>NZ_KE557302.1 GCF_000442255.1 Salipiger mucosus DSM 16094 | reverse complement strand
ACGGCGCAGCCAGGGCGGGCGCAGCGCGCGGGCGAGGGTGGCCTCGGCCTGCGGGCGCGCGACCTGCGGGGCCGGGTCGGGTTGGGGGTGGTGGCCCTGCGCGGCCGAGAGGAGGTCGGTCAGGGCGGCATGGGCGGCCTGCTCGAAACGCTCGGGCGTGTCGTAGAGCGCGAGGCGCTCGGGGTGATGGGCCTCCAGCCAGTCGACGAGCGGCGCGGTTTCAGCCGTGCGGGCGCGTTCGGCAATCAGGATGCGCGGCAGGGGCGCCGTGCCGCTGCGCGCCTTGGCGAAGGCGCGGCGCAGCTCGAGTTCTGTCAGCCCGCAGGGGCCGGGCAGGGTGCCGGCGAAGGCGCGATCGAAGGCCCGCAGGAAAGACGGGTCGGGCTGCCAGCCGGTGCGGGCGCCGATCATGCCCAGCACGCCGTGGGCAGCATCGACCCCCTCGAGACAGAGCCGGACGGCGCCGCCGTCGGCGGTCATGGCGCGGGTGAGGCCCCAGCGCAGGTCGATCTCGACGAGATGCGCGGCGCCCGGCACCTCGGCCCGCAGGCGCGGCAGCACGCGGCGGGCGAGGATGTCGCGCTCGTCCTGCATGTCGCGGAAGGTCGACGAGATGAAAATGCGGGTCATCGCCCGGGACCCCGCGCGGCGTTGCGTTGAACGCCATGATAGCCGGGGCGGGGGCGTCGAGCAAAAGCCGCGCGGGCGCCTGGGGCAGACGTTCAGCGCAGGGTGATGTCGGCGGGCGCGCTGGCCTCGAGCACGGTGCGCGCGTTGACGAGGTCGTTGCCGCGGGCGCGGGCCTCGGCGGCCTCGCGCGGGAGGCCGTGGTGCAGCCAGCGTTCGATCAGGCGGGCCTCGAGCACGGCGAGCGGCGGGGCGACCAGCACCGTGAGGTCGAAGAGCGGGCGCAGCGCCGCCCAGTCGCCCTGTTGCAGCAGGAGGTAGTTGCCCTCGACCACGGCGATCTGCGTGCCGGCGGAGAGGTGCCCGGCGTCCGGCAGGGTGCAGTCGCGGGCGCGGTCGAAGAGGGGGTAGCGCAGCGCGGTGTCGATCTGGCCGAGCTTTGCCACGAGGTCCGCGAAGCCCTTGGCGTCGAAGGTCTGCGGGGCGCCCTTGACCGCGCGGAGGCCGAGCGCGTCGAGCCTGTCGTTGTCGAGGTGGAAGCCGTCCATCGGGACGACCTCGGCGACCCCGTCGCCCTCCGCGTTCAGGTGGTCCGCCACCGCCGCGGCGAGGGTGGACTTGCCCGAGGCGGGCGGCCCGGCGATGCCGAGCACCAGCCGGCGCCCGGGGGTGACGGCGGCGCGGGCCCGCTCGGCGACCTCGGCGACCGCCGCCGGGTCCGCGCCGTCCGTCGGGGTGTCAGGCCGCAACGGCGGCCTCCGGCGGGGTCTTGGCGCCGGTCATGTAGGCGACCGCGTCGGACATGGAGTTCTCCTTGGGGTCGATGACGCAGAGCCGCTTGCCCAGACGGTGGACGTGGATGCGGTCGGCGACCTCGAAGACATGCGGCATGTTGTGCGAGATCAGGACGATCGGGATCCCGCGCGAGCGCACGTCCTGGATCAGTTCCAGCACCTTGCGGCTTTCCTTGACCCCCAGCGCCGCCGTCGGCTCGTCGAGGATGATGACCTTGGAGCCGAAGGCCGCCGCGCGGGCCACGGCCACGCCCTGGCGCTGGCCGCCCGAGAGGGTCTCGACCGCCTGGTTGATGCTCTGGATCGTCATCAGCCCCAGCTCCGACAGCCGGTCGCGGGCGAATTTCTCCATCGCCTTGTGGTCGAGCATCTTGAAGACCGAGCCCAGCACGCCGGGTTTGCGGATCTCGCGGCCGACGAACATGTTGTCGGTGATCGAGAGCGCGGGCGAGAGGGCGAGGGTCTGGTAGACGGTCTCGATCCCGGCGTCGCGGGCCTCGAGCGGGGAGGAGAAGTTGATCGGTTTCCCCTCGAGCTCGATCTTGCCGTCGTCGACCTGGACCGCGCCGGAGATGGCCTTGATGAGGCTCGACTTGCCGGCGCCGTTGTCGCCGATCACGGCGAGGATCTCGCCCGGGTAGAGGTCGAAGTCGGCGTTGTCGAGGGCGGTGACGCGGCCGTAGCGCTTGACCAGTCCGCGTGCCTTGAGGATGGGTGCCTGTGTCATGCCGAGACCTTTCTGATCCACTGGTCGATGGCGACCGCGAGAATGATGAGCCAGCCGATGGCGAAGACCTGCCAGAGGACGTCGACCCCCGCGAGGCGCAGGCCCGACTGGAAGACGCCGACGATCAGCGCGCCGAAGAGGGCGCCCAGGATCGAGCCGCGCCCGCCGAAGAGCGAGATGCCCCCGATCACGACGGCGGTGATGGATTGCAGGTTGCCCTCGTAGAAGGCCTGCGGGCTGATCGAGCCGACCCGGCCGATGGAGGCCCAGGCCGCGACGGCGCAGACGAGGCCGGCAAGGCCGTAGACGCTGAGCAGGGTGCGGTCGGTGCGGATGCCCGCGAGCTCGGCGGCTTCCTTGTCGTCGCCGATGGCGTAGACGTGGCGGCCCCAGGCGGTCTTGTTGAGCATGTACCAGAGCACGAGGAAGACGGCGACCATGAGCAGCGAGCCCAGCGTGACGCGGGCGCCGCCGACCTCGAGCGCGATGCCCCAGAACTTGAGCAGCGGTGCCTCGGCGTCGATGTCCTGGCTGCGGATCGACTGGGCGCCCGAGAGCCAGAGGTTCAGCGCGTAGAAGATCGACCAGGTGCCCAGCGTGGTGATGAAGGGCGGCAGCTTGACCTTGGTGACCAGCAGCCCGTTCATGATCCCGCAGCCGGTGCCGCCGGCGAAGGCCACGAGCAGGGCGATGGGGGCGGGGACGCCGGCGTAGACCGCGAGGTTACCCGCCACGACCGCCATCAGCACCATGATCGCCGCGACCGAGAGGTCGATGCCGGCGGTGATGATGATCAGCGACTGCGCCGCCGCGAGGATGCCGATGATCGAGACCTGCTGCAGGATCAGGCTGAGGTTGAAGGCCGAGAAGAAGCGGTCGCCGGCGATCAGTCCGAAGACGCCGATGGCGGCGACCAGCACGATGACCGGGACCAGCGTGGGATTGCCGTGCAGCGCGTGCTGGATGCGGTCGAGGGGTGAATTGTGCAGGTACTTGAACTCGGCGACGGAAACGTCGCTCTTGTCGAGGTCCTGCTCGTAGTCCTGGCCCTTGCGGCCGGGATCCGTGGTATCGCTCATGGCACGTCCTCCGCGTGGCGCCCGGCGAGGGGGCGACGGATGGTTGTCCGGTCGGGTTCAGCCGGAAGGGACGGGGCGGCCTGGCCGCCCCGCCGGTTGGCCGGGTGTCAGCCCCAGCACTGCTCGAGCGCTTCCTCGGAGGTGATCGAGTCGATCCCTTCGACGGGGTTGTCGGTGACGAGGGTCACGCCGGTGTTGGTGAAGTCGAGGCCCTCGGAGTTCTCGGGCTTGGCGCCGGTCTCGGCATATTCGGCGATCGCCTCGATGCCGAGCGAGGCCATCTTGAGCGGGAACTGCATCGAGGTGGCGCCGATGACGCCCTCGGCGATGTTCTGCACGCCGGGGCAGCCGCCGTCGACCGAGACGATCAGCGCCTGGTCCTGAAGCCCGACCGAGCGCAGCGCCTCGTAGGCGCCGGCGGCGGCGGGTTCGTTGATGGTGTAGACCACGTTCACGCCGGGATCGCGCTGCAGCAGGTTCTCCATGGCCTGGCGGCCGCCCTGCTCGTTGCCGTTGGTGACGTCGTTGCCGACGATGCGCGGGTCGTCCTCGTCGCCGATGTCGGTCTCGTCCTTCACGTCGACGCCGAAGCCGGTCAGGAAGCCCTGGTTGCGCAGGTAGTCGACCGAGACCTCGGAGGGGTTCAGGTCGAGCATGGCGATCTTGGCCGAGGAGGGATCCTCCATCGTCGCCGCGGCCCATTCGCCGATCAGCACGCCGGCCTTGAAGTTGTCGGTGGCGAAGGTCGCGTCGGCGGCGTCGGAGGGCTCGAACGGGGTGTCGAGGGCGATCACGAGGATGCCGTTCTCGCGGGCCTGCTCGATCACCGGCACCAGCGCGCGGCTGTCGGACGGCGTGATGAGGATGCCCTCGGCACCGCCCGCGATGCAGGTCTCGACCGCGGCGACCTGGGTCTCGACGTCGCCGTCGATCTTGCCGGCGAAGGTGTCGAGCTGGATGCCGAGCTCGTCGGCCTGGGCGACGGCGCCTTCCTTCATCTTGACGAAGAAGGGGTTGGTGTCGGTCTTGGTGATCAGGCAGGCGTTCACGTCGCCCTTCACGTGGCTTTCGGCGGACGCGATGCCGGCGGTGAGCGTCAGTGCGGTGGCACCCAGCAGGGCCATCTTGATCGTCTTGTTGGTCACGGTTTCCTCCTCCCGTTCTGTCCGTCCGGCCGCGAGCGCCGCCGGAGCGCGGGGGGCGGGCCCTTGGCGCCGCTCCCTGCTGGCAAGGACAATCACGCGAGTCGCGGCCTCCTGTCAATAAATAAATCAGAGTGATTTAATATTGACAGGGCTGCGGTGCCCGCCGATCATCGGGGCCGTATCGGGAGAACTGGCATGAGAGAGACGGGCGCGGCCGGGCGCGACACCGCGGTCATTCCTTCATCGGTTCGCGGCTCGAACCAGAGCGGGTTGCGGGCGCACAACGAGCGGCTGGTGCTGTCGATCCTGCGGCGGCACGGCCCGCTGGCCAAGGCGCCCATCTCGCGGATGACGGGGCTTTCGGCGCAGACGGTCTCGGTCATCATGCGGAGGCTGGAAGAGGACGGGCTGCTGCTGCGCGGCGAGCCGGTGCGGGGGAAGGTGGGCCAGCCCTCGGTGCCGATGGCGCTCAACCCCGAGGGGGCGCTGTTCTTCGGGCTCAAGATCGGGCGGCGCAGCCTCGACCTGGTGATGATCGATTTCACCGGCGGGGTGCTGGGCCGCCGGCGGATGACCCATGCCTATCCCGACCCGGACAAGACCGTGCGCTTTGCCGTCGAAGGCGTGCAGGCCATGCTGGACAGGCTCGACGTGCCGCTGCGCGGGCGGGTCTGCGGGCTGGGCATCGCGACGCCCTTCTTCCTGTGGGACTGGGCCCGCGCCATCGGGGTGCCGCCCAGCGACATGGCGTCCTGGCGCACGCGCGACATCGCGGCCGAGATCGAGGCCGGGGTGGGGCTGCCGACCTTCCTGCAGAACGACGCGACCTCGGCCTGCGGGGCCGAGCTTGTCTTCGGCGAGGCGCGGGATTCGCAGGATTTCGTCTACTTCTACATCGGCTTCTTCGTGGGCGGCGGGCTGGTGCTGGACGGGCGGCTGCACACCGGGCGCACGGGCAATTCCGCGGCGCTCGGCAGCATGCCGGTGCCGGGGCCCGACGGGGGCTCGCGGCAGCTGATCGAGGTGGCCTCACTGGCCTGCCTCGAGCGGCTGGTGGTGGCCGAGGGGCTCTCGGCCGAGAGCCTCTGGGAGGAGCCCGAGACCTGGTCGGTGCCGGTGCGGCTGGTCGATCAGTGGATCGCGGAGGCGGCCGACGGGCTGGCGCATGCCATCGCGGCGAGCGCGTCCATCGTGGACATCGGCAGCGCGCTGATCGACGGCTGGCTGCCCGCGACCGTGCGGGCCGAGCTGGTGCGGGCGGTCCGGGCGCGGATCAACGACATCGACTTGGCCGGGCTTGCGCCGCCCGCGATCGAGACGGGCAGCGTCGGGCCGGACGCGCGGGCGCTCGGCGCCGCCTCGCTGCCGCTGTCGGAAAGCTTCCTCGTCGATCCGAGCGCCATGCTGAAGCCCTGAGGGCCGTGCGCCTCAGCGGCGGCGGTAGAGCCAGAGCGTGAGCGGCGCCAGCAGGGCCGTGAGCAGGGCAGGGGCCAGCAGGGCCTGCGCGATGTCCGCCGCTGTTGCCGTGCCGGCCATGAGGCCGCGCATGGCGGTGGTCATCAGCGAGACGGGGTTCACGGCCACGAAGGCGCGCAGCCAGTCGGGCATGGTCTCGGGCTGCACCATGATGTTGGAGGCGAAGACCACCGGAAAGAGCACGGTGAAGCCAAGGGTCATGACCGTGGTCGGCGTGCGGATCAGCAGGCCGAGGACGATGAAGACCCAGCCCAGGCCGAAACCGATGACCAGCAGCAGCAGGAAGGCCGCGACCACGCCGGGCGGGCCCGCCTCGGGCCGGTAGCCGAGGGTGAGCCCGATGCCGAGGATGATCGCGCCGGCGATCAGGTGGCGCAGCAGGTCGCCCACGATGAGCCCGGCGAAGGGCGAGAGCGGCCAGATCGGCAGGCTGCGGAAGCGGTCGAAGAGCCCCTTGCCGAGGTCCGTCGAGAGGCCCATGCCGGAATAGACCGCGTTGAACGCCACGGTCTGCACGAGGATGCCGGGCAGGAAGAACTGCAGGTAGTCGCCCGTGGAGCCGGCCAGCGCCCCGCCGAAGACGAAGGTGAAGAGCAGCGTGAACATGAGCGGCGTCATCACGAGGTCGAAGAGCTGCTCGGGGACGTGCCGGAACTTGAGCACCGCCCGCCAGCCGAAGGTCAGCGCGTTCGACAGCGCCGAGGGGCGCGGCGGGCGCGGGATGTGGCGCAGGGGGTCGGTCCGGCTCATGGCGCATCCTCGGTCTGCGGGGCGGGGGTGCCGGTGAGGGCGAAGAAGACCTCCTCGAGGCTGGGCGCGCCCATGGCGAAATCCTCGAGCCCGAGCCCTTCGGCCGCGAGCGCGCCCAGGGCCGCGGTCGCCGCCTCGGGGGTCCGTGCCATGACCGAGAGCCGGGCGCCCTCGGGCGAGCGCTGGACCGGCATGGCGAGCCGCTCTTCCAGCAGCGCGGCGGCGCGGTCGAGCTGTGCGGCCTCGGCGAGGGTCACGTGCAAAAAGCCCGAGCCGGTCGCCGCCTTGAGCTCGCGGCTGGTGCCCTCGGCGATCTTGCGGCCGCGGTCGATGACCGCGATGCGCTCGGCCAGCTGGTCGGCCTCCTCGAGATACTGCGTGGTCAGCAGGACGGTCACGCCGGAGCGCGAGAGGCGGCGGATCATCCGCCAGACGCCCTGCCGGGCGGTGGGGTCGAGGCCGGTCGTGGGCTCGTCGAGGAAGAGCACGCCCGGCGTCACGATCAGCGAGGCGGCGATGTCGAGGCGCCGGCGCATGCCGCCCGAGTAGTCCTTGACCTGCCGGTGCCGCGCGTCGGTGAGCTCGAAGGCGGCGAAGAGCTCGTCGGCGCGGCGGCGGGCGGCCTGCCGTCCGAAGCCCCAGAGCCGGGCGAGGAAGACGAGGTTCTCGCGCCCGGTCAGGTCCTCGTCGAGCGAGGCGAACTGGCCGGTCATGGCGATCGAGGCGCGCACCTCGTCGGGCCGGGTGGCGAGGTCGTGGCCCATGACCTCGGCCGTGCCCGCGTCGGGGCGGGCGAGCGTGGCCAGCATCCGCATCAGGGTGGTCTTGCCGGCGCCGTTGGGCCCGAGGATGGCGAAGATCATGCCGCGCGGGACCTCGAGGTCGATGCCCGCCACCGCCTCGAAGGCGCCGAAGCGCTTGACCAGCCCGCGCGTGCGGATCGCCGGGGCGGCGGCGGTCTGGGCCTGTGCTGTCAGGTCGGTCGTGGTGCTGTCTGGCATGGTCTCGCCGCTGGGTGAGGAGGGGGATTCGGAGAGAGGCATAGCACGCGCGCCGCGCGCGCGGGCGAGGTTTTCCGGCGCGTCAGTCGGCCCACATCCCGCGCATCTGCGTTGCGACGTCGATCGGGGCGGGGGCCGGGCGCGCGGCCTCGCCCGCGCGCAGCGGCGACCAGTGCGTGACCTCGAAGCGGTCGAGGATCGCGTTCGGCACGAAGCGGGTGCGCAGGGCATAGACGTGGCGGTCGCCGTTGCGCGTCTGGTTGGTGACGTAGAACCGCTGCGGCACGCCGAGCGAGAGCCGGTCCTTGGCGCGCGTCATGGCGACGTAGAGCAGGCGGCGCTCCTCCTCGATCTCCTCGGTGGTGCCGGTGCCGAGGTCCGAGGGCATGCAGCCGTCGACGCAGTTCAGCACGTGGACCGAGCGCCATTCCTGCCCCTTGGCCGAGTGGATCGTCGAGAGGATGAGGTAGTCCTCGTCCTTGAGCGGCACGCCGGCCTGGTCGCTGGTGGCGCTCGGCGGGTCGAGCGTGAGCTCGGTCAGGAAGGCCTCGGCCGAGGGGTAGCCGGTCGCGATCTCCTCGAGTTGCAGCAGATCGCCGCGGCGGGCCTCGGCGTCCTCGTGGATGCGGTCGAGCTGCGGGTCGTACCAGGCGCGGACCTGCCCCAGCGCGGCGGGCCAGGGGGCGGCGGTGCTCATGGCCGCGACGAAGGCGGGCCAGTCGGCGGCGGCGCGCGGTGGAGGCGCCACGTCGGGCAGGGCGGCG
>NZ_KE557301.1 GCF_000442255.1 Salipiger mucosus DSM 16094 | reverse complement strand
CGGCGCGCGCGCCGCGCCAGCCCGCCTCGCCCAGCGCGGCGGCCATGTGCGCGTGGTGATGCTGCACGCGGATCAGCCGCAGCCCCTCGGCCTCGGCCCGCGCGGCGCCGTGCCGCGTGCTGCGGAAGTCGGGATGCAGATCCACCGCAACCGCCTCAGGGCGATGATCGAAGAGCGCGGCGTAATCCGCGTCGGCCTTGCCGAATTCCTCGACCGTCAGCGCGTCGTCGAGATCGCCCATGTGGTGCGACAGCAGCGCCTGCCCGTTCTTCACGAGGCAGATCGCCGACTTCAGCTGCCCGCCGTAGGCCACCACCTGCCGCGCCCCCAGTCCTTCGGGCAGCGGCAGCGTCCCCGGCACCCGCCCGCGCGCACGGCGCAGCACCATGCGCCCGCGCGCGCCGATCCGCTCCACCCCGTCGTCGAGCCGCCGCGCAATCTCGCGGTCGTGCATCAGCATCGCGTCGGCGATGTCGCCGAGGCTCCTGCGCGCCTCGTCGTTGCCGATGACCTGCGGCGCGCCCGAGAGGTTGCCCGAGGTCATGACCAGCACCCGGCCCATGGCATCGCAGAGCAGGTGATGCAGCGGTGTGTAGGGCAGCATCCAACCCAGCCGCGCCTGTCCCGGGGCCAGCCCCTCGGCCAGCTGGTCGCCCCGCCGCGCCAGCAGTACGACCGGGGCGGCGGGATCGCGCAGCAGCGTCGCCTCGGCCTCCGACACCTCGGCATGCCGCGCGATCCGCGCCTCGGGCGCCATCAGCGCAAAGGGCTTGGCGGGCCGGTGCTTTCGCGCGCGCAGCAGCGCCACGGCATCGGCATTCTCCGCATCGCAGGCGAGGTGAAACCCGCCCAGCCCCTTCACAGCGAGGATCCCGCCCCCGCGCAAGACCTCGGCCGCCTGCGCGATCGCATCGCCCGGCACCTCGGCCCCGTCCCGCTCCAGCCAGAGCCGCGGGCCGCAGGCCGGGCAGGCCACCGGCTGCGCGTGAAAGCGGCGGTCGCCTGGGTCCTCGTACTCCGCGCGGCACGCGGCACACATCTCGAAGGGCGCCATGGTGGTCTGCGCCCGGTCGTAGGGCAGCCCCCGGAGGATGCTGAACCGCGGGCCACAGTTCGTGCAGTTGGTAAAGGCATAGCCCGCGCGCCGGCCCCCGCCCCCGATCTCGTCGATGCAGTCCCGACAGGTCGCGGCATCCGGCGTCACCCGCGTCTCGGCCCCCGGCCCGCCCGAGACCGCGATCTCGAAGCCGGTGCCCGCGACCTCGGCCGGGGCGCTCTCCACCGCATCGATGCGCGCCAGCGGCGGCGCCTCGGCCGCCAGCGCCGCCTCGAAGGCATCGAGGTCCGCGCCCCGTGCCTCGATCAGCACGCCCTCGGCATCGTTCGACACGCGCCCCTCGATGCCGAACCGCCGCGCGAGCGCCCAGACGAAGGGCCGGAAGCCGACCCCCTGCACCTGCCCGCGCACCCGGATGCGACGGCCACCCCTCATCGCATCTTCTGGCCGCAAATATCCCGGGGGGGCCCGAAGGGCGGGGGGCAGAGCCCCCCTCCGCCACCCGCGATCAGTGCACCGTGCAGACCATGCATGGATCGAAACTCCGGACCACGTGCTGCACCGAAACCGGCGTCTCCTCGCCCGCGCTCACCGGGCAGCCCTCCAGCGCCGCCTCCAGCGGTCCCGGCACGCCGCCTGTGTCGCGGGGCGAGAAGTTCCAGGTCGTCGGCGCCACGATCTGGTAGCCCGCGATCTGCCCGCCCTCGATCCGCAGCCAGTGCCCCAGCGTGCCCCGCGCCGCCTCGACGAGCCCCGTGCCAGCACCCTCTCCCGGCACGGTCCAGTCGGCCATGAAGCGCGCCCCGGGATCGAGCTGCGCCGCCCAGTCCTCGAGCCAGAGCTGCAGCCGCGCGACCTCCAGAAGGCGCGCGGCGACGCGCGCCCGCACGCCGCCCTCGGCGGCCAGTGCCTGCGCCAGCGGATGGCCGTCCACCGCCTGCCGCGCCAGCGCCCCCACCTCGACCGTCGCCCCGCCAAGGCGCGGCGCCTTGCACCACGAATAGCCGGGATCGGACATGTCCTCGTCGGGCACGGTCACGCCCGCCGCCGGATGCGCCGCGGCGCCCAGCATCCAGGCATGGCTCAGGTCCTCGGCGATTTCCCCGGGATCGAAGGGCCGCACCGCGCCCGCCTCCCAGACGCCGGCGCGCGTCACGCGGCCGCCCTCCAGCGGATAGGCCCCGGCCGAGAGATAGCGCCCGGGCCCCCGCCCCAGCGCCGAGAGCCCGAGATCGCCCGCGATCTCGAGGAAGAGCCCCGCGTCGCCGGTGCGCCATCCCTCCAGCGCCGCGATGCCGTCCAGCGCCGCGAATTCCTCGATCTGCGCGCCGAAAAGCTCGCGTTCGAGCACCCGCCGAAAGGCGCGCAGCGTCTTGCGGATCTGCATGCGGTCGCGGGCGTCGGGCGCGCGGGTCATGCCGCCGGGCTGGATCGCCAGCGTGTGCGGCCACTTGCCGCCGAGCGTGCCCGCGATGTGCAACAGATGCGACCGCGCCTCGACCATGGCCCGCGCGCCCGATCCTTCCCCGGCGGTGAAGCGCGCCAACACCCGCCCGTGCCAGGACCGGTCCGCGTAGACCGGGCGACAGAAGTCCGGCATGAAGAACAGCGCGAAATGCGTCACGTGGTCGGCCATGTTCTCGGCCCCGTGCAGCAGCGCCGCGGCCAGCGCCCCCTGCTCCGGCATCGCGGCCCCGCCCGCACCGGCCAATGCCAGCGCCGCCGCCGCCGACTGGCTGACCGAGCAGATGCCGCAGATCCGCGGCGTGATGGTCAGCGCGTCGCGAGGGTCGCGCCCCGTCAGCATCATCTCGAAGCCCCGAAAGAGCGGCGAGTTCACATGCGCCGCGCGCACCGCGCCATCCGCCACATCGAGCCGGACCTCGAGATCCCCCTCCACGCGGTTGAAGGGGCCGACGAGGATCTGCCGCTCGCTCATGAGCCCCGCCGCCGGCTACCGGGCGCCACGCGGATACGGTCGGAATGCGCGTTCACGTCGATCCGTTTCGGCGTTGCCGCCTTCGAGAGCGAGGCCAGCGCCATGAACCAGGCCTTGGGCATGTCCGAGGGCAGGCCCACGGGAATGCCCGCGATGGTGGGCGTCTCGGTGTAGGTGTGGCCGGGCTCCTCGAACTCGGGCGCGGTGCAGGCGATGCAGGGGTAGTTGCCGCGCGTGCAGGAGCCCTCGCCGTTCCACGGCCTGATGTTGCAGTCGCCCACCGCCTGCGTGCCGACGCAGCCCAGATGCTCCATCATGCAGCCCATCTCCGACAGGCTGCGCGCGCTCGCCTTGTACTCGTAGAACTCGTTCTTGGTGCAGCCATGGTGCACGAGGTGGTCGGCGTAGAAGCGCGGCCGCGCATAGCGGTCGAGATCAGCGGCGCCCAGCCCGTCCTCGGCCAGCATGAGCAGCGTCTCGGTCACCCAGGCCGGATGCGTGGGACAGCCCGCGACGTTCACCACCGGCAGCCCCCCGCGCGCGCGGAAGTCGGGCGCCAGCGCGCCGCCCGCGTGCTCGCCGTCGTACTGCAACCCGATGGCGCCCGCCGGGTTGCCGCCCGCCGCCGTCATGCCGCCGAAGGCCGCGCAGCTGCCCACCGCCACGACCTGGCCCGCAAGCGGCGCCAGCGCGCGCACCCAGTCGAGCATGGCGCGGCCCGTGCCCGCCAGCATGTGGAACCGCCCCGTGCCCTTCGGCCCCGTCACGACCGAGCCCTCGACGCAGAGCACGTCGAGCGGCACCTCGCCGCGCTCGACCGCCTCGAGCAGGCGGCGCGCCTCGGCCCCGGTTTCCAGAGAAAAGGAAGGATGCCAGAGGAACGAGATCCCGGCATCGGCGAGCGTATCGAAGAGGTTGGGATCCTCGGCACAGAGCAGCGACATCGTGCAGCCGCCGCAGCCGGCCGATTGCAGCCAGAGAATGTTCATGCCCCATCCTTGCCGGTTTTCATCGGCAGTTCCAGCGCGAAGGAGCCGCCCGGACCGGGGCCCACCACCAGCCGCCCGCCGTGCTCCTGCGCGATCTTGGCGCTGATCGACAGGCCCAGTCCCGTGCCCTGCCCCACAGGCTTGGTCGTGAAGAAGGGGTCGAAGATGGCGGCGCGCAGGTCGTCGGGCACGCCGGGGCCGTTGTCCTGCACGGTCAGCCGCGCCATGCCGTCATGCGCCTCGATACGCATCACGAGTCGCGGCGCCGCGACCTCCTGCACCGCGTCCATGGCGTTCTGCACGAGGTTCATCACGATCTGCTGGATCTGGCCCGGTGCACCCTCGTAAGGAAGGCTTTCGGGGCCCTCGTAGTGCACGTCGATGCCGCTCTTCGAGCCGCGCTCGACCCAGCGCGCGGCGACGCGCGCCGTCTCGACCAGGTCGAAGGGCACCCGCTCGCCGGTGCCGTCCGACGACAGCCGCCGCAGGTCGGCGACGATGTCGCGCACCCGCTCGGCGCCGTCGCGGGCACCGTGGATCGCCTGCGAGAGGTTGCGCAGGTTGCGCTCGAGCTTCAGCTCGGCGCGCAGCTCGACCAGTTCGGCGCGCGGCGCCCCCTCCTGCACCCGCTGGAAGTAGGTCTCGAACTGGCCCACGTATTTCTCCAGCGCCAGAACGCTCGCGTAGACGAAGCTGATGGGGTTGTTCAGCTCGTGCGCCACGCCCGCCAGCAACCGGCCCAGCGAGGCCAGCTTCTCGTTGCGCACCAGCTGGCTCTGCGCCTCTTTCAACTGCCGGTGCGAGCGTTCCAGCTCGGCATAGGCGCGGCGCAGCTCGCCCAGCGGGCGGCCGGTCAGCACCGCGCCGACAAAGCGCCCCCGGTCCGACAGCCGGGCCGAGAGCGCGATCTCGAAGGGCTGGGCGCCCGCCGGCGTCATCAACTCGGCCTCGAAGGTGGCGCTCTCGCGCGACAGGCGCAGATCGTCCAGCGCCGCGGCCAGTCGCGCCGCGCCCTCGTCGGTGAAAAGCCGCGCCGCCGGCCGCCCCGCGACCGCGCCCGGCGCCGCCTCGACCACGCGCAGCAGCGAGGCGCTGACCTCCTCGACGGCCCCGTCGCGGCCGATCACCACCATGATGTCGCTGACCGAACCCAGCACCGACTCGATGAAGCGCCGCGCCTGGTGCAGCTCCTCGTTCTGCCGCTCCAACCGCTCCTGGTAGGCCACGAGCTCGGCATAGGTGCGGTCCACGGCGGTGAGCACCTCGCCCCATGTCTCGTCGGAAATCGTTTCCTGGGTATCGAACTCGGTGGCCATGACCTCCCCCGGCCGGTCCGGCGCCGCATCCGGCGCGAACCGAAGATCTAGCGCAAAGCGGTCTGCAGGTCCATTGCCAAGCGCGTGACGCCGCAGGACAAAATCCGCTGCCCCTCGGGCCGAGAAGGCGCTAAGGAGGGCGCCGGGACAGGAGGCATGCCATGCAGGACATCGGACTGGTGATCTTCGACTTCGACGGCGTCGTGGTCGACAGCGAGGTCATCAGCGCGCGGATGCTGGCCGCCGAGCTGGCGCTTCACGGCGTGGAGGTCGATCTCGCCTACATCGCACGTCACTTCCTTGGCCGCAGCTACCCCGTGGTGCTGCGCCAGATCCGTGCCGAGTTCGGTATCGAGCTGCCCGAGGGTTTCGAGGACGACTACCGCGCGCGGCTCGTCAGCGCCTTCGCCCGCGAGCTGAAGGTCATGCCCGGCCTGCGCGACTGCGTGGCGCAGCTTGCCGTGCCCTACTGCATCGCCACCAGTTCCAGCCCCGCGCGGATCGCGGAATCGATGCGGATCGCCGAGCTTGGCCCCCTCTTCGAGGGGCGGCTGACCACCGTGGCCGAGGTCGCGCAGGGCAAGCCTGCGCCCGACCTGCCGCTGCGCGCGGCCGAAAAGGCCGGCGTCGCGCCGGCGCGTTGCCTGCTCGTCGAGGACTCGCGCGCGGGCATCCAGGCGGGGCTCGCCGCCGGCATGACCGTGTGGCATTTCACCGGCGGCAGCCACCTGCAGGGGATCGAGCTGCCCGACGATCCCGAGGCCCGGCCGCATCGCAGGTTTGCCTCTTTCGCGGAATTCTTTCATCCTGCCCCGCACCTTCGCCGACCGGAGAACCCGCATGGCCCAACGCGCCCCTGACGAGACCGACACGCCGCCGCGCGACCAGGCCGCGCGCGCGGCCTGGCTCTACTACGTGGGCGGGCTGCGGCAGGACCAGATCGCGGCCGAGCTGGGCATGTCGCGCCAGCGCGCCCAGCGCCTCGTGGCGCGCGCCATCTCCGAGGGGCTGGTGCGGGTGCGGATCGACCACCCGATCGCCGAGTGCCTCGAGCTCGAACGCCGGCTGCGCCAGCGCTTCGATCTCTCGACGGTGCGCGTGGCGCCGCGCGCCGGGGCGGACGCCGATGCGCTGCGCACCATCGCCCCGGTCGCCGCGCCCGAGGTCGAGCGCATCTTCAAGACCGAGACGCCGCGGCTGATCGCGCTCGGCACCGGGCGGACCCTGCGCGCGGTGGTGGACGAGATGCAGCGCGTCGACGGCGCGCAACACAGGGTCGTCTCGCTCATCGGCAACGTGGCGCCCGACGGTTCGGCCTCGTTCTACGAGGTCATCATGCGCATCGCCGACGCCACCGGCGCGCGGCACTACCCGATGTCGGTCCCCGTCATGGCCCGCAGCGCCGAGGAATTCGCCACCTACCGCGCGCTGCCCCACGTGCAGGCCTCGCGCAAGCTCGCGCAGAACGCCGACGTGACCGTCGTGGGTATTGGCCAGATGGCGGCCGACGCGCCGCTCTACGTCGACGGTTTCATCACCGCCGAAGAGCTCGAGACCCTGCAGCACGCGGGCGCCGCGGGCGAGATCGGCGGCCATGTCTTCGACCAGGAGGGCCGTTACCTCGACCATCCGCTCAACAATTTCATGGTCGGCGTGCGTGTCCCCGCGAACGACAATCCGGTGCTCTGCATCGCCGGAGGTGTCAGCAAGATCAAGGCCTTGCGCGGCGCTCTGAAGGGGCGGCTCCTGCAGGGGCTGATCACCGACGAGCTCACCGCCGCCGAACTCCTGCGCAGTTGACCGGGTCGATGCCCGGGAAACGGGCTTGACACGAATCGTGCCTTGGTGTGAGCTTTTGCTCATCACGCGAGCATATGCTCAGTGACGCTTTGGGAGGAAATTCATGACACTCACGCTCCGCGCCCTCATGGGCGCCTGTGCCGTCGGTGCGCTCGCCACCGCCGCCAGCGCGCAGGACACGACGATCACCGTTGCCACGGTGAACAACGGCGACATGATCCGCATGCAGGGCCTGATGGACGCCTTTCACGAGGCCCACCCCGGCATCGAGGTCGAATGGGTCACGCTCGAGGAAAACGTGCTGCGCTCGCGCGTGACGCAGGACGTCGCCGCCGGCGGCGGCCAGTTCGACGTGATGACCATCGGCACCTACGAGGTTCCGATCTGGGGCGAGCGCGGCTGGCTGACGGCTCTCGACGATCTGCCCGAGGAATACGACGTCGACGACCTGATGCCCGCGATCCGCGGCGCGCTGACCGTCGACGGCGGGCTCTACGCGCTGCCCTTCTACGGCGAGAGCGCCATGGTGATGTACCGCACCGACCTCGCCGAGGCGGCGGGCCTCGAGATCCCCGACGAGCCCACCTGGGCGCAAATCAAGGACGCCGCCGCCGCGATGACCGACAAGGACGCGGGCGTCTACGGCATCTGCCTGCGCGGCAAGCCCGGCTGGGGCGAGAACATGGCCTTCATCACCGCAATGGCCAACTCCTACGGCGCGCGCTGGTTCGACATGGACTGGAACCCCGAGTTCGACAGCGAGCCCTGGCAGGCCGCCTTCGGCGACTACCTCGACCTGATGACGAACTACGGCCCCCCGGGCGCCTCGTCGAACGGCTTCAACGAGAACCTGTCGCTGTTCCAGCAGGGCAAGTGCGGCATGTGGATCGACGCGACCGTCGCGGCGGGCTTCGTCACCGACCCCGAGGAAAGCACCGTCGCCGACAGCGTGGGCTACGCGGTCTTCCCCAACAAGGAAGGCGTGGACAACCACGGCAACTGGCTCTGGGCCTGGAACCTTGCGATCCCCACCTCGACCGATGCGCCCGAGGCCGCCAAGGCCTTCGTGACCTGGGCCACGAGCAAGGAATACACGCAGCTCGTCGCGGAAGAGGAAGGCTGGCGCGCGGCGCCTCCGGGCACCCGGCAGTCGCTCTACGAGACGCCGGAATACCAGGAGGCGGCGCCCTTCGCGGCCATGACGCTCGACGCGATGAACGCGGCGACGCCCGACAGCCCCTCGGTCCAGGAAGTGCCCTACGCCGGGGCGCAGTTCGTGGCGATCCCCGAGTTCCAGGGCATCGGCACCGCCGTGGGCCAGCAGTTCTCGGCCGCGCTCGCAGGGCAGATGGATGCCGAGCAGGCGCTGTCGAACGCCCAGCAGCTGACCGAGCGCGAGATGATGAAGGCCGGCTACATCGAGTGATCGCCTAGCCGCGCAGACATCGGGCGCGGGCCGGCCTGCCCGCCCGCGCCCCCTGCTTCCCCGGATCCGACCGGATCTTCCGGCATCCCGTCCCGGCCGCGACCCGCGCGGCCCATCCCTTCCGCCAGCCCGAGAGACGCGCCATGGCCACACAGCATTCCCGCGCCGCCGCAAGACTGATGATCTCGCCTGCCGTGCTGCTCCTGCTCGGCTGGATGCTGATCCCGCTGGCGATGACGATCTATTTCTCCTTCCTGCGCTACAACCTGCTGATGCCGGGGATGGAGGAATTCACCGGCTGGACGAACTACCGCTTCTTCCTGACGGACCCGGCCTTCAAGGCCGCGCTGATCAACACGCTGCTTCTGGTGGGGGGCGTGCTGCTCATCACCTCCGTGGGCGGGGTGCTGCTGGCGCTGCTGCTCGACCAGCCCTTCTGGGGACAGGGCGTGGTGCGCATCATGGTGATCGCGCCCTTCTTCGTGATGCCCACGGTCTCGGCGCTGGTCTGGAAGAACATGTTCATGAACCCGGTGAACGGGCTCTTCGGACATTTCGCGCAGAGCCTCGGGCTCGCGCCCTTCGATTTCCTGTCGCAGGCGCCGCTCGCCTCGATCATCGGCATCGTGAGCTGGCAATGGCTGCCCTTCGCCACGCTGATCCTGCTGACCGCGCTGCAGTCGCTGGACCAGGAACAGCTCGAGGCGGCCGAGATGGACGGCGCGGGTCCCCTGTCGCGCTTCTTCTACATCATGCTGCCGCACCTCGCGCGCGCGATCACCGTGGTGATCCTGATCCAGACCATCTTCCTGCTGTCGATCTTCGCCGAGATCTTCGTGACCACCTCGGGCGGTCCCGGCACGGCCTCGACCAACCTGACCTTCCTGATCTTCCTGGAAACGCCTGCAGCGCTTCGACGTGGGCACGGCCTCGGCCGGGGGCGTGGTCGCGATCATCCTGGCCAACATCGTCGCGATCTTCCTGATGCGGATGATCGGCAAGAACCTGGACGCGTGAGAATGACGCGGGGTGCAGCGAACCGTCCGCAGATCCGGTCCGCGAGGGCGGACCGGACCGGGGCGCCGCCTGCGGCGGCGCATGCCTCCGGCGGGCGTATTTGGAGAAAGATGAAAGTGGGGGAGGAGTGACATGGCACGTGCCGTGACCAACCGCCGGAAGGCCGTGACGACGCTGGCCGCCTGGCTCATCGGGATCGCGATCTTCTTTCCGATCCTCTGGATCATCGTGCTGTCCTTCAAGACCGAGGGCGAGGCGATCAAGGCCCCGCTCGAGGTGCTGGGATCGCCCTGGACGCTGGAGAGCTATGCCACGGTGCAGGAGCGGTCGAACTACCTGCTTCACTTCACCAACTCGGTCATCATCTCGGTGGGCTCGACCGTGCTGGGGCTGATCATCGCGATCCCCGCCGCCTGGGCCATGGCCTTTGTCCCCGGCCGGCGGACCAAGGATGTGCTGATGTGGATGCTCTCCACGAAGATGCTGCCGCCGGTGGGCGTGCTGGTGCCGATCTACCTGATCTTCCGCGACTTCGGCCTGCTGGATACCCGCTTCGGCCTGACGGTGGTGCTGACGCTGATCAACCTGCCGATCATCATCTGGATGCTCTACACCTACTTCCGCGAGATCCCGGGCGAGATCCTCGAGGCCGCGCGGATGGACGGCGCGAGCCTGCGCAACGAGATCCTCTACGTGCTCACGCCGATGGCGGTGCCCGGGATCGCCTCGACGCTGCTGCTCAACATCATCCTGGCGTGGAACGAAGCCTTCTGGACGCTGAACCTGACGGCCGCCAAGGCGGCGCCGCTCACGGCCTTCATCGCCTCCTACTCGAGCCCCGAGGGCCTTTTCTACGCCAAGCTCTCGGCCGCCTCGACGATGGCCATCGCGCCGATCCTCGTCATGGGCTGGTTCAGCCAGAAACAACTCGTCCGCGGCCTGACCTTCGGCGCGGTGAAATAGGCCCTCAAGCAGCGAAGCGGTAGGGCACCAAACAGCTGGCCCTCGAGCAGCGACGCGGCAGGGCACCAAACAGCTGGCCCTAGAGCGGCGACGCGGCAGGGCACCCAGAATCCCGCCCTCAAGCAGCGACGCGACAGGGCATCGAACATCCGGCCCCTCGACCCGCGACGCGGCAGGGCAACCAAAGAGGACCACCAACATGGGACGCATCACGCTCGACCAGGTGACCAAGAGCTTCGGCGAGGTCAACGTCATCCCCCCGCTGGACCTGACCATCGAGGACGGCGAGTTCGTGGTCTTCGTCGGACCCTCGGGCTGCGGCAAGTCCACGCTGCTGCGCCTGATCGCGGGGCTCGAGGACGTGAGCTCGGGGCAGATCCGCATCGACGGCGAGGACGCCACCGACAAGCGCCCCGCCGACCGCGGGCTCGCCATGGTCTTCCAGAGCTACGCGCTCTACCCGCACATGTCGGTGCGCAAGAACATCGCCTTCCCGATGAAGATGGCGGGCGTGCCCGAGGACGAGCAGAAGCGCCGCATCGACGGCGCGGCGGCGGCGCTGAACCTGACCGACTACCTCGACCGGCGGCCGGGGCAGCTCTCGGGCGGGCAGCGCCAGCGCGTCGCCATCGGCCGTGCCATCGTGCGCGAGCCGCAGGCCTTCCTCTTCGACGAGCCTCTGTCGAACCTCGACGCCGCGCTGCGCGTGGGCATGCGGCTGGAGATCTCGGAGCTGCACAAGCGGCTGGCCACGACGATGATCTACGTCACACACGACCAGGTCGAGGCCATGACCATGGCCGACAAGATCGTCGTGCTGCGCGCCGGCTACATCGAGCAGGTGGGCACCCCGCTGGAGCTATACCGCACGCCGCGCAACCGCTTCGTGGCGGGCTTCATCGGCAGCCCGCGCATGAACTTCATCGAGGGCGAGACCGCCGCGGCCAAGGGCGCCTTCGCGGTCGGCGTGCGCCCCGAGCACATCGCCGCCTCGACCGAGAGCGGGACCTGGCAGGGCAAGGTGGGCGTGGCCGAGCACCTGGGCTCGGACACCTTCCTGCACGTGCACGACACCGGCCTCGCCGATGTCCTCACCGTGCGCGTCGACGGCGAGCTGCCGGTGCGCCACGGCGACCGCATCTTCCTGACGCCCGAGGAGGACAAGATCCACCGCTTCGACGCCGAGGGGCACCGGCTGTGAGGCGGCTCGACGGACGGACCGCCCTGATCACCGGCGCGGCGCGCGGCATCGGCGCCGCCTTCGCCCGCGCCTACGCGGCCGAGGGCGCCAGCGTGGCGCTGGCCGACATCGACATCACACGCGCACGGGAGACGGCGGCCGAGATCGGCCCCGCCGCCATTGCCGTCGAGATGGACGTCACCCGGCAGGAGAGCATCGACGCCGCGGTGAGCGAGACCGTCGAGCGGCTGGGCCGCATCGACATCCTCGTGAACAACGCCGCGATCTTCACCGCCGCGCCCCTCGTCGAGATCACCCGCGCGGACTATGACCGCGTCTTCGGCATCAACGTCGCGGGCTGTCTCTTCACCATGCAGGCGGTGGCGCGGCACATGATCGCGCGCGGCGGCGGCGGGCGGATCATCAACATGGCCAGCCAGGCCGGCCGCCGGGGCGAGCCGCTGGTCGCGGTCTACTGCGCCTCGAAGGCGGCGGTGATCTCGCTGACGCAATCCGCGGCGCTCAACCTGATCGAACACGGCATCAAGGTGAACGCCATCGCCCCCGGCGTGGTCGACGGCGAGCACTGGGACGGCGTCGACGCCTTCTTCGCGAAACACGAGGGCAAGGCCCCGGGCCAGAAGAAGCGCGAGGTCGGCGAGGCGGTGCCCTACGGCCGCATGGGCCGGGCCGAGGATCTCACCGGCATGGCCGTCTTCCTCGCCTCGGACGAGGCCGAGTACATCGTCGCCCAGTGCTACAACGTGGACGGCGGACAATGGATGAGCTGAGGGAGGCACCCCGCATGAAACTTGGCCGCAACACCCTGGACCGGCTCGCCCCCGAGGTCGCCGTGCCGCGCTACGACCCGGCGGCGCTGAGCCACGGCATCCTGCACGTCGGCCTCGGCAACTTCCACCGCGCGCACCAGGCAGTCTACCTCGACGACCTGTTCAACACCGGCCGCGACCACGACTGGGCCATCACCGGCGCGGGCGTGCGCCCCAACGACGCCCGCATGCGCGAGACGCTGCTGGCGCAGGACTGCCTGAGCACGGTGATCGAGATGGGCCCCGATGGGGTGCAGCCGCGCGTCGCCGCCGCGATGATCGACTTCGTCGAGGTCGAGGCCGCGAACGGCCCGCTCGTCGCGAAGATGACCGAGCCTGCCACGCGCATCGTCTCGCTGACCGTGACCGAGGGCGGCTACTACGTCGACCCGACCACCGGCACCTTCGATCCCTCGCACCCCGATATCACCGCCGATGGCGCGGCCCCCGAGGCGCCCGAGACCGTCTTCGGCGCCATCGTCGCGGCCCTGAAGGCGCGGCGCGCGACGGGCACCCCGCCCTTCACCGTGATGAGCTGCGACAATATCCCCGGCAACGGCGACGTCACCCGCGACGCGGTGACGGGCACGGCGCGGCTCTCGGACCCCGAGCTGGCCGACTGGATCGCGGCGCAGGTGGCCTTCCCGAACTCCATGGTCGACCGCATCACGCCCGCCACCGGCGAGGCCGAGCGCGCGCTCGCCGCCCGCTTCGGCATCGACGATCCGGTCACCGTGACCTGCGAGCCCTTCCGCCAGTGGGTGATGGAAGACAACTTCCCCCAGGGCCGTCCCCGGCTCGAGGAGGTGGGCGTCACCTTCACCCCCGACGTGCATGCCTACGAGCGCATGAAGATCCGCATCCTCAACGGCGGCCACGCGATCATCGCCTATGCGGGCGCCCTGCTGGGCTGCACCCTCGCGGACGAGGCCATGGCCCACCCGCTGGTGCACGGCTTCTTCCGCAAGGTCGAGCAGGAGGAGGTCCTGCCGCACGTCGCCCCGGTGCCCGAGTTCACCCCGGCCGCCTACCTCGACCTCATCGACGAGCGCTTCTCGAACCCCGCGGTCAAGGACACCATCCGGCGGCTCTGCCTCGACGGCTCGAACCGGCAGCCCAAGTTCATCGTGCCCTCGATCTCCGACGGTCTCGCCGCCGGCACCCCGATCGCGGGGCTCGCGCTGGAATCGGCGCTCTGGTGCCGCTACTGCGCCGGCACGCTCGAGGACGGCACGGCGATCGGGCCCAACGATCCCGACTGGAACAACCTCGTGGCCCGGGCCACCGCCGCGCGCGACACTCCCGCGCTCTGGCTCGAGCAGCGGGCGGTCTACGGCGCGCTCGCGGGCGATGCGCGCTTCGCCGAGGCCTTCACGCGGTGGTTGACGCGGCTCTGGAACGAGGGCACCGAGACCGTGGTGACATCCTACCTGGAGGGCTGACCTTGGCCTACCTCGGCATCGACCTCGGCACGTCCGGGCTGCGCGCGCTTCTGACCGACGCCGAGGGCGCGCCCCTGGCCTCGGCGGAACGCCACTACGAGGTGGCGCACCCGCACTCCGGCTGGTCCGAGCAGGACCCGGCCGACTGGATCGCCGCGCTCGAGGGCGCGGTGGCCGAGCTCTCGCACCACCCGGCCTTCCCCGGCCTGCGCGGCATCGGGGTCGCGGGGCACATGCACGGCGCCACGCTGCTCGATGCGCAGAACCGCGTTCTGCGGCCCTGCATCCTGTGGAACGACACCCGCAGCCATGCCGAGGCCGCGCGCCTCGACGCCATGCCGGAGGCGCGCGCGCTCTCGGGCAACATCGTCTTCCCGGGCTTCACCGCGCCCAAGCTCGAATGGGTCCGCGCGCATGAGCCCGAGACATTCGCGCAGGTCGCCAAGGTGCTGCTGCCGGCCGCCTACCTGAACTTCCACCTCACCGGCGAGCACGTCGCCGACATGTCCGACAGCGCCGGCACCAGCTGGCTCGACACCGGCGCGCGCGACTGGTCCGACACCCTGCTCGACGCCGGCCACATGCGCCGCGACCAGATGCCCCGCCTCGTCGAGGGCTGCGCCCCAGCCGCCCCCCTGCGCCGCGAACTGGCGCGCGCCTGGGGCCTTGCCGGCGGCTGCGTGGTGGCCGGCGGCGCGGGCGACAACGCGGCGGCCGCCTGCGGGACCGGCGTCCTGCACGAGGGCGAGGGCTTCGTCTCGCTCGGCACCTCGGGCGTGCTCCTTGCCGCACGCGGGGGCTACGCCCCCGACCCCGGCAGCGCGCTCCATACCTTCTGCCACGCGATCCCCGACCAGTGGTACCAGATGGGCGTGATGCTCAGCTGCACCGACAGCCTCAACTGGCTGGCGCGGATCTCGGGCAAGCATCCCTCCGAGCTCACGGCCGCCCTCGGCGAGGAGCTGCGCGCCCCCGGCCGCGTCCGCTTCCTGCCGTATCTCTCGGGCGAGCGCACGCCGCACAACGACGCCGCGATCCGCGGCGCCTTCACCGGCATCGGCGCCGAGACCGGCCTCGAGGAGCTGACCCGCGCCGTGCTCGAGGGCGTGGCTTTCGGCCTGCGCGATTCCGCCGAGGCGCTGCGCGGCGCCGGCGCCCGCCTCGACCGCCTGCTCGCCATCGGCGGCGGCACCGGC
>NZ_KE557300.1 GCF_000442255.1 Salipiger mucosus DSM 16094 | reverse complement strand
CGCGGCTCCTCTGCCTCGCGCTGGAACGCGGCGCCACGGCGGCGCTCGACACCGGGCGCCTGCGAACGGTCGAAACCCTCGCCACCGAATGCCGCGAGCTCGCGCGGCGCAGCGGCCTCGGCCGGCTGGAATCACTCGCCTGGGCAAGGCTCACCACCTGCGCCGCCCGCCGCGCCCGCTGGGCCGAGGCCTACGCGCTCAACACCGCCCACCGCGCCCGGATCACCGAAGCCGGCATCGACGACATCGGTGTCGCCGACGCCCTGCTCGCCGCGCTCGAGGACGGCAGCCTGCGCTAGTCCGCGCAGCTCAGCGCCGCGCGCGGCCGGCCCAGCGAGGCCCGAAGCTGGATCGCCTCCTCGATCAGCCCCAGGTCGCGCAGGTCGGCGATGCGCGCCGCCAGCCCCGGCACCTCAGAGGCACTGCAGGCGGCCTCGACCGCCGCGATCCGGGGCCAGTGGCCCGGCGCATCGGGCCAGCCCTCCGCCCCGGCGGCGGCCTCCAGCGCCTGCCGGCAGGCCCCCTGCGGAGCCGCCGACTGCAAGGCCCGCGCGAACCCGTCGCGCAGCCAGGCGTCCTGCCGCATCATGAAGTCGAAGAAGGGCTGGTTGTGGTTCCAGTGCTCCTGC
Organism: Salipiger mucosus DSM 16094; assembly: GCF_000442255.1. Lineage (GTDB taxonomy): Bacteria > Pseudomonadota > Alphaproteobacteria > Rhodobacterales > Rhodobacteraceae > Salipiger > Salipiger mucosus. The sequence goes on along the minus strand of NZ_KE557300.1, from coordinate 14,701 downwards.
CGCTCGATCACCACGGACTCGGCAGTGGCCTCCTGCAGGGGCACCAGCGCGGCAAAGGGGAACTCCAGCCCGAGATGCCCGTCCAGCGCGGCCCGGAACAGCCGCTGCAGCACGGTGAACTGGCGCATCTCGTCCAGCACCTCCGCCGCGCCGGGATTCAGCGCCACCGCCCGCGCGACCATGCCGCGCAACTCATTGGCAAAGCTCGGGAAAATCCACGGCTCCCAGTCCTCGGATATCGCCATCTCCTCGCGCGACAGCGCCTCCGGCACCGCCTGCACGATGAAGTCCAGCGGCCAGAGCGGCCCCTCCGCCCCCTCCCCCGTCAGGAAGCCCAGCCCCGGGTCCACCTCGTAGGGAACCTCGCGCACGCCGCTGTCGACCGAGTAGGTCGTCTCGCTGTAGAGCCCGGTCAGGTGCCGCCCGCAGGCCTCGGGCCCGGCGGCCTCGGTGAAGCACGACAGCAGGCGCCCGGCCCCGCCGAACCGCATGCCGTAGCCGGCATAGGTCTCCAGCGGAAAGCACGAGGCCCCCGTGCCGCAGGACCGCGCATGGTCGAAGGCCCCGCGCATGTCCGGCCCCAGCTGGTCGAGGATCGCGGGCGTGTTGTCCTCGGGCCCCGCGTAGCGCAGGATCTGCCCGAAGCCGGTCACCGCGTTCCGCGCCACCCGAAGCGGCTCGGCCGCGGTGTTGGCCTCGTCGAACATCACCGCGTCGACGAAACGGTCGATCTGGATCGCCGAGCAGGCAAAGCGCGTGTCCTCGAAGGCCGGATGCACCACCACGCGCCGCGTCGGCACCTCGAGCGGGGCATCCTCGGCGGCGAAGAGCGGCAGCGTCGCCGCGACCACCCGCCCGTCGGCGGCATAGCTCAGCGCGTGATGCGCGATGGCCGGATCGAAGGGACCCATCTCGTGGCGCCCGCCCTCGCGGGTCGTCAGCACGAGGGTCAGCCCGCCGTCCCGCATCGCCCAGTCGAACCCGGTGATATCCGCCGCATCGCCGCCCTCGGGGCTGCGCCCGATCACGACACCGCCGACCCGGCGGTTGAAGCGCACGGCGCGATAGGACTTCGCCGCCACCCGCGACTTGCCCGAGGCGCTGGCCGTCCGCGACGGCCCGCCGCCGCCACCTCCCCCGGCGCCGGCGGCGTTGTCCAGCACCGCCGGGAAGAGATCGCCATAGGCGCTCGCCCCGGCCCCGCCGCCGCCGGGCCGCAGCGGAGAGCCCGGCGCGCTGCGGTGCAGCGAACCCGGATCGATGCGCCCGGTGCGCACGTCATCGACATAGCGCCCCGCCCGCCCGGCGGAGCGGCTCTCGAAATCCGTGATGATCCGGCGGTCGCGGTCGCTCATCGCCTCCAGCACGAAATCGGCGCGCACCTCGGGCGCATACCCGTGCGGGATCGTCCCGGTGCGCGCGGCGGTCCGCGCCACGTCCGCCGTCACCCGGTCGGCCAGCAGCTGCACCTGGTGGCTGCGCAGCATCGCCTCGTCGGCAAAGGCCACGCGCAGGAACTGCTCCGCCGCGAGATCCGGCGCCACCGGCCGTGCCGCCGCCGCCCGCAGGCTGGTCCAGACGCGCTCGTTCTGGCGCAGCTGCGCAATCCGCCGGTCGACCGGCGGGTCGAGGATGGCGTCGATCGGCGGCGCGTTGGTGTTGGCATGCGAGGCATGCACCGTGTAGGCCGCCCCGCCCTGCGCATTGGCGGCCCCCACCGCGGCGGCCGCGGGCCGGGCCGAAACCGCGAGGATGCGCTGCCGCGCGTTCACCGCCGCCAGATCGAAGCGCTGGCGCGGTCCGAAGACAGGCCCCGGCCCGCGCGGCGCGACCCCGGCCTGCACCGCCCGCGCAAAGCTCGCCCGCATCGAGGCGCGCAGCATGGTCGTCGTGGCCTCGTCCGAGGCCAGGTCAGAGGCATCGGCCTCCGCAGGCGCCTCGGTCCGCGCAGCGGCGGTCTGCACCGACTGCGCCGAGAGCCGCCCGGCGAGACCCAGCTCGGCCTCCTTCAGCGAGGCCGTCACCCCGGCCCCCAGCGCGTTGGTCCCCAGTCCGACGAAGCCCAGCAGGAAGGCGATCACGGCGGCATGGCGCGCGGCCCGTCCAAGGCCGCCCGCGCCTTTCGTCACCGCCTCGCTGGTGCCACCGGCCAGGATCCAGCCGCGCAGGTCCTCGGGCTCGGCCCCGGCCCGCGATCGCCCCTCGGCGAGGTGGTTGCGCAGCCTGTGCTCGACCAGCCGGTCGGCCAGCGCCGCGCGCCGCGCCGCCTCGGGCGCGACGATGCCCTCGGGGTCCACCTCGGCCCGCGCCAGCGTGGTCGTCACCGGGCCGGTCATGCCCTCCAGCTCCAGGGGAAAGTCCGCCTTCAGCTTCCCGAGCTGCTGGCCGATCCCCTCGGCCGCCTCGCGCAGCCGCGTGGCCTCCTCGCCCTGCCCTTCGGCCTCGGCCTGCCCGGCGCGCGCCTCCAGCTGCGCCCGGATCCCGGCAAGATCGAGCAGCGACATGGGCTGTTCGGAGTTGTCCTTGAAGGTCAGGATTTGCGCCGCGAGCATCGTCTCCACGGTCTTTCGGGCCTGCCCCGTCAGCGCCTCCGCGCGTTCGTCGACCCCGGCGGTGATCCTCGGATCGACCTCCTCCGCGGCCGCCCGCAACGCCACCATGTCGAGCGCATCCGCCTGCGCCCGCAGCGCCGCCCTGCGGGCCTCGAGCGCCGTGTCCCAGCGCTCGCCCGCCCTTCGGCGCGAGACCACCATCCAGATCAGCCCGATGACCGCGATGCTCGCCCCCCAGAGCGAGAGCGAGGCCGTCTGGACCTGGTCCAGCACCGTCTGGGCCTGCTGCCGCAGCGCCATGAGGCCCAGCAGGTCGGAGTCCGTGTTCCCGACGGCCGAGACATGAAGGTTGAGCGCGAGGAGCCCCAGCAGCACGATCGCGAAGGCGATGACGCCGGCCAGCGCGATGTCCCTGAGCGCCCCCGCTCCCGCGAGGCGCCGGTTCATCCGGGCCAGATCGCCTGGCTCGGCGGCCAGCGCCCGACGTCTCAGGCGGGGCAGGTAGAGCCAGGACAGGCCGAGCCAGAGAAGGAAAAAAGCGAAACCAATACCAAGCAGTTCGGGCGAAAATCCGATGTTCATGGCGAAATCCAAACAATTTTAGGTATAAAATGTGCTCGGATCTTACCCTAAAACGGGCGTTCGCGAAAGATCCTTCAATCGCCGCCCAGCCCCGCCTCAGTCGAGGTCGTCGAAGGCCTCCGGAGACAGCTCCTTCCAGAAGGCCACGATGGCCTCGGCGTTCAGGGCCGACATCCAGCCATGCCGCTCGAAATCCTCGCGGGCGGAGCCCTCGAGGCGGGTCATGAAGAGCCGCTTGTCCGCGTCCCTCTGGGTCGGCTTGCGGGCCGCGGCAAGGTCCCGGATCCGGGCAAGGCGGCGGGCGCGGGCGGAACTCGGCGGGGCCGGGTTTCGTGGCGAAACCGGCGGTCGCGTGCTGCCGTAGTCTTCCTTCAGGGCCTTCGTGATGTAGCCCACGGCGTTCTTCACGCCCCCCTGCCCCGCCACGTAATCGAGCTTCTCGCGCACGTAGCGCTCGCCGTGTTCGGCGATCCACTGCCGCGCCAGCCGGTCGCTGATGCCGAGCGCACGCAGCCGGCTGTAGACCTCGGTGTTGCGCAGCCCCTCGCCGTCGTCGAGGTCGAGGATCGCGAGTTGCGGGTTCTCGGCGATGCGAAAGCGGATGTCCGTCACCGAGCGCCCCATCTTGCGCACCTCGGGCGTCACCACGATGTTCGAGGTCTTGTTCACCTCCGTGACCGCCGGCTTGATGATCTTGGCGTTGAGGTGCTTGTAGGTCTCGTAATACGGGCTGTCGGCCACCCCCATGAGCCGCCGGAACAGGTCCAGCGACCACCAGCCCGTGGAGCCCGTGCGCACGAAGCGATAGCAGTTCTCGTAGAGCGCCAGCGCATGGCCGCTGGTGAAGCGGCGCTGGATGTTGAGGTTGATCAGCGCGAAGACCTTGGGGTCGTGCAGTTTCTCGGCCAGCGCCGGGGAATAGGCGTATTCGCAGATCCCGCCCTTGAGCTTGGCGTAGCTCAGCAGCGCCGAGACGCCCCACTCCTGCTTGCCCTCGGCATCGAGCATGTCCCACTCGGCCACCGTCTCGGCCAGGCCGCGCAGGGACTGCTTGAGCGTCTCCATGTCGTTCGAGTTGTAGCCGATCATCAGGCAGAGCGTGCGCGCGTCCATCTGGTGACTCGCCTGCGAGGTCAGCGTGTCGTAGGCGTTAAGCAAGAGCACGTTCGACAGCTTGCGCTGCAACAGCGTCAGCTTGCCCGAGACGTGGATCGCCGCCACGTGTTTCTTGACGGCGCCGCGGCGCAACGGGCCCGTCAGCTGGTCACGGGGAATATCGTCCATCCTGCCTCGCTCGCGGGTGTGACCCGCCTGTCCTTCCGGCGCACTTCGGCGCCCTCTGCCCGATCCGGGATCGTGGTGAGCGACTCGCGCCGACCTGCCCCGGTTATCCACATGGTCGCCGAAAAGGTATCCGCGGGCAAGAGACAATCGGGAACCTAAGGCCCTGCATGGGCGAAGCTCACGCCGGACGTCCGACGGGTCCGAAAGGTATCCGTTTGCGGGATCGCCCGCGGCCGAGGCGCGGTGCCGGTGATCCGATTCGACGCGATGCGACCCTAATACAGCCTAAAACCGCCGTTCTGTGCAGGGTTTTGGGCGCAACACCGCGAATCGGCGCCCTCGATCCCGGAAACGGGTCCCCTTTCTCCCGTATCCGGTGCCTTTCGATCCCGCAGACGGGGACCCTGGTGGCCTTATCTATCTGTTATGGAAGGCAGTTTCGCGGAACAAAGTCCTTAAAGACTAAAAAAGATTCTGAAACGACTGCATGCGTTCCCTGAATTTTTCATGGAAAGACCGGATGAGGGCGCTGCGCGATTCACAAGACCCCCTCCATGTGCCATAGTCGGACGCATATCGCGGCAAACAGCGAACATGGCACGAGGCAACATGGCACAGAAACCCGGCGGTCCCGGCAGGGCCGACCTGCCCCCGTATTTCAACATCGACCCCGAGGCCGCGGCAAGCCGCCTCTCCGATCCCATCGACACGGCGCGTTTCGCCAAGGCCGCGGCCTTTGCCACGCGCGGGCGCGACGACCTCGCCCGCCGGGGCTATGCGCCCGACGGGGCCAAGCGGCTGCGCCGGTTCTCGACCTGGGAAATCTGCCGCTACCTCATCCCCGTGGCCCCCGCCCACCTGCGCCGGGTGCTGCGCCAGAACCCCGAGCTGCCGCAGGGCGAAGGCGAAGGCGGCTCGAAGTGGTTCACGCTGGAGGAAGTGCTGAGCCTGCGCGACCACTTCGCGGAGGAAGGCGCCAAGGATCGCGAATACCGTGCCTGGCGGCCCGAGGGATTGCCCGCGAAGGTGGTGGCCGTGGCCAACTTCAAGGGCGGCGTGGGCAAGACCTCGACCTGCGCGCATCTTGCCATGTCGGCCGCGCTCGACGGCTACCGCGTGCTGGTGGTGGACCTCGACAGCCAGGGCTCGATGACCTCGATTATGGGCGGCAAGGTCGAGGACGAATGGCAGACCGTCTTTCCGCTGCTGGCCCGCGACTACGCGCTGCATCTCCAGCAGGAAAACCGCGTCCGCGAGGCCGAAGGACAGACACCTTTCCCGTTCGACGAAACGCTGACCGAGGCGTTAACGGTTTCGCCACGAAACCTTGTCCAGAATACCCATTGGCCCAACATCGACCTGATCGGGGCGCAGCTGAACCTCTACTGGGCGGAGTTCCAGGTGCCGGTCTGGCGGATGCAGACGCGGTCCTGGCCGCTCTGGGACTCGCTGCTCAACGCGCTGGCCGAGGAGCGGGATGCTCGCCGATTACGACATCGTGCTGCTCGATACGCCCCCGGCGCTGGGATACCTGACGATCAACGCGCTCTCGGCGGCGGACATCCTGCTGGTGCCGCTGGGCGCCTCCTTCCTGGAGTTCGACAGCACGGGGCGGTTCTTCGACATGATCTACTCGACCTTCGCCTCGATCGAGGAGGGCGAGAACCGGGCGCGGCGCTCGGACGGGCTGCCGGAGATGCGCTTCGAATGGGACGCGGTGCGCGCGCTGGTGACGCGCTTCGACGCGGGCCAGCAGACGGACCTGGCCAACGTGATCCAGGCCTACTTCGGGGACTTCATGACGACCTACCGGCAGGAGATGACCGCGCTGGTCGGGCAGGCCGGCGAACAGGTGAGCGGGATCTACGAGATCGATTACCGCGACTTCAACCGCGACACCTACGTGCGCGGGCGCGAGACCTTCGACGCCACCTACGCCGCCTTCAAGCGGCTGCTGACCGGGGTCTGGCGGCGCGAGGAACTGGCCGCCCGCGAGGCCGCCGAATGAGCGCCGCGCGCCGCGTCAAGCCGGGGTTCACCCCGGCCTGCCAGCCTGCCGCGAGAGGTTTTCAGAGGAGTGCCCCATGGCCAAACGCAAGCGCCTGACCCCCGCCCAGCCCGGCATGTTCGGCACGCCCTCCGCCGGCCTGTCCCGCGCGCCCATCGCCGAGGTGGCCGGCGAGGCCGCCGCGGCCTCGGCCTTCGACGAGGTGGCGGGCGAGCTTGCCCGGGCCCGCGACGAGGGCCGCCTGGTGCTGCGCCTGCCGCTGGGCGAGATCGACACCGGCCACATGACGCGCGACCGGCTGGCGCTGGAGCCCGAGGCCTTCGCCGAGCTCAAGGACAGCCTGCGCGCCCGCGGCCAGCAGACCCCGGTCGAGGTGCTGGGTCTCGGCGGCGACGAGGCGGGGGCGCGCAGTGCGAAAGAGAGCGCGTCCCCGCGCTACGGCCTGATCTCGGGCTGGCGGCGCATGCTGGCCCTGCGCGAGCTCCACGAGGAGACCGGCGAGACGCGCTTCGCCGAGGTGCTGGCCCTGCTGCGCCGCCCCGAGGACACCGGCGCGGCCTGGCGCGCCATGGTCGAGGAGAACGAGATCCGCGCGGCGCTGTCGCTCTACGAGCGCGCCCGCGTGGTGCGCGAGGCGCTGCGGCAGGGGGTCTTCGACAGCGAGAAGGCGGCGCTGCACGGGCTCTTCCCGGCGGTCTCCTACTCCAAGCGCTCGAAAATCAAGACCGCGATGGCGGTGGCCGCGGCGCTCGACGGCGCGCTGCGCTTTCCGGACCGGCTGTCCGAGCATGCCGTCCTGGCGCTGGCGCGGCGGCTCTCGGAGGATGCCGAGCTGGGCCCCCGGCTGCGCGCGGCGCTGACGCGCGAGGCCCCCGGCACCGCCGAGGCCGAGGCGGCGCTGATCGAGCGTCTCTCGCGGCCCGCGGCCGATCCCGCGCCCGCGCGGGAGGCCGCCCCGGCGCCCGCGCCGAAGGAGCGTTTCGACGAATGCCACCGCTTCTCGCCCCGGCTGCGGATGGAGATCGACGACGCCGGCCAGCGGCTGGTGATCTCGGGCGAGCGGGTGGACGCGGACCTCGTGAACGAGCTCAAGCTCTGGCTCGCGGCCCGCGCCTGACGGATCCGGGCCGCGAAACCTTTCGCATGCGAAAGGTTTCGCCCGCCCCCTCGCGCCCCGGGGCCGTTGCGCCCGGGCCCCTCGCGGCGCGCGGTGGGCCTGCAAAGCCTTAAGCCCGCCCGCCCTAGCCTCCCCGGCGACCACATGCCCGAGGGAGTTCCCATGGCCGACGACCGTTCGCCGATCCTGTCCCTGCCCTACCTGCAGCCCGCGCAGGCGCAGAAGCACGTCACCCACAACGAGGCGCTGCGCCTGCTCGATGTCGCGGTGCAGCTCGCCGTCGCCGACCGCGACCGCACCGATCCGCCCTCGGGCCCGGCGCCGGGCGACCGGCATATCGCGGCCCCCGGCGCGACTGGCGCCTGGGCCGGGCAGGACGGCACCGTCGCGCTCTGGACCGGGAGCGCCTGGGAGTTCTTCGCCCCCCTGCCCGGCTGGCGTGCGCGGGTGCTCTCCGAGGGGCTGGAGGTGGTCTTCGACGGCAGCGCCTGGGCGCCCGCGGTCGGCTTCGACAATCTCGCCGGTGTCGGGATCAACGCGAGCGCCGACGCCACCAACCGGCTCGCGGTCTCGGCCCCGGCCACGCTGCTGGGCCACGAGGGCGCGGGCCACCGGCTGGTCATCGACAAGGCCGGCCCGGCCGAGACCGCGAGCCTGCTGTTCCAGACCGGCTGGTCCGGCCGGGCCGAGATGGGCACCGCCGGCAACGACGACTTCTCGATCAAGCTCAGCCCCGACGGGGCGAGCTGGACCACGGCGCTGCGCCTCGACGCGGGCGGCGGCGCCTCGGGCGCGGCGGTGCAGCAGGGGCCGCAGGACGTGACGCCGGGACGGCTGGCGCGGGCGGATCTTGTCTACGGGCCGGGCAACCTGCTGGGGCCGGTCTCGCAGCAGGCCGGCCAGCCCGCCGGCGCGGTGATCGAGCGGGGCAGCAATGCCAACGGCGACTACGTCCGCTTCGCCGACGGCACGCAGATCTGCACCGGCACGGTGGACTACGCCGGCATCTCCTGCAGCTACGGCTACGCCGGCGGCTACCGCTCGACCGCGGGGCCCAGCGTGGGCTTCGCCGCCGCCTTCGCCGCCGACCCGCGGGTGATCGTCTGCCCCGACGACATCGGCGACAGCGACGCGCTGGTCGCCGGCGTGGTGGTCTCGCAGCCCACGCATTTCTCGGTGCGGCTGTTCCGCGTCACCAGCGGCACGGCGGATTTCCGCGGCGGTTTCCTGGCCATCGGCACCTGGACCTGAGCCGGGGCCGCCGGGGCAGGGACGGCGTGGGGACGGATTGGGGACGGGGGCTCAGCGCTCCAGCAGGTCGCGGTAGTAGCTGTGCAGGAACAGCAGCCCCACGGTCGCGCAGATCAGCGCCAGGCCGTAGGTGAAGACCGGGTCGATGTAGGTGCCCCGGTAGCTGTAGTAGAAGGCGCGGCGCGCCTCGCCCACGGCGTGCACCAGCGGGTTCCATTCCAGCCAGGTGCGGTAGGGGTCGGGGATCCTGTCGTGCAGGAAGATCACCCCCGAGAGCAGCATCAGCGGCCGCGTGATCACCGACCAGACCGTCGACCAGATCGCGTGCCGCGAGACCAGCAGGCAGTTCATCACCCCCACCCCGAAGCCGGTGGCCGCGGCCATGCCGTAGGCATTGAGCAGCGCCCCGAGATCGAGGATCGTGCGGGTGTCCATGGTGACCTTGATGAAGGTGAAGATGATCACCCCGACGGCCGCCTGGGTCAGGACGGTCAGCGCGAAACGGGCCAGCAGGGCGTCGACGAAGGTCACCCGGGGATAGGCCAGAAGCTGGCGCGAGTAGTTGATCGCCTGCTGCGTCTTGCTCGAGGTGTTCACGAACATCAGGAAGGGCAGCAGCCCGCTGGCGTAGTAGATCGCGAAGTTGTCGCCCAGCGGTGGCGAACGGAAGCCCAGCGAGAAGATCACCACCATGGCGGCGACGCCCGCCGCGGGCTCGAGGATGGCCCAGAGGTAGCCGCCCGGCGACCGGCCGTAGGAGGTCGCCATCTCGCGCAGGATGAGCGCCATGATGGTGCGCATGCTGGCGAAGCGCGGCAGCGCTTCCTGCACGCGCCGGAGTTTCGGTGCACTCGGGTCTGACTGGGCCATGACGTCCTTGCCGGGCTGTAGGCGGCGATACTCTCAGAGCCGCCGAACGGGTGCAAGGCCGCCCAGACCGCCCGAACCTTTCGCATGCGAAAGGTCGCGCGCTCAGGGCCTGGCGCCGCCGCCCGGCCGTCCCTGGTTCTGTCCCTGGCCCTGGCCGCCGCGCTGCTGGCGGGCCATCTGCGACTGCATCCGGCCCATCATGTCGATCCAGGCCAGCGAGAGATCGCGCAGGCGCGCGACCTCGGGCGAGTCGAGCGCGGGCATCTCCGCGCCGGGCGTCTCGAGCGCGCGCTCCAGCGCCGGCGTCATCACCGCCTCGCCGAAGACCTCGGCATCGCAGCGCGCGGCATCCTCGGCGAAGGCCGCGCGCACCTTTCCGGCGAGCGCCGCGGGGATGCCGACGCGCCCCTCGCTGAAGGAGGGCATCGCCTCGAGCTGGCCGCCCAGGCGCTGCAGGATGGCCGCGCGCTGCTTGTTCGGGGCGGGGTTGCGCTCGCGCAGGGTGGCGCGGAAGGCGCGCATGAAGGCCAGCCCCTCGGGGTTGAGCGAGCGGTTCTCGTTGGGGATCTTCTCGACCAGCGGCACCGCGCCGGTGCCCGCGGCGCAGAGGCCCAGGAAATCCTGCACCGCGCAGCCGCCGGTCAGCCGGTCGCGGATCATCGGGCGCACGGTCAGGGCCTCGCCGAAGGTCTCGCGCCAGGCGGCGAGGCGCGCGGCGTAGTGGAACCGGCCCTCGGTGCTCATTTCCTCGAGGAACTCCGCGAGATCGCCCAGGAAGAGCCCCTGCCGCACGTTCTGCGCGTAGCCCGACAACAGGCGCGCGGCGTGGGGGCGCACGTAGATCACCACGCTCAACGCCTCGAGCGCGGCGGGGGCGAACTGCTCGAGCGCGGCGCGCACCGCCTGCGGCGGGGCGAACTCGAAGCGCTCGGAGGAGAGGACCACGACGTCGGCCCCGGACTGGGCGAACTCCTGCCCGAAGCGGCCCCAGGCCCGGTCGCGGTGGGCCAGCGCGTCCGTCTGGTGGACCGAGTTGGACAGCCGGTGGTGGTTCAGCCCGTCGCGGCGCCCGCCCTGGGCGTAGTGCAGGCGGGGGGCGTCGTCGCCGGTGAAGCGGTAGCTGCCGAGCTGCAGCACGGACTGGATGGCGGTGCTGCCGGACTTGCAGTCGCCGGCGTGCAGGACGAGGCGGGGCATGGGCGGGTCTCCTCGGGAGGGGTCAGGGCGTGGCCAGCGGCGCGGGCCGCAGCACGTAGCGGATGTCGTCGGCCATGAACCCCAGCGCCATCGGGCGCTTGAGCCCGGGCAGGACGGCCACGTCGTAGAGCTCGGAAACCACGCCGCGGATCTCGAGCAGGTGCTCGACCTCGCCGGTCTTCAGGTTCAGCACCAGCACGCCGCAAATCGGCTCCTTGCCGGCGGCGGCGAGGCGTTCGTTCAGCTCGAGCCCCTCGAAGGTCTTGTCCTTGCGCGGCCCCGAGACGCCGATGATCGCGTGATCGCCCACGAAGCCCAGCCCGCGCGCGAAGCCGGGCAGCTCGCAGACCGTCTCGAAGGCGCCGGTCCGCGGGTCGACATGGCCGAAGAGGCCGCGGCCCGACTGGATCACCCAGAGCCTGCCCTGGTAGAGCCGCGGCGAATGCGGCATCGACAGCCCCTCGGCCACGATCTCGCCCGAGGGGACCTCGAGGATCACGCCGCCGTCGCGGCGCCGGTCGGACCAGCCGCGCCTGAAGTTGGTGGTGGCCACGCAGGTGACGTATCTCGCCGCGCCCGCCTCGAAGGCGGCGCCGTTGAGGTGGCAGCGGTCCTCGGCGACGATGGCGTCGATGAAGGGCGGCTTCCAGATCGGCACGAAGCTGTGGCGGTCGTCGAGCGTGGCCAGGCAGTTCATCCGGGTCGCCACGAAGACCGGGCGGCCGTCGGGCCCCTCGGTCATGTCGTGCACGTCGATCTCGCCGGTGGTGTGCCCCGAGACCGGCACGTAGACCGCGTCGTAGTCCTGGTAGAGCTGGCCGGGATCGAGGAAGTTCTCCATCCGCCAGAGCTGGAACAGCGAGCTCATCCAGATGGTGCCGTTCGAGACCGACAGCCCCATGCAGCGCGGGAAGGTGCGTTCGAAGACCGAGATCCGCCCGGCGCGGTTCACCCCGACGAAGAAGATCTTGCCCGCCTGGTAGGTGGTGAAGGCCAGCGAGATGCCGCGCGTCGCGAGGAACCCGGCGAGCCCGGGGCTTTCCAGCAGCTGCAGCGGCGGCTGGCCCTGCTGCGGGGTCCCGGTCTCCTGCGGGGCCTGCCCGCCCTCCGTGGCGGGCGCGTGGCCCGCGCCGGACCCTGTCTTGCCGTATGACACACCGTCCCCCGGAATCATAAAACTGCGTATGGGGTTAGCCGACAAACACAATTTTAAAAAGGGTAGACTGAAGTCACAATATTGGGCAATGTCCCGGGTGACGAGGCTGGCGGAACATTCTCCGGTCACGAGTATTACGTTTTCACTGGAGAATTCCGATGCCCGCTTTCGGTTCGCGCTTTCCCTGGCAGAACAGCCTTTACACCTACGGCGGCTACAGTGAGCTAAGCGGTTTCGACGTCGCCATGATCGGCGATTTCAACGGCGACGGACTGGTGGATTTCGCCATCGCCGACCCCTACGCCGACCGGCGGGTGGTCACCACCTATACCAACACCTACACCATCGGCGGCACGCCCTACACCTACACCTATACCTACACGTCCAACTACTCGAACGAGGGCGCGGTCGCGATCGTCTTCGGCGACGGCACGCCGCTGCCGCCCGAGGTCGACCTCGAGACCCTGACCCCCGAGCAGGGCTTCGTGATCCGCGGCGCGAACAGCTTCGACGAGTTCGGCAACGCGGTGGCCGCCGCGGGCGACGTGAACGGCGACGGCTACGCCGACGTGATCATCGGCGCGGGCGATAGCGACTATACCTATTCCGGCGACTTCGGAGCCAACGCCGGGCGCGGCTACGTGATCTTCGGCGCGGCCTCGCCCAACGTGGATGCGGACAACGAGATGCGTGCGGGCTCCTTCGCGCCCGGCGATGCAATGGTGCTGGTCGGAGAGCGCGGCGACCATGCCGGCTGGGAGGTGCTCGAGGTCGGGGACTTCAACGGCGACGGCGTGGGCGAGGCCGGCATCGCGCTGCGCGGCGCGCCGACCTCGACATTCACCTACGGCTATACCTACTATAGCTACTACGGCGGCATCTACACCTATACCTACACCGTTACGCGGGAGGGGCCGGGCGAGGTGCTGCTGCTGTCGGGGGACGACAGCGGCGGGCTGCCGAGCTACGTCGACCTGGGCGCGCCGCCGGCGGACGCCGTGCGGCTGACCAACCCGGGCCAGCTCCAATACAACTGGACGGGCAGCTCCTACGTCGCCAGCTACGATACCGCCGACAACCCGACCGGCTTCGGAGACAGCGCCGACGGGGGCGGGGACTTCAACGGTGACGACATCGCCGACGTCATCGTGGGCGCCGCCTACTTCGACGACGCGCGGATCGAGACCTACGCGACCTACAGCGGCACCTATTCGTCGGCTCAGACCGACTTCAACGCCGGCGCGGCCTATGTCTTCTTCGGCGAGACCGGCGCCAGCGGCGAGATCTCGACGACCGACCTCGACGGCAGCAACGGCTTCACCTTCGTCGGGCGCGACGGCTACGACTACGCGGGCAGCTCGGTGGCCTCGGTCGGCGACGTGAACGGCGACGGCTTCGACGACTTCCTGATCGGGGCGCCGGGGGCCGCGACGACCTACACCTACACGGTGCAGACCACCTATACCTACAGCGTCTTCACCAGCTACAGCACCTACATCGACCCGTTCTTCACCTACGTCGGGTCGGGCAGCGGCTCCTACACCCACGACGGCTACAGCAACTACAACTTCGTATCCTACGGCGGCAGTTACAACTTCGGGGGCGGCGGCTACACCACCTACATCCCGTACACGTACTTCTCTACCTACACCTATACAAACACCTACACCGGCTCGATCAACGGCACCGGGCAGGCCTACCTGGTGCTGGGCCAGGCCGGCGGCATGCCGGCCCGGATCACGCCGGACGATCTCAATTCCTCGCTGGGCTTCCAGATCGGCGGCGACGGCACGGGCTATGGTCTCGGTCGCACCGTGGCCGGTATCGGCGACGTGAACGGCGACGGCTACGACGACATCCTCGTGGTCGATCGCGTTTACTCAACCTATTATAATTACAGCCTTGGTGGCTATCTTGCCGAGAACGAGGCTCGAGCCAGCATCATCTTCGGTAAGGGCACTACGCCCACCGAAACGGTGATTGTCGATGAACTCGACGGGGATGACGGGTATCGGATTCTGGTCGGGCCATTCAACCAGCTCAGTACTGCCGCTGCCATGGAAGCCGTAGACGGCGGCGACGTGAACGGGGACGGTTTCAGCGACATCCTCTTCGGCCGCGTCGATGGTGTGACCTACAGCCTTACTTCCTATGGCGCCTACGTAAACCCAATCCAAACACCCTCGACGATGTTCTTCGGTGGCTCGGATGCCCGCTTTGCCTACCTCGACGGCTACGACGGCCTGCAGGACGGCGAGATCGACTCCACGCTCTTCGGGGCCAACCTGTTCATCGCCGACGTCTACGACGAGACCGAGACCGGCACCGGCATGGACGACACCATGCTCGGCCTCGACGGCAACGACCAGCTCGACGGCGCGGGCGGGAACGACCTGATCCGCGGCATGGAGGGCTGGGACACGCTGACGGGCGGCGCCGGCGACGACACGCTCGACGGCGGCGACGACTACGACACGGCCGACTTCTCGGGGGCCGCGGGTCCGGTGACGGTGGACCTCGTGGCGGGCACGGCCACGGGCGAGGGCGCCGACACGCTGATCGGCATCGAGCACGCCACCGGCTCCAACTTCGTCGACGTGCTGCGCGGCACCGAGGAACACGGCAACCGGCTGAGCGGCGCGGGGGGCGGCGATTTCCTCCGGGGCTACGGCGGCGGCGACGAC
>NZ_KE557299.1:10849-20145 GCF_000442255.1 Salipiger mucosus DSM 16094 | reverse complement strand
TCCTGCCGGGCGCCTTCGGCGCCGGCGGCGGTCGCGATGCCCGCGATCGGTGAGAGCACGCGCTCGGCGTCGGTATGGCCCGCGTCGGGCGGCAGCCCGAGCCTGGCGCGCGCCCCGTCCGCGTCGAAGTCGGCGGCGGCGATCTCGTCCCCCAGAAGGCACCGGCCGAGCAGGTCCGCCACGGCGCCGGCCCCCTCCGGCACGGGACCGGCGGAGGTCTGCTCGCAGCGGTCCTCGGAGGCCTCGCAGATGACCGTGATCCGCCACTCCGGCGCCTCGCGGGTCGGGGAGAGGACCGCCGAGAGATCGCCGGACAACTGGTAGACATGGCCCGCGATGCGGCCCTCCTGCCAGATGCCGGGATAGCGCGCCGAGGGGACGTCGGCGAAGCGGCGCTCGACGGCGGTGGCGCCCGGCAGCGGCCGGTCGAAGCCGCTGCCGACGCAGGGCGCTTGCTGTGCCTCGGCGGCCAGCGGCAGCGCAAGAGCGATCAGCAGGGCCTGCAGTCTCATTCCACGGCCTCGCGCATCAGGGGGCCGGTGGCCTTGAAGGCCAGCGACGCCAGCACCACGGCATTGGTGTTCGCGGTGGTCGAGGTATTGGTCTCGCCGGTTTCCTCGTAGATGCCCTCGGGCCAGCCCTTTTCGGGGTCGGCGATGCCCTGCAGCGTCTCGACCATCGCCGAGGTGTAGTCGGTGCCGAAGAGCGCGTCCCAGCCGAAGGCGGCCTTGGTCGCGACGGTCCTGCGGCTGTCGATGCGATCGCCCTGGAAGGTCATCACCGCCCAGGGCGAGCCGCCGCCCCAGACCGTGGCATAGGCGAAGTAGGGCTCGCCGCTGAGGTGGCTCTCGGTCACGGCGGTGAAGATGCCGGTTTCCTCGTAGCGCGCCTCCTGCGCGCGGTAGATCGCGGTGGCAAAGCGGTGCGAGCGTGCGTCGAAGCCGAATTCCAGCCCGTCGAAGAGGTAGGGCTCGCTCACGACGAAGGCCGGGGTGGTGCCGCGGTGCAGGCGGGTGTCCACCGGGATCGGCTGGCCCTCGACCCGCTTGACCATGAGGTTGTCCACCACCTCGTAGCCCCGGTAGACGTCGAACCCGAAGAGCATCATGGCCTTGGAGGCATATTGCTCGTAGCCGACGCGGCCCTCCTGGTTCTCGCGCACCTCGCCGGCGACGACGTTGGTGCCGATCAGCTCGCCGTCCTGCACCATCCGGTCGAGCGCCCAGGTGTTCAGCACGGCCTCGACCTGCGGCGCCAGCTCGGGGTGACGGCGCTCGATCAGGCCGAAGGTGGCGACGATGCGCGCCACGTCGAGCGCGGACCATCCAAGCCCGAGTTCCACCGGCTTGTTCGAGTAGTCGACCAGTTCCAGCGTCCGGGTGTGGTAGGCCTTGTTCGGCAGCGTGTCCTGGAAGAGGCGCAGCTGCGCGAGGCTTTCCAGCAGGCTGGTCAGCCGCGTCTCGGCCTCCTCGGCGTCGATCAGGCCCAGCCGTTCCGCCGAGAGGATCGCGACGACGTAGGAGCCCGTTTCCCACATGGTCGTGGAGGGGTAGTTGTGCACCGAGTTGGCAAGCCCGGTCTCCTCGATCGTGTTGTTCTGGAAGTAGGTCCAGGCGATGCGGGCGTTCTCGAGATCCTGCTCCGAGATCTCGCCGCGGATCGCGAGGGGCAGCGGCGTCACCTCCTCGAAGGGCCGCATGGTGTCGGGTCGTCCTTCGGTCATTTGCGGCGGGTCTCCCAGGGTTTCGAGCCAGAGCACCAGAAGCAGGCCCGCCACGAGGGCGACCAGGAACACGATGTGACCGCGGGCGCGTTTAAGGTTCTTGCGGAAGCTCATCAGTCTTGCTCCTCGGTGTCTTCGGGCGGCTGCCAGAGGGCGGCGAAGATGATCCCCGCCATGGCCGCGCAGTTGTTGATGCCCCAGAGGGCATTGGTCACCACGCCGGTCAGGGTGTGCGGCGTATCGGCGAAGAGCAGCGCGGCCAGCCCCCAGAGGACCCCCGCCGCCGTCAGCACCAGCACCGCGAGCTGCGGACGCACGAGTTTCAGGAAGTTCCCGGACTGGCGCACCTTGGGCGTGACCGGGAAAGAGATCTTCTGCCCGCGCAGCACGGTCCAGATCGCGCGCAGCCCGAGCGGGAAGAAGGACAGGTAACTGGCCTTGGCCGCGTAGCCCGCGATGCCCCAGGTCCCGACCATCATGGCCAGCTCCAGCGACACGAGGAAGGGCACGACGTGCACGAAGAAGTCGTTGGAATAGGCCGAGACGGGGGCCACCCCGGAGAACAGGTAGATCACCGGCGCGAAGAGGAAGACGACGTTCCAGATCGACCCGAGGTAGGAATAGAAGGTCGCGCCGTACATCAGCCGCTGCGGCATCGTCAGCCCGTGCCGGAACATGGCGTTGTCGTTGATCATGATGTCGAGGCTGCCGCCCGCGTACTTGAAGCGCTGGATGGTCCAGGTCAGGAAGTCCTGCGGCGACAGCATCTTGGACTCGACATGCGGGTGCTGGTACGACTTCCAGCCCCGCTCGCGGTCGGAATGCAGCACGATCGAGGTGTAGATGTCCTCGGAGACGTGGAAACGGTAGGGCGTCAGGATCTCGGCCGAGACGGCCTCGGACCGGATCGCCTCGAGAAGCGCGGGATCGACCCGGCGCTCGCGGCTTTCCAGCGTGATCTCCTCCTCGGCGGCGATGACCCGCTTCTCGACCTCGTCGCCGAAGCTGCGCAGCGCCGCTTCCATGACCGCTTCGCGGCGGTGGATCGAGCCCGCGCCGCAGCAGAACGACGCGTTGGCGCGGTTCCGGCGGCGCTGGATGACGTCGTAGAACATCTTCGGATCGTTGACGTAGGGGTCGGCGCCGACGCGGACCTCGCCGATCACGCGCTCGACCAGGCGGCCGAACGCACGGCCGATGCCGCCGGCGCGGCGCTCCAGCACGCCGGGCAGCCGCTCGCCCTCGGGCAGGTCGTAGAACCATTGCGGCGTCTGGACCCAGGCCATCTGCGGGTCGCGGAAATAGCCCATGGTGCGGGCCAGGAAGGTCGGAAAGGGCCGGGTGTCGGCGTCGCAGATCACGATGAAATCGCCGGAGGTATGCTCCATCGCGTTGCGCAGGTTGCCGGCCTTGAACCCCTCGTTGGTCTCGCGCGTGATGTAGCCGACGCCTTCCTCCTCGGCCACGGCGCGCATCTCGGGGCGCTTGCCGTCGTCGAGGACGTGGATCGAGACATTGATGTCATGCGGGTAGTCCATCAGCCGCGAGTCGTGGATGCCCAGCCGGACCAGTTCGGGTTCCTCGTTGTAGGTGGCGAAGAGGATGTCGACGTTGATCGGCCGCCCCGGATCGGGGGCCTTGGGGTCGACCTCCTCGATCAGGGCCGGGGCCTCGGGCACCTCGACCGGCTGGTCCTTCCAGAGGTTGTAGACAAAGAGCAGCAGGCCGACGTAGGCCGCCGTTTCCGACAGCACCAGCGGAATGGCGAACCACATCGCATCGGGGTTGAGCGAATGCAGCCAGCGCCAGCCGATGTACCAGGCGCCCACGACCAGGGCCACGGTAGCCAGGAACTGCCACAGCATCTCGCGCCGGGGCGAGTAGGGCAGCGGCTCGGGCGGGCGGCGGTGCTCGAAGGCGCGGAAATAGTCTTCCATCGTCTAGTCCTGTCTGACCGGGGTCTCCCGGCCTGCTTTCCACGGCGGGGGACCCAGACCGATGGTCCAGGCGAGCGGCTTGGTGCGTTCCAGCAGCAGCGCGAGGCCGAAGGAGGCGGGCAGCACCACGGCAAAGCGCAGCACCACCAGCACCGCGGGCGTGATCAGCCCCGACAGACCGGTCTTGAACATGAACACGTCGAAGAGGTCGATGATCAGCGGGTGCACGAGGTAGACGCCGAAGGTGTATTTCGCCCGCGCGGACCACTTCGGGGACCAGCTCATGAACTGGCCGCCCATGAAGATGCTGAACATGAAGAGCGGCATCAGGAAGTGGCCGTAGTAGTCCCAGCCCGTGCGCACGCCCCATTGCCCCTCGAAGAGCGCATGGCCGAAGAAGGGCAGCGTCGCGAGGTAGGCCATGGAGGCGAAGTAGAAGGCCCCGCGCCGGATCAGCTTGGACTCGCCGCGCGGTATTCCGTCGCGCCAGAGCGAATAGAGCGCGAAGGCCGCGAAGCCGTAGCCGACGTAGCCCCAGACCTTGGTGATGCGGACGAGGTAGGCCCGCGTGAGCGGGTCGAGCTCGATGGCGTAGAAGTACCGCTGCACGTGATCCATCGCGCCCAGCGTCGCGAAGAGCATCACGCCGAGGATCGGGTAGCGCATCGCGATCCGCATCACCGGGAAGAACAGGAAGATCGCGAAGAGCGTCGGCAGGAAGTGCATGTGATACTGCGAGCGGCCCAGCAGGAAGTAGCTGAACCAGGTTCGCAGCTCGCCCAGCTGCTCGAGGTACTGCGGCGCGTAGCCGAAGGCCTCGGCCTTCACGAGGCGGAAGAAGGCGTAGAAGATCGTCCAGAAGACGAAGGGCACCAGCAGGCGCTCGGCCTGCGTCATGACCGCCGCGCGGTAGCCCGGGCGATGCCGGTCCACGCGCATGGCCATCAGGAACAGGGAGAAGAAGAAGAACATCTCCGAGCCCGAGAACTCGCCGATGGAGCGCAGCAGGACGGGAACGAACCGTTCTCCCGGGGTCGCCTCGGGGAAGGGCTGGCCGGCGAAGTCCGTGGTCGTGTGGATCATCACGACGCCGACGGCGGCACAGACCCGGTTGGCGTCGAACCAGACCAGTCTTGGTTTCTGCGGATTGCTCATTACTGCCCCCAGGGGGATTGGCATGACTTCGGCAGGACGATGCGGGGTTCGGGTTTCTGGAAGCTCTGCGCTTCCGGGCGGCACTCGGTCGCCGCGATGCCGTTTTCACGCTGCAGCGGGCGGCAGTAGGTGAAGTCGTCCCAGGTCACCGCGGGCTCGGGCTGCGGCAGGTCCTCGCAGGCGCAGCAGGTGGGCTCGATGATGTCGGGCCGCGGCAGGCACTTGTTCGCGCGGATGTCGGTCTCGGAATAGGCCGTGTCCCAGACGCTCGTGTTCTCGTTCAGGTAATCGAGGATCGGCCCCTGCGCCTTGTAGAGCAGCGCGGCGAGGATGATCCCGTTGTTGTTGGCGGTCTGCAGCGGGATGTAGCCGTTGCCGTTCTCGTAAAGACCCTCGTAGAAGCCGCCCTCGGGTTCGGACAGGTCGGCGACCGTCTCGAACAGCAGGTCGGTATAGGGCACGTCCCACAGGGCCCACATGCCGATCGCGGCCTTCGCGGCCACCGCCGCCCGGTCGGGCTGGTAGACGTCGCTGGGGTCGAGCGTGTTCCAGGGGTAGCCGTCGGCGAAGATCGAGTCGTAGACGAAGTAGGGCTTGCCATCGACCTGGTGCTCGGAGCGGGCGGTGATGATGCCGGTCGCCTCGAAGCGGCGCTGCTGCACGAGGAAGATCCGGTGCGCGAACTCGGCCCGCCAGCCCTGCGAGGCGATGCCCGGCGCGTCGTCGTCGTTGGTCGGCAGGTCCCAGCCAAGCTCGAGGCCGTCGAGCAGGTAGCTTTCGGTCAGGACGTAGTTCTGGTTGTGAAAGACGCGCGGGTCGCGCCCGTCGTAGGGCACCTGCACGTCGTAGATCTCGTGGTATTTCAGCGGCGCCGGGTCGAAGGCGCCGGACACGTCGAAGCCCCAGAGCGCAAAGCCCTTCGCGGCGTATTCCTCGTAGCCGAGCCGGCCTTCCTGGACGTAGCGCGTCTCGCCGTTGCCGCGCACCAGCGAGCCGAAGAGGCGCCCGTCGTCCGCGACGATGTTGCAGTAGTTCCAGCGCAGCGGGATGTTGTCGACGCCGTTGGCAAGATAGGGATAGCGCTCCTTGAGGATGCGCAGCCAGACCAGCATGCGGCCCATGTCGAGGACCGAGAACCCGACCTCGCCCGGCTCGTTGGCGTAGTTCACCTTGGCGCCGGTCTCGGTGTTGTAGACCTTGTTCGGCGCCTCGCCGCGGAAGAGGTCGAGGTTGCGCAGCGTGGCGATGAGCTTGGTCGCGCGCAGGTCGAACTCGCGCTTGTCGATGATCCCCAGCTCGTAGGCCGCCACGAGGCCCGAGATGTAGGAGGCCGTGTCCCACAGCGTCGTCGACGGGTAGGAGCCCACGGCGTTCACGAGGCCGGTCTCGGGCTGGTAGCGCTCGACGAAGTAGCTCCAGGCGGTGCGGGCCATCTCCATCTCGCGCGGCGTGAGCGCGCCGTGACGGCCGAAATGATCGCCGGTCGGCTCGCGCGAGCCGGTGCCCGCCCAGGGGGGGAGCAGGTCCGAGATCGCGTCGTCGATCCCGGGTGTGCCGGTCTCGGCGGGTTGCGGCTCGGGGGTCGTCGCCTCCTGCGCGGTGGCGGGCGCAAGACCCGCGGCGGCGCCCAGGAAGGCGGGGAAAAGCGCGGCCGCCAGAAGGTTGGAACGTCGCAGGGTCATGCCTTTACTCCGGAACGGTCTGCGGGCTGGGTCAGGGTGTCGTCGGCCATCATCGCGGTGAGTTCGGCACGCATCGCGCGCAGCTCGACGATCAGGAAGGCAAGGCCTTCCGGCGCCTCCTCGGCGGCGTCGGGCATCATCTCGAGCCGCCGCGCGCTGGCGGCCAGGTCGGTGCAGTCGAGCGTCCCGGCGATGCCCACGACGGAATGCAGCGCCCGGCGGCGCAGCTCGACGGGCGGGTCGTCCCCTCCGGCGAGGTCCTCGGCCTCGAGCGTCGGCAGGTGCCGGTCCAGATCCGATTTCGCGGCGCCCAGCATGGCGGGGGCGACCTTGCCGCCAAGATCGTCGATCAGCTCGCGGATGCGGTTCCGAAGCTTCCCGCATTCCGAGAAGGTCCCGCGGGAGCCGGACGGCGTGGCTTCGGGCGCGGCGCTTTCGGCCTCGATGGCCGAGACGTTGTCGCGGGCCTCTCCGTAGCCGCGCCAGCGGCCGATCATCTTCGCGAGCTCGGCCTGGATCACCGGCTTGGTCAGCACGTCGTCGAACCCCGAGGCGCGGAAGAACTCCAGCTGCTCGCTGCTGACATGCGCCGTCGTGGCGATGATCGGGATCTCGGTGTGATGCGCCCCGAGATCGCGGATGTGCTTCATGGCCGTGGTGCCGTCCATCAGTGGCATCGAGACGTCCATCAAGATCATGTCGTAGTCGAACTTGCGGGCGGCCTCGACGGCCTCCTCGCCGTTGACCACCATGTCGGCGCTCTGCCCGAGGCGTTCGAGCATCGAGCGGGCGACGATCTGGTTGGTGCTGTTGTCCTCGGCCACGAGCACCCGCAGCCGGGGCAGCTGGGGCAGGGCCTGCGCGGGCGCCGCGCTCGTCAGTGGATCCGACAGGCGCACCGGGACATCCAGCCAGAAGGTCGAGCCCGCCCCCTCGGCGCTGCGGAAGGACATGGAGCCGCCCATCATCTCGGCGAGCCGCAGGCTGATGGCCAGCCCCAGGCCCGTGCCGCGAAAGCGGTCCGCGTAGGAGGCCCCGAGCTGGTCGAAACGCCCGAAGACACGCGAATGATGCTCTTCGGCGATGCCCGCGCCGGTGTCCTCGACCGCAAAGCGCAGGCGGGCGTCCTCGCCCGCCTCGGGCGCGAGCGCCTCGACCTTCAGCAGCACGCTGCCTTCCTTGGTGAACTTGAGCGCGTTGCTGACGAGGTTCGACAGGACCTGCCGCACCCGCCCGGAGTCGGCCACGACCCACCTCGGCACATCGTCCTTGATGGAGCTGTCGAGGTGGACGCCCTTTTCCAGCGCCTTGTGGGCGTAGAGATGCACGACGCTGCGGACCAGCGCGTTGAGCTCGAAGGGTTCTTCCTCGATCTCCATCTTGCCCGCCTCGATCTTGGAGGCGTCGAGGATGTCGTTGAGGATCACCAGCAGCGAATTGGCGCTGCTGCGGGCCACGCTGAGTTGTTCGCGCTGCTCGGGGTTGAGATTGGTGTCGCCCAGGGCGCCCAGCATGCCCAGCACCCCGTTCATCGGCGTGCGCAGCTCGTGGCTGATGACGGCGAGGAACTCGGTCTTGGCGCGGTTCGCCCGCTCGGCCGCGTCGACGGCATCCTTCAGCGCCGCTTCGCGCTGGACGTGTTCCGAGATGTCGCGGACGGTCGAGACCATGTTGACCGGGTTGCCCTCGGCATCGGCCAGCAGTTCCGACAGCGCCTCGACCTCGAGGACGCGGCCGTCGCGGCCGCGCACCTTGTAGACGATCTCGCGCCGCTCGGGCTTGCCGGACTGGCGCGACGCCTCGAGCGCGGCGCGTTCGCTTTCGACCACACTCGCCTCGTACTCCGGCAGCAGCATGTCCTGGAACTCCGCGCCGGTCATGCTGCCGCCGGGTTCCAGCCCGAGCAGCCGGGCGTATTCGTCCGACCACCAGACCTTGTCGCGGATGAAATCCCAGCGGACGGTGCCGACCCGGGCGATCCGCTGCGCCTCGCGCAGCTCGTGCGCCAGCGACGCCAGCTCCCGGCTGCGCGCGTTGTGAAGCACCCACTGGAAGCCCATCAACGCGAAGAGGCCGATCACCAGGACCAGCAGGAACGCCGTGAGGGCGAGTAGACCGACGACCTGGGGCTCGCTCAACGACATTCGGTCTCGGCGCGCAGGAACTGCAGTTCGAGGCGGTTGCGGCCGTCCCGTTGCTCGAAGATCAGCTTGTCGCTGAGATGCCGGATCAGCGACAGCCCGCGGCCGCTTTCGGCCAGCGGGTCGATGTCGTCGAGCGAGACGACCTCGTCGTAGAGATCGTGCGGCACCTGGTCCCCGGCATCGATGATCTCGATCGTGACGCCGAGGTCGGTGCTCGAGGCCGAGACCGCGATCGGCTGGCTGACCGAGGCCGACGCGCCGTGTTCGACCGCGTTGGTCAGCGCCTCCGCGATGGCGATTTCCAGCGCCGAGAGCTTCTCCTCGGGAAGGGAGTCCGCCAACTCGCGTTTCAGGGAAACGACGAGAGGGTCGATTTCGCCGAGGACTGGCGGCATTTCCAGGACGATGGTCATCAGGCGCGTTCCTTGAGGGCCTGGATCGCGGCATCGACGTCGCGGTAGGCGCTGAAGACGCGGTCCATGCGCGTGATGCGGAACATCTGCTGGACGCTGCTCGCGAGGTTGCACACGACGATTTCGCCGCGGTGAGACGTTCCACCGTGGGCTTGACGACGCAGAGACCGAGGTCTTCGTGCACACTGGTCTTGATCATGGCTGGGGGGTCCTTTCACAGACAAGAACGGTGAGGTCGTCGT
>NZ_KE557299.1:0-10844 GCF_000442255.1 Salipiger mucosus DSM 16094 | reverse complement strand
GAACTGCAGTTCGAGGCGGTTGCGGCCGTCCCGTTGCTCGAAGATCAGCTTGTCGCTGAGATGCCGGATCAGCGACAGCCCGCGGCCGCTTTCGGCCAGCGGGTCGATGTCGTCGAGCGAGACGACCTCGTCGTAGAGATCGTGCGGCACCTGGTCCCCGGCATCGATGATCTCGATCGTGACGCCGAGGTCGGTGCTCGAGGCCGAGACCGCGATCGGCTGGCTGACCGAGGCCGACGCGCCGTGTTCGACCGCGTTGGTCAGCGCCTCCGCGATGGCGATTTCCAGCGCCGAGAGCTTCTCCTCGGGAAGGGAGTCCGCCAACTCGCGTTTCAGGGAAACGACGAGAGGGTCGATTTCGCCGAGGACTGGCGGCATTTCCAGGACGATGGTCATCAGGCGCGTTCCTTGAGGGCCTGGATCGCGGCATCGACGTCGCGGTAGGCGCTGAAGACGCGGTCCATGCGCGTGATGCGGAACATCTGCTGGACGCTGCTCGCGAGGTTGCACACGACGATTTCGCCGCGGGTGCCGACCCGCTTCAGCACCCCCACGAGGGCCCCGATGCCGGATGAGTCGATGAAGCTCACCTCGGCGAGGTCGATGACCAGCCGGTCATGCTTCTGGTCGAGGAGGGCGATCACCTCCTCCTTGAAGGTCGTCGCGTTCGCCGCGGTGAGACGTTCCACCGTGGGCTTGACGACGCAGAGACCGAGGTCTTCGTGCACACTGGTCTTGATCATGGCTGGGGGGTCCTTTCACAGACAAGAACGGTGAGGTCGTCGTCGAGCGTGCGACCGTTCCGCCACTGGTCGAGCGCGTCGACCAGCTTGTCGGGGATCATGGCGGGATCTCGGACGTCCTTCAGGACGGCCTCGACGCGGGCTTCCCCGAAGGGTTGGTTTTCGAAATTCTCGGCTTCCGTCGCGCCGTCCGAGAAAAGCGCGACGGCTTCCTGCGCGTGGAAGGGGGTGTTCCGGGTCTCGAAGGCGACGTTCAGCAGCAGCGCGACCGGAAAGCCGCCGTCGCCGACCTCGTTCGCGGTCCCGTCGAGCGAGACCTTGTAGGGCGAGGGGTAGCCGGCCTGGCAGTAGTAGAGCCTGTCCGAGGCATGTTCGACGATGCCGCAGAACATGGTGAAATACTCGGTCCCGTCGTCGCGGTAGAAGCGGTCGTTCAGCCCGTGCACCAGCGCCGCGGGATCGGGCCGGCCCTCGGCGTCAAAGGCATGGGCCGTGAAATACTCGGCGGTCAGCAGGTGCCCCAGCGCCACCGACATGAGCGAGGCGTGAACGCCGTGCCCGGCCACGTCGACGGCGTAGAATGCCGTGTGCGCCTCGCTGACCGGGAAATAGCCGAACATGTCGCCCGACAGGATGTTCGAGGGCCGGAAGGCCGCGTGGAAGCTGCATTTCCCGACGTCCCGGTGCTCGTCCGGCAGCAGCCGGCGCTGCGCGTTGGCGGCCGCGCGCAGGTCGTCCTCTATACGTTCCTTGGCTTCCGCGATGATGCGGCTGCGCTCGCGCAGCTGCTCTTCGTGGCGCAGCAGGCGGCTGGCGGAGCGGACCCGCGCGGTGAGGCTGGCGGTGTCCAGCGGCTTGGCCATGAAGTCGTCGATCCCGGCCTCGAGCGCATGCTCGCGCTCGTTCCGCTGGTTCTGCCCGGTGACCATCAGGATGTGGATATAGTGGTCGGAGCTGTCCTGCCGGATGCGGCGGGCCAGCTCGTAGCCGTTCATCCCCGGCATCTCGAGATCGCAGATGAGGATCTTGGCCGACAGCTCGTTCACGAGGTCCAGGGCCCTGCATCCGTCCTCGGCCTCGTGCGGCTCGAATCCCAGCTTCGTCAGGATCGCCGAGAAATACGCACGTTGCAGGGCGTCATCGTCCGCGACGACGACCTTGACCGGAACGGCGCTGAGATCTGAACGGGGTTCACCCTGGTAATCGTACATGCGGCCAACTGCGGGAGGGGAATCTACTTGTCCTCACTCTACACTAGGTTGTGGCGCGGAGTGTTGGAAGTGCATTGGCCAAATTGCGCAAGAGGTTGTGATGTGTTCCAGAATCGCAACGCAGGATCTGCCGTGAGGGTCTGGTCGCGCCTGTTTTCCGGGCGACGGAGGAATGGACCGCGCGGTCCGTCTCCGGCCGGCTGCGCGCCGGGGCCGACGCGTCACTGAAACAGCGCGGAGCCGAACAGCAGCGAGCTCGAAACGGCGACGATGCCCATGCTCAGGCGATCCACGAAGGCCCTGTTCTGTGCCCAGTGCACCCGGCAGGCCAGAACGTC
Source organism: Salipiger mucosus DSM 16094 (assembly GCF_000442255.1). Lineage (GTDB taxonomy): Bacteria > Pseudomonadota > Alphaproteobacteria > Rhodobacterales > Rhodobacteraceae > Salipiger > Salipiger mucosus. The sequence continues at coordinate 8,552 of NZ_KE557299.1, read as the reverse complement.
GCCCAGCAGGGTGCCCGGAACCATGAGCATGGCGCGCTGCACCGTCGTGGCCTGCACCGTGCCGCCGATCAGGTGACCGGCGAGCGCGACCAGCGACAGGAGCGTGAAGATCGCGAGCAGCGTGGCCCGCCGGGTGTCGAGCGACACGTCCCCGCGGGCCATCAGGTAGACCAGCAGCGGGGGCGCCGGGACCGCCGCGACGGCATTGAGAAAGCCCGCGGTCGCGCCGGCCGCCGCGACGGGGGCCTTCGCGGCGGGCGGCACCCGTGGCGGTTTCAGGATCATCGGCACCAGGCTCGCCAGGATGCCGGCGCCGATGAGCATGCGCAGGAGGTCTTCCGCGACGAGGCTCGCCGTCGCCACGCCCACCGGCACGCCCGCCATCCCGAAGAGGGTCAGCTTCCCCGCGAGATGCCAGTCCGCCGAGCGCCTCATCACCGGGATGTTGCGGACACTCAGCACCATGACGAGCAGCAATGTCGTGGCCACGGCCTCGATCGGGCGGACGAAGAGCGACAGCAGGCCGACGCTGACCATCGCGAACCCGAAGCCCGTCAGGCGCCGAACGAAGGCCGCGCCGAAGGTCACGAGGTTGCCGGCGAGCAGCAGCTGCAGATCGATCCCCAGGTGCATCGTGGACCCGTCCTCGAGAGTTGCCCGGCCGGTGCGATCGGGCTAGGTTCGGCAAAAAACAGGACATTACATCTCGAATGACGGAACAGAAGACAAGCGCCAACTCTGCAATTTCGCGAAGCTTCGACGTGCTGGACGTCCTTTCGAGGCAGCTCAGGCCGGTTTCCATCCAGGAACTGTCGCTCGAGCTGGGCGTGCCGCGGCAAAGCGTGCACAGGCTCATCGGCCAGCTCGAGGCCCTCGGCATCGTCACGCGCGAGATCGGCTCCGAGCGGTTCTCGGTCGGCACGCGGCTGAAGTCGCTGTCGCTGGCCTGCCTGTCCAGCCACCAGCAGACGGCGTCGAGCCACGCGATTCTCGAGCGCCTCGTGGGCGAGGTCGGCGAAACCTGCAACGTCGGCATGCTGGACAGCGGGCAGGTCTTCTACCTCGACCGCGTGGAATGCGACTGGCCCCTCCGGGTGCAATTGCGCCCCGGCAGCCGCGTGCCGGCCCATTGCACGGCCATCGGCAAGCTGCTGCTGGCGTTTTCCGAAAGCCGCACGCGGCAGAAGATCCTCGCCAACACGAAGCTGTCGCAGCTCACGGACAACACGATCACCGACCCGGTTCTGCTCGATCTCGCCTTCGAGGAGATCCGCACCCGCGGCTTCTCGATCAACAACGAGGAGGACTCCGTCGGGCTGATCGCGCTGGCCGTGCCGATTCGCGATCCCTCGGGCACGGTGGTCGCCGGCCTCGGCATGCACGCGCCCACGGCCCGCGTCTCGATTGAGCGCGCCAAGGGGTTCCTGCCGAAAATCCGTGCAGCGGCCGACGAGATCGCGGAAGCCATGTTCTAATTTTCGGGACACAACGTCCCGAAAATTGACTTCACACGTTCATGCCGCCGATGCTCGTGTCCAAGCAGGGGCCATCCTGCCGAATGACACGATCATCACAGCGGAGAACGCACATGAACCGTCTGACACTGACCCTGGCATCGGGCCTCGCGCTGGCCGCCGCCAGCGCCCAAGCGCAGGACGTCATCAACATCGGCGTGCAGCCGGCGACCCAGCCGATCTACATCGCGAAGGCCGCCGGCTATCTCGACGAGATCGAGGAGGCGCACGACGTCGATCTCGAATTCAAGAGCTTCTCCTACGGGGCCCCGGAAAACCAGGCCATGGCCGCCGGCGAGATCCAGATGGCAAGCGCCGGGATGGGGCCGGCGATCGTGGCCTCCGCGCGTCTCGAGGCAAAGCTGCTCGCGATCACGGTGCTGGACCAGACCGCGATCCTCGTGCAGTCCGACTCCGACATCGCCACCATCGCCGACCTCGAGGGCAAGACGGTCGCCTATCCCGGCAAGGGCTCGCAGCAGTATCCGCTGCTCATCAAGGCGCTGTCGGACGCGGGGCTCGAGGAAGGCGACATCCGCCTCTTCAAGACCAAGGGCTCGGACGTGGGCACGCTGCTTGCCGCCAAGCGCGTCGATGCCGGCGTGACCTGGGACCCGCATGTCTCGGGCGCCCTCGCGAACGGCTCGGCCAAGGTGCTGATGACCTCGGGCAAGATCCTTCCGATCAAGGGCGAGCACTACATCGGCAACGGCTTCTACGCCCGTAACGACTTCATGGACGCCTACCCCGAGGTGACGCAGGCCGTGGTCGACGCCCTCGTGCGCGCCGAGAACCTGATCCTCGACGAGCCGGAAACCGCGATGGACATGTGGGCCGAGGAAGTCGGCGTGCCGCGCGAGGTGATCGAATACTCCATCACCGAGGGCATCTCGGTCTTCACGACCGACATCACGCCCGAGCAGGAGACCATCGACGCCTACACCCAGTTCCTGAAGGACGCGAAGATCCTCGAGGCGGACGACGCGCCGAAGATCGACACCACCTTCGCGGAAAAGGCGTCCAATGCCGGATGACACCAAAGCCAGCGCCCTCCCCGCCGGGGAGGGCACGCTTGTCTCGACGGCCCGTGACCGCGCGACGAAGGCCTCGAAGGGCACCGCGAGCGCGGTCGCGCCCTACCTCTTCGCGCTCTTCGCGGTCGGCGTGATCTGGCAGGTCGCCATCGCCGTCCTCGATCCGCCTTCCACGATCCTGCCGTCGCCGGTCTCCGTCGCGGGCACCTTCTTCGAGGAGCTGTTCTCGGGCGAGCTGATCGTGAACGCGGCGGTCTCGCTGACGCGGGTGACCAGTGCCTGGCTGATCTCGGCGTTGATCGGGATTCCGCTGGGCGTCCTGATCGCGAGAAGCCGCGCCGCCGAGCGCCTGATCGATCCGATCATCGAGCTGTTCCGCCCGATCTCGCCGCTCGCGTGGATTCCGCTCGCGATCCTGTGGTTCGGCATCGGCGAGGCGGGCAAGGTCTTCATCATCTTCATCGCGACCTTCTTCCCGATCGTGCTGAACACCGTCGACGGCATCAAGCGCGTCGACCCGGTGCTGCTGCGCGCGGGCCAGGTGCTGGGGTGCACGAACCAGGTCGAGCTCTTCCTCCGGGTCATGCTGCCGGCCGCGATCCCCTCGATCCTCGTCGGCCTGCGGGTCTCTTTCGGCACCGGCTGGGCGGCCATCATCGCGGCCGAACTCGTCGCGGCGAACTCGGGGCTCGGCTACCTCATCGCGGACGGCATGGAGATCCTGCGCTCGGACCTCGTGATGGTCGGGATGATCGCAATCGGAATCATCGGCGTGCTGGTCGATGCCATCTTCAAGCTCGTCGCGAACCGCGTCGGATGAAAGGAGCAAGCGCCATGGACATGAGCCAGCCCCCGGGCGAGGCACACCGCCCGGACGCCGATGGAAGGGCCGCAATCGAGATATCGCGCGTCAGCAAGCAGTTTCACGACGGCGAAGGCGGCGTGGTCGAGGCGATCCGGTCGACCTCGCTCGACATCGCCGAGGGGGATTTCGTCGCCATCGTCGGGCCGTCGGGCTGCGGCAAGAGCACGCTGCTCAACATGCTCGGCGGCTTCGACAGCCCCAGCTCGGGGCAGATCCTCGTCGACGGAAAGGCCATCGCGGGGCCCGACATCCAGCGCGGGATGGTCTTCCAGGACTACGCGCTCTTTCCCTGGCTGTCGGTGCTCGACAACGTCACCTTCGGCCTGAAGAAGAGCCATTCGCGGAGCGAGGCGCGCGACGAGGCGATGAAGTGGCTCGAGCTGGTGGGCCTGAAGGATTTCGCCAGGAAGCAGCCCAAGCACCTCTCCGGCGGCATGAAGCAGCGGGTCGCCATCGCCCGGACCTTCGCGACCGACCCGCGGGTCATCCTCATGGACGAACCCTTCGGCGCGCTCGATGCGCTGACCCGGCGATTCCTGCAGCAGCAGCTGCTGAAAATCTGGCGCGAGCATCGCAAGACCGTCGTCTTCATCACCCACTCGGTGCAGGAGGCCGTCTACCTCGCGAACCGGGTCGTGATCATGACCGCGCGCCCGGGGCGCATCAAGCTCGACGAGAAGATCGAACTGGCCCATCCCCGCAAGGTCACCGATCCCGCGTTCCGCGACACCGAGGCCCGCATCTTCGAAGCCCTCGACGAGGAGCTGGCCAAGACCTTTTCGCTCGAGACCTCGGATGGCCATGCAGACTGATCTTCGGAAACCGGAGGCAGCCTCCGCCAGTGACCTTGTCGAGTTGGATCGCGATATCAATGCCTTCGTCGAGGTTCTTGATCCGACACCTGAAGTGTCCGGGCCCCTGTCGGGCCTCCGGTTCGGGGTCAAGGAGGTGATCGAACAGGAGGGACTGGCAACACCCCTCGGCGTGCCCTTCCTCGGTGATAGGATCGGCAAGGAAAACGCCGAGGTCGTGGATAGTCTCCTCGATGCCGGCGCGCGCCGCCTGGGCACCACGCGATCCACCATGCTCGCCATAGCGGGCGACAGCGGGGCGCGGAACCCGCTCGACCTGTCCCGCTCGCCCGGGGGCTCCTCCGCCGGATCGGCGGCGGCCGTCGCGGCGGGTTTCCTCGATTTCGCCCTGGGCACGCAGACCGTCGGCTCCATCGTCCGGCCCGCGTCCTACTGCGGCGTGGTCGGCTTCAAGCCGACATTCGACGTCCTGCCCACGCGCGGCGTGATGCGCCTGTCGGTCGAGCTGGACCACGTCGGGCTGATCGCCCGCGATGTCGAGACCGCGCAGCGGGCCTTCCGTGCCCTCGCCGGTCCCCGCGACGGGCAGGGTGTGCTGACCAAGGCCTGCCTCCCGGCACCCTGGTTCGACGGCGACCTTCCCACCCCTGTCGAAGCCGCCTGCACGGGCCTTGCCGAACGCCTCGGGACCATCGGGCTTGCCGCATCGTCCTGCACACTGCCCGATGACGTCACCTCCGCCGAGGGCGAGATCCTGAACGGCCTCCTCTGCAAGGGGGTCCTCGACAATCACCGGGCCTTCATCGAGGCCAACGAGGCCCAGCTGCCCGCCGAACTCCTGGCGCTGGCAAAGACCGGGGCGCGGATCTCGCGCCAGGACCACGCGGCGCTGCGCAGCGAGCGGGACCGGCTGGGGGCGATCATGGAGCGGCTCTTCGATGACGAGACCGTCCTCGTCTTCCCATCGGTCATCGATGCCCCGCCGAAGCTCGGCTCCGGCACCGGCCTGCGCGAGCCGCAACGGCTCTGGACCCTGCTGGGGTGGCCCGCGATCAGCATTCCCTTCGGCTCCTACGGCGGGGATCTCGACCATCTTTCGGTCGGGGTTCAGCTCATCGCCAGGCCGGGTATGGATGTCCCGTTGCTCGACCTCGCGCGGAGGATCGAAGCCGGGGCGTGATCCGGCGCCCGCCCGGATCACGTTGGCGGAAGAACGCCGACGCCGGGCGGTGCCTCGGAGGCCGCGTGGAACGAGGCGCCGGCCGGACGCATTGAGGCCGTGCAACCGAAGCAAGACGGAGGCATCGAAGCATGACCAGCCGAATTCTGACCACCACCGCCGCAATCGCCATGATGGCCGCGGGCGCCGTCAGCGCCGAGACCGAGAACGAAGCCAGCGTGACGGACCAGGCGTCCGCCGCGGCCGAAGAGATCGGCGACACTGTCTACGCCATCGGCGAGACGGCCACCGACACTGCCCAGGCCGGCGTCGAGGCCGTGGGTGGCACGGCCGAAGAGGCCTATGACGGCGCCGCGAACATCTCGGCCGAGCTGGACGCGGCCCTGACCGGCGACGCGGTGGTCCGCTCGAGCGACGGCGAAGTCCTCGGCACCGTCTACGAGACGGACATGGACGCGGACCGCGTGATCGTCGACCTCGATGGCGAGATGGAAGGCGCGGACGACCGCGCCATCGAAAACGCCGCCGTGCAGGTGAGCTCGCTCTCCGCCGGTGAAGACGGCGTCGTGCTCGACATGACCGAGGAGGAATTCGCGGCAGCCCTGCAGACCGCGACCCGGGTGGACATGAGCTCCGACGGCTAAGAGCCTCCGAACGCTGGAAAAACGGAACGGCCGCCTTCGGGCGGCCGTTTTCGTTTCGCAAGGGTGCCGTTCAGGAGGCCCGGCCGGAACTGGCCTGCGCTCAGGCGATCCGGCCGATGTAGACCCCGTTCGGTCCCAGCGTCACCGCCGTTCCGGAGACCGTGGCGGCCTCGAGGCAGAGCGCCTCTCCGGGATCTTCGACCTCTACCTCAATTTCACCCGCTTCAAGGTTGAAAAGACACAGGATTTCGCCCCCACGGGTGAAACCCAGAACGGGCTCCGGCGTGTCGACAAAGGCCATGTCGCCCGCGCGCAGCGCCGGCGTCTGCGCGCGCAGCGCGATCATGCGACGGTAGAAGGCCAGCACGCTGTCAGGGCCGGACTGGCTGTCGACGGCCCGGGCCGCCTCCGGCGGCTTGACGGGCAGCCATGTCGCGTCGGCGCCGGAAAAGCCCGCATGGGGCGCCCCGGCCTCCCAGGGCATCGGCGTGCGGCAACCGTCGCGGCCCGGGTTGTCGGGCCAGAAGGTCAGGCCCTCGGGGTCCACCAGCTCGTCGTAGCTCAGCTCGGTCTGGGTCAGCCCCAGCTCCTCGCCCTGGTAGAGGCAGACCGACCCGCGCAGCGACAGTAGCAGTGCCGCGGTCATGCGCGCGAAGGCATCCTGCGATGCGGCGTGACTGGCCCAGCGGCTGACGTGGCGCGGCACGTCGTGGCTCGAGAAGGCCCAGTTTGGGCAGCCCGCGTAACCGTCGCGAAACATCCCGGTGATCTGCTCGCGGAAGAAGGTCGCGCCGTAGGGCTTGTGCATCAGCGCGGTGTGGTAGGCCTGGTGCAGCCGTCCGGGGCCGGTGTATTCCTGCAGCCGCTCGACCGGGTGATGGCCCTCGCCGATCTCGCCGATGAGGGTGCGGCCTTCGTACTCGTCGGTCAGTGCCCGCACCCGCTCCATGAAGGCCAGGTTCTCGGGCCGGTTCTTGGAGTGGATCGGGTACTGCATCTCGTAGGTCTTGTAGTCCGGCTCGGACTTGATGCGGAAATCCGGAGGGTTGTCGCGCAGTTCGCTGTCGTGGACGTAGTGATTGACCGCGTCCAGCCGGAAGCCGTCCACGCCCTTGTCGAGCCAGAAGCGCAGCGTCTCGAGCGCCCAGTCCTGGACCTCCGGGTTGTGGAAGTTGAGGTCCGGCTGCTCCTTGAGGAACTGGTGCAGGTAGTATTGCCGCCGGCGCACGTCCCAGGTCCAGGCCGGGCCGCCGAAGATGGATTGCCAGTTGTTCGGCGGCGACCCCTCGGGCCGGGGATCGGCCCAGACGTACCAGTCCGCCTTGGGGTTGTCGCGGGAGGACCGGCTCTCGGCGAAGAAGGGATGCGCGTCCGAGGAATGCGAAAGCACCTGGTCGATGATCACCTTGAGCCCGAGGTCATGGGCACGCTGCACCATCTCCTCGAAGTCGGTCATGGTGCCGAAGGTCGGATCGATGCCGCGATGGTCGGCCACGTCGTAGCCCATGTCGGCCATGGGCGAGGTGAAGAAGGGCGAGACCCAGATCGCGTCGACGCCAAGGCTCGCGACGTGGTCGAGGCGCCGGACGATTCCCTTCAGGTCGCCCATGCCGTCGGCGTTGTCGTCCTGAAAGCTGCGGGGGTAGATCTGGTAAGTGACTGACCCGTGCCACCAATTTTCCGTCGAGCTCATGGCGTCTCTCCTGCGGGGCGGTGATCGGAAAGGCTTCCGAAACGTTTCGGTTTCACGTAGTTTCTTGACCTATCGCGCGGCACGACGCAAGCCCCTTGTCGTAGCAGGAGGACCGGACATGGCGACGCTGAAGGACCTGTCACGCCACCTGGGCCTTTCGGTGACCCAGGTCAGCCGGGCGCTGAACGACCACGGCGACGTGAGCAAGGCGACCAAGGAACGGGTGCGCGAGGCGGCGCAGCTGCTGGGCTACAGCCCGAACCTGTCGGCGCGCAAGCTCAAGTCCGGGCGGTCGGGGATCGTGTCGATGATCGTGCCGCCGCGCTCCGAGACCGTCGAGGTCGAGCTGCTGATGGAGACCGTCATGGGGCTCTCGGCGGAGTTCTCGCGGCGCAGCCTGCAGTTCGTCCTGCACGTCCTGTCGGAGGGCGAGGATGCCGCCGAGGCGCACGAGACGATGATGCGCGCCGGCTCCATCGACGGGATCGTCATCACCGACCCGCAGGTCGATGATCTGCGCATCGCGACGATGCAGCGGCTCGAGGCGCCTTTCATCGTGCATGGCCGCGACCGGATGGAGGCCGCCTATCCCTATGTCGACATCGACCACTTCGCCCTGGGTCGCGACCTGGCCGAGGCGCTTCTGGACAGGGGCTGCCGGCGGCTCGCGCTGGTCGACGGGCCCGAGGACCGGCTCTACGCCGTGCAGCGGCGGGCCGGGGTCGAGGCGGCGCTGGCGGCGCGGGGCCTCTCGCTGGGGGCCGCGCGGGTTCTGCCCGGCCTCATGACCGAGCAGCGCGGCGCCGAGGC
>NZ_KE557298.1:16200-21084 GCF_000442255.1 Salipiger mucosus DSM 16094 | reverse complement strand
CTGCCCTCGGTGCGGACCTCGGGCGGCTGCGCGAGCACCAGCGCCAGCGCGCCGTGGGCGCCGAGGGCCAGCAGCAGCGCGGCCAGTTTGCCGGGGCCGGAGGCGGGGATCATGTCGGCGGCGCGGGTCATTCGAGGCCCCGTTGCGTGACGATGCGGATCTCCTGCGCGCCGGCCTCGCGCAGGCGGCGGCCGATGGCGACGAGCTCGGAGGCCGGAAGCTCGCGGTCGGGCACGAGGCGCGCGACGGCGCGCTGGTCCTCGGACAGGCCCTCGAGCCAGGCCTCGGCGGAGGCGACATCCTCGCCGCGCCAGCCGAGGCGGCCGTCGGCGTGGATGACCAGCGCGTCGGGCGGCGGGGCGCCCTCGAGCTCGGCGGTGCGCACGAGGCTCACCTCGCCGTCGAGCGGGCGCGCCACGGTGCCCGCGACGAGGAAGAAGACGAGCATCAGGAAGACGACGTTGATGAGCGCGATGGTGGGCTCGCGCTGCGGTTTCTGCCGGCGCGGTCTCATGAGCCCCCCAGGACCGTGGCCTGCACTCCCTCGACCCCGCCCAGCACGACGAGCAGGTCCGTGAGCCGCTGCGCCGTGACCTCGCCCTTGAGCGCGACAAGCAGCGGCAGGGGATCGTCGCCGGTGCCCTCGGTGCGTTCGGCGAGCCGCGCGGGCAGGTTCTCGAGCGGAACCGAGGTGCCGTTGAGCGTCAGCCGGTCGGCGGCGAGCTGCAGGAAGACCGGGCGCAGCTCGCCCGGCGCGCCGCCGGTGCCGGCGGCCGAGAGCTGCACCTCGGAAAACCGGGTGAAGGTCGAGGAGAGCATGAAGAACAGCAGCAGGAGGAAGATGACGTCGATCAGCGAGGTCATCGACATCCGCCGCCGCCGGCGGATCCTACGCATGGCCCGGCCGCTCCGGGGCCCCGTGGGCGGACATGGCGTGGGTCGTGGCGGGCGCGTCGCCGCCGGCCGGGGCGAGGACGGTGTGCACGGCCTTCTCGGCGAGCACGCGCTCGGCCTCCATGCGGGCCTCGAACCAGCTGAGCACCAGCGAGGTCGGCATCGCCACGGCGAGCCCCGCGGCGGTGGTCAGCAGCGCGACCCAGATGCCGCCCGCGAGGATCGAGGGATCGACCTGCGAGCCGGCCTCCTGCAGCGCCTGGAAGGCCGAGATCATGCCCAGCACGGTGCCGAAGAGGCCCAGCAGCGGCGAGAGCTGCGCCACGGAATCGAGGAAGCGGAAGCCGCGTTCGAGCCCGGCGAAGCGGGTCTCGGCCTCGGCCTCGAGCCGGGCGGCATCGGCGCGGCCGCCCATGGCCATGTCGATGACCGGCCGCAGGTAGCTGCGCGAGCGGTCGAGCGCGCGGCGCGCCTCGGCGCGGTCGCCGCGGTCCCAGGCGGCGACCGCATCGCGCAGGGCGGCGTGGCGGCCGACGCCGGCGGCGGCGAACTGCCAGAGCTTGTAGAGCACCACGGCCAGCGTCGCGATCGAGACCGCGATCATCAGCAGGACGACGGGACCGCCAAGCTCGGCGATGTCGCGCAGGCGGTCGAGCAGGGCGTCGATCATCCGATCACCTCGGTCTCGGTGCGGGTCTCGAGCAGCAGGTCGTCCGAGCAGGCGCCGGCGCCGAGCTCGCCCGCCTCGCAGGTGCTGGCGCCGTTGATGAGGATCTGCCCCAGCCCGTCGCAGGCAAGGCCCGGCACGACGAACTGGCGCACGCGGGGCCGGCCCGCGGGCAGCGTGCCGAAATCGAAGAGGGTCAGCCGGTCGACCTGTCCGCCGGTGTCGAAGAGCACCGCCTCGAAGACGACGCGCTGGATGTCGGACTCGTGGCCGTTGAGCGCGAGGAAGGTCAGCGTGCAGCCGTTCTCGGCCGGGGCGGTGGTGTTGAGTTCCAGCGACAGGCGGGGGCCCAGGTCTTCCTGGGCCGTCGCGGACAGTGGCAGCGCCATGGTGGCAAGCACGGCGGCCGTGCGGGAGATGCGCAGCAAGGGTGGCTCCTGTTCAGATCGGTCGGTGTCCCGACGGGATGTCGGCAGCTTTGGCGGCGCGCGAAAGCACGAACAGGCTAGAGCATTCCGGCGCGATTCAACAGAAGACGCGGGGCAAGTGCAATACCTAATCGAAATATTCAGGTATTTGCGGGCCGCCCCGGCCGCCTCACTTGGCGGGCGCGGTGAAGGCCTGCCCGTAGCGCTCGCGCAGGAGGGCCTTCTGCACCTTGCCCATGGTGTTGCGCGGCAGCTCGTCGATGAGCTCGATCCGGCGCGGGTGCTTGTAGCGGGCGAGGCGCTGTCCCAGCGCCGCCTCGATGGCCGGAAGGTCGGGGGCCGCGCCCGGTTCCGGCACCAGCAGGGCCAGCGCGGCCTCGCCGAGGTCGGGGTGGGGCACGCCCACGACGGCGCTTTCGCGGACGCCGGGCTGGGCGTCGAGCACCTCTTCGAGTTCCTTGGGGTAGATGTTGTAACCGCCCGAGATCACGAGATCCTTGGCGCGGCCGACGATGGTGACATAGCCCTCGGCGTCCTGCGTGGCGAGGTCGCCGGTGATGAAGAAGCCGTCGGGGCGCAGCTCCTCGGCGGTCTTTTCCGGCATCCTCCAGTAGCCCTGGAAGACGTTGGGGCCGCGCACCTCGATCACGCCGACCTCGCCCTGCGCGACGGGCCGGCCGGTTTCGGGGTCGGTGATCTTCAGCTCGACGCCGGGCAGGGGCGGGCCGACGGTGCCGGCGCGGCGGTCGCCCTCGTAGGGGTTCGAGGTCGACATGTTGGTCTCGGTCATGCCGTAGCGCTCGAGGATGCGGTGCCCGGTGCGCTGCTCGAAGGCCTCGTGGGTGGCGGCCAGCAGCGGCGCCGAGCCCGAGGTGAAGAGCCGCATGTGCCCGGCAAGCTCGCGGGTGAAGCGTGGATCGTCCAGCAGGCGCGTGTAGAAGGTGGGCACGCCCATCATGGCGGTCGCCTGCGGCAGCGCGGCGAGCACGCGGTCGAGGTCGAAGCCGGGCAGGAAGATCATCGTGCCGCCGGTGGCGAGCACCACGTTGGTCGCCACGAAGAGCCCGTGGGTGTGGAAGATCGGCAGCGCGTGCAGCAGCACGTCGTCCCCGGTGAAGCGCCAGGCCTCGACCAGGGTGAGCGCGTTCGACAGCAGGTTGTCCTGCGTGAGCATGGCGCCCTTGGAGCGGCCGGTGGTGCCCGAGGTATAGAGGAAGGCGGCGAGGTCGTCTGGGCTACGCGGCACGGTCTCGAAGTGCTCGGACTTGCCGGCGGCGCGCGTGGTGAGGCTGCCCGCGCCGTCGGCGTCGAGGGTGAGGGTCTGCGCGCCGTGGCCCTCGGCCATGGGGCGCAGGTCGGGTTCCCTGGCGCTGTCGCAGACCAGCAGTGTCGCGCCGCTGTCGCCGACGAAGTAGTCGAGCTCGGCGGTGGTATAGGCGGTGTTGAGCGGCAGGAAGATGACGCCGGCCTGCACGGCGGCGGCGTAGAGCGCCAGCGCCTCGGGCGATTTCGTGACCTGCACGGCAAGGCGGTCGCCGGGGGCGAGGCCCTGTTCGGTGAGCACGTGGGCCATGCGGGCGGCCATGGCGAGGAAGCCCTCGTAGCTGAGCCGCGAGCCGTCGGAGCGGATGATGACGTCTTTCGACTTGCCGGCATGCGGGGCGAAGAGCGCGTCGTAGAGCGGATTGGCCAAGGTCTGTCCTCCTCAGGCGATGGCGATGCCGTGGATATTGCGCGAGGGGGCGCGCCAGGTAAAGGGCGCCGGGCGCGCGGTGCCTGGAGGTTTGCCCGGGCCCGGAAACAAGGCGCGCAGCGCCGCCGGGCCAGCGCCCGTCCGCACATCCGGGCGGGCGCTCCGATGGGTCGGACTGCCGTCTCGGGCGGAGGCATATGGACCGGGGATAAGGGGCCGGGGCCTCTGCGGGTGTGGCCCGCCCGGCGGACGGGCGATGGCCCTGGGGGTGCGCTGGTCCTTGGGGTGGCCCGGGTCTCAGGCTTCGCGGCGGGCGAGGAGGTGGCTGGCGCCCCTGTCGACGGCGCGGTGCAGCAGCAGCGTGAGGCAGGCCAGCACGATGAGCGCGGCGAACATCAGGTCGGTCTTGGCCCGGCCGTTGGCCAGAAGCATGAGGTAGCCGAGCCCCTTGGACGCCCCCACCCATTCGCCGATGATCGCGCCGATGGGGGCGTAGACCGCCGCGAGGCGCAGGCCCGAGAGGAAGCCCGGCAGCGCCGCGGGCACGCGCAGGCGCCACATCACGCGCCACTCGGAGCCGCCCATGACGCGGGCCTGGGCGAGCCAGCCCGGCGGCGTGCGCATCAGCGCGTCGAAGAAGGCCGAGGTCACGGGGAAGTAGATGATGAGCAGCGCCATGGCGATCTTGGAGCCCAGCCCGTAGCCGAACCAGAGCGTCAGGATCGGGGCGAGGGCGAAGACCGGGACCGCCTGGCTGAAGACCAGCATGGGCTGCAGCACCCGCCGCGCGGGCGGCGAGAGCGCCAGCAGGATCGCCGAGCCCCAGCCCAGCACCGCGCCGAGGACGAGACCGGCGAGGACCTCGGCCATGGTGATGAGCGCGTGTTCGGCGATGAGCGCGCGGCTGGCGTAGAGGGTCTCGGCCACGCGCAGGGGCGGGGGCAGGATGAAGGCCGGCATGTCGAGCAGGATCACCAGCCCCTGCCAGAGGGCGAGGCCGAGGGCGGCCGGCAGCAGAAGACGGAGCGCGGTCATGCGGCCTCCAGCAGCATGCGGGTGAGGCGGCCCGTGGCCTCGAGCGTGGCGGCGGCATCGGGCGCGCGGGGGATCGGCGCCTCGGGCGGCGCGACGGGCGTGGCGGCGTTGCGGGTGAGGACGACGACGTGCTCGCCCAGCCGCGCGGCCTCGGCGGGGTCGTGCGT
>NZ_KE557298.1:0-15974 GCF_000442255.1 Salipiger mucosus DSM 16094 | reverse complement strand
GCCCGCCCGAGAGCGCGCCGGGCTTGCGGCCTGCCAGCGGGGCGAGGCCCATGTGGCCCAGCACCACGTCGGCGCGGGCGCGGTCGGGGGCCTCGCCGCGCAGGCGGGCGCCGAACGTGACGTTGTCGCGCACCGTGAGCCAGGGCAGCAGCATGTCGGCCTGCGCCATGAGCGCGACGCGGCCGGGCAGGGGCGCGCCGTCCTCGGCGCCGATCTCGCCGTCGAGGGTCACGTCCTCGGCGATGCCGGCGAGGCAGTGCAGCAGGGTCGACTTGCCCACGCCGGAGGGGCCCAGGAGGCAGGTCCAGCGGCCGGCGGGGGCGGTGATCGCGACGGGATCGAGGATGCGCTTGCCGCCGATCGAGAGACCGGCGGCGATGCGCAGGCCCGGCGGGGTCATGGCGCGAGCCCCATGTCCCAGAAGCCGACTTCGAGCCGCGTGGCGGTGGTGAAGCGGTGGCAGACGCCGGGCCAGCGGGGGCTGGCCTGCGGATCGTCTCCCAGCCGCCGGGCGACGGCGCCGTCGATCAGTGCGCCGACGGCCGTGCAGACCTGCTGGTAGTCCTCGGAGGCGTAGGTGTCGATCCAGTGGCGATAGGGCGTCTCGCCCGCCTCGGACGCCAGCCGCGCGCCGATCTCGCCGTAGCCCAGAACGCAGGGCGCCAGCGCCGCGAGAAGGTCGAGGAAATCGCCCGAATGGCCGGAATCGAGCACGTAGCGCGTGTAGGCGAGGTTGGCGGGCGCCTCGGGCGCGGCGAAGAGCGTGGCCTCGTCGATGCCCTCCTTGGCGCAGGTCTCGACGTGCAGGCGCGTCTCGTCGCCGATGAGCGCCTGCACCGTGTCGGCGCAGAGGCGCATCTCGTCCAGCGTCTCGGCCTTGGTGACGGCCAGCGCCCAGGCGCGCGAGAAATGCACGAGGAAGACGTAGTCCTGCACGAGATAGTGCAGGAAGCTTTCGCGCGGGAGGGAGCCGTCGGCCAGCTGCCGCACGAAGGCGTGGCGGGTGTAGTCCTGCCAGTGCTCGCCCGCGGCGGCGCGCCAGAGCGGGAAGGTGGTGCCGTAGGTCATTGCGCCTCCGGCACCATGGCGAGGTCGGAGACGGGGCGGGCTTCGTCGATCAGGCCGGAGTCCACGAGAAAGCGCTCGAAGCGCTCGTAGCGGCCCGGGTCCAGCGCGGCGGGGCGCAGGGCGAAGCGCGGCACCGTGTCGGTCCAGGCTTTCGCGTTCAGCTCGTCGTCCAGCTCGGCCGAGGTGCTCTTGAAGATCTCCCAGCTCTCCTGCGGATGGTTCACGATATACTGCACGCCCAGTTCGGTCGCCTCGAGGAAGCGGGCGATCATGTCCTCGTCCATGGTCTCGGGGTTGGCGACGTAGACAAGCTCGTCGTAGGCGGGCACGCCCTCTTCTTCGAGATAGAAGCAGCGGCCGGGGACGCCCTCGATCTCCATCTGGTTCAGCTCGAAATTGCGGTAGGCGCCGATGACCGCGTCGACCTGCCCGGACATGAGCGCGGGCGAGAGCGACCAGTTCACGTTGACCAGCTCCACGTCCTCGGCGGTGAGGCCCGCGGGCTTGAGCATGGCCGAGAGCAGGGCCTCCTCGACGCCCGCGACGGAGAAGCCGACCTTGCGGTCCTTGAGGTCGGAAAGCTCCTTCACGGGGCCGTCCTCCAGCACCAGCAGGCAGTTGAGGGGCGTGGCGACGAGGGTGCCGACGCGCTTGAGCGGCAGGCCCTCGGAGACCTGAAGGTGCAGCTGCGGCTGGTAGGAGATGGCGAGGTCGGCGCGCCCGGCGGCCGCCATCTTGGGCGGGTCGGCGGGATCGGCGGGGGCGACGATCTCGACCTCGAGCCCGGCGTCCTCGAAATAGCCCAGCTCGTCGGCGACGATGATGGGGCCGTGGTCGGGGTTCACGAACCAGTCGAGGACGAGGGTCATCTCGTCGAGGCCGTCCTGCGCGGCGGCGGGGCTGGCGGCGAGCGCCAGTGCGACAAGGGCGTGTTTCATGCGGGGGTTTCCTCCGTGGGGGTGTCTTGGTCCGGGTCGCCCATGGCGACGAGGACGATCTCGCCGTCGCGGCGGGCGGCGAGGGTTTCGGCGGCGCTCCAGGACCGCTGGCCCGAGCGGCAGCAGAGCACGGTGCGCTGGCCTGCCTCCGGGGGCGGGGCAGCGGCGATCCCGGCGGGGTCGATGCGCAGGGCGCCGGGGCGGGCGAGGGGTGCCTCGTCCGGCGCGCGCAGGTCGATGACCTGGTCGCCGGGCGCGATCTGCGCGGGCGCGATGAAGCGGGGCGCGCGGTCCGGTTCGGGCGCGCCGTGGAAGGCGAAGCCGCCGAAGCGCTGGGCGCTGGCGTCGTAGCTGGCGATGCGGCCGAGGGGGCTCTCGCCCGCGCCGGTCAGCTGGGCGAGGGCCATCTGCGCCTGCAGGCTGCCGATGACGCCGACGACGGGGCCCAGCACGCCGTCCTCGGCGCAGGAGCCGAGGCGCTGCGGCAGGTCGGGGAAGATCGCGCGGAGCGAGGGGGCGCCGCCGCAGAAGCCGCCTGCGTAGCCCTCCATTCCGATGACCGAGGCGCTGACGAGCGGCAGGGCGCGCCCGTGGCAGAGGTCCGAGAGGATGTAGCTGGCCGCGAAGCTGTCGGCGCAGTCGAGCACGAGGTCGGTGCCCTCGGCCAGCTTCTCGGCGTTTGCGGGGTCGAGGGCGGTGACGTGCGGTTCGATCCGGCAGTCGGGGTTGAGGCCGCGCAGGGTGCCCGCGGCGGCCTGCGCCTTGGGGCGGCCGATGTCGGACATGCGGAAGAGCGTCTGGCGGTGCAGGTTGCTTTCGTCCACGCGGTCGGGGTCGACGAGGCGGATGTGCCCCAGCCCGGCGCCCGCGAGGTATTGCAGCACCGGCGCGGCGAGGCCCCCGGCGCCGACGACCAGTACGCTTGCCTCCTGCAGCCTGCGCTGGGCCGGGGCGCCGAAGCCGGGCACGGCGGTCTGGCGGGCGTAGCGGGTCATCGTGTCGCCTCGATCCATGCGCGCATGCGCGCCTCGGGGTCGGCGTTGAGCGTGATGTCGGTGACGACCGAGACCACGTCGGCGCCCGCCGCGAAGGCCTGCGGGGCGCGGTCGATGTTCAGCCCGCCGATTGCCACGAGGGGGATGTCGCCGATGCGGGCCTTCCACGCGGTAAGCTTCTCGGTGCCCTGCTGGTGCCATTTCATCTTCTTGAGGATGGTCGGCCAGACCGGGCCGAGGGCGATGTAATCGGGCGCGCAGGCGAGCGCGCGGTCGAGTTCGTCCTCGTCGTGGGTCGAGATGCCCAGCTTCAGCCCGGCGCGGCGGATGGCGGGCAGGTCGGCGGTGTCGAGATCCTCTTGCCCGAGGTGGAGCCAGTCGCAGCCGAGGTCGATGGCCGCCTGCCAGTGGTCGTTGACGACCATCGTGGCGCCGTGGTGGCGGCAGAGGTCGCGGCCTTGGGTCAGCTTGTCGCGCAGGGCGGGCTCGGGCGTGTCCTTGATGCGCAGCTGCACGAGCCTGACGTCCAGCGGCAGGGCGCGGGGGAGCCAGGCGGGATCGTCGAAGATGGGGTAGAAGCGGTCGAGGGTCATTCCAGCACCGCCAGTCCCAGCACGGGGGTCGAGGGGGCGGCCATGTCGCGGGGCTCCATCGGGTCCGCCTCGTAGGCGAGGCGGCCGGCCTCGAGACCGCGGGCAAAGCCCTCGGCCATGGCGGCGGGGTCGCCGGCCTTCGCGACGGCGGTGTTGAGGAGCACGGCGTCGAAGCCCAGCTCCATCGCGGCGGCGGCCTGCGAGGGCAGGCCGAGGCCCGCGTCGATGACCATGGGCACGTCGGGGAACTGGGCGCGCAGGGTGCGCAGCCCGTAGAGGTCGTTCAGCCCGAGGCCGGTGCCGATGGGCGCGCCCCAGGGCATCAGCACCTCGCAGCCCGCGTCCAGCAGGCGGCCGGCGAGGATGCCGTCCTGCGTGGTGTAGGGAAAGACCTTGAAGCCGTCGTCCGAGAGGATGCGGGCGGCCTCGACCAGTCCGAAGGGGTCGGGCTGGAGGGTGTCGGCGTGGCCGATGACCTCGAGCTTGATCCAGTCGGTGCCGAACATCTCGCGCGCCATCTGGGCGGTGGTGACGGCCTCGCGCACGGAATGGCAGCCGGCGGTGTTGGGCAGGACGGGGACGCCGAGGTCGCGGATGAGGTCCCAGAAGGACTGCCCGGCGCCGCCGCCCGCCGCCTCGCGGCGCAGCGAGACGGTGGCGATGCCCGCGCCCGAGCGACGGAAGGCCTCGGCCAGCACCGAAGGCGAGGGATATTGCGCGGTGCCCAGCATGAGGCGGGACGAAACCTGTGTGCCGTAGAAGGTGGGCATGGGTCAGCCTCCCTGCCGTGGGGCGAGGATCTCGACGCGGTCGCCCTCGGAAAGCGTCGTGCCGGGGCGGGCGGCGCTGGGGACGAAGCCCTCGTTGACGGCGGTGGCGACGCGGGCCTCGCCGTAGCCCAGTTCCGCGAGCGCGGCGTCGAGCGTGGTGGCCGCGATGTCGCGGCTCTCTCCGTTGACCGTGATCTTCATGGGGTCACCTCCGGGGTTGGCTGTCCGGTGAGCTGCCCGGCCACCGCGCGCGCGAGCGCGGGGGCCATGAGGAAGCCGTGGCGGAACAGGCCGTTGACGTGGATGCGGTCGTCCTGCGCAACGACGCGCGGCAGGTTGTCGGGAAAGGCCGGGCGGGCGTCGGCGCCCAGCTCCAGCACCTCGGCCTCGGCGAAGGCGGGATGCAGGGCGTAGGCGGCGTTGAGCAGTTCCACGACCGAGCGCAGGGTCGCGGGGCCGCGGCTGTCGCCCTCGATCTGGGTGGCGCCGAGCATGTGGATGCCGCCGCCGCGCGGCACGATGTAGAGCGGGTGGCGCGGGTGCAGCAGGCGCACGGGGCGCGAGAGCGCGACCTCGGAGGTGCGCAGCACGGCCATTTCGCCGCGCACGCCGCGCAGGTCCGGCAGGCGGTCGCGGGCGGCGAGGCCCCGGCAGTCGATCAGTCGCCCCTCGTGCGGCGCTTCGGGGAGGATCTCGACGCCCTTCCCGGCAAGGCCCGCGCGCAGGGCGGCGAGCGCGTCGCGGGGGCTGAGATGCGCCTCGGTCGGGAAGTGCAGGGCGCGGTCGAAGCGTTCGGAGAGGTCCGGTTCCAGCGCCGCGATGCCCGCGCGGTCGAGCGTCTCGTGCCGTTCGGTGCGGCGGGCGAAGCGGTCGAGCTCGCGCCGGTCGCGGCCGAGGGCCAGCACGAGCGAGCCGGCGTGGGTGACCTGCGCGCCCGCGGCCTCCCACCAGCGGGCGGCGTCGCGGCCGAGGCGGACGACCTGCGGCTCGGCGGTCTCGCCCTCGCACTCGGGGGCGAGCATGCCGCCCGCCCACCACGAGCAGTGATGCGCGCCGGGGCCGCCCGCCGGGTCGATCAGGCGCACGGACAGCCCGCGCGCGGTCAGTTCATGCGCCGTGGCAAGGCCCGCGACCCCGGCGCCGAGGATGGTGGCGTCGACGCTCATGCCGGGACCTCGTTCCAGAGCGCGTGGAAGTGGTGCACCGGCCCGTGCCCGTGACCGATGCCCAGCCCGTCGGCGGCGCCGATGGCGGCGTGCAGCCAGTCGTGGGCGCGGGCGACGGCCTGCGGCAGCTTCGCGCCCTTCGCCAGCTCCGAGGCCACGGCGGAGGACAGCGTGCAGCCCGTGCCGTGGGTGTTGCGCGTGTCGAGGCGCGGCGAGGCATAGGTGCGGATGCTGTCGGGGGTCACGAGCCGGTCGGTGCAGGTGGGCCCCTCGGCGTGGCCGCCCTTCATCAGCACGGCGCGCGCGCCCAGGTCGCAGAGCGCGCGGCCCTGCGCCTCGGCCTCCTCGGCCGTGGCGGCGGGACCGGTCCCAAGAAGCTGCGCGGCTTCGGGCAGGTTGGGGGTGAGCAGCGTGGCGCGGGGCAGCAGGTGTTCGCGCAGCGCGGCGATGGCGCTGTCGGCGAGCAGCACGTCGCCGGATTTCGCGACCATCACGGGGTCGAGCACCACCGGCCCGGCGTAGCCGTCGAGGGCGCGGGCGACGGCGCGGGTGATTTCGGCGCTGCCCAGCATGCCGATCTTGACCGCGCCCGCGCCGATGTCGTCCAGCACCGAGGCGACCTGCGCCGCGACGAGATCGGGGGGCAGCAGTTCGACCGCCTGCACGCCGCGCGTGTTCTGGGCGGTCACCGCCGTGAGCGCCGTGGTGGCGTAGACGCCGAGCGCCGAGGCGGTCTTGACGTCGGCCTGGATGCCCGCGCCGCCGCCGCTGTCGGAGCCCGCGATGATGAGTAGGTTGGGGGTCTGGCCCATGTCGTCCTCCGCACGTGGGGTGCCGGCGGGACGATCAATGGTTGCACGACCTCGGGGGGTCTCACTGCCATCATCCGTTCCCTACGCCGGCATTGCCCGGATCAGGTTCGATGGGTCGGCAGATTGCCTCTCAGCCCCTTTGCGGGGCGCCCCAACGGAATACCCTGACGGTAAGTCCCGGCGCGGGGGGATTCAAGGGGGCGCGGTGTCAGTCGTAGGTGCGGTCCGACAGGGGCGTGCGCTCGATGGCCTCGTTGATGCGGTCGAGCAGGATGGTCTCGGCCCGGTTCTTGACCGCGTGGGGGTTCCAGACGACCTGCACGTCGATGGCGGGCAGGTTGTCGTAGGGCGGCGTCTGCCAGAGCACGCCGTCGGCCACGTCGCGGGCGGTGACATGGACCGGCAGCGGGCCGATGCCGAGGCCGGCGATGATCATGCGGCGGACCTCCTCGAGGTTCGAGGAGGTGCCGACAATGCGCTCGCCGAGGCTGGACTGGGCGCGCATGAGGGTGACGGGTTTGAGCACGTCCTGCAGGCGGTCGGTGTCGAAGCTGACGGTGGCCTGCCCGGCCATGTCGGCGCGGGTGAGCCCGGCGCGGCCGAAGAGCGGGTGCGGCGGGCCGCAGAAGAGGCCGAAGAACTCGCGGTAGAGGCGGCGGTACTCGAGGCGGGGATTGCGCTCGCGCACGAGGCAGATGGCGAAGGAGGCGCGCTTGGCCGAGACCTCGGCGATGGCGTCGATGCTGGACAAGACTGTGATCGAGAGTGTCGCCGCCGGGTGCGCGGCGTGGAAATCGGCCAGCACCTGATCGAAAAGCGGGCAGACGACGTGGCTGGCGACCGCGATGCTGACCTGGCCGCGCACCTCGTCGGTGGTCTGGCGCAGCAGGGTCGAGAGCCGCAGGATGGAGCCGTTGATCTCGACCGCCTCGCGGTAGAGCAGCTCGCCCGGGTCGGTCAGGGCGTAGCGGCCCGGCCCGCGGTCGATGAGACGGCGGCCGATGCGATCCTCGAGCCTTTTCAGGGCGGTAGAGACCGAGGGCTGGCTGAGGCGCAGATGCGCGGCGGCCTCGGTGACCGAGCGGGATTCGGCCAGCACGACGAAGGTGCGCAGCAGGTTCCAGTCGAGTTCGCGGGCGATCCGCTCGGGATCATACCAGCCGTCGGCGTCGTTCTGCGGGGCGTCCATAAACAGGGCCTATATTCATAATTCTCATTATCTATTTGCCCTATGAATGACCCCTTCGCATGGTTTCCGCAAGTTGAATGCATCGAGGAACCGGCATGTCGGTCGAAGCCCGCGAAGCGCGCCAGCCCTGGATCCTGCTCTCTCCCGCCCTGACGGCGGTGGGGCTGCTGCTGTTCGTGCCGCTGATGTTCATCGTGGTCTACAGCTTCTGGCTGCGGACCTCGACCGGGGCGGACCAGGCGGGGTTCTACCTCGACAACTGGCGCGAGGCGCTGACCGATCCGTTCTACCGCGACATCCTGCTCAACACGCTGAAGATCGCGGCCATCACCACGGCGGTCTGCGCGGTCATGGGCTACCCGGCGGCCTATTTCATCGCGCGGTCGAAGGGGAGCAAGGCGATCCTGCTGCTGCTGCTCATGCTGCCCTTCTGGATCAGCTACATCATCCGCACGATGAGCTGGATCAACATCCTGGGCGTCTCGGGGGCGCTGAACACGGCGCTGCTGTGGACGGGGCTCATCAGCGAGCCGATCCAGATGCTCTACAACGAGACGACGGTGATCCTGGGGCTGGTGCACTTCCTGCTGCCCTTCATGGTGCTGAACGTCTTCGTGAGCCTCGACGGCATCGACACCACGCTTGAGGACGCCGCGAACTCGCTGGGGGCGACGAAGTGGGAGGCCTTCGTGCAGGTGACGCTGCCGCTCTCGCTGCCGGGGCTCGCGGCGGGGGGGCTGCTGTGCTTCGTGCTGGGGGCGGGGACCTACATCACGCCGCTGGTGCTGGGCGGGCCCACGGACGCGATGTTCGCGAACCTCGTGTTCGAGGCGATCATCACGCAGCTGAACTGGCCGCTGGGCAGCGCGCTGAGCCTGATGCTGCTGGCGGTGCTGGGCGTGCTGGTGACGATTTACAACCGCTATCTCGGCATGGCGCAACTGATGAAGGGGCTGGGCTGATGGGCTGGATCCTGATCCGCAGCTACGCGCTGCTCGTCTACCTGTTCATGTTCCTGCCCGTCGCCGTGGTCGTGCTGCTGAGCTTCAACGCCTCGCAGTTCGGCAGCTTTCCGATGACGGGCTTTTCGTTCCGCTGGTTCATCGAGCTGGCGCAGAACGAGGCGATCCTGCGGGCCTTCCGCACCTCGATCGTGCTGGGGCTGCTGACGGCGCTGATCTCGACCACGCTGGGGGTGCTCGCGAGCCTCGCGCTGGTGCGCTACCGGGTGCCGGGGGCCAACGCGGTCTCGACCCTGCTGATCGCGCCGATCCTCGTTCCGGAAGTCGTGCTGGCGGTGGCGCTGCTGCTGTTCCTGAACTTCCTGGGCGTGAACAAGAGCTTCGCGCTGCTGCTCTTCGGCCACGTGATCTTCACGCTGCCCTTCGTGATCCTCGTGGTGCAGGCGCGGCTGGTGGCGATCCGGCGCGATGTCGAGGAGGCCGCCATGAGCCTCGGCGCGAGCCCGCGGCAGACCTTCTTCCAGATCACGCTGCCGCTGATGCTGCCGGCGGTGCTGGCGGGGGCGCTCTTCGCCTTCACGATCAGCTTCGATGACATCACCGGAACGCTCTTCTGGAAGCCCGGCGGGGTCGAGACCGTGCCGACGCAGATCTTCGCCATGCTGCGCAACTCGATCAGCCCGGAGATCAACGCGCTGGGCACGGTGATGATCGCCATGACCGTGGGCCTGCCGCTGCTGGGCGCGGCCATCGCCCGGACCCTATCCACGAAAAGCGGCACCTGAGACCGCTGCGACCCCCGTGACCGACAAGGAGTGAGACGATGAGGAAAATGGACAACACCACCCGCTACGAGCGCCTGCGCGAGCGCTACATGAACGGCGACGTCGACCGCCGCACCTTCCTGGGCCTGATCGGCGCCGCGGGCGCGGCCTATGGCCTGGTGACGCCCTACCGCGCCTTCGCGCAGGACGTGAGCCAGGTGCGCTTCGACGGCTGGGGCGGCGTCGTGTCGGAGGCCTTCCGCCAGTATGCCTTCGATCCCTACACCAAGGAGACCGGCATCGAGGTCGTCGACGGCACCTTCGGCGGCGGGGACGAGTACCTGAGCCGGGTGAAGGCCAGCCAGCCCGGCGAATACAACATCGCCCACCTCTCGGGCGTCTTCGACTACGCGCGCTATCACGGGCTGGACCTGTCGACCGAGCTGAACGAGGACAACATCCCGAACCTGCAATACGTCATCCCCAAGCTGGTCGACGTCTTCCGCAAGGTCTCGGGCGGGTCGCTGTCCTGCGTGCCCTACGACTACGGGACCACCGGGCTTGCCTATAACCGCAAGCACATCTCGGACGAGGAGATGAAGGAGAAGGGCGCCAAGATCCTCATCGACGAGGCCTACAAGGGCAAGATCGCCGGCTGGGGCGACTGGCGCACGCGGATCTGGTTCGGCGCGCTGCAGACCGGGCAGGACCCGAACAACGCCGAGGACATGGACGCGGTCTGGGACGCGATCCGGCAGCACCGCGACCTCGCGCTGAAGTACTGGGGCTCGGGCGCCGAGCTGATGAGCTTGCTCGCCGAGGAGGAGATCTACGTCACCGAGGGCTGGTCGGGTCGCATCTACGCGCTGCAGGAGCAGGGCCACGACATCGGCTACTACGACCCGCCGAACGGCTACGGCTGGCAGGAGTGCCTCTTCGTCATCAAGGGCTCGCCCATGGAGCCCTGCGAGGAGCTGCTGAACTTCATGCTGGCGCCCGAGACCTCGATCGCGGTGGCCGAGGGGCGAGAACTACCCGCCGGCGCTGGACCCCAACAAGGTCGAGCTGGGCGAGAAGATCCCGACGCTGCCCGCCTTCGACCCGAGCGGCACGCTCGACGGTCTGACCTTCGCAGATCCGGAATACTGGAACGGCCACGAGGCGGAATGGTCCAAGACCTTCGGCCGCGTGCAGAAGGGCTACTGAGGCCGCTGTCCCGCGCCTCTCTCCCCTCCCCCGTCACGGGGGAGGGGAGAGAGGCGCGGGAGACCCCTGCGCCGCCTGCCAAGGGGGCGAGACACCACGGACAGGATACCTCCATGAGCTCCGTCATCCTGCGCGACATCGTCAAGCGCTTCCACCAGTTCACCGCCGTGCACCGCACCACGCTCGAGATCGAGGACGGGGCCTTCGTCACGCTGCTGGGGCCCTCGGGCTGCGGCAAGACGACGAACCTGCGCATGATCGCGGGGCTGCTCGACCCGACCGAGGGCGAGATCCTGATCGGCGACAAGCGCGTCAACGACGTGCCGATCCACAAGCGCAACCTCGGCATCGTGTTCCAGAACTACGCGCTCTTTCCGCACAAGACCGTGGCCGAGAACGTGGCCTTCGGGCTGAAGTACCGCGACGTGCCCAAGTCCGAGATCGAGGGCCGCGTGCAGAAGGCGCTGGACCTCGTGCAGCTGCCGGACGTGGGCGGGCGCTATCCCAAGGCGCTCTCGGGCGGGCAGCAGCAGCGCATCGCGCTGGCCCGCGCCATCGTGATCGAGCCCGACGTGCTGCTGCTGGACGAGCCGCTCTCGGCGCTCGACGCCAACCTGCGCGAGGACATGCGCGTCGAGCTCAAGCGCATCCAGGAGCGCATCGGCGTGACCACGGTCTTCGTCACCCACGACCAGTCCGAGGCGCTGGCCATGTCCGACAAGATCGTCGTCATGAGCGCCGGGCGGGTCGAGCAGGTGGGCTCGCCGGCCGAGGTCTACAACACGCCGGCCTCGGAGTTCGTGGCGAACTTCCTCGGGGCGTCGAACATCCTGCCGGCGAAGGTCGCGGGCCGCGACGGCGAGGGCGCGCGGCTGGAGGCGGATCTCTTCGGGCCGGTGACGGTGCCGGCCGAGCGGGCGGCGACGCTGGACGGCGCGGGGGCGGCCAAGCTGGTGCTGCGCGCCGAGAAGCTGCTGCTGCGGCCGCAGGACACGCCCGCCGACGGCATGGTGAGCGCCCCCGCCACGGTCGAGACGGTGGATTACCAGGGCCAGACGGTGCGCTACTTCGTCCGCGTGGGCGAGACGCAGCTGCAGGCCATCAACATGATCGACGGCAGCCCCTACGCCGAGGGGCAGGCCGTGCAGGTGGCGTTCCAGCCAAAGGACTGCGCCGCCCTTCCGGGAGCCTGACAATGAGCCATCTGTTCTACCAGGGACGCGGGCGCAAGCCCGTGCTCGACCAGGCGCGCGGTGTCTACATGTGGGACACCGACGGGCGCCGCTACCTCGACGGCTCGTCGGGGGCCATGGTCTGCAACATCGGCCATTCCGACGAGACGGTGCTCGCCGCCATGCGCGCGCAGATGGAGCGGGCGACCTTCGGCTACCGGCTGCACTTCGAGACCGAGGCCTCGGAGAAGCTGGCGGCGGCGACGGCGGCACGGATGCCGGCGGGGCTCGACAAGGTGTTCTTCGTCTCGGGCGGCTCCGAGGCGGTCGAGAGCGCCATGAAGCTCGCCCGCCAGCACGCGCTGGCGGTGGGGCAGGGCAGCCGCTGGAAGGTGATCGCGCGCAGCCCCAGCTACCACGGCTGCACGCTGGGGGCGCTGGCGGTCACAGGCTACAGCTCGCTGACCGCGCCCTTCGCGCCGATGATGCGCGAGATGCCCAAGGTGCCCGCGCCGCGCGCCTACCTCGACGGGCTCGACCCCGAGGACCCGGCGACCGGCCATCACTACGCCGACATGCTGGAGGCGCGGATCGAGGCCGAGGGGCCCGAGAGCGTGCTGGCCTTCCTCTGCGAGCCGGTGGGCGGCGCCTCGACCGGGGCGCTGGTGCCGCCGGCGGGCTACATGGAGCGGGTGCGCGAGATCTGCGACCGCCACGGCGTGCTGCTTATCATGGACGAGGTCATGACCGGCGCGGGCCGCACCGGCGCCTTCCTGGGCTGCGAGCACTGGGGCGTGCGGCCGGACATCGTGGTGCTCTCCAAGGGCTTCGCCGCGGGCTACGCGCCGCTGGGGGGCATCGTGGCCGACGACCGGCTGGTCGAGCCGGTGCTGGACGCGGGCGGCTTCGCCCACGGCTTCACCTATGCCGGCAACCCGCTGGCCTGCGCCGCGGGCCACGCGGTGCTGCAGGTGATCGAGGCCGAGGGCCTGATCGGGCGCGCCGCCGAGATGGGGGCGAGCCTCAAGGCGCGGCTGGAGCGGCTCATGGCGCGGCACGAGATCATCGGCGACGTGCGCGGCAAGGGGCTGCTGCTGGCCTTCGAGTTCATGGCCGACCGCGAGACCAGGGCGCCGCTGCCGCGCGAGTGGCGGGCCTTCGAGCGCTTCGTGCAGATCGCCTACGACATGGGGCTGATCGTCTACTCGCGGCGCACCCGCGACGGGATCGAGGGGGATCACATCCTCGTCTGCCCGCCGCTCATCGTCATCGAGCCGCAGCTCGACGAGATCGAGGAGACGCTCGACCGGGCGCTGACGGCCTTTGCCGCGGAACTGCCCGCGCGGCGGGAGCACGCCTGATGTCGAAGATCCTGATCACCTGCGCGGTCACCGGTTCGATCCACACGCCGTCGATGTCGCCGCACCTGCCCGTCACCCCGGACGAGATCGCCGCGCAGGCCGTCGAGGCGGCCGAGGCGGGGGCCTCGATCCTGCACCTGCACGCGCGGGACCCAGAGACCGGCCGGCCCTCGGCCGATCCGGCGCATTTCCGGGCCTTCCTGCCGCGCGTGAAGCAGGCGACCGACGCCGTGCTGAACCTGACGACCGGGGGCAGCGCCGTGATGACGCTGGACGAGCGCCTCGCCGCCCCGCGCGAGGCCGAGCCCGAGATGTGCTCGCTCAACATGGGGTCGATGAACTTCGCGCTCTACCCGGCGGCGGACCGCATCACCGAGTGGCAGCACGACTGGGAGGAGCCCTTCCTGCGCGGCTCGGACGACCTGATCTTCAAGAACACGCCGCGCGACATCGCCCGCGTGCTGACCGAGCTCGGCGAGCAGCGCGGCGCGCGGTTCGAGTTCGAGTGCTACGACGTGGGCCACCTCTACATGCTGCGGCACTTCGTGGACCGGGGGCTGGTGAAGCCGCCCTACTTCATCCAGTTCGTCTTTGGCGTGCTGGGGGGCATCGGGGCGGACCCCGAGAACCTCGACCACATGAAGCGCATCGCCGACAAGCTCTTCGGCAGCGACTACACCTTCTCGGTGCTGGCGGCCGGGCGGCACCAGATCCCCTTCACCACGATGGCGGCGGCCATGGGCGGGCACGTGCGCGTGGGGCTCGAGGACAGCCTGACCATCGCGCGCGGGCGGCTCGCGACCTCGAACGCCGAGCAGGTGGCCAAGATCCGCCGCATCGTCGAGGACCTGGGCCGCGAGGTCGCGACGCCCGCCGAGGCGCGCGCGATGCTGGGGCTCAAGGGCGCGGACCGGACGGCGATATGACGATCTCGCTGCGACAGGCCAGCCGCGCCGACGCGCCCCGGCTGAACGCCGCGCTGGCGCGGCTTTCGGCCGAGCTGGGCGATACGCACAACGCGACCGACGCCGAGATCGCGGCGGCCGGCTGGGGCGCGGCGCCGCTCTTTCGCGCGCTGCTGGCCGAGGAAGGCGGCGTCGTGGCGGGCGGCCCGGTGCTGGGCTGCGCGCTCTACTCGGTGGTCTTCTCGACGGCGCGGGGCGGGGGCGTGGTGCATGTCTCGGACCTCTGGGTCTCGGCCGAGGCACGCGGCGCCGGTCTGGGCCGCCGCCTGCTGGCCGGGGTCGCGGCGGACGCCGAACGCACCTGGGGCGCCGAGCGGATGAAGCTCGACGTCTACCACGACTCGCCGCGCGCCCGGGTCTTCTACGAGCGGCTGGGGTTCCGCCCGGCGACGCACCACGACGAGATGCGGCTCGACCCCGAGGGGGTGGCCGCGCTGAAAGGACCGGCATGAAGGGCTTTTTCGACGACCGCCAGTGGCACCACGACCCGCAGCATTTCATGGCCAACGGCACGCTGATGCCCAACCCCGAGCAGCCGCGCCGCATCGAGGTGCTGAAGGCCGCCGCCGAGGAGGCGGGCTGCGCCTTTGCCGCGCCGGTGGACGCGGGGCTGGGGCCGATCGCGGCGGTGCACAGCGCGGAGTACCTGACCTTCCTGCGCAACATCCACACCCGCTGGCAGCGGATCGAGGGCGCGGGCCCCGAGGTGATCCCCAACATCCACCCGGCGAGCCGCACCGACGGCTACCCGAAATCGGCCGTCGGGCAGGCGGGCTGGCACCAGGCCGACACCGCCTGTCCCATCGCCGCGGGCACCTGGGAGGCCGCCTACTGGTCGGCGCAGACGGCGCTGGCCGGGGCCGATGCGCTGGGCGATGGCGCGCGGCTGGCCTACGCGCTGTCGCGGCCGCCGGGGCACCACGCCTTCCGCGACCTCGCGGGCGGCTTCTGCTTCTTCAACAACGCGGGCATCGCCGCCGAGCGGCTGCGCGCGGCGGGGCTGCGGCCGGCGATCCTCGACGTGGACGTGCACCACGGCAACGGGACGCAGGGGATCTTCTACGACCGGGACGACGTGCTCACGGTTTCGATCCACGCCGATCCGGCGCGGTTCTATCCCTTCTTCTGGGGCCACGCGCAGGAGCGCGGCGAAGGCCGGGGGCTGGGCTGCAACCTGAACCTGCCGCTGGCGCGGGGGACCGGGGACGAGGAGTACCTCGGGGCGCTGCGCATGGCGCTGGACCGGGTGCGCGACTTCGGCACCGAGGCGCTGGTGGTGGCGCTGGGGCTGGATGCCTCGATCGACGATCCCTTCCGGGGGCTGGCGGTCACGCAGGAGGGCTTCCGGCGCATCGGGGCGGCGATCACCGCCACGGGGCTGCCGGTGCTTTTCGTGCAGGAGGGCGGCTATATCAGCGACACGCTGGACGCGAACCTGCGCTGCGTGCTGGAGGGTGCGCAGGGCGGCTGAGGCCCGGTCCCGCGGGTTCGGCCCGGGCCGCCTGCGGGCGAAATGATAGACGTCTATCAAAAACCTGTTGACGCGGCGTGGCCGCCCGGGCGAGGGATCGTGCGGGAGGAGCGCGATGCAGCGCAACATGCCGACATTGAGCGACGTGGCGAAGCGCGCCGGCGTCAGCTACGCGACCGCGGACCGCGTGGTGAACGCGCGCGGCGGCGTGGCCGAGAAATCGGCCCGGCGCGTGCGCGAGGCCATCGACGCGCTGGGCTACGTGCGCGACGTGAGCGCCGCCAACCTCTCGCAGCGGCGGACGTACCGCTTTGCCGTGGTGCTGCCCGCCGGAACCAATGCCTTTTTCGCGGTGATGCGCCGCGCGCTGGAGGCGCGGCGCGAGGCGCTGCGCCGCGAGCGGGTCGAGCTGCGGCTGGAAGAGGTCGCGGCCTTCGACGCCGAGGCGCTGCGCGCCTGCCTGCTGCGGCTGGGCGAGGCGGGTGTCGACGGCATCGCGCTGGTGGGCAGCGACGGCCCCGGCGTGGCCGAGGCGCTGGAGG
>NZ_KE557297.1 GCF_000442255.1 Salipiger mucosus DSM 16094 | reverse complement strand
CTGGGGCTGGATCACGACCGGATGGTGCGCATCGCGCTGGCACTGGTCGCCGCGATGATCGCGGTCTCCACGGCGCTGGTCGGACCGATCACCTTCTTCGGCCTGCTCGCCGCAAGCCTCGCCCGGCATCTCGTCGACACCCACCGCCACGCGGTGCTGATCCCGGCGGCGGCGCTCGTCGGCGCGGTGATCCTCGTCGCCGGGCAATTCGTCTTCGAGCGCCTGCTCTCGAGCCAGTCGGCCCTGCCGGTGGTGGTCGAGTTCTTCGGCGGGCTGCTCTTCCTCTTCCTCGTGCTGCGGAGGCGCCGGGCATGATCGAGATCACCGACCTGGGCTACCGCGCGGGCGACACCGAGATCCTGCGGGACGTCTCGCTGCGGCTGGAACCCGGGGGCATCACCGCGCTGATCGGCCCCAACGGCGCGGGCAAGTCGACGCTGCTGCACTGCATCGCGGGCCTCCTGCCCGGGCCTTCCGGGCGGGTCACGATCGACGGACTCGACCCGATGACCGCCCCGGCCCGCGACCGCGCGCGGCGCGTCGCCCTGCTGCAGCAATCGCCCACGGTGGTCAGCCGCCTGCGCGTGCAGGAGCTGGTGAGCTTCGGCCGCTGGCCGCACCACCAGGGCCGGCCCGGCCCCGAGGACCGGGAGCAGGTCGCCCGGGCGCTCGCGGATTTCGCGCTCGAAGAGCTTGCCGACCGTCCGCTCGACACGCTGTCGGGCGGGCAACGGCAGCGCGCCTTCATCGCCATGACCCATGCGCAGGACACGCCCTGGGTGCTGCTGGACGAGCCGCTGAACGCGCTCGACCCGCGCCATGCACGCGACCTGATGGCCCGGCTGCATCACCTGTCGCGGGACGGCTCGCGCAGCATCGTGATCGTGCTGCACGACATCAACGCGGCGGCAGGCTGGGCCGACCGCATCGTCGCCATGAAGGACGGCCGGGTCGAGGCGCACGACAGCGCGTCGGCGCTGCTCACACCCGGGACGCTGGGCGCGGTCTTCGACACGCCCTTCGAGGTGCTGGAACATGGCGGCCGCCCGGTGGTCGTGACGCGGTAGGCTGGCCCGGCGGAACCGGGTGCCTTGATCCCGGGCCGGCCCCTACTCGCGCGCGCCGCGCAGCAGGTCCCGGTAGCGTTCCAGGCTGCCTTCGAGATGCGCCTTCATCGCCGCCTCGGCGGCATCGGCATCACCCGCGATGATCGCGTCGATGATGCGGTCGTGCTCGGTCACGAGATCCGGGTTCGGCACGTAGGCGCGCGGCGTGCCGCTGCCCGCCTCCAGCTCGACCCGTGGCACTAGGCCCGGGCGTATCAGCGAAAGGAATTCCGGAAAACGCTTGTTCTGCGAGGCCTCGGCGATGGCGTAGTGAAAGGCGAAATCCGCCTCGCGGGTCGACTCCCCCCGGTCGAAGCATTTCGCTACGTCCTCGTTCGCCTTCACGATCCTGTCGATCTGCGCCCCCGAGCGCCGCATCGCCGCCAGCGCCGCCGCGCGGATCTCGAAGGCCGAGCGCAGCTCGAAAAGCTCGATCACTCCCGACAGTCGTTCGGTGTCGAGGTCCGAGAAGGGCTGCCGCCCCGCCTTGGCCGGGTCGAGCGCGTAGACGCCCGAGCCCTTGCGCGTCTCGATCAGCCCCTCGGAGCGCAGCCGCGCGAAGGCCTCGCGCACCACCGTGCGGCTGACCGAATGGCGCCGCGTGAGTTCCGATTCGCTGGGCAGGCGATCGCCCGGGGCGAAATCGCCCTGCTCGATCCCGCGACGCAATTCGTCGGCGATGACCGAGACTCGCGTCCGCGCCGGCGTGAGGCCGTTTTCGGCTGTACTGCTTCCGCCCACGGGGCTTTACCTCCCGGTTGTTACACAGGTTCAAGTGATAACGGAAAGCGCAAGTGCCCGTCCAGCCCAAGCGGTTACGGGCTGCCGCGGCGACATTGACGAATTCGTGTTGACCTGTCGCAAAAATCTGTAATACATCTTGTCATACAGATTTTGAAGGCCGGCGCGCGAAGGACGCGGCGGCAGGGAGGACAGACCGCCGTGATCATCACCGACGTCTTTGCGCGCAGCTTCAGGCACACCACCCGGCGCCATTCCGACAGCGCCGGCCACGCCCATCCGGGCCCGGAGCACGAGGTGGTGCAGGGCATTCTCACCATCCGGACCGAGGACGGCCACGAGGGCCACAGCTTTGCCCCGCCCGAGGTCATGCGCCCCCACGTGCTGGACAAGTACGTCAAGAAGGTGCTCATCGGACAGGACCACCGCGACCGCGAGCGGCTGTGGCAGGACCTCGCGCACTGGCAGCGCGGCTCGGCGGCGCAGCTCACCGACCGCACGCTCGCCGTGGTCGACTGCGCGCTCTGGGACCTGGCCGGCCGGGTGCTGAACCAGCCGGTCTACAAGCTGATCGGCGGCTACCGCGACAAGGTGCTGGCCTACGGCTCGACCATGTGCGGCGACGAGATCGAGGGCGGGCTGGCCACGGCCGACGACTACGGCCGCTTCGCCGAGGCATTGGTCGCCCGCGGCTACAAGGGCATCAAGCTGCACACCTGGATGCCTCCCGTCAGCTGGGCGCCCGACGTGAAGATGGACCTCAAGGCCTGCGCCGCCGTGCGCGAGGCCGTGGGACCGGACATCTCGCTGATGATCGACGCCTTCCACTGGTATTCGCGCACCGATGCGCTGGCGCTGGGACGCGGCCTCGAGAAGCTGGGCTTCGACTGGATCGAGGAGCCGATGGACGAGCAGTCCATGTCCTCCTACCAGTGGATGGCCGACCAGCTCGACATCCCCGTGCTCGGCCCCGAAAGCGCTGCCGGCAAGCACTGGCAGCGCGCCGAGTGGGTCAAGGCCGGCGCCTGCGACATCCTGCGGACCGGCGTCAACGACGTGGGCGGCATCACCCCCGCGCTCAAGACCATGCACATGGCCGAGGCCTTCGGCATGAATTGCGAGGTGCACGGCAACACCGCCATGAACCTGCAGGTCGTCGCCGCCACGAAGAACTGCCGCTGGTACGAACGGGGCCTGCTGCCACCCGTTCCTCGAGTACGACGACGGGCTGGATTACCTGAAATCGCTGTCCGACCCGATGGACGCCGAGGGCTACGTGCACGTGCCCGACCGGCCCGGTCTCGGCGAGGACATCGACTTCGACCACATCGAGAACAACCGCGTGGCATGAGGCTGCGCGGCAAGGATGTCACCAGAACTCAGGGAGGAGACATGAGACATCTACTCGCAAGCGCCGCGGTGGCGGTGATGATGGCGGGCACGGCCCCGGCCATCGCGGAGACGCCGGAAGATCAGCTGATCGTGGCGTTCAACATGAACAACGTGCTGACCATGGACCCCGCGGCGATCACCGGCGGCGAGGCGGTCCAGATCCTCAACAACATCTACGACAGCCTCATCTCGCTCGACCCCGAGGACAAGACGCTGGTCCCGCGTCTCGCGGAAAGCTGGGAGATCGCCGACGACAACCGCTCGGTCACCTTCACGCTGCGCCCCGACGCGGTCTTCGCCTCGGGCAACCCGGTGACGGCCGAGGACGTGAAGTTCTCGTTCAAGCGTAACCTCGACCTGAACCTCGCGCAGTCCTCGGGCCTCAAGAGCCGCGGCTTCACCGCCGAGGCGGCGGACGAGCTTTTCGTGGTCGAGGACGAGCACACCTTCACGCTCAACATTCCGCAGGAAGACGACCCCAAGCTGATCCTGATGTACCTCAGCCAGGCCGGTGTCGGGTCGATCCTCGACAGCGAGCTGGTCAAGGAGAACGCGGGCGACGACATGGGCCAGTCCTGGCTCACCAACAACTCGGCCGGCTCCAGCGCCTTCACGCTGAACCAGTGGCGCGCCAACGAGTTCGTCATCCTGTCGCGCAACGAGCAGTACTGGGAAGACGTCCCGGACATGGCGCGCGTGCTGATGCGCCACCTGCCGGAAAGCCAGACCCAGCGGCTGGGCCTCGAGCAGGGTGACATCGACGTGGGCTTCACCCTCGCCGCGCCCGACCTCAAGGCGCTGGAAGAGAACGAGGACATCAGCGTGACCACGGTGCCCTCGGCCGGCTTCTACTACCTCGCCGTGTCGATGGAGGACGAGCGCTACGCCGATCCCAAGGTGCGCGAGGCGCTGCGCCATCTCATCGACTACGAGGGCATCAACGGCGCGATCATGCCCTATTTCGGCGTGCAGCGGCAGCGGCCGGTGAACTCCTCGGCCTTCGCCGCGCTGGAGGATCCGGGCTATTCGCTCGATGTCGAGAAAGCCAAGGCGCTGCTGGCCGAGGCGGGCTATCCCGACGGCTTCGAGACCACCATCCGCGTGATCTCGACCCAGCAGTTCCTCGACAGCGCGACGGCGATCCAGGGCACGCTGGCCCAGGCCGGCATCGACGCCGAGATCATCACCGGCGACGGCGGGCAGATCTACGGCGCCATGCGCGACCGCAACTTCGAGATCCTCGTCGGCCGCGGCGGCGGAGGGCAGCAGCCCCACCCCGACAGCAACCTGCGGGCGCTGATCTACAACCCCGACAACTCCAAGGACGCGGGCCTGACCAACTACCAGGGCTGGCGCACCTCCTACCAGGACGAGGAGCTGAACGAGCTGATCGAATCCGCGCTGGTCGAACGTGACGAGGCCGAACAGGTCGCCATGTACGAGGAGATCCAGCGCATGATCGACGACAAGGTGACCTCGATCCAGCCCTTCTCCGAGCGGGTCGTGACCGCTGCCTACCAGGACGACGTGAGCGGCGTGGTCATCGACCCCTGGGTCTCGCGCTTCGAGGACGTGACCAAGGACCGCTGATCTTACTCCCTGACGGGCGGACCCTTGAGGGCGCGGGTGCTTCGGCATCCGCGCCCTTTGTCATTTCAGGGTGCAGCGGAAGAGCGCATCGCATCCAACGGGCGGCCCTAGAGCCGGTCAGTCGTGCTCAAGCACCTGCCATGCGGCAAGCGGCGCACCGCGCCGCGCGACCCACTCCCGGCGCTGCGCAATGGCCTCGTCGTTCTCGCGCGCCCAGGCGCGCGCCCGGGCGTCTGCGGATGGATCGGTCTCTTGTAGGGGGGGTGTCGGTCATGCCGGGCAGCCTGCACCATCGGCAGCCCGCCCGGCAATATCGACGGCGTCAGATGGCCGTCTCGTATTCGAGGCTCGCCGCGATCAGCTCCTTGGCATAGGGCTGCGTCGCGCCGCCACGGGTGATGGCCTCGCGGTCCAGCACCTCGACGATGCGGCCGTGCTGCATGATCGCGAAGCGGTCGCACATGTGGTCGACCACCGCGAGATCGTGGCTCACCATCAGGTAGGTGAAGCCCTTCTCGCGCTGCAGCCGCACCAGCAGGTTCAGCACCTCGGCCTGCACCGAGACGTCGAGCGCCGAGGTCGGCTCGTCGAGGAACAGCACGTCCGGCTCGAGGATCAGCGCCCGCGCGATGGCGACCCGCTGGCGCTGGCCGCCGGACAGCTGGTGCGGGTAGCGGTCGAGGAACGAGACCGGCAGGCCCACGTCGCGCATCGCCTGCGCCATACGCTCCTCGCGGTCGGAAATGCCGTTGACGCGCAGCCCCTCTTCCAGCGCGCCGCGAATGGAATGGCGCGGGTGCAGCGAGCCGTAGGGGTCCTGGAAGACCATCTGCAGCGTGCGGCAACGCTCGCGCACCGGCATCTCGCGCACCGAGGCATCGCCGATGCGCACCTCCCCGTCCCAGCCGTCGGTGAGCCGCGAGGCGCAGCGCAGGATGGTCGACTTGCCCGAGCCGCTTTCGCCCACGAGGCCGAAGCACTCGCCCGGCGTCACGTCGAAGCTCACGTCGTGCAGCACCTGCACGGCGCCGAACGACACCGACAGGTCGCGGATGGAGACCGATTTCATGCCGTCACCTCCTGATGCGGTTGCAGCCAGCTGTCCTGCCGGTCGAGCACGGGCAGATCGCCGCGCGGCCCGCCGATGCGCGGCTGCGCCGCGAGCAGCCCGCGGGTGTAGGGATGTTTCGCGTTGTCGAGATCGCGCGCGTCCAGCGTCTCGACCAGCCGGCCGGCATACATGATGAGCACCCGGTCGCAGAAGCTGCGCACGAGGTTGAGGTCGTGGCTGATCATCACCAGCCCGATGCCCCGGTCGCGCACCAGCCCGTCGAGGATGCGCAGCACCTGCAGCCGCACCGTCACGTCCAGCGCCGAGGTCGGCTCGTCCGCGATCACCAGGTCCGGGTCGGTGAGCAGCATCATCGCGATCATCACGCGTTGCCCCATGCCGCCCGAAACCTCGTGCGGATACAGATCGTAGACCCGCTCGGGGTCGCGGATGTGCACCTGTTCCAGCATCTCGATCGCCTTCCGGCGTGCCTCGGCCTTGGTGCACTTGACGTGCCTCCGGTAGCCTTCGGCGATCTGGTGGCCGCAGCGCTGGATCGGGTTCAGCGAGAACTTGGGGTCCTGCAGGATCATCGACATCCGCCGCCCGCGCAGGTCCAGCATCTGCCTTTCCGGCGCGCGCAGAAGATCGACCTCCTCGAAGCTCATGCGGTCGGCCGTCACCTCGGCGGTGTCCAGCAGCTTGAGCATCGCGCGGCCGACGGTGGACTTGCCCGAGCCCGACTCGCCCACGATGCCCAGCCGCTCGCGGCCCAGCGTGAAGCTCACGTCGCGCACGGCGGGCTCGGCCGCGCCACGGTAGCGGATGGTCAGGTTCCTGACGTCGAGAACGTTCTCCATCGGCTCACCTCCGGTTCATCTGTTTCGGGTCGAGCGCGTCGCGCAGCCCGTCGCCCAGCAGGTTGAAGGCCAGGCTCACGCTGAGGATGGCGAGACCGGGAAAGGTCACCAGCCACCAACTGTCGATCATGTAGCGCCGCCCGGTCGCGATCATCGCGCCCCACTCCGGCAGCGGCGGCTGCGCGCCGAGCCCGAGAAAGCCGAGGCCCGCGGCGGTCAGGATCACCGTCGCCATGTTCAGCGTCAGACGGATCAGCACCGAGGGCAGGCACATCGGCACGATGGAGCGCCAGATGATCCGCGCCGCCGAGGCCCCCTGCAGCCGCGCCGCCGCGATGTAGTCGGCCTTTCGGAAGGTCAGCGTCTCGGCCCGTGCGAGCCGCGCGATAGGCGGCCATGCGGTCAGTGAGATGGCGATGATCGCGTTGTTGAGGCTCGGCCCCAGAGCCGCGACGAAGGCCATCGACAGGATCAACGAGGGGAAGGACAGGAAGATGTCGGTGATCCGCATCAGCACGGTATCGACCTTGCCCCCGAAATAGCCCGAGACCGTGCCGAAGATCAGCCCGATGGGCCCGACCACGATGGTCACGAGGAAGATGATCGTCAGCGTGATCCGCGAGCCGTGCACGAGGCGGGAAAAGATGTCCCGTCCCAGCTCGTCCGTGCCGAAGAAATGCGCGCCCGAGGGCGGCTGCAGCGTATTCTGCAGGTCCTGGATGTAGGGATCGTGCGTCGCGATCAGCGGCGCGAAGACCGCGAGGCCGATCAGCAGCGCCAGCACCACCAGCCCGAAGAGCGAGGTCGGCGCCTTGGCGAGAAAGGCCAGGATGTTGCGCGCGGCGATCAGGCCCTGGGGCATCCGGCGCGGTTTGGCGGCGGGAATGTCGCGGGTCATGCTCATCTCGTCCTCGGGTCGAATACGCGGTAAAGGATGTCGGACAGGATGTTCAGCCCGATGAAGATCACGCCGACGATCAGCACGCAGGTCATCACCGCGTTCATGTCGCCGATCATCAGGTTCGAGGTCAGGTACTGTCCGAAGCCGGGCCAGGCGAAGACCGTCTCGATCAGCACCGCGCCCTCCAGCAGCGCGCCGTAGGCCAGCGCCACGATGGTCACCAGCTGCACGCGGATGTTCCCGAAGGCGTGGCGCCAGATGGTCTGGCGGCGGCTCAGGCCCTTCACGCGGGCGGTGGTGATGTATTCCTGGTTGATCTGGTCCAGCATGAAGCTGCGCGTCATCCGCGTGATGTAGGCGGACGAGGAATACCCCAGCAGCGAGGCCGGCAGGATGATGTGGTTCAGCGCGCTGCGGAACACGTCCCACTGCCCGGCGATGGCACTGTCGATCAGCAGGAAGTTCGTCCGCTCGGGCACCATGCCGATGTAGAACTGGCTCATCCGTCCGGATCCGCCGACCCAGCCGAGGCCCGCGTAGAAGATCAGCAGCGCGATCATCCCGGTCCAGAAGATCGGCATCGAGTGGCCCATGAGGCTGATCACGCGAATCAGCTGGTCCTGCCACTTGTCCTTGTTCACCGCCGCGATCACGCCCAGCGGCGCGCCCAGGCCCGCCCCGATCACGATGGCGAAGGTCGCCAGCTCGATCGTCGCCGGCAGCACCCTCGCGATGTCGCTCAGCACCGGCTGGCCGGTGCGGATCGAGGTGCCGAAGTCGAATGTCGCCACGTCGCGCAGGTACAGCAGGAACTGCTGCCACATGGGCTTGTCCAGTCCCAGCTGCCGATAGACGTTCTCGTAGACCTCGCGCGTCGCGTCCTCGCCGACGATGGCGCGGACCGGATCGGTGGGCATGATGCGCCCGATCACGAAGGTCAGGATCAGCAGGCCGAACAGGGTCACCAGAATCGAGATCCCGTGTTCGGCCACACCGTTCAGGCGTCGCCTGTCGAGCCGCATTGTCCCCTCCCTGCGGCCGGATTGGCCGCCCTTTCAGTCATACACATCTCACAATTTGTTATACAGGTTTGCGCTTGTCAAGCATCGTCTGGTCAGTCCACAAGGTGGGGTAGCCACTCTGGACACCGTCAGGGGCAGGCTGCCGCCGTGGACATGCGGATTCGCGCATGTCATACTGATTTGACCCATCTTGTATGAAGACTCGGACCAAGGCCACATGGACACGACCCGGAAAACGGAAACGACCGCACCCGGGCGCACGCTCGTCGAGCGGGTGCGCGATGCGCTGCGCGGGCAGATCGTCGCCGGCACCTATCCGCCGGGCAGCCGCCTGCCCAGCGAGGCGCAGCTCACCCGCGACTTCGAGGTCAGCCGCACCGTGATCCGCGAGGCCGTGGCCTCGCTGCGGGCCGACGGCCTGGTCGCGCCGCGGCAGGGCGCCGGGGTCTTCGTGCTGGACCCGCCCGCGCCGGTGGACCTGCCCTTCCAGAACATCGACTTCGTGCGGCTCTCCTCGATGATCGAGCTGCTGGAGCTGCGCACCGCGGTCGAGGGCGAAGCCGCCGCGCTGGCCGCGCAGCGCAGATCGCCCGCGCAGGAAGAGAAGATCATCGGCGCCCTGCGCGAAGTCACCCGGGCCGCGCGCGCCGGGGAGCCGACGATGGAGGCGGATTTCGCCCTGCATCTCGCCATCGCCGAGGCCAGCAACAACCCGCGATTCGGCGACTTCCTGTCGATGATCGGCTCGAACATGATCCCGCGCCGGGCGCTGACCGACAGCCCCGCGGAACCCGCGCCGCCGGAATATCTCGACCGCATCGCGACCGAGCACGAGGCCATCGTCAACGCCGTCCTCGACGGCGACGAAGAGGCCGCGCGCGAGGCCATGCGCAGCCATCTCAAGGGCAGCCAGGCGCGCTACCGCGCCCTGCTGCGCGCCGGCACCGCCACGCAATAGGCCACAGGCGCAGGGCAGTCTTGACCTCGGACAACCTGTCATACATCTTGGCGTCAATCATATGACCAAAACGCCGAAAGGGTCCGCCATGACCACCCATGTCCGACAGTTTCCCGCCGTCTCGCCCGATCCGGGCGTCACCCGCCAGGTGCTGGCCGACGCGCCCGACCTGATGGTCGTCTCCTTCCGCTTCGAGGAAGGCGCGCAGGGCGCGCTGCACAGCCATCCGCACGTCCAGTCGACCTACGTGGAAAGCGGCCGCTTCCGTTTCACGCTCTCGGGCGAGGACTTCGAGGTCGGCCCCGGCGACAGCTTCGTCATCCCCTCGGGCGCCGAGCACGGCTGCACCTGCCTCGAGCCGGGGCAGCTCGTGGACTGCTTCACGCCCCGTCGCGACGACTTCCTGTAAGCGCGGCTTCCTGCTCGGGCTCGTCCAGCCCCATGAGCTGGCCGTCCCGTGACAGCGCCACCCGGCGCATGTGCGCCCGCGGGCTGAGCCCCAGCACCCGCTTGAAGCAGCGCGAAAAAGTAGTAGGGGTCGGAAAACCCCACCTCGGCCGCCGCCCCGGCGACGGTCAGCCCCGACTCCAGCAGGTGCGTCGCGCGCTCGATCCGGCAGAACTCCTGGTACTGCCGGGGGCGTGCGGCCGATGCGGTCGCGGAACGCGCGGTGGAAGTAATCGGGATTGTAGGGCGCCTCGTCCACGGCGCGCTGTGCGACGCCCTCCGTCGAGCGGCGCCGAGGAATGCGCGAGGCCGCCTCATCACCGCGAGGTCGATCCCCGCCGCCGCGTCCACCGGCGCCGCGGCATCCTGCCGCCAGCCCAGGAAGGCATCGTCGATGAAGGCCAGCAGCATCACCATGAACAGGTGATGCTGCGCCAGCGTGACCGAGGTGGGCGGCGCGCTTTGCCGGTAATGCCGGATCATCGGCTCCAGCACATCCCAGCGCGACAGCCGCACCTTGGGCGCGAGATCCATCTGCGCCACGAGATCCTGCGCGCCATGCGCCTCGAGCGTGAAGTGCTGCGCCACGCCCAGGTAGGGTGCCGGCCCCTCGTTCCAGCCGACGAATCGCGTGCCGCGCGGGATCAGCATCGCCTCCCCCGCCGCGAGCGTCAGCGGCGCGCCGTCAATGAGGTAGCGCCCCTCGCCTTCCAGCGCGATCACCAGGTCCTCGACCGGATTTTCCTTTTCGATCCGCCAGCTGGCGGAGTGCTGCATCTTGATGACCGACCGCGTGAGCGTCAGCGTCAGCGCCCCGGGCGGAAATCGGGACAGCACACCACCTTCGATTTCGTCCATCTTTTTCGCCATGATCGTCAATTCATCCGAGATGGCCAATCTGTCATCAATTCATCATACAACTGCGACCAAGGCAACGCGACCGGCCGGAGGAGGCCCCGCGGCGCCACCAAACCCGCCAAGATCCCGGTGCAGATCACCGCAGTTTCGGGAGGAGACATTGAGACTTACACCGAAAAACCGCCCCGTCGGGGGAGGTGCGCCATGACGCGCAGCCGCGCCCTCGGGCTGGCCTACCTCAGCCCCTACATCGTCGGCCTGCTGGTCTTCACGGCGATTCCCTTTCTCGCCTCGCTCTGGCTGAGCTTCACGGACTACGATCTGATGAACGCCCCGACATGGACGGGGCTGGATAACTACATCGAGCTGTTCACCGACGACCGGACGTTCCGCCGCTCGCTCTCGGTGACGCTGATCTACGTCTTCCTGACGGTGCCGCTGAAGCTCGCCTTCGCGCTCTTCATCGCCTACATCCTCAACTACAAGCTGAAGTTCATCAACTTCTTCCGCACCGCCTTCTACGTGCCCTCGATCCTGGGCGGGTCGATCGCGATCGCGGTGCTGTGGCGCTACATCTTCGCCACCGAGGGGCTGGTGAACATGGTGATCGTCTGGTTCGGCGGCGAGCCGGTGAACTGGTTCGGCGATCCGACCAACGCGCTCTTCACCATCACGCTGCTGCGCTGCTGGCAGTTCGGCTCGGCCATGGTGATATTTCTCGCCGCGCTCCAGAGCATCGACAAGTCGCTCTACGAGGCCGCCGCCATCGACGGCGCGAGCAAGCTGCACAGCTTCATCTTCATCACCATCCCGCTCATCACGCCGGTGATCTTCTTCAACCTGATCATGCAGATGGTCCAGGCCTTCCAGGAGTTCAACGGCCCCTACATCATCACCCAGGGCGGGCCGCTCAAGTCCACCTACCTGCTCCCGCTCTACATCTACGACGAGGCCTTCAAGCGCTTCGACATGGGCTATGCCTCGGCCATCGCGTGGGTGCTCTTCATCATCATCATGGCGCTGACCCTCGTGGCCTTCTGGTCCTCGAAGAAGTGGGTCTACTACGCCGGCGACAAGCGGGGCTGAGACCATGACGGACATCTCCAACGCATCCGATGTAATGACCGCGGGCTCCGACGCCCTGGCCGAGGCCCGCCGTCACAACCGCGCGCAGATCCGCCGCGCCCGTATCTCGGCCGCCATGCGCTACGTCATCCTGTTCACGGTGGGGCTCGTGATGCTCTACCCGCTGGTCTGGCTGGTGGGCGCCTCGTTCAAGACCAACGCCGAGATCTTCGCGAACCCCGGGCTTCCTGCCGAACAACCCCACGATGGACGGCTACGTCGAGGGGTGGGAGACCTCCACGCCCTACACCTTCGGGCGGTTCTTCTGGAACACCTTCCTCATCATCCTGCCCAAGACCATCGGCACGGCGGTAAGCTGCACCATGGTGGCCTACGGCTTCGCAAGGTTCGACTTTCCGCTGAAGAAGGTCTTCTTCGCCAGCGTCATCGCGATCCTGCTGCTGCCCAACGTTGTCACGCGCATCCCGCAGTACATCCTGTTCCGCGAGCTCGGCTGGCTCGACAGCTTCCTGCCGCTCTGGGTGCCCTCGGCCACCGCGGGCGACGCCTTCTTCGTCTTCATGCTGGTGCAGTTCCTGCGGGCCATTCCCGACGACATGGGAACGAGGCCGCGCGGGTCGACGGCTGCAACTCGTGGCAGACGCTGGTCTTCGTGGTCGTGCCCATGCTGGCGCCGGCGCTGATCTCGGTCTGCCTGTTCCAGTTCATGTGGACGATGAACGACTTCCTCGGCCCGCTGATCTATCTCTCGTCGGTCGACAAGTACCCTGTCAGCCTGGCGCTCAAGCTTTCCATCGACACCACCGAAGCCTTCGCCTGGAACCGCATCCTGGCCATGTCGGTGCTCACCATCATGCCCGCGCTCGTCGTGTTCTTCATGGCGCAGAAATACTTCATCGAGGGCATCTCCGCAGGGGGGATCAAAGGATAATGGCACGTCTTCAACTCAACAATCTCGAAAAGGTCTACGGCGGCGGCTTCAAGGCCGTGCACGGGATCAACCTCGACGTCGAAGAGGGCGAGTTCATGGTCCTCGTGGGCCCCTCCGGCTGCGCCAAGTCCACGACGCTGCGCATGATCGCGGGGCTCGAGGACATCACCGGCGGCGAGGTCCGCATCGGCGAGCGCATCGTCAACACGCTGGAACCGGGCAAACGCGGCATCGCGATGGTCTTCCAGAACTACGCGCTCTACCCGCACATGAAGGTGCGCACGAACCTCGCCTTCGGCCTGCGCATCGGCGGCGCCAAGAAGGCCGAGGCCGAGAAGGCGGTCGAGGAGGTCGCCAAGATCCTCGAGATCGAGCCGCTGCTCGACCGGCTGCCCAAGCAGCTCTCCGGCGGGCAGGCGCAGCGGGTGGCCCTGGGCCGCGCGCTCATCAAGAAGCCGGACGTGTTCCTCTTCGACGAGCCGCTGTCGAACCTCGACGCCAAGCTGCGCGCCTCGATGCGGGTGCGGATCACCGAGCTGCACAAGCGCCTCAAGAAGGAGGGCATGGCCTCGACCGTGGTCTACGTCACCCACGACCAGACCGAGGCGATGACCATGGGCGACCGCATCTGCGTGATGAAGGACGGCCACATCATGCAGGTCGCCACGCCCAAGGAACTCTACGACCGGCCGCAGAACCTGTTCGTGGCGGGCTTCATCGGCAGCCCCGAGATGAACGTGATCGACGGCCGCATCGACGGCACGGCGTTCCGCACCGAGGGGCAGGTCATCAACCTCGACGAGGCGCTCGCGCAGCGGCTGACCGCGCGCCCCGAGCAGGCCGCGCTCGGCGTGCGGCCGCAGCACCTGAAACTGGCCGAGGGCGACAACGACGCGCTGCAGGCGCAGCTGCGCTCGGTCGAGTTCATGGGCCACGAGGTCTACCTGCACGCCCTGCTCGACGGGCGCGAGGTGACCTCGGTCGCAAGCGCCGCCGACTACGACGCGATGGATCGCTCGATGGACATGATCCGGCTGCTGCCGGAACCGGCGAACATCCACATCTTCGACCGCGAGAGCGGTCACAACGTCTCCCTGCGCGCGCAGGGCTGATCTCGGGATATTCAGAGGAGGAGACCCCGACATGAAACTGCATCTCACGACCGCGCTCGGCCTGACGCTGGCCATGACCGCCCAGGCCCAGGCCGCCGATCTGCGCATGTCCTGGTGGGGCGGCGAAAGCCGCCACGAAGCGACGCAGGCCGCGCTGAAGGTCTGCGGCGAGAAATACGGCCACACCGTCTCGCCGGAGTTCACCGGCTTCGACGGCTACCTCGAGAAGCTGACCACCCAGATGGCCGGCGGGACCGAGGCCGACATCATCCAGGTCAACTGGCCCTGGCTGCCGCTCTTCTCGCAGGACGGCGAGGGTTTCGCCGACCTCAACACGCTCTCCGACACCATCGACCTGAGCCAGTGGAGCGAGGATCAGCTCGCCCCCGTGACCGTGGCGGGCAAGCTCAACGGCCTGCCGCTCTCGACCACGGGCCGCGTGTTCTTCTTCAACGTCACCACGCTGGAAGAGGCCGGCATCCCGATGCCCTCGACCTGGGAGGAGTTCTTCTCGGCCGCCAAG
The DNA here is from genome assembly GCF_000442255.1 of Salipiger mucosus DSM 16094. Lineage (GTDB taxonomy): Bacteria > Pseudomonadota > Alphaproteobacteria > Rhodobacterales > Rhodobacteraceae > Salipiger > Salipiger mucosus. The sequence continues at coordinate 7,690 of NZ_KE557297.1, read as the reverse complement.
ACGCTGCGCGAGCAGGCGGGCGAGGACCACAACCTCTTCAACTCCGTCAAGGAAACCGCGCAGCTGCTGGTGACGCTGGCGGTGGTGCAGAAGACCGGCAAGGATCTCGTCGACCCCGAGACCAACCGCGTCGCCTGGACCCCCGAGGAGCTGGCCGCCGGGATCGAGTTCTACGGCCGCCTGATGGAAAGCGGCGCCGTGCGCACCCAGCAGGAGGAAGCCGGCGAAGGCAACGTGAACCTCTACGAGAAGCAGGACTGGGCGCAGGGCAAGATCGCCGGCTCCTACGAGTGGGACACGACCTACTTCAAGTATTCCGACCCGCTCAACGAGGGCGAGGTGCTCGAGAGCACGCCCCACATCCGTTTCGAGGACGCGGTGACCGATGGCGCCTACCGAAAGCCCTCGATGCTCTTCGCGATCTCGAAGAACTCGGACAACCAGCAAGCGGCGGCCGAGATCATGAACTGCCTGCTCAACGAGCCCGAGGGCATCGACGCGCTCAAGGACACGCGCGGCCTGCCCGCCTCCGAGGCAGCCGCCGACCGGCTGATCGAGGCCGGCATGGTCAAGCCCGAGATCGTCAAGGCGCACGAGATCGCGATGGAGGCCACCGGCCCTGCGATCTCGCCCTTCAACGAGCACCCCGAGCTGCGCGGCGCCTTCATCGACACGCTCGAGGAGTATTCCTACGGCATGATCGACGCCCAGGACGCGGCCGAGGTCATCATCGACGAGGCCAACAGCGTGCTCGAGGACTTCGACGCCTGATCCCCGCGCGGCCCCGGCCCGGCGCCGGGGCCGCGTTCTGACCAAGACCCAAGGTTCGACCCATGCCCCAGATCCGTCTCGCCGCGCGCTCGCCGCGGTCGGTGGCGCTTTGCCTGCCGCAACCCGGCGCACGCTTCGCCCTCTCCCCTGCCCTGCCCTGGCAGCTGCTGCGCGACGGGGTGCCGGTGGCCGGGGGCACGGCCGACCGCGTGATCCTTCCGCTGCACGATCTCGCCCCCGCCACGACCTACCGGATCGAGGCCGAGGGCTGCGATCCGCTCGATCTCACGACACCCGCCTGCGCCGGGCTGGTCGACATCCGCGACCACGGCGCGCTGGCCGATGCACCCGACACGCCCGAGACCGCGCGCGCCAACGCCCGCGCCCTCGAGGCCGCGATTGCCGCGGTGCCGCATGACGGCACTGTTCTGGTCCCCGCCGGGCACTATATCGCCTCTCCGGTGGCGCTGCGCGGTCACATGACCCTGCATCTCGCCGCCGGGGCCGTTCTTGCGGCTCCCGCGTCGCGGGCAGGCTGGCCCACCCTGCCGGCCCGTGGCGCGTCCGGGGGGATGCTGGGGTCCTGGGAGGGCCTGCCCGAGACCTGTTTCGCCGCGCCCCTGCATGCCGTCGAGGCCGAGGGCCTGACCATCTCCGGGCCGGGCCTGCTGGACGGCGGCGGCGACCGGGGCGACTGGTGGACCTGGCCCAAGGAGACGCGCGAGGGCGCCCGCCGCCCGCGCGGGCTGCACCTCGTGGACTGCCGCGACGTGACGCTGCTCGGCTTCACCATCCGCAACGCGCCCTCCTGGACGATCCACCCGCAGGGCTGCGCCCGGCTCACCGCCGCCGCACTGCGGATCGAGGCGCCGCACGACAGCCCCAACACCGACGGCTTCAATCCCGAGATGTGCGAGGACGTCGAGATCCTCGGCACGCATTTCTCGGTGGGCGACGACTGCATCGCCATCAAGGCCGGCAAGCGTGGCGCCTCGGGCGAGGCCGATCACCTGCGTCCCACCGCCCGCGTCGCCGTGCGCCACTGCCTGATGGAGCGCGGCCACGGCGGCGTGGTCATCGGCTCCGAGATGTCGGGCGGCGTCACGGACGTCACCGTCGAGGCCTGCGAGATGCGCGGCACCGATCGCGGCTTGCGGATCAAGACCCGGCGCGGCCGCGGCGGCACGGTGGACCGGGTGACCATGCGCGATGTCGTCATGGACGGCGTGCTGACCGCCTTCACCGCCAACGGGCATTACTTCTGCGACCCGGACGGCCATGCCGACTGGGTGCAGGACCGCGCGCCCGCGCCGGTCTCGAAGCTGACGCCGCGCGTCGGCCGGATCGAGGTCTCGGGCGTCACCGTCTCGAACCTCTCGCACGCGCTCGGCGCCTTCCTGGGCCTCGCGGAGGCCCCCTTCGGCCCAATCTTGCTGGACGGCGTCAAGCTGATGTCGCACGACCCGGGCGCGCACCCCGAACCGCCGCTCATGGCCGACGGCGTGGCCGCCCTGCGGCACGCAGGCATTTTCGCGGAGAATACCGAGGTCGATGCACCGGACCACGAGGTGTCGCCCGACCTCTCGGAAGGGCCAGCGCCCGACCGCCGGGTGGGCGCTTCCGCCGGGAGAGACCCGGGCACTTTATCCAACAGCCATATGCCTCCAATCGAGCCGGCAGGCCCTGCATCGAAAAGCGCCCGCCCGGGTGGGCGGTCGGGCGCTGGCCCGGCGCGCTTCGCGCTTGAATCCGGGCCGAGATCCCCCAGCCATCACCACGGAGACCCCATGCGCGCCTTCGACTATTTCGACGCCTTCGCCACCCGCTACCGCCACTACAAGGGCGGAAGCTGGTGCTACGAGGACGGCTGCATCTACCGTGGCCTCGTCCTGCTCCGTCGCGCCACGGGCGAGACCCGCTGGTTCGACCACCTCAAGCGCCTGACCGATGCGCAGATCGCTTCCGACGGAACGCTCTCGGGCTACGATCCCGACGAGTTCAACATCGACCACATCCTGGCCGGGCGTTGCCTCTTCCACCTCGCCGACCGCACCGGCGATGCGCGCTACATGAAGGCCGCCGGGCATCTCGCGGGGCAACTCGCGTGTCATCCGCGGACCGAGGCCGGCAACTACTGGCACAAGAAACGCTACCCGCAGCAGGTCTGGCTCGACGGGCTCTACATGGGCCTGCCGTTCCAGATCGAATACGCGCAGCGCACCGGCGATGCGGCGTTGATCGATGACGCGCTCGGGCAGCTGACCCGCGCGCTGGAGCTGACGCGCGGGCCGGCGGGGCTGTTCGTTCACGGCTACGACGCGGCGCGGGCGCAGGACTGGGCCGATGCCGAGACCGGGCAGTCGCCCGCGGTCTGGGGCCGCGCGGTGGGCTGGCTCGCGATGGCGCTGGTCGACATCGCAGCGCTGGTCCCGGGCCGCGCGCCGCTGGGCGAGACCCGCGCGCTGCTCGATGCGGTGATCGCGCAGCAGCAGGCATCGGGGCTCTGGCCGCAGGTGCTGGCCGCGCCGGACCTTGCCGGGAACTACGAGGAAAGCTCGGCCTCGGCGATGTTCGCCTACGCGCTGATGGCGGCCGACCGGCAGGGCATCGGCGGCTACGGCCCCGCCGGACGCCGCGCCTGGGAGGCGCTGGCGGGCACCCGGCTCGAGGAGATCGACGGCCGGGTGCAGCTCACGCGGATCTGCCATGTCGCGGGTCTGGGCGGCTTCGAGGGCAATTATCGCGACGGGACGCCGGGCTACTACCTGCGCGAACCCATCGTCGCGGACGATGCCAAGGGGGTCGGCCCGCTGATGATGGCCGGGGCCGAAATGGTGTTGGCGGACAGCGCGGCGGAAGCGGTCTAGGGGGATCCGTCGGCATCCCGGCCCGGGAACATGGCGCGTAGCCCATCGGGCCGGCGCCCGTCCGCCCCGTCGCACCGAAGGTGCGCCTTTGGCGCAAGGGGTGGGCACCGGCCCTCACGGTGCAAGGTGTTTCGGGGCTGGCGAGGCGCGAGGTGCCCCCTACCCCAGCAGCTCCCGCACCGGCGAAACGAGCCCCGCACCAATCGCGCGGGTGTTCTCCGCATCCAGATGCACGCCGTCCACGCGCGAGGGCCGCGCCACCGTGCCCGCGTCGAAAAAGCCCGTGCCCTCTTCGCCCGCCAGCTGCGCGTAGAGCGCGGCGAACCGCTGCGACTCCGGCACGCGCCGGTCGGAATCGTGTCCGTTGTCCGAGGGCCCGCAGGGCGGCGGCGCAACGATCAGCACCTTCGGCACCGCCTCCACCGGCTTGTAGGGAAAACTGCGCACGATCTGCACCAGCCGCCGCATGCCCTGGTAGGCGGTATGCGCAGAGGCGCCGAACCGCGGCTTGAGATCGTTGGTGCCCAGCATGACGACCACCAGGTCCAGCGGCATCTGCGTGCCCAGCACCACCGGCAGGCTGCGCGCCCCGTTGCGGTCGCAGGGCGCGCTCCAGTCGTCGAGCGAGGTCGTCCGCCCGTTGAGCCCCTCAGGCACCACGAGAACGTCCTCGCCCAGCCCCGCCTGCAGGACGCTGGGCCAGCGGTCGGCCCGGGCATGGCGCAGCCCCTCCCGTTCGGGATCGTGCCCCCAGGTCAGGCTGTCGCCATATGCCAGAACCGTCTTCATGCGGGTCAGCCTATACCGCCTTGGGGAAGCCGAAAAGCGCCTCCGGCGTCTCGACCAGCACCTGCCGGCGAGCCTGCTCATCCGGTAGCCAGGACATGGCCAGATCCAGCAGCGCGGCGTCGTCGGGATAGTCCTCGGCGCTCTTCGCCATGTTGTGCGGCCAGTTGGTGCCCCAGACGATGCGCTCGGGCGCATGGCGGGCCACGTCCCTCGCCACCTCGGCGATGTCGGGATAGTCCGGCCCGCCCGCGCGCGAGCTCTCGTAGCAGGCGGCGAACTTGAACCAGCAGTTGCCCCGGTCGACCAGCCGCTTGATGACCGCGACATGCTCGGGCGTGGCGCCCGAGAAGATCTTGGCGTGATGGTCGAGGATCCAGCGCGACCGCAGCTTCGCCAGGCGCGGCTCGAGCTCGGGCAGGTGCGATCCGTCGAACTGCACCGCCACGGTCCAGCCCGCGTCGGCCGCGATGGCATCCACCGCCTCGAGATCCTCGAGCCCCACGGCCCCGCCCGGCAGGTCCATGATCCGCGCGCCGGTCACGCCGCCCTCGGCAAGCCGCGCGATCTCGGCCGCGGGCGTGCCGGGACGGATCACCGCCACGCCGCGCGCGCACTCGCCCATCTCGGCCAGGCAGGCGAGCAGGTTCTCGTTGTCGTCGCCATGCGCGTTGCCATGGGTGATGACCACCCGGTCGAGGCCCAGCCAGTCCATCACCCGGCGATACATCGCCGGATCGGGCAGCGGGTCCTGCGGCACGCCGACCCCGTCGGCGCGCATCGCGTAGCCCGGCAGGTACAGGTGCATCTGCGTGTCGCAGGCGCCCTTGGGCATCGGCGTCGCGGGCGCGGCGCCGGTCAGCTTGCGCTCGATCATGACGCCTCCGCCGGGGCGAAGCGGGCCAGCGCCTCGCGGTCGATCTCGATCCCCAGACCGGGCGCGTCGGGGATGCGCACCACGCCGCCATCGTGCTCGATGGGGGTTTTGACCACGGCCTGCCGGAAGGGATTGTGCGTGCGGTCGAACTCCATGATCGGCTCGATCGGGTTCACGCGCACCGGGTTCGGCACCATGGCCGCCATGAACTGCAGCGAGGCCGCGATCTGCACGGCGGTGCCCCAGACGTGCGGCACCAGGCGCACCCCGTGCAGGGTGCACAGGTCCGCCACGCGTTTCATCTCGGTGAAGCCGCCGACGCCGCAGAGGTCGGGCTGGATGATGTCGACGCAGCCGGTGGCCAGCGGCTCGGCGTGGCCCCAGCGGGTGTGCCATGTCTCGCCCCCTGCGACCGGGATCGGCTGCTCGGCGCGCACCCGGCGATAGGCCGCGAGCTGTTCGGGCACCACCGGCTCCTCGAACCAGTCGATACCGAACTGCGCCGCCTGCTGGCCGAGGCGGATGGCCTCCATCGCGTCGTAGCCGTGGTTGGCGTCGATCATCAGGCGCGTCTCGGGGCCGATGGCCTCGCGCACGGCCTCGATCACGCGCAGGTCTTCCTCGACGCCGAAGCCGATCTTGATCTTGACCGCGTGGAAGCCCGCCGCGGCATGGCCGCCGCATTCCTCGGCATTGTCGGCCACCCGATCGACGCCGTCGCGCTTGAACGAGCCGGTCGCATAGGCGCGCACGCTCTCGCGCCAGCGCCCGCCCAGCAGGACCGAGACCGGCTGGCCCAGCACCTTGCCCTTGATGTCCCAGAGCCCGATGTCGATGCCCGAAAGCGCGGTCACGGTCACGCCGCGCTGCCCCTGGTCGCGCAGCGCGTTGTAGAGCGTCGCCCAGACCTTTTCGGTCTCGAGCGGGTTCATGCCCTTGAGCCAGTTCGCATAGGCCGCGACGGTCGCGGCGTTGGGCCCGGCCGGGCCGAGACATTCGCCCCAGCCCGTCGTGCCGTCCTCGCAGATGACCTCGACCAGCAGGTGGACGCGCTTGTCGAACCGCATCGAGGCGCTTTCGAAGGCGGTGTCGAGCCTGTGCTCGAGCAGGTGGGTGCGGACCTCGGCGATACGCATCACGAATGCGCCTCGATCAGGTCCTTGAGGATCTCCTCCTCTTCGCCCGTCAGGTCGTCGAGCGGCGGCCGCACCGGGCCCGCGTCGAAGCCCACCTGCCGCACCCCGGCCTTGATCGCCGAGACGGCATAGCCCTTGCGGCGCGCGCGCAGCTCCATGAAGGGGTAGAAGAAGCTGTTGAGGATCGCCTCGCAGGTCGCCCGGTCTCCGCCGCGCAGCGCGGTGTAGAACTTGTTCGCGAGCGCCGGCACGAAGTTGAAGACCGCCGAGCTGTAGGTGGTGAAGCCCGCGCCGAGATAGGCCTCGGCAAAGAGCTCGGCCGTGGGCATGCCGCCGAGGTAGGTCAGCCGGTCGCCCATCTTGGCGGTGACGTGCCGCACCAGGCCGATGTCGCCGGTGCCGTCCTTGAAGCCCACGAGGTTGGGGCATTCGTCGCAGAGCCGCGCCAGCGTGTCGGGCTGCAGCACGGCGTTGTCGCGGTTGTAGACCATGACGCCCATGCCGGTGGCCTCGCAGACCGCCTTGACGTGGCGGTAGAGGCCCTCCTGCGGGGCGTCGATCAGGTAGTGCGGCAGCAGCAGGATGCCGTCGCCGCCGGCCTTTTCCACCGACTTCGCGATGTCGACGGCGATCTCGGTGCCATAGCCGCAGCCCGAGACGATGGCCGTGTCACCGGCGGCTTCCTTGGCGGCGCTGACGATCTGCGGGATCTCGGAGGGCGCGAGCGAGAAGAACTCGCCGGTGCCGCCGGCGGCGAAGAGCACCGGCGCGTCGAAACCCGAGAGCCATTCGACATGCGCCTTGTAGGGCTCGGGGGCGAAGGTGTTGTTCGCGTCGAAGGGGGTGACCGGGAAGGAGAGAAGGCCGGAGCCGAGGGCGGTCTTGATCTGTTGCGGGTCCATCTGGGCGGTCCTTTGAGTGGGTGCGACGTTGCGTCGGAAGTCCGGGGTGTTGGAGGGCTTCGCCCTCTTCGCGCCTTTGGCGCGAATTCACCCTGCGTATTTGGAACAAGAAGAAGTGCGGGGCGGCGGGTTCGGGCCGCCCCGGAAGGGGCTTACGCGAGGTCGTCGGGCAGCAGGTCCTCGGGGACGTTCTGGTAGCAGACCGGCCGCAGGAAGCGGCGGATCGCCAGCGTGCCCACCGAGGTCGCGCCGAAGTTGGTCGAGGCCGGGTAAGGCCCGCCGTGGACCATCGAGTCGCAGACCTCGACCCCCGTCGGGAAGCCGTTGACCAGCAGCCGGCCCGCCTTGCGC
>NZ_KE557296.1 GCF_000442255.1 Salipiger mucosus DSM 16094 | reverse complement strand
CCGCGCTCGCCCTGCAGGCGTGCCTCGGGCAGGCCGGTTTCCTGCGTGCCGATCTCGGTGATCTGCTCGCCGCGCGCCTCGATCTCGTCGGCGATCGTGTCGAGGAACTTCGCGCGCTCCTCGCGGGTCGAGTAGCCGTAGCTCCAGAAGGCCTCCTCGGCGGCCTTCGCGGCGCGCTCGACGAGATCGGGCGTGCCGACGCTGAACGCGTGCACCGGCCCGTGCGCCGGCTCGGACTCGAAGGTCGTCTCGCCGGCGACCCAGTCGCCCGCGATCAGGTGCTTGCCGTGCGGCGTGAAGGTGGACTTGTCGAGCATGGGGACCTCCTCAGGATTTGTGGATGGGCTCGTCGGTGAAGACGCCGCCCTGGTATTTCGCGACCGGCTCCTCGGGGCCGGGACGGGGCACGGTGCGGGCGATCTCGTCGAGGTAGTCGGCCGAGTTGTCCTTCGGCTTCCAGCCGAGGAAGTCGGCGTGGGAATTGTCCCACCAGCCCGCGTCGTTGTTCGAGGCGCCCCAGATCATGGTGCAGCCCAGGCGCGGCGCCCGGAACACCGTGTCGATCAGCGAGACGAAGTCGTCCTCGCTGAGCCAGGTCGCCAGCATCCGCCAGTTCAGCGGCTTGGGCGTGCAGGAGCCGATGCGCACCAGCGCGCTCTCCTGGCCGAACTTGTCCCAGTAGAGGCTCGCGACCGCCTCGCCGAAGATCTTGGACACGCCGTAGTAGCCGTCGGGCCGGTAGGGCGAGGTATGATCCAGCCGCGTGGTCTGGTCGTGGTAGCCGATCGTGTGGTTCGACGAGGCGAAGACGATGCGCGGCCGCCCGTGGGCGCGCGCCGCCTCGTAGAGGTTGTGGACACCGCGCAGGTTGGCGCTTTCGATCAGGTCGAAGCTCTTCTCGACGCTGATGCCGCCCAGGTGCACGATGCCGTCGCAGCCCTCGACCAGGTCCATGACGGCATCGCCGTCGGAGATGTCGCAGGGCACGATTTCCTCGCCCTCGCCCGCCGGGCCGAGGTCGGCCATGTCCGACAGGCGCAGCACCTTGGCGTGGCCCTTGAGTTTCTCGCGCAGCACGGAGCCCAGTTGCCCCGCGGCGCCGGTGATCAGGATACGGTTCATCATCGCTTTCACTCCATCAGGCCGGGCAGGTACATCGAGACGGCCGGCACGTAGGTCACCAGCATGAGCGCGGTGAAGATGGCAAGGTAGAAGGGCCAGATCGTGCGGATGGCCTGTTCGATCCGCACGTTGCCCACGACGCAGCCGACGAAGAGGCAGGCCCCGACCGGCGGCGTGCAGAGCCCCAGCCCGAGGTTCATCATCAGCACCACGCCGAACTGGATCGGGTCCATGCCGAGGCCGACCACCACGGGCAGGAAGATCGGCGTGGTGATCAGGATCAGTGCCGCCATGTCCATGATCATCCCGAGGCCGAGCAGCACGAGGTTGAGCAGCAGCAGGATGACGATGGGGTTGTCAGAGATGCCCGTGACCGCGCCGGCCAGCAGGTCGGGCACCCGGTAGAGCGTCAGCAGGTAGCTGAACGCCGAGGCGGTGGCGACCAGCAGCATGACCAGCGCCGTGGTGCGCACGGCCGAGACGACGGCGGCGCGGAACTTTTCCCAGGTAAGCTCGCGGTAGACGAAGATCGTCACCAGCACCGCCCAGATCGCGCCGAAGGCGCCGGACTCGGTCACCGTCATCACGCCCGACAGCACGCCGCCCACGATGATGACCGCCGTCATCAGCCCCGGCAGCGCCACGATGGCCGAGATCGCCAGCGACCGCATCCCCGGGAAGGTCTCGGCCGGGTAGCCGCGCTTGACCGCGATGCCATAGGCCACCAGCCCCAGCACCACGCACATCAGGATGCCGGGCACGATGCCCGCGATGAAGAGCTTGGAGACCGAGACCCCGCCTGCGGCCACCGCGAAGAGGATCATGTTGTGCGAGGGCGGGATCACCACGCCGGCGACCGAGGAGGTCACCGTCACGTTGACGGCATAGTCGCCGTCATAGCCCTTTTCCTTCATCACCGGCATCAGGATCGAGCCGAGCGCCGAGGTGTCGGCCACCGCCGAGCCCGAGATCCCGCCGAAGAGCATGGAGGAGGCCACGTTCACCACGCCGAGCCCGCCGCGCATCCAGCCCACGGCCGAGCTGGCCAGCCGCACCAGCCGCGCGGCGATGCCGCCCTGCATCATCAGCTCGCCCGCGAAGATGAAGAAGGGGATCGCCAGCAGCGAGAAGACCGAGATGCCGGACAGCACACGCTGGAAGCCGATGAAGAGCGGCAGCCCCTCGTAGAGAAAGCCACCCACGGTCGCCAGACCCAGCGCGAAGGCCACCGGCATGCCGGTCAGCAGCCCGAGAAAGAAAAGCCCGAAGAGTAGTGCCAGCCCCATGGATCAGTCCTTGCCGGTGGCCAGTGCCACGCCGTGATAGAGAGTGAAGATCGCGGTCAGCGCGCCGCAGATCGCCATGGGCACCGCGCGGATGCCCTCGGAAACGCCCAGCATGGGCACGCGCCGCGCCCAGGTGCTCTCGGCCAGGACCCAGCCCTGCCAGGCCAGCACCACGCCGAAGACCAGCATCCCCGCCAGCGCCATCCAGTGCAGCGGCAGGCGAATCGGCTCGGGCAGGGTCTCGCGCACGAAATCGATGGAGAGGTGGCTTTTCGTCCAGACCCCGGCGGCGGCGCCGAGGAAGGTGATCCAGACCACGAGGATCAGCGCCAGCTGCTCGACCCATGTGGGGGTGTCGTTCATGACGTAGCGGCCCCAGACGAGCCAGCCGAAGATCGCGACAAGCACGACCAGCGCCGTGCCCGCCACGGCGATGCAGATGTGCGCCAGCACGTCGAGCGCGCGTTCGACGGCGCTTTTCTGCGCCGGTGCCCTGTCCTGTGGCTGCATGGTGGTCCCCGGAAAATGACGGGCCCCGGCGGTTATCGCCGGGGCGAAGGCCGGGAGCCGCGGAGGCTCCCGGCGGGTCGGCTTACTCGACCGCCTGGATGTCGCGGATCAGCGACTCAAGGTCGGGGTTGGCCTCGATGAAGTTGGCGTAGACCGGCTCCATCGCGTCCTGGAACGCCGAGGCGTCCTCGACCTCGTTGACCTCGACGCCCGAGTCCATGACCTCCTGCTTCGAGGAATCCGAGCGCTCGGCCCAGAGTTCGCGCTGCTCCTCGGCCGCCGCGATGGCCGCCTCGCGGACCAGTTCCTTGTCCTCTTCCGAGGTCGCGTCCCAGACCGACTTGGCCACGCAGATGCACTCGGGGATGATCAGGTGGTTGGTGACCGAGTAGTACTTCGCCACCTCGTAGTGGTTCGAGGATTCGAAGCTGGAGTAGTTGTTCTCGGCCCCGTCGATGACGCCGGTCTTCAGCGACTGGTAGACCTCGCCGTAGGCCATGGGCGTGGCGTTGCCGCCCAGCTGGTCGACCATCTGCACGTAGAGGTCGTTGTTCATGACGCGGAACTTCATGCCGTCCATGTCGGCGGGCGTCATGATCGGCTTCTGGGTGTTGTAGAAGCTGCGCGAGCCGCTATCCATCCAGCTCAGCGCGACGATGCCGGCCTCTTCCAGCGCGTCCGAGAAGCGCTGGCCGATCTCGCCGTCCATCGCCTTGTGCATGTGGTCGATGTTGCGGAAGATGAAGGGCAGCGACAGCACGTTGGTCGCGGGCACGATCTCGCCCATGGGGCCCATGTTGAAGTTGCCCACGGCGATGGCACCTGCGCGCAGCTGCTCGATCGCGTCGGGCTGGGCGCCCAGCACGCCGCCCGGGTAGACCTGCGGCTCGATCCGGCCCTCGGTGGCCTCGGCCACGTCCTCGGCAAAGCTCTCGAGCGCGACCACGTTGGGATACGCCCTCGGGGTGGATCGCCCAGGTGCGCCAGGTTTCGGCGGCCGCCGGGGCGGCAAGGGCGCTGGTCAGGAGCGCGGCTGCGATGCCGGCACCGGTAAATTTCGCGGAAATCGTCATGTTTGTCCTCCCTGACAAAACGGCGGTTGTGCACCGCACGCGAGAGATATGACAAACTTGTATGATGACTGTCAAGCGCGGTGTCCCGCGTGGCCCTGACCCGCGCGCTTTTGTCCGACTGCGCTGCGGCGCAGCGTCCTGAAACCAAACCGTTTCCCGGTTCCGCCCAGTCAAGAAGATAGACCCCGAAATCGCCCGGACAAGCGCGGCAAAGTCGTATGACGACCTGTTTGACTCTGTCCGGTGACACGCCGTCCGCTCCTCGGATGCAAAAGGCCCCCGCCGGTCTCCCGGCGGGGGCCTCGAATCCCCTGCGGCCGCGACAGCGCCTCAGCGCGCGAGCCAGCCGCCGTCGACGTTGATGACCGCGCCGTTGACGTAGGTCGCCGCCGGCGAGGCCAGGAAGGCCGCCGTGCCGCCGATGTCCGAAGCGTCGCCCCAGCGCCCCGCCGGGATCCGGTCGAGGATNGCCTTCGACCGCTCCGGGTCCTCGCGCAGCGCCGCGGTGTTGTTCGTCGCGATGTAGCCCGGCGCGATGGCGTTCACCGTGATCCCGTGCGGCGCCCACTCGTTGGCGAGGATCTTGGTCACCCCCGCGACCCCGTGCTTCGAGGCGGTATAGGCCGGCACCCGGATGCCGCCCTGGAAGGACAGCAGCGAGGCGATGTTGATCACCGCCCCGGGCGTGCCTGTCCCCATCAGCTCGCGGCCGAAGGCCTGGCAGGTGAAGAACAGCCCCTTGAGGTTCACGTCCATCACCGCGTCCCAGTCCTCTTCCGCGAAGTCGACCGAATCCGCCCGCCGGATGGTGCCCGCGTTGTTCACCAGGATCGAGTAGCCCGCGCCCGCGAAGAGGTCCTTCGCCGCCATCGGGTCCGACAGGTCCAGCGTCAGCGATGTCGCCGTGCCGCCGGCCTCGGTAATCGCCGAGACCGTCTCGTCGCAGGCGCGGCGGCCGGCGCAGACCACCTGCGCCCCCTGCCCCGCCAGCGCCACCGCGATGGCCTGGCCGATGCCGGTGTTGGCGCCGGTCACCAGCGCCTTGCGTCCGTCGAGAGAAAAGATGCCTGCCATCAGCGCATGTCCCCCGGCTGAATGAAGTCCATGTCGGTGAAGTCCTTGTTGTCACCCGCCATCGCCCAGATGAAGGTGTACTCGCCGATCCCGGCGCCCGAGTGCACCGACCAGCTCGGCGAGATCACCGCCTGCTCGTTGGCGACGAACAGGTGCCGCGTCTCCTGCGGATCGCCCATCAGGTGCAGCACGCGGCTCTCGTCCTCCATGCCCCAGTAGAGGTAGGCCTCCATGCGGCGGTCGTGGATGTGGCTCGGGATCGTGTTCCAGACCGAGCCGTCCTCGAGCGAGGTGTAGCCCAGCGTCAGCTGGCAGCTGTCGATCACGTCCGGGTGGATGAACTGGCGGATCGTGCGCTTGTTCGAGGTCTCGGGCGCGCCCAGCTTGACCTCCTTGGCGTCGGCCACGGCCACCAGCGTCGAGGGGCAGGCCCGGTGCGCCGGCGCCGAGGCGAGGTAGAAGCGCCCCTGCCCCGAGAAGGTCACCGCCCCGGTGCCCATCCCCAGGTACAGCACGTCGCCGCGCTCCATCTCGTAGGTCGTGCCGTCGGCCTCGACCTTGCCCGATCCGCCGATGTTGACGACGCCCATCTCGCGGCGCTCGAGGAAGGTGGCGGTCTTGGTCTCCTCGATCTTCTCCAGCGTCAGGCTGCCCCCCGCGGGCACGGCGGCGCCCAGGACGAAGCGATCGTAATGGGTGTAGATCATCCGGATCTCGCCCTCGGCGAAGAGCCCCTCGCCCAGGAAGTGCTCCCGCAGCGCGGTGGTGTCCATGCCCTTGGCATGCTCGGGGTGAATCGCATGACGGGTTTCGACGGTCAGCATGACAGTCTCCTTGAAAACTTTGGGGAGGTTGGTCGGATCAGAGGCCAAGGGCGCGTGGCAGGCCCAGCACTAGCCCCGGCCAGTAGGTGACGAGGAAGAGCAGCGCGAAGAGCATCAGGTAGAAGGGCCAGAGCGCGACAATGGCGCGCTCGACCCGGATCTTCGCGACGCTCGCCCCCACGAAAAGCCCGGTGCCCACCGGGGGCGTGATCGTGCCGATGGCGAGGTTGAACACCATGATGACGCCGAAGTGCACCGGGTCGACGCCGATCTTGCCGGCGATCGGCAGCAGGATCGGGGTGAAGATCAGGATCGCCGGCCCGATGTCCATGAAGCAGCCGATGACGATGAGCAACAGGTTGATGATGAGCATCACCACCAGCGGGTTCTCCGAGATGCCCAGCACCAGCTCGGTGACGGCGGCGGGGATCCCCGTGAAGGCCATGGAGAACGACAGCGCGGCCGAGGCGGCGAGCAGCAGCATGATCGCCCCAGTCACCTGCACCGTCTCGAGCAGAAAGCCCGGCAGCTCGCGCAGCTTCTTGGTGCGGTGGATGCCGAAGGCGAGGATCATGGTATAGACCACCGCGATGCCCGAGGCCTCGACCGGCGTGACGATGCCCAGCACGATGCCCCCGATCACGAAGACGATCAGCAGCAGCGAGGGGATCGCGGCGAGCGTGGTCTCGACCGCCTGCCGCACGGTGGGCCAGGGCGCCAGCGCGTAGCCGCGCCGATGCGCGAGGATCGAGGTCATCGCCATGAGGCCCAGGCCCCAGAGCGCCCCCGCCACCGCCCCCGCGGTGAAGAGCGCCGCGACCGAGGTGCCGCCCGAGACCAGCGAGTAGATGATGAAGGCGGTCGTCGGCGGGATCAGCATGCCGGTGGGCGCCGAGGCGATGTTCACCGCGGCGGCGAAGGACCGGTCATAGCCCTTGTCCGCCTGGATCGGGATCATCACGCCCCCGATCGAGGTCGAGGCGGCGATGGCCGAACCCGAGATGCAGCCGAAGAGCATGTTGCCCGCGATATTGGACTGCGCCAGCGAGCCCGGGATGCGCCCCGCGAGAAGCTGGGCGAAGTTCACCAGCCGGATGGCGATGCCGCCCGAGTTCATGATGACCCCCGCGAGGATGAAGAAGGGCACCGCCAGCAGCGAGAAGCTGTCGAGACTCGCGACCATCTTCTGCGCCGAGGTGAAGAGCGCCATGTCGAAGGGCACCACCAGCATGACCGAGGCGATGGCCGCGCCCACCAGCGCGATGGCAAGCGGAATGCCGAGGCCCGCAAGCAGGCCGAAGACACCGATCAGGATGAGGCTGGATGCACCGGCCATGAGGTCAATCTCCCGCCGCGAGGGCTTTTTCGAACTCGTCGGCCTCGTCGCGACGGCCTGCGATGCGCTCGACGAGGTTCAGCAGGCTGTAGATCACGATCAGCAACCCCGAGACCGGCATCGCCGCGTAGACCCACTGCATCGGGATCTGCATCACCGGGCTGGTCTGCGTGCCCGCGACGCTGACGGCGCGGAAGCCGCCGATGATCAGCACCGCCACGGCGAAGACGATGAACGACAGCGGCACCAGCAGGCCCAGCAGGCGCCGGACGCGGGGCGGCGCCATGCCGGGCAGCAGCTCGACCGACATGTGCGTGCCGCGCCCGGCCGCGAAGGCCGCCCCCAGGAGGGACGACCAGATCATGCCGTAGCGCAGAAGTTCCTCGGACGAGGTCGACGGCGCGTTCAGCACGTAGCGGCTGAACACCTGCCAGACCAGCACGGCCACCATGGCCATCAGGATCAGGCAGGCGGAGTAGCCCACGCCCCCGTCGAGGATCCGGCGCAGCCGGGTCATCATGCCCCCTCGGCCACCGCGCGGATCTGCTCGTAGACCTCGTACTTGGCGGGCTCATCCTCAAGCGCGTCGTACATCGGCTGCACGGCCTCCTGGAACTCCGAGACGTCGGGGTGGAAGAACTCGACGCCGAACTCCTCGGCCGCCTTCTTCTTCTCCGCCTCGATGGCCGTGGCCCAGACCTCCTTGTGGTACTCGGTCGCCTCCTTGGCTGCCTCGCGCACGGCGGCGGCGTGCTCGTCCGACAGCCGGTCGAGCGTGGCGGTCGAGATCAGCACGATATCGGGGATCCGCGTGTGCACGTCGTAGCTGTAGTATTTCGCTACCTCGCCGTGCCGGGCGATGGTGATGGCGTATTCGTTGTTCTCGGCCCCGTCGAGCACGCCCTGCTGCAGCGAGGTATAGACCTCGCCCTGCCCCATCGCGATGGGCGAGGCGCCCAGCATCTCGACCATCTCGATCGAGGTCGGCGACTGCATCACCCGGAACTTCTTGCCTTCAAGGTCCGCAACGCTCTCGATGGGCTCGTCCACGGTGTAGAAGCTGCGCGCGCCGCTGTTGAAATAGGTGACGCCGACCATGCCCTGGCCCTCGGTCGCCTCGTAGATGGGCTGCATGACCTCGGCGCTGTCCATCACGTTGTAGAAATGCCCCTCGCTGTCGAAGAGGTAGGGCATCGAGAAGACGCCGTAGACGGGTGCGAAGCTCTCCATCAGCCCGCCCGAGACCTTGGTCATGTCGATGGTGCCCGCCTGGACCAGCTCCACGAGCTCGCGCTCGCCGCCAAGCTGGCTGTCGGGGAAGTACTGCACCGTCACCTCGCCGCCGGTCGTCTCCTCGACGATCTCGCCGAATTTCTTCATGGCCTCCACGGTCGGCGTGGCATTCTGCGCCCAGGCGAACTTCAGCGTCTCGGCCGAGGCCGACCCCGCGATCAGGGCCGTTGCGGAAATCGTGGTCAGGATCTTCAGCATCATCGTCCTCCTCCTATGAGTGATGCGGCGCGGACCGGTCTCAGATGTAGGTCCGCAGGTATTCACCAAGCGCGAGCATCGCCATCGCCTGCCCGTAGGGCATCGAGGTCAGCGGGATCTCGCGGTAGAACTCGAGCGTGTCGCCGATCGGCGTGCCGAAAGAGACCTGCTGCAGCTCTCCCGCCTCGTCGATGTTGGCGATCACCGCCTGCATGGCGCGTTCGGCCACCGGCTCGAAATGCGCCGGCAGGTAGCGCTTGCGCACGCCCTTGAGCAGCCCGTAGGCAAAGCCCGCCGTGGCCGAGGCCTCGGGGTAGCTGTCCGGATCGTCGATCAGCGTGTGCCAGAGCCCGCTCTCGTGCTGGGTGTCGCGCAGCGCGTCGGCCTGGCGGCGCAGGGTCGACAACAGGTGCCGCCGCAGCGGATCGCCCTCCTTGAGGTCGAGCATCTCGATGAACTCGGGGATCGCGATGGTCAGCCAGGAATTGCCCCGGGCCCAGAGCGCCTTCGCGAAGTTGTGGTTGCCGTCGAAGGTCCAGCCGTGGAACCACAGGCCCGTCTCGCGGTCGGCGAGGTACTGGGTGTGGATCAGGAACTGGTATTTGGCTTCCTCGACATACTCGGGACGGTCCAGCACCAGGCCGATCTTGGCCAGCGGCAGCACCGACATCATCAGCGTGTCGTCCCACATCTGCTGGTCGTTGACGCTGTTGTAGACGATGTGCTGAAGCCCGCCCTCTTTCGTGCGCGGCATCTCGTGCATGACCCACTCGGCCCAGCGGTCGAGGTAGGGCACCCAGACCGGGTTCGGCTCCTGCTCGTGCAGGCAGGCCAGCGTCAGGAAGGGCGCGACGGTGTTGATATTCTTGGTGGGCGTGCCCTCGGCCAGTCGCGCCTCGAACCAGTCGAGGATGATGCGCTTGGCCTCGGCGCTGCCGGTCAGCTGCCAGAAGTGGAACAGCCCATAGAGGCCCACGCCATGCGTCCATTCCCAGCCGGCCCAGCCCTTGGTATCGATCACCCGGCCGTCCTCGAGGCGCAGCAGGAACTCGCCCGTCTCGTCCTCGATGTTGATCAGGTTGTCGGTCAGGCGCTCGATCAGGCCGCGAACCTCGTCGCGGCCGATGGCCCTCTCCTTCTGCTTGAGCAGCGGGTGCACGTCGTCCTCCTCCTTGCGCCTCGCGGATCTGATTTTTTCGGAACCGCGTTTCAGAATTTAAGGAAGCACGGAAGCCGGGAGGCTGTCAACACGTTTCGGGACGGCGTTTCAGTTTTCAAAATAACGTTATATATCAGTATGCTGACAACGCTTCTTCGCAGTCCTTGACTTCGACCTGAACAAATTTCAGAATGACATTCCAGAAAACACGGAACGGTCATGTCCAGCCAACGCCAGCCGAAAACCGAAAACGTCGCCTCTGTTCTCAAGGTCTTCTCGGTGCTCGAGTCGCTCGTCGAGGAGCGACGCGCGGGCCTTGCCGAGATCGCCCAGAAGGCGATGACCTCCAAGAGCACTGCGCACCGCCTGCTGCAGACCATGGTCGACCTGGGCTACGTCACGCAGGACCCCGAGACCGAGAAATACCAGCTCACGCTCAAGCTCTTCAGCCTCGGGGCGAAGTCCCTGCGCGGGCAGGAAGACATCCTGCGCGTCGCCGACACCGTGATGGGGCGCCTGTCGCGCGCCACTGGCGAATCGATCAACCTAGGGGTCATGGACGGGCACGAACAGCGCGTGACCTACATCCACAAGTACGACAGCGCATACAGCCTCGCGATGCAGTCGACGCTGGGCTACCGCAACCCGCTGCACTCCACCTCGCTGGGCAAGGCGCTGCTCGCCTTCCGCGACGAGGAAGAGATCCGCGACCGCCTCTCCCGCATGACCTTCGAGAAGCTGGCGCCGAACACGATTACCGATCCCCGTGCGCTGCGTGAGCAGCTCCAGGCGATCCGCGCCCGCGGCTATGCCGAAGAAATCGAGGAGAGCGAGGCCGGCGTGCGTTGCATGGCGACTCCGATTCTCGACCACATGGGCAAATCCGTCGCCGCGATCAGCATCTCCTTTCCGCTGTTCCGCTTCGACGAGGCACGCAAACCCGAGATCGCTGCCCAGCTCACCACCGCTGGGCTGGAGGCCTCGAAGGCGCTGGGATACGCTGGCGCCACGCTGGCTCAGACCGGCGCGGCATCGTTTTCCTGAAGAGCGGCAGAAAAAGGATTCAAATCCAATCCTGCCCTTGCACCAACGGGAGAAACTGCTGTCGTTGGTGAAGGACAACTTCTGAAACCCGGCTTGGTTTAGGCTCAGGACCGGTTGATCAGCACGGCTGCGCGTGACTCAGGGTTCTGGCAAGAAAGCCTGATGAAGAGCGATCTCTTCTGGCGGATCGATGCGTAGATGGCCCCGGCGCAGCCCTGCTTCCCGAGGGCTCACGGCAAGCTGCGGTTGGACGAAAGGCGCTATGAAACGCTGCCCGGCAGCGCATTGCGCAGGAATTGCCCGGGAGAAGCCAAGCTGCCTGCCGTCACAGATCAGGAGAGCCGTCCTGTCCGTCTCTTCTTGGCGTCGGCAAGGTCCGCGAAGACAAAGGCGCGCTCGGCTCCGGTCGAATACGACACGCTCCGATACCGGCGCCAGCTATCTTTGAGGGGCCGCCGAAGGTGCCTTGGCTGCCATCCTGGGCCGCGCCAGCCAGGGGCCGATCCGCACCGCAAGAAGCGCGAAGCCGACTGTCCACAGACCGGCGGAGAGGTCTATCCCGTCGAACCGCCCCAAGACCATCGCGGAACCGGCCGCGCGCGCCGCAGTTGCGGCGACGACAAGCACGAAAGCCGCGGTCAGCGTGGGGCCGGCCACCAGTGGGCGACCGGTATGCCCCATGGTCGCGCGCATCATGACTGCCACGGTCATACCGCCGACAGCGCCGATACCCAGCACGTGCGCGCCGCTCGCAGGCGCNACGAGGCCAAGCGCCGCAAGGGCAATGGCGGCGAAGGACCTCTTCGCGGGCGCGGGCTACTCGATCCTGGTGAACAACGCGGGCACCATCCGGCGGGCGGATTCGGTCGACTTCGCGGAAGAGGACTGGGACGCGGTGATGGACGTGAACCTCAAGGGGCTGTTCTTCACCTGCCAGGCCTTCGGC
Source organism: Salipiger mucosus DSM 16094 (assembly GCF_000442255.1). GTDB lineage: Bacteria > Pseudomonadota > Alphaproteobacteria > Rhodobacterales > Rhodobacteraceae > Salipiger > Salipiger mucosus. The sequence goes on along the minus strand of NZ_KE557296.1, from coordinate 10,917 downwards.
CGCGAGCTGATGGGGACAGGCACGCCCGGGGCGGTGATCAACATCGCCTCGCTGCTGTCCTTCCAGGGCGGCATCCGGGTGCCGGCCTATACCGCCTCGAAGCACGGGGTCGCGGGGGTGACCAAGATCCTCGCCAACGAGTGGGCGCCGCACGGGATCACGGTGAACGCCATCGCGCCGGGCTACATCGCGACGAACAACACCGCGGCGCTGCGCGAGGACCCGGAGCGGTCGAAGGCAATCCTCGACCGGATCCCGGCGGGGCGCTGGGGCGACGCTTCGGACATCGGCGGCACGGCGGCCTTCCTGGCCTCGCCGGCGGCGACCTACGTCAACGGCGCGGTCATCAACGTCGACGGCGGCTGGCTCGCGCGCTGAGGCGCTGTCGCGGCCGGAATGGTTTCGAGGCCCCCGCCGGGAGACCGGCGGGGGCCTTTTGCATCCGGAGAGCGGATCGCCTGTCACCGGACAGGGTCAGGCCCCGGCCAACGATGCACTAACTTTCAAATCGGACCACTCAAGTAGGGCAGATCACCGGCGAGAAGGAATCGCGATGATCCTGTATGACAGTTGGTCGAAGGAAGTCCATGAGGCTGGCAAGAAGCGCCTGACCGGCGACACGGCGCGCCAAGCGTAGATCCCGGGGGTGACATTTCTGCGCGCCGAGGCGGCCTGCGACCATCTATATGGCAGCTGTTGACGGGACGGCTGGTACAGGGGTCTCCTATACGGACCAAAATGTCGGGTGGATTCCCGAGTTGTCTCCGGCGACCTGTGCGCTCCCTTTGGGTTTCAGCACTTCGGGAGAATCACGCTTCCAGCAATGTGGCCAGCATGGATTTGATTGCGCGATAAGCCAACGCCGAGGGCCGTGACGAGACTTCGAGGATGTCGAAAACGTGAGACCCCGGAATCGACCGAATGGTTCACCAGACGCCGACTGCGCATGCCGATTGGAAATATTCCATCGGCGAGAGCAGAGGTTGACGTCCAAGCAAGCCTCGAGACTGAAGACATGGCTGCGAAACCAGCCGAAATCAGCCGAGGCGAACCTGGAGAGTTTCAGGCCTCTGCGACGGCCTGTCTTGCAATGCGAGGAATTTCACTGCGGTGAAAGCCGAGGTCGGCGAGTTCGCGATCGCTGAGTGCCTGCAATTCATCAACTGTCCGATGAAAAACGGCGCGGCGGGCTGCACGTTGCTCGAAGGTGTCACGGAGCTGTTGGAAACGCGCTTTCAGCCCGGATTGATTGAAACGCGCGATGTCTTGTTGAGCGTAGGCCATATTCAGCCTCCTGTGTTCTGTCGCCGCCGGATCGCGCCGACACCGCTAGAAATAGGCGGATGCTGCAGATGCACAATCGACAAGGTCGAAATGCCGCCATGCAGCATGATCAACGCTAACATGGGGCTTTTGCGCGGTTCGGGCCAAGCGCTCAAGGTTCGCCCGCGGGGTGAACGGCACAGGTCCCAAGCGATGTCGCACGCGGCCTCTCGTTGCTCTTACTTGCTTGTCGGTCTCCATTTCGAGGACGCACCGGGCGACTCCGAAGGTCATGCGACGGCGGGTGCCGAAATCGAAAAGCCCGGTATCATGTACCTCGCGGCCGACGACTGCATGATGTTCTGCAGACCGCCGCACGGGAGCATGCCACGCGGCTCCGAAGGCTACGTGACCGCCCCCGGAACACCGGCGACCCACCAGGGGCGGCCACACGACAGTCGACCACGGTCGAAAATCAGGATGTACGTGGCAACTTGACCAGCTCTTCCACTTCCACGGGCAATCCGGTCTGAAAGGATCGGTTCGCCGCGATGCCGGTGAGGATCGACATCGCTCCGTCACGGTAGCTCGCCGCGTAACCGGCCGCCGAGTTCACCTTTCCGAATATGTCGGCGAGCATGCGGTTGTCGCCGCCGCCGTGACCACCTTCTGCCGTGTCGACAGGAACGATGCGCGGGGTCCCGTGCAGCGGGAAATGATAGAGGTTGATGCCCTCGGCCGCGCCCTCCTGTTCCTTGTCTCCACCGCCGTTGATGTAGGACGTTTCGCGCACCATCAGTTCGATCCGGCCTCCCGACCCGTTGAAACTGACGTTGAATCCTTCCCAGGGGGCGTAGGCGTTGAGAGAATAGGTCAGCACCGACCGGTTCCGGTAGCGCACCATCACCTGCATCGTATCTTCGATGCTGATGCCGTCACCAAAGACGTTCTGGTCGCGCTGGTACCCGTCCTCGTGTTCGGCGTCCCAGTAGAGCGCCTTCTGCACGGGACTTGCCGTCAGATCGATGGCAAACGGGTCGTCCTTGGCGGCCGCTGCGCCAGTCGTCCGGGTGTAGGGCGTGAAGAGGCCCCGCTCCTCGGCATTGGCCCGGCCGTAGAAGCGCAGATCGCCCATGCCGAAAACGGTTTCCGGCTGGCTGCCCAGCCAGAAGTTCACGAGGTCGAAATGGTGGGTCGATTTGTGAACCATCAAGCCACCGCTGTTGCGCTTGTCGCGGTGCCAGCGGCGGAAGTAGTCGGCGCCGTGCTTCGTATCCAGCAGCCACTCGAAATGGACCGAAAAGACCTCTCCGATCTCACCGGACGCAATGAGTTCGCGCACAGCCGCGTTGTGCGGGGAATAGCGGTAGTTGAACGTCACCCTGACCGAGCGGCCGGTGCGCTCCACCGCGTCCACGATCTGCTGACATTTGTCCGCATCGGTCGTCATCGGTTTTTCGGTGATGACGTCCCGTCCTGCCTCGAGGGCCGCGATGATGTAGATGTGGTGGGTCCGGTCAATCGAGGTGACGATAACGGTTTCGGCCTCAGTCTCCTCGAGCATCCGATGGAAATCCTCGGCCTTGTAGGTTGGCAGCGGGCCCGCGCCGAATTCTTCCTGCAACACCGAGTTGGTGTAGGCCATCCGGGTCTGGTTCGTGTCGCAGAGCGCGACCAGTTCTGCGCTGTCGCGGTAGTCCTTGGCGATGGCTTCGTAGAACATCCGGCACCGTGACCCGGTCCCCACGAGCGCGTATTTCTTGCGCATTTCGGTCTCCTTGTTCGTCGGCCCTTGCCGGACCAACGGGATGAGTTGATCTGCCCGGAGCCCTGACGGGTCCGGCTTTCTGACGTGAATTCTCTGTGCGTTCAGCCGCGTATCGCGCGGTCATTGCCGTCGAAGAAATGACAGTCGGCGGGGTCGATCTGCAGCGGGATGCGGTCACCCGTACGGCAGGCATGCTGACCGGGCAGGACGACGGTGAGCTGCTCTCGACCGAAGCTCGGACGAACGTGCAGCACCGTGCTGCCGCCGAGATGCTCGACCAGATCTACCGTCCCCTCCCCGACGCGACTGCCCCGACCCGTCGCCGATGCCGATGTGCTCCGGCCGGATACCCAGGGTCAGTTCGGTTCCCGGTGCGACGCCAAGGCGACGTCCCGCGTCGATCCTCTGGTCCTCGAGCATGACCGCACTGTCATCCGCCACCCTGACCGTGGCGAAGTTCATCTTCGGCGATCCCAGGAAGCCGGCCACGAACCTGTTGTCCGGCTCGTTGTAGAGCTCGAGCGGCGAACCCGACTGCATCACCTGTCCGCCCCGCAGCACGACGATCTGGTCGGCCATGGTCATCGCTTCGACCTGGTCGTGGGTGACGTAGATCATGGTGTTGCCGAGCCGCTCATGCAGCTTGGTGATCTCGACACGCATCTGCACGCGCAGCTCGGCATCGAGGTTCGACAGCGGCTCGTCGAAGAGGAATATCTTCGGGTCACGCACGATCGAGCGTCCGATGGCCACCCGCTGACGCTGACCACCGGACAGTGCCTTGGGTTTTCGGTTCAGGTAGTCGGTGATCTGCAGCGTCGAGGCCGCGTCCTGCACACGACGGTTGATTTCGTCGCGCTTGTAGCCTGCGGTCTCCAGTCCGAATGCCAGATTCTTGTAGACGCTCATGTGCGGATAGAGCGCGTAGGATTGAAAGACCATCGCAATGCCGCGCCGGGCCGCGGCAACGTCGTTCATCCGCCCTCCGTCGATCATCAGGTCACCGTCCGAGATGCTCTCGAGCCCGGCGATCATCCGGAGCAGGGTGGACTTGCCGCACCCCGAGGGGCCGACGAAGACCGTGAAGGCGCCAGGCTTGATGTCGAGGTCGATCCCCCGGATCACGTCGAGGGCGCCGTAGCGCTTCTCGACATTCTTGAGTGAGATAGTGGTTGCCATGCGTCAGTCCGGTTCTCAGCGTTTCATGCCGGTTGTGGCGATGCCCTCGATGAGCAGCCGTTGGAAGAAGAGGAAGATCAGGAAGATCGGGACGAGCGACAGGATCGACATCGCGAAGAGTTCGTTCCAACTGGAGGTGCCGCTGGAGTCGATAAACGAGCGGAGGCCAAGCTGGACCGTGTAGTTCTCCATCTCGCTGATGTAGATCAGGGGCCCGAAGAAATCCTCCCAGGTCCAGATGAAAGAGAAGATCGCGGCGGTGGCCAGGACCGGCATCGATAGCGGCAGGATGATCTTGTAGTAGATCCGCCAGGCGCTGCAGCCATCCATGCGCGCCGCCTCGTCCAGCTCTCGCGGGATGCCGCGGAAAAACTGGACCATCAGGAAGATGAAGAACGCATCGACGGCGAAGTATTTCGGGACGATCAAGGGCCACCACGTGTTGACCCAGCCGAGTTCGCGGAACAACACGTACTGCGGGATCAGCGTCACGTGGTAGGGCAGCATCAGCGTACCCAGCATCAATGCGAACCAGAAGTTCTGGCCGGCAAACCGCAGCCGGGCAAAGGCGTAGGCGACCAGGGAAGCTGCCAGCACGTTGCCGATTGTGGCGACGACCGAGATGAACATCGAGTTGGCGAAGAAGCGTCCGAAGTTGACTTGCAGGCCGAACCAGCCATCGGGGTAGGCGCTCAGGGTCACTTGCGAGGGGATAAGCCCCGACTCGCCGCCGAACAACTCGGAGGCGGGACGCAGCGAGCCCGACAGCATCCAAAGGATCGGGTAGATCATCACGATGCAGACCGCGATCAGAAGCGCGTGGCGCACCGTGCTGTTCAGCCGGGGGTGCCTGGAGCCGCGCCCCGGCATGTCGTTGACTGCATCAGTCATCGTAGTGCACCCAGTATTTCGTGGTCAGGAAGGAAAACGCTGTGAAAATCGCGATGATGATCACAAGCACCCAGGCCAGCGCGGAGGCGTAGCCCATGCGGAAATAACTGAACGCCTCTTGGTAGAGGTACAGGGTATAGAAGAGCGTCGAGTTGATCGGCCCGCCGGATCCGCCGGAGATGATGAATGCCGGTGTGAAGGCCTTGAACGCCTCGATGGTCTGGATGACGAAGTTGAAGAAGATCACCGGCGACAGCAGCGGCAGTGTGATGCGCAGGAACTGTCGCGTGGTTGATGCCCCGTCAAGGCTCGCGGCTTCGTACATATCGCCCGGGATCTGCCGCAGACCTGCCAGGAAGATGATCATCGGCGAGCCGAATTGCCAAACCGAGAGTACCACCAGCGTGTAGAGCGAGTAGTTGGGATTCGAGATCCAGCTGGGGCCCTCGATACCGACTGTCGCCAGCAAGCTGTTGACCAGGCCGTCCGCTGCGAACAGTTGCCGCCAAAGAACCGCAATCGCCACCGATGTGCCAAGCAGCGAAGGAAGATAGAAAATCGCTCGATACGCCGGCAAGGCACGCATGCCCCGATTCAGCACCATGGCAATTCCGAGCGCGAAGGCCAGCTTGAGCGGCACCGACAGCGCAACGTACAGGAAGGTGACCTTGATCGCGGCTGCGAACTTTGCGTCGGCCGTCACCATGCGGACGTAATTCTGCGCCCCCAATGAACTCGGGCGAGGTCAAAAGATCGAAATTGGTAGAACGACAGATACAGACGTAAACCAGCGCCGGACCGAGCGTCAGACAGAAGAAGCCGATCAGCCATGGCGCAAGAAACATGTATCCGGCGCCGTTCCGGTGGATGGCTCGTGAGAGCCATCCTGACGATTCCGGACGCGCAACGGACCTGCCGTGTTGGACTTCGTCGTATGCAGACATTCCCTAGGCTCGCTCAAGGATTGCTGCGCCCTCATCGACGAGTTTGGCGCCGCCCTGTTCGGGGGACACGGCCTCGAAGGCAACTTCCTGAGCGATGCGGATCAGCACCGCGTTGATCTCACCCGCGCCTCTGGGCGGTGCCGGCGGCAGACTCCCGATCTGCGGCGTCAGATTGGCAATCAGGTCGACCACCTTGCGGCCGGTCGCGTCAAGACCGGGGAGAATTGCTTCGCGGGTTTCGGGCGAAGCAGGCACGCCGCGATCGAGACCGAGCAGTTTCGCCCCCTCCGGCTCACGGATCAGGAAGTTGATCATGCGCGCCGCGAGCGCTGGCTCCTCCGATGTCGACGAGATCGAGAACATCTGCGACGGCTTGAGATACTGACCGGGTTGGCCACCCGCGAGAACAGGAACCCCCACGACGGTCAGCTCGGAAGGCACCAGTTGCTGGTAGGATGCGAACTGGTTGGAGTGGGCAAAGTCGGTGACCGCACTGCCGGTGACGATCGGCGCTGTCTCGGGGGAGTTCTTGTAGAGCGCCTGGACATCGGCCGGCACACAGCTTCCTGCCTTGCGCATTTCGGCCCAGTAGGCATACCAGCGGCCCGCATCCTCGGCGTCATAACCAAGCGTACCGTCCGGCGTGTAAAGTGCTTTTCCCTGAGTTCGCAGCCAGATTTCAAACAGCCTCTCGTGGACGCTGCCATCGGAGGTCGCATAGACCCGATCCCGGGTATTTGCGCCAGCGAAGGCTGCGCATTTTTCCGCGAAGCCGTCCCACGTGGTATCGAACCCGGGTGCCTCGACACCGGCTTCCTCCCAGGCTGCGGCATCGAAGACGACCGAGAAGCTGTTGACGCCGACGTTTCCGCCGTAGAGCTTCCCATCCACCGAGCAGCTGTCGAGATTGACGTCACCGAAGTCGGATATTTTCAGTTCCTCTCCGAGGAATTCGTCGAGAGGGCGGATCGCACCGCGCCTCGCGTACTCGAACATGTAGCGGTAATCCATCTGGATGAAATCCGGCGCGTTGCCGCCAGCGACCTGGGTCGCGAGGCGTGCCCAGTAGTCATCCCATCCCATGGATTCCGCATCTATTGAGACATCGGGGTTCGCATCGGTGAACCGGTCTATGGCGGCATTTGTGCGGCGTGCGCGCTCGTCCCCACCCCACCAGATCATGCGGATGCTTCCGCCCGACTGTGCGAGGGCGCGGCGCGATCCGAGCAGCGGCAGGCCGGCCATCGCCAGCCCGGTGCCGAGAAGCCGGCGCCGGTCGATCTTGTTCGAATTCATACTGTGTGTCCTCCCGATTTGGACTGCAACGGCGCGTGGCGCAGTGGCGTGTCCGTCTCCTCCATGGTGCCGGTGGTCCTCCTCACCGGTGCAGGGCACACGAGGGTGCCGCCGCAAGATCAGCGTAGGGAGCGCTATCTATACGAACAAATACAAAATATCGACGCTATCATAGAACTCATCTATATCCTTGTGACACAGGAGGAGATTGAACTTGGACCGAGCGATTGAGCAATTCGTGGCCGTGGCCGAGGCAGGTTCAGTGATGGCGGGTGCCGAACGCCTGCGGCTGTCGCAGCCGACGCTGAGCTACAACATCAAACGATTGGAGGAGTCTCTCGGCGTTCCGCTGTTCCATCGCTCGGCACGCGGTGTGCAGCTGACTGCCTATGGCGAGACGCTCTACAACAGCGCGGTCGTCATCGGACGACTTCACTCGAACGCTCTTACGACCATCGCGCGCCAAAAGGCGGAACTTGAAGAAGGAATAAGCATCGGAACAGGATATTCCACCTGGTTCCTGATCCTGCGCGATTACGTCATCGAGCACTTCGAAACGCATCCACATGCTCCGATCAACCTGAGTATCGGAAACATGATGCGCTGCATGGATCAGCTTCTGGCCGGTGATATATCCTTGTTCATCGGCCACCGTATCGATCATCTGAAAAAAGGCATCGCGGTCGATTTCATCCCGATGGGACGGGCCACGGACGGGTATTTCGCGCGCCGCGGCCACCCTCTGCTGGCTGCGGAGAGAAGCCTCGAGGACATCCGTGCCTACCCGTCGACCATGGCCTATCCACTCGATGCCAGCCAGAAGCGCCTGGTTTCCGGCGGCGAGTTATACGACGCATCCCGATTGGGGCATGCTTTCACCTCGAACTCACTGGGGGCATGCCTCGAGTTCGCCCAGTCAACGGACGCGGTGCTGATCCACAGCACGGTCCTCGCGAATTACCTCAGCGAGCACGGACTTGATCAGGTTCCTCTGCGCCCGGGACAGTACGTGAAGGAGGCAGTCATGGGCATTCACGTATTGCCGGAGCGAAAATCGAATCCGAAGGTTCAGGCCTGTATACAGGCCATCCTCGACCGAGCCGAACAGCTCAAGCTCTTTCCACCATAGCGATAGCGGCAAGCGCGGCGGCGCCTCGGGCTCCGCGTGCGGATCGACAGCCCTTCGTCGCTGTAAAGCCTGTAGGTGCGCTTGACGAACGCGATGACCGACTACTCTCTCTGTTTCGGCTGCAGGGTCTACAAGGTCACCCAAGGATATCGGTGAGGATCTCGCGGCCCGTTCGCAAAGCGGGCAGATCAGTTAGCAATGCATCCAAAGGTGGTGCGGGCAAGGCAACTGATCGATCCCTAACAATCGCCGTGCCCGATGCGATTTAAGATGCAAGACACTGAAGATGAGAGCGCGACAATGCCCAATTCCGTACCCGAGGACCCTCTGGCCGATCCCGCAAAGACCGCGGCAACCTGTACCGGCCTCAGGCACGCTCCTGCGACTGCGCGCAACCGCGAACCGATCCAACGGGCGCTGGCCGACCTGCTTCCGAACCGGGCCTGCACGGTGCTGGAAATTGCCTCGGGTTCGGGCGAGCATGCTCTGTGGATGGCGCGTTCGCTGCCGCAGGTGACATGGATGCCGAGCGAGGCGACGACCGACGGCCTCGCCGCCATCGAAGCTTGGCGCGCGCTCTGCCCCGACCTCGTCGATCGGGTCGCGCCGCCGGTGCACATCGACGCCGCCCGGCCGCCCTGGCCGGGGGCGCATATGGATGCGGTCTTCGTGGCGAACCTCACCCATATCGCGCCCTGGTCGGCGACGATTGGGCTCGTCGAAGGCGCTGCTGCACGTCTCGTCTCCGGCGGGTTTTTGTTGATCTACGGCCCCTTCAACGAGGGCGGCGGCTTCATGGGGCCCGGCAACGTCGCCTTCGATGCCGATCTGCGCAAGCGGAACCCGGATTGGGGTTTGCGCAACCGCGAGGCGGTGGACGAGACAGCCTCGGCGCGCGGATTCGTCGTCGAGCCGGTCCGTGACATGCCGGCAGACAACCGCCTGCTTGTCTATCGTCAGCCCTGAAACGGACCAAACCGCCATCCTCCAATGCACCGGCGTGGGTAAGCGCGAAGCCGCGATTTGGATGCCGGGCCTGACAGCTGGCGCGGCGCGCGCGGCGCTCGGCCGCCATTGCGTGAGCTCGGGCGGCCGGAACCGGGCAGCGGGCTTGTCGTCGCAAGGCCCGTGCGACGTGCTGCCCCGGACGCTCCCCAAGAAAGCCCCTAACTGGTAGAGAAGCGGGTCGTATGACCTCAAAAATTTTCATGATGCGCCGGAGGACCCAAGTTCAGATCACCGGACAATAGACAGCCCGGTGATTTGCCAATGGCTCACGACAACGCGCGCACCCAGATGTTGCGATAGGCGACATCTGCATCGTGGTCCTGCAGCATGATCGGGGCGCAGCCGTGAGCCTCGTTGTAAGAGGGCGCGCCGATCCAGACCGTCTTGCCCTGGATCTCGACGTCGTTCTGCACGACAATCCCGTTGTGCATAACCGTCACACGCGCGGGTTCACTCACCCGGCCGTCGGATCCGAACTCGGGCGCTGTGTAAGCGTTGGCTGCGCCCCACGCGCGTTCAGCTTGACGGCGGGAAGTTCCACGGCAGGAGATCGTCGATCCGACCTTGCGGATAGCCAGCGGCGATGGCCTCAAGGGTGGCCTTGAGATAGGCGAATGGTTCGACGCCGTTGATCTTTGCGGTTTCGATCAGTGACGCGATGCGGCCCCAGGCCCTGCCGCCCTCGTCGTGACCGGCGAACAACGCATTTTTTCTGTTCAGAGCGATAGGGCGGATCAGGTTTTCGACGCCGTTGGAGTCGATCTCGACGCGGCCGTCGTAGAGGAAGGTCTGCAGGCCATCCCAGTGGCGATGGATATAGGCCAGCTTCTCACCGAGCCGGGATTTCGCCGACACCCGCAATCGCTGTTCTTGCAGCCACTCTCCGAACGCCGCGACCAGGGGTGCCGTTCGCGTTTGCCGGGCCGAGAAGCGCTGGCCGGGCTCGATGCCGCGGATGTCGTCCTCGACCTTGTAGATCTCAGCGATACGGCGCAGGCCCTCGGCGGCGATCTCGGAGCCGTCGCGGTCGAACACCTCCTTCAGCTTGCGTCGGGCATGCGCCCAGCAATGTGCCACGCGAACGGGATCGCCGCCCTTGCGAGAGGGGCGCGTCAGGCGATTGTAGCCGGTATACCCGTCAAGCTGCAGGATGCCGTCGAAGCCCCGCAGGAATCTCTCGGCGTTCTGTCCACCCCGACCCGGGGCGTAGAAGAACACCACCCCTGGCGGGTCGGCGCCGCCCCAGTTGCGGTCGTCGCGGGCCAGCGCCCAGAGATAGCCGGTCTTCGTCCGGCCGCGACCGGGGTCGAGAACCGGCGCAGTAGTCTCGTCTATTACCCGGCAGGCGCATCAAAAGGATGCTGCCGAGAGGGCATGAAGAGCTTGGTGGATGCCTTCAAGTGCTCGGCCAGCCGGTCGACGACGGGCCTGAGATGGAA
>NZ_KE557295.1 GCF_000442255.1 Salipiger mucosus DSM 16094 | reverse complement strand
GGTGCGGCGCAGGTCGGCGTCGCCCTGCCGGTGGCGCTGCGCGGGGCGCTGGACGCGCTGCCGCCGGGGACGGCGCCCGTGGTCTGCGTGGCCCGGCCGCGCGACATGCATGCGGTGGGCGAGGCCTATGCCCGTTTCGGACAGGTCGAGGACGACGAGGTGGCACGCCTGCTGGGTGCGGCGCCGCCTGCCCCTCCTGCCCCGCCTGACCCCGACGGGGCTTGACCGGGATCAATGTCGCGCGGGGGCACGGGTCTATCGTGGTGCCCATGGGTGGAGGAGAGGAACGATGACGGACAACCTGATCTGGTTCGAGGACCTGCGTCGGACGGACGTGCCACGCGTGGGCGGCAAGAACGCCTCGCTGGGCGAGATGATCTCGCAGCTGGGACGCGCCGGCGTGCGGGTGCCGCCGGGCTTTGCCACCACCGCCAGGGCCTATCGCGCCTACCTCGCGGCCAACGACCTGGGCGCGGTGATCCGCGAGCGCACGGAGGCGCTGGAGGCCGGGCGCACCAGCCTGCAGGAGGCCGGGCACGCGATCCGGCAGGCCATCGTCGCGGGCCACTGGCCCGAGGAGATCGCCCGCGACATCGGCGCCGCCTACCGCGACCTGGCCAGGCGCACCGGCCGCGAGATGCCGGCGGTGGCCGTGCGGTCGAGCGCCACCGCCGAGGACCTGCCCGAGGCGAGCTTTGCCGGCCAGCAGGAGACCTTCCTGAACGTGAGCGGCGAGGACGCGCTGCTGGAGGCCTGCCGGAAATGCTATGCCTCGCTCTTCACCGACCGGGCGATCAGCTACCGCCGCATCCACGGCTTCGGCCACGAGGATGTGGCGCTCTCGGTCGGGGTGCAGCTGATGGTGCGCTCGGACATCGGGGCCTCGGGGGTGATGTTCTCGATCGACACGGAAACCGGCTGCGACCGCTTCGTGCTGATCAACGGCGCCTGGGGACTGGGCGAGACCGTCGTGCAGGGGGCGGTCGACCCGGACGAGTTCCGCGTCTTCAAGCCCTTCCTCGACGATCCCGCACTGGTGCCCGTGGTCGCCCGTGAGCGCGGGGCGAAGGAGATCAAGATGATCCTCGGCGGCGAAGGCGAGGCGGTGACGCGCACGGTGGCCACCTCGATGGCCGAGCGCGAGCGTTTCGTGCTGGAGGATGCCGAGATCCTCGAGCTGGCGCGGCACGCGGCGACCATCGAGGCGCACTACGGCGTGGCGATGGACATGGAATGGGCCCGCGACGGCGAGACCGGCGAGCTCTTCATCGTGCAGGCGCGGCCCGAGACGGTGGAGGCGCGGCGCGGGGCGGCTGCGCTGCATTCGGTCACGGTGCGCCCGGCGGGGCCGCTGCTGCTGGAGGGGCTGAGCGTGGGGCACGCGGCGGCGGCGGGCCGGGTCTGCCTGATCCGCTCTGCCGCAGACATCGACCGCTTCGTCGACGGCGCGGTGCTGGTGACCGCGACGACGGACCCCGACTGGGTGCCGATCATGAAGCGCGCGGCGGCCATCGTGACGGATCACGGCGGGCGCACCTCGCACGCGGCCATCGTCAGCCGCGAGCTGGGGCTGCCGGCCGTGGTGGGCACCGGCACGGCCACGCACCTGCTGCACGACGGACAGGACGTCACCGTCTCCTGCGCCGAGGGCGACCGGGGCAGGATCTACGAGGGCCTCGGCGGGATCGAGAGCGAGGACATCTCGCTGGCGGACGTGCCCGAGACGCGCACGGGCGTCATGGTGAACATCGCCAACCCCTCGGCCGCGGTGCGCTGGTGGCGGCTGCCGGTGGACGGCGTGGGGCTGGCGCGGATGGAGTTCCTGGTGAGCAACGAGATCCGGGCGCATCCGCTGGCGCTGATGGACCCCGATGCGGTCGAGGACCCCGAGGCCCGCGCGGCGGTGCGCGAGATGATCCGGGGGCATGCCAATGGCGCGGAATACTTCGTCGACCGGCTGTCCATGGGCCTCGCCCGGATCGCGGCGGTCTGGCATCCCAAGCCGGTGATCGTCCGCACGAGCGACTTCAAGTCGAACGAATACGCCGACCTGCCGGGCGGGCGCGGATTCGAGCCCGTCGAGGAGAACCCGATGATCGGGCTGCGCGGCGCGGCGCGCTATTACTCGGAGTTCTACCGCGAGGCCTTTGCCCTGGAATGCCGGGCGCTGAAGCGGCTGCGCGAGGAGATGGGCTTTGCCAACGTCGTGGTCATGGTGCCCTTCTGCCGCTCGCCCGAGGAGGCCGACAAGGTGCTGGCGATCATGGCCGAGAACGGGCTGCGGCGCGGAGAGGCCGGGCTCGAGGTCTACGTGATGACGGAGATTCCCTCGAACGTGATCCGCGCGGCGGAGTTCGCCGAGCGCTTCGACGGGTTCTCGATCGGTTCGAACGACCTGACGCAGCTCACGCTGGGCGTGGACCGCGACAGCGAGGCGCTGGCCCCGGTCTTTCGCGAGCGCGACCCGGCGGTGCTGTGGATGATCGAGACGGCCATCGCCCGCGCCCGGGCGGCCGGACGCAAGATCGGGCTCTGCGGGCAGGCGCCGAGCAACGACCCGGATTTCGCGCGGCTGCTGGTGAAGGCCGGGATCGACACGATCTCGGTCACGCCGGACAGCTTCATGGCGGTCAAGCGCAACGTGGCCGCGGCGGAGCGGGACGAGTCGGGGGCGGAGGAGACGTGAAACACCGCCCGGAGGCGGTGTCGCGACCCATCGGGATCTCTGCGAGAAAGAAGGGAAAGTGGCGCGGTTGACGGGGCTCGAACCCGCGACCCCCGGCGTGACAGGCCGGTACTCTAACCATCTGAGCTACAACCGCGCACTTTACAACAGAGACGGCTTCGGCGGGACAGTGTGGCGCGGTTGACGGGGCTCGAACCCGCGACCCCCGGCGTGACAGGCCGGTACTCTAACCATCTGAGCTACAACCGCTCACTGTCTCGAGGCGAAGCCGCGCCCCGAATGTGGAGGCCCTTCTAGGCGTGCCGTTCTCGCCCCGTCAAGCGTCGTTTGGGCACCATGTTGTCGGGTTTTTCGCGGCGCCCCCCGGGCGGCCCGACCGTTCAAGCGACCGGGGCGTCCGGGCGCATGGCCCGGTCGCGTTTTCCCTTTTTGTCCGGGGGCTTGCGGCTCCCGGTGCAGATCCTGCGGGCTGCGTCGCCGGGCGATCCCTCGCCTCAGCCGTTGCCCCTCTTGCGGCGCGGTTCGCCTTCCGTACGCCTGATCGCGGCCTCGCGCGTCTCGGCGATCCGCTCGAGTTCGGCCGACAGCAGGATGATCTGCGACACCTGCCCCGCCGCCTCGGAACGCGCGATCTCGTAGGCGGCATGCTCGAGCATGGCCGCCGAGGCCCGCAGCAGCCCGCAGGCGCCCTCGGCCCCCTCGACCTCGAGCGCGCTGTCCAGAATCTCCTCCAGTTCCTCGTTGCCTATGGATGCCCTGCGACGTTCATTCGACTTCATTCCGTTCCATCCCCTCGCGCGCCCCGATGCCTCCTCCGGGCGCGGTCTTCACGTTACCCGGCTTCCTGGGCGCGCGTATCCCCTGTCCGCGCCCCGGATCCGAACCCGGGAGAACCGGCCCGTGCCGGAGGCCGGTCCGCTGTCGCTGGGCGCGGATCCGGACGTCCGGCAGTCGGCCTGGGCATTGCCGGTTGCCCCGTCACTTCTGGCGAAGGCCAGGGCGGCGGGACCCGTCCCGGTCCGGCCGCGCTCAACCTTCAAGGGAAACTTTAGCGGATCGCTCCTCCAAGCATAGGCAGAAAATCGCCAATGTCGTGTCGTCGTCACATTTTTCCCACGCCGGCCATGCCGTGTTGCGAGAGATTTCTGGTGGCATGCGGGCGAATCGTTCGACTGTGACGGAAAACCCTCTTGCGTGCGGACCGAACCCTTCGCATGTGTTCAGCAAGACGACGCTGTCGCCACAGTCACCCAAGTATCATTCGACCCGTGTTTCCTTGCGAGATCTTCTCGACCAGCCCCTCAATATCCGTGGCCTGACCTTCGACCACCTCGACGTGAGCCTGCGGCGCCACCTCGGCCTGCTGCGCGCGCCGATCACCCAGCGCTACCTGCTCGCCGTCTTCGCCGTGCTGGTCGCGGCCGATCCATCGGGGTTGCAGGGGCGCATTCCCTGGGCGATCTACCTGGGCGCCTGGCCGCTGGCCATGGCGCTGTTCCTGCTGCTGCAGGCAGGCCTGCTTCTGGCCCTCGCGGCGCTGCGCCGGGTGGCGCGCCGCCCGCCCGCCTACTGGCCGGCGGTCAGCTTTCTGGCGCTCGCGCCGACGGTCGTCGTGATGGACGAAACGCTGGAGCGGCTGGCCCCGGTCGGGCACGAGCCGCTGCTGAGCGAGCGGTTCGTCGTGCTGGGCGTGACCATCGTGATGTTCGAGGCGATCTACATGCGCTACGTGAAGCCGCGCATTCCCGCACGGGCGGAGCTCTCCGCCGCCGAGACGCGCCCCGAAACCGGGGCGCGCGCCGGGACGCAGACGCCCCCCGACGCCGCACAGGCCCCCGACCCTGCTCCGGCGGCCGCGACGGAAGATGAGGCGGAGGCGCGCGAAGACGCGCGCACGCTGCTGGTCGGCGCACAGCCCGTTCCGCTGAACGAGATCCGCGCCATCGAGGCGCGCGAGCATCACGTCCACGTGCGCCTCGGCGACAAGACGCTGACCCAGCGGGCGCGGCTTGGCGACGTCCTGGCCCAGACCCGCGCCGAGGACGGCGTGCAGCCGCACCGCTCGTGGTGGGTCGCGCGCACCGCCCGGCCCCGGCTGGTGCGCGAGGGCAGCCGCCTGCTGCTGCGCCTCGCCGACGACAGCGACGTGCCGGTCGCGCGCGGCCGGCAGGCCGAGGTCGAGGACTGGCTGCGCACCCACATCGGCTGAGCCGCGGGCCTTTACCGCGGCGCCGGTATTTCCTATATCTTCGCTCAGGTAAGCCAACCGAAGGACAGGCCATGACCGATGCACCGCTTGAAGGCGCCCCGCTGATCGCGCCCTCCAGCACCGACAACCCGCTGCACGAGCCCATCGTGGAGGCCTGCCGCAGCGTGTTCGACCCGGAAATCCCGGTGAACATCTACGACCTTGGCCTGATCTACACGATCGAGATCGACGACCAGGGGTCCGTCAAGGTCATCATGACGCTGACCGCACCGGGCTGCCCCGTGGCCGGCGAGATGCCGGGCTGGGTGCAGGACGCCGTGGCCTCGGTGCCGGGCGTGCGGGACGTGGACGTGGACATGGTCTTCGATCCGCCCTGGGGCATGGACATGATGACCGACGAGGCGCGCCTCGAACTGGGCTTCATGTAGACGCCGCCGCTGCCCGGCGGCGCGCCCGCCCCGCAGCCTCCGGCCACGCAGACTGGCGTCAATCAAAACGGCTTGCTTTTCGCAAAAGCAAGCATTAGGACTTTCCCATGTCGCGCCTGGCTGTCCTCACCGGAGACATCGTCGGCTCCTCGGAGCTCGCACCGGGCGCGCTGGATTCCGTCATGGACGAGATCAACGGGGCCGCGGTCGCGCTTTCGGGCTGGGACCCGGGGCTTGTCACCGGCTTTGCCCGGCGTGGCGGCGACGGCTGGCAGATCGCCCTCGGCGAGGCGCGCTATGCCTTCCGCGCCGCGCTCTACGTCCAGGCCGTGGTGCGCCGGACCGGCAAGGATCGCGCCACCCGCATCGCCATCGCCAGCGCCCCCGGCACGCTCGACGCCGCCACACGCGCCGACCTGAACGCCGCCTCCGGGCCGGCCTTCACCGACTCGGGGCGCAGCCTCGACGCCCTTTCGGACCCCGCGCTCATGGTGCATGCGGCGGGCGGCGCCCCGGCCGCGGCGCTGCGGCTGGCCGATCACGTGAGCCAGGGCTGGACCCGCGCCCAGGCCCGCGCCATGTGCGAGACGCTGCCCCCCGACGCGGGCCCCCGCGCCCGCGCCGCCGAGGCGCTGGGCATCTCGCGGCAGGCCGTGAACCAGGCGGTCTGGGCGGCGGGCTGGCCCGCCCTGCAGGAGGCGCTGGGCTATCTCGAGGCCGGGGCATGACGCAGGCCGATCCGCTTTCCCTTGCCGATAGCAAGCCGAACCGCATGACGGGGCCCGCATGATCCAGACCTTTGCCGCGCTGCTTCTGGCCCACGTGGTGGCGGACTTCGTGCTGCAGACCGGCCGCATGGTGCGCGCCAAGGAACGGCCCGGCGTCATGGCGCTGCACATCGCGGTGGTGGGCCTGGTGAGCTGGGCCGCGCTCGGCGGGCATTGGCAGCCCGCCGTGGCGGCGACCGGCGCGCACCTCGTGATCGACGCGGTCAAGACCTGGCTGCTGCCAAGCACGGCGGGCCGTTCGCTCGCGGCCTTTCTCGCCGACCAGGGCGCACATCTCGCCTCGCTGGTGGCGGTGGCGGTCTGGTGGCCCGGCGCGGAGGCAGCGGGCCTCTGGGGCCCCTGGATGGAACTGCTGACCGTCCCGGCGCTGGCCGCGGCGGGCGCGGTGACGGCGGTGCTGGCGGGCGGTCACGCGGTGGGCCTGCTGATGCGCCGCTACCAGGACGTGGACCTGCCCGAGGGGCTGCCCAACGCGGGCCGCGTCATCGGCCAGCTGGAACGCGCGCTGATCCTGCTCATGGTCCTGACCGACCAGCCCGCCGCCATCGGCTTTCTCATCGCAGCCAAGTCGATCCTGCGCTTCGACACCGCCGCGCGCGAGCAGAAGGCCGGCGAATACGTCATCATCGGCACGTTGGCCTCCTTCGCCTGGGCGCTGGCGGTGGCCTATGCCACGCAGGCGCTGATCGAGCTGGCCGCGGGGATGCCCACGCCATGAGCGAACGCGGGAAGATGACGGCCGGGCAGCTCTACGACCCCGGCGACGCGGAGCTGGCGGCCGAGCGCCGCCGCGCGCAGGAACTGATGCGCGACTACAACGCCACGATCGTCGGCGACACGGCTCGCGAGGCGATCCTCGACGCGCTGCTGGGCAGCCGGGGCAAGGCCTGCGCCCTGCGCGCGCCACTCTACGTCGACTACGGCTGGAACGTGCACCTCGAGGCGGGGGTCTTCCTCAACTACGGCTGCGTGCTGCTCGACGTCTGCCCGATCCGCATCGGCGCGGGCACGCAGGTGGGCCCCATGGTGCAGATCCTCACCGCCGACCACCCCCGAGACGCGGCGACCCGCGCCACGGGGCTGGAATTCGGCCGCCCCGTCACCATCGGGCGCGACTGCTGGATCGGCGGCGGCGCGCTGATCCTGCCCGGCGTCACGGTCGGCGACGGCGCGGTGATCGGCGCGGGCGCCGTGGTGACGCGCGACGTGGCGGCGGCCGCCACCGTCGCGGGCAACCCCGCGCGCCCGCTGCATCGCGCGCCTTGATCGCCGCCCCTTGAGCGAAGCCCCAGCAGGCATTACCTTTGTCCTTAACAAGGAGACTACGATGTTCGGCATTCCCGGAAAGCAGGCGGTGAGCATGACGCCCGCCGCCGTCACACAGGTCCGCAAGCTGATGGAGCGCGACGGCCACCACGGGCTGCGCGTCGGCGTCAAGAAGGGCGGTTGCGCGGGCATGGAATACACCATGGATTTCGTCGACGCGCCCGACGGCAACGACGAGGTCGTGGAACAGGACGGCGCCCGCGTGCTCATCGCGCCGATGGCGCAGATGTTCCTCTTCGGCACCGAGATCGACTACGAGGTCTCGCTGCTCGAATCCGGCTTCCGCTTCAACAACCCCAACGTCGCCGACGCCTGCGGCTGCGGCGAGTCGATCAAGTTCAAGGACGTCGACGAACTCGCCGCCGAACGCGAGGGCGGCGAGGGCTGAAAATTCCCCGCGCCGCGACCCCGTCGCGGCCTTGACGCCACTGCGCATGACCCGATGATGTGCCCGAACTCATACGGGGAGATACCATGCGCAGGAAACTTGCGGCAGGCAACTGGAAGATGAACGGCCTCTCGGCCGCGCTCACCGAAATCGACGGCATGCAGGAGGCGGCCGACGGCGCCTCCGAGGTGCTGCTCTGCCCGCCCGCCACGCTGGTGGCCCAGGCCGCGCAGCGCGCCGGCGAAGCCATCGCCGTCGGCGGACAGGACTGCCACGCGCAGGCCTCGGGCGCGCATACCGGCGATGTCTCGGCCGACATGCTCCGCGACGCGGGCGCCGCCTACGTCATCCTCGGCCACTCCGAGCGCCGCACCGACCACGACGAACGCGACGAGGACGTGCGCGACAAGTGCCGCGCCGCCTGGGAGGCGGGCCTGACCGTGGTGCTCTGCTGCGGCGAGAGCCTCGCCGAGCGCGAGGCGCAGAACACCCTCGACATCATCGGCGGCCAGCTCGCGGGCTCGATCCCCGACGGGGCGACGGGCCACAACCTCGTCGTGGCCTACGAGCCGATCTGGGCCATCGGCACCGGCAAGGTCCCTACCACCGACGAGATCGGCGAGGTGCACGACTTCATGCGCGCCCGCCTGGAGCGCCGCTTCGGCGAGGGCGTGGGCCGCTCGGTCCGCCTGCTCTATGGCGGCTCGGTGAAGCCCGGCAACGCCGCCGAGATCTTCGCGGTCTCCAACGTCGACGGCGCGCTGGTGGGCGGCGCCTCGCTCAAGGCCGCGGACTTCGTGCCGATCATCGAGGCGCTGAACGCCAGCGCGGGCTGACCCCGAGAGCGGGTTTGCGTATTTGGAACAAGAAGAAGCACCGGGACGCTGCCCGGTCCCCCGCTTCTTCTTGTTGCCCAATACGCCCGCCGGAGGCACACCACCCCGCAAAGCAGAACGGCGCCCGAACCCCGGGCGCCGTCTTTCGTTGTCTCCCACCAAACTGCGCGCCGAAGGCGCACCGCAGGGTCGCAGTCAGTTGGTGATGATCTCGGGGCCCATGAAGGTCGTGGGCAGCCAGGTCGAGATCCAGGGGATGTAGGTCACCATGATCAGGAAGACGAAGAGCACCGCGAGGAAGGGGAGCGCGGCGCGCACCACGTTCATCATCGGCATGCCAGCGACTCCCGAGGTCACGAAGAGGTTCAGGCCCACCGGCGGCGTGATCATCCCGATTTCCATGTTCACCACCATGATGATCCCGAGGTGAATCGGGTCGATCCCGAGCTCGATGGCGATGGGGAAGACCAGCGGCGCCACGATGACGATGAGGCCCGAGGGCTCCATGAACTGGCCGCCGATCAGAAGGATCACGTTGACGATCACCAGGAACATCACCGGCCCGAAGCCCGCCGAGATCATCGCGCCCGCGATCTGCTGCGGGATCTGCTCGTCGGTCAGCACGTGCTTGAGGATCAGCGCGTTGGCGATGATGAACATCAGCGTGACCGTCAGCTTGCCCGCCTCGAAGAGCGTGTCGCGGGTGTCGCGGTGGACGAAGGCCGTGACCAGCGCGATGGGCTTGCGCCAGAGCGGCAGGTTGGGCGCGCCGTCGCGGCCCGCGAGCGGCCCCATGTCGCGGTAGACGAAGCTCGCGATCAGGAAGGCATAGACGGCCGCCACCGCCGCGGCCTCGGTGGGCGTGAAGATGCCGCCGTAGATGCCGCCAAGGATGATGACGATGAGGAAGAGCCCCCAGGAGGCCTCGCGCCCGGCGGCGAAGACCTCGCCCCAGCCCAGCCAATCGCCCTTGGGCAGGTCGCGCATGCGGGCGATGATGTAGATCGTCGCCATGAGCATGGTGCCCGCCAGAAGGCCGGGGATGACGCCCGCGAGGAACATGCGGCCCACCGAGACGTCGGTCGCCGAGGCATAGACCACCATGACGATCGAGGGCGGGATCAGGATGCCCAGCGTGCCCGCGTTGGCGATGACGCCGGCGGCGAAGTCGCGCGAGTAGCCGACCTGCCGCATGCCGGCGATCACGATGGAGCCGATGGCGACCACGGTGGCGGGGCTCGAGCCCGAGAGCGCGGCGAAGAGCATGCAGGCGAAGACCCCCGCGATGGCGAGCCCGCCGTGCAGGTGGCCGACCAGCGCGATGGAGAAGCGGATGATCCGCTGCGCCACGCCGCCCGTGGACATGAAGCTCGAGGCCAGGATGAAGAAGGGGATCGCGAGCAGCGTGTAGTGCCCGGCCATGGCCTGGAAGAAGCTCTGCGCCACCGAGCCCAGCGAGGTGTCCGACAGGATCAGCAGGAAGAAGATCGACGAGAGCCCCAGCGAGACCGCGATGGGCACGCCGATGAGCATCAGCCCCACGACCGAGGCGAAAAGAAGAACGACGTCCATGGGATCAGTCCTCGCGGTTCATGTGGGCCACGTCGTCCACGGCGTCTTCGGCCTCGTGGCTGACGATCAGGCTGTCGCGGTGGCCGGTCCAGATGCGCACGCCCGCCTGCACGAAGCGGAAGAGCAGCAGCGCGGCTCCGAAGGGCAGGATGAAATAGGGAATGAAGCGCGGCAGCTTCTCGTATTCCTCGCCCTCGTTCATGAGCGGCTCGAGGAAGCGCAGCCATTCGGGCATGGGGATGTCCACCACCGCGTACCAGGCGCGGTAGGAGGTGCGGCCCATCTCCTCGAAGCCGGTCGGAAACCAGCGGCCGGTGGTCTGGGGCAGGTTCGCGAAGTTGGCCCAGTAGTCCCAGGCGCCCTTGAACAGCAGGAAGGCGTAGAGGATGCACAGCGCGGCGGCCAGCAGCGCCAGCCCCCGCCGCGCGGCAGGCGAGACGAGGTTGATGATCGCGTCCACGCCGAGGTGGGCGGTGACCTTGACGCAATAGCTCACGCCGAAGAGCACCAGCCAGGCGAAGAGGAACGAGGTCGCCTCGAGCCCCCAGATCAGACCGGTGTTGAAGCCGTAGCGCAGCACGACGTTGATGAAGGTGATGATCGTCATGGCCCCGAGGATGAGCGCGATGGCGCTTTCCTCGAGCTCGTTGACGAACCGGCCCAGCACGGAGCCGTCGGGATCATGGGACATGGGCGTGTCGCTCCCACCGTTGCGAGAGAGTTTCCAGGGGCGATGCGCAACGCCCGGCCCCCTGTCGGGAGCCGGGCGCGCGCCGCGTCGCGAGCCTCAGCTCTGCTCGGCGTTGATCGCCTGTGCGGCGTCGATGTTGTCCTGGCCGACGTCGTCGGTGAACTCTTCCCAGACGGGCTTCATCGCGTTGACCCAGGCCTCGCGCTGCTCGGGCGTCAGCTCGCGCACCTCGCCGCCGGCGTCGATGATCGCCTGCTTGGCCTCCTGGTTGACCTTGTAGCTCTCGGAGTTGCGCGTCGTGGTGACCTCGTCGATGATGGTCGAGAGCTGGTCGCGCACCTCGGCATCAAGGCTGTCCCACCAGTCGACGCCGGTCACGAGCATGTAGTCGAGCACGCCGTGGTTGGTCTCGGTGGTGCCGTCCTGCACCTCGAAGAACTTCTGGCCGTAGATGTTGGACCAGGTGTTCTCCTGCCCGTCGACCACGCCGGTCTGCAGGGCGCCGTAGACCTCGGAGAAGGCCATCGGCTGCGGCGAGGCGCCCATGGCGGCCATCTGCGCCTTGAGCACGTCCGAGTTCTGCACGCGGAACTTCAGCCCCTCGGCGTCGGAGGGCTCTAGCAGCGGCACGTTGGCCGACATCTGCTTCATGCCGTTGTGCCAGAAGCCGAGGCCCAGCAGGCCGCGGCGCACCATGCTCTCCTTCATCGCGGCGCCGGTCTCGGAGGCCTGGAAGGCGTCGACGGCGTCGATGTTCTTGAACATGAAGGGCAGGTCGAAGATGCGGAACTGCTTGGTGAACTGCTCGAACTTCGACAGCGAGGGCGCGGCCATCTGCACGTCGCCGTTCAGCATCGCCTCGAGCACCTGGTCGTCGTTGTAGAGCGTGGAGTTCGGGTAGACCTCCATGCAGGCGGTGCCGTCCATCTCCTCGTTGACGCGCTCCTGCAGGAGCGAGGCGGCGATGCCCTTGGGGTGGCGGTCGGTGTTGGTGACGTGGCTGAACTTGATGACGATCTCGCCGTCGTCGCAGTCGGCCATCGCGCCGGTGGCGCCCGTGGTCAGCGCGGCCAGGGCCACGGCGCTCATCAGGATCTTCTTCATTCGGTATCCTCCCGAAGGTTGCTGGCGAGGGCGCGGCTCCCCTGCCGCCCCTACGCTGCACACAAGACGGCCATGCGCTGAATGCATCAAGAGAGCGTGAAGACCGGCGTGAAGATTGATGATTTTGCCTTTCATGTCAGCCGGTTGAGGCTCACATATCGCGGCACCTGCGTCAGGACGGCCGAGCAGGTGTGCGAATTTTCGCACATGAGGCAAGTGATGCCGTGCGGAAAGCCGCACAGGCCCGGCAAACGAGTCGCCTCAGCGGGTGCAGCGTTGCCGGGGGCGGTTGCCGTAGGGCTGGTAGGTGCAGTCCGATGCGCGGAACGAACGGTAGGCCTGCTGGCAGGCGCGCACGTTGCAGCCCCGGCGCCCGCCGGAGAGATCGCTGGTCAGGGCGTTCATCACGTCGCGGGCCGAGACGCGGCCGCCGTTCAGGGCCCGGTTCACGAGGCCCTCGACCGCCCTGCCCGGCTGCGCCCGGCGCTGCTGCTGGGCGCGCTGCTGCGGCTGGGCGCGCGGCTCGGGCGCGGTGGCGGTCTCGGTCCGGTCGGGCTCCGGCGCGGAGGTGTCGAGATCCTGCGGCCGGATGCGGGGCGTCGGCATGTCGGTGGCGAGCGTGTCGGCATCACCGGTTTCCGCCGAGGGCGCGGTGCCCGACAGGACCTCGGCCCAGATCCGCGCGGGCAGGCTGCCGCCGGTCACGCCGTCCATCGGGCTGTCGTCGTCGTTGCCGACCCAGACGCCGACGATGAGATCGTTCGCCCAGCCGACGAAGAGCGCGTCGCGGTGGTTCTGGCTGGTGCCGGTCTTGCCCACGGCGCCGGGCACCTTGTCGCGCACGGCGTGACCGGTGCCGTCGGTCACCACGGCGCGCAGCATCGAGGTCATGGTGTCACGGTGCGCCAGGAGCTGTTCGGCGCGGCCGCGCGGCGCGGGCAGCGACGCGGCGAGCGGCTCGTAGTCGTGGTCGCGTGTCTGAACGCCCGCGATGCCTCGCGCCTCGATCGGCGCGCGGCCGGTGGCGATGGCGGCATAGGCCTCGGTCAGGTCGAGCAGGGTCATGCCCGAGGCGCCGAGCGCGAGCGAGGGCGTCTCGGTGAGCTCGGCCTCGATGCCGAGCGCGCGGGCGGTTTCGGCCACGTTGTGGATGCCGAGGCGGTGGGCGAGGTTCACCGTCGCCGCGTTGATGGAATGCGCGAGACCTGCCGCGAGGCTGACCTGGCCGCGATACTTGCCGTCGAAGTTCTGGGGCCGGTAGCCGTCGATGTTGATCGGCATGTCGGGGATGAGCTCGCCCGGGCGCATGCCGCGTTCCAGCGCGGTGAGGTAGACGAAGGTCTTGAAGGTCGAGCCGGGCTGGCGCACCGCGTCGGTGGCGCGGTTGAACTCGGTCTGCGCGTAGTCGTTTCCGCCGACCATGGCCGCGACGGTGCCGTCGCGCCGCAGGGCCACCAGCGCGGCCTGCATGGGCTGCCCCCCGAGCGCGCCCGCGACGGCGCGCTCGGCGCGGCGTTGCAGCTCGGGGTCGAGGGTGGTGCGCAGCGTCACGTCGCCGTCGAGCGAGGCGGCGAGTTTTCGCGCCTGCCCCTGCACCCAGTCCGCGAACCAGCCGCCGTAGGGCGCGTCCTTCGGGCGCGGGGCCATGGTGGCAAGCTCGACGCGCGCGGCATTGGCCTGGCCCGCGTCGATGCGGCCCTGCTCGGCCATGAGCCGGATGACGAGGCCCGCACGCGCGCGCAGCGCCTCGGTGTCGCGGAAGGGGTTCACCTCGGAAGGGGCGCGCAGGATCGCGGCGAGCGCCGCCGCCTCTGCGAGCGAGACCTCCTGCACCGGCTTGCCGAAGTAGATCCGCGCGCCGCCTCCGACGCCCGAGGCGCCCGAGCCGAGGTAGACGCGGTTGAGATAGGCCTCGAGGATCTCGTCCTTGCTGTAGCGATCTTCCATCTCGCGGGCGAGCATGGCCTCGTGCAGCTTGCGCAGGTAGCTCTTTTCCGGCCGCAGGTAGGTGATTTTCACCAGCTGCTGGGTGATCGTGCTGCCGCCCTCGACGATGCCCTCGGACATGAGGTTGCGGGTGGCCGCGCGGGCGATGCCGCGCAGGTCGATGCCGTCGTGCGCGCGGAAGCGGCGGTCCTCGAGCGCGATCACCGCCTCTTGCAGGTGTTCGGGGATCTCGGCCAGGGGGACGTGCTCGTCGGTGACGCCATGCGCGAGGTAGAGCGCCTCGCCGTTGGCATCCCGGTACTCGATGTCGGGGGCGCGCGCGGCCTCCAGCTCATCGAGCGAGGGGCGCGTGGCGAGCCAGAGCGTGCCGCCCGCGACGAGGACCAGCAGCAGCGCCGCCGTGCCGAGCGCGAGCCCGCGCCTCAGGCCCAGTCCCGCAAGGGCACGGCCCGCGCCGCGGGCGCGGGTGGCGAGGCTGCCGGCAAGACGCCGGGCCGGGCTCTGGTCTGGCTTCGTCACAATTGATCCATGTTGCTGTCCCGATAGCGGGTCAATCACCCGGTCTGTGTCGGGGTTCCGGGCACGGTCATGGATCGGCGGAAATCAGCGGAAACTCTCCGGTTTCAGGCCGTATTTTGCCAGCTTGTCGTAGAAGGTCTTTCGCGGGAGCTTGAGCGCCTCGGCGGCGGCGCCCGCCCTGCCCTCGCTGCGCTTGAGCGCCTCGACCAGCAGCGAGCGTTCGACCTGCGCCATGCGTTCCGCCAGCCCCATCCCCTCGGCCGCGGCGTCGGTCTCGGCAAGGCCGAGGGCAAAGCGCATGGCCGCCGACATGAGCGCGCGGGCGTTGCCGGGCCAGTCGCGGGCCATCAGCTCGGCGATGAGCTCGTCGGTGATCTCGGGCGGCTCCAGCCCCGCCTGCTCGGCCGCCTGGGCGACGTAGTGGCGGAAGAGCACGGGGATGTCCTCGGGGCGCTCGGCCAGCGCGGGGATTCGCAGCTGCATGACCTCGAGCCGGTAGTAGAGCTCGGCCGAGAAGGCCCCGGCCTCGACCCGCTCGGCCAGGTCGGGAACGGTGCCGGCGACCAGGCGGGCGCCGCCCTCCTCCAGCCGGTCCTGCAGGGCGAGCTGGCTGTCCATCGGCAACTGGCCGATCTCGTCGAGAAAGAGCGTGCCGCCGGCGCAGCTGTCCCAGAGCCCTGCGAGCGCGTCGCGCGCGAGCCCCGCCGCCGAGCGTTTCTCGAAGGGCCCCTTGGCGCGGGAGGAGCAGAGGTGCACCACCTCGGCCACCTTCGAGATGCCCGAGCCCGGTGCGCCCTGGATCAGCACGTCGGTGCCCGCTCGGGCGGCGGCGCGGACGCGCGCGCGCAGCGTGTCGGCCTGCCGCGAGACGCCGAAGATCATGCGCGCGGCCGGGTCGCCGGTTTCCAGCTGCGCCTTGAGCCGGCGGTTTTCCAGCACCAGCGCGCGGGTGCGCAGGGCGCGCTCGATCACCGCCGTCAGATCGCCCGGCGCGCAGGGCTTTTCGAGGAAATCGAAGGCCCCCGCCGACATGGCGCGCACCGCCATGGGGATGTCGCCCTGCCCGGTGAGCAGGATCACCGGCAGCTCGGGGTCCTGCTGGTGGGCGTAGTCGAGCAGGTGAAAGCCATCGCGCCCCGGCATGCGCACGTCCGAGACGATCACGCCGTCGAATTCGGGCGCGATGAGGTCCTTGGCCTCGACGAAGCTGCCGGCGGTACGGGCGTCGAACTCGGCCAGCTCCAGCGTCTGCCCCAGCGCCTCGCGCACCGCCGCGTCGTCGTCCACAAGAAGCACCGCGCGCGTCATGCGTATTCCCTCGCCTGTTGCAGCTCCATCGTGAAAAGCGCGCCGCCGCCCTCGGCGTTCTCGCCGCGCAGGCGGCCGCCGAAGCCCTCGACGATCCCGTAGGAGATCGAGAGGCCCAGCCCCATGCCCTCTTCGGCGCTCACTTCCTTGGTCGAGTAGAAGGGGTCGAAGATGCGGTCGGGCTCGGCGATGCCGGGGCCGGTGTCGCGCACGGTGAGCCGCACCGTGCCGGCCGCGTCGTCGTGGTGGATGCGGATCGTCAGGCGGCGGGTGTCCCTGTCGGTCATGGCGTCGATGGCATTGGAGACGAGGTTCACCACGACCTGGCTGAGGCGCACCTCGCCGCCGAGGACGATGGCCGGGCGGTCGGGGCGCTGCCAGTCGACCTGCGTGCCGGTCTTCTCGATGCGCAGCTGAAGCAGCTCCAGCGCGCCCTCGACCACGGCGGCGAGGCCCACGCGCACGGCAGGCTCGCTCTCGGCCTTGGCGAAGGCGCGCAGGTTCTTGATGATGCGCCCCATGCGGTGCGCCATGTCCGAGATCCGGGTCAGGTTGTCGGCGGCGCGCTCGGGCTTGCCGCGGTCGAGAAAGGCCGCGCCGTTCTCGGCGAAGCTGCGGATCGCCATGAGCGGCTGGTTCAGCTCGTGGCTGATGCCGGCGCTCATCTTGCCGAGCGCGCTGAGCTTGCCGGCCTGCACCAGCTCGGCCTGCGCGCGCTTGAGGGCGGCCTCGGCCTCCTGCCGCTCGGCGACCTCGCGGCGCAGGGCGACGTTGGTCTGTTCCAGCGCGCGGGTGCGGGCCGAGACGCGGTCCTCGAGCTCGGCATTGGCGGCGGCGAGCGCGCGGCGCCGCTCGAAGGCGAGCCAGAGCAGCGCGCCGAAGAAGAGCAGGCCCGCGGCCACCACCGCGGCCTGAAGCGTGGCGAGCCGCCGCGCCGGGGACACGTCGATGAGCAGCACGCCGGTCATGTCGATGACCGGCAGCGCCGCCTCGAGCCGCAGGGCGCGGGTCGGGATGTAGGGCGACCAGCGCTGCTGCCAGACGGTATGGCCGCCGCGCGCCTGGACCGTGACGCTGCGCCGGGCGCCGTCGGGCGATTGCAGCTCGGTCGGGCCGACGCGGCGCCAGTAGAGCAGCTCGCTGCGGTTGGTGACGAAGACCTCGCCCGCGTCGTCGGTGAAGAAGACCGCCGGGAGCGAACCGCGCCAGGCCTGTTCGAGGCCCGCGATGTCGACCACGACCACCAGCGCGCCCCGCACGGCACCGTCGGGGCCGAAGCTGGGGGCGGCGAAGAAGAAGGCGCGCGTGGTCTCGCCCGGGCCGGGGCCGTGCGCCACCCCCAGCGCGCCGGTCATGGCCCGGGCGAAATAGGCGCTTTCTGCGATCTCCCCGGGGATCGTGTCGCTGGAGGCCGCGAGCACCTCGCCCTGCGCGTCGACGTAGACCGCCGCCACGGCGCCGGTGCGGTCGGCGGCGCGCAGCAGCATGGCGTCGGCCCAGCCGCGCGAGCCGCCGCCGTGGAGCGAGATCAGCGCGGGATGGCTGGCGGTGAGCACGGCGAACTCGCGGAAGCGCTGAAGCTGCGTCACGAGCCGGTCCGAGGCGAGCGCGAGGTCGCTTTCGCCGCGCGCCGCGACCGGCTCCAGCGCCTGCAGGTAGGCATAGTGCCACACGCCCCCGGCCAGTGCGGCCGTGGCGGCGAGCGAGACCGCCACCAGCGCGGCGCGGCTGCGGGCGAGGGGCTTCGACAGCATGGCAAGCGTCATAGCAAGCGGCGGGACGTCGCGGAAGTCTTCGTCTCGCCGGAGGCGCGCAACCGGGATGGCCGCGGCAGGCGCGCCCTGCCCCGTCGCCTCAGCGGTCGACGTGGCCGAGGTCGCGGCCCGGCGCGATGGCGTCGCGCAGGCGTTGCTTGATGACCTTGGGCTCGGGGAAGCCGCCGTCGCGCTTGCGTTCCCACAGCAGGTCACCGTCGACGCGGATCTCGTAGACCCCGCCGTAGCCGGGCACCAGCGTCACGCCGCCCAGTTCCTCGCCGAAGGTCGAGAGCAGTTCCTGTGCCATCCAGCCCGCGCGCAGCAGCCAGTTGCAGCCGGTGCAATAGGTGATGCTGACCTGCGGGCGCGGGGCGGTGTCGGTCTCGGTCGCGGTCTCGGTCTCCATGCCGAAGGGCTACCCCGGCGCCGGGACGGGCGCAACGGCAGTGCCTAGATCGCGAGCGCCGTGGTCGACTTGATCTCTTCCATCGAGAGCAGCGCGGTCACGTTGTGCACCTTCACCTCGGAAATGAGCGCCTGGTAGAAGACGTCGTAGGCGCGGGCGTTCTTCACCCTGACCTTGAGGATGTAGTCGATGTCGCCCGCGAGGCGGTGCGCCTCCTGCACCTCGGGACGCTCGCGCAGGGCCTTGAGGAAGCGTTGCTGCCAGTCCGCCTCGTGCTCCGAGGTGCGGATCAGCACGAAGAAGCAGGCCTCGAAGCCCAGCTTCTCGGCGTCGGGGACCACGACCTGGGGGCCGATGATGCCGGCCTCGCGCATCTTGCGGATGCGATTCCAGACCGGCGTCTTCGACGAGCCGACGATTTTGGCGATCTCGTCCAGCGAGCGGCCCGCGTCCTGCTGAAGCTCGAGAAGGATCTTCCTGTCTGTGTCGTCCATGAGTACCTTCGTTCGCGCTGCGCTGCAGTATCGGAACAGGATACCGCCATCGCGGCGCACCGTAGAACAGGCGCCCTTATTTGGCCACCCCCATGGCCTGCAAACGGGACGCTGTCCTATATTGAGAACACAGACGCAACCCAGAGACCGAGCCATGACGCCTTTCACCCTGAGCCCCGGCCAGGTCGCCTTTGTCGGCGCCGGCCCCGGCGACCCGGAACTCCTGACGCTCAAGGCCCTGCGCGCCCTCGCCCAGGCCGATGTCGTGATCCACGACCGGCTGATCTCGGACGAGGTGCTGGCGCTCGCGGGGCCCGAGGCGCGGCTGATCGAGGCCGGCAAGACCGGCTTCGGCCCGGCGGTGACGCAGGAGGCGATCAACGCGCTCATGGTCGAACACGCCGACACCGGCGCCCGCGTGGTGCGGCTGAAGTCCGGCGATCCCGGCGTCTTCGGCCGGCTCGACGAGGAGATCGACGCGCTGGACGAGGCGCGCATCGGCTGGACCATCGTGCCGGGCCTGACCTCGGCCACGGCGGCCGTTGCCGGCATCGGCCAGTCGCTGACCAAGCGCGAGCGCAACAGCGCGGTGCGCTTCGTCACCGGCCACGACATGAAGGGCTATGCCGACCACGACTGGCGCGCTCTGGCCCGTCCCGGCGAGGTCGCCGCGATCTACATGGGCAAGCGCGCCGCGCGCTTCATCCAGGGCCGGCTGCTGATGCACGGCGCCGATCCCGAGACGCCCGTCACCGTGGTCGAGAACGCCTCGCGCGCCGACGAGCGGCGGCTGACCGCCACGCTCTCCACCCTGCCCGCCGTCATCGCCTCTTCGGCGCTCGACGGCCCCGCCATCCTTCTTCTCGGTCTCGCGCCCCGCGCGGCGCAGGCCCTGACCCTGACGAAACAGGAGGTTTCCTGATGCCCAAGCCCTTCACTCCCAAGGTGGTCACCGCAAATGCCCTGCTCGAGGGCGACGTGATCTACCTGTCGGAAAACGACACCTGGGTGCGCGAGCTGCGCGACGCCGAGGTGCTGACCGACGAGGCCATCGCCCAGATGCGGCTGCTCGACGGCCAGGCGCGCCCGGCCGAGGCGGTGGGCGTCTACCTGGCCGACGTGGCGCCGACCGAGAACGGGCCCGAGCCGACGCACTTCCGCGAGGATTTCCGGCGCACGGGGCCCTCGAACTACTTCCACGGCAAGCAGGCCGAGGGCTGACAGCCCGGGGCCGCGGCAGATGCCGGGCCAGATCTTTTCGAAAAGATTTGCAAATTCCTTCGAAGGAATTTGCGGGAAAGGACGCAGATGTACAGCTACACCGACTTCGACGCACAGTTCGTCGCCGATCGAAACCGCCAGTTCCGCGCCCAGGTCGAGCGCCGCATCAGCGGCAGCCTGACCGAGGACGAGTTCAAGCCGCTGCGCCTGATGAACGGCCTCTACCTGCAGCTGCACGCCTACATGCTGCGCGTGGCGGTGCCCTACGGCACGCTGTCGAGCGCGCAGATGGACCAGCTCGCGCTGCTGGCCGAGAAGTGGGACAAGGGCTACGGCCATTTCACCACGCGCCAGAACATCCAGTACAACTGGCCCGAGCTGCGTGACGTACCCGACATGCTGGACGCGCTGGCCGAGGTGGGCATGCATGCCATCCAGACCTCGGGCAACACGATCCGCAACGTGACCGCCGACCACTTCGCCGGCGCCGCCGCCGACGAGGTCGCCGACCCGCGCCCGGTGGCCGAGCTGCTGCGCCAGTGGTCGACCGACCACCCCGAGTTCCAGTTCCTGCCGCGCAAGTTCAAGATCGCCGTCACCGGCTCGGAGAACGACCGCGCGGTGATCAAGGCGCATGACATCGGCATCCAGGTGGTCGAGAAGAACGGCCGCACCGGCTACCGCGTGCTGGTGGGCGGCGGCCTTGGCCGGACGCCGATGATCGGCAAGGAGCTCGCGCCCTTCGTGCCGCAGGAGGACCTGCTGCCCTACGTCGAGGCCGTCGTCTCGGTCTGGAACCTGCTGGGCCGCCGCGACAACAAGTACAAGTCGCGCATCAAGATCACCGTGCACGAGCACGGCATCGACGAGATCCGCAGCCTGGTCGCCGACCGCTTTCTCGAGACCAAGCAGGCCTTCAACGGCGCCGACCTCGCGCTCTTCGACGAGATCAAGGCGCAGTTCGCGCCGCCGGCCTTCCGCAACGCGCCGGAGGACGCCTTCGACGCCGCCTACGAGGCCGACCCGAACTTCCGCGCCTGGGCCGACACCAACCTCACCGCGCACCGCGCGCCGGGCTATGCCATCGCGCAGATCTCGCTCAAGGCGCATGGCGAGACGCCCGGCGACGCGACCGCCGACCAGATGCGCGTGATGGCCGACATCGCGCGGCGCTTCGGCCACGACGAGCTGCGCATCAGCCACGAGCAGAACGTGGTGCTGCCGCATGTCCACAAGTCCGACCTGCCCGAGATCCACGCGATCCTGAAGGCCAATGGCCTGGCGACCGCCAACATCGGGCTCATCTCGGACATCATCGCCTGCCCCGGCATGGACTACTGCGCGCTGGCGACCGCCCGCTCGATCCCGATCGCGCAGGAGATCGCGACGCGCTTCGAGGAGCTCAAGACCGAGAACGAGATCGGCGAGCTGAAGATCAAGATCTCGGGCTGCATCAATGCCTGCGGCCACCACCACGTGGGGCACATCGGCATTCTGGGTCTGGACCGCGCCGGCGTGGAGAACTACCAGATCACGCTCGGCGGCGACGGATCCGAGGACGCGGCCATCGGCACGCGCACCGGCCCCGGCTTTCCCGCCGAGGAGGTGGTGCCTGCCATCGAACGCATCGTGGAGGCCTACATGACGAACCGCGAAGGACCGGACGAGACATTCCTGCAGACCTACAAGCGTCTCGGCATGGCCCCCTTCAAGACGGCGCTCTACGGCGAACAGGCCGAGGGCAAGCGGGCCCGGGCCGCCTGAGTCATGACCGTGCACACGCGCCAGGACAGCACGGCCGAGCACGCCCGCGCCCCCAGCCCGCAGGACCTGCAGGACCTGCGCGAGAGGGTCGGAGCGCTCAACGCCCGCTACCGCCACCACGGCGCCGTCTCGGTGCTGGAAGGCGCGCTGCGTGACCCCGAGGCGGGCCGCATCGCGCTGGTTTCCTCCTTCGGGGCCGAATCGGTCGTGCTGCTGCACCTCGTGGCCATGGTCGAGCGCAGCACGCCGGTGCTGTTCATCGACACGCGGCTGCTCTTCGCCGAGACGCTGGCCTACCAGCAGGAGGTGGCCGAACGCCTGCACCTGACCAACGTCAAGGTGCTGCGCACCGACGAGGAGTTGCTGGCCGAGCGCGACCCCTACGGCGCGCTGCGGTTCTCGGATCAGGACACCTGCTGCGCGCTGCGCAAGACGGTGCCGCTGGAGAACGCGCTGCAGGGCTATGACGGCTGGATCACGGGGCGCAAGCGCTTCCAGTCCAAGGGCCGCGCCACGCTCGAGTTCTTCGAACTCGAGGAAGAAACCGGCCGCATCAAGGTCAACCCGCTCGCCCACTGGGCGCGCGAGGACGTGCAGGCCTACATGGACGAGAACCGCCTGCCGCGGCACCCGCTGGTGGCGCAGGGCTATCCGTCGATCGGCTGCCAGCCCTGCACCTCGCCGGTGAAACCGGGCGAGGACCCGCGGGCCGGCCGCTGGCGGGGCCAGGACAAGGACGAATGCGGCATCCACTTCGTGGATGGCCAGGCCGTCAAGCAAGGATGAAGAGATGAGCGTTATCGTGACCGACACGGGCTTCGGCCCCGACGACTGGACCGGCAGCTTCGAGGGCGACCGCGCCCTGGAGCTGGCCTCCGACACCGACCCGGCCGCGCTCGAGGTGGGCCCCGGGGTCGAGATGATCTGCATCGAGTTCCCGTCCTTCTCGGACGGCCGGGGCTTCA
Organism: Salipiger mucosus DSM 16094; assembly: GCF_000442255.1. Lineage (GTDB taxonomy): Bacteria > Pseudomonadota > Alphaproteobacteria > Rhodobacterales > Rhodobacteraceae > Salipiger > Salipiger mucosus. The sequence continues at coordinate 2,836 of NZ_KE557295.1, read as the reverse complement.
CGCTGGCCCGCCTGCTGCGGCTGCGCGGCTACACCGGACGGCTGCGCGCGCGCGGCCACGTGATCTCGGACCAGTACGCCATGGCGCGCCGGTCGGGATTCGACGAGGTCGAGATTTCCGACGAGCTGGCCGCACGCCAGCCCGAGGACGAGTGGAAATTCCGCGCAAACTGGCAGCAGAACGACTACCAGTCCCGCCTGCGCGGCTGAGACACCTTTCCTCGCAGCTCAATCCCCGTTATCCCTAGCCAAGGGGCGTTCGTTTGCGTGCAAACGATCCCCAGGAGACCGACATGACCGAGATGAGACCCGTGACCGACGCCACAGCGAGCCAAGCCGACGCGCCCAAGAAGATGGCGCTGCCCGATGCCCAGACCGTCACGCAGGTGACGCACTGGACGGACCGCCTGTTCTCCTTCCGCGTGACGCGCCCCGCCTCGCTGCGCTTCCGCTCGGGCGAATTCGTCATGATCGGCCTGATGGGCGATCCGAACCCCGACACCGGCAAGCAGAAACCGCTGCTGCGCGCCTATTCCATCGCCTCGCCCTCCTGGGACGAGGAGCTGGAGTTCTACTCGATCAAGGTGCAGGACGGTCCGCTGACCTCGAAGCTGCAGCACATCCAGCCCGGCGACGAGATCATCCTGCGGCCCAAGCCCGTGGGCACGCTCGTCCATGACGCGCTGCTGCCCGGCAAGCGGATCTGGTTCTTCGCCACCGGCACCGGCTTCGCGCCCTTCGCCTCGCTGCTGCGCGACCCGCAGACCTTCGAGGACTACGACGAGATCGTCATCACCCACACCTGCCGCGAGGCCGGAGAGCTGGAATACGGCGCCGCGCTGATCGAGAGCCTCAAGCACGACGAGCTGCTCAACGAGGTGATCGGCGAGGGGTTCTGGAAGAAGATCCGCTACTACCCCACGACGACCCGCGAGGAGAGCCCCAAGATGGGCCGCATCACCGACCTGATGCGCTCGGGCGCGGCCTTCGAGGACCTGGGCGTTGCGCCGCTGAACCCCGAGACCGACCGCGCGATGATCTGCGGCAACCTCGCCTTCAACCTCGAGCTGAAGGAAATGCTCGAGGAATACGGCCTCGAAGAGGGCGCCAACTCGGATCCCAAGCACTACGTGGTCGAGAAGGCCTTCCTCGACTGATCCCCGGCGCGGCGGCCGGGCGGCGCCTCAGCGCCGCTCGGCCCGCGCCAGCGCCACCAGCAGCACCAGAGCGTAGAGACCCAGCAGCCCGATCGCGGTCTGCAACGAGGTCTCGCGGAACAGCGCCAGCGAGAAGGTCGAGTGCGGGTCGAAGGAATGCCCCGCCAGGACCGCCGCGGTGGACGAAGCCCCGAGCACGCCGAGCCCGACCGCCCATTGCCGCGCAAGGGGCGCCTTCGACAGCTGCAGGACCACGCAGAGCACCGCCAGCAGGATGCCGGCCAGCGTCCCCGGCGCCATGCGGTCGCCGGTCTGCCCCGCCAGTGCGCCGGCCCCTCCGGCCGGGTCCGAGAACAGGGTCGCGGCGCCGACGCCGGCGGACAGCACCGCCAGCAGCAGCGCGGGACCGCGCCGCCGGTGCAGGCTCAGCAGCAGGGACAGGTAGAGGAAGGCCAGCGCCAGCGCTGTCGTGGGCACGGTGGCGTGCTGTCCGGGCGCGCCGCGGACGAGGGGGTCGACGTCGAGGGCCCAGCCCAGCAGGACCGAGATCATGAACCCGGTGCCGCCTAGCGACAGAAGCGTGGCCGCCGCCCGTAGGGTGACAATACCGCGTCGCCTCTGCGAGAGATCCGACATGCCCATGATCCGCCTCCGGAAATGCGAAAGACCCCGTCGCGGTGAGTGCCCGCGACGGCCCGTTCAGAAGCTTGAGATGCAAGCAAAAGTCAAGATTCGTTCGGCCGCCGGGCCTCTTGCGAGCCTCCGGCGCGTCCGGGCAGGCACGCGAAGCCCGCAAAGTCGCCTCCACAGGCCCGCGAAGCCCTTTTGACGCTTGAAACAACGGGGGTGCAAGTTTACGTTCCCGCCCCAACGATCACAGAGACGAAGGACCGATACCATAGCTCGCAGACCTCACAACGCGCCCCCGACGCGCGACACCGGACCCCGCGTAAACGACCGCATCCGGGCCCCCGAAATCCGCCTGATCGGCGCCGAAGGCGAGAACCTGGGCGTGCAGCCGCCGCGCCGGGCGATGGAGCTGGCCGAGGAGGCCGGGCTCGACCTGGTCGAGATTTCGCCCAACGCCAAGCCGCCGGTCTGCAAGATCATGGATTACGGCAAGTACAAGTACGAGCAGCAGAAGCGCGAGTCCGAGGCACGCAAGAAGCAGAAGACGATCGAGGTCAAGGAGGTCAAGTTCCGCCCGAACACCGACATCCACGACTACGACGTGAAGATGAAGAACGTCTTCAAGTTCCTCGAGAAGGGCGACAAGGTTAAGGTCACCCTGCGCTTCCGCGGCCGCGAGATGGCCCACCAGAACCTCGGGCGCGAGCTGCTCGAGCGGGTGGCCGACGACGTCAAGGAAGTGGGCAAGGTCGAGAACATGCCCAAGATGGAGGGCCGCCAGATGATCATGATGATCGGCCCCGTCACCAAATGACCTTGTCGGCCCCGGCCAAGTGACAGCGAACCCGCCGCACCCCGGCGGGTTTTTTCATGCCCGTGTCATGGCGCGCCGCCCTTCGCGGCCGGGTCAAGGCTGCGCGCAGCGCACCGCCCGCAGGGCGGCCCGGCCTTGACGCGGCCGCGAAGGGCCGACCCTCGACAGGGCGCGTTCAGGGCAGACCTGTCCCTGAACCGCGTCTCGGCAAACCGGGCCCTGCCCTCCAGGCATCA
>NZ_KE557294.1:5554-26849 GCF_000442255.1 Salipiger mucosus DSM 16094 | reverse complement strand
GCGAGGATCGCGCATCATTTCAGAAAACGGATTTCGCCATGTCCCGCATCTCCGCAGTGTTCCAGGCCGCGCGGGCCTTCGTGCCGCCGATCATCCCCTGGCTGGTCATCTCGGGGGACGACGGTGCCAACTGGTACACCGGCACCTCCGAGGCCGACACGATCAGCGGCGGCGACGGCGACGACCGGCTCACCGGCCTCGCCGGCCACGACCTGCTGCTCGGCGGCCGCCACGACGACCGGCTTGCGGGCGGCGCGGGCGACGACACGCTCGACGGCGGCACCGGCTTCGACACCGGCTACTGGCTGTATTCGCCGGCCGGGGTCGTCGTCGATCTCGCGGCGGGCACGGCCACGGGCGAGGGCGCCGACACGCTGATCGGCATCGAGCACGCCACCGGCTCNNNCTTCGTCGACGTGCTGCGCGGCACCGAGGAACACGGCAACCGGCTGAGCGGCGCGGGGGGCGGCGATTTCCTCCGGGGCTACGGCGGCGGCGACCTGCTGATCGGCGGCGACGGGGAGGACACGCTGCTGGGCGATGCCGGCAACGATGTGCTGCTGGGCGGCCGCCACGCGGATACGCTGACGGGCGGGCCGGGCGACGACACGCTCGACGGCGGCAACAACTGGGACACCGCCAGCTGGTACTACGCGGCGACGGGCGTGGCGGTCGATCTCGGCGCGGGCATCGCCACGGGCGAGGGCACGGACACCCTGATCGACATCGAGAATGCCACCGGCTCGAACCGGGCCGACACGCTGCGCGGGGACGACGCCCACGGCAACCGGCTGACCGGGATGGGCGGCGCCGACCGGCTCGTCGGCCTGGCCGGTGACGACACGCTGCTGGGCGGTGCGGGCGGCGACACGCTGCTGGGCGGCGCGGGCGATGATGTCCTCGATGGCGGCGACGGGATCGACACCGTGGATTATTCCGCCGCGCCCGCCAGGACCGACACCAAGTATATCCACCTCGGCTTTGGCGGGGCCAATGTCGAGGGCCACGATACGCTGATCGGGATCGAGAACGTCATCGGCACGAATGGGAGCGACGACATCGCCGGCACGGGCGCGGACAATTATCTGCAGGGCCTCGGCGGAAATGATTTCTTTTTCGGTGAGGGCGGGACGGACACGCTCGTGGGCGGCGCGGGCAACGACTATTTTGCGGCCAGCGGCCCGGGGAGCGAGTACATCTCGGGGCTGGGAGCCGACCAACTCGAGGCCCGGGGGGAACACCTGTCCGGCACCGGGGCGGGCAACCGCCACGTCTTCCGGGATTTCAACTCCGAGGAGGGCGATACCTTCAAGGTGACAGTCGGCAATCCCCTGACCTACGCAGGCGAGGACTTCAGCGGCAGCCCCTACGAGTTCACCCTGAACGATTATCCCTACGAAGAGGGGATCGTGACCGTCTTCGCGATCGACATCGATGGCGATGCGGTGGCGGACGGGGAAGTGTCCCTCGTCGGCGGTGCGACACTCGCCGACATCCTCATAGTCGAGCAGGTGTGGGCATAGCCCGGCAGATCGGCCGGGCCGCGCCCGCGTCACCCCGCTCCCGGCTGCGCCGCCCGCCGGCCTTTCGCATGCGAAAGGTCGCGGGCCTCAGCGGCCGGCGCCGGCGGCCTTCATGTTCTCGTCGTGGTGCAGCAGCGCGTCCTCGATGTCGTCGTAGTAGGTGAGCTGCCCGTTCTCGAGCACCGCGCCCGCCTGGCACATGTCGCGCATGGTGTTCTTGGAGTGGCTCACGAAGATCGCCCCGGCGTCCTTCATGCGCTCGTTGAAGATCCGGCGGCTCTTGTCCTTGAAGGCGGCGTCGCCGGCGGCGGTGATCTCGTCGATCAGGTAGGTCTCGAACTGCAGCGCCATGTTGATGCCGAAGGAGAGCCGCGACTTCATCCCCGAGGAATAGGTGCGCACCGGCAGGTGGAAATGCTCGCCGAGCTCGGAGAAGGCGGCGACGAAATCGCTCATCTCGTCGGTCTCGGCGCCGTAGATGCGCGCCACGAAGCGGGTGTTCTGCGCCCCGGTCATGTCGGGGTGCATCGAGCTCGCGAGGCCCACGGGAAAGGAGATCCGCCCGTCCGAGAGGACCTCGCCCCGGGTCGGGGCCGAGGTCCCGGCGATGACCTTGAGCAGGGTCGACTTGCCCGCCCCGTTGCGCCCCATCAGCGCCACCGAGACGCCGGTGGGAAAGACCGCGTTGATGTTGTCGGCGACCACCTTGGTGGTGCCGTTGATCTCGAAGATCTTGGTGAGGTTGCGCAGGACGATCATGGCGCCCCCCTCAGCGACGGTCCCGCAGGGCGTAGACCCCGAGCACCATGACGGCCCAGATCAGGAAGGAAAAGAGCGCCACCAGCCCGGTGAGCTTGGCCCGCTCGGGCCGGGTGGCCCGTTCCGGCATCGTCGGGCTGACGTGGGCGGCCAGGTAGCGGCTCTGGCGCTGCGCCTCGGCCAGGGCGCTGTCGTAGGCCCCCAGCGCCGCGGTATAGGACTGCTCGGCGAACTCGCGGTCGACCGTGAGGCGTTCGTATTCCCCCACGAGGTTGGCGAAGGCGCTTTCGTCGTCGGGATCGGGCGGCGCGGTCTCGTCGCTGCCCATGCCCAGCTTGCGCCGCTCCTCGGCGATGCGCCGCTGGATCACGTCGATGCGCCGCTCGAGCTGGGTGATCCGCGGGTCGCTGCCCTGGGCGGTCTGCTGCAGGATGTCGAGGTCGATCATGGTCTGCGCCAGCTCGGACTGCAGCGAGGACAGGATGCCCATCTGGCCCTGCATCGAGGCGGAGGGATCGACGATCTGGGTCCGGTTGCGGAACCGGGTGAGCGCCTCGCGCGCCTCCTTGAGCCGCTCGACCGCCTGGTCCAGCTCCTCGCGGGCGTAGCGCGTGGCGTCCTCGCGGGCGATGGCCGAGAGCCGGTTGATCATCGCCGAGCTCTCGTCATAGACGAGCTGCGCGATCCGCCGCGACTCCTCGGCGGTGAAGGCCTGCACCTCGAGGTCGATGAGCCCGGTGCCGCTGTCGGAATAGACCTTGACCATGCGGTCCCAGTAGGCGGTCAGGTCCTCGATCGAGCCGCGGGTCTCGCTGTCGGTGCCGGTGAACAGCCCGGCGACCGGGCCGTCGGGGTTGTAGGCATAGACCGGGTCGTCGCCCGGGTCCGACCAGTGCCGCCCGGGGCGCGACCAGACCTCGCGCAGGTCGATCTCGGCGTTGATCCGCGCCACCATCTCGGGCGACTGGATGAACTTGTAGAGGATGTCGGTGTCCGACGAGGACGAGCCCGAGAGCTCGGCCACGCCGCCCAGCAGGTCGAAGGCCGAGCCGATCTCCTCGGTGCGCACCGAGAAGCCGGCGTAGGAGACGTAGCGGTCGTGCGCGCGGTCCCACAGGTACCAGACCGAGAGCAGGACCGGCGCGCCGACCATGATGGCGAAGCTCAGCAGCGCCAGCCAGTGCCGCTTGCGGGGCTGGGCCTGGGAGACGGCGATGCGGGCCTGCTGCTGCTCCGGGCGATCCCCCTCCTGCTGCGGCTCCTGCGCGGGCGGGGTCTCCGGCGCCTTCGGGCGCATCTCGGATTCCATCTGCTCGAGCTGCTTGCGCATCTTCTCGTTCTTGAGGGTCTCGAGCTGCGCGGCCATGCGCTTGCGCTCGGCGATCAGGGCCTGGCGCTCGGCTTCCTCGGCCTCTCCGGGGCGCGATGCGCCGTCGTCGCCGCCGGAGCGGTTCGCGGGTCTGGCCCGGGTCTCGTCGGAGGTCTCCGGGCTCGGGGTCGTCCCGGATGAGGTGTCAGCGGTCTTGTCGGGATCCGGGCGCGGCGCGTTTGCCGAGGGGGGATGCGCGGTCAATCGGTGCCTCGAGCGCTGTAGGTCGTCATTCCGGCGAACCTATCGGGTTTCATCGGGCAAGGCCAGTGCGCAGGCGTCGCAGAGGGGCGGAAAGACGCTGTCATGCGGCGGCCCCGGCGGAGGGCTAGGCCAGCCCGAGCCGGGTCATCAGAAGCTGGTCGGCGCGGGCGAAGCCCCTGAGGCCCTCCAGCGTCTCCTCGCGCTCCAGCATGGCCTCGAGCTTCGGCCAGCGCCGGGCGCCGGGGGTGTCGTCGCCGGCGTTGACGTAGTGTCCCGCCAGCCGCACCGTCAGCCCGCAGCGGTCCTTCAGGTCGCGCTCGAGCGCGTCGAGCGCGTCGACCGAGTAGACCCCGTCGAGCTTTCGCGCCTCGGTCTCGGCGCGCTCCGCCAGGGTCTCGGCCGGCAGGTCGGCGATCTCGGCGAAGCCGCGGATCTTCCGGGTGACGAGATAGGTGCAGTAGGGGCTGTCGTAGTGGTCGCGGATGAAGCGCTTCCAGCCCGGCTTGCCGCCGAAGAAGTAGTCGTCGGGGCCGAGGGTCGCGGCCATGCGCATCCCGGTATGCTCGGGGCGCTCGAGCTCCTCGGCGCTCAGCGTGTCGGCCTTGCGGCGCAGGTAGAAGTAGAACGAGGCGATCCGCTCGAGCGGGTCGCGCAGCACGGTGAAGACGAAGCGCGGCTCGGGCAGCGTCTCGAGCGCCTCCCAGTCGATATGGCCGGAATAGAGCCGGTAGCCGGGCGGAAGCTGCGCCGCGCCGGGGCCGGCCTGGGTGTGCACGCGCACCGGCGAGACGGCCTTCTTGCCCATGGTCCGGGCCAGTTCGGCGTGGATGGTCTGGCCGGCGGTCTTGGGGATATGGAGGAAGACGACGGTATTCATCGGGCGGGTCAGGCCTGCTTCTGCTGCTGCGCCTTCTGCGGGCGCAGGTCGATCACGTCGGGGGCGAAGGGCGGCTCCTCGATCTTGTGCACGCCATGCAGGAACTTCTGGATGTCGGTCGGGTCGAGGTGGTCCAGCTGCCAGGGCGCGTAGCGCCACCACTTGGTGCGCAGCAGCGGGCTGACGAAGATCGGCGGCACGCGCCATTTCTTGATCACGGCCGGGTTGCCGGCGACCACGGCATAGGGCGGCACGTCCTTGGAGACCACGGCGCCCGAGGCGACGACGGCGCCGTCGCCGATGGTCACGCCGGCCATGACCTGCGCTCCGTGGCCGATCCAGACGTCGTTGCCGATGGTGGTGATCCTGGGCCGGGTGGGCGGGCCCTCGAAGTCGAAAGCGTAGTCGTGGTAGCCCTCGGCGCCCTCGAAGCCGCCGTCGAGGTCGAACAGCCGGTCGCCGAGATAGAAGGCCGGGCTGGTCGAGATCCAGCTCATCGGGTGGTTCTGGCGGCCGATCTGCACCTCCTCGCCGAAGGAGCAGTAGCGGCCGATCTTGGCGCCGAAGCAGTAGCCCGAGACCTGGTAGGAGAAGGCGCCGAGCTCGAGCCGGAACTCGTACTGCGTCCACTTCAGGCTGGCGGGGGCCTCGATCTGCGTGTTGCGCGGCAGCGTCACCTTGTTGTTGAGGCCGCCGCGGCTCAGCGCCTCGACCCCGCGGGACTTCAGCCAGGAAATGGAAACCTGCTCGTTCATCTCTGTCGCACCTTTTCTTCGCGCCCGTTCGCCGGGCCGGCCCGCAGCCTGTCGAGCGAGGTCAGGACCGTTTGCGACAGATCGGCGTCGAGGTCAAAGGGCATCTCGACGCCGTTGGGCGCCGTGCGCACCGCGTCGCCCTGGGCGCCGATGTCGAAGGCCAGCGTCGGCAGGCCGGTGGCGAGGCACTCGTGGGCCGTGTAGCAGAAGGTCTCGGGCCAGATCGAGGGGATGAGCCAGTGCGTCACCCCGTAGTGGGCCACCAGCTGGGGCAGGTCGTCGACGGCGTAGGAGCCGTGCACGCGGGTCGCGCCGGGCAGGGCGAAGGCCGGGTCGATGTTGCCGATCAGCACGAGCCGCAGGCCGGCTCCCCGCCGGTCGAGGCGCCGGGCCAGGGCCTGCACCACGCCGGCGCCCTTCTGCAGGCCGATGTTGCCCAGCACGCCCAGCACCACCGGCGCGTCCGGCGCCGGGTCGGGCAGTCGCGGCACCGCGTTGCGCAGCCGGTGCGGGCGCAGCGCGATGTTGCCGGCCAGGTCGGGCCAGACCGCGGCGACCTGCTCGGCGCTGTTGCGGGAGAAGACGACCAGGTCGGCGCGGCGGGCGAACTGCGCCCAGGCCGCCTGCCAGTCCTCGAGCGGGACCGGCGTGCCGTCGAGCCGCCGGGTGCGGTGCGCGGGATCGCGGCGCGGCGCGGCCACGGGGCCGCGGTAGCTGCCGTCGGAATCGAGCAGCGTGTAGGCGGGCGAGAGCGGGAAGTAGTCGTGGAACAGCATCTCGGCGTCGTCGCCGGGCTGCAGCAGCGACAGCAGCATCTCCGGGATCTCGACCGGGTCCGGATCGCCCACGCCGCAGGAATAGACCACCCGCCGCCGCGGCAGCAGCGCCAGCAGCCGGCGTACGAGCCCGGCGTCGTCGCNCGCGGCGCGGCGCGGCCACGGGGCCGCGGTAGCTGCCGTCGGAATCGAGCAGCGTGTAGGCGGGCGAGAGCGGGAAGTAGTCGTGGAACAGCATCTCGGCGTCGTCGCCGGGCTGCAGCAGCGACAGCAGCATCTCCGGGATCTCGACCGGGTCCGGATCGCCCACGCCGCAGGAATAGACCACCCGCCGCCGCGGCAGCAGCGCCAGCAGCCGGCGTACGAGCCCGGCGTCGTCGCTGTGGCCGTGGGTGCGGCCCTCGGGGCTCACCAGTTCGAGCTGCCAGCGCCGCGGTCCGCCGACGCGCAGCACCACCGAGGGGCGGCCCTCCGCGAGGTCCGAGGCGATGTGGTGCTCGAGGTAGTGATCCGCCCCGCCGCCGAGCGCATGGGCGAGGTAGACCGGCACGGCGCGGCCGGGCTCGAGGCTGCCCGCCCAGGCCAGCCCCAGCGCGAGACGCGCGGTGCGCAGCGGGTCGGCGGCGATGAAATCCTGCACCGACTGGTCGTAGCGCGGGTAGCGGCGGGCGACGATCGTGTTGTTGCGCGCCACCAGCGCGCGTTTCTCGGCCGAGCCGAAGCTCTCGCCGCCGCGGTGCTCGACGAAGAGGCCGGGCAGGCCCAGGTGCACCCCGCCGAGCTGGGCCACCTTGTTGCACCAGTCGACCTCCTCGCCGTAGCCGCGGCCGAAGGCGGTGTCGAACTCCGGCAGCCGGGCCAGCCAGTCGCGGCCCATGGCCATGCAGAAGCCCACGCCGGTGGGGCTCTCGGTCAGCAGCACCTCGGGGTCGAAGCGGCGCGCGACGGCGTCGATGGCATCGCCCTGTCCGGGCACGAGCATGCTGCGGGTGCAGATCGCCGGCACCGAGAAGATTTCGGCGTCGTTCGACATCGGGGTGACGGTGGCCACGTCCTCGCGGGTCTCGAAGGGGCGGACCAGGCGGCTGGCCCAGCCCTCGGGCACGAAGGCGTCGGAGTTGAGCAGCACCACCGGCCCCTCCTCCGCGCCGGCCTGCTCGGTGGCGCGCGCGAAGCCGCGGTTGACCGAGCGGATGAAGCCCATGTTCTGCGGGTTCTCCAGCAGCTCGACCTGCGCGGGATCGCGCGCGGCGGCCCAGTCGCGCAGGAAGGGAAGCACCCGCGCGTCGGTCGAGCCGTCCTCGATCAGGAGCAGCCGCCAGGGCAGGTCGGTGTTGCGCTCGACGCGGTCCAGGCATTCCGCCAGCAGGTCGAAGGCGTTGTAGACCGGCAGCACGATGGTGATGCGCCGGGGCATCACCGGGGCGGGCGCGGGGGCCTCGGGCGGGGGCAGCAGGGCGGGCTCGAGCGGGCCCGCCGAGAGCTGCATGTCGAGCCCCAGCCGCGTCTTGACGCGGGCCCGGTAGGCCGGGTCGCGGGTCAGCAGCCAGCCCGCCACGCCGGGCAGGGCCAGGGTCAGGTCGCGCAGGAAGGTGGCCCGGGCCCGCCAGCGGGCGCGCCCCGGAAAGGGCACCGGCAGGGTGATCGGCGCGATCTCCGGCCGGCCGGGCTCGGCGGTGACCGTCAGCCCCGGCGCCTCGGCGGTTTCCAGGTCCTGCAGCCAGGCGGGCACCACGAGATCGAAGCCGACGGTCTCGGGCAGTCCCAGGGCGGTGGCCACGTCGGGCCGGCGCATCACCGGCGCGGCCTCGGTCTCGGCCCCGGCGAGCACCAGGCGCACCTTCTGCGCCCGCACCCAGCCCGCGACCCGCAGCCGCCCGCCGTGCAGGCGGACGACGTCGATGTGTCCCACCGTCTCGCCGGCGGTGTCGACGATCGGCCGGGAGGGCGCGGAAAGTTCGAGGTGGGCGGTCGTGTACCGGGAGTAGAGGGCAAGCAGCCGTTGGTTCATGGACGTGTTCCCGGCCGGGCCGGCCTGATTTCGCGTGCCATGGCAACCACGGGCTGTCGGGTCTTCCGGTTCAGTGTTTTCGATCGCACCTTACCATCATGCAGGCGGTCACGATGCAAGTGAAAAGGATACGGCGGGTCCGGCGCGCCGCGCGCGGCGGCGGCAGAGAGCCATCCCCGGCGCCGGGCCGACCCGGGCACGAACCGTTCCCGGACGCCGGTGCGGGCATGGCGGCAAGGGGCAGGGCCTGTCGAGTTTCGCCGGCCCGGCAGAACGAATTTGAACTTCCGAAAAACGCGGCCTAGTCTCGAATCGGGCCAGGGCTTTCCCGATCGCCGGAACGACGGTGTGATGACTGTGGTGCTGCACCGGCCCGTTTCGGGGGCGGGCCCTCCCCCGCAGAGGACCGACGCATGGTGGCACGACTTTTTCTTCACGTGGGGCAGCCCAAGAGCGGGACCACCGCCCTGCAGCGCGCCTTTGCCGCCTACAGCGACGAGACGGACGCCCCGCAGGTCTACTACCCGCGTGCGGGCCGGCGTGAGCGCAAGCTCGTGGCGCATCACAACCTGGCCTACGAGCTGCACGCGCCCAACCAGTTCTCGCCGAGCTTCGGCAGCTGGCAGGACCTGGCCGACGAGCTCGAGGCGCAGGGAGAGCAGGCCGGCACGGCGCTGCTCTCGTCCGAGGCCTTCCGGATGTTCCTCGCCCCGGTGGTGGCGAGCAAGATCCACAAGCTCTTCCCCGGGGCCGAGAAGAAGGTGATCCTCTACCTGCGGCCGCAGTGGGAATACGTCGAAAGCGGGTACAACCAGCTCATCCGCTTCCTCAAGACCGAGGACCACATCGAGGAATTCTATGACCATACCGGGGCGCAGATCACCGACTACCGCGCCATCGTCATGGCCTGGCAGAAGGCGATGGGACCGGAGAACCTGATCTGCCTGCCCTTCGACGCCTCGGTGCGCGCCGAGGGGATCGTCTCGCACGTGCTGCGCAAGGCGATCGGACTGGACATCGAGATGCCGCCGGCCACGCAGGTCAACCAGAAGTTCGGCCTGCGGGCGCTCTCGGCGGTGCGCCATGTCCGCGACGGGATCCGCGCGGGTCTGGATGCGCCGGAGGCCGAGCTGAGCAGCCGCATGGTGATGCAGCTGTCCTACCTGTCGCAGAAGTGGCCGCGCGAGACGCGCGACTTCAGCTTCATGACGGAAGAGCTCAAGGCCCGGATCTACGAGGAATCGCGCGACACCAACCGCTGGCTGGCCGAGCAGTTCGAGGGCTTCGACAGCCCCGCCTTCCTGGACCCTCCGCCGCCCGGAAAGGCCCCCGTCGTCACCAGGTTCCCCGAGTTGACCGACGAGGAAAAGGCGGACTGCAAGCCCTTCATCAAGGCCGCGGTGCGGGCCGGGCGGCAGCGCATGGCGAAGGCGCCCGCCGATGGCGAGCTGCCGGAGGACAGCCCGGTCGAAACGGTGACCGGTGGACTGATCCCCTAGGGCCCCCGGCCGCGGCTCAGGGTCCGAGCCGCAGGCGCCGGCCGGCGTGCACCAGCCAGACCGTCTCGATCCCGGGGGCCGGAACCGGCCCGGAAAAGCCCTGCAGCCGGCCCTCGGCGCCGGTCGCGGCGCTGACGTCGGCGCGGGTCTCGCGGGTGTCGAGCAGGACCGCGCGGCTCTCGTCGATCTGCGCGTAGACGCCCCACAGGGGCGTGCCCGGGGCGCTCGTGTCGACGCACCAGCCCTCGACCTGCAGCCCGCCGTCGACGGGGCGCAGCGCCTCGAGGTAGGCCTGCACCGGGCTCTCCTCGAGCGGCGCCTCGGGCAGGGCCGCCAGCAGCTCGGCGAAGGCCCGTTCGTGCACCGGCGCGGCCTCGTGCGCGAGCAGCTGCTCGCCCGGGACCGGAAAGACCAGGCCGGCGCGCAGCCGGTCGATGACCTGCATCGAGAAGTCGCGCACCTGGGCGTATTTCGCGCCCTGGTCGCCGCTCACGTGGTAGTCGGCGACGCGCACCTCGGGCGGCAGCACCAGCGGCGGGCGCTGCGCCAGCAGGTTCAGCAGGAAGCCGTAGTCCTCGAAGAGCGACAGCGCCGGGCTGCGCGCGATGGCCGCCAGGGCCGCCTCGCGGCGCACCAGGATGGCGTTGAAGGGCACCTCGTTGCGGCGCACCAGCCCCGGCACGCTCAGCGCGCCCTGCCGGTAGGGGGTGCGCGAGACCCCGCCGCGCGCGTCCTCGCGCAGCAGGTCGGCGTTGGCGATCACCAGGCGGGCCCCGGCCGCCTCGCCCGCCGCGCGCATCCGGGCGAGGCCGTCGGGCTGCAGCGCGTCGTCGCAGTCGAGCACGTGCAGCCAGTCGGCCCGGGCACGGCGGATGCCGTTGCGCAGCAGCGTGAAGCGGCTGTCGCCGGCGTGGGGCACGTCGGTGTGGATCACCTCGACCCGCGGCGCGCCCGGCTCGAAAAGCGCGTCCGGCCCCGGCAGGGGCCCGAAGTTCGAGGTCTCGAGCAGCACGCGGACCCGGCCCGCCCCCGCCTGCGCGGCCACCGAGGCCAGCGCCCGGCGCAGCAGCGGCAGGCTCTCCGGGTCGTGCGCCCGGACGATGACCTCGACCGCCGGGGGGCCGGCCTCAGGCAGCAACGAACTGGCGGCCTTCCTCCATGCCGAAGGCGACGAAGTGGTGGAAGGGGTTCATCTCGGACCGGGCGACGTCGGTGTTGATGATCAGGTAGTCGCGCGTGCTGAAGTTGCGGTTGGGATCGAGCAGCAGCTCGCGGCAGGTCTCGAGGTAGTGCATCAGCGGCCCGCCGGGATGGTTCAGCGCCCCGGGCGCCTGCTCGAGGTAGTGGAAGCCGTCGAAGAGCCCCGAGGCCAGGATCGCGCGCCCGGCCTCGATCCGGTCGTGCATCGGCTGCTCGCGGCGGGCCCGGCGCGACAGGCCGTCGACATGGGCCTCGAAGAGCTCGGCCACGCGCAGGTCCACCTCCTCGGGGGGCTCGACGCGCACGTCCTCGGCCTCGGGCGTCCAGGCCTGGGCCTGGGCGATGGCGCTGGCGATCTCCTCCATCGCGGTGCCGCTGAGACTCAGGTCGAGCTCCTCGACATCGCGCCGGCCGCTGCCGTCGGTCAGGTGCCCGGGCTCGAAGTCGGGGTGGTGGTGGGCGAAGAAGGCCACCGCCCGGTCGCGGTGGCGCGCGATGATCTCCCGCGCCGCGGCACTGTCGTAGAAGCAGGCGTCGCGCGGGGTGTCGCTGCCGGCGGCGGCGATGATGCGGGCGTTGAGCCGCGCCGCGGGCTCGCGCTGCATCGGGATGCTGTTGACCGCGCGGATCATGCGCAGCGCCGGCTTGGGGATCGAGGCGTTCGAGGTCAGCGCGCCGGGGCGGTCGTAGTCCTCGGCCCGGATCCCGTCGAGCCCGGTGGAGTCGAACATCTCCTGCACGATGTCGCGCTTCAGCGCGCGCAGCGTGTCGTAGCTGCGGAACACCAGGCGCGCCTGCGGCATCCCGCCGTGGAAGGCGCCGCCGATGTGGTCGAAGTCGAGCAGGCGCTCGTTCTCCTGGCTGCGGGCGAATTCCTCGGGGGTGAGGGTCATGCGCAGGCCGGGGCTGGCGATGCATTCGCCGTACATGGATTCCAGCCAGTCGACCGGGGCCCGCAGGAAGGCCAGCACGGTGACCTCGGAGAAATGCTCGGGGCCGAGGTGCGGGGCCAGCCGGCCGGTGACGTTGCCGCGTTCCCAGAAGCGGGCCGAGAGGATGTTCTCGGCCGACAGGATCACCGTCTCGGGCACGCGGGTGAGCTGGTCGAGCTCCTCGTCGAGCATGTCGAGCACCCGGTCCTGCCCATTGAGCAGGTTGCCGATCAGCGCCGCGTGCCCCGAGGTGCGCATCCCGCGCGGGCCGCGGCCGTTTTCGAGCCCGGTCATGGGATAGTAGACGCCGTGGTCGTGCAGCAGGCGGAAGCGGTTGATCTCGAGGAACTTCTGCAGCGAGGAGGAGCCCGTCTTGGTGGCCCCCGCGTGCAGGATCAGCCGCGGGCGCGGCCGCTCGGCGCGGGGCGAGGTGGCGGGCAGCGGCAGCAGGCGCACGTTCGAGGCGAACTGGCCGAAGGCCTCGGGCGAGAGCCGGAAGCCCGCCTCGCGCGCCTCGTCGCGGTAGGTCATGCCCAGCCGCTCGACCTCGGTCGGGGTCATCCGCCCGTCGCGCATCAGGGCGAAGGCCGCCTCCTTCTGCCCGGTCGACAGGTAGTGCGCCAGCACGTCGAAGGTGCCGGAATCGCGGTGCCGCAGCGGGATGTTCTCCATGATGCGGTCGATGAAGAGATCGCTCGACCGCCAGCCCGGCGCCGCGAAGGCCGCCACGAAGGCCGCCGCCTCGGGGGTGTCGCGCACCTCCTCGCGCAGCAGGAAGGGCGCCCAGTAGGCCATGGTCACGTGCATGTAGTAGAGCGTGTTGGCCCGGCGCAGCGCCTGCGCGGTCTCGTCCTCGCCGAGGCCCTCCATCAGCTCCGAGACGATGCGCAGGTGGGTGTTGAACAGGTCCAGCTGCTCGAGGTCGAGCCGGCGCATGGTGGAATCCGGCCGCACCCGGTAGCGCAGCGCGCGGGTCTGCACCACGTTGACCGACTTCGCCTTCAGCAGGCACTCGAGGAAGAAGGGCCGGTCCTCGCGCTGGCGCAGCTCGTGCGAGAAGAGCAGGTTCTCGTCGCGCAGGAACTTGTGGCGGTAGAGCATCTGCCAGCAGGAGGTGTTGTTGAGCAGCCGCGGGTAGTCCTGCAGCGTGACCCCGCGCCGACGCTCGCCGGTGAGCGCGTTGACCGCCGGGGTGACCGTGGTCTCGGCATGGGGCATGCGGTTGTACTGGAAGTGCACCAGGTCGGCATCGTTGCCGCGCGCGTTGCCCGCCAGCTCGGCGAGCGCCTCGTCGCCCTCGAGCATGTCGTCGGAATCGAGGAACAGGATGTAGCGCCCGGTGGCCCGGCTCATGGCGAAGTTGCGCGCCCGGGCCTGGCCGATGTTGCGCTCGAGGAACTCGATCTTCAGGTGCGGATGCACCGAGGCCAGCTCGCCCATGATGCGGCGGGTGTCGTCGGAGGAGGCGTCGTCGACGACGATGTGCTCGACGGTGACGCCGCGCTGGCGGGCGACCGAGGCCACGCATTCGGGAAGGTAGGCCGCGCAGTTGTACGCGGGCGTGATGACGGAAATTTCTGGAGCGGCCATGGTCCCCGGGGGCGTTTCAGGTTGCGTCGAAGGCGGCGGCGCGGTCGTGCATCTCGGGCAGCGGCGTGAAGGGAGCCGCCTCCAGCAGCGGCTGCAGCGGGATCTTCCGCGCCGCGGTGCGGAAGATCTCTTCCGGCAGCGTGCGGTCGCGCACCCCGCTCTCGCAGACGTCGTAGGGCGGGATCGGCCCGTCCAGCCCCACCGACATGAAGTAGTCGCGGAACTTGATGCCGTCGCCGTGCACCTGCTTGCTCGAGGCGCTGGCCGTCGCCAGGGCCGCGGGGATGCCGTAGGCCTGCGCGATGATGACCCCGTGCAGCGAGGTCGAGATGATGCGCTCGCAGCTCAGCATCTCGTCGAGGAAGGCCTCGATCTGGTCGTAGCCGAGGCGGCGGATGTCGATGCGGCGGATCTCGTCGCCGACGTCGATCGGGGCCTCCTCGTGGGTGTAGTGCAGGATGAGCCCGGTGCGGTGGGTCTGCGCGATCTCGGGCCGGTAGAGGATCGGCAGGAACCAGGCGGCATCGCCGTAGATCTCGGGGCAGGTGCCGCCGTTGCGCAGCACCAGGTCGCGGGTCATCGGGCCGCGCACCGCGCGGTAGTCGGCCAGCGGGTCGAGGTGGTCGTTCTCGTGCGGCGAGCCGCTGCCCCAGACCGGGGTGCCGGGCTTGGCGAACTTGATGATCGAGCCGATGGCGCAGACCGCCTCGCCGCCCCGCAGGTAGCGCGGCGGGATGCCCGAGAGCCCCTCGACGATGTAGGGATTGACGATGTCGCCCAGGTTGCCGGGATAGGGCTCCTCCCACCAGAAGAGCGGGGTGCGGTCGGCCTCGGCCACGCCCTGCTCCTCGGCCCGGCGGTCGAGCGAGTAGCGGAACATGCGCGAGCGCGAGAAGGCGATCATGCGCTCGTGGCCGGTGGCCTCGATCTCGGTCATCAGCCGGTCGGCGGTGTCCCAGTCGTGGTCGCGCAGCGCCGCGAGCAGCTGGAAGCGCAGCGTGTAGGGGGCGAGTTCCTCGCTGGCCAGGCCGCGCTTGACCTCGGCCTTCAGGCGGCGCGGGTCGCCGGCCTTTTCCAGCGTGGTGAGCAGCTTGATATGGGTCTCGAAATCGTCGGGCTTCACCGTCAGCACGCGGCGCATGTAGGTGATCACGTCCGAGCGCCGGCCGGCGCGGGCCGCGGCGCCCACCGCGTCCATCAGCACCTTCTTCTGGCTCTCGCCCTCGAGCAGGCGGGGGGTGTGCTGGCGCACCTTGCCCTTGTAGGTGTCGACGTTGCCGCTGTCGCCGTGGCGGAACAGCGCCTCGGGCTTCTGGCCGGTGTCCACCGGACGCTCGATGTCGTCGGGCGACAGCAGCATGATGCGCAGCTGCGCCTCGGAGGTGCGGAAGGCCTCCTCGAGGATGTAGTCGTCGGTGAAGTCGCCCTCGTGGGTGCGGTCGATCTCCATGCAGTCCTCGAGGAACTGCAGCGAGCGCGGGGTATAGCGGAACAGCAGGTAGCCGGGGTGGAAGGTGCGCGCCAGCATGCCCGGGTTGTACTGCGGCAGGTACTTGAAGTTGCGCATGAAGAGCGCGACGTCGAAGGTGCCGCGGTGCAGCTCGGAGATGTCGCCCATCAGCACGCTGTCCACGTCGAGCCACATGATGTCGCACTTATGCTTGTGCAGCATCGCGTGGTAGTGGCGCACCTTGCGGCGGCAGATGTCGGCCCAGTTCTCGTGCGGCTCGAGCGTGATCTCGGAGATGTCGTGCTCGAGCCCGAAGCTGTCGCACATCTCCCGCAGCTCGACGGCCTTTTCCTCGTAGTATCCGCCGGGCGTGTAGAAACTCACCACGACAAAACGTCCGAAGGGATCGTGCCCTGCGCGGCCAGCATTCGCATCGCGATCGATGCTGACCTTGGACAAAAGCGATTTGAGCATGATGGTACTTTTTGCTGCGTCTTAATGTCTTCAAGAGACCTGATGACCTGTTGCCAGCAAACGCGCAACCTGTAATTTCCCCCGAACTCGAGGCAGGTCCCGCCCCCCGGGCGCGCCCGCGGAAATGGGCGGGGATCTGCCCATGAGATACGCCGGACAGCCCACAGGGACGTGGTCAGGGAGATCCGGCACCCGGCATCCGGCGGCGGTTTCGCAACGGGACCGGACAGAACGACAGGGAGGATTGCGAGCCAGATGCCAGCTTCAGACGATAAGAGCCCTCCGGGCACCGGCGACACCAGGGGCTTCAAGGAGCTGCCGGTGGAATTCGTGAAGGCGGAGTCCAGCGTCTGGACGCGGGAGAGCTTTCTCGAGGCCGTCAACGCCCCCGACCAGCCGCCGCTCTTCGCGCGCATCGCCCGGCGGCGCGAGCGGCTGCGCCGCCTGAAGCCGAAACCCCTGCACAAGAGCTACCTCGGCCGCGAACTCAGCCACGACAAGACGCATGTCACCGCCTCGACGATCTCGCTCTCGCCGCGCTACGGCACGATGCTCTACGCGCTGGCCCGCGCCTTCGGGGCGCGGCACGCGCTCGAGGCGGGGTCGGGATACGGCATCTCCTCGATGTATCTGGCCATCGCGCTCGCCGAGAGCGGCGCCGACAGCCGTCTCTTCTCCTTCGAACTGGCGAGCTACGCGAACCAGGCGCAGCGGTCGCTCGACCTGATCACCCACGGCGATTCCGAGCGCGGGAAGGTCCTGCGCGAGGACTTCAACGCACTCGGCGTGCACCTGCCCGCCGGCGAGACCTTCGACCTGGTCTTCATCGATTCCCGTCACGACCGCGACACGCTGATCCGCAGCTACAAGACGGCCTACGGCTGGATGGCGCCGCGCTCGATGATCCTGATCGACGACATCGGCTATTCCGGCAGCTCGCGGGAGGGCTGGGAGGAGATGATCGCGCGGAACGAGTTTCCCTTCGCCGCCCTCGTCAACGAGCGCATCGGCGTTCTCTCCGCCTGAGCGCGGTGTCCGGGCGGTGTCTGGGCGCGGTCCGCGGCGGCCGGCCCGGAGGGCCCGCCGCCGCCGTGTCGCTCAGAGCACGAAGTCGTCGATCTCCGCGCCGCCCACGATGTAGAGCTGGCCGTCGATCTCGCCGTCGCCGTCCACGTCCATCGAGGCGATGGTCACGTCGACCCCCGAGAAGACGTGGTCTTCCAGGATCACTTCCCCGGCGGTCCCGGTGAAGTCGGTGCCGGCGAAGGTGAAGGCCTGGTCGCCCGCCGCGCCGGCATCCGCATCGACGCCCGAGATGTCGATCACGTCGCCATCGGAGGCGTCGAAGTCGCGGATCTCGTCGCGGTCCCAGCGGCCAACGCCGGTGTCTGCGATGTCGGACAGCACGAAGGTGTCGGCCCCGTCGCCGCCGGTCAGGACGTCGGTGCCGCCGCCGCCGTCGAGCCGGTCGTCCTGGTCTCCGCCCAGCAGCCAGTCCACGTCCTCGCCGCCGTAGAGGGCATCGTTGCCGTCGCCGCCCAGCAGCGTGTCGCGCCCGTTCAGCCCGTAGAGGTCGTCGTCGCCCAGCGAGCCCTCGAGCCGGTTGCCGTGCAGCTCGGTGCCGTAGACCACGTCGTCGCCCGCCGAGCCGACGGCGTGCTCGACGTTGCTGACCGTGTCGCTGCCGCCGCCGCCCGTCGCGACGCCGTTCTCGAGGTTGAGGATCACGCCCTCGGAGAGGCCGGTGTAGAGCACCGTGTCGAAGCCGCCGGCCCCGTCGATCAGGTCGTCGCCGAGGCCCCCCTCGATCGTGTCCGCATGCGCCCCGGCCAGCAGCGTGTCGGCGCCGGCGCCGCCTTCGAGCCGGTCGAGACCGTCCCCGCCGACCACCACGTCCGCGCCGAAGCCGCCGACCACCACGTCGTCGCCCTCGCCGCCGCTGACGGTATCCGCGCCGTCGTTGCCCAGCAGCGTGTCCGCGCCCAGGCCGCCGATGATGCTGTCGTCGCCGTCGCGGCCGCGGATGTCGTCGTCACCGGCCTCGCCGAACATCTGGTTGCCGAAGTCGTCGCCGAAGTAGACATCCGCGACGGCCGAACCCTCGTAGGGGTTCGGAAAGATCTCGTAGGGCGTGTCCTCGATGTCGAGGATCGCCGCGACGGCCCCCAGCAGGCCGGGGTCGCCCTCGGGGAAGTGGAAGTAGCTCTTCTCGGTTCCGGTGCCGTCGTCGGCGTTGAAGACGACCACCGGGACGGCCTCGCCGAGCGGCACGATGACCCCGGCGACCTCGATGCCGGGCTGGAAGGTGCCCGAGCCGACGTAGGTCAGCGCCTCGTCGTCGAAGGTCGAGATGTTGTCGTCCGAGCTGTCCAGCGTGCCCTGGTCGTCGGCCAGCTCGGCGGTGATCTTCGAGTCCAGGTCGCTGAGCAGCAGCGTGTTGTCCTCATTGAGCAAAGGCAGGCTCAGAACCGAGCCGCCATAAGGGGTTACGGTGATATTTCCGGTCGGCATTCATGGCACTCCTCATCCACGCGTATCCCCGATGAAAATGGTGGCAAAGGTATATTGATCGCGCAACATTTTATATATCGCTTCATATTCAATGGATTGACGTCAATTAATTGGAAATGTGCCGAAATATGGGCATATATCGATTCGATATAACCGGGCCCGCGCCCGTAATGCCAATACGTCGCGGGTGCAGAATTTCTGCAGATGCAGAATGATGCCGGGGTCCTCCCCGTTTTCATTGTCCGCGCAATGCAATTTCGTTTGCAGACGTTCGAATTGCGATCGCGGGAAACCGGATCGAGTCACGCAGCGCACGGAACCGTGGAGGCGAGCGCGGCTGGTCAGGCGGCGCGGGTCTGCCGCGCGATCTCCTCCGCGGCAAAGGCCTCGCACCGCTCGAGGTCCTGCGCCGACAACGGGACGTCGTCGCGAGTCATGTACGGGCGCGTCGAGACCGGAGCCTCCAGGAAGGCGCTCCAGTTCGCGGTGTCGAAGGTCTTTGCCAGCCATTCATTCCTGGCGAGCGATCTTTCGAACAACCGCTGTCGGAGGTCGTCCGATATCAGGGTGAAATCGGTCGGGTCTCGCGGGTCGTTCCGGAAGGACTGCGTGATGAAGCTCACGGTCTTCGCGGGAAGAATGAAGTCTCCGTCACCCAGGGCTTCGCGGCAGAGATCCCTGACCCGGAAGACGGCATTGATCGCGAGCAGGCCGGTGCGCTCGTTCACCCGCTTCTCGTTGTCGAGGTTGTCGTCCCGGCCCCACATGGCGCGGGCGAAGCTCGAGACGATCCCATTCTCCCGGACCGTCCGGTCGTAGGGCAGCGCCGCGACCTGCTTCTCCCCGAAGGCCGCCTGCCACGACTTGGCGATCCTCTCGTAATTGCTGAGTTGGTCTTCCTTCTGGGCGACGAACTCCTCGAGGCTTCGGTCCGTCCTGCCGAACCGAACGATCTGCAGGTAACCGGATTCGAGGTATTCCCACTGCGGGCGGAAATAGACGGCCGGCCGCGTCCGTGCCTGCGGCAGAAGCTTGCCGATCTTTCGCGCCACGGCCTTGGCGAAGTGGTCGCGGAACAGTTCCGAGGAGATCAGGACGCGGCGGGCGTCGGACCTGACGATCTCGTCGGCCACGTCGGCCCAGGACCCCAGGGCGGGGTCGAACCTGTTGGGCATGTGGAGTTCCATGGCGAGATTGAAATGGGCCTCGTAATTGTTCTGCCCGGCCTTCGGATAGTAGGCGATCGGATCGGCCGCCGCGCGGGAGCGGGAATGGGCCGCGAACGTGCGCTGAATCGCGCTGGTGCCGGTCTTGGGAAGGCCGACATGGAGAACGATATCGAGCGGATCCATGGACATACCTCAGCCTAGCTTCGTCCGCCGGTGCCGGCAAGGCGGCATGCGGACGCGCGGGCCCGTCACGGCGCGGAGCCCGCCGGGCGGCCTTCCTTGCGGATCCGGTAGACCGAGGCCACCCCGATCCGGAGGGTGTCGGCCACCTCCTGCGGGCCGAAGCCGGCGTCGAGCAGCTTCCAGACCGCTTTCCTGTCGAGGCGCTTCCTGCCGCCGCGGTACTTGCCCCGGCTCTTGGCGATCTCGATGCCCTCCAGCTGGCGCGCCCGGATATTGGCCCGCTCCATTTCGGCGAGCGCGCCCAGCATGGTCAGCATGAAATCCGACATCGGGTCGGCATTGTCGCCGGAGAAGGTCAGCCGCTCCTTTTCAAAGATCAGCACCGCCCCGGCGGCCTTCACCCGCTCGACGATGTCCAGCAGGTCGCGCGTCGACCGCGCCAGGCGGTCGGTCGAGTAGACATGCAGCGCGTCGCCCGGGCGCAGGCGCCCCAGCACGTTCTCGAGCTCGGGCCGGTTGGTGCCCCGGGCGCCGCTGATCTTCTCCTCGAAGACGTTCGCCTCCGCGATGTCGCCGGGCAACACCTGGCGGTCGAGCTTCTGGTCGACGGAGCTGACCCGGCGGTATCCGTACTTCATCGGGAGCGGCTTCCTGTATCTAATAGAATTATGATCCTGTTGATATGCGTCTTTATCATTCGGAAAACAACTCTTTTGATAGGCTCCCGGGGGCACTCTATCGACAGCCCCCGGGGTATACCCATTTGATAGGGGACCGGCCCCTCAGGCGACGGCCAGCTCTCCCCGCTCCCCGGCGGCGAGCCGCGCCAGGGCGCGGACCGTCGGTGTCGCCGCGTCGCGCGAGCGGGCGTTCCAGTATTTCGAGGTGGTCTTGTAGGAGAGCCGCACGTGCGGCGTCACGAAGCGGTTGAGCCGGTATTGCGGCATGATCCGCAGGTCCGGCTCCGTCCCCTTCGTCTCGCAGTCCACGAGGTAGGCCGCGATGGCCCGGGTGAAGAGCCCCGGCCCGGTCTTGGACCAGGTCCCGTCGTTGGCGCGCGACAGCAGCGCCTCGCGCGCCATGTCGACGGCGATCTTCAGCACCGGGTGGCCGGGGCGGGCGCAGATCACGTTGTTGGCGATGGCGCGGAAGGGTTCGCGCGCCACCAGCATGCCGCCCGCGCCGGCCAGCAGCGCGCCGGGGTCGCCGGCGAGCATGTCGTCGGCGTCGGAATAGATACCGCCCTCGGCCAGCAGCAGGCAGAGCCGGAGGAAATCGCATTCCTCGGCGGCGTTGTTGGCGAGCCGGAAGGCCCGGGCGTGGCGGTCGTCGTAGGTCTGCGCGAGGAACCTCAGGGCGCTCGCCCGGTTGTGGCAGCGGTAGTCGAAGCCCGCCGCGCGGCGCCATCCCTCCATGACCTTGCCGACCTCGGGCGGCGGGTCCTCGGCGTTCCAGTACTGGACGATGCGCCGGGGAATCGCCGCGGGCGCGCCGGGCGCGAAGGCCCCGGGCGGCGGAGAGAGCCGCGCCTCCCAGGCGTCGATCACCTGCCGCGCGGGTTCGTAAATATCCCGCACCAGCGACCGCCCCTCCCCCTGCCCCGCGACGCGGTGGAAGATCCGCAGCTCGTTCAGCATGGCCCCGCTCAGGGTCACGCTGAACTGCGCCGCGTGGTGGTTGCCGACGCCGAGCGCCCGGACGATCTCGCCGGCCACGCGCTCCGCCTCCGCGAGCCGTCCCTGGCAGAGATGGAGCCGCAATGTCTCGTCGCGCGAGGTCACGTTGCGCGCCATCAGTCCGCCCGCCTCGGCCAGTGCCAGCGCCTCGTCCGGGCGGCCCTCGTCGATCAGCAGGCGCAGCCGCTGCTGCGCGAGGTCGGTGCCGGGGAACCGCGCCTCGAGCGCGTCGAGCACGCGGTGCGCGCCCTCGAGGTCCCCGGCCTTGCGCAGCGCCTCGAGCAGCAGCTGGCGGATGCGCGGGCCGGCGGGCCAGCGGCGGTGGCAGCGGCGCAGG
>NZ_KE557294.1:0-5082 GCF_000442255.1 Salipiger mucosus DSM 16094 | reverse complement strand
CGCTCGCCGCCGAGATGTACATCGACGTGCCGCTCGACGATCACACGCCGGTGGCGCCCTACGGCACGATGTACTGGTTCCGGCTGGACGCGCTGCGCAAGATGTTCGACTGGCGCTGGAAGTGGACCGACTACAACGCCGAGCCGCATCACATCGACGGCGGCGTCGCCCACGTGCAGGAGCGGCTGATCGGCTACGCGGTGCACGACCGCGGCTACCGCATCGTGCAGGTGATGCAGCCGCGGCGCGCGGCGCAGGACTATGCCCGGCTGGAATACAAGGCGCAGATGTACGCGGCCCACTGCTCGTCGAACAACGTGGTCGACCAGAAGCTGGAACTGGACACGCGCGGCCTGCCGCTGCGCCGCGCCCTCTACCGCTCGCTGCGCGATGTCTACGGGCGCACGCTCTCGCGCTATCCGGCCACGCGTCCCTTTCTCCGGCCCTTGAAGAGCGTCGCGCTGCAACTGCTCATGCTGCGCGGCTGAGCCGGCCCGGGCCGGCTCAGGCCGGGGTCGACGCCTTGGAGCCGTGGGTGCCGCCCTGCCCCTGCGAGACGAAGTCCGAGGGCGTCAGGTCGTTCTCGAAGAGATGGGTGAAGCGCTGCTCCCGCACCCGGCGGACCGCGGCGGGATCGACCTCGTGCGGCAGGCAGCCGCGCTGCCCGGCGATCCAGGCGATGATCGGGGCGACGTTGCCGAGCTCCATCCAGATCGGCTCCATCCGGAAGGACCCGAAGGCGACATGGCTCGCCGAGACCCCGCAGAGCGCGAAGAAGTTCGTCGTGTCGCCGCGCCTGGGCAGCATCACCCAGGCGGGGATGGAATAGCGCAGCGGCTCGCCCCCGGACATGAACATGCCCTCGCGGACCACGTTGGTCATCTCGCGGTTGGCCATCCAGGAGACCGGCTTGCAGTCGAGGAAATAGCGCCCCTCGCAGACCTCCTCGTCCTTGCCCACGCCGCCGCCCTCGACGTGGTGCTGGGTGAAGGTGTTCTCGCCCATCAGGCGCCGGCCCTCGCGGACGTAGACCTCGGGCGGCAGGTGGCCGCTGTCCGTGTACTCGTCGCCGGGCAGGCCGAAGTCCGAGAAGAAGGCGCGCACCGCCACCGGCACCGCGGGATCGTTCTGGATGAACCACAGGATCGCCTGCGTGTAGCGCCGGAAGGCCTCGGTCATCCCGGCGCGCGTCTCGTGCGAGGCCTCGGCCCAGCCGTCGGTCAGCGCCGGGTTGTTGATCGGCGCCAGCGGGCCCGAGTTCATGTCCCACTTGCCGTTGGGCAGCTCGGCGAGGTTGAAGTAGGCCGACTTGAAGGTGGTGCCCATGTTGCGGTGCCAGGTCGAGCGCACCGCCGCCGAGCCCAGGTCCCGGGCGAGCTCGCGGAAGATGTCGAAGGCGGAGAAGTCGAAATCCTCGGGCCGCTCGATCGGCACCCGCAGGTGCGGCACGTTGATGTTGGTCAGCGTGGGCCGGATGCAGTAGCTCTGCACGCGCCGGTCGGCGCTGCCCAGGGGCAGGTTGCTGGGCGGATCGACCCAGGGGCGGAAGCTGTCGCCGACCTTGGGCGAGATGCGCCGCCCGCCGCCCCAGGGCAGCAGCGAGCGCGAGCGCTGCCGGCCGGCCCAGGGCTCGTCGAACTCGTCGCGGCTTTCGCGCCCGAGACGGTACGAGACGAAGGCCATGGCCATCAGGTCGCCCTCGTAGGAGGCGTCCATCCACCAGTCCGCCGCGAGCACCGTGCCGTCCGACAGACGCGCCTGCGAGATGGTCCGCCCGCTGCGCCGGACCTCCTCGATGCGGGTGTCGCGCAGCACCTCGACCCCGGCCTCGTCGAGCATCGTCCGGAAGATCGCGCCGGCCACCTTGCTCTCGATCCGCGAGGGCAGGAAATGGGTGCCGTAGTGCATCCGGGCGCGGATGAAGAACTCGCGCGAGACGCCGGTGATCCAGCTCTTGCCGACCGCGTCCGTCGCGTTGAGCCCCGAGGTCATCATCCCGCCGACCTGCGGCCCGCTCTCGACGATGGTCACCGAAAAGCCGAGCCGGGCCGCGGCGACCGCCGCGATGATCCCCGCCGGCGTCGCCCGGAAGATCGCGATATCAACGTTTTTCAAAGTCATCCCACCGTCCGAAAATCACATTGACCTTATCGCATATGGCGCAGGCCGGAAAAGTTCTTTCCCGCGCGGCAGAGCAGCGCAGTCCCTCTCTTTCGGGATGGCCGGAAACCTCCCCCCGGCGCTACCCCGTCCCGGGAGGGCGCGGCCCGCCTCAGCCGCGGGCCTTGGTCAGATCGTCGATCGCGCGCAGCCCGGCCAGCATCGGGCCGAGCCGGTCCACCGGCACCATGTTGGGCCCGTCCGAGGGCGCGCGGTCCGGGTCCTCGTGGGTCTCGACGAAGAGCGCGGCCGCGCCCACCGCCACGGCGGCGCGGGCCAGCGGCTCGACGAACTCGCGCTGGCCGCCCGAGGTGGCCCCCTGCCCGCCCGGCAGCTGCACCGAGTGGGTGGCGTCGAAGACCACCGGCCAGCCGGTGCCGGCCATGATCGGCAGCGCGCGGAAATCGCTCACCAGCATGTTGTAGCCGAAGCTCGCGCCGCGCTCGCAGAGCAGGATGCGGCGGTTGCCGGTCGAGGCGATCTTGTCGGCGACATTGGCCATGTCCCAGGGCGCGAGGAACTGGCCCTTCTTGACGTTGACCGCCGCCCCGCTCTCGCCCGCCGCCAGCAGCAGGTCGGTCTGGCGCGACAGGAAGGCGGGGATCTGCAGCACGTCCACCGCCTGGGCCACCGGCGCGCAGTGGTCCGGGGCATGCACGTCGGTCAGCACCGGCACGTCGAACTCGGCGCCGATCTTCGACAGGATGGTGAGCCCCGCCTCCATCCCCAGCCCGCGCGCGCCCGAGAGCGAGGAGCGGTTGGCCTTGTCGTAGCTGCCCTTGAAGATCCAGGGCACGCCCGCCGCCGCCGCGGCCTCGGCGATGCGGCCGGCCAGCATCCGCGCGTGGTCGAGCCCCTCGAGCTGGCAGGGCCCCGCGATCAGCACGAAGGGCGCGGTGTTGGACACGGTCAGCGATCCGATGGCGACCTCGGTCATGCGATCCCCTCCTCGGCGAGGACGGCCTCGATGCGGGCCACGTCCACGGGGTTGTTGAGTTCCCAGAAGAGCCGGCCGCGGGCCTCGACGGGCACGCAGCGCACCGGAAGGCCGTTTTCCAGGAAACGAAGCTGTTCGAGCCCCTCGGCCCGCTCCAGCGGCCCCTCGGGCCAGCCGGCGTAGCGCCGCAGCGCGCCGGGGGTATAGGCGTAGACGCCGACGTGGTGCCAGACCTCGGGCGGCGCGGCGAGATCGCCGACGAAGGGCAGCACCTCCTTGGAGAAGTAGAGCGCGCTGCCGTCGGCGCGCATCACCGCGGTGGTGCCCCCCACCCGGCCCTCGCGCCGGTCGGTCACGAAGTTCTCGAGCGTGCGCGCGTCGCAGCGCAGCACCGGGGTGGCCATGCCGGTGCCGCCCGGCTCCGCCGTCTCCATCGCCCCGGCCAGCGCCTCGAGGAACCACGGCGGGGTGAGCGGCGCGTCGCCCTGCAGGTTGAGCACGACGCGCGGCTCGGTCTCCAGCTGGGCCAGCCCCTCGGCGCAGCGCTCGGTGCCGTTGCGCGCCCGCGACGAGGTCATCAGCACCCCGGCGCCGAAGCCGCGCGCCTCCTCGGCGATGCGGTCGTCGTCGGTCAGCACGTAGACGGCATCGATGCCGCGCACCGCGCAGGCGGCCTCCCAGCTGCGCCGGATCAGGCTCTTGGCCTGCCCGGTGGCGCCGCGCAGCGGCACCAGCGGCTTGCCGGGATAGCGCGTCGAGGCGTGGCGCGCGGGAATGAAGACGACCCGGTCCATCATGCCACCCCCAGCCGCAGCGCGTCGTGGATATGCACCAGCCCCACCAGCCGGGCCTCCTCGTCGACGGCGAAGAGCGCGCTGATCTTGTGGGCGTTCATCACCGCCAGCGCCTCGGTCAGGAAGGCGTCGGGGGCGATGGTGCGGGGATGGGGCGTCGCCACGTCGCCGGCGCGGCGCTCCATCAGCCCGGCGAGGTTGCGCCGCAGGTCGCCGTCGGTGATGACGCCCTCCAGGCGCCCCTCCGCGACCACCGCGGCGACGCCGAAGCCCTTGGCCGACATCTCGACCAGCGCCTCGCCCATGGCGGTGCCCGGGGCGACCACCGGCAGCTCGGCGCCGCGGTGCATGACCGCCGAGACCCGCAGCAGCTGCGCGCCCAGGGTGCCGCCGGGATGCATCGCGAGGAAGGACTCGCGGTCGAAGCCGCGGTGCTGCATCAGCGCCACCGCCAGCGCGTCGCCCAGGGCCATGGCCATGGTGGTCGAGGTGGTGGGCGCCATGCCGATGGCGCAGGCCTCCGGCGCGTCGGGCAGCAGCAGCAGCCGCGAGGCGGCGCGCGCCAGCGTGCTGCCGGCGCGCTTGGTCATGGCCACCAGCGGGATGCCGAAGCGCGTGCAGTGGGCCAGGATGTCGGCCAGCTCGCGCGTCTCGCCCGAGTTGGAGATCGCCAGCACCGCGTCGGCGCGGGTGATCATCCCAAGGTCGCCGTGGCTGGCCTCGCCCGGGTGCACCGCCTGCGCCGGGGTGCCGGTCGAGGCGAGGGTGGCGGCGATCTTGTTCGCCACGTGGCCCGACTTGCCCATGCCGGTGACGACGATCCGCCCCGGCACCTGCAGCAGGTCCGAGACGACGGCGTCGAAGTCGGCGGGCAGCTCGCGGGCCAGCCGGTCGAGGGCGCGCGCCTCGGTGTCGAGCACCTGGCGCGCGGTCTCGGTGAAGGAAGGGGTCATGGGGCGTGGGGCCTCGTCTGTCATGGCGCGAGTGATAGAGGGCGCGGGCGGCGCTGTCCAACCCGCCCGGCCCGCGCGCGCGACCTTTCGCATGCGAAAGGTTTCCCGGTCTCAGCGCCGCCGGCGCAGCCAGCCCAGGAAGGCGCGGTCGGGGTCCCGCAGGCGCGGCGCGCCGGTCTCGGCCCAGACCGCGGCCCATTCGGCGACGAGCGCGTGCACGTCGGCGCCGGGCGCCAGC
>NZ_KE557293.1 GCF_000442255.1 Salipiger mucosus DSM 16094 | reverse complement strand
GCGGCGCTCGGACGGGCTGCCGGAGATGCGCTTCGAATGGGACGCGGTGCGCGCGCTGGTGACGCGCTTCGACGCGGGCCAGCAGACGGACCTGGCCAACGTGATCCAGGCCTACTTCGGGGACTTCATGACGACCTACCGGCAGGAGATGACCGCGCTGGTCGGGCAGGCCGGCGAACAGGTGAGCGGGATCTACGAGATCGATTACCGCGACTTCAACCGCGACACCTACGTGCGCGGGCGCGAGACCTTCGACCGGACCTGGGCGGAGGTAAAGGAGGTGATCCTGGGCACGTGGTGGCGCGATGCCCGGATGGCGGGTGCAGACCGCGAGGAGGTGTGAGATGGCCAAGCGACGCAAGCTGGAGGCGCCGAGCGCCGAGGACCTGAGCCGGATCGAGGACGAGTTTCGCCGCGAAAGCGGGTCCGGGGGCGGGGGCGCGCGGCTGGCCGCGCCCATCGCGCAGGTGGCGGCGGACAGCGCCGGGGCCTTCGATCCGCGCCCGGCGGAGCAGCGCGCCGAGGCGGCCCGCGACAGCCGCGACGCGCAGCGCATGCGCGACGCCGAGGGGCGCGGGCTGGTCATGCTGGAGGTGCCGATCGACGAGATCGACGCCGACGCGCTGGTGCGCGACCGGGTGGTGCTGGACGCCGAGGAGATGGAGGAGCTGAAGGCCTCGATCGCCAAGGGCGGGCTGCGCCTGCCGGTGGAGATCTTCGAGACGCCCGAGGACCCGCGCGGCTTCCGCTTCGGGCTGCTCTCGGGCTACCGGCGCCTGAAGGCCGTGCGCGACCTGCACGCGCTGACCAAGGACGAGAGCTACGCGACGATCAAGGCGGTGATCCGCGATCCCGACGCCATGGGCGGGACCTTTGCCGCGATGATCGAGGAGAACGAGATCCGCGCCGTGC
Source organism: Salipiger mucosus DSM 16094 (assembly GCF_000442255.1). Classification (GTDB taxonomy): domain Bacteria; phylum Pseudomonadota; class Alphaproteobacteria; order Rhodobacterales; family Rhodobacteraceae; genus Salipiger; species Salipiger mucosus. The sequence goes on along the minus strand of NZ_KE557293.1, from coordinate 26,926 downwards.
TGTCGCATTTCGAGCGCGGGCGCATCGCGGTGATCGCGGCGCAGCAGGGGGCCTTCGTCAATTCCGAGGAAGCGGTCAACGCGCTCTTCCCGATGGCCTCCAAGGGCAAGCGGTCGAAGATCCGCAGCTTCGCGCTGATCTTCGAGGAGCTGGGCGATATGCTGACCTTTCCCGATCTCATCAAGGAGAAGGAGGGGCTGAGGATCGCCGCCGCGCTGCGCAACGGGGGCGAGTCGCGGTTGCGCGATGCCCTGGCCGAGCGGGTGCCCGAGACCCCGGCGGAGGAGGCGCAGATCCTGGAGGCGGCGCTCGCCACGCTGGAGCGGCCGGCGGAGCCCCGCCGCGGCGGGCGGCCGCGCAAGAGCGCGGGGCAGGGGGCCGAGAAGCGGCTCTCGTCGGGCTATTCGCTGCGGGCGGGCGAGGATTCCCAGGGCTGGTACATCCGGATCGGCGGCAAGAAGGCCAGCCGCGAGCTGGTCGAGGCGGCGATGGCCGAGCTGGAGCGGCTGCTGGACGCCCCGCGCGACTGACGGGGCAGGGCGGGCTTGATTTTCCGGCTCACTGCGCTTAGCTAGACAGGTAGCTGGACAGGAGGCCCGCCATGCTCACCCTTCAGGATGCCAAGAACCGCTTCAGCGCGGTGGTCGAGGCGGCGCTTGCCGGGCGCCCGCAGGAGGTCTCGCGCCGGGGCAAGCCGGCGGTGGTGGTGATCTCGGCCGAAGAATACCGCAGGCTGGTCGAGGCCGCGCGCAGCGACCGGGGCAGCTTTGCCGATCACCTCATGGCCTTCCCGGGCGACGAGGTGCCCCGTGCGCAGGCGGCCCCGCGCGACATCACGTTTTGATCTACATCCTCGACACCAACGTGATCTCGGCCGTGCGCCGGGCCGACCGCGCGCCGCAGGTGGCGGCCTGGCTCGCGCAGCAGGCCGAGGCGGAGCTATATCTCAGCGTGGTGACGGTGGGCGAGATCGAGAGAGGTATCCGTTTACAGGAGCCGCGCAACGCCGAATTCGCGCGCGACCTGCGGCTCTGGATGGAGCGGACGACGACCGTTTTCGCCGACCGGCTGTTGCCCTTCACCTCGGAGGACGCGCGCATCTGGGGCGAGCTCTCGGCGCGGATCGGGCACGCGGGGGCGGATCTCATGATCGCGGCGCAGGGGCTGGCGCGGGATGCCACGGTGGTCACCGGCAACGGCAGCGATTTCCGGCCGACCGGCGTGCGCCTGCTGGACCCGTTCGACGGCGGGTAGGGCAGGGCAGGGGGGCATTGCCCCGGGCCGGACGGGCCTGCATCATGCGGCCCGAGGCGAGGAGGAGAGCAGCCAATGACAGTGCGCGACAGGGCCGCGGCGCTGGCCGGGGCGCGGCCGGCCGGGCGTTTCTTCGAGGGCGCCGAGGAACGCCGGGTGCCGCTTTCGGGCGGCGGCGAGATCTTCTGCCGGATCATGGGCGCGGGGCCGCCGCTGCTGCTGCTGCACGGCTACCCGCAGACCTCGGCCATGTGGCACGCGGTGGCGCCGGAGCTGGCGCGCGACTTTCGCGTGATCTGCGCCGACCTGCGCGGCTACGGCGCCTCGCACAAGCCCGCGGGCGGGGGCGATCACGCGGCCTATTCCAAGCGCGCCATGGCGGGCGACATGGTCGAGGTGATGCAGGCGCTGGGGCACGAGCGCTTCGCGGTGCTGTCGCATGACCGAGGCGCGCGGGTGGCGCACAGGCTGGCGGCGGACCATCCTGCGCGGGTGCGGGCGCTGGCGATCCTCGACATCGCGCCCACGCGCGAGATGTACCGCGAGGCGCGCACGCCCTTCGCGCATGCCTACTGGCACTGGTACTGGCTGACGCTGCCCGCGCCCTTTCCGGAGGAGATGATCGCGCAGGACCCCGACCGTTTCTGGTTGTGGAAATGCGACACGCCCCCTGCGGGGCTGGCGCCCTTCTGCCGCGAGGCGCTGGAGGAGTACCTCTCGGCCTTCGCCACCCCCGAGGCGATCCACGCGAGCTGCGAGGACTACCGCGCGGCGGCCACCATCGACATCGCGCATGACGACGCCGAGACCGGGCGGATCGGGACGCCGCTGCTGGTGCTCTGGGGCGCCGACGGGGCCATCGAGGCGCATTTCGACTGCCTCGCGCTCTGGCGCGAGCGCGCCACGACGGTCGAGGGCCAGGCGATCCCCGGCGGGCACTACCTGGCCGAGGAATGCCCCGAGCGCGTGCTGGCCGAGGTGGGGCCCTTCCTGAAGCTTCACGCCGAGGACTGAGGCCCCGCCGCCCCGGGCGGGGGCCCGAGGACAAAGATGCGGCGGTGACGCGCCCCCGGGCGCGCCGGGGGCCGCTCCGTGTCGTTTCGGGCTTGCGGCCGCGACGATTGCCGGGATGCTGCGCGCCATGTCCTGCCGGGCGGGACCAACGAGCAGGAGAAAATACCATGTTTGCCACCGTCATGGGGGNTGGCCGAGGAATGCCCCGAGCGCGTGCTGGCCGAGGTGGGGCCCTTCCTGAAGCTTCACGCCGAGGACTGAGGCCCCGCCGCCCCGGGCGGGGGCCCGAGGACAAAGATGCGGCGGTGACGCGCCCCCGGGCGCGCCGGGGGCCGCTCCGTGTCGTTTCGGGCTTGCGGCCGCGACGATTGCCGGGATGCTGCGCGCCATGTCCTGCCGGGCGGGACCAACGAGCAGGAGAAAATACCATGTTTGCCACCGTCATGGGGGTCATCGGGACCTACGTGGCCCTGCGGGTCGTGGGTCCGCTGGGCATTCCGCTCTGGGGAAAGCTGCTGCTGGGCGCCGCGATCCTGATGCTGGCCGAGAACCACCTGCTGACGCGCTATGCCTATGGCAACATGTTCTCGCTCGAACTGCCGCGCGCCGTGGTGATCGCGGTGAACCTGGGCTTCGGGGCCATCCTGATAACCGCGGCGCTGCACCTGCTGCTGGACCTCGCGATGCTGGTCCGCTCGCTGCAGCTGTGGCAGTGGCGGCCGCTGGCGTCGGGCTGGAGCGCGGCGGCGGTCGTGCTGGGTGTCGCGGTCGCGGGCCTGGGCGTGATGAACGCGGTGCGGTTGCCCGCGCAGAAGGACCTGTCCTTCGAGATCGAGAACCTGCCGGCGGGCTTCGAGGGGTATTCGCTGATCCACCTGACCGACCTGCACCTCAGCCGGCTGTTCCACCGGCCCTTCGCCGAGGCGCTGGTGGCGCGGGTGAACGCGCTGGACGCGGACCTCATCCTCATCAGCGGCGACCTGATCGACGGCTATCCCGATGCCCGGCGCGCGGACGTGGCCCCGCTGGCGGGGCTTGCGGCGCGGGACGGCGTCTACGTGAGCCCGGGGAACCACGAGTATTATTTCGGCTACGAGGACTGGTGGGGCATCTACCAGGAGCTGGGGATGCGGCCGCTGGCCAACGACCATGCGCGGATCGAGCGCGAGGGCGGGGCGCTGGTGATCGCGGGGCTGACCGATCTCGCGGCCGGGCGCTTCGGACTGCCGGTGCCCGACATTGACGGGGCGCTCGAGGGGGCGCCGGGGGATGCGCCGGTGGTGCTGCTCAATCACCAGCCGAGGCAGGCGCGGGTCATGGCGGCGCGCGGCGTCGACCTGCACCTCTCCGGGCACACGCACGGCGGCATGGTGATGGGGCTGGCCTCGCTGATCGCGCGCTACAACGAGGGCTTCATCTCGGGGCTCTACGCGGTGGGCGACATGCATCTCTACGTGAGCAACGGCACCGCGCTCTGGCCCGGCTTCGCGCTGCGCCTTGGCGTGCCCTCGGAGCTGACGCGGATCACCCTGCGCGGGCGGGGCGAGGGCGCGCAGCCGGCTGCAGGAAGCTGAGGACGGGGCCCGTCCGGGCGGATCGTTCGACCGGCTGATCGCCTGGCGGGGCAGGGGCCCTTGCCACGGGCGCCGGGGTCCGGCGTTTGGTTGACGTTGGGGCACCCGCTGGAGCGGGGCCGGCATTCATGCGTTCACACCATGAGCCCTTGCGATTTGAGGGCATAGTCCGGGGCCCGGCCCCGGCTACCTGCCTTTCCACCGTCAAGACCGAACCAGCTGTCCGGAGGCGGACGGCCAGACCGACAGGAATTGATCATGTCCCCACCCCCCATTCCGTTCGAAATCCGCCGTCGCACGCTGATGGCCACCAGCGGCGCCGTGGCGCTTGGCGCCATCGCCGCGGGCCGGGCCTCGGCGCAATCCGGCGGCGAGGGCGGCAGCCCGGCCGCCGCGGTCGGCCCCGACAGCACGACCGTGACGCTGACCGTGAACGGCACCGAGCAGGAGCTGACGGTCGACAACCGCACCACGCTGCTCGACGCGCTGCGCGAGCACCTTGAGCTGACCGGCACCAAGAAGGGCTGCGACCACGGCCAGTGCGGCGCCTGCACCTGCTCGGTGAACGGGCAGCGCATCAACTCGTGCCTGTCGCTGGCCGTCATGCACGAGGGCGACGAGGTCGAGACCATCGAGGGCCTCGGCACGCCCGAGGCGCTGGACCCGATGCAGGCGGCCTTCGTCGAGCACGACGGCTTCCAGTGCGGCTACTGCACGCCGGGGCAGATCTGCTCGGCCCGCGCCGTGCTGGACGAGATCGCGGCGGGCGTGCCCAGCCACGTGACCGGCGATCTGACCGCGCGCATCGAGGCCACCGACGACGAGATCCGCGAGCGCATGTCCGGCAACATCTGCCGCTGCGGGGCCTATTCCAACATTCTCGCCGCCATCACCCAGGTCGCGGAGGATCAGGCATGAGACAGTTTTCCTACGAACGCGCGGCCGATCCGGCCGGGGCCGCGGCGCGGGCCGCCGAGGTCGAGGGCGCGAAGTTCATCGCCGGCGGGACGAACCTGCTGGACCTGATGAAGCTCGAGATCGAGACGCCGGTGCACCTGATCGACGTGAACGGGCTGGGCCTCGACGAGATCACCGAGACCGATGAGGGCGGGCTGCGCATCGGCGCGCTGGTGCGCAACACCGACCTCGCGGCCGACGAGCGCATCCGCCGCGATTATCCCGTGCTGACGCGGGCGCTGGTGGCGGGTGCCTCGGGGCAGCTGCGCAACAAGGCGACGACCGGCGGCAACCTGCTGCAGCGGACGCGGTGCCCGTATTTCTACGACACCGCCCAGCCCTGCAACAAGCGCGCGCCGGGGTCGGGCTGCGCGGCGCTGTCGGAAGGGGCCTTCTCGCGCCAGCTGGGCGTGATCGGCACCTCCGATGCCTGCATCGCGACGCATCCCTCGGACATGGCGGTCGGCATGCGTGCGCTGGACGCGGTGGTCGAGACCGTGACGCCGAACGGCATGACGCGCAGCATTCCGCTGGAGGAGTTCCACCTGCTGCCGGGCGAGACCCCGGAGCAGGAGACGGCGCTCATGCCGGGCGAGATCATCACCGCCGTGACGCTGCCCGCGCCCGTGGGCGGGGTCCAGACATACCACAAGGTGCGCGACAGGGCCTCCTATGCCTTCGCGCTGGTCTCGGTGGCGCTGATCCGCCAGCCGGACGGCACGGGCCGCGTGGCGCTTGGCGGCGTCGCGCCGAGGCCCTGGCGCTCGGCCGAGGCGGATGCCGAGCTTCCGAAGGGGGCCGAGGCCGTGATGGCGCGGCTGCTCGAGGGGGCACGGCCGACCGAGGAGAACGCCTTCAAGATCACGCTGGCGACGCGAACGCTCGCGGCCATGCTGGCAGAGGAGTGAGACCATGCAGTTCAATCAACCCGCCGGGGACAACCTCTTCGACGAGTCGCGCGTGGTCGGCATGCCGGCGCAGCGCGTCGACGGTCCGCTCAAGGTCACGGGGCAGGCGCCCTATGCCTACGAGCGTCACGACGTGGCCGAGGGGCAGGTCGTCGGCTACCCGGTCGTCTCGACCATCGCGCGGGGCCGCATCACCGGCATGCGCACCGAGGTGGCGCGGCAGGCGCCCGGCGTGCTCGACATCGTCACCACGCTGGACGTGGGCGAGATGCCCATGCCCTCGGGCATGAACGCGGCGCCGCTCTTCGGGGGCGCGGAGATCTGGCACTACCACCAGGCGGTTGCCGTGGTCGTGGCCGAGAGCTTCGAGCAGGCCCGGGCCGCCGCGGCGCTGGTCGAGGTCGACTACGATCAGACCGAGGGGAGCTACGATCTCGAGTCCGCGTGGCAGGAGATGCGCGAGGACCGCTCGGACCCGGTGAGCCGCGTGGGCGACTTCGAGAGTGCCTATGACGCAGCCGAGGTCACGCTGGACGCGGAGTACCGCACGCCCAGCCACAGCCACGCGATGATGGAGCCGCATGCGACCATCGCCGACTGGCAGGACGGCAAGCTGACGGTCTGGACCTCGAACCAGATGGTCGAGTGGAGCCGGCAGGCGCTGGCGACGACGCTGGAGATGGCGCCCGAGGACGTGCGCCTCGACAGCCCCTACATCGGCGGCGGTTTCGGCGCCAAGCTGTTCCTGCGGGCCGACGCGGTGCTGGCCGCGCTGGGGGCGCGCAAGGTGGGACGGCCGGTCAAGGTCATGCTGCCGCGCCCGATGATCATGAACAACACCACGCACCGCGCCTCGACGATCCAGCGCATCCGCATCGGCGCGCAGTCCGATGGCAGGATCACCGCCATCGCGCACGAGGCGATCTCGCACACGCTGCCGGGCGGCAGCGGCGAGAACGCGGTCGCCCAGACCCGGCGCTTCTACGCGGGCGAGAACCGGCTGATCGTGAACCACCTGGCCGAGATGCACCTGCCCGAGGCCAACGCCATGCGCGCGCCGGGCGAGGCCGCGGGGCTGATGGCGCTCGAGATCGCGATGGACGAGATGGCGGAGAAGCTGGGCATGGACCCGGTCGAGTTCCGGGCCGTCAACGACACCCAGGTCGATCCCGAGGACCCGGAGCGGGCGTATTCCGACCGGCACTTCGTCGAGTGCCTGCGGCAGGGCGCCGAGGCCTTCGGTTGGGACGCGCGCAACACCGCACCCGGCGCGACGCGCGACGGCGAGTGGCTGATCGGCTACGGTGTCGCGGGGGCCTATCGCGACGGCCCGGCGATGCAGTCGGGCGCGCGGGTGCGCCTGCAGGAGGGCGGCCGGCTCGTGGTCGAGACCGACATGACCGACATCGGCACCGGCTCCTACACGATCCTCGCGCAGACCGTAGCCGAGACCATGGGCGTCGGCATCGACGAGGTCGAGGTCCGGCTGGGCGACAGTGCCTACCCGGTGTCGGCGGGCTCGGGCGGCCAGTGGGGCGCGGCGAGCTCCACCGCCGGGGCCTACGCGGCCTGCCTCGCGCTGCGCGAGCAGATCGCCGGGCGGCTCGGCGTGAACGATCCCGAGGCGATCACCCTTGCGGACGGCGCGGTGAACACCGGCGAAAAGCAGGTGACGCTCGCCTCGCTGGCGGAGGACGGAGAGCTGGTGGCCGAGGACAGCATGGAGTTCGGCGATTTCCGCGACGGAGAGCATGTCGTCTCGACCTTCGCGGCCCATTTCGTCGAGCTGGGCGTGCATGTTGGCACCGGCGAGATCCGCCTGCGCCGGATGCTGGCGGCCTGCGACGCGGGGCGCATCCTCAACCCGATCACCGCGCGCAGCCAGGTCATCGGCGGCATGGTGATGGGCGTCGGCGCCGCGATGATGGAGGACATGGCCATCGACACCGCCCGGGGCTATTTCCCGGCGCATGACCTCGCGGGGTACGAGGTGCCGGTGCACATGGACATCCCCGCGCAGGAGGTGACATTCCTCGACACGCTGGACCCGGTCTCGACGCCGCTCAAGGCCAAGGGCGTGGGCGAGCTGGGGCTCTGCGGCGTGGCCGCGGCGGTGGCCAATGCCGTCTACAACGCCACCGGCGTGCGGGTGCGCAGCTACCCGATGACGATGGACAAGTACATCGACCAGCTTCCGGCGGTCTGATCCGGACAAGGTTCCGGGCGGCTTCGGCCGCCCGGTTTTCCCGGCCGCCCTGCCTCAGCGGCCGACGGCGTAGGCCTGCATCAGCCGGGGCGTGGCCGCGGCGTGCAGCACGCCGCGCGCGTCGCGGCGGGCGGCGGTGAGGCGGCCGATGCTCCAGGGCTCGGAGACCTCGACTTCGTGCCCGCGGGCGCGCAAGTCGTCGATGACCTCGGCCCCCGCGCCCGGTTCGATCATCATGCGGCCCGGCTGGGCCTGCCGTGGGGCGAACGAAGCGGTGAAGTGCTGCGAGTGGAAGAGCGGCGCGTCGATGATCTCCTGCATGTTCGCGTCGCCGAGGGCGAGGCGGAGGAAGAAGATCAGCTGCCACTGGTCCTGCTGGTCGCCGCCCGGCGTACCGAAGGCGAGATGCGGGCGGCCGTCCTTGAGCGCGAGCGAGGGCGTGAGCGTGGTGCGCGGCCGGCGTCCGGGGGCGAGGCTGGTGGGCAGCCCCTCGTCGAGCCAGAACATCTGCGCGCGGGAATTCAGCGGAAAGCCGAGGCCGGGGATCACCGGCGAGGATTGCAGCCAGCCGCCGGAGGGCGTGGCCGAGACCATGTTGCCCCAGCGGTCGATCACGTCGAGATGCACGGTATCGCCGCGCCGGTTGGCGAAATGCGCCATGGTGGGCTCGCCCGCATCGGCGCCCACCGGGGCCGAAGGGGCCTGGGCCGCGCGGGCGATGGCGGCCTCGGCGAGGTGTTCCAGCCCCGGGACGCGGCCGGGCCGCTGGTCGCGCGAGGCCTGCGCGCCGATCAGCGCGGCGCGCTCGGCGCCGTAGGCATCGCTGAGCAGGTCGTGCAGGGGGATGTCCGAGAAATCCGGGTCGCCGTAATAGGCCTCGCGGTCGGCGAAGGCGAGCTTGATCGCCTCGATCACGGTGTGCACGAAGTCGGCGCCCTGCAGCGGCATGGCGGCGATGTCGGTGTGCTTCAGGATCTGCAGCGCCTGCAGCAGCACGGGGCCCTGGCCCCAGGGGCCGGTCTTGCACAGCGTCCAGTCGCCCCAGTCCGAGGTGACGGGCTCTTCCCAGGTGGCGTGCCAATCGGCCATGTCCTGCGCGGTGAGCACGCCCTTGCGGCGTTCCCCGGTGCCGTCCATGACGCGGGCGGTCTCGAGGTAGGCGCCGATGCGCTCGGCCACGAAGCCGCGGTAGAAGGCGTCGCGCGCGCCCTCGATCTGCGCCTCGCGGCCGGTGCGGGCCTCGGCCTCGGCGAGGATGCGGTCCCATGTGTTGGCCAGCGCGGTGTTGCGGAAGAGGCAGCCCGCCGCCGGGGCGCCGCCGCCGTGCATCCAGGTCTCGGCCGAGGTGGGCCATTCGGTCATGAAGAGGTCGGTCAGCCCGTCGATGGTGTCGGACACGCGGGCCAGCAGGGGGTGGCCGTAGCGGGCGTAGTGGATCGCGGGCTCGAGCACCTCGCGCAGCGACATCGTGCCGTGGTCGCGCAGCATCAGCATCCAGCCGTCGAAGGCGCCGGGGATCACCGTGGCGAGCAGCCCCGAGCCGGGCACCTGTGACAGCCCCTCGGCGCGGTAATGCTCGATGGTGGCGCCGGCGGGCGCGGTGCCCTGGGCGCAGAGGACCTTCACGCGGTCCTCCTCGGCGGAATGGACGATGGCGGGAAACTCGCCGCCCGGGCCGTTGAGGTGCGGCTCGACCACCTGCAGCACGAAGCCCATGGCGACCGCCGCGTCGAAGGCGTTGCCGCCCTTTTCCAGCACCCCGAAGCCGGTGGACGAGGCCAGCCAGTGGGTCGAGGTCGCGACCCCGAAGGTGCCTGTGATCTCGGGGCGCGTGGTGAAGGCGGGCATCGGAAACTCCGGTCGGGAAGGGGCTAGCGTGGTGTTGAAAAGGCGGCAGGGCCGACGGCCTCGTACAGCGAGGGCGACCAGCGATTCAAGACGTGGGCGAGGTGGTCCGAGATCGCGCGCTCGGCACGGTCGGGGTCGTTTGCGGTCAGTTCGTCCAGCAGCGCACGGTGCTCGGCGTCGACGCCGGCCTCCTGGTAGAACTGGCGCGGCACCTCGACGCTGCCGAGGGTGAAGCGGTGTATGTGCAGGGCGCAGCGTAGCAACAGCGGCGAAAGCAGGTCCATGCCCGCGGCGGTCGCGAGGGCGCAATGAAAGGCGCGGTCGAGCTCGCTGCCCAGATAGAGGTCATCCTGGCGGTGCGCGCTGCCCATCTGGTCGATGAGCTGGTCCAGCGTCTTGCGGTGGTCGCCCAGGTCGGCCGTGGCGATGCGGCGGGCGGTGCCGCGCTCGATCGTGAGGCGGATGCGCACCATCTCGGCGGCCTCGTCGGGGCTGGTCTCGGTCACGCGGGTGCCGCGGTAGCCCGAGCGCTTGACGAGCCCGTCGTCGTCGAGCCGCAGCAGCGCCTCGCGCACGGTGCCCTGGCTGCAGCCGAAGCGGCCGGCGAGGTCGGTTTCCAGAAGCTGGCTGTCCGGCGAGAGGGTGCGGAAGAGGATCGCCTTCTTGAGGGCCGCGTAGACGAGGTCTGACTTCTTTCCGGTCACCTTGGGAAGATCGTCGAGAAGTTTGTCCATGTTCGCCGCCTGACCCATTGACACGGTGCTGTTCTTCCGCGTTCCTATCAATATCGATATTGATAACGAGTGACGCTGTCCAGACCAAGACCACGGAAACGATGTGAAAATGACGCTGCTTAGCGTGGAAAACCTGGCCATCGACGTCACGCGGGACGGCGAGTCGCACCGACTCGTGCACGACGCCCATTTCTCGCTGGAACGGGGCGAGACGCAGGCCGTCGTGGGCGAGTCCGGCTCGGGCAAGTCGCTGACGGCGCTGGCGGCGATGGGGCTGCTGGGCGAGGGGCTGTCGGTGGCCTCGGGGCGGATCCTGTTCGAGGGGCAGGACGTCACGGCGCTGAGCGAGGCGGCGCACAACGACCTGCGCGGCAGCGGGATCGCGATGATCTTCCAGGAGCCGATGACCTCGCTCAACCCGGTGCGCTCGATCCAGCACCAGCTGACCGAGGGGATGCGGCTCAAGCTGGGGCTGAGCCGCCGCGCGGCGCGGGACCGGGCGCTGGAGCTGCTGACCGAGGTCGGCATCTCGGACCCCGAGCGGCGGCTGAAGCAGTATCCGCACCAGCTGTCGGGCGGGATGCGGCAGCGGGTGATGATCGCCATCGCGCTGTCGTGCAAGCCGCGGCTGATCCTCGCGGACGAGCCGACGACGGCGCTGGACGTGACGATCCAGGCGCAGATCCTCGCCCTGACCTCGCGGCTCTGCCGGGATCACGGGGTGGGGCTGGTGCTGATTACGCACAACCTCGGGATCGTGGCGCGGCACGCGCAGAACGTCGCGGTGATGTACGGCGGCCGGGTGGTCGAACGCGCGAGCGCCCGCGCGCTCTACAACGACCCGCGCCATCCCTACACGCAGGGGCTGCTGGCCTCGGTGCCGCGGCTGGACCTGCCGCGCGACACGCCGCTGCGCCCGGTGCCGGGCGCGCCGCCCGATCCCACGGTGCCGCTGCCGGGCTGCCGCTTTCACCCGCGCTGCCCCTGGGCCACGGATGTCTGCCGCGAGCGCGTGCCGCCCTTCGAGGCCGAGGGCGATCACGAGGTCGCCTGCTGGAACGCCGAGGTGGCGAGCGAGAGCCGCCGCAGGGAGGGCGTGGCATGAGGTCGGACGATCCCATTCTCGAGGTGCAGGGGCTCGAGGTCGGCTTTCCCATCCGCAAGGGCCTGTTCCAGCGCCCGGTGGCCGAGGTGAAGGCGGTGAACGGCGTGTCGTTCTCGGTCCCGCGCGGCAGCGCCTTCGGGCTGGTCGGCGAATCCGGCTGCGGCAAGACCACCGTGGCGCGCGCCGTGCTGCAGCTGGTCGAGCCGACGGCGGGGCGGGTGCTGTTCGACGGGCAGGACGTGGCGCGGATGGACGCGGCGGCGCTGCAGCGCTTCCGGGGCAAGGTGCAGGCGGTCTTCCAGGACCCGTTCTCCTCGCTGAACCCGCGGATGAGCACGGGGCGCATCCTGTCCGAGCCGATGCGCGTGCACGGGATGACGCCGGGGCCCGGCATCAAGGCCGAGGTGCGCCGCCTGCTGGACATCTGCGGGCTGCCCGCGCGGTTCGCCGACCTCTACCCGCACGAGATGTCGGGCGGCCAGCGCCAGCGCGTCGGCATCGCCCGGGCGCTGGCGATGAACCCCGAGCTGATCGTCTGCGACGAGGCCGTGTCGGCGCTGGACGTCTCGATCCAGGCGCAGGTGGTCAACCTGCTCGAGGAGCTGCAGAAGGAGCTGGGGCTCACCTATCTCTTCATCGGGCACGACCTGTCGGTGGTGCGGCACCTCTGCGACGAGGTCGCGGTGATGTACCTTGGCCGGATCGCCGAGACGGCGCCCTCGGACCGGCTCTTCGCCCATCCGAGGCATCCCTACACGCAGGCCCTGATCGACGCGGTGCCGAACCCGGACCCCGACTTCGAGGCGGGCCGCGAGATCGAGCCGCTGGAGGGCGAGGTGCCGAACCCGGCCGATCCGCCCTCGGGCTGCTTCTTCCACCCCCGCTGCCGTCTTGCCACCGACCACTGCCGGCAAGAGGCACCGCCGCTCGGGCAGATCTCGTCCGGGCATCTCGCCGCCTGCTGGGAAACCGGGGCGATCACGTCGACCAACCACCACTCACGCGACGCCAACGAAAACACAGGGAGACAACGATGACACGCAAGGAAACCTTCACCGAGGACATGCAGAGGGACTGGGACGAGGCGCACGACTTCGACCCCAAGGACCCGATGGCGGGGCTGACCGGACGGGACCTGTCCGGCCCGAAACTGTCGCGCCGCACGATGCTGCGCCTGCTGGCCGCCGGCGGGGCGCTGACCGCCGCGCACATGGTGCCGGGCGCCGCCGGCATGGCCCGCGCGCAGGGGGCCGCGGGCGGCACGCTGAATTGCGGCTGGGCGGGCGTGGCCGAGATCCTCACGCTGGACCCGGCCAAGATCAACCAGGTGCTGCAGTTCCAGATCACCTCGAACGTGCTCTCGGGCCTGATGCATATCGACGCCGACCTCGTGGCGCAGGGCGACCTGGCCGAGGACTGGACGGTCTCGGACGACGGGCTGGAATACACCTTCAAGCTGCGCGAGGGCGTCACCTTCCACAACGGCGATCCCTTCACAGCCGATGACGTGCTCTACACCTACGAGCGCTCGTCGAACCCCGACATCTCGATCCACTCGGGCAACCTCGCCAACGTCGCGAGCCTCGAGAAGCTGGGCGACCACGAGGTGAAGTTCACGCTCAAGGCGCCGCAGGCCTCGTTCCTGACCAAGACGCTCGAGCGCGCCTCGGGGCGGGCCATGACCATCGTGTCGAAGACCGCGATCGAGGAGATGGGCGAGTCGAAATACGGCCTGACGCCGGTGGGCACCGGCCCCTTCAAGGTGGTCGAGCACGAGCTGGGGCAGGGCGTCGTGCTGGAGAAGTTCGCCGACTACTACGACCCCGAGCGGCCGAAGCTGGACAGGATCGTGATCCGGCCCATCGACGGGGTCGAGCCGCTGGCCGCCGCGATGGAGGCCGGCGACATCCAGTACATCGGGGGCAACCCGCTGGCCGCGCAGCTCATCGACCGGTTCAAGTCGAACCCGGACCTCGTGGTCGACATCAAGCCCGCGCCGGGCTTCCAGTCGGTCTGGATCAACCCCTGGCGGGAGCAGATGAAGGTCACCGACTTCGACAAGCCGATGGAAGAGCTGATGAAGGACAAGGGCTTCATGGTGCGGCTGGCGCTGGCCAAGGCGCTGGACCGTGACACCTATGTCCAGCAGGCGCATTTCGGCTACGCCGAGCCCGCATACGGCACGATCAACCCGGCCATGGCCTTCTACTACGACGACGCCATCGCCGAGAAGTCGCAGCAGGCCTTCGACCCCGAGGGCGCCAAGGCGCTGATGGCCGAGGCGGGCTACCCCGACGGCGAGGGTTTCCCGGGGCTCGAGCTGATCACCACCCCCTCGCAGAAGCGCAACGGTCTGGTGCTGGCCAACATCTACAAGCAGGTGCTGGGCATCGACATCACCGTCGTGCCCAAGGAGTTCTCGGTCGGCATCCAGGACTTCAACAGCTGCGAGTACGACCTGCGGCTTGGCGGCTCGGGCGGGGACTACGACCCGGACGACGGCGTGGTCGACTGGATGATGACCGACTGCAAGTTCAACGGTCCGACCCGCGACACCGAGAAATACGCCTTCGGCTACTTCAGCAACGCCAAGGCCGACGAGCTGATCGCGGAGCAGTCGGTGACCGCCGACCTCGAGGAGCGCAAGGCGCTGGTGCAGGAGGCGAACCAGATCACCTCCGACCGCGTCGCCTGCGGCTTCCTCTATCACCCGGTCGACGTGCAGGTGCGCCATGCCTCGGTGAACTTCCCCGCCGAGAGCCGGATCCCCGGCCTGCACGACCTCGACCGCGTGACCCTGGGCTGAGGCCCGCGCGCCGGGGCGGTGTCCTCCGCCGCCCCGGCGCATCCCTGAAACGGAAAGGACGGCTCCCGTGGCAAGCTACATGCTGCGCAGATTCCTGGGCTCGCTGGTCGTGATGTGGGCGGTGGCGACGCTGGTCTTCTTCATGCTGCGGCTCGTGCCGGGCGACCCGATCGCGGCGATGCTGGCCGATGCGGGCGGCGCCGAGGAGATCGAGGCGATGCGCCGTTCGCTCGGGCTCGACCGGTCGCTGCTGGTGCAATACGGCATCTGGTTCGGCAACATGCTGCAGGGCGATCTGGGCAACTCGATCTACGGCAGCCGCGTGCCGGTGACCGAGGCGCTGGCCGAGGCGCTGCCGCGGACGCTGTCGCTCTCGCTGCTGGCCTTCGTCATCGCCATCGTCATCGCGGTGCCGGCCGGGATCCTCTCGGCCACGCGGCGCAACTCGGCCACGGACACGACCGTCTCGCTGCTGGCCTTCCTCGGGCTCTCGATGCCGGACTTCTGGCTGGCGATCCTGCTCATCATCGTCTTCGCCGCGAACCTGCAGTGGCTGCCCGCCATCGGTTACGTCCCGCTGAGCGAGGGGTTCTGGCCCTGGTTCAGCCACCTGATCCTGCCCGCCATCGCCGTGGGCACCGCCTTTTCCGCGATCATCGCGCGGATGATCCGCTCGTCGCTGCTGGAAGTGCTGAAGTCCGACTACATGCGCACCGCGCGCTCCAAGGGGCTCACGCCGCGGATGCTGATGTTCGGCCATGCGCTGCCCAACGCGATGATCCCGGTCATCACCGTGATCGGCATCGCCTTCGCGCTGCTGATCTCGGGCGCGGTGGTGGTCGAGAACGTCTTCGCCATCAAGGGGCTGGGCCGCGTGCTGATCGAGGGCATCCTGAACCGCGACTACCCCATCGTGCAGGGCGCGGTGCTGGTGGTCTCGGCGATCTTCGTCTTCTCCAACCTGCTCGTCGATCTGCTCTACGGCGTGATCGACCCCAGAATCCGGCTGAACTGATGACCGATACCGCGCAAACATACGAGGCCGAGATCCCCGCCAAGCGCCGCTCGCGCTTCACCGCGACGCTGGCCCACGACCGCAAGGCGCAGGTCGGGCTGGCGGTGCTGCTGCTCTTCGCCTTCGCCGCCGTCTTCGCGCCCTGGCTCGCGCCTTTCGATCCCAACGCGATGACCATGGACATGATGAGCGGCCTCAGCTGGACGCATCCGCTGGGCACCGACGACCTCGGCCGCGACCTCTTCAGCCGCATCCTGCACGGCACGCAGGTCTCGCTGCTGATCGGCGTCTCGACCGTGCTGATCGCGCTGGTGATCGGCATCGCGCTGGGGCTGGTCGCGGGCTACTTCGGCGGCTGGGTCGACCAGATCGTGATGCGCTACATCGACCTGCAGTGGGCCTTTCCGAACTTCATCATCGCGGTCTACCTCGTCGCGGTCTTCGGGACCGGGCTGCTGAACGTGATCGTGGCGCTCTCGCTGGCCTTCATCGACGACTTCGCCCGCATCGTGCGGTCGATGACGCTCTCGCTGCGCGAGGAGCAATACGTCGACGCGGCGCGCACGCTGGGGTTCAGCAAGGCGCGCATCCTCTTCATCCACATCCTGCCGAACGCGGTGGCGCCGATCATCGTGCAGGCGACGGTGAGCGTCTCCTACGCGATCCTCGGCGAGGCGAGCCTGTCGTTCCTGGGCCTCGGCGTCGACGCCTACACGCCGACCTGGGGGCTGATCCTGGCCGACGGGCGGGGCTTCATCACGCAGGCCTGGTGGCTGGGCGTCTTCCCGGGGCTGGCGATCATGCTGGTGGTGCTGGCGATCAACTTCGTCGGCGACTGGCTGCGCGACGCGCTGGACGTGCGGCAGGCGGTGGAGGGCTGAGCGTGCCGCGTGAGGGCGAGATCACCGAGGCCGACATCGCGGGGGCCGAGCGCCTGATGGGCCTGGCCTACACCGCGCGGGAACGGGTGCAGATGGTGGGCAACCTCGACGGGCAGATCGGCTCGGCCGTGGCGCGGCGGGGGCTGGAGCTGGACAACTCCGTGCCCACGGCCCTGCGCTTCGACCCGCGCCTGCCGGGGTTCGAGATGCCCCGGGACGAGGGCTGCATCGTGCCGCTTCCCGAGGTGCCGGTGCCGGAGGCCGAGGCGGACATCGCCTTTGCCACGCTGCCGCAGCTTGCGGGCTGGATCGGCTCGGGCGCGCTGACGAGCCGGCGGCTGACCGAGATCTACCTGGCGCGGATCGAGCGGCTGAACCCGCATCTGTTCTGCTTCGTCACCGTCATGACCGACAGCGCGCTGTCCGAGGCCGACGCGATGGACGCGCTCATCGCCGCCGGGCACTGGCTGGGGCCGCTGCACGGGATTCCCTACGGGCTGAAGGACCTCTTCGATACGAAGGGCACGGTCACCGGCTGGGGTGCCGAGCCCTATCGCGACCGTGTGCCCGAGGGCGACGCGCGCATCGTGACGCTGCTGCGCGAGGCGGGCGCGGTGCTGCTGGGCAAGACCGCGCTGGGGGCGCTGGCCTACAGCGACACCTGGTACGGCGGGCGCTGCCGCAATCCCTGGAACACCGAGGAGGGCTCGGGCGGGTCGAGCGCGGGCTCGGCCTCGGCCACCGCCGCCGGGCTCTGCGCCTTCTCCATCGGGACCGAGACGCTGGGCTCCATCGTCTCGCCCAGCCAGCGCTGCGGGACCACCGGGCTGCGCCCGACTTTCGGGCGGGTCAGCCGGGCAGGGGCCATGGCGTTGTGCTGGTCGCTGGACAAGGTCGGGCCGATCTGCCGGGGCGTGGACGACACGGCGCTGGTGCTCGACGCGATCAACGGGGCGGACCCGGCCGACCGCTGCTCGATCGCCGCGCCCTTTGCCTACGACGCGGAGGCGCCCATCGAGGGGCTGCGGCTGGGCTACCTGCCCGAGGCCTTCGGCGAGGGCGCGACCGAGATCGACCGCGCCGCGCTGGAGGCCGCGCGGGGGCTGGGCGTCGAGGTGGTCGAGGTGAGCCTGCCGGAGCTGCCCTACGGCTCGCTCATGAACGCGCTCTACGCCGAGGCGGCGGCGGCCTTCGAGCACATCACGCTGAGCGGGCTCGACGATACGCTGAGCTGGCAGGACGACGGGGCCTGGCCCAACACCTTCCGCAAGGCGCGCTTCCTGTCGGCGGTGGATCACGTGCAGCTCGACCGGCTGCGCTATCTCGTGATGCAGGCGCTGGACGGGCTCTTCGGAGAGGTCGACGCGCTGATCGGGCCCTACATGACCGGGCCGATGCTGGTGGCCTCGAACTTCACCGGGCATCCCTGCCTGCACCTGCGCGCGGGATTCGACAGCCTCGGCACGCGGGGGATGTCCTCGCTGGGCAAGGGAAAGATGACCGCCGCGCAGCCCGATGCCTCGGGGCCGGTGCACCGGGTGCCGCAGGGCATCTCGCTCTGGGGGCGGCTCTTCGAGGAGGGCACGATCCTGTCGCTGGGCCGCGCGCTTGAGGCGCGGCTGGGGGTTGCCGCCGAACGGCCGGAACTGCCGGCGTGAGTGCGGGACAGGGCGGGGCGCCTCGTGTAGCCTCGCGCCAGACGACACCGCGACAGGAGCCCCGACCGTGACCCACCGACTGACCGCCTCGCCCGAAACCTGCGCCTGGGGCTATTTCGACGCGGCGCTGCCGCCGGTTCTGGAAGTCGAGAGCGGCGCGGTCGTGACCATCGAGACCGTCTCGGGCGGCCCGGCGCAGATCCCCGGCCCGGACGCGGGCTTTCACATCCCGCCCGAGCTTTACGGCATCCACGAGCGCTCGGAACGGCAGCTGCCGGGGCACATCCTGACCGGCCCGGTTGCGGTGAAGGGGGCCAAGCCCGGCCATGTGCTCGAGGTGCGCATCCTCGACGTGGCGCTGCGGCAGGACTGGGGCTGGAACATGATCCGCCCGCTCGCGGGCACGCTGCCCGAGGAGTTTCCCGAGGGCCGCGTCGAGATCATCCCGCTCGATGCCGAGGCCGGGGTCGCGCGGCTGTCCTGGGGGCTGGAACTGCCCCTGCGGCCCTTCTTCGGCGTCATGGGCGTGGCGCCGCCGCCGAACTGGGGGCGGATCTCGACCATCCAGCCGCGGGTGCACGGCGGCAACATCGACAACAAGGAACTGGTGGCGGGCACGACGTTCTACCTGCCGGTGCAGACCGAGGGCGCGCTCTTTTCCTGCGGCGACGGGCACGGCGCTCAGGGCGACGGCGAGGTCTGCGTCACCGCCATCGAGACCGCGCTCGAAGGCACCTTCCGCCTGATCCTGCGCGAGGATCTCGACTGGTGCTATCCCCGCGCCGAGACGCCGACGCACCTGGTGACGATGGGCATGCACGAGGACCTCGACCGCTGCGCCGAGATGGCCCTGCGCGACATGATCGGCTGGATCGTCGCGCGCACCGGGCTGAGCCGCGAGGATGCCTACATGCTCTGCTCGCTCGCCGGAGACCTGCGGATCACGCAGACGGTGAACGGCATGAAGGGCGTGCACATGATGATGGAGACCGCGCTGCTGGCGTGAGCGGCGTCAGGCGGGGGCCCCCGTCATCGTGGCGATCAGGTGGTCGCAGAAGACCGCGCTCATCGGCGGCAGGCTGGTTCCGCGCAACCGGATGACCGAGACGTCGCGGCGCAGCCCGGGCGCCTCGACCGGGGCGCTGCGCAGGTCGGGAAAGGCGCGGTCCTCGCGCGAGGCGGCGGGCAGAATCGCCACGCCCAGCCCCGCGCTGACCATGCCGGCGACCGTCGTCATGTAGGTGGCCTCGCAGGCCGTCGTGACCGAGAGCCCGGCCTCGTCCAGCGCGCGCTCGACGATCGGGCGCACGCTGGTGCCGCGGTCGAGCGCGACCAGCGGAAACTCGGCCACGGCGGCGAGGTCCACGGTATCGAGACCGGCGAGCGGGTGGTCCGCCGGGAAGATCGCCTTGAAGCCCTCGGTCTCGCGGTGCAGCAGCTCGATGTCCGAGCCGACCGGCGGGCCGCCGGTGATGCCGATGTCGACGCTGCCCTCGCGCAGTTCCTCGACGATGCGGTCGGCCACGAGGTCGCGCACCACGAAGGCGGCGCCGGGATGCGCGGCGCGGAAGGTGCGGACGGCCCGTGGCAGCAGCCCCGCCGCGACCGAGGGCAGGACCGCCACGCGGACCGTGCCGCGCCGGATCGCGGCGATGTCGCGGGTCTCGGCGATGACGCTGTCGAGATCGCCGACCATGCGCTCGAAGACCGGGATCAGCGAGCGCGCGACGCGGGTCGGCGTGACCCGGCGCGTGCTGCGGTCGAAGAGCCGGACCTCGAGCGCCTCTTCCAGCTTGCGGATCTGCACGGTGAGCGTGGGCTGCGTCAGCGCCAGCCGGTCGGCGGCGCGGGTGAAGCTGCCCAGCCGGGCGACCGCGAGAAAGGAGCGGATCTGTCTCAGGCTCACATCCATCGCATTTCTCTATTTCCGGGATGAAATATATTCAATTGTTTTATGAAAGCGCGCTGCCTACCTTCGGGCCGAGGGAGGAGCGACATGAGACAAGTTCGCATCGGCGCGGGCGCGGGCTATTCCGGTGACCGGATCGAGCCGGCCGAGGACCTGGCCCGGCGCGGCGCGCTCGATTTCCTCGTCTTCGAGTGCCTCGCCGAGCGGACCGTCGCGCAGGCGCAGCTGCGGCGGGCCGCCGATCCCGAGGCGGGGTACGACCCCTTTCTCGAGGCGCGCATGCGGGCGGTGCTGCGCCCCTGCCGCGCGGCCGGCACGCGCATCGTCAGCAACATGGGCGCCGCCAACCCCGACGCCGCCGCGCGCCGCGTCGCCGATATCGCCGCGGAGCTGGGCCTGCCGGGCCTGCGTGTTGCCGCCGTGACGGGGGACGACGTGCTCGACGCCTGCCGCGAGGCGGACCCGGCGCTGGATCGTGGCGGGCGCTTCGGCGATCTCGGGGCGCGGGTCATCTCGGCCAATGCCTATGTCGGCGTCGCGGGCCTCCTGCGCGCGCTGGAGCAGGGGGCCGACGTGGTGCTGACCGGGCGCGCGGCGGATCCGGCGCTGTTCCTGGCGCCTCTGGTGCATGCCTTCGGCTGGGACATGACCGACTGGGACCGGCTGGGGCACGGCACGCTGGCCGGCCACCTGCTGGAATGCGCGGGGCAGGTCTGCGGCGGCTACTTCGCCGATCCCGGTTTCAGCGATGTGCCGGGGCTGGCCGACCTCGGCTTTCCCATCGGCGTTGTCGACGCGGACGGGACGGTCGAGATCACCAAGCTGCCGGACACCGGCGGGGCGATCACGCCCGCCACGGTCAAGGAGCAGATCCTCTACGAGATCCACGATCCGGCGCGCTACTACCAGCCCGACGTGGTGGCTGATTTCTCGGGCGTCTCGGTCGAGGCGCTGGGGCCCGACCGTGTGCGCGTCACGGGTGGGGCGGGGCATCCGCGCACCGGCACGCTCAAGACCTCGGTCAGCTTCCACGACGGATACATCGGCGAGGGGCAGATCTCCTACGCCGGGCCGGGGGCCGTGGCGCGGGCGCGGCTGGCGCAGGAGGTGCTGGAGACACGGCTCGCCCGGCAGGCCTTGCGCGAGTTGCGTTTCGACCTGATCGGCATGGACGCGCTGCACGGGCCGCGGCTCAGCGCCGGACCCGAGCCTCACGAGGTCCGCCTGCGCGCCATCGGGCGGGCCGATGATATTGGCGCGGCGGAGGCCGTCGCGAACGAGGTCGAGGCGCTTTACACCAACGGGCCGGCCGGGGGCGGGGGCGCGTGGAAGTCGGTGCGCCCGGCGGTCTCGCTCTGCTCGGCCCTGCTGGACGCAAGGCTGGTCCGCCCCGAGGTCACGATATACGAGGCGCCCGCCGCATGATCCTGAGAGACATTGCCCACTGCCGCAGCGGCGACAAGGGCGACATCGCCAACATCGCCGTCATCGCCCGCGATCCCGCCGACTACGCGCGGCTCTGCCGCGAGGTGACCGAGGCCCGCGTGGCCGCCTTCCTTGGCGAGCGCGTGAAGGGCAGCGTCACCCGCTACGAGCTGCCCCGCCTGGGCGCGCTGAACTTCGTGCTGACCGAGGCGCTTTCGGGCGGGGTGGTCAGCTCGCTCGCGCTGGACGCGCACGGCAAGTCGCTGAGCTCGGCGCTGCTGGCCCTGCCGCTGGAGGGCGCATGAGCGGCCTTGAAGACACGATGCAATTCCCGGGGAGCCCCCAATGACCGAGATCGCCAGTTTCCAATGTCCCACCCGCGTGCACTTCGGCGAGGGCGCGGCCGGGGTTTTGCCCGGCATCGTGACCGGGGCCGGCTGGTCGCGCGTGCTGCTGGTCGTCGACCCCGCGCTGGTGGGCGGCGCGGTGCATGCGCGGCTTGTCGCGGACCTGGCGCAGGCCGGGGCGCGCGTGACGGAATACGCCGGCATCGACCCCGAGCCGAAGGACACCAACGTGACCGGCGCGCTCGACGCGATGGAGCGCGGCACAGAGGCCATCGTCGTGCTTGGCGGCGGCAGCGCCATCGACGTCGCCAAGGCCGTGGGCATCGTCGCGACCAACGGCGGGGCGATCGCCGACTACGAGGGGATCGAAGCCTTTTCGACGGCCCCCCTGCCGCTGGTCGCGATCCCCACGACCGCCGGCACCGGGTCGGAGGTATCGGGCGCCGCCGTCATCACCGACACCGCGCGGCGCGTGAAGATGGCGATCCGGCACGCCCGCTTCGGCCCGGCGACGCATGCCATCCTCGACCCCGCGGCCGTGGCGACGGCGCCCGCCCACGTCGCGCTGCACGCCGGGGTCGACGCCTTCGTGCATGCCTTCGAGTCCTACCTGTCGAAGCTTGCCAATCCCTTTACGGATGCCTGGAACCTGCGGGCCATGCGGCTGATCGCGCGGAACCTGCGCCCCTTCGTGGCCAACCGCGCCAACACGGGGGCGGCGCTGAACATGCTCTGCGGGTCCTCGATGGCGGCCATGTCCTTCGGCACCACCGGGACCGGCAACGTGCACTGCATGGCCATGGCGATCGGCGGGCTATACCCGGTGCCGCACGGGCTTGCCAACGCGGTCTGCCTGCCGCACGTGGCCGAGTTCAACTTCATCGCCGCGCCGGACCGCTACGCGCAGGTGGCCGAGGCGATGGGCGAGGATGTCCGCGGCCTCGACGAGCTTGCCGCCGGGCGCCGGGCCATCGCGGCGATCCGGGCCATCTGCGAGGATCTCTCGGTGCCCTCGCGGTTCCGCGACATCGGCGTGGAGGAGACGGCACTCGAGGAGATCGCGGACCGCTGCTTCGCGCTCGACTACAACCGCTGGAACCCGCGCCAGACCAGCCGCGAGGACTTCCTGCAGCTGCTTCGGCGCGGCTTCTAGGCGGGGCGGCACGGGCCCGGCGCGGCGCCACGAGCCGGAAATCCTGTATCGATTTCGATCCCGGGGGTTGAAATGCTGCAGCGCAGCAATCATCTGTCGGTTACAACACGAAACGCAGCCCCGCAGGGGCCCCGAAAGGAGACACGACATGGCAAACCAGATGGACCTCACCAAGATGTTCGCCGACATGCCGAAGATGATGGACACCAAGGCGTTCGAAGACAGCTTCAAGACCGCGGCCGATTTCAACGAGAAGCTGGCGGGCGTGATGCTCGACTCGGCCTCGAAAGCGACCGACGTGATGGCCGGCTCCGCGAAGGAGACCTTCGGCAACATGCGCTCGCTGAGCGCGGCGCGCAGCGAACCGACGGCCTATGGTCAGGTGTTCAGCGACTTCATGCAGGCGCAGATGCAGGTCGGCCAGCGCACCACCGAGGCCCTTGCCCAGATCGCGCAGAACGCGGGCGGCGAGTTCACCGGGATCGCGCAGAAAGCCGGCGAGACCACGGCCGAGAAGACGACCACGGCCGCGAAGTCGGCTGCCAAGGCGGCCTGACCTGCCCGGCGCCCGGGCAGAGGCATATGACTGACAGACAAGGCGGCGGGCTCTCATCGGGTCCGCCGTTTTCTTGTGCTGGTGAGGCGAAGCCCCTCGCGATCGCGGCGGATCAGGTCGCCAGCAGGAACCCGTCGATGGTCAGCGACGCCGCCTCGATCCCGACAAGGAAGAGACCGTCGCCGGCCTGCCCGCCAAGCAGCGCAAGGTCGAGGTAGGTCGCCCAGCTCTGGTCGGTGAGGGCCGACTGCACCGAGGTCCAGTCGCTGGCGAAGGCGGTGAGGTCGACGACATCGATGCCGACCTCGAAGTCGTGGATGTAGTCGGTGCCGCCGCCGGCGGAGAAAACGAATTCGTCGCGGGTCCCGTCCGCGCCATATGCGCCGCCCCACATGTGATCGGTGCCCGAGGCGCCGCTCAGGAGGTCGGCGCCCGTCCCGCCGACAAGGTGGTCGTTGCCGGGGCTGCCCTGAAGCGTGTCGTCGCCGGCCTGCCCGAAGAGCCGGTCCGCGCCGGCCTGGCCCCGGAGCAGGTCGTCGCCGGCATCGCCGTAGACCGTGTCGTTGCCGGAGCCCGCCTTGATGACGTCGTCCCAGCGGGTGCCGTTGATGACATCGTCCTGCGCGGTGCCGACATCGGGCGTTCCGGGCTCGAAGGACTCGGTCAGCTGGGTGGGGTTCCGGCCGGGGTCGGACTCGAGCTCGTAGACGCGCAGGTAGTCGATGCCCAGCCCGTTGCCGAAGTCGGTGGTGGCGTCCGGGCTGCCGGCCCAGCCGCCGATGGCGAGGTTGATGACGAGGAACATCTCCTCGGTGACGGTGTTCGCGGTCTCGCGGATCATGGTGCCGTCGTAGAACCACTGGATCGTGTCGGCGTCCCAGAACAGGCCATAGGTGTGGAAGCCGTCCCCGGCGCCCGTGCCGGTGACGAAGTCGGCATCCGGCGTCCCGTCGGTCCACAAATTGGTGTGGACCGTCCCGGCATCGCCGCCGAGAATCTCGAAGATGTCGATCTCGGATGACCAGTCGCCGTCGGCCGGCAGCATCCAGAACGCGCTCCAGAACCCCTGCTCGTCGGGGACATCGGCGCGGATCTCGATATAGGCCGAGGCGACGTCGAAGGTCATTTCGGTCGAGAGCATGCCCGAGCCGTAGTCGAGGCCGCCGGTCAGCTGCTGCTGGGCCGCGTCCAGCTCGCTCGCGCGGATGGTCAGCACCCCCTGGTCGAGCGTGAAGGGGTTCGGCAGGCCGGTCATGTCCGGATCGATGTAATACTGCAGCTCGTTGTTGGACGCGATGTTGCGGGTGTCGTCGAGGTGCGGCGAAAACGAGGTCGCCCAGGTCCCGCCGCTGCCGTAGCCGGTCCAGAAGGAGGTGGTCGATCCGTTGAACTCGTCGACGAAGGTGGGGACGTATTTCTCGCCGTCGATGGTGATGCCCTGCGGCCCTCCGGCCGTCGAGCTCGAGGAGACGGAAAACAGCGTTGCCTCGCTCGTCATGAGCGCGGCGGTCTCTTCGGCTTCGATGGCCTCCGCCTGGTGCGGGTCCCGCGGGCGGCCGGGCTGCTCTGCGAAACCCCGGTCGCGGGCCGCGAGGAAGGAGAAGCGGTCGCTGTGCAATCTGGCGAGGGGCTGCTCGAGTTTCCAGAACGGGATGACATCAAAAGAGCGAAGCAGGGGGGAGGGCACTGGCATGATTCCCGCATTGGTTGTTCAACGGCTGACGGCTGGTACCCGGAAACAGGCGCCCTGTATCGAAAAATCGCACCGTCGCGCCCGGGTCCCGCCGGAATGAACCGGCAGTATGGCTTTCATGTCCTAATGCACTGTTGAGAGGGCCGGATTTCGCCCGAATGCGGGCGTCTATTCGCCGTAGTCGCGGGTCAGGACCGCGTTCACGTGGCGCAGCGCGTCGTCCAGCGAGGCGCGCCAGAAGGGCCAGTCGTGGCCGCCCTCGGTGACGCGAAACCGGTGCCGGATGCCCGCGTCGCGCAGCGCGACGTGCAGGTCCGCGGTGCCCTCGAAGAAGGGATCGTCGGCGCCGATGTCGAAGTAGAGCCGGGGCACGCGGGCGAACCGCGCGGGCTCGGTTTCGCTGACCAGTGTGTCCGGCAGGAGCGCGTCCCAGGCCTCGTTGAGACGCGCGTCGCCTTCGAGGTCTGCGCCCAGCAGACCGGCGTAGCGGCTGCGGTAGGCGTCGGGCGAGAGGCCCAGGACCTGCGCCTCGGTGCGGAAGGCGGCGCTGATCGCGGCGGTGCCGGCGAAGGCCCCGGGCGCGCGCAGCTGGAAGACCGTGGCCGCGAGCCCGCCCATCGAAATGCCGAGAAGCGCCCGCGCGTCGCCGCCCCCGAGGGTGCGGTGGCGCGTCTCGACGCCCGGTATGAAGTCCTCGAGGAACATCGTGCCCCAGCGGCTCTCGCCGTCGCGGTCGTCGAGAAAGTAGGTGGCGATGTCGCTGTCCCCGGCGCGGCGGCCATCCGGGGCCACGGCGATCAGGGGCCGGATCTCGCCGGTCCCGATCAGGCGGTCGAGCATCTGGTCGATGCCCGCGAGGGTGAACCAGTCGGCGGGCTGCCCGGTGCCGCCGCCGTGCAGCAGGTAGAGCACCGGGTAGTCGCGGCTGTCCTCGTCGTAGCCCGGCGGCAGGTAGATCGCGTAGCGCACGGGCCGGCCGAGCGTGTCGCTGGCGATGACGTTCTCGAACCGCACCTCGGCGCGCGCCATCGCGGCGGGCAGGCCGCACAGGAGGATCAGGCCCAGAAGAAGGTTGCGTGCGGTCATCGTGTCGCCCTCTCAGAAGTCCAGCTCGTAGGACACGCTGATGCTGCCGCCCAGCACGCCCGGCCCGCGCGACCCCGGGTTGCTCCAGGGCAGGCGGTTGTTGCTGTAGTTGGCGTAGCTGACCCGGATCCTGTCGTTGATCGCGTAGCTGGCCGTGTAGGCGTAGTCGGGGTTCCAGGGCTCCTGCACGTCCTCGGGATAGACGTAGTTGGTCAGCCCGACGCGGAACTTGTCGGTGACCGCGACCGAGCAGCCCAGCGTGGCCGAGGTGCTTGTCGGGTCCGGCAGCCCGATCCCGACCGAGCAGCTTGCCTTGCGGGTCTCGCCCAGCGGGATGTCCGGCAGCTTGTAGTATCCGCGCAGGCTGCCCCCGGTGAGCGAGGAGACGAAATCGGTGTCGCCGCCGGCGAAGCGGGCCGAGTAGTTCGAGTAGTTGAAGCTGATCTTGTCGTTCAGGCGGTAGGTCAGCGAGTAGGTGAAATCCGGGTCCCAGGGGGCCTGCTGGATCGGGATGGGGTAGCCGATCAGCGAGACGCGCAGCGAGAGTTTCTCGGACAGCCGCGCGCCGCAGCCGAAGTTGACGCGCCACTTGCCGTACTCGGTGCTCTGGTCCCTGTGGTCGGAGTATTTCAGCGTGGCGCCGGTGCTGATGGAGCAGGACAGGCGGTAGCGCTCGGCGAGGGTCATCCGCTCCTCGTCCTCGGCGGCGGTCGCGGGTGCGCTCGCGGTCGCCGCGCCCGTGGCTCGCGCGGCGGCCCGGCCAGGCGGCGTGGCGGAGGCCGATACGGGCAGGGCCG
>NZ_KE557292.1 GCF_000442255.1 Salipiger mucosus DSM 16094 | reverse complement strand
ATGCTTTCGACATTGTGGCCCTTGTCGGTCGGCACGAACTGGATCACGTCGCCGGGTTCGGCCTTCACGTAGGCGGGTTCGAACACCATCACGCCCGCCTCGCCCTTGTTGAGCATCTTGACCTCATGCACCGCTCCGTCTGTGGCGAACGCCGCACCGGCGGCAAGGGTGATAGCGGCAGACATCATCATCATCTTGAACATCGGAACTTCCTTTCTCCGTTTCCGGTTGTTTCGCTTGCTCCCGGTTTGCAGTAATCCGTCGATCGGAACGTTGCTCTTGCTCAAACTCGCGGACCGAAACTTGCCGAAGCTCGACGAAAGCCTTCTGACCGGCCTGCCGCCATTCTCGCGCCTTGAGAGGCCTCAGATCCGCGAAATTCTCGACCAGGCCAGTTCGCGCCGCTACGATGAGGGCACGGCCGTCTTTCGGGAGGGCCACGATGCCGACCGTTTCTTCCTGCTGCTCGACGGCTACCTGCGCGTGATCCGTACCACGCCGGACGGCGATCAGATTATCGTCCTCCACATCTCGCCCGGCCAGCTCTTCGGCATCGCTCCGGCCCTTCAGCGCGACACCTACCCGGCCACGGCGATGACCGCCGCGGAATCCATCGCCCTGTCATGGCCGGCGCGCCTGTGGTCCGATTTCACAGCGAGCTACGACGGCTTCGCAACCGAGAGCTACAAGACCCTTGGTCAGCGACTGGGTCAGATCCAGCAGACACTGACCGAGATGGCGACCCAGGCGGTGGAAAAGCGTGTCGCCGCCGCCTTGCTGCGCATGGTGAACCAAAGCGGGCGGAAAACGGACACCGGGATCGAGATCGCGTTTCCGGTGACGCGCCAGAATATCTCGGACATGACCGGCACGACCCTGCACACCGTCAGCCGGCTGCTTTCATCGTGGGAAAAGCAGGGCATCGTGGAATCCACGCGCAAGCGCATCGCGGTCACCGATCCGCACCAGTTGGTGCTCATCAGCAACGGCAACGGCTGACAGCTGCCTGCCTGCGCCTACGCGCGCTTCTGCCGTTCGGAACGCAGTCCGCCGGCGATCTCGCTGCGGAAGCTGTCTTCGTCCAGGTCGTACTCGCGACAGGAATCGACGACCGTGTGAAACGGCGCAATCGGACATCCGGGGCAGAGCATTCGACGATCCAGGAAGGGCTGCGCCGCCTCGGGCCACGCGGCGAAGAGATCTGCCAGCGGCAGGTCGGGATCGTTGGAGTCGGGGCGGCGGCGCATGGGCGTGTCCTTTCCCCGATATACTGCGGCCGCCTTTCGTCCGCTTCTTTGCGCTTCCACAACAAGCGGCGATGACACGCCCGGTAGACACCTCGCATCCGCAACAAATCGCCGGGACCGCGACATGTCAGAAATACTCACCAAATCGCGGGCCAGGAACGTGTTCTACGGGGGATCGATCTTCTTCGTCGTCGTGTTCGTGGCCCTTACGGCGCAAAGCCACCGTCACATCGTGGACAAGGCCACGGCCGGGATGCCCCTCACCGAGGAGGTCCGGCTGGGCAAGCACGTCTGGGAACGCAACTCCTGCATCAACTGCCACACGCTGCACGGCGAAGGCGCCTATTTCGCCCCCGAGGTCGGGAATGTGATGACCCGCTGGGGCGTCCTGGACGATCCCGAGCTCGCCTACGAGATGCTGGACGGATGGATGCAGGCACAGCCCTCGGGCATCGAGGGTCGTCGCCAGATGCCGCATTTCGAGATCACCGAGGAGGAGATGCGCGCACTCGCCGAATTCCTCCGCTGGGCAGATCAGACCGACACCCAGAACTGGCCGCCGAACGACGCCGGCTGATCGGGGAACAGGAGACAAATCAATGAAATACCAATCGCAAAAGGTGGCCTACGCCTATTTCCTCGTGGCGATGGCGCTGTTCGGCATCCAGGTGCTGGGCGGGCTGCTGCTGGGCTGGATCTACGTGTCGCCCAATACGCTGTCCGAGGCCCTGCCCTTCAACATCGTGCGCATGATCCATACCAACGCGCTGATCGTCTGGCTGCTGCTGGGCTTCTTCGGCGCGGCCTACTACCTCGTGCCCGAGGAAAGCGAACGAGAGATCTTCTCGGTCAAGCTCGCCTACATCCAGCTGGCGATCCTCGTGGTCGGCACGCTTGGGGCGGTCGGATCGTACCTCGTGGGCATCCACGGCGGGCGCGAGTTCCTCGAACAGCCGCTCTGGGTCAAGTTCGGCATCCTCGTGGCGGCGGTGATCTTTCTCGCGAACGTCTCGCTCACCTTCCTCGCGGGGCGCAAGACGGCGATCACCAACATCCTGATGATGGGCCTCTGGCTGCTCTGCCTGCTTTGGGTCTTCGCCTTCATCAACCCCGACAATCTGTCGCTCGACAAGATGTACTGGTGGATGGTCGTGCACCTCTGGGTCGAGGCGACCTGGGAACTCGTCATGGCCGCGATCCTCGGCTTCCTCATGCTGAAGCTGACGGGCGTGGACCGCGAGGTGATCGAGAAATGGCTCTATGTCATCGTCGCCACCGCGCTGTTCTCCGGCATCCTCGGCACCGGGCACCACTTCTACTGGATCGGCACGCCCGGCTACTGGCAGTGGATCGGCTCGGTCTTCTCGACCTTCGAGGTCGTGCCGTTCTTCGCGATGATGTCCTTTGCCTTCGTCATGGTCTGGAAGGGCCGCAAGAACCACCCGAACAAGGCCGCGCTGCTGTGGTCGCTGGGATCGAGCACCGTCGCCTTCTTCGGCGCGGGAGTCTGGGGGTTCCTGCACACGCTGCACGGGGTGAACTTCTACACCCACGGCACGCAGATCACCGCGGCCCACGGGCACCTCGCCTTCTACGGCGCCTACGTGGCCCTGAACCTCGCGATGTTCACCTACGCGATGCCGGTGCTGCGGAACCGCGCGCCCTATAACCAGGTGCTCAACATGGCCTCGTTCTGGCTGATGACCGGCGGCATGGCCTTCATGACCTTCACGCTGACCTTCGCCGGCACCATCCAGACGCACATGCAGCGGATCGTGGGCGACTACTACATGGACGTGCAGGACCAGCTCGGCCTGTTCTACCTGATGCGCTTCGGCTCGGGCGTGGCGGTGGTCCTCGGTGCCCTGCTCTTCATCTACTCCATGCTCGTGGTGCGCCGCGAGGTTGTCCAACCCGGCCCCGTGGCCGTTCCGGGAGAGTGATCCATGAAAGACCTCCAGACACCCGACCTGCCGTTCTACCAGCCCGCAGCCGACGAATGCGCGGTGTTCGAGACGGCCCATGCCAACGGTCTGCCCCTTCTTCTGAAGGGGCCCACCGGCTGCGGCAAGACGCGCTTCGTGGAGCACATGGCGGCCCGGCTGGACCTTCCGCTGCACACCGTGGCCTGTCATGACGACCTGTCGGCCGCCGACCTGATCGGACGCTACCTGCTGAAGGGCGGCGAGACCGTCTGGGTGGACGGCCCCCTGACACGCGCGGTGCGCGAGGGCGGGATCTGCTACCTCGACGAGGTGGTCGAGGCCCGCAAGGACGTCACCGTCGTGCTGCACCCGCTGACCGATGACCGCCGCCGGCTGGTGATCGACCGGACGGGCGAGGAGTTGCAGGCTCCCGCGTCCTTCATGCTCGTGGCGAGCTACAACCCCGGCTACCAGAACATCCTGAAAAAGCTGAAGCCGTCGACGCGGCAGCGTTTCCTCTCGATCGGCTTCGACTTTCCGTCACCCGAGGTCGAAACGCCGGTCGTGGAACGTGAAAGCGGTCTGGACCAGGCGCGCGCGACCGCGCTGGTGCGGCTCGCGGGCAAGATCCGCGGCCTGTCGGGCATGGACCTCGAGGAAGGCGTCTCGACCCGCCTGCTGATCTACGCGGCCACGATGATCGCCGGGGGCATGTCCGTGGACCGTGCGCTGGAGGCCGCGATCATCGAACCGCTCAGCGACGAGCCGGACACGCAACAGGCGCTGCGCGACCTCGCCGCCGTGATCTACGGGTGAAGACCATGCTGCACGTTCTCGACCTGATGGAACCGGAGGAAACCGTCGGCAATCTCTGGCACGACATGGCCTCGCGTTGGGGGGCGACCGGGAGTGACGCCGCCCGCGCCGTGACCTTCGAGGACATGCACCGGTCGGCCGCCACGCTCTTCCGGGCGCTTGGCGGCGCGGCGGGGGTGGAGATCACCCCCGCCCCCCTCGCCACCTCGGATCACCGCCCGGACCGCATTCGCCGTATCGGCACCCCGCGCGAAAAGGCGCATGTCGCGGATTTCGACGGCGACCGCCTGCGCCTGCCGCCGGTGATCGACACCTTCCCCACGCGCGAGCTGAACCGCGCCTGCTATCTCTGGCTGGCGGCTCTCGCCGCCTTCGCCGAGATCCCCCTGCGCAAGGCCGATCCGCTGGCGGCCGACCGGGCCGAGATCGCGGCGCTGGCCGCCGCCTCGGACCGAGCCTATGCCGCCTGCCCCGGCCTGCGCCATGCGCATGGCAGCCTGTGCCGTCACGTCGTGCAAACTCGCCAGCGCACCGGCCTGCCGCGCTGCGAGGCGGGAATCGAGCGGCTGATCCTCGACCAGCTCACGGGCCCCTCGGACGCCCGGGAATGCCTGACCTGCCCCGCCCCGCGTGGCTATCGCACCTATGCGCCGATCCCGATCTGGCTGCGCCTGCGACATGGCGCCAAGGCCGGAAAGGGCGCGCCCGAAGAGCCGCAGACCCAAGGCGCCGCCATGGCCGTGCCGACCCGCAAGGATGCTCGCCGCGAGGAACGCGACCAGGCGAACCGGAACGACAGCTTCATCATACACCGGTTCGAAACCATCATGTCCTGGGCGGAAAGCCTCAACGTGAACCGGATGGTGGATGACGACGACCAGGACAACGCCGCCAAGGCCGCCGAGGACCAGGACCACCTGACCCTGTCGCAGAACCTGAAACGTGCCGCCACCCGCCTGCGGCTGTCGCTGGACCTCTCGCCGCAGGACGCCGAACACGAACGGCTGGCGGGCGCCTACACCTATCCCGAATGGAACCGCCGCACCGGCGACTACATGCCCGGCCATGCCCGCGTGCTGGAGGCCGAGGCGAAACCGCGCATCGAGTATGCCCCCGACCCGAAACTGGTCACGCGGGTGAAGCGCCAGTTCGCGCCGCTGCATCCACGCCGCGTGATGCTGCCCCGGCAAATCGACGGCGACGATCTGGATCTCGACGCCATCGTGACCTCGCGAACCGACATCGCGTGCGGGCACGAGGGCAGCGATCGGGTCTGGCAATCGAGCCGGCCAATGGCACGCGACCTGTCCGTGGCCATCCTGATGGATTGCTCCCGCTCGACCGAGGCCGCCATCGTCGACACATCCGTGATCGAGGTCGCGCGCGAGGCGCTGTCCGCCCTGGCCGAGGGCATCGATACCGCCGGCGACCGGCTGGGCATCTGGGGCTTTTCCTCGCTCCGCCGCGACCGGGTGTTCGTGCACCGCTGCAAGACCTTCGAGGACCCCATGTCCTCGGCGGTCACCGCGCGGATCGGCGGACTGAGACCGGGCCACTACACGCGGCTCGGCACCGCGATCCGCCACGTCTCGGCCCAGCTGGCCAAGGAGGGCGCCACGCGGCGGCTGTTGCTGGTGCTGACCGATGGCAAGCCCAACGACCTCGACCACTACGAGGGCCAGCACGGGATCGAGGACAGCCGCATGGCGGTTCGCGAAGCCCGCGCGCTTGGGCAGGCGGTGCACGGCGTGATCGTCGACTCGGACGGACAGGACTGGTTCGCCCGCATTTTCGGCCGTGCCGGCTTCACATTGCTGCCGCACCCCGAACGCCTGCCCCGCGCCCTGCCCGACATCTACCAGACCCTGACCATGGAGAGCTGACATGAAACGCATCCTCGCCCTTGCGACAATCCTCCCCGCCCCGGCACTGGCCAAGGCCTTCGACCGCCCCATTCCGCAGCCTCAGACCGAAACGGCCGAGTTTTGGTTCCTGGTCGGCTCCATCGCGCTCATCGTCGCGTTGGGGGCCGGTGCAATGGATGGTCAGCCGGCGATGAGACCGTCCTGGAAACTCTTCGCCGCGCTCTACCCGTTCGGGGCCGGCGCGATGGGGGTGAACCTGTTCTTCGCCTCGCTGATCGGTTCCTGGCTGGGCTGGCCGGTCCTGACCCCGTGGCAGGCCGCCGCCGGAGGGCTGGTCATCGGCCTGCCCGCCACCTATGCCTTCGCCGGC
This sequence comes from Salipiger mucosus DSM 16094, assembly GCF_000442255.1. Taxonomy (GTDB): domain Bacteria; phylum Pseudomonadota; class Alphaproteobacteria; order Rhodobacterales; family Rhodobacteraceae; genus Salipiger; species Salipiger mucosus. The sequence continues at coordinate 21,893 of NZ_KE557292.1, read as the reverse complement.
CACATCGCGCGGCTGATGAAACAGGCGGAGGGATCATGACCGGATGGACGGAATACGCGCTGGCGCTGGTGCTTTTCGTGGCCAGCCACTTCCTGCCGCGCCTCGGCGGCCTGCGGGAGCGACTGATCGGCTCGGTCGGACGGCGCATCTATTTCAGTGTCTACGGTCTTGTCTCGATCGCCCTGCTTGTCTGGGTCATCTCGGCCGCGATACGTGCGCCGCACGTGCAGCTCTGGCCGCAGCTGCCCTGGACCCGCTGGGTCCCGAACATCGCCATGCCGGTCGCCATTATCCTCGTGACCTGCGGCATCGGAATGCGCCAACCCTTCACTCTGGGCGGAAGGCGCGGCGCCGAGTTCGATCCGGCCCAGCCCGGCTTCGCCGCGGTGTCGCGCCATCCGCTGTTCCTGGCGCTCGCGCTGTGGTCCGGTGCCCACCTTGTGCCGAACGGCGAGCTTTCCATGGTGATCCTCTTCGGCAGCTTCCTTGCCATGGCGCTGGCCGCGATGCCCGCCTTCGATGCGCGGGCCCGCCGCGCGCTCGACGACAGCGCCGAGCCTTTCCTTGCCAATACCGCGATCCTGTCGCCAGCGCCGCTGATGCGCCGCGACTGGCTGCGCGCCAATGCCCGCGGGACGGCGATCCGGGCAGCGATCGGGCTCTTCCTCTGGGTCGGCCTCCTGCATCTTCACACGATGGTCATCGGCGCCTCGCCCTTCCCGATCTGAGCTTGATCCGGCGCAAAGAGCCTTTCGCCAGAAAGCCGCATACCGGGCCCATGAAACAGATCGACCGCCTCAGATCCCTCGGCCTCTTCGACGCCCGGGTGCCCCGCTACACCTCCTACCCGACGGCTCCCGTCTTCGCGCCGGATGTCGGCGCCACGCAGCAGGCAGCCGCCCTTGCCGCGCTGGACCCGACCGAGCCGGTGTCCGTCTATATCCACATCCCTTTCTGCGAGCGGTTGTGCTGGTTCTGTGCCTGCCGAACGCAGGGCACGAAGACGCTGAGCCCGGTTGAAAGCTACATCGGGACGCTGGAGCAGGAACTGGCCCTGCTTGCCGACACCCTGCCGGCAGGCCTGCGCATGGGCCGCATGCACTGGGGCGGCGGTACGCCGACCATCCTGCCTCCCGCGCTGATCCACCGGCTGGCACGGGCGGTGAAGGCCGTGATCCCTCCGACGGCAGACTGCGAGGTCTCGGTCGAGATCGACCCGACCATGGTGGACCGGGAGAAGATCGAGGCACTGGCGGCCGAGGGCATGAACCGCGCCAGCATCGGCATCCAGGATTTCGACCCGGTCGTGCAGCAGGCCATCGGGCGGCTGCAGCCCTTCGATGTCACGCGGACCTGCGTCGACGATCTGCGGGCGGCGGGCATACGGTCGCTGAACGCGGACCTCGTCTACGGCCTGCCCCACCAGGACGCCGCGCGCCTGAACGATACAGTGTCGAAAGTGCTGGATCTCGGACCGGACCGGATCGCGCTTTTCGGCTATGCCCATGTCCCGTGGATGTCCAAGCGGCAGAAACTCATCGACGAGGCTGCGCTCCCGCGCGAACTGGAACGCTACCAGCTGGCCGAGCTGGCGGCGCAACGCTTCCGCGAGGCCGGGCTGCAGAGCATTGGCATCGACCATTTCGCCCGCCCCACGGACGGTCTTGCCGTGGCGGCGCGAACCGGGCGCCTGCGCCGCAATTTCCAGGGCTACGTCGATGATACCTGCGCCACGCTGATCGGCCTCGGGGCCTCTTCGATCTCGCGGCTCCCCACTGGCTACATCCAGAACGCCGCCGCCACACCTGCCTACGTGCAACGGATCGAGGCCGGGCAACTCGCCGGCGCGCGCGGCCACGTCATGACCGCAGATGACCTGCTGCGCGCCCGCGCGATCGAAATGATCATGTGCAACTTCCGGCTGGAACTTGAGGCTCTGCGGGAAGCTTACGGGGACAGTGCGGACGGGCTGCGCCCCGAGATCGCGCTTTTGGTCGAGCGTTTCGGCGAGATGGTCCACGTCACGGGGGAGACGTTGTCGATCCGGCCGGAGGCGCAGGCGCTGACCCGCATCATTGCCAGCCATTTCGACGCGCATGTGCCGGAGGGGGCGCGTTTCAGCCAGGCGTCCTGACCCGCACGACGGAGCTGCCGGGCCGTGCCTTATCGCCCGGCAGCCTCTGTCACCACACTGCCGGACCGTTGCGGTCGGGCGCGCCCGCGTCCCGCACCAACCGGAAGCCGAGATGATCCGGCGGCAGGCCGACCGCGCAGCCGCCGACGCTGGCATCGCGAACGAAATCTATGACCGCGGCCCTGTGCCGTCCGCCGGCGATACGGACACCGCAATAGGGATCGCTCTGTACCACCGTTCCGTCAGCGGCCAGGCGGCCATTCACCATGCAACCGTCGGTCCATTCCCAGATGTTGCCACCCATGTCTGCGACACCGAGGGAATTCTCGCCGTACCCGCCGGCGGGTCGCGGAGCAGAGCCGGCACTGCCGCGCAGGAAGACTCCGTTCGCGTAGGCGCTCAGCATTCGCTCGCCGGGATCGCGCGCCCCGGCATCCGCCGCGGCGTCGCCGTAGCGTTCGGCCGCGGCCAGTTGCCATTCCGCTTCTGTCGGCAAACGCCATGCCTGCTTTGTCAGCTCCGAGTACCAAGCGGCAAAAGCGGTCGCGTCCTGCCAGTTCACCTGCGTCTGCGGCAGCGAACCACCGACGGCGGGCACCGCCGCGCAGGCACCGGCGGCAACGCAGGTGGAATACTGATCGCGCGACACCTGGTGTTTCATGATCTCGAAGCCGGGGACGGCGAGCACGACCCTGCGCGGCGTCCGCGCCTTGCCCTCCTGCGAAAAGTTGCCAAGCGGTCGCCATGACACTTCGCCCGCCGCGACCGTCACGGTCTGTGGCGGCGCAAAGGGAGGCGCTCCGTCAGGAATGGCTCCAAGACCGAGCGCGCCGACGGCAGCAAGCAGTGGTACAAGCAATATCGTCTTCATCAATCCAACCTCCTGAAATGCAAGGGGCGGCCGCATCGCGACCGCCCCTGCCCCCCTTCCCTGTGCAACGCCGTCAGATCCCGGTCATCTCTGTCGGGGCAACCACCTGTTCCATCAGGTCGTTGTTCCAGTCACCCGCGACCACCACGTGGGCCGTGGCCCCGAGGTTCACGGCCTCGATCAGGTTGTGGTTCACGTAGGCGTAGACGCCCGGCTGCAGGAACTCGTAGAGCGCCGCACCGGCCGAACCGCCGCGGATGAACCAGGTTTCCAGATCGCGGTCAGGCACGTTGTTGAACTTGCCGGCCTCCCAGACCAGGTCGCCGTGACCGCCGATCAGGTGCGGTCGGCTGTCCCGGTTGCCCTGGCTGTGCACGAAGAGCACTTTCTCTCCGACCGCCGCCTTCAGGGCATTGTCCCCGGTCAGGGCCCCGACCTTGCCGTTGAACACCACGTGGCTCGGGACCAGGCCGTTCATCACCTCGAGCGTGTCGAGATAGCTTTCGCCGACATCCCCGTACCGCTTGTAGACCCCGGCCTCGTCCTTCGGAATGTAGAACTCGTTCTCTCCGATGTAGTAGACGCGGTCGTAGGAGACCCGCCGGCCCTCGTGGTCCTTCAGGCCATCGCGCGGCAGGACCATGATGCTGCCCACCATGCCCGCCACGACGTGCCAGGGGATCATGGGGCCGCCCGGCGCGCAGTGGTAGACGAAGGTGCCCGGCCGCGTGGCCTTGAAACGCAGCACCGTCTTCTCGCCGGGGTTCACGAGCGTCAGCGCGCCGCCCCCCAGCGCGCCGGTGGCGGCGTGGAAGTCGATGTTGTGCTGCAGCATGTTTTGTGGCGGGTTGATCAGGGTCAGCTCGACATAGTCGTCTTGATGCACCACCATCATCGGGCCGGGAATGGACCCGTTGAAGGTCATGCCCTGGAGGTATGCTCCGTCATCAACCTGGATTTCCTTTTCTACAATCGTCATCTCGAACTCGACGATCCGGGGCTCGCCGGGGGCCACCTGTTCGTGCTCATGCACGAAGGGCGGCGCGACCAGTTCGCGACGAATACGCTTCAGCTTCGAGAGATCCGCAGGTGCGGCGGCGGGCGTCAAAGCCTCCTCGGCTTTTGCGGCCCTGGCGAAGATGGGCAGGCTCACCGCTCCGGCGGCCCCCATCAGTGCGGCTCTCCTGGTCAGCATTTTCAATCTCCTTTCCGGTATGAATGCTGGTTGAGAAGAGGCTACCGCGGCCGGATCCTGGGAACGTTGTGCCAGCGCAAGGTTCCGGTTCGTTTCACGGCCGCGCACCAGTTTGGCGTCGATTTTCTGCGGCAACTGGAATTACCCCTCCGCCATTACAACCGCTGGAGTGCCCTTGCTGACTTGCACTGCGCCGCGTTTTCCGAAGACCCGAACCATAGAGGAGGATGGAGGATCACGAACAATCCGAATTTGCCACGCGATTGGAGCATATCTTACCGACGGCCGTGACAATTTCCGCCACGGCCGTCGGCGTTTGCAGATGTCCTCAACTCAGAATTCGTAGGAAAGCCGAAGGTTGGCCCCGTATTTTTCAGATGATTCCGACAAACTCCCGAAGGCTCCCGCGTCAACCATCAGGCCATTTTTCGCCAATACCTTCAGGCCCAGGCCGACATCGGCATAGGTCTTGTCGAACTCGGTCGAAACCCGGAACCTCGACGCTCCGTCGTGGGAGGAATCAAACAGCGAGTGGATGTCGGGAGCACCGTTGCCGAAGTACTTCGTCATCCCAAGTGTCATGCTTGGACGGTAGACAGTCCCACCCTCGCTTTTCCATTCCCCGCCAAACTCCACGGCTGGCTGGAGGTTGAAATAGGTGTCGCTCGAGTCATCGATATTGTGATTGAACCCAGCCGCGCCGCTTTCCCGAATGTCATCGGCGAGAACCACATCGACACCAAGATCCAGCCGAGGTTTCGCGTACCAGTTGCCACGCTCCATCAGGTACTCACCACGAACCTGACCTGAAACGGTCCAGATATCCTGGCTGCCTTTTGCCCTGTCGCCCAGGAAGCTGTTTCGCTCGATGTCAAACTTGCCATGCCCGACCGCCAGCGACGCCGCGAAAAGCGCCGGGCCGAACTGACGCTTGGCAACACCGCCCAGCTGGAAGACATCACCCTCGCTGGACATCATGCCATCGGCCGTCAGCTCCCGGTCTTCGTACGAAAACGCCGTGCCGAAGCTCCAGCCATTGCTTGCTCCGACCTGGATCCCGCCGGCGAGCGAAAAGGTTGTTTCCTCCACGCCCATGCGATTGCGGCTTTCTCTCTGGAGGAACTGCGATTGACCGATCATCAGCCAGCCGCACTGGCCTTCCGAGATGAAACGGTATGCACCAGTGTCCTCCGCGCAGCTCATCAGCGTATCTCCCAAACGCAGGCTGCCTTGCAGCGAGCTGTACTGATTGAGCGCATAAACCTCGCCACTGAGGGACGCGATTGCATCGCGGTAGGTGTCGGGGTCTTCGATTCTCACCAGAACATTGGCTTCCTCACGCGACAAGCTGCCCGCCTCGTACATATCCTGAAGATGCATTGTCAGAGGAACGTGGCCGGACCTTGCCGCTGACCGGGCAGTGGCAGAAGAGAAATCGAGATCGTACTCCAGCCTGACCTCGTTCGGCGTATCCCAGTTGAGGCTGTAGGTTGCCGCCACTGACGACTCCACCGTCAAGCCGGAGTCTGTCATGGAGGTGGCCTGAATGAATGGCTGGGTGACCTGCGGCCCATGTTTCGGATTGTCTCCGACATCCAACCGGACCGAGATCTCGCCAGCAAGTTCGGCGTCACCATCAATCGAGAGACGGTCTACATCGATCTGCTGATCTTGAGCCTGGTCCGCGTTCACATCAATGAGCATGATCCCATTGTCCTGCTGGGTGAAGTTACCTTTCAGGTCGGTTGCTTGGATGCTCCTGCGCGCTCCAATTTCGATCACCCCCTCATTATAGAGGATGCCTTTTTCAACATCCTGATCGCCTCCGAGTGAAATTTCCGGCCCCGCCGTGTACCACCCTTCATGTTCATTTACGAAATTGATGGGCCAACCTGCGCTTGCGGTATTCTCTATCGATCCGAAGATATCGCCAGAGTTTTCCACGGTAAGCCTGGCTTCTCCGTCGGTTCGAATGACATAACCGCGGTCCCCGTTGTTGACCATGGTTCCGTTGTTGATGATCTCGTTTTCCTTGCCACCTTTTATGGCGATTGTATCGCTATCGGCGCCTCTGGTCGCAACCGTTGCGCCGTTGTCGACAACAATACGGACATGGCCGCTGTTTTCGTCGGAGGACGCCTTGCTCTGCGCCAGGATCGCCCGTCCTTTATCGCCGGATGCAACGACATTGGAATGGACATTGATCCTTACGTCCCCAGCAACCCCGTCCTCGCCTCCAGCCGTGGATTGCGCGAAGATCCCGTGGGCCGAGGCCCCCGAGACATGAGGAGAGTCTGAAAAACCTCGCGCCTTGGCCGGGTTGAGGTAGACTGGGCGAGACGAAGAAGGATGCCCACCGATGCCCAAGCAACCTGCGTTTCCCGGTCTCCGCCACGCGATGAAGAAGAAGCAGACCCGGCGTGAGAAGTTTCTCGCGGAGATGGACGCGGTGGTGCCTTGGATGCGTCTGCTGGCGCTGATCGAGCCTCATTATCCGAAGGTCGGGCCGAAGGGCGGTCGGCCGCCGATGCCACTGGAGACGATGCTGCGGGTGTATTTCCTGCAGCAATGGTATGCGCTGAGCGATCCCATGGCTGAGGAGATGCTCTACGACAGCGAGTCCATGCGCCGGTTCGCAGGCATCGAACTCGGTGATGATCGTGTCCCGGATGAGACGACGATCCTGAACTTCAGACACCTGCTGGAGAAGCACGCGCTGACGGAGCGTTTGTTCGTTGAAGTGAACAAACATCTGGCCGATCAGGGCATCACGCTGCGCTCGGGCACACTGGTCGATGCGACGATCATCGACGCGCCGTCCTCGACCAAGAACGAAGCCGGGGCGCGCGATCCGGAGATGTCGTCAACGAAGAAGGGCAATGACTGGTTCTTCGGGATGAAGGCGCACGTTGGCGTCGATGCCGAGAGCGGCATCGTGCATAGCCTCGAGACCACCACGGCGAAGGTGCATGACAGCCAGGTCTGGGATGAGCTCCTCCATGGCGAGGAGACGTCGGTGTGGGCGGACAAGGGCTATGTCAGCGCTGCGCGCGAGGCCCATTTCTCCGGCCCGGACAAGTTCTGGGGCGTCATGCGGAAGGCGCCGAAGGGCGCTGCGCTGGACCCCATCGACGAGCACATCAATCGGATTATCGCGATGGTGCGGGCGCGGGTGGAGCATCCATTCCGCGTGCTCAAGCGCCAATTCGGGTATCTGAAGACCCGCTACCGTGGCCTCGCGAAGAACCGCGCGCAACTCTTCACGCTGTTCGCCCTCGGCAACCTGTTCCTCGTACGAAGAAAGCTGATGCCATGAGCCGGACTCTGTCCGAGGACCCCGTTTCGGGGCCTCAACAATGCCAAATCCGGCGAAATCAAATGCGCCTCGGGCTCACGCACCGATTTCACAGCCCGGATGGCCGGATGTCGGCGAAGCCGAAGCCGTAGTTCAGACCTTCCATGAATGTTGCCGTGGTTCGAGACGGTCACATCGCCGCCGTGGCCGGCGGCCCCGTTGCTTCCGGCAAAGTACGGAAGGTGAGGGCCGAAAATGGAGGCATCCTCTTCCAGCATGCCCACACCGCCGCCGCCGCCAATCGACTGGGCAAAGATACCGTGAGCCCCGAGGCCCGTCGTGGTCACGGCACCGCTATCGACAGCTACCTGTCCGCCATCACCGCCCAGACCACCGTCGCCTTGCGCGCCTATGCCGACTCCGATGTCCAATTCCGCAAAGCCGAGATTCAGGCTCTGGTGAATATCGCCGGCCGCGCCACCGCCGCCGCCAACCGATTGGGCCACAATGCCTATGCTGCCCTCGCCGCTTGTCGATACGGCCCCGGTGGCGGAATTGACGTTGATGTCGCCACCGTGGCCACCGCCGCCGCCGGAATTGCCCAGCAAGAAGGCCGTGATAAGCCCGCCAGAGCCTGCGCCCCCGATACCGCCGCCGCCGCCCACGGATTGGGCGAAAATGCCGTGGGAGAGGTCGCCTTCAGTGTGAAGGGTTCCAGTGTTCGCGACCGAAACCGCTTCGCCATGCGCTGCCGCGCCGCCTGTCCCGCCCAGGGCAAACGACCAGGAATTGACGTTCGGGAGCGACGTGATCGTCTTTACCCATCCGGAGATGGTGGCGGCCGTCGTGTCGGTTGTCCACCCTCCGATACCAAGGCCGCCTTCACCGCCGATGCCACCGCCTCCGCCGACACTCTGGGCCAGGATCCCATAGCCCAAGTCACCGCGCGTCGTGATATCTCCGTCATTTGTCACCGTGACCGCGCCGCCGTCGCTGCCGGCTCCTGCATTACCGCCGATGCTCAGGTCCGCCGACACCTTCACCGTCATCGTGTCCTCACCGGCCTCTCCTATCTGGCAAGCGTAGCCGGCCACCCCTGCGAGCTTGCATATTGCGCTCATTCCCAGGGTGTAATTCGAGACAAGCCCACCATCGCCGCCGCCACCGCCGACGGATTGGGCGAAAATGCCCCGCGATCCTTCGCCCGACGTCTCGATGCCGGCACTGTTTGTAACGTTGACGGCTCCCCCTTGACCCGATGCACCGCCTTTGCCGCCGACGTGCACACCAGCTCCGAACGTGAATGTGTCGCCGCTGTTCACGCCGGTCAGGTCGAGGTTGAAGCTTGCCGCGTTGCCGGCCTTGCCACCGCCGCCACCGACTGATTGCGCGTGAATGCCGTCAGAGCTGCCCTCGGCAGTCTCGATAGCGCCCGAGTTCGTGACGGTCACGGCACCTGCATCCATGCCGGTCCCACCATCACCGCCCACATCGACGCCAACAGAAACGGAACTCCCCGCGGACAGGGTTGAAAAGCCGTTGAAGACGGTGCCTCCGGCTCCGCCATTGCCGCCGACGGACTGCGCCATGATCCCTGCTGCGTCGTGGCTTTCCGTTCTGATGCCTCCGGAGTTGGTGACCGAAGCGTTACCGGCGGTGGCTCCACCTCCGCCTTTTCCCCCGATGTCGACATTGACCTGACCGCCGGCGCCCAGGTTGAGGTTGACGTTTCCGGTGTAGATATTTCCTCCGACCCCGCCGCTGCCGCCAATCGACTGCGCCATGATCGCGCGCGCACCGAGTTCCTTGGTGGTGATGGCGCCGTGGTTCGTGACCTCGGCAACGCCGCCGGTCCCGCCGCTGCCTCCCTCACCTCCGATATTCACATTCACTGCACCAGAATACCTTCCGATGCTGACGCCCCCTTCGACCACGAAGCCGCCATTGCCGCCCGAGCCACCCTGGCTCTGCGAAAGGATTCCGAAGGAGTATGCACCTTCGGTCACCAGATCAGCCGTCGAGGTCACCTCGGAGTGGCCTCCGACGCCTCCGGTCCCGCCTGAACCGCCGAGGGTCACGGCGAGCGACCCCATCGCCGCTTCGCCCGTGACGCTCCCCTTGGCGGAACCGCCGCTTCCACCGATACTCTGCGCCGCGAGGGCTTCCGCATGGGACCCCGAGGTCTTGATCGCGCCGGAATTGTCTACGGCGACGTGACCAGCGTTCCCTCCGGCCCCGCCTGATCCGCCGATGGTGACGTCGACACTGCCCACTGCGAGCGAGCCCCCGACGACGTAGCCTGAACTCCCGCCGCCTCCGGAAACGCTCTTTGCCGAAATTCCCGAGCTGTTCTCCCCCACGGTGGTGATAGCGGCACCCGACGTGACGTCGATGTCGCCGCCATCCCCGCTGGCACCGCCGGCGCCTCCGACGGTGGTTGTGACAGCTCCCACGGCCAGGGATCCGGAAAATGCGGCCCCGCTGTCGCCACCGCCTCCCCCGATGCTGGCAGCCAGGATACCTTCGGAATTGTCCCCGCCAGTCGAGATTGCGCCATCCGCCGTGACCGTCACATTACCGCCTGTGCCTCCGGAGCCGCCGGCCCCGCCGACCGTCGTGTTGACGGCTCCGGCACCGCTCGCAATATCCAGGTTTCCCGTGAGCGCCGAGGACCCGCCGCCCCCGCCAACCGATTGGGCATGGATCCCACGCGCGGCGTCACCGGACGTCGCGACATCACCGTGCGAGCCTACGTTGACATCGCTACCGTGATTTCCCGTGCCGCCGGTGCCGCCAAGAGTCGTCGTGACCGCAAACGCGGAAGGTCCCGAAATGTCCAGGGTCTGGCCGGACTGGCCGCCGCCGCCGCCAATGGACTGGCCGACAATCCCACTGGATCCGTCCCCCTCCGTATGGATGTCGCCCCGTGTGTTCAGGTCGACCTGACCGCCTGATCCGCCGCCTCCGCCTTTGCCGCCGATTGCGACCCCGACGCCAACCGCAAGGCCGCTGACGGCGATGGATCCGCCACCGCTGCCGCCGCCACCGCCAATGGAACTGCCGGTAATGGCGGCCGCATTGTCGCCAGTGGTATTCACTGTCGCAGCCGTGTCGATGGTTACCTTGTTCCCGAGACCGCCGCCGCCTCCGGTTCCGCCGATTGCGACACTCACATCACCGACAGCTGTTGCATGGCCGCCATCGCCGCCGCCTCCACCGACAGAAGCCGCATAAATGCCCCGCGCGCGATCCCCCTTCGTCGTCAACGTCGGAGCGGAGGAGGTGCCTGCCGGGTCATGATACTCAACGGCCCGACCATGGCCGCCAACACCGCCTGATCCACCGATCCCGACCGAGACCACGCCATCCGGGGCCACGGAGAGAGCTCCATCGCCGCCGCCGCCGCCGATGCTCTGTATGAAGACCGCGTCCGCATCGTTGCCCGAGGTGGCAACGTCGGCGCCATTCTCGACCGTCACGTTGCCGCCGGTGCCACCGCCACCTCCGTATCCACCAATTGCAACGGCACCCACCGTATCAACAGCGGAGCCCCCGCCACCACCGATGCTTTGCGCATTGATCCCGTCTGCACTATCGGCAGCGGTTGTGATCGTGGCTGACGTAGTTACCTGGACAGACCCAGCTTCACCGCTGCCTGCGCCATGCCCTCCGATCCCCACAATGCCGACGGCTGCGCCGCTGTCGCCGCCGCCACCGCCGACACTCTTGGCCGAAATGCCGTACGAGCCGACGCCTCCCGTGGTAATGCTACTCTGGTCCGCAGTGACCTGAACCGCACCGCCATTTCCCCCGGCGGCCCCAGTCCCGCCAATAAAGTCGACCCCGTAGGCATCGGACCCCTGGCCCCCGCCTCCACCTATGCTTTGTGCGACAATGCCGCTGGCATGGTCTTCCAGGGTCTTCAGGGTCGCTCCGGATTGCAGACCGACTATGACCTCACCGCCAGCGCCAGCGCTCTCGACACCGGCTCCATAGGCGAGAAATCCTACTGACAATCCAGCGTTGCCGCTGAAGCCGCCAACGCTCTGGGCAAGGATCGCGTTCGCACTTTTGCCTTTCGTCGAAATCGCCCCGGAGAACGTCAGTTCGACGGCTCCGCCAGGGCTACCACCGCCAGCAGCGCCCCCTTGCCCCGGACCGATACCGGCGGTGCCCGTGCCGCCGGATCCGCCTGCGCCACCGTAGCTTCGAACCAGGAAGCCCTGCGCGCTGTCCCCCTCGGTCGAGATGTCCGCTTCGACCGTGACATCCACCTTCGCCTCGTTCTGGCCACCGACACCGCCGTTGCCACCGGTGCCCTTCCCGGCAACGGTCGATCCGTTCCCGCCGTTGCCGCCCTGGCCGGCGAGGCTCTCTGCGCGAATACCGTGCTGGGCGCCCGAACCTTTCGTCCTGATTTGTGCGCGAGCGCTGCTCGTCAAGGTGAGGTTTCCGGCCGCGCCGCCGGTCCCTCCGTGCCCCGCCTGGACATCTCCGGCACCAGTCGTCGACGCGCCACCCGCGCCACCATTCCCACCTATGCTCTGGACAAGAACGCCTGCTGCCGCGCCGTCATCCACTTCGATGGTACCTCCACCGAGGTCGAGGGAAACGTCGCCTCCCGCGCCACCATCTCCGCCCTGCCCACCAGTGGCTTTCGCAGCGTCAGCCCGCCCAGTCCCGCCCGAGCCTCCTCTTCCGCCTGCCGAACGGAGATCTACGGCCATGGCGCCCGAACCACTTGCCGACAGATCGGCCGCCCCGATACGGCCGGACACGGCTCCACCGTCTCCGCCGTGGCCACCCGCCCCTCCGTTGCCCGCAAGCGTTCCGGAAGCGTTCGGTGCCACCGAGATCAAACTCCACCCGTAACCGGCATTTCCACCAATGCCCCCGGTGCTCCGCGCGGAGACGGCCGCCGAATTGTCACCGTGCGCACCCACCTTGGTGGTTCCCACGGCAAGCGTTGTCGTGTTTCCGTTTCCGCCGTGGCCACCAGCCCCACCCGTTACGGCAACGGTGCCGGAGTACGCATCACCGCCTCTGCCGGCTGTCCCCCCCGTCGTCTCAGCGAACAGGCCACGACTGTCCGCACCAAACACTGACACTTCGCCCGCGACCGCGGTTGTCGTCGCCGTTCCCGCAAGGCCTCCTTCGCCACCATATCCGGCGTTTGACTGTCCCACGTCGTTGTGACTGGCGCCTCCATCGCCACCGTGTCCGCCATGGCTCCCGGAGCCTGCTCCAGCGGTGCGCCGCCCCCACATTTCCACGAGGCCCGCCGAAAAGGTCAGGTTGGCTTGACCACCGGCACCGCCTCGCCCACCGCTGCCACTTGCGACAAACCCGCCGCGTGTAAGCGCCCGACCTCCATTGCCTGCCTCTCCTCCCGTGGAGATTGCGTTCACACCCACGGCATCATGAGCCCTGATATGAACTGTGCCTGCCTGGATCCCAGCGTCCACTCTGCCGCCGGCACCCCCGGCTCCCCCGTCGCCGGCAATGGTCCGGGAAAAATAGTTGTCTGCGGGGCTCACGCCTCCGGCCTGACCTCCCTGCCCACCGATGGAATACGCTTCCATGCCTCGGGCACCAGGCTGATAAAGGGATACCGTCCCGGTGTTGAATGACGCCGAAGCCGTTCCAGCATTGCCTCCTGCGCCCCCTTGACCCGTCGACCCATTCAACTGGAAGACGGTATCCCCGCCGGCGGCAGCGCGAGAACCTGCACCGAACGCGGTCACGAAATCCCCGGTCGAGCCGTCTACTTCATGATCTCCACCGACAAACGAGATCGTTACATCATTCGAGTTGCCTCCCGTGCCACCGGCACCGGAGTTTCTGCCAGAAGTGCCGGGGGCACCGCCCCAGTATATGTAGGCCGCATTCGCGTTTCCCGGGGTATCAAGATCGCGGGAAAGGTCGCGAATGATCAAATCAAGGACCGAACTCGAGCGGTACTCGACGCCACGCCCTCCATTAATGTCACCGGTGCATGTCGCAGTGCCCCCCGAGACCGAGCAATCCGCCATGAGGCGAAGCGGATATGCCGTTCCCGTCGAAATCACTGCGGCTGAGAGTAGAAGGTGACATTTATTCATGAGATGTCCTGCAATGGTCGAAGAACTTGTTTCGGATGTCGAATGGCCCGCCGGAGGTCAGAACCCGCTCAGGCTGAACAGGATTTCGTTTGCCGCTTCGGTCATGTCCCGCGCCGCTTCGAAATCGAACTGGTTGATGGTGGCGAAGACGCCCACCTCGTGGCCGGGAGCGAAGGCGATATAGGACATCTGTCCTTGCAGGGCCCCGGACTTCTGAAAGAAGAACGGGTGGTCCGCCGTGGCCTTCATCGCGACCCAACCCAGGCCCATGCCATCCATGCGCCCCGATTCATCCATCGACCAGACCGTCTCCATGTCCGAGCGCTGCACGTAGACCCCGTGATCCAGGAAGCGCGCTTCCGCATCCGGCGCACCATCGTCCAGATGCCAGCGCATCCAGCGAAGCAGATCATTCGCAGTGCTGTAGAGCCCGCCCGAGCCCGTGATGACAGTGCCGGTCGGCACCGTCGGAAGCGGCTCGCCGTTCGGTGCGTGCCCGCTCATGATACGCCGCTCCATGGAGTCGGTTGGCACGAAGGCGGTATCCGTCATCCCCAGCGGCCCCGTGATCCTTGAAGCCAGCAGGTCCGGATAGGCTGCGCCGCCCGCCGTCGAGAGCGCGGCCGACAGCAGGTCGAAGCCGAAATTCGAATAGGCGATGCTGGTTCCCGGGCGAAAATTCAGAGTATTCTCTTCAAGCCAGCCCGCGAAGGCATCATGGGTGATTGTCTGGAACGGGTCGGCCATCGGGGCCGCGTCTCTGGGCACCTCTCGCGGCAACCCCCCGGCATGAGTGGCGAGATCGATCAGGCGGATGGACGGATGCTTCGAAGCTGCCTCGCCCAGTCGGCCCGGCAGGAGCGGTGCCACCGGATCAGTGAAGGCAACTTCTGATCGCGCCACCCCATGCGCCAGCATCTCACCCGCGAACACCTTGGTGATGGAGCCGACACGGAAGACCGTGTCACCGTCAGGCTCGATACCGTTCCCGCGTTCGGTCTCCCCGAACCCCTGCACCGTGAACGTGTCTCCGCTGACCACCCCGAGGATGAGGCCCGGCGCATCTCCCTCAAGATACGTGATCGCCCCGTTCAGGGACATCGTCTCGGCAATCAGGGCGTCTATGTCTGTTTCGCTGTCTTGTGCCTCGAGCGGGGCACACAGCCCTCCAAACATGGTCATGAGAGCGACACCGAGGGTCACCCTGGAAAGCCCTGTCATGTTCCCGCCCCACTCGAATACTGAAAATCGGCCGCTGGTGTATTCCGACACGGGCGGCTGCTGCGAAACGCCTCGCTGAAATCGGACCATCGCTTCCGGGAAAGGCTATCAGGGGGGTTGTGACGCGCCAGAATTTCGACTGTTGAATGCGCGGAGAAATTGTTGATTTACCGCCATCCCCGGTCCGTACAATCAGGACTTCAGGAGGGGCGCCTTTACGGATGTTTGCCGGCGGTCAGGGTTTCGAAATCGTACAGGTTTCCGATCGCCGTCATTTGAGCGCGGAGACGCACAACCGTTCCTTGCTGGTAACGGCGTCAAAGCTTCGCAAGGGCGTATTGAATACCCGAGGCGGCCCGGAAATCAGGATTTGCGACCGCCCCGGGGAAGTGAAACCGCGAACATCGGCTTGAGCCAAAGGTTGCCGACCACGTCGGCGGAAAAATGTTTGAAGCCAGGGCACCCCCGGCCCGGGCCATGTCGGCTGCCCTGTCGCCGGGGGCACGAACCACATTCTCGTCGGCACCGGACGCCTGAACTCTCGTGCCTCCGCGGCCGCCGGTCGCCCGCTCGTTCCGTGAAAGAAAACCGCAACTCGATGACGTTACGGTCGAAGACCCGCAGTTCAGGGGTGCGCCAGCCTCTTGCCGACACGTCACCCACCGGGTTTAAAGTCTCCCCTAGGTTGAGGCTGTCGGGAGTAAAAAGTGACGCGCATTCGCGAAGGAAAAGCCGCCCCGCTCGGCCTCCATCTGCAGAACGACCTGGCCGAGGGCGTGGTGAGGCGAAGGATCGGGTCCGTGGAGATGTCCTGGAGAGGAAATCCCGATCTCGATGGAAGCGGCGTCAGCTGGAGCTTGTCGAGTTTTCGCACGTCGGGGCCGGACACGGTCGAGGTGCAGAGCACGCGCGACCCGTCCTTCGTGTTCACACAGGTCCCGTTGCACGGAGGGTTCGCAGCCGAACTGTCCTGCGGGCACCATTACGACGCCCGGGCGCCGGGGCTCGTCAGACCGCGAATTTCCGGCGCGCTCTATCAGTTCGAGGCACCCGACAACGAGATCTTCGGAACCCTGGCGACCCTGGAGACCATCGAAGGCTGGTTCGGCGACCAGGTGCCTCCCGCGCTCAGACCATTGCTGGACGGTGTCGGCAACGAGACCTACCACAGCCCGCGTGCCTTGCCGGATTACCTGCGCCGGACATTGCTGGCCGCGCTCGGCAGCTCATCGCCTCTCGGCCCCCGGCTCGTCAGCAACGCGGCCCAACTGATCCTTGCGTTCCACCTCGAGCAAATGTGCATCGACGACAAGCCGCGCGTGACGCCCCTTGCGGATCGCCTTGCGCGCGATGCCCATGCCCTGCTGTCAGCCCGGCCCGAGGATCCCCCGTCACTCGCGGAAATCGCCGCGGAGGTCGGCGTATCGGCGCGCAGACTGGGAGAGGCCTATCGCATCGAGTTCGGCTGCAGCTACAACGCCGCCCTTCAGCAGGTGCGCCTCGAGGCGATCTGCGCCGCACTGCGGGAGGGAATGCCGATCAAGGTCGTGGCCCACCGCTTCGGGTATTCCAGCGTCAGCAACTTCTCCTCGGCCTTCCGTCGCCGGACGGGCTTGCCGCCGCGCAAGTGGCTCGAACACCAGGCCGCCCGCCGCCACTGATCTTCCGGGATAAAGCGGTCACGTCCCAACAGGATCGTCCGGGAATCAACAATCGTTCGGAAGGCGCATGACTCCCCGCCCCTCGTAGGGTCACCGGGGCGGAACACCGCCCCGGGCGCGGCCTGCAATTGCCCCCACCCAAACTGGCCGCGCCCGGAAACGATTGTCTTCAGTGGAGAAGCAGATCACATGCCGACCTCGTTCACATTCCAGAGTTCCATTGGTTCCGACGGCACTTCCGGCAGCTGGTACGACGATGCCGGGACGATCACGGCCGTGCAGGATGACGGCAGCATCATCCCTGGCGACGAGGTCACTCTCTCGGGCTTCGCGCCATTCACGATGGCGGACGGCGGCGTGGCGGGCGGCACTGGATACTACCTCGGAAGCGGCATTTTCGACGGCGTCGTCGGGTATGTCTTCGGCAACGCTGACACCGTAGGGGGCAATACGCAGTTTTTCGTCGTCTTCGATGCTCCTGACGGCGCCCAGTTCGGAACGGCCATCGCCTTCAACGACTACGCAGCCGATCCGTCGTCGCAGACCCTCTCGGACGACGCGGCCTGTTTTGCGCAGGGCACGCTGATCTCGACTCCCGTGGGGGAGCGCTTGGTCCAGGACCTGGTGATCGGCGATCTTGTGCAGACGTCGGATGGCCGGACAGTCCCGGTCAAATGGGTCGGGCGCCAGACCACCCACAAGGTCTTCGCATCCGCCCGCGTGCAGCCGGTCCGGATCGCGGCCGGAGCGCTGGGTTGCGGCCGGCCCCATACCGATCTCGTGCTGACATCGGATCATGCGATCGTCCTGGACGGCCTTGCCATCAATGCCGGAGCCCTCGTGAATGGCACGACCATCGTCCGTGTGCCCTTCGACCAGCAGCCGGAGGTGGTCACATACTTCCACGTCGAAACCGACGAGCACGATGTCATCCTGGCGAACGGTGCCCCGGCAGAGACCTACGTCGACTACGTCCAGCGCCGCGCATTCGACAATTACCGGGAATACCTCGATCTCTACGGCGAGGAGAAAACCATTCCCGAGATGCGCTTGCCGCGCATCAGCGCGGCGCGCCTGGTGCCACCCGGCATCCGCGAAAAGCTGGCAGGACATTCCAGCGCCGCCTGACGTCAGTTCGGTGATGGCAGGACCCAGGTCCTGTCCCTGGCCAGCGTGCGCGCCTCGATCTCCGACAGGCGCGCCAGCTTCGCGGCGGCATCCCCGCCGTGATCCGCCGCGAGCCGGCGCCAGAGCCGCAGCGCCGAGCGCGGCGACCAGGGCAGAACGGCCCCGGCCAGCCAGCGCCGCAACTCCGGCGGCAGCCTGTCGTAGGCCGCCATCGGGTCGCCCGCGCCGCGCCGGCGCGGCNCCCCCGCCGTGATCCGCCGCGAGCCGGCGCCAGAGCCGCAGCGCCGAGCGCGGCGACCAGGGCAGAACGGCCCCGGCCAGCCAGCGCCGCAACTCCGGCGGCAGCCTGTCGTAGGCCGCCATCGGGTCGCCCGCGCCGCGCCGGCGCGGCAGGCGCGTCGCGGCGTTCGACGGTCTCACGCCGCCTCCGAGGCCATGCGCCAGCGCGGGAAGGGATCGTCGAGCCCCGCCCAGGCCTCGGGGAGGAAGGCATCCTCCGCGACCAGCGCGCCGTCGAGCGCGGCGGTGATCCCCGCGCGGTCGAGGTTCGCCCCGATGAATACCAGCTCCTGCCGCCGGTCGCCCCAGGGCTCCTGCCAGTGCCGGCGCATGTAGGCCTGCGCCTCGGGGTGATCCGGGTGCCGCGCCGGCGGCACCGTCGCCCACCAGTGCCCCAGCGGCGCGATGCGGCTCATCGCCCCGGCCATCGAGAACTCGGCCAGCCAGTCGGGCCGCGTGGCGATCCAGAAATGCCCCTTGGCGCGGATCACGCCCGGCAGGCGTCCGTTCAGCACCTGCTGGATCTTCGCCGGGTGGAAGGGCCGCCGCGCGCGGTAGACAAAGGACGAGATGCCGTATTCCTCGGTCTCGGGCACATGGTCGGCGAAGCCGTAGAGCTCCTTGGCCCAGAGCGGATGCTCGTGCGCGGTGGCGAAGTCGAAGCGCCCGGTCCCCAGGATCTCGGCGCTCGGGACCTGGCCGAAGTCGGCCTCCACGATCCGGGCATCCGGGTTCAGCGCCGAGATCACCAGCCGCGCCGCCCGCCGCGCGTCGCGGCCCGCGTCGGTGACCTTGTTCAGCACCACCACGTCGGCGAACTCGATCTGGTCGACCAGCAGGTCCACGAGGGTGCGCTCGTCGCCCTCGCCAAGGCTTTCGCCCCGCTCCTGCAGCAGGTCATGGCTGGAATAGTCCGCCAGCAGGTTCACCGCGTCGACCACCGTCACCATGGTGTCCAGCCGCGCCACGTCCGACAGGCTCTGCCCCTCGGCATCGCGGAACTCGAAGGTCGCGGCCACGGGCAGCGGCTCGGACACGCCGGTGGATTCGATCAGCAGGTAGTCGAAGCGTCCGGTCTCGGCGAGGCGCCGGACCTCGGCCAGCAGGTCGTCGCGCAGCGTGCAGCAGATGCAGCCGTTGGTCATCTCGACCAGCGTCTCCTCGGTCTGGCTCAGCGCCGCGCCGCCGTCGCGCACGAGATCGGCGTCGATGTTCACCTCGGACATGTCGTTGACGATGACCGCCACGCGCAGGCCCTCGCGGTTGTTCAGCACGGCGTTGAGCAGCGTCGTCTTGCCGGCACCGAGAAAGCCGGACAGCACGGTGACGGGAAGTCGGGGATCACTCTGGGGCATGGATCGTCCTGCCTTTGGTCTGGGAAGTGTCGGGTGCGCCGGCGCACCGGGGGAGCGATGCGCCGGCCCGTGGATCAATGCGCGAGCATCTCGTCCACGATCTCGGCGCCATCGAGGCTCGAAGGGTAGTAGGTCGGCCAGTTCGTGACCTCATCGAGCAGCGCCGCGCGGTCGTCACCCCAGTAGAGGTGGTAGTGATCGGAGGCGGCGGGCGCGATGCGGTGGTCGCTGAACTGGATGAATTCCGGCGCCTCCGCGTCGCCGCCGGTCTTCTCGAAGACGTAGCGCACGCCGCGGTTGCCGGCCTCGTAGGTCAGCACCTCGTGTCCGTCGTCCTCGTAGCGGCCCTGCACCGGCGCCCCGTCGCGGAAGAAGGTGACGCGGCCCGCGTCGATCAGGATGCGGTCGACGTCGGTGGCATAGCCGGTCTCGTAGTAGGCCCGGTACTCCTCGGCCGTCTTGTCGCCGTGCTCGGCCTTGTGCCGCATCACCGGGGCGAGCGTGCCGTCCCGCAGGTAGGGATAGACCGATTGCCAGTCGCCCTCCCAGTCCGTCAGGGCCCGGGCCTCGATCTGGTCGTCGTCGAAATAGCCGTTGTAGATGTCGTCCCGGCCGTGAGCGTGGCTGTGGTCGTGCTCCTGCGTATGGTCATGGTCGTGCGACTCCGCGAAGGCGGGCTGCGGAAGTGCGAGGGACGCGCTCGCGACGAGCGCGGTCAGGGCGATGGTGAAGACGTGTTGCATGCCACCTGTCCGTTTCTGCTTGTTTCGATCGTGATTCGTTATGTTATATCATAACGTCTCTGCGGATATCCGGATCAGCCGTCGGGCTCAAGTCCCGGAATGCAAAGACGCCCCGGACCCAACCCGGGCCCGGGGCGTCACTCTCGGAATGGAGACACGCGGTTTACGGCAGATCAGCCATAGGTCGCGCTCATGTCAGAGCAGGAGCGCGGCGGCGCGCGATCAGCTCACGCGGCAAAGCGTGTGGATGACCCGGATGTCGTCGCCGAAGTCGGGATTGCCGGGCAGGTAGTCTTTCGGATCCGTGATCTCCAGGATCGTCCAGAGCCCCTCCCGCTCGAGCGCTTCCAGCGTCTTCCCGAACCCGAGCTCGTCCCAGCGATCCGTGCGCTGCGTGAAGGTGATGACGCCACCGGATTTCACGATCCGGCAGAGATCCCGCAGCAGCGCCGCGGAATCCTCGATGTAGGTCAGCACACCCACCGAGGCGGCCGCATCCATCGAG
The DNA here is from genome assembly GCF_000442255.1 of Salipiger mucosus DSM 16094. Lineage (GTDB taxonomy): Bacteria > Pseudomonadota > Alphaproteobacteria > Rhodobacterales > Rhodobacteraceae > Salipiger > Salipiger mucosus. The sequence continues at coordinate 1,405 of NZ_KE557292.1, read as the reverse complement.
TTGTCGCCAATCGGCAGCGGCACATCCTGCAGATCGACGGCCACGAGACGCTCATAGGCGCCGTTCTCTTCCGCCAGCTTCAGGGACGCCTCCGAGATGTCGATGCCGTGGATCCGGAAATCGCCTGCCATGCGCATCGCGATGCTGAAGAGCCCGGTGCCGCAGCCGACATCCAGCACGCGATCCCCCGGCCTGAGATGCCCTGCGATCAGGTCAGCCGCGTCCATCGGGGCCGTGTAGTTCCACGATTTCAGGGTCTCGTCATAGCTCTCGGCCCAGTCGTCGTAGTATTCCGAAACGGCCCCGGAATCCGTCGCACCCGATTTGAGGTCGAAGGTCTTGTCCAGCTGGTCCCTGTCGTCGTCAGCCATCCGGCCCTCCTGAATTCCCTCGGTCGCGACCCTGTCCCGATCGCCCCGGGAACAGGTATCACCCTTCGCGCCGGCCGGCCACTCCGGCCTCCCCCGTCGTCCGCTCCGGGCCTCCAGGCGCGTCTGCGGCGAACAGCAGGGCCGGCACTTCCAGCAGCTCCTTCATCCGGGCGACGAAGCGCGCCGCGTCCCAGCCGTCGACGACCCGGTGATCGAAGCTCGCCGACAGGTTCATCACCTCGCGCGGGGCGAACCGGTTGCCGTCCCAGACGGGCCGGATCGCCTTGCGGTTCACGCCGACGATGGCGACCTCGGGATGGTTGATGATGGGTGTCGAGGCCACGGCGCCAAGCGCCCCGAGCGAGGTGATGGTCACGGTCGAGCCGCCCAGTTCCTCGCGGCCCAGCTTCCCCGCGCGGGCGCCCTCGGCCAGCCGGGCGATCTCGGCGGCCATGTCCCATAGGCTGCACGCCTCGGCGTGTCGCATCACCGGGACCATGAGCCCCTTCTCGGTCTGGGTCGCGACCCCGACGTGCACGGCCGCGAATTCGCGCAGGACACCTTCGACGTCGTCGTAATGCGCGTTCACCTGCGGCGCGACCCTGCGCGACAGGTCCATCGCGCGGATCAGGAAGGGCAGCAGGGTCAGCCTCGCCCGCGCCTCGCCGCGCTCATCTTTCATCTTGGCCCGCAACCGTTCGAGTTCGGTGACGTCGACTTCCTCGACGATGGTGATGGCGGGAATGGCGGCGTGCGCCCGCGTCATCTGTTCCGCGATCTTGCGGCGCAGGCCGATCACCCGGGTCTCGGTAACGCCGTCCGAGGCCCGGCGTGGCGCGGGCGCTGCCCCCCGGGTCAGGTGACGGTCGAGATCGGCATGGGTCACACGGCCCTCCGGGCCGGTCCCGGTCACCTCGGCAAGGTCCAGCCCCAGGTCCGAGGCGCGCTTGCGCACCGCCGGGGCGGCGAGCGCCTTGCCGCGCGGCCCTGCGGCCGATGTGGCGTCCGGCTCCCGGGCGGGCGCCGGTTCGGGC
>NZ_KE557291.1 GCF_000442255.1 Salipiger mucosus DSM 16094 | reverse complement strand
TGGACCGCGCCCGCAGCAATGCGCAGGCCGCGAGCGCGCGGCTCGACACCGCGCGCGCCGCCGTGGCCATGCGCGAGGCCGAGGTCAGCAACGCGCAGGCGCAGCTCATCGGCTTCGACGGGCCGGCGACCTCGGCGGCGATCGGCGGCGCGCTGGCCGAGGACATCCCGCTGGTCGCCCCGATCTCGGGGCAGATCCTGCAGGTGATCCAGGAGAGCGAGACGATCCTGCCCGCCGGCGCCCCGGTCATCGAGGTGGGCGACGTGGCGGGCGACCTCGAGGTCGTGGCCGAGCTGATCTCGTCGGACGCGGTGCAGGTCGCGCCCGGAGACCGCGCCATCGTTGCCGACTGGGGCGGAGACCCGCTGGCCGCCGAGGTGACGCGGGTGGCGCCGCGCGGCGAGACCAAGGTCTCGGCGCTGGGGGTCGAGGAACAGCGCGTGACCGTGACCGCGCGCTTCACCGGCCCGCTCGAGGCGCGCGCCGGCCTTGGCCACGGTTTCCGCGTGGTGCTGCGCATCGTGACCTGGGAGTCGGACGAGGCCCTGCGCCTGCCCTCGAGCGCGCTCTTCCGCAACGGCGGGGACTGGGCGGTCTTCCGCGCCGTCGAGGGGCGCGCGGTGCTGACGCCGGTCGCGACCGGGCCGGGCAACGGGACCGCGACGCAGGTGGTCTCGGGGCTGGACGAGGGCGCGCGCGTGGTCCTCTACCCCGGCGCGGACCTCGTGGACGGCGCGCGCATCGCGCCGCGCGGCGGCGCGTGAGCCGCACCCCGCAAAGCGGGCCCCATCGGGGCCGGGGACGCGCGAACGCCTTCTGAAGGCACCGGCCGGGCCGCGCTGAACGCTGGCCCGATCCCCTCGGGCATGCTAGCCTCGCCGACACGTTTTATACCGGGTGCCGCCGGGCGGCGCCGTTTCTTTTTTGAACAGACAATTTCAGACCCGCCGCGGCAGGACCCCGGACCTGCGTCCGTGGCGGATTTAACAAGGACGTTCGAGATGCCCCAGGTCGACCAATATGTCGCCGATGTCCGCGTGCTGCGGGACGACAACGACACCCTGAATTTCCTCTACGACCGGCTGGGCAACGCCCAGACCCTCGGCGATACGGCGCTGAACCTGCCCGGCGACATCGCGGACTATCTCGACACCCGCGTCACCGCCGTCGACCTGCCGAACGTCATCGTCAACGCGCTTGGCAACCTGCCCTACGGCATCGGCTTTGCCATCCGGCAGCTGAACACCGTCTCGAACACGGTGGGATACACCATCGAGCGCCAGGTCGACGTGATGGAGGCGCTCGACCGCGCGTGGCAGCCGGCGCAGATCGCATCGGATGTGCTGGGCCGCACGTTGACGGCGATCGGGCAGCTGCGCGCCACGGTGACGGCCTCGATCGACAACCGGGCCTTCGAGGCGGATCTCCTGGAGGCAACGATGGGCGGCCAGATCGTGCCCAACCGCTTCGAGCTGGGCGCGCGCATGGCGGATTTCAGCGCCGGCCTGCAACCCTGGCTCGAGACCAAGGCGGCGCTGCTTGCCCCGGTCGAGACGGCGCTGGCGGCCTACGAGACGGCCATCGCGCGGATCGAGGCGCTGCTGCCCGACCTGCCCGAGATCCGCGCGGCGATGAACGAGGCGCTCGCGGTCTTCACCAGCGCGGCGGACATCGCGCGCGACATCTACGACGCGCTGGATATCGACATCACCATCTGGCCCCTGCCCACCTGGAACCTGATCGACGCCATCGACGCGATCAGCAGCTTCGCGGGCTTCGTGCAGAACGCCATCGAGGACATCGTCATCGGCATCCTCAACGGGCTGGGCTTCAACACCAACATCTTCGGCTTCGTGCAGGATGCCATCGACGAGATCCTCGACCCGCTCTTCGCCGCCTTCGACACGATCCAGGCGGCGGCCGAGAGCTTTGTCGCCGCGGCGCTCGAGGCACTGGAGTCGCTCGACGACCGGGTCGAGGAACTCTACCTCGCGATGTCCGAGGCGGTGGGGCTCACGACGCTCTTCGAGACCGAGATCGTGGCCCCCTCGGACGCGGGCGAGGTGCTGACGGGCACCGAGGCGGACGACGGGATCTTCGGCGCGGCGGGAAACGATACCCTCACGGGCGAGGACGGCGACGACTTCCTCTTCGGAGCGGCGGGTGACGACCGCTTCGAGGGCGGCGCGGGCAACGACGAGATGTTCGGCGGCGCGGGCAACGACACCTTCATCGGCGGCGCGGGCTCGGACGACGTGGACGGCGGCCCGGGCGTCGACAGCGCCTACCTTGCCAGCGGGATCGACGATGTGCAGATCGTCGATGGCGGCGGGGCCTGGATCTACGTCGTGGATGGCGAGGCCACGGACCGCTTCTGGCGGGTCGAGAAGTTCCGGTTCGCGGGCACGGACTACACCGCCGCCGAGCTGCGCGCGATGGCGGATGCCAGGGTGGTGACCGGCGGGGCGGGCAACGACCTGCTGACCGGCACCGCGGGCGACGACACGCTGCTGGGCCTTGCGGGCAACGACACGCTGGAGGGAGGCGCGGGCGGCGATCACCTCGACGGCGGAGCGGGCCGCGACGTGGCGAGCTACGTGAGCGCGACGCGCTCGGTCCGGGTGGACCTGCTGAACGACGCCTTCATGTACGGCGACGCGGTGGGCGACACCTTTGCCAATGTCGAGGTCTTCCAGACCGGGGGCACCGTGGACCAGCTGCGCGGCGACAACGCGGCGAACGAGTTCTACACCGGCGGGCTCAGCGACCGGCTTTACGGGCGGCAGGGCGACGACAGGCTCTTCGGAGAGGACGGGGCGGATGCGCTTTACGGCGGGATGGGCGCCGACACGATGTCAGGCGGCGACCAGGAGGACCGGCGGGATCGCTACATCTACTTCAACATCGCCGAATCCCGGCCCGGCGACGGCAACCGCGACGTCATCACCGACTTCGTGGCCGGAGAGGACCGCATCGAGATCAAACGGTTCGACGCGGACACGACGCAGGGCTTCAAGCAGGCCTTCACCTTTGTCGGAGATGCCGCGACGCTGGGCGCGGGCGAGGTCGGCTACCGGCACGAGGGCGGCAACACCATCGTGCAGGCCGAGGTGACCGGCGACGGCATCCCGGACTTCGAGATCGAGCTGACGGGCGTGATGACGCTGACCGCGGGCGACTTCCTCATCTGATCGGGTCGCCTGTCGGCTCCGGCGCCCGGCCCGCTGCGGCCGGGCGTCCGTTTTCCGCCGGGGCATTCCCCGGCGTAATTTTTTTGGCCGGCACCGAAACTCTCCAAAGGCCGGACCCGTGACTGCGTGTGGCACTGGCGGCCTGAGGGCCGCGCCAGCGCTCCGGAGGAGACGCCATAAAGGAGAGTAACATGGCCACCATCACGGTAACGACCCTCGACGACACCACGGCCGCGGATTCCGAGATCACCCTGCGCGAAGCCATCGGCATGATGGACGACACGCGCGAGGGCGACAGGATCGAGTTCGCGGACGGACTGTCGGGCACGATCACGCTGGAAGAAGGCGCGCTGACGCTCGACGCCAGCGGCTACAACGTCATCGACGGCGACGTCGACGGTGACGGCATGTCGGACATCACCATCTCGGGCGGCGGCAGCACCGGCGTCTTCATGGCGCAGTCGGGCCGCTACACCGTCCAGGACCTGGGCATCACCGAGGGCGTGGCCGAGAACGGCGGCGGCGTCTGGGTCGGCGAGGACGCCTTCGTGCGTCTGCTGCGGACCAGCGTCACGGACAACACGGCCACCGGCGACGCGGCCGGCATGGGCGGCGGCGGCGTCTACTCCGAGGGCTCGCTGGAAATCCTGCGTTCGGACATCTCGGACAACGTGGCGACCGGCGAATCCGGCTCGGGCGGCAACGTGCTGACGGCCTCGGGCGACGCGACGATCGGCTGGTCGGACATCTCGGGCGGCCAGGCGGCGCGGGCCGGCGGCGGCATCGAGGTCGGCACCGGCGACCTGCAGATCATGTCGACGCGCATCGTGGACAACACGACGGGCGACAACCCCGGCAACGGCGGCGGCCTGCACGTCACCGGCCCGGCGAACGTCGACATCATGAACAGCCTCGTGCGGGGCAACTCGGCCGGCTCCGAGGGCGGCGGCCTTTGGAACAATGCCGAGTCCACCATGACCGTTACCAGCACGGTGGTGAGCTTCAACACCGCGCGCGGTGACGACGCCGACAACGGCGGCGGCGGCATCTTCAACAACGGCGGCACCCTCGAGGTCACCAACTCGGCCGTGAACCGCAACGACGCCACCGGCGAGGCCGGCTCGGGCGGCAACCTCTTCAGCACCGACGGCATGGTCACCGTGGACTCGTCGCTGATCTCGGGCGGCACGGCGGCGCGCGCCGGCGGCGGCATCGAGGTGATCGACGGCACCGTGGACATCAGCGACACGGACCTGGTGAACAACCGCACCGGCGCGGCGCCGGGCAACGGCGGCGCGGTGCATGTGACCGGCACCGACGGCACGATGGTCACGATCAGCGACTCGAGCATCAACCGCAACGTGGCCTCCTCGGAAGGCGGCGGCCTGTGGAACAACGCAGGCTCGACCATGACGGTCGAGAACTCGCTGGTCTTCGGCAACATCGCCCAGGGCGACGATGCCGACAACGGCGGCGGCGGGCTGTTCAACAACGGCGGCACCTTCAACCTGGTCGATACCGACGTGATGGACAACGCGGCCACCGGCGCCTCGGGCTCGGGCGGCGGCATGCTGACGACGGCCGGCGCGGTGGACATCTCGGGCGGCTCCTTCACCTTCAACACGGCCCGCCGCGCGGGCGGTGCGATCGAAGGCATCGAGGGCGGCCTCACCATCGACGGCACCGACTTCAACTCGAACTCGACCGGCCCGATGCCCGGCAACGGCGGCGCGATCCATGTGACCGGCCCGGTGGTCACGACGATCTCGAACGCCTCGTTCATGATGAACTACGCCTCGGCAGAGGGCGGCGCACTGTGGAACTCGGCCATTGGCCGGATGTCCGTCAGCGATACCGAGATCACCAACAACACCGCCAACGGCACCGCCGCCGAGGACCAGGGCGGCGGCGGCGTCTTCTCGAACGGCGGGTTTACCGAGCTGACCGACGTGGACCTGAGCGGCAACACTGCCAACCGCGGCTTCGGTGACGGCGTGCTGGCCGTGTCGAACTCCAACCTCAGCATCACCGGCGGCGCGATGGACGACACCGCGCGCGAGATCGGCGAGATGGGCGACACGGTCATGGGCAGCCAGGGCTCGGACGGCCTGCGCGGCACCGACGGCATGGACGAGATCATGGGCTCCCAGGGCGACGACCGGCTCTTCGGGCTCAAGGGCGACGACATGCTCGAGGGCGGCGAGGGCAACGACATGCTCTACGGCAACCTCGGCGCCGACATGCTGACCGGCGGCGACGGCATGGACAGCTTCGTCTACTTCAGCGCCAGCGACAGCTCGGACATGGCGGCGGGCACCGACACGATCACCGACTTCGCCCAAGGCGACGACCTGATCGACCTGTCGCGCATCGACGCCGACGTCGGCACCGCCGAAGACCAGGCCTTCATGTTCGAGGGCGACGCCGGCTTCTCGGGCACGGCGGGCGAGCTGGCCTATGCCATGACCGACGGCGACACGATGGTCATGGGCGACACCGATGGCGACGGCATGGCCGACTTCGAGCTGACGCTGACCGGCTCGGTGGACCTGATGGACAGCGACTTCGTGCTCTGATCGCGTCTCATGCCGTGAGGCACGGGACGGACGCCGGCCGGGGATCCCCCGGCCGGCGTTTTCTTGTCTGCCCGCACCTTGTGAGAGGGACGCGCCGGGCAACGGATTGTTGAAGCCGGGGGACTTGCAAGTGCCCGTGAGACGGGCCAATTCTCCGTGGCTGCGCCAGAGTGTTCCGCGGTGCCCGCGCCGGTGCGCGGGACATGGCCGCGCGGGATGGCGCCACCCGCCAGCGCCGTTTTCCCCTCGCGCCGGACGGAGCCCCTCCCATGCCCTCGATCACCGTCAGCGGCGATCTCGCCGCGCGTTTCGACCAACTTGCGGGCGCCTTCCACGGCGGCGTGGCACGCGGTTTCAGCACCAGCATGGGGGTCTCGTCGGGCGCCGACAACACGGCGCTGCTGCGCGGCTCCGGGCTGATGCCCGAGACCTCGGGAGACGAGTTCCTGGGCGGCGTGATCGAGGAGATCGTGCTGAAGGAGCTGGACCTGTCGGACCTGCCGAACTTCCTCGACTGGATGGAGATCACGGGCCTGTCGATCACGGGCCACGAGATGTTCGAGCTGGTGACGCGCAGCGAGACCACGGTGACCGGGCGGCTCGACGTGGCGGCCTTCCGGGCGCATCTGAACGGGCCGGACTGGCTGATCGACGGCAGGGATGCCCCCGACACCATCGCGCCGAGCGACTGGCTGCGGCTGGAAGGCGACGACACGCTGCGCGGCGGTGGCGGCTCCGACCGGCTGGACGGCGGCGCCGGCGATGACCGGCTGATCGGCGGGCCCGGAAACGACGTGCTGGAGGGCGGCGCCGGGGCCGATGACATCGACGGCGGGCCGGGGCACGACATCGTCTCCTACGTCGGGGCGACGCGCTCGGTCCGGGTCGACCTGCAGACCGAGGCCTACCTGTACGGCGACGCGGTCGGCGACCGTTTCGCCAATGTCGAGGAGTTCCGCACCGGGTCCACCGTCGACCAGCTGCGCGGCGATGCGGGGGCCAACGTCTTTCGCACCGGCGCCCTGTCGGACCGGCTTTACGGCCGGGCGGGCGACGATGTGCTGGACGGACAGGGCGGCGCGGATGCGCTATACGGCGGGATGGGCGCGGACGTGATGACCGGCGGGCCGGACGACCGGCGCGACCGCTTCATCTATTTCAACGCCGCCGAGTCGCGCCCGGGCGCCGGCAGCCGCGACGTCATCACCGACTTCGCACCGGGCGAGGACCGCATCGAGATCAGCCGCTTCGACGCCGACACGACGCAGGGCTTCAAGCAGGCCTTCGATTTCGTGGGGCTGAACGGGCTGTCCGGCACGGCCGGAGAGCTGGGGTATCGCCACGAGAACGGCGACACCGTGGTCGAGGCCGACATGGACGGCGACGGCAGGCCCGATTTCGAGATCGAGCTTGCCGGGGTCTTGTCGCTCGCGGCAGACGATTTCCTCATCTGACGCCGGAGCGCGGGGATCAGCCCTGCGGGCCGCCCTGTTCGAGCGCGTCGAGACGGGCCTTGAGCGCCTCGTTCTCCTCGCGGGCCTTCTGCGCCATCGCGCGGACGGCGTCGAATTCCTCGCGGGTGACGAAATCGCGCTCGGCCAGCCAGCGGTCGATCATCGACTTCATCGCCGTCTCGGCCTCTTCCCGCGCGCCCTGCGCGACGCCCATGGCGTTCGTCATGAGCTGCGAGATATCGTCGAACACCTTGTTTCGCGTCTGCATCGGGAACTCCCTTGTTCACTTCCCCTCTATATGGGCCCGAGGCCCCGGGCCACAAGGTTGACTTCCCTCCGAGAGCGGGGGCAGAGACGCGCCATGCAGGCCGCCATTCCCTTTCCGCCACTGTCGCCCGAGATCGTCTCGATCTCGATCCTCGGCTTCGAGTTCGCGCTGCGCTGGTACGCGCTCGCCTATATCGTGGGCATCCTCATCGGGTGGCGGCTGGCCGTCGCGGCGGTGCGGCGCCCTGCCCTGTGGCGCGACGAGCGTCCGCCGATGTCGGCGGAAGAGGTCGAGCAGTTCCTGACATGGCTGATCCTGGGGATCATCTTGGGCGGACGGCTGGGCTACGTGCTGTTCTACCAGCCGGCCTATTACGCCGCGCATCCCTTCGAGGTGCTGCGCATCTGGGAGGGCGGCATGGCCTTTCACGGCGGGCTGCTGGGCGTCATCGCGGCGATGGTGGGCTTCTGCCTGACGCGGCGTGCGCCGGTCTGGCCCACCGCCGACATGCTGGCGCTGGCGACACCGCCGGGGCTGCTGCTGGGCCGGCTGGCGAATTTCGTCAACGCCGAGCTCTGGGGACGGCCGACCGAGCTGCCCTGGGGCGTGATCTTTCCCGGCGATGCGGCGCAGGCCTGCGGGCAGCCGCTGGGCGAGCTCTGCGCGCGGCATCCCTCGCAGCTTTACGAGGCCGGGCTCGAGGGACTGCTGCTGGGCGCGGTACTGCTCTGGCTGGCCTTCGCGCGCGGCGCGCTGAAGCGGCCGGGGCTGGTCGCGGGCGTGTTCCTGACCGGCTACGCGCTGGCGCGCTTCCTGGTGGAGTTCGTGCGGCAGCCCGATGCGCAATTCGTGACGCCGGACAACCCGCTGGGGCTGGCCTGGCATGTCGGCGGCTGGGGGCTGACCATGGGGCAGATGCTGTCGCTGCCGATGCTGCTGCTGGGCGCGGCGCTGATCCTGCGGGCGCGGAGGACGCGATGACCCCGCTGGAAGAGATCCTGCACGCCCGTATCGCCGCCGAGGGCCCGATGAGCGTGGCCGAGTACATGGCGCTGTGCCTCATGCATCCGCAGCACGGCTACTACACCACGCGCGACCCGCTGGGCGCCGCGGGCGATTTCACCACAGCGCCCGAGATCAGCCAGATGTTCGGGGAGCTGCTGGGCCTGTCGCTGGCGCAGGCCTGGGTCGACCAGGGCCGCCCCGACCGCATCGTGCTGGCCGAGCTGGGGCCCGGCCGGGGCACGCTGGCCGCCGACGCGCTGCGCGCCATGCGGGCGGTGCCGGGGCTGGCCGAGGCCGCCGAGCTGCACCTCGTCGAGGCCGCGCCGCCGCTGCGCGAGGCGCAGCGCAGCCTGCTGGCCGGGCATGCGCCGACCTGGCACGACAGCCTCGAGACGCTGCCCGAGGGGCCGCTTTTCCTGCTGGCGAACGAGTTCTTCGACGTCCTGCCCGTGCGGCAGTTCCTGCGCAACGGCGACGCCTGGTCCGAGCGCGTGATCGGCCTGCGCGACGGCGCGCTGGCCTTCGGCCTGACCGAGCCCTCGGCGCAGGCGGCGCTCGAGCACCGGCTGACGGATACGGCCGAGGGCGACATGGTCGAGACCTGCGCGCCGGCGCAGGGCCTCGCGCAGGAGATCGGCCGGCGGATCGCCGCGCATGGCGGCGCCGCGCTGATCGTGGATTACGGTGACTGGGGCAGCACCGGCGACACCTTCCAGGCGGTGAAGGCGCACGAGCGCACCGACCCGCTGGCGGCGCCCGGGCAGGCCGATCTGACCGCGCATGTGGACTTCCGCGCGCTGGCCGAAGCGGCCGATTGCCCCCACGGCAGCCTGACGCCGCAGGGGGTCTTTCTCGAGCGGCTGGGCATCACCGCGCGGGCGCAGGGGCTGGCCAGGGCACTGTCCGGTGCCGCGCTCGACAGCCACGTCGCCGCACATCGCAGGTTGACGCACCCCGACGAAATGGGTTCGCTGTTCAAGGTGCTCGGGCTGCACGCCCCGGGCGCCGCAGCCCCGCCCGGAGTGACGTCATGACCCTCGAGATCATCACCTCGGACCTTCTGACCCCGCTGCGCCACGGGTTCTTCACCCGCAAGGGCGGCGCCTCGTCCGGCGTCTTCGCAGGTCTGAACTGCGGCATCGGCTCGTCCGACCAGTCCGAGATCGTGGCGATCAACCGCGCCCGCGTGGCGCAGGCGATGGAGGTTGCGCCCGCCGCGCTGGCCACCGTCCACCAGGTCCATTCCGCAGATGTCGTCACGGTCGACGGCCCGCCCGGCGAGCCGCGCCCGCAGGCCGACGGCATGGTCACCGCGACGCCCGGAGTGGCGCTGTCGGTGCTGACGGCGGACTGCCAGCCGGTGCTCTTCGCAGACGGCGAGGCCGGCGTGATCGGCGCGGCGCACGCGGGCTGGCGCGGGGCGCTGGACGGCGTGCTCGAGGAGACCGTGGAGGCGATGGTCAGGCTGGGGGCGACGCGCGAGGACATTCGCGCGGTCATCGGCCCCACGATCAGCCAGTCCGCCTACGAGGTCGGTCCCGAGTTCCTCGAGGACTTCATCGCCGAGGACCCGCAGAACGCCCGCTTCTTCGCCGGTGGCGAGGGCGACCGGGTGCATTTCGACCTGCCCGCCTACGGGCTGCACCGTCTGCGCGAGGCCGGGGTCGAGGCGGAATGGACGCGGCATTGCACCTACTCGGACCCGGCGCGCTTCTATTCCTACCGGCGTGCGACCCACGCACGCGAGGCGGATTACGGCCGGCTCATCGCCTGCATCCGGCTGTAAATGTGGCGGGCCGGCGGAAACGAACCCGACCCGTGCACGCAATTGTCCCTGGCTTGCCAATAGTCGGCCCCATTTCGGGGCAAAGCTGCTGGCTGGGGGCGGCGCTGAACCGCCACGCGGCAGAGCACGGAGCAGACCAGTGAAGAGACCCAACCGCTTTCTCGAATCGGTGATCGCCACGGCCCGGCAGTCGCAGGTCCGACTGCCCTGGGCCCGCAGCCCGCGCCGCGACCATCGCGCGGCGCACAGCGACCGTTTCCGCACTGCAGCACGCGTAAGCGCGACTCGCGGCCATTGATTCGCAACCTCTGCGAGTAATGTGTCAATACGGTTGTCCATCCCCGGACAATGGGAGTCGGAAGGCCGGATTGACCCGGCCATCCCACTAAAATCCGTTTCAATTTTGACAATACGGGACGATTGGGTGCAGGTTCGCATCAACGAACCTCAGTCGTCCTTCTGTCGTTGTTGGTGGGGGCCAACACGGATGTGACCAGCCTTGCAAGGATGCTCACATGAACAGTCTCCACTCGACTTCTTTGGCCCTGGACGACTCCGGATCGCCGCACCCTCCGCGTGGCTCCGCCACTCTCCGGGCCGGGCGGCCTCGACGCGCCAATTCTCTCATGCGCAAATTCGAGGCCGCCGCGCTTCTTCCCGATTTCTCGATCTCGTTCCAGCAGCACGTCGGCCCCGCCGTCCGGCTGTTCGAGGACGCCTGCAGCGCCTTCGCGCGCGGCACGCTGATCCATACGGTGAACGGCCCGATCGCGATCGAGGACCTGCTGCCGGGCGACTACGTGGAGTCGAGCGCCGGCACCCAGCCGGTGACCTGGATCGGCTCGACGACCTACGTGCCCGGCGTCGTCTCGGAGGGCACCACCCTGACCGGTCTGACGCGCATCACCTCGGACGCCTTCGGCTCGGGCCGGCCGGAGACGGACGTGGTGGTCGGTCCGGCCGCACGGATGCTGGTGCACCGCCCCAAGCTGAAGTCGATCATCGGGCAGGACCGCATCCTCGTGCCGGTGTCGGACTATGCCGACGGCGACGGCATCGTGCAGGTCACGCCGGCGGGCGGCGTGCAGCTCTACCACCTGATGCTGGGCCGGCACGGCACGATCCGCGTGGGCGGGCTGGATGTCGAGACCTACCACCCCGGACAGGCCCTCGCGCGGGTCGAGGGACCGAGCGAGTGGGCGCTGTTCCTGTCGATGTTCCCTGGCATCGAGCAGCCGGGCGACTTCGGCGAGCTGACCTTCAGCCGCAGCACGCGCGAGGTGATCGACGGGCTCTGCGCGATGTGAGCGGCACCGCTCAGGCGGTGCGGCTCAGCCGTTCCTCGAGCACGTCGAAGGGCACGCCGGGATCGTCCTTGGCGCCGCGGATCACCAGCGATGTCTTGACGCTGCCCACGTTGGGCGCGGTCAGCAGATCCCCGGTGAGGAAGCTCTGGAAGGTGGAGAGGTCGGGCGCGACGCACTTGAGGATGAAGTCCACCTCGCCGTTGAGCATGTGGCACTCGCGCACGAGCGGCCATGCGCGGCAGCGGTCCTCGAAGGCGCGCAGGTCGGCCTCGGCCTGGCTCTGCAGGCCGACCATGGCAAAGACCTGCACCTCGAATCCCAGTTCGCGCGGATCCACCTCGGCGTGATAGCCGCGGATGAACCCCTGTTCTTCAAGCGTGCGCACACGACGCAGGCAAGGCGGCGCGGAAATGCCCACGCGCCGCGCAAGCTCGACATTTGTCATGCGGCCATCGGCCTGAAGTTCCGCCAGGATCTTGCGGTCGATCGGATCGAGCCGGTGCACGGGCATCTGAACTCCTGCTTCGTTTTCGCGATTGTTATAGCAGCTTCGCGATGCTGCGCAATTATCTTTCAGTATCGGGAAAGATTGTTAACACATCCGCAAATCGAATGCGCCTATGGGCTGCGGGGTTTCACCGTGCCACGGGGATCGCTATATGCAGTCCAACCCGGAATTGCCATAGCTTGCGAGGCGTCCCATGCCCGATACCCGCCACACCAAGGTTCTCATCGTCGGCTCCGGCCCGGCCGGCTACACCGCCGGTGTCTACGCGGCCCGCGCGATGCTTGAGCCGCTGCTCGTCCAGGGCCTCGAGCCCGGCGGCCAGCTGACCACCACCACCGAGGTCGAGAACTGGCCCGGCGACACCGAGGTGCAGGGCCCCGACCTGATGGTCCGCATGGAGGCGCATGCGCGTTCGGTCGGCACCGAGATCGTCGGCGACATCATCACGAAGCTCGAGCTCGACAAGCGACCCTTCGTGGCGCACGGCGACAGCGGCACCACCTACACGGCGGATTCGGTGATCCTCGCGACCGGAGCGCGCGCCAAGTGGCTGGGGATGCCCTCGGAAGAGGCCTACAAGGGCTTCGGCGTCTCGGCCTGCGCGACCTGCGACGGTTTCTTCTACCGCGGGCAGGAGATCGTGGTCATCGGCGGCGGCAACACCGCGGTCGAGGAGGCGCTGTTCCTGACCAACTTCGCCAGCAAGGTGACGCTGATCCACCGCCGCGACGAGCTGCGCGCCGAGAAGATCCTGCAGGACCGCCTGTTCAAGAACCCCAAGATCGAGACGCTGTGGCATCACCAGCTCGAGGAAGTCGTGGGCGAGGACAACCCCAAGGGCGTGACCGGTGTGAAGGTCCGCCACGTCGACACCGGCGAGATCACCGAGATCGACTGCAAGGGCGTCTTCGTGGCGATCGGCCACGCACCGTCGAACGAACTGGTCAAGGACGTGCTGGAAACGCACATGGGCGGCTACGTCGTGACCCAGCCCGACAGCACCGCGACCTCGATCCCCGGCGTCTTCGCCGCGGGCGACCTGACCGACCACAAGTACCGCCAGGCGGTCACCTCGGCCGGCATGGGCTGCATGGCCGCGCTGGAAGCCGAGCGCTGGCTCTCGGAGCAGGAGCTTGACGAGGGCAAGGACGAGACCGAGCCGCTGGGCTACGGCGCGCCTGTGGACGCGGCGCACTGAGCGACGTGATCGCGCGAGACGACAGAAACGGGGCGTGCCGAGGGGCGCGCCCCGTTCGCGTTTCCGGGGGCGCGGAACTGCCGGATCATCGTGCAACCGGCCGTTGCAAATGAATCACGCAGGCGGAAATCCCCGCGTCTCGGAGATTAGGTCTTTCGCGACGTAAGCATCCGTGCAATGCGTTCAGGCGTGAACACACTTTGAGTCGCACGTCATGCCCGCACCCGGTGCAAAACCGATCACCGACGAGGAAGGTCCGCTGTTTCACCTTCTGCGCCAGCTCGACCTGGCGCCGGAAGCGTCCCAGCGCGAGATTTCCTCGGCGATCGGCGTGTCGCTTGGCCGGCTCAATGCGCAACTTCGGTCCGCTGCCGAAGCCGGGTTCATAACGATCAGCGAGCGGTCGGGGCCGGATCGGCGCCAGCGGTTCGCCTATACCCTCACGTCGCGCGGCGCGGCCGAAAAGGCACGGCTGACCGACCGTTTCCTCGCGCGGAAATTCCTCGAATACCAGGCCCTCCATGCCGAACTGACGGGAACCGCCAGCGGCTACGTTCCAAACAGCAACAGGACCAGATTTATGCAAAACAACCTTGCTCCCATACCCGAGCTGTATGTGTCCTACGACAGTGCGCAGAAGCTGAAGGTCGACGCCGGCGAGCTCGTCTCGCACGACCTCACGCCGCGCCAGATCTGCGACCTCGAGCTGTTGATGAACGGCGGGTTCTATCCGCTGAAGGGTTTCCTCGGGCAGGAAGACTATGACGGCGTCGTCGAGAACATGCGCCTCGCGGACGGCTCGCTCTGGCCGATGCCGATCACCCTGGACGTCAAGCAGGCCTACGCCGACACCATCGAGATCGGCCAGGACATCGCGCTGCGCGACCAGGAAGGCGTGATCCTCGCCACCATGACCGTCACCGACAAGTGGGTGCCGAACAAGTCGCGCGAGGCCGAGAAGGTCTTCGGCGCCGACGACAGCGCACACCCGGCGGTCAACTACCTGCACAACACCGCGGGTGACGTCTATCTCGGTGGCCCGGTGACCGGCATCCAGCAGCCCGTGCACTACGACTTCCGCGCCCGCCGCGACACGCCGAACGAGCTGCGCGCCTACTTCCGCAAGCTGGGCTGGCGCAAGGTCGTCGCGTTCCAGACGCGCAACCCGCTGCACCGCGCGCACCAGGAGCTGACCTTCCGCGCCGCAAAGGAATCGCAGGCCAACCTGCTGATCCACCCGGTCGTCGGCATGACCAAGCCGGGCGACGTCGACCACTTCACCCGCGTGCGCTGCTACGAGGCGGTGATCGACAAGTACCCGGGCTCGACCACCACCATGTCGCTGCTGCCGCTCGCCATGCGCATGGCCGGCCCCCGCGAGGCGGTCTGGCACGGCCTGATCCGCAAGAACTTCGGCGTGACGCACTTCATCGTCGGCCGCGACCACGCGGGCCCCGGCAAGAACTCGGCCGGTGACGACTTCTACGGTCCCTACGACGCGCAGGAGCTCTTCAAGGAGCACGAGGACGAGATGGGCATCGAGATGGTGCCGTTCAAACACATGGTCTACGTCGAGGAGCGCGCCCAGTACGAGCCCAACGACGAGATCGAGGACAAGGACGACGTCACCATCCTCAACATCTCGGGCACCGAGCTGCGCCGCCGCCTGCAGGAAGGCCTCGAGATCCCCGACTGGTTCTCGTTCCCCGAGGTGGTGCAGGAGCTGCGCAAGACCAAGCCGCCGCGCTCCAAGCAGGGCTTCACCGTGTTCTTCACCGGCTTCTCGGGGTCGGGCAAGTCGACCATCGCGAACGCGCTGATGACCAAGCTGATGGAGATGGGCGGCCGCCCGGTGACGCTGCTCGACGGCGACATCGTCCGCAAGAACCTGTCGTCCGAGCTGGGCTTCTCGAAGGAGCACCGCGACCTCAACATCCGCCGCATCGGCTTTGTCGCCTCCGAGATCACCAAGAACGGCGGCATCGCGATCTGCGCGCCCATCGCGCCCTACGCGGCGACCCGTCGCGCCGTACGCGAGGACATCGAGCAGTATGGCGCCTTCGTCGAGGTGCACGTCGCGACCTCGCTCGAGGAATGCGAGCGCCGTGACCGCAAGGGCCTCTACAAGCTCGCGCGCGAAGGCAAGATCAAGGAGTTCACCGGCATCTCCGACCCCTACGACGTGCCGCAGAACCCCGAGCTCGCGGTCGAGACCGAGAACGTCGACGTGGACAACTGCGCGCACCAGGTGATCCTGAAGCTGGAAAGCATGGGCCTCATCGCCGGGCACTGAGCCGGGCAGGCATCAAGACAGGACGGGCCGGAGCATCGCTCCGGCCCTTTTCGTTTCGCCCGACCCGCGGCCCGCCTTCAGTCGCCCGGGGCCTCGCAGAACCGCAGCCGGTTGCCGAAGGGGTCGTGAACCTCGACCTGCAGACCCCAGGGAAGGTCTTCCAGCCCGGGCCGGTTGTAGGCGTAATTCCGGTCCGACAGTTCCCGGTGCAGGAGGCGCAGGCCGGTCACCGGCACGAAGACCGTGGCGCCCGGGCAGGCATCGCCGTGATGCTCGGTGAGATGAAGCGTCAGCCCCGCCCGCGCGATGCCCATGTAGAGCGGAAGGCCCGGCTCGAAGCGATCCTCGAAGAGGACCTCGAAGCCAAGGAAGCCGCAGTAGAACTCGCGTGCCTTGGCAACGTCGAAGATCCGCAGCACCGGGATGCAGGCCCCGAAGACCGGCTCCCGACGGGGCTGCTGTGGGTCGGTGCCGGTCGATGTCATGTCAGCGCTCCACGGTTGTCCTGTCCTGCGCGGATCAGGCGGGCAAAACCGGACCGCTGGCAAGCCGCAATCGGCGCACGCGTCGGATCAGGCGGGCGCGCGGATATGCGCGACGGCGTCCACCACGAGGGGCTTGAGCCCCGCGCCGCCCGCCTCGACATGCTCGAGCAGCTGGGCGCGCATGCGCGGCTCCCAGAAGTCGTTGATGTGGGCGGCCACCTTTTCCGGCCCGTCATTGCCGGGCTGGGTCTCGAAGAAGGTGGCGATCTGGTTGGCCATCATGACCATCTTTTCAGGCGACATGCGCATCTCCGTTCTCGATCCGTCCGGGCGCGGCGTAGAGGTCGAATCCCCCGCCCCGCGCAAAGGCCGCCAGCGTGAGGTTCGCCGTCTCGGCCAGCCGCAAGGCATGGGCCGTGGGCGCCGAGACCGCGATCAGCACCGGACAGCCGGCCATCACCGTCTTCTGCACCATCTCGACCGAAACGCGGCTGGTCAGCACCACCGCCCCGGTGCGCGGGTCCATGTCCTGCCGCGCCAGCGCGCCGATGAGCTTGTCCAGCGCGTTGTGGCGCCCGACATCCTCGCGCGCCATGACGATCCCCTGTCCCGGCACCAGGAAGCCGGCGGCGTGCACCGCGCGGGTCTGGTCCTGCAGCGGCTGGTGCGCGCGCAGCTCCTCGGTC
This sequence comes from Salipiger mucosus DSM 16094, assembly GCF_000442255.1. Taxonomy (GTDB): domain Bacteria; phylum Pseudomonadota; class Alphaproteobacteria; order Rhodobacterales; family Rhodobacteraceae; genus Salipiger; species Salipiger mucosus. The sequence continues at coordinate 12,813 of NZ_KE557291.1, read as the reverse complement.
GCGCGGGCGACCTCCTCGCGGGCGAGGCGCGGGCCGCCGTCCGGCAGCACCGGCAGCGCGCGCAGCGCCTGGTCGAGGCTGTCGATCCCGCAGAGCCCGCAGCCCGTGGGCCCCATCATGGCCCTGCGCCGCTCGCGCAGCGCGGCGGCGCGGTCCTCGGCCAGCCAGAAGCGCGCCTCGATGCCGGTCTCGTGCTCGACGATCTCGAAGTCGCGGACCTGCTTCAGGCTCTCGACCAGCCCCTCGCTGAGCGCGAAACCGTGGGCGAAATCGGCGATGTCGGCGGGCGTCGCCATCATCACCGCCTGCGTGGTGCCGTCGAAAACCAGCGCCACGGGCACTTCCTCGGGCAGCGCGCGCACCACGGCGCGCGTGCCCTCGCGGTGGACGGCCAGCCCGGGCCGGCTGTGCAGGCGATCGGCGCTCATGGCCTCACTCCGCCGCCGGCAGGATGCGGCGCGCGCGCTCGGCCTGCGCCTCGTAGCCCTCCTGCCAGTCGGTCGGCCCGTTGCTGGGCGAGACCTGCACCGCTGTCACCTTGTATTCCGGGCAGTTGGTGGCCCAGTCCGAGAAATCGGTGGTGACCACGTTGGCCTGCGTGCCGGGGTGGTGGAAGGTGGTGTAGACCACGCCGGGGCTCATCCGCTCGGTGATCCTGGCGCGCAGCGCCGTCTCGCCCGAGCGGCTGGCCAGCTTGACCCAGTCGCCGTCGGTGACGCCCCGGTTCTCGGCGTCGTGCGGATGGATCTCGAGCACGTCCTCGTCGTGCCAGATGCTGTTCGCCGTCCGCCGCGTCTGGGCGCCGACGTTGTACTGCGAGAGGATCCGCCCGGTGGTCAGCAGCAGCGGGAAGCGCGGGCCGGTCTTCTCGTCTGTGGCGACATACTCGGTGAAGAGGAACCGCCCCTTGCCGCGCATGAAACCGTCGACGTGCATGAGCGGCGTGCCCACGGGGTGCTCCTCGTTGCAGGGCCACTGGACCGAGCCCACCTCCTCGAGCAGCTCGTAGGTCACCCCCGCGAAGCTGGGCGTGGTCGCCGCGATCTCGGCCATGATCTCGCGGGGGTGGGTGTAGCTCCAGCCGCCGCCCATGGCGTTGGCCAGCAGCTGCGTCACCTCCCAGTCCTCGTAGCCGTTGCGCGGCTCCATCACCTTGCGCACGCGGTTGATGCGCCGCTCGGCGTTGGTGAAGGTGCCGTTCTTCTCGAGGAAGCTCGACCCCGGCAGGAAGACATGCGCGTAGTTCGCCGTCTCGTTCAGGAAGAGGTCGTGCACGATCACGCAGTCCATGGCGGCAAGGCCCGCGGCCACGTGTTTCGTGTCCGGGTCCGACTGCAGGATGTCCTCGCCCTGGCAGTAGAGCCCCTTGAAGCTGCCGTCGACGGCGGCATCCAGCATGTTGGGAATGCGCAGCCCCGGCTCGGGGTCGATCTCGACGCCCCAGGCCGTCTCGAAGATCTCGCGCACCTCGGCGCCCTTCACGTGGCGGTAGCCCGGCAGCTCGTGCGGGAAGGAGCCCATGTCGCAGGAGCCCTGCACGTTGTTCTGCCCCCGCAGCGGGTTCACGCCCACGCCCTCGCGGCCGATGTTGCCGGTCAGCATGGCAAGGTTCGCGAGCCCCATCACGGTGGTCGAGCCCTGGCTGTGCTCGGTCACGCCGAGACCGTAGTAGATCGCCCCGTTGCCGCCGGTGGCATAGAGCCGCGCCGCCGCCCGCAGGTCCTGCGCGTTGACGCCGGTCAGCAGAGCGGTGCTTTCGGGCGCATGCCGCCTGTCGGAGACGAACTCGGCATAGGCCTGGAACTCGTCCCAGTCGCAGCGCTCGCGGATGAAGGCCTCGTCGTAGAGCCCCTCGGTCACGATGACATGCGCAAGCGCGGTGACCACGGCCACGTTGGTGCCGGGCCGCAGCGGCAGGTGGTGCGCGGCCTTCACGTGCGGCCCCTCGAAAAGGTCGATCCTGCGCGGGTCGATGACGATCAGCTTCGCCCCCTCGCGCAGCCGCCGCTTCATGCGGCTGGCAAAGACCGGGTGCCCGTCGGTCGGGTTGGCCCCGATGACCACGGCCACGTCCATCTTCTCGACCGAGTCGAAATCCTGCGTGCCGGCGCTGGTGCCGAAGGTCTGGCCCAGCCCGTAGCCGGTGGGCGAATGGCAGACCCGGGCGCAGGTGTCGGTGTTGTTGTTGCCGAAGACCGCGCGGGTCAGCTTCTGCACCAGGTAGGTCTCCTCGTTGGTGCAGCGCGACGAGGTGATGACGCCCACGCTCTTGCGGCCGTGACGCTCCTGGATGCCGCGCATGCGATCCGCGGCAAAGTCCAGCGCCTCCTCCCACGAGACCTCGCGCCAGGGCTCCTCGATGCTGTCGCGGATCATCGGGTTCAGGATCCGGTCCGGGTGGCTGGCGTAGCCATAGGCAAAGCGGCCCTTCACGCAGCTGTGCCCGCGGTTCGCCTTGCCGTGCTTCCAGGGCACCATGCGCACCAGTTCGTCGCCGTTGAGCTCGGCCTTGAAGGAACAGCCCACGCCGCAATAGGCGCAGGTCGTCACCACCGAACGCTCGGGCGTGCCCATCTCGGCCACGCTCTTCTCCTGCAGGGTCGCCGTGGGGCAGGCCTGCACGCAGGCGCCGCAGCTCACGCAGTCGGACGACAGGAAGTCGTCGCCCTCCATGCCCGCCTTCACCCGGCTCTCGAAGCCGCGCCCCTCGATGGTCAGCGCGAAGGTGCCCTGAACCTCCTCGCAGGCCCGCACGCAGCGCGAGCAGACGATGCACTTGCTTGGGTCATAGGTGAAATAAGGGTTGCTCTCGTCCTTGCGGATGTAGCGCGGGTTCGCCTCGCCCCCGGGCAACCGAAGCCGGGCCTCGGCCTGGCTGCGCGCCCCCGTCCCCGAGGGATCGTAGTGGTTCTCTCCGGGCGTGTAGCGCACGTCGCGCAGCCCCACCATGCCGGCCATGTCCTGCAACTCGCAGTCGCCGTTGGCCGAACAGGTCAGGCAGTCCAGCGGGTGGTCGGACACATAGAGCTCCATCACCCCCTTGCGGATCTTCTTCACCTTCGAGGACTGGGTATGCACCGCCATGCCCTCCGCCACGGGCGTCGTGCAGGAGGCCGGCGTGCCGCGCCGCCCCTCGATCTCCACCACGCAGAGCCGGCACGACCCGAAGGCCTCGAGGCTGTCGGTGGCGCAGAGCTTGGGCACCGCGATGCCCGCCTCCGCCGCCGCCCGCATGACCGAAGTGCCCTCGGGCACCGTCACCGGGAATCCGTCGATGGTCAGCGTCACCGGCGCACCGGTCTTCGCCGGCGTGCCCATGTCCCGGTCGTCGGGGATCACGAAATCCTTCATGAAGACACCTCCCGCATCTTCTTCTTGGTCCAAATACGCAAACCGCCCTTGGGTCCGCGCCTGTCGGTGGCGGCAGCGCCCTCCGCGGGATGGCGGGCGGGGCGACTGCGCAGCAGAGCGCCGTGCGTCATTCCGCGGCCTCCCTTGCGGTGCCGAACTCCTCGGGGAAGAGCCGCAGCGCCGACATCACCGGGTAGGGCGTGAGCCCGCCCAGTGCGCAGAGCGAGCCGTCGGTCATGGTCTCGCAGAGGTCGGTCAGCAGCTCGATGGCCGCGCTGTCCCCGGCGGCGATCCGGTCCAGCGTCTCGACGCCGCGCACCGCGCCGATGCGGCAGGGGGTGCACTTGCCGCAGCTTTCCACCGCGCAGAACTCCATGGCGAAACGGGCGAGGCCCAGCATGTCGGCGGTGTCGTCGAAGATGACCAGCCCCGCATGGCCCACCAGCCCGCCGGCGCCGTCGAGTTCCTCGTAGCCGAAGGGCGTATCGAACTGGCCGGGGCCGAGGTAGGCGCCCAGCGGGCCGCCGACCTGCACCGCCTTGACCGGCCGCCCGGTGGCCGTGCCGCCGCCCAGCCCCTCGACGATCTCGCCCAGCGGCATGCCGAAGGCGGTTTCAAACAGCCCGCCGCGCGCGACGTTGCCGGCGATCTGCAGCGGGATCGTCCCGCGCGAGCGGCCGAGGCCGAAATCGGCGTAATGCTGCGCGCCCTTCTCGAAGATCACCGGCACGGAGGCCAATGAAATCACGTTGTTGACCACCGTGGGCTTGCCGAAGGCGCCCTCGATGGCAGGCAGCGGGGGCTTGGCGCGGACCACCCCGCGCTTGCCCTCGAGCGAGTTCAGAAGCGAGGTCTCCTCGCCGCAGACATAGGCGCCCGCGCCGACGCGGACCTCCATGTCGAAGGCGCGGCCCGAGCCCAGGATGTCGGCGCCCAGCACCCCCGCCGCGCGGGCGGTCTCGATGGCGCGGGTCATCACCTCGATGGCGTCGGGATACTCGGACCGCAGGTAGACATAGCCCTGCACCGCGCCCACGCCGAGGCCGGCGATCGCCATGCCCTCGATCAGGCAGAAGGGGTCGCCCTCCATGATCATGCGGTCGGCGAAGGTGCCGCTGTCGCCCTCGTCGGCGTTGCAGACGATGTACTTCCTGTACGCCTTTGCCGTACGGACGGTCTCCCACTTGATGCCGGTGGGGAAGCCCGCCCCGCCGCGGCCGCGCAGGCCCGAGTCCTTGACCTCGGTGACGATCTCCTCATCCGACATCTGAAGCGCGCGGCGCAGCCCGGAGAGCCCGCCGTGCGCCTCGTAGGACTCCAGCGACAGGGGTTCGATGACGCCGCAGCGGGCGAAGGTCAGGCGGGTCTGCCGGGCCATCCAGTCGAGCGACTCGACCGGGCCCAGCGCCTTGTCGCTCTCGCCCGAGAGGATCGCGCCGGCGTCGGCCGGTTCGGCGGGGCCGTAGCCGTGGCGGGTGCCGTCGATCTCGACCTCGACCAGCGGCTCGAGCCAGATCATGCCGCGGGTGCCGTTGCGCAGGATCTCGACCTCGAGACCGCGCGCTTCGGCCTCGGCGCGGAGGGCCAGGGCCACCTCCTCGGCGCCCAGCGCCTTGGCGGCGCTGTCCATGGGAACCCAGATTCTCATGCCGCACCCTCCGCCAGCAGGGCATCGAGGCGGGCGGCGTCGGCGCGGCCGACGACCCGGCCGTCGACCATGGCCGCGGGCGCGCAGGCGCAGAGACCGAGGCAGTAGACCGGCTCGACCGTCACGGCGCCGTCGGCCGTGGTCTCGCCCCAGCTGACGCCCAGTTTCCCGAGCACGGCCTCCGACAGCGCCTTGCCGCCCATGGCCTGGCAGGCCTCGGCCCGGCAGAGGCGCAGGACGTGGCGGCCGGCGGGAGCCTCGCGGAAGTCGTGGTAGAAGGAGACGACGCCATGCACCTCGGCGCGCGAGAGGTTCAGCGCCTCGGCGATCACGGGCACCGCGGCGTCGGGCACGCAGCCCCAGGCGGCCTGCACGGCGTGCAGGATGGGCAGCAGCGGCCCCTCGCGGTCGAGATGCGGCGCGATCACCTCGCGGATGTCATCGACGGTGGGCTGCGGCACGGCGTGGCGCATCGATGCTCTCCTCCCTTGTAGCGGGCCCATAATCGCAAGCCGGGCATTCCCGTTTCAATATCGGTGATCCGTTGATCGATAGTTAATCTTGATCAAGACACCGGCTTGCGCGCCGCAATCGGGGCTCGCCTCGCGGCGCGCTTCGCGCCACACTCGGGCATCAGCAAGACCGAGGCGCCATGACATCCGAGATCACGCGACACGCTGGCACTCCGCGGGCCTACACCCTCTGCCTGAACCAGGCCGCCGCGCGGGATGCGCCCTGGCGCGCGGAACAGGCGGCGATCCTGAACGACGCGGACCTTGCCGTCGTGCGCGAGACCGTGGGCCGCTGGCCGGGCTACGCGCCGACGCCGCTGGTCGCGCTGCCGGGCCGCGCGGCGGCCTGCGGCGTCGCCAGCCTGCACTACAAGGACGAATCCGGCCGCTTCGGGCTGGGGAGTTTCAAGGCACTCGGCGGCGCCTATGCCGTGGCGCGGCTGATCCGGTCGGAACTGTCGAAGGCCGAGGGCCGCGAGGTCGACATGGACGAGGTCACCGCCCGCGCCCTGCCCGAGGCGGCAGGGCGCATCACCGTCTGCTGCGCGACCGACGGCAACCACGGGCGCTCGGTCGCCTGGGGCGCGCGGATGTTCGGCGCGCGCTGCGTGATCTTCATGCACCCCGGCGTGTCGCAGGCGCGGCAGCGCGCGGTCGAGCACTACGGCGCCGAGGTCCGCCGCACCCGGGGCACCTACGACGACAGCATCCGCGAGGCGCAGGAGACCGCGACGCGCGAGGGCTGGTTCGTGGTCTCGGACACCTCCTACCCGGGCTACATGGAGGTGCCACGCGACGTGATGCAGGGCTACGAGCTGATGGCGGCGGAGGCCTTCGACGCGCTGGAGGCGCCGCCGACGCATATCCTGCTGCAGACCGGCGTGGGCGGCATGGCGGCCGCCGTGGCGGCGCTCGCGAAACGGCGCTGGGGGGACGCGCGGCCGAAGATCGTGCTCTGCGATCCGGACCTTGCGGCCTGCTGGCTGGAATCCTTCCGCGCGGGGGCGCCCGTGGCGGTGGCGGGCGAACTGGACACGGTGATGGCGGGGCTGGCCTGCGGCGAGGTCTCGGCCCTGGCCTGGGAGGTGCTGCGCGATCACGCCGACGCGGTGATCGCGCTGACCGACGATGCCGCGATCAGCACGATGCGGGCACTGGCGCGGCCCGGCACGGGCGATCCCGCGCTCGTGGCGGGCGAGTCGGCTGTGGCCGGTGTCGCGGCGCTGGAGACCGTCGCGGAGGACGCCGAGGCGCGCGAGATGCTGGAGCTGGGCCCGGAGTCGCGGGTGCTGGTCTTCGGCACCGAGGGCGACACCGACCCCGAGCTCTACGCCCGCATCGTCGGGATGAGCGCGGCCGAGGTGCTGGCCTGAGCGCCTGAGCCGGGGCCGGAACGAAAAATGCGCGCCCGGTGGGGCGCGCATTCGTGGTTCTCGTCCAAGGCCCCGCGCAGGGGGCACCGCGACGGGTCAGGCCGCGACGTCGTAGCGGTCGGCGTCCATCACCTTGGTCCAGGCCGCGACGAAGTCCTTCACGAACTTCTCGGCGCTGTCGTCCTGGGCGTAGACCTCGGAGTAGGCGCGCAGGATCGAGTTGGAGCCGAAGACGAGGTCGACGCGGGTGGCCGTCCACTTGACTGTGTCGGTCTTGCGGTCGCGGATCTCGTAGGTGCCGTCACCAACCGGGACCCACTTGTTCGCCATGTCCGTGAGGTTGACGAAGAAGTCGGTGGTCAGCGCGCCCACGCGGTCGGTGAAGACCCCGTGCTTGGTGCCGCCGTGGTTGGTGCCCAGCACCCGCATGCCGCCGGTGAGGACGGTCATCTCGGGCGCGGTGAGGCCCATGAGCTGGGTGCGGTCCAGCATCATTTCCTCGGGGCTGACGATGTAGTCGGTCTTGAGCCAGTTGCGGAAGCCGTCCGCGAGCGGCTCCATCGACTCGAAGCTGTCCGCATCGGTCATCTCGTCCGAGGCATCGCCCCGGCCCGGCGTGAAGGGCACCGCGACGTCGAAGCCGGCGGCCTTGATCCCCTGCTCGACGCCGACGTTGCCGGCCAGCACGATCACGTCGGCCAGCGAGGCGCCGGTCTCGGCCGCGATGGGCTCGAGCGTGGCGAGGACCTTGGCGAGGCGCTCGGGCTCGTTGCCGGCCCAGTCCTTCTGCGGGGCGAGACGGATGCGCGCGCCGTTGGCGCCGCCGCGCATGTCCGAGCCGCGGAAGGTGCGGGCGCTGTCCCAAGCGGTCGAGATCATCTCCGCGGCCGACAGGTCGGTTGCGGCGATCCTGGCCTTCACGGCCTCGACGTCATAGGAGGTCGAGCCCTCGGGGACCGGGTCCTGCCAGATGAGGTCTTCCTCGGGAACGTCGGGGCCGAAGTAGCGCGCCTTGGGGCCCATGTCGCGGTGGGTCAGCTTGAACCACGCGCGGGCGAAGGTGTCGCGGAAGTACTCGGGATCGGCCATGAACTTCTGGCAGATCGCGTTGTACGCCGGATCGACCTTCATCGCCATATCGGCGTCGGTCATCATCGGCATGCGGCGCTGGGTCGGGTCGGTGGTGTCGACCGGCATGTCCTCTTCCGCGATGTCGACGGGCTTCCACTGCTTGGCGCCAGCGGGGCTCTCGGTCACTTCCCACTCGTGATTGAAGAGCATGTCGAAGTAGCCCATGTCGAACTCGAGCGGCTTCGTGGTCCATGCGCCCTCGGGGCCGCCAGTGATGGCGTTGGTGGCCTTGCCGCCCATGTTCGGGTTGTACCAGCCCATGCCCTGAAGCTCGACGTCGGCGGCCTCGGGCTCGCGGCCCAGCGCGTCGGCGTCACCGTTGCCGTGGCACTTGCCGACGGTGTGGCCGCCGGCGGTCAGCGCCGCGGTCTCCTCGTCGTTCATGGCCATGCGGGAGAAGGTCTCGCGCACCTGGGCGGCGGTCTTCATCGGGTCGGGATTGCCGTTCACGCCCTCGGGGTTCACGTAGATGAGACCCATCTGAACGGCGGCCAGCGGGTTCTCCATCGTCGCCGGGTTGTCGACGTTCTCGTAGCGCTCGTCCGAGGGGGCGAGCCATTCCTTCTCGGCGCCCCAGTAGACGTCCTTCTCGGGGTGCCAGATGTCCTCGCGGCCGAAGCCGAAGCCGAAGGTCTTGAGGCCCATCGACTCGTAGGCGCTGTTGCCGGCGAGGATGAAGAGGTCGGCCCAGGAGACCTTGTTGCCGTACTTCTTCTTGATGGGCCACAGCAGGCGGCGGGCCTTGTCGAGGCTGGCGTTGTCCGGCCAGGAGTTCAGCGGCGCGAAGCGCTGGTTGCCGGTGCCGCCGCCGCCGCGGCCGTCGGCGAGGCGGTAGGAGCCGGCCGCGTGCCATGCCATGCGGATCATCAGGCCGCCGTAGTGGCCCCAGTCCGCCGGCCACCAGTCCTGGCTGTCGGTCAGCAGGGCCTGCATGTCCTTCTTCAGCGCCTCGACGTCGAGCTTCTCGAGCTCGTCACGGTAGTTGAAGTCCGGACCCATCGGGTTCGTCTTGGTGTCGTGCTGGTGCAGGATGTCGAGGTTCAGCGCGTTGGGCCACCAGTCCATGACCGAGGTGCCCACCTCGGTGTTCCCGCCGTGCATGACCGGGCATTTGCCGCTGGTCTTGATATCGTTTCCGTCCATGGTTCGTCTCCCTCAGTGGCAACCCAGATTGGGCGTATGCTGCCGGACGCCGCGCCGCCGGGGTGATCCCGGTGGGCGGGTCCGCCCGCGCCGGACCGTCGAGTCGGCGCATTCCCACGCAAAATCTAGCAACAATCTGGAATTATTCAAACTTGCTTTTTCTGATCATTTCGATAATAATTTCTTATCATGAACATCACCCTGAAGAAGCTCCGATACTTCGACGCGCTGGCCCGCTACCGCCACTTCGGCCGGGCGGCCGAGGCCTGCGCGGTCTCGCAGCCGGCGCTGTCGCTTCAGATGAAGGAACTCGAGAGCGAGTTCGGCGCGCCCCTGCTGGAACGCAACGCGCGCGAGATCCGGCTCAGCCGGCTGGGCGAGGACCTGCTGGGGCGCGCGCGCGACATCCTGCGCGCCGTGGACGAGCTGGAGAACCTGACCCGCGCCGCGCAGGGGCCGCTGGCGGGGCGGCTGCGGATCGGGGTCATTCCGACGGTGGCGCCCTACCTGCTGCCGGCGCTGATCAAGCACCTGTCGGAGCATCACCCCTCGCTCGACCTGCGCCCGCGCGAGACGGTGACGCAGACCCTGCTGCGCGACCTGCTGGACGGGAAGCTGGACCTGGCCGTGGTGGCGTTGCCGACCTCGGAGCCCGCGCTGCACGAGGAGCCGATCTACGAGGAGGAATTCGTGCTGGTCCGGTCGCTGGCCGATGCCGGGGAGCCGGTGCCGAACCCGCAGGCGCTGCGCGAGATGCGCCTGCTGCTGCTGGAGGAAGGGCACTGCTTCCGTGACCAGGCGATTTCCTTCTGCAACCTCTCGGCCAGCCCGCAGCGCGAGATGATGGAGGGCAGTTCGCTCAAGACGCTGGTGCAGATGGTCGGGGCGGGCATCGGGGTGACGCTGATCCCCGAGATCGCGGTGCCGATCGAGACCGGCGTGGCCGAGGTTTCGGTCGTGCGCCTGCCCGAGCCGCGGCCCAAGCGGCAGATCGGGCTCGTCTGGCGGAAATCCAGCCCGCTGGTCGAGGAGTTCGCGCAGATCTCGGAGATCCTGAAGACGCTGGACCGGCCCCGGATGCCCGCGCCCGCGTGATGCGGCGCTACTCCCCCGCCAGCCGGGCCGGGGCGCCGACGGCATCCTCGGCCACGCCCACCACCACGGCCAGGCAGAGCGGGCGCGCCGCGCCATCGGGCGCGAAGGCACTGGCGTAGACCACCCAGTCGCCCGAGCGCAGGCGCAGCCATTGCGCTGTGGAGGCGGGATCGACCGACAGCGGCGCGCCGGCGGGCATGCCGGCCTTCTTCATCGCCTCGCGCGCGGCCCAGACATGGGTGGCGGCCCGGCCCGCGTCGATCCCCGTGAGATCGGTGAGGGCGTCGGCGAGGCGCATGCCCTCCTCGCCGACCAGCCGGGTCCACCCGTTGCGGTCGTGGTCGGGCTGCTCCTGCAGGTCGACGCCCACGGGCCAGCGGGCGCGGACGCTCAGCCGCCAGCCCGCACCGTGGGCGTTGGAGAGATAGGCGCCGCTGTCGTCGCGGTCTGGCTTGCCGTCCGGGCGGCGGTCCGGGCCGGGGCCGGCGCGCCCGGTCGAGGGCGCGAGCGCGACGGTGAGCCCGGCGTCGTGCAGTTCGGCGGCGATGCGGCGCTCGACGAAGGGGGCGACGAGCGGCGGCGCGTCGAGGCGCAGGTCCTCGGGCGGCCCCATGACCCGCAGCGTGAGGCCGCGCCAGACCTCGACGGCGCGGCCCTGCGCGTCGAAGATGGCCATGTCGTAGACCAGCCGGTTGCCGAGGTCTTCGCGCTCGACCGCGGCGATGCGGTGGGCCTGCGCGGGGTCGAGCGGCGCGGTCTCGATGGACTCGACCGACATGGGGATGACGGTCTCGTGCGGGATGCAGGCCTGGATCGCGTGCAGCGCCGCGTCGCGGGCGCCGGCATCGCCCAGCAGGCGCGCCTGCGGCAGGTCGGCGGCGAACCAGCGCGCGTCGTGGGCCGGTGAGAGGCTTGCCGCGCAGCGCCGGGCCTCGAGCAGGCCATAGCCCGCGACCCGGGCGAAGAGGCCCTTCTGGAACAGGACATTGCCGTAAAGCGCGCGGGCCGGGTCGAGGCCGGGGAGCGTGGTGGCCGGGTCGGCGGGCAGGAGGTCGGTCTCGGGGGTGGCGTGCTCCGCGATGTCGCAGAGTGCCTCGACGTGGTTCACCTGGAAGCCGGTCGCCGAGCAGCGGATCGCCAGGTCGAAGCGCCCGTCGCCGCGCCGCTGCGCCGCGACGCGCACCGTCATGGCCCCGTCCCCGGGCACGACGAGACCCTGCCGGAATTGCACCTTCCCGAAACGCGGCGCACCGGGCAGATCTCCCGCGAGGGTGCGCAGGGCGCCGGTCATCGCCTCGAGCGCCATGACGGCGGGGAAGAGGCGCTGGCCGTTCAGGACGTGATCCTCGAGGTAGGGATCGGTGCCGGGGGCGATGCGGCATTCGGTGACGATCTCGGTGCCCGGATACCAGACCGGGATGGTCTCGACATAGCGCAGCGCGGGCGGTTCAGGCTGGCCGAGGTCCACCGTGGCGGGCGCGCCGAAGCGGCCCGAGACGACGGTGGCGCCCGCGGGCCCGTCGCCCGTGGCCAGGCGCAGGAAGGCGGCGATGCCCTCGTCGACCGAGATCGGCTGGATGCCCTGCGCCATGAGCGCATCGAGCCGCCCGAGTTTCTGCCCCATGCCGGTGCCGGACCAGACCGACCATTCGACCGACAGGGCGCGGCAACGCGGGTGGGCGGCGCCGAAGGCCTCGATCTCGCGGCTAAGCCATTCGTTGGCGAGGGCGTAGTCGGCCTCGCCGTGGAGGCCGATGCGCGCGATGATCGAGCCGAAGCCCGCGAGCAGCTTGAGGCGGCCGGGGTCGAGCGCCGCGAGGATGTTGCGCAGTCCCGTGACCTTGGGGGCGAGCGTCTGGGCGATGAGCGCGGGCTCGAGGTTGGCGACCGTGCGCGGGTGGTTGTGCCCGGCGCCGTGGATGACGCCGGTGACGGGGACGGCGAGGTCGGCCTCGCCTTGCCGGAGGGCGCGGGCGACGGCGGCCGCGTCGGTCACGTCGGCGCGCCTGTAGGACAGCCGCGTGCCGGTGGCGGCGATGCGGTCGAGGTTGCGTTGCAGCTCGGCATCCTCGTCCGGTGCGGAGCGGCCGAGCAGCAGCAGCGCGCAGCCCGTCTCGCGGGCGAGCGCGAGGCCGCATTCGGCACCGATGCCCTTGCCGCCGCCGCTGACGAGCACGGCGTCGCCGGGGCCGGGCACGGGGCGGTCGGCGCTGTCGGGCGCGGCGCGTTGCCAGACGGGTTTCGTGCGGGTGCCATCGGGGGCGAGCGTGACCTCTTGGAAGCCGGGCCCGGCGGCGCGGATCTCGGCCAGAAGGGTCTCCGGGTCCGGGTCGGTGGCCGGCAGGTTCAGGAGCAGGATGTCGCAGCCCGGCGTCTCGATGAAGAAGGAGCGCAGGAAGCCGCCGGCGATGCCTTCGGGCTGCAGGGCGACGAGCCGGGGCGCCTGCCCCTCCGCGCGGGCGGCGAGGACCGCCTGGCAGGCGTCGAGCAGAAGCGCGGCGGTGTCGGGGCCGGGCGCGGGGCCGAGGTCGACCAGCACGCCGGTGCCCGCGTCGGCGGT
>NZ_KE557290.1 GCF_000442255.1 Salipiger mucosus DSM 16094 | reverse complement strand
GCCCGGCCCGGCGGGCTCGAGACGCGGCTGCCGCCGCCGGTCTCGCCCGGGCCCTACCGCGTGGGCATCGGCGATGTCGTCCTGCTGGCCACGCCGCAGACCGGTTCGACCGTCGAGCAGCTGACCGGGCTTCTTGCCGCGTCGAACAGCCGGCAGGGATATACCGTGCAGGACGACGGCACGATCTCGATCCCCAACGTGGGCCGCGTGCAGGTCTCCGGCATGACGCTGGAAGAGGCCGAGGCCGAGCTGTTCCAGCGGCTGGTGGAAAACCAGATCGACCCGACCTTCAGCCTCGAGATCGCAGAGTTCAATTCCAAGAAGGTCTCCATCGGCGGGGCGGTCACGCAGCCGACCGTGGCGCCGATCACGCTGACGCCGCTCTACCTCGACGAGGCGCTGAGCGCCGCGGGCGGCATCACCGTCGAGGACCAGGACTATGCCTCGGTGCGGATCTACCGCGACGGCACGCTCTACCAGGTGCCGCTGCGCGATCTCTATTCCAACAACGGGCTGCGCCGCATCCAGCTGGTCGACGGCGACAGCGTCTTCGTGGACACCGCCTACGAGCTCGACCTGGCGCAGGCCTACTTCGAGCAGCAGATCCGCATCTCGGAATTCCGGCAGGCATCGCGCGTCGCCGCTCTGAACGAGCTGAACTCGGAGATGTCGATCCGGCGCAACGCCCTGGGCGAGGCACGGGACAACTACATGACCCGGCTCGAGCTGGACTCGGTCGACCGCGACTATGTCTACCTGACCGGCGAGGTCGACAGCCAGGCTCGCTACCCGCTGCCCTTCGGCAAGACCGCCTCGCTGGCGGATGCGCTCTACAGCAACGGCGGCGTACCGACGGAAACGGGCAACGTGCGCGAGATCTACGTGCTGCGCGGCTCGCCCGATCCGCGCGAGTTCGGGGCCGTGACGGCTTGGCAACTCGACGCCCGCGACGCGACGAACTTCATGCTGGCAACGCGCTTCGAGCTGCGGCCGAATGACGTGATCTTCGTGGCCGAGCAGCCCGTGACGCGCTGGGGCCGCGTGATTTCCCAGATCACCCCCTCGCTGATCACCTCAGCGGCGAGTGCGGCGACGAACTGATTGCCGAGGTAAGTCGACAGCAGTAGAAGGCCCAATCGGAACGACTCGACTGGGCCTTCTGGGGGTAGGTGCCGGTGGATGCATCAGTTGACATAGTATTTTGATCCATAGGCTGAATACGGACCATAGCTATTGCCATAGCCATAGCGTTTCATACCTTTCGGACTGATCTGATTCAGTACAAGTCCGCTCACCGGCTTGCCGACGCTTTCAAACTCGCGCAGCGCAGCGACCACTTGATCCTTCTCCGTACGGTCCCACTTCACGATGAACACTGTTGCATCAACGTTTTGAGCGATCACACGGGCGTCGGGAACGATGAGCACCGGCGGCGTGTCGACAATGATCACATCGTAGGAACCCCGAAGGTCCGCCAAGAGATTGGCGAAACGCTCGGACGAAAAAATATCGGCAGCGTTACTCTGCCCCTTGTCACCCAGAAGCACGTCGGCTCCGAGCAACTCGCTGTGGACCACCACGTCGTCGAAACTCTTCGTGCCTGTAAGTACCGAAACGATCCCCTCGGTCTGGTCCTCCTGCAGGTACTGCCCGAAGACCCGGCGCCGGATGTCACCCTCGATCAACAGTACCTTTTTGCCCATCGTGGAGAAGTTGAGAGCTAAGGACAAGGCCACTGTGGTCTTGCCCTCGCCGGAGACAGCCGAGGAAGTCATGATAACCTTGGGTGGCGTGTCCACGTTGGACAGCATGACCGAGGTGCGCAGGTTGCGGATTGCCTCTGCCGCAGCCGAGGAAGGCTTGTCCTTGAGATAGGTGATGGCGTCCTTGCGTCGCCGTGCCGGAATGAGCGGTAGTTGGCCGATGGTGGCGTATCCGGTTGCTGCTTCGAGTTGCGTTGCGTTGCGGAAAGCCCGGTTGCGGGCCTCTCGTATCAACACGAAGGCGGCTCCGACCATAAGCCCTAAAATGACAGACAATGCGAGGATAAGAGATTTGCGCGGCGCGAATGCTGCAGCAGGCACTACCGCTGGCGAGATCATGCGGCTGTCTGCTTGTTGGACGCCTTGCTGTGCCGAAGTCTCTTTGAGACGCGCTAGAAAATACTCGTAAAGCAGACGGCTTGCCTCGGCTTCGCGAGACAGCTGCTGCAGTTCGATCAGGTCTTCGCTCTGCTGGTCAATCTGCTCCTCAAGCGTGGCGAGGGAGTCCTGCAGGGAAGAAATTTGAGCCTCGTCGCGCGCGATATCCGCCTGGATCCGGGCCTCGATCTGAGAGACCCGTGCCTCGAAGCTATCCGCGACGTCAGGATTTTCGATCCGAGGCAACAACCCCTGAAGCTGTCGATCGCCCGTAAGCTCTGCCTTCTCCTGTGGCGTCTCGGCAGCGCGGATGGATGCCAGGCGAGCTTGTGCGACCTCCTGGTCAGAACGGGTATTTTCGATCCGCTCGCGCATGTCCTTGACCTGAACCTCAAGCCCTTCCAACTGCTCCTGGCTAACGAGCGATGTACTAGCGCGAAATTCTTTGACTCGCTCTTCGGCCTCTTCGAGCTCGACTTGAAGATCGGTGACGCGCTCGGTAAGCCATGTCGTGGCCTGTTCCGTGGCTTCGAACTTCACCTCAAGCTGATTGAGAATGTAAAGGTCCACGAGCGTGTCGGCAATTCGCGCAGATTTCTCTGCAGAGGTGGTTTCCACGGTAACCTGAAAAACGAGACTGTCCGGTACATTACGAATAGTCAAGCTTTCCAAAAGCGCATCGATCGTAGCCTGCGTCTGTCGTGTGTTACTCGGCGCGGGAGCTGGGGAAGAGGGAAGTAGCATCCCTTTCACTTGAGCCTTGATCTGAGCGATAGTGCTGGGCGAACGGAGGGAAGAATTGAACTCCGGATCCCGAGTTAAGTCGAGTTCTTCAACTACTTTTCCAAGTAGGATGCGGCTCTGAAGGATTTCTACCTCAGTATTGACCACGTCGTCATCTGAGGCAAGTCCTCCGAGCACGTTGCCCAAGTCGACTACCTGTTCTTCACGATTGTTCAGCATGACGACAGCCGTTGATCGGTACACCGGTGTAGCCACGCCGAACGCATAGAAACTGGCACCTGAGATGGCGACCAGAATAGCGACAACGATAACAATCTTGCCTCGCCAGAGAGCGCCAATCAGCGCACTCAGATCGACGAGATCGCCCGAAGGTGCAGTAGCTTCCAGACCACCACTTCGAAAGCTCTTAATGTTGTTCAAAGTATCGCTCCAGGTTTGGTGGGCACGTTGCTTGACCTTTACCCGTTTAACACGAGTGAACGAAACGTCGAGCTCTATCATCCTCAGGTGACTAAAATGTCATAGCATGCTCAAAAACCGAACTGTTATCCCCACTAGCCGCGATACTCGGACAGCGACGCAATCGAGATTATTCCTTCAGCTCACACTTTGAACCTCAGCTTCTAAACCCCTCAAGCGCGTTCTGGTTGCCCGCGTTGGAGGTCTCCTCAACGCGATAGGAGCGCATAAATTCTGAGATACTAATTACCGTGAAGTTAGGACTATATCTATTTTATGATGTGCGCGGCCCTGCTGAGGAGTGCGACACAAAAAATAAAATAAATTATATGCACCAAATCAGCACATTTAACCGAAATATATCCACGCAATCACTGAAGTTGCGATTACCGCCTTATTCAAAGGCGGCCGGCGCATTTACCGCCGAACGCGACGGATTCTTCTCTTAATGCGGCCCAAAACAGAATTAAACCTATACAGTCTCCATTCGCGACTATCGATAACACGTTGACCGAATTCGAAATCAATCTCAACCTGCGAAGGCAGAGTGAAGTTCATTTTCGACAGGCTCTTTTCTCGAACTCCAAATAGGCTCGGCAGGCTGAATTTTGATGAATGAGTTCCTGCAGAAAACCCCATATTACGAACCATGGGTTCAGGAGGAAAAAGAGATAAGCCACCATACTTGGTGATTGCAAGCTGCCAATGGACGTACCAGCTGCTTATGAATCCTTGTTCTTCCATAGACAGCATCTTATCAAAACGGCGCAAGCCGTGACCATTAAACCTATCACGGAAACCCCGCGAGGTTCTCGCACAGCGAGATAAATTTGCCTGAGCTGAGAAATTTTCCCATCTATTCGACCAGGTAGCCCAACCCCAGGAACTGCCTACCGGCAGAAAATGAGCAACTCCAGAACCAAATCCATTCACATCTGGTACATCAGCGCAAATGCTCCATACCCTCATGTCCTCCCTATATCGATTTAATCCCAAATTAAAATACTTTAACGCATCTTGGCTCAGTTCAAGATCATCCTCCAGCACAACGACACTGTCATGATTTTGGCACACAACATCAATGCCACACGATAGTGACTTCTTGAGGCCATAGTTCTCATCACGCCTAACAATACAAATGCGTGGGTGGCAAACTGATTGGAAAACCTCCTCTACACTATCAACCAGACTCTGCTCTGATCTTGATCGACTCCCATCAATGAAAACAAACACTTTAGATTCCGAGAATTCCGGATTGCTCTCTAGGGATCGAACCAATCGCTTGGCAGAACCTGGCCTGTTAAACGCAAAAATTGCTATTGGAGCGAGGTCGCTGTGCGAGTTAGTATTGACCATGCTCAAGCCTCGATGCGTAATATTTGTATGCTTCCGGCATGGCTCCACCATAAAATAATAAAATTCCGAAGTACAGCCAAAGAGACGGATCAAAGAAATAAAACTTTGCAACAACGAGCGGAAGACTGCAAATTAACAAGCCGAGTCCAGCTGCTCGAAATGCGCGAATGGAGAGGACAGCCAGAAACGGAATGGCTATAGCCAACCCCAAAAACCAAACGAAATTAATTAAAGTCCCTAGGTCCTGAGGTGAAGAGCACGTCTGGCAGAATGATATACTAAGCGGTTTAGGCAATATCATCCCACCATTGAATTGGCTTGTAAATGCATCCCAAGCTTGAATTTTCATCACCATGGATCCAGATGCGTCTTCCACCGTGAAGCGGTCAAGGAAATACTGGAAGAATGCAGTGCTTTCGAAATCAAGTACAAGAATAACTCCAAAAACCGGTACCGTTGCCAGCGTAGCGGCAAGTGCCTTTGCGGCCCGCCCTCCTCTATCGATCGACATAACGTAATCTACCAAGCATCCAATAAAATAACTGGTCACTGCAAGAATGGACCATGCGGACAATGTAAACAACGTCGATGCAACTGCAACAGATTCGATACGACCGAACAGCCTTCCTCTCAGAGCGCCTGAGACCAGCGCGCAAAAATATACAGTGGCTGTATAGGTACCTGGCTCAATTTGGAAACCGGTAACGCGGAAAAACCCCATGAACTCTTGGACCCTTGCTGCGCTCCAAGGAAACATCAACTGATGAAAATCTATCTCCAAGCCGAGTCCAAAATATGAAACGACACCAAGAAGCAACCCGAAAACGTTCACAGCTACATAGACCCGAGTTAGAGACAATAGTGTATACGCCGCTTCGTTCGACTGCGCCATCCCCCCGAAAAACAGCCCAACCAGCAAGCAGAAACAGGCAATCAAAGCGAACATCGTACCATCAGAAAGATTGCTGAACAGAAAAACAGATGCAAAAATGAGTGATGCAACAACATGCTTTACTTTGATTCCATGTCCCAAAATAAGGGAAAAATGCAATATAATAGCAGCGCCGGCCAAAATGCGAAGCGAATAGGACAGGCCTGCGAACCGTCCAAGCGCTGGAAACTCGGTGCGCGTCATAAATAGGAAGAACAAGATATTAAGTGCTACCCATGCCAGTCGACTACATTTTGCCATGAGCGCTTCACCCAGATGCTATTTGTGACAGCTCATTTGCGCTTATCGCAAAGTTTCGATCAGCATTAAACCGTTTCTGCCAAACTTCTCTCGGATTCAAATTGACCCAACGACCATCAATGCGTGCATTAAACACTCGGTTTGCAAGATCTTCACTATTGCGAGCATCAGCCAACGTACAAAGGAAGCCGCTTTCACCTTCTATGACGATCTCTGGAGTTCCGTCTACTGCAGTAGCCAAAACTGGAATCCCAAACGATATAGCTTCCATTATAGAAACTGGAATACCCTCAGATCTGGAGAGATTTACGAACAGGTCAACACTGTTCCGCTGATAAAACTGCATAATCTCAGGGTTATCAACCCAACCATGTAGCGTCACCTTCAAATTATGACACTTTTTAGCGCACTTGATCGCTTCCAGAGCCTTGGCGTCATTTCCGCTACCAAAGTGATGCCAAACCACTTTACGACTATACTTAGCCATTGCTTCCGCAAACTGCGCAATCAATTCTACTTGCTTTACTGGCGCTATTCTCGAGCAAGAAACAATGGTGAAGGCATCACTTTCCTTAACATTGCTCGAGGTGCCATAATCAAAAGTACCCAGACGGTTCACCTGGATACGTTCATTCTCAATATCGAACGGCCATTCCTTCTCAAAGTAGTCTTTGCCATGATCTGAAATAAAGAAAATTCGTTGCGCGTGTAGAATGTTGCTACGCCAAGGAAAACTTTGCGGCTTGCTTTTGCCATAGATATACCCATGACCTCCGTAATCGTAGAGGTCTACGCGATGGAATCGCACTGCAAACGGAATATGCCGTTTCCTAAACAGGTTTGAAGCCAACGCCGGAGTATGTCCCCAGTAGGCGTAGGCTACCCGTTTGTCTTCCGACGCTAGCAATCGGCGCACGCCCTCTGATCGTTCAAGTTTTCTTTTAGTAGCGGCCCAGGCCATCAGTCGTTTCGGCTCTACCGGTCGTTTGTCCCGCTTAAGGTTGAGCCACTCCAATGCGGCATCGTTCCAAACAGATGGAAAAAGGAGGGAAAAAAGAAAAAATTTCCTTTGCTCCACGTCGTGGTAAAGTGGCGAGCATAGCGTAAACCCGCTCGGAAGCTGCCGCCTAGAACGCGATCCAATGATTGGCTGCACCAAAATTTTGTCAAACCGCTGACGCAGATATGGAAGCTCCGATTCCAGGAATGGCTCCCCGTTACCATAAGGATACTTAAAAGTAATCAAAAGCAGGGTTGAGCTTTCGGAGTTCTTATCAGCCAATGCTATCGTCCTTGCAGCCTTCACGCTTTTCGATCGCCATCCTATAATACCAGATAAGCATACACAACATGTATGGCACTGAAAGCCATACAGATGTTCTGATTGCCCAAAAAATATCATCACCCAGCTGACGGCCCAATAAAAACCCTCCCAGAAAAACAGCGGATTGAAAAAGCGCTACCACCAGCATAACCTTTTGCTTTTTACCTAGCAGATATGAGGGTGCGATCGTTGCCAATGTCATTTGAAGAACAACATATGGTGCAAAAACGGCGGCCATCTCGCCGGCCACGATCCAGGATGGGCCCAGCGCAAAAGTAAACAGAGTCGGGCCATATACATTTAGAACCAAAGCCATGACGGCGCCAAGGGTTAGAACAGGGAGTCCAATCAACACAATTGATCTTTCGAACCGGCCAGTGTCTCGTTGTTCCTCGGCCGCTGAACGAAAAAATATTTGACTAAGCGAGCGCGAAACTAGTGTGGAGGGCATCATCACGACGCGAAACATCATGAAGTACGCACCGGCCTCCGAGGTCGTGTACATTCTTGCGATCATGATGGCCGTGAGCCAGCGGACGATTTGGCTCATGAGAACGTGCGGGAGATTCCAAATCGGCTGATCCCGATATACTCCTGCGAGCCGAAACAAATATTGGCGCCGACTCCCCTTCCGAAAGGCTGTGCGATACAAACTTTTATTGCTACATCTCAGCAGAGGGAGAATTGATAACACAGCACCAAGGGTCTCTCCATAGATAAGAGCTCCAATGCCTCCAAGCACGAAATAGGCCAAAATAATTTGAATGACAAAGGCAGAGAACGATTTGACAACTTTCGCAACCGACACATTGCGGTAAGCGCCCAGGCGTATTGCCATATATGTAAGTGATGTTTGGCAGGATACAAAGAAACCCGAGACCGGCAATAGTGCCCAGAATAGCCCCAAGTCTACACCAGATATTTCGTCCAAGGTCGTTTGGAGCGCAATCGCGGCTATCACCAAGGCTAGTGAAGCGATTAAGGCCGTTGCCTGCGCCAATAAAAGAACGCTGCGTGCTCGACGTTGTGTAGTACACAACATTATGCCTTGTTCAAAACGGGCCGAAAGTGACGCGCCTAAGATTTGCATCCCGAAAAAAAATATGGAGAACGCGCCAAATTGCTCGGGAGTGAAAACGCGAGATAGGATCGGATACGACAAAATGTTAACCGCCTGTGAGGCAGCTACGCCCAAGCCAACGACCGCTCCACCGCGAAATATCTCGGATATTCTCATTTCTATGCCGATGATTTTCCGAAGTACTGGTCCAGAGCTGAGCAGATATGCCGGCCCTCCGTATTGAAGGCATTCGCAACATGCGATTGATATACGTCCCGACTTTTCAGGATGGCCGTAAGCTTGTCGAAGGTCTCTTCATAGTCTGTGTCGGTGGATAATATCAAATCGCCTAGCTCAGCATGTTCAAGTACTCCGCGCACCTTCCTCTCTCTGTCGTCGAGCAAGGCTATTGGGATTGCCCCTTGGGATGCGGCGATAAGCAATCCATGCAAGCGGTTTGATATGATGTAAGGAGCATTTGAGTACGAATCAAGTGCTTCCGATTTTCTATCTTGCCCGGCGCCAGGAATATAAAGGATATCGCAGTTGGTCATAGTGGCCAACTTGCGGTTAAAATCCGAATCGCGATCTACTTGCCAGGCAAATTCCGGATTATATCCTTCCGCCTTTAATTTTCCGACTATCTGCGCTATCAGCTTAGAAAATTCGTCCTGGTTATTTCCGGGCTCTCTCAGCATTATTACTACGCGTCTGCCAGCAGGTGATGGGCTGCACTGCATTAAAAATGCAAGATCGGGAACCAAGTCCGCTCGGATATCGTGCTTGGCCAGTTCCGCCTTTGAGTATCGATCTCGTACGGAGATTTTACCCGATCTAATAGAAGTGCGTTTAAGCCAAGGCACATCTGTATCGTGTATCGCCAATCTCGAAGCGCCAACTTGCGCAAAAGTCAAAAATGGCAGCCGAGAAAGAAAATTCATAACTAGGGACTTTCGGCTTGAAGAGCCTTTCGCCGAGACATCCCCGCAGGAAAGTAATATGGTTGTCCCTGGTGAGAAGCAGCCGGCTAGCATGAGCTGTCGAATATATTTCGTTTTATCGTGGATGATGTCGACGCGGTGTCCTACTTCATTTATTTCCCGTGTAACAGATTTGACGTACCAATTTGGAGCGGAACCAGCGAAAAGTACCAGCCTACATCGCTTTGAAACCTCTCGGAGAAGCAGTGTATTAATCATTTCGTCGCCGAGATTTTCAAACTGAGTTGCCAGTGAGAAGTAGACATTCATTGTAGCGCTCGTTCGGTTTTCGGCTTGCCGTGGTTGAAAAGGGGATTTGATCGAGTTGCCTTCCAAATGCTGTATATGTAGCGTTTCAATCGTTTCTCATGCATCGTGTTACTGGTGTGCCTTCAGGCTATCGTGCGTTGGGAAATTTAAGTATCGTTGCACGCCATTACTGATCGATCAGGGTCAAGTTCTGTGGTCAGATAATTTAGATATACTTGGATGCATGTCTAGCTCTGATGGTCGCGGGATTGTATCCGATAATTCTAGTTTGTTACATGGACCGCTGAGAGATGTCATTCCGGGTCCGTCCATTTCCCCAGTATTGCATGGCATAAATCTAAGTTAGCTGGGCTCATTTCCTCTTTCCAACGCGCTATACCGCCCTTGTTGAACGTGTGAGAGCCTTGGGGATCTATGGCGTTAACCAATTCCTTGGCCGAAGGCAACGATCTGGGCGAGCGAGCGAGCTGTTTATAGGCGTCTATTATGCGCTGGCACTCTTGAATGTTAGTTTGAGGGCTTACTAGATCTTCGTATCTCAAACATACGCATCCGTAGCTTTCGGTCCAACCCATATACGGACCGATGCGCTTATCTGCTCTTGGATAACGATGCTCGTCTAACCCAGTAATTGCCAAGCGTACTTGTGCATCGAAATCGGAAAGCGAAGCGAAGGTCTTGTGCATGGCATGCCAGCGATTCATTTTTGCCAAATAGTGCGCTTCCGACAGAAGTACATCTCTTGGATCGCGCCAGATGAACAGATGGAGGGCGTTGCGTCGTCTTAAAGCTTCGGCGGTTTCCGGGCTGTAGTGAAGGTGCGCACCGACGACTTCGCCTGGAGCAACCGATTTAATTCTTCTATCGATCGCTTGCTGCGACCTCAGCTTTAGCGTGAGCGAGGGCGTTTGAGCGATGAAACTGCCATACTGCCGCGTCCCCGGTAGGTTCATGGCGAGTTGCATCAAAAGGTGTGTGCCACTCTTAGGAAGAGAGTTAACAATTACTGGTGGATGGTGAAGATAGTCGTCATCCGAGGCGGATGTTCGAGCGATTAGGCGCGGAATGCGAGAAAAGATCGCACGGCTCTTTCTAACTGGAGCGGACTTCATAAATGCCATGAGCTTACGACGCTTCTGCGTAGTGTGTATTTAATTGATGTCGATTTGTATATGTAGAATATTCCCGAACTCGACGAGGAAGAAGACGCCAGATGGAGATTGAGCCTGTATATTGGAGACGCAATCGCTGTGGGCAGGCGCACACCTCACTTCTCAAAGTTGGATTTGGTTTTGGATTGCGCTTCATGTCGTTTGGCCCAACATATGTGTGTCAAGTCTATGATTCTCGGATATTGGAGGTGCTCGTTCTTCCGGGGTTTAGGTTGTCAAGGTACCATCTGTAGGTTTGTGCGATTCCGTCTCGTAGTTCGATTTTGGCAGCCCAGCCCATATTGGACAGACGTGTGACGTCCATTAGTTTGCGTGGAGTTCCATCGGGTTTCGAAGTGTCAAAGCGGAGATCGCCATGGAAACCTACGATGTTTGCAACCATTGTCGCTAGGTCTTTGATTGAGATTTCGGACCCGCTCCCCACGTTGATGTGACTCAACATCGGCTCAGTATTGGCCGCGTAGGTTTCTGTTGGCAGGCCCAGAATGAAGAGGCTTGCCTCTGCCATGTCTTCAACGTGCAAAAATTCCCGCATTGGCGATCCGGTACCCCAGATCACAACTTCTTTGCGCCCGTCCCGAACCGCTTCGTGAAAGCGACGTATGAGTGCTGGCAGGACATGAGAATTTTCGGGATGGAAATTATCACCCGGCCCGTATAGGTTGGTGGGCATGACCGAACGGTAGTCGCGCCCGTGCTGCCGGTTGTAGCTTTCGCAGAGCTTGATTCCTGCAATCTTGGCAATAGCGTAAGGCTCATTGGTGGATTCCAATGTGCCAGTTAGCAATGCGTGTTCAGCCATTGGTTGAGGAACGTCACGGGGGTAGATGCATGACGATCCCAATTGCAGCAACCGTTGGACTCCAGCAGCATGGGCCTGATGGATTACGTTACACTCGATCATCAGGTTTTCGTATATGAAATCAGCTGGGTAGGTGTTGTTGGCGTGAATCCCCCCCACCTTGGCAGCCGCCAAAACGACCACGTCTGGTCGTTCTGCCTCGAAGAACGCGCGTACCTCGGCCTGATCGGTTAAGTCGAGCTCGGCATGGGGGCGGGTAATGATTTCAACGTCGTCACGCTCCTGCAAGTGACGCAAGATGGCCCCACCTACCATGCCGCGATGACCCGCTACGTAGATGCGTTTCTGTGACATACGTTCCATCTCTTCCTTATGCTAGGAAAGCCGTTCACGGCGCCTAGCGTTCAGCCGTTTTCGAGGCTCACGGGCAAATCAAGCCCATGTTCTTTCAGTAGGGCATAGCGCTTCGCGGTCTTGAGGTCTTCAGCCACCATCTCAGTGCACATCTCCTGAGCGGTGATTTCAGGCACCCAGCCGAGCTTTTCCTTGGCGCGAGTTGGGTCGCCCAAAAGCGTATCCACCTCCGCGGGTCGAAAATAGCGCGGATCGATACGCATGATGACGTCGCCCGGCTTCACCGCCGGGGCGACGTTGTTGTCCACCGACTTGACGGTCGCGGTTTCCTCGGTGCCTTCGCCCGAAAAATCCAGTTCGATCGAGAGCTCCTTGGCGGTCCAGTCGATGAACTCACGGACCGAATACTGCTTGCCGGTTCCAATAACGAAATCTTCGGCGACATCCTGCTGCAGCATCATCCACTGCATGCGTACATAGTCCTTTGCATGGCCCCAATCGCGCAAGCTGTCGATGTTGCCCATGTAGAGGCAATCCTCGAGCCCCAGTGCAATGTTGGCGAGGCCACGGGTGATCTTGCGGGTCACGAAGGTCTCGCCACGACGCGGGCTCTCATGGTTGAAAAGGATGCCGTTGCAAGCATACATCCCATAGCTCTCACGGTAGTTCACCGTAATCCAGTAGGCGTAGAGCTTCGCAGCAGCGTAAGGCGAACGTGGGTAGAAAGGCGTTGTCTCTTTTTGTGGGGTTTCCTGCACGAGACCAAAAAGCTCGGAGGTCGAGGCCTGGTAGAACCGGGTCTTCTTCTCGAGCCCGAGGAAGCGGATCGCCTCCAGAAGGCGCAGCGTACCGATGCCGTCCACGTCTGCCGTATATTCCGGGGCTTCGAAGCTTACAGCCACATGAGACTGGGCACCCAGGTTGTAGACCTCATCAGGCTGAACCTCGGAGATGATCCGGGTGAGGTTCGACGTATCGGTCAGGTCGCCGTAGTGCAACTTGAGCTTAGGGTTCGGTTCATGCGGATCCTGGTAAATGTGATCGACCCGCTGGGTGTTGAACAAAGAAGCACGACGCTTGATGCCGTGGACCTCGTAGCCTTTCTCCAAAAGAAACTCTGCCAGGTAGGAACCGTCCTGGCCTGTGATGCCGGTGATGAGTGCTGATTTCATGGGTCCTGACTTACTACAAATGTGCAATACTGGTGCTCGCGGCGGTGTCGCGAGCATTTCCGAGGATCGGGATAAAGATGCTCTCGAAGGCAGCAGCAACAGTGGGGAGGTCGAAATGCGCCTCTGCGTAGGCTCGCCCAGCGGCACCGGCGTGGGCGGCCGCTTCGGGGTCGGCAGCGAAGTCACGGGCTGCGGCAATAGCGCCATTTATCTCGCCGGGCGCTACCACGCGCCCGGCACCGGTACTGGAGACGATTTGCGCAGCGAGATTGTCCTCGGGCGCGGCCAGTACGATCGGACGCCCGGCGCAAAGATAGCTAAGAATCTTGGACGGAACGGAAAACTCTCCCGCTTCAGTCTCGATCATGGCTACAAGAACGTCCGCGGCACCCAGCACCTCAGGGAAACGATCGAAAGGTTGCAGTGGTAAGAGTGTTAGCGCCGGCAGCGCGCCGTCTTCCGCCTCGCGGGAAAGCGTGTCGACCCCCACACCTGCGGCAACCACCACTACTTCGCCCTCGTTCTCAACGGCGCGCGCCAGTTCGGATAAAAGCTTCGGGTTGTGCTTGGTTGCCAGCGTGCCGGAATAGACGAAGCGCGATCCCGCCTTGAGACCTTTTTCAGCAGCCCAGGCGGTGTTGCGATCCAGAACCGGGATCTCTTCGATCACCCCCCAGTTGGGAATGACCGAGACCTTTTCGGAAGGTATGCCCCAACGATCTGTCTGCGCGCGGAACGCGTCAGTGATATGCACGACATGATCGGCCTGACGCATCTGCCGACGTTCAAGAAAGGTATAATAGCGCCCAACCAAGTGCCCGAGGCCGGGCAGCTTCTTTTCAAGGATGCGTGAGGCGGCGATCGAGTAGAAATCCTGGCACCAGTAAACGAAGGCGGCATCACAGGAACGACATGCCCGCAGCAAGTGTTCTTGCGTCTCAGTCGGGGTGTTGCCGGACAGTACAAGCGCAGGCCGAATCTCGTTTACCAGTTTGGCAAGCCGGCGTCCGTAGGCATGATCACCTTGCCGCCGCCGGAGAAAGTTGGTTTTGGAATAGTCCCCTGGGATGTTCAACCCATGGAACATCAGTCCAGGAGGGTCGTCCGACAACCGCGCGTTGCGCCCCTTTGGACCAGCATCGCCAGAGAATAGCACATGATGGACCTCCCAGCCTCTCTTGGCGAGGGCCCGCGACAGCTCGGCCGTAAACGGATGTCCGGCGTAATCGTGAACCATAATCGTCTGTAAGGCCGCCATGGATTTTTTCCTCACTGTGCCGCCTGGACTGTAGGCTCACCCTCGGGCGCATGGCCGACACGTCCAATGCTGTCGTATGCGGTAAAGCCTGCAGTCAGGGCATCCTCAAGGGAATAGACGTTGCGCAGGTCCGCCATGCGCGGCACAGACATGCGCTCGGACAGCGCAGAAAGGTCCAGCGCCCGGAACTCGTTCCACTCGGTCAGCACCACCAGCAGGTCCGCGCCCTCGGCGGCCTCGTAGGGGTCGTCCATCCAGCTCACGCCCGGCAGCAGCGCCTCGCCCTCGCGCCGGCCCTGCGGGTCGACCGTGCGCACCCGCGCGCCGCCGCCCACCAGCGCCGGCACGATGGTCAGCGCCGGCGCGTCGCGCATGTCGTCGGTGTTGGGCTTGAAGGTCACGCCCAGCACCGCGACGGTCTTGCCGTTGAACGAGCCGCCGCAGAGATCGAGCAGCTTGTCGACCATGCGCCGCTTGGTGTCCTCGTTGATCTTGATGACCGTCTCGATGATCGACACGGGCGAGGCGTGATCCTGCCCGATGCGCGCGAGCGCCTTGGTGTCCGTTGGGAAAGCACGACCCGCCGTACGCCCGGCCCGGCGTGCAGGAACTTGTTGCCGATGCCGCCCGTCGAGCCCCATGCCCCGCGAGACCTGCTTCACGTCGGCGCCCACCTTCTCGCAGAGCGCCGCGATTTCGTTGATGAAGGTGATCTTGGTCGCAAGGAAGGCATTGGCCGCGTACTTGATCATCTCCGCCGACTCGAGGTCGGTGGTCAGGATCGGGAACTCGCGCAGGTAGAGCGGGCGGTAGATGTCCGCCATGACCTGCGCGGCGCGGTCGGTCTCGACGCCGACGACAACGCGGTCGGGCTTCATGAAGTCCTCGATCGCGGCGCCCTCGCGCAGGAACTCGGGGTTCGAGGCGACGTCGAAGTCGAGCTCGGGGTTCGCGGCCGCCACGGTCTCGCGGACCTGGCGGTTGGTCCCGACCGGCACCGTGGACTTGGTGACGACAACGACGTGATGCCTGGCCGCGCGGGCGATCTCCTCGGCCGCGGCCATGACGTAGCGTAGGTCGGCGTGCCCGTCACCGCGCCGGGTGGGCGTGCCCACGGCGATGAAGACCGCCTGTGCACCGTCGATGGCGCTTTCCAGGTCGAGCGTGAACGACAGCCGCCCCGCCTCGACGTTCTTGTGCATCAGCACGTCGAGCCCGGGCTCGTAGATCGGCACCTCGCCGCGTTCGAGCATCTCGATCTTGCGTGGATCCTTGTCGACGCAGACCACCTCGTGCCCGAAGTCAGAGAAACAAACTCCGGAAACGAGGCCAACATACCCGGTTCCGATCATGGCGATGCGCATAGAGACAAACCTACCTAGCGAGAAACTCGCTGTTACTGCTACCAGTCCAGCCGTATCTCGCAACCGCAGAAACTGCCTTGCCTACCGTTTAGGTTGAAGTTCCTCTGCACGTGCAGCGAAAACGGGCTGTCCGCTTCGAACCAGAACAGCCCCTCTATGCCCGCCCGCGCCGCGAGAGCCATTTCCGGAAAAAGCCGACGAAGACACCCAGGCTCATGTTCGAGCATAGACATCCTCATAACGCACGATGTCGTCCTCGCCGACATAGGCTCCGGTCTGCACTTCGATCAGTACCATGGGCATCTTGCCGGGGTTCTCCATCCGGTGCACGCAGCCTAGCGGCAGGTAGACGGACTCGTTTTCGGTCACGAGCTTCACGTCGTCGTCCACTGTCACGCGCGCGGTGCCTTCGACCACGATCCAGTGCTCGGAGCGGTGAAAATGCGATTGCAACGACAGCGAAGCGCCGGGATGAACCACGATGCGTTTCACTTGGAATCGAGAGCCAACGACAAGGCTTTCGAACCAACCCCAGGGCCGGTGATCCTTGGGGAAGGCAGTGGCTTGGCTCGCCCCCTTGGCCTTGAGCGCCTCGACGGCCTTTTTCACGTCCTGCGCCCGATCCATGTTCGCCACCAGGACCGCGTCCTCCATCGCGACGGCCATGATGTTCTGCAGCCCGATGCCGACCACCTCGAGGTCCTCGCTCTCCGAGCGCAGAAGTGTATTCTCACAATCGATGGCCGTGGCGTGCTCCGAGGTCACCACACCAGTCCCGTCCGGGCCGCTTTCGCGCCAGACCGCATCCCAGCCGCCGAGGTCGGACCAGGCAGAGGTGAAGGGGACAACGGAGAGGTTCGGTGCTTTCTCCATCACCGCGTAGTCGATCGAGATGTCCTCGAGTTCGACCCAGGGCTCAGGTGCGAGTCGCAGAAAGCCGAGATCCGTTTGCGCCTGTGAAAGTGATGCCTTCACTGGTTCAACCAGCGCGGCGGCATGTGTCTCGAACGCCGAGATGATGTCCTTGGCCCGGAACAGGAAAATGCCGGCATTCCAGAGATAGGTGCCGGCCGTCAGCATGTTCTCGGCGCGGGCCTTGTCCGGCTTCTCGACGAAGCGGGCCAGCTTCACTGGGGCGCCGGAAGCATCAGGCTTTTCGGTGAGCTCAAGATAGCCATAACCGGTTTCGGGGCGGTCAGGAGTAATGCCGAATGTTACGAGATCGCCTTGTTCCAACGCCGCGAGCCCACGGGCAACAGCCGCCTGGAAAGCCTCCGTGTCGGGAATAACGTGGTCCGAGGGCGCGACGAGCAGAATGGACTCCGGGTCGTCTGCCGCAGCGTGCAACGCCGCCGCCAGTATGGCGGGCGCGGTATTACGACCCTCGGGCTCGATCAGGATGGCGCCTGGGTCAATGCCGATGGCCATGAGTTGCTCGGTCACGATGAACCGGAAGTCAGAGTTGGCAAGGACCAGTGGCGCTGCAAAGTTCAACCCGTTGGCCTGTCCTGAAAGTCGTCTCGCCGAGGCTTGGAACAGGGTTTCCTGACCGATCAGAGGCGCGAACTGCTTGGGGTAGGACTTCCGGGAGAGGGGCCAGAGCCTGGTGCCGGAGCCGCCACACAGAAGTACCGGCGTAATGGATTTAGAGGGCATCGAGACAGACCTGCTTCACAAAGATACTGTCGCAATGGCTACCACCCCAAGTTTATTTCGCAACCGCAGAAAGTGCCTTGCCTATCGTTTAGGTTGAACTGCCGAAACCCTTGCAGCGAAAACGGGCTGCCCGCTCCGAACCAAGCCAGCTCGTCTACACTCGCGTCGCTTGAACCACTTCTGGTAGAAGCCTAAGAACGCCGTCTCGGGGTTCCTTTCGACACTTCACACACGGTTGAGCCTGCAAACGACACTTCACACACGCCCCTTCCGGCCATGGTTCTAGGGTGTATGACGACTGGTGGAGAGGGTTGTACGGAGAGTTCGGGGAGCCTTTCGGGGTGGGATACGGGCCGAGAAGGGACGGATCATTGAGAGACGGGATGATATACCCCGGCCCCAAGAGTGGTACCCGGTCTCTCTGCATTGGGTTCGTGATCCTGCTGGTCGCGATCGAGGGACTGCTCGTGGGGGCCGATGCGTGCCTCTGGGGAGTGCCCTCCTGGCGCCAGACAACTTACCAGTACGGTGGGTTCTGGGTCAGGCTACTGCATGGCTGGAAGCCGCTTTACACGGCCCAGCCGGTCGTCATGTTCGCGACCTACCCTTTCCTACACAGCGACTGGCAGCATGTGCTCGGCAACGGCCTCGCGCTCGTCTGGCTGGGGGAGCAGCTCGGGGAGCGGATCGGCCCGAAACGGTTTGCTCTGCTCCTGGCTCTCTCGTCACTGGGCGGCGCGGTAGGGTTCGCTCTCCTGGCCCAGAGCCTGCGGCCGATGGTCGGGGCCTCCGGTATCGTGATGGGGTTGATCGCGGCCTGGATCGTCCTGGAAGCGCGCAGGATGAGCCGAGAGGGTCAGGCCCGCCGATACATTCTCCGAATGATCGGGATCTATGTCCTTGGGGTGATTGCCCTGAATGTGCTCGGGACGTTCCTTGAGGCCGGTGGGCTGGCCTGGGAGACCCATCTCGGTGGGTTCATCGCGGCCATGGTGGCCGCCCCGCTGCTAATCCGGTTCAACCCTTGAGAGAGGCTTGCCAAAGTTCCGTGCTGGCAGGCTCCGAACTCACGAATTTTGACACATTCTGTTCATTTTCTTGCCTCTCAAGCGAATTATTAGTGATAATTAACGCGGCTTCGTCAGGTGCTGCCATCCTGGTACGCCTTGATGACGCCGTTTTATGACCAGTATTTTTGGAGAGGTAGCTATGTATATCGGAGCATTCGTTCTCGTCGTCGCCCTAGGCTGTGTGGCGGAATTTTTCGAGAGCCGGGCCGAGAACAAACGGTCCAAGCGCAACAAGGCCCAATACGATTTCCCGGGCCTGGTCGATTAACCCAATGATCTTTGCGGGGCAGGCCACTGCCCCGCTCCCCGGCACCTTCGACGATCCGCGTGGCGCTATCGCAGCGCGGTAGAGAGAGCCGAACGAGTCTCCGGGGTGGCCAGCTGGTTGTGCAGCTTGCGGAACTCCGTCACGGCTTTCCCGCGGCGCCCTGAATTCAGGTAGGCGTACCCCCGCAGCAGCGCGAGGTCGCGGCGCACCGTGCCGGTCAGGCGTTCCAGCTCGTTAAAATAGCTTATCGCCTGCCCATACTCACCGCGATTGAAGGCCGCAACGCCACGGGCATCGAGGATTTCGCTTTCAATCTCGAGGCGCTGGTCACGGGTGAAGTCCGTGCTGGCCGCCACGGCCGCTGCCTGGTTCACCATGTCGAGCCGCATCATCGTCAGGGCCATGCCATAGGCGGAGTCCCGGCGTAGGCTTGCAGTGCCACCTCTGGCTGCAGCAACCTTGAAATCGCGCAGGGCCTGCATCGGTCGTCCCGCGTTGAAAGCGCACCATCCGCGTTGGGAGACGAGGGCAGCTTGCGTTGCCTTGGCGGTAAGCGCGAGGCAGGTCTGCCAATCCCCGACCCCGGCGGCACGCGCGACGCGGGACGACACGGATGCGCCATCCGACCGCCTCCTGCTCTTGCTGGCGGCCCTAACGGTCGGCCGGACTGCGGGTTGCCCGAGCGTCGTTGGCCTTGCCTTGGGCCGCATATCCGCGGTGATCGTGGTCTCCGCGTCCTGCGGCTCCGACGATGGCGCACCGGTGGGGCGTGTGGATCCGGGCAAGTTCCGCGGCGAGGCTCCGAGGCCAGCGCGCAGACGATTTTCGACAGTCGAGAACCTTTGGCTGGCCGCGGGCACCCTTGACCGCATGGTATCGGCCAAGTCACCAATCTGGCCGGCACTTGCGACGGCTGCTGCCTTCTCGAGTGTCGCGATCAGGATATCAGGGTTCTCACAGCTGTTTGAGACACCCCTGTAAACCGTGAAAGCGGCGTCGGGATCGTTCATTGCCGCGTATTGTTCGGCTAGGAGCCAAGCATTGTTTACCCGTTCGCAGCGCAGCAGCTCGGGCGTGGAGCGAGCAATCCGGATCACGGCCTGACGGTTTCCGGCGGTCACGGCTGCGTCGAATGCAGCCTGCCTTTCCGCCAGCGACAGGGTCGAGAGGAGATCTGCGGAGGGCGACCAATCGGGGTAATCGCGCTCAGTTTGTGCGATTGCTTCCCGAGCTTCCTGATGATTGCCTTCTGCGATGAGCTGGTAGATGCGGTCCACCGCCGCCCCGGAGATATCCTGCGTGAGCGTGCTGAGGTCGGCGGGAGGCTCCCAGGCAGGAAACTGGATCTGCAGCCGCCTCAACTCGGACTGGATCGCATCCTGGTTGTCTTCTTCGATGTAGAAGCGCAGCGCCTGAAGGTCGCGTCTGTCGGGATCCTGAGCCGTGGCGGGCCAAGCCACGGCGATCAGCAACAAGGCAAGAGCGGGGAGACGAGGGGAACGACTGATCATATCGGTAGGCATCGGGGAACTGCTTCCATCTGGGCCAGCATGGCGAAGAGGTGGAGGGTTGCAGGGTAATAGGGGGCGGAGGGCACGTAGGGCGGGATCTCGGTTCCAATGCCCCCATCGGTCGTGCAGGTCGCGAGCGCTGCCACGGCTCGATAGCCTGCGGCACTCGTGGTCTGCAGGATGTCTTCACCCGTGCGGCTTATGACAGTCGCAACCTCGCCTGCCGGGACGGCCTTCTGTGCCGCAACGTAGCGTGACACGGCGCTATGGGTGCCTTGCCCGGACCAGATGAGGAAGAGTGGCACGCGGATTGCTTCGTATCCTGCCTCGTAGGAAAACCCCGTCGCTGGTTGCGGCCCGGCCGGCGTGACTTCCACCCAGTCAGGCACCACCCCGCCAGCCGCGAGCAGGTCCGCCATGGCCAAACCATTCGCAGCGGCATCGGCGAGCGCGGGCTCGTCGAAGGCCTGGGCCAGCTCGGTCAATGCAAGCGGCATAGCGTAGGAGGGATTGTAGACGAACCCGTCAGGAGTGCGAAAACCGTGAACCGCGGGCAAGAGAAGGGACGCGCCGGTACCGGGGTGCGAAACGATGCATTTCGCTGCCAAGTCGCGGGTGATGGCCGCGGCCTGATCTCGGTATTCTCCTACACCAAACCGCTCGAACCCCTTGAGAAGGGCCCAGGCGCGAAAGAGGTCGCCATCGCTGGCGTTGTTCGTGTCAGGCACCTTGTCAGGCTGATCATCCAGCCACCGCCAGGCCATGAGGGCATCAGGACGGATCGCAAGGTTGATACGGGCCCAGTTCTCCATTGCGGCAAAGGCCCGCGCATCCCCGGCGTAAGCGGCCAGGAGCATTCCATACCCCTGCCCTTCGGAATGACTGGCGTTCCGCTGCAGCAGGTCGACGACGCGCCCCGTCACGTCAAGATTGGCATTGCGCCACGCGGTCCAGACCGGCTTGAATTGCATGGCTTGCCGTTCTGCCTGCGCAAGCGCAGGCGAGGTTCCGACCGCCAGTAAACTGGGCAAAGATGCCAGACCGGCAAGCAGGGCCCGTCTCTTCATCGGTCTCTCCGTTGAGCAAGTGCGGCAATGATCATGCCGACGAATGCTGAGCACAGCGTGAATGCCATGATGACGACAATGAATGCCCAGGGCTGTGCACTGGCGAAATTCCCAAGGACCGCCTGCAGGTTCTTATAGGTTATCGGCTCATGCAGGACGACATTCCTGGAATGGGACGTCCAACTTTGCCAGCCTGTTTCGGCCCGGTATGCCGACACCTGACCACGCGGCCCCTCGGGCGACCACGTCGCGCGAGCAAGCGAGGCAACGATCGTCTGCGGATCCGCGTCCGGGCCAAGGATCAACCAGGCATCACGCGGCCGATCCGGGTTGGGCTGCAAGAGTAGCGCCTCCGCGCGCCGATCATGCAGCCACTCGCCAAATTTAGGCGTATCTCCGTACCAGAGCACTTCAACCCAGCTTTCCAGCCGGCCGCGCAAGTCACCCAGTCGGTCAGGGAGGGACAACCGCCAGGACGGTGCGTTCATGGAGCCGAACCGTATCTCGGAAGGGGAATTCCCGGTCCCGTTGGCGGCGGTCCCCGTCGGTGTTGTCAGGATCTCGCGGAAGGCGGGAAGATGCGCGGTAACGAGACCCCCCGTCACCTGGGGGATGTCCTGAAGCGTACCGATGGTCAGCCGGTAGGATTCGCCTGTTTCGGCAGCATCCGGCCCTTGGGCTCCGTTATATATCGCGGCGAGTTGCGGCAGAAGTCCTGCGGGAAGCCGCGCTGCGGCGCGTTCGCTTACCTCGAGATCAGAGGGCTGGAGATGCGTCAGGACGCGCTCGATGCCAGTCACGCTCATCGACGGGGAGTCTGGCACGAAGAGCGTCGTCCGATCCGAAATTTCGAACACGGGATCGTCGCGCAGGTCGCAGGCGCGGTCGGGCGGATCGCCGGGGATGAGTGCCTCGAATATTATGCGGTTGAGACCCGGGGTCAGTAGCGCAGCATCGAAATCGACGGGAAGAACGGGCAGCGGTCGGCCGGCGTCTCCGGCCTGGTCGAGAGGCAGCAGTCGCACGGTGGTGTCGTTCACCTTGACCAGAAGAAGAGAGCCCTCGGGCAGGCTCGTGTCAAAGCGGTACAGCAGGCGCATGCGAGCTTTTTGCGAGGCGAGAACCAGCCAGTCCAACGGCAGGCTAAAGTCCAGAGCTTCCCGGATGTAGTGTCCCCTGCCCTCAATGGTTTCCTGATCGAGATCGGCTAATCGGATCGGTGTGCCCGGTGACAGTTGAGGTGGCAGAGCCTCGATGTCGCTGTCGGGAAGGGTATCCAGGAGCGCTTGGCCCGCCACATCGTGGGCATCGTGCTCCACCAGGAGCACGATGGCGCCATCCCCACCGCGACGGATCTCGAATCCATCCTCAAGCACCATGCCTTCCGGCAAACTGGTCACCCGAGCGAGTTCCGGAAGTGCGGCCTCGGTCGTGTAGTACCCCTCAAGAGCCAGAGACGGTGGAATACCGCCAAGTGCTTTCGAAATGCGGGCGATGATTTTTGTCGCCGAATCCTGTAGCTCAACATCCTCGCCGGCTCGGAGCGAGATCGGTTGTCCCCTGGCCGTCTGGGCGGATACCGCGGAAAGAAAGCCGAGAATGTCGGCGTCGAGGGAAGCAGCTGCCAGCGTCACCCCACTTCGCTCGAGCGCGACCTCAGTCCAGAGAGAAAAGCCCGCTTCCGGCCCGCAAGAGACACGATGGGTGTGCCGGGCCTTGAGAGACACGACATTGCGTCCTTCCTTCAGCACACCGGGAGGAAGCGATAGCTCGGCAGTGCGGAAGGCGTTGAAGTTTTCCGGAATGATCACGCCAACCTCGGTCCCGTTCACCAGCACGTCGATCCGCGACTGCTCGGGCAGGACATTGACCGTGCTGAAGGTTGAGAGTCTCAGCGTAGAATCGACGGACGTATTGGGCACGAAGAGCACGAACCGCGCCTCATCGAATTCACCACCCAGCCTGTAGCGCGCGGTTTCTCCGGACTGCGGGTGAAGAGCGCGCAGGGGCAGGAGAACATCAGGTCGGGCTTCGGGTCCGGAGGTCTGCGGCTCTGACGAGGCATGCCGCGACTGGTGATCTGTGGCGAGCCGGTCGGAGACCTCATCGGTATGCTCCATCAAGGGACGCTCGGTACCCGGCAACTCGTCCAGCTGGATCACCTGGGCCTCGGCGGTCGCGCCGGAAAAGACCGTCCATACCGTTGTTGCGGCCAGGATGGCCATGAAGGTGCGGAGGAGGGCGGTCATGTTCTGGCTCCCTCGTCCTCTGGGAGCAAGAAGGCAGCAGACAGGTCGCTATCGCTCGTGTTGTCGGCCAGATAGTACTTGATCGCCTCGGTCTCGTTGGCGTTACGGTACCGGTCCTCAGGGTTGTCCTGTGGTGCGCCCCGGTAGGTGAAAAGGGCGATGGCGGATGGGACAATCGATGTCAGGCTGAGTCGCAGCACGAAGACGATCCCTGAAATCAGGCCCCGCGACCGTGGCACCGCTTCACGCGCGGCCATCCACTTCTCACTGTCCCCGTAGACCAGATGTGCTGTAATCTCACTGGCGGCGATGAGGTGATCGCGATCGATGTCGGCGGACCACAAACGCCTGCCGGCATTGTCACTCGGGTCCTCCGCTCTGGTCAGCGTGATGGTCAGCTCGTGCTGAAGCTCTGGCGCATCGTCGATTTTTGGGCGGATCACGAGCCGGGCGCCTTCGCCGATCATCTCGTTTTTTCGATCGTCGTCGGCGAACACGAACCTCATTTTCCGTGCCGAGATCGCACGCAGGACCACATCCGTCGCGGACCCGGAGTGCTGCCCCTCCGGCCAGAGCGACGCGGGGGCCATGATCGCGGTGCGCGGCTTGAGCAGACGGCGCTGCCGCTCGATGACGGAACGGAGCGCCAGGATGGCCAGCAGGAGGTTGAACAGCGCCCAGCCACCGACGATCTGGACAACGGAGCGGTCCCCGGGGAAGAGATACCAGCGCAGGGCCGCGGCCACGATGCCGGCAAGCAGGACGAGCGTTGTGAGCAGGAGTGGAACCAGAACGGGAGAGATGAACTCATCCTCCAGCGTTTCGTCCTTCGCCGTGACATTGAACTTGGCCGATCGCGGGCTGATGAAGGTCTTGAAAACCGCCTTGAGCAGGTAGGGCGTCTGGGCAATCTCGTAGACTTCCGAGATCAAAGGCCACCTGACTCGCGCGAAGAGCCCGTTCTGCACCAGCATGGCGATGAGAAGATACGGCAGGATGTAGGCCATTACCCCGTCAGGCTGCACCACGAAGATCTGCAGGCCGAAAAAGAGGTAGAAGAGAGGACTGATCAGGAAGATCATCCGAACCACCGGGAAGAGCCAGTAGCTCATGGAGTTCAGGTAACAAAGCCGCTGCGTCAGCGAGAGGCCGGACCGGAACAGCGGGTTCTTCAGAAGCAGGATCTGCATCATGCCGGTGGCCCAGCGACCGCGCTGCTGTATGAAGGAGGCAAAGGTTTCGGGCTGAAGTCCCGCACTCATTGCCCGGTTCAGGTAAAGGCTCTCCCAACCACGCGAATGGATGTCGAGCGCGGTTTCGGCGTCCTCGGTGATCGTCACCCCCGAGATCCCGCCGACCTCGTCCAGAGCGGCGCGCCGCAACAGCGCGGCCGAGCCGCAGAAGAAGGTGCCCCCCAAGCGGTCCAGGCCCCGGTGGATCGTGGTGTAGAACATCTCGTTCTCGGCAGGACAGGTCTCCGGAAGGCCGATATTACGCTCGATGGGGTCGCGATTGGTGAAGAAATGCGGTGTCTGGACGAGAAACAGCCGCGGTTTCTCGACGAAGTATCCGGCCGTGCGAGCCAGGAAATCCCGGCTCGGGACATGGTCGGCGTCCAGGATCAGCACCAGGTCCCCGTCGAGATGTTTCAGGGCCGCGTTGAGGTTGCCCGCCTTGGCATGCTCGTTCCGGGCACGGGTCGAATAGACGATGTCCATATCACGGCAGAGCGACTGCAGGGTCTCGCGCCGTTCACGGGCGGCGTTCGCGATTTCCTTGTCGGGATGGTTGCAGCGCTGGTCCGTGCCGCCGTCGTCGCAGAGCACGACGGTCTTCTTTCCCTCGGGGTAGATGATCTGCTTGGCCGCCGCGAGGGTCACTGCCAGGAGTTCTGGCGGCTCGTTGTAGGACGGGACGAGGATGTCGACACTGGGCACCTGGGAGACGTGCATCAGCTTCGGAGGGGCCCGGTCGCACGGATCGCCGGTCACCAAGCATGTCAGGAAGAACAGGGCGACCGTAAAGCTTTCCGCGCCCAGGAGCAAAACGGCCGCGGCAAAAGACACCGGGTCTTCCGGGGACGGCAAGGTCTCGAAGACGCGCCAGATCCAGTAGCGCATGACAAAGACGCTGGCGATGGCGAGCACGAGAAAGCGCACCTGTCTGTTGACCGGCACGAAACGCTTGAGCAGCCAGATAAGAGCAACGCTGATGATGGCCAAAAATGCCTGTACCGACACCGCAATCGGGGCCGCGGCCAGGATGATGATGATGGCCAGAAGCAGCAGCCAGAGCAGTCCCAGCAGTGCGATGGCGATCGACATGAACCCCCGCTTGCCTGTCATGGCCGCGGACCTGCCAGCGGTGACAGCATGCGCTGGTTGCCATTCGGATGCTCCGCAATGGCCGCATATCCAGTATGGATGTCGATGAGCGGTTCCAAGGCTTCTTCCGCGGTCCCGTACAGGCAATTGCGCAGCATCATGTCGAGCGCCGAGGACTTACCGGGCAAGATGCGGTCAGTCGCGTCGAGCTGCCGGAATGCCAGCACGCAGGTCAGGTCGGTCCCGTTGGTCCATTGGGACCAGTGCAACCAGCCCAGCGTGTCTTGACGTGACGAGGTCGGTTGGCCGTCGAAATCGACAAAGGGTTCGGGTGGGCCGTCGTTCCGCGCCAAGAGTAGCCCCGGGCTGAACCGCCCCACTCCGGGCGCGCGCGCCTCCTGCGCGATCATGAGAATGAAATTTTCGCCGCGGATCGAGGTTGTGTTGGGCAAGAGCAGCCGCTGTTCGGCGATTGACCTGTACCGCCGTTCGAGTACCAGCGACACGTCGGCATGTCTCACCCAGGCCTCCGTCAGTGGCAGACTAACGAAGGAAACGCGGTCGAGCGCATTCCAGAACCGCGTATTGAGTTCGGAGTGAGGTTCGCAGCCGAGAAGAAGCATCGGGGCCAGCAGCCACCACAGCTGCCAGTGGGCGATCCGCCGGACACGAGCACGTTCAACTACTGTGGAGCGCTTCACACCATTATCCGCGACTAGAAAATCATTAACCTAGCGCAGTTATTGTTCACCGAGCGACGCAACAGAAAGGTTCAGTTGATCAATGTGCCGAGACCACGACGGATCGTGGCATTTGGAGCGCACAAATCACCCAAATTTCCCCTTAAGAGACTTTAAAATAAAGATATTTCTCTTAAGAGTTGAGCTATGTTGGCCTCCTCGCCAGCAGACTGCATCTGGCTTGGGCGGGCTAGCGGCCGGTGCGATCGATGACCGAGAGCCCTGTCAGAAGCATGAGCCGAACGTCGGTAAAAAACGACACGTCGAAAACATAGTCTACGTCCATGCGAACACGCTCGTCGTAGCTGACGTCGTTCCGTCCGGACACTTGCCAGAGGCCGGTGATACCGGGCTTCATTGCCAGGTAGGCGGTTCGTGAGGTGCCGTATTTCCGCATCTCGTCCCGCACCACCGGACGTGGTCCGACAAAGCTCATTTCGCCTTTCAGCACATTCCAGATCTGGGGGAGTTCGTCGAGGCTGGTCGCCCGGAGGAAGGCGCCGAGGCGGGTGATGCGCGGATCGTCGCGCAGCTTATGGTCGCGTTCCCATTCCTCGGCGGCCTCGGGGTTGGCAGCCAGGTGCTCGGCGAGCCGAGCCTCGGCATCAACCACCATGGTGCGGATTTTCCAGCATCGAAAGACCTTGCCATTCTGCCCGATCCGGCGATG
The DNA here is from genome assembly GCF_000442255.1 of Salipiger mucosus DSM 16094. Classification (GTDB taxonomy): domain Bacteria; phylum Pseudomonadota; class Alphaproteobacteria; order Rhodobacterales; family Rhodobacteraceae; genus Salipiger; species Salipiger mucosus. The sequence continues at coordinate 17,893 of NZ_KE557290.1, read as the reverse complement.
CCCGAAGAACCCCGGCCCGCCGTCGCGGGCAGTCATCACCCAGAGAATTGTGATCACTGGCAGAAGGACCGGCAGCAGGGCCACGGCGAGAGCGAGATCGAAGACTCGCTTGGCGTAAAGGGTGTAGAAGGTCCGGCTGTCACGGCGGATGGCGTCGCGCGTTTCTCGAGACGGATATACTGTGCTGGGCGACTTGCCAAAAAACTCTACGGTACTCAACGCTACTCTCCGAAGTGTGTCCGGCGCATATGCCTGCGAGAAAATATGACCCGCATCGGGGTATGATCCGAACTCAGATTACAATCCCGTGATCCGGGTAACTTTTCCTGTGAGGCGTGTCCACACGCTACGGATGAAAGTTGATGACGATTTCATCGTCAAACGAGCTTTGACCAATATTTCATCCGGTGGGCTCCGACCCTGCCGAAGGTCGAAGCCTGAGAATGATATTTGGGTCGATTGAGGGCCGGATCAGCGCTTCCCTGGCAAGTGGGGTCAAGCCGTATCGCTCGACGTAGTCCACAAGCGCAGCCATGCACTTCTGGTCGAAATCGGTCTTGGCATCTTTATCCGTCATGTCGCCCCTCACCTGTCAGTCATCTCCAGATGAGGGGCCAGAAATCATTAACAGGGGATTAACATCCCCGGAATGGCGCAGAACGACGGCATGCCTCGGGATCGAGCCGAGACTTTCCGGCCGCCGTCACACGGCAGAGTGCATCGCATGTGCAAGGTGCCGACGACGCGGTCACAAGCCGCCGTCCGGGCCCCCTGCCCTGCCTTCGTAGTGATCCATGAGCTGTTCGAGCATGTCGTAGTAGCTGCGACGGTCAGCCTTGCACATGGCCCGGAAGCGATCGAGCACCGGACGCGGCCCTTTGAGATTGAGCTGCGCGTCCGCCGGTGCCTCGCGACTGGGAAACTGCGAAACTTCGTCCACGGCCTTGCGTGCCCCGGCTGACGGCGTGGGCGCCGAGCTGCGCGGGGCGAAATCGTCGAGATCATCGTCGTCGAAGCTTGGAATGGCAAGCGCCTCGCGGTTGGACATCAGGCCGCCCTCCCCGTCTCGCCGTTGCGGATGGCGCGGAGCTTGGCCACGACCTCGGCCCGGAAAGCCTCGATATTGGCCAGCGCCTTGTCGATCCCGTTGACCTGTTTCGGATCCATGCCAGCCACCGTGCCGCCCATGGAGAACATGGCGGCGAAGGCATCGCGCTCGTGGATCTCGGTGTCGAAGGTGTCGATCTGGTCGTTGTTGCGAAACTGCGCCGAGATGTGCCGTGCGGTGCGCGATTTGACCGCGGCGCGGCTCTGGGTGAAGAGCACGGAGTACGGGATGCGGCGGCGCAGGGCCTTCATGTCGCGGTGGATCTCCTGGATCACGTCGAGGGCCGCCTGGGCGTCCTGCTGCTGCTCCTTGAGCGGAACGATCACCAGGTCCGACTGGCTGATGGCATAGCTCATCAGGCGCGAGGCGGTACCCTCAAGATCTATGATGACAAAAGGATCGCGGCCGGCGGCCTCCTCGATCTCGTCGAGGATGGTCTTCTCGGAGGTGTTGGTGACGACCGAGAGCGTCTCGGGCCTGCCCGTCTTCTCCGCCCAGGTGGTGATCGGATGGCGCGGGTCGGCATCGATGATGGTCGTCGGGCGGGTTTCCGCGAGGGCGGAGGCCAGGAGCAAGGCGCTCGTGGTCTTGCCGCTCCCGCCCTTGGAGTTGGCGAAGGAGATGACGGGCATGGGAATGGATCCTGTTCTCGTGTCTGCTCTGTCTCGGTCCCGGCCTCTTTGCGAGGCTCTAGCGTACCGTAGCCTAGCATAAGGTAGGGTAGAGTACCAAAGGGTATGGTAGGGTACTTTAAGCTACCTACAGGTAGGGTAGAGTATGGTACCATATGCTACCTAAGGGTACTTTTAAGCTTCTGCAGAGGCTTGGGGTCGAAGACCCGACACCAGTCCGGGCGGCCCGGCCGCGGGGATGCCCGGGCCGCGCATCCCCGCTGATGGTTTTCGGATCAAGTCAGGCGGCTTCCAGCGTCCGTTCCATGCGCCGGCAGGCAATGCTCGACGCCCGCTTCTTCAGTAATGGGGCCGGAAGCTCCCGCAGGCCCGGCTTGCGGTGCGGCGGGCGCGGGGTTTCCCGCAGATAGGCGAGGATTTCCTCCGCATGGGTCCGGTTCCGAGCGATCAGGGTGTGGCCCTCGACGGTCCATTGCCAGAAGGCCGCCTGCGGCCAGCGGATCTGGACCGCCTGGAAGGTCTCGCACTTGGGGCATTCGAGCATGCCGCGATGGTTCAGGCGATAGCCGGGACCGACCTCGTTCGTCGTGCGATGGAACACCGGACTGTCGGTCTCGGGCTGCGTCCAGGAGAAGTGCTCGGGATAGAGCTCCTCGACGACGAGGCGCCCCCACAGGTGGGCGTTCTCGGGCACCACGGAAAAGCGCATCATGTGGGAGAAGCGGAAGGGTTCGTGAAACTGTGCGCGTCCTCCGCAAGTCGGACAGCACACGTCGATGTACTCTTTCTGCATAGACTAGACTCGTATAAAGGCGCCCCCGCCCTCAACTTAAAGGATATTTCTACCCGTGACTTGAGGCAATGCAGTTGCAGCAAGTCCATCGTGAATTCCCCATAAATTCCTTAATCACACTCGCCTATTCGGCCGCATTTTTGCCTTACCAAGGGTTGAGTCCGCATTCGGGAGTGACCGGAGTCCCGCTCAAACTCTGAGAGACCGGGAGTGGAGCGATGACCGGCACGCAAGGGTAGGGGACTTCCCCGAGCTTTAGGGGAACTTTAGCTGGCGTGGCATCGCAATCTGGGGTCTGATCCTGCCAGCCCTCCTGCGATGAAGGGCGTCACGAAGTTGTCGGTCATCGGCGAGCCCACGGAGACCCCGGGCAGATCCGGCAGGGCCGGCACCCCCAGAGACATCATCAGCGAGCGGAACGGATTCACCCGCATCTGCCGGTGGGCGATCTTCATGATCCGCAGCTTGTAGGCCCAGAACCAGGTGACCCCCATGCTCTCGGCATAGGGCCGGGTCCGGCCGGGCAGCAGGTCGGAGCATCAAGCCCATCGAGGTGAACGGATGGCCCATCCGTGTCGTATTCGCCTCGACGTTATGCGGGGTCGAGCGCGAGGCAGGGCGATTTTCGGGGGCGATACCCGGCTGCTCCTGGACCCCGGGCGTCGGTGATTGGACTGCATGATCGCTAGGGTTAATCCCTCGTTAAGGACTGCCATGCATTACTCCGGGCATGCAGCACAGGCAGAATGAGATGACGGGGAAGGGCAGGACGGCAGGTTTCGATGCCCGGTGCATGGTCGCGCTGCTGGACTACGTGGAGCGCTACGGGTTGACCCCGCTTGCCAGAGAGGCGCTGGTGCGGATGTCCCGGGAGAGGGCCGAGCCCGAGTGACACCCTGGGCGTCCCTGGCGCCCGTGAGGCGGGGAGGGGCACCGGCAAGACCGTGGCCCCCAGAAATCGACGGGGCCCAATCGTTGGGGAGCTCTCCCTGCCCCTTACTCTTGGGCTCCGCGGAGCCTCGTTCGGTCGCCGCGGGTTTCCGATGGGCCTCCGTTCATGCCCCGGCCCTGCCGTGGCCTGAACCAGTGGATCGGGAGCCGGGCCGTTCGTGGCTGAAGCATTGCTTCCGTTTGGGAAACAGTGATACTTTCGATATCCAGAGGGCCTGCAGTGACGGCTGCGGGGGCTGAACTGCCAGAAGAAAAGGGGGGGTAGCCATGGATGTCTGGACCGTCGCTGTCGCCCTGTATCTCGCGAGCACGGTCGTCGCCCTTTTTCTCACGTACCAGGAACAGAAGCGCCGAGGGCACAAGACACCGGTCTATACGGTAATCGGCTATGTCCTCTGTGCGGTCTGGCCCCTGGTCGCTGCCGTCATGGTGATCTTCTACAGGCCGCGCAAAGCCTGACTGTCAGACGCGTTCTGCCAAATGGCGCACGGGAATGGTCAGAGCTGTCATCTGGGGTGGCCGTATTGGTTGGCTCGAATATATCAGACGCGTCCGACCCCTTATCGATAACGAGGCCACCGTTCAGGCTGACCAAAACAAGAGATACGGCTTCCTGAAAATCCAAGTCAAAATTAGTAAGCCGTTTCCGGGAATATGTTGTCACGGATCCTGAAATCCTGATGGACAAATCGTTGACAGACCGATGATTTGAGAAGCATGGAACTGTTCTCGGTTTTTTTGTGTGGCCGGACCGTTGGGAACATAGCGCTCCTTCGAAAGGATTTTCCAACAGGCTCGCCTCCGGTCGAGGCTCGGGGCGCGCCGGATTCCAAGATTACGCAAGGTAATCCGGCGAAATCACGCCCCGCACGCACGACAAAACACCCGCCAGGAGCGGAGTGTCCGGGTCCGGGAGGGCCCGCGGGCGCGGGCCTAGAAGGGCGGGGGATCGCCCCGGGACAACACCACGAAGTCGCGCTGGGGGCCGTGCAAGATATCATGATCCATGGCCGGGCCCGGCCGGCGCCGTAGGGGGACCGAGGAGGTCGTCACGCGCTCCTTCCCGAGGATGTCGCAGACGGCATCCAGGACGTCCTGGTCGATGCTCAGCCGAGCCCGATACCTGGGGTCCTCGTGCGTCGCCCAGGCGTAGATATTCGCCGCCCGGGGCCTCAGCCACGCGTGCAGATCCCCGTCCGGGGCGAGGCTTCGCCGCCATGCCAGCATGCGCGTGTTGGTGTCGGTGGTGGGAGACACCACCCGAAAATACCGATCTCCCGCCGTATCCCGAGCGACCGGGTTCACGCGCCGGGGCCTTTTCGGCTCCGCCGCGCGGCGGCGCCGGTAGTCCTTGAAGGCCAGGGTCGCGACGAGCTGATCACGGTTCTCGATCACGCGGTGCACCCATTGCACGGCCTCCTTGCCCGCATCGCGCGGGACGCGGGGCGCCTTCGCGAGATAGCTGCGGAGGCGGTCCAGCTGGCGTACCTGCTGCGTGTTCACGTAGGCCTCCCGCGGGCCGCGGTTTCTGGGGAACAGGCCCTCGAAGCGGCGCCAGAGACGCGTCAGAACGCGCGTCCAGAGTGCCTTCACGCGCGCGGCGAAGGCTTTCAGCCGTTCCCGGGTGCCCGGACCGCGCGGCGCGCGCATGATGAGATGGTAATGCGCGTAGTCCATCCAGTCGCCCGTGTCGTCGTGCTCGCTGAGGGCGTGCTCTTCCCGCACCAGGACGATCTCGAAGCCTTCTGCGCTCCAGCCGTCGTCGCGGAGACGGCGGATGAGGGCCGAGAGCTCGGTCCTCGACATCGACAGGGCGTCGCGGACCTGCTCATGCGCAACCCCGACATGGAGCTTTTCCGGAAGGGCCGACAGGGTCATCATGTGCAGCGTCATCTCCGCCTTGTGCTGGCGATGCCAGTCGCCCAGCTGCTTCGTGACGGGATGGTAGTACTTCCGCGCCACCTGCGGGATCGTTGCAGATCCGCCGTAGTGGTCGACATCGACCGCGAGGCCCGCGCATTCGGAATAGAACCGCGCCTTCCCGGTGCGGGCCCGCACACCGATCTCCTCAAGGGCATCGGCGATCCACTCGGACTGCTCCCAGGTCTCGTACCGCCGCTCTGTCATGAACGGATCGCCCGCGAAATTCCCAGCGGGCCGCTCGAAATCCTGAAATGATCCACTGCCATCCGGCATCAAAAAAACCTTCTCTCTTTTTACGGAAAGAAGGTCGTGGGTGTCCGGACAGGGTCTTGAATAACGCTCGCGTGGGAGCTAAATAAAACCTGCAATCAGGACGGAGAGGCAACCTCCTTCCAAAATGACGGGTCATCGCTTGCCGGCGGTGGCCCGTTTTCTATCAATGACCCCGATCTACTGACCGGAGATCAATATTTCAAGAATGGATCCTGAAAGTTATCAGGTGGAAATGTTGACAATTACCCGTCGAAAGGCGCCGAATTGATTGGGCCCTGACATTTCCCGGGACCGCTTCGGCGACCGCCTGGTCCCGCCGGCCCCGTCACGGGGCAGAGGCCATCGACCGGCCTTCCTTGCGGATGCGGTAGACCGAGGCCACCCCGATCCGGAGGGTGTCGGCCACCTCCTGCGGGCCGAAGCCGGCGTCCAGCAGCTTCCAGACCGCTTTCCTGTCGAGGCGCTTCCTGCCGCCGCGGTACTTGCCCCGGCTCTTGGCGATCTCGATGCCCTCCAGCTGGCGCGCCCGGATATTGGCCCGCTCCATCTCGGCCAGCGCCCCCAGCATGGTCAGCATGAAGTCCGACATCGGGTCGGCGTTGTCGCCGGAGAAGGTCAGCCGCTCTTTTTCAAAAATCAGGACCGCGCCCACCGCCTTCACCCGCTCGACGATGTCCAGCAGGTCGCGCGTCGACCGGGCCAGGCGGTCGGTGGAGTAGACGTGCAGCTCGTCGCCCGGGCGCAGGCGCCCCAGGACGTTCTCGAGCTCGGGCCGGTTGGTTCCGCGGGCGCCGCTGATCTTCTCCTCGAAGACATTCGCCTCCGAAATCTCCGCAGGCAGGATCTGGCGGTCGAGCTTCTGGTCGACCGAGCTGACCCGGCGGTATCCATACTTCATCGATTACGCCCTTTCGTATCATATAAATCTATAACTTCGTTGATATGCGCTTTTATCATTCGAAAAACAACTCTCTTGATAGGTCAGGGCGCGCAGTCTATCGACAGCGCCCGGGGTATACCCATTTGATAGAGGCTCAGCCCGGATTTGGATGGGTCGCCTCCTCGGCGCGCTTCTGCGCTTTCATCTGCTGCGCCCACCGGGACAGGAAATACAGATCTGCCGGATCGAGCGGCTCGGGCGTCACCCGGGAGGCCGACATCGCGGTGGCCGCGGCGCTTCGGCAGGCCGCCCGTCTGAAATGCCCCTGGATCCGCCGGGTCGCTACGTTGGAGGGTCCGCGCGAAGATCCGTGAGCGCCGCGTGGATCCGGGCCTGCTGCGCTTTCATCTCCTCCAGCTCCTCGATCAGTGTTTTCAGAAGGCCCACGACCGGATCCTCCCGCCCGTCGGTGTCCATCGGCGCCTCCAAGGCCGATTGCAGATACCGGACCCCGTCCCGCGTCTCCGCCAGGATCTCCTGCTCTGCCGGGGTCAGGATCGATCTCCGGCCGGTGTGTTTCGCGGATGTGCTGGTCATGGACTGCGCCTCTCTCTGAAATTGCCTGGTCGATCTCCCGCTTTCGATAGGGCGACATGCGATGCAGGGCGCCCAGGACGTGGCCCCGGCCGGCGGTCAGGAGCCAGACGCCGGGCTTGTCGCCGGCTTTGACCTCGTATCCGGGCGTCACCGCGAGACGATCGAGGAAGCCGTGGACGTCGGCCCCCTTGGCGAGGGTCTTCATTTGCTGTCGGGCGGTGGGGAGAATCTCGGTATAGGGGGACGACCCGGTCGGGCGGCTGCCGGTCCCGCCCGGCCCGTTGCCGGCGCTGGTAGGACTGGTGCGCGCCGGCGGTGAAGGCGCTTCGCGGCCGCCAGGTTGCCGGGTCCGCGCCCGCCGCTTCGGCTCCCGCGGCGATGGCCGCATGCAAGGGCTTCAGGTCCAGGTCGGGCCGCTCCTCTTGCAGCGCCTTGATGACCGGCCTGTTGTGCCGGCCGGGGACGGGCGCATGCCCGAATTTCAGCTCGGCAAGCCGAGCCAGTTTTTCGTTGCGCAGGTGCGTCCAGCTGTCGTCGAGGTAGGCGCCCTCTTCGGAGACCTCGGGAAAGACGACGTGGTAGTGTTCCCCGTTGCCGTCGCCTTCGTCTGCGCGCGCCTTGGTGTGCCTGACGATGCAGACCAGCTCCTTGGAGCTCGCGGGAACCTCGAACTCCCGCATGTAGTCGCCGACCATTTCTGCCAGCTGCGCGGTGGAAAGGCGCTCGTTCGACGCGATGATCTGGTGCCGCATGGCGTAGCGCGCGCCGGCGATGGTGGCGAGGTCGGCCATGGTGTCGAGAGCGTCCTCGGATCCCGCGATCCAGTCGACGCGCTCGTTCTCGCCGGGGCTCGCCAGGTAGGCAATCGCCTTGCCGGCGTCGGAGGGCGGGATCCGGGTGGTTTTCAGGATCATGGATCCCGTGCTCCGGACATCTCGGAGCGGATCTCGTGCAGGAGATCCAGGAGCGCGTCGCAAGACAGGTGAAGCGTGGTGAACAGCTCTTCCGACAGGAGGCTGGATTTCCGCGCCTCGTTGATCCGCTTGACCGCCTGGTTGAGATTGTTGCCGGCGCGGCCGAGGTCACCCGCGAAGGAGAGGGCGGCGAGCTGGGACGGCGTGAGATTCCGGGACCTCGGCGACCGGATCCTGGGGGCCGGCGTGTCGAGATCATACTGTTGGATCAGGATTTCGCGGATCCGCGAGGTCGGCGAGATGCCTCTGCGTTTCGCCTCCGATGCGATCCTGGCGTAGAGATCGGGCGTCATCCGGAGACCGATCTGCCGCGTTTGTCGTCGTCGTTCAGATGCGCTCATTCGAAATCCCTCGCAGGCAACAGCAGGCGGCCAACACGGGGTCCACGGGGCGGAGCCCCTGGCCAGCTGCGCGCGGCCGGCGCAGCCCCGAAGGGGCTGTGGCGGGTAGCGAGCACGGCTGGCTACAGACCGTGACCAACCAGGGAAGTTGCAGGGAAGACGCGCGATACAAGCCCCGTCAGCAAAAAATCGAATGAACTTGGCCCGCGTCTTCCCACATCGTCACGACATCATCTCGATGTTCGGAAACCGCAGGTCAAATCACCTTAAATCAAGGCAATGTACGGTGATTTTAGATGATTTGGGGTACGCGATTGTGGAAACGGGTCCCATTCATGCAGCATGAGAAGCCAGATGAGATACTACGGCATCTCGTCGGGGACGAATGATCATGATTTCTGGACTGGTACTGAAGTCGCCGGTCTACAATTGATCGACTGCGTTCACTACCAAGTCTGGCCACTCCTCGCCGACGTCATGGTGTTCATCTACAAGTCGACCAAAGTCTGAGACGACGTTGGGGGGCAGGCCGAACACCCTACTTGATCAGTAAGTCCTCTGGCGACTTCCCGGCCTCAACCGCCTCAATGAACCAAGCAGGTTTCCGGCCTCGACCTGTCCAAGTGAGTTCGGAGTTTTCCGGGTGCTGGTATTTCGGCACGCCCTTGCTTCGCTTGGAGGTCGGTGCATCCGCTACCTCGGACAGGCTGAACCCCATTTCACGCACCACGGCTTCGGCCGCTGCCCGTGCCTCTTTCTTTCTGCGTGCCTCGAACGTCTCGATAGCCTTCGAGACATCCTTTTGAAGTTGCTTGAGCTCATCCAGGGACAGCTCTTCGAGATTGACTGATGCCATGTCTTTCCTCCTGACTTTGATCGGCCAAGTAACACAGCGGAGTTGTCTTGCAACCGCCAGGGGCCTGCCTCGTCAATGCGTCCTATTCGGAACCGTTTCGATCCAGCCAAGATGCCACATTAATTGGCGATCAGGGTATCCACCATTCGGGTTTTGGTTACCGATTTTGGGTAGCCTTACCCCGAACGCAAAATCACGAAGAGCCAGATCGCTGCGGATGGGTAAGGTGTCGGGAAATACACACACATCCGTCCTGATGGATCGGGATTCACACACGCTTGGGAGCAGAAAATTCGGGAAACACACACGGTCATGGTCCCCAAAACCGCGTAGATGAGGGCAAGAAGTGACCTTTTTTACGGTTTCGAGCGACCCTGAAGCCCTTGTCCGCCTGACCCGGGAAACACACACGGCCTTTCGGGATTCACACACATCGGCAGCAGGGGCAGCAGGGGCGGCCAGGCAAGACGCTTTGATATCTCAATGCCTCGGCAGGGGGCCGGCAGAAGAGGAGATGCGAAACTCTCTGTGAGGGTGTCCTGCAGCGAGAGATCGAAGTTCGGGGTTTCAGGTACCGCGTGACCGGATCGCTCGATGGGGCAATTCAGGGCGTGGGTGATCTCACGAAAACCGCCTGAGTGTGGGTGAAATCACGAGACCTGGCACACGGTGTGTGAAATGACGAAGACCCGATCGCCGCGGAGTCCAGCTCTGACCGCTGCGATCATCTCATGGCTCAGAACCCTTTGAGGCTTAGCCAGAGGAAGCGAGGCAGTCTCTGGTTGGGCGGCAGGGTAGGGCCATTTCAGTGGGGCACTCATAGGTAGCGTGGCTTCGTCATTTCACACACCAAGGCGTCCCCACAGGAGTGGCTTACCCCTGGTTCTGAAACTCTGTGCGGCTCTCAGGGCCGGCCTCGCTTCTCGAACCACTTCTTGCAGAAGCCCAGAAAAGCTCGGTTGGGGTCGCGCGGGGCGTCAAACCCGCCGTCAGCCATCCAGATCCGCCATTCCCTTTCCAGGTAGTGCACGTCCCAGCCCGGGGCATTCTCTCGCGCTCGGTCGTGGATCTCCGGATCGAGGCGTATCCCGGGAAGGGCAGGGGGCTCGGGCTTTTCAACCACGGTGCCGCGGTTGCTGAAGATCACCATGTCCCGGTCATCCAGAAACGAGACGCTGTAATCAGGCAGGTGATCGTACTCGACCAGATTGCGGACCATCTGCCGAAACCTCTTCAACGGGCTTTGCGAGCCGGTCTTCTTCAGGAGGGCCGGGAGGCTGATACGCCACTCGTCCTGACGCCCGCAGTGCTTTCGCGCGATCTCGTATACGCGGCGCTCCAAGGGCTTGCGAAGCCTGAAATAATCCCGATGCAGGGTAAGGACTTCATGGGAGCGGATCGCGTTGAATACCCAGTCCGAGAGCTTGACTTCGCACCACAGCAGACGGCCATCCAGCCCGTGCTTGCGCCGCACCGAAGCGGTCTCGATCAGTCCAAAGGTGTCGTATTGCTCCTCGTCCCCGGTTCGGATGTTGGTGCTGATACGGGTGCCCGAGAGCCGGTCTATTGCCTCCACGAGCGCCTGGTAGTCTTTGCCGGCCGTTCCTCGATTGGTGAAGATAAGGAGGTCCCGCGAATTGATCCGGACTCTTGGGGAAACCTCTTCCCCCGCCTTCAACCCCGCCATGATCTGCGAAATGCAGTAGATCAGGATGTCCTTGTCGTAGATCGTCGCCAAGCCTTTGACACTCGGCGTGATTTCGATCCAGCACCCATTCTGCTCGTAGCGGCGGATACTCGTCTCGGGCTTTTTCGAGAGCGCGTAGAAGGGATGCTCCATGTGCGCCATCATGTCCTTGAGGACAGCATCGGCAACATCGCAGATGAACAAGTCATGCTGCGGATGTCGGTCGGGCAGAAGCGGAGACGTGGCATGCCCCGGTGCGGTGCTCTGCACCGAGAGACCAAGATTCGGGGTTTCAGTTACCATGCACCTACATTCGGGGTTTTAGTTACCCACGTCAAGATTCGTGGTATCGGTTACCGCGTTCGGGGTTTTAGTTACCTCTGCCCGGATTCGGGGTTTTAGTTACCGCTCCTCAGGATTCGGGGTTTTAGTTACCAAAGTTCGGGGTTTTAGGTACCAAGATTCGGGGTTTTAGGTACCTTTTAGGTGAAAATAGGCAGATTATCTAAGCCATCTCAGTAGGTTGGATGCCTGTGGATAACCCTTAACACAGACTCTAACACATATTTAACACATGCATCCTGGTTCACACATCATGGCCACAGCCGCGACCAGTCGGCAGCGGGGACGTATCTTCGTCATTTCACCCACCACCTGGAAGGCTTCAGCCTTCCTAGAGTGCCCCTCCGGAGAAAGATCCCGCGTGTGTAAACCGACGATAGACCCTGCTGCGTGTGTGAACCGGCGAAGACATGACCCGTCCGAGCAACGATCCTCGACCCGGACGACTGTTCCTCAGCAAACGTCCTATCGACCTGGGTTCCTAGAGCGACAAAGCTTTTATCGGTTCCTTAAACGACGAACCCGGTTCCTAAACCGCCAAAGCCACCCTCATCCATGAGCCCTCTCAAAAACGGTCGTTTTCGAGAGGGCAGCTCCCTGGTTCGGCTAGGTCTCAAGTGCCAAGAGAAAAATCCTCTCGAAACTGTATCTTGAAACCTATCTCTCGTATATGCTGAGGAAAGATGAGTTTCGAGAGAATGTGCCATGCGTGTCGGCTACGCCCGGGTCTCGACCCAGGACCAGAAACCCGAGTTGCAGCTCGACGCTCTAACGAAGGCAGGGTGTGAGAAGGTCTTCGTGGAAAAGGCCTCGGGGGCGCAGCGGGACCGGCCCGAGTTGAAAGCTGCCATCGACTACATGCGCGAGGGGGACACCCTCGTCGTCTGGAAGCTCGACCGCCTGGCACGATCCATGAAACAGCTCATCGAGACGGTAGAAGGGTTGGACGCGCGCGGCATCGGGTTTCGCTCGATCACCGAGGCGATCGATAGCACCACGCCAGGGGGCAAGCTGGTGTTTCACATCTTCGGGGCGCTGGCCGAGTTCGAACGTTCGATCATTCGCGAACGCACCTCCGCCGGCCTCGAGGCAGCCCGATCCAGGGGACGAACGGGAGGGCGGCCTCCCAAGCTGACAGAGAGCGACCTGCGCGCCGCACGGGCCATGCTGCAGGACGGCTCGATCACCGTGACCGATGTGGCGAAACAGCTGCGCGTCTCGCCCGCCACGCTCTATCGTCACATGCCTGCGGCCCGATCGAGATCGAGTGCCTGACGTCCCGGATCACCCTGAGAGAGCGACCAGAAACAGGGGAGCCAGAATCACGAGAAGCATGATCAGCCCCCAGAACGGTCGGCGATTGTAGGGCGGCGCATCCTGGTAACAATCTCCACACTGCGCTTGACCGAAGCGCAGCTTGTGGCCGCAGTACCGACAGAAAAAGACTCTCTTTTTTCCGAACATCACACTGTCCAAACCCGCTAAATTGCGAATGGCACTCATCACTCCGACCATGGGTCACCATGAGAAATGGTCGGATATCTATGTGGGGGTGTGACAGTCGGCGGGATGATCGGCAAGTTTCCGCTCGTACATACTCCTATACCACAGGGCGCTTCGCTGACGAATTGCCCTGTGAGGATCGAATTGCCCGAAGGATGTGCTTCCGCTGCAAGTGCATGGCCCCCCGGGGTGAAATCTCGGTCCGAGGCTTGGGCACGTCGAGGACCTTGCCGTGGTTATTCCGGCGTCCGTAATCTTGAACGCACGTCTTTCTAGGAAGCTCAGTGGTCAGGGGCGGCATTGGACGAGATATTGCAGCGCTGGGTTCAACAGGTGGATGGCACCTACCTGCTGGTAGGTCTCTTCCTGGGGCTCTTTCTGCTCGCCTTCCTCCTGGTTCGCTTTCTGGTGAGCTGGCTGTTTTCGAGCCGGGCAAGACACCAGGCCTCCGCAAGGGTTATCCCGATGCGGAGGAGAGGGGCCTGGTTCCGCTGGGGAAAATCCAAGCGAAGATATCGCTGGCGGGCGCCAAGTCCGTTGTGGCTGGTCGTTCTGGCAGTGGCGCTGGCTGTGTCGTTCCGGTCCGACATCTGGCCCGAGTTCGGGGGAAAGCATGTCCTGACGGGGCGTGTCACGCATGTGCGGGATGGCGATACCATCGAGGTGAGCGGGCGGGCGATCCGCCTCAACGGGCTGACCTGTGACGAGCGGAACACGCCCCTGGGAGACAGGGCGACAGCGGTTATGAGGGGCCTTGTCGCGGGCCGGGTGCTGCGCTGCGAGTTCAACGGAGATCGCACCTACGACCGGGAGGTCGGCCGCTGCGCACTGTCGAACGGCCAGGACATCGGGGCGGTCCTGATCTCGCAAAGGCTCTGCGGGCGGTGCGCCAGGTACGATCCGCTCAGGACCTACGCAGCTGTCCAGCGCGAGGCGGGGCGGTTTCGCGGGGCCATGCCCGGATACTGCTTCGCCCTGTGGTAGCCATGAGCTGACCGACAGGATCGGCACACAGGGCCGGCTGATTTTTCAGGCAGGATCGGAGGCGTTGTGGGATTATGGCCACGTCCCGGCATGGGAAATGGCCTCAACCGGGGGCGCAGGGTTTGCATTTCCTCCCCTTATGCCGTGAGGGTACGCCGCAAGATCAGAAGAAGATTGGGGCGGACCGGGTTCCGGAATGCGTTGAGTGATCTCTGCGCCGGTGGCTCGGGACAACGCACCGAACGGCGGAGTTCCGGATGTTGTTTCCGAGACGCGGGTTTCGAGGGCCCCGGATGAAAACCCATGCGGTGCGGTTCACTGCCGCGCTCTGCCTGCTGCCGATCGGTGCCCAGCAGGCGGTGCCGCAGGAGAGAGTCTGGACACGCCCCACGCTCAATTTCATGGGTGTGCCCGGGTTGATCGACATGCCCACGGGCCACCAGATGCAGGATGCGGATCTCAGTCTGTCTCTGGGGGGATTCGAGAAAACCCGTCGGGCAACGTTGCATTTCCAGATTACACCGCGGCTTTCCGGCGTGTTTCGTTACGTGAACCTCGAAGGGTACAATCAGGTCAGGGATCAGTACTATGATCGCAGTTTTGACCTGCGCTACCTGCTGATGGAGGAAACAGCGCGGCGCCCGGCGGTGTCGGTCGGGCTTCAGGACTTTGGCGGCACGGGCATCTACGCCGGTGAATACGTAGCCGCGACCAAGACCTTCGGGCGACTGCGGGCGACGGGCGGCCTTGGCTGGGGCCGGTTCGGTAGTTTTAACGGCATCCGCAATCCGCTGGCCGTGCTGGACAACCGTTTCGAAGATCGAGCCGACCAGAGCGGGGGCATTTCGGAAACCGGTCAGTTGGATGCCGACCAGTGGTTCCAAGGCGACGCCGCGTTCTTCGGCGGCCTGCAATACCGCGTCAACGACAAGCTGACCCTGACGGCGGAGTATTCCTCGGACGCCTACGAGGCCGAGTCCGAGAACATCGGGTTCGACCGCGAGTCGCCGCTCAACTTCGGCGCCACGTGGAGGTTCGACAACGGGGTGTCACTGACCGGCGCCTATCTCTACGGGTCCACGGTCGCGGTGAACCTGAGCTACACCTTCAACCCGAAGTCGCCTGGGACCCTGCCGGGCGGAACCGGGCGTGCGCCGCTGCCGGTCACGGTGCGGCCGGCGGGGGCGGCGGGAGATCTCGGCTGGACGCAGCGCTCGGGCGTCGCGGATACCCTGCAGACCAGTGTTTCCGAGGCTCTGGCCGACGAGGGCCTGTTGCTCGACGCGATATCGGTGAGTGCCCGTGAGGCCGAAGTGCGCTTCCGCAACCCGACTTACATGAACGGCGCGCAGGCACTGGGACGGGCGGCGCGCGTTCTCTCGCGACTGCCGCCCTCGATCGAGACGATCGCGCTGGTGCCTGTGACCGCCAGCGGACTGCCGGTCTCGCGCGTGATCGTGCGCCGCGGCGATCTCGAGGAGCTGGAACACGCACCCGACGGATCGTGGCAGATGTTCGCGCGCGCCGGGTTCGAGGATGCGCATCCAGTCGCGGAAGACGCGGTCGCGCCAGAGGGCCGCTTTCCGATCTTCCGCTGGGGTGTTGGGCCCTACCTGAGCTCCGCGATCTTCGATCCCGACGAGCCATTTCGCATCGACGGCGGGATCGAGGTCAGCGCCTCGTTCGAGCCGACGCCCGGACTGGTGTTCTCCGGCGCCGTTCGCCACCGGCTGGCTGGCAATGTCGAGGATCTGCCGGCATCGAACTCGGTCCTGCCGCGCGTGCGTAGTGAGGTTGGGCTCTACGCACAGGAGGGCGAGACGGCGCTGACCAACCTGACGGCAGCCCGGTATTTCCGCCCGGGCAAGGACTTCTACGGCCGGGTGACCGCGGGTTATCTCGAGCCCATGTTCGGCGGCCTTTCGGGCGAGCTTCTGTGGAAGCCCGTCGACAGCCGCATCGGCGTCGGGCTCGAAATGAATTACGCGCGCAAGCGGGCCTACGACCAGGGGTTCGATTTTCAGGACTACGACATCCTGACAGGCCATCTCTCGACCTATGTCGAGGGGCGCAACGGCTTCCAGTACCAGGTCGACGCGGGCCGCTATCTTGCCGGGGACTGGGGCGCGACCCTGTCGGTCGGGCGCGAGTTCGACAACGGCGTACGGCTGGGTGCCTTCGCCACCTTCACGGACGTGTCCTTCGACGACTTCGGCGAGGGTTCTTTCGACAAGGGCTTCCGGATCGAGATCCCGCTATCGATATTTTCCGGCCAGCCGTCGAAGGAGACGCTGGCACGGACGGTGCGTCCGACCCAGCGGGACGGCGGTGCGCGTCTGTCGGTACCCGGACGGCTCTACGAGAGCGTCCGCGGCTACCACCGCTCCGACCTGCAATCCGAATGGGGGCGGTTCTGGAGATGAAGCACAGCCTTTGGATGGCACTGGCCGCCCTCGCTCTGACGGCGGCTTGCGGCAACGACGGCCGGTGGGAAGGGGTCCGCCTGGGGCTGGCCGAGCTTGGTTCCCTGGTCGCGCAGGAGGGGCCCCAGGCGGATATGCGTGACATACTGACCCCGCAGGCGATTGCCCAGGTCGACGGGCCCGTGATCTTCGCAGAGATTCCCGAGCGCGAGGCGCAGGCAACCATGTTCGTGGCCGCGGAGAACGGGGGCGTGCGAAATTGGCAGACGCAGGACCGCATCGCGCTGAACATGGTCGATGGAGTGCTTACGGGTACGCGCGGACTGGGCGGCGACCTGATGAGTTCCGACCTGGCGCAGGCCTTCGAGGCCCTTCGTGGTGGTCGCGGCCGGGCTGTACGCGTGCACCGCTACCTCGACGGTGAGGACCACCTTAACAGTAGCGCCTTCGTCTGCGATTTCCGGCGCGAGTCCGGCGTTGCGGCCAGCACGGCGTTTCGCAGCTTCCGCGCTTTGCACGTGGTCGAGGACTGCATCAACCCGGACCGCGATTTCGAGAATCACTACTGGTTCGACAATGGCGGAACCCTGCGGAAATCGGTCCAGTGGGTCGGTCCGGAGGTTGGCTACCTGAAAATCGAGCTCCTGAAAGATGAATGATTTTTCAATTTCGGGAATCTGTGGGATTGCGGATGCGTTCAAGGACGCACGCATTGCGGGATTGCCGCAAATGCGCTATCGGTCGGACAACCCTCAAGAGGAGTACGATCATGACTCACTCGACTATCTTCGGCACCGTCGCCGCAGCGACTGTCGCGCTCGCCTCCGCAGCGGGAGCTCAGGGCACCGAAACGGGCGGCACGGCAGCGACCACAACCGGCACGACGACGGCCACTACGACTGCGACGACCACGGCGGCAACGACCGCCGCAACCACGACCGCCGCGACAACGGGCATCATGGGGACGCTCGGCACTGTGGGTACGCTGGGAGCCGTTGCCGGTGTCACTGCGGTATCTGCGGCAATTGCGAGCGGCGGCAGTTCTTCGTCGTCGACGTCGACAACAACGCCATCGACGTTCTTCGTGGACTGACGACAGGCGTGACATTCGATTTTAGAAGGGGACGGAACGGTTGGCGTTCCGTCCCCTTTTTCATGGGTTAGCAGCGCCCATGCGGCCAAGACGAGAACCAGAAGCCGCATTCAGATGGAATTGAGGGTAGGGTAAGACATGATCCGGACGATTCTGACCGCCTGCGTACTGCTGGCCCTGGCGGGCTGTGACGTTGTCTATCAATCGCCCAAGGTGAACCCCGTTCGCAACGGCGACACCAAGGTGCGCGTCGCCGAGATTACGCCGCAAAGCGTACTGGTTGCCAACCGCTCGACCTATAGCCCGCAGCAGCTGCCGGCCGTGTTCTTCCAGACCGCCGGGGCGCCGAGCGCCACGCGCGGGGCAGGGGCCGTGCCCGACCCGGTCTTTCAATCGCGCGCCCGGCCCGGCGGGCTCGAGACGCGGCTGCCGCCGCCGGTCTCGCCCGGGCCCTACCGCGTGGGCATCGGCGATGTCGTCCTGCTGGCCACGCCGCAGACCGGTTCGACCGTCGAGCAGCTGACCGGGCTTCT
>NZ_KE557289.1 GCF_000442255.1 Salipiger mucosus DSM 16094 | reverse complement strand
CCCGGCTACAACCAAGAATCGCGTAATCCGTCTTATGTATAAACTCTGCGCGCTGATGGAAAGTATACCTATCGAGGATACTCAAGAGTACCTTGTGCTGACGCTCTTAAGTCTAGCCGGGTTCTTCTGGCCCAGCACAACTTCTTTTCGCCGCAGACTGCCGCGCATAATCAGCGCGCCGGCCTTCACCTGCAGTTCGGCAATCTCGGGCTTCCAGGCTTGCGCCCGTTCAAGGCGCGGACCGACAAGAACACCGGTTCAAGGCACGCCCACTCGTCGTCCGGCATAATGTCTTGCGCCAAGTTAGTCTCCTTCGCAGATAGCAGCCTGAATAACGCCTGCCAGGCGCTGTGAATCCCTGACGTCAACACGAACGATGTCGCCGAACTGAAGATCGGGCCCGCCATGTCAAGTGCTTACACCGCACTCGTCATACCCGTCGCCGCCCCCAGCGAGTACGTCCGTCCGATGAAGGGAACACGCGCATTGAACGTCCTTTGCGCATCAAAGCCGTAGCATATCCAATGGCGACGCAGGCCGGGCGAAGACCCGGCCTGCCTGCACGCTTTTCGACTGAAACCAAAGACATCAGTCCAGGCGGTCACATGTTCAGAAGTCGAAATCATCCACGTTGTCTGCATTGAACACTGTCGGATCGCCAAGAAGCACCTCCGACCCGTTGATGATCTGCAGAGTGCCGAGCCGCCCCACGTCCACCGACGTGTCGCCCGGTTCAAGCCGGCCTTCTGCCGCTGCCTGAAGGACATGCATCGCGGCGTAGCCCATGTCGACCGGGCTCCAAAGCACGGCACCCTCCATGCAGCCTGACTTGATGTAAGGACGGATCGCGTTGGGCGTCGCGAGTCCCATCACCGTCATTTCACCGCAAAGCCCGGCCTGAGTAGTCGCCTCGGCTGCCGCCGGAGTTGCGACGGAGGTCATGCCGACGATGCCATCCATGTCCTCGCCGTACTTGTTGATCAGCGTCGTGGCCTGTTTGAAGGAGAGAATGTTGTCCTCCTGCGCCTCTACGGTCTCCAGCCACTCCATCTCGGGGTAGCACTTGGCTTGATAGGCCTCCATTTCCGCGATCCAGCGCGCCTGGTTCGGCGTGGTGAATGTGGACGTGACGATGGCAAAGGCCCCCGCTTCGCCGATCTGCTGAGCAAGTTCATCAATCAGCGTCTTCGCGACTCCGTTGAATTGGGCGGGATTGACGAACCATTGGCGGGCGTCCGGTTCAGCGTCGCTATCGTACCCCACAACGTGAATGCCAGCATCCAGCGCCTTGCGCAGCACCGGCGCGATGGCGACGGGGTCGTTCGAGGCATAGAGAATGCCGTTAACGCCTGAGGTGATGTAGTTATCGATCAACGTGATCTGGTCGTCGATGTTCGCCTGCGCAGGGCCGTCGGTGGTCGCGCTGACGCCTTCGATTTCACCGGCCGCTTCAGCCACTCCGGAGGAGGTCGCGTTGAAATAGCCGATGCCCACCAGCTTGGGCACGTCCACGACACGCAACTCGCCTTCGGGGGCCTTGGGGTCCTTCGGCGCACCGCCGTTGTAGGCGACGCTTTCAGTCTCCAGGGGCGTTCCGTCGCAGGAAAGGGGATTTGTCGGCAGATCGTCGCCGCCGGTCCATTCTGCAAAGGCCGGAGTGGCAAGGCTTCCGGCGGCCAGCGCGGCGCTGGCCAAGAGACCAGTAATGGTTTTGGACATGGTTGTTCCTCCTCGGTTGGTCCGCGATATGCGGCGGGGCACCTTGACGGCCCCTGTTACGTCACGGACCTCCTCGCCCGTGATCGTATGGATCGCGCGGCCCGTCAGGCCCGCGCGCGATTTTCGGTGAATGCGCTGACGAGAAGCGTGCCGATCAGGACCATGCCAATCAGGACGATGGTACCGTCCCCCTTCACGCCGGCCAGCAATAGGCCGTTCTCGAGCACCTGGACGAGGATTAGACCCAGCGCTGTTCCCACGATCGTGCCTTTGCCGCCGAAAATGCTGGTGCCGCCCAGTACGACGGCGGTGATTACGTCCAGTTCCAGCCCGGTTCCCATGTCGGATCGGGTGGTCGACACGCGCGCGACGAAGATCATGCCAGCGAGGGACGAGGCGAGGCCCGAAACTGCATAGATCGTCATTTTTGTTCGGCCGACCGACAGCCCAGCGAAGCGCGCTGCGGTTTCGCTTGCGCCGATGGCGTATACGGTTCGACCCCAGCGGGTGTAGCCGAGGATCGCCCCGGAGATCAGCAGCGCCGCTAGCAAGATCCAGACCTGCACCGGCAGTCCGGCCCAGGCGCCCTGCCCCAGTTGTTGAAACCACTCCGGCCAGCCGCGCACCGACCGGGCCTGGCTGATGCCCTCGGCCAGCCCGCGGTAGAGCGCCAGCGTGCCCAGTGTTGCGATCAGCGGCGGCATGCCGAAGCGCACAATAATGAAACCGTTGAACAGGCCGCAGAGCGTGCCGACCCCCAGCGTCAGCACCATCGCCAGCGGCAGAGGGATGCCCATCTTTTGCCAAAAGGTGCCCAGCAGGATCGCCGAAAGCCCCATGATCGAGCCGACGGAAAGATCGATCCCTCCACTCGCGATGACGAACGTCATGACGAGGGCGACCAACGCGACTTCGGTCATCAGACGCCCTTGGTTGAGCAGGTTGGCCAATGTCAGGAACTGCTCGGATTGCAGGGACAAGACCACGATGGCCAAGGCCGTCAGACCTGCCAGCACCACTTCGTGTGAATGACGTTTGAGCATTTCAGGCTCCCTTCGCGACTTCGCGGTGGCGCCGTATGACATCGGCCAGCACGGTTAGAAGGATCAGCACACCGATGAAGGCTCGCAGCCAGTAGGCTGAGACGTTGACGAATATCAGCGCCGAGCCAATGGCGGCGAAGAGGACCGCGGCCAAGCTTGACCCTATCACCGTCCCGGTCCCACCCAGGATCGACACGCCCCCGATTACCGACGCGGTGATGATCAGGAGCTCGAGATTGGGCGGTGTAGTTGACTGGATCACCTGCAGTTGCGTTGCAAACAGCAGCGTCGCGAGGCCCGCGAAGGCGCCGTGGATCATGAAGACCTGCACGATCCGCCTGCGCACGGGAATACCCACTGCGCGTGCAGCCTCTGCGTTACCACCGACGAGGTAGAGCGACCGCCCGAATGGCGCCAGCTTCATCCATGCGGCTGCCGCAATGGTCAGCACGAGCGCCCAGACCAGTGGCATGGGGAAACCCAGAACCGTCATCTTGGCCAGCAGGAACTCGGGCGGCAAATCGGAAATCCACGCACCTCCGGTAACTGATATCAGCCCACCCTGGAGGATCGCCATCATCCCGAGACTGACCACGATTGAGGGAATGCCGGCATAGGCCACCAGAACGCCCGTCACCGCGTTGATCAGCGCCCCGCAAACAACCGGAGCCGCCCAGGCTACCCAGATTGGCGCCCCGCTGACCGCGATGGTGCCCGAGATCGTGGCGAGAACACCGATCAGCGCGCCCACTGACAGGTCGATTTGTCGGGTCACGATCACCATGGTCATCCCGATCGCCGCCACCGCGATATAAGCGTTGCCTGAGAAAACCGAGGTCATGTTGCGGGCACTGACGAAGCGTGGATTGATCGCCCCAACCACCAGCAGAAGCACGAGTATGGCCAGCGCCACCAGCAGTTCGTGTCCGTAGTCACGCAGAATTCGGCGCAGCCTGTTCGTGCGCGGCGCCTCCTGCGGAAAATCGTAGGAGATCTCGGTCATGCCAATGCCCTTTCCGATTGCGAGGCCGTGTTGCGCCGTGTCATCGCCATGCCGACCCGTTCCGGCGTGGCTTCTTCGCGGGAAAGTTCCGCAGCGATGCGACCTTCAGCCACCACGAGCACGCGATCGGACATGGCGAGCACCTCGGGGAGCTCGGAAGAGATCATCAGGATCGCCAGACCCTGCTGCGCCATTTCGCCCATTAGCCGGTGGATCTCGGATTTCGCGCCCACGTCGATGCCCCGGGTGGGTTCATCAAGGATTAGAAGCTTGGGGTTTGTCTCCAGCCACTTGGCGATGACCACTTTCTGCTGGTTGCCTCCCGAGAGCTGTCCCACCACTTGCTCGATACCCGACGGCGCGCACACCAAGACGGGCAAAACCGTACGCGGGCGATGCGAACCTCGCTGCCGGATTTCAGGAAACCGCCCGGCGAGAGCCGGTCCAGCACCGCCATCGAGATATTCTCGCGGATTGTCATCGGCTTCACGAGGCCCTGATGCCCGCGATCCTCGGGGACATAGGCGACACCCGCATCGCGCGCTGCGCGCGGCGAGTTGATCTTCACTTCCTTCCCGTCGATGCGGATGCGTCCCGACGTGGCCGGCGTGATCCCGAAAATCGTCAGGGCGAGTTCCGTGCGTCCCGACCCCACCAGCCCGGCAAGGCCCACGATCTCTCCCGCGCGAACGGTCAGCGAAGCCCCCTGAACCAGGGGCCCGGAACTTATGCCTTCCGCCTCAAGCACCGGAGCACCGATCGTCGCCTCGACTTTGGGGAAGACCTGCTCGATGCTCCGCCCCACCATTAGCGAGACAAGTTCCGCCTCATCGGTCCGGGCGGACTCGACCGTGTCTACGTACTCCCCGTCGCGCAGAACCGTCATCTCGTCCGAGACGCGGAAGATCTCGTTCATGCGGTGGCTGACATACAGAATCGCGACGCCCCGTCCCCGCAGGCGCAGGATGACTTCCAGGAGCCGGTCTGCATCGCTTTCGGCCAGGGCCGCCGTGGGTTCATCAAGGATCAGGACCTTTGCGTTCTGGTTCAACGCTCGTGCGATCTCCACCCGCTGCCGCAGCGCGACCGACAGGCTGGAAACCTTCCGCTCCACATCGATGTCGTGGCAGTCGAGTTCCGCCAAGAGCGCCCGCGCGCGGGTCCGCATCGCGGCCCAGTTGACGGTCCCGATCCGGGTTCGGATATAATGGCCGGAGAAGATGTTCTCGGCGACCGTCAGGTCTCCGAAGAGCAGAAGCTCCTGGTGGACAACGGCTACGCCCGCGGCGGTCGCGTCACGCGGAGAGTCGAAACGGACTTCCTTCCCGCCAGCAAGGATCTGTCCCGACGTCGGTAGGTGCATCCCGGCCAACACCTTGACCAGCGTGGATTTCCCCGCCCCGTTTTCGCCCATTAGGGCGTGGACGCGGCCCGGCCTCAGGTCAAGCCGCACCTCCCGCAAAGCCTGAACCGGGCCAAAGGATTTCGAAATGCCGCGCACCGAAAGCGCTGTGCCGGAGGCGAGCGCCGATGTGCCCGCCGGCGGTACGCCGGATGGCTGAATCGTCATGTTGTTTCCTCCCTTATCCCCGCGTGTCCTCGCGGCCGGACGTGACGTCCCCGGCCGTTTCCGGCCGGAGACAGCGGCTCAGCGCCCGGTGATCCGCTTCGCGATCATGTCGGCCGCGCGTATCGCGTCGGCCACTTTTCGCGCCGTGAGTGGCACCGGCACCGAGTGGATGACCGATGCGGGGTCCATTGCGGCCTCCCCGACTTTCAGAAGGTCCGCGTCACTCACGGCGGACAGACCCAGGTCAGCAAGCGTTATGGGCAATCCGATGTCGTGGCAGAAGCGCACGGCCTCTTCGAGGTCCTCCGGCGGGCGGTTTTCCAGCACCAGCAGGCAGACGATGCCGAAAGCGACCTTCTCGCCGTGCATGAAGTCATGCGTGGGCTCGAGTACGGTCAGCGCGTCGTGCACGCCGTGCGCGGCCGAGACGCCGCAGTTCTCGAAGCCCAGGCCGGACAGCAGGGTATTGGCTTCGATGATGTTCTCGACCGCCTGCGTCAGACACCCGGCCCGGGCCGCGTCGTAGGCCGCGAGCCCGTCACGCATCAGCGTCTCGTGGCAGGCCCGCGCGATCTGGGCGCCCGCGACGGATGGCGCATAGCCGCCCGCCACGTAGTTCTTCGACTGGCTGTCGAAATTCGAGCGCGCCTCGTACCAGGTGGAGAGCGCGTCCCCCATGCCGGCGGCCAGAAAGCGGACCGGGGCCTTCAGGATGACCTCGCTGTCGACCAAAACGACGTCGGGGTTGCGCGGGCTCTGCTCGACGCGGACATATACGCCCTCCTCGGTGTAGATCACGCCGATGGCGCTGGTCGGGCTGTCTGTCGAAGCGATGGTCGGCACCGTCATGATCCGTGCGCCGGCGTTGCGCGCGGTCAGCTTGCCGGTGTCCAGCGTCTTGCCGCCACCGACCCCTATCACCAGGCCGGCACCGGCGGCGCGGGCCGCTTCGGTGCAGCGGTCGACTTCGGCGTCGGTGGACTCGCCGCCGAAGCGCAGCGCGGTGACCGATACGCCCGCCGTCTCGAGCGCCCCGGTGATCCGCTCGCCGTAGGTATCCTCCACGAAGCCGTCCATCAGGACGAGCGCTGTAGTGGACAGGTCGGCGGCGTAACTCCCGATGTCGTCAAGCACGCAGGGGCCCTGGATGTAGCGGAGCGGACCGCCGTAGCCGCGCGTAAGCCCGTGGCGCTTGTCAGGTACCTCGGCAGTGGCCGCGATCTCGTTGCTCATGTCGTTTGCCATGGTTCTCCTCCCTCAGCGCAGCGTCAGGCCGCCGTCGACCGTGATGATTTCCCCGGTCGTGAAGCTCGAACTGCCGGCCGCGAGGTAGACGCAGGCCGAGACCAGCTCGCGCGTCTCGCCGATGCGGTTCTGCACCGCTCCCTTGGCCCAGTGGTCGCGCACCACGTCCGGGTGCTCCTTGAGCACCTCGTCGGTCAGCTCGGTGCGGATGTAGCCGGGCGCGATGGCATTGACCCGGATGCCGTGTTCCGCCCACTCGGTCGCGAGCGCCTTGGTCAGCATGTGCACCCCGGCCTTTGAAACGTTGTAGGCGGCATGCCGGAAGGGCCAGTTCACGATCCTCCCCGACATTGAGCCCACCGAAATGATCGAACCGCCACCTGCGGCGATCATGTGCCGCCCGCAGGCCTGGCTGACAAGGAAGACACCGTCGAGGTTGACCTCCATGGTGCGCCGCCAGTCAGCGAAGTCCTGGTCCTCGGCATTGCTGGGCAGGACGATGCCGGCGTTGTTCACCAGGATGTCGACGCGCCCCAGTTGTTCGACCGCCTCGGCAACCAGCCGCGCCGCGTCATCTTCTTTTGAAACATCCGCCTTGATGGCCACCGCGCGGCGCCCCAGCGCCTCGATCTCGGCCACGACGGCCTGCGCGCGATCGGCGGCGGAGGCGTAGTTCACCACCACGTCCGCCCCCTGCCCCGCAAGGCCGAGTGCCAGTTCGCGGCCGATACCGCGCGATGCCCCGGTGACGAGCGCCACCTGTCCGGTCAGGTCGAACAGACCCCCGGTTGTCACATTGTTCATGAAATCCTCCCTGTGGTCGTGTTCGGCTCAGGCCACCTTCTCGGCCCGGAGCACGTTTGCCGCGATGTGTTCGGCCGTTCGGATTGCTTGCGCGACGATGGTCAGCGACGGGTTGAACCCGGTGGAGCTTGGCAGGAAGGACGCGTCGACCACGTAGAGGTTGTCGAGGTCCCAAGCCTTGCAGTTCGTATCCAGCACCGAGGTCGCAGGGTCGTCGCCGAACCGGGCCGTGCCGCACTGGTGCATAGAGACGGTGATATCCATCTTCTGCGTGAGCACGATCGGGTAGCCCAGCGAACGCATGACGCGCGACCAGTGCTTGACCAGTTCGCGGTGCGCCTTGAGGTTGTTGGCCGTGTAGTTCACCCGGATCGTGCCGTCGCTGTCCAGCGTGATGCGGTTTTCCGGATCGGGCAGATCCTCGGACATCAGCCACCAGTCGACGGAGCGCTCGGCGAAGCGGTCCATCAGCCACTCGGGGATGAAGGGCACGCTGGCCGTCAGCATGCCGCCCTGCAATTTGCCAAGTCCCTGTACGTTGCCCAACGGATAGGGCTTCACGTCGTTGGCGAAGTAGAAGTCATTGATCGCTAGGGATTTCTGGAAGGTCACCCCGTTCTTGCGGAACGGGTTCACCGCCATCATCGCGGTGTTGTTGTGCGCCATATAGTTGCGCCCGAGCTGGTCCGAGCTGTTGTTGCCCAGCCCGTTGGGGTGCGCGTCATTGGCCGAGCGCAGCAGCAGCGCTGCCGAGTTGATCGCACCGGCGGCGGAAATGAACAGGTCGCCGTTGATCGTTCGGCGGTGTCCGTCCTGCTCGACCTCGATGCCGGTCACCTTGCGGCCGGTGGTGTCGGTCAGGAACCGCAGCGCCTTGGTCTCGAGCACGAGGTCCACAAGCCCGGTCTTCAGGGCGGGGCCCACGAGCCGCACCTCGGCGTCGTTCTTGGCGCCGAGCTTGCAGGCGAAGCCGTCGCAAGTGGCACAGCGGATGCAGGCACCGCCCTCGTGCCGGTCGATGGCGATCGGCAGCGAGAAGGGGCGCAGGCCTTTGACGCGCAGCTTGTCGGCGATGGCCTGGATTTCCGGTTCGTGCCCGATAGCGGGATGCGGAAAGGGGCCCGAGCGCGGCGGCTCGATGGGGTCCTCGCCGGCGGTGCCGTGGGTGCCCATCAGGCGCTCGGCCTCGTCGTAGTAGGGCGCGAACTCGTCGTAGCTCACGGGCCAAGCCGGGGCCACGCCGTCCTCGTGCTCGAGATCCTCGAAATCCTCCTTGCGGAAACGTACTGTAGCAGCGCCGAAGAACTTCGAATTTCCGCCCACGTAGTAGAAGGTCGAGGGGTTGAATGCCTTGCCCGTGCGGTCGCGCCAGGTTTCGGCGGTGGTGTACTTCTTGTCGTGAAAGACTGCCTTCACCGACCAGTTGTCGGCCTCGCGCGGCAGATAGGTGCCGCGTTCGATCACCAGCACGCGCGCGCCGGTGGCCGCCAGCCGGTTGGCCATGGCGCCGCCTCCGACCCCGGCACCGACGATCACCACGTCGTAGAATTTATCTGTCATGTCCATTCCGGAGCCTCCTCCTGCTTCGGTCCGCCGGCCCCCGCCGGCGGCGGGTAAGTTACATGATCGCGCCGACCTGCCAGGGGACGAACTCATTGTCGCCGTAGCCGAGCGCCTCGCTGACCGTCTCCTCCCCCGAGGCCGTCTCGAGCATCGTGCGAAAGATCCGTTCGCCCAACTCCTCGATGCTTTCTTCGCCCGAGACCACGGTGCCGCAGTCGAGGTCCATGTCCTCGCTCATGTGACGATACATCTCGGAATTGGTGGCCAGTTTGAGAGAGGGCGCCGGCTTGAACCCCGAGACAGAGCCCCGCCCGGTCGTGAAGGCGATGATATTCGCCCCTCCGGCCACCTGGCCCGTGACGGCCACGGGGTCGTATCCGGGGGTATCCATGAAGACGAGGCCCCGGGCGGTCACCTTCTCGGCGTATTCGTAGACCGCCTCGAGCGTACCCGAGCCACCCTTGGCCACGGCACCCAGCGATTTCTCGAGAATGGTGGTCAGCCCACCCTGCTTGTTGCCGTGGCTGGGGTTGTTGTCCATCTCGGCGCGGTTGCGGGCGGTATAGTCGCGCCACCACTCGATGCGTTCGAGCAGCTTCTCGGCCACCTCGGGCCGCGCGGCGCGGCGGGTCAGCAGGTGTTCTGCGCCGTAGATCTCCGGCGTCTCGGCAAGGATCACCGTGCCGCCGTGGCGGATCAACAGGTCCGCCGCGTGGCCAAGGCCCGGATTCGCCGAGATGCCCGAGTACCCGTCCGAGCCGCCGCACTCCAGCGCGAGGGTCAGCCCCGAGGCCGGAACCGGCTCGCGCCGCGCCGCGCCGACACCGGGCATCATCTCCTCGACCGCGCGGATGCCGGCCTCGAGCGTACGGCGCGTGCCGCCCACGGCCTGGATCGTCATCGTGCGCAGACGGTCGCCCTCGGCCAGGCCTTCGCGCTCGAGCAGGGCGGGGATCTGGTTGGTCTCGCAGCCCAGGCCGATCATCAGCACGCCGCCGACGTTTGGATGCGTGGCGTAACCCGCGATGGTGCGTGTCAGGTAGTCGTAGCCTTCGGTCTGCGTGTTGAAGGCGCAGCCGCCGCCGTGGGTCAGTCCGATGACCCCGTCCACGCCGGGATAGCGCTGCATCACCTCGGGCGTGAAATGCGCCGCGACGGCGCGCGACACGGTGGCCGAGCAGTTCACAGAGGACAGCACGACGATGTAGTTTCGCGTGCCGACCCGCCCGTCCGCACGGCGATAGCCCATGAACTGCGCCTGTTGCTCGATCGGGGGTAGTGCTCGTGCGTCGGTGCAGAAGGCATGGTCGCGCATGAACTCGCCGATGCCCATGTTCTGCAGGTGCACGTGCTCTCCGGCCGCGATGCCCTGCGTCGCGAATCCTATGACCTGCCCGTATTTCACCACGGCTTCGCCCTCGGAGATGGCGCGCAGGGCCATCTTGTGGCCGCGCGGGATCGGCGCCAGCGGGGCGATGCCGTCGACCTCGCCGAACTCCTGCGGGTCGATGCGCGCACGGGCGACGGCCACATTGTCATCCGCATTCAGCCGGATCAGCGGCGACACGTAGTTGTCCCTTGCGCTCATCGGTCGGTCTCCTCAACAAATATTCCCCTCGCGCCGCGGATCAGGCTCGACATGACCTCGAAGGAGGAATCCAGGTGAATTCGCATGGCCAGTTCCGCCTGGTCGGGGCTGCCGCGCCGGATCGCCTCGACGATCTGGATGTGCTGTTCGGTCACCCGCTCGAGATGCCCCGGCACCGGTGCCGACAGCTGGCGCATCCGGTCCAGGTCGACCTTGGCCATCGAGATGAACTTCCACAGTCGGGTCATGCCGCTCATCTTTGCGACGGTGCTGTGCAGCGCGTCGTCGGCGTCGATGTATGTGTCGTGCTGCCCCTGCTCGAGGATCCGGGTCATGTTCACGGTGATGTCGTCGAGGTTCTTGAGCGCCTCCGCCTCGCTCGTGGCGCGGCTCGCGGCCCGGCGGACGCCCTCGACCTCGAGTGACCGACGAATCACGAAACCCTCCTCGGCACCGGCAAAGGAGATCTGGCTGACGTAGGTGCCGGAATGCGGAATCACGTTCACCAGCCCTTCCTCAGCCAGCTTCTGGACCGCTTCGCGCACCGGCGTCCGGGACACGTTGTAGACCGAGCAGATCTCTTTTTCGGCGACTGGGGAGCCGGGCTTCATCTCCAGCATCACGATCGCGCGGCGCAGCATCTCATATATCTGATCGGCTTTCTGGGGCTGCCTGTTCGCCATGTGCCATCCTCCATTCTTCGATTATCATCCTTATAATAATGTAAAAAGTAAATACCAAACTTCTGAGGTTGACAGACTCATATATTGGTTGCAGGGTAACTAGTATATCGGATGGCCGGTCGAGACTAGGCATCCCCGGCTGGATCACTCGGCTGGAAAAAGCGAAACGGGAGGACAAGATGAACATTCGCAGCACCCCCGCAACTGAGGGGCGCGGCCGCGTGTCGGGCGCCATTTCCTACCTGACGCGGATCGAGTTCGGAGAGGGCCGGGTCGCCGATCTGCCCGACCTGCTCGCGCAGATCGGGGTGTCGCGGCCGCTCATCGCCACCGACAAGGGGCTCGTCGCAACCGGCCTGGTCGACAAGGCGACTGCAGGATTGCCGCAATTCGCGATCTTCGACGGCACACCCGCCAACCCCACCGAGGACGCTGTCCTCGAGGCCTGGGAGGTCTACAAGGCTGAGGGTTGCGACGGGATCGTGGGCATCGGCGGCGGCTCGTCGCTGGATCTCGCCAAGGCCGTCCGCATCCTGACCGGGCATCCGCCCCCGCTGGACCAGTACGCGGCCGTCAACGGCGGTGTCGCGCGCATCCACGGCGACATCTGCCCGATGATCGCGGTGCCGACCACGTCGGGCACCGGCTCGGAGGTCGGTCGCGCCTCGGTCATCATCACCGCAGAAGGGCGCAAGCTGGGCATCCTGTCGCCGCACAACCTTCCCACAGTGGCCCTCTGCGATCCGGAGCTGACCTACGGCCTGCCGCCGATGCTAACGGCGGCGACCGGGATGGACGCGATCTCGCACTGCCTCGAGACCTACATGGCACCGGCCTTCAATCCGCCGGCCGAGGCGATCGCCCTGCATGGCCTCGACTGCGGACTGCGCGCCATCGAGGCGGCCACGACCGACGGACAGGACGTCGCCGCGCGTTGCGACATGATGATCTGCGCGCTGGAAGGCGCCATGGCCTTCCAGAAGGGCCTGGGCGCGGTGCACGCGCTGACCCACCCGCTGGGCGCAATCCGCGAGCTGAACCTGCACCACGGCACATTGAACGCGGTCCTGATGCCGGCAGTGCTGCGCTTCAACCGCGAGGCCATCGGCGCCAAGTGGGACGTGCTGACCGACCGCTTCGGCGGCGATCCGGCCGAGCGTTGCGCGGCGCTGAACGCGCGGCTCGGCATGCCATCGGGCCTGGCCGAGATGGGCGTGACCGAAACGATGATGGAGGAGGTCTCGCAGGCGGCGCTCAAGGACCACTGCCACGCGACCAACCCGCGCGTCGCCACGCAGCAGGAATATCTCGACATTCTGAGGGAGTCGGCCTGACGCCACCCCTGAACCCGGGCGCCCACGAGGAGGGGCGCCCGCTCAACGGCCCCGAACGGGGCAACAACGGGCCCCTGCGCCCGAAGGGAGGATCTATCATGGACAACGAACACAAGACCCCCGAGCTGGTTTTCGCAACACGGCGGCGTGCAGCTGACCCGCCGCGGCCTGCTCAGCGCCGGCGCCGCCGCGACCGTTGCCGCCACGATGCTGCGGCCCGATTACGCCTGGGCGCAGAACTCGGACATGAAGTTTGCAGCCTCTCTGGGCTGGACGGTTTGGGAATCTGGCCGCCACATCGTGAACGGTTACAAGGACGCGGTTGAGAAGCTGGGCGGCGAGTTGACCATCGCCGACGCCAACTACGACATCAAGAAGCAGGCCGACCAGATCCTCGCCTTCGTTGAATCGAAGCCTACGGCGATCTTCATCACCCCCGCCGACGCGGCGGCGATCTCTCCGGCGGTGCAAGAAGCGGTGGCCTCGGGCATTCCGATCTTCATCGGCGACAGCTACGTTCCGAACACCACGGTGACCTCGACCGCGATGTCCAACAACTTCGGCCTCGGCGCCTACCCGGCCGAGTTCATCGTCGAGAAGCTGGGCGGCAAGGGCAAAGTCGCGCTCGTCTCGCTGCCCTCGAACGAAAGCTGGGACCAGCGGACGCTCGGCGCGAAATCGGTATTCACTCGGCACCCCGACATCGAGATCGTCTCGGAAATCGCCTTCGCGCTCGGCGGCTCGACGACCCCGCGCCAGGTGGTCGACCAGATCCTGACCGCCAACCCCGAGCTCGACGCGATCTGGTGCGCCTGGGACGGCGCCGCGTCGGAAGGCACACTCGCGATCCGCGCGGCGGGCCGCGACGTGATGATCACCGGCATCGACGGCGGACAGCAGAGCTTCGAGTACATCGCCGCCGGCTCGCCGTTCAAGATCACCATGGCGCAGAGCTTCTACGAGATGGCCTACATGAACGCCTTCTACGCGGTCGAGGTCGCCCAGGGCCGCCAGGCGCCGCGGTTCGTCATCACGCCGGCGTATGCGGTGACGCAGGATAGCCTCGAGGGCATGGACCAGATGCCCGACACCTACGACCAGCCGGGCGAGGCC
This sequence comes from Salipiger mucosus DSM 16094, assembly GCF_000442255.1. GTDB lineage: Bacteria > Pseudomonadota > Alphaproteobacteria > Rhodobacterales > Rhodobacteraceae > Salipiger > Salipiger mucosus. The sequence continues at coordinate 49,646 of NZ_KE557289.1, read as the reverse complement.
GCCAAGCTTGGCTGGAACCGGGTGCTCTGAGCGCCACGGCATGACGACCCAGCCGGGGCGGCGGCAGAGGAGCCGCCGTCCCGGAACGGGGCCGGGCGACCGGCACGACAACACGGAGGGAGGAGACGATGGGCGCCGAGAGCTTTCTCGCCATGCGCGGTATCGACAAGCGGTTCGGGGATGTACGCGCCCTGAACGACGTTGATTTCGAACTCGAAGCCGGAGAGATCCATGCGCTTCTGGGGGTGAACGGGGCCGGGAAATCCACCCTGATCAAGATCCTCTCGGGGGTCTATTCCAAGGACGCCGGCAGCATCCGCATCGACGGCGAGGAGTTTGCTCTCGGCTCGCCGCGCGCGGCGATCGAGGCGGGCATCGCCGTGGTACAGCAGCACCCCGAACTGGTGGGCGATCTGACTGGCGCCGAGAACATCTTTCTCGGGCAGGAACACAGGCGCAGCGGGCTGTTCTCGCCCGTGAACGGGCAGGACATCCGGCGCCGCGCCGCAGCCCTGCTCGAGCGGTTCCCAATCGACGTCGATCTCGACCGAGCCGTCGACGACATGCCCGCGGTGGACCGCGAGATCGTCGCCATCCTGCACGCGCTGCGGCTCGAGAATGCGCGTATCCTCATCCTCGACGAACCCACCTCGACCCTGACGGAGCGCGAGAAGGAGTCTCTCTTCGAGATGATGCAGACGCTGAAGGCCCAGGGTCTCGCAATCATCTACATCACCCACCACCTCGACGAGGTGTTCGAGATCGCCGACCGGTTCACCGTCTTCCGGGGCGGCCGGCGCGTGGCCACGCACGGCGTCGCCGAGGCGCAGCGCGAGGGCATCTCGATTCCGAACCTGATGCTCGACAGCGTCGCCGGGGACATCTTTCCGCCGCGCTCGGACCGCGTCGACGGCGAGGTGGTCTTCGAGGCGCGCGACCTCTCCCGTCAGGGTGAATTCGAGGACGTGAGCTTCTCCGCTCGCAAGGGAGAAATCCTGGGCATCTTCGGACTGGTGGGCTCGGGGGTCGACGAGCTGTCCAAGGCGCTCTTCGGCGTCCTGCGCCCGGACTCCGGCGAGTTGCACCTGAACGGCCGCCGGGTGCGCTTCCGCTCACCCGCCCAGGCACTCAAGGCGGGCATCTTCCTCGTGCCGGGCGACCGCCGGACCGAGGGCCTTTCGATGGACGAGAACGTCATCTTCAACACCACCGTCGCCAACCTCGGCCGCGCATCCTTGGGCGGGTTCATGCGGTTCGGCCGCAACCGCCGCGACTCCGGCGCGCTGGCCGAGCGCGTCGACCTGCAACCGCGCAAGCTTGACCGGCCGCTGCGCGGCTACTCGGGGGGCAACCAGCAGAAGGTGGTCATCGCCAAGGGCCTATACCGCGAGGCCGATGTCTACATCTTCGTCGAGCCCACCGTCGGCGTGGACATCGGCGCGCGGGCCAAGATCTACACGCTGATGCGCGAGCTCTCCGACCGCGCCGCGGTGATCGTCATCTCGTCGGACTGTGACGAGGTCTTCGGCGTCGCGGACAGAACCGTCGCGCTCTACAAGGGCGCGCCCATCGGCGCCCCATCGCGCGAGATCACCCGGGACCACCTGCTGCATGCCGGCATCATGGGAGAGGCCGTCTGATGACCACGAATACGCTATTCATCCGCATCTTGGCCTTCGGGGCCATCGTCGCCATCATCGCGGGGTTGTTCTGGAGCCAGAACCCCGCGTTCCTGTCGACCGGCAACATCCGCGCCCTGATGCGCCACATGTCGGTGAACGGGGTCGCCGCGCTCGGGCTCACTTTCGTCATCGTCGTGCGCCATTTCGACCTGAGCTTTCCCGGCGTCGCCTCCTTTGGGGCGATGACCATGGGCTGGCTCATCGCCGGCGGCCAGCCGTTGTGGATGGCCATCAGCGGCGGCTTGGCCGTCGGGCTGTTGTTCGGAATCTTCAACGGGATCGCCGTGGCCCGTTTCAAGCTACCCGATATCGTGACAACCATCGCCACCGGCGGGCTCGCCATCGGGTTCAGCTACTTCTACTCGAACGGCACCTCGATCAGCCGCAACTTCTTCATGTCCGGGCTGCTGGACATCAACGACGGGCGATTCCTTGGGCTCGACCGACCCTTCGCCATTCTGCTGGGCGCGGCGTTGATCGGGATCCTGATCCTCAACGCCTCGCGCTTCGGTCGCGCCTTCTACGCCACCGGCGAGAACGAGACCGCGGCCTGGTATTCCGGCGTCCCCGTCAACGCCATGGTGGTCGCGGCCTTTGCACTCTGCGGACTCTGCGCCTGCCTGTCAGTGGTGCTGCTCGTGGCCTCCTCCGGCGCGGCCAACGTGTCGGCGGGAACGCAGCTCCTGATGCCGGCCTTCGCGGCGGTCTACCTCGGTGCGGCGCTCTTCGGGCGGCCGTCGGTCCTGGCGACGCTCGCCGGCACCATGCTGATGTCACTGATGCTCAACGGCTTCACACTGCTCGCCATCCCCTACTACTACTCCGATGCCATCGTCAGCACGGTCCTGATCCTCGCGATCACCTGCTTCGATCCGCGCATCTCCGGCGCGCTGCGCCGGCTCATCCCGGCCCGCAAGGAGAAACTGGCATGACCGACGTGACCCAGCAATCCGTCCCCACCGCAAGCGCCGCCCGTCGTGCGCCGGCACGCCAGGGGCTGCAGCCCGGCCAAGCACTCATGCGCTACGGCTTCTTCGGCCTCGTCATCGCGGTCTTCGTGGTCTTCGCGGTGCTGCGCCCCACCTTCATCGCCCCCGGCAACATCCACGGCATGCTGATGTCCGCGTCCATCGCCGCCCTGATGTTCCTCGGGCTGACCTGGATCGTCGCGGCGGGCGAGATCGACGTCTCGTTCATGTCGGTCGCCGCGCTGTCGAACATGACCGTCGCGGGCCTCGTCTCGGGCGGCGCAGACTGGCCACTGGCCACTCTGGGCGGACTCGGCATCGGCGTGCTCTTCGGGCTTCTGAACGCCACGCTCGTGGCCGGCCTGCGCCTGCCCGCGCTGGTCATTACCATCGCCTCGGGCGCGCTGGCCGCCTCGATCGCCGCGGCGATCGGCCTCGGCACCTCGATATCGCTGTCCACCACAGGCTATGTCGGCGCATTGCTCGATATGCGCGTCGGCGTCCTGCCCCTGCTGGCAGTCATCGTGGCGGCGATCTATGTCGTGGCCTGGTTCATGCAGGAAAAGCTGACCTTCGGTCGCTACGTCTACGCGTTGGAGCAGAACCGCGCCGCCGTCGAGGAAGCCGGCGTGCCCGTCAACCGACTGATGTTCATGCTCTACGTGCTGTCGGGTGTGGTCTCGGCCGTTGCGGGCATCCTGCTGGCGGCAAACCTGTCTTCGGGACAGCCCTACCTCGGCACCTCGTATTTCCTCGACGGGCTGACCGCGGTGCTGCTGGGCGGCATGGCCCTCAAGTTCGGCAAACCCAACGTGATCGGCACGCTGGCAGCGGTGATCTTTCTCACCGGCCTGCTGAACGGCGCCGCCCTGCTGGGCTGGACCGACAGCCAGCGCCAGATCGTGCGCGGGTCGCTGCTTCTCGTGGGCGTCGGGCTGGTCGTCTACGCTCGCACCCGCACCCACAAACGCAAAACGGCCTGAAGGACATCTCCATGACCATCACCGCCTCGACCCCTCGCCCGGTCTCGGACACCGGCCTCTCGCTCACCGCGCTCGGCGTCGGCACCGCCCCGCTGGGCGGGCTCTACGCCGACGTCCCGCGCGAGCAGGCGCTGGCCATGCTGGAACGGGCCTGGGACCTCGGCATCCGCTACTTCGACACGGCGCCGATGTACGGGCTCACCCGGTCGGAACACCTCCTGGGCCACGTCCTGCGGGAAAAGCACGAGCCCTACGCGCTTTCGACTAAGGTCGGTCGCCTGATGACCAACAGCCGCGCCGGACGTCAACTGCCGCCCGAACCGCCGAAGAATCCTCTGGACCCGGGCTTTCACAACGCCCTGCCCTTCCGCGAGGTCTTCGACTACTCCTACGACGCGATCATGCGCAGCTACGACGACAGCCAGCAACGGCTGGGCCTGCGCGACATCGACCTGCTCTACGTCCATGACATCGGTCCCGTCACCCACGGCGACGCCAACGCCCGCCACTGGGAGGCGCTGACCCGCGGCGGCGGCTTCCGCGCGCTGCAGGAACTGAAGGGCGCCGGGGACATCAAGGGCTTCGGCCTCGGCGTCAACGAGTGGGAAGTGATCCGCGACGCACTCGAGGAGACCGACCTCGACTGCTGCATGCTGGCCGGCCGCTACTCGCTGCTGGACCGCGATGCCGAGGAAACCTTTCTCCCGCTCGCGCAGAAACGGGGCGTCGCGCTGGCGCTCGGCGGCGTCTACAACTCCGGCATCCTCGCGGCGCCGAAGGGCGGACGGCGCAAGTTCAACTACGCCGATGCCCCGGCCGAAGTCGTGGCACGGGTCGAGGCGCTGCGCGGCGTCTGCGACGACCATAGGGTGCCGTTGGCCGCCGCCGCGATCCGTTTTCCGATCCGACACCCCGCCGTCACCAGCGTGGTGATCGGCGCCAAGACCGCCGAACAGCTGCAGCAGAATGTCGACTGGTTCGGCCAGAACCTGCCCGACAGCCTGTGGTCCGATCTCGACACCGCGCTTGCCAACGCCGAAGCCGCCTGAGGACATCATGCTCAAGACAATCGACCCGATCCTGACCGGAGACCTTCTCGCCATACTGCGCGACATGGGTCACGGCGACGAGATCGTTCTGACCGACGCCAACTTTCCCGCCGCCACGGTGGCACAGCGGCTGGTCCGCCTGCCCGGAATCGCGGCCGACCGCGCCGCCGAGGCGATCCTCTCGCTCCTGCCTCTCGACGATTTCGTCGACGCTCCGGCAGCCGCGATGGCCTCTCCCGACGGCCGCCCCGAGATTTACGACGATTTCGACCAGGTACTGGAAACAGCCGCCGGCGCGCCCGTGCAGGTCGAGGAGATCGACCGCTTCGCCTTCTACGACCGGGCCTGCCAGGCCTACGCCGTGGTCGCCACCGGTGAACGGCGGCTCTACGCCAACCTGATCCTCAAGAAGGGGGTGCTGCGCAAATGACGATCATCGACGCCCATCACCACTTCTGGGATGTGGAGCGCGGCGACTACGGCTGGATGACACCGGACCTGACGCCGCTGCTGCGCGACTTCGGCCCCGAGGACCTCGCCCCGCTGAACGCCGCGGCCGGGATCTCCCGCACGGTCGTGATCCAGGCGGCCGAGACCGAAGCCGAGACCGACTTCCTGCTCGACCTCGCCGCGCGGACCGACTTCGTCGCCGGCGTGATCGGTTGGCTGGACATGACCGCGCCCGATTTCGCTGCGCGGCTCGATCACTACACCACTCGGCCTGGATGGCTGGGCCTTCGGCCGATGCTGCAGGAACACGACCCGGCACTGATCGAAAGCCCCGCCTTCCTGGCCGCGCTGCAGGAGACCGCGCGGCGGGACATCCCGTTCGACATCCTGACCTTCCCCCGGCATCTGCCCGCAATGCTCGATTCGCTCGGCAGGGCACCGGACCTGCGCGGCATCGTCGATCACCTGTCGAAGCCCGACATGATGACGGACGAACTGGGCCAATGGGGTCAGGACATGGCCCGCCTTGCCGCGCACCCGCGGCTCATGTGCAAGATCTCCGGCATGGTCACCGAGGCCGGTACCGACTGGTCCGCCGACCGGATCCGCCCCTTCGTGCAGCACGCGGCGCGGCTCTTCGGCCCCGAGCGGCTGGTCTTCGGCACCGACTGGCCGGTCTGCACGCTCGCTGCCAGCCATGCAGAGGTCGTCGACCTCGCCCGAACCCTGCTGGGAGAGATCTACGGCCCGGAGGATCTCGAACGGATCTTCCACACCAACGCGGTGGCGTTCTACGGCCTGGGCTGACGTCGCGCGGCCGGCCCTGCGCGACGGCTTCCGAGAGAGACGCTGACACGAGACGGCGACCTTGTCCCGATGCCGGGCCTAGTCGCCGTCTTGCGCGATGTGTCGGGTCATCGAGCCGTCGAAGCCTCCCTTGCCGTCGGGCAGCGCGATGCGGATGTTCTGCATCATCCCCTGATCCTCGTGGTCGAGGATATGGCAGTGCATCACGAAGTCCCCGATGTAGCGCTCGTAGCGTGTGCGCATCTTCACCAGGTAGCCGGGCAGCACGAAGAGCGTGTCTTTCCAGGTATCCTTGAAGCCGGCGTATTGGGGCTCGATACTGTCGGGCACACTCACGTCGATGTAGGTCGAAGGGTCATTCGGATCGATGCTGCAGCCTTGCGCTCCCTCCGAGGGCGTTCCGCCGGTGCCGGAAGTGCATCCAGGGTCTGGCCGATACTTCAAGACCTCGACAATCTGGAACGGGTTCACATGGATATGGAACGGATGTCCGACGGCGATGCTTCCGAAGGATGACAGTGTCCACTCATCAACGCCCCGGAGGGGCAGGACCCGGTCGATCCTGCTAGCCTCGTACGCGGCCTCGTCGACAAGCGCGAAGGGCGCACCGTTGCTGACATGCGTTGGAACGAAGTTGCCGATCTCGAAGGCGACGCCGCCGGGTTTGAGGTTGAGCGCAAAGCCCACGGTCTGCCCTCCCGAAACCTCGCTGTCCGAAATGTCCCGGTGCTTCACGAAGGCGTCGAGGCGCCCCGCGGACAGATCGTCGAGAATGACATCCCGCGCCGCGCCGTCTTCGATCGTCGCTTCGATCGACTGCGCGAGGATCGCCAGGACGTGATCTGCGCCGCTCCCGCCCTCAAGCTGAACCTCGGCCGGCGCGACGTCAATGAAGCCCAGAATCGCGCTGTCGTTATCGTTGACGTTGATGTCGGCCTGCGCCGCGCTCTCCGCATCGACGATGCAATAGGTTCCCTCGGACGGGAAACTGACAAGAACGTCCTCGCGATAGGCAGGCTGAAGTATGACTTCGGACCCGGTGCGGATGTCCGGCCGCGTCAGACCGTCCGTCGCGACACGCACCAACTCGACGGGCGCGCCCGAGCAGAACTCCTCGACGGTCTCGTCGGCCCTGTCCCGGCCCTCGCTGCCTTCGGAAAGCCGGGTCCGCAGCGCATCCACGGGGCGGGTTTCCACCTTCCGGATCTGAACACCGATCGTTTCGCGGACGCCGCCATGAATGAGCCGCCAGCGCTCGACCCGCCCGGCGACTGCACCGGGCTGCTCCTGTTGGATGCCGCCGTTGATCGCGGTGTATCGGCCAGAGGCCGGCCAGGCGGTGGGCGTCAGCTGGTCGAAGGCATTCACCGGCCCGGGCTCGACCATTCCCACATCGCCCTCGTCACAGATCCACGCCCCCGTCTCGGTATCGGTCTTGATGGAGCCGACGACGGGGAGCTCATCCCGAGGTGTTCCGGACGCCTCCAGGGCAGCCACCTGGTCACGGGACCAGCGACAGGCATAGGCGATCTGCTGGAACAGCATCGTACGCTCCGGGAAGGTCAGGTCATGGCCTCCGACCTCCGGCCGCGGGAGAATCACGTCGAGATCGCCCGGCAGAGCCCAGCCGGCGGCGCCAAGCACGGGCTGGCGATTGCCGCGGATCAGCAGAATCCCGGCCATGCCGCTCGAAACCTGAGGGGCCGTCGATCCATGACGGTGGGCGTGGTACCAGAAGGTGCCTGCCGGATGATCGTTGGGGATGTTGTATTCATAGGTGAACCTGATCCCGGGGTTCACCGTCAAAAGGACATTGTCACTGTTCCCCAGCGGACTGACCCAAAGCCCGTGCGTGTGAATGTTGGTGAGATTGAAATTCGAGCAATGCGGTGCATTGTGATCGGCCGGCTCCCCGATGCAGCTCAGCGATCCGCCTCCGGGCGCCTCGCCGGGAAGAACCATGTCCCGTGGTCGCGGCAATTCGTTTTCGAATGTCAGGCGAAAGGTGTCGCCGGGCGCGATTTCCACGACCGGCGCGACGAATGGATTGTCCTGCGCGACCGGCGAACCCTGGTCATCCAGGACCAGCCCGCCATAGGCCCGCAGGCGGACGTCATCGAAGCCCCCCGGATCATCCGCCGGAAACGCGGGGTTGCGGAGTTGTCCGTCGACGTATCGAAGCGAGAGATCGTAGCAGACATCCGCGCCGAGACAGTCGTCCGTCTCGATCAGGGCCTCCGGCCGGGCATTCATGCCCCGGGGCGCCTCCGGTGCCGGAAACACCATCCGTTCGGGCATGCTAGTTCGTGCCAGCGCGGCAGCCCTCGGAGGAGAGGCGATGTCCTGAGCCATGGCTGCACTGCCAGACAGGTGGACGATACCGGCAGCGAGTCCGATCAGAAACCTCGGGGTCGTTCGACGACTGGGCGAAAACTGCATGACAAGAAGTTCCCTGAATCGGAATTTCATTTTAGTACTAAATTACCAAAGATGGTGTCACGCGATTACTTTCAATTCCAGGTTGAATGCTGTGATCCGCATCGCGACCCTGTATTCGGCCTTTCACGCGACGGCCCCAGTCGTGCGATCTGCTCGAGATAGAGCTGCCCCAGATGCCGGACGAGGTCCGGCAAGGTCATCCTCTTCCAGACGAATGGCGAGGCGCTCGACGTTGCCGATGCCCTTACCCAGAACGATGCCGTGTTCGGCGAGATGGCCGCGCAGTGCATTGACCAGTTGGGTGCGCTGATCGACGAGCAGATCGCGGGTGCGGGCGATGGAGCGCCTTAGCAATCGGTTCCGCATGCGCGGCGTCGTTCTTTTGCCGCTTCACGAAGGGTTTGACATGGACGGGGGGGACGAGCCGGATGTCATGGCCGAGGCCGGCGAGTTCCCGGCTCCAGTAGTGTGCGGCCCCGCAGGCCTCCATGGCCACGATGCATGACTTCAGGACTGACATGAACTTCGCGATCTGTGGTCGGGACAGCTTCTTGCGTAAAACCGCGCGCCCGTCCGACGTAGCGCCATGAATCTGAAAGCCCGCTCCCGGTCAATTTGACTCACTCAACCTGTCCAGCCGGCGGGGCGCACTCCGGATTGAAAATCAAGAAAAATGAACGCTTCATCTACTCGTTCAGAAGTACCTGCCAGTGCTGGCGGCTATGGACGACGCGGATGACTGCAAGGTGATCGCCTCCGATCCGATAGATGATCAAGTGGGAGCGCGGTAGGGATGGAGCCGCACCGGCGGATCGATCTCGGTGCGCTCACGAGTGATCTCAGGGTGGCTGCATAGATTTTCGAGTTTTTCTCCCAGGCCGCGCAGATAGTTGTCCGCCTGGTCAGGCGACCACATCTCTGCGGTATAGTCCCAGATGCCACTCAGATCGAGCTCCGCCGCCGGTGAGACGCGATATTCCTCAATCGGGCTTTGTGGCATGATCCTCCCGCTTGCGCGTCAGGAACGTCTCCATGTCGAACTTCTGCGTCGGGCCGCTTGCCTGCCCTTCATCTACGAGCTTTTGCAACTCCGCTACCGCTGCCTGTCGATCCTGATCTCGGCGGATCAGGTCGCGCACGTAGTCGCTGGCGTTGCTGTAGCGCCCGCTCTTTGTTTGTCCTTCGACCCATTCCTTCATCGGGTCAGGCAGGGACACGTTCATCGTTGCCATAAGCACCTCCATCTTGAGCATGGCAAATATTGGCAAATTTTGTCAAGCTGCCCAAAGATTTCTTAATTAACTTCTGTGAAGTCGCGCCGAAAGCTGCCGCTGACAAAAGAGGTCGACGAGTTCAGCGTCGAGGAAACGCTGGTCAACGAGACGCTGGTGCGCGACCTGGCCGCCGGTGAGTTCCTCGAACAGCAGCGCAATGTCGTGCTCATCGGTGGCACCGGCACCGGCAAATCCCACCTTGCCGTGAGCATCGCCCGGGCCTGCATCCGGCGCGGCAAGCGGGGGCGCTTCTTCAATGTCGTGGACCTGGTGAACAAGCTCGATGCCTAAGCCCGTGCCGACCGACAGGGGCGCACGGCAGACCTGCTCTGCCGCCTCGACTTCCTGATCCTCGACGAGCTCGGCTATCTCCCCTTCGCGCAGACCGGCGGCCAGCTGCTGTTCCATCTCATCAGCCGCCTCTACGAGCGCACATCGATCATCGTCACGACCAATCTCGACTTCGGCGAATGGCCATCGGTGTCCGGAGACGCGAAGATGACCAAGGCTCTCCTAGACCGCCTGACCCGTTCGGCCTTGAAACGTCCCCCGGACGTTTCAGCGCTGCGCGCACCGGCTCGAACTGCGACATCGTTGAAACCGTCAACGAGAGTTGGCGCTTCAAGACCCGAGAATGACCGACACCCACGCTGGGCCGATACGGTTGCGCTGTATGGGAGCTACGCCGCATCGGGCCAGCTACCGTGCGCTCCAAGGGGGGCATTTTAGGACGCCGATAGGGGGTCAAGATTGCGTGCCGATTGACAGAAGGCAGCGCAGCGATCCCGGCCACTTCGCGGGCGGTATGCCCCGCTTGGGCCGCACGGGTTAGCGCGAGTGCGGGTTCCGGCAGGAGACCGGCCACCACGCTATACCAGCAGGCGCCACCAGCGAGCAGCGCGTCCTTCGCGCCCCAGTCACCGCTGTAGCCGATGGCGAAGTCCGCCGGCGTCATGGCCCGCAGGCGCTGCAACTCGCCCGCATAGTCGCCGTCCGCAGCCAGAGGCATTTTCACCGCGATCACGTTCGGAGGCTCGGCCAGTCGCGCGATCAGGTCCGGGCTGAAGGTGAATTTCGTGGTGCCCGGGTTGTTGTAAATGCACAGGGGGAGTCCGCCGGCCGCAGCGACGGCCTCGAAATGGCGGAACACCTCCTCGTCGGTCAGCGGCTGGTAGGACATGGGCGCGAGAAGCAGGCCGTCTGAACCGGCCTCCCTGGCGTCGCGCGCGAGGTCCTCGGCGAGATCGGTTGTGAGGGCACCGACACCGACGATGAGCGGCGTCCGTCCCGCCGCACCCCGTCGGCCGTTTCGCAGCGCATCAAGCATCTCGAGGAGCGTTTTGGCGCGATGCTCATAGAGCGTGGGACGCCCTGCACCGCCACGGACACGGGTCTTGCGCTCTGCCGGCACATGGACCGCGTGGGGATGCTCGAGAAGGACCTTATGGCGCAGCTGCCCGAGCTCTCCGGGCCGGAAGATGCCGGGCAACGGGTGACCCTCAACGTGGCCACCAACGCCGACAGCCTCGGGACCTGGTTTCTCGAGGCCATCGCGTCCTTCACCAAAGCCAGCGACTATCTCGTGAACGTGGCGATAGACGACGAGGACCATACGGCCGACTGGCTGCGGCGTGGCCGGGTGCTTGCCGCTGTCACTTCGCTGGAGCGTCCCGTGCAGGGATGCCGTGTCACGCCACTCGGCGCGCTCCACTATAGTGCGACGGCGAGCCCTGACTTCGTTGCCCGATACTTCCCCGACGGCCTCATGGAGGAGGCGTTCCAGCGCGCGCCAGCTCTCACCTTCAACCAGAAGGACCGCCTTCAGAATGTCTGGGCGCGCGAGGTATTCGGGCACGACATGTCATTCCCCACCCACTGGCTTCCCTCGACGCAGAGCTTTCTCGAAGGCAGCCTTGCCGGCATGGGGTGGGCGCTCAATCCGGTCCAACTCGCGAAGAGCCACCTCGAGCGCGGAGATCTCGTCGAGCTTGTCCCCGGAAAGGTGCTGGAGCGGCACCTGTTCTGGCAGATCAACCGGCTGGCCGCCGACCAACTTCATGAGCTGTCCAGGTCGATGCTCTCGGTAGCGCGGCGCGAGCTCAACTCAGGAGCATGACGCCCGTGAGAAAGGACAGATTTGCCCCGCGCTGCGGGCACTCGCGGCCGCCGCAGCGAAAGGCCGCTTCGACATGGACAACCAGGTCAGAGGCACTGCTTCTGACAGAAAAGGGCAGAACTTTGTGATGCTGTCCAGTCGACGTGCCGACCAACTGTCTGCCGGCACTCGCTATCGTCGACTGCGGTTACGGCGTCGAGACCACTCGCGGCTGATCAGCGGAACCCGAAGCGGCGTATCGCCGTCATTCGCCGAGTTTCCGAGACGCAGCGTCATCAAGCCGGAGATCAGATCGATGACGACCGGCCCACGCGCTGCCTGTCCAAAGTGACGACCTGGCACGCCCTCGGCACCAGTGATCACAATTCTCAAAATGCCCGAGCCGATCTCATTTCTGATCGCCGCCATCCTCGCCGCGCTCTGAGCTGACCGCCGCTCTCGAAACCAGCGCTCACGCCGGCTGACCGCCGTGTGCAGACCGAACCAGGCCGTCTGGAGACGTACGCCTCTACGTCCGACAGTCTCCGCGCAGCGCGCTCCCCGAGCCATTTAAATTCCACGAAAGCGACGTCGGTCAGTGTCCCCGGCATGACATTGACTACACGCATTTCCTCTTTTGAATTCGAACCGCTCTCCGTCTCGGGGAGGGTTCCGGCATGACCGCGCCAGTCCAATCTCCGAGTTCCATCACGCTCTTCACGACCAGTGGTCAGCCGCTCGCGAAGCAGTTCTGGGCGGACAACGGCAAGATCCACAAGCAGGCGGTCGCCACGCTCTACGAAGGTCGCGCCGAAACCATCCCGGCACCGACCGCGAGGGCCCTCGAAGACCTGCTCTCCGGCCTGTCCCGGTGCCAGGCCATCGCCTCCGGCGTCCTTATCGGGCGGGAGAGTGCGGTGATCACCACGCGCAACCAGGCGAGGTACGGCGCCGCCACCCGTTCGCTGGAGAACTTCCACTTCCCGAAGGGCCCCGGCTGGCTGCTCTGGGATTACGATGACAAGACCATGCCGGCAGATGTCACGACGCGGATCGATGAGCTGGGCGGCCCGCTCGCCGCGCTCTTTGAAATCTGGCCGGAGGCCCGGGACGGAGCCTACCTCGTGCGCCCGTCGTCGTCCGACGGTGTGACGGCCCCGGGCTGCGGTGAGCTCAGCAGCAGCGGAATGCACGGCTTCTTCCGCGTCTCCGACGTGTCCCGGTCGAGGGACATGCTGAACACCCTCGAAGTCCGCGCATGGGCCAAGGGACTTGCATGGATTGCCCTGAGCAAGTCAGGCGCCATGCTCGTGCGGTCGATTGTCGACGTGGCTGTTGGCTCTCCGGAACGGCTGATTTTCGAGGCCCCGCCGATCTTGCACGCACCAGTCACGCGGATTGCCAGGCCCTCGGTCATCCAGGAGTCCGAAATCGATCTGACCGTCCCGAAGCTGCAATCCGAAACGGCGGCACAGGCGCGGGAGGCGGAGCGGATCGCCCGGCACCGGATCAGGCCCAAGGCGGACATGGTCGAAGAGGCCTTCGTCGAAGATCGCGCCCGGCAGGCGGCAGACCGCACGGGATCGACCTTCAAGGCCGCGCGCATCGCAGTGCAGCAGATGATGCAGGGCGCGTCGCTCGATGACGAGGCCGAGCTCCAGCTGCCGTCCGGGCAATGGTTGCGTGTCGGCGAGATACTCGACAATCTCGAGACATACGACCGTCGCGGCATTCCCGACCCCGTCGAGGGCCTCGAAAATGGTGCGGACAAGGCGACACTTCTCCTGCGCCCGCGCCCCGGCCGGCCGGATGAGAAGCCCTGCCTTGTCTCTCACGCGCGCGGGCTGCGCACGGTCTACCATTTTGCCAGGTTCGAACGTCCCCCGGCACGCCCGCCATTCTACCCGGAGCCCGGTGGCAGAAAGGAAGACCACGCCGCGACCGTTCTCAGCTTCATAGACGAGGCCGCCCGGATGGTCCGGGCGCAGAAGATGGTGGCCAGGCATTACGAGGAGCTGGCGGAACGCGCGCGTGACCTCGATCCGCAAGAGCGGACACGCCGGCAAGCGGCAATCCTGCGGCACGTCAGGGACCGCTTCGACCTCGAGTTCCTCCCGGCCTCGATGCCCGGTGACGGCCAGCCTTGCCCGCGCACCATGCTAAGCGGGGCGCAGGGCACCGGAAAGACCCAGGCCACGATCAGGGCGCTCGCGCGCTGGCCGGGCATCGTCACGCTCGTTCTGCAGCCTGATCACGCCAAGGCAGCTGAGTTTGCCGAGGAATACCGGGCTGCAACCGACGTGGACAGCCCCGAGGTCATCGTGCTGCGCGGCAGGCGCGCCTTCGATCCGGACGAGTCTGAAAACCGCATGTGTCATGTCTCGCAATCGGCCGACTCGCTGGCGGCGCGGGGACTGAGCCCGAAGCAGGTTCTGTGTCCCGTCTGTCCCATGCGGAACGCGTGCGGGCACATGCGCCAGGAAGCGCGCCTGAAACGGCTCTCCGAGAGTCCCGAGGGCGTCGTCATCGTGGCGCCGTCGGAGTTCGCGTTCATCCCGCTTCCGGGCGACGTGACGCCGGACATGGTGATCTTCGATGAGGCCCCCCGCAGGCTCGCGGCCGACCGCGCGACGATCTCATTCGAGACCCTGGGCGAGACGCTTGCATACGAGCCCGGCGGCCAGCGCTTCGGAAAAATGCACGACGCCGGACGCATGGCCGACGCCCTCGAGGACAGCATGCGTCTCGTCAGGCCACTTCGGACCGCGCTCCGCGACGCTTTCCAGCAAGCTCCAGATCGCCCGCTGGCCCATATGAAGCAGGCCGGCATCACTGACGCGATGATCCGCCAGACGCTCGCGGCCCTGCATCAATTCGAAGATCGGGTCATCACGGCGAAGGCCAAGACCGCGTTCGAAGCCGCGACATTTGCCCGCCTGAGGGAGAACCGGACGGTCGATCATGACGCACGGCTCCTGAAGGAAATCGAGGGCCACGACGACAAGGCCGTGAAGGCGTTCCGGCAGGTTCTGGAAGCGCTTCTGCCCGAGCTGGAAACCGGGCGGGAGGCAGCAAACGCGGTGCTACGCTGCGAGAACATCAATGCCGGCACACGGTCCGAGGGTGTCGTGAAAGGGATCGAGGCGCTTTTTCTGAACCGCCCGCACTTTTCCGCGAACACTCCCCTGCTGCATCTCGACGGGACCGGAGATCACGAGCTGGCCGAGCGAATTTTCGGCCCGATGGAGCGGGCCAGCTACCGCGTCGAGCGCAACACCCATGTCGTGCAGGTGTCCGGGCGGTCGTGGTCAAAAACGAGCATCACCGGGAACGGATTCACAGCTCAGAAGCAACAGGCCGAGGCCGCCACATTGCGGCGGGAACTCATCGATTTCTGCCATTCCAAGCCCGGCGCTCTCGTGATCGCCCCGAAGGCGGTGATCGAGGCGCTCCGTGCCGACGGCCTGTCCAATCCCGTCGCTCACTACAATGCCCTTCGTGGACGCAACGAATGGAAGGACTGCTCGACCGCTATCGTTATCGGCCGGGAAGAGCCGACCGAGGCCGTGGAGCGCATCGGACGGGCCTTCGCCGCCGCGGACACTGCGCCCTTCAACAGCCTGGGCCGCCCAGACGGCAGCTTCGGACGCTGGGACAAGGCCGCCCGCGGACTGCGCATGCGGGACAAGTCTCGCCTGTCGGTCGACGTGAACTGCCACCCCGACCCGTGGGCGGAAAAGGTGTTGCGGCAGGTCCGGGACTGCGAACTCGTCCAGGGCATCGACCGCCTGCGGCCACACTTCAAGGCCTCTCCCGTCACCGTCTTTCTTCTCGCGGAGCTGGTGCTGGACGTCACCGTGGATCGCGTCGAGCGGTGGATCGATCTCAAGAAAGGCGGCAACCGGCCGAGCCGAGCCATCGAGGCGGCGGGCGTCCTGCCGCTTTCCGACAGCGAAGCGCCACGCTTGCTCCCGGGCATCTGGAGAGCACGCCAGACAGCCCAGGAAGATCTGCCGCGCTGGCGGTACATCGTCGAGGGCTTAACTGCCGATTTTCCGAAGAGTATAGATTATTCGGATTTTCGGCAGTTAAGCACATCGCTCCTCGTCCGGTACCGGAGCGCGCCCAGAACGCCCGGAGGCCGGGCCGGCCGAATGCACCACGCACTGGTCTGGGCGCCTCCAGAAGCCGCCCGGGCGCAGCTCGAGGCGGTGGCCGGCGAGTTGCGGACATTCGAGGTAGTCCCCGGCTGGACCGAGGCGCTGGATGCGGCGGAGGCCCGGGACGAGCCTGTGGCGGCGATCCAGGCTGAAAGTGCCGCCGCGACAGAAAGCGTCGGGGACGTGGCTCCCGAGCCCGTCCCGAGCGACCCGTTGCCCCGCGACGTCCTCCGGATACCTGCCGCGGAAGAGTGGACGCAGCTTCGCTATGACGATCCGTCTCTGAGCGGCTCAAGCATGCCGCCGTGAGGAGCGCCCTCCCCGTCCGGTCAATGCCCATGCTCGCGGTGATGCGCCTACCAAGTCTGCAAAGACCTTGGGCGCGCGTATCGACCGCATGGATACTGAGGGATGGGCCGCCGCCCGCCTGCTGGCGGCCCTCGCCGAGATCGCGTTCGCCGAACGGGATACCCCGACGCATCTAGCGCTATCTCCACAGATCCCGGCACCCCGGTGGCAAGACCCTCGTCAATGACCCGACGGACGCCCCAGTTCGGGGGATGTCGCTCCATCGACAAACTCGAGGAGGAAAGCGCCAGCTAACAGGCCCATTCGCAGCGGTCGGAACCGGCCACCCTGGATGACGGTCCCGGCCGAGGGGTAGTGCCCCGAGAGATGGTGTAAGAGCGCCGACCTTCGGAGAGGTCCAAGGCTGATCAGGTCGCCACGGCGGACAGCCTGACGGTTGTAGTGTCGGTGACACGCGCCAGGCTTTCAAGATGTCGTCATGGGGCAGCCAAGACCGGATAGGCTGGCGCTTCCACATCCCAGAGGAGGACGGCATGAAGACCTTCATCGGCATTGACGTTTCGCTCGCGAGTTCCGCAGTTTGCGTGCTCGACGAACATGGGCAGGTCGTCAAGCGGGCGCAGATCGACAGCGAGCCCGAGGCGTTCACAGCGTTCCTGCGGGACTTGCCCTGGACCATCGAGGCGATTGGGCTCGAGGCCGGCCCGCTGTCGCAGTGGCTTCACCGCAGTTTGGGGGACGCCGGCTTCGCGCTGATCCTGATGGAGACGCGGCAGGTCAAGGCGGTCTTGAAGGCCATGCCAGTGAAGACAGATCGCCGCGATGCCGAGGGGATCGCGCAACTGCTTCGCATGGGCTGGTTCAGGCCGGTTCACTGCAAGTCTGTATCTGCCCAGGAAATGCGCGCCCTGCTTAGCGCCCGCAAGTCGGTCCAGAAAGCAGCACTCGACATCGAGCAGTCCTTGCGCGGCGTGCTCCGTAATTTCGGTATGAAGCTTGGTCCCGTCGGCAAGGGCAAAGGGCGCTATGAGGCACGGGTCCGCGAACTTGTCGCGGGGAATGCTGCGCTGGAGACAGCCGCATCGGCCATCCTCGACGCCCGGGCGATGCTGCGCGACAAGTTGTCGGCGCTGGACCGCAGGGTGCTCGAGCTTGCCCGGCAGGACGAAGCCTGTCGGCTGATGATGACGATGCCGGGCATCGGCGCCGTGATCGCTCTGACGGTGCGCTCGGCGATCGACGACCCGGCACGGTTCAGATCGTCGCGGGACGTCGGACCATGGGTCGGCCTCACACCTCGGCGCGAGCAGTCCGGCGAGCGCGATGTCACCGGCCGGATCACCAAGGCAGGAGATGCCGCCCTGCGAACGGCGCTCTTCAACGCTGCCACCGTGATGATGCATAATGCGAGGCCCTGCTGGCTCAAGGCATGGGGCATGCAGGTTGCCAGGCGCCGCGGTTCGAAGCGCGCCACGGTCGCCGTGGCACGACGGATCGGTGTCGTGCTTCACCGCATGTGGCTGGACGGAACTGAGTTCCGGTTGCAGCGCGATACGGTGACATTGGCCTCCTGAGACGACCATCGACACGGAAAGAAGGAGAAGATCAACTCCTGGCAGGGTCTGCCCTCGCCACGACGAAGTCCCTGCCGGGACGCGGTTTCCGGCGACGCCGGACATGTGCCTGCCACCGGACGTTCCGTCCGAGCGCGTTTTCAAGATGGGTGCCCGGAAACCAATCTCACCGACATCAAGTAGGCGGCCAATGTGCCGACCACGGACGGAAGCATTACACCGGTACGGGAACTGGGAGTGGAATTGATGGCGCTGCTGAGGGAGCATACCACCCAGCGGAACGCGAGGCGCGGGTTGCGCTCCGATATCTGGGGTCTACGCGCCACCCGCGCCTCGCGTTCCGCTGCCAGCCCGGCAAATGCGGCAACGTTCCTATGCAGATTGCGTATTGACGACCAAGGCCCCAAGACGGAAGCGACATGTATCTCCGCGCAACCGTCCATTCGTCATTGGTCTCGAGCATCAGCGCGCCGACGAGACGGACGATGGCCTCGTCGTTCGGGAAGATGCCGATGACGTCAGACCTGCGCTTGATCTCCCGGTTCACCCGCTCCAGTGGGTTCGTCGACGCGATCTGGGCCCAATGCTCACGTGGAAAATCCATGTAGGCGAGGACGTCGTCGCGCGAGGCGTCCATGAGGGCGCCGAGCCGCGCCTGCTTCTCGCGCAGCGCGTCAGCCACGACCTCCCACTGGGCTTCGGCATCCGCCTTGTTTTCCTGGGCGAAGATCGTCTTCAGCATTGCCGCCACGGCCGTGCGCTGCTTGGTCGGAGCATGGGCAAGCGCGTTTCTCATCCAGTGAACGCGACAGCGCTGGTGCGTCGCGTCGAACACCCGCCGCGCGGCAGCCCGCAGCCCCTTGTGGTCATCGGAGACCACCAGCTTCACGCCGCGCAGGCCACGGTCGGCGAGAGAGCGCAGGAAGTCGGTCCAGAACGTTTCTGCTTCGGATGGACCGGTGGCGACGCCGAGAACTTCGCGCTTGCCGTCCTCGTTCACAGCTACCGCTATTATCACGGCGCGGCTGATGATCCGCCCGCTCTCGCGCACTTTCACGTAGGTCGCGTCGAGCCAGAGATAGGGCCAGGCGCCTTCGAGCGGCCGGGAGAGGAATGCATTCACCCGCTCGTCGATTTCGACACAAAGGCGACTGACTTGGCTCTTCGACATGCCGCCAGCGCCCATCGCCTTCACCAGATCGTCTACGGAGCGCGTCGAGACCCCGTGGACGTAAGCCTCCTGGATCACCGCCACCAGCGCCTTCTCAGCAGTCCGTCGCGGCTCCAGGAAGCTGGGCAGGTAGCTCCCCTTTCTCAGCCGCGGGATTTCCAGCGCGATCCGACCGGCACGAGTGTCCCAGTCGCGGTCCCGGTAACCGTTTCGCTGAACCTCCCGCAGGGGAGAGCGAGCGCCCTTCGCGGCACCGGTTCGCGCCTCGACCTCCACTTCCATGATCCGCTCGGCCGCGAAGGCCAGCATCTCGCGCACGAGATCGCCATCGGCCTGCTTCTCAACCAGCTCAATCAGCGTCATTCTGTCATCGGTCATCGTCATCTCCGTTCTTGGTTCAAGGTCTCGCAACCCGAACCTTCTCGAAGATCGGCGGTGGCCGCCAGCGTCACACCCGGCCGCGCGCTGCGCTACGCTGGGGGCTCCGCGCGCGGCCTCCTACACCAAGCGTTGGGACACTACCGGCCGAGGCGGTTGTCGGCCGACAGGGCGCCGCGAGCTCAGCGGTTCGTAAGGCAACGGAATTTCCAGCGTTCCCGACTCTCTCCGAATGCGCGCGGGCGCAAAGAGCAAGGCAACCGTCCGAATCGTTGCCCGGCGGACCGCTAGCATCCTGCAGGACCCGGTTTCGCGATACTGCCTCCGGAAACGACCTGGCCGCGCAATGGCAGAGAGACACGGTCAGTGCAATGTCGCCCGGCCCTCTCGCAGCGGTGTCAGGGTTTTCGTGATGTTGACCAGCCAACCCACGGCGCCAGGCGTCTCTCTCCAGGCGAACCCGTACTCGTCGACATAGTAGGCGGCCTCGTCTTCGCCGCCCAGGATGTAGTATCCGGTGTCGTTGAGATGCGGGCGTGTTTTCCGTGCAAGACGCCCCGGCACGTGTCGATTGCATCCCCAGGCCTCCGCGGCGGCTAGGCGTGCGGCGACGCTGTCGCCATCCCGACGAAAGGCGAATAATGCTCGCGTGTAACAGATGAATGCACTGGCTTCGTCGCTGTGCGTGCGAAGGAGGTCTTCCACGGCTGCGTCATCCCGCAGGGTCAGCAACCAGGCGAGCAGGATGTATCGCAGCCCCTGGTTGTCGCCCGGATTGAGGACGAGCATGCCGCGCAGGTGCCTGACAGCCGCTTCGCGGTCACCGGAGCTCCAGAGGTCCTCGGCCAATTGGTGGCGTGCGCGCATATACGGTCGGGTTTCGAGGAACCCCCAGAAGTGCCCATCACATTGAGCGAAACCACCTTCCCCGAGCGCCAGCTCACCAGCCTTGACCGCACGCTCGAGATATTCTCGCCGTTCGGATGCCGACAATGACGGACGCTCGGCAAGTATGAGCCAGGCATCGGCACAAAGTGGCGTGATCTGCAGCGCCCGCCGGGCAAGCGCGTAGCGGCTGCGGCCGTCCTCGGTCTCCCAGGCTTCGTAGACCAGATCCTGTGCGTCGCCGAGCGCCTCGTTATCGGGCCACGGCCCCGAGAGCCTCCCCTCTGCCTCGAGCGTCACGGGATTTGGGAGGGACGCCAGCTCGGCCTTGCCCGGGGATCGGGATGATGTTTTGCGCGGCTTTTTCGAAACGGGCATGGGGAGGTCTCCGTTGGTCAAGGAGCCAGATGTTCTGCGCGATGATATCACCGACGTGACCCGTGCGCTTGATGCAAAACGCCGCCGATCCTGAAAGCGTCGAGGAGATCCCGATTGCCCCTCCGCCGACAGATCGACCCCGGTTCTTTGGCGGCTGGAGGACGTGAGCATGCGGTTGGGCGACACACGCGAGGAGCGGGAAGCCGTGGTCACGGTCGCGGGCAACGACCCGGCTGGGGACGAGGCGATGTCGGTGCAGCGTGACCGCCTGCACCTTGTGCGCGAGGCCGCCAGCACAATCGGCTGAGATCAAGTCCGGGCCGGCCCGTGCGCGCGTCACGATGTCGTCGATGGTGTCGCGCTCCGCCTTGATCGCTTGTTCGCCAGACACGGGACGGCGGAGCCGTATCGCCCTTGCCGAAGCGCCCGGTGTCGAGGCCCACCGGACAATTGAACGACGCGACCTGTCGTGCATGACATAAAGTGCGGATCAGGTCGCGTAGACCTTGAGGGAAATCACGTCGATCTGCATGAGGGTCGACGCAGTTTGCGCGCAGGTCATCCTGACCTCAATGCAATTTGCCGTTTTGCGATACTTTTCCGGCCATCCGCGATACTTGTCTTGATATTTTTCTTACTCGCCCGTCGTTGCGCGCTCGCAGGAGACCGCTCCGAGCGCTCTCTTGGGCATTCATGACACCAGAAAACCGATGCAGAAACTGCAGCGCGATGGCTCAGACAAAGGTTGCGCAGTCGAGACGCACGGCAAAACCGGCCCGGACATGGTCTCGCGCCAAGGGTCAAACCGTGGCTCAACGCAACCGGCGAAAGGAATTTCGAGAGCTTCGCAACAAGAATGCTGCGCGTACGCGCTTCGGATCGAGGTCACGCGAGACGTCCGAGACCGCTTCGATATTTTTGTTACTTTTCTGCTTATCCGCGATACTTTTTTGGCAAGTAACGGGGAGAGACCTCCCGGGATCAAGATCAGCAAGCCCCAAAAACCAAGCCCAGGTTTCCGTTCTCCGGATAGGCACGAGCCGTGCAATGCAGGTCCCCTTTCACCGAAGGCGTCAGTCCGGGCGCCAAACGATTTCCAGCCGCGGAAAGGCCAGACGATGGCTGCTCACCGCGACGGAAGGGGCACCCTTCAAAACTTCACAGGCACGCCTCACAAACCGGCGCGACCGACAACGGAAGTCCCGTGCACCACGTCCCTCTGGAGGCCCCGGTCTGCCTCCGGGCTGGAACGCCGAGACCCCGACCACCCTCCAGGCTCCTGACCGATGGTGAAAGCGCCCCATTCCCTGCCAGCCCCGCATAGCACCCACGAGATCACGCCGATGGCTGGCGGCCTGAGACTGCCGCTTGCGTTCGCGACGCCCTGCCACTTTGGCATTTACCATCTCCCTCGCCGGCAACCGACATCGTCAAACGGTGACACCGACCGCTCCGATGGTGCCAGAGACCGATCCCGCTCTGCCAATGTTGACATGGCCGATGCTTCACGTGGACAAGCGGCCGCCCGATCCACGCTGAAAAACAGTTTCCCAACTGCCGCTGCGGGCTCCCACCGTGCTGGCGGGCAGAAGGATTTTCCTCGGGACGGTCCACGACACGGTCGCATGAGCTAATTCATTGGCACTCGCGAGAAGCTGCACGTTCCGAGGTCACCGTAAGTGCATATCACAGGACATTCGCGTCTCAGACCTTCGGTTACACCCACCTGTTGCTTGCGGACTTGATGGTCAGGCATCATTTGCAAGTCGCCGCCATGGCCCGGGGACGCGCGCTGAACGACAGGATGTTCGCGGGCAGGTCAATCTGCTCGACACTGCATCGGAGGTTCTCCAGTGCCGAGCCATCGATTTCACGCTGCCGCAGAAGGCGATTTGCCAGCTGCAGCAGGACAGGAATGCGCCCGCGCAGCAGATCATGGCCCTGATGCTGTGACCGAATGAGCCGCCCCCAACGAGTGGTCCGGGTAGCGCTCAGATCTCGCGAGCAGACGGCGCCCTGGTTTGAGCGGCGTTTCGCCGAACCCTGCGGCACGCGGTTTCTTGTGACCGCAGATGTCCCTAGGAGCCGGATTGCCGCCTATATTGTCGGGAGAGGCGAGGAAGAGGTCCTGACCGAGCTTGGCTTGGTCGACCCGGCGAGCATGAAAGTCAAGGCAGTCTGATGGGAGACAATCAGGAAATCACACCGCAATCGGAAGGCTGGGCGCCGGCCGGGCATGACATGATGGACGGGATCACCCGCTGGGAGCGGGACGGAGACCTGCTTGTCGTGGGTATGGGCGACGCCCTGAGCAGCGGAGAGGTAACCGGCCATGCCGCGGGCCGCGTCCGGCTATATCGATACAGCGAGCCGGCGCGGCACTTCGACAGGATCGAGGACGCCCTGCGCGCCGCAAACGAGCCCCGGCGCGCCTTCAAGGTCCAGTTCTCCCTGATCCCGGCCGCGGTGAAACGGAAATCGTGATCCCGAAAGGCCGGCTTGGTGGTTCCAGTGCAACGAACCGCGTGACGGTCTGGACTCCAATGGCAATCTGGACGATGCCTGACCGAGAGGAAGCTGGAGACTGACATGGCCGATGGAACCTTCGCCGCGCTGCTGCTGATCGCAGGGCTGACCGACATGGGAACGAATTACTGCGGAACGGCCACCGGGTGCCTCGGTGCCGGCGACCAGGGATCGCGGGTCGCCTTCTCTGCCGGCACGACGGTGGCCCGGCGCGCCGACGAAGGCCCGGAAGGCTACCTGCGCTACGACTTCGGGCGCACCATCGGGCCTTTCGGCCAGGCGCTGGGGCTCTCGCTGGGCGAGGAGAGCGGTGCCTGGGTGGGCTACGGGCTGACCTGGAACACGTTTCTCGGCAGCAGTCCGTTCTACACCGAATTGCACGCGATGCCGGGGCTCTACGCCGCGGGCGACGACTTCGACCTCGGCGGGCCCGTGGAATTCCGCTCGGGGATCGAGATCGGGTACGAGACGCGCAACGGCTGGCGCTACGGGCTGAGCTACGATCACCGGTCCAACGCGGGTCTCTACGACGAGAACCCGGGGATCGAAAGCGTGCAATTCCGGGTCAGCATGCCCCTGAGGTAGGCGCGGGGACGGACTTTAAATAACTCTCACTCCACGCCACACGGACGTAGCCGGGCGCGCGTTACCTTCAAGTGCAACTCCCATTAGAAGCCAACGGGTTATCCAATGAGGAGGCCGTGCCATGGGAGCGCTCTACACTCAACTGAACATCAAGGAACGTGTCCGGATCGAACGCTGGAGACTGGCGAAGTTTCCCGTCCGAGAAATGGCGCGTGTCCTTGGTCGGTCGAAAGCCACGATCCATCGCGAGACAAAGCGGACTTGGCTCCAGCGACGAAAGCATGCCGGGATATGACGGCTACGACGGTGCAGCCGCGCATCTCGAGGCCGCCAAGCGCCGGACCCGGCAGCGTAGTCTGATCCGTCACCCTCAACTGCTGAAACAGGTCGTCGAGCGGGTCCGGAACAGCTGGACGCCGGAACAGATCGGCAATCGGCTGATCCATGAGGACGCACACCTGCGCGTCTTCCGAAAGACGATCTACCGCTACATGTACTCGAAGGAAGGCATGGCGCAGGAGCATTGGTGGTATCTTCCCGAGCATCGAAAAGCCCGGCGCCCAAGGCGTGCCTGCAAGCGCCAGGCTCCGAAATTCGACCGCGATGTCAGCATCCTGTTCCGCCCCGACAATGTTGCCCACAGGCGCGAGAGCTGATCGCAGCTTTGCAAGACGACCACAATCACCATCGCCCCCACACGAGCCTCGACCGGCTCACCCCGTGGGAGGATCACCAACGGTCAGTAGAGGACCAAAGCCTGAACAGAGCGAACTGAAGAACGAGGCCTCCAAGGGGAACAGGTCACTCGAGGCATGCCCGTCAACTCCAAGGCTCTCCTCCTGCCCCTTCGCACTGCACGTCAGGCCGCATGTGTCCCCTCGATCACCTCGAGCCCGCGGATCGCGAAGCGCCGCGCGAGCGGACCGATGGTCTCGGCGTCGGCCCCCGCAGCGTTGCCCTGACGGGCGCGGTCCGCAATGCCGACGAAGATCACCGCGAAGCGGAAGAGCGCGAAGGCCTTGTGGAACGGCAGCAGCGGCGCGCTTTCCGGCATCTTCTGCATGTAGCGGTCGACGAAGTCCTCCTCGGCGGGCAGGCCTTCGGCCGCGAGGTCGAGGCCCAGGATGCCACCATACTCGTCGGGTGAGGTGTGCCAGGCCATGCAGCAGAACCCGAGATCCGCGAGCGGGTGGCCCAGCGTCGAAAGCTCCCAGTCGAGGATCGCGACGACGCGCGGCTCGGTCGGGTGGAACAGCACGTTGCCCATGCGGAAGTCGCCATGCGCGAGGCTCACGGCGCCATCGTCCTCGGGCATGTTCTCCTTGAGCCACGCCGAAAGCCGGTCGAGCTCGGGGATCGGCTCGCTGTCGCTCGCCTCCCACTGGCGGCTCCAGCGGCCGATCTGGCGCTCGAAATAGTTGCCGGGCTTGCCGTAGTCGCCGAGGCCCACCTCGTCCGGGCGCACCGCGTGCATCTGGGCCATGGCATCGGCCAGCGCCATCCACAGCGCCTTGCGCTCGGCCGGCTCCGCCTCGGCGAGCGCCCCGTCGGCGTAGACCCGGCCATCGACACGATCCATCAGGTAGAAGGGCGTGCCCAGCAGATCGGGGTCCTCGTGGTAGAGGATCGGCTTCGGCACCGGCACGCCGGTCGGGTGCAGCGCGTCGAGCACGCGGTATTCGCGGTCGACGGCATGGGCGCCGCGCAGGATCGGCCCGTTGGGCTGCTTGCGCAGCACCATGCGGGCATCGCCGTAGGTCACGAAATAGGTCGGGTTGGACTGCCCGCCCGAGATGCGTTCCAGCGTGAAATCGGCGGTCTTGCCGAAGTGCTCGCGCAGGAACCCCTCGAGCGTGGCGGGATCGAAATCGACATCGCCGGACATGGTCATTCCCCGACCTGCCACGTCCAGAAATCGCGGCCTTCCTTCTCGATATTGCGGTGGAGCACCATCTTGTGCACCTCGTCCGCGCCGTCGACCAGCCGCGCCTGGCGGGCATAGCGGTAGATCCATTCCAGCGGCGTGTCCCTGGAGTATCCGCGGGCGCCGTTGATCTGGATCGCCGTGTCGGCGGCCTTGTGCAGCACGTTGGCGATGTGGACCTTGGCCATCGACACCTCCTTGCGGGCAAAGCTGCCCTGGTCCAGCTCCCAGGCGGCTTTCATCACCAGAAGGCGGCCGACCTCGATCTGCATGGCGATGTCGCCCATCATCATCTGCACGCTCTCGCGTTGCGACAGGCGCTCGCCGAAGGCAAAGCGGTTGTGGGCGTAGTCGCTGGCGATCTCGACGCAGCGCTTCGACAGGCCCAGCCAGCGCATGCAGTGCGTCAGGCGCGCGGGTCCAAGGCGGATCTGCGTGAGCTTCAGCCCGTCGCCCGCGTTCATCAGCAGGTTCCCGGCGGGGATCTCCATGTCCTCGTAGACCACCTCGCAATGGCCGCCATGCTCCTCGGGGCCCATGATCGGGATGCGGCGCTCGATCCGGAAGCCGGGCGTGTCCTTCCTGTGCAGGAAGGCCGAGAGCCCCTTGCGCGGATCCTCCGAGGTGCGGGCGATGAGGATGAAGTGCTCGGCATCCTCGGCCCCGGTGATGAACCACTTGCGGCCGCGCACGACGTAGGTGTCGCCCTTCTTCGTCGCTGTGGTCAGCATCATGCCGCCCGGGTCCGAGCCCGAGCCCGGCGCCGGTTCGGTCATCACGAAGGCCGACTGCACGTCACCGCGCACGATGGGCTGCAGCCACTCCTCCTTCTGCTTTTCGGTGCCGACCTTTTCCAGCACCTTCATGTTGCCGTCATCCGGCGCCGCGGCGTTGAAGACGACCGGGCCGAAGATCGAGCGGTTCATCTCCTCGTAGCAGACCGCCATGCCCTGGATGCCCAGGTCCTGCCCGCCGGTCTCCTCTTTCAGCTGCAGACACCAGAGGCCGTGCGCCTTGGCCTTGGCGCGCATCTCGTTCAGCAGGTCCTTGCGGATGTTCTCGTGCGGGTCGTAGTTGGCCCGGTCCGCCTCCAGCGGGATCAGCTCGTCCTCGACGAAGCGCGCGATGCGGGCGCGGTAGTCCTCGATCTTCGGGGATATGGTGAAGTCCATGGGTCTTGGTCCTTAAAGCGAGGAAACGAGGTGGCCGCCGTCGACGGCGATCTCGGAGCCGGTCATGAAGCTGCCCGCGTCCGTGGCCAGCAGCATCAGCGCCCCGTCGAGCTCGGACATCTGCCCGAGCCGGCGTTGCGGCACGCGCTTGATGAGCTTCTGCCCCGCCTCCGAGGCAAAGAAATCGCGGTTGATGTCGGTCTCGATATAGCCCGGGCAGAGCGCGTTCACGCGGATGCCGTGCCGCGCCCACTCCAGCGCGAGGCTTTTCGTCATCTGCACGACGCCCGCCTTGGCGGTGGCATAGGCAGCAAGGTTGCCCGCCACCCGCAGCCCGAGGATCGAGGCGATGTTGACGATGCTCCCGCCCTTGCCCGCCTCGGTCATGGCGCGCGCCGCGGCCTGGGCCACGCGGAAGACGCCGGTCATGTCGGTCTCGACGACGCGGCTCCAGTCCTCGTCCGAGGTCTTGAGCGCCGGGCCGTCCACGGTCACGCCCGCGTTGTTGATGACGATGTCATAGGCCTCGCCGCCAAACGCCGCGGCGACGCTCTCCGGGTCCGTCACGTCGAGCGAGACGGCATTGGCCGACCCGCCCGCGCCCTCGATCTCGGCCACCGCCGCCTCGAGCTTTTCCTTGCGCCGCGCGGCCAGCGTCACCTCGGCACCGGCGGCAGCGAGGATCCTGGCGAAGTGCAGGCCAAGGCCACCGGATGCCCCGGTGACGATGGCGCGTTTCCCCGCGAGTTGCTTGCTATCGGTCATGTCGTCTCCTCCCCAGTGTCGCCTCAGTAGGACTGCGGCAGCTCGAGCACGCGCTCGGCTATTAACGACATGATCATCTCGCGGGTCACCGGCGCAATGCGCGGCAGCACGACTTCGCGGAAGTAGCGCTCTACGTGGTATTCCTTGGCACAACCGAACCCGCCGTGAGTGCGTACAGCCCGGTCGCAGGCATCGAAGGCGGCGTCGGCCGCGAGGAGCTTGGCGGCCTGCCAGACCATGAGGTCCGCGGCCTCGAGGGCCATCCAGCTTTGCGCCAGCGGGTGCTGGATCGACTGGCTCTTGCCGATGGGCCGGGCGAAGACCTCGCGCTCGTTGGCGTATTCCGCCGCCTTCTGCAACGCCCGGCGGCCGACGCCGATGGCCTCGGCGGCCACGAGGACGCGCTCGGGGTTGGGCGGCATGCCCGCCTCCTAGCAGACGCCGACCAGGTCGGCGGCGCGCTGCATGGCCTTGGCGACGGGAATATCGCCCTCGCAGTTGCAGCCGAAAGCGGTGAAAAGGAAGACCGGGCCGCTGCCCAGCCCGTGCTCGGTATAGAGCGCGCGCAGCTTGCGCTGGCCATCGATCTGCTTTTCCGGCGTCGAGTTGTTGTTTCGCGCGAGAAAGGTGTCCGAGGCCGACCCGGAGGTCAGCGCTGGAAGGTTCAGCCCGCTCTCGGCGGCCTGCAGGAAACCCTTGGCGTTCAGCCGGGGATACGCGCGGATGTTCGGGCTATCGCCGTCGAAAGACGTCAAACGCCTGCGCGGCACGACGTCCTCCGAACCCGCCTGAGTCCCGCTCGCACCCTAGCCGGGCGCGGGCGGGATCAGCCGCCTTCTGCCACGCGCAGCTGGGCGCCGGCGGCTTCGATCTGTTCGCGCGCCTTTCCCGAGGGCTCGGCATCGGTGACGACCGCCGCGAACTCCGAGAACCCCGCGAGGACATGGAGCGCGGACTGGTCGAACCTCAGGTGATTGATCATCAGCACCGACCGCACCGCCGCATCCATCATGCCGCGTTTCGCCCGGGTGATGTCGTCGTCCATGTGGTAGATGCGTCCCTCGCCCGCCGCCGGGGTCGAGATGAAGGCCAGGTCGGCGCGCAGGGTCGCCAGCGCCTCTTCGGTCACGCGGCCGACCCAGGCGTTGTATTTCGCGGAATAGCGGCCACCCAGGGCGATGACGCTGATGCCGGGCTCGGCCTTCAGGGCCTCCATCACCGCGTCGTTGTTGGTGATCACCGTGAGCGGGCGTTTCTCGGGCAGCAGCCCGCCCAGCACCGAGGCCGTCGAGCCGTCATTGACCATCACCGTCATCCCCGGCTCGACCCAGTCGAGCGCGGCGCGGGCCATCCGCTCCTTGAGATCGTGCCCCTGAAGCTGGCGGAAGCGGAAGTCGCTCTCGAACTGCGAGCCGGGCTCGATCGTCGCGCCGCCCCGGATCTTGCGCAGCAGCCCCTCGCCCTCGAGCTCGTCGAGATCGCGGTGGATCGTCATCTTCGACACCCCGAACTGCTCGGCCAGCTCGTCGAGCTGCACCGCGCCGTCGCGCACCAGCGCGTCGAGGATGTGCTGCCTCCGGTCGTCTCGTTTCATCGGGTCGTCCTTTGCGTGCCGCGTCAGCCCAGAAGCGCGCGCGCGGTCCGCTCGTCGGTGATCAGCCCGGCCACCCTGCCCGACCGCAGCACCGACCGGATCGCCTCGACCTTGTCCGGCCCGCCCGCGACGGCAACGATATCCTCTTCGCGCTCGGGATCGTAGCCCACCGCGAGTGTCCTGGCCGAAAGCGTGGTTTCCACGACAGTCCCCGAGGCATCGAAGAAATCGCCCAGCATCTCGCCGCGCGCCCCGGCCGCCGCGATCTCCTCGATCTCTGCCGGCTCGATCATCCCCGAGGAGACGAGCTGCGCATCGGCCGTGGCGGTGCCGATGCCCACGATCTTGAGCGTGGCCGCCTGGGCCATGCGGAAGACCTCGTCGACGCCGCGCTGCGACAGCAGCACCTCGCGGTCCTCGACGGTGTTGGCGAAGAAGGGCACCGGCATGACATAGGCATGGGCGCCGGTCTTTTCGGCGATGCGGTGCATCACGTCGTGGGGGTTTGCCGCGAAGTTCCGCGTGAGCCCGCCCAGCAGCGACACGAAATGCAGGCCCTTGGCGTCGATGCGCGGCAGTTGCCGGGTGACCTCCGCCAGCGTCCGCCCGTGGCCCAGGCCGATGACAGAATGCTCGCCCGTCTCGAACTGGCGCTTGAGGTAGGCCGCGCCCGCCAGCGCCAGCGCCCGCAGTGGCAGCCCCTCCTCGCCGATGTCCGGCGCCACCTCGCAGAGCTTGAGGTCGTAGGTCTCGAAGAGCCGTGTCTCGAGCTCGACGCACTCCACGATGTCACCCTCGATCGAGACCTTGACCCGCCCGTCGGCCACCGCCTTGGCGATCAGCCGGTGCGCCTTGACCGAGGGAAGACCCAGCCGCTTGGCCACCTTGGCCTGCGTGAGCCCGCCCACGTAGTGCATCCAGGCGGCGCGGATGGCCAGCGTTTCGTCAGTGTCGTTCATGGTGTCCTTCGTGTCGGGCGGCGGGGCTGCAAATCGGCGGGTCGGTCCTTGATAGAGCCACGGCGCAGCCGGGGAAAGCCGCGCCGCGCGCAAGACGCCCTAGACATGGAGGTCAGAGGCCCCCGTCTCGATGTGCGGCGCCCAGAAGGCGACGCTCTCGGCGACCTGCGGGATCACCTCGCGGTCGTTCGGCTCGCGTTCCTTGAAGGACAGCTCGAGGCAGATCTCGTTGTCCTGCGCGCCGCCCTCGGCAAAGGCCGCGAGAAGCGGCCCGGGCTGGATGCGGCCCCTGGCGTTGAACGCGGCGGTGAAGGGGCGGTGGCCGCCCTTGTCCATGAGGCTCTGCTTGATGTGGATGATCGGCGAGACCTTCGGCACCGCACGGGCCCAGGCGTAGGGGTCGACGTCGTCGGGGTTGGCGCTCGTCACGTCGCCGTGGTCGATGTCGGCCATCATCCACATCGGGATCGCCATGTTCGCGGCGGTCAGCCTGTCCTGAAGCGCCATGCACTCGGCGATGGTCTCGCCGAACTCGCGGGCGACGCTCATCGGCTCCCAGAAGACGTAGTCGAGCCCCGCAGCCTTGCCGTGCTCGGCCACCTCGGCCCAGCACTCGATCGCGATGTCGATCATCTCGGCGCGCTTCGCCGGATCGTCCTGCTCGCGGTAGGTCAGGATCGCGAACTGGGTGCCGACCGAGGTCCCGCCGAGGTCGGCGGTGATGTCGGCGAAGGTCTTGAACCAGTCGACGTAGTAGCGCCGCACGTCCCGGTCGGGGTGCCCGAAGTGGTTGAGCCGCCCGTAGGGCCCGGTCATGCCCGAGGTCACGCGCACGCCGGTGCGCCCCAGCGCCGCGCCCATCTGCCGCGTGAGGCGGCGGATCACCGGCGCAGGCCACGAGGGATTGATGAACTCGTGCGTCAGCTGCAGGTCGCGGATGCGCAGATCGCGCGCGACGCAGTCGATCAGGTCGTCCGGATCGGCGAAACGGTTCACCAGCGGATTGGTGTTCAGCGAAAGCGTCAGGCCCATCAGGCGGCCACCGCGTGCGCCGTGTCGAACCACTCGGTGAAGGCGGCGATCTCGGCCTCGGTCATGTCCAGCCGGTGCTTGGTCCGGCGCCAGATGATGTCCTCGGCCGTGACCGCCCACTCGTTCTCGACCAGCCAGGTGACCTCGGCCTCGTAGAGATGGGCGCCGAAGTAGCGGCCCAACCCCTCGAGCCCGCTCGCCGCGCCGACGATGCGCCGGGTCAGCGTGCCGTAGCGCCGGCCGTAGTATTCGCGCAGCTCGCGGCTCATCCAGGGGAACTCGGCCTTCAGCGTCTCGCGGAAGCTGTCGAAGTCGGCCCCCGGCATGTCGCCGCCGGGCAGCGCCGCGGCCTCGGTCCAGTCGGCCCCCATCTTCGGAAAGACGTGCCGGATCTCGTGCATGCCGCGTTCGGCCAGCTCGCGGAAGGTGGTGATCTTGCCGCCGAAGATGTTCAGCAGCGGCGCGCCGCCGGTCTCGTCGAGATCGAAGGTGTAGTCGCGGGTCACCGCCGAGGGGTTGCCGTTGCCGTCGTCGAAGAGCGGCCGGACACCCGAGAA
Organism: Salipiger mucosus DSM 16094; assembly: GCF_000442255.1. GTDB lineage: Bacteria > Pseudomonadota > Alphaproteobacteria > Rhodobacterales > Rhodobacteraceae > Salipiger > Salipiger mucosus. The sequence continues at coordinate 17,930 of NZ_KE557289.1, read as the reverse complement.
GGTCTCGAGGATGTCCTCGCGACGCAGCTTTTCCTTGAAGTAGCGGTTCACGCAGTCGAGCAGGTAGGAAATCTCGCCGTCGTCGATGGCGACGTCCTCGGCCCGCCCCTCGTAGGCGATGTCGGTGGTGCCGATCAGCGCCTTGTCGCCCTCGTAGGTGTTGATGAAGATCACCCGCTTGTCGGTGTTCTGCACGAGGTAGCTGTGCGGCCCCTCCCAGAACTTCGGCACGATGATGTGGCTGCCCTTGACCAGCCGCACGTTGCGCGAGGAGTTGGCCCCCGCGACCCGCGTCAGCACGTCGGTCACCCAGGGCCCGGCCGCGTTGACCAGGCACCTGGCCGCGAACTCGCGCGTCTCGCCGGTCAGGCGGTTCTGCGTGGTGATGCGCCACCTGCCGTCCTCGCGCCGCGCGCTCACGGCGGGCGAACGGGTCATGACGATGGCCCCGCGCTGCGCCGCGTCGAGCGCGTTCAGCGTCACGAGGCGGGCATCGTCGACCCAGCAGTCGGAATACTCGAAGCCGCGCGTGTACTTGTCGAGCAGCGGCGCCCCCTCGGGGTCGCGCCTGAGGTCGAGCGTGCGCGTGCCCGGAAGCTTCTTGCGCCCGCCGAGGTGGTCGTAGAGGAAAAGCCCCAGCCGCACGAGCCAGGCCGGCCGGTCCTGCGGCGAATGCGGCAGCACGAAGCGCAGCGGCCAGATGATGTGCGGCGCCGCGTTCATCAGCACCTCGCGTTCGATCAGCGCCTCGCGCACGAGGCGGAACTCGTAGTACTCGAGATAGCGCAGCCCGCCGTGCACCAGCTTGCCCGAGCGCGACGAGGTGCCCTCGGCCAGGTCGTCCTTTTCGCAGAGCGCGACCTTCAGGCCCCGGCCCGCGGCGTCGCGCGCAAAGCCTGCCCCGTTGATGCCGCCTCCGATGACGAAGAGATCCAGTTCCTGCGTGCTCATGTCACGATCCTCCTTGTGCGGCTCGCGGCGTGTCGATGTCGGGGGTGGCCTGCCGCTCGCGCCGGTCAGCCAGCCGGTCCCAGACCGGCTCGAGCGCCTCGCGCGCCGCGGCAAAGGCGGGGTAGAGATCGGCATAGGTGGCCTGGAGCGCCGGGTCCGGGGCCTCGGCCGGGCCCAGCAGCGGCGAGACCCATTCGGCCACGCAGCTCTCGATGTCCGGGTAGGCGCCGATGGCGACGGCGGCCATCATGGCGCAGCCCGCCGCGCCCGCCTCCTCGCGGGCCGAGACCCGCACCGGGGCGCCGACGGAGGCCGCGAGGATCTGCCGCAGCGCGCCGGAGCGCGCCGCACCGCCGGTCAGGCGCAGCTCGGCCGGCAGCGTGCCCATGGCGCCATAGCAGTCGCGCGCCGCCATCCCGAGGCTCTCGACCACCGCGCGGATCATGTCCGGGAAACGGTGCCCCGCCGAAAGGCCGACAAAGCCCGCGCGGGCATTGGAGTTGACCATCGGGCCGCGCTCGCCCGCCTCGGAAACGTAGGGCTGGTAGAGCAGCCGCCCCGGCTCGGAGCGCGCCAGCCAGCCGTCGATCCGCGCCACGAGATCGGCGTAGTCGTGCGGGTGGCCGGTCTCGCTCATCAGGTCGGCCGCGACGCGCAGCGCCCAGTCGATGTTGAGCGTGGCGGCCATGTTGGTCTGCACCTGCGTCACCATGTTCTCGGCCGGCAGGCAGATCACGTAGCCCGAGCGGCCGTTCAGCGTGACCGCGTCGTCGCGCACCGCGCGCATGTGCACGCCGGTCGAGCCGATGGTCGAGCAGGCCGCGCCGGGCGTGCCGGTATGGACCCCGGCCCCGAGCGCGGTCATCACCATGTCCACGTAGCCCAGGCTGACCGGCGTGCCGGCCCGCAGGCCGGTCGCCTCGGACGCCGCCGCGCTCAGCGGGTGGGTCTCGCGGCTGCCGTCGAGGATCGGCGGCAGCAGGTGGCTGCGGCCGCGCAGCTCGAGCGCCTCGATCACCAGGTCGGAATATTGGCGTGTGCGGAAGTCGCCGAAGGTGAAGCTGGCCTCGGAGGGGTCGGTCGCGCGCACGCCGGTCAGGTTGAGATAAAGCCAGTCCTTGCAGTGCAGCGCCACCTCGGCGCGGTCCAGAAGCTCGGGGCAGTGGCGGCTCATGTGCGCCATCTGCGCGCCCTGCTGGCAGGTGTTGAGCGCGGTGCCCGTCGCGCGGAAGCGCGCGGCGTCGCGATGGTGAGCGGCCAGCCTGCGGGTGGTCTCGGCCGCGCGGGCGTCCAGCCAAAGCCAGGCATCCTCGACCGGGCGGTCGCCCTGCCCCACCAGCCAGGTGCCGTCGCCCTGCCCCGTCACGGCCAGCGCGGCGGTGCGCGCGGCCAGCCCCTCGACATCCGCGCCGAGGCCGCACAGGGCGCGGGCGCAATCGGCCCAGGTGCGGTCCATGTCCTGTGTCGCGGCGCCGTTCGGGCCGCTGTCGTAGCGGTTCGGCACCGCCGCGGCGGCGATCTGGCGGCCGCTCAGGTCGAAGGCCACGGCCTTGATGACCGAGGTCCCCGCGTCGATGCCGATGATGATGTCGCGATCAGCCATGCTGCGGCATTCCGGGGCGCAGATGGCGAGCCACGCAAGGCGCTTGTGCCATGCGACCTCCTCCCTTGGTTTGCGACCGCGGCTCCTCCAGCCGATGCGGTCCGTGCCGGGGCCGGACGGCCCGCGACGTGATCCAAGCATACGCCAGCCCGATCACATGTCGAGTGTATTTTTTTACTTTCGTTGTAATTTTTTTCAGTTAAGGTGGATGACACGACCCGGACCCCACAGCCCGCCAGACGGAGGAAAAGGCAGGCGTATCAAGGGGTTTCGGGACGTGGCAGGCGAAACGGGCAGAAGCACGATTCGTCTTGCGAAACGGGAGGACGACGGCCTGCGCAGGGATGGGCCACGCCGGATCTCAGCCGCGACACGCACCGGGACGCCGTCATCAAGGCGGCCACGGAGAACTGCTGTCGAAGGCACCGGAGATCGGGCGGGGCGACGTCACGCGGCGCCGCGGCAGCACCTCCCGCCTTGGATCAACAGGCCCCGTCCGGGGGCCCGACGGGAGGAGCGACAGGCCATGAGTGCCACCGATATTTCCATCAAACCGCGTGTCGGCAGACGGGGCATCCTCATCGGCGCGGTGGCCTTCTGCACCCTGGCCGCGATCGCGCTCGACACCACGGTCGTCACCATCGGCTCGGACCAGGACACCCGCGTCGCGGGCTTCTCGCCCGATGCCTTCGGCGCCGAGCAGTTCCCCCGCATCCGCGAGGACGTGAAAGCGCGCGCCGTCGAGGCCGAAACGCTGGCCGCCGCGCTGGCCGAGGACAAGTCCGCCGCCGCCGCGCAATACGGCACCGGGGGCGCGATGCCTGTACTACCCGTACGGGTTTCCGGTACGGTTGGCGACGGCAAGTCCGGCATCTACGACATCGAGGTCGACGGGGTCGAGGACGTGCGCGTCCGGGTCCAGACCGGCCCCGCGATCAACGGCACCGACCTGCGCGACGCGCCCGGCGACATCGCCTTCGGCGACTTCAAGAACCAGATCGAGTACCAGGACGCCGGCGCCGGCATCAACCGCGCGATGAAGGCCGAGGTTCTCGAGGGGCTCGACACCTCGTCGCTGACCGGCAAGACGATCTCGGTCACCGGCGTCTTCAAGCTGATCAATCCCAAGATGTGGCTGATCACCCCGGTCGAGGTGCAGGTGCAATGACCGTGCAGCAGAGCATCCGTCCCGAGGCCGCGCAGGCCACCGGCGAAGTGGTGATGTCGGCGCGGCACGTGGCCAAGCACTACGGGGCCGTGAAGGCGCTCAAGGGCGTGAACTTCGACATCCACCGCGGCCAGGTCACCACGCTCTTCGGCGAGAACGGCGCAGGCAAGTCGACCCTGATGAAGATCCTCTCGGGCATCGTCACGCCGACCTCGGGACAGATCCTGCTCGACGGCGAACCGGTGAGCTTTCACGGCGCCAACGACGCGCTGGCGCAGGGCATCTCGATCATCCACCAGGAGCTCGCGCTGGCCCCGAACCTCAACGTGCGGGACAACATCTTCATGGGGCGCGAGATCCGCACCCCGCGCGGCGTCGACTTCGCCGAGGAAGAGCGCGTCACCCGCGCCCTGATGGAAGAGCTGGAAGAGGAGATCGACCCGCTCACCCCGGTCGAGGAGCTTCGCCTCGGGCAGCAGCAGATCGTCGAGATCGCCCGCGCCCTGCAGGCCCGCAGCCGCATCCTTATCATGGACGAGCCGACCTCGGCGCTCTCCGCCTCGGAGGTGGAGGTGCTCTTCAAGGTGATCAACGACCTGACCGCCAAGGGCGTCAGCATCGTCTACATCTCGCACCACCTCGAGGAGGCGCTTGAGGTGACCGACCACGCGGTCGTGCTGCGCGACGGCGAGATGACCGCCTATGCCCCGCGCGCCGAGATCGACCTGGAGTGGATCGTGCGCAACATGGTCGGCGAGGGCTTCGACCTCGGCTCGCCGCCCGCCAGCCGGACGGGCGAGCCCGCGCTGATCATCGAGGACCTCTGCGTGCCCGATCCCTCGGGTCACGGGCTGGTGGTCGATCACATGAACCTCAGTGTCCGCTGCGGCGAGATCGTCTGCATCTACGGCCTGATGGGCGCCGGGCGCACAGAGATGATGGAATGCGCCGCAGGCCGCATCCGGGCGCGCGAGGGCGCGGTGAAGCTGCACGGGTGCGACGTCTCGCACCTGTCGATCGCCGAGCGCATCGACGCCGGGCTCGTGCTGGTGCCCGAGGACCGGCAGCGCGACGGGCTGGTGCAGACCATGACCGTCGGCCAGAACCTGTCGCTGTCCTCCATCGCCGCCTTCACCCGGGGGCTCTTCACCAGCCGCAAGGCCGAGCGCAAGGTGGTCGAGGACTCGATCCGCGAGGTCACCGTCAAGACCGACGGCGGCGGCGCGATGATCGGCTCGCTCTCGGGCGGCAACCAGCAGAAGGTGGTGATCGGCAAGATGCTGGCCACCCGGCCCGAGGTGATCCTCCTCGACGAGCCGTCGCGCGGCATCGACGTCGGCGCCAAGGCCGAGGTCTTCAAGCTGCTGGCCCGCACGGCGGAGGAGCGCGGCCTGGCGGTGCTCTACTCGACATCGGAAGTGGGCGAATGCCTGAGCATCGCGCACCGGATCGTCGTCATGAACCGGGGCCGCATATCGGCCGAGTTCGATCACACCGCAACCAAGGAACAGATCATGGCCGCCTCTGGCGAAGCCGTGCACCACTAAGGGAGGCCATCATGGCGGACATCACGAATTCCAAGCCCGCGGGGGGCGGCATGGGCCTGAACATCGGCAAGATCCTTCTCGAGGGGCGCGCGTTCTTTGCCCTCGTGGCCATCATCGTCGTCTTCTCGATCCTGTCGCCGGTCTACTTCAGCCTCGGCAACTTCCTCATCATGTCGAGCCACGTGGCGATCTTCGGCCTGCTGGCCATCGGCATGCTGCTGGTGATCCTGAACGGCGGCATCGACCTGTCGGTCGGCTCGACGCTGGGCCTGTCGGGCGTGGTCGCGGGCTTCCTCATGCAGGGGGTCGAGATCCCGGCCGCGGGCGTGGTGCTCTACCCGCCGGTCTGGGCGGTGGTGGTTCTGACCGTGCTGCTGGGCGCCTTCGTGGGGCTGATCAACGGCGTGCTCATCGCGATCTTCAACGTCCCGGCCTTCGTGGCGACGCTGGGCATGCTCTACGTGGCGCGCGGCGTCGCGCTGCTGATGACCAACGGGCTGACCTACAACAACCTGGGCGGCGACGCGGCGCTGGGGAACACCGGCTTCGACTGGCTGGGCTTCAACCGCATCGCGGGCGTGCCGATCGGTGTGATCGTGCTGGCGCTGGTCGCGCTGGCGGTGGGCCTCGTGCTGGCCCGCAGCGCCTTTGGCCGCTGGCTCTATGCCTCGGGCGGGAACGAGCGCGCCGCCGAGCTTTCGGGCGTGCCGACGCGCGGCGTCAAGATCTCGGTCTACGTGCTGTCGGGCATCTGCGCCGCCATCGCCGGGCTGGTGCTGAGCTCGCAGCTGACCTCGGCCGGGCCCACGGCCGGCACCACCTACGAGCTGACCGCCATCGCGGCGGTGGTGATCGGCGGCGCGGCCCTGACCGGCGGACGCGGCAACGTCCTGGGCACGATGCTGGGCGCCTTCGTCATCGGCTTCCTGAGCGACGGCCTCGTGATCATCGGCGTCTCGGCCTACTGGCAGACGGTCTTCACCGGCGCCGTGATCGTGCTCGCCGTGCTGCTCAACAGCCTGCAATACGGCCGCTCCGGCCGCTGAGAATTCGCGGACGCGAGGCAGGGAGGCCTCGCGCCCGAATAAGCCGCCGGGTCCCACCGGCACATACCAGATCCCAACGGGAGGATACCCAAGATGAACTTCACAAGGCGCACCATTCTCGCAACCGTCGCAACCCTGCCGCTGATGGCGCAGGCCGCCATGGCCGACGGGCTGATCTCGATCATCGTCAACGACCCCTCGAACCCCTACTGGTTCACCGAGGGCGAGGTCGCCAAGGCGACCGCCGAGGAGCTGGGCTACGACGCCAACGTCACCGCGCACAAGGGCGACACCAACACCGAGAGCAACCTCGTCGACACCGCGATCACCAACCAGGCCAAGGCGATCATCCTCGACCCGGCGAACGCGGACGGCTCGGTCGGTGCCGTGAAGAAGGCCGTCGAGGCCGGCATCCCGGTCTTCATCGTCAACGCCGAGATCAACCAGTCGGGCCTCGCCAAGGCGCAGCTGGTGTCGAACAACGCGCAGGGCGCGGCGCTTGGCGCCATGGCCTGGGTCGAGGCGATCGGCGACGAGGCCTCCTACGTCGAACTCTTCGGCGCGCCGTCGGACAACAACGCGCAGACCCGCTCGAACGGCTTCGAGACGGTGCTGTCGCAGTATCCCGACCTCGTGGAGAAGGCCGAGGAAGTGGCCAACTGGGACCGCACGCAGGGCTATTCAAAGATGCAGTCCATGCTGCAGGCGAACCCCGACATCTCGGGCGTGATCTCGGGCAACGACGAGATGGCGCTCGGCGCGATCGCCGCGCTGAAGGAAGCGGGCAAGCTCGAGGGCATGGTCGTCGGCGGCTTCGACGGCTCGCCCGACGCGGTCGACGCGGTCAAGGCCGGCGAGCTGACCTACACCGTGCTGCAGCCGGTGGCGATCTTCGCCGAGGAAGCGGTGCGGCAGGCCGACCACTTCATCAACAACGGCGAGCTGAAGGTGGCCGAGGAGAAGCAGCTCTTCGACTGCATGCTGATCGACTCGAGCAACGTCGACGCCTACTCCGGCCCGTTCACCCTGGATCAATCCTCCTGAATCCGGCGGAACGGGACGGGGAAAGGGGGCCTGCGGGCCCCCTTTTTCGTGCCTGAAGCGGATTGAGGACCGCGCCGGTCCGGGGCAGTCTGCGCGCGGGCCCGAGGCGGGCCGCGAGGAGAGGAGAGGACATGGACGAGATCGCGCTTCCGCTCGAAGGGACCTGCCGCTGCGGGGCCACCCGGTTCCGGATCACGGCAGCGCCGATGATGACGGCCGCCTGCCACTGCACCGGATGCCAGCGCATGTCGTCGAGTGCCTTTTCGCTGACCGCGATGGTGCAGGCCGAGGGGTTCGAGCTGCTGCAGGGGGAGCCCGTGCTGGGCGGCCTTCGCAACCCAGAGCTGCAGCACAGCTTCTGTCCCGCGTGCCTGACCTGGATGTTCACCCGCCTGCCCGAGCACGGGATGGTGAATGTCCGGCCGACGATGTTCGACGATCTCTCGTGGTTCTCGCCCTTCATCGAGACCTGGACGAAGACGAAGCTGCCCTGGGCGCAGACCGGGGCCACGCACGGTTTCGAGGAATTTCCGCCGATGGAGCGGTTCGGCGAGCTGATGGCGGACTACGCACAGCGCCGGGGCTGACAGCAAAAGGCGCGCCCGGGCGGAGCGCGCCTGTCCGTGCCTGCCGCGAGAGGGGTCAGTAGCGGGCGGCCATCGCCTCGGGCGGCAGCGGGGTGATCCGCGAGGCATGACCGGCGGTGCCGAAGGCCTCGAAGCGGGCCTTGCAGAGGTCCTGCATCAGCGCCTTGCCCTCCTTGAGATACTTGCGCGGGTCGAACTCGCCCGGCGTCTCCGACAGCACCCGGCGCACGCCCGCCGTCATCGCCATGCGGTTGTCGGTGTCGATGTTCACCTTGCGCACGCCCGAGCGGATGCCGCGCCGGATCTCGTCCACCGGCACGCCCCAGGTCGGGCGGATGTCGCCGCCGTAGCTGTTAATGACCTGCTGCAGGTCCTCGGGCACCGAGCTCGACCCGTGCATCACGAGATGCGTATCGGGCAGACGGCGGTTGATCTCCTCGATCACGCTCATGGCGAGGATCTCGCCGTCGGGCTGGCGGGTGAACTTGTAGGCGCCGTGCGAGGTCCCCATCGCCACCGCCAGCGCGTCGACGCCCGTGTCCTTGACGAACTGCTCGGCCTCGGCCGGATCGGTCAGGAGCTGCTCTTCCGAGAGCTTTTCCGTGGCGCCGTGGCCGTCCTCCTGATCGCCCATGCCGGTTTCCAGCGAGCCCAGCACGCCCAGCTCGCCCTCGACCGAGACGCCGCAGGCGTGCGCCATCTCGGTCACGCGCCGGGTGATGTCCATGTTGTAGGCATAGTCCGCCGGCGTCTTGCCGTCGGCCAGCAGCGAGCCGTCCATCATCACGCTGGTGAACCCGTGCTGGATCGCCGTGGCGCAGGTCGCGAGGGCGTTGCCGTGGTCGAGGTGCATGCAGACCGGGACCTCGGGGAAGGTCTCGACCAGCCCGTCGATCAGCCGCGCCAGCAGCCTGTCGCCCGCGTAGGCCCGCGCCCCGCGCGAGGCCGCGAGGATCACCGGCGCGTCGGCCTCGCGCGCCGCGGTCATGATCGCCAGCCCCATCTCCATGTTCGAGATGTTGAAGGCGGGCACGGCGTAGCCGTGGTCGGCGGCGTGGTCGAGCAGTTGGCGAAGCGTGATGCGGGCCATGTGTCAGGTCTCCTCGGACAGGTGTCTTTCGATGATCCCGACCTCTTCGGCGGCGCCGAAGACCAGCGGCACGTTCTGGTGCGGGCTGTCGGGCAGCAGGTCGAGGATGCGCCGGGTGCCGTCGGTCGCGCGGCCTCCGGCGGCCTCGATCAGGCAGGCGATGGGCACCGCCTCGTAGGCGAGCCGCAGCCGCCCCTCGCGGTAGCCCTCGCGCCGGTCGGCCGGGTAGAGAAAGGCGCCGCCCTTGAGCAGGATGCGGTGCAGTTCCCCGACCGCGGCGGCCAGCCAGCGCATGTTGAAGTCGCGCCCGCGCGGCCCCTCGGCCCCGGCGCGCAGCTCGGTGGCCCAGGCCTGAAGGCCCGGGCTCCAGTGGCGTTCGTTCGAGGCGTTGTAGGCGATGGTCGAGGCCTGATGCTTCAGGCGGACATCGCGCGCCGCGATGCGGAAGTCGCGCCCGTCGTGGGTCGCGATCTGCACGCCCTGCCCGGCGGTGAAGCCGAAATCCAGCGAATGCCCGAAGGAGGCATAGCCAGCGGCCACGGCCTCGCGGCCCGGGCGCCGGAAATCGGCCGGCCCCGTGGGATAGATCGCGAAGAGCATGCCCAGCGGCGCGCCGATCCCGATGGAGCCCGAGCCGTCGATGGGATCGATGGCGAGGTCGAAGGCCCCGTCGGGATCGACCAGTTCGACCGCCTCGGCCTCTTCCGACAGCACGTGGCGGACGCCCCGCCCCGCCAGCGCGGCGAGGACGTGATCGTGCGCCCCGACATCCAGCGCCTTCTGCACGTCGCCGCTTTCGTTCTGCCCGCAGGCGGCCGCCGGGTCGCCGGGCAGCTTGCCCGCGCCGAGGCGGGCCGCGATGGCCGGCAGCGTGCCGGCAAGCGCGGCGATGAGCTCGCCCAGTGCGCCGTCCGGCAGGCAGGAGTGAAGGAGCGCCGCCTCGGTCGGGCGGTCGTTGGGCAGTGTCAGCATGTCGGGGGATCCGTTTTCAGCCACGACCGGGCCCCGAAAGGCGCCCGGTCCATCGGCCCCGGTCCTTAGACCGTGTGGTATTTCGCGTCCACCGCGTCGATGGCGTTCACGTTGTTGGCCGACTTGCCGGCCGGGTCGAAGACCGACGACAGGAAGGCGTCGGCGATGTCCTTGGCCAGTTCCGCCCCCACGACGCGCGCGCCCATCGTGATGATCTGCGCGTTGTTCGAGGTCGCGGCCTTGCCCGCCGAGTAGGTGTCGTGGGTCTGCGCCGCGCGGATGCCCGGCACCTTGTTGGCCGAGAGGCAGACGCCGATGCCGGTGCCGCAGCACAGGATGGCGCGGTCGTAGGTACCCGCCTTGATCGCCGTGCCGATCCGGTCCGCAAGGTTGGCGTAGTAGTCGTCGGGCCCGGTGTCGGTGCGCGACGCCTCGGTGACCTCGTAGATCGGGTTCTGGGTCAGGTATTCGGCCAGGGCCCGGGCAAGGGGTTCGCCGGCACTGTCGCCGGCCACTGCGATTTTCATGTCAGTTCCTCCGTCTTGGCTTGTGCGTCCAGCGCGGCGTCGCAGCGCGCGAGAATGTCGAGGTATCCGGCCACGTCCCAGGCGGAGCGCCCGATGAAGAGCCCGTCGATATGGGGGCAGGCGATCAGTTCGGCGCAGTTGCCGGGGTTGACCGACCCGCCGTAGAGGCAGGGCACGCGGCGGCCGAGCACCTCCTGGGCCACGGCGATGATCTCGGCCTGCCGGGCGTCGGCGTAGTCCGCCGTCGCCGGGATGCCGGTCTCCCCAATTGCCCAGACCGGCTCGTAGGCGAGCCAGATCTCGGACCGCGCCTGATCGGCGGTCAGCTTCGACAGCGCGCCGCGCACCTGCCTTGCCAGCACCTCGGCGGCGCGGCCGCCCTCGCGGTCTTCCAGCGTCTCGCCGATGCAGATCAGCGGGATCAGCCCGTGACGCACCGCCGCCTCGGTCTTGAGGCCGACCGTCTCGTCGGTTTCGCCGAAGTGTTCGCGCCGCTCGGAATGGCCCAGCTCGACGATGTCGAGGCCGCAGTCGACCAGCATCGGCGCCGAGACCTCGCCGGTCCAGGCGCCGGAATCGGCCCAGTGCATGTTCTGCGCACCCACCAGAGCGGGCGTTTCGGCCAGCGCCGCCTTGACCTGCCGCGTGGCGGTGAAGGGTGGAATGACGAAGCTGCGGATGCGCGGCGAGAGGCTGGCGGATGCAAGCCCCTCGGCCCAGTCCAGCGCCTCGGCCAGGGTCTTGTTCATCTTCCAGCTTGTGCCGATCCAGGCCTCGGGCATGGCGAAGGCTCCTCCGTTTCGTGATCTCAAAATAACACTCAATTCTAACATTGCAACACATTTTATGTGACTTTGTGAGATCACGGTGTTAGATCACAGGCAGGATGTTAGCGCTCACTCAGGAGGAGGATGTCATGCTCGATCAGCCCCAAGTCGCGGCCAAGGCCGCCATCGACCCGGAGAACTTCGCACTCGCCAACTGCCTGCGGGCGCTGGCGATCGACGCGGTGAACGCGGCGAACTCGGGCCACCCCGGCGCACCCATGGGCATGGCCGACGCGGCCACGGTGCTGTTCCGCAAGCACCTGAAGTTCGACGCCTCGGCGCCCGACTGGCCCGACCGCGACCGCTTCGTGCTGTCGAACGGCCATGCCTCGATGCTGCTCTACGGGCTGCTGCACCTGACGGGCTACGCGGACATGACCATCGAGCAGATCCGCAATTTCCGGCAGTGGGGCGCGATCACCGCGGGGCACCCCGAGTGGGGCCATGCCAAGGGGGTCGAGACCACGACCGGCCCGCTGGGACAGGGCCTTGCCACCGCCGTCGGCATGGCGCTGGCCGAGCGGGCGCTGGCCGCCGAGTTTCCCGGCCTCGTCGATCACCGCACCTGGGTGATGCTGGGCGACGGCTGCCTGCAGGAGGGCATCGGGCAGGAAGCGATCTCGCTGGCCGGACACCTCGGTCTCGGCAAGCTGAACCTGCTCTACGACAACAACGACATCACCATCGACGGGCCGACCTCGGTCAGCTTCTCCGAGGATGTGCCGGCGCGGCTCGCGGCCTGCGGCTGGCACGTGATCCGCTGCGACGGCCATGATGCCGAGGCGCTGGACAGGGCCATGACCGAGGCCAAAGCCGAGACCGGGCGGCCCACGCTCATCGCCATGAAAACTTTGATCGGTTTCGGGTCGCCCAACCGCGCGGGCACGGCCAAGGCGCACGGCGCGCCGCTGGGCGAAGAGGAAGGCGCGCTCGCCAAGGCCGCGCTTGGCTGGGAGGCGGCGCCCTTCGAGATTCCGGCGGAGCTGGCCGGGACGTGGCAGGCCATCGGCGCCCGTGGCGCCGAAGCCCGCGCCGAGTGGGAGGACGCGCTCGCCGCCTCCGGGCAGGCCGAGGCGTTCCGCCACCGCATCGAGGGCACCCTGCCCGAAGGTTACGAGGCCGCCGTCGCCGAGGCACGCAAGGCGCTCTTCGACGCGCCGCAGACGGTCGCGACGCGCAAGGCCTCGCAGATCGCGCTGGAACGTCTCGCGGCGGCGGTGCCCGCGATGATCGGCGGCAGCGCCGACCTCACGGGCTCGAACCTCACGCGGGTGGCGGCGGTGGACAGCGCCTTCACCGCCGAGGCTCCGGGCCGCTACATCGGCTACGGCGTGCGCGAGTTCGGCATGGCGGCGGCGATGAACGGGCTCGCGCTGCATGGCGGCTTCCGGCCCTACGGCGGCACCTTCCTGGTGTTCTCGGACTACGCCCGCAACGCGATCCGCCTCTCGGCGCTGATGGGGCTCGGCGTGACCTACGTGATGACGCACGATTCCATCGGGCTGGGCGAGGACGGGCCGACGCACCAGCCGGTCGAGCACCTGGCCTCGCTGCGGGCGATCCCGAACCTCGACGTCTTCCGCCCCGCCGACGCGGTCGAGACGCTCGAGGCCTGGGACATCGCGCTGCACAGGCCCGCCACGCCCGCGCTGCTGGCGCTCTCGCGGCAAGGGGTGCCGCAGCTGCGCGAGGCGGGCGCGGAGAACCTGACCGCGCGCGGCGCCTACGTGATCCGCAGCTTCGGCGCGCGCCGCGACGTGACGCTGCTCGCGACCGGAACGGAGGTCGCGCTGGCGGTCGAGGCCGCCGAGGCTCTGCACGCCGAGGGACACGGCGTCGCCGTCGTCTCGATGCCCTGCTGGACGCTGTTCGACGCGCAGCCCGAGGCCTATCAGGCCGAGGTGCTGGGCGATGCGCCGCGCATCGCGGTCGAGGCGGCCTCGGCCTTTGGCTGGACCCGTTACGTCGCGCGCGAGGCGGATGTCGTCGGCATGCCGGGCTTCGGCGCCTCGGCCCCGGCGGAACGCCTCTACGCCGAGTTCGGCATCACCGCCGAGGCCGTCGCGGCCCGCGCCAGGGCGCGGATCGCGGGATAAGGGAGGCGCGGCTCCGAACCACGGGGCCGCGCCATCCGCCTCAGCCGTTGACGACCGACAGCCCGGAGCCGGGCATCGCCACGTCCAGCACGCCGCGCACGGCCCGCGCCGCCTCGGCGCCCTTGCCCACGAAATGCTCGCGGAAGAAGGCGTTGTGCGCCTCGGTTTCCTGGTAGTTGTGCGGCGTCAGCGACACCGAGAAGACCGGCACGCCGGTCGTCATCTGCGCCGCCATCAGCCCCTTCACCACCGCGTCGGCCACGAAGTCGTGGCGGTAGATGCCGCCGTCGACGACGAAGGCCGCGGCCACGACCGCGTCGTAGCGGCCGGTTTCGGCGAGGCGCTTGGCCAGCAGCGGCATCTCGAAGGCGCCGGGCACGTCGTAGGCGTCGACCTCGGCGCCCGGCAGGACGTCGGCGGCCTCGGCGACAAAGCCCTCGTGCGCGCGGTCGACGATGTCGGCGTGCCAGCGTGCACGGATAAAGGCGATGCGGGTTTGAGTGTGGTCGGTCATTGCGGAACCCTCCGTTGGTCACAAAAGGTCCCAGAGCTTTCGCCCGCACAAGGCGGGTGAGCGCCGTGCACGATACGTCTCTTCCATCCGGACTTTCACCGTCGGCCCCGGAATTCCACCGGGTCTGCTTGACCCCTTCCATCGGAAGGGCGCTCGCGGGCTGTCACCGCCGGTGGGGAATTTCACCCCGCCCTGAGAACGCGCACACCATAAGCGAGCCTCCGGCGCGCGCAAGTGACGGATGACCTGCCGGGACCCAAGGCGGCCCCGAATGCTGCCATTTCGGGCAACGGCCTGCCATGCCCGGAAAATCCCGGGGCGGCGACGCAGGCCCGGCGGGCCTTACGCCCCGGCATGCACGGGGCGGGACGCGGGGATGCGGGATCGTCGGTAGTTATGCTGCGGTGCGGCAACTAGGTTCTGGCTCAACAGCGGGCGCCAGACGCCCGACATTCAAGGAGACCCGACATGTCCGCAACCGACATTCATTCCGTCCCGCACCACGACACCGACGACCGTGGCATCCTGACCCGCATCTTCGACGGCCTGATCTCTCTCGCCGAGAAGAACCAGCGCCTGCGCCAGGCAGACAAGCTCTCGGCCATGAGCGACGCCGAGCTTGCGCGCCGCGGCCTGCGCCGTGACGAGATCGTTCATCACGTTTTCCGGGATCAGCTCTACATCTGAGCCCCGGACAGGCCTTTCGGGCGGCCGGCGCGGCCAGGTGCCGCCGCAGGCCACGAGCGCCCGAAAGACCGCGTTTCGCCGGAAATCGCGCGCAGCCGCGCCCCGTCCGGCCGCTTGCCGGGACGCCACGGCGCGCCGGGCCGCATCCGCCGATTCCGGCCGGCCCCTTCAGTGACCGCTTGAACCTCGCGTCCCGGCACATATTTTGGCCGGAGGACGTGTGGTTCGGGGGTCTCTTGCAGATCGCATGCTTCGTGGACGACGATGGCTTCGACCGGAAGCGCGTCGCCGGGGCGCCCCGCACCTCCCGGACCGGACACCGCCGCGCCCCCACCCGGGGCCGATCGCGTTTCCGGAGCGGCAGCCACGTCCGGCCGCCGACACCCGGACCCGGCTTCGGGGACCGACGACAGACCGTCCGCCACGCGATGGCCACCGACATGCAACCTGCACGAGCGCCCGGATGCCCGACCTAGACGACCGCCTCATCATCCACGTCTTCGGCGAGACCGACTTCACGAGTTTCGTCCTCGACCGCGACGCCTGCGAGGGCAAGCCCAGGGTGTTCGACACGCCCGACGGCGACGACTACGTGCAGGTGATCGGAACGCTGTTCAGCCAGGACAACTGGGGCCAGCTGCGCGAGCGCAAGGCACAGAACGGCATGACCTTCGAGGAGCTCGTGGCCCATTCGCTCGTGCACCTCGTGGCCGATACCGACTCGGTCAACGCGGCCCTCGACGGCGGCTACAACCTTGTCGCGCTCGGCATCTTCAAGGGCGAGGCCAAGGCCGACGAGAAGCCGGCCTTCAAGGCGCGCTTCCTCGGCATTTCCTCGAGCACGACGAACGATCCGCACGCGCATCTCGACCTTGTGCGGCAGGGCGCGGAATACGCGGCGCCCTTCCTGCAGGAGGATATCGAGGCCGGCAAGATCGCCTCGGACAGCGTGATCGCGCGGATGATCGAGCCCGAGGCGGAGGACGAGGACGACGCGGACGAGCTCGAGGAGCTGCCGCAGGCGGTCTTCTTCCACGAGATGGTGACGGAAAAGGGCCTCGAGACCGTGATCCTCTGCGCCTGCGACTCCGAGCTGGCCCAGGCCGCCGGAGAGGAGCGCGACCTTGTCGTCGGGCTGGTCTCCGGGGTCGTGCCCACGCCGCACGGCAGCGTCGGCTACTGGCTGTGGCAGGTCGCGCCCGATGCGCCGCACGGCTTCACGCAGGAGCAGTTCATCGACCTGGGCTCGCTGCCGAACGCGACCTACGACCGGATGAAGCGGTCGGACACCGTCCGCTTCCTGATCGTCGACCGGGACACGCGCGTGAACACGCGCTCGGCGCTTCTCAAGCGGGACAGCATCGGCCTGAGCGAGTTCGAGGCCATGGCGACCGAGATCGCCGCCTCGGAGCCGGATGCCGATTTCGGGGCCGCCTGCGACCACGTCATGGAGACCGTCGACCCCGAGGAATTCCTGCAGCAGGTGCGCGACCGCGAGGGACGCGGCAAGTCCAACCTTCACTGAAGGCCCTGCCGGCACCTGGCGCGCGGCCGCGCCCTACCGGAGCCGGTCCCAGCGGGCCTGCACGTTCCCCGTGACCTCCTCGGCCGAAGCGCCGGTCTGGTAGTCGACCATGGCCTGCCAGAAGGCGGATGTGCCGATCTCGCCGGGCATGAGGTCGGAGCCGTCGAAGCGGAAGGTGGTCGCACTGGTCAGGATCTCGCCCTGCGTGCGCTGCGCCTCGGTGGCATAGGCCTCGGTCGAGGCCTTCAGGTGCGGGGTCAGGAACTGGCCCTGGCTGATCTGGATCTCGTGGGCGAAGGGCGTCTTGAGGAACTCGACGAAGGCCAGCGAGACGGGCCGGTCGTTGGTCGAGGTGATGACCCCGCCCGATCCCAGCACCGGCTGGCCGAGATCCCTGTCCTCGTAGGCCGGGAAATAGAAGAAATCCGCGTCCGGGCCGACCTCGACATCATCGGGAAAGAAGTTCGGGATGAACGAGGCCTGGCGGTGCATGTAGCACTCGGCCGGGATGGTGAAGAGGCCGGCGGGACTGTCGCGGAAGTCCCGCGTCGCGACGCTGTCCGCCCCGCCGACGACGAAATCGTCGTTGCGCGCGAACCAGCCGTATTCCTCGAAGGCGGCGATGATGCGCGGATCGTCGAAGGGGATCTCGTTGGGGACCCATTGGTCGTAGACCTCGGTCGGCTGGGTCCGCAGGACGATTTCCTCGATCCAGTCGGTGCCGGGCCAGCCGGTGGCCGACCCCGCCCCGAGCCCGATGCACCAGGGCGTGCCGCCGTCGTCGACGATCTGCTCGGTCAGCGCCTTGAGCTCTTCCATCGTCTCGGGGATCTCGTAGCCCATCTCGTCGAAGGCGATGGGCGAATACCAGACCAGCGACTTCACGTCCGCGCCGAAGATCGTGCCGTAGATGCGCGCCGCGCCGTCGGCCCCCTCGTAGGTCACGAGATCGGCCCAGGAGGCGCCGGCCGCGAAATTCTCCTCGAACCAGGCGCGGTTCTGGTCCGGTAGCGGGTGCAGAAAGCCCCGGCCCGCCATCTGCTCGGCCAGCCCGGGCTGCGGGAACATGGCGATGTCGGGCAGCGCGCCGGACTGGGCGGCGATGACGATGTCCTGCTCGAAGTTGTCCGAGCCCGAAAGCCGCACCTCGGCCCCGGTGGCGGCCGCGAAATAGGCGAAGAGGTTCTCCAGTTTGGCCTTGTCCTGCCCGGTCGAGGAGCCGCGCACCTCGAGCACCTCGCCCGTGAAATCATGCGCCGCGGCGAAGTCCTCGTAGGCGGACCAGGTGAAGGGGCCCTCCCCCTGCGGATGGATGAGATCCTGGGCCGGAGCGGGCTGCGACAGCAGCAGGATCAGCGCGGGACCGAGCCCGAAAACAGGTGCGCGGCGTGTCATGATGTCCTCCCTTGAGCTTCTGAAAGCCTATCCGAAACGTTTCGGATCGACGTCAGGATGCGGGAGCGCGCATGAGCTGTCAACCGCGCGTCAGCTGTCGGCGATAAGCGCCACGTTCAGAAGGGTTTGCTGGCAAGGCTCGCCGCGAATCGCAGCCGCCAGCCCGGCGCAGAGCGGCCCCCAGGCCTCGGACAGGGGCGCCCGGCTGCGCACCAGCGGGGGGCCGATCCGGTCGGGGCCGTAGCGCAGGATGCCGTCGTCGTGGGCGCCGATGGGCACAGGCCCCAGCGCGTCGCGCAGCCCGGCGGCCAGCATCATGTTGCCCGCGACGACCCCGTCAGCCTCGGCGAG
>NZ_KE557288.1:9956-71619 GCF_000442255.1 Salipiger mucosus DSM 16094 | reverse complement strand
GGCTCCATTCCGAACCCGGCCGTTAAGTGCCGTCGCGCCGATGGTACTGCGTCTCAAGACGTGGGAGAGTAGGTCGCCGCCAAACCTAGAAAAAACCACACGTATCTCTCTGCGATGAAACAAACACACGCTGCAAAAAAGGCCTCGAAACCCGAAACGCAGCTCACAAATTGCCGCGGGATGGAGCAGTCCGGTAGCTCGTCAGGCTCATAACCTGAAGGTCGCAGGTTCAAATCCTGCTCCCGCAACCAAATCAACAAAACGCCCCGCTGCAAAAAAGCCGCGGGGCCTTTTGGTGTGCGGCCTCCTAAACGCACGCGAACGCTCGCTGTGCTCCGCGTCCCTGGACAGGTCCGGCTTGCCCGTCCCGCGCGTCGGGGTCACCCCACACCCGCACCTCGCCCAGAAGCTCTCGCAGCAGCGCGTTCGCGGCCACCATCTGGTCGCTGCCCATGAGCAGGTCCTCCAGACGCGCCACCTGGGCCTGATAGATCGCTTCCAGATCCGCCGGGGAGGGCGGGGCGACCGGCGTCTCGCCGACACGCGCCGAGAGCTCGGCTCTCAGTGCGGCGCGCTCGGCCTCACGGCTCTCGAGGCGTGCGAGGATCGCATCGGATGCGTCTTCCCCCTCTCGAGCCGGTCGAGCAGGCGCTCGATCGCGGTCTCGAGCTTCGCCAGCTTGCTTTCGAGTGCCTTGCGCGCCGGCGCGACTGCGCTCGCCCGGGCGCCCATGATCCGCGCGACTTCACCGGCGAACTGCTCCGCGAACTCGGCGGTCATCAGCCCGCTGCGCAGGCGCGCGAGCACGCGGGCCTCCAGCTTGTCGCGGGTGATCGTCCGGCGATTGTCGCATTCTTGCGATCCGCGGGTCTTGTGGCGGTAGCAGCCGTAGCGCTCTTTGCCGACGAGGGTGAAGCCGCCACCGCAGCAGCCGCATTTGACGATGCCGTTCAGCAGGTACCGCGCGCGGTGGCTGTCGTTGAGCGGCGCCGTCTTGCCGGCGTAGGTCGCGTGCGTCCGCTCCGGGCGGTCCTGCACGGCGTTCCAGAGATCGTCCTCGATGATCGCAAGCTCGGGCGCCTCGCCGAACATGATGTGATGCTCCTCGCTCGCCGGGCGCGAGATGCGGTTGCCGGTGTCGGGATCGTAGGAGAAGCTGTTCCGGCCGTAGACGATACCGGCTACATACGCCTCGTTGCGCAGCATGCCGTCGCGCTTCTTGGCGTTGCCGCGGATGGTGGCGTCGTTCCACTTGCCGCCCGACGGAGACGGGACGCCTTCGACGTTCAACGTCGCCGCGATCTTCCGCGGCGATAGACCGGCGGCGTAGTCGCGGAAGATCCGCCGTACCACCTCGGCCGCCTCCGTATCGACCTCGCGGTTCAGGCCCTTCTCGCATGGCACGACACGGTAACCATAGGCCAGTCCCGCGGCGACGCGGCCCCGCTAGGTGGTGCGGATCTGGCCCCGCCGGGTCTTGTCCGCGATCTCCTGCGACTGATGCTCGGCGATCGCGCCCATGAAAGGCAGGATGTTCCAGGCGATCTTGCCGCCATTGGCCGCGTAGAGCGCCACGTTGCGGCTCTCGAACCACTCCGCGAGCGTGCTGATATCCGCGGCGCGGCGGCCTTCATGTCAATCGGCATGCAATCTTGACCCCCTATCGGCATCCAAAAATGACCCCCATGGAGCGCACGGTAGCTGGCCCGATGCGGTGTAGCTCCCATACAGCGCAGCCGTATCGGGCCAGCGGGGTCTTGGTCATTCGCGGGTCTTGAAGCGCCAGCTCTCGTTGCCGGTTTCGAGGAGGTCGCAGTTCGAGCCGGTGCGCGCAGCGCTGAAACGTCCGGGGGACGCTTCAAGGCCGAACGGGTGAGCCGGTCGAGCAGCGCAGTGGTCATCTTGGCGTCGCCGAAGACCGATGGCCATTCCCCGAAGTCGAGATTGGTCGTCACGATGATCGAGGGGCGTTCGTAGAGGCGGCTGATGAGAAGGAACAGCAGCTGGCCGCCGGTCTGCGCGAAGGGGAGATAGCCGAGTTCGTCGAGGAGTGAGCCATCGCGTCGCCATGCGTTCGAGACCGATGGCGAACAAGTCGAGGCGGCAGAGCAGGTCTGCCGTGCGCCCCTGTCGGTCGGCACGGGCTTCGGCATCGAGCTTGTTCACGAGGTCCACGACGTTGAAGAAGCGCCCCCGTTTGCCGCGCCGGATGCAGGCCCGTGCGATGCTCACGGCGAGGTGGGATTTGCCGGTCCCGGTGCCGCCGATCAGCACGACATTGCGCTGGTGTTCGAGGAACTCGCCGGCGGCCAGATCGCGCACCAGCGTCTCGTTGATCGGGGCTTCCTCGAAGCTGAACTCATCGACCTCTTTCGCCAGCGGCAACTTGGCAATGGTCATCTGATATTTGATCGAGCGCGCGCTCGCCATTGTTCTTGAACCAATGGCGCACAATGGCTCGCTCTCGCTGATCTCGGCATTCAGCAGGTTGTCACGCCAGAGGCGTGCCTGCGGCACGACGATCTGTTGCGGTTCGTGCTGACGCTTTACCGCCGTCATGCTGGAAGCATGCCTGTGGCATGACGTGATGATCTCATCGTAGGCGGCGTTCGGGGGCGCCCTCGAACCGGTGGCGGGCTGCCCCCTCACTGCCGTAGAGCTTCAGTTGGCTCATCGTGCCGGGGGCACGCCTTCGGCGTGACGCGTCCAGCACCTGTGATCTTTCCATGATTTGGTCTCCTGAGGCTGTCATAGCGTTTGCAGTCGGCCACGGGCTCGCAGGTCAGCCGCAACGCGTCCGGCGTATCGATGGTCAGCGGCGGTGGCGGCTCCCGATGCCGTGCAAGGATGTTGATGACGACCGAGGCCGCGGGGACCCCTTCGCTCAGGGCCTCGGCACAGGCAGCATCCACCGCATCCAGTCCATCGATCGGGATCATGCTCAGGATCTGGACCATCCATTGCCCGGCAGGGCATCACGCAGTGATGTCCCGAGAGGGGGGCCGGTCGCCGTTCGGCACCTTGCCAAGCTTGCGCTGCACGCGCCTGATCGCCGGCGGCAGGTCCCAGTCCTTGAAGGGGGCGCCGTTCCGGAGGGCGTCCCGCTGCCCGGCAGCACATGCTGTGCATGTGCGAGAGGGGGCTTGAGAGCCAGAACCGGAATGTAGTGCAACGGGTCGTAGATGGCCTTGTCGCGCCCGAAGGTCGTCCATTGAGGCGGTCGTCAGTGATTGCGCCATTGGTCCGAGCGATCACTGGCGACGGTCCGAGCCCAATGGACGACGGCGTGCTGCCCCACGATCTTGCCGTCCTGCCAGAACTCGACCCGCTCGGCATAGGCACGGATCTCGACAGGTCGGCCGTCATGCCGGAGGCATGCGTCCCGCATGACCCGGGCGTCCACGGAGTAGCGGTTCTTGTCGAACCGGACGAGACAGGGTGAAGGGCGTCCCGGAATTGGTCCAGTGGACCAATTCAGCCCTGAACGGGCGGAGCCCCGGACGTCGAGACCGAGGCTGGCACGGCATGGAGGCCCCTTTCGGCAGCATCGCGTTGCGATGCGCCTGCCGGGCAATGATCGAACGGACCGACGTAGGGCACGAGACTCGCGCGCTCGTCCTGGAACACATCCCAGATCGTTCGATCCCGAAGCTCCTGGTGCGGATTGGCTTTGGCCCAGGCAGCGCAGCGATCCTCGAGCCAGGCATCGAGTTCGGCGTAGCTCTTGAACTTCGGCCGAGGCACGAAGAACCGTCGCCGCACCACACCGACCTGGTTCTCGACCTGGCCCTTCTCCCAGCCCGAGGCCGGGGTGCATGCCACCGGATCAACCAGATAGTGCCCGCACATTTGCTGGAAGCGGCGATTGTAGGCCCGGTCGCGGCCGACGAAGATCGTGTCGACCGCGGTCTTCGCGTCCATTGTCCTCGGACCAATGGCGGACAATTCCCGCTGTCGTAGATGCCCCGCGTGCAAGTGCCCCCGAAGAAGGCGAAGGCCTTGTCATGGGCGTCGAAGACGATCTCCTGCGTCTCGCGGGGGTAGGCACGCACGAACAGCATCCGGCCGTGACACAGGCGGACATGTGCCACCTTCACCGTGGTCGTCGCGCCGTCGATCACCACGATCTGTTCGTCGGGGAAACGCGCCACTGGCGCCTTTCCTGATCCTCCTTACCTCCAGTCGAACTGGCAGGCCTCGCCTGGATCGAAGGTTAGTGGGACATAGGCGGCCGCAGACGCCTCCCGTTCCTCCCTGTTCCACGACGCTGCATATCGCCGAACTGCATCATAACCGCCGTCGTATCCGCGGGCCCGCAGCTCCTCGAAGATCCGGATAAGGGTCAGCCTCTCACGCTTCGCCTTCCGGGCATTTGCCGCCAGCATGTCATCGAGCTCACCCGTCCAGGGGCCGATCTTCGGCAGCGGCTGGATCATGCGCTCGTAGGTCAGTTCGGTCGCCCCGGACCGGATCACCTTGCGCACCGTGTTCCGCGAGACCCGTAGTTCGCGGCAGATCTGCTTGATCGACTTGTTCGGCATTGGCCTCGGACCAATGGCGGCTCAATGCCTCAATCCTGAAAATACGCCCGCCGCATCTTCGCAATCGTCTCCACGACCAACATCCCACACCGTGCTCCCCGATGACTTCGGGGGCATCATCCACGTCAGTGTAAGGGGGGGCATTTTGGGACGCCGATCACCCCTCTAAGGGGTCAATTTTGCACGCCTGTTCACAGATGTCGTTCTGCCAGACCCGGCTGTAGAGCAGCACCCACAGGAACACCGGAACCAGACCGAGTGCGGTCATCGCTGTCGCCGCCGCGGCGTGCCTTCCGGAGAGCCGCGGCATGTCGGCTGCCCTCCAGAGCAGTCCGAAGATCCGACCGATCAAATAGCCGATCGCCGTGACGACACCGCCAAGAATGCCCTGCACAGCCGGGCCCCGCGGGATCAGAGATGGCATCAGCGACGCCGTGAAAAAGACCAGCCCCAAAAGCAGGCACGGAACCGAAATCGTCCCGACCAGCCAGCGCAAACGCGAGATCCTCATGGCGACCCCGCCACGCGCTCTGTCGTCAGTGGATGACATGTTTGACGACCGACAGCAGGATACCGATCCCGCCGGCGAGCAGCGCGCCCAGCGTCGCGG
This sequence comes from Salipiger mucosus DSM 16094, assembly GCF_000442255.1. Lineage (GTDB taxonomy): Bacteria > Pseudomonadota > Alphaproteobacteria > Rhodobacterales > Rhodobacteraceae > Salipiger > Salipiger mucosus. The sequence continues at coordinate 66,468 of NZ_KE557288.1, read as the reverse complement.
GAAGGATGCGGCGGTCGATGACCCAGCCCGCCCGCGCCCCAAGCACCGCGAGCAGCGCCACGCACAAGACCCGCGACAGAACCAGGGCTGCCTCAGACCCGATCCAGCCCAGCCAAGCGGCCAGAAACAGGGCGGCCGGCAGGTTGGCGACGGACAGGGTCGGCGCGCTGTGACTCCACGCGGCGCGCCAGCTGTGGCGGGTGATCCGCGTGCGCGCGTCAAGCGCCTGAGACACCAGTTCGGCGAAGGCCTTGGCCAAAGTGATCGCCAGCACGGACCCGAACAGGACCAGCGCGGTCTCGAGCGGTGGCGTCGGATGATCGCCCTGCGCCAGCAGGATGCTCAGCACCATGATCGCGCCGTAGATGATGCCGAAGGCGGCCTTGTCGAAACGTTTCCAGACGGTCGCATCGCTCATCCGCCATTGCTCCGGATGTGCACATCTTGCTGTGGGTAAGGAATCGAGATCCCGGCCTCGCTCAGGGCCTCTTTCATGCGATGTGTGAGATCCCATTAGACGGTCCAATAATCGGATGTCTTGGTCCACGGACGACAAATGAAATTGACCGAACTGGCCGACAGCTCATGCACACGAATGGTCGGTTCAGGATCGGACAGGACAAGCGGGTGCGCGGCCACGGTCCGTGTCATGACGTCGAGCGCTTCGGGAATGGAGTCCTCGTAGGCAATCCCAAAGACGAGATCTACGCGACGTGTCTCGCTCGCGGTGACATTGGTGATGACGTTGCCCCAGACGTTCTTGTTCGGGATGACGATCACCTGGTTGTCGGGCGTGGTGACGGTTGTTGCGACGATGTTCACTGATTTGACGGTGCCGCCAACACCTCCCACGAGGACGTAATCGCCTTCGTCGAAAGGCCGGTTAATCATGATCATCAGCCCGCTGGCGAGATTGCCCAGCGTGTCCTGAAGCGCGAATGCCAGAATGAAGGAGGCGCCTCCGATCATGGCGAATAGCGGTGTGACGTTGACACCGAGCGCGGCCAGCACAAACAACAGACCCACGGCCAGAACCAGCCAGAACACCACCGCAACAAGGAAGGCCTCCAAGAGCTTGGAGATTTTCGGGACCCGTCCGATCCATCTACGCGCGACCCCTCGGGCGGAGCGGGAGACGAACAACAAAGCGGCAAAGGCAAGGATAACGATGCCGATGTCCATTGCGACCGCCAGTCCCCCGTCGGCTCGCGTCAGCCATGACATAAACGCCAAAGCTATGGCCTTGGGGCTGGTCAGGATCGTCTCGTTGAACAAGACAGAATCGCGGTAGGCCCGAAGTTCCGCGACCAGCGCGGCATCGCCTCCCTTTTGCTCCAGAGCATCGACCGTCATCGAAAAGCGCTCGAACAACGCTGCCCGCTCTTCCACGGCGAAAGCGAGCGTCTGGTGGTTCCCATCCGTCGCCTTGGATGGATCATTCAGAAATTCGACCTGACGCTCGGATATCTCTTTCGTCTTGGATTTGACGATCTCCAGCCACGCTTTTGCAGCAGTCTCGAGTTCGTCTTTCGTGAGCGGAATGAGCCTATAGGCCAGTTCTTCCGTCGAGATGGCCGGATCGATCACTTGGTCCGAAGGAGCCGCGTCGACCGCTTCCGGCGCGGCCTCTTGAGAGAAAGCCGGGCTGGAAAGACAAAGAAGCCCAAGGGCAAACAGGCGCAAGACGCGCATTAGAACCGGTCGCATCAGAGCCAACGCATTGCGCGCCCCGCGGACGTGGTTCCCCCCGGCGATCATTCGTCTCGTGACATCAAGAACTCCGCCACCGCCTGATAGGCGGGAAGCGACGTCGGATCTATGAAGCCATTCTGCGCCCGGGGATATGAGGCGAGCCTTACGAGAACCATGTCAGCTGCCGGGTCGATATAGATCGTCTGCCCATGCACGCCGCGCGCGGCATATGCCCCGTGATCGTTATGCAAGACCCACCATTGGCTGGTGTAGCTGCCAGGGCCGAAGGTCGGAAACCCGGCTCCAAACTTGGAGCGGTCGCCGCCCGCGCTGATTTTTTCGACGACCTCGGCTGGGAAGAGCCTCTCGCCGTTGATTTCGCCTTCGTTCAGCATCAACTGGCCCAGACGCCCAAGGTCGCGCAGGCCGGCGGTGATCCCTCCGCCCGCGAACGGCACGCCGTTTCCATCGACCGTCTGATAGGCGCTTTGCTCGACGCCCATGGGGCGCCACAGCCGGTCTGATGCGAGCTCCGTCACTGACTGGCCCGATACGCGGCTGATAATCCAGCCGAGCATGTCGGAATTGATCGTCTTGTAGTGGAATTCGTCGCCGTGATTGCCCTCAGGCTCGACCTGTTGAAGGTATTCCCAATAGCCTTCCGGCCCCTCGTAGTCTTCAGGCTTGGGTAGCGGGCTCGCGGCGCGGGAATAGAGCCAGATATCGGCGTTGGGATCGGAGTAGTCCTCGGAGTATTTCACGCCCGTGGTCATATCCATGACCTGCCGGACGGTCGCCGTCGCGAAGGCGCTGCCCTCGATCTCGGGGATGATGTCCGCGACAAGTGCGGTGTCGTCGAGCGTGCCCTCGACCACCATGATCTCGGCCAGAAGGCCGGTGAAGGACTTCGTCATCGACATGATGGCGTGCTTGCCGCCTTCGTCGAGGCAGCCGAAATAGCGCTCGTAGACCACTTCGCCGCGATGCAGGATCAGCATGCCGTCGGTGTAGTTGGCGTAGAGGCTCTCCTCCCAGGTCATCTCCTCGTCGCTGTTCTGCGGGGTGAAGGTGACCGCGTCGATCTGCCGGCGAAGCTCCGCAAAGTCATGCGGCGCGGGGTAGTCCAGCGGAACCGGCGCATCGAGCCCGCGGCTGATCTCCTCGGTGGGAAGGAACTCGCGCAGGTGGCAGACCGACCAGCGCAGCTTGGGGAAGCTGAAATAGACGCTGTCGGGCTGGGTGATGATCTTGTCGGGTGGCGGCGGGAAGCCCTGCATCCAGCCCATGACATTCGGATCGGAATCCCGTGCCGTCAGAGGCTCCGACTGCGCGACAGCACCGGTCGGAACGGCAAGCGCCAGCCCGATCCAGGCAGCCAATGCGACGAGATTAGAAGTTGACGACGACATTCACGAAGCCTCCGGTCCAGGTGTCCGCGCTCCCGCCGACGACATCGTCGATGCCGGCGCCGGGAAAAGATACCGACAGGCCCGCGGTCAGGAACGTGTTGCGATTGATGATGCGGCTGTATTCGACGAAGAGATCGTCGGCGAGATGGGCGTCGGTGACGCCCGAGACGACGTTGCCGTCCACGTCCACGCGGGTCGCCTGGCCGAACTGCACGGGGCTGCCCAGCTCGTTCGCCCGGATATGCGCGTAACGCACCGTCCAGGTGTCGGCCGGCGACGGCTGGAAGCGAAGTGCCGCCGTCAGGGCGTTGACGTTCGAGTTGATGAAGGTCGAGGCGGACTTCGATCCCGTCGCCCACGCGCTCGGGCTGCCCTGGTAGTAGAGGGGATCGAAGCGCTCGAGCGTCGCGGTGTCCGGATCGTCCCCGGAAAAGGTCTGGTAACCGAGGGTCAGGCTCGGAGACCATGCCACGTCGGCGAAGGTGTATCCTGCCGTCACCCGCCCGGCCCAGGCCTCGAGATCGATCTGGTCGCTCCATTGGTAGGCGACCTCGCCGGTGAAGGACCAGTTCTCCAGCGCGCCGCCGAGAGGGTTCGTCTGACCGTAGAACCCGAGGGTCCGCGTGCCTTCTCGCGCGCCCGGCGTCACCGTGGGCGCCCCGCTCCCGTCGGGGGCGGCCTGCGGATAGGGCGTGTCGGAGGCAAGCACATCGACATAGGTCGCGCCAAGATATCCCCCGGCGGGATCGTCGAAGCGCAGATCGAGGCCCGCCAGTTCGTTGCCCCCGTCGGTAGACGGCAGCTCGTTCGGGTCGAGAAAGAACGCCGTTCCGGAAATGTTTCCGGACGATAGACGCCCGATCGCGGCCCGTTCCCATGCCTTTCGCGGCCCGAACTTCAACGCGCCCCGCTCGAACCCGCTTGTCGCGCCGTTCGCGATCAGCATCCCCGTCCCGAGCGTCAGTTCGCGCGCCCCGAGCGAGAGGTCATAGGACAGGCCCGCGCCGATATCCCCGCGCAGCGCCAGATACGCCTCTTCGAGCGTGGTCTCGCCGGTATCGCCGGTGTCGAAGGCTTCCGTTCCCCATGTGTAGGACGAAACGGCCGACAGCTTTCCGTAAAGCGTTGCCGCTGGACCCGCCCGATGCTCGAAGCTGACACCCGGCTTGATGTAGCCCTCCAGCCATTCGGTGTCGGGATCGAAGCCGCTGCCGGGGTTCGTTGTGGTGGCCAGGTCCCAGAACAGGTTGCGCTCGGCGACGGCGTTGAGGCCGAACTGAAGGTGTCCGCGCACGGTAAGCCGATCCTGCGCGTAAAAGAGCATAGGGTCCCGATCCTGTGTGCGTGCTGGCGCAACCCCAAGACATGAAAGCAACCCGATGCCAGCTCCGACGCCGGCGATACGTCTGGGAATAGCAGCATGAGATCGGCAACTCGCTTCCGGGCGCCCCTCGCGATCTCGACGTTGTAGAAAAGGAAGCGAAAAGACAGCCATGGTGCCCGCGCAAGAATGTTACCATGCGAGTGTCCAAAAATTTTGCTTGCTTGCCAAGCCTCTCGTCGCCCAAAATGGGTGGCGCAGCAAGAGAGGCCGCGATGCCGTCACGCAGCACGTGCCAAGGCGAACTCATAAGATCGAACTTCCGGACGGTATGGCCGGTCCATCTTTCGGGTTTCACCCGTCTGCTTGTTCAGCTGAGGAAGCGCTTCGACGGTGACCTTGATCTGGCCCTCGTCCTCGCTGTGATCGGAAGCCGGACGCAGCCTGAGAATTTGACACTCGCACTTACAAACCTTGGCGGAATGACGAGCGAAGGTGTTCCGGAAGGCCGACAGCTTCCGATAAACATCCAGTCGGTTGCCGAATATTCCGGCATCCCAAGAGAAACGGTGCGCCGGAAGGTGGCCACGTTGCAATACAAGGGCTGGGTGACACGTGCTGAGGATGGACGACTTGCCGTGGCGCGACGCGCGGCGCACGACCTGGAAGATGCAACGGGCGAGACAATTGCCTACCTTGCCGCTCTGCTGACTGTCTTCCAGGCCTGTCACCCCTTGGACGATCGATCACCGAGCCAAAATGACTTCTGAATGCGGCGAGTTCGATTGAGAATAATTGATCCATGATCAGCTGCACGCCCGGAGGTCCGCTATTGCGCCGCCGCACCGCAGCATCAAGCACGTCGACGAACGGCCGGACTGGGCCGGTCAAGTCGATCGCGAGGCGGGATCGTATGGATCTTTCAAAGTCCGTTTCCGGCGCAAAGCTGACAAGCGTGCGCTGTATCGCAGGTGGGTGGTTTAGACGCCGGCTTGCGGTCCCGTCGATCTTGGGGCGCGTTTAGCAGTGCTCCTGCCCTGAGCCCGGGCGGGCTCCAATTTTCTGCCCCCATACGTTTCCGCGCTCTGACACATCATCCGACGTCCTGCACATCGATCAATCGGCGTGCGGAAGATGACCGGTTCCACCGCCAGCTATCCCGTGGTCCTACGGTTCGAGGGCATGTCGCCTTCGGAGCTCCGCCGCTACGAGGCGCACATGCTGCGGACAGGTGGCGATCTGTCTCATGTCGATGGCGATTGAAGCAGGCTCAATCGACAGCTGATTGGAGATGATGATTGGGTGGCGCAGGCCCTGGACGAGATCGACGAGATGCGGCTGGAGAACTTCGAGGCCGAAACAGACGGGCTGCGAAAGCGCAATCGCAAGAAGGATCTCCAGGCGCGGATGCTCGAAGGGCCGCGCGATCCCTGGCGGTCGTCGCGGCATGGACCGATGCGGGAGGTCATGCTGACCGCGCACAGGGACTGGTTCGATGGCGACATCGAAAGTTTCCTCGGGGCCGAGGAGAACGAGCGGGTGGAGCAGTTCCCGTCCTGCGCGGTCTCGTGGTTGAAGTACCACTTCGGTGCCGACGTGATCCACCCGAAGGCGGATCTCGACGAGGCCGCATACCACGTCCATGCGGTCATCATGCCGCGTGCGACGGTCCGGCATATGCGCAAGGGCAAACTGCTGAGCGAGCGCAGGATGCTCCAGCCGTCGGTGCATCCGATGATCGCCAATTACGAGGCCGCTCAGACGAATGTCGGCGAGTGGTTCTCGAGCATCGGCCTCGTGCGTGGTGAGCGCCGCAAGGAGGCGTGGCGCAATGCCGTGCTCGCGGGCGAGACGCCGGAGCCCAAGGTTCAGCACAAGCGGACGCGCAAGTGGCGGGAAGAGCAGGACCAGAAGCGGGCAGGGGAGCTGGCCGGCCTGCAATCCGAACGCAAGCAGGTGGCCCGTCAGACCGCCGTGGCGGAAGAGCGGGAGCGCGAGGCCGACGAAGTGCTGTCTTCTGTCGATGCGGTCGTCGACGGGCGTATCGATCCCGAAGAGATTGAAACGTCGGCGAGCGACGCTGATGCCGCCACGCAGACCACGACACCCGGCCGGATGCAGCGCGCGCGGACGGCCTTTCGGCGCGCGTTCGGCGCCATGCGCAAAGACGCGGCTGTGCGCGAGCGTGCCCGTCTCGAGAAGGCGTTCTCCGCGGCGCTCGGCGGTGTGAGCAAAGCGCTCGGGCTGCTCGGCAAGGCGGAGCGCTTGCTGCCCCGGGATGCGGCTGAGCGTCTGTCCCAGTTGCGAACTGCCGCACAAGAAGGCCTCGACCGCTCAACGCTGGATTTCGCGCGCGAGGCCGTTGCGCAGGACCGGCCGACGCCGGCCCGTACGCCGTCGGGCGCTCCGAAGAGTGACCCCCGCGAGGACTGATTTCAGCCCGATCGCAGATTTTCGGTCGACCTCGCTTCCGCGCCAGATCGATCGATCCCCTCTTCTTTGTAGAGGCAATGAGGCCTCGCAATCGTCCACCGCCAGCAAAGGAGTCCCCCGATGGCCGACGACAACATCAACCCCGATCCCGAAGGATCGAAGCCGAGCGAGGTGGCACCGCCGCGCCGCCGGAAGCGGCGCAAGAAGGTCGCCTTCGATCCGTCGAGCGAACGCGCGCGACGCATCAAGGAAAAGCACGAGCGCGACCTCGCCATGGAAGTCACCCGTCAGGAAGAGAGCGCGCGCAAGCGCCGTGCCGTCATGGCCGAGTTGCTCGAAGCCTGGCTCGACGAGGCGGACGACGCGGCTGCCGGCGCATTTCTTCTCGAACTGGCGGAGTACGCCTCCGTCTCGGAAGAGAAGCTTCTCGCCACGCACCCGCGCTTTCCCGAGAACGCCTGACGCGCGGGCGTCAACGCCCAACAGATGAGTGAGCAAAACGGGGTGCGGGTTTTCCGCGCCCCGCTTTCGCACGTCCACTGCATGCTTCGATCATCGTCAGACAGAAGCCGGATGGCGCCGCGTGCGCCGGCGGATCTTGGGTCGTCACATGCGGCGCCATGGCCTATGGGCAGCTACCCTCTGGCTACCCCAAGTGATTGAAAGATCTCGGTGAACTCATGCTCCCGCAACCAAACGACAAAACGCCCCGCTGCAAAAAGCCGCGGGGCGTTTTGTTCTGCGGCCTCCTAATCGGACCCGAACGCTCGCTGTGCCTCGCGTCCCTGTCAGAAGACGAACGCATCCCGATCGAAGTACAGTTCCGGCGCGGTCGGGTCCGGCGGGATCCAAGGCTCGAACACGTGCGATTCCGGGACCGGGCTGTGTTGCCAGGCCGTGGGAAAGTTGCCCGGTGCGACCGGATCGGGGTCCACGGTCGACCGGAAGAGCAAGGCGTCCGGCAGGTTGGCGAAAAAGGCGAAGGCCTCGGGCGCCGGGGTGGTGGGCAGGTTCCATCCGCCGGCCGGCGTTAGCGTACCGAGAGGCGTTGCGACCCCGGCACCGGGCTCGAAGGCGAGATCGCCCCAGTAGTTCGAGGAGTTGTAGCTCTGCGTCGGGAACTGGAGCGAGGTGCCATAGGCATAGACGCCGTTCTGCCCGCTCGGCGCCGTGAGCACGCCGAAGGGATCGGTGAATCCCGACGAGAAGAAATTGCCGCCCGCGAGGTAGTTGTCCTGCGTCTGGTAGGACACGACGTATTCCGTGTTTGCGGCGATCTGCACCGGGGTGTCGAGCGTGGCGACCTGCCAGCCGGCGTTGCCCGGGGCCGAGGTAAAGGTGACGGTCGCCAGTAGGGTGCCGCCTGCGTCCCAGAGATATCCGGGCCGTGTGTCGGTGTCGTCGGCATCGGCGGCCGTGCGCCAGTATTTCAGTGCGGTGACCGCCCCGGTTTCCGTGGCTTCGAAGCGGACGCCGAGCGAGACCGGCTGGCCGTCGTTGTAGCTGGTGCCGGTCACCACCTCGTATGGATCGAAGAGGCTGAAACCGTTGGGCTGTTCGGGCGCGGTGACCTCGACCGTGTCACTGGCGAGGATTGCGGCACCGGGCAGGTTCACGCTGTCGTCGATGGCGCGGGCCAGCACCTCGTAGGTGCCGGCGACGGTCGGCGTCCAGGTGTAGGTCCAGGTGCCGCGGCCGTCGGCGACCTGCCAGGTGGCGCCGCCATCGACGGAGACCTCGACCACGCCGACCACGCCATCGTCGGTGGCGGGGTTGCCGTCGTCGTCTGTGGCGACGCCCGTCAGGACGAGCGGCGTGCCCGTGGAAACGGTCGCGGGCAGGTCGACCAGGGTCGTCGTCGCCGGGATGGCGTCCGTGGAGGCGCTGGCGCGGACCAGCCCCTGTGCCGTCCGGGCCGAAGAGCTGCCCGGTGAGCGAATTCTCGGGCTCGGCGCGATACGCGTGCCGGTCTCATCCACCGCGTCGACAAAGCGCAGGTCGCGCCAGGTCCCCGTCCATTCGTTCGAGGGGTCGATGTTGGCCTAGTCCTCGGGCCCCGCATCGAGCGAGACGTTGGCCCAGGTCTCCTTGCAGGAAATCAGCGTGCGGAAATCGGTATTCGTACCGTCGATGCTCGCCTCGTAGCGGGTCTTCCAGTAGACCTCGTTGCCGCTCCAGAACAGCAGGTGGACGCCCGCGTCGCGCGCGGCCTCGACGTTGGCCCGCTGGTCGCCGGACCAGTATTCGTCGTGGCCGACCGAGATGTAGGCCTTGTGTCCGAGCAGCGCATCGGGGCCCAGCCGGTAGATCTCAATGCGATAGGGCACGTCGGTGGTGTTCCGGGCGTTCACGTTGATCTTGAGGGAAATCGCGTCGCCGGTGTCGACGCTGATGTCGGTCGCGAAACCCTCGATCTGGTTGCTGATCGGCGCGTCCCAGATGCTCTGTGGCACACCGGGCTTCTCGTTCTCCTGCAGGATCGTGGTGTCGGCGCCATCCGGTGAGGCGCCCACCGTGACCGTGGCGGTGTCGAAGCCGCCCTGGACGTCGGAAATCGTGTAGGCAAAGCTCGCCTGCCGGGTGAAGCCGGCGTCGGGCGTGAAGGTCACCGCATCGTTCGACGGGTCGGAATCGCCAAGGTCGTCGAGCGCGACGCTCCCATCGACCGCGCCCGAGACGGCGGTGACGGTCAGCGGATCGCCCTCTGCGTCGGTCGCGCCGGCCAGCAGCGACACGGCCGGGATCGTGAGCAAGGTGTCCTCGGTGGTCGAAAGCGTCTGCGCCGCCGCGACGGGCGCGTCGTTGACCGGCGTGATCGTCACGCCGACGCTTGCCGGGGCCGAGCGCAGGCCAAGGCTGTCGGCCACGGTATAGGCGATGTCGGTGACCGCACCGTCGTAATCCGGCGCGGGCGTGAAGGTGGTCGCCCGGAGGTGGACCCCGGCGCGGGACGAGGGCGGCCGGGCGCGAGCTCGCGAAGGCGCTAGGTGGAGGCCCCGCCTCGTGGTAATCTGGCCGTCATTGGCGGAGGAGGCCGCGATGCGCGAAGATGGTCTGACGGTCCTGGTCGGAACGACCAAGGGCGCTTTCCTGGTTTCCGGCGGCTCCGAGCGCGGCGGGTGGCGCGTGCGCGGGCCATTCTGCGACGGCTGGCCGATCAATCATGTCGTGGGCGATCCGGAGACCGGCACGCTCTGGGCCGGGGGTGGCGGCGACTGGCACGGAGCGGGCGTCTGGCGCTCGCACGATGGCGGCGAGAGCTGGGAGGTCACGCGGCTGACTGGCGGCATGATGGACGAATGGGCGGCGAACGATGCGGATTTCGCCCGGATGATCGGATGGACCGACACGCCGCTGCCCTTCGACAGGACCTTCCTCCAGGTCTGGAGCCTCTGCCACGCGCACGGACGCCTCTACGCCGGCGTGAAGCCGGCCGGCCTGCTGGTGAGCGAGGACGGCGGGGAAACATGGGACCGGCTCGGCGGCCTCGACGCGCATCCCTCGGCCGAGGGGTGGACCCCCGGCGCCGCCGGGCTGGTGCTGCACACGATCGTGCCGCATCCTTCGAACCCACGATGCGCTCTGGATCGGCATTTCGGTCGGCCGGGGTCGTTCGCGACCGACGACGGCGGCCGGACCTGGGACCGGCGCAACCGTCTGGCGAACGCCGAGGCCTGCGCGGGGCATAGCCACCCGGCCGCCCCGAGCAACGGGCAGACGGGCCTCTGCGTGCACAACATGATGCGCGCGCCCGGCGAGGGCGATGTGCTCTACCAGCAGAACCACCACGGCGTCTGGCGGTCCGCCGACGGCGGGCGCAGCTGGGAAAACATCACCCAGGGGCTGCCCTCGACCTTCGGATTCCCGATCCGGGTCCATCCGCGCGATCCCGAGACCATCTGGACGCTGCCGCTGAACGGCGACGTCGAGGGACGCTTTCCGCCTGATGCCGCGGCGGCGGTCTGGCGCTCGCGCGATGGCGGGCGGACCTGGCGGGCGCTGCGCGAGGGGCTGCCGCAGGACGGGTGCTTCTTCACCGTGCTTCGGCAGGCCATGGCCGGCGACGCGCGCGACCCGGCGGGGGTCTATTTCGGGACCAACAGCGGCTCGGTCTTCGCGAGCCTCGACGAGGGTGAGAGCTGGGACGAGATCGCCCGGCACATGCCGACGATCCTCTCGGTCGAGGTCATGGACCGCCCCTGACTGACTACGCCCCGTCAAGGCGCGCTTTGAGCACGGGACGGTTCATGCTACTTTAACGAGTATTATCTTGTCCGCCCGTCGCGGGGCAGGCCGTCGGGCCGCGTGATGTCTGGCCGTCTCCTGCGTCGTATTTTTCACGCCTGGCCCGCATTTTGACATAAAGGGATTTCCCATGCTCCGTTTGTCCGCATATCTGCGCGTCGCCCTGGCGGCGCTGATATTCCCGCTATTGGTTCCCGTTGCGCCTGCCCTCGCGCAGGGCGGCCCGCCCGTCATCGAGGTCTTCCGTATCGAGCGCGCCCAGGTCTCCGGCCGGGCGGGGCTCGCCTTCACCTGGCAGGTCGAGAACGTCGGCCGGGTGCGCCTGCTGCACGACGGCCGCGAGGTCGAGGCGCGCATCCAGTTGCCCGACGGCTCCTTCGGCTGGCCGCCCGACATGCCGGGCGCTTTCCGGACCACAGGCACCACGGGCACCTATACCCTGATCGCCGAGAATGCCCGGGGCCGGGTCGAGGCGCGGGGAAGTTACCGCGACGGGGGCTGCTTTGCCTGGCTCGTGCCGCCGGGCACGCACTGGACCCGGTGCCGCCGGGGCGGGCTGGTGGCCTCGAACCTGTCGACCACCCTCGCGCCCGGGCCGGCGCGCTGCAACATCACGGGAAGCGTCACCTCGTCCCGGAACTTTCGCGTGAGGGTGCGGGACAATCCCCTGAAGCCGGCCTCCGGCAGCACGACCTACGAGCTCGACACCATCTGGTATCGCCGCGCGGGCCGGGGCGATTTCCGTCCGGTGCGCCTGTCGGGACGGGGCCCCACGCGCAGCTACCCGCTCAACAACCTGAGCGGCGGCTTCGACTACGAGATCGCGCTTGGCCGAAGCTGGCCCTCCAATCCCGCGATCCTGCGCATCCGCTGCCCGGACACGCCCGGCACGCAGCGCATCACGGCCCGGCGGCTGCACAACACCGGCTTCCATCACGAGTACTGAACATCCCCGGGGTGGTCATTGTCCGCCCCGGCATCGCTTGAGAGTGTTAACATCAGGTTATGACGGGCCCGATATGGGTATTTGACGTTACGGGGGTGGATGGTCGACTGTGGTGGTCCTGACAGCAGCGCCCCGCGCGGGGCCACGGACAGCGGAGCCAACCGGATGAAGACCTCCATCGCCACGGTTTCGATCTCGGGCAACCTGCGGGAAAAGCTCGACGCCATCGCGAAGGCCGGTTTCGACGGGATCGAGATCTTCGAACAGGATTTCATCGCCGACAGCGGCACCCCGCGCGAGATCGGGCAGATGATCCGCGACAAGGGGCTCGAGATCACGCTCTTCCAGCCGTTCCGCGATTTCGAGGGGCTGACCGGCCGCCTGCGCGAGAAGGCCTTCGACCGCGCGCGGCACAAGTTCGACGTCATGGGCGAGCTGGGCACCGACCGCATCCTGATCTGTTCCTCGACCCACCCCGAGGCGCTCGGCGGCATCGACCGCGCCGCCGACGACCTGGCCGAGCTGGGCGAGATCGCGGCGCCGCGCGGCATCAAGGTCGGCTACGAGGCGCTGGCCTGGGGGCGGCACGTCAACGACCACCGCGATGCCTGGGAGATCGTGCGCCGCGCAGACCATCCCAACATCGGGCTGATCGTCGACAGCTTTCACACGCTGGCGCGCGGCATCGACCCGGACACCATCCGGCGCATCCCCGGCGACCGCATCTTCTTTGTCCAGCTGGCCGATGCACCGCGCATCGACATGGACCTGCTCTACTGGTCGCGCCACTTCCGCAACATGCCGGGCGAGGGCGACCTCGACGTCACCGGCTTCATGCGTGCCGTGGCCGCGACAGGATACGACGGGCCGATCAGTCTCGAGATCTTCAACGACCAGTTCCGCGGCGCCCGGCCCGACAGCCTTGCGCGCGACGGGCACCGCTCGCTCGTGGCGCTCATGGACCGGGTGCGCCGGGACGAGCCCGACATCCGCATCGACGTGCCCGAGATCCCCGACCGCGTGACCGCGCAGGGCGTCGAGTTCGTCGAGTTCGCCACCCGCGGCGCCGAGGCCGAGGCGCTGGAGCGCCTGCTGGCCGCGATGGGCTTCACGCATGTCGGCAACCACGTCTCGAAGAAGGTGGCGCTCTGGCAGCAGGGCGAGGTGCGGATCGTTCTCAACGGCGAGACCGAGGGCTTTGCCGCCTCGGCCTTCAGCATGCACGGCACCACGGTCTGCGACATCGGCCTGCGCGTCGCCAGCGTCGACGAGACGGTCGAGCGCGCCGTCGCCCTCGGCGCCACGCCCTTCCGGCAGGCTGTCGGGCCGGGCGAGCTGGAGATCCCCGCGATCCGCAGCGTGGGCGGCAGCCTCATGCACTTCATCGACGACAGCAGCGGCCTGTCAGACGTCTGGTCGGTCGAGTTCCGCAAGACCGATGCCGACACGCCGCGCGACGCGGGGCTCGAGCGGGTGGACCACGTGGCCGAGACCATGAACTACGACGAGATGCTGACCTGGTCGCTGTTCTACACCTCGATCTTCGACATGGACCGCAGCGTCATGGTCGACGTGATCGACCCCGACGGAGTGGTGCGCAGCCAGGCGATCCAGGCGCCCGACCGGCGCCTGCGCCTGACGCTCAACGGGGCCGAGACGCATCGCACGCTGGCCGGCGGGTTTCTTGCCGACAGCTTCGGCGGGGCGGTGCAGCACGTGGCCTTCACCACGCGCGACATCTTCGCCACCGCGCGCCGCATGGCCGAGCTGGGCTTCGCGCCGCTGCCGATGACGCGCAACTACTACGACGATCTTGCCGCGCGCTTCACGCTCGAGCCCGAGATGCTCGAGGCGATGAAGGCGGCGAACATCCTCTACGACGAGGACGCGCGCGGCGCCTTCTTCCAGTTCTACAGTCAGCCCTTCGCCGGCGGCTTCTTCTTCGAGATCGTCCAGCGCGACGGGGACTACGACGGCTACGGCGCCCCGAACGCGCCGTTCCGCATCGCGGCGCAGAAGCGCATGATGCGGCCCAAGGACCTGCCGCGCGACTGAGGCGCGGCAGCCCCGGAGCCCGGCACAATCTGCCCGAAGCGCAGGCAGCCCCGGCCGCCGGCGGGGCAGGCCGGGCCCCTCATGTTTTCCTTTCGGGGCTCCGATGCTAGGTATCGGAGAAACCGCAAAGGAGGACTAGGATGTCTTCTTCCGAAGTTCGGGATCTATTCGTGATCGGTGGCGGCGTGAACGGTTGCGGGATCGCCCGCGATGCCGCGGGTCGGGGGCTGAGCGTCACCCTCGCCGAGATGAACGACCTCGCGCAGGCAACCTCGTCGTCGTCGACCAAGCTCTTTCACGGCGGGCTGCGCTACCTCGAGTTCTTCGAGTTCCGGCTGGTGCACGAAGCGCTGGCCGAGCGTGAAGTGCTGCTCAAGGCGATGCCGCACATCAGCTGGCCGATGCGCTTCGTGCTGCCCTTCAGCGGCGACATGCGCTTCGAGAGCGAAACGCCCACCTCACGGCTGCTGTCGCGGGTCATGCCCTGGATGAAGGGCCGGCGGCCCTGGTGGCTGATCCGGCTTGGCCTGTTCATGTACGACCACCTGGGCGGACGCCGCATCCTGCCCGGCACGAAGACGGTCGACCTCGAGCACGGCGCCGAGGGCACGCCCCTGCAGGACCGGTTCGAGCGGGCCTGGGAATACTCCGACTGCTGGGTCGAGGACTCGCGGCTCGTGGTGCTGAACGCGCGCGACGCGCAGGCGCACGGGGCCGAGATCCTCGTGCGCAACAAGGTCGTGCGCACCGCCCGCAAGGACGATCACTGGGAGATCGAGACCGAGGACGAGACCGGCAAGCGGCACGAGTACCGGGCGAAGATGCTGGTCAATGCCGCCGGTCCCTGGGTCGGGGAGGTGCTGCAGGACCGCATCGACCTGCCCTCGAAGGATTCCGTGCGGCTGGTGCGCGGCTCGCACATCGTCACGCGGCGGATTTTCGACCACGACAAGGCCTATTTCTTCCAGGGGACCGACGGACGGATCATCTTCGCGATCCCCTACGAGACGGATTTCACCCTGATCGGCACCACCGAGGCCAAACAGGTCGATCCCGACATGGAGCCCGAGTGCACCGTCGAGGAGCAGGACTACCTGCTGAACTTCGCGAACCAGTACTTCAAGCGCCAGCTCACCCGCGACGACGTGGTCTGGACCTATTCCGGGGTGCGTCCGCTCTACGACGACGGGGCGCGCAGCGCGACGGCGGCGACACGCGAATATGTCCTCAAGCTCGAGGACGAGGGCGGCGCGCCGCTGCTCAATGTCTTCGGCGGCAAGATCACCACCTACCGGCGGCTCGCCGAGGCCGCGCTGGAAAAGATCGCCTCGCAACTGCCCGGCACCGGCAAGCCCTGGACCGCGGGCGCCCCGCTGCCCGGTGGCGACTTTGCCGTCGGCGGCTTCCAGGCGCTCGTGGATCAGTTGCTCGAGGACTACGTCTTTCTCGACGACCGCTGGGCGCGGCGGCTCGTCCGGGCCTACGGCACCGAGGCGCGCGACCTTCTGGGCGACGCCACGACCGAGGCCGACCTCGGTCGCCGTTTCGGCGCGGACCTGACCGAGCGCGAGGTGACCTGGCTGATGGAGCACGAGTTCGCCCGCAGCGCCGCCGACGTGGTCTGGCGTCGCAGCAAGCTGGGCCTGCGGATGCGGCCCGAACAGGTGACCGCGCTCGACGACTGGATGGCCGCGCACCGGTCCGAGATCCTGCCCGCAGCGGCGGAGTGACGCGCCGGAGGCGCCCGGTTTGCATTGCGCCCGCGCCCTGCGCCTATACGGTCGGGGGGCGGCTGACGAACCGGAGACGCCTTGGCCCGCCGACCGACCGCAGACCGCCTCCTGTCGACGGAGGCCATTGGCCGCCTGCGCCGCGCGGCCATGCTCTCGGTGGCGGCAGGACTGTTCTGGCCGTTGCAGGCCATGGCGCTGGCATGGGGCGTGCAGGGCTGGGTCTCTGGCGCCGATGCGACGCGCAGCCTGGTCGCCGCCGCCTTCTTCGCCGGATGGGGCCTGCTGCGCGCGGTGGTCGAGCGCATGTCGGCGCGCCAGTGCTACGCCGCCGCCGACGGTGTCATCCACAAACTGCGCCAGGGTGTCGTCACGCGCGAGGCGCTGCGGCCCGAAGGGGCGACCTCGTCGGCCGCGCTGGCGGCCATGCTGACCGAGAAACTTGCCGCGCTCGGTCCCTGGATCACCCGCTACCGCCCGGCGATGCTGCGCGCCAAGGTGCTGCCGCTGGTCTTCATCGCCGTCGCGGCCTCGATGTCATGGCCGGTGGCGCTGATCCTGCTGATCGCGGGGCCGCTGATTCCGCTCTTCATGGCGCTTGTCGGCATGGCCGCGAAAGAGGCCAGTGCCAAGCAGATGGTCGAGGTCGGTGCGCTCAACAGCCTGCTGATCGACCGCATCGCCGCGATGCCGGACATCCTGCTTCTGAACGCCGGCGCGGCCTCGCGCGCGGCCTTCGAGGCGCGCGCCGACGGGCTGCGGGCACGCACCATGTCGGTGCTGCGCGTGGCCTTCCTGTCCTCGACGGTGCTCGAGCTCTTCTCGGCGCTCGGCGTCGCGCTGGTGGCGGTCTACGTGGGCTTCTCGCTGCTGGGCGTCTTCCACTTCGGCACCTGGGGTGCGCCGCTGACGGTGGGCGAGGGCGTCTTCCTGCTGTTGCTGGCGCCAGAGTTCTTCCAGCCGCTGCGCGATCTCGCGAGCGCCTGGCACGACCGCGCCGCCGCCGAGGCGGTGGCCGACGAGGTCGACGCGCTGACAGCTGACGAGACGCCTGCCGTGCTGGGGCAGGGCGGCGACGCCGCGCCGCTGCCCGGGCCGGCCTCCGTACATCTGAAAGGCGTCACCGTACGGCGCGGCGGCGCGGTGCTGGCGCTGCCCGATCTCGAGGTGGCCGCGGGCGAGAGCGTCGCGCTGCAGGGCCCGAGCGGTGTGGGCAAGTCGACCACGCTGGATCTTGTCGCGGGGCTGACCCGACCCGAGACGGGCGTCGTGGAGGTGGCGGGGCAGCCCCTGACGGACGAGAGCGCCGACGCCTGGCGCGCGCGGATCGCCCATGTGCCGCAAAGCGTGCACGTCCCGGACATGACCCTGCGCCGCTTCCTCGATCCGCACGACAGCGGTACCGACATGCGACGCGCGCTCGAAAGAGCGCGGGCGGCAGAGATCGTCGCGGCGCTGCCCGAGGGGCTCGAGACGCGGCTGGGCGAGACCGGCGCCGGCGTCTCGGGCGGCGAGGCGCGGCGCCTGCTGCTGGCGCGGGCCTTCCTGACCGGGGCCGAGGTGGTGCTCGCCGACGAACCGACCGCGGACCTCGACGCCGCCACGGGCACCGCGATCACCGCCGCGCTGACCGAGCTTGCCGCCGAGGGGCGCACGGTGATCGTCGCGACGCACGACACCTCGCTCGCGGGGGCACTGGGGCGCGTGGTGACGCTGGAGGCCGCGCCATGATCCGGCTGTGGCGCATCCTGCGGTTGCTCTGGCGGTCCGAGCCCGGCGCCATGTGGCGGGGCGCGGCGCTGTCGGTCGTGGTGCTGCTCATGGGGGTGGCGCTGCTGGGCCTCTCGGGTTGGTTCATCACCGCGACCGGGCTGGCGGGGCTGGCCGGGATCGGCATCGCTTTCGACGTCTTCCGCCCCAGCGCGGGGATCCGATTTCTCGCGCTCGGCCGTGCCGCAGCGCGCTACGGCGAGCGGCTGCTCACGCATGACGCGACGCTGCGCGCGCTCACCCGCCTGCGGGTCCGGCTGCTGGAGCGGCTCGAAACCCAGTCCTTTGCCGAGTTGCGCCGCCTGCGCGGGGCGGTGGCGCTGACGCGGATCACGGCGGATGTCGATGCCCTCGACGGGGTGGTGCTGCGGCTCGCGCTGCCCGTGGCGGCGGCGCTGCTGGCGCATGTCGCCGCCTTCGCCGCGCTCTGGGCGCTGACCTCGCACGCCGTCGCCATGTCGATCGCCCTTGGCTACGTGCTGGGCGGCGGTGTCGTGCTCTGGCGGCTGGGACGCGCGACGCTGGGCCTGTCGTCACGGGCCGAACGCGCGATGCAGGCCTTGCGGCAGGGGGCCATCGGCCTGTTCCGGGGGCGGCGCGAGGCGATCCTTCAGGGCACCCTGCCGCGCTGGCGCGCCGCGCTGGACGAGACCGAGGCCGAGGCTCGCGCCGCGATGGACCGGCTCGACGCCGTCGACACGGGCGCCGGGCTGATGCTGTCGGTGATCGTGACGCTGGTGGCGGCGGGGGTCTTTGCGCTCTCGGGCTGGCTGGTCGCGGGGCGCGAGATCGACCCGGCGCTCGCGGCCGTGGGCGTCTTCGTGGCGCTGGCGCTGCCCGAGACCCTGCTGCCGCTGCGCCGGGGCATGGCCGAGATCGGGCGCATGCGCGACGCGGCCGACCGGGTGCTTGTCGACGTGCCCGAGGCGCCGCCCGAGCAACGCGCCATGCCTTCTGCGCCCGCGAGGGCGACGGCCGCGCTCGAGGTGCGGCACCTGTCGATGACGCGCCCGGGCTGGGCGCGGCTGCTGGTGCACGACCTGGGCTTTGCCGTCGCGCCGGGCGAGACGCTGGCGATCCGGGGCGCCAGCGGGCTGGGCAAGAGCACGCTGCTCGACGTGCTGGCGGGCGTGCTGCCGGCCACCGCCGGCGAGGTGCTTCTGCAGGGCACGCCGCTGGCCGCCTGGCCCGCACCCCCGCTGCGCGACACGCTGACGCTGGTGCCGCAGCGTTCGGCCCTGATCGCGGGCAGCATCCGCGAGAACCTTGCGCTCGCCGATCCCGCGCTGACCGACGCAGATGCGCGCGCGGCGCTGGAGACCGTTGCCCTCGCCGATGCGCTGGACGCACGCGACGGGCTGGACACGCAGCTGGGCGAGGGCGGCGCCGGGCTGTCGGGCGGACAGGCGCGCCGGCTGGTGCTGGCCCGCGCCCTGCTGCGCCGGCCCGCGGTGCTGCTGCTGGACGAGCCGACCGAGGGGCTGGACCCCGGGACCGCGGCGCGCGTGCTGGCCGGAGTCCGCGCGTTTTTGCCCCGTGCGGCCATCTTGACCGCCTCTCATCGCAGCGCCGAATTGGCGAGCGCCGATCGTGTGATCTCGCTCGAAAGTTATATTCCAAATGTGGAATAAATTTGATCCAGATCAATTTGTCACGCTTGCTTCGGGGGTAGGAGGGGGGCAAAGCTGAATCTGTGACGCAGGTTTAGCGCGTTCGGGAGGATTCATCCGCGGCACGGGGCACCGCGCCGGCCGCACAGATCGAGGAGTACCATCATGGAACTCGATGTCGTCGAGTTGTCGCGCCTGCAGTTCGCGATGACCGCGATGTACCACTTTCTCTTCGTGCCGCTGACGCTGGGTCTGTCGATCCTCGTGGCGATCATGGAGACCGTCTATGTCATGACGAACCGCCCGATCTGGCGGCAGATGACGAAATTCTGGGGCACGCTGTTCGGCATCAACTTCGTGCTGGGCGTGGCCACCGGCATCACCATGGAATTCCAGTTCGGCATGAACTGGAGCTACTACAGCCACTACGTCGGCGACATCTTCGGCGCGCCGCTGGCGGTCGAGGGGCTGATGGCCTTCTTCCTCGAGGCGACCTTCGTGGGGCTGTTCTTCTTCGGCTGGGACAAGCTGAGCAAGGTCGGCCACATGATCGTGGCCTGGCTGGTCGCCATCGGGTCGAACTTCTCGGCGCTTTGGATCCTGATCGCCAACGGCTGGATGCAGAACCCGGTGGGTGCCGAATTCAACCCCGACACCATGCGGATGGAGATGACCAGCTTCTTCGAGGTGGTCTTCAACGGGGTCGCACAGGCCAAGTTCGTGCACACCGTCTCGGCCGGTTACGTCACGGCGGCGGTCTTCGTGCTGGGCGTCTCGGCCTGGTACCTGCTCAAGGGCCGGCACGTCGAACTGGCCCGCCGGTCGATCGCGGTGGCGGCCTCCTTCGGGCTGGCCTCGGCGCTGTCGGTCGTCGTGCTGGGCGACGAGTCGGGCTACAACGCGAGCCACACCCAGAAGATGAAGCTCGCTGCAATCGAGGGCATGTGGGAAACGCACGAGGCCCCCGCGCCCTTCACCGCGATCGGCTTTCCCGACCAGGAGGCGCGCGAGACGCACTATGCCGTGCAGATTCCCTGGGCCATGGGGCTGATCGGGACACGCTCGCTGACCGAGGAGATCCCCGGCATCGCGGAACTGGTCGACCAGTCCGAGGACAAGGTGCGCTCGGGGATCATCGCCTACGACGCGCTGATGACCCTGCGCGAGGCGCGCGACGCGACGCCGCCCGAGGTCCGGGCCCGCTTCGAGGCGCATTCCGACGACCTCGGCTACGCCATGCTGCTCAAGCGCTACGTCGAGGACCCGCGCGAGGCCTCCGAGGAGCAGATCGTGCAGGCGGCGAACGACACGATTCCCGGGGTGGCACCGCTGTTCTGGGCCTTCCGGATCATGGTGGGGCTCGGCTTCGCCTTCATCGCGGTGATGCTCTACTTCTTCATCACGGCCAACTTCCGTGGCATGCGCTTCCCCCGGTGGTCGCTCCGCATGGCGGTGATCATGATCCCGGCCCCCTGGATCGCAGCCGAGCTGGGCTGGTTCGTGGCCGAGTTCGGGCGCCAGCCCTGGACGGTCGACGGGGTGCTGCCAACGGCACTCTCCGCCAGCCACCTCAGCGTCGGCGACCTTCTGGTCACGCTCGCGGGGTTCATGATCTTCTACACCGCGCTCTTCGTGATCGAGATGGGGCTGATGCTGAAGTTCATTCGCCGCGGTCCGGTCGAGGACGTTGAAGAGACCGAGCGCTGGACAGAGCGCCACGAACATCGCCTGCGCACCCATGACGGCAAGGGTCCGTTCGCGCAGCAACCGGCGGAGTGACAGAGATGGTCCTGCATGAATTCATCAGTTTCGAGGTTCTGCGCGTGATCTGGTGGGCGCTGGTGGGCGTCCTGCTGATCGGTTTCGCCCTGACCGACGGCTTCGACATGGGCACGGGCGCTCTGCTGCCCTTCGTGGCCCGCACCGACACCGAGCGCCGGGTGGTCATCAACACGGTCGGCCCGGTCTGGGAGGGCAACCAGGTCTGGTTCATCCTCGGCGGCGGGGCGATCTTCGCCGCATGGCCGCCGCTCTACGCGGTCAGCTTCTCGGGCTTCTACCTCGCGATGTTCGCGGTTCTCGCGGCGCTGATCCTGCGGCCGGTGGGGTTCAAGTACCGCTCCAAACGCGAGAGCCAGTCCTGGCGCAACGGCTGGGACTGGGCGCTGTTCATCGGTGGCGCGGTGCCGGCGCTGCTTTTCGGCGTGGCGGTGGGCAACGTGCTGCTGGGCGTGCCCTTCCACCTGACCGACGACCTGATGCCGATGTACGACGGTAGCTTCTACGGCAAGTTCCTTGGCCTGCTGCGGCCCTTCGCGCTGCTGGCGGGCGTGGTGTCGCTGTCGATGCTGCTGATGCACGGCGCGGCCTGGCTGACGCTCAAGACCGAGGGCTGGGTGCAGATCCGCGCCCGCAGCATCGGCACCGTCGCCGGCGTGGTGGCCGCGGCAGGCTACGCGCTGGCGGGGCTCTGGCTGGCGGTCGGGGTCGACGGTTTCGCCATCGCGGGCGAGATCGTGACCGACGGGCCGTCGAACCCGCTGCACTCCGAGGTGACCCACGGCGGCACATGGCTCGCGGCCTACGCGGCGCGGCCCTGGATCGCGGTGGCGCCGCTCATGGGCTTTGCCGGTATCGCCATGGCGGTGCGCGGGCTGCGCGAGGGGCACGAGGTCTCGACCCTGCTCTGGTCCAAGCTGGGCATCACCGGGATCATCGCCAGCGTCGGGCTGACGATGTTTCCCTTCATCCTGCCCTCGACCGTCGATCCCGACAGCTCGCTGACGGTCTGGGATGCCTCGTCCTCGCACCTGACGCTGTTCGTCATGCTGGTGGCGACGGCGATCTTCATGCCGCTGATCCTGGCCTACACCGCCTGGGTCTACCGGGTGCTCTGGGGCAAGGTCACCGAGGACGACGTGACCGGCGCCGGTCACAGCTACTGAGGAAAGGACAAGACCGATGTGGTATTTCGCCTGGATGCTCGGCCTTCCGCTCGCGGCGCTGCTCGCGGTGCTGAACGCCATGTGGCTCGAGCTGCGCGAGGACGCCCGGCTCTCGGGAGAGGACGACCGCCCGGCAAAGTGACGTCGACGGCGGCAGCGACAGACGGGGGCGGGCCTGCGGGCTTGCCCCCTCTTCGTGTCTGACGACTGCACGGGACGGCGCAAACGGCCGGACGCGCGGCTACCGTGCATGTCTTGCTTGTCATGCCGTGCCGGGGCGGCCTCAACCGGAAGGTGGCGGCCGGATTGTCGGAAAACTGTCATGGTATGGCCGCCACGCTATGTTAGCGTGTTCACAGGCAGAACATCGGTGTCGTGTATGGCCGAATTCGGCGAACAGATCGCAGCCTTGCCCCTGCATTGGGACAAGAAGGGCAATCTCACGGTATTGATGGTCACCTCCCGCGATACCGGCCGCTGGGTCATGCCCAAGGGCTGGGAGATGGACGGCAAGAAGCCCTGGGCGGCCGCCGAGATCGAGGCGCTCGAGGAAGCCGGGGCCAAGGGGTACATCGGCAACCAGGTGCTCGGGACCTATCGCTACGACAAGGTATTGGACGACGGTTCGGTCCTGCCCTGCAAGGTGCGCGTCTACCCGATGATCGTCGACAAGCTCAAACGCCGCTGGAAGGAACGCCACCAGCGCAAGCGAAAGTGGTTCACGCCCAAGGCCGCCGCCAAGCGTGTTGACGAGCCCGAGCTGGCCGAGCTGCTGACCGCGCTGCGGGACAAGCCGCACAAGCAGCCGGTCATCCGGAACCTTCTGAAATCCGCCTGAAACCGCGTGGGGGAAGGGCCCTCAAGCCTCGGTGTCCATCCAGATGGTCACCGGACCGTCGTTGATCAGTCCGACCTTCATGTCGGCGCCGAAACGGCCCGTGGCCACCGGGACACCCTCGGCCTGCAGGCGCGCCGCGAAATGCTCGTAGAGCTTTTCCCCGGTTTCCGGCGCGGCGGCGGCGGAAAAGCCGGGGCGATTGCCGCTGCGCGTGTCGGCGGCCAGGGTGAACTGGCTCACCACCAGCGCGGCCCCGCCCGTGTCGCGCACCGCGCGGTTCATGCGGCCCTCGTCGTCGCGGAAGATGCGCAGCCGGGCGACCTTGGCGGCAAGCTTTTCCGCCTGCGCCTCGGTGTCGCCCTGCATGGCGCAGACCAGCACCAGAAGGCCCGGCCCGATCTCGCCCAGGACGGCACCTTCAACGGTGACGCTTGCCTCGGAGACGCGTTGGACAAGGGCCCTCACAGTTCGTCCTCCCAAGGCGGATTGGCGCCCGCGCGGCTCACCGTGATCGCCGCCGCAGCGGCCCCCAGCGCCACCGCCGGTTCCAGCGCCTCGAGCGTGGCCTCGCGCAGCGCCGCGCGCGACAGCAGCCCGGCGCGCCAGAGCCCCGCCAGCAGCCCGGCGTTGAAGGTGTCGCCCGCGCCCACGGTGTCGACGACCTTGGCCGCGCGCGCAGGGACCAGCGCCTCGCCCGCCTTGGTCACGGCCAGCACGCCCTCGGCGCCGCGCGTCTCGAGCACCAGCGTCACGCCGCCCGCGATCAGCTCGGCCGGGGTGGTGCCCAGCCAGGCCATGTCCTCGTCCGAGACCTTCACGATGTCGGCGCGGTCCAGCATCGCCGCGAGGCGCGCGCGGTAGGAAGCCGGGTCGGTGATGAAATCGGGCCGGATGTTCGGGTCGATCATGACCGGACGGTCGCCCGCCTGCGCGCAGAGCGCCGCGAGGCTGTCCGCCCCCGGTTCTGCGACAAGGCTGATGCCGCCGAAGAACAGCGCCTCGACCCTGTCGTCCAACGCCGGCAGGTCGGCTTCCGTCAGCATCCGCCCGGCGGTGTTCTCGTCGTAGAAGGCGTATTGCGCCTGCCCGTCGGTCAGCGTCACGAAAGCCAGCGTCGTCGGCCGGCCCGGCCGGGGGCAGAGCGTGAAATCGACGCCCGAGTCCGACAGCGCGCGGGCCAGCATCCGGCCAAAGAGATCGGTCGAGATCCCGCCGAAATAGCCCGAGGGTGCGCCCAGCCGCCCCAGCGCGATCGCGGTGTTGAAGACGGCGCCGCCCGGCACGGGGGCAAAAGCGGGCTCGCCCCCGGTGCTTTCGCGGGGCAGCATGTCGATCAGCGATTCGCCGCAGCACAGGATCATCGGCGTTCCTCTCCCTCCCGGATCTGGCCGCAGCCTGCCCGCTCGGCGAGACCTGCACAAGGGCTCCGATCATTGCGCGGGATCAAGGCGCGGCGCCGCCTGTCGGGCCATAATCGCGGTTCGAGAAAGGAGGGGACTTCAATGGTCGAGACGAACCAAGGTGGCCTCTGGCCAAATCTCTACGCCCCGCTCAAGGGGTTCGGGACACGCGTGTCGGACTGGCTGTCGCCGGCGTCCGATGCCTCGTCCGACGACAAGGCCTACCGGATCGCGGTGGAGTTGCCGGGCGTGTCCGAGGACGACATCGAGCTCAACGTCGAGGACGGGATGCTCTCGGTCTCGGGCGAGAAATCCGAGACGCGCGAGGACAAGGGCGAGACCTGGTATTTCTCCGAGCGGGAATACGGCTCGTTCCGGCGGTCGTTCCGCCTGCCCGGGGATGCCGACGCCGACAAGGCCGAGGCGCATGTCAAGGACGGGGTCCTCGAGATCACCGTCCCGCGCAAGCCGCCGGAAAGTTCGGGCGGGCGCAAGATCGCGGTAAAGAAGGGCTGACGCCGGTGCCTGCCGGGGCGGTGATCCCCGTCCCGCCCCGGGTCCGGCCGGCCGCCCCGCGACCGCGGAGGGGTGGGCAGCGATGCCCACCCTACTTCCTGTTCGGGGACCGGCGCGGCCGTCACTGGTTCTGCGAGATGACATAGCCCAGGCCCGCCGCGACGATCAGGCCCGCCAGGACGGCGAAGGCGATCTTCCACGCGCTCCAGGGGCGTTCGCCCTGCACCTTGCCCGAGGTGCCGTTGACCACGAAGCGGTAGGTCTCGCCGCGGTAGCGGTAGGCCGCCAGCCAGACCGGCAGCAGGATGTGCTTGAAGGTCACGTCGCGCACCTGCGTGTCGACGTGGTGGATGCGCTGCCGGTCGCCGCCGATGTCGAACTTCACGTCGCGCTCGATCTGGCGGTCCATGCGGACGCGCGCCTCCTGGTAGCCCTCGTCGAGCGGCACCTGGTAGCTCTCGGCGCGGAAGCCCGCGAGAAACTCGGGCCGGTAGGGCTCCAGCCGGGTCAGGTCCCAGGGCTCGAGCGCGTCGGTGAAGCGCTTGGGCAGCGAGCGGGAGGCCAGCACCAGAACGTCGTCGAAGAACCGCGCCACCCGGCCGGAGGCGGGCCGCCAACGGATCTTCTGCACGCGGACGGTCTGCATCTTGCCGTCGCGCATGACCTGCCGCGTCTCGTAGTAGATCGTGCCGCGCTGGCCGGTGTAGGCCGAGGTCGTGTCGGCGTCGTAGGTCCAGTAGGGCACGTAGATGCCCTGCATCTTGCGCCCCTTGCGGGCATAGTCCTTCAGCCCGTTCGGGGCGAACCAGAGGCTTCCCAGCCACTCGAGCATGGCGTCATGCGCCGCCGGCTCGTCGAGCGCGAAGGGCAGCACGCCGCGCGGCTTGATCTGGCGGTGGGCGCCGGTGCCTGTGACCACCGGCGTCGCGCAGAAGGGGCACTCGGTGGCGTGGGTATCCGGCGCGAACTCGACGTCGGCGCCGCAGTTGGGGCAGTGCGAGACCTGCAGCTCCTCCATCTCCTGCATCGGCAGGAGGTTGTCGAGGGCCGCCTTGAAATCCAGCTCGCGCAGCCCGCCGTCCCAGGGGCCGGGGCCGGCGATGGGTTCGACGTGGCCGCAATGGTCGCAGACCAGTTCGCCGGCGGCGGGATTGTAGCGGTAGTCGGCCCCGCATTGTTCGCAGGGAAAGCGGTGTTCCTCGGTCATGCGGCCTCCGGTCTCGCGCGGGGGCACGTTAGGGCGGGGGCGCGCCGGATGGAACCGGTTTCGCGGCACGGCATGGCCCGTTGGCGCGAAGGTGACCGCGGGGCGGTTTCCCCGGGCGGGTCCGGCGGTTAGGTTCGGCCGCAACGGTGAAAGGAGGGCCGCGATGCGTGGCATTCGGGCCGATACTGGCGGCGCTGCTGCTGGCCGGGGGAGGGACGCCGGGGCAGGCGCAGACGGTCGCCTACAGCTTCGAGTGGCAGGGCGGCGGCGGCTACGCCATGCGCGGCGCGCTGGGCTTCGATTCCACGCTGCTGGGGCGCGACGTGATCCGGGCCGAGGATGTCGAGTGCTTCTTCATCGAGGGCACGCGCCACGGCGCCCCGCTGGGCCGCTGGGCGCTGGGCGAGCTCGAGGACGAGACGACCTGGGTCCTGACCTTCCGCCCGCAGGACGCGGCCTTCACCGTGTTCGGGCCGGAGGCGCCCATGCCGCAGGCCTGGAACATGAACGGCTTCGGCCAGGACTGCGGCGCGGAGGGCTTCGGCTTCAACATCGGCAACGCGGCGCAGGACCTGTGCCACGACGGGCGGCTCCTGCGCGAGTCGCAGGTCGACCCGAGGCGGTCCTTTCCGGCGACGCGTGATGATTCCGTGGTCTTTCCCGGCGACGCCTGCCTCGCGCCCATGCTGATGGGACGTATCGACTTGCCCTCGCTTCGGCCAGGCCCATAGCTGTCGGCACCGATCGACAACACCAGGATCCAAAGATGTCAAAGACCGAAGCCCTTGCCAGCCAGCTTGTCTCCGACGACCGCACGCGCGTGACTCGGTTCGATTTCGAACCGGGCGCCGAGACCGGCTGGCATCGCCACGAGTACGATTACGTCATCGTCGCGCTGACCGACTGTCACATGCGCCTGCAGGACCCCGACGGCGGCGAGCGCGAGACGCATGTGCCGGCCGGCAGCGCCTATCGCCGCGACTGCGGGGTCGAGCACAACGTCATCAACGCGGGAACCGCGGCGATGAGCTTCATCGAGGTCGAGATCGTCGGCTGAGCCCGCTCAGGCGCCCGGCGGGGGCGGGGGCATGACGGTGAAGAGCTGCGCAAGCTCGGTCACGTCCTCGGCCTTCTGCCAGCCGTCCTGCCCCTGCGTCCAGACATAGGTCTCGCGGGTGAGCGTGCCCTCGGTCACCATCCCGGCCCATGCGCGCCTTGGAGAAGGGGCCCTGCGTCTGGCCGTTCTCGGCGATGTGCCAGACGTGTTCGACCGGCGGAGGCGGAGGCGGCGGTGCCGAGGCGGCAGGGGACGCCGGGGCCTCGGGCCGTGCGCCCCAGGGGCCGGCCTGTCCGCCGCCCATCGCCGCGCCCATGGCCATGCCCAGCCCCGCGCCCATGCCGGTGCCCATGGCGTTGCCGGCGGCCGAGCCCTCCCTGGCCAGCGCCTCGGCCGCCTGGAACTTGGTGTAGGCGTCGAGGTTGCCGATCACGCCCATCGAGGTGCGCTTGTCCATCGCCGCCTCGACCGCTTGCGGCAGCGAGATGTTCTCGATGTAGAGCTCGGGCAGCGTGAGGCCGTAGTCCGCGATTGTGGCCGAGATCGCCTCGGCCAGCATCTTGCCCAGCTCGGCGGTGTTGGCGGCCATGTCCAGCACCGGGATGCCCGAGGAGGCCACGATGCGCGAGAAGGCCTGCACGATGATGTTGCGGATCTGGAACGAGATCTCGTCCGAGGTGAAGTTGCCGTCGGTGCCCACGATCTCGGTCAGGAACTTCGCCGGATCGGTGACGCGTACGGAATAGGTGCCGTAGGCGCGCAGGCGCACCGGCCCGAACTCGGGATCGCGGCAGATGATCGGGTTCTTGGTGCCCCACTTCAGCCCGTTGAACCGCGTCGTGTTGACGAAATAGACCTCGGACTTGAAGGGCGAGCGGAAGCCGTGATCCCAGTGCTGCAGCGAGGTCATGATCGGCATGTTGTTCGTCTCGAGCATGTAGAGCCCGGGCGTGAACACGTCGGCCAGCTGCCCCTCGTGGACGAAGACGGCGGACTGACCCTCGCGCACGGTCAGCTTGGCGCCGTACTTGATCTCGTGGCCCTCGCGCTCGAAGCGCCAGACCATCGTGTCGCGCGTGTCGTCCGTCCAGTGAATGACGTCGATGAACTGGCCGGAGAGGAAATCGAGAATGCCCATGGCAAGGCCTCCGCAGATGCAGGTTCGGGCCGCAGCTTGGCGATGCCCGTCTTCGGAAAGGGACGCCGGTCACCGGGACCGGCGCCACGAGTGATCAGGCGCCGTCGGTCAACCCGGCGGCGAGCGAGCGCACGATGGGGCGCGCCTCCTCGGCGCTCATGCCGGGGCGCAGGCGCGGGTCGTAGAGGATTTCCAGCAGCCGCTCGTCGTGCGTGGTGAGCAGCGCGAACTCGTCGTCGTCGTTGAAGATCGAGGGCCGTGCCTCGGGGCTGTCGTTGCCGAGGCCAAGGCCCTGCGCGACCTCTTCGTGGATGCAGGAGCGGCGCAGCAGGTCGGGATGCTCGGCGCGGATCACGGCGATGGCGGTTCCGTAGTCGTAGCCGCCCGGCGTGTCGGAAAACGCGATCACGAGGCAGTGGATCGAGCGCGGCAGGTTCCGGAAGACCTCGAGCGAGGCGGGATTCACGTCGGGCACCAGTTCCCTGACGCGCGGGGCGATGGCGCCCTTGTCGTCCTCGGACATGAAGAGGACGTGGAAATTCGCCGTTTCCGGCCGGGTCATCGAGATCGGGTGGCCTGTCACACGGCCCAGCCGGTTCAGGAACTGGGTCAGCATGTTGCGGTCGGTCACGCGGCGGTCGGCGCCGACGGACGCGCCGAACTCGGCCGAGACGCGCACCGGCTTGACCCATTTCTTGATCCGCCCCAGCCGCCCGCTTGACGGCCGCAGCCCGGCGCCGCGCTCGTATTCCTCGGCCAGCGCGATGCGCTCGAAGTTCCGGGCGAGCATCGTGTCGGTGAAGGGCGTGTCCGGCCCGCCGCCGTCGGTGCGCAGCAGTCCCTGCGCGAGCAGGTCGGCCTGCACGCGGGCGTAGTAGCGTTCAAGCTCGAGGCTGGCCTGCGACGGCCCCGAGGGCGCCTGCGGCCGCGCCGGCGCCGGCTCGCGGCGCAGGCCGTCGGGGCGGCTGGCGGGTGCCACGCTCGTCGATCGCGGCGCAAGTTGCGAGGTCTCGCAGGCCGACAGCGCCGCAAGCAGCACCGTCGCCGTCGTCGCCCGACGCAGCACCCGCCTCATGCGATCAGTTCCCGCCCGGAACGGAGGTTCCGGCATTGTCGCCGACGCCGTCCGCGCGCGCCTTGGCCGAGGCGAGCGTGTCGCGCAGCTCGTGCTCCATCGTCTTGAGGTCCTCCTCGGCCTTGGCGCGGCGGGCCTTGCCTTCGTCCGCGATCTCGAGGCTTTCCTGGATCGTGGCGATCAGGTCGGCATTGGCCTGTTTCACCGCCTCGATGTCGAAGACGCCGCGTTCCATCTCCTCGCGGATCTGGGCGTTGCTCTCGCGCAGGTTGGCCGCGTTCGAGGTCAGCAACTCGTTCGTCAGGTCGTTGGCCTCGCGCACGGCGGCGGCGGCCTCGGTCGAGCGCTGGATGGTGACCGCCTGCGCCAGCTGCGTCTCCCAGAGCGGCACGGTGTTGACCAGCGTCGAGTTGATCTTGGTCACGAGGCTCTTGTCGTTCTCCTGCACCAGCCGGATCGAGGGCAGCGACTGCATCGTGACCTGGCGCGTGAGCTTCAGGTCGTGCACCCGGCGTTCGAGGTCGTCGCGGGCGGCGCGCAGGTCGCGCAGCTCCTGCGCCTTCATCACCTGGTCGTTCTCGGAGGCGGCCTGCACCGCGGCCTCGCGGGCGGGGATGTCCGTCTCGTCGAGGTCGCGCAGCTTGGCTTCGCCCGCCGCGATGTAGAGCGCCAGCTCGTCGTAGAACTGCAGCGTCTTCTCGTAGAGCATGTCCAGCGACTTGATGTCCTTGAGCAGCCGGTGCTCGTGCTTGAGCAGGTTGTCTGTGATCCGGTCGATCTGGCCCTGCACGTCCTCGTAGCGGGCGGTGAACTTGGCGAAGGGCGCGGCGCGGCCGATCAGCTTTTCCCACCAGCTACGCTGGCGCCGCACGTCCAGCTCGGAGATCGAGAAGCCGCGGATCGTCGTCACGATGTCGCGCAGCGAGTCGCCCGCGGGACCCACGTCCTTGTTGCGGACGTCGGCCAGCATGGCCTGGCTGATCTCCTGCAGCTCGGCCTGCGCGGCCGAGCCGAAGGAGACGATCGAGTTGGTGTCGCCCATGTCGATCTCGTCCATGCGCGCACGGATCTCTTCCTGTTCGGCCGGGGTCGCCTTGTCGAGCGGCGACACCGCGTCGGCCTGCTTGGGCTCCGGCAGGACCACCTTGTTCAGCTCGTCCACCTGCGCCAGCGCCTTCTCGGCCTCGCTTCTCACGTTTTCAGACATCGGACGCCCCCTCTGGCTGTCTTCTTCGCGGCTCAGTCAAGCCGCACCCCTTCGCGCTGCAGCCGTTCGCGCAGCACATCGATCTCGACCGTCAGGTCGGCATTGTTGTCCAACAGAAGTGTCTCGTTCTTCTGACCGAAACTCTCCTCGAGGTCGGTCAGCAGCATCATGAAATCGGATTTCGCGCCGCTGTCGCGCGTGCGCTCGTAGATATCGGCGAATTTCACGGCGGCGTCGCGGGCGCCCATCAGGTAGACGCCGAGATACCGGCGTGCCGCGCTCAGGTCGCGGGGGTCTTCCTCGACGGTGCGGATCAGTTGCGAGACCTTGTGGTGAAACCGCTCGACGCGCGCCTCGACCTGCCGGTCGCCGGCGCGGCGCACCGCCTCTTCCATCGCCTGCAGATAGGATTCCGCCTCGTCGACCACGCGCGCCACGCGGTCCTGCTGGAAGGTGTCGATGCCCTCCATGCCCTTGTCGCGCATCGGGTCGATGCCGAAGGCACCGATATGGAGCACGGTCACCGCGCCGAAGTAGATCAGCGGCGCGACCAGGCCGGGCTCGGCCTTGAAGGCGGCGATGCCGGCGCCTGCCCCCGCGAGAACGGCGGCGAAGATCTTGCGCGGGATGCGCGGCCGCCGCGCGACGCGGCGCGCGTCATAGGCCGCCTGCGCCCGCAGCCCGTCGCGCAGCAGCCAGGCGCCCAGCAGCAGCGCCGCCGCCCCGGCAAGGCCGGTCGCAAGGCCCGTGGCGCCGTCGCCGATGGAGAGCGCGGCCAGCACGATGGGCGGAGCGAAGAGCACGTTCGAACGCGCGCCCACGGGATCGACCCGCGCGCCCCGGTAGTGCCCCGGATCGGGCTCGGACGCGGCTTTGTCGTCGCCGTCGTCGGGGCTGTATTTGCCGCCATAGCGTTGGGCCACGTCAAAGGCCCCCGAGCCAGCCGGTGGTGACCCCGAACAGGAGCACGATCAATAGGATATAGGCCACTTTCTGCAGGGCCGTGCCGGACATGTCGCCCCCTGAATTTCGCGGTTCACCAAGAACCTAAGGGCAAAGACCGGCGCTTGCTAGGGGCAATGGCCCGGCGGATGTCAGGCAGCGCGGTCCTGCCGCATCCGGTGCCACAGGAGGTCGGCCTCGATCTCCATGGAATCGCGCGCGCCTCTGGTGGACTTGCGCCTCGCGCGCTCCTCGAAGGCTTCGGCCAGCGCCTGCACCCGCGTCAGGTAGCGCTTGCGCGCGGCCGCGCGGTTCTCGGTCGGCCAGGCCGCCTGCAACTGTGCGTTCTCGCGCTCGAGCAGTTCGGCGAGGCGCATCACCGGCTTGCGCAGGCGGCGCCTCTCGTCCGAATCGTCACAGAGCGCGCGCACCAGCGCGAGAATACCGCGCTTGATCGCCGCGACCTGGCGCTCGAGTTCGGCATCGCCCAGCGACGCGATCTCGTCGGCGGCGGCGATCAGCGCTGTCTCGGCCTCGGCAAAACCGGTGGCATCCTCCTTGCGGATGCGCGCGGCGCGGGCGGCGTCGCCCCGCTCGCGCAGGGGGTCCATGCCGAAGGCGACGATACCGAGCCAGGTCGCCAGTGCGCCGAAGCCCAGCGGAATGTGCAACGAGACGAAGTGGCGCCCGGCCATCACCATGACGACCGCGCCGATCACGATGCAGCCGATCATCTTGCGCGGTATGTGCGGCGCCTGCGCCAGCGCTCCGGCCTCGTATGCGCGCTGAACCTCCTGACCGCGGTGGATCAGGCGGGCGCCCAGCAGGAAAAGGCCGATCTGGATCAGGGCGACAAAGGCGGTCGTGGCCGAGCCCTGGAACAGCAGCAGGATCATCGGGAAGGCGGCGAGGCACAGAACGCCCACGCCGGAGTCGAGCGGGCTGTTGCGGGCGTGTCTCGTCTGCTCGTCGGTGTCCGTGTCCCGGCCCATGGCGCGCCCCTCAGAGAAAGCTCAGCGCGAAGATCAGGATCCAAAGCCCCGCGAAGGCGAGCTTCGCCAGCGGGTCCCCGTGCCGGGCCCGCCGCAGGGCCAGCGTCACCGCCGCCCGGGTGTCCTGCGCCACCATGCGCAGGTTGCCCAGCACAAGCAGCGTCGTGACCGCGAAAAGGACTATGGACAGAATCGTCGCCATGGGCCGAACGTGATCGCGAAACCGGGCGAAAAAGCGGCGCGGACCTGTCAAAAAAGGCAAATCCGCCTGTAGCGTTAACGCCAGGGCCCCGAATGTTAACGATCGGGGCCCGCCGGACCGGGTCAGCCCGAGCGGTTGCGGCGCGGCGGCTTGCGGCGGCGGGCGGGCGTCGGCCGGTCGGTCTTGGCGCCCTCGAGCCCGAGCTGGTCGCGCAGCACGCGGCCACGCACCTCCTCCACCTCGCCGGGTTTCAGCTGGCCTAGTTGGAAGGGGCCATAGGAGGTGCGGATCAGCCGGTTCACCGAGAGCCCGATGTCGGCCATGGCGCGGCGCACCTCACGGTTCTTGCCCTCGCGCAGTCCCACGGTCAGCCAGGCGTTGGCGCCCTGCTGGCGGTCGAGGGCAACCTGCATCGGCTGGAAGCGCTGACCGTCGATCACCAGCCCCGTGCGCAGCGGTTCAAGCGTGGCGTCGTCGGGGCGGCCCTTGACCCGCACGCGGTACTTGCGCAGCCAGCCGGTCGCGGGCAGCTCGAGCTTGCGCTTGATCCCGCCGTCGTTGGTGAGCAGCAGCAGTCCCTCGGAATTGAGGTCGAGGCGGCCGACGCTCATGACCCGGGGCAGCTCCTCCGGCAGCTCGTCGTAGATCGTCGGGCGGCCCTGCTCGTCCTTGGTGGTGGTCACGAGGCCGGGGGGCTTGTGGTAGAGCCAGAGCCGCGGCGCCTGCGGCGCCTCGAGCGGCTTGCCGTCCACGGTGACGCGGTCGCGCGATGTCACGTTCAGCGCGGCGCGCGTGATGACCTCGCCGTTCACGGCGACGCGCCCCTGCTCGATCATGCGCTCGGCCTCGCGCCGGCTGGCGACGCCCGCGCGGGCCAGCACCTTGGCGATACGGTCGCCGGGCGGGGTGTCTTGCGCGGGGCGCTGGGGTGTCGCGGGGCGGCGGGGCGGCTTGCTCATGCCGCCTGCCATACTGCAAAGCGGGGCGCGGGGAAAGGCGGCTCGCCTTGGCGGCGCTGCCGGGTTATCACGCGGCGATGACCTTTCGCAGCCACATGCAGGCCGCCCTGGCCCAGGCCCGTGCCGCCGCCGCGCGCGGCGAGGTGCCGGTGGGCGCGGTGCTGGTCGACCCGGCGGGCCGCGTGGTGGCCGAGGCGGGCAACCGCACGCGCGAGCTGTCGGATCCCACCGCCCATGCCGAGATCCTCGCCCTGCGCGCCGCCTGTGCCGACTCGGGCTCGGAGCGGCTGCCGGGACACGACCTCTACGTCACGCTCGAGCCCTGCCCGATGTGCGCGGCCGCGATCTCCTTCGCGCGGATCCGGCGGCTCTACTACGGCGCCTCGGACCCGAAGTCCGGCGGCGTGGCGCAGGGGGCGCGCGTCTTTAACCATCCGCAGTGCCACCATGCGCCCGAGGTCTACGACGGGCTCTCGGCCGAGCCCGCCGAGGCGCTGCTGCGCGACTTCTTTGCCGACCGGCGCGGGGGCTGAACCATGCTGATCCTCTTCAACAAGCCGCACGGCGTGCTGTCGCAGTTCACCGACAAGGGCAACGCCGACAGCCCGCGCGCGACGCTCTCGGACTATATCGACCTGCCGGGCGTCTACCCGGCCGGGCGGCTCGACCGCGACAGCGAGGGGCTGCTGCTGCTCACCGACGACGGGCGGCTGCAGGCGCGCATCGCCAATCCGAAATTCCGCAAGCCCAAGACCTACCTCGTGCAGGTCGAGGGCGACCCGGGCGAAGAGCAGCTTGCGCAGCTTCGGCAGGGCGTGACGCTCAAGGACGGGCCGACGCGGCCGGCGAAGGTGCGCCGGGTGGCGCCGCCCGATCTCTGGCCGCGCGTGCCGCCGGTGCGCTACCGCAAGTCGGTGCACGACGGCTGGATCGAGATGACGATCTCGGAAGGGCGGAACCGACAGGTGCGCCGCATGACGGCCCATGTCGGGCTTCC
Source organism: Salipiger mucosus DSM 16094 (assembly GCF_000442255.1). Lineage (GTDB taxonomy): Bacteria > Pseudomonadota > Alphaproteobacteria > Rhodobacterales > Rhodobacteraceae > Salipiger > Salipiger mucosus. Next base: position 31,782 of record NZ_KE557288.1, on the reverse strand, counting down.
CTGCCTGCGGCTGGTGCGCTGGTCGGTGGGCGACTGGTCGGTCGACGGGCTGGCGCCCGGGGAATGGCGCGAGGCCTGAGGCGCCGCCGTCAGACCCACTTCGCCAGCGGCGGAAGGCTCATCAGCACCGCGTCGGGATCGTGGCCCGTGGCCAGCCCGAACTTCGTGCCCCGGTCGTAGACGAGGTTGTATTCCGCGTAGAGCCCGCGGTGCACGAGCTGCGTCTCGCGATCCGCCTCGGTAAATGGCTGGGCGCGGCGCTTTTCCACCAGCGGGACGTAGGCCGGCAGGAAGGCGCGGCCGATGTCCTGAGTCAGGGCGAAATCCGCCTCCCAGTCGCCGATGTTGCGGTCGTCCATGAAGATGCCGCCCACGCCGCGCGCCCGCTTGCGGTGCGGGATGTAGAAATACTCGTCCGCCCAGGCCTTGAGCGCGGGGTAGACCTCGGTCCCGTGCGGGTCGAGGAACCGCTGCTGCGTGGCGTGGAAATGCGCCGTGTCCTCGGGATACTCGATGCAGGGGTTGAGGTCGGAGCCGCCGCCGAACCACCAGGCATTCGGCGTCCAGAACATCCGCGTGTTCATGTGCACCGCCGGCACATGCGGGTTCTGCATGTGCGCCACGAGGCTGATGCCGCTGGCCCAGAAGCTGGGGTCGGCCTCGATCCCCGGCACGCCGCGCGCGGCCATGGCCTTCTGCGCGGCCTCGCCGAGGGTGCCGTAGACCGTCGAGACGTTCACGCCCACCTTCTCGAAGACGCGGCCGCCGCGCATCACGCTCATCAGACCGCCGCCGGCGTCCGATCCGTCGTCGGCCGTGCGCGTGGTCGGCGTCACCGTGAAGCTGCCCGGGGCGGCATCCGCGAACGGGCCCTCGGCATGGTTCTGCTCGAGCCCTTCGAAGGCCACCACGATCTCGTCCCGCAGCTCGCGGAACCAGGCCGAGGCGCGGGCCTTGTGGTCGGTGAAATCCTCGCTCTGCGTCATGGCGCGTCCCTCCTGCCGCACGGTCCTAACCGGGCAGGCGGGGCGAGGCAACGCCGCTTCAGTGCACCGGCGCCGCGACCGGGTCGAGCAGAGTGCGTCCGCCGTCCACGGTCATGATCTGCCCGGTCATGAAGCCCGAGCCGTCGGAGGCGAGGAACTGCAGCGTCTCGGCCAGCTCGCGCGGGGCGGCGATGCGGCCCATGGGCGTGTGCTCCTCGATTTCGGAGCGGTACTCGGAGTTGTCCTTCAGGCAGTCCTTGAGGCTTGCCGACATGACCGAGCCGAAGGCGACCGCGTTCACGCGGATGCGGTAGGGCGCGAGCGCCACCGCCATCGAGCGCGTCATCTGGTCGAGCGCCGCGCAGGAGACCGAGTAGCCCATGAGCCCGGGATGCGTGCGCCGCGCCGCGATGGAGGACAGATTGATGATCGTGCCGGCCTGGCCCTCGGTCTTGCCCTCGGCCTGCTTCATCATGCGCCTGGCGACGATCTGGCTCAGCCGCAGCGCGGGCTTGAGGTTCTGGCCCAGCATGGCATCGACCGACTCGTCGTCGAGATCGAGTGGATCGGACGGCAGGATCTGCCGCGCGCCGTTGACCAGGATGTCGACGTTGTCGAAGGCATCCAGCGTCGCCGAGAGCAGGTTCGCCAGCGTCAACCGCTCGCGCAGATCGCCGGCGAAGTAGCGCATGTTCGAGTCGTCCTCGCGCTTGCCGCATTCCTTCTGAAGCTGGCCCTCGTCCATGTCCGCGAACATGACGTTGGCGCCCTTGTTGGCGAAGTGCCGTGCGATGGCCAGGCCGATGCCGTTCGCCGCGCCGGTCACGATCGCGGTCTTGCCTTCGATGGAGAGGCTCATGGGGAAATCCCGTCTCTGCTGCTGGGAGGTCGGCCGCGTCTAGCGCCCGGGCCGGGCGGCGTGAAGGATCTTGAAACGGGAATCGCCCGCAATTTCTTCGCTGTGGCGGAATCGTTCCGCCAAGGTCGTTTCATAGGGCAGATGCCGGTTTGCGACAAGCCAGAGCCGCCCGCCGGGCGGGAGCATGCGGGCCGCGGCCGTGATGAAGGCCTGTCCCAGCGTCGGATCCGGGTGCCGGCCGACGTGGAAGGGCGGGTTCATGATGACCGAGTCGATGGTCGCCGGCGGCTCCCATGCGGTGGCATCGGCCCAGTGGAACACCGCGCGCGGATCGGTGACGTTGCGCCGGGCGCACTCGAGCGCGGCGTGATCGGCCTCGACAAGGTGCAGCGTCTCCAGCTCTTCGCGCGCCAGCAGGCCGCGGGCCAGCCCGCCCCAGCCGGCGCCGAGGTCGGCCACGCGTTTGCCGATCTTGCGGGGCAGGGCGGCCAGCAGCGCCTCGGTGGCCGGGTCCGGACCGTCGGCCGAGAACACGCCCGGGGCCGTCCAGATCCCGTCATGCTCCTCGGGGCCGTGGTTCCAGTCGGCGAAGTCGTCGGCCGCAGTGAACCAGAAGGTCTTGCCGTGCGCCTTGGAGACCTGGCCCGCGAGGTCAACGCGCCCGCGCAGGGCGCGGCCCATCGCCTCGATGCCGTCGGTCTTCTGGCCGTCGACGACGATCAGCCCGCCGGCCGCGGCGGCGCAGGCCTGGGCCACGCGGGCCTCGCCCAGCTCGCGGGCGCGGGGCAGCCAGACCACGGCGGCGGAATAATCCGTGCCCTCGGGCTCGGCGGCGACGGGCAGGCCGCGCCGCGCCCAGGCGTCGTGATCGGGCTTGAAGGCCTGCACGACGTCGCAGCGGTCGGCGGGCAGCGGCCCGAGCGGTTGGTCTCCGGGCGGGCCGATCAGCAGGATGCGGCCGTCATCGGGCAGGGGCAGGCCCGCCTCGCTTGCGTGGGTCAGTCTGTCGGTGGTCATGGCCGTGCCGCCGCGGACGGGCGGATCACTCCTTTTCCATGGTGCATTGCAGCGGATGCTGGTGGCGCCGCGCGAAATCCATCACCTGGCCGACCTTGGTCTCGGCGATCTCGTGGCTGAAGACGCCGACCACGGCGACCCCCTTCTTGTGCACGGTCAGCATGATCTCGAAGGCCTGGGCATGGTTCATGCCGAAAAACCGCTCGAGGATATGCACGACGAATTCCATCGGCGTGTAGTCGTCGTTGAGCAGGAGCACCTTGTAGAGCGGCGGGCGCTTCGTCTTCGGCTTCGTCTTGACGACGACATCGGAATCGTCTTGCCCGTTCTCGTCGTCCGAGGGCGGGCCGGCCATGCCGTAGATCGGGTGCGTTACGGGGTGAGACATCTCGGGTCGCTTGCGCTTTGCGGTTCCGGGTTTGATCTGGTCATATAATTCGGAGCGGCCCCGGAGAAAAGGGTCGTCGAAAGGAGTCTCTCCGCAATGGCACGGAATTTGCAAACGATCGGTTTCGATGCCGACGACACACTCTGGCACAACGAGCGGTTTTTCAAGCTTACGCAGGATCGGTTTGCCGAATTGCTGGGCGATTATACCGAGCGGGATCACCTCGACACCCGCCTGGTCGAGGCCGAGCGGCGCAATATCGGCCACTACGGATTCGGCGTGAAGGGCTTCGTCCTGTCGATGATCGAGACCGCGATCGAGGTGACCGACGGCCGCGTGCCGGGCCGCGTGATCGGCGAGATCATGGAGGCCGGACGCGACATGCTGGCCCATCCCATCGAGCTGCTGCCGCATGCCGAGGAGGCGGTGGCGTCGCTGGCGGAAAGCCATCACCTGGTGCTCATCACCAAGGGAGACCTGCTGCACCAGGAACGCAAGCTGGCGCAGTCGGGCCTCGGCGACTGGTTCGACGCGGTCGAGATCGTCTCGGACAAGCAGCCGGACACCTATGCCCGAATCTTCGCGCGCAGCCCGGGCGGGCCGGCGGCGGCCATGATGGTCGGCAATTCGCTGAAGTCCGACGTGGCCCCGGCGATCGCCGCCGGCGGGTGGGGAGTCTACGTCCCGCATGACCTGACCTGGGCGCTGGAGGTGGCCGAGAAACCCGAGCATCCGCGCTTTCGCGAGCTGCCGGACCTGGGCGCTCTGCCGGCGCTTGTTGCCGAGGTGGAGTGAGTCGGGCGCCTCAATTTGGCCACATTCGACGGTCTGGGGTGCGGGGCCGCTTCGTCCAACAAGATGTGGTTTTCTGACCCCGCGAAAACCCGTGCTAATCAAGCCTTTCCACGCTTTCCTTGAAGTGCGCTTCGTGCTACCTTCAACGGTAATCAAAAGAACAGTTCACCGGGAAACCCGGGGACGCGAGGCAGTGAAAGGCGGACACCGTGACGGGACGGCGCAGGCAGCAGCCGGGCCGAATTGGCCTGTATATTCTTACGTTCATCTGGTTTGTGATCGTCGCGCCGCTGAGCGCGATGGCAGCGCCCTACGCGGCGATGGTCATGGACGCGCGATCCGGCAAGGTACTCCATGCCGAGAACGCGGACACGCGGCTTCATCCCGCGTCCCTGACCAAGATGATGACCCTCTACATCGCCTTCGAGGCGGTGCAGAACGGCGAGCTCAGCATGGATACCGTGGTGAGCATCTCGCGCAACGCGACGGCCGAGCCGCCCTCGAAGCTGGGGCTGCGCACCGGGCAGAAGATGAAGATGCGCTACCTCGTGCGCGCGGCGGCGGTGAAGTCGGCCAACGACGCGGCCACCGCCATCGGCGAGGCGATCTCGGGCTCGGAAGCGGCCTTTGCCCGCCGCATGACCCGGACCGCAAAGGCGCTCGGCATGACGCGCACCACCTTCAAGAACGCCCACGGCCTGACCGAAAGCGGACACCTCTCGACGGCGCGGGACATGACGATCCTCGGGCGTCACATGCTGTACGACTACCCGCAGTACTATAACCTGTTCTCGCGCCGGGCGACCGACGCGGGCATGAAAACCGTCTACTCGCACAACAAGCTGCTGGTGAACTACCGCGGCGCCGACGGCATCAAGACGGGCTACACCCGCGCGGCGGGCTTCAACCTCGTCGCCTCGGCCGTGCGCGGCCGTGAGCGCGTGATCGCCACGGTCTTCGGCGGGCGCTCGAGCTCGACCCGCGACAAGCGGGTGGCCGAGCTTCTCGACCTCGGGTTCAAGAAGGCGCAGACCAACGTCGCGCTGAACAAGCCGAATCGCCCTGCCTACATGGGCAACCAGGGCCTTGGCCCGGTCGAGGTGGCCAAGAACGCCGATGCCTCGCCCTCGGGCGCGACCGGCAAGTCGGTGCGCGTGGTCGCGGCCGCGGTGACCCGCAGCCTGCGTCCACAACTGCGTCCGGGCGCCGAGCCGCCCGCGGTTCCCGATACGGCACCGCTCGTGGCCGAGGTCGCCGACGACATCACGACCGCGCTGGAAGAGGTGCAGGTCGCCGAGGCCGAGGTCGCCCCGACCCCGCCGGCCGAGGATTCGGAAAAGGCGGTCGCGGCGGCCGCGATCGCCGAGGCCAGCGGCATCGCGCCGGGCGCCTCGGTCAAGCCGATGCGCCGGCCGCAGGGCGTGCTGCTGGCCAGCGCCGGGGGCACGACGGCCGACGAGGCCACCGCCGAAGCGGCGGCGCAGGTCGCCCAGAAGCAGGAGGTCGTCACGCGCGTCTCGACGTCGGGCGGACGGCACTGGGGCATCAACGTCGGCCGCTATCCCAGCCGCTACGCCGCCGAGAAGGTGCTGCTGAAGACCGCGCTGATGGAGACCAGCTCGCTCGACGGATCGCTGCGCAAGGTGGTGGGGCGCTCGAACGGCTTCGATGCGAACTTCATGGGCCTGAGCCGCGAGGGTGCCGACCTGGCTTGCCGCCGGCTGCAGGCACGGCAGGTCACCTGCTTCATGATCGGCCCGAGCTGACATCGACACGACCCGGACCGGCGTCACAAGCCGGCCGACCTTCAAGGACCTGGCCCCGGGGACACCATGCCCCGGGGTTTTTCATGTCCGGCGGATGGAGCGTAGCGTGATTACCTGTCCCCCAAAAACGACAAACCCCCGAAAGGCAGATGCCCCGGGGGTCGTCTCGTTCGTGTCGGAAGGTCGGCTGCTGCCGGCGTTGCCTCAGAGGAGGCCTTCGCGCTGGGCCTTCTTGCGTGCGAGTTTGCGGGCGCGGCGGATGGCCTCGGCCTTCTCGCGTGCCTTCTTCTCGGAGGGCTTTTCGAATTGCTGCCGAAGCTTCATTTCACGAAAAACACCTTCGCGCTGCAGCTTCTTCTTCAGGGCGCGGAGCGCCTGATCGACATTGTTGTCGCGAACACTGACCTGCATGTGGTTGTCACCACCTTTCTAGGTTGAAGTTGCATGGAATTGCAGGAAGCTGCCGTATAGCAAGGGCCGGGCGGTTTGTCCAGACCCGCCCCTGTCGTGCCCGCCCGGTGGTCAGCCCCGGGGCCCCGCGCTACACTCAGGGCATGCCCGAGTCACAGGAGGGTGACCGATGACCGACGACAACCTTAACGAGAGATTGCTGGATGCGGCGCTGAATCACGTCGCCTTCGATGGCTGGTCCGAAACGACCTTCCGCGCCGCCGTGGCCGAGATCGGGGCCGACCCGGTGGTCGCGCGCGGCCTCTACCCGCGCGGCGCCGTGGACCTTGCCGTGGCCTTTCACAAGCGCGGCGACGAGGCGATGGAAGCGGCGCTCGACGCCGACGCGATGCAGGAGATGCGCTACCGCGACCGCGTGGCCCACGCGGTTCGCACCCGCATCGAGGCGGTCAAGGACCGCGAGGCGGTGCGCCGTGGCACGACGCTCTTCGCGCTGCCGATGTATGCGCCTGATGGCGCGCGGCTGATCTGGGGGACCGCCGACCGCATCTGGACCGTGCTCGGCGACACCGCGCGCGACATCAACTGGTACACCAAGCGGGCGACGCTGTCGGGGGTCTATTCCTCGACCGTGCTCTACTGGCTGGGGGACGATTCGCTCGACCACCAGGCGACCTGGGAATTCCTCGATCGCCGCATCGAGGATGTCATGCGGATCGAGAAGACCAAGGCCAAGGTGCGCGAGAACCCGGTGCTGAAACGGGTTTTCGCAGGGCCCGAGCGGGTGCTAGGCAAGGTCCGGGCGCCCGGCGTGCCCAAGGACCTGAAACTGCCCGGCGGCTGGACCGCCCCCAGATAGGACGACCACGAATGCCCCAGACCATGCGCGCCGTCGAGATTTCCGAACCCGGCGGCCCCGAGGTGCTGCGCCCGACCGAACGTCCGGTCCCCGAGCCGGGGCACGGGCAGGTGGTCATCCGCGTGGCCTGGGCGGGTGTGAACCGGCCCGACGCGCTGCAGCGCGCGGGCAACTACGCGCCCCCGCCGGGGGCCAGCGACCTGCCGGGGCTCGAGGCCTCGGGCGAGGTCGCCGCCGTCGGGCCGGGCGTGGACTGGCCGCGCGTGGGCGACAATGTCTGCGCCCTGCTGCCGGGCGGAGGCTATGCCGACTACGTGGCGACGCCGGCCGCGCACTGTCTGCCGGTGCCGCAGGGCATGGGCCTGCGCGAGGCGGCCTGCCTGCCCGAGACCTTCTTCACCGTCTGGTCCAACGTTTTCATGCGCGGCGGGCTCGAGGCGGGCGAGCGGTTTCTCGTGCATGGCGGCTCGTCGGGGATCGGCACCACGGCGATCCAGCTCGCGCATCATTTCGGCGCGCGGGTCTTCGCCACCGCCGGTTCGGCCGAGAAATGCGCGGCCTGCACGCGGCTCGGTGCCGAGCGGGCGATCAACTACCGCGACGAGGATTTCGTCGAGGTGCTGCGCGACGAGGGCGGGGCGAACCTGATCCTCGACATGGTGGGCGGCGACTACATCCCGCGCAACGTCAAGGCGCTGGCGGACGAGGGCCGGCTGGTGCAGATCGCCTTCCTGCAGGGGCCGAAGGTCTCGCTGAACTTCGCGCAGGTGATGGTGCGGCGGCTCACGATCACGGGCGCGACCCTGCGCCCGCAGAGCGACCTGGCCAAGGCGCGCATCGCCGAGGCGCTGCTCGCGCGGGTCTGGCCGCTGCTGGAGAGCGGCCAGGTCGCGCCGGTCATGGATTCCGACTTCCCGCTCGAGCAGGCTTCCGAGGCCCACGCGCGCATGGAAGGCTCGACGCACGTGGGCAAGATCGTGCTGCGCGTCGGCGGCTGAGCCGCCGCGCCGCCCGGCTCAGGCCACGGCACGCCGGTAGAAATGCCAGCTCGCGTGGCCCAGCACGGGCAGTACGACGATCAGCCCCAGCAGCAGCGGCAGCGCCCCCAGCGCCAGGAGCACCGCGATCAGCACGCCCCAGCTCAGGACCACCTTCGGGTTGGCCAGCAACACCTTGATCGAGGTCGCAACCGCGACCGGCGCGCCGACGTGCCGGTCGAGCATCAGCGGGAAGGACACCACCGAGACCGCCAGCGCCGCCAGCGCGAAGAGCGCGCCCACGGCGATCCCCAGCACCATCATCAGTTGTCCGCCCGGCGTGGTGACAACCTCGGTCAGGAAGGCCATGACGCTCGATGGCACGGCGTTACCCATGGTGAACTGGTGGATCTCGGCGGCGACCAGCATCCACAGCAGGAAGAGCGCGGCGAGGTAGATCCCCATCACCACGATGGCGCCGAAGGCCGGCGATTCCAGGACGCCGATGGCATGCCCCCAGCGCGGCGCTTCGCCCGCCTCGCGCCTGCGGCTCATCTCGTAGAGGCCGACGGCCGCGAGCGGGCCGAGAATGGCAAAGCCCGAGATCAGCGGGAAGAGCAGCGGCACCAGTTCCATCTGCAGTCCCATGCCGATCAGCACCAGCCCCACGACCGGGTAGACCAGCACGATGAACATCACGTCGCTGCGGCAGGCGGCGAAATCTTCCCAGCCCTTGCGGAGCGACGTGCGGATGTCCTCCATTTCCATGTGCCGCACCTGCGGCGGCGCGGCGTCCTCGCTGCCCAGCTCGCGCGTCGTGGCGGCTAGATGGCTGCCCGTGGCGCCCAGGATTCGGGCGGTCCAGGACAGCCGGATTTCCGATGGTCTTGGCCATGATGATCCTCCCTCTGGCGTGGCGTGACACGCCGGGCGGGGTCCGGCCGGACGCGCCCGGGCCGGACCGGCCGGCGGCGCGCGCATGCGTCAAGGGTAGCACATCGCGCGGACCGCGCGAATCACGACTGCGGGACGGGCCTCGCGCCCGGCCTTGTATCCCCGGCGCCGGCGGCGCAGTCTCGCGCCCGGAGAGGGGCGCATGCCGCCCGGCAGACAAGGAAAGCGACATGACCGAGACCGCGAAGACCGTCATCATCGAGGAACACGGCGGCCCCGAGGCGCTGAAGCTCGTCGACCGCGAGGTGGGCGAGCCGGGCGAGGGCGAGATCCGCATTCGCCACGCCGCCTGCGGGCTCAACTTCATCGACTGCTACCAGCGCTCGGGGCTCTACCCGATGGAGCTGCCGCACGCTCTGGGAATGGAGGCCTCGGGCACCATCGAGGCGGTGGGCCCGGGCGTGACGCACCTCGCCGTGGGCGACCGCGCCGCCTATGCCGCCGTGCCGCCGGGCGCCTATGCCGAGGCGCGCGTGATGCCCGCGGCGCAGGTCTGCAAGCTGCCCGATGCGATCTCCTTCGAGGAGGGCGCGGCGATGATGCTCAAGGGTCTGACGGTGCAGTACCTGTTCCACCGCACGACGCCGCTCAAGGCCGGCGACACGGTGCTGTTCCACGCCGCCGCCGGGGGCGTCGGTCTGATCGCCTGCCAGTGGGCGAAGTCCGAGGGCATCCGGCTGATCGGCACCGCGGGCTCCGAGGAGAAGTGCCAGCTCGCGCTCGAGCACGGGGCGGATGCCTGCATCAACTACGCCACCGAGGACTGGGTCGCCCGGGTGCGCGAGCTGACCGACGGCAAGGGCGTGGACGTGGTGATGGATTCGGTCGGCAAGGAGACCTTCGAGGGCTCGCTCGACTGCCTGAAGCCGCTGGGGATGATGATCTCCTTCGGCAACGCCTCGGGCGCGGTCGAGGCCTTCAACCTCGGGCTGCTGGCGCAGAAGGGCTCGCTCAAGGTGACGCGGCCGACGCTGTTCGCGCATATCGCCTTGCACGAGGCCTGCCAGGACATGGCGGCGATGCTCTTCGACAAGGTGGCCTCGGGCGCGGTGAAGATCCGCATCGATCAGCGCTTCCCGCTGGCCGAGGTGGCCGCGGCCCATCGCGCGCTGGAGGCGCGGCAGACCACCGGCCAGACGATCCTGACGCTGGACTGATCCGGCGGAGCGCCTCGCGGCGCGCGGGGGGAGCGTCCCGCCGCCCGGGGCGGCCGGACGCCGGGAGAGGGGCGCTGCCCCTCTTCGCGCCTGTGGCGCGAATTCACCCCGGCGTATTTGCGGGAAAGATGAAAGTGGCGGTTCAGGTCCGCCAGTCGAAGAAGTTCGGGCCGGCGCGCGAGAGCAGGTCGCGGGCGAGGTCGCGGCCCATTTCGGCGCCGTCGGCGATGGTGCCGTGCCGCTCGTCGGCATGCGCCTCGGAGCCGTCCGGGCGCAGGATCTCGCCGCGCAGCCGCAGGGCTGGGCCCTCGAGTTCGGCGAGACCCGCGATGGGCGTCTCGCAGGAGCCGTCGAGCGCGGCGAGGAAGGCGCGTTCCGCCGAGAGGCGCTGAGCCGTCTCGGTGTCGTGGATCGCCGAGAGCATGCCGGCGACGCGGTCGTCGTCCTCGCGGCGCTCGATGCCGATGGCGCCCTGGGCGACGGCGGGCAGCATGTCCTCGGGCGTGATGGGGGTCATCGGCACGCCGGGGATCTGCATGCGGTTGAGCCCGGCCATGGCGAGGAAGGTGCAGGCGGCGACGCCCTCGTCGAGCTTGCGCAGGCGGGTCTGCATGTTGCCGCGGAACTCGACCACCGTCAGGTCGGGACGGCGGGTCTGCACCTGGGCGCGGCGGCGCAGGCTCGAGGTGCCGACGACGGTGCCGGCCGCGAGCTCGGCGATGGCGGTGTAGCCCGGGGAGATGAAGGCGTCGCGCACGTCCTCGCGCGGGAGGTAGCAGTCGAGCGCGAGACCGCCGGGCTGCTCGACCGGCATGTCCTTCATCGAGTGCACCGCGATGTCGATGCCACCCGCGAGCAGTTGCTCCTCGATCTCGCGGGTGAAGAGGCCCTTGCCGCCCAGCACCTTGAGCGGCGTGTCGGTGGCGATCATCGCGCGGTTGTCGCCGGTGGTCTTGATGACCACGATCTCGAAGGCCGCCTCGGGCAGGTCGAAGGCGGCGGCGAGACGGTCGCGGGTTTCGTGCGCCTGTGCCAGCGCCAGCGGCGAGCCGCGGGTGCCGATGCGGAGCGGGCGGTCGGGGTCGGGCAGGTCCTGCGTCATGCCTTCGAGCTTTATGTCGCGCGGCGGGTGGTGGCAATGGGGCGTGTTTTGACCTATCTGCCTCCGAGGCGACATACGGGGGAGAGACCGATGACCAAGACGATCCTGCGCGCGCTGGCCGGGGAAACCCTCGAGGTGCCGCCCATCTGGATGATGCGGCAGGCCGGGCGCTACCTGCCGGAGTACAAGGAGGTGCGGGCGCAGGCCGGCGACTTCCTCTCTCTGTGCTACACGCCCGAGCTCGCCGCCGAGGTCACGCTGCAGCCGATCCGGCGCTACGGCTTCGACGGGGCGATCCTCTTTGCCGACATCCTGCTGGTGCCCCAGGCGCTGGGGGCCGACCTGTGGTTCGTCACAGGAGAAGGGCCGCGGCTGTCGACCGTCACGACCGAGGCGGATTTCGAGAAACTCGGGCGCGGCGAGATGATCCACGACACTTTGAGCCCGGTCTACGAGACGATCCGCATCCTGCGCCGCGAGTTGCCCGCCGAGACCACGCTCATCGGCTTCGCCGGGGCGCCCTGGACGGTGGCGACCTACATGATCGGCGGGCGCGGCACCAAGGATCAGGGCCCGGCGCATGCGCTCAAGGCCGAGAACCGCGCGCTCTTCGAGCGGCTCATGGAGCGTCTGACCGAGGCGACGATCGACTACCTCTCGGCGCAGGTCGAGGCCGGGGCCGAGGTGGTGAAGCTCTTCGATTCCTGGGCGGGCTCGCTGCAGGGCGAGGACTTCGACCGCTACACGCGCGACACGGCGCGGACCATCGTGGGTGAGCTCAAGGCGCGGCACCCGGGCCTTCCGGTGATCGTCTTCCCGCGCGGCGCGGGCGAGCGCTTTGCCGGCTTCCATGCCGCGACCGGCGCGGACTGCGTGGCGCTCGATGACGCGGTGAGCCCGGAATGGGCGGCAGAGCACGTGCAGCCCTCGGGCTGCGTGCAGGGCAACCTGGCCAACACGCACATGGTGACCGGTGGCGATGCGCTGGTGCGCGAGACGCGCAGGATCGTCGAGGACTTCTCGAAAGGCCCGCATATCTTCAACCTCGGCCATGGCATCACGCCCGATGCCGACCCTGCGAACGTGCAGGTGATGATCGACGCGATCCGGGGGAGCTAGGCATCTCCTCCGGCGTCGCGTCGGGGCCATCCGTCGTGATTTGCGTATTTGGAACAAGAAGAAGCACGGAAGCGTGATGAGGCCACGTGGGCCGAAGGCTGGTATTTCGGGCCCCTTGCTTCTTCTTGTTTGAAAATACGCATTGACGCCATCTGCGGCCTAGCGTGACGATTGATCAGCGCCGCCCCCAGAGCCTGCGCCGGCCGGGCTGTGGACGCGCTCGGGCGCGTTCGCGCAGGAAGACGAAGAGTCCGGCGCCGACGATCAGCAGGCAGCCCAGCCAGACGCTTGCGCCGGGCCATTCGCCGAAGATCAGCCAGCCCCAGAGGATCGCCAGCGGCAGGCCGACGTATTCGAACGGCGCCACCACCGCGACGTCGGCCATGCGGTAGGCTGCGCTGAGCGCGTAGCCGACAAGTCCCGACAGCACGCCGAGCGTCAGGATGATCCAGAGGTCCTCCGTTCGTGGCAGGATCCAGGCGCGGAGCAGGAAGTCGAGGGCTTCGCCTTCGTCGGCGGGGGCGAAGCGGCCATTGCCGGCGATCAGCCAGAAGCCGAGGGAGACGGCCAGAAAGGTCAGCTGCAGGTAGACGGCCAGCGCCGCGGCGGGGCTGCGCATCCCCAGTCGCCGGGTCAGCACCTGCATCAGCGCGTAGAGCAGGGCCGCGATCACGGGCAGTGTCAGAACCAAGCGCGACTGCGCGAGATCGGCCTTCCAGGGCTGCTGCATGACCAGGACGCCGAGGAAGCCGACGAGGACCGCGCCCAGCCGCAGCGGCCCCACCTTTTCGCGCAGCAAGGGGATCGACAGCAGCGTGATGAAGAGCGGGGCCGCGAAGAAGAGCGCCGTGGCCTGCGCCAGCGGCAGGGCCGCCACCGCGAGATAGAAGGTCATGTTCGCGAGCACCACCAGCACCCCGCGCAGGACGTGCAGCCAGGGTGTGTCGGTCCGCAGCCCCCGCAGGCCGCCTTCGCGGCTCAGCAGTCCGAACGTGACGACCAGGGCGATCACTGCCCGCATGCCGACGATCTGGTGCAGCGGGTAGCCGCCCGAGAGCAGCTTGATCAGCATGTCGTTGACCGAGATCGCGACAACGCCGAGGCAGATGAAGAGGATGCCCAGTGCGGGCCGGTCGGGGGAGTGGCTCATGCCTCCGCGTTAGCGGGCCGCGCGCCGACGTGCCAGCCGGGAAATCGCCCGCACAACGGGCGGTGCGCCTTCGCACATTGCGTCCCGGGTCGTAAGGTCTAGTTACCGCTCACGGGAAGCGGAGGGACGCATGACGGCAATGGTCGAGGTAAGCGGGGCGCGCAAGGTCTATGACGGCGGGTTCGAAGCTCTGAAGGGCGTGGATCTGGAGATCCGCAAGGGCGAGATCCTGGCGCTGCTGGGCCCCAACGGCGCCGGCAAGACGACGCTGATCTCGGTGATCTGCGGTCTGGCGATGCCGAGCGGCGGGACGATCCGCGTGGGCGGGCACGACGTGGTGGCCGACTTTCGCGAGGCGCGCAGCCTGATCGGGCTGGTGCCGCAGGAGGTCTCGCTCGAACCCTTCGAGAAGGTCATCAACACCGTGCGCTTCTCGCGCGGGCTCTTCGGCAAGCGCCGCGACGACGCTCTGATCGAGGACCTGCTGCGCCGCCTCAGCCTCTGGGACAAGCGCGACGAGCCGATCCGCGCGCTCTCGGGCGGCATGAAGCGGCGCGTGCTCATCGCCAAGGCGTTGAGCCACGAGCCGGCGGTGCTGTTCCTCGACGAGCCCACGGCGGGCGTCGACGTCGAGCTGCGCCGCGACATGTGGGAGATCGTCGAGGATCTGCGCCGGCGCGGCACGACGATCATCCTGACGACGCATTACATCGAGGAGGCCGAGGCCATCGCCGACCGCATCGGTGTCATCAACGGGGGCGAGATCCTGCTGGTCGAGGAGACCGACAGCCTCATGGCGCGCATGGGGCACAAGACGCTGCGCGTCGAGCTGGACAGCCCGGTCGACACGCTGCCGCCCGGGCTCGAGGGGCGCGGCCTCACGCTCGAGGAGGGCGGGCGCGTGATCGTCTACGAGTACGACAGCGCCGCCGAGCGCAGCGGCATCGCGCGGCTGATGGCCGACATGACGCAGGCCGGGCTCGTGGTGCGCGACATCGAGACCCGCAAGGATTCGCTCGAGGACATCTTCGTGGGCCTCGTGAAGAAACAGGAGACGGCGGCATGAACTGGCTCGGCATCTGGGCGATCTACCGGTACGAAATGACGCGGTTCTTCCGCACGCTGCTGCAGAGCTTCATCTCGCCGGTCATCTCGACCTCGCTCTATTTCGTGGTCTTCGGCGCCGCCATCGGCTCGCGCATCGAGCAGGTCGAGGGGGTGAGCTACGGCGCCTTCATCGTCCCGGGGCTGGTGATGCTCTCGGTGGTGATGCAGGCGGTCTCGAACGCCTCCTTCGGGATCTACTTCCCGAAGTTCATCGGCACGATCTACGAGCTGCTCTCGGCCCCGGTGAACTTCCTCGAGGTGGTGACGGGCTACGTCGGGGCGGCGGCGACCAAGGCGCTCTTCATCGGGGTCGTGATCCTCGGGACGGCCTCGCTCTTCGTGGATCTCACGATCCAGCATCCGCTGGCGATGGTGGCCTTCCTGCTGCTGACCTGCACCAGCTTCGCGCTGCTGGGGTTCATTCTCGGGATCTGGGCCAAGAACTTCGAGCAGTTGCAGCTGGTGCCGATGCTCATCATCACGCCGCTGATCTTTCTCGGCGGGTCGTTCTACTCGATCTCGATGCTGCCGCCGGCCTGGCAGACGATCACGCTCTTCAACCCGGTGGTCTACCTGATCTCGGGGTTCCGCTGGGCCTTCTTCGGCATGTCGGACGTGCCCGTGGGGCTGAGCCTGCTGGCCATCGCCGGGTTCACGGCGCTTTGCATCGGGATCGTGTGGTGGATCTTCCGCACCGGCTGGCGCATCCGGCCGTGATGACTGGACCGGGCCGCCCTCCTGTCACTTGGAAGGGCGGCCCGGAAACGTAATCGCCCGATCAGGCCGCCTTGCGCCGGCGCCGCGCTCCGAAGAGGCCGAAGGCGCCCACGGCTGCGCCCAGAAGCGGCAGGGATGCCGGAAGCGGGACTGCCGCGACCGCGGAAACCGAGAGGTTGTCCAGTGCCCAGTGGTCGAAAGACGAGCCGGAGTTGAAGACCTGCATGAATGACAGCTGCGTCGAGCCGGTCTGCGCGGCCGTCGGGATCAGTGTCGAGAAGGCGCCGAACTGATTGGCGTAGGTCGCATCCTCGGTGTCGATCCGGGCGAACTCGGTGAACGACGTTCCGCCGTCGATGGAATAGGCGACGATGAAGTCTTCGCCCGCGTCGGCGTTCTCGTAGTAGCCGAAATCGTTGGTCGCGCTGGTGCCGAAGAGGAAGTCGAAGGCGAGCGTGCCGCCGGCGCTGAGATCGAGCGCTCCGGTGGTCGCGTGGCGAAGCTGACCGCCGGTCGACAGCGCGCTGACGCCGGCCGGCGTCGTTCCTTGGTTGGCTCCGCTTCCCGTGAAGGCCAGCGCCGAGTTCGATGCATCGTTCACGTCAGTGCGGAAGCTGTAGACGCTGGCCGAGTCAAACAGCGCCGGCAGCGTCGCGTCGTTGAAATCGTAGGTGATGGCGGCTGCGCCGGTCGCCAGGCTGCCAAACGCGGCAGCAAGCAAAAAGGTCTTCATGAATGACTCCTGTTGACCATTTAAACAATGCCGGACCGGACTGTCGGGGCCGGTGACGGCAGCGACATTACGGTGTGTCGCGCAATATTCTTAGGCCACCGTCCGGAATCTGGCCAGCGTCAAATGCGGCGCGATTGCGTCATTCGCGCGGCGGTGTGGCGGGAATGGCGATATCGCCTGCTTCGCGCGTTCAGGCGGCCGCGGCTTGCCGGCGGCCACCCATGAGAACGTCGGTGGTCATGCCGCCGATCCACATGCAGAACAGTGCCAGCCAGGCGGTGCCGACGAAGATCGAGCCGCCGGTGACACCCGCGCCGATGGCGCAGCCGCCCGCGAGCATGCCGCCAAAGCCCATCAGCGCCGCGCCGATCATGGCGTTGCGCATCGGCGTCGGCCCCTCGAAGCCTTGAAACTTGAGCTCGCCTGCCCAGGTCGCGGCGAGGAAGGCACCGAGGAACACGCCGGGGACCAGCCCCACGTCGAACTCGAGCACCGCGTCGCGCTCGAGGAAGAACATCAACGTGTGCGCCGAGGGACCGGTGAAGGTCGCGCTCTCGACCTGGACCGGGTCGAAGGCTGCGTTCGACAGCGCGTAGGTCAGCCCCCATCCCAGCGCCACGGCAAAGCCCACGCCCGAGGCGAAGACCAGCCGCCGCGCGCCGATGCGGTTGCGGCGCGCGAGTTCGAGCGCCAGCAGCGCGATGGCGAGACCGATCACCAGCCCCGCCTCGCGCGGCAGGTGCATCGCCGCCAGCAGGTCCATGTTGCGCCCGCCCCCGGTGATCCAGAGCCCGGCCAGCCGGTCGCGCAGCGGGGTCAGCAGGCCCGACAGCGACATCTGCGCCACCACGGCAAAGATCAGCCCCGAGACCACCGACCGCAGGTTGCCCGTGGCCGCCAGCACCAGCAGCCTCCCCGAGCAGCCGCGCGCCAGCACCATGCCCGCGCCGAACATCAGCCCGCCGATGATCGCCCCGGACCACGAGCCCGGCACCGCCATCATGCGGGCATTGGCCGGGTCGAAGAAACCCAGCAGCCGCGCGCCCTGCACCCAGACCAGCGCGGTCGAGAAGGTCAGCAGCCAGACCGCCACCTTGTCGCCCAAGCTGCCGCGGGCGAATTCCACCACCGCCGCGCGCAGGCAGAACCGCGAGCGCTGCGCCGCCACGCCGAAGACCACGCCGGTCAGCAGCCCGAAAAGCGCCGCCGTGGGGCGCTCGCCGATGCTGTCGAGGATGGTGATGATGTCCATGGCGCAGCCCTCCTGATCTGGCGGGACCTATGCCGGAGGCTGAATGTATATGCCTTGATCCATGTCATGTGCGCGCGGCGCGCCGCTTTGGCGCTCGCCAAGGCGCGGGAAACGGCCTAAAGCCTTGTCCATGACCCGCATCGTCCCCCTCGGCGACGCGCACGCCCTGCCGGTCTGGCGCAGGCCCGTGACGCTCCTGTTCCTCATGGCCATCGCCATGCCGCTGAGCTTCGCCACATGGTCGGCGCTGCTCAACAACTTCGTCATCGAGGCCGCGGACTTCGACGGCTCGGACATCGGCTGGCTGCACACCGTGCGCGAGATCCCGGGCTTCCTTGCAATCGGGGTGATCGCGATCCTGCTCTTCATGCGTGAGCAGGCGCTGGCGCTGGTGGCGCTCACCATGCTGGGCGTGGCGACGGCGGTGACCGCCTGGTTCCCGAGCATGGCCGGGCTGCTGACCGTGACGATGCTCAGTTCGATCGGCTTCCATTACTACGAGACGGTCAACCAGTCGCTGCAGCTGCAATGGCTGCCCAAGGACCGCGCGCCCAAGGTGCTTGGCCTGCTGCTGGCCGCCGCCTCGGCCGCGACGCTGGTGGCCTATGTCGCCATCGTCATGACCTGGGAGGCTTTCGACCTCTCCTACAACTTCGTCTACCTCGTCTCGGGCGGCGCGACGCTGGTGATCGTTACCTACTGCGCGTTGGTCTTCCCCCGCTTCGAGAGCCCCAATCCGCAGCGCAAGCGCTTCGTGCTGCGGCGGCGCTACTGGCTCTACTACGCGCTGCAGTTCATGTCGGGGGCCCGGCGTCAGATCTTCGTGGTCTTCGCGGGCTTCATGATGGTCGAACGCTTCGGCTTCGAGGTGCACGAGGTGACGGGGCTCTTCCTCGTGAACCTGGTGGCCAACATGATCTGCGCGCCGCTGCTGGGCCGGGCGGTGCACCGCTACGGCGAGCGGCCGGTGCTGATTTTCGAATACGTGGGGCTCACCATCGTCTTCCTCGCCTACGGCGGGATCTACTGGTTCGGCTGGGGCGTGGTGCTGGCCGCGGTGCTCTACGTGATCGACCACATCTTCTTTGCCCTCGCGCTGGCGCTGAAGACCTATTTCCAGAAGATCGCGGACCCCGGCGACATCGCGCCCACCGCGGCCGTGGCCTTTACCATCAACCATATCGCGGCGGTCTTCCTGCCGGTGCTGCTGGGCTATCTCTGGCTTGTCGCGCCCGGCGCGGTCTTCGGCCTCGCGGCGGGCATGGCGCTGACCTCGCTGGGGCTCTCGCTGCTGATCCCGCGCCATCCCGCGCCCGGGCACGAGACCATTCTGGCCGGCGGACTGCCCGCGCCGGCCGAGTGACGCGCGGCGCGGCTTTTCCCCGCGCCGGAAACGCGCTATCCGGCCCTCGAACGCAGGAGTGACCCCATGCCCAAGACCTGGACCGCCTTCACCAAGCTTTCCGCCAAGGACCCGGCCGAGTCGCTGGGCGAGGCGATGGAAGAGCTCGAACCCGAACCCTCGGGCGTGGGCGTCTTCGAGATCGAGGACGGCAGCGGCACCTGGGAGGTCGGCGGCTACTTCACCGAGCCGCCGGACGAGATCGAGCTTGCCCTGCTGGCGGCGGCCTACGGGGCGCAGGATTTCGTCGTCTCCGAGGTGCCCGACACCGACTGGGTCGACAAGGTCCGGCGCGAGCTGACCCCGGTCGAGGCCGGACGCTTCTTCGTCTATGGCAGCCACGACGCCGACAAGGTGCCCGAGGGCGCCGAGCCGCTGCTGATCGAGGCCGCCATGGCCTTCGGCACCGGGCACCACGGCACGACACTGGGCTGCCTGCGGGCGCTCGACCGGCTGGCGACCGGGGGCTTCACCGGCCGCAACGTGGCCGACATCGGCTGCGGCACGGCGGTGCTGGCGATGGGCGCGGCGCGGATCTGGAACGACGCGATCATTGCCTCGGACATCGACGAGGTGGCCGTCGAGGTGGCCGAGGCGAACCTGCGCGCCAACGACCTCCTGGGCCGGGTGCACTGCGTCGAGGCGACCGGCTTCGACCACCCCGAGATCGCGGCCCGCGCGCCCTTCGACCTCGTCTTCGCCAACATCCTAAAGCAGCCGCTCATCGACCTCGCGCCCGACATGGCCAAGCACCTGCAGCCCGGCGGCTACGCGATTCTCTCGGGCATCCTGACGCGGCAGGCCGACGAGGTGATCGAGGTTTATGCCCGCAACGGCATCAATCTGGTCAATCGCGAGGAGATTGGTGACTGGGTCACCCTCACCATCCAGCGCGCCGCCCCGGAATAGCCACAGTCTGGCGCAATGAGGGCACTTGCCTCAATTTCGCCGCTTTTCGCCATTAGCCACGATGTCGCTCGGTGGGGGCCGATGCGAACGAGGCTGCCATGGATAATGCGATCCGGAACTTTGAAAAGCGCCACCGGGCGCTGACCGCCAAGCACCGCAAGCTGGCGCAGGGCTACGTGACGCAGCTGAACCGCAACGGCACGCTCGAGCATCGTCCGATCCGCCGGACGCCCGGCTTCACGCTCAAGGGCGTCCTCTTGGCCGTCGCCGGGTTCCTGGTGTTCAAGGCTTACCTGCTCGCGAGCATGGGCCCCGAGACCTACGCGGGCCACCTGGCGCAGCTGTCCTCCGGCACCGTGGCCGAGCGCGCCGGCGCCTGGGTGATGGGCGTGGACCCGGCGACCGCCTGGGTCGCCAAGCTGATGCAGGGCTATCTCGGCTGAAGCGTCGCATCGTTCACGCCGGGATCGACCCCGGAACGAAAAAGGCCGCGTCCCGAGGGACGCGGCCTTTTCCGTGAGTGGTGTCGGCAAACCCTGACCCGTGAAAGGCTCAGTGGAAGCGGGTGATGCGGTCGATGTCGCCGCGGCGCAGGCCGATGTCGTCCAGCTCGCGGTCGGTGAGGGCCAGCAGGCTCTTGCGCGTGAGCCGCGCGTCGTTCCAGTCCTTCAGGGTCGCGAAGGCTGCGGCACAGACGGCGCCCACACGGGCGGCCGCGTCTGCGATCGAGGAGGTGTCGCCACGGCCGGCCTGGGCGCCCGATGCGACGAGAAAGACGTTGCCGATACGCCCGGCAACTCCGGTGGCGCCGTCCGTGGGACGGAAGCTGTCATAGGTAGACATGGGTCAGGGTCCTTGTCCTAGAGTTTTCATGGTGCCTAATTTGTATGCGGGCAGATAGCGACGGCATCGCGGGGCCACAACGTCGGAATCTGCATGGTCCTCATGCAGTTTTCGCATGGCTCAAAACGTCATCAACTTGATGAAAAATCGTATGAAATCTGTGCAATTCGGGCGTCGCCTGCGGGCTGCGCAATGTCGCTTCCGGGACGCTTGCGTCGCTGCCGGGCCAGCCGTGTCGCAAACGGGCAACGGGCTTTCGACTTGGCCTGTGTTCGCGTTTCGTGCTATTCGACGAAAAATAATGACAAGGGCGGGCAGTGATGCGGGTTCTCGGCATCGATCCGGGGTTGCAGCGCCTCGGCTGGGGCGTGATCGAGGCGCAGGGCAGCCGGTTGCGGCATGTTTCCAACGGCGTTTGCGAATCGGGAAAGGGCGAACTGGCGACGCGCCTGCTGTCGCTTCACGCCCAGCTGACCGAGGTCCTGCGCGCCTGGGCGCCCGACCTCGCGGCGGTGGAGAAGACCTTCGTCAACCGTGACGGCGCGGGCACGCTGAAGCTGGGGCAGGCGCGCGGGATCGCCCTGCTGGTGCCGGCGCAGTTCGGGCTCGAGATCGGGGAATATTCGCCGAACTCGGTCAAGAAGACGGTCGTCGGCGTGGGCCACGCCGACAAGCGGCAGGTGGATCACATGGTGAAGATGCAGCTTCCCGGTATCGAGATTGCCGGACCCGACGCCGCCGATGCGCTGGCGGTGGCGATCTGCCATGCGCGCCACATCGGCACCCGGCAGCTGAAGGTGCGGGCATGATCGGGCGTATCGCGGGGGTGGTGATCTCGAAGGGCGACGATCACGTGCTGATCGACGTGCGCGGCGTGGGCTACGTCGTGCATTGCTCGGACCGGGTGCTGGCCTCGTTGCCCGGGCCGGGGGAGGCGGCGGCGCTCTTCACCGACCTTCTGGTGCGCGAGGACCTGCTGCATCTCTATGGCTTTCCGACGCTGGTCGAGAAGGAGTGGCACCGCCTGCTGATGTCGGTGCAGGGCGTGGGCGCCAAGGCCTCGCTGGCGATCCTGGGCGCGCTCGGGCCCGACGGGGTGAGCCGCGCCATCGCGCTGGGGGACTGGTCCGCGATCAAGGCGGCCAAGGGCATCGGCCCCAAGACCGCGCAGCGCGTGGTGAACGAGCTCAAGGACAAGGCGCCGACGGTCATGGCCATGGGGGCGGGCGCCGCGACCTTCACCGACGCCGACCCGGTGATCGAGGAAGCGGGCGCCGCCCCGGCCGCCGCCGCGCCGACCCCCGCGCCCCGCGCGCAGCCCTC
>NZ_KE557288.1:0-9917 GCF_000442255.1 Salipiger mucosus DSM 16094 | reverse complement strand
AGGCCGACGCGCTGTCGGCGCTCGGCAACCTCGGCTACGCCCCGGGCGAGGCCGCTTCGGCCGTGGCGCAGGCGGCGGGCGACACGCCCGAGGCCGACGCCGCCGCGCTGATCCGCGCGGCGCTGAAGCTGCTGGCGCCGAAGGGCTAGGGAGGGCCGAGCGATGACCGACTCCGACCCCACCCTGCGCCCCGAGCCCTTGGCCGAGGATCGCGACCGTGCCCTGCGGCCGCAGATGCTGGGCGATTTCGTCGGGCAGGCCGAGGCACGGGCCAACCTTGGCGTCTTCATCCAGTCGGCCCGGTCGCGCGGCGAGGCGATGGACCACACGCTGTTTCACGGGCCGCCGGGCCTTGGCAAGACGACGCTGGCGCAGATCATGGCGCGCGAGTTGGGGGTCGGCTTCCGCATGACCTCGGGACCGGTGCTGGCCAAGGCGGGCGACCTCGCGGCGATCCTGACCAACCTCGAGGCGCGTGACGTGCTCTTCATCGACGAGATCCACCGCCTGAACGCGGCCGTCGAGGAGGTGCTCTACCCGGCGATGGAGGACTACGAGCTCGACCTCGTGATCGGCGAGGGGCCGGCGGCGCGCACCGTGCGGATCGAGCTGCAGCCCTTCACCCTCGTGGGGGCCACGACGCGGCTGGGACTGCTCACGACACCGCTGCGCGACCGGTTCGGAATCCCGACGCGGCTGCAGTTCTACACCGTCGAGGAGCTGAACAAGATCGTCACCCGCAACGCCGAGAAGCTGGGCGTGCGCGCCGAGCCCGACGGCGCGCGCGAGATCGCGCGGCGCGCGCGCGGGACCCCGCGCATCGCCGGGCGGCTGCTGCGGCGGGTGGTGGATTTCGCCGTGGTCGAGGGCGACGGCGTGGTCACGCAGGCGCTGGCCGACGGCGCGCTGACGCGGCTGGGGGTCGACGGCCTGGGCCTCGACGGGGCCGACCGGCGCTACCTGTCGCTCATCGCCGAGAACTATTCCGGCGGGCCGGTGGGGATCGAGACGCTCTCGGCCGCGCTTTCGGAAAGCCGCGACGCGCTGGAAGAGGTGATCGAGCCCTACCTGCTGCAGCAGGGCCTGATCCAGCGCACCCCGCGCGGGCGGATGCTGGCGCAGAAGGCCTGGGCGCATCTCGGGCTGCCGATGCCCAAGCCGCCGGGGCAGGCGACGCTCTTCGACGGCTAGCCTCCCTTGATCCGCCGCGCCGGGCCGCCTATGCCCCGCGCCACAGGAGGTGCCGCATGACGCCGGACGAGATCGAAGCGCTTTTCACCCGCTCGGACGGGGACTACTTCTTTGCCCGCTGGGGGCGCCCCCTGGCGCCCGTGGTCTTCGGGGTCGAGGACGAGACCCTGGGCGTCGTCAAGGGCGCCTTCGAGGCGGTCTGCGCCGCGGCCGGTCACAGCATGGCCGAGACCGACCCCGAGCTCGGGGCCAACGTCATGGTCTTCTTCTTCCGCGACTGGCAGGAGCTGCTGGCGGTGCCCGACCTCGACCGCATGATCGAGGGGCTGGGTCCGCTCGTCACCCGGCTGGAGCAGGCCGGGGCCAACCAGTACCGGGTTTTCCGCTTCGACGAGCAGGGCGCGATCCGGGCCTGTTTCGTCTTCCTGCGCATGGATGCCGAGCTGTCGCAGGTGCCGGCCGAGACGCTGGCGCTGGGGCAGGTGGTGCAGTCCATGCTGCTGTGGTCCGACCGCGCCTTCACCGACCGCTCGCCGCTGGCGCGGCTCGACGAAGGGCGCACGGTGCTGCGGCCCGAGATTTCGGCGCTGCTGCGGGCGGCCTACGATCCCGTGATGCCGGGCATGGCGCAGGATGCATCGCATGCGTTGCTTCTGTCGGCGCGGGTGCAGGCGGCGCCGCCGCCGGCCTGAGGGGTGGACGCGACTCGTCTGGCCTGCGAGGCTCGGGTCACCGCGGCATGCCGGGAGTGTCCCGATGGCGGAAAAGGTCGACGAGCGGCCGAAGGTCGAGACGAAGGCGCGGACCGAACGTCCGCGGCTCTACAAGGTCACCCTGCTGAACGACGATTTCACGCCGCGCGACTTCGTGGTCGCGGTGCTCATGGCGGTCTTCCGCATGACCGAGGCCGAGGCGCTGGGGGTGATGCTGACCGCGCACCGCAAGGGGGCCTGCGTGGTCGCCGTCTACACCCGCGAGGTGGCCGAGACGAAGTGCAAGCAGGCGAACGACGCGGGCCGCGAGCAGGGCTATCCGCTGGCCTTCACGATGGAGCAGGAGGAGTGAGCGGGCGTCCCGTGGTGTGGCTTGCGTGAGCGTGCCGGCCTTGGCGGCGCGTCATTCACGTCGAAGGCCACGTTGCGCCTGCGGCCGCTGTCCCGCGCGGTCTCAGGTGGGGTTGCGGCGTCGGCCCGGCCGCGCTGAGCGCCGCCGGGCCAATGCGCTTTCTCAGGCGCCGACCATGCCGACGATCTCGTAGGTGCGCTTGAGCACAGGCGCCGCGATGACGCGGGCCTTCTCGGCGCCCTTCGACAGGATCGCGTCGATCTCGTCGGGCTGCTCCATCAGCCGCGCCATCTCGGAGGAGATCGGCGCAAGCTTCTCCACCGACAGCTCCGCAAGCGCCGGCTTGAAGACCGAGAAGGGTTGTCCGCCATGATCGGCCAGCACGCCCGCCACGTCCGTCCCCGCAAGCGCCGCGTAGATGTTCACGAGGTTGCGCGCCTCGGGCCGCTCGGCGAGGCCCTCGGCATCCGAGGGCAGGGGCTCGGGGTCGGTGCGGGCCTTGCGGATCTTGTTGGCGATCGTGTCGGCATCGTCGGTCAGGTTGATGCGGCTCATGTCCGAGGGGTCGGACTTGGACATCTTCCTGGACCCGTCGCGCAGCGACATGACGCGGGTGGCCGCGCCTTCGATCACCGGCTCGGTCTCGGGGAAGAAGTCGACGCCGTAGTCGTGGTTGAACTTGGCCGCGATGTCGCGGGTCAGCTCGACGTGCTGCTTCTGGTCCTCGCCCACGGGAACGTGCGTCGCGTGGTAGACCAGGATGTCGGCCGCCATCAGCGCCGGGTAGGCGAAAAGGCCCAGCGAGGCGTTCTGGCTGTTCTTGCCGGCCTTGTCCTTCCACTGGGTCATCCGCTGCATCCAGCCCATGCGGGCGACACAGTTGAAGATCCAGGCCAGCTGCGTGTGCTCGGGCACCTGGCTCTGGTTGAAGAGGATCGAACGCGCCGGGTCGAGCCCCGAGGCGATGAAGCCCGCGGCCAGCTCGCGCGTCTGCCGGCGCAGCGCCTCGGGCTCCTGCCAGACGGTGATCGCGTGCAGGTCGACCATGCAGAAGATGGTCTCGATATCGCGCTCCTGCCAGTCGACGAAGCGCGTCATGGCACCAAGGTAGTTGCCGAGCGTCAGGCCTCCGGACGGCTGGATGCCGGAGAAGACGCGCGGGGTGAAGGCGGAATTGTCTGGGGCCGCCTCGGACATGGGCTCACTCCGTCTGGAAATTCGGGTGGCGCCGGATTACCTAGGCCCCGACATGCCGTCAAGAAAGAGCCCCATGGTCCACCCCCACAACGAACGCCCCGTGAACCCGCTGCCGCCCGTCGTGGCGGCGCTCTTCATCGTGATCGTCGGGCTCGAGGTGGCCTTCTCGCTCGGTGCGCGGGGCATCGGCGGCGGGGCCGAGGCGGTGGGCTGGCGCATGGGTGCGCTGGAACGCTTCGCCTTTTCCGGCCCGGTGCTGGACTGGATGCTCGAGACCGGGCAGTTCCCGGTCGAGCACGTGATCCGCTTCCTCAGCTATCCCTTCTTCCACGCCAGCTTCACCCATGCGCTCTTTGCCGGGATCATGTTGCTGGCGATGGGCAAGATGGTGGGCGAGGCAATGGGCAACCTCGCCGTGCTCGCGATCTTCGTGGTCTCGAGCGTGACCGGCGCGCTGGTCTACGGTCTGGCGCTGGACACGAGCATGCCGCTCTTCGGGGCATTTCCGCCGGTCTACGGGCTGATCGGGGGCTTCACCTACCTGCTCTGGCTGCGGCTGGGCCAGCTGGGCGAGCAGCAGGTGCGGGCCTTTTCGCTGATCGGGATCCTGCTGGGGATCCAGCTGCTGTTCGGCCTGCTGTTCGGCGGCGGGATGGACTGGGTCGCGGACCTGTCGGGCTTCGTCGCGGGCT
Source organism: Salipiger mucosus DSM 16094 (assembly GCF_000442255.1). Classification (GTDB taxonomy): domain Bacteria; phylum Pseudomonadota; class Alphaproteobacteria; order Rhodobacterales; family Rhodobacteraceae; genus Salipiger; species Salipiger mucosus. Next base: position 5,772 of record NZ_KE557288.1, on the reverse strand, counting down.
TTGCCTTGGCGCCGTTGCTGGTGCCCGGGGGCTGGCAGAAGCTCAAGGCGCGGCTGCGGCGCGACTGAGCCGCGGCCTTCTCAGAACATGTCGTTGGGCAGGATCGGCAGGTAGCGGCCGAAGCGTTTGCCGTGCGCCGAGGGGTAGGGCATCACGAAGCCCTCGCGCTCGTCCGGGTCCTGCGCCGCGTTGCTGAGCGCCGCCTGCCGCCAGGTCCGGGCGGCGGTGGTGTCGTGCCCGGCCAGCCGTTTGCCCAGCCAGACCTTGGCCAGCCGGTCGCGCAGGGCCTTGACGTCCTCCGGCATGCGGAACTGCACCGAGGCCTCGGTGTCCCAGCGCAGCGAACGTCCGTTGAGGTTGGCCGAGCCCACCATGCCCACGCGGTCGTCGATCAGCGTGATCTTGGAGTGGATGTAGATCGGCCCGGCGCCGATCACGTCGGGCACCTCCTCGGGGGCGGGCTTGCGCTGGCTGGGCGAGATCAGCGCAAGCCGGTCGGCGAAAGCTTTCTGCAGCTTGCGCACCACGCGGCTCTGCAGGGCGTGGGCGTGGCGGGCGTCCCAGCCCTGGTCGCTGTCGAAGAGCACCCGTTCCGCCGCCGGCGGCATGACGATGACCAGTTGCAGGTCCGGGTGGCGCTTCGCGGCCTTGACCAGTGCCTCGGCCACGGGGAGGTGACGGAAGAACTGCGTCTCGATGTAGATGTGCCGCTGGGCCTCGCCGATCATGCGCAGCGTGGCCTTTTCGTGGTCGTTGACGAAAACGCGCGGAGACAGCCGCGCCGGCCCCGGACAGGGCCGCGAGAAGGTCCGCACGACGCGCAGGTTGTCCGGCGTCTGCGGGCGCTTTTCGGTCTCCATGCGCTCGGCGCGGCCGGTCAGGCAGGGCGCGCCGCAGTCGATCGAGGCGTTCCAGGTCTCGGAGAAATGCAGGCGCAGCGCGGCCGAGAAATCGGCGTCCTCGACCTGCATCGAGACGTCGTGCCAGGTGTCCTGCGGGGCGCCCTCGTGCTTGGCGGTGTCGAAGCGGCGCTCGTCGATGTCCAGTCCGCCGATGATGCTGCGGGTGCTGTCGGCGATGGCGAATTTCTGGTGGATCGTCGCCGGGCGCAGCACCACCGCGCCCTTGAGCATCGCGCGCTGCACGGGGGTCAGCTTGGTGCCGTCCTCCTCGCGCATCCGGGCCAGCATGCGCCTGACGCGGCCGCTCATGGCCCAGCGCCACATCCAGCCCGCCGCCTGCCCGTGGGGCGCGCAGATCAGTTGCACGTCGCCCTGCAGCACGTCGGCGAAGCCGCTGGCCGAGGCCCAGGCGAAGCGGTGCAGCTCGGAGGCGAAGACCGCGTCGAAATCCGACAGGATCAGCCGCAGCTTCACGCCTCTCCTGGCGACCGCGCCAAGCAGGTCGCCCCAGGTGTCGAGCCCCTGCTCGCGCAGCTCCGGCGCCCGCAGCCGGGTGCGCGGGTCGAAGATGCGGAAGGACATCACGAGTTCGGTTTTCGCCGAGTCGGCCAGGCGTTCCAGCGCCGGGTAGCCTTCTTCAGCGGTGATCAGCGAAGTGAGTGTCATGGCCTCAGTTGGCATTGCGTCGGAAGGCGGCGCGGAAGTCGGACAGGCGGAAGGCGCCAACCGCCTGCCCCGCAAGGGCGTAGGCCAGAAGGCCGGCACCGATCAGCAGGACAAGCGCGAGGTAGCGCCAGTAGTTCAGACTAAGCAACGGCCCAAGGGCCAGCATGGTTCCCCACAGTGCGACGCCCATCAGCACCGAGGCCAGGCAGATCCGCCAGGCGCGGCGCCGGAAGCGGTCGTCGAAGTGCGCGACCTCGCCCAGGCGGCGGCCGCCGAGGCCCAGCATCACGACCATGACCCAGCCCGCGGCCGAGGTGGCGATGGCCGGGGCGATCCAGCCCAGCACCGGCGCGAGGCCCACCGCGAGCACCGCGTTCACCACCATCGACCAGAGCGCGTAGCGGAAGGGCGTGCGGGTGTCCTCGCGCGCAAAGAACAATGGTTGCAGGACCTTCTGCAGCACGAAGGCCGGCAGGCCCAGCCCGTAGATGGCCACCGCCACCGCGATGGCGGCGCTGTCGGCGGGGCCCGTGGCGCCGCGCTCGAAGAGCACCGAGACCACCGGCAGCGGGATCACGATGAGCGCCACGGCGGCGGGCACGGTGAGCGCGAGCGAGATCTCGCCCGCGCGGGAAAAGGCATGCCGCGCACCGGCGTCGTCCTCGGCCTCGAGGCGGCGCGAGAGGTCGGGCAGCAGGACGATCCCCACCGCGATGCCGACCACGCCGAGGGGCAGCTGGTAGAGCCGGTCGGCCGCGTAGAGCCAGCCCACGGCCTTGTCGAACTGCGAGGCAACCTGTTGACCCACAAGGAGATTCACCTGCATCACCCCGCCCGCCAGCGCGGCCGGCACGGCCACGCGCACCAGACGGGTCATGTCCGGCGTCAGCCGGGGCCGGGCGGGCCGGACGCGGACCCCCGCGCGCTCGGCGGCGATCCAGACGAGGGCAAGCTGCGCGACCCCCGCGAAGGGGATGGTCCAGACCAGCCAGAGGATGACCTCGCCGCCGATCACGGCCCCCGCGATCATGGCGATGATGACGAAGATGTTCAGCAGCACCGGGGCCGCTGCTGCGGCTGCGAAATGACCGGTCGCGTTGAGGGCGCCCGAGAACAAGGCTGCCAATGAAATGAAGAGGATATAGGGAAAGATCACCCGCCCGTAGCCCACCGTGAGGCCAAAGCGCGCGTCCTCGGTGAAGCCCTCGGCGGTGGCCCAGACCAGCGCCGGCATGAAGACCAGCGCAAGCCCGGTGATGACCATCAGCACGAAGGCCAGCCCGTTCATGGCGTCGCGGGCAAAGGCCAGCGCGTCCTCGTCGCCTTCGTACTTCTTTGAAAAGATTGGCACGAATGCCGCGTTGAAGGCGCCCTCGGCAAAGAAGCGGCGGAACATGTTGGGCAGGCGGAAGGCCGCGACGAAGGCGTCCATCACCGGGCCGGGGCCGATGTAGGCGAGGATGAGGATCTCGCGGACGACGCCGAGCACGCGGCTCGCCAGCGTCCAGAAGCCGACCGTGAGGATGCCGGAGATCAGGCGGATGGGTTTCATGACGCTCCCGTGGATTGCCGGTCCGGAGTATCCGCCTTCGGCGCCGGCAGGAAGGGCGGATGTACGCCGATCCCGTACGTCCGGTACGGCCCGCCCGTACAGGTGGCGCCGAAAGCCCCGGTTTTCCGCGCCGGGCGCGGGGCAGGGCGCGGCGCCGGGGCGCTCATGTACCGGTCGTACGGGGTTTCCGTACGGTTGGCCGGGAGCCGGGCCATCGGGCCGCGCGCCGGCCTCGTGCGGGGCGGAGAGGGAATCTTAACCCCCGCCGGGTCACTCTGGCCGCGAGGCGACCGGAGGGCCCGCGATGTACGACTTCGACCCGACCCCGCTCGAGACGGTCAATTCCGAGAGGCTGCGGGCCAACCTGCGGCTCTACCTCGACATGGTGCAGATGCGCGAGCAGCGGCTGGCCATCGTCCGGCGCGGGCGCGAGGTGGCGGGGCTGGTGCCGATCCACGAGGCCCGCGCGCTCTGGACCCTTGCCCGCCGGTCCGAGGACGAGCGCGAGCGCCGCATGCGCGCGCGGCTGGACCGCGAGCGCGCCCTGCAGCAGGCCATCCGGGAGGAGCGCGCGCGATGAGCGGGGGCCGGGAATGCCGGATCTGCGGGCAGGGCGCGGCGTCCGGGCGGACGGGACGGCCGGGGCGCTTGGTGTGTGGCAGGGCTTCGGCGATAGTCGGAGGCACACTGTTGCGTAACGATTCGGCCCCGCCGGGTATTCGGGAGATTTCCAATGACGTCATTCTTTCTGTCGCTTGTCGCCATCTGTCTTGCCGGGGCCGTGCAGGCCCTGACGCTGGATTTCGAGGGGATCGCGCCCGACGGCGGCGCGATCGGGTTCGACAATTCCGGCTTTTCGACCAATGGGTTCGAGTTCCTGCTCGACTACGGGCAGATCCAGGATTCGAACAATTGCCCGACCTGCTACCAGACCGACAACGGCACCGACTGGCTCCTGCACATGAGCAAGGGCGTGATGACCATGACGAGCACCGTCGGGGCCTTCAGCCTGCACAGCATCGACTACGGCGACTACGAGAAGAATCCTCTCTACAACGCCTACACCCAGGTCACCGGCCACAGGGTCGGCGGCGGCACGGTCACGCGGGAAATCAGCTCCGAGACCGATTTCAGGACGATCGATTTCGGCTGGACGAACCTGGCAAGCGTGTCCTTCGATACCTTCGACAGATCCTACTACACGCGAAATGCCTACGACAATTTCGTCGTCAGCCTGGGCACGGTGCCGCTTCCGGCGAGCCTGCCGCTGATGCTGCTCGCGCTGGGCGGCGCTGGGCTGGCGCTGCGGCGCCGGGCGCGCTGAGCGGGGCGCGCTGGGCTCGCATCGCGCGCCCGGCGTGCTACCATCGCCGCCATGTGCGGACGTTTCGCGGTCACCCTGCCCCCCGATGCCATGGCGCGGCTTTTCGCGGCCGTGCCCGGCAACGACCTGCCGCCGGTGCCGAACTACAACGTCTGCCCGACCAACGATGTCCATGTGGTGCGCAGCGACGGGGAGCAGCGGCAGCTGGGCGCGATGCGCTGGGGCTTCCTGCCGCATTGGTACAAGAGCCCGACCGACGGCCCGCTGCTGATCAACGCGCGGGCCGAGAGCGTGGCCGAGAAGCCCGCCTTTCGGGCCGCCTGCCGCGCGCGGCGCTGCATCGTTCCGGCGAGCGGTTTCTACGAGTGGACCAAGGACGAGGAGGGCAACCGCCTGCCCTGGTACATCACGCCCGCCGAGGGCGAGGTGCTGGCGCTGGCCGGCATCTGGCAGGACTGGGAGCGCGAGGGCACGCGCTATCGGACCTGCGCCATTGTCACCACCGGCGCCAACGACGAGATGGCCAGGCTGCACCACCGGATGCCGGTGATCCTCGCGCCCGAGGACTGGGGGCTCTGGCTGGGCGAGGAGGGCCACGGCGCGGCCCGCCTGATGCAGGCCCCGCCCGACGGGGCGGTGCGCTTTCACCGCGTGGGCCGCGAGGTCAATTCCAACCGCGCCAGCGGCCCGCAGCTGATCGAGCCCGTCTGAGCGGCGGGTTACTGGTTGTTTTCCAGCTCGATCGGGGCGCGGTTGGCGTGGTCGATCACGCCCGAGACGAAGGAGTCGCTCTCGAGCGAGAGGCCGTTGGTATACTCCTGCGTCAGGCCCTCGGTCACCGGCAGGATGTAGACGGCCTCGGGCGGCAGGCTGCCCGTGGTCCAGCTGCCATCGGTGGCGGTGGCCATCATCGCGGCATCCCCGGAGTTCACGAAGCGGACGGTGTCACCGACCACGGGGTAGACGACATCGGGGAAATAGCCCGCGCCCATCATCAGGACGTAGTGTTCTTCTGCATGAAGCGGGGCGGCGTGCCCGGCGAGGGCAAGCGCGAGGAGACCGGATTTGCGCAGCATGGTTCGCTCCTGGAACAGCACATTCGGCCCCCACCGCACGGCTGTCTCGCTGCTACCGGGGAAATGGGGCGTAAATTTGACGAATGGGCGGGCGCGCGGGGCTACTGCCCCACGATCTGGATGGAGTAGCTGCGCCGCGCGCCGCTGGGCGGCGGCGGGAAGGGGGCGGCGCGCTGGATGACGCGCATGGCGTCGCGGTCGAGCCGGCGCGAGCCCGAGCTGCGGGCGATGGAGACCCCGGCGAGCCCGCCG
>NZ_KE557287.1 GCF_000442255.1 Salipiger mucosus DSM 16094 | reverse complement strand
CTGCTCTGGCTTCTGCCCCGGCTGCGCGCCACGCCGCCGCCCGCGCCCGAGGAGCGGATGCCGCGCCGCAGGCACCCCGCGCGCCTGGTGCTGATCCTGGCGGCGGCGTGCCTCGCCCTGATGGTCCTGCTGGTCATGGTCGGGCGCGTTCCGGGCGGCTGGACGATTCTCGACCGCGAGAGCCTGGCCCTCTTCCTGCCCAACCGCCTGCCACGGCTGGCCGGGGCCGCGGCGGCGGGCGGCCTTCTGGCGATGGCGGGCGCCGTGCTGCAACGGCTGACGGGCAACCCTCTCGCCTCCCCCGAAGTCCTCGGCGTCTCCGGTGGCGCGGCCATCGGTTATGCCGGCGTGCTGTTTCTCGCAGCGGCTCCTTCGGCCGCCGCGCTGACGCTTGGCGCGGCGCTCGGGGGCGCGGCGGCGCTGGCGATCCTGACCGGCGTCGTGCTGGGCCGCAACGCCCGGCCGGAACGCCTCCTGCTGGCGGGCGTGGCCGTCTCGTCGCTGGCCGCCGCGCTGCTCTCCGTGCTCATGGCGGCGGGCACGACCAAGAGCTTTGCCGTGCTGGCCTGGCTCTCGGGGTCTGCCGCCGCGCTTACCGGGCCCGGCGCCCTCGCATTGGTGGGGCTTCTGCTGGCCGTCGGCCTCGCCGCGCTGACCATGACCCGCTGGCTGACCATCCTGCCGCTCGGCCCCGAGGTCGCCCGCGCCCTTGGTGTGCCGCTGGCCCCGGCCACGCTGGTGGTGGTCATGCTGGCCGGCCTCGCCACCGGCGCGGCGACGATCCTCGTGGGTCCGCTGAGTTTCGTCGGCCTCATGGCGCCGCACCTTGCCCGCCGCCTCGGGCTGTCCCGGGCGCGCGATCACCTGCTCGGCAGCGCCGCCATCGGCGCGGCCCTCATGCTGGCCGCCGATTTCGGCGCCCGCATGGCGAGCTTTCCCTATGACCTGCCGCTCGGCCTCTTCGCGTCGCTCCTGGGCACGCCCTGGCTGATCTGGCTGATGCTGAGACGTCCGACATGACCGCCCTGTTCACCCTCGACGCCGTCACCTTCAAGGTGCCCGGCCGGACCCTGCTGGAGGGCATCGACCTCGAGCTGCCGGCCGGCCGGATCACCGGCCTCATCGGGCACAACGGGTCGGGCAAGTCGACGCTGCTGAAACTGCTGGCCAGGCAGACCCGTCCGGCGGAGGGCACCATCTCCTTCCAGGGATGTCCCCTGCCCGACTGGACCGCGCGCGGCCTGGCGCGGCGGCTGGCCTACCTGCCCCAGAACCTGCCCGCCGCCGAGGGGCTGACGGTGCGGGAACTGGCCGCGCTGGGGCGCTACCCCTGGCACGGCGCGCTCGGCCGGCCGGGGCCGGAGGATCTCGCCGCGACCGAAGGCGCCCTCGGGGCCTGCGGGCTGCAGGTCTTCGCGGACCGCCGGGTCGACACCCTCTCGGGCGGCGAGGCGCAGCGGGCCTGGCTCGCCATGCTCATCGCGCAGGAAGCCGACAGCCTGCTGCTCGACGAGCCGATCTCCGCGCTCGACATCGCGCACCAGGTCGAGGTGCTGGCGCTGGTGCAGCGGCTCTGCCGCGACCGGGCGCGCTCGGTCGTCGTGGTGCTGCACGATCTCAACATGGCCGCGCGCTTCTGCGACCACATCGTCGCGCTGAAGGGCGGCGCGCTGGCCTTCGAGGGGCCGCCGCGGGAGCTTTTAACCCCCGAGCGGCTTCACGCCATCTACGGCACCCGGATGGAGGTGATGACCCGCGCCGACGGCAGCCCCGTCGCCCTGCCCGCCTGACACGACGAAAGACGACGGAAAGACCACGCCCGATGCTACGCCAATTCTTCGACTACTACCGCCCCCACATGGGCCTGTTCTGGCTCGACTTCGGATGTGCCGTGCTGTCCGGCCTGCTCGAACTGGCCTTCCCGCTGGCCATCTCCGGCTTCATCGACCACCTGCTGCCGCAGGGCGACTGGGGGCTCACGGTGCTGGCCGCGGCCGCGCTGGTCGGGGTCTATGTCATCAACGCGGGCCTGATGATCGTGGTGATCTACTGGGGCCACAAGCTGGGCATCAACATCGAGACCGAGTTGCGCGCCCGCGCCTTCGCCCACCTGACCCGGCTGGGCTGGGGCTGGTTCGACCGGGCCGAAACCGGCAAGCTGGTGGCGCGGGTCACGCGCGATCTCGAGGAGATCGGCGAGGTCGCCCACCACGGGCCCGAAGACCTCTTCATCGCCATCATGACCTTTGCCGGCGCCTTTTGCCTCATGCTCTGGCTGCACCCGCCGCTGGCCTTCATGACGCTGGTCATCGTGCCGCTCATGGCCTGGCTGCTGGGGGTCTACGGCGGCCGGATGACGCGCAACTGGCAGAGCATCTACTCCCGCGTCGGCGCCTTCAACGTCCGGCTCGAGGAAACCCTCGGCGGCATCCGCGTGGTGCAGGCCTTCACCAACGAATCCCACGAGCGCAAGCTCTTCGCCGAGGACAACCGCCGCTACCGCGAGACCAAGCTGGACGCCTACCGCATCATGGCGACGGTCTCGGCGCTGCAATACATGGGCATGCGGCTGGTGCAGGTGGTGGTCATGGTGGCGGGGGCCGCCTTCGTCTTCCGGGGCACGCTGTCGACGGGCGATTTCGTCGCCTTCCTGCTGCTGGTCTCGGTCTTCTTCCGGCCGCTGGAAAAGATCGCGGCGGTGATCGAGACCTATCCCCGCGGCATCGCGGGCTTTCAGCGCTACCTCGACCTCATGGCCGAAACGCCGGACATCGAGGATCGCCCCGATGCCCGCGAGGCCCCGGCGCTGACCGGAAACATCCGCTTCGACGACGTGCATTTCACCTACGACGGCGCGCGCGGCGTGCTGCACGGCGTCACGCTCGACGTGGCGGCGGGGGAAACCGTGGCGCTGGTCGGGCCCTCCGGCGCGGGCAAGACGACGATGATGGCCCTCGTGCCGCGCTTCTACGATCCCTCCGCTGGCGAAATCCGCATCGACGGCATTCCGCTGGGCGAGATGACGCTGGACTCGCTCCGGCGCCAGGTCGGGCTGGTGAGCCAGGACGTCTTCCTGTTCGGCGGCACCCTGCGCGAGAACATCGCCTACGGGCGCCTCGACGCGACCGAGGACGAGATCCTCGAAGCCGTGAGGCACGCCCAGCTCTCCGAGCTGGTCGAGACGCTGTCCGCGGGGCTCGACACCGTGGTGGGCGAGCGTGGCGTGATGCTCTCGGGCGGGCAGCGGCAGCGCGTGGCCATTGCGCGGGTCTTCCTGCGCAACCCGCCGATCCTGCTGCTGGACGAGGCGACATCGGCGCTGGACCGGACCACCGAGCGCGAGGTACAGGCCGCGCTGGCCCGGCTCTCGGTCGGACGCACGACGCTCATCATCGCGCACCGGCTGGAAACCGTCAGGCACGCGGACCGGATCGTCGTGATGGATGGGGGGCGGATCGTCGAGATCGGCAGCCACGACGATCTCGTCGCCCGGCAGCAGGCCTATTTCTCGCTGCTGGGCTGATCCGGACCGGGGGTCCGTCGGGGCGACCCTCGCCGCAGCGATGTGATGAGGGCGTGAGGCCTTCAAGTGCGGCAACGCGACCGATCCCGCAAAACATCGCGGGATCGGTCGCATTCGTGTCGTGCCGGTCTTTGCGCTAGCGCGTCCAATACTCCGTGCGCGTGTATCAGCGCTGCGAGGCGACGGGCGCTCTATTCGGCCACGCTCTTCCGCGTCCAGGTCAGCCAGCCGTTCAGCGCCACGAGCGCAAGAACGACCAGCGGCGGGATGGCGTGGCTCCATTCGCCGTGCAGCAGCACGGTCGCGGCGGCGGCCGCCATGACCCCGGCGCCCAGCAGGCTTCCCGCAAGGCGCGTGCGCGGAGCCGCGATAAGCACTGCGGCGGTCCATTCCAGGAGGCCGGTCACGTAGGGAAACCAGGCGGGATAGCCCCAGCGGGCATAGTCGGCCCGGATCTCCGGGCTCGCGAAGATGTTCAGCGTGCCGCCGAGCAGGAAGAAGGCGGCAAGGGCGCCCGCGAAGACGTGGCGCCAAGGGATGGTGGTCATGAAAGGATCTCCGTTTCGTGTCGGGACCAGGCCGGCGGAGCCGTCACAGCGGGTGGACCGTGTTGAACCGGCGGCCGTGCCAGACAAGCGGGCTGCGGCTCTCGGAAAGGTCGATGCGCTGCGGGTGTCCGATGAACAGCACGTGATCGCCGGTCTCGATCTCTCCGGCAAGGGCGCAGTCCATCGAGGCCACGGAGCCCCGCAGGCGCGGATGGCCCGAGGGCCAGCTCTCCCACCTGCCATGCTCGAAGCGACGCTCCCGCGGACCCTTGCCGGCAAAGGCCTCGGCCACGGCCTGCTGGTCCGCCTGCAGCATGGCGAAGGAAAACCCGCCCTGCGCCCGGATCAGCGAGGCCAGGCGCGCCCGGGCGTCGATCGACACCAGCAGTGACGGCGGATCGACGGCCAGCGAGAGGGCGGCGGTCACGGTGCGCCCCACCCGCTCGTTGCCCTGTGCGGCCGTCACCACGCAGGCGGTCGCGGCCAGCGCCGCCATCGCCTCGCGGAAGGCCTGCTGCGTTTCGGTCGCGGTGTCGGTTGCCTGCGCGGACTCGGCGCTCATGAGGTCTCTTTCTGCCCGGGTTCGGGCGAAAAATGCGTCTGCAGCTTGTTCGGGACGCCGTCCATCTCGGCGGCATTCGCGGGCGGGGCGCCGGCCTCGATGATGACCGGCCACATCTCCGAGTACTTGCGGTTGAACTCGACCCATTTCTCCATATCCGGATCGGTGTCGGGCCGGATCGCGTCGGCCGGGCACTCGGGCTCGCAGACGCCGCAGTCGATGCATTCGTCGGGATGGATGACGAGGGTGTTCTCGCCCTCGTAGAAGCAATCGACCGGGCAGACCTCGACGCAATCCATGTACTTGCAGGCGATGCAGTTCTCGGTGACGACGTATGTCATTGGGCGCTCGCGCGTTCAAAAGGGGGCCGTGCGCGCGGGGGGCGCGCACGGCGGTTCGGTGCTTCAGGCGAGGTTCGACTCGGCGAACTCGTAGTTCGCGAGGTGGTCGAGGAAGTTGTCGACATAGTCCGGCCGGCGGTTGCGGAAGTTGACGTAATAGCTGTGTTCCCAGACATCGAGACCCAGCAGCGCGGTGCCCTCGCCGGTGGCGAGCGGGTTCACCCCGTTGGGCGTCTTGGTCACGCCGAGGCTGCCGCCCGGCTTCTGGATCAACCAGGCCCAGCCCGAGCCGAACTGGCCGGTGGCCGCCGTCTTGAAGGCCTTCTTGAAGTCGGCGACCGAGCCGAAGTCGGCAACGAGGCGTGCCTCCAGCGTGCCGGGGATGCCCCCGCCCTGCGGCGAGAGGGCGTTCCAGAAGTGGATGTGGTTCCAGTGCTGGCCCGCCTGGTTGAAGATGCCCTCGCGCTCGGCGTCGGCATAGGTCGCGGTCACGATCTCCTCGAGCGTCTTGCCCTGCAGGTCGGCGTTCTTCTCGACGAAGCCGTTGAGGGCCGTGACATAGGCTTGGTGGTGCTTGTCGTGGTGCAGCTCGAGCGTTTCCTGGCTCATGCCGCGCCCGGCAAGCGCGGAATGGGCAAAGTTCAGTGCGGGAAGTTCGAAAGCCATGCGCTGTCTCCTGTCGGTCTGGTGGTTGCGCCGCGGCCCGCGGCACGATAATAAAACAAGTAACCGCTTTGAAAAATATCGAGGCAAATATGTCAAGCGATGACTTGGAAAAACATGACTGGTCGCCGCGCTCCGCCTCCGAGCGCATCCTGATGGCGCTGAAGATGCACGGGGCGCTGACCTCGGCGCAGGTGGGCGCGCGCCTTGGCACGACGGGCGAGGCGGCGCGGCAGCAGCTGCTGAAGCTGGCCGAGGACGGGCTTGTCGCGGACGAGCGCCGGGCCGCGGGGCGCGGCCGCCCGGCGGTCTACTGGCACCTGACCGAAAAGGGACAGGCGCGGTTCCCCGACACCCACGCAGCGCTGACCGTCGACATCCTGCGCAGCATTTCCGGGGTCCTGGGCGAGGATGCGCTCGAGCGGATCATCGGGGCCCGCGAGGCGACGACGCAGGCGCTCTACGAAGAGGCCATGGCGGGCTGCGAGGACCTTGGGGCGCGGGTCGAAAAGCTGGCGGAGCTGCGCAACGCCGAGGGTTACATGGCAGCGGCCGAGCGTGACGAGGCCGGCGAGCTGCGCCTTGTCGAGAACCACTGCCCGATCTGCGCCGCGGCGACCTTCTGCCAGGGCTTCTGCCGGGCCGAGAAGGCGGTCTTCGAGGCCGTGCTGGGCGACGACGTCTCGGTCGAGCGTGTCGAGCACATCGTCGGCGGCGGACGCCGCTGCACCTATGTCATCCGCGAGGCCACCCAATGACCGCAGGCGATCCGAAACCCGTGCCGCGCTCTCCCGAGGCGGTCGCGGAGGGCCTCGACGACGAGATGATCCGGCAGGTCGTGCACCACTTCTATGCGGCGGCGCGCGAGGACCCGGTGATCGGGCCGGTCTTCCGCGCCCATGTGCCGGACGATCGCTGGCAGGCCCATCTGGACAAGATCACGGACTTCTGGAGCTCGAGCCTTCTGGGCACGCGCCGCTACGACGGCCGCCCCATGCCCAAGCATCTCGCGATTTCCGAGCTGAACGACGACCATTTCCGCCGCTGGCTCGCGCTCTTCCGGCACACGGTGACGCAGCTCTGCCCGCCGAAGACCGCGCAGCTCTTCATCGAGCGCTCCGAGCGCATCGCCGAGGCCTTCCGCATCAACATCGGCATGGCGCGGGGCGAGGACCTGATGTTCCGGCCCAAGCTCACGCGCGAGCCCTACCCGTGACGCGACCGCCCGCGCCGCTGGTGCCGGATTTCGACCTCACTGGCCGCAACACGCTGGGCCTTCGGTCGCGCGCCCGGTTCGGCGGTGTCCTGCGCGACGACGCCGAGATCGTCGCCGCCGCGCGCTTCGCCGAGAGCCTCGAGCTGCCCTTCCACCTGCTGGGCGGCGGAAGCAACTGCGTGCTGGCCGAGAAAATCGAGGCCGTGATCGGGATCGCCGGGCTGCGCGGCCGCAGCGTGTGGCGCGGGTCGAACGGCCTGCGCGTCATCGCACGGGCGGGCGAGAGCTGGGATGCCCTCGTGCGCTGGACCGTGGACCAAGGGATCGGCGGGCTCGAGAACCTTGCCGGGATCCCCGGCACGGTCGGCGCGGCACCGATCCAGAACATCGGCGCCTACGGCGTCGAGCTGNTCGCCGAGAGCCTCGAGCTGCCCTTCCACCTGCTGGGCGGCGGAAGCAACTGCGTGCTGGCCGAGAAAATCGAGGCCGTGATCGGGATCGCCGGGCTGCGCGGCCGCAGCGTGTGGCGCGGGTCGAACGGCCTGCGCGTCATCGCACGGGCGGGCGAGAGCTGGGATGCCCTCGTGCGCTGGACCGTGGACCAAGGGATCGGCGGGCTCGAGAACCTTGCCGGGATCCCCGGCACGGTCGGCGCGGCACCGATCCAGAACATCGGCGCCTACGGCGTCGAGCTGAGCGACGTGGTCGAGAGCGTCGATGTCATCGACAGGTCCACCTGGACGGCCCGGCGCCTCGATGCGCATGCCTGCGGCTTCGCCTATCGGCACAGCCGCTTCAAGGAGACGCCGGGCCGCCATCTCGTCACGGCGATCACGCTGCGGCTGCCCGTGGACTGGCAGCCGAACCTGGACCACGCCGGATTGTCGGATCTGTCCGGCCCTGTCGACCCGCAGCGGATCATGCAGGCGGTGCTGGCGCAGCGCGCTTCGCGGATTCCGGACTGGAGGGTCATGGGCAACGCCGGGTCCTTCTTTCACAACCCGGTCGTCACGGCCGAAACCGCGCGCCGCGTGTCCGAGATGCACCGGGGCATCCGGTGCCGGGCGGCGTGAAACTCTCGGCCGGCCGGCTGCTCGACCTTTGCGGCTTCAGGGGGCGCCGCGTCGGCGGCGCCGGGTTCTCGGAGGCCCACGCGCTGATCCTCGTGAACCTTGGCGAGGCGACCTTCGAGGAGGTCGGGCAACTGGCTTCGCTCGCGCGGAGGGCCGTGCGGGAGCGCTTCGGCATCGACCTCGTCCAGGAGCCGGTGCGGATCGGAGGCGGCCGTGCGCCAGACCGTGAGGCGCGACCGGCATGACACCCGCGGGCCCTGAGCGACAGCGCTGAAGCGGCGGCGCGGGCAATCCCGGGGACGGGCCTCTTCACCCGAGGATGCTCTGGAATGGCGTCTCGGATTGCCGCTTGATCTCGCTGATCACCACGCTGCTTTCGATGCCGAAGACGCCCGGCAGGTCGGCCAAAACGTTGCGCAGGAACTCGTTGTAGGTAGTCATGTCCCGGGTGCGGACCTCGAGTAGGTAGTCGAACTGCCCGGTCAGCAGGTTGCATCTCGAGATTTCGGCACGGTTCTTCACGCAGGCCTCGATTTGCGAGATCGTGTCGCGGTCGCGGGTCCGCAGCTTGACGTAGACGTAGATGAGCTGACCGAAGCCGCATTTCTCCATGTCGATGTCTATGGTATAATTCAGATTAGGCCGTCGTCCTCGAGCTGCCTGAGCCGGCGCCGCACCGGCGTCGGGGACAGGCCGACGAGTTCGGACAGGCGATCGACGCTGATCCGCCCCTCTCGCATCAGGCATTGGAGGATTTCACGGTCTTTCCAGTCCAGTTTCGATGAAGTCATCTAAAAACTCCCTTGGCGGCGAGAACTTTGGCCGGACTTCGCTATCGCCGTCGCGCGAGGGTCTGCGGGACCAAACGCAGAGGCCATGACATGACGACGAAAGATTTCAGACGGAAAACGCTGGACGGGGTGGCGCTGCATCCCTCGACACAGATGACGGCCTACGGGTTCGACCCGTCGCTGTCGGAGGGCACGGTCAAGCCGCCGGTCTTCCTCACCTCGACCTTCGCCTTCGACTCCGCCGAACAGGGCGCGGAGTTCTTCGACGTGGTCGCCGGGCGCAAGCCCGCGCCCGAGGGCATGGGCGCCGGCGGGCTTGTCTACTCGCGGTTCAACCATCCCAACACCGAGATCGTCGAGGACCGGCTCGCGATCTGTGACGGGGCCGAGACGGCGCTGCTCACCTCGTCCGGCATGGCCGCGATCAGCGCCGTGGCGCTGAGCTACCTGCGGCCCGGCGACGCCTTCGTGCACTACTCGCCGCTCTACGGCGGGACGGAAACGCTCTTCACCAAGGTGTTCCCGCAATGGGGGCTGAAGCCCGTTCCCTTTACCGACGGCCTGGGCGAGGACGCCCTGACCGAGGCCTTGAAGGAGGCTGCGGGCCGCGGCCCGGTGAAGATGATCTACCTTGAAACCCCGGCCAACCCGACCAACGCGATGATCGACATCGGGATGGTGCGCCGCGTGGCGGATGCCTGTAGCGGCACCTCGGACGAGCGCCCGATCATCGTCTGCGACAACACGATGCTGGGGCCGGTCTTCCAGCGGCCCATCGAGCTGGGCGCGGACATCTGCATCTATTCGCTGACCAAGTACGTCGGCGGTCATTCCGACCTTGTCGCGGGCGGGATCACCGGCTCGGCCGAGCACCTGAAGCCGATCCGCCAGACCCGGAGCGCCTATGGCTTCCACCTCGATCCGCATTCGAGCTGGATGCTGTCGCGGTCGATGGAAACGCTGACCCTGCGGATGGAACGCGCCGCCGCGTCGGGGGGCCAGGTGGCCCGCTGGCTTGCCGGAAACGGCCTGATCGACTGCGAGGTCCTGCATCCGGAGCTTGCCACGGACGAGGCGACGGCGGCACTTTATGCCCGTCAGTGCACCGGCCCGGGATCGACCTTTTCCTTCGTCATCGACGGTGGCCGCGCGCTTGCCTTCCGCATCGTCAACAACCTGACGATCTTCAAGCTGGCCGTGTCGCTGGGCGGGACGGAATCGCTGGTCTGCCACCCTGCCTCGACCACGCATTCCGGCATCCCCGCCGAGGTGCGCGAGGCGGTCGGCGTCGGCGACGGGCTGCTGCGTCTCTCGGTCGGACTGGAACATCCCGACGACCTGATCCGCGATCTCGAGCAGGCCTTCCGCCGCGCCATCGGCCAGGCGCATCGCCCCGAGGCGACCGCGGCCGAGTGAGTCGCGCCGTCTCCGGGGCCGCAGCGCGGCCCCGGGGGCACCCGTGGCCGTGCTGCGGGCGCCCGACTTACACGGACGCGGCCGTGCCGGAGAGAAGCAGGTCCACGTCATCGCCAACCGCGCCAAGCATGTCATTCTCGGGCAAGGAGCCCTCCGGGAACAGGATCGAGAAGAGCGACACGAGGGACTCGTGCGCCGTCAGATCGACGCCCTTTCGCGCCCCGAGAGCGATCATGGGAAGGATGCCGAAGGGGATGTCCTCGGTGATGTAGCGCGATTGCAGCGACGCCGGGCCGTTGGGCCCGCCCCGCGTGCGCACGATCTCGGCCGCCATGTCGGCGACGGTGCCGGGCGACGTGCCGAAGGACATGTGAAGATGATCCGCGAGGCTCGTGCAGGTGATGCCGTAGGCGGCCGCGACGGCGCAACGTTCCTCGTCCACGCGCTCGATCAGCCTGCAGACGGTGGGCGTCATCATGCCGTAGTTGCTCCAGACCTCGCCGGTCTCGAGCCGGGTCAGGTTGCACAGGGCCATCGGCACATGCGCGACCGCGTTCATGTTGCCGAAGACGACCTCGCCGAAAGGCACGTTCATGTAGGTCTTGCCGGCGATCTCGTCGAAAATGCCGTTCATCTCGTCGCCCGAGAGGCCGGGCAGCGTGGCGAAGCGCAGGCTCTGGCGGATCGAGGAGACCGCGACCGTCCGCGCGTCGCGGCGGCGGCCGGTCACCATCGTTCCCGAAATGCAGCAGGCCCGCGCCGCGTTCTCGCCGCGCTCGGCGAGCCGCCGGTTCAGGTAGATCCCGGTCATCGGGTAGTGGCCGCTGACCAGAAGGATCTGCTCGGGGCCCAGGTGGTCGACGACCCGGTCGATCAGCGCCTTGTGATGGTTGGCCGGCAGGCAGAGCATCACGAGCCGCGCCTCGCCGATCGCGGCCGCGACCGAGCCGGAGAAGGTCACCGCGCCCTGCCAGTCGATGGCGCCGGTCGCGGTCAGAGCGACCGTTTCCGGCGTCTCCGGGGCGGATCGGACGTAGAGCGAGACCTCGTGCCCCTTTTCCCGGAACTGGGCCGCCTGGCCGAGGGCGATGGAGCCGGAGCCGATGATGGCGATCTTCATGGCCTTGCCTTTCGGGTCATGCAGGGCCGCTCGCGGCCCCGGCGCACTGCGCAAGTCACCTCAGACATCGAGACCATAGACGGTTCGCGCCGCCTCGAGCGAGATGCGGCCCTCCTTGAGGTCGCGCCGGACAAGGTCGCGGTCCCGCTTCTTTGGATCGCCGTAGCCGCCGCCCGAGGCCGCGACCATGGCGACCGACTGGCCGTCGCTCAGGGTTCCCCGGCGCTGCTGCAACGGTGCGACGCCTTCGCCCAGCTCGACGTTGGTGGTGCGGCCGTCCTGGCCGCCGAAGAGGCCCCAGGGCGCGTTCCGCGTCAGAGTGCCGCCGACGTTGATGGTCGCCTCGTCGCCGACAAGACGCACCTGCCGCCGGATCGTCATCCCGCCGCGCCATTGGCCCGCGCCGCCGGAATCGGTCACCAGCTCGTAGCGTTCGACCATCACCGGGTGCTCGTATTCCAGCGCCTCGATCGGGATGTTGCCGGTGTTGGTGGTATGAACCTGCACGCCGTCGAGGCCGTCCTTGGTCGCCCGGGCGCCCATGCTGCCGCCGCACATCTCGTTGTAGACGAAGAATTTCCCGGTGCGCGGATGGGTCCCGCTGAAGGTCATGAGGCCACCGCCCGAGGAGGCGCTGCAGATCCGCTCGGGGATCGCGGGGGCAAGCGCGGCGAGGATCATGTCCACCAGCCGCTGCCCGATATCGGTGCGGGTGTAGACGGCACCGGGCGACTCGGAGTTGAAGACCGTCCCCTTCTCGGCGTCCACGTGGATCGCCCGGTGGAACCCGGCGTTGGGCGGGATGTCAGGATCCACCAGCGCCTTGACCGCGAAGTAGACGGTGGCCAGCGTCGCCGTGTAGACCATGTTGACCCCGGCCCTGACCTGTTTCGGGTTGTCCCTCAGGTCGAAGTGCATCTCGTCGTCGGTGATCGTGACCTTGACCTTGAGATGCAGGTCCGGCTCGTAGGACGGCGTGTCGAAGGTGCATTCGTAGGCATAGGTGCCATTGGCGATCTGCGCGATGCCGCTGCGGGTCTTGCGGTCGGCATAGTCGAGGATCTCGTCGGAGGCGGCGCTGACGACGCCCTCGCCGTATTTCTGGCACAGGGCGATGTAGCGCTGCACCCCCAGCCGGTTGGCCGCCATCTGGGCGCGGAAGTCGTTGCGCCGCTCGTGCGGCACCTGGCAGTTCAGCAGCACGAAATCGAGGATGTCCTGTTGCAGCACCCCCGCACGGTAGAGCCGGACCGGAGGGATGCGCAGACCTTCCTGGAAGATATGCGCGTGCCCGCGGTCGACGAAGTCCGAATGGTGCGCGAGGTTCGAGATCCAGGCGACAAGCTCGCCGTCGTAGAAGACCGGCTCCATGAAGACGATGTCGTTCAGGTGGGTGCCGCCGCCGGTGTATGCGTCGTTGCCGATGAAGACGTCGCCGGGCTCGACGGTGGAGAGGTCCACGTTGGTCAGCACCCAATCCGCGATGCCGAGCAGCGAGCCGAGGTGGACCGGAATGCGCTCGGCCTGCGCGATGATCTGGCCCTTGCGGTCGAAGATGACCGTGGAGCAATCCTCGCGTTCCTTGATGTTCGTCGAATAGGCGGACTTGATGATGGCCTTGGCCATCTCCTCGACGATCGAGATCAGGGCGCTGCCGATGACTTCGGTCGTCACCGGATCCGACGCGGGCTTGGGCCGGGCTGTGTCGCTTTTGAAATCCATCGACTGGCTCATGTTGTGCTTTCGATAATGAGATTGAGGTACGGATCCACCGTCGCCGCCTGGTCGGGCAGGATCAGCGTGGTCGAGTCCATCTGCTCGACGATCGCGGGGCCCGGCACGGTCTGGTCGGGGCGCAGCGTCGTCCGGTCGTAGAGCGGCACCGTCCTGAAGTCGTCGAACTCCGGGAAATAGACGTTGCGGTCCGCGACCTTCACCGGGACCTCGCCCTCCGCCGCCATCGGGTACTGCTTCAGCTCGGCCTTGGGCACATGGCCGACGGCCTCAAGCCGCAGGGTGGTGACGTGGATCGGCTCCTCGCTCGAGATGTAGCCGTAGAGCTGTTCGTGCGCGGCCTCGAAGTTCGCCCGCAGCCCGGCGACGAGGGCGTCGCGCCCGGTGGCCTCGGGCCAGTCTACGGTGATCTCGTAGCCCTGCCCGCCGTATCGCAGGTCGATCGTCCGCTTCGTGCGGCGCGAGTCCTCGGGGATCTCCTCCATCCGGCACCATTCCTCGGCCCGTGCGTCGAGCTGCTCGAACCCGGCTTCAATCTCGGCGAAGGTCTCGGTGGACAGCGCGCTGAGCCGGGTGATGCTGAGGTCGGTGCGCAGGTCGGACTGCAACAGGCCGAGCGCGCACATGACGCCCGGGTTCTTCGGCACGATCACGCGCTTGATGTCCAGTTCGGCCGCGAGGCGCGCGGCGTGAACCGGGCCGGCCCCGCCGAAGGCGAGCATCGCGTAGTCGCGCGGATCGTATCCGCGTTCGACCGAGATCACCCGGATCGCCTTGGCCATGTTGGCGATCACCACGCGAATGATGCCCTGCGCCGCCTCCATCTTGCCGATGCCGAGGCTCTCGGCCAGGCGCTCTACCGCGGCGTGCGAGGCCTGCGAGTCGATGGGCATGCGCCCGTCGAGGAAATGCTCCTGGTTCAGGATGCCGAGAACGACGTTGGCGTCGGTCACGGTGGGCTCGTCGTTGCCCAGCCCGTAGCACACCGGCCCCGGCGCCGCCCCGGCCGAGCGCGGCCCGACCTTGAGGATGCCGTTGTCCACGGCGGCGATGGAACCGCCCCCTGCCCCGACGGTGTGGATGTCGAGCATGGGAACCTTGAGCGGGTAGCCATGCACATCCGTGTGGTTCGCCAGCTTCGGCGTTCCGTTCTCGATCAGGGACACGTCGCTGGAAGTGCCCCCCATGTCGAAGGTGATGAGGTTGCCGATGCTGATCGCCCGCCCGACGGCCTGCGCCGCCATGACGCCCGCCGCAGGGCCCGAGAGCACGGTGCGCACCGGGTGCTCCTTGGCGCTTTCGCAGGAGATGACGCCGCCGTTGCTCTGGGTCAGGTGCGGCTTGACCGAAATCCCGATCTCCTCGAGGCGCGGCACCAGCCGGTCGAGGTAGGAGCGCATGATCGGACCGAGGTAGGCGTTCACCACGGTCGTCGTGAAGCGCTCGAACTCGCGGAACTCCGGCGCGGCTTCGTGCGAGGTGCTGACGAAGGCCTCGGGATATTCCTCGACGACGATGTCACGGATGCGCTTCTCGTGCTTCGGCTCGATGAAGGAGAACAGCGTGCAGACCGCGATGGCGTGCACCCCCTCGGCCTTTAGCTGGCGGGCCGCGACACGCACGCTCTCCTCGTCGAGGTCGGTCATGATGGTGCCGTCGTAGAGAATGCGCTCGGTCACCTCGAAGCGCTTGTCACGGCTCGCCAGGACGGGCGGCTTTTCCGTCTGCAGGTTGTAGAGCTCGGGACGCTTCTGGCGGCGGATCTCGATCACGTCGCGGAAGCCGGCGGTCGTGATCATGCCGGTATCCGCCCCGCGCCCGGTCAGCAGCGCGTTGGTGCCGACCGTCGTGCCGTGGCCGAAATAGATGTCGTCCCGGTCGACCTCGACGCCCTTGCCCACCTCGTCGATGGACTGGCGGATCCCGTCGACGATCCCTTCGGAGGGATCGGAGGGCGTGCTCGACACCTTCCAGACGAAGACCTCGGCCGCCTCGCGGTCGAAGACGCAGACATCCGTGAAGGTGCCGCCGGAATCGACCCCGATCCGGAACCTGGGCGTGTCGACCGAGTCGACCGGGCCATTGCTGTCGTTCGCGTTCAAATCACCGCTCCAGTTCTTCGCAACATGATGCGCAATTAATGGCGCCATTTTTGGCATCCGTCAACGCCGCAGGGATCTTTCATCTCCTGTGGCGCTGGGAGAGATCAGAAAAACAGCAGTAATTTCAGAGGGCTGTCCATGCATTCGCCACGCCGTGCGGCGCCGCGACCCAAAGGGGTCGCGACGGGCGTAAATGCTCGTTCGGTGCCGCCAGGCCTCTAGGCCCCGCCCCGCACCGGTGCCCTCCAGTCGCGTTCCGGACGCGGGCCGCGATAGGCCTCGATCTCGACAAGGCAGCTGTTGGCCGAGGGTCCGCCGGACAGCCGCGAGGTGCCCTTGTCGTGGGTGAGCGTGTTCGGGTTGCCGCCGACATCCAGCGCCTCGAAACCGCCGATGTCCTCGGGTCGGTACCAGGCGCCTGTCGCCTGGGAGACGACCTGCGGCACGAGCCCCGGGTCCAGCCGCAGCCCCGCGAGGCAGGCACCGCGATCGTTGAAGACCCGGACGATATCGCCGTCGGAGAGGCCGCGCGTTTCGGCGTCTGCGGGGTGCATCGTGACGGGCTCGAACCCGTCGATTTTCGACGACTGGCTCGCGGTCGCGAGGTCGAGCTGGCTGTGCAGCCGCGACGCGGGCTGCGGCGACAGCAGATGCAGCGGGAAACGCTGCGCCCGCGAGGCCCCCAGCCATTCGCGTGGTTCGACCCAGGCGGGATGGCCCGGAAAACCGGGATCGTCCCGCTCCGCGAGGGTCTTGGAGAAAAGCTGGATGCGCCCGCTCTCGGTCGCCAGCGCCGACCGTTCTCCGGCGCGGAAATCCGCGAAGGGGTTGCGCCCCACGGGCGGCTGCGGAACCTCCACGTAGCCCGCCTCCCAGAAGGCATCGAACTCCGGGATCGAGGGATTGGCCTCGCGGTATCCCTCGTAGAGGTGACGCACCCAGTCCATTTCGCTGCGGTCTTCCGTGAAGCCCTCGCGCAAGCCCAGCCGCCCGGCGAGGCCGGCGAATATCTCGTGGTCCGAGCGCGCCTCGGCGAAGGGCGGCGCGGCCCGGCGGCTGGCGACGATCCAGTTGTCGCGGCTCGACACCGCCAGGTCGTCGCGCTCCAGCGGCAGGGCGGCGGGCAGCACGATATCCGCGTGCCGCGCGGTGGCGGTCCAGGCCATCTCGTGCACGACCACGGTGCGCGGCTGCCAGAAGGCCCGACGCAGCCGGTTGAGGTCCTGGTGGTGGTGAAAGGGATTGCCCCCGCACCAGTAGACGAGCTCGATCCGCGGCACGTCCAGATCGCGGCCGTCGTAGTGGATGCTTTCGCTCTCGCGCAGCAGCAGGTCCGCGATCCTCGCGACGGGGATGAAGTCGGAGACCGGGTTCCTTCCCTGCGGGACGGCCGGACCCGCGAGCCGGGGGACGTTCCGCCCGATGCTGTTGACCGCCATCAGCCCGATACAGAGCCCGCCGCCGGGCAGGCCGATCTGCCCGGTGATGGCCGCCAGCGCCGCGGCGGCCCAATAGGCCATTTCCCCGTTGTCGGCGCGCTGGATCGACCATGCGATGTTGATGAGCACCCGGCCTGTCCGGAACATGGCGGCAAGCGCGCGGATCGTCTCGGAGGGCACGCCCGAGAGGCGCCCGGCCCAGTCCGCGTCCTTGACCACGCCGTCGGTTTCACCCAGCAGGTAGGCCCGGTACTCGGCGAAGCCGAAGGTGAACCCCTCGATGAAATCGCGGTCCTCGTGGCCCGCGCGGAGGATCTCGCAGGCGATGGCCAGAAGCACCGCGCAGTCGGTGTTCGGGCGGATGCCGACCCATTCGCCGTTCACGCCCTCGGGCAGGTCCATGTCCTGCGGTGCGAAAACGATGAGCTTCTTGCCCGGGCGGCCGAGCGATTGCAGCCAGGCGGGAGTCTCGTGCCGACCGCACCCGCCGGATTCCACCTCGGCGTTGCTGAGGCGCATGCCGCCGAAGGACAGGACCACGTCGGTGTTGCCCGCGATCTGGTCCCATGTCGGCGCCACGGCATAGGCGTCGGAGAAGTCCTTGCCGAAGATATGCGGCAGGATCACCGCGCCGGAGCCGAAGCTGTAGGTATGGACCGACGAGGTGAAGCCCCCGAAGAGGTTCAGGAAACGCTTGAGCTGGCTCGGCGCATGGTGAAACCGCCCGGCGCTCGCCCAGCCGTAGGAGCCGCCGAAAATGGCGCGGTTGCCGTGCTTGGCGCGGACCTCGGTCAACTCTTCGGCCAGGAGGTCGAGCGCGGTGTCCCAGTCGACCTCGACATAGTCGTCGGTGCCGCGCCCGTCCCGGTCGCGCCGCTCGAGCCAGCCCGACCGGATCGCGGGCCGGGCCACGCGCAGCGGGTGCTCCAGCATTTCGGTGAACCCCAGCCCAAGATCCGAGGGCTGCGGGTCCGGCGCGAAGGGGGCGAGACTGACCTCGCCGGCCTCCGTGTGCCGGACCTCGTAGGTTCCGAAGTGGCTTCCGAAAAGTCGCATCACGTCCATCCTGACCTCGCGCGCGCCTTGCGGGGCGCGCTGCCGGCCTGCCCTATGCGTCGTAGACCGGGGCGAGATCGCCGATCACGTCCCAGTCGGGCGTCACGCCCAGCCCGGGGCCGTCCGGCACGAGGACCTTGCCGTCGCGGTAGGTGATTTCGTCCTTGAGAATGCTCGTCGTCATCAGCAGCGGGCCCGGCAGGGCCGCACCGTATCGCATGTCCGGCGCGGCGGCGCAGGCGTGCAGGTAGGCCGACACGCCAAGCCCCGTTTCCATCATGCAGCCCATGTAGCATTGCAGTCCCGCCGCGGCCGCGATCTGGGCGCTCTGCAGGGTCGGAAGGATCCCTCCGGCCTTGGCCACCTTCAGCGCAAAGATGTCGGCCCCGCCGACGCGGATGATGTTCGAGACGTCCTCGGGGCTCATCGCCGCCTCGTCGGCCATGATCGGCAGGATCCCCATCGCCCGCAGGCGGGTCATCCCGGCAAGGTTGTCGCGGGGCACCGGCTGTTCGAGAAGGTAGATGCCCATGTCCCGCAGCGCGGGCATCATGCGCATGCAGGTCATCTCGTCCCAGCCCTGGTTGGCGTCGGGTCGCAGCTGGAACCGGTCGCCGAGCGCGTCGCTCAGGATCTTGAGGCGCGCGAGGTCCTCCTCGGGCGGCTTGTGGCCCGTCTTGACCTTGAAGATCCCGATGCCGTGGGTCTCGTGGATGTCGATGGCCTCGTCGACCTCCTTCTGCGGATCGCCGTCCGCGAGCGACCAGATCATGTCGACGCTGTCACGCCGCGCGCCGCCCAGAAGGCGGTTCACCGGGACCCCTGCCGCCTTGCCGGCAATGTCGAAGCAGGCCATCTCGACCGCGGCGCGGGCGAATGGATTGCCGTTCACCGCCCGGCGCATGACGTCACCGACCAGCGCCGGCGACCGCGGGTCCATGCCGGTGATCGCGGGGGCGAGGTAATGCGTGCAGATCGCCTCGATCGACGCGGTGCTCTCGTAGCTCCAGAACGGACCGCCAAGCACGTTGGCCTCGCCGTAGCCGTCGATCCCAGCATCGGTGTGCAGGGTCACGATGGTCGAGCTGGCATAGGACTGCGGCCCGAAGCTCAGCGTGTGGTTCCGCCGGTATGGCACTCTCACGGAGCGGACCGTGATCGCTTCAATCTTCATTCGTGGCTCCTGCTGTTCTGCGGGCGTCAGACCCGGGCGAAGTGATCCCCGTCGATCCGGCGAAGCGGTTGTTCGTCGGAGACCTCGAGGTCCTGCAGCCCGTCGATGTTGAACCGGGCCAGCCGTTCCCTTTCGAGTTTCGGGTCCGCAATCGGGCTCGAGTCGATCAGGAGCCGCGTGTAGGCATGCTGCGGATTGGCGAAGATCTTCTGCGTCTCGCCGGTCTCGACCACGACCCCGCGGTAGAGCACGGCCATCCTGTCGCACATGTGCCGGACGATCCGCAGGTCGTGCGAGATGAACAGGTAGGTCAGGTCCAGCTCTCGCTTGAGGTCGATGAGCAGGTTCAGCACCTGCGCCTGGATCGAGACGTCGAGGGCCGAGATCGGCTCGTCCGCGACGATGAAGCTCGGGTTCAGGCTCAGGGCCCGGGCGATCGAGAGCCTCTGCCGCTGGCCGCCGGAAAACTCGTGCGGGAACCGTTGCGCCGCCGAGGGGGCCAGCCCCACCTTCTGCAGCAGCCCGTGGACATGATCCGTGAGCTCGGCCCGGCTCTTGAACAGGCCGTGGATGCGCGCGGGCTCGGCGATGTAGTTGAAGACCTTCATCCGCGGATTGATCGAGGATTGCGGGTCCTGGAAGATCGGCTGCATATCCCGGCGCACCGAGAACGCGGCCTTGTCGCCGAGGTTGGTGATGTTGCGGCCGTTGAAGAGAACGTCGCCGCTGGTCACATCGGAGAGCATGCAGATCATGCGGGCGATGGTGCTCTTGCCGCTGCCGGATTCACCGATCAGGCCGAATGTCTCGCCCCGGTGGATCCGGAAATCGACGTTGTGGACCGTGGTGATTGCCTTGCGCGACGACCAGTTGCCGGCCGCGTAACTCTTGGTGAGAGCGGAGACTTCAAGCACCGGCGTTCTGTCGAGCATCTCGGATCGGGTCATGTTCACCTTGTCGCGCGCGATTTGCGGTCGGGGAGCGGCGACCCGTCCGGGTGCGCCTTTTGTGTCGCCATGATTGGCGCCAATATTGTCCAAGTCAAGCGTTCCGCCTTTCTGGATGCATGCCGCCACGATGAAAGCCTCATCCCTGGGCCGCGATATGCGGGCGCAGGTCGTACCAGGCGGCGACCTTGTGGCCCTCCACGCTGTCGATGGCCTGCGCCAGCGTCGGACGCTCGTTGAGGCAGCGGTCGGTCGCGAAGGGGTTGCGCGGCGCGAAGGGATCGCCGGCGCCGATGGCCGTGGGGCTTGGCGGCATGCCCTCGATCTGGCTGAGCCGCGTTCCCGGCACCGTGTTGTCGCCCGGGATCGAGTTGAGCAGGCCATAGGTGTAGGCGCTTCTCAGTCGGAAAAGACGACCTCGGTCGGACCGCGCTCGACGATGTGGCCGGCGTACATGACCTGGATGGTATCGGCGATGCCAGCCACCACGCCCAGGTCATGCGTGATCCAGATGACCGACATGCCCAGTTCGTCCTTCAGCGAATTGACGATCTGCACCACCTGCGACTGGCTGGTGACGTCCAACGCGGTCGTCGGTTCGTCCGCGATGAGGATTTTCGGCTCGCAGGCCAGCGCCATGGCGATCATCACCCGCTGGCGCATGCCGCCGGACAGCTGGTGCGGAAACTGCTTCAGCCGGGTCTTCGGCTCGGTGATCCGCACCATGTTCAGCAGCTCGACGGCCCGCGCCTCGATCTGGGTCGCGGTCAGCGACAGGTGGGCCTCCATGGCCTCGGTCAGCTGGCGCCCGATGGTCAGGTAGGGGTTCAGGGAGGTCATCGGGTCCTGGAAGACGAACCCGATCCCCTTGCCGCGAACCGTGGACAGCGCGTTGCGCGACAGGCCCAGCAGGTCACGGCCCTCGAACATGACGCGGCCGCCGACGATACGGGCCGGCGGCGAGGGGATGAGGCCGACCGAGGCGAGGACGTGCACGCTCTTGCCGCTGCCGCTCTCGCCCACGATGCCCAGCGTCTCGCCCGGCTTCAGATCATAGGTGACGTCGTTCACGACCCGCGCGGGCCGGTGCGCCGGGCCGAACTCGACGGTGAGCCCGTCGATGCGCAGCGCGTAGTCCGCGTCGCCCTCTGCCGCCCTGCCCTGCTGCTCGCCGTTCTGCATCAGATGCTCCATTCAATGGTCTTCGTCCCGCCGTGCGGGTCTTGCGTTACTTCGAGCCCGGACCGCGGAACCGCGAGGTCGGGTCGACCAGGTCGCGCAGCCAGTCACCGAGCATGCTGACGCTGAACACGACGATCAGGATGGCGAAGCCCGGCAGCGTCGAGATCCACCAGGCCGAGGCGATGTAGGTGCGTCCTTCGGCCAGCATGCGGCCCCAGCTCGACGTCGGCGGCTGGACCCCCAGCCCGAGAAAGCTGAGCGAGGCCTCGAGCAGGATCACCCGCGCGAGGTCGAGCGAGGCGATGACGACGATCGAGTTCATCACGTTCGGCAGGATGTGAAACACCAGGATTCGCAGCGCCGAGGCGCCGGCGGACTTGGCCGAGAGCACGAAGTCGAACTCGCGTATCGCCAGCACCTGCCCGCGGATGACGCGGGCGAACCGGGTCCAGCCGGTGAGGGCCAGCACCGCGACGAGGTTGACGAGGCTCGGGCCGAGGGCCGCCACCACGATCAGCGCAAAGAGCATGATCGGGATCGACAGCTGCACGTCCGCGAGCCGCATGATCATCCGGTCGATCCAGCCCCCGGCGTAGCCCGCGACGAGGCCCAGCGTGACGCCCAGGAACCCGCCCAGGACGACCGAGACGACACCGACCAGCAGCACGGTCTGGGCCCCGGCGATGATGCGGCTGAAGATGTCGCGCCCCAGCAGGTCGGTGCCCAGCGGATGCTCGCCCAGGCCGGTCCAGGACCAGGTCGGCGGAGTGGTCCGGCTGAGCAGGTCCATCCCCAGCGGATCCTTCGGGACGATGACATCGGCAAAGAGCGCGACGAGAACGAAGAGCGCCATGACGCCCGCCGCAAAGATGCCCTGCACGTTCGATCGCATGGGATTAAGCCTTTCTCGTCAGTCGGATGCGGGGGTCGAGCACCCCGTAGAGCAGGTCGATCGCGAAATTGATGCCGACGAAGATCGCCGCGATGATCATCACGCTCGCCTGGACGACGGCGAAGTCCCGCGCCTCGATCGCCTGGATGGTGACACGGCCGATGCCGGGCCAGCCGAAGATCGTCTCGGCCACGACCGAGCCGCCCAGCAATTCGCCCGCGATGATGCCGAAAAGGGTCACGATCGGGATCAGCGCCCCGCGCACAACGTGCCGGACATAGACGACGCGGCTGGACAGCCCCTTCGCCCAGGCCGTGCGGACATACTCGGCGTTGATGACGTCGAGCACGCTGCCCCGCGCCAGCCGCGCAAGGCTGGCGGCCACGTAGACCGACAGGGCCGTCGCCGGAAGGATCAGGTTCTCGATGCCGCCGTAGCCGCCCGTCGGCAGCCAGCCCAGATTGACCGCGAAGACGAGGATCAGCATGACCGCGACCCAGAAGACCGGCGCCGCCTGCCCGAGAAGGGCGATGGTCATGAGTCCCGTCTCGAACAGCGTGCCGCGATAGATGGCCGCGAGGATGCCGATGCCCGCGCCCAGGATCCCGCCGACCAGCAGCGCGGCCCCGGCCAGCTGCAGCGTTGCCGGAAGGTGCTCGAGGACCACCGACATCGCCGGCCGGCCGTATTGGAACGACGCGCCGAAATCGCCCTGCAGCGCATTCGACACGAAGATCACGAATTGCTCCGCGATGGTCTTGTTGAGGCCCAGCTCTTCGCGCAGGGCCGAGATCTGCTCGGCGGAGGCCCCCATCGGCAGCATCAAGGCTGCCGGGTCACCCGACAACCTTGCTGCCACGAATACCAGCGCCGACACCCCGAAGAGTGCGACCAGGGACTCCGCCGCGCGTACGGTGATGTACCGAAGCATGCCTGCCTCAGTCCGCCGAACCGGCCACGCTCATGTCCATGGCGCGCGCCCAGTCATCCCCACGCGCCGACCATTCGATCTCGTCGCTGATGCCGTAGGTGTAGGGTTGCTGGAACAGGAACAGGATCGGCGCGCTTTCGCACATCCGCTCGGTCGCCGTCTTGTAGAGCGCGAGACGCTCGTCGGCATCGACGCTCGAATTGGCTTCCTGCAGGATGCTCGTGAACTCGGGATCGTCCTGGTAGTTCTGCGTGTTGCCATCCTCGAAGAACGCCATGACGCCGCCGGCGTCCAGCGTCGGCCATGCGAGGCCGTAGTAGGTCGCCTGGCTCATGCCGTCGTTGTAGAGCTTGTCCAGCCAGCGGCTCCACTCGGTTTCGGTGATCTGGACGTTCACGCCGATCTCGGTGAGCTGGGCCGCCACGATCTGGCCGATCTCGGAGCCCTGCAGGTAGCGCCCGATCGGCACGTCGAGCTCGAGGTCGAACCCGTCGGGATAGCCCGCCTCGACCATCAGGCTGCGCGCCTGCTCCGGGTCGTAGGGATGGGCCTCGAGGTCGGGGTTGTAGCCGAAGTAGTCCTCGGAAAGCGGCTGGCACCGGGCGACCTCGCCGTAGCCGTCCCAGAGGCTGTCGATGATCAGGTTCTTGTCGACCGCGTAGTTCATCGCGCGGCGCAGCATCGCGTTGCCCTGGAAGGGCTCGACCTTGCTGTTGAACCGCAGGAACATCGTGCGCGTGCTCGCCACCGCGTCACCCGAGGTTCCCTCGTTCTGGTTGGTGCGCTCGATCTCGGAGGTCGGGATGGAGGTCACGAAGTCCACCTCGCCCGCCAGCAGTGCCGAGATGCGGGTCGATTCCTCGGGGATGAAGCGGAAGGTCACCTCCTCGAACTCGGGCGCGGTGCCCCAGTAGTCCTCCTTGGCGGACAGGGTGATGAAATTCCCTTCCTGGAACTCGACCAGGTCATAGGGGCCGGTGCCCAAGGCCATGCGGTTGGTGTCGTTTTCCGCCGACCATTCCGGGGGCAGCAGGAAGAACATCGACAGCTGGTCGGGCAGCGCAGGATAGGGCGCGGAGGTGACGATATCGACGGTGGTCTTGTCGATCACGTTGACCTCGTCCACCAGCTCGAACCAGGGCTTGATCCGGGCGCTGGTCTCGTCGGCCAGCACCCGTTCGATGTTCCACTTGACCGCCTCGGCGTCCAGTGCCTCGCCGTTGGGGAAGGTGACGCCGGGATGCAGCTGGAAGCGCCAGGTGGTGTCGGCGGTGGCGGTCCACTCCTCGGCCGCGTCGGGGGCGAGCTCGAGGTCCGGGCCGCGCGTGACAAGCGCGCTGTAGAGGTGGCTCGCGATGTTGAGGTCGGTGAACACGGTCGCCGACATGTGCGGGTCGAGCGTCACGACGGTTCCGGGCAGCCCGACGGTGAGGTCCCTGGCACTCGCCGCGCTCGCGGTGAGGGTGAGAGCCGTGGAAACGAGCAGGCCGAACATCGCCTTGCCGGCCGTGGCTTTCATCGTCTTCATAGTGTGCATTTTCATGCGCCTCTCCTGCTTGCCATTTATGTCGCCTTTGATGGCGCCATTTTTGCAAGCTCATTTCGCGCCATCGTTGACATCACGTCAAGGCCCACGTTAGGAATCTCGAAACAAAAGCACGCGCCGCCTCAGGATGAGGCATTCCGCGAGGATGAGCACAGTGTCGAACACACGCCCGAAAAAGGGTAGTCGGGCAGGTCAGAACCAGATGCTGGTCGCCCAGATCGAACGGGACATCAGCTCCGGCGAGCTCCATCCCGGTGGCTGGCTGAAGCAGAACGAACTTCAGGAAAAATACAATACCACCCGGCTGGCGATCCGTCAGGCGCTCGATCACCTCACGGTGTCCGGCAGCATCGTGCACCGGCCGAACCGGGGCTATCAGGTGCAGGTCTACGACGAGAAGCGGATCCGCGATATCTCCTTGGTCCGGGCCGCGCTGGAAGTCGCGACGCTGGACGACATCATCAGGAACATCACCGATGAGTCGATGGAGCGCCTCAAGGTCCTGGCCGAGGAGTTCCGCGTCGCCACGGTGCAGGGGACCGCGAGCGACCGCATCGAGGCGAATTCCCGCTATCACGCCGAGCTGATGTCGAACTGCGACAATACCGAGCTCGTCGAGCTTGCCTTGTCATACCGTTCGAAGCTGCCGACCTCGGTGCAGGAAAAGAAGAACACGCCGCTGCTCATGGCCAAGAGCGCCGACGAGCATTTCAAGCTGATCGACTCCCTGAAGGCGCGGAACCTCGACGAGGCCAAGCGTCTTCTGTGGGTCCACATCATGGGCTTCTATACCGACGGGGACGAAGCGTCCTCGGAGCAGGCGAAGCCGAAGAGCGCCGGCCCCGGCTAGGACCGACGGCGGGCGCAACCGCGCGCGGCCTCCGGACAAGGGCTCAAGCGCCACGCTCAAAAGCATTGACCGGGGCGCGCAGGCCGCGAGGGCAGCTGTCCCGCGCGAATTGGTGCATCGCTGACGGCGGCGGGCGGCCCGCCCGCATCCGTTTCGATCCGCACCGTCTTGCTCCTCCGTCCTTTCAGTGCTCGGTCCCGACCCGAGCCCACGAGGCCGCCGGTGCCCGGTTGCCGCTGTGATCCTCGATCAGGAGACCCGCGAGTCCTGCCTTGGCCGGGGGCAGGCAACCCGGTCCTTCCCTGACGATCTTGAGCATGGGGCTTGACGACAGGCAGGCAAACAGATCATTCATATGTAAGAAGGCCATTCACAGAAGAATACACCATATGACCAGACCAGCCGACGCCGCAGCCCAAACGCCACCGGACGCGACGCCGCCCGAGCGACCGCTCGAGGGACTGCTGGTGCTCGACCTCAGCCAGTTCCTGTCGGGCCCCTACTGCTCGCTCCGGCTGGCCGATCTGGGGGCGCGGGTCATCAAGGTGGAGCGCGCCGGCGCCGGCGACCTGTCCCGGCAGCTCTACCTGTCGGACACCGAGCTGGGTGGCGATTCCACGATTTTCCACGCCATCAACCGCGGCAAGGAGAGCCTCGCGCTCGACCTCAAGGACCCCGAGGACCTCGCGGCCCTGCACCGGCTCGTGGCGCAGGCCGACGTGATGATCCAGAACTTCCGCCCCGGCGTCGCCGAGCGCATCGGCATCGGCTGGGAGGAGATGCACGCGCTGAACCCGGGGCTCGTCTACGGCTCGATCTCGGGCTACGGCGATGACGGCCCCTGGGTGAAGCTGCCGGGCCAGGACCTGCTGGCGCAGGCCCGCTCGGGGCTGATGTGGCTGACCGGCGACGCGCCGCAGGGGCCGGTGCCCATGGGCCTTGCCGTGGGCGACATGTTCGCGGGCGTGGCCCTCAGCCAGGGCATCCTCGCCGCGCTGGTGCGGCGCGGCATCGACGGCATCGGGCGGCACGTGCAGACCAGCCTGCTCGAGGCGCTCGTCGACCTGCAGTTCGAGGTCCTGACCACCTGGCTCAACGACGGCCGCCGCCTGCCGCAGCGCTCGCAGGCGAATGGCGCCCACGCCTATCTCGGGGCGCCCTATGGCGTCTACGCGGCCAGCGACGGCTACCTCGCGCTGGCGATGACCCCGCTCGACAAGCTGGCAGCGCTCATGGACCTGCCCGAGCTGGCCGGCCGCGATCCCGGCGACGCCTTCCGCGACCGCGACGGGATCAAGGCCCGGCTGGCCGAGCGCGTCGCCGAACGCAGCGTCGAGGACTGGCTCGCCATCCTGCAACCCGCCGACATCTGGTGCTCGGAGGTGCTGAACTGGTCCGAGCTGGTCGACACCGAGGCCTTCCAGCGGCTCGACCTGCTGCAGACCGTCTGTCGTGGCGACGGCGTGCGCATCGACACCACGCGCGCGCCGCTGACCATCGACGGACGGCGGCCCGCCACGCCCCGCGCGGCGCCGCGCGTGGGTGAACACAGCGCCGCCATTCGCAAGGAGTTCGAGCTATGATCACCCTCAAGGGCATGACCTGGGACCACCCGCGCGGCTACGACCCGCTTGCCGCCCTGTCCCGCGACTGGGAGGCCGAGCACGGCGTCTCTATCACATGGGACCGCCGCTCGCTGCAGGATTTCGAGAGCTACCCGGTGCTCGAACTGGCGAAGTCCTACGATCTCATCATCATCGACCACCCGCACGTCGGCCAGATCACCGGCGAGGCCTGCCTGCATCCCCTGCCCGAGGCGCCCGAGATCGCGCAGGGCTCGCTCGGCCGCTCCTTCGAGAGCTACACCTGGGACGGCAAGCAATGGGCCTGGCCGGTCGATGCGGCGGCACAGGTGCAGGCCTCGCGGCCCGACCTGGTTGCGCCGGCGAAGGACTGGCTGGGGGTCATGCGCCTGGCCCGCGAGGGGAAGGTCATGATCCCGCTGCGCCCGCCGCACGTGCTGATGAGCTTCTACACGCTCTGCGCCAACCTCGGGCATCCCTGCCGCGTCGGACCAGAGGGGCCCTTCGTCGACCGCGACGGCGGGCGTCCCGCCCTCGAGATGCTGCAGGCGCTGGCGCAGCAGGTGGACCCGGCCTGCTTCGGCATGGACCCGATCGCCGTGCTCGAGGCCATGGCCGACACAGACGACATCGCCTGTTCGCCGCTGATCTACGGCTACATCAGCTATTCGCTGCCCGATACCGCGCGCCGGCGGGTGACCTTCCACGACATCCCCGAGGCCGCGCCGGGCGCGGGGCCGCGCGGCAGCGCGCTTGGCGGAACGGGGCTCGCGGTCTCGGCCTTCTCGAAGCACCCCGACGAGGCCGCCGCCTTTGCCCGGCACGCCGCCGGCCCCGAGGTGCAGGCCGGGCCCTGGGCCGAGGCGGGCGGCCAGGCCGGGCACCGCACCGCCTGGACCACGCCGAAGACCGACGCGGCGGCCGGCCACTTCTATTCCGGCACGCTGGCGACGCTCGACGCGGCGTGGATGCGGCCGCGCCACGACGGCTACATGCCCTTCCAGCAGGAGGCCTCCGAGCGTCTCAACGCCGCGCTGAAGGACGGCGGGTTCGAGGCCGCGATGGACGACCTCGACCGCATGTTCGCGGCGACCTTCTGAGGCCGCCTCAGAGCTTCCAGATCCGCTCGGCCGTGCCGCCGTAAAGGGCGGCGCGGTCGGCCGCGCTCCAGTCCGCGACAATCGCCCGCGTGGCCGCCATCCAGGTCGACAGCCCGCCGCCCAGCGTGCAGACCGGCCAGTCGCCGCCCCAGCAGATCCGCTCGGGGCCGAAGGCTTCGGCCGTGTGCATGACCCAGCGCGTCAGCTGGTCCAGCGTCCAGTCCTCGCCGCCGTAGGCGATCACGCCCGAGATCTTGGCGCTCACGTTGGGCCGTCTGGCCAGCTCGGTGATGTCACGCGCCCAGCTGTCCCAGCCTCCGCCCGCGATGTCGGGCACGCCGCAATGGTCCAGCACGAAGCGCACCTCGGGCGCGGCGTCGGCCAGCTCGATCGCCAGCGGCAGCTGCCGGGCCAGCACGCAGAGGTCAAAGGGCAGGTCCGGCCCCGCCAGCCGCCGCAGGTTGGCGCGGAAGATATCGCCGCGCGACAGCTCGTCGGGCACCACGTGCAGCGGTCGGCGAAAGCCCACGACGATGTCGCGTCCCACGGCGCGTTCGAGAAAGGCCTCGAAGTCCGGCGACTCGGGCCGGCAGGCGGCGATGGCCCCCCGGATCGGAAAGACGCCGGAGGCTGCCAGCTCCTCGATCCAGCCGGTCTCGGCCTCGATCAGCGGGTCGGCGACGTCGACCTCCATATGCAGCGCACCCCCGATGCCGAGGCGCCGCGCCTCGCGCGCGTAGTCCTCGAGCGTCCAGTCGCGGTCGAGCGGCGGCGCGCCCGACAGCCACGGGTAGTCGAGCCGCCCGCGGTCCACGAGGTGCAGGTGCGTGTCCAGGATCGGTGTATCCGTCATGTCGTCCTCCCTGAGTGAAATTCACCCGAGAATGGATCATTCAGATACGAATGTCTCCCCCTCGCTGGAGCACCCGCCGAATTCCGACAGCGCCGTGGTCGTCTCGACCAGCGCCGCGGCGGCCTCGTCCATGCTTGGGGCACCCTCGCTGTCGACCAGCGGCAGGTAGGGGATCGTGACCGCCGCCAGCGGCTCGCCATCGGCGGAGAGCACCGGCGCCGAGATGTTCGTCACGCCGACCGTCTGTGCCGAGGGCATGGCCTCGTATCCCCGCGCGCGGATCTCGTCGAAGCGCGCCTCCAGCGCGGGCGGGATGTCGCGGGCCGGCGCCCCGGTGTCGCGGTTCTCGGCCACCATCATCTGCCGCCGCTCGGGGCTTGAGAAGGCCAGCAGCACGTGACCCGAGCCCGTGTCAAAGAGCCCGATGTGGCTGCCCACGCGGATCGAGATGCCCCAGTAGCCGGGCGCCTCCTGCTGCGCGATCACCACGGCGTTCCCGCGGTCGAAGACCACCAGCTGGTTGGCCTGGCGCGTGCGCTGCGACAGCTCGCGCAGAAGCGGCGTCGCCAGCGAGGCCAGCCGCCGCGTCGGCGCGTGGAACTGCGCCAGCCCGAACATCTTGAGCGTCAGCGCGTAGCGGTCGCCGTCGACCCGCGTGACGTAGCCGCGCCGCGCGAGGCGGTCGAGCATGCGGTAGAATTCGTTCGGAGACCGCCCGAGCGCCTTGGCGATCTCGGACTGGGTCAGGCCGCCCTCAATGCCCGCGAGCAGCTCGAGAATGTCGAGCCCCTTGTCGAGCGCCGGCGCGCGGTATCGGTCTGTGGTGTCGGTCATATGATCCTCGATGAAGCGCGCCATTCATCAACGAATACGACATGCAAATCCAGCGGAAATTCTTGACAGCGACGGCATGTCAGTATTCTTTTATGAATAGAGTATCCATATTTGAGGGCAATTCGACCCTCGGGGAACTTCAGGGAGGAAAACATGAAACTTCTGACGACCGTATCGTCGGCCGCGCTCGCGCTCGCCTCGGTGGCTGCCGCGCAGGACCTGCCCGGCAGCTTCGAGGGCGTGACCATCGAGGCCAAGCTCATCGGCGGGCAACAGTACGAGCCGCTCTATGCCCGCATCGCCGAGTGGGAGGAGGCCACCGGCGCAACCGTCGACGTGATCTCGAAGAAGAACCACTTCGAGCTGGACCGCGAGATCAAGTCCGACATCGCCATCGGCCAGCTGGACTGGTGCGTCGGCTCGAACCACTCGTCCTTCGCCCCGCAGTATCCTGGCATCTACGTCGACCTGCGCGACTACCTCCCCGAGGAGGCGCTCTCCGACTTCGTGCCCGGCAACATCGAATCGGCCACGCTGAACGACCGGCTGGTGATGCTGCCGCGCGCCCAGTTCGACGTCTCGGCGCTCTACTACCAGAAGAGCCTCTACGAAGACGAAGACAACAAGACCGCCTTCGAGGAAGAATACGGCTACCCGCTCGCGGTGCCGGACACCTGGGACCAGGTGGCCGACCAGGCGAAGTTCTTCGCCGACGCGCCCAACTTCTACGGCACGCAGTATGCCGGCAAGGAAGAGGCCATCGCCGGCCGCTTCTACGAGATCCTCGTCGCCAACGGCGGCGAATTCCTGAACGAGGACGGCGAGCCCGCATTCAACTCCGAGGCCGGCGTCGAGGCGCTGAACTGGTTCGTCGACCTCTACCAGGCCGAGGCCGTGCCGGCGGGCGTGCCCAACTACCTGTGGGACGATCTCGGCCAGGGCTTCGCCTCGGGCACCGTGGCGCTGAACCTCGACTGGCCGGGCTGGGCCGGCTTCTTCAACGACCCCGACTCCTCGAAGGTCGCGGGCGACGTTGGCGTCGCGCCCCCGCCCAAGGGCTCGGCCGGGGTCCGCTCGGGCTGGTCCGGCTTCCACGGCTTCAGCGTGACCGAGGACTGCGCCAACCCCGAGGCGGCCGCCTCGCTGGTCTGGTTCCTCACCAACGCCGACAGCCAGAAGCTGGAAAGCGCCGCGGGCCCCCTGCCCTCGCGCCAGTCGGTCTGGGACCACGTCATCGCCGAGGCCGAGGGAGACGCCTACCGCACCGACGTGCTCGAGACCTTCCAGGTCGCGGCAGAGGGCGCCTTCCCGGTGCCGCAGACGCCCGCCTGGATCGAGATCACCAACGTGCTCTACCCCGAGCTTCAGGCCGCGATCCTTGGCGATGCCACCCCGCAGGAGGCACTCGACACCGCCGCCGAAGAGGCGACCTACGTCCTCGAGGACGCGGGCGAGCTCTGATCTCTCCCGCCACCGGCCGGGCCGCCCCCGCGCGGCCCGGCGCCGTCTTTCCGACAGGAGCCCCCCCGATGAAGGCCACGCGCCTGCCCCCTCATGTCATGCTGCTGCTGCCCGCGGTGATCGTGCTCGCCGCGGTCGTCGTGCTGCCGCTGCTGCTGTCGCTGTGGTCGAGCTTCACGCCCTTCCGCCTGACGCGGCCGGACTCGATCTACAACTTCGTCGGCCTGCGCAACTACGAGCGCATCTTCATCGACACCGATTTCTGGATCGCCTTCGGGCGCACCGTGCTGCTGCTGACCGTGGCGCTGAACCTCGAGATGCTGCTGGGCCTCGGCCTCGCGCTGCTGGTCGACCGGCAGACCCGCGGCCAGCGCGCCCTGCGCACGATCCTGATGTTCCCGATGATGTTCTCGCCAATCCTCGTGGGCTTCCAGTTCAAGTTCATGTTCAACGACAACGTGGGCCTCATCAACAACGCGCTGCAGTCGCTGGGCGTGACCGACCAGGCGATCCCCTGGCTGATCGACGGCGCGCTGGCCTTCACGGCGATCACCGCCGCCGAGGTCTGGTCCTCGACCGCGGTCTTCGCGATCTTCATCCTCGCGGGCCTCATGGCCATGCCGCGCGAGCCGCAGGAGGCCGCCCGCGTCGACGGCTGCACGCCCTGGCAGACGTTCCGCTACGTGACCTGGCCCTTCCTGATGCCCTTCGCCTTCATCGCCATGACGATCCGCAGCCTCGACGTGGCGCGGGCCTACGACATCATCAAGATCATGACCGACGGCGGCCCCGCCGGCCGGACCGAGGTGCTCTGGACGCTGATCGCGCGCACCGCCTACTCGGACGCGCGCATGGGGCTGGCCAACGCCATGGCCTATGTCGCCATCCTGCTCTCGGTCGCCTTCACGGCCTTCTTCTTCTCACAGCTCGGCAAGGCCCGGGCCCAGGTCGCGGGAGACTGGTGATGGACGCGAACAAGACCGCACGCGTCAGGAAACGCGCCTCGGCCTGGGCGCTGAACGTGACGCTCTTCATCGCCATGGCGATCATCTGCCTGCCGGGCCTGTGGATCGTGCTCAACTCGCTGCGCCCCACGGTCGAGATCATGGCCAAGCCGCCGATCTGGATTCCGCGCGAGCTGTCGCTGCAGGCCTATGTCGACATGTTCTCGGGCGTCGGACAGGGCGGCATCCCGGTGCTGGAATACTTCCGCAATTCGGTCATCATCGCCGTGACCTCGACCGTCATCTCGCTGGCGGTGGGCATGTCGGGCGGCTACGCCTTCGCGCGCTACCGCTTCCGCGCCAAGTCGGGCTGGTTCCTCGGCCTCATGCTGACGCGAACGGTCCCGGGCATCGCGCTCTCGCTGCCGCTCTTTTTCCTCTACGCGCGGGTCGGGCTGATCGACACCCACGCGGGCATGATCCTGGCCTATACCGCGCTCAACGTGCCCTTCACGATCTGGCTGATCGACGGCTTCTTCCGGCAGGTCCCGCGCGACCTCGCCGAGGCGGCGCAGATCGACGGCTGCACGCGCTGGCAGGCCTTCTGGCAGGTGGAATTCCCGCTCGCCCGCCCCGGCATCGCGAGCGCCGGCATCTTCGCCTTCCTCACCTCGTGGAACGAGTTCGCGCTGGCCAGCCAGCTCACCCGCTCGACCGACAGCAAGACGCTGCCCGTGGGGCTGCTCGACTACACCGCCGAGTTCACCATCGACTGGCGCGGCATGTGCGCGCTTGCCGTGGTGATGATCATTCCGGCGCTTCTTCTGACTTACGCGGTGCAAAAGCACCTCGTCTCGGGCCTGACCTCGGGCGCGATCAAGGGATAAGGCATGGCCACGCTCACTCTTTCCACCCTCGACAAGAACTACGGCGCCTTCCACGCGGTGAAGGGCATCGACCTGGCCGTGAACGACGGCGAATTCGTCGCCCTCGTCGGCCCCTCGGGCTGCGGCAAGTCCACGACGCTGCGCATGATCGCGGGGCTCGAGGACATCACCGGCGGGGACATCCGCATCGGCGACCGGGTCGTCAACGACCTGCCGCCGCGCGACCGCAACATCTCGATGGTGTTCCAGTCCTACGCGCTCTACCCGCACATGACGGTGGCCGAGAACATGGGCTTCTCGCTCAAGATCGCGGGCCGCGACACCGCCACCATCGAGGCCGCCGTGCAGGAGGCCGCCCGCGTGCTCGACATCGAGCCGCTGCTGGAACGGCGCCCGGCGCAGCTCTCGGGCGGGCAGCGCCAGCGGGTCGCCATGGGCCGCGCGATCGTGCGCGACCCGGACGTGTTCCTCTTCGACGAGCCGCTGTCGAACCTCGACGCCAAGCTGCGCGGCCAGATGCGGACCGAGATCAAGCAGCTGCACGCCCGTCTGGGCGCCACGGTGGTCTACGTCACCCACGACCAGATCGAGGCCATGACGCTGGCCGACCGCATCGTCATCATGAAGGACGGCCTGATCGAGCAGGTCGGCACCCCGGACGAGGTCTTCAATCGCCCCGCCTCGCGTTTCGTCGCCAGTTTCATCGGCTCGCCGCCGATGAACATGACCGAGGCCACCGTCACCGGCGGCGCGCTGCAGCTTGACGACGGCACCACGCTGCCCCTGCCGCCAGGCTTCTCGCCCGCCGAGGGGCGCCGCGTGGTCCTGGGCCTGCGGCCCGACGACATCTACCCCGAGGGCCACGGCATCCACAGCGAGGACGGCCACGCCGTCGACATCCGCGAACTTCCCGTGAACCTCTCCGAGCCGCTGGGCAACGAGACGCTGCTCTTCACCGAGCTGGGCGGCCAGAGCTGGACCGCCCGCATGCTCAACCCGCGCAACCTGCGCCGGGGCGAGGTGCTGCGCTTTCACATCGACCTGTCACGCGCGCATCTCTTCGATGCCGGCACCGGCCACACGCTGAGGTCCTGATGGCGCGCATCGAACAGATCACCCTTCGCATGGTCGACCTGGCCCCCAAGGTGCCGCGGACCGATGCGATCCAGTCCTTCGTCAGCCAGGAGACGCCCGTCGTCACCGTGACCGACAGCGATGGCGCCACGGGACAGGGCTATTCCTACACCATCGGCACGGGCGGCTCCTCGGTCATGGCGCTGCTGGCCGATCACCTCGCGCCACGGCTCGTCGGCCGCGAGGCCGAGGAGGTCGAGGCGATCTGGAACGACCTCGAGTTCGCGACCCACGCCACCACCGTGGGCGCGATCACCTCCATCGCGCTGGCCGCCATCGACACCGCGCTGTGGGACCTGCGCTGCCGGCGCGCGGGTCTGCCGCTGTGGCGCCTGGCGGGCGGGGCCAAGCCCTCGGCCCCCTGCTACACGACCGAGGGCGGCTGGCTGCACCTGCCCACCGGGCACCTCGTCGAGGATGCGCTGGCGGCCAGGGAACAGGGCTTCCGCGGCTCCAAGGTCAAGATCGGCAAGCCCACCGCGGCCGAGGACCACGCCCGGCTGTCCGCCCTGCGCGACGCGGTCGGGCCGGACTACGAGATCATGACCGACGCCAACCAGGGCTTCCGCCGCGACGCGGCCCGGCGCCGGGCGCTTGCGCTGGCCGACTGCGACCTCGCCTGGATCGAGGAGCCGCTCGCCGCCGACGACGTCGAGGGCCACGCCGAGCTGGCGCGCATCGCGCCGATGCCGGTGGCGGTGGGCGAGTCGCTCTACTCGATCCGCCATTTCGCGGACTATGTGGCACGCGGCGCGGCCAGCGTCATCCAGGTGGACGCGGGCCGCATCGGCGGCATCACGCCCTGGCTGAAGGTCGCCCACATGGCCGAATGTCACGGCCTCGCCGTCGCGCCGCATTTCCTGATGGAGCTGCACGCCTCGCTGGTCTGCGCCGTCCGCAACGGCGCCTGGGTCGAATACATCCCGCAGCTGGACGAGATCACCGGCACCGGACTGAGGATCGAGAACGGCGCGGCCCTTGCACCCGAGACGCCCGGCATCGGCATCGACTGGGACGACACCGAGATCGACCGCCGGGCCGAGGCGCAGTTCACCACGACGATCAGGGAGGGCATCGAATGATCCGCATGGGTCAGATCATCGGCGTGAAGCCGGAGGAGATCGAGGAATACAAGCGTCTGCACGCCGAGGTCTGGCCCGGCGTGCTGGAGAAGATCCGCGACTGCGGCATCCGCAACTACACGATCTTCCTGCGCGAGCCGGAGAACCTGCTCTTCGCCTACATGGAATACCACGGCGACGACTGGGACGCCGACCAGGCGAAGATGGCCGCCGACCCAGAGACGCAGCGCTGGTGGGAGATCAACAAGCCCAAGCAGGCACCGCTCGACACCCGGGCCGAGGGCGACTGGTGGTCCCCGCTCGAAGAGGTCTTCCATGTCGACTGATCTGAAACAGGACTGGGAGGCGCCCGCGACGCGCCGGCCCGTGGTGATCTTCGGCGCGGGCTCGATCGTGCGCGACGCGCACCTGCCCGCCTGGGCCGCCGGTGGCTACGAGGTGGCGGGCCTCACCGACCCGGACCGCGCCAAGGCCGAGGCGCTGGCCGAGGCCCACGGCACCCGCGCGCTGACGCAGGACGAGGCGCTGGCGGTGCCCGGCGCGGTCTTCGACCTCGCCACCCCGCCGGACGTGCACGCCAGCATCCTCGCCCGCCTGCCCGGGGGCGCGCCGGTGCTGGTGCAGAAGCCGATGGGCAGCGACCTCGACGCCGCGCGCGAGATCCTGCGCATCTGCCGCGAACGGCGCCTTCTGGCGGCGATGAACTTCCAGCTGCGCTTTGCCCCGATGGCCGTGGCGCTCAAGGATGCCATCGACCGCGGCCTGCTGGGACAGGTCACAGACATCGAGATGCACGGCGTGCTCGCCACGCCCTGGGGCCTGTGGAAATTCCTCGCGGGGCTGCCCCGGATCGAGATCGCCATGCACTCGATCCACTACCTCGACCTGATCCGCCACCTCGCGGGCGACCCCCGGGGCGTGGCGGCGCGCACGCTGGGCCATCCCGCCCATGCGGTCGCCCAGACGCGCACGGCGGCGATCCTCGACTACGGGTCCGACCTGCGCTGCGTGCTCTCGGTCAACCACGACTGGGACTACGGCCGCCCGCACCAGGCCTGCGAGATGCGCGTCGCGGGCACCAGGGGCGCCGCCTTCATGAAGATGGGCGTGAACCTCGACTACCCGCACGGCGAGCCGGACGTGCTCGAGCTGAACACCGGCGAGGGCTGGCAGGCGGTGCCGCTCACCGGCTCGTGGTTCACCGAGAGTTTCACCGCCCGCATGCACAACCTCCAGCGCGCCGCCGCCGGCGAGGAGAGGCTGATCGCGCCGGTCGAGGACGGCTGGCGCACCATGGCGCTGGTCGAGGCCTGCTACGCCTCCTCCGCCGCGCCCCTGACCCCGATCGAGGATACCCCCTGAATGGAACGCCCCCGCTACCTTGAAGAGATCGAGATCGGCGAGAGCCGGGAAACCAACGGCCGCACGATCACCGAGACCGATTTCGTCGTCCACGCCGGCCACACCGGCGACTTCTTCCCGCATCACATGGACGCCGAGTTCATGGCCAAGAGCGAGTTCGGCGGCCGCATCGCCCACGGCACGATGATCTTCGCCATCGGCATCGGCCTCACCGCGACCGAGATCAACCCGCTGGCCTTTTCCTACGGCTACGACCGGCTGCGCTTTGTCCGGCCGGTCTTCATCGGAGACACCATCCGCACCCGCTGCACCATGGCCCGCAAGGAGGACGACCCCAAGCGGCCGGGCTCGGGCCGGCTCTTCGAGACGGTCGAGGTGCTGAACCAGCGCGACGAGGTCGTGCTGGCCTGCGAACACATCTACGTCGTCCAGAAGAAAGAGACCCCCGCATGAGCGACCTGACCGGACAAACCGTCGTCATCA
Organism: Salipiger mucosus DSM 16094; assembly: GCF_000442255.1. GTDB lineage: Bacteria > Pseudomonadota > Alphaproteobacteria > Rhodobacterales > Rhodobacteraceae > Salipiger > Salipiger mucosus. The sequence goes on along the minus strand of NZ_KE557287.1, from coordinate 43,365 downwards.
CCGCCGCTGCCCAGGGCATCGGCCGCGCCTCCGCGCTGGCCTTTGCCCGCGCCGGCGCCCGCGTGATCGCGACCGACATCAACGCGGACGCGCTCGCCGGGCTCGAGGGCTGCGAGACGCACCGCCTCGACGTGCTCGACGCCGCTGGCGTGGCCGCCTTCGCCAAGACGATCGGCCCGGTCGACGTGCTCTTCAACTGCGCGGGCGTGGTCCACGGCGGCACCATCCTCGAGGCCACGGACGCGGACCTCGACTTCGCGCTCGACCTCAACCTCAAGGCCATGGTGCGCACGATCCGCGCCGTTCTTCCGGGGATGCTGGAGCGCGGCGCGGGCTGCATCGTCAACATGAGCTCGGTCGCCTCCAGCGTGAAGGGCGTGCCCAACCGCTTCGCCTATACCGCCAGCAAGGCGGCGGTGCTGGGGCTGACGAAATCCGTGGCCGCCGACTACGTCACGCAGGGCATCCGCTGCAACGCGATCTGCCCCGGCACCGTGCAGTCGCCCTCGCTCGACGACCGGCTCGCCGCAACCGGCGATTACGACAAGGCCCGCGCCGATTTCATCGCGCGCCAACCCATGGGCCGCATCGGCGCGGCCGACGAGATCGCCGATCTCGCCGTCTACCTCGCCGGCGCGACCTACACCACCGGCCAGGCCGTCTGCATCGACGGCGGCTGGACGATCTGAAGGACCCGACATGAAACTGCTTCGTCACGGCGCCCGCGGCGCCGAGAAACCCGGCCTGCTGCACAGCGACGGCACGATCCGCGACCTCTCGGGCCTGGTCCCGGACCTCGCCGGAGAGACGCTCCACCCCGAGGGCATCGCGAAGATCGCGGCGCTCGACCCCGATGGCCTGCCCGTGGTCGAGGGCAACCCGCGCCTCGGCCCGCCCATCGCGGGCACCGGCAAGTTCATCTGCATCGGCCTCAACTACTCGGACCACGCCGCCGAGACCGGCGCGACCGTGCCCCCCGAGCCGATCATCTTCATGAAGGCCAGCAGCGCCATCTGCGGGCCGAACGACCCCATCGTGATCCCGCGCGGCTCGGAAAAGACCGACTGGGAGGTCGAGCTTGCCGTCGTGATCGGCAAGCCCGCCAAGTACGTCTCCGAGGACGAGGCGATGGACCACGTCGCGGGCTATGCGATCACCAACGACGTCAGCGAGCGCGCCTTCCAGGCCGAGCGCGCCGGCCAGTGGACCAAGGGCAAGAGCTGCGACAACTTCGGCCAGATCGGCCCCTGGCTGGTCACCCCCGACGAGGTGCCGGACCCGCAGGCCCTCAAGATGTGGCTGACCGTCGACGGCGAGACCATGCAGGACGGCTCGACCGAAACCATGGTCTACGGCGTGCGCTTCCTCGTGAGCTACCTGTCGCAGTTCATGACCCTGCACCCGGGCGACGTGATCTCGACCGGCACGCCGCCGGGGGTGGGCCTGGGGATGAGCCCGCAGCGGTTCCTCAAGCCGGGCGAGGTCGTCGAACTGGGCATCGAGGGTCTGGGCCGCCAGCGCCAGGACGTGGTGGCCGACGCATGAGCCGGATCACGGGCCTTCGCACCCACGACCTGCGCTTTCCCTCGGAGGGCGCGCTCGACGGGTCGGACGCGATGAACGCCGACCCGGTCTACTCGGCCGCCTACATCGTGCTCGAGACCGACGGCGGGCACGAGGGGCATGGCCTGACCTTCACCATCGGTCGCGGCAACGAGCTGTGCGTTGCCGCGATCGAGGCGCTGCGCGATCTTGTCGTCGGGCGCGACACCGACGACATCCGCGCCGACCCCGGCGCCTTCTGGCGGGCCATGACCGGCGACAGCCAGCTGCGCTGGGTGGGGCCCGAGAAGGGCGTCATCCATCTTGCCACGGGCGCGGTGGTCAACGCCGCCTGGGATCTCATGGCGCGCGAGGCCGGGCTGCCGGTCTGGCGGCTGGTGGCCAACATGGCGCCGGAGGATCTCGTGAAGATCCCGGACTTCCGCTACATGACCGATTACCTCGACCCCGGCGCGGCGCTGGAGCTGCTGCAGGAGGCCGACCGCGGCAAGCCCGACCGGATCGAGGCCCTGCGGGCCGAGGGCTATCCCTGCTACACCACATCGGCGGGCTGGCTGGGCTACCCCGACGACAAGCTGCGCCGTCTCTGCCGAGAGGTGCGCGCGCAGGGCTTCAGCCACGTCAAGATGAAGGTCGGCCGCGACCTTGCGGACGACATCCGCCGCCTGGCCATCGCCCGCGAGGAACTGGGGCCGCGCGTCACGCTGATGATCGACGCCAACCAGGTCTGGGAGGTCGGGCAAGCCATCGACTGGGTGAAGAAGCTCGCCTTCGCCGAGCCCTGGTTCATCGAGGAGCCGACCAGCCCCGACGACATCCTCGGGCACAAGGCGATCCGCGAGGCGGTGGCCCCGGTGCGCGTGGCGACCGGCGAGATGTGCCAGAACCGGGTGATGTTCAAGCAGTTCATCGCCGCCGGCGCCATCGACGTGGTGCAGATCGACGCCTGCCGCCTGGGCGGTCTGAACGAGGTCTTCGCCGTCCAGCTCATGGCCGCCAAGGCGGGGCTGCCGGTCTGGCCGCACGCCGGGGGCGTCGGGCTTTGCGAATACGTCCAGCACCTCGGCATGATCGACTACGCCGTGATCTCTGGGCGCAAGGACGACCGCCGGCTCGAGTACGTCGACCACCTGCACGAGCACTTTACCGACCCCTGCATCCTGCGCGACGGCGCCTACCTCGCGCCCGACGCGCCGGGCTTCTCGATCCGGATCAGAGACGAGACTCGCCAGGCCTTCGCGGTCTAGCGATCGCCCCGGGCGCCTTGCGCCCGGATGCGGCAGGCAAGCCCGACCCCGGCCCGACAGGGACCGGGGTCGGAGGCGTTTCTCCAGCAAGGCTCTGTATTTGAATGGAAAGTTCTGCGCGAGCACGCGCCGAAAGCTCCTGGCAGAACTTTTGAGAAGGTCCCGCCAGGACGTGGTCACGGGGCTGTTGACTCGGCATTTTATTATATGTGAAGACTCTCTTCATATAAAAAGTGCGGCATGCGGGAGGTGTGCCGGCTTCATCATTCGGGAGGAGACCGTCATGAAGAGATTCACGAGCGCAGTGCTGATTGCCACGGGCATCGCGGGCGCCACGCCGCTCATGGCCGCCGACTACACGATCCGGCTCGCCAACTCGCTCTCGCCGCAGGAGCCCACCAACCAGGCGGCGACCTTCTTTGCCGAGGAAGTGGCCAAGCGCACTGACGGCCGCGTCGAGATCCAGGTCTTCCCGGCCCAGCAGCTGGGCAGCGAGAAGGACGTGAACCAGATGATGCGCCAGGGCGCGCCGATGATCTCGGTCACCTCCTCGGGCTACCTGTCCGACTTCGTGCCCGACATCGGCGTGCTGGAAGGGCCCTACCTGCTGGACGATCCGTCCCAGTTCGACGCGCTGGTCGACTCCGAGTGGTTCGACGGCATCAAGGCCGAGTTCGAGCAGGAAGGCATCACCTTCCTCGTGGACAACGCCCTCTTCGGCGGCCGCAACATGCTCTCGGACGAGCCGGTCCGCGCGCCAGCCGACGTCGAGGGCATGACCGTCCGGGTGCCGCCGAACACCGTCTTCATCAAGACCTTCGAGGCGATGGGCGCCCGTCCCACCACGGTCGAATGGGCCGAGGTCTACAGCGCGCTGCAGCAGAACGTCGTCGAGGCCGCCGAGGCGCCGCTGGGCTCGCTCTGGGGCTCCAAGCTGCACGAGACCCGCGACACGATCTCGATGACCACGCACTTCACCGCCTTCACCTTCTGGGTCATCAACGCCGACTACTTCTCGGGCCTGCCCGAGGACATCCAGCAGGTCATGACAGAGGTCGGCGCCGAGGCCGGCGAGCTGGCGACCGAGCTCACCCTCGAGCGCGAGGAAGAATACAAGCAGCAGTTCAGCGACGCGGGCGTCACCATCGTCGAGGACGTGGACATCGCCGCCTTCCGCGAGAAGACCGCAAGCGTCTACGAGTCCTTCCCCGAGTGGACGCCCGGCCTCTACGACACGATTCGTGGCATCCTCGACGCCGAGTGACCGCACCTGCGCCGGCGGCCCCCAAGGGTCGCCGGCGTTTTCGAGTCCCGCGACATGCTTTTCCCCGGGAGCCAGCACCGATGACGACCCCGCCACGCAGGCGCAAGGCCCACCCCCTGCTCGCACATGCCGAAGAGTTCGTGGCGGGCGCCGCATTGGTCGTGCTCGTCGCGACCGTCTGCTGGGGGGTGCTGACGCGCTACGTCACCGCAACCCCCGCCGCCTGGACCGGAGACATCTCGTCGGTGGCCTTCGCCTGGCTGATCTTCATGGGCGGCGCCGCGGCCTTCAAGCACGGCATGCACATGAGCATCGACATCCTCTGGGTGCGGCTGCCCGCCCCCGTCCGGCGCTGGTTGGGGGCCGCGGTCGACGCGCTGGTGCTGGCCTTCCTCGGCTATGTCACCTGGCTGGGCGTCGGCTTCTGCCTCGAGTCGATGGACGACCCGCTGCCGATCCTGCGCTGGCCCCGCGCGATCCTCTACGCCGCCGTGGTGGCGGGCTTTGCCTGCATGCTGCTGCGCTACCTCGGCATCGCGCTGCGCCGGTTCCGGGGCCGGCCGGAGCCCGGCGACGCCGCGGGAGAAGGAGATGCCGGATGGGCCTGACACCGATCGCGATCATGCTGGGGCTCTTCCTGCTGAACGTCCCCATCGCGCTGGCCATCGCCATGGCCTCGCTGAGCTTCTTCCTCATGGGCGCCGGGCTGCCGATCAACGCCTTCGTGCAGAAGATCGCCGCCTCGACCGAATCCTTTCCGCTGCTGGCCGTGCCCTTCTTCATCTGCGCCGGCACGATCATGAACCACGCCGGCATCACCCGGCGCCTGCTCGGCTTCGCCGATGCGCTGGTCGGGCACACCGTCGGCGGCCTGGCCCAGTCCAACGTGGTGCTCTCGGCGCTGATGGGCGGTCTCTCGGCCTCGGCCAACGCGGACGCGGCGATGCAGGCCAAGATGCTGGGCTCCGAGATGGTGCGGCGCGGCTACTCGCCGGGCTTCACCGCAGCGGTCTGCACCTGTTCGTCGGTCATCACGCCGATCATCCCGCCGGGCATCGGGCTGATCCTCTACGGCTTCCTCGGCGATGTCTCGGTCGGGCGGCTGTTCATCGGCGGCGTCCTGCCCGGCGTGGTCATCACCGTGACGCTGATGCTGGTCGTGCGCGTGCTGGCGCGCCGCCGCAACTATCGCCCGACCCGCGCCGAACGCGCGACCCCGCCCGAGGTCGGCCGTGCCTTCGTCGAGGCGCTCGGCGCGCTCTCGATCATCGCCTTCATCCTGATCGGCATCCGGCAGGGGATCTTCACCCCGACCGAGGCCGGCGCGATGACCGTGGTCTACGCCTCGCTCATCGGGCTCTTCTGGCACCGCGAACTGAAGCTCTCGGCCCTGCCCGCGATCATCCGCGAGACGGTGCTGGCCACGGCGGTGGTGATGCTCATCATCTGCGCCGCCGGCGCCTTCGGCTTCTACATGACCTGGGAGCAGATCCCCTCGCGCGGCGCGGCGCTGCTGCTGAGCGTCACCGAGAACCCGCTCCTGCTGCTGCTGCTCATCAACGCGCTGCTGCTCTTCATCGGCATGCTGATCGAGGGCACGGCGGCGCTGATCCTGCTGACGCCGATCCTTGTTCCGGCGGTGACGCAGGTGGGCATCGACCCGCTGCACTTCGGTATCGTGATGGTCGTGAACCTGACCATCGGCGGCGTCACCCCGCCGGTCGGCACGCTGATGTTCACCTCCTGCTCGATCCTCGGCGTCAGCGTCGGCACCTTCGCGCGCGAGGCCTGGCCGTTCTTCGTCTCGCTGCTGGCGGTGCTCCTGCTGCTGGTGCTCGTGCCGGGGATCGTGACCTTTCTGCCCGACCTGCTGATGGGCTAGGCTCCGGCCTCGCGGCGCGCGGGGTGCGCGCGCCGCTCCCGGTTGCCTGCGTGGCCGCCTTTCCCAAGGCGGCCACCAATATTGCCCGGATGGGCTCAGACCTTCATCTCGGTGCCTTTCATCTGCACCTCGCGCTTGGCGCGCAGCGCGGCGGTGTGCCGGGCCAGATCCGCAGGATCGAACAGCCCCGACGGCTCGGGCATCAGGTCGAAATACCCGTAGGCGTCGGTGCCGCGCACCAGCTTGGCCGTCTGCCGCACGTCGCTGGTCTGCCGCATCGAGGTCCGGATGTAGCGGACCGCAAGACCGATCCGCCGGTCGTCGGTGGTGTTCGGGTTCGAGGCGTGGATCGTCAGTCCGTGGTGCAGCGACATCTGGCCGGGGCGCAGCGCGGCCTCGACGGCATCGGCCTCGTCCACGTCCACCTCGATCTCCTGGCCGCGGCTGAGCAGGTTGCGCTCGTCGAAGGTGTCGCGGTGCGAGACCTTGCTCTTGTGGCTGCCCTTGGCAAAGCGCATGCATCCGGCCTCGACCGGCGCCGGCGACAGGGCAATCCAGGCGGTCACTTCCTCGCTCTCGTCGAGACCCCAGTAATGCAGGTCCTGGTGCCAGCTGATGTAGGACGGGGAGCGGGGCTCCTTGACGAAGAAACTGCAGCCCCAGGCCAGGATGTCCGGCCCCATCACGGATTCCACGGCATCGACCACGCGCGGGTCGGTGACGATCCGGTGCACGAGCGGCACGGAGATGAAGCCATCGTCGCGCAGCGCCGCCTTGGTTTCCGGGTCTGTCGCGGCCTGTGCCTCGATCTTTTCGTATTCACGGCGCAGCTCCGCAGCCTCTTGTGCGGAAAACACGTCGACGGGACAAACAAAACCGTCGCGCTCGTAGGCCTGGACCTGGCGGTCGCTCAGTTGGTTCGACATCTGGGTTATCCTCCTCCTTGTCATGGTTCATTGGATAGGACATCGAATTCGCGACCCGCAAACGCGAAAATTGTGGCGTCAGGCCAACCTTTCGTTAGCCTGCGATCATGCCCATGTCCCGCATCCCTTCGTTGAACTGGATCCGCGCCTTCGATGCGGCTGGTCAGCACGAAAGCTTTGCCCGCGCCGCTGCCGCGCTGAATGTCTCGCCCGCCGCGCTGAGCAAGCAGATCGCGGCTCTCGAGACCCACCTGGGCGCACGCCTCTTCGACCGGGGCCCGCACAGCGTGACACTGACGGCCGCCGGGCGCGCGTTCCTGCCCGTCGTGCGCGAGTCGCTCATGGCCCTCGAGGGATCGGCCCTGTCGCTGTTCGGGACACGGCAGAACCGGCCGGTCATCCTCCGGGCGCCCTTCGTGTTCAATGCGTCCTGGCTTGCCAGCCACCTGCAGGACTTCCGGGCCGACAATCCCGATGTCCGGCTGCACATCGTCTCGGGTGCCGCGCAGGAGGAGACCCCGGACGAGGCGGACGTCATCGAGATCAGCTTTGCACGCGTGCCGCCGCCGGACGCGATGATGTTGTTCGGCGAAAGGATCACGCCGGTCGCACGCGCCGAGATCGCCGACCGGATCGGCACGCCCGGCGATCTCATATCCGAAACGCTGATCGAGATCGGCTTTCACCGCACCGGGTGGCAGACCCTGCTGGCGCGGGAGGGACTGGACTTTCGGCTGGCGCGCGCGATCCACACGGAGTCGACCCAGATGGCGCTGTCGCTGGCCTCCGGCGGCGCGGGCATCGCGCTGGCACGCAGGCCGGTCTCCGACTTCCTTCAGGGCTCGCTTGGACTGGTGCCCTGCCTCGAGGATTGCGATCTCGCGGGGACGCAGTCGTTCTACCTGGAGGACCCGTTCCGGAAACGCTCCGAGCCGGCGCAGAAAACCTGCGACTGGATCATCGCCAGAGCCGCGGCAGAGGTTACCGGCGGCGCCTGAGCGGCCCGGCTCCGAAGCTGGCACGCGAGTCCGCACCGGCGCCACATGGCACCAGACATTTGCGCAAGTGCAGTCTTGCCGGAACGCTTCACGCACTCGCGAGTTGTGCGTCAGATCGAGCTCCGGACAGGGCGGAAACTTGCGGTTTTCCATCTACCTCACACTTCCGCTGTTCCTGGCCGGTTGCTCGGGACGCCACAACTGGCTGGCCTCCGCCGGGGCCGAGGCCGATCGCGTCGAAGGGCTGTTCTGGGTCCTGCTGATCGGTGCGGCCGTGATCTGGTGCCTCGTGATCGGCGCGGCGGTCTATGCCCACCGTCGGCAGGTCGATCCGTCCCTCGAAACCCAGGCGCGGCGCTTCATCATCTGGGGCGGCGCGGTGTTTCCCTCGGTGCTCGTCGGCACGCTGCTGGTCTGGGGCCTTGTCATCCTGCGCGACATCACCGCCGACGAGGGCGACCTGACCGTCAGGGTGGACGGCGAGCGATGGTGGTGGCGGGTGATCTACGAAACGTCCGAAGGCGACGTCGTCACCGCGAACGAGATCCGGCTGCCGGTCGACCGGACGGCCCTGTTCCGGCTCACCGCCGACGACGTGATCCACAGCTTCTGGGTGCCCGCGCTCGGCGGCAAGATGGACATGATCCCCGGCCGCGAGACCCGGCTGACGCTGACGCCGGTGAAGACCGGCAACTGGGGCGGGCTCTGCGCCGAATACTGCGGCGGCGCCCATGCGCTCATGCGGTTCGATGCCATCGTGATGGAGCAAGCCGATTTCGAGGCATGGCTCGCGCATGAGGCCGAGCCGGCGCAGGTCGCGGCCGGGGATCCCGGCTACACGGTCTTTGCCGAGGAAGGCTGCGGCGCCTGCCACACCATCCGCGGCACGGAGGCTGCGGGCCCGGTCGGGCCGGACCTGACCCACCTGGCCGCGCGCGAAAAGCTTGGCGCGGGCATCTACGAGATGACGCCAGGGAACATGGCGCGGTGGATCACCGAGACCCACGAGATGAAGCCCGACATCGACATGCCTCCCTACCCCGACCTCTCCGGCGCGCGGCTCGACCGGCTCGTCGCCTTCCTGATGAGCCTGGACTGACGCGCCCATGACCGACGAGATCGACCTCTCCCGCCTGCCGCCGCCCGAGCCCTACGACGAGGCCCGCGACAAGGCGCAGCGCAAACGGCTCCTGGACGTCTGGCGCGCGCCGCCCGGCTGGAAGATCATCTCGGCGGTCAACAACGACTACATCGGCAAGTGGTACCTGCTGACCTCCTTCGCCTTCTTCACCTTCGCCGGCATCCTCGCGCTTCTGATCCGCGTGCAGCTCGCGGTGCCGAACAACGAGCTCTTCAGCCAGAGCCTCTACAACCAGCTCTTCACGCTGCACGGCACGGCGATGATGTTCCTCTTCGCGGTGCCGATCTTCGAGGCGGTGGCGATCCTCGTGCTGCCCGAGATCCTCGGCGCGCGCGACCTGCCCTTCCCGCGGCTCTCGGCCTTCGGCTTCTGGTGCTTCATCATCGGCGGCGTCTTCGTCTGCGGCTCGATCTTCTTCGGCGTGGCGCCCGACGGCGGCTGGTTCATGTACACGCCGCTCTCCTCGAACCCGGACTATTCCGGCCTCGGCGCCGACATCTGGCTGCTGGGTCTGTCCTTCATCGAGGTCAGCTCCATCGCCGCCGCTGTCGAGCTGATCGTCGGCGTGCTGAAGTCGCGCCCGCCGGGGATGCGGCTGAACCTCATGCCGCTCTATTGCTGGTACGTGCTGGTCGTGGCGGGGATGATCCTCTTCGCCTTCCCGCCGCTGATCGCGGGCGACCTGCTGCTCGAGATGGAGCGCGCCTTCGGCTGGGCCTTCTTCGACCCCGACCGGGGCGGCGACCCGCTGCTGTGGCAGCACCTGTTCTGGATCTTCGGCCACCCCGAGGTCTACATCATCTTCCTGCCCTCGATCGCGCTCATCGCGACCATGCTGCCGACCTTCGCGGGCCGGCCCATGGTGGGACACTCCTGGATCGTGCTGAGCGCCGTCGGGGTCGCCTTCCTGAGCTTCGGGCTCTGGGTGCACCACATGTTCACCACGGGCCTGCCAGAGATCTCGCTGAGCTTCTTCTCGGCCGCGTCCGAGGCGGTCGCCGTGCCCACCGGCATCCAGATCTTCTGCTTCATCGCGACGATGCTCGTCTCCAAGGTCCGCCCCTCGGTGCCGATGCTCTTCGCGGGCGGGGCGCTGGCGATCTTCGTCTTCGGCGGGCTGACCGGCGTGATGGTGGCGCTGGTGCCCTTCGACTGGCAGGCGCATGACAGCTACTTCGTCGTGGCACACCTGCATTACACGCTGATCGGCGGCATGCTCTTCCCGCTCTTCGCCGGCATCCACTACTGGTATCCCTTCACCACGCAGCGCAAGATGAACGACCGCGCGGGCACCTGGAGCTTCTGGCTCATGTTCGGCGGCTTCAACCTCGCCTTCCTGCCGATGCACTGGACCGGCGTCATGGGGATGCCCCGCCGGGTCTGGACCTACGACCTCACCGACGGCTGGGCGGTGCTCAACATGGTCTCGACCCTGGGCGCCTTCGTCTTCGCGGCGGGCTTCGCGGTGCTGGCGGTGAACGTGCTCTGGCCGCGCGGCAAGCAGCCCCCCGTGGCGCGCAACATCTGGAACGCGGGCACGATGGAGTGGTCGGCCGAGGTGCCGGACAAGCCGTGGGGCATTCGCTCGATCCCCTACATCCACACCCGTTACCCGCTGTGGGAGCAGGAGGACCTCATGGGCCAGGTCGACCGCGGCGAGTGGTTCCTGCCCGACGCACAGGAGGGCAAGCGCGAGCTCATCGTGACCGACATCCTCGACGCCCGCCCGCTCTTCGTGCAGCGCGTGGGCGGTCCGACCTTCCTCACCCTCGGCGCGGCATTCTGCCTTGGCGCGGCCTTCATCCTCGCGACCTTCCACCTCTGGACGATCACGCTGATCTTCGGCGCGGGCTTCGCGGGCTTCACGCTCTGGTGGCTCTGGACGGGCACGTCACGCATTCCCGAAACGCCCGAGAAATACGCCGGGCGCGGCCTGACCCTGCCGACATACGCGCAGGGCAACCGGTCCCCCGGCTGGTGGGCCGTCTTCATCACGATGACGGGCGACATGACCGCCTTCATGGGGCTGGTCTTCTCCTACTTCTTCTACTGGACCGCGCTGCCCGGTTTCCTGCCCTCGGCCGACCGCCTGCCGGGCTTCGGCTGGCTGCTGGCGGGCCTCGCGCTGCTGTTCGGGTCCTGGGCGATGACCGTCGCCGCGCGCGGGACGCTGGGACGCGGCCAGCGCGGGCTGGCCATGGCGCTGCTCGTCGGCGCACTGCCCATCGGCGCGCTCGGGATCGGCGCTTGGATCTGGGCGGCGTGGACGCAGGGCCTCGACCCCACGGCGCAGAGCTTTGACGCCATGGTCTGGATGCTGATCCTGTGGATGGGGCTGCACCTGCTGCTCAACTGGGTGATGCATCTCTACGTCGCGGCGCGGGTGAAGTTCGGCCACTGCACGCCCGAGTATCGCGCGGACCTGATGAACCTCACGCTGTTCACGCATTTCCTTGCGCTGACGGCCGTGACGACCTTCGCCCTGCTCGCGGTCTTCCCGCTGCTGATGGGGGTCGGCCCATGAGACACGGCTCCGACGAACAGCCGCGCCACGTCACCCCGCCCGGAGACGCGCCTCGCGTCGTCGACCAGGGGTCTGTCTGGATCCTCGTCGCGGTGCCCTCGATCTGGGCGGCGCATTTCCTGCTCAGCTACTGGGTCGCCGCGATCTGGTGCGCCAAGGCCGCGCCCATGGCCTCGCTGGTCGAACCGCGCTGGATCATCGTCGGGCTCGGGGTGATCGGCGCGGCGGCGATCGCATGGCTCGGCCGGATCGCGGTGCGGCGCTACGGCGGGGTTTTCGTGATCTTCGAGGAAATCACCGAAAGCTCCGAACGTGGCCGGGACCGCTTCATCGGCCACGTCACGCTGCTGCTCTGCGTGCTCTCCGTGGTGGCGATCATCTTCACGGTGATCCCCGGACTGGTCTTCGCCACATGCTGAGCGCGCGCCGCCTCCTCGCGCTGGCTCTGCTCGCCGCGCTCTGGCTGTCGCCCCTGCCGGGGCTCGCGACCGGCTCCATGGTGCTGCACATGGTGCTGCACCTCGGCGTCACGGCGCTGGTGCCCGCGCTCTACGCCCCCCGGCTGCCCCTGCCTTCGGGCGCCATGGCGCTGACGCTTGGCGCCGTGGTCGAGATGCTGGCGGTCTGGGCATGGCACCTGCCCTCGCTGCATCTCTGGGCCCGGCTGACGACGACCGGCTTCGTGCTCGAACAGGCGAGCTTTCTCGGCGCGGGCGTGCTGCTCTGGGCCACGGTGCGGGCCGCCGGAGGCTTCGGCGGCGCGGTGGTGCTGCTTGCCACGACCATGCACATGACGCTGCTCGGCGCGCTGATCGGGCTCTCGCCGCGCGATCTCTACGGCGACATCTGCGCCGGGCACCTGGGCCTGAGCGCCCTGCAGGAACAGCAGGTCGCCGGCGCGATGATGGCCGGGGCCGGCGGCGCCATCTACCTCGCTGCGGCGCTGCGCCGGCTGGGGCAGGCGCTGAAACTGACGGAGGCCCCCGCATGAGGCGCTATATCCTCGGAGCTCTTGCCGCCGTGGCCCTGGCCGGCGGCGCGTTCTACTTCGTCGCCCCCTACAACATCGCCGCCTCGGTGCCGCACCTGCCGGGGGTGGCCAACGTCCTGCACGGCTACCTCGGCAACGCCGTCGCCGTGCGCGCCCGCTCGGTGGAAATTCCGCCGCATGTCGATCTCGAGAACCCGGGCCTGATCCGCCTCGGCGCCGGACATTTCGCCACCGGCTGCCTGACCTGCCACGGCGGCCCCGGCATTGACCGCAATCCCGTCGCGCAGGGGATGCGCCCCGCGCCGCCGAAGCTCACCTCCGAGGACTTCGACGCCAAGGAGTTCTGGTGGATCGCCCGCCACGGCTTCAAGTACACCGGCATGCCGGCATGGCCCGGGAAGAGCCGCGACGACGAGCCCTGGGCCATGGCTGCCTTCCTCGCGCGCTACGACAGCTTCGACCGCGCCGGGTTCGAGGAGGCGGCCTTCGGCCGGGCCGGGGTCTACGAGCCCGAGGGCGTTCCCTTCGGAGCCGCTCCGGCGCCGATCCCTCAGGAGGTGACCTGCGCCCGATGCCACGGCGAGGACGGACTGGGCCGTGACGGCACCGCGCCGAAGCTCGCAGGCCAGTCCGGGGCATGGCTGGCCCGGGTGCTGGGCGCCTATTCCGCCGGCCATCGCGAGAGCGGGTTCATGGAGCCCGTCGCCGCCCCCCTCGGCGACGAAGCCATCGGGAGAATCGCCGCCCGCTACGCCGGCATGGACGCGACGTGGCGCGGCACCCCCTTCCCCCTGGGCGATGCCGAACGGGGCGAAGAGCTTGCGACGCAGGGCAGCGAACATGACGACATCGCCAGCTGCGTCTCCTGCCACGGCAGCGGCGCCGAGGGGCCGAAACGCGACGACACGCCGAAGATCGCCGGGCAGGACGGCTACTGGCTGGTCAACTGGCTGCACATGTATCGCGACGGCCCGGTCCCGGAGACGCCCCGCGCGCATCTCATGGCAGCCGCCGCACGCACCTTGAGCGACAGCGACATCCACGACTTGGCCGCGTACTTCTCGCGCGGCCCGTAGAGACCGGGTGCCTTCAGGCCAAGGCGTCCCATCGGCCATGATGGAGGCGGCACGCCGCTTTCCCGGTCTCAGGCCCCGGCGCCTGATAGCCGCGAGAGGTCTTCCCCGGACAGCTTCAGCGTCGCCGCCGTCGCGAAGCGCTCGACCTGGCTCACGCTCGTGGCGCTTGCAATGGGGGCGGTCACGCCTTTCTGCGCCATGAGCCAGGCGAGCGAGACCTCGGCCGCGCCGACGCCATGCGCCGCGGCAATCTCTTCCAGCGCGTCCAGCAGGCGCATCCCGCGTTCGGTCATGTATTTCCCGACCATGCCCGCGCGCTTGCGGCCCTCAAGATCCGCCTCCGAGCGGTACTTGCCCGTCAGGAAGCCGGCGGCGAGCGAGAAATAGGTGACGACGCCGATGTCCTTCTCGACGCAGAGATCCTGCAGCGGCCCCTCGAAGCTGCCCCGGTCGTAGAGATTGTACTCGGGCTGCACGACCTTGTAGGCGGGCAGCCCCTCGGCCTCGGCAGTGTCGAGCGCGCCTTTCAGCAGCGTGGCGTCGTAGTTCGAGGCGCCGATGGCGCGCACCCTGCCGGCCTTCAGCAGCTTGTCGTAGGCGCCCAGTGTCTCGGCGTGCGAGGTGTCGGGGTCCGGCCAGTGCGAGAAGTAGAGGTCGATGGTCTCGACCTGCAGCCGGTCCAGCGACCTGTCGACCGCCTTCAGGATCCAGTCCTCCGAGAGGCCCTTCTCGCCCGGACCGCCCATGTCCGAGCCGACCTTGGTGAAGAGCTTCACCCGGTCGCGCATGCCCGGGCGCGCGGCGAACCACTTGCCCAGCACGGTCTCGGATTCGCCGCCCGAGTGGCCCTCGGCCCAGGCGGAATAGATGTCGGCGGTGTCGATGGTGTCGAAGCCGTGGTCGATGAAGGCGTCGAGCACGCGAAAGCTCTCCGCCTCGTCGGTCGTCCAGCCCAGCACGTTGCCGCCGAAGACGATGGGCGCGATCTCGAAGCCGGTGGTGCCAAGGGGTCTGCGTTGCATTGGTCTGTCCTTTGCTCTGGTGATCTGTCTCGAGGCGATGGGTCCGTGGCCGCCCCGCGCGTCCGGGGGCGGCCCGCCGGCAGCTGGCGCGGGGCTCTGCGCGACCAACGCATCAAACGCGACCCGGCTCCATCCCCTTCGGCAAGTTGCGGAAGATCCGGGCGGCCGGCTCGGGATCCTTGACGAGCGCGAGCCGAAAAACGTGAACTGCCGCGACAGCCGAGCAGGGAGAGACTGATGAGCAAGGACAAGGCGCAGGGCATCGCCCGCGGTCTGACGAATTACGGCGACGCGGCCTTCTCGAAGTACCTCCGGCGGTCCTTCGCCAGCTCGATGGGCTACAGCCGCGAGATGCTCGACCGGCCCATCGTGGGGATCGCCCACGCGGCCTCGGGCTTCAACAACTGCCACCGGCATTTCCCCGAGATGATCGAGGCCGTGAAACGCGGCGTCCTCGCGGCGGGCGCGCTGCCGCTCGAATTCCCCACGATCTCGCTGGGCGAGGTCTTTCTCTCGCCGACCTCGCTGAAGTTCCGCAACCTCATGTCGATGGACGTGGAGGAGATGGTGCGCGCGCAGCCGATGGACTCGGTCGTGCTGCTGGGCGGCTGCGACAAGACGGTGCCTGCGCAGCTCATGGGCGCGATGTCGGCCAATCTGCCGGCGGTGCAGCTGGTGGCGGGGCCGATGTCGACCGGCCGCCACAAGGAGCACCGCCTGGGCGCCTGCACCGACTGCCGCCGCTTCTGGCAGCAGTTCCGGTCGGGCCAGATCGACCAGGAGGAGATCGACACCGTCGAGCGCAAGCTCGCCTCCACCGCCGGCACCTGCGCGGTGATGGGCACCGCCTCGACCATGGCGAGCCTGACCGAGGCCATGGGCATGATGCCCGCCCACTCCGCCGCGATCCCCGCCGTCAGCGCCGACCGCCTGCGCATGGCCGAGGAGACCGGCCGCCTCGCCGTCGAACTGATCGGCACCGAGCGCAGGCCGCGCGCGATCCTGACGCAAAAGGCGCTGGAAAACGCCGTGACCGTGCTGCTGGCGCTTGGCGGCTCGACCAACGCGGTGCTGCACCTCGCGGCCATCGCCGGGCGCGTGGGCCTGCCGCTGGACCTGCGGCGACTGAACGAGATCTCCGAGCGCACCCCCGTGCTGGTCGATCTCAAGCCCACCGGCGAGCACTACATGGAGGACCTGCACTACGCCGGCGGCATCCCCGCCGTGATGCGCGAGCTGCGCGACATCCTGCATCTCGACGCGCCGACGGTGACCGGCGAGACCATCGGCGCGCGGATCGAGGCGGCGGACCCCTGGGTCGACCGCAACGTGATCTCGCCCGCCTCGGAGCCCGTGCGCGAGACCGGCGGCCTCGTGGCGCTCTACGGCAACCTCGCGCCCAAAGGGGCGATCCTCAAGCGCTCGGCGGCCAACCCCGACCTCTTCGAGACCGAGGCCCGCGCGGTGGTCTTCTCCTCGCTCGAGGATCTCGCCGCGCGCATCGACGATCCCGATCTCGACGTGACGGCCGACGACATCCTGCTGCTGCGGAACGCGGGGCCCACCAGCCCCTCGGCCATGCCCGAGGCGGGCTACCTGCCGATCCCGAAGAAGCTGGCGCGGCAGGGCGTGTCGGACATGATCCGCATCTCGGACGCGCGGATGAGCGGCACCGCCTACGGCACCATCGTGCTGCACGTCTCGCCCGACGCCGCCTCGGGCGGCACCATCGGACTGGTCCGCAACGGCGACCGCATCCGCATGAGCGTCGCGACCCGCAGCCTCGAGCTGCTGGTCTCCGACGCCGAGCTCGAGACCCGCCGCGCGGAGGCGCCGCCCGTCAAGCCCGAGCCGAAGCGGGGCTACGACTGGCTCTACGACCGGCACATCCTGCAGGCCGAGGACGGCTGCGACTTCGACTTCCTGGTCGAGCGGGACTGAGTCCCCGCGCGCGCCCGCGCGCGGACTCAGCTGTCGGAGTTTGCAGCCTTCAGCCCGGCCTCGAGCGCGGCGTGGTCCAGCGGCGTGCCCGAGAAGAGGTCCCAGGCGTGCACGCCCTGGAAGAAGAACAGCTCCCACCCCGAGATGATGTCGAGGCCCTGCGCCTCGGCATCGGTCAGGAACTGCGTGTCGACCGGCGTGTAGACCGCGTCGAAGGCCCACTCGGCGCCGCGCATCGCCTCCTTCGGCAGCGGCGTGCCCTCGTAGCCCACCATGCCGACCGGCGTGCAGTTGATGACGCCCTGCACGCCCGCCGCCGCCTCGGCCGCATCGGTGTGAACCGACACGGAAAGCATCGGCGCGGCGGCGCGCAGCGCCCCGGCCAGCACCTCGGCCTTGGCCGTGTCGCGGTCGACCAGCCGGATCTCCGAGGCGCCCAGCCCGACGAGGCCGAAGGCTACCGCGCGGCCCACGCCCCCGGTGCCGATCATCAGCACCGCGCCGGGCGCCGCATCGCCCCGCACCTTGCGGTAGCCCTCCATGAAGCCCGAGTAGTCGGTGTTGGCCCCGCGCGGGCCACCGGGCTCGAAGAGCACGGTGTTCACCGCGCCCACCGCTTGCACCAGCGGGTCCTCGACCGTCACCTTGTCGAAGGCGCGCTCCTTGTAGGGATAGGTCACGTTGATCCCCCGGCAGTGTTCGGCCGCGTGGGCGAAGACCCCGTCGAAGTCGAGCCCCATCTCGCGCGGCACGAGGCGGTCGTAGGTGACCGCGATGCCGTTCTGCTCGCCCGCGAGCCGGTGCAGCACCGGCGCGCGCGACTTGGCGATGTTGTCGCCGATCAGCCCCAGTTTCAGCGTTTTCGCTTCGGTCATTTGCCGGACTCCCCGGTCTGGCCGCCCTTGCGGCGGAAGATCATGCGCCAGAGCGGCGTCTGCGAGACGAAGATCAGCACCACCGCCACGAAGAGCACCAACGACAGCGGGCTGGTGAAGATGCCCTCGAAGAAACGGCCCAGGTCCTCGCGCTCCGAGATGATCGCGCGGCGCCAGTTGTCGTCCAGCAGCCGCGACAGGATCACGCCCAGGATCACCGGCCCCAGCGGGTAGCCGTAGTGCCGCATGAAGTAGCCGAAGACCCCGAAGCCCAGCATCCAGTAGACATCCGTGACCGAGTTGTTGACCGCGTAGGCGCCGACCACCGACAGCAGCATGATGAGCGGGATCAGGACCGAGCGCGGCATCTCGACGATCTTGGTGAAGAGCTTGATGCCCGTCAGGCCGCAGATCAGGATGAACATGTTGGCGGTCAGCAGGGCGCCGACGATGAACCAGAACATGTCCGGCTGGTCGACCATGAGCATCGGCCCGGGGTTCAGCCCGTGGATGAAGAGCGCCCCGATGATGATCGCGGTCACCGCGTCGCCGGGAATGCCCAGCGTCATCATCGGCACGAAGGCCCCGCCCACGGCGGCGTTGTTCGCCGTCTCGGGCGCCACCAGCCCCTCCATCGCGCCGGTGCCGAAGGGCCGCGTGGGCTTTTTCGTCAC
Organism: Salipiger mucosus DSM 16094; assembly: GCF_000442255.1. Classification (GTDB taxonomy): domain Bacteria; phylum Pseudomonadota; class Alphaproteobacteria; order Rhodobacterales; family Rhodobacteraceae; genus Salipiger; species Salipiger mucosus. The sequence goes on along the minus strand of NZ_KE557287.1, from coordinate 25,241 downwards.
ACGCTTGGCGTGGTCGTAGGCCATGAGCGCCGCGATGTCGCCGCCGGTGCCCGGCAGGGCGCCGATGATCACGCCGATCGACGAGGTCTGCAGCGAAAGCGGCAGGTACTTCCGCACGGTGCCCCAGGAGGGCACGATGCGGTCGATCTGCTGGCGGATCGCATCGGTGCCGACGTGGTGCAGCTGCAGCAGCGCCTCCGAGATGCCGAACATGCCGATCATCACCGCGATGAACGAGATGCCGCCCTCCATGATCTGCAGATCGAAGGTGAAGCGCTCGGCGAAGGTCAGCGGGTCGCGGCCCACCGCGCCGATGGCGATGCCGAAGGCGCCGGCGAAGATGCCCTTGACCAGGCTCCCCGAGGACAGCGAGCCCACCAGCAGGATGCCCAGCACCGCCAGCAGCATGTAGTCGCGCGGCTGGAAGGTCAGCGCGAACTCGGCCACGAAGGGCGCGGCCAGCGCCAGCACCGCGACGCCCACGAGCCCGCCGAAGAAGGACATGACCGTGGTGACGCCGATGGCCTCGCCCGCCTCGCCGCGCTGCGCCATGGGGTAGCCGTCCATGGCCGTGGCGATGGCCGATGGCGCGCCGGGGATGTTCAGCAGGATCGCCGTGCGCGAACCGCCGTAGACCCCGCCCATGTAGATGCCCACCATGAGCGAGATCGCCGGGTAGACGTCCCAGGAGAAGGTGAAGGAAATGAGGATCGACACCGCCATGGTGACCGACAGCCCCGGGATCGCGCCGATGTAGACGCCCAGGAAGGTGCCGAGCCCCACCAGCAGCAGAAGCTGCGGCTGGGTGAAGACCGTGAGAATGGCCATGAGCGTGTCCATCACTCGGCCCCCCCGTTGCCCAGGTTGCGGAAGAATTGCAGCAGCTCTGCCTCCGGCACGATGCCGGCGGGCATCAGCACGGTAAAGACGATGCGGAAGATCACCCAGATCACCAGCAGGCTGCCCAGCGAGACCGCCAGGGTGAAGCCCCAGCCACGCCCGGAGAGATACTTGATCGCCACCACGAGGAAGAGCGCGGCGGTCGGCAGGAAGCCCAGCGGCACCAGCAGCAGGCCGAAGCCCAGCAGCAGCACGCCGAAGAGGATCACCTTGAGCGGCAGGATGTCCCGCGCCACGCTCTCGGTCGCGACCTTCGGCAGCCGCGCGGTGCGCAGCACCACGATCAGCGCCGAGATCACCATCGCCGCGGTCGTCGCCATGGGCACCGCCCCGGGCGAGGACAGCGCCTCGAAGCCCGCGATGCCGTAGGCGTCCCACAGCAGGTAGAGGCTGGCCGCGAGCAGGAACAGCGCGAAGGCCAGTTCCCCGGGCCGCCGCTGCCCGGCATAGCCGCCGGGCGTGGCATCGGAGGTGCCGTCGTGGTGGTCGCTGTCGCCACGAAAGTCTGGGTCCATGAGGTATCCTCCCAGGTGGTGGATCTGTCGGGCCGGGGGCCGCTGTGCCGGGGCTGGCGTTTCATCGAGCGCAGGCCCGAGCCCGCAATCAAGCGCTTCGCGCGCCCGTCCGTCCTCTCGGGCGCCCTCGAGACGCCGGCCTGCCATTTCGAACGAAGGCAAATGGCCGATGGATGACGTGCCGGGGTCTCTGCCGGCAGGAACGCCCAGCTTCGGTCGGGCGCCGGCCCTCCCGGCAGATGGCGCAAGGCCGGTGCGCCGGGCGGGCGGCCATCGGACCGCCCGCCCGCGTCACGTCGTCACTCGCCGGGACGGGCGATGCCGAAATCCTCGGGCGAGTTCTTGGTCAGGCCCGCGTCCTGCAGCAGCCAGGTCGTGCCCTGCTGCCAGTCGGTCAGGAACTGCTCGGCCTCGTCGCCGCTGATTGCCATGATGCTGTAGCCGCGGCTGTCCATGAGCTCGGTGAACTCGGGGTTCTGCGCCGCCTCGTTGTAAGCGTTGGACAGCTTCTCGACCACGTCCTCGGGCGTGCCCTCGGGCACGAAGACACCGAAGAACGGCCCCCAGGGCAGGTAGGTGTTGTAGTCCTCGTTGAACGAGGTCACCGCCGGCACGTCGGGCAGCTTGTCGTTGGCCTGCGTGTCGAAGACCGCCAGCGGCTTCATGTTGCCCGCGCGGATGCCCTCGATCGAGGCGCCCAGCACGGCGGGCATCACGTCGATGGCCCCGCCCTGCAGCGCGGTCAGCGCCGGGCCGTCGCCGTCGTAGGGCACCGAGATCACGTCCAGACCGCCCTCGACCGACTCGATCATGCCGGTGATGACGGAGGGCAGGCCGCCCGGACCCGTGGCGCCGAAGCGGACCTCGCCGGGGTTCTCGGCGATGTAGTCCATCATGCCGGCGTAGTCGTCGAAGGGCGCCTCGGTGTTGGCCACGAGGATCGGCGTGCCGCGCGCCAGGATGCTCACCGGGGTGAAGGCGCTGTAGTCACGCTCGCCCAGGCCCATGACCTTGTAGAGCAGCGGGTTCTCGGCGCCCATCAGCAGGGTGTAGCCGTCGGCCGCGCTGTCGGCGACGTGGTTGAGCGCGATGGCGCCCACCGCGCCGGTCATGTTCTGCAGCACGACGGTGCCGCCGAGGATCTCCTCGGCATGCGGCGTGACCGAGCGCATCACCGTGTCGGTCGAGCCGCCGGCACCCCACTGGATGATCCCCTGGATCTCCTTGGTGGGATAGTCCTGCGCCAGCGCGCCACTCGCGCCCAGGACAAGCGCCGAGGCGGCGCCCAGAATGAAGCGTTTCATGAGATGTCCTCCCGTTTTGGCATTGGCCGTGACCTCCCGTCGCGACCATTGCACGATACGCTCGGTCATCGAGGGGCATAACGTCAAGGATCAAGGCTGTCGATTCATGAACCTTATGTTAATCGTCGTGGGAGGGCGGCCCGGAGGCGCCGGGTTCCCAGTGGCGCGCGGCCTCGGCCAGCTCGCGGCGGAAGCGGCGGATGGCGAAATCCGCGAAGGTCGACAGCACCCGCCCCTTCTTGCGCGAGACGTAGATCGTCACCTCGCCGTGCTCGACCAGCGGCCGGCGCAGCAGGCCGGGCATGTAGACCTCCGAGACCGAGAACTCGTCGATCACCGCCACGCCCAGCCCGTGCCGCACGAGGCTCACGACGGTCTGGGCGAAACGGCCCCGCACGCTCTGGCGCATCTCGATGCCGGCGTCGCGGAAGGGCCGCGCGACGATGGCGCCATAGGGGTCCGAGCGCGGCACCCCGATCAGCGGCTCGCGGGCGAGATCATGCAGCGACACCGCCTCCTGCGCGCCCAGCGGGTGGTCCTCGGGCAGGATGGCGACCAGCCGGCCGGTGGCGATTTCCTCGTTCTCGATGCCGGGATTCTGGACCGGCGAACTCATGATGACGAACTCGCCGCGCTCGAGCAGCAGGTAGTCGGCCGTCTCCTCGATCTTGAGGATGTTGAGGTCGATGAAAAGGTCCGGGTAGCGCTGGCGCAGCGACCGGATCGCGCGCGCGGCGATGAACTGCGCCACCGAGGGCGCCGAGGCGAAGGACAGCTGCACGTCCTCGCCCTTGTGCAGGGCACCGATGGCGGTCTGCAGGTTCTCGACCCCGCGGTAGACCTCGCGGATCTGGTCGAAGACCGGCTCGGCCTCGAGCGCGGGCACGAAAAGCCCCGCGCGCCGCTCGAAGAGCCGCAGGCCCAGCGAGTCCTCGGTATGCTTGATGAGCCGGCTGATCCCCGGCGCCGAAACGCCGAGATGCTCGGCCGCGCCGCTGATCGTCCCGCGCAGCATGACCGCGCGGATCACCTCGATCTGGCGCAGCGTGATCTCTCGCATGCTTGAGCCCTCCCCGACCCAGCGATTAACATGAGGTTACGATTTCCGCAAAACGGATAATTGACGTTAACGCTCGCGGCCCGGCAGGCTTGCGCCCGACCCGGAGGAGAGCACAGTGACCGACGCCCCTGCAACGCATCCCGAGACCGACCTGATCGTCGTGGGCTCCGGCGCCGCCGGTCTGTCGGCCGCCGTGACCGCCGCCGCGCGGGGCCTGCGCGTGACCGTGATCGAGAAGGCGCCGGTTCTGGGCGGCACCACCGCCTGGTCCGGCGGCTGGATCTGGGCGCCGCGCAACCCGGTCGTGCGCCGCGCCGGCATCGAGGAGCCCGAGGATGCCCCCCGCCGCTACGTGCAGTCGGTGCTGGGCAACCACTTCGACCCCGACCGCGTCGACGCCTTCCTTGCCGCCGCGCCCGAGATGGTGGGCTTTTTCGAGGAGCACACCGCGCTGCGGTTCGAGGGCGGGCTGGCGATCCCCGACACCTACGGCGACAGGCCCGGGGCGGGCACCGGCGGGCGCTCGGTCATCGCGGCGCCCTACGACGCGCGCGGCCTCGGCGAGGCCGTCAAGCTGCTGCGCGAGCCGGTGCGCGAGACCACCTTCTTCGGCATGACGATACAGGCCGGGCCCGACCTGCGCGCCTTCATGACCATGACGCGCTCGCCCCGGGCACTCGTTTACGCCACGCGCCGCGTGCTGCGCCACCTGCGCGACCTCGCCTTTCATGGCCGGGGAATGGACCTGCGCAACGGCGCCGCTCTGGTCGGCCGCCTGCTGCGCTCGGCGCTCGACCTTGGCGTCACGCTGCGGCCGGGCTGCGCCGTGACCGACCTTGTCGTCGAGCAGGGCCGCGTCATGGGCGTGACGCTGGAGAGCGGCGAGACCCTGCGCGCCGCGCGCGGCGTGGTGCTGGCCTCGGGCGGCTTCCCGCATGACGCGGCGCGTCGGGCGGGGCTCTTCCCGCGCGATGCCGAGCACCGGACGCTGGCCGTGCCCTCGGCCTCGGGCGACGGGGCGCGGCTGGCCGAGGGGGCGGGCGGGCATGTCGATGCCACGCAGGCGCGGCCCGCGGCCTTCTGCCCGGTCTCGACGGTGCGCTGGCCCGACGGCCGGGTCGCGCAGTTCCCGCATATCATCGACCGCGGCAAGCCGGGCGTGATCGGCGTGCTTTCGGACGGCGAGCGCTTCTGCAACGAGGGGCTGGGCTACCACGACTACGTCGAGGCCATGCTGCGCACCCTGCCCGACGACGCCCCCGCGCGGTCCTGGCTGGTCTGCGATCACCGTTTCCTGCGCCGCTACGGCCTGGGCGTGGTGCGCCCGCAGCCGGTGCCCTGGCGCCAGTGGACGAAGCGCGGCTACCTCAGGACCGCGCGTAGTATCGAGGGGCAGGCCCGCCAATGCGGCATCGACCCCGCCGGGCTGGCGCGGACCGTGACCGACTGGAACCGCCACGCCGCACAGGGCGAGGACCCGGAATTTCACCGCGGAACAACGCCTTACATGCGGCTTCAGGGGGACCCTGAGCAAAAGCCCAACCCCAACGTGGCGCCCATCGTCAAGCCGCCCTTTCACGCGGTCGAGGTGGTGCCGGGCAGCTTCGGCACCTTCTCGGGCATCGCCACCGACGGGCAGGCCCGCGCGCTCGATGCGCAGGGAGCGCCGATCCCGGGGCTCTACGCGGCGGGCACCGACGCGGCGACCATCTTCGGCGGCTTCTACCCGGCGGGCGGCATCGCGCTGGGGCCCGCGCTGACCTTCGGCTTCATAGCCGGGCGCCACGCGGCGGAGGGCGGGGCATGAGCCGCACCCTCTCGGTCGCGCATCTGACCGCCATCGACCTCGCCCCGCCCGCCTTCATCGAAGCGGCGGCCGAGGCAGGCTTCGACGCGGTGGGGCTGCGCCTGCTGCGGGTGACCGAGGACAGCCCGGGCTATCCGCTGATGGAGGATCCCGCCGCGATGCGCGCGACCCGCGCGGCGCTCCGTACGTTTGGGCTGTACGTGTCGGACGTGGAATTCGTACGGCTCACGCCCGAGACCGAAATCGCGCCGCTGCTGCCGCTGCTCGACGCCGGGGCGGAGCTGGGCGCCCGCCACGTCATCACCGCGCCCTACGATCCCGATCCCGCGCGGCTCGCCGATACGCTCGGCGCGCTGCACGAGGCCGCCGCCGCGCGGGGCCTTGGCGCGGTGTTGGAATTCTTTACCTGGACCCCGGTGCCCGACCTCGCCACCTGCCGGAGCGTGGTCGAGCAGGCGGGGCCGGACGTGGGGATGCTGGTCGACAGCCTGCACTTCGACCGCTCGGGCTCGACGCTCGCGCAGCTGGCCGAGGTGCCGCCCCACCGGCTGCCCTTCGCCCACCTCTGCGACGCGCGGGTGCATCCGCCCTACACGACCGAACAGCTGCTCGAGACCGCGCGGGCCGAGCGGCTGCCGCCGGGCGAGGGCGAGATCGATCTCGCGGGCGTCCTGGAGGCCCTGCCGCCGGACACGCCGCTGGGGCTGGAGGTGCCGATGGCGGGTCTTGCCGCGCGCGAGGGTCCGGCGGCGGTGCTGGCCCGCGTGGCGCAGGCGGCGCGGCGGCTGACCGGGGACGGGTGACGCCCCCGGAAGCGCTCACATCATCGAGGAGCCGCCGTTCACGTCGATGGTGGCGCCGGTGATGTAGCCCGCATCCTCGGAGGCAAGGAACGCGACCGTGGCCGCCACGTCCGAGGGCTCGCCGATGCGGCCCACGACCGTGCGGGCCGCGCGCCGGGCGATGCCCTCCTCGCCTTCGCGACTGGTCAGCGGCGTGCGCACCGAGCCCGGGGCGATGCAGTTGGCGGTGATCCCGTTCGGCCCCTCGATACCGGCGGTCTGCCGCGTCAGGGCGATGACCCCCGCCTTGGCCGTGGCATAGGCGATGGAGGCAGTGCCGGTGTAGGTCCGCCCGGTGCGCGACGACATGTTGACGATGCGGCCCCAGCCGCCCCGGCGCATCAGGGGAAGCGCCGCCTTGGTGACGATGAACATGCCCGTCAGGTTGATCTGCAGCAGCCGCTGCCAGTCCTCGAGGCTGACGGAATCGAACTGCGCGATATCCTCGACCGAACCGTAGGGGTGGATGCCCGCGTTGTTCACGAGGATGTCGAGCCGCCCGCACTCCTGCTCGACCCGCGCGATGGCCGCCGCGATCCCGGCCTCGTCGCTCACGTCGGCGCGCAGCCCCATCGCCCCGCCCGGTAGCGAGGCCGCGACCTCGGCCACCTCGGGGTGCATGTCGAGGAGAACGCAGCGCGCGTGCCGCGACAACCGCTCGGCGATGGCAAGGCCCAGCCCCTGCGCGCCCCCCGTGATCAGCGCGACCCTCGTGTCCGTCGATGCCATGATGTACCCTCCCCCCGATGTTCTGCGCAGGACGGTAGGGGGATCAGCCGCGCAGGCGCAATTTGGGCAGGGCCTGCCATAGCTTCCCGCTATGCAGCCCATCGTCCCCTGCCGGGCAAGGCAGCGGCGCGAGGGGGGGTGTCCGGCGGCCCTCGCCTGCCGAGCGGCCGGGTCAAAAGGATCTGCCTCTCACGGGCCGCGCCGCGCTCGCCAGCGCCCGAAACGACCGTTCATGCGGCGCGCGGCGAACGGCGGGACGGAGCCCATAACGACGGAAGCCGCGGATCGTATGAACGTCTGTTGTCGTGAAACAAGTCGAAGATGTGCCGAAATGAATCCGGGTCTGCCAAGTGTCGTAGCATCGCATGTGCCCACACATGCAATCGCTGCGCCCGCTTGAGGATACCAAGATCGTTTGCCAACCTATTGCCCTCTTCGGACAGGCATTCGCCTTGTCTTGTGCTCTTTGGCAACGGGTGCGTTGTCAAACACACCTGCGTCGCGCGATCCGGATCGGAGCGCCGCCACTGAAAAATCCGCATCACGGCATTTCTTGCCAGGAGGAACATATCACCTACGCGAAGCTATCGAGAGCCGCCCTTGGCGGTGCCGTTGCAATCGTCATGTCCAACATCGTCAGCAACATCCTTTTCTTTCAGCTCGGCCGACCGCTTCTATTTGAGAACGAAGCTCAAAGCGCGAAGGTCGTCGCGGTTCTGTTCGAGATGGAGCCACTTCCCCTCATGTTCACCAATGGGCCGCTATACATGGCCATCGCCGCCCTGATCGGTGTGATACACGGTCTGGTGTTCTATTGGATCGAGCCTGCCTTGCCGCGTGGGATCGTCGCGCGTGGACTGGCCTTCGGCGCTATCCTTTGGGCGCTGATGGCGCTCTATTTCGAGTTCCACACTCCTTTTAACATGTTCGGTGAACCGGTCGCGCTTGTTGCGGTCGAGCTCGTGTTCTGGATCGCGGTTGTGGCCGTGCAAGGACTTGTCCTGTCCATCATCTACGGGAGGAGTCGGGATGAACTGGCAAGCCCTGTGGAATGACGGTGCGATCATCACGATCCACGCATTCGTTGCGCTTATCGCAATGGGGGCTGGGGCCTTTCAGCTTGCAGCACCCAAAGGAACTGCACTGCACAAAGCGCTCGGCTATTTCTGGGTCGGCGCGATGGCCATTGTCGCGGCAACGAGCTTCTGGATACACGAATTCCGATGGTTCGGACCATTCTCCATCATACACGTCCTTTCGATCCTCGTCCTCACGACGTTGGTATACTCCGTCAGCGCGATCCGCCAAGGACGTGTTGCAGCACACCGGAACTCGATGATCCAGCTATACGCTTTGGCCCTGTTGCTGACCGGAGCTTTCACGCTCATACCGGGGCGGACGATGCATACCGTCTTCTTCGGTGGATGATCGAACCGTACGAAGATCGAGCGCATCAATGCGCCCCGAACCAGTGTTTTTTGCCAAACTGTCGAAAGTGGGCATCGGAGCCACCGCTACGAGGGACCGCTCCGTCCGCGGTGCCGCCGCTTCCGCTTCGCCGGGACGAAGAGGCGGGCCGGCATGGACCTGGCGCTAAATGTTTGATAGCAAAGATCTACATTGACTCCGCGAGCTCGTTGCCAGCAACCGTCAGCAGTGGAGCCGAACGCACATGCCGCACAATGGAAATCACCGCGAGTTCCGTCAGGCCATCGCATTCGGCGTGATCCTCGCCACGGTCATTGTCGGAAACGGAGCGTTCCTGGGCTTCAGACACCACGGCTCCGTCAGCCAGGTCGGCTGGCTGGGCCTGGCGACGATCTGGGTCTTTTCCTGTGCTGCATTTGCGTGGTTCAAATATCGGTTCATGTCTTGGCCCGGTGACCGGTGACCGCTGGAGCGATCGCAAGACATGCTCATCGTGGTTGATTTCCACAGACTGATCGTGGCCGATCGCCCTTCTCCCGAACGCTGTTGTGACATGCCCACGCCCTGCGTCTGGGCCGTCCGTCGACGGGGCGCATTCGGCACGCGTGGCGAAAGCCCGTTTCCCCATGGACAGCCCGGCCCGTGGCGCCGCATCTGACGACAAGGCCAGAACCGTGCGGTGCTATCCACCCAGCCGCGCGAGCAGTGGCGCCGGGTCGACCGCGGGCAGCGCGCCCGGCACGCGGCCGCGCCGGTCCGTGAGGCGGCTGCGGACAAAGGCTCCCGCGACCGCGTCGGAGGCGCCCCGGCAGAGCACCGAGGCCGAGAGCATCAGCGCCGTGTGCTCGGTGAAGGCGCGGGCCTGCGCGGGCTCGGGCAGCGCGGGCCAGGCGGCGCGGTAGTCGCTCAAGGCGACGTCATAGGCCGGATCGGCGCCCGCGGCGGCGTCGAGCTCGGAGGCCAGCACGCCCCCCGCGAGGGGATCGCGCGCGAGCGAGCGCAGCACGTCGAGGCAGATCACGTTGCCCGATCCCTCCCAGATGCCGTTGAGCGGGGCCTCGCGGTAGAGCATGGGCAGCGGGCCATCCTCGACGTAGCCCGCGCCGCCCAGCACCTCCATCGCCTCGCCCACCACCACCGGGCAGAGCTTGTTCGAGAGGAACTTGGCCAGCGCCACGCCGATGCGCCCGAAGGCGCGGGCCGCGTCATCCATCCCGTCGAAGGCGCGCGCGACGTGCAGCCCCAGCGCGAGGCTGCCCTCGAGGTCGAGCGCGAGGTCGGCCAGCAGGCAGCGCATCAGCGGCTGGTCGATCAGCCGCGCCTGGAAGGCGCTGCGGTGGGCGACCCAGTGGTGCGCCTCGCAGAGCGCCGCGCGCATCAGGCCGGCGGGGGCGAGGGCGGTGTCGAGCCGGGTGTGGTGGATCATGCGGACGATGGTGCGCACGCCGTCGCCCTCCTCGCCCAGCTGCCATGCCAGCGCGCGGGCATACTCGATCTCGGCCGAGGCGTTGGAGCGGTTGCCCAGCTTGTCCTTGAGCCGCGCGATCCGGATGTGATTGCGCCCCTCCTCGAGCCAGCGGGGCACGAGGAAGCAAGTCAGCCCGCCCGGCGCCTGCGCGAGCGTGAGGAAGGCGTCGGACATGGGCGCCGAGCAGAACCACTTGTGCCCGGTGAGCCGCCAGCCCGCGCCGTCGCGCTCGGCCCGCGTGGTGTTGGCCCGCACGTCCGAGCCGCCCTGCTTTTCGGTCAGCGCCATGCCCAGCGTCACGCCGGGCTTGTCGTCGATGGGGCGCGGGTCGGGATCGTAGTCGCGCGAGAGAGCCTTGTCGCGCCAGTGCGCGAAGGGCGCCCCGCCCGCCGCCAGCGCGGGCACGGCGGCATAGGTCATGGTGAGCGGGCAGCAATGGCCGGGCTCGACCTGGCTCGCGAGGTAGACCATCGCGGCATGGGCGCGGTGGCCGCCCGCACCGCCCTCCCAGGCGACCGAGGCGTAGCCCGCGGCGCAGGAGGTTCGCATGAAGGCGTGGTAGGCGGGATGAAAACGGACCTCGTCCAGCCGCCGCCCCGCGCGGTCGAAGAGATGCGCCTCGGGCGCGTGCCGGTTGGCGTCGCGCGCGGCCTCGCGCATGCCGGTCGTGCCGATGGTCGCGGCATAGTCCGCCAGCGCGGCGCGGCGGGGGGCGCCGAGATCCGACAGCGCCTCGCGCAGGGCGGGGTCGGTCTCCATCAGCGAGAGATCGCCGCGCGGCGGCGGCTGGTTCTCGACCCGGTGGGTTCCCAGCTCGGTCTCGGGCTCCATCTCGCGCATGTGGGCCTCCTCTCTCCCTGGGCGCGATCCTAGCACGTCCGGGCAAGGCGCGCGCGCAGGGCGCGACGTCACGCGCGCGGCGGGCGCGGGGAAATCCGCGGCCCGGGGCCTTGCGCCCGACCGCGCGCCGCGCCAAGGCTGAGACAGCACGCGAAAGGCCCGACCGACATGACCCACGACGCCCCCTCCCCCTCCGTCATCGCCAGCGGCGGCAAGGCCGTCTACGGCGCGCCGCTCGGCATCCTGATGCTCGAGGCGCGCTTTGCCCGCATTCCGGGCGACATGGGCCATGCCGAGACCTGGCCCTTCCCGGTGCTCTACCGCGTGATCCGGGGCGCCGATCCGGGGACCGTGGTGCTGAACAAGGCCGCCGGGCTGCGCGAGGCCTTTCTGGAGGGCGCGCGCGAGCTGGTGGAACTGGGCGCCGAGGCGATCACCACCAACTGCGGTTTCCTGTCGATCCTGCAACCGGACCTGGCCGAGGCGCTCGGCGTGCCGGTGGCGACTTCCTCGCTGATGCAGGTGCCCTGGGTGCAGGCCATGCTGCCGCCCGGCAAGCGCCCCGGCGTGGTGACGATCAGCTCGGGCAGCCTGACCCCCGCGCACCTCGAGGGCGTGGGCGTGCCGCAGGACACGCCGGTCGAGGGCACGGACACCGACGGCGAATTCTTCCGCGTCATCATCGGCGCCGAGAAGGACGACCTCGACGTGATCCGCGCGCGCGACGACGTGATCTCGGCCGCGCAGCGGCTGGTGCGGCGCCACCCCGAGGTGGGCGCGCTGGTGCTGGAGTGCACCAACATGGCGCCCTATGCCGCCGATGTCTCGGCCGCGACGGGGCTGCCGGTCTTCGACATCCACTCGCTGGTGCGCTGGCTTCAGCTGGGCGTTCGGCCGCAGCATTTCCCCATGCCGCGCGGCGGACGGCTCTAGGGTCGCAGAACGGCCTTGAAGGCTCCGGGCGAACCTTGTATTTTTCTTTGTATACAATTTTTGGCGCCGCCGGAGGTCCGGCCCCGCGCCCGAGCGTGAAGGAACCGGGATGCTGGACAACAAACTGAACGGCGCGGAAGCCATGGTGCGGATGCTGGAAGCGCATGGCGTGACGCACATCTTCGGGCTCTGCGGCGACACCACCCTGCCCTTCTACGACGCGATGCACCTGCTCGACCACGAGATCTCGCACGTGCTGACGCGCGACGAGCGCAGCGCGGCCTACATGGCCGACGGCTATTCGCGGGTGACCGGGCGGCCGGGCGTCTGCGAGGGGCCCTCGGGCGGCGGCGCGACCTACATCCTGCCGGGGCTGATCGAAAGCTCGGAAAGCTCCTACGCGACGCTGGCGATCACCTCGGACATCTCGGTGGCCTCCTACGGCAAGTATCCCCTGACCGAGGTCGACCAGGAGGCGCTGATGCGCCCGCTGACCAAGTGGAACACCGTCATCAAGCGGGCCGAGCACATCCCGCGCATGGTGCGCACCGCCTTCCGCGCCATGACGACCGGGCGCTCGGGGTCGACGCACCTCGGGCTGCCCTACGACATCCAGTACGACCCGGTGGACCCGGCCGACATCTGGGCCGACCCCGCGCTCGCGACCTACCCGGCCTATCGCACCGGCCCCGAAGAGGCCGCCGTCGAAGCGGCGCTCGACGCGATCCTCTCGGCGAAGAAACCGCTCATCGTCTGCGGCGGCGGCGTGGTGATCTCGGGCGCCATGGCCGAGCTCGACCGGCTGGCGACGCGGCTCGACATCGCGGTGGCCTCCTCGATCTCGGGCCAGGGCTCGCTGGCCGACACGCACCCGAACGCGCTTGGCGTGGTCGGCTCGAACGGCGGCACCGACCAGACCTGGGAGATGATGGAGGCCGCCGACCTCGTGGTCTTCATGGGCTGCCGGGCGGGCTCGACCACCACCGCGCGGTGGGAGGCGCCCAGCGTCGGCACCCGCATCGTGCATTTCGACTCCGACCCGATGGTGATCGGGGCCAACCTGCCGACCGAGGTCGGCGTCGCGGGCGACCTGCGGCTCTCGCTGGGGATGCTGAACGCGGCGCTCGACAAGCGCGGCCAGGGCGCGGGCACCTTCGGCGGCGCGGCGGCGGTGGCCGACATCAAGCGGCGCAAGTTCGAGATCTTCGACCGCATCGCGGCCGGGGGCGACCAGCCGATCCGCCCCGAGCGGGTCATCGCGGACCTGATGAAGGTGCTGCCCGAGGATGCCACCGTGGTCTCGGACCCGGGCACCTCCTGCCCCTATGCCTCGGCCTACTACCAGCAGCAGCTGGCGGGGCGCTACTTCGTGACCAACCGCGCGCACGGGGCGCTGGGGTATTCGCTCGCGGCCTCGCTGGGGGCCTGGTACGGGCGGCCGGCCTCGAAGACCGTGGCGCTGATGGGCGACGGCTCCTTCGGCTTCACCTGCGGCGAGCTGGAAACCGTCTGCCGCTCGCGCGCGCCGATCACCTTCGTGGTGTTCTCGAACGCCAGCTACGGCTGGATCAAGGCGAGCCAGAAGGACGACAAGGGTGCGCGCTACTACAACGTGGATTTCAACCGCGTCGATCAGGCGGCGGTGGCGGCTGCCTACGGCGTCAAGTCCTGGCGGGTCGAGGACCCGGCCGAGCTGGAGGGCGTGCTGCGGCAGGCGGTGGCGCACGACGGCCCGACGCTGGTGGACGTGGTGACCCAGCCGCTTGAGGAATCCAACGCCCCGGTCCGGCGGTGGATGGGGTGATTTCCGGGTCGCGCCCATAGGGCGCGACAATCGCTCCGGGGGAGCGATTGAGGAAATCACGGGCGGAGCCCCGGGCCTGACCGCGCCCATAAGGCGCGGCAAACACTCCGGCAGACCACTTCAGGAAATCACGGGCGCGGCCATAAGACTGGCCGCGCCGGAGACCATCCCCCGGCTGCCTCCGATGACCGTCACCTCTGCTGCGGCGACGGCCACGCGGCGCAACCGGAAGAGGTGACGCACGGACCCGAGGCCGCGCTATTTCTTCTTCATCGCGTCCGCCAGCGCCGCGCCGAGGGCGCCCTGCCCCGAGGGTTCGCGCGACTTGCCGCCCTTGGGGCCGCCGCCTCCGCCACCGCCGCGCCGGCCCTTGGGCGGGGGTGCGCCGCGGTCCTTGCCCCGGCCGCCGCCCGAGCCGCCGCCGCCGTCCTTGCGCATCGACAGGCCGATGCGCTTGCGGGGGACGTCGACCTCGGTGACGCGGACCCGGACCACGTCGCCCGCCTTGACCACCTCGTGCGGGTCCTTGACGAAGCGGTCGGCCAGCTGGCTCACGTGCACGAGCCCGTCCTGGTGCACGCCGATGTCGACGAAGGCGCCGAAGGCCGCGACGTTGGTCACCGTGCCCTCCAGCGACATGCCGGGTTTCAGATCCTTGATGTCCTCGACCCCCTCGGCGAAGGTCGCCGTCCTGAAGCTGGGGCGCGGGTCGCGGCCGGGCTTTTCCAGCTCCGACAGGATGTCGCGCACCGTGGGCAGGCCAAAGCTCTCGTCCACGAAATCCTCGGCCCGCAGGCCCTTCAGCGCCTCGGGGTGGCCCATGATCTGGCGGATGTCGCGGCCGCAGGCGCCGACGATGCGGCGGGCGACCTCGTAGGCCTCGGGGTGGACCGAGGAGGCGTCGAGCGGCTCGTCACCCTCGCGGATGCGCAGGAAGCCCGCGCTCTGCTCGAAGGCGCGGGGGCCGACGCCCGAGACCTTCATCAGCGCCTTGCGCGAGGCGAAGGCGCCGTTGGCGTCGCGGTGCGCGACGATGGATTGCGCCAGCGAGGGCCCCAGCCCCGCGACATGCGCCAGCAGCGGCGCCGAGGCGGTGTTGAGATCGACGCCAACGGCGTTCACAGCGTCCTCGACCACGGCCTCGAGCGCCTTGGCCAGCTGCCGCTGGTCCACGTCGTGCTGGTACTGGCCGACGCCGATGCTCTCGGGCGAGATCTTGACGAGCTCGGCCAGCGGGTCCTGCAGGCGCCGCGCGATCGACACCGCGCCGCGCAGCGAGACGTCCAGATCCGGGAACTCCTGCGCCGCCAGCTCGGAGGCGGAATAGACCGAGGCGCCGGCCTCGGAGACGACGACCTTGGTGGGCGCGGGCCCCTCGAGCCGCTTGAGCGTGTCGGCGACGAAGCGCTCGGTCTCGCGGCTGGCGGTGCCGTTGCCGATGGCGACGAGGGCGACGCCGTGGCGCTTGACCATGCGCAGCACGGCCTCCTCGGCGCCGCGCAGGTCGCGCTTGGGCTGGAAGGGGTAGAGCGTCGCGGTTTCCAGCACCTTGCCGGTGGCGTCGACCACGGCGGCCTTGACCCCGGTGCGGATGCCCGGATCGAGCCCCAGCGTCGCCTTGCTGCCGGCGGGCGCGGCGAGCAGCAGGTCGCGCAGGTTGCGGGCGAAGACGCGGATCGCTTCTTCATGGGCGCGGCGGCGCAGCTCGGTCATGAGGTCGACATACATCGACAGGCTCAGCTTGACCCGCCAGGTCCAGCCCGCCGCGGTGCGCAGCCAGGCATCGCCCGGCGCGTCGCCCGGGATGCCGATGGCCTGCGCCACGATGCCCACGGCGCGGGCGGCGCCCTCCTCGGGCTCGGGGGCGATGGAGACGGTGACGATCTCCTCCTTCGAGGCGCGCAGGATCGCGAGCGCCCGGTGCGCGGGGATGTCGGCCCATTTCTCGCGGTGGTCGAAGTAGTCCGAGAACTTGGCGCCGGCCTCTTCCTTGCCGGGTTGGACCGTGGCGGAGATCAGCGCCTCCTCGCGCATGAAGCTCCGCAGGCGGCCCAGCAGGTCGGCGTTCTCGCTCAGCTCCTCGGCGAGGATGTCGCGCGCGCCCTCGAGCGCGGCCTTGACCGTTTCGACGTTTTCGCCGGTGTAGCTCTCGGCCAGTGTCTGCGGATCAGCGGCGCGGTCCTCCATGATGGCGCGCAACAGCGGCTCGAGCCCGTTCTCGCGCGCGATCATCGCCTTGGTGCGGCGCTTGGGCTTGTAGGGCAGGTAGATGTCCTCGAGCGCGGCCTTGCTGTCGGCGCCCGCGATGCGCCTCGCCAGGTCGTCGGTCAGCTTGTCCTGCCCCTTGATCGACTCGAGAATCGCGGCGCGCCGCGCCTCCATCTCGCGCAGGTAGGTCAGCCGGTCGCCCAGCGTCCGCAGCTGGGTGTCGTCGAGGCCCCCGGTCGCCTCCTTCCGGTAGCGGGCGATGAAGGGCACGGTGGCGCCCCCGTCCAGCAGCTCGACCGCGGCGGCGACCTGTTTGGGGCTCGCGGCGATCTCGGTGGCGATGGTGCGGGCGATGCGCTCGGCGGTCTGGTCCAAGGCGGGCTCCTCTGGTCTCGGGTGGACCGTCATAGCCCCCTGCCCGCCCGGCGCCAAGGGCCCCGGCACCCTGCCGGCAGCGCCGACTCGCGTGGATTCGCCGGTTCGCGACGGGTTCTCCCGCGCGTCCTGAACGCTCCTGGCCTCCGCGAACTGCTCGAGGCGTGCGCGAAAATGATTAGTTTGTAAGCCAAAACAAAAAGTCTTCATGACAAGGCGCCACAGGACTTGAAGTGTCGCAATTAAACTGCAGAGTGTCCGCCACGCGTCACAGCGACGTGACACTGCTTCGCAGACGCTAAGGAAATGCGTGGAGGCGACCGCCACGGCGCGGAAATGCTTCGAACATGCGAGGGGCTCGCCGGTCACGGCAGAGCCCGCGACACAAACAAGCGAACGCCCGGGATCGGCGCGACGGCGAAAGACCGCGCCCGGCCTCGGAATGTCCAGTGGAACGGTCGTCCCGTTCCAGCCGGGACGATGCGGCCTTAAGGAGGGGTAAACACATGACGGATTACAGCACGGACAACGCCGAGCTCACGATGACCGACCAGGTCTACGGCGACGACCCGCTGGCAGACCGTGAAACGGACCACTACCGCAAGGAGTATGTCTCGACCTTCGTCGACAAGTGGGACGAGCTGATCGACTGGGACGGCCGCGCCACCAGCGAGGGCCAGTTCTTCATCGACATCCTGCGCGCCCGCGGCAAGGAACGCGTGCTCGACGTGGCCTGCGGCACCGGCTTCCACTCGGTGCGCCTGACCGAGGCCGGCTTCGACGTGACCGCCGCCGACGGCTCGGCCGCGATGGTCGCCAAGGCCTTCCAGAACGGCCAGGCGCGCGGCCTGATCCTCAAGACGACGCAGGCCGACTGGCGCTGGCTGAACCGCGACATCGCGGGCAAGTACGACGCGATCATCTGCCTCGGCAACTCCTTCACCCACCTGCACGAGGAAAAGGACCGCCGCCGCGCGCTGGCCGAGTTCTATGCCGCGCTGAAGCACGACGGCATCCTCATTCTCGATCAGCGCAACTACGACGCGATGATCGACAACGGCTATTCGACCAAGCACAAGTTCTACTACTGCGGCGACCAGGTGACGGCCGAGCCGGACCACGTCGACGAGGGCCTGTGCCGCATGCGCTACACCTTCCCCGACGGCGCCTCCTACACGCTGAACATGTGCCCGATCCGCAAGAACTACATGCGTCGGCTGCTCACCGAGGCAGGCTTCGAGCGCGTCCGCACCTACGGCGACTTCCAGGAAACCTACGCCGAGGACGACCCGGACTTCTTCATCCACGTGGCCGAGAAATCCTCGCTGCACATGAAGCGCTGGGGCGGCACCAGCACCGAGGACGAGCAGGACATCCGCGACGTCACCGAAGACTACTACGACAGTGACGACGCCGACACCTTCTACTCGACCATCTGGGGCGGCGAAGACCTGCACATCGGCCTCTACGACGAGACGAAGAACATCCGCGAGGCCAGCGACAAGACCATCGCCGCGATGATCGACAAGCTGCCGAAGCTGGGCGCCGACAGCCGTGTGCTGGACATGGGCGCGGGCTATGGCGGCGCGATGCGCACGCTGGTCAAGCAGACGGGCGCCGAGGCGATCTGTGTCAACATTTCGAGCACGCAGAACGACTACAACCGCCAGAAGATCCGCCAGGCCGGCCTGGGCGACAAGATCGAGGTGCGCCACGGCGTCTTCGAGGACCTGCCGCAGGACGACGCCAGCGTCGACGTGGCCTGGAGCCAGGATGCCTTCCTGCACTCGGACCAGCGCGACAAGGTCATCGCCGAGGCGTACCGCGTGCTCAAGCCGGGCGGTCACCTGATCTTCACCGACCCGATGCAGGCCGACGACGTGCCGCAGGGCGTGCTTCAGCCGGTCTACGACCGCCTGCAGCTGAACAGCCTGGGCTCGATCCGCTACTACCGCGAAGTGGCCGAGGCGCTCGGCTTCGAGACGGTGGAGCTGGACGAGATGACCAACCAGCTGCGCAACCACTACGCACGGGTCCGCGAGGAACTGCTGGCGAACTACGACAAGCTGCGTGAAGGCGGCTCGTCGGCCGAGTACCTCGACAAGATGGCCGTCGGTCTCGAGAACTGGGTCAAGGCGGCCGACGACGGCTACCTCGCCTGGGGCATCCTGACCTTCCGCAAGCCGGCGTAAGACCGGACACCCCGGCCCGCGCCAGCCGCGCGGGCCGGGCACCAACCAGACAGACGATCCCAACGACGGAGAGACCTTCATGACCGGGCAGACACCCGAACGGGACATCTCGGTGTCCTTCGAGCTCTTCCCGCCCAAGACCGAGGCGGGGATCGAGAAACTCGGGCACACCGTTGACCGGCTGGCCGAGGCCGGACCGGCCTATTTCTCTGTGACCTACGGTGCTGGCGGCTCGACCCGCGAGCGCACCCGCCAGGTGGTCGACGCCGTGGCGTCCCGCTCGGGCCTGCCCGTGGCGCAGCACCTGACCTGCGTTGGCGCCAGCCGCGCCGAGATCGACCGCCAGGCCCAGGGCCTCTGGGACGCCGGCATCCGCCGCATCGTCGCGCTGCGCGGCGACCTGCCCGAGGGCGAGACGCTGGCCGAGGACGGCTACCACGACGGCGCCGAACTGGTCGAAGGCCTGCGCCGCATAGGCGATTTCGATATCTCGGTCGCCGCCTATCCCGAGGTGCACCCCGAGGCCGCGAGCGACCAGGGCGACCTCGATCACCTCAAGCGCAAGATCGACGCCGGGGCCAACCGGGCGATCACGCAATATGCGTTCGACACCGACACCGTGCTGCGCTTCGTCGATCGTGCCCGGAAGGCAGGCATTTCCGCCCCGATCGTGCCCGGCATCATGCCGGTTGCCAACTTCGCGAGCCTCAAGCGCTTTTCGTCCGGCTGCGGTGCCTCTATTCCCACCTGGATGGAAGAGATGTTCGCCGGACTCGACGAAACGCCCGACCTGCGTTCGATGGTCGCCACCAGCGTGGCGGTCGAACAATGCCGCCGGTTCGTTGCCGAGGGGCTGACGGAGTTCCATATCTATACGCTGAACAAGCCGGACGTCACGCTCGCGATCTGCCGCGCGCTGGGACTGCCGGCGACGATCCGCGCCGACCGCGCGGCCTGAAGGGAAATACCTATGACCGATACCACTGACATTGCCGCGCATGCGGCCCGGAAGATCCTCGTGCTGGACGGGGCGATGGGCACGATGATCCAGCAGGCGAAACCCGACGAGGCGTTCTATCGCGGCTCGCGGTTCGCGGACCATTCGGGCGATGTCGGGGGCAACAACGAATTGCTGAGCCTGACCCAGCCCGACCTGATCCGCGACATCCACGCCGACTTCCTCGAGGCCGGCGCGGACATCCTGTGCACCAACACCTTCGGGGCCAACTCGGTCAGCCAGGCCGACTACAACATGCAGCACCTCGTCGGCGAGATGAACGCCGAGAGCGTGCGGCTGGCGCGCGAGGCGGCCGATGCCGCCTCGACGCCGGACCGGCCGCGCTGGGTCGCGGGCGGCATCGGGCCGACCAACCAGACCGCCAGCATCAGCCCCGACGTGAACGACCCCGGCTTCCGCGCCGTGACCTTCGACGATCTCGCCAAGGCCTACGGCGAGGCCGCGCGCGGCCTGATCGAGGCCGGCGCCGACCTGCTGCTGATCGAGACCATCTTCGACACGCTCAACGCCAAGGCCGCGCTCTTTGCCATCGACTCGCTCAAGGACGAGGGGCTGGACGTGCCGCCGCTGATGATCTCGGGCACCATCACCGACCGCTCGGGCCGCACGCTCACCGGGCAGACGCCCGAGGCCTTCTGGGTCTCGATGAGCCACGCGCGTCCCTTCTCGATCGGGCTCAACTGCGCGCTTGGCGCGGGCGAGATGCGCCAGCACGTGCGCACCCTCTCCGAGGTGGCGGACACCCGCGTCAGCGCCTACCCCAACGCCGGCCTGCCGAACGAGATGGGCGGCTACGACGAGACGCCGGAAGAGACCGCCGCGCACCTCGCGGAATGGGCCGACAGCGGTCTCGTGAACATCGTCGGCGGCTGCTGCGGCACCACGCCGGACCACATCCGGGCCATCGCCAAGGCCGTCGAGGGCAAGACTCCCCGCAAGATCCCGCAGAAGGTGCGCCAGATGCGCCTGAGCGGACTGGAGATGTTCGAAGCCCCGGCCGCGACCGCAAAGGAGGGCGCAGCATGACCAGCGTTGCCAATTTCATCAACATCGGCGAGCGGACGAACGTCACCGGCTCGGCCAAGTTCAAGAAGCTGATCATGGACGGCGACTATGCCGCCGCGCTCGACGTGGCGCGGCAGCAGGTCGAGAACGGCGCCCAGATCATCGACGTGAACATGGACGAGGGCCTGCTCGACTCCCAGGAGGCGATGCGCACCTTCCTCAACCTGATCGCCTCGGAGCCCGACATCAGCCGCGTGCCGGTCATGGTCGACAGCTCGAAGTTCGAGGTGATCGAAGAGGGTCTCAAGTGCATCCAGGGCCGCGCGGTGGTGAACTCCATCTCGCTCAAGGAAGGCGAGGACGCCTTCCTTGAGCAGGCGCGCATCGTGCGCCGCTACGGCGCCGCCGTGGTGGTCATGGCCTTCGACGAGAACGGCCAGGCCGAGACCGCGCAGCACAAGTACGAGATCTGCCGCCGCTCCTATGACCTGCTGACGCAGAAGGCGGGCTTCGAGCCCTGGGACATCATCTTCGATCCCAACATCTTTGCCGTCGCCACCGGCATCGAGGAGCACAACGACTACGCCAACGCCTTCTTCGAGGCGATCCGGCTCATCAAGGCCGACATGCCCGACACCCACATCTCGGGCGGCCTGTCGAACGTCTCGTTCAGCTTCCGCGGCAACAACGCCGTGCGCGAGGCGATGCACTCGGCGTTCCTCTACCACGCGATCCCGCTGGGCATGGACATGGCCATCGTGAACGCGGGCCAGATCACCGTCTACGACGACATCCCCGACGAGCTGCGCGAGCGGGTCGAGGACGTGCTGCTCAACCGCCGCGACGACGCGACCGAGCGGCTGCTGGACATCGCCGACAAGTACAAGGGCACCGGCGAGGCCTCGAAGAAGGAAGACCCCAAGTGGCGCGAGCAGGCCGTCGAGAAGCGGCTGGAGCACGCGCTGGTGCACGGGATCACCGACTTCGTGGTCGACGACACCGAGGAGTGCCGCCAGCGCGCGGAACGCCCGCTCGACGTGATCGAGGGGCCGCTCATGGACGGCATGAACGTGGTCGGCGACCTCTTCGGCGAGGGCAAGATGTTCCTGCCGCAGGTCGTGAAGTCGGCCCGCGTGATGAAGGCCGCCGTGGCGCACCTGCTGCCCTACATGGAAGAGGAAAAGCGCCTCTCGGGCGACACCTCGGCCAAGGGCAAGGTGCTGATGGCGACCGTCAAGGGTGACGTGCACGACATCGGCAAGAACATCGTGGGCGTCGTCCTGCAGTGCAACAACTACGACGTCGTCGACATGGGCGTCATGGTGCCGACCGAGGACATCCTGGCCAAGGCCAAGGAAGAGAACGCCGACGTGATCGGCCTGTCCGGCCTCATCACGCCCTCGCTCGACCGCATGGTCGAGGTGGCCGCCGAGATGACCCGGCAGGGCTTCGAGGTGCCGCTGATGATCGGCGGCGCGACCACCTCGAAGAAGCACACCGCGCTCAAGGTGGCGCCCGAGTACGACAACGGCGTGATCCACGTCGACGACGCCTCCAAGGCCGTCGGCGTCGTCTCGCGGCTGCTGTCCAAGACCGCGGCGCCCGCCTATCTCGAGGGCATCGCCGAAGAGCAGGAGAAGATGCGCGAGAGCTCGGCCAAGACGGGCGACCGCCCGACGACGCCGCTGGCCGAGGCGCGTGCGAATGCCTTCAACACGGACTGGGACAGCGCCAACCCGCCCGCGCCGCAAAGCCCGGGCCTGTCGCCGATCGACGACATGCCGCTGTCGAAGCTGCGCGAGTACATCGACTGGACGCCCTTCTTCGCGACCTGGGAGATGCGCGGCCGCTTCCCCGACATCCTGGACGATCCCGACAAGGGCCCGACCGCGCGCGAACTCTATGACAACGCGCAGGCGATGCTCGACCGGATCATCGAGGAAGAGTGGTTCAAGCCGCGCGGCGTGGTGGGCCTGTGGCCCGCGAACGCCGAGGGCGACGACGTGATCGTCTGGACCGGCGAGGACCGCAAGACCGAGGCGGCGCGCTTCCCGCAGCTGCGCCAGCAGGGCAAGAAGTCGGGCGACAAGGCGCACATGTGCCTGTCGGACTTCATCGCGCCCGTCGGCACGCCCGACTGGGTCGGCGGCTTCGCCGTCACCGCGGGCCCCGAGGTCCACGCCATCTCGGACCGCTTCAAGGCCGAGAACAACGACTACGACTCGATCCTCGTGCAGGCCCTGGGCGACCGCTTCGCCGAGGCCTTTGCCGAGGCTCTGCACGAGCGCGTGCGCCGCAGCCTCTGGGGCTACGCCGCCGACGAGTCGATGGCCAACGAGGACCTGATCGCCGAGAAGTATCGCGGCATCCGCCCTGCCCCGGGGTATCCGGCCTGCCCGGATCACACCGAGAAGCGGACCCTGTTCGAGATGCTGGACGCCACGGCGCATACCGGCCTCGAGCTGACCGAATCCTGCGCGATGTGGCCTGCCGCGGCGGTGGCCGGCCTCTACTTCGCGCATCCCGACGCGCGCTACTTCGGCGTGGGCCGGATCGGCCCCGACCAGGTCGCCGACTACGCCGAGCGCAAGGGAATGAGCATTTCCGAGGTCGAGACATGGCTCGCGCCGAGCCTCGGATACACGCCGGGACGGAGCACCGGCGAAGAGAAGGCCCGCAACGTCGCCTGAGGCGTGCGGGCACCAATCCCAGAACTAAGAGGGGGAACCCAAAATGGGTGACAAAACCTGGCTGTTCACCAGTGAATCGGTGTCGGAAGGCCATCCGGACAAGGTCTGCGACCGCATCTCGGACTCGGTCCTCGACGCCTACCTGGCCGAGGAGCCCGAGGCCCGGGTCGCCTGCGAGACGCTTGCCACCACCGACCACCTGACCATCGCCGGCGAAGTCCGCGGCCCCGAGTCCGTGCTGCGCCGCGTCGAGGAGATCGCCCGCGAGGCGGTCAAGGAAATCGGTTACGACCAGCCCGGCTTCTCCTGGAAGACTGTCGAGATCGTCAACCGCCTGCACGCGCAGTCCTCGGACATCGCGATGGGCGTCGACGAGGGCGACAAGGGCGAAGAAGGTGCCGGCGACCAGGGCATCATGTTCGGCTACGCCTGCAACGAGACCGAAGAGCTGATGCCGGCGCCGATCCAGTTCGCGCACCGGATCCTGCGCCTCATGGCCGAGGACCGCAAATCCGGCAAGACGCCGGAATTCGGCCCCGACGCCAAGTCGCAGGTCACGCTCAAGTACCAGGGCGGCAAGCCCGTCGGCGTCGACACCGTCGTCGTCTCGACGCAGCACCTCGAGGGCGTCAGCCAGGACAAGGTCCGCGAGCTGGTGAAGCCCTACATCGAGGGCGTCTTCAAGGACGAGGGCTGGGACCTGCCGGCCGACGACAAGCTGATCGTGAACCCCACGGGCAACTTCGTGATCGGCGGCCCCGACGGTGACGCCGGCCTCACCGGCCGCAAGATCATCGTCGACACCTACGGCGGCGCGGCGCCCCACGGCGGCGGTGCCTTCTCGGGCAAGGACCCGACCAAGGTGGACCGCTCGGCGGCCTATGCCGCGCGCTACCTGGCCAAGAACGTCGTGGCCGCGGGCCTCGCCGACAAGTGCCAGATCCAGCTGGCCTATGCCATCGGCGTGCCGGACCCCGTCGCCGCTACGTCGAGACCTTCGGCACCGGCAAGGTCGACGAGGAGAAGCTCGGCGCGACCCTGCGCAAGATGGTCCGCCTCACGCCGCGCGGCCTGCGCGAGACGATGGGCCTGCTCAAGCCGGTCTACGCGCGCACCGCGGCCTACGGCCACTTCGGTCGCCCGGTGGACGCCGACGGCGGCTTCGGCTGGGAGCGCACGGACCTCGCCAAGGACCTCGCGGCCGAGTTCGGCCACAAGATCGCGGCCGAGTAACCGGCCCGCCAAGCAATGCACCTGCCGCCGGGCACCCTGCCCGGCGGCATCGTTTCATCGGATAAAGGACAAGACATGCCTGCAGAAGACATGCCCCACGTGGCGAGCGACTACGTCGTCAAGGACATCGCGCTGGCCGGCTACGGCCGCAAGGAGCTGGACATCGCCGAGACCGAGATGCCGGGCCTCATGGCCCTGCGCGAGGAATACGGCGCCAGCCAGCCGCTCAAGGGCGCCAGGATCGCCGGCTCGCTGCACATGACGATCCAGACCGCCTGCCTGATCGAGACCCTCGTGGCGCTCGGCGCCGAGGTCCGCTGGGCGTCCTGCAACATCTTCTCGACCCAGGACCACGCCGCGGCCGTGATCGCCGAAGGCGGCACGCCGGTCTTCGCCGTGAAGGGCGAGACGCTGGTCGACTACTGGGACTACTGCGACCGCATCTTCCACTTCGACGGTGACGGCCAGGGCGGATCGAACATGATCCTCGACGACGGCGGCGACGCGACCATGTACATCCTGCTCGGCGCCCGCGTGGAAGCCGGCGAGGAAGACCTGATCGCGAACCCCGGCTCGGAAGAGGAAGAGGCGCTCTTCGCCCAGATCCGCAAGCGGATGAAGGAAACGCCCGGCTTCTTCAAGAAGCAGCGCGACATGCTCAAGGGCGTCTCGGAAGAGACCACCACCGGCGTGCACCGTCTCTACGAGCTGTCCAAGGGCGGCCAGCTGCCCTTCCCGGCGATCAACGTGAACGACAGCGTCACGAAGTCGAAGTTCGACAACAAGTACGGCTGCAAGGAATCGCTCGTCGACGGCATCCGCCGCGCGACCGACACCATGATGGCCGGCAAGGTCGCCGTGGTCTGCGGCTACGGTGACGTGGGCAAGGG
>NZ_KE557286.1:74453-99047 GCF_000442255.1 Salipiger mucosus DSM 16094 | reverse complement strand
GCGACGCGGGCGGTATCGCGGCGCTGCGCTGCCCGCTGCGGCTGGGCGAATGCGCGCGGCTCGACGACGGGCTCGCGGGCTTCTGGCTCGAGGGGGCGGAGGGCGCCCCAGGCGCCGGCGCTGCGCAACGGCCGGCTGGTCGTCGGGACAGACGGCGGCGGACGCGCCGAGGATGCCTGGATCGACGTGGCGCAGGTGCGCGTCCATGCCGAGGCCCTTGCCGGCACGCAGATCACCGAGATGGCCGAGGCCGACCGCACCGCGCTGTCGATCCTCAACGAGGCGCGCCCACTGGACGTGCGGCTGCTGGACAGCGACGGCGCGCCGCATCTCTACATCGAGAGCCGCCGCGAGGGGCACGCGCTGACCATGGAGGTGCAGAACGTCTCGACCTGGCCCATGCGGCTGCGCCGCGACCACCCGCGCGACGACGCGGGCCAGCCGCTGCTGGATTCCGCGCAGCACCCGGTGACCGAAAGCGCGCTCATCCTCGAGCTGACCGCGCAGGTGCAGGTCGCGCGGCCGGGCGATCCGCTCCCCGAACAGCAACTGCTCAAGACGGGGGCGGCCGCCTCGGCCTTGGTGACCCCGCCAGCGGGCTGGCCTGGCGGCTCGACGGCGGTGACGGGGCGCTGCCGCGCTGGGTGATCTATCCCGGTGCCGACGTGGACTTCGCGCCGGGCGCCGAAATGGACATCGGCGTTTCCGGCCTTGGCGTTTCGGACACGCCGGGGCGCGCGCGCGATCCGCGTGATCTATCGCGGCCTGCCCGACTTCTGGTACGGGGCGCAGACGCTCGAGAGCGAGAAGCCGCCGCTCTGTTTCGGCGTGGACAACCGCCTCGGCCTGCGCACGAGCGACCCGCAGGCGGACCTGCACATCCAGGGTGAGGGGGCAATGCGGCCGTCCTCGTCCGCGCCGGACAAGGGCTACGCAAGCCTGCGGCTGGAAAGCGAAGGGCATCCGCCCTCGGAACTCGCCGGGACCTCGACTTCGATGGTGATGTCGACCGAGACGGGCATGCTCTACCTCGGTGCCGGGGAGAAGATCGCGCATGTCCTGACCGACCCGGACAATGCCTCGGGGCTGACGCTGGACGAGCGCAGGCTTCTGACGGCGGACGACGCCGGCATCTCGGCCCTGCGCCCCCTGAACGTCGAGGGCGGGGCCGACGTCCAGGGGGTCGTCACGGTCACGGTCACGGCCAACGGCAACGACTGGGTCAGGGTCGATGTCACCTGCAGCTCCGACTCCAGCGCGATGGTCCGCCTGCTGCCCGAGGGCAAGGCGAACTCGGGCGTCTCGGCCGGGGGGGCACTCGATGAATGTGCTGACCGAAACGAAATCGCTCTACATCGGCGCGCAGGCCGAGGGCTTTCTCATCGCCACGGACGAGGACGACGGACCAAACCCCTGGGACCGTACGGGGCTGTACTGGACGGCCTCCGAGGTGCTGGTGCGCACCGACCTCAACGTCAAGGGCGACCTTAACGTCACGCACGGGACGAAGAACTTCCGCGTGCCACATCCGCTGGACGAGGACAGCGACCTGGTCTTCGCCGCGCTCGAGGGGCCCGAGGCCGGCATATTCCTGCGCGGCGGGGGCGTGCTGACCGAGGGCACGGCGGTGATCGAGCTGCCCGACTATTTCGCGGCGATCGCGCGGCCCGAGGAGCGGACGGTGCAACTGACGGCGCGCGGTCGCAGGCCCTTTTGCGCTGAGCTATGAGTGCGAGGCCGCGATGCCCGATCGCTTCTCCGTCTACGGCGCCGCGCCCGACGGCGCTTTTGCCTTGGAGATGCGCGCCAGCCGCGCCGACATCCCCGACTTCGCGGTTGTGCGCCCGCGCCGGACGCGGGCATGAGCGGGCTGCGCACCGGCGTCGCCTTGCCGGTGCTGGCGGTCGTCACCTCGACGCGGCCCGGCGCGCGGGATCCGCTGGAGCCGGGCCCCGGCATGATGCCGGACCCCCAGGCTCTTCGGCCCGACCCGGCGCTGCTGCCACGCGCGGTCGCGGCGCTCGAGGAGGCAGGCTTCGAGGTGACCGGCGCGGGTCGCGAGGGGGTGCGGCTGCTCGCCCGGCGCAGCTTGCTGGAGCGGCTTTTCGACGTGACAGTCGAGGAGGGCGACGACGGCAGCGGGAGCTCGCGCTGGCTGGCCACCGATGCGGCGGGAAAGGCCGACGCGGTGATCCGCCCGGCCGGCGGGCCGCTCGCGGAACTGCTGCGCGGTCTCGTGCTGCCGCCGCCGGAGGACGACGCCTACGACGGGGTGAAACCCCTCGCCCCTCGCCGCCTACGTCTCGGACTACCGCAACGCGGGGTCCAAGGGCGTGCGCTACCAGACCCTGCTGCACCAGTTGCGGCGCGAACTCAGCGAACAGGACCTGGGCCCCGGCGTGGAGCGGCCGGAGACCGGGCGGGGCGTGCGACTGGTGATCGTGGACACGGGGTTCGACGGCGACCATCCCTACTGGGACGCGGCGGGGCTTCGTGAGACGGTCGACCGGGTGGCCGCGCGCACCGCCTTTCCCGAGGGCCAGGTCCGGCGGCGCGATGCCATCGTCATGGCGACATACGCCGCCTGCGACCGGCTGAACGGCCGCATTGCGGCGCTCGCGCGGGCCGGCGGGCTCGACTGGGCGCACATGTCGGCGGCGCGGCGCGCGCGGGTCGTCTCGGCCGGCGAGGCGCTGATGGACGAGTTGGAGGCCATCGCCGCGACCCCGGTCCTCGTTCAGGGCGTGGTGGCGCCGCTGCTGACGGCGCGCCCGGCGCCGGGCGACTACGATGGCGCCTGGATCGCCCGCCTGCGCGTGGCGGCGGGGAGGTGCGTGGCGCCCTGCGCACCGAGATGGCCGACCTCATGGCCGAGCCGCTGCCCGAAGCCCCGCTCTGGCCGCATGGATCGATGGTCGTGGGGCAGGCGCTGGCGGTAGCGCCCGAGGCCGCGATCCATGTGATCCGCCACGCCATGCCCATTGAGGGCCGCGCGGGCGTGGAGCGCCACGCGGGGAGTGCGCAGATGCCCGACGCGGACATACGCGAAGCGGTGGCGGCGCTGCGGCCGCAAGTCTTCAGCTACAGCCGGGGCCTCGACGTGGCGCCCGCGCGCCGCGACACCATGATCGTCGGGAACTCGTGGTACGTGCGGGATTACCTGGCGCTTCTGCGCGCGGTCGAGCGCGCCGGCGCGCTTTTCGTGCAGGCCAGCGGCAACGTGTCGTCGTTCTACTCGGGCGTTCCCGTTGTGATCGACCCGGCCAACCGGCGGGTGCCCGAGACCCGGCCGGTGACCAACCTCGTGCACGCGCCCATGCTGTTGCAGTGCGGCGGCGCCTTCTGGACGCGGCGGCACGACCTTGCCACGCCGGCGCAGCGCGAGTTGCGGCCCTCTAACTATGCCGTGGGCTACGTGCAGCCCGCCGATGGTCCGGTCGAGGGCTACCGCGTGCCCGATATCTGCGGGCTTGGCGGCCCGGCCGGGACGACCGAGAAGGCCGCGCGGTACGAGGCGCTCTGCGTCATGCCGATCCGCGGCCGGCCGGACGGCCGGCGGGGTCGGTGTCGAGGACCGGATGGTCACCGCCAACGGCACCTCGATGTGCACGCCGCAGGTGGCGGCGGTCGCGGCACTGGTGCTCCAGCGCTACCCCGCCGCTCGCGGTAGCGCGCTGCGGCGCCGCATGATCGGGACCTCGCGGCAGATCCCCGCGACCCCCAACTTCGATTTCGCCGTGCCGACCACGCCCGGCCCGCCGCAGTCGCATTTCTCGCAAGCCAACGCAGGGCAGGCGCCCGGCGTGGTCGACCTGCTCGAGGCGCTGGCCGCGCCATGGCCCGAGGCGGCCTACCACGACGGTGGCCTGCGGGCCTGGTTCAAGACCGGCATCGACTTCATCATGCTGTGGAAGCCCTTCCACTACGAGGCCGAGGCCAGCATCGATGTGGGGGGCCTTCACGTTCCACGCCTTCGGACGTCACACGATCACCATCGACGTCGGCGCCGATCTCACGGTCTGGGGCCCCGAGTTCTCGGGCAACGCGCATGTCAGCCTCCACATCGTCTCCTTCGACGTCTCGCTCGGGGCCGGCGCACCGCGGGAGGCGCCGGCATTGTCCTGGGCGGAGTTCGCGCGGGATGTCCTGCCTGCGCCTGCGAACTGGCTGCGCCTGGTGCTCGTCGCCGGCCAGCGGGGCGAGGCCGGCGGGATGCCCGAGGTGACGCCCGCCGCCCTGAGCCTGCGCATCGAGACCGCGCTGCCTGCCACTGCGGCCCGCTGCGGCGCGCACGCGCAGAGGGCGGCGCAGCGACTGGGGGTTGCGCCCTGTCACCTCGCGCCCGGGGGCTTCCGGGCGGATTTCGAGGTCTCGGTGCATTTCGACGACACCTTCGGCACCAGCGGCGGTTCCGGCGATGCGACCGACCGGTTCGCCGTCGACTGGGTGAACAAGCAGCTCCCGGCGGCGCTTTGGGGCGACCATGCCGCCTCGCGCGAGGCGCGGCGCGACGCCGGTGTGCTGGGCACGGCGCTGCACGGCGCCGCCCTCTCGGCGCAGGCGCCGACGCCCGCGCATGAAAGTGCCGCGCGACGATGCGACCGGGGCGCTGCGGCTGGTGCCGCGTGACGGCAAGGGGCACCGGGTCGATCCGGGCGACGCGACGCTGCACGTCGCCGGGCCCGATCTCGATACCGCTCCGGCCTGGGCGAACCACGCGCACGGCGTGCTCTCGGCCGGCTTTCTGCTGTCGGAACTGGCGCGGCTGCAGGGCGTGGCGCAAACCTTGTCCGAGCTGGCGCGGCAGACCGCGCAGTCCACGCCGATTGCCCGCTTCGGAGTCGCATTCGGCTGATCCCCCCGGCGTGCAGGCGCCGGGGCGGGGCGCTCGCGTGGACGGCCGGGGGGAATCGTCCTATCACGCGGGCAACCGAAACTCCGGAAAGGAACCGCCGTGAGCCGCCGCCCTCCCTTCGCCGAATGGTTGTCGCAGACCAACGATGTCACCCGCACCTTCCTGGCCGCCGGTGGCATGGCCGACGTCATCAACCTTGGCGGAGGCCTCCCCGAACCCTCGACCTATCCCGCCGCCGACCTCGCGCGGCTGGCGCACCAGGCGGTCGAGGAGCACCCCGAGGACAGCCTGAACTACGCGCCGATCGAGGGCATGACGGCGCTGCGCGATCTCATCGCGAAGCGGTTCTCGAAGGGGCCGCTTCGCGTGGGACGGGGCAACGTGCTCATCACAACTGGGGGAATGCAGGCGCTGGATCTTCTGGGCAAGATCTTTGCCGACCCAGACAGTGCCATCGCAGCCCAGTCGCCGACCTATCTCGGTGCGCTCGACGCCTGGCGGCCGCGCCATCCGGTCTACCGGCCGATGCGGCTCAACGCGAACGACCTCGACGCCGAGGCGGCGCTCGACGGCGCGCGCTTCGCCTACACGGTGCCGAACTTCTCGAACCCCACCGGCGAGCTGGTCGACGTCACCACCCGCCGCAAGCTGGTCGAGGCCGCCCGCGCCACCGGCACGCCGCTGGTCGAGGACGACCCCTACGGCGCGCTCTTCTACGACGGGCCGCCGCTGCCGCGGATGCTGGAGCTCGACGCCGAGAACGAGGGCGAGGGCGAGGGCGACTACGACGGGCCGGTGATCTACCTCGGCTCGCTCTCCAAGGAGCTCGCGCCGGGCCTGCGCATCGGCTGGGTCATCGCCGCGCCCGAGGTAATCGGGGCGCTGGTGCTGGCCAAGCAGGGCACGGATCTGGCCACCAGCAGCCTGTCGCAGCGCATCGCGCTGGACGCGCTCGAGGACGGGGTGATCGAGCGGAACCTGCCGGCGACGCTCGACACCTACCGCGAGCGGCGCTCGGCGCTCTGCGCGGCGCTCGAGGCGCACCTGTCCGAATGGTTCACCTGGGAGGAGCCGGTGGGCGGGATGTTCGTCTGGATCACCGCGAAGGACCCGCGCATCGACACCGACAGGCTGCTGTCGGCGGGGCTCGACTGCGGGGTCTGCATCTCGCCGGGCAGTGTTTTCGATCCGGAGGGGACGGACCGGCGCTCGGTCCGGCTGAACTTCACCGCCAATCCCCCCGAGGTGCTGGAAAAGGGCGTCGAGCGGCTGGCCCGCGCGGTGCGCGGGCTGATCGCCTGACGCCTCAGAGGAGCTTGCCGATGCGGCCGATGGCTTCGAGGATGTTGTCGGTCGAATTGGCGTAGGAGAACCGCAGGTAGCCTTCGCCCCAGGCCCCGAAGGAGGTGCCGGCGACGGTTGCCACGCCCGCCTCGTCGAGGAACCGGTTCTGGGCCTCCATCGAGGTCATGCCGGTGCCCTCGATGTTGGGGAAGGCGTAAAAGGCGCCGCCCGCGTCTGCGCAGCGCACGCCGGGCAGGGCGTTGAGCTCGCGCACGATGACCTTCCGCCGCTCGTCGAACTGGGCGACCATGTCGTGCACCGCGTCCTGCGGTCCCTCGAGCGCCGCGAGACCGGCGTATTGGGTCGCCGCGTTCACGCAGGAATGGTCGTTGATGCAGAGCCGCGTGACGTGGTCCACCGCCGCGTCGGGCCAGACCGCGTAGCCCAGGCGCCAGCCGGTCATGGCATAGGTCTTGGACCATCCGTCGAGCATGATGAGGCGGTCGCGGATCTCGGGGTATTGCAGCAGCGAGACATGCTCGCGCCCGTCGTAGAGCATCTGCGAGTAGATCTCGTCCGACAGGATCGCCACGTCGGGGAAGTCGGCGAGGCCGGCGACGAGCTTGTCGATCTCCTCGCGCGGGGTGACGCCGCCGGTGGGGTTGGCGGGCGAGTTGATGATGATGAGGCGCGTGCGCTCGGTGATCTTCGAGAGCACATCCTCGGCCGAGAAGGCGAAGCCGTTGCGCTCTTCGAGCGCGATCGGCACGGGCGTGGCGCCCGAGAAGTTGATGACCGACTCGTAGATCGGGAAGCCGGGGTTGGGATACATGATCTCGGTGCCCGGCTGGCCGAACATCAGCACGGCGAAGAACATCGTGGGCTTGCCGCCGGGCACGACGACCACGTTGTCGGGATTGACCTCGGTGCCGTGACGCTTGTGCAGGTCGGCCGCGACCGCCTCGCGCAGGGCGGGGATGCCGGGGGCGGGGGTGTAGCCGTGATGGCCGTCGCGCAGCGCCTTCACGCCGGCCTCGACGATGTGCTCGGGGGTGCGGAAATCCGGCTGGCCGATGCCGAGGTTGATGATGTCGTGGCCCTCGGCCGCGAGTTTCTGGGCGCGTGCCAGCACCACGAAGGCGGATTCGGTGCCCAGGCGGGACAGGCTGTCGGCGAAGATCATGTCGGCTCCTTGCGTTTTCCTCGGACTGGCCGGTGTCTAGCCGGTCAGGCCCGGCTTGACTGTTCAGCTGTCCTTAATACGCCTTGCCGGAAAGTGAAACGTCGGTGAGCCCGGCCACCCTCAGGCCGACGACTTCTCGCGCGTGTTGGCGAGGCTGCGCACCGGCTGCGAGGCGGCGATCTCGCCCCGCGTCGCAAAGCGTTCGTGGTTCTGCGTGACGCGCGACAGGTCGTAGAGATAGTTGACCATGGTGCCGCCGGACTGGGCCATGCCGTTGCGCGAGGTATCGGCACCCGCATGCACCGCCTGCACCCGCGCGCCGTTGGAGAGGTGAAAGCGCGCCACGGGGTCGCGCGGCGTGCCATCGTCGCGCTTGGCGTGCAGCAGGTAGCGCGCGGCGAGCGCCTGCATCGCCTTGCGGTCGGCGGGGTCGTAGGCGATGCCCTGCGCCTCGAGCCACCGCACCAGCCCCGGGATGGGCGAGAGCGTGACGAAGGTCTTGAGCCCCGGCAGTTCGGCCGCGAGGTCGGACGCCACCTGCTTGATGAGCGAATTGCCGAAGGAGATGCCGGCGAGCCCGGGCTGGCAGTTGGAGATCGAGTAGAAGACCGCGCTGTCCGCGGCGGCGATGTCGAGCGGCGCTCGGTCCTCGCTCAGCAGGCCCTGGATCGAGCCGGGGATGCCACGGGTGAGGGCCACCTCGACGAAGATCAGCGGCTCGTCGGGCATCGCCGGGTGGAAGAAGGCAAAGCAGCGCCGGTCGGCGGGGGCGAGGCGGCGACGCAGGTCGTCCCAGCTGTCGATGGCGTGGACCGCCTCGTAGGCGATGATCTTCTCCAGGATATGCGCGGGGCTTTCCCAGCTGATCGGCCGCAGCACGAGAAAGCCGCGGTTGAACCACGAGCGGAAGAGGAAGCGGAAGTCCTGGTCGAGCGCCTGCAGTTCGGGCTCGTCTCGGCCCAGCCGCAGCAGGTCGGCGCGCATCTGCACCAGCCGCCCCGTCGCGCCGGGCACCTGGTTGAGGCGGCGCAGAAGCTCCTGCCGCCGGGGCTCGGCGGCGGCCATGAAGGCCCGGTAGGTGCGGCCCGAGGGGTCATGCTCGTAGGCGTCGAGCGCCGCGCGCAGCGCGGCCGGCTCGATGTTCATGTCGCTGGCGAGATGGCGGAAGAACACGAGGCGCGTGTCGTCGTCCATCGCCTCGTAGCGCTGCAGGATCTGGCGCGCGGCGGTCAGCCCCTCGGTCTCGGCGCTGGCGCTCATGAGTTCAGCGGTCAGTTCCTGGATCGGGCGGCTGTCGCGGCGCAGCAGCGGCGCGAGGCCGTGGCGGCGTTCGAAGACTGTGGAGAGCAGATCGGCGAGCAGGGTCATGGCAGCGGTCCCTCGGTCGGATCGGGCGCCATGCGCCGGAGTATCCGTCCGCGCGCGGCGCCTTTCCTCAAAGGGTGGGCAGTCACCGGCGCGAGTGCAACATCTTTCGACCGATGGCTGCCATTGGTCGCGGCCTTGCGCCGGGGCCGGGGCAACCGTGCCCCGGACGCCCGCACGGCACGCTCAGCCCCAGTGCCGGCGCCCGGGCGCGTTCAGCACCTGTCGCGGTGCGGCCGTGCCGTTGGCGGGGCTCTCCCGCGGATCGTCGTCCGCCCGGTGCGGCAGGGCCTCCGCCTCGACGGGCTCGGCGCGGCTCACGTATCGCTGCAGCATGTAGGCGAAGAACGACAGTTCCGCCTGCTTCTGGGAGAGCGACTTCAGCCGTTCGGCCACATGCGCGCTGGTGCGGTCGTCGAGGACGTGGTCCTCGCGCAGTTCGGCCAGGTCGAGGCAGGGCTGGAGCACCGTGAGCAACGCGTCGGCGGCGGTCCTCTGAAGTTCGATCTGCTGCGGGGCGGCGGCTGTCTGATGCTCGGGTCGCAGGAAGGACTGCAGCGCTCCGACCGCACGCCGGAACCGCACCGTCACCTTCTGCATCCCCATCACGACGCTGTGCGCGACCACGCGGATCCCGCTGAGCATCAGGTGCGGCAGTTCGATCATTGCATCGCTGTCGACGTGGACCAGCCTCTCGGCCTTTTCCGGCAGGAACCGCATCAGCCCCGTGATGAAGGGCGCGGTGAATGCGCGCTCCATCGGGAGGCGGCGGGCAAAGGACACCCGGTTTCGCAGTTCACCGATGTCGAAAACCAGCTTTTCGGCCAGCCATTGGCCCGTGAGTTCATCGCGGCTGAGGCCGATTTCGACAAAGTAGCCCTCTGCCTGAAATGTCGCGTCTCTTGCGGTCACCTGTACAAATCCTGCCTTGTTTTATCGTCCACCGGTCACGGACTTTCGACCACGATGGTTAAAATTCGTTTAAATCTAGACAGGTGCTCCGCACTGGCGGAGCCATCGGGCGCTAGGAGGGGGCGGCCATGTCTTCGAGGATCTCGAAGGAGCCGTAGAGGTGTGTGGCGCGGCCGTTCTCGTCGAGGCGTGCCCGCCCGGTGGCACGGCATTTGGCGGTGCTGCCGTCGGGCCGGGCGATCCGTTCGACATAGTCGTAGGGCCTGCCGTCGCGGATCGCGCGGTCCATGCAGCCGGCGATGCGCTCGCGCGCGTCGGGCGGGAAGAGGTCGAGCGCGGCCTCCACCGAGGGCGGCTGGCCCGGGTCGATGCCCAGCAGCTCGAAGAGCTGCGGGCTCCAGTAGGGCAGGTCGTTGTCGATGTCGTAGGAATAGAAGCCGATGCCGTGTTCGGAGGTGATCCGGTTGAAGTGCTGCAGCAGCAGATCGTCGTTGCGCATCCGCGTGTAGTCGCGGATGACGCCCACCAGCGCGACCACGTTGCCCGCGCCGTCGGTCACGCCGGAACCCGAGCACTGCACCACGATGGTGCGGCCGTCGACGCGATTCAGCTTGGCGAAGAAGGCAAAGCCGCCGCCGGTCTCGATGGCCTCCTCCACCCGCGCCTTCACCATCTCGCGGTCGTCCTCATGGAAGAAGGCGAAGCCGTCCTCGAGCGGACGCCGGCGGTCGTCGCGCTTCATGCCGTGGATCGCGAAGACCTCCTCGGACCAGCGCAGCTCGTCGGACAGCAGGTTGACCTGCCATGTGCCGATCTCGTCGAACTGGCGCAGGGTGCGGTTCATCACGTAGTCCACGCGCATTTCGGCGGTGCTGACCACGGCGATCAGGCCGATGAGATCGTCGTTGTCAGCCAGCAGAGGCGAGACGGTGAGCGTATGCAGCCTGTCCTCGACCTCGAACTGCCGTGTCGCCGTCTTGCGCTCGAGCAGCACCTGCGAGCAGAGCTCGATCATCGACGGCCAGCCGGCGGGCAGGTGGCATTGCGAGATATGCCCGAAGGAGGGGCCGTTGGCGGTCAGCCGGAAGGTGCGCACCGCGCGGGCCGAGGCATGCCGGATCAGCAGCGCCTGATCGAGCATGAGCATCTGCGTCGGCAGGCCCTGGATCAGGCCGTCGAGCTCCGCGGTGGTCCGCTCGAGTTCCGCCGTGTTGACGATGAGCTCCTCGTTGACGGTGATGAGCTCCTCGTTCGTGGACTGCAGCTCCTCGTTCGAGGTTTCCAGCTCCTCGTTGGTCGACTGGAGTTCCTCGTTCGAGCTTTGCAGCTCCTCGTTGAGAGACTGCAGTTCCTCGTTCGAGGTCTGCAACTCCTCGATGGTGACCGTCAGCGTTTCCTTGGTCCGCGACAGCTCGGTCTCGAGGTATTCGAGATAATCCGAGCGCTCCACATTCTCGACATCGGGTCGGGTGCGCAACTCGGTCTCGAAACCGATCAGAACCAGCGGGGCATCCTCGTTCTTCTCGAAAACCGGGTAGGCCACCAGCCGTACGCTGTTGAAATCGCGCCCGTCGATGTCGTGCCACTGCCCTGCCGTGCGGCCGCCGTGCTTGAGCGCGTAGCGCACGAGACTCGTCGCCGCATGGGCCAGTGTCTTTCGCAGAACCCTGACGGTCATGCCGCCCTGGAAGGGCTCCTTGAGTTCGATGAAGGGGGCGAGATCGCCGTAGATCTTCAGGATTGCCGTGTCGCCGTTGGTCAGGAAGCCGTCGCTCACCACCGCGCGGGCGAGCGCGTCGAACTGGGCCCAGGTGTCGACTTCGGATTCGGCGGCCTCGCGGGCATTCTGTGGCCTGCGCCTGATCTGTCCCCCGGTCCGGGGGATAGCGCGCGGCGAGGGGGCCGGCACGGTGGTGCTGGTGACGCGCTTGCGGAAGATTTTCTGCCGCTGCGAGACCGGCACGAAGTAGTCCTCGAGCGCGGTGGTGGTCTCGGAAGTGCCGAGGAACAGCAACCCGTCGGACTTCAGAGCATACTGAACGCGCGACAGGACGCGTTCCTGCAGCTGCGTGTTGAAGTAGATCAGCACGTTGCGCAGGCTGACAAGGTCGAGCGAAATGAAGGGCGCGTCCTGGAAGACGTTGTGCTGCGTGAACATCAAGAGGTTGCGCAGCTTGGGTTTGGCCACGATGCGATCGCCCGACATGTCGAAATACCGCTGCAGGTAGGGGCGGGGGATGTCGTTGACCGCCGACGACGGGTAGGTGCCTTGGCGGCCGACCGCCAGGGCATGCTCATCGATGTCTGTGGCGAAGACCTGAAGCCGGCCCTTGTCGACCTTGTCCATGCCGCCGAGGGCCTCGACCATGAGAATGGCGATGGAATAGGCCTCTTCGCCGGTGGCGCAGCCCGGCACCCAGACCCGCAGCGAGGCCGGTTCGTTCTTCTGGTAGCGGCGGGCGAGTTCCTCGGCCAGCGCGCGGAAAAGCTCCGGGTCGCGGAAGAAGCTGGTGACCGAGATCAGCAGGTCGCGGTAGAGCGCGTCGACCTCCTCCGTCGAGTTGCGGCACAGCTCGACGTATTCCGCGACACTGTCGATGCCGCGGGTGATCATGCGCCGATGGACGCGCCGGTTGACCGTGTTCTCCTTGTACTGCCGGAAATCGACAGAGGTGCGCGCAAGAAGGATCTGGAACAGGTCGGCGCCGTCGCGGGTCGATTCCTGCGCCTTTCGGATCGCCTCCAGATCGCGCGGCCTCTGCACCAGCGCGGCCAGCTGGCGGCCGATCTGCTCGGGTGTGAGCGTGAGGTCGACGCAGCCGGTGCGGATGGCCGAGGCTGGCATCGAGTCGAAATTCGAAGACCCGGGCTCCTGCGCGATGGCGATGCCGCCGGCCTCGCGGATCGCCTGGATGCCGTAGCTGCCGTCGCTTCCGGTGCCCGAGAGCACGATGCCCACCGCACGCTCGCCGACTTCGGCGGCGATGGACTTGAACAGCCGGTTGCCCGAAGGCTTGGGCGAGGCGGGATGACCGTCGGGTTCCGCGAGTTTCAGGAGCCCGTCGGCGTAGACCACGTCGACGCCGGAGGGCGGAATGTAGATCGTGTTGGGCTCGGGCGCCGTGTCTTGGCCGATCTCGCGCACGGCGAGCGTGGTTTCCCGGGACAGCAGCTGCACCAGCATGCTCTTGTGGCTGGGCGACATGTGCTGTGCGAGGATATAGGCGCAGTTCTCCTCGGTTGGAAGGTTCTTCGCGAGCAGCGAGGTTGCCTCCAACCCTCCGGCCGAGGCCGTGATTCCGACGATGAAGAGCCCTTGCGCTTCGGTAAGCCCGTGCATGTCTGTCCCCCAAGGCCCGTCGTGTCGCGCGGGCGCCTTTCCCTGCGAGAGCTTATGTCACGAAACAACCGTGCGGTGAAGATGGAGCGGCGTACGCAGGAGGGATTGCGTCGGTGGGGAATCACGGCCTCGCCCCTGCGCCTGCGCGATCCGGCCGCAGTGGCCGTCCCTGCGGGCGGATGCGGCCCGCGGCGCGCCGCTGCGGGCTTTACATCGCGGCGGCAAGCGTTTCTTTTTACGGCAAGACGTCACTGCGCGGACCCTGACCATGGCCATCACGGCAAGCATCCATCACCTCACCCACTACAAGTACGACCGGCCCGTGTCGCTCGGCCCGCAGATCATCCGTCTGCGACCGGCGCCGCACAGCCGGACGCGGGTGATCTCGCATTCGCTCAAGGTCACGCCGACCGAACACTTCGTGAACCACCAGCAGGACCCCTACGGCAACTGGCTGTCGCGCTTCGTCTTCCCCGAGCCGGTGACCGAGTTCAAGATCGAGGTCGATCTTGTCGCCGACATGACGGTCTACAACCCCTTCGACTTCTTCGTGGACGAGGAGGCCGAGAAGTGGCCCTTCGACTACCCCGAGGAATTCGCCGAGGACCTCGCGATCTACCGCAAGCCCGAGGCGCCCGGTCCGCGGCTTCAGGCGCTGCTGAAGACGCTTCCCGAGAGCGCGCCCAACACGGTCAACTTCCTCGTCGACCTGAACGCGCGGCTGGCGCGCGAGATCGGCTATGTCATCCGCATGGAGCCGGGCGTGCAGACGCCCGAGGAGACGCTGCAGCACGCCCGCGGCTCCTGCCGCGACACCTCGTGGCTGCTGGTCCAGATCCTGCGCCACCTCGGTTTCGCCGCGCGCTTCACTTCCGGCTATCTCATCCAGCTCAAGCCCGACCTCGTCTCCCTCGACGGGCCGGCCGGGACGGACCACGACTTCACCGACCTGCACGCCTGGTGCGAGGTCTTCCTGCCCGGCGCGGGCTGGATTGGGCTCGACCCGACCTCGGGGCTGCTGACCGGCGAGAGCCACATCCCGCTTGCCTCGACGCCGCACTACCGCAACGCGGCGCCGATCTCGGGCGGGTTCTCGGCCGCGGGCAACCCGCATGTCGATTTCGAGTTCGACATGACCGTGCACCGGGTGGCCGAACATCCGCGCATCACCAAGCCCTTCTCGGACGAGGCCTGGGAGGCGCTCGATGACCTCGGCAAGAAGGTCGACGCCGAGATGCAGTCGCAGGACATGCGCCTGACCATGGGCGGCGAGCCGACCTTCGTGTCGATCGACGACTACGAGAGCGCCGAGTGGAACACCGCCGCCGTCGGCCCGCAGAAACGCGGGCTGGCCGACGAGCTGATCCGCCGGCTGCGCGACCGCTTTGCACCGGGCGGCTTCCTGCACTACGGGCAGGGCAAGTGGTATCCCGGCGAGACGCTGCCGCGCTGGACCTTCTCGCTCTACTGGCGCCGCGACGGCAAGCCGATCTGGAAGAACCCCGAGCTCATCGCCCGCGAGACCGCCACCGGCGCCACGGCCGAGCAGTCGGGGCAGTTCCTCGGAACCTTCGCCCGCAACCTCGGGATCGAGCCGGACTTCGTGCGGCCGACCTTCGAGGACCCGGTCGAGTGGATCCTCAAGGAGGCGGACCTGCCGGCCAACGTCACGCCGGAGGATTCCAAGCTCAAGGACCCCGAGACGCGCGCCCGCATCGCGCGGGTGTTCTCGCGCGGGCTCGACAAGCCGGCGGGCCACGTGCTGCCGATCCAGCGCTGGCAGTCGCGCGCCTCCGGGCCGCGCTGGCGGTCCGAGCACTGGCGCACGCGGCGCGGGCATCTGTTCCTCATTCCCGGCGACAGCCCCGTGGGCTTCCGCCTGCCGCTGGGTGCGCTGCCCTACGTCGCGCCCTCGGCCTATCCCTACGTCTACCCCACCGACCCCACCGAGCCGCGCGAGTCTCTGCCCGACTTCCACGAGACGCAGGCCGAGCGCCGGCGCGAGCTGATGGACGAACTCGAGCGCATCGCCCGCGAGGAAGCCGAAACGCTGCCCGGGGCGACGCCGGGCCACACGCAGCCCGTCTCGGAGGCGCGCGGCGCCGGCGAGCGGCAGACGATCATGGAGCAGGGGGTCGATCCCTCGGGCGGGGCGGTGCGCACCGCCATCGCGATCGAGCCGCGAGACGGCCGCCTGTGCATCTTCATGCCCCCGGTCGAGGCGCTGGAGGACTACCTCGAGCTGCTGGCCGTGGCCGAGGATACCGCCGCCGAGCTGGGCCTGCCGGTCCATATCGAGGGCTACACGCCGCCGGGCGATCCGCGGCTCAACGTGATCCGCGTGGCACCGGATCCGGGCGTGATCGAGGTCAACGTGCACCCGGCCCACGACTGGGAGGACTGCAAGTCGATCACCCAGGGCGTCTACGAGGAGGCGCGCCAATGCCGCCTCGGGGCCGACAAGTTCATGATCGACGGCAAGCACACCGGCACCGGCGGCGGCAACCACGTCGTGGTGGGCGGCGAGACGCCCAGCGACTCGCCATTCCTGCGCCGGCCCGACCTGATGAAGTCGCTGATCCTGCATTGGCTGCGGCATCCCTCGCTCAGCTACCTCTTCTCGGGGCTCTTCATCGGCCCGACCAGCCAGGCGCCCCGCATCGACGAGGCCCGGCACGACAGCCTCTACGAGCTCGAGATCGCGCTCGCGAACATCCCGGGCCCCGAGGACGGGCCGCCGGTGCAGCCCTGGCTGCTCGACCGGCTGCTGCGCAACATCCTCATCGACGTGACCGGCAACACCCACCGGGCCGAGATCTGCATCGACAAGCTCTTCTCGCCCGACGGGCCGACGGGGCGGCTGGGCCTCGTGGAGTTCCGAGGCTTCGAGATGCCGCCCGACGCCAAGATGAGCCTTGCCCAGCAGGTGCTCATCCGCGCACTGCTCGCACGGTTCTGGAAGGCGCCGGTGCAGGGCCGCCCGACCCGCTGGGGCACCGCGCTGCACGACCGCTTCATGCTGCCGCATTTCGTTTGGGAGGATTTCCTCGGGGTGCTGCGCGACCTGGGCGACCACGGCTTCAGCTTCCGCCCCGAGTGGTACGAGGCGCAGAAGGAGTTCCGCTTCCCCTTCGCGGGCGAGGTCGAATACGAGGGCGTGCACCTCGAGTTGCGACAGGCGCTCGAGCCCTGGCACGTGCTTGGCGAACGCGGCGCCATCGGCGGCACGGTGCGCTACACCGACAGCTCGGTCGAACGCATGCAGGTGCAGCTCACCGCCGCCGACCCGGACCGCTACATCGTAACCTGCAACCGCCGCGCGGTGCCTATGACGGCCACGGGCAGCAACGGCATCGCCGTGGGCGGCGTGCGCTTCAAGGCCTGGCAGCCGGCAGAGGCGCTGCATCCGACGCTGCCGGTCAATGCGCCGCTGACCTTCGATATCTTCGACACCTGGTCGGGCCGGGCGCTGGGGGGCTGCACCTACCACGTCGCGCACCCGGGCGGGCGCAACTACGAGACCTTCCCGGTCAACACCAACGAGGCCGATGCCCGCCGGCTCGCCCGCTTCGAGAAGCTGGGCCATACCGCCGGCAGTTTCTGGCCCGCACCGGAACGCCCGCATCCCGAGTTCCCGATGACGCTGGACCTGCGACGCGGGCCGGGGATCTGAGGACATGGCCGAGGACGGAACAGAGACCGCGCCGGCCGACAAGGCCCGCGCGCGGCTCCTCGACGGCTACGACCCGCCGCCGGGCGTCGCCGACGAGCTCAAGCGCGCGGACGGCAGTCTGCGGCCGGTCTGGGCGCCGCTGATCGACCACCTCGCGGCGCAGAGCTCCGAGACCCGCGCCCGCAGCTTCGCCCGAGGCGACCAGTACCTGCACGACGCGGGCGTCTACTTCCGGCAGTACACGGGGCAGGGGTCGACCGAACGGGTCTGGCCGCTCAGCCACCTGCCGGTGGTGATCTCGGGCGAGGAATGGCGCGGGCTCACCGAAGGGATCGTGCAGCGGGCCGAACTGCTCGAGCGGGTGATGGCCGACCTCTACGGGCCCGGCGAGCTGGTGCGCAACGGCCACCTGCCGGCCGAGCTGGTGGCGCGCAACCCCGAGTGGCTGCGCCCGATCGTCGGCGCCGAGCCGCGCTCGGGGCATTTCCTGCACATGCTGGCCTTCGAGATCGGCCGTTCGCCCGACGGCTCGTGGTTCGTGCTGGGCGACCGGACGCAGGCGCCCTCGGGCACCGGTTTCGCGCTCGAGAACCGCATGGCGACGGGCCGGGTGTTCCACGACTTCTTCCCCGACGCCAACGTCGAACGCCTCGCCGGTTTCTTCCGCGCGGCGCGCGACGCGATCAACGGGCTGCGCGGCGACGAGAATGCGCGCGCGGCGATCCTGACGCCGGGCCTGCACACCGACACCTACTACGAACACGCCTACATTGCCCGCTACCTCGGTTTCATGCTGCTGGAATGCGAGGACCTGAAGGTCCAGGACGGCAAGCTGATGGTGCGCACCATCGACGGGCCCGAGCCGGTCAGCGTGCTCTGGCGCCGGCTGGATTCGCGCTTTGCCGACCCGCTGGAGCTGGACGAAAGCTCGGCGCTGGGAACGCCGGGCATGGTCTCGGCGCTGCGCGGCGGGGCGATGACCATGGTCAACTGCCTGGGCTCCGGCGTGCTCGAGGCGCGCGCGCTCATGGCGTTCCTGCCGCGCATCGCCCGCGCGCTGCTGGGCGAGCCGCTGAAGCTGCCCAACATCGCGACATGGTGGTGCGGGCAGGGGGCCGAGCGGGACTACGTGCTGGCCAACCTCGAACGCATGATGATCGGGCCCGCGCTCTCGACAAAGCTGCCCTTCGACATCGACGGCACAACGGCGCTCGGGGGCAAGTTCCGGGGCGCGGCGCAGGAGCCCGTCGCCGACTGGCTGCGGCGCGAGGGTGGCGGGCTCGTCGGGCAGGAGGCGGTGTCGCTCTCGACGACGCCGGCGATGATCGGCGGGCGGATGGTGCCGCGCCCGATGGTGGTCCGGGTCTTTGCCATGCGCACGCCCGAGGGCTGGACCGTCATGCCCGGCGGCTACGCCCGGATCGGCCGGACCGAGGATCCCACGGCGCTTGCGATGCAGGCGGGCGGCTCGGTCGCCGACGTCTGGGTGACGTCGAAGCAGCCCGTGCGGACCGAGACGCTGGGTCCGAGCGGCGATCAGCCCTACGTGCGGCGCCGGCCCGGTCATCTTCCGGCGCGGGCGGCGGACAACCTCTTCTGGCTCGGGCGCTACGTGGAGCGGGCCGAGAGCGGTGTGCGCCTGCTGCGCGCCTGGCACCTGCGGCTCGAGGAATACGGGCCCGGCACCGTGCCCGTCGTGGACAGCCTGCGCCGCTTCCTGCGCGGCTTCGGCTTCGAGACCGGCCGCGCGGTGCCGCCGCATCTGCTGGGCCTCTTCGATTCCGCCACCGGCTGCGCCGCCAAGGTGCGCGACCGCTTTTCCAACGACGGCTGGAACGCGCTTTCGGACTTGTCGGCCTCGGCGCACGGGATGGCGACACGGGTCCAGCACGGGGACGACGCGGCCCGCGCAATGAGCGTGCTGCTGCGAAAGCTCGCGGGTTTCGCGGGCCTCGTGCACGACAACATGTTCCGCTTCAACGGCTGGCGCTTCCTGACGCTGGGCCGCGCGCTCGAACGGGCCGACCAGATCGCCGCCGTGCTGCAGGTCTTCGCCGCGCCCGACACGCCGCCCGGCGGGCTCGACTCGGCGGTCGAGGTGGGCGACAGCGTCATGACCCACCGCCGCCGTTACGCGGTCGAGACCTCGCGCAGCACGGTGATCGACCTGCTGGCGCTCGACGCCGACAACCCGCGCTCGATCCGCTTCCAGGTCGACATCCTGCGCGAGGATGAGGCGCGCCTTTCGGGCGAAGTCTCGCACCGGCGCGTCGACGAGGCCGCCCGGCGCATCCTGACGCTGCAGACCGAGCTGGCCGTCGCCACGCCCGAGCAGATCG
The DNA here is from genome assembly GCF_000442255.1 of Salipiger mucosus DSM 16094. GTDB lineage: Bacteria > Pseudomonadota > Alphaproteobacteria > Rhodobacterales > Rhodobacteraceae > Salipiger > Salipiger mucosus. The sequence goes on along the minus strand of NZ_KE557286.1, from coordinate 80,096 downwards.
GGCCCGAGCGCCTGACCGAGATCCGCAGCCGGCTGGCCGGCATTTCCGACGCGCTCACGGCGCGTTACCTGAGCTGAGGAGGGGCCCGCGATGTCGATGACCTACGATATCCGCCTCCGGATCGCCTATGCCTACGACAGCCCCGCCGCCTCCAGCCGGGCGATGCTGCGGATGATGCCGCGCACGTTGCCGGGCCAGCAGCTGCTCTACGGGGTCCTGGGCACCGACCCGGCGCCCAGCTACCGGCGCGACGATCTCGACTTCTTCGGCAATGCGACGACGCAGGTCGCCCACGACATGCGCCTGCGCCGTATCGCCTTTTCCTTCGAGGGCCGCGTGCGCCGCAGCGCCTTTTCCGGCGGGCTCGACCTGTCGCCCCGACGTGACGCCCTCGCGCGCGAGCTGGCCGCCGCCGCCAGCATCGCGCCGGACAGCCCGCACCATTTCCTCGGTGCTTCGCCTCGGGTCCCGCACGAGCCCGAGATCGCCGCATTCGCGCAGGAGACCGTCGAGGGCGGGATGTCGACCATGGCCGCGGTCGATGCCATCTCGCGGCGGCTGCATGACGAGTTCACCTTCGACCCCTCCGCGACCGAGGTCACGACCACGCCCATCGAGGCCTTTGCCGCCCGGCGCGGCGTTTGCCAGGACATCAGTCACGTCATGATCGGCGCGCTGCGCAGCCTGTCGATCCCGGCGGGCTACGTCTCTGGCTTCCTGCGGACCATCCCGCCGGCCGGGCGGCCACGGCTCGAGGGCGCCGACGCGATGCATGCCTGGGTGCGCGCCTGGTGCGGCACCGAGATGGGCTGGCTCGAGTTCGACCCCACCAACGCGATCCGGGCCGGGACGGACCATGTCACCGTGGCGCTGGGGCGCGACTATTCCGACGTGGCCCCGGCCAAGGGATCGCTGCGCTCGGCGGGCTCGCACGCGAGCACCCACCAGGTCGACGTGATCCCGGTCTGATCGCGTTGACCTTTGGGTAACATCTGAGCGCTAGGACTGCCTGCCAAAGCAAGGACGGGCGCGGTGCGACGGATCGACGAGAAACTGGCCAAGATCGCGGGCGGCGACTATGCGCCGCAGGATTTCCTCCTGGTCTTCGCCAAGGATGCCGACCTGCTGCGCGGATGCGCCGCCCCGGGCCGCGACGCGCAGGGGCGGATGCGGCCGCTCTCGGCCTACCTCGACGACGTTCAGCGGGTCATCGACGCGGATCTCGCCGACATCCTGCTCACCTCCCTCTCCACGGCCGAGGCGCTGGCCGACCGGGCTGCCTTCGGCCGCCGGAACGTCACGCCGGCGGTGCGCTTCAACGATGCCACCGATGCCTGGCGCGTGCGCGGCGGCCGCTACGCGCAGGAACCCGCGCGCGCCTTCCGCTCGTCGCGGCTCGACGCGGTGCGCCCGGTGGCGAACCTCGGCCTCTACGCGCTCAGCTTCTACAACGATGCCGAGCTCGATCACGCGACGCTGCGCGCCTATTCCGACTTCCGCGATGTGGCCGTCACGCTGGGCCTGCGGCATTTCCTCCAGGTCGCGGACCCGCCCTTCGCCATCGAGACCGGCACGCAGGACTACGCGGCCTACCGCAACGACATGGTGGCGCGCAGCCTGGCGGGCATCGGCCGCAAGGAGCGGCCGGTCTTCGTGACCGTGGGCTACCACGGCGCCGCGGCGACCGAGGAACTGGCGCGCTGGGATCCTGCGCGACTCGTCGTCGGCCTGACCGCCGCGCGCGGGGGCACCCTGCGCGACTCTCTCGAACGGCTCGCCCAGGCGGAACGCCACGGCGCGCGGCTCGCCGTGGTCAGCCGCGAATCCCTCGCCTGCGAGGACCCGGTGCTGCTCCTGCAGGCCATGCGCCGGGTCCTGCGCGACCGCTTGGGGTCCTTCGAAGCGGTGCGCGCCTACCACGACGACCTCGCCAAGGCCGGCATCCCGCCGCTGCGCGCGCTGCAGGATGATGCGGAACTCACCGACCCGGTGCTGAAGGCGCACGAGATCCGCGCCGCCTGAGCGGCTTGCCCCTTTCGGCCCGCCGCGATCCACGGCAAGAAGGGCCGAACCACAGGCAGGGCAGTGATGGATTTCGCATTCTGGTTCGCGGCAGCGCTCGCGACGTTTTTCGTGGGCATGTCCAAGGGCGGGCTGCCGATGGTTGCCATGCTGGGCGTGCCGATCCTGTCGATCTTCATCGCGCCCGCGGCGGCGGCGGGATTGCTGCTGCCCATGTACATCCTGGCCGACTGCTACGGCATCTACCTGTTCCGCGGCTCCTTTTCCGCGCGCAATCTCTGCATCCTGATCCCCGCCACGGCGATCGGCATCCTGCTGGCCTTCCTCTTCATCTCGCGCATCCCGGTGCCCGCGACCAAGCTTCTGGTCGGCGCCATCGGCCTCGGCTACCTGATCGACGCGCTGCGAAAACGCTTGAGGCAGGATTTCCGGGCCAAGCCCGCCGACGTGCCGCGCGGGCTGATCTGGGGCGCGCTCGCGGGGTTCACCAGCTACGTCAGCCACGCCGGCGGCCCGCCGTTCCAAGCCTACACCCTGCCGCAGAAGCTGCCCAAGATGACCTTCGCAGGCACGGCGACCATCCTCTTCGCCTGCGTCAACTGGATGAAACTGCCGCCCTACATCCTCGCGGGGCAGGTCACCTTGAACAGCCTGTCGCAGATCGCGGTCCTCGCCCCGCTGGCGCTGCTCGGGGCCTGGTCCGGCTTCCGCGTGACCAAGTGGCTGCCGGAAAAGGTGTTCTTCACCCTCGTCAACGCGGCCCTGCTGGCGGTGTCGGTCAAGCTGCTCTGGGAGGGCGCCACCGGATGGAGCTGAGCGTGACGCGGCACGCTTGCGGCCTCGCGGGCGGCGCAGTACCACTGGGCCCGGAACAGGAGGCCGCATGACCGAACCCGACTGGATTGCCGTGGACTGGGGCACCTCGCACCTGCGGCTCTGGCAGATGGCTGCGGATGGCAGCGTGCTGGCCCGCGCCGAAAGCCCCGAGGGCATGGGCAAGCTCGACCCGGAGGGCTACGAGGCCGTGCTGGCGCGGCTTCTGCCCGACCTGACCGGGCGCGTGCCCGTCGTCGTCTGCGGCATGGCCGGCGCGCGGCAGGGCTGGCGCGAGGCGCCCTACGCCAAGGTGCCCTGCCGGCCGCCGGGGATTGGGCGTGCGGTGCGGGTCGACTGCGCGGACGAACGGTTCGACGTGGCGATCCTGCCGGGCGTCGCGCAGGACAGCCCGGCAGACGTCATGCGCGGCGAGGAAACGCAGGTCGCGGGATTTCTTGCACTGAACCCGGGCTTTGACGGCGTGATCTGCCTGCCGGGCACGCATACCAAGTGGGTGCACATCAGCGCGGGCGAGATCGTGAGCTTCCGCAGCTTCATGACAGGCGAGCTCTATGCGTTGCTCGCGGGGCAGTCCGTCCTGCGCCATTCCATGGACGAGGGCTGGGACGATGCGGCCTTCGCCGAGGCGGCCGAGCGCACCATGAGCCGCCCGGCCTCGCTGGCCGCGGATCTCTTCAACATTCGCGCCGAGTCGCTGCTGGCGGAGCCCGCGCCGGGCGTCGGGCCGGCGCGGCTCTCGGGGCTGCTGATCGGCATGGAGCTGGCGGCGGCCAAGCCCTACTGGCTGGGGCAGAATATCGCCGTGGTGGGGGCCGACCGGGTCGCGCGCCACTACGTCTCGGCGCTCGAGTCGCAGGCCGTGCCGGTGGTGCAGGCGGACGCCGAGCGCATGACACTCGAAGGACTGAAAGCGGCCCGCAGGGGCGGGGAGGACACATGAGCCGGGACATCATCGCCATTCTGCGGGGCATCACGCCCGACGAGGCTCTGCCGGTGACCGAGGCGTTGGTCGAGGCGGGCATCACGCGCATCGAGGTGCCGCTGAACTCGCCCGATCCCTACGACAGCATCCGCACGATGGTCGAGGGCTTCGGCGCGCAGGCGGTGATCGGGGCGGGCACGGTGCTGGCGCCGGAACAGGTGCAGCGGCTGACGCGGATCGGTGCGAAAATGGTGGTCTCGCCCGACATGAACCAGCGGGTCATCATGGCGGCCAAGAAGGCAGGAATGCAGAGTTTTCCGGGGGTCATGACGCCCACCGAGGCCTTTACCGCGCTGCGCACCGGGGCCGACGGGCTGAAGCTCTTCCCGGCGCCGCTGGTCGGGCCCTCGGGCCTCGCGGCGATGCTGGCGGTGCTGCCCGAGGGCGTAAAAACCTATGCGGTAGGCGGGGTTAGCGCGGGCAACATGGGTGAGTGGCTGGAGGCCGGGGTGACCGGGTTCGGCATCGGGACCTGGCTCTACAAGCCCGGGCGCAGCGTGGCGGAGCTGGCCGTGCGGGCGAAGGAGGTCGTGGCGGCCTTCGACGCGGCAGGGGCCGCGTGATGAGCGGCGACGCCGACCTGCGGCCCGGCGAGGTCACGGTCGACCTTCCGCCGGCCACGGATGCGCAGCTGCGCTTCATCGGCAAGATTCGCACGCCTTTTCAGACACCTGCGGACTGCCCGCGGCAGGGCGACCCCGAGGAGGGGCCGGTCTGCCGGCTGGAACTGATCCCTGAACTCGAGCCCGCGTTGGAGGGGATCGAGCGGTCCTCGTGGCTCGAAGTGCTCTACTGGCTGGACCGCTCGCGGCGCGATCTGGTGCTGCAGAGCCCCAAACGCGACGGGCGGACGCGGGGCACATTCTCGTTGCGCTCGCCGGTGCGGCCGAACCCGATCGGGCTGTCTCGTGTACGTCTCGTACGGCATTTCGGTACGGTTCTCGAAGTGCGCGGGCTCGACTGCCTCGACGGGACGCCGCTGCTCGACATCAAGCCCGACCGCTGCGACCACGCGGTCCGCGAGCGCGCCGCCCATCGCGACGGGGATGACGCCGGTTGATCGCTTTCCGGGCAGATCCGAGGTTTCTGCCTGTTTTCCGGGCATCGCGTTTTCGCGGGCGCGACACCGCCGCGCAGTCGGCGGGGACCCGGCTTGCCGCCCCGGCCGCGCGCGCAGAGGGTCCAGGCCAGACCCGGAGGACAGTGCCATTCCCTACGACCAGCGTCAGATGACCGCCGCGCCGCAGCGGGCCCGGGGCACGGGCCGCGTGACCGCGCGCGAGCGGGCGGGGCGCAGCGTGATCGGGGCACTGTCGATGTCGGGCAGCGGCAAGCTTCTGTTCCCGCGCAGCCGGGGGCCGCTCGAGGCGGTCTGGCTGAACAGCGCGGGCGGGATCACCGGGGGCGACGACTTTGCCGTCGAGGCGGGCGCCGAGCGCGGCGCGCACCTGGCGATGACCACGCAGGCGGCCGAACGGGTCTACCGCGCCTCGCCCGGCGCGCCGGGGCGGGTGCGCACACGCCTCGAGATCGCCGAGGGCGCGCGGCTGGACTGGCTGCCGCAGGAAACGATCCTCTACGACGGGGCCTCGCTGGACCGGACGCTGAGCATCGACATGGCACCGGGCGCGCGGCTGCTGGCCTGCGAGGTGCTTGTCTTCGGGCGCGCGGCCATGGGCGAGACGGTGCGGCAGCTGCACCTGCGCGACCGCATCGACCTGCGCATCGGCGGGCGGCTGGCCTGGGCCGACCGGCTGCGGCTGGACGGTGACGCCGCGGCGCAGCTGGCGCGGCCCGGCGTG
>NZ_KE557286.1:30265-74422 GCF_000442255.1 Salipiger mucosus DSM 16094 | reverse complement strand
GGCGCGGGCGCCGTGGCCACCGTGGTGCATGCCGCGCCAGGCGCGGGCGCCCGTCGCGACGCGCTGCGCGACATGCTGCCCGAGACGGCCGGCGTCTCGGCGCTGGACGACGATCTTGTCGTCGCGCGCATTCTTTCCGTTGATTCTTTCGTTCTGCGCGGCCACCTTGTTGCTGTACTGCAGCATCTGAGCGGTGCCGCGCTCCCACGTCCCTGGATGATCTGACACATGCAACTGACCCCCCGCGAAAAGGACAAACTGATGATCGCCATGGCCGCCGAGGTCGCGCGCAAGCGCCTCGCCCGTGGCGTGAGGCTGAACTACCCCGAGGCGGTGGCGCTGATCACCGACGCGGTGGTCGAGGGCGCCCGCGACGGGCGGCCGGTGTCCGAGATGATGCAGGCGGGCGCCGAGGTCGTGACCGCCGACCAGTGCATGGAAGGCGTGCCCGAGATGATTTCGGAAGTGCAGGTCGAGGCGACCTTTCCCGACGGCACCAAGCTGGTGACCGTGCACAACCCGATCCGCTGACGACCCGATCCGCTGCCGACCAAGACAGCCGACGACCTGACAGGAGCCAATCCCATGAAACACCTCGTTGCCCTTTCCGCCGCGCTCGCGGCCACCGCAGGCCCCGCGCTGGCGCACCCGGGCGCCCACGTGCACCCGCACGATGGCGCGCAGTGGCTGGCCGTGGCGGGCGCGCTGGCGGTGATGGCGCTGGCCGGCGGGCTGGCGCTGGCCCGGGCGCGCGGGGACAAGCGCAAATGATCCCCGGCGAGATCATCCCGGCGGCGGGCGAGATCACGCTCAACAGCGATCGCGAGCCGATCACGCTGATGGTGGCCAATACCGGCGACCGGCCGGTGCAGGTGGGCTCGCACTACCATTTCGCCGAGACGAACCCGGCGCTGGATTTCGACCGCGCGGCGGCGCGGGGCATGCGGCTGGACATCGCGGCGGGCACGGCGGTGCGCTTCGAGCCCGGCCAGCGCCGCGAGGTGCCGCTGATCCCGCTTGCCGGGGCGCGCAAGGTCTACGGCTTCAACCAGGCCGTGATGGGGGACCTGTGAGGCGCGCGGCGCCTGCAGGGCATATGAGTGGAGACGAGTGATCCCGGTCGATGACATTGACGGGTGGCGCACCAACGCCTTCGAGTTCGGTGCCCTGCTCACGGAAGCGCAGAGCGTGGTGACCTACCGCGTGCTCGGGATGGCCGGCCTCTGGCCGGTGCCGGACACCGAGATGATGCGCATGACGGTTGAAAAGGCGCCCGCCTTCTTCGACGGATGGTGGAGCGCCGCGCTGGCGATGACCCGGGGCGAGCCCGCCCATGCCGTCGTCGGCGCCTTCACCGCGCCGCTCGCCCGGGCGGCGCAGAGCAATCGCCGGCGGCTGGAACGCCGCGGGCCTGGCACGATGCCCGGTGTGGATGCCGACTGACGGCACGCCGGGCCAGACAGGAGGATCTACAGGATGATTCCGATGACACCGATGCATTTCACCGTTGCCGCGATGCGGATGGGCACCGAGTTCTGGGGCGCGCAGACGCGCTTTGCCCGCGTGCTCTTCGACGCGAGCGTCCAGCAGCAGCAGGCCTTCTGGGGCATGGCGCGCCCGACGATGCCCATGGGCATCTGCGGCCCCGGCGCGACCCCGGCGGCGAAGGCGGCCCCTGCGGCGGCACCGGCACCGGCGAAACCAGCCGCGACGCCCGCGACCAAGCCGGCGGCGAAGGCGAAGGCGCCGGCCTCGGGCACGGCCAAGAGCACGACGACGGCCAAGAGCACGACGGCTGCCAAGAGTTCGACCACGACCGCCAAGACCGCGACGAGCACGGCGAAGCCCGCGACGACGGCCAAGGCCTCCTCGGGGACGACGGCCAAGTCGGGCGCGGCGAAACCCGCCGCCAAGGCGCCGGCCAAGTCGGCGACCACGCGTGCGACCACGCGTGCGTCCTCGGGCGCGAAGACGGGCAGTGCAAAAAGCACGACCACGGCAAAGAGCACGACCACGGCAGAGAGCGCGACCACGGCCGGGACGAGCGCCCCGAAGGCAGAGAGCCCGGCGAGCGCCGCGCCCAAGACCGAGGCGCCCAAGACCGAGACGTCCAAGGCCGAGGCCCCCAAGCCCGCCGCGCCGAAGACCGAAGCGCCCAAGGCCGAGATGCCCAAGCCCGCCGCACCGCAGGCCGGCACCGAGAGCGCCGAGTCCGCGAAACCCGCGACGGCCTCGAGCGAGACCGCCCGGAAGACGACCGGCGGTTCCGGCAGCTCGAACTGAGCGCGGCGTCATGGCAACACGGCGATCGCTGAGCGACGACGAGCTGTCCCCGCTGGCGCGCGAGGTCTTCGACGACACTCCGCGCCACGCGGGGCACCGACTACGTCAACAACTTCTGGCGCGCGCTGGCGCATGACCCGGAGACGCTGCGGCTGACCTGGGACCGGCTGAAGAAGGTGATGGGCCCGGGCGCGCTGGATCCGCTGACCAAGGAGATGCTCTACATCGCGGTCTCGGCGGCCAACGGGTGCGAATACTGCTGTCATTCGCACACCGCCGCGGCGCGGGGGAAGGGCATGTCCGATGAGATGCACAACGAGCTTCTGTCGGTGATCGGCATGGCGATGCAGACCAACGGCATGGTCTCGGCGCTGCAGGTCGAGGTCGACGACGCCTTCCGCGTCGAAGACCGGGAGGCATGAGCGCGGCCGCGACATCGTCCCGCGGTTGCGGCTTCGACGGGCAGGGGACCGGCTGCGCATGGCCCGGCGCAGGGCGGCTTCTTGAAATCGGCGCCGCGACGCGCTCAGCATGCGTGATGCGGGGAACCGGGATCATCTGCGCCGCGCCGGCGGCCTATTGCGAGGGATTGCCATGCCGATGACGCTCGAGGGGTCCTGCCGCTGCGGGGCGGTGGCGTTCACCGTCCAGAGCCACACCCCGGTGCCATACCAGCGGTGCTATTGCTCGATCTGCCGCAAGACGGCGGGCGGCGGCGGCTATGCGATCAACCTCGGCGCGCTGGCCGACACGCTGACCGTCAGCGGCTGGGACTGGGTCGAGGTCTACCGGGCGAAGATCCACCGCAGCGGGGCCTGCGAGGTCTCGACCGGAGAGCGGCATTATTGCAAGGGCTGCGCCACGGCGCTCTGGCTCTACGATCCCTCGTGGCCCGAGCTGCTGCATCCCTTCGCCAGCGCCATCGACACCGATCTGCCCGAGGCGCCCGAGCGCGTGCACCTGATGCTGGCGGGCAAGCCCGCGTGGGTGCCCCTGCCCGAGGGCCCGGGCGAGGTGCATTTCGACGAATATCCCGAGCTGTCGCTGGACGACTGGCACAGGACGCACGGATTATGGGTGGCGTGACGCGCGCCGCGATGCGCGCCGCCGCCCGCCAACAGACGCGGCCCGGGCCGCCGAGAGAGGACTGAGAGACCACCATGCCTGCAACGATTTCCCGCGCCGATTACGCCGCCATGTTCGGGCCCACCAAGGGCGACAAGGTGCGGCTTGCCGATACCGACCTCGTGATCGAGGTCGAGCGTGACCTGACCGCCGAGGCCGTGGGCCAGGCCGCCGGGGGCAATGCGCCGGTCTACGGCGAGGAGGTGAAGTTCGGCGGCGGCAAGGTGATCCGCGACGGCATGGGCCAGAGCCAGGCGACCCGCGCGGACGGGGCCATGGACACGGTCATCACCAACGCGCTGATCGTGGATGCCACCGGCATCTACAAGGCGGACGTGGGCCTCAAGGACGGGCGCATCGCCAGGATCGGCAAGGCGGGCAACCCCGACCACCCAGCCGGGCGTCGACATCATCGTGGGCCCGGGGACCGAGGTCATCGCGGGCGAGGGCAAGATCCTGACCGCCGGGGGCTTTGACAGCCACATCCACTTCATCTGCCCGCAGCAGATCGAGGATGCGCTGCATTCCGGGCTGACCACCATGCTGGGCGGCGGCACCGGCCCCGCGACGGGCACCATGGCCACGACCTGCACGCCGGGGCCCTGGCACCTGGGGCGGATGCTGCAGGCCGCGGATGCCTTTCCGATGAACCTCGCCTTCGCGGGCAAGGGCAACGCCTCGCTGCCCGGTGCGCTGGTCGAGCAGGTGCAGGGCGGGGCCTGCGCGCTGAAGCTGCACGAGGACTGGGGCACGACGCCCGGCTCGATCGACTGCTGCCTGAGCGTGGCCGACGACTTGGACGTGCAGGTGATGATCCACACCGACACGCTGAACGAGAGCGGCTTTGTCGAGCATACCATCAAGGCCATGAAGGGCCGCACGATCCACGCCTTCCACACCGAGGGCGCGGGCGGCGGGCATGCGCCCGACATCATCCGCGTCTGCGGCGAGGAATACGTTCTGCCCTCGTCCACCAACCCCACGCGCCCCTTCACGGTGAACACGCTGGAAGAGCACCTCGACATGCTCATGGTGTGCCACCACCTCGACAAGTCGATCCCCGAGGACGTGGCCTTTGCCGAGAGCCGCATCCGGCGCGAGACCATCGCGGCCGAGGACATCCTGCACGACATGGGCGCCTTCTCGATCATCGCGAGCGACAGCCAGGCCATGGGCCGGGTGGGCGAGGTCATCATCCGCACCTGGCAGACCGCCGACAAGATGAAGAAGCAGCGCGGGGCGCTGGCGGAGGAGACCGGCGACAACGACAACATGCGCGTGCGCCGCTACATCGCGAAATACACCATCAACCCGGCCATCGCCCACGGCATCAACCGCGAGATCGGCTCGATCGAGGAGGGCAAGCGCGCCGACCTCGTGCTCTGGAGCCCGGCCTTCTTCGGGGTGAAGCCGGACATGGTGATGATGTCGGGCACCATCGTCTGCGCCCAGATGGGCGATCCCAATGCCTCGATCCCCACGCCGCAGCCGGTCTACACGCGGCCGATGTGGGGCGCCTACGGCCGCTCGGTCGAGCATTCGGCGGTGACCTTCGTGTCGGAGGCGGCGCAGTCCTCGGGCATCCGCGAGCGGCTGGGGCTGGCCAAGCAGACCGTGGCGGTGACCAACACGCGCGGGATCGGCAAGAAAGACCTCGTGCTGAACGACGCCTGCCCGAAGATCGAGGTGAATCCCGAGACCTACGAGGTCCGCGCCGATGGCGAACTGCTGACCTGCGAGCCCGCCGCCGAGTTGCCCATGGCGCAACGCTACTTCCTCTACTGAGGGCCAAACGGGCCATGCAGGGGGCGGTTTGCGCCCGGTGCATGGCAGCCGCCCGCCTCGAGGGCCCCGGCAGTGCCGGGGCCCTGTTCGTTCGGGGGTCCGGAAAAGTAATTGAGACTTAAACGTTTTTTTCGGGTCGGAGCCTGTGCGGGGTGCCTCGGGCTTCGGCAATTGTTCAAAAAATGAACAATCCACCTATGCGCCGGATGCGCGACGACTTTGCAGATGCAGCATTTGTGGTCCTGCCCCCCCACCCCTAGATTGATCGGCAAGGGAGGGGACCCGAAACGAACACCTGTAAGGGGCCCAGATCAATGGCATTTCTGACCGCAACCGACCGTCACCACTCCGAACCGCTGCTGTCGCGCATCCTGTCCGGCATCGGCAACGCAATCGTCGCCGTTGGCGAAGCGAACCCGCGCCTGCGCCGCGTCGAGAAGCTGCAGCGCATGAGCGACGCGCAACTGGCCGAGCGTGGCATCCGTCGCGAAGACATCGTGCGCCACGTGTTCCACGACGTCTACTACCTCTGAGACCGGCCCCGCGCCGCGTCCCATGACACGACCTGCGAGGCCGCGGGCCCGGACGATCCCGGGCCGCGGCCTTGATCTTTTCCGGCTCCTGCGGTGATCTGGGTAAAAACGGAGCCAGCATGAGTCATCTTCCCCACGCGCACGAGATCGCCCGCAAGGGCCAGTGGCAGGACGCCGCGGAGCGCGTCGTCCTGAGCTACGAGGACCGCTTCCTGCGCCGCAAGGTGCTGCGGTCGGAGGCGGGGACGGAGTTTCTCGTCGATCTCGCGCATACCGAGAGCCTGGACCACGGCGATGCCTTCCGCCTCGCCGAGGGCGGCCTGGTCGAGGTCGTGGCCGCCGCCGAGCCGCTGCTGGCGGTGACCGGCGCCGACCTGCCGCGCATCGCCTGGCACATCGGCAACCGCCACACGCCCTGCCAGATCGAGGGCACGCGCCTGCTGATCCAGCGCGACCACGTGATCCGCGACATGCTGGAGCGCATCGGCGCGGCGGTCGCCGAGGTCGAGGAGCCCTTCACGCCCGAGGGCGGGGCCTATGGCCATGGCCGGACGCACGGGCACGACCACGGCCACGTGCACCATCACGCCAGCAGCCACGATCATGACCACGACGATGCCTCGGCGCACGCCGGGCAGCATCATCACGACCGCGATGACCTCTGATCCGCAGCTCGTCCTGCACCAGCTCTTTTCGCCCGCCTTCCCGGTGGGCGCCTTCGCCTGGTCGCACGGGCTGGAGACCGCGGTGCAGGAGGAGCGCGTGACGACGGCCGCGCAGCTGCAGGACTGGCTGACCGACGCGCTGGAGCATGGCGCGGGCTGGTCGGACGCGGTTCTGCTCTCCGAGGCCGCGCGGGGCGGCGATGTCGCCGCGCTGGCGGAGCTGGCGCTGGCGATGGCGCCCTCGGCCGAGCGGCGGCGCGAGGCGCAGGAGCAGGGGACGGCGCTGGCGGCGACGGTGTCCGCCGTCTGGGGCGTGACGGTGCAGCCGGCACCCTACCCGGTGGCCGTGGGGCAGGCCGTGGCGGCGCTGGAGCTGCCGCTGGTGCCGGCGCTGCGGCTGTTCCTGCAGGCCTTCGCGTCGAACCTCGCGGGGGCGGGCGTGCGGCTGATCCCGCTGGGCCAGACCGACGGCCAGCGGGTGGTGAGCGCGCTGGCGCCGCTCTGCGCCGCGCTGGCCGAGCGGGCCGAGGTGGCGGGCCTGGACGAGATCGGGGGCTTCGCGCCCGCGATCGACATCGCCAGCCAACGCCACGACATGCTGTATTCGAGACTGTTCAGATCCTGACGGAGGCTTTCATGACATCCCCCAACGGCCCGCTGCGCGTGGGCATCGGCGGCCCGGTCGGCGCGGGCAAGACCACCCTGACGGCGGCGCTGGCCATGGCGCTGCGCGACCGGCTCTCCATGGCGGTGGTCACCAACGACATCTACACCAGCGAGGACGCCGAGGAGCTGATGCGCCGGCAGGTGCTGCCGCTCGAGCGCATCCGCGGGGTCGAGACCGGCGGCTGCCCGCACACGGCGATCCGCGAGGACGCCTCGATCAACCTCGCCGCCATCGCCGAGCTGAACGAGAGTTTTCCCGACCTCGACCTCGTGCTGATCGAGAGCGGGGGCGACAACCTCTCGGCCACCTTCTCGCCCGAGCTGGCGGACGTGACGATCTACGTGATCGACGTGGCCGCGGGCGAGGAGATCCCGCGCAAGGGCGGGCCGGCGATCACCAAGTCGGACATCCTGGTCATCAACAAGACCGACCTCGCGCCCTACGTGGGCGCCTCGCTGGAGGTGATGGAGCGGGACGCCACGAAGATGCGGGCCGGGCGGCCGCATGTCTTTGCCTCGCTGCGGCAGGGCGGGGGCGTCGACGAGGTCATCGACCTGCTGACCCGCATCGGGGGCCTGCCGCTGGCGCAGGCGGCCGAGTAGATGCGGGTCGTCGTCCAGGGCGTGGGCGCCATCGGCGGCACGGTGGCCGCCGCGCTGGCGCTGAAGGGCCACGAGGTGCTGGGCATCGCGCGCGGCGCGCAACTCGAGACGATCCGCGAGCGGGGGCTGACGCTGCGCAGCCCGGGGGGCGTGCAGGTGGCGGAGTTTCCCTGCGTCGCCGACCCCTCGGAGGTGGACTGGCGCCCGGACGACGCGGTGCTGCTGTGCATGAAGACGCAGCACACGGCGGCGGCGCTGGATCAGCTGGTAGCCGCCGGGGTGCAGGACCAGCCCGTGTTCTGCGTGCAGAACGGGGTCGAGAACGAGCGCCTCGCGCTGCGGCGCTTTGCCAACGTGCACGGGGTGACGGTGATCCTGCCGGCGGAATACCTCTCGCCCGGCGAGGTGGCGGCCTTTGGCGCGCCCTGTCACGGGATCTTCGACATCGGGCGCTATCCCGGCGGCTCGGACGCGGCGGACGAGACGCTGGCGGGTCTGCTGACCGATGCGGGCGTGCAGAGCTTCGTGATGGAGGACGTCATGGCGAGCAAGCACGGCAAGCTGCTGATGAACCTCGGCAACATCGTGGGCGCGGCGCTGGGCGAGGCCGAGCGTGCGGACATCGTCGCGGCGCTCACGGAAGAGGGCGAGGCGGTGCTGCGCGCCTGCGGCATCCCCTATGCGGCGGTGGACCTGAGCGATCCGCGCCGCGAGCAATACATGCAGACGCAGCCCGTCGAGGGCGCGGCACGCGTGGGCTCGTCCACGGCGCAGAGCCTCGTGCGCGGGGCGGGGTCGGTCGAGACCGACTACCTCAACGGCGAGATCGTGCTGCTGGGACGGCAGGCCGGCGTGCCGGTGCCGCGCAACGCCTGGGCCATGCGGCTGGCGGCGCGGATGCTGCGCGAGGGGCTGGCCCCCGGCGCGGTCACCCGGCAGGAGGCGCTGGACGCCCTCGGCATGTGACCGGCCGGGCCTGACCGCCCAAGGCAAACCATATGATGCGACCGGTCCGTGAGGCGGCGCCCGAGTCCCTGCGAGGGACTCGGGCGCCGCCGCGCGTGGCCGTGCCGGGCTCAGTAGTCGCGCTCGAAGAAGATGCCGATCGAGGTGTTGCCGGTGGATTCCACGCTGCCTCGCGCCGTGATGTCGGAGGTGACGTTGAGGTTCAGGTTCACCTCGGTCTCGCCCTCCGAGTTCACCTCGACGTCGGTGTAGAGGTTCTCGTTGATATACTTGCCCACGCGCAGACCGGCGTTGCCGTCCTCGTCGGTGGTCACGTCGAGGTCGTCGACACCGAAGCCGAGGCGCAGGTTCTCGATGATCCCGGTGCCGCCGCGCCCGGCCAGCGTGTTGACCGCCGCCGCGATGCGCAGCGCCTGCAGGGCCGAGAGCTCGGAGATGTCGCGGCCGAAGAGCAGCAGCGCCAGCACCTCGTCCTCGGGGCGGTTGGGGCTGGAGCTGAAGGAGACATCGGGCGAGGTGGCCTCGCCCTCGATCCCGATGGTGATGTCGACGCCGTCGCGTTCCGTGGTGGCGGTGACGTTGATGGTCGGGATGAAGGTGCCGTCCTGCAGGGTCAGGATGGCCTCGTCCAGCGTCAGCCGCTGGCCGAGGATGTCGAGCCGGCCGCGGATGAGCTCGAACCGGCCCTGCGGCACGATGTTGGTGCTGGAGCCCGTGAGGGTCAGCTGGCCGCCGAGTTCCGCGTCGAGGCCCCGGCCGCGCACGAAGATGCGGTTCGGCGCGTCGATGGTCAGGTCGAGCGGCAGCGAGTAGGTCGGTCCGCTGCGCGCGCTTTCCTGCTGCACGAGGCCCGCGCGTTCGCGGGTGACATGCACCGGCCCGGGTTCGTTGATGTGCGTGAGCGTGAAGCTGCGGCTGCCGGGGCCCATGCCGGTCTCGGGGACGCGGATCTCGGCGTTGACGATGCCGATGCGGCCGGCGACGCGCGGCCCGGTCAGGAGCGGCCCTTCGACGGTGATGTCGGCGTCGGCCTCGGCCTGGTAGAGGCGGCGGTCCTCGAAGATGAGGTTGCGGCCCCGGACCTGCAGCGCGGCGGGGTAGGGCGCGTCGAGCCCGACGGTGCCCTCGACCCGCAGCCGGCCGCCGCTGGCGAGGTTGCCGGTCACCACGGGCCGGACCTGTCCGCCGCCGAGTTCGGCGTCGATCGCGAGGTCAGTGATGGTGAGCGCGGGGCCGGGCAACACTGCCTGGCCGTTGGCGACGCGCACGGTTCCCGAAAGCGACGAGGGCGCGAGCGGCCCGTCGAGGCGCAGGTTCAGCTGGGCCGTGCCCTCGAAGAGGTTGGGCTCGGCAAAGCGGTTGATGAGCGCGAGCGGCACGTTGCCGTTGAGCCCGAGGTTGGCGCTGCCGAAGTCGCGGGCGACGCTGCCGTCGGCGTTGAGCGTGATGCCCGCCGGGCCGGTGGCCGAGGTGTCGACCTGCCAGGGCCCGTCGCCGGAGAACGAGAGCGTGCCCTGCGCCGTGGCGCGGCCGGGGAACTGCGGCACGACCACGCCGAGGTCGCGCAGCGCCACGTCGTAGCGGACCGAGCCCTGCGCGGGGCCGATGTCGCCGGTGGCGGTGGCCGTGATCTCGGGCGTCTCGGCGTTCAGCCGTTCGATGGTGATCGCGCCCTCGGCGTCGCGCGCGGCGGTGACCTGCACGGTGCCGGTGCCCGCGAGCAGGCGGTCGGCGGTGGGGATGCCCAGCGCGAGGTTGCGGGTCGTCAGCCGGCCGTCCACGTCGAAGCTGCCGTCGGGCAGGGCGTAGGCGGCGGTGCCGTCGAAGGAGACGCCGCCCGAGAGCGGGCGTCCGACGAGCGGGGCATAGGCCGAGAGCGACTCGGCTCCGGCCTGCCCGGTGAAGCGGATGAGGCCGATGTCGGCATAGCCCTCGCCCAGCTTCTCGGCGCTGACGCGGCCGCTGGCGTCGGTGCCGCCGGGGCCGGAGGCGGTGAAGTCGAGCAGCAGCGCGTCGGCGGTTTCCTCGAGCGTGCCGTCGAGGGCGAGCGCGCCGGACAGGCCGCTGCGGATGCGCGAAAGCTCGGGCAGGCGCAGGGTGAAGGTGCCGTTGCTGGCGCCGTCGGTGATGCGGCCCTCGGCGTCGAGGGTGATGGCCGGGCCCTCGGCGTTGAGGGTGCGCAGCACGATGCCGCTCTCGTTCCGTTCGGCGTCGACCTGCATGACCGTGCGGCCGGCGAGCAGGCCGTCGACCTCGGGGATGCCGGCGCGGATGTCCTGCGTCACCAGATCGCCCGCGGCGCTGAAGTGGCCGGTGTCCAGCTCGTAGCGTGCGGCGCCGTCGAAGTCCGCGCCGCCGCCCAGCTCGCGCTGGAGGAGCGGGGCATAGGCCGCGAGGTTCGCGACCGCTGCGCGGCCGTCGAAGGCCAGGGCGGCGACGCCGCCCTCGGATTTCTCGGCCTGCACGACGCCGTCGGCCTCGGTGCTGCCGGGGCCGGAGGCGGTGAAGTCGACGACATAGGCCTCGGCGGTTTCCTCGAGCGTGCCGTCGAGGGCGAGCGCGCCGGACAGGCCGTCGCGGATGCGCGACAGCTCGGGCAGGCGCAGGGTGAAGGTGCCGGTGCTGGCGCCTTCGACGATGCGGCCCTCGGCGTCGAGGTCGATGGCCGGGCCCTGGGCGCGCAGGGTGCGCAGGACGATGCCATCGGCGTCGCGGTCGACGGCGACGGTCATCTCGGTGCGGCCGGCGAGCAGGCCGTCGACCTCGGGGATGCCGACGCGCACGTCGAGGGTGGCGAGGTCGCCCTCGGCGCTGAAGGCGCCGCCGTCGAGGGCGTAGCGCGCCTGGCCGTCGAAGGTGGCGCTGCCGCCCAGCTCGCGCCCGGCGATGGCGGAGTAGACCGAGAGGTCGTCGGCGGCGGCCTGGCCGTCGAAGCCGACGGCGGCGATGCCGCTCTCGGATTTCTCGGCGGTCACGGTGCCCTGCGCGTCGGTGCCGCCCGGGGCGCTGGCGGTGAAGTCGAGGCTGTAGGCCTCGGGGGTTTCCGACAGGTCGCCCTGGATGGTGGCGGCGCCCGAGAGCGAGGGGTCGATGAGCGACAGGTCGCTGAGCTCGGCCTCGAGGGTGCCGGTGCTGCCGTCGGTCTGCAGGCGGGCGAAGGCGTCGAGGTTCAGGTGGTCGCCGTTCAGCACGAGTTCGCGCAGGACGGTGCCCTCCTCGTCGCGGGCGACGGCGGCGTCGAGGCTGACGATGCCCGCGAGGAGCGGGTCGAGCTGTTCGATGCCCGAGGCGAGGTCGACGGTGCGGCCGTTCAGCGTCAGGTCGAAGCGCCCGGCGAGGGGTTCGACGCGGCCGGCGAGGGCCACGTCGGCGGCGCCCTCGAGCTGCTGGCCGGCGAGGCCGGAGAAGCGCGAGATGTCGTCGGCGTCGAGGCGCAGGTCGGGCTCGATCGCGGGATCCTCGCCCGCGGTGAGGCCGGAGAAGACCACGTCGCCCACGAGTTGCAGGCCGGCGCCCTGCAGGTCGATATCGGCGAGGGTCAGCGGCTCGTCCGGCTGCCAGTCGAAATCGAGCCGTCCCTGCATCGCGGGGCCGGTGGCCCGCGCCAGCGCCGCGTCGGCGAACTGCAGGCCTTCGAGGTCGAGGGTCAGCGCGCCGCGCACCGCGCCGGGCAGGCTTTCGCCCGCGCTGCGGGTGATCGTGCCGCGGCCGGCGATGCGGGCCTCGGCGAGCGACATCTCGGACCGGTCGAGGCCCTGGGCCACCACGTCGAGGGTGAAGCTGTCGCCCTGCGACCGGTCGTAGTCGAGCGCGAGCGTGGCGCCGTCCAGCAGCGTCGCATCCTCGGTGAAGGCAAGGCGCACCGGCTCGCCGTCCTCGGAGGCGATGCGGCCGTCGAGCTGCAGCACCTCGGGCCAGCGGTCGGCGCCGATGCGGGCGGAGCCCTCGAGCTGGAGCTGGGCGGTGGTGAGCGCGAGGGTGTCGAGGTCGATGGCGCCGTCGGCCCCCAGCAGGCCGCTGACCTGCAGCGCCTGCTCGGCGCCCATGAAGGCGCGCTGCTCCTCGGGGAGGAGCGGGCGCAGGTCGCCGGTGACGTCGGCGGCGAAGGCCTGCCCGCCGTCCTCCTGCCCGCGCAGGGTGATCTGGCCCTCGACGTGCTCGGCGTCGTCGATCACCAGCGCGAGGTCGGCGGTGAAGTCGTCGACCGGACCCTCGCCCTGCAGCGTGAGCGAGAGCGGCGGCGCATCGGGCAGGTTCATCTTCCTGGTGATGATGCCGCCCGCGCCTTCCTCGACCGAGAGGTCGAGCGCGAGCTGCCCGGTGTCGTTGGCGTAGCTGCCCGCGAGGGTGATGTCGCCCTGCGTGCCGTCGATGCGGGTGACCTGCAGCGTGGCGTCGCCCTCGCCGCCGGCCAGCTCGGCGCTGCCCTGGAGCTGCAGGGCCAGCGGCTCGCCGATGAGCGAGGCGCCGAGTTCGACGCGGTCGATGCCAAGCTCGCCGACGTTGACGGAGACGGGAAGCTCGGGGAGCGAGAAGCCGCCGCTGGCCTCGGGGGCCGGGGCCTCGGGCGAGGCGATGGGCGCGCGGGCGATCTCGAGACGCTCGGCGGTGAGTTCGTTCACTTCGAGCGCGCCGCGCAGCAGGGCCGTGCGGGTCCACTCGAGCGTCGCGTTCTCGAGCGTGAGCCAGACGCCCTGGTCGTCCGAGATGGTCATGCGGTCGAGCGTGGCCTCGGAGGACAGCAGGCCGCGGAAGCCCGAGATCTGCACATTGCGGCCCGCGCCCGAGAGCGCGCCCTCGATCAGCCGCTCGAGCCGGCCGCCGCCGTCATCCTCGGCGTCCTGCGCGGGGGCCGCGACGGGGAGCGTGAGACAGAAGAGGAGCGGGAGAAGTCGCAGAGTCCGGGTCAAAATGCCTGCCCTATGCCGAGGTAGATCTGCACGCCGTCGCCGGTTTCGCCGCTGGTGGGCGCGGCGACGTCGAAGCGGATGGGCCCGAGGCCCGTCTGGTAGCGCACGCCGAGGCCCGCGCCGGAATGCCATTCGCCGTCCTGGCCGGGCGTGGCGGTCTCGCCCACGAAGCCCGCGTCGGCGAAGGCAACGACGCCGAAGTTCTCGCCGAAGTCCTGCCGCACCTCGGCCGAGAGGCCGACGAAGCTGCGGCCGCCGGATTCGTCGCCGTTGCCCAGATCGACGTTGAGCGACTGGTAGGGCTGGCCGCGCACGGTGCCCGCGCCGCCGGAGTAGAACAGGAACGAGGGCTGCGTGTCCGAGATATCGGGGCCGACGAGAGAGCCGACCTGAAGACGGGCGGCGAGCACGGTGCGATCCTCTTCGCCCAGCCCGTAGTAGCCGCGCAGGTCGCCGTAGAGCCGCGCGCCGGTGCCGCTGCCGCCGAACTCGTAGAAGGGTTCGGCCTCGGCCCCGACATAGAAGCCGTTGCGCGGGTCGAGCTCGTTGTCGCGGCGGTCGTAGGTGACCTCGCCGGGGAAGAGGATCATCTCGAAGGTGCGGGTGCCGAAGTCGTCGCGCACCTGGGCGAAGGCGAGACCGGCGCCGATGTCGGCGCTGAGATACTCGTTGAAGCGCCGGGTGAGACCGGCGCCAAGCGCGATGGTCTCGAGCTCGTAGGTCGGTTCCTGCAGATAGGCCAGTTCGCCCTCGAAGTAGGCGTCGGTGTCGGGGCCTATGGCGCCGGGCACCTCGAGCCGCGCCCTGACTTCGCCGTCGGCTTCGCCCTGCTGGCCGGTGATGCCAGAAATCTCGCCGTCGATGCGGAAGCGTTCGGCGCCGCCCAGCAGGTTGCGGTGCAGCCAGAAGGCGCTGAGCGTCAGCCCGTCGAGCGAGGAGAGCTCGGCGCCGAAGCCGAAGCGGCGCGGCTCGGCGTCCTGCACGCGCAGCTCGATGTCGAGCGTGCCGTCGGGGTTGGGCTCTTCGGCCTCGGTCAGGCGCACGGTCGAGAAGGCGCCGGTGCTGGTCAGGCGGTCCGAGACGAGCTGCATCTCGTCGGGATCGAAAACCTCGCCGGTGGGCAGGCCCGCGATGCGGCGCAGCGCGGCGGTGCGCACGTAGCTGTCGGTGACGGTCACCAGACGGCCGAAACGCAGCCGGTCGCCGGGCGCGAGGTCGATGTCGGCATCGATGCGCGAGGTGGCGTGGTTGGCGGTGACGCGCTCGCGCGCGATCCCGGCCTTGGCGTGGCCGATGGCGCGCCAGCCGTCGATGCCCGCCTGCGCCGCGTCGGTGATGAGCGCCGAGCGCGCGGTCTGGCCGGTCGCGAAGCCTTCGGGCAGCTCGGTCTCGGGGGTGACGGGGGCGACGCTGGCCTCGCCGAACTTGAACTTGGGGCCCTGCTGCACGGTGACCGAGACCTGCCCGACGGTGTCGGGCACCGAGAGCAGCGGGATGTCCGATGCCTCGCGCCCGTCGATGCGGATCGAGATCGTGCCGCCGTAGTAACCGCTGGCGTAGAGCGTCTCGAGCAGGATGCCGTAGTCCGAGAGCGCGGCGGCCAGCACGTCCTGTCCGGAGATGCGCTCGTCGTTCTCGGCCTCGGCCAGGGCCGAGTTGGTCTTGATCTCCGAGCGCAGATCCTCGTCCATGCCGGGAGTGTCGAAATCGAGTGCGTCGAAGGCGGCGGCCGGAAGGGCCGCGAGGCTCAGGGTGGCCGCGAGGGCCAGGTCGAATCGCCGGAGCAGCACGGGCGGTCCTTTCCGTTTTGACGTCACGCTAGGTTAACGAAGCGGTAGCTTTGCGGCCAGAGTCATCGGGCACATCTTGTGGCGATGCAATGAAATCCGCGTGTCATCGCGGCCCCCGCGACACGGTTCGGCGGGCGGCGCCGGGGCGCATGGTGTCATGTTACCGTGACACCTGACCGTGTCCCGGGCGGCGGGTCGCGTCCCGAGCGGCATGGACATGCCCGCCGCATGCCTTACCCTGAGACCCAGGCCACGTAAGGGAGGACTGATGCGTTACATTCTCGCCATCGACCAGGGCACCACCTCGAGCCGGGCGATCCTGTTCGACGACCGGATGACCGTCGCGGCCTCGGCGCAGGAGGAGTTCGAGCAGCACTTCCCCGACTCGGGCTGGGTCGAGCACGACTGCGGCGACCTGTGGTCGAGCACCGCCGCCACCTGCCGCGCCGCCATGGAAAAGGCGGGCATCCACGGCTCCGACATCGCGGGCATCGGCATCACCAACCAGCGCGAGACCACGCTGATCTGGGACCGCGAGACCGGCAAGCCGATCCACAACGCCATCGTCTGGCAGGACCGGCGCACCTCGGAGATGTGCCAGGAGTTGCGCGAGGCGGGCCATGAAGAGGCGGTGACGGCCAAGACGGGGCTGCTGCTGGACCCCTATTTCTCGGCCACAAAGGTGAAGTGGCTGCTCGACAACGTCGAAGGCGCGCGCGAGCGGGCCGAGCGCGGGGAGCTGGCCTTCGGTACGGTCGACACCTGGCTGATCTGGAAGCTGACCGACGGCAAGCGCCACGTCACCGACGCCACCAACGCGGCGCGCACGATGCTCTACGACATCCGCGAGGGGCGCTGGTCCTCGACCATGTGCGAGATGCTGGGCATCCCGATGTCGATGCTGCCCGAGGTGCTGGACTGCGCCGACGATTTCGGCATGGCGCGGGCGGACCTCTTCGGGGCCGAGATCCCGATCCTGGGCGTCGCGGGCGACCAGCAGGCGGCGACGCTGGGGCAGGCCTGCTTCCGGCCGGGGATGCTGAAAAGCACTTACGGCACGGGCTGCTTTGCGCTGCTCAACACCGGGACCGAGCCGGTGCGCTCGAAGAACCGGCTGCTGACGACCATCGCCTACCGGCTGGACGGCGAGACGACCTACGCGCTCGAAGGCTCGATCTTCATCGCCGGGGCGGTGGTGCAGTGGCTGCGCGACGGCATGCAGGTGATCCGCGCCGCGCCCGAGACGCAGCCGCTGGCCGAGCGCGCGGACCCGGCGCAGAACGTGATCCTCGTGCCGGCCTTCACCGGGCTGGGCGCGCCCTACTGGAACGCCGAGTGCCGGGGCGCGGTCTATGGCCTGACGCGCAACTCGGGGCCGGCGGAGTTCGCCAAGGCGGCGCTCGAGAGCGTGGGCTACCAGACGCGCGACCTGCTGGAGGCGATGCAGGCCGACTGGCAGGAGGGCGGCGAGGCGCAGACCCTGCGCGTCGACGGCGGCATGAGCGCGAGCGACTGGGCGATGCAGTTCCTGGCCGACATCATCGGCGCGCCGGTGGACCGGCCCGAGGTGGTCGAGACCACGGCGATGGGCGCGGCCTGGCTTGCCGGATACCGCGCCGGGCTCTATCCCGACCGCGCGGGCTTTGCCGAGGGCTGGGCGCTGGAGCGGCGCTTCGAGCCCGGCATGGGCGAGAGCGACCGCGAGGAGAAATACGCCGCGTGGAAGCGCGCGGTGTCGGCGACGCTCTCGGTCTGAGCGCGGGAGAGAGCATGGTGCAACCGACATACGTGACCGGCAGTTCCGGCGTCCTGGGCTTCGAGATCCTGCGCCACCTGTCGGCGCAGGGCGCGGGGCCGGTGACCGGCGTGGCCCGGCGGCCCCTGCCCGAGACGGGCGAGGGGCTGCTGCAGATCACAACGCCCGAGGTGCTGCATCCGGCCTGGCTCGAGGGCAAGGACGCCACGGTGATCCACTGCGCGGGGCTGTCGGACGCGCGGGCCTCCTTCGGGTCCATCGCGGAGCTGACGCAGCGCATGGTGCTGCCGCAGGTCACGATGGTCGAGGCGCTGCTGGCGCGCGGCTGGCGGGGGCATTTCGTCTACCTGTCCTCGGCCGCCGTCTACGGCGATGCCGAGGTGCTGCCGATCCCCGAGACCCAGCAGCCCGCGCCGCGCGGCTTCTACGCGCTGCACAAGCTGGCCGTGGAGGAGGCGCTGGCCTTTCTCGCCGCGCACCACGGTTTTCCGCTGACGATCCTGCGCATCGCCAATCCCTATGGCACGAGCCTGCCGCGCCGCGAGCGCGGGGTGCTGCGGCTGCTGCTGGCGGCGGCGGAGGCCGGCAGCGGCTTTACCGTCTACGGCAGCGGCGAGGGGCTGCGGGACTACCTGCACATCTCGGATTTCCTCTCGGCCGTGCGGCGGGTGCGCGAGCGTCCGCCCGAGAGGGCCGAGGGCTGGGTGCGCCGGCTGAACCTTGGCAGCGGGCAGGGCACCTCGCTCAACGAGCTGATCGCGCGGGTCGAGGCGGCGACGGGGCGCGAGATCGCCACGCGGCGCGAGCCCTCGACGCTCGAGGTCGGCTCGAACGTGCTGGACATCGCGCGGGCGCAGGCGGCGCTCGACTGGACGCCTTCGGTGCCGCTGGACGAGGGCGTGGCGCGCATGGCCGAGGATTTCGCGCGACAGGCCGAGCCGGGCTGACGCCGCGCCTTGTGCGCGGGCGCGGGGGCCGTTAGCCATTTTCCGAAAGGGAGGGACCGGCAGGCGATGCTCATCACGCTCGACAGCGACTGGCAGGGCCCGGCTTGGCCGGGGCCGCATTGCCTCGTGCTGCAACCGGGGCAGGCGGTGCCCGGCGGCGAGGGCCTGCGGCTGTTCCGCTTTCTCGAGGAGACGCGCAGCCCGCTGCGGGTGATCCGCGAGGTCGTGCTGCGCGCGGCGCGGTTCCGGCAGCTGGGCGACGGGGCGTTCCTGTTCGCCGCCGACGCGGTTCCGCCCGAGGAACTGGCCGCGCTGCTGGAGCGCTGCGAGGACGCGCCGCATACCGCCGAGATGACGCAAGACGATGCGGGGCAGATCGCCCGGCTGGTGCTGGGCGCGGACGTGCTGGGCAACCCGCTGTTCCTGCCCTTCTTCCGCAATCTCGCCGAGGCCGAGAAGCAGGACGCGGAGGCGGTCTTCGAGCAGCTGCGCTTTCACCTCGTGCCCTGGGACGAGGAGGAGGCGGGATGGTGACCACGCCCGATGCCCTGTGGCGCGAGCACATCGCCGGCACGCCGCTGGCGCAGGAGCGCCCGGATTTCCGTTTTTCGCCCGCCGCTTACCGGCGCCGGGCGGGCGCCGCGCTGCACGAGGGGCAGGACCCGCGGACGCATTACGACGAGAGCGGGCGCGCGGCGGGCCTGCCGCCCAACGACTACCGGCGGCTGGCAGCGCAGGTGCCCGACCTCGACCGCTGCCTTGCCGAGCTGGTCGCGGACCACGAGCTGGGCGAGATGATCGCGCGGGGCGAGCCCGAGGCCTGCGAGCTGCTCTGCGAGCTGATCCTGCTGGGCGATCCGGTCGATGCCCGCGTCTCGGGCTTTTCCGAGAGCTATTACCGCGCCTGTCATCCGGGCCTGCCCGAGGGGGCGGTGCCCTTCGTCCACTGGCTGCAGCACGGGCGGCGCGAGGGCCGGCGCATCCTGCGCGACCTGCGCGAGGGCCAGCAGCCCGGCGGGCGCGAGCGGCGGCCGGGCCGGGCGCTGTGCATGGTGGCTCTGCCCGACCTGTCGGGGCCGGGGCTGGCGCTGGTGCAGGAGGCCGCGGCGGGGCAGGACGTGCTGGTGCTGGCGCTGGCGGACGGAGAGAGGCGCGAGGCCTTCGCGGCGGAGGCCATCGAGCTGATCGTCGCGCCCGAGCCGCTGCGGGATCTCGATTTCCTCGAGAGCGAGGGGCTGGGCGGGCTCGACCTCGCGGTGCTGGGAGCGGTCGAGAGCCTGCCCGCCGCGCGGTATCTCGTGCGCGAGGGGGTGCCCCATGCCACCTGCGTCGGGGCCTTTCCCGAGACTGTGCAGCCCGCGCACCGGGCGCATTTCACGGCGCTTTTCTCCGACCTCACGGTCTTTCCCTCCGAGGCGCTGCGCGCGGAATGGGCGCCGATGCTGGAGGACCTGGGCGTCGATGTGGCGCGCGACACCTGCGTGGTGGCGCCGCGCGTCCTGGCGCAGGGCGGCGTGGCCGCCGAGGCGCTGGGTGCCGCGCGGGCGCGGCTTTCGCGGCTGACGGGCGCGGACTGCGAGGGGCGGCGCGTCGTGCTGGGCGCGGGACCCGTGGGCTGGGCGGCGGGCACGGACCTGTTCGTGCTGACCGCGCAGGCGGCGGCTCGGCGCGGTCAGGATACGCTCTTCGTCTGGCTGGGCGACGGGGCGAACCACGAGGACGCGGCGTTCGGCGTCTTCCTCGAGCGGCAGCTGAGATCGGCGGGCGGCAACGTCTGCGTTCTGCCGAACGGGGAGCATGACGCCGACGTGCTGCGCGCGGCGGACGCGGTCTTTGTTCCAGCGCGGATGGAGCCCTGGCCGGAGGTCGTCTTCGACGCGGCCGAGGCGGGCTGCCCGGTGGTGGTCTTCGCGGGCGCGACGGGGCTGGACGAGACCGCCGAGGGGCTGGTGCGGATCGACTGGGGCGATCTCGGGGCGGCCTGCGACGCGCTGTTGGCGCTGCCCCGCAAGGCGCCGGCCGGGGAGGCGCCCGAGGCAGTGCCGCGCCCGCGCGTCTTCCGCGCGATCCGCGAGCGGCTGGAGCGGCGGCTGGCGGCGCAGGAGCGCTTCGTGATCGGGGGCGGCGATTACGACGTGCCGGTGATGATGCCCCCGGGGCCCGGCGCGGGCGCGGCGCGGGCAGCGGAGCGCGAGAAACTCTGGACGCTGGGCCGGCGGGCCGTCTGGCAATCGCGGGCCGAAGCGGAGGCGGCGATCGCGGGCTCGGAGAACTGGGTGCACGGGGCGATGGCGGTCGAGCGTTTCGCCTGGGCCGAGGCGATGCCGCCGGCGCTTTCGGTGCACATGCATGCGCATCACCTTCAGGACCTTGGCGGCGACCTGCTGTATTACCGCGCGCTGCGCGAGGCGCGGCGGATCGTGGTGACGACCGACTCCGAGGCCAAGCGCGCCGCCGTCGCGCATATCGCGGGCGAGGCCGGTGTCGCGGTCGAAGTGGTGGTGATGCCCAACGTCGGGCGCGACGTGCTGCCCTTCCTGCGGCTCTTCGAGCGGGGCATCGCGGGGGCCGACGAGACATGGTGCCACCTGCACCAGAAGCGGTCCGAGGGCACCTCGCCCGCCGGGGCGATCTGGAAGCGCTTCCTGATGACCATCCTGGTGGGCGACGACCGGCGGCTGTCCTCGGGGCTGGAGCGGATCATGGCGCCGGAGACGGGGCTGGTCGCGCCCTTCGATCCCTACCGTCCCGGCTGGGGCACCGCGCGGCGCGTGCTGCCCGGGCTGGCGGGCGGCCTGCCGGAGCCGCTGCCGGAAGACCCGCTGCTCTTCCCGGTGGGCAACATGTTCCATGTCTCGGGCCGCGTGGCCGAGCGCATGCTTGCGCTCGCGGGGCCGGAGCCGGCCTGGCCGACCGAGCCGCTGCCGCGTCACGGCACGATCTATCACGCGATGGAACGGCTCTGGCCTGCGGTGACCGCGGCCGAGGGGCTGTCGGCGCTCTTCCTCGACTGGCCGGGACAGCAGCGCAGCTGAGGCGCTCAGACGCCGACGTAACGCTCGGCGATCTCGGGCGTGAGGGACGCCATGTCGCCGGTCCAGACGCTGCGCCCGCGTTCGAGCATCACGGCGCGGTCGCAGACGGCGCGCAGCTCGGAGAGCGACTTGTCGATGACGAGGATCGCCATGGCGGTCTCGGTCCTGAGGCGTGCGATGGCGGCCCAGATCTCCTGCCGGACAATGGGGGCGAGGCCCTCGGTCGCCTCGTCGAGGATGAGCAGGCGCGGGTTGGTCATCAGCGCGCGGCCGATGGCCAGCATCTGCTGCTCGCCGCCCGAGAGCGAGGCGGCGACCTGTCCCTCGCGTTCGCCCAGCCGCGGGAAGAGCGCCGTCACGCGGGCCATGTCCCAGGGGCCGGGGCGGGCGGCGGCGACGAGGTTCTCGCGCACGGTCAGGTCGCGGAAGCAGCGCCGCCCCTCGGGCACCAGCCCGACGCCCAGCCGCGCGACGCGGTGGCTGGGCAGGCGCGCGAGGTCGCGGCCGTCGAAGCGGATCGTGCCGCCCGCCGGGATCATGCGGCAGATCGCCTTGACCGTGGTGCTCTTGCCCATGCCGTTGCGGCCCATGAGCGCCAGCACCTCGCTTTCCGCCAGCGCCAGGTCGACGCCGAAGAGCGCCTGGCTCGCGCCGTAGCGGGCGGTGACGTCGTGCAGCTCGAGCAGGCTCATGCCGGGTCCCCGAGGTAGGCCTCGCGCACGGCGGGGCTGTTGCGGATCGTCTCGACGGAGCCGGTCTCGATCACGCGGCCGTAGACCAGCACGCTGATGCGGTCGGCGAGGGCGAAGACCGCGTCCATGTCGTGTTCCACCAGCAGGATCGGCGCCTCGGCGCGCAGCCCGTCGAGCACGCCGGTCAGCTGCTTCGATCCCTCGGCGCCGAGGCCTGCCATGGGTTCGTCCATGACGAAGGCGCGGGGGCGCAGGGTGAGCGCGACGGCCACCTCGAGCTGACGGCGCTGGCCGTGGCTGAGCTCGGCGGTGCGGGTGCGGGCGTGGTCGGCCAGACCGACGCGGGCGAGCGCGGCCTCGGCCCGCTCGCGCAGGGCGCGGTCCTTCAGCGCCGGGCGGAGGAAGCGCCAGACCCGGCCCGAGGCGCCGAGCGCGCCCAGCAGGACGTTCTGCAGCACCGTGTCCTCCATCGCCAGCGCCGAGATCTGGAAGGTCCGGGCGAGGCCCATGCGGGCGCGGGCGGGCGTGGCGAGGCCGGTCACGTCCTGCCCGCCGAAGATGACCTGTCCCGCGTCGGGGGCGAGCCCGCCGCAGATCTGCGCGATGAGCGTCGACTTGCCCGCGCCGTTGGGGCCGATGACGGCGTGGATCTCGCCCGGGCGCAGGTCGATCGAGATGTCGTCGCTGGCGGTGAGCGCGCCGAAGGCCTTGGTGATGCCGCGGGTTGCGAGGATGGGCTCAGTCATGGCCGCCCCCGCGTCCCGCGACCAGCCCCACGATCCCGCCCCGCGCGAAAAGCACGATGCCCAGCAGGATGAGCCCGAGGAAGATGTGCCAGAACTCGGTGATCCCGCCAAGCAGGTGTTCCAGAGTGACGTAGACCACCGCGCCTGCCACCGGGCCGAAGAGCCGTCCGACGCCGCCGAGGATGACCAGCACCATGATCTCGCCCGACATCTGCCAGCTGAGCATGGCGGGGCTCACGAAGCGGTTGAGGTCGGCGAAGAGCGCGCCCGCGAGCCCGGTGATCGCGCCCGAGATGACGAAAGCCACCAGCCGGAGCCGCGTCGGGTCGAGCCCCACTGCCGCGACTCGCGCCGGCACCTGCCGCGCGGCGCCGAGCGCGAGGCCGAAGGGCGATTTCGCCAGCCGGTCGAAGAGCCAGAGCGCCGCGCAGAGCAGCACGAGGCAGAGCCCGTAGAAGGGCAGGGGCGCCAGCGTGTTCAGCCCCGGAAAGCCGTTGCGAACGTAGATCGATAGCCCGTCCTCGCCGCCGTAGGCCGCCCAGCTGATGGTGAAGAAGAAGAACATCTGCCCGAAGGCCAGCGTGATCATGATGAAGTAGACGCCCGAGGTGCGCAGCGAGAGCGCGCCGATCACCAGCGCCGCGAGTCCCGAGGCGAGGATCGCCACCAGCCAGATCACCGGCATCGACTTGGTGCCCTCGATCAGGATGGGCCACTCGGCGAGCGGCGCGTAGCTCTGGGCGTGGCTGGCCAGGATGCCCATGGCATACCCGCCGATGCCGAAGAAGGCCGCGTGGCCGAGGCTCACCAGCCCGCCCAGCCCCAGCGCGATGTTGAGGCCCACGGCGGCCAGCGCGAGGATCACCGCGCGGGTGGCGAGCGTGATGGTGAAGGGTTCGTCCGCCGCCTGCGCGGCCAGCGGCACGAGCACGAGGCCCGCCAGCAGCAGGGCGTTGAAGAGGCGCTCGCGGGTCATGCGCGCGCTCCGAAGAGGCCCGTGGGGCGCCAGATCAGCACCGCACCCATGAGGATGTAGATCGACATCGAGGCCAGCGAGGCCCCGGCCGAGGTGGCCGCGGCGGGCGCCATGACCAGCTTGAAAAGCTCGGGCAGGAAGATGCCGCCCAGCGTGTCGGTGAGCCCGACCAGCAGCGCGCCCACCAGCGCGCCCCGGATCGAGCCGATGCCGCCGATGACGATGACCACGAAGGCCAGGATCAGCACCGGCTCGCCCATGCCGACCTGCACCGACTGGATCGCGCCCACCAGCGCGCCCGCAAGCCCCGCGAGCGCGGCGCCGAGGGCGAAGACCAGCGTGTAGAGCTTCGAGATGTCGACGCCGAGGGCGGCGATCATCTCGCGGTCGTTCTCGCCGGCGCGGATGCGGATGCCGAGGCGCGTGCGTCCGATGAGCAGGCCAAGCAGCGCCGCGACCGCGAGCCCCGCGCCTATCAGCACCAGCCGGTAGAGCGGGTACTGGATGCCGCCCGGCAGCGTCACGGGCCCGGCCAGGGCATCGGGGATGTCGAGGAAGAGCGGGAAGGAGCCGAAGAGCCAGCGCGTGCCTTCCGAGAAGATCAGGATCAGCGCGAAGGTGGCGAGCACCTGGTCGAGGTGGTCCTTGTCGTAGAGCCTGCGTATCACCGCCAGCTCGACCAGCGCGCCGGCGAGCGCCGCCGCCGCCATGGCCGCGACGAGCGCCATCAGGAACGAGCCGGTGGCCGCCGCCACGCCCGCCGCTGCGAAGGCCCCCACCATGTAGAGCGAGCCATGCGCGAGGTTGATGAGGCCCATGACGCCGAAGATCAGCGTGAGCCCGGCGGCCATGAGAAACAGCATGACGCCGAACTGGAGCCCGTTCAGCACCTGCTCGATGATCAGGATGGGGGACATCGCGAACCTGTTGCGCGCGGCCTCCGCGCAGGGGCGCCGCGGGTGTCCCTCCCCCTTGCGGGGGAGGGTCAGGGTGGGGGCGGTCTGGGCCGCGCTTACATGCTGCAGTCGTCGACGTAGGCGTTCGAGCGGTCCTCGATGGCGGTGCCGACGATCTTGTTGGTGAAGATATCGCCTTCCTTGATCACCTCGCGAACGTAGACGTCCTGCACCGGGTGATTGTTCGCCGCGAACTCGAAGTCGCCGCGCACCGAGGCGAAGTCCGCCGCCTTGAGCGCCGCGCGGAAGGCCTCGGCGTCCGAGATGTCGGCCGCGTCCATCGCCGAGAGCAGCAGGTTCGCGGTGTCATAGCCCTGCGCCGCGTAGATCGAGGGCAGGCGGTCGTACTCGGCCTCGAAGGCCTCGACGAAGGCCGCGTTGGCCTCGTTGTCGAGGTCCTTGGACCAGGTCGAGGTGTTCTTCACGCCCATCGCGGCCTCGCCCACGGCCTGCAGGATACCCTGGTCGAAGGAGAAGGCCGGGCCGACCAGCGGCAGATCGACGCCCGAGTCGGCGTATTGCTTGAGGAACGAGATGCCCATGCCGCCCGGCAGGAAGAAGAAGACGCTGTCGGCGCCCGAGGCGCGGATCTGCGCGATCTCTGCGGCGTAGTCGGTCTGGCCGAGCTGGGTGTAGATCTCGCCCGCGAGCTCGCCCTCGTAGAAGCGCTTGAAACCGTTCAGGCTGTCCTTCCCGGCGGGGTAGTTAGGCGCCATGATGAAGGTGTTCTCGAAGCCCTCGTTGGTGGCATAGGCGCCGGCGCCCTCGTGCAGGTTGTCGTTCTGGTAGGAGACCGCGAAGTAGCTCGGGTTGCAGCCCCGCCCGGCCAGCTGCGCGGGCGCCGCGTTGGTCGACAGGTACACCTTCCCCTGCGCCGTGGCCGAGGGCACCACCGCCATCGCGAGGTTGGACCAGACGATGCCGGTCAGCACGTCGACCTTGTCGGACTGGATCATCCGGTCGGCCAGCTGCACCGCCACGTCGGGCTTGCGCTGGTCGTCCTCGATCACGACCTCGACGTCGTCGCGGCCGGCCTGGTCGATGGCCAGCATGAAGCCGTCGCGGGTGTCGATGCCCAGCCCGGCGCCACCGCCCGAGAGGGTGGTGATCATGCCGACCTTGACATCGGCGGCCGCGGGCATCGCCAGCACCGCCAGCGCGGCCGAGGCGAGCAGGTTCCTGATGGTCATTGCGAAAGTTCTCCCTGTGTTTTTCTTTTCGGCTCTAGAAGGCCTTGAATGTCAGCGTCGTCAAGGATCGCTCGATGCCGGGGATGTCGAGCAGCCGCTCGTTGATGTAGCGGCCGATGTCCTCGTCCTCGGGGACGTAGAGCTTGAGCAGCAGGTCGAATTCCCCGCTGGTCGAGTAGAGCTCGGAGTGGATTTCCCGCAGGGCGATCTCGTCGGCGACGGCATAGGTCTTGCCGGGCGTGCAGCGGATCTGGACGAAGATTGGGCGCATCGGAACTCCTCTTCTCCGGCGGGGCCGGACACGAACGGCGTGGTGGTGCCTTTTGTGCAGCCTCGCGCGGGGAAAGGCAATCTCGCGCGGTGTTTGCGGGGCAGAGTTGGTAACGGGCCGGCTCCGGCCCGGAATCAAGGGCGAAGCCCGCCGGGCCAGCGCTCGTCCGCCCCGTCGCACCGAAGGTGCGCTTCCGGCGCAACGGGCGGGCGCTTTTCGAGGCGGGGCCTGCCGTCCGGCACATCGGCATATGGCCGAGGGATAAAGTGCCAGGGTCTCGACCGGCAGGAGCGCCCATCCGGCGGCCGGGCGCTGGCCCTCACCGGGGCTCAGGGCGCCGGGTCGATCCGCAGCGTCTGGCGCAGGTTGCCGGTGGCGCGGTCGAAGATCAGGATCTCGTCGGCCTCGGTCACCACCGCGTACCAGTCGCTGCCTTGGGTGAAGGCCGTGGCCGTGGCGCCGCCGGGCAGGGTGATGACCTCGGGCAGCGGTGCGCGCGTCGTCGTGTAACGGATGACAAGCATCGCGAGGATCGCTAGACACCCGGCGATCATCACCGCCGTGAGCACCGTGATCAGCCGTCGCAGGAAGCGCAGGCTGGCCGGTTCCGGCAGGTTTTCGGGATCGGGAGTGTCGGACATGTCGGGGCCTTTGCGCATCACCATCGGGGCGAACCCGCCGCCGCGCCTTGATAAGGCGCTGGCGCGCGATGTGCCAGAGGGCGCGGCGCTGTCGCGCACGCGGCTCGCGCGGCTCATCGCCGAGGGCGCGGTCACCCGCGCGGGCGCGGTGCTGGACGACCCCAAGGCCCGCGTCGCCGAGGGCGAGGAGATCGAGATCATCGTGCCCGAGGCCGAGGAGAGCCACATCGGCCCCGAGGAGATCCCGCTCGACATCGTCTGGGAGGACGAGGACCTCGTCGTCGTCAACAAGCCGCCGGGCATGGTCGTGCATCCGGCGCCGGGCACGCCCTCGGGCACCATGGTCAACGCGCTGCTGCACCATTTCGGCGGAAAGCTTTCCGGCGTGGGCGGGGCGAAGCGGCCCGGCATCGTGCACCGCATCGACAAGGACACCAGCGGGTTGCTGGTGGTGGCCAAGTCCGACCGCGCGCATCACGGGCTCGCCGCGCAATTCGAGGCGCACACCGCCGAGCGCGCCTACCTCGCGCTGGTGCACGGCGTGCCCGACCGGGGCGATCCGCGCCTGCGCGGCACGCGCGGCGTGGCCTCGGAGCCGGGCGGCGTGATCCGCATCCAGTCGGGGCTGGCCCGGCACAAGACCGACCGGCAGAAGCAGGCGGTCTACTTCGACGGGCAGGGGCGGCACGCCGTCACCCGGGCCCGGGTGCTGGAGACCTACGGCCATCCCCCGGCGCTGTCGCTGGTGGAATGCCGGCTCGAGACCGGGCGCACCCACCAGATCCGCGTGCACATGGCCCATGCCGGGCATGGCCTCGTGGGGGACCCGGTCTACGGCGGGCGGCGCAAACTGCCGGCGCGGGCGCTCTCGACCGCGGCGACCGAGGCGGTGGGCCGATTCGACCGGCAGGCGCTGCACGCGGCGCAACTGGGCTTCGACCACCCGGTCACCGGCGAGCACCTGCACTTCGAGGCGCCGCTTCCCGGCGACATGGCCGACCTGCTGGAGTTGCTGCGCGGCGGGGCCTGAGCCCGCGCGACATCGGACCGCAGGCGCACCCGGACTGTGCGGAATTCATGACCTGCGCGGCGGGATCATGGCTGTTACATCTATTCCCAACCGCGTGAGTCAGGGATTTTCCCGGAGCAAACCGACGGAGTTTCGCGTTAACATCGTGGAAACCATAGGGCGCGAGGACGCTTGAACGAAGACCGGGCCATGCCCATATGGCATGTTAAGCCCCGTAACATTGGAGGATCAGGGCACGTGAGCAACGTCAGCACCTATGCGAATCTCCCGGCGCCGTCGCCGGAGGCCGGCCTGAGCCGCTATCTGCAGGAAATCCGCAAGTTCCCGCTGCTGGAGCCCGAAGAGGAATACATGCTGGCCAAGCGCTGGGTCGAGGACCAGGACGCGCAGTCGGCCCATCGGCTCGTCACCAGCCACCTGCGGCTGGCGGCCAAGATCGCCATGGGCTACCGCGGTTACGGCCTGCCGCAGGCCGAGGTCATCTCGGAGGCCAACGTGGGCCTGATGCAGGCGGTCAAGCGCTTCGACCCCGAGAAGGGGTTCCGCCTCGCGACCTACGCGATGTGGTGGATCCGCGCCTCGATCCAGGAATACATCCTGCGCTCGTGGAGCCTCGTGAAGCTGGGCACGACCAGCGCGCAGAAGAAGCTGTTCTTCAACCTGCGCAAGGCCAAGTCGCGCATCGGCGCGCTCGAGGACGGCGACCTGCGCCCCGAGCACGTCGAAAGGATCGCCACCGATCTCGGCGTGACCCATGACGAGGTGATCTCGATGAACCGCCGGCTGGCGGGCAGCGACGCCTCGCTCAACGCCACCGTGGGCACCGACGAGGACAGCTCGATGCAGTGGCAGGACTGGCTCGAGGACGAGGACGCCGACCAGGCCTCGGACTACGCCGAGCGCAACGAGCTGGAGGCGCGCCGCGAGCTGCTGGCGCAGGCGATGGACGTGCTCAACGACCGCGAGAAGGACATCCTGACCCAGCGCCGCCTGGCCGAGAAGCCGGTGACGCTCGAGGACCTGTCCTCGGTCTACGACGTCAGCCGCGAGCGGATCCGCCAGATCGAGGTGCGCGCCTTCGAGAAATTGCAGACGCGCATGCGCGAGCTGGCGCAGGAGCAGGGGATGACCGTCCCCGCCTGATCCCCGTCGCCATGACCGAGACACGAACGCCCGCCGCATCCCGGCGGGCGTTCTGCTTGCATGGGGCGATGTTGGCGCTACCCTCCGCGCAGGACCGACAGGAGGGGACGGACGATGGCGGAACATCTGCGCTGGGGCATTCTTGGGGCCGCGAATTTCGCGAAGCAGTTCATGGGCCCGGCGATTCACGCCGCGCGCGGCGGGGCGCTGACCGCGCTGGCCACCTCGAGCGGCGAAAAGGCCGCGCCCTTCCTCGATTTCGCGCCGGGGCTGCGCGTCTTCGACAGCTACGACGCCCTGCTGGCCGATCCCGAGATCGACGCGGTCTACATCCCGCTGCCCAACGCGCTGCACGTCGAGTGGTGCAAGCGCGCGGCCAAGGCCGGCAAGCACGTGCTCTGCGAGAAACCCATCGCCATGAAGGCCGCCGAGATCGACGAGCTGATCGCGCTGCGCGACAGCAGCGGCAAGCTCATCGCCGAGGCCTGGATGATCGCGCATCACCCGCAGTTCGCCAAGGCGCGCGAGCTGCTGCAGGAGGGCGCCATCGGCAACCTCGTGCGGGTGGACTCGACCCACAGCTTCTACAACGCCGACCTCGACAACATCCGCAACAAGCCCGAGACCGGCGGCGGCGCGCTGGGCGACATCGGCATCTACGCATTCGGCAGCATCCGCCTGCTGACGGGGCAGGAGCCCGAGGCGCTGCTCTCGACGGTGGTGGACTGGGAGAACGGCATCGACACCGCCGCCCACATCACCGCGCGCTTCCCGGGTTTCATCTACTCGGGGCGCGTCTCGATGCGCGCCGCGCCCTGGCAGGAGATCGTGCTGCATGGCGACAAGGGCCTGATGCGCCTGCCGGTGCCCTTCAACGTGCAGGTCTTCGGCGAGGCGCGGCTCGAGTTGCACGGCCCCGGGCTGGAGGTGAAGACCTGGCGCTGGCCCGCGGAAAACCACTACGTCCTGCAGGTCGAGAACTTCAACGACGCGGTGCGCGGGCGCAGCGATTACCCCCTGCCGCTGGAGTTCTGCCGGGGCACGCAGGCCTGGATCGACGACATCCTCGCGGCCGGCGGATGAGCATTTGCCCGGGCGCTGCTGAAACGTAAGGCTTTTCTTTTTTCTGCAGCAGCATAGGCTTTTCTGCATCTGCTGCATGAGGGGAGGTGCCCAGTTGGCTGAAAAGGAAAAACCGCTGCTGATCAAGCGTTATGCCAGCCGGCGTCTCTACAACACCGAGACGAGCGACTACGTCACGCTCGAGGATATCGCGGGTTTCATCCGCGACGGGCGCGAGGTTCAGATCATCGACCTCAAGTCCGGCGACGACCTGACCCGGCAGTACCTGCTGCAGATCGTGGCCGAACACGAGAGCCGCGGCGAGAGCGTGCTGCCGATCAACGTGCTGACCGACCTGGTGCGCAGCTACACCACGCAGGCGACCTCCGCGGTGCCGCAGTTCCTGGCCGCGAGCTTCGAGATGTTCCGCGACAGCCAGTCGAAGTGGGCCGAGAGCATGAGCCAGATGAACCCGATGATGGGCAAGGTGCCCAAGGTGCCCGGCTTCGAGGCGATGCAGGCGCAGCAGGAGGCCTTCCTCAAGGCGATGACCGGCAACATGGGCAACCAGTGGTCGGGCCCCGAGGGATCGGGCGGCGAGGAAGAGGAAGAGGATCTCGACGAGATCAAGCGCCAGCTGGCCGAGCTTCAGGGCAAGCTGAAGAAGATGGAAAAATAGGGCGCGCCACGGCGCGCCCCGCTTCCGAACTCAGGTGCCGTAGGCGCGGGTATCGCCCATGACCGCCTCGGCGGCCTGAACCAGCACATCCGCCACCGCCGCACAGTCCTCGAGCGTCAGCCGCGCCGGAAGGCGCGTGTCGCAGGCGCGCTGCAGCATGGCGCGCGTGCGCGGCAGCTCGGGCATCTCGGGCATGAACTGCCAGTTCCAGAAGGCGCGCGCGTTGTCGCTCGACAGGCCGAAGACCTGCACCTTGACGCCGGCGGCCTCGGCCGCCTCGGCAAAGGCGCGCATCTCGTCGAGATCCATGCCGGTCAGGTTGAACTGCAGCGAGTCGGGCGCGCGCTGCTCGGGGCCCAGCTTCTCGGGGACCTCGATCCAGGGGCTGCGGGCGATGCGCTCGGCCACGAAATCGTGGTTGCGGCGGCCGTCCGCGACCCGGCGGGCGATGTGCGGCAGCTGCGGTCGGATCACCGCGGCCGAGAGGTTCGACATGCGCAGGTTGTAGAGCGGCAGCTTGTTCTGCCACCGGGCAAAGGCCTCCTGCAGGACGGGGTGCTTTTTCCAGTTGTGCTCGTAGGCGCCCGAGAGGATCACCGCGCGGGCCACGAGGTCGGCGTCGTCGGTGACCAGGATGCCGCCTTCGCCCGCGTTCACCAGCTTGTAGCTCTGGAAACTGAAGCAGCCGACGCGGCCGATGGTGCCGATGTTGCGTCCGGCCCAGGTGGTGCCCAGCGAATGCGCCGCGTCCTCGATCACCGGCAGGCCGCGCGCGTCGCAGAGCGCCATGATCGCGTCCATGTCCGAGGTATGCCCGCGCATGTGGCTGATGATGACCGCCTGGACGCCATCGAGCTTGGCCTCGAAATCGGCGAGATCCACGCGGTAGTTCTCGCCCACCTCGCAGAGGACGGGGATGCAGTCGGCGTGCACCACCGACGAGGGCACGGCGGCGAAGGTGAAGCCCGGGATCAGCACGCGCGCGTCGCGGGGCAGCCCCAGCGCCTTGAGCGAGAGGAAGAGCGCCGCCGAACAGCTCGAGACCGCCAGCGCGTAGCGGCTGCCCAGCAGCTCGGCGAACTCGGTCTCGAGCAGGGCGACCGGCGCGTCCTCGGGGGCGGTGTAGCGGAAGAGGTCACCCGACTGCAGCAGGCGGTCGATCTCGGCGCGGGCCTCCTCGGGGATCGGCTCGGCGTGGTGCATGTTCGGCAGGCGGGTCATGTTTTCGACTTCCAGAATGTCCACTTTCAAAAAGTTTAAACAAGCGCATTGTAACAGCCAAGCGAAATTGGCGCGGCGCGGGGCCGCGGCGGATCACGATGATCTGACCTGTGGTCTCAGAGCCCCAGGCGGTCCCGCAGCGCGTACCAGCTCATGGCGAGCGCCAGCAGCGGGCTGCGCAGGGCTGCGCCGCCGGGGAAGGGCGGCACCGGCAGGGCGGCCATGGCGTCGAAGCCCGCGGTCTCGCCGCGCAGCGCCTCGGCCATGAGCCGGCCGGCGTGCACCGCCGTGCCGACGCCGTGCCCGGAATAGCCCGAGGCGCTGAGCACGTGCGGCGAGAGCCGCGCGAGCAGCGGCAGGCGCTTCATGGTGATCGCCAGCGTCCCGCCCCAGGCGTAGTCGATCTCGACGTCCTCCAGCGAGGGGAAGACCTCGAGCATGGGCCGGCGCA
Organism: Salipiger mucosus DSM 16094; assembly: GCF_000442255.1. Lineage (GTDB taxonomy): Bacteria > Pseudomonadota > Alphaproteobacteria > Rhodobacterales > Rhodobacteraceae > Salipiger > Salipiger mucosus. Next base: position 42,300 of record NZ_KE557286.1, on the reverse strand, counting down.
CCTTGGCGGCGATGTCGTCGGGGAAGCGGTAGCCATAGCTCTCGCCCCCGCCGAACAGCAGCCGCCCGTCGTGGCTGAGCCGGAAGTAATTCACCACGAAGCGCGAATCCGAGACCGCCACGTCGCGGGTCAGCACCTCTGCGGCGCGCGGACCCAGCGGCTCGGTGGCGGCGATGAAGTTGTTGATGGGCATGACCCGGTGCGCCACGCGCGGCGCCAGGCCGCCCAGGTAGCCGTTGCCGGCGAGGATCACGTGAGCGGCGGTGACCCGGCCCGCCTCGCACTGCAGGGTGCAGGGCGCGCCCTCGCTCACCTCCAGCACCAGCGAGCGCTCGAAGAGGCGTGCGCCCGCCGCCTCGGCCGCGCCCGCGAGCCCCTGGGCGAAGCGCAGCGGGTGCAGGTGCCCCGCGCCCATGTCGAGCACGCCGCCGCGGTAGTCGGGCGAGGGGCAGAGCGCGTGAAAGGCCTCGCGGTTCAGCGCCTCGACCTCGTAGCCGTAGTGCCGGCCCATGTGGCCCGCATAGGCGTGCAGCTCGCGCACCTCGGCCTCGGAGGAGCCCGCCCAGGCCACGCCGTCACGCAGGTGGCAATCGATGCCGTGCCGCGCGATCAACCCGCGCACCAGCGTCTTGGCCTCCTCGCCGAGATCCCACAGGTGCCGCGCGTCGTCGCGCCCCACGAGCTTTTCCAGCGCGACCTGGTCGACCCGCTGGCCCGAGCCCAGCTGCCCGCCGTTGCGCCCCGAGGCGCCGAAGCCCGCGCGATGCGCCTCGACCAGCACCACGTCGAGTCCGGCCTCGGCCATGTGCAGCGCCGCCGAGAGCCCGGTATAGCCGCCGCCCACCACGCAGACGTCGGCCCGCACCTCGCCGCGCAGGACCGGCCGCTCGGGCGCGGGCAGGGCCGTGGCGGCATACCAGCTCGCGGGGTAGGCGCCGCGCTCGTCGTTGGAAAACAGAAGGTTCACGCGCCCCTCGCTTCTTCTGGCTGCAAATATCCCGGGGGAGTCCCGCAGGGACCGGGGGCAGCGCCCCCGCGCCGGGCCGAAGGCCCGGCCCGGCTACACGTTGGTCAGCAGGTGTTCGCGCTCCCAGGGCGAGATCACCGACAGGAATTCCTCGTATTCCGCGCGCTTCACGACCGAGTAGACCCGCGCGAACTCCCGGCCCAGCACCTCGTGCAGGGCGGTGGCCTCGTCCCACATGTCCAGCGCCTCGCCCAGCACGCGGGGGATGTCACCCTCGCCCTCGTAGGCATCGCCGCGGAACTGCTTCGAGGGGCGCCGCTCCTCCATCAGCCCGAGGTAGCCGCAGGCGAGCGAGGCTGCGATCCCCAGGTAGGGGTTGCAGTCCATCCCCGCGAGGCGGTTCTCGACACGGCGCGCCTCGGGCTCGGAGAGCGGGATGCGGATGCCCGTGGTGCGGTTGTCGCGCGCCCATTCGAGGTTGATCGGCGCCGCGTGGTCGCGGACGTAGCGGCGGTAGGAATTGACGTAGGGCGCCAGCACCGCGATTGCCGCCGGCAGATGCGCCTGCAGCCCGCCGATGAAGTGATAGAAGGCGTCGGTCTCACCACCCTGCGGCCCGGCGAAGAGGTTGCGGCCGGTCTCCGTCTCCAGCACCGAATGGTGGATGTGCATGGCAGAGCCCGGCTCGTCGGCGATGGGTTTCGCCATGAAGGTGGCGTAGCAGTCGTGCCGCATCGCCGCCTCGCGGATCAGCCGCTTGAAGAAGAAGACCTCGTCGGCGAGTTTCACCGGGTCGCCGTGGCGCAGGTTGATCTCGAGCTGGCCGGCGCCGCCCTCCTGGGTGATGCCGTCGATCTCGAAACCCTGCGCCTCGGCAAAGTCGTAGATGTCGTCGATCACCGGGCCGAACTCGTCCACCGCGGTCATCGAGTAGGCCTGCCGCGCCGCCGCCGGGCGGCCCGAGCGGCCCATCATCGGCTCGATGTCCTTGGCCGGGTCGATGTTCCGCGCCACGAGGTAGAATTCCATCTCGGGGGCGACGACCGGCTCCCAGCCCTGGGCCTCGTAGAGCTTCATCACGCGCTTGAGCACGTTGCGCGGGCTGCACTTGATCGGCTCGCCGTGGCGGTCGTAGGCGTCGTGGATCACCTGCAGCGTCCAGTCGCCGGTCCAGGGGGCGGCGCTGGCGGTGGTGAGGTCGGGGCGCAGGATCATGTCGCGCTCGATGAAGCCGTCCTCGCCGGCGGCATCGCCCCAGTCGCCGGTGATGGTCTGGTAGAAGATCGAATCCGGCAGGTGGAACGAGCTCATCCGCGCGAACTTCGAGGCCGGCACCGCCTTGCCGCGGGCGATCCCCGGCAGGTCCGAGATGATGCATTCGACCTCGTCCAGCCGGCGCCCCTCGAGGTAGGCCATGGCGGCGCGGGGCAGGTTTGCGGTCCAGTCGGTCATGGCAGGCGCCTTTCGGTGAAGAAATGCGCGAACTGGTCGGCCAGTGCCGCGCTGTCGAGCGGCGTGCCCATGCGCTCCGAGGCTTCGGCGAGCAGCGCGTCGGGCACCACGCCGGGGCCGCGCGTCTCGATCAGGCCCCGGATGAAGCTGTCGCCGTATTCGGGATGCGGCTGCACCGAGTAGGCGTGGCCGGGATAGAGCAGGGCGGCGTGCTGGCAGTGATCGCTCGAAGCCAGCGTCTGCGCGCCCTCGGGCGGGGTGATGACCTGGTCCTGGTGCCAGGCGTGCACGGTGCGCTCGCCCTCGGGGAAGCGGTAGACGGTGGGTCCCACGCTCCAGCCGCCCTCGAACTTCTCGACCTTGCCCCCCATCGCCTGGGCGATGACCTGGTGGCCGAAGCAGACGCCCACCAGCGGCCGCCCGGAGGCATAGATGTCGCGCACCAGAGCCTCCAGCGGGGGCAGCCAGTCGTGATCCTCGTAGACGCCGTGCTTGGAGCCGGTGATGAGCCAGCCGTCGGCCGCCTCGGGGCCGGGCGGGAACTCTCCCGTCACCACGGACCAGCTCTCGAATTCGAAGCCGCGATCCGCGAGCAGCCGCGCGAACATGTCGGGGTATTCACCGCTCTCGGGCGCCAGGGTCTCGGGCGCCAGACCGGTCTGCAGTATGCCGATTTTCATGAACCACCAATGGTCGTGTCGGCGCGGAGCCTAGACCCGCCGCAGGGACGCGGCAAGGGCCGGCTCAGACCGTGTCGAGATAGATTTCCACCTGCTCCGCGGGCGAGAGTTCGGCCATGTAGTGCGCCTCCTGCCGCTTGGTCAGCAGCAGGTTGCGGATCAGCCCCTCGGGCAGGATCCGCGGGATCAGCGTGCTGGCCTCGAAGGCGTCCATGGCCGCTTCCCAGTTGTCGGGGATGCGCGGCAGGTCCTGCGCGTAGGCGTTGCCGGTGATGGGCTCGGGCGGCTCCATGCCGTCCTCCATGCCCACCAGCGCGGCGCCGAGGATCGTGGCGAGCAGCAGGTAGGGGTTCACGTCGCCGCCCGCGACGCGGTGCTCGACCCGGCGCGCCGCCGGGCTGCCGCTGGGCACGCGGATCGCCGCCGTGCGGTTCTCGTAGGCCCAGGAGATGCCGCAGGGCGCGTGGTTCTCGGGCACCAGACGGTCGTAGCTGTTGAGGTGCGGCGCGAAGATCAGCGTGCTGTCGTACATCGCCGCGAGGCAGCCGCCCACCGCGTGGCGCAGCGCGTCGGTGCCCTTGGGCCCGCCGTCGTCGAAGATGTTGTTGCCTTCCGAGTCCAGCACCGAGAAATGCACGTGCATGCCGCTGCCGGCGTAGTCCTCGTAGGGCTTGGCCATGAAGGAGGCGGCGAAACCGTGCCGCCGGGCGAGACCGCGCACCAGCATCTTGAAGAGCCAGGCATCGTCGGCCGCGCGCAGCGCGTCGTCCTGGTGCATGAGGTTGATCTCGAACTGCCCCAGCCCCGCCTCGCTGATCGCGGTATCGGCGGGAATGTCCATCTCCTCGCAGGCGTCGTAGAGATCGGTGAAGAACTGGTCGAACTGATCGAGCGCGCGGATCGACAGCACCTCGGCCGCCTTGCGCCGCTTGCCCGAACGCGGCGAGATCGGCACCTCGAGCTTCTTGCCGCTGTCGTCGATCAGGAAGAACTCCAGCTCGACCGCGGCCACCGGCGTCAGCCCGCGCGCCTTGTAGCGGCGCAGCACCTTGGCCAGCGCGTGGCGCGGGTCGCCCTCGAAGGGGCGGCCGTCCTCGTGGAACATCCAGATCGGCAGCAGCGCGCTCGGCGCCTCGAGCCAGGGCATCGGCACGAAGCCGCGCTGCGTCGGGTGCAGCAGCCCGTCACGGTCGCCGCTCTCGAAGACCAGGGGGCTGTCGTCGATGTCCTCGCCCCAGATGTCGAGGTTGAGCGCCGAGAAGGGAAAGCGCGTGCCGTCCTCCACGACCTTGTGGGCGAAGCGCGCGGGCACGCGCTTGCCGCGCGGCTGGCCGTTGAGGTCGCAGGCGGCGACGCGGATGGTGCGGACCTGCGGGTTCTTGCGCAGCCAGTTCTTGGTGTCGGAAAGCATGGATCACCGGGGGTCGATGGAGAGGTCGATAATTTGATCAAATCATCAATATCGACCCGGACCCGCCCTTGGCAAGGGGGCTTGGCGGTGAGCCCGTGCGGGGGGCTGCCTCAGGGCAGGTGGAAGAGGGCCAGCGCAAGCCCGAAGGGAAGCAGCGTCACGGCAAGGATGCCGCCGAAGGTCAGCGCCCGGCGCCGGCGCGGCATGTCGTAGTAGGAGGGAACGTGGCGCATCAGTTCGTAGACGACCATGACGAGCAGGACCCTGAACAGGAAGGGCATGAGAAACGATAACATGAGGTGCGCCCTCTTTGCGCAGACTTGCTGAATGACCTTGGCCTGACGAAATCCTTCGTGCCCTGGTGCGGGCGCTCGGAGGAAGAAGCGCACCGCACCGGGCATAGGCAGGGCAGCACGTTCCTTGCCCCTGCGTCACGCGTCGCGAGGCAGGAGAGGCGGCATGACGCGCGAATTGATGAAGCGCTGTTCGCGCCGCGCCGCCAACGCCCGCGTTCTCGGCAGAGCCGGAACGGCCTCGGGGCCGCGCGGCGGTGCCGCTCAGCGCAGCAGGTTGGGACGGAATCGCATCCGCTGCCGGCGCTCCTGCGGCAGGTGCCGGTTCAGCCGACGGTTGATCCAGCCGAAGATCCCGACGATCAGCAACGTCAGCAGGATGAAATAGACCGCGAGGATCGGGTAGGGCACGAAGGGGTTGAAGGTCTTGTCGGCGAAGTAGCTGGCATAATAGAGCGCGTCGCCGCGCTGCTGAAAGGCCGGAAAGCCCGAGAAGTAGACCAGCGTCGTGGCGTGGAACAGGAAGATCGCCTCGTTGGTATAGGCGGGCCAGGCCAGCCGCAGCATGGTCGGCCAGACGATCCGCCGGAACCGGGTCCAGCCCGAGAGCCCGTAGGCATCCGCCGCCTCCATGTCCCCGCGCGGCACCGAGAGCAGCGCGCCGTAGAAGATCTCGCCCGAGTAGGCGGCGGTGTTCAGGAACAGCACAACCAGCGCCCCGGCCCAGGCTGAGGTGAAGGGATCGAAGACCGGCGAGACCTGCTTGAGGCTGAGAAACAGGAAATAGGCGAAGAAGATCTGGATGAAGAGCGGCGAGCCCCGGAAGACGAAGATGAACCACTCCGAGAGCTTCCGCGCCAGTGGCCGGCGCGAGGCCTTGCCGACCGCCACCGCGGCCGCCATGAAGAACCCAGTGATCAGGGCCAGCACGCCGAAGTAGACGTTCCAGATCAGCCCCGAGCCGATCAGCACCACCTGCTGGCAGAGCGTGAAGTTGTCGCGCGGCAGCAGCCGCTCGCCGATCCCGAGCGAGCGCAGCCCGTAATCCGCCAGCGTCTCCCAGCAGCTCAAGCGCGCCCCCCGCCGGACCGGCGCACGGCCCGCCCTTTCATCTTTCCGCAAATACGCGAATGTCGCCGCAGGCGACCGGGGCGCAGCCCCGCATGACGCACCGCGCCCCGCATCAGGCCATCCTCTGGGCGTCGCCGCCCAGCGTCGCCTGTCCGCGCGTGAGCCGCTTCATGATCCGCTCCAGCACGATCTCCGAGACCCGCGTGAAGGCCAGGTAGAAGACCAGCAGCGCGAGGAAGAACCAGACCCGCCAGTCGCCGTGCGGGTAGTCGGTGAAGCGCGGCGACTTGGTGCCGCCCAGCTCGCGCGCCCAGTAGACGATGTCCTCGACCCCCAGCAGGAAGAGCAACGGCGTCGCCTTGATCAGCACCATCCAGAGGTTCGACAGTCCCGGCAGCGCATAGACCCACATCTGCGGCACGAGGATGCGCCGGAAGATCTGCCGACGCGTCATGCCATAGGCCTCGGCGGTCTCGAGCTGCGGCCTGGGCACGGCCCGCATGGCGCCGTAGAGCACATTGGCCGCGAAGGCCCCGAAGACGATGGCGAAGGTCAGCACCGCGAGCGAGAAGCCGTAGACCTCGTGCCAGACCTGCGGCGCGGTCGAGAGCGGCAGCTTGGCCTCGGCGCAGACGATGAAATCCGAGCCCTGGCGGATCGGCTGGTCCCAGTCCGGGCACTTGATCTTGTGGCGCAGCCATTCGAACCCCTGGTCCAGCGCCACGATGAAGAACAGGAAGAAGACGATGTCGGGCACGCCGCGCACCATGGCGATGTAGATCCGCCCGAGCCAGCTCACCGGCGCGACGTGCGAGCGCGCGGCCATGGCCCCGGCGAAACCGAATCCCAGTGCCACCGGCGCGGTGATGGCCAGCAGCACCAGCACCGTCCCGAAGGAGCCGTAGAACAGCATCATCTTGCCCGTGGTCATGTAGCAGGCGAACCACGGCAGGGTATCCAGGACGGAGGGGTCTTCGCAGAATCCGAACATCGGCGGGCCGGGGGGAGCGGGGGCGCGCAGCCCCCGCCCGTCTCCGTCACTCGTAGACTTTGACGTCGTCGCCGAACCACTTGACGATCAGCTCGTTGAGCGAGCCGTCTTCCTTCATCGAGTCGATGGCCTCGTTGAAGGTCGCCTTGAGTTCGGTGTCGCTCTCGCGGATGCCCATGCCGGTGCCGCGGCCAAGGATCACCTCTTCGCCCACGAAGCTCAGTTCGCTCGACTCCTCGACGATCGGGCGGAGGAAGTCGAAATCGAAGAAGGCCGCGTCGGCCTCGCCGTTGCGCACGGCCGAGATGATCTCCTCGGCGGTGGCGTATTCCAGCAGCGTCGCGCCCTGCTCGACGATGTAGGCCGACTGCAGGGTCGAGGTCTGCGCCGCGATCACGCCGTCGAGCGGCGCGTCCTCGCTGAGCGCGACATAGGCCGACTCGGCCGGCGGGATGTAGTCCTGGGTGAAGTCGATCACCTCGTCGCGCGAGTCGTTGATCGACATGCCGGCGATGATGGTGTCGTAGTTGCCCGAGACGAGGTTGGGGATGATGGAATCCCAGTCGTTGGTCACCCACTCGCAGTCCAGCTCGGCCCGCGCGCAGAGCTCGTCGCCCAGCTCGCGCTCGAAGCCGTCGACCTCGCCGTCATCGTTGATGAAGTTGTACGGAGGGTAGGCGCCCTCGGTGCCCATGCGCACCACGTCCTGTGCCAGCGCCATGCCGGCGGTCATGGCCAGCGCGGCCGTGCCGAGAAGGATGGATTTCATGTCTTGCTCCCTTGGTTGGTCTTTGCCCTGCGCGTTGTCTCACGCATGGGTGGTCGATTTCAGGAACCCCCGCAGGCGTTCCGACGTGGGGGCGCCGAACAGCCGGTCCGGCGGGCCCTCTTCCTCGATGAGGCCCTGGTGCAGGAACACCACGTGATCGCTCACGTCGCGGGCCATCTTCATGTCGTGGGTGACGATGATCATCGTGCGGCCCTCGGCGGCGAGGTCCTTGATGACGCGCACCACTTCCTGCTCCAGCTCGGGGTCGAGCGCCGAGGTCGGCTCGTCGAAGAGCAGCGCCTCTGGCTCCATGCAGAGCGCGCGGGCGATGGCGGCGCGCTGCTGCTGCCCGCCCGAAAGCTGCGCCGGCCAGGCCTCGGCCTTGTCGCCGATGCCCACCTTGTCGAGATAGCCGCGCGCGGCGGCCTCCACCTCGTCGCGGGGCCGGCCCAGCACGGTGAGCGGCGCCTCCATGACGTTCTGCAGGATCGTCATGTGCGCCCAGAGATTGAACTGCTGGAAGACCATCGACAGGTTGGTGCGGATGCGCAGCACCTGCTTGGCGTCCGAGGGCCGGCGCTGGTGGCCTTCGCCGCGCCAGTGCACGCCCTCGCCCTTGAAGAGGATGTCGCCCTGCTGGCTGTCCTCGAGCAGGTTGCAGCAGCGCAGCAGCGTCGACTTGCCCGAGCCCGAGGAGCCGATCAGCGAGACCACGTCGCCGCGCCGCGCGGTCACGTCGACGCCCTTGAGCACCTCGAGCGGCCCGTAGGCCTTGTGCAGGTTGCGGATCTCGATGACGGGGGCCGGGTTGGTCAAGCCTCACCTTCTGTCATGGGCGTCAGTTTGGGCGAGGATGGTCGGAAAGCCCGGCGCTTGGCAATGCGCAATCCGCCGGGTTTCGCTGCGTCACTGGGCATCTGCCCGCGAAAGCGGCGGGGCGCGGACCATGTCGGGCCCGGCAGGTCGGCCGCGTGGCGCCGCACGAGGTCGCGCAGCCCCAGCGCGGCCGTCGTGGCGTGGCGTGGCGTGGCGTGGCGTGGCGTGGCAGGGAGCCGGCGCCTATCCCTTGGCTTCGACCCTTTGCCGGGCCAGCGCCGAGTCGCGGTCGTTGATGCCCAGCAGGTTCGCGACCAGCCGCAGCAGGGCGTCCTCCTCGGCCTCGCGCACGCCGTCGGCCAGCACCACCTGCCAGAGCGCCTCGACCACCGCGATCCGGTGCTCGTAGTCGACGGCGTCCTTGATCGCGCGGGTGAAGCGCACGGTGTCGGGCGCCTCGCCCTCGAGCCCCTCGGCCTCGCCGCGCAGCTTCGCGGCCTCGAAGGGCGAGAGCCCGTAGCGCGCGGCGACGATGCGGTCGATCCTCTCGCGCTCGCTCTCGTCGTAGCTTTCGTCCGAGCGCGCCACCCGGACGAGCAGCGCGGTCAATGCAAGACGCGCGTCTTCGTCCGGAAGAGGCGCGGGGTCGGGCTGCGTGAGCCGCTTGAGGAAATCGGAAAACATGGCCTCTGATATAGCCTGCCGGACGGCGGCCGCAATGCACGGGCGTGCGAGGCCGCACTGGCGGCCTAGGGAATGCTCGCCGCGGCGGCACGCGCGGTCTCCGAGGCCTCGCGGTCGAGGCCCAGTTTGTCCTCGACGAGGTCCGCCAGCGCCGCCTCCTGCGCGTCGGTGGCGCCGTCGGCCAGCGCGACCTGCCAGAGCGCCTCGACGATCTCGTAGCGGTGGGCGGGATCGACCGTCTCGCGGATCACGCGGGCCATTTCGTCGATACCGGGCGCGGCTCGGGCGATGGCCTCGCATTCGGCGCGCATGCGGGCGGCCTCGAGGGGCTTCAGCCCGTGGGCCCTGCGCAGGATGCGGTCGATCTCGGCCACCTCGGCAAAGAGGTAGCCGCGGTCGGCCAGCGCCATCTTGACCAGCAGCGCCCCCAGCGCGTGGCGCGCGTCGAGCGGCGGCAGCGGCGCCTTCGGCCGGGCGCGCCGGTGGAAGAGGTGCGTCAGTCTCTCGAACATGAAGGTCTCCTTGCGCCTCTTACCCGGCCCGGCGCGGCGGCGCGATGTCCTGCGCGGGCACGCCCAGCACGGTCTCGGCCAGCGCGACGAGGGCCTCCTCCTCCGCGCCGGCGACGCGCATCACCTCGCAGAGGCAGCGCGCGATGGAAAGCCGGTCGGCATAGGGCACCGAGACGCGCAGGATGGCGGCGAAACGGGCGGTCTCGGGCGCGAACTCGGCCAGCGCCTCGCAGGTTTCGCGCATCTCGAGCGCCTCCTGCGCGGTCAGCTCGTGGCGCCGGGCGAGGATCGCGTCGATCGCGGCGGCCTCGCGGATCAGGCGGCCCTCCTCGGCCCGCGCGAGCCGGACCAGCAGCGCCCCCAGCGCCAGCGGCACGTCGCCGGGGTCGAGCTGCGTGCGCTCGGGCGCCCCGAGCCAGTATCTCAGCGAGCGGGCCACGCGGCGCCGCTCCGGCCGGCCTGCACGGTCCTTGCGCCTCTCCCGGTCATCCGCGCCTCCTCCCTCTCGGTCACCCGGGGCAGTCTGTCGCAGCTTTCGGCGCGGGACAATGGCCCAGTCGTGTCAGCCTTGCCGCGCCAGCAGGCGGTCGAGCGCGCGGGTCTCCTCGGCAAGGCCCCAGGGCGGGTTCACCACGAACATGCCGCTGCCGCGCATGCGGTGGCCCGGGCGGATCGGCGGGAAGCGGACCTCGTGGCGCAGCGCCTCGGGGAACTCGCGCCCCAGCGCCTTGAGCATGGGGGCGTGCGGGGCGTCCTGCAGGATCGGATACCACAGCATCAGCACGCCCACGTTCCACTTGCGGTGGATCTGCGCCATTGCCTTGGGCACGCGGGCATAATCGGCCTTCACCTCCCACGAGGGGTCGATCAGCATGACGCCCCGGCGCGGGTCGGGCGGGCAGAGGCTCTGCGCCAGCTCGAAGCCGTCCTGCCGGTGGATCGTCACGTTGGGCGCGGCCAGCGCCTGCGTCAGCGCGGCATGCTCCTGCGGGTGCAGCTCGGCCAGGTGCAGGCGGTCGGTCTCGCGCAGCAGGCTCGCGGCGATGAGCGGCGAGCCGGGGTAGGCGCGGGGGCCATGCGCCGCGCGCACGCCCTTCAGCGCGCGGGTATAGGGGTGATCGGCCGGAAAGCGGTCCGAGAGCCGGGCGATGCCCTTTTCGGCCTCGCCGGTCTTCTGCGCCTCGGCGCCGCCCAGGTCGTAGAGCCCGCGGCCGGCGTGGGTCTCGATGTAGCTCAGCGGCTTGTCCTTGCGCGTCAGGTACTCGAGCACCGAGGCCAGGATCGCGTGCTTCTGCACGTCGGCGAGGTTCCCCGCGTGGTAGGCGTGTTGATAGGACAGCATGGACGTGGGGTAGGGCGCCGCGCGGCGCGAGGCAAGCGAAAGCTCAGCCGGTCGAGGTCTCGTCGATCCACTGCAGGAAGGAGGGCGACCCGTGGGTCATCTCGACGCCCCAGAGCGCGGGCTCGTCGTAGCTGTGGCGTTCGAGGATGAAGGCGGCGAGGGCGTCATAGCGCTCGGCGCTGGTCTTGAAGAGCAGCCGGAACTCGGCGTCCTCCTGGATGCCCTGCCAGTCGTAGACCGAGGTGATCCGCTCGACCTGGACACAGGCGGCCAGGTGCCGCTCCACGGCTCCGCGCGCGAGATCGCGGGCCTCGGTTTCGGAGTCGGTGGTGGTGAAGACGGCTAGGGGCATGTTTGCGGCTTTGCCTCTTCGATGGTGCGTTTAGTAGCGGACGAGTGGCTATCAGGGGTTATCTAGATTTAATAGCCTAGTTTCCTACAAGAGCTGCAACCAGCGTCACCAATATCAGTGCGGCGGTTAGGAAGTTGAGCTTGCGTTGCTGACTTATCGCATCCCGGTGTTGTCTATCTTCAATGGCAATTTGTGATAATGTATTAAGCGCTTGAGGCGAAACGTTATAAGCGCCATTCGGCGTTTTCACTAAATCTTTGCTCTCAACTAGCGAGTCAAGTATAAATCGATACTCTGAGAATATCCTCTGACGTTCTGGGTGCAGGAATAATTCTGCGCCGAAGCGGTCCTTCAGATAGCGAAAAATCTCAATACGATAGTCTTGGTCGCGCATTTTCATCTCCACGGCCTCGCTTAGGACCGTAGTGCGATCTTCTCGCAACTGAAGTTTGCGGCCGAGTTTTGCCAATTTAAACTTGAGAGCAACGTGTCTCATTAAAGCGCGCAGACGAAAAATGCACAAGTACTCCTGTGCGAGGAATGAAATTGGATGTAAGCGTTGGCTGCGCCCCACGCGCGTTCAGCTTGACGGCGGGAAGTTCCACGGCAGGAGATCGTCGATCCGACCTTGCGGATAGCCAGCGGCGATGGCCTCAAGGGTGGCCTTGAGATAGGCGAATGGTTCGACGCCGTTG
>NZ_KE557286.1:0-29465 GCF_000442255.1 Salipiger mucosus DSM 16094 | reverse complement strand
GACAGCGAGCCGGATATCGCGCCCCACGGCGCTGCTCTCCGCCTCTGGCGCAGGAGACCCCGCGTCACACACCACGAGAGGCGCGAACACCGCCTCATCTCCGGCGCCCTCATCGGCCGGCAGGACAAGCTTGCCGTCCTTCGCCATGCGCCGCCACGCCGACAGCTGGTTCGGCTGGATACCGAACCGCGTTGCAACATCGTTCACCGTCATTCCCGGCTGGAGCGTCTCGGCGACTGCCTGCGCCTTCGCCTCATCCGGCCAGCGCCGGTGTCCGGACGCGTAGATCTCCACACCGAGCGATCTGAGAAACGCATTTGTAGCGCACATTGCGAACCGCACTCCCTAACTCACGATAAGGATGCTCTCGCATTCGCCGAAACATCGCGGAAGGTGACCGCGGGACAGCGCTTACAATTGGATTGTGAGTCTTGAATTCATACCGTCCCCAGTAGGTTTGAAACTCAAGTCGATAAAGCGCGATATTTGACGAGCTGCTTCTGCAGTTTATGATTCCATGCTTTCCAAGTGCAGGAGAGGTCAAGTAGGCGATACCATTCTTGATATTCTTGTGCCTGAAGTAGCGGCCCTCTGCGGATATGCTGTAGGCTACATGATAGCCTCTCTTTCGAAGGCGGCTTTCGCCGCTCATCGGTATGAGGCTGGGCGCTTGACGTTTTAATGCAGCCTTGACGGCACACTCACTAATAGAGAAACGCATTTGCCTGTCTCACACCAACCGCGACACCTCTTTCGCCGCCCGGACAAAGTCCTTGAAGAGCGGATGCGGGTCAAACGGTTTCGACTTCAGCTCGGGGTGGAACTGCACGCCGATGAACCAGGGGTGGTCGGGCCATTCCACGATCTCGGGCAGGCGGCCGTCGGGGGACATGCCGGAAAAGCACAGGCCGCTCTCCTCCAGCGCCTCGCGGTACTTGATGTCGACCTCGTAGCGGTGGCGGTGGCGTTCGTCGATCGCCGTGCGGCCGTAGACCTCGGAGACCTTCGAGCCCGAGGTCAGCACCGCGTCGTAGGCGCCCAGGCGCATGGTGCCGCCCTTGGCGTCGTCGGGGCGGCGGTTGACCTTCTGGTTGCCCTGCACCCATTCCTTGAGGTGGTAGACCACCGGCTCGAAGCGCTTCTCCCCGGCCTCGTGGTCGAACTCCTCCGAGCCCGCCTTCTTGACGCCGGCGACGTTGCGCGCGGCCTCGATCACCGCCATCTGCATGCCGAGGCAGATGCCGAGGTAGGGCACCTTGTGCTCGCGCGCGAACTGGGCGGCCTTGATCTTGCCCTCGGTGCCGCGCTCGCCGAAGCCGCCGGGCACGAGGATGGCGTCGAATTCCTCGAGGTAGGGGGCCGGGTCCTCCTGCTCGAAGAGCTCGGCGTCGACCCAGTCGATGCGCACCTTGACGCGGTTGGCGAGCCCGCCGTGGGTCAGCGCCTCGGCGATGGACTTGTAGGCGTCCTCGAGCTGCGTGTACTTGCCGACGATGGCCACACGCACCTCGCCCTCGGGGTTGTGGATGCGGTCCGAGACATCCTCCCACTTGCGCAGGTTGGGCTTGGGCGCGGGCGTGATCTGGAAGGCGTCCAGCACGGCCTGGTCCAGCCCCTCGCGGTGGTAGGCCAGCGGCGCGTCGTAGATCGTGGGCAGGTCCTGCGCGGCGATCACGCTGTCGGGCCGCACGTTGCAGAAGAGCGCCAGCTTCTCGCGTTCCTTCTGGGGGATGGGCCCCTCGGAGCGGCAGACGAGGATGTCGGGCGCGAGGCCGATGGAGCGCAGCTCCTTCACCGAGTGCTGCGTCGGCTTGGTCTTGAGCTCGCCGCTGGCCTTGATCCAGGGCAGCAGCGTGAGGTGCATGAAGACGCACTGGCCGCGCGGCTTGTCCTGCGAGAACTGGCGGATCGCCTCGAAGAAGGGCAGGCCCTCGATGTCGCCGACGGTGCCGCCGATCTCGCAGAGCATGAAGTCGACCTCGTCCTCGCCGATGGAGATCCATTTCTTGATCTCGTCGGTGACGTGGGGAATGACCTGGATCGTCTTGCCGAGGTAGTCGCCGCGGCGCTCCTTCTCGAGCACGTTGGTGTAGATGCGCCCCGAGGAGACGCTGTCGGTGCGCCGCGCGGGCACGCCGGTGAAGCGCTCGTAGTGGCCGAGGTCGAGGTCGGTCTCGGCCCCGTCATCGGTCACGAAGACCTCGCCGTGCTCGAAGGGCGACATCGTGCCCGGGTCCACGTTGAGGTAGGGATCGAGCTTGCGCAGGCGGACGGAAAATCCGCGGGCCTGCAGGAGCGCGCCGAGCGCGGCCGAGGCCAGACCCTTGCCGAGAGAGGAGACGACGCCGCCGGTGATGAAGATGAAACGTGCCATGTCTGGCGCAACCCCGTGATTCTGCCTGCATTTGTGGACACCCGCGGCCTGTCAGGGCCGCAGCATCACGGGGGTCCACGTATAAAGGATTCGCCGGAGCCTGTCCAGCAGACCGCAAGATGCTGTTGCGTGAGGGGCGCATCCCCTCAAGCTGTGGTGTGAGGCCGGGCCGCGCCCCGCACGGGGGCGGCCGGACCGGCCGGAATGGACCGGAAGATCAGTCCGCGCGCGGCACCAGCGGCGCGTCGGAATCGCCCTCGGCGTCGCCGGCCGAAGGCGGCGGCAGGAGCGAGTCGGTGTCGAGTTCGTCCGCGTTGCCGCCGCTGTCCTCGGTGGCCGCCGGCGCGTTGCCGGTCAGGCGATCCATGACCGAGACGCCCGAGGCATCGCTCGCCGCGATGATCGTCAGCGTCAGCGAGGTCGCGATGAAGCCGATGGCCAGGGCCCATGTCAGCTTGCCCAGCGCGGTGCCGGCCGAGCGCTGGCTCATGGCGCCGCCGCCTCCGCCGCCCATGCCAAGCCCGCCGCCTTCGGAGCGCTGCAGCAGCACGACGCCGATCAGCGAGAGCGCGAGGAGAAGGTGGACGATGAGAATGACGTTCTGCATGGGGGGTCCCTGAAGGGGTTTCGGCCGGTCGGATGCTGGCGCGCTATGTAGGGGAAGGGGCGCAGCGGCGCAACCCGGCACATGCACGCCCGCGCGCGCCGGGGTGGGCCGGCGGCGTCTTGCCGTTCGCGTGCCGGCGCGGCTAGGGTCGCCGGATGGATCAGGACCGGCCGCTTCTGGGAATTCTTCTGATGCTGGGGTTCTGCGTCCTGGCGCCGATGGGCGATGCCGTCGCCAAGCTGCTGGGCGGCCGGCTGCCGCTGGCGCAGATCGTCTTCGTGCGCTTTGCCATCCAGGCCGCGCTGCTGGCCCCGGTGGTGCTGATCGGGCGCCGGGTTCCGCGGATGGGCCTGCAACTGCTGGGCCTGGTGCTTCTGCGCACGGTCATGCACGTCCTCGGCATCGGCATGATGTTCTCTGCGCTGGTCTACCTGCCGCTGGCCGATGCCATCGCCATCGCCTTCGTCATGCCGTTCATCCTGCTGCTGCTTGGCCACTACGTGATGGGCGAGGAGGTGGGCTGGCGCCGCATGGCGGCCTGCGCGGTGGGCTTCGCCGGCACGCTCATGGTGGTGCAGCCGGCTTTCCGCGACGTGGGCTGGCCGGCGCTGCTGCCGCTGGGCGTGGCGCTGAACTTCGCGCTCTTCATGATGGTCACGCGCCGCATCTCGCGCCGGATCGGGGCCGTGCCGTTGCAGGCGGTCTCGGGCCTCATGGCGACCGCGATGATCGCGCCGCTGGTGCTGTTGGTGCCTGCGGAGGCGGTGCCCGGGCTGGGCTGGCACCCGGTCGGCCCGGGTGTCTGGGGGCTGCTGGTGACCATCGGCCTGCTGGGCACG
Organism: Salipiger mucosus DSM 16094; assembly: GCF_000442255.1. Classification (GTDB taxonomy): domain Bacteria; phylum Pseudomonadota; class Alphaproteobacteria; order Rhodobacterales; family Rhodobacteraceae; genus Salipiger; species Salipiger mucosus. Next base: position 25,645 of record NZ_KE557286.1, on the reverse strand, counting down.
CTGGCGCACCTGCTGATGACCTGGTCGCTGCGCTTCGCGCCCGGGGCCACGCTGGCGCCGGTGCAGTATCTCGAGCTGCCGGTCGCGACGACCATCGGATACCTGGTCTTCGGCGACCTGCCCGGGCCGCTGGCGGGCGCGGGCATCTGCGTCATCGTGGCGGCGGGGCTTTATATTCTCATGCGCGAGCGGGCCATGCATCGGGCGCCGTCAGCAGTCCCCGCTCCAGCGCGTCCAGCGCCTCCGGCGGCAGAATGACCAGCATGTGCGGCGCGGGAACCGAGATCTCGACGTGCGCCGCCGCGGCCTCGTTCGAGGTGCCGACGCGGTCATGCGGCGCGAAGTCCAGCCCCTCGAGCGGCCAGCGCAGGCCGGTGCCCGCAGCGCGGATCGGCGCCATGGGAAAGAGCGAGACGCGGCAGCCCGGCCAGAGGTCGAGCGCGAGGCGCGGCGGGGCGAGGGCCACGACATCGTCCTCTCCGACAAGGATGCAGCGCCGATCGGCGCGCTGGCAGAGCACGGTCATCGCGGCGAGCTGATGGTCGATGCGCGCGCCGAGAAAGCCCGCGCCCAGCACCAGCGGCGCCGAGATGTTGCGCAGGCACTTGTCGAAGTCGGTGGAGTCCTGCTCGTCGATGCGGTGATAGCGCTCCTGCGGGATGCGCGCCGCGTCCTCGGCGGTCAGGGAGTCCATGTCGCCGATCACCGCGTCTGGCGTCACCCCGGCCCGCAGCAGCGCCCGGGCACCGCCGTCAGCGGCCACGCGCGGACCGGTCCGGGCGAGCAGCGGGTTCAGCGCCCCCTCGGGCAAGGCCCCGCCGCCGACCAGCAGAACGGGCTGCTCGCTGTGGACAATGGCCGTCTTCATCGCGGATTAATTCTCATTTGCGAAACCCGCCACAATCCAGCCATGAAATGATACCCTGAATACCCAAGAATCGGTCAGCTTTGGTCTCCGTCACCGTGGTAAACAGTGTGTTGCAGATCGAACGAAAGTGAGCAGCGCAATGGTGAGTTCGAGCAAGATCCTCACGGTGTCGTATGGCACGTTCTCCTGTACGGCGGAAGGGTTCGAGGACCCGCTCGACGCCGTCAAGGATGCCACGCACTTCTTCCGGGGGGTCATCCGGGAGGATCGCTTCTTCGGCTCCGAACCGCCGCAGCTCGACGCCGAGATGGCGGCAGAGCTTTTCCAGGCGCAGATCGATGCCCGGGTGGAGCAGGGCTCGCTGATGTTGCGCGGACCGCTCAGCGGCGGCGCGGCCTCGACCGGCGCGCTCAGCGCGGCACTGGCGGCCGGCCCTTCGGTGATGCGCGCCCCGACCGCCGCGGCCCCGTCTCCCGCAGCAGAGGCTGTCGGGGGCGAGCCCGCCGCTGAAGACCCCGTCGCGGAACGCGTGGTGGCCGCGCCCGAGGCAGCCTCCGTGGAGGAGGAGACGCCGGAGGCCGAAGAGGACTTTGTCGAAAGCACCGAGGACGCGGTGGCGCTGGCCGCCGCGGCCATGGCCGTTGCGGCGCCCGCCGATCTGCAGGCGCTCTTTGCCGAGGCTTCGGGCACCATGCCGCGGTCCGGCGCGGCACCCGCCGCGCTGCCCGACACCGATACCGACACCGATACCGAGGATGACAGCATCGAGGCGGAGGTCGCCTATTTCGATGACGGCTCCCTCCCGCCCGAGAGCGACGAGGCGGCGCCGGAGGTGGCCGAGCCCGAGCCTGTCGTCGACGAGGCAGAGGCCGCCGCCGCCCGCGCGGCCGAGGCCGAGAGCGTGGCCGCCAAGCTGCGGCGCATCCGCGCCGTGGTCGAGGATGGCAATGCCGCGCTCGCCGCCCGCAAGGAGGAAACGCCCGCGCAGGAGGCGTCGCCCAGCTCCGTGCTCGACTCGCTGGGCTTCGAGCCCGGCAAGGCGCGCCGCGACAACCTCTTCAGCGATACGCTCGCAAGCGTCGCCTACGACGATGACGACGACGAGGAGATCGCCGAGCCGGTCCTGCCCGAAGGCATCCTCGACAGCCTCGGCGACGCGCCCGAAGCCGCGCTGCCCGAGGACGATGCGGCTCTGCCCGAGGCCGCCGCCGTCCCCGAACAGATGCCGGAGGCCGCCGAGGCCCCGGAAGAGCCCGGCGCCATCGCAGAGCCTGACGCGCCCGCCGCCGAAGTTCAGGATGCACCCGCCCCGCGGCGCGTCCGCGTGGTCAAGGTCAAGCGCGCCGTCTTCGACGAGGCCGTGGCCTCGGGCCGGCTGGAAGAGGTCGAGGAGACCGCCGACAGCTCCGCGCCCGCCAGCAGCCTCAGCCCCGAAGAGGAAGACGACCTGGCCCGCGAACTCGCGGCCGTGAAGGCCGAGCTTTCGGCCGATCTCGCCTCCGCCTGGGATGACGAGGAGGACGACGAGTCCGAGGCGACCCCGGAGGTTTCCGCCGAGCTGGATGCCGAAGCGGAGGCCGAGCCGGCGATCGCGGATGAGCCCGCGCCGGCCGACGAACCCGTCGCCGCCGCGCCTCATGCCAAGGCCGAAGACGAGGACCGCGCCGAAGACGCGCTCGAGGACTGGGGCGACGACGACTGGACCGGTGCCTGGGACGACGACGACGGCTGGGGCGACGATGACGAGGCGGACGAGGTCGACAAGGTCGCCGCCGCGGCCCCCGTCGCGCCGCTGCGCCTGCGCGAGACCGAGCGCGCGCCCGAGCCTGTCGAGCCCGAAGAAAACGACCTCGCCGCCGGGGACGACGCCGAGCAGGCCCGCGCCCGCGAGACCGAGGAGACCGCGCGCAAGGCGGTCAAGATGTCCAGCGCGGCGCGTGCCATGCTTACCGAGAACCGGATCGAGGACAACGACGCCTCGCGCATTCTCGACGAGACGAACACCCAGCTCGACGAGCCCGAGGGCAACCGCCGCCGCAGCGCCATCGCGCACCTGCGGGCGGCGGTCGCGGCGACCCGCGCCGACAAGCTGCTGGGCCGCAAGGCCGCCGACGCCGAGGAGGCCGCCGAGCCCTACCGCGCGGACCTCGCCAACGTCGTGCGCCCGCGCCGCCCCGAGGCCGGCGTCACGCAGACCGAACGGCCCAGCGAAAGCCTGCGTCCCGCGCCGCTCAAGCTGGTGGCCGAGCAGCGGGTCGATGCGCAGACCCCGGCCGAGCCGCCGCGCCCCCGCCGCGTTCGCGTCGCCGATCTCGAGGAAGAGGCCGCGGCCGAGAACGCCGCCATGGAAGGCGGGTTCGAGGCCTATGCCGCGCAGGTCGGCGCCTCGGAGCTGCCCGAGCTTCTCGAGGCGGCGGCTGCCTACCTCTCCTACGTGGAAGGCCGCGAGCAGTTCTCGCGCCCGCAGCTCATGACCCGCGTCCGCCAGGTCGAGGCGCAGGTCTCGACCCGCGAGGACCGGCTGCGCAGCTTCGGACAGCTCCTGCGCGAGGGCAAGATCGAGAAGACCCGCGGCGGGCGCTTCACCGCCTCGGATCGCATCAGCTTCAAGCCGGGCGAACGCGCGGCGGGCTGAGGCAAGACACAGGGACACAAGCGGCGGGGCCAATGGCTCCGCCGTTTGCGTTTCCGGGGGTCAGCCGCGCCGGTCGATCTTGGTGCTGAGGTGGATCAGGCTTTCCGAGCTGCGCACGCCGCGCGCCTCGGCGATGCGGTCGAGCGTGCTGTCCAGCTCCTCGGTCGTGGCAGCGCTCAGGATCACCACGAGATCGACGCGCCCCGAGGTCGTGTGCACCGTCTCGACCGCCGGCAACTGCTTGAGCCGGGCCAGCACCTCGGCCTGGGCGCGCGGCTCGATGCTGACGAGCGCGGTGGCGCGGATCGCGGGCTTGAGCGCGCTGCCGCGCCGCAGCGTGAACCCCGCGATGACGCCGCGCGCCACCAGACGGTCGATGCGCGCCTGCACCGTCGTCCGGGCCAGCCCCAGCCGCCGGGCCAGCTCGGCCACCGGCGCCCGCGCATTGGCCGAGAGCAGCGCCACGAGCGCGCGGTCGGTTTCGTCGATCTGTGCGGAATGATCGTCGTTTCGATTCATAACTTGCTCAGATTGACAGATCTGCCGCGCGATTCCGAGCGTTCTTCGTGTCAGCCTGAAGGGACCTAGCGAACAGGAGGTGCCCATGGGGATCGAGCAGTCCCTGATGCCCGCGCCTGAGGCCTGGCTGGCCCGCGCGCGCCCGGACGACCCGGTTTTCTTTTTCTGCCCCATGCGGTTGGCCCAGGTGGCCGAGCGTTTTCTCTCCGGGTTTCCCGGGCAGGTGACCTACGCGGTCAAGGCGAACCCCGCGCCCGAGCTGGTCGGCGGGCTGCTGGCGGCGGGACTGCGGGCCTTCGACGTGGCCTCGCCCGCCGAGATGCGGCTGGTGCGCGAGCAGGCCCCTGGCGCGGCGCTGCACTACCACAACCCCGTGCGTTCCGAGGCCGAGATCGCCGAGGGGATGCGCCAAGGCTGCGTCTCCTGGTCGGTCGATCGGGCGCGGGAGCTGGACAAGTTGCGCGTCCTGCCGGCGGGCGCCGAGATCGCGGTGCGGCTGAAGCTGCCGGTGACCGGTGCCGCCTACGACTTCGGGGCCAAGTTCGGCGCCACGCCCGAGGAAGCCGAGACGCTGCTGCGGCAGGTCGTCGAGATGGGCCTCACGCCCTCGATCACCTTCCATCCCGGCACGCAGTGTCCCACGCCCGAGCCCTGGGCGCGCTACATCGCCGCCGCGGCCGAGGTGGCGCGGCGCGCGGGCGTGCGCCTGCACCGGCTGAACGTGGGCGGGGGCTTTCCCTCGCACCGCGATGCTGCCATGCCCGACCTTGAGGCGATCTTCGCCACCATCGCCGAGGCGACCCGCGCCGCCTTCGGCGCGGACGTGCCGCAGCTGGTCTGCGAGCCGGGGCGCGGCCTTTGCGCCGAGGCGATGATCCTCGCGCTGCGGGTCAAGGCGGTCACGCCCGAGGCGGTCTTTCTCAACGACGGCATCTACGGCGGCATGGCCGAATGGCGCGACCTCGGCCCCATCGACCGGCTGCGCGTCTTCACCGAGGAGGGCACGCCGCGCGCGGGACGGCCGGTGCCGCGCATCGCCTTCGGGCCGACCTGCGACAGCCTCGACCGCCTGCCGGATGAGCTGGCGCTGCCCGACACGCTGTCCGAGGGAGACTACCTCGTCTTCGAAGGGATGGGGGCCTATTCGCGGGCGCTGGTCACCGCCTTCAACGGCTACGGCGTGCGCAGGGTGGTGCGGATGACGGCGGGATGCTGAGAGGGGGCCGTCATCGGCTGGACACCGGCGCCGGGGTCACTACAGTCGCGCGTGACGAAATCCGCGATCCGGCGCAGTGGCCGGAGAACCCCAGGAGGCAGGCATGGAAAAGTTCGGCAAATCCCAGGCGGTCAAGCGCACCGAGGACATCCGGCTGCTGACCGGCCACGGCCGCTACATCGACGACATCGCGCCCGAGGGTGCGCTGCAGGCCTTCGTCCTGCGCGCGCCGGTGGCCCATGCCACGATCACCACGCTCGACGTGAGCGAGGCGCGCCAGGCCGAGGGCGTGAAGCTGGTGCTCACCGCCGCCGACCTCGACGAGGCCGGGCTCGACATGGCGATGCGCGCCGGGCTGGTGAAGAATCGTGATGGCTCGGACGCGGCGGCGCCCAAGCGGCCCTACCTCGCCCGCGACCGCATCCGCCACGTGGGCGAGCCGGTGGCCTTTGTCGTGGCCGAGACGCTGCAGCAGGCCAAGGATGCCGCCGAGCTGATCGAGCTCGATTTCGACGAGCTGCCCGTGCACATGGAGTTCGTGCAGGACACCAACGCGCCGATCCACGAGGAGGCGCCGGACAACCGCGCCTACGATTTCGGCCTCGGCGACGAGGAGGCGACCAAGGCGGCCTTCGACAAGGCGGCCAACGTGGTGCGGCTCGAGGTGGGCGACAACCGCGTCATCTGCAACGCGATGGAGCCGCGCGGCTGTTTCGCCGAGTTCGACGGCAAGCGGCTGCACGTGGCCTTCAACGGGCAGGGGGTCTGGAGTCTCAAGAGCGATCTCGCCAAGGCGCTGGACATGCCCGAGGAGGCGATCCGCGTGACCACCCCGGACGTGGGCGGCGGCTTCGGCATGAAGGCCGCGCCCTATCCCGAGTATTTCTGCGCCGCCCATGCCGCGCGGGTGCTGGGCCAGCCGGTGCACTGGATGTCGGACCGGACCGAGGCGATGCTCTCGGACCACGCGGGGCGCGATCTCGTGACCATGGCCGAGCTGGCCTTCGACGAGCAGAACCGCATCCTGGGCTACCGGGTGCACACCAAGTCGAACCTGGGTGCCTGGAACTCGCAGTTCGGGCAGTTCATCCAGTCGTTCCTCTTCGCGCGCGTGCTGACCGGCACCTACGACATTCCCGCCGCCTGGCTGCGCGCCGAGGGCTTCTACACCAACACCACGCAGGTCGACGCCTATCGCGGCGCCGGCCGTCCCGAGGCGATCTACGTGATCGAGCGGGTGATGGACCGCGCCGCGCGCGAGCTGGGCGTCGACCCGATCGAGCTGCGCAAGATCAACTTCATCAAGCAGTTCCCCTACGAGACCGTCTCGGGCGAGAACTACGACGTGGGCGATTTCCCCCGCGTGCTGGATCACGCCATCGCCGACGCCGATGTCGCGGGCTTCGAGGCGCGCAAGGCCGAGAGCGAGAAGGCCGGCAAGCTGCGCGGAATCGGCCTCAGCTACTACATCGAATCGATCCTGGGCGACCCGTCCGAGGACGTGAAGGTGACCTTCGACGAGGACGGCGGCGCCACGATCTACGTGGGCACGCAGTCGAACGGGCAGGGGCACGAGACGGTCTTCGCCAAGTTCCTCAGCGACCAGAGCGGCATCCCGCTGGAGAAGATCTCCTTCGTCCAGGGCGACAGCGACCTCATCGCGCGCGGCGGCGGCACGGGCGGCTCGCGCTCGGTCACGACGCAGGCGACGGTGACGCTGACGGCGGTGCGTGACATGGTGGCGGGCCTCGGTGAGTTCCTTGCCGAGGAGATGGGTGTCGACCCCGACGAGGTGCGCTTCGACGACGAGCGCTTCCGCGCCGAGGGCTCGAACGTCTCGCCCACCATGCTCGAGGCGGCGGCCATGGCCCGCGAGGCCGGGCGCGAGGACCTGCTGAGCTGGTCGGCGCATACCGCCATCGACGCGCGTTCCTACCCCAACGGGGCGCATTTCGCCGAGGTCGAGATCGACCCCGAGACCGGCGTGACCGAGGTGGTGAAATACACGGTCGTCGACGATTTCGGCAATCTCATCAACCCGATGCTGGCCGAGGGCCAGGTGCATGGCGGGGTGGCGCAGGGCATCGGCCAGGCGATCACCGAGCACACGGTCTTCGACGACGACGGCCAGCTTCTGACCGCGACCTTCATGGACTACGCCATGCCGCGGGCCTACGACATGCCCTGGATCGGATTCGACGTCGAACCGGTGCCCTCGACGGGCAACCCGATGGGCATGAAGGGCTGCGGCGAGGCCGGCACCGTCGGCGCGCTGGCGGCGGTGTCCAACGCGGTGCAGGATGCGCTGTGGGAGCGCGGGGTGAAGCAGGTGGACATGCCCTTCACGCCGCACCGGATGTGGAGCCTGATGGGGAATGCAGGTACGGCGGCTGAATGACCTGATCCTCGGGTGGCTCCGGGCGAAGCTTGCCCGGGGCACCTACGGCGGTGTCCACCGCCGCGGGTCCATCGACCACGTCATCATCCTCGACGGCACCATGTCGACGTTGAGGCCCGGCCACGAGAGCAACGCCGGGATGACCTTCAAGCTGCTGCGCGAGGCGCATTACGCCTCGGTCTACTACGAGGCGGGGGGGCAGTGGCGCGGCTGGCGCGACCTGCGCGACATCGTGACCGGGCGCGGCATCAACCGCAAGATCAAGCGCGCCTACGGCTACCTCGCGTCGCGCTACCGGCCGGGTGACCGGATCTTCCTGCTGGGCTATTCGCGCGGCGCCTACGCGGTGCGCTCGCTGGCGGGGATGATCGACCGCGTGGGCCTGCTGCGGGCCGAACACGCGACCGAGCGCAACATCCGCCAGATCTATCGCCACTACAGACAGCCACAGCCGGGCCCGGCGGCCGGGGCCTTTTCGCTGGCCTATTGCCACGCGGGCGTCGAGATCGAGATGCTGGGCGTCTGGGACACCGTGAAGGCGCTGGGCCTGCGGCTGCCGTTGCTGTGGCAGCTGACCGAGGGCGAGCACGCCTTCCACAACCACGACCTCGGGCCGGTGGTGAAGCGCGGCTACCAGGCGCTGGCGATGGACGAGACGCGCGAGGCCTTCGCGCCGGTGCTCTGGACGGTGCCGCCGGAGCATCGGGGCGTGGTGGAGCAGGTCTGGTTCCGCGGCTCGCACGGCGACGTGGGCGGACAGCTGGGCGGCGTGCTGGCGTCGCGGCCGCTGGCCAATATTCCGCTGGTCTGGATGCTGGACCGGCTCGAGGCCTGCGACGTGAGCCTGCCCGAGGGCTGGCAGGCGCGCTTTCCCCGCGACCCGGAGGCCCCGGCCTGCGGCACGTGGACCGGTGCGGGCAAGCTTTTCCTGCTGCGGCGGCAGCGCGAGATCGGCCTCGATCGCTCGGAACGGCTGCACGAAACGGCGCGGTCTGCGCCGGACGGTGCGGAAGTGATTTGAGGGGGAAGGTCAAGGATTTTTCTTCACGCTTTCTTGAGAGCCCTTCCAACTGTGGCTTTCCTGCCTATCTATTACTCAGGATCGCGGGATCGGAACTCCCGCGAGACCTTCACTGTCCCTCGTTCCGTGACTTGCGCCCATGGTTTTCCATGGGCGCTTTTTCTTTGTGCACGAAGCGCCTAGGTTGCCGGGCATGAGCTATTCCGATCAACATCTGCGGACGATTCTGGCCCAGACGAAGACCGTCGCGGTGGTGGGCGTGTCGATGAACCCGGTGCGCCCGAGCTACTACGTGGCGCGCTACCTGTCGCTGAAGGGCTTCCGCGTGATCCCGGTGAACCCCGGCCACGCGGGCAAGCGGCTTTTCGGCGAGGAGGTGCGCGCGGGGCTCTCGGAGGTGCCGGGGGAGGTCGACATGGTCGACATCTTCCGCCGCCCCGAGGCGGTGCCGGAGATTGTCGACGAGGCGCTCGAGCGCCTGCCGGCGCTGCGTACGATCTGGATGCAGATCGGCGTCGAACACGCGGAGGCGGCGGCGAAGGCCGAGGCGCGGGGGGTCGACGTGGTGCAGAACCGCTGTCCCAAGATCGAGTACCAGCGCCTGCACGGCGAGCTGCGCATGGGCGGCTTCAACACCGGGGTGATTTCCTCGAAGCTGTGAGGGCCGCCGCCCGGCGCTCTTCGGCTGCGCCGAAATCGCCCCGCCCGCCGTCCCGTGGGGGGCGCTGCCGCTTCGCGCGGGCCTTGGCGCTGGCGGGGTTTGCGTATTTGGAACAAGAAGAAGCGCGGTTTGCGCAGCGTCAGGTCTTGCGGGCGGCCTTTTCGGCGAGGCCGGAGGTGCCCTGACGGCGGGCGAGCTCGGCCATGACGTCGTCGAGCGGGACCTCGCGGGCGCGCAGCATGACGAGCAGGTGGAAGAGCACGTCGGCGGCCTCGGAGGCGAGGCGGGTGCGGTCACCCTTCACCGCCTCGATGATGGCCTCGACGGATTCCTCGCCGAATTTCTCGGCCGCCTTCTCCGGGCCCCTGGCGAGCAGTTTCGCCGTCCAGCTTTCGTCGGGCGAGGCCTCGGCACGGGCGGCGACGATGCGGTCGAGCTCTTCGAGGGTCATGTCACAGCCTCACGGGGATGCCGGCCTCGGCCATGTGGGCCTTGGCCTGCTGGATGGAGAAGGTGCCGAAGTGGAAGATCGAGGCGGCGAGCACGGCGCTTGCATGCCCCTCGGTCACGCCTTCGACGAGGTGGTCGAGGGTGCCGACCCCGCCGCTGGCGATGACGGGGATGTCGACCGCGTCGGCGATGGCGCGGGTGAGGGGGACGTTGAAGCCCGACTTGGTACCGTCACGGTCCATCGAGGTGAGCAGGATCTCCCCGGCGCCCTTGGCGGCCACGGTGCGGGCGAACTCCACCGCGTCGATGCCGGTGGGCTTGCGGCCGCCGTGGGTGAAGATTTCCCAGCGGTCCTCGGCCACGGATTTCGCGTCGATGGCGACAACGATGCACTGGCTGCCGAAATGGTCCGCGGCCTCGGCCACCACGTCGGGATTGGCGACGGCGGCGGAATTGAAGCTGACCTTGTCCGCGCCCGCGAGCAGGAGGGCGCGGACATCGGCCACCGTGCGCACGCCGCCGCCCACCGTGAGCGGGATGAAGCATTGTTCAGCGGTGCGGGTGACCACGTCGAACATCGTGCCGCGGTTCTGGTGCGTGGCGTGGATGTCGAGAAAGCAGATCTCGTCGGCGCCGGCGGCGTCGTAGGCGCGGGCGGCGTCGACCGGGTCGCCCGCATCGCGCAGGTCGACGAAGTTGACGCCCTTGACCACGCGGCCGTCGGCGACGTCGAGGCAGGGGATGATGCGCGTCTTCAGCATGGCGTCCTGATAGAGCGGAAATCGCGGCGAGGGAAGGGGCGCATGGGGGCGGTCCTGGGTGAAACTTGACGCGAGGGACTCGCGCCCCGGCGCGCGCGGCGCTATGCGGACGGGATGAGCGAGACCTTCGAGATATTCCTCTCCTGCGCGCCGGGACTTGAGCCCGCGCTGGCTGGCGAGGCCAAGGCGGCGGGCTTCGGGCCGCTGCGGGTGGCGGCGGGCGGCGTGGCCTTCGACGGCAGCTGGCCCGACGTCTGGCGCGCGAACCTGCGCCTGCGGATCGCGGCGCGGGTGCTGGCGCGGATCGGCGGCTTTCCGGCGGTGCATCTCGCGCAGCTCGACAAGCGGGCGCGGGCCTTCGGCTGGGGGGCGGTGCTGCGCCCGGACGTGCCGGTGAAGGTCGAGGCGACGAGCCGCAAGTCGAAGATCTACCACGCGGGTGCCGCCGCGCAGCGGGTCGAGCGGGCCATCGCCGAGGAGCTGGGCGCGCCCATCGGCGAGGGGGGCCTGCGGCTGCTTGTGCGGATCGAGGAGAACCTCGTGACCTTCAGCGTCGATACCTCGGGCGAGCCGCTGCACAAGCGCGGCCACAAGCAGGCCGTCGGCAAGGCGCCCCTGCGCGAGACGCTGGCGGCGGGGTTCCTGCGGGTCTGCGGCTACGACGGGAGCGAGCCGGTGCTGGACCCGATGTGCGGCTCGGGCAGCTTCGTGATCGAGGCGGCGGAGATCGCCGCCGGGCTGGCGCCCGGGCGCGGGCGGGCCTTTGCCTTCGAGCGGATGGCCGGCTTCGACCCCGACGCCTGGGAGGCGATGCGCGCCGAGATCGCGCCCGAGGGGCCGGTGCATCTCTGCCGGGGCTTCGACCGCGACGCCAAGGTGGTGGGCATGGCCAAGGCCAACGCGGGGCGCGCCGGGGTGGCGGCGCGGACGCGCTTTGCCTGCCGCGCGGTGGCCGAGCTGGTGCCGCCCGAGGGGCCGCCGGGGCTGGTCATGGTGAACCCTCCCTACGGCGGGCGCATCGGGGCGAAGTCGCCGCTCTACGGGCTCTACGCCACGCTGGGCGAGAAGCTGCGCGCCTTCTCGGGCTGGCGTGTGGGGCTGGTGACCTCGGAGCTGGGGCTGGCGCGGGCCTGCGGGCTGCCCTTCCTGCCGCCGCCGCCGCCGGTGGCGCACGGCGGGCTGAAGGTGCGGCTCTACCGCACCGACCCGCTGCCCTGAGCGCCGCGTCTCAGCGCTTGAGCATCTTCAGCGCCTCTTTCAGGTCGATCGCCCCGTCGTAGAGCGCGCGGCCCGAGATCGCGCCGTTGAGCGGTGCGTCGCAGTCGCGCAATGCGCGCAGGTCCTTCAGCGAGGAGACGCCGCCCGAGGCGATCACAGGGATCGTCACCGCGCGGGCAAGTGCCGCCGTGGCCTCGATGTTGGGGCCCTGCATCGCACCGTCGCGGTTGATGTCGGTGTAGATGATCGCGGCGACACCGGCGTCCTCGTAGCTTTTCGCGAGCTCGATGGCGTCGACGTCGGTGACCTCGGCCCAGCCCTTGGTCGCGACGCGGCCGTCGCGGGCGTCGATCCCCACGGCGATCTTGCCGGGGTGGGCGCGGGCGGCCTCGCGCACGAGGCCGGGATTCTCGACCGCGACGGTGCCCAGGATCACCCGGGCGAGGCCCTTCTCGAGCCAGCGCTCGATGGTGGCCATGTCGCGGATGCCGCCGCCCAGCTGTGCGGGCGTCTGGGTCTGCGACAGGATGGCCTCGACCGCGGCGGCGTTGACCGGCTCGCCGGCGAAGGCGCCGTTGAGGTCCACGAGGTGCAGCCACTCGCAGCCCGCGGCGACGAACTCCAGCGCCTGCGCGGCGGGATCGTCGTTGAAGACGGTGGCTTTCTCCATGTCGCCCCGGAGGAGGCGGACGGCCTTGCCGTCCTTGAGGTCGATGGCTGGGTAGAGGATCATGGTCCGGTCCTTGACGTTGCGTCTATCCTTTCACGGCGTCGCCCGCGATGCAATCGCGTCGAGCGTCATTCCTGAATGGATTCGGGGGGTTGCGTCACCTGGATGACAGTCTCTCGGGGGTGGCGTGATGCGGCGGGGGCCCTTGTGCCGGGGGTGCAGCCGCGCCGGTGTCACGTGAGCACGAGGTCGGCATGGGCGAAGCCGTCGCGCCGCATGGTCTCGCCCATGCGATGGGGCAGGGGCTCCGTGAATTCCGGGCTGGCGGTGACGCAGGTGTGGAACTCGCCGTTCTCGCCGCAGGGGTCGATGCCCTCGGGCAGCGCCTCGAGCAGCGCGGCGTCCCAGGTGCGGCCGGCCGTGTCCTCGCCGACCCGGGCGGGGTCGCAGGTCACCACCTGCGCGACGAGGCCCGTCGCCATCATCTCGCGCGCGAGCCGGTCGGTGGGGATGCCCCAGAGCGGAAAGAGCGGCGTGAGGCCGCTGCCCTCCAGCGTTGCCTCCCGGTAGGCGCGGATGTCCTCGAGGAAAAGATCACCGAAGACGATGTGGTCGATCCCGCGCGCCGTGATCTCGGCGGTCGCCCGGCCCATGCGCGCCTCGTACTCCGCGTTGCTGCAGGGCCAGGGCAGGGGCACCTCGATGAGCGGCAGCCCGGCCGCGCGCGCCTGCGCGCGCAGGACCTCGACGCGGGTGCCGTGCATGGCGACGCAGCCGGTCTTCTCGTCGACGGTGGTGAGCAGCGCCTCGATCTCGGCGATCCCGTCGCGGCGGCAGAGGTGCAGCGCGTGGGCGCAATCCTTGCCCGAGGACCAGCTGAGAACCGCGCGCGGGGCGCTCATGGCCGCCACGTCAGGAAGTTGGCGATCATCTGCAGCCCGGTGGCGGCGCTCTTCTCGGGGTGGAACTGCAGCCCGATCATGGTGTCGCGCCCGACGATGGCGGTCACCTCGCCGCCGTAGTCGACGTGGGCGATGCGCTGCGCCGGGTCGGTCATCCGCATCTGGTAGGAATGCACGAAATAGGCGTGGTCGCCGGTCGCCACGTTGGCCAGCACCGGGTGCGCGCGGTCGATCACCAGGTCGTTCCAGCCCATGTGCGGCACCTTCAGCGCCGGGTCGGCGGGGGCGATGCGCTCGACCTCGCCGTCGATCCAGTTCAGGCCGTCGACGGTCTCGTACTCGTGGCCCTTGCGCGCCATGAGCTGCATGCCCACGCAGATGCCCATGAAGGGGCGGCCGCGCTGCTCGACCGTCTCGACCATCGCCTGGAAACAGCCCGAGCGGCGCAGTGCCGCCGCGCAGGAGGGAAAGGCACCATCGCCGGGCAGCACGAGGCGGTCGGCCTGGGCCACGGTGTCGGGGTCGGTGGTGACCACGACCTCGCCGGCATCGGTCTCCCGCGCCATGCGCTGGAAGGCCTTTTCCGCCGAGTGCAGGTTCCCGGATTCGTAGTCGATGATCGCCGTCAGCATGACGCCCCTTATTAAGAGATTCGCCGCAGGGTCAAGCCTTGGCCACGACTGCCTTCCGCGAGGCAAATACGGGCCGGTCGCCCATGAAAACGCATTGATGCTCTTGAACGTCACCTACGCGACACTGCAGGCGCAGCACGGATGATACCACCGACTCGTCAATGGTATGTCGTCCCCGCGTGATCGTGTCGTGAGTGTCGGGAGCGTATCCGGCCCGGATACGTCACCTTTTGAAGTGACGCGGGATCAGTGCGGCACGTGTTGTGTGACACAGGGATGATTCGCCGCGCCAAGCTGGTGAATCAAAGCGTAATGAGTTCCGACGGTCGACCCTTCCCGCTAGCGGCGTCGTGTCGCTCGGGAAGGCGGCCGTTTTTTCGATTTTCCAAAGGCTGCGCCTATCGTTTCCGCAGCCTTGGGCACTTCGCCGTGCCCATCGGGACCCGGTCAGGCGCGCTTTCGCAAGACCGCGTCTTCTTGTGGTGGCCTCCCCCAAAAAATTGTGCAAGCCTCACTACCGGCGGTTGTTTTCGCCAGGCCGGACGCCCTTGGTTTCCGGCCCGCCCGTGCCATTTGACGCGGTGCAGGAAACACGCGGAACCGCCGCGAAAATTTGGGATGAGAATGAAGAACAGCAAGGCTTTTCCGTACCTTGAGGCCTGCACACTGCTCGAGGGCAGCGACGAGGCCGGCCGGCGTGCATTTCTTGATGAATGCGATCTGCGTCATTTTGGAGACAGGAGCCCGGTCCTCACTCAGGGCGAGCCCACCGATACGCTCTACCTCATCGTGAAGGGGCGGATCGAGGTCACCTATCTCGACAGCGAGGGCAACCAGAGCATCCTGCACTTCGCCGGCTCGGGCGAGGTCGTCGGCGAGGTCGAGGCGCTCTCCAAGCTGCCCTGCGCGGCGAGCTGCTGGGCGCTGCCGGGCACGACGGTTCTGGCCGGATCGGGCGAGCTGCTCGTGCGGCACCTGCTCGCGCCGCCGCTGCTGGCCAGCCTCGCGGCGATTCTCCACGACCGGCTGGAGCGTGGGAATCGTCTCAAGGCCGCTGACCAGTTCTACTCGGTCGATCAGCGGATCTGCATCTACCTGAGCCATTTCCTTGCCGTCGATACCGGGGAGATCGGGATCAGCCAGGCCTACCTCGCGGGGGCAGTGGGCTGTGCGCGGCAGACGGTCAATCGCAAGCTGGGAGAGCTGCGCGAGGCCGGCATCCTCGACGTGAATCGCGGCCGGATCCGCCTGCTCGACCGCGGGGCGCTGGAGCGCTGCTGCGGTCTGGAGGCCTGAAGGCTCAGAGCGCGCCCTTGGTCGAGGGAATCGCGTCGGACTTGCGCGGGTCGGGCTCCACCGCCTCGCGCAGGGCGCGCGCCACGGCCTTGAAGGCGGCCTCGGAGACGTGGTGCGCGTTCAGCCCGTGCAGCGCGTCGACGTGCAGGGTGATGCCGCCGTGGGTCGCCAGCGCCTGGAAGAACTCGCGCACAAGCTCGGTGTCGAAGGTGCCGATCCTGGGCGCCGTGAACTCCACGTTCCAGACCAGGTAGGGCCGGGCCGACAGGTCCAGCGCCGCGCGCACCAGCGCGTCGTCCATCGGCAGCAGGCAGGCGCCGTAGCGGCGGATGCCGCGCTTGTCGCCCAGGGCCTCGACCAGCGCCTGACCCAGCGCGATGCCGGTGTCCTCGACGGTGTGGTGATCGTCGATGTGCAGGTCGCCCTTGGCGCGCACCGTCATGTCGATGAGCGAGTGCCGCGACAGCTGGTCCAGCATGTGGTCGAAGAAGCCGACGCCGGTCCGGTTGTCGTAGCTGCCGGTGCCGTCGAGATCGACGGTGACCTCGATCTCGGTCTCGGAGGTCTGGCGATGGATCGTGGCGCGGCGCATGGCGGCTCCTGTACTGGCTTGCGGGCCTTATAGGCGCCCCCGCCGCCCGCGCCAAGAGCGCGCACCGGAGAGGGCCCGGGGCGTGGCCGGAGTGCCCCAGCAAGGGCCCGGATGGGTCCGCTCGGCGGAAAATATGTCGATGTCCTGGAAGATCCGAATGGAGCGGGCGATGAGATTCGAACTCACGACCCTTACCTTGGCAAGGTAATGCTCTACCCCTGAGCTACGCCCGCGCTGCCATTCGTTTTTCGTGTCCGGCGAACCGGAGGTCCATCTGGAGCGGGTGATGAGATTCGAACTCACGACCCTTACCTTGGCAAGGTAATGCTCTACCCCTGAGCTACACCCGCGTCCCCGATGGGTGGAGGCGATTTAGAAGGTCCGGCGCCGCTCTGCAAGAGGAAATTTCGGGGTATCCTGGGAAAACTTTCGACGGCCCGGCCCCCGGCGTTTCCGGCGGACCGGACCGGGGCACGCACCCCGGTCCGCGCCTATCGCGGCGCTCAGGCCGCGCGGTGGCGGCGCAACAGCGCGAGGCCGCCGAGCGCGCCCAGCAGGAGCGCCGCCCCGGCCGGCCGCGGCGCCGCCGTCGTCGTTGCGCTGTAGTTGTAGCTTGCGGAGGTGGCCGCGTCGGGCAGCGTCAGGCCAAGGCTCTGCCCGTCGCTGAACGTCGCCGTCACGACCGAGTCGGGGGCGGAGCCGTTGTTGAGCAGGACATTCCGGAAGTCCTCGTTCGTGTTGCGGCTATCCGCGTCGATGTCGCTGCGGAACGAAAAGGTCTCGCCGTTCGTGAAGCCGGAAAAGGCCAGCTCGATGTGGTCGCAGCGCGGGCCGCCGTTGCCGTTCGATCCGGTCTCGGTCGTGGCGTCGGACAGGGCCGCGATGTCCCGCTCCCGTCCGGTGACAACAAATGACCCGGTCGCGAGGGCTGCGACCGGGTCTCATGTCCTGTCAGGCCGGTAGGGGAGGGCGCTACCTTCCCCCGTGCCGTCACTCGTATTCGACCAGCAGGTCCTTGGCGTCGATCTGGCCGCCGGGCTGGACGTGCACCGCCTTGACGGTCGCGTCGCGCTCGGCGTGCATGCCGGTCTCCATCTTCATGGCCTCGATGGTCAGCAGCAGGTCGCCTTCCTTGACCTCGGTTCCCGGCTGAACCGCGATCGAGGCCACGACGCCCGGCATCGGCGCGCCGACGTGCTTGTTGTTTCCGATCTCGGCCTTGGGCTTGGCGCCGCTCGCGGCCTTGGCCTTGCGGTCGGGCACGCGCACCGCGCGCGGCTGGCCGTTCAGCTCGAAGAAGACGCGCACCTCGCCGTCGTCCTGGGTCTCGCCCACGGTCACCAGCCGGATCTCGAGCGTCTTGCCCGGGTCGATCTCGGCGGTCATCTCCTCGCCCGGCTCCATGCCGTAGAAGAAGGCCTTGGTCGGCAGCACCCGCACCGGGCCGTACTCGGCATGGCGCGCGACGTAGTCGCTGAAGACCTTGGGATACATCAGGTAGCCGTTCAGGTCCTCGTCGTCGAACTCCTCGTCGGGGAAGGCGTCCTGCAGCTCCTTGCGAAGCGCCTCGATGTCCGCCGGCGGCAGGTGTGCGCCGGGGCGCTCGGTGTTGGGCGTCTCGCCCTTCAGCACCTTCTTCACGATCCCGTCGGGGAAGCCGCCCGGCGGCTGGCCGAGGTTGCCCCTCATCATGTCGATGACCGAGTCGGGGAAGCTCAGGTCCTTCTTCGGGTCCTCGACGTCGGCGCGGGTCAGGCCCTGGCTGACCATCATCAGCGCCATGTCGCCCACCACCTTGGACGAGGGCGTCACCTTCACGATGTCGCCGAACATCTTGTTCACGTCGGCATAGGTCTGGGCGACCTCGTGCCAGCGCTCTTCCAGCCCCAGCGAGCGGGCCTGCGCCTTGAGGTTGGTGAACTGCCCGCCCGGCATCTCGTGCAGGTAGACCTCGGACGCGGGCGCCTGCATCCCGCTCTCGAAGGCCGCGTACTGGCCGCGCACCGCCTCCCAGTAGTTCGAGACCTCGCGGATCGCGCCGATGTCCAGCTTCGTGTCCCGCTCGGTGTGGCGCAGCGCCTCGACGATGGAGCCCAGCGTCGGCTGCGAGGTGTTGCCCGAGAGCGCGTCCATCGCCGCGTCCACCGCGTCGACCCCGGCGCGGGCGGCCTCCATGATCGTCGCGATCGAGGCGCCCGAGGTGTCATGCGTGTGGAAGTGGATCGGCAGGCCGACCTCTTCCTTGAGTGCGGTGACAAGCGGGGCGGCGGCAGAGGGCTTCAGCAGGCCCGCCATGTCCTTGAGCCCCAGCACGTGCGCGCCGGCGGCCTTCAGCTCCTTGCCCATCGCGACGTAGTACTTCAGGTCGTACTTCGCGCGGTCGGGGTCGAGGATGTCGCCGGTGTAGCAGATCGTGCCCTCGCAGATCTTGCCGGAGTCCTGCACGGCGTCCATCGCGACGCGCATGTTCTCGACCCAGTTGAGGCTGTCGAAGACGCGGAAGACGTCGACGCCCGAGTCCGCGGCCTGCTTGACGAAGCTCTCGACCACGTTGTCGGGATAGTTGGTGTAGCCCACGCCGTTCGAGCCGCGCAGCAGCATCTGCGTCATGATGTTGGGCATCCGGGCGCGGATGTCGCGCAGGCGTTGCCAGGGGCATTCCTGCAGGAAGCGGTAGGCCACGTCGAAGGTCGCCCCACCCCAGCATTCCACGCTGAAGAGCCCGGACAGGTTTGCCGCATAGGCCGGGGCCACCTGGATCATGTCGATCGAGCGCATCCGCGTCGCCAGCAGCGACTGGTGCCCGTCACGCATCGTGGTGTCGGTGATGAGCAGGTGCTTCTGCTCGGTCATCCAGTCGGCCACCGCCTGCGGGCCCTTCTCGTCGAGCAGGGTGCGCGTGCCCGAGGGCGGCGTGTCGGCCCGCAGCGCCGGGGGCCTGGCGGGCTTGAGGTCGGCGGCGGGACGGACCCGGCCGGCCACCTCGGGGTGCTGGTTCACCGTGATGTCTGCGATGTAGGTCAGCACCTTGGTGCCCCGGTCGCGCCGCTTCTTGAAGTCGAAGAGTTCGGGCGTCGTGTCGATGAACTTGGTGGTATACTGGTTCGTCAGGAAGGTCGGGTGCTGCAGCAGGTTGATGACGAACTCGATGTTCGTGCTCACGCCCCGGATGCGGAACTCGCGCAGCGCGCGGTCCATGCGCCGGATGGCGGCCTCGGGGGTCGGGGCCTTGGCCGTGACCTTCACCAGCAGCGAATCGTAGTAGCGCGTGATGACCCCGCCGGCATAGGCGGTGCCGCCGTCCAGCCGGATGCCCATGCCCGTGGCCGAGCGGTAGGCGGTGATGCGACCGTAGTCGGGGATGAAGTTGTTGGTCGGATCCTCGGTCGTGATCCGGGTCTGAAGCGCGTGGCCGGTCAGGCGGATGTCGTATTGCGACGCCTTGCCGGTCGCCTCGGCGAGGCTCTTTCCCTCGGCGATCATGATCTGCGCCTGCACGATGTCGATGCCGGTGACCTCTTCGGTCACGGTGTGCTCGACCTGGACGCGCGGGTTGACCTCGATGAAGTAGAACTGGCCGGTGTCCATATCCATCAGGAACTCGACCGTGCCCGCGCACTCGTAGTTCACGTGGGCGCAGATCTTGCGCCCCAGCTCGCAGAGCTCCTCGCGCTGCGCCTCGGAAAGATAGGGTGCGGGCGCGCGCTCCACGACCTTCTGGTTGCGGCGCTGGACCGAGCAGTCGCGCTCGTAGAGGTGATAGATGTTGCCCTGCTTGTCGCCGAGGATCTGCACCTCGACGTGGCGGGCCCGCTGGATCATCTTCTCGAGGTAGCCCTCGCCGTTGCCGAAGGCCGCCTCGGCCTCGCGCCGGCCCTCGAGGATCTTCTCCTTGAGCTCCTTGGGCCCCTCGATCGGGCGCATGCCCCGGCCGCCGCCGCCCCAGCTGGCCTTGAGCATCAGCGGGTAGCCGATCTCGTCGGCCTCCTTGGCGATGGCCTCGAAGTCGTCGGCCAGAACCTCGGTCGCTGGAATGACCGGCACGCCGGCGTCGATGGCGACCCGCCGGGCGCTGGCCTTGTCGCCGAGCGCGCGCATGGTCTCGGCGCGCGGACCGATGAAGGTGATGCCGGCCTCGGCGCAGGCATCGACGAATTCTGGGTTCTCGGAGAGCAGGCCATAGCCCGGGTGGATCGCGTCGGCGCCCGATTCCTTGGCCACGCGGATGATCTCGGGGATCGAAAGATAGGCCTGCACGGGGCCCAGCCCCTCGCCGATACGGTAGGCCTCGTCCGCCTTGAAGCGGTGCAGGCCCAGCTTGTCCTCCTCGGCGAAGACGGCGACCGTCTTCTTTCCCATCTCGTTGGCCGCACGCATGATCCGGATCGCGATTTCGCCCCGGTTTGCGATGAGGATCTTCTGAAACTCGGGCATGCGTGGTCTTCCTCCGTCCTGTGGTCGACCGGCTCCCCGGCCAATTGCGGGATTGAACGCCATGCCGCGATGCAGCGCAAGCGGACTATGCAAATTTGATGCAAATGCGAAATCACTTTGCAAAGCCCGGCCGCCGCAACGCTCCGCCGGGCGGGGCCCGGCCCGACGCAAGAAAACCTGCGATCGGGGACCGGATCGGGGAGAACAAAGTCGGAACGTGCCTTTTCCTCGCGGGCGCGGCACGCTAGATTGACGCCATGAGCAGTTTCGACGACATGGATGCCTTCGAGGGGGCCTCGCTGTCGGCCCGCGCCATGGCGGCGCGGCCCGCGCCCTATCTCGACGAGTTGAACCCCGCGCAGCGCGAGGCGGTCGAGCGGCTGGACGGCCCGGTCCTGATGCTGGCGGGTGCCGGCACCGGCAAGACCAAGGCGCTGACCTCGCGGATCGTGCACCTGCTGTCGACCGGCAAGGCGCGCCCGAACGAGATCCTCTCGGTGACCTTCACCAACAAGGCCGCCCGCGAGATGAAGGACCGCGTGGGCCGCATGCTGGGCCACCAGATCGAGGGGATGCCCTGGCTGGGCACTTTCCACGCGATCTGCGTCAAGCTGCTGCGCCGCCACGCCGAGCTGGCGGGGCTGAAGTCGAACTTCACGATCCTCGACAGCGACGACCAGATCCGCCTGATGAAGCAGGTGATCGCGGCCAACAACATCGACGAGAAGCGCTGGCCGGCGCGCCAGCTCGCCTCGCTCATCGACGGCTGGAAGAACCGCGCGCTGACCCCGGAAAAGGTGCCCGCGGCGGATGCGGGCGCTTTCAACAACCGCGGGACCGAGCTTTACGCGCAGTACCAGACCCGCCTGCGCGAGCTGAACGCCTGCGACTTCGGCGACCTGCTGCTGCACGTGGTCACGATCTTCCAGACCCACGAGGACGTGCTGTCCCAGTACCAGCGCTGGTTCCGCTACATCCTCGTGGACGAGTACCAGGATACCAACGTCGCCCAGTACCTCTGGCTGCGGCTGCTGGCGCAGGGGCATCGCAACATCTGCTGCGTGGGCGACGACGACCAGTCGATCTACGGCTGGCGCGGCGCCGAGGTGGGCAACATCCTGCGCTTCGAGAAGGACTTCCCGGGCGCCCACGTGGTGCGGCTGGAACAGAACTACCGCTCGACCGCGCATATCCTCGCCGCCGCCTCGGGCGTGATCCGCGGCAACGAGGGGCGGCTGGGCAAGGAGCTCTGGACCGAGGCCGAGGGCGGCGAGAAGCTGCGCCTCATCGGCCACTGGGACGGCGAGGAAGAGGCCCGCTGGATCGGCGAGGAGATCGAGTCGATGCAGTCGGGCACGCGCGGGATGCAGCCGGTCTCGCTCGACGACATGGCGATCCTCGTGCGCGCCTCGCACCAGATGCGCGCCTTCGAGGACCGCTTCCTGACCATCGGTCTGCCCTACCGCGTGATCGGCGGCCCGCGCTTCTACGAGCGGATGGAGATCCGCGATGCCATGGCCTATTTCCGGCTGGTGGTCTCGCCCGAGGACGATCTCGCCTTCGAGCGCGTGGTCAACCGGCCCAAGCGGGGCCTCGGGGACAAGGCGCAGCAGGTGATCCAGCAGACCGCGCGCGAATTCGGCGTCCCGCTGCTGCAGGGCGCCTCCATCGCCGTCGACGAGGACCGCATCAAGGGCAAGGGCGGCGGCCAGCTGCGGCTGCTGTGCGAGAACCTCGCGCGCTGGGGCCGGATGGTCGGCGCGCCCGGAATGACCCACATGGAGCTTGCCGAGATCATCCTCGACGAGAGCGGCTATACCGCCATGTGGCAGAACGACAAGACGCCCGAGGCGCCGGGCCGGCTCGAGAACCTCAAAGAACTGGTCAAGGCGCTGGAGGGCTTCGAGAACCTGCAGGGCTTCCTCGAGCACGTCTCGCTCATCATGGACAACGAGACCGAGGAGGCCGGCGAGAAGGTCTCGATCATGACGCTGCACGCGGCCAAGGGGCTGGAGTTCCCGGCGGTCTTCCTGCCGGGCTGGGAGGACGGGCTCTTCCCCTCGCAGCGCTCGATGGACGAGAGCGGGCTCAAGGGCCTCGAGGAGGAGCGGCGGCTGGCCTACGTGGGCATCACCCGCGCCGAGCAGGTCTGCACGATTTCCTTTGCCGGAAATCGCCGGGTCTTCGGCCAGTGGCAGTCGGCGCTGCCCTCGCGCTTCATCGACGAGTTGCCCGAGGCGCATGTCGAGGTGCTGACGCCGCCGGGCCTCTACGGCGGCGGCTACGGGGCTGCGGGGCCGGCGGGCGGCTCGGGGCTCGATCAGCGCGCGGCCGATGCCAATGTCTACAACTCGCCGGGCTGGAAGCGGATGCAGGCGCGCGCGGGCCAGCGCCCGGTGCGCCAGCCGCAGGAAGCGCGGAACCAGGTCATCGACCTCCAGGCGGTGAGCGCCTTCGAGACCGGCCAGCGGGTCTTTCACCAGAAGTTCGGCTACGGCGCCATCACCGGCATCGAGGGCGACAAGCTGGAGGTCGACTTCGAGAAGGCGGGCGTGAAGAAGGTCGTCTCGCGCTTCGTGACGGCGGCGGATTCCGCGGACGACGTGCCCTTCTGACAGCGCGCGCCTTTCGGCGCGCACAGGATGAGCCGCGTGCCGCCGCTGGCGGCCCGCGGCCGCGAGGGGCGCTGCCCCTCTGCCCCGCCTGCGGCGCGGCATTCACCCCGGGATATTTCGGGCCAGAAGATGCTCGCGGGGCCGGATCAGCCCCAGGGGCCGCTGGCGCCGCGGCGGTTGCGCTGCGTGGAGTGCGGGCTGTCGGGCGCGGTGCCCGCCAGTTCGCGCAGGGCGGCAACGCGGTTCTCGGTCGCCGGGTGAGTCGCGAAGAGGCTGTCGCGCTTGTGCGCGTGCAGCGGGTTGATGATGAACATGTGCGCGGTGGCCGGGTTGCGTTCGGCGGCGTCGTTGTCGATGCCCGCCGCGCCCTTCTGGATGCGCAGTAGCGCCGAGGCCAGCCAGAGCGGTTCGCCGCAGATCTCGGCGCCGGCCTTGTCGGCGGCGTATTCGCGGGTGCGGCTGATCGCCATCTGCACCAGCGCGGCTGCCATGGGCGCAAGGATCATCATCGCGAGCGAGCCGACGAGGCCGAGGCGGTTCTCGTCGCGGCCGCCGAAGAAGAGCGCGAAGTTGGCCAGCATCGAGATCGCGCCGGCGAAGGTGGCCGTCACCGTCATGATGGCGGTGTCGTGGTTGCGGATATGCGCCAGTTCGTGGGCGACGACGCCGGCCAGTTCCTCGCGCGAGAGGCTTTGCAGCAGGCCGCTGGTCACCGCCACCGCGGCGTTGCCGGGGTTGCGGCCGGTGGCGAAGGCATTGGGCTGCGGCGTGTCGATGAGGTAGACGGCCGGCGTGGGCAGTCCGGCGTTGCGGGCGAGGTCCGCGACCATGGCGTGCAGCCCGTGGCGGTCGCCCGGCGAGAGCGGATGGGCGTTGTGCATGCGCAGCACCATCCGGTCGGAGGTCCACCAGGTGACGGCATTCATGCCGCCCGCGAGGACCAGCGCGACGATCATGCCGCCACTTCCGCCCAGCAGGTAGCCCAGCCCCATGAAGAGCGCGGTCATCGCCGCCATCAGCATGGCTGTCTTTACGTAGCCCATCGGCTGCCTCTCCTTGTCGCGCCGCCTACGCGCGTGTCCTGATCTCGCGCCGTCCCGGGGCGCGCAACTGATATAGGGAGGGTGCGGCCCGCTGCAACGCCGGGGCCGTGGGGCACGGCGATCAGCCGCTCGGCATCTCGAGCACGAGGTTGCGGCCGCGCTTGGTGTAGCGCAGCTCTGTCTCGCCGATGGCGGCGACGCGGCCGCCGTCGACACGGTCGCCGACCTGCACCTTCTGGTAGCGGCCCGAGGGCAGGCGCACCAGCGCGCGGCGGCTGGAGGCTGTGCCGTAGATGCCGATCAGGCTGATCCGGCGCAGGTCGATCTGGTTCCGCACGGTGGCGGAGCGCGAGACGTTGGCGTTCTGCGGCACCGAGGGGCCGCGCTGGATGCGGACAGGGGCCGCCGAGGCCGTCTGCACCTCGGCGCGGTCGACGATCGCCGACATGTCGCGGGGGCGCGGCATCGGGGTCACCGACTGGCCGACGGCCTGTTCCGTACCGCTCGGGACGGGCGCCTCGGGAGGCGCGGGGGCGGTCAGCGGGCCGCCGGCGACCACGGCCGCGATCTGCTCGGCGGTGCTGTCAGGCGCTTCGGCGTTTTCCGCGGCCTCGGCTTCTGCCTCGGCCGCCGCCATCTCCTGGGCGCTGGGCGGGCGCATCACCGGGCGCATCTCGGCCAGTTCGGCGAGCGAATTGCCCTGCAGCGTCGCGCGCTCGGCCTGTTCGACGAGGTCGTCCGGCCGGGTGCGCGGGCGGAACTCGCGCAGCGCGTCCTGCTCGGGATCGGGCGCGGCCGCGGCGCCTTCCTCGTCGGAGGTGGTCGGGCTGCCGGAGGTGTCCGGGCGCTGCGGCGGGACCTGCGGCGGGCGGCCGGCGAAGATGCGGACGCCGTCGGGCGAAACGGTTCCCTCTGGCGTGGCGCGGACGAGGCCGCGGTCGTCGAGGTCGAAGCGGACATCGGGACCGGGCGGCAGCGGGACGGGATCGGGGCCGATGTCTCCGCGCTGCGCGGGCGCCGCGGGCAGGGCCACGGCGTCGAGTTCGGGCACGTCGGGGTCGATCGAGGCGACGTAGATGTCCTCGGTCCCGGTTTCCGGCGGCTCGAGCGGGGCCGAGGGAGCGCGTTGCCAGATTCCGGTGGCGGCATAGGTGGCCTCGGCCTGCTCGTCGGTAAGCGGGCGGGCGCGCGGCTCGGCGGCCTCCTCCGGCGTGGCGAGATCGGGCGTCGCGGCAGGCGCGGCGTCGCTGGCGCTTTCGGGCGTCTCGAGGGCCGCGAGGTCCTCCTCGTTCTCATCTGTGGGAGGCGCGCTTTGCCCGGTCGGGGTGGCGTCCTCGGGCGGCGCCTCGGCGGGGACCGAGGCGACCTCGGCTTCGCGCTGGGGCGCGGGAGCGAAGAAGCGCGCGATGCCGTCGTCGAGGAAGACCGAGGCCCAGGCCGCCATGCCCGCGAGGAAGAGCAGCAGCCCGGCGGTAAGCATCAGCCCGAGGTAGCGCGGCTTGCCGCCGATCTGCGCCTCCTGCCGGGCGCCGAAGACCGTCATGCGGCGGCGTTCCTCGTCCGGGTCCGGGCCTGCCGCTGCCGCGGCGGCCGGCGCGGAGTCCGCCGCGTTCCGGCGCAGCAGGTTGCGGCGCTGGGTGCCCTGGGGCGCGGGGCTCTCGGGCTTGGGCTGGAAGGGCGCTTCGTCGGGCGGCACCGCGGCGGCGGCAAGGGC
>NZ_KE557285.1:124078-165091 GCF_000442255.1 Salipiger mucosus DSM 16094 | reverse complement strand
CGCCGCGCGCAGCAGCGTCAGCTCGCCCCGCAGCCCGTCCGTGCCAAGCGCCAGGCTCAGCGCCGCGCAGTCGCGCAGCACCGCCTCGGGCGCCGTCACCAGGGGCAGCGCAGCGCGCGCCCCCACGATGGCCGCGCGCACCTTCGCGTCCTCGGCCTGCCAATGCGCCATGAAACACGCGGGGTCCGTCTCGAAGGCATGCCGCCGCCGGATCACCTCGATCCGCTGCTCGATGTCGGCGGGCGAGCCCACCTCGACCGAGAGCCCGAAGCGGTCCAGCAGCTGCGGCCGCAGCTCGCCCTCCTCGGGGTTGCCCGAGCCCACCAGCACGAAGCGCGCGGCGTGGCGCACCGAGAGCCCCTCGCGCTCGACCGCGTTCACGCCGGTCTGCGCCACGTCGAGCAGCAGGTCGACGATGTGATCCTCCAGCAGGTTCACCTCGTCGATATAGAGGAACCCCCGGTTCGCCCGCGCCAGCAGCCCCGGCTCGAAGGCCTTCTCGCCCCGCGTCAGCGCCCGCTCGATATCCAGCGCGCCGGTCACGCGGTCCTCGCTCACGCCCAGCGGCAGGTCGACCACCGGCGTCGGCACCTCGATCATCCGGCCCGGGCGCGCGGGCGCCCAGTCGGGGCAGTCCTCGGGCGCGGGCGCGTTGACCGGGCAGCCCTCGACCACGGCGATCGGCGGCAGCAGCGCCGCCAGCGCCCGCACGGCCGTCGACTTGCCCGTGCCCCGGTCGCCGAAGACCAGCACGCCGCCGATGCCCGGATCGACCGCGCAGAGCACCAGCGCCAGTTTCATGTCGTCCTGACCGACGATGGCGGAAAAGGGGAAGGCTGCGCTCATGCCGCCGCCTCCGCGCCGCGCAGCGGGCTGCCCCTCGCCCATGTGCCGGCCTCCTCCAGCACGGCGAAGCGGGCGTAGAGCTCCTCGCGGAACCAGCCGCCCTCCCGCACCGCGCGCACGGCGCGGGCATGCGGGCCGTCGGCCCGGGCAAAGCGCGCCATCGAGGCGGCATCGGGCCAGACCGAGAAGGTCACCTGGTGCAGCAGCGGCACCTCTCCGATGCCGATCTTGAACAGCACCTCGCGGTTGGCGCCGATGGCTGCGCTGACACCGGGCGCCCTCCGCCAGAATCGCACTGCCTTCGCCGGGCGCAGCGTCGCCCGCGTCAGGGCCGCGACCGGCCCGCCGGCAGGCGCGGGGCCGGGACGAAAGGGCCGCACCCCCGACCAGGCCCCGCGTGCCGAGACCGGACCCAGGAACAGCGTCCAGGCCTCGCAGGCGCGGCGGCGGAACCTCTCGAAGCCGGGGCTGTCGGCCACGCGCATACGCGCCGTCGCAAGATCGGGCCAGGTCGCGAGGATGGCATAGACCGAGGTTTCGGGCAGGGGGGTGAAGCCCTCTCCGGTGCCCGAGCCGCAAAGCTTCCAGAAGCCAAGGTCCGGCGTGCGGCGCAGCGCGGGCCGGGCGAGGCCCATCAGCGCGAAGGCCCGCAGCCGGTCCATCCCGGCATGGAAGCGAAAGAGGCTGAGGCTGACCGTCTGAATGGCTCGTCTCCCTGTTCGACCACCCTGACACGGGCAGGGCCGTCCTCCAAAGGCTTTCTGTGCCTATTGTCATAATTCACGGACGGGTCTACTGTCTACATATGTTGACACATGATCCGGACCTCGCCAAGACGGCACGCGCGGGCCGCCCGCCGCACGCGGTGGTCGTGGGCGCCGGTCTCGGCGGGCTCGCGGCGGCGATGCGCCTCGGCGCGCGGGGCTACCGGGTCACGGTGCTCGACCGGCTCGACGGGCCGGGCGGGCGCGGCTCCTGCCTCTGGCGGGACGGCCACCGCTTCGACCTCGGGCCCACCATCGTCACCGTGCCGCAGGTCTTCCGCGACCTCTGGCGCGCCTGCGGGCGCGACTTCGATACCGACATCGACCTGCGACCGCTCGACCCCTTCTACCAGATCCGCTGGCCCGACGGCAGCCGCTACGCCGCCCGGCAGGACCCGGAGGCCATGCGCGCCGAGGTCGCCCGCCTCTCGCCCGGCGACCTGCGCGGCTTCGCGCGGTTCCTGCGCGACAGCGCGGCGCGCTACCGCTTCGGCTTCGAGGATCTCGGCCGCCGGCCCATGCACCGCGCCGCGGACCTGCTCAAGGTGCTGCCCCGCTTCGCCGCCCTGCGCGCCGACCGCTCGGTGTATGCCCATGTCGCGCGCCGCGTGCGCGACCCGCGCCTGCGCATGGCGCTCTCGTTCCATCCGCTCTTCATCGGCGGCGACCCGTTCCGCGTGACCTCGATGTACACGCTGGTCAGCCACCTCGAGTCCGCCTTCGGCGTGCACTACGCGATCGGCGGGGTCGCGGCGATCGCCCGCGCCATGACCCGCGTGATCGAGGGGCAGGGCGGGCTGCTGCGCTTCGGCGCAGAGGTCGACGAGATCCTCCTGCGCGAGGGCCATGCCGCCGGGGTCCGCCTGACGGGCGGCGAGATCCTCGGCGCCGACATCGTGGTCTCGAACGCCGACGCGGGGCACACCTACGACCGCCTCCTGCGCAACGCCCCGCGCCGCCGCTGGACCGCCCCGCGCCTCGCGCGGGCGCGCTGGTCGATGGGGCTCTTCGTCTGGTACTTCGGCACCCGCGGCACCCGCGATCTCTGGCCCGACGTCGGCCATCACACCATCCTCAACGGCCCGCGCTACGGCGGCCTCGTGCGCGACATCTTCCGCGAGGGGCGGCTGGCCCAGGACATGTCCCTCTACATCCACCGCCCCAGTGTGACCGAGCCCGGCGTCGCCCCCGAGGGCGGCGACAGCTTCTACGCGCTGAGCCCGGTCCCCCATCTCGGCCATGCCGATCCGGTCGACTGGGCGACGCGGGCCGAACCGTACAGAAAAGCCGTACAGGACGTACTTGAAGCCCGGCTCCTTCCGGGGCTCGGGCAGCACCTGTCGGCCAGCGAGGTCTTCACCCCCGAGACCTTCCGCGACCGCTATCTCAGCCCGCACGGCGCGGGCTTTTCCATCGAGCCGCGCATCCTGCAAAGCGCCTGGTTCCGCCCCCACAACGTGAGCGAAGAGGCCCGCGGCCTCTACCTCGTGGGCGCCGGCACCCATCCCGGCGCGGGCCTGCCCGGCGTCATCGCCAGCGCCGAGGTGCTCGAGCGGCTGGTTCCCGATCCCGTCACCGCGAGGGCCCCATGACCACACCCGCCGACATGGCCCATTGCGCCGAGGCGATCCGCCACGGCTCGCGCTCCTTTCATGCCGCCTCGGGCCTGTTGCCGCGCCGCCTGCGCGAGCCCGCGCTGGCGCTCTATGCCTTCTGCCGGCTGGCCGACGACGAGGTCGATCTCACCCCCGACGGCAAGGCCCGCGCGGTCGCGGGCCTGCGCGCGCGGCTTGACCTGTGTTACGCA
The DNA here is from genome assembly GCF_000442255.1 of Salipiger mucosus DSM 16094. Lineage (GTDB taxonomy): Bacteria > Pseudomonadota > Alphaproteobacteria > Rhodobacterales > Rhodobacteraceae > Salipiger > Salipiger mucosus. Next base: position 161,674 of record NZ_KE557285.1, on the reverse strand, counting down.
GGAACGCCCCGTAACGCCCCGGAAGATCGTGCTTTTTCCGACATCATCCAGGGCTTCGGGATGCCCCGGGCGCTGCCCGAGGCATTGCTCGAGGGGCTGGCATGGGACGCCTCCGGACGGCGCTACGCCACGCTGCCCGAGCTGCGCGCCTACGCCGCGCGGGTGGCCTCTGCGGTGGGGGCGATGATGTGCGTGCTGATGCGCGTGCGCGACCCCCACGCGCTGGCCCGCGCCTGCGACCTGGGCGTCGCGATGCAGCTCACCAACATCGCCCGCGACGTGGGCGAGGACGCCCGCGAGGGCCGTCTCTACCTGCCGCTCGACTGGCTCGAAACGACGGGCCTCGACCCTGCTGCCTTCCTCGCGCAACCCGCCATGTCGCCCGAACTCGGCGCACTGGTCCAACGCCTGCTGCGCGAGGCCGACGCGCTCTACATCCGCGCCGAGGCCGGCATCCGCGCGCTTCCCCTCGACTGCCGCCCCGGCATCTTCGCCGCCCGCTACATCTACGCCGGCATCGGCACCCAGCTGCGCCGCGCGCACTGCGATCCGGTCAGCCAGCGCGCCCGCACCACGGGCGCGCAGAAGCTGGGCTGGCTCATGCAGGCCGGGCTGCGCGCAGGCCTCGCCTCGGTCATGCCGCGCTCGCCTGTGATCTACGCAAGGCCCTTGCCCGAAACGGTTTTCCTGGTCGAGGCGGCGGCGGATCGCGCCGCGCGCGGCCCCGCGCCGGGGGACGTGCTCTTCTCGGCGCTCGCCCAGATGAAGGCCCGCGACGCGGCCGAGCACGCCGCGTTGGTCGGACGCGCCGGCCGCGCTAGCTCTGCTGCATGATCTGGATCTGCTTCGCCATCTTCCTTGCCGCCTGTTTCGGCGCCGGCGCCACCGGCGGCCTCTTTCCGCCCGGCAAGTGGTACGAGGGGCTCGCCAAGCCGTCGTGGACGCCGCCCAACTGGCTCTTCCCGGTCGCCTGGACGACGCTCTACCTCTGCATGGCCGCCGCCGGGGCGCGCGTCGCGGTGGCGCCGGGCAACGGCATCGCCATGGCGCTCTGGTCGCTGCAGATCGCGCTCAACGCCTTGTGGACGCCCGTCTTTTTCGGATTGCGCCGGATGCGGCTGGGGCTGCTGGTGCTCTGCGCGCTCTGGCTCGCGGTTGCGGCGACGATGGTGGCGCTCTGGTCGGTCGACACCGTCGCGGGGCTGCTCTTCGTGCCCTACCTCGCCTGGGTTTCGGTCGCGGGCGCGCTGAACTATTCGGTGATGCGCCTCAACCCCGAAGAGGCCCGCGCCCCCGCCGAGTGAGGCGCGCTCAGTCGAAACGCCAGCGCGCCCGGCGCGGCACCCGCAGCGCCAGCATCGGCTTCAGCAGCGGCGAGCGAAAGCGCCGCAGGTCCAGCGCCTCGTGCACGCCGGTGGTCTCCTCGCCGTCGATGCAGGTCCGCACCGCCGCGCGGCAGTAGAACGGCGCGTCGAGCATCGCCTTCACCTGCCGGGGCGCATAGCCGGCATCCGCCCGCGTCTCGCGCCGCAGCGCCCAGAGGCTGCGCGGCAAGCGGGCCGGCGGCGGAGGCGTCACGGCCTCGGCCTTGCCCTCGGCATCGAAGCGAAAGCCCGCCGCCAGACGGCTGCCGTCGCGCCGCCGCGCGTCGTAGAAACAGGTCGCGCCGCCGCCCGTGGGGAAGCGGCCCCAGGTCCAGTCGGTGAAGTCGCGCTCCAGCGCGCGAGTGCCGAAATTGGCGTCGAAATAGCCGTGCCCGGACCAGTGCCAGCCTGCCGCTTCCAGCGCGACCTCGATACTGCAGGACGGGGCGAAGGGCCGCCAGACATGCGCGCCGTCGGGCGTGAGCGGCAGCTCGACCCCGGAAATCGCCTTTGGTGTCAGCACGATGTGCCCGCGCAACCGGCCGAAGAGGGGCGGCGCGCCGCGCTCGTCGATCTCGATCTCCAGCCTGTCGCCGCGCCAGTGCATGGACGAAGGGCCCACGGTCAACGCGTCGCGGCTCTGCCGCAGGGCGCCGCGTCCACGGTCGGTCATGGCAAAGCGCCCGCCGGGTCCGTAGGTGGCGACGTTCAGGCAGACATGGTTCTCGGGCGCGCGCCGGCCGGACCAGGCGTACCAGGGCGAAAAGACCGACCCTATGAAGCCGATGACGCTGACGGCCCGCGCCCCGTCGTGGCTGAGCCCGTCGACGTACCACCAGGCGTAGCCGTCGGGCGGGACGGCAAGCGAGAAGTCCGGTCGCTCAAGATCGCCTCGGCCGCGTGCCGGGCGGAGAGCGCCGCCATCGGCAGGCCCGCCCCCGGGTGCGTCCCCCCGCCCGCGAGGTAGAGCCCCGGCAGCGCCGTCCGCGCCGTCGGGCGCCGGAACGCCGCCATCAGGCCATGCGGGCTTTGCCCGTAGAGCGCGCCCTCCGAGTGCGGGAAGAGCCGCGCGAAGCCCTCGGGCGTGGTCAGCGCCGCGTCCGGTGGATGCGGTGTCAGCTGCAGGCCGAAGCCCGCGAGGGTTCCGAAGATCCGGGTCCGGCATTGGGCGGGCTCCTCTGCTGGGGCGCCTGTCGTGAGGGGCGGGGCGTTGGCGATGATCTCGAAGCGCTCGAGGCCCTCGGGCGCGTCACCCTCGGCGCGGTCCATGGCGCAGAGGTAGAGCGTTGGCCGGGGCGCGCGTTCGCCCCGCGCCAGGGCCGCGAACTCCGTCGCCGGATCGTCGCGGAAAAAGACGTTGTGATGCGCAAGCTCCGGTCCCTCGGCCCGCGCGGCGAAGGCCCAGACATCGGCCGAGAGGCTGCGCGGCGCGGCGCGAGTTTGCGGCGCGAGCAGCGCGGCCTCTGACCCCAGCGCCCCCATTGCCAATGCGCGGGGATCGCCGTTGAAGAGCACCGCCTCGGCCGCGATGCGCTCGCCCGTCTCCAGGACGACGCCGGAGGCGGCGCCGTCGCGCGTCTCGATCCGGGCGACGTGGGCGCCGTAGTGAAAGACCGCGCCGCGCGCCTCGGCCAGCCCGGCCAGCACGATGGCCAGCCGGTGCAGTCCGCCGCGAAGCGTCCAGACGCCCGAGGCCTCGGCGTGCCAGATCAGCGCAATCAGCGCGGGGCTGTGAGCAGGCGTGCCGCCGACATAGGTGGCGTAGCGCCCGAAAAGCTGCGCGAGGCGGGGATCGCTGAAGCTGCGCTGCAGGAGCCGTGCGAGGCTCGAGAGCGGTGCCATCGCCGGGATCAGGCCCGGCGCGCGCGCCATGCGGGTGGCGACCGCTGGCAGGCTCGGGCGTTGCGCCTGCATGACCGGCGCGTCGAAGGCCTCGAAGAGCCGCCGGGCCCGTCGGTCGAAGGCGGCGAACTCGCGCGCGGCGCGGGCTCCTGCGAAAGTCTGGATCGCGCGTCGCGTGGCGCCCGCGTCTGCGTGCAGGTCCAGTCTGCTTCCGTCCGGCCAGAAGTGGCGCGCCAGCACCTCCTGGGGCACCAGCTCGACATGATCCTCCAGCCGCTCGCCGAGCGCGGCGAAGAGCGCGTCGAAGACACTGCGCAGGGTCAACACTGTCGGGCCGGCGTCGACCGGCCCGGCTGCGGAGGGCAGGGCGCGCAGCTTGCCGCCCGGCTTGGCGTGGCGTTCGAGAACGGTCACCGCGCAGCCCGCCTGCGCCAGCCGCGCGGCGGCGGCGAGCCCGGCGATGCCCGCCCCGACGATCGCGACGCGATCGCCCCGTCGCATTGGCTGTGGCCCGGCTGTCATGTCGCAATTCTTGACTCGCGGGCGGCAATTGTCCAGTTTGATTTACACATGTCGCGTATCGGTATCGTGACACATCCGCAGCGAGGACACCGCCATGGCCATCAGGGAACGCATCGAGGCCTCGATTGCCGGGGCGCTGGAGGTCTCGCGCGACGGTCCCGCGCCACCGCGGCTGGCCGAGGCGCTGCGCTATGCCGTGCTGCCCGGCGGGGCGCGGATCCGGCCGACCATCCTGCTCTCGGTGGCCACCGCCTGCGGCGACGACCGCCCGGCGCTGGCCGATGCCGCGGCGGCGGCGCTCGAGCTGATCCACTGCGCGAGCCTCGTGCATGACGATTTGCCGTGTTTCGACGACGCCGACCTGCGGCGGGGCAAGCCCTCGGTCCACGCGGCCTATTCGCAGCCGCTGGCGGTGCTGACGGGCGATAGCCTCATCATCCTCGCCCACGAGGTGCTGGCACGGGCGGGCGACGATCTGCGCGCCCTGCGGCTGATCCGGGCGCTGACCCGGCGCACCGGCATGCCGCACGGCATCTGCGCCGGGCAGGGCTGGGAGAGCGAGCCCGAGATCGACCTCGTTGCCTACCACCGGTCCAAGACCGCCGCGCTCTTCATCGCGGCGACCGAGATGGGGGCCATCGCGGCAGGCCACGAGGAGGAGGCCTGGCACGACCTCGGGGCGCTCATCGGCGAGGCCTTCCAGGTGGCCGACGACCTGCGTGATGCCCTGATGGACGCCGACACGCTGGGCAAGCCCGTGGGGCAGGACGCGCTGCACGACCGGCCGAGCGCCGTGTCCGAGCTGGGCGTCGAGGGCGCCTTCGCGCGGCTCGACGACATCCTCGCGGGGGCCATCGCCTCGATCCCGTCCTGCCCGGGCGAGGCCGCGCTGGCGCGGCTCGTGCATCTTCAGGCGGACCTCATCGTGCCCAAGGCGCGCGCGGGCTCACGGGCCTGAGGCGGCGCCGGTGTCCGGGGCGCCGCTCATGGGCCGGGCCTGGCCGCTGCGCTGGGACCGGCTGGTCGCCGACAGCCGCTTCCAGGCGCTGGCCGCGCGGCTGCCCTTCGGCCGCAGCCTGGCGCGGCGCGACGGCCGGGCGATCTTCGACATCCTTCAGGGCTTCGTCGCGGCGCAGGTGCTGGGCGCGCTGGTCGAGACCGGCCTGCTGCGCCGGCTGCTCGCAGCCCCGGCGCGCGCCGATGCGCTGGCGCTGGCCATCGGACTGCCGCCCGAGCGGGTCGAGATCCTGCTGCGCGCGGGCGTGGCCCTGCGTCTGCTCAAGCGCCGTCGTGACGGGCGCCACGCGCTGGCGCGGCGGGGCGCGGCGATCCTCGGCGTGCCGGGCCTCGAGGCCATGATCGCGCACAACCGGGCCTTCTACGCCGACATGGCCGACCCCGTGGCGCTGCTGCGCGGGCCGGAGGAGACGGAGCTTTCGCGCTTCTGGCCCTATGTCCTGTCTGGCGGCGATGGCGTGGGACGCGAGAGCGCCGAGCGCTACTCGGATCTCATGGCGCAGTCGCAGGTGCTGGTGGCGCAGGACACGCTGCGGCAGGCGCCGCTGGCGCGGCTGCGTTGCCTGATGGACGTGGGCGGCGGCTCGGGCGCCTTCCTGTCCGAAGTGTTGCGCGCGCGTCCGGGCCTGTCGGCGATGCTCGTGGATCTGCCCGAGGTGATTCCCGCCGCCCGGGCGCGGCTGGCGCGGGCGGGGATCGCGGATCGCGTCACCCTCTGCCCGCAGAGCTTTCGCGACGGTCCGCTGCCAAGGGGCGCCGATGCCATCAGCCTCGTGCGGGTGCTCTACGACCACGACGACGCGAGCGTGCGGGCGCTGCTCGCGCGCTGCTTTGCGGCGCTGCCGCCGGGCGGGCGCCTGATCGTCTCCGAACCCATGTCCGGCGGCGACCGGCCCGACCCGGCGACCGACGTCTATTTCGCCTTCTATACCATGGCGATGGGCACCGGGTGCACGCGGTCGGCGACGCGCATTTCGGAGATGTGCCGGGAGGCCGGCTTCACGCGCCTGCGCCGCCCCCGGCCGCAGCGGTCTTTCGTCACTTCGGTGGTCACGGCTGTCAAGCCGGACTGACGTTGTCTGCGACGTTTTGTGTAAACATAGATTGACATAGATCAATGTCCGCCTAAACTGACAGCTGAGGAATTCCCGGCAAACGACCGGGAGGGAGGCGATCATGCAAACCCGCGCTGTGGTGCTGAACGGTCCAGGAGAGCTGGTGCTGACCGACCTCGGCCTGACCGCGCCGGACGCGGGCGATGTCGTGGTCGAGACCCGGCATTCCGGCATCTCCACCGGCACCGAAAAGCTGTTCTGGACCGGCCGCATGCCGCCCTTTCCCGGCATGGGCTACCCGCTGGTGCCCGGCTATGAGGCGGCGGGCGAGGTTGTCGAGGCCGGGGCGGAGAGCGGCCTGCGCCCCGGGGATCATGTCTTCGTGCCCGGCGCCAACTGCTACGAGGGCGCCTTCGGGCTCTTCGGCGGTGCCGCCGGGCGGCTGGTCACCCCGGCCGCGCGCGTCGTGCGCATCGATCGCGGGCTGGGCGCCGAGGGCGCGTTGCTGGCGCTGGCGGCCACCGCGCGTCACGCCATGGCGGGGCTCGACCGCGCCATGCCCGAGCTGATCGTGGGCCACGGCACCATGGGCCGCCTGCTGGCCCGGCTGACCGTGGCCGCCGGCGCACCGCCGCCCACCGTCTGGGAGAGCGCGGCCTCCCGCCGGAGCGGGGCGCAGGGCTATGACGTGATCGCCCCCGAGGACGACCCGCGCCGCGACTACGCCGCGATCTACGACGCCACGGGCGATGCTGGCCTGCTCGACATCCTGATCGGCCGGCTTTGCAAGGGCGGCGAGATCGTGCTGGCGGGCTTCTACCCCGAGGGCGTGCGCTTTGCCTATCCGCCCGCCTTCATGGCCGAGGCGCGACTGCGCGTCACGGCGGAATGGACCCGCGACGACCTGCTGGTGACCGCGGCCCTGGTCGAGAGCGGCGCGCTCTCGCTGGGCGGGCTCATCACCCACGAGGCCCCCGCCGCGAACGCGGCCACGGCCTACGCCCGGGCCTTCGGCGATCCCGAATGCCTGAAAATGGTTCTGAACTGGAAGGAAGCGGCATGAAGGACGACGTCCCCGATCTCAAGGACTTCGACCAGCGTCTGCGCGACGAGGCGAGCGAGGATCTCGCCGATCTCGTGACCGAGGAGCCGACGAAGAAGACCCAGATCATCGCGATCTACGGCAAGGGCGGTATCGGCAAGTCCTTCACGCTGGCCAACCTCAGCCACATGATGGCCGAGCAGGGCAAGCGCGTGCTGCTGATCGGCTGCGATCCGAAATCCGACACGACCTCGCTGCTGTTCGGCGGGAAGGCCTGCCCGACGATCATCGAGACCTCGACGAAGAAGAACCTCGCGGGTGAGCAGGTCGCCATCGGCGACGTCTGCTTCAAGCGCGGCGGCGTCTTCGCGATGGAGCTGGGCGGCCCCGAGGTGGGGCGCGGCTGCGGCGGACGCGGCATCATCCATGGCTTCGAGCTGCTGGAGAAGCTGGGCTTCCACGACTGGGATTTCGACTACGTTCTGCTGGATTTCCTGGGCGACGTGGTCTGCGGCGGCTTCGGCCTGCCGATCGCGCGGGACATGGCGCAGAAGGTGATCCTCGTCGGCTCGAACGACCTGCAGTCGCTCTACGTGGCGAACAACGTCTGCTCGGCGGTGGAGTATTTCCGCAGGCTTGGCGGCAATGTCGGCGTCGCGGGGCTGGTCATCAACAAGGACGACGGCTCGGGCGAGGCGCAGGCCTTTGCCGAGGCGGTGGACATTCCCGTGCTGGCCGCCATCCCGCAGGACGACGACCTGCGCAAGAAGTCCGCCAACTACCAGATCGTCGGCACCGCCGAGAGCCCTTGGGGCGAGCTGTTCGCCGGGCTGGCCGAGGCGGTCTCGGGAGCGCCGCCGGTGCGCCCGGCGCCGCTGGACCAGGACGGGCTGCTGGGGCTCTTCGACGGTTCCGATACCGGCGAAGGCGTGGTGCTGGAGCCCGCGACGGATGCCGACATGCGCGGCAAGTACGCGGTCGCCAAGGAGAGCCTGGAGGTGATCTATGACGACGCCTGAGCGCATCTTCCTCCTGGCCGCCGGGCAGGGGGCGACATGAGCGGCGAGGTCACATACGACGGCGCCGCCGGGGCCGAGGTCATCCGGGGCGAGCCGGCTTCCGAGGGACCGGCCCCGCAGGGCAGCGCGTCGGGTGGCTGCCACTCGGGCGCCGAGATGGAGAAGGCCGCGCGCATGGCCGGCCGGTCGGAGCTGCTGGAGCAATACGCCGCCGACTATCCGCAGGGCCCGCACGACAAGCCGCAGAGCATGTGCCCCGCCTTCGGCAGCCTCCGCGTGGGGTTGCGCATGAAGCGGGTGGCGACGGTGCTCTCCGGCTCGGCCTGCTGCGTCTACGGGCTGACCTTCGTGTCGCACTTCTACGGTGCGCGGCGCTCGGTGGGCTACGTGCCCTTCAACTCCGAGACGCTGGTCACCGGCAAGCTCTTCGAGGACATCCGCGCGGCGGTGCACGAGCTGGCCGACCCCGATCGTTTCGACGCTGTGGTGGTGACGAACCTCTGCGTGCCGACCGCCTCGGGCGTGCCGCTGCGGTTGCTGCCCGACGAGATCGACGGCGTGCGCGTCATCGGCATCGACGTGCCGGGCTTCGGCGTGCCGACCCATGCCGAGGCCAAGGACGTGCTGGCCGGCGCCATGCTGAGCTATGCCCGCAAGGAGGTGGCTGCGGGCCCGGTGCCGGCGCCCGAGAGCCGGGTGACCGACCGTCCGACCGTCGCCCTGCTGGGCGAGATGTTCCCTGCCGACCCGGTGATGATCGGCCAGATGCTGGCGCCCATGGGGCTCGCGGCCGGGCCGGTGGTGCCCTGCCGGGAGTGGCGCGAGCTCTACGCCGCCCTCGACTGCGGCGCAGTGGCGGCGATCCATCCGTTCTACACCTCGGCCATCCGCGAATTCGAGGCGGCGGGCCGGAGCGTGCTGGGGTCGGGGCCCGTGGGGGTCGAGGGCACGGAGGCCTGGTTGGCCGGGATCGGCGCGGCCTTCGGGCTGCCCGCGGACAAGGTGGCGGCGGCGCAGAACGCGGTGCTGCCCGCAATCCGGGGCGCGCTGGCGGCGGCGCCGATCGAGGGGCGCATCACGCTTTCGGGCTACGAAGGCAGCGAGCTTCTGGTCGCGCGCCTGCTGATCGAGAGCGGCGCCGAGGTGCCCTACGTCGGCACCGCCTGTCCCCGCACGCCCTGGTCAGAGGCCGACGCCGACTGGCTGCGCGCGCATGGCGCGACCGTGCGCTTCCGCGCCTCGCTGGAAGACGACTGCGCCGCGATGGAGGCGCTGGAGCCGGACCTTGCCATCGGCACGACGCCGGTGGTGCAGAAGGCCAAGGAACGCGGCACGCCGGCGCTCTATTTCACCAACCTGATCTCGGCGCGGCCGCTCATGGGGCCCGCCGGCGCGGGCAGCCTGGGCGAGGTGGTGCGCGCCGCCATCGCCGGGAAGGACCGCATGGACCGCATGCGCGCCTTCTTCGAGGGCGTGGGCGCCGATGAGACCGCCGGCGTCTGGGAGGGTGCCCCGAAGCTGCGGCCGGACTTCCGCGCGCTGAATCTCAAGAAGCTGGAAAAGAAGCGCCGCGCCGACAAGGCCGGGGAGATGATCTGATGGCGGGGTGCGGCGCATATGTCCGGACCGGCCCGCGTGCCGCCCTGCGGGCGGCGGGCGCCGGTGGCGCCCGATTGGATATTTGGAGCCAGAAGAAGCTCCGGGGGCGGGCGCCATGCTGATCCAGGACCATGACCGGGCCGGGGGCTACTGGGGGGCGGTCTATGCCTTCTGCGCGGTGAAGGGCCTGCAGGTCGTCATCGACGGGCCCGTCGGCTGCGAGAACCTGCCGGTGACCTCGGTGCTGCACTACACCGACGCCTTGCCGCCGCACGAGCTGCCCATCGTGGTGACGGGACTTGGCGAGGAGGAGCTGGGCCGCGACGGCACCGAGGGCGCGATGAAGCGCGCCTGGGAGGCGCTGGACCCGGCGCTGCCGGCGGTGGTGGTGACCGGCTCGATCGCCGAGATGATCGGCGGGGGCGTGACGCCGCAAGGCACCTCGATCCAGCGTTTCCTGCCGCGCACCATCGACGAGGACCAGTGGCAGGCGGCCGACCGGGCGATGACCTGGCTCTTCACCGAGTTCGGCATGACCAAGGGACGGATGCCGAAGGAGGCGAAGCGCGAGGAGGGCGCGCGGCCGCGGGTCAACATCCTCGGGCCGATGTACGGCACCTTCAACATGCCCTCGGACCTGGCCGAGATCCGGCGGCTGGTCGAGGGGATCGGCGCCGAGGTCAACATGGTCATGCCGCTGGGCGCGCATCTCGCCGAGATGCGGGGCCTCGTGAACGCGGACGTCAATATCTGCATGTACCGCGAGTTCGGGCGGGGGCTCTGCGAGGTGCTGGAGAAACCCTACCTGCAGGCGCCGATCGGGATCGAGTCGACCACGCTGTTCCTGCGCACGCTGGGCGGGCTTCTTGGGCTCGACCCCGAGCCCTTCATCGAGCGCGAGAAGCACTCGACGATCAAGCCGGTCTGGGATCTGTGGCGCTCGGTCACGCAGGACTTCTTCGCCACCGCCAGCTTCGGGATCGTCGCGAACGAGACCTACGCGCGCGGCATCCGGTATTTCCTTGAGGGCGACCTGGGGCTGCCCTGCGCCTTCGCGGTGGCGCGCGTGGCGGGGCGCAAGACCGACAACGACGAGGTGCGCGGGCTGATCGCGCGGCACCGGCCGCTGATCCTAATGGGCTCGGTCAACGAGAAGATGTACCTCGCCGAGGCCGGCGGCGGGCACGGGCCGAGGCCGGCCTTCATACCCGCGAGTTTCCCCGGCGCCGCGATCCGGCGCGCCACGGGCACGCCGATGATGGGCTACGCCGGCGCGACATGGCTGCTGCAGGAGGTCTGCAACGGCATGTTCGACGCGCTGTTCCACATCCTGCCGCTGGGCGCCGAGATGGACGCGGGCGCGGCCACCCCCACGCCGATGCGGCGCGATTTTCCCTGGGACGCCGATGCGAGCGCCGCGCTCGACCGGATCATCGCGCGGCACCCGGTGCTGACCCGGATTTCCGCGGCAAGAACCCTGCGCGAGGCCGCCGAGGCGGCGGCGCTGCGGCAGGGCGCGGATCGCGTCGTCCTGGAGACGGTGCAGGCGCTTTCGCCCGAGGTGGCGACGAACGAGGAGGAAGGCTGACAATGACCGACATGGCATCAAACCCGCCGCCGAGGCGCCGTCACGGGCGCCGGCGCGGGGCGGAATTCGCGCTCTACTTCACGCTGATCTTCCTGCTGGCGCTGCCGGCGGCCTGCTTCGGCTGGGCGCGCGACGTCATCCGTCGGCGGACGCTCAACATGCTCGGGCCGCTCGCGCGGGCCTGGGCGGAGGCGGATCGCATGACGCCCGTGATCTTCTCGGTCTGAGCCCCGCGGGGCCAGCACCGGGATACCGGCTGCCTAGCCCGAAAGGGCAGGCGGATGCCCGAGGGCCCGTGCGAGCGGACCCGACGGACCCGGCCGCGGGGCACGCGGCGTCAGCGTAACGTTCCGGAGGAAAGTTCATGGCTGATAATACCGACCTGTCCTTCACAGGTCTCACCGACGAGCAGGCCCAGGAGCTGCACTCCGTCTACATGAGCGGCCTCTGGCTGTTCGTGGCGGTGGCAGTGGTCGCGCATCTCGCGACCTACATCTGGGCTCCCTGGTTCTGAGGAAGGATCGCACATGTCCAAGTTCTACAAGATCTGGCTCATCTTCGATCCGCGTCGCGTCTTCGTCGCGCAGGGCGTCTTTCTCTTCCTTCTGGCCGTGATGATCCACCTGGTGGTTCTGTCCAACGGCGTGAACTGGTTCGAGAATGCCGCCCAATCGCGTGCGATGGCGGACGAGTGATCCGGGGCCCCGTGCTCTGACACCATCGCTGCGGGCGGGTCCGCCCGCCCGCGGCCACCATGACGATCACACGCCGGCCGGCCGGGCCCATGCCCCGCCGCCGACCGGCCGGGAGGCTGGAACCATGGCGCTACTCAGTTTCGAACGAAAATACCGGGTCCGCGGAGGAACGCTGATCGGCGGCGATCTCTTCGACTTCTGGGTCGGGCCCTTCTACGTCGGATTCTTCGGGGTCACGACGATCTTCTTCGCCGCGCTGGGCACGATCCTCATCCTGTGGGGCGCGGCACACCAGGGGACCTGGAACCCCTGGCTCATCAACATCGCGCCGCCGGACCTGTCCTACGGCCTTGGCGCGGCACCGTTGATGGAGGGCGGGCTCTGGCAGGTCATCACGATCTGCGCCACCGGCGCCTTCATCAGCTGGGCCCTGCGTGAGGTCGAGATCTGCCGCAAGCTGGGGATCGGCTACCACGTGCCCTTCGCCTTCGGCTTCGCGATCCTGGCCTATGTCACGCTGGTCATCTTCCGGCCGCTGCTGATGGGGGCCTGGGGCTACGGCTTTCCCTACGGGATCTTCAGCCACCTCGACTGGGTCAGCAACACCGGCTACGCCTACCTGCACTTCCACTACAACCCGGCGCACATGCTGGCGGTCTCGCTGTTCTTCGCGACCTGCCTCGCGCTGGCGCTTCACGGCGGGCTGATCCTGAGCGCGGCCAACCCCGAGAAGGGGGAGGCGATGAAGACGCCCGACCACGAGGACACCTTCTTCCGCGACTTCATCGGCTACTCGATCGGCACGCTGGGCATCCACCGGCTGGGCTTCCTGCTCGCGATCAACGCCGTGTTCTTTTCCGCCGTCTGCATCATCATCTCGGGCCCCGTCTGGACCAAGGGCTGGCCCGAGTGGTGGAACTGGTGGCTCGACCTGCCGATCTGGCCGTGAAGGGGGACTGACCGATGGCCGAATATCTCAACATCTTCACGCAGGTGCAGGTCCAGGGAGCCCCGGAGACGGGCATGGACGACCACGGCACCCTCACCGAGGAACGCATCTTCCAGCCCGGCTTCAGCCGGCTGATCGGATGGCTCGGCAACGCGCAGCTCGGGCCGATCTACCTGGGCTGGACGGGCATGGTGTCGGTGGCGACCTTCATCCTGTGCCTCAACATCATCGGGCTCAACATGCTGGCGCAGGTGGACTGGAACATCGCCGAGTTCCTGCGGCAGGGCTTCTGGCTCGCGCTCGAACCGCCCAGCCCCGAGTACGGGCTGACCATCCCGCCGCTTCAGGACGGGGGGTGGTACATCATCGCCTCGTTCCTTCTGCTGGTCAGTGTCATGAGCTGGTGGGCGCGGACCTACCTGCTCGCGCAGGAGCACCGGATGGGCAAGCACGTCTTCTGGGCCTTCGGCTCGGCGATCTGGCTCTTCCTGGTGCTGGGGCTCTTCCGGCCGATCCTGATGGGCTCGTGGTCCGAGGCGGTGCCCTACGGCATCTTCCCGCACCTCGATTGGACCACGGCATTCTCGATCCGCTACGGCAACCTCTACTACAACCCGTTCCACTGCCTCTCGATCGTTTTCCTCTACGGCTCCTGCCTGCTCTTCGCGATGCACGGGGCGACGATTCTGGCCGTCAGCCGCTTCGGCGGAGACCGCGAGCTCGAGCAGATCGTCGACCGGGGCACCGCCTCGGAGCGGGCGGCGCTCTTCTGGCGCTGGACCATGGGCTTCAACGCCACGATGGAGGGCATCCACCGCTGGGCCTGGTGGTTCGCGGTCCTCACGCCGATCACCGGCGGGATCGGCATCCTGCTGACCGGCACGGTCGTCGACAACTGGTTCATCTGGGCGCAGGACCACAACTTCGCGCCGATGTACGACGGCTCCTACGGCTACGAGAGCTACGGCTCCTACGAGGCCTTCATCGGACAGGGGGACTGAGCGATGTTCGACTGGTTTGGCAAATGGAACCGCGAGAACCCGGTGGATGTCGAACGTCCGGCGATCCTCTTCGGGGTGGTGGGCGTGGCGGTGGTGGCGGCGACGGCGCTGGTCGCGCTGGGCCAGCCCTGGGCCACCGACAGCCTGCAGACCGGCCCGCGCGGCACCGGCATGATGGTGACCGAGTTCGAGGCCGATCTCGCCACCCCCGATCCCACCATCGAGGCGATCTTTCCCGATCCGCCCTATCCGCCCGAGGAGGGCGAGGAGCTGGCCGGTGACATCTATCAGAACGTCCAGGTGCTGGGCGGGCTGACGGATGCCAACTTCAACCGGGTCATGGGGGCCATGACGCGCTGGGTGGCGCCCGAGCAGGGCTGCGCCTACTGCCACGGCGACGGCGGCCCCGAGACCTACGGCGAGGATGCGCTCTACACCAAGGTTGTCGCGCGGCGGATGCTGCAGATGACGCAGAGCATCAACGAGGGCTGGGACGGGCACGTCAACGCCAACAAGCAGGTCGGCGTGACCTGTTACACCTGCCACCGGGGCCAGAACGTGCCCAGCGACATCTGGTTCATCAACACGCCCACCGTGCAGGCGGCCGAGGGCTGGGCGGCGGTGCAGAACCGCGTGACGCCGCTCAGCAGCTACACCTCGCTGCCGTCCGATGCGCTCGAGGCCTACCTGCTCGATGACCAGGTGATCGGCGTGCACGATCTCGACAGCCGGGTCGCCGGTGTGCCGGGACAGGACGGCTATGCCTCGATCCAGAAGGCCGAGCGCACCTACGGGCTGATGAACTACGTCGCCAACTCGCTGGGGGTGAACTGCACCTTCTGCCACAACACCCGCGCTTTCTACGACGGGGCGCAGGTGACGCCGCAGTGGAGCACCGAGAGCCTCGGCATCCAGATGGTGCGCGAGATCAACAACGACCACCTGCTGCCGCTCAAGGACCAGCTCCCGCCGGAGCGCCTGGGCCCTCAGCACGCGGACATGCCCAAGGTCGGCTGCCGCACCTGCCACAAGGGCTACCAGCAGCCGCTGCAGGGCACCAACGTGATCGGCGACTGGCCGGAACTGGCCACGACCGGCACGCCCGACTACGGCAGCGGCGAAGACGCGCTCTCGCAGTGAGCCAACCGGCCGGGCGCGCCACCGCGCCCGGCCGCGCATCGCGCCTGCCGCGGCCATCCCCGTCGCGGGCGGCGCCAGAGCCAGCCGGAAGGGGGCAGCGATGACACAGACCCGTACCGACACGCCGTTTCTTGACCGGATCGCCGGACCCGCCGACCTTCGGCGCCTCGGCGATCGCGAGCTTGCCGCGCTGGCGCGCGAACTGCGCTCCGAGCTGATCTCGGTCGTCTCCGAGACCGGCGGGCACCTGGGCTCCTCGCTGGGGGTGGTCGAGCTGACCGTCGCGCTGCACGCGGTCTTCAACACGCCTATGGACAAGCTGATCTGGGACGTGGGCCACCAGTGCTACCCGCACAAGATCCTCACCGGGCGGCGCGACCGGATGCGCACGCTGCGCAAGAAAGGCGGACTCTCCGGCTTCACCAAGCGCGCGGAAAGCGCCTTCGACCCCTTCGGTGCGGCACATTCCTCGACTTCGATCAGCGCGGCTCTGGGCTTTGCCGTGGGCCGCGACATGGGGCAGGCCACGGGCGATGCCATCGCGGTGATCGGCGACGGCGCGATCAGCGCGGGCATGGCCTACGAGGCGCTCAACAACGCGGGCGCCGAGGGGCGGCGGCTCTTCGTGATCCTCAACGACAACGAGATGAGCATCGCGCCGCCCGTGGGCGCCATGTCGGCCTACCTCGGACGGCTCTACCGGCAGGCGCCCTTCGCGCGGCTGGCCGAGGCCGCCGAGTCCGCCATGCCCGCACCGATGCGCGAGGGCGCGCGGCGGGCGCGGCAGCTGGTCCGGGGGATGCCCGGCGCGGGCACGCTCTTCGAGGAACTGGGCTTTGACTACGTGGGGCCGATCGACGGGCACGACATGGGCCAGCTCCTGCCGGTGCTGCGCGCGGCGCGGGCGCGGGCGACGGGGCCGGTGCTGATCCACTGCTGCACGGTCAAGGGCAAGGGCTATGCCCCGGCCGAGAAGAGCGCCGACAAGTACCACGGCGTGTCGACCTTCGACGTGACGACCGGCGCGCAGGCCAAGAAGGCGGGCGGGCCGCCGAGCTACACCTCGGTCTTCGGCAAGGCGCTGACCGAGGAGGCCGCGCGCGATCCCGACATCGTGGCGGTGACGGCGGCCATGCCCGCGGGCACCGGCGTCAGCG
The DNA here is from genome assembly GCF_000442255.1 of Salipiger mucosus DSM 16094. GTDB lineage: Bacteria > Pseudomonadota > Alphaproteobacteria > Rhodobacterales > Rhodobacteraceae > Salipiger > Salipiger mucosus. The sequence goes on along the minus strand of NZ_KE557285.1, from coordinate 145,684 downwards.
TCATGGCCGAGCGGTTCCCCGCGCGGGTCTTCGACGTGGGTATCGCCGAGCAGCATGGCGTGACCTTCGCCGCCGGCATGGCGGCCAGCGGGCTCAAGCCCTTCTGCGCGATCTATTCGACCTTCCTGCAGCGCGGTTTCGACCAGGTGGTGCATGACGTGGCGATCCAGGGCCTGCCGGTGCGCTTCGCCATCGATCGCGCCGGGCTGGTGGGCGCCGACGGCGTGACCCACGCGGGCGCCTACGACGTGGCCTACCTGACCTGCCTGCCGGGCTTCACCGTCATGGCGGCCGCAGACGAGGCCGAACTCACGCACATGGTCGCGACCGCCGCCGCGCATGACGCGGGGCCCATCGCGTTCCGCTACCCGCGCGGGGCCGGGACCGGTGTCGCGCTGCCCGAGCGCGGCGAGGTGCTGCAGATCGGCCGCGGCCGCGTGCTGCAGGAGGGCGAGGACGTGGCGCTCCTGTCCTTTGGCGCGCAGCTGGCCGAGTGCCTTGCCGCGGCCAAGGCGCTGGAAGACGAGGGGCTCTCGGTCACTGTCGCGGATGCGCGTTTCGCCAAGCCGCTGGACACCGGGCTGGTTCTGCGGCTGGCGCGGCGGCACCGGGCGCTGGTCACGGTCGAGCAGGGGGCCGAGGGCGGCTTCGGCTCGGTTGTGATGCACGCGCTGGCGCGGGGCGGGGCCTTCGACCGGGGGCTGGCGCTGCGCACCATGTGCCTGCCGGACCGCTTCATCCAGCAGGCCTCGCCGGCCGAGATGTATGCCGACGCGGGCCTGACCGCCGCCGACATCGCCGCCACCGCGCGCGGGGCGCTCGGCATCGCCGACACGCAAACGGTCGTCCCGATCCCCCTGGCGCGCTGAGCCGCCGCACTTCCCTCCCGGGATCGGACGGCAAGGGGGCCGCGCCCGGGCGCGGCCCCTTGCAGTTGCGCGGCGGTGCGTCCGGTCAGCTGCCGCCGTCGGGCCCGACCGAGACGAGATAGGCCCAGATGTCCGGCGCCTGCTCGGCGTTGCGCAGGCGGAAGGTCATCTTGCCTCGCGCCGAGCCGTCGCCGGTGTAGTCCTGCAGGAAGCCGCTCGGGCCCTGCACGTAGGGGGTGAAGTCCTCGAGGTTCCACATGAGTCCCTGTTCGCCCGCGGCGACCATGTCATCGGAATAGTTGAAGCCCTCGACCGTGCCGGCCTGTCGGCCGTCGACTCCGTAAAGATTGGGGCCCACCTGGCCGCCCTTGACGATCGCCTCGCCGTCGGGGCCCAGGATCGAGTGGCAGGACCGGCACTGCCGGAAGTCGCGCTCGCCGGCGTCGGGATCGCCCGCGTCCTGCGCCAGCGCCGCGGACGCCAGCAGGCACAGGCCCAGCCCGGAAAGGCCGGATATCGGTAATTTCATGGTGCTCTCCATTTTTCGCGTGGTCGCGGCCGGGCGCCGCGCGCGGCGCGGTCCCCGGTCAAGGATCGCGGTCAGCCCGCGATCACGCCACCGCATGGGCGATGGCGCATTGCTTCCAGAGCACGGACAGCGCCTCGACCAGGTGGTCGATGTCGGCGTCCTCGTGCAGGGGCGAGGGCGTGAAGCGCAGCCGCTCGGTGCCCTTGGGCACCGTGGGGAAGTTGATCGGCTGCACGTAGATGCCCCAGTCGTTCATCAGGATGTCCGCCAGCATCCGGCATTTCACCGGATCCTTGATCATCACCGGGATGATGTGGCTGGGATTGTCCATGTGCGGGATGCCGCGCGCGTCCAGCGCGGCGCGCAGGCGGGCCACCTGCCGCCGCTGGCGCAAGCGCTCGGTGTCGCTCTGCTTCAGGTGCCGGATCGAGGCGCGCGCCCCCGCGGCCACCGCCGGCGGCAGCGCCGTCGTGAAGATGAATCCGCTCGCGAAGCTGCGGATGAAATCGCACAGCGGGGCCGAGCCGGTGACGTAGCCGCCCATGCAGCCATAGGCCTTGCCCAGCGTGCCCTCGATCAGCGTGATGCGATCGGCCAGTCCCTCGCGCTCCGAGATGCCGCCGCCGCGCGGGCCGTAGAGGCCCACCGCATGCACCTCGTCGAGGTAGGTCATCGCGCCGTGCTTCTCGGCGACCTCGACGATCTCCTGCATGGGGCAGATGTCGCCGTCCATCGAGTAGACGGACTCGAAGGCCACGATGCGCGGCGCGTTGGCGGGCAGGGCCGCGAGCTTGCGGTCGAGGTCCTCGGGATCGTTGTGGCGCCAGATGACCTTCCGGGCGCGGGAATGGCGGATGCCCTCGATCATGCTGGCGTGGTTGAGCGCATCCGACAGGATCACCGCGTCGGGCAGGCGGCTGCCCAGCGTCGAGAGCGCCGCCCAGTTCGACACGTAGCCCGAGGTGAAGAGCAGCGCCGCCTCCTTGCCGTGCAGGTCGGCGAGTTCCCCCTCGAGCTGCACGTGCTGGTGGTTGGTGCCCGAGATGTTGCGCGTGCCGCCGGCGCCCGCGCCGCAGCGGTCGATGGCCTCCTTCATGGCCTCGCGCACCACCGGGTGCTGGCCCATCCCGAGGTAGTCGTTCGAGCACCAGACGGTGACCTCGTCGGGGGCGGCCTCGTCGCAGGACCGGGCGCGGGGGAAGGCGCCGCAGCGGCGCTCCAGCTCGGCGAAGATGCGGTAGTTGCCGTCCTGCCTCAGCGTGTCGAGCTGCGCGGTGAACATGGCGTCATAATCCATGGGATCCCTCCGGTCGGGCCGTCTCTTGCGGCTGTTTGGGCGCGGGAAGCATCCAGCGCCAGAGTTTCGCGTCGGGCAGCGGCAGCACCATCAGCCAGTGCTCGAGCAGGGCAAGCGCGGTGAGCGCGGCAAGCAGCGCGTAGCCGGTCGTCTCGCCCGGTGTCGTGGCGGCCCCGAGGCGGTGCAGCCAGAGCGCGCCCGCGCCGGTGAGCGCGGTGATCGAGAGCGGGAAGACCCAGTTCAGCCGCGACACGCGGAAGTGGCTGGCAAGATGCGCCAGCGCGCCGGGCAGGAACTCGGTGTTGATGTGCGGCACGCCGAAATAGAGGTTCAGCTTGGCCGAGACCCGCGCGCCGTAGAGCACGGCAAAGGTCCAGAACCCGAAGGCGGGCGCGGTGCCCTGTCCGTGGGTCCAGAGCGCGATGAGCAGCGCCAGAAGCAGCATCTCGTGGTAGGCCACGGTGCCCCAGGCGCGGATGAAGCGCTCCCATTCCGGCAGGTGCGGCGGGCAGGGGCGCAGGTTGGGCCCGGTCACGAGGCCGGTCAGGAAGGCCAGCTCGACCCAGGCCCAGATCGCCAGCGCCGCGAGGAAGGCGCCGTAGACCGCCGCGGGTCCGCTGCCGCCCAGCGTGGCGTGGATGCCCCAGAGCCCTGCGCCCAGCAGCGGCAGCGCCGCCAGCGTGCAGGCCAGCGGCGCGCGGCGCCCGGCGCGCTCGGCGTGGCGCACGGCCAGCAGGATCGCCCCGGTGAGGAACCACCAGAGGAACAGGGCGACGAGCGCGGCAATCCAGGGGCTCGCGGTCATGCGCCGCGCGCCCCCGGTGCCGCGCCAGGGCTTCTATGCGGGCGCCGGCTCAATAGGCCGGCTCCATGCGCGGGCTCTCGGGCACGCGGTGCTTCTTTGCCGGGATCATGTAGAGCGCGGCAAAGGCCGTCGCCGCGCGGGCCCGTGCCGTCATGCGCCCGAGGAAGGCGCCCAGGCCCGACTTGTCCGTCGCCGCCGCGAGATCGGCATTGGCCTTCTGCAGCCGCTTGAGGCCGGCGGTCCAGCGCGGGTTGTCGATGTCGAGCGTGATCGGGAAGACCTGCGTCGAGATCGCCGAGGTCTTGGTGAAGACTTCGTGCCCGTACCAGTCGGGATCGACGCCGAGTGCCTCGTGGAAGGCCGGGCGCTGGTGATCGCGCACGTACATCGTGGCGAAGACCGCCGTGAGGAAGAACTTGATCCAGAGCACGTTGACGCCCGAGGTCAGCTTGGGGTCGGTCTTCATCAGCAGCGCGAAGGCCTCGCCGTGGCGGAACTCGTCGTTGCACCACTCCTGGAACCACTTGAAGATCGGGTGGAAACGATGCTCGGGATGCGCCTCGAGGTGGCGGAAGATCGTGATGTAGCGGGCGTAGCCGATCTTTTCCGACAGATAGGTGGCGTAGTAGATGAACTTCGGCCGGAAGTAGGTGTATTTCTTGGAATTCGTGAGAAACCCGAGGTTCACCGCAACGCCCGCCTCACGCAGGGCGTCGTTGATGAAGCCCGCGTGGCGTGCCTCGTCCCGCGCCATGAGCTGGAAGAGCTGCGTCACGTCGGGGTTGGCCCCGCGCCGCTTCATCTCCTTGTAGAGCACGCAGCCCGAGAACTCGGCCGTGCAGGAGGAGATCAGGAAGTCGATGAACTCCTTGCGCAGCTCCGGCTCCATGTTCTCCCAGTCGACCTGGTCCCAGTCCTCGTTCTTGCGGAAGTGCCCCTTGTTGGGGTCCGCGACCATCTCGGCGATGAGCGCGTCCCAGTCGGCGCGCACGGGGGTCACGTCGATCGCGTCCAGTTCGTCGAAATCGGTGGTGTAGAACCGCGGCGTGAGCAGCGTGTTCTGCATGGCGACGGCGGTGGCCGCCGCGCTGTCCATCTTCGCCTGCGCCTCCTGGATGGCGAGACCCTCCTCGGCGGTGGTGGCGTCGGCGGTGTGGGTCGGGGGTAGGGTATGGGCGTTCACAGCGTGGCCTCCTCGGAGAACGAGAATTCGCAGAGCTCCATGACCTCGACGTCGCCGGTCAGGCGGGTCCAGAGCTGTTCCAGCTTCGAGGCGCGCACGATCGTCGCCTGCCGCGCCTCGCGCACGATCTCGCCGAAGGGCGCCATGATCTCGGGGCCCTGGACGCGCACCTCGTCACCGGGGTTCACGGTCGCGCCGTTGTCGAAGCGCACGTGCGCGTGCAGGCTCTCGAAGCAGTGACTGACCTCCACCGTGCAGGGCGCGTGTTCGATTTCCTTGGTAAGCCATCCCATCATTGGCCTCCTTCCGGTTGGGCCAGGAGCCGTGCGAAGGCCCTGGCGTTGTCCGCGCCGAACCCCATGAGGTCGGCGCTCCACCCCGTCGCGGGGTCGTGGATCGAGACGCGGCCCGAGCGGTGCCCGAGCAGCGTGACCGGCCCGTCGAGCGGGACGCGGTGGTTGATGCGTTCGCGGCGGATGACCCGCCAGACGCCCGAGACGAAGCCGCCTTCCTCGGGGCCGAGCTCGGCGATCGGCCGGCCATCGGGGGCCGTGACGCTGGCTGCGCCCGAGAGGTCGCCCGAGAGGATCACGCTGCGCTCGACGGCGATGTCGCCCTGCGGCGGGGCCGCGATCACCGGGCGGTCGGTCAGCCGGTAGAGCGTCACCAGCGCCAGCACCGACAGCACCAGCGCGCCCACGGCGCGGACCAGAGCGCGGGGCACCAGCTCGGTGTCGCGGGGGCGGTGTCGGCGGGGCGTGGCGTCGGCGTGGATCATCGCGGGGCCTTCCTCATTCGGCCGCGAACGGCGCCGGTTCGGGCCGGCGGTCGATCTGCGGGGTGGAGATCCGCGCCTCGGCGGCCTCGGACAGGACGCGCGCGACGTTGGCGGCGTCGGGAATGCAGCGCAGCGCGGGCTGCGGCTCGCGCAGGCGCCAGGGCCGGACGTGCGGCCAGCAGACGAGAAACGACAGCCGCGTGTCGCCCATCAGCTCCAGTGCGATGGTGCCGGTGCCGTCGCGCCGCAGCGCGAGCCCCGCGCCCGCGACCTGCCGGAAGGGCAGGTTCAGCGTCAGCGTCAGCGCGGCGCCGATGCGCATGGCAACGCGGCGGTTGGTGATCGTGTAGACCGTGGCGCGTGCCTGGACGAAGGCCACCAGCCAAAGCAGCGCGCAGACCACGGCGCCCATCAGGACGAAGGGCGTCGCCCCCGCCAATGCGGTGCCCGCCGGTGCCTCGGACAGCATCGCGCCGAAGCGCCATGCCGCCAGCAGGCCGAAGTAGCCCGCGACCCAAGGCAGGTTCAGAGCGTCCCGCGCCAGCGCGAAGGCATCGGGCCGGCCCTGCCAGAGGATGACCTCCTCCTCGGGCAGGCGCTCGGGCAGGCCGGGGACGGGCTCGAAGGCGAAATCGTCGTGGCTCATGGCGTGCTCCTCTCCGTCAGCCCCACTTGGGCTCCAGCCGCGCCTCGCTCGCGTAGAGCGTGCCGCCGGCGTAGTAGCCCGCGATGCGGTCCTCCTCGAGCAGGGTCACCTGCCGGGGCGAAGCGTGTTTCGGCACGCCCGCGAACTGGTGGGCGTAGAGGCTGCGCACCCGCACGCGGTCCTTCCGGATCCGCGTCATGGTGATCGGCACCAGCCGCGTGCCGCCGCCGTGCGCCGTGTCCAGCTCGTACTCGAGGTAGCGCACCAGCTGCTCGGGCTCGTCGATCCACATGTCGGTGACCACGCCCACGGCCTCGCCGTCGCCCGAGACCAGGGGCAGCCCGCGCGGGTCGCGTCCGGCCGAGACGCGGACCTGCTCGATGGCCGACATCGGGACGATCTTGGGATGCCCCGCGCCGTCCAGCTCCGGCACGTCGCGGCGCGGCGCCCAGGAGGCCGGGCCGACCCCGTCGGTCATGGCATCGCCCGTGGGTTCGAACGGGAAGCCGTTGCCCGCCGCCGTCTTGGCCAGCGCCAGCTCGGCGCGGTCCGGGTTCTGGCCCGAGGGCACCGTCAGCGTGCCGCGGCCGTGGGGCAGCACGAAGGTCTTGTCGTCGGGGACAGGGAACAGGCCCTGGTTGGCCGAGGCGCGCCCGTCGTCGTCCTCGAGCGGGTAGCCCTCGCGCATGTTCTCGCGCTGGAGATACCAGATCAGCAGCGCGAAGAAGATCCAGAAGAGCCAGAGCGCCACGCTGGCGAGGTCGACCTCTGCGAAGAATGTTCCGGTCATGGGTTCGGTCCTTTCCGGGTGGCGGCGTCAGGTTGGGAACTCGGCGAGGCCGAGCCGCGCCGGTCCCTCCTTGGTTCGGGTGGCGGCGCGCGCCCGGCGCATCAGCGACCCGAAGGCCGCGAGCGTCACGAAGAGCAGCGCGATCTCGATGTGGTAGACGACGGAATAGCCGGTGGCGTGGCTGTCCAGCGCGGCGCCCCAGGCGCCCGATGTGGCCATGGCGTCGACCGCGTCGCGGATGCCGCCGCCGAAGGCCACGGCCAGCCCTGCGGCGGTGGCCTGCGCCGCGCCCCAGGCCCCGAGCGCGAGCCCGTGCCCGGCGCGGCCCGTGGCGGGCAGGGTCATCGCGGCGGTCAGCGTGGCCACCGCGAAAAGGCCCGCGCCGAGCCCGATCAGCGTGGCGCCGGCAAAGAACAGCGCGGCCGAGCCCATGGGGGCGGCGAAGATCACCGTCGAGAAGGCCGCGATGCCGGTCAGCAGCCCGCTCGCCGCGATGCGGTAGGGATCGCGCCCCCGTGCCAGCCTCCGCCCGGCGAGGACGAACCCCGCCAGCGCGCCCAGGGCGTAAACCGCCGTGAGCAGCGTCGTGGAGGAAACCGAGAGGCCCAGGATCTCGCCGCCGTAGGGCTCGAGCAGCACGTCCTGCATGTTGAAGGCCATGGTGCCGAGGAAGACCACCGCGAGCAGGCGCCCGGCGGTACCTCCCGCCAGCAGGTCGGCCCAGGCGTCGCGGAAGCGCGGGCGCGGGGCGGCGCGTTCGGCGCGGCTCATCGGGCGGACCTTCTCCTGCTTCCAGAGCGCCACGAGGTTCAGCGCGATGCCGACGACGGCGGCGCCCTGCACGACACGGATCAGCGCGAGCGGGGTGAAGTCGCTCAGCAGCCAGCCCACGATGACCGCCGAGACCGCCATGCCCAGCAGGAACATCACGTAGAGCAGCGCCACCACGCGCGGGCGCGTCTCCTCGTCCGCGCGGTCGGTCGCCAGCGCCAGCCCGGCGGTCTGCGTCATGTGCAGCCCCAGCCCGGTCATCAGGAAGGCCAGCGCGGCCAGCACCTCGCCGGCCCAGTCCGGCCCGACGACCTGCTGCCCCGAGAGCACGAGCAGCGCGAAGGGCATCACCGCGAGGCCGCCCATCTGCCAGAGCGAGCCGAACCAGAGGTAGGGGATGCGCTTCCAGCCGATGGCGCTGCGGTGGGTGTCCGAGCGGAAGCCCAGAAGCGCGCGCATCGGCGCGATCAGCACCGGCAGGGCGATCATCACGGCGACCACCGTGGCGGGCACCGAAAGCTCGACGATCATCACCCGGTTCAGCGTGCCGAGCAGCAGCACCGTCGCCATGCCGACAGAGACCTGGAAAAGTGACAGCCGCAGGAGCTGCGCCATGGGCAGGCCCTCGCTCGCCGCGTCGGCGAAGGGCAGGGCGCCCAGCGGCAGCTTCGACAGCATGGCGCGGCCGGGGATCATGGCGCGTACTCCATCGCCTGCGAGATGTAGAAGCCGCTGCGCACCCGGCCGAGGTCGCTCAAGCGGCCCGGCGCGCGCTGCGCCCGCAGCGCCGCGGCCAGCGCGGCGGGGTGATGCGGCACCATGCGCGGCGAGCGGTCGCCGCGCGGAAAGAGCTTGCCCGCGCTCCACATCGCCATCAGCAGCGGCGTGCGCGGGGCGACGGTGAAGACGACGCTGTCCCGCGTCCGTGACCCCAGCCCCGCCAGCGCGTGGGCCACGTCGCGGCGGCGGTAGTAGAGCAGGCTGTCCATCGCCATGACGTGATCGAAGCGGCCCAGCCCCGCGTCCAGCATGTCGCCCGCGCGGAAGTCGACCTGGGCCCGCAGGGCCTCGGGCAGGCGCCGCGCGGCGATCTCCACCAGTGCCGGCGATATGTCGACGGCCACCACCTCGGCGCCGCGCTCGGCCAGCGCGCGGCTCATCTGCCCGGCGCCGCATCCCGCGTCCAGCACCCGCGCGCCGCACAGGTCATCGGGCAGCCGCCCCAGCATCCGTTCCCGCATCTCGTCGCGCCCCCGCCGCACCGTCTCGCGGATGCGCGAGACCGGCGCCTCGCTGGTCAGCCGCTCCCACTGGCGGGGCGGGGGGGGGGCGAAGTATGTCTCGACGCGGGTGAGGGTGCGGGCGTAGCTCATCCCCGTGGCCTCCCCGGAAGGCGCCGCACCGGATGCGTGTTGTGCACGGCGCTCTCCATCAGTCGAACCCCAGCAGCTCGAAGATGTCGCGATCCTCCATCGGCGCCGGCGCCAGCGGGTCGGTGCCGCGCCAGAGCGCCTCGGCCAGGCGCAGGTATTCGGCGCGGCAGGCCTCGATGTCGGGCTCGTCGGCCATCTCGAAGAGCGTCTTCTTCTTGAGCCGCGAGCGGCGGATGGCGTCGACGTCGGCCATGTGCGCGATCCGGCGGAACCCGACCTTGCCGCAGTAGCGGTCGACCTCGTCGGTGTCCTTCGAACGGTTGGCCACGCAGCCCGCCAGCCGCACCTTGTAGTTCTGCGACTTGGCCTGCACCGCGGCGATGATCCGGTTCATGGCGTAGATCGAGTCGAAGTCGTTGGCCGTCACGATCAGCGCCCGGTCGGCATGCTGAAGGGGCGCCGCGAAGCCGCCGCAGACCACGTCGCCCAGCACGTCGAAGATCACCACGTCGGCGTCATCGAGCATGTGGTGCTGCTTCAGAAGCTTGACGGTCTGGCCCACGACGTAGCCGCCGCAGCCGGTGCCGGCGGGCGGCCCGCCCGCCTCGACGCACTGCACGCCGCCCCACCCCTCGGTGACGTAGTCCTCGGGGCGAAGTTCCTCGGCGTGGAAATCCACCTCCTTGAGGATGTCGATCACCGTGGGCTGAAGCCGCCCGGTGAGGGTGAAGGTGCTGTCGTGCTTGGGATCGCAGCCGATCTGCAGCACTCGCTTGCCCATCCGGGCGAAGGCGGCCGAGAGGTTCGACGAGGTGGTCGACTTGCCGATGCCCCCCTTGCCGTAGACCGAAAAGACCTTGGCCCCCTCGATCCGAAGCTCCTCGTCCTGGTGCACCTGCACCGATCCTTCGCCGTCCTGTCCCCGCAGAACGGGTATCTCGTCGCGCGGGCTCATGGCATGTCCTTTCCGGGCCGCATCGGCGCGGACCCCTTGGTGGTGGGAATGCCCCCGCCTTGCGGGGGCGCGGCGCGGAGCCGCAGGGGGAGGGAGCGTGTCCGGGTCATTCCGCGGCGACCCCCTCCATCCGGTCTTCGAGTGCATCGGCCGCGTCGCGCAGTGCCGCGACGGTCGCCGCGTCGGGCTGCCAGTAGGCGCGGTCGTGGGCCTCGAGCAGGCGGTTTGCCATGCGCGAGGAGGCTGTCGGGTTCAGCGCCGCCATCCGCTCGCGCATCTCGGCGTCCAACACGAAGGTCTCCGAGATCCGCTGGTAGACCCAGGGCTCGACCTGGCCGGTCGTGGCCGACCAGCCCATGACGTTGGTCACATGGCTCTCGATCTGGCGGACGCCCTCGGCGCCGTGGCGCAGCAGCGCCTCGTGGAACTTCGGGTTGAGCGAGCGCGAGCGCGTCTCCAGCGCCACCTGCTCGGCCAGCGTGCGCACCTTGCCGGCGCCGCGCGTGGTGTCCGAGATGTAGACCGCCGCCTCCTGCCCGCCGCGGGCGCGCTTCACCGCGCGCGAGATGCCGCCCAGCGTGTCGAAGTAGTGATCCACCGTGGTCACGCCCAGCTCGACGGACTCGAGGTTCTGGTAGGCCAGGTCCACCGTCGCCAGCGAGGCCTGCAGCAGCGCGCCATTGCGCGCGGCCTTGCCGTCGATGCCGTAGGCAAAGCTCTTGCGGCTTTCGTAGCTGTCGGCCAGCTCGTCCTCCTCGGCAAAGGCCGAGGCGTCGACCAGCATGTTGACGTTGGACCCGTAGGTGCCCTCGGCGTTGGAAAAGACGCGCAGGGCAGCGGTCTGCAGGTCGCAGCCGGTGCGTTCGGCATAGGCCGTGGCATGGGCGCGGACGAAGTTGCGCTCGGGAGGTTCGTCGGCCGACGCGGCCTTGAGCGCGGCCTCGGCCAGCAGGCGGGTCTGCAGCGGCAGCAGGTCGCGGAAGATGCCGGAGAGCGTCATCACCACGTCGATCCGCGGACGGCCCAGCTCTTCGAGCGGGACCAGCTCGGCACCGCAGAGCCGGCCGAAGCTGTCGAAGCGCGGCCGTGCCCCGATGAGCGCCAGCGCCTGCGCGATGGCGGCGCCGTCGGACTTGATGTTGTCCGAGCCCCAGAGCACCAGCGCGACGGAGCGCGGCAGCGTCCGGTGTGCCTCTAGCAGCAGGCGGGCCTGCGCCTCGCCCTCGCGGCAGGCGAATGCGGTGGGCATGCGGAAGGGGTCGAAGGCGTGGATGTTGCGCCCGGTGGGCAGGATCTGGGGCGACCGGATCAGGTCGCCGCCCGGCACCGGCGGGGTGAAGCGGCCCTCGAGCGCCGCCATGAGCGCCGGGATCTCGGTGTCTTCCTGCAGCATCGCGTCGGTCCGGGCGCGGGCCTCGGGGCCTGTGTCCGCCATGAGGTCGAGGTAGCCCGCCCGCGCCTCGGCGCTCATCGGCGCTCCGACGACGTGCAGCCCCTCGGGGATCAGCGCCGCCTCGGTGTCCAGCAGCGTGAGCCAGAGCGCCTCCGGGTCGGTGCCGTGGAGGTCCACGGCCTCGGCCTGTTCCGCGATCAGTGCGGCGATCTCGGCACGTTCCGGCGCCTCGGGCGCGGCCTCGCGCCAGCGGGTCAGGCTCTCCTTCAGTTCGGCCAGCCCCTTGTAGAGCCCCGAGGCCGCGAGCGGCGGCGTCAGGTGCGACACGGTGACCGCGTTGGCCCGGCGCTTGGCGAGGGTTGCCTCCGAGGGATTGTTCGCGGCGTAGAGGTAGACGTTGGGCAGATCGCCGATCAGCCGGTCGGGCCAGTCCGCGCCCGAGGGTCCGGCCTGCTTGCCGGGCATGAATTCGAGCGCGCCGTGCATGCCAAAGTGCAGCAGCACGTCGGCGCGGAAGGCTTTCCGAAGCCAGAGATAGAACTGCGCGAAGGCATGGGTCGGCGCGTGGCCACGCTCGAACATCAGGCGCATCGGGTCGCCCTCGTAGCCGAAGGCGGGCTGCAGCCCGACGAAGACCTTGCCGAACCGCGCGCCCAGCACGAAGACGCCGGTGCCGTCCGACTGCTGCCGCCCGGGGGCGGGCCCCCACTGCGCCTCGATCTCCGGCAGCCAGGGCGTGCCCGCGACGATGTCGTCGGCGGGGACATGGGCGGCGACGTTGGCCTCCTGCCCGTATTGCGCGGCCGAGCCGCCCAGCACCGCCTCGCGCAGCGCCTCGACCGTCTCGGGCGGGCTCACGTCGTAGCCGCGCGCGGCCATGGCCTGCAGGGTGTTCAGCAGCGAGCGGAAGACGTCGAGATGCGCAGCGGTTCCTGCGGCGCCCGCGTTGGGCGGGAAGCCGAAGAGCACGATGCCGACGCGACGCTCGGCGACCTCCGAGCGGCGCAGCGCGACGCGGCGGGCCATGCGGTCGGCCAGCGCCTCGATCCGTTCGGGGCAGGGGGCCATGGCGCGCCGGGTGCCCTCGGGGCGGCAGGCTCGGGCGCAGCCGTCGCAGCCCTCGGCGCCGTGGCGTCCGGCAAAGACCGTGGGGGTCGTCGCGCCGTCGAGCTCGGGCAGGGCGATGAGCATGGTCGTCTCGATGGGCCCCAGCCCCTGCGCCGAGCCGGCCCACTGGCCCAGCGTCTGGAATTCCAGCGGGTGCGCGGCGACGTAGGGCACGTCGAGCGGGCTCAGCAGGTCGATGGCGGCGTCGTTGTCGTTGTATGCGGGGCCGCCAACCAGCGAGAAGCCGGTGAGCGAGAGCAGCGCGTCGATCCGTGCGCTCCGCGCGTCGCGGAAGTAGGCCTCCACCGCGGGTCGCCCGTCGAGCCCGCCCGCGAAGGCCGGCAGCACGCGCAGGCCCCGCGCCTCGAGCGCGCGGATCGCCGCGTCGTAGTGTGCGGTGTCGCCCGAGAGCACGTAGCTGCGCATCATGAGCAGACCGACGGTGCCTGTCGTCCCCTCGCGTGCGGGAAGTTCGGCGGCATCGGTGGCGATGCGGCCGGGCAGGTCGGGATGGTAGAGGCCGGTCTCGGGGTAGTCCAGCGGCGCCGGGGCGCCCACGCCGCACCAGTCGGCGTGACGGCAGTAACGCGAGATCAGGAAGCGGACCATGGCCTCGATGTTGTCGTCCGAGGCACCCAGCCAGTATTGCATGGTCAGGAACCAGGCGCGCAGGTCCTGCGCCTTTCCGGGGATGAGCTTGAGGAGCCGGGGCAGGCGCCGCAGCATCCGCATCTTGCGTGCGCCGTTGTCGGCCTTGCCCGACCCGCCGCCGCCGCGCAGCTTCTTCAGCAGCTTGCGCGTGCCGCTTTCCGGCGCCTGCATGTCGAGCGTGCCCATCCGCGTGAGCTTCACGATCTGGGCGTCGGCGATGATGCCCGCCATGGCGTCGCAGTGCTCGCGCCGCGCCTCGAGGTCGGGGCGGATCGCGGCGATGTGCTCGTCGAGGAAGATGAGGCTCGCGATGACGATGTCTCCGCGCGCGATGGCCCGCCGCGCACGGTCGAGCGCGCCCGGATCCTCGCCCCATTCCGCCGCCGGGTGGATCGAGATCTCGAGGCCGGGGAAGTCGGCCGCCAGCCGCTCGGCGGCGCGGGCGCAGGGGCCGGCGGCGTGGGAGTCCAGCGTCAGGATCACGACCCGGTAGGGCGCAGGGATATGGGCGTCATCGCGCATAATGGGCCTTGGCCTCGTAGAGGGTGTCGACGCCGATCTCGTGCAATCCGCGCTCTGCTGCGAAGCTCTCGGTGTTGCGGCGCGCCTTGCCGCGCACGAAGAAGGGCACCTTGCGCAGCTCGCGCTCGGCCTCGTCGAGCCAGATCACCTCGCCGCCTTCCGGCGCGGCGGGGGCTTCGCCCCCGGCCCCTGGGCGGTCCACGGACCGGTGGGCCTGCGCGCCGTGATGGCTGGGCCCGGCCTCGTCGTGGAACTCGAAATCCTCGCGGAACATGTGGAGCAGGTGTTCTTCGAGGCCCATGACCAGCGGGTGCACCCAGGTGTCGAAGATGACGTTCGCGCCCTCGAGCCCCATCTGCGGGGCATAGCGCGCGGGGAAGTCCTGCACGTGCACCGGCGCGGAGATCACCGCGCAGGGAATGCCTAGGCGCTTGCCGATGTGGCGCTCCATCTGGGTGCCGAGGATCAGCTCGGGGGCGAGCCGGGCGATGGCCTCTTCGACATCGAGGTGATCGTCGGTGACGATCGCCTCGAGCCCCATCTCGCGGGCCAGCGCGCGCACCGGGCGCCCCGCCTCGCGGTTGTAGCAGCCGAGGCCCACGACCTCGAAGCCCATCTCGTCGCGGGCGATTCGGGCGGCGGCGGTGACATGGGTGCCGTCGCCGAAGACGAAGACGCGCTTGCCGGTCAGGTAGGTGGAATCCACGCTGGCCGAGTACCAGGGCAGGCGCAGGCGGGCCTCGTCCAGCGCCGGGGTAACGCCGGCGAGCGCCGCCACCTCGGCCACGAAATCGCGCGTGGCGCCGACACCGATCGGCACCGTTCTGGTGAAGGGCTGGCCCAGCTCGCGTTCCATCCAGCGGCAGGCGCTTTCACCGGTCTCGGGATACATCAGCACGTTGAAATGGGCCGCGCCCAGCCGCGCGAGATCCTCTGGCGTCGCGCCGTAGGGGGCGACGACGTTCACGTCCACGCCCATGTCCGACAGCAGCGCCGTGACCTCGGTGATGTCGTCGCGGTGGCGGAACCCCAGCGCGGTCGGGCCGATCAGGTTGGCCGAGACGCGCGCCGTGCGCTCTATCGGCCGCGCCAGCGCGCGCACCAGCCGGAAGAGCGTCTCGTCGGCGCCGAAGTTCTCCTTGCGCTGGTAGCTGGGCAGTTCGAGCGGGATCACCGGCACCGGCAGGCCCATGGTCTCGGCCATGCCGCCGGGGTCGTCCTGGATCAGCTCGGCGGTGCAGGAGGCGCCCACGATCATCGCCTGCGGGCGGAAGCGGTCGTAGGCCGCCTGGCATGCCTCGCGGAAGAGGTTCGCGGTGTCCGAGCCCAGATCGCGAGCCTGGAAGGTGGTGTAGGTCACCGGCGGACGGTGGTCGCGCCGCTCGATCATGGTGAAGAGCAGGTCCGCATAGGTGTCGCCCTGCGGCGCGTGCAGGACGTAGTGCAGGCTCTTCATGGCGGTGGCGACGCGCAGGGCGCCGACATGCGGCGGGCCCTCGTATGTCCAGACCGAGAGCTTCATTCCGCCGCCTCCAGCCGGAGCGCGGCGCGCCGGCGCAGCGGGCGCGAGAAGAGCCCGGCGAGATCGCCCGCCTGCTCGTAGAAATGCACCGGGGTGAAGACCAGCTCGATCGCCCACTTGGTCGCCAGCCCCTCGGCCTCGAGCGGATTGGCGAGCCCCAGCCCGCAGACCGTGAGGTCGGGCCGCGCGGCCCGGCAGCGGTCGAGCTGGCGTTCCACGTCCTGCCCCTCGGCCAGCACCGGGCCCTCGGCCAGCAGGTCGAGGTCGGGGCCGACCACGCGGCGGTGGATGTAGGGGGCGGCGACCTCGACGGCCTCCATCCCGCACTCGCGGGTCAGGAAACGCGCCAGCGGGATCTCGAGCTGGCTGTCGGGGAAGAAGAAGACCGAGCGGCCCTTCAGCCCCTCCGAGGCCCGGGCCACGGCGCGGCGGGCGCGGGCGCGGGGCGCTTGTGTGACGGCGTCGAACCGCGCGGGCTCGACGCCGAATTCCCGTGCCACGGCGCGAAGCCACAGGGTCGTGCCTTCCTCGCCGAATGGGAAGGGCGCGGGAATGTGACGGGCGCCGCGCCGCTCCAGCGCGGCGAGCGTGCCGCCCAGGAAGGGCTGCGTGAGCGCGAATACGGTGTTCGGACCGATGGCGCAGTCGTCCTCGGCGCGGCGGGCGGGCAGCACGCGCACGGGCCCTATGCCGAGCTCGGCCAGCAGGGCCAGTGCCTGATCCTCGACCACGTCGGGCAGGGCACCGACCAGCAGCAGCTCGCGCGCCTGCGTTTCGGGCAGGGCGGGCACCATGGCGGCAAGGCAGGCATCCTCGCCCTCGGTGAAGGTGGTCTCGATGCCGGAGCCGGAGTAGTTCAGCACCCGCACCTGAGGGCCGTAGCGGGCCGAGAGCCGTTCGGCCGCGCGGGCAAGGTCCAGCTTGATGACCTCGGAGGGGCAGGAGCCCACGAGAAAGAGCTGACGGATGTCGCCGCGCCGCGCGAGCAGGCGATCGACCTCGCGCTCCAGCTCGGCCTGCGCGTCGGCCATGCCGGCCAGGTCCGTCTCCTCGAGGATCGCGGTGCCGAAGCGCGGCTCGGCGAAGATCATGACGCCCGCGGCCGACTGCAGCAGGTGCGCGCAGGTGCGTGAGCCCACGACGAGGAAGAAGGCGTCCTGCATCTTGCGGTGCAGCCAGATGATGCCGGTCAGCCCGCAGAAGACCTCGTGCTGGCCGCGCTCGCGCAGCACCGGGGCGTTGCGGCATCCGGTCTCGGGGGCGGCCGCGCAGCTCATGGCGTCACCGCCGCCTGCAGCCGCGCGGTGCGCAGCTTCAGCAGGAACTGCCCGGCATTGACCGCGTAGGCGGCATAGGCCGCGAGCGCGAGAACCATGAGGCCCGCTGGCGTCAGCGCACCGGCGAGCAGGGTCCAGAGATAGGCCGCGTGCAGCGCGATGACCCCGAAGCTCACCACGTCCTCCCAGAAGAAGGCCGCGGCGAAGAGGTATTGCCCGAAGACCACCTTCTCCCAGATCGCGCCGGTCACCATGATGAGGAAGAGCACGCCGGTCTTGGCGACGATCGACAGCGTCGCGGCGGCGTATCCCTCGCCGGTGGCGAGGAAGCGCAGCACCAGCGCGAGCGAGATCAGAAAGACCAGGAACTGCGCCGGCGCGAGGATGCCCTGCACGGTGGTCCATACGCTGGCGTCCCGCCGCGCGCGCTGCGCCTCGGTGTAGAGGGCCGGGCGGGCCTGTCCTGTCGACGCACGCTGTATCATGGAGCCCTCGCCAGTCTGCCTATGACTGGATGCTAGGGGCTGGGCTTCAAAAGTGTCAACATAAATTTACACACGGATGCGGCGAAGGCTGTCAGTCGATCTGTACGATGAAATGCCAGCCATTCTGACCCTTTGCAGTATCGCCTGCTTGGCCATGCGATGCATGAAATTTATTACGGACGCGTTTCCAGTGCGTTGGGGTCGTATTCCTTCGCGCGTATGTCAACAAAAATTGACAGGCGCCAATGACGGGTGCAGACTGACCCAACTCCGCGCTGAGATCGTAAAAGACCGAAAGGCAATATCCACTGTGTCCGGGGAGGGGCCAATGGGTAACATGAATGATCACGACGGCTCCGGTGTTCAGCCGGAGCGGGCGCCTGCGATCCGCTTTCTCGTGGAGTCCGCGCTGCGCAAGGTGAACTCCAGCCGCGCGGGCCAGACACCGCGCCATCGCGGCGAATGGGTCGAGCTTTTCGTCGAGGCGCTGATGTCGGAGTCCGAGACCAGCCACAAGAGCGTGCTCGCCTCGCTGATGGCGAACGGGATCGGCAGCCAGGAGCTCTACGACTACTACGTGCCCGAGGCGTCGCGTCGGCTGGGCGAGCTCTGGGTCAAGGACCGGGCGAGCTTTGTCGACGTGACGGTCGGCGCCGCGCGGCTGCAGGCGCTGTTCCGCAATCGCCCCGACGGCGCCTCGGGCCGTTTCGACCGGTCCATTCCGCTGGGCGAGAGCTTCCTGATGATCGTGCCCACCTTCGAGGATCACTCGCTGGGCGCCTTCGTGGCCGCCGACCAGCTCAGGCGGCACGGGGTCTGGGTGCATATGGGCATCGGCATGTCGCCGCAGGAACTTGTCGACTTCATCGGGGCGCGTCGTTTCTCGGCCCTCGGGATTTCCGCCGCGACATGGAATACGCTTGAAAAGGTGACCGAACTCGTAGATTACTGCCGGTCGAAACTGGATCACGTCCCGCCGGTTGTCGTCGGAGGTCGCGCCGTCTCGCACTACGCGAAGGTGACCGAGAGGACCGGGGCGGATTTCGCGGTCAAGACGGCGAGAGAGGCGGTCGAGCGATGTGGTCTTTCGACGGTCGCGACAGAGCTTGATTTCGACGGGCCGAGATAGCGACACGAGCGCGGCGGCCGATGCGAGGAGCGAGACGTGACACGACAGGAGAGGACTCCCCAGCCTCTGAACGCAGGTGTCCTGCCGTCCAACGACAGTATTGCCAACCTGTTCGAGCAGGCCGCCGACATCGCGCTTCACGTCGATGGTGAGGGCGTCGTCGCCGGTATCTCCGTCAATCCCGACTGTCCCTCGCTGGGCTGCCTCGACCACTGGGTCGGCCGCCGGCTCGACGGCTTCCTGACCGAGGAGAGCCGCGTCAAGTTCTCCGAGCGGCTGACGGCCATGCGCGCCGATCCGGCCCGCGTGCCACGGCCGGTCGAGCTGAACCACATCGACAACGCCACCTGGGAATTTCCTGTCCGCTACACGCTGCACCGCGTCGATGGCGGCGACAGCATCCTGATGCTTGGCCGCGACATGCAGCCCATCGCCGAGATGCAGCAGCGGCTCGTGCGCGAGCAGATGGCGCGCGAGCGCGACCAGCAGAAGCTGCGCGGCGAGACCACCTTCTTCCGCGTCGTGCTCGAGGCCTCGGAAACGCCGCTGGCCATCGTCGAGCCGCAGAAGGGCCGCATCCGCGATCTCAACAGCGCCGCCGCGAGCCTGCTGGGCAGCAAGGTCGAGACCCTGTCCGGCAACGCCTTCGCCCAGGCCTTCGAGGGGCGCCGCCCGACCGAGTTCATGGAGACGCTGCAGGCCGCCGCCAGCGCCGAGGAACTGCGCGGGGTCGAGGCCATCGCGCGGCGCAACGGCCATGTGATCATGGTCTACCCCGAGCTTTTCCGGGCCGCGGGCGATCTCTACATGCTCTGCCGCCTTAACGAGGTGGACGAGGAGGGCGCCACGGGCCCCGAGGCCGCGCAGTTCCTCTCGGCGCTCTTCGCCGAGACCAGCGATGCGGTGGTCCTCACCGACAACCAGGGTGTCATCCGCGAGGCCAACGAGGCCTTCCTCGTGCTGGCCGATGCCGCGCAGCTGCGCGACGTGCGCGGGCGTTCGCTGGCAGACTTCCTCGTGCGGGGCGGGATCGACCTCAAGCTGATCCTCGAGGCCGCCTCCAAGAAGGGACGCATGCGCAGCTATTCCGCGCAGGTCGCCAGCGTCAACGGCACCCGCGCCGGGGTCGACATCTCGGCCGCGCGACTGATCCAGCGCGGCGGCGACCTAGGCTACGGCTTCATCATCCGCGATGTCACCCCGAACGAGATCTTCGACCCCGAGGCCGGCCACATGGCCGTCAGCGAAGAGGCCATGAAGAACGTCATGGACCTCGTCGGCACGGCCTCGCTGAAGGACCTCGTCTCGGCCACCTCTGACGTGATCGAGAAGATCTGCATCGAGACGGCGATCCAGCTCACCGGCAACAACCGCGTCGCCGCCGCGGAGATGCTGGGCCTCTCGCGCCAGAGCCTCTACGTCAAGCTGCGCAAGCACGGGCTGCTCTCGACGGATTCCGGCGACACCGCCGACTGAGGCGCGGCCGCGGCCGGGCGCGCCCGGCAGGTGATGCAGCATCATTCTCTCCCGCGATATGACGGTGTGCGTCCCGCCGGGTGAGAAAACGCTTTCCCGACTCCCGGATGTATAGTTTAATTGACACTATGAGTGTCACATCTGACTTACATTCCGCCCGGTCGACGCCGCACCCGCGCGCCGTGCTCACGCTGGTCAAGCCGATCACATGGTTTCCGCCGGTCTGGGCCTATCTCTGCGGCGTCGTCGCCTCGGGCGTGAGCCCCTGGTCCGCGCCGGGGCCGGTGCTGCTGGGCATGGTGCTGGCGGGGCCGGTCGTCTGCGGTATGAGCCAAGCGGCCAACGACTGGTGCGACCGGCATGTCGACGCGATCAACGAGCCTGACCGCCCGATCCCCTCGGGCGCGATCCCGGGTCGCTGGGGCCTCTGGATCGCGCTGGCGATGAGCGCGCTCGCGCTGCTGCTGGGCACCGCGCTCGGGCCCTGGGGCTTCGGCGCCACGGTCTTCGGCGTCGCGGCAGCCTGGGCTTACTCGGCGGAGCCGGTGCGGCTCAAACGGTCCGGCATTCTCGGGCCCGGCCTCGTCGGCCTCTGCTACGAGGGGCTGCCCTGGTTCACCGGGGCTGCCGTTCTGTCGGCGGGCGCGCCCGCGGCGCCGGTCGTGGCACTGGCGCTGCTCTACGCGCTCGGCGCGCACGGGATCATGACGCTCAACGATTTCAAGGCGCTGGAGGGCGACCGCCAGACCGGTGTGCGTTCGCTCCCGGTAACGCTGGGACCGGCGCGCGCGGCGCGTGTCGCCTGCTGGACCATGGCCCTGCCGCAGCTCGCCGTGGTGGCGCTGCTGGCGGGCTGGGACTGGCCCTGGCACGCCGGCGCCATCGCCGCGCTGCTGGCGCTGCAACTGGCCGCGATGCGCGTGCTGCTGCGCGACCCGAAGGGCCGCGCGCCCTGGTACAACGCGACCGGCGTATCTCTCTACGTCGGAGGCATGATGGTCGCGGCCTTCGCGCTGCGCGGGACGGGAGGATAGCGACATGGCCGGATGGATCACGATCATCCGCCTCGGACTGGTGCAGATGGCGCTCGGCGCCATCGTGGTGCTCACGACCTCGGCGCTGAATCGGCTCATGGTGGTCGAGATGGCGCTTCCAGCGGTGTTGCCGGGCGCGCTGGTGGCGCTGCACTACGGCATCCAGATCACGCGGCCCAACTGGGGGTTCCTCTCGGACGTCGGCGGCCGCCGCACGGTCTGGATCCTGCGCGGCATGGTTGCGCTGGCCCTCGGCGCGATGGGCGCGGCGGCAGGCGTGGTGCTCTTCGGGCAGGCCTTCGGGGCGGCGCTGGCGCTCTCGATCCTGTCCTACGCGCTGATCGGCCTCGGCGTCGGCGCCTCGGGCACCTCGCTGCTGGCGCTGCTTTCGGCGGTGGTGCCGCCCGAGCGGCGCGCGGCGGCCGCCACGATCACCTGGCTCATGATGATCGCCGGCATCGCCCTGACGGCGGCCGGTGCGGGGGCCTTCCTCGATCCCTATTCGCCGGCGCGGCTGCTGGTTATCGTGGCTGTCGTCGCGGGCGGGGCCACGCTGCTCTCCGCGATCGCCGTCGCGGGCATCGAGCGCCGCGCGCAGGGTGCCGCGCCCCGCCCGCAGGAGCGCACGCGCTTCCGCGAGGGTCTGCGCGAGATCTGGGCCGAGCGCCAGGCGCGCAACTTCACGGTCTTCGTCTTCCTGTCGATGACCGCCTATTTCATGCAGGAGCTGATCCTCGAGCCCTACGCGGGCCTAGTCTTCGGCTTCACGCCGGGCCAGTCGACCGCGCTCTCCGGCGCGCAGAACGGCGGCGTCTTCCTCGGTATGCTGACCGTCGGCATCGCCGCGACGGGTCTGCGCCTCGGCTCGCTGCGCGGCTGGGTCGCCGCCGGTTGCCTCGGCTCGGCCGCGAGCCTCGCCGCGATCTCGGCCTTGGGCGCCACGGGGCAGGGCGGCGCGCTGCTCGCCGCGGTCGTGGCGCTGGGGGTCTGCAACGGCATGTTCGCCGTCGCCGC
>NZ_KE557285.1:6305-124035 GCF_000442255.1 Salipiger mucosus DSM 16094 | reverse complement strand
ACGCGGATGGGCCTCTGGGGCGCGGCGCAGGCCATCGCGGCGGGCTTCGGCGGGCTACTGGGCGCGGGCGCCGTCGACCTTGCGCGCGGCGCGCTGCCGGACGCCACGGCCTTCGGCGCCGTCTTCCTCGCAGAGGCGGCGCTCTTTGCCGCGACCGCGGTCATGGCGCTGCGGGTCATCAGCGGGCGCGGGGCCGCGCCGGCAACACTGGTTCCGGGAGAATGAGCATGTACGATGTCATCGTGGTGGGTGGCGGACCCGCCGGAGCGACCGCCGCCGAGGACCTCGCCCGTTCGGGCGCGACAGTCGCGGTGCTGGACCGGGGCGGACGCATCAAGCCCTGCGGCGGCGCGATCCCGCCCCGCCTGATCGCCGATTTCGCCATTCCCGAGCACCTGCTGGTTGCGCGCATCCGCACCGCGCGGATGGTCTCGCCCACCGGCCGCAGGGTGGACATTCCCATCGAGGACGGTTTCGTCGGCATGGTCGACCGCGAGGACTTTGACGCCTTCCTGCGCGACCGTGCCGAGGCCGCCGGCGCCCATCGGTTCACCGGCACCTACCGCCGCATCGAGCGCAGGGGCAGCACCGCCGTCGTCTTCCGCGACGCCGAGGCCGGCGAAGAGCGCCACCTTCACGCCCGGCTGGTGATCGGCGCCGACGGCGCCCGCTCGCGCGTGGCGCGCGACGAGGTCCCGGGCGGCGACCGGGTGCCCCATGTCATCGCCTACCACGAGATCATCGCCGCGCCTTCGGCCGGCGGCTACGATCCCGATCGCTGCGACGTGGTCTACGACGGCCGCATCTCGCCCGATTTCTACGGCTGGGTCTTCCCGCACGGGGCGCGGGCCAGCGTCGGCATGGGCTCCATGGTGCGCGGCGTCGATCTGAAACGCGCCACCGCCGCGCTGCGCGCGGCAAGCGGCCTCGCCGAGTGCCAGACCATCCGGCGCGAGGGCGCGCCCATTCCCCTGAAGCCGCTCGCGCGCTGGGACAACGGGCGAGACGTGGTGCTCGCCGGTGATGCTGCCGGCGTGGTCGCGCCAAGCTCGGGCGAAGGGATCTATTACGCCATGACGGGCGGACGCGTGGCGGCAAGCGCGGCGATGGCCTGCCTTGCCTCGGGACGCGCGCGTGACCTGCAACTGGCGCGTCGGCTCTTCCTGCGCGAGCATGGCACGGTCTTCCGCGTGCTCGGCTCGATGCAGCGGGCCTACTACCGCTCGGACGATCGGCGCGAGCGCTTCGTCTCGCTCTGCCACGACATGGACGTGCAGCGCCTGACCTTCGAGGCTTACATGAACAAGAAGCTTGTCCGCGCCCGCCCGCTGGCGCACCTGAAGATCGGTCTCAAGAACCTTGCGCATCTCTCCGGGCTGGTGCCGGCGGCGCGCGTCTGAACGGGAAAAAGGCAAGGCGCGGCGGAGGCCTGGTAGGCCCGGAGGGACTCGAACCCCCAACCAAGGCGTTATGAGCGCCCTGCTCTAACCGATTGAGCTACAGGCCCGCCACAGTGAGCTGAGTAGCAGTCCCGGCCCGCTGGTCAAGCGCGAAGCGCGGCTGCCGCGGGCGTTGCGCCCGGACGAGAGGGCGTATTTGCGTATTTTTCAACAAGAAGAAGCATGGGAGGCTGGCACTGCGCCTGCGGTGCGCGCCCCGGTCTTCTTCTTGTTCCAAATACGCAATGGGACGGCCGGACCCGGCGCGACGCAGGATGGCTTGGCGCTTTCCTTCGCGGCCACCTTGCGCTAAGCCCGCGCGCAACGGATCCGGAGGGTTTCATGAGCGACGGCAAGACAAGCATCACCTATGCCGAGGCGGGCGTGGACATCGACGCGGGCAATGCGCTCGTCGAGCGGATCAAGCCCGCGGCAAAGCGGACCAACCGGCCCGGCGTCATGGCCGGGCTCGGCGGATTCGGCGCGCTCTTCGACCTCAAGGGGGCGGGCTTCGATGACCCGGTGCTCGTGGCCGCGACCGACGGCGTGGGCACCAAGCTGAGGATTGCCATCGACACCGGGTACGTCGACGGCGTCGGCATCGACCTCGTGGCCATGTGCGTCAACGACCTGGTCTGCCAGGGCGCCGAGCCGCTGTTCTTCCTCGATTATTTCGCGACGGGCAAGCTCGAGACCGAGACGGCCGCGCGCGTCGTCGAGGGGATCGCCGAGGGCTGCCTGCGTTCGGGCGCCGCTCTGATCGGGGGCGAGACCGCCGAGATGCCGGGCATGTACCCGGCCGGTGACTTCGACCTCGCGGGCTTTGCCGTGGGCGCCATGGAGCGGGGCAGCGCGCTGCCTGCCGAAGTGCGGCCGGGCGACGTTCTGCTGGGGCTTGCCTCGGACGGGGTGCATTCCAACGGCTACAGCCTCGTGCGCCGGGTGGTCGAGCTCTCGGGCCTCGATTGGGAGGCGGAGTGCCCCCTGGGAGGGCGGATCGCTGGGCGCGTCGCTGCTGACGCCCACGCGGCTCTACGTGCGCCCGGCGCTCGAAGCGGTGCGCGCCGGCGGGGTGCACGCGCTCGCGCACATCACGGGTGGCGGCCTGACCGAGAACCTGCCGCGGGTGCTGCCCGAGGGCTGCGGTGCGGCGATCGACCTCGGTGCCTGGGACCTGCCGCCGGTCTTCCGCTGGGTGGCCGAGACCGGCGGGATCGAGACCGGCGAGATGCTCAAGACTTTCAACTGCGGCATCGGCATGGTCGCCGTGGTCGCGCCCGAGCGGGCCGAGGCACTGGCCGCGCTGCTTTCCGAGGCGGGCGAGAGGGTCGTCCCGCTGGGCCATGTCACCGAGCAGGCGGTCGTGTCCTACACCGGTGAACTGGGTTGAAACGCGTCGCGATCCTCATCTCGGGTGGCGGGTCGAACATGGTGACGCTGGTCGATTCGATGACCGGCGATCATCCGGCGCGCCCCGTGCTGGTGCTGTCGAACAACCCGGACGCCGGCGGGCTGGAGAAGGCCGAGGCGCGCGGTGTGCCGACGGCGGTGGTGGATCACCGTCCCTTCCGTGGTGATCGCGCCGCCTTCGAGGCGGAGCTGACCGCGCGGCTCGAGGAGGCCGCGCCGGACATCCTGTGTCTCGCGGGCTTCATGCGGGTGCTGACCGAGGATTTCGTGACGCGCTGGCAGGGCCGCATGCTGAACATCCATCCGTCGCTGCTGCCCAAGTACCGGGGGCTGCACACCCATGCCCGCGCGCTCGAGGCCGGCGATGCCGAGCACGGCTGCTCGGTGCACGAGGTCACGCCCGAGCTCGACGGCGGGCCGATCCTGGGACAGGCGCGCGTGCCCGTCGCTCCCGGCGACACGCCAGACACGCTGGCGACCCGCGTCCTCGAGATGGAGCATCGGCTCTACCCGGCGGTGTTGCGGCGCTTTGCCGAGGGCGACCGCCGCCCGGTGGAACTGCCCTGAGCGCGGGCGCCGCGCCCGATACGAATGGCTCAATTGTCCGAATCCCGGGCTGCCGCGATCCTGAGACGGGGCGCGGCATGTGAATGCGCCCCTCATGGGAGGAGGACACGCACAGATGGGACTACTCGACAAGCTCTTTGGCGGTGACGAGGATACGGCCGGCGCGCCACCGAAATTCACCCACGTGAAGATCCACCCGCAGGTGGATGACGGCATCCCGCCGACCGCGCCGGGCTTTTCCGGCGGCACGCTGCAGTGCAAGTGCGCGAACAACGCGGTGGTGGTGACCGTGGGCGACCAGACGGCGCACAACCACGTCTGCGGCTGCACCAAGTGCTGGAAGCCGGACGGGGCGATCTTCAGCCAGATCGCGGTCGTGGCGCGCGACAAGGTGGACGTGACCGAGAACGGCGACAAGCTCGACGTGGTGGATGCCTCGGCGGCGATCCAGCGCCATGCCTGCCGCGATTGCGGCGTGCACATGTACGGCCGCATCGAGGACTCCAATCACCCGTTCCACGGGCTCGATTTCGTCCATACCGAGCTGTCGGCCCAGACCGGCTGGGCGGCGCCCGAGTTCGCGGCCTTCGTCTCGTCGATCATCGAATCCGGCGTCGATCCGGCGCGCATGGATGACATCCGGGGCCGGCTGAGTGAACTGGGGCTCACACCCTACGATTGTCTTTCGCCGCCCCTGATGGACGCGATCGCGACCCATGTCGCCAAGCAGAAAGGCGTGCTGTCCTGACGGTTCGGGAGCCGCCGGCGCTTTCGGCGGACCTGTCCGGAGAGGCATGACCGGGGGAGTGGCGGATGGTCCGGCGCTCCCCCTCGGCTTGCCAACGGCGCGGCGCTCCGAGGGTCGCTGTGTTGGCGGTCGCTCGCGATGTGAGGCCTAGTGTGATTTCTCAGGTTTTTCTCTCAACATACTGAAATGCATGAGCTTATCGCCCTTGCACGGAGGGTTCAGCCTGTCTGTGACCCAGGCCGTGGAATGGCTGTTTCCCGCCCGGTGTGCCGTCGTCGACCGTAACCGTTGCAAGGTGAAGAGAATCCGTTACGCTTCCTCCCGGGAGGAGTGCAACATGAACAAATTCGCGGAGATTGCCCCGCAGTCACGGATCCGTTCCGTGGCCATCGTCGACGACCACCCGCTCTACAGCGACGCCCTGGCAGCGGCGCTGAGCCTGGTCTTTCCGCAATGCAAGGTAGAACGCTCGCAGACGCTGAGCGCCGCCATCAAGCTGGTCGAGGGCGGCTTTTCCCCCGACCTCGTGATGTTCGACCTCAAGCTGCCGGACGTCAGCGGCATTTCCGGGTTCCAGAGGATGCGCGCGGCATTGCCCGATACGCCGATCCTTGTGATCTCGTCGCTGACCTCGGTGCAGGTCGTGCATGCGCTCATGGAGGAGGGCGCGGCCGGCTATCTGCCCAAGGACGCCTCGGCGCAGGTGCTGCGCGCGGCGCTGCAGGACATCGGCGCCGGGCGCAAGTCTCTGCCGCCGGGCTACCGGCCCACGGCGGCGCAGCCCGAGGATCCCTGCCAGTTCAGCATGCAGCACCCGCGGCTGGCCGAGCTCACGCCGCAGCAGCGGCGCATCATGCGGCTGATCTGCGCTGGCAAGCCCAACAAGCAGATCGCCTACGAGCTTTCGCTGGCCGAGGCCACGGTCAAGGCGCATATCACCGCGCTGTTGCGCCGGCTGGGGGTCAAGAACCGGACCCAGGCGGCGGTGCTGATCGAGGGCGCCCAGGGGGCGGCGGGCGCGACCGCGGACGACGCGGACGCCCAGGCCTTCCTCAGCCACTGACCCGCAAGGGAGTGTCGCGATGACCGCCGCGCCGCGCCCGCCGCACTTCGTCACCATCGCCGTCTCGCGTGCTTCCGATGCGCGCGAGGCGGTGGACGAGGCGCTTGCCGCGCTCGACCTGCGCGAGACCTGCTTCGTGCTGGCCTTCGTGCCCGACGGCCACGACCTCGATGTCACGGCGCGGGCTCTCGAGGCCGGAGGGCAGGGCGTGCCCATCTTCGGCTGCACCACGGCCGGGCAGATCACGCCGATGGGCTACGAGTCCGAGGCCCTTCTGCTGATCGCCTTCCCGCGCGAGCATTTCCGCTGCGCCTCGATGCTGATCGCGCCGCTCAGGCCGGTGTCGATCCAGTCGGTGGCGGCGCAGGTGCGCATGCATGCCGGAAACTTCCGCCGCACCGCCGGCTGGGACCGCCTCGCTCTGATCCTGGCCGACGGGCTCTCGAAGCAGGAGGACGTGCTTGTCTCGACGCTCGAGGCCGGGCTGGGCGACATCCCGGTTTTCGGCGGCTCGGCCGGCGACAGCCTGGCCTTCCGCGAGACCTTCGTGCTGCACGAGGGGCGCTTTCACAGCGACGCCGCGGTGCTGCTGCTGCTCGAGACGGACCTCGGCTTCCGCGGTCTCGGCTTCGACCATTTCACGCCAACCGAGACGCAGCTCGTGGTGACCGAGGCCGACCCCGAGGAGCGGCTGGTGGTCGAGATCAACGGCGCCCCGGCGGCGGCGGAATATGCACGGCTGGTGGGCTGCGCGACGCAGGATCTCTCGCCGCAGATCTTCGCCGAGAACCCGATGCTCGTGCGGCAGAACATGAACTACCACGTCCGCTCGATCCGCGACGCGCCGGACGGACAGGCACTGTCGATGTTCGGCGCCATCGACGACGGGCTGATCCTGACGCTGGGCCGGGGCAAGGCGGTGATCGAGACGCTGGAGGCCGAGCTCGACGTGCGCGGGCACCGCGAGGAGGCGCCGGACTTCATCCTCGGCTTCGACTGCATCCTGCGGCGTCTCGAGATCGAGCAGAAACAGCTCTCGGCCGAGGCCAGCCGCGTCTTCCGCCAGCGCCGCGTCTTCGGCTTCAACACCTACGGCGAACAGCACTGCGGCGTGCACGTGAACCAGACCTTCGTGGGCGTCGCCTTCTTCGAGCCGGGGAGGCGCGAACTGGAATGATCGATCCCCATGAGCCCCTGGACCGGCAGGTTGAACGGCAGGCCCGCATCATCGACGCGCTGGTGCGCCGCGCCAACCGCCAGCACGAGGTCGGCACCACCGCCTACGGCGCCTTCCAGTCGGCCATCGCGCTGCAGGCGCAGGTCTGGGCCAAGACCCGCGACCTCGAGCGCACCGCCTCGGAGCTGCACAGCGCCCGCGCCGACCGCGAGCGCACGCGCAAGAACCTGGCCGAGGCGCTCTCGGCGATGGAGGGCGGCTTCGCGCTCTTCACCGAGGGGCGGCTCGAGGCCTACAACGATCTCTTCCGCGCGCTGCTGCCCGACGTGGCGGACCGCGTGGTACCGGGTCTGCCGCTCGACGACTATCTCGCGGCAATGGACGACAGCGAGCACGTCGTCTCGGCCGACAGCCACCTTCCGGGGGCGGCCTCGCGGCGCGGCGGCACCGGGACCCCGATGCAGAGCCGCGTGATCGAGCTGACCGGTGATCGCTGGTACCAGGTGAACCTGCAAAGCTCGAGCTCGGACAATGTCGTCCTCCTGATGACCGAGATCACCGATCTCGTGCGGCGCAACCGCTCCGAGAAGGAGAACCTGATCGAAGGGCACGCCGACTACCTGCAGGCGGTCTTCGAGAACATGACCTCGGGCGTCTGCACCTTCGCGCCCGACGGCACGCTGATGATGCACAATTCGCAGTTCCGCCGGCTGCTGGGGCTGCCCTTCACCATGCTCCAGAAGGGCACCGAGATGGGCCGCCTGCTGGACTTCATGAAGACCTACCGGCTGGTCGAGGAAGACGCCGAGCTGGAGCTCGCGATCTGGCAGGAGCGGCTCGACCGGCAGGGGCGGCTGCGCAAGCGGGTGCGCCACGCGCTGGGGCGGGTGCTGGACCTGCACGCCCACAAGCTGCCGGGCGGCGGCGTGCTGGTCGAGCTCAAGGACGTGACGCTGGAACACCGCGCCACCGAGATGCTCGAGAACCGCGTGGCCGAGCGCACCGCCGAGCTCACCCGCGCCAACCAGCGCCTGACCGAACAGTACGAGCAGAAGGCCCGCGTCGAGGAGGAGCTGCGGCAGGCCAAGGAACGGGCCGAGGCGGCGGTCTCGTCCAAGACGCGCTTCCTCGCGGCGGCGAGCCATGATCTGCTGCAACCGATCAACGCCGCCAAGCTGCTGATCGCCACGCTGGTCGACAGCGCGCAGGGCACCGCGATGGCGCCGACCGTCGAGCGGCTGGACGGCTCCTTCACCTCGATCGAGCACCTGCTGCACGCGCTGCTCGACATCTCGCGGCTGGAATCGACCGACGCGACGCTCACGCCCTCGGATGTCTGCCTCGGCACGCTGATGCGCGGCGTCGCCGAGGACCAGGGCCACGTGGCTGCGCTCAAGGGCGTGCGGCTCGACGTGGTGCCGACCATGGCCTTCGTGCGCTCGGACCCGGTCTACCTGCTGCGGTCGATCCAGAACCTCGTGGTCAACGCGATCCAGTATACCCCCGCGGGCGGGCGCGTGCTGGTGGGGTGCCGGCGCGCGGGCGACCGGCTCGTCCTGCAGGTCTGGGACACCGGGGTCGGCATCAGCCGCAAGGACCAGAAGCGCATCTTCGAGGAGTTCGCCCGCGCCGACAACGTGCCGGCGGGCTCGGGCATGGGGCTGGGGTTGTCGATTGTCGATCGCACCTGCCGACACCTCGGCCACCGGGTGCGCGTGCGCTCCAAGCCCGGCGTCGGGTCGGTCTTTTCCATCGAGATGGAGCTGGTGGAGGGGCAGCCCGCCCGCAGCGAGGAGCGCGGCGGCGAGACGACCGGGGACGAGGACATCTGCGACCACATCGTGCTGGTGATCGAGAACGACCCGGACGTGCTCTACGCCACGACGCAGAAGCTCGAGACCTGGGGCGCCAGCGTGCTGCCCGCGGCCTCGACCGCCGAGGCGCTGGGGTTCGTGCGCGACATGGGGCTGCCGCCGGACATCATCCTGGCCGACTACCAGCTCGACGATGGCGACACCGGCGACCGCGCCATCGCCGCCATCCGCGAGGCCACCGGCGTGAAGGTGCCCGCCATCATGATCACCGCCGACCGGCGCGATGTCGTGCTGCGCCGGGGGGCCGAGCTGGGCTTCTCGGTGCTGACCAAGCCCGTGCAACTGTCGCGCCTGCGCCCGCTGATCGACTGGAAAATCCGCTGGCAGGCGCCCGACGACGCGGCATGAAAGGCAACGCGCCGGGGACACCGACGAAGGTCGGCCATGACAGCGACGGCGGCGACGCTCAGGCTCGGCCCCGAGGGAGGAGGATACCGACGATGCACAGGACTTTGACTTTTCTGGCGGCCCTCGCGCTGGCCGGCGCCGCGGGCGCGGCAAGCCCGCAGGACAGCACCACCGAGGGCCCCTACGACCTGCTGTTCCGGCAGGGCACGCTCGACGACGTCGCGCAGGACCGGACGCTGGTCTACACCCGCGAGGTGACCAATGCCGCCGACCCCGAGGCCGCCGCGGGAGAGACCGGCCTCGTGGCGCTGTCCTTTTCCGAGGGCGAGCGCGACACCATGGCGAACCTGCAGTTCCGGCAGGAGGGCAAGCACCGCAACCTCGGCAGCTTCCCGGCGAGCGTGGGCAACCCGATGATCATGGTCTTCTACGAGACGGTCATTCGTGACATGGCCGAGGCGACGGGCGGCTCGGCCTTCTACATCCGCAACCGCGTCAAGGAGGCTCTGGTCGAGCCCGCCGAGATCAGCCAGGGCGAGGCGCGCTTCGAGGGGGGCGAGGTGCCGGTGACCCGCGTCGTCATGCATCCCTTCGCCGACGATGCCGAGCGCGCGCGTATGGGCCCCTTCGCGGATCTCGAGCTTTCGGTCGTCATGTCCGACGAGGTGCCGGGCTGGTATCTCAGCCTGACGGCCAACGCGCCCGACGCCTCCGGCGGGGACGGGGGCTATGTCACCGACATGCGCTTCGACACGCTGGAGCCCGCACGATGATCCGCGCGGTGCTCGTCGCCTTCGCGGGCCTCGCCGCCGCCCCGGTCGCGGCGCAGACCGTTCCGGCGCCCAGCGTCGCCGACCGGCTCAATGACTACCCGACCGAGGCGCGGGCGGACTACGTCTTCGGCTGCATGGCGACCAACGGCCAGACCCGGCAGGCGCTGCGCCAGTGCGCCTGCTCCATCGACGAGATCGCGTCGATCCTGCCCTACGAAGACTACGTCGAGGCCGAGACCGTGCTCTCGATGCGCCGCACCGGCGGCGAGCGCATGGCGATCTTCAACGGCGCGGCGGTGACGACCGAGCTGGTCGCCAAGCTGCGCCGCGCCCAGGCCGAGGCCGAGCTGGTCTGCTTCTGAACGCGGGGCGGCGGCGGCTCAGCCGCCCGCCGCCTTGGGCAGCACCTGCTCGTAGCGCGCGCCGCCCGTATCCGTGGCCACCACCGTCAGCGCCTGCGCGCCGTTGTCGTCGTAGGCGAAGCGGAACACCGGGTTCGCGCTGATCGAGATGCCGCCCTCCATCGACCACAGCAATTCGTCGCCCTGGCGCACTTCGATACGGTCGATGAACTGCGCCGGAATGAAGAGCTGGGTCACCTGGTCGCGCTGCAGCCCCGAGTGGTTCGGATGCCGGATGGTCAGCTCGGCCTCGCGCCGCGGCACCGAGATCGCGGCCTCGGTCCCGGCGTGGTGCAGGGTCATGCCGCCAGCCTCGGCGAGCGCCTTTTCCGGATCGCCCGCCGCCGGGGCCGAGCATCCGCCCGAGGCCTTCACGAAACCGCCGGCCATGCGCAGCCCCTCGGGCGTGCGCGCGATGGCGCGGACGTTGGAATACTGGTCGACGCGGATGTTCAGGGCGAAGTCCAGAGGCATCATCGCCGGTCCGAAGGTGAATTCGCCCGCGACCGGCGCGGGGTTCTCGTCGATCACCACCACCGCGCCCTCGATCCGGATCTCCGGGTCGGTCTGGCGCAGGTGGATCGGCACCGAGGCTGCGTCCTCGGCCCGGTAGGGCGTCTCGAACGCGATCAGGCCCTCGGCGGAGGCGATGGGCGCGGGGCCCACGACGTCCTCCCTGATCGCCTGCCAGCTGGCGCTTTCGGTCATGGGGTTTGCCTTGTCCGCGGCGGCGACCGGGACCGGCAGCGCGATTGCCGCGGCGAGCGCCGCGGCGGTCAGGAATGGTCTGGCCATGCTCCTCCTCCTCGCATGGAATGTGCGCGAAGTGTGCCACGGGCCGCACCCGCGGCCTACACGTCGCATGGTCGGTATCGACCCGCGCGCCTCAGCCCTCGCTGCGGGCGGCCTCCTGCAGCATCTGCGCCAGCGCGTAGAGCCGCTTGTCCAGCAGCACCGGCGTCTCGCAGAGGTAGGTGATGTTCTGCTGGCGGTCCGAGTAGATCCGCTGGTCCCAATCCACCTGCTCCTCGAGCGTGTCCACCCGGTCGAAGTCGGGCTCGCTCTTGTCCATCTCGGCGGTCATCTCGCTGCGCGCGGCGTCGATGCGGTCCGAGAGCGCGATCTGGCTCAGCGAGAACTCCTCGATCCCGTCGATGATCCGTCGCCGCCGCGTCGAGAGCGTGTCGAAGACCCGCTTGAAGACCGCGCCCATCAGGGCCATGTCGCGGCCCTGCGCCTCGGCGAACTCCTCGACAGCCGCCCGCGCGCTCTCGAGGTCGACGCGGCGCAGCGCGAGCGTCTCGGCCAGCTCTTCGACGGCGCGGCCGGTTTCGGGCGCGAGATCCACCTCTTCCAGCGGCGCGGGCCACATCAGGCCCACGGACAGCCGCTCGACCTTGCGCTGGATGCAGGGCCATGTGGGGTCTGAATAATCGGCCGCCAGGGCCGGGGTCGTGGCTGTCGCGAAAAGCGACACGAGCGCTGCCGTCAGCGCTGGCGTTCGCGGTATGCGCATGATTAATCCTCCCTGCGGCGATGATGGGGCAGGGTGCGTTCCAAGTCCATTGCGACCAATACCCACCATTGGCGGTATTGTTCGAAAACGGACCGGCCTCCCATACTCCGATCAATCGCCGAGAGAGCGAAACGGAACGATCTGATTCAGGAGGGAGACTGCATGCGCACCCGTGCAGCCGTGGCCTTGGAGGCCGGCAAACCATTGGAAATCATGGAGGTGGAGCTCGACGGCCCCAAGGCGGGCGAAGTGCTCGTCGAGATCAAGGCCACCGGCATCTGCCACACCGACGAATTCACCCGCTCGGGCGCGGACCCGGAAGGGTTGTTCCCGACGATCCTCGGTCACGAGGGCGCGGGCGTCGTCATGGAAGTGGGCGAGGGCGTCACCACGCTGAAGCCCGGCGACCACGTCATTCCGCTCTACACGCCCGAGTGCCGCGAATGCGCCTCGTGCCTCTCGGGCAAGACCAACCTGTGCACCGCGATCCGCGCGACCCAGGGCCAGGGCCTCATGCCCGACGGCACCACGCGCTTCAAGATGCTCGACGGCACGCCGATCTATCACTACATGGGCTGCTCGACCTTCGCGAACCACACGGTGATGCCCGAGATCGCGCTCGCCAAGGTCCGCGATGACGCACCCTTCGACAAGATCTGCTACATCGGCTGCGGCGTCACCACCGGCATCGGCGCGGTGATCAACACCGCGGGCGTCGAGATCGGCTCTACCGCGGCTGTCTTCGGTCTCGGCGGCATCGGCCTCAACGTGATCCAGGGCCTGCGCATGGCGGGTTGCGACAAGATCATCGGCGTCGACCTCAACGACGACAAGCAGGAGATGGCGAAGAAGTTCGGCATGACCCACTTCGTCAACCCGTCGAAGGTCGACGACGTGAAGGCCGAGATCATCAACCTCACCAAGACCGATTTCGACCAGATCGGCGGCGTGGACTACAGCTTCGACGCCACGGGCAACGTGCAGGTGATGCGCGATGCGCTGGAATGCTCGCACCGCGGCTGGGGCGTCTCGGTCATCATCGGTGTCGCGCCGGCCGGCGCGGAAATCTCGACCCGTCCGTTCCAGCTGGTCACCGGCCGGGTCTGGAAGGGCACCGCTTTCGGCGGCGCCAAGGGCCGCACCGACGTGCCGAAGTTCGTCGAGTGGTACATGGACGGCAAGATCGAGATCGACTCCATGATCACCCACAAGCTGACGCTCGACAACATCAACGAGGGGTTCGAGCTGATGCACGAGGGCAAGTCGATCCGCGCGGTGGTCGAGTACTGATGGAGACCCTCGCGGAAAACAGAAGCTTCGGAGGCGTGCAGGGCGTGTATCGGCACGCCTCCGAGACCTGCGGCTGCGACATGACCTTCGCGGTCTACATGCCGCCGCAGGCCGCCGACGGCCCGGTCCCGGTGCTGTGGTATCTCTCGGGTCTGACCTGCACCCACGAGAACGCCATGACCAAGGGCGGTTTCCAGGAACACGCGGCGAAGCACGGCCTTGCGGTCGTGTTTCCCGACACCTCGCCGCGCGGCGAGAGCGTCGCCGACGACGAGGCCTATGACCTCGGGCAGGGCGCGGGGTTCTACGTCAACGCCAAGCGCGAGCCGTGGAAGCCGCACTTCCGGATGTACGACTACATCACGCAGGAGCTGCGCGGCGTGGTCGAGGGCATGAAGGGCATCGGTGGGCGTCACGGCATCACCGGGCACTCGATGGGCGGCCACGGCGCGCTGACCATCGCCATGCGCAACCCCGAGGCCTACGACAGCCTTTCGGCCTTCGCGCCGATCGCGCATCCCACCCAGTCGGACTGGGGGCGCAAGCAGCTCTCGGCCTACCTCGGCGACGACGAGGGCTGCTGGGCGGTGCACGACTCGACCCTGCTCATGGAAGAGCACGGCTGGAAGGACGACATCCTCGTCGACCAGGGCGGCAGCGACCAGTTCCTCGACCTGCTCAAGCCCGAGGCGCTGGCCGCGGCCATCGCCCGTCGGCGCCAGGCGGCGACCTTCCGGATGCAGGCCGGCTACGACCATTCGTATTTCTTCGTGCAGAGCTTCGCGGGCGACCACGTCGCCTGGCACGCGGAACGACTCAAGTGACGACCAGGGAAAGGACCCGCATGATCGGAAGAATGCTTGCAGCCAGCGCGGTCGCGCTCACCCTCACCGGGGGAGCCGCGATCGCCGAAAGCCACGGCGGCATGGAGATCACCGGCGACGCCGAAGCCGGCGAGCGCGTGTTCCGCAAGTGCCGCGCCTGCCACATGGTGGGCGAGGACGCGCAGAACCGCGTGGGCCCGGTGCTCAACGGCGTCATCGGGCGGAACGTCGCCTCGGTCGAGGACTTCGCCTACTCCGACACGCTCGCCACGATGGGCGAGGAGGGCAAGACCTGGACCCCCGAGGAAATGGCGGCCTTTCTCGAAAAGCCCCGCGACTACGCCGAGGGCACCAAGATGGCCTTCGCCGGTCTGCGCAAGGAAGAGGACCGCGCGGACGTGATCGCCTATCTCGCCACCTTCGGAACGGAGGGTGACGGCGGCTCCTGATCACACGAGTTTGCGTCCGGCCCCGGCAGGAGGAGGAAAGCCCGGGGCCGGACGTCACGAAGCGCGACCGCGCGTCCCTGGCGCCGTCGTGGCCATTTAAAGGGAGGAGAAGATGAAGACCAAACTGACGCTTTTGACGTCCGGGATCGCTTTGTGCGCGGCAAGCGCCGCGCTCGCGAACGATGACCTGATGTCGATCATGGACGATCCCACGCAGTGGGCGATCCAGACCGGCGACTACGCCAACCAGCGCTATTCCGAGCTCGACCAGATCACCGCCGAGAACGTCGGTGAGCTGCAGGTGGCCTGGACCTTCTCGACCGGCGTTCTGCGCGGGCACGAAGGCTCGCCGCTGGTGGTTGACGACACCATGTTCGTGCACGCGCCGTTCCCCAACACGGTCTTCGCGCTCGACCTTGCCAACGAGGGCAAGATCAAGTGGAAGTACGAGCCCAAGCAGGACCCGAACGTCATCCCGGTGATGTGCTGCGACACGGTGTACCGGGGCGTCGCCTATGCCGATGGCAAGATCTTCCTGCACCAGGCCGACACCACCGTGGTCGCGCTCGACAGCGAGACCGGCGAGGTTGTCTGGGAAGTCGAGAACGGCGATCCCTCGAAGGGCGAGACCAACACCGCGACCGTGCTTCCGGTCAAGGACAAGGTCATCGTCGGCATCTCGGGCGGCGAGTTCGGCGTGCGCGGCCACGTCACCGCCTACAACATGGAGACCGGCGAGCAGGAGTGGCGCGCCTATTCCATGGGCCCGGACGAGGAGATGCTCGTCGATCCCGAGAACACCACCCACCTGGGCGAGCCCATCGGCGCCGACTCCAGCCTGAACACCTGGGAAGGCGACCAGTGGACCATCGGCGGCGGCACCACCTGGGGCTGGTATTCCTATGACCCCGAGGCCGACCTGATCTACTACGGCACCGGCAACCCCTCGACCTGGAACCCGGCGCAGCGCCCGGGCGACAACCGTTGGTCGATGACCATCATGGCACGTGACCCCGACGACGGCATGGCCAAGTGGTTCTACCAGATGACGCCCCACGACGAGTGGGACTACGACGGCGTCAACGAGATGATCCTGACCGACCAGGAGATCGACGGCGAGGAGCGCAAGCTGCTCACACACTTCGATCGGAACGGCCTGGCCTACGTGATGGATCGCGTCAGCGGCGAGCTGATCTCGGCCGACAAGTACGACCCGGTGGTGAACTGGACGACCGGCGTCGACATGGACCCCGAGTCCGAGACCTACGGCCGGCCCGAAGTGGTGGCGGAATACTCGACCGAACAGAACGGCGAGGACGTCAACACCACCGGCGTCTGTCCCTCGGCGCTCGGCACCAAGGACCAGCAGCCGGCGTCCTACTCGCCCAAGAGCGAGACCTTCTACGTGCCGACGAACCACGTCTGCATGGACTACGAGCCCTTCCGCGTGGCCTATACCGCGGGTCAGCCCTACGTCGGCGCGACGCTGTCGATGTACCCGGCGCCCGACAGCCACGGCGGCATGGGCAACTTCATCGCCTGGGACAACATCAACGGCGAGATCAAGTGGTCCATCCCCGAGCAGTTCTCGGTCTGGTCGGGCGCGCTTGCGACCGCGGGCGACGTGGTCTTCTACGGCACGCTGGAAGGCTACCTCAAGGCCGTGGACGCCGAGACCGGCGATGAGCTCTACCGCTTCAAGACCCCCTCGGGCATCATCGGCAACGTGATGACCTACGAGCATGACGGCAAGCAGTATGTCGGCATCCTCTCGGGCGTCGGCGGCTGGGCCGGCATCGGCCTCGCGGCGGGCCTCACCAACCCGAACGAGGGCCTCGGCGCCGTGGGCGGCTATGCCGCGCTGAGCGACTACACCGCGCTCGGCGGCCAGCTGACCGTCTTCGCGCTGCCCGACTGATCGGCCGCGCAATCCCGGGGGCCGGCATCGTCGCCGGCCCCCGACACCCAAGGTTTCCAGAACAGGCAGGCACCCAATGACACGATACGCCACCCTTCTTGCGGCCGCCGCCGCCACCGCGGCCACGTTCGCGGCCGGCGCGCTGAGCGCGGCGGACGTCTCGATGGACGACCCCAACATCGCCGCGGCCTACGAGGACGGCGGACGCTACTTCACCGAGGACGACATCCCCACCTTCAACGTCCAGGAGGACGGCACGGTGGACTGGCCGACCTTCTCGGGCTTCCGTCGCTACCACGCGGAATGCCACGTCTGCCACGGCCCCGACGGCGAGGGCTCGACCTACGCCCCGGCGCTCAAGAACTCCGCCGTCGAGATGGACTACTACGACTTCGTCGACGTCGTCGTGAACGGCCGGCAGAAGGTCGGCGCGGCCGAGAACTCGGTGATGCCGGCGTTCGGCACGAACCCCAACGTGATGTGCTACCTCGACGACATCTACACCTACCTCAAGGCGCATGGCTCGGGCGCGATCGGGCGGGGCCGTCCGGCCAGCAAGGAAGCCAAGAGCGACACCTTTGCCGAGAACGAAGATGCCTGCATGGGCTAAGTCCCGCGCCGCGTTCGCGGTGGTGACCCTCGCGGCCCTGCTGGCCTCCCGGGCAGGGCCGGGTGACGCGCAGACCTCGGACCTGGTCTCGAAGACCGCCTTCCGGGTCTGCGCGGATCCGGCCAACGACCCGATGTCGATGGAGGACGGCAGCGGCTACGAGAACAGGCTGGCCGAGCTCATCGCAGCCAAGCTGGACCGCCCGGTGCAATACACCTGGTTCCCCATGGCGACCGGCTTCATCCGCAACACGCTGAAGGCCGGCAAGTGCGACGTGGTGATGGGCTATGCGCAGGGTCACGAGATGGTGCTGAACACCAACCACTACATGGTCTCGACCCACGTGCTCGTCGTGCCGAAGGACGGCGACCTGGCGGGCGTGACCGAGCTGTCGGACCCGGCGCTTCAGGGCCGCTCGCTCGGGGTGACGGCCGGCGCGCCCCCGGCGACACATCTCGCGCGCAACGGGCTCATCGGCGCGGCGAAGCCCTACGCGCTGCACGTCGACCGCCGCTACGAGAGCCCCGCGCTCGACATGCTCGACGACGTGGATGCGGGCGAGATCGACGGCGCGGTGATGTGGGGCCCGATCGCGGGTCCGCTGGTCAAGCGCGACCACCCCGACCTCAAGGTGATTCCGCTCCTCAACGAGGCGGCGGCCCCGCGGCTCTTCTACCGCATCACCATGGGCGTGCGGCGCGGCGAGAAGGTCTGGCAGCGCGAGCTCAACTCGCTGATCCGGCGCCACCAGGACGAGATCGACGCGCTCCTGACCGAGGCGGGCGTGCCGCTGGTCACCGACATGGGAGACGCGGTGCGCGAGGTCGGACAATGACCCGGCTGCTGGCGGCGCTCCTGCTGCTGCCGGCAGCCCTTTCCGCGGGGGTGCCCGAGCCCGAGGGCTACCGCGACGACCACTACCGCGGACCCGTGCCCGCCACCCTCGAAGGCGCGACGGTCGTCGGTCCCGAACAGGCGTTCGAGCTCTGGTCCGACGACGCGGCGGCCTTCGTCGATGTCCTCCCGCGCGCACCGAAACCCGCGAACCTGCCCGAGGGCACGATCTGGCGCGAAAAGGCGCGGCACTCGATCCCGGGCGCGCTCTGGCTGCCCAACGTGGGCTATGGCGCACTGGCCAAGGAGACCGAGACCTACTTCCGCGAGGGGCTCGCGGCCGCGAGCGGCTCCGACAAGGCGCGCCCACTGGTCTTCTTCTGCCTCGAGGAATGCTGGATGTCCTGGAATGCCGCCAAGCGCGCGCTGACCTACGGCTATGCCGAGGTCTACTGGCTGCCCGAGGGCACCGACGGCTGGACGCTCTGGGACTATCCGACCGAAGAGGTCACGCCCTGGCAGCCCTGATCTCGCGGCAGGCCCCGCGCAGAAGCATCTTCTGGCTGGAAATATCCCGGGGGTCCGGGGGCAGCGCCCCCGGCCTTGCCCTCAGTAGCCCGCGATCCGCGTCTCGGCTGTGCTGACCGTGCCGTCGGTATCGGTCATGGTCACGCCCAGATGTCCGGTATCGCCCGGCACCGAAAGCTTCAGCGCAGGGTTCTCTGACAGCGAAATACTGCCCGTCATCTCGACGTAGCCCGCGCCGTCGGTGTCGATCTCCACCGTCTCGACGTAGCGCATCGGGATGAAGAGCAGCGAGACCTGGTCCATCTGCATGCCGGAATGCGAGGGATGCGAGATGTCCACGTCGAGCCGCCGCAAGCGGTCGGCGAGGCCCGCCAGCCGCTCGGTCGCCGTGGCACGGGGCAGGGGGCCTCCGACGCTCAGGACCATGTCGCCCAGCGTGGCCAGCGCCTTCTCGGGGTCGGTGCCCGGCGGCGCCGCGCAGGCGCCCTGGCCCGAGGTCTTGACGAAGCTCTCGGAGACGAAGAGCCGGCCGTCGGTGGTCTCGGCCACCACATGCAGCGGGGTGGGCCCGTTGATACGCAGTGTCACGTCGAAGGCGAAGCGCGCCTGCGGCTGCTTCAGCGCGAAGACCGCCGAGACCGGCATCGGGTTCTCGTCCAGAACGACGGTCACCTCGCCGATGCGCGTGCCCTCGGGCGCGGTGACCCGGGCAGAGACATGGGTGCGTGCGTCCTCGTACGTCCGGTAGGGCGCATCGACGGACAGTACGGTTCGGCCTGTGACAAGTACGCGATCTCCGTACAGTTCGCGTTTCAGCGCGTCCCAGGTCTCGCCCGCCTGCAGGGGCGGGGCGGCGGCGAGCAGGAGCGTGGTCGCGATGGCGGCGCGGATCATTCGGAATCCTCCGGAAAGAACGTGCGGTCGAGGATGTAGCGCATGCCCCGCGACCAGCTTTCGTCGGTGTTCGAGCGGATGTCGACGACCCGGCCGCGCACCATGTCGCCACTCCCGGCCTCGCGCATCTGCAGGTTCATCGACAGGATCAGGTTCGACACCTTCTGCACCTCGCCCACGAGCGAGTAGTCGGCCTCGAGGGTCTGCGCCATGCGGGTGTCGCAGCCATAGCACTTGGCCGGGTTCACCGTGCTCTCCAGTCGCTCGGCCACCGGGTCGAGCGGGACCAGCGCGAAGCCCTCGGCCTCGAAGCGGTCGCGGACCATCTCCTCGAGCATCGCCAGGCGCGCGGTCTCGTCGGGGTTCTCGCCGAACATCTCGGTCTGCATCGAGGTGTCGAGGAAGGTCAGCCCGAAGAAGGCGACGCGCTCGGGCTCGTCGGCCGCGGCGGGGGCGGCGAGGGCGAGGCAGAGCGTCGGAATTGTCATGCGGAGCATGGCGCGAAGGTGCGGCCTCGGCCCGGCCCGCGACAAC
Organism: Salipiger mucosus DSM 16094; assembly: GCF_000442255.1. Classification (GTDB taxonomy): domain Bacteria; phylum Pseudomonadota; class Alphaproteobacteria; order Rhodobacterales; family Rhodobacteraceae; genus Salipiger; species Salipiger mucosus. The sequence continues at coordinate 104,838 of NZ_KE557285.1, read as the reverse complement.
TTATCCGAAAGTATTGGTTCCGCCGTGCCCCGACTGTCGTGCAGGCTGTTGCCATGTCCGACAGGAAGAGTCGGGCAAGGGAGGAGACATTGCGAAACCTGTTTGCGCCGCTGGCCGCGGTGGCGGTCGGCTTGACCGTCGCGGGGCCCGTCCGGGCCGTCGAGGTCGACGCCGCCGTGCTGCGCGTCGACTACCCCGAGCTGCTGCCCATCTCGCGCTACGATCTGCCGCCGGAGGACCTCGGCTTCGCCGGGGCGGCGCTGGCCGACGAGGACAATGGCACGACCGGCAGCTTCATGGGGCACAGCTACGAGACGACGACCCACGCGGTGGCCCCGGAGGAGGCAGATGCGGCGCTGGACGAGATCCTCGAGACCGGCACGCGCCTTGTCGTGCTGGCCGCGGGGGCCGAGGATACAGGGCGGCTGACCGACCGGGCGGCCGAGGCGGGGGCGCTGGTCTTCAACATCCGCGCGGAGAGCATGGAGCTGCGCAGCGGGGCCTGCCGGGCCAACCTGCTGCACACGGTCCCCTCCTACGGCATGCGCGCCGACGCGGTGGCGCAGTTCGCGGTCTGGAAGAAATGGCCGAGCTGGCTGCTGGTCGAGGGCTCGAACCCGGCGGACAAGGCGCTTTCCGAGGCCTATGCCCGCGCCGCGCGGAAGTTCGGCGCCGAGATCGTCGAGACGCGCACCTTCGAGGACACCGGCGGCGCGCGGCGCACCGACACCGGGCACGCCATGGTGCAGCGCCAGCTGCCGACCTTCATGCAGCGCGCGCCCGAGCACGACGTGGTGATCGCGGCCGATGCCACCGACTACTTCGCCGCCTACCTGCCGTTCCACCTGTGGTCGCCGCGCCCGGTCATGGGCAGCGCCGGCCTGCGGCCCGTGACCTTTCACGGCGCGCACGAGGCCTGGGGGGCGACGCAGTTCCAGACCCGCTTCGAGGAGCTGGCCGGCCGCTACGTGCGGGAAGAGGATTACAACGCCTGGCTCGCCCTGCGCGTCATCGGAGAGGCGGTCACCCGCACCGGCAGCGCCGATCCCGACACGCTGCGCGACTACGCGCTCAGCGACGCGTTCGAGCTGGCCGCTTTCAAGGGGCAGAAGGTCACCTTCCGCGACTGGAACGGCCAGATGCGTCTGCCGATCCTGCTCTACGACGACCGCATCACCGTGAGCGTGAGCCCGCAGGACGGCTTCCTGCACCAGGTCTCGCCGCTGGATACCATGGGGCTCGACCGCTCCGAATCCGACTGTACCGCCTTCGAGGAGTGACCATGAAGACTGTTCTCGCCGCCTCCGTCCTTGCCCTGACCGCCAGCGGCGCCCTGGCCGGCAAGGCCTTCGTCTCGAACGAGCGGGGCAACGACATTACCGTGATCGACACCGGGAGCTGGGAGGTCATCCACACCTTCGCGGGCGGCAACCGGCCTCGGGGCATCACGCTCTCGCCCGACGGCTCGCTGCTGTATGTCTGCGCCTCGGACGACGACCTCGTGCGGGTCTTCGACACCGAGACCTACGAGGAGGTCTACACGCTGCCCTCGGGGCCGGACCCGGAGCTGTTCGTGATCCATCCCTCGGGCAACCCGCTCTACATCGCGAACGAGGACGACAACCTCGTGACCGTGACGGACACCGAGGACCACACGATCCTGGCCGAGGTGCCCGTGGGCGTGGAGCCCGAGGGCATGGCGATCTCGCCCGACACGAACTGGGTGGTGAATACCTCGGAAACCACCAACATGGCGCATTTCATCTCGACCGAGGACTACGAGATCAAGCACAACATCCTCGTCGATCAGCGTCCGCGCTACGCGGAGTATCTCGACGACGGATCGCGGCTGTTCGTGAGCTCGGAGATCGGCGGGACTGTCAGCGTCATCGACATCGCCGGGGACGGCACGCCGACGCTGACGCAGAAGATCGAATTCGAGGTGCCGGGCGTGCTGCCGGAGTGGCTTCAGCCGGTGGGCGTGAAGGCCACCAGCGACGGCAGCCGCATCTTCGTGGCGCTGGGGCCGGCGAACCGGGTGGCGGTGATCGACGGCGCCTCGCTCGAGGTGGTCGAATACATCATGGTGGGGCAGCGGGTCTGGCAGATGGCCTTCACGCCGGGCGAGGAATACCTCGTCACCACCAACGGCAATTCCAACGACGTGACGGTGATCGACGTGGCCGCGGAGGAGGCGGTGCGCTCGATCCAGGTGGGGCAGCAGCCCTGGGGCGTGGCGATCACGCCGGACTGAAACGGGGCCGGCGCACCACGGTCCCATGCCGCGAGGCACTAGGGAGGAGAACGACATGACATTCGCAAGGCTCGCAGCCACCGTCTGCGCGGTTGCCATCGGCACCGCGGCGGCGGCGCAGGACCTGCCGGTGATCCGCGCGGCGGTGCTGCAGATCGGCACCGTCAACTGGGAGCTGACGGCGATCCGCGAGAACGGCTTCGACACCGAGCACGGGTTCGACCTCGAGGTGCAGGGCTATGCCGACAACGCGGCGACCCGGATCGCGGTCGAGGGCGGCGAGGCCGACATGGCCGTCGCCGACTGGATCTGGGTTGCGCGCCAGCGCGCGGCCGGCAAGGACTATGTCTTCATTCCCTATTCCAAGGCCGTGGGCGCGCTGCTGGTGCCCGAGGACAGCGAGGCCGAGGACCTGACCGACATGGCCGGCGGCAAGATCGGCATCGCGGGCGGGCCGCTCGACAAGTCATGGCTGATCCTGCGCGCCTATGCGCAGCAGGAATACGGCATGGACCTCAAGGCCGAGACCGAGCAGGTCTTCGGCGCGCCGCCGCTGATCTTCAAGTCGGGCCTTTCTGGCGACTACGCGGGGTCGATCAACTTCTGGCACTTCCTGGCCAAGATGAAGGCCGGCGGCATGCGCGAGCTGGTCTCGGTCGAGACGGCGGCGAGCGAGCTGGGGCTCGACCCCGACACGCCGCTGCTGGGCTACTACATGAAGGAGGACTTCATCGAGGCGCACCCCGGCATCGCGCAGTCCTTCTACAACGCCAGCCGCGACGTGAAGGACATGCTGGCCGACGACGACGGCGCCTGGGAGGCGGTGCGCCCGCAGATGAATGCCAAGACCGACGCGCAGTTCGAGCAGCTCAAGGCCGACTGGCTGGCCGGTGCGCCCGCGCGCGGCCCGGTCGACGCCGAGGCGGCGGGCCGGCTGCTGGCGCTCATGGCCGAGCTTGGCGGCGAGGAGCTGGTGGGCGAGGCGACCACGGTGCCCGAAGGCCTCTTCGCGGATGTGCAGTGACCGGGTGGCGCGATGACCGGGAAGGCGAGCGGCCCGCTGCTGTCGGTCGCGGCGCTGCTGGGCCTGTGGGTCGTGGCGGCGGCGCTGACCGCGGACCCGCAGATCCTGCCCTCTCCCCTCGCGCTGTGGCAGCCCTTCGTGCGCGAGCTGAGCACGGGCACGCTGCCGCATCACCTGGGCGCGACGCTGGTGCGGGTGGCCTGGGCCTTCGTGCTGGCGATGCTGCTGGGCACGGCGATCGGGCTGGCGATGGGGCGATCGGAGCGGGTGAACCGGCTGCTCGACCCCTGGCTGGTGATCTTTCTCAACCTGCCGGCGCTGGTGCTGATCGTGCTGTGCTATCTCTGGATCGGGCTCACCGAGGCGGCGGCGATCACGGCGGTGACGCTGAACAAGGTGCCCAACGTGGCGACGGTGATCCGCGAGGGCGCGCGGGCGCTGGACCGCGATCTGGACGCCATGGCCAAGGTCTACCGGATGTCGGCGACGACGCGCTTCCTGCACGTGACACTGCCGCAGCTCGCGCCCTTCCTCGCGGCCTCCGCGCGGTCGGGGATCGCGGTGATCTGGAAGATCGTGCTGGTGGTGGAGTTCCTGGGCCGGTCCTCGGGGGTGGGGTTCCAGATCCACATGTACTTCCAACTGTTCGACGTGGCGATGGTGCTGGTCTACGCGCTGTCGTTCATCGGCGTGATGCTGGCGGTGGAATGGGCGATCCTGCAGCCGTGGGAACGGCGGGCGAGGCGCTGGCGGACGGCATGATCCGCGTGGACATCCTGTCCAAGCGCTATGGCAGGGTGCCGGTGCTGGGGCCGGTGCACTTCCGCATCGCGCCCGGCGAGACGGTGGCGCTGCTGGGGCCGTCGGGGATCGGCAAGTCGACCATCCTGCGCATCCTCGCGGGGATCGACACCGACTTCGAGGGGTGCGTGAGCCGGCCCGAACACATGGCCATCGTCTTCCAGGAGCCGACGCTGCTGCCCTGGCGCAGCGCGCTGCGGAACCTGACGCTGGCCAACGCCGGGCTCTCCGAGGCCGCGGCGCGAGAGGCGCTGGCGCGGGTGGGGCTGAAGGGGCGGGGCGAGGCCTTTCCCGGTCAGCTGTCGCTGGGCCAGCAGCGCCGGCTCGCGCTGGCGCGGGCCTTTGCCGGGCGGCCGGAGCTGCTCATCATGGACGAGCCCTTCGTCTCGCTGGACGCGAAGACGGCCGAGACGATGATCGCGCTGACCGAGACGCTGATCGCCGAGACCCGGCCGGCGACGCTGTTTGTCACCCACGCGCGCGCCGAGGCCGAGCGCCTGGCCGACCGCATCCTGGAGCTGCGCGGCGAGCCCGCGACGCTCTCTCCCCATCTTGTTCAAACGGAAGGATACGATTGATGAAGACCCTGATAACGATTGCCGCCCTGAGCCTTGCCGCGCTGCCCGCGGCGGCGCATGACTTCGGCTTTGCCGGCGTGCTGTCGAACAGCAACTCGGGCGAGATGCCGGGGATCACGCTGTCGGTCGGCAAGCCGCTGGCCGAAGGGCCAATCACGCTGGAGTCGGGCAAGCTCTACGAGCTGGAGATCGAGGCCGACGGAACGGGCGAACTGGCGCTGGAGGGGCCGGGGTTCTTCCGCGCGATCTGGGTCAACGAGGTCGTCATCAACGGCCTCGAGGTCCGGCCCTTCGGCCTCGAAAGCGTCGAGTTCGACGAGGCCGGCACGATGGAGATCGAGTTCCTCGCGATCAAGCCGGGGCAGTTCCATCTCAAGATTCCGGGCTCGACCGGCGAGAGCCAGCGCGTCGACATCTCGATCCAGTGACGCCGGGGCTCAGAGTTCCAGCTCGTCCCGGCGCAGGGCGCGGCACTTCCAGCCGCGCACCTCGTACTTCGGGTTCGACTGGCTCCATTTCGCGAGCTCGGGCTGGGCGCCCATCATGCAGGTCATGGGCGTGATGTCGGTGTAGATCAGGCTGCGTTCCCGGCATTGGTCCGGCGCGGCGGAAAGGCAGGTGACGAAAAGAAGTTCGATCATGGCAATCCCCTGTGATGCACAATCATGCGGGGCACCCTAGGCGAGGCAGGTCAACAAACCCTGCAAATGTCCGCGCTCGAATGCTGCGCTGCAGAAAAATGAACGAAAAACGACCGGTAATCCTGCGATGGGACGCTATTCTGAGCGCTCCGTCAAGGATGGCGTGCGCCTGAGGTCCCGGGGGCGGCCTGCGTGCAGCGTGCTTTGCACAATCCCGGCATCAGGTGTAGGAGGTCCTATCAGACATTTTTTCCAGCCGGGGCACGAATGAAGACGATCACCACGACGGACGACCTGGCCGCGTTCTGCGCGGCGGCGGCGGAAGCGCCCTATGTCACCGTGGATACCGAGTTCCTGCGGGAACGGACCTATTATTCCAAGCTCTGCCTCGTGCAGCTTGCCCTGCCTGGCACGGACGACGACACGGCCGTGCTGGTCGATCCGCTGGCCGGGGACCTGTCGCTCGATCCCCTGATGGAGCTCTTCCGGAACCCCGACGTGGTCAAGGTCTTCCACGCCGCGCGGCAGGACCTCGAGATCTTCTACATCGACCACGGCGTGATCCCCGAGCCGCTCTTCGACACGCAGGTCGCGGCGATGGTCTGCGGCTTCGGCGAGCAGGTGGGCTACGAGACGCTGGTCAAGCGCATCGCCAAGGCCTCGCTCGACAAGTCGTCGCGTTTCACCGACTGGTCGCGGCGCCCGCTGACCGACGCGCAGAAGAAATACGCGCTGGCAGACGTCACGCACCTGCGGGTGATCTACGAGCATCTCGCGGCGGAGCTCGCGCGGACCGGGCGCGACCGCTGGGTGGCCGAGGAGATCGCGGTGCTGACCGATCCCGAGACCTACGTCACGCGCCCCGAAGAGGCCTGGCTGCGGGTCAAGACGCGTTCGACGAGCCCCAAGTTCCTGGCCTTGGTGCGCGAGCTGGCCGCCTTCCGCGAGGCACATGCGCAGGACCGCAACATCCCGCGCAACCGCGTCTTCAAGGACGACGCGCTGACCGAGCTGGCCTCGACCAAGCCCGCGACGATGGAGGATCTCGGCCGCTCGCGCCTGCTGCTGCGCGAGGCGCGCAAGGGCGCCATCGCCGAGGGCATCCTCGCGGCGGTCAAGGCGGGCATGGAGTGCCCGAAGGACAAGCTGCCGAAGCCAGACACCTCGCGCGATCAGCTGCAGGTGAACCCGGCGCTGGCGGACCTGCTGCGCGTGCTGCTCAAGGCCAAGACCGAAAGCTCGGGCGTGGCGTCGCGGCTCATCGCGCCGGCGGCGGACCTCGATGCCATCGCGGCGGGGATGCGCGACGTGAAGGCGCTGACCGGCTGGCGGCGCGAGGTCTTCGGCGCGGACGCGCTGCGTCTCTGCGAGGGCGAGATCGCGCTGGCGGCCAAGGGTCGCAACGTCAAGGTGATCGAGCTGTAAGGCGGGCGCGGGGCCTCAATGGCCCCGCCTGCGTGCCTAGCGCCGCGAGGCGAGCGCGTTGCGCTGGCCGGTGACGCGGATCGTCTGCACACCGAAGAGTTCCTGGTCGGTCAGCCAGACCGCCGCGGTGACGGTGCGCGACCACTCGTTCGTGTTGCGCGGCCCGGGCTGCTGCAGCGCGCGCATGTCGTAGACCAGCGTGTCCGGGGTGCTCTGCGCCTCGTCCTTGACCAGTCGCACGTCGAAGGGGCCCAGCCGGTCGGCCACGCCCGAGGCGCGGATCACCGCGCCGCCGGGGCGGCGTTCGATCAGCAGTTCGGCAATCTGGCCCACGGGACGGCCCGCGGAGGCCTCGTCGCGGGACTGGAAGAAGCTCACCGAGCGGCGCTTGGGGATCAGGGGGTTGGCGGTCCCGGCCTCGGTCGAGGTATTGGCCACCGGCTCGCCCCGGCCGAACCAGTTGAACGGATTCACGCGCGACTCGCGGACCGTCGCGCAGCCCCCCAGGACCAGCGCCGCCACGAGCAGGACTGAAAGTGATCTCGACATGCCGAACGCGCCCTCTGCCTGTTTGACAAACGGGTTAGCGCATCGGCGCCGCCTTGAAAAGGAATGTCTGTCGGCGCAGGCGTGGCGGGGCGTCGGTGCGGCCGCGAGGGGCGGCCCTGCGGGTGGCGCGTCGAATATCTGCAGACGAAGGCGGTGCCGGGGCTGGACCTTTGCCGCTGCGCCGCCTAGCTCTGTCCCAGCACGAACGGAGGTCGCATGGCACAGCCGGCATTCGAAGAGGTGGTCGAGGACTTCGAGTTTCTCGAGGACTGGGAAGACCGCTACCGCATGGTGATCGAGATGGGCAAGGCGATGGAGCCGTTGCCCGACGCGCTCAAGGTCCCCGCCACGAAGGTCGAGGGCTGCGCCAGCCAGGTCTGGCTGCATTCCCAGCCCGAGCACGGGGTCTTTCACTTCGAGGGCGACAGCGACGCGATGATCGTGCGCGGCCTGATCGCGGTGCTGCGGCGGCTCTACGACGGGCTGCCGGTCAAGGAGGTGCCGGGCGTCGATGCGCGCGGCGAGCTGGGCCGGCTGGGGCTGAACGACCACCTGTCGGCGCAGCGCTCGAACGGGCTGCGCGCCATGGTCGAGCGGATCCGCGAAAACGCCTCGGCGGCCGCCTAGAGCGCGATGGCAGCCGAGCGCGCGAGGCGCCGCTCGCGCAGGAAGGAATAGAGCCCGGCGCCGAGGATCAGCGCGGCCCCCGCGAGGGTCCAGCCGTCCGGGCGCTCTGCGAAGACCAGCATCCCCAGCGCGGTCGTGAAGACCAGCCGCGAGTAGCGGAACGGCGAGACGGCCGAGGCCGGCGCGATCCGCATGGCCGTGGTCACGCAGACGTAGCCCGCCGTGGTCACGGCGATGGCGCCAATGATGAAGGTGGTGGCGAGAGGTGTCGCGACGGGCGTCTGCGCGGTGACCAGCAGGAGCGCCAGTCCCACGGGGATGATCGACGCGAACCCCCAGGCCGAGATCACCACCGAGGGCACATGCGCCGGCGCGAGTCGCGTGATCAGGTCGCGCGCGGCGAGGCCGGTGACGCCCACCACGGCGAAGATCTCCCACCCGGTGAAGGCCGCGCCGAAGGGCCGGATCACCATGAGCATGCCGACAAGTCCCACGGCGATGGCGCTCCAGCGGCGCCAGCCGACCTCTTCGCCGAGGAAGAGCGCCGCGCCCATGGTCACGACCAGCGGCGCGGTCTGCATGATCGCGGCCATGACCGACAGCGGGATCTTCGAGAGGCCGATGATCATGCCGAGGCCGCCCACCATCTCGAGCGCATTGCGCAGCAGCACCATGCGGTGCAGCGCATCGGCGGCCCGGATCGGCATCCGGCGCAGGCGGGCGAGCACGAGCAGCAGCCCCGCGCCCCCCGCGCCGATGGACATCATGATCTGTCCCGTGGGGGCGTGCTGGCTGGACAGCTTGATGAAGGCGTCGCTGGCGGCCAGCAACGCCATGCCGAGCACCATCAGCCCGATGGCGCGGAGAACGTACATGAAGGACCCCTCAGGTGATCACATCGGGGGCGTCGCGACCGGTGCGTTTGCGGATGCCGGCGATCTCGTCGACGGCGCTGATGACGGGCGCGAGGGCCTCCTGCGGGTCACGGTCCATCTTGTCGGGATCGGTCTCGAGCGCCTCGAGGTAGACGCGCAGCGTGGCACCCGAGGTGCCGGTGCCCGAGAGGCGCAGCACGGCGCGGTCGCCGCCCTCGAACCAGATGCGCAGGCCCTGGCCCTCGGCGCGGCTGCCGTCGACGGGGTCGTCGTAGGCGAACTCGTCGGCGTCGCGCACCTTGAGCGCGCCGTAGCTATGCCCGGCCAGCACGGGCAGTTCGCCGCGCAGGTTGTCCATCAGCTCGTTGGCGGCGGCGCTGTCGACGTCCTCGTAGTCGTGGCGCGAGTAGTAGTTGCGCCCGTACTCGCGCCAGTGCGCGGCCATGAGCTCGGCCACCGACTGGCGCTTCTCGGCGAGGATGTTGAGCCAGAAGAGCACCGCCCAGAGGCCGTCCTTCTCGCGAACATGGTCAGAGCCGGTGCCGGCGCTTTCCTCGCCGCAGAGGGTCACGCGGCCCACGTCGAGCAGGTTGCCGAAGAACTTCCAGCCGGTCGGGGTCTCGTAGCAGTCGATGTCGAGCGCGTCGGCGACGCGGTCCACCGCGCGCGAGGTCGGCATCGAGCGCGCGACGCCCTTGAGCCCGTCGGAGTAGGCGGGCACCAGAGTGGCATTGGCCGCCAGCACCGCAAGGCTGTCCGAGGGCGTGACGTAGCAGCCCTTGCCGACGATCATGTTGCGGTCGCCGTCGCCGTCCGAGGCCGCGCCGAAATCGGGGGCGTTGGGGCCCATCATCTCGTCCATCAGCGGCTTGGCCCAGATCGGGTTGGGGTCGGGGTGGCCCTGACCGAAGTCGGGCAGGGGGATCGCGTTTATCACCGTGCCGGGCGCGGCGCCCAGCGTGCCCTCGAGGATCGCGCTGGCATAGGGGCCGGTCACCGCGTGCATCGCGTCGAAGCGCATGCGGAAGCCCGACTTGAAGAGCGCGCGGATCGCGTCGAAGTCGAAGATGCCCGCCATCATCTCGGCGTAGTCGGTCACAGGGTCGACGACCTCGACCTCCATCCCGGCGAGCGTGAAGCTGCCCTCGGTGCGCAGTCCCACGTCGTGGGATTCAAGGATGTGGTACTCGGTGATGGTCTTGGTGGCCTCGAAGATCTTCGAGGTCACGGACTCGGGCGCGGGGCCGCCGTTGGCGGTGTTGAACTTGACGCCGAAGTCGCCCTCGGGCCCGCCCGGGTTGTGGCTGGCCGACAGGACGATGCCGCCGTCGGCGCCGCGCGTGCGGATCAGGTTCGATGCGGCGGGCGTCGAGAGCAGCGCGCCCTTGCCGACGATGACCTTCTTCGCCCCGCTCGCGGCGGCCATGCGCAGCACGACCTGCGCCGCCTGGCTGTTGAAGTGCCGGCCGTCGCCACCCAGCACGAGCGTCTTGCCCTCGACGCCGCCGATCCCGGTCCAGATGCTCTGGATGAAATTCTCGAGGTAGTGGTGCTGCTGGAAGACCGGGGTCTTCTTGCGCAGCCCCGAGGTCCCGGGTTTCTGGCCTTCGATGGGCTCGGTCGGCACCGTACGGATGGTCTGGGTCATGGGCTCGTCACTCTGGGGTCTCGCGCGGCACGTTTCATGATGCGCGCGGCATTTGCAAGAACAGGCGCCGCCGCGATGCCCGAGGGACCCTCGGGCAGGCGCTGGCGCCAGTTGGGATATTCGCGGACCGTGCCGGGCAGATTCGGCTGGTCTGCCACGCCCAGCATATCCTCGGCCTGTAACGCGACCATGCGCGATCGGGTTTCCGCGAGAAAGCTCACCATGGCCTCGGGCGCCTCGGGAGGCAGGTCGCCGCGCAGCTTGCCGCTGGCCCAGTCGAAGCCCGCGACCTCGCGGCCGCGCCAGGCGAACATGCCCTCGGCGTGCTCGGGCGGGGTGAGACCGATGTCGCGGCGCAGGGCGATCTCGCGGCCCTCGCGCCAGCCTGTCCAGGTCGGCAGGTCGTGGGTCGAGAAGCTGGCGATCACGCCCTCGTCGTAGTCCTCGGGGCGCTTGAAGACGGGCGGGTCCTCGCGGTGCTCGAAACAGGCGAGGCGGCAGCCGAGGATGCCGCTGTCGGCCAGCGCCTGCTGGAGCCCCTCGGGGATGACGCCCAGGTCCTCGCCGACGATGACGGCGCCCGCGCGGGCCGCCTCCATGCGGGTGACGGCGAGCATGGCCTCGCGCGGCATGGCGACATAGGCGCCGGGCAGGTCGCCGTCCGGGACCCAGTAGGCGCGCTCGAAGCCGAGGATGTGGTCGATCCGCAGGGCGCCCGCGAAGCGCAGCTGCTGGCGCAGGGTGGTGGCCAGCGCCTCGAAGCCGGTCTCGATCAGCGTCACCGGGTTGAAGGGCGCGAGGTGCCAGTTCTGGCCCTGCGGCGCGAAGGCGTCGGGCGGCGCGCCGAGGCTCGCCCCGAAGGCGAAGGTCTCGCGGTCCTCCCAGGTCTCGGCGCCCTGCGGATGCGTGCCGACCGCGACGTCGAGGTAGAGCCCCAGCGCCATGCCCGCACCCGTGGCGCGGCCCTGCGCCTCGGCCAGCGAGCCCTCGGCGCGGTATTGCAGCCAGGCGTGAAAGCGCACGCGGTCGGCCATTTCGCGCGCCGCCTGCGCGACCTCGGGGCTGGCCGGGTCGCGGTAGGCCGCGGGCCAGTCGCCCCAGTAGGCGCCGAGTCGCTCCGACAGGGCCTGGTGCGTGGCGAAACGCTGCAGCGCCGCGCCCTCGTGCGCGAGGAAGGCGTCGAAGGCCGGGCCCGGCGGGGCGGCGCGGAACTCGGCCTCGAGCGCCTCCATGCGGGCGGGCGTCTCGGCCGCGACGTCGATGATCCGGCCGGGCGCGCCGGCGGCGGTGGCCGTGGGCAGGTAGATGCCGGCAAAGCGGCGGCGGTGCGAGGGCGTGTAGGGGCTGAAGCCGCCGGGGTCGGCGGGAAAGCCCGCGTGGATCGGGTTGATCCCGAGGAAAGAGGCGCCCTGCGCGGCGGCGCCCTCGGCCATGGCGGCGAGGTCGTCGTAGCCGCCGATGCCGCCCTGTTCGGCCGTGCGCAGCCCGGCGAGCGGGACCATCAGGCCCCACATGCGTTCGGGCAGCGGCAGGCGCGCGGGGGCGCAGAGCAGCCAGCAGGTCTCGCCCGACGCCTGCAGCCGGTGGCGCCCGAGCGGAAGGGCGGGCAGGGGGCCGCGCCCCTCGCTGCGGGTGCCGTCCTCCTGCGTGAGGGTCCAGTCCGCGCCGGGGGTGAGCGCGGGGGGCACGCCGGGTTCGCAGACCTGCCAGGGCGGCAACTCGCGGTGGGCGGGCGGCGCGGTGCCGTCGAGGCCCATGGCGGCAAGCAGCGCCGCCTTGGTCTCGGGCGGGGTGACGCGGGTCTCGCCCGAGAGATCGCGGAACGCCTCGAGGATGCCGGCGCGCGCGGCGCGGGTGTCGAGATCGCTCATTCCGCCTCCTCGACCAGCGCGATGACGGACTCGGCGGCCATTTCCAGCGTGTCGCCCACCCGGTGCGGATCGGCGTCGGGCAGCGCGGTGTCGACGTGGCGGACCCACACATAGCCCTCGCTGCGCGGCGGCAGGGTGAGCGTGAGCGCATCGCCCGCGTTGAAGGCCAGGTAGATCGCCTCCTCGCGCTGAGCGTAGAGCGGCGTGCCGCTGGCCATGCGGAACTCGGCGCAGAGCGCGTGCAGGTGGCCGTTGGTCCAGTCGGCGCGGGTCATCTCGGTGCCGTCGGGACGCCACCAGAAGAGGTCGGGCACCCCGTCGACCTTGCGCGGCTGCGAGTGCAGGAAGCGTTTCTGCCGCAGGATCGGGTGTGCCTTTCGGAAGGCGATCAGCCGCTCGGTGAAGGCCTGGAACTCGGTGTCCGCGTGTTCCCAGTCGAGCCAGGTGGTTTCGTTGTCCTGGGCGTAGGCGTTGTTGTTGCCACCCTGCGAATGGCCGATCTCGTCGCCCGCGAGGATCATCGGCGTGCCCTGGCTGAGCAGGAGCGTGGCCATCATGTTGCGCCGGCGCAGGGCGCGGGCGGCCTCGATCTCGTCGTCGTCGGTGGGCCCCTCGGTGCCGAAGTTGTCCGAGAAGTTCTCGCCGTGGCCGTCGCGGTTGCCCTCGCCGTTGGCCTCGTTGTGGCGCTGCACGTAGCTGACGACGTCGGCGAGCGTGAAGCCGTCGTGCGCGGTCAGCAGGTTGACCGAGCTGGTCGCGGGCCGGCCCGAGTGGTCGAAGTGCCCCGCCGTGCCGGTGATCTTGTCGGCCATGACCGGCACGTGGCCGAGATCGCCGCGCCAGAAGCGCCGCACGCCGTCGCGGAACTGGTCGTTCCACTCGGCGAAGGGGGGCGGGAAACTGCCCAGCTGGTAGCCGCCCGGGCCGATGTCCCAGGGCTCGGCGATGAGTTTCTTTTCGGCCAGCACCGGGTCCTGCCGCAGCGCGCGGAAGAAGGCCGAGTTCGGATCGAAGCCTTCCTCGGTGCGGCCGAGCGTCGCGCAGAGGTCGAATCGGAAGCCGTCGACGCCCATGGTCGTCGACCAGTAGCGCAGGCTGTCGAGTACCATGCGCATGACCATCGGGTGCTCGATGTTCACGGTGTTGCCGGTGCCGGTGTCGTTGATGTAGTGGCGGTTGTCCTCGGTCAGGCGGTAGTAGCTGCGGTTGTCGAGGCCGCGGAAGGACAGGGTGGGGCCGTTCTCGTCGCCCTCGCAGGTGTGGTTGTAGACCACGTCGAGGATCACCTCGATGCCGGCGGCGTGCAGGCGGGCGACGGTATACTGGAACTCCCAGAGCCGCCCGTGGCTGAGGTAGCGCGGGTCGGGCGCGAAGAAGCCCAGCGTCTGGTAGCCCCAGTAGTTCACAAGCCCCTTCTGCACGAGGAAGCGGTCGTTCAGGAAGGCCTGGACCGGCAGCAGCTCGATCGCGGTGATGCCCAGCCGCACGAGGTAGTCGAGCACCTCGTCCGAGGCCAGCGCGAGGAAGCTGCCGGGATGATCGACGCCGGGGAAGCGCTTGGTCAGGCCCTTGACGTGGGCCTCGTAGATCACGCTGTCGGCGAGCGGGGTCTCGGGCGCCTTGAGGCGGCCCCAGTCGAAGGAGGGGTCCTCGACCACGCACTTGGGCATGTAGCGGGCGCTGTCGTGCGGATCGGGCGCATCGGCCCCGCCCAGCAGCGCGTCGTGCCAGGTCGGATGCCCCGTCAGCCGCCGCGCGTAGGGATCGAGCAGCAGCTTGGCGGGATTGAAGCGGTGCCCCTCCTCGGGGTCGAAGGGCCCCGAGGCGCGGTAGCCGTAGAGCTGCCCGGGCATGAGGCCAGAGACGCGGCCGTGCCAGACGTCGCCGTCGCGTTCCGGCAGGCGGAGGTGGTGCGTTTCCTGGCCGTGTTCGTCGAACAGGCACAGGTGGATGTCGTCGGCGTGCTGCGAGAAGACGGCGAAATTCACGCCATCCCCGTCGAACGTCGCCCCGAGCGGCGCGGCACGGCCGGCCCGGATCTGCGGGTTCGTCATTCGGTCTTGACCATTTCTTCGTACAGGGCCGCGTAGGCGGCGGCGGACTGGTCCCATCCCACCTTGGCCGCCATCGCGTTGCGCATCATGCGCGACCAGGTGTCGGGCTCCTGATGGAGTTTGACCAGTTTCATGAGGGCCTGCGCAAGGGCCTGCGCGGTCACGGGGTGGAATTGCACGCCGGTCGCCGCGCCTGCTGCCACTCCGGCGGGCGATGCGTCGATCACCGTGTCGGCAAGGCCGCCCGTGCGCGCCACCAGCGGGATGGTGCCGTAGCGCAGTCCGTAGAGCTGGGTGAGGCCGCAGGGCTCGAATCGCGAGGGCACGAGGATGGCGTCGCCGCCCGCGATCATGCGCCGCGCGAGCTGCTCGTCGTAGCCGATGGTCACGGCCACGCCCGCGTGGTCACGGGCATAGGCGCGGAAGGCCTCCTCGAAGGCGCGCGCGCCGGTGCCCAGCAGCACCAGCTGCCCGCCGCGGTCAAGCAGCGCAGGCAGCGCCTGCAGCAGCACGTCGAGACCCTTCTGCTCGGTCATGCGGGTGACCATGACGCAGAGCGGGCCGGGCCAGTCGGGCAGGCCGAACTCCTCGCGCAGGGCCGCGCGGTATTTCGCCTTGCCGCGCGGGGACTTGTAGGGCGGGGTCCAGAGGTCGAGGTCGATGCCGTTGAGGATGCCGGTCAGATCCGCCTGCCGCGCGCGCAGGAGCCCGTCGAGACCCATGCCGAACTCGGGCGTCATCAGCTCGCCCGCGTAGGTGGGCGAGACGGTCGAGATCCGGTCGGCATAGGACAGGCCCGCCTTGAGGGCGCTGACCTGGTCCCAGAACTCGTAGCCGTCCTGGGTGAAGCCTTCCGGCGGCAGCCCGAGCGAGGCGATGCGGTCGGGCGGGGTCATGCCCTGGAAGGCGATGTTGTGGATCGTCATGAGCGAGGCCACCCGGTCGCCCGCGCCGAGCGCGCGCAGGTAGAGCGGGGCGAGGCCTGCCTGCCAGTCGTGGCAATGCAGGATCTGCGGGCTCCAGCCCTCGATCCCCTCGGCGCCGATCAGGGCCGCCACGCTCGAGAGCGCGGCGAAGCGTTCGGGGTTGTCGGGCCAGTCGCGGCCCTCGGCGTCGCCGTAGATCCCGCCGGGCCGGTCGTAGAGATGCGGCGCGTCGAGCACGTAGAGCACCGCCTCGCCCAGCTTGCCGCGCAGCACGCGGGCCGGGCCGCCGAAGTGGTCTGCGAAGGTCTTGACCGCCTTGGCCCGTTTCAGCGCGTCCATCACCGCCGGGTAGCCCGGGATCAGCACGCGCATGTCGACGCCCGCCCCGACGAGTGCGTGGGGCAGGGCGCCCACCACGTCGGCGAGGCCGCCGGTCTTGACCAGCGGCACGCATTCGGAGGCGACCGAGAGCACCCGTGTCATCGTTCGGCGCCCCTCCGGTCGAGCATGCGCTGGGTGATGAGCGTGACGCCGCCCGGGGTCACGCGGAACCACTTGGCGTCCTCCTCCGGGTCCTCGCCCACGACGAGGCCCTCGGGGATCTCGACCCCGCGGTTGATGACGCAGTTCTTCAGCCGCGCGTGACGCGCGACCTGCACATAGGGAAGCGCCACGACACCGTCGAGCGACGAGTAGGAATTGGTGTGGCACATGGTGAAGAGCAGCGACTGCCGGATCTCGGTGCCCGAGACGATGCTGCCGCCGGCGATCATGGAGCTCACGGCCGAGCCGCGGCGCTTTTCCTCGTCGTGGATGAACTTGGCGGGCGGGACCAGCTCGGCGTGAGTCCAGATCGGCCAGTTGCGGTCCCAGAGGTCGAGGTCCGGGGTGAAGTCGGTGAGGTCGATGTTGGCCCTCCAGAAGGCGTCGATCGTGCCCACGTCGCGCCAGTAGGCGGTCGCGGCGGGGTCGTGGCGCACGCAGCTGTCCTCGAAGCGGTGCGCCTGCGCCTTGCCGGTCTTCACGATGTCGGGGATCATGTCGTGGCCGAAATCGTGGCTCGACCCGTCGTCCTCGAGATCGGCGATCAGCCGTTCGCGCAGGTATTTCCAGTCGAAGACGTAAATGCCCATCGACACGAGCGTCTTGTCGGGATCGTCCGGCAGGCCCGGCGGGTCCTTGGGCTTTTCGAGGAACGAGGTGATGCGGTCCTTGCCGTCCACCGCCATGCAGCCGAAGGCGCTGGCCTCGCCCCGGTCCACGGTGAGGCAGCCCACGGTCACCTCGGCGCCGCTCTCGACGTGCTGGGCGATCATCGCCTCGTAGTCCATCTTGTAGATGTGGTCGCCGGCGAGGATCAGGATGTAGTCGATCTCGTAGCTGTCGATGATGTCGATGTTCTGCGCCACCGCATCGACAGTGCCGCGATACCACATGCTTTCCTCGTAGCGCTGCGAGGCGGGCAGGATGTCGAGGAATTCGTTGCGCTCGGCGCGGAAGAAGTTCCAGCCGCGCTGGACGTGGCGGATCAGGCTGTGCGCCTTGTACTGCGTGGCCAGCGCCATCTTGCGGATGCCCGAGTTGAGCGCGTTCGACAACGCGAAGTCGATGATCCGGGCCTTTCCGCCGAAGTAGACCGCGGGCTTCACCCGCGTGTCGGTCAATTCATGCAGGCGCGAGCCGCGGCCCCCGGCAAGGATGAAGGCCATGCTTCGGGCGGCGAGCCGCTGACCTCTCTGATGTGGCATTTCGCGTTCTCCTCTCCCTCGGTGTCCCGGCCCCTCGTGACGGAGGCCGGGCGCTTGTGCATGGCGACCCGTGTCAGGCGGTGTCGCGGACCAGGTAGATCGCCGACAGCGGCGGCAGCGTCAGCGCCGCGCTGGCGGGAAGGCCGTGGCTGGCGATGGCCTCGGCCTCGACGGCGCCCATGTTGCCCCGGTTGCCGCCGCCGTAGATCCCGGCGTCGGTGTTGAGCGCCTCGCGCCAGCGGCCGGCGGCGGGCAGGCCGATGCGGTAGCCGTTCTGCTCGGCCGGGGTGAAGTTGCAGATGACGGCGACCTCGG
This sequence comes from Salipiger mucosus DSM 16094, assembly GCF_000442255.1. Lineage (GTDB taxonomy): Bacteria > Pseudomonadota > Alphaproteobacteria > Rhodobacterales > Rhodobacteraceae > Salipiger > Salipiger mucosus. Next base: position 87,502 of record NZ_KE557285.1, on the reverse strand, counting down.
GGTCGCCCGGGCCTCCCTTGCGCAGCCAGGAAAAGACCGAGTTGCGCGAGTCGCCGCCGCCGATCCACTGGAAGCCCTCCTCGTCGCAGTCCTTGACGTGCAGCGCGGGCGTGTCGCGGTAGAGGTGGTTCAGGTCGCGCACCAGCAGGCGCATGCCCTCGTGGCGCGGGTCCGACAGGCAGTTCCAGTCGATCTCGGCGTCGTGGTTCCACTCGTGCCCCTGGGCGAATTCCTGGCCCATGAAGAGCAGCTTCTTGCCCGGATGGCCCCACATGAAACCGTAGTAGGCGCGCAGGTTCGCGAACCGCTCCCAGTCGTCGCCGGGCATCTTGCCCAGCATCGAGCCCTTGCCGTGCACCACCTCGTCGTGGCTGATCGGCAGGACGAAATTCTCGGAGAAGGCATAGACCAGGCCGAAGGTCATCTGGTGGTGGTGATAGCCGCGGTAGATGGGATCGCGCCGGATGTATTCCAGCGTGTCGTTCATCCAGCCCATGTTCCACTTGTAGCCGAAGCCGAGCCCGCCCTGATCGACGGGGCGCGAGACGCCGGGCCAGGAGGTGCTTTCCTCGGCCATGGTCAGGATGCCGGGATGGGTGCCATAGGCGGCGGTATTGGTGCGCTGGAGGACCGAGATCGCCTCGTAGTTCTCGCGGCCGCCGTCCTTGTTGGGCACCCATTCGCCCTCGCGGCGCGAATAGTCGCGGTAGAGCATCGAGGCCACGGCATCCACGCGCAGCCCGTCGGCGTGGAATTCCTCGAGCCAGTAGAGCGCATTGGCGGTCAGGTAGTTGGCCACCTCGGCGCGGCCGTAGTTGTAGATCAGGGTGTTCCAGTCGTGGTGGAAGCCCTCGCGCGGGTCGGCATGTTCATAGAGCGCGGTGCCGTCGAAGCGGCCGAGCCCGTGCGCGTCGGTCGGGAAATGGCCGGGCACCCAGTCGAGGATCACGCCGAGGCCCGCGCGGTGCGCGGCATTCACCAGATCGCGGAATTCGTGCGGGGTGCCGTGGCGGATCGTCGGCGCGAAGAGGCCGATGGGCTGGTAGCCCCAGGAGCCGTCGAAGGGATACTCGCTGATCGGCATGAGCTCGATGTGGGTGAAGCCCATGTCCTTGACGTAGCTCACCAGTTCCTCGGCCGCCTCGACGTAGGAGATCGGCCGCCGGTTCTCCTTGCGCCGCCAGGAGGGCAGGTGCACCTCGTAGACCGAGATCGGCGCGGCGCGGTCGTGGTGGCTGGCGCGGGTCTCGATCCATGCATCGTCCGACCAGCCGTAGCCGCGGATGTCGCGCACGACCGAGGCATTGGCGGGCGGATGCTCGGAGCCGAAACCCACGGGATCGGCCTTGCGCGGCTGAAGCTGTCCGTCGGGGCCGAGGATCTCGTAGCGGTAATGCGCGCCCTCGCCGACGCCCGGCAGGAAGATCTCCCAGACGCCGGTGGCGCCGCGGCGGCGCATCGGGTGGCGGCGCCCGTCCCACCAGTTGAAGTTGCCGACGACCGAGACGCGCCTTGCATTGGGCGCCCAGACCGCGAAGTGGGTGCCCGGCGTGCCCTCGTGGACCATGACATGCGCGCCGAGCGCCTCCCAGAGGCGCTGGTGGCTGCCCTCGCCGAGAAGATACTCGTCGATCTCGCCCAGCACCGGACCGAAGCGGTAGGGGTCCTCGACCTCCCAGGTGGCCTCGCCGGCCTCGCCGCGCAGGTGATAGGCGCCCTCGCCGGGCACGGACCCGCGGAAGATGCCCTCGGCGCCGGGCACCGGCTCGAGCGGGTAGAGCGCCCCGTCGGTGACGGCCGAGAGTTGCGCGGCGCCGGGATCGTAGGCCGTGACAACGCGGGCATCGCCATGTCCCTGTGGCCCGAGGACCGCGAAGGGATCATCATGTTCGGCGCGCGACAGGCGGGCGAACTCGGAGGCGGGGGTCTCGGGCGCGGCGGTCATGCAAGTGATTGTAAGCCTTGCGCCGCGTCACGCAATGATCCTGCTCAAATGCCGGACCCCGACCCTCCCCCGGCAGGGGAAGGGAGAGGCGCTGCCGCCGAGGGTGCGCGTCAGAGCAGGCTCCCGGCGCCCCAGATGTCGCTCATGTAGCCGCGGATCGTGCGGTCGGACGAGAACCAGCCCGAGCGCGCGGTGTTGAGCGCGGCCATGCGGGCCCAGCCCTGGGTGTCGGCGAAGGCCTTGTCGACCTCGCGCTGCGCGCGCCAGTAGTCGGTGAAGTCCGAGCACACGAGGAAGTAGTCGGCGCCCTGAAGGTTGCCGGTGATGTTGTGGTAGCGGTCGGGCTCGCCGGGCGAGAAACGGCCCGAGTGGATGAGATCGAGCGCCGCGGCGAGGCGCGGATCGGCCTCGATCGCCTTCTTCGCGTGGTCCTCGACCTCGCGCCGCTCCATGACCTCCTCGGCGGTCATGCCGAAGAGGAAGAAGTTCTCGGCGCCGACGTGCTGGCGGATCTCGACGTTTGCACCGTCGAGCGTGCCGACCGTGGGCGCGCCGTTGAGGGCGAACTTCATGTTGCCCGTGCCCGAGGCCTCCTTGCCGGCGGTCGAGATCTGTTCCGACAGGTCCGAGGCCGGAATCAGCCGCTCGGCCAGCGAGACGTTGTAGTTCGGCAGGAAGACGACCTTGAGATACTTGTTGGTCACGGGGTCGTTGTTGATGACCGCCGCCACGTCGTTGATCAGCCGGATGATGTCCTTGGCGAAGAAGTAGCCCGGGGCCGCCTTGCCGCCGAAGATCTTGAGGCGCGGCGTCCAGTCCAGCTCGGGGTGCTCGCGGATCTCCTGCCAGTGGGCGATGGCCTCGAGGATGTTGAGGTGCTGGCGCTTGTACTCGTGCATGCGCTTGATCTGCACGTCGAAGAGCATGTCGGGGTCGACGTGCAGGTCGTAGGTCTGCGCCATCCAGTTCGACAGCTCGGCCTTGTTGTCGCGCTTGACCGCGGTGTAGCGGTCGAGCCAGGCGGCGTCCTGCACGTGCGGTTCGAGCTTTTCCAGCTGTTCGAGGTCATCGACCCAGCCCTCGCCGATGGCCTCGGTGATGAGGCCGGCCAGGCGCGGGTTGCAGGCCAGCAGCCAGCGGCGCGGGGTGACGCCGTTGGTCTGGTTGACGATGCGGTCCGGGTGCAGGTGGTGCAGTTCCTCGAACACGGTGGTCTTCATCAGCTCGGTGTGCAGAGCCGAGACGCCGTTGACCTTGTGCGCCATGGCGAACGAGAGCTGACCCATCTTGACCTGGTGGTCGGAGCGCATCGACTGGGTGCGCGAGGGGTTCTGCTCGGCATGGGTGGCGTCGATGCGGTCGATGATCTGGATGTGCCGCGGCAGGAGCTGGCCGAAGAGCGACTCGTCCCAGCTTTCCAGCGCCTCGGGCAGCAGGGTGTGGTTGGTGTAGCTCAGGCAGCCGCGCGCGATCTCCATCGCCTCCTCGAAGGGAACATGGCGTTCGTCGTGCAGGATGCGCACCAGCTCGGGCCCGGCGATGGCCGGGTGGGTGTCGTTGAGCTGGATCGCAACCTTTTCAGGCAGTTGCCGGACGTCCTTGAACTGATTGTCGAAGCGCCGGATGATGTCGCAGAGCGCCGCGCGGGTCAGGAAGAACTCCTGCTTGAGGCGCAGCTCCTTGCCCTGCTGGGTGGTGTCATCGGGATAGAGCACGCGGGAGATGGTGCGCGCCAGCGCCTCCGGCGCCGCGGCGCGGGTGTAGTCGCCGTGGTTGAAGGCGTCGAGGTCGAAAGGATGGATCGCGCGGCCCGACCAGAGGCGCAGGGTGTTGGCCCAGCGGCCCTTCCAGCCGACGACGGGGGTGTCGAAGGCCTCGGCCTCGACCTCTTCGGCGGGGTGCCAGCGGGTCACGCCGTCGCGGGTGTCGACATGGCCGCCGAAGCCGATGCGGTAACGGACCTCGGGGCGCTCGAACTCCCAGGCGTGGCGCTGGCTGAGCCAGAGCTCGGGGTGTTCGATCTGGCGGCCCTGCACGAACTGCTGACGGAAGAGGCCGTGCTCGTAACGGATGCCGTAGCCGTGCGCGGGGCAGCCGACGGTCGAGAGGCTTTCCATGAAGCAGGCGGCGAGACGGCCGAGGCCGCCGTTGCCGAGCGCCGCGTCGGGCTCGTCCGCGAGCACCAGCCCGAGGTCGCGCTCCATTTCGTCCATGACGGCGCGTGCCTCGTCCAGCAGCTCGAGGTTGACGATGCCGTCCTCGAGCAGGCGGCCGATGAGGTATTCCATCGACAGGTAGTAGACGCGCTTCGCGCCGGTCTCGTAGGTGCGGGCGGTGGCCTTGAACCATGCGTCGACGACGCGGTCGCGGACGGCATAGCTGAGTGCCATGCGCCAGTCCTCGAGGATGGCGTGTTCGGGGTCCTTGCCGATCGAATAGATCAGATGCCGCAGGACGGAGTCGCGTAGGGGCGGGGTCTGGATCATGCTCGGTCTCGCTTGAATGGGAAGGCCGGCGCCCGGGATCGGGGCGGCGCTGTTATCGGTATGAATAGCCCGGGGGGCAGAAAGGCAAGGTTAAGGCCCGCCTAGTGCCGCATTTCCAGCTGTTCGGTCAGGTGCGATGCACATCCCGTAAGCGCGGCGTAGTCGTCGGTCACGAGGCTGACGGGGAACTGGCCCATGAACTCCGAGAACCGGCCCTTGTCGGCAAAGGCCTCGGCAAAGCCGCAGTCCAGGAGATAGGGCCCGAAGTGCCGGGCCACGCCGCCGATCAGGTAGATGCCGCCGAAGGGCAGGGTGATGAGCGCAAGGTTGCCGCAGACCCGGCCGAGGATGCGCGTGAAGATCGCCACTGCCTCGCGGGCGAGCGGGTCGTCTCCGGCCTCCATCGAGGCCATGATCTCGGCGGCGGGTTTCGGCGTGCCCTGCCGGCGGTCGGCGCAGAGCCAGGCGTAGACCCGCTCGAAGCCGCGGCCCGAAAGCACGTCCTCGACGCCCGGGGTGCCGTGCCTGGCCGCAATGTGGCGCATGAGGCTGAGCTCTTCCTCGGTCTGGACGGGCAGGGTGATGTGGCCCGACTCGCCCGGCGGCACCAGCGTGCGGCCGTCGAGGCGGAAGACCGGGGCCGCGTTCATGCCGGTGCCGACGCCGATGACCAGCCGCGCGGCCTGCTCGCTGGCGGGGGTGCCCGGCAGAAGCTCGGTCAGGCAGTCGGGGGCGATGCGCCCCAGCGCGTGGCCCTGGGCCTGCAGGTCGTTGAGCACGGCGACCGTCCCGGCGCCGGTGGCCTCCTGCACGGTCTCGCGGTCGATGTGCCAGTCGATGTTGGTGAGCTTGCCCGCGCCGTCGCGCACGGGGCCGGCGACGGCCACGCAGGCGGCCTGCGGCGCGATGCCGGTCTCCTCGACATAGTGATGCAGCACGGCGCCGAGGCCCGCGTAATCGGCGTTGCGGTAGCGCCGGACGGTGGCCGCGTCGAGCTGGCCGTCGCGGCTCTGGGCCACGCGGGTGTTGGTGCCGCCGATGTCGGCCAGCACCGCGGTGATCGCAGCGGCGGTCATGGGCTACCCTTTCAATGCGTCTGCCAGCGCGTGGTAGGAGGCCTTGGGCGTCCGCGCAAGCGTGTCGAAGTCCACGTGCACCAGCCCGAAGCGCTTGTCGTAGCCGAAGGACCACTCGTAGTTGTCGAGCAGCGACCAGACGAAATAGCCCTTCGCGGGCACGCCCTCCTCGATCGCGCGCTGCACGGCGTCGAGGTGCTGGTCGATGTAGTCGGTGCGGTGGCTGTCGTCGATCTCTCCCGCGACGATGTCGTCGTGGCCGGCCATGCCGTTCTCGGTGACGTAGAGGGGCAGGTCGCCGGTGTACTCCTTGGCTGTGCGGGTCAGGAAACGGTAGAGACCCTCGGGGTAGATCTCCCAGTCCATGTAGGTCTTGGCGAGGACGCCCTCGACCTCGCGCAGGGCGGGCCAGGGGCCGGGGCCGGGCGCGATGAGCTTGCGCGTGTAGTAGTTGATCCCGCACCAGTCGAGCTTCTGCGTGATGGTGGGGAAATCGTCCTGCCAGCCCGCCGGCATGTGCGGCAAGAGCCCCTCGAGCACGTTCTCGGGGTATGCGCCCTTGAAGACGCCGCCCATGAACCAGCGGTTGTAGATCCCGTCGTAGAGTGCGGCCTTGCGATGCGCAGCCTCGCTGTCGTCGGCGGGCTCGGACCATTCCATGTTGAAGACGCCGCCGAGGTTGTCCATGCCCAGCCCGCGCATGACCTCGATCGAGCGGCCGTGGGCGAGCAGCACGTGGTGCATGGCGCGCGCGGTGGCGCGGATGTCGCGCAGGCCCGGGGCCTGTCCGCCCAGGAAATGCGAGAGCCAGGCCACGCACCAGGGCTCGTTGATCGGGGCGACGGAATGCATCCGGTCGCCGATGCGGCGCATGATGATCTCGGTGAAATCGGCGAACCAGCCGGCCACGTCGCGGTTGCGCCAGCCGCCGAGGTCGTTGAGCGCCGAGGGCATTTCCCAGTGGTAGAGCGTCGCGCAGGGCTTGAGCCCGCGTTCGAGCATGGCGTCGGTCAGCCGGTCGTAGAAGTCGAGCCCCTCCTGGTTCACCGCGCCGCGGCCCTCGGGCAGCACGCGGGCCCAGGAGGTGGAGAACCGGTAGGCGTCGAAGCCCGCGCCGGCGACGAGGTCGAGGTCCTCCTCGTAGCGGTGCAGGTGGTCGCAGGCGAGATCGCCGTTCTCGGCCCGCACGACGTTGCCGGGGGTCTCGGCGAAGTCGTCCCAGTGCGTGCGGCCGGCGCCCCCCTGGGCGTGGCCCTCGATCTGGTAGCTCGAGGTGGCGGTGCCGAAGAGGAAGTCCTGCGGGAAGTCCGTGCGGCGGTGGTGCATGGGAATGGGATGCCTTTCCTATCGCGGTGCGGGGCCGGTCGAGGCCCCGATGATCAGTTGCGCCTCGAGCAGCGCGGTTTCGGGCGTCTCTCTCGGCTCGGCGATGAGACGCAGAAGCATGTCGGCGGCGCGGCGCCCGGCCTCGCGCACGGAGGAGCGCAGCGCGGTGAACATCGGCAGATCGGGACCGTTGCGCAGGTAGCTGAGGTCGTCGTCGTGGGTGATGACCGACACGTCGCGCCCCATTTCGAGCCCGGCCTCGTGGATGGCGCGGCGCACGCCGATGGCCGAGATGACCGAGGAGGTGAGAAAGGCCGTCGGCGGGTTCTCCAACGCCAGCATGCGCGCGGCGTCGGCGTAGCCGTTGGGTTCGGTCATTTCCTGCCCGGTCATGAGCGCGGGGTCGGCGGCGAGCCCGCGCGCCGTCAGCGCGTCCTCGTAGCCGTGGCGGCGGCGGAAGGCGAAGTCCATCGTCTCGAGCCCGTTCACCAGCGCGATGCGGCGGTGGCCGAAATCCAGCAGGAACTCGGTCGCGCGGCGGAAGGAGCGGGCGTTGTTCACGTCGACCCAGGAATAGGGCTCGTCGACCTCCGAGGCGCGGCCATGCACCACGAAGGGCAGGCCCAGCCGGCGGAGGAAGGGGATTCGGCCGTCGCGCATCTTGGGGCCGTGCACGATGATGCCGTCGACATTGCCCTTGGACTTGAGCCGGCGGTAGTTGTCGGCCTCGTCGTCGTCATTGGTCATCGACAGCGTGAGGTCGTAGCCGGCGGCGAGGTAGGCCTCGGAGGCGCCGGCGATGAAGTCGCCGAAGACGGGGTTCACCATCTCGTGCTGCGTCGAGATCGGAATCACGTGGCCGATGGCCATGGCACGCCCGGTCGCCAGCCCTTTGGCGCGCGCGTTCGGCGCGTAGTCGAGCGCCTGCGCGGCGTCGAGCACGCGCTTGCGCGTGGCTTCGCTGACCTCCGGGTAGCCGTTGAGAGCGCGGCTGACCGTGGTCTGCGAGATGCCGAGATGCTGTGCCAGCTGCTTGAGGTTCATCGGGGCGTCCAAAGCGCTTCGGGTCCGAGCAGCCTAACGCTAAAAGATAGCCGTGGTGAAGACCTTTTCCAGAGCGCTGTCAAAAGCTGCAGCGCAGCATTTTTTCCAGTTGTTTTCTTGGCGGGAGCGGATTGACAGCGCCAATGAAACGCGGGACGCTTCCGTATCTTCAAAGCGCTTTGGGGTGACTCGCCCCGGGCGGCGAACGCGCGGGCCTGTACCCGCGGCATTTCGGGAGGACGTTCTTCATGATGCGACAGACTGGTAGACGCCACATTCTTTGCGGCGCGGCCGTGATTGCCCTGGTGGCCGGGGCCGCGCAGGCCCAGGACATGCCCTTCCCGGTGGGTGAGGGCGGGTTCCACTGGGACAGCTACACGGCCTTCGCGGACTCGACCGACTTCAGCGGTGAGACGGTGTCGATCACCGGCCCCTGGACCGGCAACGAGAAGGAGAAGGTGGACATCGTCTTCGACTATTTCGAAGAGGCCACCGGCGCGACGGTCAACTACTCGGGCTCGGACAGCTTCGAGCAGGACATCGTGATCTCGACCCGCGCGGGCACCGCGCCCAACCTCGCGGTCTTCCCGCAGCCCGGCCTCGCGGCCGACCTCGCGAGCCAGGGCTATCTGCACGGCGCTGCCGGACGAGACCGGGGACTGGGTCTCCGAGAACTTCGCCGCCGGCGACAGCTGGGTGGACCTCGCGACCTACGAGGGGCCCGAGGGCGACGAGAACCTCTACGGCCTGTTCTACCGCGTCGACCTGAAATCGCTGGTCTGGTACTCGCCCATCGCCTTCGACGAGATGGGCTACGAGATCCCCGAGAGCATGGAAGAGCTCAAGGAGCTGACCGAGCAGATCGTCGATGACGGCGGCACCCCCTGGTGCATCGGTCTGGGGTCGGGCGCGGCGACGGGCTGGCCCGGCGACCGACTGGGTCGAGGATCTGATGCTGCGACTGCACGAGCCCTCGGTCTACGACCAGTGGGTGACCAACGAGATCCCCTTCGACGATCCGGCGGTGATCGAGGCGATCGAGGAGTTCGGCTGGTTCGTGCGCAACGACGACTTCGTCTCGGGCGGCGCGGAATCCGCGGCGACGACCGACTTCCGCGACAGCCCCTCGGGCCTCTTCACCGTGCCGCCGGAGTGCTACATGCACCGCCAGGCGAGCTTCATCCCGGCCTTCTTCCCGGAGGACGCGGAACTGGGCGACAACGTCGACTTCTTCTACATGCCCGCGATCGAGGACAACGACCTGGGCCGCCCGGTGCTGGGCGCGGGGACGCTCTTCTCGATCACCGAGCCCTCCGAGGCCACGACGGCGATGCTGGAATTCCTCAAGCTGCCGATCGCGCATGAACTCTGGATGGCGCAGGACGGCTTCCTGACGGCGCATGCGGGCGTGAACCCCGATGTCTACAAGACCGACTCGCAGCGCGCGATGGGCGAGATCCTGGCCGATGCCACGACCTTCCGCTTCGATGCCTCGGACCTGATGCCCTCGGAGATCGGTGCCGGCGCCTTCTGGACCGGCATGGTCGACTACGTGACCGGGTCCTCGGCCGAAGAGGTCGCGGCGACGATCCAGCAGCGCTGGGACTCGATCCAGTAACGGCCCCGGGCCGACATCACGGGCCCCTCGCGCCGACGGCGCGCGGGGCCGCCACAGGGACGAGCGTGAGGAGGACGCAGCCATGTCACCGATCCTGCAGGGCATCCTGACCATCATCATCGGGGTCGGCGGCTGCGTGGGCTACTTCTACCTCTCGAACGCGGTGCTGGACCGGATCATCTTTCCCGCCCGCGACGATGACCAGGGCCGCAACATCGCCCTCGCCACGGCCGTCCGGCCCTGGCTTTTCCTGCTGCCCGCGATGCTCGCGCTGGGGCTCTACCTCGTCTACCCGGTGGTCGGCAGTTTCATCCGCTCTCTCTACAACCGCTCCGGGCAGGAGTTCATCGGGCTCGACAACTACCTGCAGATGTTCTCGGAAGAGGGCTTCCGGGTGGCACTCTTCAACAACTTCCTCTGGATCCTCTTCGTGCCAGCCGCCGCGACCTTCTTCGGTCTGCTGGTGGCGCAGCTCACGGACCGGCTGAGCTGGGGCAGCATCGCCAAGTCGCTGATCTTCATGCCCATGGCGATCAGCTTCGTCGGCGCCTCGCTGATCTGGAAGTTCGTCTACGCCAACGACCCCGACATCGGCATCATCAACGCCATCCGCGACTACTTCGGGGCCGATCCCATCGACCCGATGCAGATCCCGTTCTGGAACAACTTCTTCATCATGATCATCATGGTCTGGATGCAGACCGGCTTCGCCATGGTGATCCTCTCGGCGGCGCTGCGGGGCATCCCCGAGGAGACGGTCGAGGCCGCGATCATCGACGGCGCCAACCCGTTCCAGATCTTCTTCAAGATCAAGGTGCCGCAGATCGCGGGCACCATCGTGGTGGTCTGGACGACGATCACCTTCCTGACCCTCAAGATCTTCGACATCGTCTACACGATGACCGGGGGCAACTTCGACACCGAGATCCTGCCCAGCTACATGATGGACTACATGTTCCGCGACGACGGGCGCGCCACGGCGGTGGCCTTCGTCATCATGCTGATCGTGACGCCGGTGATGATCTACAACATCCGCCAGGCAAAGCGGGAGGCGTGAGATGGACAATATCGCAGGGCAGAAATCCTCGCTGAGCATCGTCACCCACATCGCGGTACTGGCGCTCGTGCTGATCTGGCTGATCCCCACGGTGGGGCTTCTGGTCTCGTCCTTCCGGGACCGCGAGCAGATCTCGGAAACCGGCTGGTGGGCGGCCATGTTCCCGGTCGAGGCCGCGGTGCGCGTGCGGCCCGGGATCGACGGCGCCACGACGGACGGCGACTACGGCGTGCTGACGGGCAACCTCTTCGAGGGCGGCTCGGGCAGCGTCTCGGGCTTCGGCCTGATCGGGCGCGATCCGGGCGTGGCCGCGCCGGGGCAGACCTATGCCTGGTACGAGGTCGAGGTCACCGACGAGGATGGCGAGCTGGACGACGAGCGCGTCGAGATTGCCTATCCCGCCGACGGCGAGCCGGAGTTTCCCGAGGCGACCGAGGACGGGTTGCCGATCACGCCCGGCAGCGCGGTGCTGCAGCGCTCGCTCACTGTCGCCGAGAATGGCGATTTTACCTACGTCGACGAGGGCGAGATATCCCGCGCGCCCTCGATCTACATCGTGACCGAGCAGCCGCCCGATTTCGGGCTGCAGAACTACGAGCAGATCCTGACCTCGGACGGGATGGACCGGGCCTTCATCAACACGCTGACGGTGACGGTGCCCGCGACGGTGATCCCCATCCTGATCGCGGCCTTCGCGGCCTATGCGCTGGCCTGGATGGAGTTTCCCGGCCGCGGCTGGCTGGTGGCGGCCGTGGTGGGCCTGCTGGTGGTGCCGTTGCAGCTTGCGCTGGTGCCGATGCTGAAGCTGCACGAGACCATCGGGATCGGGCAGAGCTTCCTCGGCATATGGATGGCACACACCGGCTTCGGCCTGCCGCTCGCGGTCTACCTGCTGCGCAACTACATGATCGGCCTGCCGCGCGACATCATCGAGAGCGCCAAGGTCGACGGCGCGACCGACTTCCAGGTCTTCACCAAGATCGTGTTGCCGCTGTCCTTCCCGGCGCTGGCGAGCTTTGCCATCTTCCAGTTCCTCTGGACCTGGAACGACCTGCTGGTGGCCAAGGTCTTCCTGCCCGCGAACTCGGAAAGCTGGGTGATGACCGTGAAGATCGCCGACGACCTGCTGGGCTCGCGCGGGGGCGATTGGGGCATCCTCGCGGCGGCGGCTTTCGTGTCGATCGCGGTGCCGCTCATCGTGTTCTTCGCGATGCAGAAATACCTCGTGCGCGGCCTGCTGGCCGGCTCGGTGAAGTAAACCAAGAGGCAGAATGACCGAACAACAGCCAATCGAAGAGGGCGCGCCCGTGAAGAACGACAAGGACTGGTGGCGCGGCGCGGTGATCTATCAGGTTTACCCGCGCAGCTTCCAGGACAGCAACGGAGACGGCATCGGCGACCTGCTGGGCATTGCCCAGCGGCTGCCGCATATCGCCTCACTGGGGGTCGACGCGGTCTGGATCTCGCCCTTCTTCCGCTCGCCGATGAAGGATTTCGGCTACGACGTCAGCGACTACTGCGACGTGGACCCGATGTTCGGGAGCCTCGCGGACTTCGACGTGCTGATCGAGACGGCGCACATGCTGGGGCTGCGGGTGCTGATCGACCTCGTGATGTCGCACAGCTCGGACCAGCATCCCTGGTTCGTGGAGAGCCGCAGCTCGCGCGACAATCCCCGCGCCACCTGGTACGTCTGGGCCGATGCCAAGCCCGACGGCACGCCGCCGAACAACTGGCTCTCGATCTTCGGCGGCTCCTCCTGGCAGTGGGATTCGACGCGCTGCCAGTACTACCTGCACAACTTCCTGACGTCGCAGCCGGATCTCAACTTCCACGAGCCCGAGGTGCAGGAGGCACTGCTCGAGGTGGCGCGGTTCTGGCTCGACCGGGGTGTCGACGGCTTCCGGCTGGACACGGTGAACTTCTACGTCCACGATGCGCAGCTTCGCGACAACCCGCCGCTGCCGCCCGAGGAGCGCAACCCGATCACCGCCCCGGCGGTGAACCCCTACACCTGGCAGAACCACCTCTACGACAAGACCCAGCCCGAGAACCTGGAGTTCCTCGCACGGTTGCGGACGCTGATGGACGACTACAACGCCGCCGCGGTGGGCGAGGTGGGCGAGGACCAGCGCGGGCTCGAGGTGCTGGGCGACTACACCCGCGGGGACGAGCACCTGCACATGTCCTATGCCTTCGAGCTGTTGTCGGATCATGCGCCCACCGCGCCTTACATCAAGCAGGTCATGGACGACATGGAGGAGAAGGCGCCCGGCGGCTGGGCCTGCTGGGCCTTTTCCAACCACGACGTGATGCGCCATGTCACGCGCTGGCACATCCCCGAGGCGGCGGCGCGGATGTACACGACGCTGATGATGTGCCTGCGCGGGTCGGCCTGCATCTACCAGGGCGAGGAACTGGCGCTGCCCGAGGCCGAGCTGCGCTACGAGGACCTGCAGGACCCCTACGGCAAGCTGTTCTGGCCGGCCTTCAAGGGCCGCGACGGGGCGCGCACGCCGATGGTCTGGACCCGCGAGGAGCATAACGGCGGCTTTTCCAGCGGCCTGCCCTGGCTGCCGGTCAGCCAGGATCACCTGCACCGGACCGTTGCCGAGCAGGAGGCCGACCCGGCGGCGATCCTGCACCACTACCGCCGGGCCATCGGCTTCCGCCATGCGCACAGCGCGCTCATGCAGGGCAGCATCGAGGATGTCGAAACGCATGGCACCGTGCTGAGCTTCCGGCGCCGCAACGGCAACGAGGAGCTGTTCTGCGCCTTCAACGTCAGCGCCGATCCCGCCGCCATCGAAGGGCCTGCGGGGCAGTGGCGGCAGGTCGGGGTCGAGCTGGGCTCGACCGGCAAGGCGCCGGACGGCAAGCTGCACTTCGGGCCCTGGCAGCCCGCGCTCGCGCTGAGATACAAATGAAAAGGGGAGGGGGCCCGGCATGGCCGATCTGAAACTCACGGACGTCGGCAAGACCTACGGCGGCGCGGTCGAGGTGCTCAAGCACATCGATCTCGAGATCGAGACCGGCGAACTCGTCGTCTTCGTCGGGCCCTCGGGCTGCGGCAAGTCCACGCTGCTGCGGATGATCGCCGGGCTCGAGAAGATCACCGCGGGCACGCTGGAAATCGACGGCCAGCGCGTGAACGACGTGCCGCCGGCGCAGCGCGGCATCGCGATGGTCTTCCAGTCCTACGCGCTCTACCCGCACATGACGGTGCGCGACAACATGAGCTTCGCGCTGAAGATCGCGAAGAAGTCGAAGGAGGAGATCGACGAGTCGGTGACGCGCGCGGCCAGGATGCTTCAGCTGGAGCCCTACCTCGACCGGCTGCCCAAGGCGCTCTCGGGCGGGCAGCGGCAACGGGTGGCGATCGGGCGCTCGATCGTGCGAGATCCCAAGGTCTATCTCTTCGACGAGCCGCTCTCGAACCTCGACGCCGCGCTGCGGGTGGCGACAAGGATCGAGATCGCCCAGCTCAAGGAGAAGATGCCCGACCGCACGATGATCTACGTCACCCACGATCAGGTCGAGGCGATGACGCTGGCGAGCCGGATCGTGGTGCTGGCCAACAAGGGCATCGCGCAGGTCGGCACGCCGCTGGAGCTTTACGAGACGCCCAACAGCGAGTTCGTGGCGCAGTTCATCGGCTCGCCCGCGATGAACCTCTTTCCGGGCAAGATCACGGAAACGGGCGAGCGGACGACCGTGGCGCTGGACGGCGGGGGGACGGCCGTCTCGGTTGTGCCGTCGCGCCCCGAGGACAAGGGCCGCGAGGTCAAGGTGGGCGTGCGGCCGGAGGACTTCGAGCAGACCGAGGGCGATGCGATCTATGCCGGCCGGGTCGAGATCACCGAGGCGCTTGGCGAGGTGACGCTGCTCTACTTCGAGGCCACGGGCAGCGACGAGCCGATCATCGCCAAGCTGCCGGGCATCCATCGCGAGATGCGCGGGCGGGACGTGCGGCTGGGCGCTGCGCCCGAGAAGGTGCACATCTTCGCCGAGGGACGCTCGCTGCTCTTCCGCGACTGAGGGCGTCTGATCCGGCGGGCTGCGCTGCGCGCAGGCAGGTTGGTTTGCGTACACGCAGTTCGGGGGCGCTGCCCCCGTCGCGGCGCGGCCGCGACTCCCCCGGCGTATTTTGCGGAAAGATGAAGGGACGGGCGGTCAGCGGCGCGTGTCGGGCAGGCTGTATGTCCGGCCGTCGATGGTCAGGATCTCGGCCATGAGGCGCTTCTGGCGGGCGTCGGGGACCGTGCCGCGGATCGTGACCGGGCCTCCCGGCGAGTCGAGGGCCTGCGCGGTCTCGGCGGGCAAGGGGGAGCCAAGCTCGACGGTCCAGGCGGTGTCCCGGCTGGCGAGCGTGAGCCGGCCGTCCTGCACCTCGAGAACCTCGCCGGTCAGCGTCTGGAGGCTCGAGAGATGCGCGCGGGCGCCGCCCGCGATGAGGGCGCCCGTGCAGAGGCATCCGGCGATCATTTCCCGTCTCGTGACTCGCATCCATGGCCCTCCTCTCAAGCTGCTGGCGGAAAGGTACCCGAGGGCGGTTTTGCCGGAACGCACGCTTGCGTGATCGGCGAAAGGCTGCCGCTACCCTGGGCAACCGCTTTCGCGCTGCCTCCCGGAGTCGCAGGCGCTGGTGTGTTCCGTTAATGTTCTCATTTTCGCGTTGGCGAGATCGATGTCTTCGCCTATGTGTAAAGGGACCGTTTACGGGGGCCTCATGCCGGAACTGAAGCAGATCGAAGTGCGCGGCGCGCGCGAGCACAATCTGAAATCGATCGACGTGGACATCCCGCGCGACGAGCTGGTGGTGATCACCGGCCTGTCGGGCTCGGGCAAGTCCAGCCTCGCCTTCGACACCATCTATGCCGAGGGTCAGCGCCGCTATGTCGAGAGCCTGAGCGCCTATGCGCGCCAGTTCCTCGACATGATGGAAAAGCCCGATGTCGACCACATCGCGGGGCTCTCGCCGGCGATCTCGATCGAGCAGAAGACGACCTCGAAGAACCCGCGCTCGACCGTCGGCACGGTGACCGAGATCTACGACTACCTGCGCCTGCTCTTCGCGCGTGTGGGCACGCCCTATTCGCCCGCGACCGGGCTGCCCATCGAGGCGCAGCAGGTGCAGGACATGGTCGACCGTGTCATGGGCATGGAGGAGGGCACGCGCGGCTACCTGCTGGCGCCGATCATCCGCGACCGCAAGGGCGAGTACCGCAAGGAATTCCTCGAGCTGCGCAAGCAGGGCTTCCAGCGCGTCAAGGTCGACGGGCAGTTCCACGAGCTGGACGATCCGCCGACGCTGGACAAGAAATACCGCCACGACATCGACGTCGTGGTCGACCGCATCGTCGTGCGCGAGGGGCTGGAGACGCGGCTGGCGGATTCGTTCCGCACGGCGCTGGACCTGGCAAACGGCATCGCGGTGCTCGAGACCGCGCCGCGCGAGGGGGAGGGCGAGCCGGAGCGCATCACCTTCTCCGAGAATTTCGCCTGCCCGGTGAGTGGCTTCACCATCCCCGAGATCGAGCCACGGCTGTTTTCCTTCAACGCGCCCTTCGGCGCCTGCCCGGAGTGTGACGGGCTGGGTGTGGAGCTCTTCTTCGACGAGCGGCTGGTGGTGCCGGACGCGCAGCTCAAGATCACGGACGGGGCCATCGCGCCCTGGCGGAAGGGCAAGTCGCCCTACTTCCTGCAGACCATCGAGAGCATCGCCAAGCACTACGGCTTCAAGAAGAGCGCGCGCTGGAAGGACCTGCCGACGCATGTGCAGCAGGTGTTCCTCTACGGGTCGGGCGATGAGGAGATCCAGTTCCGCTACGACGAGGGCGGGCGCGTCTACCAGGTGAGCCGAGTCTTCGAGGGCGTGATCCCCAACATGCGGCGGCGCTACCGGGAGACCGACAGCGCCTGGATCCGCGAGGAATTCGAGCGCTACCAGAACAACCGCCCCTGCGGGGCCTGCGGCGGGCATCGCCTGCGCGAGGAGGCGCTGGCTGTGAAGATCGGCGGGCTGCACATCGGCCACGTGGTCGAGATGTCGATCAAGGAGGCCTACGCCTGGGTCGACACGGTGCCCGAGAGCCTCACGCAGCAGCGCAACGAGATCGCCCGCGCGATTCTCAAGGAGATCCGCGAGCGGCTGGGCTTCCTCAACAACGTCGGGCTGGAATACCTGACCATGAGCCGCAACGCGGGCACGCTCTCGGGCGGCGAGAGCCAGCGCATCCGGCTTGCGAGCCAGATCGGCTCGGGGCTGACGGGCGTGCTCTACGTGCTCGACGAGCCTTCGATCGGGCTGCACCAGCGTGACAACGACCGGCTGATCGGCACGCTCAAGAACCTGCGCGACCAGGGCAACACGGTGATCGTGGTCGAACACGACGAGGAGATGATCCGCGACGCCGACTACGTCTTCGACATCGGCCCCGGCGCGGGCGTTCACGGCGGGCAGGTGGTGAGCCACGGCACGCCGCAGCAGATCGCCGACGACCCGGCGAGCCTGACGGGGCAGTACCTGGCGGGCACCCGCGACATCGCCGTGCCCGCCGAGCGGCGCAAGGGGAACGGCAAGTCGCTGACCGTCGTGAAGGCCACGGGCAACAACCTCAAGGATGTGACCGCCAGTTTCCCGCTGGGGACGTTCCTTTGCGTCACCGGCGTCTCGGGCGGGGGCAAGTCCACGCTGACCATCGAGACGCTCTTCAAGTCGGCCTCGATGGCGCTCAACGGCGCGCGGCAGACGCCGGCGCCCTGCGAGACGATCAAGGGGCTGGAGCACCTCGACAAGGTCATCGACATCGACCAGCGCCCCATCGGGCGCACGCCGCGGTCGAACCCGGCGACCTACACCGGGGCCTTCACGCCGATCCGCGACTGGTTCGCGGGGCTGCCCGAGGCCAAGGCGCGGGGCTACAAGCCGGGGCGGTTCTCGTTCAACGTGAAGGGCGGGCGCTGCGAGGCCTGCCAGGGCGACGGGGTCATCAAGATCGAGATGCACTTCCTTCCGGACGTCTACGTCGAGTGCGAGACCTGCAAGGGCGCGCGCTACAACCGCGAGACGCTGGAGATCCGCTTCAAGGGCAAGTCCATCGCCGACGTGCTGGACATGACCGTGGAAGAGGCGCAGGAGTTCTTCTCGGCGGTGCCCTTGATCCGCGAGAAGATGGATGCGCTGATGCGTGTCGGGCTGGGCTACGTCAAGGTGGGTCAGCAGGCGACGACGCTCTCGGGCGGCGAGGCGCAGCGGGTGAAGCTCTCCAAGGAACTGGCCAAGCGGTCGACGGGGCGGACGCTCTACATCCTCGACGAGCCGACGACGGGCCTGCATTTCGAGGACGTGAAGAAGCTGCTCGAGGTGCTGCACGAACTGGTCGAGGCGGGCAACACCGTGGTGGTGATCGAGCACAACCTCGATGTCATCAAGACAGCCGACCACATCATCGACATCGGCCCCGAGGGCGGTGACGGCGGCGGCGAGATCGTCGCCACCGGCACGCCGGAAGAAATCGCGGGCGAGGCGCGGTCGCACACCGGGCGGTATCTCAAGCCGATGCTGGAAAAGCGCAAGGTCGCGGCGGAGTAGGGCCTCCGCAGCCCGTTTCGCGGTCTGCCGCCCCCCTCCCAACCCTCCCCCTTGGCAGGGGGAGGGCAAATCACGCTCAGTCCACCAGCCGCGCGAAGGCGCCGATGAAGTCGAGGACCTCGCGGGTTTCGCGGTCGACGCGGTAGACGTAGTCGCCGGAGCGGTAGTAGGTGCCGCGCGAGGCAAGGCCGTATCGGCTCGGATCGCGGATCACGACGTAGCCGTCGCGGATCCGGTCGCCGATTCGGTAGCGGTCGCCGTCGCGGTAGTGCCGGTCGTCGTCACCGCGGCGCTGGCCGGAGAGGCCGGGCGGGGTGCAGCCGTTGTGCTTCTTGGCCAGGCCGGGCGGGCAGCCCTTGGGGGCGGCCTGGGCCGGGGTGTTCATGGCCAGGGGAAGGATCAGCGCCGCCGCCAGGGCGGCAATGGTGAGATGTGTCCGCATGGAGCGTCTCCTTGGGTGGAACATGACCATTGCAGGGAAAACGCGCGAGCGCACCGCCGCGTTGCCGCGGCGGCGCGTGATGGGCGGAGCCCCGCCGGTGTCACTGCCGCGGGCAGGTGGACACGCCGAGCATCGCGTAGAGCGGGCAACTGCCCAGCAGGCCGGTCACCAGCGGCACGATGCCGATGAGGTAGAGCCAGCTCCACTGGCCCTCGACCATGAAGAAGGCGAGGACCAGCAGGGCGCCGACGAGGATGCGCAGGATCCTGTCGAGTTTGCCGACGTTGTTCTGGAACATGGATGTCTCCGTGATGCGTGGACGTGATGCCCGCATCATCCGCCGGCGCGGCGCCGGCGTCTGTGACCTGGTCACACGGAGCCGTCGCTCCAGTCGGGTTTGCGCTTTTCGAGAAAGGCGCTGATGCCTTCCTCGGTGTCGCGCATGAGCATGTTCTCGACCATGACCGCGCCGGTGTGGGCATAGGCCGCGTCGAGCCCCATCTCGGCCTGCTCGTAGAAGGCGCGCTTGCCGATCCGCACCGCCGCCGAGAGTTTGCCCGCGACCGTTGCGGCCAGCTCGGCGGTCTCGTCGGCGAGCGAATCCTGCGGCACCACGCGGTTGACCAGCCCCACGGAGCGCGCCTCCTCGGCGTCGAGGAAGCGTCCGGTGGTCAGCATCTCGAAGGCCTGCTTGCGCGGCACGTTGCGCGACAGCGCCACCATGGGCGTCGAGCAGAAGAGCCCGATGTTCACCCCGTTCACCCCGAAGCGGGTGCCGCGCGCGGCGACCGCCATGTCGCAGGAGGCCACAAGCTGGCAGCCCGCCGCCGTGGCGATTCCGTGGGCCTGCGCGATGACCGGCTGCGGCAGGTTGCGTAGCCCGGTCATGACGCGCGAGCAGCGCTCGAAGAGATCGGCGAAATAGGCGCGGCCCGCGTCCTCGGACTGGCGGCCCTGCTGCATCTGCTTGAGATCGTGCCCCGCGCAGAAGGCCTTACCCGCGCCCGAGATCACCACGACGCGCGTCTCGCGATCCTCCATAAGCGCGTCGATCTGCGCCTGCAGCGCCGCCAGCATCTCGTCCGAGAGGGCGTTGAGCCGCTCGGGCGCGTTCATTTCAAGGTGCGCGACGCCGCCGCTGTCGTGACGTTTCAGCAAATCCATCTTGTCCTCCCCACGCGGTTTGGCCCAGCCTAGGCCGGTCGCAGCAGGAGGAAAAGCATGGCGTTACGGTTCACGGTTCCCGAGATGGAGGCTTTCCTGGCCGAGGTCTTTCCGCAGGTCGAGGGCATGTTCGGCATCGACCGCATGGACGAGGAGCTGCTGGTGATGCGTCTGCACGAGGACGAGCGCCACCTTCGGCCGGGCGGCACCGTGTCGGGGCCGGCGATGTTCTCGCTCGCCGACGTGGCGGCCTACGTGGCGACCATGGCGCGGATCGGGCGGCAGGCGCTGACCGTGACGACGCATTGCTCGATCGACTTCATGCGCAAGCCGGTCGCCGGGCGCGACGTTCTGGCCGAGGCGCGGATGCTCAAGCTGGGGCGCAGCCTGAGCG
Organism: Salipiger mucosus DSM 16094; assembly: GCF_000442255.1. Classification (GTDB taxonomy): domain Bacteria; phylum Pseudomonadota; class Alphaproteobacteria; order Rhodobacterales; family Rhodobacteraceae; genus Salipiger; species Salipiger mucosus. Next base: position 67,356 of record NZ_KE557285.1, on the reverse strand, counting down.
TGACCGACGTGCTGCTGTTCTCGGAGGGCACCGACGAGCCGGTCGCCCATGCCTCGCTGACCTACGCGATCCCGCCGGCGAAGGGCTGAGGGCTCAGTAGCCGCGCCAGATCCAGCCGCCGCCGAAGATGCGGCTGCCCTCGGTCTCGTAGAAGACGCAGGCCTGCCCGGGGCTCACGCCCTCTTCGGGGGTCAGCAGTTCGACCTCGGCCTCGGTCTCGGAGATCGGGCGCACGATGGCCTCGCGCGGGGGGCGGGTCGAGCGGACCTTGACCGAGAGGTGCCATTCCTCGCGGCTGGTGAAGGGCTCGTCGCCCAGCCAGTTGATCTCGCGCACCGGCACCTTGCGTGTCGCCAGCATCTCTTTCGGACCCACGACCACGCGCTTGTTGTCGACGTCGAGCTTCACGACGTAGAGCGGCTCGGAGAGCCCGCCGATGCCGAGACCGCGGCGCTGGCCGATGGTGTAGTGGATCACGCCCCGATGCTCGCCCAGCACGCGTCCGTCGGCATGGACGATCTCGCCCGGCTCGGCCGCGCCGGGGCGCAGCTTCTCGATGACGCTGGCGTAGTTGCCGTCCGGCACGAAGCAGATGTCCTGGCTGTCGGGCTTGTCGGCCACGGTGAGCCCGTATCTCGACGCCAGCTCGCGCGTGGCGGCCTTGCTCTCGAGGTGGCCCAGCGGGAAGCGCAGGTAGTCGAGCTGCTCCGGCGTGGTCGAGAACAGGAAATAGCTCTGATCGCGGTTGGCGTCGGCGGCCGAGTGCAGCTCGGCCCCGCCGGCGCCCGCCTTGCGCTGGATGTAGTGGCCGGTCGCCATGCAGTCGGCGTCGAGATCGCGCGCGGTCTCGAGCAGGTCCTTGAACTTGACGCGCTCGTTGCAGCGGATGCAGGGCACCGGCGTCGCGCCGCCGAGGTAGCTGTCGGCGAACTCGTCGATCACCGCGTCGCGGAAGATGTTCTCGTAGTCCAGCACGTAGTGCGGGAAGCCCATCTGCTCGGCCACGCGGCGCGCGTCGTGGATGTCGATCCCGGCGCAGCAGGCGCCCTTCTTGGCGAGCGCCGCGCCGTGGTCGTAAAGCTGCAGCGTCACGCCGACGACGTCGTATCCCTCCTCGGCCAGCATCGCGGCTACAACAGAACTGTCGACGCCACCGGACATGGCGACGACGACGCGCGTCTGGGACGGCGGCTTGGGCAGGCCGAGCGAGTTGAGCGGCTGGCGATCGAGGGGCATGCGACTCTCCTTGGAATCTGGCCGGAATATAGGAAAATGCGACGCACTCTCAAGGGCAGCCTTCAGGCGCTGTTAAAACGCGGCGGGCAGAACCGTCCCGATCGGGAAGATTGGGACGACGACGATGTATCTCAAGAAAGTCGACGGGCCGCGCGCCATCACCCTGCCGGACGGTACGGTGATGACGCGCGCGGACCTTCCTCCGGTGGACACCCGCCGCTGGGTCGCGTCGCGCAAGGCGGCGGTGGTCAAGGCGGTCCGCTACGGACTGCTCAGCGACGAGCAGGCGCGCGACCGCTACAAGCTCAGCGCCGAGGAACTGGGCGAATGGATGCGCGCCGTCGCCGCCCACGGCGAGGAGGCGCTGAAGGCCACGCTGGTGCAGCGCTTTCGCGACCACGGGGACGACGCCTGATGCGGCCGTATTCCATCGGGTCGCGCGGTCCTGAAAAAGCAATCGACGGTTGAAGTTTGCGTTGCCTTGGCTGCGGTAAAGAAGCATTAACTAATTTCCGACAGGGTCGCGTGAGACAAGTGGAATAGTGGAGACGGTACATGCGAATCCTTCTGGTTGAAGATGATCCGACCACGTCGAAGAGCATCGAATTGATGCTGACCCACGCCAACCTCAACGTCTACGCCACCGACGCGGGCGAAGAGGGCATCGACCTGGCGAAGCTCTACGATTACGACTTGATCCTGCTCGATCTCAACCTGCCCGACATGACCGGACACGAGGTGCTGCGCCAGCTGCGGATGGCACGGGTCAGCACGCCGATCCTGATCCTTACCGGTGCCGACGATACCGAAAGCAAGATCAAGGGCTTCGGCTTCGGTGCCGACGACTACCTGACCAAGCCGTTCCACCGCGACGAACTGGTGGCGCGGATCCATGCCATCATCCGGCGGTCCAAGGGGCACTCGCAGTCGGTCATCCGGACCGGCAAGATCTCGGTCAACCTCGATGCCAAGACGGTCGAGGTCGCGGGCAAGCCAGTGCATCTGACCGGCAAGGAATACCAGATGCTCGAGCTGCTGAGCCTGCGCAAGGGCACGACCCTGACCAAGGAGATGTTCCTCAATCATCTCTACGGCGGCATGGACGAGCCCGAGCTCAAGATCATCGACGTCTTCATCTGCAAGCTTCGCAAGAAACTCTCCGAGGCGACGGGCGACGAGACCCACATCGAGACGGTCTGGGGCCGCGGCTACGTGCTGCGCGATCCCGAGCCCCGCGCGGGTGAACCGCCGGCCATCGCGGCCAACGGCTGAGCTGCTGGACGCCGCCCGGTTCCCGGCCTATCCCTTGGCCGCAGAGGCGTGAGCAGGGGGCGCGGCCATGACGGGCGATGCGGTCGAGGACAAGGCGGTCGAGAATCTGACCGAGGCAGAGGCGCGGGATGAACTGGCGCGCCTGGCAAAGGTGCTGAGCGAGGCGGACCGCGCCTACCACGCCGAGGACGCGCCAGACCTCACGGACGCCGAATACGATGCGCTCAAGCGGCGCAATGCCGATATCGAGGCGCGGTTTCCGGCGCTCAAACGCGCCGACAGTCCCTCCGAAAAGGTCGGCGCCGCCCCGGCCGAGGGGTTTGCCAAGGTGCGCCATGCGGTTCGCATGATGTCGCTGGGCAATGCCTTCGAGGCGGACGAGGTCGCCGATTTCGACGCGCGTATCCGTCGCTATCTCGGGCTGGGAGCGGATGCGGCGCTGGCCTATACCGCCGAACCCAAGATCGACGGGCTGTCGCTGTCTCTGCGTTACGAAGGCGGTAGCCTGGTGCAGGCAGCCACCCGCGGCGACGGCACCGAGGGCGAGAACGTGACCGCCAATGCCCGCACCATCGACGACATTCCACAGCGCATCGCGGATGCGCCGCAGGTGCTCGAGGTGCGCGGCGAGGTCTACATGAGTCACGCGGATTTCGCCGCGCTCAACGAGCGGCAGGAAGAGCAGAACGCCAAGACCTTCGCCAATCCGCGCAACGCCGCCGCGGGGTCGCTGCGCCAGCTCGACCCGGCGATCACGAAATCGCGCCCGCTGCGGTTCTTCGCATATTCCTGGGGCGAGCTGTCCGAGCCGCTGGCTGACACGCAGACGGCGGCGATCGAGCGGCTGCAGCGCATGGGCTTCCAGACCAACCCTCTCACCGAACGCTGTGACGGCCCCGACGACATGCTTGCGCATTACGCGCGGATCGAGGAGCAGCGCGCGACGCTCGACTATGACATCGACGGCGTCGTCTACAAGGTCGACGACCTGTCGCTGCAGGAGCGGCTGGGCTTCCGCTCCACCACGCCCCGCTGGGCCATCGCGCACAAGTTCCCGGCCGAGCTGGCTTGGACCCGGCTGGAAAAGATCGAGATCCAGGTCGGCCGGACCGGTGCGCTCTCGCCCGTGGCGCGGCTCACGCCGGTGACGGTGGGCGGCGTCGTGGTCTCGAACGCCACGCTCCACAACGAGGACTACATCGCCGGGCGCGACGCCAGCGGTGCGCCCATCCGCGACGGCAAGGACATCCGCGAAGGCGACTGGGTGCAGGTCTACCGCGCCGGCGACGTCATCCCCAAGGTCGCGGACGTGGACCTTGATAAACGGCCCGAGGGCGCGGAGCCTTATGCGTTTCCGACCGAGTGCCCCGAGTGCCACTCCGAGGCGATCCGCGAGGAGGGCGATGCCATTCGCCGCTGCACCGGCGGCCTGATCTGCCCGGCGCAGGCCGTGGAGAAGCTCAAGCATTTCGTTTCGCGCGCCGCCTTCGACATCGAGGGGCTGGGCGCAAAGCAGGTCGAGCAGTTCCACCGCGATGGCTGGATCAAGGAGCCCGCTGACATCTTCGCGCTGCGGGACAGCTACGGCAGCGGCATGCAGCAGCTCAAGAACCGCGAGGGCTGGGGGGAGAAGAGCGCGCAGAACCTCTTCGAGGCGATCGACGAGCGGCGGAAAATCGAGTTGCGGCGTGTCATTTTCGCGCTTGGCATCCGCCATGTCGGCGAGGTGGTCGCGGGCGATCTCGCCCGCCACTACGGCACATGGGATGCGCTGAACCATGCCGTCGACGCGGCCCGTCCGGCGATGGAGCGCCACCGCGAGGCCGAGGCCGCCGTGCAGGAGGAGCGCGAGGCCGCTGCGAATGACGGCCGCCGCGCGCGCATCAAGGAGGTGCAGGAGGCCACCTGGGCCCGCGACCCGCAGATCGCGGCCGAGGCGCGTGCCGCCTGGGAGGATCTCGTCGGCATCGACGGCATCGGCGCGACGGCGGCGGTGGCGCTGGTCACCGCCTTCGCGCAGGAGGCCGAGCGCGCCTCGATCGACCGCCTGGCAAAGTGCCTCGACATCCAGCCCGAGGCGCGCCCGGACACCGAAGGCTCTCCCGTCGCGGGCAAGACGGTGGTCTTCACCGGCTCCCTCGAGAAGATGACCCGGGCCGAGGCCAAGGCGCGCGCCGAGAGCCTTGGCGCCAAGGTCTCGGGCTCGGTGAGCAAAAAGACCGACATCGTCGTGGCCGGGCCCGGCGCGGGCTCGAAGGAGACCAAGGCGCGCGGGCTGGGCGTCGAGGTCCTCGACGAGGACGCCTGGCTCGCGCTGATCGGCGGATGAGCGGGCGGCCGGAACCGCTCTGGCCGCTCTTCGCCGAGCTCAAGACGCTCGACGGCATCGGGCCCCAAGACCGCGCAGGCGCTGGCGCAGGCCGATATCGTCGCGCCGCGCGACCTGCTCTACACGTTGCCGCACTCGGGCATCGACCGCCGCCTGCGCGACAGCGTGCAGGGCGCCGAGCTGCCCGGTGTCGTCACGGTCGAGGTCCGCGTCGGCAAGCACCGCCCGGCGGCGCGCAGGGGCGGGCCCTACCGCATCCACGTCGAGGACGCGCAGACGGATTTCACCGTGGTCTATTTCCACGGCCGCGGCGATTACCTCGCGCGGGTGCTGCCGGAGGGATCGCGCCGGGTGATCTCGGGCCGGGTCGAGCTTTTCGACGGCATGGCGCAGATGGTCCACCCCGACCATGTGCTCGCGCCCGAGGAAGCTGAGAGCCTGCCGCAGTACGAGCCGGTCTACCCGCTGACGGCCGGGGTGACGCAGAAGATCATGACGCGGGCGGTCTCCGATGCGCTGGCGCGCGCGCCGGAGCTGCCGGAATGGATTGACCCGGGGCAGGTGGCGCAGGAGGGCTGGGCCGACTGGCGCGCGGCGCTGGCCGCCGCCCATGCGCCGCACCACGCCGACGACCTCTCGCCGCATGCGCCCGAGCGGAAGCGGCTGGCCTACGACGAGTTGATGGCGCATCAGCTCACGCTCGCGCTGGCGCGGGCAAAGCGGCGCAAGGGCAAGGGCCGCGTGACCGAGGGTGACGGGCACCTGCGCCGCCGCGTGCTTGGGGCGCTGCCCTATAGGCCGACCGGCGCACAGGCCCGCGCGATGGAGGAGATCGCCGCCGACATGGGCCGCGAGACGCGGATGAACCGGTTGCTGCAGGGCGACGTGGGCGCGGGCAAGACGCTGGTGGCCTTCATGGCGCTTCTGGTCGCGGCCGAGGCCGGGGGGCAGGGCGTCATGATGGCGCCGACCGAGATCCTCGCGCGTCAGCATCTGGAAGGGCTCCAGCCCCTGGCGGAAAGCGCGGGCGTGGTGCTCGAGATCCTGACCGGCCGCGACAAGGGCGCCGAGCGGCGCGCCAAGCTCGAGGCGCTGGCCCGGGGCGACATCCAGGTGCTGGTGGGCACGCATGCCGTCTTCCAGGACGACGTGGTCTTTGCCGACCTGCGGCTCGCCATCGTCGACGAGCAGCACCGCTTCGGCGTGCGCCAACGGCTCGAACTGGGGCGCAAGGGGCAGGGGGCGGACGTGCTGGTCATGACCGCGACGCCGATCCCGCGCAGCCTGGCGCTGGCGCAATACGGCGACATGGACGTCTCGGTGCTCGACGAGAAGCCGCCGGGCCGCAAGCCGATCCGCACGGCGCTGCTCTCGTCCGAGAAGATGGACGAGGTGGTCGAACATCTGCGCAAGGCCGTCGCCGAAGGACGGCAGGCCTACTGGGTCTGCCCGCTGGTGGAGGAGAGCGAGTCGCTCGACCTGACCGCCGCAGACGCCCGCTTCCGGCATCTGCGCGCGGCGCTTGGCGAGGGGGTCGTGGGGCTGGTGCACGGCCAGATGCCACCGGCCGAGAAGGACGCCGCGATGGCGCGCTTCGTCGCGGGCGAGACCAAGGTGCTGGTGGCGACCACGGTGATCGAGGTGGGCGTGAACGTGCCCAACGCCTCGATCATGGTGATCGAGCGGGCCGAGTGGTTCGGGCTGGCGCAGCTGCACCAGTTGCGCGGCCGGGTGGGCCGGGGCGAGGCCGCGAGCACCTGCCTGCTGCTCTACCAGCCGCCGCTCAACGAAAGCGGGCTCAAGCGTCTGACGACCCTGCGCGAGACCGAGGACGGATTCCGCATCGCCGAGGTCGATCTCGAGATGCGCGGTGCGGGCGACCTGATCGGCACGGCGCAGTCCGGGCTGCCGGTGTTCCGCGTTGCCGATCTGGAACACCAGGCGGGCCTTATGGCGGTGGCGCAATCGGACGCCCGACGTCTGTTGGCCGAGGATCCGGACCTCACCGGAGAGCGCGGCCAGGCGGCGCGGCTATTGCTGTGGCTGATGCGGCAGGACGAGGCGATCCGTCTGATTTCGGTCGGTTGAGGGAACGTCGGGGAACGTCCGACCGATAGGATGGGACCGCCTCGTCCCTTTGTGTTCGCAAATGTTCTTAAAAAGTTCTTTACACAGGGTTAATGGTATGAGAACAAAGTGGCAACGAAGCGCACAACAGGGAAGACCGCCATGTACCAGACGATCCGCACCGCCCTTCGCCGGTCCCAGCCGACGCTTGTTCAGGACATGCTGGGCGCCACCGCGCTCGTGGTCATCCTTGTTGGGGCGCTGCACCTGCCCGTTCTTTGAATTCTGCCTGCGTCCCGGTCCCGGCCTCCCGCATCATCTGTCCCCGATGCGCTGCCCGTAACTGCCTGTCCCCCGTCCGGTCTGCCTGATCCCGGACACGGGCCGGAGCCCCCGGACCCCGACCGACGCAAACTGACCGCCGCGTCCCATCGGAGCGCGGCGGTTTTTTCTTGTCCGGGTGTCTCGGAGCGGGGGAGGCTCAGGCGCTCTGCGCGGCGCGGGCCTGGTCGGCGGCCTCGGCCGAGGCCTCGAGCGCGAGCATGATCGAGGCGTGGCGGTTCTTGTAGGCCTGTGCCGGGCGCAGCACCTCGAGCCCGTCGAAGGGCGCGGGCGGCGTGGGGCCGTCGTGCTTGAGCATGGCGCGCAGGGCGTCCCGGGCCTGGGCAATCTCGTCGGGAGTGCAGCCCACGATGGCGCCGCCCACCACGGCCGCCGCGGCCTGGCCGAGCGCGCAGGCCTTCACGTCCTGCCCGTAGTCGGCGACCTTGCCGTCCTCCATGCGGATGTCGACGGTCACGGTCGAGCCGCAGAGCGGCGAGCGCTTCTTGACGGTGGCATCCGGTGCCTCGAGCCGCTCGGTTCGCGGAATATCGGCCGCGAGCGCAAGAATGCGCGACGAGTAGAGCTTGATGAGGTCCTGTTCGGCCGACATGGCTTTTCCTTCCCGGTTCCTCCCCATAGATAGGGGCGGACCGGCGTTCTGCAAAAGGGTTTTCTGCATGTCTTTCGATCCCGCGACCTTGGTCTATGACGACCGGGGCCTCATCCCCTGCATCGCGCAGGAGGCCGAGACCGGCGAGGTGCTGATGATGGCCTGGATGTCGGCCGAGTCGGTTGCCCGCACGCTGGAGACGGGCCGCGTGACCTACTGGTCGCGCTCGCGGCAGGCCTTCTGGGTCAAGGGCGAGAGTTCCGGGCACCTGCAGGAGCTGGTCGACCTGAGGCTCGACTGCGACCGCGACTGCCTGCTGGCGCTCGTGCGCCAGGCGGGGCCGGCCTGTCACACCAACCGGCGCTCCTGCTTCTATCGCGCGGTGCGCGAGGGCGCAGAGGTCGAGATCATGGCGCCGATGGCGGACTGAAGCGCGGCGCCGGGAGCCGCCGGCGGTGGGCCGTGCGGCAGGCGGCGTGATTGCGTATTTGGAACAAGAAGAAGAGCGGGGCGCGGGTCAGAGCCCGACCATGGCGCGGATGTCGGGCGGGGATCTACCTTCGGTGCGGTAGGTGGCGATGGCGCGGGCGTCGTCGCGCTTGGCGAGGCGGCGGCCGGTCTCGTCGCGGATCAGGCGGTGGTGGTGGTATTGCGGGTGCGGCAGGTTCAGAATGTGCTGCAGCACGACGTGGATTGGCGTGGCGCTGAAGAGGTCCTGCCCGCGGACGACGTGGGTGATGCCCTGCTGCGCGTCGTCGAGGACCACGGAGAGGTGGTAGGAGCCGGTGAAGTCGCGGCGTGAGAGCACGACGTCGCCGATGGTCTCGGTCAACTGCTGGCGGGACGTCACGATGCGGCCGGCCTCGCCCTCGGGGCCGGCGCCGGTTTCCTCGAAGGCGATCTCCGGCAGTGCCTCCAGGGCGCGGGCCATGTTCAGGCGCAGCGCGGTGCCGCCCGGGCGGGGCGTCGCGCCGTAGCCGGGGGCGAGCAACGCGCGGCAGGTGCCGGGGTAGACGAGGCCATCGGGGCCAACCGTGGGCTCGGCGCCTTCCTGCGGGGCCGAGGCGGCGGCGGCGATGTCGCGCCGGGAGCAGTGGCAGGGGTAGATCAGTTCGCGCTGCCAGAGGCTGTCGAGCGCGGCCTCGTAGGCGGAGATGCGGTCGGACTGGCGCAGGGGCGGCTCGTCCCAGTCGATGCCCAGCCAGTGCAGGTCCTCGTATATCTGCGCCTCCCAGTGGTCGCGGGCGCGGGTGCGGTCGATGTCCTCGATCCGCAGCAGGAAGGTGCCGCCGGCGGCGCGCGCCATGTCGTGGGCGAGCAGTGCCGAGTAGGCGTGGCCCAGGTGCAGCGGGCCCGTGGGCGAAGGCGCGAAGCGGGTGCGCAAGGGCGGCCTAGTCGTCGCGGCGGTAGCTGCGTTCGAGGCGGCGCGTGCGCCGCTCTTCGCCGGACTGGTAGATCAGCACCCAGGCGAGCAGGATGAACATCGGGTGCGTGAGGCCGCCGGTGAAGAGGATCGCCGGGATCCAGATGAAGAGCACCACGATCGACAGGATGATCCGGCCCGTGAAGAGGATCGAGAGCGGGGGCAGGAAGAGGGCGAGGACGTAGTTCATGCCGGTTGCGCCTCCTGCGCGGTGAGCCAGTCGGACCAGGCCGCCTTGGCGCGGTCGGTATAGGCCTTGTAGCGGTCGCGGCGGCCGCGGCGGCCGCCCTTGAGCCCCTCGACCGGGCGGAAGAGGCCGAAGTTCACGTTCATCGGCTGGAAGGTCTTTGCCTCGGCCCCGCCTGTGATGTGGTGGATGAGCGCGCCGTGGGCCGTGTCCTGCGGGATCGCGGGGACCGGGCGGCCGAGGATCTCGGCCGCGGCCATCCGGCCCGAGGCGAGGCCCATGGCGGCGGATTCGACGTAGCCCTCGACGCCGGTGATCTGGCCGGCAAAGCGCACGTTGGGTCGGCTGCGCAGGCGCATCTGGTCGTCGAGCAGCGTGGGAGAGTTCAGGAAAGTGTTCCGGTGGATCCCGCCGAGGCGTGCGAACTTCGCGTCCTGAAGGCCGGGAATCATCCGGAAAACAGAAGCTTGGGCGCCGTACTTCATCTTGGTCTGGAAGCCCACGATGTTGTAGAGCGTCCCCAGCGCGTTGTCGCGGCGCAGCTGGACCACCGCCCAGGGCTTCACGTCGGGCTGATGCGGGTTGGTGAGGCCCACCGGCTTCATCGGGCCGTGGCGCAGGGTCTCGCGGCCGCGCTCGGCCATGACCTCGATCGGCAGGCAGCCGTCGAAGTAGCCGGCGGTCTCGCCCTCGTGGAACTCGGTCTTGTCGGCGGCGAGCAGCGCATCGATGAAGGCCTCGTACTCGTCGCGCGTCATCGGGCAGTTGATGTAGGCCTTGCGCTCGTCCTCGGTCTCGCCCTTGTCGTAGCGCGACTGACGCCAGGCGGTGTCCATGTCGATGGTCTCGGCATAGACGATGGGCGCGATGGCGTCGAAGAAGGCCAGCGCGTCGGCGCCGGTCTCGGTGGCGATGGACTTGCCCAGCCCCTCGGAGGTGAGCGGGCCGGTGGCGAAGATCCAGCGGCCGTCGTCGGGGAGCGTGTCGATTTCCTCGTTGGAAATCGTGATGTTGGGATGCGCTCTCAACCTGTCGGTCACCGCCTCGGAGAAGGGATCGCGGTCGACCGCCAGCGCACCGCCGGCGGGAAGGCGGTGGTCGTAGGCGCTGCGCATGACAAGGCTGCCGGCCTGCAGCATCTCCCAGTGCAGAAGGCCCACCGCGTTCTGCTCGTGGTCGTCCGACCGGAAGGAGTTCGAGCAGACCATCTCGGCGAGGTTGCCGGTCCGGTGCGCGAAGGTTTCGACCTTCGGGCGCATCTCGTGGATCACCACGGGCACGCCCGCCTCTGCGGCCTGCCAGGCGGCCTCGGATCCGGCCATGCCGCCGCCGACGATATGCAATGTCTCTGTCATGTGAGGGCAGATAGGCGATCCGGGCGCCCAAGTTAAGAGGGGATGCACAGGCGATGTGCGCGCAGGGCCCTGTCGCGCGTGGCCTTGCCTGTCTAACTGGGCTGGAGAATGCACCGCCAAAAGGGGACCTCTGCCATGGAAATCGGCCTTTACACGTTCGGCGACGTCGGCACCAACCCTGTCACGGGCGAGCAGGTCGACGCGCAGACGCGCCTTGCCAACCTGATGGAGGAGATCGAGCTGGCCGACCAGGTCGGGCTGGATGTCTTCGGGCTGGGCGAGCATCACCGGCCGAACTATGCCATCACCTCGCCCGCGACGGCGCTTGCGGGCGCGGCGCGCACGACGCGCAACATCAAGCTCAGCTCGGCGGTGAGCGTGCTCAGCTCGGACGATCCGATCCGCGTCTACCAGCAGTTCGCGACGCTGGACAATCTCACGGGCGGGCGCGCCGAACTGATGGTCGGGCGCGGCAGCTTCATCGAGAGCTTCCCGCTGTTCGGTTACGACCTGCAGGACTACGACGCGCTCTTCGACGAGAAACTGGCCATGCTGCTCGAGATCGACAAGGGCGAACGGCTGACCTGGAAGGGCACGCGGTTCACGCCCAAGGTCGCGGGGCAGGGTGTCTACCCGCGGCCCGCGGGCGGGAATCTGCCGATCTGGATCGCCGCGGGTGGCTCGCCGCAGAGCATGGTGCGTGCGGGCGCGCTGGGGCGACCGCTGGCGCTGGCGATCATCGGAGGCGAGCCGCGCCGCTTTGCGCCGCTGGCCGACCTCTACCGCAGGGCCGCGGGCCAGGCCGGCCACGCCGACACGGCACGCGTCTCGCTGAACGTGCACGGTTTCGTGGGCGAGAACGGGAAACGCGCCGCCGACGTTTTCTTTCCGGCGCAGAAGCAGGTCATGGACCAGATCGGGCGCGAGCGCGGCTGGGGGCCGCAGAGCCGGGCGCAGTTCGACGCGGGCATGGGCCCGGAGGGCGCGATGTTCGTGGGCTCGCCGGCTCAGATCGTCGACAAGATCCTCGGGCTGCGCGAGGATCTCGGCTTCGACCGGGTGACGATCCAGATGGCCATCGGCGTCATCGAGCATGCCGAGATGCTCAAGGCGATCGAGGTGCTGGGCACCAAGGTGGCGCCGGAGCTGCGCAAGGCGGGCTAGGGCGGCCGGGAAGACCGCCCGCGCCTCACTCCATCGCGCCGCCCTCGGGCAGCGACTTCACGTAGGCCGCGACCGCCTCGCGGTCCTCGGCCGGGAGTTTCGAGAAGTTGTCGACCACCTCTGCCATGTGGCCGCCGACGCTGTCGTAGTCGGGGGTGAAGCCGGACTCGAGGTAGTAGGCGATGTCTCCCGCGCTCCAGTCGAACTCCCCGGGCGTCAGCGGCGGGATCGTGCCGGACCCGTTGGGATTGGGCGCGCCGGTCAGCCAGGCCGAGGTATCCAGCCCGCCGAGCGCGTCGCGCGGCGTGTGACATTCGCCGCAATGCGCCAGTGCCTCGACGAGGTAGCGGCCACGCGTCTCTTGGGGGTCGAGATCGCCGGACATGACCCAGTCGCGGCCAAAGTAGAGCATCTTCCAGCCGCCCACGGCGCGGCGGATGTTGAAGGGAAAGCCCACCTCGTGCGGCTGCGAGGGCGTGTCCGCCTCGGGCAGGGTCTGCATGAAGGCCCAGAGGTCGGCCAGGTCCTGCGGCTCCATGCGGGCATAGGCGGTGTAGGGGAAGGCCGGGTAGAGATGCGCGCCGCCCGGGTCGATCCCGCGCATCACGGCATTGGCGAAGTCGTCGCGGGACCACGCACCGATCCCGTGCTCGGGGTCCGGCGAGATGTTGGGCGCAAGGAAGGTCCCGAACTCCGAGGCAAAGCGCTGGCCCCCCGCAAGGACGCGCTTGTCGTCGCCCTCGGCCTCGGGAGCGTGGTGGCACGAGGCACAACCGGCGGCGGTGAAGACCGTCTCGCCGCGCGCCGCGTCGCCTTCGAGCCCGGAAAGCGTGTCGTCGGGCAACGGCTCGGGCGCCGTCAGCCACCATCCGACCCCGGCAAGGACGACCCCCGCCAGGGCAACTGTTCCCAGAAGCTTGCGCATCGGCTCAGTTCGCGGGGGCGCGGTAGTCGTCGTGGCAGCTCTTGCAGGCGCCGCCGACCTCTCCGAGTGCGGGGCCGATGGCTTCCTGACCTTCGCCCGCGGCGCTGGCCATCACCTCGGCCGCCTCGCCGAGGGCCGACCATTTCGACGCGAAATCATCCCAGTTGTCCCAGATCTCGACCTTGGCGCGCGTGCCGTCGAGGCTCATCTCGCCCGACTCCTCCGGCCAGAGCGGTTGCTGCTGGATGCTCGTTACGGCCACGAGGTTGTCGGCGGCCATCTGCGCGCGCTCGGCATCGTAGTCGATCTCGCCCTTGGCCATGCCGCCCAGAATCCCGAGGTTGATCGCGAGGATGCGGAACTGGCCTTGCCGGGCCTTGAGCTGGTCTCCGTAGTCCTGCGCCACGGCGGCGCCGGCTGTCAGGGTGGCAGTGGCCGCGATGGCCGTCAGAAGGGTCTTCATGTCTGGCTCCTTGAGTCGCTCGGTAAAACGAAGGGTAGCGTCCGCCCCCACTGGGGCAACGATAGCTTCGGCGCTGACCGGCTCTGTGACAACGTCACCGGTGACAGAGGCTGCGGGCCCGCGGAGGCCTGCGGCAGAACGCCACATCACGAGGAAAACAAGGAGGTTTGGCGCCTTGAGAGCGTCGGGCGCGGAGCCTGCGCTCGCGCAGATGTGACCTGGCGTGGGCGGTCAATGGCCCGGGATCAGGGCGAAACGCGCATGGGCGGGCGGGCCCGCTCGGGCGACAGGGCGTCGGGCCAGCCGACCCAGCGCTCCACGGCGAAGAGCGCAAGGCAGATCCCGACGACGGCAAGCACCAGCTTGACCCGTCCGGGCGAAGGCGGGTTGCGCGCCCATCGCGCCATGCGCAGGAGCCAGGTGGGACCCATCGCTTCACTCCCCGGTAAAGCGCACCTTGCCGATGAAGGGCAGGTTGCGGTTGCGCTGCGCGAAATCGATGCCGTAGCCGACGACGAACTCGTCGGGGATCTCGAAGCCGGTCCAGTCGGCCTTGAGATCGACCTCGCGCCGCACCGGCTTGTCGAGCAGCGCGATCGAGCGCAGCCGGCGCGGCTGGCGCGAGGCCAGAAGCGCCATGACGTGATGCAGCGTGTGGCCGGTGTCCACGATGTCCTCCACGACCAGCACGTCGCGCCCCTCGACGGGCGAGCGCAGGTCCTTGAGGATGCGCACCTCTCGGCTGCTTTCCATGGCGTTGCCATAGGAGGAGGCCTCGAGGAAATCGACCTCGACGGGCAGATCCAGCTCGCGCACGAGATCGGCGATGAAGACGAAGCTGCCTCGCAGCAGACCCACGACGACCAGCTGCTCCGTATCGCGGAAATCGGCCGCGATTTCGCGGGCCAGCGCCTCGACGCGGGCGGCGATGGACTTGGCCGAGATCATTTCGTCGACAACGTAGGCGCGGTCGGTCATTTCGCTTTCCCTTGAAACCCGGGGGCCACCATACGTATTGACCCATGAGTGTCACGCGATAAAGGACCGGTATGCCGACCCATTCCGAGACCAAGCGCCTGCCCTACACGGCGCAGCAGATGTACGATCTGGTGGCCGACGTGAGCCGCTATCCCGAGTTCCTGCCCTGGACCGCGGCGGCGCGCGTGCGCTCGCGCGAGGACAAGGGCGACCACGAGGTCATGCTCGCGGACTTGGTGATCTCGTTCAAGGTGTTCCGCGAACGCTTCGGCAGCCGCGTGACGCTCTGGCCCGACGAGAAGCGGATCGACACCGAGTACCTGGACGGGCCGTTCAAGTACATGCACTCGAAGTGGCAGTTCGAGGATGTCGAGGGCGGCGTCGACGTGCATTTCTTCGTCGATTTCGAGTTCAAGAACCGCATCCTGCAGGGGGCTGCTGGGATGTTCTTCTACGAGGCGATGCAGCGCATCGTGCGCGCCTTCGAGCGGCGTGCGGCCGAGCTCTACGGCTGACCGCCGGCCTCAGTCTACGTCGAGCGCGCCGCGGATCAGCTCGAGCGCATGATGAGTCGCGGCGGCCCGCACATTGGCGCGGCCGAGCGCTCCGAAGTCCACGGTTTCGACCTGCGTGCCCGACGCCGTGGCGAGGGCGAAGCAGACGCGCCCCTCGGGCTTGAGGTCGGTGCCGCCGCCGGGGCCCGCGACACCCGATACGGCGACCGCGATGTCGGCACTTGCCGCAATGCGGGCGCCCTCGGCCATCTCCACGACCACCGGCTCCGAGACCGCGCCATGCACCTGCAGGCTCTCGGCGTGGACGCCCAGCATCTCCTGCTTGGCGGCGTCGGAATAGGTGATCATCCCGCGGTGGAAGATATCGGACGAACCGGGAATGTCGGTCAGCGCGGCGGCGACCATGCCGCCGGTGCAGCTTTCGGCCGTGGTGACCGTGACGCCCGCCTCTCGGGCGCGGGTCAGGATGTCGTGGGCAAGGACTTCGGTCACATCAGGACTCCGTGCGAAATGGCGGCGAGAATAATCGTCACGATAGCAGAAAACACGCCCGCGATCACGTCATCCAGCATCACGCCGGTCGGGCCGCCCATGCGGTCGGCGCGCCCCACGAGCCAGGGCTTCCAGATGTCGAAGAGCCGGAAGAAGACGAAGGCCGAAACCCAGCCGGGCCAGAGGCGCCAGAGGTCCGCGGACATGAACATCGCGCCGTAAGCCACGGGAAACAGGGCGATCCATTGGCCGACGACCTCGTCAACCACGATATGGCCCGGATCGTGGTCGGCCTTGCCCGCGGTCTCGGCGCGGGTGGCCGCCCAGCCCAGCGGATATAGCGCCAGGGTCGCGGCCAGAAGCAGCCAGAAACCGCCCAGCGTCAGGATCCCGTATGCCACGGGCAGCGCGGTCAGCGATCCCCACGTGCCCGGGCCGGGGCGCAGGAGGCCGACGTAGAAGAAAGTGGCGATCAGTTTCATGGTTTCACCAGCGTTGCGGTGGCAATGGCGGCGATTCCTTCCTCCCGGCCGGCAAAGCCCAGCCGCTCGGAGGTTGTCGCCTTGATCGAGACGCGGTCCTCGCACAATTCGGTGATGCGGGCGATTTCAGAAATCATATCAGGGGCATGTGGTCCGATCTTCGGGCGCTCGCAGACCAGGGTCAGGTCGAGGTTCGAAACGGTGAAGCCCTTGTCCCGCGCCAGATCCACCGCGTGACGGAGGAATATCTCCGAGGCCGCGCCTTTCCACTGCGGATCGGACGGCGGGAAATGCCGGCCGATATCGCCCTCGGCCATGGCGCCATAGAGCGCGTCCGTCAGCGCGTGCATCCCGACATCGGCGTCGGAATGGCCCTGAAGTCCCCGGGAATGCGGGATTTTCACGCCGCACAGCACGACGTGATCGCCGGGTCCGAAGCGGTGAACGTCGAAACCGTTGCCAAGGCGGATGTCCATGCGGGAACTCTCCAGGAGTGCGGCGGCGCGGGCGAAATCCGCCGGGGTGGTGATCTTGAGATTGCGTTCCTCGCCCGGAACGATGGCGACCTCGAGCCCCGCGGCGCGGGCGACCTCGACGTCGTCCGCGGCGCCGCCCGGGTGCGCCGCGTGGGCCTGCACGATGGCCGGGTACAGGAAAGCCTGCGGGGTCTGCGCGCGAAAGAGACCGTCACGGTCCTGCGTCCCCGTGACGCGACCCTCGGCGCCGCGCCAGAGGGCGTCCGTGACGGCCAGTGCGGGTGCCGCGCCCGGTGCGTCGTCGAGCGCCGCGATGATCGAATCGATCAACCCACGGCTGACGCAGGGACGGGCGACGTCGTGGATCAGCACACGGTCGGGCGGGGCGCCCGCAAGCGCGTCGAGCCCCGCGCGAACCGATCCGGCACGGTCCGCGGCTCCCGCGGCAAGGATCACGTCGAGCCCCCGGGCGGCCTCCGTCGCAAGGGCCTGGTCATCGGGGTGCACGACGAGGACAACCTGGTCGAGATGGGCAAAGGCCTCGAGCGTCCGGCGCGCCACGGGACGGCCCGCGACCTCGCGCCACTGCTTGGGCAGGGGACCGCCGGCGCGGGTGCCGCGCCCGGCGGCGACGATGATGGCGGCTGTGCGCATGACAGGCTGTCCTTTCGCGCGTTCTCTATGCGTTGCGTGGCGCCTGCGCAATCACTGCGCCCGGGGTGCATAAAAAACGGGCATAGCTCTGCTATCGCGGCAGACGCGGACGCAATAGCATTGAATGCGCCTCGGACGCGGGTTACCTCCCAAGCATCTGCACAAGGAATAGGCGCTTGAGTTTCCCCTTGGGTGACAGGCTCATCACACCTCCCGTTCTGCTGGCACCGCTGGCGGGCATCACCGATCTGCCCTTCCGCAACCTCGTCTCGCGTTTCGGGGCCGGGCTTGTCGTGTCCGAGATGATCGCGAGCGGCGAGTTCCTCACCGCGCGGCCCGGCTCGCGCGAGAAGGCCGAACTGGGCGCGGGCATCGAGAACACCTCGGTGCAGCTCGCCGGCCGCAGCCCCGGCCCGATGGCCGAGGCCGCGCGCATGGTCGAGGGCATGGGCGCGCGGGTGA
The DNA here is from genome assembly GCF_000442255.1 of Salipiger mucosus DSM 16094. Taxonomy (GTDB): domain Bacteria; phylum Pseudomonadota; class Alphaproteobacteria; order Rhodobacterales; family Rhodobacteraceae; genus Salipiger; species Salipiger mucosus. The sequence continues at coordinate 49,942 of NZ_KE557285.1, read as the reverse complement.
TCGACATCAACATGGGCTGCCCGGCCAAGAAGGTCACCGGCGGCTATTCGGGCTCGGCGCTGCTGCGCGACCTCGACCACGCGCTGCGGTTGATCGAGGCGGTGGCGAATGCGGTCGACGTTCCGGTGACGCTCAAGACCCGGCTGGGCTGGGACGACAGCTGCCACAACGCGCCAGAGCTCGCGCGCCGCGCCGAGGCGGCGGGCGTTCGGATGATCGTGATCCACGGCCGCACGCGCTGCCAGTTCTACAAGGGTGCCGCGGACTGGGCGGCGATCCGTCCGGTCAAGGAGGCCGTCTCGGTGCCCGTCATCGCCAACGGCGACGTGACCGACGCGGCCACGGCGCGCGAGGCGCTGCGCCTGTCGGGTGCCGACGGGCTGATGGTCGGACGCGGGGCGCAGGGCGCGCCCTGGCGGCTGGCCGAGATCGCGGCGGAGCTGCATGGCGCGCCGGCGCCCGAGATCCCGGATGGCGGCGCATTGGTCGACATGGTGGCGGAGCATTACGAGGCGATGCTGGATTTCTACGGCCCCGAGCTGGGGCTGCGCTGCGCGCGCAAGCACCTGGGCTGGTACATGGATCAAGCCGGCACCCCGCCGGCGCTGCGCAAGGCACTGCTCACGGCACGCGAGCCGCGCATGGTGCTGCGCGATCTCGACGCCGCGCTCGGCGCGCGGCAGGCGGAGGCGGCATGAACACCAGTGCCAACACCAACGCCACATCCGAGCTCCAGATGCAGCTCTGGTCCTCGCTGCCGGTCCCGGCGGTGCTGCTGGACGCGGAAGAGCGCATCGCCGACATGAATCCGGCGGCCGAGGGGTTCATGAACAACTCCGCCAAGTGGCTGATCGGCCAGCCGATCTGGGACCGCCTCGCGGTGGATGCGCCGCTGGAGGAGAGCCTTGCACGGGCCCGCGAGAACGGCACGCCGCTCTTCGTCAACGACGTCGACGTCGGCACCGGCAACCGCGCGCCGCTGGTCTGCAACCTGCAGATCGCGCCGGTGCAGGGGCACCCGGGCTGGTTCATCATGCTCATCAGCCCGCGCGAGCTGGCCGGCCGCATGACCCAGAGCCACAGCGTGAAATCCGCCGCCAAGTCGGCCATCGGCATGGCCGAGATGCTCGCGCACGAGATCAAGAACCCGCTCGCGGGGATCACCGGCGCGGCGCAGCTGCTGTCGATGAACCTCGGCAAGGACGACCTCGAGTTCACCGACCTGATCGTCGAGGAGACCCGGCGCATCGTGAAACTGCTCGAACAGGTCGAGCAGTTCGGCAACCTCTCGGCGCCCGAGCGCAAGGCGGTGAACCTGCACGACGTGCTCGACCGGGCGCGGCGCTCGACCCAGCTGGGCGTGGGCGCGCACATGAAGATCGTCGAGGACTACGATCCCTCGCTGCCGATGGCCTACGGCGATCCCGACCAGCTGCTGCAGGCGGTGCTGAACCTGCTCAAGAACGCGGCCGAGGCCGCCGATCCGAAGGAGGGCGGCACCATCCGCCTGCACACCTTCTACGAGCACAGCTTCCGCATGCGCCGCGCCGACGGCACGACGCTCAAGCTGCCTTTGCAGGTCGAGGTGACCGACGACGGCCCGGGGTTGCCCTCGGACATCAAGGCCGACGTCTTCGATCCTTTCGTGTCCGGCAAGGAGAACGGCACCGGGCTTGGCCTCGCGCTGGTCTCGAAGATCATCTCTGACCACGACGGCTGGATTTCGGTGGAATCCGTTCCGGGCCGCACGGTCTTTCGCATTTCGCTTCCGCGCGCCCCGCGCGAGACAGAGGAGACAGGGTAATGGACGGCACGGTCCTGGTCGCCGACGACGACCGCACGATCCGCACGGTTCTGACACAGGCGCTTACGCGGGCGGGCTGCAAGGTGCACGCCACCAGCTCGCTGACCACGCTCATGCGCTGGGTCGGCGAGGGCAAGGGCGACGTGGTGATCTCGGACGTGGTCATGCCCGATGGCAACGGGCTCGAGATGCTGCCCAAGATCCACCAGGACCGGCCCGAGCTGCCGGTGATCGTGATCTCGGCGCAGAACACGATCATGACGGCGATCCAGGCGGCCGAGGCCGAGGCCTACGACTACCTGCCCAAGCCGTTCGACCTGCCGGACCTGATGAAGCGCACCGCCAAGGCGCTGGACAACCGCAACCGCGCGCCCGCGCGCGAGGATTCCGCCACCATCGGCGCCGACGGCCCCGACGAGCTGCCGCTGGTGGGCCGCACGCCCGCGATGCAGGCGCTCTACCGCCTGGTGGCCAAGGTCATGAACACCGATCTCCCGGTCCTGATCTCGGGCGAGAGCGGCACCGGAAAGAGCCTGATCGCACGGGCGATCCACGACTTCTCGGACCGCCGCACGCTGCCCTTCGTCACCGTGACGGGCGGCGACCTCTCCGAGCTCGAGGGGCCGTCGAAGGTGCTGGCGCGGGTCAAGGGCGGCACGCTGCTCATCGACGAGATCACCGATATCCCCGACGAGATCCAGGCGCGCATCGTGCGCATGATGGACATCCCCGGCGAACACGTGCCCCGCTTCATGGCGACCTCGCAGGGGGACCTCGCGCAGGCGATGGACGAGGGCCACGTGCGCCAGGACCTCTACTACCGACTGTCCGGCGCGACGATCAACGTTCCCAGCCTGCGCGAGCGGGTCGAGGACATCGCGCTGCTGACGGATCACTTCCTCGCGCGGGCCGAGCGCGAGGGTGCGCCCAAGCGGTGGCTCTCGGAAGAGGCCTCGGAACTCTTCCGCGCCTATTCCTGGCCCGGCAACGTGCGCCAGCTCGAGAACTCGGTGCGGCGGCTGAGCCTGACCAGCCGTGCCGAGGAGATCAGCCGTTCCGAGGTCGAGGCGGTGCTGGGCAACCAGCCCGACACCGGGCCGATTCTGCGCGGCGGCGACAGCGAGAAGCTGGGCACCTCGGTCGCGCGGCACCTGCGGCGCTACTTCGACCTGCACGGCAACATGCTGCCGCCGCCGGGTCTCTACGCCCGCATCCTCAAGGAGGTCGAGGCGCCGCTCATCGAGATCGCGCTCGAGGCGACCGGCGGGAACCAGGCGAAATGCGCCGACCTGCTGGGAATCAACCGGAACACGCTTCGCAAGAAGATTACCGATCTCGATATTCGCGTGACACGACGCCGCAAACTGATGTAAAAGGGCCACATGGATGTGGCCGCATCGCTCCACGCGATGAAGAAGCCACAAGATATGGCGGTCTGCTGCCACGAGCAGCACATGTTTGCGAGGTAGTCTGTGGCAACACGGGCACGTCACCCCGGGGCGAGAGGCTCAACCTGGGCACGGCTAATGCGTCTGCGGCGACAACGCCGCGTGCAGACAGCCGTGACGCTTGGCCTCGTCGTACTTGGCCCGATCCTCGCCATGGCGACTTTCATGGCGATGGGGCCGCTCGACACGGGCCGGGGCGCGCAGACCAGCCTGCGGCTGATCTTGCTGGCCGATCTCGTCTACGTCCTGCTGATCGCGGCGCTCGTGCTGGCGCGGGTGGCGCGGATGATCGCCGACCGCCGCGCGCAGTCGGCGGGCTCGCGTCTGCACCTGAGGCTCACCGGCGTCTTCGCGGTCATGGCATTGCTGCCGACGGTCACCGTGGCGATCTTCGCGGTGCTCACCATCAATATCGGCCTCGAGACCTGGTTCTCGCAGCGCGTGCAGAACGTGGTTGGCGCCTCGCTGGCCGCGGCCGAGGCCTACGAGGACGAGCAGCGCGCCGGCCTGCAGGAAGATGTCACCGCGCTGGGAAGGTTCCTCGACGCCGCACGGCGCGCGAACTTCGCGCTGGATGACGGTGACCTGCGGCAGATCCTGGCGCAGGGGCAGGGGCAGGTGCAGCGCGGTCTGCGCGAGGCCTACGTGATCGACGGCACCGGCGAGATCCGGGCGCGCGGCGAACGTTCCTACCTTTTCGATTTCGAGCAGCCCTCGCAGGCGGCCTTCCTGCGCGCCGAGGAAGAGGGCATCGCCCTTGTCGCGGACTGGGAAAACTCCGAGCTGCGCGCGCTGCTGCCGCTCCAGGCCTTCGCCGACCGCTATCTCTACGTGAGTCGCGCGGTCGACGGCAACCTGCTGGGCTTGCTGGACGAGACGCAGGAGACCGCGCGTTTCTACCAGCAACAGGAAAGCGAACGGGGCCGGCGGCTCTTCGACTTCGCGCTGCTCTACCTGGGATTCGCGGTGCTTCTGATCCTCGCGGCGACCTGGCTGGGGCTGTGGTTCGCAGAACGGCTGTCCCGGCCCGTGGGCCGCCTGACCGGCGCCGCGCAGCGCGTGGGGGCGGGCGATCTCGACGTGCAGGTCAAGGAAGAGGAGGGCGACGACGAGATCTCGATGCTCGGCCGCTACTTCAACCAGATGACCAAGCAGCTCAAGGCGCAGCGCGAGACGCTGCTCGAGAACACCCGCCAGATCGAGCGCCGGCAGCGGCTCTTCGACTCGGTGCTGAGCTCGGTGACCTCCGGTGTCGTGGGCCTCGACGCGACGGGCCGCGTGACATTCGTGAACCGCTCGGCCGAACGCCTGCTGGGCTGGCAGGAGACCAAGTCCGAGGTTCCGATCACCGTGGCCGTGCCCGAGTTCGGCGCGCTCTTCGACAGGCTGCGGACGCAGGGGCTCGAAACCGCGCAGGAAGAGGTCAAGGTCAGCCGCGAGGGGCGGCTCGAACATCTGCTGGTGCGCCTTTCGGTGCGGCGCCGGGGCGACGGCGGGCTCGAGGGCTACGTGGTGGCCTTCGACGACGTGACCGACCTCGTCAGCGCGCAGCGCATGGCGGCCTGGGGCGACGTCGCCCGCCGCATCGCGCACGAGATCAAGAACCCGCTCACGCCGATCCAGCTGTCGGCCGAACGCATCAAGCGCAAGTTCCGGAAGGGCCTCGAGCCGCAGGATGCCGAGCGGCTGGACCAGATGACCGAGGTCATCGTGCGCCAGACCACCGACCTGCGCCGCATCGTCGACGAGTTCAGCAAGTTCGCCCGCATGCCCGAGCCCGACCGCAAGCCCGAGGACCTCGTCGAGATCCTGCGCGGTGCGGTCATGCTGCAGGAAAGCGGCCAGCCGGACGTGCGCTTCACCATCGACCTGCCCGAACGCGAGATGCCCGCCGAACTGGATGCGACGATGATCGGGCAGGCGCTCACGAACCTGGTCAAGAACGCGGGCGAGGCCATCGAGAGCCTGCAGGAAAAGGGCGCGCCGGAGGGGCATGGCCCCGAGATCCGCGTCACGCTCGAGGCCGAGGAAGAGGGCCGCGCGCTTGTCCGCATCATGGACAACGGCATCGGCCTGCCCGAGGACCGCGCGCGGCTCTTCGAGCCCTATGTCACGACCCGCGACAAGGGCACCGGCCTCGGCCTGCCCATCGTCAAGAAGATCATCGAGGAACACGGCGGCACGCTGACGCTCGAGGATGCGCCCGCCTTCGACGGCGCGGCGCACGCGGGCGCCATGGCCGTCGTCCGGCTGCCGCTCGGCACCGCGCAGGGGCGCAAGGCGGCGACACAGAAACTCACTACCGAACTGGAGGGGCAGTCATGAGCGACATCCTGATCGTGGACGACGAGCGCGACATTCGCGAGCTCATCGGAGACATTCTCGAGGACGAGGGCTTCACGACCCGGCTCGCGGGCAACTCCTCCGAGGCCATGTCCGAGGTCAACGCCGAGCCGCCGGGGTTGCTGATCCTCGACATCTGGCTCAAGGACAGCAAGATGGACGGGATCGACATCCTGAAGACCGTCAAGCGCGACAACCCCGACATTCCCGTCGTCATCATCTCGGGGCACGGCAACATCGAGATCGCCGTGGCCGCGATCAAGCAGGGCGCCTACGACTTCATCGAGAAGCCCTTCAACATCGACCAGCTGCTGGTGGTGATCCGCCGCGCGATGGAGACCTCGCGCCTGCGCCGCGAGAACCTCAAGCTCAAGCGGCGCGAGACCGAGGTGGCGCAGATGGTCGGCGACAGCGCCTCCTTCCGTGCGCTGACCGGCCAGCTCGACAAGGTGACGAAATCCAACGGCCGCGTCATGCTCACCGGCCCCGCCGGGGCGGGCAAGGAGGTGGCCGCGCGCTACATCCACGCCCATTCCGCGCGCGCGGGCGCGCCCTTCGTCACGGTGAACTGCGCCGGGGTTGCGCCGGAGAACATGGAAGAGGTGCTCTTCGGCCGCGAGACCGCCGACCGCGGGATCGAGCCGGGCCTGCTGGAGCAGGGCCACGGCGGCGTCGTCTACTTCGACGAGGTGGCCGACATGCCGCTGGGCACCCAGTCCAAGATCCTGCGCGTGCTGGTGGACCAGAGCTTCACCCGCGTCGGCGGCGCCGACAAGGTGCGCGTGGACCTGCGGGTGATCTCCTCGACCAACCGCGACCTCGATGCCGAGATCGCCGAGGGCCGTTTCCGGCAGGAGCTCTACCACCGGCTCAACGTGGTGCCGATCGCGGTGCCCAGCCTCGAGGACCGGCGCGAGGACATTCCGCTTCTGGCGCGCCATTTCATCGAGACCTTCAACGTCTCGCAGGGCCTGCCGAAGCGCGAGCTGTCGGACGAGGCCGTGGCGCTGCTGCAGACCATGGTCTGGCCGGGCAACGTGCGCCAGCTCAAGAACATGATCGAACGGGTGCTGATCCTGGGCGAGGGCACGGGCCCCATCGAGGCGCGCGAACTGCCGCAGGAGGCCCCCGCGACCGACGGCGCCGAGGGGCGCGTGGTGCTGTCCGGCGCGCTGGCGACCATGCCGCTGCGCGAGGCGCGCGAGGCCTTCGAGCGGGAATACCTGCTGACCCAGATCAACCGCTTCGGGGGCAACATCTCGCGGACGGCGGCCTTTGTCGGGATGGAGCGCTCGGCGCTGCACCGCAAGCTGAAGTCGCTGGGCGTGGTGACCGGGGCCAAGTCCGGCGGCCGCGTGGCTTTCGTCGAGGACGACGACGTGCAGCAGGCCGGTTGAGCATGCGCGCCGCTACATTTGCCGCCGCGCTGGGGCTGGGCCTCGTGGCGCTGGCCGGCTGCGACACCGCCGTGCCCCGCGTTGCCACCGCCGGCGCGAGTGCGCCCGACACGCGCACTTCCGAGGCCGCCCGCAGTGCGCAGATCGCCGAGGTGACCCGCGCGCTCATGGCGCTGGGGCCCGGCGTCGATCCGGCCGAGGCCGCGCGCGCCGCCGAGATCGCCGTGCGCGAGCCGCTCGACTGGGCACGCGAGTGGCAGGTGGTCGATCCACCGTTCCTGCACAACGTCAAGGTCGTCCACGGGCTGCGCGAGAAGGGCGTCTGCCAGGATTTCGCCGACGCGCTCGAGATCGCGTTGCACGCCGAGGGGTTCGGCACGCTCGAATTGCACCGCGCCATCGCCAATGCCCGCAATCCCAAGCTCGAACATGCCACGGTGATCGTCACCGCACCCGGCCAGGCGATGCAGGAGGGGCTCATCCTCGATCCCTGGCGGATCGGGCAGGGGCGCCTCTGGGTGGGACGGGTGACCGAGGATCCGCGCTACAGCTGGGAGAGCCGTGCCTCGGTGCGCGCCTGGCACAAGGCCTGGAAGGCGCGCGCGGGCGTGGACGGCTAGCGGACGCAGCGCAGGGCATGACCGGTGTCAATGCCGGCGCGCCGCGTGGGATGATACCGTGCCGCCCGTATCGCCTCGGGAGGCCCGCATGCAGACCAACGCACTTCCCCGCTACGACGACAGCGACAATCCCACCGGATGCTGCCCGCGCTTCGACCCCACCGGATGGGACGGGCGCAGCCTTCATTTCGAGGACAAGCCCTTCCTGCGTGCCACCACCCGCAGCGCCATGCATATCCCGCTGAACATGGGCCGCGTCTTTGCGCGCGTGCAGCGCCGGATGGAGGCAGCCGGTGCCTATGATCCGGAGAACTGCATCGTGCTGAGCCGCGATCTGTCGCCCTGGGAGTCCGAGCACCTCTTCGCCGTCACGGGGCCGGTGCCGGACGAGCAGATGGTCACGCTCTCGGGGAACTTCGTCACGAAGGTCTTCGAGGGCCCGTACCGCAATGCCAGGAACTGGCACGCCGAGATGACGGCGCTCGCGCGCGAGACCGGGGCCAAGGCGGACGAGGTCTACTTCTTCTACACGACCTGCCCGAAATGCGCCAAGGTCTACGGCCGGAACTACGTGGTGGGCGTGGCGCGCACAGCCTGACGCGCCCCGGCGCTGCCGCGATGGTCGCTCCCGTGCGCGAGCGCACCGCCCCGGAGCAGCGCGGCGGCCCGCGCATTGACCCCCCACGCACATCGTGCCATGCCAAGCGGATCGAGGCCGAGGGGCAGAGGCGCATGAAGGTCATCATTTGCGGCGCGGGGCAGGTGGGCTGGCAGATCGCCCGCCACCTCTCGGGCGAACGCAACGACGTCACCGTCGTGGACAACAACCCCGACCTGGTGCGGCGGGCGACCGACACGCTCGACGTGCAGGGGATCGCAGGCTTCGCGAGCTACCCCGACGTGCTGGAACGGTCCGGCGCGCGCGATGCCGACATGATCATCGCCGCGACCTATTCCGACGAGGTCAACATGGTCACCTGCCAGGTGGCCCACTCGATCTTCTCGATTCCGCGCAAGGTCGCGCGGCTGCGCTCGCAGTCCTACCTGACGGCGATCTATTCCGACCTCTACCGGCGCGATCACATGCCGATAGATGTCGTGATCTCGCCCGAGAAGGAGGTCGCCGAGGCCGCGCTCCAGCGTCTGGCGACCTCGGTCGCCTTCGACACCGAGCAGTTCCTTGGAGGCAGCGCAAAACTCGTCGGGCTGGTGATCGACGACGACTGCCCGATCGTGAACACGCCGCTGCGGCAGCTCTCGGACCTCTTCTCGACGTTGCGCGCGGTCGTCGTGGGCGTGCGGCGCGAGGGCACGCTCTTCTCGCCCGAGCCGGGCGACCAGCTGTTCCCGGGCGATGCCTGCTACGTCATCATCCACGCCGACGACATCCGGCGCACCATGGAGATCTTCGGCAAGTCGCTGCGCAAGAAGGAGCGCGTCATTGTGGTGGGTGGCGGCAACGTGGGCCTTGCCGTGGCCCAGGCGCTCGAGACGCGGGCGGAGCGCATCCGCGCCAAGGTGATCGAGCGTGACAGGCGCCGGGCCGAACTGGCCGCCGACGCGCTGGAGCGCACCATCGTGCTGCACGGCGACGGGCTCGACACCGGGCTGCTGCGCGAGGCGGGGATCGAGCGCGCCGACGCGGTGCTCTGCGTGACCGACGACGACAAGACCAACATGCTCGCCGCCGTGCGCGCCAAGGCCGAGGGCAGCCCCATGGCCATCGCGCTGGTCAACGATCCCACGCTGATCCCGCTGATGGAGCCGCTGGGCGTCGACGCATGGATCAACCCGCGGGCCACCACGGTCAGCTCGATCCTGCGCCACATCCGCCACGGGCGCGTGCGCTCGGTCTATTCCATCGGCGACGCCGAGGCCGAGGTGATCGAGGCCGAGGTGCTCTCGACCTCGCCGCTCTCGGGCAAGTCGATCCGCGACATCGACTTCCCGGAAGGCGTGCTCGTGGGCGCGGTGATGAAACAGGACCGCGTAGTCAAGATCACCGGCGGGCTGCGCATCGAGGAGGGCGACCGCGTGGTGATCTTCGCGCTCGCCAAGGACGTGCCGGAGGTCGAGCGCCTCCTGCAGGTCTCGATCGACTTCTTCTGAGCACGGCCGCCGATGACCGCCCTGTTCCGCCTGCCGCTCATCCTGCTGCTGACGGGCATTGCCTGCCTGTCGATGATCGCCCCGGCGGCGGTCGCCCTGGCGCAGGAGGAATTCCACGACGCGCGCAGCTTCTTCTACGCGGGCGTGGTCGGGCTGGTGCTGACCGCGCTGGTGGCGGTGGCCCAGGCGACGCGGCGCCAAAAGGGCAGCGCGTCGCGCCAGCTGCTCGCGCTGCTCGCGACCTTCGTGCTGCTGCCGGCGGTGCTGGCCGTGCCCTTCCACGAGGCGCTGCGCACGACCAGCTTCCTCAACGCCTACGTCGAGATGGTCTCGAGCCTGACCACCACAGGTGCCACGCTCTTTGCGCCCGACCGGCTGTCGGATGCCGAGCACCTATGGCGCGCGCAGGTGGGCTGGCTGGGCGGCCTGATGATGTGGGTCGCGGCGGCGGCGATCATGGCGCCGCTCACGCTGGGCGGCTTCGAGGTGACCGCCAGCGGCGAGCCGGGGCAGAGCGTCGACGTGGGCGCCGCGCATCAGGACAGCGCCGATCCATCGCAGCGCCTCGCGCGGAGTGCGGCGATGCTGGTGCCGGTCTATGCCGGGCTCACGCTTGCACTGTGGATCATGCTGATGGTGGCGGGCGACCCGCCGCTGATCGCGCTCAGCCACGCCATGTCGACGCTGGCGACCTCGGGGATTTCGCCGGTGGGCGGGCCCGCGCAGGCCCCGAGCGGGATGGCGGGCGAGATGATCCTCTTCTGCTTCCTGTTCTTCGCGCTCTCGCGCCTGACCTTTTCGAGCGACACCGGTGCCGCCGGCAGCCTCGGCCTGAAGTCCGACCCGGAGTTCCGCATGGGGCTCGCGATCGCCGCTCTGGTGCCGCTGGCACTGTTCATGCGGCACTGGATCGCCTCCTTCGACATCGGCGAGGAGCAGAACCTGGGGCTCGGCCTGCGCGCCCTCTGGGGCGGGATCTTCACCGCGATGTCCTTCCTGTCCACGACGGGCTTCGTCAGCGCCGACTGGGTCGCGGCACGCGACTGGTCGGGGCTGCCGACGCCGGGGCTGATCCTCATGGGGCTCGCCATCGTGGGCGGGGGCGTCGCCACCACCGCGGGCGGGGTCAAGCTGCTGCGGATCTACGCGCTCTACCTCGCCGGCAAGCGCGAGCTGGAGCGGCTGGTGCATCCCTCGTCGATCGGGCGCGCGGGCCTGCTGGCGCGGCGCATCCGGCGGCAGGGCGCCTTCATCGCCTGGGTCTTCTTCATGCTCTTCGCCATGGCCATCGCTGCCTTCTCGCTGCTGCTGTCGATCTTCGGCGCGGATTTCGAGAACGCCATGGTGCTGACCATCGCCGGGCTCACCAACTGCGGGCCGCTGGTGACCACCGCGGCCGAGGTGCCTCTGCGGCTCGCGAGCCTGGGCGCGGCGGCCAAGTTGACCTTCACCGCGGCGATGGTGCTGGGCCGGCTCGAACTGCTGGCGATCATCGTGCTGCTCAGCCCGGACCTCTGGCGCGACTGAGACCCGCTGCACGCGCGGCAGGCGGGGGGATGCGCGGGTGCCGCACATTCGGGCAGCCGTCATTTTTTGCACTGGAAGTTCCGCGACTGTGACTCCATACTCCCCGGACGAGGGCACGCCACAGGGCGGAAACGGCAAGAACAAAGGCAAATTCAATGGCTTCCGACAGACAGAACCTTCAGGACGCATTCCTCAATCACGTCCGCAAGACCAAGGTTCCGGTGACGGTCTTTCTCATCAACGGCGTCAAATTGCAGGGCGTGATCACCTGGTTCGACAATTTCTGCGTGCTGTTGCGCCGCGACGGCCAATCGCAGCTGGTCTACAAGCATGCGATCTCGACGATCATGCCCTCGCAGCCGATCAACCTCTATGATGGCGACGGCGGCGGCAACGATTGAAGGAACATGAAACTCCGGTGACCCGCGCCTGGGTCATTCACCCGGACATCCGATCCGACCGCGACCGACGCGATGCCACCATGGCCCTCGAAGAGGCCATGGCGCTTGCCGTTGCGCTGCCCGACCTCGTGGTCGCGGGCGGCGAGGTCGTGCAACTGCGCGAACCGCACCCCGGCACGCTCTTCGGCGCCGGCAAGATCGAGGAACTCGCCGAGCGCATGAAGGCCGAGGAGGTCGAGCTCGTCCTGGTCGACGGGCCCGTGACGCCGGTGCAGCAGCGCAACCTCGAGAAGGCCTGGGGCGTCAAGCTTCTGGACCGGACGGGGCTGATCCTGGAAATCTTCTCCGACCGCGCCGCCACGCGAGAGGGCGTGCTTCAGGTCGAGATGGCGCATCTCAGCTACCAGCGCACGCGGCTCGTGCGGGCCTGGACCCACCTCGAACGCCAGCGCGGCGGGCTTGGCTTCGTGGGCGGCCCGGGCGAGACGCAGATCGAGGCCGACCGCCGCGCCATCGACGAACAGCTCGTGCGCCTGCGTCGTCAGCTCGACAAGGTCGTGAAAACCCGCGACCTGCACCGCAAGGCGCGCGCCAAGGTGCCTTACCCGATCGTGGCACTGGTGGGCTACACCAACGCCGGCAAGTCGACGCTCTTCAACCGCCTGACGGGTGCCGAGGTCATGGCCAAGGACATGCTCTTCGCCACGCTCGACCCCACCATGCGGGCGGTGCGCCTGCCCACGGGCCTCGAGGTGATCCTGTCGGACACGGTGGGCTTCATTTCGGACCTGCCGACCGAGCTGGTCGCGGCCTTCCGCGCCACGCTGGAGGAGGTTCTTGCCGCCGACATCATCCTGCACGTGCGCGACATCGCCCATCCCAACACCGAGGAACAGGCCGAGGACGTGAGCGCGATCATGGCGTCGCTCGGCGTGAACGAGGCCGTGCCGCTGGTCGAGGTCTGGAACAAGATCGACCTGCTCGATCCCGAGGCCCGCACCGCGGCGCTCAACCGTGCCGAACGCGACGAGGATGTCTTCGCCGTCTCGGCCTGGACCGGGGAGGGGCTGGACGGGCTGCTCGAGGTGGTGACCGAACGGCTCCAGGGCGAGACCGTCGAGGAGGAAATCCGGCTGGCCTTTTCCGACGGCAAGCGGCGGTCCTGGCTCTTCGGCAAGGGTCTCGTTCAGGACGAGCAGCAGGACGAGCACGGCTACCTGCTGCGCGTGCGCTGGACCGCCAAGGACCGGGCGCAGTTCGACACCCTCTGAGGTCGGTTCCGGTCGGGCCGCCGCCGGTTTCAGGTAAAGAGCACCGTATCGCAGGCCACCACCGCGCGCGCGGCGTCGTAGCGCGCGAGGTGGTGGCGCGAGGGCGTCGCTGGCGTGTTCGCCCAGATCCCGAGCGCGAAGAGCCGCTGCAGGAAGAGCCGCGCCGCCGGATCGGTCGTGCGGTCGGCGTAGCCCTGCGCGATGGCGGCGGCATACCCGGTGACGTCAGGCCTTTCGCTGCGCGCCAGCGCGTCGACCAGCAGCCAGACCAGATCGCGATGCGGCTCGTCCTCGCGGTCATTCTCGAAGTCGAGGCCGACCATGCCGCCCGGCACCGGCAGCAGGTTGTCGAGATGCATGTCGCGATGCGTGACCGCGCGCCACGCCGGCCGGCCGCGGACGTCCGGGAACATCTCCTCGAGCCGCGCAACCTCGGCGCGGAAGGCCGTTGGGTCGGGGATCTGCCGCCGCCCCTCGGAATGCCAGTCCAGGAGCCGGTGCAGCCAGGCGATCTGGCCCTTGGGGCGAAACGGGTGGTCGCGCGCCTCCGGGGCATGAAACGCGCCCAGCCAGCGCCCGGCGCGGTGCAGGGCGTCCTGCCGCGCGGGTTGCGAGAGGCTCGGCCACAGTGCCGAGAGACTGGGCGTGTCGACGTGCTCCATGCCGAGGCAGAGCGCATCGGTGTCGAAGAACAGCACCACCGGCGCGCGCCAATCTCCCGTCGAAAGCTGCGCGAGGACGGTCCGCTGACGGGTGACCTGTGCCGCGGCCTTCGCGGCGAGCCCGGGGGCCCAGAGCTTCAGCACCAACGCCTCGCGCGGGTGGCGGGCGACGAAAACGAGGCTCGCCCGCGCGCCGTCCGGTCCCAGCGGAGCCAGATCGTAGGTCCGGCCCGGCCGGTGGCGGGCCAGGACAGCGCGGGCGGTCCGGCGTGCCGCGTCGGGATCCAGCCGCGCGGCGGCGTCGTTCACGGGGTGACCAGCCGCGTCACCCCGACCGAGGCCGCGCGGGCGAGGTCCTCGTCCAGCGACATCGGGATGTATTCGCCCCGCCGCCAGAGCTGCCCCAGGTCGTCGTAGTGGCGCGACAGGAAGTGGCCCGACTGCCCGGTCGAGGAGATGAAGACCGACGAATCCGGGTCCGCGAAATCGTAGACGCCGCGATAGGTCGCGCCATGCACGTTGGCGAAGGGGTCCCGTCCGTGCCCCAGCGTGAGCCCGCGCTGAAGGGTGAAATCGCCGCCCGAAGTGCTTTGCCGGATGTTGGTGAAGTAGCGCAGCACCGGCACTTCGCCCAGCACCGGGTGGTCGTGGCGCGCCTGGTGCGCGTCGCCCCAGCGCAGGCTTTCCAGCGCCGAGCCGTAGCGCTCGTCGATCCAGACAAGCGCGTCGTCCAGCGCGAGCCGCGCGATGTCGGTGCAGGTCTCGGTCGGGGCCGAGCGGACCACGTCGCACCAGGCGCTGGCGCCGTCGACATCGCGGAAGACGCGCTCGATGAAGAGCGGGCGGATGTGGTCGTAGTCGTCCGCCAGCGGCCCGAGGTCGTCTCGGATCAGCCGGTCCTGCAGCGCGCGCAGCCAGGCGGCGTAGATCAGCGGCTCGGGCAGGTGCTCGTTCATCTCGCCGTTCCAGTTGGCGAGCAGGTCGAGCGCACGGCGACGGCGGCGTTCGGGCGTGCCCTCGGGCGCGGCCTCGCCGGTGTACCACAGGTCGCGCCCGATCAGCGGCAGCAGCGTGCGCGCGGCGGGCGAAACGGTATCGAGCTGCGCCTCGATGAAGCTGTCGCGGGTATGCACCGCGCGGCCCTGCATCATCGCGCTCCAGCGCTGCACGCGCTGGCTGTCGCCCCAGTCGTAGCTGATGTGGCGCGGGAAGGGGCGGTCGATCACCTTGTTGTTGGTGTTCCCGACGATACCTCCCTCGGGGTCGATCCAGCGCGGGTTGGCGCTGTCGGGCAGGATGCCCTGCCAGCGGTTGCTCTCGATCCAGCCGGGCGAGGGCATGCGGCCCTTCGACTGGTGGGCGGCGTCGCGCTCTGGCATGGCGCCGACGAGCTTCATGCCGATGCTCTCGTCGTCGATCACGGTCAGCATCTGGGCGGGCGCCACGTAGGTGTCCGACCGCTCGAAGGCGTCCTCGACGGAGTCGGCCTTCATCAGGCCGATGGCCGCGCTCATCGAGGTGTCGGTGTCGGACAGCGCCGTCCAGGCCAGCGAGACGACATGCCCGGGCGGCGTGATCCCGGCGAGGTCGAAGCGGCTCTTCGGCAGCACGGGGCCGTTGTCGGTCCAGCGCAGGGTGACGGTGACCGGGGCCGCGTCCTTGATCTCGACAATGGAGCGGCGCGTGCGGAAGCGTTTCCAGCCATCCGGCGTGCGGTAGCGCTCGTTGTTCTCGGGGTCCAGTTCCTCGATGTAGAGGTCCTGATCGTCGAGGTAGGCCGAGGTGATGCCCCAGGCGAGCTGCTCGGAGCGGCCCAGCAGGATCGCCGGCACGCCCGGGATCGTGCCGCCGATGACCCCGCCCGTCGCGAGGTCCATCCGCGCGAGATACCAGGTCGAGGGCGCGGTGAAGCCGAGGTGCGGGTCGTTGGCAAGCAGCGTCCCGCTGCCCGCCGTGCGCCCGGTCGCCGCGGCCCAGGCGTTGGAGGCGCCGGCGAAGTCCGGCTCGGGCACCGGCGAAAGCGGCCCCTCGGGTCGTCCCTGCGCGAACTGTTGCCCCTTCGCGCCCGGGAAAAGCTGCGCGTATTCCGGCAGGGCGGCCGTCCCCGCGCCGGGGATCTCGGGCAGGATGTCCTCGAGCCGTTCGGCCTCCGGCAGACGCAGCGAGGTGCGCGCGCGCAGGATCTCGTTCCGGAACTGGCCCGAGAGCTGCAGCGACATGAGCTTGACGATGGCAATCGAATCCGCGGGCTGCCACGGAGCAAGCGGCGCGTTGAAGAGGAAGAACTCCGGGGCGCCGCGGCCGAGGCTGCGGTCGTTGACCTCCTCGATGCGGGCGTTGACGCCCGCCGCGTAGGCCGCGAGCGAGTCCAGCGTCGCGCCGTCCTGCGCCTCGACCGAGCGGACCGCCAGCGTGTGCAGATCCAGCCTGCGCATCAGCGTGTCGGTCTCGACCGTGCGGCGCCCGAAGATCTCCGACAGACGTCCCTGGACGGTGCGCCGCATGAGCGTCATCTGCCAGAGCCGGTCCTGCGCGTGGGCATAGCCCAGCCCGAAGAAGGCGTCGCGGTCCGACCGCGCGAGGATGTGCGGCACGCCCGCGTTGTCGCGCACGATCTCGATATCGGCCGTGGTGCCGGCGACCGCGAGGGTCTTGTCGTAGTCGGGCAGGGACCGCGAGGCGAGGTAATAGACCAGCCCCACGGCGACGAGCCCCAGCAGGACGGCCGTCGAGGCGAGCCGGAGCAGCCATCGGAAAAGAAGCGCCATTGGCAGGATGATCCCGTCTGTCGTCTTCATTCGGGAGTATCGCGCCGCCGCCCCCTTGCCAAGGGGCGGGCCAGCGGCGACAAACGCGCAAACGATTGCGATAACGGGAGGGTGAAGCATGGCGAAATGTGCATTCCTGGGGCTCGGCGTGATGGGATACCCCATGGCGGGCTACCTGGCGAAGGCCGGACACGAGGTGACGGTCTACAACCGCACTGCTGCCAAGGCCGAGAAATGGGTCAGCGAATACGGTGGCGCGAGCGCCGCGACCCCGCGCGAGGCGGCCGAGGGCGCCGAGTTCGTGATGGCCTGCGTCGGCAACGACGATGACCTGCGCGAGGTCTGCACCGGGACGGATGGCGCCTTTTCCGGCATGTCGCAGGGCGCGATCTTCGTCGATCACACGACGGTCTCCTCGATGGTGACCGAAGAGCTCGCGGCCGTCGCACACGACCAGGGCTGCGGCTTCGTCGACGCGCCGGTCTCGGGCGGACAGGCAGGGGCCGAGAACGGCCAGCTCGTGGTGATGTGCGGCGGTGAGCAGGCCCATTACGATGCCGCCGCCCCGCTGATCGACTGCTACGCCAAGCTCTGCAAGCGGCTGGGCGGCCCCGGCGCCGGCCAGCTGTGCAAGATGGTGAACCAGATCTGCATCGCGGGCCTCGTGCAGGGCCTCTCCGAGGGGCTGGCCTTTGCCGAGAAGGCGGGCATCGACGGGCGCGACGTGGTCGAGGTGATCGGCGGCGGCGCGGCCGGGTCCTGGCAGATGGTCAACCGCTACGAGACCATGCTGGACGACAAGTTCGACCACGGCTTCGCGGTCGACTGGATGCGCAAGGACCTCAAGATCTGCCTTGCCACGGCGGACGAGGTGGGCGCCTCGCTGCCCGTCACCGCGCTGGTCGACCAGTTCTACAAGGACGTCCAGAAGATGGGCGGCGGCCGCTGGGATACCTCCAGCCTCATCAAGCGACTCAAGGCCTTCGACTGACGCGGGCAAGGCACCGGCGCGGGCAGTCCCCGCGCCGGTGGCACGCGGTCGGTTCCCGCGCGGAAACCGCCGCCCGGACAGGCGCCGATATTCGCCCGGCCGTCATATTCCATATTGTCTTTTCCACACCCTATCCCTTATGCTCACCGATGGGCCAGCCGCGCCCTCAGCGCGGCGGCCGAGAGTTTCGCTGCGTCGGAGCGTCCCCTCAAGGACCCGGCGCAGACCGATCGGGCCGCAAGGCCACCGAAGACCGCCCGGACCGCGACATGCGGCGGGCCGCAAACAGGCGCAGACGGACCGGATCACGATCCGCGGACCGGACAGGCGTCGGAGAAGAAACGCGATGAAGCGCGCGACGCAACAGAGGCACCCGGGCGAAGACGCAACGTCTTCCCGTGCCTGCGCGCCGCCCGTCGCCCAGACAAGCCACGCCACATCCCGCCTCCGCCCGCCAGGGCGGTGCTTCGATGTGCCGTGCAGACGGACAACATGGCAAAGAAAATGCTCATCGACGCCACCCACGCGGAGGAAACCCGCGTCGTGGTGGTGGACGGAAACAAGGTCGAGGAATTCGACTTCGAGTCGGAGAACAAGCGTCAGCTAGCCGGCAACATCTATCTCGCCAAGGTCACGCGCGTGGAGCCGTCGCTCCAGGCGGCCTTCGTGGATTACGGCGGCAACCGCCACGGCTTTCTCGCCTTCTCGGAAATCCACCCGGACTATTACCAGATCCCCGTCGCCGATCGTCAGGCGCTGATGGAGGAAGAGGCCGCGCTCGCCGCCGAGGAAGAGGACGAGGACGACGCAGCGCGCGGCCGCTCCAAGTCGCGCTCGCGCCGCTCGCGGTCGCGTGGCAAGCCCGAGGCTCGGGCCGAGAAGACGACCAGCGCGGACCAGACCGCGACGGCCGAGGTCTCCGAAGAGATCTCGGGCATGGAGACCATCGACCTCGGCGAGGGCGATGCCTCCGAAAACGGCGAGACTTCGACCGAGGCGCTGACCGACGAGACGCCGGCAGCAACCGAGGCACCGGCGTCCGAGACCGCCGAAGCAGCCCCGGAAGCAGAAGCGCCCGAAGCCGAAGGCGAGACCACCGAGGACAGCGCGGAGGCCGCGCCGCAGGAGGTGGAAGCCCCCGACGAGGCTGGTGCCGAGGACGATGCCGAAGGCGATGCCAAGGCGCGCACCGACGACAGCATCGAGAGCGTTGCCGACGACGACACCGAGGAGGACATCCGTCCCCGCCGGAAGGCGCGTGCGCGGAAGTACAAGATCCAGGAGGTCATCAAGGTCCGCCAGATCATGCTGGTGCAGGTCGTCAAGGAAGAGCGCGGGAACAAGGGCGCGGCGCTGACCACCTACCTCAGCCTCGCGGGCCGCTACTGCGTGCTCATGCCCAACACCGCGCGCGGCGGCGGCATCAGCCGCAAGATCACCAACGCGACCGACCGCTCGAAGCTCAAGCAGATCGCGCAGGAAATCGACGTGCCCAAGGGCGCGGGTCTCATCATCCGCACCGCGGGTGCCAAGCGCACCAAGACCGAGATCAAGCGCGACTACGAGTATCTTCAGCGTCTGTGGGAACAGATCCGCGAGCTGACGCTCAAGTCGGTCGCGCCCGCGAAGATCTACGAGGAAGGCGACCTCATCAAGCGCTCGATCCGCGACCTCTACAACCGCGAGATCGACGAGGTCCACGTCGAGGGCGAGAAGGGCTACCGCATCGCCAAGGACTTCATGAAGATGATCATGCCGTCCCACGCGAAGAACGTGAAGCACTACGTCGACCCGATGCCGCTTTTCGCGCGCTACCAGGTCGAGAGCTACCTCAGCTCGATGTTCAACCCGACCGTGCAGCTCAAGTCGGGCGGCTACATCGTCATCGGCGTGACCGAGGCGCTGGTCGCCATCGACGTGAACTCCGGCCGCGCGACCAAAGAGGGCTCCATCGAGGAGACCGCGCTCAAGACCAACCTGGAGGCCGCCGAGGAAGTGGCGCGCCAGCTGCGTCTGCGCGACCTTGCCGGCCTGATCGTCATCGACTTCATCGACATGGACGAGCGCAAGAACAACGCTGCCGTCGAGAAGAAGCTCAAGGACAAGCTCAAGACCGACCGTGCCCGCATCCAGGTGGGCCGGATCTCGGGCTTCGGCCTGCTCGAGATGTCGCGCCAGCGCCTGCGCCCCGGCATGATCGAGGCGACGACGCAGCCTTGCCCCGCGTGCCACGGCACCGGCCTCATCCGCTCGGACGACAACATGGCGCTGAACATCCTGCGCCAGATCGAGGAAGAGGGCACCCGCCGCCGCTCGCGCGAGGTTCTGGTGAAATGCCCGGTGGGCATCGCCAACTACCTGATGAACCAGAAGCGCGAGCACGTCGCCCAGATCGAGGCGCGCTACGGCATGGCCGTGCGGATCGAGGGTGACATGCACCTTGTCTCGCCCGATTTCTCGATGGAGAAGTTCAAGACCGCGACGCGCAGCGTGCCCGAGGTGGCCGCGCCGGTGGTCTCGGTCGACACGTCGCTGATGGACGACATCGACGAGAGCTCGGCCGCCGAGGAATCCGAGGCCGAGGCCGAAGAGCAGGCGCCCGCCGCCGAGACGCAGCCCGAGGCCGAGGGTGGCAACGGCGACGAGTCCAAGCCCAAGAAGAAGCGTCGGCGCCGCCGCCGGTCGAAGTCCCGCAACAAGGACAACGGCAACGGTCAGGACAACGGCAACGGCAACGGCGAGGAGTCGGGCAACGGCGACGACAGCGGCAAGGCCGAGGTGGACGCCGAGAGCGCCGAAGCCGAGCAGGCCGAAGCCGCACCGCAGAACGCTGAAGCGTCCGAGGCCGCGCAGGACGAGAGCACGAAGCCCAAGAAGCGCACGCGCCGCACGCGCTCGCGCGCCAAGTCCAAGGTGCAGGAAGGCGAGGGCAGCGCTTCGAGCGAGGGTGATGCCGGTGCCGAGGGTCAATCCCCGGCCACCGAGGCCGAGGCCCCTGCGGCACCTGCCGAAGCCGCCGTGGCCGCTGAAGCCTCGGAAATCCCGGCCGAAGCCGCTCCTGAGGCCGCCGCGGCACGCCCGCAGCCCGCAGAGTCGGGCGAGGCGCCCGAGGTTGCCGCAGAACCAGCGGCCGTGCTGACCGACGAGGCCGAGACCCCGGCGCCTGTCGAGGAGAGCCCGGCAGAGCCCGAAGCGGCGCCGGTCGAAGAGGCTCCGGCGGAGCCCGTCGCCGAGGTGGCGCCGGCGCCCGAACCGGAAGCGCCCGCGGACAAGCCTGCAGAGGCCGAACCCGCACCGCAGCCGGCGGCCGAAGAGCCGGCCCCCGCGCCGCAGCCGGAGCCCGAGCCGGCGGCAGAAACCGCCAACCAGGACGAAGCGGCCAAGCCGAAGCGCCGTGGCTGGTGGTCTGTCGGACGCTGACGGCCTCGGGTCATCGAATGTGAGAAAATGCAGGCGCCCCGGGACAATCTCCCGGGGCGTTTTGCGTCAGGCGCCGCGTTCGATCAGCCAGACGGTCGCGCTGCCTTCGCTTTCCGATCCGATCAGGCGATGCCCGGCCTCGGCGCAGAAATGCGGCAGGTCGATCACCGCGACGGGGTCGTCGGTCGTCACCCGCAGCCGGGTGCCGGGGGCCAGCGCCAGCAGGCGCTTGCGTGTCTTCAGAACGGGCAGGGGGCAGAGCAGCCCCGTCGCGTCAAGCTCTTCCATGCGGCGCGAATTACGCCGCGGCGGCGGCGCTGTCCACGGGGATGTGACGCCGCGCCGCGTGACGCCCGCGCCGAATTGCCCTAAGCCCGTTGCATGTTCGGAATCGACCTCTTCGACGCCAGCCTCCTGCCGGCGATGTTCGTGGCCCTTGCGGCCGGCGTGATCTCGTTTCTCAGCCCATGCGTGCTGCCGGTGGTGCCGCCCTACCTGGCCTACATGAGCGGCGTCTCGGTTGCCGAGATCAGCGGCGGCGCGCATCGCAGCCGCGCGCTCCTGCCGGCGCTCTTCTTCGTGCTGGGCTTGTCGACGGTCTTCCTGATGCTGGGCTTCGCGGCCTCGGCCATCGGCGCGGCCTTCCTGCAATACCAGGAGGTGCTGAACACCGCCGCGGGCATCGTGGTGATGATCTTCGGCGCGCATTTCGTCGGCGTCTACCGCATTCCCTTCCTCGACCGCGAGGCGCGGCTCGACGCGGGCGACCGGGGCGGTTCAGCGCTCGGCGCCTACGTGCTGGGGCTCGCCTTCGCCTTCGGCTGGACGCCCTGCATCGGCCCGCAGCTGGGGGCGATCCTGTCGCTGGCCGCCTCCGAGGCCTCGGTCACGCGCGGCACGCTGCTGCTCGCGGTCTATGCCGCCGGGCTCGGCATTCCCTTCCTGCTGGTCGCGGCCTTCCTCGGCCGGCTCACCGGGGCGATGTCCTGGATGAAGCGCCACATGGAGCGGATCGAGCGGATCATGGGTCTGCTGCTCTGGACCATCGGGCTGCTGATGCTGACGGGCGGCTTCTCGTCGCTGTCCTTCTGGCTGCTCGAGACCTTCCCGGCGCTGGGTCAGCTGGGCTGATCCCCGGCCCGGCGGCTCATTCGCCGGGCGCGGGCTCTTCGGACAACCGGAGACGCTTCTGCGCAAGCATCATGAACCCGACGGTGAGCAGGATGCGCACGACGTGGTGCAGGCTCACCAGCGCCGGGTTGGCGGCAAGGCTCAGCGCGATCACCGACATCTCGGTCACGCCGCCCGGCGCATAGGCGATGAGCAGGTGCAGGAAGGGAATGCCGGTCACCAGCGCGAGCGCCTCGGCAAAGGCCGCGCCCAGCCCCAGCATCCAGAGCACCGAGACGAGGCTCAGCCAGACCGAGCGACGCAGCATCCCGGCGGTCATGCCGTTGAAGCGCACGCCCAGCGACGTGCCGATCACCACTTGCGCCGTGGCGATGAGCCAGAAGGGCAGGTGCAGGTCCACGAGTCCCGAGAGCGTCAGCGCCGCGGAAAACAGCAGCGGGCCGGTGATCTGGCCGGCCGGAAGCCGGATGCGCCCGCCGATGAAGAGGCCGGCCGCTGCGGCGAGCGCGATGAAGATCAGCCCGCGCGGGGGCACGGCCTCGTTGCCCATGAGTTCCATCCCGGCGGCGCTGCCCACGGGATGCCCCAGCCAGAGCGAAAGCGCCGAGGGCAGGATCGCGATGACGAGGATGACGCGCAGGAACTGCTGCGCGGTGAGGATACGGGCGTCGGCGCCTGCGCCTTCGCCCAGCACGAGGCTTTCCATCAGTCCCCCGGGCGTGCCCGAATAGTAAGCCGTGGCGCGGTCGTAACCGCCCAGCCGCCGGAAGATGAGGTAGTTTCCGCCGTGGCTGAGCACCACGAAGACGGCCAGCAGGCCCAGCGTCAGCGGCAGCTGCGGCGCCAGCGCGATGATCTCGGGCGTGACCTGCGTGCCGATCATGACCCCGATCAGCGCGATGAAGAATGCGCGGAACCGCATGGGAAAGCCGTAGCTTTCCAGCGGTCCGCCGCGCGCGAGCCCCACCGCGAGGGCCGAGGTGGCGAGGCTGCCCAGCATGAAGGGCATCGGCAGATGCGCCGCCTGCGCGACAAAGCCGCCTCCGGTGCCGAGCGTCAGGAGGACGGCTGTGGTCACGATCATGCGCAGGGTAAGGGTGGAAAGATCCATGCGCAGGTTAAACCGCAACCCGCCGGGGGGTGCAATCCCGCCCGGACCGCGCGGCCTGTCTTGGATCACGCCCGCGCCGCGCTAGTCTGGCGGGCATGGAACAGGCGCTCTTCATCGGGTCCGAGATCTACCGTGGCTCACGTTACGGCCGGCTGCATCCGCTCTCGATCGAGCGCGTGCCGGCGGCCATCGACCTGTCGCGCATGCTGGGATGGCTGCCACGCGCGCGGTACCGCAATTCGCCCCGGGCGCGGCCGGCGGCGCTGACAGGGTTTCACACCGAGCGCTACATCGCCGCGCTCCAGGCGGCCGAGGACGCGGGCACCGTGACCGACGCGGTGCGTGAACGTCACGGGCTCGGCACGCTCTCGAACCCGGTCTTTCCCGAGATGTATCGCCGCCCGGCAACCGCCGCCGGGGGTGGGCTGCTCGCGGCGGAACTGGCCGTGGCCGGGCAGCGCATCGTGCACAACCCGGGCGGCGGTACGCATCACGCGCTGGCAGACCGGGCCGCCGGGTTCTGCTTTCTCAACGAGCCGGTCCTGACCATCCGCCACCTGCTGCGCCTCGGCGTGGAGCGGGTGGTCTATGTCGACATCGACGCCCATCACGGCGACGGCGTCGAGATCGCCTTCGAGGGCTCGGAGAAGGTGCGGGTGATCTCGGTCCACGAGGACCGGCGCTGGCCCTTCACGGGCGCGGTGGACGACACCGCCGGTGGCGCGGCCTTCAACATGCCGGTTCCGCGCGGCTTCAACGACACCGAGTTCGCCTTCCTGCTGGAGGAGGTCATCCTGCCCGCCGTCGAGCGCTTTCGCCCGGGTGCGGTCTTCCTGCAGTGCGGTGCCGATGCGCTGGACGAAGACCCGCTGTCGCGCCTCGCGCTGTCGAACAATTCGCATGTCCGCGCGGCGGCGGCCCTGGCTGCGATCGCGCCGCGTCTGATCGTGTCGGGTGGCGGTGGCTACAACCCCTGGACCGTGGCGCGCTGCTGGAGCGGCGTCTGGGCGACGCTCTCGGGACAGGAGATTCCCGACCGCCTGCCGCCAGAGGCGCGCGAGCTGCTCGCGGGCCTCACCTGGACGCGCAAGGGACGGCCGGCGGCGGAGCTGCTCGAGACGCTGCGCGACGCCCCGCGCGAGGGGCCGATCCGCGACGAGGTGCGCGGACTGGTGCCGCCGCTGAAGGCCCGCCTGTAAGGGAAATATGGAGCGGGTAGCGGGAATCGAACCCGCGCGTTCAGCTTGGGAAGCTGACAGGCTACCATTACATCATACCCGCCGCATCGCATGCAGATAGGGCCGGAGGCGCCCGGTCGTCAAGAGGTTCCGTGACCATCGCGATGCCACGGCCCGATTTGATCTGAATCATTCCGGTATCGGAATGTGTCATGCATTCTCCCGGTCGAATGTTTTCGCAAACGGGAGGTCGCTCATGACTCTGGACTGGAAACTCGGGGGTATCCTGCTGGGCGCGGTGTTCTTCGCCGCGGTCCTGCTGGTCAAGCCCATCGGGGTGAGCACGCAGTTCGTGATCCTTGACGGGATCGTGGCGGACGCCGTGTCGCCCGACTTCATCACGCAGACGGACGAGGGCTGGACCTCGACCAATGCCTACATGGCCAAGAGCTCGGGCAAATACGCAGCCAGCGCGGCGGGTCCGCTGAACTACGGCTTCGTCTTCGTGCTCGCCATGGCGGTGGGGGCCTTCCTGTCGTCCATGTTGCGCGGCGGCGTCCCCCTGGCCGAACGCCGCGCGCCCGAGATCTGGCGGGCGAACTTCGGCGACACCCCGTGGAGGCGCTACGCGGTGGCCTTCGCGGGTGGTTTCGTCGTGCTCTACGGCGCACGGCTGGCCGGCGGCTGCACCTCGGGGCACATGATGAGCGGCATGATGCAGACCGCGCTCTCGGGCTACATCTTCGCCGCCGGTGCCTTCCTCGCCGCCGTTCCCACCGCGATGCTGATCTACAAGGAGGGCTGAGCCATGCAGATCGTTCTCGCCATTCTCGTTGGCGGCGCCTTCGGCTTCGTGCTGGACCGCATCGGCGCCACCAATCCCAACGTCATCACCGGCATGCTCACGCTGCGGCGCCTGCGGTTGATGAAGACCATCCTGCTGGCCATCGGCACGGGGTCGATCCTGATGTTCGGCGGGCAGATGCTGGGCCTCGTCGAGGTCGGGCACATGTCGGTCAAGGCCGCCTACATCGGCGTCTTCATCGGCGGGCTGCTGCTGGGCGCGGGCTGGGCGGCCTCGGGCTTCTGCCCCGGCACGGGCGTCTGCGCGGCGGCCACGGGGCGCCGGGATGCGCTCTTCTTCATCGCGGGCGGGCTGCTCGGGGCGGCAGCCTACATGGCGACCTACCCGGCCTGGAAGGCCAGCGGCCTGCTGGCCGACATTGCCGGGGGCAAGGTCACGCTGGGGACCGTTCCGGGGTCGGCCTATGCCGGGATCTGGGCCGTCTCGGGCGACCTTCTGGGGATCGTCCTGGGCCTGGTCTTCGTGCTGGTGGCCTTCGTCCTGCCGGAGGGTATCGGCGGCGGCCATGTGCAGGAAATGCCGGCGGAGTGAAGCCGGCCTTCAATGGCAAATGGACGGCCCCGTGGCATCTCGCGGGGCCGTTTTTCGGTGCCGATGGCGTGATTTGCGTATTTGGAACAAGAAGAAGGGCCCGGATGCCGTTGGCGTCGGGCCCTTCGTCGGTGTCCGGGTGGCCCCGCGGGGCGCCGCTCAGACCATCATTTCCTTGGTCGCCGACAGGGTGATGTCGGGATAGTCGCGCGCGACGCGGTCGATGTCCCACTGCAGGCGGGTCATGTAGACGACGTCGCCGTCGTTGTCGTGCGCGATGTGCTGCTTGTTGGCGTTGACGAATTTCTCGACCGCGGCCTTGTCGCCGTGAACCCAGCGGGCCGAGGTGAACTGCGAGGGCTCGAAGCGCACCGGCAGGCCGTATTCCTGTTCGATCCGCGCGCCCAGCACCTCGAACTGCAGGGCGCCCACGACGCCCACGATGTAGCCCGAGCCGATGTTGGGCTTGAAGACCTTGGCGGCGCCTTCCTCGGCGAACTGGAAGAGTGCCTTCTCGAGGTGCTTGGCCTTCATGGGATCGCCGGCGCGCACCCCCTGAAGGAGCTCGGGCGCGAAGGAGGGGATGCCGGTCACGCGCAGCGCCTCGCCCTCGGTCAGCGTGTCGCCGATGCGCAGCTGGCCGTGGTTCGGGATGCCGATGATGTCGCCGGCCCAGGCCTCCTCGGCGAGTTCGCGGTCGGAGGCGAGGAAAAGCACCGGCGCCGAGATGGTCATCGCCTTCTTGGAGCGCACGTGGGTGAGCTTCATGCCCCGCTCGAAGTGTCCCGAGGAGAGTCGCACGAAGGCCACGCGGTCGCGGTGCTTGGGATCCATGTTGGCCTGCACCTTGAAGACGAAGCCGGAGACCTTCTTTTCCTCGGGCGCGATCTGGCGCGGCTCGGCGCGGGCTGGCTGCGGCTCGGGCGCGAGGTTGCCGATGCCGTCCATCAGTTCGCGCACGCCGAAGGAGTTGATCGCGGAGCCGAACCAGATCGGCGTCATGTGCCCCTCTGCCACTGCCTGCGGGTCGAGCCTGGGGAGCAGCTCGCGCGCCATCTCGATCTCTTCCTTGAGCTGTTCGAGCAGGTGGTCGGGAACGTGCTCGGCCAGCTTCGGGTCATCCAGCCCCTCGATCTTGATCGAATCCGCGACCTTGTTGCGGTCGGCGCGGTCCATCAGTTCCAGCCGGTCGCGCAGAAGGTCGTAGCATCCGACGAAATCCTGCCCCATGCCGATGGGCCAGGAGGCGGGCGTCACGTCGATGGCCAGGTTCTCCTGGATCTCGTCGATGATCTCGAAGGTGTCGCGCGCCTCGCGGTCCATCTTGTTGCAGAAGGTCAGGATCGGCAGGTCGCGGAGCCGGCAGACCTCGAAGAGCTTCTGCGTCTGGCTTTCCACGCCCTTGGCCCCGTCGATCACCATGATCGCCGCGTCAACCGCCGTGAGCGTGCGGTAGGTGTCCTCGGAGAAATCCGAGTGGCCGGGCGTGTCCACGAGGTTGTAGCGGAAGTTCCCGTAGTCGAAGGACATGGCCGAGGCCGAGACCGAGATGCCCCGGTCCTGCTCCATCTTCATGAAGTCCGAGCGAGTGCGCCGTGCCTCACCCTTGGCGCGGACCTGGCCCGCCATCTGGATCGCGCCGCCGTAGAGAAGGAATTTCTCGGTCAGCGTCGTCTTGCCTGCATCCGGGTGCGAGATGATCGCGAAGGTGCGGCGGCGGGCGATTTCCGCGGGCAGGTCGGGGCGGTTCGAAGGGGCATCCAGCATGGGCGGGCATATATGGTGCGCCGGCGCCGCTGTCCACGGGGAAGCGCGCGGCGTGGGGCGATCCGGGGCGGCTGTCGTATCTGCCGTCTTGTGAACGTCATCGGTTCGGTGCATGATCGGAACATATAGGGAACAAACCGGGAGGAGTCGCCATGTCTCTGAAATCCGTTGCGGACGAACTGGTCGCCGGCTGCCGCGAGGGCCGCGAGGCCGAGAACCTCGACCGGCTCTATGCCGAGGACGCGGTCTCGGTCGAGGCCTTTGACATGCCGGGCGGTGCGGGGCGCGAGACGCGCGGCCGCGCGGGCATCCACGGCAAGCACGAGTGGTGGGCCGGGGCCTTCGAGACGCATTCCGCCGAGGTCGCGGGGCCCTTCCTGCACGGCGAGGATCGCTTTGCCGTGATCTTCGTGGTGGATGCCACCGAGCTGGCCAGCGGCACACGCATGCAGATGCAGGAGATCGGGCTTTACACCGTCGCGGGCGACCGCATCGTCCGCGAGGAGTTCTTCGGCCTGCCGCAGTAGCCGGCCTTTAGCAGCGCGAGGACTTTCGCAGCGCCTCGGCCGCGTCGGGGCGGCGCAACAGCGTTTCCTGCACCTCGAAGACGCCCTGGTCGCTGCGCCCGTGGTCTGGCAGCAGCGCGCCCATCGTCTTGTCGAGGTCGCCGGGCAGGGCCGCGCGGGTGCGGGTGTCGACGAGCAGGCTCTCGGCCGCGATGCCCTCGGCGTAGACGATCTGGTGCCGATCGAAGAGCATCTGGTAGTAGTCGACGAAGCCGCCCTCGGTGCGCGTGATCGTGGTGCCGTTTACCAGATGTCGCGCCCGCACCAGCAGCTCGGCGCGACCGGCGCCGAGGCGGTCCTGCCGCTGGTAGACGAAGAGCCGGTGGTCGGGGCTGACCCGCAGGTCGCGCGCGTTGTTGAGCGTGCCCGCGCGGATCAGCACCGGGGCGAAGGCCCCGATGGCGCGGGTCGTGTTGTGGCCGATCCAGCGGATCTCCTGCGGGCCGTCGTCGCGGGTGAGAACGCGGTCGCCCTCGCGCAGGTCCTCGACGGCGCGTTGTGCGCCCGAGGCAAGCGTGATCATCGTGCCGGCCGTGAAGGACGTGCAGGCCATCTGCGCAAACGTCTGCAATGCACCGGCCCGGTCTATGCCGACGAGCACGTAGTCGCGGCGCGGCTGCATTGGCGCCACTGGCAGCACCAGAACCTGCACCACGCCGCCCTCGGCGTCGGTTTCCACCAGCACAAGCGCCTCGGTCGTCTCGCCGTTGCCGGACATGAAGGTCAGGCAGCAGTCGAGGTGCAGCGCCGCGCCCGGCGTGCCGATGCCGCTGTCGACCGCGACGGAAAAGGGCGGGCGGCTGGCGGGAACCAGGCTGAGGCGGTGCAGCGCGGCCACGGGCGACAGGTTGAAGACGTCGTCGAGTTCCAGCTCCTCCGCGAATCCCAGCCCGTCGCCCATGTTGGCGCCGTTGACCACGCGCAGCTGGTCGGCGCGGTAGACGCTGACGCTCTGCGCGGGCGCCTTTGGGTCGGTCTGGCTCATGTCGTCGTCTCCCGTCGCGCGCCGCAGCCGGCGTGCGGGGCGCGGAAATCTCGTGCAAGCCATTGTATGCCGAAACAATCTGGCATCAATTGGTCGCGAGGCCGGCGATCTGCCGGCGCAACGCGCAAGGAGGAGAGAGCATGGATCTGGGGATCGCAGGCAAGAGGGCGCTGGTTTGCGCGGCATCCAAGGGGCTGGGCCGGGGCTGCGCCGAGGCGCTGGCCGAGGCGGGCTGTGCACTGGTGCTGAACGCGCGCAGCGAAGGCCCGCTCGAGGAGACCGCGCAGGCGATCCGCGAGGCACACGGGGTCGAGGTCGTGACCGTGGCCGCCGATAACACGACGGAAGAAGGCCGCGCCGCGCTGCTCGAGGCGGCGGGCGAGGTCGAGATCCTCGTGACCAACTCGGGCGGGCCACCGCCGGGCTACTGGACAGACTGGGACCGCGAGGATTTCATCAAGGCGCTGGACGGCTCGATGCTCTCGCCCATCGCACTGATGCAGGCGCTGGTGCCGGGCATGATGGAGCGCGGCTGGGGCCGGGTGGTCAACATCACCTCGCGCTCGGTCAAGGCGCCGATCCTGCCACTTGGCCTGTCGAACTCTGCTCGCGCGGGGCTGACGGGCTTCGTCGCCGGAACCTCGCGGCAGGTGGCCGGACAGGGCGTGACGATCAACAACCTGCTGCCCGGCGTGCACGACACCGACCGGATCGAGCAGATGGACGCGCGGCTCATGAGTGAAGAGGGCATCGACCGCGACGAGGCGCGCCGCCGCCGCGCGGGCGGCATCCCGGCCGGGCGCTACGGCGATCCGGCCGAGTTCGGGCGGATGTGCGCCTTCCTCTGCTCGGCGCATGCGGGCTACATCGTCGGACAGAACATCGTTCTGGACGGCGGCGAGACAAACGCGACGATCTGAGCCCGTGGCGCGCGGACCCGACGGGCAGGGCGGCGGCGCGGGGTCTTCTCTCGCCGCGCAGCTGTTCAACCGTGACACTCTGGCGGACCTGGGCGCCGAGTTCGCGGTGCTGCCCGGCTTCGATGCGGGGCGGTTCGTGGACGAGACGGCGCCGCGGCTCGCCGGGCTGGGCGTGCATGACCGGCTCGACGTCATCGCCGACGGGCTCGAGGCGCAGCTCCCGCGCGCCTTCCCGGAGATGGCAGACGCGCTCGAGGCCGCCATGCCGCCGCCGCTCGATCCGGGGCGCCGCGACGACGACTTCGGGCGCTTCATCCATGCCGTGCCCGGCGTGCTTGCCGTGCGGCACGGGCTGGAGGATCACCCGGACCGCGCGCTCGACCTGATCCAGGCGGCGACGCAGCGGTTCTCGATGGAATACGCGATCCGCCCCTTCCTGAACCGCTGGCCGGATCTCACGCTGGCGCGGATGGAGCACTGGGCGCGTGACCCGCATTACCACGTACGCCGGCTGGTGAGCGAGGGCACGCGGCCGCGCCTTCCCT
Organism: Salipiger mucosus DSM 16094; assembly: GCF_000442255.1. GTDB lineage: Bacteria > Pseudomonadota > Alphaproteobacteria > Rhodobacterales > Rhodobacteraceae > Salipiger > Salipiger mucosus. The sequence goes on along the minus strand of NZ_KE557285.1, from coordinate 19,582 downwards.
GGGGCGCGGGCATCACCCTCGACCCCATGGAGCCGCTGCGCTTTCTCGATGTCCTGCATGGCGACCCGGCGCGATTCGTCACGCGCTCGGTGGCGAACCACCTCATCGACCTGTCGAAGATCCACCCCGACGCGGTGTTGGACCGGCTGACCCGCTGGCGCGCCGAAGGTGCTCAGGACGCGCGCGAGCTGGACTGGCTGACGCGGCACGCGCTGCGCACGGCGGTGAAGCGGGGCGAGCCGGGGGCGCTGGCGCTTCTGGGATACCGCGCCGACCTGCCCGTCACGGCGCGACTCCAGGTGCCCGGGAGCGTCACGGTCGGCGAGGCACTGGAGTTTTCCGTGACCCTGGAAAGCGGTGAAATGGGCCCGGTGTTAGTGGATTACCGGCTGCGGTTTCACCGTCCGGGCGGGAGCGCGGAAAGGGTCTTCAAGCTGAAGGCAGGTGAGGTGGTGCCCGGGCGGCCGCTGCGGCTCGAGAAACGGCATCGGCTCAAGGGGGATGCGAAGACCTTTCGGCTGCATCCCGGGCCACATGCGGTGGTGGTGCAGGTCAACGGGCGCGACGTCGCGGAGGCCGGGTTCGAGCTTTTGCCGGCCTGAAGGAGGGGGCTGCGCCCCCTGCGGCTGCGCCGCTGCGTATTTGGAACAAGAAGAAGGACCGGGCGATCAGGTCGCCTGCCAGCGCGCCTCGAGCTTTTCGAGGGCGGCGATGCGCTCGTCGGTTTTCGGGTGCGACAGCAGCCAGGCCGGGACGGAGCCGCCGCGTCCCTGGGTCAGGCTCTCGAGCTTGGTGAAGAGCGACTTCTGATGCTCGACGCCGATGCCGGACTTGTGCAGCAGCGCAGCGGCGTAGGCGTCGGCCTCGTATTCGTCGGAGCGCGAGAGCCGGGCCGCGAGCAGGGAGGTCAGGGCGTTGGCGATGTAGACGCCGATGCCGGGGATGAGCCGGCCCAGCACCATGGCGAGCGCCGTGCGGATGGCGTTCTGGCCGGAGAAATCGATCATACGCCGCCGGGCGTGCCCCAGCGCAACGTGGCCCAGCTCGTGCGCGATGACGCTGGCCATCTCCTCGGCCGAGACCTCGCCCGCGCGGTAGCGCGCGTAGAAGCCCCGGGTGATGAAGATGCGCCCGTCCGGTGCGGCGAGACCGTTGACCGGTTCGATCTCGTAGATGTTCACGCGGATGCGCGGCAGGTCCAGCGCCTCGGCCATGCGGTCGGTGAGGCCCTTGAGCCGTGCGTCGGCAAGCTCGGTCGACTTCGCGTCCAGCTCCTTCGCCGTCCGCCAGGCCGAGAAGCGGTACATGGCGAGCGCGTAGAGAATCGCGAGAAGGATCGGCGTGAACTTCAACATGGGGAGAATATGGGGCCGCGAGGACGCTCCGCCAAGACAAGCCTTTGTGCCGGCCGGTCACAGGCGAAGGACCGCGCCGGCCCGTCTTTCATCTTTCTCTCAAATACTCGAACCCGCCGCTTAGGCCCGGCCGCGCGGCCGCGAGGTCGCGCTGATTCCGGGCCGCGGGGCGGGCGGATCACTCCGCCGCGCCCTCGTCGTCCTCGGCCTGTTCGGCGATCCATGCGACCGAGACCACGGTCTCGCCCGCGCGGGTGTTGAAGACCTTGACCCCGCCCGCGTTGCGCGAGCGGAAGGAGATGCCCTCGACGGGCACGCGGATCGACTGGCCGGTGGAGGTTGCCAGCATGATCTGATCGTCCATCTCGACCGGGAAGGAGGCGACCAGCGGCCCGCCGCGCATGCCTTTGTCGATGGCCTGCACGCCCTGTCCGCCACGGCCGCGCACCGGGTAGTCGTGGCTCGACGAGAGCTTGCCGAGGCCGCGCGCGGTGATCGTGAGGAGCAGGTTCTCGGCCGCCGACATTTCGGCGTAGCGCTCCTGGCTGATGCCGGAGTCGGCGTTGCCCTCTTCCTCGTCCGACTCGTCGTCCTCGGTGATGCCGGCCACGAGGCGGCGCATCTTGAGGTAGGCCGCGCGTTCGTCGGAGCTGGCCTCGAAGTGGCGGATGATCGACATCGAGACCACGCGGTCGCCGTTCTGCAGGCGGATGCCGCGGACGCCGGTGGACTTGCGGCCCTTGAAGATGCGGACGTCGGTGGTGCGGAAGCGGATCGCACGGCCCGAGTCCGTCACCAGCATGATGTCGTCCTCTTCCGAGGCGATGCGGGCGTTGACCAGCTCCACGTCCTCGGGGAGCTCCATGGCGATCTTGCCGTTGCGCTTCACGTTGGTGAAGTCCGAGAGCGCGTTGCGGCGCACGTCGCCCGCCGAGGTGGCGAAGACGATCTGCAGCTCGTCCCAGTCGCTCTCCTCGCGGTCGACCGGCATGATCGCCGCGACCGAGACGCCCTGCGGGATCGGCAGGATGTTGACGATGGGCTTGCCCTTGGAGGTGCGGCCGCCGGCCGGCAGGCGCCAGCACTTGAGCTTGTAGACCATGCCCTCGGTCGTGAAGAACAGCAGCTGGGTGTGGGTGTTGGCCACGAAGAGCTGCGTGACGACGTCGTCCTCTTTGAGGCCGCCGCCCGAGAGACCCTTGCCGCCGCGCTTCTGGCTGCGGAAGTCGGCCAGCGGGGTGCGCTTGATGTAGCCGGACTGGGTGACGGTCACCACCATGTCCTCGCGCTCGATGAGGTCCTCGTCCTCCATGTCGCCGGCCCAGTCGACGATCTCGGTGCGGCGGGGCACTGCGAACTGGTCGCGCACGGCGGTCAGCTCATCCGAGACGATGCCCATGATCCGCTCGCGCGAGCCGAGAATCTCGAGGTATTCCTTGATCTTGCCGGCCAGCTCCTCGAGTTCGTCGGTGACCTCCTTGACGCCCAGCTGGGTGAGGCGCTGCAGCCGCAGTTCGAGGATGGCGCGGGCCTGCGCCTCGGAGAGGTTGTAGGTGCCGTCGTCGTTGATCGTGTGGGTCGGATCGTCGATGAGGCGGATGTACTGCGCGATGTCATGCGCCGGCCAGCGCCGGGTCATGAGCTTTTCGCGGGCCTCGGCGGCATCGGCCGAGGAGCGGATGGTCGCGACAACCTCGTCGACGTTGGAGACCGCCACGGCAAGGCCGCAGAGGATGTGCGAGCGTTCGCGCGCCTTGCGCAGCAGGTAGGCGGTGCGGCGCGCGACGACGTCCTCGCGGAAGTCGAGGAAGGCCGTCAGGAAGGCGCGCAGGGTGAGCTGCTCGGGCTTGCCGCCGTTGAGGGCAAGCATGTTGCAACCGAAGGAGGTCTGCATCGGCGTGAAGCGGTAGAGCTGGTTCAGCACCACGTCGGGGGTGGCGTCGCGCTTGAGCTCGACCACGACGCGGACGCCGGAGCGGTCGCTCTCGTCCTGGACGTGGGAGATGCCCTCGATCTTCTTCTCGCGCACGGTTTCCGCGATGCGCTCGATCATCGTGGCCTTGTTCACCTGGTAGGGGATCTCGTCGATGACGATGGCGTGGCGGTCGCGCTTGATTTCCTCGATCCGGGTCTTGGCCCGGATGATGACGCTGCCGCGCCCCTCGATGTAGGCCTTGCGGGCGCCGGAGCGGCCGAGGATCACGCCGCCGGTGGGGAAGTCGGGGGCGGGAATGTACTCGATTAGCTGCTCGGTCGAGAGGTCGGGCTGCTCGATCAGCGCGAGCGTGGCGTCCACGACTTCGCCAAGGTTGTGCGGGGGAATGCGGGTCGCCATGCCGACCGCGATGCCCTCGGAGCCGTTGACGAGGATGTTCGGATAGCGCGCCGGAAGCACCAGCGGCTCGTTGCGTTCGTTCGCGTAATTCGGAACGAAATCAACGGTTTCCTTGTCGATGTCCTCGAGCAGCGCCTCGGCCGATTTCTCGAGCCGGGACTCGGTGTAACGGTAGGCGGCCGGCGGGTCGCCGTCCATCGAGCCGAAGTTGCCCTGGCCGTCGATCAGCGGCAGGGACATGGAGAAATCCTGGGCCATGCGGACGAGGGCGTCGTAGACCGCGCTGTCGCCGTGGGGGTGGTAGCGGCCCATGACGTCGCCGACGGCGGTGGCGCACTTGCGGTAGGGCTTGGCGCGGGTCTGGCCGTTTTCCCACAGGGTATAGAGGATGCGGCGGTGCACCGGCTTGAGGCCGTCGCGCAGGTCGGGGATCGCGCGGCTCACGATGACGCTCATGGCGTAGTCGAGATAGCTCGACTTCATCTCGTCGGTGATCGAGATGTTGGGGCCGTCGTAGGCAGACCGCTCGGGTCCGCCGTTTTCTTGATCGTTGTCAGGGGGTTCCGGCGTGTCGGTCACTGGCGATGCCTGTCCGTCTTTTCGCTATATGTTGTTGAAAAAGCTTATATCAGAGACAGGATATGGGGCGCAATGGCACCCGGACCGCTTTTCTGGCAGCCACCCCTGATGGTGGCTAACATACTGTTTTAATTGAAAACTCGCGACTCGCTGGGCAAGCTTCTTGCATGAGAGACACGCGAGGTAAAGCGATGCAGGAAAGCGAAACCGAACTCATGCTCAGGGGCTACGGTCTGACGACCGCCGAAATCTTCTACCGGATGCCCGATTATAACAACGTTCTCAATACCTTCGTCTGGCAGGACTACGACCTGGCGCCGGATCATCCCAAGCTCTTCAAGTTCATCGAGTTCTGGCAGGACGAGATCGAAGGGCCGCTGCACTCGGTGCGGTTCTCGCACCGCAAGGCGCTGGCCTCGGGGGAGTGGCGGCAGGTCGTGGGCGAGTTGCGCTATCACTGAGCCGGAGCGGCGAGCCGTACCGGACGTACGGGAGTTCCGTACGGCCCGGCAGACCCGGCCGATGACGCCAAGACGCCATCCGTACCGGTCGTACGGGCTTTCCGTACGGATCCCGAGACAACGCCACCCCGGGGACATTTTCCGGGGAACCCGGGGCGGGCCACCGGGGTTCGGATAGCGATGATATTCCGACGACTGACCTTCCTCGCCGTGGCGGCCGTGCTGCTGGCGCTCGTTCACGTGGCGCCGGCCTCTGCCCAGGAGGAGGGTCCGCCGGGGAGCTGGTTCGAGATCGAGAGCCTCAACGCGGGGCTCGGGACCATGCCCGACGGCCTGGACCGGACGACGCCGCGGTCGAGCCTCGAGAGCTTTCTCATCGCGGCGCGCAACGGGAACTGGTCGGCGGCGATGCACATGCTCGACCTGTCGGACATTCCGCGCGGCGACCAGCCCGGCGAGGGGCGCGCGCGGGCGGAAGACTTTCTCAACCTTCTCGAGCGCAAGATCGTCATCAACTGGCTCGGCGTGCCCGACCGTCCCGACGGGATGAGCACGCGGGGCCCGTCGAACGATCCGATGGCGGGCGTGTCGCGCCGCTCCATCGCGCTGTGGTACGTCGACCTGGGCGGGCGGCCGATGCCCATCCGCATCAACCGCGTGAAGCCCGAGGGCGCCGACCCGGTCTGGGTGCTTTCGCGGCAGACGGTCGACCACCTGCCGGCGCTGGGGCAGGCCTTCGGCCCCTCGGAGCTGGAGCAGATGCTGCCCGGCATCCTGCGCCAGCACGCCTTCTGGGGCCTGCGCTGGTGGGAGGTCGCGGGCCTGCCCATCGGGCTGCTGATCACGGCTCTGGCGGGCTGGATCACCCACTGGTTGCTGTCGAAGGGCTACAACCGGAACCGGCGCATCGCGCCGGACTCGCTGCTGGTCGCTGTGCGGGGGCCCATCGTGCTGCTGGTGATGACGGTTGTGCTGGGCCTGCTGAGCAACCGGCTGTTCATCTTCTCGGGCCGGATCGAGACGGTGCTTTCGCCGCTGACGATCCTGGGCGTCGTGGCGGCGGTGCTCTGGCTGGTGGTCAACGCGGCGGACGCGATCCTGGCCAAGCTGGTCTCCTTCGACGGGGCCGAGCTGAGTGCCGTCGGCGAGGGTCAGGAGCAGCGCCGCTCGGTCGCGACCAAGGTCTCGGCGGCGCGGCGTTTCCTGCTGGTCATCATCGCCGTTGTCGGCGCGGGCATCGTGCTGAACGAGGCCAGCGTGATGCAGTCGCTGGGCATTTCGCTGCTGGCCTCGGCGGGCACGATCACGCTGCTGATGGCCTTTGCCGGGCGCAACATCCTGTCCAACATCATGGCGTCGCTGCAGATCTCGCTGAACCAATCGGCGCGGATCGGCGACCGGATCGAGTACCAGGGCCATATCTGCTCGGTCGAGCGGATCAACTTCACCTATGTCCAGTTGCGCATCTGGACGGGCAAGCGGCTGGTGGTGCCGGTGGCCGACTTCGTGGCCGAGCCGTTTGAAAACTGGACGATGCAGGAGCAGAACAACATCTTCCTGGTGACGCTGAGGCTGGATCACCGCGCCGACATCCGGCCCCTGCGTGAGGCCTACCACGCGCTGCTGGACCGGCGCGGCATCCGCGACGGGGACGAGCGCGGCGTGCTGGTGACCGACCACGACGTCTTCGGCCAGACGGTGCTGTTCCTGATCCCCAGCGACGATCCGAACGAGGGCTGGACCTTCTCCTGCGAGATGCGCGAGGCGCTTCTGACGAAAGCGCGCGAGATTGACAGCACGGCCGAGCCGCTGTTCCCCGATGCCCGCGCCCTGCCCGAAGCGGGCGAGGCGGGGGGCGGCGGGGCCGCGCCCTCGCCGCGCAGCTAGGGACGGCGCGGGTCGCGCCGACGTGGCCTCAGGGAATGATGCGGGTGTACTTGGTGCCCTCGAGCGTGGCGCCGACGCGCAGGCCCGACTGGCCGAAGATCACCGCGATCACCGGCGAGAGCGAGGTCGTCGTCTCGGCCGCCAGCGTCTGGCCCTCTTCGGGGGTGGCGTATTCCACGTTGGCGCCCGCGGCCCAGCCCGGCGAGCGGCGGAAGTTCATGAGCGCGTCGTTGGTCATGAAGAACAGCACGTGCGCGTATTGCTGCGCGCCGATCTGCAGCCCGCCGGAGCCGCGCACCATCGAGTAGTAGTCGACGGTCGCGCCGCCCACGCGCAGCGCGCCGCGGCCGTAGGCGCCGCCGAGGCCGAGGCCGGCCTCGGTCACCAGCGGCATGACCAGCATGCCGGCGGATTTCTCGGCCAGGTCGACCGTGCCGGGGAACTGCGAGTACATCTGGCTCAGCGTGGAATCCACGCGGGCGTCGATGGTTGCGCCGCCGGGGCTGCCGATGCCGTTGCCGCAGCCGGCCACGAGGCCCGCCGCGCCGGCGCCGAGCCCGAGGGTGAACGCTCGTCGGGTGAATGTCATGGGTCTGCTCTCTTGTCTCTCGTTGCCGAATGCCTGTGGCCCGGCGCTTTGGCCGGGCTGCCTTTTGGACCCGGCTGTTCCGCCGGTTGACCGGTAGTATACGCGCCCGCGCCGCGCCTGTCACGGCATGACGCGGGGCGCGGGCGGGGGATTGCTCAGCCGTTCAGCAGCCGCGCGGCCGCGGGGGCGAAATAGGTCAGCACGCCGTCGCAGCCGGCGCGCTTGAAGGCGGTGAGGCTTTCGAGCATGACGCGGTCGTGGTCGAGCCAGCCGCGCTCGGCGGCGCCCGCCAGCATCGCGTATTCGCCCGAGACCTGGTAGGCGAAGGTCGGCGCGCCGAACATCTCCTTGGTGCGGCGGCAGATGTCGAGATAGGGCATGCCGGGCTTGACCATGACCATGTCGGCGCCTTCCGAGAGGTCGCGTTCCACCAGCCGCATGGCCTCGTCCGAGTTGCCGGTCTGCATCTGGTAGGTGCTCTTGTCGCCCTTGAGCGCGCCCGAGGCGCCGACCGCGTCGCGGAAGGGGCCGTAGAAGGCGCTGGCGAACTTGGCGGCGTAGCTCAGCAGCAGCACGTTGCGGTGCCCGCCCGCCTCGAGCGCGTCGCGGATGGCGCCGATGCGGCCGTCCATCATGTCCGAGGGGCCGATGATGTCGGCGCCGGCCTCGGCCTGTGACAGGGCCTGCTTTACCAGCGCCTCGACGGTTTCGTCGTTGACGATCTCGCCGTCGACGACGAAGCCGTCGTGGCCTGTGGCGCTGTAGGGGTCGAGCGCGACGTCGGTCATGACGGCAATGTCGGGCACCGCCTCCTTGATCGCGCGGGTGGCGCGGTTCGACAGGTTCTCGGGGTTCCAGGCCTCGGCGCAATCGAGCGTCTTTCTGGCCGGGTCGGTGTAGGGAAAGAGGCAGATCGCGGGGATGCCGAGGGCATGCGCCTCGCGGGCGGCCTCGACCACGCGGTCGACCGAGAGGCGGTTGACGCCGGGCATGGAGGCCACGGGTTCGGTCACGCCCTCGCCGTCACGCACGAAGACGGGCCAGATGAAATCGGCCGGGCTGAGGGGCGACTCGGCCACGAGGGCGCGGATCGCGGCGGACTTGCGCAGGCGGCGGAAGCGCGTGGCGGGAAAACGGGCGTGGACGGGGTGCATGGCGGGTCTCCGGCTGGCCTTACGTTGCCTCGAGATGCACTCTGCGGGGCGGGATTGTCCAGCCCTGCGCGGCCCGGCGATCACACTCGCGCGCCTGCGGGCCGCGCGGCTCTGGGCTTTCGCGCGGCGGCGGGCTAGAAGGCGGAAAAGCGGGACGAGGCGCGGCGTGGACTGGTACAGGATCGTTTTTGAAACCATCGACATGCGGTCCTTTTCGAACCTGTGGTTCTGGATCGCGCTGGCGGTGATGTGGTCCTCGACCAGCCACTGGGTGCTGGGCGTGCCCTTCGACATGGTGGTGCGGGCGCGGCGCACGGGCACGGACGGCCCGGCGGCGGCGGATCTCGAGGAGCTGGTGCGGATCAACGTGACCCGCATCCTCTACATCGCGGAAGAGGCCGGGCTGTGGATCGTGGCCATCGGCTCGGCGGTGCTGACGGGGCTCGCGGTGCTGGGCTGGGTCTACTGGATCGAGTTCGCGCAGGCCTGCTTCCTGCTGGGCTTCCCGATGTCGATGGTCGGCCTGCTAAGCGTCGTCACCGCCGCGCGGATCCGGCGCGAGGGGCTTGGCGGCCCCGCGATGTGGCGCCGGCTGTCGATGCACCGGCTGGGCACGCAGATCATCGGCATGGTCTCGATCGTGGTCACGGCGCTCTGGGGCATGTTCATGAACATGTCCGTGAACGTGCTGGGCGGTTGACGCGGCGCCCGCGCCACGCCATTTCGGCTGCCATGTCCCAGACCAAGCTCACCATTGGCGGCGCGCCCGAAGGTTTCGACGCGACGCTCGTGCTGGCCGAGGCCGAAAAGGCCGGCGGCCCCGTCATCCATGTCGCCCGCGACGACAAGCGCATGGCCGCCATGGCCGAGGCGCTGGCCTTTTTCGCCCCCGATATGCCGGTGCTGCACTTTCCCGCCTGGGACTGCCTGCCCTATGACCGCGTCTCGCCCAACCCCGACATCTCGGCCGCGCGCATGGCGACGCTGGCGGGGCTGGTGCACGGGATGCCCGAGCGCTTCGTTCTGCTGACGACGCTCTCGGCGGCGACGCAGTACATCCCTGCGCGCGAGGTGCTGCGCGAGGCGGCCTTCTCGGCCCGCGTCGGCAACCGCGTCGACGAGGCGGCGCTGCGCGCCTTCCTCGTGCGGATGGGCTTCGTCCAGGCGCCCACGGTGACCGAGCCGGGCGACTACGCGATCCGGGGCGGCATCATCGACATCTATCCGCCGGGCGAGGGCGGGCCGGTGCGGCTGGACCTCTTCGGCGACGTGCTGGACGGGGCGCGGCGGTTCGACCCGGTCTCGCAACGGACGACCGAAAAGCTCGAGACGGTCGAGCTGGCGCCGGTCTCGGAGGTGATCCTCGACGAGAGCGCGATCACCCGCTTCCGGCAGAACTATCGCGTGGAGTTCGGCGCGGGCACCTCGGACGATCCGCTCTACGAGGCGGTGAGTGCGGGGCGCAAGCAGCAGGGGATGGAGCACTGGCTGCCCTTCTTCCACGAGCGGCTGGAGACGCTGTTCGACTACATGCCGCAGGCGCCGGTGCTGATGGACGACCAGCTCACCCCCGCGCGGCTGGCGCGCTGGGAGAGCATCGAGGACCAGTACGACACCCGCCGCCATGCCATGAGCCAGAAGGGGCGCATGGACTCGGTCTACAAGCCCGTGCCGCCGGACCAGCTGTACCTGGACGACGACGCCTGGGAGAGCGCGCTGGCGGATCGGCGCGCGGTGCAGTTCCACCCGCTCGCGCAGGCCTCGGGGCCCGGCGTCGTGGACGCGGGCGGGCGTATCGGGCGCAACTTCGCGCCCGAGCGACAGCAGGAAAATGTGAACCTGTTCAGCGCTCTGGCCGATCACATTAAAGCGAAGCTTCAAGAGGGTCCGGTGCTCATCGCCTCCTGGTCCGAGGGCGCGCGCGAGCGGCTGTCGGGCCTGCTGGAGGACGAGGGACTGGCCGAGGCCATCCCGGTCGCCAACGGCACGCGCATGGGCCGGCGCGGGCTGCACCTTGCGGTCTGGGCGCTGGAGTCGGGCTTCGAGGCGCCGCGCGGCGACGACCGCATGACGGTGATCTCGGAGCAGGACGTGCTGGGCGACCGGCTGATCCGGGCGCCGAAGAAACGCCGCAAGGCCGAGAACTTCCTGACCGAGGCGCAGGCGCTCACGCCGGGCGACCTGGTGGTGCACGTCGATCACGGCATCGGGCGCTACCACGGGCTCGAGGTGGTGACGGCGGCGGGCGCCGCGCACGAGTGCCTGCTGCTGGAATATGCCGAGGGCGCGCGGCTTTACCTGCCGGTCGAGAACATCGAGCTGCTGTCGAAATACGGCCACGACGAGGGGCTGCTAGACAAGCTGGGCGGCGGCGCCTGGCAGGCCAAGAAGGCGCGGCTGAAGGAGCGCATCAAGGAGATCGCCGACCGGCTGATCCGCGTCGCCGCCGAGCGCGCGCTGCGCAAGGCGCCGGCGATCGATCCGCCGCCGGGCGCCTGGGAGAGCTTCTGCGCGCGCTTCCCCTACAACGAGACCGACGACCAGCTGGGCGCCATTCACGACGTGGTCGAGGACATGACCAGCGGCCAGCCGATGGACCGGCTGATCTGCGGCGACGTGGGCTTCGGCAAGACCGAGGTGGCGATGCGCGCGGCCTTCATCGCCGCCATGTCGGGCGTGCAGGTGGCGGTGATCGCGCCGACGACGCTGCTGGCGCGGCAGCACTACAAGAGCTTTGCCGAACGCTTTCGCGGCTTCCCGATCAACGTGGCGCCGCTGTCGCGTTTCGTGTCGTCCTCGCAGGCGGCCAAGACGCGCGAGGGGATTTCCAAGGGCACGGTGGATATCGCCGTGGGCACCCACGCGCTGCTGGCCAAGAACATCCGGTTCCAGAACCTCGGCCTGCTCATCATCGACGAGGAGCAGCATTTCGGCGTGTCGCACAAGGAACGGCTGAAGCAGCTGCGCACCGACATCCACGTGCTGACGCTGACCGCGACGCCGATCCCGCGCACGCTGCAGCTGTCGCTTTCGGGTGTGCGCGAGCTGTCGATCATCGGCACGCCGCCGGTGGACCGGCTGTCGATCCGCACCTACGTGAGCGAGTTCGACGCCATCACCATCCGCGAGGCGCTGCTGCGCGAGCATTATCGCGGCGGGCAGAGCTTCTTCGTGGTGCCGCGCCTGACCGACCTGCCCGAGATCGAGGAGTTCCTGCGCGAGCAGGTGCCCGAGGTCTCCTTCGTGGTGGCGCACGGGCAGATGCCGGCGGGCGAGCTCGACGACAAGATGAACGCCTTCTACGACGGCAAGTTCGACGTGCTGCTGGCGACGACCATCGTGGAATCGGGCCTCGACATCCCGACGGCCAACACGATGGTCGTGCACCGCGCGGACATGTTCGGGCTGAGCCAGCTCTACCAGATCCGGGGCCGGGTGGGACGCTCGAAGACGCGGGCCTATGCCTACCTGACGACGCGGCCGCGCGCGAAGCTGACCGACTCGGCGCAGAAGCGGCTGCGCGTGCTGGGCTCGCTCGACACGCTGGGGGCGGGCTTCACGCTGGCGAGCCAGGACCTGGACATTCGCGGCGCCGGCAACCTGCTGGGCGAGGAGCAGTCGGGCCAGATGCGCGACGTGGGCTACGAGCTTTACCAGTCGATGCTGGAAGAGGCGATTTCCAAGATCAAGTCGGGCGAGACCGAGGGGCTGACCGACGACGACGGCCAGTGGGCGCCGCAGATCAACCTCGGCGTGCCGGTGCTGATCCCCGAGGATTACATCCCCGATCTCGACGTGCGGCTGGGGCTCTACCGGCGTCTCTCGGAGCTGACGACCAAGGTCGAGCTCGAGGGCTTTGCCGCCGAGCTGATCGACCGCTTCGGGCCGCTGCCCAAGGAGGTCAACACGCTGCTGCTGGTGGTGCGCATCAAGGCGATGTGCAAGCGCGCGGGCATCGCCAAGCTTGACGGCGGGCCCAAGGGTGCGACGATCCAGTTCCACAACGACAAGTTCGCGCGGCCCGAGGGGCTGGTGGAATACATCAAGGCGCAGGACGGGCTGGCGAAGATCAAGGAGAACAAGATCGTCGTGCGCCGGGACTGGAAGAAGGACAGCGACAAGATCAAGGGCGCCTTCGCCATTGCCCGCGACCTTGCCGAGAAGGCCGGCGCGATCAAGACGCGGGAGCCGGCCAAGGCCTGAGCGCCGAAGGGGTGGCATGCGGATCGCGAGCCTCAACGTGCAGAACCTGCGCCTGCTGCCCGACGCGGGCGGCGGCCACCTGCACGGCGCGCGCGACCGCGACGCGGGCGAGGATCCGTCGCTCGACGCGCGCGACCGGAGCCTGACCGCCGAGCTGCTGGCGGAGATCGACGCCGACGTGGTGGCGCTGCAGGAGGTCTTCGACGCGGCGACGCTGGACGCCTTTCACGACCGTTGCCTTGCCCCGCTGGGGGCGGAATGGCCGCACCGGCTGTGCCTGCCGGGCAACGACGGGCGGGGCCTCGACGTGGCGGTCATGGCGCGGCGGCGCTGGGAGGCGGCGACGAGCCATGCGGGGCTGCTGCCCGAGGACCTCGGGCTGCGGCGCCCGACCTGGATGCCGGAGGGGCAGCCGGTCTTTCGCCGCGATTGCCTGGAGCTGGCCTTTGGCGCGCTGACGCTTTTCGTGGTGCATCTCAAGGCGCCCTGGCCGGACGCGGTGCGCGGCTGGCACCAGCGGCGGCTCGAGGCCGAGGCGGTGGTGCGGCTGCTGCCCCGGGGCGAGGGTGCGCTCTGGCTGGTGGCGGGCGATCTGAACGAGCCCGCCGGGCCGGGCGCGCGGGCCATCGCGCCGCTGGAGGCGCGGGGCGTGGACCTTGGCCTGCGGCTGCCCGAGGACCTCGGGCTGCGGCGCCCGACCTGGATGCCGGAGGG
>NZ_KE557285.1:0-6190 GCF_000442255.1 Salipiger mucosus DSM 16094 | reverse complement strand
GACCACGCCGCGCTGTTGATCGACCTGCCGGGGGTGTGAGCCCTCAGGCCCGGCGGCGGCGGCGTCCGCCGCCGCGGCCGCCGCGGGCGGTGGAGTCGGCGTCGGCGCCGGCCTCGAGCGCCTTGTTGAAGCGGATCCAGTCGCCGCCGTGGGCGTCCTGGTTCACCAGCAGGTTCGCCGCGCGGATCGCCGCCATCTCGGAGCCGGGCTTGGCCTTGGTCGAGCCGAGGCCGAAGAGCGTGCAGAAGGTCTCGTCGTCCATGTCGGCGGGCAGGGTCACGCCGGCGGCCTCGAGCTCGGCCCGCTTGGCGGCGATCTTGGAGGGCGGGACGGGCAGGGCGATCGGGTTCATGATCGCGCTGGTCATGCCCGCGCAATAGGCCATCGGCAGGAAGGCGTTGTTGATCCCGTGCCGGTTGGGCAGCCCGAAGGAGATGTTCGAGGCGCCGCAGGTGGTGTTGACGCCCAGCTCGTCGCGCAGGCGCCGCACGAGGGCGAAGACCTGCTGCCCGGCGGTGGCCATCGCACCGATGGGCATGACCAGCGGATCGACCACGATGTCATGCGCGGGAATGCCGAAGTCGGCGGCACGCTCGACGATCTTCCTGGCGACGGCGAAACGCACGTCGGGATCCTCGGAGATGCCGGTGTCGTCGTTCGAGATCGCCACCACGGGGACGTTGTACTTCTTGACCAGCGGCAGGACGAGCTCGAGCCGCTCTTCCTCGCCGGTGACGGAGTTCAGCAGCGGCCGGCCCTGCGCGGCCGCGAGCCCCGCCTCGAGCGCGCCGGGCACCGAGCTGTCGATGCACAGCGGCGTGTCGACCAGCCCCTGCACCAGCTCGACGATGCTGCGCATGAGCGGCGGCTCGGTCTCGTTGGGGTTGGGGTTGGAGTTGTAGACCACGCCCGCGTTGATATCGAGCACGCTGGCGCCGGCGGCGGCCTGGGCCAGCGCGTCGGCCTCGACGGTCGAGAAATCGCCGGCCTCGAGCTCGGCCGCGAGCTTTTTCCGGCCGGTGGGATTGATGCGTTCGCCGATCACGCAGAATGGCTGGTCGAAGCCGATGATCGCGGTTTTCGTCCGCGATTCGATGACGGTCCTGGTCATGGGGTGGTCTCTCCTCCTAGGCGTGCCAGAATGCCCGGCAGCGCGTCGTCCCTGAAATCGCGGATGGTGGCGCGGGCCCCCGCCTCGACAAGGCGGTCGTGGGGCAGGCCCGAGCGGATGCCGACCGGGTAGGCGCCCGAGCGCTGCGCCGCGCGCATGCCGCCGGCGCTGTCCTCGAAGGCGATGCAGTCGGCGGGCGTGACCCCCAGCCTGCGCATGGCGGCCTGGTAGGGCTCGGGGTCCGGCTTGGCGCGGGCGCATTCGTCGCCGATGACGAGCACCTCGAAGCGGTCCGCCAGGCCGATGGCCTCGAGCATGTGGTGCGCGTTGACCCGCGGCGCGTTGGTGACGACGGCCAAGCGCCAGCCGCGCTGTCCGGCCTGGTCCAGCAGCTCGGCCGCGCCGGGCATCGGCTTGGTCCCATGCGCGAGGCGGTCGCGAAAGCGCGCCTCCTTGTCGTCGGACAGCGCCTGCGGATCCTCCCCCGGGAAGAGCCCGGGAAAGGTGTCGAGGTTGTGGTGGCCGTGAATACGGCTCTCGTAGATGGCGGGCGTGAGTTCCTGCCCGCGCTCGGCGAACATCTCGGCGAAGACGGCGTAATGCAGCGGGTCGGAGATCAGCAGGGTGCCGTCGAGATCGAAGAGAAGCGCCTTTGCCATGCCGTCCCGTGCTGTTCCTCAGACCGCGCGGCGGGCGGGCCGCAGCGCTGCGCCGCCCTGCGCCTCGGCCCATTCCGCCGCCTTGGCGATACCACCGAGCGGGAAGAGATGCACCTGCTCGACCGGGAAATCCGGGTCGGCGGCGCGGCGCGCGGCCAGCTCGCGGGCGACATCGGTGGGCTCGTAGGGCAGGACCAGCTTGGTGACGTCCATCGCGCGTTTCTGCAGCACCCGCAGCGAGGGGCCGACGCCGCAGGCCACGGCGAACTTGATGAGCGTCTGCAGCTTGGCGGGCCCGGCGAGGCCGACGTGCACCGGCAGCGTCACGCCGTTGGCGCGCAGGCGCGCGGCCCAGTCGAGCACCGGCGCCGCCTCGAAGGCGAACTGGGTGACGAGCGCCATGCGGGCATCGGTCCGCTCGGAGAAGTCCTGCTTCCAGCGGGCGGCCTGCATGACCGTCTCCTCGCCCCCGTCGGGGTCGATGTCGCGGTTGCCCTCGGGGTGGCCGGCGACATGCAGCCGGTCGAAGCCCGCCTTGTCGAAGAGCCCGGTTTCCAGCAGCTGCATCGAGCTGTGGAAGGCGCCGCGCGGCTCGGCCACGCCGCCGGCGAGGACGAGGCCCTGGTGCACGCCGGCCTCGCCCTGGTAGCGGGCGATCCAGTCCTGGAGCGTCGCCGCGTCGGGGATGATGCGCGCGGGGAAATGCGGCATGACCTCGAAGCCGTCGCGGGCGAGGCGGCGGGCGGTGGCGACCATGTCCTCGATCGGCGTGCCGTCGATGTGGGCGATGTAGACGCGCGTGCCCTCGGGCAGAAGGGCGCGGAAATCCTCGACCTTTTCGGCGGTGCGCGGCATCACCTCGATCGAGTAGCCGGTGAGCAGGCTGTCGAGCCCCGGCGTCATGGGGGCGGGCGCGTTGCGCTTGCGGAACGTCAAAAGGGCCATTCGAAACCCGTCCTTGTGCCTTGGGGCTCATGCCCGTCCTTGGTTGTCGATCAGGGCCCTGAGGCGATCCTGGTCGTAGTCCGTGTCGAGGCGCGCGGCCTCGCTCTGCGCGATCTCGGCGGGGTCGCCGTCGACGTCGTAGGGCGGGGCCTTGCGCCACTCGGCGAGGTAGGCGTCGGTGTCGGACGCCCCCGCCTTCATGGCCGCGCGGTCGATCGCCTGCTCGAAGCGCGCGGGCAGCGGAGCCTTTGCGCCGCGACGGCCCTTGCCCACGATGACCTGGGCCGGAATGTCGCGCCAGTAGACGATTGTGACCTCGGGCATTGGCTGATTCCCGTTAACGCTTTCCTCCGTTGTAGCGGCCCTGCGACATGCCGCAGGGTCGGATTTCGACATGACGACCGCTTGCAGCGACCTCGGCCGCCCGTCGCGGCGATTGCCGGGCCGCTGTGACATTTCGGGGACTGTGGCAGCCATGTGTTGAGAGAATTTCAACGTCTCTGCGGGAGTTTGCAGCGGATTGTCGGAATCGGGCGGAGGCAGGAGCAATGGTCATCGCGGTCGGGGCGCATCGCATCGCCTGCATGGTGCTGCCCAAGGCGGGCTGTTCCAGCGTCAAGGCGGCGCTGGCGCAGATCGACCCTCTGGCGCCGCCGGGCGTGGCGGGCGACCTTGCGGCGCTGCACGCGCGTTACCCGACGCGGCGCTTCCGGCCGCACCGCTGGGCGGCGGTGGCGCATTGCTGGCGGTTCTGCGTGGTGCGCGATCCGCTGGCGCGGTTGCTGTCGGTCTATACCGACCGCGTGCGCGACCGGGGCGAGCTGCGCAACTGCCGCAGCATCCGGCGCGGGCGGGTGGACCTGCCGGTCGATCCCTCGCCGGATGTCTTCTTCGCGAACCTGCGGGCCTACATGGCGGCCTCCTCGGTGATCCGGCACCACGCGCTGCCGGCGCGGCTGTTCGTCGGGCCGGACCCGGGCGCCTACGACCGGGTCTTTCGGCTGGAGGAGCTGCCGCTGCTGGGGCGCGAGCTGTCGCGGCGCAGCGGGCGCGTGGTCGAGGTCGGGCACCGCAATGCCAGCCGCGCCCGGCTGGGGCTGGCGGACCTGGGCCCGGCGGCGCGGGCGGCGGTCGAGGCCCATGTCGCAGGGGAGTATGACTTTCTCGCGGGGTTTTACGAAAACCCCTTCGTCGGGCGGGTGACTGTCCCTTGCGCGGGTGAGGCGCGGCGCGTATCCTGAAGGCAACTTGAAAATCGGAAAAGGCGCAGAACCATGGCGCCTAGGCGTCCCAAGGGTGCGGGCGCGTTCCCGAAGCCGGTCGAAAGCCCCGCGCCGAATCCGCCCGATCCGAACGCGCTCTACGCCGCGCTGGATCTGGGCACGAACAGTTGCCGCATGCTGATTGCCCAGCCGAAGGGCAGTCAGTTCCATGTGGTCGATTCCTTCTCCAAATCCGTCCAGCTGGGCCACGGGCTCGAGCGGACGGGGCGGCTGTCGCGTGCCTCGATGCGGCGCACGGTCTCGGCGCTGCGGGTCTGCCAGCAGAAGATCGAGCGCCACGGCGTGCGCCGCATGCGCCTGATCGCGACCGAGGCCTGCCGGCGGGCGCAGAACGCGCGCGACTTCATCCGCGCGGTGCGGCGCGAGACCTCGCTCGAGCTGGAGATCATCCAGCCCGAGGAGGAGGCGCGGCTGGCGGTGATCTCCTGCGCGCCGCTGGTCTCGACCAAGACCGAGCAGCTGCTGGTGGTGGACATCGGCGGCGGCTCGACCGAGCTGGTGTGGATCGACCTGTCGTCGGTGCCGCGGCGCGACCGGCCGGCGGCGATCATGCGGCTGCACGCGGGCTTCCACCCGCCCGAGAGCCCCTTTCCCGCGGCCAAGGTCGTGGACTGGATCTCGGTCCCGCTGGGGGTGGCGACGCTGCGCGACCAGTTCTCGGACGTGGAGGACGACTCGGCGCGCTACGCGCTGATGAGCTGGTTCTTCGAGGAGAACCTGTCGGAATTCGCCCCCTACAAGGACGTGCAGGCGCGCGAGGGCTTCCAGGTCGTGGGCACCAGCGGGACGGTCACCACGGTGGCGGCCTCGCACCTGGGGCTGCGGCGCTACGACCGGACCAAGGTGGACGGTCTGCGCATGACCTCGGACCAGATCGACGCGGTGATCCGCAGCTACCTCGAGATGGGGCCGGCGGGGCGGCGGCGCGATCCGCGCATCGGGCAGGACCGGCAGGCGCTGATCATGTCCGGCGCGGCGATCCTGCAGGCGCTGCTGCGGCTCTGGCCCACGGACCGGCTGTCGGTGGCCGACCGCGGGTTGCGCGAGGGGCTGCTCTACGCGCAGATGTCGGCGGACGGGGTCCTGGAGGACGGGCCCCTCTGAGCGGGGGCGCCGCCCCTGGCGCCCAGCCGGGCGTGGGCTGAGCATGAAGGGGGGCTGTGCCCCCCCGGGGGGGGCCGCCCTTGCGGGCGGCAAGAGCGTATTTTTGGAAAGATGAAAGCGGGGTCCGCGAGCCCATGGCGAAGAAACCCACCGGAAAGAACACCTCGGGGCGCGGGCAGCGCGATCTCAAGGTCAAGGTCAAGACGGCGCGGGGGCGCAAGCCCTCGTCGACGCGCTGGCTGCAGCGGCAGCTGAACGATCCCTATGTCAAGCGCGCGCAGGCCGAGGGCTTTCGCGGGCGGGCGGCCTTCAAGATCCTCGAGCTGGACGAGAAATACCGCTTCCTCGTGCCCGGCGCGCGGGTCGTGGACCTGGGCTGCGCCCCCGGCGGCTGGTGCCAGGTGGCGGTGCCGCGGGTGAACGCGCTGGGGGACAGGGCCGGCAAGGCGCAGGGCTTTGTCCTTGGCGTCGACCTGCAGGAGGTCGAGGCGGTGCCGGGCGCGGAGATCCACCAGCTCGACTTCATGGAAGAGGGCGCCGACGACAAGGTGAAGGGCTGGCTGGGCGGCAAGGCCGACGTGGTGATGTCGGACATGGCGGCGGCCTCCTCGGGGCACAAGCAGACCGACCACCTGCGCATCGTGGCGCTGTGCGAGGCGGCGGCGGAGCTGGCCTTCGACGTGCTGGAGGAGGGCGGCACCTTTGTCGCCAAGGTGCTGGCGGGCGGCGCCGAGGAGGGCTTGCAGAAGCTGCTCAAGCAGCGCTTCGACAAGGTGGCCAACGTCAAGCCGCCTGCGAGCCGGGCGGATTCCTCGGAGAAATTCGTGGTGGCGACGGGCTTTCGCGGCTGAGCGGGCCCGGGCCTTGCATGCCGGGGCCGCCTGCCGCAGTCTCGCGCCGGAACCGGGCGCCCGCGGGCGTCGTCGCCACGGGGGCAGAATGACAGATCCGATGCGCCGAGGGGGCGCCCTGCGCGGCGCCTGGCTCGTGGCGGCCCTGTGGCTTGCGGGCTGCGCGGCGGAGGCGCCGCTGCAGGACGTGAGCATCCCGCTGCGCAACCCCACGGCGCCGGTGGCGAGCCAGGCCGA
>NZ_KE557284.1:98821-182087 GCF_000442255.1 Salipiger mucosus DSM 16094 | reverse complement strand
GATGCAGGCCCCGCGCGCGGGCGGCGCGGACGATCTCAAGCAGATTTCCGGGATCGGGCCGAAGCTGGAAGAGACGCTGAACGCGCACGGCTACTACCACTTCGACCAGATCGCGGCGTGGACACCGGCCGAGGTCGCCTGGGTCGATGCGACCCTGCCCGGCGTGGGCGGGCGCGCGGGCCGGGACAACTGGGTCGCGCAGGCCCGGGCGCAGGCCGCGCACTAGGCGCGGCCCGTTCAGGCGCTGGCGCGCTGGGGCGCGAGGCCGCGCAGTGCGCTGGCGGCGATCTCGTAGCTGCGCATGCGCGCGGTGTTGTCGTGCGCGGCGCCCGAGAGGATCAGCTCGTCGGGGCGGTAGCGGTCGATGATCGCGCCCAGCTGCTCGGCGACCTGCGCCTCGGTGCCCGTGGCCGAGACGCGCAGCGCGTGGTCGGCCATCGCGACGGCGCGCGGATCGGCCACCTGCGAGATGTCGTCCACCGGGCGCGGCAGCTTGCCCGGACGGCCGGTGCGCAGGTTGATGAAGGCCTGCTGCTGCGAGGTCTTCATGCGGCGCGCCGCGTCCTCGGTGTCGGCGGCCCAGACGTTGGCGGCGAGCATGAAGTGCGGCTCCTGCGTGACGCCGGGCTGGAAGCGTTCGCGGTAGATCTGCGAGGCCTGCTCGAGCGCGTCGGGCGCGAAGTGCGAGGCGAAGGCATAGGGCAGCCCGAGGTGCGCCGCGAGCTGCGCGCCGAACAGCGAGGAGCCGAGGATCCAGACCGGCACGTTGGTGCCCTCGCCCGGCACGGCGCGGATCTGCTGGCCCTCCTGCGCGTCCTGCAGCAGGCCGATGAGCTCGACCACGTCATCGGGGAAGCGGTCGCCCGAGGCATGGTTGCGGCGCAGCGCCATGGCGGTGGCCTGGTCCGAGCCGGGCGCCCGGCCGAGGCCGAGGTCGATGCGGCCCGGGTGGAGCGTTTCCAGCGTGCCGAACTGCTCGGCGATGACCAGCGGCGAGTGGTTGGGCAGCATGATGCCGCCCGCGCCGACGCGGATGCTTTCGGTGTGGGCGGCGACGTGGCCGATCAGCACCGAGGTCGCGGCCGAGGCGATGCCCGGCATGTTGTGGTGCTCGGCCAGCCAGTAGCGGGTGTAGCCCAGCTGCTCGGTCTTGCGGGCGAGCGCGACGGAGTTCGCGAGCGCGTCGGCCGGGGTGCCGCCGTCGGGCACGGTGGCGAGGTCGAGAACGGAAAACGGGATCATGTGGCGGCCTCCGGTGGTTGCCTGTCGCCCCGATGTAGGCCCCGCCCGCGCGGATTGCGACCCCCGCCGGCGGGCGGCCCTTAGCGCGGGGCCATGCGGATCGCGCCGTCGAGGCGGATGACCTCGCCGTTGAGCATGGGATTCTCGACGATGTGCAGCGCGAGGCGGGCGAATTCCGAGGGGTCGCCCAGACGCGAGGGAAAGGGCACCTGGCCGCCGAGGCTGTCGCGGACCTCTTCCGGCAAGCCCTGCATCAGCGGCGTGAGGAAGAGCCCCGGCGCGATGGCGCAGACGCGGATGCCATACTGCGCGAGATCGCGCGCCATGGGCAGCGTGAGGCCCACGACGCCGCCCTTGGAGGCGGAATAGGCCACCTGCCCCACCTGCCCCTCGTAGGCCGCGACCGAGGCGGTGTTGACGATGACGCCGCGGTTGCCGTCGGCGTCGAGAGGCTCGTTCCCGGCGATGAGGGCGGCGGCCTGGCTGGCGAGGTTGAAGGTGCCGGTGAGGTTCACGGCGATGGTCTTGGCGAAGGTCGCGGCATCGTGCGGCGCCCCGCGCGAGACGGTCTTGGCGCCGGGCGCGATGCCCGCGCAGCTGACGGCGATGTGAAGCGCGCCCTCGCGCTCCGTCACGCCCGCGAGCGCGGCGGCCACGCTGTCCGGATCGCTGACGTCGCATTCGGCGAAGTGGCCGCCGATCTGTTCGGCACGGGCCTGCCCGGCCTCGGCGTTCATGTCGAGGATGGTGACGCGGGCGCCGGCCTCGGCCAGGGCGCCGGCGGTGGCGCCGCCGAGGCCCGAGGCCCCGCCGCTGACCACGGCCACGGTGTCTTTGGTGATCTGCATGAAAAACCCTCCCGTCGTTTTCCGGGAGTTGACCCCGGATCGGACGGGAGGGCAAGGCGTCCGGCGGCACCGGACGCGGCGTGAGGCGCGGCCCCGCGAGGGGGCCGCGCCGATGTCAGAGCACTTCGCGCTCGGCCTGCAGGCCCTTCCAGATCGCCCAGCACATGACGAGCAGGACCAGCGTGAAGGGCAGACCGGTCGAGATCACCATGGACTGCAGCGAGGACAGACCGCCCGCCGAGAGCAGCAGCACGATGGCCACGGCGCCCTCGAAGACGCACCAGAACACACGCTGCGGCACCGGGGCGTCGACCTTGCCGCCGGCGGTGATGGTGTCGATCACGAGGCTGCCCGAGTCCGAGGAGGTCACGAAGAACACGATGACCAGCACGATCCCGATGAAGGAGGTGATCGACGAGAGCGGCATCACGTCAAGCATCTTGAAGAGCTTGAGCTCGAGGGCCGCGTCCTGTGCCACGGTGTAGCCGTCGGCGAGCACCTGGTTGATCGCGGCGCCGCCGAAGACGGCCATCCAGAGCACGCAGACCACCGAGGGGATCAGCAGCACGCAGGTGATGAACTCGCGCACCGAGCGGCCACGGCTGACGCGGGCGATGAACATGCCCACGAAGGGCGACCAGGAGATCCACCAGGCCCAGTAGAACGAGGTCCAGCCCTGCATGAAGTTGACGTCTTCACGGCCGACCGGGTTCGAGAGCGCCGGCAGGTACTGCAGGTAGGCGCCGAGGTAGTCGACGAAGCCGGTGAGCAGCAGGATCGTCGGCCCGGTCAGGAGCACGAAGATCAGCAGCAGCGCGGCGAGGCCCATGTTGATCTCGGAGAGCAGCTTGACGCCGCCGTCGAGACCGCGGAGCACCGAGATCAGCGCCACGCCGGTGATCGCGGTGATGAGGATCACCTCGGTCGTCTCGCCCACCGGGATGCCGAAGAGCTCGTTCAGGCCGGCGTTGGCCTGGGTCGCGCCGAGACCCAGCGAGGTCGCCAGACCGAAGAGCGTGGCGAAGACCGCGAGGGTGTCGATGATGTGACCCCACCAGCCCCAGACGCGCTCGCCCAGGAGCGGGTAGAAGGCCGAGCGGATCGAGAGCGGCAGGCCCTTGTTGTAGGAGAACAGTGCCAGCGCCAGGGCCACCACGGCGTAGATCGCCCAGGGGTGCAGGCCCCAGTGGAAGATGGTCGCGGCGAAGGCGAGGCGGACCGCCTCGTCCTGGTTCTCGCCCGCGGCGCCCAGCGGGGCCCAGTCGGTGCGCACGCCGTCCTCGCCGACCGCGGTGCCGCCGATGGAGGTGCCGAAGTGGCTCATGGGCTCGGAGACGCCGTAGAACATGAGGCCGATGCCCATGCCGGCGGCGAAGAGCATCGCGAACCAGCCGGTGTAGCTGTAGTCGGGCGTCGCTTCCTTGCCGCCGAGGCGGACCTTGCCGACCGGGGTGACGATCAGCAGCAGGCAGAAGAGGACGAAGATGTTGGCGGCACCGATGAAGAACCAGTCGAAGCCCTTGGTGACCGAGTTGAAGAGCCACTGGAAGACGGTCCCGGCCTGTTCCGGCAGGGCCAGCGTGTAGAAGGTGAAGGCGATCACCGAGATGCCCGAGATCAGGAACACCGGGTTGTGGATGTCGAGCCCGAAGGGGCCGATCGTCGTCTCGATGTTGTCCTGGCCGATCTCGTAATCGGTGTCGATGAGGCCCGCGGCGCCGTCAGGCGATGGGACCCCAATATCTTCTTCGGATGTGTCGCTCATGCGCGCAACTCCCTATCGTTGTTGTCTTGTGGAACGGTCCGCGCCTCAGCGCACGACCATGACCGACGCCTTGGAATGACCGGCGATCGTGCCGCCGTTCGACGGCCAGATGTAGTCGGTGACGTTGGGGATGTGGCTGGCCATGACCACCAGGTCCGCCCCGGTCTCGCCCACTGCCTTGAGCAGCGTGTCGTCGAGATCGATGGACGGGTCGTGGCTGGAATAGGCCTTGGATTCCGCGTCGGTTCCGTGCGCCTTGCCCTTTTCCTTGGCGAAGGCCTCGAGCTTTTCGGCGAATTCCGCCGGGGTATGGGCGATCGACGACGGCTGCTCCGTCGTCACGCCGACGTAGATCAGCGTGGCCCCGTAGTGTGCCGCCAGGTCCCCCGCCACGTCGAGCGCCTTTTCCAGCTTGTCGGCGTGGGTGAGATCGATCGGCACCATGATGCGATTGAACACGTGTCCCTCCTGTCATTGTCATCGGCCGCCGGCGGGCGGCAACCGTGAGCGGCAGCAAAGGCCGCGCCCCGCAAGGCACGGCCGGCTCCGCCGTCGAGACGGAGCCTTCAGGGGCTCCGTTCACGGTATCGTAACCCGAAAGCGGTAGGTGCCGCAAACGAACCGCCCACCTCAAGGTTCAAAAACGACATCCAGCGCCGCTTGCAAGCGATTGACTCGCAGGTCGTTGCAGGCATGGCAACCGGGCGAGGCCGGCTGCCCTGTCGTCAGGCGTTCACGTCGACGACCACGCGGCCCTTGACCTGGCCCTCGAGGATCTCGGCGCCGAGGCGCGGCAGGTCGGCCAGCGTCGCGGGCTGGACCATGGCCTCGAGCTTGTCCATCGGCAGGTCGCGGGCGACGCGCTGCCAGGCGCGCAGGCGATTGTCGTAGGGCTGCATGACGCTGTCGATGCCCAGCAGGTTCACGCCGCGCAGCAGGAAGGGAATGACCGTGGCGGGCAACTGCGGGCCGCCCGCGAGACCCACCGCCGAGACCGAGGCGCCGTATTTCATCTGCCCCAGCACGCGGGCGAGCATGCTGCCGCCCACGGCATCGACGCAGCCCGCCCCAGCTTTCGGTTTCCAGCGGGCGCTTGACCGTCTCGGCGAGATCGGCGCGCGGCACGATCTGCGTGGCGCCGAGGCTGCGCAGGTAGTCCTCCTGCTCGGGGCGGCCGGTGACGGCGGCGACCTCGTGGCCGAGGTTGGCGAGGATCGCCGTGGCGACCGAGCCCACGCCGCCGGCGGCCCCGGTGACCAGCACCGGGCCGTTGCCGGGTTTCAGACCGTGATCCTCGAGCGCCATGACCGCGAGCATCGCGGTGAAGCCCGCCGTGCCCACCGCCATCGCCTTCCGGGTGTCGAGCCCCTCGGGCAGCGGCACCAGCCAGTCGGCCTTGACCCGCGCCTTCTGGGAATAGCCGCCCCAATGCGCCTCGCCCACGCGCCAGCCGGTCAGCACGACCTTGTCGCCGGGCTTGTAGCGGTCGTCGGTGGAGCTTTCGACGGTGCCCGCGAAGTCGATGCCCGGGACGTGGGGATACTTGCGCACCAGCCCGCCGCCGGGGCCGATGCAGAGCCCGTCCTTGTAGTTGAGCGTGGAATATTCGACCGCGACGGTGACCTCGCCCTCGGGCAGGTCGCTGTCCTCGATCTGCGTGACGGCGGCGGAGGTCTTGCCGCTCTCGTCGTCCTTCTGAACCAGAAGCGCGTTGAAACTCATGCCCTCTCCCTTTCCTTGTCTCGTGGTCTGCCCTTCAAGCTAGGCCGTTTGCGGCGCGGATCACAGCCAGGGGCCCTCTTCCGGCATGAAGGCCAGGTCGGTGGTCCAGCCCGGCGCGCCCGCGGCGGTGGTCATGGCGTGAGCCTGCCCGCGGTGGTGCGTCTGGTGGTTGAACATGTGCATGACGCATTGCGCAAGCGATCGGCTCTGCTCGCGGCCGGTGGCGCCGGACATCCAGCGCAGGTCGCCCTGCAGGTCGACGGCGCGCAGCCCCTTGGCCCAGAGCAGCATCCGCGCGTCGAGGCGGTAGCGCTCGGCGGCCCAGGCGGCGAAGGTGGGCGTGCCGGTGGTGCTGCCGGGGATGCCGCCTTCGGGGGCGGGCCAGCCGGCGAAGCGGCTCATCCACATGCGGTCGCCCCAGAGCAGGTGATTGACGGTGGCGAAGATCGAGCCGAAATGCGCGCCCCGGTCGGCGCGCAGCGCGGCGTCGTCCAGCGTCTCGAGCGCGGCGCGCATCTGGCGGTTCTGCCAGGCGTTGTAGCGCGCCATCGTGAGCACCTGCTCGTGGGTCAGGATCATCGCCGCTCTCCCTTGCCCCTCATCGCCCCGCGCCGGGACCGGTCGCCCGACAGTAAAGGCCAGCCCCGGCCCGGCTGCAAGCACGGGCGCGCGGAGGTTTTCAGATCCGGGGGCGCCGCCGCGGCGTATAGAGAGAAACGTTCCCGTAACCCTGCCGCCCGAGGCCCCATGACCGAGTTCATCAATATCGCCATCGCCCTTCTGACCGTCGCGCTGGGCCTCTTCGGCTTCATCGCGCCGCGCTACACCGCGCGCGTGCTCGACATGGCGCCCACCGAGAGCACCATGGGCCTGAGCGAGCTGCGCGCCTCGGCGGGCGGGCTCTTCGTGGCGATGGGCGGGGCCTGCCTGCTGACCGGCGCCCCC
Organism: Salipiger mucosus DSM 16094; assembly: GCF_000442255.1. Lineage (GTDB taxonomy): Bacteria > Pseudomonadota > Alphaproteobacteria > Rhodobacterales > Rhodobacteraceae > Salipiger > Salipiger mucosus. The sequence goes on along the minus strand of NZ_KE557284.1, from coordinate 175,565 downwards.
TGGGCCTACGCGATGCTGGGCGTGGCCTATGCCGGCGCGGCGGCGGGGCGGCTGGTCTCGATGGTGGCGGACCGCCCGCCGCAGCCCAAGGCCGCGATGTGGTTCGCCTTCGAGGCCGGGCCCGCCGCCTGGCTGCTGGCCACGGCGCACCTGTGATGCGCCGCGCCCTGCCCCGGCCCGCACCTGGCGTCACGCAAGATTATGTCGCGGCGAAAGCCAAATACGCATTTCTGGGTATTCACAGCCGCGTGACGCTCTTATAGCGTCCAATGCGGTAAGCCCAGCTTACCAGATGCCCCGGGGAGGGGGTGTCGTGTACCAGGGAGGAGACATCATGAAAAAGTCGTTTACGGTGGCCGCGGCCGCCACCTTCGCGCTGTCCGGTGCGGCCAGTGCGCAGGAATTCTTCGAAATGACCTCGGGCTACGCCGAGAACCTGCCGATCCTCGGCACGGCCTCGGTGGCCTTCGTCGACAAGATCAACTCGATCTCGACCGAGGTGGAGTTCGAGCACTTCAACCCCGGCGAGCTGGTGCCTGCGCTCGAGATGCTTGACGCGACCTCGAACGGTTCGGTCGACGCGGCCTATTCGACCTCCGGCTACTGGCAGGGCAAGATGAACGCCGCCGGCCTCTTCGCCGCCGTGCCCTTCGGCCCCGAGCCGGGCGAGATGCTGGCCTGGATGCTCTACGACGACGGCATGACGTACTTCCAGCAGATGTACGACGACAACGGCTACAACGTGAAGGTCATCCTCTGCGGCATGTATGCCCCCGAGACCTCGGGCTGGTTCAAGGAAGAGATCACTTCGCTCGACGACCTGCAGGGCCTCAACATGCGCTTCTTCGGCCTGGGCGCCGAGGTGATGCAGAAGATCGGCGTGTCGACCTCGCTGCTGGCGGGCGGCGACATCTTCCCGGCGCTCGAGCGCGGCGCGATCGACGCGACCGAGTTCTCGATGCCGCTGGTGGACGCCAACCTGGGCTTCTACAACATCGCGAAGTACAACTACTTCCCCGGCTGGCACCAGCCCTCGACCATGTTCGAGCTGCTGATCAACAAGGACCGCTGGGAGGACCTGGACGAGCGCGCCCAGAACCAGATCGAGATCGCCTGCATGGCCAACCTCGCCGACAACTTCGCCGAGGGCGAGGCCAAGAACTTCCCGGCGATGAACGAGAACGTCGAGGAGCACGGCGTCGAGATCAAGAACTGGTCGGAGGAGCAGCTGCAGGCCTTCGAGACCGCCTGGCTCGAGGTCGCCGAGGAGCTGGCCGCCGAGGACCCCTTCTTCAAGGAGGTCTGGGACGACCTGCAGGAGTTCCGCGAGGGCTATGCCATCTGGGGCGACAACATCTACCTGCCGCGCCCCTACAACTCGGTCGCGGACCAGTAATCCAACATTGAAAGACGCAGGGGTTCCGGGGCGGCATCACGGCCGCCCCGGTGGCTTCTGAGCAGGAGGAGAGCGCAATGGCCGAGCAGCATGAGGTCGTCGCGGCGATATCCGATCCCGGCGAGATCGGGCGGGCGGAGCACAACGCGGGCGACAGGTTCGTGGTGGCGGTGTCGAACCTCGCCGCCTGGCTCTTCCCGATCCTGATGGTCGCCATCTGCGCGCAGGTCGTGCTGCGCACCTCGGGCGTCAACCAGGCCTGGCTGGACGACCTGCAGTGGTGGCTCTACGGCGCCGCGGTGCTGGTCGGGATCGCCTACGCGGTGACCACCAACAGCCACGTGCGCGTGGACATCTTCTACGACAATTTCGAGCAGAGAAAGCGCATCCGGACCGACATCCTCGGCCTCGGCTGGCTGTTCCTGCCCTTCATCATCCTGTGCTGGGACGTGACGCTGGACTACGCGCTGACCTCGATCCGCGCCGACGAGGGCTCGGACAGTCCCAACGGGCTGCACAACCTGTGGATCATGAAGGGGCTGATGAACCTCAGCTTCATCCTGATCGCGGTGGCGACCTGGTCGGCCTACGTGCGGCTGCTGGGCAAGCTCACCTATCCGCACCTCTGGAAGCAGCTGCTCTTCGCCTTCCCGGCCACGGCCTACGTGATGAACCTGGTCTTCTACTACGCGGTCTTCGGCGTCGCCTGGCTGATGAAGACCCCCGAGATGGACGCCCGCGACGTGGGCCGCACGGCCATCTTCGGCGAGATCGAATGGGGCCCCCACGAGATGCGCTACACGGTGCTCGCGGGGCTGGTGCTGGCGGTCCTCGCCATCGTGATCGCGCGCGCCGTCGCGCGCAAGAAGGAGGCCTGAGATGCTGAGCACCCTCGCCGATGTTCTCACCGTGAACGAGATCGCGGTGGCCTTCATGTTCGCCACCTTCATCTGGATGCTCTTCCGCGGCATCCCCGTGGCCTTCGCGCTGGTGGGCGTGAGCCTGCTCTTCGTGCTGGTGGCCGAGATCTTCCTCGACCCCTACCGCGGGACCCTGCGCGACCTCATGGGCTTCGACCGCACGGGCATCGACTACCGCCGGCTGCAGGCACTCTCCGGGCGCATCTTCGGCAACACGATCAAGAACCCGGTGCTCGTGGCGCTGCCGATGTTCATCTACATGGGGCTGATGCTCGACCAGTCGGGCGTGGCGCAGCGCATGATGCAGTCGATGCAGAAGCTCTTCGGCGGGCTGCGCGGGGGGCTGTCGCTGACCGTGCTGCTGATCGGCATCATCCTCGCGGCCTCGACCGGCGTGATCGGCGCCTCGGTGACCCTGCTGGGCGTGATGGCCCTGCCGGCGATGATGGCGCAGAACTACTCGAAACCCATCGCCACGGGCACGATCGCCAGCGCGGGCACGCTGGGGATCCTGATCCCGCCCTCGATCATGCTGGTCATCATGTCCGACCAGCTCGCGATCTCGCTGGGCGACCTCTTCATGGGCGCCCTCTTCCCGGGGCTGATCCTGGGCGCGCTCTACATCGTCTTCATCGTGATCTACGGGCTGATCTCGCCCGACGCCATGCCCGCGCCCGAGCGCACGGGCGGGATCGGCTGGGCGGAAGTCCGCGAGGTGCTGCTGGCGGTGGTGCCGCCGATGTTCCTGATCCTGCTGGTGCTGGGCTCGATCTTCATCGGCCTCGCAACCCCGACCGAGGCCTCGGGACTGGGCGCGCTGGGCGCCACGCTGCTGGCGCTGGCCAACCGCAAGCTCAACTGGAAGGTCTTCCGCGAGGTCGCGCGCTCGACGCTCAACACCTCGGGCTACATCGTCGGCATCTTCCTCGCGGCGAACTTCTTCGCCTACGTGCTGCGGCGCTACGGCGGCGACGAGATCGTGCAGGAGCTGGTGCTCTCGGCCTTCGGCGACCCCTACCTGACGGTGGCCTTCATCCTCTTCATCGTCTTCTGCCTGGGCTTCCTGCTGGACTGGATCGAGATCACCATCATCATCATGCCGCTGATGCTGCCGATCATCCACGGGCTCGATCTCGCGGTGCCGGGCTTCGACCAGGTCCGCGACCCGGCCGTGGTCTGGTTCGCGATCCTCGTGGCGGTGACGCTGCAGACCTCGTTCCTGACCCCGCCCGTGGGCTTCGCGCTCTTCTACCTGAAGGGGGTCTGCCCGCCGGGCGTGTCGCTTGCACACATCTACCGCGGGATCATCCCCTTCGTGCTGCTGCAGCTGCTGGGCCTCTTCATCGTCTTCGAGTTCCCGGCCCTGACCACATGGTTGCCGGCGGCGGCCTACGGGAACTGAGCGCGCCGTGGCGAGGGCGGATTGCGTATTTGGAACAAGAAGAAGACCCGGGCACCGCGCCCCTCTTCTTCTTGTTTTCAAATACGCCCGCCGGAGGCCCTCATCTGCCCCTTGAACACCGGAAGACCAGCGCCTATCTTAGCGATGTCCCGCAAGGGACTATGGGCATAAACGCGCATGAAATAAGCGGATCGGACCCGGGGGCGGTACCCGGCGGCTCCACCATAAACCCGTCGTTGGGGGGATCATGGGGCCGAAACAGGATCGACGAACGTGTAAAGATGTGGCTTTGTCCCGGTGAGATACCACCGTTATCGGTTCATTAAGCATAATTGCCAACGACAATCGTGCTCCGGTTGCAGTTGCCGCGTAAGCGGTAACAAGACCGAAACTTAAGCCCTTGCGCCTAGCAGCGTAAGGCGGGGTTCGCAGGCACCTGGCAACAGAAGCCTGCATTTCCTTCTCAACATGACGATTGACCGCCCCGCGGCGCGCTGCGAGCATCCGTTGCATGCTCAGATTGCTTGCCGCCCTGCTCTGTCTCGCCCCCGCCGCGCGGGCCTGCGAGACGGCGCTCGTGCTGGCGATGGATGTCTCGAACTCGGTCGATGTCGCGGAGTACCGGCTGCAGGCCGACGGGCTGGCCGATGCGCTCGAGGATCCCGAGATCGCCGAGATTCTCGTGCGCGACGGGGTGGCGCTCGCAGTGCTGCAATGGGCGGGCGCGGACCGGCAGCAGGTCTCGATCGGCTGGACGCGGATGCTGAGCCCCGCGCATGTCAGCGCCTTCGCGGCGCAGGCGCGCGCCATGGAGCGGGCCTTCGTGCTGTCGGACACGGCGCCTGCCTCGGCGCTGCACCGGGCGCTCGATCTTTTCTCGACGGCGCCCGACTGCGGGCGGCGCGTGGTCGATGTCTCGGGCGACGGCACGCCCAACGCGGGCGGCGCCATGGGCGGCGCGCGGCGGCGGGCCGAGCGCATGGGCGTCACCGTCAACGGCCTTGCGATCGAGGCGGCGGGCCGGGGCGTCGCCATCACCAATTTCTACGCCCGCAACCTCGTGACCCGCGACGGTTTCGTGATGACCGCGCGCGGGCACCGCAGCTACCCCGAGACCCTGCGCCGCAAGATCCTGCGCGAGATCTCGCGGGTGCTGGGGTGAGGCGATTCTCCCTCCCCGGTCGAGGGCGTGCCGGGGTGGGCGCACCCGGCACGGAGCGTCACGCGGTTGTCACGAAAGAGCCCCACAGCTTGCCCGTCATGCCCAGCCTTCCCGACCTCTTCCGCACCTTCGGCCGCATCGGCCTGCTCAGCTTCGGCGGACCCGCCGCGCAGATCGCGTTGATGCACCGCGTGCTGGTGGAGGAGCGCGGCTGGCTGACCGAGCGGCAGTTCCTCTCGGCGCTCTCCTTCTGCATGCTGCTGCCCGGCCCCGAGGCGATGCAGCTTTGCACCTATGCCGGCTGGCGGCTGCGCGGCACCGCGGGCGGACTGATCGCGGGCGCACTGTTCGTGCTGCCGGGCGCGCTGGTGATCGCGGCGCTGGCGGCGCTTTACGCGCTCTACGGCACGCGGCCCGCGACCGAGGCGCTGCTGCTGGGGGTCAAGGCCACGGTCATCGTCATCGTGGTGCAGGCGCTGGTGCGGCTGCGCGCGAAGGCGCTCCAGGCGCCCGGCGCGCCGGTGATCGCGGCGCTGGCCTTTGCCGCGCTCTACCTCGTGCAGGCCCCCTTTCCGCTGGTGATCGGCGCCGCCGCGCTCTGGGGCTGGCGCAGCGCGCAGGGAACGCCCCACCCCGCGCCGCCTGCCGAAAGCGCGCGCAACCTGCGCACCATCGCGGTCTGGGCGGCGCTCTGGCTCGCGCCGCTGCCGCTGCTGGCGCTTGCCGGGCAGGACCTGCTCTTCGACCTCGCCGCCTTCTTCGCCAAGCTCGCCGTGGTGAGCTTCGGGGGCGCCTATGCCGTGCTCGCCTACATGGCGCAGGAGGTCGTCGAGATCCGCGGCTGGCTGAGCCCCGCGCAGATGGCCGACGCGCTGGGGCTGGCCGAGACCACGCCCGGCCCGCTCATCCTCGTGACGCAGTTCACCGGCCAGCTCGCGGGCCATTTCGCCGGCGGCCCGGGGCTGGCGGCGGCGGCGAGCCTGCTGACGCTCTGGATGACCTTCACGCCCTGCTTCCTGTGGATCTTCGCCTTCGCGCCGCATCTCGAGCGGCTGCTCGCGCGGCCGGCGCTGCAGGGCGCGCTCTCGGCCATCACCGCCGCCGTGCTGGGGGTGATCGCGAACCTCTCGCTGTGGTTCGCGCTGAACGTGCTCTTCGCCGGGACGACCCGGCCGGAGGGCTGGCTCTCGCCCGTCCTGCCCCGGATCGAGACCTTCCGGCCCGAGGCGCTGGCGCTCGCGCTGCTGGCCGCCGTCCTGCTGCTCGGGCTGAAGCGGTCGATCCCGCTGACGCTGGCCGTGACGGCCGGTGCGGGCTGGGCGCTGGGCTGAGCCGGCACGTCGCGACCGAAATTTCCGGGCCCGCGGCCTTTTCCTCGCCGCCAAATCGAATATGGTGAGGCGGAAGACACAAGGATTGGTGGCATGTCCGGCGGCATCGACTATGGCAACCTCATGCACCGCGCCATGCGGTCGCTTATCAACGACGTTCTGACGGACGTTCAGGAACACGGCTTGCCCGGCGAGCATCACTTCTTCATCACCTTCGACACCCAGCACCCGGACGTGGAAATCGCCGACTGGCTGTCGGACCGCTATCCCGGCGAGATGACGGTGGTGATCCAGCACTGGTTCGACGCGCTCGAGGTGAACCCCGAGGGCTTCGCCGTGACGCTCAACTTCGGCGATGCGCCGGAGCGGCTCTATATCCCCTACGACGCGATCAAGACCTTCGTGGACCCCTCGGTGGAATTCGGCCTGCGATTCGAGACCCACGAGGACGAGGACGACGACGACGAGCCCACCCCGCCCGACGACGACCCGGACGGCGGCGAGGACGAGGGCCAGACCCACGACGCCGAGGTCGTCAGCCTCGACAAGTTCCGCAAGCACTGAGCGCCCGGACCGCGGGGCAGCGCTAACACCGCGCGTGCCCTGCATCTGGCCGTTGCCCTGCGCCCCCTCGGGCGGTATCGGGTATGCAACCGCATGCACGAGGAGGCAGAGATGGCCACGACCCGCACCGAAACCGACAGCTTCGGCCCGCTCGAGGTTCCCGCCGAGAAGTACTGGGGCGCGCAGACGCAGCGCTCGATCATGAACTTTCCCATCGGCTGGGAAAAGCAGCCGGTGCCGATCGTCCGCGCACTGGGCGTGGTCAAGAAGGCCTGCGCCATGGCCAACAAGGCCAGCGGCGCCATGGAGGCCGAGATCGCGGACGCGATCATCGCCGCCGCCGGCGAAGTGATCGAGGGCAAGTTCGACGACAACTTCCCGCTGGTGGTCTGGCAGACCGGCTCGGGCACGCAGTCGAACATGAACGCCAACGAGGTGATCTCAAACCGCGCGATCGAGATGCTGGGCGGCGAGATGGGCTCGAAAAAGCCCGTGCACCCCAACGATCACTGCAACATGGGCCAGTCGTCGAACGACACCTTCCCGACGGCCATGCACGTGGGCATCGCCATGCAGGCGCGCGACGGGCTGCTGCCCGACCTGCGCAAGCTGCACGCCGCGCTCGAGGCGAAGTCCGAGGAGTTCGCGGGCATCATCAAGATCGGCCGCACCCACACCCAGGACGCGACGCCGCTGACGCTGGGGCAGGAGTTCTCGGGCTACGCGCACCAGCTCAAGAAGGGCATCGAGCGGGTCGAGATCGCGCTTGCCGACATCTACGAGCTGGCGCAGGGCGGCACCGCCGTGGGCACCGGGCTCAACACCAAGAAGGGCTGGGCCGAGGAGGTCGCCGCCAACATGGCCGAGATCACCGGGCTGCCCTTCAAGACCGCGCCCAACAAGTTCGAGGCGCTGGCGGCGCATGACGCCATGGTGATGTTCTCGGGCGCGCTCAAGACCGTGGCGGCGAGCCTCTTCAAGATCGCCAACGACATCCGGCTGCTGGGCTCGGGCCCGCGCTCGGGCCTGGGCGAGCTGATCCTGCCGGAGAACGAGCCGGGCAGCTCGATCATGCCGGGCAAGGTGAACCCGACGCAGGCGGAAGCGCTGACCATGGTCTGCGCGCATGTCATGGGCAACGACGCGGCGGTCGGTTTCGCCGGCAGCCAGGGGCACTTCGAGCTCAACGTCTACAACCCGATGATGAGCTACAACGTGCTGCAGTCGATGCAGCTGCTGGGCGACAGCGCCTCGGCCTTCACCGACAACATGGTGGTGGGCATCCAGGCCAACGAGACGCGGATCGAGAAGCTGATGACCGAATCGCTGATGCTGGTCACGGCGCTGGCGCCGACCATCGGCTACGACAATGCCACCAAGGTCGCCAAGACCGCGCACAAGAACGGCACCACCCTGCGCGAGGAGGCCGTGGCGCTGGGCTTCGTCGACGAGGAGACCTTCGACCGGGTGGTGCGGCCCGAGCAGATGATCGGCCCCAAGGAGTGAGGGCCCCCTGCCCCGCGCGTGCCGCGCGCGGGGCAGGTTCCTGTTGCCGGATCACGGGCTTGCGCTATTCTTCCCGGCCATGAGCAACGTCATCAACCTCAATCGCTTCCGCAAGCAGAAGGCGCGCGACGAGAAACGCGCGACGGCCGACGAGAACGCCGCCAAGCACGGCCGCTCGAAGGCGGAGAAGGCTCAGGAGCGCGCCCGCACGGAGCGGGCCGAGCGCGACCTGGACGGCGCAAAGCTCGACGAATGAGCGGGCGGCCGGTCAAACGGTCCCTCACCCTGCGCGGCCACCGGACTTCGGTCTCGCTGGAGGAGGACTTCTGGCAGGAGTTTCGTGCCATTGCCCGCGACGACGGCAAGGCGCTGAACGAGCTCGCCGCCGAGGTCGACGAGCAGCGCGGGCTCGAAGCCGGATTGGCCTCGGCCATCCGGGTCTACGTGCTGAACCGGGTCAAGGGACGCGCCACCGGCTGAGGGGCGCGAAATTCTTTCGGCAAAATAAATTCAATTCCTTTGCAAGGAATTTGGCGGCGCGCTCTCCGGCCGGGGGGCCGGGTCCGGAGGGCGTGCCGGGCGTATTTGGAACAAGAAGAAGCGCGGGGGTGGTGCGGGCGCCCCAGCGGGGCGCCCGGGATCAGACCGCGGCCAGCTTCTTTTCGCGGGCCTCGCGCAGGCGGGCGAAGTCGTCGCCGGCGTGGTAGCTCGAGCGGGTCAGCGGCGTTGCCGAGACCATCAGGAAGCCCTTGCCGAAGGCCGATTTCTCGTAGTTGCGGAACTCGTCCGGGGTGACGAAACGGTCGACCGCGTGGTGCTTGGGCGTCGGCTGCAGGTACTGGCCGATGGTCAGGAAATCCACGTCCGCCGCGCGCATGTCGTCCATGATCTGCACGACCTGTTCGCGGGTCTCGCCGAGGCCGACCATGATGCCGGACTTGGTGAACACCGAGGGGTCCTGCTCCTTGACCCGCTGAAGCAGGCGCAGCGAGTGGAAGTAGCGCGCGCCGGGGCGGACCGAGGGGTAGAGGCCCGGCACCGTCTCGAGGTTGTGGTTGAAGACGTCGGGTTTCGCCGCGACGACCACCTCGAGCGCCTCGGGGCCGCACTTGAGGAAGTCCGGCGTCAGGATCTCGATCGTGGTGCCGGGCGAGCGGTGGCGGATGGCGCGGATGGTCTGGGCGAAATGCTCCGCCCCGCCGTCGTCGAGGTCGTCGCGGTCGACCGAGGTGATGACCACGTGGTTCAGGCCCAGCTTCTCGACCGCGTCGGCGACGCGGCCCGGCTCGAAGACGTCGAGGGTCTCGGGCCGGCCGGTGGCGATGTTGCAGAAGGTGCAGCCGCGGGTGCAGATGTCGCCCATGATCATCATGGTGGCGTGGCCCGCGTTCCAGCATTCGCCGGCGTTGGGGCAGCCTGCCTCTTCGCAGACGGTGTGCAGGTTGTGCTCGCGCAGGATGCGGCGGGTGGAGTTGTAGCCCTCGCCGCCGGGCGCCTTGACGCGGATCCACTCCGGCTTCTTCGGCTGCGGATTGTCCTTGCGGTGCGCCTTTTCCGGGTGGCGCTGGTCCGGGATCTTGAGGTCTCGCAAAACGTTCGTCCCCGCGATGTGGGTGTCCTTCGCCGCGTAACATAGACCCTTCGGGCGCGAGGTGCCAGTGCCCTTGCCGGCCTGCGACGGGGGCGCCCGTTTTCCGGGTCAGGCGCCGCCGCCGCGGGCGCGGGCCGGGCGGGGGCGCGGCGCGGGCCCGGGCGAGGCTTGCGGTCGCGCGCGGTGCGTCCTATTCCGGCCGCAGGGAGGAGCCGATCGTCAAAGGAGTTCATTGATGAAACCCGGAGTCGCCCTTCCCGAGGTCACCTTCCGCACCCGCGTCCGCGACGAATCCGTCGGCGGGACCAACCCCTTCCGCTGGCAGGACATGACCACGGCCGACTATTTCAAGGGCAAGCGCGTGATCCTCTTCTCGCTGCCCGGCGCCTTCACGCCGACCTGCTCGACCTACCAGCTGCCCGGCTTCGAGAAGAACGCGCAGACCTTTGCCGAGCACGGCATCGACGAGATCTACTGCATGTCGGTGAACGACAGCTTCGTGATGAACAAGTGGGCCGAGGCGCAGGGCCTGCAGGCCGTGAAGGTCATCCCCGACGGCTCGGGCGAGTTCACCCGCCGCATCGGCATGCTGGTGGCCAAGGACAACCTGGGCTTCGGGATGCGGTCGTGGCGCTATGCCGCCGTGGTCAACGACGGCGTGATCGAGGCCTGGTTCGAGGAGCCGGGACTCTGCGACAACCACGGCGAGGATCCCTACGGCGTGTCGAGCCCGGAGACCCTGCTCGACTACCTGGCCCAGGCCGAGAAGACCGAGGCGGCCTGAAGCCGCCCTTGGCATCGGGGACGATGGCTCCGGTGACCAACGTGAGGCCGGCTCTCGGGATTTGAGGTGAAACGACAAGGGGCGGCGCAATCGCGCCGCCCCTCTTTTTGTGGCCGGTGGGCGCGGGTCAGCCGATGAGCCCGCCGCCCGGGCCGATCGCCACCTCATAGTGGCGGTGGAGCCGCTGCAGTGCGATGCGCAGGACGACCTTGCCCGAGCGTGCCGCCCAGCCCATGCGCTTTTCCGTGGTCTCGAGCCCCTCTAGGTAGCAGCAGCAGTGCAGCGCCACGTCGCCGAGGCCCGGGCCCAGCTCGCGCAGGGCCGCGGTGAGCCGGGTGCGGGCCGCCTCGGGGCCGTGGCCGGGTTGCGGCGCGAGGCCGCCCTCGATGCCGGCGGTCAGGAACCGGTCCCAGTTCTGGGTGGTCCGCGGGCCCATCTGCGCGAGCTCGAAATCCTCGCGCAGGCGTTCGCCGGCGCGCACCAGATCCTCGGCAAGGAAGGGCGTGCCGTCACGGTCGCGCCGCCGCGCGAGCGCGGCGAGCGGGCTTTCGGCGATGACGTGGCGGCGGCGGCGCGGGTCGGCGTCTTCGGCGGCCATCGCCGCCTCGGCCGCCTGGCCGCTGTCGAAGCCGGCCTGCGCCTCGGAAAAGCCGCGCAGGCGTGTCTCGTGCTCGGCCAGGAGCTTGCTGAGCGCGCCCCGGCCCGCGCCGGTGATGTGGTAGCGCGAGATGCGCCCCGGCGCGTCGCAGGCGATCCAGCCCTTGAGCGCCAGCGCCTGGGCGATCTCGGCATCGACCACGGCGGTGCGGGTCGAGCCGCCGTCGCCGGTGTCGCGCACGACCACCGCCTTGTCCATCTCGGCGGCCACGGCAAGGACCGCGCCTGTCTCGCACATGCGGCGAAGAACGCGCCGGGCCTCGCGGGCCAGGGTCGCCGCGTCCGGTACCTGGTTGCCAACGGGTTGCTGTTGCATCCGCTCGGTCTCCTTTCTGGATTGGTCCGCGCGCAGGCCCTCCGCCGGGCGGCCGAGGCGGCGCAGCGCGCCATCGACAAGCGGGTCGTCTCGCAGGGTCTCGATGCGGCGCACCTGTCGGAGCACCGTCGAGGCATGCCGCCCGGCCTCGCGTGCGAGTTGTCGTATGGCCGCGCCGCCCTCGGTATGTGCGAGGTAGAGCCGGGCGTCCTCCGGCACCCACGACGGGATGCGATCGCTCAGATCGCGGTCAGCGCGGCAGAACATCTCGGCGTTCCCTCAACCATGATTTCATCCACAGATTTATCCCCAACGATCTGCAACCTAGGCGGGCAAAGATTACCCCTTAGTTAACAATGCACTGGCACAGAACAATTTATCGACAAATTATAAACAACATTGAACTTACCGACCGCGTGTCCGGGCGGTCCGGCAACACCGCGACGGGGCGTGCAAGATGACCGGGACCAAGCCAACAAGGGACCGGAACGATGAAAGATCTGCTGAGCCTCGTGAAAACCCTGCGCCGCCCCCGCCTGCTGGTTCGGGCTGCCCGCATCGGGGCCGAGGATTACCGCCGCGAGGCGCGGTTGCCGCGCCTGCTGGGACTGGCCGCCCTGCCCCGCAGCGCGTCGGCGCTGCTGCAGCTGATGGAGTTGGAGGCCGACCTGGACGAGAGCCGCCGACGGGGCGACGCGACCTATTCGGTCACGCGCCACGTCGAGGTGCTCTCGGCGGTCATGGGCGAGTCGCGGCGGCTGCGCGCCGCGGGCGAGCGCGGCGCGGCCGGGCTTACATGAAGCTGTCGGGCACCGCGGCCTTCTTGCGGGCGACGAAGTCGGTCAGCGACTCGGCGATGCCCGGGTCCATCGGCGGGGCCTCGTAGCTCGCGAGGAGCTTCGCGACGCGGCGGCCCGCCAGTTCGGGCGTCTCGGCGCCGCCCTCTTCGATCCAGGTCTCGTAGGGCTTGTAGTCGAAGACCTCCGAGCGCCAGAAGGCGGTCTTGAAATGCTTCTGGGTGTGGGCGCAGCCGAGGTAGTGACCGCCGGGGCCGACCTCGCGGATGGCGTCCATGGCGAGGCTGTCCTCGTCCACGCGCACGCCCGCCGCCATGCGGTGCAGCGCGCCGAGCTGGTCGGCGTCCATGACGAACTTCTCGTAGGAGGCGACGAGCCCCCCTTCGAGCCAGCCGCAGGAATGCAGCATGAAGTTCACGCCCGAGAGCAGGCCCACGTTCAGCGTGTTCGCGGTTTCGTAGGCGGCCTGCGCGTCGGGCAGCTTGGCGCCGCAGAAGGAGCCCGCCGAGCGGAACGGCAGGCCGAGGCGCCGGGCGAGCTGGCCGGCGCCGTAGGTGATCTGCGCGGCCTCGGGGGTGCCGAAGGTGGGCGCGCCCGAGTTCATGTCGATCGAGGTGACGAAGGCGCCGAAGATCACCGGCGCGCCGGGGCGCACGAGCTGGGAGTAGGCGACGCCGGCCATGACCTCGGCCAGCACCTGGACCAGCGTGCCCGCGACCGAGACCGGCGCCATCGCGCCGCCCACGATGAAGGGCGAGACGATGCAGGCCTGGTTGTTGGCGGCATAGACCTCGAGCGCGCCGACCATGACCTCGTCGAAGGTGAGCGGCGAGTTGATGTTGATGAGCGAGGTCATCACCGTGTTGTCCTGCACGAACTGCTCGCCGAAGAGCAGGCCGCACATCTCGACGCAGTCCTCGGCGCGCGAGGGATCGGTGACCGAACCCATGAAGGGCTTGTCCGAGAGCGTCATGTGCGCGTGCACCATGTCGAGGTGGCGCTTGTTCACCGGCACGTCCGTGGGCTCGCAGACGGTGCCGCCGGAGTGGTGCAGCCAGCGCGACATCTGCCCGAGCTTCACGAAGTTGCGGAAGTCCTCGAGCTTGGCGTAGCGGCGGCCGCCTTCCATGTCGTGCACGAAGGGCGGGCCGTAGACCGGGGCGAGCACGAGGTTCTTGCCGCCGATCTCGACGCTGCGCTCGGGGTTGCGGGCGACCTGCGTGAACTTGGCCGGTGCCGTGGCGCAGAGCTGGCGCGCAAGGCCGCGCGGCAGGCGCACGCGCTCGGCGTCGACCGAGGCCCCGGCGGCGCGCCAGCGCTCGAGCGCGCCGGGGTTGTTGACGAAGTTGACGCCGATCTCTTCCAGCACGGTCTCGGCGTGGTGCTCGATGGCCTCGAGCGCCTCGGCGTCGAGCACCTCGAAGAGCGGGATGTTGCGTTCGATGTATTTCGCGGTCTCGACCGAGGCGTTGCCCCGCTCGGCACGCCGGGCAGCGCCGCCGCCGCCGCGTGTCCGTCTCCGTGTGGTCGCCGGTTCGCCCATGTCCGTTCTCCGCGCCGTTTCCCGGACCCTAGCCCGACTGCGCCCCTCGTTTTGTCGCGATTGCGGCGCATGACGGGGAAAAGCGACATTCCGTGGCGGCCCCTGCCCCGCGATGCGCGAGATCAAGGCGCGCAACCGGGGCCGGTGGCAGGATGCGCGCGGAGGATCGGATCATGCCGCTGGATCGCAGGAAGAAGAAGCCGCTGATGGGTCTCGTGGGCGGCATCGGCGTGGTCACGGGGCTGGCGGGCGCCGTGGGACTGCTGCCCGGACCGCTGGCCATCGTGCTGACCTTCGGGATCTGGATCATAGGCGCGTTGATCGTCGAGCTGATCTTTGCCTGATCGCCGGGTTTGACCGCCGCGCCGCCGCGGGGCACGATGCGGGCCGGAGGAGGCGCGCGCGAGGCGCGCGCAAGGACGAAGGAGGCGACCATCACGCCCGACGGCAAGCCACGCAAGGCGCTCGATTCCGCCGAGATGGGCGCGATCGCGCATCTCTACCGCGGCGAGGTCTACCGCAGCACGATCTGGCGCACGCGGCTCGACACCACGACGAACTGGGCGGTGGTGACGCTGGGGGTCGCGCTGTCGATCTCCTATGCCGCGCCGGGGGCCTCGCCGCTGCCGCTGGTGCTGGTGGGCGTGCTGATCATCTTCTTCCTCGTGCTCGAGGCGCGGCGCTATCGCTACTTCAACGTCTGGCGCGCCCGGGCGCGCTGGCTGGAGACGCATTTCTACGCGCCGATGCTGTCGGAGGGCGACCTGCACCTCGAGGAGGACTGGCAGACGGTGCTGGCCAACGACTACCTGCGGCCGCGTTACCACGTCAGCTTCATGGTGGCCGTCGGGCGGCGGATCCGGCGCAACTACCTGTGGATCCTGCTGATCCAGAGCCTCGCCTATGCCGGCAAGATCATGGTGCACCCGACGGCGGTCAACTCGCTGGCCGAGGCGATCGACCGCGCAGACGCGGGGCCCATCCCCGGCGAGGTCATGATCGGGATCGGCGTGTTCTATGTCGTGAGCTGGTCGGGCATCGCCATGTGGTCCAAGCGCGACGATCTGCAGCGCAACAAGGCGCGGGGACGGGCGAAATCCGACTCCATGGGCTGAGCGGCGGGCCATGGCTCTTGCGCGCCCCGCGCGGCATGCCTAAAGCGTGGCCATGACCCAGCACGACCGCCTCCTGATCATCGATTTCGGCTCCCAGGTGACGCAGCTGATCGCGCGCCGCCTGCGCGAGCTCAACGTCTACTGCGAGATTCACCCCTACCAGAACGTCACCGACGCCTTCCTGGCCGAGTTCGCGCCGAAGGCGGTGATCTTCTCGGGCGGACCCGACAGCGTCACGCGCGAGGGCTCGCCCCGGCCGCCGCAGTCGGTCTACGAGCTTGGCGTGCCGATCCTCGGCATCTGCTATGGCCAGCAGGTCATGATGCAGGACCTTGGCGGCAAGGTGCTGGGCGGCGAAGGCACCTCGGAATTCGGCCGCGCCTGGGTGCAGCCCACCGAGGAGCGCATCGACCTGCTCAAGGGCTGGTTCCTCGAGGGCAGCCACCGCGAGCAGGTCTGGATGAGCCACGGCGACCACGTCGCCGAGCTGGCCCCCGGCTTCAAGCCCTACGGCACCTCGCCCGGCGCGCCCTTCGCGGTGACCGCCGACCTCGAGCGGCGCTTCTACGCGGTGCAGTTCCACCCCGAGGTGCACCACACGCCGAACGGCAAGACGCTGTACGAGAACTTCGTACGCGACGCGGGCTTTGCCGGCGACTGGACCATGGAGGCCTACCGCGACGAGGCGATCCGCCAGATCCGCGAACAGGTCGGCGACCGCAAGGTGATCTGCGGACTTTCGGGCGGGGTAGACAGCTCGGTCGCGGCGGTGCTGATCCACGAGGCCATCGGCGACCAGCTGACCTGCGTCTTCGTCGACCACGGGCTGCTGCGCCTCAACGAGGCCGAGGAGGTCACGACCCTCTTCCGCGACCACTACAACATTCCGCTGATCCACGCGGATGAATCCGATCTGTTCCTGGGCGAGCTCGAGGGCGTCTCGGACCCCGAGCAGAAGCGCAAGACCATCGGCCGGCTCTTCATCGACGTCTTCCAGAAGCATGCGAACGACATCGAGGGCGCGGAATTCCTCGCGCAGGGCACGCTCTACCCAGACGTGATCGAGAGCGTGTCGTTCTCGGGCGGCCCGTCGGTGACGATCAAGAGCCATCACAACGTGGGTGGCCTGCCCGAGAAGATGGGCCTGAAGCTGGTCGAGCCGCTGCGCGAGCTCTTCAAGGACGAGGTCCGCGCGCTGGGCCGCGAGCTGGGCCTGCCGGACAGCTTCATCGGCCGCCATCCCTTCCCGGGGCCGGGCCTTGCCATCCGCTGCCCGGGCGAGATCACCCGCGACAAGCTCGAGATCCTGCGCAAGGCGGATGCCGTCTACATCGACCAGATCCGCAAGCACGGGCTCTACGACGAGATCTGGCAGGCCTTCGCCGCGATCCTGCCGATGCGCACCGTGGGCGTCATGGGCGACGGGCGCACCTACGACTACGCGCTCGGCCTGCGCGCGGTCACCTCGGTCGACGGGATGACGGCGGATTACTACCCCTTCAGCCACGACTTCCTGGGCGAAACCTCGACCCGGATCATCAACGAGGTGAAGGGCATCAACCGCGTCTTCTACGACTGCACCTCGAAGCCGCCGGGCACCATCGAACTGGAGTGATGCGGGCGCGGTGACCCCGCGCCCTGCCCGCGTGGTGAGGAATTCCGCACTTTCGCAATGGCGGTTCTGCGCTATCCTGAAGTGCATTCAGGACTGCCATTCCGGGACCGCCCGCCAATGATACTGCTGCTCGCCATCGTCACGGTCGCCTGGCTGGCCACCGCCGCCTTCGCCTACAACATCGCGATCCAGACGCTCTGGCGCCTCGCCGCCCCGCCGCTGCGGCGCGGGCCGGGGGCGCCGGTCTCGTCGGGGGCGCCGGGCGCACGGATGCGGGCGCTGATCGAGATCTCGGGCCGGCTCGCCGCCGAGACCGAGCTGCGCGTCGCCAGCGCCGAGCGGCGGCTGCGCCATGCCAAGCGGCTGCGCGACGTCACCATCTGCATCGCGATCCTGCTGGAAGCGGCGCTAGCCTGGGCCGGATGGGCACCCGCGGGCGCCGCCGTGGCCGCCGCAGGGATGCTGGCCGCGGGCCTGCTTGGCATGGCCCTGGCGCGGGTCGAGCACTTCAGCGACCAGGTCCGGCGGCTGCGCGAGGCACTCGACGATCACGAGCGCGACGCATGGGTCTGGCGGCGGGAGTTCGAGCAGAGCCGCGCCGCACAGGCGGAGATGCCACAGCCAAGACAAGAACGCGCGCCCGCCTGACCACCGGGGGTTGCCGTTTGACCGACCGGGCCTCAATGTCGCGCTCCGAAAGGAGTGACGATGACCCGGATCCGCCTGCGCGGCACCCTGACATGCCCCCCAGAGGACGCGCCGACGCTGCGCGCCGCCCTGCCCGACCACATCCGCCTGACCCGCGCCGAGCCGGGCTGCCTGCGGTTCGATGTGACCGAAACCGTCCCCGGCACCTTCACCGTGGACGAGCTTTTCACCGACCGGGCCGCGCTTGACGCGCACCAGGTGCGCAACCGCGCCTCGGAGTGGTATCGGCTGACGGCCGGCTACCCCCGCGACTACGCGGTGGAGGAGGCATGAGCGCCGAATCCACCAGCACGCACACGCCCGCCAGCGAGACCATCAAGGCCTGTCTTTGGATGATCGGGGCCATCGTGTCCTTCTCGGCCATGGCGATCTCGGGCCGCGCGGTCAGCCTCGAGCTCGATACCTTCGAGATCATGCTCTACCGCTCGGTGCTGGGCTTCGGCATCGTCGTCGTCGCGATCAGCCTCGCCGGGCGCCGGCACGAGGTCACGACGCGGCGCTTCGGTCTGCAGATCGTGCGCAACTTCAGCCATTTCACCGGCCAGAACCTGTGGTTCTTCGCCATCGCCACCATCCCGCTGGCGCAGGTCTTCGCGGTCGAGTTCACCTCGCCGCTCTGGGCGATCCTGCTGTCGCCGCTGGTGCTGAGCGAGCGGCTGACGACCTCGCGGATGATCGCGGCGGCGGTGGGCTTTGCCGGCATCCTGATCGTGACGCGGCCCTCGCCCGCGACCTTCGAGATCGGCCAGCTCGCGGCGCTGGGGGCGGCACTGGGCTTTGCCGGTTCGGCGGTCTTCACGCGGCGGCTGACGCGGACCGAGAGCACGGTCTGCATCCTGTTCTGGCTGACCGCCATGCAGGCGGTCTTCGGGCTGGTCTGCGCGGGCATCGACGGGCAGATCGCGGTGCCCTCGCTCGAAAGCTGGCCCTTCGTGGTGGTCATCGCCTTTGCCGGGCTGGTGGCACACTACTGCCTGACCACGGCACTGTCTCTGGCGCCTGCGGCGGTGGTCATGCCGATCGACTTCGCGCGCCTGCCGGTGATCGCCCTGCTGGGCATGGCGATCTACGCCGAGGCGCTGGACCCTTGGGTGTTTCTTGGTGCAGCGGTGATTTTTGCCGCCAACTATTTCAACATTCTGAAAGAAACCCGCGGCGTCGCCGCGAAATCGTGACGTGACGTCGGCGGTAAAGGCTGACGTCCCGTCAAAGATTGTTCGGACAACGGCACTTGGCTACGCCTGAAGGCGGAGGAGAGACAAAGGGATGAGATCATCATGAAAACCGCCGTTACGGGGGGCGCGCTGGCCGTCCTCAGCGCCACCGGCCTGCAGGCCGGCGGCATCGAGCGCATGCCGCAATCCGCAATGATCCTGTACGAGACCGGGACGCACCTGGAGTTCTCGCTGGGCCGGGGGATCACCTCGGTGACCGGCGAGAACGGGCCGCTGTATCCGCCGCAGGACCTCGATGACGTCTCGGGCGACTTCTGGCTGCCCGCGATCGCCTTCAAGACCGACCTGACCGACAGGCTGGCGATGGCGGTGACCTACGACCGGCCCTTCGGCGCCGATGTCGCCTACGAGGACGGGAACATTCCCTTCGGCGGCACCACCGCCGACGCGGCGACCGACGCGCTGACCGCGCTGCTGAAATACCGCATCAACGACAACTTCAGCGCCTTTGGCGGCCTGCGCTACCAGAAGGCCCAGGGCGACATCCACCTGCGCGGCGCGGCCTACGGCCCGGTGAGCGGCTACGACATCTCGCTCGATACGGACTACGAGCTGGGCTACGTCGCGGGCGTCGCCTACGAGCGGCCCGACATCGCGCTGCGCGTGGCGCTGACCTACAACTCGGCCATCTCGCACGACATGGACACCACCGAGAGCGGCCCGCTGATCGATCCCGACGGCCCCGGCCCGCTGCCGGCGATGCCGCTGCTCAACGGCAGCTCGACCACCGAGGTGACGACGCCCGAAAGCTGGAACCTGGAGTTCCAGACGGGTATCGCGCAGGACACGCTGCTCTTCGGCTCGATCCGGCACGTCAAGCACAGCCAGTTCAAGGTCGACGCCGACCGGATCGTCGCGGTCACGGGCGCGGGTCTGATCGACCTCGATGACACGACGGCCTACAAGATCGGGCTCGGCCGGCAGCTCACCGACCGGTTCGCCGGCTCGGTCGCCGTCACCTACGAGCCGGGCGGCGACGAGCTGCTCTCGCCGCTCTCGCCCACCACGGGCTACACCCAGCTCACGGTTGGGGGCGCCTACGACGTGACCGAGAGCATGACCGTCTCGGGCGGGGTGAGCTACACCCGGCTCGGCGACGGCAAGCCCTTCACGGCACCGGGCATCGCCCAAGCCGAGTTCAGCGACAACTCGGCCGTCGGTTTCGGGCTCAAGGTGGCCATGAAGTTCTGAAGATTGCCGTTCCGGGCGGGGCGCCAGGCGCGCCCTGCCCGGTCGGGTTTGACGCGACCCTTCCGCCGGATTACGAGAGACTTCCGGACCAGCAGGGAATCTTGGCCAGATGCTTTACCAGACCGCCTCCGACTGGCGCGCCGCGACGCGCCGGCGCGTGCTTCTCTTCGCGATGTCCGGGCTCGGCAAGACGCATGTCTCCTCGATCCTGCGCGAGGATGCCGCCTGGTTTCACTACTCGATCGATTACCGCATCGGCACCCGTTACATGGGCGAATACATCGCCGACAACGCCAAGCGCGAGGCGATGAAGGTCCCCTTCCTGCGCGAGCTGCTGCTGACCGACTCGATCTTCATCGGCGCGAACATGAGCTTCGACAACCTCAAGCCGGTCTCGGCCTACCTGGGCAAGCCGGGCGACCCGTCGCGCGGCGGCCTGCCGATGGAGACCTACCAGCTGCGGCAGGACCAGTTCCGCCGCGCCGAGGAGAACGCGCTTCTGGACACCGGCTATTTCATCGACCGGGCCGAAGACCTCTACGGTTATCCCAACTTCGTCTGCGACACCGGCGGGTCGATCTGCGAATGGGTCGATGCCGAGGACCCCGAGGACCCGATCCTCTCCGAGCTGTCCTCGGTCGCGCTGATGATCTGGATCCGCGGCAGCGATGCCCATACCGAGGAGCTCGTGCGGCGTTTCGACAAGGCGCCCAAGCCCATGGCCTACCAGCCCGAGTTCCTTGCGGCGGCCTGGGCGGAATACCTCGAGACCGAGGGGCTGCGCGAGGAGGAGGTCGATCCCGACACCTTCATCCGCTGGACCTATTCCCGCGCGCTGGCGCACCGCCAGCCGCGCTACGCGGCGATGGCGCGGAACTGGGGCGTGACCGTCGACGCGAGCGACATGGCCAGCGTCCGCGACTCGCGCGATTTCGTCGACATCGTGGCCGCCTCGCTGCCGATGCGCTGAGCCGGCGCGCGCCGGCGGGCCAGGCGGGCCCTGCCGCAGGGTGACGACCCGCGGTCTGCCCGCAACCGCCCGGCCGCGCCGATCTGCAAAGCAGATGCCCCCGCGACAGAACTTTTTCCCCTCAAAGGGGCCCCGACCGGGACAGGGGTGGAAACCGTGACGATAATGATGGAAAAGAGACCCACCAAAGCTCCATATCTGAAAACGGACCCCGACGTCCTGTTCGCGCGCCCGCGGCACCGCCGCGGCCCTGTCTTGTCATGTCACGCGGCGCACCATATCTGACGGGTCCCCAGCAAGAGCCGACACATGCCGATCAAACTGCCCGCCGACCTGCCAGCATACGAGATTCTCAGCCGTGAAAACGTCATGGTGATGTCCGAGGATGCGGCCAACAGGCAGGACGTGCGTCCCCTCCGCATCGGGTTGCTGAACCTGATGCCGAAAAAGATCACCACCGAGACACAGTTCGCCCGACTGATCGGCCACACGCCGCTTCAGATCGAGTTCTCGCTCATCCGCATGACCGAGCACGCCACCAAGAACACGGCGGCCGAGCACATGGAGAGCTTCTATCGCCCCTTCGCCGAGGTCGAGGCCAGCGGCGAGCGGTTCGACGGTCTCATCATCACCGGCGCGCCCATCGAGCACCTGGAGTTCGAATCCGTCACCTACTGGGACGAACTCCGCCGGATCTTTGCCTGGACCCAGACTCACGTGCATTCGACCATGGGTGTCTGCTGGGGCGCGATGGCGATGATCAACCATTTCCACGGCGTCAAGAAGCACATGCTCGAGCGCAAGGCCTTCGGCTGCATCCGCCACCAGGTGCGCGACGTGCTCTCGCCCTACCTGCGGGGATTCTCGGACGCGATGGTGATGCCCGTCTCGCGCTGGACCGAGGTGCGCCGCAACGAGATCGAGGCCGCCGGCCTGCCGATCCTGATCGACAGCCCCGAGACCGGCCCCGCGCTGGTCGAGGATCCCTGTCACCGGGCGATCTACATCTTCAACCACCTCGAATACGACAGCGGCACCCTCAAGGAGGAGTACGACCGCGACGTCGAGAGCGGGAAGGAGATCAACGTCCCGGCGAACTACTACCCGGACGACGACCCGACGAAAACGCCGCAGAACCGGTGGCGATCGCAGGCGTTCCTTCTATATGGAAACTGGATCAACGAGATCTACCAGACCTCGCCCTTCGACCTGGACCTCGTCGGGATCGAGCAGATCGACTTCCGGACCTCCTACGGGATGTAAGACTTGATATATAACCTGCTGATCGCGCTCGCCTTTCTTGGATTGTCCAGCTGCGCGGTGACGCAGTGGAAGGCCACGCGCGAAACCACCGAGGCCGAGGCCGCCTATCCGCCATCGGGCGACTTCCTCGAGGTGGGTGGCCAGCGCCTGCACTACGTCGAGGCCGGCAGCGGGCCGCCGCTGGTGCTGATCCACGGCGCCTCGGGGAACCTGCGCGACTGGACCTTCGACGCGGTCGAGCGGCTGTCGGACGACTACCGCGTCATTGCCTTCGACCGCCCCGGGCTGGGCTACACCCCGCCGCTCGGCGACGACGGCGCCACGATCTTCGAGCAGGCCGAACTGCTGTCCGAGGGCGCCCGCCGGCTAGGCGCGGAACGGCCGTTGGTGCTGGGCCAGTCCTACGGCGGGGCCGTGGCGCTGGCCTGGGCTGTGAACCACCCCGACCGGATCTCGGCGCTGGTGCTGCTGGCCGCCGCCTCCCAGACCTGGGAGACGGACCTGCCGACCTACTACAAGATCACCTCCGGGCCGCTGGGACCGCTCGCGAACCCCGCGATCTCGGCCTGGGCGCCGGAGGGCGTGGTGCAGGATGCCATCGCCGAGATCTTCGCGCCGCAGCCCGTGCCCGAGGGCTATGCCACGCACATCGGCGCACCGCTCACGCTGCGGCCGGAATCGATCCGTGCGAACGCCCTGCAACGCGCGGGCCTGAAAGAGGAAATCCGCGCCATGGTGCCGCGCTACGGCGACATCGACGTGCCGGTCGAGATCCTGCACGGCAGCGCCGATACAACGGTCGGGCTTCAGATCCACTCGGTGCCGCTGGACGAGCAGATCCGCGACGCGCGGCTGACCGTCCTGCCCGGCGTGGGCCACATGCCGCAGCACGTCGCCATCCCCGAGGTGGACGCCGCGATCGACCGGGCCGCGCGCCGCGCGGGTTTGCGTTAAGCCCCTTAACATCCCATAGTGCCGCGACACTCAACGCGACGGGACCACGCCCTTGACCCTTCCCTTCGACGGCGCGATCAGCACCTTCTTCGAGCACGACGCCCCCGATGACATCCGCAAGACCCTCAAGCGCGCCGACAAGGACGAGATCCTGTCGCACAGCTATCCCTATTCCGAGGAGCTGAAGAAGAAGCGCTACGAGAAGGACATCGAGGCGCTGCAGATCGAGCTGGTCAAGATGCAGGCCTGGGCCAAGGAGACCGGCGCGCGCATCGCCTGCATCTTCGAGGGCCGCGACGCCGCCGGAAAGGGCGGCACGATCAAGCGGTTCCGCGAGAACCTGAACCCGCGCGGCGCGCGGGTGGTGGCCCTGGGCACGCCCTCGGACACCGAGAAGACGCAGTGGTATTTCCAGCGCTACATCGACCACCTGCCCGCGGGCGGCGAGATCGTCTTCTACGACCGCTCCTGGTACAACCGGGGCGTGGTCGAGCATGTCTTCGGCTTCTGCACCGAGGCGCAGCGCGAGCACTTCTTCGCCCAGGTGCCCGAGTTCGAGCGCATGCTCGTCGACGAGGGCATCCTGCTCTTCAAGTTCTGGCTCAACGTCGGTCGGGCCGAGCAGCTGAGGCGCTTTCTCAAGCGCGAGACGGACCCGCTCAAGCAGTGGAAGCTGAGCCGCATCGACGTCGAGGGGCTGCACCGCTGGGAGGCCTACAGCGCGGCCATCCGCGAGACGCTGGCGCGCAGCCACACGCCCGAGGCGCCCTGGACGGTCATCCGCTCGGACGACAAGAAGCGCGCGCGGCTCGCCGCGATCCGCCACGTGCTGAACGGCATCGACTACACCGGCAAGTCCGAGAAGGTCGTGGGCACGCCCGATCCGGAGATCTCCGGTGGCCCCGAGATCTGGGATGCGTAAACGCGGCTATCACCACGGCAACCTGCGGCAGGCCCTGGTCGACGCGGCGCTCAAGCTGATCGAGGAAAAGGGCCCGATGGGGTTCACCCTGTCGGAGGCGGCCAAGCAGGCGGGCGTGACCCCGGCGGCCGTCTACCGCCATTTCGCGGGGCGCGAGGACCTCATCGCCGAGGCGGCGCGGCAGGGCTACGAGATCTTCGCCGACCTCATGCAATACGCCTACGACAGCGGCCAGCCTTCCGCGATGGCGGCCTTCGCGGCGACCGGCCGTGCCTATCTCGCCTTCGCGCGCAAGCATCCCGGCCACTATATCGCGATGTTCGAGAGCGGCATCTCGGTCAACCATTCGCCCGAGCTCGCCGCCGTTTCGGCGCGGGCGCGCGGCGTGCAGGAGCAGGCCGCGGCGGACCTGTCGCAGCACATCGCACCGGAAAAGCGCCCTCCGGCCTCCATGGTCTCGGCCCACATCTGGGCGATGTCGCACGGGGTGGTCGAGCTTTACGCCCGCAACTCGCCGGGCACACGCTCGCCTTTCCCGCCCGAGGACCTGCTGGAAACCGGCATCGGCATCTACCTGCGCGGGCTGGGCCTCATCGCACCCGACAGCTGAGCCCGATCCCGGCACCGGTGCTGGAAACCGCCCCGAGGGTCCCGGACGGCGCGCCGGGGACTTCCGCCGGGCGCCGAAACCTGCCAGACACTGAAGACAGGCAGCTGCGCGACCCAGATCCCATGACCGAAAAGACCTTTCTGCTATGTCCCGGTGCCGCCAAGTCTGGCACCACGTGGATCCGCCACTACCTGGGCGAGTCGCCGGGCACCGACATGGGGCGGCTGGGCGAGATGCAGGTCTGGGACGCGATCACCCTGCCCGCGAACGCGCGTTACCGGATCGCGCCCTCGGCACTTCTCCGGCTGGAATACGCGCTGGCACGGCCGCTGCGCCTGCCGATCCGCGGCAACATGCTGCGCTGGGAGATGCAGACGCATCCCGACCGCTACTTCGATTATTTCCGCAAGCTGCTGCGCCGGCCCGGCGTGCACCTGACAGGCGACGTCTCGCCGGGCTATGCCGGGCTCTCGGCCGAGACCTTCGCGCGGTTGCGGGACACCTTCGGCCGGGACGGCATCCGCACGCGCGCCGTCTTTACCATGCGCGATCCGATCGAGCGGGCCTGGTCGGCGCTCAAGATGGACCGGCGAAAGGGGCGGCTCCCGGAGAGCCAGAGCGACGCGGAGGCCTTTGTCGCGCGCTTCGGAGGCGAAGGACCGGGCGATGTGCCCTATGCCGACACGCTGGAGACACTCGAGGCTGTTTTCCCGGAAAATGACCTCTTCGCAACGCTTTACGAGACGCTCTTCACGTCCGAGACGATCACCGCCTTCTCGGGTTTCGCAGGCGTGCCCGCCCGCCCCGCGGCCGGCGGCGCGCGCGTCAACGCGGCGGGCGACCGGGCCGCGCTGCCCGAAGACCTGGCGCGCCGGGTCTTTCCCCATTTCGAAAGCGACTACGCCGCGGTCACGGCCCGTTTTCCCGAAGCGCGCCAGCTCTGGCCGCACGCCCGGCTCCTGGGCTGAGCCGCAACGAAAAGAGGCCGCCCGGGCGGGCGGCCTCTGGATCCTTGCGGATCGCGAGGGATCAGCGCTTCGAGAACTGGAAGCTGCGGCGTGCCTTGCGACGGCCGAACTTCTTGCGCTCGACCACGCGGCTGTCGCGGGTCAGGAAGCCTGCGGCCTTGAGCGCGCCGCGCAGCGAGGGATCGTAGAGTTGCAGCGCGCGGCTGATGCCGTGCTTGACCGCACCGGCCTGGCCCGAGAGGCCGCCGCCCTTGACGGTGGCATAGACGTCGAACTGGTCTTCGACACCGGCCACGTGGAACGGCTGGCGCAGGATCATCTGCAGCACCGGACGGGCGAAGTAGGTGTTCATCTCCTTGCCGTTCACGGTGACCTTGCCCGAGCCGGGCTTGATCCACACGCGGGCGGTCGCGTCCTTGCGGCGGCCGGTGGCATAGGAGCGGCCCAGCTCGTCGCGGACGGGCTCGCGCGGGGTTTCCTCGGCCTCGGTGCCGGCAACCATGTCGTCGGTGACGGCCTTCGCGAGGTCGTCGAGGGAATTCACTTGTTCGGCCATGATTACACCCGGGTGTTCTTCTTGTTCATCGTCTTGACGTCCAGCACTTCGGGCGATTGCGCCTCGTGCGGATGCTCGGCGCCGGCGTAGATGCGCAGGTTGGTCATCTGCTGGCGCGCCAGGCGGTTGCCCGGAAGCATGCGCTTGACGGCCTGGAAGACCACGCGCTCAGGGTGTGCGCCCTCGAGGATCTGCTCCTTGGTGCGCGACTTGATCCCGCCGGGGTGGCCGGTGTGCCAGTAGAAGTGCTCGTCACGCTTCTTGCCGGTCAGCTGGACCTTGTCGGCGTTGATGACGATGACGTTGTCGCCCATGTCCATGTGGGGGGTGAAGGACGGCTTGTGCTTGCCGCGCAGACGCGTGGCGACGATCGAGGCGAGACGGCCGAGAACGATGCCCTCGGCATCGATCACGATCCATTTCTTGTCGATGTCTGCCGGAGTCGCAGAATAGGTTTTCATCGTGGGTTGCCCTTGTGAGTCTGAAAGGCCCCCGCAGAGGGGGCCGCATTCCGATGGGCGGGTTATAAGCATCGCGGCGTTTCAGTCAAGACGCGGAACCGGAGATTAATCAAGCAATATCAATGGCCTGAAATTACGGTAACTATATACCCCAATGTCAGACCAGAATCTGCTCCGGCGGCTCGTCGAGCAGGTCGCGCAAACGGCCGAGCGCGCCCTCGAACTCGGCGAGCGGGATCTGCAGGTTGATACCCAGCCGCACCCGCCGGGGGCACGACATGGTCGCGCGGCGCGAACTCCTCGGCCGCGCGGATGTACACGCCCTGGGCCTCGGCGGCGCGGCAGAAGGCGGCCGGGCGCCAGCCCGCGGGCAGGCGCATCCAGGCAAAGCCCGCGTCCTCGTGCCAGCGCAGCTCGTGGACGCCGAGGACATTGACCGTCGCGCGGACGTATTCCGCGTTGCGCTCCCGCACGGCGGCGGCGACGTCGCGCGTCTCGGGGCGCGACAGCAGGTCGGCCGCGATCTGCGCGAGCGGCTGGGCCAGCTTGCCCGCGCCGTATTCCGCGACCCGCCGCAGCTCGCCGCGCCGGGTCATGGGCGCCACGGCGAAACCGATGCGCAGGCCCGGGCTGAGGATCTTGGAGATCGACGAGACGAACCACCCCTGCTCGGGCAGCAGTGCGCGGTAGGTCTCGCTGCGGGTATCGCCGAGGCGGGTGCAGTCGTCTTCGAGCACCTGGAAGCCCTGCGCGCGGGCGACGTCGGCGATCTCGCGCCGACGCTCGGTCGGCGTGACGACGGTGGTGGGATTGTGCAGCGCGGGCGAGGTGCAGAGCATCTGCGCCTCGTGCCGGCGCGCGAGGTCGGCCAGCGCGTCGGGGCGCAGGCCCTGCTCGTCCATCGGCACGGGCACGACCTCGGCGCGCAGGATCTCGGCCGCGCGGCGGAAGCCCGGGTAGCAGAGCTCCTCGACCAGCACGACGGGCCGGCGCCCGGTCAGCACCGCCTGCATCACCAGCGAGATCGCGCTCTGCCCGCCGTGGGCCATGACGATATCCTCGTGCCCGAAATTGCCCATGGGCACGCTTTCGAGCCAGTGCACCACCGCTTCGCGCGCGGGTCGGAAGGTCTCGCGGCTGGGATAGTCGAGCAGCCCCGGCTGAGGCGCCGTGGCGAGCCGGGCGAAGGCCTGCTGGATCAGCGCGAGTTGGCCGCAGTCCGGCAACCGGCCGGTGAAGAGGTTGACCACCGGCGCGCCCTCGGGCGTGCGGTCGGCCAGTGTCCGGGTCTCGAGCAGCGGTGCGGGCGGCGGCGGGGGCGCCGTGTCGCGCACGAAGGTGCCGCGCCCCACCTCGGCCTCGAGCAGGCCCTCGTCGGTGAGGATCGTGTAGGCCCGCGACACGGTGCCCGGCGTCATGGCCAGGTGCCAGCCCAGCTCGCGCACCGGCGGCAGACGGGTGCCCGGCGGCAGCCCGCCCTCGGAGATGCCTTCGCGCAGCGCGTCAGCCAGGCCGCGGTACTTGGGCCCGTTGGCCTGCGCGGCGAAGAGCGCCGATATTGTATCGGTTACAATGTTTCCCTCGACGGACATACCAACACAATGTACCAAATATCGCATGCGATCAAGATAATTGTGTCGATACAATCCAGAAGGAGACCACACCATGGCACAGACCGCCCACGCCCCGCATCTCGCCTATCTCGGCACGCAGCATCCGCTGCCGCTGACGGCCGATATCGCGCTGCGTCTCGCGGTGGTGCTGGCCAGGTGGTCCGAGCGCAGCCGAACCCGGCGCGCCCTGGTGAAGCTCGACGATCATCTCCTGCGCGACGTCGGGCTGGAACGCGACGCGGCGCTCAAGGAGGCACGCAGGATGTTCTGGCAGGGCTGATCCCCGGACCTGCCGGAGTTCTGGGGCGCGGGGTTTCCCGCGCCCTTTTTTCATGTCCGGCGGGTGGCGCTCAGAGGTAGTCCGAGCGCTGCAGGCCGTACTTGGCCATCTTCTCGTTCAGGGTCCGGCGCGGCAGGCAGAGCTCGTCCATCACCGCCGAGATCGAGCCCTTGTGGCGGCGCATGGTGTTGTCGATGAGCATGCGCTCGAAGGCCTCGACGTATTCCTTGAGCGGCTTGCCCTCGGTCGTCATGACCGGCTGCATCTCCTCGTGGTCGCTCATCAGCAGCGAGGCGATGGTGCCCTGCCCCCGCCGCGACTGCAGCACCGCGCGTTCCGCGAGGTTGATGAGCTGGCGCACGTTGCCCGGCCAGGGCGCCTGCAGCAGCTGCGCGGCCTCCTGCGCGCTGACCTGGGGCGCCTCGCAGCCGTATTCGTCGGCGTATTGCTCGGAAAAGCTGGTGAAGAGCGTCAGGATGTCCTCGCCGCGCTGGCGCAGCGGCGGCACGGTGATCTTGAGCGAGGCGAGCCGGTAGTAGAGGTCCGGGCGCAGCGCGGATTCGCAGGTGCGGCCCTCGTCCTGCAGGTTGCAGATCGCGACGATGCGCGTCTCGGGCGGCGTGCCCTGATCGTTGATGACCGACAGCAGCCGCGCCTGCGAGGCATCCGACAGCGACTCGACATCCTCGAGCACCAGCGTGCCGCCGCGCGCCTCCTCGATGGCCGGAAGGCGGCTGTCCTCGGGCTGCATCGGGCCGAAGAGCCGGCGCATCAGCGTGTCCTCGTCCATCGCGGCACAGGAGACGAGCACGAAGCGCTTGCCGGCGCGCATGCCCACCGCGTGCAGCGCGTGGGCGATCAGCGTCTTGCCGGTGCCGGTCTCGCCGTCGATCAGCACGTGGCCGTCGGCCTGCCCGAGGTCGAGCACGTCCTCGCGCAGCCGCTCCATCGCCGGCGAGGCGCCCACGAGCTTGCGCATGATCTGGCCGCCGTCCGAAAGCTCGCGCCGCAGCGCGCGGTTGTCGAGCGTCAGCCGCCGCGCGTTGGTGGCCTTCTTGGCGAGCTCGGACATGCGGTCGGGGTTGAAGGGCTTCTCGAGGAAGTCGAAGGCGCCCACGCGCATGGCCTCGACCGCCATCGGCACGTCGCCGTGGCCGGTGATCATGATGACCGGCAGCGCGCTGTCGGTGCCCATCAGCTTCTTGAGGAACTGGATGCCGTCCATTCCGGGCATCTTGATGTCCGAGATCACGATTCCCGGGTAGTCCGTGCCGAGCGCGCCAAGCGCCTCCTCGGCGCTGGAAAAGCTTTCGGTGTCATAGCCCGACAGCGCCAGCCACTGGCTGATGGACTGGCGCATGTCCTTTTCGTCGTCGACGATGGCGATCTTCATTGCTTTTGTCATTGGCTTCTGCCGCCTTCTCTTCGGGTCAAGCCGGGCCGGCTCATTCGGCCGCCCGGGTCTTTTCGTTCAGAACGGGTAGCTGCATCTCGAAAACGGCGCCGCCCTCGGCTCCGTTCCGTGCCGTGAGACGCCCGCCGAGGTCCGAGACGATCTGCGAGGAGATCGCAAGGCCCAGGCCGGTGCCGTCGCCGGGCTGCTTTGTGGTGTAGAACGGCTCGAAAAGCGCATCCAGGTCCTCGATCCCGTGGCCGTTGTCGCGCACGCTGAGCGTCGCCGTCTCGCCGGTGGCGAGGATGATCTCGATCTCGGGGTCGCGCACGGACTTGGTGGCATCGATGGCGTTGCGCAGCAGGTTCACCAGCACCTGCTCGATCCGCATCCGGTCGCCCATGACGCGCGCGGGCTCGTCCGGCAGGATCTTGGTGATGCGCACGCGGCGCGCCTTGAGCTGCGGCTCCATCATCGACAGCGCCGAGGCCAGCGCGTCGGTGAGATCCACCGGGCTCAGCGCCTCCTGCCCCTTGCGGGCATAGCTCTTGAGCTGGCGGGTGATGGCGCCCATGCGTTCGATCAGGTCGTCGATGCGGTGGAAGGCGGTCAGCGCCTCGTCGGGGCGGTTGCGGTTCAGCAGCAGGCGCGCCCCGGCGAGGTAGGTCTTCATCGCCGCGAGCGGCTGGTTCAACTCGTGGCTGACCGCGGCCGACATCTCGCCGAGGGCGGCCAGCTTCGAGCTCTGCTCGAGCGTCTGCTCGGCGCTGGCCAGGTCCTTCTGCACCTTCTCGCGCTCGGCGATCTCGCGATGCAGCCGGGCGTTGAGCTTGCGCAGCTCGACCGACTCGCGCTGGAAGAGCGCCATGCGCAGCGCGGTCTTGCGCGACAGCGCGTAGAAAGCCAGCGCCGCCAGCAGCGCGAAGCCCATGATCTCGAGCGCGAGCACCGCGTTCACCTTTTCCCGCACGCTGGCGTAGGTGGTGAAGGTCGCCATGGTCCAGCCGCGGAAGGGAATCCGCCCGTCGATGCGCATCACCGCCTCGCCGCGCAGGTAGGCGTCGGGCGGCAGCGCCGTCCAGTCGGCGGTGGCCTTGATCGCGCGCTCGATGGCGTTCTCGGGCGGCTGGCGGGTCAGCGCCTCGCCCATGGTGCGCCCGCGCCAGCGCGGCTCCGTCGCGAGCACGATGGTCCCCTCGGAGTTCATCACCGCCACCGCGTCGGTGATGCCGGCCCAGGCGCGCTCGAACTTGGCGAGATCGACCTCGACCACGATGACGCCGATGGCGCTGTTCTGGCTCTCGACCCGGCGCGAGTAGGTGAAGGAATACCCCCCCGCCTCGCGCGGCTGCGTGGTGAAGACCGTGGTGTTCGAGCGCAGCGCATCCACGAAATACGACTGGTTGCGATGCCCCTCGCCCAGCCGGTTGCGGTCGGTCGCGGCCACGGTGCGCCCGTCGCGGTCGAGCAGCATCAGCGAGGCCGCGCCGATCTCGTCGACGTAGGAGATCAGCCGCTGCGAGGATTGGCTGAAATCGCCCGAGTTGAGCGCTCCGATCAGCGCCGGATCACGCGCCAGCAGCTGCGGCACGATGGCGTTGCGGCGCAGCTCGGACAGGATGTTGCCGGAATAGAGCGCCAGCCGCAGCTCGGCCCGGTTGCGCGTCGTCTCGGTGAAGCGGTCGGTGAGCAGGAGGTTGGTGACCCACACCGTCGCCACTGCGAGCACGATGAGCAGGCCCAGTGCCAGTCGCACGCGCCAGCTGAGCGGGCCGCTGCGGCGCGCACGGTCTGCCATGGTGTCCTCGGTCCGAGACATGGCGCGCAGGGTACGCCCGGCGCGCTTGAGGCTCAAGTCAGGCTTCCGCGAGGGCGTCGGCCAGATGGGCGAAAAGGCGCGCACCGTCCTCGTTGCCCTGTGCCGCATGGCAGGCGCGCTCGGGGTGCGGCATCATTCCCAGAACCCGGCGGTTGGCCGAGAGCACGCCCGCGATGTCGCGGTCCGAGCCGTTGGGATTGGCCCCGTAGCGGAAGGCGACGCGCCCCTCGTCCTCGAGCGCGTCCAGCGTCGCCGCATCGGCGGTATAATTGCCGTCGTGGTGCGCGATGGGGATGACGATCTCCTCGCCGGCCTTGTAGCCGCGGGTGAAGACGCTCTGCGTCTCCTCGACCTGAAGCGGCACGCTGCGGCAGATGTACTTGAGGTTGGCATTGCGCAGCAGGGCGCCGGGCAGCAGGCCGGTCTCGGTCAGCACCTGGAAGCCGTTGCAGATCCCCAGCACGTAGCCGCCCGCCTCGGCGTGGCGGACGATCTCGCGGCAGATCGGCGAGTTGGCGGCGATGGCGCCGCAGCGCAGGTAGTCGCCAAAGGAAAAGCCGCCGGGGATGCCGACGATGTCGACGCCCTCGGGCAGCGCGGTGTCCTTGTGCCAGACCATCTCGACCTGCAGGCCCGCCTGCTCGAAGCCCATGCGGAGATCCCGGTCGCAGTTGGAACCGGGAAAGGTGACGACGGCGGCTTTCATGGGGCGCTCTCCCTAGCGGGTGAAATCGGTGATCACGGCGACGCCCGGGGGCGTCGGCCCGTTGAAGGCGGCAAGCTCGCGGCCGGCGGCGCTCAACGGAATCTCCCGTGCGATGAGCGGGGACATATCGACCTTTCCCCGCGTGATCAATCCAAGCAGCGAGGGATAGCGATGCGCCGGCATCCCGCGCGTCCCGTAAAGCGCGAGGTTGCCCATGTAGACCGCGTTCATGTTGACGTCCATGTGCGCGGTGTGGCCCACCGGCATGCCCACCTGCACGTGGCGTCCCAGCGGCGCGAGGCAGCGGATCGAGGCATCGACGGTGGCCTGGATGCCCAGGGCCTCGACGCTGACGTCGGCGCCGCCGCCGGTGATCTCGCGGATCTTCTCGGCCGCGTCGCCCTCGGTGGCGTTCACCGCCGCGTCCATGCCGAGCGACATGGCGTGGTCGAGCTTCTCCTGCACGATGTCCACCACGATGACATGGGCCCCCAGCGCCCGGCCGAGGATCGCGGCCGAAAGGCCGATGCCGCCGGTGCCGTGGACCGCCAGCCATTCGCCGCCCGCGAGCCGCGCGCGCCCGGTGAGCGCGTGCCAGGCCGTGGTGACGCGGCAGCCGAGCCCCGCCGCCAGCGTCGGCGACATGCCCTCGGGCAGCCGTGCAAGGTTGAAGTCGCGCGGCACGGCCACGTATTCGGCGAAGGCGCCGGGCTCGACGAAGCCGGGCAGGCGCTGATCGGCGCAGGTGTTCGATTCGCCCGAGCGGCAGGCCGGGCAGCTGCCGCAGGACAGGATGAAGGGCGCCACCAGCCGGTCGCCCACCTGCCACTGCGAATCCGGGCCGGCCTCGACGACCTCGCCGCAGTACTCGTGGCCCTGGATCTGGCCCGGCTTCACGCGCGGATGCTCGCCCACCCAGCCGTGCCAGTCCGACCGGCAGACACCGCAGGCCAGCACCTTCAGCACCACCCCGTCGCGGGGGCAGGACGGCATGTCCACCTCCTCGATGGACAGATCCTCGTTGTAGGTTCTCAGAACGGCTGCGCGCATGGTCCTCTCCTCCGGTTTTCCGCGAGAGGACGACAGTTTCGCGGGAAGTGCAAGCGGCTGCGCGCCGCCGCCCCTCCCCGGGCCTCCCCCTTCGCCCGGGGGAGGGAGAGCGCCTCAGATCATCTCGACCGAGTAGCTCTCGATCACCGTGTTGGCGAGCAGCTTCTCGCACATCTCGGTCACGGTCGCCTCGGTCGTGCCCTCGGCAAGCTCAATCTCGATGACCTTGCCCTGCCGCACGCCGCCGACGCCCTCGAAGCCAAGCCCGTGCAGCGCGTGGCGCACCGCCTCGCCCTGCGGATCCAGCACACCGTCCTTGAGCATCACATGCACCCGCGCCTTCATGGCCATCCCTCTCTGTCGCTGCGAAAGGCCCCTGCCCTTCTTCTTGTTCCAAATACGCAAACCCCGCCGGAGGGGCGGGTCACGTCTCAGTTGATGAGCTTGGGCTTGGCCACGTGCGTGGCCTGCTTGGGCATGACGCCCAGCCGCCGCGCCACCTCGGTATAGGCGTCGGTGAGCGAGCCCAGGTCGCGCCGGAAGACATCCTTGTCGAGCTTCTGCCCGGTCTCGATGTCCCAAAGGCGCATCGAGTCGGGGCTGATCTCGTCGGCCACGATGAGTCGCTGGTAGTCGCCGTCGTAGACCCGGCCGACCTCGATCTTGAAGTCCACCAGGCGGATGCCCACGCCGTACATCAGGCCCGACAGGTAGTCGTTCACCCGCAGCGAGAGGCTCAGGATGTCGTCCATGTCCTGCTGGCTGGCCCAGCCGAAGGCGGCGATGTGCTCTTCGGTGACCAGCGGATCGCCCAGCTTGTCGTCCTTGTAGCAGTATTCCACGATCGGGCGCGGCAGCGGCGTGCCCTCCTCGAGGCCCAGACGCTTGGCGAGGCTTCCGGCCGCGAAGTTGCGCACGATCACTTCAAGCGGCACGATCTCGCAGGCGCGGACGAGCTGTTCGCGCATGTTCAGCCGCTTGAGGAAGTGCGTCGGCACGCCGACGGTGTTGAGGCCGGTCATGAAGAACTCGGACAGGCGGTTGTTCAGCACGCCCTTGCCCTCGATCACGTCCTTCTTCTCGGCGTTGAAGGCGGTCGCGTCGTCCTTGAAGTACTGGACGATGGTGCCCGGCTCGGGCCCCTCGTAGAGAATCTTGGCCTTGCCTTCGTAGATCTTCTTGCGACGTGCCATGGACATCCTTTCGCCTGGGGCCGACGCGCGGCCCGGTGCGGTATGCCGGCTCTCATAAATCAAGCCCCCCGCCCCCGCAAGCGCCCTGCGGGGCTTGCACGGCAGGATACGCGTGGAATACCGTCGAAACAGGGGATCCTTATGGGGAGCGGAGAACGAAATGACCACCTTCGACGATCGCGAAAAGGCCTTCGAGAACAAGTTCGCGCATGACGAGGAAATGAAGTTCCGCGCCGAGGCGCGGTGCAACAAGCTGCTGGGGCTCTGGGCGGCCGAGATGCTCGGCAAGTCCGGCGATGACGCGGAGGCCTATGCCCGCGAGGTCATAAAGGCCGATTTCGAGGAGGCGGGCCACGAGGACGTGGTGCGCAAGGTGGCGCAGGACCTGGGCGACCGGTCGAGCCCCGAGGCGGTGCGCGCGCGCCGCTCGGAGCTGCTGGTCGAGGCCATGGGCCAGATCCTGCTCGAGGACTGACCTCGCTCCGGCCCGCCACCGGGCCGGAACCACCTGAGAGCTGAAAGCGACAACCGCGATGGCCCGGGCTGCGGTCACCGTGCCGGTCATTGCGCGCCCGGACCTCGGCCCTCGGATCACCGCGCGATCACGATGTCCGCGCGCAGCCCGCCCAGCCGCTGGCTCTCGCCCAGCCGCAGCACGCCGCCATGCGCCCGCGCGATGTCGGCGGCGATGGCCAGCCCCAGCCCCACGCCGGTGCCCTTGTCCTGGTTGCGCGCCGGGTCCAGCCGCACGAAGGGGCGCAGCGCCTCCTCGCGCCGGTCGGGCGGGATGCCGGGTCCGTCGTCCTCGACCCGCAGGCGCAAACTCTTGTCCGAGAGCGTCACCGAGACCTCGCATTGCGTGCCGTAGCGCGCACCGTTGCCGATGAGGTTCTCCAGCGCGCGGCGGATGGCGCGCGGCCGCAGCATGACCTCGCCCTCGCCTTCGACCGAGCGAAGCGTCACCGGCCGGCCCGCGCGCCCGGCATCGCCCACGATCTGCTCCACCAGCGCCACCGGGTCCACCGGCTCGACCTCGCCCTCCTGGCTGTTGTCGCGCGCGAACTCGAGGAAGGCGTCGATGAGCTCCTGCATGTCCTCGACGTCGCGCTCCAGCGGCAGGCGGTCCTCGTCGTCGAGCATCGAGAGCCCCAGGCGCAGCCGCGTGAGCGGCGTGCGAAGGTCGTGGCTCACGCCCGAGAGCATCATCGTGCGCTGCTCGATCTGCCGCTCGATCCGGTTGCGCATGTCGAGAAAGGCATGGCCCGCCGCGCGCACCTCGACCGCGCCCGAGGGCGAATAGGGCATGTGCCGTCCGCGGCCGAAGGCTTCGGCCGCCTCCGCCAGCCGGGTGATCGGCCGCAGCTGGTTGCGCAGGTAGAGGAAGGCGATCACCGTCATGAGCACGCCGAAGACGACCATGTTCACCAGCAACTGGTGCGGATTCGAGGCCGAGACGCGCTGGCGCGCCCAGGTCACCTCGGTCACCGTATCGCCCCGCCGGACGTAGGCGATGACGTCGTAGTCGTCCGGCAGCAGCACGCGCTCGAGCCCCGGCACGAAGCGGCGCAGCCGGTCCATGACCACCAGCCCCGAGAAATCGTACCACCGCCGCAGGTCGGCCTCCGGCATCTCTCCCACCGGCACCTCGCGCAGCTCGAGCTCGAGCGGAGCCGCCGCCGAGGGGTCCTCGAGCGACAGGTTGATCTCGCGCGAGATATCGCGGGTCATCTGCGCGCTCACCCCCTCGAAGTGGCGCTGGATGAAGACCACAGAGACGACGAGCTGCAGCGTCACGACGGGCAGCACGAGGATCAGCGCCGCCCGCCCGTAGAGGCCGCGCGGCATATAGCGTTTGAGCCACTGGAACATCATGCGCTAACCCTAGCGGGGGCGCTCCCGCGCCGCCATCGCGAAAGAGGCCGGCCGATGCAGGATCCGCAACCCGATTTCCACCCTGTTCCCGGCCGGCCCGAGACGCTGGCCCCCGGACTGCGCCGCATCGTGGCGCCCAACCCCTCGCCCATGACGCTGCGCGGGACCAATACCTACCTGCTGGGCACCCGCGGCGTCGCGGTGATCGACCCCGGCCCCGACGACTCGAGCCATCTCGATGCGATCCGCGCCGCGCTGCACCCTGGCGCCCGGGTGACGCATATCGTCGTGACCCATGCCCACCGAGACCATTCCGCCCTGGCGCCGGCGCTGGCGGCGGTGACCGGCGCCCCGGTGCTGGCCTTCGGCGACGCCCGCGCCGGCCGCAGCCCGGTGATGGAGGCCCTGGCCCGCGGCGGCGCCATCGGCGGCGGCGAGGGCGTGGACGCGGGCTTTGCGCCGGACGAGCGGATGGAGGACGGCGCGGTGCTGGAAGGCGCCGACTGGCAACTCGAGGCGATCCACACGCCGGGGCATTTCGGCAACCACCTGGCGCTGGCCTGGGGCGATACGCTCTTCACGGGCGATCTCGTGATGGGCTGGTCGACCTCGCTGGTCTCGCCGCCCGACGGCGACCTGACGGCCTTCATGGCCTCTCTGGACCGCCTGCGCGCCCGGCCTTGGCGCGTGATGCATCCCGGTCACGGCGCCCCGGTCGCCGACCCGGCCGCCCGGCTCGATGCCCTGCTTGCCCACCGCCGCTCGCGCGAGGCCGAGATCCGCGCGGCTCTGGATGAGGGTCCGGCAACGGCCAGCGCCCTCGCGAGTCGGATCTACGCCGACATTCCGGCCGCGCTTCACCCTGCGGCAGCCCGCAACGTGCTGGCCCACCTGATCGACTTGACCGCGCGCGGCCTGGCGCGCCCGGTGGGAGAGCTTGCCGAAAACGCCGTTTTTTCAGGTCTTTGAGAGAAATCTCGGAAATCCGGAAAAACCTTGGAAAAGGCTCTGGACGGGGCTGGAGCCTGTTGCTATACGACGCCCCGTGTTCCGGCGTAGCTCAGCGGTAGAGCAGTTGACTGTTAATCAATTGGTCGTAGGTTCGATCCCTACCGCCGGAGCCAAAAGCACCTAAGTGGATGATTTCATTGGGTGAGCCCCGACCGGAGTCAGAGCCACGCGTGCACGTGCACCTTCTGGAGTACAATCGCATGCCCGAACCGATGCACGGCCAGGGGCTCCCAGATGACCTATAACCCGTTCCGGACCAGCTGATAGCGGCAGGCCGCACGTTCCGCCGCACCTCATAGCCGAAGCTGCAACAAACAGCGAAACTGGTGCAAAAAGATTGTCGTGACCGTGCCACCATGACACCGGGAAAGTGTCCACAGCGGCGCCCTCTTCGCGGCGAATAACACCTCGAGCGACGGCGACCATCTTTTCCTGGGCCAAAGCCAAAAGAAATAGACGGGCCGGGCAATGGCCTCCCATCCGATCGGCCCCTACTCGCAAATATTCCTGGGAGACTATCGCTTCAGGAAATCGATCAGCGCCCGCAACGCGAGTGGGCTCTGCCGGCGGCTAGGGTGGTAGAGGGTGACTCCCTCAAAGGCCGGACTCCAGTCTTCTAGCACGGCCGCCAGCCGGCCCGAGGCAAGGTCACCGGCCACGTCCTCCTCCATATGCAGGCTCACGCTTTCCCCGCCCCGAACAAGGGCCAGCGCGAGATCGGCGGAGTTGCAGATCAACCCGCCCTCGACTCGCTGCCGTAGCTCGCGCCCGTCCTTCTCGAACTCCCACGGACTGATGCTGCCGCTCGACAGGTTGTGGTAGGCGACGCAGATGTGATCCTTCAGGTCGCGGGGATGGGTCGGACGGCCGTGATGATCCCAGTAGGCCGGTGTCGCCACCACGAGGTGCCGCAAGCGTGGACCGACGCGAACGGCGATCATGTCCTTGTCGACGTCGTCGCCGAACCGCAGGCCCGCGTCGGATCCATCGGCCACGATGTCCTGCAGATTGTCATCGACCGTCACCTGCACGGTGATCCCGGGATGGGTCGAGAGGAAGGCCGGAAGCCGGGCGCGAGGAAGGTGGAGGCGATCCAGTGGAACGTGGTGATGCGCACGATACCCTCGGGCGCATCGCGAAACGCGGCCAGAGTCGCGAGGCCTTCGTCGATCTCGGACAGCGCCGGGGTGAGCCGGTCCAGCAGCGCCGCGCCCGCCTCGGTCGGTGCGACGGAGCGGGTGGAGCGCGCCAGCAGCCGAACGCCGAGCCGCTCCTCCAGCCCGCGCATCGCGTGGCTGAGCGCGGAGGGCGACACGCCCGGTTCTGCAGCGGCAGCGGTGAAGCTGCGCGTGCGGGCCACGGCGGCGAAGGCACCAAGATCATTGAGCGGCATGCGCGCCATTGCTGAATATTCCTCGCAGGCTCATGGCACGGGAAGCATCTAATCCTCAAGGAAGCAGCCTCCTGTCGTCACATCAACGACAAGGAGACACCCATGCAGATGACCGAATACCGCCCCTTTGGCCGCTCGGGCCTGATCGTCAGCCCGCTGGCGCTTGGCACCATGACCTTCGGCGCCGGCCGCTGGGGCACGGACGAGCCGACCGCGCGCGCGATCTTCGACACCTATGTCGAGGCGGGCGGCAACCTGATCGACACCGCCGACGTCTACAGCGGCGGCGAAAGCGAATAGATGCTCGGCCGGTTCCTGAAGGACAGCGGGATGCGCGACCGCCTGGTGGTCTCGACCAAGGCAGGCTTTTCCCGCTCCGAGGGCACGCCGGTGCACGCGGGCAACGGCGCATACAACATCCGGCTTGGCATCGAAGGCTCCCTGAAGCGGCTCGGCGTGGACCGGATCGACCTCTACGGGGTGCATGTCCGGGACCAGCTGACCCCCGCCGAAGAGGTGCTTCGCACGCTGGCCGATGCCGTCGCGCGGGGCGAGATCCTCTACTACGGCTTCTCGAACGCGCCCTCTTGGTATGTGGCCAAGGTCGCCACGCTGGCCCGCGCGCACGGCCTGCCGGGACCCACCGGCCTGCAATACGCCTGGTCGCTGGTGGAGCGCGGTGTGGAACTGGACATCATGCCCATGGCGCGGGAGTTCGGCATTGGCATGATGCCGTGGAGCCCGCTGGGGGGTGGTCTGCTGACCGGCAAATACGGGCGTGAGAAGCTCGCCGCAGCGTCCGAAGGCGCCACTGTGCCCAGCGCCGACGACCAGCGCGAGCGTCTGAACGCCGTGAGCGCCCTCCCCGCGCTCAACCCCTGTTTCGTTTTCGACCTGCCGCGCGACATGCTCTTCGGCGGCATGCAAGTGGGCTGACCCAGGACAGTTGAGGCCGAGCCAGGCGGCGCATGCCGCCTGCGCTCACGCGGGTCAGGACATGCGCCGGCAATGATCCGCGAGCGCATCCGCGAAGCGGGACGTCGCAGGGCACAGATCGCGCGCCAGGCCCTAAAGGAAAAAGGCCCGGAACCGACGCAAGGTGCCGCGGGGGCGTCCCGACAAGGACGCGCTGGCCGCGGACATTTTTGCACGCGCCTCACGACATGACCGCTACGACCATGGGCGGGTCACGGCGCTTCCACGTGACGCCGGCCGGTTCGAGATGTCAGCCAAAGCCGGGCAGGCCCGGCGGCGGGCGTCAGACGCTCAGTTCGCGCGCCGTGATCGTGTAGGCAAAGCTATCGGGGTCGAGCTCGTCCAGTTCCTCTCCGCCGACTTCCGCCATCGGGTACATCAGGAACGGGATCTCGTCCCGTTCCATGCCCTGCAGCGAAACGTCGTGGGCAAAGTTGTAGGCCAGCCAGTTGCCCTCCCAGGCGCCGAAGAGCGCCTCGCGCACGTCGTGCACCTCGGGGTCGCCAAGCTCCAGCGTCTTCGGCGGCTCTTCCAGCACGACCTTGCGCACGTCGGCGGGATCGACCGGGATCCAGCCGTGATCCTCGAGGTAGACCTCGGCCCGGCAGTGCTGCGCCTTGGTCACATTCGAGGACCCGGCGCCGAGGCTCTTGTAGCCGAAGGCCGAAGGCGCCACGCGCAGGCCGTAGACGTCGCGCGCCGGCAGGCCCGCCGCGCGCGCCAGCCCGACGTAGAGCGCGTTGAGGTCGGCGCACTTGCCGGTCAGGTCGCCCATTTCCAGCATCGAGGCGATGTCGCCCAGACCGCGCTCTGTGGCCGAGGTGAAACGCTCGCGTTCTTCAGGCGTCAGCGGCGCGGCATTGCCCGGGGCGTCGAAATCGGTGGAGCGGTCCTGCGCGGCCGCGGTCGAGACGATCTGGATCACCGCCTCGCCCTCGCCCTCGGGCCAGACCGCGTGGACGTAGCGCGCGCCCGAGGCCTCGTCGGTGCGCAGCGTCACCTCTTCGGCGTCGCTCTGCCACGCGGTGTCGCCCGCGCGCATCCAGTCGTCCTCGGTCACCGAGGGGACCGGAACCCAGACCTCGACGGTCTTGCCGTCGCGCGGGACGGCCACGCGGGTCGTCAGCTCGAAACGCCGCCAGCCGTCGGGCCGGGGCGCATAGGCGGCCTGCGCCAGCCGGGGCGCGCCGGCGAGGGCGACGGCAGCGGCGCCGAGTTTCAGGGCGGAACGTCGTGTCAGGGTCATGGGCAATCCTCGTATCGGGGCCCTCGTCCACGGCAGCGGAACGGGGGCGGACATGGCTGGCGCCTCATTACACCCGATCGTGCCCTTGGAAACAGGGCAGCGGTGGAAATTGCAAGTCTGGGCCCGCCAAGCTCGGCGCCGCGTCGGCCTGCGCGGCCGCGCGCAGGAAGGCCGCTGGCAGTGTGTCCATCGGCACGAAGCTTGCTGACCCTGCCCCGTGACGACTCCGCCCCGACCGGACGACAGGCAGATGGAAGAGGTCTTCATGGTCCTGCCGCGCTGGCCGACGCGCCGGGCTGGAGCTCTTCGCGCGCCACCGAGACACGCGGCTTCGCCCCCGGTCCGGGCAAGGCGACCGACAGAGAACCGATGACGTCAGGATCGTCCACGCCGGAGCTGCCGCGATCGCCGTGGCCTGACGCATCGCAGGACACGGTCGCACCATCCGGGCGATCGGCGCCGCGCGGATGGCGAAAGTCAGCCGCTTGCGGCCGTTCGGCGGCGCAGGCGTTGCAGCACATCCTCGCCGCCGCCCTCTCCCTCGAGCAGCTCCCAGCGTTCGAGCAGCGGCCGGCCCGAGTTGCGGCAGTGCAGCGCCATGGCGGCGCGGGCGGCCTCGGCATCGCGGGCAAGCAGCCCCTCGACGATGGCCATGTGTTCATCGCGCGAGAAGCGCGCGATGTCCTCTGCGCTCTGGCGGTTGTTGAGCCGCGTCCATTCAGGGTAGCGCTGCCGCACGCGCCAGAACTCCGTCACCACCGAGACGAAGACCGAGTTGCCGGTCGAACGCGCGACCACGAGGTGAAACTCGCGGTCATGCGCCTCGATCCGGTCGAAGCTGAGGCTGGTGTCGCACATCCCCGCGACGCAGGTTTCGAGCTGGGCGATCTCCTCGCGGGTGATCGAGCCGGCGGCGGTGGCCGCGATCTCGGGCTCGATCACGAAGCGGGCCTCGACCAGCTCGAAGTAGCCCGGCAGACCCGGCGTCTCGCTCTGCGCCGGCGGCAGGTCGCGGACCACGAAGGCGCCCGCACCGTAGCGGGTCACCACGTAGCCCATCAGTTCCAGCGCGATCATCGCCTCGCGCACGGTGGTGCGGCTGACGCCGAGCTGGGCCACGAGATCCTTGTCCGCCGGCATCTTGGTGTCGGGCGGGAACTCGCCGGCGCGGATGCGCGCGGCGATTTCCTCGGCCACCAGCCGGTAACGCGGCGTCTGGACGATCGGGCTCAGCATCGGCGTGCCTCAGGCGTTCGGAAGATCGTCTTCCATGTAGAAACGGACATTCTCCTCGAACCCGTTATCGGCTACGAGCCCCAGCGCCAAGGCCTTGTCGAAGCGGTAGTCGTAGCGCCAGCCGCGCACGATCGTCGCGATCTCGGGCTGGTCCTCCCACTTGATGAGCTTCGCGGGCTCGGGCCCGGCGACGGCGGTGAGCGCGTCGATCATCTGCCGGATCGACAGGCGCTGGCCCGGCAGGGTCATGCAGCGCTGCTGGCCGAGGGCCGCGGCGTCGAGCTCGGCGCCCTTGATCAGGTTCTCCACGCAGCGGCGCGGCGAGAGGTAGAAATGCTCCTGGCTCTCGTCCACGGGGCAGATCGCCTCCTGGCCGTTCAGCGGCTCGCGGATGATCGAGGACATGAAGCTCGAGGCGGCGCGGTTGGGCTTGCCCGGGCGGACCGAGATCGTCGGCAGGCGGAAGCCCCGTCCGTCGACGAAGCCGCGGCGCGAGTAATCGTTGAGCAGCAGCTCGCCCACGGCCTTCTGCATGCCGTAGGAGGTCTGCGGATTGGGGATCGTGTGGTCGGTGATCGGGTCCGGCACCTCGCCGCCGAAGATCGCAAGCGAGGAGGTGAAGACCACCACCGGGCAGGTGCCGAGCGCACGGCAGCGTTCGAGCACGTTCAGCGTGCCGTCGAGGT
Source organism: Salipiger mucosus DSM 16094 (assembly GCF_000442255.1). Classification (GTDB taxonomy): domain Bacteria; phylum Pseudomonadota; class Alphaproteobacteria; order Rhodobacterales; family Rhodobacteraceae; genus Salipiger; species Salipiger mucosus. Next base: position 132,555 of record NZ_KE557284.1, on the reverse strand, counting down.
TGACCTTCATGCCGGTCTCGAACTCGGCCTCGGCATGGGACGAGACGACGGCGGCAAAGTGGAAGATCACGTCGGTGTCGGCCGAGATCAGCGCGTCGACCGAGGCGCGGTCGGTGATGTCGCAGGCGGTTGTCTCGACCGGGAACGGCCCGTCCACGGGAGCGGGCGCGGCGATGTCCGCGAGCGTCAGGCTGTCGATGGGCTGACCGCGCAGGCTGCCCTGCTCCGCCAGTTTCCGCGCGACCTTCTGGCCGATGAAGCCGCCACCGCCGATGATCGTGACATTCATTGTGAAGGGTGTCCTTTCTTGCGTGTCTTGGGTGTCTTTCGCGTCCTGGAAACGGGACCGCCGCGGAGGGCGGTCCCGGGACGGATCACTCCTCGGACGAGCCGCCGAGGCCGATCCGCGCGAGGAAGTCCTTGTGGCTCTGCACCAGCTCGCCCGCCTCGGGCGTCTTCTCGGCCCAGACGTCCCAGCGGCTGACGGCGGCCTCGCGGAAGGCGGCGCGATCCTCGGCCGACCAGTCGTAGAAGGTCACGCCCAGCTCGGGAAGCTTCGTCAGCGCCTCGCCGTTCTCCACGAGGGTGCGCATCATGAGGTTCATCGCCAGCGAGTCCATCGCCGTCTTCAGGATCTCCTGCTGCGCGGGCTCGAGACCGTCCCAGACGTCCTTGTTGCAGGCCAGGTGGTCCGAGCTCATCGAGTGGAAGCCGGGGAACGTGGTGTGCTTGACGATGTCGTAGATGCCGAGGCCCACGTTGTTGGCCAGCGTCGAGGCGTCGGCACCGTCGATGATGCCGGTCTCCAGAGCGGTGAAGATCTCGGTGAAGTCCATCACCACGGGCGTCGCGCCCAGCTCGGCGAAGATCTCGGACTCCATGCCCGGCGGCGAGCGGAACTTCCAGCCCTCGAGATCCTCGATGCCGTTCAGCGGCGTGGAGGAGTTGAGCGACTCCTGCCCGCCGAGGTAGGCGCCGACGAACTGCATGCCGCTGTCGTTGTAGAGCTCGTTGATCGCCTCGCGGCCGCCGCCGTAGGAGATCCAGCTGAGATACTGCAGCGGGGTGTCATAGCCGCCCATCGTGTCGGCGACGAACTGGTAGGCCGGGTTGATGCCGGTCTGGTAGCTCGCGTTGGTCATGTCGCAGTCGAGGATGCCGTTCACGGCGGCCCCGAAGGTCTCGGCCGATGCGACGACGGCGGAGCTGTAGAACATCTCGATGTCCAGCGAACCGCCGGACATGGTTTCGACCTGCTCGACGAACTGCTTGACGAGCTTGCCCGAGGTGGACTCCGGCGACTGGTGCGTCTGGATGCGCAGCGTGGTCTGCGCGCTCGCGGCACCCGCGATCAGCACGGAGCCGGTCAGGACGGCTGCAAGGGCTCTGGACATCATGATTCCTCCATTTTCAGAACTTCCTCCGCGGACCGCGCTATCAGCCGAAAGGTCCGATTGCCAGACAATTCGTCAATCGGGCGATCATTGGGGGCCTGCCCCGCCCCGCCCCGACACCGGCTCGCGGCTCTCCGGCCGCGGCAGCACAGCCGGCATCCTCGGGCGCCGGGCGCGGCACCCGCCTTTCGCGGCAGTGATTTTCATTGGGACTGCGCGGGGGAGCGCTCGCGCCGGGCGCTTCCCGGGTTTTGGATCGTCGCGACCGGGACCGCTACGGGCTGTCGCCCGAAGCGATGCTGACCCCGGCTGCGGCCTGTCGATGGACACCCGCCGGGGCAGAAGCGCAGACAACCTTCGCAAATGCCCGGGGGCAGCATGTCGCTGCCCCTTGGCGTTCGTCGCGTCGCTCAGGCGCCGGTAGCGCTGCCGCCTTCGGTCGCGCGGCAGCGCGCCTCTTCCACCGCCAGCTCCGCCATCTTCATGATCGCCTCGCGGCTCGAGGCGGCGGCGATGAAAAGCGCCTTGTGACAGAACTTGGCGCCCTTGACGCCGCTGACCTCTTCCAGCTCGGCGTCGGTGAGACCGCCCCAGGCGGCCGGGAGATCGGCCCGCTGCTCGAAGCCCTCGTCATGCTTGCGGATGCCGCCCAGCGTCCAGTCGCCGCCGTCGCGCGGGGTGACCACGAAGAGCAGGTGATCGGCCCCGGCCTCGACCACGGCGGGGCGGAAGGGCATGCCCATCGGCAGCTCGAGAATCGGGCTGTCGCCCGCGGCGCGAACGGCCTCGGCGGCCAGGACCTCGGCGCGGCGCTTGGCGGCGCTGCGGTTCACGCGCGCCTCGACGAACTGCCGCGCGATGCCGACCGCCGCGTGGAAGGCGCGGGTCTCGCTCTCGGGGTCGGTGTCATCGAAGACCGGCTTCAGCGTCTCGATCAGGCCGGGCAGCGTCAGCGAGGCGAGCGGGCCCGCGTCGGAGACGCTCACGACGCCGTTGTCGACCTGGTCCACGGGCAGCACGAAGCTGCGGTCGAAGGAGGCGTGGATCTTCTCGAGGTCGCCCTCGGGGATGTCGAAGCTGCGCAGGTAGTCCATGCCGAAGTGCGTCCAGACAAGCCCGAAGGAGCTGAAGGGCGTCTCGTCCTCGCGCAGCGGGCTTTCGCGCTGATGGTGGTCGAAGATTCCCGCCTCGGGGTCATGGGCACCGCCGACGTCATAGATCACGCGGCCCTCGGCGGGCGTGATCCACTCGGGCGCGCGGCTGCGCACCACCTCCGCCTCCGGGTAGAGGCGCGTGAGGATGACGGTCGACAGGACCTCGTCCGCATGAAAGCCGCCGGAGTGAGTGACAAGCGTGGTGATGGTCATCTGGGTCGTCCTGGTGTCTGGCAAGTCTGCGCCCCCTAGTGTCAGGCCCTGCTCCGGTTTCCCAGTGCGAAATCAGGGGCGCGGTGAACGCGGCCGCGGCGCAGAGGGGTCCCGTGACGTCCGCCGTCCGGAAAGCCCGCTCGGACACGGGCCGCCGGCCCGACCGGAATCCTGCTTGCCCGGCAAGGCCCTGCCAAGGCTCACCCAGGCGCGATCTGCCAAAAGCGGCCCAATTCTTGAAACAATTGTTCAAGATCGCCGACTGACTTGGCGAAGTTTGGAATGTGCCTTCTGAAAGGCTGACATAATTTGTTCGGGAGGCAGGGAGGAGAATTCGTGATGGGGCCACTGACGGGCGTCCGTGTTGTCGAACTCGGCCAGCTGATCGCCGGACCGTACTGCGGGCAGATTCTGGCCGACTTCGGCGCGGAGGTGATCAAGGTCGAACCGCCCGGCAAGGGCGACGCGATGCGGCAGTGGGGCCGCCCCGACGCTGACGGCGACCCCGTCTGGTGGTCTGTCATCGCGCGCGGCAAGCGCTCGATCACGCTCGACCTTCGCACCGAAGAGGGCCAGGCGGTCCTCAAGGACCTCGTGGGCGAGGCGGATGTCCTGATCGAGAATTTCCGTCCGGGCACGATGGAGCGCTGGGACCTCGGGTTCGACACCCTGTCCGAAGTCAATCCGCGCCTGATCATGGCCCGCGTCTCGGGCTACGGGCAGGACGGCCCCTACTCCGACCGGGCGGGCTTTGCCTCGGTCTGCGAGGCCGCGGGCGGGCTGCGATACCTGTCGGGCTACCCGGACCGGCCGCCGGTGCGGGTCGGGCTCAGCCTCGGCGACAGCATGGCGGGCTTCAACGCGGCGATGGGAGTGCTGCTGGCCCTCCAGCACCGCCACGCGACCGGCAAGGGCCAGGTCGTCGACAGCGCGATCTACGAGGCGGTCCTCGGGCTGACCGAGGCGCTCGTCGCCGAATACGACTCCGGCGGCCACATACGCGAGCGCTTCGGCTCCGCCCTGCCCGGCATCGCCCCGTCCAACGCCTATCCGACCGCCGACGGCAAGGAGGTCATCATCGGCGCGAACCAGGACACCGTCTTCGCGCGGCTCTGCGAGGTCATGGGCGCGCCCGAGCTGGCGACGGACGAGCGCTACGCCGATCACCAGGCCCGCGGCCGCAACCAGGAGGAGCTGGACGCCCGCGTCGGGGAGTGGACGCGGACCGTGCCGGCGCAGGAGATCGTCGACCGCCTTGCCGAGGCGGGCGTGCCAGTGGGCCTCGCCTACACGGCCGCCGACATGATCGACGACCCGCATTTCGAGGCACGGCAGAGCATCGTCCGGGTGCCCGATCCGAAACGCGGCACGCTGGCCATGCAGAACGTCTTCCCGCGCCTCTCCGAGAGCCCGGGAGAGATCCGCGCGCTGGGGCCGGAGCTGGGCCAGGATACCGACGACGTCCTGTCGTCGGTGCTGCACTACGACGCCGACAGGATAAGCGCGCTGCGCGACCGGGGCGTGATCTAGGCCGCGCCGAAGGCAGGCCGGACATCAAAGCCGAGCTCCGCGTCACGCGCGGCTCGCACGGGAGGAGAACAGACATGCACGGACAAACCGTGGGGCAGGCCCCATGATCGAACCGACTATCGTTGTGGTGGTCCTGCTCGGACTCATCGGGGCCGGCGCTCCGATCTTCCTGGCACTCGGCGCCTCCGGGCTCCTCGGCCTCTGGATGGCCCGCGGGTCCATCGCCTTCTTCTTCGCGCCGACGTCCTTCTTCGGTCAGCTCAACAGCTTCGAGCTGATTGCCCTGCCACTCTTCATCCTGATGGGCAACGTCCTGGGCGCAACGCCGGTGGGACGAAACCTGTTCCACGCGGCGTCGCTCTGGCTGCAATGGCTGCGCGGCGGGCTCGCGATCGCCACGGTCGGAGCCTCGGCGATTTTCGGCGCGGTCTCGGGCGTGTCGGTCGCAGGCGTCGCGGCGGTCGGCTCCATCGCCGTGCCGCAGATGCTCGAACGCGGATACTCGCGCAAGCTCGCGGCCGGCTCCGTCGCCTCCTCGGGGGCGCTCGCGATGCTGATCCCGCCCTCGGTGCCCTTCATCATCTACGGCGCCGTCTCGGGCGTCTCCGTTGGCGCCCTCTTCATCGGCGGCATCCTTCCCGGCTTCGCGCTGGCGCTCGCCCTGTCGGTCTACATCTACCTGCGCGTGCTCAGGAACCCCGACCAGGCCCCGGCGATGGATGGCCCGAAGCCCGCCATGGCCGAGAAGATCCGGTCGCTCGGGAACATCTGGCACGCCATGCTGCTGGTCATCATCGTTCTCGGCGCGATCTACACCGGCATCGCGACCCCCTCAGAGGCGGCAGCCTTCGGCGCCGCGGGCGCGATCTTCATCGCCGCCGTCATTTTCCGCTGTCTCGACTGGAAGACCGCGCTCGACATCTTCAAGAGCTCGATCAAGGTCTCGGGCGCGATCATGCTGATCATCGGCTCGGCCAAGATCTTCGGCGATTACCTGAACCTCGTCCGGGTGCCCGAAACCGTCTCGGCGGCCCTGACCGCGACCGACCTGCCCGCCTGGGCCATCCTGACGCTGATCATGATCGCGCTAGTGCTGCTGGGCATGCTCGTCGACGCCGTGTCGCTGATCGTCGTCACGACGCCGATCCTTCTGCCGCTCGTCACGACCCTCGGCTACGACCCGCTGTGGTTCGGCATCGTGCTGGTGATGAACCTCGAGATCGCGGTGGTGACGCCGCCTGTGGGGCTCAATCTCTACGCCTTGAAGGGGGTCTGCCCCCAGCTCGAGGTCGAAGAGATCATCCGCTCCGTCGTGCCCTTCGTCATCGTCCAGTTCGTGATGCTGATGATCTTCATCCTGTTCCCGGAGATCAGCCTCTGGCTGCCGGGACTGCTCTGACCACCTGTCGTTTCACCAAGAGGAGGAGAACGAAATGACCCAGACAAGACGCACGTTCCTGACCAATTCAGGCCTGCTGATGGGCGGCACCGCCCTGGGGCTCGGCGGCTTCGCCAGCCCGGCGGCCGCGCAAACCACGCTGACCGGCGTGAGCTATCTGCCGCCCAGCTACAAGGCGCTGTCCTACGGCTCGGCCGGCTTCGTCGAGCGGCTCAACGCCTCGGACGCGGTCAATGTCGACTACTACGACAGCGGCAAGCTGCTGAAGGCGGACGAGCAGCTGCCCGCGCTGCGCGCCGGCACGATCGACTTCATGTTCCACACGACCTCCTACGTCACCCGCTCGATCCCGATCCTCGGGATCACCGGCCTGCCGGGCGTCGTCGAGGCCCTCTATGAGAACCCGGGTCGCATCGCGAAGGGCGCGCCGCTGTTCGATCTCGTGAACGAGGAACTGGCCAAGGAAGACCTCTACATGGTCTCCATGATGGGCAACATCCTCGAGCCGGAATACATCTGGTCGACCGACGCCGGCCCGATCCACTCGATCGCCGAGGTGGGCGGCAAGAAGGTCCGCGTGGTGAGCTTCGAGGCCACCAAGCTGATCGAGGGCTTCGGCGCCGGGGCCGTGCGCATCCCCTCGTCGGAACTCTACCTGGCGCTTCAGCGCGGCACGGTCGACGCGGCGGTCGCCAACATCTCGACGATCATCGGCCGCTCGCTGCAGGAGCAGCTCGACGTCGCCTACAAGCTGCCGATGACGGCCTACGGCATCGGCCTGTTCACCACGACCCAGCGCTGGGACAGCATGGGCGAAGACGAACAGGCCGCCTTCGAGGAGGCCGGCGCCTGGTTCGAGGAAAACGGCGCCGCCTACTCGAACGACGTGATCTACAAGGACGAGTACTGGCCCATGATCGAGGAGGCCGGCCTCGAGATCGTCGAGCCCTCCGAGGAAGACATCGCCACGCTCCAGGAAGCCTCCCAGTCCGTGCACGAGGCATGGATCGAGGAAGTCGGCCCGGAGGTCGGCGAACGCGCCATCGCGCTCGCCATGGGCAACGAGGCCTGATCCAGACCACGGCCGCAGGCGGGGTTGCCGCCCCGCCTGCGGACACGACCGACCAACGCGACAGAAGGATGCGCTCATGCGACGGATCATCGACGGTATCGAGAAGCTGACCCGCGTCGGCGGCCAATTCGTTCTCGCCTTCATGGTGATCACGATCTGCTACGACGCGATCATGCGCTACCTCTTCACGGCACCGACCTCGTGGTCGCTCGAGGTCAACACCTTCCTGATCGTCTACGTCGCGGTCATGACGGCGGCCGACGTGCAGCGGACCGACAGCCACATCCGGATTTCCTTTTTCTCCGACATGATGGGACGGGGCGCCCAGCGGGTGAACCGCATGATCATCGGCGCCTTCGGGGTCGTCTTCTCGGGGATCATGGCGTGGCGCGGCTTCCTGATGGCCTACCAGGCCTGGGAATACGGCGAGCGGGTCTCGTCGAGCTTCGGCACGCCGATGGTCTATCCCTATGCCATGCTGCCCCTCGGCTTCGGCCTGCTGGCGATCCGCTTCGCGCTGAACATCCTCGATGCCATCACCGGCCGCGACCAGGAGGATGGCGAGGATCTGCAGAATGTCTGAGAACCTCGCCCGCAAACTGATCGCGTCCAAGCTAATCTCGGGCGACATGACACCCGGCGAGGAGATCGCGCTCGGGATGGACCAGGCGCTGCTGCAGGACATGCTCGGCACGCTCGTCATGCTCGAGTTCGAGGCGATGGGCATCGGCCAGATCAGGACGCACCCTTCGGTGCAATACATCGACCACGGGCTCGTGCAGTCCGACCACCTCAACGCCGACAGCCACCTCTTTCTGAAGTCGGCGTGCGCAAGGTTCGACATCACCTACTCCGGGCCCGGCAACGGGATCTCGCATCCCGTGCACATGGAATGCTTCGGCGTGCCGGGCCAGAGCCTCGTGGGCTCGGACAGCCACACGACGGGGGCGGGCTCGCTGGGGATGCTCGCCATCGGCGCGGGCGGGATCGAGGTGGCGCTTGCCATGACGCGCGAGCCGCTCTGCATCCCGATGCCCGGCTCTGGGGGATCGAGGTCACCGGCACCCTGCCCGACCGGGTTTCGGCCAAGGACGTCATCCTCGAGCCCTTGCCCCGCCACGGAGTGGCCGGGGCCAGGAACTGCATCCTCGAATTTCACCGGCCCGGGCTCGCAGGCCTCTCGGCCATGGACCGTCATGTCATCGCGAACATGGGCACCGAAATGGGGGCGACGACCACCGTGTTTCCGTCCGACGAGGCGGTGCGTCGGTTCCTCGAAGCCCGCGGCCGCGGAGAGGCCTTCACCCCGCTTTCGGCCGACCCCGGCTGCGACTACGACCTGCACGACACGGTCGACCTCTCGACGCTCGAACCGCCGATCGCGACGCCGTCCTCGCCGGGCAACGTGGTGCCTGTCACCGAGATCGCGGGCAAGCCCTGCTGGCAGAGCGACATCGGCTCCTCGGCCAATCCGGGCTACCGCGATTTCGCCATGGTGGCGGATATCGTCGCCGGCCGGCAGATCGCCGAGGATGCCTCGCTCGACATCAATCCATCGTCGCGGCAGGTGCTCGAGACGCTGACCTTCGCCGATCCGGCCGACCGCAAGAAGATCGGCCGCGGCGACACGATCCGCATCCGCGATCTGCGCACCCGGATGTCCGAGCGGCCCGAGGTGCGTGCCGAGGTCGGGCCCCGCACCTTGACCCTGCGCCACGACCTGAGCCCGCTGCAGCTGGACATCCTGATGGCCGGCGGCGTGATCAACTGGATCCGCGACCGCGACAAGGCCTCGGCGGCTGCCCCTTCGCGCCGGGGGGCAACCGGCAACACCGCGACCGAGGATCTCGTCTTTGCCTTCAACGAGGGCGGGCTCGACACGGGCATCGACATGGACAGGCTCCTCGCCGTGGGCGACCGGATCGCCGCCCTGCCCGGCGGCGTTGTCGGCAGCCACCTGCGCAACGTGCCGCGGGACCGCGCGGCCTGAGCCTACGTCCGAGGGCGCCTCTACATCAGGTGATCGAGCGGCAGCGCCGTGGTGTAGCTCACCTGTTGCAGGGCAAAGCTCGAGCGGATGTTCGCAACGCCGGGGATCAGGGTCAGGCTTTCCTTCAGGAAGCGCTCGTAGGTGGCAAGATCGGGCACGACCACCCGCAGCAGGTAATCGCTCTCCCCGGTCATCAGGTAGCATTCGACCACTTCCGGCCGCTCCCTGACCTCCCTCTCGAACTCCATCAGGCGTTCCTTGGACTGCTTTTCCAGCTGCACCGAGACGAAGACCGAGACGTTCAGCCCCAGCACGGCGGCGTCCACCAGGGTGACGCGCTTCTTGATGACCCCCGCATCCTCGAGGATGCGCACGCGGCGCAGGCACGGCGAAGGGGAAAGCCCGATCCGATCCGCGAGATCGACATTCGATATCTCCGCATCATCCTGCAAGGCCTTGAGGATTTTCAGATCGATGGAATCGAGTTGAACCATGTGGACCGGCGGACCTCCAGGGCAGATGAAGAACTGCCACTCTGACACCGGGCGGCGGGCCCCGCAATCTTCCTGCGTGCGCCGCGCAGACCAGGGGGGCTGCCGCGCTCCCCGGACGCGTCCACCCCAACCGGCGATCAGCGCCGTCAATGGGCGCGCCGCCCGGCGCCTCTGATGCGCGGACATGAAGACCCCCGGGACATCGCCGCCCTCCGCGATTTGCAGAGAGCGGCGACATGCCGGGGCGGTCTTCTCGTGGCGGGAGGGCCGGCACATCCTGCCGCCCCTCCCGAGACCTCTCGGCGGCCGTCAGCCTTCCGCCTCCTTGCGGCGGTCGATGACCCGGCGCTTGATGATCGGGCCGACCACCACCGCGACGGTGAGCGCCACGAGCACGAGGCTGGTCGTGTTCTGGAACAGCACGCCCCAGTCGCCGCGACCGATCCGCAGGGCGAGGCGCAGGTTCTCTTCGGCAAAGCCGCCGAGGATCAGGCCCAGCACCACCGGCGGCAGCGGGAACTTGAGCTTGTCCATCACCCAGCCCACGGCGCCGAAGCCCAGCATCAGGTAGACGTCGAACATCCGCCCGTGGATCGAGTAGACCCCGATCAGCATCAGCACGATGATCACCGATCCGAGCAGCGGACGCGGCAGGTTGAGCAGCCGGGCGAAGCTGTTGGTCGCGAGCGAGCCGCCCAGCAGGATCAGCAGGATCGCCCCGAACAGGAACTGCCACATGAAGCCGAAGACCACGTCGGGGTTCTCGCGGAAGAGCATCGGCCCCGGTTGCAGGCCGTGCACCAGCAGCCCGCCCAGCATGACCGCCGCGACGGCGGTGCCCGGGATGCCCAGCGTCAGCGCCGGGATCAGGGCCGAGGCGGTGTCGGCGTTGTTGGCGGTCTCGGAGGCGGCGACGCCCTCGGGCTCGCCCTCGCCCCATTTCTCGGGATTCTTCGAGGTGCGGCGCGCCTCGTTGTAGGACATGAAGGCCGCCATCGAGCCGCCCGCCCCGGGCAGGATGCCGATCCAGATGCCGAAGACGGACGAGCGCAGCCAGGTCTTCCAGAACCCCTTCATGCGCGGCATGGCCTTCCAGATCGGCTCGGTCCCGAGCTTGGAGCTCTCGACGCTGTCGGTCTTGAGCGGCGTCTCGAGCAGGTCGATCACCGGCGGCAGCGCGTAGAGGCCGACGAGCAGGATCACGATGTTGATGCCGTCGAGCATCTCGAGCTGGCCGAAGGTGAAACGGTCGGTGCCATAGATCGGATCCGCGCCGATGACCGACACGAAGACCCCGAAACAGGCGCTGATGAGGCCCTTCACCGGGTTGCCGCCCAGCAGGAAGATGATCGAGGCCAGGCCGAAGACGGCGACCCAGAACACCTCGGAGGGGCCGAAGAGCAGCGTGACCTTGGAAAGCGGCGGCGCCAGCAGCATCAGCGCGAAAGCCGAGGCGATGCCGCCGATGGCCGAGGAAACCACCGCGACCTGAAGCGCAAAGCCGCCCTCGCCCTTCCGGGCCATCGGGTAGCCGTCAAAGGTCGTGGCCACGGCCGCCGGGGTGCCGGGGATGCGCAGCAGGACGGCCGGGATCGCGCCGCCGTACATGGCGCCGTTGTAGATGCCGGCCATGAGGCCCAGCGCCACCAGCGGCTCGAGACCGAAGGTGAAGGGCACGAGGACCGAGATCGCCATGGTGGCGCTGAGGCCGGGCATGGCGCCCACGACGATGCCGGCGATGACGCCGATGATCACGGCGGCGAAATTGCTGAGGCCCATGACCTCGGGAAGGGCGTGGAGAAGATCGGAATACATGGTGACCTCACGCGGCCCAGAGACGGCCGGCAGGGAAATCCTGCGACATGCCGAAGTCGAAGATCAGCCAGATCGCGCCCACCACGATGGCGGTGGCCAGGGCGAGGCCCAGCGGGTGGCGAAAGCCGAACAGGAAGGCGGTCAGCGGCACCGCCACGACGGTGCTTACGTAGAAGCCGATGAAATCGGTGGCGAGCGCATAGACGACGATCAGGGCAAAGGCCCCCGCGACGCGCCCGGGCGACTTGGTCATCTGCTGCGCGGGCTCGCCCGCCGCGGCCTTGCGCTGGTCCATGAGCAGCAGGATGACGGCCAGCACGATGAGGCCCACGAGCATCGCGATCGGCAGAAGGGCGGAAATGGGCCGCAGCGACATTGCGGGCACGAGGAAGCCGGCGGCGACCGCGACGATGCCGAGGGCCGTCAGGGTCTCGGGGCGGGACAGGCGATGGGACATGACACTGGCTCCGGGATCAGGGGAAGGTGTGGCGCGGGGGACGTCCCCCGCGCCGGCGCGCCTCAGTTCCAGGGCGTTTCTTCCCAGACGCCCTTCGCAAGGTCGTAGAGATCGCTGGTCAGCTCCTTGAACTCCTCGCCGGTGACGACCTCGACGGGGTTCGCGGTTGCCTTCATGGCCTCCAGGAATTCCTCGTCGGTCTCGAGTTGGGCGAAGGCGTCGAGCAGCTTGGCCTCCACGTCCTCGGGCAGGCCCGCCGGAGCGATGAAGCCGCGCATCGAGCCGTTGATCAGGTCATAGCCCTGCTCCTCGAAGGTCGGCAGGTCGGGCGCGAAGTCGGAACGCTCCTCGGTCGCGACACCCAGCACGTTCAGCTCTTCCTGGAACTCGGCCACTTCCGAGATGTTCAGGATGCCCATCGCCACGTGGCCGCCCATCAGCGCCGTGCGCGCCGGGGCCGAGCCCTTGAAGGGCACGATGGTGAACTCGGCGCCGGTCAGCTCCTGCAGCTTGATCAGCATGAAGTGGTCGTCGCCGCCGAGGCTCGACATGCCCACGGTCACCGCGCCGGGGTTCGCCTTGGCCTCTTCCACCAGCTTGTCGATGGTGTCGAGCCCGCCGCCCTTGGTGGTGACGATCACGTTTGGGTCGTTCACCACGTTGGCGAGATAGGTGAAGCTGTCCCGGTCGTAGTCGGCCTCGCGGTCGATGGTCCGCGCCATCATGCCCGGCAGGTTGAACGTGCCCAGCGTGTAGCCGTCGGGATCGGCGGTGGCCGCCTCGGTCACGCCGATCTGGCCGCTGGCGCCGGGCATGTTCTTGACCACGAGGCTGGCCCCGTCGCCGAGGTACTTCTCGATGAAGGGCGCCGCGGTGCGGGCCATCACGTCGGTGCCGCCGCCGGCGGAATAGCCGACGATCACCTCGATCGGCTTGCTGGGGTAGTCCTGCGCGAAGGCGGCGCCTGCGGCGAGCGCCATGACGCTGGCGGCGGTGGTGGTCTTGATGAGATTGAGCATGTGTTCTCCTCCTGTTTACACGCTTGGGGTTCAGTCAGCCGGGAATTCGCACCCACGCTCCTTGAGCGCGCGGTCGACCCAGCTGCGGTCGTTGGTGCCGGCCTCGATGGCCGCCATCTGCTTGATCTCGGCGTCGGATTTCGCCTGCGTCCGGGCCAGGATGTCCTCGGCCTCGTCGATCGGCACGCAGAGAACGCCGTCGCTGTCGCCGATCATGATGTCGCCGGGATGGATCACCATGCCGTCGAGGGCGACGGGCACGTTGATCTCGCCGGGGCCGTCCTTGTAGGGGCCGCGATGGGTGATGCCGGCGGCAAAGGTCGGCAGGTTGGTCTCGACGAAATTGTCCGCGTCGCGGATCGCGCCGTTCAGCACGAAGCCCGCGACGCCCTTCTTGATCGCGTAGGCCAGCATCAGCTCGCCCATCAGCGCGTTGGCAAGATCGCCGCCCGCATCGACGACGATCACGTCGCCGGGCACCGCCATGTCGATGGCCTTGTGCAGCATCAGGTTGTCGCCCGGCCGCGCCTTCACGGTCAGCGCGACACCGGCCATGCCGCCCGAGGCATGCATCGGGCGCAGGCCCGGGCCGCCGGCGGTCATGCGCGACATGCTGTCCGAGACATTCGCCACAGGCAGCTTGGCGAAGGCATCGACCAGCTCCTTCGGGGCGGCGCGGTCACGGTTCAGGATGCGGAAGCCGATGGTCATGTTCATTTCTCCACGTTTGCGAATGCTGGGGCGTCCGCAAGCAGCTTGCGGTTGGCGATCCGCGACTGCGGCACCTCGTCCCCCGCGACGATCTGGATGATGCCGCGCACCGCCTCGACGCCGACGCGCGCGCCGGCCTGGCGGGTGACGCCGCCGATATGCGGGGTCAGCACGATGGCGGGCTCTTGGAAGAAGATGTGGTCGGCCGCCGGCGGCTCGGAGGCGAAGGTGTCGAGCCCTGCCCCGGCGAGATGACCGGAGCGGATCGCCGCGACCAGCGCCGGCTCATCGATCAGCCCGCCGCGCGCGGTGTTCACCACGTAGGCGCCCTTCGGCATCTTCGCGATGCTCTCGGCGTTCAGCATCTCGCGGGTGTCCGGGGTCAGCGGGCAGTGCAGGCTCAGCACCTCGGACCGGGCGAGCAGCTCGTCGACCGTCTCGCAGCGGGTCACGCCCAGCGCCTCGAAGACGCTGTCCGGCGCGTAGGGATCGAAGCCCACAAGCGTCAGGCCCAGCCCCTGCGCCATCCGGCCCGTCGCCTGCGCGATCGCGCCCATGCCCATCAGGCCCATGGTGGCCCCGTCAAGTTCGCGCCCGGCGAAGCCCGGCTTGTCCCAACGCCCCGCGCGCAGGCCCGCGTCGAGGGGCAGCAGCCGCTTCACCGCCGCGAGCATCAGGGCGATGGCATGCTCGGCCACCGAGACCGCGTTGGCGCCACTTGCCACCAACACCGGAATGCCCCGCGCGGCGGCGGCGGCGAGGTCGATGTTGTCGACCCCCACCCCGTGCTTGGAAATCGCCCTGAGCTGCGGGGCCGCGTCCATGACCTCGGCGTCGATCCGCCCCATCCGCGAGACGATGCCCACGGCGCCGCTGGCCTGCAGGTGCTCGGAGATCACCGCGCTCTCGGCATAGGCGGGCGTGTGGACGAGGTCGAAGCCATGCTCCTTCGCCAGGGCGACGGCCGCAGGATCGAGATCGGGGCCCGTTACGAGGATGGTCTTGCTCATCGCGCATGTCTCCGGCGCGTCCCGAACGATGGCGGGACGCTGGTTCTGATCATTCCGTGTTCGTGAAGCACGCACCCTGCCTCCCAGCGGGGCGCGGCATTCCTCCTGTCGACAGAGGTTATAGAAAACTTTTACTTCACGGCAGCGCGTAATTCTGGTTATCAGATTAAGCAAAACTGGATCAGACCTTGGACACCCGCCAGCTCAAGACCCTTATCGCCATCGACACCCATGGCACCTTCGCCCAGGCGGCGGACGTGGTGCGGCTCACGCCGTCGGCGGTGAGCCAGCAGATCCAGGCGCTGGAACAGGAGCTCGGGATCCAGGTCTTCGACCGCAGCGCGCGGCCGCCGAAGCTGACGCCGCAGGGGCTTCAGGTGCTGGAGATGGCCAAGGACATCCTGCGCCGCGAAGAGGACACCAAGGCGGCCCTGCGCGGCGACCAGATCGCCGGCACGCTGATGCTGGGCTCGGTCCGGTCGAGCGCGCTCAACCTGCTGCCGCAGGCCATCGTGCGGATGCGGCACCAGTACCCGGCCCTGAAATCCAGCCTCCGGGTCTCGCTCTCGTCCACCCTGATCGCGGATGTCGCCGCCGGGCGGCTCGACGCGGCGGTGGTGGCCGAGCATGTCGGCTTCCCGCAGGCCCTCCGCTGGAGCCCCTTCCTGCGCGAGCCGCTCTGGCTGATCGCGCCGCAGGGCACGCCCGAGCGTCCCCCGACCGAGCTCATGCGCACCCTTCCCTACATCCGGTTCCGCAGCGCCGTGCCGCTCGCCAACATGATCGACACCGAGATTTCCCGCATGGGCATGATCACGCAGGACATCGCCGAGATCGACACCATCGGGGCCATCGTCACCTGCGTGCGGCAGGGACTGGGCATCTCGGTCGTGCCGCACGTGGCATTGCAGGAGCCCGAGGATCTCAAGCTGATGCGCCTGCCCTTCGGCACCCCGCAGGTGAAGCGCCAGATCGGCCTTGTCGAGCGCACCGTCTCCCCGCGCGAGGCGATCATCGCGCGCCTGCACGCGGTCCTCGCCGACCTGTGCGGCGAACACGGCCTGCAACGCGGCCCCGCCTGACGACCTCGTGGCATGCCGGATCGGTCAGGAGGCCTGCGGAGGCCCCTGGAACTCGAACCCCGCCTCGTCGCGCAGGTAGGCCTCGAAGAAGTCGGTGAAGGTCGCAACGAGCGGCGGAAGCGTGTCGTAGGGCGGATAGAAGATGCCCAGCGACAGCGGCTCGCCCTCCCAGTCGGGAAAGACCTTCTCCACCGCGCCGGACCGTTCGGCCCGCGCGGTCAGGAAATCCGGCAGCAGGGTCATCCCCACGCCGCTGCCGGCGAGCGCCAGCAGCACGTCCCCGTTGTTGCAGATGATCTCCGACCCGGCCGTGACGCTGCGCGTCTCCCCGTCCCTGGCGAAGTGCCAGCGTTCGGCCTTGCCGGCGGCGCCGTAGGACATGCAGAGCCGCGGGTCGAGCGCGCCCGGCTCGCCGGGGCGCGGCTCCCTGTCGAACAGGTCCGGCGCGGCGACAACGTGGCGGGGGATGGCGCAGATCCGGCGCCAGATCGTCGACTTGTCGGTCGGCGGGGCCGAAATGCGGATGGCCAGATCGACGCCCTCGTCGAGGATGTCGATCAGCCTGTCGGCGAGGTTCACCTGCAGGCGCACGTGCGGACAGGCCAGCCGGAAGGCCGAGATCAGCCCCGGCATGGTCCGCTGCCCGAAGGACATCGGCACGCTGATCGACAGCCTGCCGCGATCGGGCTGCATCGCCCGGTCGAGCTCGGAGGAGGCCCTGTCGAACTCCGCCACGATCGGGCGGTAGCGTGCCGCGACGCGGGCCCCCGCCGCCGTCAGCGCCACTTGCCGCGAGGTACGCACCAGCAGCTGCTGGCCAAGGTCCTGCTCCAGCCGCGCGACGATCCGCGTGACCGAGGCCGGCGTCATGCCAAGATTGCGCGCGGCCTGCGCGAAGCTCTTCCGCGCCGAGACCTCGAGAAAGACACGGACGGGTTTGAGATCGCGCATCGTTGCATTTCCGACAATGAAGGATCAGCACACATTATCATTCTCGAAACGGCAAGCCAGCCCTATCTTGATCCAGACAGCGAACGACGACAGATCGGAGACCGCAGATGATCGACCAGATCAAGGGCTTGCACCACATCACCTCGATGGCGGGGGATGCCACGGCCAACAACCGCTTCTTCACCGGCACGCTCGGCCTCCGGCGCGTGAAGAAGACCGTCAACTTCGACGCCCCCGAGGTCTATCACCTCTACTACGGCGACGAGGTCGGGACCCCCGGCTCTGTCATGACCACCTTCCCCTTCGGTCGCATGCCGAAGGGCCGGCGCGGCACCGGCGAGGTCGGCGTGACCGAATTCGCCATCCCCGAAGGTGCGCTCGACTACTGGGCCGGGCGCCTTGCCGCGCGCGGCGTGAGCGGGCTTCAGCAGGACAGCTTCCTCGGCCAGCGCCGCCTCGCCTTCGACGGGCCCGACGGCGACTCCCTCGCGCTCGTCGAGGGCGACCGGCGCGGGCGCACCGGCTGGGACGGCGCGGACGTGCCCAAGGAGGCGGCGGTGCTCGGCTTCCACGGCGCCCGGCTGCGGCTGCGCGACGCCGGCGGCGCGGCGGAGCTGCTGCGCTTCATGGGCTACCGGCAGGCGGAGAAAAGCGGCGCGGTGACGCGCTATGTCATCGAAGGCGGCAACGCCGCCGACAGCATCGACATCGAGGAGCTGCCGAACGCCGCCGCCGCGGGCCAGGGCGCCGGCTCGGTGCACCATATCGCCTTCGCGGTCGAGGATCGCGCGGCGCAGGCCGAGGTGCGCAAGGCTCTGCTCGACACCGGCTACCAGGTCACCCCGGTGATCGACCGCGACTACTTCTACGCGATCTACTTCCGCACCCCCGGCGGGGTGCTCTTCGAGATCGCGACCAACGAGCCCGGCTTCGACCGCGACGAGGACACCACCCATCTCGGCGAGGCGCTGAAGCTGCCCACCCGTTACGAGCCGCTGCGCGACAGGATCGAGGCGATCCTGCCCGAGATCGCCGAGTGAGGAGCCACCCCATGTCGACCGACCTCTACACGGCCCTCACGACCGAGCCCGCCCCGGGCGCCCCGCTGCTCTTCGCGTTCCACGGCACCGGCGGGGACGAAGCACAGTTCTTCGACCTCGCCCGAAAGCTGCTGCCCGGGGCGGGCGTGGTCTCTCCGCGCGGCGACGTCTCCGAGCGCGGGGCGGCTCGCTTCTTCCGCCGCACCGGCGAGGGCGTCTACGACATGGAGGATCTGGCGCTGCGCACCGAGCGGATGGCGGACTACATCGCCGCCCACCGCGCGCGGCACCCGGGCGCGCCGGTCTACGGCTTCGGCTATTCGAACGGCGCCAACATCCTCGCCTCCGTCGCGATGAGCCGGCCCGAGCTCTTCGACCGGATCGGCCTTTTGCACCCGCTGATCCCCTGGGAGCCGGCGCCGGTGCCGGGCCTCTCGGGCAAGCGCGTCCTGATCGCCGCCGGCCGCCGCGACCCGATCTGCCCCTGGCCCATGACCAGCGCGCTCATCGACTGGACGCAAACGCAGGGCGCAACCGTGACGACCGAGATCCACGAGGGCGGCCACGAACTCCGGCCGCAGGAAATCGAGGCTCTCTCCCGGCTTCTGGCCGACTGAACCGCGCAACCAGGAGGCAGGCCCATGACCGACCCCGTGATCACCTACACCGAAACCGGCGGCAAGGGCCGCTACCTCGCCCGCGTCGACGGCATCGACGCCGAGGCGGAGCTGACCCTCTCGAAGATGTCGGACCGCGCGATCATCGTCGATCACACCGGCGTGCCCGACGCGCTGCGCGGCCAGGGCATCGGCGCCGCCCTCGCCCGGCGCGTGATCGAGGATGCCCGCGCCGCCGGACAGCGCATCGTTCCGCTCTGTCCCTTCTTCAAGGCCTATGCTCACCGTCACCGCGAGGAACTCGCCGACGTCATCCAGTGGTGACGGCCCCGAGGCCGCGCCGAAATCGCCCCATCCCCGAAAGGACCCCGTCATGAGCTGGAACCCGACCCAGAGCCCCGAATGCCCCGACGCCGGCGCGGACGCGCTGGAGACTCTCATCATCCCCCGCGCCCGCGACCTTGGCGGCTTCGAGGTGCGCCGCGCCCTGCCCTCGCCCAAGCGGCAGATGGTCGGGCCCTTCATCTTCTTCGACCAGATGGGCCCCGCCGAGTTCATCAACGAGGGCGGCATCGACGTGCGGCCGCACCCGCACATCGGGCTCGGCACCGTG
The DNA here is from genome assembly GCF_000442255.1 of Salipiger mucosus DSM 16094. Taxonomy (GTDB): domain Bacteria; phylum Pseudomonadota; class Alphaproteobacteria; order Rhodobacterales; family Rhodobacteraceae; genus Salipiger; species Salipiger mucosus. The sequence goes on along the minus strand of NZ_KE557284.1, from coordinate 113,994 downwards.
ACCTACCTCTACCAGGGCGAGTTCGAACATCGCGACAGTCTCGGCACGCACCAGATGATCTACCCCGGCGAGGTCAACTGGATGATCGCCGGCCGCGGCGTCACCCACTCGGAACGCACCAGCGCCGAGACGCGAAAGACCCGGCACGACCTCTTCGGCATCCAGACCTGGATCGCCCTGCCCGAGGACCGCGAGGAAATGGCACCCGCCTTCGAGCACCACGGCAGGGGCGCGCTGCCGATGATCCGCGACGGCGGCGCCGAAGCGCGGCTGATCCTCGGCGACGCCTACGGCGAGCGCAGCCCGGTCACCCTGCCCTCCGAGACCTTCTACCTCGACGTGACGCTGCAACCCGGCGCCAGCTTCCCGCTGCCGGACAACCACGAGGACCGCGGACTTTACATCACCGAGGGCTCCGTCGAGGTCTCGGGCGACACCTTCGAGGCCGGCCGGATGATGGTCTTCCGCCCCGGCGACGGCATCTCGGTGCGCGCGGGCGCACGCGGCGCACGCCTGCTGGCGCTCGGCGGCGCCACCATGAACGAAGGGCGCTACATCTGGTGGAACTTCGTCTCCTCGTCCCGGGACCGCATCGAGACGGCCAAGGAAGCCTGGAAGGCCGGCGACTGGCAGAACGGCCCCTTCCGTCTGCCGCCCGGCGACGACGACGAGTTCATCCCGATCACGCCGGAGCTGGAACGCGGGATCCCGCGCCGCCGCTGACGCGCGGCGGAATCCCCCCGAAGTCGGTCAGCGCAGCACGCCCGCGCTGATGGCATGGCGATGCTCGGACCGTCGAAGGCCCCGCCGGCGAGCCGGTCAGGCCTGCGCCTTTGCGCAGGCCAACGGTCATGCGATGTCACGACGGCTCCGTGGCCACCTTCGGTCATCCTGCCCGGTCTTTGACAAGGCTCTTGATGAAAAGGGCGGCTCATGAGCCGCAATCCACCCGACACCGATGCAACTTGGGCAGGAAACTGCCACATGCTGATTTGAGCATTTGTCCCTGCCACCACGGCACGCCAATCCGGATCACAGGATTCAGTTATCCAGGATGGTGCAAATGACCGGATCGAAATTGAACCGACGACAGATGCTTGCCTCGGGGCTCGGGGCCGGGGCGTTCTTCCTGCTGCCCGAGGCGGCGCGGGCCCAGCACGAGGCGACCTCCGAGGGCCTGGCACTCGGCCCCGCGCGGGAGTTCTCGTTCGAGGGGCTGCAGGACCTGGCAAAGGCGCTGGCCAAGGGCGACTATTTCCCCATGAAGGTCGCCGACGAGGATATCCTCGAACAGGTGGACTACGACTACCACAACCAGATCCGCTATCGCGCCGACCGCACTCTGTGGAACGACGACGAAAGCTCGCCGGTGCAGTTCTTCTTCCCGGGCCGCTATTTCCGCGAACCGGTGCACATCTACGCGCTCGAGGACGGCCTCGCCCGCGAGGTGCCCTTTTCAACCGAGCTCTTCGACATCCCCGAGGGCAACCCGGCCCGCCGCCTCTCCCAGACCGAAGGGTTCGCGGGCTTCCGGGTGCAGGACGAGCCGGGCGGGAACGACTGGATGGCCTTCCTCGGCGCCTCCTACTGGCGCACCTCGGGCTACTCGGGGCAGTTCGGCCTCTCGGTCCGCGGTCTTGCGCTGGATACCGCCGTGCCGACCGGGCCCGAGGAATTCCCCCGCTTCACCCGCTTCTGGCTCGAAGAGCACGGCGATGGCGCGTTGACGGCCTACGCGCTGCTGGAAAGTCCCAGTGCCACGGGCGCCTACAAGATCGCCTCCGTCCACGAAGACCGCGGCGTGCTGCAGGACGTCGAGGCGCATGTCTTCCTGCGCAGCGGGGTCGAAAGGCTCGGCCTCGCCCCGCTGACCTCGATGTACTGGTACGGCAAGCCCAACGCCCACGTCGCCGCCGACTGGCGCCCCGAGGTACACGACAGCGACGGGCTCGAGATCCACATGGCCGGCGGCGAACGCATCTGGCGTCCGCTCAACAACCCGCCGCGCACCACCGCCAACAGCTTCGTCGCGCCCGACGTGAAGGGCTTCGGCCTCATGCAGCGCGAGCGGGAGTTCGACGAGTACCAGGACGACGGCGTGTTCTACGACAAGCGCGCCTCGGCCTGGGTCGAGCCGAGCTATGACTGGGGCGACGGCGCGGTGACGCTGATCGAGTTGCGCACCGACGACGAGATCCACGACAACATCGTGGCCATGTGGACCCCCGCCGCCGGGGCCGAGGCCGGAAACGAGCACCACTTCGGCTATCGCCTGACGTGGTTCGAGGACGCCCCGGTGCCGCCCAACGCCGCGCGCTTCATCGCGACCCGCCTGGGCGCGGGCGGCGTGCCCGGTCAGCCGCGCCCCGAGGGCGTGGTCAAGATCGTCTGCGATTTCGACGACATGGGCTTTGCCGGGCTTGCCCGGGACGAAGGGATCCGGCCGGTGGTGACCACCTCGCGCGGCGAGATCTCGGGCGAGACGGCCTACCCGGTGGTGGGCGAAGACTACTGGCGCGCGATCTTCGACCTGGATTTCTCGGAAATCCCCGAGGATGACGACGCGCCCATCGACCTGCGGATGTACGTGGACGTGAACGGCAGCGCACGCACCGAGACCTGGCTGATGCAGCTGTTCCCGAGCCAGCTGCGGAGCCTGCTGGCGTCGGAGGCGTGACGGCACCGCTCCCGCATGGCAACGCTCCATGCGGGAGCGAAGCGACCGGTGGTCGCGACGACATGGTCCCGACGCGGCGCCCCCGTGCTGGCGGACTTGGCGGGGTTTGCGCTCGCCCACGAGACGGTGCATGAGTGATCCGACTGCCAACAGGATCGCCAATGGCCCGGAAGAGCCTCAACAAGAAGAACCTCGTCGAGCTCGGACCTGACGTCCTGGCCGACCTGCTGCTCGAGGCCGTCAAGGGAGACGCGGCGCGACAACGGCGGGTGCGCATGGCGCTGTCCGCCGAGCAGAGCCCGCAGGACGCGGCCGCGGACGTTCGCAAGCGATTTGCATCGATCCGCCGGTCCCGCAGCTACATCTCGCGGAAGACGCAAAAGAAGGTCGCGACGGAGCTGTCCGACCTCACCGGACTGATCGAGACCCGGATCGCACCGGACAGCCCTGACATCGCCTTCGATCTCCTTTGGGACCTGCTGGGCCTCGCGCCCGGCATCCACGAGCGGACCGATGACAGCAACGGCCTGATCGGTGACGTCATGGACGAGGCGATGAGCGCCATCGCGCGCCTCTCCTCGAAGATCGACAAGGACCCGGTGCACCTGGCCGAGTTGATCTTCGATGCGCTGCGGGACAACGGCTATGGCGAATTCGATCAAGTGGTGCCGGCCCTTGCCGACCCTCTCGGTCAGACAGGCCTCAAGCGTCTCAAGGACCTTGCCGAGGAGATGCGCGCGGCACCTCTGACGGACGCGGATCTGGCAATCTATGATTTCGTCGGTGACCCGGACCGGCAGCAGGCGCTTGCGCGGGATCGCCGAAACCTGACGGCCGAGATGATCCTGCAGGACGTCGCGGACCTCCAAGGCGATGTCGATGCCTGGCTTGAACGATACTCGGCCGAGCAGCTCACGTATCATACCATCGCCCCCGACGCCGCCGCCCGGCTGCTGAACGCCGGACGTGCCGAGGAGGCGCTCCGGATCGTCAGCCAGGCGCTGAGCCGTGACGCGCGCGACAGCTCATGGTTCGACACGCCGGACCTCGACGAGGCGCATTTTGCCTGCCTCGAGGCCCTCGGACGCGAGGAGGAACTTCGGCACGCCCTTTGGGCCCGCTTCGAGCGTCGCCTCTGCCCCCATGCACTCGGGGGCCTTCTGAAACGTCTGCCCGACTTCGACGATATCGAGGCCGAGGATCGGGCCCGCGAGGTGGTCCTGGCTTACACGCCCGTCGAGGCCGGGCTCGCGTTCTGCCTGTCCTGGCCGGACACGGCATTGGCGGCCAGGCTGGTGCACAACCGATCCGACGAGCTGGACGGCAACGCCTACGAGATCCTCACGCCGGCTGCGGAGGCTCTGTGCAGCGAACACCCGCTGGCTGCGGTCCTGATCTGGCGCGCCATGATCACCTTCGCGCTCGAGCGCGGCAGGTCGAGCCGCTACGGGCACGCCGCGCGCCATCTCGCCTCCTGTGCTGCGGCAGATGCTTCGATTGCCGATTACCAGCGACACCCCGGCCATGATGCCTTCGTGGAGCATCTGCGGGCCGTTCACGGCCGCAAATCGGCATTCTGGGAGCGGACAGGACGCGTCTAGCCCGCGCGTGGAAGCAGGATTTGCGGTCGACCGAACGGACGACATCCCGTCCGTCATGCGCCCGTTTACACCCCGAGCTTTGCGGCTCACCGCGCGCACCGTAGACTACGCGGCATGGGGTATGTCACGTCGCTCTTCGCGCGCAAGGTGGTCGCCGCGGCAGGCGGCGGGATCGATGCTGCGGCCATGCTGGCCAGCGTCGGGATCGCGCCCGAAGCGCCTTGGGACCCCGGACAGATGATCCCGGCCGAGCGCTATTACGACATGCTCGAAAGGATCGCCGATCAGATCGATGTGACCGATCTTCCGGTGCGCACAGGCGCCTCGATGCGGCTTGACGAATACGGCGCGCTCGGGCTGGCCTTCAAGGCCGCGACGACGCTCGGGGCGTCCTACGCGCGGGTGGAACGCTATGCGCGCCTGTGGACCAGCGTCGTCGAATACGAGCTGCGGCCGGCGACCGGGGGCACGCTCTTCATCCTGCATCGGGCGGGCGAGCGGCGCCTCGGAATGCGGCTGTCGAACGAGGCCACGCTGGCCAGCGCCGTGTCCATCGCGCGGCAGGTCTGCCCGGTGCCGCTCGCGCCCGTGGAAGTGCTGGTCCGGCATCCCGCCCCGCGCTCGGTCGCCGCGCACGAGGCGTGGTTCGGCTGCCCGGTGCGCTTCGGCGCGGACCTCGACGCGATCCTCTATGACGACGAGACGCTGGCCCGGCCCAACATCCTCGGGGACGAGGGGATCTCGCAATACCTCGCCACGCATCTCGACGCGGAACTGTCCGAGCTCACCCGGGCGCCCGCGCTTGTCACGCAGGCCCAGGCCGCGATCGCCCAGGCCCTCAGCGAGGGGACGCCCAAGATGGCCGAGATCGCCCGCGGCCTCGGGCTCAGCGCGCGGTCCTTCCACCGGCGCCTCTCGGAGCACGGGCTCAGCTTCCAGGGCCTCACCGAGGAAACGCGCCGCGACCTCGCCGAGGGGCTCTTGCGCGACGAGAGCCATTCACTGGCCGAGATCGCGTTTCTCACCGGCTTTTCCGAGCAGAGCGCCTTCACCCGCGCGTTCAAGCGCTGGATGGGGACGACGCCCGCGGCCTATCGCAAGGACGTGTCCCGCCGCTGACGGGCGCATTGGCGAGGTCGGTCAAAAGGCTGGCAAGGCCGGTCAATACCGCGCGGCCGCCACACGTCTATCCCTTGGCGACCGAAACCGAAGCCAGGGAGACACCCCATGCAAGACCGACCGATCCTCGTCATCGGCGCGACCGGCAAGACCGGCCGCCGCGTCGCCAGCCGCCTCGAAGCGCGGGGCCTGCCCCTGCGGCGCGGCGCGCGCACTTCCGCAACGCCCTTCGACTGGGAGGCGCCCGAGACCTGGGCCCCGGCCCTGCGCGGAGCCCGTGCGGCCTATGTCACCTACTTCCCCGATCTCGCCTTCCCCGGCGCCGTGGAAAAGCTCGAGTCCCTCTGCGAGACCGCTCGCGACGTGGGTGTCGAACACCTCGTGCTGCTCTCCGGCCGCGGCGAACACCACGCCCAGCTGGGCGAAGAGGTGGTGCGCCATTCCGGCGTCGATTTCACCATCGTCCGGGCTGCCTGGTTCGCGCAGAACTTCTCCGAGGGCTACCTGCGCGATCCGGTCCTCGCCGGTGTCCTGCCGATGCCCGGTGGCGATATCGCCGAGCCCATCATCGACATCGACGACATCGCCGATGTCGTGGTCGCGGCACTGACCGAAGAGGGTCACAGGGACGCACTCTACGAGGTGACCGGCCCGCGCCTGATGACCTTCGCGGACATGGCGGGCGAGCTGTCGCGGGCCACCGGCCGCGAGATCCGGCATGTCCCGATCAGCTTCGAGGCGTTCCACGCGAATGTCGCCGAAGCGGGCGGCACCTTCGTCGCCGATGTCTTCACCGCCATCGCACGCGAGACGCTGGACGGGCGCAACGCGCTAACCACCGACGGCGTCATGCGCGCGCTCGGGCGCCCGCCCCGCGACTTCGCGGATTTCGCCCGGGCCGCCGCCCGAACCGGCGCCTGGACAAGCGCCGCCTGACACCCCGCCCCGAAAGGAACACGTCATGAGATCCACCACGTTCGAGACGTTCGCGCTCGGCGTCTCCGGCCTCACCGCGCTCACCATCGGCGCGTTCATCCTGCTCGCACCGCAGGCCTTCTATGCCGGCTACGGCATCACGCTCGGCAAGGATGCCAGCCTGCTGAGCGAATTGCGCGCCCCCGGCGCCGGTCTCGCCGGGTTCGGCGTCCTGATGCTGCTCGGGATCTGGCGGCACGAGGTGCTGCCCGCCTCCATTGCGGCTGCCCTGACGGTCTTCATCGCCTTTCCGGCGGGGCGGCTGGTCGGGCTTGCGATGGACGGGACGCCGTCCGGCAGCGTCATCGGCGCGCTCGTCGTCGAACTGGTGATCGCCGCGCTCTGCCTCGCGGCCTTCCGCCGGCGCCTCCGGCAGCCGCCGCCCGCCCTTGGCGCGGCACATCCAGCGCGCTGAGACCGACAGCAGGATCGACGCGACGGAGACCGGGACCGGGACGACCGGAGTTCGCACTGGAGAAGCCCGCCGGGCACGATTCGGTCGGGTCGCGACTTGGGTCGCTCAGCCCCCCTCGTTGCAGGCGAATGAGGGGCGGGATGCACGGCTGGCGACGACCGGAAGCGCGTCCACGCTTGAGGACGGTCTCCAGCTGCTGACCATGCCGGAGGCGCGAACCGGACATTGAGCCATCACGCCTTGTGGAACACGCTCGCAGCACGATCTCCCCGTCCAGCGCCAATCGCCCGCGCGCAACGATCTCCCCCGGCCATCGGCGATGCCCTTCGCGGGGGTCGGGACCACGTGCTATCACCTTGACAGGGCGCCTCGACGCGCAGCCCGACCCCGGAGCGAATGACTGACGACATATGGACAAGCTTTCCGTCATGCGCGCCTTTCGGCGCATCGTCGAACGCGGCAGTTTCGCACGGGCAGCGGAGGATCTCGGCGTTTCGCCGGCGCTGCTCAGCAGGGAAATCAAGCTGCTCGAGGAAAGCCTCGGGACCACGCTGCTCACGCGCACGACGCGCGCCATGTCCCTGACCGATGCAGGCAGGCTCTACTACGACGAGGCCAGCGGCATCCTCGATGCCGTCACCGGAGTCGAGACACGTATCCGCGACGGCGCCGGGACCGTGGGAGGCCACCTGAAGGTGAATGCCTCCAGCTCCTTCGGGCAGGCCGTCATCGCCCCGATCCTGCCGGGCTTTCTCGATGCCTACCCCGATCTGCGCGTGACCCTCTCCATGGACGACCGCGTGGTGGACATGATCGAGGGCGGGTTCGACGTCTCGATCCGCATACGTGCCGCCATGCCGGACTCGGCCCTGCTCGCGCGAAAGATCGGGACCATGCGGCAACGGATCTTTGCCGCCCCCGGCTATCTTGAGCGCGCCGGCACGCCGCAGGAGCCGCAGGACATCGCCAACCACCGGGTTCTGGGGTTCCTGCTGGCAGATCACCTGACCTCATGGGTCCTGCACGGGCCCGCCGGCACGACCACCGTCGCGCTCGACCCGCCCGTCCGCCTCGGCAACAGCCTCGTGCTGCGCGACCTGCTGGTCGCAGGCCAGGGGCTTGGCACCCTGCCCGATTTCGTCTCGCACGAACCGGAGGCGCGCGGCGAGCTTGTGCGCGTGCTTCCGGACTGGGAGCTTCCCGCGCCCGAGATCTTCGCCGTCACCGCGTCGCGGCTTGGAATGGATGCAAAGGTCACCGCCTTTCTCGACCACCTGGGCCACGCCTTGCGGTCCTGACATTCTTCAACCAGCGTAAAGAATGAAGTGAGCGCGCGCGGCTTATTGCGCCGCAGCGCGTCCGCGATCCTTCCGGGCACAGAAACCCCAACCCGAGAGGATCCCATGACCCGCGTTCTCGTTCTCTACTATTCCAGCTATGGCCATGTCCGCGCCCTCGCGCAGGCCGAGGCCGACGGCGCCCTGTCCGTGCCCGGAACCCATGCCGACCTGCGCCGCGTGCCTGACACCATGCCGGAAGACCTGCGGCGAAAGGCCGGCTTCATCTCCGACGACACGCCCGTCGCGGCCCCCGCCGATCTCGAAGCCTACGACGCCATCATTCTGGGCACGCCGACCCGGTTCGGGATGATGGCCGGGCAGATGAAGTCCTTCCTCGACCAGGCCGGCGGCCTCTGGGCACGCAACGCATTGGTCGGCAAGGTCGGTGCCGTCTTCGCCTCCACCGGCTCGCAGCACGGCGGGCACGAGGCGACGATGCTGTCCACCCAGATCCCGCTCCAGCACTTCGGCATGCTCATCGTCGGCATGCCCTACAGCTTTGCGGGGCAGACGACCGCCGATGCCATCGTCGGCGGGGCGCCCTACGGCGCGGGAACGATCGCCGGCGCCGACGGATCGCGCAGCCCCACCGAGACCGACCTTGCCGGAGCACGCTTCCAGGGGGCGCACGTCGCCCGGATCGCCGCGCGACTCACCGGGGCGGCCCTGCAAGAGGAGGCCGCATGATGCCCTCGCTCACCATCGACTTCTTTCACGACGTCGTCTGCTGCTGGTGCTTCAACATATCCTCGCGGATGCGCAACCTGGCCGAGGCGCGCGACATCGCGGACCGGGCAACCTTGCTGGATGTCGCGGACGAACTCGGCTTCGAGACCGAGGCCTTTGCCGGGATGCTCGACGCTCCGACCACCTCAGGCGCGGTGGAGGCCGACCGCCAACACGCCCGGACGCTTCAGGTCCGTGCCATTCCCGCCCTCGTGATCCGCGAGACGGGCACACGCCTGATCAACGGGCCGCGCGAGGCTCTCGCCGCGCAGATCGGCGCCGCCCTTCACCTGACCGTCTGAAAGGATCACGGAATGACTTTTCTCATCCGCTCCCACAGCATGCGTTTCGCGCCCGCGCACATACCCCGGACGCGCCCCGACGTGCCGCCCGGCCTGCTGTGTGACGTCGGCCTCGAGAGCACCACGCCCTGCCCGCAAGGCCAGTCTCATCCGCTCTGGCAACGGCCCCGGCAAGGAGGCAGGACATGACCCGCCGCGCCGACATTCTTCTGACCGCGCTTGCCCCGGCGATCTGGGGCAGCACCTATCTTGTCACGACCGAAGCTCTGCCGCCGGGCTATCCCGTGACCCTGGCGACGCTGCGCGCGCTGCCCGCGGGGCTGCTGCTGCTGGCGCTCACGCGCTGCCTGCCGCCGCGCAACTGGTTGGCCCGGGTGTTCCTGCTGGGCGCCTTCAACTTCGCGCTGTTCTGGGTGCTGCTGTTCGTGGCCGCATACCGCCTTCCCGGCGGGGTCGCGGCGACGCTGGGCGCGCTGCAGGCGATGATGGTCATCGGCATGGCACGCGGCTGGCTCGGCACACCGATCCGGGCCGGTGCCGTACTTGCCGCCGCCGCCGGTGTGTGTGGCGTCGCACTGCTGCTCACGGGGCCGGAGGCGCGGCTCGACCCCGTCGGCATCGCGGCCGGCCTCGGTGGTGCGGCATCCATGGCGGCCGGCACCGTGCTCAGCCGCAAGTGGCAGCCACCCGTGTCGGCATTGAGCTTCACGGCCTGGCAACTGAGCGCAGGCGGGCTGATCCTTCTTCCCCTCGCGCTGGTGCTGGAGCCGCCCCTGCCGCCGCTCACGATGTCCAACCTGGCCGGCCTTGCCTGGCTTGGCCTGATCGGGGCTGCCGCGACCTATGCGATCTGGTTTCGGGGCGTCGCCCGGCTGGAACCCGGCGCGGTCTCCATGCTCGGACTGATGAGCCCCGTCACGGCGGTGATCCTCGGCTGGGGCTGGCTGGGTCAGTCCCTGACGCCTCTGCAGATCAGCGGAGCCATGATCGTCCTCGGCTCGGTCTGGTTCGGCCAGCGGGCAAACCGCCCCGCTGGCGTCAGAACACGCGGCACCACCGTGGAGCACTCCGCCCGGATCGCCTGACGCGGGCACGGGGCAGGATGCGCCGGACCACCGGGGAACGCGCCTGCGCTCCCCGGCCTCAGGCGTTCGGGCCGGAGCCGTCAATGCTGGCCGAGGATCGCCAAGACGCGTGTTCTCGCCGGCGGGCTTGCTCACGCCCGCCGGAGACCGGGTGACGCGCCATTCGATCAGGCGACGGTCATGCGGCCGATCTCCTCGGCCAGATCCGAACACAGGTCGCGCATGCGCTCCGGGTCGGTTTCACGCTGCGCCTGCACCTTCAGGCCGAAGATGTAGGTCTGCACCCGGCGCGCCAGCCGCCCGGTGTCGCAGTCCTTCGGAAGTTCGCCCTTGTCCCGGGCCTCGACGAGAGCCGCGCCGATCACCTGCTCCACCCGATCCAGATGCCCGGTGATGAAGGCACGCAGTTCGCTTTCCTGCGGGACCTCGAGCAGCGACTTCACCAGCATGCAGGCCGTCGACGGGCGGTCACAGGGCGCGAGGTCGGCAAGGCCACGAAGATGCGCCTGCATCGCGCTCAGAGGCGAGGCACTGCTGGAGATCAGAGCTTCGAGCTCCGATGTCATGCGCTTGGCGTAGCGGTCGAGTGTGGCGCGAAACAGCGCCTCCTTGCTCTGGAACGCGGCGTAGATCGAGCCGGGCTTCATCGACAGCGTGGCCTCGAGATCCTTCAGCGAGGTCGCGTGGTAGCCTTTCGTCCAGAACAGGACCATCGCCGCGTCGAGCGCGGCGTCCCGGTCATATGAAGCGGTGCGTGCCATGCCACGCATCTAAGAACGTCGCGCGCCCGGGCACAATGGCTTCACGAAAACGTTTGAGCGAACGCTCAAATATATTCTTGAGCAATCACTCAATAATCGACAGGTTGGTGCTGCTGCAACGAGGCACACCCAGAAAGGAGCCCCCAATGACCAAGTTCGAGAAGCTCGACGAAACGTCGGCAACCCCCGCGGCCCTTCCCCTGATCGAGAAATCCAAAGCCGCGTTTGGCCGCCTGCCGGGCCTGCACGCGGTGATGGCGCGCGCTCCCGCCCTGCTGGACGGCTACCAGGTCCTGCACCGCCTGTTCGCCGAGGAGACATCCTTCGACGCCGACGAAAAGACGGTCGTCTGGCAGACCATCAACGTCTACCACCAGTGCCATTACTGCGTTCCCGCCCACACCGGCATCGCCAAGGCGATGAAGGTGGACGATGCGATCACCGATGCGCTGCGCGACGAGACCCCGCTGCCGACGCAGAAGCTCGAGGCGCTGCGGACCTTCACGCTGGCGATGGCCGAAAGCCGTGGCAACCCGACGGATGCGCAACTGGAAGCCTTCTACGCCGAGGGCTACGGTGAACAGCAGGTGCTGGAGATCGTGCTCGGCCTCGCCCAGAAGGTGATGAGCAACTACACCAACCACCTGGCCGAGACGCCGGTCGATGCGCCGATGCAGAAGTTCGCCTGGACGCCGAAAGCGCAGCGTTGATCCATCGACGCAGGGGGCCGTGGCTCGGCTCCCTGCCCGGCCTGTCCGGCCTGTCCGGTTGCCAACCCGCCCCCGAAGCTGCCACGCACGCGATCCGACACGGCGCGCAAGCGCCAGCGCGTCTTGACCTGCACAGCGGCCAAGGAACACCAGGACGTCGACCGTCTCGCAGATCGAAGCCCCCCGGAGTCGCCTTGCCATCCCCTTGCTGCACGATAGGTTGATTCAAACGATCATTGCCGGGGGGTTGGCACCAGATTGAGACTCGAACTGACTGTTCCGACGAGCCTTCGCGGCCAGACGCAGATGCTGGATGCGCTGGAGGCCGTTGAGGGAAGAAAGCAGACCAAGGCCCTGTTGCGCCCGATCCTGGAGATCATAAGCCGAGCCCTCTCCTCCGGTATCCAGCAGGAATTCTTCGCCAACTTCGAGCGCTATGCCCAAGAGCCGAACCTGCCTCGACAGGGCCGCGGAGATGTGCGCATCGCGCTCGATCTGCCCGAGAATGATCTCGACGCGGTGCGTGGCGACCTCATCGATGTCGCCATGGAGGGATCCGAATGGATCTGGCAGACCGCGTCGGACGGACGGGCCGCCGCGGTCTTCGAGGTTCTCTGCGACATCCTCGACGAGGGGCTTGCCCCATCCGAGCAGCAGGCGCTTCTCGACGCAAACCTCGCCGACCTGGCGGACTGACCTCGCTTGGGCGCAACGGCACGGCACGCGCCGTGCAGACCGAATGCAGCTGGGCCAGGACGCTGACGGGCTGGCCGTGCTGAGCGCTGAGCGCGATCCCGGGCGGCACCCGCGGGCCCGCACTGCATGAGGCAAAGGGCATCTCAGGCGCGCTCCTGCGCGCACCCCTTGTTTTCTTGGCTCTGGGCGGGGTCGACCTTACGCCCTCGCGCGAAAACCCGGTTTCGAGGTCCTTTCCCTCAGGATGGCGCAAGGCTGACGAAAGGGTCGGTCAGGATCATGCCAGGGTTGGCTGGTGAGTGGTAGGGTCACCAGCCGGCACACCGGCACTCCAGCTTCAGAGAAACAGGGACGCGCCTCCCGCCGCAATCGCCACCGCGTAGACCGGCAGGACACGCAGCCCCAGGGCCGCGTTCCCGGCGATGAGGCTGATGCCTCCCTTGACGACCGTGTTGACCGAGACCGCGATGAAGATCGCCGTCACGCCGCGCGCGGCCACGAGATCCGTGCCGACCAGCCGCGACACCGAGATCGTCAGCGCATCCACGTCGGTCACCCCCGACAGCGCCGCGGCCGCGTAGACCCCTCCGGCACCGAGCCACTGCTGGAGGTAATGCACGCCCAGCAGGACCACCGCCAGGACCACGCCGAAGGAAAGCGCGGCCACCAGCTCCAGCGGATTGCCAACCCCCTCGATCCGCTCGCCGCTTTTCCGCCCCCTGCCCGACAGCGCATAGATCGCCGCGGCCCCGGCCAGCCCCACGCCCGCCATGACGCCCATCGGCAGCGCGAGCGGCGCGACCAGCAGCGGCTGGAAGATGGCGGCGAGGACCAGGATGCGCAGGAAGGTGACCGAGCCCGCGACGAGGACCCCCACGGCAGCGCGCGCCGCGAAGGCCGGCTGCGCATGGACGACGCGCGCCAGCGACAGCGTGGTCGCGGTCGAGGAGGCAAGACCACCGAAGGCCCCCGTCATCAGCATGCCCAGGTCGGCCCCGCCGAGCCGGATCGCGACATAGCCCAGGAAGGACAGCCCTGCGACCACCACGATGGCCCACCAGATCTCGTGCGGGTTCAGCGTCCCGCCCGGCCCGTAGCCCTGGTCCGGCATGAGCGGCAGGACAACGACCGAGATCAGGGCCAGCTTCAGCACCGCCGAAACCTCGATCTGCTCCATGCGCGCCACCCAGAGGTGCAGCTTCGTCTTCATCGAGAGCAACAGGGCGGCCACCACCGCCGCTGCCGCGGCCGGCTCCATCGGACCCAGCATCGAGGCCGCGCCAAGCGCGAAAGTCAGCAGCAGCGCGATCTCGGTCGTGATCCCGACGTCGTCTTCGCGGCCGAGGCTGATCCAGTAGCTCGCGACCAGCAGCATGGCGAGCGATACGAGGCCCGCCGCCAGGATGATCGGCGAGACCTCCGTGGCCACCCACCCCAGCACGCCGCCGAAAAGCGCCACCAGCGCGAAGGTCCGCACCCCGGCCACGCGCCGCCCCTCGTCGTATACCCGCTCATGCCAGCCGCGCTCGAGGCCGAGCAGCAGCCCGATCAGCAAGGCGAGCCCGAGGCGCTGGAAGATGTCGATGTCGGTCATGGCAAACAAGAGAAGCGGAATCGTCTGGTGTCCGGTCGGATCACCGAAAAGATCATATCAAAGCTCGCCCCGGAACGTCAGGCATGGCTCTGCCAGCCGGGCGACACCGCCGTCACGGGCCCCGGCCATGAGATCGGCCATGTCGACCGCGCTCACGGGCTCGGCCATCACATGCTCTTCGGATCGCCCGGCCTTCGGACCCGCGTCGGACATGCCGTCCCTGCACAACGGAACCCAAATGCCCTGGCGCCCCTCGATAGCGCGTCAGACACCTATGGAAACAGCGGCGAAGATGGGTGGCGGAGGCTGTGGGATTCGAACCCACGGACCCCGTGAAGGGTCAACGGTTTTCAAGACCGCCGCATTCGACCACTCTGCCAAGCCTCCGTCGCCGTGCTCTACGCCGGGACGGGCGATTCTGGAAGCGATGCATGGGAAAATCCGCCCGCCGCCGGACTGCAGGCTTTTCTTGCCCCGGTCGAAACTGTACCCTTGCCCGCAAAACGCGGAAAATCCGCAGGGGGTCGCTGTCATGCCGGGGCGGCGGCGCGGCCCGGGCAGGCTTGACGAGCAGGGACAGACGATGGGCAGACACGACGTGACATTCCGCAGCGCGCTTCGGCGCGGGCTTCTCCTTTGCGCGACCGCGGGCCTGCTGGCCGGCTGCGACGACGCGCAGATGCCCGGCTTCCTGCAACCCGCGGCCGAGGCCGAGGGCGGCACCGGGACCGTCAGCCGCGCCGCCCGCGGCACCGAGCGCGACGTCGAGGCCCCCGAGGTCTTCCAGGTCCGCGAGGCCGGGCTCTGGGATGGCCGCCCCTCGCTGGGCGGTGTCTGGGTCGCCCACCCCGAGGTCGCCGAGCCCGAGCGCGTCATCATCCGCAACCAGCAGAACGGCCAGTTCGTGATCGGCGCGCTCTTCCGGCGCGAGCGGCAGACCCCCGGCCCGCGCCTGCAGGTCTCCTCCGATGCCGCCGCCGCGCTGGGAATGCTCGCGGGCTCGCCCACCAACCTCGACGTCGTGGCCCTGCGCCGCGAGGAGTCCCCCGCCGGGGCCGAAACCGTGCCCGCCGCGACGCCCGCCCCCGGCGAGGACGCCGAAGGCGGCACCATGAGCGCCGCGCCCGAGGTCTCGGAAGGCGCGCTCGACCCGGTGGCCGCCGGCGCCGCCG
>NZ_KE557284.1:72743-98450 GCF_000442255.1 Salipiger mucosus DSM 16094 | reverse complement strand
GCGCCCGACGCCGCCGCGGGCCGCGCCTGGGCGCAGCGCGCGCAATCGGCCAGCGACAGGGCGCGCCACGCGCGGGCGGTCAACGTGGACCCGGCCGCGCTGGTGCTGGACCTCGTCCTGCAACTGAACAGCGCCGCCGCCTGATCCCGGCCCCCGCCAGCGGCGGGGACCGGTCGGCAGGGCGTCCTCAGACGAGACCGCCCTTGACCAGCCGGTCCGCGAGCTGCGCATAGGCCCGCGACATCACCCCGTCACCCAGCGCCACCGGCGCGCCGCTGTCACCCGCCACGCGGGTCTCGAGGTCGATGGGCAGCTGCGCCAGCAGCGGCAGGCCCAGCTTCTCGGCCTCGGCCGAGGCACCGCCGTGCCCGAAGATATGCGCCTCGTGGCCGCACTCGGGGCAGACGTACATGCTCATGTTCTCGATCAGGCCCAGCACCGGCACCTTGAGCGTGTCGAAGGCGTCCAGCGCCTTGCGCGCGTCCAGCAGCGCCACGTCCTGCGGCGTCGAGACCACGATGCCCCCCGTCAGCTCGGACTTCTGCCCCAGCGAGAGCTGCACGTCGCCCGTGCCCGGCGGCAGGTCGATGATGAGCACGTCCTGCTCGCCCCACTCGACCTGCATCAGCATCTGCTGCAGCGCCCCCATGAGCATCGGCCCGCGCCAGACGACCGCCTTGTCCTCGGGCAGCATGAAGCCGATCGACATCAGCGTCACGCCATGCGCCTGCAGCGGGATGATGGTCTTGCCGTCGGGGCTCGCCGGGCGTTTCGACACGCCGAACATGCGCGGCTGCGAGGGCCCGTGGATGTCGGCATCCAGCAGCCCCACCTTCTTGCCCGCCCGCGCGAGCGCGACCGCGAGGTTCGAGGCCACGGTGGACTTGCCCACGCCGCCCTTGCCGGACCCCACGGCGATCATCGACTTCACGCCCGGCGGGTTCATCTTCTCCTGCTGCGGCTTGGGATGGCCGCCCACTTTCAGCGAGGGCGCCTCGGGCTTCTTCTCGGCCTGGTGCGCGGTCAGCGCCACGCTGACGCTCGCAACGCCCGGAAGCTCGGCCACGGCCGCCTCCACCGCCTTGCGCATCGGCTCCATTTGGCGCGCGATCTCCGGGCTCGGGGCCTCGATAACGAAGCGCACGGCGCCGTCATCGACCCCCAGCGCTCGAATCATGTCGCGCGAAACGAGGTCGCCGCCGTCGGGCAGATCGAACTGCGCGAGTCGCGTCCGGACGGCGTCCTTGAGATCTGTCATTCCGTTTCCTTTCCGCTCGTGCATGGTGACGTAAGGTCGCCTTGCACGGCATGCAATGCAGGTTCACTGACTGCCCAATCATTGCGCATAACACCTTGCGAACGCGGGCTTTCGGGCCACCGGGTCCATGCAGCTCCTGCATAACGGCATTGAGGTTCGGCGGGATTGTGCAGCTGCAGCATTTGCCCCAAGTTAGGGCCAACACAGCAATAACGCTGCACAGGCAGATGAAGCAAATGGCATACGCAACGCAAGACACCACTCGTGCCCAAAGCGGTTTGGGCAATCGTATCTCGGCCTTCGTGGAAGGCCTTCGCGAAAACGCCGCGCGCCGCCGTCTCTACAAGCAGACCATGAGCGAGCTGCAGTCGCTCAGCGACCGTGAACTCGGCGACCTGGGCCTCAGCCGCTCGATGATCCGCCGCGTGGCATGGCAGGCCGCCTACGAGGCCTGATATCTGAATTCGGTTCCGGCTGGCTCTCTCCTCCTCCCTGAGCCATCCGGTATCGGCGGCGGCCTCACTCATCCTCCCGAGGCCGCCGCCGCAAAGAACAACGGGGTCCGCACGCGGATCCCCCGGCATCGAAGACCCTCTCCTCCTCCCTGGGTCATTCGTGTCGGCGACGGTGCCTCTCCTCCTCCCTGGCACCGTCGCACCCTACATGGACCGCAAGGTCCGATCAGTTCGGGGCCCCTCTCCTCCTCCCTGGGGCGACCGATCCGCGGCGGGCTCTCTCCTCCTCCCTGAGCCCGCCGCACCTCCCATACCGGGCCGCAAGGCCCAGAGTTCGAAGCGCCTCTCCTCCTCCCTGGCGCCTTCGATCCGCGGCGGCACCTCTCCTCCTCCCTGGTGCCGCCGCTACCATACAAGAGGGCCCATTCAGGCCCTGATGGTTCGGAGCCCCTCTCCTCCTCCCTGGGGCGACCGATCAGCGGCGGGCCCTCTCCTCCTCCCTGGGTCCGCCGCACCGGATACCGGGGCGCCCTGCGCCCCACGAGACGAAGGCCCCACTCCTCCTCCCGGGGTCTTCCAAAAGAGCGGCGGGCCTCTCCTCCTCCCGGCCCGCCGCTCGCACGGAACAAGGGCCGCGCGGCCCACGTCATTCGGACCTCCTCTCCTCCTCCTCCCGGGGGTCCGATCTTCAGACGGCGGCACCCCTCCTCCTCCCGGGTGCCGCCGTTTTTATTGTCCCCGCCCCCGCCAATGCCCCCGCTCGGCGCATTTCCCCGGCCCGCGAAGGCGGTTTGCGGCAGCCTGCACCTTCCCCTTGGCCGCGCCATTCGCTAGACGAGGCGCAACCGAGAACGACGAGGCACGGGACCCCGACCATGGCGATGGACAAGACTTTCGACGCGGCCACGGCCGAGGCGCGGATTTACGACAAGTGGGAGAGCGCAGGCGCCTTCGCCGCGGGCGCCAACGCCCGCCGCGACGAGACCTTCTGCATCATGATCCCGCCGCCCAACGTGACGGGCAGCCTGCACATGGGCCACGCCTTCAACAACACGCTGCAGGACATCCTCGTGCGCTGGCACCGGATGCGCGGCTTCGACACGCTCTGGCAGCCCGGCCAGGACCACGCGGGCATCGCCACGCAGATGGTCGTCGAGCGCGAGCTGGCCAAGGCCGGCAACGAGAGCCGGCGCGAGATGGGCCGCGAGGCCTTCCTCGAGAAGGTCTGGGAGTGGAAGCAGCACTCCGGCGGCACGATCATCAACCAGCTCAAGCGCCTGGGCGCCTCCTGCGACTGGTCGCGCAACGCCTTCACCATGTCCGGCGCCCCCGGCGCCCCCGAGGGTGAGGACGGCAACTTCCACGACGCCGTCATCAAGGTCTTCGTCGA
Source organism: Salipiger mucosus DSM 16094 (assembly GCF_000442255.1). Classification (GTDB taxonomy): domain Bacteria; phylum Pseudomonadota; class Alphaproteobacteria; order Rhodobacterales; family Rhodobacteraceae; genus Salipiger; species Salipiger mucosus. The sequence goes on along the minus strand of NZ_KE557284.1, from coordinate 95,347 downwards.
GATGTACGACAAGGGCCTGATCTACCGCGGCAAGCGGCTGGTGAACTGGGACCCGCATTTCGAGACGGCGATCTCGGACCTCGAGGTCGAGAACACCGAGGTGCCGGGCCACATGTGGCACTTCAAGTACCCGCTCGCCGGTGGCGAGACCTACGAGTACCTGGAGAAGGACGAGGACGGCAACGTCGTCTTCCGCGAGGAGCGCGACTACATCTCGATCGCCACCACGCGCCCCGAGACCATGCTGGGCGACGGCGCGGTGGCCGTGCACCCCTCGGACGAGCGCTACGCGCCGCTGGTGGGCAAGCTCTGCGAGATCCCCGTGGGGCCCAAGGAGCACCGCCGCCTGATCCCGATCATCACCGACGACTACCCCGACCCCGACTTCGGCTCGGGCGCGGTGAAGATCACCGGCGCGCATGACTTCAACGACTACCTCGTGGCCAAGCGCGGCAGCATCCCCTGCTACCGGCTGATGGACACCAAGGCGCAGATGCGCGACGACGGCGCGCCCTACGCCGAGGCCGCCGCCATCGCCATGGAGGTCGCCCAGGGCGAGCGCACGCTCGGCGAGGCCGAGACCGACACGATCAACCTCGTGCCCGACCACCTGCGCGGGCTCGACCGTTTCGAGGCGCGCGCAAAGGTCGTCGAGGAGATCACCGCCGAGGGGCTGGCGGTCATGGTGCCCGCCAACGACCCGCGGCTCGGCAAGCCCAAGAAGAAGCCCGAGGCGCCCGAGGAAGGCGGCGAGGCGCGCGACGAGGAAGAGCAGCTCGTCCCGCTGATCGAGGCCAAGCCGATCATGCAGCCCTTCGGCGACCGCTCGAAGGTGGTGATCGAGCCCATGCTCACCGACCAGTGGTTCGTGGCGACCGACAAGATCGTCGGCCCCGCGCTGGACGCGGTGCGCGACGGGCGCACGCAGATCCTGCCCGAGCGCGACAAGAAGGTCTATTTCCACTGGCTCGAGAACATCGAGCCCTGGTGCATCTCGCGCCAGCTGTGGTGGGGCCACCAGATCCCCGTCTGGTACGGCCTGAACCTGCACGCCTCGCATTTCACCGACGACGAGGGCGACGGCGATCTCGACGAGGTCGAGCTGCTGCGCCTGCTGGTCGAGGGCTTCGTGCGCCGCGGCCTGCGCCACCACGCCGCCACCGACTTCGAGGCGGTGAAGGCGCAGTTCGTCGACGTGATCGGCGACCTGCCCGCGCCGCTCAACGGCATGCAGGTCATCGAGGTCGCCGACAAGGCCGCCGCCGAGCACGCCCTGGCCGAGAGCCTTGCGGAATACAACGTCAGCCAGGACCCGACGCATCTCGTCTACCCGGTCTGGCGCGACGAGGACGTGCTCGACACCTGGTTCTCGTCGGGGCTCTGGCCCATCGGCACGCTGGGCTGGCCCGAGCAGACACCCGAGCTGGAGCGCTATTTCCCGACCGACGTGCTCATCACCGGCTTCGACATCATCTTCTTCTGGGTCGCCCGGATGATGATGATGCAGCTCGCCGTGGTGGGCGACATCCCCTTCCACACCGTCTACGTCCACGCCCTCGTGCGCGACGAGAAGGGGCGGAAGATGTCGAAGTCGGTGGGCAACGTCATCGACCCGCTCGAGCTCATCGACGAATACGGCGCGGATTCGGTGCGCTTCACCCTCTCGGCCATGGCGGCCATGGGGCGCGACCTGAAGCTCTCGAAGGAGCGGGTCGCGGGCTACCGCAACTTCGGCACCAAGCTCTGGAACGCCGCGCGCTTTGCCGAGATGAACGAGGCGGTGGGCCTCGGCGTCACGCCCAAGCCCGAGGCGACGCTCAACCGCTGGATCATGGGCGAGACTGCCAAGATCCGCGAGGAAGTGGACACGGCGCTGGCCGAGTACCGCTTCAACGACGCGGCCAACGGGCTCTATGCCTTCGTCTGGGGCAAGGTCTGCGACTGGTACGTGGAGTTCTCCAAGCCCCTCTTCGCCTCGGAGGACGCGGCCGTCGCGCGCGAGACGCGCGAGACCATGTCCTGGGTCATCGACCAGTGCCTCGTGCTGCTGCATCCCTTCATGCCCTTCATCACCGAGGAGCTCTGGGAGACGCTGGGCACCCGCGAGGGCATGCTCGTGCATGCCGACTGGCCCGAGTACACGGCCGCCGAGCTGCTGGACACCGCCGCCGACGGCGAGATGACCTGGGTGATCTCGCTGATCGAGGGCATCCGTTCGGCCCGGGCGCAGATGCACGTGCCGGCCGGGCTTCACGTGCCGGTGCTGGTGACCGAGTTCAACGACGCCGCCCGCGCCGCCTGGACCGAGAACGCGGCGCTGATCAAGCGGCTGGCGCGGCTCGAGAGCCTCGAGGAGGTCGAGAGCTTCCCGCGCGGCTGCGTGACCGTGCCGGTGGGCGGGGCGACCTTCGGCCTGCCGCTGGCGGGGATCATCGACGTCGAGGAGGAAAAGGCGCGGCTGGACAAAGCGCTGACCAAGCTCGGCAAGGAGCTGGGCGGTCTGCGCGGCCGGCTCAAGAACCCCAAGTTCCGCGAGAGCGCACCCGAGGAGGTGGTCGAGGAGACCGAGCAGAACCTCGCCGCGCGCGAGGAGGAAGAGGCCAAGCTGCGCGAGGCGCTGGCGCGTCTCGAGGAGATCGGCTGAGGCCGGGCGCCATCGCGGGCGCGGCGCTGCGCCGCCAGCCGCTTTTGCGTATTTGGAACAAGAAGAAGGGCCGGGGCGCTGTCGGGTGCCCCGGCCCTTTTCGCGGTCAGCCGCGCCAGAAGCGCACGGTGAAGAGCGCGTAGACCGCCATGAGCTCGAGCCGGCCGACCAGCATGGCCAGCGCCAGCATCCATTTCGCGGCGTCGTTGAGCGTGGCGAAGTTGCCCGCCGGGCCGATGCGGTCGCCGAGGCCGGGGCCGATGTTGCCCAGCGTGGTGGCGGCGCCCGAGAGCGAGGTGACGAAGTCGAGCCCGGTCATGCCGAGGGCCACCGAGAGCACGCCGAGCGTGACCACGAAGAAGACGAAGAAGGAGAGCACCGAGCTGAGCGTGCCGTCGTCGACCGGGCGGCCCTCGAAGCGCGGGGTGAAGACGCCGTGCGGGGCGCGGATGCGGCGCAGCTGCACGCGGATCGAGGCGAAGAGCAGCTGGTAGCGGAAGATCTTGACCGAGCAGGCGGTGGAGCCCGCGCAGCCGCCGATCAGGCCGATGAAGAAGAACAGCGTGATCAGGAAGGCGCCCCAGCCCATGTAGTCGACGCTGGCGTAGCCTGTGCCGGTGATGATCGAGGTGATGTTGAAGAGCGCCTCGCGCACCGCCTGCTCGGGATGGTGGGGGAAGATGCTCAGGAGCGTGACCGAGACCACCACCACGAGCACGCCGATGGTCGCGAGGAAGCTGCGCACCTGGCTGTCGCGCAGCAGCGCGTCGTGCCCGCCGTTCAGCATCTGGACGTAGCGCACGAAGGGCAGTGCGGCCGAGATCATGAAGACCGTGGCGACGTATTCCGCCGGCCCCGAGAAGGCGCCGAAGCTGGCGTCGTAGTTGGCGAATCCCCCGGTCGAGACGGTGGTCAGCGCGTGCACCGTGGCGTCGAAGGCGCCCATCCCGCAGAGCAGGTAGGAGACCGCGCAGGCCATCGTCAGGCCCACGTAGATGGTCGAGATCGAGGAGGCGATCTCGGTCGCGCGGGGCAGGATCTTGCCCATGGTCTCGAAGGCCTCGGAGCGGAAGATCTGCATGCCGCCCACGCGCAGCTCCGGCAGGAAGACCATGGCGACGACAATGATGCCGATGCCGCCCAGCCACTGCAGGATGCCGCGCCAGAGCAGCAGGCCCTTGGGCAGTTCGTCGAGCCCCGAGAAGACCGTCGAGCCGGTGGTCGTCAGGCCCGACATGGCCTCGAAGAAGGCGTCGACGAAGCGCGCCTCGGTCGCCCCCAGCACGAAGGGGATGGCGCCGAAGAGCGGCAGCGCGATCCAGACCAGCGTGGTCAGCAGGAAGGTCTGCTGCAGCGTCAGCCCCTCCTTCACGCCGTTGGCGCAGGCCAGCGCCATGAGCCCGCCCGCGAGGACCGTGACCATGGCGGATTCGAGGAAGACATGCCACTGGCCCCGCCCCTCGGCGATATCCACGAGCATCGGCAGGAGCATGCAGGCGCCGAGCGTGGCGACCAGCAGGCCGATGACATAGGCGACGGGACGGACATCGAACATGAGGCGCAGCGTTGGCGTGCCCGTTCGCGGCTGTCAAGCGGCCCCGGTGCCTCCGTCAGCCCGCCAGCAGGTCGCGGAACACGTGGGGCACGATCTGGTCGCGGGTGAGGCCCATGCGGGCGAGATCGGCGTCGGATTTCGACTCCAGCGCGATGAGCTCGCGCATGCGGGCCCGGCGCAGCGAATAGGGGTTCACCCCCAGCCCGAGGCCGAGAAAGAAGCCGTCGATGCGGCCCATGAGCGAGCCGTGCCCCATGCCGATGCGGATGTTGTCTGCGGTCATCCGGAAACCTCCTGTGTTGCGGTTTCCTCCCGCAAAGGAGTCTAGGCAGATTCGTGAAGAAATCATGAGTTCGGCGATCACGAATTGCTGCAACGCAGCAAATCCGCAACGTCATCGGCAGGGCGCCGCCGCCCTGCCCCGCACAGGACAGACGGGCAGCGCCTCAGCCGACGTGGAAGAGCGACGAGAAGAGCCGCGGGTCGAGGCTCTCGGAGGCGAAGGTCTCGCCCTCGGTCAGCACCGAGACCGCGTCGTGCGAATGCAGGCTCTCCTGGTGGCTCGCCAGCACGCGGAAATCGCCCACGCGGGGCTCGGCCTGCAGCCGCTCGGCAAAGAGCCGGGCGGCGTCCTCGACGAAGATCGGGTTGGCGGCGTTGAGCTCGGCGAAGGCCTGCTCGTCCTCGCGCTTGACCATGACCTGCGTCTCGGTGGGCACCGCGGCGCGGCACATGTCGATCACATCCTCGAACCACAGGCAGTCGCCCTCGGCCAGCTCGACCGAGATCCGCGCCACCGAGCGCTGCGAGTGCGGCGTCGCCAGCTGCCCGCGCTCGCGCCGGGCATGTTCGCTCAGTTCCAGCGAACAGGGGCAGGTCGAGCTGTAGACGTAGTCGAGGTGCATGATCTTGCGCCGCACGCCCGCGGTCTCGACCAGCTCCAGCGCGATGTCGTAATACTGGTAGCCCGACAGGCCCGAGCGCAGGCTCTCGACCTTCATCGGGAAGGAAAACCGCATCTGGATGCGCGCGTCGAAGCTCTCGAGGTCGGACTTGTAGTCGTCCAGCGCCGCCTCGATCACCTCGAAGGAAAAGGTCTTCTCCGCGTGGCGGTAGAAGCTGCGCATGATGCGCGACATGTTGATGCCCTTCTTGTCGGCCTCGAGGCTGACCGTTCCGGTCACCGAGGTCTCGAGCATCAGATCGCCGTTGTCGCGCGTGTGGTAGTGGATCGGCAGGCGGAAGTTCGAGATGCCGACGTGCTGGATCGCCCGGTTCTCGCCGCGGATCAGCGCCGAGGGGCCGTTCTGCAGGTCGGGCAGCGTCGCCTTGTAGTCGGCGTCCGCGTCGAATCCCTCGGGATAGTCCCGAGACAGCTCCGGGTAGGCCGAGGCGCCCGGCACCAGCGCGCCGAGCGCCGGGTCGAGCGCCTCGATCTCGGCGTCCTGCGCCTTGGAGGTGTAGCGGCGCAGCAGCTCGAGCGCCGCGCGCGCTTCCTCTTCGCTGGGCTTGCGGTCGATCTCGGGCGTATGAAGGTTCATCTCGGCCCTCCCCTCGGGCGTTGGTCTGCAACTGACATAGGAACGTCGCACCGCGAATTCCAACAGTTTTACGCCGGACGGGGAAGGATGGATCACTCCTTCCCTCAGACCGCGTCGAGTGCCTGCCGCAGATCGGCGATCAGGTCCTCGGGATCCTCGATGCCGACCGACAGGCGGATCAGCCCGTCGCCGATCCCCAGCGACTCGCGCTGCTCGGGCGCCAGCCGCTGGTGCGTCGTGGTCGCCGGGTGCGTCGCGATGGACTTGGCATCGCCGAGGTTGTTCGAGATCAGGATCGTCTCCAGCGCGTTCGACAGCTTGAAGGCCGCCGCCTTGCCGCCCTTGAGGTCGAAGGACACCATGGTGCCGCCCGAGCCGCTCAGCTGGCGCTGCGCCAGCTCGTACTGGGGATGCGCCGGCAGCCCCGGATAGGTGACGCTGGCAAGCTTCTCGTGGCCCTGCAGCGCCTCGGCGATGGCCTTGGCCGAGGCGGCCTGCGCCCGCACCCGCAGGTCGATGGTCTCGAGGCCCTTGAGCATGATCCAGGCCGTGAAGGGGCTCATGGAGCCGCCGGTGTGCTTCATGAAGGGCTCGACCGTGCCGCGGATCATGTCGCGGGTGCCGAGGATCACGCCCCCCAGCGCCCGGCCCTGCCCGTCGATGTGCTTGGTCGTGGAATAGACCACGATGTCGGCGCCCTCGTCGACGGCGTTGGAAAAGACCGGCGTCGAAAAGACGTTGTCCACGATCACCGTGGCGCCGGCCGCATGGGCCAGCTTGCACACGCCCGCGACGTCCACCAGCTCGAGCGTGGGGTTCGCCATGCTCTCGAAGAAGACGGCCTTGGCGCCGCCCTGCAGCGCCTCGTCCCAGGCCTTCAGGTCCGAGCCGTCGACGAAGACCACCTCGACGCCGAAGCGCGGCAGGATGGTCTCGAGGATGTAGAGGCACGAGCCGAACAGCGCCCGCGCCGCGACCACGCGGTCGCCGGCCTGCAGCAGCGCCATCAGCGCGCCGTTCACCGCCGCCATGCCGCTGGCGGTCGCAAAGGCATCCTCGGCGCCCTCGAGCAGCGCGATGCGCTCCTCGAACATGGCGACCGTGGGGTTGCCGTAGCGTGCGTAGATGAATTCCCCGGGCTCGGTCTTGATGAACCGTGCCTCGGCCTGCTCCGCGCTGTCATAGGCGAAGCCCTGGGTCAGAAAGATCGCTTCGGACAGCTCGCCCCATTGGCTGCGCTTGGTGCCGCCATGCACGAGCTGCGTGCGTTTGCCCTGTTTCGTCATTGTCATTCCCTTCGATCGGCCGCGCCCCCGGCGCGCCATGAAAAAAGCCCCGTTCGCGGTCAAAGCGAAAGGGGCTCTTTCCTTCGACCTCTTTAGCGGCGTGTTTAACGTGGCCCGCAATCCGGTAACAAATCGCCACGCCCAGTCGGTTACGCCGCTTCCGACGCAGGGTCAAGTCCGAGGGCGGGAATTGCCCGGCTCGCGCGCGCCCCTGCGCCGCGACCTCCCGATTTCTGACCAGTGCTGCCACACAATCCGTCGCCCTGCGGCTCCGTGAAGCGGTTGTCTTTCCGGGCCCGCTCGGCCCATCATGACGCCAGCGATTTCGAGCAGGATCATCATGCACGGTTTTCTCTTTCAGGCATCCGTCTATCTCGCCGCGGCGGTCATCGCGGTTCCCATCGCGGCACGGCTCGGGCTGGGCTCGGTGCTGGGCTACCTGCTCGCCGGGCTGATCGTCGGCCCCGTCCTGCACCTCGTCGCCGCAACCGACGACCTGCGCCACTTCGCCGAGTTCGGCGTGGTGCTGATGCTCTTCCTCATCGGCCTGGAGCTGGAGCCGCGCGCGCTCTGGGACATGCGCCACAGGCTCGTGGGGCTGGGCGGGCTTCAGATCGGGATCACCATGGCCTGCGTCATGCTGGCCGCCCTGCTCATGGGCCTGTCGTGGCAGCCCGCGCTGGCGGTGGGCATGATCCTGGCGCTGTCATCGACCGCCATCGTGCTGCAGACCCTCAGCGAGAAGGGCCTCATGCAGACCGGCGGCGGGCGATCGGCCTTTTCCGTGCTGCTGACGCAGGACATCGCCGTGATCCCCATGCTGATCCTGCTGCCCCTGCTCGCGCCCGGCACCTCTGCCAGCATCGCCGAGGACGGTTCGATCCACCTGCCCGACCACGGCGAGGAACACGCCATGTCGCTGGTCGAGGGCCTGCCCGGCTGGGGCGTGGCGCTGGTCACGCTGGCGGCCATCGCGCTCATCATCGTCGCCGGCATCTACGGCGCCCGGCCGCTCTTCCGGCACATCAACGCCTCGCGCCTGCCCGAGATGTTCACCGCCGTCGCGCTGCTCATCGTCGTGGGCATCGCCTTCCTGATGGAGCTCGTGGGCCTCTCCCCCGCGCTCGGCACCTTCCTCGCGGGCGTTGTGCTGGCCAACTCCGAGTTCCGCCACCAGCTCGAATCCGACATCGCCCCCTTCAAGGGGCTGCTGCTGGGGCTCTTCTTCATCACCGTCGGCGCGGGCATCGACCTCGGCGCCTTCATGTCCGAACCCTTCGTGATCCTCGGGCTGGCGCTGGGGCTCACGCTGCTCAAGGGCCTGATCCTGCACGGGCTCGCGCGGCTCTTCGCCCTGCGCAAGCGCAGCCGCATGCTGTTCACGCTCTCGCTGGCGCAGGCGGGCGAATTCGGCTTCGTGCTGATCTCCTTCGCGCTGCAGCTCAACATCCTGACGCAGGGGCTGGGCCAGCGCCTGTTGCTGGTGGTGGCGCTCTCGATGCTCATCACGCCGCTGCTCTTCATCCTCTTCGACCGGCTCTCGGACCAGCTCGACGAGGCGCGCGACGCCAAGACACCCCCGCCCGACGAGATCGACGAACAGCAGCCCATCATCGTCGCGGGCATCGGCCGCTTCGGGCAGATCGTGAACCGGCTGGTGCAGTCCGTGGGCTTCAAGACCGTGGTCATCGACAACGACATGAAGACCATCGAGCTCATGCGCCGCTTCGGCATCAAGGGCTTCTTCGGCGATCCGACCCGCCCCGAGCTGCTGCACGCGGCCGGCATCGGCAAGGCCCGCGTGCTGGTGGTGGCGCTCGACGATCCCAAGGCCGCGACCAAGCTGGTGCGCTTTGCCCGGCGCCTGCGCGAGGACCTCTTCATCGTCGCCCGCGCCCGCGACCGCACCCATGTCTACGCGCTCTACCAGGCCGGCGCCGACAAGATCGTGCGCGAGCTCTTCGACAGCTCGCTGCGCGCCGGGCGCTACGTCCTCGAAGAGGCCGGCATGACCGAATACGAGGCCGCCCTCGCGCAGGAGACCTTCTACCACCACGACCGCGAGACAGTGCGCGAGCTGGCCAAGCTCTGGGACCCCAACATCCCCCCCTCCGAGAACGAAGCCTACATCCGCCGCGCGCAGGAGCTCGAGAAGGAACTGGAACAGGCGCTCTTCCAGGCAATCACCCAGCGCGACACCGACGCCGCCTGAGGCACGCGCGCCGGAACCCCGGACGTGCAAAGGGCCGCGCCCATCGGCGCGGCCCCAGCTGCGGGAATCCGGGTCAGTCTCAGGCGGCGCGCAGGCCCAGCACCTCGTCCACCTGGCGGGCGGCGGCCAGCTCGTCGCCACCGCTCACGGCGGCCACTTCGCGGGTCAGACGCTCGAGCGCGGCCTCGTAGAGCTGACGCTCGGAATAGCTCTGCTCGCGCTGGTCGTCGGCGCGGTGCAGGTCGCGCACGACCTCCGCGATGGCGATCAGGTCGCCCGAGTTGATCTTCTGCTCGTATTCCTGGGCCCGGCGCGACCACATCGCCCGCTTCACCTTGGCCTTGCCCTTGAGCGTCTTCATCGCCTGGCTCACCACGTCGGGCGTCGAGAGCGAGCGCATCCCGACCTCGGTCGCCTTGTGCGTGGGCACGCGCAGGGTCATCTTGTCCTTCTCGAAGGAGATCACAAAGAGTTCCAGCGTCATGCCGGCGACGTCCTGCTCCTCGATCGACATGATCTGTCCCACGCCGTGCGCGGGATAGACGACGTAGTCGTTCGGGCGGAAGTCGTTCTTCTTGGTCTTGGTCATTACAACAGAGTCCTCAGCAGCCAGAAAACGCATGCACCGGCGACAGAAAAGACGGACGGACCTGCATTGCATCCCGTTCGTCTATCAACAACCGTCTCAGATTAAACACCGAGGCTTCGCCAACCCCGGCCGCGTGTGCATGGCTTCGTCATGTGCCCAAGACTTTACCACAAAATCACACCCGATGGTAGGATTGCGAGCACGCCTTGGTAAAACGAAACGTTTCCAAGGCGTTACGCGATCCTTGCACCGATTTTACGTGCCTTTGCTCGGCATCATTGCGAATCAGCCTCAGCCGCCCTCGCCCGGCGCCTCGGAAAAGTACTTGTTGAGCTTGTCCGTCTCGCCGTCCCGCTCGTCCGCCTCGGGCAGCGGGTCCTTCTTCGAGATGATGACCGGCCACATCTCCGAGTACTTGCGGTTGAACTCCACCCACTTCTCCATGTCCGGCTCGGTGTCCGGTCGGATCGCGTCGGCGGGGCACTCCGGCTCGCAGACCCCGCAGTCGATGCACTCGTCGGGGTGGATCACCAGCGCGTTCTCGCCCTCGTAGAAACAGTCCACGGGGCACACTTCGACGCAGTCGGTGTATTTGCAGGCGATGCAGTTGTCGGTGACGACGTAGGTCATTTCGGGCTCTTCAGCTTGGTCGGGACTTAGCTAGACCAGCGCCAGAGATCATTCAAGCGCCCGGGATCGATGAAGATCGAGTTTCCTGCGGTCGCGCTTGGTGGGACGAGAATTGTCTTCCGAACGGGCACCCGATGGAACGGTATTCTCCCTCGGCTTGGGCGGATCGAGGTCGGTGTAAAGTTGCTGCGCTTCCGACGCCGGTCCGCGCCGCTCGCCGGGGGTCTCGACGCGGATCACGCGCACCGCGCGGGCCTGCGCAAAGGTCACCACGTCGCCCGGCCCGACCGCGTAGGCAGGCTTGGCGATCTTCGTGCCGTTCACCCGCACACCGGCCGCCACGACCTTGGCGGCCAGGCTGCGCGTCTTGAAGAAACGCGCATGCCACAGCCACTTGTCGAGGCGTATCCGGGACGCGGCCTCCGCCACTCAGGACTTGTCCTTGAGCCCCATGAGCGCCGCCGCGAAGGGGTTGTCCGGATCGATCCGGTCCTTCTTCTGCGGCCGCGATTCAAAGTTGCGCGGGCCGCTCTTCTCGCCGCGGGGCTTGCCCTTGGGCTTGCCGCCCTTGCCCTTCGGAGCGCCGCCGCCCTTGGGCTTGCCGCGCGCCTGCCGGCCACCGCCGCCCTCGGCGTCGCGGCGCGGACCGCCGCGGTTGCGGTTGCGATTCCCGACCCAGGTGAAGGTGTAGTAGACCTCCATCTCCGGCCCCGCCATGGCGGCATCGGGGCTTTCGCCCGGCAGGATTTCCTCCTCGGTCGCCTCGGGGATGCCGTCATCGACCTCGGCGGGCTGCGCCGCCTCGTCCTCGACCGGGGCGACACCCTCGTCGGGCACGTCCGAGATCGTCTCCGCCACGTCGGCGGGCGTCTCCTCCTCGGCCGGATCGGGCATCGCGGCGGGCGGGTTCGCCGCTTCCTGCGCGGCGTCCATGACCGGCTCGCCCTCGCCCGCCTCGGACGAGGGATCGGGCGCCTCGGTCACGACCTGGTCGGCGGGCTTCACCTTGGCCCGCTCGCCCTTCTCGGCGCGGTAGCCCAGGCCCTCCATGAGGTCGGCGAACTGCTCCAGCGTCATGCCGGTGATCGACAGCATGTCGGCCTTGGCCTCGAAGCCGCCGCGGCTGTCCTCGCCCCGCACCATGTCGGCGAGGCGCTCCAGCATGTCGATGCGGATCGCCCGCGCGCCCGCCGTGCGGTAGCCCGACAGCGTGTAGTGCTGCATCGGCGTGCCCTTGTCGTTCGGCACGGTCACCAGCCCCGGCGGCGGCGCCTCGGGGAAGACGTCAAGATCGTTCGCCAGCGACCACAGCACCAGCCGCAGCCGCGTCGGCGCGGGCTTCAGCAGCAGCGGCATGAAGATCGTGAACTGACCGAAGCGCACGCCGTGCTTGCGCAGCGCGCCGCGCGCCTCCTGGTCCAGCTGCTTGACCTCGTCCACGACCTGGCTGCGCGGAATGATGCCCATGGCCTCGACCATCTGGAAGGCAAACCCGCGCGCGAGCCCCGTCAGCGTCTCGTCGCGCTGCATGTTCAGCAGCGGCTCGAAGAGCGCGGCGATCTTGCGGTCGATGAAATGCTGCAGACGGCGCTCGACTTTCTGCACCACGTCCGGCCCGGCGTTGTCGTCGACGAAGGCGACCACGCGCGGCTTCATCGGATCGTCCCCGCGCGCCAGCTTGCCGACCGCCTGCTCGCCCCACATCAGGCCGCCCTGCTCGGTGAAGTCGATCTCGGTGTCAGGCGCGTTGTAGAACCGGTCCGCGCGCAGGTGGAAATGCGGCGCAAGCGCCTGCAACGACGCGGTTTTCAGCGTCTTCGCCTCCTGCCCGGCGGCGGTGGCGTCCTGACGGAACCGGAACCCTTCGAGCCGTCCGACGAATTCGCCCTCGACGGTCACTTCACCCTTGTCGTTCACCTCGGCCAAGAGGGCCTCCTTCTGCTTCAACCGGCGCAGCAGCACTGAGGTGCGCCGGTCTACAAATCTCTGCGTCAGACGCGCGTGCAGCGCGTCGGACAGGGCGTCTTCTACAGCGCGAGTCGTGTCGCGCCAATGCATTTCGTCATCGACCCAGCCCCGCCGCTGCGCGACATAGGTCCATGTGCGGATGAACGCCAGACGTTTCGACAGGGTGTCGATGTCTCCGTCGGTGCGGTCGATCCGCTTGATCTGCCGCGCGACGAAGTCCTGCGGAATGGTGCCGCGCTCGTGCAGATGCTTGAAGATAACCGTCAGGAGCCCCGCATGTTCCGCGTGACTGATGCCGCGGAAATCGGGAATGCGGCAGACGTCCCACAAAAGCTGCACCGACTGCGGCGAGCTGGCCCGCGCCTGCACCTCGGCCTCCGAGGACAGCGTCTTGAGCGATTTCAGGTCGTCGGCCTCGCGCGCCCGCACGAGGCTGGGGTCGTCCGGCGCCTCCTCGAGCGAGTTGACCAGCGTGTCGATCGAGCCGAACCGCAGGTGCGGGTTGCGCCAGTTGAGCTTGCGCAGCGGGGTGAAGCGGTGGTCGCAGATCGCCTCGGCCCATTCGTCGGGGATCTGGCCCGCGTCGCCCGTGGTGCCGAAGGTGCCGTCGCGCATCCCCCGCCCCGCGCGGCCGGCGATCTGCGCCAGCTCGTTGGGCTGCAGCGGCCGCATCCGCCGCCCGTCGAACTTCGTGAGCGAGGAGAACGCCACGTGGTCGATATCGAGGTTCAGCCCCATCCCGATGGCATCCGTCGCCACGAGGTAGTCGACCTCGCCGTTCTGGTAGAGCTCGACCTGCGCGTTGCGCGTCCGCGGGCTCAGCGCGCCCATGACGACCGCGGCGCCGCCCTTCTGCCGGCGGATCAGCTCGGCGATGGCATAGACGTTGTCGACCGAGAACCCCACGATGGCGCTGCGCGCCGGCATCCGGCTCAGCTTCTTCGAGCCGAGGTAGCCCAGCTGGCTCATCCGCTCGCGCCGGACGAACTCGCAGCCCTTCACCAGCTGCGAGATCGGCCCGCGCATGGTGTCCGAGCCCAGGAACAGCGTCTCGTGCAGCCCCCGCGCCCGCATCAGGCGGTCGGTGAAGACATGCCCCCGCTCGGGATCGGCGCAGAGCTGGATCTCGTCGATGGCCACGAAATCGCAGCCCATGCCCTCGGGCATCGCCTCGACCGTGCAGACCCAGTACTGGGCGCGCGGCGGCACGATGCGCTCCTCGCCGGTGATCAGCGCCACCACCGAGGGGCCGCGCGCGGCGACGATCTTGTCATAGACCTCGCGGGCGAGCAGCCGCAGCGGCAGCCCGATCATCCCGGTCCTGTGCCCGAGCATCCGCTCGATCGCGTAGTGAGTCTTGCCTGTATTGGTCGGGCCGAGAACGGCCGCGATCCGTGCGCTCTGGGGCATCCCCGGGCCTGCCTTCCGGTTCGGGTGCGTCGTTGCCCTAGATATCGATGCCCTGCACCTCGGGTGCAAGGCGTTCCATCGCGCTGATCACCGCCTCGTCGTGCGGCCGCATCTCGCGAACCCGCGCATAGGCCTCGTAGGCGCGCGCCGGGTCTCCGGTCTGCTCGTGGATCGCCGCCACCCCGCGCAGCGCCCCGAAATGATCGGGATTCAGCGCCAGCGTGTGCTCGAGCGCATCCATCGTCGGCCCGTACATCTCGGCCTGGTAGTAGGCCAGCGCCAGCGTGTGCCAGCCCTCGGCGAACTCGGGCGCATGGTCGGTGAGCGCACGCAGATGCTCCAGCGCGACATCCACCTTGTCCACCTCCAGGGCATCACGGCCCCGCTTCAGCAGCAGGTCCATCGCCGGCGAGCCCGACTTCGACCACTGGCGGAAGATCTCCCGCTCGATCCGGTCGGCCGCGGCGGCGCTGTCGGCCTGCGCGAGGTCCTCGATCAGCGAGCGCGTGTCGGTCTCGGCCTCCTCGGGCGCGTCGGGCGCCACCGGCCCCGGCACTTTCGGCACCTGGAAGCTTTCGCCCGGCTGACCTTCGCCGGGCGCCTCCTGGGCCACCGCGACGGCGGGTAGGGAAATCATGACTGTGACGGCGAGTGCCGCCACGGTAGATTTGAATTCGTTCGGCGCCATGCTCATAGTTCCGACTGTAACGCAGCCTTGCTGATTTGCCAGCACAGGTTTTCGTGAACCCGGATCGGAAAGGGCACCCTGGAATGAGCGACACTGTCAACGCGGCGGTCGAGGCACTGAACAAGAAACTCGCAGGCGAAGGATTCGACGGCGTGGCGAAATTCGTGATCGAGGACGAGGGCAGCCTCGTCGTGGACGGCGACGGCGCCCGCGCGGGCGACGGCGATGCCGACGTGACCCTCACCGCCGATGCCGACACCTTCGAGCAGATCCTCGGCGGCGATCTCGACCCGACCGCCGCCTTCATGTCCGGCAAGCTCGCCATCGACGGCGACATGGGCGCGGCCATGCGACTCGGCCAGGTGCTTTCGTGACATGCTGAGCGCGGCGCCCTTCCATGCCGAGCTGGCCGATGGGCCGGAAGGCGCCCGCGCCTTCTGGGCCACCACGCCCGACGGCTTGCGGCTGCGCGTCGCGCACTACCCCGGCCCCGAGGACGCCATCGGCACGGTGCTGCTCTTCCCCGGCCGCACCGAGTATGTCGAGAAATACGGCCGCGTCGCCCGCGACTTCGCCGACCGGGGCTACCACGTCGTCTCGGTCGACTGGCGCGGCCAGGGCCTTGCCGACCGCATGCTCGAGGACCGGCGCACCGGGCACGTCCACCTCTTTCGCGACTACCAGCAGGACGTCATGGCCGTGATGGCCGCGGTGAACGAGCTCGGCCTGCCGAAACCGCTCTTCCTGCACGGGCACTCGATGGGCGGCTGCATCGCGCTGCGCGCCGCGATCGAGGGGCTGCCCGTCGCGGCCTGCGCCTTCACCGCGCCGATGTGGGGTATCCGCATCGCCGCCCCCGTGCGTCCCGCCGCCTGGGCGCTGGGATGGTCCAGCGCGCGCATGGGCTGGGATCACCTCTACGCGCCCTCCACCGGCCCCGACAGCTACACCGCCACCGGCACCTTCGAGGGCAACCTGCTCACCACCTCGCGCGAGGGCTGGGACTACATGCGCCGCCAGGTGCACGAGGCGCCCGAGCTGCAGCTCGGCGGCCCCAGCCTGCGCTGGGTGCACCAGGCGCTCGGCGAATGTCTCTCGCTGGCCCGCCTGCCCGCGCCCGCGATGCCCTGCATCACCTTCCTCGGCAGCAACGAGCGCATCGTCGATGCCGCCCGGATCGAGACGCGCATGGCCGGCTGGCCGGGCGGGCGGCTCGAGATGATCCAGGGCGCCGAGCACGAGGTGCTGATGGAGGACGCGGTCACCCGCGGCCGCATCGTCAGCCAGATGGCCGAGGTCTTCGCCCGCGGCGCCGAAAGCGCGGGCGCCCACGCCATCAGCGCCTGACTTTCCCCGCCCCTCGCGCGCGCTATCATGGCGCTCATGCGCGAGCCGGTCCTCACCTTCACCGAACAGGGCATCTTCTGCCCCGCAGGCGGGTTCCACATCGACCCCTGGCGCCCGGTCGACCGGGCGCTCATCACGCATGGCCACGCCGACCACGCGCGCCCCGGCCACCGGCGCTACCTCGCGACCGAGGCCGCAACGCCGGTGATCCGCCACCGCCTCGGCGAGATCAGCATCGACACCATCCGCTACGGCGAGACGCGGCGCATCGGCGGCGCCACGGTCAGCTTCCACCCCGCGGGGCACATCCCCGGCTCGGCGCAGGTCCGCGTCGAGGTCGGCGGCGAGGTCTGGGTGGTCTCGGGCGACTACAAGGTCGCCCCCGACGGCCTGTCCGAGCCCTTCGAGCCACTGCGCTGCCATGCCTTCGTCAGCGAATGCACCTTCGGCCTGCCGGTCTTCAAGTGGGACGACGAGGCCCGCGTCCGCGTGGCGCTCAACGACTGGTGGGCCGCCAACGCCGCGCAGGGCCGCGCCTCGATCCTCGGCGCCTACTCGCTGGGCAAGGCGCAGCGCCTGCTGGCCATGCTCGACGCGGGCACCGGCCCGATCCTCACCCACGGCGCGGTCGAGAACACCAACGAGGTGCTGCGCGCCCAGGGCTACGCCCTGCCCGGCACCCTGCGCGTGACGCCGGATCTCGACCCCAAGGCGCACCCCGGCGCGCTCGTCGTCGCGCCGCCCTCGGCGCTCGGCACGCCCTGGGCGCGGCGCTTCGGGCCCGCCTCCACCGGCTTCGCCTCGGGCTGGATGCGCCTGCGCGGCGTGCGCCGCCGCCGCGCCGCCGACCGCGGCTTCGTGATCTCGGACCACGCCGACTGGGACGGATTGCAACAGGCCATCGAGGCCACGGGCGCCGAAAAGATATTCGTGACGCATGGTTACACCGACATCTTCGCGCGCTGGCTGACCTCGCGCGGCTTTGATGCGCAGGTCGTGCCCACCGAGTTCGGCAGCGACGAGGACGACAGCGCGGAGGAGGCCGCGTGAAAGACTTCGCCCGCCTCTTCACCGCCGTGGACCAGACCACGAAAACCACGGCAAAAACAAAGGCCTTGACCGCATTCTTCACCGAGGCCGCCGACGACGACAAGCTCTGGACCGTGGCGCTCTTCTCCGGCCGCCGGCCCAGGCGCGCGGTCACCACCACGCAGCTGCGCGAATGGGCCGCCGAACGCGCCGGCATCCCGCTCTGGCTCTTCGAGGAGAGCTATCCCATCGTCGGCGACCTGGCCGAGACGATCACCCTCGTGCTGCCCCCGGCCGAGCGTGAAAGCGACCGCCCGTTGTCCCACTGGATCAACGACTTGCGCGATCTTTCGAAAGTGGAACCCGAAGCCCGCAAGACCCGCATCCTCGCCGCCTGGGACGAGCTCGACACCACCGAGCGCTTCCTCTTCAACAAGCTCATCACCGGCGGCTTCCGCATCGGCGTCAGCCGCAAGATCATGACCCGCGCCCTCGCGCAGGCCACCGGCCGGGACGAGGCCAACCTCGCGCACCGGCTCATGGGCGGCTGGACGCCCGAGAGCACCAGCTGGCACGCCCTGATCGAGGCCGAGGACCCCGAGGCCGACGAGAGCCGCCCCTATCCCTTCTACCTTGCCTACCAGCTCGACGAGGCGCCCGAGACGCTGGGCGATCCCGGCGACTGGCTGGCCGAGTGGAAATGGGACGGCATCCGCGGCCAGCTCCTGCTGCGCGGCGGCGGGCACCACGTCTGGTCGCGCGGCGAGGAGCTCATGACCGACCGCTTCCCCGAGCTTGCCCGCGCGGCGGACTTCCTCCCGACCGGCACCGCCTTCGACGGCGAGATCCTCGCCTGGGACGGCACCCAGCCCATGCCCTTCAATGCCCTGCAGAAGCGCATCGGGCGCAAGACCGTGCCGAAGAAGCTGCTCACCGAGGCCCCCGTCGTCATGCTCGCCTACGACCTGCTCGAGGTGGATGGCGAGGACCTGCGCGACCGCCCCCTCGCGGAGCGCCGCGAGAAACTCGACGCGCTGCTCGCGGGCCTGCCGCCCGAGGCCCCGGTCCGCCCCTCGCCGCGCATCGCCTTCGACGACTGGGCGGACCTCGCCTCAACCCGCGCCAAGGCCCGCGATTTCCGCGCCGAGGGCGTGATGCTCAAACACCGCGCCTCGCCCTACCTCGACGGGCGCCGGAAAGGCGACTGGTGGAAGTGGAAACTCGACCCGCTCACGGTCGACGCGGTGATGATCTACGCCCAGCAGGGCCACGGGCGGCGCGCCAACCTCTTCACCGACTTCACCTTCGCGGCCTGGGACGGCAACGAGCTGGTGCCCTTCACCAAGGCCTACTCCGGCCTCACCGACGCCGAGTTCCGCCAGATCACGGCCTGGGTGCGCAGGAACACGCTCCAGCGCTTCGGCCCGGTGCGGCAGGTGCGCCCCGAGCAGGTCTTCGAGATCGCCTTCGAGGGCATCCACGACAGCCCGCGCCACAAGTCGGGCCTCGCGCTGCGCTTTCCGCGCATGGCGCGCTGGCGCCACGACAAGCCGGCGCAGGAGGCGAACACGCTCGCCGACCTGCGCCAACTCCTTGAGGCCTACGGGTAACTCAGCCGCAGGCCCCTTCGAGGCCGACCATGCCGTCGCCCACGCCGGTCACCGTGACCGTGCAGCTCTGCTCGCCGGACTGGACCTCGACGCTCTCGCCCGAGCCCACGACCTGCGTGGTCACGCCGTTGACCGCGATCCGCGCCGCCGTGCCGTCCTGGGCCATGCCCGAGACGAAGACCCGCAGCGCGCCGTCCGCCAGCTGCGCGACCTCGCCGACGCCAAAGCCCTCCTCGGGCGCCGGCGGCGCGCTGCCCGCGGCCTCGGCGTCGCCTTCCATCGCACCCGAGGGCTGCGCATCGCTGCAGTCCGAGCCCAGCGTCACGCCCTCGCTCTCCAGCCCCATGACCGCGACCGAGCAATCGCCCGCCTCGATCGAGACCGGGGCCGCGCCGCCGACGCCGATCTCGGTCGTCTCGCCGTTGATCGACAGCCGCACCGAGCCCGCCTGCGCGTTGATCCGAGAGACGAAGGCGCGCACGCCGCCCTCGGCGAACAGCGCGGTCTGGCCCACGGTCAGCGGCTCGGTCACTTCCATCCCCTCGGTGGCACCGCCACCGCCGCCGCCACCGTTCGAGGCCACGGCCGCCGCCGCCACCCGCGCGCTCTGCTCCAGCCCGCTGGCCAGCTCGTCGAGCGAGCCGCGCAGGTTCTCGGCCTGCGACTGCGTGGCCTCCGACAGCTCGGCCAGCCGCGCCGACAGGCTCTCCTCGAACCCGGCAAGCTGCTCGGACACCGCCGACTGCACGTCCTCGGCGCTGGCGCCGCCCTCGGGCATCGCCTCCTCCAGCGCCGCCAGGCGCTCCTGCATCGCCGCCAGCGTCTCCTGCTGGGCCGTCATCGCCTCCTGCTGCGCGCTCGCGGCTTCCGCCTCGGCCTCCTGCGAGGGCGCCAGCGCCCGTTCCAGCGCCGCGCCGACGCGGCCCTCGCTGGCCTGTCCGCCCAGCAGGAACCCGAAGACGCTGCCGACCACCAGGCCGCCAACCCCGAAAAGGATCGGTTTCTGTGACATGTGATTTCCTCCCCTGACTCGTCCGCGGCGGCGCCCGGCGCCACCGCCCCTTGCATGCAATCTGCGCCGCAAGGCTACGGCCTTTCCCGCGATCCGGCGATTGCGTTTGTCGCGGATACCGCCAAAAGTCGTAGTCGGGGCGCGATCCGCCCTTGCGCCCGGCCCCCGCCACGGGACAATCAGGGCCACTCCATCGCAAGGCCCCGCCCCATGATCCGCACCCCGCTCTCCGCCCTCCTGCTCGGCGCCTTCGCCGCCCTTCCCGCGCGCGCGACCGATGGCCTCCGACTCGAAGGCAGCCTTTCCGCCGGCCTCTCCTCCGAGGTCGAAGACGCGGGCATCGGACGGCTCGACGCCACGCTGCGGCTGCCGCTCGGCCGACACGCGGCGCTGCCCGCGCTGGAGCTGGGGCTCTTCTCCTTCTACCGCGAGGCCAGCAACCCGCACGAGACCTACGTGGCGCTGAACTGGGGCGACACGCTCCGCCTCGGCGTGGTGCGCCCGGCCTACGACGCGGTGCTGCCCTCGGTCTTCGCGGGCATCCTGCCCGCGACCGAGGACGCGCTTTTCGAGTCCGCTGGCTCCTTCGCTACCGACGCGGCCCTCCGCCACACCTCGGTGCCGCTGGGCCTCTCGATCACGCAGACCACGGGCGAGCTCGACTGGAGCCTCTCGCTCCACGACGACGCCCGGGGCGACTTCCGCGCGGTCTCGGCCGCCGTCTCGCACGAGGCGCGCGGCTGGCGCATCGAGGGCGCCGTCGAGCGTGTCTGGCACCCGCAGGACGCCTCGCCCGAGGGCACCAGCGCCAAGCTCGGCCTGCACCGCGACATGGGCGCCGCCGAGGCGGGCATCGCGCTCCTGCACCCGGGCGCCGAGCACGGCCGCGACGCGCTAGAACTCGATTTCAGCTACCGCGCGGGCGCCCGCACCACGCTCTCGGCGCTGGCCCATGTCGAGCGCTCCGGCGGCACCGACCGCTACGGGCTGGTCACGGAACACGCGCTCGGCGCCAGCGACACGCTTGCCGTCGGCGCCACCGCCGGAACCGGCGAGGCGGGCCTGCATGCCGGCCTGACCCACCGCTTCTGACGCGCGATTTCCCCGCTCGGCCATTGGCCTTTCCGCGGGGCAGGCTCCTATCGTCATGGGCAAACGACACACGAGGAGCCCATGACCGACGCCTTTCCCCGCCCCCGCCGCCTCTTCGACGCCGACGCCAGCGGTGGCACCCGCGACCTGGGCGATCTGCCCGAATGGGACCTGACCGACCTCTACCCGGCCCCCGACGCGCCCGAGCTGAAGCGCGATCTCGACTGGCTGGAAGAGGCCTGCGCCCGCTTCGCCGCCGACTACGAGGGCAAACTGGGCGATCTCGACGCCGCGGGCTTCCTCGAGATGGTCCAGCGCCACGAGAAGATCGAGACCGTCGCGGGCCGCATCATGTCCTACGCGGGCCTGCGCTACTACCAGCAGACCACCGACGCGGGCCGTGCCAAGCACCTGTCGGACCTGCAGGAAAAGATCACCACCTACACGACCCCGCTGGTCTTCTTCACGCTCGAGCTGAACCGCCTCGACGACGGGCACCTCGACGGCCTCTTCGACGCCGATCCCGATCTGGCACGCTACAAGCCCGCCTTCGACCGCATCCGCGCGATGAAGCCCTACCAGCTCTCGGACGAGCTCGAGAAGTTCCTGCACGACATGGGCGTGGTGGGCGACGCCTGGATGAAGCTCTTCGACGAGACGATCTCGGGGCTCGAGTTCACCGTCAACGACGAGGTCATGGGCATCGAGACGACGCTCAACCACCTCACCGACACCGACCGCGCCTCCCGCGAGGCCGCCGCCCGCGAACTCGCCCGCGTCTTCGCCGAGAACATCAAGACCTTCTCCCGCGTGCACAACACCCAGGCCAAGGAGAAGGAGGTCATGGACCGCTGGCGCGGCATGCCCTCGGCGCAGACCGCCCGGCACCTGGCCAACGACGTCGAGCCCGAGGTCGTCGAGACCCTGCGCAACGCCGTGGTCGACGCCTACCCGCGCCTCTCGCACCGCTACTACGAGCTCAAGCGCAAGTGGCTGGGCCTCGACCGGATGCAGGTCTGGGACCGCAACGCGCCGCTGCCCATGTCCACCGACCGCGTGGTCGACTGGGCCGAGGCGCGCGAGACGGTGATGAACGCCTACACCGAGTTCGATCCCCGCATGGCCGAGATCGCCAGCCCCTTCTTCGAGAAGGGCTGGATCGACGCCGCCGTCACCCCCGGCAAGGCCCCGGGCGCCTTCGCGCACCCCACGGTGACCGAGGTGCACCCCTACGTGATGCTCAACTACCTCGGCAAACCGCGCGACGTGATGACCCTCGCGCACGAGCTGGGCCACGGCGTGCACCAGGTGCTGGCCGCCGGCCAGGGCGAGATGCTCTCCTCGACCCCGCTCACGCTCGCGGAAACCGCATCGGTCTTCGGCGAAATGCTGACCTTCCGCCGCATGCTGGCCCACGCGCGGGACGACAACGAGCGCAAGGTCCTGCTCGCCGGCAAGGTCGAGGACATGATCAACACGGTCGTGCGCCAGATCGCCTTCTACGACTTCGAGTGCAAGCTGCACGAGGCGCGCCGCGGGGGCGAGCTGACCCCCGACGACATCAACGCGCTCTGGATGTCGGTGCAGGCCGAGAGCCTCGGACCCGCCTTCGACTTCATGCCGGGCTACGAGTGCTTCTGGGCCTACATCCCGCACTTCGTGCACTCGCCCTTCTACGTCTACGCCTATGCCTTCGGCGACGGGCTTGTGAACGCGCTCTACGCCACCTACGAGGCCTCCCCCGAGGGCTTCCAGGACAAGTACTTCGAGATGCTCAAGGCGGGCGGCTCCAAGCACCACAAGGCGCTGCTCGCGCCCTTCGGGCTCGATGCCACGGACCCCGCCTTCTGGCAGACCGGCCTCGGCATGATCGAGGGCTTCATCGACGAGCTCGAGGCGATGGAGGACTGAGCCCATGGCTCCGCCGCGCCCGCCGCAGCAGCGCCCCGAGCGGGGCCGCACGCGGCGCTGGCGCGGCCTGCGCCGGCGCG
>NZ_KE557284.1:70130-72480 GCF_000442255.1 Salipiger mucosus DSM 16094 | reverse complement strand
CGCCGCTAGGGCCGGCTCCCGTCCCGCGCGGCACGGGCCCCGCCCGAGGCCCCGCAAGGGGCCGAGGCAACCTGCGCGCGGCGCCAGCCGCGCTCCGCCGGATCACTTCAGCTGCGAATCCTTCGAGCCGCGCCGGTTGATCCCGCCGCGTGCCCGCTGCGCCCCGTCGCGCTCCTGCTGGCAGTCGATGCACAGCTTCACCCCCGGGATCGCGATCCTGCGCTTCTCCGGGATCTCCTCGTCGCATTCCGCGCAGTGGGTCAGGCTCTCGCCCACCGGCGCGCGCCGCGCCTTCATGCGCTCCAGCTCCTCGCTGATCGAGGCCTCGATCTGCTCGCTCACCGCGCCGTCGCGGCTCCATCCTCCGGCCATACCGGTCTCCCTCTTCGCGTCGGCCGCCGCCCCGCCTCAGTCCAGCTCGGTCCAGGGCCAGGGCTTCACCTCCGAGGCCCCGGTCTGGAACCGCGCCGCCTTGGCCATCCAGATCCCGAGGTCGGTGCCGAAGTCGGCCAGCCGCTCGTTGGGCCTTCGGTGGTTCGTCGCCATGATCACGAACTGCACCACCGTCGCCACGGTCAGCACCGTCTGCGCGAGGCTCAGCATCAGCCAGATCAGGATCATGTAGGCCAGCCGCAGCGGCAGCCCATCGGGGCGCACCTCGGGCTGCTCGCCGTTGATCCGTCCCGCGACCTTGTCGTCCTCCGAGGTCATGCACGTCCTCCGCTGGTCCTGCGCCGAAACATTACAGCCCGCCCGCGCAAAGGCCAAGGCCCCGGCCGCTCCCGGTCTTGAAACCGCCGCCCGGCGCGCTCTTTTCCAAGGCACACAGCCGCCCCGAAAGCCACGCCATGATCCGCATCGCCATCCTGATCCTCGCCCTTCTCGCCCTGCCCGCGCAGGCGGCACAGGGCTTCCGCTTCGACGACATCGACGGCGGCACGCTCTCGCTCGAGCAATGGCGCGGCCAGCCGGTGCTGGTGGTCAACACCGCCTCGCGCTGCGCCTTCACCCGGCAATACGACGGGCTGCAGGCGCTCTACGACCGCTACCGCGACCGCGGGCTCGTGGTCCTCGCGGTGCCCTCGAACGACTTCAAGCAGGAGCTGGGCGACGAGGCCGCGGTCAAGGATTTCTGCGCGGTCAACTTCGACCTCGACCTGCCGATGACCACGATCACGCGCGTCACCGGCGACGCGGCCCACCCGCTCTACCGCTGGCTCGCCGCCCGGGGCTTCGAGCCCGCGTGGAACTTCAACAAGGCCCTGATCGGCCCCGACGGCGCGCTCGTCGAGACCTGGGGCAGCACCACCCGCCCCACCTCGCGCCGCCCGATCACCGACCGCATCGAGCCCCTGCTCGACTGAGCCTGCGTGGGCTCGCGCCCCGACCGGTCGTTGCGGCCTTGATGCGCCGTCGGCAAGGAGAAGCGTCGTCGAGCGACGCTTCTCCTTGCACCTGGACGGGCCGTCTCCGCCTCTTCGATCGGCAGAAAACGGCGCGCCCATGATACCCCGGCCGGACAACCCGGCCGGGGCGCTCCGCCCCTTCAGTGCGTCAGCAGCGCGTAGAGCTCGTCCTTCAGCGCCGCGCGCTCCTTGCGCAGGCGGACCTCCTCCAGCTCGTCGACGGGCTGCACGCTGCTCTCGGCGCGATGCACCTCGCGGTTCACGGCATGGTACTTCTCGGCCAGGTGCGCGAAGCGCCGGTCGCTCTGTTTCAGCTCCGAAATGCGCTGCGCGAGATCCGGGAATTCCTCGGCCAGTTCGTGCGGGACATGGGACATGCGGGCCTCTCCTCTTTTTCCGTTTTCTTCAGGTCCGACAGCAGACTTGCACGCCACCTCTCACCCCACCTTGACAGGGATCAAACCGGCCACGCTGGCGCAACGTCACGCGCCGGCCGAGCCAGAGCCGACACCGCGCCAGGGCCGTGGCGCTCCAGGATCGGTGCGCCGCAAAACACCCTTGTCACGCGACAATCGGCATGCCGCTCCGCGACCGCCGCGCCGTGCCTTCGCCGCACTGCACGCGATCCGCCGACGCGCCATCGACGCCTCACGCGAGGCCCGGGCGAGCGGCACCTTCCGCTCGACTCCGGTCGGACCGAAATCGCCCCGGCACGCGCGAGGCCGCCGCTCCGATCTCTGCGGAAGGCACACTTCGTCCCTCGGTCGGCGGCGCGCCACCGCCGCGAGTTGCTCCCGGCGCCGAACCACGCAGGCTCAGGATCGCCCGACCGCCGCCCCGACCGGCGCGTCAGGCCTGTCCCGCTACCGCCAGCGCCGCCCGGCACGTCAGGCCTGCCCCGCGACCGCCAGCCCCGACCGGCGCGCCAGGTCTGTCCCGCGACC
>NZ_KE557284.1:16108-69883 GCF_000442255.1 Salipiger mucosus DSM 16094 | reverse complement strand
GCCCTTCTCCGGCGAGATCCGAGTGCGGCCGTAGTGCATCTGCCCCGGCACGTGGTAGATCCGCGTCCCGTCGCCCGAGACGTTGCCCTTGATCTCGCAGCCCTCCGGCGCCGCGCGCAGGCTGGCCGCCGCCCGCGCCTCGCGGGCCCGGGCGCGGAAGGTCCAGGGCGGCGTCACGCCCTCGCCGTGCAGACCCCGGCCCTGCACCGCCGCGCCCTTCTCGGCCAGGTCGTAGTCCATCGAGTACCTCCGGTAGGCAAAGGCCAGCCCCTCGCGCACCAGCACCTCGCCCAGGTCTTCGCCGCCGACCGTGCAGCGCGCCACCTCGCGGCCGTAGACATCCGTGTCGACGCGGATGCACCGCGCCTCGCGCCCCTCGAACCGCGCCGCGACACGCGCATTGACCCATGCGCCGCAGCCCCACATGGGCACGCCGTCGCCGCCGCACATCTGGTCCGTCTCGGGCGCATCGACCCCGTGCAGCCGCACCCGCGTGCCGCCGACGTCGAAGGTATCGCCGTCGATCACGCGCAGCGGCCCCGCCGCATCGGCCCGCGCGAGTCCGGGAGCGAGGGCAAGCATAAGAACGAGAAGAGAACAAAGTCTTAACATCCCCGCTACATCGGCGCAGACAGGCCCGAGTTCAACGGAAATCGTTAAGACCGATTAACGAATCCGGCGCCGCTACCGCTGCGCGGTCCGCCAGTCCGGATGCACCCAGGGCTCGGCGTTCTCCGGCGGCAGGCGGCGGCCCAGGACATGGTCGGCCACCTTCTCGCCCACCATGATCGAGGGCGCGTTGAGATTGCCGTTGGTGATCCGCGGAAAGACCGAGCTGTCGGCCACCCGCAGCCCCTCGACCCCGATGACCCGCGCCTCGGGGTCGACCACCGCGCCCGGATCGTCGGCCCGCCCCATCCGGCAGGTGCCGCAGGGGTGATAGGCGCTCTCGGCATGCTCGCGCACGAACTCGTCCAGCGCCGCGTCGTCCTGCGCCGCCGCCCCGGGCTGGATCTCCTGCCCCGCGAAGGGCGCGAAGGCCTCCTGCGCGAAGATCTCCCGCGTGAGCCGGATGCAGGCGCGGAAATCGGCCCAGTCCTGCGGCTCGCTCATGTAGTTGAAGCGGATGCGCGGCGCGGCCTCGGGGTCGGCGCTGCGCAGCGTCACCGCCCCCCGCGAGGCCGACCGCATCGGCCCGACGTGCGCCTGGAAGCCATGCCCCTCGGCCGCCGCCTGCCCGTCGTAGCGCACCGCGATGGGCAGGAAATGGAACTGGATGTCGGGATAGCGCACGCCCGCGCGCGAGCGGATGAACCCCGCGCTCTCGAACTGGTTCGAGGCGCCGGGCCCGCTGCGCGTGAAGAGCCAGCGCGCCCCGACCCAGGCCTTCCCGGCAAGGTTCCAGTACCGGTAGAGGCTCACCGGCTTCGTGGCCGCCATCTGCAGGTAGACCTCGAGGTGATCCTGCAGGTTCGCCCCCACCCCGGGCCGGTCCGCCAGCACCGGCACACCGTGCCCGGCCAGCTCCGCCCCGGGTCCGATCCCCGAGAGCATCAGCAGCTTGGGCGAGTTGATCGCCGAGGC
Organism: Salipiger mucosus DSM 16094; assembly: GCF_000442255.1. Lineage (GTDB taxonomy): Bacteria > Pseudomonadota > Alphaproteobacteria > Rhodobacterales > Rhodobacteraceae > Salipiger > Salipiger mucosus. The sequence goes on along the minus strand of NZ_KE557284.1, from coordinate 68,299 downwards.
AGCGAGGATCACCTCGCGCGCCGCCCGGATCACCCGCGGCCCGCCGCGCATGTCGACCTCGACCCCGCGCGCGCGGCCCTCCTCGATCACCACGCGCCGCGCCTGCCCGCGCAGCACCCGCGCGCCGCGGCGCCGGGCCGACTTCAGGTAGGCGCTCGCCGCCGACCAGCGGCGGCCCTTCCAGACGGTCATGTCGTAGGGGCCGAAGCCCTCCTGCCGGGCGCCGTTGTAATCCGGCGTCACCGGGTAGCCCGCCTGCCGCCCGGCCTCGACGAAGGCGCCCACCAGCGGGTTGTCCCGCCGCCCCCGCGTGACGTGCAGCGGCCCATCGGTCCCCCGCCACGCGGCATCGCCGCCGTGCCCGCCGTCGTGCCAGTTCTCCATCCGCCGGAAATAGGGCAGCACGTCGGCAAAGCCCCAGCCCTCTGCCCCGGCCTCGCGCCAGTGGTCGTAGTCGCAGGCATGCCCGCGCACGTAGACCATGCCGTTGATCGAGGACGATCCCCCCAGCACCCGCCCGCGCGGACAGGCCAGCCGCCGCCCGCCGAGATGCGGCTCGGGCTCGGAGGTATAGCCCCAGTCGTAGCGCGCCATGTTCATCGGGTAGCTCAGCGCGCCGGGCATCTGGATGAAGGGCCCCGCGTCGCTGCCACCGGCCTCGATCACAATGACCGAGCGCCCCGCCTCGGCCAGCCGGAAGGCCAGCGCGCAGCCCGCCGAGCCCGCGCCCACGATGACGTAGTCGGCCTGCATCATCGGCTCCGCGCGGCCCCCGGCGCAGTGCCGGACCGCAAGCCGCTTGTGCGTATTTGGAACAAGAAGAAGAGCCCGGGGCACGCGGCCAGCCGGCCTTTCATCTTTCTCCAAATACGCAAATCCCCTTTCCGGCCGCGCGCAGCGGTCGGGCAGATCTCCATCGTCAACGGCATCAGAACGGCGCCTCCACCGCGCCCATGCGGACGTAGACGGACTTGAGCTGCGAGTAGTGCTCGATCGCGGCCTTCGCGTTCTCGCGCCCCACGCCCGAGGCCTTGACCCCGCCGAAGGGCACCTCGACCGGGGCGTCGTTGTAGGAGTTGATGAAGCAGCTCCCCGCGTGCAGCCGTCCGATCACCCGGTGCGCGCGGGCGATGTCGCGGGTGAAGACCCCGGCCGAGAGGCCGAAGGGCGTGGCGTTGGCCCGCGCGACGGCCTCTTCCTCAGTGTCGAAATCCAGCACCGCCATGACCGGCCCGAAAATCTCCTCGCGGGCGATGACCATGTCGTCGGTCACGTCGGCGAAGACCGTCGGCGCGACGAAGAAGCCCGGGCCCGGCCCCGCGGTGCCGCCGTGGATCAGCCGCGCGCCCTCGCGCGCGCCCTGCCGGATGTAGCCCATCACCTTGTCGCGTTGCGCCGCGCTGACCAGCGGGCCGATGTTGGTCGCCTCGTCCAGCGGATCGCCCATGACGACACCCGCCTCCAGCCGCTCCGACAGCCGGCGCAGGAAGCGCTCGCGCAGACCGCGCTGGACGAAGACCCGCGTGCCGTTCGAGCAGACCTGCCCGGAGCTGTAGAAGTTGCCCAGGATCGCGCCGCCCACCGCGTCCTCGACATCGGCGTCGTCGAAGACGAGGAGCGGCGACTTGCCCCCGAGCTCCATGGTGACGTGCTTGATGCGCTCGGCCGCCGCGGCATAGACGCGCCGCCCCGTGGGCACCGAGCCGGTGAGCGAGACCTTGGCCACGCGCGCGTCCGCAACCAGCGCCGCGCCGACATCGCCGCCGCCCTGCACCACGTTGAAGAGCCCCGGCGGCGCCCCGGCCTCGGTCAGGATCTCCGCGACCTTCAGCGCGCTCAGCGGCGTCTCCTCGGAAGGCTTGAAGACCATGGCATTGCCGCAGGCCAGCGCCGGCGCCGCCTTCCAGCAGGCGATCTGCGTGGGATAGTTCCAGGCGCCGATGCCGACGCAGAGGCCCAGCGGCTCGCGCATGGTATAGGCCCAGTCCGTCCCCAGCGGGATATGCTCGCCGGTCAGCGTCGCCGCGAGGCCGCCGAAGTATTCCAGCGCATCGGCGCCCGAGGTCGCATCGGCCACCAGCGTCTCCTGCAGCGGCTTGCCGGTGTCCCGCGTCTCGAGCTCCGACAGTTCCCGGTTGCGGCCGCGCATGATGTCGGCGGCGCGGCGCAGCACGCGGCCGCGCTCGGTGCCGCTCATGGCCGCCCAGACCTCCTGCGCCTCGAGCGCCGAGGCGAGCGCGAGCTCGATCACCCGGTCCGTGGCGCAGTGCAGCCGCGCGATACGCGCGCCGGTGAAGGGATAGACCACCTCGAGCGGCGCGCCGCCCGTGTCCTCGATGTAGCCGCCCGCCACGTAGTGGCTGGCCTCGGGCTGCGGATCGTAGCTCATCGCAGGCACGCCTCGCCTCAGTCGCCGCGCGGGTAGCGCTGGCGCGCCTCGAGCACGTTCAGGTCCATGTGGTTGCGCATGTAGCGCTCGGAGGCATCGCGCAGCGGCTGGTAATCCCAGGGGTAGTAGCCGCCCTGCCGCAGCGCCTCGTAGACCACGTGCCGCCGGGCCTGGCTCTCGCGCACCTCGGCGTCGAAGCGCGCCAGATCCCAGCGCAGCCCCGCCTCGTGCCGGAACCCCTCGAGCACCGAGCGGCAGGCCGGGTCGCCCGCGCGGTCGGTCATCTCGTGCGGGTCGGCCTCGAGGTCGAAGAGCTGCTCGGGGTCGAGCGCGCAGGCGGTGTATTTCCACTTGCCCTGTCGCAGGCAGACCAGCGGCGCGTAGGAGGCCTCGGCCGCGTATTCCAGCGCCACCGGCGAGACCCGCTCGCCGCCCTGCCCCAGCGGCACGAGGCTCTCGCCCTGGGTCCAGGGCGCGACCTCCTCCAGGCTCACCCCGGCCAGTTCGCAGAGCGTCGGGCAGAGGTCCAGCGTCGAGACCGGCGCCGCCACCCGCCCCGGCGCCATGCCGGCGGCCGAGATCATCAGCGGCACGCGGGCCGAGCCCTCGCAAAAGCTCATTCTTACGAACCACAGCCCCCGCTCGCCCAGCATGTCGCCGTGGTCCGAGCAGAAGACCACCACCGCCTCCTGACCCGTCTCCTCCAGCACCGCCAGAAGTTCGCCGATCTTGTCGTCGAGATACGAGACATTGGCGAAATAGGCCCGCCGCGCGGTGCGGATATGGTCCTCGGTGATCTCGTAGTTGCGCCAGTCGTTCGCATCGAAGATGCGCTGCGAATGCGCATCGTGATCCTCGTAGGCCAGCGCCGGGACCTCGGGCAGCAGGTGCGCGCAATCCTCGTAGAGATCCCAGTACTTCCGCCGCGCCACGTAGGGATCGTGCGGATGGGTGAAGCTCGCCGTCAGGCACCAGGGCCGCGCGTCGTTGCCGCGCGCCAGGTCGTAGAGCTTCATCTTCGCGAAATGCGCCACCTCGTCGTCGTATTCCAGCTGGTTGCTGATCTCGCCCACGCCCGCGCCGGTGACCGAACCCATGTTGTGATACCACCAGTCGATGCGCTCGCCCGGCTTGCGGTAATCCGGCGTCCAGCCGAAATCGGCCGGGTAGATGTCGGTCGTGAGCCGCTCCTCGAAGCCGTGCAGCTGGTCGGGCCCGACGAAATGCATCTTGCCCGAGAGCGCGGTGTGATAGCCCGCCCGCCGCAGGTGATGCGCGTAGGTCGGGATCGCCGACGAGAACTCGGCCGCGTTGTCGTAAACGCCCGTCCGGCTGGGCAGCTGCCCCGACATGAAGCTCGCCCGCCCCGGCGCGCAGAGCGGGCTCGCGGTATAGGCATTGGCGAAGCGGGTCGACCGCCCCGCCAGCCGGCGCAGGTTCGGCAGGTGCAGCCAGTCGGCCGGCCCGTCGGGAAAGAGCGTGCCGTTCAGCTGGTCGACCATGAGGATGAGGATATTGGGCCGGGTCATGACTCTCCTGTCAGGGCTTGGGCGGTGGCGATGAGCTGCGCGGCGGCATTGCCCACCCCCGCGCCGTCGAGCGCCGCGCGCAGGTAGACGCCGTCGATGAGCGCCGCCAGCGTCCGGGCGGTATCGCGCGGATCGCGCGCGCGGCCGCGCAGCGCGTGGACGAGATTGCTGTGCAGCCGCGCCTGGTAGACGCGCAGCAGCCGCGCGGCCTCCGGCTCGCGCTGCGCCAGCACGTAGAAGTTCAGCCAGGCCGAGACGGTCGCCGGCTGGAAACAGCTCTCGGCGACATTGGCGGCGATCAGCGCCTCCAGCCGGCGCCCCTCCGGCGCCCCGGCCAGCGCGTGGCGCACCTCGGCGGAATACTCCGACAGGATATGGCGCATGGCGGCGAGAAAGATCTGCACCTTGCCGCCGAAATAGTGATGCGCCAGCGCCGGCGACATGCCCGCGCGCCGCGCGATCTGCCCGACCGTCACGTCGAGCGAGCCGCGCGCCCCGACCTCGGCCACCGTGGCCGCCACCAGCGCCGCGCGCCGCTTCGGTTCCTGTCCAACTCTCGGCAAGCGCCACCCTCCTGTCGGCCGGCACCCTTCCCGATTTTGATTGACCCGTCAATCAACAAAACACCCGGCAGCCGCCGCCCGCCCGTGTCTTCCTGCCAGGAAACCCGCAAACGAAGCCCACCGCCAGCGGCTCCCGGCGCCCCCCCCCCAGGCTTCTTCTTGTGCCAAATACGCACAAGCGGCCGGCGAGGCGGCACAACGCCCGGGGCGGCGCGGATCAGACCCGCAACGTCCCCAGCACCGTGTTCTGCGGCAGCCGGGCCACCTCGAAGCCCGCCTCGATGCGGCGCAGATTGTAGCCATAGCCCCGCGCCCGGAACCGCCACTCCATCTCGGACAATGTCTTTTCCCGCTCGCGCAGAAGGAAATCGCGAACCTCGTCCATGCTCTCGGTCAATGTGTTTTCTGCAAACATGATGCACTCCTGAACCCTTCGGTAACCAGGAGGCTGCCCCGCGATTGCGGCAGGATTACGCAGCGTCAAAGGCTTTTTCAGACAGCGGAAACACAGCGTTTCCGCAGACGTTAAAACTTCCCCTCGGTCCCCAGCGGCGAGATCCGCCGCTTCAGCACCGCCTCGCGCCAGGTGATGAAGACCACCGCCCCCACGATCACCGTGCCGCCCGCGACCACGAAGGGATCGACCGGCTCGGCAAAGAACAGCGCCCCGATGGCGACCGACCACACCAGCTGCAGGAAGGTCACCGGCTGGGTCAGCGTCACCGGCGCCGCGGCGAAGGCCAGCGTCATGGCGTAGTGCCCGCCGGTGGCGAAACAGGCCACGCCCGCCAGCACCGCGAGATCCGCCAGCGAGGGCGTCACCCAGACCGCGATGGCAAAGGGCGCGAGCCCGATGGTCACCGTGATCGACAGCAGCGCAACCACCACCGAGGCGCGCATCTCGCCCGAGACGATCTTGGCGATGAGGTAGGAGACAGAGAACAGCGTCGCCGTGCCCAGCATCGCGAAATGCCCCGGGTCCAGCGCGCGGAAGCCCGGCCGCAGGATCAGCATGGCGCCCAGCAGCGCCACCACGATGGCACCGATCCGGCGGCCCGCCAGCCGCTCGCCCAGGAAGACCACCGCCAGCACCGTGACGAAGACCGGCACGAGATAGTTCATCGCCGTGACCTCGGCGATGGGGATGCGGGTCATGGCGTAGAACCAGCAGATCACCCCCAGCGTCTGGGCGGCGCCGCGCAGGGTGAACAGCCCCCACTGGCGCTTCGTGAGCCTCAGGTCGCGCAGGCTGCGCCAGGCCGGCAGCAGGAAGACAAGGCCGAAGACGTAGCGCAGAAAGGCCGATTCCGCCGCCGGAACCCGCCCGGCCAGCGTCTTGACCAGGGCCGTGACGGCCACGAAGCACAGCCCCGTGACCACCATCCACAGAATGCCCCGGACCGGGCTCGCGCTTTGGGTGGTATCCATGCCGCGTGTCTTACTCCTGTGACCGGCGGGCACAAGACCCCCGGGCCCGGGGCCGGCCTCAGCCCAGCAGCAGCTTGGCGGCGATGGCCCACATGGTCAGCCCCACCAGCAGGTCCAGCGCCCGCCAGGCCCCGGGCCGCGCGAAAAGCGGCGCCAGCGCCCGCGCGCCGTATCCCAGCGCGGTGAAAAAGCACAGCGACGCGCTCATCGCGCCCAGCGCGAACCACGTCCGGTCAGCGTATTGCGACGAGACCGCCCCCAGCAGCACCACGGTGTCGAGGTAGACATGCGGGTTGAGCCAGGTGAAGGCGAGGCAGGTCAGCACCGCCGCGCGCCGGCTCCCGGCCGCCGCGCCCGCCTCCAGCCGGTCGCCCCCGCGCCAGGCCGCCCCGAGCGTGCGCGCGCCGTACCAGCCCAGGAAGGCCACGCCCAGCAGCCGCATCGCCCATTCGAGGCCCGGCACGCTGCGCGTCAGCGCGCCGAAGCCCGACACGCCCGCCGCGATCAGCGCCGCGTCCGAGAGCGCGCAGATCGCCACCACCGTGCCCACGTGCTCGCGCCGCAGCCCCTGCCGCAGCACGAAGGCGTTCTGCGATCCGATCGCGAGGATCAGCGAAAGTCCGAGCGCGAAGCCCGCGATGGCCGACTGCATGTGCGCTCCTGCCCTTGCCCCGCAGGCGCGGTAGCACGGCCCCGCACCGGGCCGCCAGAGGCTCAGCCTGCGCGCTCGACCTCCTTCAGGCCCAGTGCCAGCACGCCGCCCAGCGCGCTCAGGACGGCAAAGCCCGCCAGCGCCGCGACCGGCCCGACGAAGGCCAGCGCGCCCCCGAAGGCGCCCGTCAGCAGCAGCAGCCCGCCGATCAGCGTGTTGGCCAGCGCCGCGTAGCGCGCCCGCGCGTCCTCGGGCGCCATGTCGACCAGGTAGGTCGAGCGTCCCTGGCGCACGCCGTGGTAGGCCACCATCAGCCCGAAGAGCACCAGCGGCGCCACCCAGGCGGTCGCGGCCCAGCCCAGCGCGCCCGCCAGCGCCGCCAGTGCCATCGCGGCGCCGCCCGCGAAGCCCGCCAGCACCAGCACCTGCCGCGACGAGCGGTCCGCGAGCCGCCCCCAGACATAGGAGCTGACAAAGGAGGCCGCCGCGCTCGCCAGCACCAGCGCGCCCAGCGCCTGCAGCGCGCCGCCCTCGCCTTCCAGCAGCACGATGTAGGGCGGCGCCAGCGCCGTCGCCGTCAGCGCGCCCCGCGCGTAGACGAAACGCCGGAACTGCGCGTCCTCGCGCCAGGGCGCCAGGTCGATCACCGGCGCCTCGCCCGCCTCCGCGCTGGCCTCTTCCTCGAGCCGCGAGAACAGCGCCCCCGCCACCAGCCACAGGATCGAGGCCAGCCCGATCGCCAAGGCCACCGCCGCGACGGTCTCCAGCAGGCCCGACATCAGCAGCAGCGCGAAGACCAGAACGCCCACCGAGGCGACCGAGGCCGCCGTGCCCGTGACCGAGCCGCGCCGGGTCTTGCGCACGGTCTTGCCCAGCACGTCCTTGTAGCTGACCGAGGCCGCCGAGCGCGACAGCGCCAGCAGGGCCAGCAGCGCGCAGAGCGCCAGGCCCGCCGCCCGGCCCTCCAGCGTCAGCGCCACCGCGACCATGCCCGCCGCGGCGATCCCCTGCCCCAGCGAGCCCAGCACCCAGGCCCACTTGCGATGCGCCATGCCCTGCACCGGCCCCGCCAGCAGCATCTGCGGCAACAGCGCGCCCGCCTCGCGGATCGGCACCAGCAGCCCCGTCACCGCCGCGGGCGCGCCAAGCGCCCCGGCCAGCCACGTGAGCACGAGCTTGGGATTGATCAGCCCGTCGGCGAGCTTGGTCATGGAGAGCGACACCACGTGGCGCAGCCCGTTGCGCGCCTCCGTCCGGTCCGCCGCGTCCCCGGCCTCTGTCAACGTGTCGAAGACACGGCGTTCGTCGAATGTCGTCATGGTACCTTGCGGATCGCTGGGTCGCTCCTCAACGCCGCTCGCGGCACGAAGGTTCCCGCGCCGCTTCCGCCCCGGCGGCGCCCCGCCGGCCGGGCGCCCCGGCCCGCCCGCGCTTGACAGCCGGGGGGCCGCGCGCCACAAGGCGCCTCACACCATACCCGCAACCGGGCGTTCCGTGGGCGCCAGACCGACGAGGAGACCAGGCCGATGAGCCTCGACCAGTCCCAGATTTCCCTCACCTTCCCCGATGGCAACGCGCGCGAGTTTCCCGCCGGCACCACGCCCGCCGAGGTGGCCGCCGCGATCTCGAAGAGCCTCGCGAAAAAGGCCATCTCCGCCACCGTCAACGGCCAGCACTGGGATCTCCAGTGGCCGATCTCGGAAAACGCCGAGATCGCCATCAACACCATGCAGGACGACGACGCGGCGCTCGAGCTGATCCGCCACGACTTCGCCCACGTCATGGCCCGCGCCGTGCAGGAGATCTGGCCCGACACCAAGGTCACCATCGGCCCCGTCACCGACAACGGCTGGTTCTACGACTTCGACCGCGCCGAGCCCTTCACCCCGGAGGACCTCGGCGAGATCGAGGCGAAGATGAAGCAGATCATCGCCGCCCGCGACCCCGTGCGCACCGAGGTCTGGGACCGCGACCGCGCGATCGCCCACTACGAGCAGACCGGCGAGCCCTTCAAGGTCGAGCTCATCGACCGCATCCCCGAGGACGCGCCGATCCGCATGTACTGGCACGGCGACTGGCAGGACCTCTGCCGCGGCCCGCACCTGCAGCACACCGGCCAGCTTCCCGCCGATGCCTTCAAGCTCATGGGCGTCTCCGGTGCCTACTGGTTCGGCGACACCTCGCGCCCCATGCTCCAGCGCGTGCAGGGCGTGGCCTTCAAGAACCGGCAGGACCTCAAGAACTACCTCACCTTCCTCGAGGAGGCCGCCAAGCGCGACCACCGCCGTCTCGGCCGCGAGATGGACCTCTTCCACATGCAGGAAGAGGCCCCCGGCCAGGTCTTCTGGCACCCGGGCGGATGGACCATCTACACCACGCTGCAGGACTACATGCGCCGCAAGCAGCGCGCCGGCGGCTACCGCGAGATCAACACGCCCCAGGTCGTCGACCGCAAGCTGTGGGAGGCCTCGGGCCACTGGGACAAGTACCAGCACCACATGTTCATCGTGGAGGTGGATGAATCCCGCGACGGCGAGACCGACGATGCCGAGGCGAAGAACAAGGACCAGACGCGCATCAACGCGCTGAAGCCGATGAACTGCCCCTGCCACGTCCAGGTCTTCAACCAGGGTCTAAAGTCCTACCGCGACCTGCCGCTCCGGCTGGCCGAGTTCGGCTCCTGCGCCCGCTTCGAGCCCTCGGGCGCCTTGCACGGCATCATGCGCGTGCGCGGCTTCACCCAGGACGACGCGCATATCTTCTGCACCGAGGACCAGATCCAGGAGGAATGCGCGCGCTTCATCGACTTCCTCGCCGAGATCTACCGCGAGCTGGGCTTCCCCGAGTTCGAGATCCGCTTCGCCACGCGCCCCGAAAAGCGCGTCGGCACCGAGGAATCGTGGGACTACGTCGAGGGCGCGCTCGAGAACGCGATCAAGGCGGTCGGCCGCGACTACGTGCTCGAACCCGGCGACGGCGCCTTCTACGGGCCCAAGCTCGACTTCTACCTGACCGATGCCATCGGCCGGGTCTGGCAGTGCGGCACCTTCCAGGTCGACCCCAACCTGCCCGAGCGGCTGAACGCGACCTACATCGCCCCCGACGGCGAAAAGACGCGGCCCTTCATGCTGCACCGCGCCTGCCTCGGCTCCTTCGAGCGCTTCATCGGCATCCTGATCGAGGAACACGCCGGCAAGCTGCCCTTCTGGCTGGCCCCGCGTCAGGTGGTCGTCGCCTCGATCACCTCCGAGGCCGACGACTACGTGCACGAGGTCGTCCGCGACCTGACCGCCGCCGGCGTCCGCGCCGAGGCCGACACCCGCAACGAGAAGATCAACTACAAGGTCCGCGAGCACTCGGTCGGCAAGGTGCCGGTCATCCTCGCCGTCGGTCACCGCGAGGTCGAGGAGCGCACCGTCACCGTCCGCCGTCTCGGCGAGAAGCAGACCGCGGTCATGTCGCTGGACGAGGCCGTGGCCGAGTTCCGCACCGGTGCGACCCCGCCCGACCTGCGCTGATCGCCCCGGCGATCCTGTAACATCCCTCACGCGCGGCCCCCGCCCCTCCGGCGGGGGCCGTTTGCGTTGTAACAATCCGTCGTTCGACGCCGCGTCACCCGCAACATTTGCAGCCACGCGCCGGAAATTTCCTTGGAAATTCGGGCGTTCCCCCGGCGCCGCACGTCACCCGGCGCTGACGCCGCCTGACGCCCGCGTGAGCCACGGCGCCGTGAATGGTGCGTGGCGGATTGTCGCGGCAGGCTGGAGTCACCACCGGAACCGCCGGTGAGAGACAACGACAGCCAAGGGAAGTTGAAGATGACCAGGACCACCACCGCCGCCGCGCTCGCCGGCGCCGTCGCAGCCGCTCTCGCGGGGGCCGCCACCCCGGCCGCCGCGCAGGAGCAGGTCAAGTGCTACGGCGTGGCCATGGCCGGCGAGAACGACTGCGCCGCCGGCCCCGGCACCACCTGCGCCGGCACCTCGACCGTCGACTACCAGGGCAACAGCTGGACGCTCGTCGACGAAGGCACCTGCATGGACATGGAGCTGCCCGCGATGGCCGACGGCACCCCCCGCATGGGCTCGCTCGAACCGCTCGAGCGCGACATCCCCAGCTGAGCCGATGCCGCGGGGCGGGCCGCGCCGCCCGCCCCGCGCGACCTCCGGGAGGACCTGCAATGACCGACCTCACCCGCCTGCCCGCCGCCCCCGGCGTCGGCTACAAGCCGCAGCATTTCACCGAGATCGCCGCCGACCCCGGCCCGGTGCGCTGGATCGAGGTCCACGCCGAGAACTACATGGGCGACGGCGGCCGCCCCCTCGCCCAGCTTCGCGCCCTCTCCGAACGCTTTCCGGTCTCGGTGCACGGCGTCGGCCTCTCCATCGGCGGCGAGGGCCGGCTCGACCCCGACCACCTCGCGCGCCTCGCGCATCTCGTCGATTGGCTGAACCCGGCGAGCTTCTCCGAGCATCTCGCCTGGTCGACCCACGACAGCCATTTCCTGAACGACCTGCTGCCCCTGCCCTATACCGCCGCGACGCTCTCCCGCGTTTGCGATCACATCGACGAGGTGCAGGCGCGCCTCTCCCGCCGCATGCTGCTCGAGAACCCCTCCAGCTACCTCGCCTTCGCCGAGAGCACCTGGTCCGAGCCCGACTTCCTCGCCGAGATCGCCCGCCGCACCGGCTGCGGGTTGCTGCTCGACGTGAACAACGTCTTCGTCTCGGCCACCAACCTCGGCTTCGCCCCGCGCGACTACATCGACGCCTTCCCGCTGGACCGCGTGGGCGAGATCCACGTCGGCGGCCACGACGCCGACACCGACGACGCGGGCGCCCCGCTGCTGATCGACAGCCACGGCGCCCCGACCGCCGATCCGGTCTGGTCGCTCCTGGGCCACACCCTCGGCCGCGCCGGTCCCCGGCCGGTTCTCGTCGAGTGGGACACCGACGTCCCCGACTGGCCCGTCCTCGCCGCCGAGGCCCGCCGCGCCGAAGCCGCGCTCGCCCTCTGCGAGGTGGCGGCATGACCCTCCGCGACACGCTCCGCGACGCGCCAGGCGCTCCCGTACGGCAATCCCGTACGACCGGTACGGGAAGGCCCGATCCCGAAGCGGCTGGCACGCCCCGGCCTCCGGCACCCGCCCGACCCGTACGGAAAGACCGTACGACCGGTACGGCACGGCCCGATCCGGCGGCGGTGAGCCAACAGGACTTCCGCGATGCGCTGCTCGATCCGGCCCGTCCTGTACCGAAAGGCCTTACGACTGGTACAGGAGCCCCCGCCGGCCGCCGCTACGACGTCTACCGCAACAACGTCGCCCACTCCCTGCGCGAGGCCCTCGAAGTGGGTTTTCCCACCGTCCGCGCCCTTGTCGGGGAGCGGAATTTCACCGTCATCGCCGATGCCTACCTGCGCGCCGAGCCGCCGTCATCGCCCCTGATGATGCACTACGGCAGCGGCCTCCCGGCCTTCCTCGAAGCCTTCAAGCCACTGGAAAAGCTCGGATATCTTCCTGACTGCGCGCGTCTCGACCTGGCGATGCGGCAGTCCTACCATGCCGCCGATGCCGCCCCGATCGATCCCGCCGCGCTGTCGCGTCACGCGCCCGAACGCCTCGCCGCCCTGCGCCTGCACCTCGCCCCGGCCCTGCGCCTCGTCCCCTCCAAATGGCCCACCTTCTCGATCCGAAACCACGCCCTCGACCGGGACTCCCCGAAACCGCCCGCAAGGGCCGAAACCGCCCTCATATTGCGGCCGGAGTTCGACTCGATACCACATATCGCGCCCCCGGGCGGTGCGGCCTTTGTCGCCGCACTGGCCAAGGGGCACCCCCTGGGCAAGGCCACCGAGGCCGCCGGCCCCACCTTCGATCCGGGCCCGACCCTGGCCCTCCTGCTGCGCCATGGCGCCATCACCGGCCTCGAGGAGACGTGACATGAACCAATTGATTTCCCTGCACAATCGCCTCTTCAGCGCCGTGGAACACCATGCCTCCGACCTGCTGCCACTGCTCGCGCGCCTCGTCTTCGCCGCCACCCTGCTCGGCTACTTCTGGGCCTCCGCCCGCACCAAGCTCGGCGACGGCCCGTTCGGTTTCCTCTCCCCCTCCAGCGGCGCCTACGCCCAGATCTGGCCCCGCCAGTTCGAGGCCGTGAGCTACGACGTCTCGCAGCTCGGCCCCCTGCACTGGGCCGTCGCCGTCGCGGGCACCTGGGCGGAATTTATCCTGCCTTTTCTGATCGTTGCGGGACTCGCCACGCGTCTCTCGGCGCTCGGGATGCTGGGCTTCATCGCGGTCCAGACGCTCACCGATCTCTACGGCCACGGCGCCATCGGCCAGCCCGAGACCCTCGGCGCCTGGCTCGACCGCCACCCGGATTCCCCCATCCTCGACCAGCGCCTGTTCTGGGCCTTCCTGCTCGTGACCCTCACGATCCGCGGCGCGGGCGCCCTCTCGGCCGACCGCGCGCTCGCGGCATGGTGGCCCCGCGCAACACCCCGCCCCGCCTGAGCCCGCTCAAGCCGTGTCGAGCAGCTCCGCCTGTACGGTTTTGTCCCAACCCAGGTACATCCGGTCGCCATCCACGATCAGCGGCCGCTTCATCAGCGCCGGATGCACCGCCAGCAACTCCAGCGGATCGCCCGCCCGGTCGTCCTCCGACAGGCCCCGCCATGTCGTCGACCGCGTGTTGATCAGCTTGTCGCCAAAGCGCGCACGGGCGTCGCGCAGCACCTCGGGCGGCACGCCATCGCCTCGCACGTCGACGAAAGTCGCGCGTGGCAATGCCTTGAGCGCCTTGCGGCAGGTGTCGCAGTTCTTCAGTCCGTAAAGTTCCATCTCGCTCGCTCCTTGACCGTCGCGGGACAATTTATTGCCGATCGCCGCGGGTGCGAAGCCTTTCGCTTGATTTTTACAAAGCGCGTGCAACCCTGATTCCGTGACCTTCGACGATCAGCCAGACGCCGCGATTTCACCGGCAGGCCTGAAAGGCGGATGTGACGGAGCGCCCGCCATTTTCGGGCAAGAGACCAAGGACGACTGGAAGGAGCACGGGACCATGCCGAACGGCACCGTGAAATGGTTCAATACCACCAAAGGCTACGGCTTCATTGCGCCTGAAGAGGGCGGCAAGGATGTTTTCGTTCATATTTCCGCTGTCGAGCGCTCGGGTCTGACCGGGTTGGCCGACAATCAGAAGGTGAGCTACGAGCTCAAGGAGGGACGCGACGGCCGCATGATGGCCGCGGACCTCAAGTCGCTCTGACCTCGCGACAGACCATGGGTCCTGCCCTTTCGCCGAGGGCCTGACCGCGACCGGTCTAACCGGCCGCGGACGCCCCCGGGCCGGCCCAGTCCTGCAACCGCCGCGCCTCTTCCCCGGCGAGGCGGATGAGATCGCGCACGTAGGGCCGGTCGAGGTCCGCCGTGCGCGTCGCGGCGTAGAGACGCCGCTTCAACCCGGTCGCGGTCAGCGGGCGGGTGACGTAATCGGAATTGTACTTCACCTCGCGCACGACCCAGTCGGGCAGCACCGAGACGCCGCGGTTCGAGGCCACCAGCAGCAGGATCACCGCCGTCAGCTCGACCTGTCGAATCGCACCCGGTTCGACCTTGGCGGGCGTCAGCAGCTGAGAGAAGACGTCGAGCCGGCTGCGCTCCACCGGGTAGGTGATGAGCGTCTCGCCGCGAAAGTCCTCGGCCTCGATCCAGGATTTCTGCGCCAACGGATGGCTCGCGGCGGCGACGAAGACGGGGCTGTAGTCGAAGAGCTCGGTGAAGGTGACGCCCGGCAGATCCTCGGGGTCCGAGGAGATCACGACATCCACGTCCTCCGTCTGCAGCGCGGGCAGCGCGTCGAAGGCAAGCCCGGGCCGGATATCGACATCGACGTCGGGCCAGTCGTGGCGAAAGGCCTCGAGCACGGGAAAAAGCCACTCGAAACAGGCGTGACACTCGATGGCGATGTGCATGCGACCGGTGGATCCCTTGCGCAGCCCGTCGAACTCGGCGATCGCCGCCTCGACCTGCGGCAACACCTGCTCGGCCAGGCGAAGCAACCGCAAGCCCGCCGGCGAAAGGCGCATCGGCTTCGAGCGGCGCACGAACAGCTCCACCCCCGCCTGCTCCTCGAGGCCCTTTATCTGGTGCGAAAGCGCCGACTGGGTTATGTTCAGCTGGTCGGCTGCCCGTGCCAGGCCCCCCGCGTCGTGGATCGCCTTTATTGTCCTGAGATGGCGGAACTCTATATGCATCTTGGCACGCGGCTCATGTTGTTCTTGAGATTTATGAGTTTGTCTCACAATGCAGTCTGTGCGACAAGGATGAGGCATCAAGAGGAGCCCGGTCATGAACCGCCCCGAGATTTCGCTAGAATTCTTTCCGCCCAAGAACATCGAGGGCACCTTCCGCCTGTGGGACACGGTCCAGGCGCTCGCGCCACTCGACCCGCGCTTCGTGTCGGTCACCTACGGCGCCGGCGGCACCACGCGCGAGCTGACGCGCGACGTGGTCGCGGCCATTCACAAGCGTTCCGACCTGCGCGTCGCGGCGCACCTGACCTGCGTGAACGCCACTCGTGAAGAGACGCTGGGCATCGCGCGCCAGTTCAAGGAAGCCGGCGTCCGCGACATCGTCGCGCTGCGCGGCGACCCGCCCAAGGGCGAGTCGGGCTTCACCCCCCACCCCGACGGCTTTGCCCACTCGGTCGAGCTGATCGAGGCGCTGCGCGAGGAGGGCGATTTCACCATCCGCGTGGGCGCCTATCCCGACATCCACCCCGAGGCCGCGACCGACACGGCGGACGTCGAGTACCTCAAGCGCAAGTTCGACGCCGGCGCCTCCGAGGCGCTGACGCAGTTCTTCTTCGAGGCCGAGACCTTCTTCCGCTTCCGCGACGCCTGCGAGAAGGCCGGGATCGACAAGCCCATCGTGCCGGGCATCTTCCCGGTCGAGAACTGGAAAGGCGCGCGCCGCTTCGCCGAGGCCTGCGGCACCAAGATCCCCGACTGGGTGATCGAGGCCTTCGAGGCCGCCACCCGCGACGGCCGCCAAGATCTGCTGGCCACCGCGCTCTGCACCGAGCTCTGCTCGGAGCTGCTCGAGGGCGGCGTCGACAAGCTGCACTTCTACACGCTGAACAAGCCCGAGCTCACGCGCGACGTCTGCTACGCGCTGGGGGTCACCCCCGAGGCCCGGCTGGAAAACGTCGCCTGACCGGACCCCTCCGGCTGGACGTATGGGGCGCGCCGCTGGCGCGCCCTTTTTTCGTGCCGCCTCCGCCGGCCATAATTCGGCCGCGAAGGGTTTGAGAATCCACAAATTCGCCCCCACCCGGCCATGTCCGTTCCACAGGGCCCGCACAGCTTGCGGTCACGGCAAACACGGAGCGGCGAAGATGCAGAACGTCCTGGCGACATCCTACCTGGCCCTGCTGCGGGCGACCGGCCTCTACGGCGGCCTCGCGGCCCTCGCGGCGCTGGTGCGGATTCCCTCGCAGCTCGCGCTCGGGCATCACGTCGCCGCTCTCGGCTTCCTCGCGGCCATGTCGGTCTTCGTCGCCGCGACGATGATGCGTCCGGGGCTGACGCCGCGTATCCTCGCCCGGCCGGATCACCCGACGCACCTTCTGCCAGTTTTGCTGTTCCACGCCCTGGTGCCGCTGCTTTTCTCCATTCCCGCCATGGGCGCCGTCATCTCGCTACAGCTGGCCGAGCCGCTGTCGCGGTCGCTGGCGATCTTCTCGGCCGTGCCGATCGTCATGCTCTGCGGGATCAACTGGTGCATCGGCCTCGCGCTCTGCGTCTGGCCGAAACCGCGCGACCCGCGCATCCCCAGCGAACCGGTCACCCCGCGCCGCCCCAAGATGGCCAAGCTGCGCCCCGAGGAACTGGCCGAGCTGCGGCGCCAGCGCGCCCCGGCTTTCTAAAGCAGCGCGGAAGGGATAGTTTAGCGGGACTTCAGACGGAGCCCGCATGTCCCGCGACCAGAACCTCAACGCCTTCCTCTACTTCGAGGCCGTCGCCCGGCGCGGCACGCTGACCCGCGCGGCCGAAGAGCTTTCGGTCTCGCCCTCGGCGGTCTCGCAGCAGATCAAGCAGCTCGAGCAGCAGCTGGGGGTGAAGCTCTTCCGCCGCAACGGCCGGGCGCTGAGCCTGACGCTCGAGGGCGAGCAGCTGTTCCAGGCCTCGGCCGCCGCCATCTCGATGCTGCGCGAGGCGCACCGGCACCTCGGGCGCGCGCGGGAATCGCGGCGGCTGAACCTGCGGGTGGCGCCCAGCTTCGGCGTGCGCTGGCTGGGTCCGCGGCTGCACGATTTCATCGCGCGCCATCCCGACTGGGACATCCGCGTCGACGCGGCCCCCGACCCCACCGATTTCGAGCGCGAGATCATGGACCTCGACATCCGCTACGGGCTGGGCGCCTGGACGGGCTTTCACGTCGCGCCCGTGGTGCGCGACCACATGCTGCCGCTCTGCAGCCCCGCCTACCTCGAGGAGATCGGCGGCGCGGACACACCCGAGGCGCTCTTCTCTCGGGCGCGGCTGATCGACAGCGCGCGCAACCTCTGCCAGTGGGATTTCTGGTTGCGCCGCAACGGGATCGAGACGGCCGAGAACCGCAAGGCGGCGCTGATGGACCGCTCGTCCATGGCGCTGCAACTGGCCGTCGACGGCGCCGGGGTGGTGCTGGAATCGCTGGCGCTGGCCCTGCCCGAGGTGCGCGAGGGGCGGCTCGTGCCGGTCACGCCCGGCCTGCCGGTGCTGAGCTATCCCGCGCATTGGGCCACCTGCCCGACGCGCTACCTCAACCGGCGGGCGGTGCGGCTCTTCATGGACTGGCTGACCGAACAGGCCGCCGCGCACGAGGCCGAGATCGCGCAGGTCGAGGCTGACCTCGGGCTCGTGGAGGTGGAGATCGACGCCCCCGTCGAACTGGTCGGGGGCGCCGCGCCGCAGAGGCTCAGTGGATGAGCGAGCCGCCGTTCACGTCGACCTCGGAGCCTGTCACGTAGGCCGCGAGGTCGGAGGCGAGGAAGAGGCAGCAGCCAGCAACGTCCGAAGCCTCGCCCGCGCGGGCCATCGGGATGCCTGCGAGGATCTGTTCCATCATCTCGTCGGTCAGCTTGCCGCCGGTGATGTCGGTGGCGATGAAGCCCGGGCAGACCGCGTTGGCGCGCACGCCGTCGGGGGCGCATTCGCGGGCCGTCGCCTTGGTCAGGCCCAGCACCCCCGCCTTGGCCGCCGAGTAGTGCGGCCCGCCGAAGATGCCGCCGCCGCGCTGTGCCGAGACCGAGGAGATGTTGACGATCGAGCCGGTCTTGCGGCCGCGCATGTGCGGGATGACCGACTGGCTCATGTAGAGCGTGCCGCGCAGGTTCACGTCGAGCACCGCGTCGTAGTTCTCGGGCGCGATGTCCATGAGCTTGAGCGGCTGGGTGATGCCGGCGTTGTTCACGAGGATGTCGACCTGGCCGAAGGTGTCGATCACCTCCTGCGCGGCGGCCTCGCAGGCCGCCTTGTCGGTGACGTTGCAGGCCAGCCCGATGTGACCCTCGCCCAGTTCCTCGGCCGCGGCCTTGGCGGCGGCGGCGTCGAGGTCGAGGATCGCGATGCGCGCGCCGTGCTCGGCGAAGAGTTTCGCGGTCGCCTTGCCAAGGCCCCGCGGGCTGGCGGCGCCGGTGATGATGGCGGTCTTTCCGTCCAGTAGGTTCATTTTTCTTTTCCTTGATTGCAGTGACTTAGAGCCAGGACTTCACGTTCTGCGCGATCTTCTCGACCGTCAGACCGTATTGATCGTGGAGCGTCGGTAGCGCGCCGGCGTCGAGGAACTCGTCGGGCAGCGCAATCGAGCGGAAGGGCACGTGCACGCCCCGCCGCATCAGCGCAGCCCCCACCGCGTCGCCGAGACCGCCGCGGATCGTGTGGTTCTCGGCGGTGACCACGAGCCGGCCGCCCTTCGCGGCCTCGCGCGCGATGGTCTCCTCGTCGAGGGGCTTGATCGTCGGGCTGTGCAGCACGGCGCAGGAGACGCCGTCGCGCTCGAGCGCGGCCGCCGCGTCGAGCACGCGCATGGTCATGAACCCCGAGGAGACGAAGAGCACGTCCGAGCCGTCGCGGATCGTCTTGGCCTTGCCGAGCTCGAACTGGTAGCCGTATTCGCCGAGCACGTCGGGCACCTTGCCGCGCAGCAGGCGCATGTAGGCGGGCCCGGGATGATCGGCGATGGCGCGGGTGGCCTGCGCGGTCTCGGTGGCGTCGCAGGGGTCGATCACCGTGAGGTTGGGCATGCCGCACATGATCGCCAGATCCTCGGTCGCCTGGTGGCTGGGACCGTAGCCGGTCGAGAGGCCGGGCAGCGCGCAGACGATCTTCACCGGCAGGCTTTCCTCGGCAATGGCCATGGCGATGAAGTCGTAGGCCCGGCGCGAGGCGAAGACGGCGTAGGTGGTGGCGAAGGGGGTGAAACCCTCGCGCGCCATGCCGGCGGCCGCGGAGAAGAGCAGCTGCTCGGCCATGCCCATCTGGTAGAAACGATCGGGATAGGCGTTCGCGAAGACGTGCATGTCGGTGTATTTCGACAGGTCGGCGGAGAGACCGACGATGTCCTCGCGGGTTTTCGCCAGCTCGACCAGCGCATTGCCGAAGGGAGCGGAGACGGTCTCGCGCCCCTCGGCGTCGAGCGAGGCGATCATGGCGGAGGTCCGCGCGCCGCCCGCGCCGGGCGCCTGGCGGGGCTCGTACTTGGACTTGCGGCGGGAGTTTGGGCCGATGGTCATGGGTCGGTTGCCTTTCTCGGGCGGGGGTTCGGGGCTCTGCCCCGTCCGCGCCTGCGCGCGGACTCCCCGGGATATTTGCAGGCCAGAAGAAGCGGCGGGGCTCAGTCCGGGCGGTTGGTGTCGTGCAGCGCGAGCGCCTTCTGCCACTCGTCGGGCTCGACCCGGACGAAGTGGGTGATCTCGCGCTCCTCGAGGAAGGGGATGCCCTTGCACATCTTCGTGTTGCAGATGATGACACGGGGCTTTGCCTCGGGCAGGTTGCGGGCGGCGTCGAAGGCGGCGACCAGCGCGGGGATGTCGTTGCCGTCGACCTCCTGCGCGTGCCAGCCGAAGGCCTCCCACTTGGCGGCCTCGGTGCCCGGCCCGGTGGCGAGCGCGGCGGTGCTGGGCCCGTCGGCCTGCTGGTTGTTGAAGTCGACGACGGCGATCAGGTTATCGAGCTTCCACTGCACGGCGGACATCACCGCCTCCCAGGTCGAGCCCTCGCCGAGTTCGCCGTCCGACAGCATGTTGTAGACGAAGGAGGCGCTGTTCTTGCGCTTGAGACCCAGCGCCGCGCCCACGGCGATGCCGAGGCCGTGGCCGAGCGAGCCGCCGGTGATCTCCATCCCCGGGGTGTAGGCCGCCATGCCGGACATGGGCATGCGGCTGTCGTCCATGCCGTAGGTGGCGATCTCGGTCTCGGGGAGGATGCCGGCCTCGATCATCGCGGCGTAGAGCGCGATCGCGTAGTGTCCGATGGAGAGGTAGAAGCGGTCGCGGCCCTCCCACTCCGGCTCGTCCGGGCGGTAGTCCATGGCGTGGAAGTAGCTCACCGCCAGCAGGTCGGCGGCCCCCAGCGCCTGGCCGATGTAGCCCTGGCCCTGCACCTCGCCCATCAGCAGTGCGTTGCGGCGGATGCCCCAGGCGCGCTGTTCGAGGCTCAGGTTCGAGCCCTCTTTCGCGGGTGATGCTGTCACGTCGTCCTCCCTTGGTCGTGCCGGTCGTCCTGCCGGGCCTTATGGGGCGCGGGCGGGCATGGCTTCAATCATCAATTCTTAAATATGCGTGAAGCACAGCTTAACCCGAGTTCAGCTTTTCGTCATGGTATACCATCCGTGCCCGTGGCTAGGGTCGGCGCAGGTTTCAAACGGGAGGACACCATGAATCTCTACACGCTGCTGGGCCAACGGGCTTCCGAGGGGCGGCCGATCCGCGCCGGTCTGATCGGCGCCGGCAAGTTCGGCTCGATGATCCTGAGCCAGGCGCGCTTCATCGACGGGCTGCACATCGTGGGCGTGGCCGACCTCAACGTCTCGCGCGCCAAGGAATCCCTAGCGCGGGTCGGCTGGGACGCGGCGGCCTATGCGGCGCCCTCCTTCGGCGAGGCGATGGACACCGGCGCGACCTTCGTGACCGAGGACGCCATGGCGCTGACGCAGCACGAGGGGATCGAGATCGTCATCGACGCCACGGGCCACCCGCTCGCCGGCGTGCGTCACGCGCTCTCGGCCATCGAGAACGGCAAGCACATGGTCATGGTCAACGTCGAGGCCGACGTGCTCTGCGGTCCGTGGCTGGCGGCCAAGGCCAAGGCCAACGGCGTGCTCTACTCCATGGCCTACGGCGACCAGCCGGCGCTGATCTGCGAGCTGGTGGACTGGGTCCGCTCCTGCGGGTTCGAGCTGGTGGCCGCCGGCAAGGGCATGAAATACGTGCCGGATTACCGCTACTCGACGCCCGACACGGTCTGGGATCACTTCGGCTGGTCCAAGGAAGAGGTCGCGGCGGGCGACTTCAATCCGAAGATGTACAACTCCTTCGTCGACGGCACCAAGTCGGCGATCGAGATGGCGGCGGTGGCCAACGCGACGGGCCTGTCGTGCCCCGAGGACGGCCTCGGCTTCTACCCCTGCGGCACGCATGACCTGGCGCGCGTTTTCCGTCCGGCCTCGGACGGCGGACGGCTGCCCAAGGGCGGCGTGGCCGAGGTCGCGGCCTCGGAGGAGCTGGACGGCCGGCAGGTGCACAACGACATCCGCTGGGGCGTCTGGGCGACCTTCCGCGCGCCCTGCGAATACACCCGCGACTGTTTCCGCCAGTACGGGCTGAAGATCGACGACTCGGGCTGGTACGGCTCGAGCTGGCGGCCCTTCCACATCATCGGGCTCGAGGCGGCGATCTCGGTGCTTTCGGTCTGCCTGCGCGGCGAGCCCACGGGCTGCTCGAAGGAGTATCGCGGCGACGCGGTGGCCATCGCCAAGGCCGACTTGCAGGCGGGCTCCATGCTCGACGGCGAGGGCGGCTACGCGGTGGTGGCGGACGCCCTGCCCGCCTCGACCTCGGCGAAGATCAACGCCCTGCCCATCGGCCTCGCGCATCACGTGAAGCTGAAGAACCACGTCGGCAAGGACCAGATCGTGACATTCGACGACGTCGAGGTGACCGACGACCTGGACATCGTGAAGATCCGCAAAGAGATGCAGAGCATGGTCGCCGACTGAGCCAATCCGGCCCCGCCAGCCCGGCGGGGCCGCCCCTTTTCCGCAAAGCGCATTGAAGCCGCCGGGTGACAGCCGCTATCAGCGGGTTAGGTCGCACCCGAACGGCCGCGCAACAGGAAAGGGATGGGGATGGAACAGTTCACGCTTGGCTGGGAGGAATGGCTCGCCCTGCCCGACCTCGGCCTGCCGGCCATTCGCGCCAAGGTCGATACCGGCGCCAGGACCTCGGCGCTGCACGCCTTCGCGATCGAGCCCTTCGGCCCCTCGGACAAGCCGATGGTGCGCTTCGCGATCCACCCCGACCCTGGAGATCCCAACCTCGAGATCATCTGTTCGGCCCCGTTGAAGGACCGGCGCGAGGTGACCTCCTCGAACGGCGAGAGCGAGCTGCGCTTCGTCATCGAGACGACCGCGCGCATGGGCGACCGCAGCTGGCCGATCGAGGTCACGCTGACCGACCGCGGCGCCATGTCCTACCGCATGCTGCTGGGCCGTTCGGCGCTGGCCGAGGACATGATCGTCAGCCCTGCGCAGAGCTACTGCCAGCCCGAGCTGAGCTTTGACGTCTACCACGACGCCCCGCGGCTCAAGCAGCACCGCCGCGCGCTGCGCTTGGCGATCCTGACGCGCGAGCCCGACAATTACTCGACCCGCAGCCTGATCCGCGCCGCCGAGTCGCGCGGCCACGCGGTCGAGGTGATCGACACCACGCGCTGCTACATGAACATCCGCGCCGTTGGCGGCGAGGTGCACTACGACGGCCGCAAGCTGCCCCACTACGACGCGGTGATCCCCCGCATCGGCGCCTCGATCACCAACTACGGCACAGCCGTCGTCCGGCAGTTCGAGTCCATGGGCACCTACTGCCTGTCGGGCTCGGAGGGCATCACCATGTCGCGCGACAAGCTGCATGCCCACCAGGTGCTGGCGCGCCACCGCATCGGGATGCCGACCACGGCCTTTGCCCGCAGCCCCAAGGATTCGGGCAACGTCATCAGCCTCGTGGGCGGCGTGCCGCTGGTGTTGAAGCTGCTGGAGAGCACACAGGGCAAGGGCGTCGTGCTGGCGGATACCAAGAACGCGGCCGAGAGCGTGATCTCGGCCTTTCGCGGGCTGAAGGCGGATTTCCTCGTGCAGAGCTTCGTCAAGGAGGCCGCGGGCGAGGACATCCGCTGCTTCGTGGTGGGCGGCAAGGTCGTCTCGGCCATGCGGCGCAAGAGCAGCGGCGACGACTTCCGCTCGAACCTGCACCAGGGCGGCACGGCCGAGGCGACGCGCATCTCCAAGCGCGAACGCGACACGGCCGTGCGCGCTGCCCGCGCGCTGAAGCTCGACGTGGCGGGCGTGGACCTGCTGCGCGGCGAGGACGGGCCGAAGGTGCTCGAGGTCAATTCCTCGCCGGGACTGGAAGGGATCGAGCGTGCCTCGGGCAAGGACATCGCCGGGCTGGTGATGCAGCACATCGAGCAGAAGGTCGCCCCGCGCAAACCGCGCAGCCGGACCCGGCGCAAGGAAGCCTGAGGCAAGGCGGCGGTGACGGCCGCCCGCGCGGGTGGTAGTATTCGCGCATGGCCACCGGGATCATCCTGCAAAGCACGCTGACCTGCCCGCATTGCGGGCAGGTGACCGAGGAGACCATGCCCACCGACGCCTGCCAGTGGTTCTGGCAATGCCCCGGGTGCGGGGCCGTGCTGAAGCCGAAACCCGGCGATTGCTGCGTCTTCTGCTCCTTCGGCACCGTGCCCTGCCCGCCGATCCAGGCGGGCGACGCCTGCTGCGGCTAGGCGGTTGACGCAGGGTCCGGCTCCGGATTGCTGCACCTGCGAAAGGTTTTTCTTGCGCGCGCCCGCGCGACATGGGACGCGTTGGACGCAACAAGGGACGAACCGGTGCGGCTCATCGTTTTCACAGATCTCGACGGCACGCTCCTCGACCACGACAGCTACAGCTTCGCGCCCGCGCAGCCGGCGCTCGACGCGCTCAGGGCGCGCGGCATTCCCCTGATCCTCGCCACGTCCAAGACCGCCGCCGAGATCGCGCCGCTACATGCGCAGCTGGGCCTTGGCGACTGGCCCGCCATCGTCGAGAACGGCGCGCAGGCCGTCGTGCCCCGTGCCGCGGACAGCGATACCACCGAGTACGACCGCATCCGCGCCGCGCTGGACGCCCTGCCGCACGAGTTGCGGGCTCCCTTCACCGGTTTCGGCGACATGAGCCTGCGCGAGGTGGCACTGGCCACCGGCCTGCCCGAGCCCGCCGCCGAGCTGGCCCGACAGCGCCGCTTTTCCGAACCCGGCACCTGGACCGGCGACGAGTCGACCCGCGCGGCCTTCCTGAACGCGCTCGCGGCGCGCGGGATCTCGGCACGGCGCGGCGGGCGCTTCCTGACGCTCTCGGCCGGCGGGACCAAGGCGGGCTGCATGGCGGGGATCATGCGCGATCTGGACCGCGACACCAGCATCGCGCTGGGAGACGCGCCGAACGATGTCGAGATGATCGAGACCGCCGATCACGGCGTGATCGTGCGCAACGACGCGGGCACCTCCCTGCCGCAGCTCGCGGGCGAAAGCAGGGGCCGTGTCCGGCGCACCACCGCGCCCGGCCCCGCGGGCTGGAACCGGGCGGTGCTCGACCTGCTCGACGAAACGGCACCGACGAGGAGCGCAGACTGACATGGCCGACTTTCACCAGAACGGAAACATCGCCCAGTTCCACAACCTGCGTTCGCGCCCGCTCGAGGAGATGGTCTACGAGCTCGAGACCTTTGCCCAGAGCCGGCGCATCTCGCTCGTTCTGCCCTCGCTCTACTCCGAGCTCGAGGGCGAGGCGCTGCCGAACATCCTGGCCGAGCTGAGAAAGGTCACCTACCTGCACCGCGTCATCATCGGGCTCGACCGCGCCGATGCCGAGCAGTACCGCCACGCGCGGGCCTTCTTCGCCGAGCTGCCGCAGCAGACCACGGTGATCTGGAACGACAGCCCGCGCATGCAGCAGATCATGGAGCGGCTCGAGGCGCTGGGGCTCGCCCCGCAGGAGGCGGGCAAGGGCAAGAACGTCTGGGGCTGCATGGGCTACCTCATCTCCTGCGCGGACAGCGCGGTGATGGCGATCCACGACTGCGACATCCTCACCTACAAGCGCGAGATGCTCGACCGGCTGGTCTACCCGGTGGCGAACCCCACCTTCCCCTACCAGCTGTCCAAGGGCTTCTACCCCCGGGTCGGCCAGAACCGCCTCAACGGCCGGGTGACGCGGCTGCTGGTCTCGCCGCTGCTGATCGCGCTCAAGCGCACCATCGGCGACCGCGATTACATCGACTACCTGCGCGCCTTCCGCTACCCGCTCTCGGGCGAGTTCGCGATGCGCACGGGCCTGCTGCCCGACCTGCGCATCCCCTCGGACTGGGGGCTGGAAATCGGCGTGCTGTCGGAGGCCTGGCGCAACCTCGGGCCGCGGCAGGTCTGCCAGGTCGAGATCGCGGACCAGTACGACCACAAGCACCAGGAGCTCTCGCCCGAGGACGCGAGCCAGGGCCTGTCGCGCATGTCGACCGACATCTGCAAGGCGATCTATCGCAAGCTTGCCGCCGACGGCACGGTCTTCACGCCGCATGTCTTCCGCACGCTCAAGGCGACCTACTACCGCTCGGCTCTCGACCTTCTCGAGGCCTACTGGGCGGATGCCAAGATGAACGGGCTCGCCATCGACCGCCACGCCGAGGAGCGCTCGATCGAGATCTTCGGCGAGAACATCGTGCGTGCGGGCCAGATGTTCGTCGAGAACCCGCAGGAGACGCCCTTCATCCCGACCTGGAACCGGGTCCATTCGGCCGACCCGACGCTGCTCACGGATTTCCGCGCGGCGGTGGCGGCGGACGAGCGGGAGTTCGGCTGAAAGCCTGCGCTGCACCCGGCTTGACGAAATGTTCAGACCTCGGCGCCAGAGTGCCCCGCGACCCGAGACGCGGAGCGCGCGATGCCCGATATCCAGACCTGGGGCTGGTACAGCCCCTCTCCCTGGCCCGGCTACGATCCGGCAAACCAGTCCAACCTCGACGCGCGCGGGGACGGCCTGTCGGTCGATCCGGCCGGCTATCTCGAGTTCACCATGCGGGACGCCGACGGCGATGGACGGCTGTGGGACCACGACAGCGACGACGTGCACAGCCCGACGCCCGGCGAATACGTCATAGGGCCGACAACGACGCTCAATCCCCAAGAAATCGCGCTTTATGCCGGCTCGACGGCGGTGATCGGCGGAGTCACCTACACCGGGCTCGACATCGAGGTGACGCTCTTCGACGACGGAACCTGGGGGGCGCGGCTGATGGATCACTCGATTCCGCCCGGCACGCACCACGACTACGTCACCTCGGTCACCCTCGGCACTTGGAACGGCGTCGAATACGACGGCATCTGGACCTCGGGCGTGGATCAGCCCTTCGTCTGCTTCACCGCAGGTACGCGCATCGCGGTGCCCGGCGGCACCAGGGCGGTCGAGGACCTGTGCCCCGGCGACGCGGTAATGACGCTGGACCACGGGCAGCAGCCGGTGCGCTGGGTCGCGCAGCGTCGGATCGGACCGGGCGGGCGCGGCGCACCGCTGCAAATCGCGTCCGGGCTGCTGGGAAACGGGCGCGCCGTGCACCTCTCGCCCCAGCACCGCGTTCTGCTGGGCGGGCACAGGATCCTGCGCCGCTTCAGCACGCCCGAGGTGCTGGTCGCCGTCACGCATCTTCAGCGCGAGGGCGAGGTCTCGCGCATCCGGGCCTCCTGCACGCGCTACGTCCACCTGCTGCTCGACCGGCACGAGATCGTGCTGGCCGACGGGCTGCTGACAGAAACGCTGCTGCCCGGCCCGCAGGCGCTGGCCATGCTGCCGGAGCGCGACCGCTGGCAATTGGTCGCGCGCCTGCCCGCGCTTTCGGACGGACCGGAGGGCGTACCGGCCCCCGGCGCGCCGCTGTCTCAACGGCAAGCAGGGGCACCGGCTTGTCCGCCGCCCGCATCAGAGCCTCGCCCTGCTGCGCCCCGAAGCGGCGCTTCATCGCTTCGCGAGCGCCTGGCATGCGCCGGAGCGCGAACAGCAGGCGGGCTGACGGCCCTCAGACCAGGTTGGTGATCCACCGGCACTGGTAGGGTGCCATCTCGACCAGGCCCGCGGGCACCTCTTCCCCGGTGATCAGGTCCACCCAGCGCTCGTCGGCGATGAGGTTGAGCTGCCCCGCCGGGATCTCGACCGTGTCGGCGCTCACGTTATGCAGGGCGAAGATCGACTGCGCGCGGTCCAGCGACTGCCGCCAGAGGCCGAAGATGCGCGCGTCGAGGTTCAGCGTGAATTGCGTCGCGTTGGGGTGGAAGGCCGGCTGCGCGGCGCGCAGCTTCACCCGGTCCGAGACCATCTCCAGCACCTGCGCATGCACCGTCTCGGGATCGTCCAGCGCCTCGAGCAGCGCAGGATAGTCCCAGCGGTGCCGGTTGATCGCACGGTTCATGCCGCGCCGCTTCACCGCCTCGTGGTCGTTGGGCGTGGCCAGCATCGAGTGGATGTAGAAGGCCGGGATCCCCTCGAGCGACATCACGATGGTCTGCGAGCACAGGAACCGCGCGAGTTGGTGCTCGTCGGGGCCCGCGTAGGTGCGGCCCATGGCCTCGAAATAGGAGCAGTTGATCTCGTAGGGCGCCTCGCCCCCGCCCGGCAGCGAGCGCATCGAGACCAGCCCGCCAAGCGCGCCGATGGCCTCGATCATTCGGGCGATCTCCTCGGGCGGCAGCAGGCCCTCGGCGGGGCGCATGCCGATGCCGTCGTGGCTGGCGGTGAAGTTGAGATAGGCGCAGCCCAGCGGCGCCGGCGGCATGGTGCGCTGCCACTCGATCAGGGTTTCCGCCGTGCCCGACATCATGGCGTGCAGGATCAGCGGCGGCAGCGGGAAGTTGTAGACGACATGCGCCTCGTTGCGGTGGCCGAAGTAGCTCAGGTTCTCGGCCTTGGGCACGTTGGTCTCGGTCAGCAGGATCACGCTCTCGGTGGCGTAGTCCATCAGCAGCCGCAGCATCTGGATCACCGCGTGGGTCTGCGGCAGGTGGATGCAGTTGGTGCCGATCTGCTTCCACAGGAAGGCCACCGCGTCGAGCCGCAGGATGCGCACCCCCTTGTCGAGGTGCAGCCGCACGATGCGCAGGATCTCGAGCAGCACATCCGGGTTGGAATAGTCGAGATCGACCTGGTCGTGGCTGAAGGTGCACCAGACATGGCGCGTGCCCATGGCGGTCTCGACCTCCTGCAGCAGCGGCGTGGTGCGGGGGCGCACGACCATCGACAGATCGTCCGAGGGGTCGGCCTCGTAGAAGAAGCGGTCGTAGGGCTTCTGGCCCTGCCGGTAGGCGTTGAACCAGACGCCCTGGCTCGAGACGTGGTTGAGCACCAGGTCCGACATCAGGTGGAATTCCGAGCCGATGCGCGTGATGTCCGACCATTCGCCCAGCTGCGGGTTCACCTTGCGGTAGTCGGTCACCGCAAAGCCGTCGTCCGAGGTATAGGGAAAGAACGGCAGGATGTGCACGCCGTTCACCACGCCCTTCATCCGGCGCAGCAGGAAATCGTGCATCAGGTCCAGCGGCTTGTGATGCCCGTCGATCAGGCTGTCGCCGTAGGTGATGAGCACCGCGTCCTTCTGGGACCACAGGTTGTTGCCGGGCTTGCGCGGCTTGCGGCGGCGGTGCGTGCCCTCGGGCCAGAAGGCCTCGATCACCTGGCTGGCCAGGATGTGGCTGTTCACCTCCGGGTAGATGAATTCGAGCAGGTCTGTCAGGCGGTTGCTGAAGGTCGGTTCGGTCATGCGGTCACGCGGCTCGGTTGCGGTGGCCGCGGCGCGGCGGACCCCGCCCCGCGCGGGCCTCTCATCCAGCGGTATGGTTTTGCCCCCGCCCGCACAAGGTTCTTGTGGCCCGCGCGCGCGGATCCCGGCCCGATGGCGCACGGAACGGTCGGATAGCGGGCAGCGCGTGACGCATCGTGTCGCTGCGCCGCGCAAAGGCGTCGCGCCGAGGCGCGGCAGGGCGCGCGCCATGTCGAATATGGCCTCCAGAGCCCGCGGCACCGTCTTGACGGCGGCGGCGCGCGGCGGCAGCCCGGCACAGACGCGATGCCCCCAGATCCAAGGACCGCTTCCGAATGAGTTCCTTCGCCCTCACAGTGAAATGCCCCTCCACCCGCGGCATCGTGGCCGCCATCGCCGGCTTCCTCGCCGAGCAGGGCTGCAACATCACCGACAGCGCCCAGTTCGACGACCTCGAGACCGGCAACTTCTTCATGCGGGTGAGTTTCCGCAGCGAGACCGGCGCCACGCTCGAGGCGCTGCAGGATGCCTTCGCCGCCGTGGCCGAGCCCTTTGCCATGGACTGGCAGTTTCACGACGAGGCGGCCCGCATGAAGGTCGTCATCATGGTCAGCCGCTTCGGGCACTGCCTGAACGACCTGCTCTACCGCTGGCGCATCGGCGCGCTGCCGATCGACATCGTGGCGGTGATCTCGAACCACATGGACTACCAGAAGCTGGTGGTGAACCACGACATCCCCTTCCACTGCATCAAGGTGACCAAGGAGAACAAGCCGCAGGCCGAGGCGCGGCTGATGGACGTGGTCGAGGAGACCGGGGCGGAGCTGATCGTGCTGGCGCGCTACATGCAGGTTCTGTCCGATGACCTCTGCCGCAAGATGTCCGGGCGGATCATCAACATCCACCACTCCTTCCTGCCGTCGTTCAAGGGGGCCAACCCCTACAAGCAGGCCTTCGAGCGCGGGGTGAAGCTGATCGGGGCGACCTCGCACTACGTGACCGCCGACCTCGACGAGGGGCCGATCATCGAGCAGGACACCGTGCGCGTGACCCATGCGCAGAGCCCCGACGACTACGTCTCGCTGGGCCGCGATGTCGAGGCCTCGGTGCTGGCCCGCGCGGTCCATGCGCATATCCACAACCGCGCCTTCCTGAACGGCAACAAGACGGTGGTCTTCCCCGCCTCGCCCGGCTCATACGCCTCGGAACGGATGGGGTGAAACCCGGTCCGCGCCGCCCGGCGCGGCAGAGCTTTCGCGATTGTCGCGGGCGCGGTCCCGGGGTGCGACAGAGGTAACGCACCCCGGCTTTCATCGCGGGCGAGCCCCCTGTCTCACACCGCCAGCCTGTGCCGCGCCAGCATGGGCACCAGCAGCACGGGCACGAGCAGGAGCATGACGCCCACCGCCGCGAAGGCCGCCCCGAGTCCCAGCAGTTCCGACAGGCCGCCCATCATGGGCGGTCCGGCGAAGAAGCCGATGTAGCCGACCAGCGACACGCGCGAGATGGCCTGCGCGCGCCGCGCCTCGGGCACCCGCGCGCTGAGCCAGGCGATCCCCGTCGGCACGATGACCGAGACGCCCGCGCCCAGCACGGCAAACCCCGCGTAGGCGGGCGCCACGCTCTGCGCCGAGGCGGCGAGAATGGCGCCGGCGGCCGCGACGGCAGCACCGGTCCGCAGCACGGCGACCTCGCTCAGGCGGCGTGACAGCGACTGCCCCGAGATCCGCCCCACGAACATGGTCAGCCCCAGCAGCGCGGGCCCCACGGCGCCGGCCGCGGCGCCCGCGCCGATCTCGCGTTCGAGGTAGAGCGCCGACCAGCCCTCGGTGCCCACCTCGGCCATGAAGCCGATCAGCACGACGAGGCCCGCCGGGATCACCATGGCCCAGCCCGGCGCCGCGCCGGTCGCCTCCGCGCCGCGGGCCTCGCCCTGCCCGGGTGGCGCGGTGAGCATGATCGCGATGCAGCCCAGGGCCGCAACGGCGAGCGCGGCGAAGACAGTCGATGGCGACGCGCCCATCTCGCGCGCGGCGCCGGTCGCCAGCGCGGCGCCGGCGTAGACAAGCGAGTACATCCCGTGGTCGAGGTTCATGAGCGGCCGCCGGTGCGCCGCCTCGAGCGCCGCGACCCGCGCGTTCATGACCACGTCGAGCAGACCGCAGGTCGCCGCCGCGCAGGTCATGGCAAGCGCGAAGGCCAGCGGGGCCGTCGCCATGCCCGGAAGCAGGAAGGCGCCTGCCATGAGTGCCGTCAGCACCGGCAGCAGGCGCCGCCCGACCCGCGCGTCGAGCGCCGGAGCCAGCCACATGGCCGCCAGCGCCCCGAAGGTCGAAAGCAGCATCGCCAGCCCGAATCCCGCGTCGGACAGCCCCGCCTGGGGCTTGAGGTCGGGCACCAGGGCTGCGAAACCGCCCCAGAACAGGCCCATCGCCGCAAAGGCCGAGGCGGGCGCGCGGCTCAGCCGCAGGTCTCTCAGAAGGTCCATGGCAAAGGCGGTGCCACGCCCGCGCCGGAAGGTCCAGCCGCGCGCGCGCGAATCCCCTTGCCAAACGGCGCTATCCGGTCTATCGGGGCGCCTCTTACGCGGGGTGACAGCCTTGGAGGCACCCCGCCCTTACATATGGAGATACTGACATGGCTGGTGAGATTCCTGATCTCGAAGCCCTGGAACGGTCGGGGACGGGCAAGGGCGCCGCTCGGCAGGCCCGTCGCGAGGGCATGGTTCCGGGGATTGTGTTCGGCGGCGACGCGGACCCGCTTCCGATCCAGATGCCCTTCAACGCGCTGCTCAAGCGCCTGAAGGCCGGGCAATTCAAGTCGACGCTTTTCAACCTCAAGGTTGACGGTCACGACGACGTGCGCGTGATCTGCCGCGACGTGCAGCGCGACGTGGTCAAGGACCTGCCGACGCACTTCGACCTGATGCGCCTGCGCCGGACCTCGAAGATCAACCTCTTCATTCCCGTCGAGTTCATCAACGAGGAAAAGGCCCCCGGCCTCAAGAAGGGCGGCGTGCTGACCATCGTGCGCAACGAGATCGAGCTGCGCGTGACCGCCGGCGACATCCCCGAGAAGATCGTCATCGACCTCGAGGGTCTCGACATGGGCGAGGTGATCCACATCTCGGACGTGACGCTGCCGCAGGGCGCCAAGCCGACCATCGACCGCGACTTCGTGATCGCCAACATCTCGGCCCCGCGCGGCCTGCGCGCCGACGATGCCGAGGAAGGCGAAGAGGGCGAAGAGGAAGCTCCCGCCGAGGAGTGATCCCCGGCCCTGTCCGACGTTTTGCGACGGCCCCGCCAGGATTGGCGGGGCCGTTTTGCATTCGACCCCGGCGCCGGCGGCTCAATCCAGCACCTGCACCGCCTCGAAGATTTCAAGCTCCGGCGGTCCGAGGTAGAGGTCCTTCGAGGTGCCCGCCCCCTTGTGGGCCGCGCGGAAGGCTTCGCTCTTGGTCCAGTCGACGAAGCTCTGCTCGTCCTTCCAGACCGTGTGCGAGGCGTAGAGGACATGGTCCTCGTGCTCGGGCCCCTTCATGAGTGCGAAGCTGACGAAGCCCGGCACCTCCTTGAGATGGCTGTCGCGCTGCGCCCAGATCTCCTCGAACTCCGCGGTGCGGTCGCTGGCGACCTTGAAGCGGTTCATGGTCAGATACATCCTGCCCCCTCCTTGTGATTTCGGCCGGTTCCGCCCTATCTAGGGCGGGACATGGCATTGGCTCGGAGGGCAAGGTGCAGATTTTCGTGGGCCTCGGCAATCCCGGCGGCAAGTATGCCGCGAACCGGCACAACATCGGATTCATGGCGGTCGACCGCATCGCCGAAGACCACGGCTTCGGCCCCTGGCGCACGCGCTTCCGCGGCGAGGTCAGCGAGGGACGGCTCGGCGGCGAGAAGGTCCTGCTGCTCAAGCCCGCGACCTACATGAACAATTCCGGCCAGTCCGTGGGCGAAGCCATGCGCTTCTTCAAGCTGGGCGCCGGCGACGTGACGGTCTTTCACGACGAGCTCGACCTCGCGCCGGGCAAGTGCCGGGTCAAGACCGGCGGCGGCCATGCCGGGCACAACGGGCTGCGCTCGATGCACGCGCATATCGGCGAGGCCTACCGCCGCGTCCGGCTGGGCATCGGCCATCCCGGCCGCAAGGAGGCGGTGGCGGGCTACGTGCTGCACGACTTCGCCAAGGCCGAGGAGGCCTGGCTCGACGACCTGCTGCGCGGCATATCCGACGGCGCCCCGGCGCTGGCCGAGGGGGACAGCGGGCGCTTCCAGAACGCCGTGGCCCTGCGGGTGAACCCGCAGCGTCCGTCGGGCGGCGCGGGCAAGCCCGACAAGTCCGGGACCCCCAAGGGCCCGGACACGCGCGCAGCGCCCAAAACCAAGGCGGCGCCCGAGCCCGCGCCGGAGGAAGAGGACGCGCGTTCGCCGCTCCAGAAGCTCGCCGACAAGTTCCGCTGAGCGCACGGCTTGTGCCATGCGCCGTGCGTGCCTATCCTTGCGGAATCCGGCACGCGCAAGCAGGGAGCCGAGCATGGAGAAAGACCAATCCGTCAATGTCCTGGGCGCCGCACTGGCGCCCTGTTCGACCGACCCGCTGACCGGGTTCTTCCGGGACGGGGCCTGCAACACCTGCGCGGCCGATCACGGCAGCCACACGGTCTGCGCCGTGATGACCGATGAGTTTCTCGCCTATTCCAAGTACGTGGGCAACGACCTCTCGACCCCGCGGCCCGAGTTCCGCTTCGCCGGGCTCAAGCCGGGCGACCGCTGGTGCCTCTGCGCCGCGCGTTTTCTGCAGGCGCACGACGAAGGATGTGCGCCGCGTGTCTCGCTGGAGTCCACCCATGCCCGCGCGCTCGACATCGTGCCTCTGGAGATCCTCGAGACCTACGCAGACTGACCCCCCGACGCGAAAAGGGCCCCGGCTTATGCCGGAGCCCCCTGCCCTTGTCTGCGGTCTCGGGCGTCCCGGGCTCAGCCCAGTTCGACGCCGAGGTGCTTGGCGACTGCGAAGATATCCTTGTCGCCCCGCCCGCACATGTTCATCACGATGACATGGTCCTTCGGCAGGTCCGGCGCGATCTTCATGACATGGGCCAGCGCGTGGCAGGGCTCGAGCGCGGGGATGATGCCCTCGGTCCGGCAGGACACCTGGAAGGCCTCGAGCGCCTCCTTGTCGGTGATCGCCACGTATTCCGCGCGGCCGGTGTCGTGCAGCCAGGAATGCTCGGGGCCGATGCCGGGATAGTCGAGGCCCGCCGAGATCGAGAACCCCTCGAGGATCTGTCCGTCGTCGTCCTGCAGCAGGTAGGTTCGGTTGCCGTGCAGCACGCCCGGCCGCCCGCCGGTGAGCGAGGCGCAGTGCTCCATCTTCTCGTCGACGCCCTTGCCACCGGCCTCGACGCCGATGATGCGCACCGACTTGTCGTCGAGGAAGGGATAGAAGAGGCCCATGGCGTTCGAGCCCCCGCCGATGGCGGCGATGATGGTGTCGGGCAGCCGGCCCTCGGCGGCCTGCATCTGCTCCTTGGTCTCCTTGCCGATGATCGACTGGAAATCACGGACCATCGCCGGATAGGGGTGCGGCCCGGCCACCGTTCCGATGCAGTAGAAGGTGTCGCGCACGTTGGTCACCCAGTCGCGCAGCGCGTCGTTCATCGCGTCCTTGAGCGTGCCGCGGCCCGAGGTCACGGGCACCACCTCGGCGCCCAGCAGGCGCATGCGGAAGACGTTGGGCTGCTGGCGCTCGACGTCATGCGCGCCCATGTAGACGACGCATTTCAGGCCGAACTTGGCGCAAACGGTCGCCGTGGCGACGCCGTGCTGACCCGCGCCGGTCTCGGCGATGATGCGGTCCTTGCCCATGCGCTTGGCCAGGATGATCTGGCCCAGCACGTTGTTGATCTTGTGCGCGCCGGTGTGGTTCAGCTCGTCGCGCTTGAAGTAGACCTTGGCGCCGCCCAACTCCTCGGTCAGGCGCTCGGCGAAGTAGAGCGGCGAGGGCCGGCCGACGTAATGGGTCCAGAGAAAGTCCATCTCGTCCCAGAAGCTCTGGTCGGTCTTGGCGCGTTCGTATTGCTCCTCGAGTTCGAGGATCAGCGGCATCAGCGTCTCGGACACGAAGCGTCCGCCGTAGATGCCGAAGCGGCCCTTCTCGTCGGGACCGTTCATGAAGGAATTGACCAGGTCGTCCATTGCGCCTCTCCGTCTCGCGTTGCCGGATGTTCTAGTCCATCCACCCGGGGGAACGCCAGAGATTGCGGGCCGTGAGAGGGCAGAATCGTGACGCTCGGAGGCTGCGATCCGGTGGCTCGGTAGAATGTCGGCAGGGTGCACGACCCTCGCGTTGGTCCCCGGGCCCGGAATCGGCGGCGAAGCCCGCCGGGTCGGCCCTCCCGAGAGGCCCCGGATCGAGCCGACGGGCCAGCCGTCCCTCCGCAACCCTTGCCGCTGCGTCCCTTGCCGCTTATGACGCGCGCAAACCCAGCAAACCGCCCGAGGACCGCCGATGATCCCCCGTTACGCCCGCCCCGAGATGACCGAGATCTGGGACCCCGCCACCAAGTTCCGCATCTGGTACGAGATCGAGGCCCACGCCTGCGACGCGCAGGCCGAGCTGGGCGTCATCCCCAAGGAGAACGCCGAGGCGGTCTGGAAGGCCAAGGACGTCGAGTTCGACGTCGCCCGCATCGACGAGATCGAGGCCGTCACCAAGCACGACGTCATCGCCTTCCTCACCCACCTCGCCGAGCACGTGGGCTCGGACGAGGCGCGTTTCGTGCACCAGGGCATGACCTCGTCGGACGTACTCGACACCTGCCTCAACATCCAGCTCGTGCGCGCCGCCGACATCCTGATCGCCGACATGGACAAGCTGCTCGCCGCGCTCAAGAAGCGCGCGCTCGAGCACAAGGACACGGTCCGCGTCGGCCGCAGCCACGGCATCCACGCCGAGCCCACCACCATGGGCCTGACCTTTGCGCGCTTCTACGCCGAGATGGACCGCAACCGGAACCGGCTGGAAAAGGCCCGCTACGAGGTCGCCACCGGGGCCATCTCGGGCGCGGTCGGCACCTTCGCCAACATCGATCCCTTCGTCGAAGAACACGTCTGCGAGAAGCTGGGCCTGCGCCCCGAGCCGATCAGCACGCAGGTGATCCCACGCGACCGGCACGCGATGTTCTTCGCGACCCTTGGCGTCATCGCGTCCTCGATCGAGAATGTCGCCGTCGAGATCCGCCACATGCAGCGCACCGAGGTGCTCGAGGGCGCCGAGTTCTTCTCGATGGGCCAGAAGGGCTCCTCTGCGATGCCGCACAAGAAGAACCCGGTGCTGACCGAGAACCTCACCGGCCTCGCCCGTCTCGTGCGGATGACCGTCGTGCCGGCCATGGAGAACGTCGCCCTCTGGCACGAGCGCGACATCTCGCACAGCTCGGTCGAGCGCGGCATCGGCCCTGACGCGACCGTGACGCTCGACTTCGCGCTGAACCGGCTTGCCGGCGTCGTCGACAAGATGATCATCTACCCCGACAACATGCTGGAGAACATGAACAAGTTCCCCGGCCTCGTGATGTCGCAGCGGGTGCTGCTGGCCCTGACGCAGGCGGGCGTGAGCCGCGAGGACGCCTACGCCATGGTGCAGCGCAACGCGCTGAAGGTCTGGGAGGAACGTCTCGACTTCCGCGAGCTGCTGCTGGCCGATGACGAGGTCGTTGCGGCCCTCGGTGTCGACGGCATCAACGAGAAGTTCGACATGGGCTACCACACCAAGCACGTCGACACGATCTTCAAGCGCGTCTTCGGCGAGAGCTGATCGGCGACCGGGCGGCGGCACGGCCCGCCGCCCGCCGTCCCGCAAGCTTGACCGGACTCGGAAACCCGGCTCCACTCTTGCAGGTCGGAGCCGGGTCTCAGGCTCCTCCTTGCAGCAGGAGCCCCAGCCATGACCCCGGAACAGATCGTCGCCGCCATCGGCATGCTCGTCTCCGAGCCCGATCCCGCCTTCGATACGCTGCGGGAGGGCGGCTTCGATCCGCGCTACCCCGTCACCATCGCCGCCTGCCCGGAAACCACTGCACCGCTCGATGTGGAGGGGCACACGCTGATCTGCGGAACCGTCAGCGTGCCCGAGCGCTACGATGCCCCGGACGGCCGCCGCGTGCCGCTGACCTTCGCCCTCGGCCGCGCGCAGACCACCCAGCCCTTCGAGGACGCCATCGTCTACCTGCACGGCGGACCGGCCAGCGGCAGCCTCGGCTCGATCTCGGCCACCACCGAGGTGATCCTCGGCGGCCACCGCGCCCACCGCGACGTGGTGACCTTCGACCAGCGCGCGGCGATGCTGTCCTCGACCACGGTGCGCTGCCGCGAGGTGATGGCCGACAACATCGTCGGCCTCGCGCGCAGCGCCGCCGGCAGGCCCGAGATCGCGGGAGAGGAAGCCAAGGAAGAGAACATCCTCGCTCCCTGCATCGAGGAGCTCCAGGCCGGCGACGCCGATCTTGCCGCCTACAACACCGCCAACAATGCCCGCGACGTGCAGGCGGTGATGTCCGCGCTGGGATACCCCGAATACAATATCTTCGGCATTTCCTACGGGACGCGGCTGGCGCTCGAGGTGCTGCGCACGGCGCCCGAAGGCGTGCGGGCGGTCATCATCGACGGCGTGGCCCCGACCGGGGTCAAGCTCTACGACGACCTCTTCGGGCCGCACGGGGATTCCCTCGAGGCCATGTTCGACCAATGCGCCGCCGACGCGGGCTGCGCCGCGGCCTACCCCGAGCTTCGGGACAAGACGCTCGCCCTCGGCGACATCCTCTCGGACAACCCGATCCCCGCGGCGCGCGGGATGCCCGCGATCACCTCGGACCTGTTCTACGGCCTCGTCATGATGCGCACCAAGCACAGCGCGACCTGGACCCGGGACCTGACCGGCTACCTGCCCCGGATGATCTATGAGCTGTCCGAAGGCGATCCCACCACCTTCGACTGGTACCTGACGACCTATTCCGAGCCGAAGCCGAAGCAGCCCGCCGATCTTCTGGCCCCGGGCGCCGAGCGGCTGAGCGACGACGAGAGGGCGCTGGCGCTCGCCGCGCTCGCCTCGGCACAGTCCATGACGTCGCAATCGCAGTCGGTCGCCTCGGCCATCGGACAGCTCAAGAACGACCTCGTCGCAGGGATGACGGCCGTCTCGGTGGCCGAGGCCTTCGACCGGCGCGTCACCGAGGCCGGGCGCGAGCTGACCCACGAGACGCTGTTCGCCGCGGCGAAGGACTACGCCCGGTTGCTCTCGGACGACCCCTCGAAGGAGGCCATTGCCGCATGGGTCGAGGACTGGTTCCTCGGCCCCGACCGCGAGGCGCTGCTGGCGCTTGTCGCGGCGATGACCGACGAGGATGTCGCCCGCACCTTCGCCACGGGGATCACCGAACTCGCAGGGTTCCAGGCCGGGGTCGAGAGCGCCATGGGGCTCTACATCTACGCCTGCCAGGAGGATTATCCCTACAACTCGCTGGAAGGCTTCGAGGAGATGGCGGCCGCCTTCCCCTACTCGGTGGTGAAGACCGAGGGCATGATGACCGAGATGCGCAACATGGCCGCCACCTGCGCGTTGTTCGAGCCCGCCCCACGCGAGGGCTTTCACGACCCCGTCGTCTCGGACGTGCCCGTGCTCGTGATGGGGGGCACGAACGACAGCCAGACCTCGTGGAAGTGGTCCGGGCTCGCGGCCGAGACACTGCCGAACTCGCGCGTCGTGATCTTCCCCAACGCCGGGCATGGCTCCAGCCTTTTCTCGGACTGCGGGCTCGACATGAACGTGACCTTCATCCTCGATCCCGAGGCGCCGCTCGACCGGAGCTGCCTGGCCGGGCTGGCCCCGAAGTTCGCCCTGCCGGATACGCCACTGCCCTGAGCTGCACGCAGGCTGATCGCTCACGCCACTGTGAGGCCCCGGGCGGTCGGCATTCTTTTTGCCGCAACGTCAATCCGTGCTAGCGTCAAGGCTCCCAACCCGGAGGACGCACCATGACGATCAAGACGCTGTTGACCGCCGCTGCCCTCGCGGCGGCCCCCGTCGCGGGCTTTGCCGCATGCGCGGGCCACTCGGACGTGACGATGACCTGTTCCGAAGGCATGGTCTTCGACGCCCAGAGCGGCACCTGCAAGGTGATCTCGGGCTGAAAACCCGGCTCAGGTTTCCGCGAGGCGGCCCCCTGCGGGCCGCCTCTGCCTTTTGGGGGACCGGTTTCCGCTTCGACGGTGAGGCTTCGTTAACCTCGCGGCGCTAGCAATTGGCGCGAGGACCAACGGAGCAACGGCAGATGTCGAATTCACTGGCACTCGCAGGCCCCGCGGCTTCTGCGCGGGGCCGGCAACCGCTGACACGGCGCGCCAAGGCGGCGATCATCGTGCAGTTCCTGCTGAACGAGGGCGCGGACGTGCCGCTGTCGTCGCTGCCCGACGACCTGCAGGCCGAGCTGACGCAGCAGCTGGGGCGCATGCGCTACATCGACCGCGAAACGCTTAACACAGTCATCGCCGAGTTCTCGGACGAGCTGGAATCGGTGGGCCTGTCGTTTCCCGGCGGCATGGCCGGCGCGCTCTCGGCGCTCGACGGCAAGATCAGCCACCGCACCGCCCTGCGCCTGCGCAAGGAGGCCGGCGTGCGCCAGACCGGCGATCCATGGGAGCGGATCAACGCCCTGCCCGAGGAGCGCATCGTCGACCTGCTGACCGGCGAGTCGACCGAGATCGCCGCCGTCATGATGTCCAAGGTCGACACCGCCAAGGCCGCCCGCGTGCTGGCCCGCCTGCCCGGTGACAAGGCGCGGCGCATCACCTACGCGGTCTCCATGACCGCCGGCGTCAGCCCAGAGGCGGTGGACCGCATCGGGCTCAGCCTCGCCGCACAGCTCGACGCCGAACCGCCCCGTGCCTTCCAGAAGAAACCCGACGAAAGGGTCGGTGCCATCCTGAACTACGCCGCCAGCGCCAAGCGCGACGAGGTACTCGAGGGGCTCGAGGAGACCGACCGCGATTTCGCCGAGGCGGTGCGGCGTGCCATCTTCACCTTTGCCAACATCGCCGACCGGCTCAAACCCGGCGACGTGCCCAAGATCACCCGCGATGTGCCGCAGGACGTGCTGACCCAGGCCATCGCCGCCGCCAGCGCCGAGGCCGATCTGCGCGCCGCCGAGTTCCTGCTCGAGAACATGTCGAAACGCATGGCAGGCTCGCTCCGCGAGGAGGCCGCCGGCATGAACGTCAAGGGCAAGAAGGCCGAGGCCGCGATGAACGCCGTGGTGGGCGCAATCCGCGATCTGGTCGCCACCGGCGAGATCGAGTTGCGCGACCCCGACGGCGACGAGGACTAGCGCCACGCTTGTGCCCGGGCGTGGCGCGGCCTATCTCTGCGCCCGAACCGGAGGGAGCCGACCGTGGCGCAACGCGAGACCAAGACGAGAGGCGGATGGCGCGACTGGATGACGGACCGGGTGCTGCGCGGCCTCATCGCCTCGGCGCTCGCCCTGCCCCCGCGGCCGCGGCTTGCGCTCATGGGCGGGCTCGTGCGCCGCGTGCTGGCACCGCTCGCGGGCTACCGCAGCCGCGCGATGGAGAACCTCGCCCACGTCTGGCCCGACCTGCCCGAGGCAGAGCGCTGCCGCATCGCCGACGCCACCGCCGAAAACGCCGGCCGCACGATGATCGAGAACTACGACGTGCCGGGCCTTCTGGCGCGCATGAAGGACGCGCCGCTGCTGGGCGAAGGCGTTGCCGCGATCGAGGCGGCGCGCGCCGAGGGGCGCCCCGTGCTCTTCGTCACCGGCCATTTCGGCAACTTCGAGGCCCCCCGCGCCGCGCTGGTCGCCCGCGGCTGGCGCATCGGCGGGCTCTACAGGCCGATGGCCAACCCCTTTTTCAATGCGCATTACGCCGCCAACATGCACCGGCTCGGCGATCCGGTCTTCGAACAGGGACGGCGCGGCACCATGGGGCTGCTGAAGCACATCCGCGGCGGCGGCATGGGCGTGCTGCTCTTCGACGTCTACGACAGCGCGGGCGTGCCCATCGACTTCCTCGGTCAACCGGCGCCGACGCTGACCTCGGCGGCCGAGATCGCGGTCAAGACCGGCGCGCTCTTCGTGCCCTTCTTCGGGATCCGCCGCGCGGACGGCATGAATTTCGACGCGGTCTTCGAGACGCCGGTCCCGCATGGCGACCCGGCCGAGATGATGCGCGAGGCCACGCGCCGGCTCGAGGCGCGCATCCAGGAAAACCCGGGTCAGTGGTTCTGGATTCACCGCCGCTGGAAATGGCGGCGGCAGGCGCGTCAGCGCAGCCGCGAGGCGGCGAGGATGGCGCCGTAGGGCTGTTCCTGCACCAGCACGACCACCGGCTCGGTCCCATCCACCGGCACGCGCAGTTCGAGCGGGGCCTTGCCGTCCCAGCGGCCGAGCACGGTCCAGTCGCGCACGATGTGGGTGTAGGTCATGGTGTGACCCGCGTTCTCGCCCGCCTCGATGCTCACCCGCTCCTCGGGCATGTAGCGCACGAGGTGCACGACACACTCCGGCAGCGGCGCCGAGACTGGCTCGGCGCGGACCACCAGCTCACCGCCCTCGCGCGTGACATCCAGCGCGGCGCGCGCCGGCTTGGCCGCCGCGTGGCGGATCGCCTCGACCACCTTCATCGGGCGCGAGCCCACCACGTCGTAGCGCCCGTCGACCACCATCTGGGGCGTGTAGACCGACCGCCGCCCGGCGGAGCGCGCGTAGCCCTTCTGGCGCTTGGTGAAGCCCGGCTGGGCGAACCCGTCGGTCCAGCCGATGTAGTCCCAGTAATCGACGTGCAGCGCCAACGGGATCACGTCGTCGCGCTGGCCGAGCTCCGCCAGGATCGCATCGGCCGGAGGGCACGAGGAACATCCCTGCGAGGTGAAGAGTTCCACCACCACGGGCCGATCCTGCGCCTGCGCAGGAAGCGCCGCCGCCAGAGCCAGGAAGACGGGCGCGATCCAGTGCGTGAGTCGTGACATGCGGTCCCCAAAGTTGCGCCTTCTGACCCGATCCGGGGTAACGAAGCGCATCTGAAATAACCAATCAAGGTTTTGCGAGAGCGGGTGAAGCAAGAAGCGGCCTTTTTCAGTATTCCACGGTATACAAAATCGCCGCACCCCTCTTGAACGGATGCGGCGCATGGGGCAGAAGCTTGTGCAAGCGAACCCTTTATCTCCAGCCTTTTCTGCAAGGGAGCCAACGATGCCCATCACAGTCGGTCAGGACACGGCCAAGGCGCGCAAGTCGCTCGAGGTCAACGGCAAGACCTATGCCTACTATTCGATCCCGGCCGCCGAGGCGGCGGGCCTCGGCGACTTCTCCAAGCTTCCGGCGGCGCTGAAGGTCGTGCTGGAAAACATGCTGCGGTTCGAGGACGGCAAGACCGTCTCGGTCGACGACATCAAGGCCTTCTCGGACTGGGCCAAGAACGGCGGCAAGGGCGACCGCGAACTGGCCTACCGCCCGGCCCGCGTGCTCATGCAGGACTTCACCGGCGTTCCCGCCGTGGTCGACCTCGCCGCGATGCGCGACGGCATCAAGGCGCTGGGTGGCGACGCGCAGAAGATCAACCCGCTGAACCCAGTCGACCTGGTCATCGACCACTCGGTCATGATCGACGAGTTCGGCAACCCGCGCGCCTTCCAGATGAACGTCGATCGCGAGTACGAGCGCAACATCGAGCGCTACGAGTTCCTCAAGTGGGGCCAGGGCGCCTTCAACAACTTCCGCGTGGTGCCGCCGGGCACCGGCATCTGCCACCAGGTGAACCTCGAGTACCTCGCGCAGACGGTCTGGACCGACGAGGACCAGAACGGCGAGGCGGTCGCCTACCCCGACACGCTGGTGGGCACGGACAGCCACACCACCATGGTCAACGGCGCGGCCGTCCTGGGCTGGGGCGTGGGCGGCATCGAGGCCGAGGCCGCGATGCTGGGCCAGCCGATCTCGATGCTGATCCCCGAGGTCGTGGGCTTCGAGCTGACCGGCAAGATGCTCGAGGGCACCACCGGCACCGACCTCGTGCTCAAGGTCGTCGAGATGCTGCGCGAGAAGGGCGTGGTCGGCAAGTTCGTGGAATTCTACGGTGACGGCCTCGACAACCTGCCGCTGGCGGACCGTGCGACCATCGCCAACATGGCCCCGGAATACGGCGCCACCTGCGGCTTCTTCCCGATCGACGCGGAAACCCTGCGCTACCTCGAGATGACCGGTCGCGACAAGGACCGCATCGCGCTGGTCGAGGCCTATGCCAAGGAGAACGGCTTCTGGCGCGACGGCAGCTACAACCCGGTCTACACCGACACGCTGTCGCTCGACATGGGCACCATCGTTCCCGCCATCTCGGGCCCCAAGCGTCCGCAGGACTACATCGCGCTCGACAAGGCCGCCGGTGCCTTCGGCGAGTACATCAAGGGCGTGCGCAACGGCGAAAAGGTGTCCGAAAACGCCGAGGTCCGCTGGGAAGCCGAGGGCGGCGCGCCCGAGCCGGTCGACATCCCCGGCGACCAGGGCCACCACAAGCGCGGCTTTGCCCAGACCGGCGAGCACAAGTACCAGCTGCACGACGGCTCGGTCGTGATCGCCTCGATCACCTCCTGCACCAACACCTCGAACCCCTACGTGATGATCGGCGCCGGTCTCGTCGCCCGCAAGGCGCGCGAGCTTGGCCTCGACCGGAAACCCTGGGTCAAGACCTCGCTGGCGCCCGGCTCGCAGGTCGTTTCGGCCTACCTCGAGGAGGCCGGCCTGCAGGAAGACCTGGACGCCGTCGGCTTCAACCTCGTGGGCTACGGCTGCACCACCTGCATCGGCAACTCGGGCCCGCTGGCCGACGAGATCAGCAAGTGCATCAACGACAACGACCTCGTGGCGACCTCGGTGCTCTCGGGCAACCGCAACTTCGAGGGCCGGATCTCGCCCGACGTGCGCGCCAACTACCTCGCCTCGCCGCCGCTGGTGGTGATCTACGCGCTGGCCGGCGACATGAACATCGACGTCGCCAACGACCCGATCGCCCAGACGCCGGACGGCAAAGACGTCTACCTCAAGGACCTCTGGCCGACCCAGCAGGAGATCGCCGACCTGGTCGAGAAGACCGTGACGCGCGAGAGCTTCCAGGAGAAATACGCCGACGTCTTCAAGGGCGACGAGAAGTGGCAGGCGGTCGAGACCACGGACGCCGAGACCTACAGCTGGCCGGCCTCCTCGACCTACGTGCAGAACCCGCCCTACTTCCAGGGCATGTCGAAGGATCCGGGCACGATCAGCAACATCGAGGGCGCCCGCGTTCTCGCCGTGCTGGGTGACATGATCACCACCGACCACATCTCGCCCGCTGGCTCCTTCAAGGAAAGCACCCCCGCAGGCCAGTACCTGCGCGAGCACCAGGTCCCCGTGCGCGAGTTCAACTCCTACGGCTCGCGGCGCGGCAACCACGAGGTCATGATGCGCGGCACCTTCGCCAACATCCGCATCAAGAACGAGATGCTGAATGGCACCGAGGGCGGCTACACGCTGGATCCGAACGGCAACGAGACCTCGATCTACGAGGCCGCGA
This sequence comes from Salipiger mucosus DSM 16094, assembly GCF_000442255.1. Taxonomy (GTDB): domain Bacteria; phylum Pseudomonadota; class Alphaproteobacteria; order Rhodobacterales; family Rhodobacteraceae; genus Salipiger; species Salipiger mucosus. The sequence continues at coordinate 24,009 of NZ_KE557284.1, read as the reverse complement.
TGGCCTACCAGGACCAGGGCACCCCGCTGGTGGTCTTCGGCGGTGAGCTCTACGGTGCGGGCTCCTCGCGCGACTGGGCGGCCAAGGGCACGGCGCTGCTGGGCGTGAAGGCGGTCATCGCCGAGAGCTTCGAGCGCATCCACCGCTCGAACCTGGTCGGCATGGGCGTGATCCCCTTCGAGTTCACCGGGGACGACGACCGCGAGACGCTGAAGCTGACCGGCAAGGAAACGGTCAGCATCCACGGCCTCGAGGACGTCAAGCCGGGTCAGATGACGCCCTGCACGATCACCTACGAGGACGGCTCGACCAAGGACATCGAGCTGAAGTGCCGGATCGACACCGCGATCGAGCGGGAATACGTCGAGCACGGCGGCGTGCTGCACTACGTGCTGCGCAACCTCGCCAAGGCCGCGTGACCTGCCCTCAACGGGCTTGAACGATCAGCCGCCGGGGGACCCGTTCCCCCGGCGGTTTTCTTTTGCGCAATCGGGTCTCGCCGGGATCCGGCTCCGCTGCCCGTCGTGATCGACGGCACCCGTACAGAAACGGCCTTTCGCCTGTACAGGAGACGCCCGCGCTGCGCGGTTTTGCGCCGGTCAGGGAGGTGCGGCCGGGAAATATCGCGCCCGCCTCTGCCAATGCAGGAACGGGATCCCATCTCGATGCGTAGGTCCTTCGAGGACGACAAGAATAATCGAGAGCAGACACCCCCGATGAAGACCCTGACCCTGATCCAGGCCGCCATACTGGCCGTTCTGGCGGTTGTCGGCGCATACGCCGGCCAAGACACCCCGCAAGGATGCGTGGACACGCCCGTCGAGCAGCGCTGCGAGCTCTGAAGTCGAGGACCGCTGGCCGGGCTCTAGGAGCCCGCGGACGCCTGCTGCGCCTCACGCAGGGCGGGCAGGAAGTCCTTTTCGTACATCGTGCCGGCCAGTGGGCCCACGTGCTTGTGCAGGATCGTGCCGTCGCCACCCACGATGAAGGTCTCCGGGGGACCGGTCACGCCCCACTCGATGGCCGTGCGACCCTTGGGGTCGAAGGGCACGCCGATGAAGGGCGAGTCGGACTCGCGCAGGTAACCCGCCGCAGCGTTCGCCTTGTCCTTGAAGTTCACTCCGATGATCCGCACGCCCTCGGCCTCGAGTTCCAGCAGTCGCGGATGCTCGGCCCGGCAGGGCGGGCACCAGCTGGCCCAGAAGTTCACGAGCGTCACCTGCCCCGTGCGCAACGCGCCGTCGGGCACCGCGGGAAAGCCGCTCAACGCCTCTTCCGGCAGCGCCGGAGCCTGCCGGCCGATGAAGGTCGAGGGCAGGCTCGAGGGATCGCCGCGCTGCATCCCGAGATAGGCCATCACGGCGAAGGCCGCGAAGATCAGCGGCGGCAGAACCATCAGCGGCGAGACTTTCCTAGCCATTGCGCAGGCGCTCCTCGATGCGTTTCAGCTCGGCCCGGACGCGGCGCGACCGGACGAGGCTCAGGACGATGACCGCCGCGATGAGCACGAGGGACACCACGTAGGAGCCCAGCACGGCGAAGGCGTATTTACCAAGGTCCGGCGTCATGCGCGGCGCTCCCGTGCCAGCAGCGCGCGCGCACGGCGGGCGCGGATCTCGGTCTGCGTCCGCAGGAACACGAGCGCGATGAAGAGCGCCACGAAGCCGGCGATGCAGACCAGCAGCGGGTACCAGAAGACGTCGGCCACGTTCTCCTCGGCATCCAGCGACAGCGATGCGCCCTGGTGCAGGCCCTGGTTCCAGAAGTTGACCGCATAGCGCGAGAGCAGTGCAAAGACCGATCCCACGAGGCAGAGGATCGAGGTCAGGTCGGCCGCGGTGTCGTCGTTCTCGATCGCGGCCCAGAGCGCCATGTAGCCGAGGTAGAACAGGAAGAGGATCAGGAAGGACGTCAGCCGCGGGTCCCAGGCCCACCATGTGCCCCACATGGGCTGCCCCCAGAGCGCGCCGGTCGCCAGCGCGATCAGGGTGAAGACGGTGCCCACCGGCGCCGCCGCCCGTGCCGCCAGCGCCGAGACGTGGTGGCGCCGCACGATCCAGATCAGCGAGGCCACCAGCATCATGATCCAGGCGTTGATCGCCATGAGAGCCGAGGGCACGTGCAGGTAGATGATCTTGACGGTCGATCCCTGCCGGTAGTCCTCGGGCGTGAAGAAGAATCCCCAGATCAGGCCCGTCACGAGGCACACCAGCGCAAGCGCCGAGACCCATGGCAGGACACGGTCCGTCGCACGGATGAACTTAACCGGGTTGGCGTATTCCCAGATCGACATGGCCTCTCCCTACCCCATGGCCGGATCGGTTACACATCAAATACGCGACAGGCGCAATGCAACGCGCTGACGCAGGCTCCGGATTCGCGCCGACTGTCGTGGCGTCGCGGTGCCGTCAGCGCAGGTTGATCCGCAGCACCGCCGCGCTCGCGAAGGGCAGCAGCGCGATTGTTCCCGCGCTGATCCCCGCCAGCATCAATAGCGGCGTCTGCACGGTCAGCCCCTCCGCCCCGCGCCGCGCCACCTCGGCGCCGAAGATCAGCGTGGGCACGTAGAGCGGCAGCACCAGCAGCGACAGCAGCAGCCCGCCCCGCTTGAGCCCCACGGTCAGCGCCGCCCCGAAGGTGCCGATCACCGACAGCGCCGGCGTCCCCAGCGCGAGGCTCACCAGCACCCAGAGGTAGCCCGCCTGCGGCAGGTTCAGCAGCACGCCCAGCAGCGGCGCGGCCAGCACCAGCGGCAGGCCCGTGGTGATCCAGTGGGCCAGCGCCTTGATGGTGACGATGCCCTCCATCGGCAGGGGCGCGGTCGCCAGCAGGTCGAGCGAGCCGTCCTCCCAGTCGAGCGCGAAGATGCGGTCCAGCGACAGCAGGCAGGCCAGCAGCGCCCCGATCCAGAGCACGCCGGGCGCGATTCGCGACAGCAGGCTCGCCTCGGGGCCCACGCCGAAGGGCACCAGCACGGTCACGATCAGGAAGAAAGCAAGCCCGAGGCCAAAGCCCCCGCCCGCCCGCACGGCAAGCCGGGGCGCGGTCGCCAGCAGGTCGAGCGAGCCGTCCTCCCAGTCGAGCGCGAAGATGCGGTCCAGCGACAGCAGGCAGGCCAGCAGCGCCCCGATCCAGAGCACGCCGGGCGCGATTCGCGACAGCAGGCTCGCCTCGGGGCCCACGCCGAAGGGCGCCGCCGCACCGCCTCGGCGAACAGCGCGACCGAGGCCGAATCGAGCGAGACGGTCGGCTCGTCCAGCACCCAGACCGGGCGCTCCGTGACCATGAGCCGCGCCAGCCCCAGCCGGCGCTTCTGCCCGGCCGAGAGCGAGCCTGCGGGCCGGTCTGCGAGAAACTCCAGATCGAAGCCCGCGAGCGCCGGCGCGATGTCGCGCGTCCCGAAGACACGCGCCCAGAAGGCGAGGTTCTCGGTCACGCTCAGCATGCCCTTCAGCCCGTCGGAGTGCCCGGCGTAGGCGATCCGCTCTCCCGCGCCCTCGATGGCGCCCTCGAGCGGCGGCTGCAGCCCTGCAACCGTGCGCAGCAGCGTGGTCTTGCCCGAGCCGTTCGGGCCACGCAACACGAGGGCCCGGCTGGGGGCGAGGTCGAACCCGACCCCCTCCAGCACCGGCACGCCGCCCCTCGCGACCGTCAGATCCCGCACCACCAGCTTCATGCCGCCCGAACTACCTCAGCCCCGCGCGCGGCGAAAGCGTCAAAAGCACGCGGCCTGACGGGCGTCGCCCTCCCCGAGGGGGAAGGTCGGTGTCGGGGTCAGGATGTCCGGGATTTGCGCCGGGTCAGACCGGCAGCACGGCCAGCGCCACGCGACGGCCCTCGGCGAGCAGCACGTTGAAGGTCCGGCAGGCCGAGGGCGAGTTCATGACCTCGTAGCCCACGCCGGCCTCTTCGAGCCGCGCCTTCAGCCCGTTTGGCAAATGCGCCACGTCGTCGCCCGTGCCGACGAACAACACGTCGACCTGGCCGGCCAGCGAGAGGAGCGGTTCCTCGTCGTCGAAGCCACCCCAGTGCTTCGGCCCCGAGGCCGAAACGCAGAGCGGTCCGTCGAGGGCCTTGCCCCCGACACGGAAGAACCCCGGTCCGTACCCCTCGACCGGCTGTGCATCGCTGTAGGTGATTTCATTCATCCGCATGGTCGTCCCCTGTGCCATACAGGCGATCCGTCTGGGATCGCTCGGTGCAATGTCGCAAGGGCCACGGCACGGATACCCCTCCTCCCGTGCCGGTACTGGCGCCGGACCCAGACTTGGGATTGCACCATATGCAAAAAAACCGGGCAGTCAAAGGTGAATGGCCCCTGCAGTTAATCCCAAGGTCGGTATCCCGGGTGGATCATCGGGAAAAGATAACCGATTCTTACAGGTTTTATGCGGCAGCGCAGAATGCTGCGCTGCCATACCGAGGCGGAGCGGCGGATTGTCGCGCCCTCCGGTCAGTTCCGGGCGTTCGCCACCTTGGCCTCGTCCTCGGCATCGGGCTTGGACCAGTCGCGCTTGACGCCGAACCACAGCAGCGCCGCCGAGGCCACGAAAATCGACGAGTAGGTGCCCACGAAGACGCCCCAGATCATCGCGAAGACGAAGCCGCGGATCACGTCGCCGCCCAGCACGAAGAGCGAGATCAGCGCCAGCAGCGTCGTGAACGAGGTCATGAACGTCCGGCTGAGCGTCTCGTTGATCGACACGTTCAGGACCTCTTTCAGGTCGCGCGTCTTGTACTTGATGAGGTTCTCGCGGACCCGGTCGAAGACCACCACGGTGTCGTTCAGCGAATAGCCCACGATGGTCAGAAGCGCCGCGATGATCGCCAGGTCGAAGCGGATACCGACCTCGGAAAAAACCCCGATGGTCAGCACCACGTCATGCACCAGCGCCAGCACCGCGCCGAGGGCGAACTGCCACTCGAAGCGCAGCCAGATGTAGAACAGGACCGCCGCAATCGCGAGCGCCACGGCGATGAAGGCGGTCTGGATCAGCTCGCCCGAAACCTTGGGACCGACGGATTCGACCGAGACGAACTCGATGTCCGGGGCGACCTCCTGCAGCGCGCCCTCGACGGCCGAGATCGTCTCCTGCGTCACAGCCTCCTCGCCCTCCTGCGGGGCGATGCGGACCATGGCGACGTTCTGGTCGGGTCCGAAGGTCGGGTCGAAGACCTCCGAGATCACCGCCTCGCCGAGGTCGAGCTGCTGGATCGCGTCGCGGTAGGCGCCGACGTCCACCGGCTCGGCGCTCTCGGTGCGGATCGTCGTGCCGCCCTGGAAGTCGATGCCGTAGTTCAGGCCGCGGACCCCGAAGCTGACCAGCGCCAGCAGGATCATCACGGCCGAGATGCCCAGCCACGTCTTCCAGTGCTTGAAGAAGTCGAAGGAGGTGCCTTGCTTGACCAGTCTCAGGCGCATGTCGGTCTCAGCCCTTTCTCAAACTTCGATGGTGCGCGGACGGCGCCGCTCGAACCACATGACGATCAGCAGCCGCGTCACGAAGATCGCGGTGAAGACCGAGGTGACGATCCCCAGCCCCAGCGTGATGGCGAAGCCGCGCACCGGGCCCGACCCCATCACGTAGAGGATGATCGCCGTGATGACGGTGGTGATGTTGGCGTCCACGATGGCGCTCAGCGCCTTCTCGTAGCCCAGCTCGATGGCCCGTGCGGGGCCGCGCGCGGTCTTCAGCTCCTCGCGGATACGCTCGAAGATCAGCACGTTCGCGTCCACCGCCATGCCGACCGTCAGAACGATGCCGGCGATGCCCGGCAGCGTCAGCGTCGCCCCGATCAGCGACAGCATCCCGAAGAGCAGGCCGATGTTCAGCACCAGCGCGATATTCGCGAAGACGCCGAAAAGGCCGTAGCTCAGGACCATGAAGACCAGCACCGCGGCAAAGGCCACGACGGTCGCCACCTTGCCCGCGTCGATGCTGTCCTGCCCCAGCTCGGGGCCGATGGTCCGTTCCTCGAGGAAGTCCATCCCCGCCGGTAGCGCGCCCGCGCGCAGCAGCACGGCAAGCTGGGTCGATTCCTCGACGGTGAAGTTGCCGGTGATGATGCCCGAGCCGCCGGGAATGTGGCTCTGGATGACGGGGGCCGAGATCACCTCGTTGTCGAGCACGATGGCGAAGGGCTCGCCGATGTTCTCGGCGGTGTAGTCGCCGAACTTGCGCGCGCCCGAGGGGTTGAAGCGGAAGTTGACCGCAGGCTGGCCGTTCTGGTCGAAGGCGGGCTGCGCGTCGGTCAGCTCCTCGCCGGTGACCACGGGGGCCTGCTCCAGGACGTAGTAGAGCCCGTCCTGGTCGAGCGCCGGCACCAGCTCGTTGCCGACCCCGGCCGAGGCCTCGGCGTCCTGGGTGCGGCTCACGACCGGCTGGAAGGTCAGCTGCGCGGTGGTCCCGATGATGTCCTTGAGCTCCTGCGCCGAGCCGATGCCCGGCACCTGGATCAGGATGCGGTCGGAGCCCTGGCGCTGGATCGTGGGTTCGCGCGTGCCGACCTCGTCGATGCGGCGGCGGATGATCTCGAGGCTCTGCTGTATCGTGCGTTCGTCGGTCGCACGGCGTTCGGCCTCCGACAGGGTCACGATCAGATCGTTACCCTCGCCCGAGACCGACAGGTCGCTCGCCCCTGCCCCGCTGAGCGAGGTTACCGGCTGCGCGAGGCCGCGCACGACCTCGACCGCGCGGGCCATGTTCTCGGGGTTCGAGATCCGCACGCGCAGAACGCCGGGATCGGAGGGCTGCAGGCGGATGGTGCCGACGGTGCCGCGCTCCTCGCGCAGCACGTCGCGGACATCCGGCCAGAGCGCCTCCATCCGGCTTTCATAGACCTCGGCCACGCGGACCTCGGCCAGCAGGTGCGCCCCGCCGCGAAGATCGAGCCCGAGGTTGACCAGGCCCGAGGGCAGCCACGAGGGCCATTGCCCCGCCTGCGCCTCGATCTCGTCGTTCGAGACGCCCTGCTCGATCACCGTCATGGCGTCGTTGTGGGTCTCGACGCGGGAATAGAACACGTTGGGCATGGCCAGCAGCAGGCCTGCGACAACCAGCGCCCAGATGAGAACGCGTTTCCAGAGGTCGATCTGAAGCATGTCGGGGGGCGCCTCGCGCGAAGTGGGATCAGCTCTCGGCGGGTTCGGTCTTGCTCAGGACCTGGCTGATGGTGTTCTGCACCACGCGCACCTTGACGCCCTCGGCCAGCTCGACCTCGATCTCGTTGTTGTCCTTGACCTTCGAGACCTTGCCGATCAGCCCGCCCTGGGTGACCACCTGGTCGCCCCGGCGCAGCGCCTGCACCATCTTCTGGTGTTCCTTCATCTTCTTCTGCTGAGGCCGGATCAGAAGGAAATACATGATCGCGAAGATGAGGATCAGCGGAACGAACTGTGCAATCGCGCTGCTATCCATGGGCGTGCTCCTTGATGTGGACAGGCGGGGCACACCCCCGCAAAGCTGGCGGATACCTATGTGGGATCGGAACACGATGCAAGGCGGCGAATCCCGCCCGGACACCGCATATCGCCCGATTGTTCCGGCGTGAGGACGCCGGGGCCGGCGCCGACGGGCCCCCGGGCACGCGCGCCCCCGGGGGACTGCGACGACATCGCGGTTGTGCCCGGCCCCGCCTCGGGCATGATGCCCGGCGACAGATCCGCCCCCGCCGGCCCGCGCGCGGGCGGCGACAGCTTCCGGAGGACCCGGCACCATGACCACCAGGACCGTCGCCCTGACGCTCAACGCGGGGTCGTCATCGCTCAAGTTCGGGCTCTTCGACATCGCCGCCGGGCCGGTCGAGATGGCCTCGGGGCTGGTGGAGTCCATCGGCGGCCAGCCCCGGCTGCGGGCCGAGTTCGGCGCGGCCGCCGCGCCGGTGACACGCGACCTGACCGG
>NZ_KE557284.1:0-16100 GCF_000442255.1 Salipiger mucosus DSM 16094 | reverse complement strand
GCCCGCGCGCGGGCGGCGACAGCTTCCGGAGGACCCGGCACCATGACCACCAGGACCGTCGCCCTGACGCTCAACGCGGGGTCGTCATCGCTCAAGTTCGGGCTCTTCGACATCGCCGCCGGGCCGGTCGAGATGGCCTCGGGGCTGGTGGAGTCCATCGGCGGCCAGCCCCGGCTGCGGGCCGAGTTCGGCGCGGCCGCCGCGCCGGTGACACGCGACCTGACCGGCGCCGAGGCGGCCGACCACCACGGCGCGCTGGCCACCGCGCTGGACGTGCTGCGCGCGCAGTTCCCCGAGGCACGCGCCGGCGTCGTCGGGCACCGCGTCGTGCATGGCGGGCCGGGCTTTACCGAGCCGGTCGAGATCACGCCATCGGTGATGGCCGAGCTGCGCCGCCTCTCTCCCTTCGCGCCGATCCACCAGCCGCACAACCTCGCGGGGATCGAGGCCGCGCAGGCGGCCTTTCCCGAGGCCATGCAGGTGGCCTGCTTCGACACCGCCTTTCACCGCAGCCACCCCAAGGTGAACGACGTCTTCGCCCTGCCCCGCGAGTACTACGACAAGGGCGTGCGGCGCTACGGCTTCCACGGGCTGAGCTACGACTACATCTCGGGCGAGCTCGCGCGCATCGCGCCGCTCATCCACGACGGCCGGGTGATCGTCGCGCACCTGGGCAACGGCGCCTCGATGTGCGGCATGGTGGGCGGTCGCTCCATCGCCTCGACCATGGGCTTCACCGCGCTGGACGGGCTGCCCATGGGCACCCGGACGGGGCAGATCGACCCCGGGGTGATCTTCTACCTCGTGCAGCAGGAGGGGCTGAGCATCGACGAGGTGCGCCAGCTTTTCTACACGAAATCCGGGCTGCTGGGCCTCTCGGGGCTGTCGAACGACATGCGTACGCTCGAGGCCGCCGGCACGGTCGAGGCCAACGAGGCCATCGACTACTTCGTCTTCCGCATCCGGCGCGAGCTGGGCGGGCTCGCGGCGGCGCTCGGCGGGCTCGACGCGCTCGTCTTCTGCGGCGGAATCGGTGAAAACTCGCGCCTCATCCGCGAAAGGGTCTGCGAGGACATGGCCTGGATCGGCCTCGAACTGGACCGGGAGCGCAATACGCGCAACGATACCGTGATCTCCACCGACATGAGCCGCGCGCGGATCATGGTGGTGCCCACGAACGAGGAACTGGTGATCGCCCGGGCGGCCAGACGGTTGTCCGCGGCACCGGCATGAGGAGCGCGACGCTTGAAACAGGCCCTGAAACCCGCGGCAGCGGCCGAACTGGTGCCGGACGGCGCCGTGGTGATGATCGGCGGCTTCATGGGCGTCGGCTCGCCGCACCGGATCATCGACGCGCTGGTGGCGCGCGGGGCGCGCGACCTGACGGTGATCGCCAATGACACCGCCCGCCCCGGCCACGGCATCGGCAAGCTGGTCTCGGCCGGCGCGGTCAAGCGGCTGGTGACCTCGCATATCGGTCTCAACCCCGAAACGCAGGCCGGCATGATCTCGGGCGGGATCGACGTGGAGCTGGTGCCGCAGGGCACGCTGGTCGAGCGCATCCGTGCGGGCGGCGTGGGCCTTGGCGGCGTGCTGACCGCGACCGGCCTCGGCACCGAGGTCGAGGACGGCAAGCAGATCGTCGAGGTGCGCGGCAAGCGCTTCCTGCTGGAAGAGCCGCTGCATGCCGACGTGGCGCTGATCTGCGCGCAGCGGGCGGATTACCTGGGCAACCTCGAGTATTCGCTGACCGCGCACAACTTCAACCCGATCATGGCCATGGCCGCGGACACGGTGATCGCCGAGGCGCATGTCATCGTGCCGCTGGGGGTGATCCCGCCCGACGCCGTGAAGACGCCGGGCGCGCTGGTCGACCACGTGCTCGAACGCGCATCCTGAGGAGAGCGAGATGGACGCCAAACACCTGATCGCCCGCCGCGTCGCCCGCGAGCTAGAGCCGGGGATGCTGGTCAACCTCGGGATCGGCCTGCCGAGCCTCGTGGCCACCTATGTGCCCGCCGAGATGGGCATCTACTTCCAGGCCGAGAACGGCGTGATCGGCCTCGGCGCCCGCCCGCCCGAGGGGATGGAGGACCCCGACCTGACGGACGCGGGCGGCGGCTTCGTCACCGCGGTGCCGGGTGCGGCCTCGATCGACAGCGCCATGAGCTTCGGGCTGATCCGCGGCGGGCACCTCGACGTGACGGTGCTGGGCGGGCTGCAGGTCGACATGAAGGGGCATCTCGCCAACTGGAAGGTGCCGGGCCGCATGGTGCCCGGCATGGGCGGCGCGATGGATCTCGTCTCGGGCGCGCGGCAGGTGATCGTGGCGATGCAGCACGCGGCACGGGGCAGCTCCAAGATCGTGCGCGAATGCACGCTGCCGCTCACCGCGATGCGGCGTGTCGACGTGGTGGTGACCGAACTCGCGGTGCTGCACCCGCGCGAGGACGGGCTGCACCTGTCCGAGCGCGCGCCGGGCGTGAGCCTCGATCAGATCCTGTCGGCGACCGAGGCCGACCTGATCGTGCCCGAGACCCTGCCCGAGATGGCCCTCGGCTGAGACCCCGCGCCTCAGCAGATGCGCGGCAGCTGTTCGCCCACCAGCATGTCGACGATCCGCGTCGCGCCGAAGGCGGTGCGCGTGACCACGGGCACGCTGCCTCGCTCGGTCACGCGGCCGACGATGGCGGCGCCCTCCCCGTCGGGATGCGCGCGCATGGCCTGGAGCGCGGCGACGGCCTGCGCCTCGGGCACGAAGAGCACCAGCGTCCCCTCGTTCGCGAGGTAGAGCGGGTCGAGCCCGAGGATCTCGCACATGCCGCGCACCTCGTCGCGGATCGGCAGCTTTTCATCCGAGAGCATGACCGTCACGCCCGCCTCCTCGGCCATCTCGTTCAGGGCCGAGGCGAGCCCGCCCCGCGTCGCGTCCCGCGCGGCGCGCATGTCCGGCGCGGCGGCCAGCACCGCCTCGACGAGGTGGCCCAGCGAGCGGCAGTCGCTGCGGATGGGCGTCGAGAGCGCGAGGTCGCCCCGCGCGGCGAGGATCGTCGCGCCGTGGTCGCCCAGCACGCCGTTGACCAGCGCGACGTCCCCGGGCCGGATCTGCGCCGCGCCCAGCTCGCGCCCGGGCGGGATGACACCGACGCCAGAGGTCGTGACGAAGAGCGTGTCGCAGGAGCCCTTCTCGACCACCTTTGTATCGCCGGTGACGATGCGCACGCCCGCCGCTTCGGCCTCGCGCGACATGGAGCGCACGACGCGGCGCAGCAGCGCGATCTCGCAGCCTTCCTCGATGATGAACGAGGCCGAGAGCCAGAGCGGCCGCGCCCCGCCCACCGCGAGGTCGTTGACCGTGCCGCAGACCGCGATCTTGCCGATGTCGCCGCCGGGAAACTCGACCGGCGTCACGACGAAGCTGTCGGTGGTGAAGGCCAGCCGCGCACCCGGCTCGGCCAGCGCGGCGTGGGTCAGCCGCGCCTGGTCCTCGGTGCCCGGGGGCTGGAAGACGTCGGTGAAGACCTCCTCGATGAGGTCGCGCATGGCCCGGCCGCCGCCGCCGTGGGCCAGGGTCACGCGGTCGCCGCGCAGGCGCGAGGGTTTGCCCGCCATGGTCATTCCGCCGGCTCCGCAACCCGTGCCCCGCCGTAGGTCCAGTAGGCCGCGCAGGCGCCCTCCGAGCTGACCATGAGCGCGCCCAGCGGCGTGTCGGGCGTGCAGCCGCGGCCGAACTGCGGGCAGGCCGTGGGCTTCATCCGGCCCGTCATGACCGCGCCGCAGGCGCAGCCTTCGGGCTCCTCGGCGGTCCGGCGCCCGGTGGCATAGCCGATTCCGAACTTCTCCTCGGCGTCGTAGGCGGCATAGGCCTCGCGGATCCGCAGGCCGGAGGAGTCGATTTCGCCCAGCCCCCGCCATTCGAAGGTGGGCCGTTCCTCGTAGACATCGGCGATGGCGGCGAGCGAGACGGGGTTGCCGTGCTCGGGCACCACGCGGCCATACTGGTTCTCGACGCAGGCCCGCGTGTCGCGGATCTGGCGCAGAACCATGAGCACCGACTGCAGCAGGTCCAGCGGCTCGAACCCCGCCACCACGATGGGCTTGCCGAACTCCTCGGCGATGAAGTCGTAGGGATGCGTGCCGATCACCATGCTGACGTGGCCGGGCCCGACGAAGCCGTCGAGCCGCATGTGCGGATCCTCGAGCAGCGCGCGGATCGGCGGCGGCACGGTGATGTGGTTGCAGAAGACGCTGAAGTTTCCCAGCCCCTCGCGCGCCGCCTGCTGGATGCTGAGCGCGGTCGAGGGCGTCGTCGTCTCGAAGCCCAGGCCGAAGAAGACGACCTCGCGGCCGGGGTTGCGCCGGGCCAGCTCGACCGCATCGAGCGGCGAATAGACCATGCGGATGTCGGCGCCGTCGGCCTTGGCCTGCAGCAGGCTCTTGCGCGTGCCGGGCACGCGCATGGCGTCGCCGAAGGTGGTGAAGATCACCCCCGGCCTCTCGGCGATCGCGACGCAGTCGTCGACGCGGGCCATGGGCAGCACGCAGACCGGGCAGCCGGGGCCGTGGATGAACTCGATGCCCTCGTGCACCAGCTTGTCCAGCCCGTAGCGGAAGATCGCATGGGTGTGCCCGCCGCAGATCTCCATGATGCGCACCGGCTCGGCGGCGGTGCAGCCGATCTCGTCGGCGACGGCCGCGATGGCCGCCAGAACGCCGCGCGCGGCCTTCGGGTCACGGAATTCCTGGACGTATTTCATGCGCTCCCCTCCTGAAACGCCTTCTTGCCCTCGGCCATGGCCTCGAGCGCCTCCTGCGCCTCGCCGAGGTCGCGCAGCGCGGCCAGCGTCTCGGCCGCCTCCTCGGCGTCGATGCGCGCCATGGCGAAGCCCACGTGGATCAGCACCCAGGCGCCCACCAGGTCCTCCAGCGGCCCCTCGGCCACGCAGGCGAGCGAGACCTCGCGCCGCACGCCCGAGACCTCGGCCATGCCCATCTGCCGGGCGGCATCGGTCACCGCCACGATCTGCCCCGGAATGCCCAGACACATTTCTCAGTCCTCCTCGGAAATCGATGCATGCGGCTCGATGCCGTAGCGGTCGAGCTTGGCGCGCAGGCCCACGCGGCTGAGGCCCAGCTCGGCCGCCGCGCGGGACTTGTTCCACTTCAGACGCGTCAGCGTCTCGCCCAGAATGCGCATCTCCATCAGCTCGACGCGCTCCTTGAGCGTGCCCTCGAGCTGGCAGAGATCGGCCTCCGCGATCCGTCCGCCCTCGCCGTGCGATCCCGCACCCTGCAGGATGGGGCGCGAGATCAGCTCGGGACCCAGCACCATGTCCTGCGCCATCATCAGCATGCGCGTCACCTCGTTGCGCAGCTCGGGCAGGTTGCCAGGCCAGGCATGCGCGCAGAGGTAGTCGAGCGCCGCCTTCGACAGGCCGCGCGCGGGCTTGCCGTGCTCGGCGGCGGCGTCCTGCAGCAGGCGCTCGGCCAGGATCGGGATGTCCTGCGCGCGGGCACGCAGCGGCGGCACCGACAGCTCGGCCACCGCGAGGTCGTAGAACAGGTCGCGGCGGAAGCGGCCCGCCTCCATGCGCGCGCGCAGGTCCTCGTGGGCACCGGTCAGCAGGCGCAGGCGCGTGGTCAGCACCTCCTGCCCGCCGACGGGCTGGAAGCTGCCCTCGCGCAGCAGCCGCAGCAGCGCGATCTGCAGCCCCTCGCCCAGCGTGTCGATGCCGTTGAGGAACAGCGTTCCCCGGTCGGCCTTCTGCACGAGCCCCGCCCGCGCCTGCACCTGTCCCGGCAGCGCGTTGCGCTTGACCCCGAAGAGCTCGACCGCGAGCGCCTCGTCCGAGAGGCCCGCGCAGTTCAGCTCGTGAAACGGCCGGTCGGCGCGCAGCGAGCCGTAGTGCATGGCGCGCGCCAGTTCGGTCTTGCCGGAGCCCGGCTCGCCGGTCAGCAGCACCGGCACGTCGAAGCTGGCGTATTGCCGCGCAAGGGCGATGGTCGCGTTGAGCGGGGAATTGGTCCCGCGCAGCACCTTGTCGAAACCAAGCCCCGCCTGCGCCGCACGCCGCCGCTCGTCGAGCCGCGCGCTCGCGGTGTCGCCGAGGTAGCGCATCTCGAGCGTCACGCGTTCGTGGTCCCGCGCGAGACGAAAGAGCCGCGCGGCGTTGCGCACCGCCATGAGCAGCTGTTCGGGGTGCCAAGGCTTGGTGATGAACTGGTAGATCCCCGCCTCGTTGATCGCGTCGATCATGTCGCTGGTCTCGGTGTAGCCGGTGACGATGATGCGCACGGTCTCGGGCCAGCGGTCGCGCACGTCGGTCAGCAACTCGATGCCGGTGCGGCCCGGCATCCGCTGGTCCGAGATCACCACCTGCACCCAGTGCTCCTCCATGAGCCGCCAGGCGGCCTCGGCGTCCAGCGCCTCGAGGACGGTGAAATCGTCCTCGAGCGCCATGCGCATTGCGGCGACGGAATGCGGCTCGTCGTCGACGACGAGCACGGTGGGCAGCGTCTCGGCCATCACTCGGCCGCCCGCGCGCGGCGCTTGGCCTGCGCCTCGGCGCGCAACCAGGCGGTCCAGTCGGCCAGCCCCTCGCCGGTGCGGGCCGAGAGGCGGATCACCTCGATCGTCGGATTCACCCGGCGCAGGTTGGCCTCGTAGAGGTCGAGGTCCACGTCGCAGTGCGGCGCGAGGTCGACCTTGTTCAGCAGCGCGATTCGCGCGGCGGTGAACATGTCGGGATACTTGAGCGGCTTGTCCTCGCCCTCGGTCACCGACAGGATCGCGACCTTGGCATCCTCGCCCAGGTCGAAGGCCGCGGGGCACACGAGGTTGCCGACGTTCTCGATGAAGAGCGTGCTGTCGCGCCCGAGGTCGAGATGATCCATCGCGTGACCGACCATGTGCGCATCCAGGTGGCAGCCCTTGCCGGTGTTGACCTGGCAGGCCGGCGCGCCGGTCTCGCGGATGCGGTCGGCGTCGTTGCTGGTCTGCTGGTCGCCCTCGATCACCGCGAGGGGCGCGTCGCCCAGGGCGCGGATCGTGGCGCAGAGCAGCGTGGTCTTGCCCGAGCCGGGCGAGGAGACGAGGTTCACCGCGAAGGCGCCGAGCGCCGCCAGCCGGGCGCGGTTCGCCGCGGCGAAGCCGTCGTTCCGCGACAGGATGCCGGTCTCGATCTCGATCAGCCGCTCCTGGCTCATCCCTGGCACCTCGACGCCCGCGGGCCCCTGCCCGAAATGCATGTCGCCGGGGTGGTGATGATGATGATGGTGGCCATGGCCATGCGCATGACCGTGGTCATGGCCGTGGGCCTGCGCGTGCCCCTCGACGGTTCCGTCACCGCATCCGCATACCGTGCACATCAGATCACCTCCATGTCCTTGATCCGCATCTCGTCGCCCCCGTCGGGCATCAGTTTGCCGCCGCCGCAGCGGGGGCACGGGTCGAGCCGGTGGGCGATCTCGACATGCTCCATGCAGTCGTAGCACAGCGCCCGTCCCGGCAGGTCGATCATCTCGAGCCGCGCGCCCTCGGCCTTGGAGCCGCGCATGACGATCTCCCATGCAAAGCGCAGCGCCTCCTTCTCCACGCCGGCAAAGCGCCCGATCTCAAGCCGCACGGCGGTCACGCGGGCGATGCCGTCACCGGCCGAGGCCTGTTCGACGACGCGGCGGATGCCTTCGCAGAGCGACATCTCATGCATCGTCGACCTCCCGCAGCCGCACCGGCGCGCAGGGATCGAGGATCTCCAGCAGCAGCGTCGCCTGTCCGCCCTTGATCGCCGGAAGGCTGTCCAGCGCCCGCGCGAGGATGCCCTCCGGCGCCATCAGCGCATCGGTCGGCGTGACCCGCTCGAACCAGGCCACGCGGCCTTCGCAGAGCGTGATCCGCACGGCATAGGCCCCCCGCGCGGCGGGCACGAGGGCGCGGCCCTCGGCCCGTTCGACCGGCGGCAGACGTCCCAGCGCCGCGTCCTCGATGTCGAAGAGCCGCGCCGCCGCGCGCCAGAGCGGCCCGCGTCCGTAGCGTGCCTCGATGTCGCGCATCGCGGGTCGCCGGGCCTGCCGCGCCGCGACCGAGTTCTCGACCGCCGCGCCGGGCCGCAGGGCGGCCTGCGCGGGTGCGGGCAGGCCCTCTGCCACGGCCTCGAAAGGTTCGAACGCATCGCGGAGGCGCCGCATCACAGCGCCGGCAAGGCTGCCCCCGTTCAGCAGCGCCTCGAAGGCCTCGGGCGTCTCGGGCGCCCGCCCGGCGCCGAAGACGGCTTCCAGCAGCGGCGCTCCGCCCGCGCGCCAGTCTGCGGGCAAGGCCGTGGCGGGCATTCCCAGCCGCGCGGGCCAGCTCACGTGGAGTTTCACGAGGTGGTCGCGCAGGATCTCCCCGGCCATGCCGGGTGCGTCGACCGGCCGGCCGAGCGCGGCGGCGACCGCCCCCGCCTGCGCGGCACGGCAGAGGTTGAACAGGCGCGGCAGGATCGCCAGCGCCTCGTCCGCGGTGCGCCCCACGAGCAGCGGCTCGACGGGCAGCGCCGGCGGCGCCTCCGCGACCAGCCGCGCGGCGAGGGGCACGCCCGCGTGTTTCATTCCGCCGCCTCGCCCGCGTCCGTGGCAAGCCCGCCGGTCAGCACCGCGCGCCGCGTCGGCGTCAGGTCCGGCACCGACATGTCCTGCCCCGCCTCGGCCTCGGCCAGCTCCGCCTCGCGCTGCGCCCGGATATCGGCGCCGCGATCGGTCTCGGCGCGGTGCGCCTCGTCGAAGATCGCCGCCATGACCGCGCGTGCCACGTCGGTCGCCTCCTTCTGGGTCGAGAACTGGTGCATCGGCGAAAAGAGCGAGCAGGCCTTGTAACCGCCGGTCAGCTCGCGGCTGTTGTGCAGGAACTCGTAGTCGCCCGAGGGGAAGGACACCACCTCCTTGTCGCCCGCGCGCAGCTGCGACCAGTCGTCTTCGCCGTCGGGCAGCAGGACGATGTTCATGAACCACGGGCTGACCAGCACGCCCATCAGCACCTCGCCGTGCCGGCGAAAGCCCACGGCCTCGACCGTCAGGCGCTTGTTGACGATGGGCACGTCGCGCATCTTGGCATGGTAGACCTCGGTGAAATCCGCGACCAGCCGGTCGGTCACCGTCCGGATCAATGCCGCCTCGCGCAGGGCATCGGCGCCGGGGTCCTCGAGCACCATGAACTGCGCCTTGGGGGCCGAGCAGTTGGGACAGGACCAGTCCTCGGGCAGCGCCGCGAAGGGCGTGCCGAGCTCGATCTGTCGGAAATCGTCGCCTTCGGCCGGATCGTAGGGCGTCCAGCAGATCTTGCACTCCATGACCGCGCGCTCGGAGATACGGTCCGAGGCGCCGAGATAGCTGCCCTCGAAGCTCATCGGATCGCCTCCAGCACCTCGCGCAGGCGCTCCGCGCTGTCCTGCAGGTCCTCGGGCGCAGCCAGCGCGACCTCGGGCATGTCAGTCACCTCGAAGGTGTCGAGGATGAGCGTGTCCATCGAGTTGAAGAACTGCACGCGCCAGACCCGGGGCAGCGCCGTCGCCGTGACCCGGCAGTTGCCGTAGCCGCGCGACAGGATGTCCGTCGCCCCCTGCCCGAGCCGCGCGTCGAGCCAGGCCAGATCCGCCTCGGTGTGCGGCAGCAGCGTGAGGTTCACGACATGCACCTCGCCCGCGCCGGCGGCGCTCTTGTCCTCGAGCTCCACCAGCAGCGGCGGCGCGTTGACCACGCCCGCGCCGGGCGCCTCGCCGGTGCCGGGGCGATAGGGCTCGAAGGCCCGCGCGCGGGCCTCGCCCGGCACGCCCGCCACCTCGATCGCGTCGAGGCCCGCGCCGCTCAGCACCCAGATGCCCGCAAAGACCGATTCCTGCGCGCGGATCGCCGGGAGGCCGCGGATCTTCATCGCCACCTCGCCCTCGCCCATGGTCTCGGCAACGAGCCGGCGGTTGGCGGCATCGAGCCGTGACAGGTCGAACCGCTCCGCCGCGCCGCCCCGGCCGACCCGATCCGCCGCCGCGGCCACCTCGGCCATCAACGCCAGCGCCGGGGCCAGCGCGGCGCTGTCCTCGACCTCGGGCAGGTGCGCCGAGAAGGTGCGCATGTCCTGCGGCAGGCTCATGTACTGCAGTTCCTCGTCCTCGGGCTGCGAGCCGGGACCATAGCCGGTGGGCGGCAGGTGGTAATTGGTGACCATGGGGCTCTCCGTCAGGTGGCAGGCGCGGGCTGCGCGTTCAGGATCTGCGGGATGCGCACGAGGTAGTCGTCCCAGTCGCGCACCTTGGGAATGCCGCCAAGGCACTGGCCCGCGCGGTAGAAGATCAGCGAGGGCGTTTTGAGCACCCCCGCCGCCTCGCGCAGCTGCGCCTCGATGGCGTCATCGACCACGGCGCAGTCGAAGGCTCCCTGGAAGGCCATGCGCAGCTCGGGCAGGATCACCGCCACGTCGGCGCTCTCGAGGTTGCGCCGGGGATCGCCCGGCACGAAGAGGCAATGCGCCCCGGGCGCCTCGGTGAAGGCGGCGAGCGTGCCCATGTCGGCCAGCCGGGGCCAGCCCAGCTCGCGTGTGAGCCTGTCGATCAGCGGATGCGTCATGAGGGTCCTCCTATCCCGTGCTGCGTCCGGCGGCGCGCGCCGCCTCGAGGTGCGGCGGCAGGCGCGGCTCGCGCGCGTCGAGGTCGTCGAAGGCCCCGCCCGCGTCGCCGCCCGCCATCACCGCGCGCAGCCCGGCCAGCGCCTTGCCGATGAGCCGCGCCTCCTCCTCGGAAATCACTTCGCGCGCCTGGCCGAGATGGGTTAGCACCCAGGTCCCCGGCACAACCGCGCCCACCAGCGTGAGGTCGATCAGCGCCTCGCCCTCGTCACCCCTGGCCCGGGCCGCGATGCCCTCGACGCTCAGGACCTGCATCGGCACGCCCACGCACATCAGCCGACCTCCGGAAAGAACCGCGCGTCGCCGGTGCGGCAGGCCGCCTCCTCGGAGGGACGGCCGGTCTCGTAGGCCTCGCGGCGCAGCGCCGCATCGGCCAGATCGCCGGTCTCGGTGCGTCCCTCCGCGGCGTGAAAGCCGCGCGCCGCCAGCCAGTCACGCGCGATGCGCACCGCCTCGGGGATGCGCGCGGCGGTGCCGGGGCGCAGCCCCCCGCCATAGTCCTCGAGCTCGACCGGCTGGCAGCCGATCAGCACCAGCTCCTCCGGGCAGCAGCCCATGAGCTGCGCCGTGGCGATCACGTCCTGGAAGCCTGTCTGGTGGAGCGACATCTTCTTGGCGCCCATGAAGGCCGGCACCTCGTCGCCCTCGACCACCTTCATGGTGCCCGGCGCGAGCCCGTAGTCGACCGCGTCGAAAACCACCATGACCTCGGCCTCCTCGAGGAACGGCAGCAGGTAGAGCCCCTGCGTGCCGCCATCCAAGACGCTCACCTCGTCGCCATAGGACAGGGTCTCGGCGAGATGCTCGACGCAGCGCACGCCGAAGCCCTCGTCGGCCCAGAGCAGGTTGCCGATGCCCAGAACGAGCGCACGTCGCGCCATGATCCCCTCCCTCGCTGGCCTGGCGAAAGCGCCGCTTTCACCCACTGGCCCGGACGAGATTACCGCGTCCACCCGCCAGCCCCACTGTTTTTGCGCCCGGTGAAAAGATGCATCCAAGGCACTGAAATAAATCAAGAATGACGGACGCGTCGCATGATCAGCGCGATCCGCAGAGTCCTTCATCTTTCCATAAATACGCAAAATCGGAAAGATGCCTTCCACAACGAGAAACGGGCCCTGTCAGGGCCCGTTCCAGATCCCGCCCGAAAGCGAAAGGATCACTCCGGCAGGTCGTCCTTGAAGGTCCGCGTCCCCGAGATCATCGTCGAGACCATCGACTGCCGCGACATGATGTCCTCGCGGATCGCGGCGTAGATGTGGATCATCATGAAGATCACGATGAACCACATGCCCAGGTGATGGATCGAGTGCAGAACCTGCGTGTTGCCAACAAGCGCGATGAGCCAGCCCATCGCCAGGTCCGGCCACGAGCCCTGCCCCGCGCCCTCGGCGTAAAGCGCCCAGCCCGTCGCGATCATGAAGGTGATGCCCACCGTCATGAAGAAGAACATGGCGATCTGCGCCAGCGGATTGTGGCCCACGTACTTGCGCGGCGTGTCCTCGAGGAAGGCATACCAGCGCATCTCGTGCACCACCTCGCGCCACCACGCCCGGCGCCAGACCGGCACGTAGAAGAGCTGCTTCGCGTGATGGTTGCCGACGATGGCCCAGTAGATCCGCGCGGCGAAGGCCACGGTCAGCAGCTGGCCGGCGGCGAAATGGGCGAAGCGGGTGTAGCCCATGACGAACTGGTAGGTCGCCTCGGCGAACTCCATCGTCGGCAGCGGCGAGGCGATGAGCCAGCCGCTGCCGATCAAAACGAGGATCAGCCCCGCGTTGACCCAGTGCCAGAGCCGCACCGGCCATTCGTAGACGAAGACCGAGGTGCGGCGCCGGATGCTCTCGACGTCGGCGGCGGTGGCGTCCCCGGCGAGCTGCGCGTTGACCAGCGGCTCGACTTGGACGTTGGCCCTGTGAATGGTGTCCTCGGGCATGGGATCACTCCCGCTCGGGACGGCGCCACCACCACAGCGCCCCGGCCAGCGCGATGACGCCCGCCCCGTGCAGCGGCGAGAGCAGCCAGTGCGACGCGCCGGTGAGCGGCGCGTCGTGGCCTGGATGCGCCGCCGCCGCGGTGGCGGTGGCGAGCCAGATGACGAATGACTGTTTCATGGGGTCCTCCTCCCTCAGCGAACCTTGACCGTGGCCAGTTCGTCGCCCTCGGGCGACATCACGTGCGTCGAGCAGGCGAGGCACGGATCGAAGCTGTGCAGCGTGCGCAGGATCTCGACCGGCTCCTCCGGGCGCTCGACCTTGGTGTCCATCAGCGAAGCCTCGAAGGCGCCGATGTTGCCGGCGGTGTCGCGCGGCGAGCCGTTCCAGGTCGTGGGCACCACGCACTGGTAGTTCTCGATCCGCCCGTCCTTGATGCGCACCCAGTGACCCAGCGCCCCGCGCGGCGCCTCGGTGGCGCCCACGCCCTTGGCCTCGGCGGGCCAGGTGGAGGGGTCCCACTTCTCGACGTTGGCGGTCGAGGTGTCGCCGTTGACGCAGTTCTGCACGAGCTTGTCGAAGAAGTGCTTCTGCAGACGGCCGCAGTATTCCGACTCCAGCGCCCGCGCCGCGGTGCGCCCCAGCGTCGAGAACAGCGCCTCGAACGGCAGATCCATGTCGCGCAGCAGCCCGTCGACCTGGGTCTTGATATCCTCGTGCCCCGAGGCATAGCCCACGACGTAGCGGGCGAGCGGCCCCACCTCCATCGCATGCCCCTTCCAGCGCGGCGCCTTGATCCACGAGTATTTCGCGGCCTCGTCGAGCTCCTCGATGTTGGTGCGGGTGCCCTTGGCATTGGGGCCCAGCTCGTAGTTCGCCTCGGTGACGCCGTCCCAGGGGTGCAGGCCCTTGCCCGGCGCGCCGTAGGTGTACCACGAGTGATCCACGAATTCCTGGATCTGCTCGGGGTCGCGCTGGTCGACGTCGTAGACCGTGCTCAGGTCTCCGTTGACGACGGCGCCGCGCGGCAGGTGCATGTTTCCGGCCGAGTAGTCGTTGGCGTTCTCGGGAATGTCCCCGTAGGCAAGGCAGGCCTGCGAGGAGAGCCCCCCGCCGTAGAGCCAGTTCCGGTAGAAGCCGCCGATGGCCTTCACGTCGGGCAGGTAGACGTTCTTGTTGAACTCGATGCACTTGTCGATGATCGACGACACCAGGTTCAGCCGTTCCATGTTGATGGCGCCCACGCCGCCCACGCCGTCGATGTTGATCGGGCACGGCACGCCGCCCACCAGCCAGTTCGGATGCGGGTTCTTGCCGCCGAAGATCGTGTGGACCTTCACGATCTCCTTCTGCAGGTCCAGCGCCTCGAGGTAGTGGGTCGTGGCCATGAGGTCCGCCTCAGGCGGCAGCAGGTAGGCCGGGTTGTCCCAGTAGCCGTTCTTGAAGAGGCCCAGCTGCCCGCTCTCGACGAACTTTTTGAGCCGGTTCTGCACGTCGCGGAAATAGCCCGGGCTCGACAGCGGGTGCGAGGGCGAGACGGCCTGCTGCAGCTCTGAGGTCGCCTTGGGGTCCGCCTTCAGCGCGTTGACCGGGTTCACCCAGTCGAGCGCGTGCAGGTGGTAGAAATGCACGACGTGGTCGTGGATCTCGAGGTTGAGCTGCATGATGTTGCGGATCGAGTTGGCGTTCTCGGGGATCTGGATCCCCAGCGCATCCTCGACCGCGCGCACGCTGGTCAGCGCGTGGGTGCCGGTGCAGACGCCGCAGATGCGCTCGGTGAAGGCCCAGGCGTCGCGCGGGTCGCGGCCCTTGAGGATCACCTCGAGCCCGCGCCACATGGTCCCGGTCGAGACCGCGTTGGTGATGATGTTGTCGTCGTTGACGTTCACCTCGCAGCGCATGTGGCCTTCGATGCGGGTCACCGGGTCGATGACCACGCGCTTGCCGCCGTTGTCGAGCGTGTAGCCGTTGGGGGTTTGCACGACCATGACTTACGCCTCCTCTTTCGACGACTGGGTCTTCTTCTGTGCGGATTTCAACGCCGAGACGGCGGCGTGCAGCGCGATGCCGCCGCCCACCACGCCCGCGGCCGCGACGCCGACCTGGTCGGCATTGGCCTCGACCCCGAACTGCGTGAGGTCAGTCACACGGTCGTAGAAGCTGCCCTGGTCCCAGAAGCCGTCTTCCGAGCAACCGATGCAGCCGTGGCCCGACTGGATCGGAAAGCTGACGCCTTCGTTCCAGCGCACGGTGGAGCAGGCGTTGTAGGTGGTCGGGCCCTTGCAGCCCATCTTGTAGAGGCAATAGCCCTTGCGCGCGTTCTCGTCGTCCCAGGCCTCGACGAACTGGCCGGCGTCGAAATGCGGCCGGCGGTAGCACTTGTCGTGGATGCGCTGGCTGTAGAACATCGCCGGACGCCCCTGCCGGTCGAGCTCGGGCAGCCGGTCGAAGGTCAGCATGTAGGTGATGACGCCGGTCATGACCTCGGCGATGGGCGGGCAGCCCGGCACCTTGATGATCGGCTTGTCGGTGATGACCTTGTGCACCGGCGTCGCCCGCGTCGGGTTGGGCTTGGCCGCCTGCACACAGCCGTAGGAGGCGCAGGCGCCCCAGCTGATGATCGCCTTGGCGTCCTTCGCGGCGTGACGCAGCTGCTCGACGAAGGGCTTGCCGCCGACGATGCAGAACATGCCGTCCTCGTTGAGCGGCGGGTTCCCCTCGACCGCGAGGATGTAGTTGCCCTTGTAGCGCTCGATGGTGTCCTGCAGTGCCGCCTCGGCCTGATGGCCCGCCGCCGCCATAAGCGTGTCGTCGTAGTCGAGCGAGATCATCGACAGCACGACGTCCTTGGCCAGCGGGTGGGCGGAGCGGATGAAGCTCTCCGAACAGCAGGTGCATTCCAGCCCGTGCACCCAGATGACCGGGGTGCGGGGCTTGGTCTCCATCGCATGCGCGATCCTGGGCACGAAGGCCGGGCCGAGGCCCAGCGCGGCGGCGGTCAGCGAGCAGTATTTCATGAAACTGCGCCGGGTGATGCCCTGGCTTCGCATGACCTCGTAGAAGGTTTCGATCTGGCTCACGCTGGCTCCCTCCCTCGTCCGATCGGTCCGTGGCGGCAGCAGGCGCCGCCCGGGGTGGAGCAAGCATCCCGGTATGCAGCGGTGCGCAAAAGGGTCTTGCCGCAAAAGCGGGCAATCGAGAAAAAGTCCGCCTTTACAGGTGTTTGATCGGCACTCCCGGGGGCGGCGGCGGCAAGCGCCCTGCCAGTGCCGCGCGGCCGGCGGTCAGTGGCTTTCCAGCCGCGCCAGCGCCACCAGCGCCTGGCCATAGGCAAGACCGCCATCGTTCGCGGGCGCCTCGCGCGGCAGGCAGAGCTCGAAGCCCTCGAGCTGCTCGCAGACGCGCTCCAGCAGCCCCGCGTTCTGGAAGCACCCGCCCGAGAGCGCGACGGTCCGCGTGCCCGCCTCGCGCGCCACCGCGCGCGCGGCATCGGCAAAGGCCCGCGCCAGCCC
>NZ_KE557283.1:191627-200128 GCF_000442255.1 Salipiger mucosus DSM 16094 | reverse complement strand
GCGACGGCCGCCAGCGCCTGCTCGCGCGTGCGGATGTCCAGCGCGGCGGGATTGGTCGGCCGCATGTGCGCCACGGTCCCGCCCTGCGCCACCGCGTCGCCCGCCTGCGCGTCCACGCGCAGCAGCCGCCCCGCGACCGGCGTCGAGACGACGTAGACGTCGTGCACCCGCGTGTGCCCCTCCTCGTCGATGGTCACGGTCAGCGGCCCCCGCGTGACGGTGCCCAGGTCGACCAGCACCGCCCGCGGCCAGAAGGCCGCGGCCAGCGTGCCGGCCAGCACCAGCGCCAGCAGCGACCACAGGATCAGGCGGGTGCGCGTGCGCGTGTTTGCCATGTCGTCAGTCCCTTGTCTTGAGCGTCGCGACCAGGTCGGCGCGGTCCACGTCGCGTTTCACCAGCAGCCCCGAGATGACCGCCCCCGCGATGACCACCAGCGCGGCATTGCCGAAGGTCGTGGCGCGGAAAACCACCGGCACGGTGTAGATCTCCGAGGAATAGGCCGCCGCCAGCAGGTAGGACAGAGCCGCCCCCAGCCCCGCGCCCAGCGGCAGGGCCAGCAGCGTCACCAGCCCCAGCTCGCCCAGCAGCACGTAGGCGGCCTCGCCGCGCGAAAAGCCGATGACCCGCAGGCTGGCGAGGTCGTGCGCCCGCTCGGCCAGCGCGATGCGCGCGGCGTTGTAGACGATGCCGAAGGTGATGACGAAGGCCACCGCTGCCATCACGAAGCGCGTCCAGCCCGCGCCCTCGTCCATAAGCTTGCGGAAGGCGCCGCGCGCCTCGGCCTTGAGGCTCACCCCCGCCACCACCGGCATGCCCTTGAGCCAGGCGAAGATCTCCTCCGCATCCGCCGTGTCGATCCGCAGCGCCGCGCCCGAGACGCGCCCGGGCTCCCCCAGCGCGCGGTTCAGCCCCGCCAGCGCCATGTAGGCCGGCGCCCCCAGCACCGTGTCCGAGACCCCCACCACCGGCAGCTGCAACAGGGGCTGCGCCCCCTCGCGCACGTCGACGGTCAGGTCCTGCCCCACCTCCAGCCCCAGCTTGGCGGCCAGTGCGGTGCTCAGCACCAGCCCGTCCTCGCGCATGGCGATGGGGTGCAGCGCGGGCGTCAGCGCGCGGGTCAGCGCGGGCTCGGGCGGCAGGCCGGTGATGCTGCCGCGATGGCTCTGCCGCCCGTTGCGCAGGATCACGGCCACGTGCCGCACCCCCTCGACCCGCTCGATCCCCGGATGCCGCGCCAGCTCCAGCAGCGTCTTGTCCGAGACCGCATGCGTGAAGGTCACCGCGACGTCCGAGCGGTCCATCACGTCGAAGCTCAGCATGATCGCCCGGTCGAAGCCCGCGTGGATCGTCAGCATCCCCACCGACAGCGCCATGCCGCAGGTGATGCCGACCACCGCGCCCGCCATGCGGAAGGGCGTCCGCGTGAAGCGCCGCAGCACCATGCGGCTCGGCTGGTCCAGCCAACGCGTCAGGCCCTTCCAGCGCCCGGCAAAGGCATAATCCGGCGGGGCGGGCGGGCGCATCGCCTCGGCCGGCTGCAGCCGGAAGACCCGGCGCAGCACCACCGCGCCGCCCGCCGCGGCCGCCGCCACGCTGACCAGGGTGCCCAGGGCAAAGGCCGCGGGCTCCAGCCGGAAGACCAGGAAGGGGAACTTGAAGTAGGCCAGGTAGACCTGCACCATCCCGCGCCCCGCCGCGATCCCGAAAAGGCACCCCAGCGCCGCCCCCGTCAGCGCGATCACCAGCACCAGCTTCAGGTAATGCGCCCCGATCTCGCCCGAGCGGTAGCCGAAGGCCTTGAGCAGCCCGATCTCCTCGCGCTCGGCCTGCACCATGCGGGCGATGACGATGTTCAGCAGGAAGGCCGCCACCGCCATGAAGATCGGCGGGATCGTGGTGGCGGAATCCTTCAGCCCGGCGATCTCCTCCGACACGAAGCGGTTCGAGAACTGGTCCGCCCGGTCATAGGCCCCCGCCGCGCCCCAGGGCGCCAGCAGCCGGTCCAGCGCCTCGATCACGCCCGGCGCCCCGGCGCCCCGCGCCAGCCCGACCAGCGCCTCGTTGAAGGCGCCCTCCATGTCGAAGGCCGCCGCCATCGCCTCGGGCGAGAGCCACAGCACCCCGAACCGCGCATCGTCGGGCACCATCTCGCCGGGCGCCGCCGCGTAGAGGAACTCGGGCGACCGCGCCAGCCCGGTGATGCGGAAGTCGAAGCGCGCGCCGTTCATCGTCGCCGCCAGGTGGTCTCCGGGCCGCAGGCCGTGCGCGGCGGCAAAGCTCTCCAGCAACACCGCCTCCTCCGGGTGCCCGCGCTCGAACAGCCGCCCGGCCTCCAGCCGGATCGCGTTCAGCGCGGGCGCATCTCCGTGGGGCAGCGACAGCGCCTGTGCCTGCACCGGCACCGCGTGCCCCGGCAGGTCCAGCAGCGCCAGCCCCGAGACGCGCCCCTCGACCGCGTTCACGCCCTCCAGCGCCGCGATACGGTCCAGCAGCCGCTCGGGCGCCCGCACCACCGGGGCAAAGACCTCGGCAAAGCGGTAGCGCTCGTAGTAGCCGCGCCGCGTCTCCTCGAGCGAGCTCACGAGCCCCGACATCATCACCTGCAGCATCACGCCAAGCGCCATGACCACGGCGATGGCCAGCGCCTGCCCCTTCATGCGCCAGAGGTCGCGCAGCAGCTTGCGGTCGAGCGGCCCTACCATTCGATCTCTCCGGCGGGGCAGGGCGCGGCGTTCTCCTCGACCGAGCGGATCGCCCCGTCGGCAAAGCGGATCACCCGGTCGGCCATGCCCGCCGTCGCCGCCGCGTGGGTGACGATCAGCACCGTGGTGCCCAGCCGCCGGTTCAGCGCCTGCAGCACGCCCAGCACCTCGCGCCCCGTGGTGCTGTCGAGCGCGCCGGTCGGCTCGTCGCAGAGCAGCACGTCGGGCTGTTTCGCCACCGCCCGCGCGATGGCCACGCGCTGCTGTTCGCCCCCCGACAGCTGCGAGGGGAAATGCCCGGCCCGTTCCTTCAGCCCCACCAGCCCCAGCGCCTCGGCGGGCGTCATGGGATTGCGCGCGATCTCGGTCACCAGCTCGACGTTCTCCTCGGCGGTGAGCGAGGGCATCAGGTTGTAGAACTGGAAGATGAAGCCGAGGTGATCGCGCCGGTAGCGGGTCAGCGTCCGGTCGCTCATCGCCGTCAGCTCTTCGGCCCCGAACCAGACCCGGCCCGATGTCGGCCGGTCCAGCCCGCCGAGGATGTTCAGCAGCGTGGACTTGCCGCTGCCCGAGGGGCCCAGCAGCACGACGATCTCGCCGGCGGGCAGGTCGAGGTCGACCCCGCGCAGCGCGTGCACGGCCGAGTGGCCCGAGCCATAGGTCCGGGTCAGTCCCTCCGCGCGATAGGCCGTGTCCGCCATGAAGCACCTCCGTCACGGCGAATCCTAGGGGCGCTTCGCGGGCACTGTCTGCGATCCAAATCAATTCCGCGGGCAATTCGCGGCAAAACGAGCCGCGCGGGAAAAACGTGATTTGCGCGACCCGCCACATTTTTTCTAGACGACGGACAAGGCGCCACCCGGTGACGCCGGAACCTCCCCTCAAAGTCCCGCCCTGTCTCCGAAGATGCGCCCGCCTCTGCCCAACCTCCTTGTCGCCGCGCTGTCGCTCTGCCTCGCCGCCGTGCCGGTGCGGGCCGGCGCCGACGAGCTGCGCGACGCCCTGACCTCGGGCGCCGACCTCACGCTGCGCGCGGCCTTCGGGGCCTTCGACTCCGTCATCGGCCAGGCGCAGGGCGGTCTGCGGCACGTCCGGCTCGACCGGCGCGGGCTCTTCCTCGCGACGCGGGCCAAGCGCGACATGCCCCGCGTCTGGAGCGCCTTCCAGGCCCGCGAGTATCACGGCACGCGCGAGGGGCACGTCTTCGACCTGCTCGCCGCCTACGAACGGCCGCTGACGGGCGAAACGCGCGCCGGGCTCGCCGCCGGGCTGGCCAAGGCCAACCTCGACACCGGCGAACGGATGCAGGTCAGCGCCTTTTCGGTCGCGCCCTATCTCACGGCCCGCCTGAACGAGCGCACGGGGCTCAAGGCCTGGCTGGCCTTCTCGCGGCCCGACTACCGGCTTCGCACCGGCCACCTGCGCGCGCGGCGCGCGGCCGCCGGGGTCCGTGCGAACACGCGCCGGACCTTCGGCGCGGTGAAGCTGACCGGATCGCTCGCGCTCACGGCCTCGCGGCAGGTGCACCCCAAGCTGGACCTGCCCGACCACGCGGTCGAGGATTTCGCGATCGAGCGCCTGAACGGAACGATCCGCAGCCGTGCGACCTTCGGCGGCGACGCGCCGCTCAAGCCCTACGTCGACCTCGCGCTCGACCTGGGCCACTGGCGCGATGCCGGGGGGCAGGGCGATCACATGCGCCCCTCGCTGCGCACCGGCTTCGCCTGGTCGAGCAAGCGGCACAGGGTGAAGTTCGACCTCGACGGCAACCGCGCCTTCGACGCCGGGCGGCCGCTGGTCCTGCGCGCGCGCTACGACTGGCGCTTCTGACGCCCTTGCCTCGGGCCGCCGCCCGGGGTTGGCTGCGGCGCATGGCCATCGTCTCGCTCACCTCGATCCCGCCGCGCTTCGCCGCGCTGGGCTCCACGCTCGAGTCGTTGCTCGCGCAGCGCCCCGCGCCCGAGGCGGTGCTGCTCTGCCTGCCCCGCGGCTACCGCCGCTTCCCCGGCCCGGTCACCCCGCCGAAGCTGCCCGAGGGCGTGCGCCTCGTCTGGTCGGACGTGGATCACGGTCCCGCGCTCAAGCTGCTGCCCGCGCTCCGTGCCGTCCCCGACCCCGCGAGCGAGATCGCGATCTGCGACGACGACTGGCTCTACGGCCCCGGCTGGCTGTCCGCGCTCAAGGCGGCCCGCCGCCCCGGCGTGGCCGTGGCCGGCTCGACATGGGAGGTCCGCCGCCTCAAACGGCAGGGCGGATCGGTGGTTCAGGGATTCGCGGGCGTCCTGCTGCGAGCCGGGATGTTCGACGCGCAGGTCCTCTGTCCGCCGCCCGAGGCCTGGGCGGTCGACGACATCTGGATCTCGGGACAACTGGCGCGCCGGGGCGTCGGGATCGTCGAGGCTCCGGCCGCGCGGGCGGCGATCACGCCGCGCGACTCGCCCGGCGCGCTGCAGGGCGCGCGCGTCGACGGTCGCTCACGTGCCGCAGCGAACGCGGCCTGTACGGAATTGCTGTACGACTGGTACGGGATCTGGCCTCCGCTGGACCGCGCATGACGCGGCGCGGGGGCCTTGGCGCCGGCCTTGAGGGCCGGCGCGCACCGGTTCAGTGCACCGTCACGGGTGCCAGGTCGTTCTGCCGGGCCAGCACGAAGGCCAGCGCCCGGTCCTTGACCAGCGCGAGGCGCTCGCCGTCGGCGCGGTGCACCGCGTAGAGCGTTTCCAGCCCGTCGAGCTGCTCCTGCACCTCTTCGGGCAGATCGCGCGCCGCCACGGGGCGGACGTAGACGATCTTGGCGTCCTCGAATTCGTTGAAATCATACTTCGTATGCATGGGCTTACCCCCTTCTGATCTGGATCGTCTGCACCACCGTCTCGGGGCGCGATATGGACAGATCCACGTGCAGGAGACCGTTCTCCATGACGGCCTCTCCCACCTCGACGCCGTCGGCCAGCACGAAGCTGCGCTGGAACTGGCGCGCCGCGATCCCGCGGTGCAGGAACACCCGGTCCGCGCCGTCGTCGGCCTGTCGGCCGCGGATCACCAGCTGGCGGTCCTCGACCGTGATCGACAGGTCGGCTTCCGAGAACCCCGCCACGGCAAGCGTGATGCGGTACGAGTGATCCGACGTCTGTTCGATGTTGAAGGGCGGATATCCCTCGCTCGATTTCGCTGTGCGCTCGAGCAGGCGTTCCAGCTGCTCGAAGCCGAGCATGTGGGGATAGGAGCCCAGAGTCATTTTGCTCATCGACACGTCCTTGTGAATTAAGCGACCGTCCATGACGGGCCCCGTTATGGCGACCCGTCCATGGAAATATGGGAACGCAGCGTATTTTGCGCAAGGGCTTTGCCAAAGCGCTTGCGCTTGATATCCTGTGCAAACCTACGACATGGGGATGTCCCGATGAATGCGCCGCACGATATCTCGATGAAGTCGGACGAGGTCCTGCGCGTCGAGCTCGAAGTCTTCCGGCGCGAGCACCGCGACCTCGACGACGCCATCCGCGCCCTGCAGGAACGCTCGATGGGCGACCAGCTCACGCTGCAGCGCCTGAAGAGGAAGAAGCTCGCCCTCAAGGACAGGATCGCCCTGATCGAGGACCGCCTGACCCCCGACATCATCGCCTGATACCTCGGGCCGCACCAAATTCCTTGGCAAGGAATTTGCAAAAGTCTTCGAAGACTTTCGGGCGCCCATCCGATGCGCCAGCGCGATTGCCCCCCGGCTTGAAACCGGTATAGTCCGGGCTTTCCCCGCGAAACGGAGGCGGTCGTGGCAGAGGACGTTAAGGTCGGCATCATCATGGGCAGCCAGTCGGACTGGCCCACCATGGAAGAGGCGGCGCGGATGCTCGACGAGCTGGGCGTGGCCTACGAGGCGCGCATCGTCTCGGCGCACCGCACGCCCGACCGGCTCTGGAGCTACGGCAAGGAGGCCGCGGGTCGCGGGCTCCAGGTGATCATCGCCGGCGCCGGGGGCGCCGCGCACCTGCCGGGCATGATGGCCTCCAAGACCCGCGTGCCGGTGATCGGCGTTCCGGTGCAGACCCGCGCGCTCAATGGCGTCGACAGCCTCTATTCCATCGTGCAGATGCCGCGCGGCTTCCCGGTCGCGACCATGGCCATCGGCTCGGCCGGGGCCGCCAACGCGGGCCTCATGGCGGCGGGCATCCTCGCGCTGCAGGACCCGGCGCTGGCCGAGCGGCTCGACGCCTGGCGCGCCGCGCTGTCCGGGTCGATCCCCGAGGAACCCGACCGCGACTGACCCCGGCGGGGCCAATCCCAAAAGGCATGTTGCAGAGCGCGCCGTTTCGCAGGAAACAGGCCGGGCAGCATGTCAGAGCGGAGGCCCCCATGACCGACCCCCTTCCCCAAGGCGCCACCATCGGCATTCTCGGCGGCGGACAGCTGGGCCGGATGCTCTCGGTCGCCGCGAGCCGGCTTGGCCTGAGAACCCACGTCTTCGAGCCGGGCGCCGAGCCGCCGGCGGGCCACGTCGCCCATGCCGTGACCACCGCCCCCTACGAGGACGCGGAAGCCCTGCGCGCCTTTGCCGCCTCGGTCGACGTCATCACCTACGAGTTCGAGAACATCCCCACCGAGGCGCTGGACGTGCTGCAGGAGCTGCGCCCGATCCGACCGGGGCGCGAGGCGCTGCGCGTCAGCCAGGACCGGCTCACCGAGAAGACCTTCCTCACCGACCTCGGGCTGCGCACCGCGCCCTTTGCCGACATCACCGATGCCGCCTCGCTGCGGCAGGCGCTGGAGGTCATCGGCGCGCCCGCGATCCTCAAGACCCGGCGCTTCGGCTACGACGGCAAGGGCCAGGCCCGGATCGAACGCCCGGAGGACGCCGACGAGGCGCTGGCCGAGATGCAGGGCGCCCCGGCGATCCTCGAGGGCTTCGTGAGCTTCAGCCACGAGGTCTCGGTCATCGCGGCACGCGGCCCCGATGGCGCCGTCTCCTGCTACGACCCCGGCGAGAACGTGCACCGCGAGGGCATCCTGCGCACCACCACGGTGCCGGCGCGTCTCAGCACCGCGCAGCGCACCGATGCCGCGCTGCTGGCGGGCAAGATCCTCAACGCGCTCGACTACGTGGGCGTCATGGGGGTCGAGCTTTTCGTCACGCCCGAGGGGCTTCTGGTCAACGAGATCGCCCCGCGCGTGCACAACTCCGGGCACTGGACGCAGAACGGCTGCACCATCGACCAGTTCGAGCAGCACATCCGCGCCGTCGCGGGCTGGTCGCTGGGCGACGGCTCGCGCTACGCGGACGTGCAGATGGAGAACCTCATCGGCGACGACCTCGACCGCGTGCCCGAACTGGCCTGCGAACGCGACACGGCGCTGCACCTCTACGGCAAGGCGGCGGTGAAGCCGGGCCGCAAGATGGGGCACGTGAACCGGATCGTGCGCGGCTGAGCGTCCTCAGCCAACGAACCGCTCGGCCACCGCGCCCGACATCCAGGCGACCTGTCCGCCCGCAAGCGTGGCCACGATGCGGCGGGTTCCGGGCTCCATGACCACGAGGTCGGCGCGCTGGCCGGGCACCAGCCGTCCGCGGTCGGTCAGCCCCAGCAGCCGCGCCGGCCGCTCCGAGACCAGCGCCCAGGCCTGCGCCTCGTCCAGCAGGCCCAGCTCGACGCAGCGCCAGGCGGCGCGCGCCGGGGCGGGGTAGTGGTAATCCGAGGCCAGCGCGTCGCAGAGCCCCTCGGCCACCAGCTCCGCCGCCGCGACGTTGCCTGCGTGGCTGGCGCCGCGCACCACGTTGGGCGCTCCCAGCACCACCGCGTCGC
>NZ_KE557283.1:163316-191618 GCF_000442255.1 Salipiger mucosus DSM 16094 | reverse complement strand
CCGCCTCGAGCGTTTCGGGAAACTCCGAGACGCGCACGCCCCGATCGCGCCAGGCGGCGCGCGCCTCGGGCGTGCGGTCGTCGTGGCTTCCCATGATCACGCCGCGCGCGCCCAGCCCTGCGCAGAGCGCGTCGAGCGCCCCTGGCACCGCCGCGCCTGACCGGGCAGGCGCTGAAGTCCGGCCGCAACCCGGAGGCGCATCTCGCACTGATGCAACGCCTGCACGCCGAGGGCGCGGCGGTGCCAGGGGCGCTCGACGCGCTCTGCGCAGGGCTGGGCGCGCGCGGCGTGATCATGGGAAGCCACGACGACCGCACGCCCGAGGCGCGCGCCGCCTCGAGCGTTTCGGGAAACTCCGAGACGCGCACGCCCCGATCGCGCCAGGCGGCGCGCGCCTCGGGCGTGCGGTCGTCGTGGCTTCCCATGATCACGCCGCGCGCGCCCAGCCCTGCGCAGAGCGCGTCGAGCGCCCCTGGCACCGCCGCGCCCTCGGCGTGCAGGCGTTGCATCAGTGCGAGATGCGCCTCCGGGTTGCGGCCGGACTTCAGCGCCTGCCCGGTCAGGCGCGGCGGTCGGCGCCCCTCGGCCAGCCGCGCGTGGGGCAGGTGGTCGTTGAAGACGACGTAATCGATGCCCCAGCGGTCGATGGCCGTCTCGGCGCGCTCGAAGGATTCGAGGTAGTGCGTCTCGAGCCGCAGTTGCAGGCGCAGGTCCACGGGCACCGTCGGCGCGACCTCGGCGACCGAGGCAAAGACCTCCTCGGCGAAGTCGGGGCCGCGCATGCCGCCCTCCCAGGACCAGAACTGCGCCAGCGCCGCCGTGGTGATGCCGCTCGCCGCAAGCTCGGCCGCGCAGGCCACGACACCCGCCGCCCGTTCACGCAGGGCGCCACGGCGCGGGGCCATGTGCCGCTCGAAGCCGTCGCCGTGGGCGTCCACGATCCCCGGCAGAAGGTCGTAGCCGCGCAGGTCGATCCGGCGTCCGGTGGGCGCCTTGGCCACGCGCCCCCCGGCGAGCGGCAGCGGAACCTGCTGCCAGCCGTCGGGCGTCATCACGCGGGCGCCGTCGAGGGTTGCGTCGATCATCGGTTCGGTCGGAGGCAGAGAGATGGCGTCATGGCGCTTGAGATACGGGGTCGGGCCGCCCTATGAAAGGGCGAAAGGAGCCCTGCACATGTCCGCCTCTCCCCGTCTCGCCTGCCGCGCGGTGATCCTGCGCGACGACCGGCTGCTGATGGTCAACGCCTGGCCCGGGCACCGCAGCGACCTGTGGTGCGCCCCCGGCGGCGGCGTGAACCCCGGCGCCTCGCTGCCCGACAACCTCGCCCGCGAGGTCCACGAGGAAACCGGCCTCTCGGTGCATGTCGGCCCGCCCTGTCTCGTGAACGAGTACCACGACCCCGGCAGCGGCTTTCACCAGGTCGAGATCTTCTTCCGCTGCACCATGACCGCCCCCGAGCTGCCCGACGACTGGGCCGATCCCGAGGGCATCGTGCACACAAGGCGCTTCTTTTCGCGCGAGGAGATGGCCGGCATCCGCTTCAAGCCCGACAGCCTGCCCGAGGTCGCCTGGAACCGGGGCATGGGCTACGACCCGCTGGAGCTGCTGGCGCGCTGAGCCGTGCCCGTGCTCAGAGCGGCCCTTCGGCCGCGCCGGGCGCGAGGCTGATGATCCCCAGCGCATCGAGCCCGCCAAAGACCGAGTCCACCGCGATCGTCGCCAGCACGATGCCCATCACCCGGCTGATGACACTGGTGCCGGTGTTGCCGATCAGGCGGTAGATCCGCCCGGCCAGCAGCAGCACGATCAGCGTGAGCAGCAGCACGGCCACCAGCAGACCGGCCGTCACCGCCTGGTCCGAGAGCGTCTCGGTGTGGTTGTCGGTCAGCACCACGATGGCCAGCATCGCGCCGGGCGAGGCGATCGAGGGCATGGCCAGCGGAAAGACCGCACCGGCGAGGTGGTCGCGTCCGGCCTCCTCGATCTCGCGGTCGGGCTTCGATTCGCCGAAGATCATCGTCATCGCGAAGAGGAACAGGATCACACCGCCAGCCACCTGGAAGGAGCCCAGCCGAAGACCCAGCGTCTCGAGCACCACCTGGCCGCCGACGAGGAAGGCCAGCAGCACCAGCGTCGCGATCAGGATCGCGCGCAGGGCGAGGCGCCGGTGCAGCGCCGCCGGCACGGCCTGCGCGGCGAACAGGAAGACCGGGATCGTCCCGATGGGATCGATCACGACGAGTAGCGTGATGAACTCGCGGATGAGCGCGGCGGTATCCAATGCGCGGGTCCCGGCTGCAGGGTGGCGGAAGCAGGCTGTCCGGTGTCACATGCGGGCGCGTGGCGTGAATGTCGAGGGTCGAACGCCGGAAATCGACGCCCTTGGCGAACCCGTGCCGGCGATTTGCGCCCTCTGCCCGCTGGACCGTCCGGCCGCGCGCGCCTAGGCTCCGCCGCATGGGGTTCTACGCGCTCAAACGTCTGATCTCGCTGGCGGTCTCGCTGCTGGTCGCCTCGCTGGTGATCTTCCTCGTGGTCGAGGTCGCGCCGGGCGATCCGGCGAGCTACATGCTGGGCATCAACGCCGATCCGGGCACGGTCGCCAACCTGCGCGCCGAGCTCGGCCTCGACGTCTCGCGGGCCGAGCGATACCTCGACTGGGTCGGCGGCATGCTGACCGGCGATTTCGGCACCTCCTACACCTATCGCACGCCCGTCGCCGGCATGGTGGCCGAGCGCCTGCGGGTCTCGCTGCCGCTGGCGCTCTACGCGCTGGGCCTCGCGGTGCTGCTCGCCTTCCCGGCGGGGATCTACGCCGCCGCGCGGCGCGGGCGGGCCGGCGACATGGGCGTCATGGCCGCGACGCAGCTCGGTGTGGCGATCCCGAACTTCTGGTTCGCCATGCTGCTGGTGCTGTTCTTCTCGCTGACGCTGGGCTGGTTCGGGGCCGGGGGCTTTCCCGGCTGGGACGACCCGCTGCAGGCGATCAAGGCGCTGACCCTCCCGGCGGTCGCGCTGGCGCTGCCGCAGGCGGCGATCCTCGCGCGGGTCATGCGCTCGTCGCTGATCGACATCCTCGGCGAGGACTTCATCCGCACCGCGCGCGCCAAGGGGCTGAGCCGGCGGCAGGCGCTCTGGCGGCACGGGCTGCGCAACGCGCTGATCCCGGTGCTGACCATCATCGGGCTGCAGTTCTCGTTCCTGCTGGCCGGCGCCATCATCATCGAGCAGGTCTTCTTCCTGCCGGGGCTGGGGCGGCTGATCTTCCAGGCGATCACCCAGCGCGACCTCATCGTCGTCGAGTCCGTGGTCATGCTGCTGGTCTTCGCCGTCATCACGGTGAACTTCCTGACCGACCTGGCCTATGCCGCCGTCGATCCGCGCCTGAGGGTGCGGCGATGAGCGCGAAACTGGTCACAGGCGCGGCACTCACGGCGCTTTTCCTGGCCGCCGCCGCGCTGTCGTTCCTCTGGACGCCCGGCGACGTCGAGGCGATGAACATCGCCGCCCGGCTGCAGCCGCCCTCGCGCGCGCACCTGCTGGGCACCGACCACTTCGGCCGCGACATCCTGAGCATGATCATGACCGGCGCGCGGACCTCGATCGCGGTGGCGCTGGTGGCGGTGGGCATCGGCATGGGCGCCGGCGTTCCGCTGGGCCTCGCCGCCGCCGCGCGGCAGGGCGGCTGGCTGGACGAGATCATCATGCGGGCGAACGACCTGATCTTCGCCTTCCCCAGCCTGGTGATCGCGATCCTCATCACCGCCGTCTTCGGCCCCGGCGCGGTCAACGCGATCGTCGCCATCGGCATCTTCAACGTGCCGGTCTTCGCCCGCCTCACCCGCGGGGCGGCGCTGTCGCTCTGGCGGCGCGAGTTCATCCTCGCGGCCCGCGTCGCGGGCAAGTCCACCCCCCGCATCAGCGCCGAGCACATCCTGCCGAACCTCGCCAACCTGCTGATCGTGCAGGGCACCATCCAGTTCTCGCTGGGCATACTCGCCGAGGCGGGGCTCAGCTACGTGGGCCTTGGCGCGCAGCCGCCGGTGCCCTCCTGGGGGCGGATGCTGGCGGATGCGCAGACCATGGTGGCGCTGGCGCCGCACGTGGCGATCATCCCCGGCCTCGCCATCGTGCTCATGGTGCTGGGGCTGAACCTGCTGGGCGACGGGCTGCGCGACCGCTTCGATCCCCGGCTGCGGGAGCGGCGCGCATGACCGAGCTGCTCGAGATCGAGAGCCTCGGCGTCGCGGCCGGGACCCACCGCATCCTGCGCAACGTCTCGCTGCGCGTCGCCCCGGGCGAGATCCTGGCGCTGACGGGCGAAAGCGGCTCGGGCAAGTCGATGACCGCGCTCGCCGTGATGGGGCTGCTGCCGCAGGGGCTCGCGGCCCGGGGCGCGATCCGTCTCGACGGGCGCGACCTGCTGGGCCTCGCCGAGCCGCAGCTCTGCGACATCCGCGGCCGCGAGGTCGCGATGATCTTCCAGGAGCCGATGACCGCGCTGAACCCGGTGCAGACCATCGGCGCGCAGGTCATGGAGACGATCCGCGTGCACGGCGCCGCGCCCCGGGCGGGCGCCGAGGCCCGCGCCCGCGAGGTGCTGGAGCGCGTGGGCCTGCCGCCCGATCGCGTGCCGCTCACGCGT
This sequence comes from Salipiger mucosus DSM 16094, assembly GCF_000442255.1. Classification (GTDB taxonomy): domain Bacteria; phylum Pseudomonadota; class Alphaproteobacteria; order Rhodobacterales; family Rhodobacteraceae; genus Salipiger; species Salipiger mucosus. The sequence continues at coordinate 186,973 of NZ_KE557283.1, read as the reverse complement.
TACCCGCACGAGCTCTCGGGCGGGCAGCGCCAGCGCGTCGTCATCGCCATGGCCATCGCCCTGCGGCCCCGCCTGCTGGTCGCCGACGAGCCGACCACGGCGCTCGACGTCACCACGCAGGCGCAGATCCTCGAGCTGCTGCGCGGCCTCGTCCGGGACGAGGGCATGGGGCTGCTCATGATCACCCACGACCTTGCCGTCGTCGCGGGCATGGCCGACCGCATCGCGGTGATGCAGGAGGGCGAGGTGGTCGAGCAGGGCCCGACCGCCGACCTCTTCGCCCAGATGCGCCACCCCTACCCCCGCCGCCTCTTCGAGGCCTCGCGCCACCGCGCCGCGCTGCCGCCGCCCGCGCCCGATGGGCGCCTGCTGCGCGTGGAGGAGGTCCGCCGCGACTACCCGCTGCCGCGCCGCGCGCTCTTCGCGCCGCGCGCCGCGCACCGGGCGCTCGACGACGTGAGCTTCGACATCGCGCGGGGTGAGCGGCTGGGCCTCGTCGGCGAAAGCGGCTGCGGCAAGTCCACGCTGGCCCGCGCGATCCTCGGGCTCGAGCCGGTGCAGGGCGGCACCATCACGCTGGATGGCCGCCCGGTGCTGGACCACGGCCGCCCCGACCCCGAGGTGCGGCGCCGCGTGCAGGTCGTCTTCCAGGACCCCTACGGCTCGTTCAACCCGCGTCACCGCGTCGGCCGGCTGGTGGCCGAGCCCTTTCACCTGCTGCCCGACCCGCCGCGCGGGGCCGCGCGCGAGGCTGCCGTGGCGGACGCGCTGACGGCCGTCGGCCTGCGCCCCGAACATGCCGAGAGCCACATCCACGCCTTCTCGGGTGGCCAGCGCCAGCGAATCGCCATCGCCCGGGCACTCATCATCCGGCCCGAGCTGGTGATCTTCGACGAGGCGGTCTCGGCGCTGGACGTCAGCGTGCGGGCGCGCATCCTCGACCTCATCGCCGAGCTCTCGCGGCAGTACGGGCTGACCTATCTCTTCATCAGCCACGATCTCGGCGTGGTGCGGTCGATCACCGACCGGGTGCTGGTCATGCGTTCTGGCGAGATCGTCGAGCGCGGCGCGACCGAGGAGGTGTTTGACAACCCCGGGCATTGGTATACCAAATCGCTTGTAGCGGCGGCTCCGGTCCTGCCACCGCTCGAGGGAGGAGGAAAGACCGATGCTGGACATGACATCCCCTGACACCGCGCGCGTGCTCATCGCGGGCGAATGGCGCGACACCGCCGAGACGCTGCCGCTGGTGAACCCCTCGACGGGCGAGGAGATCGGCCGCATCGCACGCGGCACGGCCGGCGACATCGACGACGCCGTGAACGCGGCGCAGGCGGCGCTGGATGGCGAGTGGGGCCGCTGGCCCGCATTCGAGCGGGGCCGCATCCTCGCGGAGATCGGCAAGCTGGTCGAGGCCAACATCGACCGCCTGGCCGAGCTCGAGGCGACCGACGTCGGCAAGCCGCTCAAGCAGGCGCGCGCCGATGCCGTGGCGCTGGCGCGCTACTGCGAGTTCTACGGCGGCGCGGCCGACAAGGTGCACGGCGAGACGATCCCCTATCTCGACGGCTACACCGTCTACACCCTGCGCGAGCCGCACGGGGTGACGGGGCACATCATCCCCTGGAACTACCCGATGCAGATCATCGGCCGCTCGGTCGGCGCGGCGCTGGCCATGGGCAACGCCTGCGTGCTGAAGCCGGCCGAGGATGCCTGCCTCACGGCGCTGGCCTTTGCCCGGCTCGCGCAGGAGGCGGGTCTGCCGGCGGGTGTGCTGAACGTCGTGCCGGGGCTGGGCTCCGAGGCGGGCGCGGCGCTGTCCTCTCATCCGGGCATCCAGCACATCAGCTTCACCGGCTCGGTCGCCACAGGCGCCGCCGTGCAGCAGGCGGCGGGCGCCAACGTGATCCCGGTGACGCTGGAGCTGGGCGGCAAGGGTCCGCAGGTGGTCTTCGAGGACGCCGATCTCGACAAGGCGCTGCCCTTCCTCGTGAACGCGGGGCTGCAGAACGGCGGGCAGACCTGCTCGGCCTCCTCGCGCATCCTCGTGCAGCGGCCGATCTGGGACGAGCTGACCCGCCGCATGGCCGAGGCCTACGAGGCCCGCGTCGTGGGTCCGGCGCTCGACGACCGCGACATCGGCCCGCTCATCAACGCCACGCAGAAGGCCCGCGTCGAGGGCTTCCTCGAGCGCGGCGCCGACCTGCCGGTGCTGGCGAAGGGACGCTTTGCCGAGGGGCTGCCCGAGGGCGGCAACTACGTCACGCCCACGCTCTACGGCCCGGTGGCGCCGGATCACGCGCTGGCGCAGGAAGAGATCTTCGGGCCCGTGCAGGTGGTGATCCCCTTCGACACCGAGGAGGAGGCCGTCGCCATCGCCAACGGCACCGACTACGGGCTGACCTCGGGGATCTGGACGCGCGACGGGGCGCGGCAGATGCGGCTCGCCAAGGCGATCCGCTCGGGGCAGATCTACATCAACAACTACGGCGCCGGGGGCGGGGTGGAGCTGCCCTTCGGCGGCATCGGGAAGTCCGGCCACGGACGGGAAAAGGGGTTCGAGGCGCTTTACGGCTTCTCGGTGCTCAAGACCGTGGCGGCGCATCACGGCTGAGAGGCGGCCGGAACGGGAGGAGACAGACATGAGACTTGAGGGCAAGACCGCCATCGTCACCGGTGGCGGCTCGGGCTTCGGCGCGGGCATCGTGCAGCGGTTCACCGAACAGGGCGCGAAGGTGCTGGTGGCCGACATCAACGCCGAGGCGGCCGAGGCGGTCGCGGCCGAGCACGGCGGCGTGGCGCAGCAGGTGGACGTGGCCGACGGCGCCAGCGTGACCGCCATGGCCGCGAAGGCGATCGAGGCGCTGGGCCACGTGGACATCCTGGTGAACAACGCCGGCATCACCCACGTGCCGACGCCGATGGAGGAGGTCGACGAGGCCGAGTTCGACCGCGTCTTCGCGGTGAACTGCAAGTCGGTCTACCTGACCGCGCGGGCGCTGGTGCCGCATTTCAAGGAACGCGGGCAGGGCAACATCCTGAACATGGCCTCGACGGCCGGCGTCTCGCCGCGGCCGCGTCTGAACTGGTACAACGCCTCGAAGGGCTGGATGATCACCGCGACCAAGGCCATGGCGATCGAGCTGGCGTCCGAGGGCATCCGCGTGAACGCGCTGAACCCGGTGATGGGGCAGACCGGGCTGATCGGCCGCTTCCTGGGCGACGACACGCCGGAACGGCGCGAGGCGATCATCTCGACCATCCCGCTGGGCCGGTTCTCGACGCCGGACGATCTTGCCATGGCGGCGGTCTACCTCTGCTCGGACGAGGCCAGCCTCGTGACCGGCGTTTGCATGGAGGTCGACGGCGGACGCTGCATCTGAGGAGGGCGAAGATTTTTCGGCGAAAAATCTTGGCGGGGGCGCTGCCCCCGGCCGCCCTGCGGGCGGCGAAGAGCGTATTTTGGGAAAGATGAAGGGCGGGGTTGCGCGCAGCGCGGCCTCGCGTGACCCTGCAGCCGTCCTGACGCCGGAGGTGGCATGCGACCCGGACCCCGCAATCTGATCACCGATGTCGCCGGCTTGCGGGTCGGCAGCGCCTCGGAGGGCGCGCTGCGCTCGGGCGTGAGCGTGGTGACGGGGGATGCGCCCTTCACCGCCTCGGTCTCGGTCATGGGCGGCGCGCCCGGCACGCGCGAGACCGACCTGCTGGCGCCGGACAAGACCGCGCCCGGCGTCGATGCGCTGGTGCTTTCGGGCGGCAGCGCCTTCGGGCTGGCCGCCGCGCAGGGCGTGATGGAGGCGCTGCACGAGAGGGGCCGCGGTTTTCCCGTGCTCTCTGCGCGGGTGCCGCTGGTGCCGGCGGCGATCCTCTTCGACCTGCTCAACGGGGGTGACAAGGACTGGGGCGTCAATCCCTATCCCGCGCTGGGACGCGCGGCGCTGGAAGCGGCCTCGGAGGATGTCGTGCTTGGCAGCCAGGGCGCGGGGGCCGGGGCGCAGACGGCGATGCACAAGGGCGGGCTCGGCTCGGCGAGCCTCGTGCTCGAGGGCGGCGTGACCGTGGGTGCGCTGGTGGCGACCAACCCCATGGGCAGCGTCACCACGCCCTCGGGGCGGCACTTCTGGGCGGCGCCCTTCGAGGTGGACGAGGAGTTCGGCGGGCTGGGATCGGATCCGGCGCGGGGGCTTCAGCCGCAGCCCGCGAGCCGCAAGGTCGCGGCCATGGCGGGGCAGGGCAACACGACCATCGCGGTCGTGGCGACCGACGCCGTGATGGACAAGGCGCAGTGCCACCGCCTCGCGGTGGCGGCGCAGGACGGTATCGGGCGCGCCGTGGTGCCGGCGCATTCGCCGATGGACGGGGATCTCGTCTTCGGCGCAGCCACCGGCCGCGTGCCGCTGGAGGAGCCCGCGCTGCAGCTCTCCGCGATCGGCCATGCCGCGAGCCTCTGCCTGTCGCGGGCCATCGCCCGCGCCGTCTGGGAGGCCACGCCCGCCCCCGGCGACACGCTGCCGACCCTGCGGCAGGAGCTGGGGCTGGCGTGATCTAGCGCAGGATCGGCGGGCGGTCGGGGTCCGAGCCCGGCGCGGGGCGTTCGGCCTCTTCGGGCGTGGCCGGCTCCGGCAGGTCGAAGCGCAGGCCCACGCGCGCCAGCCGCGCGGCGAGCTCGTCGCTGTCGCGCAGGAAGAGCACGTCCAGCGCCCCGGCCTCGATCCCGGAAAAGACCAGCGCCTCGTTCACCGCGCGCGCCAGCGCATCCTCGGCGCCCGGCACCGCGCCGGCGAAGGCCAGCAGGTGCCCGCGCGTGCCGTCGGCATAGGCCGCGCCGGCCAGCCAGGCGCAGCGCGCGAAACCCGCCGCCGTCGCGAGCTTGGTGTCGAGCGCCGTCAGCAGCGCCTCGGGCAGGCCGGCGGGGGCCGAGACCTCGGAGACCTGCGCCTCGGCCTCGGCGGGGCCGTGGCCGAGCGTTCCGGCGAGCCAGTCCACCGCCTCCGCGGGCAGCAGCGTCGAGGAGGGCGCGACCTCGAGGTTGACCCCGAGACCGATGCCCTGGCCGGCCAGCATGTTGGTCACCGCGCGGCCCGAGAGCGCCGCGTAGGGCGCGGCCTGGCCGACGAACTGTGCCAGCCGCTCCTCGCGGTCGAAGACCAGCACGAAGCGCGCGTCGCCGAGGTCGAAGAGCTCGGGCTCGACCTGGTCGCCCTCGGCCTCGCGGGTGAGCAGCAGGAAGAGCTCGCTGTCGGCCAGCCGTTCGTAGAAGCGCAGGCGCGCGGCATCCTCCTGCGGCGCGGCCTCCATGGCGGCATGCGCGGTGTCGAGCGGGGTCTTGGTCATGTCATCACCTCGGCGACGCGGGCCCGCAGGACGGGCAGCAGCTCGTCCTCGAACCAGGGGTTTCGCTTGATCCACGCGGTATTGCGCCAGGACGGATGCGGCAAGGGGATCGCGCCGGGCAGATGGTCGCGCCAGTTGCGCACCGTCTCGGTCACGCCGGTCTTCACGCCCAGGTGGTACTTCTGCGAGTAGCCCCCGATGTAGAGCCGCAGGCGGACCTGCCCCAGCGCCTCGAAGATCGCGTCGTGCCAGGTGTTGCGGCAAACGGCGGGGGGCGGCAGGTCGCCGCCCTTGGCGTCGTAGCCCGGAAAGCAGAAGCCCATCGGCACGATGGCCACGCGGTCGCGGTCGTAGAAGGCCTCTTCCGAGAGGCCCAGCCAGTCGCGCAGGCGCCGGCCCGAGGCGTCGGTGAAGGGGCGTTCGGCCTCGTGGGCGCGGATGCCCGGCGCCTGCGAGGCGATGAGCAGCCGCGCGCCGGGCCGGAACCAGACCACGGGGCGCGGGCTGTGCCGCGTGGCCGTCGCCGCGAAGCGGTCGGCGCAGAGGCGGCAGCCCGAGAGCCGGTCGGCCAGGTCTGAGAGCGTGTCGGTCATCGCTTGGCAGGTAGGCGCGCGGCGGCCGCCTGACCAGTGGCCCGGGGCATTTCGCGCGTGATATTTCGACGATCATCGAAGTCAGGCTTGCCGCGGCGTGAAATTTCGATAATGCTAGAAATATGAAAAATGATTCGCCCCCCGACCTCCTCCCCGAGATGCCGCTCGAGATCGCGGCCTCGAAGTTCGCCGCGCTGGGCTCGGAGCAGCGCCTCAACGTGCTCAAGACGCTGGTGCGCTCCGGCCCCGAGGGGCTGAGCATCGGAGAGCTGGGCCAGCGCGCCGGCGTGGGCGGCTCGACGCTCACGCATCACCTGCGCATCCTTACGCAGGCGGGGCTGATCACACAGGCGCGCAAGGGGCGCAGCACGATCTGTGCCGCGGCCGACTACTCCGAGGTGCGCAGCCTGTCGGAGTTCCTCCTCACCCATTGCTGTGCCGATTGTCCGGCCCCGGAGCACGACCATGACTGACACGACAAGCCCCTCCCCGCGCTGGCCGCGGATCGACAAGGCCTGGATCGCGAGCGCCCTTCTGCTGGTGATTGTCGGCATCTTCGACCCGGCGCAGGTCTGGCCCACCGCCAGCTTCGCCGGCGGGGCGCTGCTGCACACCGCGCCCTTCGTGCTCTTTGCCGTGGCGGCGGTGGCCTACGTCAAGGCGGCCGGGGCCGAGACCCTGCTGGCCCGCGCCTTCGAGGGGCGCGAGAGCCGGATGATCCTCTTCGCGGGGCTGCTGGGCGGGCTCTCGCCCTTCTGCTCCTGCGAGGTGATCCCCTTCATCGCCGCCCTGCTGGCGGTGGGGGCGCCGCTGAGCGCGGTCATGGCCTTCTGGCTGGCCTCGCCGCTGATGGACCCGGCGATGTTTCTGGTGACCGCGGGCACGCTGGGCTGGGGCTTTGCCGCGGGCAAGACGCTGGCCGCCGTGAGCATCGGCATCCTCGGCGGCTTCGGGACCAAGCTGCTCAAGACCTCGCCGGTCTTCGCCGATCCGCTGCGCGAGAAGCCGCAGGTGGGCGGCTGCTGCGGGGTGAAGAAACCCTTCCAGGGCAAGCCGGTCTGGCGTTTCTGGACCGAGGCCGACCGGCGCGAGACCTTCCGCGAGACGGCGCTCACCAACATGGTGTTCCTGCTGAAGTGGCTGCTGCTGGCCTACCTGATCGAGGCCGTCATGCTGCGCTACATTCCCGCAGACGCGATTGCCGGGGTGCTGGGCGGTGACGGGCTCTGGCCGATCCTGCTGGGGGCCTTCGCCGGTGCACCGGCCTACCTCAACGGCTATGCCGCCGTGCCGCTGGTGGACGCGCTGCTGACGCAGGGCATGGCACCGGGCGCCGCCATGAGCTTCGTCATCGCCGGCGGCGTGAGCTGTATCCCCGCCGCCATCGCGGTCTGGGCGCTGGTCAAGCCGCGCGTTTTCGCCGCCTACATCGGCTACGCGGTGGTGGGCGCGGTGATCGCCGGCCTTGCATGGGGCGCCATCGCCTGACGCCGGGCGCCATCCCTACGACATCCGGGCACGGGCCCGCCGCGCATCACGCCGGCGGGCCGTTTTGCGTCCGGGGCCCACGCGGAACGGCCAAGCAGGAATGTGGCGGACGCCGCAATTCGGACATATTGTAACCACTGTCTTTCTCTAAGGCATGCTTAACGCGGCCTTTGTAGAGGTTGGGTCTGCGCAGTTCCGAGGCGACCGCGATGCTGGAATTCGACATGGTGAGCAAGTCCTTCTGGACGGGCCAGCGCCGGAAGGTGATCCTCGACCGTGTCTCGTTTCGCGTCGACCTGGGCGAGTCGCTGGGCGTGCTGGCGCCCAACGGCACCGGCAAGACCACCCTGATCCGCATGATGGCCGGGCTCGAGAAGCCCGACGAGGGCGAGATTCGCCGCGGCTGCCGCATCTCCTTTCCGCTGGGCTTCATGGGCGGGGTGGTCAGCAAGATCTCGGCGCGCGAGAACGCCCGCTTCATCGCGCGGATGTACGGGCTCGACCCGGACTACGTCGAAAGCTTCTGCCGCTGGCTCTGCGGGCTGGGGGAATACTTCGACCAGCCGCTCGGGACCTACTCCAGCGGCATGCGCTCGCGGTTCACCTTCTCGCTGATGCTGGCGCTGGATTTCGACATCTACCTCGTGGACGAGGGGATGCCGAACTCCACCGATGTCGAGTTCAACCGCAAGGCCGGCGACATCCTTGCCGAACGCCTGCGCACGACGACCATGGTCATCGTCTCGCACCAGCCCGCGGTGCTGGAGAAATTCGCGCGCAAGGCGGCCGTCCTGATGGATGGCAAGCTGCACATGTTCGAAACCTTGGAAGAAGCGAAACAGCTCTATGACTACGAAACCCAAGGCTAGGAAATTCCGTGTCCGCCGCAGCGCGCCCGCCGACGCCTCTACCGAAGACAAGGCGCCGTCGCTCGACCAGGCGGCGAAAGCCGCGCCCGACAGCGCCCAGGCGGCCGCGGGCGGTCCCGCCGAGCCTGAGCTTGAGGCGATCGCCAGGGAGGGGCTGACCGGCCGCCAGCTGCGCATGGCCCGGCGCGTCGCGCAGAAGAACGGCCTCGCGCCGACCTCGGACTTCGACGCCGTCCGGCTGCTGCGCGCGCGCGGCATCGATCCCTTCCAGCGCACCAATGTGCTCGAACTCGTGGTGCCGCCGGGCGGTGGCCAGGGCGGCCAGGGCGGTGGCACCGGGGCAGGCGGCGGCAGCGCCGCGCAGCCGCCCGTGCCGCGCGACAACATCCACCTGCCGCAGACCGTGCCCGACCGTCAGCGCGCGCAGTTGCCCTCGACCCAGACCGCCAGCCCGGCGGAGCGCCGCGCCGCCGAGATCATGCAGATCCAGCGCGAGATGGCCGGCCGCCGCCGCCGCAAGATGGCGCTGCTGCTGACCCGGCTCGCCTTCTTCATCCTGCTGCCGACGCTGATCGCGGGCTACTATTTCTACGTCGTCGCCACGCCGATGTACTCGACCAAGTCCGAGTTCCTGATCCTCAAGGCCGAAAGTTCGGCCTCGGGGATGGGCAGCATGTTCTCGGGCACGCAGTTCGCCACCAACCAGGATGCCATCGCGGTGCAAAGCTACCTGCTGTCCAAGGACGCGATGCTGCGGCTCGACCGGGACGAGGGCTTCAAGGCGCATTACACGCAGGCTTCCATCGACCCGATCCAGCGGCTCGAGGAGAACCCCTCGAACGAGGAGGCCTACAGCCTTTACAAGCGCAACATCGAGATCGGCTACGACCCGACCGAGGGCGTCGTGAAGATGGAGATCATGGCCGCCGACCCCGAGACGGCCGCGCGGTTCAGCCGGGCCCTCATCGGCTACGCCGAGGAGCGGGTCGACAACCTGTCGATGCGCAAGCGCTCGAATGCCGTGACCGATGCCGAGGCCGGCCTCGACGAGGCCGAGCAGGCCCGCATGGACGCGCAGGAGCGGCTGGTGCGGCTGCAGCAGGAGGGCGCCATCGTCGACCCCGAGGGCCGCATCGCCGCGCTGCGCGGGCAGATCAACAACGTCGAGATCCAGCTGCAGGAAAAGCGCCTGCAACTGGCCGCGCTGATGGACAACGCCCGCCCGAACGGCAGCCGCGTCGCGGGGGCCGAGGGCGACGTGCGCCGTCTCGAGGCCCTGCTCGACGACCTCAACGCCCAGATGACCACCGCCACCACGGGCGAGAACTCGCTGGCCGAGACCGCCGTGCAGATCCAGCTCGCCGAGGCCGACCTCGCGACCCGCGACCTGATGCTGCAGACCGCGCTCGAGCGGCTGGAGCAGGCCCGGCGCGACGCCGACAGTCAGGCGCGCTACCTCACCACCTCGGTGCAGCCCGTCGCCTCCGAGGACCCGAGCTATCCCCGCAAGTTCGAGAACACGATCCTCGCCTTCCTGATCTTCTCGGGCATCTACCTGATGATATCGCTCACCGCCTCGATCCTGCGCGAGCAGGTCTCGAGCTGAGCGCATCCCGCCGCACGTGAAAGGGGCTGCCGGATCGCTCCGACAGCCCCTTCGCATGTCCTGCCCTTGCGGCGATCAGGCCGCCTTGCGCAGCAGCTCCTGACGCGCGGGCGTCAGCGCCTCGGCCCAGACCTGCAGCTCGTCCAGCAGCCCGGCGGTGCCCTTGTGCACCTCGTCGTTCGGCGTGAGCGTCTGCTCCTCGGTGATGTCGCCGAAGACCATCGGGATCGGCACGACCTGCTTGAGGGGCATGACGTTCATGTTCGCCAGCAGCGAGCGCAGCTCCTGCGCGGCGCGCATGCCGCCCGAGATGCCGCCGTAGCCGACGACGCCGGCGGGCTTGCGGGCCCATTCCACCACCAGCGCCTGGATGGCGTTCACGATCGAGGCCGGCGGGAAGTAGTCGTACTCGGGCGTCACGAAGATGAAGGCGTCGCCGTCGGCGATAGCCGCGCTCCACTTCTTCGTGTGCTCCTGGGTGTAGTCCTGCATCGCCGGGTGGTTCGGCTCGTCCAGCAGGGGCAGGTCGAAGCTCGCCAGGTCGACGATCTCGACGTCGAAGCCGCCATGCTCCTTCGCCTGCTCGGCAACCCAGTTGCTGACGATCGGGCCGATGCGGCCCGGACGCGTGCTTGCGGTGATCACTTTCAGTTTCTGCGCCATCGGTGCATCCTTTCCTTCAAGGGTGACGTGGTATCCTGACGCAGAACCTATGCTTCTGCCGCGCCGCGGCAATCCGGGCTGGTCGCACATGAGACGTGCGACAGTGCACCCGACAGTCGCGATCGCGCCATATGCCATACCCGTCATGGTAGAGTTCCTGTCCGGAATTCAATTTATTGGGAACAACGCGATTGTCGCCGCGTTGAGCCGAGATTTCTTTTGCCCGAATTGGGGACGCCAATGGATGGACTGGCACGTCGGCTCGGCCTGCGCACGGATTCAACGATCTTCTTCAGCGCCACGGCGTGCATGGTCGTGTTCCTCGGGGCGCTCCTGATCGCCCCGGCGGCCATCGGGACCTTCTTCGAGGCAGGCCGCGCCTGGGTGGTCACCAACCTCGGCTGGTTCTTCATCGCCGGCGTCAACATATGGCTCGGCTTCCTGATCTGGATCGCCTGCAGCCGTCACGGCCACATCAAGCTGGGCAAGTCCGATTCCACGCCCGACTTCGACAACGTGTCCTGGTTCACCATGCTTTTCGCGGGCGGCATCGGCACCGTCCTGATGTTCTGGGGCGTGGCCGAACCCATGAGCCACTTCTCCGAGCCCCCGCGCGAGACGGTCGAGCCGCACTCGATCGAGGCCGCGCGGGACGCGATGTCCTTCGCGCTCTATCACCTCGGGCTGCACACCTGGACGATCTTCACGCTGCCGGGCCTGGCCTTCGCCTACTTCATCCATCGCTACGACCTGCCGGTGCGCGTCTCCTCGGTGTTCTACCCGCTGCTCAAGGACGGTATCTACGGCAAGGCGGGCAAGGTCATCGACGTCGCTGCGATCCTCGGCACGCTTTTCGGCGTCGCGGTCTCGCTCGGGCTGGGCTCGTCGCAGATCGCGGCCGGCCTGTCCGAGCTCACCGGGTATGAAAGCTCGACCTGGATGCGCATTGCCATTATCGCCGTGCTGACGGCGGTCGCGGTCGGCTCGATCGTTGCCGGGCTCGACAGCGGCGTGAAGCTGCTGTCGAACATCAACATCGGCATGGCCGTGGCGCTGATGGTCTTCGTGCTGGTCACCGGCTCGACCCTGTTCCTGCTGCGCGGCATCGTGCAGACGCTGGGTCTCTACCTCGGCAACCTGCCGCAGCTCGCCTTCTGGAACGACATGCTGGCCTACGCGCACCAAAGCGGCGACGGCTGGGGCTGGCAGGGCAGCTGGACCGTCTTCTACTGGGCCTGGACGGTGACCTGGTCGCCCTTCATCGGGCTGTTCGTGGCGCGCATCTCGCGCGGTCGGACGATCCGCGAGTTCGTGCTGGGCGTGCTGCTCGCGCCCTCGGCCTTCACGCTCGTCTGGTTCGCCATCTTCGGCTGGCAGGCCATGCAGATCGACGGCATCGGCGAGACCGCCCGCGCCGCCATGGGCGACGAGGCTGGTGCCCTGTCCGAGGCCGTGGCGAACTCGGTGCCGCTGGCGATGTTCGCCTTCTTCGAGAACTTCCCCTTCACCACCATCATCCAGGGCCTCGCCGTGGTGATCGTGGCGATATTCTTCGCGACCTCCTCCGACTCCGCGTCGCTGGTGGTGGACATGCTCTGCACCGGCGAGGAAACGCCCGGTCCCTGGCCCCAGCGCGTCTATTGGGGCGTGACCGAGGGCACCATCGCGGGGATGCTGATCTGGCTCGCCGGGGACGAGGGGCTGAACGCCCTGCAGCAGGTCATCACCGTGATCGGGCTGCCGATCTTCCTGCTGATCTTCATGATGATCCCCTCGATCCTCAAGGGCCTTGCCGCGGAAGAGATCGACTACGTGCAGATCAAGGATGAGCCGGAACTCGAGAACATCTGATGTCCGCCCCGGACCGCGCATGAAAAAGGGCCCGCCGAGATGGCGGGCCCTTCGTGTCTTGTCGGCGTGCCGCGCTCAGAGCTTTTCGGTGAGCTCGGGGACGGCCTGGAAGAGGTCCGCGACGAGGCCGTAGTCGGCGACCTGGAAGATCGGCGCCTCCTCGTCCTTGTTGATCGCGACGATGATCTTGCTGTCCTTCATCCCCGCGAGGTGCTGGATCGCGCCCGAGATGCCGCAGGCGATATACAGGTCCGGCGCCACGACCTTGCCGGTCTGGCCGACCTGCCAGTCGTTCGGCGCGAAGCCGCTGTCGACCGCCGCGCGCGAGGCACCGACCGCCGCGCCCAGCTTGTCCGCCAGCGCCTCGATGATCCGGAAGTCCTCTTCCGAGCCCACGCCGCGGCCGCCCGAGACCACGATGCCCGCGCTGGTCAGCTCGGGGCGGTCGCTCTCGGCCATCTTGTCCTCGACCCATTCCGACAGGCCCGGGTTCTCGCCCGCGCCGATCTCCTCGACGGCGGCCGAGCCGCCGGTGCCGGCCGCGTCGAAGGTCGAGGTGCGGAAGGTGATAACCTTCCTTTCATCCTTCGACCGTACGGTCTGCACCGCGTTGCCGGCATAGACCGGGCGCTCGAAGGTATCCGCATCCACCACGGAGGTGACATCGGTCAGCACCATCGCGTCCAGCAGCGCGGCGACCCGCGGCAGGATGTTCTTGGCGTCGGTCGTGGCCGGCGCCACGATGTGCGAGTAATCGCCCGCCAGCGACACGATCAGCGCCGCTGCCGGCTCCGCCAGCCGGTGACCGTAGAGCGCGTCCTCGGCGACCAGCACCTTGGCCACGCCCTCGATGGTCGCGGCCTCGGCGGCGGCATCCTTGGCGGTGGCGCCCACGGCCAGCACGGTGACATCGCCCAGGGCGCCGGCCGCGCTCACCGCCTTGGCGGTGGCGTCCATCGACAGGTGCCCGTCGTTGATTTCCGCAAGAAGGAGAACAGCCATCACACGACCCCCTTTTCCTTGAGTTTCGCCACCAGCTCGTCGACCGAGCCCACCATGATGCCCGCCGCGCGCGCCTCGGGCTCGGCGGTCTTCACGACCTCCAGCCGGGGCGAGACGTCGACGCCGTAGTCCTCGGCGGTCTTCTCGTCGAGCGGCTTCTTCTTGGCCTTCATGATGTTGGGCAGCGAGGCATAGCGCGGCTCGTTGAGGCGCAGGTCGGTGGTGACGATGGCCGGCAGCGTGACCTTCACGGTCTGCAACCCGCCGTCGACCTCGCGCGCCACGACCGCGGCGCCGTCCGACACCTCGAGCGTGTTGGCATAGGTCGCCTGGGCCCAGCCCAGCAGGCCCGCCAGCATCTGGCCGGTGGCGTTCATGTCGTTGTCGATGGCCTGCTTGCCCATCAGCACCAGGCCCGGCTCTTCCTCGGCGACGATCCTGGCGAGGATCTGCGCCACGGCCAGCGGCTCGATGTCGGTGTGCACGTCGTCCGCGGCGGTCACCAGGATCGCCCGGTCCGCGCCCATGGCGAGCCCGGTGCGCAGCGTCTCCTGCGCCTGCTTCACGCCGATCGACACCACGATCACCTCGTCGGCCTTCCCGGCCTCCTTCAGGCGGATCGCCTCTTCCACGGCAATCTCGTCGAAGGGGTTCATCGACATCTTCACGTTGGCCAGATCGACACCCGATCCGTCCGCCTTCACGCGGACCTTAACGTTGTAGTCGATCACCCGTTTGACAGGTACGAGTACCTTCATGAGCGGTATTCTCCCGGATTTCGCCGCGTCGGGCGCGGCTCCCATGTGACCCTTCGGCGTGTTGATAGCGAAGTGCACGCAGGGGAAACAGGGGAAAAACGTCACGTTGGCGCCACCGAACGCCGCGTTCGCGCCTCCCGGCGCCCATCAAGGGGTCAGTCAGGGGCGCCGCAGATGCCCTGCAGCGCCCGCCACTGCCCGGGGTCGAGCGCCGGGGTGACGGCGCCCTCCGGCGGCGGGGCGGCGCGGGCCCCGTCGATGCGCTCGCTCAGGCGGGGATGCGACATGAAATGCGCCAGCGCGCCGTCGACCTCGCCGCCAAGGTCGCGGAACCGCTCGAACATCTCGGCCAGCGCCGCGGGCGGCAGCCCCGCGTCGCGCAGCATGGCGTGGGCGTAGATGTCGGCCTGCGTCTCGGCCTCCTGCCCGTAGCTCGCGTTGATCAGCCGGTCGGCCAGAAGGACCATCGCCGCGCCCCCGGTGAAATCTCCGAAGAGCAGCCCCAGCAGCCCGACCGAGCCCGCCGCGCGCAGGGCGTTGCGCGTGGGATCGCGGTGCACGACGTGGCCGATCTCGTGCGCCAGCACGGCGGCCACCATGTCGGGGCCCTCCGCCTTGTCCAGCAGCCCGCGCATGACCACGATCTGCCCGCCCGGCGCGGCGAAGGCATTCACCATGCCGCTGTCCAGCACCCGCACCCGCAGATCGTAGTCCAGCGCGCGCCCCTCGGTCAGCCGCGCGACCATCGCCTCGAGCGCCGCCGTGCCGCCGGGCGCCTCGCAGTCGAGCGACCCAGGGCTCTCGGCGCCCAGCATCCGCTCCATCTGCGCGGTGACGGTCCGGCCGAAGGCCACCTCGCGCTCGACCGGCAGCAGGCGGGCGAGTGTGCCGGCCATCGAGGGCAGGATGACGAAGAGCATCAGCAGCACCGCCGCCAGCGCGCCGCCCAGCCGCAGGGCCACGCGCCGCCCGGTGCCGGCGCGCAGGTCGCGCCGGTGCAGGCGCGGGCGGGTGCGGTGCAGCCATTCGATCAGGCGCGGGTCCTCGATCACCAGCCGCGCCGGGTCGCGGGGCAGGGCGTCGGGCACGTGGTCCGCGTGCCGCGTCACCACCAGCCGCGCCGCGTCGGCGTGATCGCCGAGGGCACGCAGGTCCGCGAGCGGCCAGCGCAGCGGCGCGGGCAGGCTGTCGCCCTCGATCACCAGCGCCTGGTTGTCCTCGCTCAGCCGCAGCCGGACCTCGTGGCGCGCGGCCGTCCCGCCATCGTGAAAGCTCGCGCGCCCCTCCATGCCTCAGATCGCCCCGCCGATATCCAGCGCATCGGCAAAGCCCTCGGCGTCGGCGCCCTTGTCCGCGGCACGCTGCCGGATCTCTCCCAGTGCGTCGGGGTCGATCACCGTCAGAGTGTCGACGTAGTGCTTGAGGATCGGCTGCGTGATCAGCGCGAGCCCGCCCGCCTCGGCCGCGACGAAGACGAGGATATAGGTCATGGCACCGCCGAGCAGCGGCAGCAGCACGGCTGGCCCGCTCGGGTCGATCCCGTCGAGCCCGCCCGTCGAGGCGAGCCCGCCGAAGATGATCGCCGCCCCGCCGCCCACCAGCGCAAGGAAGATGCCCACCGCCGCGCCGACGATCAGGCTGCCGACGATCCACGTCAGGATCACGGTCGAGGTCTCGGGCCGGGCGTGAAAGCCCACCTGCTCGTCCAGCACCTTGGTCCGGGCGAGGTAGGCGAAGCTCTGCACGCGGTAGGAGATGACGCCGATCGCCAGCCAGACCGCGCCCACGGGGATCGCCGCGATGCCCGCAGCCCCCCAGCCCCAGTCGCCCGCCGCGCCGGCGGCGGCGCCGATGCTGCCCAGCACGATCAGCCCGATCCCGATGAAGACGTGTCGCATCCGGCCGTAGAGCGCCGTCCAGTGCCCCTCCTGCCGGAAGCGGGCGTCCCCGAACCAGGTGCGGTCGGTCATGTACTGCTCCAGCCGGAAGGTCTGCAGCGGCAGCATCAATCCCAGCGTCAGCAGCGTCAGGGCCCAGTAGCCCATGGCCCGCAGCGCATAGCCCCAGGCGTTCCTGTCCATGCCGAAGCGGATGCCGCGCCAGCGCGTCCTTGCCATGCGGTAGCGCCTTGCGCGGTAGACCGCGAAGAAGACGAAGGGCAGCACCGCCAGCACCGAGGCGTTGACCGCCACGACCGAGGTGGCGGCGTCGGCGCCGCCGAAGAGCGAGATGCCGAAGTAGAACAACACGATCTGGATCACCCCGAGGTAGACGGCGAGAATGATCACCGCCATCAGGAAGCCCAGGAATTTCTCCAGCCCCGTCCCGGTGTATTCGAATCGCGAGCCGTCCAGTTCGACCGCCGACCAGATGTAGCGGCGGATGCGGGTCTTGGCCCAGAAGCGGTAGATCCCCAGCGTTACCAGGGTCAGCAACCCCGTGCGGAAGGCCAGCCAGAACAGCTGGCCGTTGTCCCCGGCGTAGCGGGCGTGGGCATACTGTCCCTCGGCCATGGCGGACCCTCTCGAAATGCCTTTGCCCTGTCGGGCGAAATCGGTCCCCGGGGGCGCCGCGCGGGCGCCCCTCAGGTGAAGCGGTTGTCGCGCGGGAAGCCGCGCGGGGCCATGCGGCCGGTGCCGGCGCGCTTGCCGTACCAGTCGTCGAGGGTCGTCTCGGTGCGGGTGCGGCCCGCCGGGTCGCGCCACGACAGGCCCTCGGCCAGCGTGAAGGTCGTGACGTCGGACATGCCGCCATCCTTGTACTTCTGCAGCCGCACGCCCTTGCCGCGCGTCATCTCGGGCAGCTCGTCGAGCGGGAAGACCAGCACCTTGCGGTTCTCGCCCACGACCGCCACGGCATCGCCCGTCACCGGCTTGCAGACCCGCGCCTTGACCTCGCCGCGCACGTTCAGCACCTGCTTGCCGCTGCGCGTCTGGGCGACGACCTCTTCCTCGGGCACGACGAAACCGTCACCGGCCGAGGAGGCCACCAGCAGCTTGCGCCCCGGCTTGTGGATGAAGAGATCCACGATCTCCGCCTCGTTGGGCAGGTCCACCATCAGGCGCAGCGGCTCGCCCATGCCGCGCCCGCCGGGCAGGTTCGCGGCCGAGATCGTGTAGAACCGTCCGTTCGAGCCGAAGACCAGCAGCCGGTCCGTCGTCTCGGCGTGGAAGATGAAGCGCGGGCCGTCGCCGTCCTTGAACTTCAGCTCGCGGTTCAGGTCGATGTGGCCCGTCATGGCGCGGATCCAGCCCATCTGGCTGCAGACCACGGTGATCGGCTCGCGCTCGATCATCGCCTCGAGCGGCACCTCCTCGACCTCGCCCGCCTCGGCGAAGGAGGTCAGCCGGCCGCCGCGCTCGAGATCCTTGGCGAAGGCCTTCTTGGTCTCGCGCAGCTGCTCGGAGATGCGCTTCCACTGCAGGTCCTCGCTGTCGAGCAAGTCCTCGAGCCCCGCGCGCTCTTCCATGAGCCGGTCGCGCTCGTTGACCAGCTCGATCTCCTCGAGCCGCCGCAGCGAGCGCAGGCGCATGTTCAGGATCGCCTCGGCCTGCACTTCGGTCAGGCTGACGGCGCCGTCCTCGGCCAGCGGGGCAGGGGCCACGTAATCGGCCTCGTTGGTGGCGCGCACGTGGTCGCGTCCCCAGTCCTCGCGCATCAGCGCGGCCTTGGGGGCCTCGTCGTAGCGGATGATGTCGATCACCCGGTCGAGATTCAGGAAGGCCACGATCAGGCCCTCGAGCACCTCAAGCCGATGGTCGATCTTCTCCATCCGGTGGCGCGAGCGGCGGCACAGCACGTCGCGGCGGAAGTCGAGGAAGGCGCGCAGCACCTCCTTCAGCGAGCAGACCCGCGGCGTCACGCCGTCGATCAGCACGTTCATGTTGAGCGAGAAGCGCACCTCGAGGTCGCTGTTCTTGAACAGCATGCCCAGCAGCAGCTCGGGGTCCACGTTCTTGGACTTCGGCTCGAGCACCATGCGGATGTCCTCGGCGCTCTCGTCGCGGATGTCGGCGAGGACCGGGACCTTCTTGGTCTGGATCAGCTCGGCGATGCGCTCGACCAGCTTGGACTTCTGCACCTGGTAGGGGATCTCGGTCACCACCGCCTGCCACTGGCCGCGGCCCAGGTCCTCGACCTCCCACTTCGCGCGCAGCCGGATGCTGCCGCGCCCGGTGCGATAGGCCTCGGCGATGCGGTCGCGCGGCTCGACGATGACGCCGCCGGTCGGGAAGTCGGGGCCGGGCACGAAGTCCAGCAGCTTCTCGTCGCCGGCGTTGGGGTACTTGATCAGGTGCAGGCAGGCGTCGATCAGCTCGCCGATGTTGTGCGGCGGGATGTTGGTCGCCATGCCCACCGCGATCCCGCTCGCGCCGTTGGCCAGAAGGTTGGGGTAGGAGGCGGGCAGCACGGCGGGCTCTTCGAGCCGGCCGTCGTAGTTGGCGCGGAAATCGACCGCGTCCTCGTCCAGCCCCTCGAGCAGCGCCTCGGACATGACGGTCATCCGCGCCTCGGTGTAGCGCGAGGCCGCCGGGTTGTCGCCGTCGATGTTGCCGAAGTTGCCCTGGCCGTCGACCAGCGGGTAGCGGATCGTGAAGTCTTGCGCGAGCCGCGCCATGGCGTCGTAGATCGCCGCGTCACCATGCGGGTGGAAGTCCCCCATGGTGTCCCCGCTGATTTTTGCCGATTTCAGGAAGCCACCGGCGGAACTAAGCCGAAGCCGGCGCATTGCATATAAGATACGGCGGTGCACGGGCTTGAGCCCGTCACGGGCGTCCGGAAGGGCCCGGTTCATGATCGTCGAAAGCGCATAGGTCAGATACCTGTCGCCGATGGCTCGGCGCAGCGGTTCTGCCAGATTGCGAGGGTTCATATTGGGGTCATCGACGATGTCATTCATGGATATTGGGATACCGCCGCAGACCGGCACGGTAAAGCGAGCAAGCGCCTCGCGCCGGGATTTTTCCGAATTCCGCGACCGCGCGTCCCGCGAATCGGGTATCATGGGGCGCGCACCGCGGCTCTGCGGCGCGGCATTTCATGACGCATTTCTTTTCCAGACCGGAGGTATTCGGCCATGAACAAGTTGATCCCAGTGACTTTCGGTTTCCTCGGGCTGGCCTGGTACGAGATGTCGGGCGGCGCGGACTTCCAGCCGGCCGTCAGTGACCCGCAGCCCGCGATGGCCGCACAGGCCGACACGCGCTCCGCCGAAGAGGCGCAGCAGGCGCAGCTCGCCGCCGCGCGCCGCACCACGGCCCCCGCGCCCGAGGTCAGCCGCGCCGACACCTCGGCCGGCAGCCTCACCGGCTTCTCCGCGGTCGACAAGGGCGCCGAGCTGGGCATCACGCTCGCCTCGGTCTCCGACGCGCCCGTCTCGTTCAAGCCGGCGCTCGGCGCGACGGCCGGGGCNCCTCGGACATGACGGTCATCCGCGCCTCGGTGTAGCGCGAGGCCGCCGGGTTGTCGCCGTCGATGTTGCCGAAGTTGCCCTGGCCGTCGACCAGCGGGTAGCGGATCGTGAAGTCTTGCGCGAGCCGCGCCATGGCGTCGTAGATCGCCGCGTCACCATGCGGGTGGAAGTCCCCCATGGTGTCCCCGCTGATTTTTGCCGATTTCAGGAAGCCACCGGCGGAACTAAGCCGAAGCCGGCGCATTGCATATAAGATACGGCGGTGCACGGGCTTGAGCCCGTCACGGGCGTCCGGAAGGGCCCGGTTCATGATCGTCGAAAGCGCATAGGTCAGATACCTGTCGCCGATGGCTCGGCGCAGCGGTTCTGCCAGATTGCGAGGGTTCATATTGGGGTCATCGACGATGTCATTCATGGATATTGGGATACCGCCGCAGACCGGCACGGTAAAGCGAGCAAGCGCCTCGCGCCGGGATTTTTCCGAATTCCGCGACCGCGCGTCCCGCGAATCGGGTATCATGGGGCGCGCACCGCGGCTCTGCGGCGCGGCATTTCATGACGCATTTCTTTTCCAGACCGGAGGTATTCGGCCATGAACAAGTTGATCCCAGTGACTTTCGGTTTCCTCGGGCTGGCCTGGTACGAGATGTCGGGCGGCGCGGACTTCCAGCCGGCCGTCAGTGACCCGCAGCCCGCGATGGCCGCACAGGCCGACACGCGCTCCGCCGAAGAGGCGCAGCAGGCGCAGCTCGCCGCCGCGCGCCGCACCACGGCCCCCGCGCCCGACGCGGCGCGCACGGCCGCGGCCGACAGCGCGCCCGCCGTCGACCCCGAAAAGGCCGCGGCGCTCGCGCCCGAGCTGCGCCGGGTCTCGGGCAGCCGCGTCAACGTGCGCACCGGCCCCGGCACGCGCTTTTCCGTGGTCACGCAGTTCGTCCGCAACGACCGGGTCGAGGTGCTGGCCGATCCCGGCGAGGGCTGGGTCAAGCTGCGCTCCGAGGACACGGGCCGCGTCGGCTGGATGTCCGACCGCTTCGTGACCGACGCCGACTGAGCCACGTTGCGGCCCGCCCAGCGATGATCTAGGCCAAGATCGCGTGAAACGGGGCGGGCACTCATGGCGGACCACGGCAGATCCATTCTCATCACCGGGTGTTCCTCGGGCATCGGCCGCGCCGCCGCCCACGGGCTGCGCGCGCGCGGCTGGCGGGTCTTCGCCAGCTGCCGGCAGGAGGCCGACGCCGAGGCCCTGCGCGCCGAGGGCTTCGAGGCCCCGCAGCTCGACTACACCGACAGCGACAGCATCGCCCGCGCGCTGGACGAGGTCCTCGCGGCCACCGGCGGCACGCTCGACGCGCTCTACAACAACGGCGCCCACGCCATTCCCGGCGCGATAGAGGACCTGCCCACCGACGCGCTGCGCGCGATCTTCGAGGCCAACGTCTTCGGCTGGCACGAACTCACCCGCCGCGTCATCCCGGTGATGCGCGCGCAGGGGCACGGCCGCATCGTGCAGTGCTCCTCGGTGCTGGGTTTCGTGCCGATGCCCTGGCGCGGCGCCTATGTCACCTCGAAATACGCGCTCGAGGGCCTGACCGACGTGCTCCGGATCGAGATGGCCGACACCGACATCAAGATCGCCACGATCCAGCCCGGCCCCATCGGCACGAAGATCCGCAGCAACTCGATCCCGCATTTCGAGCGCTGGGTCGACTGGCGCGCCTCGCCGCGTGCGCCCCAGTACGAGGCCTCGCTGCTGAAGCGCCTCTATGCGGCCCCGCGCAAGGACCGCTTCGAACTGCCGCCCGAGGCGGTCGTCAAACGGCTGGTCCATGCGCTGGAAAGTCCGCGCCCGAAACCGCGCTACCACGTGACGGTGCCGACGCATCTCTCGGGCTGGATGCGCCGCCTGCTGCCGACCGCCGCGCTCGATGCGGTGATCGGTCGCGCCCGCTGAGCCCGCTTCGCATTCCGCGCCCGACACGCTATGTCTGGGCCAACACCCGGGAGGCCACATGAGAGACGATCCACTCTTCCTTGTCATTGCCACCGTCATGCTGGTGGTCGTGGCCATCCTGCTCTTCGGCATCGGCTCCTTTGCCAAGGGCGGCGCATTCAACAAGAAATATGCCAACAGGGCCATGCGTTGGAGGATCATCGCGCAGTTCGTCGCGGTGGTGCTGATCGTGATCTTCGTTCTGGTCCGTGGCGGAGGAAACTGAAAATGGTCGTGCTCAACAAGATCTACACCCGCACCGGCGACGCCGGCGAGACCGCCCTGGTCGACGGCCGCCGCGTGCCCAAGTTCGATGCCCGCGTCGAGGCCTACGGCACCGCCGACGAACTCAACGCCGTGGTGGGCCTCGCCCGTCAGCACGCCGAGGGCGACCTCGACGCGGCGCTCGCGCGCATCCAGAACGATCTCTTCGATCTCGGTGCCGACCTCGGCCGCCCCGACATGGCGAAGGACGCCGAGGCAGGCTACCCCGTGCTGCGCATGGTGGCCTCGCAGGTGTCGCGCCTCGAGCGCGAGATCGACGCGATGAACGCCCGGCTGGAGCCGCTGCGAAGCTTCATCCTGCCGGGCGGCTCGGCCGCCTCGGCCTACCTGCACCAGTGCCGCACGGTCGCCCGCCGGGCCGAGCGCCGCGCGGTCGAGCTGGCCTCGGTCGAGGACGTGAACGAGGACGCGGTAGAAATACCTCAATCGCCTCAGCGACTGGTTCTTCGTGGGCGCCCGCATCGCCAACGACGATGGCCGCGCCGACGTGCTCTGGACGCCCGGCGCCACGCGCGAGTGACGCGCCCCGCCCCCGGCACCGCCGGGGGCGCGCCCCTCTGTCCTGACGTTTCCCTGAAAGGTCGCGCGCCTCAGCCGATGCCCAGCATCCCGCAGAGATCGCGCAGCGTCGCCCGGTCGTCCTCGTCCATCGGCGCCATGCGGCTGCGGAACAGGGTCGCCTGGCTGCGCAGCACCGGCTCCTCCTCGAGGATCTTCAGGTGGTTCGCGCGCAGCGTCTCGCCCGACGAGGTGATGTCGGCGATGGCCTCGGCCGTCAGGTTCTTGACCGTGCCCTCGGTCGCGCCCTGCGAATCCACCAGCTGGTAGTCCGCCACGCCGCCCCGGCGCAGGTAGTCCCGCACCAGCCGGTGATACTTGGTGGCGATCCGCATCCGGAACCCGTGCCGCGCGCGAAACGCCGCCGCCGCCGCGTCGAGATCGTCCAGCGTGTCGACGTCCACCCAGAAGCTCGGCACCGCGACGATCAGGTCCGCCTGCCCGAAGCCCAGCTCGGCCAGCTGAGCGACCTTCTGGTCCCACTGCACCAGCTTCTCGCGGATCAGGTCGGTGCCGGTGACGCCCAGGTGAATCCGCCCCGCCGCCAGCTCGCGCGGGATCTCCCCCGCCGAGAGCAGCACGAGGTCGAGCCCCCCGAGCCCCTCGACATGGCCCGCGTATTCGCGTTCCGACCCGCTGCGCGACAGCGTCACGCCGCGCGCGCCGAACCAGTCGAAGGTCTTGTCCATCAGCCGCCCCTTGGACGGCACGCCCAGCTTCAGGCTCATGCCTCACCTCCCAGCTGCAGCAGCAGCCCCGGGCGGATCACGCCGCCCACCGCCGGGATCGCCTTGCCGTCGCCCAGCCGCCGCGTCAGCGCGTCGTAGCGCCCGCCGGTCGCCACCGGCGGCAGGTCGGGCCGCCCCTCGGCGAGGAAGCCGAAGACGAAGCCGTCGTAGTATTCCATCGAGGTGCGCCCGTAGCTCGCCTCGAAGCCCAGCGAGGCGGTGTCGACCCCGCGCGCCTCCAGCGCGTCGCAGCGCCGCTCGAACCGCTCGATCGCCTGCGCCAGCCCCGGCAGGTCGACCGAGAGATCGCGCAGGTGCTCCAGCGCGAAGGGGCAGGTCTCGCGCACCGCGAGCAGCGTGTCGATCAGCTCGACCTGGCTCCCGCAGAGCGGCCCTTCCTCGGCATCGGCGCGCAGCGCGGCGATGCGCTCGGCGATCTCGCGCGCGCCGCGCAGCCCGATCGCCGGCCCTGCGCCCGCCATCGGGTCCTCGGCGGCCAGCAGCGCGGCG
>NZ_KE557283.1:150530-162905 GCF_000442255.1 Salipiger mucosus DSM 16094 | reverse complement strand
GCGCGGCGCGCGTGGCGGGCACCGGCGCCCGGCCCGAGTAGCGGTCGAGCAGCGCGCGGAACCGCCGCGGCCGCCAGATGTGGCGCATCAGCGCCGCGCGCCGCCGCTCGGAGGTCTTCAGCGCCGCAACCGCGGCCGCGAGGATGCCGATGTCGCCCACCACCGGGCGCAGCGGGCATCCGTCCAGCGTCTCGCGGATCCGCGCAAAGACCTCGGCGTCGGCCGCCGCCGGATCGGCGCCGTCGAAGACCTCGTAGCCCACCTGGAAATACTCCGAGGCCCGCTCGGGGTGCTCCTCCTGCCGGCGAAAGACCTCGCCGGCATAGGTGTAGCGCGCGGGCTCGGCGCCCTCGGTCATGTGCATCTGCACCACCGGCACGGTGAAGTCCGGCCGCAGCATGACCTCGCCCCGCGCCGGGTCCTGCGTCACGTAGGCCCGCGCCCGGATGTCCTCGCCGTAGAGCTCCAGCAGCGTCTCGGCGGGCTGCAGGATGGCGCAGTCGACGTTCTGCGCGCCGGCCTCCATGAAGCGGGCGCGCAGGCGCACCGCCTCGGCGCGTTCTGCCGCGATGCTGGTCATTCCCAAAATTCCTCTGGAATATTGGACAACGCTGTCGCGCTGTTACACTGGTCGAGCATCTCCCGGACCTTGGCGACCATCTCGCCGCGCGGCACCTCGACCTGGCTGGGGCGCTCCTTCCACTCCTCGAGGCTCGCGCTCTCGGCCAGCTTGGCACCCAGGATCAGGTCCTTGATCTGCACCACGCCGTTGGCCTTCTCCTCGCCGCCCTCGATGATCGCCACCGGAGAGCCCCGCTTGTCCGCGTATTTCAGCTGGTTGCCGAAGTTCTTCGGGTTGCCGAGGTAGACCTCGGCCCGGATGCCCTCCTGCCGCAGCTCGGCCACCATGGCCTGGTAGTCGGCCATGCGGTCGCGGTCCATGACCGTCACCACCACCGGCCCGCGCGTCTCGCTGTGGATGCGGCCCTTCTCGCGCAGCGCGGCCAGCAGCCGGTCCACGCCGATCGAGATGCCCGTCGCCGGCACCGCCTGCCCGGTGAAGCGCTTCACCAGGTCGTCGTAGCGCCCGCCGCCCGCGACCGAGCCGAACTGCCGCTTGCGGCCCTTCTCGTCGAGGATCTCGAAGGTCAGCTCCGCCTCGAAGACCGGCCCGGTGTAGTAGCCGAGACCCCGCACGACCGAGGGGTCGATGACGATGCGGTCAGGCCCGTAGCCTTGCGCCGTCAGCAGCGCGGCGATCTGCTCCAGCTCGTCCACGCCCTCGGCGCCGACCGCGCTCTCGCCCACGGCGGCGCGCAGGTTGGCGATGGTCTCGCCCGCGTCCGCGCCCTTCGAGGTCAGGAAGGCCAGCACCGGCTCGGCCTGCGCCTCGCCCAGGCCCACGCCGTCGATATAGGCGCCCGAGGCGTCCAGCCGCCCGGCGCCCAGCAGCTCGCGCACGCCAGCCTCGCCCACCTTGTCGAACTTGTCGATGGTGCGCAGTACCGCGTCGCGCTGGTGATCCTCGGCGACGCCCATGCTCTCGAGCACGCCGTTCAGCACCTTCCGGTTGTTCACCCGGATCAGGTAGTCCCCGCGCGGGATGCCCACCTCCTCCAGCGTGTCGGCCAGCATGGCGCAGATCTCGGCATCCGCCGCGACGCTCGCCGCGCCCACGGTATCCGCGTCGCACTGGTAGAACTGCCGGTAGCGCCCCGGCCCCGGCTTCTCGTTGCGCCAGACCGGCCCCATGGCATAGCGCCGGTAGGGCAGGGGCAGCTCGTTGCGGTGCTGCGCATAGGCCCGCGCCAGCGGCGCCGTCAGGTCGTAGCGCAGCGCGAGCCAGCCCTCGTCGTCGTCCTGCCAGGCAAAGACGCCCTCGTTCGGCCGGTCCACGTCGGGCAGGAACTTGCCCAGTGCCTCGACGGTCTCGACCGCGGCGCTTTCCAGCGCGTCGAAGCCGTAACGATGGTAGACTCCGGCGATCCTGCGCAGCATCTCGGCGCGCTCGGTGACCTCCGCGCCGAAATAGTCGCGAAACCCCTTGGGCGTCTGCGCCTTGGGGCGGGGGGCTTTCTTCTGCTTGGCCATCGTTGCCTCGGCTCCGTCCGGAATGCGCGCTCCCAATAGCCCCTCGGGCCCGAAGGGGCAAGCGAGGGCCAACCGCCCCGCGGCTTCTTCTGGCCGTCAAATATCCCGGGGGAGCGCGCCCCGGCGCGCGAGGGGCGGAGCCCCACACACCGCCCGCGGCCCGGCGCGCCGCTTGCCAGACCGCGCGCCCCCGCGTATCCCTGCCCGCGAAGGAGCCCGCCCATGCCGACCGACACCGCCGCGCTCGAGGAACGCCTCGCCCACCTGATCCGCGCCGTCGACGACCTCTCCGAGACGGTCGCCCGGCAGGACCGCGAGATCGACGGGCTCACCCGCCGCGTCGAGATGCTGATGCAGCGCGAGGCCGCGCGCGAATCCGACGGATCGGGCGGCATCTTCTACGGCGACGAGAAACCGCCCCACTACTAGGCAGGGCGCGGCGTCTCAGCCGCCGTCGTAGGCCAGCACGTCGCCGTCGTGCAGCAGCATGTTGCGATAGGTGTCGCCGCCGTAGCGCTCGTAGACCGTGACGAAGACCGTGTCCCGCGACAGCCGGTTCAGCCTGCGCCCGCAGGGCTTGCCCCGGCCGGTGCCGCAGACCTGCTGCTTGACCCGCTCGTAGGCGGCGTCGCTCGCGCTGTAGGGGATCGTGTCCGAGGGCAGCCCGTAGCGCAGCTGCTCGTGCATCTCGGGCGTGCCGAAGATGGCCAGAGCCCCGGTCACCTGCCGCGCGCAGCCGTCGTCGAAGCCGGTCAGGAACAGCGAGCGCGGCCCGCTCGTCCCCGGCGCGCTGTCGTGGAGGGCATAGCCCCGCCCGCGCTCGGGGTAGCGCGCGATCCGCGCGCCCAGCCGTTCCGCCGGAACGCCGCAGAGCCGCGCCATCTCGCCGTAGGGCAGCGTCGCGCCGGGCCCGACCTCTCGGTAGTCCGGCGCGCCCTTCTCGTGGGCGCCGCCGCCGCCGGAAAAGAGCCCCGCCAGCAGCCCGCCCCCGGACGAGGATGTCTCCGGTGCCGCCTCGGCCGTGCCGTTCGCCGTCTCGGCCTCCGAGGTCTTGGCCGCCTCCGCGCGGCTGCGGAAGAGGCGCAGCAGTCCGCCGCGCTCGCGGCCTTTCTCGGCCTCGATGGCGGCCTCGGCCGGGCCGCCCATGGCGCGGGTTCCGTCCTCGGCCGGCAGCGCCTCGGCGGCGCCGGCGGTGTCGTCCATCTGGACATCGGACAGTTTCGGCACGTCCCGCACCGGATCGCCGCAACCGGCGAGCAGGATCAGGACGAGCAGCGGTCGGATCGCATGGCGCAAGGGCCTTCCTCCGGCAACTTCGGCTGGTCAGGTGTTAACGATTTGCCAGGGTTGAATCCAGCCGCCTGCCGGTCGCGCCCCGGTTTGGGCGGGCAACCGCGGACGGCGGGGGGCGGCGGGATCGGGCGGGGATCAGAAGTCCTCGACCGCCAGCACGCCGCCCAGCGACTTCACCGCGCCCTTGATCTCGGGCGTCACGGGGAAGGCCTGGTGCAGGTCCATCTCGACCTCGCCCGGCAGGCCCGCGTCGCTCAGGCACAGCCGCACCGGCCCGCGCCCCGCCTTGGGCAGCTGCTCGGCCGCCCGGCCCAGCACGCTGGCGATCTGCCGGATCGCGGCCTCCTCCTCGATGTAGATCTTCAGCCCCGAGGGCCCGGCCCCCGCGACCGCCTGCTCGACCGGCGCGACCGAGCGGCCCAGCAGCTTGAGCTGGTCGCTCTCCATCGTCGCCTCGGCGGTGATGACCACCTTGGCGCCGGTCTCGAGATGCTCGCGCGATTTCTCCAGCGTCTCCGAGAAGAGCGTCACCTCGTAGGCGCCCGTGGGGTCCGACAGCTGGCAGAAGGCGAAGCGGTTCCCGCGCGCCGACTTGCGCTCCTGCCGGCCGGCCACGACGCCCGCCAGCTTGGCGATGCGCGGGCCCTCCTTGGCCTTGTGCATGAGCTCTTCCAGCGTGGTCACGTCCGCCCGCTTCAGCGCCGCCATGTAGTCGTCCAGCGGATGCCCCGAGAGGTAGAAGCCGATCGCGGCGAACTCCTCGTTCAGGCGCTCGGCCGGCAGCCAGTCGGGCACCGGCGAGAGGCGCGGCTCGGGCAGGTCGTCGCCCGCCTCGCCGAAGAGCGAGACCTGCGCGCTGGCCTTCTGCTCGTGGATCGCGGCCGAGTAGGCGACCAGCGAATCGAGGCTGTCGAAGACCCGCCGCCGGTTCGCGTCGAGCTGGTCGAAGGCCCCCGCCCGCGCCATCATCTCCAGCGCGCGCTTGCCCACGCGCTTGAGGTCCACGCGCCGCGCGAAATCGTAAAGGTTCACGAAGGGCTTGTCCGGGCTGCCCGGGTCCTCGGGCACCGAGCGGCGCCCCTGCACCACGAGCCGCATCACGTCCATGCCGACGTTCTTCAGCGCGCCCAGCGCATAGACCAGCTTGCCCTCGACCACGTCGAACGAGGGCTGCGAGCGGTTCACGCAGGGCGGCACGTAGCCCAGCTTCAGCCCGTTCTTCAGCTCGTCGAAATAGACGCCCAGCTTGTCCGTGAGGTGGATATCGCAGTTCATGACGCCCGCCATGAACTCGACCGGGTGGTTTGCCTTGAGCCAGGCGGTCTGGTAGCTCACCACCGCGTAGGCGGCGGCGTGCGACTTGTTGAAGCCGTAGTTGGCGAACTTGTCGAGCAGGTTCCAGACCTCGAGCGCCTTGTCGTCGTCGACGCCGTTCTTCTTGGCGCCCTCTATGAACTTGGGCCGCTCGG
Organism: Salipiger mucosus DSM 16094; assembly: GCF_000442255.1. GTDB lineage: Bacteria > Pseudomonadota > Alphaproteobacteria > Rhodobacterales > Rhodobacteraceae > Salipiger > Salipiger mucosus. The sequence continues at coordinate 158,052 of NZ_KE557283.1, read as the reverse complement.
CGTCCATCGCCTCCTGGATCTTCTTGCCCATCGCGCGGCGCAGCAGGTCGGCGCCGCCGAGGCTGTAGCCCGCCATCTCCTGCGCGATCTGCATCACCTGTTCCTGGTAGACGATGATGCCCTGCGTTTCCTCGAGCAGGTGGTCGATCAGCGGATGCACCGAGGAAATCGGCCGCAGCCCGTTCTTGACCTCGCAGTAGACCGGGATGTTCTCCATCGGGCCCGGACGATACAGCGCCACCAGCGCCACGATGTCCTCGATGCAGGTGGGCTTCATGCGCTTGAGCGCATCCATCATGCCCGAGCTTTCAACCTGGAACACCGCCACCGTCTTGGCGTCCGAGTAGAGCTTGTAGGTCTTCTCGTCGTCCAGCGGAATCAGGTTCATCTGGTTCTCGCCGCCATCGGCCGGCTCGTAGAGCTCGGTGCCGTCCTCGGCCACGTGCAGCGGGCGGCCGGACTTCAGGATCAGGTCCAGCGCGTTCTGGATGACGGTCAGCGTCTTGAGGCCGAGGAAGTCGAACTTCACCAGCCCGGCCTGTTCCACCCACTTCATGTTGAACTGCGTCGCCGGCATGTCCGAACGCGGGTCCTGGTAGAGCGGCACCAGCTCGTCGGTCGGCCGGTCGGCGATCACCACGCCCGCCGCGTGGGTCGAGGCGTTGCGCAGCAGCCCCTCGACCTGCTGGCCGTAGGTCAGCAGCCGGTCCACGACCTCCTCGTTGCGGGCCTCCTCGCGCAGGCGCGGCTCGTCCTGCAGCGCCTTCTCGATGCTCACCGGCTTCACGCCCTCGACCGGGATCATCTTCGACAGCCGGTCGACCTGGCCGTAGGGCATCTGCAGCACCCGGCCCACGTCGCGCACGGCGGCCTTGGACAGCAGCGCGCCGAAGGTGATGATCTGCGCCACCTTGTCGTGCCCGTACTTGTCCTGCACGTAGCGGATCACCTCCTCGCGGCGGTCCATGCAGAAGTCGATGTCGAAGTCCGGCATCGAGACACGCTCGGGGTTGAGGAAGCGCTCGAACAGCAGCGAGTAGCGCAGCGGGTCGAGGTCGGTGATCGTCAGCGCGTAGGCCACGAGGCTGCCGGCGCCGGAACCCCGGCCCGGGCCCACCGGAATGTCGTGATCCTTGCCCCACTTGATGAAGTCGGCAACGATCAGGAAGTAGCCCGGAAAGCCCATGCCCTCGATGATGTCCAGCTCGAAGTCCAGCCGCGCCTGGTACTCCTCGACCGTGGCGGCATGCGGGATCACGGCAAGCCGCTTCTGCAGGCCCTCGTTGGCCTGGCGGCGCAGCTCGTCCACCTCGTCGTCGGCGAACTTCGGCAGGATCGGGTCGCGCCGGTAGGTCATGAAGGCGCAGCGCTGCGCGATCTCGACGGTGTTCTCGATGGCTTCCGGCAGGTCCGCGAAAAGCGTCACCATCTCCTGCGGCGACTTGAAGTAATGCTGCGGCGTCAGCCGGCGGCGCGGCTCCTGCTGGTCGACATAGGCGCCGTCGGCGATGCAGATCAGCGCGTCGTGCGCCTCGTACATCTCTTCCTTGGGGAAGTAGACGTCGTTCGTGGCCACCAGCGGCACGTCCATGGCGTAGGCCATCTCGACGAAGCCGCGCTCGGTCAGCTTCTCGGCCTCGGGCGGTCCGCTCTCGCCGGGATGCCGCTGCAGCTCGATGTAGAAGCGGTCGCCGTAGATCTGGTGCAGCTGCGTCATCAACGTCTGCGCATCGGCGCGCCGGTTCTCGCGCAGCAGCCGGCCCACCGGCCCGTCGGGCCCGCCCGACAGGCAGATCAGCCCCTCGGAATGGCGCTCCAGCTCCTCCAGCCGCACGTGCCCGATCTCGCCGTCGTGGCGCAGGTAGAGGCAGGAGTTGAGCTTCATCAGGTGCTCGTAGCCGGTCTCGTTCTGCGCCAGCAGCACGATGGGGGCGGGCGGCTTGGGGCGCTCGCCCTGGGCCGGCTCGGCATAGCGCAGGTCGAGCTGGCAGCCGACGATCGGCTGCACCCCCGCGCCGCTCGCGGCGACCGAGAATTCCAGCGCCGCGAAGAGGTTGTTGGTGTCGGTGACCGCCACGGCGGGCATGCCCATCGACTCGCAGAGCCCCGGCAGCTTCTTGAGCCGCATGGCGCCTTCCAGGAGCGAGTATTCGGTATGGGTGCGAAGGTGGATGAATCGGGGATCTGCTGCCATGCGGCCACCATATGTAGCGCCGCGCCGGGCGGGAAGAGGTCGCCGCCCGCCCGGCGTCACAAATTTGCGCGCGGGCGGGTGACGGCGCGGCGGCACCCGGCCTGCGCGGCAGATTCATCTTGCCAATCCCGAGACATGGCCCCTAGCCTGAGGGTCGAACGGACGTGGTCCGCGCGCCTTCTCTGCCGCATCGGGGGCGCGCACGACGGCATGACTTGGTAACGCGGCGGGTTCTGCGACATGGATATCTCCTTTCTGCTGAACGGGGAGAAAATCGAGCTGCGCGGGGTCGACCCCACGCGCACCGCGCTCGACTGGCTGCGCGAGGAGCGCGGCCTCACCGGCACCAAGGAAGGCTGCAACGAGGGCGACTGCGGCGCCTGTTCGGTCATGGTGACCGACGGCGCGGGCACCAAGGCCCTCAACGCCTGCATCCTCTTCCTGCCGCAACTGCACGGCAAGGCGCTGCGCACCGTCGAGGGGCTCTCGGGCCCGGGCGGCGAGATGCACCCGGTGCAGAAGGCGATGGTCGAGCATCACGGCTCGCAGTGCGGCTTCTGCACGCCGGGCTTCGTCGTCGCGATGGCGGCGGCGCACCTGAACGGCGACCGCAACCACGACGACGCGCTGGCGGGGAACCTCTGCCGCTGCACCGGCTATGCCCCCATCGTCCGCGCGGCCGAGGCGGCGGCGCAGGTCGACGTTCCGCGATGGCTGGACGACGACCCCGCCGTCGCGCTGGCCGGCGACGACGAGGCCCCGGACACCGGCGGCCCCGCGCCGCGCGGCCATGCCCCCGAAAGCGTGGACGAGCTGGCCGAGCTTGCCGCGCGCCACCCCGAGGCGACCCTCGTCGCCGGGGCCACGGACGTCGGGCTCTGGGTCACCAAGGACCTGCGCGAGCTGCCCGAGATGATCTTCCTCAACCGCTGCCGCGATCTCCAGCAGATCGAGGTCGGCGACGACGAGATCCGCATCGGCGCGGGCGTGACGATGGACCGCGTGCTGGAGCTGATGCGCGAGCATCATCCCTCCTACGCGCAGATGCTGCGGCGCTACGGCGCCGGGCAGGTGCGCGCGGCGGCCACGATCGGCGGCAACATCGCCAACGGCTCACCCATCGGGGACAACCCGCCGCCGCTCATCGCGCTGGGCGCCCGGCTGCACCTGCGCTACCGCGACACCCGCCGCGAGATGGCCCTCGAGCATTTCTTCCTCGACTACGGCAAGCAGGACCGCCACCCCGGCGAGATCGTCGAGGCCGTCACCATCCCGCGCCAGGCCGACCGGCTGCGCGTCTACAAGCTGTCGAAACGTCTCGACCAGGATATCTCGGCGGTCTGCGGCGCCTTCTCCGTCCGGGTCGAGGGCGGCACCGTGCAGGAGGCGCGCATCGCCTTCGGCGGCATGGCCGCCACCCCGAAACGCGCCAGCCACGTCGAGGCCGCGCTGACCGGCCGGCCCTGGTCCGACGAGGCCCTGGTCGCAGCCTGGGACGAATGGGAGCTCGATTTCGCGCCGATGTCCGACATGCGGGCCAGCGCCGAGTATCGCCTCAACGCCGCGCGCAACATGCTCACGCGCTACCTGCTGACCGACCTTGGCGCCGAGACCGACGTGCGCGCGATCCACGAGGTGCGGCCATGAGCGTGAGCAAGCCCCTGCCGCATGACGCGGCGCCCCTGCACGTCACCGGCGCCGCCCGCTACGTCGACGACATCCCCGTGCCGCGCGACGCGCTCTCGCTGGCCTTCGGGCTCAGCGGCATCGCCGCCGGCCGCATCCGCGAGGTCGACCTGTCCGATGTCCGCGCCGCCCCCGGCGTGGTGCGGGTCTGGGAGGCCTCGGACCTGCCCTCGGACTGCGACTGCTCGCCCTCGCTGCACGACGAGCCGCTGCTGGCGGGCCACACCGTGCACTACCTCGGCCAGCCGGTCTTCCTCGTGGCGGCGACCAGCCACCTCGCCGCCCGCCGCGCCGCCCGGCGCGCGCGGATCACCTACCAGGAGCGCGACGCGGTGTTCACCGTCGACGAGGCGATGGAGGCCGACTCGCGCTTCGAGGAGGGGCCGCGCATCTGGGAAAGCGGCGACACCGCGGCCGCCCTCGCCGAGGCCCCGCACGAGCTCTCGGGGGCCATCGTCATGGGCGGGCAGGAGCATTTCTACCTCGAGGGGCAGGCCGCGCTCGCGCTGCCGCAGGAGGGCGGCGACATGGTCGTCCACACCTCGACCCAGCACCCCACCGAGATCCAGCACAAGGTGGCCGACGCGCTGCGCCTGCCGATGCACGCGGTGCGCGTGGAATGCCGGCGCATGGGCGGCGGCTTCGGCGGCAAGGAAAGCCAGGGCAACGCGCTGGCCGTGGCTTGTGCCGTGGCGGCCGCCGAGACCGGCCGCGCCTGCCGCATGCGCTACGACCGCGACGACGATTTCACCATCACCGGCAAGCGCCACGATTTCCGCATCGACTATGCCGCGGGTTACGACGACGAGGGCCGCCTGCTGGGGGTCGAGTTCGTGCAATACGCCCGCTGCGGCTGGGCGCAGGACCTGTCGCTGCCGGTGGCCGACCGCGCCATGCTGCACGCCGACAACGCCTACGCGATCCCGGCGCTGCGGGTCGAAAGCCACCGGCTGAAGACCAACACGCAGAGCGCCACGGCCTTCCGCGGCTTCGGCGGGCCGCAGGGGATGCTGGGGATCGAGCGGGTGCTCGACCACGTCGCCCATGCGCTCGGCCGCGACCCGCTCGAGGTGCGGCGGGCGAACTACTACGCCGACATGACGGACGCGGGCCCGGAAGACGGCCCGGCCCCCGGGCCGGGCGGGGGGCCGTCTGCCCCCCGGGCGTCTGCGACGCCTCCCCCCGAGGATATTTCCGGCCAGAAGAAGGACCCGGGCAGCGCCGAGGACCCGGCCTCGCGCGGGGCGGTGGGCGCGGTGCCGACCGGCCGGCCCGTGGCGGCGCCCGAGGGCGTGCAGACCACGCACTACGGTCAGCCGGTCGAGGACTTCATCCTCGGCGCCATGACCGACCGCCTGGCCGAAAGCTGCGACTACGCCGCGCGGCGCGAGGCGGTGCGCGAGTGGAACGCGCGCGCGCCGATCCTCAAGCGCGGCCTCGCGCTGACGCCGGTGAAGTTCGGCATCTCCTTCACGCTGACCCATCTCAACCAGGCCGGCGCGCTGGTGCATGTCTACCAGGACGGCTCGGTGCAGCTGAACCACGGCGGCACCGAGATGGGGCAGGGGCTGTTCCAGAAGGTGGCGCAGGTCGCGGCCCAGGGCTTCGGCCTGCCGCAGGAGGCGGTGAAGATCACCGCCACCGACACCGGCAAGGTGCCCAACACCTCGGCCACGGCGGCCTCGTCCGGGTCGGACCTCAACGGCATGGCGGTCAAGGCCGCCTGCGACACGATCCGCACGCGCATGGCCGAACATCTCGCGGCGCTGCACCAGGAGCAGCCCGACGCCGTGCGCTTCGAGGGCGGCGAGGTGCATGTCGGCGGCGAGACCATGAGCTTCGCGCGCGCCGCGACGCTCTGCTACGAGGGGCGGGTGAGTCTCTCGTCCACCGGCTTCTACAAGACGCCCAAGCTCGAGTGGGACCGCGTCCGGGGGCAGGGGCGGCCCTTCTTCTACTTCGCCTACGGCGCGGCCTGCTCCGAGGTCGTGGTCGATACGCTGACCGGCGAATACCGCATCCTGCGCACCGACATCCTGCACGACTGCGGCGCCTCGCTGAACCCGGCGATCGACCGGGGCCAGATCGAGGGCGGCTTCGTGCAGGGCGCGGGCTGGCTCACCACCGAGGAGCTGGTCTGGGACGACAGCGGCCGGCTGCGTACCCATGCGCCCTCGACCTACAAGATCCCGGCCTGTTCCGACCGGCCCGAGGTCTTCAACGTGGATCTCTGGGACGGGCAGAACCGGGAGGAGACGATCTATCGCTCCAAGGCGGTGGGCGAGCCGCCCTTCATGCTGGGCATGTCGGTCTTCTTCGCGCTGGGCGACGCGGTCTCGGCCTGCGGGCCGGGCTACCCGGCGCTCGACGCGCCCGCCACGCCCGAATGCGTGCTGGCGGCGATCCGGCGGGTGCAGGATGGCGCCGCGCGCTGGTCGCCACGCTGGCGCCACTGCCGGGGCACGCGATCACCTGGGCCGACACCGCGCCCGAGCGCTTCCCCGCCGAGGTGCCGGAGGGCGTGCAGGCGCTGCCCGCCGCCGACCTGCCGCGCCTCGTGGCCCATGCGCCGCGCGACGCCGCGCATCTCGTGCTGACCTACAGCCACGAGATCGACTTCGCGCTCTGCCATGCGCTTCTGGAGCACGGCTTCGGCTTTGCCGGGCTGATCGGGTCCGACACGAAATGGTCGCGCTTTCGCAAGCGGTTGCGGCAGCTGGGACACGCCGATGCCCAGATCGACCGCATCTGCTGTCCGATTGGGCAGAAATCGCTGGGCAAGCACCCGCAGGCCATTGCCATCGGCGTGGCCGCGCAGCTACTTGGGCAGGAAACAGGGGACGGGGCGACGTGGACGACACGCTTCTCAGCATCCGGGGCCTGACCAAGGCCTATCCCGGCGTCGTGGCCAACGACGACGTCTCGTTCGACATCCGGCGGGGCGAGATCCACGCGTTGCTGGGCGAGAACGGGGCCGGCAAGTCGACGCTGGTCAAGGCGATCTTCGGACTGGTGAAACCCGACGCGGGCGAGATGCTCATGTCGGGCGAGACCTACGCGCCGGGCCAGCCCTCGGACGCGCGGCAGGCCGGCGTCGCGATGGTCTTCCAGCACTTCTCGCTCTTCGACGCGCTCGACGTGGCCGAGAACGTGGCGCTGGGCATGGAGGAGCCGCCGAAGCTGCGCGACCTCGCCCGGCGCATCCGCCAGGTCTCCGAGGCCTACGGGCTGCCGCTCGATCCCTCGCGGGTGGTGGGCACGCTTTCGGCGGGCGAACGCCAGCGGGTCGAGATCATCCGCTGCCTGCTGCAGAACCCGCGGCTGCTGATCATGGACGAGCCGACCTCGGTGCTGACGCCGCAGGAGGTCGAGATCCTCTTCGACACGCTGCGCAAGCTCAAGGCCGAGGGCACCTCGATCCTCTACATCTCGCACAAGCTGGAAGAGATCCGGGCCCTCTGCGACGAGGCGACGATCCTGCGGCTGGGCAAGAAGGTGGCGACCTGCACGCCCGCCGAGGTGACCGCGCGGCAGCTCGCCGAGATGATGGTCGGCGCCAGCTTCGACACGCCGGCGGCGCGCGGGGGCTCGCCGGGCGAGGTCGCGCTCGAGGTGCGCGGGCTCAGCCTGCCCGCGCCGGGC
>NZ_KE557283.1:146501-150162 GCF_000442255.1 Salipiger mucosus DSM 16094 | reverse complement strand
GCGGCGGCGGCGATCCGGCAGGCGCTGCTGGACCTCGCGGCGCAGGGCGCGGCGATCGTGGTGATCAGCCAGGACCTCGACGAGCTGATGGAGGTCTCGGACCGCTTCGGCGCGCTCAACGAGGGGCGGCTGTCGTCGATCCGGCCGGTCCCGGAGCTGGATATCGAGAAGATCGGCCTGATGATGGGCGGCGCGCACGACATGGAGGTGGCGCATGTGGAGGGCTGAGGCGACGGGAATTTTCGGACGAAGATTCCTGGGCGCGCACCGCCGCGGCCGGATTTGCCGGATGATGACTCCCGGGAGGGCCGCGCGATGATCCGGCTGGAACGGCGCCCGCAGCCCTCGCGGCTCTGGACGGCGGTGACGCCGCTGCTGGCGGTGCTGCTCACCATGATCGTGGGCGGGCTGATGTTCGCGGCGCTCGGCAAACCGCCGCTCGAGGCGATCCGCATCATCTTCTGGGACCCGCTCTTCGACCCGCAGTTCTCGGGCTATTCGCGGCCGCAGCTGCTGGTCAAGGCAGGCCCGCTCATCCTCATCGCCATCGGGCTGTCCATCGGCTTCCGCGCCGGGGTCTGGAACATCGGCGCCGAGGGCCAGTACATCATGGGCGCGGTCACCGGCGCCGCCGTGGGTCTCGCGGTCTACCCGTCGGACTCGGCGCTGCTCTTCCCGCTGATGATCGTGGCGGGGGCGCTCGGCGGCTGGGCCTGGGCGATGATCCCGGCGGTGCTCAAGACGCGCTTCGGCACCAACGAGATCCTCGTCTCGCTCATGCTGGTCTACGTGGCCGAGAACATCCTCGCCTCGGCCTCCTCGAGCTGGCTGCGCAACCCCGAGGGCATGGGCTTTCCCGGCTCGCGCAACTTCAAGCAATGGCCCGCCGTGCACAACACCGAGCTCATCCCCGACACCGGCATGCACTGGGGCGTGGTCGCCGCCTTCATCGCCGTGATCGCCGCCTACGTGCTGCTCGCGCGGCACATCCAGGGCTTCAACATCCGCCTCACCGGCGAGGCGCCGCGCGCCGCGCGCTTCGCGGGGGTGAACCCCGCGCGCATCGTCTTTCTCTGCCTCGGCATCGCGGGCGCGCTCGCGGGCATGGCCGGGCTCTTCGAGGTCACCGGGCCCGCGGGCCAGATCACCATCGACTTCAACTCCGGCTACGGCTTCACCGCGATCATCGTGGCCTTCCTCGGCCGCCTGCACCCGGTGGGCATCCTGCTGGCGGGCCTGCTCATGGCGCTGACTTACATCGGCGGCGAGCTGGCGCAGCTCATGCTGGGGCTGCCGGGCGCCTCGATCCAGCTCTTCCAGGGCATGCTGCTCTTCTTCCTGCTGGCGACCGACGTCTTCACCAACTACCGCATCCGCTTCGGCTCCGAGGAGGTCGCCTGATGGACCCCGTGCTGCTTGTCGCCTCGATCATGGTCTCGGCCACGCCGATCCTGCTCGCCGCCATCGGCGAGATGGTGGTCGAGAAGTCCGGCGTGCTGAACCTCGGCGTCGAGGGCATGATGATCACCGGCGCCGTGGTCGGCTTTGCCGTGGCGGTGGGCTCGGGCTCGCCGCTGCTGGGCTTTGCCCTCGCGGCGGTGGCCTCGGCGGCGCTCTCGCTCAGCTTCGGGCTGCTGACGCAGTTCCTGCTGTCGAACCAGGTGGCGACGGGCCTCGGGCTGACGCTGGTGGGCCTCGGGCTCTCGGCGCTGATCGGCGCCTCCTACGAGGGCGTGAAGGCGCCCTCGCTGCCCAAGCTCGACATCCCGGTGCTGGGCGATCTGCCCGTCGTCGGGCGGATGCTCTTTTCCCATGACATCATGGTCTACTTCAGCCTCGCGCTGGTCGTGGGCGTCTGGGCCTTCCTGAAATACACCCGCGCCGGGCTGATCCTGCGCGCGGTGGGCGAAAGCCACGACAGCGCCCATGCGCTCGGCTACAAGGTCGTGCGCCTGCGGCTGGCCGCCATCTGCTTCGGCGGCGCCTGCGCGGGCCTCGGCGGCGCCTACGTCAGCCTCGTCCGCGTCCCGCAATGGACCGAGGGCATGACCGCCGGCGCCGGCTGGATCGCCCTGGCCATCGTCGTCTTCGCCGGCTGGCGCGCCTGGGGCGTGCTGGTGGGCGCCTACCTCTTCGGAGGCGTCACGGTGCTGCAGCTGAACCTGCAGGCCGCCGGCACCACCGTCCCGGTCGAGCTCTTGTCGATGTCGCCCTACGTGGTAACCATCGTCGTGCTCGTCATCATCTCGGCCCGCGGCGCCGCCGGCGCGCCCGCCTCGCTGGGCCGGCCGTTCCACGCCTCGACCTGAGCGGGCGCGGACCGGACATACGCAACAGAGTCGCAACAGACCGAACCAAAACAGGGAGACACCCGCCTATGAAACGCAGAACCCTTCTCGCCTCGGCCGCGCTGAGCCTCGCGCTCTCGGGCGCCGCCTTTGCCCAGGACGTGCCCAAGATCGGCTTCGTCTACGTCGGGCCCGTCAACGACGGCGGCTGGTCGCAGCACCACCACGAGTCGGCCATGCAGATGAAGGAGCACTTCGGCGACCAGATCGAACTGGTCGAGCAGGAATCGGTGCCCGAGGGCGCCGATGCCGAGCGCGTGCTGACGCAGATGGCGCTCTCGGGCGCGGACCTGATCTTCACCACGTCCTTCGGCTACATGGACCCGACCATCGCCGTGGCCGAGAAGTTCCCCGACGTGAAGTTCGAGCACGCCACCGGCTACAAGACCGCCGAGAACGTCTCGGCCTATTCCGCCCGCTTCTACGAGGGCCGGGCGATCACCGGCTTCCTCGCCGGCGCGATGACCGAGACGAACAAGATCGGCTACATCGGGTCCTTCCCGATCCCCGAGGTGATCCGCGGCATCAACTCGTCCTTCATCCACGCGCAGAAGGCCAACCCGGACGTCGAACTCTCGGTGGTCTGGATCTCGAGCTGGTTCGACCCCGCCAAGGAGGCCGACGCCACCCAGGCGCTGCTCGACCAGGGCGCGGACGTGGTGCTGGCCCACACCGACTCGACGGCGCCGCTCTCGGTGCTCGAGAAGGCCGGCGGCTTCGGCTTCGGCCAGGCGGCCGACATGGCCGACTACAAGCCCGAGCCGCGCATCTCGTCGATCATCGACGACTGGGCGCCCTATTACATCGACCGCGTGCAGGCGATTCTCGACGGCACCTGGGAGAGCCACAACGTCTGGCAGGGCATCGGCGACGGCATGGTCGGCATCGGCGAGATCACCGGCCCGGTCCCCGAGGAGGTCAAAGCCGAGGCGCTGCAGATGAAGGAAGACATCGCCAACGGCGACTACCACCCCTTCACCGGCCCTCTGAACAAGCAGGACGGCTCGGCCTGGCTGGCCGAGGGCGAGGTGGCCGACGACGGCACGCTCGCGGGGATGGATTTCTACGTCGAGGGGCTGACCGGCGACATTCCCAACTGATCGGGGCCACTTTCGTGGCATGATGGCACCGTCGGCGCACCCGCGCCGGCGGTGTTCGCGTCTTCGGGGGCCGGCCGCCTTCGGCGAGCGTATTTGGAACAGGAAGAAGGACCGGGAGATGTCGCGGAGCCCGCGCGGTGGCGGAGCGGACCGGCGGCCCGTCGCGCTGGTGCTGGGGGCGGCGGTCCGGCCGGGCGGGCGGCCGTCGCCGAT
>NZ_KE557283.1:106944-146046 GCF_000442255.1 Salipiger mucosus DSM 16094 | reverse complement strand
GCGGCATCGACGAGCACCGAGGAGAACATCCGGTTCGCCCTGCCGGTGCTCGAGCGGCTGGGCGCGCGGGAGGTCGTGGTGGTCACCGACGGCTACCACGCGCCGCGGGCGCGGCTGGTGGCGCGGCGGCTGGGACTGGTGGCGCGGAGTTCCTCGCCGCGGGCGCGGCTCTCGCGGCGGCGGCTGCGGGCGGCGCTGCGGGAGGTGCCGGCGTACGTCTGGTACGGGCTTTCCGTACGGCCCTGAGCCGGGCGCGACCTGTACGGAAATGCCGTACGACCGGTACGCCTCAGAGCACGCCGATCTCGGCCAGGGCGCCGGCGAGTTCGGGCGGCAGGCTCTCTTCGCTCTCGCGGCCTTCGGGCAGGTCGCCCTGCGCGTCGGAGGGCGCGAGGTAGCGCCAGCCCTGGAAGGGGCGGCGCGGGGCCGTGTAGGTGCGGATCAGCCCCGGTTCGAGCACGATGGCGCAGCGTTCGACCCCGTCGTGGCCGGTCACGCGGTCGAGCCGCAGGATGCGCTGGCGGCACTGCACCAGGCCCTTGATGACCCAGTAGATCGAGCCGCCGTTCAGCACCGCCTCGGAGCGCCGCGGCCACATCCGGGTGACGTGGCGCGGGCATCCGTCGGGGCCCTGGGCCGCGGGCGTGGCCTGCCAGGCGGCGAGGCTCTCGACGCTGTCGGTTCCGACGCTGAGCTTGATGAGATGGGTGACGTCTGCCAAAGATTCTTCCCCTTCCTGCCCTTCATATTGTAGGGTTGTCTGCACCGGCTGCAAGCTGTAGCGGAAGCCCCTCAAGCCATCTTGAGCATTCCCCCCGACAGAAGAGATCCGACATGACCCGTTTCGCCGCCCCCATTGCCGAACAGATCTGGGACATGAAATACCGCTTCAAGGCGGCCGACGACACGCCGCACGACCTGACGGTCGAGGACAGCTGGCGCCGAATCGCCCGCGCCCTTGCCGCGCCCGAGGCGGAGCCGGAGGCCTGGGAAGGCCGGTTCTACACCGCGCTGGAGGACTTCAAGTACCTGCCCGCCGGGCGCATCGTCGCCGGGGCGGGCACGGCGCGCAGCGTGACGCTGTTCAACTGCTTCGTCATGGGCACGATTCCCGACAGCATGGCGGGCATCTTCGACATGCTGAAGGAGGCCGCGCTGACCATGCAGCAGGGCGGCGGCATCGGCTACGACTTCTCGACCATCCGCCCGCGCGGTTCGGCGGTGCACGGGGTGGCCGCCGATGCCTCGGGGCCGCTGTCGTTCATGGACGTCTGGGACGCCATGTGCCGCACGATCATGTCCGCGGGTTCGCGCCGGGGGGCGATGATGGCCACCATGCGCTGCGATCATCCCGACATCGAGGACTTCATCGCCGCCAAGTCCGACAGCGCGCGGCTGCGCATGTTCAACCTGTCGGTGCTGGTCTCGGACGCCTTCATGGAGGCGGTGAAGGCCGATGGGTCGTGGGATCTCGTCTTCGAGGGCAAGATCTACCACACCGTGCAGGCGCGCGACCTGTGGAACCGCATCATGCAGGCGACTTACGACTACGCCGAGCCGGGCGTGATCTTCATCGACCGCATCAACGAGCAGAACAACCTCAACTACGTCGAGACCATCGCCGCCACCAACCCCTGCGGCGAGCAGCCCCTGCCGCCCTACGGCGCCTGCCTGCTGGGCTCGATCAACCTCGCGCGGCTGGTCTCGGACCCCTTCTCGGACGCGGCCCGCATCGACGACGCCGACCTCGACGGGCTGGTTGCGACCGCCGTGCGCATGATGGACAACGTGGTCGACGTCTCGCGCTTCCCGCTGCCGGCGCAGGCCGAGGAGGCGCAGAACAAGCGCCGCATCGGGCTGGGGGTCACCGGTCTTGCCGACGCGCTGCTCATGAAGGGCCTGCGCTACGGCACGCCCGAGGCCGCCGAGCAGACCGAGGCCTGGCTGCACCGCATCGCCCGCGCCTCCTACCTCGCCAGCGTCGAACTCGCGAAGGAGAAGGGCGCCTTCCCGCTCTTCGACGCCGAGAAATACCTCGCCTCGGGCAACATGATGCGCATGGACGACGATGTCCGCGAGGCCGTCCGCGCCCACGGCATCCGCAACGCGCTGGTGACCTCGATCGCGCCCACGGGGACGATCTCGCTCTACGCGGGGAACGTCTCCTCGGGGATCGAGCCGGTCTTCGCCTATGCCTATACCCGCAAGGTGCTGCAGAAGGACGGCACCCGCACCGAGGAGGAGGTCGTCGATTACGCCGTGCAGATGTGGCGCGACCGCATGGGCGACGCCGCGCTGCCGGACTACTTCGTGAACGCCCAGACGCTCGCGCCCGAGGAGCACGTGCGCATGCAGGCGGCGGCGCAGAAGTGGATCGACTCGAGCATCTCGAAGACGATCAACGTGCCCGAGGACATCTCCTTCGAGGCCTTCAAGGACGTCTACATGCAGGCCTACGAGACGGGCTGCAAGGGCTGCACCACCTACCGGCCGAACGAGGTGACAGGGTCGGTTCTGAGCGTGGCCGAGGAGAAGAAGGAGGCGCCCGAGGTGATCGCCACCCCGGCGGTCGAGCCCGAGCAGCCGCACGGCGACGTCATCTACATGTCCGACCCGCTCGACCGGCCGCAGGCGCTGGAGGGCCAGACCTACAAGCTCAAGTGGCCCGACAGCGAGCACGCGATCTACCTGACGATCAACGACATCGTGGTGGGCGGCAAGCGGCGGCCCTTCGAGGTCTTCATCAACTCCAAGAACATGGAGCACTACGCCTGGACGGTGGCGCTGACGCGGATGATCTCGGCGGTCTTCCGGCGCGGCGGCGACGTGTCCTTCGTGGTCGAGGAGCTGAAGGCGGTCTTCGACCCGCGCGGCGGCGCCTGGGTGCAGGGCAAGTACATCCCCTCGATCCTCGCGGCCATCGGCGGCGTGATCGAGCGCCACATGATCGCCATCGGTTTCCTCGCGGGCGAAGGGCAGGGCCTCAAGGCCGACCCGACAGCGCAGGTCGTTGGCCTCGACGCGCCCCGCGGCAAGGCCTGCCCCTCCTGCGGGCAATACGAGATGCGCATGATCGAGGGCTGCATGACCTGCGGCAGCTGCGGCTACTCGAAGTGTCAATAGCCATCGACTAAGTCCATTATTATCTGTCCGACAACCGATAAAATGACCATCGCCGGGGGTTCTTGGCCATTTTGACACGCGGTTAGTGTCCATGGGCTATTATAGGCCGGTTTGGTCGCCAATACTGGTGTCGTTGCGGGCACGGCCAGAACAACCTGGCTGCACGATCTCGCGGTCCTCCAAGTAGCGAATGGAAGCTCCCCTCTGCACAAAGGGTCGATGGCGTAGCTGCGAACTTGGTCGCGGCGGTCTTCTCAGATGAAGAGAACTATGAGAGAACATCGCCGAGCAGGAGATCCGCGATGGGCGCAAACTCTAAGATCGAATGGACCACCCATACCTTTAATCCGTGGTGGGGCTGCACGAAAGTTTCGGAGGCCTGCAAACACTGCTATGCCGAAAGCTGGGCGAGGCGTCTGGGCAAGGACGTCTGGGGGCCGACGACCAGCAGGCGCTTCTTCAGCGACCAGCATTGGCGTCAGCCGGTCAAATGGAACCAAGATGCAGAAGGGCTCGTCGAACGGCCGCGGGTGTTCTGCGCCTCCATGGCGGATGTTTTTGAGGACCGAACCGAATTGGCGGCGCATCGGGACCGCCTGTTCGATCTTATCGAGGAGACACCTAACCTAGATTGGCTTCTGCTGACTAAACGTCCTCAGAATGTCGAGAGGCTCGCGCGCTGGACATCGGACTGGCCGGACAATGTGTGGCTCGGAACGACGGTCGAGCTCCAGAGCCGAGCCGACGAGCTGCTACCTTATCTTTCAGCGATCCCGGCAAGAGTACGCTTCATCTCGGCGGAACCCTTGCTCGGTGAACTTCAGCTGCAGGCGTGGCTCGGATCGTCGATAGACTGGGTGATCACGGGTGGCGAGAGCGGACCGAAGGCAAGGCCGGCATCTCCCCAGTGGTTCCGTTCCCTCCATCTGCAGTGCATGGAAAGCGGCGTCGCATTCCACTTCAAGCAATGGGGCGACTGGGCGCCAGGCGATGGCGAGAACCTGCCCGCCGAGAAGGTGCGCCGTGCCCAGGACGGAACGTCCATGGTGCGCGTCGGAAAGCGCAATGCGGGGCGAACGCTCGATGGTTGCGAGTGGAACCAGCTACCGATCGCGAGATGACGAAGGCGGCATGGCAAGGCGGGGTAAATGGTAAGATCACAGTATGATTGGGATGCGGGCGCGGAGATCAAGGATCACTCGCTTCGGAAGCACAAGATCCTCCGGGAGTATTTCGCAAAATACCTGAGAGTGCGGTGCGTCTCCCCGTTCCAGGAAAAGTTCCGGTTGGCGGTCGTCGACGGCTTCTGCGGAGGCGGTTCCTACCAGGGGGGTGCGCAGGGCTCTCCACTGATTTTTCTCGAGGAACTGAAGGTCGCCTCCACCGAGTTGAACGCGGTCCGGAGTTCCCAGGGACTGAAGCCCATCACCATCGAGTGCCTGCTCATCCTGAACGACAAGAATCCCGACGCGATCGAAGGCCTGAAGTTGAGCCTCCAGCTGATCGAGGCCGAGATCCGGGACAGGTTTCGGCACCTTAGAATCGAGTTGCGCATCTTCAACCAGGCGTTCGAGGAAGCGTGCCCCGAAATCGAAGAGCTGCTGCGGCGCGGTGGCTACCAGAATGCGCTCTTCAACTTGGACCAGTACGGCCACAATCAGGTCGATCGCCGCACTTTGCAGCGGATCATGCGGGCGCCCCGAGCCTCGACGGAAGTCTTCTACACGTTCTCCATTCAGGGTCTGGTGTCATTCCTGAAACGGACCGACCCGGCCGGTTTGAAAGCTCAGCTACGCTATCTTGATCTGCCCGAGGATCAGCTCGGGATCTTCTGGGAACCTATGTCGAAGGGCGAGTTTCTTGGCGTCGCTGAGCGACTGGTTTTCGAAGCCTTCGAGAGCTGTGGCACCTTTCATAGCCCGTTCTCCATCAACAACCCGGGTGGGTGGCGTTACTGGTTGATCCATTTTTCGCGCTCTTACCGAGCGCGACAGGTCTACAACGACGTCTTGCATTCGAACAGCACGGCCCAGGCACATTTCGGGCGTTCCGGTCTCAACATGCTGTCCTACGATCCCATGCAGGAGGGTGGGCTGTACCTGTTCGACCTGCCGGGACGGGAACAGGCGAAGGAGCAACTCGCAGAAGACATCCCCCGCCTTGTGGCCGGAAGCGGCGACGCGATTCAGATGGAGGCGTTCTACGAGGGGATCTACAACCAGACGCCGGCCCATGCGGATGACATTCATGAAACGATCATGGACCACCCTGATCTGGAAGTGCTAACGGATAAGCACGGGAAGCGGCGCAGGGGCAGTTCAATCCGGACAAGTGATGTCCTGCGCCTGAAAGAGCAGCGGACCTTCTTCCCGCTCTTTTCGAAGCCGGTCGGCAGTTCGGGATAGGCAAGCTTTGAAACGCTGCGCTCCTTTGGTAGCACGGCCGACCGGGTTCCGGCGATCGATACGTCTTTAAATTTCAGGGTTGGTGCATGAGGGTCAGGAAGCTCAGTATCCAAAATTTTCGCGGTATCAGCCATCTCGAATGGCAGCCATCGGACGGGATAAACTGCCTTGTCGGCCCCGGGGATAGCGGAAAATCGACGATCATTGATGCGCTGGATTGGTGCCTCGGTGCGCGTCGAACGCTGCCCGTTAGCGATGCCGACTTCTTCGCACTCGACGTCGACGATCCGATCGTCGTCGAGTGCGTTCTTGGTGATCTCGACGATGGTCTGAAAAACCTCGATGCCTACGGCGCCTTTCTCCGTGGGCTCACTGACGAGGGCGATCTGGAAGACGAACCCGGCAATGGTCTCGAGACGGTTCTCGTGCTTCGGCTCCAGATCGAAAACGATCTCGCCGGCCAGTGGCAATTGGTATCGCCCCGTGCCGAGGACTTGGGCCAGGCCCGGGGACTGAGCTGGAGCGATCGGGTCTCGGTCGCGCCGACACGGATCGGTACGTTCGCCAATCAACATCTCGGATGGCAGCGCGGTTCGATCCTGAACCTGCTGGCCAACGAACGTGCCGACGCGTCAGCCCAACTGGCCGAAGCTGGGCGGCAGGCGCGAAAAAGCTTCGGGGACTCTGCGGGCGAACAGCTCGCGGAGACGCTCGGGATCGTAGACGAAGCAGCAGACGAACTTGGCGTAGGCGTCGGCGAAGAGGCCAGAGCGATGCTCGACGCGCATTCCTTGAACTTTTCGGGCGGCACAATTGCCCTGCACGACGGCAACGGCGTGCCGTTGCGAAAGCTCGGCATGGGTTCTAGCCGGTTACTGATCGCCGGACTGCAGCGCAGGATCGCCGAGCGGTCTTCCATAGCATTGGTCGACGAGGTCGAGATCGGGCTCGAGCCTCACCGCATTTCCAAGTTCCTCACTGCCTTGGGGTCGAAGCAGGCTGAGCCGCCGATGCAGGTCTTCATGTCCACGCACTCACCTGTCGTCCTGCGCGAACTGAAGAGCCCACAGCTTGGCCTTGTGCGCGCCGGTCAGAACCACTCAGTGATGCCGGCGGGCCATACGGACGACGTTCAGGCAACACTGCGAAGCGCGCCGGAAGGATTCCTGGGACTTCATGTACTGATTTGCGAAGGCGCGACGGAGGTGGGCCTTCTTCGCGGCCTCGACCTGTACCTCAGCGACTGCAACCGGCCGACGTTTCAGGCCGCAGGCGGGGTCGTCGTCGACGGGGGCGGGGTATCGCGCGTATATCGCAAGGCTTTGCCGTTCTCGGAGTTGTTGTATCACGCGGCCGTACTCCGAGACGATGATGTGCAGCCGGATGCGGCGGATGAGCAGCGCTTCGAAGACCGAGCAGGAACCGTTTTCAAATGGACTGTAGGGTGGGCGTTCGAGGAAGAGCTTTTCGATTGTCTCAGCGACGACGGCATCGAGAACATGTGGGAGTTCCTCATTGGGGTGCGTCGTGAAGAAAAGCTGGTCGAACATTTGCGCAATGTCAAAAACGGTTCTGTCGATATCGACACGCTCCTTTCCGATCCCGATGACGACGATCGGGCTCTTCTTGCCAAGGCAGCAAAGAAGGGCAGTTGGCTGAAGCGAATCGATATCATGGAGGAGGCGGCGCACCGGGTGGTGGGACCGGATCTCGTCAACATGAAGGACGACTTCACTGACGTGATCGGCAGCGTCTACGAGTGGGCAGGCGTGGACTATGACTGACGTCGATCTTCTGGACATTCGGCGTGGGTCGATCGTTGCGCCAGCCGGCTGTGGCAAGACCCAGCTGATCGTAGATGCGCTCAGCAACGCGAAAGCGCCTCTGCCGTATTTGATCCTTACTCATACCAATGCCGGCGTCGCCGCCCTCCGGCATCGCCTCAATCGGCAGGGCGTCGGCCGCTCCGCGTATCGTGTCGCCACGATAGATGGTTGGTGCATGCGGCTTGCGGCATTGTTCCCGATGCGATCCGGATATAGCGATGGCCTGCAACCGAAGACCCCCAGCTATCCCAAGATCCAGAAGGCTGCACGGAAGCTGCTGGAAGAGGGACACCTTCGCGACATCCTGCCGGCGAACTACGCCGGGCTCGTCGTAGATGAGTATCAGGATTGCTCCGTGGGTCAGCACGCGATCGTCTATTTTGCCTCCCGTCATCTGAAGACTTGCGTGCTTGGCGATCCGATGCAGTCGATCTTCGGCTTTGGCCAGAACCAGCTGGCGGATTGGGAGGGCGATGTCTGCCGCCACTTTCCGACAGCTGTCGAACTGGACCGACCTTGGCGATGGATCAATGCCGGCAACGAGCCTTTGGGGCGTTGGTTGCTTGATGCCAGGCAGGAGCTGATGGCTGGGAGACCGATCGACCTGCGCACGGCACCGAATTCCGTCAAATGGAGCGTCCTGCAGGGAGGCAATGGCAACTTCGACGCTCTCGTCGATGCTGCACGGGTCCACCACAGGGCTGCTGGAGAAACGTCCCTGGTAATTGGCGACAGTCGATCCGCAAGCAGTCGATACCGGGTGGCCAAGCGCATTCCGAATATGGTGACGATCGAGCCGGTGCATCTTAAGGACCTGGTCTCCTACGCAATGGCTCTCGATCTCGGAGATGGATACTCGGTCGGCGAAACCCTCGAGTTCGCTGAATCGGTCATGACCAATGTCGGGGCGACCGATGTCATGTCCAGGGTGAAGACGCTGAAGGCCGGGTCGGGCCGGAAGCCGCCGACCGACTTCGAATTTATCGTCATGCAAGTCTTGGACGCGCCTTCGTATCAAGGGCTCGCGGCAATCCTATCTGCGTGTTCGGCGAGATCTGGCACGACTGTCTTCCGGCCTAGCGTGCTCCGCGCGGCGTTGCGCGCACTTGAATTGACCTCTGATGGTAGCGGCATGACCTTTGGCGAGGCTGCTGTTCGTGTCCGAGAGGAGAACAGGACCGTCGGACGCCAGCTGCCCAAATCTGCGATAGGGTCGACACTGCTGCTGAAAGGTCTCGAGGCGGACCACGTCGTTGTGTTGAATGCCGATGAGCTGGATGCAAGAAACCTGTATGTTGCGATGACCCGCGGTGCCAAGTCTGTCACCATCTGCGCCCAGGGGGCCATTCTGAATGGGCAGACCGAGTACAAGGGCGCCTCGAGTTGACTGCGAGACGAAGCAGAGTCCCGATCTCATGATGCGCCAAGACGCACCCTTGTGTCCTGCCAAAGAATTGCGCCGTGCGGCGGCCGATACGCAATCGACCAACCGATCGTCCTGACCTTCGCGCGGAAGAACATCGCCTCGTAGGCGGCAACAGCTTCGGCGAACCCGCGATCTTTCAGCCTTAGGGCGTTGCGATTGAAGGGATGTTCTAGAGTGGGGGCGATTGGCACGCAGGCTCAAATTGCCTCGGGAAGCACCTCTTCAGGAACAACTCTCCGGAGCACATCCGCCTCCTCGCGCCGCCGCGCCAGCGTCTCGTGCCACTCCTGTGCCTCGCGATCCTTGAAGAAGTTCGCGCTCGGCGCCAGCCGACCCACAGCGTCCTCAACCTCATCGAGATCGACCCGGAAGAACTCCTTGCGCATGTTCGACGCATTGATGCGGCGGTCCGCGAACTCGCGGTGAAGGGCGGTCTCGAGTGCCGGCGCTTCCTCGGAATAGATCATCGCGTGCGTGTCGAACCCGAACGGAACGCTGGCATCGCCGAGCTCCTTCACGCGGTCGTCGGGGTCGAGCCTGCGGGTCAGACCGATCTTCACGACGTCCTCGCCGAAGGAGCCGACGTTGGAGATGATGTAGACGTAGCCGGACTTGGTCATCTCGGCCATCGCGCGGGCCCGTTCGCTCGCCGCATGGGCCTCGGCGAGGGCGGCCTCGAGTTCGGCGACCCGTCCCTCGTCGACGCCGGCCTCCTTGCGCGCCTTGTCGAGCAGCGCCTGGTACTTGCGCTCCTCACGTTCGGCCGCCTCGGCCTCGGCCAATAGCTTCTTCTCCTCGCGTTCAGCGCGGGCGAGCTCGGTCCTCTCTTCCTTCTCGAGCTTGAGCTGCTCCCGGTACTCGTGGGTCAGGTGGAGCTCGTCGAGCTTCAGTGCGACATAGTTCTCCGAGATGGTCAGGTTCATGGAGGAGTTCGCGCTGTTGATCTGCTTCGCGGCATTGAGGATCCGCTTCTCCATCGCCACGACGTTGTTCCAGCGGGTGTTCGCGATTGCCGCCTCGCACTCGTTGTTGAAGGCCCGCATCGTCAGGCGTGTCTGGCGGTTGATCATGGTCTGGCCCTTCGAGCGACTGCCTTCTACGACCCAGTCCGTCGGGCAGAGGGTGGCATGCTTTGCCGAGACCATGGCCTTCTGCTTGTCGCGGACCTCCTTGATCTTCGCCTTGAACGCCTCGCTGTCGCCGAAGTCGAAATGGGGCTCGTAGATGCCGAGCTCGGCGAAGGCCAGCCGCTCATCGTAGACGGCAACCTGGTGTTCGAGGCGTTTCAGGGTCTCATGTTTCGTCGCGTAGGACGCGCGCAGCTCGTCGATGTTACCCTGGTGCGCCCGTGCCTGCGCATCCAGGCGAGCGACCTCCGCCTCCTTGTCGATGATCGGCGCGTAGCGCGCTTCCAGCTCTTGCCGCTTCTGGGTCTCTTCGTGCGTGACCTTTTCAAGTTCCTTCGCACCGCGTTGCTTTTCCTCCTCGAGCGCTTTGCCGAGCCTGGTCGCGCGACGGCGGGCTTTGATGTAAAGGACGAGGAATAGCGGAAAGCCGAACAGGAAGACGAGAAAGACTACGGCGAATAGGATGTCGGGATTGATTGCAGGCATCGGCAATGACCTCATTGATATGCGCCGATCCCACACGGATTATCCCCTCCGATCAAGGTGAACTCGTTCGGCTCTTAGGCATTGATGTGGTAGTCGTGGCGCAGCGAATGCCGGGTGTGAGGCAGAATGCAGATGGACGGATCCATGGCAGTGGAGAGGGAGACTCGGACCCGGTCACGAAGACCGTGGCGAGCGCGCGACATTCTGCGCAGGCGCGAGACAGCAGGAGATGCGTGAGGCAGTAGAGTCGCACGGCGCCCCGGAAAACCGGATCGCAGAGACGTGGCGGGTCGGCTTCGAGCTCGAGGTCGTGCTCGGCGATCTCGGTAATCCCCGCTTCTCGGATTTCGGCCCGATGGATATCGCCACCCTCGAGTATTGCCGGACTGTTGCGGGCGTCCTGTCCTCGGCGACGGGTGAGACGTGGACCGCTCCGCGCAAGGCGTCTCGAAAGACCGGCTTCTTCGTTATCCCGGAGTACGACATCGACCCGATCGCCTTCCCCCACAGCGATCAGATCGCCGGTGTGGAGCTGGTCACGCCGCCCATGCCGCTGGCGGAAGCCGATGACCTTCGTCGGCACATCTCAGACGCTATTTTCGACCTCGATGGCTCCGACAATGCCGATCGTGACGCGTTCACTTCGGATCTCGGTTGGCACATCAATATCGATCCAGGCAATCCGAACCGCGAACTCGCTGCGGATCTCTTCTGCGTGGGCGTCGATGAGATTGACATGCTCTGGAGATCCCGACGCCTGGGGCGTCGCTATACCGGGCTGCAGCGGCATGGTTACGGGCCGCGATTGCTGCGTGAGCTGCAGGCGCCAAGCCCGTTTATGGCGGCCGATCTCAACTTGGCGAACTTTCTCAGCGATCAAGCAGGAGCGTCGAAGCGTTTCGCCGCCAACTTCGCCCGCGACGCCTATGTCGAGCTCCGGCATTATGGAACGCCCGATTTCTTCGGTGGAGTTGCCCTAGCGGAGCTCATCGGTGAGCCAATTCGCGCTTTCCAAATGGATCACACAAGCGCCGGAGCGTCGCGAGAGCATCTGTTGGCGCTGTTTCGAATTCTCGCCGGTTGGCTGGCGGATAACCGGTCCCGGCTGGGCTTCGCGCCCCACGAGGACAGTGGGACATCCCTGTGCTTCGCGACGCTCCTCTTCGACAACGAGGAGGTGGGCCTCTTCAGATGGTCGGGGACGGCCACGATCGAACTCTGGGGAGCGGACCGATACCAAACCATCGTCGGCGCGTGGGGGCAGGCACAAGCCGATCTCCCGGAAGTCTTCGCCCTGCTTTGCCTCGACCTCGCGGAGCTGCGTGCGATCGAGGGGGCCGTTGCCGTGAAGAGCGCCGCTCTCGTCGCTGCGATCGGCAACCTTGCGGATCGGATCGAAGAGGCTGGACTTGCCGCGCGCCCTGCGAAAGTTCGCGGCGAGTGGTGGGCCCGCTGATCGGTAGGACGTGATCGATGCTCCTGAGCCTTCTGGCACCAGTCTGGAAGATTGCCGGGGCGCATGGGTCGATGCAGATTGGAGACGGCATTGCCTCACTACCGATCCGGCGCTTGCTGACCTTTAACCTCCGCCCGCAGCGTGGCCCGACGCCATGCGCACCAGAGCCCCTTGTCAACAAGCACGCAATCGGAACTCTGACACATTTGATGCAGCTTCTGCTTCATGCGCCGGCCACAAGACGCGCTCGCAGCAACTCTATATTGGCGCGGCCAACCGCACCGGGACGACCTTCCCTTGGTCCGCCAATCTGAAGGACAAAATTTGCCACAGTTGCCCGGTACCCGCCGGAATCGACACTGGAGTGGCCGTAGTCAGCGCGCCGGTTCCGCTGTTGGCAAAGGATAAGGCTGTTGAGAACACTCGTTCCGCGAATAACCTCCGCCCTGGCGATTTCGGGCGCAGGAGGCGTCGGCTTCCTGTTCGCTCTCGAGGCAACAGCGGTGCCCGAGTGGATCGCCCTACTCGGAGCTCTCGCTTCGGTCACTGCGTTGGCTGGCGCGCTGTGTCTCGCCTTGGTTCTAGGGCCTCTGCAGCGCCGCCACCAGGAACTCCGTCGGGACTACGACAGGGCGACGAGGCGGCTGGAAGAGGCGCAGGAGGTCGGTCGCATCGGCTGGTGGAGCTACGATTTCAGCACCGGCCGGATCGAGGCCTCCCGGGCCCTGGCCCGGCTCTTCGGTCTCGATATCGAGGCGGCGCCCAGCACGCCCGACGAGTTCCTGGATCTCATTCTCGAGGAGGACCGGGCGCCTTTCAAGGCGGACTTGCAGAAAGCTGTCCGGACCCACGCAGCGAGCGACGTCACCTTCCGGGCCGTCGTGGAGGGCAGCCTGCGGGAGTACCGACTCCGGGCGCGCATCTCCTATGACGAGGCGGGACGCCCGGCCTGGTCCGTGGGCACCGTGCAGGACATCACCGAAGAGAGGCGGGGCGCCCGCGAGCGCGCGGCCTTCGTCAGCACCGTCACCCATGAACTGCGCACGCCGCTGACCTCCATCGTCGGCTCGCTGAGCCTGTTGCGCGGCGGTGCCATGGGAGAGGTGCCGACGAATATGCGCTCGGCTGTCAATATGGCCGAGGCCAACAGTCGGCGCCTCTCGGACCTCGTGGACGATATTCTCGATTCCGAGCGGCTGATGTCGGGCGAGATGCAGATGGAGTTCGAGGAGATCGGGCTTGAGGATTTCGCCGCGGAGGCCGTGGAAACTAACAGCGGCTACGGGGAGCAACTGGGCGTTGCCTTCCGCGATGAGATCGTAGCCGACGGGCTGGTCGTAAGGGGGGACAGGAGCCGGCTTCTGCAGGTCATGTCGAACCTGCTCTCGAATGCGGCGAAGTTCTCCGATGCGAATTCGGAAGTGATCGTGAAGGTAGCCCGCGAGGGGGACGAGGCGATCGTCAGCGTCATCGACCAGGGGCAGGGAATCCCGGAAGAGGCACAGGGAACCATCTTCGACCGCTTCACCCAAGCGCATGGCCACGCGGGCCGCAATGCCCACAGCACGGGCCTCGGCCTCAACATCTCCAAGCAGATCGTCGAGCGCCACGACGGCGTGCTGGAACTCAGTAGCAGCCCCGGGGAGGGGAGCACCTTCAGCGTACGGCTACCAGTTGAGCGGGTTGACCTTTCTCTCGGAGGTAATGGCACGCGGTCGGCGGCAGGTCTCTCCTCGGTCGGGCTGAATGCAATGATGTTGCTGGGGCTGGTCTGAGTCCGGCCAATCGCGAATTACCGGTCAGATCTGTCCAACTCCCAGCGGCCGATGAGGCATTCTCGTCGAGATGGTCGGCTTGTAGGATCGCGATGCGTAGACACTTGAGCTTCCCACTGAGGTGCTCCCCGATCATTGGATGTGACCCGACGTGGAAAACCGGGTCTGGCGCATTTTCGGTGCAGCTGATTCCTGGCAAAGCTACATTCGGGAAGTCTGGCGGCAGGTTGCCGGTGTCATCTGGGATGAAGCGACAGGCGTTACTGCCAGGAGGGCTGAAAGGGGAACGGATCGAGCTGCTTGAAGCCAAGGTGCTGATGCATGAGCCCCGAGCAATCCGCCTCTCGGATCGCTCGAGACCCTGATGCGCTGTCCGTTTTCCAATCCCAGGATTTCAGCGTGTTCGCGGACTACCCGATGTTCGCGACGATAGAAGCGAGGGACCTGCCAGAGAGATCCATGCTGCGCCAAATTTTCGATGACCATCCGCACAGCTTGCTCGCGGGTTCCCGGGCAATAACTTGTTCTCTGTCTGCTCATGATCGTTTCAGGCTACTCGAGAAGCGGAGTCTCCGCGGGGCCGGTGCGGTTCAGGTCTATCTGGTGCGCCAACGGGAGACAGTTCACCCCGCGATGCCTAGATGTCTCGAATTCCGATGGTAGCTGCTCGGCAAGTCCAACGAGCCGCGTCTGCCGATGTCGTCGCCGTGCCGGCTCAGGAAGTCGCCGGCAGTGTGGCGCCCTTCATCGCGCAGCGTCGTCAGGAACTCCCAATCGACGTTCATCTTGGAACTCCCGTCGCGATCGCTCATCGACGACGAGGCGATCCGGTGGAAGCGTTGGGAGAGAATTGACGAATGACGCGCGATAGACCTGAGGCGCGAACGCCGTGTCCAGGATCTGGCTCGGGAATCTGTGCTGCTCCGAGATCGGGCCTGGTGCTGCAATTCCGCGATCGTGCGGAGATCCCTGATGAGGGGCGCATTGAACGCGATCTCCTTCTCTCTATCAGCGATGGCCAGGGCGTTGCGCGGGACGCTCGGCCTTTCGATCGGACTGACCTGCACCAGAAGGATGTCGTACGGCTCCGCGTCTGCGACAAGCGGCATCATGCTTGGATTGCCAGTATATCCGCCATCCCAGTAGAGTTCGCCGTCGATTTCGATGGCGTGGAACAGGGAGGGCAGACACGCCGAAGCGAGCAGGACAGCGACACTGATCTCTTTCCCCGAGAAGACGCGGGCCTCGCCCGTGCGTACGTGGGTTGCCGTGACATAGAGAGTGAGGGGCCAGCTTCGAATCGCCTCGATGTCCAGCGTCTCTTCCAGCACCAACTGCAATGGATTGAAGCCGAGCGGATTGGCATCGTACGGTGAAATGACCCGCGCGCTCTGACTGACAACTGAGCGAGGTAGCATCCGGTCGGGTCGCAGGGGGCTCAGGACCAGTTCCAGAAGGGAGTGAACGTCGGCGTTCGCCGGACCATAGCTTCCGATCTTTCGCCAGAAGGCCTCGAGTGTCTCGCGTGCGCCGTCGCGACCGCCCGTGGCCAGCCCGGAGGTAAGGGCGGCAGCGTTCATGGCGCCCGCGGAGGTGCCGGAGATCGCGCTGATGTCGATCCAGTCTTCCTCGAGCAGGCGATCGAGAACACCCCATGTGAAGGCGCCATGCGCTCCGCCGCCTTGCAAGGCGAGCTTGAGGCGGAGCGGGGTCCTACGCGAACCGCGTTTTCTCATCTGCCAGATTCCCTCCGGCTCTGCGAAAGCGCGTTGCCGCAACCTCGCGGTCAACGAGCCATCATCCTGACCTCCCTTGTGTCTGTACCCTAGTACCCCTCGTCTCCCATCAAGCATCCCCGATGCCGATCGATCATAGGCTATGCTGCAACGCAGCGAAAGCAAGTGTGAGCATATCGCCTATGCATACGTGCCCGTCCGCCCAAGGTCGGATGGCGATGCCGTCATGCGGGTCCGGCGGGTGAGACCCATCCTGTCGCGCGCAGCAGCGTCCTCCGTGGACGGTTGCAGTCGGTTTGAAAGGCCCGAGCCAAGCACTATCGCCGCCCGCCGACTTCGTCGATGTGCTGGAGTAGGTCGGCGGGATCGTCATAGACCCGGATCGCGCCCGCCTGGCGCAGCTCGTCGCCACCGTAGCCACCACTCAGCAAGCCCACACCGAGGGCACGGCACCGCGTTGCTGCAAGAACGTCCCAGACGCTGTCCCCGACGATCAAGGACGTCTCCACGGGCGTGCCCAACTTCTCTGCCGCCGCGATGAAGAGATCCGGGTCGGGCTTCGCGTAGGTGACCTCATCGCGCGTGACAATCGTCGCATCTTGCGGATCGATGCCAAGCGCCCTGATGTTCAGCTCAGCGGTCTCCATACGGCCGCTGGTTGCGATCGCCCAGGGAATGTCGCGCTCCGAAAGCCACGTCAGGAGTTCCCTGGCTCCTGGGAGCGGCGAAATCTGATCCGCAAATCTTTGGTATGCTTCCGCATGCAGCCGGCGGAGGCGATCGACCCTCTCCGGGTCGATATCCACCCCGGTCTCCCGCAGCAGCTGGTTCGTGAAGAGCCCGCCGCTCATCCCGATCTTGCGGTGAATGCGCCAGACGGACAAGGCGATGCCCTCCGCCTCCAGTGCATGCCTCCAGGCGAGAACGTGCTGGTAGACACTGTCGACGAGTGTGCCATCGAGGTCGAAAATGAAGGCTGGTTCTCTGCGCATGAGAGTGCTCCGCTGTGCTGATACAAGGGCTCAATCGTGTCCCCGGTACCTAGATCGGGAAGGCCGATCCGGTCACCCACGGGCAGCGGGGTTGCGTACGTGGCATGCCCTGAATAGCCGGCAGAGGCGCTGAAAGGCGAGTGCAGGCGGGGCTCCGGTCGAACACCCGGGAGCTGTTGACCGAATTTCTCGGCATACCCTTGCTGCATGGCAGCATTCTCCAGAGATTCATTGTGCATCTGCAGCATGAGGCGCATCGTTGGCGCTAACGGGAGGTCAGGCACCTTACTCCTCACAGGAGGTAGACCATGGTCGATACCACTTTCACGAACCGGGCTGACGCATTCCGGGATACGCTCTTCCGGAAGCCCGTTGAGCAGTATCGCGTCCACAGGCTCCGGCGACGGACTTTTGGAAGAACCTTTGCCGAGCTTCAGGCGCTCTCCGACAGGGACCTGGAAGATATCGGTATCGCCCGTGAGAGGATCCGAACCATCGCGCGGGAGGCATCTTCGCGCGTTTGAGATGGGCCTAGCCCTGGTTGTGGCCGGGGTTTCGGTCCTGGCGGCGGTACCTTTCCTCCTCCCGGGTGCCGTCGCCCATCGAGTCTGGCGCAGGATGCAGGAGGTGGTCTGGACCAACCCGGCTTGACAGGCGTGGCACAGCGTTTCGGATTGCGGCAGATGCGCCTCACGTCAGTATTGTGCAACTCTTCGCGCGTACCCCAACGCTTCGCGCGTACCCTTCAGCCGTCCCGCTCCGCGAAAGCTTTCTTCGCGGAGCTCATGGCGTTCATGGCGGCCGGCACCCCGGCATAAACGGCGACCTGGTACACGATCTCCACGATCTCCTGGCGCGACACGCCGGTGTTCAGCGCCGCGCGCATGTGAAAATCGAGCTGACCGGAAGCTGTCCCCATGGAAGCGAGCATGGCGACGGTCAGCATCTCGCGCGTTTTCAGATCGATGCCCGGGCGCGACACGACATCGGAGAAGGCGAAGCCGAGGATCACCTCGGTCGCATCCTCATCGAAATCGGTGAGGTTCGCGTCCACGCGCTCGGATGCGCCCGTTTCGAGGCGCTCGAGGAGGGCCATCGCCGCCGCGCGGCGATCAGTTGAGGTATCCGTCATGCGTTCACCCCCTTCATGCCTTCCGGTGTATAGCGCTCGCCGACAACCGGAAGCCGGGAGATCGCCTCTTCGAGCCGCCGGCAGTCGTCATCGTCGAGTGCAACATCGACTGCCGCGGCGTTGTCCTCAAGATAGGCGAGCCGCTTGGTGCCCGGGATCGGGACGATGTCCTCGCCCTTGGCCAGGAGCCAGGCCAGGGAAAGCTGGGCCGGCGTGCAGGATTTCTCGGAAGCCATGTCCGCAATGACGTCGGCGATCCGTCGATTCTCGTCGATCGCCTCGTCCGCGAAACGCGGCAAGGCGGCACGGAAATCGCCTTCCTCGAACTCCGAAGGCGACTGGAAACGACCGGTCAGGAAGCCACGTCCGAGGGGAGAATAGGGGACGAATCCGATGCCGAGATCGCGACAGGTCGGAAGGATCTCCGCCTCGACGCCGCGAGACCAGAGAGAGTATTCGGTCTGCACGGCCGTGACCGGGTGTACGGAATGTGCGCGGCGCAGGGTCTCGGCGCTTACCTCGCACAGCCCGATGCGCGCGATCTTTCCCTCCCTGACCAGCTGCGCGAGGCCCTCCATGGTCTCCTCGATAGGCTGGTCGGTATTGACGCGATGCACGTAGTAGAGATTGATCCGGTCGATCCCGAGGCGGCGCAGCGAGGCTTCGCAGGCCGTGCGCGCATAGTCAGGAGCATTGTCGAGGCTGCGCTTGTACTCCCCGGGGCGCCGGACGATGCCGAACTTGGTAGCGATCTTCACGTCGGCACCTGTCTCTCGCAGGAATGCCCCGATAAGGTCTTCGTTGTGGTGAGGGCCGTACATGTCGGCCGTATCGAAGAAGTCGATGCCCAGCTCGATCGCGCGGGACAGGACCGACATGGACTCGGTGTCATCCCGGGGGCCGTAAAACTCGCTCATCCCCATGCATCCGAGCCCGACAGCGGAGACCTCCAGGTCCTGTCCAAGGACACGCTTTTTCATGATTTCCTCCTTGTTCGCATGGTAGGAGACATGGCACGTTTCGAACGTGGAAAATGCAGGTAATTCCGAGAACATGATTTCCGTTTCCGGAAAGACCCCGCGGCGATCGATCGTCTGGGACGATGTTCGCTCCTTTCTAGCGATCGCCCGGAACGGGACCCTGACCGCCGCGGCCGCCTCGCTCGGTGTCGGGATCGCGACCCTTTCGCGGCGCGTGGACCGCCTGGAGGATGCCCTGGGGGTTCCTCTCTTCGTGCGACAGCAGTCCGGGTATCAACTCACCGAGGAGGGGAGCGAGCTTCTCGACCGCGGCGAGGCGCTCGAGCAAGCCGCCCTGGCCTTCGAAAGCGCCGGGGGGCGTGAGACACAGCTGACGGGACGAGTCCGCCTGGCCACGGCCGAAAACCTGGCGAGCGGGTTGATCCTACCCGCGCTTCCGGAGTTCAGACGGCTTCACCCCGGGCTCATGGTCGAGGTGGTCACCGATATCTCGACGGTGAACGTCCATCGCCGGGACGCGGATCTCGCGGTGCGCATGGTCAAGCCCGAACGTGGCAACGTGACGATCCGGCGCCTCGGAACCCTGGGCTACGGTCTCTACGCATCGCCCTGCTACATCGAAACCCGGGGCTCCGACCTGGATCGGGGCGCCTACGAGGGCGACGAGATCATTGCCTGGGGCGAGGCCCAGTCACACCTGCCGGCGGCACAGTGGGTCGAACGGATTCTCCGAGGACGACAACCGACCATCACGACGACGTCTCTCGCGACGCAGGCGGCGGCGGCGGAGGCGGGGCTCGGCCTCGCCGTCCTTCCGCATTTCCTCGCCAGGGACGCGGGCCTGGAGTGTCTCGAGAGCGATATCGGGATCGACCAGCCCATCTACCTCGTGATCCAGTCCGACCTTGCGCAGTCGCCCCGGATCCGGGCGCTGGCGGACTATCTCGTCGAGGTCGTCACTGAGCATCGGGTCCGACTGCGTGGCGGTTGAGATCCCGACCATTGGAGGAAGCGAGACGTGCTCGGTGCTTTGGAGCGGGTCGTCTCTGGCCGGGATGCGCGTCCGGCCAGGTCGCAGCAGGAGGGGCTCGGTCGAATCACGACCCGTCACCCAGGGTGACGGGGATGGCTGATCGTGCTCCTGCCCGTTGATGTGATCAAATCTTCACGTGAGCTGTTGGCCAGCGCCATCGGGCGGCGTTCTGGTAAAGTGATTGCTATTAATAACAAAAATCGCGTCTTCTCGATGAGAAAAGTCGGCGTTCTCCGCCGTTGACACAAAAACGTACGCTTACGTAAGGTTGGGAATGGGAGGGCACACTGACCTTGGAGCGTGGACGTGCAACTCGTTACAGGAAACAGATTCAAGGATTTCGCCGCGGCCAGCGGCGCGATCTCCGCACAAACAGCGATTGACCGGCTTCTGGCCGGTGAATCCTGCAACCTGGTCATCGGCCAGGGCGTCAGTGAGCAGGATGCCAACGTGATCGCTGTGCTGGGGGCGGCGGCAGGTCACCGCGTCGCGCGCCCGGCCCTCGACCACCGCCGGGCAGGCCGGGACGTCTGCCACAAGCATCATCCCGAAAACCAGTTGATCTCGGCGCCTCGCCGCGCCGAGAGCGATATCTTCGAGGCGGATATTCTCGTGGATGACCGGAACGAGATCCTCTCGGATCATCTCACGGGATGCCATCTGCAGGGCATGCTCCTCATCGAAGCGACCCGCCAGATGTTCATCGCGGTCGGCGAGACGCAATACGAACATCTGGGTGTGCCGACAAACGGGTATGTCGTCTTCGATCGCTTGACCGCCGGTTTCGAGCAGTTTGCCTTCCCGCTCCCGACGTGGATCCGCCAGACCGTCACCCGGGCGGAGAAGGTGAAGGACGATCGCGTTGCCTTCGCGGCGTCGATCGAGATCTTCCAGGCCCAGGGGCGCGTCGCACAGTCCGAGGTAAGCTATACGATCTTTGACGCGGGCAGCCTGGGACCGAAAGAGGAGAGGCTGGCGAACAAGGCGGCCGACGCGTTGTTCAGTAGCCTCGGCATCAGCCGCGACGACGTCACGGCAGATCAGCCCGTCCCGATGGCGGGGGCGTAGGATGGCCCCGGCATCCGATCGCGCCTTCGCCTTCTTCGATGTCGACGAGACCTTGATTGTCGAAAAGAGCATGTTCACCGTTCTCGATGCCCTGGGGCGCGATGCTCCCGGGTTCGATGCCGCGGGACACCGCAGCGCGATCACCCGCATGCGCGACAAGGGGTATTCGCGGGCGTCGGTCAACCGGTACTTCTACCGCGGTCTCGCCGGGTTGGAAGTGTCCCGTGTGGAGCGGGTCGCCGCAGCGTATTTCGCCGACCGCGCGGCCTCCTCGTCGCCGCTTTTCATCGCCTCGACCACCGAGCGGCTCCGCGCGCTCGCGGACAGCGGCATCTCGGCCGTCGCCGTCTCCGGGTCGGCGGAAGTCTTTATCCGCCCGGTGATGGCGATGCTCGGGATCCGTCATGTGCTGGCCACCCGCCTGGCGACGGAGATAGCGGATCGCCTGACCGGTGAGATCAAGGGCGCCTGCATGATCGGCGAAGGCAAGACCGAAGCCGTTCACACGTTCCTGGAGCGGGAAGGTGCTGACGCGGCCGGGTGCTGGGGATTCGGCGATCATCTGTCGGACTTCCCTTTCCTCGAGATGCTCGGTCATCCGCACATCGTGGCGGGCAATGCCGATGCCGTTGCCGAGGCGGGCCGCCGCGGTTGGCCCGTTCTCGATGCCCCTGAAATGGAAGCAGAGGCCGCATGATGATGTTATCTTCACTCCTGCCTCGAACAGTCGTGATGACCGGGCTCGCCGCCTGGATGACAATCGCGGTGCTCAACAATCTTACCGATCAGGGAACCAACCTTGCCAATCTCGAGACGATGCTCACCATGCGCTTGCTCTCCGAGGACCAGGTCCTCGGGAATGGGCTCGAATGGCGGGCCTGGGGGAGCGGGTCCACGGCGTCGGTTCTCTACTGCGTCATAGCCTGGCAGCTGGCGACGGCCGCCGCACTCTGGTGGGGCGCAGCGGCCCATCTGCGCGCGCTTCTGGGCAACGGTGGCACCGGTGAGGCCGCGACGGCTGCCAGTATCGCCCTGAGCATGTTTGCTGCGATGTGGCTGGTCTTCCTATGCGGAGGGCTCTGGTTCGGGTACTGGATCAAGCAGGGTCCGATCCAAGGGGTCCACTTCACCCTCCTGATCCTCTCGGTCGTCTGTATGCTGCTGGTCAACCAACCCGTGGGCGCGGCTGCGTCGGCGCAGAGGGACAGGCGCGACGCCGAGCGAAATCCGGTCACCTCTTGACCTCGGGCGGGCATCCCATATCTAACGCTCACGTCAGAAAGAGGAGCGCAGGATGCCCGACCCGCTCATGAAGATCGGTCAGCTCGCAAAGCGGGCGAAGGTCAGCCACCGAACGATCCACTACTACGAGAATATCGGGCTGATCGCACCGGTCCGCCGCGAGGGGGGCGTCGCATCGACTCTACGAGGAGGAGGCCTATGAGCGGTTGCAGAAGATCGCCGCGCTCAAGCAGCTGGGCCTGTCTCTCGAGGAAATCCAGGAAGTCATCGACCTCTACTTCCAGGATGCCGAAACGCACCTTGCGGGCAAGCAGAAGGTCATCGACATCCTCAACGAGCAGCTTGCCAAGACGGATACGCAGATCGACGAGCTCTCGCGATTTCGCAGCGACTTGATCCGCAACATTCGCCACATGGAGCAGCTCTACGAGGAGGCGAAGCCGAAGAAACGTGCCTGATCCGTCAGGGCCACCATATCATCGCCGGCGTCTGCCTTCAATCTACAGTTTACGTAAAAAGGTGATACATGACACCACGCCATCTTACCCTCGTCACCTTCCTCATGCTGACGGCCCTCATCGTGGTCGGTCAGCTCTATCTCACCATTCCGCTCTCAGAGGACATCGCGGAGCTTTTCAGGACCGATCTGTCGGCCGCCGCCTGGGCGGGGACGGCGTTCGGGCTGGCCTATGCCGCAGGCTTCCTTGTCTGGGGGCCGCTCTCGGACCGCTTCGGTCGGCGCATCATTCTGCTTTGCGGCCTCGTCGCGACCACGATGGCCACCGCGCTACTCGGCGCGGCCGGCAGTATCGGCTGGTTTCTCGCGGGACGGGCGCTGCAGGGCTTCGTTGCCTCGAGCTTTCCGCCCGTCGCCCTGAGCCTCGTCGCCGAGGCGCTTCCCCCGGAGCGTCGGCCGCTGGGCGTGTCCCTGATCAGTTTCGCCTTCCTGGCGGCGGCGCCCGTCGCCCAGTTCGCTGGGGTCAGCGTTGCCGCAAGCCCGACCGGGCTGATGCTGGGCCTGGCCCCGCTCTACCTGGTGA
Source organism: Salipiger mucosus DSM 16094 (assembly GCF_000442255.1). GTDB lineage: Bacteria > Pseudomonadota > Alphaproteobacteria > Rhodobacterales > Rhodobacteraceae > Salipiger > Salipiger mucosus. Next base: position 123,199 of record NZ_KE557283.1, on the reverse strand, counting down.
TGGCCGCCGGCCTGGCGCTCGCGCTGCCGCGTGGCGCCGGGAGCGCCGTTGGCGGTACGGACCCGGCGGAGGGGCGCATGGCGAGCCTCCTGGCCAACCCGGTGGTGGTCACCGGGTGGCTGGCGGCGCTTACCGTGCTCTTCGGCTTCGTGTCGTTCCAGGGCGGGGACCGCGATGGAGGTCGGGGGCGGATACGATCCGCAGACCGTTCGTCTCGTCGGGCTTCCTCCCCTGGTCCTGAGCCTGGTCGCGGCACCCCTGTCAAAGCGCTGGGGTGCGCCTGTCACAGCACGCATCGGGCTGTTCACCTCCGCAACCGGGTTGATCCTGGCAGGTGCGGGAGGTGCGCTGACGGTGGCCGCGTCCGCGCTCGTGTCGGGCGGCGTGGGCCTGGCCGTGCCAGGGCTGATCGCGACCCTGGGTGGGGCGGCCTCCGATCACAATCGCGGGCTGGCCCTGTCCGTCTACACCTTCTCGCTTTTCGTCGGCGCGAGCGTGGCCTCGCCCGCGGCGACGGCCCTGGCCCCGGCGGGACCGGCGCTTCTCTACGGCATCCCTGCCGTACTTCTCGTTGCCGCTGCCGGCGGCATCACCCTCGGGCTCGGCCGCCAGCGCGCGGCCCGAGCCACGCAGGCAACCTGACCCACTTCGAAGAAGGAACGGCGCCATGAACACACTTACTCAAATCTCTCTGTCCATCCTGAGCACACTGATGCCTGAAGGCTTTGCGCCTGTCGGCCAGAGCCCGGTAAGCGTCGACGGACGCGATGCCGTCCTCGTTCGGGCCGAACGCGAAACCGGCAGGAACGCCGGTCTCGGCGGCGAGCACGTCTCGACCGTCGAAGCCGACGGGCAACTCCTCGGCTATGTCCGGATGACCTCTGCCATGGCCCAGCCTGCCGAGCTGCCGAGCGAGGAAACGGCCCGTTCCGTTGCCATGAGTTTTCTCGAGACCCACGCGCCCGACCTGCGTCAGCACCACAGGGTCCACTGGGTCGCGCCCCACGAAGAGACGGTCACGATGGACGGCGAAACCCACACACTGACCGGCATGAAGGTGAAGATGCGCGCGACGACCACGGACCGGCTCTGGTTCTGGGTGATCGTCGGTCCGGGAGACGAGGTCATGGTCTTCGAGCGGGACATCTACTGGATCACCATGCCGGGTCGGCGCCGGACCGAGCAATGGCTGCATGATAGCTGGCTGGCAGAGCGGTCGGAGGTGCCAGAGCTCGTGCGCGGAGACACGTACTGATGAGTTGACGGGGCCGCACGCAGTTTGGAAGACGCGCGGCCTCTGAAACCACTGAGAACCGAGGCGAAAGGTGGCTCGGGAACAGCTCGTTCTGTCACCTGACGCGAAAGTCTGTAGATCGCTTGGAGCCCACAGCGTGTCGATTTGTGCCGCATTTCTGTTCCGACATTGGCCCACCTGGTAGCCGTAGCTTTCTTTATAACCGACCGGACGTGATTGCGATCCTCGCCGGAAACAACATGATCGCCATTGGCGCAATCAAGAAGCCGCAGAATTGGGACAGAACGTGTCTCAAATTGCGGCGATTCGGTACGACGGCATCGAGCACGGGGAGCGCCGGATGTGTCGTTTGATCCAAAGACTTGCAAACGACGCGATGACCGGTAATCAGAATAACTTGCGAGTGATTTCATCGTTCGTCAGTCAGGAGGCGTTGCGCCGGTCAGATCTCCCTGATCACTCGCCCGCATGGTTCTCTGGTGATTTGATGGTAGTCGAGCCACGGTACCCTGCGCGAGCGCGACAAGCGTCTCCTCATCATCAGCAAGTGAAATGATGCGACATTGGCAGACTGCCTGCCGCCCTGACACCGAGACCGGCTCCGCAATGGCCCGCAGGAGCGGGCCAGAAGCGGGAGTAACATAGTTGATCTTGAACTCGGCGGTCAGCGCGTCACCCGACAGAGCTACTCCACCGGCGAATGTAATCGCATTGTCGGCTAGATAGGATAGGACTCCCCCATGAGCGTACCCGTGCTGCTGCCGAAGTTCACTGCGTAGAACAACCTCAACAACAGCCCGCATATCTGACAAGTCTTTTAGTTCGGCGCCGATGAGCTGGCTGAAAGATTGTCGGTCGAATGTCGCTCGCGCAAACTGTAGGATATCTCTCGATTGCATTGTGTCTCCCGCTCGTCGGTTTCATTGATTGCAAATGGAAGCTGGGCGCGAACCGACGTTTCGAGATTGTGCATATCTTCCGATAAACGCCGACCTCGTCACGTCATTTGAGTAAATACAGATTTCATGCAGTCTCTCTCGACGCTTTCGTGCTGGAGCGATACACGATGAAGCCGGTATCACGCGCCACTTTCTTGTACAGTAGTCTAGCCGCCTGATTTTCATGGTGCGTGTGGAGGTAGATGTCATGAACGCCTTGCTTCCGGCATTTCTCTTTTGTGGCGTCGATAAGGAACTCACCCACGCCCGTCCCACGGAGACCCCTTGAGACAAACAAATCTTGAATGTAGCAGGTGTCCTCAACTTGGAGCATATTCCTGTGGAAAATATAGTGAACCAAACCCACTAGCTCATTTCCTCGTTCTGCCAGAAATGCATGGATCGGTTCATCATCGCGGTGGATGCGTTCCCAAGTCGTGCCGACAACGATGTTACTTAGGGCTGTACCGCCCTCGCGTCCATAGAATGAATTGTATGACTCCCAGAGCTTGCTCCATTCTACGAAGTCCCGCTTTTCTGGGGGGCGTATACAGACATCAGGCATGCTGGCTGTCTCCATAAATAAGTCTATTTTTGATCTCTCGATTGCCAGAGGTCAAATCAATATTTGAAATGGGTGCTAATATGAAATGTTGAGTCGACAGCAATCTTTGGCCCGACGCCGCGTACGTCATCGGCTTGCAGAAACGTAGTCATGCACATTAAAGAAAATAACTTGCCGGCTCACGTCATGTGCTGCAGAGGTGTCAAGTGAGATCTCTGAGGTCGCTATGTGCGAAATGTTGACGGGTCACGCTATCATATATGGGCATCGGCTCGCATACGGTGTTCACGGCCAAGGTGAACCGGTCGTCTTGCTCCACGGCACGCCTTCTTCGTCACTGATCTGGCGAAATGTCGTGCCGCGACTTGTAGCTAGCGGATATAGAGCCCACGTCTATGATTTGCTGGGGTACGGCGCTTCGGAGCGTCCGAGCGATCCGGCAATAGATACCTCGATCAGCGGTCAGGTGCCGTTCCTCGAGGCGCTGCTGGACCATTGGGATTTAGATGCGGTCAATCTCGTTGCGCACGATATCGGTGGCGGAATAGCCCAGCGGTTTTGTATTTTCCGACCCGATCTGGTCCGATCGCTTGCGCTGGTCGATTCCGTCAGCTTTGATAGCTATCCGTCCGAGCGGACACGTCGACAACTGGCCTCCGGCCTCGACAGTCTGACCTCTGCGAAGGAGGCCGACCATCGGGCGCGCTTCCGGGATTGGTTGCTGACTGCCGTTCACGACAAGCAATCTTTCGCGGATGGTGCGCTCGAATCCTACATCGACATGATTTCCGGGCCCGTCGGGCAGGCCAGCTACTTCCAACACCAGGCGCGCCATTATGACCCGATACACACCACAGAGATTGCTGACCGGCTGCATGAATTGGGTTGCATGCCTGTTAAGGTGATTTGGGGTGCGGAGGACGCATGGCAGACAACGGATTGGGCGTGCAAACTCCAGAGCTCGATCCCGGGCGCGGAATTGATCCTAATACAGGCTGCCGGTCACTTTTTGCCAGAAGACAAGCCAAGCGAACTCGCCGATGTCCTCACCTCGTTCTTGCGATTTGCGTGATGGCTCTCTCTATTATCTTCGGAATCTAATGGTCGTCCTGCTGCGCGACGTCCTGGGAGCGAAGTGTGAACGCTGTCGCTGTCGCGATAACCATAACTATTCCAATGGCTTGCTTGGGGGAAAGTGTTTGATTTAATATTGCAAAACCGAAGAGGGTAGCGGTTATTGGCTCTGCCATGCCCAGTATCGCTGCGGTGCCGGGCTGGCTACGCCTCAGTCCAAATATGTAGAGAAGAAACGAGATACCGCCTCCAAGAGTTCCGAGCACTAGAATCAACGCCATATCTATTGGGTCGATTCCTTGGGGCCACGCACCTCGACCTGCTAGAATCAGAAGGAGAACTGTCTCGACAAGAAAAGATATTGTCATGACCACCTGAGTGCTGCCGTGCAAGGCTGCCCGCTGGAAGCCGAAGATGAAACCAGCGTAGCAAAGTCCGGATATGAGTCCCATCATGACTACGGAGGCGCCAAGTTCGATTTCAGGTTTTGAGAAGATGCCCGCAAGCAGGGCAACGCCGAGCATGATAAGCGAGAGCCCGAAGGCCGAGCCGAAAGTGATACGTTCGCGTCCGGACATGAACGCACCGAGAAAGACATATATTGGTGCCGAATAGAGCAGGGTGGCTGCTATCGCGACGCTGCCGGTCTGCATTCCGATGAAATAGAATGAGAAGGCGCCGCCAACCCCAGCCCCGGCGATCACCGACCATATCCAAAGGCTCCAGGAATTGAGCCCTCTATTGTCGCCGGTAGTGATCAGCCAAGTGAACGCAAAGACAAGTGTGAGTGCGCCCCGGTAGAACGAAACGACAATCGGATCCCAACCGCGTTCGACCAGAATCCCGCCAATCCCGCCAGCCAGACCCCAGAAGGTCGCAGCCGCTAGGATAGGCACCGTACCTGTGGTGCGGGCTGTGCGGAGGCTGTCAACAGGCATTTGGTTCCTTGCAATTAGACCGGTCGTCTCTAGTAGTGGTGATCACTTGCCGAGAAGCAGCGGCAAGCTTCTGGTCCGGAATCGGACGAGTGGTGCTCGCGACGCTTGTGCCTTGGCTCGCAGGAGTGCGCCTTCATACGCCTCGATGACGAGTGCGGCAGTTTCGTCAGGATCGGCGTTGTTAGGAAGCTCGCCGACCTGCAGCGCTGTTTCGAGCACCCTGGAAAGGTCCTCCTGCCATTCGTCGAACGCAGCCTCGATAGCCTGTCGAAGCGGCTCACTCCGCGACGCCAATAGCTGCGACAGGTTCCCGAGGAGGCAGCCACTTAGGACCTTCTGCGTCATCACGTCGTCTTCGAGCTCATCGAAATGCCTGTCCAGTCTGTCAAGGGGGCTGAGGTCCGTGCGTTCGAAGGTCGTTCGCCGGATCGCTCGCCATCTTTCACCGTATTCCACGACGATGGCACAACCAAATGCCTCCTTGCTGTCGAAGTAGTGGTAGAAAGATCCCTTCGGGACGCCGGTCTGGGTGAGTACTCCAGCGATACCGACACTGTCATAACCGCCATGCAACATCGCGCGCAGCCCAGCTGATATCAGGGCGGACCGAGTGTCTTGGTGAACCATGGACATAAGAATAGACCAGTCAATTAGTGCGATCAACCCGGTCATCTCGGCGTGCGTCTTCCATCGCGACGAAGGCCGTGCGCTGCTGGCTGGTGATATGCCCTTGGTGTCGTGCGAAGGTGACAGAGAAACCGGCAACGGCATCCGTGCAAACGCATTGCAATGGCTACCATTAGAAAAAATCGTTTCTGCCTTCGACTCGAATTTCTTAGCAAGGCGCAACCAGTTGAAAGGGGGTGCCGAGTGGAGAGCGAATTGATGGAGGTGTTTGCAACTCTGCCACAACAAGGGCCGGGCAGCGATGAAGTCGGCCGGCGAGTGCTTGGATCTTTGAAAGAGAGTTTGCCTGCGTCGCCCGAGATCGCCGATTTTGGCTGTGGAACCGGTCGGAGTACCTTCCTGTTGGCAGACGCGTTTCCGCGTGGGCGGATCTGCGGTATCGACCTGAACTCCGAATTCTGTGCTGTCCTGGCAACGGGGATCGAGACACGCGGCCTCTCTGGGCGAGTGAGTGTACTCAATAGGGACATGCTTCGTTCGGGGCTTTACACCGGTTCGCTCGACCTTATCTGGAGCGAGGGTGCGGCCTACACGGTCGGGTTCGATAATGCTCTATCTTGCTGGCATGAACTTCTTGCTCAAGATGGTCTGTGCGTGGTGAGCGAGTGCGAGTGGTTGCGCATGGACGCACCGAAAGAAATTCGTGACTACTGGGCCGCGCTCTATCCGGGAATGCGGACGACCGAGGAGAACAGACGGCGCGCCCGGCTTCTGGGGTTCGATGCCATCGATCATGTCGTTTTGCCTGCAGAGGCGTGGGAAGCGTATCACGAGCCGTTGCTGGAAGCCCTCTCCGGTCGAGAGAACCTGCATGCCGCGCTTGTGGAGATCGGTCGTGAACGGCAGATGATCCGTCGCTACAACAAGTATTTCGGTTACGCGCTGCACGTTCTCAAGAGGTGCTCAACTGTCGGATAGCAGGGGCGCAGTCTGATAGGCTCAAGGTCGGAGCGCATCTCGCGAGCGCGAGATGCTGATTTCCCCAGGTCGAGTCATGGGGCGACTGTTGCAGGGCGAATCGTGCCAACCTCGCGCGCGAGGCGCTCCGCGGCTTCTCTTGCATCCTCGTGCGCCTCGCGAACGGATGCGGCGTGGCGCTTACCGCCGAATTCCTGATACTCGGCGCCGATCTCGATGATCTGCGAGGCGCCCAGATAGGGCCCCAGCGTGCGGATATGTGGAGCAAGATGATTGTGCGCCTCCCGCATCCCGCCGCCGGCAAAGCCGAATTCCCCGCTCGAGGTCAGCAGGACCAGAGTCTTGCCGGACAAGATCGGCTCCAGCGGGTAATCGCCGCGGTCCAGGTCGAAGGTGAAGGTCTCGCCGATACGGACGATCTGATCGAACCAAGCCTTGAGCGCCGCGGGCATCCCGTAATTGTACATGGGCGTCGAAAGGACGACGATATCCGCCCGGCGTAACTCGTCGATCATCGTATCGGATTGGGTGAGCAGAGCCCTCTGGGTGGGGCTTCTCTCGGATTCAGGTCTGAATACGGCGGCGATCCAAGCTTGCGAGATAAAATCGGGCGGGGCAAGGCCGAGGTCGCGTTCGATGATCCCGGTCTCCGGCAGATTGTGTTCCCATGCTCCGACGAAGGTGTCGGCGAGTTGCCGTGAGATCGAGTTGTGCTGCGGCATCGGGTTGTCGCTGCGGCGGGCACTCGCGTCGATGCGAAGGAGGGTGGTCATGTCGGGCTCCTTGATTGGCCGGGTTGCGGAAGCGACCCTGGCCCGTGCGCCTTCTGTCCGCAAAAGACGTTTTCTCAGCCTCGGATGAGCATTCGTCGCCTCTGACGGCGCAGCTGTCCGTCATCCGCGCCATTCATGATGAACGGAGCCCGGGTTCCATTCGGCGGGACGCTTCAGCCTCCTTGAGAAGCCAGTCGCGGAAGACCTGCACCGCGCTCGGCGGGAGGTCTCCGCCGGGTTGACGACGTAGTAGCTCTTGTTCTTCAGCGGACCGTCGAACGGAAGAACCAGCTTACCCTCGTTGATGAAACGCGCTGCCGCGATCAGGCTCACCAATGCGACGCCATGACCATCGGCTGCGGCCCAGAGGCACATATGTTCCTCGGAGTAGGTAACATAGGGCAGCGCATTCTCCGGGGTGCATCCATGGGCTCGCAGCCAGCTTTCCCAGCTCGGGTCCGAATTCGAGAAACCATGCCAGCGATATTCGATCAGGTGCGCCTGAAGCAGATCCTGCGGCGAGGTCAGCTGGGCCGCCATTTCGGGAGCGCAGACTGGGGCGATGTAGTCGTCAAGCAGCCATGCGGCCTCGAGGTGCGCCGGCGGCTCGACACAGTAGCGGATCGCCAGATCGCTGTCGTCCGAATGGAAATCCGTGATTGTGTCGGTCGCGATGAGTCGAACTGCGATCTCGGTATGCTGGTCGCGGAATGACCGCAGCCTCGGGCTGAGCCAAGAGGACGCAAGCGAGTTGGTCGTCGATACCGTCAGCGTACCTGCGAGGCGATCCTCGTCGAGAGCCGCGATCGCAGAGCGTAGAACCTCGAAGGCGGTGACGATTCGACGCGCGATCGCGGCCGCCTCTGAGGTAAGTTCAAGCATCCTGGGACGCCGGTGAAAGAGCTGGATGCCGAGTTGATCTTCCAACCCGCGGATTCGATGAGAGACCGCTGTCGGCGTAACGTGGAGCTCTTCGGCGGCGTCCTTTAAGCTCAGGTGGCGCACCACGGCTTCGAATGCCTGCAGGCTTCGGAGGCCGGGAAGTCGTCGCATGCTCGCTCCTGATCGCACTGGGTGCCACGGTTCTAAGCGCGTGACGATATCATCGTCGGATCTCGCTCAGGATATCCGCAAGGGCTTCGGCGGCCGCCTCCATCTCGGGGCGCTTCCAGGTCAGCCCAATCTGTCGGGACAGGCCGAGGTCGGCGACCGAAACCGGCACGACCTCGCCACTGGCGAGGCTTCTCGGCGCGATTGCGAAGCCGAGGCCGCGTCCGACGAAGGCCATCGCCAGTTCGTCGCGTTCGGCGCGTGCAGCAATGCGGATGTCGATCCCGGCGTCCCGGAGGGCGCCGTATGGTAGTTCGCAGGCCCCCCGAAGCACGAGCCTCTCACCTTTGAGGTCCGCGACATAGAGCGACAGTCGACCGCCCAGGACGAGCGGATGGCGTTTCGAGAGCATCGCGACAAAGGGTTCCTTCCAAAGCGCTCTCGACTGGATCCCATCCGCCGGGAGGGACGTCCAAAGGATGTCGGCCCGATCCTGCGCGAGATCCGCGATGAGGGACGATGCGCTGCCCTCTCTAAGTCGCCACCGCCAGGCCGGGTGCCTCTCGCGCAGGACCACCTCGGCGCGGGCGATCTCCGCGGCGGCGAGCGAGTGAAGGACTCCCACGCGGATCTTGGGGGGGCGCTCGTCCGGGGCCCTAACGCTGGCGCGCGCCGCGTCCCATTGGTGCAGGATCTCGCGGGCCTGCCGGTAGAGCTTGATTCCCTCCGGCGTCGGCCGCGTGCGCCGGCCTCCACTATGCCGGTCGAACAGACGTGCGGACAAGTCCGTCTCCAGCGTACGCAGCGCGGCCGAAACCGCGGGCTGAGATATGTGAAGCCGCTCCGCAGCCGCCGAGACGCCACGGCACTCGACGACGGCGACAAGGACTTGAAGGTACTTTAGGTTCATCGGCTTTGTTTATGTATTATGATCCAAAACATATATTATCATTACTTTGTTCCGACGGGTAGGACGTTCCGAGTGGGTTCAGGAACGTGCAGGCCAATGTCGGAGTCTTTCTGGAGAAATGCTGTTGTGTCTCGGCGACGGGTCGATGATCGTGCGGTCGGGATCGGTTGCGCGCTGCTGATGGTTGCGGTTTTCGCCGGGTTCAACATCGTCTCGCGGCTCGGCAGCGAGACGAGCATGACGGCGTGGGATCTCGGGTTCTTGCGTTTCACCGTCGGCGGGCTGATCATGCTGCCGATCTTCGTCCGGAAGGGTCTTGCCGGGCTGAGCTTCGGTCATGCCGCGCTGATCGCCTTGCTTGGCGGGCTCGGCTTTGCGCTCTCCGCCTATGCCGGTTTCACACTGGCACCTGCCTCGCATGGTGGCGTCCTCCTTCATGGGACGCTGCCGCTCTTCACGTTCCTGGTCGGGCTCTGCTTCGGCTATTCGATCCGGCGCCGGGCGGTGCCCGGTCTGCTCCTGATCCTGCTCGGCAGTGCGTTGATGGTGTACGACACGGTCGGCGCGCCCAATCCGGTGCAGATCGCCGGGGACGCATGGTTCCTGCTTGCCGCATTATTCTGGTCGACCTGCGGAATCCTCATCAGCCGGGCAGGGCTTCATTCGACCGCTGCGGCACCGATCGTGGTCGTCCTCTCGGCCTGCGTCTATGTTCCGTCCTATCTGCTGCTGGGCGACCTGGACGAGTTGATGTCAGCTGATCCGCGAGACCTCGCCACTCAGGCGGGGTTCCAGGGTGTGATCGTCGGCGCATTCTCGATCTTCATCTATGCAAGGGCGGTCGAGAGCCTTGGCCCGAACGGAACCGCAATCTTCAGTGCGACGATCCCGGGGGTGACCTCGCTGGCCGCCATTCCACTGCTTGGCGAAAGGCCCGGCGATCTCGGATGGTGGGGCATCGCCGTCGTGACGGTCGGCATGCTTGCGACCTTCTTGGTGCGGTTCGTCGGAAGACAGTGACTGCGGTGATCCTGGAAAGTCGCTTCCGAGGTTCAGGTGCATCAGTCAAGGCGTCCGCTCCGGGCCCCTCGAACAAGGAGCCGTGCGGTGGCGCCGGCTGCCGCGATGTAACTCGGGTCGCGGTGGGTCAGCATCGCGGAAAACGCGCCGTCCATCACCACGACGATCTGTCGGGCCAAATCCTCGGCGGTTCCCGAAATCTCTGACTCGGTCGCCAGTTGTTCGGCGAGCCAGGCCTCGAACTTCTTCTTGTGCGCAGCGCCGATGGCCACCGCCGGATGTCCCGGCATGTTGGCGAGCTCGGCGATGGTGCGCAGGAAGCCGCAGCCCCGCCAGCTCGGGCGTCGGGCCGCCCGGATCAGGCCATCGAAAATGGCGGCGACCTTGTCTTCGAGCGTCCCCTCGCAGCGATCGAACCAGCGCTTGAAGGAGGCCAGGTTGGGCTGATCGCGCGAGGCCAGATAGGCGGCGATCAGGTCGTCCTTGCTGCGGAAGTGATAGTAGAGGGTCTTCTTCGTGATGCCCGCGCGTTCCGCAACCGCGTCGACGCTGACCGCGCGCACGCCATCCGCGTAGAACAGCGCATTTGCCGCATCGAGGATCTTGTCACGGGTCTTCGACATGGCCGACAGGTATACTGACTAGTGAGTGTAGGCAATCCTCGTCCCACGGTACGTCCGGAGCCGCATGAATCATCTAACGGGAGACGACCATGAAAGACCTGGTCCTGAAGGAGCTTCACGGGGAAATCGCGCTTCTCACACTGAATCGCCCCGAAAAACTCAACGCGATAAACTATGCGATGAACGACCGACTTTCGGAATGTCTCGACGAGATCGAGGACGACCCCCACGTCCGCGCGGTCGTGGTGACCGGGGCGGGGGAGCGCGCATTCTCGGCCGGCGGCGATATTTCCGAGTTCTCCGAGACGATGCGCCTCGGGCCGGATGCCGCGGTCAAGGAATTCGTGCGCCGCGGACAGGCTATGACCGGACGGTTCGAGAGCTTTCGCAAGCCCGTGATCGCCGCAGTCAACGGGCTCGCCTTTGGTGGCGGTTGCGAGCTGACGGAGGCGGTGCATCTTTCGATCGCTTCGGAAGACGCCGTCTTCGCGAAACCCGAGATCAACATCGGCATCCCGCCGACCTTTGGGGGCACGCAACGTCTCGCCCGGCTGGCAGGACGAAAACGAGCTCTCGAACTCTTGCTGACGGGGGACACCTTTCCGGCACGGCGCGCACTTGAGCTGGGCCTGATCAACAGGATTGTGCCACCCGAGCGACTTCTCGACGAAGCCTTCGATCTGGCGCAGCGCATCCTGAAACATTCCTCGGGCACCGCCGCAGCGATCATTACCGCCGTGACGCGCGGGCTGAACCACTCGATCGCTGAGGGGCTTCAAATGGAAAGCGAGCAATTCGCGCGGGTCGCCGACACGCATGACACGCGCGAAGGACTGGACGCCTGGCTCGAGCGGCGGACGCCACAATATCGCAATTTCGCCGGGTCCTAGCGTGAACGGGTCTGCCCGGTCCCGGTGTCGCGCGGGGCCCGGGCAGGTCTTGGTCTTTTTCGGCGAAGACTGCCAGTTAGTGGTGGACGTCGAAGCTTAGGAGATTGGCGGTGAAGCACATCTTGGTGGCCTTGCCGCGTAGTCGCCCGGCCAGCGCAACCTTTCGTTTTCGCAAACGCCGATATGCAGCGGGATGGCCATCAAGAGGCCCCGTTGGTTCTTCTCGGATCTTGGACCTTTCTGGTCCGCGTGGTCTTCCACCGTGGTGCTGCTGAAGTCACAAAGACTCAAGAAGACCTTCGATCGCGGCTTTGGCCCTCAAGGGAGACGACGATTTTTCCAAAGGCACCTTGCTCGAGACGACGAAACGCCTTCGGCACTTCGTCAAATGAGAAGATCTCATCGATCACCGGATGGATGGAGCGCTCCTCGACGAAACGGACCATGCGTTCGAACGATGCTCGATGGCCAACTGAGACCCCTTGTATACGCGCTCGCTTGAGCATTAGAGGCACCGAGCTGAGCGAGAAGTTTCCGCTCTCGAGAAAGCCGATCAGCGATATCGTTCCTTCGGGCGCAACTGCAATAGCCGAAGATGTCAGGTTGGATCCGCCGATGACTTCCAGAATATGGTTGACGCCGGCTCCGTTGGTAAGCTCCTGCGCCCGTTCGTCCCACGGTGCCGCTTCGATCGAGTTGATTGTCTTCCAAGCCCCGAGTGCTGCGATTCGATCCAGCTTTTCGGACGAGCGAGACGTTGCGATGACTCTGGCACCCAGTTCCTTCGCGAACTGCAATCCGAAGAGCGAAACCCCACCAGTGCCCTGCACCAGAACGATGTCGCCGGGCCGGGCTGGGTTGGTCTCCGCCAGAGCGTGCCATGCAGTTAACGCGGCAACAGGTAAAGTGGATGCCTCCTCGAAACTAAGTCCCGCAGGTATTCTCACGGCCACTGAAGCCGGAATCTTTACGTACTCCGCCAGGGCGCCCTGATAGGGCCCACCCAGAGATGCAGCATGGTTGATCATTTCTAGTGGGGCGGGACCGTCGAGCCATTCTGTCCAGAAGTTTCCCGCAACCCTATCCCCAACACGCACTCGCTTCACTGTCTCTCCGATTTCCACAACTTCCCCGGCGAAATCCGAGACCGGGGTGAACGGCATCTCCGGCAGTACGGGCAGCAATTGGCCGTCGACAACGAGTCTGTCGCGGTAGTTGAGCGATGCCGCGCGAACTCTCACGAGGATTTCACCTTCGCCGACCGATGGTATGGGGCGTTCGGACAGCAACAAATTGTCAAGGCCAAATGCTTCCTGATGCCATGATTTCATCGTTTCGGGCATGTTCTGCTCCCAATGTTGCTAAGGGCGCCGATCTGACGCCTGACAATGAAATTGTAATGTATATTCCTGCTCTCGTGTGTTGAGCTCGAGGCGTCAGTGGCGGAACAGAAGTTGACGAGTCATGACAACGGGACGCGCATCGCGGCTACAGGGGATCGAAGCCTTCGTGATGTCGGCTGAGACAGGAAGCTTCTCTGCCGCGGCGCAAAGGCTCGGCATCACACGGTCCGCCGTTGCAAAATCAATAGCAAGACTTGAGCAAACCTTGGGCACTCCGCTCTTTCAGAGAACCGGCGGAGCATTGCTTCTAAGCGCGGAAGGCACGGCTTTTCTCGATCACGCGGATGCCGCCCTCCGGGAACTGGACGCCGGTGAAGCGCTAATCTCCCAGCGTCGCGGTCAGGTGCGCGGAAACCTGCGCGTCTCACTCCCGACATCGTTTGGGCGACTTTGGGCTCTTCCGGTGTTGCTCACCTATGCTCGCAAACACCCTCTGCTCACGCTCGAGGTCAGTTTCGAGGACCGGTTCGTTCGTCTTCAGGAGGAAGGCTTTGATCTTGCCGTCCGTATCGGGGAAGGGCCCCGCTCTAGTGAACTGATCTCTCGGACTGTCGCGCGCCCTACTTCGGGTCTCTATGCGTCAAGGGCCTATATTTCCGAACACGGTAAGCCTAACGGCATCGTCGATCTGGCGGAGCATCGCATCATTCACTTCGCTCATGAGGGCCGGTGGGTTCCCTGGCGCCTTCTTGGACCCGACGGAAATACCATAAGTCATACTCCTTCGGCATCTCTGGTTATCAGCGACGGCGAGGCGATGCGGGATGCGGTGCGCGCCGGGGACGGCATTGCGCTGCTCCCGAGCTGGCTTGTCGATGGGGTGGGCGCGGATCTGCTACCCGTTCTCGAAAGTTTGGTTTTCGGAACGCCGGAGATTCGTCTGATCTGGCCTGCTGGCCGGGACCGACACCCGAGAGTCAGGGGGGCTATTGACGCCCTCGCCGATGCTCTGCGCGCAGAGGACTACCGAATGCCGCAAAGGCCTGACACATGACTACAGGAAGCTGAGGCTGAATCGAATGAGCACGTCCGGCGGACCTGTCAACCTGTGTCGAGCCCGATATCAAGAGCGGGCGCGCTGTGCGTCAGCCAGCCGGCCGAAATCAGGTCGACGCCCGACGCCGCGATCGCCGACACGGTGTCGAGCCTTACGCCGCCGGAAGCTTCGAGGATGGCGCGGTCGGCCGTCATTGCGACTGCCGCGCGCAGGGTCTTGGGGGTCATGTTGTCCAGCATGATGACGTCCGGCCCACATGCGAGCGCCTCGGCCAACTGGTCGAGAGTGTCGACCTCGATCTCGATCTTCACGAGGTGTCCGGCGGCGGCACGGGCGCGCTCCATCGCCGTGCGGATGCCGCCTGCCAGGGCGATGTGGTTGTCCTTGATCAGGATCGCGTCGTCGAGCCCGAAGCGATGGTTCGCCCCGCCCCCGGCCCGCAGCGCGGCCTTCTCCAGCGCGCGTAGGCCCGGCGTCGTCTTCCGGGTGCAGGTGATCGCGGCCCTGTGCGGGCGGGCGGCCTCGACAAGGCGAGCCGTCTCCGTCGCGATGCCGGAGAGGTGGCACAGGAAGTTCAGCGCGACCCGCTCGGCCGACAGGATCGAGGCGGCCGGGCCGGCGACCGTCAGGATCGTGTCGCCCGGTTCGACGGCGGCGCCGTCGGGGCGTAGAAGCGTGCAGTCGAGCCTGGGGTCGACCATGCGCAGGGCCATCAGCGCCGGGCCGGTCCCCGCGACGATCCCGCGCGCACGCGCCACGGCGGCGGCCGTGCCGGCCATGCCCGGCGGGATCACCGCCGCAGTGGTCAGGTCGCCGGCCCGTCCGAAATCCTCTTGCAGGGCGGTGCGTACGATGGGCTCGAGCACGAGGTCGGGCAGCGGCGCGAACTGCCGGTCGGAGGGGTCACCAGGGCTCATGAACGGGGTCCTCGGATTGGAAATCGACTCGGTGGCTGTCGCGGCTCTGAAGCGAGCGGAGGGGCGGACCCGGCCAGAGGCCGGGTGCGTCCGATCGCCAATGCGCGCCGCGAGATTCCGCGCGGGCGAGAGCGCCTTGCGTTATCAGCTCGGCGATCGCGATCATCGCGGCGCGGCGGCTGTTCGCGGGCGTGTCCCGGCGCATGGCGGCAAGCGCCTCCCGCGTGCGGTTCAGCCCACGCTCCGACCGGACGACGCCAAGCCCCTCATCCAAGATCCGCCGCACTGCGCGCGCGGCGCCGGCCGGTTCGGCATCGGGCATGTGGCCGGCATCCCGCAAAGGACCGGCGCGACGCGCCTCGCGGCCCGAGATCGCCCGCGCCGTCCGGGTGGCGAAGACCACCGCCTCCAGCAGCGAGTTGCTTGCCAGCCGGTTGGCGCCGTGGAGCCCGGTCGAAGCGACCTCTCCCACGGCCCATAGCCCGGGAACCGAGCTCTGCCCGTCGCGGTCCGTGGCGATCCCGCCCATGTGGTAATGCGCCGCCGGCCGCACCGGGATCGGCCCGCGCAGCGGGTCGATCCCCAGGGCGTGGCAGGCGGTGGCGATGCCGGGGAAGTGGTGTGGAAAGTCGGCTCCGATCGTCGTGCGCGGATCGAGGAAGATCGGCTCGCCGCGCTGGACATGAGGCCAGAGCGCGCGGCTGACGCTGTCGCGCGCCGCCAGCTCGGCGCCCGGAAGATGCGCAAGCAGCCGCGTGCCGTGCCGGTCGACCAGTGTCGCGCCCTCGCCGCGCAGGGCTTCGCTGGCCAGCGGCAGCGCGGCGTCGCCGATCGCGTGACCGGGCGGGCAGATCGCGGTGGGGTGGAACTGCACGAATTCCAGGTCGCGCAGCACCGCCCCGGCCCGGAAGGCGAGGTAAAGCCCGGCGCCCCAATTGGAGAGCGGGTTGGTCGTGGCCAGGAACAGCCCGCCGATCCCGCCGGTCGCGAGGACCACGTCACTGGCGGGGAGGCATTCGGTCCGGCCGTCGCGTTCCAGAACCGCGCCGGTCACGCCGCACGCCCCGGTAAGGATGCGCGTGACGCGGGTGCGTTCGAGAACCCGGATTGACGGCGTGCGCGCGACCGCCCCGGCCAGCGCGCGGGCCAGTTCGGCGCCGCTGCGGTCGCCCCCGGCATGCAGCACGCGGCTTCGGCCATGGGCCCCCTCGCGCGCAAGGTCCGGCGTGCCGTCCTCGCCCCGGTCGAAACGAACGCCGGCCGCCTCGAGCATCGCGATCGCGTCGGCCGCCCCGGC
>NZ_KE557283.1:24299-106535 GCF_000442255.1 Salipiger mucosus DSM 16094 | reverse complement strand
GGCGGCGCTGTCGTCCTGCCCGATCGCGGCGGCGATGCCGCCCTGCGCCCAGGGCGTCGAGCCGCCGCCGCCCAGGCGTTCGGCCGTCACCAGCAGCACCGGCCGGGGGGCGAGCCGCAGCGCGGTCGCGAGCCCGGCGATACCGCTGCCGACGACCAGGGTCGCAGGCGCGACCGGCACCGGGCCCGACCTAGCGGATGGCGAGCATGCGGTCGACCGCGACGCGCGCGCGCTCGGCGACCGCCGGCTCGACCTGGACTTCGGGCGCCAGGCTTTCCAGCGCGCGGCGGATCTTCGGCAGGTCGATCCGCTTCATGTGCGGACAGAGGTTGCAGGGCCGCACGAAGTCGAGCTCGGGGTGATGCACCGCGACATTGTCGCTCATCGAGCATTCGGTTAGCAGCAGCACCTTCGAGGCGTTGGCATCGTCCAGCTTCGAGATCATCTGCGCGGTCGAGCCGGTATAATCCGCCGCGGCGATCACGTCGGGCGGGCATTCGGGATGCGCGATGACGTAGACGCCCGGATTGTCCTCGCGATAGGCTGCGATCTCGTCGCCGGTGAAGCGCTCATGCACCTCGCAATGGCCCTTCCACGAGATGATCTCGACCTCGGTCTGCCCGGCCACGTAGCGCGCGAGATATTCGTCGGGCAGCATGATGACGCGGTCCACGCCGAGCGACTCGACGACCTTCACCGCGTTGCCCGACGTGCAGCAGACGTCGGACTCGGCCTTCACCTCGGCGCTGGTGTTGACGTAGGTGACGATCGGCACGCCCGGATGCGCCGCGCGCAACAGCCGCACATCGGCAGCGGTGATGGAACTCGCCAGCGAGCATCCCGCCGCCATGTCCGGCATCAGCACGGTCTTGGACGGGTTCACCAGCTTGGCGGTCTCGGCCATGAAATGGACGCCGGCCTTCACGATCACGTCGGCATCCGTCTCGGTGGCGCGCCGGGCGAGGGCGAGCGAGTCGCCGACGATGTCGGCGACGCCGTGGAAGATCTCGGGCGTCTGGTAGTTGTGGGCGAGAACGATGGCGTTGCGCTCGCGCTTCAGGCGCTGGATGGCGTCGATCTCGGGCGCGACCAGCGGCCAGTCGAAATCGGGGATGATCCCGGCGAGGCGCCGGCGCTCGGACGCCATGCGGGCCTCGACCTCGGGGGTGAAGGGGAGCCGTCCCGGATCGGTTGCAGCAATCGCCATGCCGCCCTCCTTTTGCTCGATCTGAGCATTGAGATATGTCGACAAAAGGCCGCCACGCGACCTTATGCTCAATTCAGTTAAAAGAGGGGTGCCTTCAAGTCAAGTGAGTCCGCCGCGCCGGGTGGCCCGGACGCGTACGCCGGGTGCGGGGCGTTCCAGCATCACCTCCTTGCGGAAGCGCACCAGTTTCGCCGGGCGTCCGCCGGTCAGCGACAAGGCCTCGCCGGTCTCCTCGACCAGCCGCTGCTGCGCCACGAGCCGGCGAAAGTTCTGCTTGTGCAGCGCGATGCCCGAGATCGCCTCGGCCGTCTGCTGAAGCTGGAAGAGCGTGAAGGAAGGCGGCATCAGCTCGAACAGGAGCGGGCGGTACTTAATCTTCGCCCTGAGCCGGCTGATCGCGGTGGCGAGGACGCGCCGGTGGTCGGCATGCATCGGAAGGCCCGGCAGGTCCTCCTGCGCCCGCCAGGGCGCCAGGTCACGGTCGAGCGACGCCTCGACCACCTTCTCGGCCTCGTAAAGCATCTCGTAGCGCTCGAGCGTCATCTCCTCGTCCCATTCGGCGCCCCCGACGCCGAAGGTCAGGCGGGCCCGCTCCTTGGCGTTGGGGTCGCCGGCGGCGCTTCCGTCCGTGGTCCAGTCGAGCAATGCCTCGAAGAGCCGGTCACAGCTTTTCGGCCGGCCGCCGCGATGATCCTCCCACGGGAAGAACTCGTACCAGCTTCGCCAGGAACTTTCGGCACTGTTCACCTCGTCGCTGCCGCTGACGAGGGCGAGATAGGCGATCGAGATCGTCCGGTGCGCCATGTCGGGGGCGGTGTTCTCGAGGCGGACATGGCGGTCGCCGAACGTATAGAGCTGCTCGACATAGCCGAGCTTCTGGCGCGTCTGCCGCTCGACCCAGGCGCGCAGCCCCGATTGCAGCGTCCGGTGGCCGGATTGGAGCGGACCCGAGGGCAGGGCGGGCCGGCCGTCGGGTCCGGGGACGGTCAGGACATGCGGTGTCCGGTCCCGGATCGTGATGACCACGGCGACAAGGTTGATCGTTGCATCCGTCTCGGACAAGGCTGCTCCCTTGCATTGCGATCCGCGCTCCGGAGAGCACGGTCGCCCGCCGCGCCTCCGCGCACAAGGGCGCGCAGCCGTCGTCGTTCCCCGTCCGAACGAGGCAACGACTTCTATGGCGGAGATTAGCAATAATCGTTTTCGTCACGGTTTCAAATCCCCTCACATGGCACCGCGTCCGCGGGGTGCTTCATGCGCCTTGCGTGCTCGGACCGAGAAGCCAATGTGAAAATGTGCAAGATCAATCTAAGCGAAAGACAGGAAATCTGGAGAGCTGTGGCAGTTCTCTGGTGTGTTGGCCTCTACTTGAGAATTCCAATTCTGGTGGTGCCGCCGCTGCTGCCGGGGATCCGGGAGGCGCTTGCCCCCGGATTCGCAGCGACGGGAGCAATGACCCTGTTGCCGCTATTCATGCTTGCCGCCTTCTCGGCACCGGCGAGCCGCATCGGACGAGCTTTGGGCGACACGCGGAGCCTGTGGATCGGGATCCTGGGGCTGGCGGTCTTCTCGATGTTGCGTGGAGCAGCGGAGGGGGTTGGCATGTTCCTTATTGCAACGATCCTGACTGGCGGTGCGATCACTTTGGTTCAGATCGTCCTTCCCCCCTTCGTGCGGGATCGTGGCGAGAGACTCGGGCGCTACGGGAGCATCGCCTACCTGAACGGCATGTTGGTCGGTGAGTTTCTGGCAGCAGCGGGCACAATCCCAATTGTGCTACCGCTCGCAGCCGGTGACTGGCGCATTGCGCTGACGCTATGGTCCTTGCCGGCTATAGTGATCGTTGCCCTCGTCCCCTGGCTTCCGCCTGCCGAGCGTTCGGAAGAGGTCAGCGAAGAGAGATCCGAGCGTGCGGCGGGTCTCCGGGATCCGCAAAGCTGGTGGCTTGGCATACAGATCGCCATCGGCGTCGGCGTCTTCTATTCGATGAATGCCTATCTGGAGGCGGTGCTCTCCACCAAAGACGGTCCGATCTCCTTGTCGGTCGCGCTTGCCGTCCTGAACGTCACGCCCGTTCTCGTGGCACTCACCCTCGCTGCTGCCGGACCGCGGCTTATCGGCCGCCGCGGCGCCATCCTGGCAATGGGAGTGGTGGGGGTGGTCAACTTCCTGCTGTTCCTGGTCCTAGACGGGCCGGAGATCCACGCTGCCATCGCCATCGCCGGCTATTCGGCGACCATGCAGACAATGCTCGTCCTGGCCTATCCCGCGGCGGCCTGCAAAGGCGTCGAGCTCCGACGTCTCAATGCCGCGATGACCGCGATCGGCTATTCGCTCGCGCTCCTCGTCCCGATCGGTGGTGCGGCCATCCTGTCCGGTGTGGGCGATCCTGCGGTCAAGCTGCTTCCCTTTGTCGTCCTCGCGTCGGTCGCTCTCTGCGTCCTGGCGATGCGTGCAGGACCACAGGCGGCAGAGTAGTTTTACAACAATCGGCGAGAGGAGAGGCCTGCAGGCTGCCTTCGCGCATCCTATACCCAGAAGTGAATTTACCTGTCGCGTTGCCGCTGAAAAGAAGTCTGCGACAATCTACCTGCCGGAAAGAAAGCGATCATGGGCCGGAACCTTCCGCCGCTGGCGGCGCTCAGAGCGTTCGAAGCCGCCGCGCGCCACACGAGCTTCAAGGATGCCGCGCAGGAGCTCCACGTGACGCCTGCGGCCGTCAGCCAGCAAGTTCGCGCGCTGGAGGACTACTTCCAGGTCAGGCTGTTCCTGCGCACCCCGAACGCTCTGCGGTTGACCGCAGCCGGGCGACGCGCGCTCCCGAAGTTGACATCCGGCTTCGACGACCTGTGCGACGCCAGCGCCCTGTTGACCGACCAGGCGCGCGCCGCGCCCTTGACGATCAGCGTGGCGCCATCTTTTGCCAGCAGCTGGCTCGTCCCGCGCCTGGGAAGTTTCCAGAAGGCCAAGCCCGAGATCCAGATTCGGGTGGACGCCACCGAGCGGCGGGTCCGCTTCGAAGCCGAGGATGTGGACCTGGCGATCCGCTACGGACGAGGCGACGATCCGGGACTTGTCTCCGAATGCCTGATCAGCTCTGCCGTGGTCGCGGTCTGCAGCCCGGAGATGGTCCACGCGGACCCGCCACTGCGTTATCCGACCGAATTGAGGGCGCATACGCTGCTGCACCAGCAGGAAATTGGCGCAGAGCAGGTCGAGAATGCCTGGGCTATGTGGCTGAGCGCGACCGGCGTTGATGGTGTCGATGCGACGAAGGGACCGCGGTTCAGTACTCATACCCTGGTGCTCGCTGCGGCTACCGCAGGACAGGGCGTCGCGCTGATCGATCGCTCTCTCGTTGAGGCAGAGCTTGCGCGCGGGAATCTCGTGTTGCCCTTCGCTGATGTCGACGCCCTTGCCACCCCTTTCCGCTACTTTCTAGTCTATCCGGAAGGTAGCGGAAAAGACAGGCGCCTGCTGGCGTTCCGGGAGTGGCTGTTCGCCGAGCTGGACCGCTATCTTGAAGGGGGCGGCTGAGACGACGTTTCGTAGGGACCGAGATGGCCATTGCGGTGGAAGCAGCGATACGACGCGGTGCGGATTGCGTCCTTGCTGCGTCGAGCCTAGTCTTTCCCGGTAGAGCAGCGGGGCCGTTATGTCGAGTTCGCCGGATTTCCTCAGCAAGTCGTACTGGAACGGTACGATCAAGATGAGCCTGTCGAAGTTCTTCATCCTGAGCGTCTTGGCCAAGCGCCCGATGCACGGCTACGAAATCGCCCGCGAGGTGGCGAGGATCTCGAATGGCTGTTGCTCACCGAGCGAAGGGACGATCTACCCGGTGCTGAAGCAGTACCAATCCGGGGGCTATGTCGACCTGCGCGAAGAGAACTTTGGCGGCCGCCTCCGCAAGGTCTACAGCCTGACGCCGAAGGGCCGGGACGCCTTCAAGGTCGCGGTTGATGCGTGGATGGAGGTGACGGAAGGCCTCGAGGCCTGCCGGCAGCTTTCGTTGGAAGGAAGCGCCTCCTATCCGCTCCTTCGGGACTGAGCTGCCCCCGAAATCCGGATACTGTCGCAAGCTACGATCTGGGGATTTTTTCAACGAGACAAGCTCGTTCCACCGCCTCAGACTGGCGCCAGACCTAGCCGAGTTCCGCTCGACCCGCCCCCAAACGTAGCCGCTTGTGCCGTCCCAGATTAGCTTGAGAGCGACCAAGATGAGGAATGTGAGAGGACGCGGTATAGCATTGCCTGATCGATCCTCTCTTGCAGCCGCTATCCGGTTCGCACCCCGGGTGCGAAGGTCAGCTCGATGAGCTTCAGCCACTATTGCTGCGCCGAAAGTGCTCCGAGCCAGAGCAACGGGAGGGCTTTGACAAGGTTGCCGGCGGTGGAGAACAGGCTCGTCGTTCCGGCGTAGACGTTCTTGAGCAGACCGAGCGGTAGCAGGTACATCGCGAGTGTAGGTCTGCCCGAATAGGCGAGCGTGGTCGTCATGTCCGATGCCGTTCCGGCGATGGCGGCACGGAAGCCGGATCGCCGGGCCGGCTCGTCACGCTTGCCACTCATTAACCAGCCCAGTACGAAGAGGAGCGAAACTGCGCCGATCAGGATCTCGACGCCCTTTCTTCGGGGACGCCCAAGAGCCAGGTGCTGAGTGCGATTCCAACCAGCAGAGTTGGAAGTAGAACTGCCAGATCGAGTTTCGACTAGGTGGACGAGGACGTGTAGCTCAGGGCGAAAAGATCCGTTGCGACACAGAGTGGCGCAAGGAGCGCCCCGCTTCGCGATAGGGTTCATGATGAGGGCGATTAGCGGGATGCCCACGATGGCGGAACCGCCGCCGAATGCGCCCGTCATGAACCTGGTCACAAGCACCGCCGGCCGAGCGACAAGAAGGGTCAGTCGTTCTGGGATGGAATGGTTAGATTGGATCCGGACTCAGACATGTTGACTTATCGCCCGGGACATCGGTTGGCCTTGCGCGATCGAAACGGCGCGCGGTCCGTCCGTTCCCAGCATCGCCTCGGCCTCGCGCAGCAGCTCTCGGGTTAAGGCATGCCGGTAGGCTTCGGAGGCCAGTTGATCCTCGCGGATCGCCTGGTGACCGGGGCGGATGGAGAGGGGGGCGTCGCAGGTGCCCGCGTCCGCCCACTCAAAGGCCCCGGATTTCGCCAGGCCCGTGACCGCCACCCTGCGGTCATCCGAGCCCAGGGCAACGAAGACGCCGACCACGGCGTAGCGGGCCGCCGGATGAAGGAACTTGGAATAGGCGCAATCCTCAGCAAGCGCGAAGGAGACCTCGAGGATGATCCGGCCGGCCAAGTCCTCGCTGCCGGCCGCGATGGCCTTGAAGGGCACGTTCCCCCCATCGGTGTGAAGCACGGCATCGAGCGCGAGGGCGGCGGCCGGCCAGTCTCCGGCAGGATGGTTGCTTGCCAGGGCACCACCGAGCGTGCCGCGGTTCCGGACCGAAGGGTCCCCGACCTGATCGGCCAGTTGCGCGAGGGCGGGCGTCTCGGCGCAGACCGTATCGTTCGACGCGATCTCAGCATGGGTGGCCGCGCCACCGATGATCAGGCGGCCCGCATCCAGGTAGATCCCTTCGGGCAGCACCGCCTTGGCATCTGCCAGCGCTCCGATGCTTCTGGAACGGGACTTAAGCTCAGGTAGCAGAGTCTGGCCGCCGGCCAGGATGACGGCCCCACGATCGAGCGCCCGTCGCAATTCCACCAGCGTCTTCGGCCTGAGGTATTCGAATTCGTGCATGGCCTTACTCCGTCCCGGAACCCGTCGCCATCGCCTCGGCGCCGCTCCGGATGGCGGCAACGA
Source organism: Salipiger mucosus DSM 16094 (assembly GCF_000442255.1). Classification (GTDB taxonomy): domain Bacteria; phylum Pseudomonadota; class Alphaproteobacteria; order Rhodobacterales; family Rhodobacteraceae; genus Salipiger; species Salipiger mucosus. Next base: position 99,496 of record NZ_KE557283.1, on the reverse strand, counting down.
TGTTCTGATAGCCCGTGCAGCGGCAGATATTGCCCTTCAGGTCGTGTCGGATCGTGGCCTCGTCTGGGACGCCGTACCTGCGGACCAGATCGAGGGCGAGCATCACCATCCCCGGCGTGCAATACCCGCATTGCAGTCCGTGATGGGTGCGGAAGGCCTCCTGCATCGGGTGTAGCGCCTGCCCGTTGGTGGCCACGCCCTCGATGGTTGTAACACGCTTGTCCGAAACTTCGGCGGCTAGCATCGTGCAGGCCTTCACCGCCCGTCCCTCGACAAGAACCGTGCATGCGCCGCACTGAGTGGTCTCGCAGCCCACATGCGCTCCGGTCAGGCGGAAGTCGTCTCGCAACAGATCCACGAGCAACGTGCGCGGCTCGATCCTGGCGCCTCGTTCCTCGCCGTTGAGTTTCAAGCTGATTTTCATCGGCACCTCGCCTTCAGGCTCGTCTACTGCGCCTCTGGCCAGAGGCTTGACAGGGTTTCGAGGCTCGTAATATGATGATCGTAATATAATGGCAAGTCGGTGATCGCGTCATGTGGCAAAATGAAGAGTCGATGGCTTCTGGCCCGGAACGTCCGCACCGCCTTGCCGAGAGTATGAGAAGCGTCTTGTTGCTTGCGTCGCTGGCCGCACTCGGTCAATTCGCCGCGAGTGTCTTCTCGCCGTCGATGCCCGCAGCGGCCCGGGCGCTCGATGTCATGACACCAAAGGTTCAGGCGGCGCTCGTGGTCTATTACGCGGCCTTCGCCTTCGGGCAGCTGGCGTACGGTGCGGTCTCCGACCGATGGGGACGCCGGCCCGTGCTCATGGCGGGCTTGACGCTCTTCATGCTGGGAACTTTGGGCTGCACGGTAGCGCAATCGCTTCCCAGTCTGATCTGTGCCCGCAGCATGCAGGGGCTGGGTGCAGCTGCAGGCGTGGTCGTCTCTCGCGCGGTGACCAGAGATAGCTTCGAGGGTCCCGCACTCGTCAGGGTGATGGCGGCCGTTACAATGGCCTTCGCGCTGGTCCCTGGCCTGACGCCGCTTGTCGGGGGCTTGGCGCAGGCTCTTGCGGGCTGGCGAGCCTGTTTCTGGTTGACGCTCGCTCTGGGGGCGGTCGTGATTGTTGCCGCGGCGCTGCGGCTACCTGAGACGCGACCGCGTGCCGAAACCAGTAGGAGGTCCGCTGTTTCAACGGCCTACCTCCAGATTGCGTCGGATCGCATCTTCCTCGGAAACGCCCTGACTGCGGGCGGTCTCTTCGCCGGGCTCTCGGCCTATTTCGTCGCCTCGCCGACGATCTTCATCGATCACCTGGCCGTTCCACCCTTCGAGTATGGCTTCTATCCGCCGCTCTCCGCAGCTGGGTTCCTGCTTGGAGCGGGCGTCGTCCGGCGACACGCCATCCGGTACGACAGGGGTCGGATACCGGAAAGCGGGTTTCTCATTATGCTCTTAGGGGCAGGAACGATGCTAGTACTCCCGCTGCTCGGCGTTCTCCACAAACACGCATTTAATGCCGCGATGGCCTGCTTCGCGACCGGGCTCGGCATGGTTCTGCCGGTCGTAGCTGCGGCCGCGCTTCAACGGTTCCCGGCGAACGCCGGTGCGGCCGCTTCCTTGCAGGGCTTCGTGCAAATGACCGGCGGCGCGCTGGGAGGTGGAGCGGTCAGCCTCCTGCAGGTCTCACGCCCCGTGCTCACGCTTCCGGCGGTGATGATCGCGGCCTGGGCCTTCGCAGGTTGTTCCTACTTTCTGACGTCAAGATTGGAGATAACGTAATGAACGCCCACTCGGAGACCCTTCCCCCGGCCGAAGCCGGGCCCACTTCTCTCGGTCCCTTGCCGGCGGAGGGCGGCACGCCTTTGATCGGCCGAAAGGTGCCACGGGTCGAGGATGATCGTTTGCTCCGGGGGAAATCCCGCTTTGTGGCTGATCTGGCGGCCCGGACGGATGCACTCTGCGTCGCGATCCTTCGCTCGCCCCATGCACATGCCGAGATCGAACGTATCGATGACGATGCGGCGCGGCAGATGGACGGGGTCGAGGCGGTTCTGACGGACAGGGATCTTGAAGGGATCGGAACTCTCCCATGCGATTGGGCGCCGCCCGGGATGCTGTGGGAAGTGCAACATCCAGTCCTGGCCAGCGGGACCGTGTGCTATGCCGGCCAGCCCGTCGCCGCGATCGTCGCGCGGACGCGGGCGCAGGCGCGAGATGCCGTGGCGGCGATGGATGTCCGCTACAAGCTGCTGGAGCCCGTCCTCGATCAGGAGGCCGCGCTCGAGTTGGGCGCGCCGAAAGTGCATGAACCCGGTGACAATGTGGCCCTCAGAAAGCGCCGGGCCGGAGGCGACTACGAAAGGGCGCGCCGCTCGGCTCAAATCGTTATCGCGCGCCGGCTGACCAACAACCGGCTGGCGCCCTCGCCGCTGGAAGGGCGGGCAGTCCTGTCCGATTACGATCCCGTCACGCATAGCCTCACCCATCACTCCTCGTCACAACTGCCCCATGTCCATGCGCGTGCCTTGTCGGACTGTCTCGGCTTCCCCGCGCACCGGCTGCGCTTCGTCTCGCCGGATGTGGGCGGCGGCTTCGGGGCAAAGCTGGGCTTCTATGCCGAAGACGTCATCGTCGCGCTTGCGGCGATGCGGACCGGCCGAGCCTGTGCCTGGATCGAGAGCCGTTCCGACACCCTCGTGGGGACGACCCATGGCCGCGATCATGTGCAATATGCCGAGCTGACCGCAACGCGGAACGGACGGATCACCGGGTTGAAGACGAGGATCGTGGCGGATTTGGGCGCCTTCGCGATGGGGATGGGCCCGGGCATCCCCGCGATCAATGCCGGGCTCTCGGTTACTGGACCCTACGACATCCCGAACGTGGTCTCGGAAGTCACCGCCGTCTACACCAACCGGATGCCCACCGGACCCTATCGCGGAGCGGGGCATCCCGAGGCGACGTGCCTCATCGAGCGGATGGTCGATGAACTGGCGATGGAGCTGCAGCTCGATCCCGCGGAGGCCCGCCAGCGCAACTTCGTCCCGCCAGAGAAGATGCCGCACAAGCTGCCGACCGGGTTCACTCTCGATTCCGGCAACTACGCGGACAATCTCGATGCGGCGCTTTCGGCTTTCGATATTGAGTCTTTCCGCAAGGCGCACGGCAGCTCAGGGCGCCGCATCGGCGTGGGAATCGCGACCTATTCCGAGACCTCGGGCGCGGCCCCCTCGATGGGAATGGCGGCGGTCGGTTTCCGGCGCGCCGGCCACGAAAGCGCGCGGGTGGTCATGCACCCCGATGCCCGCGTCACCGTATTCTCCGGCGCCCACAGTCACGGCCAGGGTCATGCGACGACGCTGGCGCAGATCGCGGCCGATGCCTTGCAGATTCCGCTATCGGCGGTCGAGGTGGTGCAGGGCGACACCTCGGTCATTCCGTTCGGCACCGGCACCTACAATTCGCGCACCATGGCGGTCGGCGGTAGCGCAGTGCATCGCGCGGCGTGGCGCATCCGCGAGAAGCTTGCGCGCATCGCGGCGGTCAAGCTGCAATGCCTGCCCAAGGAAGTCGTCTATGCGGAGGGTACGTTCACCGCGCGGCGCCGTGGCCTGAGGGGGCGCGCATTTCTCGCATTGCGCCGGCTCGAGGACCGGGTCAAGGCGCGTGTCTTCAACAGGATCACCGGGCTCGACCTGCCGGGCGGCGTCCGGGGCCGTCAGGCGGTGCCGCTCGCCGAAGCGGCACGCGAGGCGCATCTGGCGCATGACGTCCCGCTCGGTCTCGTCCCGGGCCTCGACGAGACAGAGTTTTTCGATCCTAAGGACATGCCCGCCTCCTACGGCACCCATATCGTCGGCGTCGAAGTGGAGCCGCGAACCGGGCATGTCGGGATCCTGAAGCACGTGATCGTCGACGATTGCGGACAGGTCATCAATCCGCTGCTGGTGGCCGGCCAGATCCATGGCGGAGCGGCGCAGGGGATCGGACAGGCCCTGATGGAAGACGCCGGCTATGCGCCGGACGGCACCCCCGGTGCGACGTCGCTGATGGACTATGCGTTGCCCCGGGCGACAGACCTTCCCGACTTCGAGATTTCCCACACCGTGACGCCGACGAAGCTCAATCCCCTCGGCGCGAAGGGGGCCGGCGAGGGCGCCACGATCGGCGCTCCTCCGGCCGTGGTCAACGCCGTTCTTGACGCTCTTCGACCGCTCGGCGTTCGCGACATACGGATGCCGCTGACACCTGAGCGGGTCTGGCAGGCGGTCAGGGATGCGGAGTGATCTTCGCCGGTCGTTCAGGATCTCGCGGCATCCTGCCCCGCCCGATCCTGTAGCTCTCGGCGGACCTGATCCAGGATGCGATCCGAAAGCGCAGGGTCGGCCGTCATGCGTGAAAGCTGCATCGCGCCGATCATGGCGCAGATCGCGGTCAGGCCGGTGGCGCTCCGCGCTTCGCCACCGGCGGCCGCGATGTAGCTTTCCACCCATGCCTCGAGATCCGGTTTGATCTGCTTCTGGATCTCCGGATCGAGCCGGGCGATATCGCTTCCCGTGGCGGCGATCGGGCAGCCGAGTTCTGGATGATCGCGATGCGGCTCGCTGAGATACTCGCCGACGAGCGCGCCCAGTTTCGTGGACGCCTGGTCGGACGAGGTCGCCCGGTCCACGAGCCCCTCATGCGAGTCCTTCAGCGCATGGGCGATCGCCTCGACGATCAGGGCATCCTTCGATGGGAAGTGTGCATAGAAGCCGCCATGGGTCATTCCTGCCCGTTTCATGATGTCGGCAACGCCGATCCCATCGAAGCCCTTTTGGCGCAACGCCTTCGCGGCTTCGGCCACGATTCGCTCACGCGACTTCGCCTTGTGATCCTTTGAATATCTGGTCATCGGCCGCTCTCGCTTCCTGACAGAGTTGATTAAATGACAACCATAATGCAAAAATTCAAGCCTGAGTGGGCCTTCGGACATCTCGGCATCTCATAACACTTGACCATTGATGCATTGATGGTCGATGTATTGAGAAGCATCTAAAGGAGGCAACGTCATGAACGTTCATCGTGTCGCAGTGATCGGAGCGGGACCTGTCGGGCTGGCCGCGGCCGCACATCTCGTCGAACAGGGTCTCGAACCGATCGTCTTCGAGAAGGGGGCGCGCCCGGGTAACGCGATGCGTGCCTGGGGCCATGTCCGCGTCTTCACACCGTGGCGATACGTAATCGACGCGGCGGCGCGTCGCCTGCTTGCCGCACAGGGCTGGTCCGAACCCCCGTCGGACGGGTTGCCCACGGGGCGGGAAATCGTCGACGCGTACCTGACGCCCCTCGCGCGCCATCCGGGGATCGCCGACCGCCTGCGCCTGAGCTCCGAGATCGTCGCCGTCAGCCGCGAGGACCGGTCCCGCATCGACGATGCCGAACGCGAGAGCGCGCTGTTCGTCGTGCGGTGGACCGACGCGAGCGGGGAACTTCGCAACGAGCTCTTCGACGCCGTGGTGGATGCAAGCGGTACCTGGTCTGATCCGAACCCGATGGGCCGCGACGGCCTTGCAGTTCCCGGCGAAGCCGAGGCCTCGCACGCCATCAGCTACGGAATTCCGGATGTTCTCGGCAAAGATCGTGCCCTTTTCGCAGGAAAGTCCATCCTGGTCGTCGGAGGTGGGCACTCGGCGGCGAACGTCGCGCTCGATCTCGCTGCGCTACGCGCGGAGGAATCCGAGACTGAAGTTTACTGGGGGCGGCGCCACGCGACGGCGTCCAATCTTGTTGGCGGCGGTGAAGCCGATGAGCTTCCGGCGCGTGGCCAACTTGGGCTCGCCGTGCAAGCGCAGGAGCAGGCAGAGGCGTTCCGTGTTCTCGCGCCCTTTTCTGCTGAGAGACTCGCGCTCGAGGGCGCAGGTGTACGTGTCCACGCGCGTGTCGGAGCGAAAAGGCAGGACTTTCTGGTCGACCGTATCGTGGTGACGACCGGCTTTAGACCGAATCTCGCCATGTTGCGAGAATTGCGTCTGCGGCTCGATCCGGTCGTAGAGGCTCCCGTGGCCTTGGCGCCGCTGATCGACCCGAACCTGCATTCCTGCGGTTCCGTTCCGCCGCATGGTGTCGAGGAGCTGGAGCACCCGGAAAAGGGCTTCTACATCGTCGGCATGAAATCCTATGGGCGCGCGCCGACTTTCCTGATGCTGACCGGATACGAACAGGTCAGGTCGGTCGCCTGCGAACTGGCCGGGGATCACGCGGCCGCGCGCGACGTCCATCTCGTGCTGCCCGAGACAGGAGTTTGCGGTCCTCCCGCCGCATTGAGCTCCCGCGGGGCGCAAGATCATCCAGCTGCCGTAAATTCGGCGGTCCCCTGCTGCTAATCGGACGGACGCTCATATCGGATCCGTGGAGGCGAGTCGAATGCCACTGGACGACCGCAAGTTTATCGCGGCGCTCGGAGTGGCGCAGATCTGCTCATGGGGAAGCGTCTATTACAGCTTTCCGCAGATATCGTCGGCAATGGCCGGAGAATTTGGCTGGTCGCGTGCGGAGCAATACGGGGCGCTCACATGGGGGCTCCTGGTCTCCGCGCTTCTCAGTTTTCCCGTGGGGCTGGCCATCGACCGGGGCCACGGGCGGAGGGTCATGGCAGGCGGAGCGTGCCTTGCCGCCTGTTTCCTCCTGCTACTGACCCGCGCCTCCTCGTTGCCCGTCTACTACCTTTCGATCGCAGGGCTCGGCGGCACGTTCGCCGCGGTTCTCTACGAGCCGGCTTTCGCCGTCATCGCCCGCCGGTTCGGCGCCGGAGGGGTGCGCGCGCCCGTCACCGCACTCACGCTCTGGGGCGGCTTCGCAAGTACCGTCTTCGTCCCGCTGATCGAGCTTTTTCTGACCCACCTCGGCTGGCGCGGCGGGCTTGTCGTGATGGCGGCGGTCAATCTCCTGATCTGCATGCCGATTTACCTGACCGTGATCGGCGGCACGCAGCAACCGGGCACGCAGGTAGGCCGGGGAGAAGAGCCGGTCGCATCCGCTGAGCTGGCACGCTGGCGAAAACTGGGGCGGAGTCCTGCCTTCTGGTCCGTTGCTTTCGTCCTGTTGGCGCATGCGGCGCTGACCTCGGCTTTCACCTTCCACATCTATCCGCTGCTCTCCGCGCGCGGCTTCGCTGCGGGCGATGTGGTGTCGATAATTGCAGTGATTGGACCGGCCCAGGTGGCCGGACGCTTTGGTGTGTCGTGGCTGATGCGGGGAGCAGCGACTGCGACGGTCGGTGGCGCAGCCGTGGCTGGCCTCTGCCTCGCCTGCCTCGCACTGCACTTTCTCGCGCCGACGATGGTGTCGATGCTCGCCGCCGCAGGGATCTACGGTGCCGCGAACGGGGTCATGACGATCGTCAGGGGGCTGATGGTGCCGGAATTCCTCACTCGCCGGGCCTATGGACGGATCAACGGAGGGCTCGGCGCCGCCAGCACGCTTGCCAAGGCCGTTGCTCCGATTGCTGCGGCGGGACTGTTCGACCTCGGTGGGTCCTACGCGCTGGTCACCGTGTTCTTCGTGGTGCTCGCGGCCTTGATGTCCCTGTCCTACATCCTCGCGGTTCTCCTCCGCCGCAACCGGGATGCCGGGACCTCGGACCTCGCCGCTTCTGGGTGACCCGGCATTCGGCCCGTTCTTGTCACCGGCCTGCCAGTGTCTTCGCGCCGAAATAGAAGAGACCACAGGAGAAGAGGCGGTTGATGGTCCCTGACAGGCGGAGATACCAGCGTCGGATCCACCCACGTGACAGGAACATCGCCGATACTCCGTACCACAAGAGTTCCATCAGGAACCCGCCGGCGATGATCGCCACCCGCGCGGCGAGCGAGGCATCCGGCGGGATCAGGACGGAATAGACGCTCACGAAAAACACGATCGCCTTCGGGTTGGCGAGATTCACGGTCACCCCCTGCCGCATTCCCCTCAGAAAGCCGTCGCGCGCGCCGGCCCCGCGCAGTGGGCTGTCGGGGACTCCGGTGGCGGACTCTGCGGCTCCCCCGTCCCGCCACAATACGATACCGAGCCAAATCAGATAGGCCCCGCCGGCGAGTTGGACGGCGCGCAGCAACCAGCCCGTGCTCTGGATCACCAGCAGCAGGCCGGCCATTGAAAGCGCGGCATAGAGCGCCGCGGCCGAAGCGAGGCCGAGCGTCGCGCCGGCGGCCTTGTAGCTTCTGCCTGAGAGGGCCGACTGGGCGACGAGCGCGAAGGCTGGTCCCGGGCTGACGACGATCATGATATAGACGCCAAGTGTCGAGACGATCACCGGGATCTCCTGCGAAAAAGCGTACGGGCTCATGGGAAGCGTCTCCTTCGACTGGCATTTTCGCCCATCTACCCTGCCAACAGGGCGACGTTCCGCGGTGGCGGCCTGCCGACGGCTGAACGGATATGGTCGGCAAGCTGTCGCGCCTCGGCCTTGGGGTTCGGCGCCAGGGTGAGCGTGATGTTCATTTCAGGAAGGGGCGGCAGGCCCCGCGAGGCGGGCAACTCGACCAGTCCCCCCGGGAGTGTCGAGGAGAGAAGCGCGGTGACCGCCAGATCGACCCGGACCATGCCCACGGTGGCATCCCTGTTGTCGCTCTCGAAGACGCTTCGCCAGTCCAGACCGCACTCGTCCAGCGCCTTCAGGACAAGCGGCCGAAACACGCACGCCCCGCTGATGAGCGATACCTTCAGCGGTCTTTCGTCGACGACGCGGGCATTGGGTGCGCCGACCCAGACGAGACGGTCGGAGAATAGTGGCTCGCCGAGTTGATCAATGGATACTTCCTCCAACAGCGCGACGTCCACGCGTCCCGCCGCTACGTCATCCTTGAGTACGGGTGTGGCGGCGCATTTGAGCGAGAGTTCCACATTCGGGTAACACAGCGCGAAGCTCCGCAGGAGGCGCGGGAGTGTATCGGTCGATATGAGGTCCAGCGGCACGCCGATTGTCGCGCTGCCCGACTGCCCCAGATCCGTCATTTCCGCCATAATGGCATCGTTTAGAGACAGCATCCTGCGGGCATTTCCGAGAAGACGCTCCCCGGCGCCTGTCGGGATGACGCGCTGCGCCCCACGGTCGAGCACGGCGGCTCCAAGGGTTTCCTCGAGCTTCCTGATCTGTTGGCTGACGGCGCCCTGCGTCATGTTGAGAATCTCGCTGGCGCGGGTCATGCTGCCGCTTTCGCAGACGGTGACGAAGGTCCGAAGCCATTGGGGATGCAGGTTGCGTATCATGCCATTACAATACGTGATGCCTTTGTGAATACAAATTAGTTTTTCTATTGTCGGTCATATCTCCAGTTTCGGCATCGAAACTACGGAGGTCGCTCCATGCCGCTTTTCCTTGCGCTCCTCGTCTTTGTCGCGGTCTCGACGATCACGCCCGGCGGGGCGACTGCACTTGCCGCGTCGTCCGGGATGAGCCATGGCTTCCGCCGCTCATCTCCGCTGCTAGCTGGGCTGGTCTGCGGGCTCGCATCGATGGCTGGATTGTCGGCGCTTGGTCTCGGCAGCCTGTTTCTGGCCTATCCGCCGCTGCGTCTGGCTCTCGCCGCGATCGCGACCGGGTATTTCGCCTGGCTCGCCTGGATGATCGCGACCAGCGGCGCGCCGGATCTGGAAAATCGCAAACCGGCGATCGGCTTCGGCGGCGGGGTGGCGCTGCTCTGGCTCAACCCCAAGGCCTGGACGACCTCGCTCGGTGCGGCGGCGACCTACGGCGACGTCGCGCCCGGCCCGGTGATGTTGGCGCTCATCTTCGTCCCGGTCTTCGCCGCCTTGAGCGCGATCTCCCTGACCCTGTGGTGCCTTGGCGGGTCCGCTCTCGCGAGGAGGCTTCGCACACCGGGCCAATGGCGCGTCCTCAACCTGATGCTGGCCGGCTTCTTGCTGCTGTCGATCTTGTCGGTGTGGAAGGATTATCTGTGACGCTCCGGAGGCTTACGCGTCACTGTCGCTACGTCGGGCACCTTCAAATCGATTGACACTGCACCGATCATCAAGACCGGTTGTTTAATACACCTAAAAAGGAGCTTAACTAGTGTCTGAGGAAGCTGTATCGAACACGGTCGAAGAAATTCGCTACGCATCGCGTAATCTGGTTCGCGAGCTTGGCTTCATGGGGGGTGATTTCGCCGGCACCCCTCTATCGCCCTTGACCGTCCATGCGTTGATCGAGATCGATGCCGTCGAATTGACTGGTCGGGATCTAGCGAAGCGCCTCCGTCTCGGCAAGTCACGTATTAGTCGGCTTCTCAACAAGCTGACCGAAGCGGGCTTCGTGATAGCGCAAACTGCAGGTGATGGCCGTGCGAAGTGTTTGACTCTGACGGATCGTGGCAAGCAACGCGTGGCGACAATCCACGCCTTTGCTCGTGCTCAGGTCTCGGACGCGCTTGCCCAACTCGGGCCAACACAGCAGCAGGCAGTAGTGGAGGGGCTAACCCTTTATGCAAGGGCTTTGGCCGGTCGGGCAGACCATGCGGCAGCGGCTTCCAGTGTCGAGATTGTCAGGGGCTATCAAACCGGGCTCATTGCCCGGATCACCGAAATGCATGCGCGGTACTATTCGCGCGCATCGGGATTCGGGCAGCAGTTCGAGTCTGTTGTCGCGGGTGGGCTTGCAGAGTTTTGCTCACGCCGGGACAGCCCCAAGGATGCCATCTGGGCGGCAATGCTCAGACAGCAAGTCGTCGGATCAATAGCAATTGATGGCGTAGACTTGGGTGAAGGTGTAGCCCATCTCCGCTGGTTCATCGTCGATGACGGGCTCAGAGGAGCCGGGGCTGGACGCGGATTGCTCCGCGCAGCAATTGAGTTCGTCGATGAACAAGAATTCTCGGAAACTCATCTTTGGACATTTAGCGGCCTAAACGCGGCTCGACACTTGTACGAAGCGCACGGATTTACTTTGGAAGAGGAGCGAGCCGGCACGCAATGGGGTGAGAAAGTCACGGAACAACTTTTCGTGCGGCAGCAAAAACTGAGGCACGAGGGCGTCTAAGAAGCGCTGGGCTATTCAGACAGAACCCAAGCCGCCCATGAGCATCGGCTCCTCCAACACGGTGGACCCGTGCCGCATCGAGATCGTTGCCGGAGTGATTGTCCTATGGGTGGCGGACACGACGATGCTACGCGGATCGCCGAATTCGCCGCCGCGCCGTGCGAGACGACATTATACCGCCCGGGCAATCGCGTTGTATCGTCGGTGCCACCATGCCCGTCGACTTCCGAAAAGGTCATGATCGTATGTACTTAGGAGTAGCATGACTCTTCTGGGCTCCGCTGTTTCGGAGGCGAACTGCGACGCATTCGGAAGATGGCAAACAGTACGGAAACGGCAACGTCGCGCAGTCTGGCGGTCCCGCGCTTCGCGAACCGCCAGGCGGCGTAGATGTGCGCCGCCTGATCCTCGTTCCGGCGCCTGGTCCGGTCGGCATCTTCCACCATCAACAAGACGAAGAGCAGTCGTCCATTCATCACGCGTCCCTTTTCGATAACGCCTCTGATCCCCAAAGCAGGCTGGTGGAGAAGAGGCGAAGGTCGCAAACGAGTATTGCTTGCGTCCGGCCAAGCAGGGCTATCGCTTCCGGCGGCGACCGGAGCGTCGCTGCGAAGGTATGTTGCCAAGCCTAGACCATCGGTGGAAACAGCCGGGCGAACGCCTCCTGCCGCCGATATGGGAAGGCCGGATAGGGCGCGTCGCGCGTCGAGGCGGCATTTAGACGTTGGACCTGTGTGTCGCTCAGTGACCAGCCGATAGCCCCCAGATTTTGCCGAAGCTGTGCTTCGTCGCGCGCACCGATGATCACGCTGGACACGGTGGGTTGTCGCGTCAGCCAGTTGAGGGCGATTTGCGGCACGCTCTTTCCGGTTTCCTCGGCAACTGTGTCGAGCGCGTTGACCACCGCGAAGAGATGCTCGTCGGCAACCGGGGGCCCGAAGCTTTCGGTTTCGTGTAGGCGGCTGGTCCCAGGCCGTGGCGTGCCGCGGCGGATTTTCCCCGTCAGCCGGCCCCAACCCAGGGGGCTCCAGATCATCGCGCCTACACCCTCGCGCGCGCCGAGTGGCATCAGGTCCCATTCATAGTCGCGACCGACGAGCGAATAGTAGACCTGCTGCACCACGGGGCGTGGCCAGCCGTGCCGGTCAGCGCGTTCGATCGCCTGCATCAGTGCCCAGCCAGGATAGTTCGACACGCCCCAGTGCAGCACCTTGCCCGACCTTACCAGTATTTCGAGGGTGCCGAGCAACTCCTCGACTGGCGTGAAGCTGTCGAAGGCGTGGAGTTGCAGGAGATCTATCCTGTCGGTGCGGAGGCGTCGCAGCGCCGTGTCGACTGAGGCCAGCAGCCGGGGGCGCGAATTGCCCCAATCGCCCGGCCCGTCGCCCATCGGCAGGGCGGTCTTGGTCGAGATCATGGCGCTGTCACGGCGCCCTTCGAGCGCCGCGCCCAAGACCTCCTCGGAGCGGCCTTCGGAATAGACGTCTGCCGTGTCGAAAAGCGTGACCCCGGCCTCGAGGCAGATTTCGATCAGGCGACGGGCTTCTTCCACCCCCGTGGTTCCCCAGTTCGAGAAGAGCGGGCCGCTTCCGCCGAAGGTGCCGGCCCCGAAGCTCAGCGCGGGAATGCGCAGGCCCGAGCGGCCGAGTTGACGATAGTCCATAAGTTGAGCTCCTTTGCTGTGAGGTTAGGTTGCGCGGCGCGTCGCGGCGACGGCCAGAGCGAGCGCGCCGAGCGGGAAGAGTGCAGCGACATAGGGCAGGTCCGCGTAGGGCGTTCCACGGTCGATCAGTAGGCCGCCGGTCCACGCGCCAATGGCGTTGCCGAGGTTGAAGGCTGCGATGTTAACAGAGGCGGCGAGAGCCTGACCGACGCCGTCCGCCTGCGCGATGACCCAGGCCTGCAGCGGAGGTACCGTGGAAAATCCTGCTGCCCCCAGCGCCACGATCAACACTGTGGCGGCGACAGGGTTTTTCGCGCCGGCTCCGAGCAGCAGCAGCACGAGGGCCAGTGCGGCGAGCGTCGACAGCACGGCCGGTACCAAGCTGCGGTCGGCGAGGCGGCCGCCTGCGACGTTGCCGATCACCAAGCCGCCGCCGAAGCCCAGCAGGATGGGGGCGATCGCTGCCTCCAAGAGGCCCGCCGAGACGGTAAGGAGCGGCGTGACATAGGTGAAGACGGCGAAGACCCCTGCATAGCCGAGCACCGTCACGGCCAGCCCGCTCAGGACCGGGCCGCGGGTCAGCACACGAAGGTCCTCGCGCCAGTCGCTGCCCTTTCCGGCAGTTCCGGTCCGGGGCAGGGCACGCCACATTACCCAAAGGGCAAGAACGCCGATCGCTGAAACCGCCCAGAATGTCGTGCGCCATCCGGCCTGCTGGCCGAGCCAGGTTCCCACCGGGACTCCCAGCACATTGGCAAGCGTCAGGCCAGTGAAGACAACTGCGATGGCCGAGGCCTTGCGGTCGCTCGGGACGAGCTTTTGCGCGACGACCGACCCGACGCCGAAGAAGGTTCCGTGGGTCAGCGCCGTCAGCACCCGTGCCGCGAACAGTGACCAGAAGCCCGGCGCCAGCGCACAGGCCGCATTTCCGGCCACGAAGATCGCCATCAGCGCAAGTAGTGCTCGACGACGCTGCCATCGGGCCGTCAGGACGGTCAGGATCGGCGCGCCGACCACCACGCCCATTGCATAGCCCGAGATCAGCGTGCCCGCCGACGCTATGGAGACCCCGAGATCTTCCGCGACCTCCACGAGGAGCCCCATGATGACGAATTCGGTGATGCCGATTCCGAAGGCACCGACGGCAAGCGCATAGAGTCCCTTCGGCATGATGTTCCCCCTTTCCGGTGTCAATTGACGCGAAACTGGCGACGCGGCCCGTTTGCGACTAGAAGGAAACGCGGAACAAGTTTTGTGAACCGGAGGAACAATGCTTGGCGATCCCGGACGGCTTCGCGAGCTGGAGATCTTCGCTCTGGTCGCTGCTGAGGGCAGCTTTTCGGCGGCCGCCCGCGCGGGCGGACTGACCCCCTCAGCCGTCTCCAAGACGATTTCCCGGCTCGAGGGACGGCTTGGCGCACGTCTTATCGTCCGCAACACTCGGAGGCTGACCCTGACCGCGGAGGGAGAGGACCTGCATCGACGCGCGCTGACGATCCTCGAAGAGCTCCACGAGGCCGAATGCGCGGCGGGACGTGCGCAGTCTCCCGAGGGCCGGGTGCATATTAGCACCTCGGCCTCCTATGCCGAACACGTGCTCTATCCCGCGCTCGGCCGCCTGCTGGCCGAGCATCCCGGCCTTTCGATCACCGTCGGCCAGACCGACGAGGTCGTGGATCTGATCGGGGCCGAGGCGGATATCGCGATCCGGGCGGGACCAATGCCGTCCTCGAGCCTGATCGCGCGGCGTCTTGGCGCCTCGCCGCTGATATTCGCCGCCGCCCCGGCCTATCTTGCGCGGGCCGGACGGCCTGAGGACCCGGAGGCGTTGTCGCGTCACGATCTGATCGGCTTGTCCTATCGCCGCCGATCGGTCGCCTGGCCGATTCTGAAGGACGGAGCATGCATGGACCTGTCGCTGCGGCCCCGGCTTCTGGCCAGTGACGGCGAGGCAGCGCGACGCATGGCGCTTCACGGGCTAGGAATCGCGCGCCTGGCCCGCTTTACGGTAGAGGCCGATCTGAGCGACGGGCGGCTTGTCGCGTTGTTGCCCGAGGTCAACACAGGCAATTGCGAGCCGTTTCATGCCATCTGGCTTGGCGCCGGGGGAAAGCTACCCGCGCGGTTGCGCGTCGTTCTGGATTTCCTGTCGGCGCAAGGCCGGGTCGACATGCCCGCTCATGACAGCCCGAGCGTGGATAGCAGGGCGTCGGCTCGGTTCGGAACCGGCGCGCTTGCGAGTTCGCGCAGGTCGTAGCCGAGGTTCGCGTAGACCGACCGCAGCAGCTCGTATTCCCGGCTTGCCTCGTGAAAACCGTGCCAGCGCTCCGCACTGGTTGCGAAGATGGTTGCGAAGATCTCGCTCCAGGGCGGGGTGAAAAAGACCGTTGGACCGTAGCGGGATCGGGCGAGATGCCCCCGAAAGACGGTATCTCCCGTGTCATGTTCATGGGCGGCAACGGCGTCGATCAGACCGCGGTCGAGCACGCTTGACTTTCTACCGACCGAGCAGCCGGAAAACACAATGAATCTGTCTGTCTCGCGGGATTGGGGCATCTGTTCTTCCCGGTGAGGGTGGGGCTCTGGGGGCGCGTGATCGGTCGCGGGCAAGGAACTGGTCTTCGATCTCGGTCGCACCGCGTCGGGCCGGGTCAGCCTACGCCGCGCAAGGCGTCGGCGAGAACCGCGGTGAACCTGCGGACGCGGTCCGGTGTGGCGTCCGAGTAGCCCGCGACGAGGCCGGTCGCCGGGTCGGAAATGGCGTAGGAGGACAACGCGGCCGGTCGATAGCCCGCGATTGCCAATCTGGAAAGGACCGCGGATTCCGGTCGCCCGTCAACGAACCGGGCCGAAAGCTGGACGCCACCATCGGGCCGGGTGACATCGAGCGCGTCAATGCCTTGCAGGGCATCCGCCAGCGCCATCCCGCGGGCCTCGTAGCTGCGCGCAATACGGCGGAGATGCGCGCGGTAGCGGCCCGAGCGCATCATCTCGGCCAGTGCCGCCTGGGCGTGCAGGTTGACCGCCAGACCCATGTTGCGATGCGCGCGCCGAAGCGGTTCGACCAGTGCCTCGGGCACCTTCATCCAGCCGATCCGAAGCGCCGGCATCAGCACCTTGGCGGCAGACCCCATGTAGACGACCTCGCCGCCTACGCCATGCGCCGCGAGTGCCGCGATCTCGCGTCCGCGCCACAGGAATTCGCTGTCGTAATCGTCCTCGAGGATCAGCGCGTCCTGGTGTCGCGCACGCTCTAGCAGGTCCAGCCGCCGCGGCAGCGAAAGACGGGCGCCAAGCGGATACTGGTTCGACGGTGTGACATAGATCAGCCGGGCATCTTTCGGGATCCGGTCTGGCCGCATCCCGTCGCCGTCGATCGGCACCGGAGCGATCCGCAGGCCGGCGCCGTGAAGCGCCGCCCGCGCACCGGGAAACCCCGGATCCTCCATCGCTGCCCGCGCACCCGGATCGGTCATCACCTGCGCAATGAGATGCAGCGAGGCCTGGGTTCCCGGCGTGATCAGAATCTGTTCCGGAGCCGCGCGGACGCCGCGATCGGCCGCCAGCCGTTCCGCCAGCGCCGCGCGGAGCGCGGGATGGCCGAAGGTCTCTCTATAGCCGGCAAGTCCACCCGGCCGGCTCCGCGCCGCACGACGCAGCAGCCGCGCCCATTCGTCGGCAGGAAAGAGCGCCTCGTCGGGAAGACCGGGGATGAATGTCCCGTCCTCCGACCGATCGCTGTCGGTGTTGCGTTCCTCCGCCAGCGCCGCACCGCGCGCCGACGGGCTCGGCGCTGCCGCCGGGCGCTTCGACGCCCCGACAGCCTGCACCGGGAGGACTTCGGGCACCGCTCCGGGACGGATGCGGAGCACGCCTTCCGACCGCAGCAGATCGTAGGCCTCATTGATCGTGCTGCGCGACACATCCAGCTGACCCGCCGCGGCGCGGCTTGATGGCAGGAGCGCGCCCGCAGCCAGCTCGCCGCCGCGAATGGCCGAGAGGAGATCCCGATAGAGCTGCACCGGCATTGTGCCGCCCTCGGCCCGATCCGGGCGCGTCAGGGCGGAAAGAAGAACTGGTCTAGGCATTCTTCGTCAAACTGGATCGCGTTTCATACCAATAAAAGCGATATCCGGCGCCAGGATCAATGGAAAGGATGCACTCGATGATCCCCAGCTACGCGAAGATCCGTCAGGCCAAGCGGGCCAGCGATGATCCGGAGGACCTCAACGCCATCCTGGATGCCGGGCTGGTGGGACATGTCGGCTTCCTGTCCGAGGGGCGTCCGATGGTGATGCCGATGGCCTATGCGCGTCTGGGCGAAACGCTTTACATCCACGGCGCGTCGAAGACGCGGATCGCCGGGCTCGACGGCTGCGCCGTCTGCCTGACGGTCACCGAGCTGACCGGGCTGGTGATCGCCCGGTCCGGATTTCATCATTCCGTCAATTATCGGTCGGCGGTGGTCCACGCGACGGCGCGCAAGGTAACCGGGGCGGAGTTCGAGGCGGCGCTCACGGCGATCACTGACCACCTCCTGCCTGGCCGAACCGCTGAGATCCGGCCGATGACCCCGCAGGAACGGAAGGCCACGGGCGTGGTCGCACTCGATGTGCTGCATGCGAGCGTAAAGCAGCGGAGCGGGCCGCCCGTCGACGATGTCAAAGATCTGGAATCGGGGCTCTGGGGCGGTGTGGTCCCGGTCACGACCGGGCTCGGTGCCGGGGTGGCTGATGCGCACACGCCCGAGGGAGCAGCGGAGCCCGACTCGCTTTCGGCCGCGCGTCGCAGGTTCGCATGAGCGGGAGGCGCAGGACGGAGTTCCCGACGGGGTTCTACTCGGTCTTTGCGAGCACGGTAAATGGCGGCAACCTGGGCGCGGTCATGCTCGACGCTGAACCTTTGCCGGCCTGGGACCGTCAGAGGATCGCCTGCGACCTGGGGCGCCGACGACGGGGTTCGTGTGGCAGACCGCGCCCGACCTCATCGATATCAGGTTCCACTCGACCCGGGGTGAAATGGACATGTGCGGTCATGTGACAATCGCGGCCGTCGCGGCTTTACGGGACACCGGGCGCGTTTCCGTGGGAACCTACCGGCAACGTGGCCTCGCCGGCACCATCGGGGTCACCTTGGCGGCCGACGGGCTTATCTCCATGACGCAGCCGGTGCCCGACACCGAGACCTGCGCGATCTCGATTGACGAGGTCGCCACACTTATCGGGCTTTCCCAATGCCGTATCCTCGAACTGAACGTCGCGCGGGCCTCGCTCCGCCATCTGTTTGTCGAAGCCGAAAGCGTCGCGGCGCTCGGTGCGATAAAGCGGGACGACAAGGCTCTCTTCGCCTTCTGTGCCGCGCATCGGATCGACACGTTGGGCCTCTGGGCATTCATGGGCTCAGGAACGGGTAGCGCCAATTTGCAGTTGCGCGACTTGTGCCATGGCGTGGGGGATCCCGAGGAGGCGGCGAGTGGGACAACGAATGCGGCCCTTGCCGGCTTGCTGCACAAGTCGGGCAGGATTGATCCGGACGGGAACGGCCGGGTTGTCGTGACAGCCGAACAGGGCGTCGAAATGGGGAGACCGAGCCGCGTGACGACCGAACTGGTGTGTCGGGGCGGCGCCATCTCGGAGCTCCGCGTTGGCGGCCAGGTTCGCAAGCTGCTGACCGGCACCTATTTCTTGTCTGGGATTTGAGTCTCCGACTCGATCGGCGAGTGGCTCGCCCAGAAGCAATGCATCGACATGGCGTAGGAGGTCCCGCATGGCTTACGCATTTGATCCCGAGGCGATCTGGCAACCGTTTGGCGCGTTCTCGCAACTTGTGATCGCGGGCAAGGGACAGCCTCTTCACCTCAAGGGGCAGGTCGCTTTGAACCGTGACGGGATCGTCGTCGGGAAAAGTGATATGCGGGCTCAGCTGCGTCAGGTCCTCGACAATATCCAGGCGGTTCTCAAGAGCGTCGGCGGAGAGATGACTGACGTACTCTCGTTGACGCATTTTACGACCGACATCGCCGCCTTCATCCAGGTCAGCGATATCCGAAGTGCGTACTTCCGACCACCCTATCCGGCTACGACGACGGTTGAGGTGAAAGCGCTCTATCACCCCGATCTCATGCTCGAGATCACGGCTGCGGCCGAGGTGCCGCGCGACCGCTTCGTCATGCCGCTTGGCGCTGCACGGTTTCATGGGGGTGGATAAGGCATCGGATTGCCCGCAGCTTCGCGTTCTTGTGACAGCAACTCGGAAAAATCCACTTGGCCCCAGGCACAGGTCAGTTTGTAGGTCTCGAGTTCCTCGTCCTGCGCCGTAAGCTGATCGCGCTTGGCGAGCGTGCCGATACGCTGTCGTAAGTCCTCCAGTTCTTGTCGAATGCGGCGGGCCGTGTCTCTTCGCATGCGCCGCGAGGCCACTACGAAAGCCGTATCGGGGGCTTCGGCGCGGGCAAGGATGTCGGACAAGAAACGTTGGTTGATCGTGCGCAGCAACGGGTTGAGCGGGCCGTCACGACGGAAGCGGATCGCGCGTGCCGAGTTCACGTCGATGGCACCGTCGCTTCGTAATTCGGCGACACCGAGCCGGTCGAGCTCGAACCCGGCCCGGAAGAGTCCGGCTTCGTCGAGCCCCAGCCGAGACGCGGCAGCCACCTGGTCGAGCCCATCGCGAAGCAGCAGGAGGAGGTGGAACAGAATCGGCCGGTCAGCAAGTGCGCGCTCGGCACCTACCGTCAGTTCGCGAAGATCGTCTCGCGGATGGCGTGCGGCTTCCAGAACATCGTCGAGCGGGATCTCCAGGGCCGCACAAATCTCGGTCAGCCGACTCAGCTTGCAGTCGGCTGCGGCAAAGATCCGTTTCACGGTCGGTTCCGAGAGTTCCATGCGCGCGGCGAGATCGGCATAGCTCATGCGACGCGCCCTCAAATGTGCTCGAAGGATGGCGAAGATCGAAGCCGTCATGCAGGATCCAATACTGGTTTTACCTGTAGGGTATCAGAAAATGATACCAACGAGAAACAAGTAGAAAGCTAGGCTCAATATTAGATACGTGAATCGGGTATCTTGGCCCTAAGGAGATAGCTCGATGAACAGGATCATTCTGACTGCCGCAGCAAGCCTCGTGATTGCCGCGAGTTCCGCACAGGCACAGATGCTTTGGGAGACCGAAGGTTTCGATACGCC
Organism: Salipiger mucosus DSM 16094; assembly: GCF_000442255.1. Classification (GTDB taxonomy): domain Bacteria; phylum Pseudomonadota; class Alphaproteobacteria; order Rhodobacterales; family Rhodobacteraceae; genus Salipiger; species Salipiger mucosus. Next base: position 79,650 of record NZ_KE557283.1, on the reverse strand, counting down.
GGAATCGGTCCTCCCAGATCCGGCACGGGACCGGCTGATTGTGAGCAATGTGGTCGGCCAGCCCGATGGTCTCGACGGGGAGGGTTATCTGTCGTTAGTCGGGTATGACGGGAGCGTGATCGACCCCGTCTGGGTGAGCCACATGAATGCACCGAAAGGTATGGCACTCCTCGGCAGTCATGTGCTGGTCGCCGACATGGACACCTTGCGTGTCATCGACGCAATCACAGGCGAAGTGGTCGAGGCTCACTCGCCGGACGGCGCCGTGTTCCTGAACGACATCACGGTTGCTGGAGACGTCGCCTTCGTGACCGACATGATGACGCATACGATCTGGCGCTATAAAGGGGGCGAGATGAGCCCTTGGCTCACAGAGCCGGCTCTCTCGCATCCGAACGGAATTCTTTCCGATGGCGGACGGCTTATCGTGGCCTCGTGGGGGCAGGGGCTAGCTCAGGATTTCACTACCGAGAGGCCGGGCGGGCTCCTTTCGGTGTCGCTTACCGATCAGGCAATTTCGCAGATTGCACCGGACCTCGGTAACATCGATGGCATCGCCGGCTTTGGAGAAGTTCTCGTCGTGAGCGATTGGATCACGGGGGAACTGCACATGGTCGATCCCAAAACCGGTGCCGCCGAAACTGTCGCGACGTTGTCAGCGGGGCTTGCTGACATCTCGGCATTGGACGGAATCGTCTACTTGCCAAACATGATGTCGGGAAAGGTCGGAGCGCTCAACCTGAGGTGAAACAGTCCAGGTTGGGTGGACTCGGGTCGCAGGGCGATGACTCCGTGGCGACCAGTGTCGGCGACTTGCCCGATCGGCGCCACACTCATCTGCCGAGAGGTTCACCGGACCTCGAAATCAGTTCTCGTGTCTGGCTTCCGAAGAATCGGATGCGGATCATTTCGCACTAGGGCTCCGGGGACGGAGAATGCAGACTGACGCTCCCGGTGACCCGATTCCCGGTGGCGACGACAAACAGCCAACTCGAAGGCTCGGCCGCCTCACCTACCGGAAGGTGGCCGGATCGGGCTCCCAGCCGTTGGGCCCGCGTGAGAATTGCGGGATATGCGCCAGCGGGACGATCAGCTCGGCATCCGCGCCGAGCGTCTCTTCCCAGTCGCGGGCCTCGGTCAGGATCACGCCGGCGGCGACGACGGTTCCGCCGGCCTGCCGGACCAGCTCGATCGAGCCCTTCAGGCTCGAGCCCGACGCGACCACATCGTCGACCACGGCGACGCGCCGCCCCTCAAGCAGCGGGACGGCCCTGCGGTCTAGCAGGAGACGCTGGTCGCCGGTCGAGGTGATTGATGTGATCGTCTGCGTCAGCGCATCGCCGAGATGGATCTTCGGCGATTTCTGCAGGATCACGTAGTTGTCCAGCCCCAGCGCCCGCGTCGTCTCGATCGCTACCGGGATGCCCAGGGTGGCCGTGCCGACGATGATCTCAGGATCATGGGGGCGCAGCTTTTCGGCCAGGCGTGCGCCGACATGCTCGCCGAAGCGGACGCCCACATCGATGATCATCAGCAGCGCGATGGCCAGATCCTCGGAGATCGGGACAATCGGCAGGTCGATCTCCCGCCCGTCGACATCGACATTCCAGGTCTGGTCGGACGCGGCTGGCAGAGGCAGTTTCATGGATCATTCTCCTGGACGTGTCGGGGCGAGGGGGAGTCAACCAGCAGCCCGACTTCGCGCCATGTCGTGCGCTTTCGGCCCAGGTCGAAGCCGCCGAGTTCGAGAGTGAGGGAAATCGCATGGGCCATTCGGATCGCCTGGACCAGCAGGGGCACCCCCCGGGCCAGCGCGAAGCGCAGCCTCTGCAGGAAGCCGACCTCGTCGATCTCCATCCCGCGGGCGCGCTGTGCGTCGGCAATCCGCGCGAAATCCTCCTGCAGCATCGGGATCACGCCGAACAGCAGCGAGAGGGTCAGGGTTGCGATCGGCGGCAGCCGGGCGGCACTGCAGGCGGCAAGGATCGCGCCGGGCGAGGTGGTGGCCATGATGAAGAAGAACGCCGCTGTCGTGGTGACGAGGCGCGAGGCCAGCTTGATCCCGGTGGTCAGCGCCTCGGACACCGGCACGCCCTGAATCGAGAGGTTGACCAGCCAGCTGGCCATGACAAGCAGGACCAGCAGCGCGGCCCCCCGCAGGTAGCCGCGCAGCCCCGGCGTCCCCACAAGCCAAAGGGTGATCAGGACGAGGGCCGAGAGCGCTGCACCCGCCCACCACTCGGGAATGAGCCAGGCAAGCGTCGACAGGACCAGCCCGACGCCGATCTTGAGGAAGAAGTTCGCACGGTGGATCGCTGTCATCAGGCGCGCTCCGGAACCGGTGCAGGCGTTCCGGGGGCGGGCGCGGGCCAGTTCAGGGCCCCGAAGCCGGGGCTTGACCAGCCGTCCCGCGTAGGTCCGTCGAAGGTGATCCGTCCCGCGTCGAGCACCAGCAGGCGTGGGCAAAGGGAGTCGATCATCTCGAGGTCGTGGGAGACCATCAGCACCGCGCGCTCGTTCTCGCGCGCGGTTCGGAGGAACCGCTCCAGGTGCGCCCGGCCGGCGATGTCCCGGCCCAGCAGCGGTTCGTCCAGGACGGCGACCGGCGCGCCGGCCGCCTCGGCGCAGACCAGACCCAGAACGGCCTGTTGTCGCGCGGAGAGCGCGAATGGGTTGGTCTCGGCATGATCCGCCAGCCCGTAGCGGGCCAGCACTTCCGAGCATCGAGCCGCGACGTCCGGGTCACGGGCCATGCCGCTCTTTGCGGTCATGGCAAAGGCGATCTCTTCAGCCACACTCATGTTGAACAGGATGCGGCGCATTTCCTGGGGGAGGTAGGCGATCGAGCGGGCGCGCCGCGCCGGGCTCCACTCTCCGGCGTCCTGTCCACCAAGGATGATGCGCCCATGCCGCGCCTGCGCAAGGCGGAGCAAGGTGCGGATCAGCGTCGTCTTGCCGGCGCCGTTGCGCCCGACAAGGCCGACGACCTCGCCCGCCCGGAGCGAGAAGCCAACATCTCTGAGCACGGGCTGCCCGTCATTGCGGGCGAGCATGCTCGCCAGGCCCGCCACTCCAAAAACCTCGGCGCCCGGCTCCGGGGCGGGCGGTGGCGACGGCGCGTGTCGTGGCGGCAGGATGCCGGCGGCGCGCCAGCGGTCGTCCTCGGGCCAGAGCGTCGCGGCCCGCTCAGGGGCGTTTGTGGTACCGCCGGAGAGCAGCGTGACGATGTCCGTGCAGGACCTGAGTGATCCGGGGTCTTGTGCGCTCATCAGCAGTGCGGCGTTCCGCAGTTCGGGCCCGTTCAACACGGCGACAAGCCGGGCACGTGCTTCCGGGTCGAGGCCGGTCGTCGGCTCATCGAGGACAACGAGGTCCGGACGCGTTGCCAGCGCCGCGGCAAGTGCCGCCATGCGGCGTTCCCCGCCGGACAGGGTCAGGACACGCCGGCCCGAGAGAGGGCGGAGTTTAAGGCCGTCGATCAGCTCACCCATCCGTTCGCGGAGCCGCGCGGGTGGCACGGCACGGTTCTCGAGCGGAAAGGCGATCAGGTCCTCGAGCGACAGGTCCCAGAGCTGATCCTCCACCGACTGCGCCACATAGCCCACCCGACCGAAGATTGCCTCGGCATCGGCGGTGGCGGTCGCCGCGCCACCGATCCGGACCTGCCCGGAGATGCGCTCGGGCGTGATGAGGCGCGGGATGATCCCGGTCGCGAGGTGCAGGAGCGTGGTCTTGCCGCTGCCCGCCGCCCCGCAGACGAGGTGGCGCGTGCCCGAAGAAACGTCGAGACTGGCCCGTTCAAGGGCATCGCCGCCGCGGGCATAGGCCACGGCAGCGTTTTCGATGGTGAGCATGACCGGCCTTCAGAAGCGTGTGAAACCCGACGGATGCGCCGCGTCGAGGATGCGCAAGGCGGGCTTCACCAGCACCGGCGTTCCGATCAGCATCGGCACGATGTCCGACAGACCGAGGTAGAGAAGCGCCCAGAAGTAGGGGAATATGCCGAGGACGGCGAGGCTGGCCGAGACGACCGCGACCATGACCAGCCCGGTGACCAGGCAGACGACGGCGATCCGGAGAAGCGTGTTGCGATCGAATGTCGTGGTGCGCGGGTTGAACATCCAGCCGGGCACCGCGCCGGTCAGCCCGACCATGATGCCGTCGACGATCAGCGAATGCGCAGGGATGAAGGTGCCGGCCAACAGCGACCAGACGATTGTGCCCAGGTAGCCGCAGATGAAGCCGCTCTTCCAGCCGAGCAGGATGCCGATGAGCGGCGGAAGAAACGCGAAGATGCGCCACTGGATCACGCCGGGGACCAGCTGGATGGGGTTGGCATAGGCCCAGAGAACCCCCGTCGCCGCCGCCGCGACGATTGCCAGCACGATCGGGAAAAGCCTCGATCCTTGGGTGATTGTTGCATCCTGCATGGCAGCGCTCCATCCGTAGGTTGTTGCCTATAGGCTGGGTCTTCGGTCGCTCCCGCGTCAAAATTGTCAGAGGTCGACCGGGGCCCGCAGGTGTCGTCGCCGCGAATTTCAGCGCGAATGGTCTGCGGTCGCCCGATTCGTGATCGTCCAACGCGTTCTGACGCCGTTGGGTATGTCGCGAGCTTGATCGAGGCGGCGCGTGGTCTGGTGGACAGACGCAGATAGTGCCTGCCCTGACGATGGCAGTGGAAGCAATCAGGCGCGTTCAGGACTCAAGGCGACTCTGGCGAGCGTCATCGGTGTGGCACGGAAGTCCCAAGGCGGCCGCGATGCCATTCATGATCTCGAGTGCGGCGAAGACATTGTCGGCTGGCGCGACCTCCTCGCCCAAGTTCCTCGACGCTGTGCGTGAAGTTACACTACGCTGCCAGCACCTCGCAGCAGCATTGACTCGTGAGATCGGCCCCATCGATCGGACACAGCACGGATTCCCGCCGGCAGATCTGGATCGAGCTCTCCACGACGATCTCGCGCGTCGTGGTCCCGTCCGCATGATCGATCTCCTCGATCGGCATCAGCAGGAACTCGTAGCGGATCACCGGACCATCCTCGCAGTGGGTCACCCAGCGCAGGCCCCCCGTGCTCCAGACTTGAGCCCAATTGCTGAGCTTGGCGATGACGTCCTCTACGCCCAGGCCTAGATGATCGTGGGTCGCGTCCGGGATCGAGACGATCATGAGGGCCGCAACCGGCCCATTGGCGGGCAGGGGTACATCGATGGAGGCGAGGACCTCGGCCCATGCGAACCTGGCGCTCTCCGGATCCGGCGCGATTTCGTCGAAGTAGGACCAGAGATCGTGGGGCGTGGTGAGCGGCTCGATGTCCACTTCGACGGGACGGTTCCACGAGTAGGGGTCGTCGGTGGCGGGGTTCCAGCGGGTATCTTCTTTCATCAGGGGCCTCCTATTGGCTGGCTTCAGATAGAATCCATATGGGACGCACCGATGCGCGGGTCTCGCCGAAACCCGTCGTAGCTGGAACTCAATTGTGGATAATCGACCCGCTGTTGGAAGTCCCGGAAGCTGGGGACCCTGATGCCGACGATCGTTCCGTGGGAGTTGAGCGGAGGTCCAGGAGCAGGCCTCGAGCACCTCGGCGGTCGTGCTCGGTTTGGCCATGGGATCCTCCATCGCTAGTCGTGACTCGCGGTGCGTTTTCCCGTGTCGAGGCGGACCCCCTCCCTCGCCACGGCGTAGGAGAGGGTGTTCACCACTGACCGGGCCCGAGGAATTCTGCGCGTCGCACTGCGAATAGGTCGGCATTAGCGCCGGACCGTCGACGAAGCTTGTAGAGCGTCATCGGATCATCGGCCTCCGGCGGCGCGCCGTCGGGAAGGATTGCCAGGAGGTCGTAGTCGCTCTCCTCGCGATGATTCCCGCGCGCTCTGCTGCCGAACAGATAGATTTCGAGAGCGCCGAGCTCTGCCTCGCAGAGGCCGACGAGGCGCTCGACTTCCCGTGCGAGGTCGAGCCCCACTTCGTATGGCGGATCCTGTCCCATCGCGCTCCTCCCGCAAGTTGATCGACCGGCTGCCTGCTGTGCCTGGCACGCCTTCGGGCGCACGCGGTGGCGTTCTCTGGATCAGTGCAGGACGCGCCCCGAAGGCCGCGAGACATCCTCGAGGATGCGCCGGATGATCCGCAGGCTCATCTTGCCGCAAGCGGCCATTCGCATGACCTCGCGGCGCACCAGCGCGAAGGTTTCGACGTCGAGCTGCGGAACGTCCCGGGCCATGGCGTCGACCATCATCCCAGCCACCTCCGGGGTCACCTCGGGCATGAGGAAGATGCGGCAGCGGTCGCGCAGCACCGCAGGGATCTCTTCCAGCACGTTCGCGGTGAGCACCCAGTTCACGCGGGACAGATTGAAGGTGACCCGCAGGGCAGGGCACTCGAAGACCCTGGCAGTCGAGGGCTCCAGCAGAGTCAGCAGGGCCGTGATCAGCGAGCTCGGGTTGCCGCTGGTCGAGTAGATCGTGCCCGCCTTGTCGATCTCGTCGACAACCATCAGCGGGTTGGCGACCTTGCGATCGAGCACGGTCTCGGTCGGCACGCCGCTCTGGCGGCTCGACCAGCCCTTCTCGGTGCCGGCCAACCGGTGTGCGGAGGTGCCGGAGCCGACATCGATCTGGCGAACCGGTGTGCCGGCCAGTTCGCCGAGCTTGCGGGCGTAGTGCGACTTGCCGCAGCCGGGCGGACCGACCAGGATCATCGGCGACACCGCGAGACCAGCGATCCCGGCACTTGCTGTCGCGCGCATGGCCTTCATGAGGTGCGTGCCCACCTCGGACATCCAGGGGCTCTCGGCATGCAGCGCCGCTGCCAGCTCGTCGGCGTGATGCCCGGTTCGAGGGCCGTGGAGCGCACCACCGCTTCGAGCCAGGCGCTTGACTTGCAGAAAATCCTCATGATCCAGGCGCGACAGCCCCAGTTCGGCCACGCGGCGACGATAGGCCGTCTTGCCGAGGAAGCTGGGGCGATACTCTTCTCCGGAGCGCAGCGCGCCGCGGTTCGGGTTGAGATTGCGCTTGAGCTTCAGGGCGAAGGCCTGGAACCGGGCGATGTAGGCGTCCTGCGAGTCCAGGTTCAGGTCCGGTGCGAGGACCGGAAAGCGTGGCGGAACGTGGCCGTGCCAGTCGAAAGGTCGCGTTGCGATCGACGATGCCTCGTCGGCGCGAGGGGTGATGTTGTCGTCGTACATGTCGTGCTCCGAGGCGAGGGGGCGGTCGTACGGGGCTGCCTTGGAGCGTAGCGCTCCCGGATCGGTCGAGCATGTCTGGCAGGGAAGCCGAAATGGCCGCACGGATCATCCGCAGCCCCGGGCGTCGGGGTCAGTAGGTATTAGATACCTGGCGTATGAGGCGGCGTACGGTCACGAGGAGGTCCTTTCGACACTGCGAGCTAGGCCGAACCGCGACAGCGGGTCAAGCGCGATCCGCCGGCTTCCTTGTCGAAAAGGCAAACCGGCTTCGCGGCTCTAAAATTTTCGCACATGCGAATGTTGACGGAAGTGCAGGCAGGGCTTGGAGATGCCTAAGCGGCGGTGGAGCTTTTCGCACAATTACGCTGTAGGGACGGCGGCACGGCGTGGGAGCGATCGCCCCGCCAGCGGAAGGAAGCGATAGGACGATCCGCATGAATGGGCTTGGATGGGCACCACGAAGACGAGGTCTTGTCGTCCGATTCGAGGGTCATCAAGTGGGCGAATGGAATGCCGGAACTCGACGTTCACACCCGAGCTGGTGGGCAGCGCATACGGGCGGAGTGGTGCCCCGCCGGTAACGGGGCGCGACCGCGTCGGCAAGTCCGCGGGCACGGCAAGGCGTGCGGCGCTGCCCTGAGACACGTTCGAGCCCGGACGATGGCTAAGCCGGTGAGGCGCCCATGGTGGTGCTCCATGAGCCCGGGAAGCCCCATTGAACCGAGCAAGCGTCACGAGGGGCGTAGGCATGACCGATGAAGCCAGTCCTGCGGGCGAAGCGCCCAAGCTCACCGAGGAAGAGGCACGGGCCGCAACCCGCACCATCTTCCGTCTGTTCATGGTCTGGGACCTTTCGGAGAAGGAGAGCCGCGAAGTTCTCGGTGGGCTCACCGAGCGTGAGTTTCAAAGCCTGCAGGAAGGCGAACTGGTTCCGACGACCGGTGACTTGGCCGAGCGCCTTGGCCTACTGCTGGGCATTCATCGGTGCCTGAGGCTGTTGTTTCGGTCGGCGGCTCGGAGAAAGAGGTGGATCCGCGCTCCGAACCGGGGTCTGGGTGGTGAGACGGCGCTCGCCGTCATGTCGCGGTCGGACATCTCCGGGATGTGGAACCTGGAGAGGTACCTCGAAGCCGTCGTTCAGCAGGGCTAGCCACTACCTCACCTCCTATCACGTCATAGCCGGTCGCCGCTGGTATTGAGCCGTCTCGCGAGAGGCATCCATTCATACCTCGCGAGATGAATTATCGACCTCGGGATAATTCATGATAATTCAAACTTTTCGGGGGCATAGAGGCTCTCTCTGGCGGGTTATCTCCTGACGCTGAACTGCCTGGTAAGTAAGCATGCGGGCTGGACCGCGGACGTGGAGCGGTCTGGCGCTTAGGTGCCGGGTGCTTTGGGCTTGCGGGCCCGTGGCGCCCACTTCTTTGCCAGCAGCGCCAGCCGGTGCTCAATCCGGTCTATTCGCGGATCGTTGGGATCGAAGGGGCCTCCAGCCCAGCGGATCATGTCGTCGTGCTGCTCGTGGTCGGGTTCGGCTATCGCTTCGAGGAACTCCTCGTAGCCCCAGGCGCCGCCGACATCTTCCGGAGGACAGGCGCCTGTCGCCTTGAGAAGGCGGGGATACGAGGTGTCGGCGGCGTCATCATCGAACCGTTCGATGCGGATCACGTGGTCCCAGTCGTCGCCATAGTCGTAGATGTATTGCAGTGTCCTGCTTCCGGTGTCCGTCATGACATCCTGAAGCGTCGTCTTCTTCGCCGGCAGCGGGCCATCGAAGAAGCCCTCGGGGTCGGGTTCGCCCCAACCGATCCCCTCCGCGCGGAACTCGTAGAGATGGCTATCCGTCCAGCCCATGGCGGCCTGCACGGCTTCGTGCAGCCGGTCGAGCCTGATCTTCAGGGGGACCTCGATCTGGCGCACGACCTGTGGCTCGACGTCGTTGAGCGTGATCCGGAGACGGGCGATCTGGGTCATGCGGCCCTCCTGTCTTCGGATGAAGCCGAGCGCCAGTGCCAGGGAAGCAGATCCGGCACCTGCGAGGCGGTCATCTCGGGCAGCCGGGCGAGAACATCGGCCAGCCATGCCTGGGGATCGATGTCGTTCATCTTCGCGGTGACGATCAGGGAATACATGAAGGCGGCACGATCGCCGCCGCGCTCGGAGCCGGCGAAGAGCCATGACTTGCGACCGAGGGCGATGCCGCGCAGTGCTCGTTCCGCCGCGTTGTTATCGGGCATGCTGTCTATGGCGCTTCGATCCAGCGGTCCGTTCTTTCCTCTGTCGTGGTAGAGGGGTGCTGCGGGACAGGGGCGCTGGAGTGCGAAGACCCGGGCAGGCCGAATTGACTTTGAGCTGCGAGCTCGCGTTGTTATCTGGCCGCCCCTGCGACCAGCCCGTGTGCGCCGAGAGCGCGTATCCGTAGATGTCGCACAGCCCGAGCACTCCCCTGACAACGACTGGGAGAGCGAGGAATGAGATCGATCGGAATGGACGTTCACCGGAGCTTCGCGCAGGTCGCGGTCCTCTCGGACGGGGCGGTGACGGAAAACTTCAGGGTCGACCTGGAACATGACGCTGTCGTGGCCTTCGGCCGCACCCTGCGGCCCGATGACGAGGTCGTGCTGGAAGCCACGGAAAACACGGCGGCGATCGTGCGACTGCTGACGCCGTTCGTCGCGCGGGTGGTGATCGCCAACCCGCTTCAGGTGAAGGCGATCGCGCATGCGCGGGTGAAGACCGACAAGGTCGACGCCGCGATCCTGGCGCAGCTGCACGCCGCGGGCTTCCTGCCGGAGGTCTGGGCGGCCGACGACGCCACTCTGGCATTGCGGCGCCTGGTGTCCGAGCGGGTGGCTGTGGTCCGATCGATCCGGCGAGCCAAGAGCCGTGTTCACGCAGTGCTGCATGCCAACCTGATTCCGAAGTACGAGGGCCATCTCTTCGGCAAGGGCGGCCGGCGCTGGCTGGAGAAGGCGCCGCTGCCGAAGTCCGAGCGCGATCTGCTCAGACGGCACCTCGACGAGCTGGATTGGCTCAGGGCGCGGCTCGAGGGCCTTGAGCGCGACCTCATCGCCTTCGCTCTGGACGATGCGCGGACCCGCAAGCTGATGAGCGTGGCGGGCATCAGCGCCGTCATCGCCACCGCCGTCGTGGCATCCATCGGCGACATCGAGCGCTTCGCCACGCCGCAGAAGCTGGCGAGCTACTTCGGCCTGACGCCGAGAGTACGGCAGTCCGGCGCCGGCCGAGCCATCCACGGTCGCATCTCCAGCATGGGAACGCGACGGCCCGCACCATGCTGGTCGAGGCGGCGTGGTCGGCGGCGAGCGCTCCGGGGCCACTGAGGGCGTTCTTCCTGCGCATGAAGGACCGGAAGGGAGCGAACGTCGCCGCCGTCGCGACGGCGCGCAAGATCGCCACGCTGATTTGGCATCTTCTCAAGAAGGACGAGCCCTACCGCTGGGCGCGACCGGCCTTCGTCGGGATGAAGATGCGCAAGCTGGCCCTGCGCGCCGGGGCGCCCAAACAGCACGGCAACAAGCCCGGTCCGGGGCGCGACTATTGGATCAAGGAGATCCGCCATCGAGAGATGGAGCTCGTCGCCAATGCCGAAGAATCCTATGCAAGGATGGTCGAAGCATGGAAGGACAAGCCGCCAAAGCCAAAGCCGTCGTGAGAATGGTCGAGAAAGGGGCTTCTCAACATCATCCGTCGTCAGACAGACCCGGCCATCCTCGAGGAAGCGGGTAAAGGCCTCCCAGCGGTCCGCCTTGAACATGTAGGCGATCGCCTTGGCCACTGGATTGTGCTTCGACATCGTGTCGCGCTCGCTCTGCATCCAGTCGCGCAAGTCCTCCACCAGTGGGCGTGACCGGTGGTGTCGGACTTCCAGCCGCGAGCCCGCATCCAGACCGTTGATCTCACGCTCGATGTCGAAGATGGCATCGATCCGCTTCACGGCTTCCAATGCGACGGGCGAGATGTCGTGGTCCGGCTTCCTCTTGCGGGCCTTCTCCTTGATGTCAGCAAGTTCGAAGAACTTCCGGCGGGCATGGCTCCAACACAGCGCGCTGCTCACCGGACCGGGATCGCGATTGCCACGATAGAGATCGTTGTATCCGCCATAGGCATCGGCTTGCAGGATACCCTGCCATCCCGCGAGATGCCGGTTCGGATGGGCCATCTCCCGGTCGCACGAAAAGTGGAACAGGGCTGCGGGCGGCGCGCCGCCCGCGAAGGGGCGATCGTCGCGGACATAGGTCCAGAGCCGCGCCGTGCGCGTCCCGCCCTTTGCCAGCAGCGGCACCGTGGTGTCGTCCCCGTGCAGCCGCTCGGCGCGCAGGACGTGGTCGCGGATCAGCGCATGGACGGGCTCGAGCGCAGCGGTGCAGGCACCGACCTGGTCGGCCAGGGTCGAGAGGCTGAGCTCGACACCTTCCCGGGCATAGCGCTCGGCCTGCCGGTTCAGGGGCTGATGCTGGCCGAACTTCTCGAACAGGATCGTCGCCAGAAGGTTCGGCCCGGCCCATCCGCGCGGGGTCGCGTGGAAGGGCGCCGGCGGCTGGCTGATCGCCTCGCAGGCGCGGCAGGTGACCTTCTCGCGAACGGTCTGGACCACCTTCCACTGCCGCGGAATGACCTCCAGCGTCTCGGTGATGTCCTCGCCCAGCTTCGCGAGACGCTCGGAGCCGCAGCACGAACAGGCCGATGGCGCCTCGATCACCACCCGCTCCCGTGGGAGATGTTCCGGGAAGGGCTTGCGGGCCGGACGGCGGCGCTGGAAGCCCGCAACAGGCGTGGACTGTGCCGCAACCTCCGCGGCGAGTTCGTCCTCGGTGGCGGCCGCCTCGAGCTCCTCGAGCTGCAACTCCATCTGATCGATCAGGCGAGCGCGGCGTTCCGAGCGATGGCCGTATTGCTCCCGCCGTAGCTTGGCGATCTCGAGCCTGAGATGCTTGATCATCGCCTCGGAGGTCGAGACCACCGCGCGGGCCTGCGCCAGCTCACTCTCGGCGGTCTCGGCACGGGCCTCCGAGGCCGCGAGCGCGGCACGCAATCTGGCGATCTCCGAAGCGGCATCCGGCATGGCAGAGACCTACCATGCGGCACTCTTGATGCCCATGAAAATAAGGCCTGCGAGGCTGATTTATCCGGCCTTCGCAGGGCGTTGTGTCCAACGCGGATTGCGCCAGTCGATCCCCTCCAGGAGATAGCCGAGCTGGGCCGCGGAGACCTGCACCGCTTCGCCGCTGCGGCTGACGGGCCAGATGAATTTGCCCGCCTCCAGCCGCTTGGTGTAGAGCGACATGCCGACCCCGTCGTGCCAGAGCAGCTTGACCAGGTCGCCCTTGCGGCCGCGGAAGCAGAAGATCTCGCCGGCATGCGGGTCGCGCCCGAGACCCTCCTGAACCTGCAACGCCAGCGTGTTCATACCACGGCGCATATCCGTCACCCCGCCCGCGATCCACACGCGCACCCCCGCCGGAAAGGCGATCATGGCCCGTCCACCACCGGCAGCAACCGGGCCAACGTCTCCGGCACTACATCGACCGGCACTACGAGGCGCCGCCCGTTCACCAGCACGATCTCCATGGTGCCCTGCGAAACCGGCGAGTGCGAGCCTTCGGCGGCCGCGCCGCGAGGCTCTGCTGCAAGCGCAAGCGGCGTAAACGCCGGGCCCACGCCTCCCAACTCCCCCTCCCGGTATTGCCGTCGCCAGGTCGTCAGCAAGGAGCGCGAGACACCGTGGCGCCGCGCCGTGGCACTCGCCTGCCGGTGGCCGAGAAAGCTCTCCTCGACGATCCGGAGCTTGTCATCGTCGCTCCAATAGCGGCGGCGCACCCCATCGGCAGCGGATAGGACTTCGATCTCGGGTTCGAACGTAAGGTCGGCCATAAGGTCGGACCTATCACTGCCCTCAGAGCCGCGTCAGGCGGCTCTCACCGGAGCATTACCCTGGTAACCTCGTCTCTTCGAGCGATACAGCGTTGTGCTCCGCGAGGTACTTCAAGTGGAGGGGGCTCGCTTCCGGGCGCTGGGACGCTCCTGCTCGCCGCGACACACGCTTCGTCGCCGATTCAGTCAAGGAAGGTGCCATTGGAGCATGAAGGCGTTCAGCGACCTCCCTTCCGGTTAGAGTTCGAAAAATCTTCTGACGTTAATTTCCGTCGCTTCCCTGAGCGACATGAAGACGGTGATACCATCCAGCAAACTCGACTGCCGCGACCTGTGGCACCGCCGCGGCCCCGGCGTCGACGCAGATGGCGGCATGTTCCGTCACCACGTCGAGGTATCGCTCAGCTTGCTCCTTGTCCTCGAACAGTCGGGTGATGGCCGGCGAATGTCCATGGACCACGAGGCGCAGACCCAGGTGCTCCCATCCGCCCTCCCAGCTTAGGAAGGGCTGCCGGATCCATGCCCAGTGGGTGTCGCCTACCTCGAAGCGCGGCGCGGCGAGGAACTCGTTACGGTCCATGTGAGGATGCAGGCCGGCATGCACGAACAGACAGCCGTTGCGCACGAGATGGGTGGGTCCTGTCCGCATCAACTCCTCGAACCCCAAGGGGAGGGCCGCCCGAAACGCCCTGAGCCTTTCCGGGATATCGAGTGCCTCGCGCGGATCGACCTGCTTCAGGGCGGTGTTCCCGCCGTTGGCGAGCCAGTTCCGGAGCATGAAGGGATCGAAGTCGAGTGCGCTGACCATCATGAGTTCGTGGTTCCCGGGCAGGAGCGTTCCATAATCAAAACGGTCGAGCGCCTCCCAGGCGCGCTGGATCGATCCCAGGCTGTCGGGTCCCCGGTCCGTCAGGTCGCCGGCGAAGATGATCTCGCGCACGCGGCCGTAGACCGGAAGATCTTCGAGGTGATCGAGAAGCTGGTTGAGGGTCGTTGCCCGTCCATGGACGTCGCCGATGGCGAAGGTATGCCGCAGGAATTCCGCGCCGTTGTTGGGCCGCCAGTCGGTCGTGATCATGGCGCGAGGCTGCCTGAGGAGTCGGAACCGAGCAAGGCAGCGACAGAGGGCGAAGCCGGGATCCACCGAGCCTCGTCATAGGACAGGACCCTTGCCTGAGCGGCAGGAGTCGGGACGGTACTGCCGTTCGCTGCGGCATGCTCGAAAGTCCGTTTATGTCGCCCCCCTCCGCGCCGGCGCCATGACGAATCAAGTGATACGGCACCCCACGACAGTGTGCGCGCGAGCAGAACGAAGGCCGAGAGCGTAGCCAATCCCAAGGCCCAAGGACGGATCGCACCACGTTCGAACCGCTGGACAAGTGGGCAGAACCCAAAAAGCGCTACCACCGCGACCGTCAAACCGACGGCGAGCAATACGATCAGGGCTAGAATCACGGGAAGCATGTCAGTGCCGACGATCAGACGCGCGACAGAGGCCGCGATGATTGCGCCGATGACGCGGCCGGGAAGTCCCGGGGCCAGATTAGGAGCGCACGACCGCATCGCGCCTACCCATGAACGCCCCGAGACCGATAACGAGCCCGAGGAGGAGGATCTTCCCCGGAAGAAACTCGGGGGCGAAGATCACAAAAGTTGGCGCGGCGATCATCCCGAAGCCTGCGCCAGACAGCCTCTGGAGTACAGTGCCGCAAAGAACCGATGCGGCGCATGCGGTCCATGCGCCGAAGTGAGGGAAAAGATGACCGGCAGCTTCAATCATTAGATCTCGGAGTGTTGGAGATTGGCAAACGACGGAGGACGCGCGGGGTACCTAACTGCACCGACCCGACGCGTGGCGGAATAAGCGAAGAACTCATGTCGGCTGCTCCACTGGTGCGGTCGATCTCGCCGTCAAGAAACCGGCCAACGCAATAGAGCCGACGATGAGCAGACCGAGGAAGACAGCCATTGCCGGGACCAGCCCCATGGTTTCGGCAAGCACGCCGCTCCCGATGACCGGCAGGGAAAACCCGGCATAGGCGTAGACGAAAAGTCCCGCGGTGGCGCGGGACCTGTCCTGGCCTGCGCGGTCCGAGACCTCTGAGAGCGCGGCGAGGAAGACGAAGCCGTAGCTGGCCGCGCTCGAAAGGGCCGTTCCGATCAGGACGGGTGCAATCGCTTGCATCCAGCTCCCGAAGAGGATGAGGCCAAAGCCCGACGGGATGAGGGCAAGTCCCAGTGCGAGCGATGCCTTGTCGCTCAGGCGCTTGGCGACAGGCTGGCACAGAAAGCCGACGAAGATCGCGAGGAAGATCACCGGACCGGTCCATCCAAACAGGCCGTGCATCGCGAGTTCGAGCGGGACGACGGCAATGATCATGCCCGTGGCCGACCAGGCGAGCGCGAGCGTTGCTCCGAAAATCCACGTGCCTCGCGGAAAGACGGGAAGACGCACGAGGGCACCGCCTTGCGCCTGCGCACCTTTTGGCGCGCAGATCATGCAGACCGCCAAGAGTGGTGCCAGGACGAAGAGGATCGCGAAGCTCGCGGGAAAGAACGACGGGCCGGTCAGCGACAAGCTCATCCCGGTGGCGAGCGCACCGCCGCCGAAGCCGAGCGAGGTCGCCGATGTGACCGCCAAGGCCGCGCTGCGGCTCCGGTCAGCGCCCATCAGTTCGACCATGAACGCTGTCCCTGCTGTGGTGGCGAGGCCTGTCCCGACCCCGAGGAGCATGCGGGCGACGACGAGCGTGGTCCAGGAGGGCGAGACGACAAGCAGGGCAGTCGCCGCCGCGCCGAGAAGGAGCGCCATCGCCAGTGGAATGCGCCGTCCGATACGGTCCGACAGCCCGCCGAGACAGAGCAGCGTCGGCATCAGGCCTGCCACATAGGCCGCGAAGGCGATCGTGACCGCGGCTGGCCCTCGCCCGCTGGCCGCGGCGTAGGCGTCGTAGAGCGGCGCCTGCAGGTTGACCGCGTAGGTGACGAGAAAGAGCGAGACGGCAAGGCAGAGCGCGGCGGCGGGGCGGGACATGGGCGATCTTTCGGCTGGTTGCTAGCCGCTCGTTGACACCCGACACGATTCAATACAATATTTTTATTGTACTAGATACAGTTGGCCCCATGCCCCGCACACAGTTCATCGACCTCGCCGACAGGGTTGCGGCACAGATCGCCGACGGGACTCTGCCGCCCGGCGCGAAGCTGCCGCCACACCGCGCCTTTGCCGAACGGCACGGCGTCGCGCTCGCGACCGCGACGCGCGCCTATCGGGAGCTCGAGCGCCGCAATCTGATCGTCGGAGAGCGCGGCCGCGGTATGTTCGTGCGGGACGCCTCTGTCCCTGCGGGCGTCGGCGTGGAGCAGGCGGCCTCGGACGGCCTCATCGATCTCGTTTTCAACATGCCGGGGAGCGCCGCCGACGCGGACATGCTGCGCGCAGGGCTGAAGCGGCTCGCTGCGGGCGGTGATCTCGACGCGATGCTGCGCTACCAGCCGCATGACGGCCGGCCACACGAGCGGAAAGTCCTTGCAGACTGGGCGTCCGCGCGCCTCGGACCGGTAGCGCCAGAGACCCTGCTGGTCACCTCGGGGGCGCAGCACGCGCTGTCACTGATTATGTTGGGCTTGTTCGGTCCCGGCGACGCGGTCGGGACGGATCCGCTCACCTATGCGGGGATCAAATCGGTCGCTGCCCTGCGAGGCACGTCGCTGGTCCCTGTCGAGGGCGATGCGGGCGTGATGGACCCGGACGCACTCGATCACGCGTGCCGGTCGCACGGATTGCGCGCCGTCTACCTGATGCCGACGGTGCAGAACCCTCTCGGCGCGGTCATGAACGAGGCCACGCGGCGCCGGATCGTCGAGGTGACCCGGCGCCGCGACCTACTGATCATAGAAGACAGCGCCTACGCCTTCCTCGAGACCGATCCGCCCCCGAGCCTTCGCGAGCTTGCTCCGGAGCGGACGATCCATGTTGGTGGAGTCTCCAAGAGCCTCGGAACGGGGCTACGCGTCGGCTTTCTGATCGCGCCCGAGACGCAGCTTGGCCGGCTGACCGGCGCCATCCGGGCGACCACATGGAATACGCCCGCGCTGATCACCGCACTTGTCACCGCCTGGATCGAGGATGGGACGCTGGGGGCGAGCGAAGATACACGGCGGCGCGACGGGGCCGAGCGCCAGCGCCTCTGCCGGGAGACGCTCGCCGATCTCGCCCTCGTCGCCCATCGCAACGCGGGCTTCGCCTGGATGCCGCTGCCCACGGGGCGCCGCGCCGACCCGCTGGTGGCCCGGCTTCGAGAGTGCGGCGTCGCCGTGTCCCCCGGCGCCCCCTACGCCGTCGGAGATCCGCCGCAGGCCATTCGCCTCGCCTTCGGTGGCGTGCCCCTCTCTGATCTCACTGCGGCCCTGACGACGATCCGCCGAGAACTGACCCACGCGCAGGAGACGCTACCATGACCCTCTTTCACGGCCTCTCGGCCTTTCCGATCACACCGGCCGATTCCGAGGGCCGCGTCGATGCCGAAGCGCTCGGCCGTGTGCTGGATCGCCTCGTCGCCGCAGGCGTGGACTCCGTGGGCCTTCTGGGCAGCACCGGCGGCTACATGTATCTCAGCCGCGCCGAGCGGCGACGGGCCATCGACACGGGCGGCCGGCTGGCGGGCGCGATCCCGTTGATCGTCGGCGTCGGCGCGCTTCGTACCGACGCGGCCGCGGCGCTGGCGCGGGATGCAAGAGACGCCGGAGCGGACGGGCTGTTGCTCGCCCCCGTCTCCTACACGCCGCTGACGGAGGACGAGGTCTTCGCGCATGCTCGCGCCGTGGCGGAGGCCGGGGAGCTGCCGCTCTGCCTCTACAACAATCCCTCGACCACGCATTTCACCTTCACGCCGGACCTGATCGAGCGATTGTCGCGGTTGGACCACGTCGCGGCGGTCAAGATGCCCCTGCCCGCGGATCGCACCATCGCCGACGAGCTGGACGACCTCCGCGGCCGTGTGCCGCGCGACTTTGCCATCGGCTACAGCGGCGACTGGGGCTGCACAGAGGCACTTCTGGCCGGCGCGGACGCCTGGTTCAGCGTCCTCGGCGGCATCCTCCCGGGTCCGGCCATGCAGATCACGGAGGTGGCCCGGAGTGGCGACGCCGAGGCGGCAATGGCTATGGACGCACGGCTCGCACCGCTCTGGGATCTCTTCCGCGCGTTCGGAAGCCTCCGCGTGGTCTACGCCATGGCGCACGAGATCGGCCTCACCGACGCTCTTCCTCCGCGCCCCGTTCTTCCGTTGTCGCCTGCCGATAGCGTAAAGGTCCGCGTGGCCCTGCAGGCCATCGACGGAGTTGATGGTCCGTCCCCGGTGGTATGAATGTGAGAACGGCGGTGAGAAAGTCGGCCACGGTAGCGGCGGGGTGACCCTGCTGCGGGCGGCGTAAAAGTCGTCCACCTTTACCCTTTCTGGCGGCAGGGAGGGCGGGAGGATTTTCACCGTGGACTTGTATCGGAAGGTGCGACTGGCCTGTGCCGAGGGGATGAGCCAGCGAGAGGCGGCCCGGCATTTCAACGTCTCGCGCGACACCGTAGCCAAGATGATGGCGTTCTCGGTACCGCCTGGTTACCGGCGAACGGCCCCGGTGAAGCGGCCGAAGCTGGATGCCTTCACGGGCATCATCGACGGCTGGCTGGAGAACGATCGCGGGGGCCATCGCAAGCAACGGCATACAGCCAAGCGGGTGTTCGAGCGGCTCCGCGATGAGCACGGGTTCACCGGCGGCTACACCATCGTCAAGGATTACATGCGGGAGCGGGAACGGCACGGCCGCGAACTGTTCGTGCCCTTGGCGCATCCGCCCGGCCATGCTCAGGCCGACTTCGGCGAGGCGGTGGTCATCATCGGCGGGGTCGAACAGAAGGCGCATTTCTTCGTCCTGGACCTGCCGCACAGCGATGCCTGCTTCGTGCGGGCTTATCCCGCGGCGACAGCGGAAGCCTGGGTCGATGGCCACGTCCACGCCTTCGCGTTCTTCGGCAAGGTGCCCGCGTCGGTCCTCTACGACAACGACCGCTGCCTGGTTGCGAAGATCCTGCCGGACGGCACGCGTCAGCGAGCCACTCTCTTCAGCGGGTTCCTGTCCCACTACCTGTTCCGCGACCGCTACGGCCGCCCCGGCAAGGGGAACGACAAGGGCAACGTGGAGGGATTGGTCGGCTATTCCCGCCGCAACTTCATGGTGCCGGTCCCGCGGTTCGCGATGTGGGACGCATTCAACGTCCGCCTTGAGGGTCAGTGCCGCAGGCGTCAGGCGGACGTGCTCCGCGGCCAGTCAGAGACCATCGGGGAACGGCTCGCGCGGGATCTGGCCGCAATGTCCGACCTTCCGGCGTCGCCGTTCGAAGCCTGCGATCAGGCTACGGGGCGGGTCAGCTCCCAAGCGCTGGTGCGCTACAAGACCAACGATTACTCGGTGCCGGTCGCTTACGGCCACCGCGACGTCTGGGTCAGGGGCTATGTCGACGAGGTCGTGATCGGCTGCGGTGGCGAACTCATCGCACGCCATCCCCGCTGCTACGACCGCGAGGACATGGTCTTCGATCCGGTCCACTACCTTCCGCTGATCGAGCGGAAGATCAACGCCCTGGATCAGGCAGCTCCCTTGGCCGAGTGGGATCTGCCACCCGAGTTCGCAACCCTGCGCCGCCTGATGGAAGCGCGGATGGTCAAGGCCGGGCGCCGGGAATACGTCCAGGTCCTGCGCCTGCTCGAGACCTTCGACATCGACGATCTCCACGCGGCGGTGAAGAAGGCGCTGCAATTGGGCGCGGTCGGCTTCGATGCCGTGAAGCACCTCGTTCTCTGCCATGTCGAGAAACGGCCGCCGAAGCTGGACCTCGATATCTATCCCTACCTGCCACGCGCAACTGTCGGGACCACCTCGGCGGCCAGCTACATGTCCCTGCTGTCGCGGGATGTGGCATGACCGACACCCCGAAGATCCTGCTCGCGGATCATCTGAAGACGCTGAAGCTCCCCACCTTCCTGCGGGAATATGAGAAGCTGGGCCGCCAGTGCGCGGCCGAGGGGGTGGACCATGTCCAGTTCCTGGCCCGTCTGGTCGAGCTGGAGCTGATCGATCGTGAACGGCGAATGGTGGAGCGCCGCATCAAGGCCGCGAAGTTCCCGGCGACCAAGAGCCTCGACAGCTTCGACTTCAAGGCGATCCCCAAGCTGAACAAGATGCAGGTGCTGGAACTCGCTCGCTGCGAATGGATCGACCGGCGCGAGAATGTCATCGCCCTCGGCCCGAGCGGCACGGGCAAGACGCATGTGGCCCTCGGGCTCGGGCTGGCCGCCTGCCAGAAGGGCATGGCAGTCGGCTTCACCACCGCCGCCGCACTCGTCAACGAGCTGATGGAAGCGCGCGATGAACGCCGCCTCCTGCGCGTCCAGAAACAGATGGCCGGCGTCAAGCTGCTGATCATCGACGAGTTGGGCTTCGTGCCGCTGTCCAAGACCGGCGCCGAACTCCTGTTCGAGTTGATCTCGCAGCGTTACGAGCGTGGCGCCACGATGATCACCAGTAATCTGCCATTCGACGAATGGACCGAAACCTTCGGAACCGAGCGCCTCACTGGCGCTCTCCTCGACCGGCTGACCCACCACGTCAACATCATCGAGATGAACGGCGAGAGCTACAGGCTTGCCCAGAGCCGCGCCCGAAAGGCAGAAGCCCCAACCTGATCATCCACAACGGGATTGGCCCTGCGGGCCAATGCGCCATGGCACGCGCCAGCTATCTGGGGAGCGCGCGCGCCATGGCGCCTCGCGCCCCGCCACTGGCCTGGTATTGCGCCGCCACGTGGCCGGTTTTTGCTCCGCCGTTGACATTTGGCCTTCGCGACCGCAAGACCGCGACCGCGAACATCCCCCGGGAAAATCTCAGCCCGATCGTCTCGGTTCCCCTCGGGGGCCGGTCAGTCCACCATGTGCTCAAGACGCTCAAGGCGCATGGGGTCGCGGCCTCCGTCCGGGGAGAGAACTTGCGGCTTTCCCCACACTTCTACAATGATCAAAGCGACGTTCTGACCTGTGTCGACGCCGTCTATCGGGCCCTTCGATAAGCAAGGATGCACCCTGCCGCGCGGTTGTGCCGTAGGTATCGTCGACTGGTCACCGTGCCACTGCCGGGATCGAGACCGTCAGCGCGTTGGGCGCTCGCTCGATCCGGGGCGATGCGCCGTCCGCGAGGTTCTCGAAATAAAAGGGCTGGATGAACCAGTCTTCCGAGAACTCGGAATAGCTGACCTCGACCGACAGCGTGGCGAACGACTCCGTTGGCAGCACCAGGTTCGACCGTGCAGTCATTTCAAGCCTGCCCGCGTCCTGGCTGATGGCGGTCGCGTCCGGCACTATCGCCTCGCTCTCTGCCAGGGCGACCTCCTCACCGTTCACCGACAGCAAGGTCGCGTCGACAAGAGCCTGCGCGAATGCGGCACGTTCCGCTTCGTCCAGTGCGCTGTCGCCATCAAGGTCGAGATGGGCGAGAAGATGACCGGCCTGCTCGGCAGGCGGCACAATGATCCAAGTCAGTTCCGCCATGTCGCGGCCCAGGGAAAGATGCAGCTGCTGCTCCACCGTTCCGTGAGGGTGGGCGTCGGCGAGCGCCGGAAAGAGCGCCGCGGCGAAAAGGTAGTATTTCATCATTCTGCTCCGACCCAGGCGCTTCCGTAATCGTTCGTCGGGTCCCGGTACATGTTGTGCGTGTGCTCGGTCCCATCGCTCCCCATGCTCTGCGGGGAGTATTCAAGCATGATCGTCGGGCCGACCACGCGAAGGTAGGCGGCCCCGAAGGGCTCTTGAGGCCCCCACCACCCGAATGTCGTCTGGTCCAAGGTCTCGCGGACTTTGTCCATCACGGCACCGGCGTCGCGGTCGTTGAACTGGCCGATCCGCGCCTCGATGACGGCCAAAAGCGCCTCCTGCTGGGCATCGGAGAGGTCCGCGCCCGAGATGCCTTCAGCTGCGATGGTGGTCCCGTGCGCTCCGGGACCGAGTAGGAGCTGGGCCGGCTGATCGCTCACAATGGCGGAGTCGCGCTGGTCCTCATCGAGCGTGGCGAGGAAATCCCGGGACGCCTGGACCTCCTCCCGAGTGATGTAGACGGTTTCGCCATCGTAATCGACGGTCAACGGCTGCCCGCCTGTCAGCATGGGCGAAAACGAAGCTTGGCCGCCTGCGAAGGTCGCGTTGATGGCGAGGTGGTGGCCGCCATATTGCAGCATCCACGGCGCGTCGGTCTCGGGCTGCCCGAGGATCGATACGTAATAGAGGTCTTCCCCAAACTCGAGCGTGTCGCCGTTGCCGATGGGGCCGCCGTCGGTCAGCTGGCCGTCAGCGTGGCGCTGCAATGTCTCGTTGCGGACGCCGTCGGCGCTCAGCACCTGAGCCAACAAAGAGTCGAGAGCGGCGCGTTGATCTTCGCTCATATCCTCTCGGCTCAACCCCGCACGCGGGGAAAGGCTGTCTGGCAGGTTCGACCAGCGCGCGCGCTGGGTGTTGTCGTCGAAGGCGAATATCACCGACTCTCGCTGGTCCGCTTCGAGCGTGTCCAGAAAATCCTGCGCGGCCGTCACGATGGCCTCGGCGGTGGCGTTTGCAGGTGCCAGCTCCGCCACGTCGGCGAGGGGCAGCGCGACCGTTTCGCCGGCGGGTGGTTCAATAGGCTGGGCGCTGGCGGTCACGGCCGAGATGGCCAGTGCGCCGGCCAAGGCGGAAGCGGTTAGATGCAGTTTACAGGTCATTTCTGGTTTCCGGATGTCGGTATGGAAGCAGAGCGGCGGAGTGCCGTCCGCAATGAGAACAAGGCATCAGGCGCGGATGCGGCCTGATGTCATGCGGGCCAGCGTGGCATCGTGATCGATGAAATGGTGCTTCAGCGCCGCTCCGATATGGAGTGCCAGCATAGCAAAAACCGCGAAGGGAAGTTGCGCGTGAACCGCTTCGGCGGCGGTCTCGAGCCAGCCGATCTCGCCTAGGGATGGCAGCAGGGTCACGCCCCAGATGCTCAGCGCGCGGCCCGAGGATACGGTCATCAGGATCCCCGAAAGCGGCATCGCGAGGATCGCGGCGAGCAGCCCAACATGGACCGCTTTCGACGCCGCGATTTGCCAGGCGGGTGTTTTGGAGGCGGGCGGCGGGAAGCCTTTCGCAATGCGCCAGCCGACACGCCAGAGGCCGTAGGCGATGGTCGCGACGCCCAGTGCCTTGTGCCAGCCCATCAGCGCGCCGACGCTTTCGCGCGGCAATCCGCCATAAGCCATCACGAGGCCTAGGCCGAGTGCGCCGATGAACAGGGTGGCAGTGAGCCAATGGTTGAAACGGGAGACGCAACCGTAGGAACTGGGCGCGCTTCGGCGGGACGGAGAGGAGCCTTGGCGGGGCGAAGAGGAAGAGAAGGTCATTGGCGTGCATCCTTGGCGGCATTTTATCTTTCTGGAAAGATATATGGGTGCTATTTATCTTCCTTGCAAGATAAACTTTGCTTGCTACCATGACGGACATGAAAACGGATGCCTTGGACAAGATATCGGAGATGCTGGCGCTCCAGCGAGAGAACTGGCCTGGCATGGCTGCGGAGCATGCGGGCGTGAACATAGCGGTCCAACGGCTTTCACGGTTGCTCGAGCGTGCGGCGCAGGTGGGGCTGGGGCCATTCGATCTGAGCCTGACGGAGTTCGAGCTGCTGTGTGCGCTGCGCTCTCAGCCCCCGCCGCACCGTCTGACGCCCTCTGCGCTTTATGACGCGATGCTGATCTCCTCGGGCGGGTTGACGAAGGTGCTTGGCAAGCTCGAGGAGCGCGACCTGATTGCGCGTCCGTCCAGCACCGGCGACCGGCGCTCAAGGCCGGTCGCCTTGACCGCATTGGGCACCGACCTGGTCGAGCGCGCGATGGCGGCCGTGCAGCGCGTCGAGCGTCCCATGATGACCGCCATGGGCGACGCCCTGGGTGAAGGGGCCAGCCCATGCGACGTGCTGGTGTCGTTGGCGCTCAGTGCCGAGGTCGCCGGACTGGACGAGACGGACTGATCCGCCTCGCGTGCGCGGCACGATGCTATCCGCGCCAGTCGGGCTCCTCCCGGTCGAGTGTCGATTTGAGGTATTCGAAATGGCGCACGCCCATGCCCCGGTAGGCGCGCCACCCTTCGGCAGTGTTCATGGCGATGGTATCGTCCAGGATCGAAAGCGGCTGTCCAGTCGAGCGGGCCAGGACCAAGGTCTGTGCGGCCTTCTCGAAGAAGTAGAGGTCCTCGAACGCATCCGCCACGCTTTCGCCAGTGATGGTGACGCCGTGATTGCCCATGACCAGAACGGATTTGTCACCGAGTGCCTTGACCAGATGCGCGCCTTCCGCATCGCTGTCGGAGATGCCTCCAAACTCCAGATCGTAGCCCACACGCCCAAAGAACCGCGCAGTATTGTTGTCGATAGGAAGAAGGGTCGGATCCTTGAGGCACGCAAGCGCCGTGGCGTAGGGCGAATGACAGTGCAGCACCACACGCGCCTGCGGCGCCTCGCGGTGCAGCGTGCCATGGACGGCCCAGGCAGACCGATCCGGCGCGTCGGGTCCGTCCATGTCCGGCGGCGCGTCGACGTCCAATTCGAGCAGGTCTCCTGGCTTGATCGTCGCGAAGTGCTGCCAACGGCGGTTCAGCAGGAAGCGGCGGCCATCGTTGGAGATGGCCGCGCTGAAATGATTGCCCACGGATTCCGACCAACCGAAACGGTGGCACAGCCGGAACGCCGCGGCGAGATCCTGCCGCAGGGCGGCAGGATCGGTGACGGGCTCGAGGGGACTGGCCATGTTCATCGCTTGAACCGCCCTTCGCTCACGAGGGCGCGGTAGGTTGAGCGCATTTCGGCGCGGTCGGTGTAGCAGCCCCGGATGTAGCGGTCGCCGCTCGAGGCGGTATAGCCCGCCCGGCCGTGTACGATGCGGTGGTTGTCGAACACGATGCACTCGCCGGCCTGCAGGGTGAAGCGCATGATGTACTTGTCGTCCTGCAGCAGCTTGCCGAAGCGGCAGAAGGCCGGGTACCAGTCATCGAGGAACTCCTGCGGCAGATCCATCAGGTCCAGCATGTGCTGGCTGAAGGTCAGGCCCGATACTTCGCCGTGCTGATCGAGCTCGATGATCCGCTGCCACGAGCGCATGTCGTAATCGTCATGCTCGCAGAAGAACGGCACGTCGGTCTCGGCCAGAAGGCGGAAGCCCTCGGGATCGATCTCGCGATAATCATTGGCCGCCGCCACGCCGTCGCCGAAGAGGTTACGGCCACCTTCCACGGTATTAGCGCGCATGTGCAGGAGCTGAATGCCGGGGGCATGTTCCTCGGCGGGAGTGTCTGTGTGTAACTCCAGCGCCGAGGCCGTGTAGGCGGTGTTCGTCGGGTTGATATGGGTCTTCACGTCGAAATAATCGCCGAAGAAGGTGGGCCGCACCTGTCCCATCACGCGGGCCAGTTCGGTCAGACCCTCGTCGCTATCGGGCATGTCTTTGATGACGGCGAGGCCTTCCACGATCATTGCCTCGAGCCATGCGCGCCGTTTGGTGGGGTCCGACATTACCTCGGTATGGGTGAAGCGGGCGACATTGGGATAGTGGTCGCCGTACCACGGGCGGCGCGGCAGGTCGGCAGGATCGGGGCGACGCGTCCCGTCGGCATAGGCGTCAAGCCAGGCCAGCGGCATCCGCGTGATATGATCCTCGTTGGCCCAGTCGATGACGAGCGCATCACCCTCGACGCTGGCGCTCTTCGCCACCGGGGCCTCTGCCAGGTGGAAGATGTCGAAGCTGCGCTCGCGCGTGTCGGCATTGAAGCTCGTGGGATCGTTGTCCCGCAGCCAGTAATAATTGAAATAGGCGCTCCGGTTCGAAACGGGCAGTGTTAAGCCCTTCTCCCCCAAGGAAATTGCCGCTTCTGTGGTTTGGGTCATAACGTTCATCGGAGGCTCCGGTGGCAGGTCGTTGAATCTGGCTCGACCATCAACCTCATGGACCTCGGGAAAAAGGCGGATATCTCTGACTCCAAGTTAAGCTAGGAGTTTACATGGAGCGCCTGCCGCAGCTTCGCCTTCTGACCACGTTCGACACCGTGCATCGGTTGGGCTCCATGCAGCTTGCCGCCGCCGAACTGAACGTCACACGGCCTGCCGTGACGCAGGCGCTGAAGACGCTCGAGGCGGAGCTCGGCGTACCCCTGTTCGACCGCAGCGCCAAGCCTGCCCGGCCGACGGAGGCGGGGGATCGGTTGGCACGCGCGACGCGAGCGGGACTGGGCCAGATAGCTTCCGCCATCGAGGATATCCGCGCCAGTGCCAGTGCGGCCGAGCGCCAAGTCACGATTTCCTGCACCATCGGGATGGCAACCTACTGGCTGATGCCGCGGCTTTCCGGATTCTACGCGCGCTTCCCGGATGCGATGGTCAGCGTCCAGACGCCGCCATCGGATATGCCTGCTTTTTCCGCCGGGATCGACATTGCCCTTCGCTATGGACCAGGGCGCTGGGACGACGGCGAGACCGTGAAGCTCTTCGACGAGCGCGCGTTTCCCGTCGGCCGGTCGGATCGGATCACAACCCTCGAAGGAGAGCTTCGGGAGCTTCAGTCGTTTCCGTTGATCCATGTGACGACGCCGAAAGCCAGCCATTGGCCGGAATGGCGGGATTATTTCGAGGCAAAAGGCCTTGGCGATCCGAACAGGCAGCGGCAAACTTTCGACAACTACGTCCAGGCGACGCAAGCGGCACTTGATGGCTATGGCATCATGCTTGGCTGGCGATCAATCAACGAAGCTATGCTGGCCGAAGGCCGGCTCGCGCCCCTTCCGAACGGCGACCATGATTTCGGGACAGCCTACTGGGCGACGGCAATCCAGAACCGGTCGCAGAATTCATTCGTCCGCGGCTTCCTCGACTGGGTCATCCAAGCTGGCGAAGACTTCGATCGAAACGGCAAAGCTGTGGCGTGACTTCCTCTTCAAGGACGACCCCGCCGGTGTCGAGCGCGACGTGGAGCTCAGCAGGCAAGCACGTGTACAGAGTGAGAAGCTAGGATTTCTTCCTTGCGTATACTCGAGATTGTTACAGGCTCTGTATAAGTGTGGATCGGTACCCAATCGCGACCCTGTCCGAGCGGAGGCTAACTCGTTGGCTTATTGCAGATCTTGAAGATCGTAGCGGCGTCACGATCGGCGTCGACCGTGACCACGCCCCCGATGCAGTAGCTCCCTGTATTCATTGGCTTGAGCGCGGTTCGGTCTGGGTCGCAGTTGGGTACCAATCCGTACAGCTCAGCTAAGGAATGCATTGCGCCGCTCGCGTCAGATTACCCTGCAAATGGTATGGATGATCTTGATGTCTGGGCCGAAGTCCTCGTTCCCCGGAAGGTAGTCGTGGGGTTCGCTCATCTCGAGAACGGTCCAGTGGCCGTCCTGGGCGATCTGCTCGACCGTCTTGCCGAAGTCGAGATCCGCCCAGCGGTCCGTTCTTTGGGTGAAGGCAATTACCCCGCCGGGACCGACGCATCGGCACAAGTCGTGGAGCATGTCCGATACGTTCTCAATGTAGGTGAGCACGCCGATGGAGGCGGCAGCAGCCAGGGAGTTGTCCTTAACGGGCAGCGGCAGCTTCTGGAGGTCGTGTTCGATCAGCCGGTCGTAAAGATCGAGGCCCTTCGCCAGACGCAAACTCTCCGTGGAGATATCGAGGCCGAACAAACGGAACGCGCCGTGGTTCGCCAATGCCTGCCCGAATAGACCTGTGCCGCAGCCAACATCGAGGACGGCATCCCCGGCCTTCAGGTACGGGGCGAGACGTTGGGCGGCGTCCGAGGGCGCCTGGTAGTTCCAAGACTTCAGCGTGTCGTCGTAGGTCGAGGCCCAGTCGTCGTAGTAGCCTGAAACGGCCGCTGCATTGGTCGTGCCGCTCTTGAGGTCGAACGATTGCTCGCGCTTCGAGGTGTCGGATGTCATTCGATTGGTCTTTCGATTGCTTCGGATTGACCCAAGCGTCACACGCGAACGAGTGGGCCGCAACACTTGCAACCCAGGCACGTGGCTGGAATGATCCTGCCCCGCTTGAGTGGACGCCCCTGATAGGCTTTCGAGCCAAGAGAAGCGAAGATTACCGGCTTCGACAGCTTTCCGCTGGTCCTTCAGGCGGCGGTGGCGGGCCAAGGGATCGCGCTCGGGTGGCGCGACACTGTGAGGGGGCTCATCGCCGACGGCAAGCTCGTGAGGGTCTGCGAGTAGGCCGACTTCCGCCCCGCCGAGATCTCGGTCTTCCGCGGTCCCCGAGGCGGGAAGCACTCATAGACGGATGCCCTGCTCGCGTGGCTTCGCGAGGAACTGGCCGAGTCTCCGGCGGAATGACCGGTTCGTCGGAGGTTTTTCGATGTGGGCCGCGGCGTGATGGCGGTGTTCTGCGCGGTGGCGGCCCACGTTGGAAAACCTGACAAGGAGGAAGCCGCGGGGGTCTGGCGGTGCCCTATGGAGAAAGCGGCACGGCGTCGTTGGCGGTTTGGGCCGAGCGCCGGGTCTCGATCTGGTTTCGGACAGCTTTCCTGCGTTCCATAGGGGGTGTCCGTAGTCGGCAGAGGGTGTGCGGCGACGCTGCGGTGGCACCGTTTCGGCCTTGGAGTACGACCGGCGCACGGCGTCCCTGTGTCCGGAACGAGGTAGCGTTCCGGATCGGGGTCGGGGTATGGCTGGCGCTGTCATCATGCAGCGGCCTTTCGAGGCGGAGCGCGGGTCACGGGGCGTTCGCCACGCCGGAAGGTCTCGACGATCCGCATTGCCCCGCCGCACTCGGGGCACGGCTCCCTGAGAGTGAGTGGTTGGGGCGGGATCGGTGTCCGTCGCTTCGGTCGCAACAGGCGCCTCGGCGCCGAGCAGAGGGCGGATCGCCTCGACATTGCGTTTGCAGGCGCCACTGGCGAGGAAGCCGTAATGCCGGATGCGATGGAAGCCGTCCGGCAGGACGTGGATCAGGAACCGGCGGATGAACTCGTCGGTCGAGAGGCGCATGACCTTCATCCGATCTCCGCGTTTGATCCTGTAATCCTTCCAGTGGAACGCGACGATCTCGGCATTGGCGCTGACAAGGCGGTGGTTGGATATCGCAACGCGGTGGGTGTAGCGGCCGAGATAGGCCAGGATGGCCTCGGGCCCGCCGAACGGGGGCTTGGCGTAGACCACCCATTCGGCCTTGCTCAGCGATGCGAGCCAGGCGGCGAATGCGGCAGGGTCCGCGAGGTGTGCGAGGTCGCCGAATAAAGACAGCTTGCCGGCCCGGTGCAGTGCCGAGAGCCCGTCCAGGAAAAGGCGCCGAAACAGCCGCGACAGGCCCCGGACGGGCAGAAAGAAGCCCCTGCGGCAGGATATCCATCGGGCGCCGTCGGGCGACAAGCCGCCGCCCGGCACGATCATATGGACATGCGGATGGTGAGTGAGCGCCGAGCCCCAGGTGTGGAGCACGCTGGTCATGCCGACCCGGACTCCGACACGGCGCGGATCGGCAGCGATGGTCGCGACTGTCTCGGCCGAGGCGCGGAACAGCAGCCCGTAGACCGCCCGCTTGTTCCAGTAGGCGATCCGCGCGATCTCCGCCGGCAGGGTGAAGACGACGTGGAAATACTCCACCGGCAGCAAGTCCTCGGCCCGCGCGGCTATCCAGTCCCGCGCCGCCGGACCCTGGCACTTCGGGCAATGACGGTTCTTGCAGGAATTGTAGGCGACGTGCTGGTGCCCGCACTTAGTGCAGGCCGCCACGTGTCCGCCGAGCGCCTCGGTTCGGCAAGCTTCGATGGCCGACATCACCTTGAGCTGGGTCAGGCTGACATGCCCCTTGTTGGCCCGCCGCCACGCAGGCCCATGGGCACGGAAGATGTCGGCAAGCTCAAGCGTCGGCCGGGACATCCCCGGCGCGATCTACTCCGGTCCCGGCCGTTGGGGGCGCGCTCTGTCCGGCGACTCCCGGCCAGCGCCTCGAAGGGGCTGACGATGTCGCGGATCGTTCTGGTCGCGACATGGGCGTATCGCTGGGTCGTGGTCACCTTGGCGTGGCCCAGAAGGACCTGGATCACCCGGACATGGGAGCCTCCGATCTGACGTTTGAGAAGGTCTCAATCGTCAGCCCGAAGAACGTGATCGGAGAAGCGCGGAGTGCGGTTCAGTCTCGAACAGTCGGACCGGGCACCCTGCCGCGATTAATCCAGGTCCGCAGTGCCGACGCTCGGCAGAGCCGCACCCAAGGTCGGTAACGATGAAGATTTTCCGATGCGGGCCGGAGTGCGAGGTTGATGGCCGGACCGACGGCGGCCCGCGTTGGAAAATCTTCATCGAAGCGGAGTTTCACTGTGGGTGGCCGGAACGACGGCAACGCGGACTTTCCGACCGTTCGCTGCACCATACCATGTTCAAGGTCCGCTTTGGTTGTCGGCCGCGCAATTCGATGCGATGGAAATGAGCGGTGCGCTCTTCATCGGACGGCGTCATCGTAATCCAATTGCAAGAGTGAGCCGGACAGAGAAGCGTCTTCGAGCTGCGCGTCCGATAGCCCGATGCGAGCGGTCGTGACGAACAGCGTTCGGCCATCGCCGCCGAAGGCGCAGCTTGTCGGGCGCGGCACCGGCAGGGGGACCAATCGTTCAAGCGGCCCGTCCGGTGCGAGACGGGCGATTGCTGAACCATCGAACAGTACGCTGAGGAGGTAACCCTCAGCATCTCTCGTCAGTCCGTCCGGCTTGCCCTCGGCCGGGTCCATACTGAAGAACAATCGCCGGTTTTCGATTGCGCCTGAGGCGGCATCGAAGTCGTAGGCGTAGATTTCTCCCTTGTGCGAGTCCGTAAAGTAGAAGGTTCGACCGTCACGGCTCCACTCCAGGCCGTTGGGCAGGTCGAAGCCGGTATCGGCGACATTCCACGTTCCATCGGGATCGAACCGGTAGAGGATACCGCTCAGCTTCTTCCCTTCCCTGCTCATGAGCCCGGTCCACAACCGGCCATGCGCATCGAACTTCCCGTCGTTGAAGCGGAAGGCCGGATTGGCGTGCGGAGCCCCGGCGAAGCGCTCGATCTTACCGTCAGCGCCCAAGCGAGCAAGCCCATCCTCAAGGCCGAGGACAAGGTCGCCTGACGGGTCCTCCGCAAGGAAACCGATACTGGAAGGAGTCGTGACGACCTCGCTGGTCCCTTCCGCGGGATCGTGGACGTGGAGCTGTGTCCCAGTGATGTCGATCCATAGCAAGCGCTCGTGCCGCGCACTCCATACCGGGCTTTCTCCAATCGTCGCGTCGGCGCCAGCCGCTACGTCAACTTCTAAACTGGCCTCGCTCATTATCTTGCCTCCGGTGCGGCGGATGCGATCTTGTCCCACGCAGCGGCCACCGCGCCCGGGCTGTCGGCGGCAACCGCGCTCAGGTTGCGAGGATAATCGACACCCTCCGCCTCGACAGCACGGGTGGCGTGAAACTGGCCGTTCGCCGCTCGCAGCACCCAGCCTCCTTCCGTGCAGGCGTTGGAGGCCAAGAACGCGACACCGGGTGCGACGGCCGATGGCTTCAGGTCTTCCGGCTCACCCTCGACGCCCCACATGCGGGTCTTGGCGACCGGAGAGACTGCGTTGACGACAATTCCATGCTCGGCGCCTTCGTCGGCCAGGACATTCACGACCCCCACAGCGGCCATCTTGGCGGCCGCATAGGAGGTAAGGCCTTTCTGGACGTATTGCGGATAGAGGGCGCGGCAGGAGGTGGTTATGACGATTCTGCCATAACCGGCGTCACGCATGCCGGGCCATGCAGCTTGAACGAGCCAGAGCGGCGCCTTTGCCGTGACCGCCATCATGTGGTCGAAGGACGGCTCTTTAAGATCCTCGACCCGTTCGTAAGCGACCCAGCCGGCGTTGTGGATCAGCGCATCCAGTCGGCCGCGCACCGCGATGCAGTCGTAGACAAGCGCACGGCACCCGTCCGGCGTGTCGATCGCGCCCGCAAAGGGATGGGCGTCGATCCCTTCCGCGCGAAGCGCGGCCGTTGCGGTTTCTGCGACCTTGCCGTCCCGGCCGCGTCCATCGGACTCCGCACCTACGTCATGCAGCAGGACCGTCGCCCCGAGCTGACCGATATTGCGGGCATAGGCGAATCCCAAGCCCCGGCCGGCGCCGGTAACGAGTACGGCCTGTCCTTTGAAATTTGGTTCTTTCATCATGGCATCCTCCATTGCGGGGAAGATGGCCATGTCGGTATGATACGTCCAATATAAATCATGGCCTGATTCAATATGCCTGACATATCAAAAATTGTGCCTGCACTCGGGCGCGGAATGATTGATCTCCGGAAGATGGAGCAGTTCGTCGCCGTGGCCGAGGAGCGTCATTTCCACCGGGCCGCCAATCGGCTCGGCATGTCGCAGCCTCCCCTGACGGTCGCGATCCGAAAGCTCGAGGAGGATCTCGGCGTCGGCCTGATCGAACGAGGGCAGAACCGTGTCCTGGGACTGACCGCGGCCGGCCTGACGTTCCTCCGAGAAGCCCGCGAGACGCTACGCCAAGCCGACCACGCGATCACGACAGCGCGTGAGACAGCCGCAGGCCGGACGGGGCTCATCCGGCTCGGTTACGTCGGGAGCGCGCTCTATGGTCGGCTGCCTGACACCATCCGGGCGTTCAGAACGGCGCGACCAGACGTTCGGCTGGAATTGCGTGAGACAACGACGGCCAGCCAGGTGGCAGGGCTACGGGATGGCACTTTGGATGCCGGTGTCGTAATCCCCCCGATCGCGCAGGTCGCAGGCATCGATCTTCACGATTTTGACCATGATAGGCTCTGTATCGCCCTGTCATCGGACCATCATCTGGCCGATAAAGTTGATCTTTGCCTATCCGACATTGCGGACGAGGATTTCGTGCTGTGGCCCATGGTCGAGGGCCGTGGTTTTCACCTCCAGGTCATTCGCCTGTGTGCGGACGCCGGGTTCGTGCCGCGGGTGGCGCAGGAGGCCCACGGAATGCATGCCGTCCTGTCGCTCGTCGCGGTCGGCGCAGGCGTGGCGGTGGTCCCTGAAAGCATGAGGCCGTTCCGGCCGGAACAAATCACGTATCGATCCACTGCTGCAGACGGGGCGGACTTCCCGCTATGTCTGGCCGTCCTTGAGCCAAGCCCTGCGGTGGCGGCGTTTGCGGAGATCGCCTCTTGAGACGGCTCCGCGTACCTACACAGAGGGTCTCTGAGAAAAATGTACCATTCGTGCGCTCTGCGGCATTCGGTAGAATGGGCTCTCAGCCATCCCCCGGCTCTTCTGGGCGACGGCACCGTGGGACGAAGGTGCCGTTCGGTCATCGGCTGAGGCGGAGCCTTTGCACTCTGAGCCGCGATCACTCATACCGTGGGGAAAAACGAGGATATGTCTACCATGCCCGATCTGCTCCTGTTTTTGCCCGCGTGCTTTGCACTGAACATCGCATTCGGTCCGAACAACCTTCTCGCCATGACCCACGGGGCGCAAAAGGGGGTCCCCTTTGCGTTTACGGCAAGCCTTGCCCGCCTGGGTATCTTCGTCCCGATGATCACGGCAAGTGCCCTGGGACTCGGCCTCCTGCTGTCGGCCTCGGCACTGGTCTTCAACGCGGTTAAGATCATCGGCGCTGCGTACCTCGTCTGGCTGGGCATCAGGCTGCTAATTAGTGCGCCGGGAAAGGCAGATTGGGACGCCGAAGCCATGAAGCCGACGCTTCAGAAAGCGTTCCGGGGCGAAGCCCTTGTGGCCGTCAGCAATCCAAAGGCGATCCTGATCTTCGCGGCCTTCTTCCCCCAATTCATCGATACCTCGAACTACTGGACGAGCTACGCGCTTCTTGGTGCGACCTTTATTTTGCTCGAAGCCGTCGCTATCCTCATCTATGCGACAGCTGGGTGTTTTGCGGCAGCCTTCGCTTCAACAAAGCTCCATTGGTTTCAGCGAGCCTCCGGGGGCGGTATGATTGCCTTTGGACTGCTTCTTCTTTTCAGCCGCCAACCCGGCCGAGGTGCCGCATAGCGTTTGATCAACGTCTGTTGAGGGCTCGAAGCGGTCACGGGGCGCCGCGGAGATTGGCCCTGCGACCGGCACGGCGCAGTCGATCCTTTGTCTGATGTCCCGTACTTGACGGGTCGCGGCGTCGTCCGGGTAAGTGTGCTCCGCGAAAGTCACGAAGGAGTGCGCCTTGCCCGTCCTCGTCGTCGCCGATCTCCATCTCGACCTCTGGCTGGAGCATGGCCGCGACCCGCTGGCCGCGGTCTCGCCGGACATCTGGCTGCGCCTCGATGCCCTGATCCTCGCGGGCGATCTCACGAACAAGCCGAAGGTCCGCTGGCCGATCATGTTGCGCCACATCGGACGGTACATGCCGCTCGACCGCGTCCATGTCTTCCCCGGCAATCACGACTACTACCATCACGTCCTCGATGGCGATGACCGCCTGGCCGAGCTGGCGCGCGCGGAGGGCGCGCATTTCGCGCAAAAGTCCGAGTTCGTCATCCGCGATCACCGCTTCCTCTGCTGTACGCTCTGGACGGATTTCCGTCTCGGCGGAGGTCGCGCCGAGGCCATGCGCGAAGCACGCGGACGCATGAACGACTATCGCTACATCCGAGTGGCCTCCGATGGCTACCGGCGCGCGAAGCCGACCGATACCGAACATGTGCATGCAAACCATCTGTCCTGGCTCTCGGACCGACTATCCATGCCGTTCGACGGCAAGACGATCGTCGTGACCCATCATTGCCCGCACCCGGATCTCGTTCCGGAGCCCGCGGACGCTGTCGCTCCCGCCTATGCGTCCGATCTACGTGCATTGATCGGGGAGTTTCAGCCCGCGGCGTGGCTGTTCGGACACACGCATTGGCCCGGCTCGGCAGTTGTCGGGCGCACGGCGCTGCGAAACTGCTCGGTCGGATACCCGGATGAAGCTAAAGGTCGGCAGGACGAGTGGTTTTCGAGTGGGCTGCTAGAATTCTTCTGACGGGGCTGCTTCGCTTCGCTCCTCCCGTTGCCGGAGTAGTCGACGTCGCCAACTAGCCGAAGGCCAGTCTTACGGCGTCACTCCCCAATCGTGATCGTAGGAATGAACGCCTTCGCTTCGCGGCTTTATCGTGCGGGATCGCTTGGTGGTTGGCGACCGACGATGTTGCGACCGCCGGAGTTCCTGTCAGTGATCTGCACCGAGGCCGGGTCGATCCTGTTCTGCATGATCGGCTTCCCGTCGGGCACCGTCGCTGTTGCGGCGGGCGTGGCGCTCTGCTCAGAGCGGCAAAGCGCCGCGCGGGCTTTCAGTCGGTCTGGTCGTCGAGCTTAGCGTCGGGCGCGTTCGACTTCACCGATGCGATGCCGTTGTCGCGCGCCGCTACGCTGCTATAGGCCTCGCTGGTCCCGATGACCTGGCCGTTGCTGGCCTTGAGGTTGAACATGGGGTCTCCACCTGAGTTGGTCTTGCGCTCGTAGCGGTCGTCCAGCGGCGCGTTGGTGCGCACCGAGGCGACACCGTTCTCGGCGCCGGCCTTTTGCTTGTAGCCTTCGCCGACCAGGATGATTTCGCCGTTTCCCGCCTTCAAACGAAACCGGAACTCTCCCGCCTTGTCCTTGTAGAGTTCGAATTTACCCGCCATCCGATCAATTCCTCCGAATGCCTTGTTGCCGGTCGAAATTGTCAGGTCCGATGCGGGATTGGCAAGAATGGATTCTCTCGCGTCGAAAACTTCGTCGCGGCATGCCGCGCGTCGCGCCTCGGCTGGCGTGATCGGAGGACACTTTCGCTCCCGCCCGCGGCACGCCGAAGGATCGGATCGCGACGGGCGGCAGCCGAGTGATGCAGCTCGACCACCCTGAGCCGAAAGATGTCTCGATGCGAACTCCTTTGACGCCCTAGGCTTGAATTTCGCCAAATTCTGCGCGCATTGATCAGCATATCCGCGTTATGCGCCAGTTTCTTGTCAGCAGGATCCGAGATCACCGATATGCCCGCGAGCCACGTACTCGATATCTCGATAGACCCGGCATTTCACCCCTACATCCCCGCGTCCCTCCTGCGCCTGAGCTACCTCTATCCTGAGCTGGACTTCGGGGCGTCCGAACAGGGCGTGAACGTGAGCGGCACGTCCGGCGCCGATCCCGCGCGGCTCGAACGCGAGGTGACCTACCAGATCTATCGCGAGAAGATCTTTCAGCAGACATTGCCCATGCGGCAGAGCCTTTACGAGATGCTGACGACGTGAAGCAGGTCTGGCCGCTCCGGTTTCGCGATCTCGATGATCGCCGGACACTCCTCGCAGATGAGACAGGGGCCTATTTCCTGGCCGACGGCGATTTCGTTGATCGCTACGCCCGGGACGCGCTGACGCTCCCTGACGAACGGTTTCTGCGGGAGAGGGGCCACGCCTTCGATCGGACAGGCGATCTCGCCCATACCGCTTTTTTGACGCGGTGGTCACGACGTCAGCATGTCGGTGGCGGGTTAGCCTATGTCATCCTGATCCCGACGCTGCGCTGTGACCTGAAATGCTCCTACTGCCAGGTGTCGCGGGCCCCGTTCGCGTCGAAGGGCTTCGACTGGGATGAAGAGACCCTCGAAAGGGTGCTGGGATTTCTCGACACATTGCCGGTCGAGGAGATCCAGATCGAATTCCAGGGCGGGGAGCCGTTTCTGAGACTAGATCACCTGGAGGCTGTCGCCACATTCGCGCGCCGACGATTTCGGAATGTCCGCTTCGTGGTCTGCACCAACCTGCAGAACCTCGACGATGACATCCTCGCCTTTCTCGCACACGACGACGTGCTGATCAGCACTTCGCTCGATGGGCCGCACCAGGTCCACACCCGGAACCGGACCGGCGACACGGAGCTGACCCGGACCTTCCATCGAAATCTCGAACGGGTGATCGACCTGGTCGGGCCTGATCGCGTCTCCGCCCTGCCGACCATCGATCTGGAGGATCCGCCAGACCCCGAGGCGCTGATCTCGGCCTACGAGGCGTTCGGCTTCACCTCGCTGTACCTGCGCCCCGTCAACTACCAGGGCTTCGCCCGTAAGAACCACGCTTCCGCCCGATCCTCGACCGACTGGATCGAATACTACGGTGGATTCATCGACACGCTGATCGCGAGGAACGCGCGGACGGGCCGGGTGATGGAAGAGTTCTACCTGGCCCATTGCCTGAGACGCATCCTGGCTCCCGGCGTGGACAGTCACACCGACCTCCGGAACCCCAATTTCCCCAGCGGCGCGAACGCGGTCATCGATTTCGACGGGCAGATCTATCCCAGCGACGAGGCCCGCATGCTCGCGCGAATCCGGCAGGTCGATCTCGCGATCGGCAACGTGACGGACGGCCTGGATCCCGAGAAGATCGCTGTTCTGGCGCCGGCCCACATCAACAGTTTCGATCCCGACTGCATTCACTGCCCGTATCAGCCCTTCTGCGGCACCGATCCCATCGACGATCTCTCGCGCAGCAGCCGCATCGATGTGCCGAGGCAGGAGAGCTGGTTCTGCCAGCGCCACCTCGCCCTGTTCGATCTCGCGATGGAGCTGCTCTACAGCAGGGAAGCGGCGGTCGAGTTCACCCTGTCCCGCTGGTTGGGGCTCGAAGCTCTTCCCGAAGCCTTGAGACCGGTCGCGCCATGATCCAGCTCCGCCTCAGATCGGACTGCGACGGCGCGCTATCGCCATTCGTGACCCGGATCGCCAATGGCGAGCCGCGATGCGCGGAGGACGCGGTTCTTGCCTGGCAGGAGGCGGGCGTCCTGGGATTCCGAACCGGTTACGCGGACTTCCGGCTTCGGGATGTCACGCCTGCGGATATCGCGGGCGATGTGCTGCTGATCGACCCGCGTCGACAGGTTGCCCATCGTCTCATCCGGGCGGCCTCGCCGCACAATACGTTTCTCATCACCGAGCAATGCGACCAGCTCTGCCTCATGTGCTCCCAGCCGCCGAAGCCGCATCACGAGGACATGTTCGGGCATTTCCGGACCGCCGCCCGGCTTGCGCCGCCGGGGGCGCAGATCGGCCTCTCCGGCGGTGAGCCGCTGCTGCACAAGCGCGGATTGTTCGACTTCATCGATGCGGCGTTCGCCGAGCGCGACGATCTCGGCTTCCACATCCTGACCAACGGACAGCATTTCGAGCGCGAAGATCTGCCCTGGCTGCGCAAGCATCGGGAGCGCCTCCTCTGGGGCGTGCCGATCTATTCCGACAATGCCGCGACGCATGACGAGATCGTCGGAAAACCCGGCGCCTTCGCAGAACTCTCCGAAAAGCTCTCGCTTCTGGGCCTCGCCGGCGCGGCGCTCGAGCTCCGAACGGTCGTTCTGAAGCAGAACGCGTCAGGGCTCCCCGGCCTTGCCGATTTTATCACGCGGCATCTGCCATTCGCGGCAACCTGGGCGATCATGCAGATGGAGCGTATCGGCTATGGCCGGATGAACTGGACCCGCTGCTTCTTCGACAGCAGCACCAACTTCGCCGACCTCGGCGCGGCGATCGACCTGATGCGAGCGCGACGCCAGAGCGTCGCGCTCTACAACTTCCCGCTCTGCACGGTGCCTCCTGCATACAGGGATCTCGCAGCCCGATCGATTTCCGATTGGAAGCAGAAATACCTACCGGGCTGCGAGTCCTGCAGTCTCCGCGCGCGCTGCGCCGGGTTCTTCGAGTGGTACCGCGACGAGGACGGCTTCATGGAGATACAGCCGCAATGAAGAAGATCGGAAAGTTCGCAATCACGCTCGCGGCGGCCGGGTACTTGCCGCAGACCGCGCAGGCCGTCGTCGCGCCACCGCGGCTGGATCACGACGACGACCATTCGCCCTCGCTTTTCCAGATCCTCCGGGGCGAGCACAGCTACGCGCTTGCCGGTCACCGGTCGCATTCGAGCCACGGGTCACATGGCAGTCACCGCTCGTCTTCCGGCGGGGGCTATTCGGGCGGCGGAAGCTATCGACCGTCGCCGCCCTCGAGCAACAGCACGCCCCCCTCCTATGTCCTGCCGCGCGCGCCCCAGGCCCCGAAGACGCTGCCGGGCAACAGCGCGGCCTTCACTGCGATCGTCAAGCGCGTCCAGACGGCGCTCTACACTTACGGCTATTATACCGGTGCGATCGACGGGATCGTCGGGACCGGGACCAAGACCGCGCTCAGCAAGTTCCAGAAGGATTGGGACCTGAAGATCACCGGCACGATCACTCCCGAGGTCCTGGATGCGCTCAATATTGTTGCGAAGTAACCGGGTCCGCTATGCCTTGGTCCTCGCCGGCGGCGTGCTGATCGGTCAGCTCGCTCCGCCGCTCTGGATCTGGGGGGTGATCCTCATTGCTGAACCCTCCTACCAGGAAGCGACCTATCGCTGCGATCGGTCCATGCGCGCGCATCTCCTGGCCAAGCAGAACCTGGAGGCCGCCCCCTCCGAGGAGACCGTCCGGGAGCTCGAGGCCAGCGAGATCGCGCTGATAGATTGCCAGGACTACGATCTGCTCCGGAAGCGATTGGTGCTGCTCGGTCTCGACGAGGCGGCGCTCGGCTACATGGCGCTCAGGGCCATCGAGGCAAAGGCCACAGATCTGCAGGATGTGATCGGAATCCATGAAATCCGCTACTAGGCTCCTGATCGCGCTCGCCCTGGGCTGCGCCGTCCCCGCCATGGCCGAAACCATGCGCGAGGCCGTTCTGCGAGAGGCCGTGCTCGAGAACGGCCTGCGTCCCGCCGAAGAGCTCTGGCCCGAACTCGACCCGGAAAAGGCGGCGGCTGGTGAGCGCCTCTTCGAGAGCGAACTCCTGTCGTTGACGCGAAACGTCTCTTGCCGCAGCTGCCACCTCGACGAGTTCGGCTCCGCCGACGGCTTGCCGCTCGGCCATGGCGCGGGCGGTATCGGCAAAGGAGTCGAGCGGATGAAGAGCCCGGCCGGGGTACTCTCGCGCAACACGCTCGCGCTCTGGGGACGCGGCGGGATCGGCTTCGATGTCTTCTTCTGGGATGGCCGGGTGGATGCCAGCTCGGGCGAAATTCGGAGCCAGTTCGGCACGATGGCACCGTCCGACGATCCGCTGGTCGTGACCGCGCATCTGCCGCCGGTGGAATTCCGCGAGATGATCGGGGAAAGCGATGATACCGAATGGCTTCGCCAGGGCGAAGTCGGTGCCGCGGCCGAGGTTCACCAGGAGATCGCCCGCCGAATCCGCGCCAGCCCAGAGATCGCCGCGCCCCTGTCCGAGGCGTTTGACCTGAAGGTCGATGAGCTGACCTACCTGCAGATCGCCGAGGCCCTCGCCGCCTTCATACGATCCGAATTCCGCGTGCGGGACACGAAACTCCATCGCTTCGTGTTCGACGGGCAGAGGCTGACGGATCGGGAGCTGGCCGGCGGTCTGCTCTTCTATGGGCGCGGGCAATGCGCCGCTTGTCATAGCGGTCCATATTTCTCGGATCTTACCTTCCACGCGATCCCGTTCGCGCAGTTCGGCTTCGGCTTTAACGGGTTCGGGATCGATTACGGCCGCTACAACTTCACCCAGGACCCGCGGGATCGCTACGCCTTCCGCACGCCGCCGCTTTACAACGTCACGAAGACCGCGCCCTATTCCCATTCCGGCATCGAACCGCACCTCGCCGGCGCGATCAGCGCCCATGTCGATCCCTTGGCAGAAATCAATACCAGCAAGTTGTCGGCCCGCGAGCGGGCGGAACTCTATCAGAAGATCGCGCGGTGGTCGGGGGAGCCGAGCTATGCGGTC
Organism: Salipiger mucosus DSM 16094; assembly: GCF_000442255.1. Taxonomy (GTDB): domain Bacteria; phylum Pseudomonadota; class Alphaproteobacteria; order Rhodobacterales; family Rhodobacteraceae; genus Salipiger; species Salipiger mucosus. The sequence goes on along the minus strand of NZ_KE557283.1, from coordinate 38,743 downwards.
GAACTCAGCGACGAGGAGGTCAAGGACCTAGTCGCGTTCCTGGCGACGCTGGACTTCGATCCAGAGCATGATCGGTGAGACCGGTGCGTCTTCGCGCCGTGCTCGACATCCTGTTCCGGATCGCCATCATCGGCGTTGGCCTCTCGATGCCGATCTGGCTGTACCTGGCAGAGCTGCGTCCGCGGGTCCTGATGCACCGGGCGGGAGATGACCTCCGTGCCCTTGCCGCCGCCTGCGATCAGGCCCTGCGCACCGCGGATGCTTCAGCGGAGACCCGGGATCGTCTCGATGCGGCGCAGGCGTCCCGGTTGGAGCACGCCCTCGAGATCGGCCGTCTGCCGTGCAAGCGCTATGCAGCGCTGACCGAACAGCTGCTGTCGGAGGGCGTGTCGCGGCATGCGCTCGCGGCTCTGCGTCTCGCCGCGACCGCGGATCCGTCCTACCCGGACCTTCGGGCGGGGCGTGCCGATGTGGAGGCGCTCGATGCGCATCTGCGTGTCGCGGCCCGGTTGTACGGGCTCGCGCCGCTGCCGGTGAAGGAGGATGTCCCTGACCCGAAGTTCCGGCTCGGAAAGAGGCTCTTCTTTGATCCGGCGCTTAGCGGGCAGGGGGAGCGCTCTTGCGCCACCTGCCACGGGCTTGCTGCTGCGACGGCCGGCGGCGCGGCATTGGAGGCACGTCTGGACGTGTCGCCGGAGTGGTTGCCCAACGTGCCGGCGCGCAACGTGCCGGATTTGTGGAACCGCGATCACAACGATGTCTCGGCGATGCTCTGGGACGGCCGCCTGCAGGCCCTAACGACCGCAGGTCAGGGCGCGTTCGTGTTGCCCGAGACGCTCGTGACGGGGAGGTTCGAGAACCTCATGGCGCTGCAATCCGTGCGGCCGATCTTCGTCCCGGTCGAGATGCTCGGCGAGCCTGGCGCGTCCAACGCTCTCGCCCCTGATGCTGCAGGCACGCCGGCACCGGAGGCAGTTCTCGCCCGCGTTGCGCGCCGCCTTTTCGGCGACGACGCGCGCGGGCAATCCGAGGCGGAAAGTTACCGGGCGCTGTTTCGCGAGAGCTACGGAGTTGCGACCGCCGACGAGGTGCGCCCTTCCCATCTCGGCAATGCTCTCGCGCATTACATCGAGATCGAATTCCAGTCCCGGGACACGCCCTGGGATCGGTACCTCGCCGGGGATCTGTCCGCGATCTCGGAGGACCAGAAACGCGGCGCGCTTCTCTTCTATGGCATCGGCAAATGCGCGGTCTGCCATTCCGGTGCCATCTTCAGCGATTTCGGATTTCATTCCGTCGGCGTGCCCGATCGTCGCGACGAGAAGGACTTGGGCCGGGTCTACGCCACCGGCATGCCCGGTGATCGCTTCCTGTTCCGGACGCCGCCCTTGCGAAACGTGACGCTCACGGCGCCTTACTTTCACAATGGGCAAGCCGGAACGCTCGTCGAGGCCATACGGCAGCATCTCGATCCCTATAGGAATGCGCGTGTCTATGCCGAGGACGGGGCGCACCTGATGGAGCCTGCAGAGATCGATGCGATATCGCCGATCCTGGCATCACACGCGCTGATCACTGATGACCAGATAGAGCTGCTGATCGACTTCCTGGAGTCCCTGGAGGATCGCGGCGCTGGTGCGATGTCCCGCTGACACGCTCCATCCGGCAGCGACAGAGCGCAGGCGCGGCTCGTGCCTCGTGCTGTTGTCTTGGCATGCTGCATGCCCGGCGGTCACCGCCAGCGCACTGGCCGGTGAAGTCATGACGCAACGCGACCGGACTCGCAATAAATTTGCGAAAAACGGTGTTGACCCATTCGAGGGCTATTCAATATGACTCGTTTCATGAGCCTGAACACGCATATCGTCACCACGGTGTACGCCGTAATACGCTGAGCCGCCCCGGCGCGCTCGACGGTGTTCAGCTGCCATCTCGAACAACGAATCACTCCTGAATTGTCCGGTATTCGTCGCCCTGAAGCGTGCGGAATTTCTGGCGGAGCGATCGTGTCATCGAGATTTCTGCACAGCTCTACCGATTGCACGCGAGCCGCCTGACGACTTTTTCGCAGGCGGCTTTCTCGTGTTCGGATTTGCCAGCGGGCCCACTCCAACGACCAATTGTTGGGCTTGATGGATTCGTCAGTACCAGAACTGGCGAAAAGCATTGTGCGAATAATGAAAGGCGGTGGCGTATCGGACAAGTGTATGAAAAACCATAAAAAAACCTTGCTCTCTGTACGCCGCTGTCTAGGCTTCTGGCCACGGAGGGGAAGCGCGACTTGCCCTCGTGGTTTCGCAAATGAAAGGAGCGTCTGATGTAGAGGATAGCCATCTCAATCGAAAACGCCCGATCCGCGGCAACGGATCGAGCGTTCGAAAGTAGGGCGGATCGGAACCCGCTTGGTTTTCATGGAGGAACGAGTAGCAGGATCTGCACTCGACCTCAAGCAAGACCTCCGCCCTCGAAACTCGATCTCCCGGCTCCGTGGCAAAACCGCTTCGGAGAATGGGAAAGATGTGGCCAATCGCGCGCCCCGGACACGGCTAATGCCGTGCAATGCGGCGCCGCGTCTCGGCCGCGTCGATGATCGCTTGCGTCGCCCCGTCCGGGGGCGGCGATCCCACCGATCAACACGAGGGCATATCCATGTCTCTTTCTACCAACCAGGAGGCCGTCCGGCTTCCCGATCCCAGCCTCGCCGATCGCGACGTGGCCATCGCCAGCAAGGGGCACTTCACCGGTCAGATCGTCCTCGGCGACGACCATGGGCGTCTGGTCCAGCTCGAGAGCCATGACGAGCTCGAATGCTGCCTGTGCCTGGCGATCCACCCGCAGACACAGGATCTGTTCGAGCAGGTCGAGCTCGAATGGCATGACGAAGATGGGGAGGTCCATTCTCACTACGTCGACTTCCTGGTCGTGCGACGGGACGGCCGGCGGGTTGCCTACGCGGTCCGCCCGCGGGCGCGCCAGAAGATCGCCTTCCTCGAGGAACTCTCGACGGTCGCGTCGCAGGCGGTGGAATACGGGGCCGTCACCGATTTTCGCCTGCTGACGAAGCACGACTTCGACCCGACCACCCGCCACAACGCGCGCTTGCTCCACGCGGTGCGCGCACGCGACGCGGCGGCCGATGCCGCCGCGGCCGACGTCGTCAGGGAAATGACCGGGGTCAGATCCCTCGCCGATCTCACGCAAGAGATCGGTCTCGGCGCGATGGGCTTCCGCGCCCTGCTGCGTCTCGTCCGCTCCCGCCATCTCGAACTCGAGCGCCACGAGCGCATCGCGCCCGCCTCCAACGTGTTCAACGGAAAGCAAGTCTGATGGATCTGAAGTTCGATCTCGACAATGCCCGCTACGCCCTCGGCACCTACGATCGCGTCACGATCGAAGGCATCGCCTACCGTCCGACCTCGAGCAACGAGGAGGGCTACGTCATGGCCACCGAGGCCGGGGCCGGCCTTTCGCGCCAGTTTTCGCACGCGCAGCTCAGCCGGCTTGGGGCGAAGGGGCGCCTCCGCCACGATCCGGGCTACTTCCTTCCGGACAGGGCCGCAAAACGACTCGTCGCCAGCTCTTCACTGGTCTCGGAGCTCGACCCAAAGAGTGCCGCCCGGGTGTCGAAGAAATCCGCCTATGTCGAGGCCTTCCGCGAGCTGGAGGCCGAGGGAAAGATCAAGCGGACGGACAAGTCGATCGCCGAAAACTCCGAGGTCCTCATGGCGCGCGCGGTCTTCTACGTGCGCAACCTGAACCCGACTGGCGCGGGCGATCCCAGCAAGTCCTACGATTTCCGAGAACAACCGAGCCCCCGCACGATGCGCCGCTGGCTTGGCGCGTCCGAAACCTTCGGAACCGGCGGCCTGATTGATGCCATGCACAAGCGCGGCAACTGCTCCCGCGAGATGGAGCCCGAAGCGATCGGGCTCATGCTGGAGCAGGTCAGAGGGTATCTCAGCCGCGACCGCCCGACGCAGAAGGTCATCCACGAGAATGTCCAGATCGCGTTCCGGCAATGCAACGAGGAACGCGAAGAAGACGGCCTGCCGCCGCTTCGCACACCGAGCCGCGAGACCGTCCGCCGTGCGATCAAGGCGTTGGATCCCTTCGTCGTGAAGGCGGCGCGCGATGGCGAGGACGCCGCACGCAAGAAGTTCCGCCCGGTGGGAGACGGGCTCGGGCTCACGAGACCGCTCGAGCGGGTCGAGATCGATGAATGGACTGTCGACGTCATCACATTGATGCGGGCCACCGGTCTCTACGACATGATGACCGAGGCTGAACTCGACGCGATCGGTTTGGACGACAGCAAGAGGCGGTGGACGCTTACACTCGCGATCTGCGCGACAACGCGCTGTATCCTTGGAATGGTTCTTTCGCCGTCACCAAAGGCCAGTGCAGCCGTCCAGGTTCTGCAGATGGTCACGACCAACAAGGGCAAGTGGTCCGACGCCGTCGGCGCCCTGAGCTCCTGGGACATGCACGGGACGCCCGAACAGGTCGTGACCGACTGCGGCGCCGCCTTCAAATCCGAAGCGTTCCGAAACGCGTGCTCGGATCTCGAGATTGTCTTCATGCGCGCGGCCGCGGGACTGCCGGAGTTCAGGGGGCGCGGAGAGCGCATCTTCGGTACGATCGCTCTCGGCCTCTGCCCACGCCTGGCCGGCCGGACATTCTCCGATGTCGTCAGCAAGGGAGACGCCGATCCCGAGACGAGAGCGTCGCTCACTCTCGAGGATCTTTCCTTCGCGCTCGTCCGCTGGACGGTCGATATCTACCACAACACGCCGCATTCCGGGCTGGGCGGCGAAACGCCTGTCGCTTGCTGGCGTCGCCTGACGAAGGAATGGGGCGTCATGCCGCCGCCGGACATGCGACGGTGCCGCCTCATCTTCGGCCGGCGCGAGAAGCGTGTCCTGTCCAAGGAGGGCATCACGATGATGGGCGTGCGCTACCACTCGAAGCTGCTCGCCGACTGGATGATGCGAAAGGATCCTCACAAGGTGGATGTCCGCTGGCATCCGAAGGACATCGGCACGATCGGTGTCCGGCTCGGCAGCGACTGGTACGAGATCCCGACAGTCTTCCATGGATTGGAAGGTGTGCCCGCGCAGTGCTGGCTCAATGCTGTCAACGACGCCAAGGCCTCCCGGCCGAATGCGACGACGTTCAATCTGGACGCCATCGTCGAGGCCGTACACGCGATCCAGCAACGCAATGCCGAGGCGACGCAGCTCGCAGGTCTGCTCGTGGAAGACTGGGGCGAGGAACGCGTGGCCCACACAGAGCAGAATGTCTTTCTGGGAACAGAGTTCAGCCGGTCCGAGCCCGATCATCCCTCCGACGGTGAGCCCGGCCAGGCGATCCCCGCGCCCACCTCGGAGACCTCGTCGGCACGGCCTTCAGATCCGGCCGCCGTCAAGCCCCGCCCGCGCCGCGGCGGTGGCGGCTTCTCGATCGAGGAGGAGTGAGCCATGCCCGACTTCGCAGAGATCGACCGCACATTGGAGGCCCTTCGGGGCCTCCATATCGGGACGAACCGGGATGCGGACTTCACCACCCAGCTCGATCGCCTGCTCCGCCGCGACGAGGAGGGGCACCTGCTGCCCGACCCGGTGCGGATGACATCCACCGGCGAAAGCCGGGGCGTACTCGTCGTCGATGGCCGGGGGGGCGGGAAATCCACGCTGGTGGCACGCGCGCTCCGAAAGCATCCCGTGCTGGCGGAAGGACAGGACGGGCGACCGCACTACCTCTCCAGCGTCGTGCCGAGCCCGGCCACGTTCAAGAGCATGACGCTCGAGCTGCTGGAGCGCAGCGGCTACCCCGAAGTGTCCTCGCGCCGAGAGGCCTGGGGCATGTGGCAGCTCCTGCGCGACCGCCTGACGATGCTGGGTGTGACGGTCCTCTGGATCGACGAGGCGCACGATCTCTTCTGTGCCGACCGGAATCTCATCCTGCGGGCGGTGAAGGCCCTCATGCAGGGCGACCATCCGATCATCGTGGTACTCTCGGGCACCGAGCAATTGCGCGATATCGTCCGCTCCGACCCCCAGGTCCAGCGGCGGTTCTCCTCCGTTCAACTGCCACCCGTTTCCGTCGTGGCGGACGGCGACACGTTCGATGGGGTGATCGAGCACTTCTGCGCCAGGGCGGGGCTGGAACCTCCGTCCGACGAAGACCTCCTGGACAGGCTGTTCCACGCCTCACGCTACAGGTTCGGTCGCGTGATCGAGACCATCATCGGTGCCATTGAACGGGCATTGATCTCCGACGACGCCTCGCTGGACCTGGATCACTTCGCCGATGCCTGGGCCATGCAGGAAGGTTGTCCCCTCTCGCGCAACATCTTCCGCGCCGACGAGTGGAATCTCATCGACCCGGATCATCGCGAGGAACCGGAGGCTCTCCCCAGACAACGCAAGCGGAGGACCCGTCGTGGCTAAGCTCTACCCCCACCTGCCATTCTGCGATGACGAGACGCCGATCTCCTGGGCCGGGCGACTGGCGGCCTTCCACACCAGCGGTGGCCTTGTCCCCTTCCTCAACGACATCGGCGTTCCGGCGGTGGATCTCGCCCGTGGCGTGGACACGGCCGTGGACCGCCTCTGCGATGTCGCCGACCAGGATTCTGCCCCGGTCCGTCACAACGTCATCAAGTCGCTGGGCGGGCATCTCTACGTGCTGCGGGGCCAGGAGTTCTCGGCCGAGTTCCGGGTCGCCCCGTCGACACGGTTCTGTCCGATGTGTCTCGCGGAAGACGAGGCCGACCCCGGGGCTCCGCACGCGCAGCGGCGTCACCGCGTCTCCTGGGCGCTGGCGGCGGTCAGCACATGTGAGCGTCACGGCATCGCACTGCTCGATCGACGGACCGGGCGATGGGACGACACTCTCGGCGAACTGCGCCAGCAGGTACCGGAGGATCGCGACTCGCTCCTGTCGCTGGCGCGCTCATGCGAGAGCCGTTCTGTTTCGCCGATGCAAACCTATATCCTCGGGCGCATCGCGGGGCAGGCGGGGCCCGACTGGCTCGACGCGCAGGACATCGAACAGGGCTGGCGTGCGAGTGCATTTCTCGGCGGTGTGCTCGCGTTCGGCCCCGACAAGCGGGCGGGGGAGATGTCGCCGGAAGACTGGGAACTCGCTCAGCACGCCGGCTGGTCCGCCGTCGCTGAAGGCCGGCAGGGGATCGATTCCGCTCTCGACAGCCTGCTGGTCCAGGCCCGGACCAGCGGTAGCCGGGGGTACCGCCCTCAGGGCGCTCTCGGCATGCTCTACCGGTGGCTCTCGTGGCACAAGATGGCGAAGGACCCGGGGGCGATCCGGGCGCTCGTGCGCGACAAGATCCGGGACGGCTTCCCGCTGAAGGCAGGGCAGACGCTGATGGGCGAGCCTGTCGAGGCGCCGCGGCTTTCCAGTGTCGCCGCCATCGCCAAGACCGAGCACGTCGATCCGCGGACGTTGCAGAACATGCTCGTCAGTCGTGCCGTCGTCCCGGCAAGCGAGAAGGATCACTGGGCGGGTGACGTGGTTCTCGACTATCAACAGGGCGTGGAGGTCGCCGCCGCGATGAAACGCGCGGTGTCGGTGTCGGCATTGCCGGACCGCCTGAATGCCTCGCGGCCCATGGTGCGGGCGGTGATCCGGCTGGGATACCTGAGACTTCTCGGGGATGTCGAACTCGCCGGCAGCAAATTGAGCCGGGCCGTCGACCGGATCGATGTCGAGAAATTCGAGGCGCGGCTGCAAGAGCTCGGCGAAGAGATCGACGAATGCCCGCGCGGGATGGTTCCGCTTGCGAAAGCCGCGGAAAAGACCCGCCAGAAAATCGGGGTCATTCTCCCGGCGCTGTTCGATGGACGTTTGAAGCGGGTCTGTCGGATGTCCGATATCCCGGGGATCGACGGAGTGGTCATCGATACCCTCGAACTGAAATCCGTGCTCTCCGGCTGTCGACCTGGAATGACGGTGGAGCTCGCTCTCGCGATGCTGGGGATCGGGAAGAATGCGACGAAGAACCTGATCAATAATCGGGAGGGCGGTCCGCTTCTCGATACGATCGAGACCGATGATGGAACGTGGGTGACACCGGAGGCGATGGGCAGGTTTCGGAAACGGTTTGCCGTAAAAACACGTCTGCCGCTCGAGACCGGACTCAAGAAATACCGGGTCGAGCAGATTCTGGCGCGGCACGGGGTGGAACCCGTATTCGATCCCAAGCCCTTCGGAGTCGCGCTCTATTTTCGAAAGGATCTGCCGGTGGCATGGGAGGTCTAGGTACTTCGCGATCTTCGATCAGTCGAAATGCCGCCCATCGGGCGGCATTTTTCGTTGGAATTGGCATACCGGGCGCCGGAAGCCGATGGACAAGAAATGGTTGTAGGATGGACAGGGAGCCCGCCGGATGACGATTCGGAGCCCAGTAAAATAAGGGAATTGCCGTGGTCGATGGCCATTTGACGGTTGGTCCGACATTATCGCCACTACCAATTAGTGGCCACCGGCGGGCTTATAAGGTCCATTTCGCAAGCGAATAAGGTCAATCGGGCGTAGGCGCCCGATTTTCCGTTTTTTCGGCCTTTTCTCGCGGGAACGAGGGTTCGACTCTGTCCTGAGGGATATAGGCATCAGAAGCAGGCGGCAGAAACGATTTTCGTAAACTTTCTCGGGCTTGATCGTGGCCGTGGCGTTCTTGGGTTGGCAGCGTAGTTTCCGCCGCCGGTTATCGCGAGCCACTTCTCCGGAACGAGCACAACAGCGACTTTTTCGAAGTCTGGCCGTGAAGTTGATGTACAATGTCGGCATGCCTTGCACCAACGAGCGCAAGGCATGCAAAAAGGGCGGCTTTCGCCGCCCTCGTCCGAGATGTCCGAGTATTTGTTATTGTGATCGCCAGAGCTTCAGCGCGTCTTCGATGCGCGTATAGGCTTGGATGACTTCGTGCTTCGAGTGATGGCCGTCGCAAAACTGATGGCCGTAGGTGTCTGCGCGGGTATCTTCGATCCTGTAGCCGAGCGCGAGAAACGCCTCGTGCGCCGCCTCGGTCAGTCGCGCTGGATGGCGCGGCGAAGTGATGACAGTCACGCCGGCGATCTCCGGTCCGATCTGCGTGTAGTGCCGGTCCACCCAGACGTGAACACGAGACAGGCTGTGCTTCTCGATGAGCCACAGCGTCACGTCGCAGATGTCCTGCTCCATCCCGAACTGATCGGGATGGACGCTCAAGCGGCGCCGGCGCGCCAGCTGAAGGACACAGCGTGCCCCGGTCTCAGTCGGCATGGCGGAATCGCCCGAGAAGCTCGCTGACGCGCGCGCCATGCCACCGGGTCATGTCGGAAGCTGGCAGGCCCCTCTCATGCCCGATCCTGTCGAGCGACGTCGGCGCCTGGTCGGCCAGGATACGACGGATATCGCGCAGCGCGGCCTCGACGGCATCGGCATCCGGGATCGGCTGCCCGAAGGCACCATGCAGATCGCAGAGCGCCGCGAACCCACTCGGATCATCGAGCGCGTCGAGCAGGTCGCAGAGGCTCGCACCATGGCGGCGGAGGTGCTGCTCCACCGCATAGGCGGCGCCAAGACGCGCCTCGGCGGTGTCGAGTGCGGTGGTGTTGAGCATGATGATCTCCCTTTCATGCGGTGGCGGAAACGGTGTGCTGGTGTGCCTGATTCATCGGCGTCATGTTCCGTCGCGGGGAGACGCGGGGGCGTTGGCAGGGTCCTTTCGGTTGGTTGCGAAGCTGGTCTTGGGTGCTGGTGACGAGAACATTGGTCGTTCATCGGGATGACGAAGAGGAAATCTGCTGGGGGCATGATTTTTTCTGTTCCTGGGCCGTGCCGCCGCCGTCGGTGCCCTGTCGGAAGACTGCGCTTTGCGGTCATCCCGGAGCATGACGCCGACCGTGCAAACTGCGCATGGTCGGCGCCGCAGTTCAGGCCGCGTCCTGCACCGGGAGGGCAAGTGCCAGCGCATCCCGCTCATCGTCCAGTTCTCCGATCTCGACCAGGAGGTCGTAGAGCCGGTCAGTTAGAAGGCAGAGCTCTTCCACCTCCGGGCTCGCGGGATCGAGAAAAACCCAGGACGAAAGGTCGGGTTCGAACTCATCGATGACCGGGTCGAGAGACAAAAGGCGGTGCAGATCGACCAGCCTGCGGCGCGTCGCCCAGTCCAGGCGCGCGGCTTCGCGCAAGCGGGATATGAGGCGCAGGACACGGGCCGTTCCGGCGTCGCCGTCGATCAGGCCCGCGGCGTTGCACAGCGCGGATCCGTGCTTGTCAAATTGCGCGCGAACGGCAGCGAGTTGCAGATCTGCGGACAGGGTCTTCGTCGGGAACTTACGCAGCATGGTGGTCCTCCTTGGTTGCGCGTCTGCCGTTCGTGGCAGCATCAAGCCTGTCCGCAGTCGTTTCCGGGGGGCCTCCTTCTCATCTCTTGGGCTCGCTGGTCTTTGTGTCGGTCCTCGAAATGGAGATTGGCCAATAGTCTGCGGGGCGAAGAAAAAAGTTCGCCATTGCCCGTGGCAATCGGGTGTCCCGGCCCAGCAAGTCGCCGGTCAGATGCATTCTCGGAAATAAATGAACAGGGCAGGCACCCATTCGCGTTTGAAATGGGTCCGGAAAGGTTCCCGGCTGTCCGAAATCTGCTACACCTTGGAAAAGACTGGTAGTTTGGTGCAAATGAACCTCGCCTCAAAACCTTTCCTGAGGTTCCTGGTTGACCCTCTCGGCCGACATCCAAGGTCCCTAACTCTGCAAGACAGGGGCATTGCGGCACGCGGGGCGGGTTCGCCCCGCATAGGGTTTGACGCTCTCGCAGCGCGACCCTCAGTGAAGAAAGGCCTTCTTTCGTCGTCGCTATCGCTCGATCTTGGTGGCGGCGGCAACCTGACCTTGCCAGCGGTGGATGCCTCTGCGGCCAGAACCTTCGCAGAGGCGGTTACGACCGCCTGGACGAATTTCAATTGGGCGGAGCTGCAAAAGGAAGACGCAGCGGTCCGGCGCATCCTTCACACGCTCGATGCGCTCAAGGTGCCGGATGTTTATCCTGCCGCATGCCACGTAGCGCCGCTGGCGCGCGACGCTGCCGATCTAAACAGCCGTGTGCTTTCCAAGCTGAACGCGGAGGCCGTCGGCAACGAGGTGATGTCCCGGATCGCCCCTATCGTGGCCTTCGCTGCCGATCCGAACACCGTCCGGGACGCGGCTATCGAGACGTTCGTGGAAGCTCAGCTGCTTCGGTGGAAAGACTTCTTCGACACGGTCGAATCCATGCCGCTGACACCGGAGCAGCGCCTGTCGGTGGTCGTTGACGAGGACGCAACGTTGGTTCTGGCCGGCGCGGGGTCCGGCAAGACCAGCGTTATCACGGCCAAGGCCGCATACCTGGTGAAGGCGGAGATACGGAAGCCAAGCGAGCTCCTGCTCCTGGCCTTCGCCAAAGATGCTGCAACCGAGATGTCCGAGCGCATCGAGGCGCGGTGCGGGGTCCCCGTGGCGGCGCGCACCTTCCACGCATTGGCCTACGAGATCATCGGTGAAGTGGAGGGGGAGAAGCCCCCCTTGGCGCCGACCGCGACGGACGACAAGGCCTTCCTATCCCTCATGAAGGAGATCCTTCGGCACATCGTCGCGACCGCCAGTGACATCGCGCAAACCGTGATCGGCTGGTTCGCCGGTTTCTTCGACGACTTCCCGACAGAGTGGGACTTCAAGACGAAGCACGAATGGTATGCGCAGATCGAAAGCCGCAACCTGCGGACGCTGCAAGGCGAGACGGTGAACAGCTTCGAAGAGCTTCTGATCGCCAACTGGCTGTTCCGGAACGGCATCGCCTACGAATACGAGCCGAACTACGAGCACAAGCTCCAGAAGACCGGGCGTCGCGTCTACACGCCCGATTTCCGGCTGATCGAGAGCGGCGCCTACATCGAGCATTTCGGCGTGCGCAAGAAACGCGGCAGGGATGGTAAGGAGGAGTTGACCACGGCGCCCTATATCGACCGCGATGAATACCTTGAGGGCATGGATTGGAAGCGGCAAGTCCATGCCGAGCACGAGACGATTCTGGTCGAAACCTACAGCTGGGAGCGTGAAGAGGGGCGACTGCTCGAGGCTCTTGGCAAAGTGCGCCAGCTTCTCCTCCAGTTTCCCGTCCGCGTGCGCCTTGGCCAGAGTGGCGACCAGCGTCATGGCCGGGACGAAGAGCACGGTATAGCCCGCCACGATCACCTCCCGGCCTATGGCGACAGCAAGGTGGGTCTTGCCCACCCCGGGAGGCCCAAGCAGGAGCACGGCCTCGCCGTTCGCTATGAAGCGCCCGGTGGCCAGGTCGCGAACCTGTCCCTTGTCGACCGAAGGCTGGGCCTCAAAGTCGAAGCCGGAGAGATCCCGCACGAAGGGGAAGCGGGCCAGGCCGAAGCTCATCTCGATCCGCCGCTGATCCTTGCGGGCTATCTCCCTCTCGCAGAACAGCGTCAGAGCCTCTCGGATCGTCATCTCACCACGCCCGGCCTCGTCGAGGAGCCCGTCGAGCTGGTCGCGGATCGCGGTCAGCTTGAGCCGTGTCAGCATCCGCTCGAGATGGTCAGGGGTCTCGAAGGCCATCACCAGGCTCCTCCCGCCACGGCTTCGTATTCGCTGAGGGGCCGCAGAAGCTCCGGCGATACGGGAGCGAGCTCAGCTTCGGTTTGCTCCCCGGCGTTGGTCAGCGGGCCGCCCGTGATGCCTTCGAAGTGGGTCCTGTCCACGATCCGGGCCCGGCGCCCCGGTCTCAGCCGATGGCACGCGACCTCCTGACCGGCATGGCTGACGCGCAGCTCCGTGCCGCTGACCAGAACGCTGACCCTCTCTCCGATCAGCCGCCAAGGCACCGAGTAGGTGTTACCGTCGACCTCGACCGCGCAGTCGGAAGAGACCCGGCGGACGAGATCGCGACTCGTCAGGAAGGCCGGGATACTGTCGGCAGGCTTGAGCCGGTGGGCTTCGTCCCGGGAGAAGCGCAGGGAGGGCGGTTCACCGGTCGTGCCGTGGATACGCACGTCCGCGACCTCCCTGATCCAGGCTTCCAGATGCGCCTCGAGCGCGGCGAAGCTCTCGAATCTGCGTCCGGCGATGGCATTGCGCTTCACGTAGCCCACGCCGCGCTCGTCCTTGCCCTTCGTCCGGGCTCGGTAAGGCGCGCAGGCCCGGACCCGGAAGCCCCAGTGTCGGGCAAAGGCGTGGAGCCGGGCATTGATCGTCACCTCCCGCGTCACCGGATCATGGTGGGAGATCAGGGCGCGGGCGTTGTCGAGCAGCACTTCCTCCGGCACACCGCCGAAGCGGCGGAAGGCTCCTTCCATGCCCTCGAACCAGTGTTCCTGGCGCTCCCCGGAGAAGGCGCGCACGTGCAGCCGCCGGGAGTAGCCGAGAGTGGCTACGAAGAAGAACACCTTCACCTTCGCGCCGCCAATCTCCACCCGTCGCTCACCGAAGTCGATCTGCAACTGCTGACCGGGGCGGGTCTCGAAGCGAACCGTGGCCCGCGCTTCCGCCCGCAGCTCCTGCCGCAACGGCGCGACCGCCCGCTCCACGGTCCGGAGGCTGACCGTGATGCCCTTCTCCGCAGCCAGCTCCTGACGCACCACATCCGCGTTCCCGGCGTGCTGCCGAAAGCGCTCCGCCACCCAATCCTCCAAGCCGTCGAGCACCTTCGCCCGCACCACCGGAGACGGCGCGCGCCAGCCTCCCGCAGCCAGCCATCGCTTCACGGTGTTCCGCGAGCAGCCGAGTTCCGTCGCGATGCGCTTCGAACCCCACCCACGCGCCTTCAGTGCCAGCATCGCCGACACTTCTTCGGGCGTCCGCATCTCGATCCTCCGCGAAACTCGTCCTCGCGAAGAACCCTGCGATATTGCTTCTGTCATGTGACCTCCTTCCGACGAGGGGGTCAGTTCCTCATGTCGTCAGGGGGTCACTTTTCCATGTCGCCCGACACATGCGCGCGCAACGTCTCATCCAGAAGAGGGGGATGCCACGAACCGGGCATTAGTGCAGCAGCAGGGCGTTGTTGCAGAACTCAGCGGGTGAAGGATTCACATCGGGAATCCATGCGATTAGACGAGCAGCATGAGCAAGCCCAAGCCCGCCCGCTACCGCACGACGAACTGGTCCGCCTACAACGCTGCGCTCCGCAAGCGCGGGTCTTTGCTGATCTGGCTGGACAAGGAGATGGTCTGGCACGCGCCGCATGAGGGCCGCCCTGGGCGCCCGCCGGTGTTCTCGAATGCGGCGATCCAGTTCTGCCTGTCGATCAAGGTGCTGTTCAAGCTGCCGCTCAGGCAGACCGCCGGGCTGGTCGCCAGTCTGCTGCGTCTCGCGGGGCTGGACTGGCCCGTTCCGGACTATTCGACCTTGAGCCGGAGGCAGAAGACCCTGAAGGTGCAGATCCCCTATCGCCGTGC
>NZ_KE557283.1:11004-24137 GCF_000442255.1 Salipiger mucosus DSM 16094 | reverse complement strand
GCACGGCGATCATCCCGATCCGCAAGAATGGCCGACCGTGGAAGGATGATTGCCCAGCCGCCCGGGCCCGCAACGAAACCCTGCGCGCCACACGTCACTACGGTCGGGCGTTCTGGAAACGGTGGACGGGATACCACGCCCGCAGCCGCGTGGAGGCCAGGATGCGATGCCTGAAGGCCTTCGGCGAGCGCATCGCCGCACGGGATCCTGATCGGCAAACCGCCGAAATCCACATCCGGGTCGCCCTTATCAATCGCTTTAATGCCCTCGGCACCGCCGAGATCGTCCGCGTGGCCTGAAACTAAAGGGGAAAGGGGAAGTCACGCCTCAAGCCGCCTTTCTGCAACAATGCCCAGCAGCAGAGAAAGTCGGGAACGTCCGCACTACAGACCTCGGATCGTTCAAAATGCTGCGGCCTGCATGAACGGCCGATTCGGTGAAGCTGCAATGTGGCGTCCGATCTCAAGCTCAAAGACTGGTCTGGGCCGGGAGTTAAGCCGAGCCTCCGAAAACACGCGTGTGCCGCTTGCAGCGCCGCCACATGACCGCTTGGCGCCCTTTTTGCCGTCGGGGACCCGCAGCGATTTCGCGCGTGCAGATGGGCGCGTGCGTCGCGATCGGCCCTGAGCTGACGTTCAACGCCCCTCATGCCCACACCCGCTTCGGCTCCAAGTCAGCTGGTTTTCAGGGCTTCAAGGGGCGTCGCCATCGATTCAAACGCTCGTGCAGCTAATTTGTTGGCCGAGCTTTCCTTGGACTTTTGGGCTTTTTTCACGCGTCCTTGCATTGCTTGCGGATCGCCTTGGTATGGTCGGCGTCCGACGCCGCCATCAGTTCGAGCAGAGCGGCGTTCGCATCCCGCGTCTCCTCGATCGTCATTGAGGAATGTGAGACGAGATCGTCGAGGCTATCAGAGTGTGATTCTACTTGGATCAAGCGGTCTAAGGCCTTGATACGGATGTCGTCGATATCTGGGCACTTCTTTGTCAGGGCTTCGAGCTTCTGTTGCAGGGGGTGGCTGCCCGGAACCTTGAAGGCGAGGAAAACGTCCAAAACCCGCCGGATCACATTGGGCATCATAAACCAGTATTCCGAGTATTGGCCACCAACCGCTTCGAACTGAAGCATCTTGTGGCAAAGGAAGTGGTATTCGGAGTCGTAAGCGCGTAGTTGGGACGGCAGTTCAACAATGCGGGCACTTCTGGCTTCTGTGCCCTCGGGCATTGAAACATCGAGAAATAGCAGCGCGGCTGTCGGAGGGTCTGCCTTAGCCTGGTTCCGCCAAGCTTTCTTGAACTCGTTCATGCAGTGCTGATTGTGGGTCAAAATGAAAAGCTGGGCAGCTCCGGTCAGGCGCGAGCGGATAAGCGAGCACGCATAGTTCATGGCCTTGGTGTCGAGGCTTGAGATGGGATCGTCGATGACGAGGATCAGGTCTTTGAGCGATTGCCCGTCGGCCTCCAGTGATGAGATGAAGTAGCAGAGCGCGATAGCAGTCTTCTCGCCTTCACTGGGCGGACCTTTAACGATCTTGTTGTGGCGACGTAGCTCGTATCCTCCGTCGACCGCAAATATCGTCAGTTCACCGTGGCCCAGGTAGGCGCGAACAAGCTTCGTGATCTGGTCGGCGGCCGGGCCATGGGTCCGCACCTTGGCACTGAGTGCAGTAATATCGCCTTCCAGCGTGCGGATCTCTTCTTCTAAAGAGCTCACGCGACCATTCGCTTCTTTCAGCGAATTTTTGAGCGCGGCGTAGTTCTCGTGACCTTCGGCCAGATAGTGCTTCTTGATGGCCTCGCGGGCGTCGTCCTGTCGTTTAGCAAAATCCACAGACGCTTCGTTGTGCTCGCTGATAACGGCATTTTGCACAGCGATGGCTTCTTTGAGGGCTTCGCTCCGTGCCGCGATCTGATTGGGGCTCGGCAGATCATGCGTAATGGGTGTGGTTGGCTGTTCCACACGGGCAGAGAGAATGCGGCACGCTTCCTCGATGAAAGGGACAAAGTCGTTCAGGAAGCTGTCTGTGTCATGGCGAGCGGTAGCGTAACGCTCCGCAAGCTGCAATTCGAGTTCGGCAGTCTTGGGCCAAGCGCCTGAAGCGGATCGGATCTCGGTCAGAAGTGTTGAAGCCTTCTCGCCCGCGTCTTTCAACTCTCCAAGCAGCTTTGAGAGCCGGTCGTCCAGTGCCTGAGCGAGTTTCTGTTTTCGAGCGTCGCTGATCGTGTTGCCGCATAGCAGGCAATTTTCCAGGTCGTTCGCGCTGTGAAAATCATGCCCGGTCTTCAGCCAAGGAACCATAGCAGGGTGGTTTTCCATTTCGTCCAGCACCACCGTCCCAATACTCAGCTCAGCGAAGTGCCGTGCGCCTTCCACCGTTTTCCGAATGGCATCAACTTCTATTGAGATGGCATTCAGAGCCGGCGGCGGCGCTGTGAGGCGGGCTACATCGACAAGAGCAGTGAGGGCCTCAGCCTCCAACCTCGCGTCTTTGTCGTATGATAGCGTTTCATAGTCCTTCTCCAGCTGTCTGGCCTCGTACCTGCGGTTGCCCAGATGCAGCGATGCCGCAACCAGCTTGGCCCGTTCTGTTCGGTAGTTCTTGAGCGCCTTTTCGCGCTCGTCAGCAATTTTTTTGTCTGCGTCCCGTGACCGCTCCTTGTCCGCGAGTGTCTGCTGAGCAGCATTGAGTTCGGCCGCAAGATCGGACTGCTCTTCACTAATATAGAAAATCGACGATGCGCGGCCCTCTTTCCACTCCAAATTTCGCGCGATGAAATCCTCATTGAATACGCGGACGTGGCTCTCAAGGCCTCCCAGTGCGTTTGGAGCCTTGAACGTTGCGCCGCCATCGAGTGCAATCTCAAAGCTGCAGCCTGACGGAAGATTTCCGTGATGCTTCCCCTCCTCAAGGCAGGCAAATAATCTCGACAACGTGCTCTTGCCGGATCCATTGAAACCGTAAACGAGATTAAACTGGCGGAATGGGGGTATGTCGTCTCGTGCAGCTTTATCTGCCAAGACGCCGACGCCGCTCAGCGTCTTTATTGTTGCAATTGCAGCCATGCACACCACCCTTCCTGCACATTTTGCGGCAATGCCAGCTCATCGCATTCGAGAATACCAAAGTGCCTTGTGATTGAAATCCCCCTTGTAGCATACGGAGATGATTGGGGGTTCCGGTCTCGCCCTTGCGTCAAGACGCCCTGTCTTCCTCTCAGTCCAAAACCGGCCGTTCGCGCATGCAGCAGCGAATGCCCGCTTCCCGCCCTTCCATTTGGGCTTGGGTGTGATGCCGCTTTTTGCAAGAAGGGCATCGAGGGGCTGTCAGGGGCCTTTGTCGCAGATCACACCGATAGCGTCAGGATCGAGCGGTCTCAGCATGTCGTGCGCTTTTCTGCAGCTTGGCTTTTCCATCGCAGTCCGGGAAGCGAACACAACTGAGAAACGCTCCATATCGGCCGCGCCGTTCGACAAGCCATCCTGAGTCACAACTCGGGCAAGCCTGCTGGGTCTCGCCGCAATCACCGCAAACCAGATCTCCACCGGTTCGGGAACGGACCGGAAGGCCAACACCGCAGGCTGGACACGCGGGCATGCGACTGCCGCAGAGCTTCACATGCTCGCAGCGATACCAGTCGCGACCGTCCTTCCCAGGCATGTGGAGTAGACGCCCACTGCATCCTGGACAGGTGTGGGTGTGCTTCTGAGCCTCCAGGGGCACGACCACGCCGAACTCGGGCTCTTTCATGAGCTCTTCGACGAAGGCCGAGGGCCGCGCCTCGGACGCGAGGATGGTAACGGTCCGCCGGGCGCGGGTCACGGCGACATACATGACGCGCCGTTCTTCGGCATTCGGATATGGCTCCGCCTCGGGTGAGACGAGACTGAGCAGGGGATCGTCGACGATCATCGACGGGAAGCCCATCTTGGCGTTGTCGGCGCCAAGGATGATGACGTGATCGGCCTCCAGGCCCTTCGACGCGTGAATGGTCTTGAAGTTAATAGTCGCCCCGGGGTTCTGGCGCTGAAGCCGCCCGACATCAGGCCTCAGGAAGCGATATCGCCCAAGGATCAGGATGGAAGGTTTCCCCGCCCCCCTTGCCTTCAGTAGCGGAAAGAGCAGCCACGGCATCGTTCAAGGCCTTCTCCCCGGTGTCGCGGCGCGTCCATGCGATCCTGATTGACGGCTCGTCCGTCTCGCCCGCGGGGATCACCATCTTCGTGATCTGCGCGGGGTTGCGCAGAACGAAGCGGCGGGCGGCCAATGCGATTTTGTCGACGGACCGGAAGGTCCGGCCGAGGTCGACGGTGCGATGGACGCCAGTGGCCCCTGCATAGGCGCCGCCGAATTCCGCGCCGAAGTTGCGCATGATGTGGATGTCCGACCCGGCGAAGCGGTAGATCGACTGCCAGTCGTCGCCGACGGCAAACACCTTGGCGTCTGAATGCTGGCGTTTGAGGGCCTGAATCAGCTTCGCCCGTCCGGTCGAGATGTCCTGGAACTCGTCGACGAGGATGTGCCGGAACGGGCTCTGGTAGCGTCCGCTTTCGACGAGGGCCGTGGCGCGGTTCACCATGTCCTCGAAGTCAATGCGGTCGCCCAGGCGCGCCTGATACTCCCGGAAAACGGCGCCGAAGATCTTCAGGAATGCTTCGGCACGCTTCCCCATCTCCAGCGTTTGCGCCTTGTCCGAACAGTCCTCAACCCGGTAGCCGCCGTTCTTGAAGTGACGCAGGAAGGTGCCCATCAGCGAGGTAAAGCTGTCGACCACGCCGACCTCGGCCACACGGTCGTAGACCTCGATGTCCGGGATCGGCCGGAGCGTGACGTGGGGTTTGTTCGAGGTAACGAACAGCGCGCCGCGCTCATAACGGCGGCTCACCAGCTGGAAGAACAGATGCGCCGCGTCCGGCTCGAAGGGCAGATAGCCGAGTTCGTCGACAATCAGCAGCTTCGGCTTGCCGAAAAGCTCAGGGCCATCGGAGAATGGGGCAGCGTCTTCGGCGATGCGGTCGTCGCCACCGCGATCCTCGACCGGATGCTTCACCACAGCCACGTGATCACCATCCGGGGCGAAAGCTACCGGCTGCGCGAAAAGCGCCGGAGCGGCCTTTTGCAAAAGGCCGCTCCGGCGCATCCCACCATCAACACGTCAAACAGCGAGGGGGTCAGTTCTTAGTGTCGCCGGGGGGTCAGTCCCTGATGTCGCTGGACAGCATGCGCAAAGGTGGATGCTGCCAATATGGCAACGGAAATTGATTTCTCTATGAAAGCACTGACCGACACGGCGCGACGCCACATCCGGGTGTTCAGATACACCAGTTTCTTGACCGTTTTGCCTTGGGCCTCACGGTGGCCGTCGTCCTGCTCGCGTTGAAGGATCGCGGCATGGACCTATTCCAGATTTCGCTGCTCTTCGGTATCTACTCGCTCACGACCATGGCGAACGGACCTGCGCAGCTGCGGCGAAGTCCTCGAATGCGACCAGAAGGCCCCGCGAAAGCCAACCTTGGCAACCCGTGTTCAATCTGGCACGGTGCGGGAGCATCAATAGAAGCGCTAATAGGTTAAATTTGAAGGAAATTTCCGAACTCCGCTTCAACGCAATTGCCGGCTACGCCCGACACCCGAGGGCAGTGCTGACTGGCGAGGAACTGGCTTACTACGAGGCAGAGGATGGGAGCATTCTCGGCCTGCTCATCAGGGATCGGACAGACGGTGACTTCGCGGGAATGGCCTTTGGCCGGGACGCGAAACTGCGCTTTCGGTGGACTTCCATGACCAATTTCCTCGATAGCCCGGAACTGGCGCACGACGCATTGGCAGAACTGATGACCAACTTGCTCGATGAGCCGGACGAGTTTCATCACCAAGGCGATGAAAAGGGTGAGCCAGTCGATTTCTTCACTCCTGTACACCCACCGGAAGTCTTGCACCCGGACTTCCAGCAGGTCGCATCCGGAATTGGGTTTTTTCCTGCCCGGGGCATAATCGAACCCATGATGCGGTGGCATGAGGATCTCGATGGAAACTTCGTGGAGCAGTTCCAGTCCACCGCTTTCGACCAGCGGATTTGGGAACTTTACCTTTTCGCAACGCTCATCGAACTCGGGTTTTCCTTGGACGCGGCGCATGCTGTGCCCGACTTCATCGGCACAAGCTTGTCCGGGTCCATCGCCATCGAAGCGGTGACGGTTGGACCGACCCGGCGAGGCGCTGAAATCGTTCCGCAACCGCCCGTTGAGACCGAGGAACAGATCGAAGCGTATCTGCGGGACTATATGCCGATCAAGTTCGGCAGCCCATTGTTCAGCAAGCTGAGGAAGAAATACTGGGAGAAGGAGCAGATCGCTGGTGTGCCGCTGGTGTTTGCGATCGCGGATTTCTCATCGCCCGGCTCCATGGTCCATACCCGATCCGCACTCGAGCGATATCTCTACGGGTACTCCTTTGATGCGGCACGCGACGAGCAAGGAAGAGCCGTAGCAAAGCCCACAAGAATCATTGAGCACCGCTGGGGAGACAAGGTGGTGCCCTCTGACTTCTTTAATATTCCGGACTCGGAACATGTCAGCGCCGTTATCTCCACAACTGCGGGCACGATCTCAAAATTCAATCGAATGGGGATTCTGGCCGGGTTCGACGCGGGCGACGTTTTGATGACGCGCACTGGCACTGTCGTGGACCCCGACCCCGAAGCGAGGAACCCGCTGCTCTTTAAGGCGATCGTGAACGCCAAAGGGTACCATGAGAGCTGGGTGGAAGGGCTCAACGTCTATCACAACCCCCGCGCCATTATCCCGCTTGAGGAACACCTCATGCCTGGTGCCGCGCATCACCATTGCGACGCGGAAGGCAACTGGACAACAATAGCGCCTCGCTTTCATCCTCTGGCATCAAGTACCGAAATCCTGGGCGGCGTGAATGTCGCTCAAGCGCTCGCGCATTTTGAAGGTCCGGCGATCCAGTTCTGGAAAAAACCTTAGTGGGAGTCTTGTCTTGACGGTACCTTCTCCAGATTATTTTCTTCGACCGGAACCTGCTATGCGGGAATTGGTCATTTGATTAACAGTATAATCGTCGAGAATGCGCTCAACCGGCCGTCGTCGCGATCGCTGACGTGGGCATAAACTCGCTATGGAGCAAGAAGACGATTTTCTCACCTCGATGTATATTGAATATCGCAGGGCCTTCAACGGAAACGAGGCGTTTGCGCCGTTGATGCCCTATGGTTGGTACAAGCCGCCCCAGACAATCCGGCTGGATACGGAATTCGGCCTTCAACAAATGGCTTATCGCGATCTCGCGGATGATGCTGCCCGCGACCTCGCAAACGGAATCAATCACCTGATCGATCTCACGAGGCGTCTGGAGGCTTGGCGAAGTGTCATAGAGGGGCTTGATATCAAACAGAAAAACCAATTGTTGCATGAATTCGTACAGGATTTAGCTTCGATGGCGCTGCTCAGCCCATACACTCTCAAGGCCAGGTTCTACTTTGCGATTGCGCATCTGTCCCATCAGGCGAACTGTGTTTCCCAAGGAGATCAATGGAGAGACGATCGTGCAGCTCTGCCCGAGGATTGGGCAATCAAGGAAGAAGTGGCAGCCAAGGCCGCCAAACCTTGGCTATCATGGAGGAAGCTGAACAGGGCACTCAACAAAGTCGACATGGGCGACTACAAGACAGCCACGGGTGATTTCCGGAGCAAGCACACCCACAGGTTCACGCCGCGGGTCGAGCTTGGACTGTCCCAATCGGTCAAGCGTATTTGGCCGAAAGACGGAAAGGAGCCCTTCTATGGAATCGGCGGCACGCCGCCACTTAGTCTGGTGACAGTAGTTGGAGAACTGAAAACCCAATGCCTCCGCCTGTCGGCATGTTACGCCGAGTTTCAGAAACTTGTCGCGGAGCAGAGCGAGTCTTTGTTCGCGAACAGCTCCGGAACCCGAGACTGAGGTTTCAGAAAGGCTTGCGTTTGATGAAATACCGAAGAGATTCGCGGTATTTCTGACAGTCATCAATAAGTTATTGGATTTAGACGCTGGGGAGGACATTCTATTAGCAAGATACGTTCCATAGACTTACGCCTTGTCGATGATCTCGTTGGCTTTGTCCGAGGCCCAGGCTTCGTGCTCGATTTTTCTGACACGAGCTTTGCGGAGTTTTTCGCATCCGAGCTGCAGGTCAACATCGATGATCCCAAATTCTTCGCGAACGGTGGATCTAAGGGGAAGCGACTGCGCTACTTCCTGCAACACTGTGATGACCCCACAGCCTTGCGCGTGCTCGCCGCACTCTGGGAGCACCGCTGCGAATATCTCGCCCGCAGCGGCGCAAAGGACCCGGTGGCGAACGCCGATTTGCGGTATCAAGGTTTGATCGACCGTCTCTCCGGCGGCGTTTCGCCAAAGCCGATGCAGCCCGCACCCGCGCCCGTCGTCGATCGCCAGAAAATCGCGAACATCAAGTCTGAGCTGCTGCGGGTCTCATCGCTCAGCGCACAGACACGCGGCTTCGCTTTTGAAAGATTCCTCAAGGGTCTGTTCGATGCCTTCGGCCGTGCCGCCCAGGAGCCCTTTCGGCTGCGCGGTGAGCAGATCGATGGCAGCTTCCAGCTTGGCAGCGACACCTATCTTCTGGAAGCAAAATGGCGCGGCAAGCCAATCGGGGTTGCCGATCTCCACACTTTCCATGGCAAGATCGAGCAGAAAGCGGCCTGGACGCGGGGCCTGTTCGTGAGCATCAGCGGTTTCTCCGAAGACGGCCTCGTCGCCTTCGGGCGAGGTAAGCGTGTCATCTGCATGGAGGGCCTCGACCTCTATGAGATGCTTGATCGGGAAATACCGCTCAACCAAGTTCTGGAACGCAAGGTGCGGAGGGCTGCTGAAACCGGCATGCCCTTCCTTCGCGTTCGCGACCTCTTCCCAGGCTGAAAAGGCGGCGCATGGTACAGTTCAACGATTGGTGCGACTCCGCTGACACGCCGCTTGGCAATCATCACGTTCGGGTCATGACGGGCCGCCCGGCGGACGTTGCGACCGGCATCCAAGTGACCGCTACGGCCGTTCCCGCCCACTACGCCGCCGAGGAACGCATCGCCGCAGCGCTTGCGAGGCTGGGCAAGGCCGCTGCCGCGCAGATGATCTCTGATCTTCTCCCACAATCGCCGCAGATCCGATCAGGCGACCTTGGTGAGATTTACGCTACGGAATGGATCGACGCTCACAGCGGCTATCGCGCGCCAATCAAGCGGCTGCGCTGGAAGGATCACCGCAACATGGCGATGCGCGGCGATGACGTCATTGGCATGATTATCGATCCGGCAACACAGCGCCTCCGCTTCCTGAAAGCGGAAGCCAAGAGCCGCATCAACCTTCGTGCCCAGACGCTGCAGGAGGCACGGACCGGTCTGGATAAGGATGGCGGCCTTCCATCGTCGCATGCGCTGTCCTTCATCTCAGCCAGGCTGATGGAGCTGGGCACCGATGCGCCTCTGGTGGACGCCATCGACGAGGCGCTCTATCGGCATGGTATCCCGCCAGAGAGCGTGAAGCATCTTCTCTTCACCTTCTCCGGGAACTCCCCAAAGGCGCTACTGACACAGGCGCTGCAGGCCTATGCAGGTCCGATCGGGCAATGGGGTGTCGGCCTTCATGTAAACGGCCACGCCGCCTTCGTCGGGGCCATCTACGATAAGGTCATAATCGATGCCAACCAGCGTTGAGGCGATCACAGCCGCGATTACCGAAGCGGCAACGGCAGGCTTCCGTGGCAGGCTGATCGCACGAGGTCAGGCACGCGCCATGATCTGGCGTGATGGTGTTCTCCCGCCTGAATCGCCCGCCTTCTCGCCGCAGCTCAGCTTCGATCTCTTCAGCTACGCTTATGGTTTGCTTGGGCTTGGGCTTCGCCTCCGCGAACTGGATGGAGATCCGAGCCAAGCTCGGGTCGCGTTCGAGCAGGCGGCGACGGCTCTCGAGTCAGTCATGGCCAAGGGCAACCGCGACGAAGCAGACCGCGACTTCCATTTCGTCATAGCGGCGGCCAGCTACCACCTCGCGCACCTCTCTGCCCGTGCCTATTCCCTCCTTTCGATCGTGACTGCTGAGGAGAATTTCTCACCGATTGAACAGGCGCTCGCGCTGTTGATGCGCCGAGATATAAACGAATTGCGGACACTCGTTTATGCTTTCCGCTTGGATGGCCGAGGATCAGACGCGACCATCACGGCGCTCTTCCAGCAGCGTCTCGCCGAGGCCGCTCCTCCAGACGCGCCGGAGCGCGATGGACAGGATTTTCTCTTTGAGGGCCTGGATCTGGCGCTGACGGACGCCTTCTTTGGCGCCTTCGCGACGTTCCTCCTCGCTCTGGATCGCGGCGAGCGTGCTCTTCTTGACAGGGCGATCGCCCAGCTTCGCGAGAATCTGAACATTTGCGGAGAACTGAATCTGTTGCCGCAATGGTGGGTTCATAGGCTCGCCATCCATTTGCTTTCCGATCTCTGGTCGAACACCTTCCACGAAAAGGTTCCAACCCTTCCCGCTGGCGACGCGGCCGCAGCTTGGGGCAACCTTCGTGACCTTTTCATCGCTCTGCTCGCTCGCCGTGCAAGAGCTGAAGTCGACCTTTGGCCCTCCCAGACCGAGGCGGCGTCTCGCGCTGTCGATCAGACCGACAATTTGGTCGTCTCGCTGCCCACCAGCGCTGGCAAAACTCGCATCGCCGAGATGACCATTCTGAGATGTTTGGCAAGCGGGCGGCGGGTCATATTCGTGACCCCGCTTCGCGCATTGTCGGCGCAGACCGAAGCTACGCTCCAGCATACGTTCGGACCACTCGGCAAGACCATCTCCTCCCTCTACGGTAGCATTGGGGTCTCCAGCTTCGACGAGGATGCCATCCGCGGGCGCGACATCGTCGTCGCGACACCTGAAAAACTTGATTTTGCTTTGAGGAACGACCCGTCACTGCTCGATGATGTCGGCCTGCTCGTGTTCGACGAAGGCCATATGATCGGTCCCGGCGAGCGCGAAGTTCGATACGAGGTCCAGATCCAGCGCCTCCTACGTCGTCAGGACGCCGATCAACGCCGCATAGTATGCCTGTCGGCTATTCTTCCAGACGGCGACCAAATGGAAGACTTCTCGGCGTGGCTGCGCCGCGATCAACCGGGAGATCCAATCAAGAACGATTGGCGCCCGACGCGTCTGCGCTTCGGCGAGGTGATCTGGAAATCGCCCACAGCGCGCCTCAATCTTCGCGTCGGCGAGGAAAGGCCCTTCGTCCCCCGATTTCTCACCGGCGCGGCGCCTCCGCTGTTTGTACCGCCGAAGAGGCTTCGCACCAGGCTCTTCCCGGACAGTCAGCAGGAACTGAGCCTTGCAACCGCATGGCGCCTCGTCGGCGACGGTCAAACCGTGCTGATCTATTGCCCGGAGCGCCGGAGCGTAGAACCCTTCGCCAAAGTCATCATAGACTTGCACGCACGCGGCGCACTCGCGTCGTTGCTCACTGTCGATCCGGCCACCCTGCAGACCGCCATCGCGCTCGGTGAAGAATGGCTTGGGCCGAACAGCGACATCCTAAACTGCCTTCGAATTGGTGTGGCGCTTCACCATGGCGCCCTCCCAACGGCCTATCGCAAGGAAATCGAGCGCCTTTTGCGTGAAGGTGTGCTTAAGGTCACGATCTCATCGCCTACTCTGGCGCAGGGCCTCAATCTGTCTGCAACCGCCGTCGTCATGCACTCGCTCTACCGGCATGGCGAGAAGATCAAGGTCTCCGAATTCAAGAACGTCATAGGTCGCGCTGGCCGGGCCTACATCGATGTCGAAGGCCTTGTCCTCTATCCCATATTTGAGGCCGCGAAGAACAAGAAGCACGGCGAATGGGTCGAGTTGATCGAAGATCTCGGTGCCCGCGAGATGGAAAGCGGACTCATCCAACTTATCTGGTCTTTACTCAACCGCATGCACGCGCGACTTGGCGGGAATTTCGACCAATTGATCGACTATGTCGTCAACAACGCCACGGCATGGACCTTCCCTGAGGTCGCCGGCGAGAAGCCCGAAAAGCGCGAGCGGGCGCACAAAGAGTGGGAGCGTCATATGGCGACCCTCGACACCGCAATTCTCAGTCTCTTAGGCGAGGCCGATGTCCCCGATGACCAGATCGAGGCTGCGCTCGACGATACCCTTCAATCGTCGCTCTGGCAGCGTCGCCTGCTCCGCATGAGCGATGCAGCGCGGGCGGCTTGTCGCACGACGCTGCTCACCCGGAGCCGCTTCATCTGGGCGAATTCGACCGCTACCAGACGGCGCGGCTACTTTTTGGCCGGGCTCGGCCTCGAAGCAGGACATGCGCTTGACGCAATTGCGCCCGAGGCGAACGACCTCCTCATACAGGCCAACGCAGCCCTCGCGGCTGCGGATCATGAGGCGGCAATCGCTGCGATCACCGGCATTGCCGAGCGGGTGTTTGCCTTCTATCCGTTTGAGCCCGACTCATTCCCGGCAAATTGGCGCGACATCCTCAGATGTTGGCTGCTTGGGCAGCCGTTGGCGGCGATTGTCGCCGGCCAGGAAGCCGAGGCGTTGCAATTTATCGAAGGCGGCTTGGTATACCGCCTGCCTTGGGCCATGGAGTCTTTGCGCGTCCGTGCCGCTGCCAATGGCGATGTGGTCGGCATCTTCGAGCTGCCGTTGGATACTTTTGTAAGCGCTGTCCCGCGGTCACCTTCCGCGATGTTTCGGCGAATGCGAGAGCATCCTTATCGTGAGTTAGGGAGTGCGGTTCGCAATGTGCGCTACAAATGCGTTTCTCAGATCGCTCGGTGTGGAGATCTACGCGTCCGGACACCGGCGCTGGCCGGATGAGGCGAAGGCGCAGGCAGTCGCCGAGACGCTCCAGCCGGGAATGACGGTGAACGATGTTGCAACGCGGTTCGGTATCCAGCCGAACCAGCTGTCGGCGTGGCGGCGCATGGCGAAGGACGGCAAGCTTGTCCTGCCGGCCGATGAGGGCGCCGGAGATGAGGCGGTGTTCGCGCCTCTCGTGGTGTGTGACGCGGGGTCTCCTGCGCCAGAGGCGGAGAGCAGCGCCGTGGGGCGCGATATCCGGCTCGCTGTC
>NZ_KE557283.1:0-10248 GCF_000442255.1 Salipiger mucosus DSM 16094 | reverse complement strand
CAACGGCGTCGAACCATTCGCCTATCTCAAGGCCACCCTTGAGGCCATCGCCGCTGGCTATCCGCAAGGTCGGATCGACGATCTCCTGCCGTGGAACTTCCCGCCGTCAAGCTGAACGCGCGTGGGGCGCAGCCAACGCTTACATACTTTTGAACTCGGCATGGCTGTGCCAGCTATCGAGACGGGAACGATGAACCGCTCCGCCTCGATACTCATCCAAGCGGGCTTCAATTCACGGCTGGCGGCCATCAAAGCCGTTACCGACACCGCCGCCACCTTCACGACCGGCGCGGAATTGCGCGCTTGGCTGCGCTCGCCCGGTCTCGCGGTATGGTCGGCGCAACCCAATTGGCCAACGGTCGAGACGCGGGAGATATGGCTCAAATTCATTCAGGAGTTTGCTCCGTCAGACAACCGGACCTGGGGGCGGCGAGAATACCTTGGAAACGTCCAGTGGTTCACGGCTCCCGCGCCTCCCGGGACACCAGTTAGCCTCTTTCATAGAAACGGACAGCCGCTGGTGCTGGCGCCCGACGGGCGTGCGATCGGCAAGCTACAGCATCCGCTCAACCCGAATGCCCGCGGTCTTGTGCGGGCGAACGTGGCTCAGAACGTTGCCCATCTCGACCTGAGCTATCTCGGCCCCGACGATTTGTGGACCAACTAATGAAGCCACGGCTTCCTTCGCTATATTACTTCTTCGAACAACTGCTTTCCGCCCATTACGCTGCGGGTTGTTCGAGTGACTGCTCGGCCGACGTTACTGCGGTTCCCATGCCGCACCGCAATTCGTCAGCTTTCCGCCCCTCACAGCCCAGGACGCCCACCTCCGCAGGCGGGGCATTTGCGTTGAAAAATATCGGATCCGTTGGCGCCGTAGTGGCGGCCGCAGTCGCGACATTGCAGCAGGTAGACAACCTGGTTGTGATCGTTCCCTGGAAGTCCTGTCCCATGCAGAACCTGCTGCCGGTTTCTGTTTACGTATCCGGGCTTCGTGGTCATCCCTACATCGCGGCCAACAGCCGTTCGGCGGCGAGCGGATTTCTGTTGTGGTGGCCAGCTTGCGCCTAAGATCCAGCCCTCGACTGCTGCGTGTCCGGCGATTGCGTCCGGCTGGGGCGGTTGAAAAGCTGCCCTGAGCGCTCCTTTCAGGTCGGCGTCCTGCAACCAACGCGCAATGGAGTAGGCGTCGTGCTGGTCCTGGGTGCGGTTTTCGGGCGGGTAGTTGGCACTCCAGAGCCGGGGATAAGCCTCGACGATTACTGATTTTTCTGTGGCGGGCTCCCAGCCATCGAAGGGCCAGAAATGCAGTCCCGGGTGCGCGGCCCGGATCCGCCTCAGCCAAGGGATTCCGGCATGGGTAGATTTCGCGACAGAGCCCTGAAGGTCGAAATGAAACACCGACTTTGCCGAGCCGGTTGCCTCTTCTGTCAGTCGGCGCCATGCCCGCTCGCCGCTGCGCGCGGCACCGTTTCCGACACTCCCGTCCCTGACGAAATCTACATAGGTGTGCGGGGCATCCGTGGGCCAATGAGAGCAGAAATCCTCCAGGAAGACATCCCAGTCCGGGGCGAGGCCATACCTTTCGAAATAACGCATGGGGAAAGATAAACCGTGATCGATGCCGACGATGGTTGGAACGCCGGATTCGAGTTCCGCGATCAGCCACTCGGCCAAGCCTCGGCGCGTCCAGTATTTCCTTGGGCTGGGTGGAGGCTGGACCTCGACCGGTGTCCCATCGTCTCGGGTTTCATAGACCCTGAGGCCCCTCAGGCTGGCTTCGGCCGTCTGAGCCCCTGAATAGTCGATGCCGATCGTCCGGCGAAACATGCGATCTTCGCCTATCATTCAAAGCTCGCCCAAAAACTTGTGGCGGTCAGCGAGACGTGCGCGTCCAGCGGCGGGCGCAACTCAAATGCCTTGGGATCCCGGGCGAAGTCGTGGAGGCGGAACAGGTGCCAATGGTCGCGCCTTTCGTCCGCCACCGCCAACTCGTTGCGCGAGATATGGAATGGCGTGCGTTCCCATCCGTTGGTTGTCTTCACCTCGATCAGCCGATCCTGCCCATTCGGCGTGAAGCTGGCGATGTCGTAGCCCAGACCGTCGCCGTCCTCCTTCGACACCCATCGGACGCGCCGGGCGAGGTCGTCTCGGCCATGAGAGTTCAAGGTCGCGCGCTCATGCTGAAACACACGCTCTTCGCCCGCGTAGCCAAGGACGCGGTTGCGCTCATCGCGCCCCGCGGCGTCGAAGCGGCGGGCGATACGCTGCATCTGTTCCAACTCGTCCGGCGGCGGTGCATTCCGCAGGGTGGGGGCTACGCCGACAAAAATCGGTGCGGGTTCGGCCATCTGGCGCTGCTCTTTCAGATGCAGCGCGAGCTCCCAGTCCGGGTGTTGCGCCAGCCAGCGGGCTGCCGCCTCGGCGAGCGCCATCTGGAAGTTGAACCGGGGCGCATAGCCCTGGATGATGGGCAACCCGAGGCCGCGCATGGCAGCGGAGACGTTACACATCTTGAACTCGATGGAGCCCCGACTGCGGTCGATCTGGTCCTGCAATGTGCGGTTCTGCGCTGCCTTGTTGTAGCGCCGCCCCGATAGCTCGTCGCTGAGCATCGAGAAATACGCTGCCACCACAGCGTCGTTTTCGAAATCGGACCAATCCGTTGTTTCCATGTCGGCACGGTAGGAGGTGCCGAAGGCCTTGTCATTCTGAAAGGTCAGGCTCGGGCGCGTCGTATTGCGCGGCCTTCAGTCATCATTGTCAGGCGAGACCTGACGATTCCCCGCAACGCGAATCGCGAAAGGTCGACGGCCGGGGTTTCAAACCATCGCCCTAATGTCTGTTTCTGAAGGCGCGTGGCAAGAATGCCACGCCGGGTGCCCAGGGTTGGGCCCGTTTTGAGGGCAGCTTCAGGCTCGAAGAAAAAGGGCGGGCCGAGAGCGGTTCCGGCAGCCTATGTTCGAGGCGAGTAAATAATAATATTATCAATGGTTTGCACTACTTGAGGCGACTGCTTTGGTTCATTCTTCTCTGGACGATAACGATTCCGGAAAACTTTTTTCGGCCGAAATAAGCTGTTGTTGGAGGGTCCGAGATGGGTAGTTTCTCGGCCTCAAGCGAAGGCTGAACGGCAGATCACACCGACCGGGACGCAGATTCTTCTTCGTGAGACAGGCAGACAGCCAACCTCTCAGTCAACAGCGTCGGAGCCCGGCGGACGGTCGAGAGGTCAAGGTCAAGAGGAGACGAACCACCACGGTCACCGGCACAGGGTAGACCACGAGACACAGCAGGACGATCCGATGTGACGCCTGCACCCGGAGCACCGGAACACGCCGGCTCCGCCAACGAAACCAGAAATCAGTATCGCCGCCCTCGGGCAGCGTCGGAGCGCATTCCGGCGAACGATACTCTCATGCCGAAAGGACGAGTGCATGAATGACGATGAGGATGGCGGGGTCACCCTGCCCAAGCGCGTGCAACTTGCACGGAAGACGGCTGTCGGCGCCCGCGAACACCAAAGCGGACAGATCACGATGGACCCCGATGAGGGGTATACCATGGGCTACGACAGCAACACCGAAATGAAGTGGAAGCTTGTCCTTCTCGCCCGCCCGGGTGTGGCCTGGATCGAAAGCCAGGTACACTTCCAGTGGCTCGATGCCGACGGGAAGAAGGGGGAGCACTACTTCGACTTCCGCGTGCTCATGGCCGACGGCAAGCGCGTCGCGATCATGGTGAAGTCGGAATATCGCCGCAACCAGTCCAAGGTTCAGGACGAACTCGCCGAAATCGCGGCTCGGGTTCCTCGGAGTTTCGCAGACCAGGTCGTCGTGATGACCGAACGCGATATCGACCCCGTCGAATACTTCAATGCCGAGATGATGCACGAGATGCGTCGCCCCGATCCTGATGCAGACGCCGGCGCACGGCGGCTCCTTGGCGAGATCGTCGGGGCTGTCCGGATCCAGGATCTGGTCGATGCCATTGGCCTGGGCCCGCGCGGCTTCCGCGCCGTGGTTCGCCTGCTCCGCTCTCACGAACTCGAACTCACACTCAACGTGCGCATCACGCACGAAGCATATGTCCGCCGGAGTATCTCCAAATGATCGCCGTCAAACCCAGCCCCGTTCAGCCCAACTTCTCCTTCTCGAAATACGATGGCATCACAATCGGGGGGCAGCCTTTCCGCTATTTCGAGACCCGCGAAGAAGGCCACATGTTCTTCAAGGTGACCGGCGAGGGCGTTCCTCAGGTCAAGACCAATGCCGAGATCAGCCGCTACCTCACGGTCGGAAATTTCAAGTGTATCCCGAACGAGCACCAGCCCGAGCATCTGCGTGCGCGTGCTCTGCCGGATGGGGAGCTCCTCTCCCTCCGGGACACAAAGGCTCACAAGAAAGCGGCCATGCGTCTGGCCGTGGTCCGCGCGTTTCGTGAATTCCTGGACGACGAAAGCAATAATATCACCCGGACCGCGACGTCGATCAGGCCGTATCTGCGGGCTATCAGGTTTCGCGCTGGCGAGATTCTCGAAGAAGGCGAGCCCGACAAGGAAGATGACACCTTCTCCGTGCCGAAAAAGCTTGGCGCAAAAACCGTGCTGGACTGGGAGCGCAAGGAGCGGCGGTTCGGACTGGCGGGCCTGTACGACAGGAACTCCGAGCGTGGTAACCGTGACCGCCGGATGACGGCTGATGAACTCATGATCATGGGCAAGGTCGTGGGCAAATATCTCAACGACCAATGCCCGTCGCAGAAGATCATCTTCGATGAGGTGAAGATTGCCTTCGCTGACGAGAACGACCGGCGCCGGGCTGCAGGCGAGCCGGAAATCGTCTGCCCGTCCCGTGAAACCGTTCGGCAGGCGATCCGCAAGCTCAATCCCTTCGATATCACCCTGACCCGGAAGGGCCGCGAGGCAGCAAACCGGCAGTTCGCTCCGGTCGGTATGGGACTGGATATCGCGCGTCCGATGCAGCGTGTCGAGTTCGACGAGTGGGAGGCCGACGCCATCACCCTGATGGCCGAAGGCGGACTGTTCCATCACCTGACTGACGAGCAAAAGAAGGTCCTCGGCCTGGACAAGAAGAAGGCGCGGTGGTGGATCACCGTCGCCATCTGCTGCGCGACGCGGTGCATCGTCGGGATGGTTATTTCCCGGCAGCCCAACTCGCAGAGCGCGCTCCGGGTCATCGAGATGATGATGCGCGACAAAGGTGTCTGGGGCGATGCCTGCGGTGCGCTAACGCCTTGGAGCCAGTTCGGCTGGCCGTCGGTCATCGTGACCGACTGCGCGAGCTACAACATCTCGAGCCTTGTCCAGGCACGCGTGTCTGATCTCGGCATCACGCTGCAGTATTGCGCCGCTGCCAATCCCGAATCCAAAGGCACGATCGAGCGCGTGTTCGGCACCTTCGCGACCCAGCTCATGCCGCGGCTGAGTGGGCGGACCTTCAGTAACGTCGTCGAGCGGGGCGATTACGACTCGGTGAAACGTGCCGCGCTCAATCCGGAGGAGTTCTGCTCGGTGCTGGTTCGCTACATAGTCGACGTCTACCATCGGACCCCGCACAGCGGGCTGAACGGCGAAACCCCGCTGGACTGCTGGAACCGGCTGGTCGAGAAATTCGGTGTCCAGCCGCCCCCGGACCTCGGCCGCCGGCGCCTGATTTTCGGCCATGAGCGTGAACGGACCGTGACCCGGCAGGGGATTACCATCCTGGGGGTCCGGTATCACTCGGAGGTCCTGGCACGCTTCATGACCAAGGCGCAGGAGCGCAAGGTCGCGATCCGGTGGTATCCCGAGGACATCGGCGCCATCTGGGCCGAGCTGAATGGGCGCTGGTTCGAGATCCCCGCCGTGTTCGATCGGTATCAGGGTGTCTCCGCCCAGGAGTGGGTAGATGCCGCGGCCGAAATCCGGGCCCAGAACGCGCGCAATGCCGAGGTCAACTTCGCCGTCGTCCGCCAAGCGCTCGACTTCATCGAGGAAACCAACAGCGCCGCCATGACCCGCGTCGGGCTCGTCATGCAAGACTGGTCCGAGACACGCATGGAATACGAGCACGATCGCCTTTTCGTCGGCTTCAAGGTCTCCGAGACGGAGCCTGAGAACCCCTATGACGCGGACCGGGATGAATGGGGGACCCGCCTTGCCAGCGGTGGATCCACGCCCTCGGGCGACCCCGCCGATGAAAATCACTGCAGTGCGGAAAATTCTGCTTCCGGCAATTTCGGCCCGATCCAATTTCCCGATCATCAGGCTGGCGATGGTGCCGATGCGGCTGATGACGGCGACGACTGGACCCTGGAGGACGAATGACCATGAGTGCATCAGCTCTCAACATCAACGATAAACTCGCAGCCGTGGACCGGCTGCGAGACAAGTATCTCGCGACCCCGCGGGACGCTCAGTTCCGGAGCTACCTGGACCGGCTGCTGCAGCGCGATGATCAGGGCAACCTTCTTCCCAAGGCCCGTCTTTTCAACAAGGCGGGCGATGCACGCGGCATCGCGGTCGTGGAGCCCGCCGGCGGAGGCAAGACCTCGCTCGTTCTTCATGGCCTCAAGACCCATCCGGCCCTGCAACCGCGCGATGCGGCGCATCAGCCTTGGGTCGGGGTCCGGGTCCCGAGCCCGCCCACCGCCAAGAGTCTCGGGCTCGAGATTCTCAAGGCCAGTGGGTATCCTGCGGTCTCGCGCCGGTCCGTGACCGAATACGACATCACGCAAAAGGTGCGTGATCATTTCAAACTGCGAGGCACGGCTGTCCTGTGGATCGACGAGGCACATGATCTATTCGGTGCTGGGAGCAAGCATAAGGTCGACGTTTCACTGAAGATCCTCCGTAACCTGATGCAGGGGGAGGATGCGGTCAGTGTCGTTCTGAGTGGCATCGAGAGCCTTTGGCAGATTGCGTCCTGCGATGCCCAGGTCACACGCCGCTACTGGCGGCTGCCGCTCGCTGATGTCTCGCCGCATTCCGACCGAAAGGCGCTCTCCAAGGTCATCGCCAATTTCTGCGATGCCGCTGGCATGCGGCCGCCCTCGGACGCGGACCTCGTGGATAGGCTCGTCCACGCGAGCCGAAACCGTTTCGGCCGTTGTATCGAAAATATCCTCGCGGCACTCGAGGCGGCGGCCTTGGACCATGCCAATGAATTGACGATCAACCACTTCGCCGAGAGCTGGGGTATGCAGGAAGGCTGTGGCATGGGTCAGAACGTCTTCCTTGCCCGTCACTGGGCCAAAACCGATCTGGGTGAGGCGCAGCTGAACTGGGAGGGCGCGCGCTGATGCTCGCGCCCCACATCCCCTTCGACCCGTAGGAGAGCCCCCTGTCTTACGCGGCGCGTCTCGCCGGGGTTCACGCTAATGATCGCCTGGTTCCATTCCTTCGGGATATCGAAATTGAGCCTGAAGATATGGCGGCCAACAAAAACGAGGCACTCAGCCGTCTGGCCGAGCTTTCTGACATCCCGCTTGGCGACTTGCGCGCCAATGCCCCGGTCCCGCTTGGGGAGCGGACCTACGATCTTCGCGGGGAGCTGGTCACCGCAGAGTTCCTGGCTAATCCCTACACCGTCTTCTGTCCGGCGTGCTTGGCAGAGGATGATCGGACGGGCGGGCGTCGCGGTCGCTGGGAATGGGCGCTGTCGGTAGTCCGGACGTGCTCGCGCCATGGCATTCCGCTCCTGCGTCAAGCCAAGGGGCCGTGGGATGACGCATTCCGTGAACTCGAATACATCGTGCCTGAGCGTGGCGAAGGCCTTCAGGCCCTGATCGACAAAGCCGAGCCGCGTGCGGCCTCGCTGCATCAAGAATACGTTGTCCGCCGTCTCAATGGGGAAGCTGGCCCCGAATGGCTGGATGCGCAGACTTTGGACCAGGCGGTCCGGGCGACGGAGCTTTTGGGGGTTCTGGTCGAATACGGGCCGGATCAGCTCTTGCCAGCACTGACACCGGATGACTGGGATCACGCCGGTCGTGTCGGTTTCGGGTTCACGTCCCGCGGCGAGGCAGGGATCCGGGAGGCGTTGCTGGCGCAATTTCGGAAATTTGACGAAGCGTCAGGCGCGCCAGGCGCCCGCAAGATCTTCAGGTGCCTATACGAAGCCTTGGCATACTCGAAGTCGCACAAGGAGCCGGGCGACATCGCGCGCATCCTTCGCGACGTCATTGTCGAAAACATTGCGATGCCCGCCGGAACCAAGGTGCTGGGCGTCAAACTTTCCGAGCGTCGCCTGCACACCGTCGCGTCACTGGCAAAGGAGCAAAACCTTGACCCCAGGACGCTGCGTGATTTGCTGATTGTGGCAGGGCTGATACCCGAAAAGGCACCCGCACACTTCCCGATCCCGGTTCAAAAGGGGCGCGAGGTAGCCAGTCGCGTGAAGCGAATGGTGACGGTCATCTCGTTGCCCGATGCGTTGGCTTGTACACGTCCCTTGGTGGATCAGCTTTTTGATGACCGGCTGCTCACACCCATCTTTTATGGGAGGCCGGGAATTCAGGGCCACACCCAGAAAGGCGTCGATAGCGAAGAGCTTGCCAAGCTGGTTGGCAAGCTGCACGCGATGGCGGTCGAGCTGGATTCCGAAATTGGCGGGCTGGTGCCGGTCTCGAAAGCCGCAGAAAAGGCCAAGGTGCCGGCGGTCACCGTAGTGCACATGATCCTCGGGAGCTTCCTCGAGCGCGTCTTTCGCGTGGCTGGTCAGGAGGGGATCGCCGCGCTTCGCGTGGATCCGGCGGAGGTCAAGCGGCACCGGGCATTCTGCACGGTGGGGCTTTCGACCGCGGAAGCGTTCGCTTCCTTGAAGATCTCGCGGAACATCCTCTGGCGTCTGGTGGATCGGTGCCCGGAAGAGGTGAGCCTTTCCGTCAAATGGATCGTTGGTAATGATGCGGAACATAGGATTCCGCGGTTCGACCCGACGGTCGTGGCGGACTTCAAAGTCCGCTTCACCCATCCTGCGCGGATTGCCGAGCAGCATGGTCTCCAAGTCGGTAAGGTGGTTAGTCGGTTGAAACGGCGGGGAGTTCGGCCTGCGCTGACAAAAGGTGAAGTCGGTGAAGATTTCTACCGGACCCGCGATCTGAAGACGGATCTGTTCACTTAACATAAGGGGCCTTCTCGGCCCGCTATCATATCGAAGGGCACATTCTAACCTGGGTTGCGACAAATGCCCTATCATTCTGAAAAGCGAGGAGAATGGCCATGGCGCATACAGAGCTCGACTTGCAGGAGCGGGTCGCAATACAGAGGATGCTGGAAGCGAAATTGCCGATCACTCAGATCGCGGCTCGGCTCGGCAGGCACCGCTCGACCGTCTATCGCGAGATCGGACGCAATCGCTTCGAAGACGAAGAGTTGGCGTATCTTAACGGTTACTACGGAGTCGTCGCGCACAAGTCGGCGCAGGATCGCCGCGCTCGGCGCCGAAAGTTGGTGCGCCTGGACACGCTGCGCGACCATGTTGTCGACCGCCTGATCGCAGGCTGGACCCCTGAGCAGATCGCGGGACGCCTGAGCCATGAAGGCCAAGCCATCCGCGTCAGTCACGAGACGATCTACGCGTATGTCTACAGCAAGGAAGGCCAGTCTGAACGACTGGCGCGTCACCTTCCCAGCCGCCGCAAGAAGCGCAGGCCGCGTTATGCAAGGCGCCCCAGAGATCAGGTCTTCCCGCCGGACCGATCCATTCACCAAAGGCCGGAGCACGTCAAAACACGCGAAAAGTTTGGTGATTGGGAAGGTGACTTGATGATCTTCGAGCGCAGCACCGGCAAGATGAACGTCGCTTCGCTGGTCGAGCGGAAAACGCGGTTCGCCGTCCTGTTCCGCAACAATGACCGAAGCTCCACCCATTTCATGATTACCTTGATGAACGTGATGGAGCCCCTGCCCCAACCTGCACGGCGGTCAATTACCTTCGACCGCGGGTTCGAGTTCCGCGCGTGGCGAAGACTAAAAGCCGACATCGGAACGGAAAGCTGGTTCTGCGATCCGCAGGCGCCCTGGCAAAAAGGTTCCGTAGAGAACCTTAACAAACGCGCCCGACGCTACCTGCCGCGCGACACCCAGCTCGCGGCGCTCTCAAATCGCAATATGAAGGCGATTTGCGACCGCCTGAACGGGACACCTCGCAAATGCCTCGGCTGGCGAACGCCAACGGAGGCGTTCAGAGACGAGATGATGAAACTGAGATAGCGGACCTTGTCGCAACGATCCTTGAACTCACA
>NZ_KE557282.1:41636-207321 GCF_000442255.1 Salipiger mucosus DSM 16094 | reverse complement strand
CGGCAGCGCCGCGCCGGGCTCGAAACCGCGATGCACCCCGCGAGCAGCGCCCGCAGCGGCGCCAGTTCGGCCGCCCCCGGAACCTGCGCGGCCACGTCCCGCCGGCCGCAGAGCCGCCCGCCGTGATCGGCCGGCGCGTGGCGGATCAGCAGCAGTTCGCCGCGCGCGATCTGGGTCAATTCCCTCGTCCTTCCCTCTGGCATCCCTTCGGGTTTTCTGGAATGTCATGGGGCCATGGGAAAGTCGATCATGATTACCGGCGGCGCCCGCTCGGGCAAGAGCGGGCTTGCGGAGGACATGACCCTGTCGCTCGGGCGGCCCGCGATCTACATCGCCACGGCCGAGGCGCACGACCCCGAAATGGCCGACCGCATCGCCCGCCACCAGGCCCGCAGGGGCGCCGAATGGCAGACCCTCGCCGCGCCGCTCGACCTTGCCGGCGCGCTGCGGAACAGCGACACCGACGACGGCACGCCGCGGCTGGTCGATTGCCTGACGCTCTGGCTCAGCAACCTCCTGCTCGCCGGGGAGGACTGGGAAGCCGCGGCCGACGCGCTGGTCGCGGAGCTGGCCCGGCAACGCGCCCCGGTCGTCTTCGTGACCAACGAGGTCGGCGCCGGCATCGTGCCGGAAAACCGTCTCGCCCGGACGTTCCGCGACGCCGCCGGGCTGGTCAACCAGCAGGTCGCGAGTGCCTGCGACGAACTCTGGCTCTGCGTTGCAGGCCATCCGCTCAAGGTGAAACCGCAATGACCCGTACGCCCGTTCCCGACAGCCTCGGCGCGATTGCCGCGCTGGCCGAAACGCTCCCGCAGCGCGACGACGCAAGCGCACGCGCCGCCCGCGCGCGGCAGGACCAGCTGACCAAGCCGCCGGGCTCGCTGGGGCGGCTGGAAGAGCTCGCCGTCTTCCTCGCCGGCTGGCAGCAGCGCGAGCGCCCGGCCATCGCGCGGGCCCAGGCGCTGGTCTTCGCGGGCAACCACGGCGTCTGCGCCCGTGGCGTCAATCCCTTCCCGCAGGAGGTGACCGCGCAGATGGTCGCCAACTTCGAGGCCGGCGGCGCCGCGATCAACCAGCTCTGCCGCGAGGCGCAGGCCGACCTCTCGGTCGTCGCGCTCGACCTCGACCGCCCGACCGCCGATTTCACCGAAGGCCCCGCCATGTCCGAGGCCGAGACCCTCGAGACCATGAACCGGGGCGCGGCGGCGGTCGATCCGGGCGCCGACCTGCTGGTGCTGGGCGAAATGGGCATCGGCAATTCCACCGTCGCGGCGGCGCTGGCCAACGCGGCCTTCGGCGGCGCGGCCGGGGACTGGGTCGGGCATGGCACCGGCTCGGACAGCGCAGGCCTCGCGCTCAAGGCCCGCGTCGTGGCCGAGGGAGTCGCCCGCCACGCGGCCCTGCCCGCCATCGCGCAGCTCGCCGCGCTCGGCGGCCGCGAACAGGCGGCGATCTGCGGCGCGGTGCTGGCCGCCCGCACCGCGCGCATCCCTGTTCTGCTGGACGGTTTCATCTGCACGGCCGCCACCGCGCCGCTGCACGCGACGGCGCCCGCGCTGCTGGATCACTGCCTCGTGGGCCACGCCAGCCGCGAGCCCGGCCACGCCCGCCTCTGCGATGCCATGGGCAAGGAGCCGGTGCTTTCGCTCGACATGGCCCTTGGCGAGGGCTCGGGCGCGGCGCTGGCCCTGATGATCCTGCGCGGCGCGCTGGCCTGCCACGACGGCATGGCCACCTTCGCCGAAGCCGGCGTCGCGGGCGGATGAGCCTCGGGCACCGGGTCGACGAGGCGCGCCTCGCGCTGGCGATGCTCAGCCGCCTGCCGGTGGGCCGCCTGCGCGACCCGGCACCCGGCCTCGGGCAGGCCAGCTGGGCCTATCCGCTCGCCGGACTGCCGCTCGGGCTGATCGGCTGGGCCGTGCTGCACGCGGCGCTGGCGATCGGCCTCGCCCCGCTGGCGGCGGCGCTGCTCTGCGTGCTCGCGATGGTCATGGCGACCGGGGCGCTGCACCACGACGGGCTGGCTGACTTCGCCGACGGCATCTGGGGCGGGCACGACCGCGCGCGGCGCCTCGAGATCATGCGCGACAGCCGCATCGGCAGCTACGGCGTCATCGCCCTCGCCCTCGCGCTCGGGCTGGAGGCCGCGGCGCTCGGTCAGCCGCATGCCCCGTCGCTGGCGACCTTCCTCCTGGTGGCCGTCGCCAGCCGCCTGGCGATGCTCGCCCTGCTGCTCCGCCTGCCGCCCGCGCGCAGCGACGGGCTGGGACACATGACGACGCAGGCCTCTCCGGCGGCCATCCTGCCCGGCGCCCTGCTCGTCCTTGCCCTCGCCTTCGGCGCCGGACCGGCCTCGCCCGTGATCCTGGCCGTCATGGCCCTGCCGCCGCTGATCGTCGCCCGTCTGGCGATGCGGCGACTCGGCGGACAGACCGGCGACGTCCTCGGGGCCGCGCAACTCGTGGCCGAGGTCGCGGGATGGCTGGCATGGTCCGCGCTCCTCGCCGGACCGGCCACCTGATCCCGCAGGACATGCGCCGCCTGTCTCCCCACGACCGGCAAATGTGCATCCCCGCTTCCGGCCCGCCGGAAAGGTAGCATGACATATCATTTGCCCTGCCGTGCCGGCGGCGAATGACCTAGGATGGCGGCCAGCGCGTAGAGCCGGCGAAGGGGACAGCGACGTGGAAATCTACGACATGGCGGGCCACCTGATCCGCCGGTTGCACCAGAGCTCGACGCATGTCTTCGCCCTGCGCACGAAGGAGGCGGGGCTCGACGTCACGCCCGTCCAGTTCGCGGCCCTGAACGCCATCCGCGAGACCCCCGGCATCGACCAGGCCGGTGTCGCCGCCCGGATCGCCTACGACCGCGCCACCATCGGCGGCGTCATCGACCGGCTCGAGCAGAAGGGCTGGATCACGCGCGAGATCAGCCCGCGCGACCGGCGCGCCCGCGTCCTCGCGCTGACCGAAACGGGCGCCGCGATGTACGGCCGCATCCTGCCCGTCGTGCGCGAGCTGCAGCCCGAGATCCTGCCCGGCCTCACCGACGAGGAACGCGCCGCCTTCCTCGCGCTTGCCCGCAAGGCGACGGACCAGGAGCCCCGCTCCTGAACGCCGACCGGCGCGTTTTCAGAATCGCCGCTGCATCGAGATCGCGCGCCGCACCTTGATCCGCACGCGAACAAACTCAAAATATCTCAGACTGTTACGCCTCATAATATGTATACATATTTATTCGTTGACCGAAAATAATAAGCATAGATATTATACGCCCTGGCCGAGCAGGCCCTCACGCCTGCGTGGCAAGGAGGAGCGACGATGCAATACTACCTCGACGGCTTTCGCGGCGGCGATCCCGACCTCGCCGATGCGGCCCCCTGCCGCCGCGAATATGGCCCCCTCGCGCCGCTGCCGGACAAGGTCGACGTGCTCATCGCCGGCTGCGGCCCGGCGGGCCTCTGCCTCGCCGCGCAGCTTTCGCGTTTCCCCGAGATCGACGTCATGATCGTCGAGCCCAAGCCCGGCCCGATGGAAAAGGGCCAGGCCGACGGCGTGAACACGCGCACGATGGAGATATTCCAGGCCTTCGGCTTTGCCGAGCAGGTCAAGCGCGAGAGCTACTGGGTGAACCAGACCGCCTTCTGGACGCCGGACCCCGAGACGCCCGGCCACATCCGCCGCATCGGCCGGGTGCAGGACGTTGCCGACGACTCCTCCGAGATGCCGCACACGCTCATCAACCAGGCCCGCATCCACGAGCTCTTCCTCGACGTGATGCACAAGTCGCCCCGGCGGATCGAGCCCGACTACGGCTGGGCGGTTCAGGACCTCGTCATCGACGCGACCACCGACGATCACCCAGTGACCGTCACGCTGGAGAACACGGGCGTCAACGCGGGGACCACGCGCACGGTCCGCGCCAACTACGTCGTCGGATGCGACGGCGCCCGCTCGAAGGTGCGCAGGGCCATCGGCGGCGAGCTGCACGGCGACGCGGCGCACCAAGCCTGGGGCGTCATGGACATCCTCGCCAACACCGATTTCCCCGACGTCCGCCAGAAGTGCATCGTCGCCTCCGCGACCGCGGGCAACATCCTGATCCTCCCGCGCGAGGGCGGCTACCTCTTCCGCATGTACGTCGAGCTGGACAAGCTCAATCCCGACGAGCGCGTCGCCAGCCGCAACCTCACCTCCGGGCACATGATCGCGGCGGCGAACCGCATCATGCGGCCCTATACCATCGACGTGAAGGAGGTCGTCTGGTGGTCGGTCTACGAGATCGGGCACCGGCTGACCGACCGCTTCGACGACGTCCCCGAGGCCGGGAAGCAGACCCGCGACCCGCGCGTCTTCACCGCCGGCGACGCCTGCCACACGCACAGCCCCAAGGCCGGCCAGGGGATGAACGTCTCGATGCAGGACAGCTTCAACCTCGGCTGGAAGCTCGCACATGTCTTCCAGGGCCGCGCCGCGCCCTCGATCCTGCGCAGCTACTCCGCCGAACGCCGGACCGAGGCCAAGCGGCTCATCGACACCGACCACGCCTGGGCGCGCATCATGTCGGCCCCGCCGGGCGAGTCCGAGCTCGACGGCTCGGACATGCCCCGCCGTGCAGAAGCAGTTCATCGAGAACCTCGAGTTCACCGGCGGCCTCGCGGTGAAATACGACCGCTCGGCGCTGGTGGGCGCGCCCACACACCAGGCGCTGGCGCGTGGCCTCGAGATCGGCCGCCGTTTCCACTCGGCCCC
This sequence comes from Salipiger mucosus DSM 16094, assembly GCF_000442255.1. Classification (GTDB taxonomy): domain Bacteria; phylum Pseudomonadota; class Alphaproteobacteria; order Rhodobacterales; family Rhodobacteraceae; genus Salipiger; species Salipiger mucosus. The sequence continues at coordinate 202,567 of NZ_KE557282.1, read as the reverse complement.
GGTGGTCCGCCTCGCCGATGCCATGCGCATGCAGCTCGGCCACGTCGCCGAGGCAGACGGCCGCTGGCGCATCTACGCCTTCGCCGGCCGCGACGACAGCTCCGCCCCGGGCTCGGCGATCCACGCTCTGGCGGATTGGCTCGAGACCGACCCCGCGTCGCCCGTGCTGAAATACACCCGCAAGGACGAGGACATCGACGCCCTCATCGACCTGCGGGCCATCTTCCAGCAGACCTTCGACGCCCTCGCCGTCGAGGAGATGCCCGCCCTGCTGCGGCCCGCAAAGGGCAGGCTCGGCCTGCGCGACCACGAGAAGGTCTTCTGCATCGACCACAAGGGCGCGGGCGACATCTTCGAGATGCGCGGCATCGACCGCGCGCGCGGCTGCATGGTGGTGGCCCGCCCGGACCAGTACATCGCCCAGGTCCTGCCGCTGGACGGCCACCGCGCGCTGTCGGAGTTCTTCGCCGGCATCCTGCGCCCGGCCACGTGACGCACCCGCGTCCACGCGCTCATGAGCCAGTTTCATGAACGCGTCCCGGCCCCCGGGCATTATTCGCGGGCTTCGCGCACCTATCTCCTGTCGCACCGGCCGGGAACGCGTCCCGGTCGTGGGCCGCATGGCCGCCTCACTGCGAAAGGAGACGACCCGACATGAAACGCACCCTCACAGCAGCCGCCCTCGTGCTGGCCGCCGCGCCCGCGGCCATGGCACAGGAGATGACCGTCACCAAAGCCGAGGATCTCGGCGGACAGCTCGGATCCGAGGATGTCTTCACCGGCACCGCCTACGTCGCGCCGGTCTTCGGCCCCGACATGAACGACGTCAGCGCCGGCCACGTGACCTTCCTGCCCGGCGCCCGTTCGGCCTGGCACACCCACCCCGCCGGCCAGAAGCTGGTCGTGACCTCGGGCACCGGCTGGACCCAGGAACGCGGCGAGGAAAAGCACATGATCCAGGCCGGTGACGTGGTCTGGTGCCCGCCGGGCGTCGAGCACTGGCACGGCGCCACCGACACCACCGCGATGTCGCACTACGCCATCCAGGCCAACGTCGACGGCTCCGCCGTGACCTGGGGCGAGCATGTCACCGACGAAGAATACCATGGCGACTAAGCGCGCCATGGTGCGGCGCGGCCTCTACGGGGTCGCGCTGGTTTCGGTCGTCGCCGCCGCCTCCTCCTTCTCCCGTGCGGTGGCGGCCGAAACCGTTCTGGACGGGCTGAACTATCCCTGGGACATCGAGGCCCACGACGGCGAGATCTACCTCACCGAGAAGGCCGGCACCCTGGGCGTTTTCTCCGGCGGCGCCTTCACGCGCCTCCCGGTCGAGACCTCGGCCCCGATCCTCGACGACCGCGGCGGGGGCCTGCTGGGCCTCGCGCTGCGGCCCGACTTCGCCGAGAGCCGCCGCGTGGTGCTCTACCAGCACACCGGCACACCGCAGGCCCGCGAGAACCGCGTCATCGAGGCCGAGCTGCGCGACGGCGCCTGGCACGAGACGCGCGTCCTGCTCGACGGCATCCCCGGCCATCCGCTCTACAACGGCGGCCGCGTGGCCTTCGGGCCCGACGGCATGCTCTACGTCACCACCGGCTGGACCGAGAACCGCGACCGCCCGCAGGACATGGACAGCCTCGCGGGCAAGATCCTCCGCCTCACGCCGGACGGCGCCGTGCCCGAAGACAACCCCGTCGCGGGCTCGCCGGTCTGGTCGCTGGGCCACCGCAACCCGCAGGGCATCGCCTGGGACGACGAGGGGCAGCTCTACGCCGCCGAGCACGGCCAGTCCGGCCACGACGAGGTCAACCGCATCGATCCCGGCGCCAACTACGGCTGGCCGCTCATCCAGGGCGACGAGACGCGCGGCGACATGCGCCCGCCCCTCGCCCACTCCGGGCGCAGCACATGGGCACCCTCCGGCCTTGCCTGGGACGGCGACCGCCTGCTGCTCGCGGGGCTGCGCGCGGGCGCGGTGCTCGAGGTCGCGCCGGACGGCACGGTGACCGAGGCCTTCGATGTCGGCGAGCGCATCCGCGACGTGCTGGTCACCGACGGCGGCGTATTCGCCATCACCACCAACCGCTCACCGCGCCGCGACGGCGCCTCGCGCGACCGTCTCATCAAGATCCGGTGACGGGCCCGCATAATACGTGGAATGCATGAGCACGGCGCATATATGCTGTGGGGAGACCACAACATCGGCGCCCGCTCATGCTTCGCGAAAACATCAACGACCTCATCGCCCTCGCCGCCGTCGCCGAAGAGCGCAGCTTCACGCGTGCGGCGGCCCGGCTCAACGTCTCGCAATCGGCGCTGAGCCACACCATCAAGAGCCTCGAGACGCGGCTCGGCCTGCGCCTGCTCACCCGGACCACCCGTTCGGTCGCACCGACGATCGAGGGCGAGGACCTGCTCGCCACGATCAATCCCTGTTTCGAAACCATCGAGGCGCGGCTGCGCGCGCTCAACGACTCGCGCGACGAGCCCACCGGCACGGTGCGGATCGTCGCCGTGGAATACGCCATCGAGTCCATCCTCTGGCCCAAGCTCTCGCCAGTGCTGACGCAGTACCCAGCGGTCAACGTCGAGTTCGTGATGGACTACGGCTACACCGACCTCGCCGCCTCGCAGTGCGACGCCGGGGTGCGCTACGGCGACCAGGTCAGCGACGGCATGATCGCCATGCGCATCGGCCCGGACGAACGCATGATCTGCGTCGGCGCGCCGGACTACCTCGATGCCGCCGGCACGCCCGAGACCCCGCATGACCTGAGCGAGCACCGCTGCGTGAACCTGCGCCTCTCGACCCACGGCGCGCTCTACTCGTGGGAATTCGAGGACGCCGAGGGCAACGAGATCCGCGTCAAGGTCGGCGGCCAGGCCTGTTTCAACACCATCAACCCGGTGCTGCGCGCCGCGATCGACGGGCACGGCCTCGCGCTGGTCCCCGAACGGCTCGCCACCGAGCACGTCGAGGCCGGCCGCCTGCGCACCTGTCTCGACGGGTACTGCCCCTACTTCTCGGGCTTTCACCTCTACTACCCCAGCCGCCAGCGCCCCTCCTCGGCCTTCCAGGTCGTGCTGGACGCGCTGCGCGAACGCGGCTGACCATTGATGAGGGCAGATCATGAGTGGGTTCGATCACGCCGCCATTTTCACGGCTGACGTCGGGGCCACATGAGTCGGGCGAAGACAGCAAATGGAGACTCTCGTGAAAAAGCATCTCGCCGCATCCGCTCTCGCCCTCACCGCAAGCGCCGCCTCGGCGCAGGACGCCTCCGAAACCCTGCCCTCCGCAATCGGCCAGGTCGCGCCCGCTCTCGAATCCTACTCCACCGACGGCCTTGTCGGCTCGGTCTGGGAGGACGAGGCGCTCTCGATGCGCGACCGCGCGCTCGTGACCTTCGCCGCGCTGATGACCCGGCACGAGACCGAGAACCTCGGCCCCTACGTCGAACTCGCACTCGACGCCGGCGTGACCCCTGCCGAGCTGTCCGAGACCATCACCCATCTCGCCTTCTACACCGGCTGGGGCAACGCGACCGCCGCCGCCGAGGCCATGGCCCCCGTCTACGAAGAGCGCGGCATCACCGAGGACCAGCTGCCCGCCACCGATCCCGAGCTGCTGGACTACGACGAGGAAGCCGAGGCCAGCCGCCAGGAGTTCGTGCAGAGCACCTACGGCAACGTCAGCCAGGGCGTCGTCGACAACACCGAGCAGATGCTCTTCCTCGACCTCTGGCGCCGCCCCGCGCTCGAGCCGCGCGACCGCAGCCTCGTGACGGTGGCCGGCCTCATCGCCGGCGGCCAGCCCGAGCAGATGACCTTCCACCTCAACCGCGCGATGGACAACGGCCTGAGCCAGGAAGAGGCCGGCGCGATGCTCTCGCACCTCGCCTTCTACGCCGGCTGGCCCAAGGTCTTCTCGGCCATGCCGGTCGCGAAGGACGTCTTCGAAAGCCGCGCCGGCGAGTAAGCCGCGCGGCACCCCGGCGGGCGCCCGCGCCCGCCGCACGACTGGCACCACCCCGGCCGGGCACGCGCCCCGGCCGGCGACGACAAGGAGAGACAGATGAAGATCGGCATTCTCGGATCGGGCCTCATGGGCGGCAAGCTCGGAAGCCACTGGGCCGCCTGCGGTCACGACGTCACCTTCTCCTACTCCCGCAGCGCATCGAAGCTCGACCGCCTCGCCCGCGAAAGCGGCGGCACCGCCGGCTCCGTCGCAGCGGCGGTCGAAGGCGCCGACGCCCTGCTGCTCGCCGTCCACTGGTCGCGCGTCGACGACGTGCTCGAGCAGGCCGGCGATCTCGACGGCCGCGTCGTGCTCAATTGCTGCGTCCCGCTCGACGCGCAGGACCGCGACCTCGTGGTCGGCACCACCTCCTCGGGCGCCGAGGAACTGGCCCGCAAGCGCCCCGGCGCACGCTGGGTCTCGTGCTTCAACACCACGCCTTCGGAAAGCTTCGCACCGGTCTTCGCCCGCAAGGGACAGTCCCCGGCGCCGCAGGTGCTGACCTACGGCGACGACGCCGGCGCCAAGGAGATCGCGGGCGGGCTCATCCGCGACATCGGCTTCGAGCCGCTCGAGTGCGGCGGCCTGCGCAACGGCCGCTACGTCGAGCCCTTCGCGATGGCCACCGTGGAACTGGCCTACGTCCAGCCCGGCGGCCCCGCCCTCACCTACCGTTTCGACAAGCTGCGCTAAGACGCGCGGCAGGCAGAAGGAGACCCACCATGAAGATCACCCGCGCAGGCACCAATCCCTCGGGCCCCGGTCCCGAGGACTACTTCACCGGCACCGTGCGCATCGACCCGATGTTCGCCGCCGAGGAACCGGGCCGCACCAGCGGCGCCCATGTCACCTTCGAACCCGGCGCCCGCACCGCCTGGCACACGCACCCGGCGGGCCAGACGCTCATCGTCACCTTCGGCCGCGGCCGCGTCCAGCGCCTGGGCGGCCCGGTCGAGGAGATCAGCCAGGGCGACATCGTCTGGTTCCCGGCCGGTGAAAAGCACTGGCACGGCGCCGCGCCCGACACCGCGATGAGCCACATGGCCATCCAGGAGAGCATCGACGGCACCCCCGTCACCTGGATGGAAAAGGTCTCGGACGAAGACTACAACGGCTGACCGGCCCCCGCCCCGCGCCGGATCACGGCGCGGGGCCCGCCAGCCCCCCGACCGGCGCGCTCATGACGCCCGTTCATGAGTGGATGCCGAGACCGGGGCATTCCGCCGCCGCCCGCCCCGCGGTAGCGAGGCGGCGCAGGCCAGGGGCCTGCACCCTCCCCCGACACAACGCCCGCCCCGAAGGCCCCCATGACACAGCGCCCCGAAATCATCTGCCACATGATCACCTCGCTCGACGGACGGCTCCTTACCCAGCGCTGGCCCGCCGCGCCGGACGAGCTGCTCGAAGTCTACGAGGGCACCGCCGACCGGCTCGGGGCCGACGGCTGGATCGTCGGGCGCAACACAATGGCCGACTTCCTCCCCTCGGGCGAGCCGCAGCCCGCCGAGCCCGCGCGCGAGCGCGCGGACCGCATCGCGGGCGCGCCGGGCCGGCCGCTCGCCATCTGCTTCGACCGTGCCGCCCGGCTGCGTCCCGAAAACGGCGAGATCGAGGGCGATCACCTCGTCCTCGTCCTGCCAGAGACGACCCCCGAGGCGCATGTCGACCAACTCGCCGCGCGCGGCGTCTCGGTCGTCTTCGGCGGCCCCGACGGCATGGCCATCGCCCCGGCGCTCGCCCGCATCGCGGCGGCCTTCGGCACCTGGCGCCTCCTTCTGGAAGGCGGCGGGCAGATCAACGGCGCCTTCCTCGCGGCGGGCGTCATCGACCAGGCCAGCACGCTGGTCTTCCCGGTCGTCGACGGCCAGGGCGGCGTCGCCGCGATCTACGACCACGGCGCGACGATCCCGGCGCGCCGTCTCGACCTGCTCTCGGTCGAGACGCTCGACTGCGGCACCGTCTGGATGCGCCACAGCCTGCGACGCGCGAACGAGACGACCGCCGATGCCTGAGCGCGCGCCCTCGCCGATGCCGCTGGCCATCGTCGCGGCGGCTACCTGCCTCGCGCTGGTGATCTTCACGGCGCCGCTCACGACGCTCGAGCCGATGACCGCGGGGCTGGGGCTCGGCCCCGCCCTTCAGGCCTGGGTCATGAGCGGCACGCCGCTGGGCTCCGCCTGCGGGCTGCTCACCGCCGGCGCCCTCGGCGACACGCTCGGCCGCCGCCGCACCTTCGTGGGCGGGCTCTGGCTTGCGGCGCTTTCCTCGGTGCTGGCGGCGCTCTCGCCCGACGGGCTGATCCTCGTCGCCGCGCGTATCCTGCAGTGGCTGGCCAGCGCCGGAATCATGGCCTGCGGACTGGGCCTGCTGGGACAGGTCTACTCCGGGCCCGCCCGGCGCCGCGCCTCGGCGATCTGGGCGGCGGCCCTCGGCGGCGGCGTCGCCGCCGGCCCGCTCATCGCGTCGGGCATGCTGCCGCTTGCGGGCTGGCAGGGCATCCACTGGCTCCTCACCCCGGTCTCGGCCGCGCTCGCGCTCGCCGCCACCGCACGGCTGCCCGAAAGCCCCCGCACCGGCCAGCGCATCGACGTTCCGGGCAGCCTGCTGCTCATCACCGGGCTGGGCTGCCTGCTCTCGGCACTGATCGAGGTCCGCGTGGGCGGCCCCGGCCTCGTGGCCGGCCTCCTCGCCGCCGCCGTCCTGCTCCTCGCGGTCTTCCTCCGACAGGAGGCCCGAAGCCCGAACCCGATTCTGCCGCTGGACCTCTTCCGGCACGCGGACTTCTCGGGCGCGACGCTCGCGGCCTTCGCCTCGGGCGCAGGGGTGCTGGCGCTCATGTCGATGGTGCCCACCGTGCTGGTGCGCGGCCTGGGCCTCTCTCCGCTGGGCGCGGCCGTCATCCTGCTGGCCTGGTCCGGCCTGACCGTGCTCTCGGCCCTCGGCGCCGGCCGCCTGCCCGACGCCCTCTCGTCCCGCACGCGCATCCTCGTCTCGATCTGCGGCTGCGCGGCGGGGCAGGCCCTCATGCTGCGGGCCGACGCGGGCGCGGGCTGGGCGGCGGTGCTGCCCGGGCTGCTCGTTGCCGGTCTCTCAAACGGCGTCCTGAACGCCGCGCTGGGACACGAGGCGGTCCAGACCGTGCCGCCCGAACGCGCGGCCATGGGCTCGGCCGCCAACAACACCGCGCGTTACACCGGCTCGGCGCTGGGGATCGCCCTAGTCTCCGTGCTGATCGCCCGCGCCCCGGGCGACGGCTTCTTCGCCGGCTGGCACCAGGCCGTCGTCGCCTCGACCGCGCTCAGCCTGCTCGGCCTCGCCGCCATGCTGCTGCTCTCACGCGGCAGCCGGGGGCACGCGCCCACCCGTCCATGACGCGCCATTCATGAAACCCGATCATGAAACCTATCTGGAACTGACCCTATGAATCGGCCTCCCCCATGCCGATACTCGACCCCATGACGCAGGCCCGCCGGTTTCCCGAGGCAGCGGCCGCGACCCCGCAACAGCCACACAGACCCTGTCCGACAAGGAGCAGACCATGCAGCTTAACATCAATGGAACGACGCAGGACGTCGACGTCGAACCCGATACCCCGCTTCTGTGGGTGATCCGCGAGGAACTGGGCCTGACCGGCACGAAATTCGGCTGCGGCATCGCCCAGTGCGGCGCCTGCACGGTGCTGGTCGACGGCGTGCCCACGCGCTCCTGCCAGACCCCGGCGGACAGCGTCACCGGCACCGAGATCCGCACCATCGAGACCGTCGAGGAGACCGAGACCGGCCGCCGCGTCGTCGAGGCCTGGGTCGCCAACCAGGTCCCGCAATGCGGCTACTGCCAGTCGGGCCAGGTGCTCTCGGCCACGGCGCTGCTGACCGACACGCCGAACCCCAGCGACGAGGACATCGAGTACGCGATGGTGAACCTCTGCCGCTGCGGCACCTACAACAAGATCCGCGCCGCGGTGCGCGATGCCTCGGAGGCCTGATCCATGACCCTGATGCAGAAACTCTCCCGCACCCCCGTCAACGTCTCGCGCCGGGGCTTCCTGCGCGGCGCCGGCGCGCTGGTCCTCTCGACCACCCTGCCCGTGCGGCCCGGCCGCGCGCAGCAGGACGGCGAGGCCGCCTCCGGCCCGGCCGTGCCCGCCTTTCTCGAGTTGCACGACGACGGCACCGCGAAACTGCTCAGCCCCTTCATCGAGGGCGGCCAGGGCATCTACACCACCTTCGCCCAGACCGTGGGTGAAGAGCTCGACCTCGCGCCCGAGAACTTCTCGGTCGAGATCGCGCCCGCCGGCCCGCCCTACGACGTGATGGGCGGCTTCCGCCTGACCGGCGGCAGCGCCTCGACGCGGACCTCCTACAACCTGATGCGCCAGCTCGGCGCCTCGGCCCGCGCCATGCTGATCGAGGCCGCCGCCCGCGACTGGGACGTGCCCGCCTCCGAGCTGACCACCGAGCCCGGCGTCGTCCTGCACCCGGCCACCGGCCGCAGCGCGCCCTACGGCATGCTCGCCAAGGCCGCGATGGACCTGCCGGTGCCCGCCGACGTGCCCCTGCGCGATCCCGCCGACTTCCGCTGGATCCGCACCCCGGTCCCGCGCATCGACGTGCGCGACAAGTCGACCGGCCAGGCCAAGTACTCGATCGACTTCGAGGTCGAGGGCATGCTCCTCGCAGCGGTGCGGCACGCCCCGCGCCTCGGCCTCGCGCCCGCCTCGGTGAGCAACCAGGCCGAGATCGAGGCCATGCGCGGCGTCGACTCGGTGCACCTGCTGGACGGTGCCGTCGCGGTCGTGGCCGAAAAGTACTGGCAAGCCGTACGAGCGGTACAGGAAGCGCAGATCGAGTGGACCGAGGGCGAGGCGCAATACCCGATGCCCGCCGACTTCTCGTCGGACGCCTTCCGCGAGACGCTGGCCGCCACGCAGGGCGACCTCGCCGAGGTCGAATCCACCGGAGACGCCGAGGCTGCGCTGCAGTCCGCCGAGACCGTGATCGAGGCCACCTACGACGCGCCCTTCCTCGTGCACGGCCAGATCGAGCCGCCGTCGGCCACCGCGCGCTTCAACGAGGACGGCACGCTCGACGTCTGGACCACCTGCCAGGCCCCAGAGATGTACCAGGGCACGGCGGCGCAGGTCGCAGGCCTCGAGCGCGACCAGGTCAACATCCACTCGCAGATGCTGGGCGGCTTCTTCGGGCGGCACTTCCTCTATGCCACGGCCAATCCCTTCCCGCAGGCGATCCAGCTTGCCAAGGCGGTCGGCCGGCCGGTCAAGCTGATCTGGACCCGCGAGGAGGACTTCCTGCGCGACGCCCCGCGCCCGCTGGGCCTTGCCCGCTTCCGCGGCGCCGTGGGCCCCGACGGGCCCGTCGCGCTTTCGGCCGAGGTCGTCGGCGAAGGCCCCACCGGCCGCTGGTACGACGCGCCCGCCGGGCAGGACGCCTCGGCGACCGAGGGCATCTCGGGCAAGAGCTATGCCATCCCGAACACCTTGATCGGGCAGGTCTTTCACCCCAACCCGGCGGTGATCGGCTACTGGCGCGCCGTGGGCCACTCGATGCATGACTTCATGTACGAGGGTTTCCTCGACGAGATGGCCGAGGCCGCGCAGCAGGACCCCTTCGAGATGCGCCGCGCGCTGCTCTCGGGCAACGAACGGCTGAGCACCCTGCTCGAGGCGGTCGGCACGCTGTCCGGCGGCTGGCAGCCCGGCCCCTACGCGGCCGAGGACGGCAGCCAGCGGGCGCGCGGCGTGGCCATGGCCTCGCCCTTCGGCTCCGAGGCGGCGGCGATCTCCGAGGTCTCGGTCGACGGCGGCGAGGTGCACGTGCACCGCGTCTGGGTCGCCATCGACCCTGGCCAGATCGTGAACCCGGCCATCGTCGAGGCGCAGGTGCAGTCGGCCGTGGCCCTCGGCGTCTCGCAGACGCTGGTCGAGGAACTGACCTACGAGAACGGCGAGCCCACCGCGCGCAACTTCGACCGCTACTCGATCCTGCGGCCGGACCAGATGCCCGAGGTGCAGGTCGAGATCGTCGAGAGCGGCGCCCCCATGGGCGGCGTGGGCGAGCCCGGCCTGCCGGCCGTCGGCCCCTCGATCGTCAACGCGGTCGCACGTCTGACCGGCCAGCGCGTGCGCAGCCTGCCGCTCTCGCGCCACGACTTCGGCGGCGCCTGACCCGGCCCGCCCCCGACCCCGCCCGTCCCGGGCGGGGTCATGCGCCGGCAGCGCGGCACCTGCCTCCGGACCCCTTTCAAATCAAAATCTTACCCGACCCCGCCGGCATCCGATCTCGGTCTCGCCGGTCGGTGGTTGACGCCATCCCGCCCGGCCCGCGATACTCCCGGGCAACCGCAAGAGGCGTCATCATGGTCCACGACATCGCACCCGCCGCGACGACCTACCGGGGCGCGCTGACGACGCCCGAGCGCTGGGAGACCTGGCACCCGCGCGAGGGCGACATCCTGGTCTGCACACCGCCCAAGAGCGGCACGACCTGGACCCAGACCATGCTGGCGATGCTCCTGAACGGCGGCCCGGAGCTGCCGGACACGCTCGGCGCGATTTCGCCCTGGGTGGACGCCGACCTCGGCGTCGGGGCGGACGAGGTCGCCCGGACCATCGCGGCCCTGCCCGGCCGCCGCGTGCTGAAGACTCATACCCCCGCGGACGGCTTTCCGATCCGGGACGGGGTCACCGTCGTCGCGGTCTACCGGCACCCGCTCGACATCTTCTTCTCGCTGCGCAAGCACATCGCCAACCGGCACGTCGACGATACACACCCGATGAAGGCGCCTCTCCCCGAGGCGCTCGCCGCCTTCCTCGCGGCGCCCATGGACCGCGACGCCTTCGACAACGACTCGCTCGCGACCATCGCCCATCACTACCGGCAGACCGCCTGCTCGGGCCGTGTGCCCGGCCTCGTGCTGATGCACTACGCCGACATGATCCGCGATCCGCGCGCCACGCTGCGCCACCTCGCGGAGCGCGCGCGGATCGAGGCCGGCGCGGCGCTTGTCGATGCGGTCGCCCGGGCCAGCGACATCACCCGGATGCGCGTCCGGGCCGACCGATACGCCCCCGTCGGCGGCACCGGTTTCTGGAAAGACGATGCGGCCTTCTTCGCCACCGGGGGCACCGGCAACTGGGAAGGCAGCCTCGCCGAGGCCGACCTCGCGGCCTACCGGAGGCGGCTGGCCGAGCTGGTGCCCGACCCGGACGCATGCCGCTGGCTCGAGGAGGGAACGGGCAAGGCGCTCTGATCCGCGCCCCGCTCTTGACCCGTTCTTCCCCGGAGCAGACACGAAAAAGGCCGCGAACACCGTCCGCGGCCTGTTCCCTGCCAATGCGCCGGCCCGCCGCCTGTGGCGGCGAGAGGCCGGGCGATATCGTCTCAGGCCTGCTTTGCGTAGACCGGGAAGACGCTCGCGTCGCCGTAGTCCTTGATGGTCTCGACGTTCTTGAGCGCCTCCATGTCGGCCTCGGAGATCTCGAAGTCGACGTCCGCGTTGGACTTCATATGCGCCGGGTTGCCGGTCTTGGGCAGCGCTGCGAGGCCCAGCTGCAGCACGTAGCGGATGCTCAGCTGCGGGACGCTCACGCCGTACTTCTCGGCGATCGCCGCGATCTCGGGGTTGTCGAGGATCTTGCCGTGACCGATGGGCGAATAGGCCTCGGCCAGCAGGCCCTGCTCCTTGATGTAGTCGATCAGCGCGAAGGGCGTGTTGCTGACGTGGGCCAGGATCTGATCCACCATCGGCTTGACCTTCGCGTTCTCGATCAGGTTGGCAAGGTCCTGCATCTCGAAGTTCGACACGCCGATCGAACGGACGACACCGGCCTCATAGGCATCTTCCAGGGCGCGCCATGCCTCGAGGTTGCCCTCGAAGAAGCGCTCGTTCGTGTCGAAGTGCTCCCAGGGCTGCGGGCTGTGGATGATCATCAGGTCGATGTAGTCCAGCCCCATGGTCTCGAGCGACCCTTGGATGGCCGCCTTGGCCTCGTCGTAGCTCTTGATGCCGGCGTCGAGCTTGGTCTGCACGAAGAGCTCGTCACGCGCCACGCCGCAGTTGCGGACGCCTTCGCCGACGCCGCGCTCGTTGCCGTAGGCCTGCGCGGTGTCGATGTGGCGATAGCCGAGCTTCACGGCCTCGACCACGGCTTCGGCGACCTTGTCGTCGTCGATCATCCAGGTGCCAAGGCCCAGCTTCGGGATCGCCACGCCATTGGGGAGGGTATAGGTTTCTTGCAGGATCATTGGTCTCTCCTTTGCGTTCTCGGCTCCGAAGAGCCGTGGGGTCCGGATCCGGCCCCCTGGGGCCCGTTCCGATCCGTCATGGGCGATATCTAGGATCAGGCCCCGGGCGAGACTACCGGCGCCATATTGCAGGCACTCATGAACAGGCTGCATGAAACCTGCCGCGACCCCGGGCCGCGGCGTCGCGGCGTCGCGCTTGCGCCCGCCGCGTGAAGAGCGGACATTCAGGTCCGAGTGGAACGGCGCTGGCCTGCCGACAGGGACGGCGCAGAGACGACAAAGCCCCGCGGCGGGACGGCCGCGGCGACACCCGGAGGACCCCATGACCAAAGACATCGTGATCCTGAGCGCGGTCCGCAGCGCGATCGGCACATTCGGAGGCTCGCTCGCCGGCATCGCGCCCTGCGACCTCGCCACCGGCATCGCGGGCGAGGCGATCTCGCGCGCAGGGATCGAGGGCGCCGAGATCGGCCAGACCGTGATGGGCAACGTCATCCATACCGAGCCGCGCGACATGTACCTCTCGCGCGTCACCGCCATCGGCGCGGGCGTGCCCGAGACCAGCCCCGCGCTCACGCTCAACCGGCTCTGCGGCAGCGGGCTGCAGGCGGTGGTCTCGGCCAGCGAGGCGATCATACTGGGCCACTGCGAGGCCGCGCTCGCCGGCGGCGCCGAGAGCATGAGCCGCGCGGGCCACCTGCTCTCGGCGCGCTTCGGGGCCAAGATGGGCGACGTCAAGGCCGTCGACATGATGATCGGCGCGCTCAGCGATCCCTTCGGCAACGGCCACATGGGCATCACCGCCGAGAACGTGGCCGAGCGCGACGGCATCTCCCGCGAGGCCCAGGACGAGATGGCCGCCGCCTCGCACCAGCGCGCGGCCAGGGCCCAGGCCGAGGGCCGTTTCGACAGCCAGATCCTGCCAATCGAGGTGCGCAAAGGCCGCAAGACGGAAGACTTCGCGCGCGACGAGATGGTCCGCGCCGACGCCACCGCCGAGGGTCTCGCGGGCCTGCGCCCGGCCTTCCGCAAGGACGGCTCGGTGACCGCGGGCAACGCCAGCGGCATCAACGACGGCGCCGCCGCGCTGGTGCTCGCGAGCGCCGACAAGGCCGCGGCGCAGGGCCTCGCGCCCATGGCCCGCATCGTCGCCTCGGGCCTCGGCGGCGTCGCCCCCGAGGTCATGGGCCTCGGCCCCGTGCCCGCCACCCGGCAGGCGCTCGAGCGCGCGGGGCTGTCTGTCTCGGACCTCGACGTGATCGAGAGCAACGAGGCCTTCGCCGCGCAGGCCTGCGCGGTGACGAAACAGCTCGGGCTGGACCCGGCGAAGGTGAACCCCAACGGCGGCGCCATCGCGATGGGCCACCCGATCGGCGCCTCGGGCGCGATCATCCTGACCAAGCTGCTCCACGAGCTCGAGCGCACCGGCGGCCGCTACGGCCTTGCCACAATGTGCATCGGCGGCGGCCAGGGCATCGCCCTCATCGTCGAGAACCTCAAACGCTGAGCCCTACGCCCTACTCCGCAAGCCGGGCCGCCTCCAGCGGCTCGGCGTCGATCCCGGCCCAGGGGTCCTCGACCTGCGCGAGCCGGCGAAAGATCGTCGCGACGGTGTAGCGGTCGGGCGCCATGTCCGAGCCGAAGGCCTCGTCCCAGCGCAGCGGCGTCGCGACCGGGGCGCCGGGCCGGGCCCGCACCGCGTAGGGCGCCACGGCGGTCTGCGCATAGGCCGTGCGGAAGGTGTCCGCCAGCACGCGGTCGCCGCGCTGCGCCTTGCGCTGCTCGACGGTGGCGAGCTTCGGATGCGCCTCGGCCACCTCGGCGGCAAGACCGCGAGCGAAGGGCCGCAGCGCGTCGATCTCGGCCGAGGCATCCAGCGACAGCACGATGTGAAACCCGCGCGAGCCGGTGGTGGCGACGAAGCTGGGCAGATCCCGCGCGTCGAGCGCCGCCTTCACCGCGCGGGCGACCTCCTGCACCTTGCCGAAGTCGTCGTCGGAGGGGTCGAGATCGAAGACCATCCGGTCCGGGTAGCCCGGCCGGTCGGCACGCGACAGCGCAAGATGCGGCGTGATGCAGCCCTGGTCGGCGAGATAGACCAGCGTCGCGGCTTCGTTTGCAAGGACATGCGTGACGGTGCCGCCCTCCTTCGGCAGCTCGACCCGCTTGATCCAGTCGGGGAAATGGTCCGGCACGTTCTTCTGGAAAAAGCCGTCCTCGCCGATACCGTCGGGAAAGCGCTGCATGGTCAGCGGCCGGTCGCGGTAGTGCGGCAGCGCGGTCTCGGCAATGCGGGCGCAGTACTGCGCGAGGTCCAGCTTGGTGATCCCGTCGTCGGGGAAAAGCACCTTGTCGGGGTGCGAGACCTCGATATTCCGCCCGCCCGCGCTGACGATCGTTCCGCTCATGATCCCTCCGCCCGTTCGCGCCGCACCTCACTGGCGGGCTTGTCGCGCCGCAAGCCGAGGAACCGCGGATGGCGCAGCTTGCCGGCGCCCGTCCACTCGGTGAAGCCGATCTCGGCCACCTGGTCAGGCTCGACCCAGGTCGCCGCCTCGTCCACCGGCTCGTCGAAGGGCGAGGTCTCGCGCCGCCGCGCCTCCAGCGTCTCGCGGAAGCTCTCGAGAAAGGCGTCGTCGAAACCGGTGCCCACCTTGCCCGCGTAGCGTAGCGCGCTGTCCTCGTAGTAGCCCAGCAGCAGCGCGCCGAAGCCCTTCCGCGTGCCCTCGGGCGCGGTGAAGCCGCCGATCACCAGTTCCTGCCCTTTGCCGCACTTGAACTTGAGCCAGTCGCGCGAGCGGCCGTGGGTGTAGCCCGCTCCGGCATCCTTGGCGATCAGCCCCTCCCAGCCCTTGCCGCAGGCCTCTTTGAAAAAAGCCTCGCCATCGGCGTTGCGGTGGGGCGTGTAGCGCAGCGGATCCTCGAACCGAAGCGCGCGGCGCAGCGTCGCCTTGCGGTCCCGCAACGGCAGGCCTGCCAGGTCGTGCCCGTCGAGGCGCAGCAGATCGAAAAGGTAGAGATAGACCGCGATGCCGCTCTCGCGTGCCTTGGCGGGATCCTTGACGTGCATCCGCCCCTGCAGCCGCGAAAAGCTGCTCACCGCGCCGTCGAAGGCCACGACCTCGCCATCGGCCACGAGTTCCTGCGCCGGCTGGCCGGCCAGCGCCTCGGCCAGTTCCGGGTAGGTGTCGTTCACCACGTTCCGGTTGCGCGTCATCAGCCGCAGGCGGTCGCCGTCGCGGAAGATCAGCAGCCGCTCACCGTCGAGCTTGCGCTCGAAGACCCAGTCCGGATCGGAAAAACGGTCGTCGGTCAGCACCGCCAGCATCGGCGACATCCAGTCGGGATGCCCGCTTTTCGGCAATGCGTCCACTGCCTCGATGCCCGTGCCGCTCATGATCCCTCCTCCTTCGCGATCTCGTCCAGGTCGCGGCCAGAGACGGCAGACAGCGGTTCGGTCGAGACAGGGTTGCGCCGGGCATCGGCCGCCTCGTCGTCCATCTTGACCATGAGCCACTGGTCCTTCTCGTCATCGATCCGCTGGAAGGCATAGCCACCCGAAAGCTTCTCGCCCTCGAGCCACACCAGCGCGTGCCCGGCCTCCAAAGCCTCTGACATCGGGCGCAGGCCGTCCTCCTTCTCGGTGATGTTCTCGTAGGGGCCGCGATCCCAGATCAGCACCGTGCCGCCGCCGTAGTCGCTTTCGGGGATGACCCCCTCGAAGTCGGCGTAGTCGAGCGGATGGTCTTCGGTCGCGATCGCGAGGCGCTTTTCGCGCGGGTCGGTGGACGGGCCCTTGGGCACCGCCCAGCTCCTGAGCACGCCGTCCACCTCGAGCCGGACATCGTAGTGCAGGCTGCTGGCGTCGTGCTTCTGGATCACGAAAAGCGGGCGGTTCGACCCGCCACCCGCGCTGCCGCGCGGCTCGGAGCTGCGCGAGAAATCCCGCTTGTCGCGGTAGCGCGAGAGTTTGTCGTCGTCGTCGGATGCCTTGCCCATGGGTCAAGTCTATGCCGCGCGGCCATCGGGGCAAGGCAACCGGCCGCTCTGGCGCTACCCGAAGGCGATGAACGCGGCGAGCAGGTCGGCGCGGCTGAGCATGCCGACGAGGCTGCCGCCCTGCGTCACCGGGAAGGCCCGGAAGGGCTCGCCATGAAAGATCTCGGCCGCCGCGATCAGCCCGCAATGCGCGTCGAGCGTCCGCACCTCGGCGGTCATGAAGCGCGCGACGGTGTCGGGCCAGCTCTGGTAGTAGGCCGATTGCAGCGCCGGGGCGAAGCAGTCCTTCTGCGTGAAGATCCCGACCAGGTGCCCCGAGTCGTCGACCACGGGCGCGGCGGACTCGCCGCTCGCCAGCAGTTCGGCGATGGCGCGGCGGATCACCGTGTCGGGGTGCAGGCGCAGGAACTCGGTGCGCATGTAGGGCTCGATGGTGCCGGCGTCAGTCATCGCTCCGCTCCCTTGCTGCCGCGCGCTTCGGGCAGGCGTCGCAGCGCCCGCCGCCGACGCAGGCGATCCCGTCGCAGGCGGTTCGCGGCGGGCGGCCGGTCAGCAGCAGCCCGGCGCAGAGCCCGCCGACGGCGAGCAGCACGATGCCGATGCCCAGGAGCAGCTCCATCCGCCTACCCCCGCTCGAGCGCGAAGCGCCCGGCCACCTCGGCGCGCAGGGCACCCGCGCCGCCGAAGAGAAACAGCGCATCCACCCCGTTCTGCCGCGCCACCCCCGGCCCGCCGTCTCCTGCGGCCATCAGCGCGGTCGCCCAGCCGTCGGCCTCCATCGCGGTGCGCGCACGCACCGAGACCGAGAGCAGATCACCCGCCACGGGACGCAGGGTGCCACTGTCGATGATATGGCTGTAGCGCCGCGCGCCCAGGAGGTAGCTGTTCGCCTTGATCCCCGAGGTGGCGATGGCCGCATCGGCCAGCGCGACCCGGCCGTAAAGCCCTGCGTCTCCGGGCAGCGGCTGCTCGACACCCACGCGCCAGGCCCGGCCGGATGGGTGACGGCCCGCCGCCAGCACCTCGCCGCCGAAGGCGATGAAATGCGCCTCCGCCCCCTCGGCCGCCAGATGCGCGCCCATGCGGTCCAGCGCGCGCCCCTTGGCGATGCCGCAGAGGTCGAGCGTCAGTGCGCCCTCGGCCTTGTGCAGGTCCTCGCCGTCCAGCAACAGGCCGCGCCAGCCCGTTTCGGCCGCCGTGTCGATGGGCCCGAAGCCCCAGCGGGCCACAGCCGGCCCGAGGGTCGGATCGAAGAGCCCGCCGGTCGTCTCGGCCAGGCTCAGCGCGGCGCCGGTCACGGTGGCAAGCTCCGGGCCGATCCCCTGCGCCCCTGCCCCGGCACGGTTGAGCGCGCTCAGCGTGCTGTCCGCCCGCCAGGGCGACATCTCGCGGTCGATCCCAGCCAGCAGCGCCGACAATTGCCGCCCCAGCCCCGGACGGGCCGCCCCCCCTGGCAGGCTCACCGACCAGTCGGTCCCGAAAGCCCGGCCGCGCAGCGTTTCCGTGGCCGGCGCCCCCGCGATCAGCGGCGCGCCGAGGCCGGAAGCCAGCGCGGCGCAGCCGCCCAGCAGGACGCGGCGTCTATCGGGGTGAGATCCAGCCTGTGCCATGGCTCATGCTCCGAAATCGTCGTTGAAGATCGACTGGCGCTCGACGCCCAGCCTGTCCAGCATCGCGAGCACCGCCGAGATCATCATCGGCGGGCCGCAGAGGTAGTATTCGCAGTCCTCGGGCGCCGGGTGCTTCGAGAGCGCCGCGCGCACCGTCTCGTGGATGAAGCCCGTGGCCCCCGTCCAGCGGTCGCCCGGCGCGGGATCCGACAGTGCGGGCGTCCAGGTGAAGTTGGGATGCGCCGCGGCGATGGCGTCGAATTCCTCGGTATAGAACAGGTCGATCCCCGAGCGCGCGCCGTAGAAGTAGGACATGCGCCGCGTCGTCCCCAGCGCGATCTGCTCGTGGATCATCGCCCGCAGCGGCGCCATGCCCACGCCGCCGCCGATGAAGACCATCTCGCGCTCGGTCGGCTGCACGCGGAAGTCGCCGAAGGGACCCGAAAGGTCCAGCCGGTCGCCCGCCGAGAGCCCGAACAGGTAG
This sequence comes from Salipiger mucosus DSM 16094, assembly GCF_000442255.1. Classification (GTDB taxonomy): domain Bacteria; phylum Pseudomonadota; class Alphaproteobacteria; order Rhodobacterales; family Rhodobacteraceae; genus Salipiger; species Salipiger mucosus. The sequence continues at coordinate 184,192 of NZ_KE557282.1, read as the reverse complement.
GAGGAGACCAGCCCCGGCGGCACCTCGTGCTCGCGCCCCGGCGGCGGTGCGGCGAGGCGGATGTTGAAGACCGCACGCCCGGCGTCCTCGGGGCGGTTGGCGATGGAATAGGCGCGCGTCACCGATTTTGTCGCGCGCGCCTTCATCATCCGCCAGCCGGCGTCGGTCCATGTCTCGGCAAAGGCCTCGGGAACCTCGATGTCGCGGAAGTCCAGCTCGTAGGGCGGCACGGTGATCTGCATGAAGCTGCCCGCGCGGAAATCCATGTCCTGCTCCTCGGGCAGATCGACCACGAGCTCGCGGATGAGCGGCGCCACCATTCGGTTCGAGACCACGGTGCAGGCCATGGTCTCGACCGAGAGCAGGTCGGTCGGCAGCGAGACCTCGACCGGCCCGCGCAGCGTGACCTGGCAGGCGAGACGCACGTGGCTGCGCCGCTCGGCAGCCGAGACCACGGCCTTTTCCGTCGCCTGCGGCTCGCCCGCCCCCACGCCCTCGGCGGTGACGCGGCAAAGCCCGCAGGTGCCGCTGCCGCCGCAGCCCGCCGGGATGCCGATGCCCGCGCCATGCAGGACCGAGAGCAGCGTCTCGCCGCGCCGGGCACTGATCTGGCGGCCCTCGTTGACGGTCACGACGACGGCCCCCTGCGGCACCAGCCGCTGCCGCGCGACCAGCAACATCAGGCTCAGAGCCACGAGCAGCGCGACGACGATGATGGACCCCAGCGCGATCTCGATCATGGCGCCACCATCTGTCCGAACGAGGAAAAGCCCATCGACATCATCCCCGCGAGGATGAAGGTGATGCCCAGTCCGCGCAGCCCGGCGGGCATGTCGGCATAGGCCAGCCGCGACCGGATCGCGGCCAGCATCACCACCGCGATGGCAAATCCCGCGCCGCTGCCCAGGCCGAAGACCACCGCCTCCGGCAGGTCGTAGCGGCGTTCGACCATGAAGAGGCTCCCGCCCAGGATCGCGCATTGCACGGTCAGCAGCGGCAGGAAGACCCCGAAGGCGGCATGGATCGCCGGAAAGAAGCGCTCGAGCAGCATTTCGAGCAGCTGCACGAAGGCCGCGATGAGCCCTATGAAGGCCAGCAGCGACAGGTAGGACAGGTCGATGTCCGGCCGCCCGGCCCAGGCCCAGGCGCCGGGGGCGAGCAGCCCGGTGTAGATCACCTGGTTGAGCGGCACCGTGGCGCCCATCACCCCGATCATGGCGACCCCCAGCCCCACCGCCGTCTCCGGCCGCTTCGACAGCGCGAGAAAGGTGCAGAGCCCCAGGAAGAAGCTCAGCGGCATGTTCTCGACGAACATCGCACGGAAGAAGAGGGCCGCCAGATCGCTCACGGGCGCGCCTCCTCGACCTCGGGCGGGGTCGTCTCGCGGGCCTCGGCCTGCTCGGGCAACAGGCTGCGCACCGCCCAGACCAGCCCGCCCAGCAGGAAGAAGGCGCTTGGGGCCAGCAGCATCAGGCTCAGCGGCGTGAACCAGCCGCCCTGGTCCACCGTCTCGAAGACCTGCAGGCCCAGCAGCGTGCCCGTGCCGAAAAGCTCGCGGATCGCACCGATCGTCACCAGCACCAGCGAATAGCCCAGCCCGTTGCCCAGCGCGTCGGCCATGGAGGCCAGCGGCGGGTTGGAGCGGGCGAAGGACTCGGTCCGTCCCAGCACGAGGCAGTTGGTCGTGATGAGCGCCACGAAGACCGACAGCCGCTGGCTGATGTCGAAGAAGTAGGCCTGCAGGAACTGGTCGATGACGATCACCAGCGAGGCGACGATGACGATCTGCACGATCAGCCGGATCGTGCCGGGGATATGCCGGCGGATCGTGCTGACGATGAGCGACGAGAGCACCAGCACCACGGTCAGCGAGACCGCCATGGTCAGCGCCGTGTCGAGCGAGGTCGTCACGGCCAGCGCCGAGCAGATGCCGAGGATCTGCAACGTGATCGGGTTCTTCGCGACCAGCGGCGCGATCAGGGCCGAGCGGAGGCGCGGGTCGGCGGCCATGGCTCAGAACTCCCCGTCGCGGACGGACTCGATCAGCGGGCCGTAGCCCGTCGGCCCCAGCCAGAACCGCACGATCCGCGTCATGGCGTTGCTCGTGCGGGTGGCGCCGGTGATGCCGTCGACCTCGTAGTCGCTGGTGCTTGGGCCGTGCGCGACCGCAAAGCGCATCTCGCCGCTGTCGTCGACATAGCGGGTGCCGGCGAACTCCGCCTGCCATGCCGGTTCCTCGATCCGCGCGCCCAGGCCCGGCGTCTCGGACTGGTCGGTGACCGTCATCCCGGCGATGGTTTCCATGTCGCCGCGCAGCGCGATCAGCGCCTCGATGCGCCCGTTGTAGCCCGCGCCGAAGATCGGCAGCACCAGCAGCTCGACCTCGTCCGCCTCGCGCAACATGTAGACCCGCACGAAGTCGGGCCGGTTGCCGATGTCCGCGAGGTCCTGCTCGGGCGTGAGCGCGGTCCAGTTCGCCGTGTCCAGCAGCGCGGTCTCGAGCGTCTCGGGCGTGACGTCCTTTGCCGCGTGGCCCGTGTCGAGGTTCACCACGACCGAGACCAGCGTCGCGTCCTCGGCCTCGTCCAGCAGGTCGGCCATGCCCGGGATCGCCGTCAGCAGCGCCTCGAGCCGGACCTGCACCTCGGCGGCGCGGTTGGCCGCCTGGATGGGTCGCAGGATCACCGTTGCCGCGCTCACTACCACGGCGCAGACCACCGCCGTCAGGAAAGCGACGAACAGCGTCTTGGTGCGGCTTTCGTTTGGCAGCACGAGCAGGCGCCGCCAGGCCGAGATCGGGTTGAGATCAGCCAAACCGTTTCCTCCGTCGTCTGACCCAGAGCGCGATGGACAGCTCGTCGAGCAGCGGCGCGGCGAGCGAGGCGAGCAACGCCGCCGAGACCATCGCCTGCACAGGCGCCGCGCCGCTCCAGTGTGCCGTGAAAGCCGCAGCCAACGCGCCGAAGAGCGCGCCGTTCAGCCAGCGGCCCAGCCGCGTCGCGGCGCTGGCCACGGGATCGCAGACCAGCAGCACCAGCACCACGGCGACTGCGGTGCCGGTCTCGGCATAGTCGACACCCAGCACCGCCCCCACCGCAAGCGCCAAGACGGTCGAAACCACCAGCGGCGCCGCGATCACGCCCGTTGCCATGCCGATCAACGCCGCGGGCGCAGCGGCCCAGCCCAGCTGCACCGCGAGATCCGGCCAGGGCGCCACCGGGTAGCCGAAGCCCATGAAGGCCAGCGTCACCGTCGCCGGGTTGAGCACGTTGCGCCCCCAACCGCCGAAGGCGAGCTCGGCCATGACCACGCCGAAGCTGGTCGAGAGCAGCAGCGCCACCAGCCCCAGCTCGCGCGGCGCTAGCATGGCGAGGCAGATGGCCGTCATCGCCCCCGCGATCGAGGGCGGCTGCGCCCGCGCCAGCATCCAGATCACGTGCCAGACGCCCGCGACCACGAGGAAGAAGAGCAGCCGCGCGACGGCCTCCAGCCCCTCGGCCATGACCCAGAGCGCGACCACGGGAAAGATCGCGATCAGTAGCATCATGGCGACGGTTTCGCGGTCCCAGAGCCCCCGGATCATGCGATGCCCTCCGCCTCGATCCGCTCCAGCAGGCTGTCCAGCATTCGCGAGAGCCGCGGCTCGGCGCGGGTGACGTAGTCGGCCAGGGCGAGATCCTCAGCGAGCAGCGACAGCGCGCCCAGCCGGATCAAGCCCTCTGCGTCGCCCGCCGAAAGCGCGCGCAGCAGCGGCACCGCCGGGATCTCGCCGCCGAGCGCCCGGTCGAGCGCCGCGCTGGGGATGAGCGGCAGCGGGCGCGAGGCGCCGCGCAGGGCCCGCAGGAACCAGTGATCCACCGGCGCATGGTCTTCGGGCGTCAGCACCGCCGCCTGACGGTCGCCCGGCCGCAGCCAGCGGGCCTTGCGGCCGTCGAGCGCAGAGCCCGACAGGATCACATGCGGACCGGGCCGGACGTGGCCCTGCGCCAGCCCGCGCAGATCGGCCCAGGGCTGGCAGCGCACCAGCACGGGCGTGCGCATGGCGCTGCCGGTGACGGAAACCAGTCGCGTGTCGCGCAGGTAACCGGTCCCGAGCAGCTCGCCCAGTGCGGTCACGTCCTCGGCGGCGACGTCCCAGACGGGCCGGCCCGGCGCGGCGGGGAAATTGCGATGGATCTGCAGCCCGGCAAGCCCCCAGGGATGCACCGCCTTGCTCTCGAGGATGCGCAGACCTTGGACCGCCTCGCTCGCGGGAAGGAGATCCGCCCCCTGCTCCTGGCAGAGGAAGACCGCCTCCGAGGCCAGCGCTCCCAGCGCTCGCAGGCCCCTTGCGAAAGCAGCCTCGTCGCCCGCGAGGGCCGTGGCGGGCGATGGCGCCCCGGGCCGCGTGTCGAGCGCCATGACGAAGATCGCCGCAGGCCTCTCGTCGGGCGCGGGCACATGACCGAAAGGGCGCGAGCGCAGGCTGCGCCAGAGCCCGCTGGTCTGCAGCAGGGCGCGCAGGGCGGCGGCGTCCGTCTCGTCACCGGGCGGCTCGTGGCGGTGGCGACCGGCGTCCGGCTCGTGAAACAGCTCGATCCGCTCCAGCCGCTGCCCCGGCCCGAGGTCGAGATGCGCGATGCGTCCCGGCATCGGTGCGGTGATGACCAGCCCATGCGCGCGCCGCAGCCGCAGCAGTGGCGCGCCCTGCGCCACGGTGTCGCCCTCGGAGACGAGCGGTTCGACGCGCAGATCGTCCCGCGCGGTGGCCGTCAGCGTTGCCTCGGCAGTGATGACCCGCTCCGGGGCCGACGCCGCGTCGGCAACTCGGCCCTGAAGGGGCAGGCCGGTCGTCCAGAAAGCAGACACGGTGTATCCTCTACCGCTCGATATGCCGCCCGTTTTGCTCACGACGCTTGCGAGACTCACGAGGCGCCCATACGATCACGATATCGTGTGAAGCCAATTCATCAAGCCAGATCGCCATGTCCAGAATTCGCCATTTCGTCACATGCCTCTTTCATGGTCTCGCCGTCGCGGCGGTGACCACCATCGGGCTGACCGCGGCTCCTCCGGCGGCCGCTCAGTCCTCGAACAGCATCGACTCGGTCGAGGGCCTGCCGACCTTCGTGATGCCGCCGAGCGGGCCGTTCTCGCCAAACGAGATCACCATTCCCAACGCCCGCGCCATCGCGGCATGGGTGCGCTCGGGCCACTCGGATGCCTCGTCCGAGGCCTTCACGCACTGGGACGAGGAGGGCAGCATCCCGCCGGTCTGCGCGACCTGCCACTCCGGCGCCGGATTCCGCGCCTTCCACGGCCTCGACGGCAGCGCCCCGGGCCTGCCCGAACAGCCCGTGCCGACGGGCGGCGTGGTCGACTGCGAGACCTGTCACAACCGCAACCTCGGCGCGGTCGAGCAGATCACGCTGTCCTCGGGGGTCGATCACCCCGTCATCGTCGGCGAAGCGGCCTGCGTGACCTGCCACCAGGGCCGCGCGGCGGGCAGTTCCGTGACGAAGGCTGTGGACGAGCTGCCCGAGGATTCCCCGAACGAGGACCTGGGCTTCGTCAATCCGCACTACGCGCTCGCCGCGGCCAGCTCGCTGGGCGGCTACGGCGGGCTTGGCTACCAGTATCCGGGCAAGACCTACACGGGCCGCTTCCTGCACGCCAAGCCGGTCTCGACCTGCCTCTCGTGCCACGATCCGCACAGCCTCGAGGTGACGCAGGACACCTGCCTGATGTGCCACCAGACCGGCGATCCGGCCGAGATCCGCATCTCGCGCCAGAGCTATGACGGCAGCGGCAACACATCCAAGGGCATCCGCAGCGACATCGAGGCGAACTCCGAGCTGCTGATGTCGCTGATCTCGGACTACGCCGCAGAGGTGGCGGGCACGCCGATCGTCTACGACGGCGGGCACTATCCCTACTTCTTCGCCGACGCCAATGGCGACGGGCTGGCCGACGAACGCGACGGGTCGCGCATCAAATACGCAAGCTGGACCCCGCGCCTTCTGAAAGCCGCCTACAACTGGAAATTCGTGAACGCCGATCACGGCATCCACGTGCACAACCCGCACTACGCGCTGGAGTTGATCTACGACTCGGCCGAGGACCTCGCCGGTCAGCTCGACACGGACTTCGCCTCGCTCAACCTGCTGCGCTGAAAGGACCCCGCCGCCGGCTTCTCACGTGCCGGCGGCGGGTGTCGCGGTGCCGCGCCCGCCTTGTCGGCAGGCAAGAGGCAGTCAGGCCTCGATCTTGACCTTGCCCATCGGGTTGGAACAGCAGGCGAGGATGTAGCCCTCCTCGATGTCCTCCTCGGTGATGCCGCCGTTGTGCACCATGTGCACCTGCCCTTCCGTCTTGCGCACCTTGCAGGTTCCGCAAACGCCGAAGGTGCAGCCCGAGGGGATCACCAGCCCGGCCGAACGCGCGGCCGCCAGCAGCGTCTCGGTCTCGGCACACTCGATGGTGAGACCCGACGCGGTGAACTCGACCTGCGCCTTGATGTCGTCGTCGAGCGTGATGCCCTCGGGCACCTCCTCGGTCGACCCCACGGGGGCGTGGAAGCTTTCCTGGTGGTAGCGGTCCATGTCGTAGCCGAGACCCGCCAGCGCCTCGCGCACCGCCGTCATGAAGGGCTCGGGCCCGCAGCAGAAGACCTCGCGGTCGAGGTAGTCCGAGGCCGCAAGCCCCAGCAGAAGCTGGTTGAACTGGCCGCGGAAGCCCGTCCAGGGCTGGTAGCGGTCGGTGTCCTGCACGACCCAGGCGAGCTCGATCCCGGTGATGCGCGAGGCCATGTGCTCGAGCCGCTGGCGGAAGATGATCTCGGAGGGGCGCCGCGCGCAGTTGATGAAGACGATGTCCGGATCGCGGCCGCCGTCGAACATGTAGGTCGTCATCGACATCATCGGGGTGATGCCCGAGCCGGCCGAGATGAAAAGGTATTTCTCGGACGGGTGGTTCAGGTGGGAAAAGGCCCCGCCCGGTCCCGTCGCCCGCAGCCGCACGCCGGGACGCAGGTTGTCGAGCATCCAGCGCGTCCCGAGCGAGCCCTCCTGCGCCTTGACTGTGATCGTCAGCGCCGTCGGCCGCGAGGGCGAGGACGAGATCGTGTAGGTCCGGTGCAGCGGCCCGCCCGGCACCGGCAGCTCCAGCGTGATGAACTGCCCCGGCTTGAAGCGGAACAGCGCGCCCGAGGGCGCCTGGAAGGTGAAGGTGACGACGTTGGGCGCCTCGGGCAGCGACGAGACGCATTCCAGCGGCTCGTCGTCGGTCCAGAACGCAAGCGTGGGGGTCATGGCGGTCATCGCGTTCACTCCGCCGCGACGGCGCGCGGCGCCAGCCGGCTCTGCATGGTCCGCACGTACCAGTCGATGAACTGCTCGACGCCCGATTCCTGCTCGGGGCTGTAGGGGCCCGGCAGGTAGGCGGGCGAGTTGATGCCCTGCTGGTTGCCCTCGACGATCTCGCGGTCCTCGTCGTTGGTGGCGATCCAGACCTCGGTGAGGCGCTTCAGGTCGTAGTCGACGCCCTCGACGGCGTCCTTGTCGACCAGCCAGGTGGTCGTCACCTCGGTCTCCTGCGGGCCGATGGGCGTGACCCGGAAGGTCAGCGAGATGTCGGGCAGGAAGTGGTTCCAGGTCGACGGGTAGTGGAACTTCAGCAGAGAGCCGGCGTCGGGCAGCGCGACACGGCCCAGCGGGCGGCGCACGGCGGCCTTGCCGTCCATGGTGTAGCTGACGGCGGTCTCCTGCAGTGGCATCCGCGCCAGCCGGTACTGCCCGGCAAAGCCCGCGAGCTGGAACTGCGCGGGCGCACCCGCCGCCGCGCAGCGGTCGAAATGCGCCTGCAGCCGCGGCGAGATGCTGCCGTCGGCCGACACGCCCGCCACCTCGGGATCGAGCGGGAAGGACCGGCAGAGCGCAGGGTGCGTGCCCCCGCAGTGATAGCATTCGCGGTTGTTCTCCCAGACCAGCTTCCAGTTGCCCTTCTCGACGATGGACGAGCTGTAGGCGACCTTGGCGCGCTGCAGGTCGTGCACCTCGAGATAGGGGCGCGCCAGCTCGGCGAAGGCCTCGAAGTCCGGAGCCTCGTCGGCAAGGCAGATGTAGATCAGCCCGCAGAGGTTGCGCAGGTGCACGGGCCGCAGGTTGTATTTCGCCGGATCGAATTCCGCCCCCATGTCGCGGGCCCAGATCAGGCGGCCGTCGAGATCGTAGGTCCACTGGTGATAGGGGCAGACCAGCTTGGCGACCTGCCCGTCGCGCGCCTTGCACAGCACCGAGCCCCGGTGCCGGCACGAGTTGTGGAAGGCGCGGATCTCGCCGTCGGCGCCGCGCACGACGATGACGTTGTAGGCACCAACCTGGATGCGGGCATAGGCGCCGGTCTTGGTCAGCTGGCAGGCCGGGATCGCGTAGAGCCAGTCGCGGTAGAAGATCTGCTCGAGATCCTGCGCGTAGATCTCCGGGTCGGTGTAGAAGTCGCGCTCGAGCGAGAACCCGGGTTCGCGGCGGGCGAGCATATCGGAAAGAAGGTCGGTCACGATGCGGCCTCTCTGGCGTGGACGGCGTGAATTCACCTGAGGCATTGCGCGTCGAATCGGCTTGCCTCAACGGCAAAATTTCTCACCTTAGATTAGCTGAATTCACCTGTCGCCTTTGCGACTCCTGCTGGACGGAAAACGACCGCATGGCCCGCCCCTACGATCTTCCCTCGATGACCGCGCTCGTCTGCTTCGAGGCGGCTGCCCGAAATTTGAGCTTCAAGGCCGCCGCCTCCGAGCTCAACGTGACCCCGGCGGCGATCAGCCACCAGGTCAAGGCGCTCGAGGCCGAGCTGAGCGTGCCGCTCTTCCGCCGCCAGCACCGGGGCGTCGATCTGACGGAAACCGGGGCCTATCTCTTCGTGGCGCTGCAACGCGGGTTCGAGGGGATCTCGGACGCGGTCGGCGAAATTCGCGGCCCCGCCGAGACCGAGGACGTGATCGTGCAGGCCACCACCGCCGTCAGCGCCTTCTGGCTCACGCCGCAGATCGCCGCCTTCTGGCAGACCCGCCCCGAGATCGTCGTCTCGCAGATCGTCAGCGATATCGCCGCGCCCTCGGGCCGGGCCGATCTCAGCATCCACTACGGCACCATGCCGGCGGACGACCCCGACTGCCGGCTGCTCTTCCACGACGAGATCGTCGCCGTGGGCACTCCCACCTACGCCCGGGCGCAGGGCATCGCCTCGGTCGAGGACCTGCTGCCGGCGCCGCTGATCCACATGCAGGCGGACGAGACCGACTGGACCGGCTGGCCCGACTGGCTGGGCGCGCTCGGGTGGCCGCCACCGGGCGGGCGGCGCATCGCGGTCAACAACCACATGATCGCCCTGCAACTCGCCCGCGACGGGGCCGGGGCCGTGCTGGGCTGGACCGGCCTCATCGGGCCGCTTCTCGACAGCGGCGAACTGGTCCAGCTGGTGCCCGAACGGGTGCCCTCGCCGCAAGTCTTCTACCTGCGCACCCATCCGCGCGCCTCCGGCCGGGCCCGGATCTTTCGCGACTGGCTGGTGGCCGCGCACCGCTGAGCTAGCCCTCCGCCCCGCCCCGGGGCTCGTAGCCCCAGCCGGGCGCGGAACCGCGCCAGCTCCGACTCGGTCGCCGCCTGCCCTGCGAAGGTCTTCACGTAGGCCGGGATGCGCACCATACGCTCCTCGAGGCTCTCCTGCGTCTGCAGGGAGATATAGCCGACCTGCACGAGATAGACGGTGCGCGCGCGCACGTCGGCCTCGGCGGCATCGAAGCCGAAGCGCGCGAACATCGCCCGGATCGCGTCGAGCCGGCGAGCATCCGCCGCCGCCACCCGCGCCATCACGGCGTCCGAGCGATGCGCCCAGCCGCGCACGGCAAGATCGAAACGAGGCTCGAACCGCGTCTCGTCGAGGAAGACGCCGATCACGTTCAGCACCGCCTCGGAGACGGTCTCGGCATAGGCCTCGCAGCCCGCGACAAGCGCCTCGGTGTTGGTCTCGTCCCAGCTGTCCAGCAGCGCGCCGAGGATCGCCGCGCGGTCCTTGAAGAACCAGTAGAAGCTGGTGCGCGACAGGTTCAGGCGCGCGGCCAGCGGCTGGATCTTCACCGCCTCGAGTCCGCTGTCGAGAAAGGCCGCCTTGGCCGCATCCAGCCACAGCTCGCGCGAGCCGCGCCAGCCCTTGCGGTCCTCGGTCTCCGCGTCCTGTGCATCCGTTGTCGTCATGGCCGCATCCTATCGCCGCGCCCACCGGGCGACAACAGGAATATACATCGATGAACGCATACTTGACACCGATGAACATTTTGTGGAATCCGGAAGGCGACAAGGGAGACCGCCATGACCAACGATCCGCTCCTCCAGCCCTACCGGCTGAAACATCTGACCCTGAAAAACCGGCTGATGATCTCGAGCCACGAACCCGCCTACCCCGAGGACGGGATGCCCAAGGAGCGGTACCGGGCCTATCACGCGGAGCGGGCGCGCGCCGGCGTCGCGCTGACCATGACCGCCGGATCGGCCAGCGTCTCGCGCGACAGCCCGCCGGTCTTCAACAACATCCTGGCCTGGAAGGACGAGGTCGTCGGCTGGATGAAGGCGCTCACCGACGAATGCCACGACCACGGCTGCGCGGTGATGATCCAGCTCAGCCACCTTGGCCGCCGCACCCGCTGGGACAAGGGCGACTGGCTCCCGGTCGTCTCTGCCGGGCACGAGCGCGAGGTGGCGCACAGGGCTTTCCCGAAGATGGCCGAGGACTGGGACATCGCCCGCATCATCGAGGACTACGCCGATGCCGCCGAGCGGATGCAGGCCGCCGGGCTCGACGGGATCGAGCTCGAGGCCTACGGGCACCTGATGGAGCAGTTCATGTCGCCGCTGACCAACGCGCTCGACGCGCCCTGGGGCGGCGACCTGGACGCGCGGCTGCATTTCACGATGGAGGTGCTGCGCGCCATCCGGGCCCGCGTGGGCGACGACTTCATCGTCGGGGTGCGCTACTCGGGGGATGAATGCCTGCCCGGCGGCAACGGCCCCGAGGAGGGCATGGCCGTGTCGCACCGCCTGAAGGACTGCGGCATGGTCGACTTCCTCAACGTGGTACGCGGCCATATCGACACCGATCCCGGCCTGACCGACCTGATCCCCGTGCAGGGCATGCGCAGTGCCCCGCATCTCGATTTCGCGGGCCGGATCCGCGCCTCGACCGACTTCCCGACCTTCCACGCCGCCAAGATCCAGGATGTCGCCACCGCCCGCCACGCCATCGCGAGCGGCAAGCTGGACATGGTCGGCATGACCCGCGCCCACATGGCCGATCCGCATATCGTCGCCAAGATCATGCGCGGCGAGGAAGAGCGCATCCGCCCCTGCGTCGGCGCCAACTACTGCCTCGACCGCATCTACCAGGGCGGCATGGCACTCTGCCTGCACAACCCCGCCACCGGGCGCGAGCTGGAGCAGCCGCACGAGGTGCCCGCCGCCGCCGGGGAACGCCGCGTGGTGATCGTGGGCGCCGGGCCCGCCGGCCTCGAGGCGGCGCGTGTCGCGGCCGCGCGCGGGCACGAGGTGATCGTGCACGAGGCCGCCAACGACCCCGGCGGCCAGGTCCGCCTGACCGCGCAGACTCCGCGCCGCCACGAGATGATCCAGCTGATCCAGTGGCGCTTCGAGGAATGCACCCGGATGGGCGTGACCTTCCGCTTCAACAGCTTCGCCGACGCCGAGACCGTCGCGGCCGACGCGCCGGACGTTGTCATCGTCGCTACCGGCGGCCTGCCCCATACCGAAGTGCTGGAAAAGGGCAACGACCTCGTGGTTTCGGCCTGGGACATCCTGTCGGGCGACGCGCGGCCCGGATCGAACGTGCTGATCTACGACGACGCGGGCGACTACCCCGCGTTGCAGGCGGCCGAGGCGATCGCCGCCACAGGCGCCTCGGTCGAGGTCATGACCCGCGACCGCGCCATCTCGCCCGAGGTCATGGCGATGTCGCTGACGCCTTCCATGCGCGAGCTGCAAAAGCAGGACGTGACCTTCACCGTCTCGTGGAAGCTCGACGCCGTGCACCGCGAGGGCAACGCCCTGCGCGCCACCATCGGCAGCGACTACGGCGGCGTGACCCGCACGCGCGAGGTCGACCAGGTGGTGGTGAACCACGGCACGCGCCCGCTCGACGACCTCTACTTCGACCTGCGCCCCGCCTCGTCGAACCTTGGCGAGGTCGACTACGAGGCGCTGATCGAGGGCCGCCCGCAGGCGGCCACGCGCAACCCCGAGGGCACCTACAGGCTGTTCCGCATCGGCGACGCGGTCGCCGCGCGCAACACCCATGCGGCGATCTACGACGCGCTGCGGCTGGTCAAGGCGATCTGAGCCGCGCGGGTTGGGATCACCCGGCCTGCCAGAGAAAGGCCACCGCCCGCGCGAGGAAGGCGCTAACGGACGAGCCATGCGTTTCGCCCGGGAAGGTAACGAATTTTGCCCCCAGCGCCTCGGCCATTTGCCTCGCGCGGCCCGTCATATCGCGCTCGCGCAGCCGCGCGACGCGATCCGGGGGCTGGTTCGCGGCCTCGGCCGCCGCCGGGGCCTCGAGCCCGCCGATGGTGACGAGCACCTCGGCCCCGTTCGGGTCCGGCTCGCCGAGCAGGCCTTCGGGGTCCGTCCAGATCGAGGGGCTGCCCGCCGCCACGTGCGAAAAAAGGCCCGGCCGCCGCGCATGCGCCGCCAGCGCGAAGGCGCCGCCGAAGCTGTGACCCAGCAGCATCCTGCGGGCGGGATCGACGGGCAGACGGTCCTCGATGGCCGGGATCAGCTCGGTCTCGATCACCTCCAGCGTGGCCTCGGGCCCGCCCCCCTGCGGCGGCCGTGCCACGAGGTCCGGGCCGCGACGGTCGAGGTCCACGAGGCTCGCACCCGGCCAGCCGATGCCGACGATCACTGTCGGGGTCGCCGTGCCCTGCGCGCCGCCGAGCGCACGCAGCCCGACCACGTCGCGCAGCGTGCCGAAGGTCCAGCCCGCGTCGAGCGCGTAGATGACGCCGTAGCCCTGCGCCGGCGGCTCGGCCGAGGGGACGGAGACGAGCACCCGGAACCGGTGCTCCGGCGGCCCCACCTCGAACTGCGCGGTGTCCGCCGGTGTCCAGGCCGCGCCGAGGTCTTCGGCGCGCGGGGCGGGGTCGGCAACCGCCGCGGCACCGAGGCTCAGCATCGCGACACAGGCCGCCGTGGCTGCAAGGCCCGGACGCATCAGAACGAGCGGGTCAGCGACACGTTGAAGGTGCGCGGCTCGCCCCGGAAGTTGAACACCGTCGTGCCGCCGACGCGGCTGTAGTAGTCGCGGTCGAAGGCGTTATCGATGCCGACCCGCAGTTCGAGGTCGTTGGCGAAGGTCCGCGAAGCCGTCAGGTCGACGACGCCATAGCCCGGCGCCTCGATCCCGCGCGAGGAGAACTCCGACATCCAGGTCAGCCGGCCGCCAAGGCTCCAGCCTTCGAGCGCGCCGGAGGTCACGTCGTAGGCGCCGGTGAGCTTGAACATGTGCTCGGGCGTGTAGGTCGAGAAGGCATCGCCCTCGTTGTCGCCGTTGAGATACTCGGTATCGGTGTAGGTGTAGCCCGCCGCCAGGTGGACATCCGGCGCCACCTCGCCCGCGACCTCCAGCTCGAACCCGCGCGAGACGACCTCCTCCTCGGCGACGTAGTAGTCCTCGCCCACGACGGAGACGGGCCGGTTAACCTCGCGCAGGTCGAAGAGCGCGGCCGAGACATCCAGCCCGTAGCCCAGCCGGGCCTTGGCCCCGATCTCGACCTGGCGCCCCTCGACAGGTTCCAGCAGGTCGCCGTCGTCGTCCAGTTCGGACTGCGGGATGAAGATTTCGGAATAGCTGGCGTAGAGCGTCGCGTTGTCGGTGATGTCATAGGTCAGGCCGGCAAAGGGCGTCACCTTCGCCTCGACATCGTAACGCGCGGTCGAGACCTCGCCGGTGGCCAGCGTCCTGGAGTCGACGGTGCCGTCATACCAGCTCAGCCGCGCGCCCCCGATGAGCGTCAGCGCATCCACCGGCGACAGGCGCACCTGCGAGTAGAGCCCGGTCGAGGTCGTCTCGGTGTCGGTGCGGCTGGTGTAGCTTGCATCCGGCCGGGCAACGCCGCCGTCCCAGTCGTCCAGATCCCAGCTGCCCGAGATCGCCCCGCGCGCCTGGTGCCGGGTGCTGTCGACCTTCTGCCAGTCGGCGCCGAGGATCGCGGTGCCGGTCCAGCCGGCCAGCGCGAAAGGCATCTCGGCGTGCACGTCGAAGGCAAGGCTGTCCTGTTCGAAGTCCTGCGCCAGCCAGGACAGCCGCGAGATCATGTTGTTCTCGTCGGCGGTGGACCCGGAATAGCCGTAGAGGAAATCCGCTTCCTGCCGCGACTTGCGCATCGAGAACTTCACCCGCGCGCCGTTGGCGAGGAAATGCTCGGCCGCCAGCACGGCGTCGGTCGTGGCGTTCTCGAAATCGTTCCAGTCGGGCCCCGTGGTGGCAGAGACATCGGTCCAGATCAGGTCGCCGTCGTCATCGGTCGGCAGTCCGTTGAAAGGCGCGATGTCGCGCTGCATGTGGCTGAGCGAAAAGGTCAGCTCGGTGTCCGGCGTCACGTCCCAGGCCAGCGTGCCGTAGAGCGAGCGCACGCCGTTCTCCACGCCGTCGACGAAATCACCGCCATCGCCATAGGCCCCCACCACGCGGCCGCGCAGCGTGCCCTCCTCGTTCAGCGCGCCCGAGACGTCGACCTCGGCCCGTGCCTGCCCGTTGGAGTCGCCCGACAGGGTCGCGTAACCCTTGGGCTCGGTCGCCGTCGCCTGCTTCAGACGCATGTTGATCGACCCCGCAGGCTCGCCCGTGCCGATGAAGAGGCCAGCGGGGCCCTTGAGCACCTCGATGTGGTCCACGATCGAGAGATCGGGCTGCGTGCCGTAGATCGAACTCACCGGCGCCGGCAGGCCGTCGAAGTAGAGGTAGTCGAACTCGTAGCCGCGCGAGAAGATCGACGACCGGCCGGTGTCGTTGTTGAGGATCATGATCCCCGGGGTATCGGCCAGCGCCTCTTCCAGCGCGGTGTAGCCGCCGTCGTCGATCTGCTTGCGCGTCACCACCGAGGTGGACTGCGGCACCTCGCGCGGGCTCATCGTGGCCTTTTCCCCGACCGAGACCAGGTCGGTCGAGTAGCTGTCGCTGTCCTCGGTCTCGTAGCTGGCGCCGTCGATGGTGATCTCGCCAAGGTAGACGGGCTCGTCCTGCGCCAGCGCGGGGCCGGTGAGCGCGGTGGTGACCAGAAGGGCCAGGCGTGTCGGGCGGGGCACGGAGGGCGTCATGCGCGGGATCCTCTTTAAATCTGACTATTTTTATAGATTTTTATCGGGTAGAGAGGGGCCGAACCAGCCAGCGACCTTCGCACGCCGTTCGGAAAGCTTTTCGAAAACGCCAAAATGCGGAGAGAGGCCATGGCGCCGGCCGGAATCAGCCTTCAAGACATCACGCGTTCGCTGCGCACGGGAATCCGGGATCACGGCGCCACGCTGCCGCCGGACCGCATCGTCCTGCACGGCGGTCGCGCCACGGCCACGCTGCCCTCGGGCCTGACGGTCAACCTGCAGGACACGCGCGCCGCGGCGGATTTCGAAACGTACATGACGCGGCCCGCAAACGTACTGCTGCACGTCGTGCTCGAGGGCCGGGTCAGCGCCCGGCTCGGCGACGAGGCGCTGGAGATCGGACGCCGGCCCGGCGCGCCCGTGCGGATCGTCTTCAGCGCGCTCTCCAGCCCGCTGCCCTTCCGCCGCAGCGCGAGCCGGGGCGAACGCCTGCGCAAGCTCACGGTGGGGCTGTCCTGGGACTGGCTCGCGGCGCGCGCCGTCACGCGAGAGGACATCCTGGCGGGCCGCACCCACCGGCTGGAAAGCTGGGTGGCTCCGCCCGGCGTCATCGCGCAGGTCCGCGCGTTGCTCGATACCCCGGACCCGGGGCCGTCGGGCACCTTCGCCAAGGAGGCCCTCGCATTGGCGCTGCTGCGGGATGCGATCGAGAGGCTCGTGCCGCACGGCAATGGCCTGAGGCCGGACGAACGCGACCGGCTGGCCCGGATGGAGGCCCTCGCGGACCGGCCCGGGCCCATCCCCGCCTTGGAGCGGATCGCCGCCGCCGGGGGCACGAGCGTCTCGACCATGCGGCGACTCTTCCGCCGGGCCTATGGCGAGCCGGTCATGACCTGCCTGCGACGGCGGCGGATGGAACAGGCGGCGGCGGCTCTGCGGCGCGGTGCCACGGTCTCCGAGGCGGCGCGGCTGGCGGGATACGAGACCCCCACCGCCTTCGCGACCGCCTTTCGGCAGGCCACCGGCGACAGCCCCTCGCGATTCCGTCGGCAGGCGGGTTGAGCCTCCACTGCGCGCTCGAGGCGACTGCGGGAGCATGAATTCGGGGGTCCGCGCCCGCCCTGGCTGCACAATTCGAGTGCATTCCCGGCGGGCATCCCGAGCAGGCTCACATTTTTCTTTGCCATGATCGCCGCCGCCGGGGCTGACTGAAGGGGCAGCGTGCTTAGGGTTCCGTTCGCCACGGCGAAGCCTGGTCCGAGAAGCACAACCTGCCCGGCAAATTCCGGGCGGGCACACGGCGGGCCAAAATCCCGGGAGATACACTGCGCAGGTCTCGTCCGCGCCCTTGTCTCCTTGTTCCGCCAGCGGGCTGACCGAAAACCAATATCGGCGGGACGCTTGCCAACGGGGAAGACCATGACCAGACAGACCCTCCTGACAGCCACGGCGCTCTCTCTGGGCGTTCTCGCAGCCACCGGCCCGGCGATGGCGCAAGAAAAGACCGACTTCCGCCTCGCCTGGTCGATCTACGTGGGCTGGATGCCCTGGGGCTATCTCGACGACAGCGGCATCATGGACAAGTGGGCCGAGAAGTACGGCATCACCGTCGATATCGTGCAGATCAACGACTACGTCGAATCCATCAACCAGTATACCGCGGGCGAATTCGACGGTGTCTCTGCCACCAACATGGACACGCTCTCGATCCCTGCGGGCGGCGGCGTCGACACCACCGCGCTGATCATCGGCGACTATTCAGACGGAAACGACGCGGTCATCCTGAAGGGCGAGGGATCGCTCGAGGATCTCGCCGGCAAGCCGGTGAACCTCGTGGAGCTCTCGGTCTCGCACTACCTGCTCGCGCGCGGGCTGGACAGCGTGGGCCTGTCCGAGGCCGACCTCGACGGCGTGGTCAACACCTCGGACGCCGACATGATCGCCGCCTATGCCGCGCCCGAGGTCGAGGCCGTGGTGACCTGGAACCCGCTCGTCTCGGAAATCCTGTCCTCGAACCCGGATGCGACCAACATCTTCGACAGCTCTCAGATCCCGGGCGAGATCCTCGACCTCATGGTGGTGAACACCGAGACGCTCGAGGCGAACCCCGACTTCGGCAGGGCCGTCGCGGGCGCCTGGTACGAGGTCATGTCGCTCATGGCCGAGGGCGACGAGGAGGCGCTGACCGCCATGGCCGAGGCCTCGGGCACCGACCTCGAAGGCTACAAGGCGCAGCTCGCGGCGACGGAAATGTTCTTCGACCCGGCCGATGCCGTGGCACAGGCCGCCTCCGGGGACCTGCCCGAGACCATGACCAACGTCGCGAACTTCCTGTTCGACAAGGGCATCCTCGGCGTCAACGCACCCTCGCCCGACTTCGTGGGCATCGCCTACCCGGACGGGTCGACCACGGGCAACACCGACAACGTGATGTTCCGCTTCGACACGACCTACATGCAGATGGCCGCCGACGGCAGCCTCTGAGACCGGAGACCCGCGCGGCCCCGGCATGGCCCGGGGCCGCCGCGCCCCTTTCCGCGAAAGGCCCGACGATGCGCCTCATCAACCGACGCCCCTCGCGGCCGATGGCCGTCTTCCTCGCAGCGCTGCCCTTCGTGCTGTTCGCGGCGGCCTATGTCATCGGCTCGGACATCCGCCTCAGCGCGAACCCGCAGGACAAGCTGCTGCCGGCGCCCTCGACCATCGGCGACACGGCGCTGCGCCTCTTCACCGAGGGCGACCGCCGCACCGGCGCGATCCTGCTCTGGCACGACACCGCCGCCAGCCTGCGGCGGCTGGGCCTTGGCGTGGGCATCTCAGCGCTGATCTCGCTGGTGACGGGGCTGCTCATCGGCCTGCTGCCCTACGCGCGGCGCACCTTCTCGGACTTCGTGGCGGTGCTGTCGATGGTGCCGCCGCTGGCGCTGCTGCCGATCCTCTTCATCGTCTTCGGCCTGGGCGAGACCTCGAAGGTCGTGCTCATCGTGATCGGCATCACGCCCTTCCTGATCCGCGACCTCAGCCAGCGCGTGCTCGACATCCCGCACGAGGAGATCGTCAAGGCGCAGACGCTGGGCGCCTCGACCACGACCATCGCCACCCGCGTGGTCCTGCCGCAGATCCTGCCGCGCCTCATCGCCGCCGTGCGCCTCTCGCTGGGCGCCGCCTGGCTGTTCCTCATCGCCGCCGAGGCGGTCGCCGCCGACACCGGGCTGGGCTACCGCATCTTCCTCGTGCGGCGCTATCTCGCGATGGACATCATCCTGACCTACGTCATCTGGATCACCGCGCTCGCCTTCCTGATCGACTGGGGCCTCAAGACGCTGTCGCGCCGGGCCTTTCCGTGGATGGGGGCGGGACTATGAGCTTCGTATCCGTCCGAGACGTCTGGCAGAGCTACGGCGGCCGCCCGATCATCGAACGCGTGAACATCGACGTGGCCGAGGGCGAGTTCGTCTCGATCGTCGGAGCCTCGGGCTGCGGCAAGTCCACCTTCCTGCGGCTCCTGCTGGCCGACGAGCAACCCACCCGGGGCAGCATCACCATCGACGGCGGCGCGCCGGCCCGCGAGCCGGGGATCGAGCGCGGCGTCGTCTTCCAGCGCTACTCGGTCTTTCCGCACATGAGCGTGCGCGACAATATCGTCGCCGGGCAGAGCTTCCAGCGTCCGTTGGGCCGTTTCTTCGGCGCGCGGCTGCGGCAGGCGCGGGAAGAGGCCGACGCGACCCTCGCCCGCATCGGGCTGTCGCATGTCGCCGACAACTACCCCGCGACGCTCTCGGGGGGGATGCAGCAGCGGCTGGCCATCGGGCAGGCGCTGACGGCGCGGCCGCGCGTGCTGCTGCTGGACGAGCCCTTCGGCGCGCTCGACCCGGGCACGCGGCTCTCGATGCACGACTTCCTCACCGAGCTGCGGGCCGAGACCAGCATGACCGTCTTCATGGTCACCCACGACCTCGAGGAGGGCTTCAAGCTGGGCGACCGCGTGCTGGTCTTCGACAAGCCGCGCTGGGACCCGCAGGACCCGGGCCTCTATGGCGCCACCATCACCTACGATTTCGACGCCCGCGATCGCGGCATCCCGTATCAGAACATCCTCGACGGGCTGCCCTCGCTGGGCCCGGCCCCGGTGCCGGCCGACGCCACGGGCTGAGGCCGGCGCCTTCGCCGCGCGCGCCGCCGGGCCCCGCGCGCAGGCCGTCACCAAGGCCCGGAAGCCCCGGCCGTGCGCCGGACACGACACATGGAGACAGGAATGTTTTCGGAGTTCAGACAGAGGCCCTCGCACCATCCGCGCGATGCCGCCGCCCGCCATGCCCTGCGCGAGCGGCGCCAGCACCACCCGGACCTGACCAAGCTCGCCGGGTGGAAGGCGTTGCAGAAGGAGGGCGAGCTGCCCGAGGGCCGCTGGGACGAGGAGCGCCGCTGGGCGCTGCGCATGGGCCTGACCGGCGCCGAGAGCATCGACGACAAGTCCATCCCGACCTTCGCCCGGGGCGAGCTGCCGCACTACGCGGGCATCAACACCTTCCTCAAGGCGCCCTACGCCGAGGACGTGCTCGAGGTGGCCAACTACGACGCCACCGTGCTGGGCATCCCCTTCGATGGCGGCACCACCTACCGGCCGGGCACGCGCTTCGGCCCGCAGGGGGTGCGCAAGATCAGCGCGCTCTACACGCCCTACAACTACGAGATCGGCGTCGACCTGCGCGAGCAGATGACGATGTGCGACGCGGGCGACGTCTTCACGATCCCTGCCAACATCGAGAAGAGCTTCGACCAGATCAGCCGCGCTGTAAGCCACGTCTTCTCGTCGGGCTCGCTGCCCATCATGATCGGCGGCGACCACTCGATCGGCTTCCCCTGCGTGCGCGGCATCGCCGAGTGCACGAGCAAGAAGATCGGGATCGTGCACTTCGACCGCCACGCCGACATTCAGGAAAAGGATCTCGACGAGCGGATGCACACGACGCCGTGGTTCCACGCCACCAACATGCCCAACGTGCCGGCCAAGAACCTCGTGCAGGTGGGCATCGGCGGCTGGCAGGTCCCGCGCGAGGCGGTCAAGGTCGCGCGCGAGCGGCAGACCAACATCATTACCATGTCCGACATGGAGCGCATGGGCATCGACAAGACCGCCGAGATGGCGCTCGAGATGGCCTGGGACGGTGTCGACATCGTCTACATGTCCTTCGACATCGACAGCATCGACTGCGGGTTCGTGCCCGGCACCGGCTGGCCCGAGCCCGGCGGCTTCCTCCCGCGCGAGGCGCTGGCGCTGGCCTCGAAGGTGGCGGCACAGGGCATCTGCGGGATGGAGCTGGTCGAGGTCTCGCCGCCCTACGACACCTCAGACATCACGGCGCTCATGGGCACGCGGGTCATCGTGGACGTGCTCGGGGCCATGGTCTCGAACGGCACGCTGGGCAAGCACAAGCAGTTCATCGACAAGCCCGTCTCGGTGCCGCACGGCGAATTCGAGGGAAAGAGGTGGTCCAATGCCACATGATCACGGCCCGCACGGGCACCACCACCATCATCACCATCACCACCCGCACGACCACAACCACCCGCAGGACGGCGAGCACCTGCACAGCCACATGCACCACGCCGACGAGGCGGCGGACCTGCAGGTGCTGGCGACGCAGTTCATCGACGGCTTCCTGCAGGCCAAGGACAAGACGAGCTATCTCAAGCTCGCCGGCGTGCCCTTCGAGCGGGCCTCGGCCTCGGGGGCGACGGCACTGAAACTGGTGGATGTCGAGCTCACGACGGACTGGCAGGTGGGCACCGCCTCGCCGTCCTTCGGGTCGCGGGAGCTGAGCTACCTGCCCTTCCCCGGCGAGATGGTCCGCGAGCGCACCAACATGTCGCTGGTCTATGTCTCGATGGATGAAAAATCGGCCCTCGACATCCGCGACTTCCTGCGCGCGCGGAAGCACGAGATCGAGGGCTGAAGGGCGATCCCGGGCCGTCCGAAAGGGCGGCCCGGGCAACGGATCTCAGTCGCGCAGCACCGCCATGCTGTCTTTCCGTCCCAGCCGATCCAGACCGGGGCGTCGCCGACCGACTGGCCGGTTTCGGCATCGACATAGGCCTTGAGGTGCGCGCCCTGCGCGTCCTCGACCGTGAGGTCCACGGCCATGCGGCTGCCGAGGAAGGTCTTGCCGACCACCCGGCCCTGCACCGCGTTGGCGGTCGCCGGGCGCTCCTTGTGGAAGTCCAGCTTTTCCAGACGGACCGAGGCGGTGATCGGCGCGCCCTTGGGCGGCACGCCGGCCGGCGCGTGGCCGCGCAGGGTCTGGCCGAACCAGTCCATCACCACGGCATCGCCGTCGGTCCCGCGCAGCTCGCCGTTCAGCAGGTTCGTCTCGCCGATGAACTCTGCCACGAAACGGCTCGCGGGGTGGAAATACAGCTCTTCCGGCGTGCCGTCCTGCTCGACCCGGCCGTTGCTCATCACGACGATGCGGTCGGACATGGTCAGCGCCTCTTCCTGGTCGTGGGTCACGAAGAAGAAGGTCTTGTTGGTGCGCCGCTGGATCGACTTCAGCTCCTGCTGGACCTGCGCGCGCAGCTTGGCGTCGAGCGCGCCCAGAGGCTCGTCGAGCAGCAGCAGCGCCGGGTCCGGCGCCAGCGCCCGCGACAGCGCGACGCGCTGCCGCTGACCGCCCGAAAGCTGCGCCGGGTAGCGGTCGCCGAAGGCTTCGAGTTCGAGAAAGGCCATGATCTCGTCCTGGCGGGCGCGGATCTCGGACTTGCCCATGCCCTTGAGTTCAAGGCCGAAGCCGATGTTCTGGCGCACGGTCATGTGCGGGAAAAGCGCGTAGTCCTGGAAGACCATGTTCACGTTGCGCTTTTCCGGCGGACGCCTGGTCACGTCTTCGCCGCGAAGCAGGACGCGCCCTTCGCTGGGCTGCTCGAAACCGCCCAGGATGCGCAGCGTGGTGGACTTGCCGCAGCCCGAGGGCCCGAGGAAGGTGACGAATTCGCCCTGCGCGATGTCGAGCGTGAGGTTGTCCAGCGCCACGGTGTCGCCGAAACGCTTGGTGATGCCGTCGAGACGGACGAGAGGATCGTTGGCCATGGCTCAGCTGTCCTTGTTCATGCGGCGCGTGAAGCGCTCGGCCCAGACGCCGATCACGGCGGTGAGCACCAGCGCCACGGTCGCGATGGCGTTGATTTCGGGCGACATGCCCGACTTCAGCTTGGCGAAGATCAGCACCGGCAGGGTCGGCTCGTAGCCGCCGAGGAAGAAGGACCGGACAAAGTCGTCGAAGCTGAGAAGAAGGCAGAAGATGCTCGCCCCCATGATCGCGGGCACGAGGTAGGGAAAGGTGATCCGCAGAAAGGCGATCAGCGGGTCGGCGCCCAGGTCGCGCGCCGCCTCGATCTGGCTCTTCGGCAGGGTCGAGAGCCGCGCCATGACCACCAGCACCACGAAGGGCACGTTGTGCACCGCGTGGGCCCAGATGATCGCGCCCATGCCGGGCTCGATCCCGAGGTAGCGGGCATAGATGCGGAACGCGATGGCCGAGATGATGCCGGGGATCAGCGCCGGCAGCACGGTCATGCCGAAGACCACGGCGCGCCCCCAGAAGCTGCGCCCCTCGAGCAGCACCGCGATCCAGGTGCCGACGAGGATCGAGATCACCGTCGAGAGCACCGCGATGGCGACCGAGTAGACGAAGGCCGAGATGGTCTCGGCGTCGTCGAAGACGCCGGTGTACCACTCCAGCGTGTAGCTGCGGATCGGGAAGCCGATGAAGTTGCTGTCCTTGAACCCCATGAGCACCATGAGGATCAGCGGCACGAACACATAGGCGACGAAGGCCCAGTAGACGCAGGACAGGATGATGCGGTTCTTCCGGTTCATTTCGTGTCTCCCTTGCGCAGGGCGCTCATCAGCCGCTGGAACGCGGCCGAGATCCCCAGCGCGGCGAGGAACATGATCACGGCGAAGGCCGCACCCGTCGGCCATTCGTCACCCGCGACGTGGAAGAAGCCGGCGATGGTTTCGGCGAAGACCGTGGTCGAAGGGCCGCCCAGCAGCACAGGCGTCGCGTAGAAGCCGGTCGAGATCAGGAAGACCAGCGTGCACCCCGAGGATATGCCCTCCAGCGTCAGCGGCAGCGTCACCCTTCGGAAGCGCGTCCATGCGCCCGCGCCGAGGTCGGCGGCGGCCTCGTTCATGGATTTCGGCAGCTTTTCCAGCGCCGAGTAGAGCGGCAGCAGCATGTAGAGCGCGGTCAGGTAGACGATGCCGACACCCATGGAAAAGCTCGTGTACATGAAGGGGATCGGCCGGTCGATCAGCCCGATCCAGCGCAGCACGAGGTTCACCGCCCCGGTGTTGCCGAGCAGGATCATGATGGCATAGGTCCGCACGATCTCGCCCACCCAGAAGGGGATCAGCAGCAGCAGCAGGAAGAGCATCTGGTTCTTGCGGCTCACATGCCGGGCCAGGAAGTAGGCCACCGGGTAGGTCAGGATCAGCGTGCAGAAGGTGAACACCCCTGCAAAGATCAGCGTGCGGAAGAAGGGCATCCAGAACAGCGGGTCCTGGAAGAAGCGCAGGTAGCTGTCGAAGGTGAAATGCTGTTCGACGCCGGGCGCGACCGGGTAGGCATCGGTCAGCGACACGCGCAGCATCTGGAGCATCGGGCCAAGGTGCTGCGTCAGCACCCAGAGAATCGGGAAGATCGCGAGGATCAGGAACTGGCGCCGCGGCGAGGCGGTCGCCATTGCGGCGAGGGCCCGGTAGGGCGCCCAGGCAGAGAGCCGGCCCCAGAAGGTGCGGTCGGCCGGGGCCTTCTCGGCGGCGCCGCGTTCTTTCCGCGCGGATGCCTCGTAGGTCATTGTGTCGCCCTTTCGGAAGGAGACGTCGGGAAGGTGTCACAGCCCCTGCCCGGCCGTGTGGCGGCCGGACAGGGACGAAGGCGGGTCGGCCGGATCAGGCGGCCTTGATTGCCTCGACCGCGGGATCGACGAGACCGTATTTCATCTCGTTCGCCTCGGCGCGGAAGAACTGCAGGTTCGCCAGCTGCTCGTCCGGGAAGGAGGTCGAGGCCTTCTCGAGGTCGGTCAGGTATTCCGACGCGCCCTTGTAGGTCGAGATGAAGCCCGAGGCCTTGGTCATCGCCGCGCCGATCTCGGGCGATGCGAGGATCGCGTCGAGGAAGGTATAGGCGTTGTCGGGGTTCGGGCAGTTCTTGGCGATGTTGTAGGTGTAGACGAAGCCGTAGGAGCCTTCGTTCGGGATCGCCATGCCCAGCGGGAAGCCGTCGTTGATGAGCGCCGCGGCGGGGCCGTTCCACGAGTGGCCCAGCACGATGTCCTGGTTGACCATCATCTGCTGGAACTCGGCGCCGCCGTCATAGTACTTGCGCACGAGCGGCTTGTGCTCGATCAGGAAGTTCTTGGCCTCCTCGACGATGGCCGCGGCCTTGTCGGGGTCGTCCATGTATTCGACCATGTTGCCGTCGTAGCCCATCATCAGCATCACGATCGACATCATGTCCTGGATGATATAGGCGGTCCGGCCGCTGTATTCCTCGGAGAAGAGGGTGTTCCAGGTCAGCGCCTCCTCGGCCGAGACGTAGTCGGTGTTGTAGGCCAGCACCTCCATGCCGGACAGGATCGGCGCGCCCCACTTCTCGCCCTGGATGGTCGACCAGTCCGACTCCGAGAAGGTGGGGTTGATGTTGCCCCAGTTGCTGAGGCGGTCGGTGTCGAGCGGCGCCAGCAGGTCGCTGTCGATGAACTGCAGGAAGCGGTGGCCGGCCACCGTCATGATGTCCACCGAGGGGTTGGGCTGCTCGGCCGCCAGCAGGTTGAACTGCTTGCCCTGGTCGTCGACGAGGCGGACGTTGATCCTGATGCCCGTTTCGGCCTCGAACTGCTCCTTGAAGGCCTCGGGCACGAAGTCGTTGTAAGTCCAGACGTTGACCTCGCCGCCCTGGGCGTTGGCGCGGCGCAGATAGGCCGGGCTGGCCAGCGCCACGCCCGAGGCGGCGGCGGTGGTGAGCAGCTTGCGGCGGTTGAGGATGAGTTTCGACATGATCGCGTCTCCCTGTGGGTTTGGTCCGTATCTTTTTTGGATCACGACGCCGGTTCGGGCGTCTTCCGCAGCAGGCCGGTACGGGCGGCCTGGCGCAGATCGTCAAGGCTGAAGCCGTCGAGCTCCAGCGCGTTCAACAACTCGTTCTCGGCGGCGAAATCGCGACCGTACATGGCGGAAAAGATGCTGATGCCCGCCTCGTGCAGCTCGGCCCGGTGGCCGGTCAGCCGGCCAAGGACGGCGGTCAGCTGCAGCCCGTAGGGCACGTCCTCGGTGACGTAGCGGCTGTCGGCCGTGGCCGGTCCGGTGCCGCCGTTGCCCTGCGCGTGCATCTGCTGGTTCATCTCCGAGACGCTCGCCTCGGGCACGTGGAAGCTGAGGCTGAAATGCTCGAAGATCGTCTTGGTCTGCAGGCTCAGCGACTCCGCGATGGCCAGCCGCTCGGCGTCCAGCGCCTCGAGCAGCGCGCCCACCTTGGGGGTCACGTTCTGGCCCTGGCTCCAGGTCTCGCCGCGCTCCATCCGGGTGATGTTGCCCAGGGCGATACCGAGATGGTTCTGCGGGTTGAGATTCGACAGCGAGATCGCCAGCAGCCCCTCGCGGGGGACGAAGACATCGCCGAAGAGCCGCGTGCAGACCGCCAGCGCGCAGTCGCTGCGCGGCTCGGGCACGGTGCACAGATCGACCTTCTTGCGCACGGTGTTGACCTTGACGGTCGCGCCCTCGCCCCGGCGGCCGGTGACGGCGGTCGTGCCCCAGGCGGTGATCGGCGCCTGCACGCCGCGCGCCTCGAGCAGCTGCATCAGGTAGAGCGCGCCCAGCGAGGCGTGGCTGCTGACGATGATGTGCTGCCCGTCCCGGATGTGCGGCGCCAGCGCGTCGAAGACGGCTTTGTGCCCGTAGGCGGGCAGCGCGATCAGGATCGCGTCGTTCTCCTCGGCCAGCTGCTGCGCCGAGGTGGCGACGCGCGGCGAGAACTCCGCCTCGATGGCGCCCGTCGCGGTGAGCGGCGCGTCGGCCAGCACCCTGGTCGAGGCGCCCGAGGGCGACCAGAGCATCGGGTCGTGCCCGTTCTGGTGCAGCAGGGCGGCCGAGCCGAAGGCGATGGAGCCCGCGCCCGCGATGCCGACCTTGCAGCTCATGCCGGCACCTCTTCGCGGACGGGATCGCCAAGCACATGCATCAGCCGGTTCGCCCAGCCGAAGAGCGAGGACGACAGGATCAGGTCGAGGATCTCCTCCTCGGTCAGGCCCGCCTCGCGCAGCGTCGCCATGTCGTCCTCGGTCGCGCCGGTCGGCGCCTCGGACAGCTTGCGCGCGAAGTCGAAGATCGCGCGGTCGCGCTGGCTCAGGTCGGCGTTCTCGCCCTTGGCGAAAAGCTCGTCGGTGACGGTGGTGTCTTTCTCCAGCTTGGCGTGCCGGTCGGCGTGGACCGCCGCGCAGTAGATGCAGCGGTTGACCATGGAGGCCGCCAGCGCGCCGATCTCGCGCTCGGCGCGGGACATGCCGCCGGAGTCGTACATGATCGCGTTGAAGAGCGGCGAGCGCACCTTGAGGCTTTCCACGTCGTGCGCCAGCGTCAGCACATAGGCCGAGACCTTGGTGTTGGACGGCGTGACCTGGAGCGCCTCGAGCTGTTCCTTCGTGGCCTGCTGCAGGTCGACCGGCGTCACGCGCGGCTGCCAGGTGGGGACGGTGCGGGTGAACTTGTGAACGACGCGGCTCATGCGGCGGCTCCCTGCATCAGGCGCAGGCCGGCGACCACGCGCAGTTGGTAGGCGACGAAGGCGACCAGCTCGCAGATGCGCACGATGTCGGCATCCGCGACCCCGGCCGTCTGCAGCCCGGCGATGTCCTCGGCCGCGATGTTGCGGGTGTCGTTGGCGACCTTGTCGACGAAGGCCACGAGGTGTGAGAGCCCCTGGTCGGTGCCGTCCTGCGCCGGGTCGGCCAGCGCGGCGCTGGCGCCGGCACGGGCGGCGTGACGCTCGGCCAGCGCGGGCTCGCCGCCCAGCGCGGCCACGCGGGCGGCCAGAGCGGCGCGCAGCGGGTGCGGAAACGCGCCCGGATCGTTGGGCGCGAGCACGGCATCCTCGGCGGCCTGGGTCGCCTCCATGATGTTGGCCCGGGTCTCGACGGCGGCGCCGACGCGCCCGCCTGTCACACCGGCGGCGCCAAGGGTGGTGGTGTCGTAGATGGTCATGCGACCTGTCCTTCTTTCTTCTGTTGCGCCGGCTCCAGTTCGGTGGCTGTCCATTCGCTGCCGTCGAGCTCGGGCGTTTCGTAGTCCAGCATGGCCTGCCAGTGCGCCTCGAGGTCCTCCTGGTAGAGCGTCGCGGCCATCGAGCGCGCGAGCCACGAGGCCCCGTCCGAGACGCCCGGGATGTCGCCCGAGACTTTGCCCAGGCTCGCCGAGGCGCCGTAGTTGAAGCAGTAGACATTGCTCAGCCAGGGGTCCATGCCCGGCTCCTTCGGGCGGAAGGTGAAGTCCGGGTTCAGGTAGGGGAAGCGCCCCAGGTCGGCCTGCTCCTCGCCCTCGGGCGGGGTATAGACATCCTGCCACAACTGGATGCGGCCGGCGACCTCTCCGAACTCGGTGCGTGCCATCGGATCGATGACGAAGCCCGTGCCCAGGATCACGAAGTCGCAGACGTAGGAAGTGCCGTCGGCGAAGAAGATCTCGATCTCGTCGCCACGATCCTCGATCCGCGTGGTGGCCTTGCCGAAGTGGAAATACGCGTTGGGATGACGGCTGACGCGCAGGGTCGAGCCGTGCGGCGAGGGCGTCTGCGTCGAGAAGCTGTACTGCATGAAGCGCCAGCGCCATTCGTCGGGCAGTTCCGCGAAGCCGGCGGTGAAGCCGTAGCTGCCGATGCCCATCATCTTGTTGACCGTCGGCATCTCCTTGCGGCGCACGAGGTGGCGCACCTCGGCCGCGCCGTGCTCCAGCGCCTCGGCGGCGTTGTCGACGGCCGAAGCCCCCACGCCGATCACGCCGACGCGCTTGCCCTTGAGGCTGTCGAAGTCGATGTCGTCCGCGCTGTGCGCCCAGAAGCGGCGCGGCAGGTCCTGCACGAAGCCGGGGATGTTCGGCCCGCCGGTGCCGTCACGGCCGGTGGCGAAGACCAGCTTGCGGCAGAGGATGCTGTCCTCCTCGGCGCCGGACAGGTGCAGGCGCAGCAGGTCGCCCTCGGGTTCGACGCGGTCGACCGAGACGCCGTTCTCGACCGGCACGCCCAGTGCGTGGCGATACCAACGCAGGTAGTCCATCCACATCGCGCGCGGGATCTTGTCCAGCTCGTCCCAGGCGTGGGCGCCGAACTGCGCGCGGAACCAGGCCTGAAAGGTCAGCGCCCCGTGGCCGAAGGCCGGGCCGGTGAGCGTCTTGGGCGAGCGCAGGGTCTGCATCCGGGCGTAGTTGAGCCAGGGGCCCTCGTAGCCCTCAGGGCTGCGGTCGAGCACGCGGATGTTGCGCACGCCGCCGGTGGTCAGGCCCAGCCAGGCGACCATGCCGCACATGCCGCCGCCGATGATGACCACGTCGGTCACGCCATCGCGCTGCGGCACCCAGTCCTTGCCGGGGTAGCACAGGAACTCGAGATCCTCGCGCAGGCGGGCTTCGAGGGCCGGCAGGCCCTGCGCGTCGATGGGGGTGGGGTCATTCGTCTGCATACGAATCATCCTACGGGAAATCGTGTTGCGGTTCAGCATCAAGCGGGGCTGCGAACCCAGCTCGGATGCAGCTCGTCTATGTGGTAGGCATGCGCGTGGCCCTGCCGCGGGCCCTGACCGGGGTGGTCGCGCAGGTGCGGGTGGTCGGCCGGCAGGTCGGGATGCTCGTGAGACAGTTCGACCGGATCGTTCGCGGGCCAGACCCGCGTGGCGATCAGCGCGACCGTCGCCGACATCACGCAGAGCGTCAGCAGCGCGTGCTCCAGCGAAACGAAGCTCGCGAGCCAGCCCGCCAGCGGGTAGGCCACCAGCCAGCCCGCGTGGCTGAGCGAGAACTGCGCGGCGAAGACCGCCGCCCGGTCCGAGCGGTTGGCCGAACGGGTGATGACCAGCCCGCCGGGCGTCAGCACCAGCGAGGAGGCCAGGCCGAAGGCGGCCCAGACCAGCTCCAGCCCCGCCAGCGGCGGTTGCGGCAGCAGCGCAAAGGCCGCCCCTACGGTGGCGAAGGCGAAGATACCGGTGAGCATCGAGACGCGCTCGTTCGTGCGCCGCACGAGGCGCGGGACCAGCACCGCGCCCAGCGCCGCGCCGAAACCGTAGCCCGCCATGAGCAACGGATAGCGCCCCTCGGCATCGCCCAGTCGGGCGCCAGCATAGACCACGGTGTTGACCAGCACCCAGGCCATGGCAAGCGAGAGCGCGAAATTCAGCAGGAACAGCCCGCGCAGGCGCGGGGTGCGAGAGTAGATCGTCATGCCCTTGAGGGCGCGCTTGAGAAACGGCCCCTTGCCGGCGACATGGCCGCGCGGCGGGAAGGGCGTGGCCAGCAGGAAGACCACCGAGCCGACAAAGGACAGCGCCGCGCAGAGGAACAGGGCCTCTGGGGCCACGATCTTGAGCACAGCAGCGGCGATCACCGGGCTCAGCACCGACTCCAGCGTGTAGGCGATGCGCGACCAGGCGAGCGCGCGGGTATAGGTCTCTTCCTCGGGCAGCACGTCGGGAATGACCGACTGGAAGAGCGGCGTGAACCCTGCCGCCAGCACGAAGAAGACGAAGGCCAGCGCGCCGATCTGCCAGGTCTGCGTGACGAAGACCATCGGCAGCAGCAGCAACATGCGCCCGAAGTCCAGCCCGACCATCGCCCGCTTGCGCGGCACCGCCGACAGCAGGCTTTCCGCGAAAGGCGCGAGCCCGACGTAGGCCACCATCTTGAGCGCCAGAAGCAGTCCCAGAACGCGGCCGCCCGCCTCGGGTCCGCCGATGTCGTAGGCGGCCAGCGAGAGCGCCACCGTCAGCAGGCCCACCGCGAGCAGCGAGCAGACCTGCGCCGCAAAGAGCGTGCGGAACGAGCGGTTGGCGAGCGGGCTTGTCACGGTCAGGCGCTTTCCCTTTCGGTGTCATCAGGCGCGAAACGGGCGGTGCTGCCGTCCGCGCGATACTTCGGCCCGTAGTCTGCGGCGTCCCGGGCAAGGTTGTCCACCGCCGCCACGATCATATCAGCCTTGTCGTCTGTCATCAGCGCCGAGAGGTTCAATCGCACCCAGCCGGGTTTGGCAAGCTCGTCTCCGCCCTCAATGGCGGCTTCCGTCGCGGCCGATCCCGTTTCGTCGAGGCCCAGCAGACGGTGGGCGTAGGCCCCCGCACAGGCGCATCCGCCGCGCGCCTGGATGCCGTACACGTCGCTCAGCAGCCGGGTGAAGAACTGGTGGTGCACCAGCCCGCCCTGCCCGTCGCGCACGCGGAAGGAGAAGATCGGCAGCGCGTCGGGCTTCTGCAGCCCCAGCATCTCGATGCGCGGATTATCGCGCCACGCCGTCTCGGCCCGCGCGCGCAGCTCGCGTTGCCGCGCGGCCATCCAGCCGGCGCCCAGCGCTTCCTTGACCAGCATCACCAGCGCGACGCGGATGTCACCCACCACGTTGGGGGTGCCGCCCTCCTCGCGCGCGGCAAGGCTGCCGGAGTAGGTGTGCCCCCAGGGCGAGACGAAGCTGACAGTGCCGCCGCCGGGCAGCGTGGGCGTGTCGCGCCGCGCGATGTCGTCGCGCAGGACCATGGCGCCCGAGGCGCCCGGCCCGCCCGGAAACTTGTGCGGCGAGAAGACGATGGCGTCCTTCGCGGCATCGCCCTGCCCCATGCTCATGGGGATGTAGGGGGCACCGCCGGCATAGTCCCAGACAGCCACCGCGCCGTGGCGTTTCAGCAGGCGCGTCACCGCGTCGGTGTCGGTCAGGATGCCGGTGACGTTCGAGGCGGCCGAGAAGGCGCCGACGATCAGCTCCGCGCCCTGCGCCGCCGTCAGCTCGGCCTCGAGCCGGTCCATGTCGGGGCCGCCCTCGGCGCCCTCGGGGATCTCGATGACCTCGGCGCCGCTCTCGCGCCAGGGCAGCAGGTTCGAATGGTGTTCGTAGGGGCCGATCAGCACCACGGCCCGGCCGCCGCGCGCCACGGTGCCCGCGATGTCCAGCAGCCCCACGATGCGGTTGAGCCCCGCCGTGCTGCCCGAACCGGTGAAGACCACGCTCGTGCCCTCTCCGGCGCCGGTCATGCGGGCAATCTCGGCGCGTGCGGCCTCGCGCAGTTTGGTGCAGAAGGCGCCGCAGAACGAGGCCTGCGTGTGGCTGTTGGCGTAATAGGGCAGCACCCGGTCGCGGATGAAATCCTCGACCTGCGCCAGCGCCCGGCCCGAGGCCACGTAGTCGGCATAGACCAGCGGTTTCGGTCCGAAGGGGCCGTCGATCTCGACCCCGTCTCCGATCAGCCCGGCGCGCAGCCAGTCGAGCAGGTCCGGGCGCTTCAGGGATTGGGCAAAGTCGTCGAGGGGGGCCATGGCCGCTCCGTTGGGTTGGGTCGTTCGTTGCATGAGTTTCCGCAAAGCATGTCACCTCGATCTGAAAAATGTTCACAAATTTTCACCTTCATATTCCCTGAATTGGGTCATATGATCCGAAAATGCCCCGTCATCTCGATCAGACTGATTATCGCATCCTGCGCGAACTCCAGCGCGACTCGTCGCAGTCCCAGCGCGCCCTGAGCGAGCGTGTGGGGCTGTCGCAGAACGCCTGTTGGCGCCGGCTCAAGGCGCTTGACGCGGCGGGGATCATCGTCAATCACACGGTCACGCTCGACCGGAACCAGCTCGACGCGGGGCTTGTCGTCTTCGTGATGGTCAAGACGCGGCACCACTCGGCCGACTGGCTCAAGCAGTTCCGCAAGCATGTCTCGTCGATCCCCGACGTGATCGACTTCTACCGCATCGGCGGAGAATACGACTACCTGCTCAAGATCATCACCCGTGACATGAACAGCTACGACGAGGTCTACAAACGCCTCATCGAGGAGATCGAACTGGAGACCGTGACCTCGTACTTCGCGATGGAAGCCATCGAGGAGCAGCGCCCGATCCCGATGGGATGACGGACCCGGTCAGCGCCGGATGAAGGGATTGGCCACGACCTGGGGTTCGGCCAGCCAGACCGATTTCGGCTGCAGGTATTCCATGATCGCCTCGCGGCCGTTCTCGTGCCCGAGCCCGCTGCGCTTCCAGCCGCCGAAGGGGGTGGTGTAGCTGGTGGAGCGGTAGGTGTTCACCCAGACCGTCCCGGCCTGCAACCGGCGCGACATGCGCAGCGCGCGGTTGAGGTCGCAGGTCCAGACCCCCGCGGCGAGCCCGTAGAGCACGTCGTTGGCGATGGCGACCGCCTCGTGCTCGTCGCGGAAGGTGAGCACGCTCAGCACGGGGCCGAAGACCTCTTCCTGCGCGATGCGCATGTCGTTGCGCACGCCGTCGAAGATCGTGGGCTCGACGAAATAGCCGCCCGACCCTGCGGGCCGCGCCGAGTTTCCGCCAAGCACGCAGCGCGCGCCCTCGCCGCGCGCGGTCTCGATACAGGACAGGATCTTGTCGTGCTGCGCGGCGGTGGCCACCGGCGAGATGTTGGTCTCCGGGTCCATCGGATCGCCGAGCCGCGCCGCCTTGGCCAGCCCGACGAGGCGGTCGAGGAATTCGTCGTGAAGACTTTCGTGCAGCAAGAGCCGCGATCCGGCGATGCAGGTCTGCCCCGAGGCCGCGAAGATGCCCGAGACCGCACCCGGCACCGCCGCGTCGAGATCGGCGTCGTCGAAGACGATGTTGGGGGACTTGCCGCCAAGCTCGAGCGTCACCTTCTTGAAGTCGCGGGCCGCCGCCGCGTTGATCTCGCGCCCGGCCGCCTCGCCGCCGGTGAAGGCCACCTTGCGCACCAGCGGATGCGTGACGAGCGGCATTCCGGCCTCCTGGCCGAAGCCGGTCACGACGTTGACGACGCCCGGCGGGATGCCCGCCGCCTCGACCAGATGCATCAGCTCCACCGTCGAGGCAGTGGTGTATTCCGAGGGCTTGATGACCACGGTATTCCCCGCCGCCAGCGCCGGGGCGAGCTTCCATGCAAGCAGCAACAGCGGCGAGTTCCAGGGCGTGATGAGCGCGCAGACGCCCACCGGCTCGTAGGTCACCATGTTGACCACGCCGGGCTTGTCGATGGGCGGCACGCGCCCCTCGACCTTGTCCGCCATGCCGCCGTAGTAGGCATACCAGTTGGCCATGTATCGGCACTGGTTCGACATTTCGGCCAACAGCTTGCCGTTGTCGCGGACCTCGATCTCGGCCAGCCGGTCGGCATTCTCCGCGATCAGGCCCGAAAGACGCACCAGCGCCGCACCGCGCGCACTGGCGGTCCATCGCGGCCAGTCGCCCTCGGTGAAGGCCGCGTGTGCGGCCTGCACGGCGCGGTCCACGTCGCGGGCGCCGGCGCGCGGGAACCGGGCCCAGTCCTCGCCGGTGTAGGGATTGGCCGAGGCGAAGGTCTCGCCGTTTTCCGCGGGGAGCCAGTCGCCCCCGATCCACATACGGTAGTCCTGCATCAATGCCTCCGTCTGTTTCGCGCCGCGCCGGCCGCGCTCATCGCACGACCTCGGGGCGTTGCGGGAAGCGGCGCTCGAAGATTCCCTCGGCGATCCGGTTGCGCATCATCTCCAGCGACCCGCCCGCGATCTGCCAGCCCCGGGATTTCCGGAAGCAGTACTCGACAAGGCTTTCGTCGCAGAACCCGAGGCCCCCCATCGCCTGAAGCGCCTCGTTGCAGGCCTCGAACCCCGCGAGGTTGCAGGCCAGCTTGGCGAGCGCCGTCTGCTGCGCGTCGGGCAGGCCCCGGTCCGCACCGGCAGCGGCACGAAAGAGCAGCAGGCGCGCGGCCTCGAGCTTCATCAGGCTATCGGCGAATTTCCATTGCAGGCCTTGGAACTCGGCCAGCGGGCGGCCGAACTGCCGCCGCTCGTGCACGTAGTCCCGCGCCGTGTCGAAGGCGAAGCGCCCCAGCGCCTGGGCCCGTGCGGCGTTGCCGATCCGCTCGGCGTTGAAGCCGCTGATCTGCTTCTTGAACCCGCCGGGGCCGAGCAGCACGTTCTCGGGCGGCACGTAGACCTCGTCGAAGTAGAGCGCGCACCAGCGCTCTCCGTTCATGTAGGACGACGGCTCGCCGAAGAAGAAGCCCTCCATGCCCCGCTCGAGGATGACCGACCCGATGCCGCCCGTCCCGGGCCCGAACCGAAGGTAGACGAGAAAGGTGTCGGCATCGGCGGAGTGGCTGGTGAAGACCTTGCCGCCCGTGACCCGGTAACCCGCGCCGTCCGGTCGCGCTGTGGTCTGAAGGTCGGTCACGGCCGAGCCGGCGCCTGCCTCGGTCATGCCAAGTCCGATGACCGTCTCGCCCCGAAGAAGCGGGGCGAGGTACTTCTCGCGCTGCGCCGCCGTGGCGTATTCCGCGAGGGTGCGGATCGCGCCGAAGTTGCCAGCCTGGATGATGTCGGCGCTCTTGGGACAGACCAGCGCGATCTGCTCGATGGCGATCACGGCATCGAGCAGCGTGCCCCCCTGTCCGCCCTTCTCTTCGGGGATCGTGATCCCGAAAAGGCCGTTTTCGGCAAAGAGCCGCGCCACGTCGAAGGGATAGTCCGGCGCTCTCACGCGTGCGAGCGCGCCGTCCTTGAGATGCTGTTCGGCCAGTTTGCCGACGGTGCTCTGAAAGAGCCTGCGTTCCGTGTCGAGTTCAAAGTCCAAGGTCGTCTGCCTTCCAGGGGTCGTTAGGTTTCGGCGCGGTCAGCCGTCGAGGTCGATGATGAGGTTGCCGTGGTCGTCGACCGTGGCCGTGGAGTCCGGCGGCACGATGATGGTCGACTCCCGCTCTTCGAAGACCGCCGGACCGGCGATCGGCAGGCCCGGGACCACGCGGTAGCGATCGTGCACCGGGGTCTCGACAAAATCGCCGGCCTCGCTGAAATACACCTGGCGGCGGCCGGTCAGGCTGTCGCCCCCGCGCGGGGTCGACCGGGGCTCGAGGGCCGGCCGCGGCCCGGCGACGACGACCCGCCAAGAGATGATTTCGGGCTGCATGGTCTCGGCACGTCCGAAGAGGACACGGTAGCGGTCCTCGAAAAGACCGCGCAGGGCTGCGGTATCGCCCGCCTCGATCACCGACAGCGGCATGGCGACCTCGACCTCGAAGCCCTGCCCCTCGTAGCGCATCAGCGCGCTGATCGTGGTAGTGGCCGTCTCGGGCAACACCCCGGCCGAGGCCACGAGCGACAGGCCTTCCTTTTCGAGTTCGTCCACCATCGCGGCGACGCGCGCGAAATCGAGCCCCGCCAGCGGCTCCATTGCCGCACGCACGAATTCGAACGAGGTCGGCGAGGCGAGGAACCCGAAGGCCGAGGCCACCCCTGCCCCGAGCGGACAGATCACCCGCCGGACGCCCATGCGCCGGCCAAGGTTCGTGGCGTGCACCGGGCCCGCCCCGCCGATGGCCAGCAGGGCGAAATCCTGCACCTTGCGGCCGCTTTCCAGCGCGTGGATCGTCGCCGCCTGCGCCATGCTCTCGTTGACGGTCTCGTAGACGCCCCAGGCCGCCTCGACCACCGACAGGCCCAGCGGCTCGGCCAGCTCGCGGCGGATCGTCTCCTCGGCGGCGGCCTTGTCGAGTGCCATGTCGCCGCCCAGGAAGGAGCCCGCGTCGAGGTATCCCAGCACGAGGTCCGCATCTGTGACCGTGGGCTGCCGCCCGCCGCGCCCGTAGCAGGCCGGGCCGGGCTCGGAGCTCGCGCTTTCGGGGCCGACCTTCACGAGGCCCAGCTTGTCGACCTGCGCGATGGAGCCGCCACCGGCGCCGATCTCGATCATGTCGATGACGGGCACCTGCAGAGGCAGGCCGCTGCCCTTCGCGAAGCGGAAGACCCGCGCGACCTCGAAGGTGTCGCTCTTGAGCGGCTCGCCGTCCTGGATCAGGCAGGCCTTGGCGGTGGTGCCGCCCATGTCGAAGCACAGCAGGTCCTTTTCGCCCGCGAACTTGCCATAGATCGCGGCCGCCTGCGCGCCGCCGGCCGGACCCGACTGCACGAGCCGGATGGGGAACTCGACCGCCGTGTCGTGCCGCACGGTGCCGCCGTCGGCGAGCATGAGATAAAGGTCCTGCGGCAGGCTGCGCCGCCCCATCTCCGAGACCAGCCGCTCGACGTAGTTGCGGAAGATCGGCTGCACGAAGGCATTCGCGACCGCCGTCGAAGTCCGCTCGTACTCGCCGATCTGCGGCATCACCTCGAAGGAGGTGCAGACTGTCACCCCGGGCAGTTCCTCGGCGAGGATCGCCTTGACCATGCGTTCATTGGCGTCGTTGCGGAAGGCGTGCAGGAAGACCACCGCCACCGCCTCGACCCCGGCCTCCCGGAGATTGGCGGCCAGCGCGCGGATCTCGTCCTCGCGGGGGGCGCGCAGCACCTCGCCGTCGGCCTGCATGCGTTCGTCGATCTCGAAACGCAGGCCGCGCGGGACCAGCACCTCGGGCATGTCGATGAAGAGATCGTAGATCGAGTAGCGAAGCTCGCGCCCGATCTCGAGCACGTCGCGGAAACCGCGCGTGGTGACCAGCGCCGTCCGCACGCCCTTGCGCTCGATCAGCGCGTTGGCGACCAGCGTGGTGCCGTGGATGACGGTGCGGACCTCCTGCGCGGTGACCTCGTTCGCGCCAAGGATGCGCGTGACGCCGTCAAGAACGCCCTCGGCCGGGTCGCTGGGCGTGGTCAGGACCTTTTCGTTGGCCAGCCGGCCCGACCCAGTGTCGAGCATCACGACATCGGTGAAGGTCCCGCCGATATCGACACCGATGCGAAAGTGGGCGTCTACTGCGTTCATGTCTCGTATCCATACTTGGCGGTTGCGTGCTGCGGGCTGACCAGCCCGCTCGCGATATCTGCGCGGATCGCCTCGGGGTCGCGCTCGGAGGGCGCGCCCATGCCGCCCCCGCCTGGGGGCTGGAAGGTGATGACATCGCCGGGGGCGATCCGGGTCTGCGTCTTGGCCGGGATGCGCTCGCCGTTCAGCAGGTCGAGCCCCGCGGCCCCGGCTCCGCCGCCCAGCAGGCCGCGCGGCGGGTTGTCGACCCGCTCGTGCCGGATCGTCACGGTGACCGGCGCCTTGCCGATGTTGCGGAACGACAGGCGCTGCGCGTTGCCGCCGCGGAACCGCCCGGCGCCGCCGGTGTCGGGCACCAGCGCCTTTTCCTCGACCAGCAGCGGGGTCTGGTTCTCGAACTGCTCGATGGCCTGGTTCGACACGTTCGAAGGGAAGCTGAGGCAGCCCGGGCCGTCCTGCGTGGGCCGGGCGCCGTGGCCGCCGTTCATGAAGAACATCTTGACGAAGGGCCGGTCCGCCCCCTCGCGGCGACCCTTGAAATAGACGTTCCAGAGCGGCGAGCCGCAGTCGGCGATGATCTTGTCCGGCGCCACGGCCGAGAGCGCGCCGTAGACCACCGGCGGCATGTAGTGCCCGGTCAGGTGCCGCCCCCAGACCGGCGCCGGCCGCGACGGGTTCACGAGGCTGCCCTCGGGCGCGGTCACCTTGATCGGGCGGAAAGCGCCGTCGTTGATCGGCGTGCCCGGATCGAGCGCGCACTTGATCGCGTAGCAGCTGTATGCCTGCGTGAAGGTCAGGGGCGAATTGACCGGGTGGTCGATCTGGTCGCTGGTGCCGGTGAAGTCGACGGTGATCTCGGAGCCGCTCACCGTCAGGCTGCAGCGGATCGCGAGCGGATGCTCGAAGCCGTCGGCGGTCAGCTCGTCGGTATAGGTGCCGTCCGGCAGCGCCTCGATGGCGCGGCGCAGACTGGCCTCGGAGCGGTCCAGCGCCTCGTCGGCAAACGCCTCGAGATCGCCGAGGTCCTCCTCGTCCAGCAACCGGAAGAGCCGCGCCGCGCAGGTGTGATAGGCCGCGAACTGCGCGCGGATGTCGCCGAGCGTCTCGTCCGGCTCGCGCAGGTTGGCCTTCATGATGTCGACGATCAGCGCGTTCTCCTCGCCCTTCACGAGGATCTTCGAGGGCGGGATGTTGAGCCCCTCCTCGTAGCAGTCCCGCGCCGCCGGCGACGGGGCGCCGCCGATGTCCACCGTATGGAAGATCGACCCGATGAAGCCGAGGTGCAGCCCGTTGCGGAAGAGCGGCTTGATCATGGTGATGTCGTTGAGGTGCCCCGTGCCGAGCCAGCCGTCGTTGGTGATCAGCACGTCGCCGTCGTCCAGCGTCTCGACCGGGAATTTCTCGAGCATCGCCTGAAGGGTGCGCGACATCGTCCCGATGAAGGAGGGCACGCTGCGGCGGCTCTGCGCGATCTGGCGGCCGCGCGCGTCGAGCAGACCGATGGCGAAGTCGTAATTCTCGCGCACGACCGAGGAAAACGACGTGCGCACGCAGGTCTCGCCGACCTGGTCCATGAGGCCGCTCATGCGCGCCCAGACGATGCCGACCTTGACCGGGCTCAGTTCCGTCATTCCGTAGTCTCCCGTTGCGATGCGATAGGGGTAAGCCAGCCCCGGGGCGCGGCGGATGTGCCGCGCACCAGCGCGAAGTAGTCGTCCTGCAGGGCGCGCGAGACCGGACCGGGCCGGCCGTCACCCACCTCGAAGCGGTCGATGCCGACGACGGGGGTTACCTCCATGCCCGTGCCGACGAGCATGACCTCGCTCGCGGCGTGCAGTTCCGTGCGGTCGACCGGCCGCTCGATTACCTCGGAGACCGCCCTGCCCTGCCGCGCGCAGGCCAGCACCGTGTCGCGCGTCAGGC
The DNA here is from genome assembly GCF_000442255.1 of Salipiger mucosus DSM 16094. Lineage (GTDB taxonomy): Bacteria > Pseudomonadota > Alphaproteobacteria > Rhodobacterales > Rhodobacteraceae > Salipiger > Salipiger mucosus. The sequence continues at coordinate 144,955 of NZ_KE557282.1, read as the reverse complement.
TCTCGAGGATGTCCGCCGTCACCGGCGGCGCGATCAGCACGCCGTCGCGGACGATCAGCACGCAGGCCCCCGGCGCCTCGGCCACCTCTCCGGCCTCGGTCAGCAGCAGGGCGGTGTCGTAGCCGTCCGCCTTCGCCTGGAGCCCGGCGAGGCGACCGTTGAGGTAGTTCGCCGCCGCCTTCACCCGCGCCGGGCTGGCGTTGTCCGAGATGCGCCGCCAGCTCGAGACCTGGCAGCGCAGGCCGTCTTGCAGCCGCGCGGCAAGCTGCGGCCTGGGGCGGGCGATCACGGCCACGCCGGTCGGGCCGCGCGCGGTCATCTCGCCGTCGCCGCCGACGTAGACCTGGATGCGGATGTAGCAGTCCTCCTGCGCGCCGGAACGCTCCAGCACGCCGAGCGTCGCCGCCTCCAGGTCCGCCACGTCCGGTATCTCGTCGAGACACAGCACCTTGCAGGAGGTGACGAGCCGCTCGAGGTGCTCGCGCATCCGGAAAAGCGCGAGATCACCGCCGTCGGCCCCGCGGTAGGCCCGGATGCCCTCGAAGACCGAGGCCGCGTAGGTCACGCCGGGCGCCAGCAGCGGCAGGCGCACGTCCTCGACCGGGATGAAGGCGCCGTCGAGGTAGCCGACGAAATAGGGAGCGCCGCCTGCCATCTCAGCCTCCCGCCATGTCGGCCGCGCGCATCGCCTGCCGGTCCCGCAGCAGACGGCGCAGCACGAGGATCAGCAGCAGCGCCATCGCGCCCAGCAGCGCGATGAAGGCCGGGCGGGCGAAGAAGTAGCCCAGAGGATTGGGCACCGACCCCGCGATCAGCATCGAGATGCGCAGGTTGCTCTCGAGGATCGGCATCAGGATGAAGCCGATGAGCAGCGGCACCGTCGGGAAGGCAAGCTTCGTCAGGCCCCAGCCCAGCAGGCCGAAGAGGAAGACAAGCTGGACGTCGAAGACCGAGCCGCGCATCGCGTAGGCGCCGGCGGCGGCGATCACGATGACCACCGGAAAGAGGATGCGCTTGGGCACCGTGACGACGCGGCGAGCCATGTGGACCAGCCCGTGCCCGAGGACGAGGTTGATCGCGTTCGCCAGCAGCAGCGCGGTGAAGACCGCGTAGATCGGCTCGGGGTTGTCCCGGAAGACCACCGGACCGGGCGTGATCCCCTGGATCAGCAGGGCGGACAGGATCAGCGCCGCGGCGATGTCACCGGGGATGCCGAAGGCCATCATCGGGATCAGGTTCGCGCCCGAAACCGCGTTGTTCGCGCTTTCCGGGGCCGCGATGCCGTCGAGCGCGCCCTTGCCGAAGGTCTCGGGGGCCTTGGAGGTCCGGCGCGCCTCGTTGTAGGCGAGGAAGGCCGCCACCGTCGCGCTGATGCCGGGCAGCGCACCGACGGCCGTGCCCAGAGACGAGGACTTCAGCAGCGTCGGAAGCACGCTGCGGAACTCGGCCCAGGACACGCGCCGGTCCTCGCGCTTCTCCGAGAAGGTCACCGCGCTGGTGGCCAGCTTCTCGACCGGGTGCTCCATCTGGCGCAGGACCTCGGCCACGGCGAGGAAGCCGATCAGCATCGGGATCAGGCCGATGCCCTCTTCCAGCTCGAGAAAGCCCATCGTCATGCGCGGAGTCGCCGTGACCGGGTCGAGCCCGATGATGCCCAGCAGCATCCCCATGCCCATGGCGACGATGCCCTTCCAGATCCGGGCGCCCGAGATGAACCCCATGGTGATCAGCGAGAAAGCCACCAGCAGCGTGTATTCCGCCGGACCGAAGTTCAGCGCAATGGCCGCGAGGAAGGAGGCGCCGAAGATCAGCACGATGTCCGAGAAGCTGTCGCCGAAGACCGAGGAATAGAGCGCCATCTTGCAGGCCTTCTCGCCCTTGCCCTGCTGCGCGAGCGGATAGCCGTCCATCACCGTGGCGGCGGCGGCCGGGGTGCCCGGCGTCTTGATCAGGATCGCCGTGACCGAGCTGCCGAAGAGCGAGCCCTTGAACATGCCGATCAGCATCGGCACGCCGACCCAGGGATCGAGGTAGTAGGTGTAGGGGATCAGGAGCGCGACGGTCATCGTCGCGGTGAGGCCGGGAACGGCGCCCAGGACCTGCCCGACCACGACCCCGGCCAGGACGGCCAGGAGCGATTGCCATGTCAGTGCAAGCTGCGCGCCCGCGATGATGCTATCCATGTGCTTGAACTCTCGATTTAATCCAGAAGGTCACCAAGCAGACCGCCGGGAAGGCGGACGCTCAGGAGACGGCCGAAAAGGAGGTAGACGAAGACCGCGCAGGCGACGCCGGTCAGCGCGACCATCCAGGGGCGTTGCTCGCCCAGGCGGCGGACCAGGTAGGCAACCAGCGCGATGCTGGCGAGGTAGAAGCCCGCGACCGGGATCAGCACGAAGGCGTAGAAATTGGTCAGCAGGTTCATGAAGATCCCGTTCCGGGTCTCGTCCGGAGTCCCGAGGTCTTCGCTGATGTCGTCCGTCATCTCGTCAAGGCCGCCCTTGGCCCAGGCCAGGGCCAACGACAGGATCCGGAGGATCGTCGCCAGGGCCATGATCGCGGCCAGAAGGTAGGGCGCGAAGCGCGGTGAGACCTCGCTGTCCGAGCCGAAGCCGGCCGGCACGTCGATGGAGAGCGGCACGTACCAGAAGGCGAAGGCCGCAAGGAGCAGCAGCATCAGGGCAATGATCAGCAGTTCCCGTTGCAGGTGTCGCGGCATCTTTCAGGCTCCGTCGGCTGGATGTCCGGAGGCCGCGAGGGCCTCCGGAACGGTTGCGGGGATCACTCGGCGAGCCCGTAGGTTTCGGTCGCCTCGCCCATGGCCTCGAAGTCGCCGCGCACCCGCGCGGTGAAGTCGGCCGAGTTCAGGTAGGCACCCTCGGCCTTGATCCGCTCCATGAGCTGGGCGAACTGCTCGGTCTCCGAGATCTGCGCGAGCGTGTCGTCCCAGACCGAGATCACCTCGTCCGGAAGGCCTGCCGGCGCGGCCAGCGCGAAGAAGCTCGCCAGCTCCAGCGGGTAGCCCAGCTCGCCCAGCGTGGGGGCATCGGGGGCCTGCGGGTTCCGGCCCGGGCTGGTCTCGGCAAGGATCTTGATCTCGCCGTTGTCGAGCGCGGGCCCGTAGTCCGAGATCACCGCGAGGTCGATCGTGCCCGAGAGCAGGTTCGCCAGTTCGATCGCGCCACCCTTCGAGGGCAGGAAGGTGGTCACGGCTTCCTCGGCACGGAACATCGCCTCGGTCGCGAGGTGCGGACCGCCGCGCGGCACGGCCGCCGACCATCGCAGCTGGCCCGGGTTCTCCTTGGCGAAGGCGATGACGTCCTCGATGCTGTCGTACTTGCCGTCGTTGCGCACGATCACCGGCTGCTTGGACAGCATGTACTGCCCGAGGTAGGACAGGTCGGTCATGGGATCGTAGGGCGCCTCGATGACATGCGGACGCACGGTGATCGGGCTCGTCGAGATGAAGCAGATCGTGTAGCCGTCGGGATCCGCGTTGGCGCAGCTGTTGATCCCGATGAAGGCCCCGCCGCCGGCGCGGTTCTCGACCACGAAATTCACGCCCAGAATGTCGCTCGCCTGGTCGGCGATGAAGCGCGAGGTGATGTCCCCGTTTCCGCCCGGCGAATAGGGCACGATCAGCAGGATCGGCTCCGATGGATAGTCCTGTGCGGCGGCCGTTCCCGCCGATAGCGCGAGCGCGAGGGCGCCCTTGACAAGTTTGTCGATCATCCTCTTCTCCTGTGCTGGTAGTCGCGCCCCTGGCGCATTTCTTGCGCTGAAGCGGCCCGCGGCACGCTCCGGAACAGCGCTCTTGCAATGCCGGAGGGGGACGGGACTGTCCGTCCGCTCCCGGCACTGAAGACGGAGAGTCCGGCATGGCCGAACCCATTCTCGAAGACCTTCGCAACGAGCTTGCCCAGGGCCCCGCCCGCGCCACCCGCGAGGCGATCCGCGCGGGGCGCTGGACCGGCACGACGCATGGCCTTGCACGGGGTCACGTGCAGGCGAACCTCGCCATCGTGCCCGAGGCTTATGCTCTTGATTTCATGCGGTTTTGCCACCGGAACCCCAAACCCTGCCCGGTGCTCGACGTGACCGACACGGGCAGCCCCGAGTTCGCACAGATCGCCCCCGGATCGGACGTCCGGAGCGATCTTTCGCGCTACGTGATCTACCGCGACGGGCAGCGCGCCGAGGAGGTCCCCGACCTGCGCGAACACTGGCGCGACGACCTCGTCGCCTTCGCGATGGGCTGCTCGCTGTCCTTCGACCAGGTGCTGCTCGAGAATGGGCTCGACGTCGCGCACCTGCGGCGACCGGGCGGACGAATCGCGGTCTACACCTCGGGCATCGAATGTGCTCCGGCCGGCCCCTTTGCCGGGCCGATGGTGGTCTCGCTGCGGCCGATCCCGAAGGATCAGCTCGACCGGGTCATCGACGTGACCCGCCGCTATCCCGCGACCCACGGCGCCCCGGTGCACGTGGGCGATCCCGCCGAGATCGGCATCCACGACGTGAACGCGGTCGACTGGGGCGCCCCGCCCGAGATCGGCGACGACGACGTGCCGGTCTTCTGGGGCTGCGGCGTGACCCCGCAGGCCATCGCGATGGCCGCCGGCATACCGCTGATGATGACCCATGCGACCGGTCATATGCTGCTCACCGATCTGACCATGAAGGACATCGCCCAATGACCGTCAGCCTGCGCGATCGCCTCGCCGAACGTCCCTGCTTCGGGATGAGCTGCCGCCTCACGCGTACCGCGGACATCGCCATGATGCTGCGCGACGCCGGCTACGACTGGATGTTCCTCGACCTCGAGCACGGACCGCTGGGTTTCGACCAGGTCTGCCAGCAGGCTCTGGCGGGCGTCGCTGCCGGCGTGACGCCGATGGTCAGGGTGCCCGACCCGTCGCCCGGACCGATCCACCGGGTGCTGTCGAACGGGGCGATGGGCATCATCGTGCCGCACGTGGACGACCCCGAGACCGCCGCCCACATCGCCCGCCAGTGCCGCTTTCCGCCGCTCGGCGACCGCTCGGTGCCCGGCCTGCTGCCGCAACTCGGCTACACGCCGATCACCTTCCGCGAGGCGGCCGAGAAGCTCGATCCGCTCACACTCTGCACGGTGATGATCGAAAGCGCCCGCGCGGTCGAGGCCGTCGACGAGATCGCCGCCGTGGAGGGCGTCGACATTCTCTTCGTGGGCGCCTCGGACCTGACCTTCCAGCTTGGCGTGCCCAGCGCCTACGACGATCCCCGCGTGGTCGAGGCCATGACCCGCGTCGCGGAGGCCGCGCGCCGTCACGGCAAGATCGCGGGCTTCGGCGGTGTCGCCGACGCCGCCATGGCCCGCCGCTACATCGAGCTGGGCATGCATTTCGTGCTCGCGGGCAACGACACCACGCTCTTCATGCAGGGCGCACGGGCGCGTCTCTCCGCGCTGCGGGACGGATGATCTCGGGAGCATCGCGCTAGCCCCTCGATGCCTTGAGCTGGGCGGCATAGCCCGAGGGATCGACCACCACGTCGATCAGTGCCCGGCCCCTTCGTGGCGCGGGCGGCAACGGAGGGCGGCCTCGTAGTCCTCGGGCGTCTCCCACCCGCCAGGCCGCCGCGCCGAAGCCCCGGGCCACCGCCGCGAAATCCGAGGACGGCCAGCGCACCCCGGCGGTCTTCATCCCCCGTTGCTGCTGCTTGAGATCGATCAGGCTGAGCGCGCCGTCGTTGAAGACGATCACGGTCACGTCGGCGCCATACTGCACCGCCGTCGCCAGCTCGCCGACGCACATCATCAGCCCGCCGTCGCCCAGTGAAGGCCAGGACGGGCCGCTCGGGCTCGGCCAGCGCGGCCGCGATGCCCGCCGGAAGCGCGTAGGCCATGGAGGCCAGCCCGTTCGAGATCTGCACGTCGCAGGGCCGCTGCGCGGGCCAGAAGGCCATGGCGCTCAGCATGTGCGCGCCCGCATCGACCGTCGCGCGCGAGGTCTCGCCAAAGACGCCCGCCGCATGCTCCACGATGCGCTTCGGATCGAGCGAGCCGCGCGCAGGAAAGCACAGCCCCGCGTGCATCGCGTCGCGCAGCGCCGCGATCTCCCCGGCCTCCCAGGCGCCCGCGCGGTTGCGCGCGGCCAGCGCGTCGAGCGCAGGCCCGAGCGGGCCGTAGACGCCCGCCTCGGCCTCGACGTAGTGCGGCCTGTGCGGCACCGTCGCGATGTCGAGCACGGGGATGTCGTAGCGCCAGGGCTGCAGGATCAGTTCCACCGGATCGAGCCCGACCAGCACGACGAGATCCGCCTGCTCGACCGTCGGGGCCTCGGCCGCGCCGCCGGTGAAGAGACCGACGCGCGCGGGATGATCCTCGGGCACGACGCCCTTGGCCTTGTAGGTGGTCAGCGCCGGGCAGCCCAGCGCATCGACGAAGCGCCTGACGGCGTCCGACACGCCCGTCGCGCGCGTCTCGAGGCCCAGGACGACCACCGGCCGTCGCGCCTTCGACAGAAGGTCATGCGCCTCCGCGAGTTCCGGCAGACCGGGCGATCCGGAACCCGAAGCGGCAAGGCCGGGGGCCGCCGGGCGGCGCGCGGCGACGCCGGTCAGCTCGACATGCACCGGCCCCTGCGTCGGGGCCAGGGCAAGATCCAGAAGCCGCTCGATCTCGTCTCCCGGCGCGTCACCATCGAGACGGCTATGCCCCTTCACGACCGGCGCGCTCATCGCCGCCTGGTCGAAGACCTGATGCGTCACGTAGGAGGCGAGCGTCTCGCTGAACCCGTCGGTCACGAGCACCACCGGCGACCGGTCGAGCGCGGCATGCGCGAGCCCGTTCATCGCCTGCGCCAGCCCCGGCCCCTTGGTGGTCAGCGCGGCGCCGGGGGTGCCGGTCATGTCGGCATCGGTCGCCGCCATCATCACCGCCGCGTTCTCGGTCCGGGCCAGCACGAAGGTCATGCCCAGCGCCTCGGCCGCGGCAATCAGGTCGAGGCTGGAGCCCCCTCCGGGCACCCCGTAGATGCGTCGCGTGCCGCGCAGGTGAAGCGCCTCCACGAGCCGCTCGGCGACGGTCCCTTCGGTCATCGGACACCCGGCACGGAGCCGGCCGAAACATGAATCGCAGATACTTGGGCAGTCATACGCATCGGCTCCACCCCAGACAGGTATTGTTTAGATTTAATACAATTCCTGTATTTAACTTGAGTCATATCAAGCAAAATCGGAGGTTTGGCTCTCCCGGGCCGCGCGAAACCGCGAAACTGCCCGCCGCTGCGCCATATTTGTGCTCCGGCCCGCCCCGGGGCCGGCCGCGTCTCAGTGCCGGAGATCCGGCGAATCGCACCGAAGGCGCGCGGTGTCGGCGCGCGGCGCCGGCTCATTGGCGCCGGTCTCGATGACAGGGTTGTCGAATTCCGGCGTCGCGGCCTCGTAGGCATGGGCGATCTTCAGCACCGCCCTGTCACCCGAACGCCGCCCCATCACCTGGAAGGCCGCCGGGAAACCGGCCTTCGAACGCCCGCATCTCACCGAGGCCGCGGGACCGCCGGAGACGTTCGGCGGCACCGACAGCATCGGGCGGCGCAGGTAGTCGAGGGCCCGGATCTTGGCGACGCGCGGCGGGTCGCCCGGCACGGCCGGCCAGATCAGCGCGCCGAACCCCGCCATTGCCGCCTCGGTCGCGCGGGCCAGCGCCTTGCGGGTCTGCCGGGCTTCCTCGCCGTCCGAGGGCCCCAGCCGCGCGCCCATCGCGAGGCGCGTCCGCGTGATGCGGCTGACCCGGCCGATCGCCCGGCGGGCCTGCACGCCGACGAGTGGCCAGGATTCGCTCAGCATCAGCGTCATCTGGCAGCGGGTGAAGGCCGCAAGATCCGGCAACGTGACCTCCCGCACCTCGGCGCCCAGCGCGCGCAGCAGGTCGAGCGCCGGTGGTCCGGCGCGACGCCGCCCTGGTCGCAGAACCCGGCGACGTAGCCCAGCCGCATCCCGTCCAGCCGCTCGGTCAGACCCCGCACATGCCCGCTCGTGCCATCCAGCGCGTCGAGCAGGAAGGCGCAGTCACGCGCGGAGCGCGCCATGGGGCCGACCTGGTCCAGCGAGGGCGCCAGCGGATAGAGCCCCTGGGCCGGCACGCGCCCGTCGGTGGGCTTCAGCCCCGAGACGCCGCAGAAGTCCGCCGGAATACGGATCGACCCGCCGGTGTCGCTGCCAAGCGCCGCCGGAACGAGGCCCCGGGCCAGCGCCACGGCCGCACCGGAGGAGGAGCCCCCCGGCGTGCGCGCAGCGTCGAGCGGGTGGCGCGGCCAGGGAAAGGCATCGTCACTTCCCGGCGCACCGAGGCAGAGTTCGGCGCAGTGCAGCTTGCCCATCAGCACCGCCCCGGCCTCCCGAAGGCGCTGCCAGGCGACCGCGTCGGTCGACGGGAGACGCCCGGCCAGCAGTCGCGAGCCCACCTCGGTCGGGATCCCGGCGGTATCGAGCGCGTCCTTGAGGCCCACGGGGATGCCGTGCAGCGGGCCACGCCATGCGCCCCGCGCGATCTCGCGATCCGCGGCGCATGCCATCTCGCGCGCAAGCTCGAAGGTCGGCGTGACGAAGACGCCCGGCACCGCCTCGGCGCGCGCGATCAGCGCGTCCGTCAGTTCGAGCGCCCCGAGCTCGCGCCGCGAGACGAGCCCTGAAAGCTCGTGGATCGACAGCTCGTGCAGACCGCTCACCGAAGCAGCCCCGCTGCCACGCCATCCGCTTGCGCATCCCCGCGCCCGATCCTAGCCTTCGGCCATTCCAGTGAAAGGACCGCGACTTGGGCAGGCTCGGTGGTAAGACGGCAATCGTGACCGGGGCCGCGCGCGGCATCGGTCGCGCGATCGCGGAGCGGTTCGAGGCGGAAGGCGCGCGCGTCGCCCGCCTGGATCGAAGCGCCGAGGCCGGCATGCTCGCGGTCGACGTGACCGACGAGCGGGCCGTCGAAGACGCCATCGCGCAGGTGCATGACCGCTTCGGCCGGATCGACGTGCTCGTCAACAATGCCGCGGCGCTGTCCACCAATGCCCCGGTTGCCGATCTGACGCTCAAGGACTGGCGCGCCAGCATCGATGTCAACCTCACCGGTGTCTTCCTGGTCAGCCGCGCCGTTCTGCGGCTGATGCGGACGCAAGGCGCGGGCGTGATCGTCAACGTCGCCTCGCAGCTCGGCAGCGTCGCCGTGCGCAACAACGCGGCCTATTGCGCCTCCAAGGGCGGTGTCCTGCAGCTGACCCGCGCGATGGCGCTCGACCATGCCGGGGACGGCATCCGCGTCAATGCGCTCTCGCCCGGTGCCGTGATGACCGAGCGGCTCCGCGCCGCCTACGGCTCGGAAGAGGCCACGAGCGCCGCGCTCGCGCCGAAGCATCCCATCGGCCGCATCGGAGATGTCGCCGAGATCGCGGGCGCGGCGGTCTTCCTTGCCTCGGACGAGGCCGGCTTCATGACCGGCAGCGACATGGTGGTGGACGGCGGCTATACCGCGCAGTGACGGCCGCGCCTGGTCGCGCTCAGGCCGGGTCATGGCCGGCGGTCCCTTGTCACGTAGCGCGCCGCCCAGGCGCTGCCGTCGGTCCAGGAGGCAAGGCTGGCGGGCGTCGGTGTCTCCTGCCGCAGGGTGCAGACGGTCAGCCAGGCCAGCGCGAGGTTCGGCGTCAGCACCGGGACGGCCCCGCCGCGCGCCGCCAGCAGGGTGTCCAGCGTCGGCAGCCCGGTCCCCAGGATCGCGACCGCGTCGAGACCATCGGTGTCGACGGCCGCGAGCCCCTTGCGCGACGCCTCGCCCGACAGGCCATAAATCGCGTGGAAGGCGCTGTCGTCTCCGGCGAGCCGCACGGCCTGCCCGATCTCGAACCCGAGCTTCGACCAGTAGCGCAGGCCCTCCTCGTGCAGTGCATCGCCGTAGGGCGACACGATCCCGATACGCCGCGCCCCGAGCGTCTCGAGCGCGGTGCGCAATGCCTGGGCGGCGGTCAGCACCGGGTAGCCGCGCGCGTCGCAGATCCGCGACGCCGCCTCCGCCTCGCGCGCCGGGTCGACGAGGTAGGACATGCCCGTGCAGGCCACCGCGACGGCCCCGAGCGGCGCGTTGGCAAAGCGGTCCACGGTCTCGCCAAGCCGCTCGGCGTAATCCACGAGCCGCGCCTCCATGCCCGGCTTGCCGCTGGTCATGCGCGCGGTCAGCGGCAGCATGCCCGGCGGACAGAAGACGCGGAACTCGGCCTCGACCGTGGTGTTCGCCTGCGGGGTCAGCAGGCCGAACAGTCCGTCGGGGGCATATTCGGTCATCGCTCACGGTCCTCCCTTCGCCGTGCATGGTCCTGCGCCGCACCGGGCGCGGACATGATCGTGGCCCCGGTCATGGCCGCTCCGCGGCCACGACGAGCGCATCGAGCGCAAGCCCGCCCGCGCCCTCGGCACCGATCAGAAACGGATTGATCTCGGCCTCCGCGACCTCGGGGCAACGGGCCAGGCGCGACAGGGAAACGACGGCCCGGGCGACGGCCTCGAGGTCGCCTTTGGGCGCCCCGCGATACCCGGCAAAGGCCCGGAACATGCGCACCTCCGCGATCATCTCGCGGGCCGTATCCAGATCGACGGGCGCGACGCGAATCGCGATGTCGTCCATGACCTCGGCCAGCACGCCGCCCGCCCCCAGCATGACGAAGGGGCCGGACTGGGGATCACGGCGGAAGCCGATCAGCGCCTCGCCGACGCCGCGGGCCATCTTCTGAATGAGCACACCCCGGAGGTCCGCGCCCGGATGCGCCGCCCGCTGCGTCTGCAAGAGCTGCGCGACCCCGCGCGCGGCCGCCTCGGGCGTGTCGATACCAAGAAGGATGCCGCCGCTGTCGGACTTGTGGGGGATGTCGGGCGACACGATCTTCAGCACCGCCGCGCCTCCCAGCTCGGCGAAGGCCGCCCGCGCCTCGTCCGGCGTCCGGACGCAACGGCCCGGCGGACCCTCGATGCCCAGCAGGTCGCAGATGCGGCGCGAGGTCGGCTCGTCGAGCGCCGCGCCCGCGGCGCCCGCCACCTCTGCCGCCACCCGTTCGGCAAGGCCCTCTGCAGGCGTCGCCGGCACGTCACCCGGCGCGCGGCGCTGCAGCCTCGCGCGCAGGCCCTCGGCGCAGGACTCGGCCGTGCGGAACACCGCCAGCCCCTCGGCGGAAAGCATCGCGCGCGAGCGTTCGGCCGCGGGCACGAGATGGATGGCCAGCGGCTTGGGGCTTTCGGCCAGCCCGTGCAGCGGCGCGACGGCAAGGTCGGGCCGGAACTGCGCCGAGGAGCCGATAACCATGGCAACGGCATCGACGCCCTCAGCGGCCATGAGCAGGTCGAGCACGTCGCGCACGACCTCGGGGCCCGTCCCGGCGAGCGTCAGGTCGATCAGGCCGCTCTGGCCCACCGACACGCCCTGCCGCTCCAGCCGCGCGCGGACCGTGGCCGGAACGGCGGCGATGTCGAGTCCGTTCGAGGCCAGCGCATCGACCACCAGAGCGCCACCGCCGCCGGTCGTGGTCACCACGGCCACGCGGCCGCCCTCGGGCCGACCGGAACCGAAGAAAAGCGGTGGCGCCTCGTAGAGCGTTTCGAGCATGTTCACTCGGGCGATCCCGAGATGCCGGAACAGCGCCTCGGCCGAACGGTCGTCGCCTGACAGCGCGCCGGTATGCGTCGCGGCCAGCGCCTGTCCCGCCGTCGAGCGGCCGAGCTTGCAGGCCAGCACGGGCTTCCCCGCGGCCTCGGCCGCGCGGGCGAATCGGGCCAGCGCCGCGCGGTCGCGGATCGCCTCCAGGAAAAGCAGGATCGCGGTGCAGCGGGGGTCCGCCAGCATGAGCTCGCCGATCTCTCCGACCGAGAGATCGCATTCGTTGCCCACCGAAACGAGGCTCGAGAACCCGATCCCGCGCGCCGCGCCCTGCGACAGCAGCGCTCCGATCATGCTGCCGCTCTGCGAGATCACGCCGTATCCCGCGCGCGGCAGCTCCGGCATCTCGAGCGCGGCGTTGGCGCTGCAGGCAAAGCCGTCGGTATCCACCACGCCGATCGAGTTGGGGCCCAGCAATCTCACGCCGTGCGCGCGGGCGGTCTCGACCAGCGCGCGCTGGCGGGCCAGCCCCTCGGGGCCGGTCTCGGCGAAGCCGTCGCTCAGCACGGTCACGCAGCGCACGCCGGCCTCGGCGCAGGCGCGCACCGCCGCGGGCACGAGAGGCGCCGCGAGCAGGATGAAGGCGTGGTCGACCGGCTCGGGCACGGAGGCGAGGTCCGGATATGCCGTTGTCCCGCCGACCGTCGCGGCGGTCGGATGGATGGGAAAGACCCGCCCCTCGAAGCCGTGCTTGCGGAGGTAGCGCAGCGGCCGCGCCGTGGTCTTGCCCGGGTCGGAGGAGGCGCCGATGAGCGCAACCGCGCGCGGGGCGAACAGCGCACGCGCCAGGCTGCCGTCTCCGAGGACGTCGGCGGCGCGGGTCACGGGCGGCCTTCGGCGGCGCCGAATGCGCCCCGCTGGAGAGTGTCGAAGATCGTCCGCATCCACCTGCCCTTCGCATATTGTCTGGTTGACTTTACTTTAATACAACTTTGTGGCCAGCCATTTCGCCCGCGTCGGATGTTTTTCCTCGCGCAGACTGCCACAGCGCTTAAGAATCGGACTGCCATGCATGACCCGACGCCACTCTACCACCGGATCTACATCGTCCTGCGCGAACAGATCCTCGGCCACCGGTTCCCGCCGGACCGGCCGATGCCCAGCGAGCCCGAGCTGTCGCGGACCTTCTCCGTCTCGCGGGTGACCCTGCGGCGGACCCTCGAGCGGCTGGAAAGCGAGGGGCTGATCCGGCGCGAGCGCGGGCGCGGCACCTTCGCGACGCCGCCGGCCCAGGCCGCCGCGCCGCAGGCCGATATCCGCGGGCTGGTGGACAACCTGCTGGCGATGGGGCTGCGCACGCGTGTCGAGGTGCTGGCCTTCGACTACGCGCCCGCGCCTCACGACATAGCGCAGGACATGAAGATCGCGCCCGGCACTGTCGTCCAGCAGGCGACGCGCCTGCGCTCGGTGGACGGCATCCCCTTTTCCCACGCGATCACGCATGTGCCCGAGGACATCGGGCGGACCTTCGAGGCCGAAGACCTGACCCGCACCCCGCTGCTGCGTCTCATCGAGGCGTCGGGCGCACGCATTTCAGGCGCGCATCAGCGCGTCACGGCCAGCGCGGCCGATGCCGAGGTCGCCGCCCTGCTGCAAATCGGCGTCGGCGCGCCGCTGCTCTGCATCACCCGGGTCGTCCGCGATGCCGACGGCCGGGCGCTGGAGCGCATCCGGGCGCTCTACCGGCCGGACATGTACGAATTCGAGCTCGACCTCGCCCCCGACAAGGGGCCGGAGGGGACCACCTGGCAACCGAGGACCGGCGAGCTCTGACCGCCAATGCGGGCGAGGGCCCGGGCTGCTACCGCATGCGGAGCACCTCGGCGCCGCCGCCGGCAAGCTGCCGGATCAGCCCGAGGATCATCTCGTGCGCGGCCTCGAGTTCGCTTTCGAGGATGTATTCCTCGGGTTTGTGGGCGCGCCCCATGTCGCCCGGCCCGGCAGAGCACCGCCGGCATGCCCGCCGCGCGGAAGAGCCCCGCCTCGGTGCCGAAACTGACGGCGCTCTGCGCCGCGTTGCCGGAAATCCCCTCGACCAGCCGCACGAGCGGCACCTCCGCCTCCTGCGCGAGGGGCGGATAGGCTGCGAGGATCTCGGCCTCGACGTGCTCTGTCGCGGCGACAAGGTCCAGAACGGGCCGCAGCACCTCGAGCGGATCGGCGCCGGGCAGGACGCGCGCCTCGATCCGCGCCTCGGCGTGATCGGGCAGCACGTTCAGCGCCTCGCCGCCGGACATGGTGCCGACCTGCATGGTGTGATGCGGCGGCGCGAAACCGTCGTCGAAGGGGCCCTCGGCGGTCAGCCGCGCGGCCTCCTCGGCGACACGGGCGAGCGCGGGCAGCAGCGCGTGGATCGCGTTGCGCCCGAGGTCGGGGCGCGCACTGTGCCCGGCGATGCCCCTGGCCACGAGCCGCACCGCTGCCTTGCCCTTGTGGCTCAGCACCGGGGCGAGGCCCGTCGGCTCGCCCACGATGCAGCCCAGCGGCGGCGGACAGAGCTCGGGCAGACGGTCGATCATGTGCCCGACGCCCCGGCATCCGGCCTCCTCGTCGTAGGACAGCGCGATGTGCAGGGGCGTCTCCAACTGCGTCTCCGCCATAGCCGGCACCGCCGCGAGCACCGCCGCGACAAAGCCCTTCATGTCGCAGGCGCCGCGCCCGATCAGCCGGCCCGCCTCGGCGCGCAGCACGAAGGGGTCGGCCTGCCAGCCGGGCTCCTCCGCCGGCACCACGTCGAGATGCCCCGACAGGATCAGGCCGCGCCGGTCCTCGGGACCGATGGTGGCGAAGAGGTTCGAGCGGTCGCCCTCCGGCCCAGGCAGGACCTGGACGCGCGCGCCATGCGCCTCGAGATAGTCGGCAACGAAATCGACCAGGGCACCGTTCGGCGTGCCAACCACGGTTGCGTGGGCGACCAGCCGTTCCAGCATCGCGGCGGGGGTGAAATGTGTCGTCATGTGCTCTCCGGGATGTCTTGCGGCTCAGTCCGACAGGAACTTGCCGCGGAAGAAGACCAGCGGCTCGCCCTCGCCGGCGGCGCGGACCGCGCGGACGCGGCCGATGACGACGGCGGTGCCGTCCAGATCGACGACCTGCTCGACCTCGCAGTCGAAGACGCCGAGCGCGGCTGCAAAGACCGGCGCCCCGGTCGCGAGCGTGGTCCACTCCTCCGGCGCGAAGGGCTTTTCGCCCTTGCCGCCGAAAGCCGAGGCCAGTGCCGCCTGCCCCTCGGGCAGGATGTTGATCGCGAAGTGGCGCTGTTCCAGCACGCCGTCCAGCGCAGAGGTCTTGCGGTCGATCGAGACCAGCATCCGCGGCGGGTCGGCCGAGACATGCGCCGCCGAGAGCCCGAGAAAGCCGCGCGGCCCCTCGGCGCTGTCTGCCGTCACCACCGTCGCGCCGATGGCGCGCTCGCCCAGCGTGCGCCAGAAATCGCCCACCGTGATCTCATCCCTTGCGCTGTTCATGCGCCCTCCGTGCCATTGCTGTTGGCGCAGCTCCGCGCGCGAAGCCAAAAGGCCCCTTGCCAGTCACGCGCGACCGGCGGAGATTGGCGTCATGCGATACACGCTGCGCCAGATCGAATACTTCATCGCCACCGCCGAGCTTGGCTCGATCACGCTCGCCTCCGAGCGGATCAACATCTCGCAGCCGTCCATCTCGACGGCGATCTCGCAGCTCGAGACGGAACTGGGCGCGCAGCTTTTCCTGCGCCGCCACGCGCAGGGGCTGTCGCTGACGCCGGTGGGGCGCGAGCTGCTGGTCGAGGCCAAGCAGCTGGTCGACCAGGCCGAGCGGCTCTACCAGTCGGCCTCGGAGGCGACCGAAACGGTGCGCGGCACGCTGGCGCTGGGATGCCTCGTGACCTTCGCGCCGATGGTGCTGCCCGAGATCACGCACAGCTTCGCCTCGGAACACACCGGCGTCCGGGTGCTGCCCGAGGTGGCCGACCAGGGCACACTGCTCAAGAAGCTGGAGCGTGCCGAGCTGGACGTGGCGCTGAGCTACGACCTCGAGGTGCCCGACGAGTTCGAGTTCGTGCCGCTGGCCGAGCTGCCGCCGCACGTGCTGGTGGGCGAAAGCGATCCGCTCGCCGCGCAGTCGGCGGTCACGCTCGAGGAGATGGCCGACCGGGACTTGATCCTGCTCGACCTGCCGCTCTCGCGCGACTACTTCATGGGGCTCTTCGCCCGCGCCGGGGTGACGCCGCGCATCACCGCCCGGCTGCAGCAGCAGGACGTGATCCGCACGATGGTCGCCAACCGCTTCGGCTATACCATCGCCAACATCCGGCCGCGTTCGACCACGGCGCTCGACGGGCGCAAGCTGGTGCGCCTGCGCATCGCGGGCGAGCACAAGCCGATGCGGCTGGGCCTCCTGCGCGTGGCGCGGCAGCAGCCGACGCGGCTGGTCTCGACCTTCATGGACCACTGCGGGACCTTCATCTCGAACAGCTACATCCCGGGCATGGAAGCGCCGATCATGGAGCCTCGCCGGATCTCCTGAGCGCGCGGCACGGCGCATTCACTCGTCGCCCGGCACGCCGTAGGACGGCGCCTCGCGCGGGTCGAGCGCGCGTTGCACGTAGGCGCGCAGCTGCGGCTTGTAGACCTCCCAGGCGGTCGCGACGGCCTCGACCGGGCAATCCTCGGTCCAATCGCAGCGCAGGTCGGCCACCGGCCAGGCCACGTCGTCGACGATCAGCATGCCGGCGGAATGCACCGGCCCGGCCTCGCCGCCCGCCGCCAGCCCGGCGCGCAGGGCCGCGATCAGGCGGTCACCGATATGGCCCGCGGCGCCGAGATAGCCATCGACGATGGCCTGCGGCACGCCCTCGTTGGCCAGCAGGTTGCCCCCCGAGGCGACATCCGTCGCCCGCGCCTCGGTCCAGAGGCCCAGCGAGTTCGGCCCCGAGTGGATCGCGGTGCCGCCACGGGCATCAACCGCCAGCACCTGCCTGTACTCGATGAAGGGCGCGGTCTCGCGGATCTCGGCCACGGCCTCCTCGGCGCTCATGCCGCCCTGCATGAGGTCGAGCGCGCGCGGCCCCAGCGTGGGGTCGGTCACGTTCTGCGAGGAGACCGCCCCCACGCCCGCGCGGACATAGGCGCAGCGCGCCGCCACGGCGGGCGAGGACGAGGAGATGGCAACGCCGAACATGCCGGTGTCCGGGCAGCGGGCGACAAGCGAGAAGGTCATGCGCTCAGCCCTCCTCGTCGGGGATGACGGCTGTGCCGTCGATCTCGACCAGCCACTCGGGCCGCGCCAGGGCCTGCACCACCAGCCCGGTCGAGACCGGGTGCACGCCGCGGATGTACTCGCCCATTGTGCGGTAGACCGCCTCGCGGTGGCGCACGTCGGTGATGTAGACCACCACCTTCACGAGGTGCTCCATGCGCCCGCCCGCCTCTTCGATGAGCTGGCGGATGTTCTGCATGACCTTGTGGGTCTGCTCCACGGGATCGTGGCTCTCGATGTTCTTCGCGTCGTCCAGGTTCTGCGGGCATTGCCCGCGCAGCCAAACGGTGCGCCCCCCGCGCGTCACCACCGCCTGCGCGAGGTCGTTGTCGAGGTTCTGCTCGGGGTAGGTGTGGCGCGTGTTGAAGGTGCGGATGCGTTCGTGGGCCATCTCGGTCTCCGTATTCCTGGGGCCGGGCTCAGCCGCGGCCCTCGGCCAGCGGCGGCACGGCGGTTTCGCGCTGACGGGCCTCGTCGTGGTAGGCGTCGTACTTGCGGCGCCCGGCGATGTGGTCGGCAAGGTACTTGGCGTCGTGCCAGACGCCCCAGATGAAACTCGATCCGCGCCGGGTCTGCCATGGCAGGCCGAGGAAATAGACCCCCGGTTCGGCGGAAATCCCGCGGCTGTGGTTCGGCCGCCCCTCGGCGTCGAAAGCCTCGACCTGGAGCCAGCCGAAGTCGAGCTCGTAGCCCGTGGCCCAGATGATCGTCCGCACGCCCGCCGCCTCGAGATCGAGCGACGCCAGGGGATGCGTCACGCAGGCCGGGTCCGGGCCGAAGCGGCGCGCCTCGGGCTCCTCGGGCAGATCGAGCCCGTAACGCGCGACATGGGCGTCGGCCTCGTCGAGCAGCGAGAGGTAGTTGGCATCGCCCCGCGCGATGGTCTCGGCCAGCGTGTCGGCAAAGCGCACGACCCCCTCGGAATAGCTTTCCGTCCGGCCGACCAGCGTGATGCCCTGCGCCGCGAGCCGGCGGAAGTCGATGGTCTCGCCGCCGCGCGCGCCGCTCACCGCGATGGTGACATGCTCGCTGCCCTGGTCCTGCGTCTCGGCATCCCACTTGCCGAGCACGCCCAGCCACCAGACGAAATCCCGGCCGCGATAGCTGCGCGGGGGCCGGTCGTGCGGCCCGACCGAGAGGTAGACGTCGCGACCCGCGCGCGACAGCTCGTCCGCGATCTGCACGCCGGACGAGCCCGCACCGACCACCAGCACGCCGCCCTCGGGCAGCTGGCCGGGATTGCGATAGCCGCGCGAGTGGATCTGGAGGTAGCCGCTTTCAGCCGGCACGACGGGTGGGATCACGGGCTTCTGGAACGGTCCGGTTGCAGCGACGACATGCGCGGCCTCGATCGTGCCCTGCGAGGTTTCGGCCCGGAAACCGGCACGCCCCTCGAGGCGCTTCACCGACTCGACCTCGACGCCGCAGCGCAGGGGCGCGTCGATCATCCGCGCGTAGGCGGCGAAGTATTCGGCCACCGCCTCCTTGCCGACGAAGGCGTCCGGGTCGGCGCCGGGGAACGCCATGCCCGGGAAACGGTCGTGCCAGGCGGGGCCGTTGGCCACCAGCGAATCCCAGCGCTCGCTGCGCCAGCTTTCCGCGACGCGCGCCTTTTCCAGCACGAGATGCGGCACGCCCATCCGGCCGAGGTGCTCGCTCATCGCGATACCGGCCTGGCCGCCCCCGACGACAAGCGTATCCGTTCGTTCCGTAGTCATCTTCGTTACCTCTTGTTCGCGGTGCAAAGGCGCGCACGCCTCGCCCCGGCCAGTCCCCTTCTACCGCCGCCCAGCATTCGGGGAAATTATAGTTGTATTCATCAGTGATTAGCCTCCGCCTATTCGCCGCCCCCGGCATCGGTGCAGCCCAGGCCAAGGCGATCGGCCAGAGCCCGCGCCGCCGCCGACCCGGCGACGTTGCCGGAGGCGTCGAGCATGGTGCAGATCACGGCCACGGGCGCCCGGCCCGCCGTCTCGACCAGGCGCAGCGCGCAATCGCCGGCCCCGGTGCCGCGCCCGTCGCAGACCTGCGGAAAGATGTGCCCGGGCGTCACGATGTCCGCGGCACCGCCGAAGACCGCGGCGCGGATGGTGATCGCGCGCTCCTCTGCGGAGATGCCGGTGGTCGTGCCCTGCGCCGCCTCGATCGAGAGCGTGTAGTCCGGCCCTGACTTCCAGCCCCGGCGCGGCTGCGGCTCCAGCCCCAGCGCATCGGCGCGCGACGCGCGCAGGGCGATGCCGACGAGGCCGCGCGCATGGGTCGCCATGAGGTTCACCACCTCGGAGGTGACCGTCTCGGCCGCCGCGAGCATGAAGGGGCCGCCGGACACGCCGGTCACGACCACGACTTCGCCGTCCGCGATGCGGTCGGTGATCTCGGGGGCGACGTCGGGGGTCATCGATACGGGGGAAAGATCGTTCGGCATGGCGTCACCCTTCGAGGTCATGGAAAGTCCGGCCGAAGTAGGCCAGCCCGGCCGCGCCGGGGCGGCTCTGGATGCGCAGGATCTCGCAGAACAGCACCTCGTGCGTGCCTTGCGGGCTGCGCTCGCGCACCCGGCAGTCGAAGGACACGACCGCCCCCGCCAGCACCGGCGCGCCCGAGGGGCCGGTGCCCCAGTCGGCCCCGGAGAAGCGCTCGGCCATCGGGGTCTTGCCGCCGAAGAGCATGGCCGTCTCGCGATGATCCGGGCCCACCGTGTTCACGCAGAGGGCCTCGTTCTCGAGGAAGGCAGGGCCAGCCGATGACCCGCGGTTCACGCAGACCAGCAGCGTCGGCGGCTCGTCGGTGACCGCGCAGACCGCCGAGGCGGTGAGCCCCGCGCGCCCGCCCGGCCCGTCGGTGGTGACGATGTTCACCGCCCCGGCAAGGCAGGCCATCCCGTCGCGAAAGGCCTCCCGCGTGATCTCGGTCGCGCTTTCGGCGCCCTGAGGGGCCTCGGCAATTGCTGTCATCTCTCGTCCTTTCCCTGTCCCCGGGGCGCACGGAGGCCCGGCCGTCCCCGCGGGGACAGTCTTCCATGTGCCGTGCGCGGCGCGCGAAAGCCGCGCCCCGCGGGTGTCGTGTCGGTTCAGTCGCGGTAGTCCGGGCACTCGGCGTCGAGGATGCATTTCATCTCCTCGAAGTGCCGGATCGAGAAGTCGCGGATCGACAGCCAGTCCTGCGCCGTCTGCTCGGCGGTCTCGTCGTCGAGCACCTTGAGCGGCCGCCCGGTCGACATCGCCGCCACCACGATCTGCGCGGCGCGGTCGAAGGTGTAGATGTCGTCCCAGGCCTCGCCCATGGTCTCGGCGGCGATCATCACGCCGTGGTTGCCCATCAGCAGCCGCGACTTGTCGCCCAGCAGCTTGGCCAGGCGCGCGCCCTCCTCGTCCGAGTTGGCCATGCCGCCGAACTGCAGGTCCACCGCCACGCGGTTGAAATAGCGCGCCGAGTTCTGGTCGATGGGCGGCATGCCCGGCGGGTCGATCGAGGCCAGCGCCGTGGTCGAGATCGGGTGCAGGTGCATCACGACCCGCGCCGAGGGGCAGAGCCGGTGCACCTGGCCGTGGATCGCCATGGCGGTGCGGTCGACGTTCTCGGGTTCGCCCGCGTTCGTGTCCACCAGCACGAGGTCCGAGGCCCGGACCCGCCCCCAGTGCATCCACTTGGGATTGATGAGGAACCGCGAGCCGTCGGCGCTGAGCGCGATGGAGTAGTGGTTGGCGACCGCCTCGTGCATGTTGGCGCGCGCCGTCATCCGCAGCGCGGCGGCAAGGTCGATGCGCGCCTGCGTCTCGTCGATGGTGTCGGTCTTCATGTCCATTGATTCAGCCTTTCGTTGCGGTCCTGCGGCGCATCTGCGCCAGTTCCATCGCGCCGAAGAACAGCAGCACGATGACCAGCACGAGCACGGATGCCGCCGCGATGATGGGGGTGGCCTGCAGGTTGATGCTGTCCCACATCTGCCGGGGGAGCGTCGTCTTCAGTCCGCCGCCCACGAAGAGCGCCACGGTCAGCTCGTCGAAGCTCTGCAGGAAGCCGGTGACGAAGCCCGCGATCAGCCCGCCCTTCATCAGCGGCAGGGTGATGCGGCGCCAGCTCTGCAGGCGTGAGGCGCCCAGTGTCAGGCTCACGTCGTTGAGACGCCAGTCGTAGCCCTTGAAGGTGGTCAAGAGTACCACGAAGACGATGGGCATGGCGATGACACAGTGGCCGATGATGATCCCGAGGTTCGTGGCCACCAGCCCGATCTGGGCGAAGAGGTAGAACATCGAGACCGCCAGCGCGATCGGCGGAATGATCATCGGCGTCAGGAACAGCAGGAAGATCGGCGTCGCCGCCTTGCCGCGCCCCTGCACCAGGGCCAGTGCCGCCAGCCCGCCGATGACCAGCGTCAGCGCCGCCGTCGCCAGCCCCACGCCAAGCGAGCGCAGGATGGCCGAGCGCCAGACCGGCGCCTCGAAGAGCTCGGCGAACCAGCGGGTCGAGAGCGTCTCGGGCGGGAAGTAGAGGTTCACGCTGTCCTCGAAGGCCATCGGCACGAAGGCCAGCACGGGCACCAGCAGCAGGAAGACCATGACGCCCGCGAAGGTGTTGTGCACCCGCCGCGCCGTGCTTTCGGACATGCCGCCGCCCAGGCGCCGGGCGATCTTGCCCATGCCCTCGCTCATGCGGATGCCGAGCCGGCGCACGGGGTGATCGTGTCGTCGGGGCGCGCCGCTGCCGCCGGTGACCGACGAGATGCCGAACACCCGGTCGAAGACGAAGACCGCCACCAGCGCCGTGACCAGAAGCACCACGGCCAGCGCCGCGCCCTGCTGCCAGTTCTGCAACTGGTTGATCTGCATGATGATGAGCTGACCGATCATGGTCTGCTGCGGTCCGCCCAGCAGCGCGGGCGTGATGAAGAAGCCCAGCGCGGTGACGAAGATCAGCAGCCCCGCGGCCGAGATGCCCCGCATCGAGAGCGGCAGCATGACCGTCCAGAAGCCCTGCCCGCCGGTGGCGCCGAGCGTGGCGCTGGCCTGCAGCACCCGGCGGTCGACCTGCTGCAGCGCGGGCAGCATGGTGATGATCGCCAGCGGCATCAGCGTGTGGGTCATCGCGAAGATCACGGTGGTGTTGGAATAGAGCAGCGCCTCGGGCGAGAGGCCGATGCTCTCGGCCAGCCCCGCGACGAAGCCGGTGCGCCCCAGCAGCACCATCCACGAGAAGTTCTTGATGAGCGGCGAGGTCCAGAAGGGCAGCAGGATGCAGAAGGCGGCGAGATGCTGCGCCCGCCCCTCCATCCGCGCCAGCCAGAGCGCCAGCGGGTAGCCCAGCACCACGCACCACAGCATCACCTGCAGCGAGACCGAGAAGGTCATGCCCAGCACACGGGCGTAGAGCCCGGGCGCCATGGCCTTTTCCATGAAGCGCCAGGTGAATTCGCCGGAGGATTCGTGCACGGAGAGGTGGAAGATCTGCCCCATGGGCATGACCATGAAGAACAGCAGGAAGGCCACCCCCGGCGCGGCGAGCCACACCGGGTTGAAGCGCTTTTTCTCGCGCACCTTGCCCTCGCGGACCGCGGTGGCGCTCAGTTCAGCCATTCGCGACCACCTTGCCGCCGTCGGCGGAGGCCACGACATGACGGTTTTCCGGGCGCGGCAGGCCGAGGTGCTCGCGCAGGGTCGAGCCGGTGTAGTCCTCGCGGAAGATGCCGCGTGCCTGGAGGATCGGCACGACCTTCTCGACGAAGTCCTCGAGCGTCGAGGGGATCACCGGGAAGGTGATCATGAAGCCGTCGCAGGCCTCGCGGTCGAGCCATTCCTGCATCATGTCGGCGATTTCCTCGGGCGAGCCGAAGATCGTGACCTTGGAGCGGGTGTATTGCTGGCAGATCTCGCGCAGCGTCAGGCCGCGGCGGATCATGCCGGCGATCTCGTCGAAGTAGGCGCGGTGATGGTTGGCTTCGGCCGGGATGCGGTCCTCGGGCACCGGCTCGTCGAGCGGCAGGTCCGACAGGTCGGTCTCGATGTCCTGCTTGATGCGCAGCAGGCCCACGTCGGGATGGATGAGCGACTGCCAGTGGTCGAAGCGGGCCTTGGCCTCCTCGGCGCTGTCGCCGACGACGATGGTGGCGCCGGCCAGCACCTTGAGGTGGTCGGGGTTGCGCCCGTAGGCCGGCATGCGGCCCTTGAGATCCTTGTAGAAGGCGATGGCGTCCTCGATCCGCGTCGCCACGCCGAAGACGGCCTCGGCGGTCTGGGCCGCGAACTCCTTGCCGGTCTCCGAGGCGCCGGCCTCGAGGATGACCGGGTATCCCTGCGGCGAGCGCGCGATGTTGAGCGCGCCGTTCACCTTGAAGAACTCGCCCTCGTGATCGACCATGTGCATCTTCTCGGGCAGGAAGTTGTAGCCTTCTTCCTTGTCGTAGACGAAGGCGTCGTCCTCCCAGGTGTCCCAGAGCGCGGTGACGACGTCGTAGAATTCCTTGGCCTTGGCATAGCGCTTGGCATGCGGCGGCAGGCGGTCCGCGCCGAAGTTGCGCGCAGCGTAATCGTTGGCCGAGGTCACGATGTTCCAGCCCGCGCGGCCGCCCGAGATGTGGTCGAGCGAGGCATAGAGCCGGGCGAGGTTGTAGGGCTCGTAGAACGAGGTCGAGGCGGTCGCGGCCAGCCCGATTTTCGAGGTGGCACCAGCGAGCGCGGTCAGCAGGGTGATCGGCTCGAGCTGGTTCATGTACATGGGCGAGCGCGCCCAGGTCTCGACGTCCTGCGTGCGCGCGGCGGGCGTGTCGGCGATGAAGTAGAAGTCGAACTTCCCGCGCTCGCAGATCTGCGCGATGTTCTTGAAATACTCGATCTCGGTCGGCGCACCGGGCTCGGCCTCTTCCGCGAGCCAGGCGGCGGGATGCAGGCCGTAGGCCTCGATGAGCGTGCCGATGGCGAGTTGTTTCTGCGACATTGTTCTGGTCCTCGGGAGTCTTGGCAAATCGGTCGGGATCGGGCCGGCGCGGTCACCCGGCGCGCCCGTCTCGGGGCGCGCCGGGCCGGGTCAGGTCAGCCCATCAGGAGCCATTCGTTGAAGCGCTCGGCGAGCGCATCGTAGTTGGCGCCCCAGTAGTCGCTGTCCATCAGGCGCAGACCGTCGACGTTGCCGGGCGCGGTCGGCAGCACCGTGGCGCGTTCCTCGGAGATGAAGTCGTAGGCCTTCATGGCCGAGGGGCCGTTCGCCACGTTGGACGAGTAGATCGCCTGCTGCTCGGGACGGGCGCAGAAGCGCACGAATTCCTGCGCGGCTTCCATGCGCGGCGTGCCCTTGTGCACGGACCAGCCGTCGACGGAATAAAGGCCGTCCCAGACCATCTCGACCGGCGCGCCGGCCTCGTAGGCGGCATAGGCGCGGGCCGACCAGGTGTCGGTCATGTCGACCTCGCCGGACTGCAGGATCTGGGTGTTCTGCGCGCCGGCGGTCCACCAGACCGAGACGTGCTCGCGGATCTTGTCGAGCGAGGCGAAGGCCCGGTCGACGTCCAGCGGGTAGAGGTCCGCCGGCGCAACGCCATCGGCCAGCAGCGCCATCTCGAGCGTGCCCCAGGGCGAGCGGTAGAGGCCACGGCGGCCGGGGAAGTTCTCGACATCCCAGTAGTCGGCCCAGCTCTGCGGCTTGGCGCCGGGCAGCTGCGCTGTGTTGAGCGCCATGTTCACCGAGAAGACCGAGAAGCCCAGCCAGTTCGGCTTGATGGTGCCCGCGACGTACTCGCTTTCGTCGACGTCCAGCTCGAGCGGCGTGGTGTAGTCGGGGCCGGCCTCCAGCTGCTTGACGTGGTCCGGCGTCGTCATCGAGACGTCCCAGATGTAGCTCTCGGTATCCACCAGAAGCTTGATCTGCGTGACCGGGTTCGGCTCCTGCGCGACCGAGACGACCTTGATGCCGGTCTCGGCCTCGAAGGGATCGTAGAAGGCCTTGCGCAGCGCCGGGGCGATGGCGCCGCCCACGTCGGAAACGGTGATCTGCTCGGCGGCGGCGCGCGCGGCCGAAGACAGCAGCGCGGGCGCGGCCAGCGCCGCGGCCGAGGTCAGGCCGCCCTTCAGGACGGCACGGCGGGTGGGCTTGAAGGATGTCATGGTGGGGTCACTCCGTGTTGGTGGGATCCGGGCTCAAATCATGTCGTCCGGTTGGACCGGCTTCTCTGGACGCTGCAGCCGGGCAGGCCCGGGATGGGCAGGCCTGCAGGGGCGAACCGGATGCGGCGGTGAACGGCCGTGGCGACGACCTGTGCCGAAAGCAAGCATTGCCGCGATGCAGCGTAAAGTAGCAAAAACAGCACCACTGATTAGGCAGATCCTAACCTGCGATGATCGGATTAGGCTCCGGCTAAGCCGGAACTCTCATTTCCCTATTTTACGGGCAGCCCGGATTTGCGCTTAATCCCGGGAAACCCACGATCGTCGGCTTCGGCCGGATGTCCCGGCGTGCGGCCGGGACTCGACCAGACAGGAGGTGGCGCCATGCAGCCGCAGACCAAATTGCAGCCCGAGACGGTGGTCGCCCCGCAAAGCGCGCGCACGATCAAGCTCTCGGCGCGCGACCTGTCGCGCTACTACGGCGAGACGGTGGCGCTCGACCGCGTCGACCTCGACGTGCACGAGGGCGAGTTCCTCACGCTGCTGGGCCCCTCGGGTTCGGGCAAGACGACGCTGCTGCAGACCATCTGCGGGCTGAATCTGCCCTCGCGCGGACAGCTCATGATCGACGGCACGGATCACACGCACACCCGCCCCGAGAAGCGCGGCATCGGCGTGGTCTTCCAGAACTACGCGCTCTTTCCGCACCTGACCGTGGCCGAGAACATCGGCTATCCGCTCAACGTGCGCGGCATCGGCGCCAGGGAGATCGCACAGCGCGTCGGCCGCTCGCTCGAGACGGTGGGCCTCGGCCACGCGGGCAACCGCTTCCCGAACGAGCTGTCCGGCGGCCAGCAGCAGCGCGTCGCCCTGGCACGCTGCCTCGTCTACGATCCCTCGATCATCCTGATGGACGAGCCGCTCTCGGCGCTCGACCGCAAGCTGCGCGAACAGATGCAGATGGAGATCAAGCGCATCCACCGCGAGACCGACACGACCATCATCTTCGTGACCCACGACCAGGAAGAGGCGCTCGCCCTCTCCGAGCGCATCTGCCTGATGCGCGACGGACGCATCGTGCAGGCCGGCACGCCATCGGAGATGTACGACACGCCGAACTCGGTCTTCGTGGCGGATTTCATCGGCATTTCCAATATCTTCGAGGGCCAGGTCTCGGACGGCGCACTGGACACCCCGGACGGCCGCCTGCCCCTTCCGCCGGGACGCGACGCCGCCGGTCGCGGCTCGCTCGTGCTGCGGCCCGAGATGATGCGCATCGATCCCGACGGTCCGATCTCGGGCACTGTCACCGACACGATCTACGCCGGGGCCGAGACCCGGCTGCTGGTGACGACCGCCTCCGGCAAGGAGGTCATCCTGCGCGTCAGGAGCGGCCCGATCCCTGCCGTCGGCGCGGCGGTCCGGATCGGATGGGACCGCGAGCGCGGGCGTTTCCTGACCCGCGAGGTCTGACGCGCCGCCGCGCGCCGGGTATCGTCCGAGACCGTCCGAGTATTGGACTTGGGCAGCGCAAGGCCGGAAAATCGCACGAGATGACCTCGTGCACCGGAGACCGCCTTGCCCAAGATCGACCGCATCGAAACCACGCTCGTGGACCTGCCGACCATTCGCGGACACGTCCTGTCGATGGCGACGATGATGGTCCAGTCCATCGTGCTCGTCGAAATCCGGTTCTCGGACGGCTCCGTCGGCCTTGGCGAGGGCACCGCGATCGGCGGGATGAGCTACGGCGCCGAGAGCCCCGAGAGCATCAAGGTCGCCATCGACACCTACATCGCGCCGGTGCTCGACGGGCTGGACGGCGACCGGATCAACACCGCCGCCGACATCATGAGCCGCGCCGTGAAGGGCAACCCGATCGCGCGCTGCGCGGTCGAGACGGCGCTCTGGGACGGGCTCGCGCGGCGGCTGGGCGTTTCGGTCGCGCATCTCTTCGGCGGACCGGTGCGCACCGCGATGCCGGTCGCCTGGACGCTGGCCTCGGGCAATTCCGAGACCGACATCCTCGAGGCGCGGGAGATGCTCGAGACGCGCCGCCACGACATCTTCAAGCTCAAGATCGGCAAGCGCCCCGTGCGCGAGGACATCGCCCATGTCGCCGCGATCCGCGACGCGGTGGGCGATCGCGCCTCGATCCGGGTCGACGTGAACCAGGCCTGGTCGCTCGACGAGGCGCGCTGGGGGCTGCGCGGGCTGCAGGAGATCGGCGTCGACCTCGTCGAGCAACCCATCGGCGCGCGACACATGCGGCAGCTCAAGTCCCTGACCGACGGCTACGAGATCGCCGTCATGGCCGACGAGGCGCTGCAGGGCCCCGAGGACGCGATGGCCTGCGCGACCGACCGCGCGGCCGATGTGTTTGCGGTCAAGATCGCCCAGTCGGGCGGCCTGAAGAAGGGCGCCGAGGTCGCCGCCATCGCCCGCGCGGCGGGCATCGGCCTCTACGCGGGCACCATGCTCGAGGCCGGCGTGGGCACCGCCGCCGCGCTGCAACTCTTCTCGACGCTGCCGTCGCTCGCCTGGGGGACCGAGCTTTTCGGCCCGCTGCTGATGAAGGTCGACCTGCTGGAGCGGCCCATCCGCTACGCCGATTTCGCCGTGCACCTGCCCGATGGCCCGGGCCTTGGCGTCACGCTGAACCCGGACGTCGTCGCCCAGTATCGCCGCGACCGCCAGCCGGGTGTGCCGGGCATCGCGCTACCCGGCTGAGCCTCAGAACGACCGGCGCGCCACGGCCTGCGCGATCTTCACGAAGGCCCGGACGTGCGGGCCCTGCTCGTCCAGCCGGTAGTTGAGCGCGAGCGAGGTCTGCCCGATCTCGGGCTCGATCGCGTTGAAGCGGATCCCGTTGCGCTGCGCCGAGCCGACCGACGCCGGCACGATGCAGACGCCCTCGCCGATCGCGACGAGGCGCAGCGCGGTCTGCAGGTCCATCGTGAAGAGCTTGCGGTCGGGGTCGAGCCCGTGCGCGGCGCAGCTGTCGAGCACGAGGTCGGCGTAGGAGGGGCGCGGATACTCGGGGTAGAGAATGAAGTTCATGCCGCGCAACTCGTCGAGGGTGACGCGCCCGGGCCGCGCGGTGGCGACGCTGTCGGGCGTCGCGGCCACCAACGGCTCGTCGCCCAGCTGCACCGTCCGGAACTCGGCGTCGGTCAGCGCCGGGCGGGCGAAGGCCACGTCGATCTCGCGCCCGACCAGCCGGCGGTAGAGCTGCGCGTTGTTCATCGGCGAGAGCGTCAGGATCACGTCCGGGAAGTTCGCCCGGAACGACTTCACGATGGTCGGCAGGATGCCGAAGGTCGAGGAGCCCACGAACCCGATCCGCAGCCGTCCCTCGGCCCCCTCGCCAAGGCGGCGGACCTCGAGCTTCATGTCGTCGATGTCACGCATCAGCGTGCGGCCGCGCTCGAGCAGGCGCTCGCCCGCCTGGGTCAGGCTGACCGCGCGGCGCCCGCGGTTGAACAGCACCGCGCCGAGGTCGTCCTCGATCTGCTTGATCTGGCGCGAGAGCGGCGGCTGCGCCATGCCCAGCCGCTCGGCTGCGCGGCCGAAATGCAGTTCCTCGGCCACGGCGATGAAATAGGTCAACTGCTTGAGGTTCATCCGTCCCCGTCTCCTCCGGGTGCCAGTAGACGCATGCGGGCCGTCAAAAAGAAAGCCTCCCCGGGGGAGGCTTCCAGTCGATTCGCCAGGGAGGGCGGGGTTATTCCGCGGCAATCCGCTCGTTGGCGGCGTCGCGCTTGAGCACGAAGTCGAAGCTCACGTGCAAGTCGGTGTCGAGGTCCGGGCCCGCCTTGCGGAACTCGCCCACGAGGCTGTCCTTGACCGCAAACACGCTGTCGTTCTCGAGATACTCCGACCGGCTGTCGTAGATCTGGCTGATGAGCGGACGGAAGCCCTCCTTGGACAGGATGAAGTGCATGTGCCCGGGGCGCATCGGGTGGTGGCCCATGAAGCGCAGAAGCTCGCCCGCCGTCTCGTTGTCGGGGATCGGGTAGTCGACCGGGCGCAGGGCGCGGAAGGCGTAGTGCCCGTTC
This sequence comes from Salipiger mucosus DSM 16094, assembly GCF_000442255.1. GTDB lineage: Bacteria > Pseudomonadota > Alphaproteobacteria > Rhodobacterales > Rhodobacteraceae > Salipiger > Salipiger mucosus. The sequence continues at coordinate 115,895 of NZ_KE557282.1, read as the reverse complement.
TCGTCGGTCTCGAAGCGGCCGCGCAGGTTGAACTCGGGCTGGTCGGGGTCGTGGTTCTCGTAGAGCCCGTTCGGCGCGTCTTCCCAGACGTCGATGGTCACCCCGGCCAGCGGCGTGCCATCGGCGTCGCGGACCTGGCCCTCGAAGTAGACCGTCTCCTGGTCGGGGTATTCCTTGAGGACCGTCGAGGCGCCCTTGGGCAGCACCGGCGGGTTCTCGCGGTAGAACGGGCCGAGCACGGTCGACTCGCTCTCGGTCCCGGTGACCGGGTTCGAAAGCATGTCGACCAGCACCTCGACGCCCAGGATGTCGCCCAGCAGGATGAATTCCTGCCGGCCGCCGTCGCAGACCGCCCCGGCGCGGGCGAGGTACTGGCAGGCCTCGATGAACTCGTGGTGCTGCAGCTTCACGTCCTTGCAGAAGCCGTGCAGGTGCGTGATCAGCGATGTCATGATCTCGCGCTGACGCGCGTCGATCTCTCCGTTCTGGCCAAGCGCGGCCACGACCTCGTCGGTGATGTTGTCGAGCGTGATCTTCGCCATGTCGGTCTCCTCCCCGTTTCGGCTGATGTCTCCTCGGGTCCAAGCGTTGCGCAACAACCGCGCCGCGCCAATGTCGCATTAGGTATCGCTCGATACCCGGCCCGTGGAGCGGCGGGTATCGCCCGATACCCTGCCCGGCATTGTCCGCCGCGCGCCCGCTTCCCATCCTCCGCGGCGAACGACGGAGGAAGAGACCATGCTGAGCGAGATCGAACGCCTGCCCGCGCAGGTCGCGGCGCGGCCGCACCTGTTGAGGCTGGGGCGGCTCTTTTCCGAAACGGTGCTGATCCGCGTGGACGACGTGGAACACTATCTCGTGTTCGACCGCGGGCGGATCGAGGCGGTGCTGCCCGGACCCTCGAAGAAGATCCCCTACCGCTTCGCCATCGCCACCGACGGCGAGGCCATCGCGAAGTTCTGGGAGCTCCTGCCCGAACCCGGATTCCACGACATCTTCGGCCTCGTGAAGACCGGCCGCGCGGAAATCCTCGGCGATATCCTCGCGCTGGTGAAGAACCTGCGCTTCTTCAAGGAGGTGCTTGCGCTGCCGCGCGGCGCCCGCGTCACGGGAGAGAGCGCATGAGCATCGAGCCGATCACCGGGCGCTACGTCACCCTGCAGCTTGGGGGGCGCCCGCACAGGATCTATTTCGAGGAAGCGGGCAGCGGCCGGCCGGTCCTCTGCCTGCACACCGCCGGCGCCCACAGCGCGCAGTGGCGGCACCTGATGAACGACGCCGACGTGACCGGGGGGCACCGCCTGATCGCCTTCGACATGCCCTGGCACGGCAAATCGCTGCCGCCCGAGGGATCGGAGACCGAGGAATACCTGCTCACGACCGAGGCCTACATCGAGACCGTCCTCGCGCTCATCGACGCGCTTGAGCTGGAGGCGCCGGTGCTTGCCGGCTGCTCGATGGGCGGGCGCATCGCGCTCCAGCTCGCGGCGCTGCACCCCGAGAGGTTCGCCGGGTTCATCGCCATCGAGGCCTCGGATTTCCAGCCGGCCTGGTACGACATCGACTGGTTCCACCGGCCCGACGCCCACGGCGGCGAGATGGGCGCGGCACTCGTCTCGGCCAACATCTCGCCCCACGCCCCGGCGGCCGAGCGCTGGAACACGCTCTGGATGTTCATGCAGTCGGGGCCCGGCGTCTTCCGCGGCGACCTGAGCTTCTACACGCAGGACGACAGCCTGATCGGGCGGCTCGGGCAGATCGATACCGCCCGAACGCCGGTGCACATCATCGTCGGCGCCTACGACCTGACCTGTACGCCCGAGGACGCCCGCCGTACGGCCGAGGCCATACCGGGCGCGACGCTGGCGGTCATGGACGAGCTCGGGCATTTCCCGATGAGCGAGCACCCCGAGGGCTTCCGGCCCTTCTTCCTCGAGGCGCTGGACAAGATGCGATGAGCACGCCCTGCATCATCTGCGTCGCGATCACCGGATCGGTCCCGACCAAGGCCGACAACCCGGCGGTGCCGATCACCGTCGAGGAACAGGTCCAAAGCACGCGCGAGGCCTTCGAGGCCGGGGCCACCATCGCGCATTGCCACGTCCGCGACGACGAAGGCCGGCCGACCTCCGACCCCGGCCGCTTTGCCGAGCTCAAGGCCGGGATCGAGGCCGCCTGCCGCGGCATGATCGTCCAGCTGTCGACCGGCGGGCGCTCGGGGGCGGGCAGGACGCGCGGCGGGATGCTGCCGCTCGGCCCGGACATGGCCTCGCTCTCGGTCGGGTCGAACAACTTCCCCACGCGGGTCTACGAGAACCCGCCGGACCTCGTGCAATGGCTCGCGGCCGAGATGCTGGCCCACGGGGTCAAGCCCGAGATCGAGGCCTTCGATCTCAGCCACATCTACCAGGCGCGGCTGATGGCGGATCGCGGAGAGATCGCGGGCACGCCCTACGTGCAGGTCGTCATGGGCGTGAAGAACGCGATGCCGGCCGACCGGCGCGTCTTCGACGTCTATGTCGAGACGGTCCGCACGCTTTTCGGAGAGGCGGCCCCGTGGTGCGCCGCCGGGATCGGCCGGCACCAGGCCGAGGTGAACGACTGGGCCGCCGGGGCCGGCGGACACCTGCGCACAGGGCTCGAGGACAACATCCGGCTCGACCGCAACAGTCTCGCGCCGTCGAATGCCGCGCTTGTGGCCCGCGCCGCCGAAATCGCGCGGCGCCACGGGCGCAGCATCGCCTCGCCCGCCGAAGCCCGCGCGATCCTGGGGCTGCGCAATCAGCCGGTGTAGCCCAGCGACCGCGACACGTCGCCCGCCGCGCGCAGCGTCACACTCCGGAACGCGCGCGGCTCGCGCGCGTGGCGGCTGGCCGGGACCGCGATGGAGAGGACCCCGGCGCTAAGCCCCGCGTGGTTGCGGATCGCGCCCGCGGTGAAGACCACGTCGTCGTCGCGGGCCAGCGGCCCGGCGGCATAGCCCTCGCGCCGCATCTGCGCCAAGGCCTCGTCCGAGGGCATGGGGACACGCCGTGCCGCCGCGTCCGCTCGGCGCCAGTAGGCCTCGCGCTGCGCGGGCTCCATCTCGGCCAGGTGCAGGCAGCCCGGCGCGCTTTCGTGCAGCGCAAGACCGGGCGTCAGCGCGTCCCGCGTCACCGTCAGCGTGCGCCGCCCGATCCGCGTGGCCAGCACCAGCAGACGCCCGTCGTCCTGCTGGGTCAGATGCAGCGTCTCCCCGTATTCGCCGGCGAGCCGGTCCATGACCTCGCGCGCGGCCTCGGCCACCGGCGCGGTGTCCTCGAGCACCGCGTTCAGCGTCGCCACGAGCGGCCCCAACCGGTAGCGCCCGCGCCCCACCCGCGCCAGCAGGCCGATCTCCGTCAGCCCGTCCGCCACGTCGAAGGTCCCGCTGGGCGAGGCCCCGAGCGCGCGCGCCAGCCCGCTCAGGCTGTGTTCGGGCGTCTCGGCCGTGAACAGACGCAGCACATCGCCGACCTTCCGGATGGTTTTCATCGCGCCCCACTCCGCATTTTCGGAATAACCGGAAAAACTCTCAGTATCATTCGATACCTTTCGATATTTCGGATCGCGCCGCAAGCTTGGCCTCGAGGAGACCGAAAAACGGGAGGACCCCATGAAGGACCGCATCGATACCGATGTCACCGCCCCCTACACGGGCGCGGAATATCTCGAGAGCCTGCAGGACGGCCGCTGCGTCTATGTCCACGGCGAGCGCGTCAAGGACGTGACCACGCATCCGGCGTTCCGCAACTCGTCGCGCATGGTGGCGCGCTGGTACGACCGGCTGCACGCGAAGAAGGACGAGATCGGCCGCACCACCGACACCGGTTCGGGCGGGTGGACGCATCCCTTCTTCAAGGGATCGAAGAGCGCCGAGGACCTTGTCGCGGGCCGCGACGCCATCGCCGACACGCAGCGCGTCGCCAATGGCTGGATGGGCCGCGCGCCCGACTACAAGGCGGCCTTCCTGGGCACGCTGGGCGCGAACGCGGGCTTCTACGGGGAATACGCGGACAACGCCCGCGCCTGGTATGCCCGCACGCAGGAGCGGCTCGACTACTGGAACCACGCCATCGTCAACCCGCCGATCGACCGGCACCTGCCCATCGAGGAGACGGGCGACGTCTTCATGCAGGTGGAGAAAGAAACCGACGCGGGGCTGATCGTCTCGGGCGCCAAGGTGGTCGCGACGGGCTCGGCCCTCACGCACTACAACTTCATCGCCCACTACGGCATCCCCATCAAGGAGAAGAAGTTCGCGCTGATCTTCACCGCGCCGATGGGGGCCGAGGGCGTCAAGCTGATCTCGCGCGCCAGCTACGAGCTCAACGCGACGGTCATGGGCACGCCCTTCGACTACCCGCTCTCCTCGCGCCTGGACGAAAACGACTCGATCCTCGTCTTCGACAAGGTGCTGGTGCCCTGGGAGAACATCTTCGTTTACGGCGACGTCGAGAAGATCAACGCCTTCTTCCCGGCCTCGGGCTTCGTGCCGCGCTTCACGCTGCACGGCGTCACCCGGCTGGCGGTGAAGCTCGACTTCATCTCGGGGCTCTTCTCGAAGGCGCTCGAGGCGACGGGCGCCGGCGGCTTCCGCGGCCCGCAGACCGCGGTGGGCGAGGTCATCGCATGGCGCAACCTCTTCTGGGGCATCTCGGACGCGATGGTGAAATCGCCCGTCCCGTGGGAGGGCACCGACGGCTTCAACCTGCCCAACATCAACTACGGCCTCGCCTACCGGGTCTTCGCGCCCATGGCCTACAGCCGGATCAAGGAGCTGATCGAGCGGCACGTGGCCTCGGGGCTCATCTACCTGCCGTCCTCGGCGCTCGACTTCAACTCGGACGAGATCCGGCCCTACCTCGACCGCTTCGTGCGCGGCTCGAACGGCATGCTGGCGGTCGACCGGGTGAAGCTGCTCAAGCTGCTCTGGGACGCCATGGGCTCGGAGTTCGGCGGGCGTCACGAACTCTACGAGAGCAACTACGCCGGCAACTACGAGAACATCCGCATCGAGACCATGCTGACGGCGCAGGCCACCGGCGAGTACGAGATGATGCAGCAGCTCGTCGAGGACTACATGGCCGAATACGACCTCGGCGGCTGGACCGTGCCGGACATGGTGAACCCCTGGGACATCAACCGCCTGAGCGGCGGCTTCCAGGGTTGATCCGCGCCGCCCGGGCGAGAGGCCTTGCCCGGGCGGACCACCTTCCACCAGATGCGGAGGCGTTCCATGTCCTTCCAGTTCACGGGCAGACCGACCCTTGTCGTCAGCGACCGCGACCTGTCGCTGCCCGCCTCGGTCGTCGCCATCGGCGCCTTCGACGGCGTGCACCAGGGCCACCAGCAACTCATTTCCGAGGCGGTGCGCGATGCGCGGGCCGAAGGCGTCCCGGCCATCGTCTGGACCTTCGACCCGCCGCCCAAGGTCTTCTTCGGCCGCGCCGCGCGGCTCTCGACGCTGGACGACAAGCTGGCGCGGATCGCGCGGCTGGGGCCGGACCTGATCGCCGTGGCCTCCTTCACCGCAAGTTACTGCGCGCGCTCGGCCGGGGCCTTTCTGGGCGACCTCGCGCGGATCGGACCGCGAAGGGTTCACGTCGGCGCGGACTTCCGCTTCGGCGCGAAACAGACGGGCGACGTCGAGCTGCTGGCGGCACGCTTCGAGACGCGCCTCGCACGGCCCGTGGTCTGCGCGGGCGGCGAGCCCGTGTCCTCGACCCGCATCCGCGCCCTGCGCCGCGCCGGGGACATCGCGGGCGCGGCCGTGCTGCAGTCCTGCCCCGGGCCGGCCGCCCTGCTGGCCGGGCGGCTCCAGATGCATGACACGAGATACGAGGAGGACCCCCATGTCCGACACTGACACCCCCATCGACCCGCGCGAGCTGCGCCGCGCCTGCGGCAGCTTCGCCACCGGCGTCACCGTCATCACGACGCGGACCGAGGAAGGCGACCACGGGATGACGGCCAATGCCTTCATGTCCGTCTCGCTCGACCCGCCGCTGCTGACCATCTCGCTCGACAAGGGATGCAGGATGCTGGGGCTCGTCCGGCGCTCCGGCCGCTATGCCGTGAACGTCCTGTCCGACCACATGGAGGACGTGGCGATGCACTTTGCCGGAAAGCCCGACCCGAAGCTGCGCACGGCGCGCGGCTCGCGCAACGGGCTGCCCGTCCTGCCCGACGCGCAGGCGGTCTTTCTCACGCAGGTCGAACGCGAGATCGAGGTCGGCGACCATGTCCTCTTCATCGGACGGGTGCACGACTTCGACTGCAAGGAGGCGCTCGCGCCGCTGCTGTTCTGCGGCGGCCGGTTCGAACGCCTCACGGCAGCGGCCGGCTGATCCCTCCCCAGGATCGCGTCTGCCCCGGCCTTGGCGCGGGGCAGACGCAAGGCGAGACCCTGACCGCAGGCGATTCATTTTTGCCCATTTTATGATCCAAAGCTCAGATTTCGCACAAATCATGATCGAATTTTCGGGCTCGCGGCGTGGCACCCCGCCTTTCAGGACGGCAAGGTTGAGCGCTCGGGCCGATCCATTTTTCGTCTCCGCATCCTGGGGGAGACTCGCTGATGTCCGACGCACAGATGGTGGAACTGGCTTCCGTCACCAAACGCTATGACGGCGCGCTGGCGGTCGATGCCATCAACCTGAAGATCAAGGCGGGCAGCTATTGCTGCCTTCTCGGCCCCTCGGGCTGCGGCAAGTCCTCGACCCTCAGGATGATCGCGGGCCACGAGGATGTCACCGACGGCGACATCATGATCGGCTCGCGCGTGGTGAACGACGACCCGCCGGCCGAACGCGGCACCGCGATGATGTTCCAGAGCTACGCGCTCTTCCCGCACCTGAGCGTCGCCGAGAACGTCGCATTCTCGCTGCGCATGAAGGGCGTCGGTCGCAAGGAACGGCTGGAACGCGCGGCGCGGATGCTCGACCTCGTGTCGATGGCCGAGTACGCCGACCGCACGCCCACCCAGCTTTCCGGCGGGCAGCAGCAGCGCGTCGCACTCGCGCGGGCGTTGATGACCGAACCCTCGGTTTTGCTGCTCGACGAGCCGCTTTCGGCGCTCGACCCGTTCCTGCGGGTGCGCATGCGCTCGGAGCTCCGGCGCATCCAGGCCGAGCTGGGCATCACCTTCATCCACGTCACGCACAGCCAGGAAGAGGCGATGGCGCTGGCCGATCTCGTGGTCGTCATGAACGACGGCCGGATCGCGCAGGCCGCGCCCCCGCGCGAGATCTACAACGCGCCGCGCACGCCTTTCGTGGCCCGCTTCATCGGCGGTCACAACATCATCGAGGACAACGGCCGGACCATCACCCTGCGCGCGGACGATATTGACGTCCTGCCCGCCGGGGATGCCACCGGGGCGCGCCGCCGCGCGCAGGTGAGCGAGATCGAATACCGGGGCCCCGACGTGCGCGTCGGGCTCGAGACCGAGGCGGGCGAGTCGCTGACCGCGGTCATGGGCGAGCGGGCCTTCTTCGACAGCCCGCTCTCGCCCGGCGCCAGCGTCGCCATCGGCTGGCGGCCCGAGGCCGCCCACGAACTGTCGCGCGACGCCTGAATTTCCGCGCGGCGGGAATAAACGAATTAAAACAAGACCAACAGGAGAGAGATCATGACCCGATTTCCCAAGACGACCCGACGTTCCGTCCTGAAGGGCGCCGCGGCGCTGGCCGGTTCGGCCGCCCTGCCCGCGCCCTTCGTCCACGCACAGGAGCGCGTCACGCTGCGCTACCTCTCGACCGCGGTGAACCAGTCGCCCGCGATCGCCGAGAAGGCCTCGGAAGATCTCGGCATCGACATCGAGTACATCGCCGTCAACACCGACGAGGTGCCGCGCCGGGTCATCACCCAGCCGAACTCCTTCGACCTCGTGGACTCGGAGTATTTCTCGCTGCCGAACCTCGTGCCCTCGGGCAACATGAAGGGCATGGACGCGAGCCGGATCGAGCGTATCGGCGAGCTGGCGAGTGTCATCTCCAAGGGCACCGTGAACGGCGAGGCCGTCGGATCGGACGGCACCGCACCGCACGAGGTGCTCTATCTCGAGGGGCAGGACTCGACCTCCTTCGCCTCCGAGCCGACCGACTGGATCACGCTGATCCCGACGACCTACAACGCCGACACGCTGGGTATCCGCCCCGACCTGATCGACAAGGAGATCACGTCCTGGGCCTCGCTGCTGGACCCGGACTTCGCCGGCAAGGCCTCGATCCTCAACATTCCCTCCATCGGCATCATGGACGCGGCGATGGCGCTCGAGGCGCGCGGCGACATCACCTACGGCGACAAGGGCAACATGACCCGCGAAGAGATCGACGCCACCATCGCGGCACTGATCGAGGCCAAGCGCGCCGGTCAGTTCCGCGCGTTCTGGTCGAACTTCCAGGAGTCGGTGAACCTGATGGCCTCGGGCGAGGTCGTCATCCAGTCGATGTGGTCGCCCGCCGTGACCGCCGTGCGCACGCAGGGCATCCCCTGCGTCTACCAGCCGCTCAAGGAAGGCTACCGCGCATGGGCCTCGGGCTTCGGCCTGCCGCGCACCATCGAGGGCCGCAAGGAAGACGCGGCCTACGAGTTCATCAACTGGTTCCTCTCGGGCTGGGCCGGCGCGCACCTGTCCAAGCAGGGCTACTACCCCGCCGTGCTCGACACCGCCAAGGAGTACATGGAAGCCTACGAGTGGGATTACTGGTACGAGGGCAAGGAAGCCGCGCAGGACATCCACGCCCCTGACGGCCGCCTGCTGGAAGAGGCCGGCGCCGTGCGCGACGGCGGCTCCTACTGGGAGCGCATGGGCTCGGTCGCCTGCTGGAACGCGGTCATGGACGAGAACCAGTACATGGTCCGCAAGTGGAACGAGTTCATCGCGGCGTGACGGACGCGCTGGATACCGCATCGGAGGCCCGGCCCGGCCGGGCCTCCGCACGCCGCCGCGGCACCGGCCGCGCGGGCGCCGCTCTTGCGCCCTACCTGCAGGCGGCGCCGATGGCGCTTGTCTTCCTGATCTTCTTCGTGGTCCCGCTCGCGGCGACCATCGCCGTCAGCTTCTGGCAGTACACGCAGTACTCCATCGAGCCCGCTTTCACGGCGCAGAACTACGGCGACGTCTTCTACGGCTGCGTGGCCAACCTGCCCCAGCTCTGCACGACCTTCCTGACCTACCTCTCGACGCTGAAATTCTGCCTTTCGGTCTGGTTCACGACGCTGGTGATCGGCTTCACCATCGCCTACTTCCTCGCCTTCCACGTCCGGACGCTGAAGGTGCAGGTGATCTGCTTCCTGCTCTGCACCATCCCCTTCTGGACCTCGATCGTGATCCGCATGATCTCGTGGATTCCGCTGCTGGGCCGCAACGGGCTGGTCAACCAGACCCTGATGTCGATGGGCCTGATCGACGCCCCGCTCGAAGGACTGCTCTATTCCGATTTCGCGGTGATCCTCGCGCTTACCCACCTCTACGCATTGTTCATGGTGGTGCCGATCTTCAACTCGCTGATGCGGATCGATCCCGCGCTGATCGAGGCCGCCCGTGACGCCGGCGCCTCGGGCGCGCAGACGCTGCGCTTCGTGATCGTGCCGCTGGCCCGTCCGGGCATCCTGATCGGCTCGATCTTCGTCGTCACCGTCGTCATGGGCGACTTCCTGACCATCGGCATCATGGGCGGCCAGCAGATCGCCTCGGTGGGCAAGGTCATCCAGACGCAGATGCAGTTCCTGCAGTTCCCGCTCGCCGCGGCGAACGCCGTGATCCTGCTGGCCGCCGTGCTGGCCGGGGTCTGGGCCCTGCTGAAACTCGTCGACATCCGGAAGGAGCTCTGAGGCGACATGACCGAACGCAGACCCAGGTCCTTCTACGTCCTCGCCTGTTTCTTCGGGCTGTTCCTGCTGTTCCTCTACGGGCCGATGATCTCGATCCTCGTGCTGTCGTTCCAGGGGCCCGAGGGCGGCCTGGTCTTCCCGATGACCGGCTTCTCGACGCACTGGTTCCAGCGGCTCTGGGAAGGCGGCGGACAGGTCGAGATCGGCTCGGCGCTGCGGCGGTCCTTCGCGCTGGCGCTCGTGGTCATGGTCCTGACGGTAAGCTTCTCGGTCCTCGCGGGGCTGGCCTTCCGGCGGCAGTTCCGGGGCGCGACGCTGCTGCTCTACGTGGCGATCGCGAGCCTGATCGTGCCCTCCATCGTGGTCTCGCTGGGCATCGCGCTGGAGTTCCGCCTGCTCGACGACGCGATCAAGGCGTTCGGCGCCTCGGCCGGGATCGACTGGATCACCAACGACTTCGTCTCGGCGCTCGGCCCCTTCACCTCGGGCCTCGGCGCGCATCTGACGTGGACGCTGCCCTTCGGCCTGCTTATCATGTTCGCCGTGTTCAACCGCTTCGACCCCGCCTACGAGGAAGCCGCCCGTGATCTCGGCGCGACGCCGTGGCAGACCTTCCGCCATGTCACGCTGCCGATGATCGCGCCATTCCTGATCGGCGTCGCTGTCTTCGGCTTCACCCTGAGCTGGGACGAGCTGGCGCGCTCGAGCCAGGTCATGGGCGCCGACAACACGCTGCCGATGCAGCTCGCGGCCAAGACGACGACCGTCACGGACCCCGAGATCTATGCGCTCGGCACCGCGACAACCGGCGGGTCGGTGCTGCTGGTGCTGGTGACCTTCACCCTCGTCAGCCTGATGCAGCGGCAGCGGCGCAAGGGCTGATGCGCCTGCACGTCGTCAATCCCAACGCCAGCGCGGGGATGACCGAAGGCATCCGCGCGGCGGCCGCCAAGGCCGCGCCCGCGGGCGTCGAGCTGATGGTCACCGGCGCGGCGGGCGGCCCGCCCTCGATCGAGGGGCCTGTCGACGGGGCCATGGCCGTGCCCTGGATGCTGAAGCGGATCGAGGAAGCCGAGGCCGCGGGCGTCGACGGCCACGTCATCGCCTGCTTCGACGACACCGGGCTCGACGCGGCGCGCTGTCTTGCACGGGGGCCGGTGGTCGGCATCGGCGAGGCGGCGGCGCATTGCGCGACGCTGGTGGCCGACCGGTTCGCCGTCGTCACCTCGGTGCCCGAGGCGCTGCCGGTCCTGCGCGGCAACCTCGCGCGCTACGGCCTCGCGTCGCGCTGCGCCGGGCTGCGCGCGGCGGGGGTGCCGGTGCTCGACATCGACGCGGGCACGCCCGAGGCGCTTGCCGCGATCCGGCGCGAGACGCGCGCCGCGCTGGACGAGGACGGCGCCGACGCCATCGTGCTGGGCTGCGCGGGCATGGCCGCGCTGGCCGCCGACCTCTCCGAGGAGTTCGGCTGCCCGGTGGTCGAGGGGATCACAGCCGGACTGTCGCTGGTCCACGCGCTGGCCACCTCGGGGCTGCGCACCTCCAAGCGCGGCGGCTACGCCACGCCGCGCAAGAAGACGGCGGAATGACCGACCCGGTGATCCGCACCATGAGCCGCGCCGAGCTCGACACCGTGCTGTCCTGGGCCGGGGCCGAGGGCTGGAACCCCGGCCTTGGCGATGCCGGAGCTTTCCACGCGGCCGATCCGAACGGTTTCCTGCTGGCCGAGGTCGAGGGCACGCCCGCGGCGAGCCTCTCCATCGTGCGTTTCGGCGACGAGACGGCCTTCCTGGGCCTGTACATCTGCGGCCCGGAATTCCGCGGCCAAGGCATCGGCTACGCGCTGTGGCAGGCCGGGATGGAGCGGCTCGCGCCGCGCACGACCGGGCTCGACGGCGTGCCGGACCAGCAGGCGAACTACGCCCGGTCGGGCTTCACCCTGTCCCACCGGAGCCTCCGCTTCTCGGGCCCGCTGGCACCCGAGGGCACCGACCGCACCGAACCGCTCGGGCCCGAGTACATGGAGGCCGCGCTGGCGCTCGACCGTACAGTCACGGGCTTCGACCGTACACGTTTCATGCGCAACTGGCTGACCGGCGACGCGACCCGGACCGCCCGCGTGCTGATCCGTGACGGCAGCCTTGCGGCGCTCGGCGTTCTGCGCCGCTGCGTTTCGGGCTTCAAGATCGGCCCGCTTTTTGCCGAGGACCGCGCCGCCGCCGAGGCGATGCTCGACGCCCTCGCCGCGCAGGCGGGCGGCGCGCCGGTCAGCCTCGACGTGCCGGCTCCGAACACCGCCGCCATGGCGCTTGCCGAGGCGCGCGGCCTGACAACCGATTTCGAGACGGCCCGCATGTGGCGCGGCCCTGCCCCCGTGCAGGACCTCGACAGCACCTTCGGTGTCACCACATTCGAACTGGGCTGACCCTTCCGACCGGAGACCGCAGCATGACCGACGACCCCGTCACCGAGGCCAAACGCATCGTGGAGGCCTACCTCGAACGCTCCATGGCCCGCGATGCCGAGGGGGCGCGGCAGTATCTCGCCCCCGATTGCGAGATCATCTTCACCGGCGGCCGCGCCATGACCGGCCCCGAGGACCCGCCCGCCTTCAACGCCAAGCGCTATGCCTGGGTGCAGAAACGCTTCCTGCGCACCGACGCGGTGCAGGACCCCGAGACCGGCGCCGTCCACGTCTGGAACACCGGCCATCTCTACGGCGAATGGCCGGACGGCACGCCCTTCGACGGCAACCGCTACGTCGATTTCTTCGCCGTGAAGGACGGGCTGATCCGGCGCACCGAGGTCTGGAACGACAGCGCCGAGATCCTGCTGGCCCGCGCCGGGCTGGCCGAGGCGCCGCTGTGAGCCTGCCCGGACACGACCGCTTCGACTACGTGCCGATCACGCGCCGGCCCGATTTCACCTGGCCCGGGGGCAAGCGGCTGGCGGTCTACTTCGGCATCAACCTCGAGCATTTCGCTTTCGGCGAGGGGCTGGGGGCCAAGCTGGCGCCGGGCGGACCAGAGCCTGACGTGCTCAACTTCGCCTGGCGGGACTACGGCAACCGCGTGGGGGCCTGGCGGCTGATCGAGCTCTTCGACAGCCTCGAGCTGCCCGCGACGGTGCTGGCCAACAGCACGATGTACGATCACGCGCCCGAGCTCATGGCGGCCCACCGCGCCCGGGGCGACGAGATCGCGGCGCACGGGCGCACGAACAGCGAACGCCAGTCCGACATGGAGACCTCGGAAGAGCGCGGCATGATCGCCGAGTGCACGCGTGTGCTCTCCGAGGCCGAGGGCACCCCGCCCGCCGGGTGGCTGAGCCCCTGGATCGCGGAATCCCGCGAGACGCCCGACCTGCTGGCCGAGGCCGGCTACAGGTATACCCTGAACTGGTGCATGGACGACCAGCCGGTCTGGATGCGCACCCGCGCGGGCCGCCTGCTGTCGATCCCCTACCCTCAGGAGGTGAACGACATCCCCTCGGTGGTCGCGCGGCAGGACTCGGCGGAAGTCTTTGCCGACATGATCGTCGACGACTTCGAGGAGCGGCTGGCGCAGTCCGAGCACCAGCCGATCGTCATGGGGATCGCCCTGCATCCCTACATCGTGGGCCAGCCCTACCGCCTCCGCCGCCTGCGACGCGCCATCGAGCGCATCACCGCGGCCCGCGACGACATCTGGCTGACGCGCGCCGGTGATATCAGCGCGCTCTGCCACGGCGCCCTGCGCGACGCGATCGTCTGACAGGTGCCGCCGCGGGGTCAGTCCCCGGCGATCCGCGCCTCGGTCTCGGGATCGAAGAGATGCACCCGCTCGGCCGGGACCGCGAGCGCGACCGCCTGGCCCTCCTCGATCGACAGCCGCTCATGGAAGACCGCCGTCACCTCGGTCCCCGAGACATCGAGGTTGACGTGCAGGTCGGCGCCCGTGGGCTCGATCAGCTTGATGGTTGCGGGGCTGCCATCTTCGGCGAGTGTCACGTCCTCGGGGCGGATGCCGAGGATCACCTCGCGTCCGGCGGCCGCGCCGAGCGGCGCGTCGAAGCGGATCGTGCCGCCCCCCGCAAGCTCGAAGGACCGGCCGTCGGCACCGATCCGGCCCGTCAGCAGGTTCATCGCCGGCGAGCCGATGAAGCCCGCGACGAAGACATTCGCCGGCGCGTCGTAGAGCGTCATCGGACTGCCGATCTGCTCGACGTGGCCGCCGCGCATGACGACGATCTTGTCGGCCATGGTCATGGCCTCGATCTGGTCGTGCGTGACGTAGACGATGGTCGTCTTCAGCGCCTTGTGCAGCGAGCGAATCTCGGACCGCATCTGCACCCGCAGCTTGGCGTCGAGGTTCGACAGCGGCTCGTCGAAGAGGAACACCTTGGGATCGCGAACGATGGCCCGGCCCATGGCGACGCGCTGGCGCTGGCCGCCGGACAGCTGGCGGGGGTAGCGGTCGAGCAGCGGGCCCAGGTCGAGGATGTTCGCCGCGTCCTCGACCTTCCGGCGCTGCACCTCGGCGCTCTCGCCGCGCATGCGCAGGGAGAAGCCCATGTTCTCGGCCACCGTCATGTGCGGGTAGAGCGCGTAGGACTGGAACACCATCGCGATGTCGCGATCCTTGGGGTGCAGGCGGCTCACGCCCTTGCCGTCGATCCGGATCTCGCCGGTGGTGATGTCCTCGAGCCCCGCGATCAGGCGCAGCAGCGTGGACTTGCCGCAGCCCGAGGGACCGACGAGCACGACGAACTCGCCGTCGTTCATGTCGATGTCGATCCCGTGCAGGACCTGCAGCCCGCCAAAGGACTTGGTCGCCTGCTGGATGGTCAAGGGTGCCATGTCGTCGTCTCCGTGTCGGGGCCTTCGGGCCGCGTGTCGTGCGTCTCGCGCCTCATCCCTTCACCGCCCCGGCGGTCAGGCCGCGCACGAGGTGGCGCTGCAGCAGGAGCATGACCACCACGATGGGCAGCATGATCCCGATGGCGCCGGCCGCCGAGAGCGACCAGGACGAGATGTCCTCGCCCCCGAAGGCGGCGATGGCCACGGGCAGGGTCTTGGTGTCGGTGCCGGTCAGCACCAGCGCGAAGAGGAACTCGTTGTAGGACAGCAGCAGGCTGAAGAGCGCCGCTACCGTCATGCCGGGCTTGGCCAGCGGCAGGATCACGATGCGGAAGGCCTGCCAGTTGGAACAGCCGTCGATCGCCGCCGCCTCGTCGAGATCGCGCGGGATCTCGAGGAAGAAGCCGTGCATCAGCCAGATCGTGAAGGGCTGGTTGATCGCCACCAGCGCCAGGATCAGCAGCGGGTAGGTGTCGATCATGTCGAGAAAGGTGCCCATCACGAAGAAGGGGATCGCCAGCAGCATGTGCGGGAACATCCGGATCGTGAAGAGCGCGCTCAGGATCGGCCCGGCGCTGCGCCGCGGGATGCGCGAGATCGCATAGGCCGCGAGGCTGCCCGCCGGCACCGAGATGAAGACCGTGCCGGCCGAGACGATCAGGCTGTTCATCAGGTAGAAGACGAAGTCGTTCTCGGTCCAGACCTCAATGTGATACTTCAGCGTCGGCTCGAAGATCAGCGTCGGCGGGATCGTGAAGGCGTCGCGCGGGTCCTTGAGCGAGGTCAGCACCGCCCAGAGCAGCGGCATCAGGTTGACGAAGGTGAAGAGGCACAGGCCAATGAAGATCAGCCAGGTGGTCCTCTGCCGTCCGGGATGGGACTGGGCGCTCATTGGTCACCTCCCCTGTAGGCCTTGTTGAGACCGCGGTTGATGGTCAGCAGCAGCGCCGCGACGACGATCAGCGTGATGACCCCGAGGGCCGAGGCCTTGCCGACCTCGAGCATGCGGAAGCCGAGCTGGTAGGTGTAGATCGTGATGGTCTCTGTCGCGGTGCCCGGCCCGCCGCCGGTCAGCACGTAGATCAGGTCGAAGAAGCGGAAGACGTCCATCAGCCGGATCGAGATGACGAAGATGATCGCCGGGATCAGCGCCGGCACGATGACGTGGCGCAGCGTGCTCCAGCTGCCGGCGCCGTCGATCTGCGCGGCCTCGATCAGCGAGGTGTCGAGCCCCTGCAGCGCCGCGTAGAGCACCATCATGATCAGCGGCGTGAAGACCCAGGCGTCGGCGAGAATGACGCTGACCTTGGCCCAGACCGGGCTGCCCAGCCAGTCCGGCGGCTCGATGTTGAAGGTCAGCAGCGTCGCGTCGACGAAGCCCCAGTTCGAGGCCAGCATCCACTTGAGGAACAGCGCCGCCACCACCGGCGTCACGATGTGCGGCAGGAAGAGCAGCACGGAAAAGACCTTGGCGCTGCGGTTCAGGCGGTAGAGCGCGAGGGCGAGCGCGAAGCCCACCACGAACTCCACCCCGACCGAGCCGAAGGCGATGAGGATCGTCGTCCACATCGAGTTCCAGAGCCGCGCCTCGGTCAGCAGGTCGGCGTAGTTGGCGAGGCCCACGAAGGTCCGCTCGCCCGAGCCGAGGTAGTAGTCGAAGAAGCTGAGGTAGATGGCATAGCCCAGCGGCCAGAGCAGCACGAGCGCGAGAAGCCCGAAGCTTGGCAGGAAGAAGAGCCACAAACCACGTTGCCAGCGCACCATGTCGGAAAGTCCCGTGTCAGAGCCTCAAGGTCGGCCCGCGGCGCCGGGGCGCCGCGGGCCTTGTCGCGGGAGGTGAGGGTCAGTCGTAGTAGCCGCGGCCGGCGAGCAGTTCCTCGGTCTCGGCGGCGGCCTGGTCCAGCGCCTCCTTGACCTCGGCCTCGCCCGTCACGGCGCGCAGGATGTGGCGCGTGACGATCTCGCCGACGTCGTTGAAGTCGGGCATCGCCGGGAAGGCCTTGCCGCTTTCCAGCGCGGCGCGGGCGGCCGGATACCAGCGGAACTGCTCGGCCAGCTCGGCGTTCTCCAGCACCGACAGCCGCGGCGGCATGGCGTATTTCGCGCCTTCCTGCATGCTTTCCTTGCTGGCGGCCTCGGCCATCATCTTGAACATCTCCTCGCGGTCGCCCGACGAGAAGGCCGAGATCGCGAAGCCGTCGTTGGCCACGCGCGCACCGCCGCCCGGGGGCGCCACCCAGTCGATCTGGTCCACGACGCGCGACTGCTCGGGATTGTCCATGGCGGCGGCGCGGGTGAACCACTGCAGGCCCATGGTCGCGAGGCCCTGCTGCAGGTTGATGGTGGATTCGTCGTTGGCATGCGCGGTGAAGCCGCGCGGCGCGTATTCCGACATTTCCTTGAGCCGGGTGATCGCCGCAACGCCCGCCTCGTTGTTGAAGATCGGCTTCCAGTCCTCGTCGAACCAGCCGTCGCCGATGGCGTTCATGTACCAGTGCGCCTCGTTCAGCGCGGCATCCACCGGCTTCAGCGACATGATCGTGCCGGCGCGGCGGGCCGAGTCCATCTCGGAGGCCGCGGCCATGTAGTCATCCATGGTCTCGGGCGGCTCGATCCCGGCCTCGTCCAGCAGGTCCTTGCGGTAGAAGAACAGCTCGGTGTTGGTCAGGATCGGCATGGCGTAGATGCTGCCATCGTAGCTGACCGCATCGATCACCGACTGCGGGAAGTCGTCGAGGTCGTACTCGTCGCTGTATTTCTCCCAGAGGTCGTCGATGGGCTCGAGCCAGCCGTTCGCGGCGAAGCGCTTGAAGGACGAGTCCGTGAGGTAGAGCACGTCAATGGCGTCGGATTCCGAGGACATGGTGATCGAGGCCAGCTCGAGCTCCTTGTCGATGGGCATCAGCTCGACGTTCACGCGGCCCTCGGGCAGCGCCTCGACCATCTGCTGGGTGTAGTATTCCAGCGCGGGCTGGCGGTGGCTGATGACGCGGATGGCGTCCTGCGCCAGCGCGCCGCTGGCGACCGAGGACAGAAGCAGCGCGGCGGTCGCGCCCTTCATCATCGGAACATTCGGTCGAATGGTCATTGTATCGTCTCCTCCCTTGGATTGATCCGCCCGGTCCTCCTCGACCCGGCGGCCCTGTGCACTGCTCGTCAGGTCACCCGCATGCGGATCACGTGGTAGGACAGCGGCGCGAGGCGCCCGCGCAGCTGCCCGTCCTCGACCGCCGCGTCGCGGCAGTCGTCCAGGGCGACCTTGTCGGGCGTCTCGGGCCCGTTCGTCGCCATCAGATCGTGGCCCTGCATCACCTTGTGCATCTCGATGCCGTCCGGCGCGAAGCCCGCCATGTCCATGCTCAGCTCGGCGGTTTCGGTCAGGTGGCGGTTCAGCACGAAGACGGTCAGCATTCCCGCCGCATCGTCGTGGGTCACGGCCACGTCGAGGTAGGAAATGTCGTCGCCCACCCGGCAATCATAGGTCGGCGCCTCGACCTCGGCGCGCAGCGCCCTGCCCCGGCCGTAGAGGCTCGCCATCTGGTAGGGCCAGTAGATCGTCTGCCGCCAGGCCGGCCCGCCGCGCTCGGCCCGGATCGGCGCGATCACGTTCACGAGCTGCGCGATGCAGGCGATCTTCACCCGGTCGGACTGGCGGATGAACTCGTTGAGCAAACCGCCGATGAAAAGAGCATCCTCGAAGTTGTAGGTCTCTTCCAGCAGCGGCGGTGCCTCGGGCCAGTCCCACTCCTTGACCCGCTGCTTGTCCTCGGCGCGCTGGTGATACCAGACGTTCCACTCGTCGAAGCAGATGTAGATGTCGTTCTTCGCCCGCTTCTTGGCCTTCACGTAGTCGATCACGCCGCCGACGGTCTGGATGTAGCGCCCGGTCTGCTCGATCTTGCCGAAGTAGTTGAGCGTGTCGCGGCTGCGGTTGCCGAAGTACTTGTGCAGCGAGATGTAGTCGACGCTCTCGTAGCATTCCTCGAGCACCTCGCGCTCCCATTCGGGATAGGTCGGCATCTCGTCGTTGGAGGAGCCGCAGACAATGGTCTCGATCGAGGGATCGAAGGCCTTGAGCGCCTTCGAGGTCTCGTCCGCGATGCGGCCATAGTCCTTGGCCTCGCGGTGGCCGATCTGCCAGGGGCCATCCATCTCGTTGCCGAGGCACCACATCTTGACGCCGTAGGGCTGTTCGACCCCGTGCGCGCGGCGCAGATCCGACCAGTGGGTGCCGCCGGAATGGTTGACGTATTCCATGTACTCGCGGGCGTCCTGCAACCCGCCGGTGCCGAGGTTCACCGCCAGCATCATCTCGATGCCCGCATCCTTGGCCCAGACCGCGAACTCGTTGGTGCCGACCTGGTTGGTCTCCTTGGACCGCCACGCGAGGTCGAGCCGCACCGGCCGTTCGTCGCGCGGGCCGACGCCGTCCTTCCAGTCGTAGGCCGAGACGAAGTTGCCGCCCGGGTAGCGGATCGCGGGCACGTTGAGATCGCGCACCATCTCCATCACGTCGCGGCGGAAGCCGTTGGCGTCCGCCTGCGGATGGCCGGGCTCGTAGATCCCCGAGTAGATCGCCCGGCCCATGTGCTCGATGAAGGCCGAGTACAGCCGGTCGTCGATCCGCGAGATCGCGAAATCCCGGTGGATGGTCACGCGTGTCTTCATGCTCTCCCCCCTTATGCGCCCGATTTATGGGTGCATATCATCTTTTTTGATTTGTATGCAGCGGAGGGAACTGCGTCAAGCCCCGAGATGGCGGGGCGGCCGGGGGCGCGGCCAAGCCCCGGTCAGGGCTGCATTCTCATCCGCAGGACGATGTCCTGGTCGTAGTTGCCGAAGCCCCGGCCGAAGATGTTGAGCCCGCCGGGATGCTGCGCATCGGCGCGCACCTCGATGCGGACGCGAATCGAGCGGTGCGCTGAGAGGTCGAGGTCGTCCAGCGTCACGTCCGAGATCCGGACCCCGTCGACGAAGCTGCCCTGTGGCGTCACCGACCAGGTCTTGAGCATGCCGTATTGCGAGCCCTTGAGCTTCCACCACTGCGGCGTGTAACGCCCGCGCTTGTCGCCGAAATCCCCGGGCGAGGTCCAGTCACCGAGCGGCACGCCGTTGATCGAGACGGTGATGTCCGAGGGCCAGTCCGGGTCGGTCCCCGGGACCTCCGAGGAGCATTCCATCGACAGTTCCACCCCCGCGAGGCCGGCACCCAAGACACTGGAGTTGCTTGGAAACTGGTACTCCACGTAGCCGCTGGTGAACCACAGGAGCGCGGTCTTCATCCGGTCGGGTTCGAGGAAGGTGGCCGGCACATCCAGCAGCCCGATGATCCCCTCGGGCGAGCAGATGCCACAGGGCGCGGTGACCTCGCAGTTGGAATAGAGCCCCAGCGGCATGGCCACCTCGAGCGTGTCGTCGCGCGGCGAGTCGAAGCTGCGCTGGAAGGCGACGATCAGCTCGTCGTAGCGCGTGCGGCAGATCTTCTGCGTGCCCTTCCGGGCGTTGCGCAGCTCGGTCTCGATCAGCCCGGCAGCCTCGAGCGCGCGGACGTTGGTCGAGACCGATGACTGCGGTAGCTCGAGCTGTTCGGCGATGACGTTGACGTTGGTCGGGCCGTTCTCGTGCAGCAGCTTCAGGATGCGTATCCGGGTCGGCGAGGACAGGCCCTTGAGCACCGCGAAGTCCTTTTCCGGGTCCACGACCATGAACCGTCCCTGCATGCGACCCCCTTCGTTTCATCCCGCCGAATACAAATCCAGATTGTTGATACACACTTTGTGGCGCTTCGTGAAGGCCCCCTCGACCCGCGAAACGCCGGGAAGCCGGACCCGGAATACCCCTTTCGTCCGGCGCCTTGCCCTGCTCCCACGGCGGCGCCGTTGCGCGATCAGGGTTTTGGGCGCACCCTGCAGGGGGAGAGGAGCACAAGGGGGGAAACAGCATGAAACCGCAGGAAAGGGTGCATCCGAACGTGCCCGGCGTCGATCAGTCCGACCGCCTGGTGCCGATCAACCTCCGGCAGTCGGGGCCGACGCCGGTGCAGATGCTGATCTCGACGCGGGTGCGGAAATCACCGTTCTGGCACCTGTCCATCGAGGCCGGCTGCTGGCGGGCCACGGTCTACAACCGCATGTATCACCCGCGCGGCTATATCCGCCCCGAGGACGGCGGCGCGATGGCCGAATACGACGCGCTGGTGAACCGCGTGACGCTCTGGAACGTCGCGGTCGAACGCCAGATCCGCGTGCGCGGCCCCGGGGCCGAGGCCTTCGTGAACCGGATCGTGACGCGGGATGCCACGAAGATCGAGCCGATGCGCGGAAAGTACGTGATCGTCTGCAACGACAAGGGCGGTATCCTGAACGATCCCGTGCTGCTGCGGCTCGACCGCGAAGAGTTCTGGTTCTCGACCTCGGACAGCGACCTGCTGCTCTGGCTGCAGGGCGTCAACACGGGCCTGGGCTACGACGTTGACATCGCCGAGCTCGACGTCTCGCCGCTGCAGATCCAGGGGCCGCTCTCCGAGGACTTCATGGCCGACCTCTTCGGCAAGGCGATCCGCGAGATGCCCTACTACGGCCTGATGGAGGCGGAACTGGCGGGCTGTCCGGTGCTGGTCAGCCAGACCGGCTTTTCCGGGGAGGCCGGCTTCGAGGTCTACCTGCGCGACGCCACGCTCAACGCCGAGGCGGTCTGGTATGCCCTGCGCGGGCACGGCGCGCGCTACGGTCTGCGGGTGGTCGCGCCCGCGCATCACCGGCGCATCGCTGCCGGCATCCTGTCCTGGGGGCAGGACATGGACACCGAGACATCGCCCTTCCAGGTCAACCTCGCCTACCAGGTGCCGCGCAGGAAGGAGGCCGACTACATCGGCCGCGCCGCGCTCGAGGCGCAGCGGGCCGAGATCGACGCCGGGCGCTATCCGTTCCGGCTGAAGATGGTCGGCCTCGCCATCGGGGGACGGCCGATCACCGATTATGCCCCTGATTTCTGGCTGGTTTCCGCGCCAGATCGTGGGCGGGTGGGATATGTCACCTCGCCCTGGTGGTCGCCCGAGCTGTGCCACAACATCGCGCTGGGGTTCGTTCCGCACGAGCTGTCCGAGCTTGGCACGCGGCTGACGGTCGAGCTGCCCGAGGCCTATTGCGATCAATCGGGCCAGCCGGTCGCGGCCGAGGTGGTGCAGGTGCCCTTTCGCCCTTCGGCCCATCCCAGCGCCCGCGAACGGGCGCGGGCGGCCGGGCGGGACTACGTCGTCTGAGGCGGGCCGATGCGTGGCGCGCCGCTGATACCGGAGCCGACCGACGCCCTGCTGCGGCGGCTCGTGGAGTCGCGCGGCGCGGTGCCGCTGGGCTTCGAGCTGTTTCCGCCGCGCAGCGCCGAGCGGCGGGAGGCGCTGCGCGAGACGGTGGAGCGCCTTGCCCCCGTGGCGGGCAAGGGCTTTTCGGTGACGATGGGCGCGGGCGGGACCACGCGGACGGGCACGCATGACACGGCGGTCGAGGTCGCGCGGATCGCGGGGCGGCCGGTGACGGCGCATCTCACGGCGCTGGGGCTCTCGCGCGAGGATGCGCTGGCGGCGGCCGAGGGGTTCTGGGAAGCCGGGATCACGCGGATCCTCGCGCTGCGGGGCGACCGGCCGCGTGCGGTGCAGGGGCCCCTGCCCCCGGGCTTCGCGCATGCCGCCGACCTCGTTGCGGCACTAAGGGATTGTCATCCCTTTGAAATTTCCGTGGCCGCCTATCCCGAGAAGCATCCCGAGGCGGACACGCTGGAGGCGGATATCGATCATCTCAAGGCCAAGCTGGACGCCGGGGCGACGAGCGCGGTCTGCCAGTTCGTGCTCGACCCGGAGGCCTACGGGCGGTTCCTGGAGACCTGCGCGCGGCACGGGATCGACGCGCCCATCGTGCCGGGACTGATGCCGCTCGAGGGCTGGAGCCGCCTGCGCGGCTTTGCCCGGGAGAACGGGGCGCACGTTCCGGACTGGCTCAACCACCTGTTTTCACAGGCGGAACAGGCGCCCGAGACGATGCCCTACCTCTCGGCCGTGGCGACCGTCGAGCAGGCGCGGCGGCTCGTGGGCTACGGCGCGCCGGCGCTGCATGTCTACGCGATGAACCGCTGGCCGCTCGCGCTGGCACTGGCGCGCCTGCTGGGGCATTGATCACGGCTGCGCCAGAGAGGCGGTTTTCCGGACACGCGGGGTCCCGGGTCGTGCTAGGCGCAGGCAGACCGATGACCGCGAGAGGCCCGCCCGACCGATGCATCCGTACGACCCGTACAGGCGTTCCGTACTGTTCGCCCTGACCGGCCTCATCGCCGGGAGCGCCGCCGCGCAGGGCGCCCGGCCGGCGCCGCAGCGGGGCGACTGGGAGACGTGGAAAGCCGCCTTCCTCGCGCCCGAAGGGCGGGTGATCGACGACGGGCAGGAGGCGATCAGCCATTCCGAGGGACAGGCCTACGGGCTGCTGCTGGCGCAGGCCTTCGGCGACCGCGAGGCCTTCGAGCGGATCGAGGGCTGGACGCAGCGCCGGCTTGCGACGCGGCAGGACGCGCTGATGGCCTGGAAGTGGCAGGCAGGCGCGGTCGGGGACTGGCGCAACGCGACGGACGGCGACCTGCTGCGCGGCTGGGCCCTGCTGCGGGCGGGCCGGGATTCCGGCTGGACCGGGCACGCGGACAAGGTGGGGCCCATCGCGCGGGCGATCGCGGAGATCTGCCTTGCCCCGGACCCGCGCGCGCCGAAGGAGCCGCTGCTGAAGCCCTCGGACCAGTCGCTCGCGACGGCAGAGACCGTGCTGGTCAATCCCTCGTATTATGTGCCCCGCGCGATGATCGAGTTGGGCGAGGCGACGGGCGTGACGGCGCTTGTCCGGGCCGCCGCGCATGGCGAGACGCTGCTGAGGGACCCGCGCGCCCTGCGCGACTGGGTGAGCGTGACCCGCGAGGGCCCGCGCCCGCCCGAGGGGCTGGCGGATCGCTTTGGCTGGGACGCGCTGCGCATCCCGCTCTACCTCGCATGGTCCGGGCGCTGGCGGCATCCGGCGATGAATGTCGCCGCGCGGCGCTTTTCCGCGGCCCCGGCCCCCGGCCATGTCGCCACGGTGACCGGGCCGGACGCGCACCCGTTGGTTCAGAGCAACGCGCCGGGCTTTCTCGCCGTGGCCGCGCTGGCCGCCCGCCGCGCGCCCCCGGCGTCGGCGGGCGGCACGGCGCAGGGATACTATCCGGCGACGCTTGCGCTGCTGGCGCAGGTCGCCCGGGCCGAAGGTGGTGATGCGGAAGGGCCTCACTGATTTCCGGGACTTGCGCGGGGGCCTGTTCCACGCAGGCGTCATCTGCGAGACCATTTCGCGGTAAAAACCCGTCGCCGGGTCGGTGACAAACCCGGAGACCCTGACATGAAGACGCTTCGCGTGGTCCTGAGCGTGGCCCTGATCCTGTTCGCGCTGTGGGTGATCGTCGGAGAGCAGATGACCGGCGCCAGCGCGAACGCGGTGGTCAATGCCCCCGTCGTGACGGTGCGGGCGCCCACGGCGGGCAACCTGTCGCTGTCCGAGCGGCCCTTCGGCGCGCGCATCCAGGAGGGCGAGGTCATCGCCTCGATCGACGACACGCTCGTCGACACGATCCGGCTGAACGATCTGCGCATGGAACGCGAGTTCGCCTTGGCCGAGGTGACGCGGATCGAGGCGGACCTGGAGAGCACGCGCGCCATGCGCGACAGCCTGATGCAGCGCGCGAACACCTTTCGCGAGAACCGCCTGTCGGAGCTGCGCACGCGGCTTTCGCACGCGCGACGGCGCCTCGCGATCCTCGAGGGCGGCGAGATGCCCGCGGACACGGATCAGCGGCTGATCGACCTCGTGGACGACATGCAGGCCCGCCTGCCGCAGGAGCCCTACGTCGCGCCGCTGGTGCTGGACCACGCGCGCGAGCGGGTCGCGGTGCTGGAGATTGCCCTGCGCGCGGCCGAGGCGGGCGTGTTCCTCGGCGACGGCTACAACGACTCGCCCAACGCCGAGCAGCGCGCGACCGAGCTGGAGAGCGTGATCTCGGGTCTGGAATCGCGGCTGGCCGAGGCGCGGGCACGGCATGCATCGCTGGACCAGCGCACCAGCCGCGAGCGGCTGCGGGTCAACGGCCTGGCCGGCGGCGACATCGTCGCGCCGGTGAACGGGCGCTACTGGGAGACGCTGCAGTCCGACGGCGTGGCCGTGCAGCGCGGCGATCCGATCCTGCGTCTGCTGGATTGCGAGGGGATCGTCGTGACGCTGTCGGTCACGGAAATGGTCTACAACGACCTGCGGATCGGACAGGCCGCCACCTTCCGCCTGTCGGGCGGCGATACCGTGCATGAGGCGCGGGTCGGGCGGCTGGCCGGGACCGGGGCGGAGCGGATCTATCGCAACCTCGCCGTCGCGCCGACACAGAAGCACCTGGAGCGCTACGACGTGACGCTGCAGGTGCCCGGGCTTGCCTCGGACCCCGCGCGCGGCTGCGCGGTGGGCCAGACCGGGCGCGCCTTCTTCGACACCCGCCCGCTCGACTGGCTGCGGGGGCTGCTGCCCTGATGCTGCCCTTCCCTCACCTTGCAGAGCTTGGCGCCTCGGCGGTGCACGTGCTGCTGGTGATCGGCATCGCGGGACTGCTTCCGGGCGTGATCGACCCGCGGCGATCGCTCCACCGCGCGGTCCTGCTGGGTATCGCCGCGGTGCTGGCGCTGCGCTACGCCTGGTGGCGGGGGACCGAGACGCTCGCCCCGTTCGGTCCGAGCTTCGACGCGCTGGCGAGCTGGGCGCTCTTCTCGCTGGAGGGGCTGTCGCTGGTGGGCTCCCTGAGCGCCTTCCTGATCATGTCGCGGGTGCGGCTGCGCAGCGAGGAGGCCGACGCCAACCGCGACTGGTGGGGCGCGCGCGAGCCGCGCGTGGCCATCCTGATCGCCACCTACAACGAGGACAGGGACGTCCTGGAGCGGACCATCGTGGGCGCCAGGTTCCTGCGCCACGAGAACAAGGAGGTGATCGTCTGCGACGACAACCGGCGCGACTGGCTGCGCGGCTACTGCGCCGAGGCGGGCGTGCGCTACATGCGGCGGCCCACGAACGAGGGGCAGAAGGCGGGCAACATCAACCACGCGCTGGACCGGCTGGCCGAGGACGCGGTGGTGCCGGACTACGTCGCCGTGCTGGACGCCGATTTCGTGCCGCACCGGGGGTTCCTGTCGCGGACGCTGGCGCTGTTCCACGCGCCGGACGTGGGGCTGGTGCAGACGCCGCAGCATTTCTTCAACCCCGACCCGATCCAGCACAACTTCAACCTCGGCGCCTCCTACCCCGACGAGCAGCGCTTCTTCTTCGACCACATGCAGCCCTCGCGGGACGGCTGGGGCATCGCCTTCTGCTGCGGCACCTCGTCGGTCTGCCGCTGGGAGGCGCTGCGCGCCATCGGCGGGTTCAACACCGAGTCGGTGACCGAGGACTTCATGCTGACGCTGGCACTGCAGGACGGCGGCTGGCGCACGGTCTACCTGGCCGAGCCGCTGACCGAGGGGCTCGCGCCCGAGGGGCTGAAGGAATACGTCACGCAGCGCGCGCGCTGGTGCCTGGGGCTGATGCAGATCGCGCGGTCCTCGCTGGGGCCGCTGGCGCGCAGCAACCTGCGCCTGCGCGACCGGTGGAGCGTGGTGGATTCGATCCTCTACTGGACGACAACCTTTCCCTTCCGCATCGCGGCCATCGTCTTTCCCCTGCTCTACTGGTTCTTCAACATCACGGTGGTGAACGCCTCGCTGCCCGACGTGATCAGCTACTTCGGGGCCTACTACATCTGGATCCTGATGACGCTGAACCTGCTGAGCCGGGGCATGGTGGTGCCGATCCTGAACGACGTGAGCCAGCTGATCGGGGCCATTCCGATCAGCCGCGCGGCCTTCACGGGGCTGTTCCGGCCGCACGGGCACCCCTTCTCGGTGACGGCCAAGGGCGGCGACCGGTCGAAGGTGGTGGTGCAGTGGCGGATGATGATGCCCTTCCTCGCGGGCTTCGTGCTGACGCTGGTGGGGCTGTTGCTGGCCATCCTGCACGACGGCTTCGCGCATTACGACGCGGGCGACGGCAAGTGGGTGATCCTGTTCTGGACGCTCTACAACCTCGTGGTGCTGGGGGTCGCGTGCCTCGCCTGCATCGAGCTGCCGCGCCGCGAGGTGCATGTCGCGGACCGGCCCGAGCACGTGACCTTCAGCATGGAAGGGCGCGAGCACCGGCTTTGGATCACCTCGCTGACGATGGACACGGTGCGCATCCGGGGGCTGTCGCTGGAAGAGGAGACGCGCGGCACCCTGAGCATCGAGGGCATCCCCGGCCCGATCGAGGCCTACGCGATCTCGCGGCTGCGGGACGGGACGCGCCTGCAGCTGCTGCCCGACGACGCCCAGCGCGAGGCCTTCTTCGTGAAGTTCTACGCCGAGGGGGGCGAGCCGGGCGTCAGCCGGGTCCGGGCGGGCACGCTGATCCGCGACTTCTTCGAGCGATTCACGCCCCGCCGGGACTGAGCGCGCGGCGGGGCGCGGGGTCAGTAGGTGTTGACCGAGACCCCGATGAAGCCCGTCTCGGCGAGAAAGCGGTAGCCGGCGCGCAGGCTGACCGGCCCGTCGCCGATGCGGCTGTTCACCGCGATGGTGCGCTCGTCGTAGGTGTCGCTTCCGCCGGCGGAGAAATCGACCGAGAGCCCCTTGCCGTCGCCGACCTGCACGAGCGCGAACCAGTCGTTGTCGATGGTGTTGAACTGCGCCGCGAGGAACATGAAGCCGAAGGAGGTCGGCTGGTAGCGCTCGGCCACGACCTTGGCGCCGAGGGACCAGTCGTCGGCCTCGTCGGTGGTGCCGAGGCTGGGGCCCAGCTTGAGCGTGCCGATCCCCTCGAAGGCGACGTCGCGGGCGACGAAGGCGCCGCTGCTCCATCCGCCATCGTAGCCGGAGTAGTTGGCGCCGAAGCTGACCTTGCCGCGCGTGCCGGCGAAGACCGCGTCCTGCGTCTCGGGTGCGAGGTCGAACTGGAGGAAGGTGCCGTCGGCCTGCGCCGTGGTGGCCCCGCCGAGCGCGAGCCCGAGGATCGCGAAAAGCCTTGCCTTGATCATGGTGTCTGGTCGTGTCCCTGGCGCATCTAGCGTGTTGGTGGCCGGTTGCCCGCCACGGGGGCGGGCCGGGGCGGGCGTTGTGTCCGGGCTCAGGAGGCCCGCTTGCGCGGCATCCAGTCCGCCGCCGGCGCCTCGGGGCGCTCGCGGTAGACCCGGCCGGTGCCTTCCGGGTCCGGTCGCCCCGCCGCGACGCCGAGGTAGCGGGTGTCTCGGGCCGACTCCCGCGCCCTGAGCGTGGCCAGTTCCGCCTGGATCCGCGCCAGTGCGCGCGACAGGTCCGAGGCCTCGCGCGAGCTGCGGCTTTCGACCGGGTAGACGAGGCTTCCGGCGGCGACGTCGGCAGCGGTGTCCGTCAGGCATTCGAGCGGGCGGAGCAGCAGGCGCAGGACCATCATGGTGGCGCCCAGCACGAAGGTGGCCGCGATGGCGACCGCCAAGATGATGTCGCGCAGCAGCGAGGGCAGCAGGTCGAGGTGGCTGCTCTGGTCGAGCACCGCGAAGACGCGCCAGCCGAAGTCGGGCAGCGACTCGCCCACGAAGCTGGGGGTGAAGGCGTAGAGCCCCTCGGTGTCGCGCAGCAGGCGGAAGGCGCCCGCGGCGTCGGCTCCGAAACTGGCGGCCGCGGCGGCATTCTCGGGCAGCGGGGCCGGCTCGGGGCGGGTGTCGACAAGGGTCCGGCCCCTGCGGTCCTGCACGACCACGTCGATCCGCAGTTCTTCCTTGGCGGTCGCGAGGTAGGAGGCGACCCAGGCCATGCGCAGGCTGTAGACGGCCACGCCGATCGTCTCGCCCTTGGCATCGCGGATGGGCGTGGAAAGGTTCAGGAGGGACTGGGGCTTGTCGTTCTCGTCCCGCGCCAGCGAGCGGCTGTCGAAGGCGTTGCCCACCGCGGGCCTGCGGAGCCCCTCGCGGTACCAGCGCCGTTCGCTGACGTCCTGGCCTTCGCGCAGGCGGTGCGAGCCCGAGATGATGGTTCCGTTCAGGTCGGCGACCCCGGCCCAGGCGACCCGGCCGCCGGCCGCGACCACCGCGTCCATGAAGTCGTTGATGTCGGCCGGCGTCGCGCCGTCGATGGCCCGGGCGACAGCGTGAAGGCTGTCCCATTCCCGCTTGAGCGCCGTGTTGAAGCCCAGCGAGATCGCGTCCGCCCCGCGCATGACCACGTCCTGCTGCAGGCGCGACTGCGCCTCGTTCGCATGCCGTGTCACGGTGACCGCCACGAAGACCGCGGCGATGATGACCGCGACAAGCACGGTGATCGCGGCCCTCGTGAAGGCACGCGGCATGAGACCATGATCCGTAAGACGCATTCTGCCGATCCCCTACCCTGAAAACCTCTTCAACGTCGGTGCGTTAAGGTTAACGCAGGGTTCTGAAGACCAGTGGAATGCGGCCGCTATGAGGCATCTTTTTGTGCATTTCCGGATATCGGCCGGGGCTGCCGCAAGGGAGGCCCCGGCCCGCGCCCGCGGGCGGACGCGATCACGAGAGGTGGTGCACCTCCTGCAGGCCGTAGACGGGGGTGTCGATGCCCTCCATCCGCGCCTTGAGCTGCAACGCCAGATACTGCGAGTAGTGCCGTGACTGGTGCAGGTTGCCGCCGTGGAACCACAGCGCCTCCTGCTGGGTGGGCTTCCACATGTTGCGCTGTTCACCCTCCCAGGGGCCGGGGTCCTTGGTGGTGTCCGAGCCGAGGCCCCAGACCTTGCCCACCTTGTCGGCCATCTCCTGCCCCATGAGGTCGGCGACCCAGCCGTTCATCGAGTTGTAGCCGGTGGCATAGACGATGAGATCGGCCTCGAGCTTTTCGCCGGTGTCGAGCATGACGCCGTCCTCGACCACCTCGACCACCTGGCCGGCGGCCAGCTTGACCTCGCCGTCGATGATGAGCTGGCTGGCGCCCACGTCGATGTAGTAGCCCGAGCCGCGGCGCAGGTACTTCATGAAGAGGCCCGAACCGTCGTCGCCCCAGTCGAGCTTGAACCCGGCCTTCTCGAGCCCCTCGTAGAAGTCCTTGTCGCGCTCCTTCATCTGCTCGTAGAGCGGGATCTGGAACTCGTGCATGATCCGGTAGGGCAGCGAGGCGAAGATCAGGTCGGCCTTTTCCGTTGTCATGCCCTTCTGCACGGCCTCTTCCGAGTAGAGCGCACCGAGCCCGATATCCATGAGCGTGTCCGAGCGCACGATATGGGTCGAGGAGCGCTGCACCATGGTCACGTCGGCATCGTGCTCCCAGAGCGCGGCGCAGATGTCATGCGCCGAGTTGTTGGAGCCGATCACCACGCATTTCTTGCCGGCATAGGCATCGGGGCCCGGGTGCTGGCTGGAATGGTGCTGGTCGCCCTTGAAGGTGTCCATGCCGGGGAAGTCGGGCATGCGCGGCTTGCCGGACATGCCGGTCGCCATGACCAGCTGCTTGGGCTTCAGCACGACCTCTTCTCCGTCGCGGTCGACCACCACGGTCCATTCGCCCTTGGCCGCGTCGTAGCTGGCGGATTTCGCCGTGCTGCGCGTCCAGTAGTTCAGCTCCATGACCTTGGTATACATCTCGAGCCAGTCGCCGATCTTGTCCTTGGGCGCGAAGACGGGCCAGTTGTCGGGGAACTTGATGTAGGGAAGGTGGTCGTACCAGACCGGGTCATGCAGGCAGAGCGACTTGTAGCGCTTGCGCCAGCTGTCGCCGGGCCGATCGTTGCTTTCGAGGATGATGGTCGGCACGCCGAGCTGCCGCAGCCGCGCGCCCAGCGCGATGCCGCCCTGCCCGCCGCCGACGATGACGGTGTAGGGCTGTTCCTCGTAGCCCAGCGTCGCAAGCTCGTGCTCGCGCGCCTCCTTCCAGGTGGCGCGGTTCTTGTCCGCGCCGTGGCGGGCGCCGAGCGGACGGTCGAAGCCGCGCGGCTCCTCGTGGCCCTTGAGCTCGACCATCGCGGTGAGCAGGGTCCAGATCCTGCCGTCCTTCAGCCGCAGGAGCCCGTAGCCGCGCGCGACGTCGGTCTCGAACTGGATCCAGGCGGTGGTGACGCCGTCGGCCTCCTCGGGCATCTCGCCCTCGGCGACCTGCCAGTTGCGGGGCCGGGTCGTGGCGAGCTGGTGGTTCAGCATGTCCTCGACCTGGTCGCGGCCCTCCACGGTCTTGAGGTTCCAGGTGAATGCCACGAGGTCGCGCCAGTAGCAGTCCTCGAGGAACATGTCGCGCGCGGCGGCGATGTCGCCGCGTTCGAGCGCCCCTCCGAAGTCGTCCAGGAACGCCTGGGTGCGGTCGAGAACCGTTGAATCGAGCATGTCGTCCTCCCTTTTGGTCTGTCTCTCTCCCTTGGAAATCGTCACACGCGGGCGGGCGGCGGCGCCACGGCCGCGGCCGTCCGGACCCGGAAAATCCGCCCTGCGCGGGCCGGGCCGTTGCGCGCGCAACACCGCGCAACGGGGGCTGTTGCGCCTACTGCGGCGGGGTGAGCCCCGCCTTGCGCACGCGGCGCATCACCGTCGAGCGGTTGACGCCCAGCCGCCGCGCGGCCTGCGCCATGTTCCAGCCGCAGGCGTCGAGGATCGCCTCGAGCCCCTCGTCGGGGGCGCTTTCGCGCCGGGCGGCGAAGCAGGGGGCGGGCAGGTCCGGCAGGTCGATCACCCGGCCCTCGGCCACGGCGGCGGCGACGCGGAGGACGCTTTCCAGCTCGCGGATGTTGCCGGGCCATTCGCGGCCCTGAAGCTCGGCGCGGGCGGCGGGCGAGAGGCCCATGTCGGGGACGCCGCTGCGGCGCAGGGCGCGGTCGATGAGCCAGGCGAGATCGTGGCGCAGGCGCAGGGGCGGCAGGCGCAGCCGGTCGCCCGCCAGCCGGAAGAAGAGCTCGGGGCGGAAGGTGCCCTCCTGCGCGGCGCGGGCGAGGTCGGTGCGGACCGAGGCGACGGGGCGCAGGTCCGCACGCGATTCCAGCAGGGCCAACAATGCGCCCTGCGCCTCGGGGCCCAGATCCTCGACCCCCTTGAGGAAGAGTGTGCCCGCGCGCGCCTCGGCGAAGGCCTGCAGGGTGCCAGGCGTGGCGCTGGCGCAGTGCAGGCGGTGGAAGGCCCGCTCGGGCGGGCCGCAGACGTGGATCGCGCGGGCGAGCGTCTCCTTGCCGGTGCCGGTCTCGCCCTCGATCAGCAGGGGCACGGGGGTCGCGGCCAGCCGCGCGGCGCGGTGCAGCAGCGGCTCGAGCACCGGCTCGGCGCCGCAGAGGCTGGAGAGGCCGCCGGGCAGCTGCGCCGGGCCGCCGCGCCCGGGAACGCGGGGTTTCTGCGGCGCGATGGCATGGCCGAAGAGGCCCCGGCCGTCCCTGAGGCGGATGACCCGGTCCTCGGTCGGGCGGCCGCGCATGAGGTCGGGCAGGTCGTCGACCGAAAGGTCGATGTGGCGGCCGACGGGGGTGCCGATCAGCGGCCCGCCGTCCTCGGGCGCGAGCAGCGTCTGTGCCGCGTGGGTGAGCCCGACGATGCGGCCGGAGCCGTCCAGCGCCACCGCCGCCTCGGGGTCGACCTCGAGAAACTCGGGCGAGCTGGAGAGCCGCAGCACCCAGTCGCGGCGGGTGGTGGCCATGAGGTTCGCCATCTCGACGCGCCGGGCCGAGGCCCGCACGAGGTTCATGGCGAGGTTCTGGCTGGATTTCGGCGAGGGCGAGCGCAGCAGCGAGATGTCGAGCACCGCCGTCAGCTGCCCCTGCGTGTCGTAGATCGGCGCGGCGGTGCAGGAGAGCGGCGTGTGGGCCAGCCCGAAGTGATCGCTCTGGTGGATCGTGACGGCCTCGCCGGTCACGAGGCAGGAGCCCACGCCGCAGGTCCCGGCGAGATCCTCGGACCAGTCGGAGCCGAGGTAGAGCCCGGCCTCGCGCAGTTCGTCCTCGAAACGGGGATCGCCGAAGAAATCGACGCAGACGCCCTCGGCATCGGCCAGCAGCAGGACGTAGTTCTGCCCGGCCACCTGCCGGAAGAGCGACCGCAGGCCCGAGCGCGCCGTGGCGATCAGGCGCTCGGACTGTTCGCGGTGCCGCCTGAGTTCGGCCTCGGTGACGATATGCGCCGCCTCCGCGCGGGCGGGGTCCATGCCGTAGGTCTCGACGCAGCGGCGCCAGCTGTCGATGACCAGCGCATCGCGCAGATCGGCGGTCGGCTGACCGCGCAAGGCGCTGTCGATCTCCCTGACGTGAGCCAGATCGCGCAAACCATCCTCCCCCAGCTTGCGCGGCGACGATAGCACGACAGGGCGCGCAAGACGACTGATCCTTCCGTCGAAGGGCCGCGCCGGGCGCTGCGGGAGCGCGCCCGGCCCGGCAGGGGCGCGCGGCCCTCAGTCGGCGCTGGCGGTGAAGCGGCTGTTGCGGGTGATCTCGGCGCGCTCCTCGGCGCGGGCCTCGGCGCCTTCGCAGATCGGGCCGTAGTCGCCCGGCTCGCGGTGGAGCGCGAAGTTGAAGACGTTCTCGCGCAGCTCGCGGCAGCGGTCGAGGTCGATCTCGGCCACGGCCACCTCGTCGCCCACGCCCTGCGTGCGGGCGATGATCTCGCCCGTGGGGGCGATGATGCAGGAGCCGGCGATCAGGTCGCAGCCCTCCTCGCGGCCGGCCTTGGCTGTGCCGATGACCCAGGCACCGTTGGCATAGGCGCCGTGCTGCATCGAGAGGTGGTTGTGGAAGTCCTGCAGGTGATCGTGCTCGGGCGCCTGCGGGTAGTGCTGCGGCGTGTTGTAGCCGAGCATGATGAGCTCGGCGCCGCGCAGTCCGAGCACGCGGAAGGTTTCCGGCCAGCGGCGGTCGTTGCACAGGCACATGCCCAGCGTGCCGCCCATGGCCTCGAAGACCGGGAAGCCGAGGTCGCCATGCTCGAAATAGCGCTTCTCGAGGTGCTGGAAGCGGCGCCAGTCCTCGTGGTTGTAGTGCCCCGGCAGGTGGACCTTGCGATACCTGCCCGCGATCTCGCCCTCGGGGGTGACGAAGATCGAGGTGTTGAAGCGCCGCGTGGTGCCGCCCTCGTGCAGGAGTTCCGCGTAGCCGAGGTAGAAGCCGACGCCCAGCCGTTTCGCCGCCTCGAAGAGGGGCGCGGTGTCGGGGCCGGGCATTTCGGTCTCGTAGAAGGCGTCGAGCTCGTCGCCTTCGAGCAGCCAGCGCGGGAAGAAGGTGGTCAGCGCCAGCTCGGGAAAGACCACCAGGCGCGCGCCGCGCGAATGGGCGGTCTCCATGAGCGCGATCATGCGCGCGACGGCGGAGGCGCGCGGTTCATCCCGCGCGATGGGGCCAAGCTGTGCGGTTGCGACGACGATGCTGCGACTCATGACTTGGGTCCTTTCGAGACGCCCGCGCGGTCGAGGGCGACCTCGGCCAGCAGGCGCGCGCCCCGGACGAGGTCCTCGGGCGCGGTGTATTCCTGGATGTTGTGGCTGATGCCGTCCTTCGACGGCACGAAGATCATGGCGGAGGGGCAGCGCGGCGCGAACATCTGCGCGTCGTGCCCGGCGCCCGACGGCATGTGCCGGTGGCTGTACGCCCAGCCGGTCAGCGGCCTGCGCGACCTGCGCCACGACGGCCCGCGTCGAAGACCACCGGCTCGAACCGGGCGAGGCTGCGGCGGGTGACGGTGCAGCCCTCGGCCCTTGCGGCCTCCTCGGCGAAGGCGAAGAGGCGGGCCTCGGCCTGTTGCAGGCGGTCCTCGTCGGAGTGGCGCAGGTCGACGGTGAAGGTCGCGCTTTCGGGCACCACGTTGACGAGGTCCGGGGACAGGGAGAGCCGGCCCACGGTGGCGACCTGCGGCGGGCCGAAATCGCGGGCGATGGCGCGGGCCTCCATCGCGATGCCGGCGGCGACGTGGCCGGCGTCGTGGCGCAGGGGCATGGGCGTGGTGCCCGCGTGGGCCGAGCGGCCGGAGACGGTGAACTCGGTCCAGGAAATGCCCTGCACGCCGGTGACCACGCCGATCTGCAGCGCCTCGGTCTCGAGCACGGGGCCCTGTTCGATGTGCAGCTCGAGGTAGGCGGCGGGTTTCAGCGCGCCGGCAGGCGCCGGGCCGCGCGCGCCGATGCCGTCCAGCGCCTCGCCCACGGTGGTGCCGTCGATGCCGGGGCTTGCGAGCATCTGTTCGAGGTCCAGCGCGCCCTGCGCGACGCCCGAGCCCATCATGTCGGGGGCGAAGCGCGCGCCCTCCTCGTTGGTGAAGAAGACGACGCAGAGGGGGTGGTCGGTCTCGATCCCGGCCTCCAGCGCGCTTTCGATCACCTCGAGGCCCGCCAGCACGCCGAGCGTGCCGTCGTAGAGGCCGCCGGTCGCGACGGTGTCGATGTGCGAGCCCATGACGACGGGCGGCAGGTCGCGCTTGCCGGGGCGGATGGCCCAGGTGTTGCCGATGACGTCGGTGGCGATCTCGAGGCCCAGCTCGCGGAACCAGCCGGTGACGAGCGCGCGGCCCTCGGCGTCCTCGGGCGTGAGGGCGAGGCGCTTGCAGCCGCCGCCCGGGAGCGCGCCGATGCGGCCAAGCTCGGCGATGCGGGACGAGAGGCGATCGGCGTCGATCATGCCCCTGCCCTCACCTCGTCCGCGCTGCGGCCGACCAGTTCGGCGTAGAGGCCGGGGTCGGTGTCGGCCTCGGAGCCGAAGACCAGCACCCGCGAATCCGCGTCCAGCCCCAGCGCCTCGCGCGCGGGGGCGTGGCCTGCGACCGAAAGGAGCGCGGCGAGCCCCGCGACGGCGCTTTCGCCCGCCACGATCACCGGATCGCCCGGCAGCGGATCGGCCAGCCGGCGCATCATCGCGACGGCCTCGTCGTCGCGGACCGAGACGGTGGCGCAGGCGAGCGGCTTGAGCACCTCCCAGGCGAGCAGCGAGACCTCGCCGCAGGCAAGCCCGGCCATGAGCGTGTCGAGATCGCCGTGCACCGGGGTCGGCGCGCCGCTGCGGAAACTCTCGAGCCAGCAGGCCGAGCGGTCGGGGTCGGCAAGGATCACGCGGGGTGCGCGGGCGCCGTAGCGGCGGCGCATCTGGGCCGCGATCGCCGCCGCCATGCCGCCGACGCCGGTCTGCACGAAGACGTGGGTGGGCGGCTCCGGCAGGGCATCGGCGGCCTCGGCGGCCATGAGCTCGTAGCCCTGCATCACGTCCTTGGGGATCTCGGTGTAGCCCGGATAGGAGGTGTCGGAGACCACGGTCCAGCCCTCGGCCTGCGCGGTGCGGTCGGCCTCGCGCACGCTGTCGTCGTAGTTGCCGTCGCAGCGGCGGACCTCGGCGCCGTAGGCCTCGATGGCCTCTTTCCGGCTCTCGGAGACGGTGGCGTGGATGAAGATCACGCAGTTGCAGCCGAAGGTGCGCGCCCCCCATGCGACCGAGCGCCCGTGGTTTCCGTCGGTCGCGCAGCAGACGGTGATGCCGCGCACCACGTCGTCGTGATCCCCGGCGAGGATCTGGGCCACGGTGGCGGCGACGCCCTTCTTCGCCTCGATGGTGCGCACCAGCAGGCGCAGCACGGCATAGGCGCCGCCCAGCGCCTTGAAGCTGCCGAGGCCGAAGCGCGAGCCCTCGTCCTTGTAGTGCAGCGCGGCGACGCCGGCCTCTGCCGCCAGTCCCGGCAGGCTGCGCAGCGGGGTCGGCGCATAGCCCGGCCATGCCGAGATGGTCGCCTTCGCCGTGTCGAAGGCCGCGTCGTTCAGCACCGCCTGCTGCGCCTCGCCATAGGGCGCGGCGGGGTCGAAGTGGGGGTTGGAGATCAGCTCGGCGCTTGTGCCGAGCGGGCTGTCGAATTGCATGAGGGTCCTCATCTTGGGCGCCCGGAGCGGCGGCGGATGGTCTCGGCCAGCACCACGAGCGCGATGTTGCCCAGCACGATCAGCACGGCGAGCGCGTTGAGGCCGGGAGACAGGTTGAAACGGAAGTCGGAGGCCACGAGCACCGAGAGCGGCTGCGCGCGCCCGCTGAGAAAGGCCGTCAGGACGTATTCGGCCGAGGAGAGCACGAAGGCGATCACCCAGGAGGCCATGAGCCCGTTGCGCATCAGCGGCAGGGTCACGCGGCGGAAGCACTCCCACCTCGAGGCGCCGAGATCCTCGGCGGCCTCGATGAGCCGCAGGTCGATGCGGATCAGCACCGATGCGATGATGATGGTGCAAAAGGGCAGCACGATCACCGCCTGCGCGAGGATCACGGTCCAGAGGCCGCGCCCCAGCCCCAGCTCCTTGAGCAGGATGAGCTGGCTGACCGCGAGGATCAGCTTGGGCACGAGGAAGGGCAGCAGCAGGATCACGACCATGCCCCCGCGAAAGCGCATCGGGTAGACCGTGAGCGAGAGCGCCGCCAGCGCGCCGAAGAGCGTCGCGAGGATGGCGACCGGAAAGGCGGTCTTGAGCGTGGTCAGGAAGCCGCCGCCGAGGCGGCCGTCGCGCAGGATCTCGGCATACCAGTCCAGCGTGAAGCCCTGCAGCGGGAAGGCCATGACGTCGGAGGCGTTGAGCGAGAACAGCAGGATGATCGCGATCGGCAGGTACATGAAGCCGAAGACCAGCCAGACCCAGCTTTTGGCGACAGCACTCATGCCCGGCCCTCCACGAGACTGGAGCGGCGGATCGCCAGCGCGCCGGCGGCGAAGGCCAGCATGAGGATCGCCAGCATGGTCCAGGCGATGGCCGAGCCGAGCGGCCAGTCGAAGGCGGTGCCGAAGAGGTCGTTGATCGCCGATATGATGGTGATGCCCGAGGCGCCGCCCAGAAGCTGCGGCGTCAGGTAGTCGCCCGCGACCATGAGGAAGACCATCAGCCCGCCCGCGATGAGCCCCGGCGAGGTCAGCGGCAGCGTCACGCGGCGGAAGCGCTCCCAGCCGGGGGCGCCGAGGTCGGCGGCAGCCTCGAGCCAGGCGTCGTCCAGCGCCTCGAAGGCGAGCCAGAGGCCGATCACCATGAAGGGCAGGTAGTTGTAGGTCAGCGCGATATGGGTCGCGAGCGGGCTGAAGAGCAGCCCCTGCAGCGGCGCGTCGATGACGTTCAGCCACATGAGCGTGCTGTTGATGACCCCCTCGGCCCCCAGCAGCACGCGCCATGCGAAGATGCGCACGAGGTCGCCCGAGTAGAGCGGCACCAGCAGCAGCGTCAGCAGGGTGGATTTCGCCGGCCCCACGCGCTTGGCGAGGAACCAGGCCACCGGGTAGGCGATGACCGCGGTGATCGCCACCACCAGCAGCGCCGAACCGAAGGCGCGGGCGATGAGACCGCGGTAGGTCTCGGACCCGGCGATCTTGACGTAGTTGGCCAGCGTCGGATCGCGCGAGATGGCAACGAAATCGACCTGGAAGAAACTGTAGACGAAGAGGATCGCCAGCGGCGCGATGCAGAGCGCCAGCAGCGCCGCCACGACCGGGCTTGCGAGCAGGGTTCCGATGCGTCTCATGCGGCGATCCACGCGCGGTC
This sequence comes from Salipiger mucosus DSM 16094, assembly GCF_000442255.1. Lineage (GTDB taxonomy): Bacteria > Pseudomonadota > Alphaproteobacteria > Rhodobacterales > Rhodobacteraceae > Salipiger > Salipiger mucosus. Next base: position 77,655 of record NZ_KE557282.1, on the reverse strand, counting down.
GGAGTCGAAATGCAGCGCGACGGTCTCGCCCGCGGGCGGGGGCGGATCGCCCGCGCCGCCATGGGTGGCCTGCAGGATCAGGTCCCCGGCGCGACATTCCACCAGCCAGTCCGAGCCGCGAAAGACGCAGTGCGTGACCGTGGCGGGGATGCCCGTCGGGGGCGAGGTGCACCTGCTCGGGGCGCAGGCAGAGCACCGCCTCGCCCTGCGCGCCGGGCGCGGCGGGGCAGGTGAATGCGCCGATGGCGGTCCCGATCGTCGCGCGGTCCCTTTCCTGCCCGCGGATCTTGCCCGGCACGCAGGTGGCGCCGCCGATGAAGTCGGCGACCCAGGCGGTGCGGGGATGGGCGTAGATGTCCTCGGGGCGGCCCTGCTGCTCGATCCGGCCGTCGCGCATCACGATGATGCGGTCCGAGAGGGCAAAGGCCTCTTCCTGGTCGTGGGTCACGTGCAGGAAGGCCATGCCGAGGCGGCGTTGCAGGTCCTTGAGCTCGATCTGCATGTCCTTGCGCATCCGCCGGTCGAGCGCCGAGAGCGGCTCGTCCAGCAGCAGCAGGCGCGGTTCGTTGACGATGGCGCGGGCCAGCGCGACGCGCTGCTGCTGCCCGCCCGAGAGCTGAGCGGGGCGGCGGTTGGCGAAGTCCTGCATCTGCACGGTCTTCAGCACGTCGTGGGCGCGGGTCGTGACCTTGGCGCGGGGCGTGTCGCCGTAGGCGAGGCCGAAGCAGACGTTTTCCAGCACCGTGAGGTGGGGAAAGAGCGCGTAGCTCTGGAACACGGTGTTGATCGGACGGCGCGCGGCGGGCACCGGGTCGAGCCGGTCGCCGTCGAGCCGCAGCGCGCCCGAGGTCACGGCCTCGAACCCGCCGATCATCCGCAGGATCGAGGTCTTGCCGCAGCCCGAGGGTCCGAGAAGCGTGACGTAGCTGTTTTCGGCCAGGGTGAAATCCACCCCGGCCACGGCCTCGACACGGTCGTAGATCTTGGACAGTCCCGAAGCTTCGAGAAGAGGCAACATCAGCTGGCCTTGACCTCGTTCCAGAGGGCGACCCACTCGTTGTAGCGCGGCGGGTTCTTCTTCCAGACGAAGCTGTCCATGACCGAGAGGTCGTCGACGAAGATCTTCGACTGCTCCTCGGGCGAGAGCATGTCGCGCGCGGCCGAGGTCGATTGCGCGTAGGGGCCGCCCACCGCGAGCATCTTGCCGTATTCCGGTCCGAGCAGGTAGTTGACCAGCTCCAGCGTGGCGTCCAGCCGGTCGCCCTCGAGGCCCTTGGGCACGGCGACGGTGTCGCACCAGCCGATGACGCCGGCCTCGGGCTTGGCCATGCCCATGTCGATGCCCTTGTCACGCAGGTCGTAGTAGGGCGGCACCCAGGAGAAGGCGCAGACCACCTCGCCGGTGGCGAAGAGGTTGGTCAGGTCGCTGATCGAGTTCCAGTAGGTGCGCAGCTTGGACTTCTGGATCATCAGCACGCGCTTGACCTCGGCGAGCTGCTTGTCGTCCATGTCGAACATCTCGGACTCGGGGATGCCGAGATACATGGCGGCGATCATGATGCCCTCGAGCGCGTAGTCGCGCATGGCGAGCTTGCCGTTGTACTTGTCGCCCTCGAAGAAGACCGACCAGTCGGGTTCCTCGTCCATGAGGTCGGCGCGGTAGACGATGGGGTTGATGCCCCAGTAGAAGGGGATGCCGTAGGTCTCGCCGTCGACCTTGCCCAGCGGGGTCTGCTTGAAGGTGTCGTAGAGCAGGCTGGCGTTGGGCACCTTGTCGAAGTCGATCGGCTGCAGCAGGTCCGAGGCGGTGTAGAATTCCACCTTGTCGAGGCCGGGCGTGATCAGGTCGACCGAGGAGGCGCCCCCGGCGCGCAGCTTGGCGAACTGCTCGTCGTCGGTGCCGATGAAGGTCTTGGTGAGCGAGACGTCGTGCGCGTCGAGGAAGGGCGCGAGATAGTCGTCCTTGGCCAGGTTCTCCCAGGTCATCCAGAGGATGTCGGTGGCGGCAAGGGCGCGGGTGGCGGGGGCCAGCGCCCCCAGCGCGGTGCCCGCGAGGGCGGACTGCAGAAGCATTCGGCGGTTCATGGCGTTTCTCTCTGTTGTGTCCTTGTCGTGTTCTTGTCCGGCGCTGCGTGGTGTCGGCCGGCGGGGTCGTTCCTGGTGAGCCCGGCCCGCCGTCCGGCGCGCCGTTGGGTCCATGCCGCCAAGGTGGAGCGAAAAATGATTTTCATAAAGCGTTAACAGGTGAAAATTGCATTGCAAGCAGGACCTGCTCATGAAAGCGGCAGATTCATGGCCTCCGCGCTGGCAAAACCATCGCTGACCGCCCTTCCCGGCCGCGAATCGCGCCCGGGGCGGCCCGGACCCGCGCCTCGGTGAAAGCGGCTTTGCACGGGGGTGAAAATGTGGAAATCCTGACGCCATGACATCGCCGATGCCCCCCGATCCCCGGACCGACGCCCCCGTCTCGCTGCTGCGCCGCCTGCACGAGGCCTATGCCATCCTGCCCGGCCGCGAGCGGTTGGTGGCGGACACGATCCTCAACGCGCCGGCCGAGATGGCGGTCTGGAGCGCCTCGGAACTGGCGGGGCTGGCGGGCACGTCGAACGCCACCGTGAGCCGGCTGGTGCAGCGGCTGGGCTATCGCAGCTTCGAGGACGCGCGGCAGGACGCGCGGCGCCTGCGCGAGACGGGCTCGCCGCTCTTCATGAAGGGCAGCGCGCCGATGGCGGCCTCGCACGGCGAGGTGCTGCGCGCCGAGGCGGGCATCATCGAGGCGACGCTGGCGCAGCTCGACGCGGAGGTGATGCAGCAGGCTGCCCGCGCGCTGGCAGAGGCGCGGCAGGTCCGCCTGCTGGGCTTTCGCAACAGCCGGTTCCTGGCCGACTACCTGACGGCGCAGCTGGCGCAGCTGCGCGCCGACGTGGCGCCGCTGGCGCTGGAGGGGCAGACTCTGGCCGAGGGCATCGCAGGGATCGGCCAAGGCGACGTGGTGGTGCTGATCGGGCTGCGGCGGCGCCCTGCCCGCTTCGGCCAGCTGGTCCGCCTGCTGGCGGAGCGCGGCGCGAAGCTGCTGCTGGTGGCGGACAAGGGCCTGCGCGAGGCGCCGGCCTATGCCACATGGACGCTGACCTGCGCGGTCGAGACCGACCTGCCGCTCGACAGCTACGTCGGCGTGATGACCGTGCTGCGGCTGCTGGCCTCGGACACGGCGGAGGCGCTCGGCGACGCCGCGCTGCACCACCTCAACGAGGTGGAGACCCTGCGCGACACGCTCAGCGAGCTGGAACAGGCCCGCTGAGCGGACACCCGGGCGCGCGCGGCGCCGCGGCGATCACATCGCGCCTTCGTCGCCCATGAACATGATCGACGGGTTGCTTCCGTCGTCGGAGACGATGCAGCGCCATGGCGCGCCGTTGGCACCGACGCGCATGTAGACCGCGCTGTTGGCCTGCGAGAATTCCGAGCCCACCACGGTCACGCCGCCGGAGGTCCGGGAGGCGAGCAGATCGCGGCAGGCGTTAACGGCGGCCTCGCTGGCCGAGAAGCTGCCTTCGATGAAGGGCGGGCCGCCGGCCATGGGCGGCATGACGGTGGTGGTGCCGCCACCGCCTTCCATCTCGACGCAGGCCGTCAGCGCCGCGAGCGCGGCGAAGCCGGCGAAGGCTCTTGTCAGCTGGATCATGGTTTCACTCTCCCCCTATGGATCCTGGATTTCCGAATTCACGCGCTGCCCGTTCCCGATCCCGGCGGTGCAGGACGGCGCAGAGATCGCCGTACCGCAGCCTTTCGATGACGTGACCCCGACGGCGGCAGGTGAGCGCATCCGCACGTCGGGCCGGGAAAGAGGCAGGGACACTTTACGCTTACCGAACTCATGCCCGAGTATTGCCGCTGCCCCAGCCCGCGCGAAGGGCAAAAATATGCATTTTCATGCTTTCCGCAAACAAGCGGCGTGACGCTCGGCCACCGCGTCATTCGAGAAGATAGAGCCTCGCGGCATGCTGCGAGGAGGCGACCTCGCTGATCGAGACCGAGCGGTCGGGGTCCTGCAGGTGCCGCTCGAGCAACTCGACCTTCTGCCGGGGGCCAAGACCGCCCGAGGCGTGGATCTCCCAAAGCAGCACCGGGCAATCGCGCGCGCCGCTCTCGGTGTCGCGGACGAGCCGCCGCATCGGCGCGCTTTCCAGCCCCTGTTGCAGCGCGTCGCGCGGAAGCGGCAACCAAGCGGTCTCGTTGGGTTCGGGAAGGTAGAACCCGTGGAAGCGCTCCGGATCGTCCTCGGAAAAGTAGGGCTGTTCCCACCAGATGACCGGAATCGTCGCCGAGAGGCAGCCGTCCCGCGACGCCACGGCCCGGGCGGACTCGCGGTATGGCTCCTTGGAGTTCTGGCCGCGGTCCAGGACGCTGCTCGCCGACAGCATGAGCGCCGCGGTCATCGCCAGCGGCGCGCCCGCCCGAAGCCGGGCGTCGGCGCCGGACCGGTCGAGACGCGCGAAGATCCCCTGGACGATATGGGCGAGCGCGACCCAAAGCAGCGGCGCGAGCACGGCGAACATGCGGCTCGAGTACATGGGCACCGCCAGAACCGTCACCGCGACCCCGAAGGCGGGCGCGAGCACGCCCGCGCCGATCAGCAGCGCGGCCTCGCGGTCCACCGGCCAGCGCGTCTGCGCGACCATCCGCGCGACGAGCATCAGGATCAGCACGACCCCCAGCGCCACGCGGTCGAGGCGGTCTCCGACCAGCTCGCCCACCCCGGCACGCGTCATCTGCAGGATGAAACCGGCGGTCGCCGAGAACCACGTGTCATCGACGTCCGCAACGATCCGCGGCAGGTGCCAGGCGAGAAAGGCACAGACGACGGCAAGCACCGAGAGCCCTGCGACGACGACGCGCGCGCGAGCCGGCCAGCTGCGCGCCGAGAGCAGGAGCATGGCGAAGACGCCGCCCGAGACGAGCACCGTGTAGTAGTGCACGAGACCAGCAAGCATCGCGACCGCCGCCACGGCGACCAGCGCGCCCGTCGCCGTCCCGCCGGCGCGCAACCGTTCGTCCGCGCGCAGCGCCAGCCCCGCAAGGACGCCGACCAGCACGAACACGAGCGTGTAGGAGCGCGCCTCGTGCGTGTAGCCGGCCCAGATCGCCGAGGTCGCGACGAAGGCGACCGCGACAAGCCGCGCCGTGACCCCGACGCCACGGCCCGGCGCGACGTAGATCACCACGAGCGCCAGCACGCCCAGCGCGGCCGAGACCCCGCGCGCCACGAGGTCGAAGTCCGCCTCCGTGACACGCGCGGCCAGCCAGACCAGCAGGTAGTAACCCGGCGGGTGCACATCCTCCGCCCCGCGGGTGACAACCTCTCCGGCGGAGCTCATGTCCGGGTCGGCGAAGTAGGCGGTGAAGAGTTCGTCGGTCCAGAAGCCGTTGGCCGCGAGCCCGGTGAAGGCGGCGGCGGCGCAGACCAGCGCGGTGAGCAGCAACAAGAGATTGCACCAGTAAAAAACCCGCATGCGTGACGCTCCCAATACAGCCGCGCGGAAGCGGCGGGCCCCGGCTCCATTACACTGGATCGCCGTGGTGAGAACCGCTATCCCCATACCGGGTCGGGGTATAGGCGACACGCGGTTCGCCTCACAAGTGGAGCTTGGCGTTGGATCTCAAGGAAAGGCACATGCTCGGCGAGGGGGCGGACGATCACTGGTATTACCAGTCGAAAGCCCGGATGATCACGCATCACTTCCACCAGCGCCCCTCCTCGATCCTCGACGTCGGCGCGGGGCTGGGCTGGTTCAGCCGCTGGCTGCTGGAGAACGACCGGGGCGACGGCGCGACCTGCGTGGACCCCGGTTACGAGACGGAAAGCGAAGAGAAGCTGCCGAACGGCCGGACCGTTCGCTACGTGCGCGAAACGGGCGAGAGCGACGCCGACCTCGTGCTGCTGATGGACGTGCTCGAGCACGTGGACGACGATGTCGCGCTGCTCTCGACCTACTGGGACCTCGCGCCGCCGGGCGCCACCTTCATCATTACCGTGCCGGCCTTCGAGTTCCTGTGGAGCGCGCACGACGACTACCTCGAGCATCGCCGCCGCTACACCGTGCGCTCGCTGGAGCGCACGATCCGCGCGGCCGGCGCGACGCCGGAGCGGCTGCACTACTACTTCGGCGCGATCTTCCCGCTCGCAGCGGCCGTGCGCCTGCTGAAACGGGGCCGGACCTCCGAGACCTCCGACATGCGGCCCGCCGGCCCGGTGGCGAACGGCCTGCTGAAGGGCATCTGCGGGGCCGAGACCGCCGTGATGAAGCTCAACCGGCTCGGCGGCCTTTCGGTGGTCGCGGTGCTGAGGAAGCCGGCGTGACGCGGGCACGGGAGACCGGGCAGATCCTGCGCTTCGGCGCGGTGGGGGGCGTGGCGACGGCCACGCACCTCGCGATCGTCGCGCTCCTCGCCGGCTGGACCGCGCTGGCGCCCGCCCTGGTCCACGCGGGCGGCTACGCGGGCGCTTTCCTGGTGTCGTTCTTCGGGCACTACCACGTCACCTTCCGGAGCCGCCGCGCCTATGCCGTCGCACTGCGCAAGTTCATGGTCGTCTCGCTCGCGGTGTTCCTCGCGAGCGTCGGGATCGTCTGGGCGGCGGTCGCCGCGGGCCTTGCCGAAGCCGCGGCGCTGCTGCTGGCTGCGATGAGCGTCCCCGTCCTCAGCTACGTCTTGAACAGGGCCTATGTCTACTGATTGCACCGCACCGGAGCCGCGCGGCGGCCGCAACCGAGACCGGACGGGCGCGCGCCTGTCGCTGGTCGTGCCCTTCTTCAACGAACAGGAGGCGCTGCCGCACTTCTTCGAGGCGATCAAGCCCCAGCTCGGGCCCGTGGCTGGCGCTGCTCGGCGAGGGCAGTACCGTCGAACTGGTCATGGTCGATGACGGCAGCCACGACCGCAGCGTCGAGACCGTGCTGGCGATGGCGCCCGAGGCCTTCGAGCTGAAACTCGTCAAACTGTCGCGCAACTTCCGCAAGGACAACGCCCTTGCGGCGGGCTTCGCCCATGCCACCGGCGACGCGCTGATCCCGCTGGACGTGGACCTGCAGGACCCGCCGGAGCTCTTCGTTCCGATGGTCGAGGCCTGGCTGCGCGGGGCCAAGGTCGTCAACGCGCGCCGGCGCAGCCGCGAGAGCGACAACTGGCTCAAGCGCGCGACCAGCAGCTGGTTCTACAGGCTGTTCAACCGGCTCTCCGACCACCGTATCGAGCCCGACGTGGGCGACTTCCGCCTGCTCGACCGGCAGGCCGTGGATGTCATCAACGCCTTGCCCGAGCGGGTGCGCTTCATGAAGGGACTCTTCGCCTGGATCGGCTTCGAGGCGGAGACCGTGGAATACGACCGCCCGCATCGCTCTGCCGGGCAGACGAAATGGGACTACTGGACGCTCTGGAACTTCGCGCTCGACGGGCTGACCGGATCGACCACGCTGCCGCTGCGGATCTGGACATACCTCGGGAGTGCCATCGCCGTGCTGGCGCTGGCATACGCGGTCTTCATCCTGGTCCGCACGACGATCTACGGCGTCGACGTTCCGGGCTATGCCTCGCTGATGGTGATCGTCCTCGTGCTCGGGGCCTCCAACCTGATCGCGCTGGGGATGATCGGCGAGTACCTCGGCCGCATGACACACGAGGTGAAGGCCCGGCCGGTCTTCGTCGTGGACGAGGTGATCGACCGCCCCGCGGCGCTCCCGGCCTCCTCCGCGGGACAGCCCGTGGAGACCGGCTGAAGGGCCCTCCACCGGCACCCGCATGAAGAAACCGGCCCCTCGGGGGGGCCGGTTCTGCTGTCCTGCCAAGTGGTCCCGGCGTCAGAGCACGAAGTCGCCGATCACCGCGCCGCCGACGATGTAGAGCTGGCCGTCGATCACCGCGTCGCCGTCCACGTCCATCGAGGCGATGGTCACATCGACCCCCGAGAGCACGTAGTCGTTGAGGATCAGCTCGCCCGCCGTGCCGGTGAACGAGGTGCCGGCGTAGGTGAAGGCCTGGTTGCCCGCCGTCGTCGCATCCGCATCCACCAGGTAGACGTTGATCTCGTCGCCCTCGGCGGCGTCGAAGTCGCGGATCTCGTCGCGGTTGTAGCGGCCCACCCCGGTGTCGTCGATCGAGCGCAGCACGAAGGTGTCCGCCCCCGCGCCCCCCTCGAGGAAGTCGGTCGCGCCGCCGCCGTCGAGGAAGTCGTCCTGCGCCCCGCCGTAGAGACGGTCCACGTCGTCGCCGCCGTAGAGCCGGTCGTCGCTGTTGCCGCCCAGGATCGTGTCGCGCCCGTCGAGGCCGTAGATCGTGTCGTTGCCGTTCGAGCCCTCCAGCCGGTTGCCGTGGGCGTTGGTGCCGTAGATGACGTCGTTCGAGGCGCCGCCGAAGACGTGCTCGATGTTCAGCAGCACGTCGGTGCCCGCCCCGCCCGTGGCGGTGCCGGACTCGAGGTTGACGTAGACCGGCGCGTAGATCCCGGCGTAGAGCACCGTGTCGTAGCCGCCCTCCCCGTTCAGCGTGTCATCGCCCGCGTCGCCCTTGAGCGTGTCGCTGTTGGAGCCGCCCAGCAGCAGGTCGTCGCCGTCGCCGCCCTCGAGCCGGTCGGAGCCCGCGCCGCCCAGCAGCGTGTCGATGCCCTCGCCGCCGTAGAGGCTGTCGGCGCCGTCCTCGCCGTTCAGCGTGTCGCTGCCGGCGTTGCCGCGGAGCGTGTCGGACCCGGTGCCGCCGCGCAGCACGTCCGCGTCGCCGCCGCCGTAGAGCGCGTCGGCCCCGGTCCCGCCCAGCAGCGTGTCGTCGCCGTCGAGCCCGTAGAGCGCGTCGCCGCCGCCGCCGCCCTCCAGCAGGTTGCCCGCCGCGTGGCTGCCGTAGATCGTGTCCGCGCCGCTGCCGGTCTCGGCGTTCTCGATCGAGGACAGCGTGTCCGACCCGGTCAGCGCGCTCGAGGCCGAGCCGTTCTCGAGGTTCACGTACATGTTCGAGGGCGCGTAGATGAAGGACGCCGTGTCGGTGTCCGCCCCGCCCGCCATCAGGTCGTCGCCCGAGTCGCCGCGCAGCAGGTCGTCGCCGGCCCCGCCCGAGAGCGTGTCGTCGCCGCCACGGCCCGCCAGCGTGTCGTCGCCGTCCTCGCCCACGAGCAGGTCGTCGGCCCCGCCGGCCCCGGTCAGCACGTCGCCGAAGGCGCTGCCCACAACGCCCTCGATGTCGATCAGCGTGTCGTTGCCCTCGCCCGTGGCGGTGCCCGCCCCGAGATCCACCGTCACCCCGGCCGTGGCCATGGTGAAGCGCGCGGTGTCGATGCTGCCCGCCCCGCCGTCGAGCGTGTCGTCGCCCGCCAGACCGAAGAGCCGGTCGTTGCCCGCGCCGCCCTGCAGCAGGTTGCCGTGCACCATGGTCCCGATCAGCGTGTCGTCGCCCGACGAGCCGATCGCGTGCTCGAGGTTGAGCAGCGTGTCGCTGCCCTCGCCCGTGGCCGTGCCGCCCTCGAGGTCCACCCCGACCGGGCCCGCAGCGGCGGAGTAGTCCACCGTGTCGTAGTTCGACCCGCCGTCGATGGTGTCGTCGCCCGCGCCGCCCGAGAGCGTGTCCCGCCCCGAGCCGCCGTCGAGCGCGTCCATGCCCGCGCCCCCGAGCAGCGTGTCGCTGCCGGAGCCGCCGAGGAGCGTGTCGCTGTCGCCGAGGCCCGACAGCAGGTCGTCGCCGCCGCCGCCCGACAGCAGGTTCCCGCCGGTCAGGTCGTCGCCCGAGATCGTGTCGCCGAAGTCCGAGCCGACGACATCCTCGATGTCGATCAGCGTGTCGCTGCCCTCGCCCGTGGCCGTGCCCGCCACGAGGTCCACCGTCACCGGACCCGCCGCACCCGAGAAGTCGGCCGTGTCGAAGCCGATGCCGCCGTCGAGCACGTCCGCTCCCGTGCCGCCAACAAGCGTGTCGTGCCCGCCCTGCCCGCGCAGGGTGTCGTTCCCGGTTCCGCCGATGAGCGTATCCTCGCCGCCGTCGGCCTCGAGCAGGTCGGCGCCGCTGGCCCCGTTCAGCAGGTCGTCTCCGCCATCGGAGAGAATGACGTTGCCCCTGGTGTCGCCGGTGACCGTTTCGGGGTTCACGTTGCCGATGTCGATGGTGAAGTTCTCGCTCCGGGTCAGGCTGCCGTCGCTGACCTGGACCGTGATGACATGACTGGTGGCCTGCTCGTAGTCGAGCCCGAGGCTGTCCGCGACGGTGATCTCGCCGGTGACGCCGTCGATCGCGAAGCGCCCGCCCGCATCGTCGGTCAGCGAGAAGGTCAGCGACTGGCCGACGTCGGGATCGGTGGCGAGCATCGTGCCCACCACCGTGCCGTTGGCGCTGTTCTCGGGCAGGCCGAGGCTGCCGCCGCCGCTGATCGCGATGTCGGTCGGCGCATCGTTGACCGAGGTCGCGGTGACGGTGGTCGTGGCATCGCTGTCGGTTCCGCCGGCCCCGTCATCGACCGCGAGGGTGAAGGTCGTGGTCTGCGTGTCGCCCGGAACGACCGCGTTCTCGGTCGGATCGAACACCAGCCCCTGCAGCGCCGCCGTGGCGGCGGCCGCGGTGCCGGCGAAGCTGTAGACCCCCGCGCCGGAGTAGGTGAAGCCTGTGGCCGCGAGAGAAGCGGCGGTGAAGACACCCTTGGCGGAATCGTCCAGCGTCACCGTGACGGCCAGAGTCTGGTCGGGCCGGTCGATGTCGGTGATCGTGGTCGCCGCGAAGGGCTGTGTCGTCTGCTTGTCGGTGATCGAGTCGGAACTGCCCGCGCCGTCGATCTCGGGCGGGACATTGGGCAGCGCGACCATATCGCCGATATTGCTGCCCTGGGCCGTGAAGGTCTCGGTAACCTGGGTGCTGGCGCCGGTCCCGTTGTTCACCCAAAGCTCGTAGCCGCTGCCACTCTCGTTGCCCTCGAAGAACAGAAGCCCGTCCGAGACCCCCGTATAGCGGAAGATGCTCGTGCCCGCATCGACCACCGAGGTGCCGGCCACGGTGCCGTCCGTCTTGATGATCGCGTAGCTGCTGGTGCCGTAGTCGTAGACGCGGGCGTAAAGCTCGCCGTCGTAGAGCACCGGGTTCGACACGCTCGAGTAGTTGCCGATCTGGACGGTACCGGCCACGGTGCCGTCCGAGGCGTAGGCCCGGTACTGGTTGGTCGTGTAGTCGTACACCGTGTAGACGAAGACCCCGTTGACCGCCCCGATGAAGTCGTCGAACCTGCTGTCCGTCCCGATGGTGAGGTCGATGGTGCCGGCGGACGTGCCGTCCGAGGCCAGGATACGGTAGCGGGAAATGCTCGTGTCGTAGACCGAGTAGAAGGCCATCCCGCCGGACGTGCCGCCGAAGGCGCTGAAGTACTGGTCGGCGGTGCCGGTGATGTCCTCGGTGCCGGCGGCGGTGCCATCGGTGCCGTAGATCTCGTACTGCGTCGTGGTGTTGTTGTAGAAGCTGAAGAAGCCGGCGGTCGCCGTGGTGCCCTCGACATTCATGGTCCCGTTGGCCGTGCCCGGGTTGTTGTCGCCGAGCAGCACGGTGCCGGCGCCGGTGCCGTCCGAGAACCAGACCTCGCGCCCGTTGACCGGGTCGTAGGCCGAGAAGAGGACCCCGCCCGCGAAGGGCGTGATGTCCGTCGGACTGGAGCTGTTCGAGCCGAAGTAGACGTCGCTGACGAGCCCGGTGCCCGCGGCGGTGCCGTCGGTCGCCCAGAGCTCGTAGCCCGAGGTCGAGTTGTACCCCGAGAAGAAGAGCATGCCGCCGGATTCGACGAAGTCGCCGCTCATGTTGGTGGCGCTGCCGATCTGGCTGGTGCCCGCGTTCGTGCCGTCGGAGGCGTAGAACCCGGCCGTCCCGTTGCTGCCGGTGAACACCATCATGCCGCCGATCACGCCGATCTGGTTGTTCACGTTCATGTCCACGGCGATCTCGGTGCCCGCCGCGGTGCCGTCCGAGGTCCAGATCTGGTAGCCGTTGGTGCTGTCGTAGGCCTCGAAGTAGAGCTGCCCCATGTAGCTGGTGAAATAGTTGAAGTAGTTCACGTTCAGGGTGGTGGTCAGCTGCACCGTGCCGGACGAGGTCCCGTCCGAGGTGAAGAGCGAGTACCCCGAGCCGTCATAGGCGGTGAAGAACAGGTTGCTCCCTGCCGCGATCATGTCGTTTATGAAGCCGTTTGCCGAGCCGGGGTTGATGTCCTTGAGCTCCATCGTGCCGGCGACGGTGCCGTCCGAGACCCAGAGCTCGCGCCCGGTCTGGGGGGTGTCCAGCGTGAAGAAGGTCGTGCCGGCCGCCTCCATCATGTCCCGCGGATTGCCGCTGGTGTTGGTGTTGACGCCTTCGTTGATGTCGTCGACGAGGATCGTCCCGCCGGGCGTGCCGTCCGAGAAATACAGCTCTTCGCCGGTGACAGGGTCCGTCGCCCGGAAGAGCACGCCACCCGCGTAGGGGATCAGGGTGTTCGGGTTCGAGGAGTCGGTGCCAGGCGAGAGATCACCCAGCAGCTGGGTGCCCGCCGCGGTGCCGTCCGAGGCCCAGAGCTCGTAGCCGTTCGTGCTGTCGTAGGCCTCGAAGAAGAGATAGTCGCCCGAGACAACGGCGTTGGCGGTCTGGAAATTCGAGACGGGGGCGAGGAAACTCGTCCCGGCGGTGGTGCCATCGGTGATATAGAGCCCCACCCCATTGGCACTGCTGTTGCCCTGGAAGATCATCGAGGAGCCAAGCTGGTACTGGGAGCCCGTCGTATACACGGTGACGTCCGCGAAGGCGCTCGTTCCCGCGGCGGAGCCGTCCGTCTTCCAGAGCCGGTAGCCGCTGACCGGATCGTAGGCCTCGAAGATCAGCGTCCCGTCGAGGTTGAAGAGGTCCCGCGGGTTGTAGGCCGTGGATGCCGGGATGACCTCGCCGGTCCCGCTGGCGGTGCCGTCGGTCGAGAAGAGCACGTAGTTGCTGCCGTTGTAGGCGGTGAAGAAGGCCTCCGAGCCGATCACGGTGATGTCGTCGACCAAGCCGCTGCTCGAGCCCGGACGGATGTCATCCAGCAGCAGGGTGCCCGCGGGCGTGCCGTCGCTGAACCACAGCTCGCGCCCGTTGGTCGGGTCGTAGGCCGTGAACAGAAGCCCGCCGTTGAGCGCCGTGAAGTCCCGCGGCGTCGAGCTGCCGGTGCTGTTGATGTTCGCCAGCATCTGCGTGCCGGCGGTGGTGCCGTCGCTCACCCAGAGTTCTTCACCGTTTGTTCCGTCATTGGCGGTGAAGAACAGGTTGCTGCCCGAGACGAAGAAGTCGTCGATCGAGCTGCTGGTGCCGCCCGGCCGCACGTCGGCGACAAGTCCGGTGCCCGCGACGGTGCCGTCGCTGGCCCAGAGTTCCGTGCCGTTGGCCGAGTTGTAGCCCTCGAAGAAGACCCGCCCGTCGAATTCGACCGGATTAAGGAAGTTGCCTGTGTTGCCCAGCAGCGACGTGCCCGCCGGGGTGCCGTCGGTGACCACGAGCTGATAGCCGTAGAGCGCGTCGTAGGTGCGGAAGAAGAGCTGGGAGCCCACCACGAAGGGCTCTTGGTAGATTGCCGCCCCGGAGCTGGCAAGAAGCTGCGTGCCGTCGGTCGTGCCGTCGGTGGTCCAGAACTGGTACTCGCCCGCGTCCGAATTGTAGACGGAGAAGAAGACCACACCGTTGACGAGGGTCAGGTCGTCGGGATTCGATCCGCCCGCGCCGGACACGATGTCGCTGAGAAGGAACGTGTCGCCGGGCGTCCCGTTGGTCACCCAGACCTCGGTCCCGTTGGCTTCACTGGTAGCGGTAAAAATCTGCACGGTCATGAAATTGTTTCCCCCGAAAGACAAGCGTGAAAGCGGCTTGAGATGTGATGACTGTCTTCAATGGGGTCAGTATTTGGCGGTTTCACATTCCGGTCAAGTTTTCTGCGAACTATCTTGTCGGGATCGCAAGCCGTGATCGCCGTCCGGCGCGTCCCGACAAGGGGGACTTCAAGGCGCCCGGCAGCCACGGTGCCGGCTGACGAGGGCCATGGGCCGGAAATGTCGCGCCGCCGATCCGCACCGGTGGGCAGGCTTTCCGCGCTGATCGAGAAACTTCGCTTTGGTTGGCGCGAGGCGCTGTCGCGACAGAATCAAATAATTGGGCTTTCCGAAGACGAGTACTTCGGACGTAAGTGAATCGTGCAATCTTGGCACGCCGGGTCCGCCGGATCTCAGTGAAAGCTGGCCTGAAACGACGTCGGCGTCAGCGAGACATGCGCATCGAGCGGCGGGTACAGCTCGAACGCCCGCGGCTCGCGCGAGAAATTCCACATCCGGAACAGGCACCACTCCGCGCGCCGTTCGTCGGCAACGGCCAGCTCGTTGCGCGTTATGTGGAAAGGCGTGCGTTCCCAGCCGTTCGTGGTCTTCACCTCGATCAGCCGTGGGCGGCCGTCCGGCGCATAGCTGGCGATGTCATAGCCCGCACCATCGCCGTCTTCTTCGGAGACCCAGCGGACCTTTCGCGCGAGATCATCGCGCCCCGCGTCCTTCAGAGTAGCATGCTCGTGCGCCAGGACGCGCTCCTCGCCCGCGCGGCCGAGGGCGCGATTGCGCTCGTCCCGGCCCGCCACGTCGAACTTGCGGGCGATGTGCAGCATCTGGTCCAGCTCCTGCGGTGGAGGCTGGTTGGAGAGCGTGGGCGGAGGACCGATCCAGATCTGCGCAGGCGCGCGCATGTCGGTCGCAGGGCGCGTTCCGGGCAAACGGCCCAGCCAATCCGGATACATATCCAGCCACCGCGCCACCGCGTCGACCAACGTTACCTGGAAATTGAAGGCGGGCTTGTAGCCGGGGATCCAGTCCTCGCCGAGCCCCTTCAGCACCGCGCTGATGTTCTGGTGCTTGAACTCGACCGATCCCTCCGACCGATCATTCAGCAGCGGCAGTAGGGCCCGGCGATGCTCAGCCTTGCTGTAGCGGCGCCCGGCGATGTCGTCGGCCAGCATCGCGAAATAGTCCGCGACGATCAGGTCGTTTTCTTCATCGGTCCAGAGGCCACTCGCCATGCCGCCAGGCTAGAGGCGCGATGTGCGTTTGTCATCAATGGCTTCGCCAAACTCGATGCCGATTGATCCGCCACCGCTATGCGCCGTTCTGCCAGCGCACCCATCGGCTACGCCTCCTGCATGTTCGGTCTCTGTTGCGCTCGATAGCGATGGATATAGGGCGCGCAGTTTTGGCGGTGCTGCGATTCATGCCATTGTAAAAGCGAGAGAATTTTCGACCGAACCGAAATCGGCGCGGTTCGCCCGACCAGAGACGAGAGGCCATTCAGAGACGGAAATCGCCGCGCCGCGGAGTCTCGGCGGTTCGCCCCCAGGTGGCAAACCCCTTTGAAAACAGGAGAAATTCCGACTCGGTGTAAGCGCTGTCCCGCGGTCACCTTCCGCGATGTTTCGGCGAATGCGAGAGCATCCTTATCGTGAGTTAGGGAGTGCGGTTCGCAATGTGCGCTACAAATGCGTTTCTCAGATCGCTCGGTGTGGAGATCTACGCGTCCGGACACCGGCGCTGGCCGGATGAGGCGAAGGCGCAGGCAGTCGCCGAGACGCTCCAGCCGGGAATGACGGTGAACGATGTTGCAACGCGGTTCGGTATCCAGCCGAACCAGCTGTCGGCGTGGCGGCGCATGGCGAAGGACGGCAAGCTTGTCCTGCCGGCCGATGAGGGCGCCGGAGATGAGGCGGTGTTCGCGCCTCTCGTGGTGTGTGACGCGGGGTCTCCTGCGCCAGAGGCGGAGAGCAGCGCCGTGGGGCGCGATATCCGGCTCGCTGTCNGATCGCCGCCGAGGGCCTGCGCCGTATCGCTGAGATCTACAAGGTCGAGGACGACATCCGCGGCATCGAGCCCGGCCAGCGCTTCTCGGCCCGGCAAACGCGAACGGCACCCCTGGTCGCGGCGTTCGGAGAGTGGCTGCAAGAACAGCGATTGCGGGTGTCGGCGAAATCCCGGCTCGGTGAGAAGCTGGCCTATATCCATCGCCACTGGGATGGCCTGCAGACCTTCCTCTACGACGGCCGCGTCGAGATCGACTCCAACGGCGTCGAAAACCTGATCCGCCCTATCGCTCTGAACAGAAAAAATGCGTTGTTCGCCGGTCACGACGAGGGCGGCAGGGCCTGGGGCCGCATCGCGTCACTGATCGAAACCGCAAAGATCAACGGCGTCGAAAACCTGATCCGCCCTATCGCTCTGAACAGAAAAAATGCGTTGTTCGCCGGTCACGACGAGGGCGGCAGGGCCTGGGGCCGCATCGCGTCACTGATCGAAACCGCAAAGATCAACGGCGTCGAAAACCTGATCCGCCCTATCGCTCTGAACAGAAAAAATGCGTTGTTCGCCGGTCACGACGAGGGCGGCAGGGCCTGGGGCCGCATCGCGTCACTGATCGAAACCGCAAAGATCAACGGCGTCGAACCATTCGCCTATCTCAAGGCCACCCTTGAGGCCATCGCCGCTGGCTATCCGCAAGGTCGGATCGACGATCTCCTGCCGTGGAACTTCCCGCCGTCAAGCTGAACGCGCGTGGGGCGCAGCCAACGCTTACGAAAATCTTCGCCATTTCAGATGCTTGTAACCTATTCACTAAATCCGCGCAGTCATGAGGTCCGGAGAATATAGGCCCTGAGAGACCGCTTCCGGGCCACCCGGCGCCTCTGCCGGTGCTCAGCCCCTCCCGCATAACCCCCGAATACAACGAGAAAATCCGGCCGCAGCCGGATGGAGAGAACGCTTTCGCGAGGGCAAGTGGCGGAGAGGAAGGGATTCGAACCCTCGAGACGGTTTCCCGCCTACACACTTTCCAGGCGTGCGCCTTCGACCACTCGGCCACCTCTCCGCCGACCCGTCTAGCCGAAACCGACGGAGAGGTTCAAGCGATTATCTCGACCCAGCGAGACGCCCGCAGCGGCGTCACATGTTGGGGTAGTTCGGGCCGTCGCCCCCCTGCGGGACCGTCCAGTTGATGTTCTGGGCCGGATCCTTGATGTCGCAGGTCTTGCAGTGCACGCAGTTCTGGAAGTTGATCACGAAGCGCGGCTCCTTGCCCTCTTCCTCGACGAACTCGTAGACGCCCGCAGGGCAGTAGCGCGCCGAGGGGCCCGCGTAGGTCGCAAGGTTGACCGAGACCGGCACGGATTCGTCCTTGAGCTTCAGGTGCGCCGGCTGGCTCTCCTCGTGGTTCGTGAAGGAGTAGCTGACGTTCGTCAGGCGGTCGAAGCTCAGCTTGCCGTCGGGACGCGGGTAGCCGATCGGCTTGTGCTTCGCGGCGGGCTCGGTGATCTCGGCGTCGGACTTGCCGTGCTTGATCGTGCCGAAGAGCGAGAAGCCGAGGGTGTTGGTCCACATGTCGAGACCGCCAAGACCCAGCGAGCCGCCCAGCCCGTACTTCGACCACAGCGGCTTGACGTTGCGCACCTTCCAGAGGTCCTTGCCGATGGCGCCTTCGCGCACCTCGGTTTCGTAGTCGGCCAGCTCGTCCGAGGCGCGGCCTTCCTTCAGCGCCGCGACGGCCGCCTCGGCCGCCGCCTTGCCCGAGAGCATGGCGTTGTGGTTGCCCTTGATGCGCGGCACGTTGACCATGCCGACCGAGCAGCCCAGCAGCGCCACGCCCGGCGCGACCATCTTCGGCATCGACTGGTAGCCGCCCTCCGAGATCGCCCGCGCCCCGTAGGCCACGCGCTTGCCGCCCTCGAGCAGCTCGGCCACGTGCGGGTGATGCTTGAAGCGCTGGAATTCCATGTAGGGGAAGAGGTGCGGGTTCTTGTAGTTCAGGTGCACCACGAAGCCGACGTAGACCTGGTTGTTGTCCAGGTGGTAGATGAAGGCGCCGCCGCCGGCGTTCTTGCCCAGCGGCCAGCCCATGGTGTGCTCGACCCGGCCCTCGCGATGCTTCTCGGGGTCGATCTCCCAGATTTCCTTCATGCCCAGGCCGAACTTCTGCGGGCAGTGGTCCTTGGAGAGGTCGTATTTCGCCATGACCTCCTTGGCGAGCGAGCCGCGCACGCCCTCGGAGAGGAAGACGTACTTGCCGTGCAGCTCCATGCCCGGCTCGTAGCCCGGGCCGGGGGTGCCGTCGGGGTTCTTGCCGAACTCGCCGGCGACCACGCCCTTGACCTCGCCGTTCTCGCCGTAGACCAGCTCGGAGCAGGCCATCCCGGGGAAGATCTCGACCCCCAGCGCCTCGGCCTGTTCGGCCATCCAGCGGCAGACGTTGCCCATCGAGACGATGTAGTTGCCCTCGTTCGACATCAGGCCGGGCATCGGCCAGTGCGGGATGCTGACCTTGCCGCCCTCGCCCAGGAGGTAGAACTTGTCCTCGCGCACGGGAACGGTGATCGGGGCGCCCTTTTCCTTCCAGTCGGGCATCAGCGCGTCCAGGCCGCAGGGGTCCAGAACCGCGCCCGACAGGATGTGCGCGCCCACCTCCGAGCCCTTCTCGAGGAGGACCACGTCCAGGTCCGCGTCGAGTTGCTTCAGGCGGATCGCTGCGGAGAGGCCCGCCGGGCCCGCTCCCACGATCACCACATCGTATTCCATCGACTCGCGTTCGATTTCGGCCATGCCGACCCCTCTGCTGGCATTGAGAAATAATCTTGCCGTTCTGGGTAGCGCGGGGGCAATGCCGAGGTCAATCTCGACAGGCCCTGCCGGACCCGTTGGCCCCTCTCGGCTATGGCGATGCCACCGCTCCGGGCACGGCGGCGCGGCGCGTCTACAGGCGGCGCTCCGCCCTTGCCAAAGCCCGGCGCAATGCCCACTCTTGCGTGACGACCCGACACATGCTTTGAGGCGAAAACCCAATACGGGGCCCGAGGAGAAGGCCCCGCATCAGTTCCGGGAAGACCCATGGAAAAGATACCGATGACCCGCGCGGGCTTTACCGCGCTCGAGACCGAATTGAAGACGCTCAAGTCCGAGGAGCGTCCGGCCATCATCCGCGCAATCGCCGAGGCGCGCGAGCATGGCGACCTGTCGGAAAACGCCGAATACCACTCCGCGCGCGAGAAGCAGAGCTTCATCGAGGGCCGCATCAAGGAGATCGAGGGGATCCTGGGTCTCTCGGAGGTGATCGACCCCGCCAAGCTCTCGGGCTCGGTCAAGTTCGGCGCGACGGTCACCGTCGTGGACGAGGACACCGACGCCGAGAAGACCTGGCAGATCGTGGGCGAGCACGAGGCCAACATCGAGAAGGGCCTGCTCAACATCAAGTCGCCGATCGCCCGTGCCCTCATCGGCAAGGACGAGGGTGACAGCGTCGAGGTCCGCACGCCGGGCGGCGACAAGAGCTACGAGATCCTGAGCATCGACTACAAGTAGGGCCCGCGCCGCATGGCCGACAACAGGGACAGCCGCAACGCGCCGCCGGGCATTCCGCGTTCGGACAGCGGCGGCGTGACCGGAATCGAGATCGCCGCCACCGGCTTCAGCCTGCTCTGGCTGGTGCTCTCGGGCGGCTACTTTCTCAGCTTCGGCGGCGAAGGGGCCGACGGGCTGCGTTTCGTGCTGACGATCATGGTGATCGTGCTGCCGGTGGCGCTGGTCTGGGTGGCAGCGACGGCCGCGCGGGCGAGCCGCGTCATGCGCGAGGAAAGCGCGCGGCTGCAGTCGGCCATCGACGCCATCCGCCACGCCTACATCACGCAGGCCCAGTCGGGCAGCAAGGACAGCTCGAGCGCCATCACCAAGAAGCTCGACGAGATCGCCGCCGCCCAGCGCAAGACCGAATCGGCGCTGGCGATGGTCTCCTCGACGCAGGCGGTGGCGGCGCAGGCCGCCGCGCAGACGCCCGTCGCCGCGGCGACCGGCAGCGCGGCCGAGGGCTCCGACGATCAGCCGACGCTGTCGCTCGGCACGCCGGCCGAGGCGCTGAGCCCGCCGCTGGCGCACGAGGATTTCATCCGCGCGCTGAACTTCCCCGAGACGGCCGACGACCGCGAGGGGTTCGCGGCCCTGCGCCGCGCGCTCAAGGACCGGCAGGCCGCCCAGCTGATCCAGGCCGCGCAGGACGTGCTGACCCTGCTCAGCCAGGACGGCATCTACATGGACGACCTGCGCCCGGACATGGCCCGCCCGGAGATCTGGCGCGCCTTCGCCGAGGGCGCGCGGGGCCGTGCCATCGCGGCGCTTGGCGGGGTGCGCGACCGCTCGTCGCTGGCGCTGGCCGCGGGGCGGATGAAGCAGGACCCGATCTTCCGCGACGCGGCGCACCATTTCCTGCGGCTCTTCGACAAGGGCGTCGCCCGCTTCGCCCCCGAGGCCAGCGATGCCGAGATCCAGCACCTGGCCGACACCCGCTCGTCGCGCGCCTTCATGCTGCTGGGCCGCGTCGCAGGCACCTTCGACTAGTCCAGCGCGGCGCAAAGCTCGGGCTCGTGGCCGAGCCCGAGGATCCAGCCCTCTTCCGGCGCCTCGACCGCCAGCATCGCCGCCCGGCGTTCGGGCGTCAGCCGCGCAAGCGCCCGCGCGGTCAGCCGCACCTGGTGCGCGTCCTTGATGCCGCCCCGGGCAGCGGCTTGCGCAACGGGGGCCTTGAGCAGCGAGGGCCAGATCTCGACCAGCGCAACGGGCGCCTCCAGCGGCTCGAAGGGCCAGGCGGCCACGCGGCCCGGAAAGCGCGAGCGCAGCCGGTCGAGCACCGGCAGACCGGTCAGCACCTGCCCGCCCACGGCGCCCGCGCCGCCCAGCTGCCAGCAGGAAAACGACCCGCGCGCCCGATCCTCGCAGGCGCGCCGCTCGGACATGCCGTGGCCTTCGCGGATGTCGCGGCGCGGCAGGTCGGGGATGTCCTCCTGCAGGCCGTTGAACCAGAAGGGCCCGATGCCGGGAAAGCGCCGGTTGATCGCCGCGCCAAGGTGAAAGCGGGTGTTGCGCCGGGGCGAATCCTCGAGCCGTTCCGCGATCCAGCGCCAGACCGCGAAGGGATCGGCGGTGCCGGTCAGCGCCCGGGCGAAGCCGCGCGGGTAGCCGAAGGGGAAGTCGAAGCCGATCATGAGCCGCTCGCCCAGCTCAAGCGCCGCCTCGATGCGCGCGACGAGCATCTCCTCGGCAAGCACCCGGTTGCGGGCGTAGAGCGGCGGCGCGTCGCCCGCGGGGCCGCTCTCGCCGATCCAGATGGCATCCTTGCGCGGGCGCGGTCCGGTGTCGTTGCCGCCGGACCAGTCGACCATGACGATGCCGTCGAAATCACTCATGGCAACCGCTCCTCCGCCGCGGCGAGGTCGTCCGGCGTGTTGATATTGGCGAAGGGATCGCGCGCCCCGACGTCCCAGACCGCCAGCCGGGCGCCATGCGCCTCGGCGAAGCCGCCCACGCGCCGTTCGCCCCGCTCGAGCGCCGCACGCAGTTCGCCGCGCAGCGCCACGGGCCAGAGCCCCACCGCCGGATGCCGCCGCAGCGCGCCACACGCCTCGCGCCCGGCAGCAATGGCCAGCGGCGCCTCCATGTCCCGCGCGGCCTGCGTAAGTCGCGCCACGAGGTCGGCTGGCGCGAAGGGCGTGTCGACCGGCAGGCTCACCACGGTCCGGGCCCCCTGCCCCGCCGCCCAGTCGAGCCCCGCCAGAAGGCCGGCCAGCGGGCCGGGGTGATCGGGCAGCGGATCGGGCAGCACCGGCAGACCGAACTCCGCGAAGCGCGCCGCCCCGGCGTTGGCGCTGAGCGCCAACGCCGCCACCTGCGGGCCGAGCCGCGCGATGGCATGGGACAGCAGCGGCCGGCCATGCAGCGCAAGCAGCGCCTTGTCGCCGCCGCCCATGCGCCGTGCCAGCCCGCCGGCAAGGATCACGCCAACCGTCTCTCCGTGCAATTGCATCTCCCCTGCGGCCCGGCTACGCCTGCGGCATCCAATCCCGGGAGATCAGCAATGGCCGTGCGCGGCGTCAAGTCGAGTTACTGGAAAGGCGTGCGCGACGGCGCCCCGTTTCTGCTGGTGGTGCTGCCCTTCGGGATGCTCTTCGGGGTGCTAGCGACCGAGGCCGGGCTGCCGATGTTCGACACCCTGGCCTTTTCCGTCGTCGTGGTCGCAGGGGCCGCGCAGTTCACCGCCATGCAGCTGATGCAGGACAACGCGCCCACGGTGATCGTGATCATCTCGGCGCTGGCGGTGAACCTTCGCATGGCGATGTATTCGGCCGCGATGACGCCGCACCTGGGCGAACTGCCGGTCTGGAAGCGCGCCGTTGCCGCCTATCTTCTGCTCGACCAGACCTACGCCAGCTCGGCCATCCAGTACGAGCGCGAGCCGGACATGACCCTGTCCGAGCGCTTCGCCTATTTCCTCGGCGTGGCCTCGATCATCTGCCCCGGCTGGTACGGCTTCACGCTGGTCGGCGTGATGATGGGCGCCGCCGTGCCGCCGGAATACGGGCTGGATTTCGCGCTGCCCATCGCTTTTCTGGCGATGATCGGCCCGGCGCTGCGGACCGGCGCGCATGTCGCGGCGGCGCTGGTCGCGGTCACCGCGGCGCTGCTCCTGTCGGTCGTGCCCTACAACCTCGGCATGCTGGTCGCCGCGCTGCTGGGCATGATGGCCGGCGCCGAGGTCGAGCGGAGGACGCAGGCATGATCGACCGCACGGAACTCTGGATCGTCATCATCGCGCTGGGGCTGGGCAGCTTCGCGCTGCGCTTCGTCTTCCTGGGGCTGGTGGGCGACCGCCCGCTGCCCGCGTGGCTGCTGCGCCACCTGCGCTACACGGCCGTCGCGGTCCTGCCCGCGCTGGTGGCGCCGCTGGTGATCTGGCCCCCGGCGACCGGGGGCGAGACCGACCCCGTGCGGCTCGCGGCAGCGGCCGCGGCATTCGCCGCGGGCTGGTGGCTCAAGAACGTGATCGCCGCCATGCTCGCGGGCGCCGTCGTGCTCGTTGGCCTGGGTTACTGGCTGTCCTGATCGCCGGACCGGTTGCGCCCGCCCGGGCCGGCCGCGGTGATGCGCGCCTCGTACTCGGCGATGGCGATCTGCTTGTCGTCGGCGTCGTTCTCGCGCAGCACCTGCTCGGTCACGCCGGGATATTTCGCAAGCTGATCGGCCAGCCGCACGGGGAACCACGTGCTGCTGATGCCCTCGAAGCCCGGAAGCTGCTTCAGCAGCCCAGAGGTCGCCACGGTGCACTGCGCCTCCGCCACGGGACCGGAAGCCTGCGCCAGCTGCAGCGCGCGTTCGGCCACCTCGGCGGGCACCTCGATACGCTGGATGCGCACGCGGTAGGTCTCGCGCGCGTGGGCGCGGCCGTAGAATTCCGCCACGTCCGGGGTGATGCCGTAGAGCACGTCCCCCACTTCGGGCACGTTCTTGGCGCGCACCGAGCCGGCGGGGTCGAAGACCACCCGCTGCGAGGGCGCGTTGATCATCAGGCTCGAATGCGCACCGGCGTCCGAGCGGTTGTTGACCATCGTGTAGAGCGTGATCGCCGGCGGACCGTCGTGCCGGTAGCGCGCGGCGGCGACCTCTTCCGGGCTGGCGTCCGGGCGATTGGCGCCGGGCACGGCGCAGCCCGCAAGCGCGACCATCGCGGCGCAGAGGACCGCGGACCGAAAACGCATCGTCACTCTGTCACCCTTGCCGCGTGAGATCAGGCGTTCCACATCGCCAGAAGCAGGAGGAGGACGATGATGGTCACCACCGTGCGGATGGTGAAGGTGATGAAGCTATTGAAGGTCTTTTCCTGCTCGGTGATGTCCATGCTGCCGTGCTTGTAGTCTGCCATGTGCCTGTTTCCGTCCGTGTATCCGCGTCAGATCGGGTGCCTGACTAGCCCATTTTCCGGCACCTGTCACCTGCGCAAAAGCCGCAGGTCGCGGCAATTCTCCGCGCCGCGGCGCGGGCCGGCGTCAGGCCGCCTGCCAGAGCCAGGCGCCATCCGCGCGCAGGCTCCGCGTGGCGCGGCCCTCGTGCCACAGATGCAGGCAATGGGCCATCGCCTCGACCAGCGCGAGGCCGTATTCCGCCTCGCCGATGGTGCGCTTGAAGAGCGGCGCAAAGCACTCTCCGGCGGCCTTGGGCTCGGTGAGGTGCGCGTGCAGCCGCGTCAGCGCGCCGTGGTGGTTGTCGATGAGCTGCGCCATGCGGAAGGGCAGCCCGGTGAAGGGCAGCTTGTGCCCGCCGAGCACCAGGTGATCCGGCCGCGCCAGGTCCGACAGGCGCTCGCAGGACTCCAGCCAGTCGCCCACCGGGTCGGCCTCGGGCTCGCTGGCGAAGACGCCGAGGTTCGAGCTGATCGTCGAGAGCACCTGGTCGCCCGCCAGCACCAGCCGGTCGTCGCGCGACCAGAGCGTCGCGTGCTCGGGCGCGTGGCCGTTGCCGATGTGCACGTCCCAGGTGCGCCCGCCGATGCGCAGGGTGTCGCCCTGCCGGATGCGCGTGAAACCCAGCGGCATCGGCCAGACGCAGTCGGCGAAATTGAACGGCCGCTCCGACGCGCGCTTGTCGAAGATCTCGGGCGCCATGCCGCAGCGGCGCCAGTAGTCGAGCTGATCGTCCCCCGGGCGATCCTGCGCATCGAGCTGCAGCATCCGCGCGTAGAGCCATGCCGTGCGCGTGGTGACAAGCTCGGCGCCCGCCTCCTGGAACCAGCCGGCGAGGCCCACGTGATCGGGGTGGTGATGCGTGACCAGCACCCTTTGCACCGGCCGCCCCGCCAGCGGACCGGCCAGCAGCCGCTCCCAGACCGCGCGGGAGCGGTTGCTGGAAAAGCCGGTGTCCACCAGCGTCCAGCCGTCGCCGTCGTCCAGCGCGTAGACGTTGACGTGATCCAGCTTCATCGGCAGCGGCAGGCGCATCCAGAGCACGCCCTCGGCCACCTCGGTCGCCGTGCCCTCGGCCGGAGGCTCCGGCCAGGGGTAGTGCAGCCCCGAGGTCATCAGGCCGCGAGGTCGTCGGGGGAAATCGCCATGAGGGGATCGCTGCCCGCGCGGACCTGCGCCAGCAGGCCGGAATGCTCGGGCAGCAGCGATTCGATGTAGAACCGGCCCAGCCGCGCATGCGCGCCCTCGGGCTCGGCCAGGGCCGCGCGCAGGTGGAAATGGCCGCCCAGCACGCGGGCAAAGGCGCGCAGGTAGGCCACGGCACCGCCGAAGCGCGCCGGCGCGGGCTGTTCGGCCAGCCACTCGGTCGTCTCGCGCAGGCTCTCGGCCGCTTCCCAGACCGCCGAGGCGAGGTCGGGCAGCGCGCCGCGGGCGGCCTCGGCGCTGGCCTCGATCTCGTCCAGCAGACGGCAGGCGGCCTCGCCCCCGTCGGCCAGCTTGCGGCCGACCATGTCCATCGCCTGGATGCCGTTGGTGCCCTCGTAGATCGCGGTCACCCGCACGTCGCGGAAGAACTGCGCCGCGCCCGTCTCCTCGATGTAACCCATGCCGCCATGCACCTGCACGCCAAGGTCCGAGACCGCGCAGCCGGTGTCTGTGCCGAAGGCCTTGGCGATGGGCGTCAGGAAGGCCGCGCGGGCGGTCCATTCGGCCTCGCCGGTGGCGCGGCCCATGTCGATCGCCACGCCGCAGGACAGCGCGATGGACCGCGCCGCGAGAATCTCGGCCTTCATGGTGGCGAGCATCCGGCGCACGTCGGCATGGCCGACGATGGTGCCCTCGGGCGACTTGCCCTGCTTGCGCTCCATCGCGTAGGCCAGCGCGTGCTGGTAGGCGCCCTCGGCCGCGCCGATGCCCTGCCCGCCCACGCCGAGGCGCGCGTTGTTCATCATCGTGAACATGGCGCGCATGCCGTCGTTGGGCTCGCCCACGAGCCAGCCGGTCGCCCCCTCGTAGGACATCACGCAGGTCGGGCTGCCGTGCAGGCCCATCTTGTGCTCGACCCCCACGACCTTGAGGCTGTTGGCAACGCCGGGCGTGCCGTTCTCGTCGGGAATGAGCTTGGGCACGATGAAGAGGCTGATGCCCTTGGTCCCCGGCACCGCGTCGGGCAGGCGCGCCAGCACCAGGTGGCACACGTTCTCGGTGAAGTCGTTGTCGCCCCAGGAGATGTAGATCTTCTGCCCGGTGATCGCGTAGCTGCCGTCGCCGTTGGGCTCGGCCTTCGTGGTCAGCGCGCCCACGTCCGAGCCCGCCTGCGGCTCGGTCAGGTTCATGGTGCCCGACCACTCGCCCGAGATCAGCTTGGGCAGGTAGAGCGCGCGCAGTTCCTCGGAGGCGTGGTTTTCCAGCGCGTCGATCTGGCCCTGCGTCATCAGCGGATTGAGCTGCAGCGACAGGCAGGCGCCGGCCATCATCTCGTTCACGGCCGTCGTCACTGCCATCGGCAGGCCCATGCCGCCCTGCTCGGGGTCCGCCGCGATGGCGACCCAGCCGCCCTCGGCCACGGCGCGGTAGCCCTCGGCGAAGCCGGGCGAGGTGCGCATCCGCCCGTTCTCGAGCACCGCCGGGTGCAGGTCACCCTCGCGCTGAAGCGGCGACAGCTTCTCGTCGCACATGCGGCTCGCCTCGCTCAGCACGGCGCTGACGATCTCGTCTGTGGCCTCGGCGTAGCGGTCTGTCTCCTGCACGGCCGGAAAGCCGACCACCTTGTCCAGCAGAAAACGGAATTCCGAAACGGGCGAACGGTAGGGCATGGTCAAAGTCCGATCACGGTTGGCAATGAAAGGCGCCTCGGATACTGAGGGCAACAATCCTCGGGACCGTAATGGCCCCCGGCCCACCGACCAACAGAAACGCCGCGTCACGGACCAGCCATGAGCGACCTCGTCACCCTCCGCCTCGACGCCGACGCGCCAGGGGTCGCACGCGCCGCCGAGATCCTCGCCGAGGGCGGGCTGGTCGCCTTTCCCACCGAAACCGTCTACGGGCTGGGCGCCGATGCCGCCAACGACCGCGCCGTCGCGCGCATTTACGAGGCCAAGGGCCGGCCCAGCTTCAACCCGCTGATCGTGCACCTGTCGGACATCGAGGCGGTGCAGCGCCTCGTGGTCTGGTCCGAGCCGGCCGAGCGCGTCGCGCAGGCCTTCTGGCCCGGGCCGTTGACCATGGTGCTGCCGCTGCGCGAGGACGCCCGCGTTTCGCGGCTGGTGACCGCCGGGCTCGACACGCTGGCGGTGCGGCTGCCGGCCAATCCCACCGCCCGCGCCCTGCTGAACGCCTTCGACGGCCCCGTGGCGGCACCCTCGGCCAACCCCTCGGGCCGGATCAGCCCGACGCGGGCCGCGCATGTGCTCGAGGGGCTGGACGGCAAGATCGAGGCGGTGCTCGACGGCGGCCGCTGCGGCGTTGGGCTGGAATCCACGATCCTGGGGCTGACGGGCAAGCCCACGATCCTGCGTCCCGGCCGCGTCACCTCCGAGGACCTGGGCCGCGTGCTGGGCCGCCCGGTGCTCGAACGCAAGGACCGCGACAAGATCTCGGCGCCCGGGCAGCTGGCCTCGCACTACGCGCCCCGCGCGCGGGTCCGGCTCAACGCCGCCGAATGGCGCGAGGGCGAGGCGCGGCTGGGCTTCGGCGACGAACCCTGCGACCTGAACCTCTCGCGCTCCGGCGACCTGGTCGAGGCCGCGGCCAACCTCTTCGAGTACCTGCACCGGCTGGATGCCTCGAACGCCGAGGTCATCGCCGTGGCCCCGATCCCGCACGTGGGCCTGGGCGTTGCGATCAACGACCGGCTCAGCCGCGCGGCCGCGCCGCGCGAGACGCCCTAGCTCAGGCGCTGCCGCCCTCGGCCGACAGCAGGTGCGCCGAGACGCCGAGCGACTTCAGTGCGGCGCCCCATTTCTCCGGGTCCGGCGTGCGGAACACCAGCTCGGGCGCCGCGTCGCAGACCAGCCAGCCGTTCTGCGTCAGCTCGGCTTCCAGCTGCCCCGGCCCCCAACCGGCATAGCCCAGCATCGCCATCCAGTCCGCCGGACCGTCGCCGCGGGCGATGTGTTCGAGCACGTCGAGCGTGCCGGTCATGTGAAATGTCCCGTCGACCTGCAGCGTCGTCAGCTCGGAACTGTAGTCGGCCGAATGCAGCACGAACCCGCGCCCCATCTCGACCGGGCCGCCGAAATGCACGTGGCGGTCGCCCATCTCGGCCTCGGGCTCGATCGAGAGCTGTTCGAGCAGCGCCGTCATGGTCACCTCGGAGGAGGGCTTGTTGACGATCAGCCCCATCGCGCCCTCGTCGGAGTGCGCGCAGACAAAAACCAGCGCCTGCTCGAATCGTTCGTCGCCCATGCCCGGCATGGCAATGAGCATGCGGCCCGTCAGATCGGATGCGCCGGAAGGGGTGGTCATGATGCGCGAGACGTCCTTGTCTTGTGTGATCGTCTCAACATGACCGTGGCCGCGAGGGGGTGCAAGGGGCCTGCCGGCAACGCCTCGCGGCGCTTCGCCGGAATGTGACTTGGCATTTCGACGCAGCCGCGCCATTCAAAAGACATGATACGTCGTCTGCTTGCCTCCATGGCCTGCGCCGCCGCGCTGGCCCTGCCCGCCGCCGCACAGGAGCCCGTGACCGCCGAGTTGCGCCCCGGCTGGCGCCTGCCCGACGGCGACCACGTGGCGGCGCTGCACCTGCGGCTTGCCCCCGGGTGGAAGACCTACTGGCGCGCCCCGGGCGCGGCGGGCATCCCGCCCGAGTTCGACTGGAGCGGCTCGCGCAACACCGGCCGGATCACAGCCCTGTGGCCGACGCCGCATGTCTTTCGGCAGTCGGGCATGCGCTCGATCGGCTACAAGCAGGAACTGGTGCTGCCGCTGCGGATCGAGACACGCGGCAGCGGCGACGCCAAGCTCTCCATCGAGATGGACCTCGGCATCTGCAGCGATGTCTGCCTGCCGCACAGCCTGAGCCTCACGGGACGGCTGCCGGCGGATGTCACCCAGCCGGACCCGGCAATCGCCGCCGCGCTGGCCTCGTCCCCCTTCTCGGCCTCCGAGGCCGGGGTGCGGGGCGTGCGCTGCAGCATCCGCCCGGTGAAGGGCGGCATCGCCCTTCACGCCGAGATCGACATGCCCACCGCGGGTGGCCAGGAGGAGGCCGTGGTCGAAAGCGGCCAGCCGATGCTCTGGGCCAGCGAGCCGCGCAGCGCGCGCAAGAACGGCACGCTCGTGACCGAGACGAAGCTGATGCACGTCGAGGGCGGCGCCTTTGCGCTCGACCGGTCGCGGCTGCGCTTCACGGTGATCGGCAAGGATCACGCGGTCGATATCCGCGGCTGCGACCCCTGACCTTCTCAGGCGCGGCGCGGGGCGCCGCGCCCAAACACCACCGTGGCCAGCCAAAGCAGCAACACCAGCGCCGCGACCCCCGCGATGAAGAGCGCGAAGCCCGCCATCAGCGGCGAGACCGCCGCGAGCGCCGGCAGCGACAGCGCCGCCGGCAGCGCGCCGGTCACCGCGACCCAGCCCATCGTCACCGCCAGCCAGCCCAGCACCAGCGCCAGCGCGCCGCCCAGCGCCGCGCGCACGCCGCTCACGCGGAAGCCCAGCCCGCGACGGAAGGCCCGCACGCGCCGCCCGATGTCGTGCTGCGCCGCCACCAGCGCCGGCACCACGAGCAGCACCAGCACCATGCCGAAGCCCAGCCCGTAGACCAGCGTGATGACCGTGGGCTTCAGGAACTCGGCCTGCGACGAGCCCTCGTAAAGCAGCGGCGCGAGGCCCAGCACCGTCGTGGCGGTGGTCAGGAAGACCGGCCGCAACCTGTCGGCCGCGCCGTCCACGATGGCCTGCATGATGCCGCGATCCTCGGCGTATTCGTCGATCTGCGTCACCAGCACGATGGAGTCGTTGATGATGATCCCCGTCATCCCCAGCAGGCCCACGACCGTGAACATCGACAGCGGCACGTCCCAGAGCGCATGGCCGTAGATCGTGCCCACGAGGCCGAAGGGAATGATCGACATCACAACCAGCGGCCGCGTCCAGCTCGCAAAGACCCAGGCCAGCACGAGGTAGATCCCCAGCAGCACGAGGATCAGCCCCGTGCGCGCGTCGCTGAGGAACTCGTCCTCCTGCTCCGACAGGCCCGAGAGGCGCCATTCGACCTGCCGCTCGGCGGCGATCGTTGGCAGGATCTCCTCCTCCAGGGCCTGCTGGATCTCGGTCGCGCGCTCGGCGTTGTCCTCGGAGATGTCTCCGGTGACCGAGATCACCCGCAGGCCGTTCTCGCGCCGCACGGTCGAAAAGCCGGTGCGGCGGTCGACGCTGACGATGTCCGCCAGCGGCACGTAGGCCCCGTCGGGCGTGCGCATCTGCGTGCGTTCGAGGAAATCCGCCGTCAGCTCGCTCTCCGGCAGCTCGACCCGGATCTCCGCGCTGCGCGGCCCGTCCGGATAGGTCGCCGCCTCGATCCCGCCCAGCCGGTTGCGCAGCACGCTGCCCAGCTCGTCGATGGTGAAGCCAAGCGCGTCCCCCTGTGCCGTCAGCTCGAGGATCAGCTCCTCCTTGTCGTAGGAAAGGTTGTCCTCGACCGCCGAGACCTCGGGGTAGCGCAGCATCTCGGACTTGAGGTCCTCCGAAGCCGCCTTGAGCGTCGGCGCATCGGCGCCGTAGAACTGCACGTCCAGCGCATCGCCCCCGGGCCCCGAACGCCAGCCGCGGAAGCTGATCGTCTCGGCCAGCGGGTGGCGCTCGGCGCGCTCCTGCAACTCGCCCACGAACTCGAAACTGGAATAGGGCCGCAGGTCGGAATCGATCAGCTCGATCGAGATCGCGCCCAGCTGGTCGGCGTCCTTGGTGTCGGCCCCGGCGAGCCCCCGGCCCGAGTTGCCGCCGATCTCGGTGATGACGTAGTTCAGCGGATTGCGGCCGTAGCGCTCTTCGTATTCCGCGCCCAGCGCCTCGGTGGACTGCTGCAGCAGGCGCATCTGCGCCAGCGTGTCGGCGCGTGTGGCGCTCGGCGCCATGGCGAAATTGCCGCTGACCGAGGACCGCTCGGGCGCGTTGAAGAACCGCCACTGCACGTCGCCCCGGATCAGCAGCGCCGCCTGGCTCGCCAGCGCAACGACGGCCACCGCAAGCACGACGTAGCGCCCGGTGATGACACCCGCCATCAGCGGGCGGAACAGCTGCGCGCGCACCCAGCGGAAGCCCCGGTTCACCAGCCGCGACGGCAGGTCGTACCAATGTTCCTTGCGCGAGGCGCCGATGGCATGGGCCATGTGGTTGGGCAGGATCAGGAAGCATTCGACGAGGCTTGCCAGAAGCACCACGATCACGGTGAAGGGAATGTCCTGGATCATGTCGCCGAAGCGCCCGCCGATGGCGGTCAGCCCGAAGAAGGCGATCACCGTGGTCAGCGTGGCCGAGAAGACCGGCAGCGCCATGCGCTGGGCCGCGGTTTCGGCCGCCTCGACCGGCGGCAGCCCGTCGCGCGCGAGGTGGTCGGCGTGCTCGCCCACGACGATGGCGTCGTCGACCACGATGCCCAGCGTGATGATGAGCGCGAAAAGCGAGATCATGTTCAGCGTGAGGCCGCTCACGTACATCAGGGCCAGCGTCGCCAGCATCGCCGTCGGGATGCCCATGGCCACCCAGAAGGCCGTCCGCGCGTTCAGGAAGAGGAACAGCAGCACCACGACCAGCACGAGGCCCGTCAGCCCGTTGTCGATCAGGATGTTGAGCCGCCCCGAGATCGCCTCGGCCCGCGTGCGGATCAGGTCGATGGACGATCCCGCGGGCAGCGAAGCCTCGAACTCGCGCGCGACCTCCTCGACCTGGCGCTGGATCTCGATGGCGTCGCCCTCGGCCGAGCGGTCGACCCGGACCGAGATCGCCGGGTTCTCGCCCACGAAATAGCTGCGTTCGCGGTCGATCCCCTCGACCCGCAGCCGCGCCACGTCGCCCACGGTCAGGTTGGTGCCGTCCCGCTCGGACCGCAGGACGATGGCCTCGATATCGTCGGCGGTGCGTTTCTCGACCCCGGTGCGCACCCGCGCGTTGGCGCCGCTCACGTCGCCGGCGGGGCTGGTGTCGACCTCGGCGGCGATGGCCTGCGAGATCTCGCGCATGGTGACGTCGTAGGCGATCAGGTTCTGCGAGGGCACTTCCACGATGGTCTGCGGCGCCGCGAGGCCGCGGATCGTCGTCCGCGTCACGCCCTCGGCAAAGAGCCGCACGACGAACTCGTCGGCGAAGCGGCCCAGCTGGTCGGGCCCGACCGGGCCGGTGATGACCACGTCGGTCACCCGGTCCCACCAGCCGCCCGAGCGGATGTTCGGGTCCTCGGCGTCCTCCGGCAGGTTCGAGATCGAATCCACCGCCGTCTCGACATCGTCGACGGCCTTCATCATGTCGTAGCCCGGCTCGAACTCGAGCTCGATGCTGGCCGAGCCCTCGCGCGAGCGGCTCTCGGCGTTGACCACGCCCTCGACGCCCAGCAGCGTCGGCTCCATCACCTGCACGATGCCGGAATCGATGTCCTCGGCGCCGGCGCCCTCCCAGGTCACGTTGACGGTCACGTCATCGTCGACGATGTCCGGGAAGAACTGCGCCCGCATGTTGGGCGCCGCCAGCAGGCCCGCCGCCAGCAGCATGACCAGCAGCAGGTTGGCCACCGTGGGGTGACGGGTGAAATAGCTCAGGATGCCACTTGCCTGGCCGGGGACGCGCTGCATGGATCAGCCCCCCATCCGCGCCTCGAGCCGCGCCACCATCTCGGCGGGCACCCGGTCCTGCGACAGCTGCGCCAGCACGCGCTCCTTGGCCGCCTCGGGCATGCCGTCCGCCGCCTCGATGAAGGCCACCAGCCGCGCCCGCCGGTCGGCGCTGAGCGCGAGCGTCTCGCTCTCGTCCTCACCCGATGCGGCCGCCCCGGTCTGCGCATCGCTCTGCAGCGGGCGCACCTTGATGCCGGCGCCGAGCAGCGGCGTGCGCTGCGCGACCACCTCGCGGCCTTCCAGCCCCTCGGCCCGCACTAGCACGTCGTCGCCCTGCCGGCGCATGAGTTCGACCTCGACCGGCTCCAGCCGCGACTCGGCGCCGATGACCAGCACCGCGCCCGAGGCATCCAGCGCCGTCGCCGGCAGCCGCGCCACGCGCTCGAGCGGCGGTTCCTCGACCTCGACGGTGACGAAATCGCCGGGCTTGAAGCCCCGCGCCCGGTCCAGCGTCGCGTAAAGCTGCCGCCCGGTCTGGCCCTCGCCCACCGCGGCGCCCTCGCGGTCGAGCATGCCCTCGGCCGAGAGGTTCGTGCCGAAGAGGTCCAGCACCGCCGTCACGGGGGCGTCGCGCAGATCCCCTTGCGCGTCCAGAAGCCGGGCGTATTGCTGGGTCGAGACGCGAAAGGCCACTTCCAGCGCGTCGGGATCGACCAGCATGGCAAGTTGTTCGTTGGCCGAGACCAGCCGCCCGGAAACCACCGTCACCTCGGACAGCTGCCCCGCGAACTCGGCGCGGATCTCGGTCTCGTCGAGGCGCCGCTGCGCCTCCTCGCGCGCGATGCGCGCACGGGTCAGGGCCGTGTCGGCCTGATCGACCCGCGCCTCGGCCTGCGCCAGCGCCTGCCGCTGGCTCACCACCGCCTGGCGCGACGACGAGGCCGAAAGCTCGGCCTCCTCCGACAGCGCCGCCGTGCCGACGCCCCGGTCCGCGAGGTCGCGCTGCCGCTCGAAGGCGCGCTGGCGCAGGGCAGCCTGGTCCTCGGCCGCGGTCAGCGCGTCCTCTTCCAGCGTCACCGCGCGCCGCGCCTCGCGCAGCTCGGCCTCGGCGTCCATCAGCGCGCTCTCGGCGCGGTCGAGCTCGGCCTGCATGTCGGCGGGATCGATCCGCGCCAGCAGCTGCCCCGCCTCGACGCGCCCGCCCTCGACGAATTCGGGCGCGAAGTCGATCAGCGTGCCGCCGACCGCGCTGCGCAGCTCGAGCCGGCGCTGGCTCTGCACCTCGCCGAAGGCGGTCAGCACCGGGCGCAGGGTTTCCAGCCGGACGGGCACCGTGTTCACCGCGAAGACCCGCTCGCGCGCCTCCGGGATCCGGGGCTCGTCGGCCAGCCGGGCCTGCACCGCGTCGCGCACCAGCACGCCGGCGTAGACCAGCAGACCGAGGGTCAGTGACAGAAGGAACAGCCCGACCAGGCTGCGGCGGAGAAAGCGCATGCGTATGTCTCGTCCAGGTTGCCCGATACGTCGTATACGAGTGTAAGCGAGGCCCGGATTTTTCCAAACCACAAGGGTGTTACGCGCGCCGGGACTATTTCCGTCGCCGATGTTCGTCGAGACGCGGAAAAATTTCGACAAAGTTGCAGGGCATGTGCCGGTAGTCGAGCTGGTAGCCAAGGATCTCGTCCCAGGCGTCCTTGCAGGCGCCGGTCGAGCCCGGAAGCGCGAAGAGGTAGGTGCCCCCGGCGACGCCGCCCGTCGCGCGCGACTGCACGGCCGAGGTGCCGATCTTCTGCATCGAGACCATCGTGAAGACCGTGCCGAAGGCGTCGATCTCCTTCTCGTAGACGTCGCGATGCGCCTCGACGGTCACGTCGCGCCCCGTGAGGCCCGTGCCCCCGGTCGAGATCACCACGTCGACCTCCGGATCGGCCACCCAGGCGCGCAGCTGCGCCGCGATGGCCCCGCGGTCGTCCCGAACGATGGCGCGGGCGGCCAGGACGTGGCCCGCGTCGCCCAGCCGCTGCACCAGCGTGTCGCCCGAGCGGTCGTCGGCCTCGGCCCTGGTGTCGCTGACGGTCAGCACGGCGATGCGCACGGGGATGAAGTCTCGGGATTCGTCGATACGGCTCATGGCAAGCTCACAGGCAGGGGGTCATCACAGGCAGGCGCGGCGTCTCGAAGACCTGCGTCATGCGGCGCTGCCCCTCTTCGTTCGCAATGTGGCGCGCAAAGGCCACGAAGGCGCTCTCGGGATCGGCGCAGATCGCCCGGAACCGCGGGCCTGCCGCCTCCGTCATGTCCGACAGCGCGTGGTGCAGCGCCGCGTCGCGCTGACCCGGCGTCATCCTCGGCACGGTGTTGCGGGCAAAGAAGTCCGCCGCGCGTGCCAGCTGCGCGTCGATCCCGCTGCGCTCGCGGTCGGAGAAGCGATCGGGACAGGCCTGCACGACCTGCGCCGTCTGCACCAGCATGGTCAGCGCGCAGCCGGCCGCGCCCCAGGCGCTCTGGTCCGTACCGACGATCCCGCCCGGCCGGCGCCGCACGATCACCGGCCCCGGCAGCTCCAGCACCTCGAGGTCCGGCGCGGGGCGCAAGACCTCACCCGCGTGCTCGGCAAAGAGCCGGGCGTAGTCGATCCGGAAGCCCGGCGCCTCCTCCGCGGCGGCGGGCAGGGCCGCAACGAGAGCCAGGACCACGGCGCGCAGCCTCATGCCAGCGCCTTCATCTTCGCCTGCAGCTCCAGCAGGTCGGCCCAGGCCTCGCGCTTGAGCTGTGGCTGGCGCAGCAGGTAGGCGGGATGGAACATCGGCAGCGCCGGGCGGCCCTGCGCCTCGGTCCACTGCCCGCGCAGGCGGGTGATGCCGCGCCGGCCCAGCAGCGCGTCACAGGAGATATTGCCCATGATGACCAGCAGATCTGGGTCGATCAGTTCGATATGCCGCGCGAGGAAAGGCGTCATCATCGCGATCTCGTCCGGCTTGGGATCGCGGTTGCGCGGCGGGCGCCAGGGCAGGACATTGGTGATGTAGACGCTCTCGGCGCGCGACAGGCCGATGGCGCCCAGCATCCGGTCGAGCAATTGCCCCGCCCGGCCGACGAAGGGCTTGCCCTGCCGGTCCTCCTCGCGGCCCGGCGCCTCGCCCACGATCATCACGCGCGCGCCCGGCGCCCCGTCGCAGAAGACCAGCGACCGCGCCCCCAGCTTCAGCTCGCAGTGCTCGAAGGCGGCGATGGCCTCGCGCAGCGCCTCGAGCGAGTCCGCCGCGCCCGCCATGGCGCGCGCCTGCTCGACCGGATCGGGGCCGCTTTCAACCGGGGCTGCCGGACCGGGCCCCTGCGCCACGGCCGCGGGCGCCGGCTGGCTCTCCTCGTGGTTCGTGAAGGAGTAGCTGACGTTCGTCAGGCGGTCGAAGCTCAGCTTGCCGTCGGGATGCCCATGGCCACC
>NZ_KE557282.1:12750-41301 GCF_000442255.1 Salipiger mucosus DSM 16094 | reverse complement strand
GCGAGTCCGCCGCGCCCGCCATGGCGCGCGCCTGCTCGACCGGATCGGGGCCGCTTTCAACCGGGGCTGCCGGACCGGGCCCCTGCGCCACGGCCGCGGGCGCCGGCTGCGGCGCGGCGCGGGCGGCCTGCGCCTCGGCGGCAAAGCGGTCGACCGGCATCTCGCCGATCGCCTCGTCGGCGCCCAGCTCGATCTGCCAGTCCAGCGCAGCGCGCGCCCAGTGCCAGTCCAGTGCCGAATCCATGCCGCGCAGACTACTCCCTGCCGCGCCCGGCGGAAATCCCCCGGATCGCGCGAATGCGCACCATCCCGCAGCCGCCGCGGCAAGCCCTTGTTCCGCGCCCGCCCGCTTCCTATAAGCGCGGCGACACCGATCAAGGACGAGCCATGCGTTTCGACCAGCGCCACCTTCTGGGGATCGAATCCCTGCGCCCCGACGAGATCACCACGCTGCTCGACCTTGCCGAGCAATACGTGACCCTCTCGCGGCGCCGCGAAAAGCACGCCAACGCGCTTGCGGGCCTCACGCAGATCAACATGTTCTTCGAGAACTCCACCCGCACGCAGGCCAGCTTCGAGATCGCCGGCCAGCGCCTCGGCGCGGACGTGATGAACATGGCGATGCAGGCCAGCTCGATCAAGAAAGGCGAGACGCTGATCGACACCGCGCTCACGCTGAACGCCATGCATCCCGACCTGCTGGTCGTGCGCCACCCGCATTCCGGCGCGGTCGACCTGCTGGCGCAGAAGGTCAACTGCGCGGTCATCAACGCCGGCGACGGGCGGCACGAGCATCCCACGCAGGCGCTGCTCGACGCGCTGACCATCCGCCGCGCCAAGGGACGGCTGCACCGGCTCAACATCGCGATCTGCGGCGACATCGCCCACTCCCGCGTGGCGCGCTCGAACATCCTGCTGCTGCACAAGATGGAGAACCGCATCCGCCTCGTCGGCCCCTCGACGCTGATGCCCGCGGGCATCGCCGACTTCGGCGCCGAGGTGCACGAGGACATGGCCGAGGGCCTCAAGGACGCCGACGTGGTGATGATGCTCCGTCTCCAGCGCGAGCGCATGGACGGCGGCTTCATCCCCTCGGAGCGCGAGTATTACCACCGCTTCGGGCTCGACGCCGAGAAACTCGCCCACGCGAAACCCGATGCCATCGTGATGCACCCCGGCCCGATGAACCGCGGGGTCGAGATCGACGGTACCATCGCCGACGACATCAACCGCAGCGTCATCCAGGAACAGGTCGAGATGGGCGTCGCCGTGCGCATGGCCGCCATGGACCTGCTGGCGCGCAACCTGCGGGCGCGGCCGACGGAACTCATGGCATGAGCGGAGACGCAGGGCCCGAGACGCGGCGCAGCCTGCTCCTCCCCCCCGCCGGGGGGAGGGCCGGGGTGGGGGCCGGGCTTGCCCGCCCGGCAGGCCGCGCATGACCCGAATGCAGATCAACGGCTCCGAGTCCGGCGTCGTCCGGCTCTTCCACCTCGACCTGCCGGCCGAGGCGGTCGCCCGCTTCACCGAGCAGGCGGGCACCGGCGAATGGCCACTGCAATACGCGCTTGGCGCGACCCGCCTGCGCCCCGCCTTCGTCGACGTGGTCCGGATCGCCGACCTCGGCGAGATGCCGCTCTCGAGCTACCTCGCGCAGGCCTACGAGGTCACGGGCGAGGATTTCCGCGCCATGCGCCCGCGCATCGACGCGCTCTCGGGCCACGTCGTCGTGCTGCCCAGCCAGGCCTTCGACCACACCGGCCAGGAGCTGACCATCGCCGCGCCGCTGCGCTGGATCGGCTCCTTCGGCGAGGAACAGGCCCGCGCGCGCGGCCCCGCGCCGCAAAGCGCCGCTGCCCGCGTACAGTCCGGCACCGGCGGCGCCCCAACCGTCCGTCCGCCGCGCAGCCCGCTGCTGCGCGTCATCGTCATCGCCATCGCGCTCGTCGTCCTCGGCGTCGCGGCCGTCGCGGTCTGGCTGGCCGGATGACGGACGCCGCCGCCGGCCCCGGCGCGACCCCGCGCGCCACCTTCGCCCCCGACCGCGACACCTATGTCCGCAGCCACGTCACGCTGGCCGCGCTGGCCATGGCCGGCGCCATGCTGGTCCTCTGGCTCGCCGGTGTGCCGCATGTCTGGACCGGCGCGGTGGGCGGGCTCGCCGCCGTGGCGGTGCGCGGCTGGTACCTCATGGACGAGGAACTCGCGCACACCTGGGAGCTGACCGACGCGGGCCTGCACGGCCCGGCCTTGCGCTACGTCGCGCTGGAGGATATCGCGAAGCTTCGCAGCATCGGCTCCGCTGTGCAGATCGTCACGCGCGGCGGCGACAAGCACCTGATCAAGTTCCAGCCCGACCCGGCGGCCACCGTCGCCCGGATCGAGGCTCACCGCCCGGCAGGAGATGCCCCGTGACCGCCACGCTCGTCACCAATGCCCGCCTGATCGACCCCGAGGCCGACACCGTCGCCGAGGGCGCGCTGCTGCTCCGCGACGGCGCCATCGCGCAGGTCTTCGACACGCCCGCGCCCGACGGCGTCACGGCGGACGAGACCATCGACGCGCGCGGCGCCTTCCTCGCGCCCGGCATCGTCGACATCGGCGTCAAGGTCGGCGAGCCCGGCGAGCGGCACAAGGAAAGCTACAAGACCGCCGGCCTCGCCGCCGCGGCCGGCGGCGTGACCACCATCGTCACCCGCCCCGACACCGAGCCCACCATCGACACCCCCGAGGTGCTGAACTTCATCCGCGAGCGGGCCGAGGACGATGCCGCCGTCAACGTCCTGCCCATGGCCGCGCTCACCAAGGGACGCGCCGGGCAGGAAATGACCGAGATCGGCTTCCTGATCGACGCCGGCGCCGTGGCCTTCACCGACTGCGACCGCGTGGTGCAGGACACCCGCGTCCTGGGCCGCGCCATGACCTACGCCCGCTCGCTCGGCGCGCTCATCATGGCCCACCCGCAGGAGCCGGGCCTGTCGCGCGGGAGCGCCGCCACCAGCGGCAAGTTCGCCTCGCTGCGCGGCCTGCCCTCGGTCTCGCCGATGGCCGAGCGCATGGGCCTCGACCGCGACATCGCGCTCGTCGAGATGACGGGCGTGCGCTACCACGCCGACCAGATCACCACCGCGCGCGCCCTGCCCGCGCTGGAGCGCGCCAAGAAGAACGGCTTCGACGTGACGGCGGGCACCTCGATGCACCACCTCACGCTGAACGAGATGGACGTCGCCGACTACCGCACCTTCTTCAAGGTCAAGCCGCCGCTGCGGTCCGAGGACGACCGGCAGGCCACGGTCGAGGCGGTGCGCAGCGGGCTCATCGACATCGTCGGCAGCTTCCACACCCCGCAGGACGAGGAAAGCAAGCGCCTGCCGTTCGAGGAGGCCGCCAGCGGCGCCGTGGGCCTCGAGACCATGCTGCCGGTGCTGCTGCGGCTCTACCACTCGGGCGAGCTCGAGCTGCCGACGCTCTTCCGCGCGCTCTCGCTCAACCCGGCCAAGCGGCTGGGCCTGGCCTGCGGCCGCCTCGCCGCCGGCGCGCCCGCGGACCTCGTGCTCTTCGACGCGGACAAGCCGCTGATTCTCGACCGGTTCAAGCTGCAGTCGAAATCCAAGAACACGCCGTTTGATGGCGCGCGTCTTCAGGGTAAGGTGATCGCGACCTTCGTGAACGGCAACGCGGTCTACCGGAGCGCCTGATGCTGCCAGAGCTCACATCTTCCCCCGCGACGCTCGCGGTCTGGGCCCTCGCGGGATACCTGCTGGGCTCGATCCCCTTCGGGCTGCTGCTGACCCGGCTCATGGGCGCCGTGGACCCGCGCGGCATCGGCTCGGGCAACATCGGCGCGACCAACGTGCTGCGCACCGGCAACAAGCTGGCGGCCCTGCTGACGCTGCTGCTCGACGGCGCCAAGGGCGCGGTCGCGGTGCTGCTGGCGCGCTGGCTCGCGGGCGACGACGCCGCGCAGGTCGCGGCGCTCGCGGCCTTCATCGGCCACTGCTACCCGGTCTGGCTGCGTTTCACCGGCGGCAAGGGCGTGGCCAGCTTCCTCGGCATCATGCTGGCGCTCTTCTGGCCGGTGGGCCTGCTGTGCTGCGCCACCTGGCTCGCGGCGGTGGCCATGTCGCGGATCTCGAGCCTCGGCGCGCTGGTCGCGGCCACGCTCTCAACCGGCTGGATGCTGCTCTTCGGGCAGATCGAGATGACCGCCCTCGCGCTCGCCATGACGCTGCTGATCTTCTGGCGCCACCGGACCAACATCGTGCGGCTGCGCGCGGGCACCGAGCCCAAGGTGGGCCGCAAGGCCTGATTGGTGCCGAAAGGTCGCACCCGGCGGTCATGGCGATTATCCGCGCAAAATCCGGAACACGCTGGCACAAAGCTGCGTTACGAACGTGTCAACGCAGCAATAAAGCCCCGGAGACCATCCCGTGAGCCCGATCCTTGTTCTTCTCCTGATGTTCACCTGTATCGCCGGAATCTTCGGCCTCAGCGGCGCCGCGATCTGGTTCGCCGGCCGCGACGTGGCCGACACCGACACCCCCGCGCTCGCGCGCATGCCCAAGGCGGGCGCCCGCCGCGGCTGACGCCCGTTCCCGCCGCGGGCCCTAGAGCTTGCCCGCGAGCGTGAGATCCAGATCCTCGAGCCGATCCTGCCCCCAGAAGCGCTGATCCCCCTCGAGGATCCAGAACGGCGAGCCGAAGACCCCCGACATCACCGCATCTTCCGTGTTGCGCCCGTATTCCTCGGCGCCGACAAGAAGACCGCTGTCCGCCAGCCCGGCCTCGAAGCCGTTGGCGGTCAGCGCCTCGCGGATCACCGCGTCCTCAGCGATGTCCTTCTCCTCGGCCCACGAGGCGCGCAGCAGCGTGTAGATCAGCCCGCCAAGATCGCCGCCGCCGGCCTTCTGCGCCGCGATGATGGCGTAGGAGGCGGGCGCCGCGTTCGTCGGCCAGTGCGCCGGCTTGAGGTTCAGCGGGAACCCCGCCTTGCGCGCCTGCCGCGGCAGGTCCTGGTTGCGGTATTCCACCCGCGACGGATGCCGCTCGGACAGTGGCGCGCCCCCGGTGCGCGGGAAAAGCGTCATGATGTCGAAGGGCTTGTAGGCCACCTCGGCCCCGTGCGTCGCCGCGATCTCCTCGAAACGTGGCCCCGCGAGATAGGCAAAGGGCGAGAGCATCGAGAAATAGTAGTCGATATGCGGCATCCGGGAACTCCTGTCGTCTGGTCACCTTTGCCCCACGCTACCTGCGTGCTAAGCGACCCACAACGTCACGATTCTGTCACCGACCGCTGCCGGAGCTCCCTGCCACATGCCCACCGTCATCGAACCCAAACTCATCGCGGGTAACGCGAACCTGCCTCTCGCCAACGCCATCGCGCGACGGATGTCGCTCTACCGCGGGATGTCGGTCGGGCTGGTCGACGCCCGCGTCGAACGGTTCAACGACCAGGAAATCTTCGTCGAGGTCTACGAGAACGTCCGCGGCGAGGACATGTTCATCCTGCAAAGCACCTCGCGCCCCGCGAACGACAACCTGATGGAACTGCTCATCATGGCCGACGCGCTGCGCCGCTCCTCGGCCTCGCGGGTCACCGCCGTGATGCCCTACTTCGGCTATGCCCGGCAGGACCGCCGCACCAAGGCGCGCACGCCCATCACCGCCAAGCTCGTCGCCAACATGATCGCCGAGGCCGGCATCGAGCGGGTCCTGACCATGGACCTGCACGCGGCCCAGATCCAGGGCTTCTTCGACATCCCCGTCGACAACCTCTACGCCTCGCCGATCTTCGCGCTCGACATCCTGCGGCACTTCGACAACGTCTCGGACGAGGTCATGGTCGTCTCGCCCGACGTGGGCGGCGTGGCCCGCGCCCGCGAACTGGCGAAGCGCATCAACGCCCCGCTCTCGATCGTGGACAAGCGCCGCGAGAAGGCCGGCGAAGTGGCCGAGATGACCGTCATCGGCGACGTCCGCGACAAGAAGTGCATCATCGTCGACGACATCTGCGACACCGCCGGCACGCTCTGCAAGGCCGCCGAGGTTCTGATGGAGCACGGGGCGACCGAGGTGCATGCCTACATCACCCACGGCGTCCTCTCGGGCCCCGCGGTCGAGCGCGTGACCAACTCGGTCATGAAATCGCTCGTGGTGACCGACAGCATCGCCGCGACCGACGCGGTCAGCGCCGCGCCCAACATCCGCGTGGTGCCCACCGCGCCGATGTTCGCCCAGGCGATCCTCAACATCTGGAACGGCACCAGCGTCTCGTCCCTCTTCGAGACCGACACGCTGGGCCCCATCTACGAGGGCATCATCTGATGCCCGCCGGCCGGACCCGCCCGGGTCCGGCCCCTCGCGGCCCGCTCAGGCCGCCAGTCCTCGCCCCTTCAGC
Source organism: Salipiger mucosus DSM 16094 (assembly GCF_000442255.1). Taxonomy (GTDB): domain Bacteria; phylum Pseudomonadota; class Alphaproteobacteria; order Rhodobacterales; family Rhodobacteraceae; genus Salipiger; species Salipiger mucosus. Next base: position 34,904 of record NZ_KE557282.1, on the reverse strand, counting down.
AGCGCCTCGACGCCCGGCATCCGGCCGCGGAAGCCCTCGTAGAGCGCCTGCGCCTCGTCCGAGCCGCCGCGCGACAGGATGAAGGCCTCGAGCCGCTTCGCCGTCGCCGGGTCGAAGGCATCGCCCGCCTCCTCGAAGGCCTCGAAGGCGTCGGCATCCATGACCTCGGACCACATGTAGCTGTAGTAGCCGCTGGAATAGCCGTCGCCCGCGAAGACATGGGCGAAATGCGGCGTCGCGTGGCGCATCACGATGGCCTCGGGCATGCCGATGCCCGCCAGCACCTCGGCCTGCTTCGCCATCGGATCGGCGGGCGCCGCCCCGCTGTGCAGCTCGAGGTCCACCAGCGCCGAGGCGACGTATTCCACGGTCTGGAAGCCCATGTCGAAATTCGCCGCCGCCAGCACCTTGTCGAGCAGGTCCTTCGGCATCGGCTCGCCGGTCTCGGCGTGGGTCGCGAACTCGGCCAGCACCTCGGGCACCTCGAGCCAGTGCTCGTAGAGCTGGCTCGGCAGCTCCACGAAATCACGCGCCACGCTCGTGCCCGCGACCGAGCCGAACTCGACGTCCGACAGCATCTGGTGCAGCGCGTGGCCGAACTCGTGGAAGAGCGTCCGCGCGTCGTCGTAGGACAGCAGCGCCGGCTGGCCCTCGGGCGGCTTGGCGAAGTTGCAGACGTTGACCACGATGGGCGTCTTCTCCACCGGCCGCTTGGCCTGCATCCGCATGGCCGAACACCAGGCCCCGGAACGCTTGGAGGAGCGCGCGAAGTAGTCGGCCACCAGAACCGCCAGGTGGCGCCCGTCGCGAGTCACCTCCCAGGCGCGGCAGTCGGGGTGGTAGAGCGGCACGTCGAGGGGCGCGAACTCCAGCCCGAAGAGCCTCTTGGCGCAGGCGAAGGCCGCCTCGATCATGCGTTCGAGCTGCAGGTAGGGTTTCAGCTCGGCCTCGTCGAGATCGTGGAGCTTCTTGCGCCGCTTCTCGGCGTAGTAGCGCCAGTCCCAGGCCTGCAGCGGGCCGTTCACGCCGTCGGCCCGCATCATCTCTTCCATCTCGGCGGCATCCGCCATGGCGGCGGCGCGCGCCGGCGTCCAGACCTGCGTCAGCAGTTCGCGCACCCGGTCGGGCTCGCCCGCCATCTCGGGCTCCAGCTTGAAGTGGGCGAAATCCTCGTAGCCCAGCAGGCCCGCGCGTTCCTCGCGCAGGGCCAGCACCTCGGCGGCGATGTCGCGGTTGTCGGTCTCGCCCCCGTTGGCCCCCCGCGCGGCCCAGGCCCGGAAGGCCTTTTCCCGCAGGTCGCGGCGCGGGCTGAACTGCAGGAAGGGCACGATCAGCGAACGCGAAAGCGTCACGACCGGCCCGTCCTTGCCCAGCGCGTCACCGGCCGAGCGCGCGCCGTCCACCACGAAGGCCGGCAGCCCCTCGAGGTCCGCCTCCTCCAGCGGCATGACCCACTCGGCCTCGTCCTTGAGCAGGTTCTGCGTAAACTGCGTGCCCAGCACGGCCAGCCGCGACTTGATCGCCTTCATGCGCTCGGCCTGCTCGCCCTCGAGCGCCGCGCCCGCCCGCACGAAGCCGCGGTGCGTGAGGTAGAGCACGCGCATCTCCTCGTCCGAGAGCCCCAGCGTGTCGCGCCGCTCCCAAAGGTCGCTGATGCGCGCGAAAAGCCGTTCGTTGGCGTAGATCTTCGAGCTGTGGGCCGCCAGCTTGGGCGAGAAGTCCCGCTGCAGCGCCTGCCGCGCCTCGTTGCTGTCGGCGCCCGCGACCGAGAAGAAGACCGAGAGCACCCGGTCCAGCGACTCGCCCGCGCCTTCCATCGCCTCGATGGTATTTGCGAAACTCGCGGGCTCGGGATTCTCGGCGATATGGCCGATCTCCTTGAGGTGCTCGGCCAGCGCGATCTCGAAGGCCGGGGCGAAATCCTCGTCGGAAATGCGATCGAAGGGCGGGACGCCGTGGGGCGTGTCCCAGGACGTGAGCAGCGGGTTGGACATTCGGTGCCTCCTTTTCAGCACAAGCTATGTGCTGGGCACCTCCCCCGCAATGGTGCCGCAGACCGGGCAGTCCGCGCGGCGTTTCAGCCCGATCTTGCGCGTCTCGCCCCAGAGCGCGTCGTAGATCAGCATCTCGCCCCGCAGCGGCGCCCCCGCCTGCGCGATCAGCTTGACGGTCTCCACCGCCATCATCGCGCCCACCACGCCCGGAAGCGGGCCCAGCACCCCCGCCTCGGCGCAGGAGGGCGCCAGCCCCGGCGCCGGCGCCTCGGGGAAGATGCATTCGTAGCAGGGCGCCCCCCGGGCCGGGTCGAAGACCGAGAGCTGCCCCTCCCACTGGCTGAGCGCCCCCGAGACCAGCGGCACCCCCGCCGCCACCGCCGCGCGGTTGGCAAGGTAGCGGGTGCCGAAATTGTCCGTCCCGTCGAGCACCACGTCGTAGTCGGCGAAAAGTGCCTCGGCGACCTCATCGTCCAGCCGCCGATGATAGGGCCTCACGGTCACGTAGGGGTTCTGCGCCTCCAGCGCCGCCTGCGCGGAAAAGACCTTGGGCATGCCGATACGCGCGTCGGTGTGGATCACCTGCCGCTGCAGGTTGGCGTTCTCCACCGCGTCGTCGTCGATCACGCCCACGGTGCCCACGCCCGCGGCGGCCAGGTACTGCAGCGCCGGCGCGCCCAGACCGCCGGCGCCGATCACCAGCACCCGCGCCTCGCGCAGCCGCTTCTGCCCCGGCCCGCCCAGCTCGCGCAGCACGATGTGGCGGGCATAGCGCTCCAGCTCGGCCTCGCCGAAGCTGCCGCCCCGCGCCGGCGCCTCGCCGGCCTCCTTGGCCACCGCCCGCGCCTTCACCCGGCGCAGTCCCCAGGCATAGGCCAGCGCCAGCCCCGCGAAACCGCCGAGGATCAGCCACAGCGCCGGGCTCCCGCCCGTCGCCTCGCGCAGCGGATGGCCCGCAGGCAGCGCCACCTGCAGCATGAGCACCGCGACGTAGAGCAACCCCAGCATGTAGAGCCGCGCCGACCGCGAGGCGCCGGTCAGGTGCCCGACGCCCCAGATCAGCGCCGCGAGTGCCAGCACCAGCAGCATCAGCCGCGCCCCGTCGAGCCGAACCCGCCCGCGCCGCGCGCCGTCTCCGGCAGTGTATCCACCACCTCGAAGCCGGCCCGCGCCACCGGCGCCGCCACCATCTGCGCGATGCGGTCGCCATGCGCGATGCGGAAGGTCTCGGTGCCCGCGTTCATCACGATCACCCCCAGCGGCCCGCGGTAATCGCTGTCGATGGTCCCGGGCGCGTTGGGCAGCGTGATCCCGTGCTTCAGCGCCAGCCCGGACCGCGGCCGCAGCTGCACCTCCCAGCCATCGGGGATCGCCAGCCGCAGCCCGGTCGGCACCAGCGCCCGCGCGCCCGGCGCCAGCTCGATGCCGTCACGATCGGGGAAATTCGCCCGCAGGTCGGCCCCCGCCGCGCCCTCGGTCGCATAGGCCGGCAGCCCCAGCGCCCGGTCCGCGCCCTCCTCCCACGTCACGGCAATGCTCACCATCCCCGGCCCTTCATCTTTCCAAAAATACGCAATGCCGCCGCCTCAGTCCGCGCCCAGCGCTCCGGCGACGCGCGCCGCCAGCCGTCCTGCCACCTCGCGCTTGGTCGCGCGAGGCCAGTCCTCGGCGCCCTCCTCCGAGATCAGCACCACCGCGTTCTCGGCCCCACCCATGATGCCCGTCGCGGGCGAGACATCGTTGGCGAGGATCCAGTCGCAGCCCTTGCGCGCCCGCTTGGCGGTGGCATGGGCCACCACGTCGTCGGTTTCCGCGGCAAAGCCCACCACCAGCGCCGGGCGCCCCTCGGAGAGTTGCGAGACCTCGGCCAGAATGTCGGGGTTCTCGGCAAAGCGCAGCTCGGGCATCCGCCCGCCCTGCTTCTTGATCTTCGAGCCGCTTTCCGAGGCGACGCGCCAGTCCGCCACGGCGGCGGCGAAGATCCCCGCATCGACCGGCAGCGCCGCCATGACCGCCTCGCGCATCTCGCGCGCGGTCTCGACCTCGATCACCTCGCAGCCCGCCGGGCGCGGCGCATCGGCCGGGCCGGTGACGAAGACCACCTCCGCGCCCAGGTCCCGCAGCGCCTCGGCGATGGCCGTGCCCTGCGAGCCCGACGAGCGGTTGGCGATGTAGCGCACGGGGTCGATGGGCTCGTGCGTGGGCCCCGAGGTCACCAGCACCCGCCGCCCCGAGAGCGGCCCCGCCGCCAGCGCCGCCTCGACCGCCGTCACGATCTCGGGCACCTCGGCCAGCCGTCCGGGGCCGTATTCCCCGCAGGCCATGTCGCCCGAGTCCGGCCCCACCACGCGCAGGCCATCCCCCTGCAGCACCGCGAGGTTGCGCTGCATCGCGGGATGCTCCCACATCCGCACGTTCATCGCGGGCGCGATCATCACCGGGGTGTCGGTCGCCAGCAACAGCGTCGTCGCCAGATCGCCCGCCAGCCCCTGCGCCATCTTGGCCATGAGATCGGCGGTCGCCGGCGCCACCAGCACGAGGTCCGCAACGCGGCTGAGCTGGATATGGCCCATCTCGGCTTCGTCGGTGAGATCGAAAAGATCGGTGTAGACCCGCTCGCCCGCCAGCGCGCTGACCGACAGCGGGGTCACGAATTCCGCGGCGGCGGGCGTCAGCACCGGCGTGACCGCCGCGCCGCGCTCGCGCAGGCGCCGGATCAGTTCCAGCGCCTTGTAGGCCGCGATCCCGCCGCCGATGATCAGAAGAATGCGCCTGCCCGCCAGCATCCCGGTCCCCTCGCCCTGCTCAAGGTGCCCCGAGTGTTAGAGCCCGGCGCGGGAAAACTCAATTGCCGGGCGTCTCGGCAGTCTCGTCATCCGTCCCGGGCGCCTGCTCGAAGGCCGCGCAGGGATCGTCGCGCTCGACCGGCTCGGACTCCTCGACCATGTCGAAGCCGCCGTCGGGCGCGCCCGAGCCCGTCTCCGCCTGTCCCAGCGACGCGACCGAGACCTCGGGCGCCGCCATGTCGATCAGCGCCGGAGCGCCCCAGTCCTTGCGGGCATGACCGTTGCCGGTGATGACAACCACCGGCGTGCCGTGCTCGGTCAGCGCCAGCAGCGCGGTTTCAGCCAGCCGCGCGTCGCGCAGGCGCTGGATGTCGACCATCTGCGGGACCACCTCGGCCGGCAGCGCATCGCAGTGCGCCGCCATCTGCAATTCCTCGCGTGCGGCCTGCATCTCGGGCGGCAGGTCCTCGTCGAGACCGTAAAAGCCCGCCCCTTCGCCAAAGGCACGCGCAAGGCCGGTGTCGGACAGCCCCCGCGCCTCGTCGCGCGGCACCTGCGCGCCATAGACCGCCGCCTCGGGCGCGGCCGCGAAGATCGGGTGATACATCTCGAAATCGGGCCAGCCGCTCTCGGCCCAGTTCAGGGTCTCGGCCATGGCCTCGGCATCGGAAATCAGCTCGGGCGTGACCTCCGCGGCCTGCTCAGCCGTCAGCATCTCGTAGACCACGGCCGCGGGCTGCAGCCGCTCCACGATCTCGGCCTGACGCGCGTGGTGCCCGGGATTGTCGTGCTGCTCGCCGAGGAAGACCACCTCCGCCCCGGCCAGCGGGTCATCGTTCTGCTGCGCCGCAAGCGGCGCAGCACTCAGGCCAAGGGCCAGGATCAGGGAAACTCGCATCATGCGAGGAAGTGTTGCACCTCGCGCGATTGCGCTTCAAGCGACTTCCGCATCTTCGTGAAGGCCGCCGCCTCGAGCTGGCGCACGCGCTCCTTCGAGAGGCCCAGTTCCTGCCCGAGGCTCTCCAGCGTCCGCGTCTCGTCGCGCAGCTTGCGCTCGCGCACGATGAAGCGCTCGCGCTCGTTCAGCGAGGTCAGCGCCGAGACCAGCCATTCGCGCAGCTGGGCGTTGTCCAGCTTGCCCTCGACCAGGCTCGAGCTCTGCTCGCCCTCGTCCTCGAGCGTGTCGATCCACTCGCGCCCCTCGTCCTCGGCCGACTGCGTCGCGTTCAGCGAGTAGTCGGAGCCCGAAAGCCGCCCTTCCATCATCTCGACGTCCGCCAGCGGCACGCCCACCTCGGTCGCGATGGCCTCGCGCATCTCGTGCTTGTCGACCTGCTTTCCCGCGGCCGCCGCCTCGCGCTCCAGCCGCGCCTGCACCCGGCGCATGTTGAAGAAGAGCGACTTCTGCGACGAGGTCGAGCCCGTGCGCACCATCGACCAGTTGCGCATCACGTAGTCTTGGATGCTGGCCTTGATCCACCACACGGCGTAGGTCGAAAAGCGCACGCCCCGGTCGGGATCGAACTTGTCGGCCGCCTTCATGAGCCCGAGACCGGCCTCCTGGATGAGATCGCTCATCGGCGCGCCGTAGCGCTTGAACTTGGCCGCCATCGAGATCGCGAGCCGCATGTAGGCGTTGATGAGCCGGTGCAGCGCTTCTTCGTCGCGCTCGTCGCGCCACGCGTAGGCAAGCTTGAGTTCCGTTTCGGCGTCCAGAAGCTCAGCCTTCATGGCCCGCCGGGACAATGTCTGATCGTTGAATGAGTCGAATGCCATGACGTTCCCCGTTGGATGCGGTGGCCGTTTCTTGGGATGGCCTGCACAAAGTGTTACGGCACGTTAACGCGGCTGGATCAGCATTGGTTTCTTGCAAAAATGCAGGGGGACCCGTGGCCCGGTGCACAATCGGGCCGGATCACTGGGGTGCACCGGTCGCGTCACGCCTCGATGCAACGCAAGGCCCGACCCCGGCAAGGCCGCTGCGGCGCAGCAGGATTCTCGGGCGTTTTCAAGTCCCTCACCCGGTCCGGGCACTGCTCGTCAGCCTGACGTAATGCCCCTGCACAAGACGACCAGCCCGGACCCGCGACGGCGCGCGATTTCCTGCCGAAGGCCTGACAAAAACGTGATCTCGCGCCCGGCCCCGGCCTTTCGTAAACGCCCGAGGCCCGCCGTTAACGCCGTGCTAACCATATCGCGTCCAGTCTGGGCGCCGGGCGCAGGGAGGGCCCGGAATGGTCGCACATGCCTACACGGTCGCCTTCGAGGGGGTCGAGGCCCGCCCGGTCGAGGTGCAATGCGCCGTGACGCCGGGGGTTCCCGCCTTTGCCATCGTGGGTCTGCCCGACAAGGCGGTCTCCGAGGCGCGCGAACGGGTCCGCGCGGCGCTTACCTCCATGGCGATCGCCCTGCCCTCCAAGCGGATCACCGTGAACCTCTCGCCCGCCGATCTGCCCAAGGAAGGCTCGCATTTCGACCTGCCCATCGCGCTCGCCCTGCTCGCCGCGCTCGAGATCGTGCCCGCCGATCAGGTCTCGCAGACCGTCGCGCTGGGAGAGCTGTCGCTCGACGGCGCGCTCGTGGCGGTCGCCGGCGCCCTCCCCGCCGCCATGGCCGCCGCCGAGGAGGACCGCACCCTGCTCTGCCCCCGCGCCTCGGGCCCCGAGGCGGCCTGGGTCGGCGCCTGCCGCGTGCTGGCCCCCGGAACGCTGACCGAGGTCGTGCGCCACTATTCCGGCGCCGCGCCCCTGCCGCCCTGCGAGCCGGGCGAGGTGCGCCCCGCCCCGACCCAGCGCGACCTGCGCGACGTGAAGGGGCAGGAACGCGCCAAACGCGCGCTGGAAATCGCCGCCGCCGGGCGCCACCACCTCATGCTCGTGGGTACGCCCGGCTCGGGCAAATCCATGCTCGCGGCCCGCCTGCCCGGCATCCTCCCGCCGCTCTCGGCCGCCGAGGCGCTGGAAACCTCGATGGTCCATTCCCTCGCGGGCCTGCTGGACGAGGGCGGCATCTCGCGCGCCCGGCCCTTCCGCGAGCCGCATCACACCGCCTCGATGGCCGCCATCGTCGGCGGCGGGCGCGGCGCCAAGCCGGGCGAGATCAGCCTCGCGCACAACGGCGTGCTCTTCATGGACGAGTTGCCCGAGTATCCTCGCACGGTGCTGGAAACCCTGCGCCAGCCCGTCGAGACCGGCGAGGTCATGGTCGCCCGCGCCAACGCGCATGTCACCTACCCCTGCCGCTTCATGCTCATGGCAGCGGCCAACCCCTGCAAGTGCGGCTACCTGACCGAACCCTCGCGCGCCTGCGCCCGGGCGCCCGGCTGCGGAGAGGACTACCTCGGGCGCATTTCCGGCCCGCTGATGGACCGCTTCGACCTGCGCCTCGAGGTGCCGCCGGTGGCCTTCGCCGACCTCGACCTGCCCGCCTCGGGCGACGACAGCGCCACGGTGGCCGCGCGGGTGGCCGAGGCCCGCGCGCGGCAGGCCGAGCGCTTCGCGGGCCACGCGGGCCTGCGCACCAATGCCGACGCCGAGGGCCGCATGCTGGACGAGATCGCGGCGCCCGACGCCGAAAGCCGCGCGCTGCTGGCCACCGCGGCCGACCGTTTCGGCCTCTCGGCGCGAGGCTATCACCGCGTGCTGCGCGTGGCGCGCACCATCGCCGACCTCGACGGCGCCGAACGCCTCGCCCGCCCGCATGTCGCCGAGGCGCTAAGCTACCGGCTGGTCGCCGCCAGCGAGGTCTGAACGAACCCCGCCGCCCGGCGCAGCGCGGCCCGCGCCTCGGGGATCCAGCCGTCGAAGCACTGCCAGGCATGAGGCGCGCCGGGATGCACGTCCTCGGTCACCTCGGCGCCGAAGTCGCGCAGTCGCGCGGCCATGCGCCGTGCGTCATCGGCCAGGATCTCGGTCCCGGCATACTGGATCAGCACCGGCGGACAGCCCGGAAATGCACCGTAGAGCGGCGAGATGCGCGGGTCCCGCGCGTCGGTCCCTCCCAGCACGACCTCCACCAGCTCCTCGATCCGCTCCACCGGGAGGAAGGGGTCGGCGCGGCGATTGCGCACGAGGCTCTCGCCGGTCATCGCGAGGTCCGTCCAGGGCGAAAAGGCCAGCGCGCCCGCCGGCGGCGTGCCCGCGGCGCAGAGATGCGCCAGCAGCGCCAGCGCCAGCCCCCCGCCCGCGGAATCGCCCGCCAGCACGACATCTCCCGGCCGGTAACCCAGCCGCGCCAGCGCGGCCCAGGCCGCCACCGCGCTGTCGAACTGCGCCGGCGCCGGGGCCAACTGCGCCATCGGGTAACGCGGCGCGCAGACCTCGACGCCCGAGAGCTTCGACAGCCGGCCCATCAGCCCCGCATGCGTCTCCGGGCTCCCGCTGACATAGCCGCCGCCATGGAAGTAGAGAATGACCCGGCCCGGCGCGCAGGACCCGGCCGAGATCCAGTGCAGCCCGCCCGGCCGCACGACATGGCGCAGGTAGGGCGGATGCCGCAGCGCCAGCGCGGCGGTGCGGCGGAACTCACGCTCCGCGGCCTCCGGCCCGGGCGTGAGGCGCAGCTTCGGCTTGGCGATCAGGCGCAGACCCGCGTTGAGGCAGGCCAGCTGCCAGCTCATCCCAGGCGCGCGTCCACCGCGTCCCAGATGGCGCCGGCCACGTTGACCCCGTCGAAGCGTTCCAGCTCCTGGATGCCGGTGGGCGAGGTCACGTTGATCTCGGTCAGCCAGTCGCCGATCACGTCGATGCCGACGAAGACCTGGCCCTTTTCCTTGAGCAGCGGACCGATGCGGGCGCAGATCTCGCGGTCGCGGTCGGTCATCTCGACCTTCTCGGGGCGGCCGCCGACATGCATGTTGCTGCGCACCTCCCCCGCCGCCGGCACGCGGTTGATCGCGCCGATGGGTTCGCCATCGACGAGGATCACGCGCTTGTCGCCCTTGCTGACCGCGGGCAGGTATTTCTGCACGATCAGCGGCTCGCGGGTGAAGCCGGTGAAAAGCTCGTAGAGCGAGCTGAGATTGCGGTCGCGCTCGTCCAGTCGGAAGACGCCGGCACCGCCGTTGCCGTAGAGCGGCTTGAGGATGATGTCGCCGTGCCGCTCCTTGAAGTCCCGGATCGTCTGCAGGTCGCGCGCGATCATCGTGGGCGGCGTGAGGTCGGGGAAGTTCAGCACCAGCAGCTTCTCGGGCGAGTTGCGCACCCAGAAGGGATCGTTGACCACCAGCGTGTCCGGCGCCAGCCGTTCGAGCAGGTGGGTCGTGGTGATGTAATGCATGTCGAAGGGCGGATCCTGCCGCAGCCAGACGACGTCGACATCCGCGAGGTCGCGCTTCTCGCGCGGACCCAGAACGGCGTGGTCGCCCTTGACCCGGCGCACCTCGAAGGGATGCCCCCGCGCCACGACCCGGCCCTCTTCGTAGGAGAGCTGGTCGGGCAGGTAGTAGAACAGCTCGTGCCCCCGCGCCTGCGCCTCTTCGGCAAGCCGGAAGGTGCTGTCCGCGTCGATGTCGATCGGACCGATCGGGTCCATCTGAAAGGCGATCTTCATGGGCGCTCCCGCTGAGATGTGCTGCATACATGGCGCAGCATGCCGCCCTCTGCAACGCCCCTCAGGGTCCGAAGGCGTTTTCGATCACCCGCAGGAAGCCATGCGCATCCACCAGCGCCACGTCGAAGCGCATGTCGGTGAGCGCGCCGCCCGGGGTGCCGCCGACGTATTCCTCGGCCGCCGACTGAAGGCGGCGGACCTGGCGCTGCGACAGCCGCGCCAGTGCGCGGTCGAAATCGCGGCTTTTCTTGACCTCGACAAAGACGAAGCCCGCGCCGTCGTGCAGAACCAGATCGATCTCGCCGCCGCGCCCGCGCCAGCGGCGGTCCGCGACGGCGTATCCGCGGCGCGCATAGTCCTGCGCGACGCAGTCCTCGGCGGCCAGCCCCGCCAGGTAGCCCACCGCGCCGCGTTCCGCACGCCTCGGGCGCGCCTCGACGGGCGGTGCGCCGGGCACCGGCGCCGCGGCGGTGAAATCGAACTCGAACTGCTGGCCCATGCCATACCCCTTCCGCGACGTTCTTCCCGTCAATCGGTGTCGCGCGAGAGCTGCATCGCCTGCTGGTAGACCGGCCGCCGTTTTACCCCGTGCATCCGCGAGACGAAATCGGCCGCGTCGCGCACCGACATCGTCTGCAGCGCCTCGCGCAGGGACGCTTCTATGTCGGATTCGCTAATTTTCTCCGAACGCCCGCGATCCACCACGACGACGATCTCGCCCTTCGGCGGCGTCTCGGCATAGATCTCGGCCAGCTCCTGCAACGTGCCGGGGCGCACCTCCTCGAACCGCTTGGTCACCTCGCGGACGACGCGCGCCTGCCGCTCCGGGCCCAGCACCTGCGCCGCGTCGGCCAGCATCGCGCCCAGCCGCCGGGGCGATTCGTAGAAGGCCAGAGTCGCCGGCACCCCGGCCACCTCCTCGAGCGCCTTGCGCCGCGCGGCGGCCGTCGAGGGCAGGAATCCCGCGAAGAGGAACCGGTCCGTGGGCAGCCCGGCCAGGGTCAGCGCGGTGACCACCGCCGAGGGCCCGGGCGCGGCGGTGACCGGCGCTCCGGCTTCCTGGGCGGCCTTCACGAGATCGTAGCCCGGGTCCGAGATCATCGGCGTGCCGGCCTCCGAGGCATAGGCCACCGATTTGCCCTCGGCCAGCGCGGCGAGGATCCGCGGCCGCATCCGCGCGCCGTTGTGATCGTGGTAGGCCAGGCAGGGCCGGTCGCCCTGCGCGACGCCGTGGATGTCCAGCAGGCGCCGCAGGCTGCGGGTGTCCTCCGCGGCCAGCACATCGGCCTCGCGCAGCACGTCGAGCGCCCGCAGCGTGATGTCGCGCGCGTTTCCGATCGGCGTCGAGACCAGGTAGAGACCCGGCGCCAATCCGCCCTTTTCCGGATTCATCACTGGACCCGCCTTTCCGGCCTACTACAATGGAAAGAAATCTAAAGCGGGACGAACCCGCGACCGCCACTCGAGGGAGATCACCCACAATGTTCGCCGTTTTGACCCGCGCCCGCAAGGCGCTTTGCAGCGCTGCCGCCGTGGCAGCCCTTGGCGCGCTTGCCGCCTGCGACATGCCCGTTGCCGGGGCGCTCGACAGGGGCGGCATGACGGCCGGCCCGCAGATCACGCCCGGCGAGCCGGTGCGCGTGGCGCTGCTGGTGCCGCAGTCCGATCCCGCCGCCGCGCCCATCGCGCGCGACCTGGAAAACGCCGCGCGGCTCGCCATCGCCGACATGGCCGGCGCCAACATCGACCTCGCGGTCTACGACACCGCCGGCACGCCTGCCAACGCCGCGGCCCAGGCCCAGCGCGCCGCCGACGAGGGCGCCAAGATCATCCTCGGCCCGCTGCGGGGCGAGGCCGCGGTCGAGGCCTCCAAGGTCGTCGCCGACGAGGGCCTCAACGTGATGTCCTTCTCGAACAACCCCTCGATCGCCGGCGGCAACCTCTTCGTGCTGGGCAACACCTTCGTCAACATCGCCGACCGCATCCTCGGCTACGGCTCGACCCAGGGCATCGACAGCGTCGCGATCCTGCATTCCAACGACGTGCCGGGCCAGTTCGGCAAGCAGGCGATCGAGCAGGCCGCGGCCGCCAACGGCGTCAGCATCGCCGCCACCCAGCCCTACCCGCTCAGCATCGAGGGCGTCACCACCGCCGCCCGGGGCATGGGCGGCGTGATCTCGGGCAGCGGCGCCGAATCGGTCTTCATCACCACCGACGCCACCAATGCCGCGATGCCGATCCTGCTGCAGGTCATGCCCGAGAACGGCGTCTCCCCGGCGCAGGTGCAGTACATGGGCCTCACCCGCTGGGACGTCGCCCCGCAGCTCTTCGACTTCCCCGGCGCCGAGGGCGCATGGTTCGCCATGCCCGCGCGGAGCAGCTCGCAGGGCTTCAACAGCCGCTTCTCCAGCGCCTACGGCAACGACCCCCACCCGCTGGCAAGCCTGTCCTTCGACGGCATGGCCGCGGTCGGCGCGCTGGTCGAGCAGGGGCGCCGCGACGCGCTCACCGGGCGGGCGCTGACCCGCGGCTCTGGCTTCCGCGGCGCGGGCGGTGTATTCCGCCTCAAACAGGACGGCACCAACGAACGGGCCTACGCCGTCGCGACCGTGCGCAACAACCAGGTGGTGATCCTTGACCCTGCCCCATCCAGCTTCTCCGGCGCAGGCTTCTGACGACCCGAAGACCGATCCCGACAGCGGGGCGACGCCGGACCGGCTGATCGCCCCGCCCGACCGGATCCTCGATATTCCGACCCTTCGCGCGGCCCTCTTCGAGGCCGCGCCCGAGGGCGCCCCGGAAACCGAGGTCCGCGCGGCCGTGGTCTCGCTGCTCTCCGAAGCCCGCGAGCGCGGGCGCGAGACCATCGCCGCCGCCTTTTCGCAAAATCCCCGCGACGCCGGCCCCACCACCCGGGCCTATGCCTGGCTCACCGATGGCATCGTGCGCCTGGTCTTCGAGCTGGCCTCCGAACGCCTGCACAAGCTGCACACCCCAACCGACGGCGAACGCATCGCGCTGATGGCGGTGGGCGGCTACGGCCGGGGCGAGATGGCGCCCTACTCGGACGTCGACCTGCTGTTCCTCACGCCCTACAAGATCACGCCCTGGGCCGAGAGCGTCATCGAGTCGATGCTCTACATCCTGTGGGACCTGAAGCTGAAGGTCGGCCATGCCTCGCGCACGGTGAAGGACTGCATCCGCCTCGGCGGGCAGGATTTCACGATCCGCACCTCGCTGCTGGAGACCCGCTACATCGCCGGGCACCGCCCGCTGGCCGAGGAACTCGAGACGCGGCTGCAGGACGAGCTCTTCACCGGCTCCGAACGCGCCTTCGTGGCCGCCAAGCTCGAGGAGCGCGGCGCCCGCCACCGCAAGCACGGACTGCGCTACGTGGTCGAGCCCAACGTCAAGGAGGGCAAGGGCGGCCTGCGCGACCTGCAATCGCTGTTCTGGATCGCCAAATACGTCTACCACACCTCCGATACCGAGCAGCTCGTGCGGCTGGGCGTCTTCCGTCCCGAGGAATACCGCACCTTCTTCAAGGCCGAGAACTTTCTCTGGGCCGTCCGCTGCCACATGCACCTGCTGACCGGACGCGCCGTAGAGCAGCTGACCTTCGATTTGCAGGTCGAGGTGGCCGCGCGCATGGGCTACGCCGACCGCGCCGCCCGGCCGGCGGTCGAGATCTTCATGCAGGACTACTTCCGCCACGCCACCGAGGTGGGAGACCTGACGCGCATCCTGCTGACCTCGCTCGAGGCCGAGCAGCAGAAGGACGCGCCGCTGATCCTGCGGATGTTCAAGCGCGGCCCGCAGGTGCGCGACGGCTACCAGATCGTGAACAACCGGCTGGCCATCGCCGACGACGCCTGCTTCCTGTCGGACAAGATGAACATCCTGCGCCTCTTCGAGGAGGCGCTGCGCACCGGGCTGCTGATCCACCCGGACGCGATGCGCCTGATCAAGGCGAACCTGCGGCTCATCGACGAGGACATGCGCCGGGACAAGGAGGCGCGGCAGATCTTCCTCGACCTGCTGCTCAAGCACGGAAACCCCGAGCGCGCGCTGCGGCGCATGAACGAGCTCGGCGTGCTCTCGGCCTTCATCCCCGAGTTCCACCCCATCGTGGCGATGATGCAGTTCAACATGTATCACGCCTTCACCGTCGACGAGCACACCATCCAGTGCATCCGCAACCTGTCGGAGATCGAGCACGGCAACCTCGTCGAGGAACTGCCCGTCGCCTCGACGATCCTCGAGGAGGGCGTGAACCGCAAGGTGCTCTACGTGGCGCTTCTCCTGCACGACATCGGCAAGGGCCGCGAGGAGGACCACTCGGCCCTCGGCGCCCGCATCGCGCGCCGGGTGGCGCCGCGGCTGGGGCTGAACCGCAGCGAATGCGCCACTGTGGAGTGGCTGGTGCGCTATCACCTGCTGATGTCCGACATGGCCCAGAAACGCGACATCGCCGACCCGCGCACGGTGCGCGATTTCGCCAAGGCGGTGCAGACGAAGGAGCGGCTCGACCTGCTCTGCGTGCTCACGGTCTGCGACATCCGCGGCGTCGGGCCCAACACCTGGAACAACTGGAAGGCCGCGCTGCTGCGCGCGCTCTACCGCCAGACCCGCCGCGCGCTCGAGGACGGGATGGAGGCGCTCAACCGCGAGAACCGCGGCGCCGAGGCCAAGAAATCCCTGCGCGAGGCGCTCACGGACTGGGACACCAAGGCCCTGCGCACCGAGACCGCGCGCCACTACGAACCCTACTGGCAGGGGCTGCACGTCACCGCCCACGTGGTCTTCGCCAACCTGCTGCGCGACATCGGCACGGACGAGATCCGCATCGACATCCACCCCGACGAGGACCGCGACGCCACCCGCGTCTGCTTTGCGCTGGCCGATCACCCGGGCATCTTCTCGCGGCTTGCTGGAGCACTGGCGCTGGTCGGGGCCAACGTCGTGGACGCGCGAACCTTCACCTCGAAGGACGGCTTCGCCACGGCGGTCTTCTGGATCCAGGATTCCGACGGCTCGCCCTACGAGAACATCCGCATCCCGCGCCTGCGCGACATGATCAACAAGACGCTCCTCGGCGAGGTCAAGCCGCGCGAGGCGATCCGCTCGAAGGACAAGCTCAAGAAGCGCGAGCGCGCCTTCCGGGTGCCGACCTCGATCACCTTCGACAACGAGGGCTCGGAGATCTACACGATCATCGAGGTGGACACCCGCGACCGGCCGGGCCTGCTCTACGACCTGACGCGCACGCTGTCCGAGAGCAACGTCTACATTGCCTCGGCGGTGATCGCGACCTACGGCGAGCAGGTGGTGGACAGCTTCTACGTCAAGGACATGTTCGGGCTGAAGTTCTTCACGCCGTCCAAGCAACGCACGCTGGAAAAACGCCTCCGCGCGGCCATCGACGCCGGCGCGGAACGCGCCGAGGGCTGAGGGCGGCGCCGCGACGGCGCTGCCCTTGCGAACGCATCGGTCACCGAAGGAGAGCCGGCCGCCAGGCCGCCGAGACGCGGACCATCGACCCGGCGGTCGGGCCCTCCCCTTCCGCAGCCGTTTACCGCCGCAGCAGCCCCGAGTAGAGCAGCACCCCCCAGGGCGCCAGTTCGGCCTCGACCTTGCCCCAAAGCGAACCGAAGGCCAGCGGGTCCATCTTCGCGCCCTGCGCGATCTCGGCCAGCGTGCGGCGGCCGTCCACGCCCGCGATCAGCCCCGCCGCCGCCTTCGGCAGCGTCACGCTCGACGACACGCCCGCGGCGCCCACCGGCAGCGCGCGCCCCTGCGCCACCGCCTTGGCCAGCGCCGCGCGCTGCACCCCGCGCAGGTGCGGCACCAGCCCCCGGTCCGTGCCCCGCGCCGGTGCGGCCGGCGCATCGCCCGCCACGGCATAACCGACGTGCACCCGGATCGTGCCGCGCAGCTTCTCGGCCACGGCCATGCGCGTGGCCGCGTCCATGCCCTCGGGCACCTCGGCGATCCGCGCGGCATCGTAGAGCGCCGGCGTCGCGAAGCCCGCCAGCTGCCAGCCCGTCGTCCCCAGAACCTCCAGCAGCCCGGGCACGTCGAAGGCCCGGTCCTGCCCGTGCAGCAGCAGGTCGTAGAACCCCGCGTCGCTCTCCAGGTGATCGCCGAGGTTGCCGTTCGACGCGAAGGGATGCCCCTCGGGCAGTTCCGCCACGATGCGCCGCGCGCGGGTCAGCCGCTCCTGCGGCGAGAGCCCCTCGAAGAGCGCGCCGAAGGCCTCCTGCAGCGGGTAGACCCCCGACCGCCCATAGGGCGCATAGACCATGAAGCCGAGCCCCCCGCCCGGCGCCAGCGCGCCGCGCAGCGCGGCAAAGCCCTCTGCGGGCTCGGGCAGGTGATGCAGCACCCCGCAGCAGTCGATGTAGTCGAACCGCCCGTGATCCGCCGCCTCCAGCAGGCTGCCGGTGCGGAATTCGATCCCCTCGAGGCCGCGCACCGCCGCCCGCGCCTCGGCCACCTCGCGCGCCGCTCGCGACAGGTCGAGGTAGGTGATCTCGCAGGGCCGCCCGGCCTGCTTCATCAGCGTCGCAAGCTGAATCAGCCCGTCGCCCGTGCCGCCGCCCGCGACCAGCACCCGCAGCGGCTGCGACCAGTCGCGCCGGCCCTGCCACAGGACGTGATCCATCTCGATCGGATGCGACGGAGAGCCAACGATCAGGCGCCTGCGCTCGTCCTCGGGGTCACGCTCGGGATAGGGATAGGCGTCGTAGTGCTCGGTGAGTGTGACCATCCTGCGGACCTCGTCGGAAACGTCCACCGGATGTGCCACGCCGCGCGGCGAAGGGAAAGGCTCAGCGCTTGCGGGCGATCTCGATGCGCGCCTCGAGCATCGACATCTCCTGCACGATCTTGCGCCGCGCGTCACGGTCGCCGGTCTCGCGCATCTCCTCGCGCAGCGCCGCCAGCTCGCGCGACAGCGCCACCACCTCGGGCACAGCGCCATTGTCGCGCATCACGCGGTTGAGCAGGGCGTTTTCGGGGTCGTCGCAGCGCGGCAGCGGCCGCCCGGCGCCGGGCAGATCCTCGAAGGCGCCCTCGGCCTCGGCCGCCCGGATGCGGGCCTCGATCAGTCCAAGAAGCGGATGGTCCATGACGAAGGCCTCTCTCTCAGCATGATCCCGGGCGCGACGAAAGCCGCGCCCGGGACGGGGGCATCACTCGGCAAAGGTGATGCGGCCGTCGGTATAGGGCTCGTAGGGCGAATTGTCGGCCAGGTATTCCGCCGTCACGTCCGCCAGGTCGGGCCCGAAGTCATAGGCGTTCGCGGCGTCCACGAACATCCGGTAGCCGTCGCCGCCGTTGCGCACGAAGTTGTTCGACACCATGCCGTAGGTCGCCTCGGGGTCGAGCGGCTGCCACGCGCCGTCCATCTCGACCATGATCTCCGAGACCCGCTCGCCCGTGGGCGCATCCGGCGAGATGACGAACTTGAGGCCGGCAACCTGCGGGAAGCGGCCGTCGTCCTCGGGATCGTCGAACTGGCCCATGCCGTTCTCGAGCGCCGCCTTCAGCGTCTCGCCCGTCACCTCGAAGGTCGAGAGCGTGTTCTGGAAGGGCAGCACCGTCAGCACCTCGCCCATCGTGATCTCGCCTTCGTCGATCGAGGCGCGCAGCCCGCCGCTGTTGGCCAGCGCGACCTGGATGCCCTGGTCGCGGACCCGGTCGAGCATCGCCTCGGCCACGAGGTTGCCCATGGCGCATTCCTCGTGCCGGCAGACCCCGCGGTCGCCCTCGATGGGCGCCGCGGCCTCGGCCACCACCTCGTTGCGGATCTCGTCCAGCGGCTGCGCCGCCTCCGAGATGCGCGAGACGGTGTCCTCGTCCTCGGTCACGCCCGCGTCCATGATGATCGGCGCGCCGCTGGCCTCGATCACCGTGCCCTCATCGTCGAAGGTCACGTTCAGCTCGCCCAGGAACTTGCCGTAGGCATAGGCCGAGACGATGGCGGTCTCGCCCACCATGGTCGGATAGGGGCCCTCGGCATCGTCCATATCGCCCAGCAGCGTGTTGGTGTGACCGCCCACGATCACGTCGACGCCGGTGGTGTTCTCGGCCACCCGCTGGTCGACGCCGTAGCCCGAGTGCGACAGCACCACGATCTTGTTCACGCCCTCGCCGGTCAGCTTGTCGACCTCGCCCTGCACCGCATCGACCGGGTCGGTGAAGACCACGTTCGGCCCGGGCGAGGACAGCTCGTCCGTGTTCTGCGGCGTCAGCCCGATCAGGCCGATCTTCTCGCCGTTCTTCTCGATCACGGTGGACTTCATGATCGAGTCCGAGATCAGCGGCTCGCCCGAGAGGTCGGCGTTCGACATCAGCACGGGGAACTCGACCGCCTCGGTAAAGCCCTTCAGGACCTCGGGGCCGTCGTCGAACTCGTGGTTGCCGACGGTCATCGCGTCGTAACCCATCTTGTTCATCATCTCGGCGGCGAGCTTGCCCTTGTAGTAGGTGTAGAACAGCGTGCCCTGGAACTGGTCGCCGCCGTCGACCAGCAGCCAGTTGTCGCTGCGCGACTTGGCCTCGTCGATGGCCGTCACCAGTCGCGCCGAACCGCCAAAGCACTCGCCCTCGGCATTCGCCTCGGCGCCGCAGGTCGAATCGTACTTGCTGATCGGCTCGAACCGGGCGTGGAAATCGTTGGTATGCAGGATGGTCAGCGCATAATCGGCGCTGGCCGTCCCGGCGGTCAGCGCAAGCGCGGCCGCCGTGGTCATCAGGCGAATGGACATCTTTTCCCTCTCTGTCGGAACCTTAGGACTGGTCTCCGGAAGATCGTGCATCGCCCCCCGGACGAAGTCAAAAGCGACGCGGGATCAGGTGCATCACATTTCGCCCTCGTCCGTCTCTTGACCCGTAGGAATGCAGCGGGCATGAGCTGGGCCATGATGATATACAAGATCCTCCGGGCCGACGAATGGGCGGCACTGCAGGCCGAGGGCGAGACCCCCGGCGCGCCCATCGACGTCGCCGACGGCTTCGTGCATTTCTCGACCGCCCAACAGGTGCGCGAGACCGCGTCGAAGCACTTCGCCGACGAAGAGGGTCTCTTCGTGCTCGCCTTCGACACCGACGTCCTCGGCGACGCGCTGGCCTGGGAGGAATCCCGCGGCGGCGCGCTTTTCCCGCATCTCTACGCACCGCTTCGCCTCGCCGACGTGCGCTGGTCGAAACCGCTGCCGCTGGGCCTGGGCGGCCACGTCTTCCCGGACGACATGACATGAGCCTGGTCGAGCGTGCGGGTCTCGCGCTGCTGCACCGGATGGATCCGGAGGTGGCGCACGGCCTCGCGCTCAAGGCGCTGCGCAGCGGGCTCGCCCCCGCGCCGGGGCCGGTGACCTCGAACCGCCTGCGCTGCACGCTGGCAGGGCTCGACCTGCCCAACCCCGTCGGCCTCGCCGCCGGCTTCGACAAGAACGCCGAGGCGCTGGACGGGCTCGCGAAGGCCGGCTTCGGCTTCGTCGAGGTCGGCGCGGCCACCCCCCGGCCCCAGCCCGGCAACCCGCGCCCCCGCCTCTTCCGGCTCAAGCCCGACCGCGCGGTCATCAACCGCTTCGGCTTCAACAACGACGGGATGGAGGCCATCGCCTGGCGGCTCGAACACCGCCCGGCGGGCATGGTGCTGGGCCTCAACCTCGGCGCCAACAAGGACAGCGACGACCGCGCCGGCGATTTCGCCCAGGTGCTGGCCCGCTGCGGCCCGCATGTCGATTTCGCCACGGTCAACGTGAGCTCGCCCAACACCGAGCGGCTGCGCGACCTGCAGGGCAAGGACGCGCTCGCCGCGCTGCTGGCCGGCGTCATGGAGGCGCGCGAGGGCCTCGACCGCCCGGTGCCGGTCTTCCTCAAGATCGCCCCCGACCTCGACGCGCCTGCGCTGCGCGACGTGGCCGAGGTGGCGCTCGCCGCGGGCGTCTCGGGCATCGTCGCCACCAACACCACCCTCTCGCGCGAGGGCCTGCGCGCGCCCCAGGCGGGCGAGGCCGGCGGCCTCTCGGGCCAGCCGCTCTTCGAGCGCTCGACCCGCGTGCTCGCCCATCTCGCGGGCCTGACACGGGGCGAGATCGCGCTCGTCGGCGTCGGCGGCATCGGCTCGGCCGAACAGGCCTACGCCAAGATCCGCGCCGGCGCCTCGGCGGTGCAGCTCTACACCGCGCTGGTCTACGAGGGCCTCGGCCTCGTCCGCGAGATCGCCGAGGGCCTCGATGCGCTGCTTGCCCGCGACGGCTTTGAAAGCGTCGCCGAGGCGGTCGGCACCGGACGAAGGGACTGGACATGATCCTCTGGCACAACCCGCGCTGCTCCAAGTCGCGGCAGGCGCTCGCCCTGCTGGAAGAGGCCGGCGTCACGCCGCAGATCCGCCGCTACCTCGAGGACGCCCCCACGCTCGACGAGCTGCGCGCGGCGCAGGCCGCCCTCGGCCTGCCCGCCATCGAGATAATGCGCCCGAAAGAGGCCGCCTTCCGCGAGATGGGCCTGTCGAAGGACGCCGACGACGAGACCCTCCTGCGCGCCATGGCCGAGCAGCCCAAGCTGATCGAACGCCCCGTCGCCTTCGCCGGCGACCGCGCGGTGATCGGCCGCCCGCCCCAACGGGTGCGCGACCTGCTCTGAGCCGCGCGCCTAGTCGTAGCTGCGCGCGTCCTCGATCACCAGCCCGTCGCGCGGCAGCCCGCCCGGCGCCACTAGCTCGACCGTGCCCTTCGAGCTTCAGCACTTCGGCCACGCTCTTCTCGAAGGGCGCGGCATCGGCCGCCTCGGTCTCGATCCGCACCGTCATCACGTCCATCTCGCCCTCGCGGCTGGCCACGACGCGGGCGCGCGCGATCTCGTCGTGCCGCGCCACCAGCGCCGCCACCTGCTCGGGGCGCACGAACATGCCCTTGATCTTGGTCGTCTGGTCGGCCCGGCCCATCCAGCCCTTGATGCGCATGTTGGTGCGCCCGCACGGGCTCTCGCCCGGCAGCACCGCGCTCAGATCCCCGGTGGCGAAGCGGATCAGCGGATAGTCGGGGTTCAGCGTGGTCACCACCACCTCGCCGACCTCGCCCTCGGGCAGCGGATCGCCCGTCCCCGGCGTCACGATCTCGACCAGCACGCCCTCGTCGACGATCATCCCCTCCATCGCCGATGTCTCGTAAGCCACGAGCCCGAGGTCCGCCGTCGCGTAGCACTGCAGGCAGGAGATCCCGCGATCCGCGTAGGCCTGCCGCAGCGAGGGGAACAGCGCCCCGCCGCTCACCGCCGCGCGGGTGAACGCCAGCTCCAGCCCCATCTCGTCGGCCTTCTCGAGGATCAGCCGCAGGTAGTCCGGCGTTCCGGCATAGGCGGTGCAGCCGATGTCGGCCGCCGCCCGCGCCTGCAGCTCGGTCTGGCCGGTCCCGGCGGGCAGCACCGTCGCCCCCACGGCCCGCGCCCCGTTCTCGAAGATCATCCCCGCCGGCGTCAGGTGATAGCCGAAGCAGTTCTGCACGATGTCGCCCCGCCCGATCCCGCAGGCGGCCAGGAACCGGCCCAGCCGCCACCAGTCGGGCCCCACCTCTCCCGGCTCGTAGATCGGCCCCGGCGACTGGAAGACATGCGCGAAGCCGCTCGCGGGCTTCACCGCATAGCCCCCCAGCGGCGCCCCCGGCCCCTGCGCCGAGGTCAGGTCCGACTTCCGCAGCACCGGCAGCGCGGCCAGCGCAGCGCGGTCGCGCACCGTGGCCGGATCGACGCCGGCAAGGCTTTCGGCATAGCCCGGCAGCGCCGCCGCCCGCGCGATCTGCGCCGGCAGCGCCTCGGC
>NZ_KE557282.1:0-12719 GCF_000442255.1 Salipiger mucosus DSM 16094 | reverse complement strand
GGCCGGGGGCAGCGGGTACTCCGCCAATGTCTCGTAAAGCGCGCCGTCCTCCGTCCGGGTCGAGGACATGAGCGCCACCTTTTCCGCCGGCACCGGCGGCGTCGTCAGCCCCGCCACGTCGCGCAGCGCGCGGTCCAGCAAGGGCCGCTCGGCGGGCGCCAGGCCGCTGCCGAAGCGGATCAGCGTCACGTGCGGCCGGAACCGCGTGCGCGGCAGCACGATCCCCGCCGCGCGCACCGCCCCCATCACGCTGCGCCTCAGCGCCATCAGCCCCGGCGCCCGCACCAGCTCGGCCGCCAGCAGCCGCGGCTCGCGGCCGAACCCCGCCAGCCCCTCCACCGCCAGCGTGCAGGCCTCCAGCCGCCGCGCCTGCAGGGCGAAATCCAGCTCGTCCAGCGACTCCTCGTCCTGCTCGTCGAGGAAGGCCAGCGTCACGTGCAGGTTCTCCTCGGGCACCGGGCGCCCCACCGGCACCGCCTCCTGGACCGCCAGCAACGGCGGCACCAGCGGCCCGGGGATGGTCAGCGCGAGAAAGCATCGCATGTCCCCTCCGTCACGCCGCCGCCTGCACGCGCTCAGACGGCCCGTCGAGCGCCACCCGCACCAGAGCCGCCGCCAGCCGCACGAAACGCTCGCGGCTCCCGGCAAGCTCCGCCAGCGCCTCCGCCTCGCGCGGCAGGCCCAGCCGCCCGGCCTCCTCGGCGGCCGCGTCGTCCAGCATCGGGTAGAGCGCGTCCCAGGCGATCTGCGCCTCGCGCGCAAAGATCGCCGCGCCGGCCTCGCCGATGCCCTTCACCCGGGTCAGCGCGCGCAGGATGCCCGCGCGGTCGCCGCCCTCTTCGGCCAGCCGCCGCAGGTCGCCGCCCCAGCGCTCGCGCACCAGCTCTGCCGCCGCGAAAATGTAATCCGCCCCGCGGTTGTCGAACCGCGCGTAGCCGCTCTCGTTCAGCACCCGGATGCGCGTCTCGCGGTCGCTCTCCAGGATCGCCTCGATCTTGTGCAGGCCCGCCGCCTTCAGCCCGGCCGCCGCCCGCGCGGCCTGCCCGGCGTGGATCGGCGCCGACATCAGTTGCGCCGCCAGCAGCCAGTGGAACCACGGCTGCGGCACGTCGCGGGCGATATCGGCCCCGATCTCCTCGCTCCACGGCGTTCCGTGATCGGCGATCAGCGCCTCGACAAGCTCTTGTTGTGACATGACGACCTCCTTTCCCGGGGGAAACGGCGTCACCGCCCCGAAGGTTCGGCTCACGCCAGCCACCGCTTCCGCCGCCGGTAGGAGCGCACGTCGCGAAAGCTCTTGCGCCCCTCGTCCGACATGCCGAGGTAGAACTCCTTCACGTCGGGGTTCTCGCGCAACTCCTGCGCCGGCCCGTCCATCACCACCCGGCCGTTCTCGAGGATGTAGCCCCGGTGCGCATAGCGCAGCGCCACGTTGGTGTTCTGCTCCGCCAGCAGGAAGGACACGCCCTCGCCCTCGTTGACCGCCTTCACGATCTCGAAGATCTGCTCCACCAGCTGCGGCGCCAGCCCCATGCTCGGCTCGTCCAGCAGGATCGTGTCGGGCCGGCTCATCAGCGCGCGGCCGATGGCGCACATCTGCTGCTCCCCGCCCGAGGTATAACCCGCCTGGCTCTTCCGCCGCTCCTTGAGCCGCGGGAAGTAGTCGTAGACCATCTCCAGGTCGCGCTCGACGGCGGCCTTGCCGTCGCTCCGCGTATAGGCGCCGGTCATCAGGTTCTCTTCCACCGTCAGGTGCTCGAAGCAGTGCCGCCCCTCCATCACCTGGATCACCCCGCGCTTGACCAGCGCCGCCGGTTCGAGGTCCTGCACCCGCTCGCCCTTGTAGACGATCGAGCCCTTGGTGACCTCGCCCCGCTCCGAGTGCAGCAGGTTCGAGATCGCCTTGAGCGTGGTGGTCTTGCCCGCCCCGTTGCCACCCAGAAGCGCGGTGATCCCGCCCTTGGGCACACTCAGCGAGACCCCCTTCAGCACCAGGATCACGTGATTGTAGATCACCTCGATGTTGTTGACCTCGAGCAGGCTTTCCTCGGTCGGCGCGGCGTCCAGCATGGCTCTTCTTCTTGTTCCCAAATACGCAATGTCCGGCGGCAGCGGCCTGCGCCGCCGCCGGAGGGAGGGCGCGATCAGTTGGTCGCGCTGCACTCCTCGTTGACGGGCCAGGGCGCGTTGGCCTCGGCGTATTCCGCGGCCTTGGCCTCCTCGAGCGGACGGATCGACTCCGAGTCCGGCATCAGGTGGTCCGAGACCTTGACGAACTTCTCGCCGTCCCACTCGGTCATCCAGCCGCCCGAGTGCCCGGTGTGATCCGCGCAGGATGTCGCGAAGGGCGGCACCATGCCGGTCATGCCCAGCTCGTCCAGCCGCGCCTCGGTGATGTTCAGGTTCTCCAGCCCCCAGCGCAGCTGCTCGGCCGAGACCTCTGGCTCCTCGAAGTGCTCCTGCGCGGTGCGGATGCCCTCGGCGAGGATCATCGAGATCACCAGCCCGCGGTTGTAGAAGACGCCCTTCATCTCCTCGGCGTTCGACTGGGTCAGGCCCTCGTCGACCACGTGCTTCTGGATGTCGGCCAGCACCGGCGCGTCGGGGTTCGGGAACGACCACGAGATCGACTTGTAGCCCGCGCCCTCCTCGCCGACGATCTTGAGGTCCGCGTCATGCCCGGCCCACCAGACGCCGATCATGTTCTCCATCGGGAACTTGGTCTTGACCGCCTCGGTGATCGCCCCGGCGTTCATCGCGCCCCAGCCCCACATCACCACGTAGTCCGGCCGCTCGCGGCGGATCTGCAGCCACTGCGCCGACTGGTTCTGCATCTCCTTCAGGCCCACCGGGATCGGCACCATCTCGAAGCCCTTCTCCTCGGCCTGCTGCTCGAGGTAGGGGATCGGCTCCTTGCCGTAGGGGTGGTCGAGGTGCAGGAAGGCGATCTTCTTGCCGTCGAGCCCGCCGTTCTGCTCCAGGTATTGCAGGATCATCGAGGCGCCGTCCCAGTAGCTCGACGGCGTGTTGAAGGCCCACTGGAAGACCGTGCCGTCGGCCATGGGCGAAAAGCCGTAGCCGGGCGCGAGGATCGGGATCTCGTCCACGTTGGACTTGGGCAGCACCTGCAGCGTGATGCCGGTCGACCAGGGCTGCGTGACGATCGCCTTGCCCTTGGTCTTCTCGTAGCACTCGACGCCCTTCTCGGTGGAATAGCCGGTCTCGCATTCCTCGAAGTTGACCTTCACGCCACCGATCCCGCCGTCGCGGTTGTTGAGCATGGTCATGTAGTCCGCCTGCCCGTTCATCAGCGGAATGCCCGTCGCCGCGAAGGGCCCGGTCCGGTAGGCGAGGTTCGGCGTGAACAACTCCTGCGCCATGGCCGTGGTGCCCATCAGGGCCCCCAGCGCCGCCGCCGCGGCCAGTCTGGTGAAACGTGTCATATGGTTCTCCTCCCTTATGCGTTTCCGTCGGTCCCGGCCGGCCCCTCAGTAGGGGAAGGGCCAGATGATGAGCTTCTCCCGGATCAGCGCCCAGAGCCGTGCCAGCCCGTGCGGCTCGATGATCAGGAAGAAGATGATGAGGCTGCCCACGATCATGATGTTCAGGTGCTCGACCGTGGCCGAGCTGATCGGCAGGCCCAGCGCCTCGGGCAGCGTGTTCAGCACCACCGGCAGGCCCACGATCAGGATCGCGCCCAGGTAGTTGCCGAGGATCGACCCCAGCCCGCCGATGATCGCGATGAACAGGATCCGGAAGCTCAGCGGAATGTCGAAGAGGTTCGGCTCCGCCGCGCCCCGCCACATGAAGACGAAGAGCGCGCCGGCCACCCCCACCACATAGGACGAGATGGCGAAGGCCGTCAGCTTCGAGCGCATCAGGTTGATCCCGATGAGCTCGGCCGCGATGTCCATGTCGCGCGTCGCCTTCCAGGTCCGCCCGAGGTTCCCGCGCGTCAGGTTAATGCAGACCAGCGTGAGCAGCGTCACCACCCCCAGCACCACGAAGTACTGCACGGTCGAGCTTGCCTGCGGCCCGGCGACGTAGACCCCGAACATCTCGAGGTTGGGCACCTGGATCGCACCGCTGGCGTTGTAGTTGTAGAGCCAGCCCCACTTCTCGAAGAGCCACACCAGGAAGAACTGCGCCGCCAGCGTCGCGATCGCGAGGTAGAACCCCTTGATCCGCAGGCTCGGGATGCCGAAGGCCACGCCGACGCCCGCGCTGAACGCCCCCGAGAGCAGGATCGCCACCACCGGGTTCAGCCAGGGCATCAGCGTCACCAGCTTGTAGCAGGCATAGGCCCCCACCCCCATGAAGGCCGCGGTGCCCAGCGACAGCTGCCCGGCATAGCCCGTCAGGATGTTCAGCCCCAGCGCCGCCAGCGCGTAGATCAGGATCGGGATCAGCAGCGTCTGGAAGGCGAACTCGCTCGCCACGAGCGGAAAGATCACCCAGGCCAGCAGCAGGATGAGCCCCAGCAGCACCGCGTCCTGGCGCACGGGAAACAGCGCCTGGTCGGCCTGGTAGCTGGTCTTGAACTGTCCGGCGGTCCTGTAAAGCATTGGTCGTCTTCCGTCCTGTCACTGTTGCGGCACCGCCCGCGCGGCGGCACCCCGGCGGCTCAGAGCGCGCCCTCGTTGTCGCGAAGCTCCTCGTCGGGGTAGGCCCGCTTCGGCGCCTCGGCATAGCCGCTCCGCTCGCTGTGTCCGACCAGCCAGAGGTAGGCCCAGAGACCCAGCGCCGCCCCCACCGCGGCCAGCAGCAGCGCCGTCACCATCTGCCCCGGCCGCCCGGCATCCGCCGTCAGCGCGAGGTATCCGAAGGCCCAGAAACCGGCCCAGGCCACCACGTTCAGGATCGCGATCACTTTCGCCATGCGTCTCTCTCCCTGCCCCGGACGGCCCGCGCCGCCCCGTCGTCTTTCCCCAAGTCCTCCCGCGCGAAGCCCGGCCGGCCCCGCGCGGGCCGCTCTAGACCCTCTCGATGATCCGCTCCCCGAAGAGCCCCTGCGGCCGGAACAGCAGCACCACCAGCGCCAGCACGAAGGCGAACCATGTCTCGGTATTGCCCCCCAGCAGCGGCTGGCCCCAGTAGATCTCGAAGAGCTTCTCCAGCATGCCGATCATCAGCCCGCCGACGATGGCCCCGGTGATGCTCTCGAGCCCGCCCAGCATCAGCACCGGCAGCGCCTTGTAGGCGATCACCTCCAGGGCAAAGCTCACGCCCGCCCGCGCGCCCCAGGCGATGCCCGTGACCAGCGCGATGATCCCGGCGATGAACCAGACCAGCACCCAGATCGTCTGCAGGCTGATCCCCACCGAAAGCGCCGCCTGGTGATCGTCGCCCAGTGCCCGGATCGCCCGGCCCATGCGCGTGTAGTTCAGGAAGGCCAGCAGCCCCACCACCAGCACCGTCGCCACCACGACCACCGTGATGTCGAGATGCTGCAGGATCAGCAGCCCGCCGAAGGGCTCCAGCACCGTGTCCCCGGTCGGAATGCCCAGCTCCTCGGTGATCATCACCTTGTTCTCGCCGCCGAAGATGATCTCGCCGAGCCCGATCAGGAACAGCGTGATCCCGATGGTCGCCATGAAGAGGATGATGTCCGGCTGCCCCACCAGCGGCCGCAGCACCACCCGCTCGATGCTCACCGCCAGCACGAACATCACCGCCAGCGTCAGCGCCACGCTGATCCAGGCCGGCACCCCCATGGCGTGCAGGCCCACCAGCGTGAGCGCGGCAAAGACCACCATGATCCCCTGCGCGAAGTTGAAGATCCGGCTCGAGCGGTAGATCAGCACGAAGCCCAGCGCGATCAGCGCGTAGAGCACCCCCGAGACCAGCCCCTCCCAGAGCACCTGCATCAGGAAATCCGGCGCCTCGGCCATGTCCACGAAGGGCGTGATGAATATCTCGTTCAGTATCGCCATGTTCCCGTCCCCCTCAGTGCGGCACGCCGAGATAGGCGTCGATCACGTCCTGGTTGCCGCGCACCTCGTCCGGCGCGCCGTCCCCGATCTTCTTGCCGTAGTCCATGACGACCACCCGGTCGCTCAGGTCCATCACCACGCCCATGTCGTGCTCGATCAGGCAGATCGTGGTGCCGAACTCGTCGTTCACGTCGAGGATGAAGCGGCTCATGTCCTCCTTCTCCTCGACGTTCATCCCCGCCATGGGCTCGTCCAGCAGCAGGATCGAGGGCTCGGCCGCCAGCGCCCGCGCCAGCTCCACCCGCTTCTTCAGGCCGTAGGGCAGCCGCCCGACGGGCGTCTTGCGGATGCGCTGGATCTCGAGGAAGTCGATGACCTTCTCCACCACGGCGCGGTTGGCGATCTCCTCGTCGCGCGCCCGGCCCCACCACAGCGCCTGGCTCGCGATCCCGGCGGTCATGTGCGTCAGCCGCCCGGTCATCACGTTGTCGAGCACCGACATCCCCTCGAAGAGCGCGATGTTCTGGAAGGTCCGCGCCACGCCCATCCGCGCCACCTCGTAGGGCTTCATCGGCGGCCGCTTGGCGCCCTGGTACCACAGCTCCCCCTCCGAGGGCGTGTAGAACCCCGAGATGATGTTGAGCATCGAGGACTTGCCCGCCCCGTTCGGCCCGATGATCGCCCGGATCTCGCCCTCGCGGATGTCGAAACTGATGTCGTTGATCGCCACCACGCCGCCGAAGCGCAGGGTGATGTTGCGCAGCTCCATGAGCACGCCGCCGATCTGCCGCCCGTCGGCGGTCATGTATCCTTCGGTGTCCTTCATTGGCTCTTCTTCTTGTTCCAAATACGCACAAGCGGCCCGCGGCCCGGCACGGCGCCCGGACGGCGCGCGGCCCGGATGCAGGTCACGGGATGGCGGGCGGGGCGATCCGCGCAGCGGGAGCGTCCGGCCGTCATTCCGCCGCCACCGCCGCTCGGGGCGCCACCGGCACGACCTTGGCGTCGCGGATCTCCAGCGTCGCCCTGATCTTGCCCTTGCGGCCGTCCTCGTAGGTCACCTCCGTCTCGGTGTAGATGCTCTCCGAGCCGTCGTAGAGCGCCGTCACCAGGTCCGCGAACTTCTCCCCGATGATCTTGCGCCGCACCTTCCGCGTCCGCGTCAGCTCGCCGTCGTCCGCGTCCAGCTCCTTGTGCAGCACCAGGAAGCGATGCACCTGGCAGCCCGAGAGCATCTCGTCCTCGGCGATGCTCGCGTTGGTCTCCTCCACGTGGCCCTCGATCATGTCCAGAACCTGCGGATGCCCCGCCAGCTCCTGGTAGGAGCCATAGGCGATGTTGTTGCGCTCCGCCCAGTTGCCCACCGCCGTCAGGTCGATGTTGATGAAGGCGCAACAGCGGTCCCGTCCGGCGCCGAAGACCACCGCCTCCAGGATGTTGGGATAGAACTTCAGCTTGTTCTCGACGTATTTCGGCGCGAACAGCGCCCCGTCCGCCATCTTCCCCACGTCCTTGGCGCGGTCGATGATCCGCAGGTGCCCCGACCCCTCCTCGATGAAGCCCGCGTCCCCCGTCGCGACCCAGCCCTCGGGGTCCTTGGTGTCCGCCGTGGAATCCACGTTCTTGTAGTACTCCACGAAGACCCCGGGCGAGCGGTAGAAGACCTCCCCGCTCTCGTCTATCCGCAGCTCCACCCCCGGCGAGGGCACGCCCACCGTGTCGGGCCGCACCTCGTGGTCGGGCTGCTGCGTGATGAAGACGCTCGCCTCGGTCTGCCCGTAGAGCTGCTTGAGGTTGATCCCCAGCGCCCGGTAGAAATCGAAGATCTCCGGCCCGATGGCCTCGCCCGCGGTATAGCCCACCCGCACGCGGCTGAACCCCAGCGTGTTCTTCAGCGGCCCGTAGACCAGCCACTCGCCCAGCGCGTATTTGGCACGGTCCCAGGCCCCCACCGGCTTGCCGTCGAGGATGCGCGGCCCCACCCGGCGCGCATGCGCCATGAAGTGATGGAACATCCGCCGCTTCAGCGGGCTCGCATCCTCCATCCGGATCATGATCTGCGTCAGCTGCGTCTCGAAGACCCGCGGTGGCGCGAAGTAGTAGGACGGCGCGATCTCGCGCAGGTCCGTCATCATCGTGTCCGCGCTCTCGGGGCAGTTCACGCAGAACCCCGTCCAGTAGGCCTGCCCAATCGAGAAGATGAAATCCCCCACCCAGGCCATCGGCAGGTAGGCCAGAACCTCCTCGCCCGGCCCCAGGTGGTCGAACTCCGAACTCGCCTTCGCCGTCTCGATGATGTTGCGGTTCGACAGCACCACCCCCTTGGGCTTGCCCGTCGTCCCGCTGGTGTAGAGCATCACGCAGGTGTCGTCGTAGCCCAGCGAGCCCCGCCGCGCCTCCAGCTCCGCCATGAACTCGTCGCGCGCCGCGCGCCCCTGCTCCTGCACGTGGCTGAACTCGTGCAGCGTGCGGTGGTCGTACTTCCGCATCCCGCGCGGGTCGACGTAGATCATGTGCTCGAACTGGTGCAGGTCGTCCTGGATCTCGATGACCTTGTCGACCTGCTCCTGGTCGGCCGCCACGACGAAGCGCGCGCCGCAGTGGTCGAGCACATATTCCATCTCCTCGGCCACCGCGTCCTGGTAGAGCGGCACCGGGATCGCCCCGCACATCTGCGCCGCCACGATCGACCAGTAGAGCGTCGGCCGGTTGCGCCCGATCACCGCGACGTAGTCGCCCCGGTTCACCCCCAGGTTCAGCAGGCCCAGCGCGAGGGCCTCGATCTCGGCCGAGGTCTCCTCCCAGGTCCAGGACTGCCAGATGCCGAACTCCTTCTCGCGGTAGGCGGGCTTGCCGCCGAACTGCGAGACGTTCCTCTTCAACAGCGCCGGAATCGAGCGCAGACCCTCTGCGCCCTCGGACATGTAAGCCAAAGCTGCTCCTCCCTTCGCGCCCGGTCGTCCGGGTGCCCACGCTCCCTCCCAAGAGCGCGCCGCGGTCTGCCGCGTCGCCTGATCCCATTAGGATCGAGCGCAGGCTGACCGTCAATCATTACGTGAAGTTTGCCCGATTGTTACGAATTGTAACGGCGGTGGGCGGGGAGGGAGGCAGGAGCACTAGCTGCCAGCACGGTGACCACATCAAATCTTAGCTGTCATTAGTCCACGCCATAAACGTGTATCGATGCCCTGAAGCAATCGGCTCCGCCCTACGTGTCTAGCCACGCCGATATCGGCTTTCCGCAGCTCGCCCTGGATTCAGGCAAACATCGATCAAGCGCTTCACGAGGTATTGGCTGCGCTCGCGTCACAAGCAAGAAGCCAGAGTTCCTAGTTGCAAATTAGCACACGCCAGATGATAGTCTCCCCCAAACGACACCGCGCCTGCACCAGAAAAAATGAGTGGAAAATGGCAAGAATCGAGTACCTTCGGGTAAAGAACTTTCGCGCGCTAAAAGACGTCGAACTCAGAAACATTACGCCTCTCACCGCATTGCTGGGCCCCAATGGCAGCGGGAAATCTACTGTATTCGATGTATTCGCCTTTCTTTCAGAGTGCTTTGAAAATGGGCTTAGGCGAGCGTGGGATCGGAGGGGGCGAGGCCGAGAGCTCAAGACTCGCGGATCGACTGAACCTCTGAGCATTGAAATTAAATACAGGGAGAGCATCGGCCTTCCGCTAGTAACCTATCACCTTTCCGTAGACGAAATTAAAGGTGCACCGGTCATCATTGAGGAATGGCTTAGTTGGCGCAGAGGCAGTCATGGAAAGCCCTTTCGTTTCCTAGACTTTAAGGAGGGTTCGGGAAGAGCGGTTAGTGGAGAACTTCCCGATATTGACGACGAGCGAGCAGAGCGCCAATTGTCAGCTCCCGACTTAATTGCAGTGAATGCATTGGGGCAATTTGCAGACCACCCCAGAGTCACGGCATTGAGAAACTTTATTACGGGCTGGTATGTATCATATTTTTCAGTGGACATGACGCGCGGCCAACCTGAGGCCGGACCACAGGAGAGACTATCCAGAACTGGTGACAATCTCGCAAACGTCGTGCAATATTTGGCCGAGCAGCACCCAGACCGTCTTGAAGAAATATTCAAGACGCTGAGAAGACGAATTCCGCAAATTGATAGAGTCCTTGCCGAGGCAATGCCCGACGGCCGACTTCTCTTGACGATAAAAGATGGTCCATTCGACAATCCAATTTTGGCGAAATTCGCTTCGGATGGAACTCTCAAAATGCTAGCATACCTCGTTCTCCTTTATGATCCAGATCCTGCACCTTTCATCGGCGTCGAAGAGCCTGAGAACTTCCTGCATCCTCGACTTCTTTATGAGCTTGCAGAGGAGTGCCGGGTTGCAGCTCAAGGTAGCCAAGTTCTCGTGACAACCCACTCACCCTTCTTCATCAACGCACTAAAGTCGGAGGAGGTAAGAGTCTTATACCGCACAGAAGACGGCTACACCAAAGTTAAATCCGCCTCAGAAATCAGAGGCATAAATGAGTTCCTTTCGGCCGGGGCATTGCTTGGGGACCTCTGGGTAGAAGGGCATTTCGGAGTAGGCGATCCACTTAGCCCATCCATGGTCAGGCCTGCGTAATATGCCAATTACACACCTAGAAATCTTCGTCGAAGAGCCGTCCATGGAAGCCTTTTTGATGAACTTCTTGCCTCGGATCATCCCAGAGACGGCAACATTTTCGATTTACACCTACAGCGGCAAGAGTGACCTTCTCAGAAAGCTGCCAAGCCGAATTCTAGCCTACTCCACATGGCTTCCGGAAGAATTTGGCATTGTGGTCTTAGTAGATAGAGACGATGATGATGTTAAGGAACGTCTGATCTACCGCTTCGGCTGCGCCGATTACCGGGCCCTCGCGTTTTGAAAGCGGCAGATGCGCTGCGGACCGGGCTTGTTGCACCTGATCTGTGGATCTCGAGCGCCCAATACCGCGTCTGAGGACAGACTCCGCCTCACGCCATCAACCTCCGTCGCACGAGAAAGAGGTTGCCGAGGGCGAACAGCGTGAAGAGCTGCGCGCGGTTCTTCGCGAGGCCACGGTAGCGGGTCTTCAGATACCCGAATTGGCGCTTGAGCACGCGGAATGGATGCTCCACCCGCGCCCGCACCATCGCGATAATCCGATTGATGTGCTCGTCGATGGGGTCCAGCGCAGCGCCCTTCGGCGCCTTCCGCATGACGCCCCAGAACTTGTCCGGGCCGGAGAAATGGGCCTCGCGCGCAGCTCTTCACGCTGTTCGCCCTCGGCAACCTCTTTCTCGTGCGACGGAGGTTGATGGCGTGAGGCGGAGTCTGTCCTCAGACGCGGTATTGGGCGCTCGAGATCCACAGATCAGGTGCAACAAGCCCGGTCCGCAGCGCATCTGCCGCTTTCAAAACGCGAGGGCCCGGTAATCGGCGCAGCCGAAGCGGTAGATCAGCACGAAGCCCAGCGCGATNCCGCGCCGCGGCCTTCAGGCCCCGCGCGCAGACGTCCATCGCCCCCGCGTGCGCCGCCACGAGGTCCTCGGCGTCCAGCGACTGGCGCCGCAGCTTGGCGTCGAAGTTCGTCCCCCCGGTGTCGAAGCCCCCGGCCCGCAGGATCTCGTAGTAGGCCAGCGCCACCTCGGGCACGTTGTTCGGGAACTGGTCGGTGTCCCAGCCCGACTGGTAGTCGTTGCGGTTCATGTCGATCGAGCCCAGCACCCCCAGCTCGCGCGCCAGCGCCAGCTCGTGCTCGAAGCTGTGCCCGGCCAGGATCGCGTGCCCCTGCTCGATGTTGACCTTGACCTCCTTCTCCAGCCCGAAGCGCTGCAGGAAGCCGTAGACCGTCGCCACGTCGTAGTCGTACTGGTGCTTGGTGGGCTCCTGCGGCTTGGGCTCGATCAGGATGGTGCCCTCGAAGCCGATCTTGTGCTTGTAGTCCACCACCATCGACAGGAAGCGCCCCATGTGGTCCAGCTCGGCCCCCATGTCGGTGTTGAGCAGCGTCTCATAGCCCTCGCGGCCGCCCCAGAGCACGTAGTTCTGCCCCTTCAGCTTGTGGGTCGCGTCCATGCAGGTCTTCACCGTCGCCGCGCACCAGGCAAAGACGTCGGGATCGGGGTTCGTCGCCGCCCCCGACATGAAGCGCCGGTGCGAGAACATGTTCGCCGTCCCCCAGAGCAGCCGCACCTTCGAGCGCTCCATCTTCTGCCCGAAGATGTCGACGATCTCCTCGAAGTTCCGCCGGCTCTCGGCAAAGCTCGCGCCCTCGGGGCGGATGTCCGCGTCGTGGAAGCAGAAAAACGGCACGCCCAGGATCTCGAAAAGCTCGAAGGCCGCCTCCGCCTTCAGCCGCGCGCCCGCCATGTCGTCGGTGAACCAGGGCCGCTGGAAGGTCTGCCCGCCGAAGGGGTCGCCCCCCGGCCAGGCGAAGCTGTGCCAGTAGGCCACGGCAAAGCGCAGGTGGTCCTCCATGCGCTTGCCCATGACCATCTCGTCGGGGTCGTAGTGGCGAAAGCAGATGCCCTCGCCCTCGGGATCGTGGCGCAGCGGGGCGATGTCTGCGAAGAAATCGGTCATCGGGGGTCTCCTCCTTGGATGTCGTCGGCCGCGCCGGGATCGGGCGGCAGGTTCTCGGGTACATGGATGGCAGGCACCACGGGCGGCACCGGCCCGGACGGCTGGCGGTCGGCGATGCGCCGCAGAAGGCCGAGCGCGAGGTCCACCTCCTCGTGCGGGCGCTGGTCGATCACCACGTCGACGACGCCCTCGGCAAGCGCCCGGCGGCTGTGCGCGACC
>NZ_KE557281.1:186621-249004 GCF_000442255.1 Salipiger mucosus DSM 16094 | reverse complement strand
GCCGCCGCTCGGACCGGATACCAAAGCAGTATCCGACCAGGAGCATGCGGATCAGCAATTCGGGATCGACGGAGGGGCGCCCTGTGTGACTGTAGAAATCGGCAAGGTAGGCGCGGATGCTGCTGAGATCGACGAACCGATCAATGGATCGAAGCAGATGATCCCGGGGGACGTGATCTTCCAGCGAGAACTCGTAGAACAGCGCTGGCTGCGCCTCCTGCTTGGATCCCATCATCGCCATTCCTCCCGCCCGTTGGCGGAATTGAATCAGCAAGATGCCCCTCGATCAAGCGCGAGTTTTTCAACAAAATAGGCCGACAGCGACGTGCCGGGATCCCGGCGGCTGGAGGGCTGCTTAGATAAGGGCGCGGCGCGATGCCGGTCCATCTCATAGAAGACCAATTCAGGCGTCCTCATCATAGTAGAGGGTGTCGAGCATCGCTACGCGATAGTCCCACAACTCGCCATCGCCGCCGCTGGGATGAGGTACGTTGTACCAAGGCGACGACTGGATCGGCACGATGATCCGATCCCAATAATTCGCCAGCGAAAGCGTCGTAGGGGCAAAGTTCAGTGCCTTGGCCAAGTTGCCCTTATTCTTCCCGTTCGCGCAGACAAATGTGTCGGGGCGCTTCATGGCAAGCAGCCTTGTCGCCGTCGGAAACTCTCCAACATGATGGGCGTCGGCATCCACAAATGCCTTGCGGAAACGCCGACAATATTCCTCGAAATTTTCGCGAGTGACCGGGTCCTTGCGGGGGATGCAGTCTACCGCGTCGCTGAGCTGGCGGTCCTGCCTTGAGATCAGGCCCGCAAAATCGCCATTGCCGCCCATCTATCCGAACCACCCCCAGTTATGGATGTCGAGACCTGCGGCGACCGTCTCGGCCTTACCGAGGGTGCCCGCGATCCCCTTCCACTCGGTCGCCGTGAGATCAGAGAACCGCTCCACGCTCGCAAAAAGGCGCTGAATTTCTCGAAGCAATTTAATCCGGCGCTTGAAGTTATGATGCGGGTCGATCTTCGCCATGGCCGCGAAATCTTTCCAGCTCATCATCGCCAGCGGCGAGGTCAGACCCTTCCCCCCATTCTTCTCGTTAGGGAGGATAGGGTCGCGCTGGCCACGCTGCCTTCGCGCCGCGTCGTATTGCCGACGGTAACTGTCCGCCAACGTTTGAGTGACGCGCTGCTTGAGCATGTCATAGCCTGACAGCTCGCGTTGGATCTGCTTGAACATGTCGCCGCCGGCCGGCCCCTTAATGTGGACGCAAGCCTCATGGTTGCGATCAAGACCACCTTGCGTAAAATTGGCGCTTCCGACAATTGCCTCCGCCTTACCGCCGGCCAGAAACAGATAGAGCTTGGGATGGAAGATGCCGTTGTCTGCCTTGGCAATGAAGGCATTCTTGGTGCCGATCAAGCGCTCCACCAGATCGGGTGAGGTCGCGAAACCGTTGAGGCCAAACGTGACCGAACGGAATTTTCCGCTGTTCTCCATAAGGAGATCAGCGAGCTTCCCATTATAGCCCCAAGCCACCGCGATCTGAATATCGTCATAGTCTTTGATCAGGCGCTTCAGTACAGATCGCGTTTTTTTCGCATCGAGCAGCGCTATATTCATCATTTCCAAACCTAGGCCTTTAATATTTCGCCGAATTTTTTCACAGTCTGCCAGCGCTCGGCAACTCGAAATGCTGCGCGCCATTTCCAATGGCCGTTTCGGGGAATGCCGCCACGCAGCACCGTCGAGACTCGACCGTCCGCTTAGGGCCGGTCGCGCCTTCGGCACGCTATTGCTTGTTAGCGGTCAAACTCTTCGGAAGGCCCTCACTCCACTTCCGCAGCTCATCCAGGAAACCCAAGGCTGTTCGCCCGAAATCAGTGATTTCGTAGACGACGGTGATCGGGGCGGTGTCGCAGACTTCGCGCCTGACCAGCCCTTGCTCTTCGAGTTGCCGTAAGCGTTCCGTGATCATCTTCTTCGATGCGCCGCCGATCATCCGGGCGAGGTCGTTGAACCGCACCGGCCCATCCTTGACGTGCCAGAGAATGGAGCCAGTCCATTTCCCTCCGATGATCCGCATGCCACGCTCGATGGCACAGGGCTCGACGCAGGCATTGACCGCAGTCCGTCGGCCTGCTGCGTCCACTTCGATCTTGGCTTCCATCGGTTTGCGCCCCGCTGATCTGTTCCATATTAGGTTACAAAAAGTATACTGGTTGTTTTTGTTTCCCACTACGGTCATCTCATCCTGGACCCCGCCGAAGTCAAGCGGGCGCAGCAACGGAAGAGACGACATGAGCAAGATCCACATCCTGAACGGCGCGCAGCCTTACGAATTTGCCCCCGGCACACTTAACGAAACGCTCGCGGAGCGAGCCAAGGCAACATTTGAGGCGCAGGGGCACGAGGTGCGCCTGACCACAGTCGCGGCCGGTTACGATGTGCAGGCCGAGGTGGACAGCCACCTCTGGGCGGACGTGGTCCTTTTGCAGTTCCCGGTGAACTGGATGGGCGTGCCGTGGTCGTTCAAGAAATACATGGATGAGGTCTACACGGTCGGCATGGGCGGGCAGCTCAGCAATGGCGACGGTCGCAGCGTGGCCGCACCGAAAGCGAATTACGGCATGGGCGGCAAGCTGGCAGGCACCCGTTACATGATCTCGGCCACGCTGAACGCCCCGGCCGAGGCCTTCGACGCGCCGGCGGAGCCATTCTTCGAGGGCATGTCGCTGGATGATCTCCTGCGCCCGGTCCACCTGAACGCCAGGTTCTTCGGTATGACGCCGCTGCCGACCTTCGGGGCCTTCGATGTGATGAAGAACCCCGACGTCGCCACCGACCTCGCCCGGTTTGATGCCCATCTTGCCACGACCTTCGGGGAGCTTGCCAATGACGCGGCCTGATATTGTCCTCTACACCGCCAACACCATGAACGGCTGGAAGCCTCTGATCTTTCTGCACGAGGCACAGATCGACTATGAGCTGGTGCCAATCGATTTCGGCAAGAAAGAGCAGAAGGCGCCCGATTACCTGCGTCTGAACCCGAACGGGCGCATCCCGACCATCGTGGATCGCGGCGCGGATGACTTCGCCGTGTTCGAGAGCGGCGCGATCCTATGGTATCTCGCCGAGAAATACGACCGTTTCCTCAGCCACGATCCCAAGGAGCGTTCAGAGACGCTGCAATGGCTGATGTTCCAGATGGGTGGGATCGGTCCGATGATGGGCCAGGCGATGTTCTTCCAGCGTATCGCCAAGCCGAATGGCGACGAGGTGCCCTACGCCATCGACCGCTACGTGACCGAAAGCCGCCGCCTGCTTGAAGTGCTGGATACGCGGCTTGCCGGGCGCGAGTGGCTGGTCGGTGATGCGATGTCCATCGCGGATATTGCGACTTACCCTTGGGCGCGCAGCTACTTCTGGGCCACGGTGAGCGTCGACGGATTGCCGAACCTGCAAGCATGGTTCGACCGCATTGACGCCATGCCACGGGTCCAGGAGGCCCTGCAACTGCCGGAGCCGCGACCGTCGGCTTTCGGTAAGGGCGACACGGAGGCTGCAGCCGCAGAAAACGCAGCCAGGTTCCGCTGAACACCTGACGCGCTGTCTCTCGGAGTGGTCTCGTCAGCGCGTCACACTCAAGCTTTGAACGCTGTGACGATCCGTGCCATCGTTCGTCTGGTTGCCAATTTCGAGCAACTTGAACGGCGAAAAAGGAGCCGACGACGATGCCAACCGGCACAGTAAAGTTCTTCAATACCACCAAGGGCTTCGGGTTCATCGAACGAGAAGACGGCGAAAAGGACGTTTTCGTGCACATCACCGCCGTTGAGCGGTCCGGCATGGCCGGATTGGCCGACAATCAGAAGGTCAGTTTCGAGCTCGAGGAAGGTCGCAACGGGAGGTCCCAGGCGACCAATCTGAAGGCTCTCTGACGACATCCGAGATTCCGCCCAGCGCCCAGACCGGTTTTCGGCAAGGGCGCTGGGCGTGTCACCAAGGCGTTAACCGGTTGCTCTTGTGCGCATTGCCGCCGCCATGGCACCGGTGGCCGATTGTCTCCACCTTCCATCCCGGCCCGCATGCCCAAGGGCAGGGCTGCCTTCCAGCGACAAGCTATTCTAGGGTGTCGTGAGTAGTGCCAGAAGGTCACTGCATTATGGCCGGCGTTCCGCGGCTCAATCTTTGCTCGCGAGTTCGACCGAGGATAGGATGTGAGACCGCATGATGGCTTCGGCCCACATCCCGTCGCGACGACGAAAGGCTTGAACCAGATCCGCGTGGTCCGAGCTGCTCTTGCGAATTCGCTCATCGGAGAACTTGCGATACGTGCGGGTGATCAGTGCGAGGTCGACGAGTGGTGGAGCGATTGCCACGAGCTGCCGGTTTCCAGACAAGAAGATGATCTGGCGATGGAATGCGGTGTTTTCTTCCGAGAACTGCTTCAAGAACTCTGGCTCATCGGAAACAACGAGCTCGTCCATTCGTCTCTGCTGCCCTTCGAGCTCGTCGATGGCATGCATCTGTGCCACCTCGGCGGTTAGACGGGCGGCGAAACCCTCAAGGACCGCTCGCAGGTTGAACAGATCCCGGATCGCTTCGGGGTCCCAAGTCCTGACGACCGCACCGATACGAGGTTCGAGGACGACGAAGCCATCAGCGGCCAGGCGGCGGATTGCCTCCCGGATCGGTGTTCGGCTGATCGCAAGAGTACTTGCGAGCTCTTCCTCGCGTAGGCGGGATCCCTCCTCGTAGCGCCCATCCGCAATGGCGTCGCGGATAAGGCGATAAGCCGTTTCACTGGCGGCTTCACGCAAATCGTAGCCTCCTTGTATACAATGCTTGCAGAATCGGCGTCCTGTTGGTAGCGATTTCTCGAAACTGTATACACCAAGGGCGAAACTCATGCCATCGAGAAATCTCCGCGAACTTCTTTCGAGGCCCGGATGCACAGTGGCGCCTGGCGTCTACGACTTGATCTCCGCGCGGTTTGCAGCGAACGCCGGCGCCGAAGTCCTCTACATGACGGGATACGGCACGGTCGCCTCGCACCTGGGTCTCCCGGATGCCGGCCTCGCATCATTCCGTGACATGCTCGACCGGGTCTCGGAAATGGCGCGGGTCGCAGAGGAGTACGGTATACCCCTCGTTGCCGACGGCGATACCGGCTACGGCGGGCTCCTCAATGTCGACCATACTGTCAAATCCTACGAGCGAGCCGGGGCCTCGGCGATCCAGCTCGAGGACCAGGTCTTCCCGAAAAAGTGCGGCCATACGCCGGGACGGGCTGTGATCCCTGTCGAGGAGATGGCTCAGAAAATCGAAGTCGCCTGCGAGGCCCGAACATCCGAGGACTTCCTCATCATCGCGCGCACGGATGCGCGAACGGTCGATGGCATCGACGCGGCGCTCGAGCGTATTGCCGCCTATGACAAGGCTGGCGCGGATATTCTGTTCCTGGAATCTCCGGAAAGCATCGAGGAACTGGAGCGGATCGGATCGTCTTTCGACAAGCCTTTGCTCGCGAACATGGTCGAAGGGGGCAGCACGCCGGTACTGGATCGCGAACGCCTCGGAGAGCTCGGGTTCAGCCTGGCGCTCTTTCCCGCAATCGGGTTCCTCGCCGCGGGTCGCGCTCTCGACGTGGCCTACAGGACCCTTGTGAAGGATGGCCGGACCGTCTCCGCGGAAACGCTTTATCCGTTTGACGAGTTCTCGAAGCTGATGGGCTTCGAGCGCGTGTGGGACTTCGACAAGAAGCACGCTCGGGGCTGACTTCCAAGCGGGGAGGAAGCCTCATCTACATTCTCAGGGAGGAGAACGAATTGAAACTCACGACTATACTCACCGCGACGGCAGTAGCCGTGCTCGCAATCCCGGCAGGGGCGCAGACTATCACCCTTGCCTCGACCGTTCCCGACGAGGGGATCAACACCGTCATGGTGGAGACCCTGTCGTCGGAACTTGAGGAGCGCCTTCCCGACGCCAACCTCGATATCTTCCTGGACGGTACGCTCGGGGGTGAGCGCGAACTCATCGACCTGGTGCGCATCGGGGAAACCCAGATCCACATGGGCGTGATCCATGCGTCGGAATACTTCCCGGAGCTCGACGCCACGCTTGTGCCCTATCTCTTCCCCGACTACGGAAGCGTCCAGGCGTTCCTCGGATCCGAGACCGGGGACCGGCTGAAGGCAGCCCTGGAAGAACGTGGCAACGCCAAGTTCCTCGGAACATACTACCAAGGGTCCCGCTGGGCGACGTCGAACACTGCTTTCCGGACCCTGGAAGATCTCGAGTCCATCAAGATCCGCATGCCGGAAATTCCTCTCTGGATCGACATTTGGTCCGGTCTTGGCGCGATCACGACGCCGATGCCTTCGCCCGAGGTTTTCTCAGCACTGCAGACTGGCGTTATCGATGCGCAGGAAAACATGCTGTCCAATATCTGGGGCCGCAACATCTACGAAGTTCAGGACTACATCGTCGCGACGCAGCACCAGCAGAGCTATGTCACGGTGATGGCGAATCTGGATTTCTGGGACAGCCTGACGGGCGAGCAGCAAGAGGCACTCCAGGCTGCCATCGACGCCGCCACGGCCGCCGCGACCGATGCCGCAGTCGAGGAGAACGAGGAGATCCTGCAGAAAATCGAGGACGCGGGTCTCGAGTATGTGGAGCCGGCGCCGGAATTCCGGGAAAAAGCCATGCCGGTGATCCGTGAGGCCGCATCCGGCATTCTTGAAGAGGGTATCTACGAGGCCGCGGTCAAGGTGATCGAGGAACACCAGCCCTCGAAATCGGGCTCCTCGACCGAATAATGTCCCGCTATAGCTTCGGCCTGGCCAGGGGTGCTGAGATATTGGCAACCCTGGCTTTCGTTGGGTTCTTCGCGGCAATTCTCGCCCAGATCGCCTACCGGTATCTCGGCATCAGTCTTGTCTTCTCCGAGGAACTCGCCCGTCTGCTCAATGTCTGGGTGGTATTCCTGGGCCTGATCGCAGTCACTGTTCGCCATGATCACATCAGGGTCGATCTTCTGGATAGAACCTTCGGAAACAGCCCGGCAACGACCTTCCTCTATCGCGTCCAACTGCTCTTGACCGCGCTGTTCCTCGCATCAGTGACTTGGGGGGCGTTCCACCTGACGACGAGCAACTGGGCCTATCCGCTTGCAACCCTTCCGATCCCCCGTGGCGCGATCTTTCTCGCGCCATGCCTCGGTGCCGGCTTCGGGGTCATGGTTAGCGTTCTGAAACTGTTCGAGCCCGTACCGGCGCTCGGTGAATTCGAAGAGGTGGAATGATGTTTCCCGGCTCATTCTCCATGCTCCTGCTGATCGTGCTTCTCATCTTCGGTGTCTCGGCCGGAGTTGCACTCGGCCTCGCCGCCGTCGGGTATTTCGCGGTGACCCGCGGAGTGCTGGAGATCCCGCACGAAATCATCGCTCAGCGGCTCGTTGCAGGGGTGGACTCCTTTACGCTACTCGCGATCCCGCTGTTCATCTTCGTCGGCCACATGATGAACGCGTCCGGCGCGACGACGCGGCTCTTTTCTTTTGCCAATGCCCTCGTCGGGCATGTCCGTGGCGGTCTGGCGCAGGTCAACATCATCGCATCCATGCTGTTCGCCGGCATGTCAGGTTCGGGCGTGGCAGACGCGGCGGGTCTGGGTGCCATGGAAGTTCGCGCCATGCGGGATGCCGGATACGATGATAAAACGACCATCGGCGTAACCGTCGGGTCGTCGCTGATCGGGCCGATTATCCCCCCCAGTATCCCAGCCATCCTTTATGCTGTCCTGGCGGGCGTGAGCGCCACGGACATGCTGCTTGCAGGCATTGTGCCCGGCCTGCTCATGGCTCTCGCGATGATGGCGCTCGCAGCTTGCTTCGCCCGTCGCCGCGGGCTTCCTTCGCAGGCCTTCCCGGGCATGGGCGCCCTTTGGGCTTCCTTCCTCGCCGCCTTGGCGCCGTTGCTGACACCGATCATTCTCTTGTCCGGGATATTCGCAGGGGTGTTCACGGCCACCGAGGCGGCAGCGGTGGCAGGTCTCTGGGCGCTCCTGGTCGGTACAGTATTCTTCCGTAACCTCGGGCTTCGGGGCCTCGCCGAAGTATTCCGGAAGTCAGCCTACGATACCGCAGTCATCTTTTTTATCCTCGCGGCCTCAGCCTTGTTCGCCTGGGTGCTCACACGGGCCCGGGTCCCTGACACGATGGCCAACTGGCTATCGGGACTGACCTCGGAACCTGCAATCCTCATGGCCCTCGTGATCATCTTTCTCCTGTTCATCGGTTGTTTCATGGCCGTCTCGGTCGCGATCAATATCCTGACGCCAATCCTCGTACCCATCGTGATTGCGTTCGGAATCGATCCGGTGCACTTCGGGATCGTCATGATCATGCTCCTCGTGATCGGTGAAGCAACCCCACCCTTTGGAATGGTGTTGTTCGCGATGACCAAGGTCGCAGACACAAGTTACGAGCGCGTGGCGTTCGCTGCACTGCCTTGGCTGGCCGCCATTCTCGCCGTTGTGCTACTGGTCGCGGCGGTTCCGGGACTTGCGCTTTGGCTGCCTGGCCTCTTGGGATGAGGGTTCGCCGGACGAAAAGAGGCTCTCGAAGCGTCAACCGCTCAATCTGCAGGAACTTCTGACGCAATCCGACATCTTCCCCAGCGCCCCGACCTTTTCGGCAAGGGGCGGTGGGGAAACCGCAATCACGCTAGCTCGTTGTTCCAGTAAGCATTGCCGCGGCGAGGGCGCCGGTGGCGCGCCAGTGCTCGGCGGGTATGTCCTCCAGCGATACGGCCTCCACGCCCTCGGATCCGTAGATGCGACGCCGCAAGTCGTCGATTGTCTCCTCCGCCCAGCCGTATTCCTCCAGGAAATTCTTTATCGTCCACTTGAGCTCCTGCCAGCGTCCTGGGTCCTCTGCGGAATAGTATTCGCCCAGAAGTCGCTCGAGTTGTGCAAGGGTCTCGGGGTTCTCGTTCATCAGAAGCCAGGCCCGGGCGAGCTCATCCGGGTTCAGTCGTGAGGACTGCACCGCGATCACGCCA
Source organism: Salipiger mucosus DSM 16094 (assembly GCF_000442255.1). Taxonomy (GTDB): domain Bacteria; phylum Pseudomonadota; class Alphaproteobacteria; order Rhodobacterales; family Rhodobacteraceae; genus Salipiger; species Salipiger mucosus. Next base: position 239,938 of record NZ_KE557281.1, on the reverse strand, counting down.
TGGGTCCATTCCCCGAGCGTCACCCACTCCTTTCCGCCCTGCACGCTGACCTCTCCCGAAACGTCCGAAAGCTGTTTCGTGAGTTTGCCGGCCGCCGCCTTCGCATTCGCGTCGCCCGATGTATCGAACACGAAGCCGGCGCTGACGGTCGCCTGATAGATGCGCGTCGCGAGAATGCTGTCGTAGCGGCGGGATTTCAGGACCTCGAGTGTCGGCCGGCAGCCATCGATGTTCTCGACCTTGTCCGCGTGCAACTCCTGCATGTCCGGGTCCGGAACAGTGGCGGTGATGTCTTCGAAGATGATTGCCGCGCTCTTCTCGAAGGCGCCCTGCAGCCCGGCTTCTGCCTCGACGACCTTCTTGATCTCGGCGCCGGCGGAGGCTTCAACCACGGCCTCGAGGGAGGTCCACATGTAGTGGCTTCGCGGGCTATCGTCCTGGGTCTCCAGTGACAGGTAGCACCTCGATGCCGCGGCCAGGACGTCCTCGTAGGGGTCGACTTTCATGATGTCGCCGACCCGGATGGTCCGGTTCCGCAGGATCGGCATTGCCTTGAGTTCACGGAAAGAGAAGTAGGCAACGGCGGCCTGCGGATCGGGAGCTTGCTGGGAAACTGCCGGCTGGGCGGCGAGGCATGCGAACAGGATCGCGTATCGTAGAACTCTAAAATTCATGAAATTGGCTCCGCAAGTGAAAACCATCAAAGACAGGCAATGAGCACAGAGTGCCATGGAACAGAGATTCTGAAAAGCGGCCCGGCATGTCGTGTCGTCGGGTGGCAATTCGATGAGTGCCTGATAGGCTTTCGCCATAGTGTCCAGATTAACCCGAGGTAACATGAAGATCCCGACGTTTGCCGCCCTGTCCTTCGCCGCCATTGTGCCGAACGCAGGCCTCGGTGAAGTGATTTCCGAGAACACGATTGCCGCTACGCCATTCTCGAGAACCGCCACGGCGATCCTCGGGCCCTTGCTGATATCCAGCGAGCACATCGTCCTGGAAACCGGCAGGACCATTGAACTGGATCTCGTCGAACCCGAAAAAGCGGGCGAGTGGACGCATGACGGGCAGCAGCGTGCGGCCGCCGTTTTCCGTCTCAAGACCGATCCGGGGGAGCTGCGCAGCGGCAATAGGCTATGCGGCCCAGACGTTCCCGCAACACACCTTGCGGCAGCAGCTTCTGCCGGCATCGGCGGTCCGAGCCTGACCTTGGCGGTCTTCTCAGGGAAGGAGGTTCCTTCTGGCCTGGATAGCGGAGCGAACCTCTGCGGCACATTCGTCTACACGTCGAACAGCGTGACCGAAGCAATGGCACGGGACAGTCTGGTGGCCGCTGGGGAGAGCGAGACTCCGTCCGAGACGGAGCAGGACAATGCCTTCACCGGCAAGTGGGATGTTTCCACCGACGTCAATCCGATGGATGACTCCAAGACCGTGCTACTGCGGCTGATGTCGGATAGTGGGACGGGCGGTTTCCAGGACCGGCCCATCGTCTTTATCGGACGTTGCAAGTCCAACACCACCGAGGTCTACGTGGTGTGGCACGACTACCTCGGTGACGACAGCAATGACGTGTACCAAGACTGGAAGTACGTGACGGTGCGCCTGGGAGACGGGAAGGCCCAGCGCCAGAAATGGAGCACGTCGACCGACAGCAAGGCGACCTTCTCGCCGATGTGGGGCGGCGAACTTCTCAAGAACATGCTGGGCCACGACAAGATGGTCTTGCAGACAACGCCGCACAGCGAGAACCCGACGACGGCCATCTTCGACATCCGCGGCCTCGAGAATGTCCTCGGGGAGCTGGCTTCCACCTGCAACTGGGATTTCTGATGTCCGGGCGCCTCGTGATCTGAGGCGTTGGCTCAGCAGCCAGACTTGCAGGTCTCAGGCGTCTACGAGCTCGTTCGCGAGCAGCCTGGCGCCATAAAGGTTTCGGTGCAGCTTGGTGGGCGCTAGAACCGCCAGGCTGTGCTTCGCCCGGGTGACGGCCACGTAGAGCAGTCGCTGACCTTCTTCGCGCATGTCGGCTTTCGAAAGCATGTCGCGGGCAACCAGCTGGGCCGGATGGCCGCCGGGATATTCGCCTTCGATGCCGTCCAGAATGATCACGTGATCCCATTCCCGGCCCTTGGAGGCATGGGAGGTGCAAGAGGCGACAGTTACGCCCTCGGGCGCCTTGATCCGCCGCGCGTAGGTCTTCAGGTCACGTCCGAAGGGGCGGTTCTTCGAGGCCAGAAGCACGAGTGATCCCGGGTCACGTCCGGCCCGGGCATCGTCGTCCCAGGCGCGCTTCGCCATGATCGCGATCTGGTCCTCCAGGAAGGCTCGGGCCTCCTCGTGCCACTCCTGCGTTTTCCGGCGCTCCGTCTTGATGCCGCCGGTCTTGACCCGGACGCGGCCGTCATGCGGCAGGCCGGCGACGGCTCGCTCCTTGTTGGAGGCCTCCATGACCTCGTTTCCCATCTCCACGATGCGCTTTCCGCAGCGCCAGTTCGTCTGCAGCGGCAGGTTCAGGGCGGCCTCGTAGCGCGAGCGGAAGCCCCGGAAAAACGACAGGTCGGCGCCCATGAAGGCGTTGATGGACTGCCAGTCGTCGCCGACAGCGTTCAGGACCGCGTCCGGGTTGCGATGCATGACGCCGGCCACGAGCTGTTCGAAGGCGGCAGAGAAATCCTGGTATTCGTCGACGAAGAGGAACTGCAGGCTCCCGTTCAGCCGGGTGAAGCCGGGGATCGTGTTGTCGCTCGAAAGGATGCGGGCGGCTTCGCGCAGTCCGGCTTCGCCGTCGAACGTCTCGCTCTCGGCCAGCTTGGCATCGAAGGATCCGGCAACCCGCTTGAGGTGTCGGAAGATCGGGGAGACATCCCTCTGTCCGGGCGTTCCGCGGCGGGCTCGATAGAGGGACACGCCGCTGGCGATGAACTCGCGGACCTGGTCCTCGAAGTCCGGCTGTTTGACGAGGAACTTGAAGGCACTGTTCTCGTAGCGGTTTCGATAAGCCGCCAGATCCTGGCGGGTGGTATTTTCCATCACCGCGCTTTCGATGTCGGACAGTTTGGCCGGGTTCGCACGCGCATCGTCGGTGAAATCGAGAACCATGCCGCGGGTCCCGGGATAGGTCTTGAGGACATGGAAGGCGAGGCTGTGGAAGGTGTTCACACCAACCCGGCGGCCGACATCCCCGAGAGAGGCCTCGAGCTTGTTCGACAGGTCGTTGGCGGCCGCCTTGTTGAAGGTCAGAAGCTGGATCGCTTCGGGCGGCACGCCCAGGGTGTTCACCAGGAAATCGATCTTGATGACCAGTCCCGTGGATTTCCCGGACCCGGCCCGGGCCCGGAGGCGGATGCTTGGAGACACGAGGGAGACGAAATCCAGAAGGCTCTTGTTTTCGGGAAGCTGAGACGCCGGTGTGCCACCGGGCCGCGCGGGCAGGTTCCGGTCGATGGCGGCCGCGGCGGCCTCGGTAAACGGTTTCCGCTCCCGGCTCGAGATCTTGCGAAGGATTGCGGCCTGCTTGTCGTCCTCCTGCTGGGCGATCACGGCCCGCATCTTTTTCACAACCGGTGCCAGGCCGGACTTGGTGTCGATGACGGACTGGCAGCGCTGGATGTGGTTTTCGATAAACGACATGTCGGGATCGGTCTCCTTGGAATTCGGATGGGCTACCGGAGTGACGAAGACTCTGCAATCGCCGGTGTCAGGCGCGCGCAGACTTCGGCATGAAGGTTTTCAGATTGAAGAGCTCCCCGGCGCTCCGGGCATCCTTGTGTTTGCGGAACTCCTCGAAGGAAACCTCGTCGATATCCCAGAACGAACAGTACTCCTGGCTGTCCTCGCAGAAGCGGGGCAGGGTGCGGCGCAGGGCGCTCTTGCTTCGGTACTCGGCACGGAAGGTCTCGCCCGAATAGCGATGGCGGATCAGGTAGTACGGCATGTCATCCTCTCGCCACTTCCTTGAAAAGCACGCAGTTGTAGCTGGCCGACACGGCGTCGAACCTCGCGCGCGCCGCGTCCTCGTCGTCGATGATCTCTGGCGCGACCTGCGCATCCTTGAAGACGATGGCCCAATTCGTTGGCGCTGCCTCGGCTTCGGGGTCTTCGTCTCTATTGAGAAAGGCCGGCAAGTCACGCAGGGCGTTCAGGGTCGCAAGAAGCCAGGCCCGTGGCGTATCCCGAATCTTGGCGTCTCCGGACCACATGTACATGGTCTTGGGCGTGTGGATATAGGCGATGCTCCGATAGAGCTCATATCCGAATGAATCGGGCATGTGGCGCAGATAGAACCGCTCGGCGGAGGTCCAGCACCGGTCATGTACGACCCGGTGGACCAGTTCGGCGCTGGCGGTCCCGACCACTGGAGCGGCGAGAGGCCTGACTTGGGTGTCTCCTGCTTCAACGCCCTCGATCAGTCGTTCGAGAGCTTCCGAGGTCTTGGTATTCTTTCGCATGAAATTCCTTCGTCCTTGGTGCAAGCATACCCGAAAACATCTCGAAAGCAAGAATAGATAGGCTGAGCAGTCCAGTATGACTTGTGGTCCTTGACGCGGCAAACGCCCGGAGTGTCCCGTCGGGGTTTACGTTGCGCGCGTTTCCGACGACGCTGGCGACCGGGAAATGCAGGAGCCGACGATGACACCGATCACGGAGACAGGAAAGCGGAACAACGAAATCAGAACCCGCGGCCTCTTCGCGCGCGGCCCCGACCAGGTCGCCGAGCTCATTGGCACCGTGGGGATCGAGGCGCTGGGCCAGGACGCCGTGAATGACCTCATCCGGCAGCTCATGGCCTTCGAGGACTTCGAGGAGGGGAACGATCCCTACGGCGACCGGGACTTCGGAAAGCTCGAGTACGACGGGAAGACCGTTATTTTCAGGATCGAGCTCCACGAGGACCCGGATTTCGAGCGCCGGATCTTCCTGATGCTGCCCGAGGACCTGTGAGCGACACGAGGCCTTAGTCGTCAGCCACCTTCTTCAGGAAGAAGAGACCGACTGGGTAGCCGTTGGACACGTTGCACTCCACCGCGTAGCCGATGCATTCGTACTTGCCGTCGTAGTAGGTGCGGATCGCATTCTTGCATTTCTCTTTCGAGAGGGCGTCGATCCAGCCCTTGCCTTTGAAGGCGGCCCGGTACTTCTCGGCATTCCACTGCTGCATGCGGTCGGAATGCACTGCGTCGATGCCCTCCGGCGGATTGCGCTTGTCGAACTCCCGCCACTTGAAGTGAGCGCTGTACCCGTAGGGCGCCTCCCGCGGCGTACGATTGCAGGACGACCGCTCGTCGACCCAGTCCAGGTTCCCGGGGTGTCGGATGATGCCCATGGTGTCCTCCTCGAAGAAGTAATCGGCGGGGGCGGAGGACGTTTCCGGCGTGCGACGCCTGGAGGGCGACTTTCTGCCGGCCCTGTGCGGCTTGCTACCGTCGCGGATCCTCCCCATGGAGTCCTGCATCCCGGGAAAATCTTCGAAATCGTTCATGCTGCTCATCCACGCTTGATGATCTATACTAGCAATCCGGAGGGCTCAGAGCAAGTTTCCCTTGCATGAGTCATTCTATTCATAATATTTCTTGGTGAGCCAAGTGGAGAACTGACCAGTCATGCCAAGAAAGAACGCGCGCCCGGCGGCGAAGAAGGAACAACGCAAGCGCAAGCAAAAGGTCGCGGATCACAAAGCGGGCATCCGGCGGCCGCGTCGGCACGTTCCGGCCCCGCCTCCGCCGCCCGTGGCGGCCGCTGCCATGATGGGCATCGCGATGTCCGGGATCACATCGACGAACGCGCGACAGCGGCGAGATCTCGACGATGACCAGTGACGCAGATCTTCTGAAAATGGCGACTTGCTTCCAGGTCGACGATGATCTGTTCATCGAGGCACGTGGAGACGATGCCTGGGCGGTCACCTATCTCGGGAGATCGGTCGTGAACCGCGCCCTCGAGCGGGAATTCGAACCCATTCCGCCTGACCGAAGCGAGGCTTTCAAGGCGCGCACGCGGTTCAGCTTGCTTGAAGCCGTCGACGTTGCCCAGCGCTTCCTGACGAAGCTGAACGGGCAACACGCCCAGGCGTGACGTTAGGACGCGACGAGCAGGCGGGCCACTTTGGATGACAGTTGCCCGCGCGTTCCCACACCCAGGACAGCCATGACCTGCTTCAGGTACTGGCGTGCACTGCCAACCGTGAGCCCCATCTCCTCGGCAGCGTCCTCCGTCGAGTGGCCGGCGCTGACGAGGACGGCGATCTGCGCCTGGCGGCGGGTCGCGCCGTAGAGTTCCCTGAGGACCTCCATGCGTGGCCAGTCGTCTGCGCTCACCTGGGTCGCGATGAGCACCGTGAACGTCTCGACCGGGGGCGAACCGATGGTCGATGCGAACCGCTCCATGTCGTTCCTGACAATGATGACGGGAAGAACCCTGCCACTGGGGAACACGCCGTGCAGGAGAGCGATGTTCTGGTCCGGAGAGGCCCGCAGCAAGCGTATTTGCCCCGACAGATCGATCATGCCCTGCGTTCCGATCACGAGCGTCTCGGTTCCGTCTCCGGTTTCGTGTCTCGTCAGGTCGCGGGCCACGTTGTTGCCGGAAATGATCCGGCGATCCGCGTCGATGAGGGCCCATCCCACACCGGTGCTTTCCAGTGCACTGAACGCCGAGTGCTGGATTTCCTCCGTCTGTCTCAGCTGCTCGCGGATCGCGGCGGCCTGGCTGATATGGGGCTCAAGGAGCTGAAGAAACCGGACGTCCCGGTCCGTGAAGGGATCTTGTTTCGCACCTCGATAGAAGACCAGGCACTGAATGACCTTCTGGTCGTCAGAGATGTTCGCAAAAAGGGAATGCTCGATCCCAATCGGCTCAAGGATTTCCCGGTACAGGCGCGACCTGTGCAGCGTTTCGTCCGAGATGATCTGCCTGCAGTGCATTGCCTTGTGGGGTGCCGCCTGCATCGCCGTGACGCGCGGGTCGGAGTCCACCATTGTCTTGTAGGTCCGGTACACCTCTGGAGCGGGGGTGATGCCGAAAATCTCCTCATAAGAAATCTCTCCGGAAATGACATCCAGTGTTGCCAGCTGCGCGGCCTTTGCATTGAAAAGCTCACACCACCGTCGAAACAAGGATTGCCAGTCTGGATTGGGAGATAGGGTGGCGTACATCAGCCGGATGCACTCGGCTACATTTTTCGATTCTATCCTGGGCATTCGTCACAACTTGAAAAACAACCGGGATCTTTTTCCCAATTTGCGGGGGCAAGTCAACAGGATGACTTGGAAAAAACACCCGGGGAATGGATCCCCGGGCGGTTCAGTTAGCACCTTCAAAATGCGAGCATGGACACAACCGACGCAGTCGAATTGTTCGTGTCAGTTGGTATTGGGGAAACACGACACGCCAAGCCCGCAAGGCGGCAAGTATCAGTGTGTTACCTTCACCAGCATTCCCATCTGGTAGCGAAATCGCGAATGAGAAAACGCACGCTCAGCCGCGAATAAGCGCCTGCCTGGACAGACGCGATCTTCGGGGCCGATCCTTTTTCAGGGCATACTCGGCGGACATGGCTGCCTGCTTGGATGGATGGGACTCCACATGGATCACACGCCAGGCCCTCCCCTTGGTGGCTTTGGCGCCCTGTCCGGCATTGTGCCGGGCCAGGCGCGCATCGACGTCATAGGTCCAACCGACATAGGTGCGTGGCCTGCCTCCATCCCAGGTGGCCAGCATGTAAACGAAGCCCTCGCGCTCCGATGGTTTCGCAGTGGTGGTCGACACCGTTGGCGTCTCCTGTTTTGCATCCGTCAAAGTGCGTGGACGGCATGCATCCTGAAATGGTCATCCAAGAATTCCGCGAAGACCAGAGGGTTGGGCCGGATCTCGTCCCGGAAGCCGCAGCCGGCATCCAGATTGATCCGTTTGGCCCGGGATACCAAGTCGCCCGCGTCGAGCGTGAAGCGCCCGACGGTGCTTTCTGGGATCTGGTCATCGGGGAGGTCGAACCGGATGAATTCGTCTTCGCAGTCTGACGACAGCGGGTCGTGGCTCCACGGGGTGTGTCCGTGCACGACGACTTCGCGACCGGTCTTGTCCCAGCTGCCCTAGTGGATCAGGAACGGAAGCCGTACCCAAGCATAACGGGCCTTGGGCGATTTCAGGAAGTGCTCCCGGTCGACGAGGGGATCGATGCCTGCATGAACGAAGAAGAGATCCCCCTCGACGTGATGCGAGCGGAAGTCTCGAAATGGATCTCCGGTGGACACCTTGCGCAAGGACGAGACGAGATCCGGACCGGTCGAGGCGGGATAGCCCAGCGCCTCGATCTCGTCGATCACGGCCTGCCCGCCGCACTGCCGCCAGATCTCGAACCTGCGCGCTCGGTCGCCCTTTTGCGTGGGCTGTCCCTTCCGGGGCGGCTGGCTCTCGTTCAGGGCCTCCCAGAGCATGATCTCATGGTTCCCGAAGAGCAGCACACGATCTTCCACCTTGGCGTAGTCCCATGCGCAACGGGCGACCGAGAGCGCCTTGAGTCCGCCGGGCCCGCGGTCGATCAGGTCACCGAGGAAGATGGCCTTCTTCGTGGCGCCGGCCTTCTCGATTCCGGCGATCACCTCGAGGGCGGCTTTCAGAAGATCGTCCCGCCCGTGCACGTCGCCGATGGCGAATACATGGTTGGGCCCGCTCGTCCCGGGCAGGGGCTTCCAGCCGCTGGTTTCCAGGCGGAGCATTGTTGTCGTTTCCCAGTGTCCGGTCATGCGGCAAGCTCGTAGTAGCGTTCGAGGAAGCGCTCGCGGCCTTCGTCCGGTGTCCAGGCTTCGATGTTTACGTTCGCAGCCTCCGCACCCTTTGTCTCGATCCATTTGTCGTCGGGCACGAAGAGCTGCATCTGCTCCGTGCGCAGGATCGCGATGTCCGCCTTCTTGACCAGGGGTGGCTTGAAGCCGGGCAGGCCGTATTGCCGCGCGAGTGCCGCCTCGACTTCCTTCTCGATGCGACAGTAGTCCGGCAGTAGGCGCTTGAGCGGCTTGGGGATGTCGCCAAGCACGGCCTCGGCCGCATCGTGCATCAGGCCGATCATCGCCAGGTAAGGTGGCACGATGTAGCTGACGAGAGCGCTGTGCTCGGCGACCGAGTAGAACGGCCAGCAGTGGCCGCCGAACCGGCAGGTGCTGGCAAGGCCCTGGGCAATGTCCTCGATGCAGAGTTCCACCGCCGACGGATTTGCGAAATCGAAGTATGCGCCGGAGCGCAGTTGGATCGTGGTTTCGCTCATTCCGGATGGCGGAGCGGAATGAAGATGCGGCGCCGGTAGGCATCCACCCGCGTCTGGACCGGATACCGGCGTTTGCCCTTCCGTTTCCGCTCCGCGAACCAGGTTGGCCCGTACCAGATCAGCATCTTCCATTATCCTTTCTCCTGCGGCGTGACGACATGCAGTCGGACATTGCCGTCGAAGAACTCCGCGAAGGGCAGGGTGGTCGTCGCCTTCCCGCAGCCACTGTCGAGGTTGATCCGGCGGTGGCTCTCGACCATGTCCGCGCCCTCGGCCGTTTCGAAGTGGCTGTCGATGCGCATGGTTTCGCCGGCACGCCAGGCCCGGTTGCGCTCGCTGAATGCGCCCTTCATGGCGGACCCTACATCCTGCTCCCAGGGTGTGTGTCCGTGGACGATGACGCGCCGGCGCTCCGCGTCCCATCCACCTTCATGATGGAGGAAGTCGCCGCGGATCCAGGCCCAGTTGTCGTGAGCGAAGGGGTCTTCGGCCAGGAAGGTGTCCATGTCGATATGCGGATGCACGCCGGCATGCACGAACACCATGTCTCCCTGCGTCACGTGCGACCGCGACAGCATGACCTCGTTGAAGTCCTCCGGAAGCGCCTTCTGGAGCTCCTCGAGGATGACCTCCCGCGAGGACATATCGCAGCCATTGGCCTCGAGCTCCTTGATGGCAGACATGCCGCCGTTGGCGAGCCAGATCCCTTCGTTGATTGACTGCGACATCTCGTCGGGAGCGCCGCCGAGAGAGCCGAGCAGCATCAGTTCGTGGTTGCCAGGAAGTACGATCACCTCGTCAACGCCGGTGTGGTCGGCTGCCTGCCACGCACGCTGAACACACTCCAGCGGCGCTGGGCCCCGGTCGATCAGGTCGCCAAGGAAGATGAGGCGGGTCGGTCCGTGCTTCGGGAGGTCGGAAATCCTGCCCAGCGCGGCATCCAGGGATGCCAGCTCGCCATGCACGTCGCCGATGCAGAAAACGTGCTCGTCCCCGGTATCGCCGGGCAGTTGCTTCCAGTCTTGGTCCATGAAATTCCCTCCTTTCCAAAGGATAAACGGGCCTGCCCTGATGTTCAAGTATAAAAGAATAGCGCCGGCCTGGGGAGAGGATTTCGGCGCTATTCCTTGTGCGAGACAGCATTTTGGTACATCGAGAGCCGGTCGTTACGGTGTCATGCCGACTGGCGCCGCGACCGTTTCCCGAACTGCTTCTTTCATGCGTTCGCTGTGGGCGGCATCTTGCGCGGCCGTCCGTGGCGCGTATGCATTCTCGAAGTAATCGGGGTAGTTCTCGTGCAGATATCGCGTAACCTGGACGTATCCCTCGTCGCGCTGGACGCCGATCCAACGGTGAAGCCGGTCCGGCAACTCATCGATCTCGGCCCCGTCGCCGATGCGGTTCGCGATTTCCGTCCAGGCAGAGACCTCTTCGCGCGATGCGAATGTCGGGATCACGTAAGGCTCGGGTCCGAAACCCCACAGCGGCTTGCGCCAGAGTGCCTTCATGGGCTCGCCCCGCATGTCCTCATCCATGTCGGGGACGTCGCGTTCCGGAAGAACGTCATGACCTAGATAACCGCGGAACTGCTTGGGCTCGATGTCGTTGTGTTCGCCTTCGAACACTGAGATTTTCGTGTAGTCGAGGGCTAGGCCACGCGCACCGACCATCCCGAATGTCGCGAAGACCTCGTTACCATCCTCGGCCGGGGGAATGTCGACCTTCCGGAATTGCAGGGCCCCGAGATCGAACACCTGGGACAGCGGCCAGATCGGAGACTCGAGAAGATGGTCCGGGTCCGATGCGAGAACGGGATCCGACATCGTGCCGTTCGCGTCGACCGACTGGAACGGAACCTTGTGTTCCAGGATCGAGAGGCTGTCGAGGCGACCGTTTTCTCCCCGGTTCGGTGCGAACTGGTGAACGACGCGGGGATCGATGCTGCCGGCCGGGGCTTCGACCAGGCCGGCAGCGATGCTGACGGGGCGCTCGCCGATACGCGAGGCCGTCTCCCGGAAGAAAAATTGGTATCGTGCATTGCGTCCGGACATGGCGCCCTCCTGCTATCCTTTGTTTCCAATTTGGTCGAACGGCGCCATTTGTCAACTTATCCTTGATCTATTCAGGATGGCGGTGTAAGAATTAATTGAATTCGCGGCCTCCCAGGCAGGCTGCCGACGTGCGGAAGGAAAGAGTATGGATCAAACGCTTCTCAAGACAACCGATCTCGCGGATTGCCCGATGTGCGCCAGTGACCAGACATCCGTCACGTCCATCGAACGGCCGGAAGGCGACGCTTCGGTTTACCAGGCCGTGTGCCACGCCTGCGGTGTCAGCGGCCCGCGCGAGGATAGTGCCCTCGATGCCGCGGTGAAGTGGGATCGCCGGGCTCCCTCCCGGCGGATGCAGGAAGCGGAGGCATTCGCGCTGGCCGGGGAAGCCTGCTTTCATGCCCTGAAATATGCGCTCAATGACCAGAGGGTAATCGCGGCTCTCGAAGATGATCCGTCGATGGAGCACTCCATCCACGAGTCCCAGATCACCAGTCCGTCGGCATGCCGCGATCAGGCGGCTTCCTTGAGGGCGACCGGTTTTCCGGTGCGGGCGGCGGCGAGCTGGGCCTTTAGGCGATTGATCTCGGCGTTGGCACCTTCGAGATCGATTTCGGCAACGGCAGCGCGCTGCTCGGCGGCGTCTGCACGCTGTGCCTCGTCCTTCGCCTTCTTCTCGGCAAGCGACACGCGACGGGCTTTCTGCTCGAACTGATCGGCGCGGTCCTTGGCTTCCTGGGTTTCGCCCTGCAGGAGCGAGATCTGCCTGCGGTGCTCATTGGCGGTGATGTCGGCGTTCTTCGCAACCTCTGCGGTGACGGCGCGCGCGTTTTCGAGATCTTTCAGAGCCGCCGCCAGCTTGTCCTTCAGCGCCTTTTCGGTTTCCGAAAATTCCTCACGCGTGATCTCGGCGGCGATGTCCCACAGTTGATTGACGGCCGCCGACTGGATGCGACGGGCCTTGGGCGGCAACTTCTTCCCATTGGTCGACCGGTATTCATCGAGCAGAGCGCTGATGGTGTTGAAGCCGCCACCGCCGATCTGATTGCGAACGTTCATCAGAGTCAGGCTGACGCCTTGCATTTCGAGAATGGACGCTGCCTGGAAAACCTTCTCGCGGGTTGCAATCCGGTTGTGGGCGACGGCGGTGGATTTCTTTGCCATGGTCCTTGAAGTCTTCCTTGTGCTGTGGGTCTTTTTTAGCGCTATAATGGATAGACGTCAATACTGCTCTTATCATTTCTCGAACTCTTTCTGAATGAACGTCGATCAGTTCAATGGTTGCTCAACGCCATGAAAATACTTCGAAATTTCGTGCGTAAGTCCGTGGGATCCGGGCAATCCATGACAACATCGGTGGAACAGGAAGTTCTCGAAGACGGCGTATCGCACCGGATCTCCGAAAGGCTCGTCGTCCCAGGTAGCGACAATGAGATCGGACGAGGCCTGAAATTTAAGCGGCGCCCGCAGGCGCCGCAACCGATTATCGGTTTGCGTCTTCGAGCTCTTCGACGCGCTCGGTGAGGGCTTCCAGAGCGTCCTCCGTCGACTGGGACTTGGCGACCAGTGGGGCAATCAGATCGGTGTACTTCACCGACTTTATGCCGGTTTCGGGATCGGTCCGGACGAGCTCCGGAAAGTCCTCCTCGACTTCCTGTGCGATGAAGCCCAGCGCGCTGCCACCGTCATCCTTCCAGGTGAAGGCGCGCGGGCGAAGTTCGGAAATCATGTCCCCGTCAATGTCCTCGATGTCTGTTTTCAGGCGCCGGTCCGACGTGAAGTACAGGTTCGAGGTCTCGACGGAGCCGTCTGTATGAATACCGGCTCCGTCGATGTAGGTAGTCGTGCCTCCGAAGTTGAAATCCACGGAAGTCGCGCCACCGGAGCCGAAGCTGATGTCGCCGTAGATCTCTCCTCTCACGCGAAGGTTCTCCACGTTCGCGAGTGAGTTCGTGTAGATTTGGTCAAAGGTCCCGCGGTTCTCGACAAAGATGTTTCCGGTCCCTGAAGGCGTTACGGTCCCAACTTCGATGTTCCCGTCGGCAGCAATATCCCCGGTAGAGGACATGGATGCCGCTTGGACACTGTTCGTGGCGTAGACGTTGTCTGCTGTGACGTCCTGCACCGTGATGTCATCCGTGAAATCAGTGGGACCTTCAATGGTGCCGGTCGCACCCCATACGATTTTGTCGTTTCGATACTTTGTGTCGTCAAGGTTCATTTGTTCCGCATATAGGCGGTTCAAGAAGGTTCCGTGCGTCGGGTTGACCTCCCAGGTTTCTCCATCCGGATGAGGAGTGCCAGTTGTCGTATCGATCATGGCCGCTGCCCGAACTTCGGTCGCCCGAACTTCTCTGGCCTGAATATAGTTCACACCATCGATATTGTGCTCGGTCCCGTCCCCATCCATGTGCAGGTCGGTCTCCATGCCGTTCAGAGGGGCGGAAGAGTCTTCTCGATGGAGGAACTTGTCCTCATCTATGCTGGCACCGACACCGACGACGTCCGCCAGGCCCATGGAAACTTGAACCGTCCCTGGTGAAGGTTGCACGTTGGTGCCGTCGATGGATGCATTCCAGTTCGAAACGTCATCGCCCCATCCACCATGGACACCTGAAATTTCATCGGTGGCCCCGATGGCGTCGTTGTTGAAAACGCCACCGCCTGCCGCTCCGAGAAGCGCGGAAACCTGGCCGACGTTCTCATCGCTCATCGTGGAGCCGCCATAGGACGTCAGGACCGCTTCCAGATCACCGCCGGCGGTTTGCTTCACCAGAAGCGCATGGCTTTGCTGGTTGCTGTTCGTGTCGACGAACAGGTCCGGAAGGAAACCGGCATCCTGGATTGTCGGAAGTCCGGCCGGTGAAGACGGCTGCGCACAGCCTGCGCATTGGCGGCCTGCCGGGATCGCGAGAGTGCCGCCGCCGCCAGTGGCCGCGAGCAGATCACTTCGGTATGTCGAGAGGTAGCGCTCGGAGGCTTCCGTGATCGTCGTCATCTTCTCGGCATCACTCTGTGACTTCAGGGTCCGAGCATTGTCGGAGAGCATCGACATGATCTGCATGACGATGAAGGTCACCGCGACAAGCGCGATGCCGACCTCCATGAGGTTGAGGCCACGCTCGCCGCGGCGCTGTAGTGCGGTCTTGAAATTCATGAACTATTCCTCGCTCAAAACGATTTAGGAATAGATGTGCGCGTGAAGTTAAAAATTGCAAAAGACATCAGTCGCTGGGTGACGATGAGCCCGGCTAAGGGGTTGGTTTGGAAGGTTCGTCTTCGTGGTCAAGGTTGGGTTCGTTTTCCGACGTGGCCGCGAGCTGACGCAGGATATCGGGTCGAAGCACTCTTGCCAGTTCTCTGAACGACATCTTCTCAATTTGACTGACAAAGTCCATTTCAAGACATTCGTCACAAATGACGTCGCTCATGTCGTCCATGAAGATCTCGGTCCACAGTTTTGGGTCGAGTTGACAGGTCTCAGGATCGGCGCCCTGAAATTTCAGGATATCTTCGGCATTGTCGAGGAGGACGTGTTTGGCGAGCCGGCAAATGATGCTGTGACCTTCCTTGAACAGGTCGTCATCGAAGGTTCTTGCCGAGAGCCCATGTCCAGAAATATAGGTCGCTCGGGTTCCACCACATGGCTCGTTGAGAAAATCCGAAACCGTCTGGTACCTTGAAAAAGGTCATGGATTGTCTGTCTCTTTCGGGTACGACGAGACATTGAAGCCGAGATCGTCGGTCTTTTTCTCGATGTGCACGGTGGACAACGCCTGATCGAGGTAGCCACCGACGAAGAGGTCGAGCACGTCGGGCGAGATCGGGAACAACCGGGATTGGAGCCGGTGGAGGAGGTCGTCCCAGATCCCTTCTTGGTGCGCCTCGACCCAATCCAATGCTGCGTGCTCTCGTTCGACCTCTTCTGGTGTCATCTCACGTCATCCCGAAAGACGACGTATCCTTCAATTCGGCGGCAGCCCGATCCATGATCTCGAGGACGTCTTCGACGTCGGGGATGCCGTGTGCGTGCATCTCGTCGGGATTGAAGCGTGCCTGAAGCTGCTTGGAGAAGCGTGCGACAAGCTCACTGACGCAGTCGAGCTTTGCGTGGTTCTCCTCGGTGTCATCGAGGACGGTGCGTGCGACATCCGCGTCCAGGCGGATCGGTAGCTTTTCGCCGTCTACCAACGGGACGACGGGATCGCCCGGGCGTTCTTTCAGCGGTTCCGTCCGGCCTCGGGACAGGACGGAGATCTCTCCGGAATTGCTGCGCAGGGTCCGTGCCTGCACACGGATAGCCGCCCGCCTGATAGACAATTCGACGCCGCCCTTATCGCGGCCGTAGTCGGGCCCGCCAGCATAGCCCCCGTCGTCGGTCACCGTGACGGCGATAGCGAGTCCATCGGTCCAGTTGTCCTGGTCGCGCAGTGCGAGAGCGGCGTCCAGTGTCTTCTCGACTTCAGTCCGCAGCGCACTGATGTCCGGGTTGGAGATCGCATCCGGGAGAAGATCGGATTTGCTGGTCGCGACGACATCGTAGCCTTCGCCGGGGTTGATGGCTTTCCTGACCTCAAGCGGGCAGGTTTTCTTTCTTCCTGCGCTCCAGGAAATCCATCTTCTGGCGCAGCGTAGTTTGCAGTCCCCAATCGCCCCTTCCCAGACGTCTGACGGCATCAGGCGATTTGCTTCCGCGTTGACACGATCCACTTCCGTCTGGGTTTCCGCGTTCAGGCGCGAGTAGAGGGTCTGATCGTATTTGATCGGCATCTTTTTTGTTATCCCTCCTGCTCAGCCCGGCAACTCGACGGTCAATTCGGCTTTGACAATGTAGCGCATCATTCTGCTATTCTTTGTGTCTGCCAATAGAATGACGTGGCAAAGCGCAGATGCCAACAATTCATAAATAATAGGTTGCGATGTGCGCATCTTGGCAGTGTCCAGGTCATTCAGTAGTATGGCCGCATGACCGACGATGTGTTCGACCGCCTTGCAAGATCTTCTTTCCGGTCCCGCTTCAAGCTGGGACCGAAGGAGGCCGACTACCTGGTCTCGAAGGGCAGGGCGACGATCCGCTCGCATGCCGCGGACTTCGTTGCCCAGCGCCTGGCGCCCGCGGTGCCGAAGAACGACGGGAAGCAGACGCCGATGCGTGGGCACCCGGCGTTCATCGCACAGCATGCTACGGCGACTTGCTGCAGGTCATGCCTGGAGAAATGGCACGGGATCCCCACCGGGAGACTGATGAGTGCGGAGGAGCAGCGCTACACCGTGGATATCATCATGGCCTGGATAGACCGGAAAGGGGCCTGACGCTCGAGGCCGAACCGGAACGTCGTGAAATCTGGTGAAGGCTGGGTGGTTCAGATTTCAGGACGTTCCGGTTCGGCGGTCAGAACCGAACGTTGATCCCGGCAAAGGTCACGTCTTCGCCGTAGAGGTTGTTGCGATCCCCGCGGTAGCTTTGCCCGGAGCTGGTCATGTGACGAACTTCGACCCCGAAATGGTCGTTGAAGTCGTACCCGGCCTCGATCTCGGTGTGGCCGCCATCTGGAGCGAAGGTGTGCTCGGCCTCCACGAAGAAGGAGTCCCAATTCTTGCCGATGGAGAGCGTATACTCGTCATCACCCTCGCCGATGACCGGGGTTTCGATGCCGGCCCCCACGACATAGCCGTCGATGTCGAAGTAGGCTGTCGGCGCCAGGGTCATGTTCTCGGCATTCAGATAGGATGGGATGTCCCAGGTGAAGGGCACAGGGCCCGCTTCGAAGAAGGGATCCTTCATTTTCAGGTCACCGGTCATGGCATAGTCCGAGAAGCCCTGCACAACGCTCCAGGTGGTGGGAGAGGCCAGCAGTGACAGGCCGCTGTACATCCGGATATCGCTGATGCTCGTGTCGATCCCGAGATTGTTCTGGAAATGATGAGAGATGAACTCGACATCACCGACCAGGTTGCCCGGATCACCGTCCTCGTCGCTCATCGCGTATCCGAACATCTTCGCGCGGTTGTTCAGGTAGCCGGCCGACGCGAAGAACCGGTTTCCGCCCGACCGGAGGCCGCGGCGGACCCATTCCTCGGAGTAGTTCATCTGCCAGTTCAACCCGGCCGACTTCGTCAGGATCGTCTTCCCGGGATCCTTGCCATTGTAGGCGCCGACGTTCATTGCGGTGGCCGGGTTGCTGCCGAACAGGAGCTTGACGTAGAGATCAAGGCCGTCCACCTCTTCCGCGGTCTCCGTATTGTAGAAATAGTGATCCGGAAAACCGAAATAGTCCCGGGTCTGGAAGTGCGCGTACTCGTGCCCGAAGAAGATCGCGTTCGCCGTCTGGAACTGGAACTCGAGGAGACTGGCGATGGCCGCGTAGCCGGCCCGGGCCTTGGGTCCTTTCTCGTCCAGGCCCAGCTTGTAGTGGAGTTTCTCGGCTGCGGTCACACCTAGGTATTTGGCGTTTTCGACGATGGTCTGGGCGCGTTGCCCCTGGTGCGTCCAGAAATCAGGATCGTTGTCGTGGAATTCGTAGTTGTCCAGCAGCGAATTCAGAAAGACCCCTTCGGAACTTGCTGGAATGGCTGTCGCGATAAGGCTCGTGCTCAGGAGCGCCGTCAGAATTGTTTTTTGCATTGTCCTTCCTCTCTAGGGAAGGACGTTTGCGCTCAGGCCGCCGCGGTGGTTTTCAGCCGGTAAAACTCCGAAAATCGAAACCCGGACGAAACCGAAATATGTCTGCCACGGGCGCGGATGCCGCCAGCGTGCCCAATGAACGGATCTTTAGGAACTTGCCGGTATCTCGGTTTCTGCCGACACCGGAGATTTTTATGAAGACGTCCGCCCTCAGGATCGCAGCCCTGCTTCCCATCGTGCTGGCCATGTCAGGATGCGCCAAGGACAAACAAATGCATTTCGCGGCCGGGGTCGTGGGGAGTGGCGTGGTCAAGCACGAGAGCGGAAGCAGGCTGGCCTCCTGCGGGGCCGCAGCGGCTCTCGGCGTGGGTAAGGAGATCTACGACAGCATGGGCCACGGCAATGTCGACGTAATGGACGCGGTCGCCACGACGGCCGGCTGCCTGACCTGGGAAATCCAGTTCTGAGGCCGGCACACGCCATCGTCACCCGACGCATTTGGCAGGAGACCGCGAACTGCCTATTTCTCTGCGCATGGACGCAAACTCGCAGAACATCACAGGCCCGGTCCTCTTCCTGGACAATCTCACGGACACCACCGTGGAGATCGCGGCGCTTTTCATTGCGCCCGTGGGGGTGCCTGTACCGAATGTGACGGCAGAGGGTGTATCTGTTCCCGTTGAACCTTTGTCGGAATTCAGGACTGCGACCGTCTGGCGGGCTCGGTTCAGACTGCCCGTTGGCAGCCAGTCAGGGTACGACTGGAACGGGAAGCACTACCCGGTCTGTTGCGATTTCTCCGACGCCATTCGCATCGGCTATGTGTCATGCAATGGCGAAGAGATTGGTGATCTGGACCGCGAAGGCTCCGAGAGGAACGCCATGTGGAGCCGGCTCAAGTCGGATCACCAGCACCAGGCATTCGCGCTTCTGCTACACGGCGGCGACCAGGTCTATGCCGACGAGGTCACTCATGGACACACCCTGAGCCGGGACTGGCCCGATGACGTTCCACCGGATCCGTCGCAGGCCGATCTGGCGTCTCTTCGGGACCATCTAAGAGAGGGCTTCTACGAACGGTACGCATCTCTCTATGCATCGCCGGAATTCGCGTGGATCGCAGCGCGAGTGCCGTCTCTGATGCAATGGGATGACCACGACATCTGCGATGGATGGGGATCGCTACCCGCGTCGAAAACGCATTCCGGCGTTGGCCAGACTCTGTTTTCGGTCGCGCGCGAGAGCTTCCTGATTTTTCAGCAGGCAACGACGGATGACGATCTTCCCGGTCGCTTCGTCGATCCGGACGGCCTCCATCTGGGCTGGACGGTCCGGACAGCCGCGCTGCGCATCATCGCGCCCGATCTCCGCTCCGAGCGAAGCCGTCGCGCCATCATGGGCCCGGGTGGCTGGACGATGCTCGAGGAGGAAGCCAAGGATCCCATGCCCGGGCAGACCTTCCTCATGTCCAGCGTTCCCTTGCTGGGTCCGCGGCTATCGATCCTCGAGGCCTTGATGGTCGCGGTACCGCGAATGCAGAAGTACGAAGACGATCTTCGCGACCAGTGGCAAAGCCGGGCACATCGCGCGGAATGGCGGCGCATGCTGCAACTCGTGCGAACCATGGCCATTCGGGATGGCCACGATCTCACCGTGATTTCGGGGGAAATCCACCTCGCCACACGCGGAACCATGGATCTCGGGGACGGTCTGCACATGCATCAGCTGGTGGCTTCCGGGATCGCGCACCGTGCGCCACCCAAAGCCTGGGCCAACATTCTCGGTGCCCTGGCCTGGCTTGGAGACGCGCCCTTAGAAGGACATCCGATCCAGATCCATTGCCTGCCCGGACAGTCATCGCGCTACGTGGCCGAGCGCAACTATCTCAGGCTCGAGCGGGGCGCGGACAGCTGGAGTGCGATCTGGGAACTAGAAGATAGCGGAACGACGGATCCGCTTGCCCTCTGAGCGGGTGTCTCGACCTCAACCGGCCATCGGGCAGACCCGCCTTTCCGGTTCCTGGAAAGGAACGAGCGCGGTGCGGGGCTTGGGTTTCGGCGTCAGCTCGTCGAGAACGCGCTGGGCGGTTTCCAGATCCCAGAAGGCCAGCATGTTGTCGGCCCTGCTTCCGGGCAGATAGATGCGGCCGTCATCATTGAGGTAGTCCGAGCTGATGCGGAACCGATCCTCCGGATCTTCCGTTGAGACACATAGGTAGTAGAGGATGTCGCCGCGCACGTATTCCTGCTCGCGAACAACGAATGTCTCGATGCGCGGCGTGTCTTCCTGCAACGGGCGCCGGATTACCGAGATTGTCTCTCCGACCAGCAGGGCACGGCCTCGGAACGCCTGGATTCCCGGAAGGTCAGAATAGGGAATGTCCCGGAGCGGCAGGCTCTGGATGTCGGAAAGAAGGGTTTCGAGGGTCTGGATGGATCGCTCGACGTCACGCCGGATCTCTCTACCGCGACGCGACAGGCGCGCCGTCCCTCTGACGGCTCCTAACAGGGCCCGGGCGTTCGCGACCTCAAGGCGAACGCTTTCTCTGGCGAGTTCGACAACCCTGCCGGCGGCTGATTCACGGTCCGCGAAGAGCTCGTGGGTGGGGACGTCCAGGACCTGTTCGACCAGCATTTTCCCGGGGCTCGGACGATATCCCAAGGTCAAACGGCTTCCCTCGAGAAGCTCCGTGGTGATCTTGAAGGTCGCGCTGGTTTCCGGGCGCTGGGGAATGAATGTCTCGAACATGAGTGCCTCGATGTGTTCTTCTTGGTGGCGCCCGGAAAACGCCGGCGCAAATTCAGTATCCGACTTTCCGGGTCCTCAGGCGCATGATCTCCAGCTGAATCGTCCTGGAAAGATGTGCACAGACGTCCGGATGCATATCGTGATCGCTCCCCGGGCCGAAGTAGGTGTTGATCTGCTCCCTGGTCCAGGACGGGTCCCGCTCGGCTTCCGGCCGGATGAACAGAAGTACGCTAAGCGTCTTGAGTTCGGCCTCGTCCGGATGAAGGGCGTCGGTGACGCGAGCGATTGCGTTTCGAATGATTTCCGGACCGGACGTCCAAGCCTCGTCGAAGACCATGTTTGCTGCTCTTGTAACGCAGCCTTAGCCTAGCCGAGTGAAATTTTCAGAGGATTAACGGTTGTCGGGATGTGTTGTTCTCAGGTGGCTGATGTCGGGTGGGGCTTCACGGACGATCCGGAAGCCGCCACCCCAAAGGCATCAGGCGTTGACGCCGTCCTTCAGCGACTTCGCGATGGTGACCTTCACCTGGAGGTCGGCGCCCTTGGTCATCGTTTTGCCGGTGGCCGGATTGCGGACCTCGCGTTCCGGGCGCTGCTTGGCATGCACCTTGCCGACGCCGGGGATGGTCACCGCGCCGCCCTCGGCCACTTCCTTGGTAATCACGTCCGACAGCGCGTCGAGAACGCTCGTGGCGGCTTTCTTGTCGACGCCGGCCTGCTGCGCCAGTGCGTCCGTGAGGTCTGCCTTGGTCATCGGTTTCGTTGCCATGTCTGGTCTTCTCCATCTTGGTTGACAAGAGGACATTAGTGGAAGAAAAAGGATTTGTCCAACTATTCTTGAAAAGAATTTCTAGGGGGAGTGTATCCGAAGGGCCCGCCCTCTTTGTACTTTTCTCTTGAATGCCAGTCATAGGATAGAACGATCAGGGCCGACCCATGATCCGCCAGGCGAAGAAACCGATACACGAGCAGGCTCTTAGGGAGTTCACACGTTCCCAAGCCGTGTTCAGCGAAGACAAGCTTCCTTCCATGGCGCGCCGGCAACTTGAGAGGGTCCCGCCACGCCTTCGGTCCCTGGCCAGGGAGATGTCCAGAGCATTGCGAGATGGCACGACACCATCGAGGACGGTTACAGGCAACAGAGACGGATTCTCGAGTTCTCCTGTGGTCATGATGAAATCCGTGCATTTCACCTCGAATCCGCCTGGGACATGGTTCTTCTGTCGGATGACCTCGAAACCTTCATAGGTGGGATTGGTACCGGCATGACCTGGGTTGACCCGGAATTCCGCGGGCGAGGATGCGGTAAGCACATGCTGCTGGCGGCTCTCGAGGAAGGTAGCACGCTGCTCTCGCCGACGTTCTATTCCGAGAGCGGGTACGCCAATCGGAAGGCTGCCCACCGCCTCGCTTGCGACCGTGCAAACGAGGCCGGGCTGACGCTTGATCCGGAGAACTACGATCGATACGGGCTGAGTCCTGTCCCGGGCGCGGACATGGAGGCCGTCAGAACGGCTCTCGAAGACGACCTCGTCCAACGCATGCTGGACGACCCGGAGGTCCGACGGGAAATTGCCCGTGACCGCTTCGGAAAGCTGGATGTGCTCGAGCGGCTCTCGGTCGCGCGCGAGGTTCTGGATGACGATCTTCAGTGCCAACTGGGCATCGCGGCCGACAAAACGACGGCCTTCAAACCATAGACGTCGCCCAAAATCAGATCGCCAGTCCCGGCAGTTCAGCATCGGCGTCGCAGTCGTCGTCGATGGTCCAGTCGATGTCGCCCACGGACGGGGTCCAACCGCTCGGAACGTAGACGTGTTCGATCCCCGAGTGCTTGAAATAGAACACTTGCCGACCGAACAGCTCGGATTTGCAAAACTCGACATGCCAGTCTTCTGTCATGGAGCTAGGAAGACCATCCGGGTTGTGCTGGGGGTGATCCGGATCGTTGAATGCCGGCGTTGGACCGGTGTAGCCGAGCATGTGGGTCATCTCGATAAAGTGCTCGAGGTCGACTTCTTCCATGAACCGCTCGATAGTGATCTCGTCCTCGGCATCGACGCAGTCGCAGAGCCCGCCCGGACAGGAGACCAATGGCTTGGGCCAGCCGACACAGTCGGAGAAGAACTGGTGGTCTGACATTGGCGGCACTCCCTTGGCGATCCGGGAGTGATTTTGAAGCGGCCAGGCAGGGAACAAGCTATCGGCGGAGAATGTCCTCTGCGGCGTCGCAAGTGGAATCTATCCTGTCGAAAGCGGATTGCATGACGGGAGATGTTCCGACCTTGTCGACGGCAACCTGTGAGATCACCGGACCGGCGAATACGCCGATGGCTGCAATTATGGCGGCTTGGAGGGAGTTCATGGAATGTCGGCCCCGGAGGCGTCCCCGGGGCCGTACCGGTCATCAATCGACAGTGCGCGCGTTGAGAACGTCGGCGAGCATGGCCCAGTCACCGAAGAGCATGGGCCCGATGGACTGGACGAGTTGCGGGGAGTCAGGCTGCAGAACCAGGTGGGCGTGGTTACCCTTTCCCATGGCCGACGCGATCCAATCGGAAATCAGGATCTTCTGGTCGTCGGGTAGCATTGGGAGCTGGGAAAGCACGCTGTCTTCGATCCCTTGCCCGGTCATCTGCGACAGAACCTGGTCGAGCCCGTGCTCATCGAAGGTCACGTCGAAGCGGCCGAACTTGAGTGGAAGGCGCATCATGACCGCATCCGGTGCAACATTGTCTGGAACGTCGTTCGCGGCTCCCATGTGCAGTTCCAGTTCGGCATCCAAGGTGGCGAGAGGGTCGGCATCCTTCCGGATTCTGAAATTAAGCGCCCCGTCCTTCATGCTGCTCGAGCTGGCGACATCCAGTTGCAGAGGACCCCGAATGGGCGACGAGGGCGGCAAGGCTTCGAAATCGGACAGATCGGTCTTCAGCCCTCCAATGGAGAAGTATCCGGAGCCGACCAGTTGCCGGATCGCATTCCACACCTCGGCGGGATCCAGATCTGGAGCCGCGTGCGTGAGCCCGGGCTGGAATGTCTGCGACCATGGCGCACCGGGAGGCGTGGCCATCAGGTCGTTGAGGCCGGCCCGCGCCAGGGGAATGGCACTGTCCGCGTCGTACTTCCCTGAGGACTGGAGAACGTCCAACGTGACGGGCGCGGGCAGATCGGACAGGTCGACGGCCACGTCGGCGATTTTCAGGTCGCTCTGAAATGTAATGCCGGTCTCGCGTTCCAGCATTCCCGGCGTCAGGAGCTGCAGCGATGCGAGGCTGGCATTACCGATGGTGACCTTGTCCTCGCCCATATCCAGGAGGAAGTCTTGCAATCCAAACTTCACGAGGTCGACGCATCGTCCAGCGATGCTTTTCGCCTCCAGACCAAGATTGAGGTCTCCGAGCGATACAGGCGACGCACCGTCGAGCGTTGCGGCCATGTTCGACACGGAAAAATCCAGACCGGACTTCACGGCATCGCAAACAATCCGGGACATGTCCCGGTTGGTTTCCTGGCGCTCAATCTCGCGCAGTGCAGCCATGTCGTCAGGATCGAACGTGACAGAGATCGTCTCGATTTCGATGTCCCTTGGCGTTGCATAGGCCGACACGCCCTGGCCGGTGAGGGTGACGGGACCGGCTTCTTCATCCCCCTCGACGACAAGAGCATCGAAATGCACAGCTTCCTTGCCGGATCCGATCCGGAAGCCTTCGTAGGTCATCGCGCCGGACGCAGTGCTGGACGTGTTTTCGAACCCGATCTTCGGCGAAACTGAATTGTCTGAATCGATTCCGATGCTGCCCAATGTCCGTTCAAGAACAGGTCCAACACCCATCACGGGTTCAGGGATCGAACGGGCCTGCAGTGGCTGTAGGGACGTTGCGAGTGCGGCTGCAGAGCACACGGCAAGGGGAAATGTACGCATGAAAACTTCCTGTCTATTCCAACCAGGAAGTAGTGAAGCGTGGTTTCGAAAACAATTGCCCTGACGTCAGAGCATGATCGGCGCACCCTCACGAAGATCCACAACACCGGTGGAGGTTTCAATCGCCGCATCGATCCCGGTATAGGGCTCGAACCCGAGGCATCCAGTATCAATCGATACCATGTCGGCGAGCTCTGGATCGGAAGAAATCGCGTTCTTGATGAACCCCTGAAACTCGGGTTCCTTGTGGAACGGCGAGTGGACGGCAATTTCGTCCGTTTTCACCAGCGTTCTGCGAATGGTAATGACCGGGCGATTGGACTTGCTTCTCGCGAAGTCGGGAAGATTTTCGAGATGAGACATGTGGAGGGTGTTCGAGCCAACTTCGATTGAGCGGTCCAAGTGATCAATAATTCGGATCCGGTTTCCAGGTATGTCTGTCGCCGAGCGCTTATTTTCGGCCGGCGTGACCAAAAGGCCGGTTCTTGCCCTTATAACAGGATTCGCATACCTCAGAAGGTTCGTGACAACGAGCTCTCCGACGCCGTAGTCGTCCTGGTTCAGGATTTCACAGTAGAAGACGTCAGAGTTCAGATCGTACTCGTTTTGCGAACAGTCTTCTGTCTGATGTCCAACAAAGCCGAAATCCGAATGCATGAGCATCATCCGGAACTCGATTTCCTTCCCGAAAACCTCGAGCGTCCTTTCCCTCGCGTGCTCGGAAAACCGTGTCAGTCCGATGACCAACTTGAAATTCGGGAACTCCAGTTGCCATCTTTGAGACGCCTTCAGATACGAGAGAAATTCGTTCTCGCTGCACATCCACACCGTCGCGCCCAGATGACGCATCGCCTGGATATTCTCCTGCGGCCTGTCGTCGGTGTTCAGCGGCAGGATGCAAGCGCCGGTGTCCGTGGCAACCCGCGACATTGCGAACGCGAAATTAGGCTTGGTTCGGTGATAGGCAATAACATCACCCTCGGTCACCCCCATCGCAGCCAAACTTCCCGCGAAGACCGACGCCTCCCGGAGGACGTCCTGGGTGTCGAACACCCTGGTCAGACGATAGCTTCCGATCATCGTCCGTGAGATCACAGATCCTCGCGGGTGCTCCTTAGGCATATTATTTGGCTGTTTGATGTATTCAGGGGTTATCTTCTCAAGAAAGCGAACTGGATCGATGTCGCCTCCCAAGCGAGCGGCATCCAGTCTTTCTCTATCATGGGTATCAATTGTCTCGATCTCGTCAAAAAACCTTAGCAACTGCTGATTCACAGCGATATCCCCTGTCGTCTATATTGATTGGAGCGCTCCTTAGGGAGACATGGGGTAACAGGTCAAGCCCGGAGCGCTCCAAATGTCTTCTATGCCGTTTACTCGTGAGCCTCAGTCTTCTGGACAGGAACTTCGTCCGTCAACGATTCAATTACGTCCTCGGACACTTCGAACAGACCGCAGGTCGTCTTCAGCCCTTCATCATAGCGAACGACCGGACCGAGGCGCTCGAAGGTACAACCGGCGCGCTTGAGAATGCGCTCCACGTAGATGTCGTAGACCGAAACTACATTCATCATCCCCACTTCGTAGGCGTTCTCGAAAAGACCACGGAGAAGTTCTCGCGTCACGGTGTTGATCCCCGATTGGGCATAGTTCTTGGATGCGTCGGTATTGACGCAAAACCGCGAGCTTTCCCTGACCAGGGGGTTCCGGATCGGCTGTTTGTCGCCCATGACCTCGGGGAAGACATCAGCCAGCATGTGCGGGCCCGGAGTCGGCAGCAGCCTCAGGGAGGCCAGGAGCGTGCCGGCGCCATCCGAGACGATGACGTAGAGCGGGTTCAGGTCATCGAAGTAGTCGTACTCGCGACCGTTGATGACCTCGACGCGCCAACCGAGGCGTTCCTTGAACGACCGTGCACGCAGTTCGTACATCTGGTCGAGCAGATCCTGGTTCTCTTTACGGTTGGTGTCGTCGACGTAGTGAAGCATTTGGCCTCCTTGGCTTGGGTTATTGGTGAGATGGGGAGGCCGGTCCATACTCACTTTTTTAGGGGTTCCGTCAGATTGAAATGATGCCCATCTTGACGGCCTTGGCTACCGCGTGAGCCTTGTTGGAGGCCTCGAGTTTGGCGGTCGCGTTCCTGACGTAGAATTTGACCGTATTTGGTGCGAGGTTGCAGATGCGCGCGGTTTCCCAGCTCGTTTTCCCGAGAGCAGCCCATTTCATGACTTCGACTTCTCGATTTGTC
This sequence comes from Salipiger mucosus DSM 16094, assembly GCF_000442255.1. Taxonomy (GTDB): domain Bacteria; phylum Pseudomonadota; class Alphaproteobacteria; order Rhodobacterales; family Rhodobacteraceae; genus Salipiger; species Salipiger mucosus. The sequence continues at coordinate 213,082 of NZ_KE557281.1, read as the reverse complement.
AGGAGTTTGAGAGGGAAATCCAGTCCGCCTTCTCGGCAAACGTGATCGTGGACAAGGTGTCCAAGGTATTGGAGGTCGGACATGAATTCCCGGGTGAAGCCTTCGAATTCGGGTTGCTTCATGCCGGAATTCAGAGAAAACAGGGCCCGTCGACCGTGAGGATCCCGAACCGGGATCGTGAGACCGCTCGGGCAGACCCCGAATTCAGCCGCCTCACCGAAGAACTGCCTCACCAGAGGATCATCTTTCTTGGCAAGCGCCCAGTCCATCGGAAGGAAGCTCTTCAGTCCTTTTTGGACGACCGGGTCGATGAGCTGGTAATTCTGCCGGACATAACGGTCGTGCCATTCATCTGGGTAGGTGGTCAGGACGGCCCCAACATCGTCGGGGTCCCGGTCGCCCATACGAAGATAGCAGAAGTGCTCGACGCCGACACGCTCCTTGAGAGAATGCAGGATTTCCCTGGTTGCCGGCACACCCTCATCGGCGTGCTGTTCCCTGATTTCGTTGAACGCGGTCGATATGTCGGGCATTCTGGAGGAGGCCTTCGCTTGTCATCTTCACACCGTGAAGTGACCTCATAACGTGAAAGAAATTATAACACCTCAAGATGGATGCCTGTTGCGCCAAAGCAACAAGGCGAACCCCTCATTTTCAGGCCTGACATGCAGTTATCACTGTTCCACGGGTGCGGAACATGCGGCCATGATCGGAACAATCCTAGGCTCGCGCGCATCTGTTTTGATGTCAAATAGCGTCCCAGCCGGGATTGATCGGCTTGTATTCATTGAGTGGGGCTAATCGTCAAGACCAAATCTGATCATTTACCAAAATTTGTCTTAAACGGTGTAGGGTGCCTTCAACTTACGGAAGGACGAGACATGAAGCGAACAACTATCCTGCTGGTGGCAGCATCTGTCGCGCTGGGCGGCTGCGCCACCTCCCTCTTCACGGGCCTCCCGGCGGCAACCTCGAACGTGAACTTCGACGGGCAACATCCGGACCACTGGCAGGCTGAATACTCGGAAAACGCGACCCACCTCATGGTCGACGGTGCGGATCATCACCCCGGGGGCGCGGCCCGGGCAGGGCGGCTTGCCATGCGCCGGGCCGGGTTCGAGATCATCAGCGATGTCACCAACGGCACCGACGGCCGTGTCATTGCGAAGTCTCCCCTGCCGCCACTCGATCCCCGCGCCACGGCCGGGGTATACTTCCGGGAGGCGCCCGGAGGCTTCCAGGTCAAGGCCTTCGTTGCCAATGAGCCTGACCCGCTCCTTGCCAGGAAGGCGGCCGCCACGATCATGGACGAGATGGAGGCGCACTGGCAGTTCTGGGCCGGCAATGACGAGGCTCTGGCGCGGTGACTACCGGATCTTGACGAAAAGGGGGGATCGTTCCGCAGCGAGGGGCGCAATTCGTTGAGCTCATTCTGCCGGGACGATCTCCATCGTTGCCAAGTAAAACCTGTGGTGGCGCAGACGATCTTCGCGATCGCCGAGAACCCGATACTCGTCCTGCCGATCCTGATGCCGCTCACCAACGAGCTGGGGATCGACCCGGTGCACTTCGGGGTCTTCGCGACCTTCAACCTGGTGATCGGGCTCATCACGCCGCCCTACGGCACGGCGCTCTTTACCGGGTCGATCGTGCTGGGGATCCCGATCGAGCGCAAGGTCAAGCACATGCTGCCCTTCTTCCTTGCGGCGCTCGGGGTGCTGATGCTGATCACCTACGTGCCCGAGACGGTGCTCTACCTGCCGCGGCTGATGGACCTGCTCTGAGCCCGCACATCCAGCACAAGAAGACGCGCGCCAACTGCGGTTGGCGCGCGTTTCGCTTTCCGGGGCCTCGGTAGCAGGTCAGGTGCCCGGGATCGGTGTCCAGCGGCCCTGGGCGTCCGGTTGGAACTGGGGGATGTGGCCGAGCGAGACGAGCGTCTCCACATCCGCCCCGAGCGTCTCGCGCCAGTCCTGCGCCTCGGTCAGGATCACGCCAGCGCCGACCACGTTGCCGCCGGCCTGCCGCACCAGCTCGAGCGCGCCCTTGAGGCTGGAGCCCGAGGCCACGACATCGTCCACGACCACCACGCGCTTGCCCTCGATCAGGGGGATGGCGGCGCGATCGAGCAGTATGCGCTGCTCGCCCTTCGAGGTGATCGAGGTCAGGGTCTGCACCAGCGCGTCGCTGAGGTGCAGCTTGGGCGACTTCTGCAGCACGACGTAATCGTCGAGCCCCAGCGCGCGGGTGACCTCGATGGCGACGGGAATGCCCAGCGTGGCGGGGCCGACGATGATGTCCGGTTCGAGCGGGACGATCTTGCGGGCCAGCTCGGTGCCGACGTGCGCGCCGAATTTCACGCCGAGGTCGATGACCATCATCAGCGAGATGGCGAGTTCGTCGTTGATCGGGACGATGGGCAGATCGAGCGGGTAGCCCTCGACATCCACGCGCCAGGTCTGGCGTTCGGCTTGGTCTTTCATCGGGTCATGTCCTTCCATGTCATGCGCGGCTCGACCATGAGCCCGACCTCGCGCCAGGTGGTGCGCTTGCGGGACAGCTCGAAGCCGTAGAGGCTCAGCGAGAAGCTGATGGCGTGGGCGGTGCGGATGGCCTGCACCAGCAGCGGAACGCCGCGGGCCAGCGCGAAGCGCAATCTGCGGACGAGGCTGACGTCGTCGATCTCCATGCCGCGGGCGCGCTGGGCGTCGGCGATGCGTTCGAACTCGTCGCGCAGCATCGGGATGATCCCGAAGAGCAGCGAGAGCACCAGCGTGACCACCGCCGGCAGCCGCGCCGCCGAGCAGGCCGCAAGGATCGCGCCGGGCGGCGAGGTTTCCATCACGAAGTAGAAGAGCGCGGTGGTGGCGACGAGCCGGGCGGCCATCTTCGCGGCATGCGCCAGCGCATCTGGCGCGGAGACGCCCTGCAGCAGGAGGTTCACCATCCAGCTGACGATCACCATCAGCGTCAGCAATCCCGCGCCCTTGAGGTAGCCGCCGAGCTTCGGCACCCGCGTGGCCCAGAGCATCAGCAGGATCAGCGCTGCGAAGGGAAAGCCGAAGCGCCAGTCGGGCGCGAGCCAGGCCACGGTCATCAGGGCGAAGGCCGCCGCGAGCTTAACGAAGAAATTGAGGTCGTGCAGGCGGGTCATGCGGCGCTCTCCCGGGCAGGGGCGTAGGGGGTGGGCCAGCCGAGCGCGGCGAAGGCAGGGCTCTGCCAGCCCTCGGCGAGCGGGCCATCATAGGCGATCCCGCCGTCCCCGACGAGCACGAGGCGGGTGGCCAGGTCGTCGACCAGCTCAAGGTCGTGCGAGATGAGCATCACCGCGCGCCCCTGCGAGGTCATCCGGTCGAGGAAGGTCTCGAGCAGCGCGCGGCCCTCGAGATCGCGGGCCAGCAGCGGCTCGTCGACGATGGCGATCATGGCGCCCGAGGCCTCGGCACAGGCAAGGCCGAGCTGCCCCTGCTGGCGGGCGGAAAGCGCGAAGGGGTTGGTCTCCGCCTGGCCCTCGAGGCCGTAGCGCGCGAGGACGGTCCCGGTGTCCTCGCGGCCCTGGCCCATGGAGCGGGCGAAATCGACCTCTTCGGCGGCGGTCATGTGGAACAGGATCTGCCGCATGGACTGGGGGACATAGGCGATCTGGCGGGCGCGCTTTGCCGTCGTCCAGTCCTGCGCGGCCTCGCCGCCAAGCGCGATGCCACCGGCGGAGACGGGCGTGAGGCCCAGCACTGATTTCATCAGCGTCGTTTTGCCTGCGCCGTTCCGGCCGATGACGCCAAGCACCTCGCCGGCGCGAAGCGTCAGGTCCAGCGCGTCTAGCACTGGCTTGCCCGAGGCGCGGGCGAGCGTCGTGCGCAGCCCGGTGACACTCAGCAGCTCGCGGCCGGGCTCAACGGTGCGGCGCTGTGCCCGGTGCTTACGCGGCGGCAGAAGGCCGGCCTCGCGCCATAGCGCGGTATCGTCGAGCGCCGGGGCCAGCGGCCGGACCGCCGAGAGCGTGCCATTCGAGAGCAATGCGAGGTCGCCCGCAACGGGGGCAAGATGCGCCGGGTCCTGTTCGGCGATGATGAGGCCCGAGACATCCTCGGACGCCTGTTTGAGCGCCTCGCACAAGCGCCCGCGGGCGGCTGGGTCGAGGCCGGTCGTGGGCTCGTCCAGCACCAGCAGATCGGGGCGCGGGGCGAGCGCGGCGGCCAGCACGACCATGCGCCGCTCGCCTCCCGATAGGGTCAGGACGCGCCGCCCGGCAAGCTCGGTCAGTTCGAGATGCTCCATGAGGACCCGCACTCGTGCGCGCACCTCGTCGCGGGGCGTGGCGCGGTTTTCCAGCGGGAAGGCGATGATGTCCTCGACCGAGAGATCCCAGAGCTGGTCCTCGGCAGACTGGGCGACAAAGCCCACCCGAGAGAAGAGCGCATCTTGCGGAATGTGCAGAACGTTCTCGCCTTCGAGCGTGACGGAACCGTCATATTGCGCGACATGCGAGATCTTCGGGATCACGCCGGCGAGGGCCATCATCAGGGTGCTCTTGCCGCTCCCGGTCGCGCCGCAGACCAGCAGGCGCCGGCCCGGGGCAAGTGCGAGGTCAACTTCGCGCAAGAGGGGTTCGGCCGCGCCGAACCCCAAGGTCAGTTTGTCGACGGCAAGCAGCATCAGAAGCGCTTGAAGCCTTGCGGATGGGCCGCGGCCAGGATCCGGATCGCTGGAATGACCAGCAGCGGGGTGCCGATCAGCATGGGCACGATGTCCGACAGGCCGAGATAGAGAACCGCCCACCAGAAGGGAAAGATGCCGAGGAACGCGAGGCTGGCCGAGACGGCGGTGACCATCACGAGGCCGACGACGAGGCAGACGGCTGCAATGCGCATCAGCGCGCCCTGGTCGAACTTCGTGGTGGCCGGGTTGAACATCAGGCCGGGAACGAGGCCGGTGAGCCCCACCATGATGCCGTCGACGATCAGCGAGTGGGCGGGGATGAAGGTGCCGGCCAGAAGCGACCAGACGATGGTGCCGAGGTAGCCGCAGATGAAGCCGCTCTTCCAGCCCAGCAGGATGCCGACGAGCGGCGGAAGGAAGGCGAAGATGCGCCACTGGATCACGCCGGGCACCAGCTGGATCGGGTTGGCATAGGCCCACAGGACGCCGGTCGCGGCGGCGGCAACGATGGAGAGGACGAGCGGGAAGAGCGTGGAGCCGCTGTTCTGCGGAAGGGTTTCGGATGTCATGGAGGAGTCCCTGTCTGTTTGCGGTTGGGTCGGGCGTTGCTCGCCCGTCTTGTGCGCCTCGATGCGTCTGCGCCGGGGCCTTGGTTGAGGGTCATGCGCCGGCCCGGCCTCCTCCCTTGCCGGATCGGCGCGGTGAAAAGTCAGACCGGTTGCGGGTCCGAGAGCATGCCGGGCTCGCAGCTGTCCGGGTCGATGCGGGCCGTGTCGTCGACGACGCGGAACCGCGGAATGCGGCCCAGCCGATGGATGAGCGTGGTGTCCTGCGCCAGTGCCTCGCGCCAGGCGATGCCCTCGGTCAGGATCGTGCCCGCGCCGAGGATCGTGGCGCCCGCGCGCCGCACCAGCCGCATGGCGGCGGCCATGCTGGCGCCGGTGGCGATGACGTCGTCCACGACGACCACGCGGCGCCCCTGCAGCAGCGGGATCTGCCGGCGGTCGAGCAGCAGCCGCTGCGGCTTGTCCGAGGTGATCGAGCGCACGGGTTCCTCCAGCGCGTCCGCGAGGTGGAACTTGGGCGATTTCTGCAGGATCAGGTACTTGTCGAGGCCAAGATGCCGCGTGACCTCCATCGCGACGGGAATGCCGAGGGTCGCGGAGCCCACGACGATGTCGGGCTTCATCGGCGCGAAATGCGCGGCGAGTGCGCGCCCCACGCGGTCGGCGAAGGCGAGGCCCATGTCGATGTCCATAAGCAGCGCGATGGCGCGGTTCTCGTCCAGCTGCAGCGTCGGCAGAGCCTCGGTCTCGCCGGCGATCTCGACGTCGTAGTGTTCGGGCGCGATGAGGCGCAAGGGTCTCTCCCGTCGGTGCGATGCTGCGTTGCAGCGCAGGATGCGGCAGTCACGGGGGTGTTACAAACGCCAAGAATCCAACGCGGCGTTGAATTTTTCTCTACGCTCTGGCAAGCCTTGATCGGCAGCGGACGGTCCCGGGGGTGCGTGGCATGCAGCGCGTATTTTTCACGAGGTTTTTCAGTTATATGGAGGAGATCGCGCGACTTGGCAGTATCCGCCGGGCGGCGGAGGCGCTGAACGTGTCGGCCTCGGCGATAGACAAGCAACTGCTGCGGGCCGAGCAGGATCTCGGCGTTCCGCTGTTCGAGCGTCATCCTCGTGGCGTGCGCCTGACCTCGGCCGGTGAACTGCTGCTCTACCGGATGCGAAGCTGGCAGAAGGACATGCAGGCGGCGACCTCGGAGATCGAGGAACTCAAGGGGTTGCGACGCGGCGAGGTCCGGATCGCGGTGCCGCAGGAGGCGGTCTCCGGATTTATGCCGCAGGCGCTGAGCGGCTTCCTGGAGGAGAACCCGCGCATTGTCACCTCGGTGCGCATGGTGGAGTCGGACCGCGTGCGTCAGATGGTGATCGAGAACGAGGCGGATTTCGGACTGACCTTCAGTCCGCGCCCCTTGCCAGGCGTGACCGTCCTGCGCGAGCTGCCCTTCCGCGTGCTGGCGCTGGTGCCAGACGATGGGCGCAAGAGCATCTCGCTCGAACGGTTCTTTTCCCGGCCGACGCTGGTGCCGGATGCGGCCAGCCACCTGCGCGACGTGCTCGACATCGCCGCTGCCAAGGCGGGCGTGGACCTCGCGCCGCTGATAGTCTCGAACAGCCTCGAGCTGCTGCGCCAGATGGTGCGCGAGGGAAGCGGGCACGGACTGGTGGCGGTCTGCCCGGGCACTGGCGAAAGCGCGGGCGCGGAGCTGTCGGCCTTGCCTCTGCGCGCGGCCGCGCTGCCAAAGCTGACTCTTGCGCTGATTTCGGCCAGCGACAATTCCTCGGCGCTGGCCTCGGTATTGGCGAAGCGTCACTTCGAGTTGTTCATCGACGAGCTGCGGGAGCGCGACGGTTGACGCCGCGCCCGGCGCGGCACAGGATTTCACAGGGCAGTGCGTATGTGCTAGGCTTCAGTCAACGCGATTGCGCTCCGCTCTTCCCGGTAGCAATCTTCGTTGCGGCAATACCGGGGGTCAGTTTTCCATGTCGCCGGACACGGCGCGCTTGCGCAAGACGATGAAGCCGAATACCCAAATCCAACTTGCAGACTCTCGCTATGAATGAGGGACCGGCAGGGGGCAGGTCACCAGCGGAGAGAGCATCCAGGACGCCTACACTGAGGCCTACTTCGCGCTTCTGGTGGCCACGGATGGCCGTGAGGTCACCGATGTTCCCAGTGCCCCATGATGCTGAGTGCGTCGAGCATGTGCTTCGAGAGAAGGCCATCGTTTTCGCTGGTCTGCACGAGGCGACCTTTGCCGAGCACCTCCTTGAACCGAAACCTGTTGTCGTCGAACAGGATGAAGTCCTGCGCGTAAGGCGCCTTGTTTACAAGATAATCCTTGACCTGGATCGCGCGATCATCCCGGTCGAGACCGGCCTCGTTGTAGGGGTTCGTTTTCCATGGATCGCCCAGGGCACCGCGGAATCCCGCGTTCCGCAGCATGGATTGGAAAACGTGCTCGGTGTACTCGTCGTGGATATCGGCCGTGCTCTTCCAGCTCGACATGATGACGAAGCGGACATCGAGGTAGGTGTCGTGAATGCGGTTGAAGAAATCGATAGCGACCGGATCGAATTTGGACCACTTGTTGTAGTGGTCCGAGTATCCCGCGCCCCCGGCAAGATGCACGCGCTTGTGGGCCAGAACACCATCGAAGTCGAGAAATACGAGGTACATGGTCTATCCTTCAGAGGTTCTGGCTTGAAACTGCCCGACCATGGTTTCCAAAACTATGATTTTGCCGCCATCCCGACGGGCCTCCAGCCTCAGGGAGACGATGCACCCCCGGGATCGAATTCCGGCCAGTTCTCCTGCTCGAGTCGGTTCACCAGCGAGCGCTCGAGCCAGGCGACATAGCTTTCGCCGTATTCACGGGTTTTCGAAAAGGCCTGCGGCAGAATGGAGAGCGGGTGATCATCGTCGATGAGCTGCATGCCGAGATCCGCCAGGTTCAGGTCGTCCTGGACATAGAAAATGGTCTGCTCTCGATATTGCCCGGCCTCGCGGGCCGTCAGCGAAGGCATCCCATTGGCGTCATAGAAGGATGCCGTCTCGAAAGCGGTGTTGGCCTGCTCGAACTCGCCGAAGTCGACCGTGTATTCGGTCACGAAATAGTCGGTGTCGTTCCGGACCGACAGGACACGGGCCCGCATCCCCGGGTGAACGAATTCGTCGAGACCGCACTCGTCCCCCTCCCGCTGGAATAGGATGATCTGGCCGACATGGTGTTCGCGGTCTGCTGGCATTTTCAGTCTCCTGATTGGTCTCCAGACATGCATTCTTCGATGGCTCAGGACGCGGAGCGCGTTTCCCAGGCGTGCAGGATATCCCGCGTTTCCGTGTCCGGTGCGGTCCTGGACAGCAGGGCAATCTCCCGGCCCGAAAGATCTTCCAGGGCCGTGCCGGCATAGTGACCGGCCAGGATCATGCCGGACGCGGCGTTGGTCTCGAGGTTCATCTGCACGTGAACGTTCGGGGTTTCCATGCGGACGACAGGGCTCTTTCCGGCGAACCGCGCCAGGCTTCGCTGCATCTCCCGTTCCCGCTCCTGTCTGCGCTTCGACCGGTTGGCCTCGGCTTTCTTCCCGTTCTTTTCGAGGTCAGCCACGTATTTTTCACCGCCATCCCCGAGGAAGTACAGGCCCGCGACGACAGGGACAGCCGGCGGAAAGACGAGCGCGGTGATGCCGCCCGCGACCAGGGCCGAGACCGACCCGGAAACCAGGGCATTCTGCACAGCACTGACCTGGGCGACCACCGGCGAGCTCACGCGGTCGAAGCCTTCCTCGATGAGCCCCATCGCGTAGGTCCGAGCGACCTCCGTTCCGCCGATGGCGCGCTGGGTCACCTGATCATAGAACCCGCCGATATCGGGCGCATCTGGCAGCCGATCACGAACGGGCTTCAATGCGGTGCCGATGCTGCCGCTCACCCGGGATCCCATCTGGGCCCAGCGCGACGGTTGATCGGCTTCCCCGTCCCCGCGGGCATCCGGCAGCTGGTCTTTCACCACCTCGATTTCGGCTTCCAATGGACGTGCAGCGTCTGTCTCGAGCGTTTTGCGGACGTGACGTGCCGCCGTGAGGCACCCACGCAATTCATCCTGGAGTTCAGAGAACTTACCGTCTTCCAGTCCGCGCTGTCCAAGTTCTCCGACGCCTTCGAGGCTGGACACGATGGCCGGCAGATGCACCGCGGTCAGCGGGCGGTTCTTCCGATAGGCCGCCGGGTCCGCATCGTAGTAGTCCTCGATGACAGCGAGATCTTCGAGGAAATCGTCGATATCCGACCTCAGGCCGGGCAGGGCCTCCCGAGATTTCAGGATTCTGCTCCGTGCCGTCCGGATCACGGCCTTGGCGGCCCGGGCCACATTACCCGGCTCGTCTTCCCAGGGGTTGCGAAGCATCAGCCGACCTTCGGTGCCGGATCGGCCTCGAGCTCGAAGCCCGCTTCCATGCAGGCTTCGAGCTTCGACATCAGGAATTCCTGGAAGCCCTGGCCGGCGTCGGCCTGCGCGGCGTAGGCGTCGAGGATCGCCTGGTAGTGTCCGCCCTCCGCCGGTGAGAGGGTTTCCGAGAGATAGGCCGGGTCGACGATGAAGGTGTCGATCTCGTTGTAATCCCCGCTCTCGTGGCCATCCACCAGGGTTTCCTTGCCGTCGACGTACTTGATGAAGTCGGCGCCCTCATAGGCGCGGTTGTGCTCGAGAAACTCCCCGAAGTGTCAATCGGCAGCCAATCGTGACCCCCTATCGGCGTCCAAAAATGGCTCTGTCGCGCATTTGGTGCAGTTGAGTTGCCAGAACGCTATATCTCGGCGAACTTGATGGAGGTTGCCGATGGGTTCATGGTTTTCGCGACGAGATTTTCTACCGGCAGGGTTGAAGGCCGACCAGGTTGAGCTTGATGGCAACAGGATCCGGGTCCACGCCCGTTCCCTGGACGCCTCGGCAACATGTCCCCGCTGCGGCACGGTCTCTCGTCATGCCCACAGCAAGTATTGGCGTCGGCCAGCCGATCTCCCGGCCCATGGCCGAGAAGTTGAACTGGTGCTGCTGGTTCGTCGATTTCGTTGCCGCGCAGTAAGTTGCCCAACGAAGATTTTTTCAGAACGGTTCCGGCCTGATGTCGCGCGGCCACATGCGCGCCGGACTTCACGCTTGCAGGAACTGGTGCGTCACATCGGCATTGCTCTCGGTGGGCGCCCCGCGCAGGCGCTTGCCGGACGGCTTTTGCTGCCGGTAAGCAAAGACACGTTCCTGCGAAGCGTTCGAGCGAAGACCGAGGGGGCTGTCGCGGCCCCCCGCGTGGTGGGTATCGACGACTGGGCATGGCGGAAGGGACAGCGCTACGGCACGCTGATCTGCGATCTCGAACGGCGGAAGGTCATCGATCTGCTGCCCGACCGGGAGCCCGCCACTGTGGAAGCGTGGCTCCGCGCGCGTCCCGAGATCGAGGTTGTTGCCCGTGATCGCAATGGCGGCTACGGCGGTGCCACCGCGCGTGCCCTGCCGGGCGCGGTTCAAGTCGCGGATCGTTGGCATCTGTTAGAGAATGCAAGTGCCGCCTTCCTGGCCGCCGTGCAGCGGAACATGCCAGCGATTCGCAAGGCTATCGGGGTAGAGATCCTCGATCCGAGGCTTTTGACGGCAGCGGAAAGGCTGCAATTCGAGGGTTTTCAAAGGCGCCAGCAGACCAACCACATGGTCCGCCAAATGGCAGACGAGGGTGTTCCCATCAAACGTATCGTGCGCCTGACCGGGCTGAGCCGCGGCTTGGTCCGCCAGATCAACCGCGGTGAGCGAGAAGATGTTTTCCGCATCCGCGAGAGCAGCTTGACCGCTTGGTTGCCTCGGCTGGAGCGGGAGTGGAGCGGCGGATGTCGTAATGGCGCAGAACTCTGGCGCCGGTTACGGGCTGATGGATTTCAAGGCAGTCTCCGGGTCGTCGGCGAGTGGGCAACACGCCAGCGCCGCGCCGTACAAGCGGTGCCGTCCGGAACAAGAAAGTCGCCACCTGCCCGAAGGATCGCGCGGCTCCTGACAATCGGACGAGATCATCTGACACGTGCCGATGCAATCCAGGTCGCGCGGATCGAAGCGGCGCTACCAGTTCTGGCAACTGCCCGGGAACTGACCGACCGGTTCACTGACATGGTGCGAAACGCCCGTGAGAATGCCCTGGCCGCCTGGCTCGACGAAGCCGAGGACAGCATGCTCTCATCCTTCGCCCGTGGCCTTCGTAGCGACCAGGCCGCAGTTGCCGCCGCGCTGCGGGAACCTTGGTCGAACGGGCAGACCGAGGGCCAGATCAACCGCCTGAAGACGCTGAAACGCCAGATGTATGGTCGCGCGAATATCGATCTGCTCAAGGCTCGGCTTGTCGCGGCATCATAGTTGAAAAGGTGCATCAACTTTGAGTCAGAGCCAATTTTGCATGCCGGTTCACACCCCGAAGTCGGCCGTGAACCTCACGAATTCGTCCGGAAGACATCCGGGATCGAACTCGACATCCTTGATGCGCACGAGCATGCCCGGCTCACCGTAGTGACCGGTTTCCGAGATCAGTTCGAAATTCTGTCCGAGGCGGAAGACTTTTCCGATCATGTGCGTGGGGAGGGTCATGATTTGTCGGTATCCTTTCAGAGTATGGCCAGGATGGTCGAAATATGGATAAATTTCAACAATCCACAAGCAATTCGTTCTTTATCAGGGTGTTGGAGCCGGCCCCGCCGTCGAAACTTTCATCTGTTCCAGAAGCCCGAGTTTTTCCATTCGCGTCGCCAAATATTTTTGCGGAACCAGGAAGTAGGGTGCCACGTAATCCGGGCCTACCTCATCCGCGACCGCCTTGAGCTTGGCTTCCGGCATCGTCAACTCTGTGGCGAACCATGTGGCTTCGAACCTCGCCTGCTTGTCCGGATAATGCGGATGGGTGACGTCGGTGGGCACCTGCATGCCGGTCCCGGGTTGATCCGTTTCGATTTTCGGGAAGTGGATCAGGTAGTGACCAAGCGCGACCGCGGTCTGGAAGTTGTCTCGCCTGAGGCTGCTCGAGCTCGTATGGATCCTGAAATCACCGGCCCCGAACACTTCCAGGGAGATCTCATGTTCTCCCATGGGGGCGACCTCGATCTTTCCCCCGAGATCGCGAACGATCTGGGACATCCAGTCGCTCGACGCCGTCTCCAGAACCATCTGAGCGAGCTTGGCGCAACTCGAGCGGTTCAGGTTTTTTGCGACCGGCCCGGTAAAGGGGATGTGCAGACGTGCCATCCTGTTTTTCTCCGTGATTTTGAATGCTCCGTTGTTACGGCAAGTGTTCGATTCCGCCGGGGATACAACCGAGAGTTCGGAAATAGAAAGCGGGCGACCCATCGAGGAGCCGCCCGCGAGATGTCGCGACGTTGGTGCTTCGTCGGCAGACCCCGAGAGACCTTCGAGGTTCTCACGCCGCTGACAGCTTCGACAGAACGCCATCGATGTCGTCACGGACATCCTGGCAGGTTGCCCGCAGCCCTCCTTCGGTGCCTGCAAACCGCAGGACATCCTCGAAGGTCGCCCGGTAGGCATGATAGTCGACGATGTACTCCAGCGTCTGCTTCAATCCGGCCTTCTCTGTCCGTACGTTGGACCGCTCCCGCCAGTTGGCATGCGTATCCGCATAGATCAGCTCCCCGGTCTCGAGGTCGAGGATCGCGGCGGTCGTTGCCCGCTTGTCGCTGTCGAGCGACATCTTGGTTTCAACCGTGGACGGTTCGAGGTGCGATCCGGATTTCCCGTCCCGGATCATCGCGCCGATGTAGCAGGGGAAGTGATCGAAGCTGGAGCCCGAGAACACGTTGCCAATCAGAACCAGGTACCGGATCCCGTTTCCGCGTGCCTCGCCGACCTGAATGTCGACGTATTCCGCGGCGCCGGCGGAGCCGTCGAGAATGTCCCCCGAGTGTCGGCATGCCGGGCTCGTGAGGCTCATGTACGAACAGGACCCGACCTGTTCCACCGAGGCGTTGAAGGAAAGAACGCTCAGATCGACGTCGCAACGCTCTTTCCAGTGAAGGAAAGCCCGAACGGTATCGGCATCGGTCAGGTTGAGCGTCGTCCGGTCTCCCCGCGAAAAGCGCTGATCCGATTGGGATGCCGTGCGGTTGGCTGCCGGCACGAAGAGACCTTTCAGATCCTCGTTTTCCGGCGCCCAGGGCAGGATCCCGGAAAGCCGGGCAGACAGGTGGCCTTCCAGTTCGGATGCGATGTCGAACATGTCCTGGACCTCGGCCTCCGAGGCCATCAGCGTACCGTCCGGCAGGGCATGGATGCGCTGCCTGCGCCCGAGGGTGCGAGTCAGGTGCACATGGAGCTGCAGAAGCTTCATCACGTCGACCTGCGGGAACACGCTACGGCATGTGCGGAGCAGCTTGTCCTCCAGTGCCCGGTCCATCGCGGCCGATACACCGCGATGGAGAGCTGCCAGCCGGCGAATGAAAGCGCCCGGGCGTTTCATTGCGAGATCGATCTTGCCTTCGAGGGACGCCTTCTCGTAACGCGCCTCCCAGGACTGCATCTCGCCGGACCGCACCGCGACCAGGGCCTCGACGGTTTTCGGGGCCCGCTTGGTGAATTGTCGGATGCGCACGTGTTCGGCAAAGCGCTTCCACTTCTCCTCGTGACGCAGGAAGTCGGTCTCGAAATCGGTCGATCCGTGCACCAGGATGTGCTCGACGAGGTCGACAACCTTCTTGGCTTCGGACGTCTTCAGATCGAAACGCGGCGGCGTTTTCAGGGACAGATCAGGCTCGACCGCGACGTCGGGGATGCTCGGCGTGTAGGACCACCCGTAGCCCGACGTGACAGCTTTCTTGGTCGTCGTCCCGGTGAGGTGGACAGCGAGACGCAACGCATCAGTCACCGAATTGCACATCGCGGCGTAATCCTCGGTCGAAAACAGCCCACGGAGGAGCGGGAGCTTCTCGCGGAACTTCACGACCTGCAGGTCCTCTGCTGTGGCGTACCCGGCGGAAATCGCCCACTCGACGAACTCGAGCTCACCGCTGGACAGCGGCGTCAGGTTCGACATGATGTCGATCACCTTGTTCCGAATGAAGTCGTTGTCCGCGAGTTTCAGGAACCGCAGGTCGCGACGCACTGAACCGTCCTCGAGCTCGACATGGAAGGCGGCATCGAGGTCAGGGTCGGTGGTGAAGGTATCGTCCGGGAAACCGGTGACCGGGTCCGCGCCGTAGTAGGCTCGGTCGAACTCGACGATATCGATGCCCAGATGGCGCGCGATCCAGAGCACGACACGAAGTTCGAATGGCACGATTTCGTGGTTCGGGAAATCCCGGTAGAGGGGGAGTGTCTGGAAAGACTCCCCGAGAAGATCACGCAGCTCGCTCTTGAGCATGGTGAACACATTGCCGCGCTGGGCCGGCGTACAGTCGTACAGGGCCTTCAGGAGCGCCGGAGACGGCACGTACCTGTAGTCCATGAGTAGCGCCATGATGTCCTCCACCGAGGCGTCGTGCCCGCCTTCCAGGCAGGTTTCGGGATCGAGGTGCAGCGCACCGAAGAGGGAAATCGTGCTGGTCATGTCGTGTCCTTTCAGATGAGGACACCCAGTGATCTGCCGGGAAGGCGCGAGGCGTGGTGTTTTCGAGACTGATAGAAGTATGCCTGTCGCATGCGCCCGGCAGATCACTGGGTGTTTCTTGGATCCTTCGCCTGCTGGAACGGGGCAGGGCGCCGGGCGAATCATTTATTCGCAAAATAGAAGTATGCCCTGGCATGTGGCCCCGCTCGAGGAGGCGAAGGATGGTTGGAAGCTACCTTTGGACAGCACCGCAGTCAAGAATAAAATTGAGGCTTGAGATCAGTTCATGAACTGATCCGGGTCGACGCCGAAGTCGTTACGCACGATGTCGGGGTCGTGCTCGTAGAGCTTCCCGTTCTCGCCCTCGGTGATAAGGTCGATCCCGAAACGACGATGTTCGAAAGCGGCCTCGTTGTCGAAGCCTGCCTCCCAGTCCTCGAACCGCTGGGTTCCGTCCTGGTAGGGATTGTCCCAGGGGTCCTTGTCCGCGCGCTGGGCTTTCGCACCCTCGCAATAGAAGGCGTTGAGCTCGTAGACGGTATCTTCGATTTCGATTTTTGCCGGCGTCGCGGACATGGGGCTCCTTGAGTGTTGGCGCCCCCGACAGGATTCGAACCTGTGGCCTACTGCTTAGGAGGCAGTCGCTCTATCCAGCTGAGCTACGGGGGCAAGACTTGATCTGCGGCCTTGGTACCCAAGAATAATGAGGATAGCAAGGTTAAAATCAAGTGAAGCTGGACTCAGGGAATATCCGAGGTCCGGAAAACGATGCCGCGGCTGAAGATTTCACCTTCTTCCATGACGTCGAAGGTCTCGTGCTCGACCGGGATGGTGAACGTCCAGGTTGGTGCATCCGGCTCCGCCATTTCTCCGAACCGCGCCTCCAGAACAATGGCCGACTTCGCGAACTTGCGGAAGTATGGGCAGTCCTCCCCCTCGGGGCACGAACTCTCCAGAATGGCACCGTCCGCCAGCAGGGTCTCCCCGATGTCGCGCTCGTCGCGAATGGCACCGTAGAACTCGACGAGGTCGTCGCTGGCGCCTGTCACGGCCACCAGCCCGGCGTCCTTCATCTCCTTGAACACGTCCTCGTAGGGGCGCTCATCGCGGTATTCCATGCCGTGCAGGCGCTGGGCGGCTGTCTTGATATCCATTGCTGGTCTCCATGAATTGAGCGAAGCATTTTGGAGCACAGGCGTTAACGCTGATTTTCGGAATGCGCCCGCTTAGGGGAGGCTGCGTGATCCAGATCCCGCTGGATCCGGTCACGTTCCATGGCTGGAAGACCCAGCCTTCATTCGTCGGCGCCGACGCGCCCCTCGGGAGAGCTTAACCTGCTCGCACCTGACCAATGGGTCGAGGTCCGCGGCCTGCCGAGGCCGCTCGGCAGGTTGCGCTCAACGAACTCCCAGGGAGCCGGCAGGTCCGGGTTGACCGTGTTGCCGATCCGGTCCTGCTTCTTGTGGGAGACATCGAGGCGAACGAAGGTACGCCAGCCCGCGGTCTTCTCGGTGGCAACCGGGCTTCGGTGCATCTGGTAGGCTGACATGAACACGATCTCGAACGGCGCCGGTGTGATGACCTGCGTGTCATCCGGGATCTGCTCACCAAGGCATTCAAACCAGTTGTGCCGGTTCTCATCCAGGCCGTTCGCATCCGTGGGAGCGTCGGTGAACTCGGTGCAGAGATTGGACGACATCACGTACTGATGGCACCCCGGCAGCTTTTTCGCGTACCGCGCGCCCTGCATGCCATCGAAGTGCCATCCGCCGTTGCGGTGGCTCCGGCCGGGCACCACTTCGCGCTGATCGATGGTGAGGTACAGGTAGCACTCCTCTCGCCACGACGGCAGCATTCCATCCTCGAAGGCGAGTGCCGATTTCAGGAACGCATCGATGGCAGGGTTGTCGGCGTAGGAGTCTGGCAAGACGACGCCCTCTCCGGGAAGCTTGACCAACATGTCCAGGCAGCAGGGCAACGTTCCGATCTCGGAGGTTTCCAAACGGCCGACAGGCAAGGGACGGCGGCGGTGGGCAAAACGATCTCCAGAAAAAGGCAGGGTGATATCCTGCAGGGCAATGTCGCGCATCCAATCCGTCCTGTGCTAGCTTCCCTGTTCAATGTAAAGAACTGGAGAGTCGCCAACAAGGAATGAAAAGCCCTCAGGGAAACAATTCTTGTATCGGCTCGTCAACAATAATCCCGAATGTCGCTGGACCTCGGCGCCCAGCCCAATGGCACACCCAGCAATCCAGAGACACGATCACGGCGCCGGTGCTGGCTCCTCGTCGACGACAATGACCATTGCCGGGATGCCGACCTTCGAGACCAGAGACCCGACGATCTGCATGCAGTCCTGCCAGTCCTGATCGGATCCGTCCCAACGCTCCCAGATCTCGTCCTCCTTGGATCCGACCACCGTGGAGATCGGCTCCTCGATGCTGGGCATGTCCGGCGCCAGTGCGGTCGCATCAAGGTCTTCGAACGCGATTTTCAGGATCACCGGTTCTTCGCCTTCATCCTCAATGTCCTCGGCGTAGTAGGCCGCGATGTCGGAGACTGCGAGGCAGGTGCCCGCGCGCAGACCTGTTTCCATGATTTCGTCGAGCTTCGAACGCGGAGTCGCGTGGTACAGGTGACCGTCGAAATCTTCATGCATGGTCGACCTCAATTCTGGCGTCACGTGGGATCCGGCCTTTCGAACAGGGGTCCAGTGTGACGGCTTTCTTCGCCTAATGTACGGCGACAGATGCGGGACACCACTTCTTCGATGTATTCTTGCAATCTGTCGCCGGATCCGGACAGGTCAGACTGACTTGGTGGCCCGGGATGTTGAACATGGTTGAGAATGCCCCTCACTCCCTGGTGAGATGGAAATCGATGCAGCCTCCACCGGGTGCCGTCACGATATCGACCGTCGATGTGCCTGCGCGCTCGATCTTCAGGTCAGGCGTCATCCTGAATCGATCCGCCGCAAACTCGGTCATCTCGGGCTGATCGCAGTTCGCTTTCTGAACCCTGCGGCCCATCTTCTTCGGGACATTGATATACAAGGTGTCGACCTCCCGACCGCCTTCGAAATCGATCATTTTCCAAACGTCGATCTCATTTGTGCACCGGAACTGCTTATCCAGAAGTTCCCTGCCGGTGCTCGGCTCCACGATGGTCATCTTGCATCTGTCAATGCCGGCAACATACCGTTCGTTGACGAGAACCTCTCCGTACTCCAGTTCCCGCACGCGACTGCCTTCGGAATCCACGACCCAGTTTTCGTCACCGCCATCCTCCTCGAACTCTGCCACGCGGTAGTTTCCTGAAAACTTGCCCGGGCGACCACGGGGCAGGGACGCCGGGTTGATGTCGAGCGGGGAGAACCCATCGACGCGGACGTCTGCATTGTCGAGGATCCGCTCGGCGTCCTTCAGCGCCTGGCGGTAGGGGCCGTGGTTCGAGCCGATCCGAAGCTTGTCAGGGAGGTTGGTGAGCCGTTTCAGGCGCGCTTCCCACTCATCGCGCAGCCTGCGTTCCTGATCGAACATGGACATGCCGGAATTGCGCAACCTCTGCTCCCCGTCGTCCATTTTCAGGATCAGGTCCTCGTCGTAGCCGTAGCTCATGCCGATGGCCCGGGCGACACGGAAGGACGCGCGCTTGAGGGCCGAGATCTTCGGCTGCTCGCTCATGCGGGAATACCAGTCGTGGAGGTGATATAAGGAGATCCCGCTGCGATAGATGCGGATGTCGTCGAGCTGGAGGCCGCTCATGTAGATTTCCTTGGCAGCCTCCTCCGGGACCGGATCATAGTGGGCCTCGAAATCCCCCGTCCAGTTGGCGAACCCCATTCCGGTGTAAAAGAGCTCGTCCCAGTCAGGGCTCCCGGGCACGTTGAAGGACCAGGTCTGACCGTCTCCCGGCCCCGGGGCCCCGACATCGGTGTGGATCACGACGTCCGGGTAGTCCGGGTGACTGGTCGAGAGCGACAGGATCAGGTCGACATCGTAGAGCCGGGCTTTCTCCCAGGCTTCACTAGGCAGATCTGCCAGCCGCCGGGTTTCGTACCGGTCGTCACCCGGATCGAACGCGGGCAGGGTGACCTGGCTGTTGTAGGGATCCAGCTCGTACTTGAAACGCGTCGAGATGACGGGCTCGCTGAAGAAGTGCCCGAGCCGGATCTCGGCCTCGTAGCCGAATGCCAGGTAGACCGACGACGGGTAGATGTCATTGTTCTGGTCCACGCGGCCTGTCTTCTCCCGGGTGGCCCACTCATAGTTCTGCGCAAGCGCCGCGGTCGCCCAGCTCATGGCCAGGACGGCCGCGGCGCACATGAAACGGAGATCACTCATCCTTCAACCCAGTCCTTGAAATCTGCGCTTTGCTGACGGCTCGGACGCGGTGTCGGCCCCGTCCTGAAAATGTCCAGCGGCCGCAAACGGTCCTGCGGCCAGGCGACCTCCTCATCCACCTCGGCCCGGCTGGTTCGCGACACCTCCGGAGACCGGTCCCGACCACTGATCATCGCCGCGAGCTGAGGCGACATCACCTCGAAAGGCGTCATGACCACGTTCACGAAGGTTCCGGAAACCAGGAACATGAAGGCCGCGGCGACAACGACCGGCATCAGTTCGGATTTCCGGTAGATCCGGTAGGAGATGTACAACGTCAACGCCCAGGCGGCCGCGGTCACCAGGGCCACGGTGGCCAGCGGAGATCCCACCATCTTGAAATGGCCCGCGAACCAGGTCGTCCCGGTCGCAATCACAATCGCCGCCAAGACGGCGCCGCTGAGTCCCCAGAGGGCTTCAGAGTCCGGATCCGATGTCCTGACAGTCTTTTCGGATTGCGGCCTCGACCGAGGAGGGGCGTGTCGCGAACTTCCTGATTTCTTCGCTGTCTCCCGCGCCGGCTCGGTCACGGGCTCCGAAGACGCTGGAGACACCGTCTCCTGAGCCGGCTGAGGCCGTTGGGCGGCGGGCTTCTCCGGTTCGGGAGCCTTTCGTGGTTTGACGTCCTCTTTCGGCGCAGTCTTCTCCGAGGTCTGCGGGCCCGGTTCCGGCTTCTGGACCGGGTCTTCCTTTGGGGGCGCCTCGGCCGCCTGAGAAGACTGAGAGGATGCCTCACGCGCGCTGGGCTCTTCGGCCGCTTTCGCGTCTACCGCCTCGATCTCGGAGACGTAGATGAACGGCTGGCGCGCCTGCATGACAAAGCCATCGGTACACATCACGCCGTGAACGATGGCATCGAACCGGGCCCGCATCCCGACCTGACGGCCGTCCGACAACTCCAGCTTGGCGAGCAGATCCCCCTTCCTGACGGTATCCCCGTTCCGAACGAGCGTTCGCAGAACGGTCACGGGATAGGCCTTCGGCGAGCTCGGCCCCATCAGGGCGCGGGCGTCCGGCGTAGAGGCCGTGTCTTTTTGCTCGGGATCGCCATCCTGTTCGGATGCGGCCTCTGTGCGCTCTGTGGCCTCGGCCTGCGCCTCCTTGGGAGTTTCTTCCTCGCCATCTTCCTGGGCAGGAGAGGGCGAGAGGAACAGGATGGCCGTTCTCTTCTCGACCACGGCGCCAGGGTACGTCATCACGCCCTGAACGAGCCCATCCACCGGACTGCGCATGTTCACGGAACGATCCGAGGCTGTTCTCAACTCGGCCAGAGGGTCACCGGATGAGACGACATCCCCATCGCGAACGAAGACCCTGGCGACGGTCAGCGGGTAGTGCGCCTGGTCCTTCGGCGTCCCGATTTTTACAGTGTCAGCCGTCACGCGAAAATTCCTGAAAACGAACCCGAACTATGCACATGAAGATTTCGAAGTCGAAAAATTCGGGGATCATTGTGCAGATGAGCGGCCGCGTACGCAACAGGTCGGCTTTGGATTTTCAGGATCCGAAGCCAAGTCCGCCGTGGTCAGACTAGGGACGCAGTGGAAGAAAGGCCTGTACCGTTTCGATATCGCCCACCCAGGCAGCGGCTGCGGCGTTCCGCCAATGGATGCAACGCAAGATACGGTCAAAGTCGTCTTGAAGTACTCGTGGAAAGATTGGCTCGTGATGTGCAATGCGGTTCCTGAGCTTCCTGATCTCTTCAATATCGGCCCTCAGATCAGAACGTCTCTGGTCAGATGTGACACCGCGTGGACAATCTGGAAACACATTGAAAAACTGTGAATCCCATAGCCTATTCTGGTGCCTCTTTGTCAGCATGCTCTCCCAAAATGCAAATTTGAGTTCAGCAACGACCTTTCCTGCTGTGGGGTGTCGATCCGCGCATCTCAAAAGATCCCGCTTGGGATTATATACGGGCTGACCGGGGGAAGGCAAAGATCGTGTGAAGCCCTGTGTCCATGGCCACGTCCCTCCGTGTATCATCTCGATGGCTTCTACCACAGCATTTCGAAGCGATACTTCAAGTACATGCAGTGGAACCATCAGTGCAGCCGAGACCTGAAGGTTCCATTGGTATAGATTGAGGGCACGCGTTCTGTCATTGCCGGCTGACCGAAGGTAGGTCGCAAACCTAGGCGCCGAAAGTATATTCGGGAGATGGTGTTCTTGGTCATTTGTAAACGGTGGGTGCATTGACTATCTGAACTTTCGGTGCTAGTTACTTGGTATGAGCCTTGAGAACGCGGGTACTATGCCTCCCCTCAAGGTGGCCAGAAAGTCAAAACCCGTCGCACCGCGGCGGGTTTTTTCATTTCCCCTCTTCTCCGCAGCTCTCCTGCTGACCGCGGCGCCAATGCAAGTGTCCTGGCAGTGACATGACTTCAGGGTGTCGGCCTGGTCATCCGGTCAAGCCAGGCGGCCTTGAGATCAATGCCGGTACCCGGATTTTTGGGCTTCGAGCGCATGCGATGTGACTGGTCGGCGTCGAACCAGTCCTCGAGCGTCATCAGCATCGCATCGCAGTTCTCGTCCTCGAAAATGTCGAGGATTTCCGGAATGTGGTGTCCGAGAACGAAGACACCAGGGAGCTCCCTGTATCGAGGGGCGTGGACCGCCTGCAGATAGGCCTCGGTTGCCTCTTTTCCCGGGGTATCCATCATGGCCTCGCTGCGCGACTTCACTGCTTCGCGCGCCTCGATGCCGGCATCGATCTCATCCAACATCGCGGACACCAGCTCATCGGCCGAAGGCGCCGCAATGCAGACAGCTTCGGTCGAGACGCCGATCTCTTCCCTGCAGACCCGCATGGAAATCACGAAGCGCTGGGCGTCGTCAGGCCGGTCGATCATGATTACTCCTTTTCCTCACGGGGCCGGCGAGGCGGCTTGTCGCTTCTGCCAGGCTTTCCGCAGATCGATGCCCGGGTGGGGGTCACGGTCCGGGAAGTTCCGGGTGGCCATGAGAAAGCTCGTCTTGCGACTGTACTCGAACCACTCGTCGAGTTTAGCCAGCATGACGACGCCATCTTCTTCCGTCTCCAGGGCTTCCGCGATGGCGGTCAGGAAGCGGCCCTGCACCACGAGATTGGGATAGGTCAAGACAAGGTCATCCGACATCGCTCTTTGGTATTCCTGCATCGCCACCTTGCCGGGGCCGCTTGCGACGAGTTCCTTCCGACGAGCCCTGTCTTCTCCCAGTGTCTCGTGAAGCCGCTGGCGGCAGTGATCAGCGTGTTGACGCGCCGAAACGGCGTCCTCGAGCTTTTCGAAGATCGCCTCCACAAAGGCTTCGAGATCTTCCGTCTCAATGCAGGTTGTCTCGGAAACCTCTCCCATGGAGTCGGTATGCGCGAAGACCTCGAGGACGAAACGCTGCTCGTTCATGAAAAAACCTTTCGGTGTTCTGAAAAAAATCAGGATCTCGCGGTCAGCGGAGGTTCACGGCTTGAAACCGGCCGTCGATTGGAGCCCATAGGCACTCTGGATACCGAGATCCCGACGAAAGGCGACCGGTGAGTCCTCGGTCTCGGATTTCGCCGCCGCCCGAGCGACGAACGTGTAGTCCTCGAGATTTTCGAGTTCGACCATACCGTGGAAGAGCTCCATGGTCTGATCCAGAAGCTGGTCCTCGAGATAGTCCGTGACGGTGATCCGGTAAGAGCCGTCCTTGAGAGGCGCTCCATCTGAACCGACCTCGTGCTCGGGCAGTTCATCGAAATCGACGGCAGCCGTTACCTCCACGATCATATCGATCCGGGTCCGATCTGCGGCGGCGATCTCCCCGCTGCCCTCGAAGACCTCGACGACGTCGCCTTCTCCGAGGCCCTCGACCTCGGCGGCGTTTGCGGAACGAGGCGTGATTTCGAAGTGCTCCAGAACCGCGATCCCGACGTTTTCGTGGAAAATATCGAGGGCCCGTTCCGACAGGTCTTCGGGGCTGCCCTCGGGGTCTTTCAGCTGGATGACGAACTTTCCTTCGCAGGCGGCCCGGCCTCCGTCGGTGGAGAGGTCATCCGGATCTACGTCTTCGAGTGGAACCAGGCGCTCCACATCGATGATGAAGTATGATTTTTCGTCCATGTCGGTCTCCTTATTGTCCTATTGCCATCAGGGCCCGGATGGGGCCGGCGCGTCGCCCTCGATCTCGTAGACCTCGTCGCCCTGATCGCTGACAACGACGATATCGAAGGCTCCATCCGTCCACTGGCGGGCATCCCGGGCGACTTCCAAGGCTTGCTCGAGATCCTCGATATCGCGATCCTCGTCGTCGACTTCCTTCGTCCCGGTCTCGCGGTGGACTTTCTGAACGTCGTAGCTCATCCCATGCTCCTTTGGCTTTCTTCGTCTTCAACGTGAAGATCACTGTGCAATCCACTCTGTGAGATTGCTTTTTTGTGTGAGTCAGGGAAGACCTGCTCAGCAGCCTTCCTGCGTGGTCACGATGTTGCCGTCCGCATCGCGGCGCGGCACGAGATAGCCGTCCCTCGAGAGATACTGGACACCTGTGCCACAATCCGTGTGCAGGGTCAGGCCGGAGCGCTGAACGGGACCATCGGTGTCATCCCGTGGCAAACCACTCAGAAGAACACCCAAAACGAGTAGCCCACCCAAGAAAATCGCGCCGCCAGCCATGAAACCCGCACGAACGATCACGCCGACAAGGACCCGCAGACCATCCTTGTCGACAACAACATCAGCACCGGATGAGCCACGTTGCTTGACACGCATCAGAGAAACGTTCGGGTCCTGTTCGGTAAACATCCAGCTATCCTTGGAGTTTGAAAAGTGTCGATCCGCGGAATGGACCGACACTCGGAATCTCACGTTTGGAGGACGGGCTGGAAGTCGGCCATGCCAGTCTCACGGGTACGATGTCCGTTTTCAGCCTCCATCTCGAGAAGAGCTTCGTCGAGATGGGATTTCAGCGCCTTGATCTCGAGATCGCTCATGAAAAAACTGCCGTCTTCTTCCAAGATCTCGTACATTTCATCGGGATCATCGACGCCAAGAGATCGCATCTTGCACTCAAAACCTCTGGGGATATGGCGATTTTCGCGGCTTCGCTCGTCCGGAAGAGGAGCCATCTTCCCATTGGCACAGCGATTATGAATTCCGACAGACACGCCGGCAGCCAGAGCGCGAAACGCGATGGCGAGTTTTCGTTCGAGGCGTTTCGGAATGGCAACTTTTTCGTCCTCAGCCCAGTCGAAAAAAGCTTCTCTGGCCTCCATGGCCATCAGCTCTTCGAATTCAGTGAACTCTTCGAACTCGCGGGCCGCTGTGTTCATGAAGAACCGCATCCGATATGCAAGTTCCTGGTCCAGAACGTTCTCGTTCTTCCTGCGCTGTGCCACGTACTTCCCTCCATTGCTGTCCAACGAGTCGGGCTGATCTTGCCGATGCTTCCTGGGCGCGCCTTGAATAGGCTGCGCAGGCCATCAGATCACCGCTCTATCTCGGGTAACTATGCTTCAATTGAGTGGGCGGTGTCAACAATGCAATGGCGTTATTCTTTATTTATTCATGAGTTGTCGTGCAAGGGCGCGAGCCGAGACGCGCGTTGGAGAGACATGAAGACTTCGATCACCTCGAAATAAAAACGCCCACGCTCCTTGTGACTGCAATGGAACGCGGGCGCAGCCTTACGGAGCCAGGGCGTCTTCCGATTTCAGCACAGGACCTGCTCCCTCCGTCCAGGCGATCAGGTCTTCGACCGTGAACCACCCGTGGCCGTTCTTCTGCTGATCACGCGGGTTCAGGAAGAAAACCACGGGATACTCCGATGTCATCGTGCTCTCACCCTTGAAGAAATTGGTCCACTCGGGAGCCAGGGCATGGTAGCCGAGACCTGCCTCTTCAAGCCTGGCGTGGATACCTGTTGCCTCCGCCGCAGCCTGGAGCTGTTTCTCCGCGATGTCTTGCTCGAGGACGAGATCTCCGATCTCTTCCGGCATCTTCGACACGATCACGAGCGTGAGGCCACTCCCTCCGAAAGCTTGCTGGCCGGACAGTCCGACAGCAAGATCCCCATCCAGCATCGCCTCGTGAAGCTCCTTGAGGAAAGCCCGCTCGCGGTCCCCGAAGGCCCGGATGACGAAGCCGTTTTCCGCCCAGGACGTTGCCATCGGCTCGCGGACACGCTCACCGTCGACACGGTATTCGAGCGGCATGGGCGTCGCGTAGGACGTCTTTTTCCGCGTCATGCAGCTTTCAAGGAGCTGTGCGCAGCCACCGGAAACCAGTGCCAGGCGGGTCTCGGCCGGAAGGGTCTTGGTCGCCTTGCCGAAGTTCTTCAGCCGGGACTGGAACTCGACTCCTTCTCGGGATGCTGTCACCATGCGCTTCCCGACGCCAGCATCCGTCCGCCGCCATTTCTTGGGCAGATCGATCCTGAAATTGCCGACATCGCGTGTTTCGAGACGCAGGGCGTTCTTCAGCCCACGAAGGCCGAACTCGTGCTCCGCGGTAGAATCCCATCCGAGGTTGAGGCCGAAGATCTCGCCATCCTGCTCGATCAGCCCGACATCCGTGTACGCTTGCTTCACGCAGCCTCCTTTGCTTTGGCCATGACCCGGCCCTTGCCCTTCGTCCAGGCTTCCAGGTCCTCGACGGTGAAGATACCGTAGTTGTGGATATTCTGTTCCCGGGGATTGAGCCAGAAAGCGACGTCGTGTTTTGTCTTCGAGGTACTGCAGTCTTTCGCCCAGCGCGGGCTGAGGGCAAAGAAGTCAAGGCCGGCGGCGCGCACCTTCTTTTCGATCCCGGTCTTCCGGGCCGCCTTGAGAAGATGGGGTGGATGCCGCGCTCCCCTAACGGCATCGCGATGTGCCATGCTTGTGATGTCAAAGCACAAGACAGAATAGGAGACGGCATCCATGGAAGAGGTTACTATGATCGGGATCGATCTGGCAAAGAACGTGTTCCAGCTACACGGCGCCACGGCGGAAGGGCAGCCTGTATTCCGAAGGAAGCTCACGCGTCCGCAGTTCCAGCGCTTCATGGCTGCGCATCCGGCCTGCACGGTGGCGATGGAGGCCTGCCCAGGCGCACACTACTGGGCGCGGGAGATGGAGCGGCTGGGCCATACCGTAAAGATGATCTCGCCTCACTATGTCACGCCCTACGTCAAGCGGCAGAAGAACGATGCAGCTGACGCCGAAGCGATTGCCGAGGCTGCCACCCGGCCGCACATGCGTTTCGTAGAACCGAAGTCTGCCGACCAGCAGAGCCGTGCCGTGGTTTTCCGTGTCCGTCAGATGGCCATC
>NZ_KE557281.1:0-186416 GCF_000442255.1 Salipiger mucosus DSM 16094 | reverse complement strand
AGCTGATGCTTAGAAAGCCCCGCATGCTCGCGGCCATCGCGCTGGCCAACAAAATGGCACGGCGCATCTGGGCGATGATCACGAAGGGTGAAAGTTACCGGGATCCGGCACTGGCGATGACCTAACAGGTTGCTGCCGGTCCGCCGGATATCGGGGATGTGAGGAAGGCACGAGCTGAATGGACAACTGATCGACCGGATCGGGGCAGGGAAAACCAGATAATGCGTAAGGGCTTCAAGCCCGGTGAGAAGTATTGGACCCGGCCCGCGAACCACCATCCCGGCCCGCGGCGCATGTGAAGAGCCGCAATCAGAGGCCTGACATAAGCACGCACTCGATCACAGTCTCACGAGGTTCAATCTGTCCTTGCACTCCGCGCGGCATCCACACAAGACGCATGTGATCGAGATCCCGCGCGAGAACCGCATCGCCGTCTTCCCGCGGGATGCGGTCGGCGATCATCAGGGAAAGGCCCTCGCCAAAGAGGGTGCGCCCGCCGAGACCGATGGCAAGGTTCCCCTTGAGAAGGGCTTCGTGGATCTCGCGCACAGCATCCCGCTCGCGGTCTCCGAAGGCTCGGATGGCGAAGCCCTTGTCGCTCCACATCGTTCCGAGGTCGGGCCCGGGGGCTTTCCTGGGGGACCGTGGACGGAACGGCAGCCAGGGATCGTCCGCGCGCGTTTCCAGCGCTTCTTTACGATGCTGCCAGACACGATCAGAGGGATGTGTATAGAACAGAAGATGGGTTTCCGCCGGCTTCTTCTGGGTGTCGCCGAACTCCACGAGATGGGTGCGGGCCGCGATTTTCTTCCGATTGCAGGTCGGGATACGCTTTCCCGGTCCCGCGTCCTTCCGCAGCCAGTCCCTGCGAACCTTGGCACCGAAATTCGGCCTCTTGCGCATGACACCGGTGGTCTTGGCATGGTCGCCCATGGCCAGCCACTCCCTGAGGTGCGTAACCCCCATTTCGTGCTCGGCCGCGGCGTCGAACCCGAGATTGATGCCCACCAGGATCGACCCGTTGGTGATCAGCTGCACTCCGTGAATGCCAGGTTTCAAGATCTGTCTCCCAAATTGCTGACCGGAGAGTGCCACATAAAGAATAGGCATGTCAACAATTGGAAAGAACAGTTTGGAGTAATCAGAAGGCCTGTTAAGGAACGAATGGCTCAGCGTTCGTCGATCACCCCAGTTTCCTTGACGGACAGCCCACAAAGGGCTGTCCGTGACGCTGGGACCTCAGCGCAGGATGTGCTGGATCCGGTTGCGCTTCGTGGTGTCCGATTCACCCGAGACCAGGACTGCGAGCACCTGGGTACGCTCGTGGTCCGTAAAGGATGCCACGTCGGCATTCGGCACGAACTGGCGCACCTTGTTGAGCGTGGCGTCCGACGGGGCAGCCGCGCTGGCTCCGGCGGTCAGGGCAAGGGCTGCTGCGGTGGTGATGATGCGTTTCATTGTTTGGTCCTTTCGTGTTTCTCTGCCGAGACTTGCTCCGTCGTCGGCAGTCGGAATTTTGTGCAGCTGCAAAGGTTTAGCAAGCCCTCCACACTTCGCTTCAGGCTCACGCAATCGTGCCCTTGAACGTGATCGACTCCACACAGGTCCGGTCTCGGTACGCCTTTTAAGGGGTTCCGAGCGCTGGAGGGCATGAGGTAGGAGGGGGATCGACGCGTGACAATCCGATGTCACAAAAGACGTGCAATTTTGCACACCTCCGACTGTTATGTCGATAAA
Source organism: Salipiger mucosus DSM 16094 (assembly GCF_000442255.1). Lineage (GTDB taxonomy): Bacteria > Pseudomonadota > Alphaproteobacteria > Rhodobacterales > Rhodobacteraceae > Salipiger > Salipiger mucosus. The sequence continues at coordinate 184,679 of NZ_KE557281.1, read as the reverse complement.
TGTTCGCAGATATGCACCCAACGCAAAAAGCCCGCGTCCCCTTCGGTCAAGAAGGAAACGCGGGCTTTCGTGAGACGGATTCCGCAGATCCTGCGGAGTGGACCTGGTGCCGGGTCCGATCTGTCCTGACGGACTGCCACTTACGAAGCGGCTGCTCGACCACTGAGCGACAGCGGCAATGGGGTGGCTCACGCAGGCAAGCCTGCGCTCTATCTTTAGAGACCGTGGAGCCAAAAACACGGTCTGTTGGCGCCCCGACCAGGATTCGAACCTGGGACCTTCGGCTTCGGAAACCGACACTCTGATCCGCTGAGCTACCGAGGCATGGATTCTGATTTCTGGTACGGGAGGAGGGACTCGAACCCTCACGCCGAAGCGCCGGCACCTAAAGCCGGTGCGTCTACCAGTTTCGCCACTCCCGCAAGAATTTGGTCCCGCCTCCAGGAATTGAACCTGAGTCCCCAGAGCCACAATCTGGTGCTTTCCCACTAAGCTAAGGCGGAGTAGGGCGCCGGCGGGAGACCCGCCGATGCCATGTTACCAGTAATAGATGTGCGGCTTGCGCCCATCCGGCCAAACCATGTCATCCGGGTCTTCACCCTTCAGGACAGCGCGCTTGAGAAGGGTCTCCCGCGCGCGCTTCGGCTTGGTGTGGAAGGCCTTGTCCCACCACCGGGGGTAGGAGTCGGTCCATTTCCTGTCGTTCATGCGCGGCCCGATCCTCCGGGCGAGGCCATTCGCGGAATAGTTCCCCGAGGGATGCTGGCGTGAACGTTTGCGCTTGAAATGCGCCATGCTGTTCTCCTTGGTTGAACTACATGGCGGGCCTCCTTTCCTTTGAATTGTCGGCTGTCTTGAAGTTTAGAGTGTATGCGCCCGGCATGAACAAGTAAAGCCCGGCGGGTAAATTTGGTGCAGGCGGCGGGACTCGAACCCCTCCCCTGGTCGGATCCGTCGGGGAATTTGCGCACTCTCCAGCCCAATCGCCGCTCGACCGCGGTGGCCGTCCGACCGGCCACCCTCAGCTTCACGACCCGGCACCTTGCGCATACCGGAGACTGGCGCTCTACCGTTGAGCTACGCCTGCAGATTTCAGGTTCGAGCGCGTGACCTAGCCGCAGAGGCGCTCGAGCCTGACAATGTCACGGATATCCAGAACGCCGCGCTCGGATGCTGCGGCCGCGATCTCCTCGAGAGGCTCGCGGCTGTTCAATTTCACGAAGTCCGGCGGGGTGTAGAGCAGGGCACCGTTGTCCTGATCCTGGATCCACTGACGTTGAAACGCTTTCCTGTACTGGAATTTCAGGATCGGGTGCGTCAGGGCCGTGAATGTCCCCGGAACGTACGGCGTTCCGTCGATCCGACCGAAGCGCGACCCGGCGTTGCTGATGCGCTGATAGTCTGCGCCCATGAGCCCGGCGATGTAGGCCGGCACCTCGTCATAGAGCACCGGCAGGCTGTAGCCGCCCTCGAGGAAGGAAACGATGCGTCCGCCACAGACGTCCCGCCCGACCTCTCCAAGCTGCCGCGCAAGCCAATCGAAATCTTCCGCCTTCCAGCACAGGTTCGAGATCGGATCGGCCATGTGCGCATCAAATCCAGCGGATACGATGATGATATCCGGGGAAAATTTCCTGAGCCTGGAAAAAATCCGGGTCCAGGCTGACCGCATTTCGCGTCCCCCCGTGAGTGGCTGCAATGGCACGTTCAGGATCTGACCGTGCGCACCCTTGCTTTCCCCCGACCCGGTAAGTGGCCAAAGGGTTGCGCTGTGCGTCGAGGCGAAGAAAACGTCCCGTTGATCCCAGAGCAGGTCCTCTGTCCCGTTTCCATGGTGGACGTCGAAATCCAGAACCGCGACCCGGGCCCCGTGCTTGGAGCGGGCATGCTCGGCCGCCAGCGCGGCCTGGCTGATGAAGCAGAACCCCATCGCCTGATTTCGCGTCGCGTGATGCCCGGCCGGGCGGGTTGCGACCAGCGCCCCGGTGATTTCTCCGGACATGGTTCTGTCGACCGCGTCCTGCAGCGATCCGAGACCCTCCAGCGCGGCATCCAGGCTGTCTGGAGCCTGATGCGTATCTCCGCCATCCAGGACCCTGTATGTCTTCTTTTCACCGGGGCGCTGCCCAATGGGCTCCAGAAGGCGGTCGATGTAGTCCGTGTCATGCAAGGTCCGGGCCGCATCCACACTGGCATGGGTCGCCTGGACGAAACTCAGTCCCGGAAGATCGATGTCGGCCAGGCCGGCCAGTGCCGCATGTGTTCGATGCGGGCGCTCCGGATGGAAAGGGCGGGCCGGGTGCCGGCTGGCATTGGCACTGTAGTAGACATGGAAGGTCATGGAATTCGATCTGCTGTTCTTCCGATTTTTTACTTCAAATGGATAGAATTCGCAAGGGCAGGGCGGGACACCGCGTCGAACGTGAAAAAAATGGTGGCCCAGGAAGGATTCGAACCCTCAACCCTCTGATTCGAAGTCAGATGCTCTATCCAGTTAAGCTACCAGGCCATGATGTGACGAACCTACCCCGATGTGGGGATATCCGTCAATTTGGTACGGGCGGTGGGTCTCGAACCCACACGTCGCGAGGACAACAGGATTTGAATCTGTAGCGTCTACCAGTTCCGCCACGCCCGCATGTTTTGTTGGAAGATGGGTACTCACTTCCGGTTTCGCCCGGGTTCACACCCCCGGTGCATAGGCAATCTGTTTCGCCCGGGCCTCGTAGGCGTCCTCGAGCAGGACCTCCCGGCTCAGGAACATGTCGAACCTCGGGATCTTCAACAGATCCATGAGCCGATCCATCGTCTCCTCGTGTGTCTCTACGCTGCCATCGTCCAGGATATGCCTGACGTCGTATCCGGCTTCGGCGAGGGCGCGCGCCACCAGGATCGTTCGATGGCACTCCATCGGTTCCTTCTCGGCGCACATGAGCGCGATCCGGTAGTTTCGGGATCCCTGGATCACCCGGTCGATGCCGGATCTGAAAAGGTCGGTCTGCGCGAGACGGGCGAAGTTGACCTGGCCATCGACATAGACGTCCGGGTCCTCCGCCCGGGCCCCGAGCTCACGGCCGAGGAAGGAGTAGGCGATCCCCCATCCCCTGAGTGTCGCCTTCAGCTCCGCTTGCCCGAAGTGAGGCACATAGGCGCTGTACGGGCGGCTGCGCACGTCGGCAATCGCGGTGATGCCGTTCGCCATGAGCTTGGCGACGAACGCGCGGGCGGACGTGTTCGAATGTCCAACTGTGAAGACTTCGGGTGACATAAACAGAAAGTACTCAATCTATTCTTCAATGTCCACCTGTCATGGTACGGGAGGAGGGACTCGAACCCTCACGCCGAGGCCACGGAGTTTAAAACCGCTGCGTCTACCGTTCCGCCACTCCCGCCGAGTTATTTCTCGCAGACGATGTAGCTCTCGGGGCCACGGAACTGGTTCCACACCATCGGGTCTCGACAGACTTCTCGTCCATCCTTCTGAACGATATAGCCCTTCAGCATGCCGTTCGTGGTCACCCTGGCGATGATGGGATCCATATTTGCATAGACCGCGCCGCCGGAAATCGCGAGACCGAGAGCCAAGCCGGATAAGAAACGCCACATATCGATACCTCTCAAGACACTCTCGACGACATTGAAGCCATCCAGAGTGATTGCACAAGCGCTATTTTCCCAAGGACCGCAAGTTCGCTTCCACCACAACCAGAGCATTCGGAGACGCGATCAGCGGGCGGTCGTTGAGCGGGTTGCGCTCCCGCATCCGAACGCTCTTGGGTGTGAGCTTCTCGACAGTCAGGACGCCGTCCTCGAAGCCGGCATAGGCGCCGTTTCGACTCCAGAGCACACGGTCTCCGGGCCTGATTTCCTGGCCGATTGAATCACGCATGGGCATTATTGGGCTCTCCTTGAAGTTCCGATACCTGGATACCCGGATAAAGTTTTCAGAACTTGAAGTCCGGGCTCGCAGACCCGAATAAATCCTCGCAGAGCGCCTCGCCCTCGTCAGTGAGCTCCATCGAAGGCGTGAACTCGAATTCGGTGCCATCCGGCAAGGTGACCGGATCTTCCTCTGTCTCGAAAATGAGACCCTTTCTGACCAAGCCGTTGAACACCCGGCGGCCGGGCATGTCGACGATCCCGATGAAATCGGTGCTCTTGTCGGGAATCCGGGAGACCAGGACGCCCGAGGACCGCACCATGCGGAGGGCTCGTTCCTCGGCCTCGGACAGACGCACGGGCGTAATCTGGTCGCTGTTCTGGGTCATGATCCTGATTCAGATTTGCACCGCCGACCGCTTCGCGCAAGCGTCTTCCGGGATCGGGTTTCTCTGGCTGGCGAGGTAGGGCTCGAACCTACAATTGACGACACCACGGCATTATTGAACTGAACCACGAACGCCCAACATGTGGTACGCGGTAGTTGCGTGGCTTCCGGTGGAAGCCCTTTCCAATATTCCCGGTTCTGTCTCATTGAGCTTTTCGAGCCGAGTTTCGCCGGGTTCTCTTTCCCTTGCGGGATTTCCCTCCGACCAGCGCTCTGCTCTCCCCGGGCGTGACTTTCGGCGTGCCTCGCCGTAGTGCCTCTTTCAGGCCCCAACGAAGGATGTTGAGGGCTGCATTCTCGTCTCTGTCATGATCGGCGCCACAAGCAGGGCAAACCCACCTGCGGGTGGAAAGCGACAACTCGTCAAGTTTGTGATCGCAGCCCGAGCACGTCTTGCTGCTCGGGGCCCAGCGGTCAATCTTGACGAAGTGCCGCCCGCGCCATTCGGACTTGTACTCCAACTGGCGCAGTATCTCTCCCATGCCGGCGTCGGATACCGAAAGGGCAAGTTTCGGGTTCCGTATCATGCCGGAGACGTTCAGGTCCTCTGCACAGGTCACCACCGCCTTGGCTGTCGCACGATGGGTGAACTGGTGCGTGAAGTTGTACCGCGCATTCCGGACCTGATGGTGAATGCGCGCTTCCTCCGCATATGCCCGGCGTTCGCGCCGGGATCGCGGAATGTCTTTTTTCTTCTCTTGGGCCTGGTCAAGCCGAGCCTGCCTGCGCCGGGCCGAGCGGCGCTGTGCGCGGCGCAGGCGCTTGACCCGCTTTCGTAGCGGGCGGTCCGGCTCGAGACGACTTCCGTCCGAGCCCACGGCGGCCGACGAACAGCCGAGATCATAGCCACGCGCCGCAACCTCGGGATCCGGAACGTCGATGTCCTCGCCGCGGCGTTTTCGCTTCGGCGGCGGGCCCAGATACTGCACCGACATGATCCAGACGCCGGGGGCGTCTTCGCGGATCGTGACGGATTGGACGTGCCCTTCGGGCCACCGTCCGCCGCGGATGCGAATGGCCTTTCGCAAAGGCTTCGGGAGCTCATCGACCTGCCCCTTGCGCTTTCCGCCCTTCACGGTCCGCTCCCAAACTTCGGTCTGATCCATGGCAGGCAGTTCAACCCAGCCGCGTGCCGCGTGGGGATTGGCCTCTCGCCGGATCAGTCTGACGTTCTGTCCGGAGACGTATACCGATCCCTCGCGGTCGCGCTTCGATTTGAAGCGCGGGAACCCGGCCGCAGCATTCTTCGACATTCGGCCCGCCCGGACGGCCTGCTTGTCGTCCAGGAATTTTCTCAGGCTCTGGTCAAACCGGCACGAGACATCCACGATATGGCTGGCTGGTGGCTCTGCGAGCCATTCCAGGCCCTGCGCCTTCTTCATTTGCGGCAGCAATGACGACAGTTCTTGCTGGAAGGCGAACCGCCCCTCGTAGTCGTAGAGGTGTTGGTTGATCTCGACATAGCGGTTCCAGAGCCACCGAGCGGCACCGATCCATTGTCGGAAGGCCGCGATCTGGGTGTCATCAGGATAGATCCGGAAGACCGAGGCCTGCTGGACAAGATCCGGCGGATCCATGACGTCCGGCAGCGCCGGGAAGGACGCTAGAACGTCGGCCTCTGTCGGCACGTCGGCTTGTACGTCATCGAGGCTCATGCAGTCAGGACCCGGTACCCAAGTGGCCCGTTCTCCAGGCCTGTGAAAGCTGCGGCGAAACGGTCCATAGCAGGGGATCGGGTCGCGAGAAACCATTTGGGCAGCGGAACACGGGTCCGATGTAACGGAGTACCGGAGGGCCCGGTGTACTGATGCTTGCAGGAATTCGCGTTGCACGTCCAGACGCCGGAGCGCGACGAAACCCGCCCTGAACGGTTCTCCGAACCGCATTTCGGGCACACCGGGCCCTCCGGCCAGCGCCGTACCTCCATGAAAGTGCGGCATTCCGTATCCGCCGAAAATCGTTGGATGAACTTGATCATGGTCATGATACAACACTATATATGTTCACGTTATGTTTCAAGTTACCGTGTGCCGATTTCGGCATAGTTAGGGTTCCTGCGGTTGCATGCGGTACTCGTACGACCCTTTGTGGGAAGAGACCTCCCGCTTTTCGAGGAAATCCCCGCAGGTTCTGTCGACCTCGATCTCCCACAGGAAGTACCGATGCAGGTAGGCGAGTGGGTTCTGACCGTCCCCGTTGCGCACCACCATAGGGATGGACCCGCGGTAGACATAGATGCTGACCTCGGGGTCGATTTCCGCGCGGGGATACATCAGCTCCAGGAGGTCTAGGTTGCTCTGGATGAGGGGAGCATCGAGCCGGCCCTCCTTTTCCAGCATTCGATATGTGCTGCGGTCGAACACCTGCCAGGCGTAGGTCCGGGCGTCGCCCGTCATCACGCGGCGGCCGCTCTCGTAAGAAATCATGTTCTTCCGTTCCAGAGCGTCCAACGTGGAGCTCTGCCGCGGTTCTTCGCCGTTCAGGATGACGCGCATCTGGGCCGGGGTCAGCAGCTCGGTCGGTCGCCTCTTCCCCGCGAGCCGGAAGTTCCGGGCTCTTTCGTTACGCAGGCCGTCGATCAACGTCGACAAGGCAACAATCAGCTCACCGTCGTCAGCATCTGACAAGCGACGATAGAGCTCCAGCTCCCCGGCCAAATCGGCGGTCTGCTTGGAAGGCGGAAACGGACGGCGCTGCATGGAGTGCGACAGCCGGCGCAGCCAGTGGATTTCCTTGAACGCTTCACGCGCCAGCCGGATTTCACCGTCGACGCCATCGCGTTCCACGACGGCCAGGGCGTTGCTCCACGTCGCCTGCAATCGCTGCTCGTAGGTGGTCCCGTCTTTGAAGTCTGTCGCCATGGTGCCGTCCTGTTGATGGCAGCATCATATCGCGAATATGAATAGATTTACAAGAATAGATTGGCGCTGCGTCGGATCAGGGTGTCGGAGCTGCCGCGGGATCCTCTCTCGGGACCTCGTAGTGGTAAGCCAAGTCGTACATCAGGAGGTCTGTGCGCTCGAGGAACTGACCGGCGGACTTCTCGCGTTCGATCTCCCAGAGATAGTACGGATGCAGGTAGGCAAGCGGTTCCCGCCCGGCGATCTCCATGACGCGCGGTGGGAAATCGCCACCGACGACCACCCTGCGAACCGGGAGGCGCCTGGCACCGTCCTCGAAGAGATAGTCTTCCAGCGCATCATCTGTCTCGATCACCGGAGCGTCCGGAATGCCGGAGGCGAGGCGCACTCGAAGCTCGTGTTGCTTGTGGCGACGTACGTAGTCGCGTCCCTTGTCCGTGAAGGTCCGGAAGTTGTCGCACTCGACCATCAGGTCTTTCCGATAGAGCGCCCGGATCACGCTCGGCATCCTGAAACCCTCGAGGTTGTTCGAGCACATGAACCCATGCTGCCGGTGGGGCAGCATGGGCGGCCTCTTGATGGTAGGCCGAAACTCGAATCCGATGTCAGTCATGTGCGTCTCCTCGTTGCATGCTAGGTGCTTTCCGCCGCGCAAGAAAGGCCGCTTCAGAGCGCCTGCTCAATCGGTAGAGATCCGTAGCGGAACGACTGACCGAGATTCGGAATGTCGTAGGGACTCAGAAGCGCGACATCGGTCGAGGACGCAAGCCGGCGTGCGCTGGGCGTGAAACCGGATGTCGCGAGAACGCCGGCGCCGGCGAGGCCATAGTAGCTCTTTCCGGCAATGGCCTCCTGGATCGCCTTGTTGCCGACCGGCGTATTGTACCGCTTCACTTGAAGACCAATCACCAGCGTGCCTTTCCGGGCGACGATGTCGATGCCTTGATCGTATCCACGCTGGGTGACGTCAGCCTCCCATCCGAAGCGCCTGAGCTGTTCCGCGCACCAGTGCTCGAACTCGGCGGGGTCCTGTGGGTAGCAGTCGGGATCGAAACCACCTGCGCGGGCCTTGTCCTCGAGCCGTTCGACTTCCGCCAGGACGAAATCAATGACCGCGGGCTCGATCCGCCGATAGTCGAAGGAGAGCTCGACGCTGTCGAGGAAGTCCCGTACGCAATCGTCGCGCTCGTCGGCCAGGACAAGGCCGTAGTCGTTCTTCTTGACCGATTGCCTGAGATTGCGGGACAGGGCCCCGAGGTGGGTTCGAACATGGGCGCCGACCTCCTCCTTTTTCGCGGACGACAGATTCAGTCCCAGCAGGCCCGTCACGCCGAACAGGAGCGCCAAGTAGATCACCAGGATCCCCGGCAATGCCAGAGAGGCCGCCAGAACGGTGTCCAGCGCATAGAACGCGTACCCGGCGGCCGCGAGTGCCAGGAGCGTCAGGTAGCCCAGCGCGCTTTCGTATTCTGATTTCATTGCCCGTCGCCTCGGTCGTTCGTTTTCAGGAACTCTACCCCGAGCAGAACATACCGGCAACACTGGACTTTAAGGGAGACGCCTAACCCTCTCTATCAGAGCAGAAAACCGCCTTCTGGGCAAGGGCGCGCCAAAAGGGCTGGAAGATGGCACCCCCAACCGGACTCGAACCGGTATTACCGCGCTGAGAACGCAGCGTCCTATTCCATTTAGACGATGGGGGCGTGAGCCGGTGATACCGGCAGGTTCACCTTTTGAGGTATCGAGCGTCTACTTGACTGGCGCACACGGCTGCGACAGGATTTTGAAGTTCTTTGACGCTGATTTCGGGATTTTCATAATGCTTCGAACCCTGGCATTGTTGGGCGCGCTCTCAGCGTCTGCCGCATCCGCACAGAGCCTGGATGTGCCCTTTTCGTCGCCGGCTGGACCTCTGGAAGCCAACGGGTGCACCATCCACTATGTGGACGGACTCGATCCTAACGGAGATGGCTTCCTTGCAGTGCGGACCGGGCCGGGCTCGAACTACAGAAAGATCGACGAAGTCCATAATGGCGATGCTGTGTACCCCTGCATTCGGCAAGGCGCGTGGATGGGAGTGGTCTATACGGGAAGCAGCTACCTAAATGGGCACAGGGATCAGCATCAGCGCCGCCGGGGATGGGTACACTCGAACTGGGTCATCAACGGTGCTGGCTGAAGAAGTTCCCAGCACGGACGACGACACTACGGAAGGAAAATGTGGCGCCATTCCTATGAAAGCAGGCGCCGAGCTCACCTCGGTAATTTCCCGGTCGAGGCTTAACCGCCACAAGGGCTCCGGATCTTGGTACACCCAACGGGCTTCCTTTCAATCCACGCACTCTTGCGAGAGCGGCCTCCCGAATACTGGAGATTGAATAGAGTGTCAAGCGGCAAGAAATATTTGTCCTTGACAACGCAATCTGCCACTGTGGCGTCTTTGGCACACCCTGCCGGACTTGAACCGAGCAACTCCACCTTGAAAGGGCGGCGTCCTGACCTTTAGACCAAGGGTGCATCACACGCAGCCGATCTGGCCGCGTGGAATTTCAGTATGAGGGGGCCGACACCTGCGCCGGCTCGAATCCGATGTCGTCGAAGAGGACAGCCGGGATCGTTCTAAGGACCGCGGCTACCAGATCAGCGAAGTTCTCGGCCGCATCCCTAGCCCGAATGGCTGTCTGATCCATCATTCCATTCCGCCGCCCGGCCATGTCACGTCGGTTTTCGCAGCCTCGAAGTCCATGAAGGCCACCGAGGCTGCGAAAACGCCGCAGCAGAGCGCCGAGTAGATCGCGTACCTGAGGTTCACGGATCAGCGCTCCTTGACGCGGAAGATGTTGATCAGCGGAAAGCTGGTCACCTTCACCTCGTCGTCGCCATCTTCCGTGAACACGCGGTAGAGAAAGGCGGTGGCCTCGGGGGCGACATGCGAGCGGAAGATCTCGGGTTCCGAATGACTGACGAGGTGAACGACGGCCGTGGTGCGTTCATCCTGGAATTCGACCTCTTCACGCCGCATCCAGGTTTCGTACTTCGCGATGTGGGCCAGCGGATACTTCGCCGTTTCGCGGTTGCCGTTGGCGGCCTTCTTCATGAGGCAGAGCATCCCACCCTTCACGTAGACGTTCTCGACACCTTCCACGGACATCGGCGCTTCCATGATGGTCTGATGAAGGTTCACTTGCATGGTTTCCTGTCTCCTGTTCGTTGGGCGGAGCCCTACAGGGCAATGGTTAAATGAGGGTCAAAAAAGTGGACAAATGGTGGACCGAGCGAGACTCGAACTCGCGACCGCCTGCTTGCAAAGCAGACGCTCTCCCGACTGAGCTACCGGCCCGTACTGCAGGATCTGGTAGGACCTGACAGGCTCGAACTGTCGACATCTTCGGTGTAAACGAAGCGCTCTACCAACTGAGCTAAGGTCCCATTTTCATGATTTCTGGTGGATCCGGGACGACTTGAACGTCCGACATCCTGCGTGTCGGGCAGGCGCTTTTCCGCTGAGCTACGGATCCTGAAGGATTGTGATTTCTGAACTTCCGTGGTCCATTGCCGCAAGTTCCAGAGGGCCGTTCATGACCGACCGACTTCAACCGCCGAAGGTTCCCTGCGGGTCCTGCCCGTACCGGGCAGATGTGCCATCCGGCATCTGGCATCGATCCGAGTACGAGAAGCTCACGACCTACGACGGCGAAACCTGGGAACAGAACCCAGCCGTCTTCCTGTGCCATCAGAAGGACGGATGCCTGTGCGGTGGATGGCTCCTGACGCACGATCCCCGCGAACTCCTCGCACTGCGCCTGCACCGACAGGACGTCGCGCCGGAGACCTTCGAGTACAACTCGGACGTCGAGGTCTTCGCATCGGGCAAGGAAGCCCACGATCACGGCGTTCGAGACCTGGACCAGCCCTCAAGGGAGGCCTGGAGGAATATGGAAGGTCTCAAGAGACTGCGCATCCGCGAAACCTGATTTTTTGGTGGCGACGGAAGGGTTCGAACCTTCGACCTCCGAGATATGAGCTCGGCGCTCTCACCAACTGAGCTACGTCGTCATTTCTTGGTGGGGAAGCCTGGATTCGAACCAGGGTGCCGGATACCCGGAACGGATTTACCGTCCGCCGCAATCGACCGCTCTGCCACCTCCCCATATCCTTCAAACGCACGAGACACTCAGAAGAACGGCCGCGTCGTCGCTCGTCTGAATGTCCCGAATGCTGCGCTTGAGCTGCATCCTGTCCGCCTGGCGCTGGGCCTTCTTCGTCTTGCCGTGGGCGCCGCCGGATTTCTGGCGCATGGCGGCGACATGGCCGTTCCGCGGCGCCAGCTTCGGTTTTCGTTTCGACATCTTTGTCTCCTTCGGTTGTCGATCCTGAAAATGAAAAGGCTGCCGGGCAGGGCGCGCGACAGCCTTCGAACTTCTGTGGTGACCAGCGCAGATCACATGGTTGGTCCTGCCGGGCCTCCGTCGGAATCCGGGAACGGACGAACATCGTAGCGCGGCTCGATGTCGAACGCCTCGGCGGCGCTGACCACCTTGATTTGCGCTGCATTCCGAATGGACAGAAGTTGCTGGATCGGACCGGACACTTGCTCCATCATGGCAACGATGGCGTCTCTCCCTTCACAGATGTCGCCGACCAGTTCCCTCATCTCGGGGCTCTCGTTTTCGTTCATCGCCATGCTTGTCGCAATCCGGCTGGCGTAGATGCATGCGTCGTCATAGTCATGAACGGCAGCACGCGCTTCCGCGGAGGCTGCGAAAATGTTCCCCTCATTGGATTGCTCCATGTAGTTGGCAAGATGATCCGCGCCGTCGCGAAGCTGCGCGGCCAGATCTTCCGCGTCATAGACCGCGTTCGGTCCCACATGTTCTTCCATGCTGAACACAACGCCTCGATCCTGTGGTGGATCTCCGACCTTGTCCAAAGTGCCAGACAGCACGATGGCCGCAGTTGTACCGATGCCGGCAACCATGATCGCCTTGGTCGTGTTCGCAAAAAACCTGCCAATGTTTGCCTTCATTTCAAACTCCCGTATCTCCCCCTGGCAAGTGCCGGCCCAGGTGGAAAGATTCAATCTGTTGGGAGACTGGCATTGGATGCCCGACTTGGATTCGAACCAAGGTTTCCGCGCCCAGAACGCGTATTCCTACCGCTAGAAGACCGGGCAAAATTCTGGAGCTGTCGGCCAGGATCGAACTGGCGGCCTGCCGCGTACGAAGCGGCTGCTCTACCGGTTGAGCTAAGACAGCGTGATGAGAACGGCCCGTTTCAGTGTCATTCACCGGGCCAGGGTCCGAGTATCGCAGCCGTTCGGAGGAGCCACCCCTCGACTACACGATCACACTGCAAACCTTACGGTTGGCTCGATTGCGACACACTACGCTCGGAGCCCACTCGCGCCGCAGCGCGAGAAAACTGGTGGAGCCAGGGAGGCTCGAACTCCCGACCTCCTGCATGCCATGCAGGCGCTCTCCCGACTGAGCTATAGCCGCGACGGGAAAGCGCGGTGGGAGACTTTCACCTCTCAGGGAACAGCGTCCGGACGCCATGCCCTGAAATCTGTTCGTCTTTTATTCAATGAGCGGCAAACAGTCAATCCTTCAAGGAGCTGACGTCTTTCTCCATGGGGCGCCAGAGATCGGGCTGATCCACGGGCAGATTGACGTCCGTGCCGTTCTCCAACCCCGTAGCCCATCCGGGCTCGCAGCCCCCGACGCGATCCCCGCCCATGCATACTGGGCGCTCGGACCAGACGACTGTCCCAGGCTCCGAAAGGTCGTGAGAATTGACGTCGATCTCGGTTCCGTCGCGTGGCGCATTCTGCCAATCGCTGCGCCAACCGAGTGCAACATCCGGATTCAACTCATCCTTCGGCATGACTTCCTTCTATCCATTATGATTTGTGGAGCCTTACGCTCCAGGCATCAAATCCGCAAGAATAAAATTGCGGGTTAGATGTCGAATTCTGGTGCCCAGGGCGGGACTCGAACCCGCACGACCGCAATGGTCACCAGCCCCTCAAGCCAGCGCGTCTACCGAAATTCCACCACCTGGGCATGTGTCCTGACGAGCGGCACGTGATCGACCTATCGAAAGGAGAAAACTGGAGCGGACAACGGGGATCGAACCCGTGACCTTCTGCTTGGCAAGCAGGAGCTCTACCGCTGAGCTATGTCCGCATCTTCCTGGCACGGGCGGAGGGACTCGAACCCCCGACCGGCGGATTTGGAATCCGCTGCTCTACCAACTGAGCTACACCCATTCAGGAAGGATTGGCGACGCTATCGCATCGCCGGAAATTGGCACGGGTGGTAGGAATCGAACCCACAACGGCCCGGGGTTGGAAGCCGGCGCTCTACCATTGAGCTACACCCATAAGAAGCGGGACCGGACCTGAAAAAATCAGGAAGCGCCCGGTCCCGCTGTCATCGCGCCCCACGGGCAGGCGTCATGCGTGCCGGTGGGCGTCGCGATACCTGGCAACCACCGCATAGGCGGCCGCCCGCATTCCCGCGGCGGAGGAGGCGGCATGGGTCTGCACCGTGTGCACCCAGCCCGCGATCCGCGCGGTCGTCGTTTTTCCATCTCGACGGATTTCAAAGGGCAGGGCGCCATCCAGGGTGCCCAGCGCGCTCGTCTCGTCGAGATGCCTGATCTTCAAGCTCATTTGCTACCTCGTTTTGTTCTTGCTTGTTTGGTGGCGAGGGATACACCGGCGGCAACTCACCTTTCCGAGGAAAGGCATCCTACCGCCGGTGTGTGGTGGCGAGGAGAGGGCTTCGAGCCTCCGTTTCAATCCACGCACTTCCCTCGAGTGCGATCTTTTGCGTATCCTAAGTGGGATAGTTTGTCAAAGATCCGCGGAAATCAGGTCAATGGTGAGGGAGCCGCCGGGGGCGGCTCGACCTCGTGTTCTCAGGCGGCCGCGAGGTACCGCTTGGCGATCTGGGATGCCAACTTGCCATCGTACTGACCACCATGCTCGGCCTTAAGCGCCTGCATGATTTGACCCATGTTGGCGCCCTCGGCTACCTTGGCCTGGACGAACGCCTCGAGCTCCGCCTCGGTCATCTGCTTGGGCAGGTAGACTTCGAGGGCAGCCCGTTCGGCGCGGGCGGTTGCCAAGGCCTCGGCGCTACCGTTCTTCTCGAGATGGATGATGGTCTCATCGATGCTCTTGATGAACTTCTGGACGACGGCCAGAACCTCGGCGTCGGTGAGGTCGCGTGCCGGCGACAGTGACTTCGTCTTCGTGTCGAGTTCACCCCGGAGCGTCGTCAGGACGCTGGAGCTCGGCGACTTGGATTTCCGGGCGGCAAGGCTGTCGGCCCGGATCGTGGACAGGAGACCCATTTTCTTTCCTTTCTCTTCCTGTGTGATCTGTCTCCAGGAAGATGGGGTCTCGAGGACCGCACCGGAAGCCCTCAGGGGGCGGGCGCCCCATCCAGCCTGGTCATGGACTTGAAGCACCAATCGCTCTTGTCGAGGGCAGCCTCGATGTCGGCTTCCTCGGTATCCCCCGGGAATTCGTAATAGGCGACAGGTCCCTCTGCGGCACCTGTTTCGATGGAGTGCGGGTCCGTTCCCAGCAGGGACAGGTCAGCGCCCTCCAGATCGACATGTTCTCCGTCGACCTCGTTGTCGTACTCGATTGTGTACTGCATTTCACCAGCGTCGATCCAAGCATGATTGGTGGAGCCTGTCGGGTTCGAACCGACGACCATCTGCTTGCAAAGCAGGCGCTCTCCCAGCTGAGCTAAGGCCCCGTATTTTTGGTGGACCGAGAAGGATTCGAACCCTCGACCTTCGCGTCCGCAACGCGATGCTCTCTCCACTGAGCTACCGATCCAATTCTATCTGGTTGCGGGAGCCGGACTCCAACCGACGACCTCCGAGTTATGAGCCCGGTGAGCTGTGCGCTGCTCCATCCCGCAGAAAATCGTGACCCGCTGTTTCGGCCGCGGGCCGGTGCCGTCGGCGGGACCAG
Organism: Salipiger mucosus DSM 16094; assembly: GCF_000442255.1. Classification (GTDB taxonomy): domain Bacteria; phylum Pseudomonadota; class Alphaproteobacteria; order Rhodobacterales; family Rhodobacteraceae; genus Salipiger; species Salipiger mucosus. The sequence continues at coordinate 169,498 of NZ_KE557281.1, read as the reverse complement.
ATCCTGAAAATCGGTCGACCGCGTGTTAGCTGCTACTCGGCAGCAGCCTTCTCTCTGGCTGCCTCCATGAATGCGATGTCCTTCTCGAAGTGGACGTCAACGATAAGATCCGCCTTCAAGGAGATATCCGTCATCCGGTCTCGCAACTCCTCCTCGGAAGCAGAGGGGTCGACACAGGCAAGGCGACGTACCTCACGAAGAAGATTCTTCAGTCGAGCGGCATACGCCTGCGAGCGCTCGAGTTGGGAGTACGTGTAGAATTTGACCTCTTCCCTTCGCACACTTTCGAGGAATTTCTCGATCTCTTCGGGGTTGGCACCTGGTGCCAATGAGATACTGATCGATGTTGCTCCCCGTTTGCGTCGGTGGTCTTCCAGGACCTCCTCAAGGCTCTTCTCTGCTGGCATAGAAATCTCCATCTTTTACATTGTGTGTGGTCTTCCTCCGGGCTGCTTTTCAAGGCCCATTCTGGGCACATGTACGGTACGAACTGAACTGGTGGACGAGGGAGGGACCGAACCTCCGGCGCGCTGGGCTTCAACCAACCGCTCTATCCCTGATCTATCCGTCCAATGTGTGATGAAGTCCCGCTTGTCGATGAAGGCTGCCTTCCGGCTCCCTATACAGAAGACCGCAGGGATAGATGCCATGTCAATTAGCTTCGCGCAGTGGGTTGACGAACTGAATGTCTGCGAAATCTTTCGCGTTGTCCGTCACCACCACACAATTATTCGCACCTGCCACGGAAGCAATTATCATATCCAGCGCACTGCGCGGATGTCCGGCAGACTTACCCGTGGCCATGAGCTGTGCCCATATCACCGCCGCCTTGTCGTCAAAGGGCAGGATCCGGCTCGCAAACAGTTCCTGCGGTCCTTCCGGCCCGGAGAACCAAGCGTCGAGCGCAGCTCGTTTCTTGCCGCGTGGCTTTTCCAGAATGCCGCGCCGAATTTCGGCGATGGTCAGCGAGGCGATAAACAGGTCTTCGTCCTTCTGCGCCTCCATCCACTGCAACAACGATTCCGACGGCTTCGGTTTGACGATATTGCTAATGATGTTTGTATCGAGAAGGTAGCGCGTCAAAGGTCAATCCCGCGCCCTTCTTCGCGCGGGCGCGTGAGATCGAGTTCGGCCCCGACCAAGGGCGAGCGGCGCAGCGCGGCTAAAACTCCGCCGGGCTTTGGCGGTTCTCCCGCTACGACAGCCTTCACCGCAGCGCGCGCCTCATCGGCTTTCGCGCCGTCTTCTGCCAAGCAGCGCGCTAGTGACCGGATCAGTTCGCGGTCGGCTTCGAGCGCCATGACCTCGAAGCGCTTGAACCCGCGCTGCGTTAGACGCGCCCGGTAGTTTTTTATCGCTCTCTTTTGTGCGGTGGTAGCCATAGCCTTCCTCCGAAGATATCAGGATATATATACCGATTACGCCCTGCTTTCAATGATCTTGCCGGATGTCGAGCGGTGAGCGACCCGAGACATAGGTGACGAAACATACCGGACACCTGGTGGACGAGGGAGGAATCGAACCTCCGGCGCGCTGGGCTTCAACCAACCGCTCTACCCCTGAGCTACCCGTCCAATGTGTTTGTGCGATCCCGGAGTTTTGGTTGCGGGAGAAGGATTTGAACCTTCGACCTTCAGGTTATGAGCCTGACGAGCTACCGGACTGCTCCACCCCGCCACAGGCAGGATCGCACGTTCTGGTCGTGGTGGTAGGATTCGAACCTACGGCAACCGAGTTATCGGCTCGGTGCTCTACCGGACTGAGCTACACCACGATGTTCTATGATTAATTGACAACTTACTTGTCGGGCCGTGCTTTCCTCGAGAGGACGAGCCCGGCGATCTGGTGGTGCGAGGCTGGATTTGAACCAGCGACCCTCGGGTTATGAGCCCGATGCTCTACCTGACTGAGCTACCGCACCGAAATTCCGTGATTTTGCGATTTCGAATGGATGGCTTGCTCCTTCACTGGGGAAGGAAACCATGGTGCGGACGGAGGGACTCGAACCCTCACGCCCTTTCGGGCACGAGCACCTGAAGCTCGCGCGTCTACCTGCATTCCACCACATCCGCGTGTTTCTAAATCTTGGGAGCCGAGAACAGGCGATCCTGTTCGGCGAGTTTGTCGGCCCGTGTCATGAAGCCTGGCGGCATGCCGTCGGGATACATTTCGAAGAGCTGATCGAGACCGTCGGCCGCGCCGAGAATGACGCCGGAAATGATGGCCTCGTTGAGATGCTTTGACGTCAACTGCTCGCGCTGGCGTGCAAGAGGCTCTCCGAGATGTTCGACCTTTCCGAGAGTCAGGCGATAACCCCAATCCCGGTTCTGGCAATCGTACGGCATGCGCGGACTGTCGCTTCCTGGACCGCATCGATCTGTTCGCGGAGCGTCTTCAGGATCTCCACGTCCGAGAACGGCACGCTCTTTGCCATATCTCCAAAACTGAGATCGATGCGGTCTCCAGCCCAGTAGTAGCGATTGACCCGGAAGCGGACGGAGACCGTGTCCGCGCGCCGCGTGTTATGATCGACCGAGATGGTGGAATGCCAGCCGCGCTGGGCCATCTCGAGACGCTGCCCCAAGTGTTCACGGCGACACTTCGATGGTCGCCATCGCCTCGTCGAGGGCGGTCTGAACCTCTTCGAGCGGGTGATCGTCGGTGTTCGGTGCATCGTCTGGCATATCGTCGACAACATATTCCATCAGGACCGCAACGAGTTCGTCCGGGTGAACCGGCGCGATGTAGAGCTCCTCGCCGTTCTCGAACGACTTGAAGGCGACCTTGTCCTGGGCCTGCGGGCAGGCACCGAAGCATTCGCTCAGGACGCCGTCCAGGCTGTCGCGCTGGTTCGTGGTCATGGCGAACTCGACGGTGTCGTCCGCGGCGATCCCCATGACCATCCAATCGGCCGCGTCGTTGTAGCTGCAGCCCATCTGCTGTTCGAAAATCGGCGTGATCGTGAAATGGGTCACCCGGTCGAAGTCTGGAATCCGTTTCTGCATGATTGTCTCCTGTCTGTCAGGACGCAGGTGCCGCTTCGGGCGCAAGGCGCCAGTCGGTTTCGGGCCCTTCGAGCCAGCGGTTCAGAGCGGGCAAGAGATCCGCGAAGGGATCGGGGGCTGACTTCTTGCGGCCTGTCAGATCGTGGTCGTCCATGTCCTGCTCGATCCTGAACGCGACCTCTTCCATCGAGGTGGGCTCGATCACGTAGCCTTCATCCCCGTCAGCGGTGCGCAACGCCACCCGGTTCTCGACAGCCGGATAGGCGGCGATCTTCTCGGAAATCACGGCGTGCAGATCGTCCTTGGTTTCCGCCTTCGCTGCCGACAGGACCTGGCTCTCCCCGGTGACATAGACCGCCCAGAAGACCTGCTTCACCAGCGTCGTGAACTGGTCTTTCTTGTCGATGGGAGCAATGACAAGTCGATCCGGACGAATGTGAGAGACGTCGTGCAAGCCGTCCTGTTCCTTGTTTTGGCTGGGGTGGCAGGATTCGAACCTGCGGTGCACGGTACCAAAAACCGTTGCCTTACCACTTGGCTACACCCCAAAATTCCTTATTTTACGCCGCCACGAATGCGACTTGCCGCGGCCCAAAGCAGTTCCGGCCGGATATCTCCAACCCGCTGGTTCTCCACGACGTCAGCTTCGGCCCTCTTCGCTTCCTCTTCGAGAAAAGCGATGATTTCCTTGTCCGTGACGGGGTGCATTGCTCTGTTGATGGCCATTGTCTTCCTTAGTCTGGTGCCGCTGGCAGGGATCGAACCCGCGACCTCACCCATACCACGGGCGCGCTCTACCAACTGAGCTACGGCGGCAAAATTTTAGTGGCGCCCGGGGGGGGGGATGAACGGACCGAACTTGAAAGGAACCACCCCGGGCGCGACACCTCAGGAGGACACCTCCCGAATGGTGCGCAAAGACTTCCATAAGGATATAATGAACGCCGGTCAAGCATAGATTTGACATGAGCAAGGAAATCTTTGCCTGCCTATGCCCGCTGTTCTTCCGTGTGCGCGACCCCGCCGAAGTTCATGCGATTGTAGTAATCGCGCAAGTATTGCTCGTCCGATGACTGCGTGCAGTATGACGGGAACGCGGTCAGCTTGAAGAGCCGTTGGTCGACCTTGGTCACCTCGGACCACCTGTGACCGAAGACGGGGAAGGCATCTTCCAGGTATCGCTGGATTGCGTTGAGTCGCTGCTGCCCGTCGATCAGGAGCCCGTCGAGGGCGCCGCCGTCCAAGACCATGTTGTAGCTATAGGTCCCGACAGGAAGGCCCAGCCAAAGACTCTCGAGGAAGCGGATGTTCTGCTCTTCGGTCCAGACAAGCGGCCGTTGCCAGGTGGGTAACTTCAGACCCATGACCGTCCGGCACTTGTCCATCCCGGAAAAGCTGGGCTCGTTCTGATACATCATCAGCTGTCCGACGGCACGCATTTTCCGCAACGAACGCAACATCATTGATACGCGTAACCGTCGTTGCGATGGATCGCCACGAAATCACGAGGTGGGAACGAGCGGGGTTTCTGTCCCGCGGCGCGGAGTTCAAAACTGCCCCTGGTGCGCGGAGAGATGCGACCCTCTAGCCCGCGCGCCTTGGCGATGTCGCCGGAGCGCCAGCCGTGGATGGGCTTGAGCGGGCGGATCTGAGCGGCGCCCGCCTTGTTGCGGCGGGGCTGGCCGTGTTTGTCAAACACGCCCTTCTGTCGACCACCCTGACCCTTGGCAGAGATAAGCAACGGCTTGTCGGTGCGAAGGGTCAGGGCATCCACGTTGCCGACGGCCGCGGCATCGAGCCAATGAGCCTTGGCCCAGCCCATCCGCTTGCGGTTGTACTTGGTCCTTCCGCCTGTTCCCGCCGTGACAGGCAGCCCCGTCAGCTTCAGTGCGGTGAACAGGACCCAGCGTGTCGAGTTGACCGATGCCGCGTCTCTGAGAGGCCGTTTCGCCTGTTTCATGATGCGCGCCAGAAGGTCGGGCTTGCTCGACAAGAACGCCTCGACTGGCTTGTTGCCCTTGGCCTGGTTGCAGGGCTCGCAGGCGAGCGTCAGGTTGCTGACCCTGTTCGAGCCGCCGCGCGACCTGGGTTGGATATGTTCAACCTCGAGCGGGCGGCCCTCAGCTCCGCAATAGGCGCACTTGCGGCCCCATTTGGCGAGGAGATACTCCTTCACTTCGAAGCCTGCCAGATCGCCCTGCTGATACTCGACGCCGCTGATTTCAGGGTTCTGCATCTGCTGCAGATCGAATTTCACCAGTTCCATCGCGATGGACCCGACGGGCGCGTAGCGGCGAAACCTGTCCATCCAGGTCATGATCGTTTCGACGCGGTGCAGCAGGCTCGGTGCGAGCCAACCCTTCTTACGCTTTCGGTCAGCGTTATTGATCTGAGCCTTGGTCCTGTAACGTGGCTTGCGGTAGCGCAGCTTGTTCCGCCGTCCACGACGGCGCTCACGGCGCATCTGCAAGCGGTCCCTGATTTGGTGGCCACGATGGGTCAGCTCCCCGCCCCAGAGAACCTTGTCACCCTGCACCAGTGCCAGACCCGTGGTCTTGGAGCCAGGGTCGATTTTCACTTCAACCGGGGCGGGCTCCGCATCAGGCACCTTCCGCTTGAGGATGATCGTGAAGGGATAACGACGAAACACCGCCGCCTTCCCATCGCGCAGCAACTGTCGCGCTCGTGCTGGCGACGTCGGCGACAAGGGTCGCCGACCGTCATCCAGAACTAAAACATAGTTGGACATTTCTGTCCCTTTCTGGCCCTCAGGCCGTTACGTTTGCCTCGACAAAGTTACTGGCGCTTTCGTGTGCCCAACTCACTGGACCTTTCAGCCCCTCCCGCTCGCGCGAGAGACTTAAAGCTGAGCGAAAGAGGCAATGGCTGGCGTTCACCAGTGCATTTCATCACGCCACTAACGTAGATTGGATTTCTCCTTTCTTAGTCTGCACCTCACCCGGCGCTCAGAACGCAATGTTGCGTTCGTTGCGCGTTAGGGTGAGGGGCGTGTTATGACTGTCTCCGAGTTTGACCTGCTCGGGCATCTTTCGATCTGCCATGACGCGATCCTTTCTTTGGGGCATCATGCCGAAAGAATAGTTGGATGGCAAGAATAGAATGGAATTGGCGCCCCGTTAGCCGCACCGGCTTGGACTCCAGCGCGTCTGACCCGCAGGGTGGGTCGGTGTTCCTGCGATTTCTATGCCGCCACGAGGCGAGGGCGGTGATGCGCGAGGCAATTTTTTCGACCTTTGCTCTTACCATCGGGACGGTCAGGCGAGGCCGCGCATGTCTGGAGGTGTAGGGCGGAGTTGAACCGCCTCCCTTTCGGGGCCTGGGATTTGCAATCCCGCACGTTACCGTTCCGTCACTACACCGTTTTCGTTTGTCTTGGAGCGTGCGGTTGGATTTGCACCAACGCCGTCCCCGATGATCAGCCGGAGATGGTCTGCGGGGCCCGGAGATCAGACCGGGTCCGTTTACCAGTCGCAGGTTTCACCCTGCCGCTCTTCTGCTGAGCTACGCACGCATATCTTGGAGAACCGGGTGGGGGTCGAACCCACGACCTTCGGGTTAAGGGCCCGCTGCTCTACCTCTGAGCTACCGGTACAAAATTATGATCAGGTCACGCCGGGCCGGCCGACAAGAAGAGGGCCCGCGTCCAGAAGCTCGACGCCAGGATCCTCAGCTTCGAGTTCGGCAAGCCGGTCGCCCGTGTTGTCTGGGACCTCCCTTGTGCGATGGAAGGCCGCCGCGGCGGCCGTGACGACTTCGGCTGCGGCTCCGCCTTCGGCGAGGGCAGCTTCCAGCATCTCGTCGTTCGCGTCCGGCATCGTCAGGCTCTCCGTCTCCAGGAAGAGCTCCCGGGCGCGCCCTTCCGGATGGTCCCTGGACGCCATCGGCTCCCGAATGGAGCGTTGTCCGAGGCTGAAGAAGGAGTCGAGAACGGCGCGTGCCTGATTATGCGTCATCTCGAGAGCAACGGTTGCCCTGAGGGCCGCGGAAAAGGTCGACAGATCGCGGCGTGTGTGCACCGATACCTCGGCGTCCTTGAGCTCGTCGGCCCGGCCGGCCAGGTCGCTGATCTGCGGCGACAGCCATTGCATCATGAGGCGGGACCGCATCTCGTCGGGAACCTGCATCATCACGAAGCTGCGGCCGGCACCCCCCAGGTTCAGGTCATCCAACGTCTGCATGTCCAACTCCTTTCTGCTCGACGTACTGGAGGACCCGGTGAGAATCGAACTCACGTCAACCGATTAAAAGTCGGTTGCTAAACCACTCAGCTACGGGTCCATATGAGAATATGAAAGTTGCTCTCGAAAACGGAAACACATTTCCGCTCTCGGCAGCATCTTTATTTCGAGCATAATTCACCTGTGGACCACTGATCATTTGCAAGTTGGCGACCTCAACGGGACTCGAACCCGTGTTGCCCGAGAGACAGTCGGGAGTAATTACCGCTATACGATGAGGCCCCGTGACATTTGCGGGAGAGGCCGGATTGCCTCTCCCGAAAGTCGCATTGCTGGAGCGACCGGGGGTGGTAAGTCCCCGGTCTCCAGCCATCGGTATCCACGCTCATGGAGCGCTACGTTCCCTCCGGACCACAACCCAATCTCCAGCATCCGCAGTATATGGCGGACCACGGGGATTTTGCCCCGCGTACCGGTTGTGGCACACCCGAACCCCGGGTGACTGACCATACGCTTCGAAAGCCGCCGGTGGCGCTCTCAGGACCTATGTGTCCCAGATCAGCTACGCTCGGTAACTGACTGATTAGAAACGAAGAAGCCCCTCGCTGGGGACCAGGAGGGGCTTCTTTCGAAGTCTAGCGATGTGCGCGTTTCTACGACATCACTTCCCCTCCTGGAGTCTGAATCTCATAGGCAAAGCCGCGCTTCTGCCACGCACGGTCCAAGCCAAGGACGACGTCCAGTTTCCGCACGCAATCGAGCATGCAGGCACGGATGGCGTCGGCCATCTGAGCAAGCTTATGTTCGATACGGCGGGTCATTGAACGTGTGTCTCCAGTCGGTGTGTGTCTGTGTTGAGAGGGAACATAGAAGGCCAATTCCCATATTGCAAGCATAGATTCCAATTTTTTCGGAGTTTTTTCTTACGCCCTTATTTTGAAGGCTACTATTCTCGCATTTCCTCAGGAAAATCTCGCCTGGGGATCTCTTTCAGCCCGAGGCCCGTTGTTTTCTTCTCAAGGTGTGCCCGGCTGCGGTGTCGGGAAGATGTGGCTTCTTTGCGGTTCCCAGATGTCCTCCGGGTCGTCCTCGTTCATGCCCTTGAAGACGACATGCGCGTAGTTTTCAGGATCCGGCCAGTCCGGGTGAGGCTCCACACCAGGCAACGCGTCGCAGGTCACCTCGATGATCTCGAGGTCCTCGGGGTCTGTCGTGCCATCCCAGCCGCCACGCGCGATGTACTCCTCAGCCGCGGCAAGGTCATCGAAGAGATAGACACCGAAGCCCACATCCCCATGTCCGCCTTCGAAGCCTTCGATCAGGATCGACTGAAGGTCGGCTTCGTGGGTGACGTGGTAATAGGTGTGCCACGGCTCCGCCTCGGCAGTGTAGTCGGATCCGACGACCCGACGCTTGGGCTTCCAGTGGATCCCGTTCGCCTCCTCGCCCTGGCCGAAGACCTTCAGGACACGCTCTCCGCCGGCGGGATCGTTGAGCGGAACCTGACGCTCGGCCCTCGGAATCTCTTCGTGGCAGTCGACGACAACGATCTGGAAATCCTCGGGCGAGAGGTGGCCGCCTTCTCCGCCGCGCCGCTGCACGCAGAGAGCTGCCTCCAGTGTCGAATAGAAGGCCTGGCCGTACCGTCCATCCACGAGTTCGCTCTGGAACCCATCGCGCATGACGTCCTCCACCCAGCTGTTCACCACCGGTGCAAAGTATGTCCGCTGTGACGGTGACGTGACGGCATGCTGCCGCGTGAGGGTATCGAGCGCCTCACGCACATCATGGCCGGCATCCGAGGCTTCCTTCAGAAGGCGCCTGGCCTGCCGCATCGCGCCGGCGGAGGAATTTTCAGGATCTTTGCGCGCCCGCTCGATCTGCTCCTCGATCAGCTCACTGGTTGGTACGAGATCGTCCGGCTGCGCACCGATGGAGGCGGCCATTGTTCTCGCGTCCTTGACCTCGATCCGGAAATCCAGGTCCGGAGTGCTGATCACCACCAGGCCGAACCCGTTCTCCAGAGTCTCCCGGCGGACATCTGCCAGCATGTCACTATCCAGGTGCATGCCGGCAGCGGCGTCAGGTGAATCCGCAACGATGAGTTCGAGACGGCCAACATCCGCCAGGCCTTGCTCACGCAGCGCAGCCACGTTCTGCGAGGTGACCATGACGACGTCCTCGAAGGTGTCATCGAAGGAGAAGCTCAGCCGGTCGACAGGCCTGGTGTCGAAAGGAAAGCCGCCTCCGTCGTCCGCGGTGTACTGCAATGGGACGAGGAATGTCGGGTGCTCAGAGGCCATAAGTGTCTCCGTCGGGGTGTGGACTTGTGAAGTGACGAGGCTCAGAACTCAGGGCCCGGCCGGGCCCTCCGGTTCATTCTTGTCGCAAATGACCGGCTCGAGACGTTCGAGAACGTATCCTTCAATGTCGTCCATCATTGTCGCGTTCTCGTACTTCTGGGAACAGCGAGACAGGATCGAATGTGCTTCGGCATCGTTCTCGAAGGCGATGTCGCAGGCTTCCCGAAGTGTCCCGATGTCGCAGGATGCAAATCCCACGAAAGCCCCCGGGACCGTCTCCAGGTCAACCTGCAACTGCTGAACCGCGGCCGGGCCCATGTGGCGCGCCATGGTTGCAACCTCGCGCGCCCAGCCGCGGGTTGCCTGTTCCATGGCGATCTCGTCGAGATCCTGCATGGTGAGCATTTGGCCGCGGTCGAGTGTCCAGCTGCCGAAAACCCTGTCTTCGGCCATGCCGGCCGTGCGCTCCTGGCGACGGCGATCTTCGAGACGGATTTCAAAGGAGGCGTTCCGGGTCTTCAGTACGGCACCATTCCCGTTCCGCAGCTTCGCCGACTGCGCATCGCCACCGAAGGCGGCCCGCGCGGCTTCGGCCTCCTCGACGGTGCTCATAAGCCAGATGTCGATCCCGCCCAGGTCCCCGAGGCCGTCGTCCATCTGGCGAACGATAGTATCGGAGGTCACGGGCTCGAAGCCATCGGCAGTCGCGTGCTCGTCTACGGTCACGATGGGGCCTCCCAACTCCTTCGAAAGGTAGTACAGCGGTACGACGGTGTTGATCTCGGGTGCGGGCATGAATGAGTCCTCTTGTGCATTGAATTGGTCGGGACCCGGTAAAACAGGATCCCGCTATCTCTCGACCAGGGGCCGGATCGATCACATGCCCGGGGCCGCGACCTGCGCGAACCTGAGCTCATCCTCGAGCATCGCGTCATCGGTCGCTTCCCGAAGCTCATGGATCGCTTCCATGCCGACGGATTCCGCCATTTTGGCAAGGCGCTTTCCAAAGCGGTGCACCTGGAGTTCGATCTCCTCGTCCGGCATGGACCGCTCTTCGTACTGTTTCTTCGACAGGTTCCAGCTACCGAAGACCCGATCTTCGACGGCTCCGATTTCGATGGCCGGCTTGCGATGATCGATCAGCTCGATGCCTGGCTCCTTTGCGGGCTCGCAGGTGAGAACCAGTCCGAAGCCATAGGCGTTCTGGTATGCGGCCGCCTGCTTGTTCGGGGACTCCCGCATGCCGAGGCCGACCGCCCGGGCCTCCTCGACCGTGTCCATGAGCAGGACCTCGATCTTCCCCAGGTGCTGCAGTCCGTTCTTCGAAAGCTCGGCGAGGTTTTCCGCCGTGATCGGCATGGCATCACGGGGGCTGGTATCCTGGTCGAGGGTGACCGATCCGATGTCGGGCACCTGGCCACCACCGGACGCACCCGGAACGTAGAACATCGAGATGATCATTTGAGGGGCAATGTTCTTGGGCATGTTTCTCTCCTTGTTTCCCGGCTACATGCGGCCCGGCCCGCAACAAAGAACAGCCGTCGAGTCCGATTTTGACTATTTGATTAAATCACGGGAAAGTGCTCGCGTCTATCCTGCGGCGGAAACAATATGGATAGAATAATGGAACGCCACATCATCACGGCCGGCTACGGCCGGGCAGGGACCACGCTGTTCTACAACATGCTCCGCCACACCCTGAAAGGCGGCTTCGAGCTTCCCGAAAAGGAGGTCCCCGCCATGCAGTGGATCGACAAGCCGGGCAACTTCTGCACCAAGCGCCCCTTCGACATCTTCGAGATCCCCAATATCCTGCAGAAGAATGCCGGCCGGAAGCGTGTCGACCTGATCATCTCCCTCAGGGACCCGCGGGACATGCTGGTCAGCTTCCACAAGTCGGTGCCGGACGACTACTTCGTGTCAGCCGACTACTGCTACTTCTCCCCGAAGGGCAGGACGCCAACCAAGACCGCGCCCGGGATCATCCCGACCCAGGATGCCATTGCCAAGATCGCGACATCCGGGCTCTTCCCGAACGGGGTCTTCCTGTTGAAGTACGAAGACCTTGTGGCCAACCCGGAAAACATCAAGGAGAAGCTTTCCGCAGGGCTCGATCTCGAGTTCGAAGGCAACTTCTCGGACTTCCACACCCAGGCCATCCCCGAAGACCTGAGCCGCGCCCTGAACGGTGTCCGGCCGGTGCAGAAGGAAGAGATCCCCAAGTGGAAGAAGCCCGAGCACCGGGAGCGCATCATCGAGCAGTTCACCAGTTTCCCCGAACTGCACGACATCCTGATCGCGCTGAACTACGAAAAGGATGAAAGCTGGTTCGAGGAGTTCAAGGCCCGGGAAGTCCAGCAAGAGCAACCGGAAGCGCGTTCATCTTGAACTGGGTCCCGCAAAAACTGTATGCTTTTCGGAAACCGTGAATGATGCCGGCGCCACTCCCCGAACAACAGTAGGGGTGCGGCGTCGGAGATTTGGATAAGCATGCGAATTGCCAGTGAGAGCGCCCTCTTCCTCAGCGTCAATCAGCACCTCAAGAACATCGACACCGACCTGCTCAAGGCAAGTCGAGCTCTTGAACGCTACCGGCAGTCTCCTGATGACCAGCCACTCCGGAACATGCTCGTTGAGGGAAGCATGGCCCGGAGCGTTCACAACGCATATGGTGGGTTCGAGAAGATCTTCGAGGAAGTCGCCGAGAGAATTGACGGCGGGAAACCTACCGGAGACCAATCAGACGCCAAGCTGCTTATGCAGATGAGAGCTGAGACGTCTCGCCGGCCAGCGCTGATCACAGACGAGACGTCAGCTCTTTTTGAGGACCTACGACAGTTCCGGAACAAATTCAGATCTTCTTATGGTGCGGATCTGCGCCACGAAGCCGTCATCGAGAAACTCGAGTCCGTACAGGCATGGCTCTTTCCAAGATTCTTGAAGGCCCTGCAGGATCTCGCCGAGAAACTCGAACACGGCCCGGACGCGACGCAGGAAGGTCGTCCTGCCTGTACGCCGCGGTGACGCCAGATGCCGGCCGGACAGGCCACCGGAGATCGGATCGGGGACAGATGCGGAACTCGCCGCCCGACACGATTTCAGGAAGTCTCTCGACTCTGGAGCCGTGCCGTAAGCGGCTGTTCAAGAACTTCGCTGCGGACATCCAGTGCGACCTGAAGGTCAAGCGGAGCGATGTCGGGAAAGCGGTCGCGGCCCTTGCCAAGGAAGGCAGCTTCGCCGCGACCCGGAAGGATCGCAACCCGCATCCCCGGCAAGGACGATTACATCGTTAGGATATGAACTACTCCACCCAAGCCTACGGCTCTGGGTGAGAGTTTCCTGGAGAATCCAGAGGCCTGCACCCGACCCACGGGATTGACTGTCCCGATTTTGCTAGCATCCAACGCAGCTGCGTGGCTCCGGACGCGTGATCGCGACCGATGACACGCCCGTCCGGGAGCCGGTGTTTCCGGTCGCCCAGCCCCTTTTTCTCACAGGTCCATGCAACGGGACATCGTTGCGATGGTTTTACCTGGCGCGTTGGTATCTCGATGTAATCCGCACCAGTCTCTTCCACTTTGTAACGGATCATTTTCAGAAGATCGGCAGGCGCGGTATCCAGCGCCTCCCGATTGTTTCCCGCCTTCTGCCTGACGTTCTTGCCAGGATTTTCGACGGATCCCTTTGCTGACCGCGTCATGTTCTGGACGGTCAGTTTCTCTGTGCCGAAGCGTTTGCAGCGCTTCGCAATGTAGGCGCTGGTCTTGTGGCTACGGTCCTTGCGTCGATTGGACAATCGACGATGGGCCCGGGCCAGCTCGCGCCGTTTCCGGCGGTGGCGTTTACTCGGCTTCTTCCACTGTTTCTTCTCCTCTTTCGGCAAGGCGTTGTATTCATCGAGGATCGCCTGGGACAGTTCCCGGTTCTTCTCGATGATCTTGTCTTTTTCGCTTTGCCAGAACCGCTCGTTGGCCAGTTCCTCGTACTCGTCGTCCTCGATCCCCCAGACCAGCGTGGCATAGGTTTCCTGCCCCCAGTCCATGGTCATTGCGTCGTGGGCGTCCTGATCATGGTCTCGACGAGGTTGACATTCGATCACGACGGACGCGTACCACCCGTCGATTTTCTTGGTGATGGTACAGGTTTTGGGCGCTCCCTGGGTTCGCGCCTTTCCCCTGATCTGCATCGTCCCGATGCCGCTCAGACGAAGGCGTCCGTGCTTCCAGTCCGCGCCTGGGAAGACCCTCCATCCGTCCCCATGCGCCTTGTAGGTCCACCCCTTGAAGCGTCGGCCAGCCTTGAACCTGGGAAATCCCGGCGCCTCACGTCCCTCCTTCACCCGCCGAAAGAAATGTTGAAACGCTTCGTCCAGTCTTTTGAGCGTTCCCTGCAATGCCTGGGCGTTGATGGCGCCGTACCCTAGGGGGTCCTGCTGGCGGATCTGCGTCAGTGACTTTTCCTGGTCGGCCTTCTTGACCGAGATTCCGCGTCTGCGGTAAGCGGTGATCCGCTCCTCGAGCGCGGCGTTATAGAGATCGCAGTGCATCCGGCGGGTGTTTTCAAGCAGCTCTTCCTGCTGCTTGTTAGGATAAACCTTGTATGTGACTCTCCGACGCGCCATTGTTCCCATTATGTTCTCGGATCAGTCTTTTGTCAAGCTACGTCACAGCATCTATTCGCTCAACTCCCACCTTGTCCTAGTCACGAAGTACCGGCGGCCGGCGATCAATTCAGACATACTCGCGAGGCTCGAACAGATATCTTCCAGAAGAGCGACGAACTGGGGTGGATCGTTGCGCGAGTTCAACGGTGAGGCGGATCACATTCATTTGCTTCTATCCCTTCCTCCAACGCTTGACCTGTCGAAGTTTGTCAACTGCCTGAAGACGACATCCTCCCGGATCATACGGCGAGAGTTCCCTGAGCATCTCTCCAGATTCTATTGGAAGCCTGTCTTCTGGTCCCGGTCATGTTGCATAGTTAGCTGCGGAGGAGCCCCGCTTTCCGTGGTCAAACAGTATGTTCAAAACCAAGACAATCCGGAATAAGCTCTCAATAACCGCCTTCACCTCCACCCAAGCGCTGCGCGCTCTGGATGGAGCACTGGCGGCGGTCTTGGTAGAGCTTCGGCTCACGTCACGCGGCGATGGCTACGTGCCTGGTCCCGTCGTCAGGTCTCGGCATCGCTGCTGCAGGTCGGCGCAGGTGCGCATGAGCTCTTCGAAGGGCTCGGGCGCATCCATGAGAAGGCCGTCACCCACCATTGCGTCATAATCCTTGGCAAGAGCATATCGGGCATCCCCTTCTGGAACCAGTGTCAAGTTGCCCGATACAGCCGCAGCATAGTCGATTAGTTGGTCTTCTCGATCCTTCTCACGGAAGAACATCGCCTTGTGGGCGGCTACCGCGGCTCCGAGAGCTCGATCTTTCATGGCCTTGTCGGCATATCCGGCGCCGGCAAGCTGCGTGAGGTCGTACCAGTGACGTGCAAAACGGTCTCCACGGAGCCTGCCCTGCAAGCAATAAACGTGTGCCGCAGTAGCCTTTTCCCAGAAAGTTCGCTGCGCCGTCATGACCCGCGGAGAGGCTGTAGGGAAGATGACTCCGTCTACGTGCGGGGCTGCGTCACAAGCTAATGGGAGAGTTTCGTTCGGCTCGCCTGTCGCGCGGGCACCGAACTCGAGTTTGACCTCGGGCCGCACGTAGTCCGATGTTGGTCCTCGGGCTGCGTATTGGACATGGATCTCGTCTTCGGTCACCCGTATATCCCCATCGGGCTCGACTTTACGCATGGCGTCCTCGAGCAAGTGGGGCCGCGCACTCGGCGACCCATGCGGGAAGACGCTCACGGACCTCCTTTGTCCACTTGCCCCCTTGGCTACGCGAGCGCGGCAGGGCATCCGGCGCGTCACCGACGAGATCTCCTGCCAGCTCCCGGATGTCGTAGGTCAGATCGACATCCTCGGAGAAACGACGGATCACCCCGTAGGCTTTAGAAAGCGAGGTTCCACCCTTGAAGACCAGGGGCGTTCCGATCTCGGACTGGAATAAGGTTTTGAGACACCAGACGACCCAAATATCCTTCTCCAGAAGGTGCGACGGCCTGCCGGAGTTGGTGGCAGCCAACTCCAGAACTTCTCGCCTATCTTCGTAGTCTAGGTCGAAGTAGCTCTCAGGCATGCGCCATCCGGCTCACGGTGCCGGCGAGCCAGCCGGGCATGCGGCCGGCCACGCGCGCCAACTCGTGTCGCTCTTCGGCATTCAACTTACCCCTGAGACGCGTCGCAACGGCATCTGCCTGATCCGGGCCGACCCAGGCGAGCGCGCGGATGATCTGACCCGCCTTCGCGTTGCCAAGAGCCAGCTGCCACTTCGGGGCGTGACGCAGTTCGATTACTTGTTTGCCAAGCGTGATGCGCCGCGCGCGGCCGGATGTCAGGTAGACTAGCCGTGTTGGCACCTGCGTGGTGAACCCCAGCATATTTGCGGCCATGGCCCCGTTTTCCGCGAAGCGTTCGCCGCGCTGTTCGGCAAGCGCTGCCAACGTTTTTTCCACCGAAGGCGCACGTTTACCGAAACGGCTTTCGACAGGAAGAACATAGACGCCGCGACTGGCGCGTAGCAGGGCGCCGCGCTTGGCCAGGCGCGACAGCGTCTGGTCGACCGCCGCACGGTTGGCCAGATGCAGCAAACCTTTGGCTGTCACAGGTGCGCCTTCGGGTAGGGCCCGTGCATGCGCAAGTACCTTCTCGGTAAGGCGTTCCAGCTGCGTCGTCATGGTTTCGCTCCTTTGTGTCAGTAGTATAGTGCTACTTCTGACAAGCTTCAAGCATTACGACGACTGCGACACACTTCGATAGCTGTCGAGCCGGCTTTCATGGCCCGCCGGGCGCGACGCTCTCGTCCGGGTCGGCACTGTCATCCACAACCACCAGATCTTCCGGGATCCGCTTGAGCCCGCCGGGGAACCGGCGCTGTGCGTCCCGGATCGCGTTTGCCAGGTAAAGCCGGCCGTCCTCCTCGAGCGTGCTGAGCTCGAGCGTCTTGCCGGCGTCATGCGCCTGCTCGACAGCCTGCATGAAGAGCTTGCGGCCCAGCCCCTGTCCGCGGTGGTCCGCATCAACGGTCACGTAGGGCAGCCAGTACAGGCCCTCGTCGTAGGGACTCTGCTGCAGAGCGGCGATCCCCACGACGAGATCGTCCGGCGCGACGGCAATGAAATGCAGGTGGTCGTCGATGTAGTTCGAGACGAAGTACTTGAGCCGATCCTGGATGTCCGCGTTCGTCTGCTGGAAGGCGTAACGGTCTCCGAACGCGACGCCGTCCCAGCGCTCGAAGCGGTAACTTGTTTCAAGATCGTCCATGAGCCCTCCAATAAGCAGAATTCTGCACGCCGGGACGCCTGAGACAAGGCCAGGCCCTGCCGTGAGCGTTTACAAGATATGGTATCCGCCGTATCTTTAACACCAATGACAAACACGACGAGCAGTGGCATCGAGCATATCTTCGGCGATCTGCACCCGGACGCGTTCAAGCTGTTCTCGGGGCCGCAGCGGCATTTCTACGCGCGCCTGCTCGAACACCTTTCCGAGGAGCTCTTCGAGGACGCCGGTCTCTCGCCACGCGGAGAGGTGATCGCCGCCATAAAGGAGTTCTGCCGCCAGCATGCGGACCTCGACCCGGAGGCCAAGACGGATCTCGGGGTGCGGGCGAACGCGACCTATGCCCGCCTGCTGGAAACCGGATGGCTGCTGGAACAGAGAACCGGCTTCCAGCGCTTCACCGATATCGATGCCACGGCCCGCCTGCTGCTGGATTTCCTGCTCGACGTGAAGTTCGGCCGGCTGCGCTCCTACGGCGGGGAAGTCATCAATGTCCTGGCGCTCGTCGAGAGCGTCGAGCGAGATCCCCAGGCCAGGTCGGAAGCCCTGCGCGGAGCGGCCAAGGCATCGCGCGGCTTTCTCAACCACCTGCGCGGGCTCAGCGCCAGCATGCGCAAGGCCGAAGAGCTGATCGCCACCCGGGCCTCCTTCGCCGACCTCTTCGAGAGCTTCTTCACCGATTACGTCCAGCGTCACCTGATTTCGGACTACAAGCTCCTGCACACCCGTGCGAACCCCTTCCGGTTCCGGGTGCGCATCCTCAGTCTGAGCCGGCGGATGCTGGAGGACGATTTCAGGATCCGCGAGATCGCGGAGGCGTACGTTCGAGAAGGGAAGGCCGCGGACGCCGCAGCGGGACGCAAGGCCGTCATCGAGGATCTGCGCACCGTCATCCGGGTGTTCAGCGGAATCGACGACTACCTGGAGGTCATCGAGGAGACGAACCGGCGGGTCGAAACCAAGATCCGGAACACCATCCGGTTCCTGGACACGATGACCGAGACGAACACCGAGGTTCTCGAAGACGTGCTCCGCAAGGTCGGGGCCACTGCGGACGATGTCACCATGCCCTCGGACGAGGCGTCCGGCACCCGGCTCCCGGAAGGCAGCGCGCATCTCTTCGCGGCAAGTGCGAAGCGGCCGGAGATCAAGCCGACCCCGATCCAACGGCCCCGGAAATCCGACGCCCAGCGCGCGCACGAGGCCGCGATCCTCGCCTACCAAGAGCGCAGCCGGGTGCAGCCCGACCGCATCGATGCCTACCTGCGCGCCCACGTCGAGGGGCAGGGCGCCGTTGAAGGCCGAGAGCTTCCGATCTCCTCGCTCGATGACTTCTTTGTTTTCGAGCGCCTGAGATCTCTCGACTACCTCGGAGGGCGTCTGTCCGACGACTGGGAGATTTCCGATTGTCCCGGCACGGTCGAGAACGACTGGATCGTCTGCCGCAATTTCCTCATCCGCCCGCGCGGCCAGCAGCAAAAGGTGCACTGATGGAGCTTCGAGAGTTCGCGCAGGTGCTCGACAAGTCGGACGACCCCGAGGCGCTGGGCGAGGCGATCCGCATTGCGATCCAGGCGCTCTTCTTCCACCAGGTGATCTACGATGACACCCACTCGGTGCCATCGGCCGCCGTCCAGGCCATCAAGGAGCACCGCGGCTTTTTCGAGAAGTACTTCGCCGTGGCCGGCTACGACCTCGAGATGGACGCGCGAACCCAGATGATCGCGCTCAAACCGCAGGAGCGGGACAAGCCGCCCTACGCATGGCGTCTCATGCGGCTGAAAAAGGACGAGACCCTGATCCGGATCGCTCTTCGGTACCTGTTCGAACAAGGCTTCGTGGACGGCAAGATGGATGGCACCGGGCGGGTGGAGACCGACACGGTCGAGATCTCGGAGACCTACCAGCGGATCGCGAAGTCAGCGCCGCCGGGGGAAAACCACCTCGTCGACACGCTGCTGCGTGATCTCACACGAAAGGGTGTCCTGAGGATCGGCGACAAAGACCGCGAGACGCGCGTGACCCGCATGACGATCCTGCCGGGCATCCGCGTGCTTGTTTCCGACGGCTACATCGAGCGCCTGCGCGACTGGCTCGAGAGTGAGCAGGCCACGCCGTTCCTGGAAAAGGCGAGCTGACATGTACGAGCTGAAACGGATTTCGCTGCACAACTGGTACCTGGTCGACGTGCTCGACATTCCGATCCGGGATCATGCCGCCCTGATCGGTCAGACCGGCGCCGGCAAGAGCTCGGTGCTCGATGCCATCCAGACCGTCATCTCCGGCAACAACCGAAACGTCCTCGAACTGAACGCCGCCGCCGGCGCCCAGCGCGGGCGCAGCGTCCGGGATTACGCGCTGGGCTGCGTGAGTGATGTGAACGAGGGCAAGCCTCGCCGCGAACGCTGTGAAACAACCCTGGCGCTGACGTTCCACGACCGCGATCTCGACCGGCACATGGTCCTCGGCCTCCTCCTGAAAGCGGAACAGGACCTGTCCGAGCAGACCAAGCGTTTCATCATCGAGGGGTGCGATTTCAGGATCGAGGACTTCGTCGAGGGCGGCGCGGTGGTCTCTCATGAGAAGATGCTCGCTCGCATCCGGGCAGAACACGGCGAGAAGGCGATCTCGTTCCACCAGAACAGCACGCGCTTCGTGAACGCCTACCTCGAGAAGATGCGCCCCTCGGCACCGCCGGATGCCAAGCGGTTTCTCCGCAGCTTCGCGAACGCGCTCCAGGCCCGGGAGATGTCGGACCCGACGGATTTCGTGCGCCGCTTCGTACTCGAGCCGCTGCCGCTCGATGTTGCCGGCGTTCGCTCATCGATCTCCATTTGGCGGGAAATGTCCGCCGAGGTCGAGCGGATCGAGGGCATGGCATCCGACCTGACCACAGTGGTCCGGAAATTCGAAAATGGCTTCCAGATCAGTGCAATGGAGGCTGAAATTGATGTGGCGTCTCATGCGGTCGACCAGGCCGAACAGGAGATCGAACTGGGCCGGATGCGAGATGAGGTGACCCAGCTCACCGCCGAGCTCGCGTCGGTCACCGCCCGGCAATCCGATCTCGAAAGCGAAACCGGAGACCTCCAGGGGGAACGGGATGGCCTCCGTCAGAAACTCTCTGAAAATGATGCCTCCTCGGAACTCGCCCACCTGGATTCAGAGCGCCGGCTCCTGGAGGAACGCAAATCCGTTTTTCGGCAGAAGGTCGAACTTGGCCTGCAGCCCTTCGCCGACCTGCGGCACCTGAAGTCGGCGGCTGGCATCGCCCCCGTCGCCCAGCGCGTGGCGGAAGCCGGCGCCGAGGTGTCCCGGATCGTTTCCGGAAAATCCGCCGAAGAGTGGGTGTCCGTCGCCCCGGAGATCTCAGGACATCTGAACAAAATCAAGGAATCGTCCGGCTGCCTTGATGCGATACATGAAGAGTTGGAAGACGCCCGAGAGCGGGTCATGCGACTGCGTGCGGACATCCGCGAGCATGGCGACGACGGGCGTGTCGAGCCGGGCGCCGTTCTCAGCCGGCAGGTCCGGGCCTTCCTGGCCGATCTGAAGGACGCCGGCATCGAGGCCCGGTGCCTGCCGGATCTCGTGACCGTGTCCGATCAGTCCTGGGCCTTCGCGCTCGAGGCAATCCTGGGCCCCAACCGCGAGGCCGTCATCGTCGACGAGGCGCGGCTGGATGCCGCCTTCGATCTTCTCTACCGCAATCGGAACACCTACGACGGTGTGCGCCTGATCGATCAGCGCCGGCTCACGCGGATGCAGCCGCGGGTGACCGAGGGGTCCATCGTGGAGATCGTCTCCTCCGGCGATCCCGTCATTCAGAACTTCCTGGAATTCAACGTGGGCCGCTACGCGCGGGCGGAAACCGAAGAAGAGCTCCGGTCACTTTCCAGTGGCATCATGCGCAACGGCAAGACCGGGTCGGGAGCTACGCTGCGGGTGTTCAGGGACCGCCGGCCTATCCTGGGAAAGACCGCGCAGAAAGCCACGCAGGGCGAGCTTGCGCTCGAGGTCGAAGAAAAACGCGAGCAGCTCGAGGACACGCAGGCCACCGTTCGGGACCTCGAGGGCGCCCAACAACGCCTGCGGGCGGTCCTGATGGTCGATCCGGAAGAGATCCTGAATTCCATGGACAGCTTGCGGAGCGTACTCGTCGAGCTGAGGTCTCTGGCCCAGCGCCGCAGCGCAATATCGGCACCGGACACAGCGGATCTCGACGAGAGGCTTCGCAAGATCGATGACCGCCTGAATGTCCTGAAATCCGAAACCCAGGAGCTGGAGAAGCGGCGCCGCACCCTCGACGTGCAGTGCGGGATCCTGAATTCGAAGATCGAGGAGAGCCAGGACAGGCTTCTCGAGTTCGGGCGCCGGAAATCCGAGGTCGAGGCCGAAGCCGCTTCTCGTGTCCCTGAAAATGTCTCCGCGCTGATCGAGACATCCGGGTACGACGTGCCGGTCACGACAGAGGAGCTCGCGGAGATCCTGAAAATGCCGGCCGCCGAGGCTTCCGGGAAAGTCGCCGTGTTCCGGGAGCGTATCGCCGACCTGCGCGCGGAAATCACGAGGGACGGCTCCGCGAACGCTTTCCTGGTGCGTGGCAACAACGGCCTGATGGCCTACGCGCAGAAGTGGATGGTCGAGGACGCGCCGCTCGGGGAAGACTCTGAAAACGCCGACCGGTTTGTCTGGGCGCATGCGCAGCTGGACCGGCTTCAGAACCACGAGCTGCTGCAGTACCGCGAGCGCCTGGAGCGAGCCCGCGCCGAGATGGAAACCAGCCTCACCGAGGGCCTGATCGGGCGCATCGGCGAGCAGTTCGCTCTGATGGAGGAGCAGCTCGACAGCCTGAACCGCAGGCTCGCAAAGTATGCCTTCGTCGGACAGACCTACCAGTTCCGCAGCGCTGTCTCCGCGCAGTTCCTGCCGATCTACCGGTTGGTGACCGCCGAGATACCGGCTGACCAATCCGTGCTCGACGTGGCTGACGACGAGAGCTTGCAGGCCCTAGATGCGCTCCTCGAAGGGGAGGGCGACGACGTCCGCAAATACGAGGACTACCGGAACTACTTCAACTTCGAGCTCTTCATCGAACATCCCGATCCCGAGGATTCAACGAGGATCGTCAGCACGCCCTTCTCGTCGGTCATGGGCAAGCTCTCCGGCGGCCAGCGCCAGGCGCCGTACTACGTGGCCATCGCGGCCTCGCTGGTCAGCGCCTACTATCCCAAGGCAAGCGCCGGCGACTTCGAGGGCATGGGACTCATGGTCTTCGACGAGGCCTTCAACAAGCTCGACATCCCGAATACCCAGCGCCTGATGGATCTTTTCCGTTCACTGGGCCTGCAGGTGATCGTGGCCGCGCCGGAGGAGAAGCGCTCCTCGCTCATCGAATGCGTCGACAGCGTGATTTCGGTGAGCCGCATTCCCGGATCGGCGGACGTGTTCATCGACAGCGTGGCCATCGGCGCCCGGGCCAAGGAGCGCATGTTCGCGGAAAACCCGGTGCACCAGCCGACGGAAGCCTACGAGGGGACCCTGCCGGCCGGTGAATAGGAGAGCTGACCGTGGAAGATCGCGGCCACTGCCGCAATTCTCTATCGCCCGGTGCGATCCAGAACCGAAAGCCCCGTCAGCAGGATGAGCCGGATGTCCGTCATGAGCGAAACGCGCGAGACGTAGTCGACGTCCATGGCAACGCGCTCCTCGTAGCTAACGTCGTTGCGCCCCGAGACCTGCCAGAGGCCGGTGATGCCGGGTTTCATCGCCAGGTATGCGGTCCGGGCGGCACCGTACTTTCGCATCTCGTCCCGCACGACCGGCCGCGGCCCGACGAAGCTCATGTCGCCCTTCAGCACGTTCCAGATCTGGGGAAGCTCGTCGAGGCTGGTGGACCGCAGGAAGGCTCCAAGGCGAGTGATGCGGGGATCGTCGCGCAGCTTGTGATCTCGCTCCCATTCCGCGGCCGCCTCGGGATCGTTCGCCAGATGCTCGGCCAACCGGGCCTCTGCATCGACAACCATGGTGCGGATTTTCCAGCAGCGGAACACCTCTCCGTTGCGCCCGATCCGGCGGTGTCCGAAGAACCCCGGCCCGCCGTCACGGGTCGTCATGGCCCAGAGCACCGCGATCACCGGCAGCAAGACAGGCACGAGCGCGATGGCCAGCGCCAGGTCCAGGAGGCGTTTTGCGAAAAGGGGATAGAAGCTCCGACTGTCGTCTCGGATGGCATCACGGGTTTTTCGGGATTGGTAGTATCGGTTTGGAAATCCGTCGGAATAATTCGTGGCCGTCATCGTATACTCCCCAAAATGACGTTATACACACACGCTCGACGCCCCTTGCGCCGCGCAATTATTGCGCGGCGCATCCCATAGGAGATCGTCTTATGATAGTTTTTTTTAGGCTATTCACGCCACTTCAGGATGTCCACATCCCAACGGCCACCCAAGAAGGAATTTTTTCAGGCGAAGGGGGTGTCGTACAAATTTTAACCGTGATAACGGGGAAGGAGAGCATGTTGCGCCGACACACGTCCTCATTGGCGACGCATTCTCTGATTTTTCCCTGATTGCGCCACGAATCCGGAAAATCACATTTTGAAGGCAGACGGCAGCTTTTCCTGGACGCGCTGGATGTCATGCATCGCCTCGTCGAGGGCCAGTTCGGCTTCGTAGATGGACGCCCCTTCGGACACCACATCGCCATTGCTGTCATGAACCTCGAACCGGTATACCTCGTCGGCCAGATAGGTGTTCATCAGCATGATTTCGTCGGCGAGACGTTCCAGGACATCGTGGTAGAGATCTTCCGTCATCTCTTCCCGACCAAAGTAGGCCATCGCATCTGAAAACGGTGCACTGACGAACCCGACCAGGACCCCTTGCTTGTCGCCCAGGAACGGCTTGCTGTGAAGCTGGAAAAAACCGGTGCTGCTGTCGGGGTCTCCTGCCGCCATCGCATAGAGGGGCAGGGCGATGATGTCCTTCGCCTCGGCCATCTCGCTCTTCATCTTCTCGAGGCTTGTCATGTCCTCGGGGTCGTCGGATGTCAGGCGCTCGAAACGTCGCTCGGGCGCGATCCTGATCATGCCGAGGTTCTTGAAACCGGCATCCCTCGGCGAGACGGCATCCGCGTCCGGCCAGACGAAGACGCTGTAGCCGTCCTGATACGCTGAATATGTTCGGTCGTCGCTGGTCATGGTTATCTCCTTTTTGACCCACGTGACCGAGACAATGCAAGTGTCAGGCGGCGAAAATCAGGAAGATGGCAAGAGACGCCACGCGTGAGAAACTGGACTCTAACATCGATTTTGGAAGCTAAAGACGGACGTGTTAGCTTCCAATAGGCAGGTGAATTCAAGAGTTCAGAAGGGCAGCTTCCTCGGCCACCTCGTAGGGGTGCAGATGAACCGCCCCTTGGTCGAGGCGCTCTCTCAACGTCGCCGCCCCGGAAAGCAGATCAAGCGTGCTGCTGTCGGAGCGGAAGCCGTCCTTTGCCATCACTCCTTCAAGCTCACCCGTCTGCCTGTTCACGAGCGACCAGCACGCTGACACGTGGTAGCCTCGCACGCTCCCCGGATGCCCTTCGGGATCGGGGATGACCCGTCCCGCGTAATGGGTTTCGCTGATGGCGTAGCAATCCTCCAGGCTTGCGTCCTCGCGGGACTCGTACGTCCCGTCGTCTGACGTCTCGACGCCAAGCATCTGCCTGTCCATGTCGTCGAGCGCCATGTCGGCTTCGTTGACCACAGAGATCATGTAATCACGAAGCGCATCGTCGAGAGGCAACCCACCTCGAAAGAGGATGTTGGCCCGGGTTTTTCCGTCGATCTTGGGTTCGTCCATCCCGGACGCGGAAATGCTGGCGACGCTGGGCGTGTTCTCGTGTTGAATCGTCCAATGGCGATCATCGCCGGATGTCGTGGGGACACGTGCGACCGTGAAACCGTTGCTTTCCAGGCCATCGACATGATCATGGCCGATCTCGAGCAGGATGCCGTTCGCGACACGGTAACCGTCGGCTTCGATGGAATTGTCCACAGAATGGGACCGGCTGGTTGCGACCCGCCAGGTCCTGTCCTCGAGCGTTTGCGCCAGGTGCTCGGCCCCGCCCGGAAAGACATTCTGGAGCGTGATCTCCCCGCGGGGGCGCTTGCCGGCGATCCAGGCCACGCGACCACCCTCGAGAGAGCCGTCATCTCCGGGGGAGATCCCGACAAAGCGCGTGGGCCCGTCCAGACGGATGATGGGGGCCTCTTCGCTTCCGACGTTCTTGAGCGCTTCCGGAACAAGGCGGCCATTGCGCACCAGGTTCTGCGGAAACCAGTCGTTATCGTAAGTGCTCGAGGACGTGGACTGGAATGGGACGTAATCCGTGCTGTCACGCATTCGATCCAGTTCCCGCAGAACCGCGATGGAAGCTGCCGCCCCCTGAACGTCACGGTTCATACTCTGCATGCCGGACAGGATCGAGGCTTCCCGGAAGACGTCGAACCCGTAACCCACGATCTGTTGTATCGGCCCGCGGCGCCGCAGGGATGCCAGCGGTTCGACCTGGCCGTTTTCAGTCTTGAGGAAGATCAGCTTGCCTTCGCCTGGGACGTCGGCCGCGACCAGGGATGCTCCGATCCCCTCTATCTCGGGAGATCTGGAAACGATCTTTTCGCGAAACGCGTTCGC
This sequence comes from Salipiger mucosus DSM 16094, assembly GCF_000442255.1. Classification (GTDB taxonomy): domain Bacteria; phylum Pseudomonadota; class Alphaproteobacteria; order Rhodobacterales; family Rhodobacteraceae; genus Salipiger; species Salipiger mucosus. The sequence goes on along the minus strand of NZ_KE557281.1, from coordinate 143,925 downwards.
CTGGTCTTTCCGGATCGCGAAACCCACCGGGCGGAGATCACCGTATCCCTGCATGGAGAGACGGGTGATCTCACCGCTGAAATCGATGTGCTCCAGGGAACTGAAGGACTCGAGCTGGATATCCTGCCGGGTGATGACCGGCGTGAGAGCCGTCTGATCGACGGGCTGTTCACTGATCAGGCGTCGCCAATTCGCGCGTGAGACGGCCACGTCCGGATCGCACTGCCTGGCAGCCGCGGTGATCCGGTTGGCACCGGACAGGATGAATTCACCGTCACCCGTGGTATCGGGGTCTGAGCGGTGATCTCGGACAAGGACGATCCCGTCCTCCGACACGGCAACATCGACGTTCTCGTCTCCGTCCTCGTAGACGAAGGTGTCCATGAAGTTCCTGATTTGGCCGGCCGGCGATGCGACAAGCTGCCCGAGGTCGTCAGACAGGAAGCCGTTTCGGGACTTTCTGACGGCATCTCGCGCGTGAAGGTTGCCGACAGTCGCGGCCGAAACGGCAACGAGGTTGGTAACCTGCGCTTCCATGCCCTCGCAGAAAGCCGCCAGCTTATCGTAGGTCGATACCTGGTCTGAGGCGGTGGAAAGCCATGCAGGATAGATCTGGATGGCTTCGGACCCATTTTCATGATGTTTCCAATATGATCCCGCTTTCGTGACATCCAGGCGCCCGTTGCCCGTCTCCCGCGCAATCGAGATCTCCCAGCTGTCGATCAGGTCGGCATCGACGGCATAAGGGATCTTCTCGTTCTCGGACTTGGAGACGAAGAGCTCGTACTCGCCGACCTGCGCCAGTTTTCGTTTCGTGAGTTCGACGGTTTCCCGGTGAAGGACCTGGCGGCCGACGCCCGGCTGGCGCTGTTTTCGAACACCCTTGGCGTCCGCGAACTCCTGGAGTTCGTAGTCGTACTGCAGCATCGGCTTGTTGCCCGGCCCCTTGGCCTCCTTGATCGAGGCGCTGCGCAGGTCGGTCTGAGCGACCATCAGGATGTCGCGCTGGGCGTCGAAATCAGAATCCGTGACGTCGTTCACCAGGCACCAGACTTCGCTGTGCCCATTTTTCACCGAGTTGGCGTAGCCTCGCCCGCCGATGCAGTTCTTCAGGGCCACGGCCACCGTCTTCAGACCGCGGGGGACCACCTGCCGCCAGACGAGCCCGCTTTCCGTGTCGATCCGGACAGGCTCCTCGTCTTCCCGCGCTTGAGCAAAGACGGCGTTGCGACTGCGTCCGGCATGCCGGATGTTATGGCGGGCCATGGTCTCGAAGAGATCGTCAGCCAACTCGTAGGCACCGCGCACGTCGTAGTGCGAAAGAGAATTCAGGATCTTCGATGCGCTGTCGGCCCGCGTCCCGGACTGGTTGGCCTCTTCGTCCAGAAGGCTCTCGAACATGTCCCGGATATGTGAGAGCTGATCCTCGCTTCCATGGCTCAGCGCGAAAGTGTGGACGGACTCTCCTTCGGAGAGTTTCTTCGCGGCCCAGTCGGGAACACCGCGTGCCAGCGGAGATCCGCTCTGGATCTCGATCACGTCGCTCGGGCGAGATTTCAGGAAAGGCACTGCCCTCTTCTTCACCCATCGGGAAATCCGCGGATCCTTCGTGACACCACGAAAGATGCGGCCCAGTTCCTGGTCGATGCGCTGCTGGTTGACGACGTCGTACATGGATTGCTCCCTTTGGCGGGGAAGTAGACCAATGTCTCGAAAAATAGAAGAACAAATCACGGCTGCGCCCGCATTAAACGCGACCTAACCTTGTTGTGTTTTCTTCTGTCCAGTTGGCTTTCCGGGAGTGCCCGGGCGGCAGAAACACAATCGCAGGAGACGACATGAAATACTTCACGAAGACCGCGGCCATCCTGGCTCTGCTGGGGACCACCGCTTGCACGGACGCATTCGATCTCGGGTCGCGGGATCGCAACCATCCCGAGACCGGGAAATGGGACTCCGAGGCAGCCAGGCAGATCGACGACACGCTGTCAGAGGCGGCCGAACGCTCGGCAAACGCGAACGAGACGCTCGCCCAGATCGAACGCACACGCACGGCCCCGACCGAGGACGCCATGGACGCGGAGGATCTGAGTGATCTGCCGCCCGAGCTGCGCCGCCCGACGACCATCGAATGGGTGGGGCCCGGGGTCGACCTCGTCGGAGAACTGGCGCGCAACATCGGCTACAAGTACGCCGTGGTGGGGCAGGAGCCGGCAGTGGACATCATGGTTTCGATCTCGGCCGTCGACGAGCCGGCCATCAAGGTCTTCGAAGACCTTGGATACCAGGTGTCCAAGCACGCCGAGGTCTTCGTGGATCCGAATGCCAAGCGCATCGAGTTCCGCTACCACAGCGACCGGGTCGCCGAGGCGTCGAAAGCGCCGGCATCCAGGATGTCGGCACCGTCATTCGATTCCAGCTCGCGGAAGGCACCGACCAAGGTGCGCCGGCACAAAGAGAAGCTCGGCAAGTAAGGAGCTTCCGCAATGACACCGACCAAGATGGTAGCGCTGGCTGCAGGGGGACTCCTCCTGTCGGCTTGCGTGGAAACGATGCCCTTCGACACGGCGCCGAAGATCTCCTCGGCGCACCAGATGGGGCGCGACAGCAAAGCTCGCATGCCGGGCCCCAGGGCGGACGTCAACGAAGGGGCCCGGCATCTCGAGGACATCACAAAGGCCGAGACCAGTTCGCTGGGCGAGCTGCAGTCCATCGAGCCGCTGGGGGATGAACTCGAGGAAGACGCCTCCGAGGAGGACAAGCTTCGGCGGCCGGCGATCAAGGAGACGGCGCAGTCCTACGGGGCCCGTGGTGGTCTCGCGCATGCGACCCGCCAGACGAACCTCATGCTGCGGGAACGTGCAGACAAGCTCGACCAGATCTACGACTTCCGGAAAGTCATGATCCGCGGCCCTGATAACTCGGTGGTGATGCCACCTGTCATCTCCGACGCCGAGGACACCTACGAGCTTTCGGACGCCGGCAAGACCGTTCGGGTCGCCGACACGGTCTACGAGATCATCTCGCAGGCCCGGTTCTCGCCCGTGCCGCCCATGTGGCATTCATACCTGCTGCGCGAGTACTCTACGCCCAAGCGCCCGCCGGATGAAATCCTGCCGCGCACCGACGGGGAACGGGAAATCTGGGAGCACCATGTCGAGGAGGGCTGGAAGGCCGGCGTCAAGCAGGCCAACGAGATCTTCCAGGCAGATCTGAACGAGCTCGACCGCGACTACAGCGGGATGCTGAAGTTCACCGAGCTGCTGGCGGAAGGCAAGGTCAGTGCACCGGTGGTTTCCAAGGCGCCCATGGGCGTGACCGGGACCGGGGCAGGAATGCGCGTGAACGACCGGGCGATCCGGATTACGCGGGATCCGCAGCTGCAGACGGACTCCTCACTCTGGGTGCCGACGATCACGAATGGATCCGCCGGCGAGTATGCCCGGCCGAACGACGAGGACAGCGAAATCCACGACTATCCCAATGACGCGGATCGGCAGTACTGACCGACGACATCGTCTCCGCCTCCCGACCTGCGACGGGATCGGGGATGTTCGAGGGGCCCGGCCGGCAGCGGTCGGGCCCTGGCTGTTTTCAGAGAAACTGCCAGGTTACAAAAGTACGGACGCAGCGAGGGATCTGGGGAGTCAGCATCGGCCCTTGGGATCGGGAAAAGAGGGGCGATGCCGCGCTGCGTCCGCAACCCAAGCCTGAACTTGCTGCGACTTTGAATCAATAAACACTTTCAGATCGACTTGAGGTGTGGCGCGCTCACAGGAGCCAACCGTTGCCCAGGTGTCCCGAAATGGATCACATCATCGTATAAGTGGGACCTGAGCCGTCGGGCCGAGCGAGAGTGACCTGATCGCCCTCGATCAAGACAGTCCTGCAAGACGTCCCTGCATAAGCTTCCGGTTGGGTCAGGGTACGGCACCACTGCCCGTCTTCGACTGTCCAGGTGCCGGAGACTGCTTCGCCAGTTGCTTCCTGGCCGGTGAGAGTGCCGTCGGCATTCACGATGAGGGTGGTATCAGAGTTTGAAAGGGTTTTCCCGGATAGCGCTGAAGGTCCGTCTGCCGGCGTTACCATTGCGGTATCGGACGGCATGTCCGCATTGCATCCAGCAATGACAAGAGCGACGGGGAGCAAAGAAAAATGTTTCATCGAAATCTCCTTCTGCGTGACACGATCACGGGAGGACCCAAGCATTTCGGCGTCACAGCTGTCAATGAGTGCTGACTTCGGGTTGGCGCCGCTCTTCAGATTCCACTTCAAGAGCGGTGTGCAAGCTATTTTTGATGCTCACGAATCCGGCTCGAAGAAGATGACGGAACTTCAGATGACCGTTTCCAATACCTGGCCGTTCTCTATGTCGCCAGTTTCGTCAGCGACACCCATACACTTGGGAGGGCCGGCTGAATCACCGGCCCTCTATGAATTTTGGGGTGCGGCAGTGTTTTTATACAGCCGTTACCGGCTCGGGATCTTCCCGCTTGACGGCAGTGCCGAAAGCTCGGCGAACGTCCTCACTTGGCGCACCGATGCGTTGACCATGTTCTCGAATGGCCTCGCGGTCGCTCGCTTCGTATATGCAGACCGATCCAATCCGGCCATCTTCCTCGGTCACCGCGTAGCTGCGGATCCAGCGCAGCCGATCCTGCATTTCCTGGCCGACCTGCAGCGATTTTTCATTAGTCGCCGCGAGTTCGTCTTCGTTTGACCAGATGCCATGACGGCGAATGATGTAGAGATCCATCTCTGCCTCCTCTCTATTTCGTTCACGTTCAAATACTGGCGCAGGATCAGGCGAAATGGCACCGGACGATACGGACGGAAAACAGGGAGGATCGTGCCATCGCATGCTCAACGGGTGAACTTTCGACCCAGAAATGCCAGTATTGCGGGGATGACGGAGGGAAAACACAAACTGGACGTCGCGGTCATTCTGGTCAACGAAGGCTATGCGTCGACGGCCGTAGGTCCAATAGAGGTCTTCTCGGCCGCCGGGACGATGTGGAACGAGATGTGCGGGGATGTTCCCGAGCCGCGGTTCCGTGTCACAACCGCCTCCATCGACGGCGCACCGGTGGACAGCGCCTATGGACTGCGCCTCGCACCCGACCGAGCCATCGCGGACCTCGGGCCGGTCGACCTGATCATGGTCTCGGCCTCGGGCCCGGTGCCGGATGAATGGATGACGCGCTACGCCTCGATCCCGCCATGGTTGGCGGAGCGGTACCGGACGGGGACGACAGATCGCCGGGGTCGTGTTCAGGCGTCGCATTCCTGGCCGAGGCCGGTCTTCTCGAGGGGCGCAGGGCGACGACACACTGGGGTGTCGCCGAAGGCTTCCGGCGTCGATACCCCGGGGTGGACTGGCAGACCGACATGCTGATCACCGAAGATGCAGGCCTGTATTGCAGCGGTGGTGTCAACGCTGCCAGCGACCTGAGCCTGCACCTCGTCGAGCGCCTCTGCGGTCGTGACTTGGCAATCCAGTGCTCCAAGGCACTTCTCCTCGACATGCCGCGACCGAGCCAGTCCGGATATGCGCTTCTGCCGCTCGCACGGCCACACGATGACGAAAAAGTTCGGGACGCCGAGCATCACCTCAGCAGACACTTCCACCGCGACGTACCGGTCGAGGAAATCGCAAACAAGGCAGGCATGAGCCGGCGCAACCTTGTGCGTCGGTTCAAGGAGGCAACGGGTCACATGCCCGGGGTGTACCTTCAGATGATCCGCGTTTCTGCGGCGCGCAAATTGCTCGAAGACGGTGCACCGTCGATTGAGCAAGTTGCGCTCTCGGTCGGCTACGAGGATGTCGCCTTCTTCCGCCGCGTCTTCAAACGCCATAGCGGAGTCACGCCGTCCGCCTATCGCGACCGTTTTCGCCTGCGCGGGAACTAAAACCGCGCCACTGCGCGGGCTGGACCGGCAGTCCCAACAAAGGTCCTGATGCCAGTTTCACGCCAGTCACATCAGGCTCCAATCGCCCATTTCGCCGACGCGATGTTTTGGTTGCGCCTGAAAGATTCCAGGAACAGTTGCGACAACACAGGGCCGTCGAACAACGCGTGCTGACCGGCTCGCCGATGCATGGAACGTCAGATAGACTGACCTCATGGATACCTTGACTGGACTGGTCGCTCTTTCAAACGAATACGAGGCTTTCATCGCGCTGGCCCTGGTCATCGCGCTGTTTGCGGTGATGATGATGGAGCTATATCCACCCGAAGTCTCGGCCGCGGGCTTTGCCGCGGTGTTCGTGGCGCTCGGCTACGTCAGTTCGGACGAGTTGCTGACGGTCTTTTCCAATCCGGCGCCATTGACCATCGGAGCGATGTTCGTGTTGTCGGGGGCGCTGGTGCGCACCGGCGTGCTGGAAGCGATCTCCTCTGTCGCGATTTCGCAGGCGCAGTCTCGACCGAAGATCGCGCTGGGCGTGATCCTGGGTGCGACGGTGCTGGCCTCGGGGATTGTCAACAACACCGCGGTTGTTCTGGTTCTGATCCCGGTTGTGATCCGCCTGGCCGCCACGCTGAGGATCGGCGCCACCCGCATCCTTATGCCATTGTCCTACGCGGCGATCCTTGGTGGGACCTGCACGTTGATCGGCACCTCGACCAATCTTCTGGTGGACGGCGTGGCCCGAGATCAGGGTTTGGCACCGTTCAGCATTTTCGAGATCACGCCCATCGGTATCCTGGTGGCTGTTTCTGGCGGGATGACACTGGCGCTCGTCGGGCGGTGGCTTCTGCCCGACCGCGAGGCCAGGGATCCGGACCAGATGTTGAGCGAGACGACTTTTCTATCTGATGTGGTCGTCGCCGAAAAATATGCTGGTCAAACCCTGGACGATATCGCGCCATTCAATCGGTCCGGCGTGGAGGTGATCGCGCTGCGCCGAGACGGCAAGCGCCTGACGCGTCCCTCCGGTGATTATCCCGTCGAAGAAGGCGATATGGTAATCCTGCGTGCGCCGACGTCCGAGATCCTGACCATGCACGAAGACTCTGGCCTCAGGATGGACCGACACGATGATGAAATGCGCGAGGATGACCGGATCACGGTCGAGGTGGTCGTATCCCCGCGCAAGGCGACCCGCACGCGCAGCCTGAGCGGCATGGCCCTGAGACAGCGCTACGGAGTGAGGGTGCTGGGAGCGCATCGTCCCGGACAGGATCCGGGCCCGACCCTTGAAGAGGTACAGCTGCGTCCAGCGGACAAGCTGCTTCTGGAAGGCCCCGCGGACGTGTACCAGATGCTCGAGGACGAGGCCGAACTGGTCTCGGTCAGCCGACCCACGGGGCGGGCCTTCCGCCGCCGTCGCGCGCCGATGGCCCTGTCCGCTCTGGCCGCGGTGATCGTGTTGGCGGCTTTCGGACTATTCGACATCGCGACACTGGCCATCCTGGCTGTCTGCGCCAGTCTGGTCTTCCGCTGCATCGACGCCGACGAGGCCTGGAATTCAGTCGATGGATCGATCCTCGTTCTGATTTTCGCCATGCTGGTCGTCGGTCAGGGGCTTCTGAATACCGGGGCGGTGGAGCTGTTGGTCGACCAACTGTCGGGACCGATTTCCGGGCTTCCACCTTTCTACGCGCTGCTTGCGGTCTATCTGCTGGCCTCCGCCCTGACCGAAGCGGTCACCAACAACGCGGTCGCAGTCGTCTTTACTCCCATCGCCATTGGCCTGGCAGAAAGCACTGGTCTGGATCCGAGGGCACTGACCGTGGCGGTGATGTTTGGCGGCTCAGCCAGTTTCGCCACGCCCATCGGATATCAGACGAACATGCTGATCTACGGAGCCGCGAATTATAAGTTTACCGATTTTCTGAAAATCGGGATTTTTATGAATATTGTTTGCGGTGTGGCGGCCTGCGCTGGAATCGTTTGGGTATACGTGTGACGCTTGGCAGTGATCTTCTCTGAAAAGACTGTGCTCGTCGCATTGTTGAAATGTCTGCTTCACGGCCCGGTGACTTTTCCCAAGCCTTAACGGTCTCCACCCACCTTCAGATCAAAAGACCTGAAGGCCAACATGACCGAAGAACACACCTTCTCGCGCGGTTTCCAGGGCGGCAGCTTCGAATACGACGGCCGCCTGGGCGAAGACGCGTTCGACGATCTCCTCCTGTGGTGCGTGGACAAGAAAGCTTCCGACATCACGTTCCAGTCGAACCTGCCGGTGATCGCGGAGATCGGTGGCAAGAACATCAAGGTCACCGAGCGGACGCTCAGCCACCCGGAGGTCGAGGGGATCGTCCGCTACATCTACGGCGAGAACGGTCCCGCGGAAATCAAGTCGGGCTTCGACCTCGATCCGTCTCACGAGATCAAGGTCCCCGGGCGAGGCCGGCGGCGTTTCAGGGTGAACATCACCGGTGGCAGAACCATCGGCACGGACGGCATCCAGGTTACCATCCGGACGCTTCCTGAAATTCCGCTCGACATCAGCAAGCTCGGGATCGAACAGGACATCATCGACAACTTCCGGCCGGCACAGGGCATGGTGCTGATCACCGGACCGACTGGCTCCGGCAAGTCGACGTTGCTGTCGTCCGGAATCCGGATGATCCTGGAAAGGGAGGATGCCAACGAAAAGCTCCTCGAGTACTCCAAGCCCGTGGAATACGTCTACGACAAGGTCCAGATGCCGAGTTCCCTCGTGTTCCAGACCGAAGTCGGGACGCACCTGCGGTCTCGGACCGGCAGCATTCACGACGACCAGGGCGTCTTCGCCCATTGCGTCCGCAATGCGCTGCGCCGGAAACCGAGCATGATCATGATCGGCGAAAGCCGCGACAAGGCCACGATCCAGGCGTCGGTCGAAGCGGCGCTCACCGGCCACGTTCTTTACTCCACGATGCACACCATCGGCGTTGCCGAGACCCTCCGGCGCGCCGTGATGCCCTTTCCGGGGGACGAACGTCGCGCCATGGCCGTCGATATCCTGGAAACCCTTCGGATGATTGTCACCCAGCTTCTGCTGCCGCGCGTCGGCGGCGGGATGGTCGGGTGCCGCGAATACATGATTTTCGACGAAGGGGTCCGGGCCCGGCTGCTGCAGACCGATGTCGACGACTGGCCAACCGAGAGCCGTGCAATCCTGGCGGAGGGCGCCTGCAAGGGACGGAGCATGAGCGAGTCCGCCCGGGCCCTGTTCGAGGCCGGCCAAATTTCAGAGTCCACCCACCGCCACATCAGTAGCCGAACAGAGGAGGGCTGATCGATGGCTCACTGGAGAAACACCTTCAAGGCACCGCGCTTCTTCTTCTTCGACGCGCGCCTCGCGATCTTCCTCGTGGCATTCCTGCTTCACATCCGGCCCTGGACCCTCGTGGTCATTTGCCTGATCTTCGGGCTCTTCTACTGGGTGGAGCGGTACGGATACGACTTCAAGTCGGCTCTGCGCGCCATCCGTCTCTACTTCTCCGGGCCACGACGAAATCCGCAGCCGCAAGAGAAGATGCCGCATCCGAAGGATTACGACCGGCGACCGCTGTTCTGACCGCCCTGCTCCAAGTGGCCACGAGCAAAAAGAGCGTCCAGTCGCTTCACCTGAAGTGGGAGCTCCGTGCGCAGCTTGCCAAGATCCATGTGCCATGGGGCGCCCCACCGCTGCTGGATTGGGTCCCGGTATTGGCCTGATGGAGCAGGGCGGTCCTTGACCTGTTCTCTGCAGAAATCGACCACCTTTCGAAGGCGATCCTCCGGATCGTCGATCCGATGCCGCGCAAGTTGCGCAACGTACCCAAGCTGGCGCAGAAAGCTCTCGCCATCGGTACTCGCCGGGAAAAAGCGGCCGGTCACCACATCCGCAAGAAGCGACATCGCACGAGCTTCGCGAGCCCGTGCGGAGGCCGTTGGGCTATCGAAGGCCTGGCGTTCTTGTCGCATCCCTGATTATCTCTGCTGCATCTTCAACGTTGTACCTTAGGAAGGTAATATCTCCGACGTAAAAATCCAACGCTTCAGTGACCCGCTGTTCAAACCTCTCGGGGTCTATCAGACCATGCGCGGCAAGCTCCCGGATATCCTCGCGGTCTCGATCTTGAAATCGGGCGACCTTTGACACTGCCAGGTCAACCGGATCCATGACGTGGATGACGATATCACCGACCCGGCAAATCTCGGGTGAATTCTCTTCCCAGCCCGGCGGAAACGACCCGAAAACGTCACTTAGGCCGCCGTCCACAGTCACGATCCTTAGGTCAGTGGGATCTTCTGATTTCTGGACTTCGAAGACCTGCATGTCAGATGGTATTGCAACGCGGTGAGACCATTTGACATCGACCTGATCCGACATCCGATGCCCAGTATAATGATTTACCGCGACGCCTCCGGCGACATAGGCATGCAATGGGGTTGGAAGACGGCCCAGACGTTCGGATAGCCGTCCAAAATGCGCCTTCAACGCCTGCGTCAATCTCGGTTCTTCCATGGTGACCGCCTCAAGCCTGCCGAACCGAAGACATAGGCAACGCGAGCAGAACGACAACGCAACACGAGATTAACGGTCCACACCTACTTGCCGCCCAAAGGCAGGTGAAACGATGACCGAGAATTCGAAAAAATCAGAGATCCTGAACGTCGCGGTCGACGACGGCTACGCACAGACCAAGCTGGTCGGGGAGCATCCCGAGACGGGTGAAATCGTCCAGGAGATCATTCGCTCCTCCGTGCGCCAGGGACGGTCGGGGCTCAGTTCGTTCAGCGGCGGCGGGATCGATCAGTACGAGACGGAAGAAGGCGACATCTTCACGGTCTCGAACGAGATCGAGTCCGAGAACACGCAGTTCGACGGCTTCCATACCTCGCAGCTCAACAGGGTCCTGGTGAACCACGCGCTCGTGAAATGCGGGTACGGCGGCAAGTCCGTGAACCTCGTGACCGGGCTTCCGGTCGCGGACTACTTCCTCGACGACGAGCGCGACATCGAACACATCGATGCGAAGACCTCGAACCTGAAGCTCGGAGTGAGTGGACCAGACGGCCGGGCGATGCCCAAGGTGGAGGACGTGCGCGTCGGCTGCCAGGCGGTCGCGGCCTGGTTCGACTACGTGCTGGATGACAATCTCGACCAGCGCCACGACGCGACGGGTTCCATCGCAATCGTGGATATCGGGGGCCGAACGACCGACGTTGCCGTGGTGGTTGGCGGAAATGCCATCGATCACTCGCGCTCTGGCACTGAGAACATCGGCGTTCTCGACGTCTACACCGAGGTCCGCAAGGCGATCCACCGTGAATTCAAGATCAAGGAGAAGTTCCCGCTCGACAAGCTCGATGCCGCGGTCCGCACCGGAACGATCCGCCTGTGGAACAAGGAACAGGACATCAGCGAGCTGGTCGAAACCGTTGTCAGCGAGCATGAGGGCAAGATCGCCCGCGAAGTCGAGCGCCGGCTTGGTTCGGCGGCCAACCTGGATGCCGTCGTCTTCGTCGGCGGCGGGTCCGCTCTGTTCACGACCATCGCGGGGTACTTTCCGAACGGGCATATGCCGGAGGATCCTGAATTTTCCAACGCGAAGGGACTCTACAAGTTCATCCGCGTGAAGGGGTGATCGGTGATCCATGCCGCGCGCCAAGAGTGTTCAGATCTATCTCAAGCCGGGACTCGAGGAGGATGATCGCCTCCTTGCGTTCTGGCGCGCGTGCCAGCGCAACAGCCGCCCCCAGGAAGTCTTCCGGCGACTGCTCAACGTGGGGTTCGCCGAGTTGATCGACCGCGGCGAGATCAGCCCGAAAATGCTATCCGAGATCCAGGCTGAACTGCAGGGTCATGTTGTCGACCCCCTGGATCAGCCGGCACGACCGGCGCGCAGGCCGGCCGCGGCTCCGGAGCCTGACAGCAAAGACCCTATCGCGTCTGGGCCCGAGGAGGAGACCACGGAAGACGTCGCTGATGACCAGGTACTCCCGGAGGAAGCTGACCCGACCGATGACGCCAAGGATCCTGAAAATCCGGCGCCGGACCCGGACCCGGACGAGGAGGGCGCCGCAAGCAACACCGGCGGCGCGCGCACTCCGGATTCTGGAAATGAGCCGTCCGACATCGCCCAGCGCCCGGCCCCCGGCCGACATGCCTTCATCGGCGACATCATGTGAGGACGCCCGGCAGCATGAAAGCGAATGACCTCAGGACCCTTGCGACGGACTGGCTTGCGGCGGCCTATCCGGACTCCATCCTCGTGACCGAACTCAGCATCGACGATTGGGGATCGGCATCGCTCGACCTGGCCGCCATCACGCCGAGCCATATCGTCGGGGTCGAGATAAAGGGGGAAGGGGACAGCCCGGCTCGCCTGGAACGCCAGGCGCTCACCTATCCAATGGCCGCGCGAGAGATGTGGCTCCTCTGCGACCCCTCGATCAAGGACAAGTGCTTCGCCAAACGCCCAGCCGGATGGGGGCGCCTCGAGCTCTGGGAGGGCAAGGTGCGTCCGGACAACCGGGCCAAGAAACGCGGGCCGATGACGAAAAGAAAGAATGGCAACCATTTCTGGCCGAGCGTGCGGGACGACAGCCGTTATGTTCCGGACCGGGCCTCGAAACTCATGCAGCTCGCTCCGCACGCCATCTGCGGCGCTCTCTGGAAAGACGAGCTCCTGACCATCGCTCGAAAGTACGACCTTCTTCCCCCGCGGCGGAAAGCCTACGTGCACGTCCTCACCGAGATCCTGATCGATAACCTTCCCGTCACCGTCATCCACGACGAGATGATCGCCGCTTTCCGCTGCCGTCAATGGCGCAAGACGGTGCTCGATCTGCGCGGTAGACAGAAAGGATCCTGAAATGCTGTCGCTGGTGACCGCCGCATGCATCGGACAGGCCGCGGCCGCGTACAATATCGATCCGGTGGTGATCGCGGCAATCATGCGCACCGAAGGTGGTACGGTCGGGCAGTACACGGAGAATACCAACGGGACGCGCGACCTGGGGCCGATGCAGATAAACGATGATGTCTGGGTAGGCGAGGTGGCCGATCACTTCTTCCGCGGCAATGAGCGGCTCGCGGAGCGGGAGCTGCTGAACAACGGCTGTTTCAACGTGCGCGCCGGCGCCTGGATCCTGCGCCGGAATATCGACCTGTCCGATGGCGATGTCCTCGAGGGGGTCGGTCGGTACCATTCCTGGACCGTCCGTCACAAGGAGAGATACAAGGGCGCCTTCATGCGCAGCATCCGGAGCATCACCGGAATAAGTCGGAATTAACGTTCATCTCATACTCTCGTTTTGCACCAATGGAGAGTAGTCGCGATGGCATCCCAGCAAGGAGGAGAGAGTCAACAGGACAAGGAGATGATGTACCTTGTCGGGTTCGGGCTGCTCGTGTTCATCGTCTGGCTCATCTGGACCTTTGCGCGAAACGTGATCGTCTGGGCCATGTTCGCCCTGGATATCGCCCAGTTCTACGTCGTGAAGGGCTTTGCCATGATCGGCCTGGGATCGTTCGGACGAACCGCGAACGGCTACCTCGAATTCATGAAGGGGACCTTCGACGGTCGCGTCGACCCCTTCGAAGTCGAGTACGCGGAAATGATGACCATGTCCGAGATGGCCGGCGGCATTTTCCGATGGGTCTTCGCGATCTTCATCCTGGCCATGGCGGTGCATGTCCTGTTCAAGATGAAGGGCGGCGGGTTCTCGCGCCAGTTTTCACTGGCCGGCGGGTTCGGCCCCTCTCTCGCCGACTTCCAGTCCCAGCACTGGAAGGTGTTCGCACCTGGGGCAGCTTTCGATCCCGACAATGCAGACGAGGTTGAAGGCCCGGCCGCGACCCCCATGGAGTGGATGAAAGCGAACAACGTGAGGATGTCGGAAGAGGAAGATGGGCTCGATTTCGATGCGGCGACCCGCGCATTCGAGAACCAGCTCGGGGCCCCCTGGCAGGGGGTCGAAAAGGCCGACACCTACGTCAAGGTGCTTTGCGCAGCCTTCTACATCAACGCCAAGCGCGACAAGAACGCCCGTGGCTTCAAGGAAAAGATCGCGGTCGCCTATACCACCATGAAGCCGGAAGAGCGCGACAAGCTCCTGGAGTCCATGTTCGAGAAGGTCAACGCCGATCCGAAGTTCGGAAAGATGATGGAGAAGTACGCTTCGAAGCACGCATACACGAACACGGCGCTCTTCCGTCTCCTGACCTGGTCGCGGGCACATGGCGGCGTGTTTGCCTCTGCCGAGTTCCGCTGGCTCAAGGCGGTCGACCGTCCGCTCTGGTACACGCTGAACAATTGCGGCCGCCGCTCCTACCACATCGAAGGGGCCGGCGCCGTTTGCCACTTCAACGCCGAGAACATCGTAAAGGGGCCGCTCGTCGACCCCCACGTCGACCAGGCTGTCGACGGCCTCGATGACTATCTCGAGGGCCAGGGCCTCATGGATCTCGAGGCATTCTTCGACAGCCAGCAAAACGACTTCTGATTTTTCTCAACGTATTCCGGGAGACCCATTCATGACCAAGACATCGCTTGTTGAGAGCATTCTGTACAACCCAGAGACCGCGATCTATCGCGTTTCAGGAATTCAGGACAATGCCCTCACGTTCTCCCTTCAGGATGACGACTGGACAGCAGCTGTGGAACGGGGCCTTTTCCGCCATCACCTGGTGATCAGGAACGGACACGCCCGGGAACGGATTTTTTCCGGCCGCCACCGTGATGCCGTCTCTTTCCTCTATGTCCTCCGGAGCGGGCTATACCACCGCCAACGTGATCGGGAAGAGCGCGAAAAAACGGAGTACGAGACTGAGCTGCACAAGCAGGCCGACAAAGCCCGGAGGGATAAAATATGGGCCGTCGGCCTTGTCGTGGGGCCGGGTCTCTGCGTCTTGGCCGTAAGCCTCCTGGCAGTGATCGGTTCGAACCACTTCCAACGGCACCTGGCCAACACCGAGACAGACCGCCCCGCTACCCTCGAGGCGGCCCCCGAGAACACAGTGCCTGATCCCGAAGCAATCGAAGCGCCGGCCCCCATCCGTACCATCTCCGCCGATGACATCTCCGGGGAGCGACTGAAATCCTACCTCGAGGACGGAGATCCCGTGCCCGAGAGCGAGGCCCCGCGCTATGAAGCTCCCGTTCCGGAGGCGCAACCGACCGCAGCTGACGATCCTGAAGATGCACCGACCCCGGGCGATCTGGTCAAACTGGCTCCCCGAGAAGAACAGCAGGCATCGCCATCGGAAGGCTCGGAAGACATTCTCCAACGCTTCTACGGGAACGCCGGCGCTGCATCCCAGGCAGAACAGGGGTCGAAAAACCTGACCTACATCTGGGAGTCCCGCAAGGATGACACCGGGATCTCCGACATTCCCGCGCCGGACACCTTCACCGGCATCCGTGGAGAGGCGAAGCTCGCGGTTCCGGGCGGTGGAAACGTCGAAGCACTCTCCGAGATGCAGGACTTCGGCATGAACGCGCGCGGCGACTGACCGTCCGGGACGCTACCGCGGAACGTTCGACGGGACGAGTTCCGGACCGTCGAACGTCATCAGCTCCCACTCATCTATGACCAGAAAAGAGCCCAGATCCGGATCCGTCCGGATCAGCTTCTCGATCCTCGGGCCGATCCCGAAATAAGGGCACCTCCGGTGCGGGAGAATGCGCGCGTCGATCCATCCGACCCCGGTCTCGACGATGTCCGGCGCGGCGGACGGGTTGTCGAGCGTTCCGGCATGAGAGATATCTCGACCGAAAATGAGTGCACCAGCACTCGATCCGAAGACATGGAACGGCTCCGGACCTTGCTCCGCGCGCTGGGCGAGGAGGTCACCGAAATCGACCTGGGCCGCGGCGTGATTGAGAACATAGGTGTTGCCGCCCAGGATTGCGCAGACATCCGCGGCCGCAAGACGGTCGGATAGCTCCTGGCGTGCGCAGGCACGGATGTCGCAGAGATCCACGTTTAGATCGAACCGGGACATCGGCAACGGTTTGTCGGGAGGAACCGTCCGACCCATGCCGCGCACCGCGGTGTCGATAACGAGGGCGCGGGCTCCTTCCATCCCCTGGCAGAGCCGACCCACGCTATTGGAGACGGAGTCTATGGAAGAGAGGAGATGAAGAGACAGACCGCGCGGAACATCTTGCGCCACCGCGGTCTGTTCCTGATTTTTGACGCCCACCATCAGGCCGGGGCGGGAGCGGCCTCGAGACTGGTCTTGAAGTCCTCCCACATCGTGTCGAGGCGCTCACGGAAATCGTCGTTCTTGCGCAGCTTGGTGAGCGGAAGCTTGAAGTTTCCGAACTGGGTCGCGGCCAGCGAAGAGATCCGCGGATCGGTTTTCGCGAACTCGCGGGAGACACGGTTGAACTGGGCCTGATCCTCGATAGTCGCCAGAACGCTGATGGCCCGGACACCGGTGATGCGAAGATCGCGCTCGAAAGTGCTCTTCACGTTCTTTGTCGGCTCGACCTCGTAGAAGTGTTCCATGAGGTTGGTGACCCTGGAGACGTAGTCGTCCATCTCGTCACCGTGCTCCGCAGCGAATTCGACGAACTCCTGCCTCTGCTCCTGGGACTTGCTCTCGAAGGCCTGCACGAAGGGCACCAGGCAATCGACGATCCGGCTCTTCGCGAGCTCCTTGTCGGAGGCGAGAGTCTTGTACTCGCGACGGATGTCCTGCCCATCCTTTTCGCTGTCCATGAAGGCCTGCTCGAAGCCGAAGACCCTGGAAATGTCGGCCACGGCCGCGATGAAATCCTCGCGGACATCTTCCGGGACACCCTCGTGAACGAGATACGACTGGAACTGTGGAACGAAGCCGAAAGGCAGAGCCTGGACTGGCTTCGACACACCATCGTCGTGCCCCGGGCTGGGGGGCATCTTCGCATCCTGATTTTCTGCCGGCGACGTGTCCGCTGCTTCGGACTCGCGGATCGCTTCCGCATCCGACGCTCGGATCGCGTCAGTCATCGCATCAGACCAGGGCTCCAGGGTTCCCTTGTAAACGATGCGGTCACGGTCCTGCTGCGTCTCGATGCTCTTGAGCTGAAAATCAGGAAAGACCTGCTTCAGCTGGGACGCCTTCAGACCACCGGTGGCCTCGAACACCGCTTCGCCATCCATGCTCTTCTTGGCGTACCCGACCTTGTGAAGCGCCATCTCGGTCTCCTCGTCGAAGTTGCCGTTCATCGAGCGAAAGATCGCGGTGCGCTTCTGGGTGTCGGGGTCCCGTCCCATGAGAAGCTGAACGCCGTAGGTGGTGATGTCGGGCCAGTTGAATGCCATGTGCTTTCTCCAAAATATGAAACTTTGTTCCGTGGCCCGTAGATGCGAGGCCACCAGCAAGAGACTATGATTTTTGAGGACGTCCGGATTTCAGCGCGGCTTGAGAACCCTGCTCTTGGATCGGTCAAGCGGGCAGGCATTGTACCGTTCGTCCGCGATCCAGTGCAGCGTCACCGCGTCGACGATCTTCCTGCCAGTGTCGTCCTCCCACTGGATCACGTCATCATTGGTGATCCCTGTGGCGGCCGGCAAGTTGAAGGCAACTCCAACATCGATCACCGGGAAGCTGATTGTCATCTGCCCGATGAACTTGACCTTCGGGACGGCCAGTTTCTCGGCGACGACCGGAGAATAGATGTCGAACAGGTCCTCGCAGCCTTCGACAAGCTCTGGCGCGAAGTCGCACTGGAGGTAGGATCTCGGCGCCTCCGTCAAAGCCTTTTCCGTGGCCTCGCCCGAGAGGACCTTCTGGCCAAGCCGGGTATCGATCAGAAGGCCTTCCTCGTCCGTGCTGTATGCGCCGATAATGGCCCCGTGAAAGAGCATGACGGTCCCCTGCGAAATGGTCCGAGCAAGATACCCGGCGGGAATTTTTCGGGGATTAACGCGCCATGACCGTCGTGCTTTCGGTGCCTTGCGGAAAGGTCGCGGCATTGAAGACGGTCGTTCGGGAGATGATGCTCGTATCCAGAATCGGCGCCAGGATGATCACCGAGGCGCCCTCGGGCTGAGGCGTGTAGACGCCGGTCTCCAGAAGTTCGGACACCGCATCTTCGGAATCGTAGAGAAAGGTCGGGGCCCCGTGGTAGTAGCCGACCATCAAGACGGGGTCGGAGTACGACAGGCAGTACTTCTTGGAAAGCTCGCACTCACCGGCCGGAATGGCCTTCGCACGCAGTAGCAGATTGTTCGTCGTGTTGATCAGCCCGTGAAGCATTCCGGCCTCCGCGCTGATCCTGATTTCGCATTTTCTGACATAGTGTTATCCGATGTTCTTCAACGCCGGATAACACTATCGGGATTAAGCCCGAATGAAGACTGCGCCTGTCATTCGGACATGTGACGCCCGAGTCCGAAAGGAGCCTGCTCGAGCTCCAGATGCTGTCCGAGCGCCTTGTCGCCACAGAGTGTCCGGAACGCCCGCTCGACCATCCGGATGGACGCTCCGGGGAAATCGAGGATCGACTTCAGTTCATCCTTCTCGAGTTCATCGAGCTCTGGCAGATCTGCCACCGAGATCCCGAGACGACGCGCTTCGGTTTCCGCGATGCCCTCGAAGATCTTGTCGAAATGGCTGGAGTCCGGGTTTGCCATCTCGATCACCATGAAACGATCTTTCAGGGCTTCTGGAATCCTCTCCAAAGAGTTCGCCGTGGCTAGGAAGCTGACGGCGCCGAGGTCGACGTTGTTCATCAGACATGCGTCGTAGTAGGTCCCATCCCCGTTCATCATGCTCAGCAGGGCGCCGCACACCGATCCATTTTTAGATTCCACGCTAGCCTTGTCGATCTCGTCAAGGATGACGCCCGGATTGGCGCATTTCTTCTCGAGCATGGCCTGCACTGGCCCGCAGGCCCTGTTCGTCGCCCATCCACGCGCCACCGGGAGCAAGCCGCCCGAGTCCGTGGTCCCCCCGCAGGGAACCAGGCAATAGGGCAGGGACAGCAGCTCACAGATGTCATGCAGGATTCGTGTCTTCCCGCTGCCGGGGGCGCCGACGATCAGAATCGGTGGTAAGATAACGTGGCTGTCATCCCGATGTCCTCGCGCGATCAGGGAAAGTTGACCACAGACGGTGTCGACCACGTTCCGAGCCCAGGGGAACCGCTCCACCAGGGCCTGGTGCATATCATGGACATCGCCCAGGATTCCTTTCATGGGGAGAGACTTGCCGAGTACCGACCTGTAGCGCCGCTCGAGCTCTTGACCGTCCCTGCTGCCCGCATCTCCGATGGCGGCGCAGACAACCCGGCCCTCCGGGGGCGGAGGAGTGCTGACCGGCACCTGGGTCGGCATCCGGTCGTCGTCCTCGATCAGAATGCTGTCCCATGCGCCCATGTCTTCCTCCCAGGACGCGATGGCCTGCCTGATCCGCTTCACGAGGCTCTGCCCACTGTGCCGATAGGACTTGTGAAGCACGTGCAGGCCCTGCATGAACTGGTCCTGGGCGTTGGCATACCCACAGCAGGACAGGTACCACAGGATGGTCAGGCGCGCGGCCTTGTTGCTCTGCTTGAAGCCTTGGGCCAGCTTGAAGAGCTTCTCGTCGCTCGCACCCATGAATTCGGCACAGGTTTCTTCCCCGCCGGGGATACGAGAGGTCACGCTGTCCCGGTCGGCCGGATCCAGCGTGCTATCCAGGAAGCACAGGTAGTCAAAAAGGATCGGCTGGGCATCTTCCGCCGGTATGCGACCGTAGTCGCACATTTCGAAATCGAGCATCTAGGTCTCCGCAGATTGCGGATTAATCCTATTTTAACTCGCTATCGACTGTCAATCCGATCTTCCGGGACGCTCACTCGGATACGGACCTCAGGAAATGGTCAATTCTTTCCCGGATGTCGTCGGTCCTTTCTTTCAGCGTGGCCGAGCTCTTGCTGAGGTCCTCGGCGCCGTGCCGGGACGCATCCACGAGCTGACTGATCCCGTCGAGGCTCGCGGAAACCTCCCGGGCCTGCTTCGAGGTCTGGCCCACATCGTCGGCGATGTGGCGGGTCGCCTCCGTCTGGGTCTCGACCGCGCTGCGGATTTCCGTGTGCTCCCGGCGCATGCGTTCGATAACATCATTGATGGACGACAGAGCGGAGACCACGCCCAAGGAAGCGGTATCGATGTTCTCGACCTTCTGGCGGATATCATCGGTGGCTTCGGAGGTCTGGTTGGCCAGGTTGCTCACTTCCGTTGCCACGACACCGAAGCCTTTCCCGGCACGGCCGGCCCTGGACGCCTCGATGGTCGCATTGAGCGCCAGGAGACGGGTCTGATCCGCGATACTGCTGATGGTCCCGGCAATGGATCCCACCTCGTCCACGACATGGTTGAGTTGCTGCAGGGTCTCGTTGGCATCCTTCATGTTGCACACGGCTTCTCCCAGGGATCGGTCGGACGTCTCCGTGTGGGTGTCGATCAGCTGCGCGGCCGTGCGCAGCTCGCGCGCCAGGCGTTCGATCTTTTCCACGCTTTCCCGGGTCTCGTTGAAGGTCTCCAGGATGTTCCCGGTCCCGTCTGACGCGCTCCGGGAGCCTTCGAGCAGCTTTTCGGACACGTCCGACACGGTATCGACCGAGCTGATCAATTCTCCGATCAGGTCGTCGAAGCGAACGCGGAACGCCGCAATCGAGCGCTTGTTCTCCTCCTGCCGCAAGACCTTGCGCTGCTGGTCGTTGATGCGCTCGGCAACAATCCGTTCCTGTTTCTGGATGGTCGATTGCAGTTGGTGAATGGCCCTCGCCAGAACGCCGACCTCGCTTTCCCGGGACGCGAATGGAACTGCGAGGCCTCGCTGCCCCTCGGACAGACGGCGGATGGCATGAGACAGGTGATTGATCGGCTGAAGTGTCCAGGAGGACAGCACCATCGCAACCAGCGCCGCGGTGACCGCGCAAACCGCGATGGCAATCAATCCCCACCGGTGCATGGTCGAGACGACATGCGCCATTGCATGACGCGGCTCCCAGGAAAAGACATCTAACCCGATCCCGGCGGTTGATATCCGGGCGGCGGAAACCGTGAAGGCGCGCTCCTGAACGTCGACAACGCCATCCGACGCGGACCTCAGATCCGACGCCCGGCCCGGGAAACCGGGAACCTTCGCGTCCTTCCCGGACACAGCAACGAGTGTCTGCGGCGCCTCGAAGAGAGCGGGGTAGACCGCGGACAGAACCAACCCGAGGCGCTCCCCGTCTTCATTGACGACGTTTTCGCCCCTGAAAAACGCGGTTTCGCCATTGTCGAGAGAGCGCTCGACGAACCCCTCCGCCATTTCCCCCTTGGCGAAAGCTGCCTCGAGAAGGGCCCTGACAGGCTCACGTGATGCTTCGGAAACCGGCGGGACCTGGGGGCTTGCAGCATGGACGTAGTAGACCTCAAGCTGTCGATGAGATCTCAAGCCCAGCGCATCAGGGTTTTCCTTGTACTCCCGCAGGACGAACTTGCGCATCCCCTCGGCGGCTGCACTGATCTCCGATATCTTGGCCTCGAGGCCGGAGCGAATGAACTCGGCGCGCTGGTTCACCATCTCCCGATGCGAGGAAAAGAGGCCTGTCTCAGCATAGGTGATGCCGATGCTGGCGGCTACCGAGAGCACCAAGAGGACGACGACGAACACGAGCGCGGCAATCCTGTTGGCGACCTTCATGTTCTGGATGAACTTGGGAACCTCGTACTTGTAGTGCCGCGAACTGTAGAGCTTCTCCTGATCCTTGATCGCGGCGCGGAGGGTATTGTTCTGGTCCATGAGGACCTGGAACTGACCGACACTGAGTTTCAGCAAGCACGACGGTCCCTCGACGACCGCACTCGCCCGGCGCGTTGCCCCGCTCTCCAGTCCGGCTTCACCGAACAGTTGTCCCGGGCGCAGGCGGGCCAACATCTGCCGGCTACCGTCGGCCGCTTCCTTCTCGATGCGAACGGAGCCACTGATGAGGAGATACACGAAGTCCGCCGCATCATCCTGTTTGAAGATCGTTTCGCCGTCCTCGTAGAAGGGGCAGGTTGCCATGTTCAACGACGCAGCGACGTCGGTCAGGGACGTGACGATATCGTTCGCCGGGGCCTGCTCCAGTGCCCGGACAAGCGCTTCCTGACGCAACCCTTCGAAGGCATCCGCATCGGTTTCTTCGACCCGATCCAGAATGGAGGCCTCGATTTTCAGGATCCGTGCATCTCCGGCGGCCTTCGCGCTCAGGTGATGGACCGCGTCCCCATCACTGATAAGCTGTGCGTCGGCGCCGACCACATCTCCGGAGCGATACATTCCGACGCGCTCGTGCCCTGCGAGGAACTCGTTGCCGGTCAGCTCTATCTCCCCGGAAATCACCAGGTAGATGTGCGTGTCTGCATTCCCCTGGAGGAACAGGTACTCACCATCCTCCAGCGCCTGCAGGTCCGAGCTCTCTGCAAACTGCCGGACCTCCTCCGGTGGGAGGATCCCCAGGTAGCCTTGTCCTTGAATCGCGGTCTCCGGGGAGAATGCCTCGAACGCCATGAATGAGTTCCTCAATGCTCGATGGCCCGTTTAACGGGTAGAAATCCTTTGCCGATACTATCCAAGGAAGGTTTAATTGAGAGAAATTGTTCGCATGGACGTATTCCAGATTATGTCGGCATCCCGCAACAAGGCGGGAGGGCGCGCACTTTCCGAGGCATCAGCCGGAAAGACAGCGGTTGTTGCCGAAAAGGGGATGACACCTCCGGGAAAAGACGGTTTCGCCGGCTTGGCAAAAGCTGCGCGGGAGGCATCGAATGCTTTCCCCTCGCGACAGGACACTCTGCCGGACCGTCATCCGGTCCCGGGGCACGGCGATGCGCTCTCCGAGGCGTCAGGAGACCTCGACGCGAAGCTGGAGAAAGTGCTTCGACGTCTCGAGGGCGTGATGGGGAAGCTCGTTCCCGTGGCGCCGGGCAAGTCGTCCGACGAGGCATCCGTGGTTCGGGCCGTGCAGACGCGCAACCTTTCAAACCTTGAAAAGGCACTCGAAGCCTTCGAGGCGAAGATCTCGAGCAGCACCGGCAAGGACGATAACGGCGCGCTCCTGGAAAACATGAAAACCGAAGCCCTTCCGGAAGTCATCGGCGGCCTACTCGCAAAGTTCGACGCCGAAAATGAGACACGGTTCCTGGAGAACTTCACGCGATCCGTTGAGGCTCTGAACGCCGAGCTGGAGACCCTTGAATCCGACGCGGAGAAGATAGCGCTTCTGGAGAAGATGTTCGGCACCGGTGGTGGCCTGGCTTCGGATCTTGCCGCAATGATGGGCGTCGAGCGTCCTCTCGGCGGCGACTCGGCCAAGCCTGCACCGTTCACCCGCTTTGCAAGTCTGCGGGCAGATGATGACCCGAGGTCGACGGCAGGGATGAAATCCGAACGCGCTCACGTCATTCCTGAGCCACGTCCTCCGGAAATGACGCCGCCCAAGCCGCAGTCCGCGACACCGATCAAGGACTTTCCGCATATCCAACTGGCAATGGCTCCCGAGGACCCCGCGCCGCGGTCACGTACATCTCCCGCTCCGTTGACGATGCCGGGCCTGGAGCAACCGAAGTCGACGGACGAGACGGGGATCCTGAAATTTCTCGAGAGGATCGGGGCGGCCGGCAAGGCGGGCAGGGATCTGATGTCTCCGGCCGCATCGTCGGACGTGACCACCCCCCGGTCCGCGGAGACGCTCGCCAATCGCACGGATATCCTGAATTCCCTTGGAAGCACGGCCTCCGGCGGATCGGTTTCCCAGGAGGATTTCGAAAGCCTGCTGCAGAAAGCGTCTCAGGCGAGATCCCCGGAGGCGTCCTCCGCCAGCGCATCATCCGCCCAGGCATCCAGGTTCTCGGGGATGATTGCGAACCAGCTCCGCAACGCGCAGTTCACCCAGAACCGCATGAAAGTCGAACTCGCTCCGCGCGGACTGGGCGAACTTGAAATCGACGTGGAGACCGACGCGGCCGGCAAGATGCGGGCAACGATCCGTGCGGAGAACCCGATGGTTCTCGATATGCTGCGCTCGGACAAGTCCCAACTTCACGAGCTTCTGCAGAGCAAGGGTTTCGAGCTGTCCAGTGACGACCTCGAGTTCTCGGAGCGCGACTCCGAAGGCAGCACCGGCGGAGAGGGGCAACCCGGTGACGCGACCGAAGAAGCGGGCATCCCGAGCGAAGACGATGCCGACGACGCCCGGCAAATGATTTCCACGACCAACGTAGACATAAGGATTTGAACACCCATGGACGCCATTACTCAGAACACTTCCGGCCAACCGGCCCAGGCAACCACGAAATCGGAGCAGGCCGCCAACAAGCTGGATGCCGACTTCGAGAACTTCCTGTCGCTGCTCACGGCGCAGCTGCAAAATCAGGATCCGCTGGAGCCGACGGACTCAACGAAATTCGTCCAGCAGCTGGCCCAGCTTTCGCAGGTGGAGCAAAGCGTTCAAACGAACTCCAACCTCGAAAACATCCTGTCGAAGCTCAGCGCCAGCACCTCGCTGTCCGATGTCAGCCTGATCGACAAGTCCGTGGAGATCCGCGGTGACCGTTTCCGGGTGGAGGACGGTAATGCGGAGGAGGCCCAGTTCTCGTTGACCGGGGCAGCCGACGACAACGTCGAGGTCCACGTCACCGACGCCGAAGGCAACCGGGTCCGGACGCTCAACATGGGCAACGTCACCCCAGGCACCGAGACATCGATCTCGTGGGACGGGAAGAACGACAACGGCAACACCGTGGCCGACGGCACCTATTCCTTCTCGGTGAATGCGACGGACGCGAACGACGAGAAGGTCTCCTACGACACCTATGTCACGTCCAAGGTCAACGAGGTGACCTTCGTCGACGGCATGTCGAAACTCAGGCTCGCCAACGGGGAAGAAGTCCCGTCCTCGGCCATCTGGAGCGTGAGCTGAGGGCCGGCTACTAAGAAGCACTACTTCTGGCGCATTCGTCAGGAGTGGTGCCACTGAACGGGCGTTCTATGTGACGGCCGAGATTCCGCCGAGAGCGGAGGCGACCTATAGGCCGACACGGCTATTTCATGCTATAATAGCATCCGCTTCGACCTCGACTTTCCATCGAGCGTCAATGAATCTCGAGACCTCGACAAAGGTGCTTGCCGGTCGGACCTCTCCGAACACTTCGCCGTGTGCTTTCGCCGCGTCTCTCCATGTCTCGATGTCTGTAAGCATGATCCTCGTACGGACGACGGCGGCCAGAGGCGCACCGGCTTCTCGCAGGGCTTCGCCTATGATTTCGAGACACCGTCTGGTTTGCGCATAGACGTCGGGAGACACCTGATCAGTACCATCCGACGTGATCGGCGCTGTACCAGCCACGAAAATCCAGTTCCCCTTGCGAACCGCCCGGCTGAAGCCGATTTCGGGCTCAAGGTGCGATCCTGAAGAAATGAGCTGCTTGGTCATCATGGTCTCGCTGATTAAAGATTTCCTGAGTTGGAAAGGCGATTGCGATATGTGGACGGATGTCGTGAACAGCGCCGCTCCGGTCGATGGCAGGTGTTCCGGGCGCCGCACTCGACACCGCCGCAGTGTTCTCTTCGGAAGCCCTATTCTCCTTTGGGCTGATCTGGACCTCATGCGCCAAACAAAACTGCGTGCATGGTTCTCCCCGGGATCAGGGTGAAAGCGCCGGTGAGCAGTAGCGCCATGACGTAGAGGTAGAGCGTCGCGGAGCGGTGAGCAGCGATCCTGCCGGCACGTGCGGCACGGATAGCGTACCAAAGGGCGATCAGCGTGATCGCAGACAAGACATGGATCGGCGAGAATGGCCCGATCAACCTGAACTCGTGAATCCAGAAACTCGAGCCGGCGACGAGGGCCATTATCGAAACCCAGCCATAGCCAAGAATCAGATGCACCTTCGTGCCCTTGGGCATTGCGAACTGCAGCGCACCGACACCCATCGCAGCCAAGGCAGCCAATGCATGGGCAGAGATGACTGTCCCCTCATTCCAAAGCGGTTGCACTGTCATGGCGGCTCCTTCCATAGATGAACGAGAGAGCGAGGCCTTCCGCCAGAACCACGAAGATCCAGAAGAAGAGCTCGAGACCTACCAGCATCAGCGGCTCGCGGAACATGTTGAAGGGCGTGTGAAACTCGAAATAGAGAACCATAAGCGCCCAGAGGAGCACGGAAAACCGCAACCCGCGCTGGAGCCTCGTGGTGCCGAGCGCCGGTTCGATCATCATGAAAACAAGACCGTGGACAGCGCCGACACCGAGCCCGTAGACCATGTAAAGCGGTCCGTTCTCGAACATCAGCGGGCGTGGCTCCATCTCGAAGAGAACGTCGATGATCTTGGCAGATTGGAGATCAGGGTCGAATAGGATCGGCGCGCCCAACTGGAAGAAAAGCAGGTTGCTTACGAAATTGGCGAGTGTGAAGGCCACGAGGCCGGCGGCGTTGTTGCAGAACTCAGCGGGTGAAGGATTCACATCGGGAATCCATGCGATTAGACGAGCAGCATGAGCAAGCCCAAGCCCGCCCGCTACCGCACGACGAACTGGTCCGCCTACAACGCTGCGCTCCGCAAGCGCGGGTCTTTGCTGATCTGGCTGGACAAGGAGATGGTCTGGCACGCGCCGCATGAGGGCCGCCCTGGGCGCCCGCCGGTGTTCTCGAATGCGGCGATCCAGTTCTGCCTGTCGATCAAGGTGCTGTTCAAGCTGCCGCTCAGGCAGACCGCCGGGCTGGTCGCCAGTCTGCTGCGTCTCGCGGGGCTGGACTGGCCCGTTCCGGACTATTCGACCTTGAGCCGGAGGCAGAAGACCCTGAAGGTGCAGATCCCCTATCGCCGTGCNGCACGGCGATCATCCCGATCCGCAAGAATGGCCGACCGTGGAAGGATGATTGCCCAGCCGCCCGGGCCCGCAACGAAACCCTGCGCGCCACACGTCACTACGGTCGGGCGTTCTGGAAACGGTGGACGGGATACCACGCCCGCAGCCGCGTGGAGGCCAGGATGCGATGCCTGAAGGCCTTCGGCGAGCGCATCGCCGCACGGGATCCTGATCGGCAAACCGCCGAAATCCACATCCGGGTCGCCCTTATCAATCGCTTTAATGCCCTCGGCACCGCCGAGATCGTCCGCGTGGCCTGAAACTAAAGGGGAAAGGGGAAGTCACGCCTCAAGCCGCCTTTCTGCAACAATGCCGAGGCCGGCGAAGGCGGCGAGAAGAAATTTGAGCATCAGGGTTTCTCCTTTCCAAAGAGGCGTTCCGACAATCGCGAGGAAAGCCGGAGAAGCCGTTTCCTCAGGGATAGACCGAAGGTGCGGGTGCTCCCCTGAATACGGGCATCCGAAGGCGTGCGCGCCTGACTTTGGCAATGTCCATTCCGCGCCCGTGGCGCAGGGTAGCTGCAATGTCAGTCCTGTCGATGCCAATGTCGGTAAGTCGATCATCCGGGAGCGCCTCGAGCCGGCGCTTGTCGCGCGCGATCCGGACCTCAGTGCCGATCCATTTCAATATCCAACGCAAGAGGGACCGGACCCGGTTACTATTGCTCTCTGTTTCAAACATGTCGTTCTTCCTTTTTGGTCAGGACTTGGCGACGGGATGCTATCACGCTGTCTGCATCGTCAGGCTCAGCACGCTCACGAGAAAAATCGCAAAGGCAGAGGTTGCGACCGCCGCCACACGCCAGGAGCTGACCAGACGCGCAAGGAGCAGGGTCCCGATCACCCAGTAGAGCTGCGCTGTGAAGAAGCCAGGGAAGTAACCGCCTTCCAGTATCACCCAGTAGGTGTGGGAGATCGCGTTGCCGATGGCGCCGTATACGATGAAAAAGAGCATCGGGATTAGAAGGAACCGACGTCCCGCCGCAAAGACGGCGATGAATGCAATCGTAAAGCCGAAGTAGGAAAGCATGTTAATCCCGACGAACAGCCCTGTGGAGAACGGCTCTGAGCCGAAGAATACCGGGAACCTCTCGCGGAAGCCAGTCATGAACTCCTCGCTGAAGTGCAGGAACTGCCAGGCGAGCACACCGAAATAGAGTGGGTAAAGCGCTTCCCCGTCCGGCAACTGGACTTGTCGACGGTGCATCCAGAAAAAGATCGACCACGTCACGAGAAGACCGGGCACAAAGGTCGCGAGCAGGGCTTGGCCGCCTGCCCAGACAAATACGCCAGCCATCGCGAACGCGATGATGGTGCCGATACCGAGGTCCTGACGGCTCAAAAATCCGGGTGTCATGTCTTTCTCCGATCCGGGGCGATCCCCGGGCCACCTTTATTTTGCCAACGCTCGTTGACTTCCGCGCTGACAAATGAACGACGCGCTTGTAAAAGTCAACGGTTGTTGGCATATTTCGTCTATGACCAAGGCACCCGCCAAAATTCCCAAGTCTGACAAGACCCGCCAGGCCATCCTCGAGGCCGCGCAAAGACTGTTTTACGAACGCGGCTACGATGGCGCTTCGGTGAGACAAATCGCCAAGGAGGTTCCAATCGATCCGGCCATGATCATGCGATACTTCGGATCCAAGGAAGGTCTGTTCTCGGCGGCGGTGCTGATCGATCTCAAGCTGCCGAACCCAGAAGATATCCCGCAGGACAAGGCTGGAGAGAGGCTCGTCAGGCATTTCCTAATGCTGTGGGAAGGTGAGCGGAGCACACTCGGCCTACCGATCCTGCTTCGCTCGGCCGTCTCCAACCAGGACGCCTCCGACAAGATCCGTGCGATATTCGAGAAGCAGGTCGCACCGACGATTGCGGGCATCACCTCGTTGGATGATGCTGACACACGAGCAGGCCTGATAGTCAGCCAGCTTTTTGGTCTCGCGCTTTGCCGTTACATCCTCAGACTGCCACCGGTGGTCGATATGACGGAGGAAGAGGTTGTCGCTCGGATTGGGCCGATCATACAACATCATATTGGCAGCTCAGTTTGAGCGGCCACCCAATCAGTCGCCTATCGAATTTTGCTTGGGCTCCGGCGCAATACGGCGACAGGAAGACAAAGATCTGGACCACTTGCGTGGCTTCACAGCGGGCAAAGGCTCCGGATCGCCCGCCACCTTGAGCTTCTGGGTGATCGGCACACCATCTGTCTCGCGCGCCTGGATCTGGTCTTCGAGCAGCTTTTTCATATAGCGAATATAGCACGAGAGACACCTTTCCTCTAGGGGATCGGTAGTCTCTCCACTGGCGACCCGCCTGAATGTCCGCCCGCGACACCTCAGCCGCGAGCGACGTCGCGCTTCGTCAGACTGATGAACAGGACATCCTCGACATCCTGATAGTCCTCCTCCAGCGCGGCCAGCACGTGCCCCGACAGCTTGTCGGAGTCGATATCCGGCCCGTTCAGGATCGGGCTCTCCGCCAGGTGCATCATCGATGAGATGATGTCGTTTCGAACCTGGGTGGCACCCTGTTCGCTCCGGAAGAAGTCGGCCTCTTCGGACTCCGGCATCGACAGCCCGACCTGGGCAACCACGTAGGTGATGGACCGTGCCTTGTAGATCGGCACCATGACCCGTCCGACTTCGACCACGAGGTTTTCGGTTTTCTTGGGGGCCGGCTCTCCATGTCCGTCCCCGGAAGCCGTTTCCTGCCCCGTGGACGCATGTGCCGGCGTTCCGTTTCCGATGAGAAACGTCCCGGCCGCGAACCCCGCAGACGAGAATACCATGACTGTTCCCAGGAGGATGCCCAGCGTCTTTTTCATTATTCTTTTCCCAAACTTATGCCAGGCAGTTAAGTTGGAAAGTTAACGACGGGTTCAACCCTTACCACGAAGAGGCCGGGTTGAACCCAGTGCATATCTCAGTACGGAAGGACGATATCCAGAGCTTCCTGGCCGTACCTCGGCTTCTGCGCCCGGGAGATCGATCCCTTCCCACCATAGGCGATGCGGGCCTCCGCGATCTTGTCATAGGCGATGGTGTTCTCGGCCGAGATGTCTTCCCGCCGCACCAGGCCGGCCACGCGCAGTTCCCGCAGTTCGTAGTTCACGCGCACTTCCTGCCGACCGGCGATCACGAGGTTCCCGTTGGGAAGCTTGTCGATCACCATCGCGGCCACCTTGAGCGAGATCTCTTCGTTGCGATCCACGGACCCGGACCCTTCGCTGCTGTTCGTGGAGCCCAGATCGACGACCGGGCCGTCAGCGGGAAGCTCTTCCGCCCCGACGCCGGGGAGAACTTCCGTGATCCTGCTGCCGTAGCCGAAGAACCCGGGGAAGCCGACTTCCGTATCGGACGAGCGCTCCACCTCCGTCTCGTTCGACAGCGACGCCTCATCCTGGATTTCGATATTCACTGTCAGGATATCCCCGACCTTGTCAGCGCGCTGATCATTGAAGAACGAACCGGACCCCGCGGCCCAGAGAGAGGTGCCCTCCGCGCGCTCCAGGGTCCGTTCAGGCTCCTGATCCGGCATCGGAACGCTGATGCTGTTCGCCTCCGGGTGCGTGGCCCCGTCGATCCTGATTTCGGACAGTTCCGGCTCCTGACCGACGTTCTGAAGTTCGCAGGCGGAAAGGGTAAGTGCAGCCAGGGAAACGGCTGTTGCGATCCTGAGATGTTTCAACGAATGACCTCGACAATTCCTTCTTTCGAGGCGACGCCTACCAGGGTCTTGTTGCTGACAAGGTTAACGACCCGGACGTCCTGCCCCTTGAAGCCGGCCGCCAGGGCTTTCCCCTTCGCGGACAGGTCGAGCCCTTCATTCTGGTAGCTGATCGTCACGATCTCACCGCGCTGGATGATAATCGGGGGTGAGATGGATTGCTCCTGGACCGCACGGCCACGCATGAGCACCCGTTGAACCTGCATGCCGACCAGGTCATCCGCTTCGAGAACTGCATAGGACCCGACCCGGCCGGCTGGAAGAGACCGCGTCTCGAGATCGTTCTCTGCAATGATCGCACCAGCCGACAGGCGACGAGCGGGCACGGGAACCTCGACGGCAACGATGGCAACGCCGCTGACGCGCGTGATGCTGCCTTCCTCGAGAACGACGTTTGCCAGGAACTTTCCGGAGGCCGGATCCATCCACCAGTCGTTGATGACGACAGCCTCGGCATCCTCCTGGCCGGAGAGCTTCACCTTGAATTCAGCATCCGCCGGGATCTCCGCACCGACCTCCTCCATCGCACGTTCCTCGACGAGATCCGTGATGGTCAGTGCTGCCGCCGGCATCGCGGTGAATGCGACACAGGCGGCAGCTGCGATTGTTCTGAGAAAACCGGTCATCATCAGCGGATGTTGGACGACGTGGACATCATCTGGTCGGCGGTCTCTACAACCTTCGAGTTCATCTCGTAGGCGCGCTGGGCGCTGATCAGGGAGGTGATCTCCTGGATGGTGGAGACGTTGGACTCCTCGACGTAGCCTTGGCGGATACCACCGAAGCCCGGATCCCCGGGGACGCCGGCGATGGGGGCCCCTGATGCCGGTGTTTCCTGCAGCAGGTTCCCGCCCAGCGCTTCGAGACCGGCTTCGTTGGTGAAGTTGGTCAGGGTGATCTGCCCGAGCTCCTGCGGCTCGAGTTCGCCGTCCACGAAGGCACTCACGACGCCCTCCTGGTTGATCGAGACATCGACGGTTTCCTCGGGAACCACGATGCCGGGCGCGACCTCGTGACCTTCGTTGGTCACGATCATCCCCTCGGGAGAGAGCTGGAAGGCGCCGGCGCGGGTATAGGCCGTGCTGCCGTCCGGCATGTTGACCTGGAAGAGCCCGCGACCATCGATGGCCATGTCGAGATCGTTGTCAGTCTTCGCCAGGCTGCCCTGCGTGCTGATGCGGGTGACGCCCGCTGCCCGCACACCGAGGCCAACGTCGACACCCACCGGGCGGATGGACCCGCCCTCGGCAGTGAGTGCGCCCGAGCGATCATGCTTCTGGTAGAGAAGATCCTGGAATTCCGCCCGACGCCCCTTGAAGCCCGTGGTGTTCATGTTTGCGATGTTGTTCGACGTCACCTCGACATTTGTCTTCTGAGCCTGCATGCCCGTCGCGGCAATACTGAGTGCTTTCATTGTCTTATGATACCTTCTTCATGTTTGGGATTATTGCTTGCGTCCGAGGGTCTGGATCGTCCTCTTGCGAAGATCATCGACGTTCTCGGCGAGTTTCGAGGACCGCTGGTAGGCGCGCTGGACTTCCATGAGCTTCGTCATTTCGGTGATCGGCTCCACGTTCGATTGCTCGACGAAGCCCTGTGCAACGCGGGTATTCGGCTCGGCCACGAGCGGAGGCTGGCCGAGTTCTTCCGGCGCCGCGAACTTGCCGTTTCCGAGGCGGTCGTAGCCCTGGATATCATCGACGCTGAAGACACCGATGGTCGCGATCTGGTTGCCGCCCTGGTCCGAGATCACCCCGTCAGACGAGATCGATATGGTCCCTGCATCCATTGGAATGCCGATGGGCGCACCGCCAGCACTCAGGACGGGGCTTCCGTCCACGGTCACCAGATCCCCCTGGGCATTGATCGACATGCGGCCGTCACGACCGAAGACGGTCTGGCCGCCTTCTCCCTCGTAGCCAAGCCAGCCTTCCCCCTGGAGCGCGATGTCCAACGGATTGCTGGTCTGGGTGAGGCCGCCTTGACGGGTATCCATGTAGCTTGCCTTGTCGATGACGAAGGAGACCTTGTCCCGGCCGGTGCCCTGGCCGTGAAGGTACTCCTCGAACCGCGCATGTTCGCTCTTGAAACCTGCGCTGTTGGCGTTGGCCATGTTGTTCGCGGCGACCGCAAGCTTGCGGCGCAGTGCCATCGATGATGACAGTGAAACGTACGAGCTGTTATCCATGAAACTCTCCTTGAACGGAAACCCTACAGGCGCCCGGTTAAGCATTCTTATATTTACATGGAAGTTTAGTTTACAACGCCATGCAATTAATCCATATTGTTCCCGAACCAGATAATCTTGCAGACATGTCCACAGCAAAGCCTTTCTACACTGCGGCGCTCATCGCGCTGATGAGCTCATCCGCGCTCGCGGAACCCCCGCTTACGAGTCTTCGGCCTGTTCCACGTCCGGATGGGTTGTTCACCGCTCTGACCCCCAAGCCGATCCCCAAGCCGGACGTCCTATCAGAACAGGATATCCGCGAAAGGAAAGCGGAAAGCCTTTCCAATCCATCAAAGCAGCCAAATTCGCCTGCATCTATTCAGCGCGACCACGAGAGCCAGTCCTCGACAAGAACTGCGACCGACGGATCAGGGAACAATGCCCCGGATACCGCGTCTGCCGATGACACGGAAAACGGCAGCCGGGCAGGGGGCGCGGACCTCAAGGTTTCCGACTACTCCCTGGATGCGGTCTCTCCGGCGCAGACCGAGGTGCCCGCTGAGCCTGAGCCTGCTCCCCCGGTCATGCCGGAGCGGCTCGACCTGGATCAACATGCGCGCGCCGATTTTTCCGACGACCGGAGCCGGCTGATGTCCGAACTTGCGCGGCAATCCGACAATGTCATCGAACGGATGCGCGTTCGACTGGATCTCGGGACCTTCCTGCTCTCGCACCTGATGGTGCCGGAGGGCCTTTCGGCAATGGAAGAAATCCCGCGCGCCGCACTGCCCGAGACGGATGCCCTTCAACTCGACGCCGTCTCGGACGCCCTGACGGCGGCATCGGGCAGTCTGTCGAGCGAGTTCAGGATCCTCGACGATGAGGCATACGCGGACTGGCCGGGGTTCGACTATTGGAATGCCGTCCGACACCTGTCCCGGGATGACTACGCAGCCGCCGAGCCATTCCTGGAGGGGGCATTCCGGCATCTTCAACAGCAGCCCGACGTACACAAGGAAGCCTATCTGAAGCGCATCCTGGAGGGGGCTATCGAGACCGGGAACTGGTCGCTCGCCCGTACGGTCGCGGAGCATTTCGACGAACATCCGGACATGAAGGACACGCCAGCTTACCATTTCCTGATCGGGCGCGCGGCGAAGCGGATCGGACGGACACTCGATGCGTTCGACGCCTTCCGCCAGGCGTCGCTGGGGGAAGATGCCTATGCCCAGCGCGCGCGGCTTGCCATCGTCGATATCGGACTGGAAACAGGTGCAATGCCTCTGGAGGATGCCGAGAGGTTCCTGAGAGAAAGCATCCCCCTGTGGCAGGGCGACAAGTTGGAAATCCAGGCCCTTGAGCGGTTCTTCGAAGTTTCGAAAGATCTCGACCGTCCCGTCCAGGCCCTTCTCGCGATCTCGAAGATGTTCCGCGGCTTCCCGCACTCCGAGGAGAGCAACGCGTATCGGTCCCCCGCACGGGACCTGTTGATGGACCTTTACGAGAAGGGGCAGTCCGGCGAGATTTCCCTGTCCGAATTCGCCGCTGCGCACCGTCAGCTTGTCGGGCCCTATCGCTACTTTCCGGGCTTCGATGTCGCTCACGGCATGTACGCCGAAACCCTGAGGGGAAAAGGCGCCACCAGTGCGGCCGCGAACGAGTATCGGGATATCGCCGATCATCTCGACGTGGCCCGGGATCTCGATATCATCCCGGTCGACAAGCTGACGGTGAGCCGTGCCTACCTGAACCAGGCGGAAGCCCTCGTCGCGGGCAGCCAGTTTGAGCGGGCTCTCGGTATTCTGGAAGAACCGGTGGCCTCTGAGGTTCCCGATATCCGGGACAGGGCTCTCGAACTCAAGGCCGAAGCACATGCCAACCTGGGAGACGAAGACGAGGTTCTGGCCGTTCAGCCGGAAACGCGGACGCCACGTCTTCTGCGAATGAAGGCGGATGCCTACGCGTTCAAGACACAGTGGAGAGAAGCCGTGGCCATGCTTGAAGAGCTCCGGAGCACACATCCCGACGAGATGACACGGGCGGACGCGGTGCGTCTTCTTCTCGCATCGCACCGAGCGGACCAACCATCGACCGCCCAGTCTGTTCTCGAGGCGTATCCCGATCTCTTCGAAAGCGATGCCTTCCGCGACATTGCGTCCGGAATGATCTACGCATCAGCGCCTCTGAGCCCCCTGAAACGGGACAACGCCGATGCAAGGATCGACCGCGCCACGCAGGCCATCGAGGCTATCAACGCCTCGATGGAGCCGGGCGAGTAAGAGGCGAGAAGGCGGATTGGCGCCTGCATGCGCTAATCAGCCTTTAATTGAACGAGAGCAGGTGCCTCCTTAGACAACGAGGCAACCTTCCATGTTCGCACTTCTGGGTTTCATTCTGGTTTTCGGCAGCGTCCTTGGCGGCTTCGCCGCCATGGGTGGCAATCTCTGGGTTCTCTGGCAGCCCTGGGAGCTTGTCATCATCATCGGCGCCGCGCTCGGTGCCTTCGTGATTGCCAACCCGAAGTCCGTCCTGAGGGATACCTTCAAGGCCTGCCGCAGTGTGCTGCGCGGCAAGCCGTACAACAAGGCCGAGTACCTCGAGATGTTCTCGCTGCTCTACATGCTGTTCAAGGTCAGCAAGGATGACCTCCGAAAAATCGAAAAGGACCTCGACAGCCCGAACAGGAGCTCGTTTTTCAAGAAGTTTCCTCTTGTCAGCCAGAACCCCAGGAACGTGCGCTTCATCGCCGACTACTTCCGCCTGTTCCTCCTGGGGTCCTCCAAGAGCCACGAAATGGAAGCTCTTCTGGACACGGAGCTCGATTCCATCGAACGGGAACTCAACCGTGTGCCGAATGCCCTGTATACGGTGGCCGACAGCCTGCCGGCGCTTGGTATCGTCGCCGCGGTCCTGGGCGTCATCAAGGCCATGGGATCGATCAATCAGCCACCCGAGGTTCTGGGCATGCTCATCGGGGGCGCGCTTGTGGGAACCTTCCTGGGCGTGCTCTTGAGCTACGGCGTGGTCGGCCCCCTGGCCAACGCCATTCGAGCCCGCGGGGAACAGGAACTGGCCTACTACATCGCGATCAAGACCTCGATCATCGCCTTCCTCAATGACTACCCGCCTCAGATCTGCGCGGAATACGGACGCAAGACTATCTCTGCCGATGTGCGCCCGGCGTTCGAGGAAGTGGAAAAAGCGACCTACGAGGCTGCCAAGAAGACCGGGATCAACGTCTGACCGATGGCACTGCGTGACCCCAAACAGCCGACCATCATTCGCAAGCCGCGGCGGCGTGGATCGCATGAGCGATCCCAGCATGGCAGCTGGAAGGTTGCCTACGCGGACTTCGTTACGGCCATGATGGCTTTCTTCCTGCTGATGTGGCTGGTCAACACCACGGAACAGGAAGATCGGAACCGGATCTCCGAATACTTCAACCCGTACCAGGACGAAGACGCTTCCCAGGCGGTCGAAGTCGACACCGGGATCATTTCCATTGCCGACGGCGGGAAGGCCGGCGGCGAAGATATCACGGCCCGCGAAGACGAGGAAAATCAGGATCCGCCGGTCGACGTGCCGGAAGACGACGACAGCTTTGCCCACTGGGACATGGTCGAGCTAACCAGGGAAGAATACGACGATCTCCTGGCCCGTGCCGAGCAATCCCAGGAGGCAGAGAACGTGACGGAGCAGGGCACCGCGGTCGACGCGGACTCTGATTTTCGCGCCCTCGCGGACCAGCTCGAGATCCTGAAAAACAACGCTCCGATTTTCAGGGAGTATGCCGAACAGATCATCGTGGACGAGGTGACCGAAGGGCTCAGGATCCAGTTCGTGGACCAGGAACAGTACTCCATGTTCCCACAGGGCTCGACCGATCTGACGCCCGAGGCGGTTTCGATGATCGATCTATTCGGTGACGTCGTGAAGAACATTCCCAATCGTATCGCCATCACCGGGCACACCGACAGCACCCGGTTCGGCGGAAACGACTACGGAAACTGGGAGCTCTCGGCGGATCGTGCCAACGCGGCCCGGCGTGCCCTCATCGAAGCAGGGCTGGAGCCAGATCAGATCGAAAGCGTCGAGGGGAAGGCCGCCACCGATTTGCTGCTTCCAGACCGTCCCGATGACGCCCGAAACCGTCGGATTACCTTCATTGTCACCCGATAGATTTGCAAGAACAGGTGCTCGCGACTACTTCGCAAAGCTCACGGCTTAACTAAAGAATAAATACCGTCATGTAGGTTTGACGGGAACACGTGAATTCGCAAGGAGTATGTGAGCACATGACAATCAACACGGCAATGCAGGTCGGTATCAGCGGCCTTTCGGCCAATGGCACGAAGGTCGGCGCCATTTCCAGCAACATCTCGAATGCCAACACGGTCGGCTACAAGCGCGGCTTCGCCGAGATGGTGACGACAACCGCTTCTGCAGGGGCACCGTCCGGCGTGCGCGCCGCCGAGGGCAACGACATCGCCTCGCAGGGCGGCTTCCGGTCGACCTCCAGCGGCACCGACCTGTACATCGCCGGCGAAGGCATGTTCGTCGTGGCGCCCAACCCGAACGAGACCAACGAAGCCAACTTCAAGCTGACCCGGGCCGGCTCCTTCACTCCCGACGAGAATGGCAACCTGGTGAACGCCGCCGGATACTATCTGCAAGGATACGAGTATGGCGACAACGGCGAGATCGGCCTTGTGGATCGGAATTCCTTCGCCGACATGGCACCGGTGAACGTCATGGACGTCGAAATGCAGGCCGCCGCGACCACGAGCGTGGAGATCTCCGGCAACATGCCGGCGCAAGCTACCGGCGTCGCATCCCCCGGATCACCGTTCCTGCACTCCACCGATATCTATTCGCCCCTCGGTGAAAAGGGGAAGATGACCTTCTCCTGGCAGCCGACGACCACCGACAACACCTGGACGCTCCAGATGGATGATGAAAACGGGAACCCGTACGGGTCTGTCGACGTCACCTTCGATGACAGCGGACCGAACTCAGGCGGCGTCGCGAGCTATTCCAACGTGACCGACATGTCGATGGCCTCGGAGACCTTCAACTTCGACACGACCACAGGCCAGGCATCGATCTCCATCAACAACGGTGCCACGAACTCGGTGGTGACCGTGGATGTCGGCGAGCCGGGAACGACCGACGGCATGACCCAGTTCGCGGGTGACTACACGCCGCCACAGACCACCGCTGACGGCTCGACCGCCGGCTCGCTCGTGCGGACCGAGATTTCCGAAGCCGGCCGAGTGACCGGGATCTTCGACAACGGGACCCGGAAGGACCTGTTCCAGATCCCACTGGCCGACGTGCCCAACGAGAACGGCCTGACGCCGGTGGATGGCAATGCCTTCGAGATCTCGCAGACCTCCGGGGACATGTCGCTGACGACGGCCAACTCCGGAACCTCGGGCTCCATCGTGTCGAATTCGCTCGAGCGGTCGAACGTGGACATCGCCGAGGAGCTGACTGACCTCATCCAGACGCAGCGCGCCTACTCGTCGAACGCCAAGATCATCACGACGGCCGACGAGATGCTGCAGGAAACCACCAACATCAAGCGGTAATGACCGCTCCCCGGAGGCGCTGAGGCGCCTCCGGCAACCGGGAGATTTCATAAATGAGCCTTACTGCAGCACTATTTTCAGGATCGAGCGGACTTCGTGCCAACCAGAAATGGTCGGAAACCACCGCCCGCAACATCTCGAATGCGAACACCGAAGGATACGTTCGGAAGGACATCCAGTTCTCGACGCGCTCCCCTTATGGCGGTGGCGTGCACGTCAGCGAGATCTCCCGCGAAGTGAACGAGTCCATCAACCGCATGTACCGTTTGGAATCCGCCAAGATGGAGCGGGAGAAGACAATCTACGAAGGGATCGACGAGTACACGGCCTTCCTCGGCCAGCCCAATGACGAGCAGAGCCCGGCGAGCCGGCTCGGCGATTTCGAGGAAGACCTGGTCACGCTGGCCAACAACCCCGGCGACACCAGCGTTCTCGGCGCGACCCTGAATTCGGCCAAGGACATGGCCTACAGCATCCGTTCGGCCTCCGAGACCCTGGGCCAGGTGCGCAACGGCATCGACCAGGAGATCAAGT
The DNA here is from genome assembly GCF_000442255.1 of Salipiger mucosus DSM 16094. Taxonomy (GTDB): domain Bacteria; phylum Pseudomonadota; class Alphaproteobacteria; order Rhodobacterales; family Rhodobacteraceae; genus Salipiger; species Salipiger mucosus. The sequence continues at coordinate 105,092 of NZ_KE557281.1, read as the reverse complement.
ACGAGGTCAGTGACCTCAACGAGACGCTGCACAAGATGACCGAGATGAACCAGCGGATCCTGCGCCAGGAGCCCGAGACGCTGGACTGGACCGAAACGCTGGACGAGATGGATCGCCTGATCGACAGCACCGCGGAGACGCTGGATATCCGAGCCCAGCGCGGGCCGGACGGGCGTGTCAGCATCTATACCGCAGGCGGCGCGCCCCTCGTCGAGAAGGACGAGGTCAGCCGGGTCACGTTCAACCAGGGCAACGGTGTGCTGATGGCCGGAAACCAGGAAATCACACCGGGTGCTCCGGGCATCCGCGGCTTCGAGAACGGTCGGCTTGGTGGCCTCATGACCCTGAAGCAGGACGTCATGCCGAAATTCCAGCGGCAGCTGGACGAGATGGCGGCCGGCATCATCCAGAGCTTCGAGGACAACGATCCCAGCCGAGCCGCCGGCGACGCGGGGCTGTTCACCGACGATGGATCCGCCGCGGCGTACAACTCCGCGAACATCGACGGCCTGGCGTCCCGCATCAGCGTGAATGCCGCCGTCGACCCAGACCAGGGCGGATCCCTCTACCGCCTGCGCGATGGCGTCGGGGCAACCTCTCCGGGGCCGTCCGGTGACTCCTCGACCATCGAAGGCTTCATCGATGGCCTGAACGATCCGCGCAGCTTCTCGTCCGCGACCGAGCTTCCGACGGACATCAGCATCAAGTCCTACGCGAACAATCTGGTTGCCGCGCAGCAGACCGAGCGGACCGGCGCGGAGAAGTCCTACTCGGTCGCGCGAACGGCGGCCGAGTCCATCGAGACATCGAGGCTGAGCAAGCAGGGCGTGAACGTCGATGACGAACTCCAGAAGCTCATCCTGATCGAGCAGAGCTATGCCGCGAACTCGAAAATCATGACGAGCGTGTCCGATATGATGGACAGGCTCATCAACATTGTCTGAAGGATAATCGCCATGACGAACATGATCCCAAACCTGTCCACGCTGCACTCAAACTTGACCGCCCGCCGTTTCGTCGAACGCAGCCGGGCCGAACTCGAGCAGGTCGGCCAGGAACTGTCCACCGGGTACAAGGCAGACATCGCCAAGGACCTTGGTATGCAGTCCTCGCAGGCCATCGCGTTCCGAAACGCGATGGACAAGACGGAAGGCTACATCACCGGCAACAAGGTTCTGGAGAGCAAGCTATCGCTGCTTTCCGGGACCATGGACAACTTCAGGAACGAGGCCCAGTCCATGATGGACCTGGCGGTGACCAACGCATCGAGCCCGGCGCCAACGGTGGACGCCCTGCAGGCTGAGGCGAAAGCCACGTTGGACGCCCTGACATCGCACCTGAACGTCAACTACAACGGCGAATATCTTTTCGCGGGGATCGATGCGAACAGCACGCCGGTGCAGTCCTACTCGGAAACCAACAACGAGACCGGCTACTCGCCGCAAGGGGTCGTCGAGGGGATCGTGGGGACCAACATTGCCTCCCCAGCAGATGCTGCGACCAAGATTGCCGAACTCGATGCGATCTTCGACAGCTCGAACACGGTGAACCCAGACCGCAACTTTGAGGGAACCTTCTTCAAGGGCATGCCCCTTGAGGATGCCGGCGGAAACCCGAACAAGCGCATCAATGCCATCGTCGCCGATGATCAGAAAATCGAATACGGAAAGCAGGCCAACGATCCGGCCTTCACCGAGATCCTGAAAGGGGTGTCGATGATCGCAGGGCTGGACCCGGCAGAGATCGACAATGCTGCCGGTTACGATGCCTGGATGAACGAGGCCATCAACTCGATGGCCAGCGGCATCAAGAAACTCGGCGTCGAGCAGGCCGATATCGGCAAGAAGCGGGAGTCCCTCGACGAGATCATCACCCAGCAAGAGGACAAGAAGGGGATCTACAACAACCGGATTGTCGCTCTCGAAGGTGTGGACCATTACGAGGCCGCTTCCCGCATGTCTGCGCTCGAGACCCAACTGGAGGCGACCTACAGCGTCACGGCGAAGATCTCCCAGCTCTCCTTCCTGAATTTCATGGGCTGAGGCTGACCGATTGACCGGGATCGAGAAACGCATCCGACGCTCCTGGAGCCGGGATACGGCTATGGACCCGGACACCTGGACTCCCGACATGCCGTGCACCGGACAATGTGCGGTCACGGCATGTCTTGTCCACGACGAGATCGGTCTCCCGATGGTCCGCGCCCTGGCCTTGCTCCCGGACGGGTCGGCCGCGAGTTACTATTTCAACGAGGGTCTCGATCTGTGCCTGGGTCAGTTTCCTGAAGGAACCGTGGTCGAACGTCGTCCGGGACCGCAAGGGGATGAGGCCTTTGCCTACGTCATGACAAATCCTGACGTGGTCGAAAGGCTTGCCATCCTGAGGAGCAACTTCGGGGCGACGGCCCCTGAAGCACCGGATCCGAGCCTCTATTCGTCTTCTGCCTGAAGCGGCTGCTCGAGATCGACCTCGACACCTTTCACCAGCTCTGCGGCCTTCCGGACAATCTCTCCGCCGAACGGCTTCGGTTCTGAAAGTCTGCGGGCCTTGTCTTCCAGAAGGTCTTCCGCGGCCGTCCTGGCATCTTCGAAAGACGCGCTGGGCAGGACCTCGAGCAGATCGTATGTCTCGGCGAACTCGATCCCCTGGATGCCGTAGATGTCGTTCTCACCGGCCATCACGAGAACGCCGCGCGCAATGCGCATCTCCTCACCCCAAGGCGCCTGAAACCGGACATGCTCATCGATCTTCAGGACCCGGACGGGAGATGCCCTGGGAGTGAAAACGCTCCCGCGTTGTTGGTAGCGTTTCGAGAAGGTCTCGGCATCGACGATGTACTCTTCGCCACGCGGGTTCGTGACGATCATCGCGCCATCGGGGGCAAGGCCCTGGGTCTCGATGTGCCCGTCCGTCATCCGCGTGATGACCGGCTCGCCTGCCTCTGCCGGTCTGGCGGTCACCATGGCGGTCTTCTGGGCCCAGACCGCCTTGTGCCAATCGTGATCCGCTGGATCGATACTCTTGAAGCCCACTTCTGATCCTTTCTGGAGGTCTACCATTCTGAAAAGAAAGGGCCCGCAGCGCAAGTCTGCGGGCCCTGATCGAGAGGAGGAGCGGCGCCCCTTTGGACGGTTACCGTCCGACGAAACTTGCGGCCTGCTGGCCCTGTTCGATGTTGGCGGCGACGTCGGAGACGCTGGGCGCTTCCTCGCCGGTATCGGGCGCCTGGAACATGTAGCCACGGCCGTAGACGGTCTCGATGTAGGTGTTCCCGGTCCGCTCGCGGATCTTCTTGCGCAGCTTGCAGATGTAGACGTCGATCACCTTGTCGTAGGGCGGGGTGTCTTTCATGCCGTAGACGGACTCGTAGAGCGCGTCCTTGGTGATCACGCGGCCGGCGTTCAGGGCCAGGTAGTTGAAGATCGAATGCTCCCGGCCGGTGAGTTCCATGCGTTCGCCATGCACCTCGGGGTCACGGCCGTCGAGGTAGGCGACGATGTCCCCCACGGTGACGCTGGGGCTGACGTGGCCATGCGTGCGACGGTTCACGCTGTTGATCCTGGCGGCGACCTCGACACCCTTGAACGGCCGGGAGAAGACGTCGTCTGCGCCGGCATTCAGGATATCCGCGGTGCTGTTCGAGGACTTGAAGTCGCGGACGATGAAGAGCGGGTTGGCGTTGCGCTTCTTGCCGGCACGGACCGACTTGATGAACCGGAATGTCCTCTCGCTGTTCTTGTCGTCGTGCGAAATCAGGACCGCCCTGGTTTCGTGACCGTCCTGGCCCAGCATGGCGAGGTCCATGTCGAAGAAGTCTTCCTCGACGCGAATGGCCTCGATGCCGACTTCCGCCATCTCGCGGCTGGTCGCAACATAGATGTCGTCATTGGGCTCGAAGTAGTAAACCTGCATGTGTTCTCCTGAAAAAGGTTATTTCAAAGCGTTATAAAAACGAGTGATGCCACATCTAAAAGAAAAGATAAGGTTAGTCAACGGGAAATATCCTTTAACTCCGAGCGAACAGCAAGAACAGACCCGATCCATCAACGTTCACGGAGGATTAATTAATCCTCTGTACGGTCACATGCAAGTACAGAAGAGGCATCCATGCACCTGCAAACTTTCTCCACGCCGGTGAGAACCGTGCTCGTCGCCCTTGTCGCGATGGCAGCACTTCTCATCACGACAATGTCAACCCAGGCAGAGGTCCGCATTAAGGATATCGCGTCGTTCGAGGGGGTTCGAGAGAACCAGCTCGTCGGCTACGGCCTCGTCGTGGGCCTCAACGGAACCGGTGACAGCGCCGGCAGCAGCCCGTTCACGCAACAGTCCGTCCAGGGCATGCTTCAGAAACTCGGCGCCGGAAACGTCTCCCAGGAAGACATCGAAACGGACAACGTCGCGGCCGTCATGGTGACCGCTTCCCTGCCGCCATTCGCGAGGCGAGGATCCACCATTGATACGGTCGTGTCCTCCCTGGGAGATGCCTCGTCGCTGCGAGGCGGGACCCTGATCGTCACCCCGCTGTCTGGTGCGGACGGGAACGTCTACGCCGTGGGGCAGGGGCCGGTCACTGTCGCCGGCTTCGCCGCACAGGGGGATGCGGCCAGCGTTGTAGAGGGGGTCCCCACCGTTGCCCGCATCGAGAACGGCGCAACGGTGGAACGGGAGATCGACTTCGACCTGAACTCCCTGAATGCCGTGCGCATTGCCCTGCAGAATCCTGATTTTACCACGGCCAGGCGAGTGGCCGACACGATTAATGCCCACATGGGCGACGACAAGGCCCGTATGCTGGATCCGACCACCGTGGAGGTGTCCCGGGCCGGCCGCGAAGACATCCCGCTGATGATTGCCGAGCTTGAGAACCTCCGGATTACGCCGGACTCCAAGGCGAAGGTGGTCATCGATGCAAAATCCGGGACCATCGTCATCGGTGCAGATGTGCGCATCGACAGGGTCGCCGTGAGCCAGGGTGGCCTGACCGTGACCATCGAGGAAACACCGCAGGTGGAACAGCCCGAACCGATCACAATCGGTGGCACCACGGTCGTGGTCCCCGAGACCAATATCGAGGTGGAAGAGACGGATGCTGATTTTGTCGTCCTGGAAGGCGGGGACGTCAGCCTGCAGGATCTCGTCGACGGCCTGAACGCCATCGGCGTCGGTGCGGAAGAGACCATTTCCATTCTCCAGGCCATCAAGGCCGCGGGCGCGCTGCACGCGGACCTGGAAATCATTTGAGCATACTCGAAACACACCGGAAGGACAGACGTTGACAGATTTCAGTATCAAACCCGCTGAAGTACCGCAGATCCCAATTCGCGGAACAGCCGGGGCAGGGAGCCCGGCCGAAAAGGCCCGGGAGTTCGAAGCCATGTTCCTCTCCCAGTCGTTCGATCAGATGTTCAAGACCGTGCAGTCCGGGCCCTTCGGCGGAGGACACGGCGAGAAGATGTGGCGCTCCGTGCTCAGCCAGGAATACGCGAAGGCCGTGGCAGAGTCCGGCGACACAGGGATCGCCCAGAGCATCTCGGGCATGATGCGCGCATACGACAACACTTCAGGGGCCGACTGATGGGAGCCAAGGAATCGCGCTTCAGGCAACGCCTGATGAAACAACTGCACCAGGAGAACAACATGGCAGCTGACCTAGACGAGCGGGACCAAAGTGCAATGACCAAGTTCGAGACCGCGGTCGACGAACTGACGGCGCTATTGGAAGAGGAAAACGCGGCCCTGGAGGCGGGCGAGATCGACAAGCTCGAACCTTTGTTCGACCGCAAGAGCGAAATATACAATCGTCTGGAGATTTATGAACCTGTCGTGGAACCGATCCTGGAAAGCCACATCGATGACTTCCCGCAGATGCGGACGAAACTCCCCGAGCTCAGGGAGCTGGTCGATGCCAACGGAATCCTGATCGAACGGATCACGGCAGCCACGTCGGCGGTTGCCCGTGAGGTAAAGCGCATTCGGAACCGGCATTCCCTGGACGGGATGTATGAGAAAACCGGGCGGAAGCTCGGGGATCCGACCTCCGGACGGCGGAGTTTCGACGAGAAGCTCTGAAAACACGTGTCGGCGGACCCGGGCTCCGCCGACACCCTGGTAGGCATCCCGACATTTCTTCCGGATCGACGGAATCCTTAAACCCCACGTTAACCGAGCTTCCAAATATGCAGCTCGTAGGCACAAGCCAAAGCGCCAGAACGGCGGCAGCCAAGAACGAAACGGAGAGAAAATCCCAATGGCATCACTTCTGACCAACACTTCCGCGATGAACGCCCTGTCGACCATGCGCGGCGTGAACAACTCCATGCAGGAGACCCAGGACCGCATCAGCACCGGCCTCAAGGTGCGTTCGGGCAAGGACAACGCAGCGTACTTCTCGATCTCGAAGACCATGGGCGGCGACAGCGGCATGTTCAAGTCCATCGACGAGGGCCTGACCCTGACCAAGAACTCGGTCGCCACCGCACGCGTCGGCGCCGAAAACGTCGAGGACCTGACGCGCCAGTTCTCCGAGCGCGTGGCCTTCGCCCAGTCCGACGCCGTCGACCGCGGTGAAGTCCAGAAGGAACTGGACGAGCTGTCCGCCCGTGTGCAGACGACCATCGACCAGTCGACCTTCAACGGCAACGACCTCGTGTCCGGCCCCGCCTCGACGCAGACCGTCGTGACCGGTGTCAGCCGCGCCGGCGGCTCCTTCGGCACCACGTCGATCACCTTCGACTCGGTGAACCTGTCGGCCATCCAGTCGACGCTGTCGAACATCAACGTGAACACCGCCGGTTCGCTCGATGCCGCTCTGACCAGCGCCGAGGGTGCCCTGGACAGCGCCATCGACGCGGCGACCTCGCTCGGCGTGGCCGAGAAGTCGGTCGACACCCAGAAGGACTTCCTGAAGTCCCTGACGGACACCCTCGACACCGGCATCGGCGCCATGGTCGACGCGGACATGGAAGAGGAAGCGGCCCGCTCGCAGTCCCTCCAGGTCCAGCAGCAGCTGGCAACCCAGTCGCTGTCCATGGCGAACCAGCAGCCGCAGTCGCTGATGAGCCTCTTCCGCTGATCCGATCAGCGGAACGCGACGAACTGGGCCCGCTTCGGCGGGCCTTTTTCTTTTCCGGACCGAAACTCAGGAACTTCGGAGCCTCCCTTCCGTCTGCATCCCATTTTAACCGGCCACCTGTATAGTTTTCAGGAACTTACTGAAGGGGCGAATGCCAAAAAATGAGTGTTTCTGCATACAAGAAGACCATCAAGAACACGGAGACACCGCGGGATATCGAGCGCAGGATCATCTCCCAGGTCACCACGAGACTGACGCAGGTCCAGGAAGACTTCGATGCTGCCGAGCAGCGCAGATTTGCGATCACGAACGAAATTCGGGAAGCCGTCTACGACAACCAGAGGCTATGGATCACGCTCAAGGCGGATCTCATGGCGGAGGAGAACAAACTGTCTCCGGAACTTCGTGCGGACCTGATCTCTCTCTCGATGTGGGTCGACAAGCAATGCACCTCGGTTCTCAACGGGGAGGGCACCATCGCGCCGCTCATCGAGGTCAACCAGAACATCATCAACGGACTCTCGGCAAAATAAGGATCGGTACATGCCCTTGAAGCTGACCCTGAACCAGGGAGAGCGCCTCGTCGTAAACGGGTGCGTGATGATGAACCACGGGAAACGGGCGTCCATCACCATCGAGAACCAGGCAGATGTTCTGCGTGGCAACGAGCTGATGGAGCCGGCCGATGCGACCACGCCCCTCCGGAAGATCTGCTACGACGTTCAGACCGCACTCATTGATGCCCGACAACGCGAAGCCCTCGTGCCCGACATCGTCAAACGCCTCGGGAAACAGGCGGCCATTCTCGGAGGATCTGCTCAAGCGGAGATTTTCGAGGCGGCCAACAACATCAGCATCGGAAACTTCTACCGAGCCCTGAAAGCCGTCGACAAGGCGCGCAGGATCGAAGAGGATCACCGCTGAACATGACCCTGTCGCCCACTCTTCACGTTCAGATTCCGCACGTCGGACCATATCGGGCCCAGCACAAACGCGATGCTTCGGCCGCGCTTCGAACGGCGCTCTTTCTGACGTCCGAGGGAGTGGGCGGCTTTTCCCGCACGATGCGGCGCGGCCATGTCACCGCATCCGGTTTCGTTGTCTCCCCGGATCGAAAACAGGTTCTCCTTCTGCATCACCGGAAACTCGGGCGCTGGCTGCAACCCGGCGGTCATTGCGACGGAAACACCGATGTCATCGCGGTCGCGCGCCGCGAAATCCGGGAAGAGACGGGGATGGGGGACATCAGGCTCGTTTCGAACAGCATCTTCGACATCGACGCACACGAGATCCCGGCCCGCCGGAACGAGCCCGCTCACATTCACTACGACATCCGCTTCCTGTTCGAAGCCATGCCTTCCGATGGTCTTGTCCGGAACAACGAGTCCACGGCCATTGAATGGGTCGAAACGAGCGAGATGGAACGGCTCACCGGGGATCCCGCCGTCCTGGTCGCGCGCCGCGCCCTTACCTGGGCGGATTGACAACGGGTCGGTCGCCGACAATCTATACTTCATTGAAGAAAGGAATATGAGCCATGATCAACATTGGCGGCCTGTCGACCCCGATGGCAATGAAAGTCATCGACGACACCAAGGACAAGCAGCTCGAGGGCATTCGCAACGAGGTCGTGCACAAGCGCGCCATCGAGGATTTCCGTAAAAACGCACCCGACATCGAGTCCATCGATGACTTCGTCGAGAACTACGAGACCTTCAGCTTCATGATGAAGGCCCACGGCCTGGAGGACAAGATCTACGCCAAGGGGATGATGAAGAAGATCTTCGAAAGTGACATCAACGACGAGAACTCCCTCGTTCGCAGGCTCAACGACCCGAAGATCACCGAGCTGTACAAGACGATGGACTTCCAGGCCGGCGGAGAAACAAACTACAACACCCTGTCCAGCCAGTGGCGCCAGGAACAGGTCGACAAGTATGTCGAGCGTGAATTCATCGATGACTCGGCGGATCAGAACTCGACGCTCGGCGTGGTGCTCGAGTTCGAAAAGAAGGCGCCCGAGATCGACAGCTGGTACAAGATCCTGGCCGACGAGGACTTTGGCGATTTCATGCGGACCGTCCTGAATATCCCCGACAACGTCGTCCGACTGGATGTCGACAAGCAGAAGGAGATGTTCGAGGACGCCTACGACATCGAGAAGCTTCAGGAGCCCGGGGAAATCGACCGCCTGACCGAGAAGTACGCGCTCATCAAGGACATCGAGAACCCGCCACAAAGCGCCGCGGGCAACAGCCCGATCCTGCAGCTCATGAACCCGAGTGTCGGCTTCGGCGGCGGCGGATTTACCGCGATGACCTACGACATCGGGGCGATTTCAGGATTTTCAGGAAGCAGCATCTATCGATGATCTCAGGGCGCAGGCGGCCGGACAAGGCCGTACGCGTCTTCTCCCCACCGGAACACCAGGGACATCCTGAAATCGAACGTCGCACCGAAGACGTTCACCATGCGCTCGAGGTCAGCCATAAGGGCATCGGACGCACGGTTCTCGGACGCGCATTCGACCGTGATCAGGTCCGCATCCATCAGGACATCCACGCAGACGTTCCCGAGCTGCTCGAACTGCCCCCGGAGAACGGTGCGGACCATCTCGTTGTCCGGCGCCTCGATTGATTTTTCGCGGCCCTGTGTCAACGCGATGTCCCGGGTCCCCCCTTCGTGGAAAAAGGGCATGTTCCAGCTCATGTAGCCGAAATCCTCATCCGGCGGCGTAACCGGCCGGGCCGAGATCTTTCGCGCGAGCGCCATCAGCCGCGTGTCCGCGTTGTAGGCACCGGTCCTGCGGTTCACGATGCCCGACAGGGTGCCACCGCGGACCACAATCGGGAACAAGGCTGCCGCGAGAGCAAAGGAATTCGCGTTGCTGTGGGGAAAGACCGCACTCAGCGTACGCATCGTGGCATCCGTGGACTGCGGCGCTCCGACAACCTTCTCCATCGTCCCGGTGGTCAGGAGGCTCTGGTTCAGGGACGTGGGCGTGAAGGAAGACAGAGCCGGCTTTGACGTCTGCTGGCCAGCCGCCTGTCCCTGCACTGTGCTCGCGGCCTGGGCGCCGGCCGCGGAAGCTGCAGGCATCGGTGTACGAAAATTCACGCGACCGGTCTCGGCATCATACGACAGCATGATGCGGGCCCCGACTTCGAGACCTAGGTTTCGCACCTGGAGGGCCATCATCCCCAGACGGGTCTGGACCTGGACCGTTCCCCTCTCCGAAAGGGCGCTCACGGTCCCCTCGGTCCAGCCCGCACGCGCGAGTGCACGAAGATCGGCCGGCGAGGTATTGGTGGCCGCCTCTCCGCTGACCGGCGGCTTGACCGCGATCTCGCCGCCGGCGGAGAAGGGCATCGACCCCGCAACATGCCTGATGCCGCCTGAACTCATTCGATGATCTCGTCCTCGTCGTCATTCATCGGGAGCTGGATGGCGCCGTCCTCGGCCAGTTCCTTGGCCACGTCGACCAGGGCCGCCTGGGCGGTTTGAACGTCTCGCATGCGAACCGGACCGAGGGAATCCATCTCTTCCTTGAGAAGGTTGCGCGACCGCTCCGGAAGGCACTGCAGGAAGTAATCCCGGACATCCGACTTCGCGCCTTTCAGCGCAGTCGGAACACGTGCACCATCGGTACCGGAGCGAATGACGCGACCCAGGTTCTGAGTGTCCATGCGAGCCAGGTCATCGAAGGTGAACATCTTCTGTTTGATGCGAGCCAGCTCATCGGGCATCGACCCGTCAAGCTTACCCGAGATCCCCTCGAAGGTTTCCGGGGGAAACTTGTTGAAGATGTTTGCCATGCGCTCGTGGGAGTCGACGCCGCTGACATTCGCGGCGGAATCCAGGAACTCGGTCTCCAGGGCCGTCTCGATGCCTTCCAGCATGTCCTGCGGAACGGCTTCCATCCGGATCATCCGTTCGATCACGTCCTGCATCATGTCTTCAGGCAGAAGCGGCAGAACCTTCGCGGAAATGTCTGCCTTCACCTGTGACAGGATCGCCGCAACGGTCTGGGGATTTTCCAGGCGGAGGTAGTTGGCGATCACGTTCTCGTTCAGCGAGCTGAAACGGGCCCACATGTTCTTGCCCTTCACAGGGCCACGGATTTCTCCCATCATCCGGTCCGCCTGATCTTCCGGCAAGAAGGACTTGAGCCATTCCTCGGCCTCGTTGAAGTTGCCATGGACGCCACCGCCGGCGGTCATGCCTTCGACGAATTCAGTGATCACGTCCTCGACGACATCAGTTGTGACCTGTCCGAGTCCAGCTATGGCCCGGCTGACCGGCATGACCTGGGTTTCACCGAGCTGCTTCATCAGTTCGGACCCCCTTTCCTGGCCAAGACACAGGAAGAGGATGGCGGCCTTCTCGGATCCTGAAATCTTCTTGATGTCGGTTCTGACTGTCGTGCTCATCTCGAATTCCTTGCTCAACAAATTGCTGCGAAATCCCGGCCGTCAATGGCCGGAGACATCTGTTTCCGTGTCTTCTTGCATGGAGGCGATTTCCTCGTGGTGAAGAATGCGCTCCACGAACATGCCCAGAAGAAAGACCAGGCGCGGGTCGGTTTCCTCTTCCGAGGACAGCCCGTCCAGGACCTGGCGGATCGCCCCGAGATCGTTGAGCTCGATCCCCTTTGCCCGGGCGATCTCGTGGATCCTTCCGGCAAGGGGATGGCTTGAAATCTCGTCGGCCAACCCTTCGAGCGGGAAATCGTCGACCTTGTCGCTCTGGCGGGAAGAGTCGTCCTTTTCCATAGCCTATCCTCCGGACATGGGGACGTACCCCTGGATGAGAGAACCCGCGAGCATGTACCAGCCATCCACGAGCACGAAGAACATCACCTTGAAGGGCAGGGAGATCATCACCGGTGGAAGCATCATCATGCCGGCGCTCATGAGCACCGAGGCCACGATCAGGTCGATCACGATGAAGGGCAGGTACATCAAGAACCCGATGCTGAAGGCCCGGCGAAGCTCCGAAATCACGAAGGCGGGGATCAGCTCGCGCCACCCCACGCTTTCAAGCGTGGTGTCCGTCTCAGGCGGCAGCTCGGCCATGTCCTCAAAGAGTTGGAGATCCTTCTCACGGGTATTGGCAAACATGAATGCCTTGAAGGGCTCGGACACCCGGGTGAGAGCTTGTTCCTCGGTGATGCTGTCTTCCAGGAGGGGTTGAAGGCCACCCTCCCAGGCATCGGTCATCACCGGCTGCATGACGAAGAGCGTCATGAAGAGGGCAAGAGAGCTCAGCACCATGTTGGGTGGGGTCTGGTTCAGGCCCAGCGCGGATCTCAGCATCGAGAAGACGATGACAAAACGGGTGAAGCTCGTCATCAGCACCAGAAGCCCCGGCGCGATGCTGAGCACCGTCATCAGGGCGATCATCTGCAGGATGCGACCACTGAGCTCCGTGGTCCCCTCGCCGCCGTCGGTGAGTTGCTCTGCGGCCGAGCGCAGCAGACCGGAAGCTTCCTGGGCCTGGGCGGCGCCGGTCAGCAACAGCATGCCGGCGCCGAAAATGACCGCCGGAAGGATCCTGAAAATACTCATGTCAGGTCAGTCTTTCTTCCTGAAATTTGCGAAGCTTGTTGCGGAGAGTCTTGGGGTGAATACCGAGACTCTCCGCGGCCTGTCGTTCCGTTCGTGCCGAGGCCACGGTCGCGATGATGACCGCGCGCTCGACCTCGGCCAGCGAGCGGCCGACAAGGCGCACCGCCAGGGCCTCGAGCGAGGCAGCCCGCCGAGAGGGCGCATCCTTTTTGCCGGTCGCTGCCATCGTAGGGTCAGCCCGCGGGCACGAAGTTTTTCACGATCTCGGTCAGGGTCACGCCGACATTGTTGTCGCCGACCTTCACGAGATCTCCGCGTGCCACGACGCGGTCATTGATCATGACGTCCACGGGGGAGCCGATCTTCTTCTCGAGCTCGATGACCGATCCGCGGCTGAGCTTCAGAAGCTCGGATACTTTCATCTGGGTTTCACCGAGCACGATCTGGACATCCATATCGACACCCATCATGGCCTCGACGTTGCGACCCTCGCCGCCGGCCGTCTCGGCGGTTGCTTGCTCTTCCTGGACACCGTCACCGGCATTTGCCTCGGCGGTCTCGTCGATTTCCTTGTAGTCCATTTGATCAGCCATGCTCTTTACTCCTCGGGCTTTTCTGGTTCGTGTTGGGGGGACGTCTCATCGGCATCATCGGTCGGAGGCCGCATCATCTCGGCGATATCCGAGACAAGGTCACTGACCCGATGCTCCATGAAACCGTTGCGCCACGCGATCCGGACATCTGCTGCTTCCAGATCGGGGTCCTCGATAATTTGGATGCGTCCGGTTTCCTCGCTCAGTTCGGTGATGCGGGGCTCGACAAGCGGCCGCACGTCCGGGGCGACCCGGATCTCGAGGGCTTCGTCCGTACAGACCCGCTGCATTTTTTCGGCCACCGTCCGGACAATCAGTTCGGGTCCAAGCGCATCCACGAAGACGGGCGCGATCTTCGTGACGATATTATAGGCCAGATCGGTCATCTGACGTTCCAGCTCGGCCTTGTGGGCGGGCAGATCGGACAGGATCCCTTCCAGGCTCGGGGCGATTTCCTTGAGCGCCTCCGCCGCGGTCTGGCCGATTTCCGACTGCTTCTTTGCCGTGCCGTCAGAGACCCCCTGATCGTAGGCTTCCTGGCGGGCGGCCGCGACAGCCGCCTCGAGCAGTTCATTGTGCTCGGCGAGGTCGAAGACGCGGTCCTCGCCGGTCTCCGCCCTCTGACGTGCGATTTCGGCTTCCTCGTCGAAATCCCTGGAGAACAGATCAATCGCTTCCATGGTCAGCCGTCCTGCGCGATCCAGCCACGGAGGATTTTCAGGGCCTCGTCGGGATCTTCGCTCACCATGTTCTGGAGGCTGGAGATCCGCTTTCGACGCACGCCGCCCTGAACGGATACGACGTCGATGACTTCGTCTCCCTGGTCGGCCTGGGCCTCACGGGTCGCCTGACGGTCGCTTCCTTCCGAAGAAGTCTGGCTTCCCGGTGCGGGCGCGCCACCAGTCTCCGATCCGTCTGCGTTGGGAGCTTCGATCCCGTCCTCATCCGAGGTCTGATCCGAAGTGGCAAAGATCCTGTTGATCAGCGGCTTTACGCCCAGTGCCAGAACCAGCCCGACCACGAGGAGAACAAACAGCCACTTCAGGATGGTCATGACGTTTTCCTTGAGGATGTCGAGGAGCGAGGTTCCCACCGGGTCGCCGATTTCCATGGAGCGATCCATGAACCGAAGGCTATCGACCGACACACTGTCCCCGCGACCTTCTTCGAACCCGATGGCGGTCCTGACCAGTTCTTCCAGTCGCGCGAGTTCTTCCGGCGGACGTTCCGTGTATTCGACCTCGCCATTGTCCTGACGGTCGTAAATGCCGTTGACGAGAACCGCGACGGAGACCTTCCGGATATCTCCGGGCTCGTAGACCGTCTCGGTCTTGGTGTTGCCGATCTCGTAGTTCACGATCTCCGAGCTTTCCTGTGCGGACGACTGTGATCCGGCGGCCTGTCCACCGCCACCACCCAGGTTCTCGGGAATATTGTTCTCGACGCTGACGTTGTTCCCCTCGTTCGAGGTGCTCTCTTCGGTGCTGCTTTGCGTTTCCGTGGATCGAACAACCTGCTGCTCGGGATCGAAGCTTTCCTCGACCACGACACGACGCTGAGTTGTCACGTCGACGGCGACGTTCACTCGCACGTTTCCGGCCCCGACGCGCGCGGACAGGATTTTTTCGATGTCACGCTCGAACCGATCTTCATGCATCGTCCGAGCGGACTGGATCGTCGCCTCCGCTGATGCTTCTTCACCGTTTTCCGCCAGGATGATTTCACCATCGGTGGACATGACCGTGACGCGCTCGGGCGCGAGATCCGGGACGCCGGAAGACACCAGAAAACGAATGGCATTCGCCTGTTCCTCGTCCATGGAGTAGGCGGCCGAAGTACGCACCACGACGGAGGCTTTCGGCGTCGCCCGGTCCCGGCTGAATGCCTCTCGCTCGGGCAGAACGAGGTGAACGCGCGCAGACTCGACGCCGGACACCGTCTGGATGCTGCGCGCGAGTTCGCCTTCCATCGCTCTGAGCCTGTTCACGCGCTGAAGGAAGGTATTCATCCCCATGTTGCCGCTCTGGTCGAAAATCTCCCAACCCGGGGCTCCCTCGGATGGCAGGCCGGCTTCCGCGAGCATCATCCGCGCGGTTGCAAAGTCGCTCTTTGGGATGGACACGACTGAACTGTCGGAGGAAACATCCACCTGAATGCCGGCCCCCTCCAGGGTTCCGACGATCTCGGATGCTTCCGACGGGCTCAGCCCGCTGTACAGGGTATTGTAGACGGGCTTGGTCACCTGCTGCACCCCGAAGAAGAGCGCAAGCATGAGGGCCAGCCCGACACCTCCCAGCACGGCGAGACGCGCCGGGCCCAGGGAGCGAAGATTGGAAAGAATAGAGTTCAAGGCAGCACCAAATTCAAAGGATTTATTTCAACGGCACATGAATAGACCGTTTTCATTTGCCTGTAAACCTTACTCGGGTATATTTTCGCCAAGGTTTATTGTTGGAAATATTTTCCGCCACGAAGGAGGCCCTGCAGACATGAGCGAAGACGACACGACAGATACCCCGGAAGTCGACGGTGAAGACGCGCCGGACGTGAACAAGGGGCGCATGAAAGGCAAGCTTTTGAAGTTCGCGCTCCTGATCCTGATCGGTGGGGCCTCTTTGACCGGTGGTCTCGTCGCGGCAGTGGGCATTGACGGTGTGAAGAACGCGGTGTCCGGAACCTCGGAGGAAGCTCACTCAGCGGAGCAGACACACGAGACCGAAACCGAGGACACGGTCGACTACGCGTATCTGAACTTCGACGAGATGATCGTGAACATCACGGGTTACACGGCCTCCGGCCGGAAGACGTCACGTTTCATGAAGATCAAGCTGACGATGGTCTACGAAGACCAGGGCCCGGACGAGGCGACGGAGTTGGAGAACAAGAAGATCTTCATGCGAGACTCCTTCCAGGATTACCTGCGCCAGCTCGACGAGCGCGATCTGCAGGGCAGCTACGGTCTCGTGCGCCTGCGCAGCGAGCTTTTAAAGCGAGCGAAAGCTGTCACCGGTAACCAGGCCCCACAAGAGATCCTCATCGGGGATCTCATCATCCAGTGAAGAAAACCATGGCAGAACAGCAGGACGCAGAAAACACACCCGAGCAGACCGACCCGAACCAGGATGCGGAAGACACCGTATCCGAAGATGGGGCAGAAGAACTGCAACAGTCGGACATCGACGACATGATGGGTACGAACCCGCAGGCGAAGGAACAGACGTTCTCGACCTTCGAAGAGCAGATCATCCACATGTCCATGCTCAACTTCGAGAAGTTGCCGATGCTCGACGTCATCTTCGAGCGCATGGTCGTAGAACTGAACAGCTCCCTGAAAGCCTACACGGCTGCGAATGTGGACGTGTCGATCAGCAGCATCCGCTACATGTCATGCGGAGAGGCAATCTCGAGTATTCCCGTGCCCGGGCTACTTCCGGTCGTGCGCGCCAACCCCTGGGACGGCAACCTTCTGATGGGAGTCGACGCACGGCTTCTCTATGCCGCGTTGGAGATCAAGCTGGGTGGTCGGCACTCCGATCCGGCTCCGACGGAAGGCCGCAACTTCACCTTCATCGAGCAAACGCTCGGGAAATCGCTGTCCCGTGTATTCCTCAATGACCTGAAGAACGCATTTTCCCAGCTGGTCTCGGTCGAGTTCGATATCGAACGGACGGAAACCAATCCTCAGTTCGCCAACATCGGCCAACCAAATGCGCCAGCCATCCATGTCCAGCTCGATGTCGAACTCGACAAGCGGAAAGGCAAGGTGGACTTCGTCATCCCCTACCTGACCATCGAGCCGGTTCGCAAACTGCTGACGACTGTGTTCTACGGCGAGAACATCGCCGGCGATCCGGCGTGGCGGGAGCATATCCGCGCGGAGATCGAACACTCGCATGTCGATGTCCGCGCGATCCTGCACCAGATGAAGATGCCGATGGAAGACGTCCTGGGAATGAAGACGGGATCGACCATCGAACTCAACGTCGAACCCGACCAGCCGGCAACGGTTCTCTGCGCGGGAAACCCGCTCGCGATGGGAGATCTCGGTCGGCGCCGCAACGGAATGATGGCCCTGCAGGTCACAGAAACACTCTATTCAAAGGAGAAACTCGCTGATGCTCTCGACCGTGATTGACATCGTACTCATCGTGGCGGTGTCCGCCTCAATCATTTTCAGTGTCGTGTGCTATCGTCGCATGCGGGACTTCAAGGAAACGGTCGAGGCGTTGGGCCCCACGCTGCAGGAATTGAACAAGGCCATTGATACATCGAAGACGGCCGTCAGCGAGATGCGGGAAGGCGCCGAGCGTGTCACGCAGGACGTGGAGCTCCGCGTCTGGCGGCAGGAGCACCGCGAACGGGCCATCGATGGTATTCCCCGCAGTCGAACCCGGGTGGCGGACCCATCCGCAGTGCGCCCGCCGACAGGGCGCAAGGAAGCGGTCATCCAGAACTTCTACAACGCGGGGGCAACAGAATGAAGTGGCCATCGATCACGCTTCCCCGACTTCTACTCACGGTCACCGCCGTCGGCATCAGTGCCAAGGCGGCGGTGACCCTGCCTGAAGTCACCTCGGAAAGCTTCGTCGCCGAAATCGGCGTGACCGGAAACGCCTACGCAATGGCAACGGAAGAGGACCCCTCACCTGACGGAGCCGCGGAAGACGGGGTAGACGAGAGTGAGCAGGAGACGCAGTGCGAGGTCCCGGAGGACTTGCTCCTCGCCATCGAGGAAGAGCGCGCCATCGTCGAAAATCAGCGCAAGGCCGCCGAGGAAAAGATGGCCGAGGCCGAGCTCGCCATGGACAAGGTCGAAATCGAGACGGCAAAGCTCGAAGAGCTCAAGTCCGAGATCACTGGGCTTCTCGACAAGATCGAAGCGGCCAAGACGCGCGACCTGGAGCGGCTGGTGTCGGTCTACACCGGCATGAAGCCCGGCGAAGCCGCGGCCATCATGAATGACCTCGACCTCGAGGTGACCGTGATGGTTCTCGGGCAGATGTCGGAGCGGTCGGCCGCCCCCATCATTGCCCGAATGACCCCGGTCCGGGCGCAGGCGATCTCCAAAATCATCTACGAGCGGTCGCAGCTTCCAGGCGACCAGGATCTGAACGGGATCCGGCTGGAGTGAACGAGCCTCCTATTGCGAGGGCAGGGACATCCTGAAAGTCAACACCGCCGCGGTTCTCATTTCGACCGCGGCGGTGTTCATTTCTCGGCCTTCCTCGAAAAGCAGCTCGTTTCAGAGGACGAAGTTTTCTAGCGTCAGTTCATGACTTCCGAGCAGTTGGATTTCGAAGTCGGTGACGCCATCGCCATCCCGGTCGGCCTGAACGAGTGTATCGCCGCCCACATCTTCGTGCCGCAGGTTACAGGCCTGGCCTGAGAAGGCCGACGTCCCGACGAAATTGAAGTCCTCCATGTTCCCGTTCACCCATCGCACAGTTCCGACCCCTCGGGCGGCCGGCGGCGAATATTCTTTTTCAGATCCATGACGTAGGCAACGATCTCGGCCACGGCTTGCCAATGGTCCGCTGGCACCTCGCCATCAATGTCGACCGAAGCATAGAGCGACCGTGCGAGCGGCCGGTTCTCCACGATGGGGATCTCGTGTTCCCTGGCGAGTTCACGGATCTTTCCTGCCATGATGTCAGTGCCCTTGAACACGCAGGTGGGGACCGGATCCGTCGCCATGTCGTATTTCAGAGCCACAGCGTAGTGTGTCGGGTTGGTCAGCACCACGGTGGCTGTCGGAACAGCTTCCTTCATCCGCTTCTTGGACATCTCCCGGCGTTTCTCGTCCCGCTTGCTCTTCATGTGCGGGTCGCCCTCCATGTCCTTGTGCTCGTCGCGGATCTCTTTCATCGACATCTTGTTCTTCTTGATCCACTGCTGGCGCTTCCAGATGATGTCGGCCACCGCCACCGGTGCGAGCAGCGCGGACACGATGACAAGCATCAAGGCGATGCGGTCGCCGGCAAAGGCCAGGACGACTTCCGGAACGAAACCACGTGTCTGAGCGATGCTCATGATCGCATCGGAGATGATGAGGTAGGCGATGGTCGCGATGGTTCCGACCTTGAGCAGGCTCTTCAGAAATTCCACGAAGTTGTCCGCACCGAAGATCTTCTTGAGACCGGATGCCGGAGAGATATTGGAGGCCTTGGGCTTGAGACGCTCGACGGCGACCACGGTTTCGCCCTGAACGATGGTGCCGAAGATTGCGGCGAAGGCCATCAGAACGAAGATTGGCCCGATGATCGCGATGACCTTGTCCATTAGCGACCCGAAGACCTTTCCAATGTCGGCCACGCCTTGTTGCCGTGTCCCGATCTCGGCGGTCCCGGCGATATCGAAGACCCCTGCCAGTGCATCCCGGAGAGGACCGATCCCCGCGGGGATCGAATAGACGACGATGATCATGAGGATGAAGATCGACATGGCATTGCCGGTCTCCTTGGAGGAAGGGACGTTACCCTTCTTCCTCTGGTCGTTGAGCTTCTTCGGTGTCGGCTCTTCTGTCTTCTGGGACTTGTCCTCGTCAGACATTTCACTCCCCCACGAATGACAAGGTGGTGGTCCAGGACACGAACTGCTCGAAGAACCCCTTCAGCATGAAGGGAGAAGCGATGCCGAACAGGAAAAGCCCCGTGGTGATCAGGATCGAAGAGGCCACGAAGAAGACGGGCAGGGTGGGCATCATCTTGTTGGCCAGGCCAAGAGCCACGTTGTTCATGAGCCCGAGAATGTAGAAAGGGGCTGCGAGCGAGAACCCGATGTACATGCTTCGCGTCGTGATATAGGCGGCCTGGTCCGCCATGTCGCCCAGCATGACCCCTCCGAGCGGAAAGACCTCGTACGAGAAGATCATCGACTGGATCATCAGGTGGTGCGTGTTCGTGATGAACAACAGGGCGACGCCGGCGACCGTCAGGAAGGTTGCGATCATCGTCGATCCGGCAAAGGGTCCGCTGTTCGTCGCAAAAGCATTGGCCAGTGCCGAGACCTGACCGACCTGGAAGCCCGCGAACTGCAGCGCCGACATGACCGTGCGGGACATCACGCCAATCCAGATGCCGATGGTGACCTCTGCAGCCAGGAGGGTGACAAGGAGGATATAGTCATCTGACTCGGTCGGCCCGACCGGGGTCGCAGGCATCAAGGCGAGGCTCAGCGCCGAAGCGAACATGATTTTCGCGCGCGACGGGATGTAACTCTCCCCGAAACCGGGCATGAACATGATGATGCACCCGATCCTGGCCAGGACCAGAAAGTACCCGGTGAGATAGCCGCTGATGTAGCCGGCAAGATCCATGCCTCACTCCGAGCTGATCGTCGCGACCGTCTTGATGGGCGTCTTCCGGTGGACCTCGTTGTGACTGATAACCGCCGTCTGCGGACTCACGCGCTCCAGCATGGAGCGCACGAACACGCGCACCTGTGGCGTGACCATCACCGCCGGCCATTCGTCGCGCTGGGCGAAGACCTCGAGAACCTTCTTGGCATCGAGCACGAATTCCTGAACCCGCGCGGGGGCCATGACGAAATCGGTATCGTCTCCGTTTTGACGCACGGACTGCACGAATTCGTTTTCCCAGGCGTCCGACATCACCACTACGGGCAGGAAGCCGCTGGAGTCCACGAGGCTCTGGCAGATCTGGTTGGAAAGCTTCTGCCGCACGTGCTCGGTGATCGAGGCCAGGTTCGAGCTCTGGGAAGCCGCCTCTGTCAGAGACTCCACGATCAGCGGCAGGTTCCGCACCGAGACCCGCTCGGCGAGAAGGTTCTGCAGAACCCGCTGCAGCATCACCGTCGGAGCCTGCTGGTTCATTTCCGAGAGCAACTTCTGGTACTCGCGGTCGAGGTTCTCCACGAGCTCTCTCGCCGCACCATAGGTCATCAGGGAAGGCATGTGCTCCTTGATCGTTTCCGTAAGGTGGGTGGTGATCACGCTCTCCGGATCGACCACAGTATACCCCTGCTGCTCGGCCTCTTCTGCAAGGTTCGGGTCGATCCACATCGCATTGAGGTTGAACGTTGGCTCGCGCGTCTTTTCCCCCTTCAGATTGATCTTTCCGTTGGCCGGGTCGATCACCATCATCGCGTTGGGGCGGATGTCCCCCTCGGCCACCTTCGAACCCTGAAGGCTGATCGTGTAGGAGTTCCCCTCCATTTCCGCGTTGTCGACGATCCGGATTGGCGGCAGGATGAAGCCGAACTCCTCCGCGAAGAGGTTCCTGAGCGAGCGGACGTTGCCGGGAAGCGCGGCGTCCATGCTCGAGATCATTGGAACCAGGCCGCCGCCAAGTTCCAGTCTCATGTCATCGAGGCGCAGGATTTGCTCCGGAGCTTCCTCCGAATAGGACACGTTCGGATCCTTTTCCTCGGCCTCCTGAGCGGCTTTTTCGCGTGCCTTTCGTTGGGTCTCTTTCTGAACGAAGACGCCGAGCGCAATGAGGGCCCCCGACAGCACCAGGAACAACACGAACGGGAACCCGGGCAAGAGACCAAGGAGCAGGATAAGTCCGGAGGCCATGAACATCGCGCGGGGATATTTCCCCAGCTGATCGAAAATGGCCTCGTTCGCCGCCCCCTCACGGCCCCCCTTCGTGACGATCAGACCTGCGGCGAGCGAGACGACCAGCGCCGGGATCTGGGAGACGAGACCATCACCGATGGTCAGCACGGTGTAGTTGTTCGCCGCCGAGGCAACCGTCATGTCGTGCTGCATTACCCCGATAATGATGCCGCCCACCACGTTGATCAGGGTGATGATGATGCCGGCAATGGCATCACCGCGAACGAACTTGGAGGCACCGTCCATAGCCCCCATGAAGCTGGATTCCTCGTTGAGTTCATCCCGCCGCCGGCGGGCTTCCGCGTCGTCGATGGCGCCGGACCCGAGGTCCGCGTCGATGGCCATCTGCTTGCCGGGAATGGCGTCCAGGGTGAAGCGAGCCGAAACCTCTGCGATACGCGTCGCGCCCTTGGTGATGACCATGAAGTTGATCACGACCAGGATCGTGAAAATCACGACACCGATGACGTAGTCGCCGCCCACGATGACCTGGCTGAACCCTTCGATGATATCGCCGGCCGCAGAAGTCCCCGTGTTGCCTTCCGACAGGATCAGGCGCGTGGAGGCGACATTCAGTGACAGCCGCAACATGGTGACCACCAGGAGCAGCGTCGGGAAGGCATCGAACTCGAGAGGCTTCCGGATCCACAGAGCCACCATCAACACGAGGATGCTGACCGTCAGGGAGATGGCGAGACCGAAATCGAGCAGCATTTTCGGCAACGGGATGAACAGGACGGCCAGCACGAGGACGATGCCAAGGGCAAAGCCAATGTCCTTGTTGGACGTCCCGAGGGCCGCCAGCTTACCTTTCTGTCCGATGTCTGGTCCAGTCGTCATGAAAATGTGGTCCTTCTCAATTCACGAAGAGCGGCGAAATCGCACCGCTCGAGTATAGTGACCCGTCTCCATCCTCCCGGGCTGAGCCGCCGTCACTCAGGGCGGCGTTCCAAAGAGGACCGGACGCGTTCTGTTGCACAGTGGCTTGGTCGACCTGTCTGCCGGGATCGGGCCGGGATGTCGCCTGCGCGATACGGTCGTAATGTGTGGCATTGCGCTCGATGTATCGAAACTTGTTCCGAAGGGATCCGAGGTAGCGTTGACGGTATTTTGGCGTGAAACTGTGGTAGGAGCCCGCGGCAAGCTCCCAGCTTCCCACCTGCTTCCTCAGGCGCACCAGCAACCGCGCGGCATAGTCGACGTTGCTTGCCGGATCGAAGGCATCTTCGAGACTGTTGAAGGCCTCCGGATGCCAGCGCAAATTGATCTGCATGCACCCGACATCGACGGAATCCGTGCCGCTGTCTAATTGATGCCGGACCCATTCGAGACTGTCATCCTTGTTGTCAAACCAGCGCCCCCTGCCGGCGGCATTCGCGGACCAGGGCCAGGGCGCGAGTTTCCCATGATCGGCCTTTTGTCCGGTTTCCTGCAGGCCTATTCCGAGCAGGATATCATTGGGGATCCCGTAGCGGTTCTGGGCACTCTTGATATGCGCGGCACAGACGTCTTCATCCGCCTGACCGACGGCCTTCGGGCGCATCTGGCCGTTCGTGGTCTCGTTACCTTCATTGCTCAGCCAGCTCCAACCGCCCGGGGCCGAAACCGCCGGGACAGCGAGCGCCGAAACACTCAAGGAGAGAGCGAGAAGGGCAGAACGCATGGTCAGGACACACCTGCCATGACGATCATGTCGAAGATGCGCTGGGCGAGGTCATCCACCCGCTGGAAGATCCAGGGCAGGCTGATCATGAGAACCACGAGGATCCCGACAATCTTGGGAATGAAGGTCAGCGTCATTTCCTGGATCTGGGTTAGAGCCTGGAAGAACGCGATGAACAGCCCGATTGAGAGCGCGGACGCCAGAATCGGACTTGCCGCCTTCAGAATGGTAAAGACGGACTCGGAAAGAATATCGAGTGCTTGGGCTTCAGTCATGTTATCCTTCGCTCCGGATCCCTTACTAGAAGGAAACCGGAGGAAAGGCAAGAACAGATGCGATCAGATCGGCATGCGTAGAACTTGCTGGTACGCTTCGACCAGCTTGTCACGCGTTGCCGTGATCGTGGTGATCGTGGCCTCCGCGGACATGGTGGCCTCGACGACTTTCTGGGTGCCGATCTCCCCGCGCAGGCCGGCCTGCATCGCTGTGTCGGCCTCACGTACGGTCTCGACGGCATCCGCTGCAGCATCCTTCACCATCGCGGGGAAGCTGCTCTTGGGAGTCTCGACCTGATTGTCCTCGGCCGACACGCGCGGGAGCCTGTTGGAAACGTTGTAGGCGCCGCGGATGGAGCCGTTGAGAAGCGGAGTTTCAAGTGCCATTATCAGGATCCTTATTTCATCATCTGAATCATCTGGCTGCGCATACGGCGGCCATTGGTGAGCATGTTCATGTTGGCCTCGTAGGCCCGCGACGCCTCACGCATGTCGGTCATCTCGATCAGCGTGCTGACGTTGGGCATCTTCACATATCCGGACTGGTCGGCAGCGGGGTGATTGGGGCGGTATTCCTTCGGGAAATCGGACATGTCACGACCGACATCCCTGACCTCCACCATGGGCGCCCCTGATGCCTTGTGTACCATGCCCCCGAAGGTCACGGTCTTCCTGCGATAGGGGTCGGCGCCAGGGGTGTCACCGGTGGACTGGGCGTTGGCCACGTTCTCCGAGGTCACCTCCAGGCGCTTGGTCTGGGCCCGCATCGCACTGCCAGCCGTTTTCATGATCGTCGAAATCGCGTCCATGTCGTTATCCTCTCATCGTCGTTGCGGCCTTCAGGAGCCCGTAGGCCTTGGTGTAGAGGCGCGTGGCAAACTGGTAGTTGTCGGCCGTGTCGGCCGCCTTGATGGTTTCCTCCTCCAGGATGACATTGTTGCCGTTCGGGCTCTCGCCCCATGAGGTCGGCTTGACCACTTGAACATCGCCACCCCGGATCGATCCGATATGTCGCGCATGCGTGCTCGAGAGACCGGTCGACCGGGCCCCGGAAACGTA
Organism: Salipiger mucosus DSM 16094; assembly: GCF_000442255.1. Classification (GTDB taxonomy): domain Bacteria; phylum Pseudomonadota; class Alphaproteobacteria; order Rhodobacterales; family Rhodobacteraceae; genus Salipiger; species Salipiger mucosus. The sequence continues at coordinate 80,282 of NZ_KE557281.1, read as the reverse complement.
GTCCGAGAAGGCTTCGACATCCTTCGTGCGGTACCCCGGCGTATCCGAGTTGGCGATATTCTCCGACAGGACTTGCTGGCGGGTGGACAGATGGTGCATCCGTTGGGATGCCGTCCGGAAGACGTCCAGGGATCCAAGATCCATTTGTTCTTCTCCTGTAAGCTTTTGTCTGGTATATTCTGACCTATCCAATTTAATCCTTGGTTTATTTGATTATGCAGACACACATCTCTTCCCTGAACTCCCGGCTGCGCGATGTCCCGGGGTCCACGAGCTACGGCAAGGTCGCGCACATCACCGGCATGAGCCTGGTTGCTTCCGGGCTCGAGACCTCGGTCGGCATTGGTGAACGATGCTTTGTCCGGGGCAAGCGAGGCGATGTTCTTTCCGAGGTTGTCGGAACCTCGGAACACGGCATTGTCCTGCTGCCATTCGGGGCATGGGACGGCATCGGCATCGGTGACCAAGTCCGGACCGCAACGGACGGAGACGTGATCTACCCCTGCGAGGGATGGATCGGACGCGTGGTGAATGCGCTCGGGGTCCCGGTCGACGGGGGCGGGTCCTTGCAGCAAGGCCGACATTCGCGGTTTTTCAAAGGGGAGCCGCTCAACGCATTCGCGAGAAAACGGGTCGGCCCGAAGATGGACACGGCGATCAAGTCTATGGACGTGTTCACACCCGTCTGCCGCGGTCAGCGCCTGGGTATCTTCGCCGGGTCGGGTGTCGGGAAATCATCGATGATGTCGATGCTGACCCGCAATGCGACCGCCGATGTCATCGTGATCGGACTCGTCGGCGAACGGGGCAGGGAGGTGCAAGACTTCATTCAGGATGACCTCGGCGAGGAAGGCATGGCGAAATCGGTTCTCGTCGTCTCGACCGGGGATGAGCCGCCCCTGATGCGGCGGCAAGCCGCCTGGACCGCCACCACAGTCGCGGAGTACTTCAGGGACCAGGGGAAGCATGTCCTGCTCCTGCTCGATAGCGTCACGCGCTTCGCCATGGCGCAGCGGGAGATCGGACTGTCCGCTGGCGAGCCGCCCACGACGAAGGGTTATCCGCCCACGGTCTTTTCGGAACTCCCCAAGCTACTCGAGCGCGCCGGTCCCGGTCCGGCGGACGATGGAGACATCACCGGCATCTTCACGGTCCTCGTTGATGGTGACGATCACAACGAACCGATTTCGGACACCGTTCGCGGGATCACCGACGGGCACATCGTCCTGGACCGGCGCATTGCCGAAGGAGGGCGCTACCCCGCGATCAATCTCCTGAAAAGCGTGTCCAGGATGCTGCCTGACTGCCACAACGACATCGAGTTGCGGATCATGAACGAAGCCCGGGCGCTCATCTCGCGCTACGAGGACATGGAAGAGATCATCCGTGTCGGCGCCTACAAACAGGGAACCGACCCCGTGGTCGATGCGGCCATCCTGTTCAGCGACAAGATCAAGGCGTTCCTGTCGCAACGCAAGCACGAGGCCATGGCCTCCGATGAGGCCTTCGCTCACATCTACCAGATGCTGGGAGAGGTCGGTGTCGAAATCCCGGTCGAAGCCTATCAGGACGCGGAGGGCTGACCACCGAGTTCACGCAGGCAGCTCTTGACCATCGATCCTGCCACGAGGTCATCCTGGGCCATGTGGTTCTCGACGACGGCACCGAAAGCCGTTTCCGAATCCTTCTTGTTGAATCCCATCTGCGTGAGCGCGGCCACCACGGCCTTTTCCACGCCGCGCACCCGGGCCGCATCGACGCCATTCGGCAGGGCCGGCTGGGCGTGCTCTTCGGCAAAGGACTTGAGGTCCGCAATGATCCGGGCCGCGGTTTTCTTGCCCACGCCCTCGGCCTGGCAGACGAGACCTTCGTCGTTGTCCACGACCGCGTTGCAGAAGCCCACGAAACCGAGCGCGCTCAGAACCGAGAGCGCCGACTTGCCACCGACGGCCTGCACCTTGTTCAGCTGGACAAAAAGTTCCTGATCCTGCTCGGTTTCGAAGCCATAGAGGATCGAGGAATTCTCCGTGGTCTTCATCTCGACATGGAAGGCAGCGTCGTCCCCGACCTCGAACCGGCGCGCCAGATCAGCCGGGCAATTGAGGACATACCCGACACCGTTCACGTTCAGAACGATTACTCCGGGCTTCTTTTTCTGCACCTTTCCTTCAGCGTACCCAATCATGGTTTTCTCCTGCTCTTTTGGCCATCATATAGAATAGATCGGGCGTGTCAACATTTATCCAATAACATTGATCGGCTTGCCAGAATGCACGCGACTGTTCTTGATTGCGCGGAAGATGACGCCGGCATGACGCTCCGCTTCAAGCACGTCCAGTTGCGACATCTTGCGCCTCAATGCGCAAAGATCGCCTGCCGCCGTCAGATCGGGATGCCCTAGGCAGGTCCGGCGCTGCATCCAGGCCAGCGTCGCGTCGAAATCGGTCGGATTGACGGAACAGGAGACGCCTCCGCCATGGTCCAGGAACAGCATCCTGAGAATTGCGAACTGGCGCTCGGGATCGAGAAGAACGTTGATGCGGACATCACCGTGCCCGCCGGCAGTCCGGCTTTTCCCGATCAAATGAGACCTCAGTGCCTCGCCGTAGGTGACCGCCGCCATGCTGCACAGCGTGAGGTCTGATGGTACGCTATCGTCATCTGGATTCTGATCGCTCATCGTCAATTCCCTGTTCTTGTAGGGAACTGAGATGCGACGCGTTACAGGAGGTTAAGGATTTTCAGTGGACCCGGTGGACGGCCGGCTGCTGGAAAAGATCGTCGGGGTAGTCGCCATCGAATGTGATATACCATTCCTGCGCGACATCACATTCGTACGTCGACTCGAAGCTAAACTTGAGAACCCGCGCCGTGTTCTTGGTGATCAGTTGGATCGCAATCGAACAGGGGTCCATCGGACCATATTCTTCATGGGCGAGCCGATAATGATGGACGACCTGCTCGTAGCTGATCTTTTCGTCGATGCCCTTGACCTCAATCAGGGCCACGACCGGCTTGCGCCCCCGCGGGGTTTCTTCCGCCATGACGCCATCGATCTCGATGGATCCCAATGACGCGTTGCGTTTCCGATGGTTGTCAACCTTGAGAAGCGGAACGCCAACGAGATCATCCAGAACACCGCTCTGCTCTACCCTGGACAGGAATGTCTGCTCGGTGGAATGATTGAACAGGCACGGATGTATCTTCCGAAGAGGATCGACGTAAGGGACAGGCGCGGGCAGGTCTTCGATCCGAAAATCATTGAAATCACGATATCGAACCTCTTTGAAGAGATACACGCCCTTCTCCTGGGTGAAGATGTACCAGTTGTTGCCCGGTGTCGCTGTTTCGATGATGTGGGCAGGAAGGTTGATGCGGTTGAGGAATGCCCAGATCATATCAGCATTGTTGACCTTCTTCACGGACTTGTTCAAACGGTCGACCGTTTCACTGATGTCGTCAGTCGTGGACGTAAACTCGCCGGGGCCGCCTTTGGACGCCAAGACGTCTTCACCTTGCTTTTTGAAAATATCCGAAATGCCCCTGTTGTAGAGCTTGCGCTCCTTGACAGAGAGACCGCGACCGTTTCTCTTTGCTGGCATCGAAAGACCTATTCTTCAATGCCGCCACACTATCCCTGCTTATCTTTCGGAATGTTTAACGCGACCAAGCCCGGGAGGATCGCCCCCGAGCCCGCTCGCCTTCAGTTTCGGTAGAGGCCTGATCAGGTCGGCCGCGGTGCGGCGAGCCGAACGGAATCCAAGATGGCCGTCTCGATGTCCTCGGGTGACATGCCTTCGCTGATCCGGCCGCATTCCTCACTGGGTTCGGTGAGAGCGGTTCGGTGCTCAACCTGGAACTCCCTGGCCAGTGGCAGAGGTGCATCTTCGGAGGGCAGAACCACGAGATAGCCGCCTTCATCCAGTGACTTCACGGCCGCCTTGGTCGACTGGCCACCGACGCCCTTCGCCACGTCCGCAATCTGGAAACCCAGGGTGTTTCTCAAGACGGCCAGGGCCTTCACCGGCTTGGTCGCGGGTTTCGCCTGGCGAGGTCGGGCCCGTGTGACGCTTCGTCTGGTCTCACCCTCTGGGCTGTCGGCCTGCGACGGCTCCTCGGTTTCCTGGGGCACGTTTTCAGGTGCAGTGTCCTGGGCTTCGGGTGGGTGTTCCGGTTGCGCCTCGATCTGCGCTGTAGCCGTCGACGTCGTCTCGCGTTCGGGTGGCAGGGCAGCGCGCGTCATTCCCGCCTTCCGCGGGAGACCAGCGGCATCCATCGTGAATTCGATGCTCTCTCGGGCCATCATCATTTCGACGAGCTCGGCCAGCTTTTCAGGATGCTGTTCATAGTAGCGACGACCACCGGGCCAGGCGTAGATGTACTTGCCGTCTACTGGCGCGCGACCACCCTTGCCGGCATCCATCACGCCGACGGCGCTCAGGCGGTCGCTGATCGTCTCCTTCAGGGCCTGGTCGAAGGCATCGTTCGGAGCTTGCAGAACACCGGTCAATCGATCCCCGCCGGAAAGGGGCCGTTCCCCGGTGTACATGACCGAGAGTTCCGCATCCCCGGTACTCACCACCGAAAGGTCGCTGTCCTCGTCGAAGGTCACAAAGCCATGGGACTGCCGGATGACCTCTTCCAGACCGGTCATGTCGAGGACGGTGAGCGTATCCCCGTTGTTGACGGTCTTGCGATCCTTGACCGTCACGTCGATCCGGCCGGACGTTCTGTTGAAGGCATAGTCCGCGACACCGACGTTCTCCTCGACAAGAAGGAATGTTTCGTCCTCGCTGACCGCGAACATGATCTTGGGCGCGTAGTCGGGCAGGACATCCCGAAAGCGAATGGAACTCGAACTCAGGACAAGCGCGTTCTCGCGGATCCAGCGCCCGACCCGCTCGAGCTCATCATCGGCATTGAAGCGCATCTGGTGCTGAATGACCGGCAGCGCGCCCCGGGCCCGGCTCATGTTCGGGTCTCCCACCTGCGGCTGGATGCGCAGGACCGTCTTGAGATGGTTCGCGGCCTGATTACCTTCTCGCTGCGCGATCTCCCCGAAGCAGGGGAAGGCTCCGAAAAGACCCGATGCCGCGTTCTGCATGTAATTCCGATGCGTGCGGGACATGGCGAGGTTTGTGAACCGGTGCCACGTCCGGTCGGTGCGCGGCTCCGCGACGGCGCCACCGGTCTCCTCCCTTCGAACGATGGCCGAGGCGGCGACCGCCAGGGACATGTCTTCGGCGTTCGGCTCGTACTCATCGTCGGCCGCGGTGTCGATATCGTCTGCCGCCTCCGCATCTTCATCGAACTCCTGCCGAGCATCCTGGTTCGCGAAGTACCGCTCACGAATCCGCTCCGCGGCGCCCATGACTTCCGGGCCAACCTGGCTGGCGACTGCCTCGATGAAATCGCGGCTGTTTCCTGCCGGTTGAACACCACCAATGTCCTCACTCGACGAGGCGATGCGGCCTCCGGACAGGATGCGTTGAGCCACGGTCGCGGCGCGTTGCGCACTCGTGAGCGGATTCTTCGGCATGGTCATTCTCCCTGAATTGCGTGCGAAATGGACCTGTGGACGCAAACTTCCTGAAAATGGATCTCAGATCGGAAAGCCCAGCGCCCGGAGAAGCTCGAGAGTCCGTTCACCGACATCGGAGATGTAGGGCATCACCTCGTCTTTGGTCAGCATTCCCGTCGCCCACATACCGACCACACCAAAGACGCTCAGCAGGATGCCGCAGAGCGCCAACTCCATAACGAATTTCAGGGCGGTCACCGGGAAGAGCAAAAACCGTCCCCAGAAGTAGAGCATCCGCGGAAGCTTCATCCAGAACGGCTCGGCCGTCGAAGCATATCCGCGCGCGACGGCCGAAATGTCGTCGGGGTTGGTAAGCCGGACATCGACAACGGCAGGCGGGGATTGGGGAGCTTTCCGTTTCGTCTTCGGCGGGCTCGGTTGCTTGCGGTCCTGCGGCTTCGGGCGCGTATTTTCCTTCGTCGACATGATGAATTAATCCTCATTTTAACCTTCGACACTAGAAGACAGCATCGATTTCTTGAGGGATAGCATGGAAAAGGTTCAGAAAAGTTGTAAGGATCAGGCGATCTCCGGCCTGCTACATGCAGAAACGGACATTCTACGCAGGATCACCGAACAGTTCGACGGCGGATGGCCGGAGTTCGACAAGGCTCTGGAGGTCCTTTCCCGTGCCAAGTGCAGGATCATCCTGAGCGGCATGGGCAAGTCCGGCCATGTGGCCAGAAAGATCGCGGCGACCATGGCCTCGCTCGGCAAACCCGCCCATTTCGTCCACCCTGCCGAGGCATCCCACGGCGACATGGGAATGCTCACGAAGGACGACGTCCTGCTTGCGCTTTCCAACTCCGGCAACACGAGCGAACTGCTTCCAATCGTGCGGTACGCGGTCAGCAACGATATTCCGGTCGTCGGCATGACCATGGGCGCCGAAAGCCAGCTGGCCCGCGCATCCACTGCCCCCCTGGTGCTGCCCAAGGCGGGAGAAGGATGCAGCCTTGGTCTCGCACCCACCAGTTCGACAACCGCGCAGATCGCGCTGGGCGATGCCCTGGCAGTCGGCCTGTGCGTACAGAATGATTTCACCCGCGACGCGTTCAATGAACTCCATCCAGGCGGCTCACTCGGGGCCAGCACGAAACGTGTCGAGGACGCCATGCTGACGGGCGACAACATTCCACTCGTCTCTATCGACCAACGCTCCACGCTGATCATGTGGACCATGGCCCGCAAGGATTTCGACATCGCCGGCGTCGTCGATGACGATGGCAACCTGATCGGCCTGATCCAGGCAGACGACGTGAAGCCGGAATACACGACCACGGCCAAGAGCGTGATCCGGCAAGCAGAACCTGTGGTTTCCCCGCAGGAGACCGTGGCAACCGCGGTGGCGCGCATGCAGAACAAGGCAACAAAGGCGTGCCTCGTGGTCGACGGCCGGAAACCGGTCGGGATCGTGAGGGTCCAATGATGCGGTCATTCGCCCTGTTGATCGCGGTCGCTGGCGCGCTGTCGGCCTGCTCATCCGCAGCGCCCACCACGTACCCCGAAGCGCAAGAACCAGTGGTTCGGGATTTCCGGGTTCCGGAGGACCGCGAAACTATCCGTCCGACGACCCCGAAGCTCGCACCGGGAGAGTTCATTTCCGGAAACGGTGAGCGCTGCCGCATGCAGACAGGTGGATCTCCGGCTGCACGGTGCCAGACCGCCGGCCGGGAGGTCGTCGTCAGCGACATCATCTCGGGCTCGCATTGAGAAAAGGACCCCCAATGACAATGCCATCAATGCTCTTGGCTGCACTTGCCGGCCTGGCCGTGACCCTCATGGCCAGCACTTCTGTCGCTCAACAGGATGCGGCAGGGCGGGGCGGGGAGCAACCGGCGTCCGCACCCAGCGAAGAAACCGGGCCCGAGCAGAATACGCGCATCGAGCCCTTCGGCGCTTCCCTGTTTCGGGCGACGCCGCCGGGGCCTGGATCGGCGATCACCGACCCGAACCGCCTGGTAAGCTTCGGCGACCGCATCCTCTTGCGGATCTGGGGAGCACAGCAGTTCGAGAACCTGATCATGGTCGATGCCGAAGGCAATGTCTTCATTCCCGAGGTCGGCCCTGTCGATGTCGCCGGCAAGCGCATGTCCGAGGCCCAGGCCTCGATCAAGGCGGCCGTCCGGGACGTCTACCGGGACAACGTTTCGGTCTATGCGACACTTGCGGACGTGAATCCGATCTCGGTCTACGTGACCGGCAACGTTGCCCATCCCGGCCGCTTCGAGGGGACCCAAAGCGACACGGTTCTCGATTACATCATCAAGGCCGGTGGCATTCACCCGGCCTCGGGAAGCTATCGCGACGTCAAGATCAAGCGCGACACCTTCGTGAAGGCCAGCTACGACTTCTACGAATTCATGAAGAACGGCGAAATGGCCGAGTTCGATTTCAGAACCGGTGACACGATCATTGTGGATGATCGTATGCCCTCGGTCACGGTCGCCAGGGGTGCCCGGAACACCAATATCTTCGAGTTTCCGGGAAAACGCCTGTCTGGCAGTGCTCTCATCGAAACCGCGGACCCACAGCCCGGGACCACCCACGCACTGGTTCGCCGGCCAGGCCAGGATGGCAGCGAGGACATCTACCTTCGGAAGGCGGATTTCGCATCATTTGACCTCCAGGACGGAGACGAGGTGTTCTTCACCCGTGACGCACGTTCGGACACCGTCTCCGTGGCCCTGAAAGGCGCCGTGGAGGGGCAGAAGAACTATGCCCTCAAGAAAGGAGCCTCCCTGAAGCAGTTGCTCTCCTTCGTTTCCATCGACCCTTCCGTGGCGTTGCCCAAGGCAGTTCACATCGAGAGAGCCTCTGTTGCCGCAAAGCAGAAGAGGGCCCTCGATCAGAGCCTCCGGCAGCTCCAGAAATCCGCGACCACGCGATCCAGGACCGGGGCGACCGCAACAATCCGTGCCAACGAAGCCCGGATGGTCCAGGGCTTCGTGGAAACAGCTTCCCAGGTGACGTTCCCGGGAAAGATCGTTCTCTCCCGTGGAGGCGAGGTATCCGACATCATCCTGAAAGACGGTGATCGGATCGTCATCCCGGAGAAGTCGGATGTCGTGACGGTGTCGGGTGAAGTCATGATCTCGAATGCCTTCGTCTTCGAGCCCGGCCTGCGCGTGAAGGATTACGTCGCGATGGCAGGTGGCCTCACGGCCAACGGTGACGACGAGCGTTTCATCGTGAACCATCCGAACGGAAGTTCCGAGATCCTCTCCCCGGATGACCGTATCCGCAACGGCGACGAGATCATCTCGCTGCCCGGGATGGACGGGAAGGGCTTCGCCTTGGCCAAGGAAATGCTCGGGATCGCCTACCAGGTCGCCATGACCGCAAACACCATCGTTTCCCCGTAGGAGGCATGATGTCGCTCCAAGAGACCTACCAGACACGCCTGCGAGTGATCGACGCTCTGCTCCTGCGGGAGGCCAAAAAACGGTTCGGCGGCAACCTCGTCGGTCTCGCCAGCGCGTTCTTCGAGCCCATGGTCCAGGTCGCTTTCTTCGCGGTGATTTTCATGGCCACGGACAGGGGAGCCCCTCACGGCGCCGAGGTTCTAGTGTTCATGATCGCCGGCGTCGTACCGTTCCACCTGTTTTCCAAGGCCATGACACGCGGGATGTCGGCTATCGATGCCAACAGCACACTGCTGTCCTATCCAATTCTGAAACCCATCGACACGCTTGTCGCCCGATGCCTGCTGGAAATCATGATCTACGTGATGACCTTCGTCATCTGCATGATCCTGGCGTTCTACTTCGAGCTCGTCGACGAGATCGCACGCCTGCCGTTCGTCTTCTTCGGTCTGGTCTTCGCGGCAGCGCTGGGCTTCGCGGCCGGAGTCCTTGCCGCGGCGATCCTGTCGCTGACACCGGTGGTCAAACGCGTGATCCCGATCCTCAATCGCGCGATGTTTCTGACGTCCGGCGTGTTCTTCTCGGCGTCGATGATCCCCCAGTTCGCGCGCGACATCTTCCTGTGGAACCCCATGCTCAACATCACCGAATTGGTCCGCCACGGAATCTTTCAGAACTATCCGTCCACCTTCTTTAACGTCGGATATATTCTGGTGGTGATACTGGTCGTCCTCGCGGCGGGCTTTGCAGCACTCATCTTCGCAGAGCGTAGCCCGAAGGCCGCGATCAGGGGATAGGATGCTCGAGTTTCAGAATGTCACCAAGTTCTTCCGGACGCCCGAGGGCCGGAAATACATCCTGGACGATGTCTCGCTCGACATCGAAGCCGACAAGGGACTTTGCATCCTCGGGATGAACGGTGCCGGCAAGTCGACCCTGGTGAAGATGATCTCGGGCACGGAGCTTCCGAATGCTGGCCGGATCATCCCGGAAGGGAAGGTCTCCTGGCCGATGGGCCTGAGTGGATCCTTTCAGCCCAGCATGACCGGGCGTGAGAACGTCGAGTTCGTCGCCCGGATCTACGGACAGGACGTCGGCAAGATCATGGGAGAGGTAGAAGAGTTTTCCGAACTCGGCGGATACATGGACATGCCCGTGCAGACCTATTCCAGTGGCATGAAATCACGCTTGGCCTTCGGCCTCAGCCTCGCGGTGTCATTTGACATATACCTGATCGACGAGATCATTTCGGTTGGCGACCGACTGTTCAAAGAGAAGAGCAGGAAAGCCTTGCTGGAAAAGGTCCAGTCGTCCCGGGTTGTCCTGATCTCGCACCACGAAAGCACGGTCCGCGAGTTCTGTGACCGCTGTGCGCTCCTGCGACACGGCCGCCTCGAGCTTTTCGACACCGTCGACAGCGCCTTCAAAGAATTCAACAGCATCGAAGATCGATAACATGGACCTTTCCAGAACGCTCTCCAAAATCAGGATGCAACACGCCATCCTGCTCGTGCCGGCCCTTATCGCCGCAGTCTACCTGTTCATCCTGGCGGGAGATCGGTTCGTGTCGGAAAGCCGGTTCACCATCAAGTCTCAGGGCGAGGCCTCCGCTGCCACGAACCTCGACCTCGGGATCCTCGGCGGCACCAGTGCGGCCAAGCAGGATCAGCTGATCGTGCGAGACTACATGATGTCCCGTGACATGATGGAGAAGACGTTCAATGAGTTCGGGACTGACGCGCTGAGCGGCCCGTTCCAGGACATTCTGTGGTACATCACGGACGACAGCCCCGTGAAGGCCAAGCTCTCACACTACCGCTCAATGGTCGAATTCACATTCGACGAAGAGGCCGCGGTCTCCACCGTGGAGACCAACGCCTTCTCCCCGGAGACTGCCCGCAAGCTCAACCGTTTCCTGCTGACCGAGGCGGAGAACTACATCAACGCCTTCACGGAACGCTCATCCGAGACAATGATCGACTACTCGAGACGTGATCTGGAAGCTGCCCAGGATCGCGTGATGCGGATCACGGACGAGATCCGGAACGCGCAGAGGACCGCGAAGACGGTTGACCCGGAAACGGACCTGGGAGTGGTGGCCACTACGCTAACCGAGCTCGAGACCAAGTTGGCAGCAGCCAAGTCGGAGCTCGACAGCCTGCAGAGCTACCTGCAGGACGACACCCACCAGGTGATCGCCCAGCGCCGGAAAATCAGCAATCTCGAGAGCCAGATCTCGAACCTACGGGATCGCATGGCGGGTGCGGACGACGACAGCCTGGCAGATACCAGCGTGCAGTTCAGTACATTGAAGAGCCGCCTCCAGTTTGCGAACGAGAACTATGTCTCCGCCCGGAAGACGCTGGAGATGGCAAAGGTGCAGGCCATGCAGTCCCGCAAGCACCTCGTGATCATCGACCACCCGGACCTCGCGGATTTCTCGACATACCCCAGGCGCCTCATCAGTTTCCTCTTCGCACTCTGCGTGATCGGTGCCGTCGGCGCGCTCACAAGGATGACCCTTGTCTTGATAAAAGATTACTAAGGTTAGGCTGGAAGAATATCCTTGAAATAATGCCGACTGTCTTTTACCAAGCAGGCGACATTTCTAATTCGAGGATTGAATGCAGGACATTGCCCTTTCACCGAAGCGCGTCGTTGTCGGTGACCACACCATTTCCAACGACACCCCTTTCACCCTGATCGCCGGACCGTGCCAGATCCAGTCTCTGGACCATGCCCTCGAGACTGCGGAGCGGATCTCCGGTATCTGTGAAGGGCTCGGACTCGAGCTGATCTACAAGTCCTCCTTCGACAAGGCGAACAGGAGTTCCATCGACACGCCGCGGGGCGTCGGCATGGACGAAGGCCTCGCGATCCTCGACGAAGTCAGGAAACGGTACAATACCCCGGTCCTGACTGACGTCCACGAAGCGGGACAGTGCGCTCATGTGGCGGAAGTCTGCGAGGTCCTGCAGATTCCGGCATTCCTGTCCCGGCAGACGGACCTTCTGTTGGCTGCCGCCGAGACGGGCGCAGCGATCAACGTAAAGAAGGGCCAGTTCATGGCGCCCTGGGACATGAAAAACGTGGCGGACAAGATCGCCTCCACGGGAAACGAGCGCATCATGCTCTGCGACCGCGGCACCTCCTTCGGCTACAACACTCTGGTCACCGATTTCCGCGGACTGCCGATCATGGGCGAAACCGGCTACCCGGTGATCTTCGACGCCACGCACTCGGTACAACAGCCTGGCGGGAACGGCACGACCTCGGGTGGACAACGACAGTTCGTGAAGACCCTGGCTTCAGCGGCGACGGCCATCGGCGTCGCCGGCCTCTTCATCGAGACCCACGAAGATCCGGATACCGCGCCTTCGGACGGACCGAACATGATCCCGTTGGACCAACTCGAGGCCCTTCTCGAAGGTCTTGTCGCCTTCGACGGACTTGCCAAGATTTAAACGCGGAGCGCGAACAGGATGTCATCCCTTAACCGCATCATTGTCTCGAGCGATTTCCTGGTATCATCAGCTTTCGAGCAGGCATCCAACCTGCGCTGGCTCAACGATATTCTCAACCGACCTCTCCGGGAAGCAGCCTCCAGGGTGTCTTCCTCGCCGGTGCAAGTCTGCTGCTGGACCGACTCGGATTTCGAGAGCTTCGACCGGGAGAAGTTCTTCCGCGAAAGCGGGATCGAACTCGATCCTGAAGTTGCCCAGTTCAGTTTCTCCGGGACAGACATCAGTTCCGCGTCCCGCGAGACCCTGAGTCGCGTCATCGGACCGGGCGATCTTGTTATCGGGTACGAGCTCTCGCCGCAGACCCGGGCGCTCATCGAAGCCGTCGGCGCGGATTTCATCGACATCTGGCTGCATCCGGTCCGGTTCATGGATGACATCCTGTTCGCGCTCCGGGCCAGCCGTGCCGGCATGCAGACCTTGATCGAGGACTGGGCTGTCCCTCGCTCCAAAATGGAAATGTACGCGGATCGTCTGCGCGTGCAGGCGTTCAAGGGATGGGAGCGCAAGGAGCTTCCGATCAAGGAGAATTCGGCCGCGTTCATCGGGCAGATGAACAACGACAAGAGCGTCTTCAGGGACGGGCGCTTTCTCGATGCACTCGACTTCCGCCAGGAAATCGAAACCCTCGCGCGTGACCACGACGAAGTCCTTTACCTTCGTCATCCATACCTCAAGCAAGGCGACGAAGCCGTTCTCGCCTATCTGGACACGATCCCGAACGTCACGGTCTCGGACCTGCCGACGTACAAGGTGATCGCACATCCGAACGTGCGCACCGTCATGTCGATCTCGTCATCCGTACTCGAAGAAGCGAAGCTTTTCGGTAAGTCGACGCGATGCCTCTTCCAACCGGTGATCCCGCTCTTCGACGGTCCTGCAGAGACCCATTACGCGTCGATCATGCATGCCTTCCTCAGCCCGCGTTTCTGGACCGAAATCCTGCTGGCCGAATACGGAGACCGCCACACACCTCTCGGCGCCGTTCCCCATACGGAATTCGACAGCCCGAAAGACAAGATGCGGGACATGCTCGGCTTCTACTGGAGCTACGCACAAATCGACAAGTTGGAACAGTTGCGGAAGTTCGGGGCGACTGCATCCAAGCCGCAGGTCCAGAAGATCACATCACGGCCGGACACCTCACAGACAGTTTCCGAGGCGGTTTCCAAGTCATTGCCCACCGCGCCCGCAAAATCCGCTCAGTCTGAGATTAAGCTGAACACCATCAAGGACCAAATCCAGACGGCGGACATCATCTCCTTCGATATCTTCGACACCATCTTAGAAAGCGAAGTGGGAGAACCATCCGATCTGTTCACTCTGATCGCTCCCGACATCAAAGAGAGGATCGCTGCAGCTGGTCATGACCCCGTCGATTTCGTGGCGCTCCGGAAATCGTCCCGCCATCTCGCACGGCATCTCGCAAACGGCGAGGAAGTCTGCCTCGCGGAACGGTACGAGGCGATGGCCGGCCATCAGGGATGGCCCGGGGTCCTCAAGGACGAACTTCTGCAGGTCGAACGGGATGCCGAGGCAGCCGTTCTGCGCCCGCGGTGGGCCGGACGTGAACTTTACGATTTCGCGCGCGCCATCGGGAAGCGGGTGATCTTCACATCCGACACCTACTTCTCGGCCGAGACGATTGACCGGTTCCTGTCAAACGCCGGATACCAACCGGACGCGATCTACCTGTCCTCGGACCACGGACGGCTCAAGGCAACCGGCAATCTGTTCAAGGTGGTCCTCGACGCCGAGAACACGCCCGCGGGGTCGATCCTTCACATCGGCGACAACGACAAGGCGGACATCGAAAAGGGCAGGGCGGCTGGCCTCAGTGTCGCTCACCTGCCGTCCAAGACGGCTGTTCACAGAGATGCGCCGTATTATCGAGAAGCCCATGCCCGGATCTCCGACGCCTGCGTTCGTTCGGCGGTCGAAGGCATGACAAGCACGATGCTGACGGCGCAGCCCTACACGCCGGGAAAGGGGATGACCAATGGGCACCTCAACGTCCTTGGGTACTCGATCCTCGGGCCCGTGTTCCTCGGTTTCGCAAACTGGATCTTGAAGGCGGCCCGAGACGCAGGGATCAAGGATATCTATTTCCTGGCCAGGGATGGCGACATCCCGATGCGGTGCTGCGAACATCTGCGAATGGGAAGCGACCCGGAACTGCACTACATTCCGGCTTCTCGGCGCTCGACGCGCATGGCCGGACTGCATACCGAAGCCGACGTCGCGGACGTCCTGAAGACGCCGTTCGACAACTGCACCCTGAGAGAGCTCCTCTCGTCCCGGTTCGGCGTGAAGGTTTTCACTCCCGAGATTGTGCAGGAGATCGAAGATTCCGAACTGGGGCACCTCGACCGGGTCGTCAGCTATACGCAAGACCGGGATCTTGTCGCCAAGCTCCTGTTCGACGGGCACCACGTTCGCAACCGTATCCTCGAGGAAGCGTCTCGTGAGCGTCAGGATCTCACGCGGGTTTACGAAGACTTCGGCCTGCATTCCGAGCGGGACGGGGCTGAAATCGCGTTCGTCGATATCGGGCATGGTGGAACTATCCAGCGCGGGATTACCGATATTCTCGGCCTGGAAAACACGCTCGGCCTGTACTTCAGCACTTACGACAACGTGGAAAAAACCCTTCGTAAGGGCGGCCATGTCGCGCTGTCGTATTTCGGGGACAGACTCGCAACCCGGAACTCGATACACCCCTACAAGCGGTATCTTTCCATGTTCGAAGCCATTTTCCTGAATTCGGATGACAGCTTCCTGTACTACGACGGGGCCAGGAAGGTCACTGAAGCCGGCAACACCGCCGGGGAAGTGCGCCGCAAGACCCTGGCCGAGGAGCTTCACCACTGGATCGAGGAATTCACGAGAACGTGGACCTCTATCTTCGGCCTGCCCGACTTCGACCTGCCAGGTCATGAAGCGGTTCAGCCGTTCCTCGCCTTCCTCAAGAGCCCAAGCCGCGAAGACGCCCGGATCTTCGAAGGGATCCCCTTCGACGACAGCTACAACGCACGCGGCCCACTCTGGCTCATTCCGCCTCAGGGACAGACGGTCGAGGAGGCCCGCACAATCTGGAAGGAAGGCGCCCGCGCCCTCGCGGACAAGCCATTGACCGAGAAGTCCGCCTCCAAAAAGAAACAGGCTGCCAAGCTCGCAACCCCGGAGTGGCGGCGTGGAGCCAAGGCGATCCTGCGGCGGCTCATCGCCGCGAACATCGCGCTTTTCTCGGATGAGCGCCGGGAATCGAAGTTCCGCCGCAAGCCGTACGTGTTCTTCCGGGACAGCCGGAACCCCTTCGTCCGGGCCCTCGGTGCCGCCGTCTACGGTGGCAAGGGCAAATGATCCAGGCCCAGAGATCCTTCCTGGAGGAGCGGCGGGTGACCTTCGCCGCCCGCAACGACGAGATCCATTTCGGCGTGGGCAGGAATACCCGCGTCGAAATGGAGACCCCCTGCGAACTTCGACCGGGGCGCTTCGATATCGGGCGGATCGGCGCCTTCACCTACCTCGGAGGGGGCCGGTCGGTCATCCGGGAGGTCGAAGCGGTGGGCCGGTTCACGGCCATCGCCCCCGATCTGCAGTGTGGTTCCCCCGAGCATCGGGTGGGATCGATATGCTCGCACCCGATCTTCGAAGGGACCTGGGGCCAAAAATGGGATGAGGTCGCAGACTTCTACGCCGAGAACCCGGAACATATCCTCGAGGCCCAAAAAGAGTACCGAAGGGATGAAGGGAGCCCCGACAAGAAGATCCTGATCGGAAATTCCGTCTGGATCGGCGGCCGGGTTACGATCCGGCGCGGTATCTCCATCGGAAACGGTGCCATCATTGCGGCGGGATCCGTCGTCACCAAGGATGTCCCCGCCTACACCGTGGTCGGCGGTGTCCCGGCACGCTCGATCAGACCCCTGTTCACCCCCGAGATCATCCAGGAGCTCGAAAGGCTTCGGTGGTGGGACTACGGCCTCGCTGCGCTGCGCGGCGTCCAGTTGACGAAGCTCGATGTAAATTCCGCCGAAACTGCCCTGCGCGATATTCGCAAAAATATCCGGGAGCAGCGTCTTCGGCCAATTCGACCCAAGGTCATCGCGGTTCTTCCGGACAACACCTGTGAAGAGCTCGACTGACCTATCCATGACACTTGTTTGCGCCCATGAACTGAAATCGAAATTCAACATCTGCCTCGGCATCACGCCCTGGAAACGGGAGAACTTCCTGAATTTCGTGGGAGGCCGGCAGAACGCGAAATTCATGTCCTTGCGGAACTACACCGAGGCTGTCCAACTGGCCGCCGACCTGGATGGGCGCGTGATATGCTGGGCCTCTTCTGTGTCGGAAGGCCTTCAGGCGGCAGCGGATCATCTCTACGTCGATCTCATTCGCGTGGAAGACGGATTCATCAGATCCTCCGGCCTCGGGATCAAGCTCAACATGCCGGCGAGCCTGTGCTTCTCGGACCGCGGAATTCATTACGACGCGCGGACCGTGTCCACTCTGGAAGCCTTTCTGGAAACCCACGAATTCACAGATGCCGAGCGCGCACGGGGGCACGGGCTTATCCGGCTGATGCGTGAACGCAAGATCACCAAGTACAATCTGAAATCAACCAAGGCCGAAATGCCCGAGTGGCCGACCGACGATCTCGCCTGTTCAAGGATCCTCGTGATTGGCCAGGTGGGAGACGACGCCTCCCTGCGCTACGGTGCGCCGGGGATCGACAGCAACGAGGATCTCCTGCGCCGGGTGCGCGATCTGAACCCCTACGGTGCAATCATCTACCGCCCGCATCCCGACGTCACATGCGGCCTCAGGAAGGGCACGGTTCCAACCGATGTCCTGAACGAACTCGGTATCACCCAGTCTACCAAGGGAGATCTCTTCGCGCTCATGCAGGAAGCGGACGAGGTCCACGTCGCATCGTCCCAGACCGGCCTCGAGGCGCTCATTCACGGCGCCCACGTGGTCTGCCACGGGCTGCCGTTCTACGCCGGCTGGGGCCTCACGACGGACACCTCGAAAACACGCGGTTATCGCGCACTGTCGCTCGAAGAACTGGTCTACGGGGCCTTCTGCGCCTACCCGGTCTACGTCGACCCCTTCACCGGTGAGGAGATCACGGCCGAGGAAACAATCAATCTCATCCTCAGCGGCCGGGCATGGCCCCGGGCGCCCCGCTCCTACATGATCGCGGTCTGGTGGAACCGTCGTCTCCGCAAATTCAGGAAGGCGGTGACGTGATGCCTCCAATGCGCAGCTTCCTTTTCCTCCAGGGGCCGATTGGTCCATTCTTCAAGCAACTCTCCGACGCTCTGAAGGCCCGCGGACATCACGTTCACAAGGTGAACTTCTGGGGTGGCGACGAAGCCTTCTTCCCGGACGGCGAGAGCTTCACGGATCCGGCCGCCAATTGGCCAACGCATCTGTTGTCCCTTTGCAGAAAACACATGGTGACCGATATCGTGCTGTTCGGAGACCGCAGATCCTACCATGAAGATGCTATCGAAAGCATCGCCGAGGCGAACCCTGACACGCGCGTCTGGGTCTTCGAGGAGGGCTATTTCCGGCCGAACTGGATTACCCTCGACCACTACGGGGTCAATGCCCGCAGCAGCCTTCCGTCGTCCCGGGAAGAGCTGATCGCCGCGGCCGAGGGTATCGAGACCCTTCCGACCCCGTCGCAGCATTCCGTGACCCCATGGGTGCGGGAATTCCTGCCAAGCCTGGGAAAGTACCATGCGGTCGCGAAAGCGCTCGCGGGAAAGTACCCGCACTTCCAGTATCACCGGATGAAACCGCCTCTCACCGAGCTGTCGGGATGGATGAAGACCCTGGCCGGCCGGGCAATCGGACACTCCGAGGAAGGCGACATCGACGATTTCAGGGCCCTGGAGACGACCGACCACTTCCTCGCGCCTCTGCAACTCGAGGGTGATTTCCAGATCCGGAAGTACAGCCCCTTCAAGGGAAACGCGGAGTTCATCAATTTCCTGATCGCATCCTTCGCCAAGCATGCCGATGGATCCCGGGCCCTGGTCATCAAGAGTCATCCGTACGATTGCCGCTGGGCTCACTGGCGCAGCCATACCTACCGGATCGCGAAGCAGTTCGGCGTCGCCGACCGCGTCGTCTTCGTGCACAAGTGCCCTGTCAGCGAGATCGTCGAGAACTGCCGCGGCTGCGTAACGATCAACAGCTCGTTCGGCCTCGACGCTCTGACGAGAGGCATTCCAGTCAAGGCACTTGGCCAGGCATTCTGGAACTTTGCGCCGATAACCAATGAAGGCACCCTTGATCGGTTCTGGTCCGCTCCCGAAAAGCCCGCCCCGGAGGCCGTGAACCTGATGAAGGAGGTCGTCATGCGCCGGACACAGTTCAATGGCGGGTTCTATTCGGAACAGGGCAGGGCACTCTGCATTCAGGATGTCGCGAACACCCTCTCAAGTCGTGAACAATCCACATCTGTTCTCAGCGAGGCGCCCACGATGCGCCTCCAGGAAAAGCGCGCCAGGCGCGTTCATGAATTGGGCTCGACACAGGCCAGAAAGAAAAAACTCGATCTATTCATATAATTTGTTGACAAAACTTCACGCCTCAGGCATAAAGTAGATAAAAGGAGATCGAGTAATGCTGAAGACCATCGCACAGAAGCCCAAGACGACCGGCAACGCATCCAAGACCGTTGCGCTTTCCCAGCGCCAGCGGGAGGTGGTCAATCACATCCGCACGTCGGGCGGGGCCCTGGAGGGCGAAGACGGGAAATCGGTCGGCGACCAACGCACGCTGAAAGCCCTCGAGAACAAAGGCGTGATCCGCCGCGATGGTCCGGCCAACTATTCCCTGGTCGAAGTCTTCGTCGAGCCGGAAGAGGACGAGAACAAGACGATCTTCATGACCGGTTCCGAGTTCGCGGAAGCGCTCCAGGAGCTCTACGGCTATGGCGGTCAATCGAAGTTCGCCCGTCTGATCGGCGCGAACAAGGCCACGGTCGGCAAGTGGGCCCAGGGCAAGCTGGACGTGCCTCAGTACGCCGTCGCCCTCCTGGCGACCCTGCAGCACCTCCGCGAGGTCAAGGCGCCGATGCCCAGCTTTACCGGCCTGTGAGACCCCAAGGTGCGGGAAACCCAAGCTTAAGGGATACCCCGCACCTTGCCTCTGAACCCAACCTTCAGAGGCCTCATCGTGACCTTTTCAAAGAAACTCCTGGTGGTCGGCATCCTTGCCACGGCAATGTCCGGCTGCATGCGCGAATACCCGAAACAGACCACCGAAATCGACAACATCTCCGCCGCCGAAATCACCCGCCTGGATGCCAGCATGCATGTGGACGAAGCGGACGGGACGTCACTGGTGCACTACAATCCGCTTCTTCGCGGCGAGCGGACCGTGATCGAATTCGAGAGTGCCGTGCACGAACTGAGCTACGACCACCGAAAGCAACTCGACGCCTTCCTCTCGGAAGCGGAGCAGTACACCGACTATGCCGTGGTGGTACGCGGCCACACCAACGAGGTGGGCAAGATCGAGGACAACACGCCTCTCGCCGAAAAGCGGACGAAGGCCGTCGCGACCTACCTGATCTCGCAACATGTCCAACCGGCACGCATCACGTCCGAGTCCTACTCGGAACGCGAGCCGGCGGTGTTCGGGGACACGGAGTATGGCCTCGAGCGCAATCGCCGGGTCGAGGTGCAGCTGACGAACGTCGTGCAGTGACCTCAACTCACCTGGATGATGCCGTCATCCAGGAACGAGAACATCTGGTCGAGATCGAGGATCGGAAGCAACCGGTCCTCGATCTTGTAGATACCCGACAGCATGCGCCGCCAGTGTGGGTCCATGGTCCGCGGCGTTTCTTCGCGTTCTATATCGGGCAGGTCGACGGTTTCGATCACCTTGTCGACGATGACGGCGTAGTCTTCGCCATGATATTCCACCACGATGGCCGTGAAATCGTCACCGGGGTCCCGAGGGGCCATTTTCAGGATCGCACGACTACTGATGGCCGTGACGATGCGGCCGCGCAGGTTGAGAACTCCGTAGACCTCCTTGCTGGCCAGCGGAACCTTCGTCACCCGAGCCTCGAAGAGAACATCCTTCACGTGGTTGATCGACACCGCGACGACGTTGTCGGCAACCTCGAACATCAGGTGGGGGCGGGTGTCGTGCATTCTGGCGCTGTCGGTGGTCATGCGTCTTCTCTGATTCTTTTCTCATCCGATCCGAGCAGGAACTCGAAAATGCTGGCCCTGTCCGTCTTGGACAGGTAGGCGTCGAACCCCGCCTCGAGACCGGCGGCACGGTCTTCGTCCAGGCCATGAGACGAGATCGCAACCGCCCGGATATTGCTTTGGGGACCCTCGTTGCGAATGCGGCGTATAAGGTCGAGACCGGTCATTCTCGGCATCTCGATGTCACTCACGAGAACATCGAACTCATTGCGCGACATCATGTCGAGCGCTTCTTCCGGTCCGCAAGCAACCTTCACCTCGTATCCCCTCGAGGCCAGCATCGAGAACAGGATGTTTCGGAAGAACTGGCTGTCGTCCACGATCAGCACGCGGACTTCTTCACGCACCCGGTACCGCTGCTCCCCATTGAACCAGTTGTGGACGGCCTCGTCGAGATAGTGGCTCACGTCGACGATCTCGGTCGCGGTCGAATTGATGACCGCGGTTCCGATGATCCCGTTGGTATCGGAAGAAATGTCGATCACCACGTCTGTTTCCACCACGTCCAGGATCTCGTCGACGAGCATCCCCATGGAGGAATCCTCGTCTTCGAAGATGATCACCTTCTGCTCGCACCGTTCCCAGTCAGGCGAATAGCCTACAGGGCACACCAGGGGCAGGACGGAGTCTCCGTTCTGAACCATCAAACGGCCATCAGACACCCGGTGGATGTTGGCGGTCTCGATCTGGCTGATGCGAGCCACGACTGACAGGTGAACGGCCCTGGGCATGTGCCCGCCGGCACGAAACAGCACGACCTGGAGAATGTCGTTCTCGACCTCGACCGGCTCGTCACCTTCCTCATCGGACACCTTGGCCGGAATGTCGAACGTGGAAAACAAACCGTTGGGATCGATGATCATGATCACACGTCCATCGCCAAGGATCGTGTTTCCGGAATAGACCTTCACGTCTTTCAAAGCCTTGCTGAGAGGCTTCACAACGATTTCCTCTGTGTCGAGCACCCGGTCCACCAGGATACCGAAGATCTCGGACCCGACCTGGCAGACGAGCACGGTTGTTGCCCCATTCCCTTCGATCCCGAAAGCCGACGCCATGTCGATCAGCGGATAGACCGATCCTCGCAATCTCAGGAACTTCTCCCCGTTGATGGTCTCCAGTGCATAGCTCGGGCTGGCATGCGAGTGATCCATGATTTCGACAATGTTGAGCTGCGGGATCGCGAAGACCTCGTCGCCGACCGACACCGAGAACGCGGAAATGATTGCGAGCGTCAGCGGGATCTTGATGGAAAAGACGGTCCCGACACCTTCCTCGCTGTCGACAGTGATGGTGCCGCCCAGTTTCTCGATGTTTGTCTTCACCACGTCCATGCCGACGCCGCGCCCCGAAACCGCCGATACGGCCTCTGACGTCGAAAACCCAGGCTCGAAAATCAGCGAGCGAAGCCGGTTATCCGACATTGCGGAGATCTGGTCTTTCGTGACGATCCCGCGTTCGAGTGCCTTCTTGCGGACCTGATCGACGTTGATGCCGCGACCGTCATCCTCGATCCGGATGATGATGAAACCTCCCTCGTGGCATGCCTCGAGGCGGATGGTGCCCCGCTTCGGTTTGCCGGCCTCCAGGCGCTCTTCGGTGTTTTCGAGTGCATGATCAGCGCAGTTGCGCACCATGTGCGTCAGCGGGTCCCGGATCAGTTCCAGCACCTGCCTGTCGATTTCGGTTTCCTCGCCGACCAGTTCGAGATTGATCTGCTTGTCGAGCTCCTTGGAAAGATCCCGCACAGTCCGATGGTAGGCCTTGAAGGCATTTCCCACCGGCTGCATCCGCGTCTGCATGACGCTGTCCTGGAGCTCGGAGGCGATCTGGGAAAGGTTCTGGACCGGCGTGTTGAGAGCCCGATCACTCACGGAGCGGGCAATCTGCTGGATGTGGTTGCGTACCAGAACCAGTTCTCCGACGAGATCCATCAGGTTATCGAGGCGCTCTACCCCGATACGAACGGACTTCGGTCCCTGCGGCTCAGGCGCACGGGCAAGGGCAGGGCTGGCACCCTCTCCCGCCGGCGAGGCGGCCTGGGTACTCTCGGAAACGGTGGCCGGCGCATCCTCCTCTTCGGCCGTCTCCGAAGATTGCTCTTCGACCGCATCGTCTTCGCAGGGAAGTTCGATTGCACTCTGGTCACCCTCCCGGGGCGCCTCCTTCGCGGCCTCGGCAACATCCCGGATAAGATCGAGCAGGATCTTCTGATCCTCGTCCGGCTCCCGCCCGGTTTCAGGGTCGATCTCGTTGATCGTGTCCTTGATCGCGTCGAGTGCGGCCAGGATCACCGTGATGCCATCCGCATCCACGGGAGCACCGTCTCGGTAGCAATCGAGCAGACCTTCGGCCGCGTGGGCGATCCTGCCAAGCGTCTTGAGGTTCAGGAATCCCGCGGTTCCCTTGATCGTGTGCAGGACCCGGAAAATCTTGTCGAGCAGATCGGGATTGTTCGGATCGCTCTCCAGGTCGATCAGGTGCACGTCGAGTTCCGACAGGCTCTCGAGCGTCTCGTTGATGAAATCCTGGAGCAGCTCGTCGCTCACTTCACGTCTCCTCGCATCGGCGTCAGACGCGTCGCCGGGCCCAGCGCAACGCCATCGAGACGGGCGAGCGCGTCCGCGGAGACGAACGATTTCCCAGATCCCGCATCGGGCTCCATGCACACCATCCAGGCCCTCGGGCCGTTGCCGACGCCGTCCTCATTCTGCACTGTCGGGTCTTCCATTCGCTTCTGAATGTCCAACAGGGCATCATGTTCCGCTGGCTTCAGATCGGGGCTCCACAGGAAGGATCCGTCCGGGGTGTTCGCGTAAACGACGGCCTGGCAATAACCGGCGAAATCATTCGCACGATACTCGTTTCCGAGAAGCGGCCAGGACGCAACGCCGGGATCGGGAGTTTCCACGTCGGACCCCATGGACACTCTGAATCCGGACGCCATGTCGATCATCGCCGGATAACCAGCACCCGCGATGACCTCGGTCGGCTGCGGGCCCGGATCGAATACGTCTCCCTGCGTGGAGACGTCCGATGGGAAATCCTTCTCAACGTCCGGAACTGCGTTCACCTTCGAAACCAGGCCTGAGACCGCAACCAGGTCATCCCGGTCTCGAGGCTCGGCGACAACGAGCTCGGGCGATTTGCGGGATACCGTGATCTCTGCCGCCGTCTCCTGCGGGATATCCGGATGCGGCGACTTTGACGAAAGGGGCACATCGACCCCGGTATCCACCTCGATATCTGCCAAACTGGTGACCTGGACGGGCACCGGACCAAGTTCGGGAGCCGACGCAGGATCCTCACCGGACAGCACGACTGCAGACACGCCGACAAGAGCAGCATTTCCGACCGTCAGAAATAGAACCTTTGCGGGTTTCATATCTTCACCACCTTGAGATTGCGCGAAGCTACCACGGCCTCGGTTTTCCAAGGATTAAGATCGATCAGGCAGCCCGCATTCCTCGAACACGAACCTGATGAAATCAGAGATGATCTCGAACCATTCCTGCAGCTGGGCCACGAACTGGGTCGAAACGATGCCTTGCCCGAGGATGGTGTAGTCCAGGCAGAGGCGCCCTTCCTGGACACAGGCCGTCGAATTGAAGACCGACGCATTCCACTTGTTTGCGAGATCCAGAAGATCGATGGACGGCCGCGTTTCGTCCTGGATGTCGAAGTTGGCGCCCATCGTGACGAGGCGCCCGGGGTCATCGATCTTCTCTACGAATTCGTCGTCCGCATCGATGACGTTCACGTTGAACGTCACGCCTCCGGACGTCTCGACCCGCATGAATGGCGGAATGTCCGGCTCATCAGGCCAGCTCACCGAACAATCGAACGAGACGAGGAGATTTTCCATGACCGGGAGAGTGATGCTCTGCAGGATCTTGGGACCGGATTTATACCGGCCGATCTCGTACTCGTCCTGAACTGCCGCCTTGTCCTCGTTCTCGGTCATCATGATCCATCCGTTTTCTTCGGAAATGGGCCCGGGAATCTAAACGCGCGGTTTCGGCGGTCACTTTACGCAGGCTTAAGTCCGACTTGCAGATCCCTGACGGACGGCACCGGGAGAGAAGGCGTGGAGTACTCCTTTAAAAGTCTTGCACGCCTCCTGCAGGCGCATGGCGTGAAGGAGGTCATCATGCGCCACTTCGGACGTGAGGGCACGGCCGAAGTCCAGACGGTGAACTTCCTCACCAAGCAGGCACGGTTTCTCACGTATCGTGAAATCGAACGGATGCATCTTCCGGAAAACGAGATCTACGGGCTGGGCCTGGAACTGATGGCCCACGTGAAGAACGACTGGGCCCAGGACTGGGGTGGAAGCGGCGAGATCCGATGGATCCCGGGAGGAGATGCCCGCATCCGACACTACGACCGCCGGGAGGTCGATTTCGCCAAAGACATCACCTTACCGCGGGAGGAGATACGAACGATCCTGTCCGGAGATATTCCGGAAGGACGGGAAGTCACACTCCTGGACCACGTTGACGTGTCCTTCGCCATCGAGGATGGAGCGGTCGTTTTCGGCGATCACTCCGGGTCGGCTGAGGGTGAACTGCTGCCAGTGTCCCGTTCGCTGGCCGAACAGATCGACCAGGCCATACGCGCGATGCTCGAAGCGATCCAGACGAACGAGAGTATCGGGAGCCAGCTCGTCTCGGGGCGGGCATCCTGGAACCTGAGCGGGAACTGCTATTTCAACCTCGCGCTCACCAAGGAAAAATACGATATTCTATTCTTCACTGTTGCGCGCGGAGCCGATATATCCGTATAGAACAAACAGAATAGAGGTGAGCCATGGCTGACGGAATCGAGCGCGTGGAAAATATGGACGGAGAGATCTACCACCTCGGCCAGGACGTGGTGCACACCGATGGGTGGACCGGCAAGATCATCGAGATCGTCGCGCCACGCGAAAACAACATCAACCCCATCCTCCTCCGAGTGGAGCCCGACGACATGTCCCAGCTGCGCGGCCAGGATCGAGAACGGCCGCTGAACGAGGTTGCTGCGGCCCAGGCGGGCAGGCCGACAAGCTGCCGCCCGCGGGACATGGGTCTTTCGATGGGCAACTTCACACCACTCGCGCCCGAACTTGACGCCACTGTCGACGATGAGCCGGCCGCTCCCTCGGTGACCCCGTAACCCACTTCGAACTTCAGGCGAAGGACACCAACCGTGGACAAGCAGAAACTCCTCGATTTCGTCACCAGGGCAACGGTGAGCGGCAACATGCAATCCAGGATCGGCGAAGCGCGTCGCCTCGCCGGCATGACGCTCAAGGAAGCGATGAAGGGACCCAAGTCCCTCCGGACCGCCGTACAGGGAGTTGCGGAGGCGCAGCAGTTTGCCGAGGCCGAGCAGGCGACCTGGCAGCAGCCCGAAGACATCACCGCTCCGGGCCGGAGTCCAATCGATGCCTGCGACACCCGTCACTGGCTGGCGATGGCCGAAATGGCGGGTGTGCCAACCGTGCCCGCGAGAACGATCCTGAGCCTCTCGGAAGAGGAATTCGGGAAGGTCGCGGGCGAGGTCAAGATTCCGGAGGCCATCCGGAAGCCGATCAAACGCCACTTCGAAAAGGCCTTCAGGTCAGAAATCGTAGCCCGGGATACCGATGCGCATCCTGCCGGTCGCAGCACCGAAGAACTGCACCAGAGCCTATACGACGCAATGGACGACGTGCCGTCCGGGTACATGGTGCGCTCCCACATCAGCGGGAGCAGCCTCCTCAAGGCCGTGGCCGGCACGGGACTGATCGAAGGCGCATCGGAGTTCACGGATCTCGGCGGCGGCATGAAACTGGGCCCAGGGTACATCACGGCCGGAAACAGGCGATGCATCGACACCCGCGACGAACGCACCGTCGGTCTCTACGCGAAAGGCCACTCCAGCCCGGACCTGGACATCCATTTCCTGGCCCGTCCCTGGATCACCGCATCCCGGTTTCTCGAAGCCGAGGATCCCCATCGCCATGGAAGCATCTTTGCGGGGAAGGGACAGTGGCCCTGCGAATGGCGGGTTTTCGTCGAGCACGGGACCGTGGTCGGTGTGTCATCCTACTACGCGTGGATTTGCGACCCGGAACCTGAAAATGCATTCAGGGCCCTCGAGGCTGCGGACAGCGCCCAGCGCATCGTCGACAAGGCGAAGGAGCTGGAAATCGAAACCCGGATCCTGGATCTCGAATTCGTGCGCCGCGGCGGAAAACACCCGACTATTTCACGTAAGTGGGCAAGGGATGACCTGTCCTGCACGCTCGATTTCATCGAAACCGAAGAGGGCCCGATGCTTCTCGAGGGCGGCCCGGGCCACAACCCTGTCTCCGGCGCGCACCCGTGCGGCTTCATGGGTGCCGGCATCGACAAAGGATGGTGCGACACCCACGGCGTGGCCCTGCGCGCGATGCCGCACATCAACCTCGGGGAACCCAAAACCTGGAAAGACGGGAAACGTCGCGACTGCATCCTGACGTGGGACGACGCACGGGATCTGGCGAACGATTTCACTCCGAGCGCCACTCCGGCTCCATGACCGGGCTTCACAACCGTACAGGCACGTGACACTGTTCCTGTACATTTTCATGATCCTGGACGAGCGATGACGACCGAGACATCCGGAAATTTCGAGACCGCTGCCTTCTTCACATTCCTGCTCACCCAGGAAGGATATTCCGAGATCCGCGATCTCGAAGATGGCCGCTTCGCATGTCTTCTCGATCTTATGTTCACGACGGCTATCATCGTCGGCCGCATCGGCGACACGTCCGGGTACGACGACCGGTGGTGCTACAAGACCTACGAAATGGCGAAAGATGCTCTCACGGCATGGGACGGTGTCGGTGAACCGGATGGCTGGCACCGTCATCCTCTGACCGGTCGCCGGCGGGAATTCGACGATCTCGGCGAACTGACACGCGAGTACGTGACCACCTGATCCTGAAAAAGAAAACCCCGGTGCGCATGTAGCGACACCGGGGGAGGCAAAATCGTGCAAAGCAGTAGAGGAATTGCACGCATAAAGTGTAGCAGGCGACCCGCCGCACGGCAATGTTGCGCCCCCAGGACCGGGCACCCAATCGAAATTTCAATTCAGGGTGCTGATCCGTTGAGCACACTCATGGCACAGATCGAGACGTCATTCCGGCGGTCACAGCGCCCTGGTTTGCATTTCGCACCCTCAATCCATAGTTAAGAATAGAGCTCTATTCTTGCGCGACAAAATTGCGAGGACGCATAATCATGAAACGTTTTCTTCTGACTATGGCAGCCCTGGCTGCTTTCCCAGCCGCGGCCGCTGCACAATGCCCTGAACCCACCCTCACGGCAAACGACACCGTTCTGAGCCTCATGCCGAACAGCAGCGGGGCCACCGTGGCCGGCCCGGCTGGCAACCTTGATGCGGAAAGCCGGACCTGGGAAGGGTCGGTCTACTACAACTCCACCGACCAGCAGCTCATGTTCTGTGACGGCACCGAGTGGGTCGATGTCGTCAACGGGAAAGACGGCACCGGGACGTCCGGAGGCGTCAAGCCGGCGAAAGACGAGATCTTCGGCCCATTCGACGTTCCGCAGGATTCCACTCAGACCCTGGCCGCCGTCTCCAACGTCGAAGCATCGTACTACGAGGTCCACATCGTCACCACGACCCGAGTTGATGACCCGATGAGTCCCACGACCAAATCCGGCGAATGCGTAATCGATGTTTCTGTCGGTGGCAGCTGGATGGAAGTTGCCCGCTCCTCGATGTACGTCGATTCCACAGAGTCGACTTCGACGAATACGGTCCGCACGCGATCCCCTGACACCGTTGTCGTAAAGGCGTGGCGACAACCGGACGGAACCTACAAGGTCTTCTCCGGCACCAATCTGGCCGGGACAGTTATCCGGACAGATTACTCATGGGGATCTTCGACAATCGGGACGGTCGACCAGGCATCCGGCGCATTCCCCGGAACTCTCCGAACGCGGACCGTGGATCAAGCAGATGATTGCATTTACAAGACGTCCGTCCTGCGCCGCAACGAGTGATGCAGGCCGCCACCCATGCCGAACACGACGTTCCCGATGGCCAGCCCACGATCCATCATGGCGTCCATGATTTTCAGGATCGACGCCTGGTCGACGCCGTCACCCTGGATGACGCGCACCTTCGGATTCAGGATCTTGTAGCCGGTTTCCGTGTAATCGAACCCGAACTTCACCATCAGGGCCTCGATGACCTCCGGTACGATCTCCACCGGGTCGCCGCTGTCGGGCCGTACCACGAGGACGCCGTCCCGCTCCAGGATCTCCTTCCGCAGCTCCTTGCCCAGGATCACGTTGAGGAAGTGCCAGAGGTCATAGGAATCCGCCACAGCCGAGATCGCGCCGGTCGGGTAGGCTGCCAGGTAGGCGCGCATGAACTCGAGCTCGCCATCACGGCCGCCGGCGGTTGCCGTGGAGTGCTCGCTCGCCGGGATCGAGAAGGCCGCCATGTCGGCCCCGTAGTAGTTGCGCGCGGCGACGAGGGCAGGGACGTTGTCGGTGCCGACGCTATTCACCAGGTGCGCGACACCGCCGATCCGGCCAGCTTCGCCAGTTCCATCTGCAGGCCGAAGAACAGCACGTGATCGATCTCGCCATCGGCTTTCCGAGGCTCGATGTAGGAGAAGCAGTACTCGGTTCCGGCCGGGTATTGGCGCGGGTGCGCCTATTTGTAGGAGTCGGTGTCGAGCAGAAGATTGTCTGCGGGTATGGCGTTGTCGAACAACGCCTGCGGTTGGGTCATTTCCATTTTTCCAGGTCCTCTTCGGTTGGATTTTTAGGGGTGTCCTGACCTCCAGGCCCACCCGGGGCATCCGCGCCACCACGGCGCGGAATTCTTGAATTCAGTGGATCGCGCTCATCAGAATCGACGAGTAGGCGAATGGCACGTTCGGAACCATCGACTGGATGATGTCGAAGTGGTCCTCGAAGAACATGTCCGGCGTCAGCTCGTTGATCGGCTTCCAGAACGCCTCCTTGGCGTCGTCGCCACCCTTGACCTTCTCGGGCTTTGCCCGGCCCTCGAGATCGAAGTGAAAGACCTCGGTCCGCACCCAGGCCCGCGCAGAACGCTTCGGGTGATCGAAGATCCGGCGATCCTTCAGGCGGCCCTTGATCGCCCCGGCCGGCATATTCAGCTTCGTTTCCTGACGCAGTTCGCGGATTGCGGCCTCGAGGGACGTCTCGTCGCGTTCGATATGCCCGCCGGGGAGGGCGTACAGGTCCTTTCCTGGCGCGTTCTTCCGGGTTACCAGCAGGATGTTCCCGTTCTGCGTCACCACGTTGTCGGCGGTATTCACGGGGATCGCGAACCCGAAGATTTCCTCGGCTTCGGCCACCTTCGCCTTGTAGGCGTCCTCGTAGTCGGCTTCCGACTTGAGGTAAGCCATCGTTTCCGGGTTGGCGTCGACCCAGCTCAGAAGTCGCTCGACGTTCGCCTCGCCGTGGGTCCCCGCCAGCATGCGAGCCCCGGCCGCCCCGTTGCACATGACGGCCTTGCGCAGATCCGTGGCGTTCAGCACGTCTCCGCCGTCGCAGATCGCGTCGATGTAGGCTTCCTGCCATCCCCAACTACGGAACCAGTTCAGGTAGTCACTCGACGCATCCTTCTCGTAGCCCACGATCACGACGTCCGCGTCCCGGTCGAGGCCGGTGTTCTGTTTGTGAAGATTGACCGCCGTACGGACGTTGTTGCACCAGGCGTCGTTGTCGTAAAGCGTATCGACAAGCGGGAGGCACCCGATGTCGGCATCGATGCCCATGTCCTCGGCAGCGGCCTCGATGAAGCCACGACGCTCGCGAAACGTGAACCAGTTCTTCGGCGTCCGTGGACGGAACGAGGATCCGACAAGCACCAAGATGTTCGGGGAGATTTCTGCTGCCTTGCGAAGCAGCTCACCGTGTCCACGGTGGAAGGACTGAAAGCGTCCGATGATGACGGCAACCTTGCCGTTTTCCTTACCCATTGCGACCTCCGCATAGTATTTTGTCAACCGGACCTCCCGGCGACACCCGTTACATAGGAAAAACAGGGCAAGCTGTCAAATGCGAAATTCAAGAATTAACAGACAGGATGTTGACAAAGACAGCTTTATCCTTCACGCCTTGGGCATGAAAGAATTCACCGCTCGATACAGCCACGTCCTGGACTTCGAAGGATCCGTCAATGCCTTCCTTGCGAAAAGCGAGTCCGAAACCTACGACGTCATCGCCATGCTTGTCCCGAACTCCCGGCACAAGCCGTACACCTTCAGTGGCGTCCTCATGGCGCCCGATCTGGCCGAGAGTTTCTGGCGGAACGAGATCTGCCTTCGCTCGGCGATGGAGCTGCGCGGCAAGGGCGCCACCTGGCTCACGAGCGACCGCTGGCCCGACCTGAGTTCGGACGGCGACGAGGCCCCGTTTCGCGAAACACCTCTGCTTCCGGTCGAGGACATTCCTGAATTCGGACTTTTCTCGTCGATGATGATGACGAAACGGCAGAGCAGGGCGCTCATGCGCAAGCTGGGCTTCATGCCCGAACGCAAGACGGAGAGCTGACATGCGCTACATCATCGGCGAGACCTATTTCTTCATCCGGTCGATTTCGACCAGCCCGAGGGTGACTTCAGCCCGTTTTTCCTGCCCTGGGAACACACCCTGAAGGATATCGTCATCCACGAGATGGTCTGCACCGAGCATCACAAGGTGGCTTGGGAGCACGACCCTCAACAGGAACTCAAGTACGATGGGTTCCTTTCCCAGGACACGGCGGAAGATGTCTGGGAGAACCAGTACCCGTGTGCATCCTTTGGTCAGCTGGACAACTCGATGGACCGGAAAGTCCGCCGGCATATTCCGGATAACGCGAGCGATGAGAGTGTCCAATGGATGCTGGATCACCTCCCGAAAGAAGAAACGATGTTCGGCATCACACAGGCGGAAAACTTTCTCGAGTCCATCCTGCGGGCCCTGAATCCGAATGACTTCGGATATATCGGCGATGATGCAGTCGAGCGGCTCACGGCACTGGAGAGCTTCAAGGACCAGGTGACGGAAAAACTCGAGAAAGCTGCCGGTCGCAGGGTCGGGATCGGACCGCTGGTCATGCGCAAAAACGGCACCAAGGCTGTCATGCATGACATTCAGAAGGTCACGCTCGTCCCGGTCGAAACCCCGGCGGCCGAAATGGCGACCTGATCCAAGACAAGGAACCGGCCGCATTCCCCCGGTTCCTTCCTCCGCGGCCAGACGCCACACCCCGCATAAGACATTGGAGACGACCCGTTACCGAAGTCCTGAACCTAGGTTGGTCAGAATGTCCTTGGTTTCTGCAAAGCACGGCTTTGCCCCCGCGCCATCATTCCTCGCGCGCGTGGTCGGTGATCCTCTGACGGGCCTGCAACAAGTGGTAGGCCATGCTCAGCCCAGCGGCCTCCGCGTCGCGAGAGAGGATCGCTTCGTAAATCTGCCGGTGTTCGAGCAGAACTCTGTCGACTCGCGCCTGGCTACCGCCACGGGTGATCGACTGCGCGACATCGATCGCGCGTTGCATGACCTCCTGCGCGGATTGCAGCATAGCCACATAGACCTCGTTGTGGCTGGCCTCAGCCACGGCGAGGTGGAACGCGAAATCCGGATCCCGCGACGGCTGACGCAGGGCCATCGACTGCTCCAACGCGTCGAGCGCGTCCGATATCTTGGTCAGGTCAGCCGAGTCGGCGCGTTGGGCAGCCATGCGGGCGGTCGCACTTTCGACTGTCATCCGCGCCTCCATAGCGCGCATCAGACCGGCCACGCTGTCTGCGCTGGCATACTCGATGAGCCCCTGCGGCGGACGCTTGCGGACGAACGAGCCGACGCCACGGCGGCTTTCGATCAGGTGGTCTTCCTGCAGCCTCCGCAGTGCCTCGCGGACCACCGGGCGCGAGACCGCGAATGCATCGCATATCTGATGCTCCGAGGGCAACTTATCTCCCTCTTGCAGCTGGCCTGACACGATCTGCTCAAGGATCTGACCGTAGAGCTGGTCGGTCAGCGTCTTCCGCTTGCGTATCCTAACCCTCGTTTCAGCCATCGTGTATCCTCTGCCGCGATGCGATCATCGGGCAGCCGTGGCTGCGTTGAGGAACCGCAGCGCAGCGCAAGCCGCGCCGTACCCGTTGTCGATGTTGACGACCAAGACCCCTGGGGCGCAGCTAGCGAGCGCCGAGTCGAGCGCAACCCGGCCTCCTTCGGCCACACCGTATCCGACGGAGGTCGGCACTGCGATTACGAGACTTGGCACCAAACCGGCAACCACGCTCGGCAAGGCAGCGTCCATTCCGGCGAAAACGAGTATGACCGACATCTCGCGCAGTTCGCTTTCCCTCTGCAGCAGGCGCCAGAGCCCGGCGACCCCGACATCGGCGATCGTCTCGGCGGCGACGCCGGAATAGGCCAGTACGCGCCGCGTCTCGGATAACGGCCGGTGGTCCGAGGTTCCGGCGCTGACCAACGCGACTTGGCGCGGCCCAGATTGGACGGGGCAGGGACCCAGAATGGCAGTGTACGAGTCACGACAATAGTCAAGCCGGGCGCTGATGTGTGCGGGCAGGGCTGCGACCTGTGCGGGGGCTAACCGAGTAAGAAGGAGGCGCCGATCCTCGGCGATCGCATCGGATAGAATTCCGGCGATCTGCTCGACGCTCTTGTGCTGCGCGAGAACGGCTTCTTCCAAGCCAATCCTCTTCGCACGGTTGCGGTCGAAAGAAACGTCGGCGCGGCTGTTCGTCGGATCAGGCATGAAGAAACGCGCTCCCACGGCTGTAGGCCTCGAAGGATAGGGACAATCCGGAGCCCCCATTCGCGTCTGCGTGGTGTCGCGCGAGGCTGGTCAGCGTGGCCAATTCACTCTTCGTGATTGCGGCGAACAGTTCCGGATCGATCTCAATGACGAGCCCGGTCCGCCGACGCCGGCAGCGCAGAGTCACCGGGCCGAGGCAGTCGCGCAGTGCGCCTTCAACCCGGTCGATGATTTTCAGATCGCGGGGCGTGACGCGCAGCCCGGTCTCGATCCGGCTTGCAAGGCAGGGCGCGGCAGGCAGCTCGGCCACGTCGCCGAGCCCCATAGACCGAGCCAGATTGCGGATATCGGCCTTTGCGAGGCCGGCTTCAACGAACGGGTGGCGAACGTCATGTTCGTCTGCGGCTGTGAGGCCGGGGCGATAGTCCCCGAGATCGTCAACGTTGGTTCCGGCGCAGATCGTGCCTTCGGACACCAACGGAGCGAGGCGGCGGTAAAGGTTCGACTTACAGAAATAGCAGCGGTTGACCGGATTGGCGGTGTAGTCCGGATCCTGCATCTCCTCGGCATCGATGAGGTGGAGCGGCAGATCGCGCTCGTCGGCGAAGCGCTTGACACGGTCCGTCGCGTGGGCGGGCACTGCCGGGGACACGGCGTGACACAGCGTCATAGAGGTCCCGCCACGCGCCAAATCAGCGACGGCCGACAAGGTCAGGCTGTCAACGCCGCCGCTGACGGCGATCACCAGATGACGCGGCTCGCTGAGGATGGTGACAAGAGTGTTCGAGATTGTCATGGCGCGCGTTCCTACTCCGTGGTCAACTGCTCGATCAGGCGGCGGTTGGATCGATGCAAGTGCTCGCGCATTCGCGCGGCTGCGCCCTCTGAATCATTGGCTTCGATAGCTGCGGCGATGGCTTCGTGTTCGGCGAGCGCCTCAGGGCGGTCATCCTCCCGCGCCGGGGCCGCCTGCAGCCCGAGTTCGATCGCAAGGCGCAGCGAGGCCGAGAGGTAACTGAAGAGGTCGATGAAGTAATCGTTCTCGGTCAAATCTATAATCGAGCGATGGAACTTTAGGTCCGCTTCGGCGCAGGCGTTGGCACAGACGGACTGTCCGGCGCGCGAGGTCCGGAATTCCGCGATCGCTGCCCACAAGTCTTCAAGGGCGTCAGGCGTACAGCGCTGGGCGGCTAGGGCAGCCGCAGCGACCTCGATCCCGAGACGCAGCTCCAGTATCTGCGATAGGCAGTCAATGTCTTCGACGTCGCTTTCTGAGATGGCGAAGCCGCGCCGCGGCCGGTTGCGAAGCACGAAGGCGGCGCGGCCCTGCCGCGCAATCAAGAGCCCCTCAGCCTTGAGGCGTGACACCGCCTCGCGAATTACCGTTCGGCTGACGTCCAGATCGCGCGCCAGTATGTTCTCAGAAGGCAGCTTGGCGCCGACCTTGAAGTCGCCACTCATGATTCTGAGGCGCAGCGCTTTGGTGGCCTGATCGCTAAGAGTCTCGCCGCGTGACAGCACGCAGCCGGGTATAGCAGCATCACTCACGGGCGGCTTGCCTCCTCCGACACCTGTATCACAACATTCCGAATTACGCATTCATAGAGCCTCGATCTTTGGAAAGCAATGATAAAGACGGCATGCAATATTACAAGCGGGAATAAATCAGCCTATCGATGTATTAAAAGTTGACAAGTTGGCCGGCGTTGCGACAGCCTGTCCGAAGAACGGTTTTCCGTTCAGTGCACGATCCGGCGCAAGGAGGATCCGCGGAGGCGGATGTCGGGTCAGATAGCAAGATACGTAGATTGGGAGGATCCAATGACCTATCGTTTCAACGTCGCAGCTCGCGCTGTGGCCGCATTCTTTGTCGTCGGCGCCAGCGCGATGTCCGCGCAGGCCGAGAGCTTCGTAATGGCGACCGGCTCTCAAGGAGGCTCGTGGTTCCCTGTTGGCGGGGCGATCAAGGCGGCGGTCGAGAAGGCGCGCCCGGATATCAGCATCACCGTCACGCCGGGCGCCGGCATTGCCAATGTCGTCGGCGTCGACACCGGCCGGTTCCCGATTGGTTTTGCAAACTCAATCTCCACTGTCGACGGCCAGAAAGGACGAGCGCCGTTCCGTGAGGCGACAGAGGGGGTTTGCAACCTCGGGGTACTCTATCCGCAGTACTTCCAGATCATCGCGCTCGACTCTGCCGAGATCAACTCGGTCGAGGACTTCGCCGGGAAGCGCCTGACGACGCAGCAGAATGGCCATACCGGTGAACTATTGACCAGGGCGGCGCTGGAGGCACTGGGGCTCAGCTACGATGATCTGGACGATGTCAGCCACGTCTCCTATTCCGACAGCGCCTCGATGATGAAGGACGGGCACGCTGACGTCTTCACCCTCGGCACTGCGATGCCGGCGGGTGCGGTAATGGACATCGC
Organism: Salipiger mucosus DSM 16094; assembly: GCF_000442255.1. GTDB lineage: Bacteria > Pseudomonadota > Alphaproteobacteria > Rhodobacterales > Rhodobacteraceae > Salipiger > Salipiger mucosus. The sequence continues at coordinate 44,333 of NZ_KE557281.1, read as the reverse complement.
CTCGTCGCGTGACATCGACGTCGTCGGCGTGAGCGAGGAACTGTTCGAAACGTTCAAGGCCCAAAACGCCGCATTTCAGATGCGCGAGGTGCCGGCAGGAGCCTATCCTGGCGTTGACGAACCCAAACAGGCGATCACCTACGATACCCACATGGTCGCTGATTGCGAATTCGATGGCGAGATCGTCAAGGCGGTGCTGTCGGGGGTGCTCGACAACCTTGAATCGATGGGCTCGATCAACAAGGCGATGGCGGACCTTACCGCCGAAGACATGGCCGCCGACATCGGTGTGCCAATGCACCCCGCCGCGAAAGAATTCTACGAGGAGCGCGGCGTCAGCTTCGGCGGCTGATCCAACAATGATCGCCGCATCGCTGCGGCCGCCGCCCCGCTGCCAGGCGGGGCGGCTTTCCCGCAACTGATCGCAGTTCAGGCCGGCTTCGAGGGATATCCGCCATGCACCTATCTATTCTCACGGACCGCATGCCGCTTCTCGCGCGCATCGCCCGCATCACACTAATCGGAATGGCCCTTTGGCATCTCTACGTGGCCTTTTCCGGCACGCCAGGTCCTTATGTGATGCGCGGGCTGCATGTTGCGCTGGCACTGCTGCTCATCTTCCTTACGACCACAGCACGAGGGTTCACGACCGATCGTCCCGCCTGGTACGATCTGGGGCTTGCGGCGGCAGGTTTTTTTGCCGCGCTCTATCCGGCACTCAACCTCGACTATATCTTCAGCCGGTTCATCTACGTCGACCCCCTGACCCCGATCGATCTCATTGCGGCGATCGTATTGACGCTTCTGGTGCTCGAGGGCACTCGCCGCGTGCTCGGGCCAGTGCTACCGATTACTGCCCTGTGCTTTCTCGCCTACGGTTTCCTGTTCACCTCAACCCTTCCGAGCGTGATCATGGAGCAACTGATGATGACCACTGAGGGTATCTTCGGCATCCCGATCGCGGTCTCGGCGACCTACATGGTGCTGTTCATCATCTTTGGCTCTTTCGTGGAGCGCATGGGCGTCGGTCAACTATTCATGGATTTCGCCGTAGCTATCACCGGGCGGCAGGCCGGTGGCCCGGCCAAGGTTGCATGCGTGACATCCGGACTTTTTGGGTCGGTCTCGGGCTCGGCCGTCGCCAATGTGATGACCACCGGGACGTTCTCGATTCCGCTAATGAAACGCATGGGCTTCAAGCCTGCCTTCGCTGGCGCTGTCGAGGCCGTCGCCTCGACCGGTGGGCAGATCATGCCGCCGGTGATGGGCGCAGCGGCATTCGTAATGGCGGAGTACCTCGGCGTCGGCTATCTAACCGTCGCGGCATACGCACTTGCGCCTGCCGTCCTGTTCTACGTCGCGCTTTTCGCTGCCGTGCATTTCGAGGCCAAGCGCCGCGGCATCGGATCTGTCCCGCGCGAGGACCAGGTCCCACTTGGTAAGGTCCTGCGTGATCGAGGTCACCTGTTCCTGCCCCTGGCAGTGATCATCGGCGCACTGCTGATGGGGTATTCGGCGCCATTCTCGGCGCTGTGCGGCATCATGTCTGTGATTCCCTGCACCCTGTTGCGCTCAACCACCCGGCATTATGTCACCCTAGACAACATACTCATTGCGCTCGAGAACGGCGCACGCAACGTGCTGTCGATCGCCGCAGCCTGCGCCTGCGCCGGGATTGTGGTTGGTGTCATCGACATCACTGGTCTGGGCCTGACCTTCTCGAACATGGTGATCTCGGCCGCACAGGACACGTTGCTACTCGCGCTGCTGCTGTCGATGGTAGCGGGCATCATCCTCGGCATGGGGATGCCCACCACCCCGGCCTACATCGTGCAGGTCTCGCTTCTGGTGCCGGCTCTGGTCAAGCTCGGCGTGCAGGTAGAGGCGGCCCATCTGTTCGTGTTCTACTTCGCCATCCTGTCGGCGATCACACCACCAGTGGCGATGGCGGTCTACGCCGCGAATACACTCTCGCGGGCCAAGATCGTCGAAGCCAGCATCGCGGCGGTAAAGCTCGGCGCCACCGGTTTCATCGTTCCCTACATGTTCGTCTACGAACCGACCATCCTGATGCAGGGCGAGGCCCATCGCATCGTGCTGGTGCTCCTGCAAGCGACCGTGGGCGTGATCTTCCTTGCTGCCGCGCTGCAACGGTACTTCTTCGGCCGCCTCAATGCTTGGCAGGCGCCGGCACTATTGGCTGCCGCGCTGTTTCTCATCTACCCGGATTGGCGGATGACTCTGACCGGGTTCGTCATTGCCGCGGTGGTATTGGCGGGCCAGTACTTCAAGCCCTCAACGCTGGCGACTGAAACCGGCGAATGACTGTTCCAAAAGCGGACCTGTACCCATGCTCATGACATCTGAAACCCGGATCCGTACCGGCGGGCAGATCCTCGTAGACCAGCTGCTGAACCACGGCGCCGATACCGGCTTCTGCGTGCCAGGCGAAAGCTACCTCGAGGTGCTCGACGCGCTCTACGACGTGCGCGACCGTTTCCGCCTAATCAATGCCCGGCACGAGGCTGGCGCGGCCAACATGGCCGAGGCGCACGGAAAGCTAACCGGGAGGCCCGGTATTGCAATGGTCACGCGCGGACCGGGTGCCTGCCACGCCGCGATCGGGGTGCATATTGCCCAGCAGGATTCGACCCCCATGATCCTTCTGGTCGGGCAAATCGCACGGGGCACCACCGACCGGGAGGCGTTCCAGGAGATCGACTACCGCGCGATGTTCGGCCCCATCGCGAAATGGGTGACGCAGATCGAGGATCCAACAAGGATTCCCGAATACATGGCGCGGGCATTCCGCGTTGCGACGTCCGGTCGCCCTGGGCCCGTGGTGATCGCGCTACCGGAAGACATGCTTACCGAGCGGGCGCGCGTCGCTGATGCGCCTGCGTACGCCCCGACGCGCGCCGCGCTGTCGCCCCAGGGGCGGACAAATATCGGGGAGGCATTGAAACAGGCTGAGCGGCCGCTGATCTTGGTTGGCGGATCGGGCTGGGACGATGCGGCTTGCGCCGGGATCACTCGCTTTGCCGAACGCAACGGCATCCCGGTGACCTGCTCGTTCCGACGGCAAGATATCGTGTCCAATCGCTCTCCGGTCTATGCTGGAGATTTCGGGACCTCGACCGGACCGGCACTGATTGCGCGCCTCAGGGAGGCGGATCTGCTCCTAGTCATTGGTGCCCGCCTTGGCGAGATGACGACCAAGACCTACGAGGCGATCACGCCGCCGGATCCCGGTCTCAGGTTGGTGCATCTACACCCCGACCCGGATGAGATTGGACGGGTCTATTCACCCGAGATTGGCCTTGCCTGCGCACCGGCAGAAGCGGCCGCCGCATTGGCGGACCTGAATCTCGGTCGTACGGATGACTGGGCGGGTTGGACCGAGGGGCTGCGGGCCGAGTACCTGTCGGATACCACCCCACCGGAGACTGCGGCCTGGAAGCTAGATATGGATGTCGCGGTGGGAGAGTTGCGTACGCGGCTGCCCGAGGATGCGATCGTAACGCTCGATGCGGGCAACCATACAGGCTGGGCGCAGCGCTACTTGCGCTTCGGTCGTCCGGGGCGGGAGCTCGGCTCGACCTGCGGCGCGATGGGGTATTCGGTGCCCGTCGCGGTCGCCGCATCGCTCGGCCATCCGGGTCGCTGCGTAGTTGCCTTCGTCGGCGATGGCGGCTTCCAGATGAGCGGCGCCGAGCTTGCCACTGCCGCTCATTATGGCGCAACTCCGATCATAATCCTCGTCAACAATGGCACCTACGGCACTATACGCATGCATCAGGAACGCGAGCACCCTGAGCGGGTCAGCGGCACCGATCTATCTGCGACCGATTTCTGCCGCGTCGCAGAAGGCCTCGGGGCGCATGCCGAACAGGTAACGCGCACAGAAGATTTCGGCCCGGCCTTCGAGCGAGCGCGCGCTAGCGGCCGGGCCGCGTTGATTGAGCTGATCACTGAGCCCGAGCAGATCTCGACCCGAACGACCATCACCAAGCTGCGCGAGTCCGCGCGGCTTCGTCAATCCGTCGAAGGAGGCTGTTCATGACGCTCACCCTGCAGGACGCGCCCGTCGTGGCTCCGGAAAGCGTGCTCGACCAATTGCGGGCAGCAGTCGGCGCGCGCAACGTCGTCACGGGTGCATCCGAACTCGCGCCAAGGCTGGTAGAGGATCGCGGTTTGTTCCGCGGCACTGCGAGCGCCGAGATCCGCCCCGGCACCACCGAGGAGGTGGCCGCTTGTCTGCGCATTTGCACCTCGGCGGGAGTGCCTGTGGTGCCGCAAGGCGGAAATACTGGGCTCGTAGGTGGCGGGGTGCCATACGGCGGGGTGATCCTGACGACCGGCAGGCTCAATCAAGTCCGGGATATCGACCCGATAAACGCCACGATGACTGTCGAGGCGGGCTGCATTCTTGCCCAGGTTCAGGCGGAGGCCGACCGCATCGGCAAGCTGTTCCCGCTATCCCTCGCCTCCGAAGGATCGTGCCAGATCGGCGGAAATCTCGCCACCAATGCCGGCGGCACGGCGGTGCTGCGCTATGGGAACACTCGCGATCTGGTTCTCGGTCTCGAAGTTGCGCTGCCGGACGGGCAGATCCTTCGCGACCTCAATGGTTTGCGAAAGAACAACACCGGTTACGATCTAAAGAACCTTTTTATCGGCGCCGAGGGAACGCTCGGCGTAATCACCGCGGCAGTAATCAAGCTGTTCCCCAAAACGGTCTCCCGGGCCACCGCGCTTGTCGCCTGCGGCGGGCCGCACCACGCACTGGCACTCTACGACCGCCTTCGCACGCGGCACGGAGACATTCTGTCCACCTTCGAGTATCTTGAGAGGCTGGGGCTTGAGATGAGCCTTGCACACAGTCCCGGGACGTCTGATCCGATGGCTCAGGCCTATCCGGCCTATGCACTAGTCGAACTGGCCACATCGGACTCAGAGGCCGATATTGGGCCGCGGCTTGAGGCCGTACTCGCGGATGCGCTGGAAGCGGAGGAGATCCTCGACGCGGTCATCGGTGCCTCGGAGTCGCAACGGGATGCGCTCTGGGCAATGCGCGAGAACATGTCTGAGGCGCAAAAGAGCTACGGCGCGTCGATAAAACACGACGTCGCGGTGCCGGTTGCGCAGGTCGCCGACTTCCTCACCGAAGCCGTCGCGGCGGTACGGGCGCATGTCCCTAACCTGCGACCGTGTCCCTTCGGGCATTTTGGCGACGGCAACATCCATTTCAACCTTACTCGCCCAGTCGACATGTCAGATGCCGATTTTCTAGGGGAATACGATGCGTTGAACCGGATCGTGCACGACATCGTCGTGAAGATGGGGGGATCGTTCTCTGCGGAGCATGGAGTCGGGCTGGCCAAACGTGGCGAGCTGCGCCGCTATCGTGATCCGGTAGCGCTGCAGTTGATGCAGCAGATCAAGGACGCGCTAGACCCACATGGATTGATGAATCCCGGGAAAGTCCTGTGACGTTGAGAAACACGCATGCGGCCGGAACGGTCCGAACGCCACCAGCCAGGTCGCGCACGAAGAGAAGGCGATCTGCTTCACCACGGACAGTGGAGGATCGTATCCCGTGCCGGCGACCAAGCTGGCCTCGAACACCGCGCAGTCGAGTCGGTGTGCGATTGCAAGGGGATCTATTGCGGTTGGCAATCGACGGGTAGATGACGCTTGACGAAATTGACTAAGACCTCTTGCAGTTCACCCTGTTGATCGCCTCTTGTTCAGCGAGGCGGTCCTTGGAGATCGACAGGATCGGCGAGAAGGCGTTCGGGCGCGGGTCAATCGAGGACACGGGCTGAGGAAGGAGAGAGACGACATGCCAGATTCCAAGCGACCCAATTACGTTAAGATGGTCGAAGATACCCCGTTGCCGCGTATGGCTCTCTGTCGACAAAGCTTCGACGGAGCGCGAATTGACGATCCGGCCGCCGCGATACACGAGGCGATGTCCGGGCCCGGTGCGGATAGGCTTCAGCCCGGCATGTCGGTCGCAGTTACCGCCGGCAGCCGCGGTATCGCCGCATTCCCCGAACTCCTCACCGCCCTGATTGCAGATATTCGGGCCCGCGGCGCCGATCCGTTCGTGGTACCGGCGATGGGCAGCCATGGTGGCGCCACCGCCGAGGGACAAAGTGCACTTCTCGCCAAGCTCGGCGTCACCGAGGAGAGCATCGGCTGTCCGATACGATCGTCAATGGATACTGTCGAGGTCGGGCGCCTTGACAACGGTATGTCAGTTCGGATCGACTGCCTCGCTCACGAGGCGGACGGGATCGTGTTGTTCAACCGGATCAAGCCGCACACTTCATTCCGCGCACCGAACGAGAGCGGCTTGGCCAAGATGCTGGCCATCGGCCTCGGCAAGCAGTCAGGCGCCGAGACCTGCCATTCCCGCGGGATCGACGCCGTTCCGATCTATATTGACGCGATGGCCCGGATGAAACTCGAACGCTGCAAGGTGCTATTCGGGATCGGGACGATTGAGAACGCATACGATCAGCTCGCGCGTGTTGTCCTTCTCGACCGCGACGGCATGCTCGAAGCTGAGCAGCCTTTCCTAGAAGAAGCAATGGCGAACATGCCGCGGCTACCGCTTGGACCAGTCGATGCACAGACTGCGGAGGGCCAGCTCGACGTGCTGGTCGTCGACGAGATCGGAAAGGAATTCTCCGGCACCGGTATGGACCCCAATATTACGCACCGCTTTTCATCGCCCAAGATGAAGGGAACGTTGCATATCTCGCGCCTCGCCGCACTTCGCCTCTCGCCGCGCAGCAACGGCAACGGCAACGGCGCGGCGCGCGCTGACGTGGTGACCCAGGCACTCGAGGAGGCTTTCGACCGCGAGGCGGTGTATGCCAATGCACTGACATCGACGGTGCTGGCGCAGGCCAAAATACCTATGGTCATGCCGGACGAACGCTCCGCGATCCAGGCGGTGATCAAGACTTGTGGCGCCGAGGATGTGACGCGTCCGCGGATGCTGCGGATCCGCAACACGCTACAACTGGAGTACTTCTATGCGTCCGAGGCGATGCTCCCGGAATTGCGGGACCGTCCCGGTGTCGAGATAATAGGGAACCTTCAGGAGATGCGGTTCCAGGATGGCATTCTTGCCGATCGCTGGGAGGAGTCGCGCGCATGACAGACCGCCGAGGCATGCATTTGCATCTCGATCCGGTTGGCGGTGCCGCTGGGGACATGTTCGTGGCTGCGATGCTCGACGCTTTTCCCGACCTCGAGAGTCGGGTCATAAGGGACATCGAGGCAATACTGCCCTCCATCGCAGGACGGCCCGAGCTGAATACCGGGCGGTGCGCCGGCATCACAGTCCGGCGCCTGCGGCTGGTTCCTGGCGAGGCTGGGAATGCGCGTCACGGCGAAGAGACCACCTACCGGGCGATGCGATCTCTGATCGAGGCGGCGGACCTCGCTCCGGGTACCACGTCGGAGGCCACGGCGATCCTCCACCGCATCGCTGTAGCCGAAGCGGCGGTGCATGGCATCCCACTGGACCGAGTGCATTTCCATGAAATCGCGGATTGGGATGCGCTGATGGATGTAACCGCCGCGGGCAGCATCTGTGCGGCCTTGCCGGAGTGCAGCTGGAGCGTCGGTGCGCTGCCCCTTGGTTCTGGGCGCGTAAAGACGGCTCATGGCCTACTGCCGGTGCCAGCCCCGGCAACGGCCGAGATTCTGCAAGGCTATGACTGGATCGATGACGGAGTGCCAGGCGAACGAGTGACACCGACCGGGGCGGCAATACTTGCGCATGTGACCGGGGGGCACGGGAACGGCAATCGGACGGCCGGGTCATTGCAGGCCATTGGAAGCGGTGCAGGGACGCGGGATTTACCGGGGCTACCGAATATCCTCCGCGTCACCGCCTTTGCTACAACCCATGGTCGACAAACCGATATCGTGATTCAGCTCGCCTGTGACATCGACGATATGACCGGCGAGGAGATCGGCTGGGCGGCGGGAAAACTGCGCGTGGCAGATGGACTGCGCGATCTCGTTCTGTCTCAAGCCTTTGGCAAAAAGGGGCGTCCGGTCACTCGGCTCGAGGTACTCGTTGTTCCTGAAGCGGAGGAACGAATCGCCGATATGCTCTTCGATCTCACCACGACACTAGGTCTTCGCCGGCTGGTGCTGACCCGTCATACGTTGGCACGGCGCACGGTTGAGACGCCATCCGGCTTGCGCCGGAAAGTTGCGGAGCGGCCCTCTGGCGATACGTCCAAGTTGGAGAGCGATGACCTCGCTGACGCCCCGAGCCTGCAAGTGCGGCGCCGCATCATAGGCTAGGGTCAGGACCCATTGATTTGGTTTGTCGATCGTGATTCACCGTTCGAAAACGAGCGGTGAACATGTCTGATCTTTTCTGGTTGAGCGATGCGCAGATGGCGCGTCTGGAGCCTTACTTCCCCAAGTCGCACGGCAAGCCTAGGGTTGATGACCGGCGTGTCCTGAGCGGGATTATCTTCATAAATCGCAATGGCTTGCGGTGGAGAGATGCGCCAAGGGAATACGGCCCGCACAAGACGCTTTACAACCGTTGGAAGCGGTGGAGCGACCGGGGCGTCTTCGCCCGGATCATGGCGGGGCTGGCCGCAGAGCACGGCGAGGAGACGACCGTGATGATCGATGCAACTCATCTGAAAGCTCATCGTACGGCGTCCAGCTTGGGCGTCAAAAAGGGGGCGTGGACGCCTGATCGGTAGAACCAAGGGCGGCATGAACACGAAGTTGCACGCCATCTGCGACAGCCAAGGCCGACCCATCGACCTGTTCCTGACCGCCGGTCCCGTCAGCGACTACATCGGGGCACGTGCGCTCGTCAGCGGGCTGCCCAACGTGAAATGGCTTCTCGGAGATCGTGGCTATGATGCCGATTGGTTCAGAGAAGCCTTGCAGGACAAGAAGATACGTCCTTGCATCCCGGGCCGGAAGAAACGGAAGACTCCCGTCCGGTACGACAAGCGCAGATACAAACGTCGCAACCGCATTGAGATCATGTTCGGCAGGCTCAAGGACTGGAGGAGGGTTGCGACCCGTTATGACCGCTGCCCACAAACCTTCTTCTCAGCAATCGCACTCGCTGCGACCGTAATCTTCTGGCTTTGAGAGAGAACGAGTCCTGACCCTAACCACCCGGCGGAGGCCGCATTGTGTTAAAACTAAGGCATAGATTGAGCTCACATAAAGCGCGTGTTAGAAAAAGAAGCTTCCCCTCGTTTCGGTCCGGTTATAGAACGCTTTTGAGCATTTCGTATGCTTCCGATTTGAAGGTTCCGTTCATCGCGAGCCGATGGTTCTTGGTCCGAAATGCGCACAACCTCCCTATGCCGAAAAGGAAACTGGCCGTGTCTCAGTATGGTATTCGTGACCTTGGGTTACTCGAGGCTCGGACCGATCCCGTATTTCAGAACATCGCCGATTTGGTGCAAATGATGCTGCACGCCTCATTCGCGCTCGTCACCGTCATCGACGATGACAACGAGCGCCAGGTGTTTAAGGCAAGTCGCGGTCCTGACGGCCAGCCGTTGAAAGACCTGTCCACCCCGCTTTCGTTCTCGCTCTGCAACCACGTCCGCTTGCGGGGCGGCACGGTGGTCATCAGGGACCTCAGTCTTGACCGGTCATTCCGCGACCATCCGGCTCAGCGGGAATGCGGCATCAAGGCATACCTCGGCGCGCCGCTGCTGGGGCCGGCAAACGATCCGATCGGAGCCGTATGCGCTGCCGAGACGCACCCGAGGGTCTGGAGTGACCGGGACAAGGCAGCGATCGAGAACTTTGCCGCCCTTGCCGCACAGCAAGTTCTGTTGCGCGCAAGCCTGCAGACTCTCAAGATGATTGCCTGACAGGACAGCCCTGAGAGGAGCCATGCCACCAGGAGCGCCGAGCCGGTTCGCGTCATCAGTTTAGAACCGCAATTCCGGTCTGTGGGGACGACCCCGGATGTTATCCGAAATCACTCATCCGTAGCCGACCCGGACCGACGTGACGCAGTGGCGACTTCCGCGTCATCTTAGTTGAGAAGAAAAATGAATCCAAGCATTCGGACCATTGTCGTCGCAGCACGCAGATGCCATCCTTCTGCACGACATCCTGAGGAATGCCGATATTCGCTGCCGGATGTACGACGAGAACGAGACCTTGTCCAGACGGATCGTATCCGCACGCGCCCAGGAAGTGCCCGTTCATGCGGTCATCGGGCAGCGTGAAGCCACCAATGGCGAGGTCGCGGTCAAGATCGCAGGTCGGCAGGAGATCATCGTGGTCGACAGGGTATCCGACCATCTGAGGAACGCATTTTCAGCGGATAGCGTGCCATGATGTGGTGGCGGCAAAAAAGCCTGCGCTCACTTTTTCTCCGCAAACGTATCGAGACACCACTTCCAGATCTGGTCACTCACGGGACGCGGGTGGGCGGATCTCTTTCGGACCAGGAAGTAGTCAACCGCTGGCTCATATCCGATGGGACCCGCATCGACCAATCGGCCCGCCTTGAGATCCTGCTGGACAAAGGCGCGACTGACGATAGCCAACCCTTGGCCCGAAAGAGCCGCATCCAATGCAAGTGAGATCTGGTTGAACGTGGCTCCTGGCAACGGATCCGTCGTCCCGAAATACTGCTTCCAGTGGCCACTGCCGTCGTGGAGCAGGGGCATGTGCCGCGCTCGAGCCCGTGTCATTTGCTCTCTCGTGTTTCCGAGCAGATGCGGGCTGCCCACAATGATCAGATCTTGGCGGAATAGGAGTTCTGCCTCATGGTCAGCCGGGAATGGCGGCCTCGTCTCCCTCACCACTATGTCTATCTGATCCCGATCAAAATCAGTAACCGAAACTGTCGCGACGGTGCGGATCTCTACCCCCGGCGCTACAGAATTCAGCGAGGCAAGGTTAGGAATCAAGAGCCTTGTGGCGAAGGTCGGCGTGGTACTTACGGTCAAGTGACCATCACTGTCGTCCACTTTGCTTCTCGCCTGTCGGAGGATGTCGAAAGCGCGTGCGAGCTCGGCGTGATACGCCGCGCCGCGGGTCGTGAGGACAACCCCCCTCGGCAGACGAGCGAACAGAGGCAGCCCAAGGTGGTCTTCAAGCAACCGGATCTGCTGCGCGACGGCGCCTTGCGACACGCCGAGTTCTTCCGAGGCCATACGAAAATTCTGATGTCGCCCGGCGACCTCAAAGTGGCGAAGGGCGTTCATGGGCGGCAGGGTTGTACGCTGTTTGGGCATGTCGAGCCTGTAGTTTTCCTACAGCATAGGGTGTTCCGTTCTGACGTGAAACCCAATTGAGAATCCGTCATCAGGTATTTGGAACCCATGCCCGGTCACCTTGCGGTGCCGATTCACGCCGAGGCCAACTATGACCACACAACGCGCTGCAGTGCTTCCCACCTCCTACTCCGTCATTCTTGCCGTGAGCGGCACCCACCTGATCAACGACCTGATCCAGTTCCTGCTGCCGGCACTCTATCCCGTCCTGAAGTCTCAGTACGCGTTGAGCTATTTTCAGCTCGGTCTGCTGACATTGGCTCAACAGATCACGGCCTGCATTCTGCAACCGGTCCTTGGGTTGTACGGCGACCTGCGACCGAAACCATATTCTCTGGCTGTTTCCATGGGTGTTGTTGCAATCGGGGTAGGGCTACTCGCGACGGCCTCCTCGTTTCCGGCGCTTCTGCTGGCATCGGCTGTACTCGGGGTCGGCTCTGCGCTGTTTCACCCTGAGGCATCTCGTGTTTGCCGCATGGCCTCTGGCGGCAAACTCGGCTTCGCCCAGTCCAGCTTCCAGGTCGGAGGGAACGTGGGCACAGCGCTTGGCCCTCTTGCGGCCGCACTGATCGTACTTCCGCTGGGACAGGCCAGCACTGTCTGGTTCGGACTGCTTGCCGTCTGCGGGGTCATCGTGCTGCTTTGGATCGCACGCTGGTTTTCTCATCACCAGCGCACGGCACACGCTGCCGGCAAGCACGAGGCCGTCGGGCCAACCTTGCCGCGGCGCCGCCTTGTCATCGCCTTTTCGGTCCTGGGAGCACTTCTCCTCAGCAAGTTCGTCTATATCGAGACCTTCAAGAGCTACTATACGTTCTTCCTGATTGAAAAATTCGACGTCAGCGTGCCCGAGGCGCAGGGCCTGCTCTTCATCTTCCTCGCTGCGGTCGCGTTTGGCACATTTTTCGGTGGTCCTGTCGGAGACCGATTTGGCCGCAAAAAGGTGATCTGGGGATCCATCCTCGGGGCTCTCCCGTTCGCACTCGTGTTGCCTCACGCGCCACTGTGGACTGCCGTCGGCCTCAGTGTCCTTGTCGGGCTGATCTTGTCATCTGCCTTTTCGGCCATTGTGGTCTTCGCGCAGGAATTGATGCCACAGAAGATCGGCATGGTCGCAGGCTTCGTTTTCGGATTTGCATTCGGCGTCGGCGCGCTGGGCGCTGCTGCCCTCGGGGCTTTGGCGGACCAGATCGGGATGCAGCAGGTCTTCGGATATCTCTCCACGCTTCTCTGCCTCGGGTTCCTGACGGTATTCTTGCCCGATCTCGAATGATCGGGCACGCCTTCCTGTGCCCGTGTGACGGGAAACTGTGGCACCTCGCCACAAGCACCCATGCGGATTGGCAAACATTGGCGCACCGCCCCGCAACTCCGGAGACAGGATGGAGAGCGGCTCCTGCGTCGTGACGAAAAGGTTAGGCTCGCTCGATGTGGAACGTTCGAAAGAGTGCCTTTATCTCACTAAAAAAACGATGGTCATAACTGTTCCGACCAGCGTGATGAAGACCCGCAGGACCGCTGGCTTTGAGACGCGGCGGAAAAGGGCGGCGCCTAAATAGCCACCCGCGGCGCAGGCAAGGCCCATCACCAGCGCGTGTTTCCACGCGATCAGCCCGGCGGCGACGTAGATCGTGACCGATATCAGCGACAGGATCGATGACATGAGGTTTTTCAGACCGTTCATCTCTTTCAGATTGCTCATGCCCAACAAACCAAGCGCGGCCAGCAGGAGGATTCCGACCCCGCCGTTGAAGTACCCGCCATAGCTGGTCACGATCATCAGGGTTAGCGTGACGGCGACTACGCCAGGCTTGCCCAGCCCCCGCCGCGTCAACAGTGCGGTAATGCGCGGGCCAAGCGCGAAGATCACCGTAGCGAAGCCCAGCAGCCACGGCACGATGCCCGAAAACACCTCGCCTGGCGTAGCGAGCAGAAGGAACGCGCCCAGGCCCCCGCCGAGTGCCGCGGTACCGATAACCAGCAGAGGCGGCAGGCGGTGACTGGCGGCGATGTCTTGGCGAAAGGCCCATGTGCTTCCTAGGTAGCCGGGCAGGGCGGCGAGCGTCGCCGTGGCATTGGCCGCAACCGGCGGTACGCCTGCCCAGACCAGCGCGGGGAATGACAGAAAGGTGCCGCCGCCTGCGACGGCGTTTAGGGCACCTGCGAGCAAGCCGGCAACAATCAGGACGGCGTAGGACAGCATGATGGGCCTCCGAGCGGGAATCAGACTTGCCTTCTTGCGTCTGCAGTATTGGTCTGCAAATTGGTCTGAATGGACTGCACCGCATGACCCGCTTCACCCCCGATACCGTGCTCGCGCTACTGCGTGGCATGTTGGACCGGATGGCACCGACGCCGGGTGAACGGCTGCCGACGGAGCGGCAGCTGTGCCGCGATGTAGGATGCAGCCGCGAGACGCTGCGCGCGGCTCTTGCTCGCCTCGAAGCGGAAGGCGAGATATGGCGCAGGGTCGGCAAAGGTACCTTCCGCGGCGCTGCCCCGCTTGGTCATCCGGTGCGCGAGACGGTGCAGTTGCAGGCGGTCTCGGCGTTGCAGCTCATGGAGGCGCGGCTTCTGATCGAGCCGGCCATCGCGGGCGAAGCGGCCCGGCGGTCAACTCATCGGAAGACCGCCTTCCTCTCAGAACTGGTCCACAAGGGACTGCAGGTCACGACGCGTGCCGCCGCCGAAGCGGCGGACGCAAGTTTTCACGGCGGCGTGGCAGAGGTGGCGGCAAACCCGATCCTGACGGGGCTGCTGGCCCATCTCGCGGATGCGCGACGGCGCGCGGCATGGCAGCGCGAATGGGATCGGACCTATCGCCGGCTTGGCGTAGGAGAATTCACCGGGCTGCATGGCGACCAGCACGCTAAGATCGTCGATGCGATCTCGAGGGGGGACGCCCCCGCTGCCGAAACTGCGATGCGGCGCCACCTGGAGACCATTGTCGCCGCCATGCGCGGGATGGCCTCAGTGAAATAGCCTATCTCTCGAGCCGCTGAGTTGCGGCGGCGTCGACGTTGCGAGCGCGCTCGCGGTGGAAGACATAGGCGCCCGAGCCGAGGATGATCGCCGTGCCGATGAGGGTCATGCTGTCAGGGATTTCGCTGAAGATCAGGTAGCCGACCAGTGTCGCGCCAACGATCTCGAGGTATTGGAAGGGGGCCAGAAGACTTGCCTCTACCTTGCTGAAAGCGAATGTGATTAGCAGAAACGCCGCCATCGCGAGCGCACCGGCCCCGAGCACCGACAAGGCCGCCCAGACCGGCAACGCACCGAGGTCTGTGAGCCGCACCCCGCCCAGCTCCGCTCCGAAATACGCCAACAGCACCAGCCCAGCGCCCATCAGCGACGCGCCGAACTGGAAGCTAAGCGGCGATCGGGTGCGTGTGGCGCGACGCATGACGATCATGTTCAGCGCGTAGGCGAGCGCACCCAGCAAAGGTAGCAGCACGACCGGCCCATATTCCGTAAAGTTCGGCCGGATCACGATCAGGGCGCCGACCAGCCCGACACCAACTGCGGTGTAGCGGCGCAAGCCTGGCGCCTCTCCCAGGAAGGGGCCCGCCAAGAGGGTCAGAAGAAGTGGCTCGACGAAGAAGATCGCTATGGCCGTGGCGATGGGCATGGCGGCAAAGGCGCTAACCAGCGACAGAGTCACGGTTAGGATCAGCCCAGCAGAAATCAGCGCGGGCAGCGAAAAGATGCTGCCCGAGAGCCTGCGATGTAAACTAAGCGCCACGGGCACGAAAAACATCGCCTGCGCCAGGGTCCGCCAGACGGTCACTTCGAAGGCTGTCGCGTAGGCGGTCAACGACTTGGAAATGGCATCGCCTATCGGCAGCAACGCCATTGCAACGCACATCGCGACCATGCCCAGTCGCTTCTCAACGAGGGCAGCTTGAAACGGAACGGCAACCAGCTGTGCCATTTGAAACCTCCTCTGGCACCGGATTGGGTGCGCGAACAGGTCCGGGCGTCCAGGACAAATGCGGGGAAGAACGTGGCGACGCCATCGCCTCGTTGTCGCCGGGTTAAGTGATATCCCGCTTGGGGTCAACGTACGCAGTGCGCGCAGAGGGACCTGTCAGGCCGGCTCGGGTGCCGAGAGCGCGACATCTGCAAGGGTCGAGCGATTGAGGTTCTCGACAAAGGCCATCTTGGCGACGCGAAGACGTCCCTTCAGACGGCAGCATCCTTCAATCGTGCAATCGCCGCCGCCGGGCTGGAAGCACTCGACAAGCGCCTGTCCCTCTTCCAACAGACTTACCACGTCGCCTAGCCGTATCTCCTCGGGTGCGCAGGCCAGCGTGGCGCCGCCACCACCGCCGCGCCGGGTCTGAACCAGACCGGCCTTTCCAAGTTTTTGCATGATCTTGGTAAGGTGGTTGCGGGAGAGTTGGAACTCCTGCGCCAGTTCGGCCGTGGAGAAGGCCCGATCTGGCGCGCTGGCAAGGCGCATCAGCATGCGAAGCCCATAGTCGGTGAAAGAGGTTAGGCGCATCTGCCATCCATAATGTGGTGTTGATATCGATTATCGCGCGAATCTGGGGGCGTGACCAGCTTCGCCACGGCAGAGCGTGCTCACCGTATCTAGTTGTGAATCGACCGGATCCGGTTTCAGGCGATATCAGGCGAGCTTCGGAATGCCGGTGCTGCGGGCGTCTTCGACTGCGACGCTCAGCGACCGGGCGATGCGCTCGGCCCGTTCGATCACGTGGTCGGCGCCCGCTGGGCTGCACACTTCGCGGGCGGTTTCGCTGAAAAGGACAAGCCAGCGGTCGAAGTGAGACCTATCGACGGCCAGGCTCACGTGTTTCGGTACCGGCGCGCCGTGGTAACGCCCTGTCATCAGGGCGACGGACGACCAGAAGGTCGTCATCCGTTCAAGATGCGGCGGCCAATCGGTAATGCGCTCCGCGAAGATCGGGCCGAGGACGGGATCATTTCGGATCTTTCCATAAAATGTGTGAACCAGCTGACGCAAAACGCTGTCGTCCAACCCTGTTCGCGCCTCGAGCTCGGCGGTGATCTTCGGCCGCAGGGAGGGGCTACGTGAGGGGGGTGTCTGGATCTCAATCAACGGATGCAGCGCTTTCGTGACGATTGCATTTGGCGGGGACGTTCGTTAATAAGTATTATAGATACCGATTTGTTGGGTGGCAAGCGCATGGGAGTGCGCAGACTGTCGCAGGCGCCCACGGGGATAGGCCGGACGAGAAGCTGAGGTGAGGAGATGGACGAGATTTCCAAGACAGGGAACGGCTTTGTTGTCGACGCTTCCGTCATCGCGCGGGCCTTCCGAATCACGGCGGAGCAAGTCCGGGACGACATGCACAGTGGGCGCATCAGCAGCCGCACTGAGATTGGAGTGGACAAGGACGAGGGCCGTTGGCGCATGACCTTCTATCGCGGCGAGCGCGCATTCCGACTTGTCGTCGACGCCGAAGGCCAGGTGCTAACGCGGGGTAGCTTTCCGGTGACGCCTCGCTCACCTGCAGTGCGACTGGGCCCGCAGCCTAAAAAAGGCGGGGACTCGCCATGATGCACGCAAAGGTTGAAAACATGGCAGCGGCACTGCTAACTTTTCCGTGATCATTTCAAGGTTCTTCAACAGAATGCTGCTGAATTCATGGAGGCCGCCTTGCCTGAGGGACAAGCAACCGAAAATCACCCGACAGGGTCCGGATCGGGACGCAGAGAACTGATCCATTTCTTGTTCTTGGCGTTCGGAGTCTGGCCCGTTGTCGCCGTTGGCGTCGTGGGCGGCTACGGATTTCTCGTCTGGATGTTCCAATTAATCGCCGGGCCGCCAGGACCCCCGGGCCATTGAATCGATGCCTGCCCATGATTCCATATCCCGCCGCGACCTATTGCGCGGCAAGGCGAGTCCGCCACCATTTCGCGCGCGTCCGCCGGGCGTGGACTTAACCTCGCTCCAAGCCTGCACGCGATGTGGTGCCTGTGTCGACGCCTGCCCGGAGAACATCCTGCAGATCGTGCCGGAGGGTGTGGCCATGCTGCCCGACGCCGGCGAGTGTACCTTTTGCTTCGACTGCGAGAATGCCTGTCCGGAAAACGTCTTCGCGGACGAAGCCAGCATGGCCCACGTGATGGAAATCAACGGGGATTGCTTCGTGCAGGCAGGGATCGCCTGCATGACGTGCCGCGATGCCTGCCCCGAGGAAGCGATCACGATGAAACCGCGGATCGGAGCGCCGTTTCAGCCGCAGTTGGACACAGCATCCTGTACTGGCTGCGCGGCCTGTTCCTCGGCTTGCCCAGCCGGGGCGATCCGCGCGGTCGAGAGGGAGAAGGAAGATGCCTGATGAACGTTGGCATGTGTCATCCGCCGTGGTGAGCGTCACGCAGGGAGAACGCGACGCTGTCCGCGCCAATGTCGAGGCGCTTGACGGTGTCGAAGTGCACGGCGGCGATGCCACGCGCCTGATCGTGACCATCGAGGGAACAAGTACCGGCCAGCTGGGCGACCGGCTGACCGAGATCAACCTGATGCCCGGCGTTCTTGTAGCCAACATGGTCTTCGAACATGCCGAAGAAGCCGATGATACGGAGGAGCCCCAATGCCACTCGACGTGACCCGACGCCAGCTTCTGAAAGCGCAGGCCGCCGCTCTGGCCGCCTCCGCCGCAGGCATCCCGCAGGACGCGCTCGCGCAACCTGTTCCCGGCGGTGTAGATGCACTGAAAATCAAGTGGTCCAAGGCGCCCTGCCGATTCTGCGGAACCGGCTGCGGGGTCATGGTCGGCGTAAAGAAAGGCAAGGTGGTCGCCACCCATGGGGACATGCAGCATGAGGTCAATCGAGGCCTCAACTGCGTGAAGGGCTATTTCCTGTCCAAGATCATGTATGGCGAGGACCGTCTGACCACGCCGCTGATGCGCAAGACCAATGGCGAATTCGACAAGAACGGCGAATTCGAGCCGGTCAGCTGGGACGAAGCCTTCGACGTCATGGCCGAACGCGTCAAGAAGGTGTTGGCCGAGAAGGGGCCTGAGGGCATCGGCATGTTCGGGTCCGGCCAGTGGACTGTGCTCGAGGGCTACGCCGCGACGAAGCTGATGCGCGCCGGTTTCCGGTCGAACAACCTCGACCCCAACGCGCGCCATTGCATGGCCTCGGCAGCCGTCGCTTTCATGCGAACATTCGGCATCGACGAACCAATGGGCTGCTACGACGATTTCGAGCACGCCGATGCCTTCGTGCTCTGGGGCTCGAACATGGCCGAGATGCACCCGATCCTATGGACCCGGCTGGCAGATCGTCGGCTGGGCACGCCCGGTGTGAAATGCGCTGTGCTGTCGACCTTCAGCCATCGCTCGATGGACCTGGCCGACATCCCTATGGTGTTCAAGCCGGGCACTGACCTCGCGATCCTGAATTACATCGCCAACCACATCATCCAGACGGGCAGGGTGAATGAGGAGTTCGTCGGCAAGCACACGACCTTCAAGAAGGGGGCCACCGACATCGGCTATGGCCTTCGCCCGGAGCACGAACTGGAGCAGGCCGCAACCGGCGCGGGAAACCCGGGGTTGATGGAGGACAGCAATTTCGAGGCGTTCAAGGAGCACGTGTCGACCTACACGCTGGACTACGTAAGCGAACTATCGGGCGTCGAGCCAGGTTTCCTTGAGGAACTCGCGGAGCTCTACGCCGACCCCGACACCAAGGTCATGTCGCTCTGGACGATGGGCTTCAACCAGCACGTCCGCGGCGTCTGGGCGAACCAGATGGTCTACAACATCCACCTTCTGACCGGGAAGATCAGCGAGCCGGGCAACTCGCCGTTTTCGCTCACCGGTCAACCGTCGGCCTGCGGCACGGCACGCGAGGTCGGCACCTTCGCGCACCGGCTGCCCGCCGATATGGTGGTAACCAACCCCGAGCACGTTCATCACGCCGAAGAGCTTTGGAAGCTGCCACACGGCCTGCTGAACACCAAGCCGGGCTTTCATGCGGTACTGCAGGACCGAATGCTCAAGGACGGGGTACTGAATTTTTACTGGGTACAAGTGAACAATAACCTGCAGGCGGCGCCCAACAGCCAGAATGAGACCTACCAAGGCTACCGCAACCCGGACAACATGATCGTGGTGTCGGACGCCTATCCGACAGTCACGGCCATGGCAGCCGACATTATCCTGCCCGCCGCCATGTGGGTCGAGAAGGAGGGCGTCTATGGCAATGCCGAGCGCCGCACCCACGCCTGGCACCAGCTGGTTGACGCGCCGGGCGAGGCCCGGTCGGACCTGTGGCAAATGGCCGAGTTCTCAAAACGCTTCACCACAGACGAGATCTGGCCGGTCGAAATTCTCGATGCCCATCCCGAATATCGCGGGAAGACGCTCTTCGATGTCTGCTACGCCAACGGACAGGTCGATGCGTATCCGTTGGAAGATGTCCGCGAGGACTATGAGAACCAGGAAGCAAATCACTTCGGATTCTACCTGCAAAAGGGGCTATTCGAGGAATACGCCGCCTTCGGGCGCGGGCATGGCCACGATCTTGCCTCCTACGACACATACCAGAGCGACGAGGTACGCGGACTACGCTGGCCTGTCGTCGATGGTCAGGAGACCCGCTGGCGCTTCCGAGAAGGGCACGATCCCTACGTGACCGCCGGCAGTGGCGTCGAGTTCTACGGCAAACCGGACGGGCGCGCGGTAATCATCTCGGTTCCATACGAGCCACCGGCCGAAAGTCCCGACAACGAATTCGACATGTGGCTGGTGACGGGCCGTGTTCTGGAGCACTGGCATTCCGGATCAATGACCATGCGGGTGCCGGAACTCTATAAGGCCTTCCCGGGCGCGAAGGTCTTCATGAATGCCATCGACGCACGCGAACGCGGGCTGAACCAGGGCATGGAGGTGCGCGTGATCTCTCGTCGGGGCGAAATCCTTAGCCGTATCGAGACCCGCGGGCGCAACCGCATGCCCCCAGGTGTTATCTTCGTTCCATGGTTCGACGCGAGTCAGCTCATCAACAAGGTCACGCTGGACGCGACGGATCCGATCTCGAAGCAGACGGATTTCAAGAAATGTGCGGTTCGCGTGGAGGCCGTGTGATGCGTCAGGTCCGTCTTACAGCAATCACCGCCGCCTGCTTTACCGCAACGTTTGTCTTCGCCCAGAGCGTCCCGGAACTGACGGGGCCCTCGCCCGATCCCATGAAGCCGGTTCCGGCGGAACCGCTAGAGGACTACGTCACGGACGATGTCCGCCAGATGCGTGCCTATCCCGAACAGCCGCCGATCATCCCGCACTCGATCCAAGGATATCAGTTGTCGGTCAACGCCAACCGCTGCATGACATGTCACCGGCGTGAGCATGTCGAGGGTTCCGGCGCGCCGATGATATCGATCACGCATTACATGACGCGCGAGGGACAGATGCTGGCCGACGTCTCGCCGCGCCGGTATTTCTGCACGCAGTGCCACGTGCCGCAGGCCGACACCCAAGCGTTGATCGGCAACACGTTCACCGACATGTCAGAACTTGGCGCCGCCGGCGCGGGGGGCGAATGACATGCGCTGGCTTGTTCAACCTTTTCGCTGGTTCTGGCGTGTCCTCTGGACGCCTGCCGGAACCCTTGGCCTCGGATTCCTTACACTGGGCGGCTTCGTCGGCGGTGTCGCTTTCTGGGGCGCTTTCAATACCGCGTTGGAATATACGAACACCGAGGAGTTCTGCATTTCTTGCCATGAAATGGAGAACAACGTTTACGAAGAACTGTCCCATACCGTGCATTTTTCGAACCGGTCCGGCGTGCGAGCAGGATGTCCGGATTGCCACGTTCCGCACGAATGGACCGACAAGATCGCCCGGAAGATGCAGGCTTCCAAGGAAGTATGGGGGAAAATCTTCGGTACGATCGACACACGGCAGAAGTTCCTCGAGCATCGCCTAGTGATGGCGAAGCGTGAATGGCGGCGGCTCAAGGCCAATGACAGCCTGGAATGTCGGAACTGCCATTCCGAAGTGGCCATGGACCTGTCGAGGCAGTCGCCCCGCGCGGCGGAAATTCATACAGAGTATCTGCTGACCGGGGAGCGCACTTGCATCGATTGCCACAAGGGCATTGCACATGAGCTCCCGGACATGACCGGGATAGAACCTGGGTGGACCGTCCCCGACGACCTGCAGGGAAGGACCCAGCCCGGACTGACCGAGGCGGAAGAGGAGGAGGTGCAGAGTTTCCTTCTGGGTCTCCCGACCAAGGGCTGATCGGGCGCGAGTTTGCGAGATCGCAATGTCGGTGTCGCGATAATCTGTAAGAACGGGCGCATGCCCTGGCGGCATCCTGACACCCCCCCCCCGCAGTCCGCGCCGGCAGAAAATGGAAACACCCAATGCTCAACAACATCGGTCTGACCGGACTGGCCCTGATCCTCGTCGTCGTTGTCGTCCTGTTCGGCCGCGGCAAGATCTCCTCCCTCATGGGTGAGGTCGGGCAGGGGTTAACGGCCTTCCGACGCGGAATAAAGTCCGGACAGGACGAGGATGACAGCTCTCCCGCCTGACCGGCAAAGACAGACACGCACGCGTTCGAGGGGCCGAGCGGCCAGCATATCTCTGGCCGCGACGTCGAGAAATGCCCGTGTTTTTCGAGGCAGAGCACCAACTTTGAGATAGATGGCCCTGCCCGGTCCCCTGTCTATTTCGAAATCCTACATATCCGCGATCGCGAACCTGGGCGCATAGGCTATCCCCATGCCCGCGGCCGCCAGCTCGACCGCTACCCGAGCCGAGTTGACGTGGAAGCGGTCGCCCACTCGAGCGACAATGCGACCGTGTGCCGAGTGGGCGACCGCTTCCAGTTCGGGCACGTATTTCGACGTCAGCCCGTACAAGACTCCAATTGCTGAGCCGCTGCGGTGAAGAAGCCGGTTCGCGCGTTGGCCGCGAAGGCCAGCATCTCGCGGACGAGGTCGCCGTCAGCCTGCTTCTCAACCAGCTCGATCAGCGTCATTCTGTCGTCGGTCATCGTCGTCTCCGTTCTTGGTTCAAGGTCTTGCAACCCGAACCTGCCCGAAGATTGACGCTGGCCGCCAGCGTCACACCCGGCCGCGCGCTGCGCTACGCCGGGGGGTCCGCGCGAGGCCTCTTACACCAAGCGGTGGGACACTACCATCCCGACGGGCAACCGCGTTCACGGACTCCCTGAATCCGCAACCAGGTTGCGCAAGCACAAACTTCCTTTCCCGGCTTCCGGCTACGCAGGATCCGAACACGCCATTCGGACGAAAGCGACGGGCCAGACGATGCGGATATTTCTAAAAACTCTGGTCTTTTTGGCAATGTTGGCCCTAGTCGATCCGGCCCGGGCCGAGCCGCTGGTCGTCGAGTATCTCGGCGACGTGAATCCCGCCGAGCTGGTTCCCGGTGCCACCGCCTTCGGGCCTCCGCGGGATGATGGGCTCGTGCCCGCTCAGAGTAACGGCGAAACTGTCGGCTGGGTTTTCCTGACCTCCGATTTCGTGCCGACCACGGGCTATTCTGGCAAGCCAATCCACATCCTCGCCGGGATCTCACCGGAGGCCATGCTGACCGGGGCGAAGCTGGTGAAGCATTCCGAACCCATCGTGCTGGTTGGCATCCCGGAATCCGAGATCCGGGCGGTGATCGACCATTACACCGGCTTCGACCTACATGGCGTGTCGGGACCCCGCGACGCCGATGATCTGGAGATCGTGTCGGGTGTGACCGTGACGATCATGGTGATCGACGACTCGATCCTGCGCGCTGGGGTCAAGGCGGCGCGGGCCCTGGGTCTGGAGGGTTTCGCGGCGCCGGAACAGGCGGGCCCCCGGCGCGAGATCGACCGCGCGGCCGGCGCCGTAGTGGGCTGGGAAACGCTGGCCGGGAACGGGGCGCTGCGCCGCCTGGTGCTGGACGTGGCAACGATCAACTCGGATTTCGCCGCGCTGGGAGACCCGCGTACCGACAAGAACGCCGAACCTGGACCCGCATCCGACGCGCATGTGGACGTGTGGACTGCACTGGTCAGCCATCCAGCAATCGGCCGTTCGCTGTTGGGCGAAGCGGCTTGGGAGAACCTGCAAGCGCGCCTGGAACCCGGCGACGAGGCGCTTGCCGTGTTCGGCGCGGGGCGCTGGTCTTTCAAGGGGTCCGGCTATGTTCGCGGCGGAATCTTCGACCGGTTCCAGCTGATCCAGGGCGAGATGGCCTATCGCTTCCGCGACCGCGAGCACAGCCGTGTCGTGCGGGTTTCGGCCGAAAACGCACCAGACTTCTCAGAGATGGACCTGTTCATCATCCCGGCGGAGGCCGATTTCGATCCGGCAAAGCCGTTTCGGCTGCAGTTTCTCGTCAGCCGGGCGGTCGGTCCGATCGACAAGGTCTTCCTGACATACGACCTCGGCTACGAATTGCCCGGGCCCTATACCCGCACCGTCGCCCCCGCGCCTGTGACTGAGATCGCGCCCGAACCCGCCGGAACGGATGCCCGAGATGCGCTGTGGCAGCGGATCTGGGATACCAAACGCATACAGGTGATCGTTCTTGCCGCCGCGCTGGTGTTGTTGTCGGGGATCTTCTTCCAGAATTTCGCGACGAAGAACGCGCAGCTCTTCGCGATCCTGCGCAACGCCTACCTCGCTTTCACGCTGGTCTTCGTCGGCTGGATCGCCAACGCACAGCTTTCGGTCGTGAACATCCTGGCGGTCGTCAACGCCCTGTTTAGCGATTTCCAGTGGAACACGTTCCTGATGGACCCGCTTATCTTCATCCTTTGGTTCGCCGTGGCCGCGGCGCTGCTGTTCTGGGCGCGGGGGGCCTATTGCGGCTGGCTTTGCCCCTTCGGCGCGTTGCAGGAGCTGTCGAACAAGATCGCACGGCGGTTCGGCGTGCCGCAGGTGACGTTACCCTGGGGCTTGCACGAGAGGCTCTGGGCGGTGAAGTACATCATCTTCCTCGGGCTTTTCGGGCTTTCACTCTACTCGCTGGAGCTGGCTGAGCGGTTCGCCGAGGTGGAGCCCTTCAAGACCGCGATCATCCTGAAATTCGCGCGGCCGCTACCCTACGTTCTGATTGCCGTCGCCTTCCTGCTGCCGGGGCTCTTCATCGAACGGTTCTATTGCCGCTACGTCTGTCCACTGGGCGGTGGCCTGGCGATCCCGGCGCGGCTGCACATGTTCCGCTGGCTGAAGCGGTACAAGGAATGCGGCAACCCCTGTCAGCTCTGTGCCACCGACTGTCCGGTCAAGGCGATCCACCCGACGGGCGAGATCAATCCGAACGAGTGCATCTCCTGCCTGAACTGCCAGGTGCTCTACCAAGATCACGACCGTTGCCCCGTCGTCATCAAGACCGACAGGCGACGTGCCAAGAATGCGGCATCCGCGGCTTCGCTCGCCGCGCACACCGCCGATAGCGAGGGGAGCACACGCTCTCACCTCGGCCACCCCAACCAGCTTTCCAATGCGAAATGAAGGAGGAAAGAAGATGAGCGACGATACCAAGGGAGTTTCCCGTCGGGGACTGTTCAAGGGAACGGCGGGCGTTGCTGCACTGGCGACCGTGGCGGGCGCCAGTGGCCTGGGCCTGCTTGCCGGAACGCGCAAGGCCGCGGCTGCGACGGCGGCGACTGAGGTCGCGCCCGGCCAGCTGGACAGCTACTACGGCTTCTGGTCCTCCGGGCAGTCAGGAGAAGTACGTATCATTGGCGTGCCCTCGATGCGCGAGCTGATGCGGATCCCGGTGTTCAACCGCTGCTCAGCCACCGGCTGGGGTCAGACCAACGAGAGCCTGAAGATCCTGACTGAAGGGCTGCTGCCCGAAACGACGGAGTTCCTCGCGAAGCGCGGTAAGGTCACTTATGACAACGGCGACCTGCACCACCCTCATATGTCCTTCACTGAGGGTACCTATGACGGGCGCTACATTTTCGCCAACGACAAGGCCAACACCCGCGTCGCGCGCATTCGCTGCGACATCATGAAGACGGACAAGATCATCGAGATCCCGAACACGTCGGACATCCACGGTCTGCGGCCGCAGAAATATCCGCGAACCGGCTATGTCTTTGCCAACGGCGAGCACCGCATCCCGCTGCCGAACGACGGCCTCGTGCTCGACGAACCGGACAAGTACGTCTCGATTTTCACTGCCGTCGACGGAGACACAATGGAGATCGCCTGGCAGGTGATCGTGGACGGTAACCTCGACAACTGTGACGCCGACTACGACGGGCTTTACGCCTTCTCGACCTGCTACAACTCGGAGAACGGTGTCACGCTGGCGGACATGACCGCGAACGAGCAGGACTGGGTCGTCGTCTTTGACATCAAGGCGATCGAGGCGGGGATCGAGGCCGGCGACTACGCCGAGTACAACGGAGTGAAGGTCTTCGACGGGCGCAACTCCGGGAAATACACGCAGTACATCCCCGTCTCGAACAGCCCGCACGGTTGCAACATGGCGCCCGACAAGCGGCACCTGTGCATCAACGGCAAGCTGTCACCGACGGTCACGGTGATTGACGTGACGAAACTACCGGAGGTGTTCGGCGGGGAAGAACCGCGGTCTGCCGTGGTGGCGGAGCCGCAGCTGGGGCTTGGCCCTCTTCACACCGCGTATGACGGAAATGGCAACGCGTTCACCACGCTATTCCTCGATAGCCAGATGGTGAAATGGAACATCGAGGATGCCATCCGGGCGTTCAACGGCGAGGACGTGGACCCGATCATTGAGAAGATCGACGTGCACTACCAGCCTGGCCACAACCACACCACGATGGGCGAGACGCTGGAAGCGGATGGGCAGTTCCTGATCTCGCTCAACAAGTTCTCGAAGGACCGCTTCTTGAATGTCGGGCCGCTGAAGCCTGAGAACGACCAGGTGATCGACATCTCCGGCGACCAGATGGCGCTGGTGCATGACGGACCCACCTTTGCCGAGCCACACGACTGTATCCTCGTGCGCGCCGACAAGGTGAACCCGGCCTCAATCTACGATCGGAACGATCCGCTCTGGCAAGATGCCCGGGCCCAGGCCGAGAAGGATGGAGTGGATCTCGACTGGGGTGCGGACGTGATCCGCGACGGCAACAAGGTGCGGGTCTACATGCACTCGGTCGCGCCGGCCTTCAGCCTCGACCAGTTCGAAGTCACACAGGGTGACGAGGTGACGATCTATGTCACCAACATGGATGAAGTCGACGACCTGACCCACGGGTTCACGCTGGGCAACCACGGCGTCGCCTTCGAGGTCGGCCCACAAGCCACCGCCTCCGTTACCTTCACCGCCGACCGTCCGGGGGTGGCACTGGTACTACTGCCAATGGTTCTGCCACGCGCTCCACATGGAGATGCGCGGCCGGATGCTGGTCAAGCCGGTCGCGTAAGGGGGGACTGTCCATGCGCTTCCTTTTCTGGTTGTTTCTGTTAACGATTTTTCCGCTCGCATCGCTGGCGGAGCGTATCGAGGTGCAGCCTGGGCAGGGGGCGCTGGCGCAGGCCATCGCGACCGCCCGGCCCGGCGACGATCTGGTGCTCGGGGAAGGCACCTATGCCGGGCCGGTTCTGATCGAGAAGCCACTGTTACTCACGGGGCCTCACGCCCGGATCGAAGGCCCGGGCAAGGGAACCGTGATTACTGTCACCGCGTCGGACGTGACGATCTCGGGTATCACCATTTCGGGCGCCGGCGCGCGGCTGAGCGATCTCGATAGCGGTATTCGCTTGCTGAAGGGCGCCGACCGGGCGGTGGTCGAGAGCGTCACGCTGGACGGCAATCTAATCGGCATCGACGTACACGGTGCCAAGGACGTCACAATCCGAGGCAACCGGATCGAAGGCCGCAACGACCTGCGCGTTGCCGAGCGCGGACCCGGCATCTATGTCTGGAATGCCCCCGGCCTGAAGGTCGAGGACAATACTATCGTCAAGGGCCGCGACGGTGTGTTCATCACCACCTCGAACGACGCGGTCTACCGGCGCAACCGCTTCAGCGAGCTGCGCTTCGCCTTCCATTCCATGTATGCCAACCGCATCGAGGTCACGGGCAATGTCAGCCGCGGCAACCACATGGGATTTGCCTTCATGTATTCCACCCGGCTGATGGTCGAGAGGAACCTGTCGCAGGGCGACGCCAATCACGGGTTCTTCATGAACTTCGCCAACAAGGCGGAACTGCGCCACAACGAGGTGCGCGACGGAGGAGAGAAATGCCTCTTCGTCTACAATTCCAACCATAACCGGCTCGAGGCGAACCGCTTCGAAGGCTGCGGCATCGGCGTGCATTTCACTGCCGGCAGCGAGAGCAACGTCCTCGCGGGCAACGCCTTCGTCGGCAACCGGACCCAAGTGAAATACGTCGGCACTCGCTGGCTGGAATGGTCCGATGTCGGGCGGGGCAACTACTGGTCCGATCATGCCGCCTTCGACGTGAACGTCGACGGAATCGCCGACAGCCCCTACCGGCCCAACGACAGCATCGACCGGCTTGTCTGGTCGCAGCCCGCGGCGCGTCTGCTGATGGGGGCGCCCGCGATGCAACTGATCCGCTGGTCGCAGTCGCGCTTTCCGGGGCTGCTGCCCGGCGGCGTCATCGACAGCCATCCGCTGGCCTCTCCCGGGGACGCGGGCCTGCCACAGGGAGATCCCTCATGACCGATCCTATTCTCGACATCCGCAACCTCTGCCTGTCATTCGGGCGGCTCAGGGCGCTGGACAACGTGTCTCTTTCCGTCCAACCCGGAGAGCGGCTGGCCTTGCTGGGCCATAACGGCGCGGGCAAGTCGACGCTGTTCAAAGCGGTTCTGGGCTTTCTGCGGCCCGAAGCGGGGCGGATCGCCGTGACCAGCCATGCGCCGGGAACCGACGCGGCCCGCATCGCCCTCAACTACCTGCCCGAGGTCGTCTCGTTCCCGCGCAACCTCACTGGACGCGAGGTGCTGGACTACTTCTCCGGCCTGCGCGGTGCACCGCGCGCGGCGGTGTCCGATCTGCTGACTCGTGTCGGTCTTGCGGACGCGGCGGAACGTTCCGTGGGCACCTGGTCCAAGGGGATGCGGCAGCGGCTGGGCCTCGCGCAGGCGCTGATAGGCGCGCCGCGTCTGTTGCTTCTGGACGAGCCGACAAGCGGGCTCGATCCCGTCTCGCGGCAGGAATTCTATGCGATTATCGCTGAAGCCGCCGCGCGGGGCTCGGCGGTGTTCCTGTCCTCACACAGTCTCGATGAGGTGCAAGACCGGACCGACCGCGTCGCGATCCTGTCGCAAGGACGGCTGCGGGCCGAAGGCACCCTGACCCAGCTTGCGGCAGGCGCGGCACTGCCGACGCGCATCTACGTCACCACAAAACCCGGCGCGGCGGACGATCTGCAAGCGGCACTCGGGGGACGTCGCGCTAACGGCTGCCGGCTTGAGATCGACTGCGCGCCAGATGCCAAGCTGTCGGTACTGGCCCGGCTGGGCGAACACCATCAGGCGCTTAGCGACATCGATGTCGCGGCACCGGGACTGAACGACATCTATCGCCACTTTTCACGCCACGACGAGACGGAGGACCGGACATGACCACCCGGATCGGCACCATTTTCGGCCAGGAATTCCGGCAAGTCCGGCGAAATCTCTGGGTCGTCCTGGCGACCGGCATCCTCGGGCTCTTCGCGCTCGCATTGGCGCTATTCGGCGCGGGGCAGGGAGCAGCGTTGAAAGCCGACGTGCTGACGATCACCTCCGCCAGCCTGGCGACGCTTTCCGTTTACCTGATCCCATTGATCGCGCTCCTGATGTCCTACGACTCGCTCGCAGGCGAGATCGAACGCGGCACTCTTGCGCTGACGTTCGCCACGCCCGCCCGCCGCTGGGAAGTGTTCCTCGGCAAGTTCCTGGCACAAGCCACGGCCGTCGGGCTGGCGATCGTGCTGGCCTTTGGCGTGGCGGGGCTGACGGCGGGTCTGTCACTGGGCACCGGGGTCGAGGGCATCGCGGCATGGCTCCGCCTCATGGCCACGGCCGCGGCGCTGGGGGCGGTTTTTGTCGGCGTCGGGTTGATGTTGTCCGCGCTCACCGGGCGGACGGCTCGGGCGGCAGCCGCAACCGTGGGGACCTGGCTGCTGCTGGTCGTACTCTACGATGTGGCACTGCTGGGAGCGCTGATGGCATCCGGCGAAAGCACCTTCGCCACGCATGTCTTTCCGTGGCTCGTGATCGCCAACCCCGCCGACGCCTTCCGTCTCTACAACCTCACCCTGATCGAGACCGCTCCCATCGCGGGCATCGACGGGCTGGCGCGGACGTTACCGTTCCCGCCCGTTGCCGCGCTGGCCGGCCACGGCCTGTGGCTGGCCACCTGCCTAACGCTTGGCGTCATCCGCACGAGAAGGATCGTTCCATGAAACCGCTTGTCTTCGTCCTCCTCGCCTCTGTCGCCCTCGCTGGCTGCAAGGAAGAAACCGCCGCCATCCTGCCCGTCGCCATGACCGACGAGGCACTTGGCCATTACTGCCAGATGTTCGTGGCCGATCACCCTGGTCCAAAGGCACAGGTCCATCTCAAGGGACAGGCAACGCCGCTCTGGTTCAGCCAGGTCTCCGACGCGGTCGCTTACCTGCACGATCCCGAGCGAGATGCCGAAATCATGGGCATCTTCGTCTCGGACATGGCACGCGCCGAAACCTGGGCGCTTCCGGGCACCACGAACTGGCTGGCGGCGGAGGCGGCAAGCCTTGTGATTGAAAGCGCCCGGCCGGGTGGTATGGGCGTGCCCGAGGCCATACCCTTCGGCGACCGCGCGGCCGCGCTGGCCTTCGTAGCGCAGCACGGCGGGAGGGTCGTTGGCTGGGGCGAGGTGCCCGAGACTTATGTTCGTCCGGACATGTCCGAAATGCTCGGACACGCCATGAACGAGGAGGCTTCAAATTGAGCAGGATCACGCGGCGGCGTTTTCTCACGATCACGGCGGCCGCCTGTGCCGCATCGCGGCTGTCGGCTGCTGCGCCCGTTGCTAGATGGCGGGGACACGCGCTGGGGGCCCATGCCGAACTGGCGCTTGCCGGTGTCTCGCAAGAAGACGCAGCGCCCGTT
The DNA here is from genome assembly GCF_000442255.1 of Salipiger mucosus DSM 16094. Lineage (GTDB taxonomy): Bacteria > Pseudomonadota > Alphaproteobacteria > Rhodobacterales > Rhodobacteraceae > Salipiger > Salipiger mucosus. The sequence continues at coordinate 13,941 of NZ_KE557281.1, read as the reverse complement.
TTTTCCTCCGTCGCAGCAGAGCTCGAGCGGATCGAACGCTTGTTTTCACTTTACCGTCCCGACAGCGCGCTGACACGGCTGAACCGGGACGGTGTCCTGCCCGATCCCGCGCCGGATTTCCTGCACCTGCTCTCGGTTGCACGAACAGTCTATTCAGTGTCCGAAGGTGCATTCGACCCGACGGTGCAACCGCTGTTTACCTTGTACGCGGAGGCTGCGAACGGGGGGCGCTCCGACCCTGACCGTGTGAAGGAGGTGCGGCGCCGGATCGGCTTCGACAAGGTGTCGGTCGCGTCCGACGCGGTGCGGTTCCGGCGCGACGGCATCGCCATGACGCTCAACGGGATCGCGCAGGGCTTTGCAACCGACCGTCTGGCAGAGCTGCTGACCCGCGCGGGGCTGCGGAACGTCGCGGTGAATGCCGGAGAGGTTCGCGTAGTCGGCCAAGGTGCCGGCAGCGGCTGGCCCGTAAGGCTGCCCGGTGGTCGGATGCTGCGGCTGACGGACAGGGCCGTGGCGACCTCGGAACTCGGCGCCACAATGATCGATCCCGACGCGGGCGTCGGACATATCTTCGACCCCGCCGGAAGGCGAGGGACCTTGCGGGCCAAGCCGGTGACGGCCTTGCACGAAAGCGCCGCGATGGCTGATGCGGCCTCGACTGCGGCGGTCGTCCTGTCGGACCGGCAGCTTCCCTTGCTCCGGAAGATCGGCGTGGGAATCGTGGCCACCCCCCTGAAGCAGGCTTGAAGCCTGCGATTTATTGCGGATGCGATACGTCTGCTGGGCCTGTCATGGCCGCTTGTTGTGGAAGCGCAAAGAAGCGGACGAAAGGCGGCCGCAAGATATCGGGGAAAGGACATGCCCATGCGCCGTCGCCGCCCCGACCCCAACGATCCCGACCTGCCGCTGGCAGATCTCTTCGCCGCGTGGCCCGAGGCGGCGCTGCCCTTCCTGGATCGTCGAATGCTCTGCCCCGGATGTCCGATTGCGCCGTTTCACACGGTCGTCGATTCCTGTCGCGAGTACGACCTGGACGAAGACAGCTTCCGCAGCGAGATCGCCGGCGGACTGCGTTCCGAACGGCAGAAGCGCGCGTAGGCGCAGGCAGGCAGCTGTCAGCCGTTGCCGTTGCTGATGAGCACCAACTGGTGCGGATCGGTGACCGCGATGCGCTTGCGCGTGGATTCCACGATGCCCTGCTTTTCCCACGATGAAAGCAGCCGGCTGACGGTGTGCAGGGTCGTGCCGGTCATGTCCGAGATATTCTGGCGCGTCACCGGAAACGCGATCTCGATCCCGGTGTCCGTTTTCCGCCCGCTTTGGTTCACCATGCGCAGCAAGGCGGCGGCGACACGCTTTTCCACCGCCTGGGTCGCCATCTCGGTCAGTGTCTGCTGGATCTGACCCAGTCGCTGACCAAGGGTCTTGTAGCTCTCGGTTGCGAAGCCGTCGTAGCTCGCTGTGAAATCGGACCACAGGCGCGCCGGCCATGACAGGGCGATGGATTCCGCGGCGGTCATCGCCGTGGCCGGGTAGGTGTCGCGCTGAAGGGCCGGAGCGATGCCGAAGAGCTGGCCGGGCGAGATGTGGAGGACGATAATCTGATCGCCGTCCGGCGTGGTACGGATCACGCGCAGGTAGCCGTCGAGCAGCAGGAAGAAACGGTCGGCATCGTGGCCCTCCCGAAAGACGGCCGTGCCCTCATCGTAGCGGCGCGAACTGGCCTGGTCGAGAATTTCGCGGATCTGAGGCCTCTCAAGGCGCGAGAATGGCGGCAGGCCGGTCAGAAGGCTTTCGTCGAGCTTCGGCAAGTTTCGGTCCGCGAGTTTGAGCAAGAGCAACGTTCCGATCGACGGATTACTGCAAACCGGGAGCAAGCGAAACAACCGGAAACGGAGAAAGGAAGTTCCGATGTTCAAGACGATGATGATGTCTGCCGCTATCACCCTTGCCGCCGGTGCCGCGTTTGCCACAGACGGAGCGGTGCATGAGGTCAAGATGCTCAACAAGGGCGAGGCGGGCGTGATGGTGTTCGAACCCGCCTACGTGAAGGCCGAACCCGGCGACGTGATCCAGTTCGTGCCGACCGACAAGGGCCACAATGTCGAAAGCATAGACGGAATGCTGCCCGAGGGCGTGGAAGCCTTCAAGACAGCCTTCAACGAGCCGTTCGAACTGACCGTCGACGAGGAGGGTGTCTATGGCGTGAAGTGCACGCCTCACTACGCCATGGGCATGGTGGCTCTGATTCAGGTGGGCGACGCGGCGAACCTCGATGCCGCGGCCGATGTGAAACAGAGAGGGAAGGCAAGGGGCCGCATGGCGGACCTGATCGCACAGGTCGAGTGATCGCCCGTCCCTATGACATTCGACCGATGCGGGCGGTGCCATGGGCACCGCCCGATTGTCTTCCGGACAGGAGGCATCCCAATGCCCACGCGAAATAGTTACCAAGGCCCGGCACTGTTCTCCTACGGGTTCCGACCATTCTTCCTCTCGGCGGGCCTGTTCGCGCTTGTTGCGATCGCCGCGTGGTGGCTGGTTTGGCGCGGAAAGATCGGGCTCGCCAGCCACTTCCTTCCCGTCGACTGGCACATTCACGAGATGGTGTACGGCTTTGGTGCCGCAGTGGTTGCCGGGTTCCTGTTCACCGCCGTGCCGAACTGGACCGGACGGCTGCCGACACGCGGCTGGCCGCTGGTGCTGCTGCTGGCGGTGTGGTTGGCGGGCCGACTGGCTGTATCGGGAGGTACCGGGCTGGGCCCGGTCGCGGTGGCATTCGTCGATCAACTGTTCCTGCTGGCTGTCGCCGCGATGATCGCGCGCGAGATCGTGGCCGGCCGGAACTGGCGCAATCTCAAGGTGCTGGCGCCGGTGACGCTGCTCTGGCTTGGCAACGTGCTGTTCCATGTCGAGGCGATGGTGCAGGGCAGCGCCGATCTCGGCCGCCGGCTGGGGATCGCATTGTTGATCTTCCTGATCCTCCTGATCGGTGGGCGGATCGTGCCCAGCTTCACGCGCAACTGGCTGGTGCAGAGGGGCGCAGACCGGCTGCCTGCGGCATTCAACCGCTTCGATGAATTGTGCCTGGTTGCAGGTGCGGCAGCCCTGGTCGCCTGGGTCGTAACCCCATACGGCACGGTCTGCGCGGCATTCGGTGCGGTGGCGGCCCTGGCGCACCTCGTTCGTCTCGCCCGCTGGCGCGGTTTGGCGACATGGCGCTCGCCGCTTCTGCTGATGCTGCATCTTGCCTATCTGATGGCGCCGCTCGGATTCGCCGCCATTGCCCTTGCGGCGCTTGGCCTCGTAGCGCCTGCGAGTGGCGCGCACGTGCTGGGTATCGGCGCTGTCGGCGGCATGACCGTGGCAGTCATGATGCGCGCGACCATGGGGCATACCGGTCGCCCACTGGTGGCCGGCCCCACGCTGACCGCGGCTTTCGTGCTTGTCGTCGCCGCAACTGCGGCGCGCGTGGCCGGTTCCGGGATGGTCTTGGGGCGGTTCGACGGGATAGACCTCTCCGCCGGTCTGTGGACAGTCGGCTTCGCGCTTCTTGCGGTGCGGATCGGCCCCTGGCTGGCGCGGCCCAGGATGGCAGCCAAGGCACCTTCGGCGGCCCCTCGAAAGTAGCGGGCGCCCAACCGTGCGGTGAAAAGGTTGGTCGGCCCGACCCGTAGCTGTGATGATGTGATCGCCAGCCGACGGCAGCGATGTGCCAAAGTGAGATCGCAACAAGCCGATCTCGAGGGCGATCATAATCGTGAAGGACGCGGAGGGAAGAAGTGTGCTCGAGTTCAGCAAAACGATGCCTGAGGAACCGGACAGCGGCGGCGCATCCGTGGAGGCCGGGGATGTTTGTGGGAAAGCCGGACCTGCCGCGCGCTGTGCCTGCATATCGAGTCGGTCACACCAGAAATGACGGTGACTATCACGGTCGACTGGTTGGAGGCAGTCTTTCCAGCCAGCACCTCTGCGCTGACGGCGCCGGTGACACCGATCATGTCGTCGGACATGGGCTCGCCTAAGTCAGCCCAAACAGTGATACTCATCATACCTGTTGACAATCATCAGGTCGTACCACACGCTGACGTTGATCAGGGAGGAACAGGCTCCGGTCGGGGTCGGTCTGATCAGTGGAGGAGAGTTACATGAGCATTACCCGCCGCATATTCGTATCCAGCCTGGCCGTCACCGCCGTGCTGCCCACCATTCGCGCCGCCCGTGCGCAGGAAAAGGGGCTCATCGCGATCATCACGCCGAGCCACGACAACCCCTTCTTCAAAGCCGAAGCCGTCGGCGCCGAAAAACGGGCGCAGGAGCTGGGTTACGACACCATCGTGCTGGTGCACGACGACGACCCCAACAAACAGTCCGAGATGTTCGACACCGCCATCGCACGCGGGGCCGCGGCGATCATTCTCGACAACGCCGGGGCTGATGCCACGGTGGCGCCCGTCCAGCGCGCGAAGGAAGCGGGCATACCATCGTTCCTCATCGACCGCGAGATCAAGGAAAGCGGCATCGCGGTGAGCCAGATCGTCTCGAACAACTACCAGGGCGCACAGCTCGGAGCGGAGGAGTTCGTCTCGCTTATGGGAGAGGAGGGCCCCTACGTCGAGCTCTTGGGCCGCGAAGCCGACACCAACGCCGGCATCCGCTCCGCGGGTTACCATGACATCATCGACCAATTCCCAGATCTCGAGATGGTCGCTGAGCAGTCCGCCAACTGGTCGCAGACCGAAGGCTACGAGAAGATGGAGACCATCCTGCAGGCCAATCCCGGCATCAAGGGCGTGATCTGCGGAAACGATACGATGGCAATGGGCGCCTGGGCTGCGCTAGAGGCTGCGGACCGCACCGACGTGATCGTGGTAGGTTTCGACGGTTCGAACGACGTGCGCGATTCCATCCTCAACGGTGGGATCAAGGCGACCGTCTTGCAGCCCGCATACCGACAGGCGCAGCTCGCCGTCGAACAAGCCGACAAATATCTCGAGACCGGCTCGACCGGTCAACCCGAGAAGCAGCTCATGGACTGCGTACTGATCACGCCCGAGAATGCGGGCGACCTCGAGACCTTCTCGCTGTCGGGCTGACGGCCGACGCAACGGCCCGGCGCCGCGCCGGGCCGCTCCATTCCCCCCAAAAACGCCGGATATACCATGCGCCAAGCGATACTCTCGGGGGCGCTCGCCTGTCTCATGCTGCCCGTCGCGGCCTGCAAGATCGTGCCGAACCCCGATCCCGAATCCCAGTCCGAAACCTCGGCGGCACAGACCGATGAAGCCCGCATGGCGGCCTACGTCGAGGACCGTTGGCAAAGCGAGGTTCTACCCGTCATCTCGGAGAACACGGTCGCCTATGACGACTTCCAGGCACGGCTCGGCGACGGGCTCGACGCAGCCGGGGCGGCCTACGGCCTTCGGCCGGAGGGCGAGGCCAACCCATGGAATTTCGTCATGACCGGCAGCGGCATCGTGACCGAGGCGAAGCTCGACAGCCGCGCAGCCAAGATGCAGGTCGACATGGACGGCGACGGCAGTGCCGACGTGACGCTGCAGCTCGGCCCCGTGATCCGCGGCACGGCACTGCGCGATGCTATGCCGTTCATCGTCTTCACCGATTTCCGCGACCAGATCGAGTTTGCGAAGCTCGCCCGCGCGATGAACGAACGCGCCAGCGCCGGGCTCGAAAAGCCCGAAGGCGAGGTGGTGGGCGAAGAGGTGAGTTTCACCGGCGTCTTCACCCTGCGCGCAGCGGGAGACACCCCCGAGATCGTACCGACCGAGTTGTCGATGGGCGGTGCGCCATGAGCGGTTCCGCGCATCCTGTCGGCCTCAGCATTCGTGAGGGCACCAAGGTCTATCCCGGCACCGTGGCGCTCAAGGAGGTCGATTTCGACCTGCGCATGGGCGCGGTCAACGTGCTGGTGGGTGAGAATGGCGCCGGCAAGTCGACCATGATGAAGGTCATCGCCGGGGTAGAGCAGCTCACCTCAGGCCGTGTCGAGATGGACGGCCACGAGGTGAACTTCCACTCGACTGACGACGCAGAGCACCACGGCATCGGTATCGTCTTCCAGGAGCTGAACCTTTTTCCCAATCTCACAGTCTCCGAAAACATATTTATGGCTCACGAGAAGACCCGCCTTGGCATTGACATAGACGCCGAGGCGCAGCGCGCTGAAACAAGGGCGCTGATGCGGCGGCTCGAGCACGACATCGACCCTGATACGCTCGTGGGTGACCTCAAGGTCGGGCAACAACAGATCGTCGAGATCGCCAAGAGTCTGTCGCGCGACGCCCGCATTCTGATCCTCGACGAACCGACCTCAGCGCTGTCGAATGCCGAGGTCGAGATCCTGTTCCGCGTGATCGAAGAACTGAAGGCCGAGGGCGTGGGCATCGTTTACATCTCGCACCGGCTCGAGGAACTGATCCGTGTCGGCGATCACATCACTGTCCTCCGCGACGGCGTTATCACCGGGGCACAGTCGATGGAGGGCGTCGACATCCCATGGATCGTCCGCAATATGATCGGCGAGAGCTCCAAGGATTTCGCCAAGGAGATCGATCACCCCTTCGGCGAGGAAGCTCTTCGGATCGAGGACATGCGATTGGCCGATAGTAGCGGCGGCTTCGCGGTCGACGGCGTCTCTCTGTCGCTGCGTCAGGGCGAGATCCTCGGGATCTACGGCCTGATGGGGGCTGGCCGCACAGAGCTTCTCGAGGCGATCATCGGCCGCCACCACCACGTCACCGGAGATGTCTGGGTGCATGGGGAAAAGATGGGGAAGCCTCGCGTCGCTGACCGCATCGCGAAGGGTCTCGCGCTCATTCCAGAGGACCGCAAGCACGACGGGCTCGTGCAGATCCTGTCGATCCGCGAGAACATGACCCTGTCGTCGGTCGGAGCCTTCACCCATGGCATCCACATGGACCTTGAGGGCGAGCGCTCGCGCGTGGCCGACTTCGTCAAACGCATGGTGATCAAGATCGCCTCGCCCGAGAACCCGGTCTCGGCCTTGTCGGGGGGCAACCAGCAAAAGGTCGTTATCTCGAAGGCACTAATGACCGGTCCGCGGGTGTTGCTCATGGATGAGCCCTCGCGAGGAATCGACATCGGCGCCAAGGCTGAGGTCTTCCGGGTCATGCGACAGCTCGCCGCCGAGGGCCTGGGCATCGTCTTCGTGACCTCGGATCTCGAGGAGGTGTTGAGCCTCTCAGACCGCATCATCGTCATGTCGAACGGTCGGATCACCGGAGAATTCAGCAAGGAGGAGGTCACCGAGACCAAGCTCGTGACCGCGTCCGCCGTGGGCCATGCGCCCGACCGCGCGGAAAGGGAGACCGCATAATGACCGACAGCACCGTATCCCCCGCCGCGACGCAGGCAGGGTCCAACCACACGCTTCTGCTTCTACTCAAAGCCCGGACGTTCATCGCTCTGATCCTCGTCTTCGTCTTCTTCTCGATCTTTGCGCCGAACTTCCTGTCGACGGCGAATATGGTGATCATGTCGAAGCACGTCGCGCTGAACGCCTTTCTTGCCATCGGCATGACCTTCGTCATCGTCTCTGGGGGCATCGACCTTTCCGTGGGTTCCATCGTCGGGCTCTGCGGGATGGTCGCAGGCTACCTGCTGCTCAACGGTATCGACATCGGGCTCGGCTGGTCGGTCCAGTTCAACACCTTGGAGATCTGCCTGATCGTCAGCCTTGTTGGCATATCTATCGGCGCGCTCAACGGCTTCCTGATAACGAAGCTCAACGTGGCGCCATTCATCGCGACCCTCGGCACACTCTACATCGCTCGAGGCGCCGCGATGCTGTCGAGCGAGGGCGAAACCTTCCCGAACCTCACAGGCAACGCCGAATACGGCTCGCAGAGCTACCGGCTGATCGGTTCAGGCGATTTTCTAGGTATCCCCATCTCGATCTGGATGCTGATCGCCGTGGGCCTCCTGGCCGCGTATATCGCCAAGCGCACGCCTCTGGGCCGCTTCATCTACGCCGTCGGCGGCAACGAGCGCGCTGCAGGCCTGTCGGGTGTGAAAGTGACCCGGGTCAAGTATTTCGTCTACATGTTCTCGGGCTTCTGCGCGGCTCTCGTCGGTATCATCATTTCATCGCAGCTGGTGGCCGCGCACCCGGCAACGGGCGACACCTTCGAACTCAACGCCATCGCCGCGGCGGTCCTCGGCGGCACCTCGATGTCGGGCGGACGCGGAAAGATCGGCGGCACAATCGTCGGCGCCTTCGTGATCGGCGTGCTGTCGGACGGTCTGGTGATGATGGGGGTCTCGGCTTTCTGGCAGACCGTCATCAAGGGGATGGTCATCATCGCCGCCGTGGTCATCGACCAAGCGCAACAGAAGGTCCAGGCCAAGGTCGCTCTACAGGCGCAGGCCGCGGTCGGAAAATGAAGGAGGCAGCATGAGCCGCATCAAGGGCGCACTTATCGGCTGCGGTTTCTTCGCCCGCAACCAGCTTCACGCTTGGAAGGGCATCGAGGGGGTCGAGATCGTAGCTATCTGCGACCGCGACGAGACCCGCCTGGCCGAGGCGGGTGACGCCTTCGGCATATCCCGCCGCTACACGGATGCGGGCCGAATGTTCGACGAGGGCGGTTTCGATTTCGTTGACATTGCCACGACCGTGCCTTCGCACCGGCCGCTGGTAGAGATGGCCGCGCGGGCAGGGGGCGGCGACGGCTTGCACGTCATCTGCCAAAAGCCCTTTGCCGAGAACATGGATGACGCGCGGGAGATGATCGCTGCGGTCGAGGCCACCGGCAAAACCTTCATGGTGCACGAGAACTTCCGCTGGCAGTCAGCAGTGCGCGCCGCCATCGAGGAGTTGCGAAACAATGCCATCGGCACGCCGTTTTTTGGTCGGGTGAGTTTCCGCTCGGGCTACGATGTGTTCGCGGGTCAGCCATACCTTGCCGAAGGCAAACGCTTCATCATCGAGGACCTGGGCATCCACATCCTCGACATCTCGCGCGCGCTAATTGGGGACGTGGCGCGCATCAGCGCCACCACCAAGCGGATCAACCCCGAAATCCGGGGGGAGGATGTCGCCACCATACTGCTGGCCCACGAGAACGGCGTCACCAGCGTAGTAGACTGTTCTTACGCAACGCGGCGCAGCCCCGAGACCTTCCCCGAAACGCTTCTCGAGATCGACGGCACCGATGGCACACTGCGGCTCGACGCGGGTTACCGGCTTACGATCCAATCAGGCGGCGGGGAAGATATCCGCGACGTGGCGCCGCCGGTTCTTCCTTGGGCCGAGCCGCCCTGGCATAACATCCAGGAGAGCGTGGCGCTTATCCAGCAGCATTTCGTCGATAGCCTGAGTGAGGGACGTGCGCCCGAAACCTCGGGCGACGACAACCTCAAAACCTTCGCTCTGGTCGAGGCGGCCTATCTTTCGGCCGCCGAGGGTCGCACCGTGGCACTGGCCGAGCTATGACCGATCCCGTCGCACTCTACGGCACCGCGGTACCGCCGGCCCCCTCCACCGAGCTGCGCTACGGCGAGGTGACGATGACCCTGCAGGAAGGTGCGCTGCGCCACGTCTGCGTGGGCAGCACCGAAATCATACGGTCGGTCGCCTTTCTCGCGCGTGACCGCGACTGGGGTACCATCGCGCCCGAACTCGGAGCGCTCGAGCAACACGAGGACGACGGCGCACTGCGACTGGGGCTACCGATGCGCTTCGACACCGGAACTGCTCAGCTCGATGTCATGCTGCAGATCCGTATCGCCGACGGTCGACTGTCGGTCGAGGCCGAGGGCAGGGCGTACGGTGATTTCGAGACCAACCGAACGGGCTTTACCGTGCTGCACCCGATCAAGGGCGTGGCCGGCTGCCCCGCCCGGGTCATCCATTCCGACGGACGCACTGACTACAGCCGTTTCCCAGATCTCATCGAGCCCTGGCAGCCCTTCATGGATATCTCTGCGCTCGAACACGAGGCAAGCGGGATGCGAGTGCGCTGCGCCTTCACCGGCGACACCTTTGAAATGGAAGACCAGCGCCAATGGGGGGATGCGTCCTACAAAATCTACAACCGCCCCCTCGCACTCCCCTGGCCATACGTCATCGCCGACGGTGCTGCGCTGGCGCAATCCTGTGACGTCACCTGGCAGCCCGCGCCGGCGACCCCCACGGCGCCCCCCGCCAGCGAGAGGCAATCCGCTCGCATTCCGGAGACCGCGCTGGTGCTGACGGCCGACGATGCGCAGCGGTTGGCGCAGCGCCCCGCAGATCTCGATGTCGTGCGCCCGCACCGGCTCCTGTGTCATGTCGATGCGGCGGAAGGGCCGGTGGAACCGCAGATCGCCGCTTTCACCGAAGCGCAGGCAGTGTTGCCCGGCATCCTCTTCGACCTCGAACTCATCTGCCGCTTCGATGGCTGTCAGCCCCCCGGAGAGGAACTCGACGCGCACGCTGCTGCCGTCCGCGACAGCGGGTTCGTGCCCGCGTCGGTCTTCGTCTGCCCCTCGGTCGACCGCCAGTCGACGCCGCCGGGCTCCGCGTGGCCGGACTGCCCGCCGCTCGAAGAGATCCACGCCGCGGCGGCCCGCGCCTTTCCCGACCTGCCGAGAGGCGGCGGGATGGCGAGCCTCTTCACCGAGCTCAACCGCAAGCGTCCGCCGGTCCGGCAGCTCGATTTCGTGAGCCATGCGCTGTGCCCGATCGTCCATGCCGCCGACGACGGCCACGTCATGGAAACCCTCGAAACCATCCCGCATATTGCCCGCTCGGCGCGCGCAATCATCGGCGGGTGCGACTACCGCATCGGGCCCGCCACCATCGCAATGCGGCAAAACCCCTACGGCTCCCGCACCATTCCCAACCCAGATTGCGGCCGGGTCTGCATGACCGACGACGACCCGCGTCATCGAGGGGCATTTGGTGCCGCCTTTGCTCTTGGGCTCGCGACGGCGCTCGTCCCCTTCGACATCGCCGTCTGGACGCCTGCCGCACTGTACGGTCCACGCGGACTCTTTGGAGACGACGGCCCGTTGCCCATTGCCGGGGTGCTGCGCGCGCTCTCAGATCTTGCAGGCGAAACTGTACGCGACGCCGCTGTCGCCGAGGGCATGGCGTCGCTGACGACCGACAAGGGCCGCCTTGCTGCCAACCTCACGCCATCCCCCAACGGCGGTCTGCCGCCCTACGGCTGGCAGTTTTCAGACGGCGTAGAAATTGAGCGCCCGGACGGAAAGGATTAATTACCACGTTGACAGACTCGCTTGAAGGCCCACGTCATGGAAAGTGAAACGCACGCCAAGGACAGCAAGATCGTCCGCCGTAAGCTCTCCGAGCAGGTGCTCGAACGCTTGCATGATATGATCCGAAAACATGAACTCACACCCGGCGAATTCATGCCCTCGGAGCGTGCGCTGATGGAACGCTTCGGGGTAGGGCGGCCTGCCGTGCGCGAGGCGCTGCAATCTCTGCACAACAGCGGACTTATCACCATCAGCCATGGTGAAAGGGCCAAGGTGAACGAACTGAACGCCGCGAGCGTGCTGTCGAAATCCGACGAGCTGGCGAGGCTGGTCTTGGACTCCGCTCCCGCCAACCTCGACCATCTGAAACACGCGCGACAGATGTTCGAACTGGGCATGGTCCGCGTCGCCGCCGAGAACGCGACGCCCGAAGACATTGCCGAGTTGCGTCGGCTGATCAGGACTCAGCGCGGTCAGTTGGGGAATGCCCCGGCGTTCATCGCGACTGACATGGCTTATCACCGCAAGCTCGCATCTCTCGCGAACAACCCGATCATCCTGTCGGTCTCCGATGCGATGCTGGGCTGGCTCTTTGAGTACCACGTAAGCCTCCTGCATCGGTCGGGCAGCGAGGACGTGACGCTGGCAGAACACGCCAAGATCGTCGATCACATCGAAGATAACGATGTCGAGGGCGCGGTCGAAGAGATGCGCCGACACCTTCAGCGTTCGCGTATCGCCTTCGAGAAGCGCGAATGATTGCAGCGCGACATCGATGGTGCCCCCTGCGCGACACCGCAATGCCCGACAAAGAGAAGACAGCGACACCGAACAGCGACATCGAAACTTGATCACGCCGCCTTCGAGCGGCCCCATTCCAATCGTCACCATCAACCACCTGCGATGCGGCGCAACCCCAAGAGCAGTGTCGCTGAACAACTGATGCCGCAACGCCTGAACTCGTCGCCGTGTCGACTGGTTTCGAGAGATCCGACGCCGTTCAGCTAGACGTCGCAAACGAAGCGCATCGGAAACAGAGCGGGGCTTCTTCCTCAGCGGACATTCCATTCAAGCAAAGACCTCACTCGTCTGGTACTATGGGGTAGGACCGCAAAAGGAGGTTCGTCATGCTGATGTCATTCCATGATCTGAGATCCTACGGAATCCACGCCACCGACAAGCAAACCGGCAGCATCAACGATTTCTACTTCGACGATCACGAATGGCGCCTTCGTTATCTTGTCGCGCACACCGGCTTCTTTCTCACCGGGCGCGAGACGCTCGTTGGCGCCGCACGACTCGGCACACCTGACACTGAGCGTATGGAGCTTCCCATCAATCTAAGTGCCCAGGAGTTGAGAACGGCGGAACCAGGCGAAGCACATCAGCCGGCCAACGCACAACGACATGCCACCCACATGTTGCCGGACACCGGATTCTGGGCGCCGTACCTGGTCGCGACCGAGCTGTTCTACACGCCAAGTCGTGCACAGGAGCTAATGGCCGAGACGCGCGATGAAAACGATACCACTGAAGCAGAAGATTACCAAGATATGAAGCTTCGCAGCATGGTCGAGGTTATAGGTTACAAGATCGCCGAAAAGGATGGTGATGTCGGCTCAGTCTGCGGTTTCCTCATCGATCCCGAAGACTGGACATTGCAGCATGTTGTCGTGGAGACCGGCCACTGGCTCCCCGGTCGCCGCGTCGCAATCACGACCCGGTGGATTGAAGCTGCCGATTGGCACGAACAACGGATCCACGTCGAGGTATCGCGACAAGAGATCGAGGAGGCGCCGACGCTGGATACCGTCGACGATCTCCTGATCAGCCCGTTCGAGCGCTACGGCGCGTTGGGAACCTGGCCGGCGTGAGAAATCTGGTGGCAGCCCGGCTCCAGCACACACACCCGGCGACAGGTTCGTCTGGGTACCGGACCGCGATACCGTCTTCACCGGCGACATCGTCTACGTTGAGCGGATCGTCGGTCTGGGCGACCAGAGTTCGATTACACATTGCCCTGCAGCCTTCGAGGCGGTGGAGGCGACAGGCGCCGCGCATATCGTGTCGGGCCACGGTCATGTGACGACGATGACACGGGCGCGCGCCGATACCTACGACTACTTGAGGGATCAGTCGGCGTTCGCCTACCTTGAGCAATTCGAGGCCTTGGCCGGCCGCAACGCGCAGACCGCTTTTCAGCAGATGGGATGGGAGTAGCGTGCCACCGGAGGCACGCGACACAGGACCCGGCAGGGACATCGAAGCTGTCCGACTTCCCAGAACGACAGGTCTTTGGAGTGCCGCGGAGCGGTTCGAGGGCGTGCTTTCAAGGCACTCTCAGAAAGCATTTTCCCAGACGGATTTTACTTAACATAACTCGCATTACACGATTCGCGGATGTAGCCGGGTGGATTCACAAACGAAGTGCAAAGTCTGTATGAAATTAGAAGCATGCATGGAGGATGTGAATGGGCCGCTGCTACCCCCACCTGACTTTCGAGGAACGCCGGAAGCTCGCGAAGTGGCGCGAAGCAAAGATGCCGGTTCCGGAAATCGCGGATCGGCTGGGTCGTGCGCCCTCCACGATCTATCGCGAACTGCGCAGGAATGTCTTTGAAGACGAGGAGATGCCGGAGCTGAATGGCTATCATGCCCTCGTCGCCCAGAAGATCTACGAAGAGCGGCGCGCGG
>NZ_KE557280.1:213962-262241 GCF_000442255.1 Salipiger mucosus DSM 16094 | reverse complement strand
CCTGCCCCGCTCGACCGATCCGATATCGCTGACCCAGCAGCGGCTGAGGACCATCTGCCGGAAACTGAACGCCACGCCGAGGAAATGCCTCGGCTACCGCACCCCCGCCGAGGTCTTCGAGAGCCGTCTACTGGAGATCAGGAACCGGCCGGAATAGCGTCAAGTGTCACACGTTGCGCTTCGGCGTGAGTCCACGGCAAGACAGGCCCCCTTGGCGCTCAGGTCCGCGTTCCGTGCCAGACCCTCGCGCCGGTTTCGTACCAGGCGCTGCGCAGGCCCGTGGCGGTCTCGTGGTAGCTCTCCACCGGTGCCAGCGGCAGTGCCTCGGGATCGCCGCTCAGGATCGCATCGGCCAGCGCCTCGCCCATGACCGTGCCCGGCGCAATTCCGCGGCCGGAATATCCAAACATCGCATAGGCTTGCCGGCCGATCCTCAGGACCTTCGGCACGTGGTCGCGGGTCATCGCGATGCGCCCGGTCCAGTGGCTCTCGAACGGCAGCTCGGCCAGTTCGGGAAAGAGCTTCCCCAGCTTGCGCCGCGCCCAGCCCATGTGCAGCGCGCGGCCCGCACCCTCGGGCCGTCCCATGCCGCCAAGGATCAGCCGCCCGGCGGCGTCGCGGCGCCACGAGGACATGATCAGCCCCGTGTCCCAGCAGCCCTCGCGGCCCGGCAGGATGTGGTGTCCCTGTGCCTCCGAAAGCGGCGCCGTCGTGAGCTGGAAGAAATGTACGCCAGAGGTGTACGGCACGTACATCCCGGCGATGCCGCGGTGATAGCCATTGGTCGCGACCAGCAGCCCGCGCGCCCGGATCGTGTGCCCGTTGGCCGTGAGTCGCCACATGCCGTTCTCGTACTCCGCGCCGGAAACCGGCGTCTTCTCATGCAGTTGCGCGCCATTCTTCATAGCCGCCCAGGCCAGCCCCCGCACGTAGGCCATCGGCTGTACCGTTCCGGCCCGCGCATCGTGCAGCCCCCCATGCACCGCATCCGACCCCACCCGCAAACGCGTCTCATCTGCATCGAGCAGCGTCACCGGCGCCCCCAGTGCCGCCATCTGGCGATGCCGTTCGCGCAGGTCCCGCATGCCCGAGGGCGCATGCGCACAGTGCAAGGTGCCGCTGCGCGTGGCCTCGCAGGCGATGCCATGCCGTTGAATAAGCTCGAAAACGCGTGCCGGCGCAGCGCCGAGCGCCTCGGTCAGACGGGCCGCCGGCGCGGCGCCCATGGTCTCGGCCAGCGTCTCGGGCGGCAGCCAGAGGCCCGCGTTGACCAGGCCCACGTTCCGCCCCGAGCCGCCGTGACCCACGTGCTCGGCCTCGCAGAGAACCACGCTCGCGCCCTGCTCCGCCGCCCTCAGCGCCGCCGCGCAGCCGGTAAAGCCACCGCCCACGATCGCCAGGTCGCAGGACGCGTCTCGGTCCAGCGCCGGAGCATCCGGTGCCGCGCCGCCCGTGACATGCCAGAGATTTTCTTCGCGCAGCATCGTGCCTCCTGTGGACCGGCCGCAGGAAACGCGCCTCGCGCGGCGAAGGCAATCCGATTCCGGCACGGTCTCAGGCGCATCGGCTCTTGCCCGGACCTGCGCGCTCGGCCACAAGGACGGCATGAGCACCGCGCCCGACATCCTCTGCATCGGCTCCGTCCTCTGGGACGTGATCGGCCGCTCCGCCGTGCACATGCGGCAGGGCTCGGACGTGCCGGGCCGGATCACCCGCATCCCCGGCGGCGTGGCGATGAACATCGCGATGACGCTGGCCCGCTTCGGGCTGCGCCCGGCGCTGCTGAGTGCCGTCGGCCGTGACGCCGAGGGCGACGAATTGATCGCGACCTGCGCCACGCTTGGCTGCGAGACCGCGCATCTCTACCGCTCGCCCGATCTGCCGACCGACCGCTACATGGCGGTCGAGGGCGCCAACGGCCTGATCGCCGCCATCGCGGACGCGCATTCGCTGGAACAGGCGGGCGCGCGCATCCTCGCGCCGCTGACCGACGGGCCGCTCGGCACGGCCGAGACACCCTACCCCGGAATCGTGGCGCTGGACGGCAACCTGACAGAGGCGCTGCTCGAGCAGATCGCCCACGCGCCGGCCTTCCGCGCCGCCGACCTTCGCATCGCGCCCGCGAGCCCGGGCAAGGCGCTGCGCCTGGTTCCCTTCCTGCGCGCCGGCCGCGGCACGCTCTACGTGAACCTCGAGGAAGCCGGTCTGCTCTGCCAGGAGACCTTCGCCGACTCCCGCGCGGCCGCGCAGAAGCTGATCGAACGCGGGGCCGCGCGCGCGGTGGTAACCGACGGCGGTGCCACGGCCTGCGACGCCACGCCCGAGGGCTGCGTCGCGCAGGATCCGCCCGAGGTGCTGGTGACCCGCGTCACCGGCGCGGGCGACACCTTCATGGCGGCCCATATCGTGGCCGAGCGCGGCGAGGCCGACCGCGCCGACGCGCTGGACCGCGCGCTGCGTGCCGCCGCCGACTACGTTTCCGGAGACATCGCGTCATGACCCATCCTCTCGTCCATCTCTCGCCCGCCGTGCGCGACGCGCTGGTGCGCGGCGCGCCCGTGGTGGCGTTGGAATCGACGATCATCACCCACGGCATGCCCTGGCCGCAGAACCTCGAGATGGCCCGCCGCGTCGAGGGCGTGGTGCGCGAAGCCGGCGCCGAGCCCGCCACCGTCGCCGTGATCGAAGGCCGGCTCTGCGTCGGGCTCGAGGACGCGCAGCTGGAAGCGTTGGCGCAGCAGACCCGTGCAGCCAAACTCAGCCGCGCCGACCTCGCGATCTGCATGGCCGAGGGGCGCACTGGCGCCACCACGGTCGCCGCCACCATGATCGCGGCGCGGCTCGCGGGGATCGAGGTCTTCGCCACCGGCGGTATCGGCGGCGTGCATCGCGGCGCCGAAACCAGTTTCGACGTCTCCGCCGACCTGCAGGAACTGGCGCAGACGCCGGTCACCGTGGTCTGCGCCGGCGCCAAGGCGATCCTCGACCTGTCGAAGACCCTCGAGGTGCTGGAAACCCTCGGCGTTCCGGTCATCGCCTACGGTCAGGACGCCCTGCCCGCTTTCTGGTCGCGCGACGCGGGCCTCCGCGCGCCGCTGCGCATGGACAGCGCCGGCGCAATTGCCGCCGCGCAACGCATGCGCCAGACGCTCGGGATCCCGGGCGGGCAGCTGGTCACGAATCCGATCCCGGCCGAAGACGAGATCCCGCGCAGCACCATGGCGCCGGTGATCGCCCAGGCGACCGCCGACGCGGCGCAGCATGGCATCTCGGGCAAGGACGTGACGCCCTACCTGCTGCAGCGAATCTACGAGCTCACCGAAGGCGGATCGCTCACCGCGAACATCGCTCTGGTGCTCGCGAACGCCCGACTTGGCGCGCAAATCGCGGTCGAACTCGCCGCGCAGCCAGCTGAATGAGCGCCGCGCGTCCGGCAGCCATTGTTCCGGGCCTGCGCACTCCCTACCTTGAAGGCATCTCGATCATTCGGTTGCATCCATGACCTCGCCCTTCGACGACAAGCCCCGCAGGCCCCGCCTGCTTTCCTCGCTGCGTGCGAGTTTTCTGACCGGCATCGTGGTAATCGCGCCGGTGGGCCTGACCGTCTGGCTGATCTGGACGCTCTTCGGCTGGGTCGACGGGTTCGTGCTGCCGCTGGTGCCGCAGCGCTTCAGCCCCGAGGAATACATCGGCATCAACCTGCGCGGTGTCGGTGTCATCATCTTCCTGCTGTTCACCATCACGGTCGGCTGGATCGCCAAGGGGTTGATCGGCCGCTCGCTGATCCGCTTCGCCGAGACGCTGGTGGATCGCACGCCCGTCGTCCGCTCGATCTATTCCGGCATCAAGCAGATCGCCGAGACGGTCTTCGCCCAGACCGAGCGCAGCTTCGAGAAGGCCTGCCTCGTGCAGTATCCGCGCAAGGACATCTGGGCCATCGGCTTCATCTCGACCACCGCCAAGGGCGAGGTCGCCGACCGCGCCGAGACCATGGGCGAGCTGGTCTCGGTCTTCGTTCCGACCACGCCGAACCCCACCTCGGGCTTCCTGCTGTTCTTCCCGGCCGAGGACGTGATCGAGCTCGATATGACGATCGAGGAAGCCGCCAAGCTGGTGATCTCGGCGGGCCTCGTCTATCCGCCCGACAACAAGGGCGACGGCAAGCCCAGGGTCGAGCCCGTGCGCCGCGCCTCCTGACCGCCGCGCGCGGCGCGGTTCAGGCGAACATCTCGCGCAGATCCGCGCTCTGGCGCACCCCCAGGTCCTGCCTGTGCTCGGTCAGGAAGGTGTCGGCCGCGCGCCGCCCCGCCTGTTTCAGCTGCGAGACCACGGTCGCCACGGGCACCATCTTTGTCGCCACCGAAAGCTCGTTCATCAGCCCGTCGTCGGCGATCATGTGGATGCGCAGGTTCTTCATCGCGCCTTGGGCGATCGAGCCCTCTGCGATCAGCCGCTGCACGAACTCGATGGCGCGCAGCTCGCGCAGGAGCGAGGCGTTGAAGCTGATCTCGTTGATCCGGTTCTGGATCTCGGGCGGTGTCACCGGCAGCCGCTCGCGGTAGAGCGGGTTGATGTTCACGATCACCAGATCATCCGGCAGCTCGCGCCGGAACAGCGGGAAAAGCGCCGGGTTCCCGGTATAGCCGCCGTCCCAGAAGGCCTCGGTCACGCCGGTATCGGGGTCCTCGATCTCGACCGCCTGGAAGATCGTCGGCAGGCAGGCCGAGGCGAGGATCGCGCCCGAGGTGATGCGCTCGCCCTCGAAAACACGCACCTTGCCGTCGCGCACCGAGGTGGCGCAGACGAAAAACTCCGGGTCGGCATCCGCGCAGACGTTGTCGAAATCGAGCTGGTCCACGATGCGCTGCAGCGGGTTTCGGTAGACCGGCCCCCAGGCATAGGGCGAGAGCATCCGCCCCACCGCCTCGCCCACGGTGAAGGAGGCCGAGTACTGCACCGAGCGGCTCACCACGCCGGGATCGGGCATCCAGGTGTGCAGCCAGTCGGGCACCGACATGTCCCGCATCCCGCTCACCTCGTGCCACAGCCAGTCGAGCGCCGCACGCGCGCCCTCGTTGCCGCCAGTCACGAGCCCGGCCTTCAAAGCCGCCCCGTTCAGCGCGCCGGCCGAGGTGCCGGTGATCGCCGCGATCTCGATGTCGTCCTCTTCCAGCAGCCGGTCGAGCACGCCCCAGGTGAAGGCGCCATGCGCGCCGCCGCCCTGCAGCGCGAGATTGATCCGAAGGCTCATGTCGCTCTCCGCCCCAAGGGTCTTCTTCTTGTTCCAAATACGCAGGGAGAGGCCGGGCCCGCCGCCCGAGACGGCGCTAGGCCCCGCCTCTTCCCTGCATCATGCGATCGCTTCAGAGCGCGGTCCATCCGCCGTCCACGCTGATCGTCGTGCCGGTGATCTGGTCGGCCGCGTCCGAGCACAGGAAGACCGCGGTGCCGCCGATCTGCTCGACCGTGGCGAAGTCCTTCGAGGGCTGGCGGTCGAGGATGACCTTCTCGATCGCCTCCTCCTCGGTCATGTTGTATTCCTTGGCCGTGTCGGGGATCTGTGCTTCGACCAGCGGCGTCTTGACGTAGCCCGGGCAGATCGCGTTGGCGGTGATGGGCTCCTTCGCCGTCTCCAGCGCCACCACCTTGGTCATGCCGACGACGCCGTGCTTGGCGGTGACATAGGCCGATTTGTAGGGCGAGGCGGTCAGGCCGTGGGCCGAAGCGATGTTGACGACCCGGCCCCAGCCGGCGCGGCGCATCATCGGCAGTGCGGCTGCCGTGCAGTGGAAGGCAGAGTTCATGTTGATCGCGATGATCGCGTCCCACGTCTCGGTCGGGAAGTCCTGGATCGGTGCGACGTGCTGGATGCCGGCGTTGTTGACGAGGACATCGCAGGCGCCGGCCTTCTCGATCAGCGCGCGGCACTCTTCCGCCTTCGACATGTCGGCCTGGATGTAGCGGGCCTCGACGCCGAATTCCTTGCCCAGGTCCTCGGCCAGCTTGTGGTCCTCGTCGTTGTCCGTAAAGGAATTGAGAACGACCGAGGCACCGGCGCGCGCCAGTTCCCGGGCGACCCCCAGCCCGATGCCCGAGTTCGAGCCGGTGATGATCGCGGTCTTGCCCTTGAGTGACATGATTAGAAAACTCCTCGATGATGCCGGTGCAGAATAACACGCTGCGCCTGCAACATAAGGGGGCGCGTGGCCGGTATGTTCCCTGCCTGCGACAAGACGCGCCGCCACTGCCGTAACGTGATGTCGATCCGGACTTGCGGACAGAAAAAAACCCCGGCACGAGGCCGGGGTTCAGTCATTGAGGCAGGTTTCATACAGGCAAGAAACCTATCGAGCAGTGCCCTCTTTATACGCGGGAATCCGCAGGAGTCCAAGCTAAAAGTTTGAAAAGACGTGAAACCGCCGGTACCCTCCGGGGCCAAGAAAACAAGGGCAGTCGAGGGGCACTTACAGGATGCAGGCCGATTTTTTCCGTAGGGTCGCCGTTTGCGCGACGGCGATTCCCGCGCTGATGCTCGCGGCGGGAATCGCCTCGGCAGAGCCGAAGCATGGCATAGCTATGTATGGCGAGCCCGCCCTGCCCCCAGATTTTGAACACCTGCCCTATGTAAACCCCGATGCGCCCAAGGGCGGGCGTCTCGTAGTGGGCGAGGTTGGCAGTTTCGACAGCCTCAATCCGCTGGTGCTCAAGGGCTCGACGCCCTGGCTGATGCGGCTCATCGCCTACGAGTCGTTGATGGGCCGCAGCTGGGACGAACCCTTCACCCTCTACTGCCTGCTCTGCGAGACGATCGAGACCGGGCCGAATCGATCCTGGGTGGAATTCACCCTGCGCGAGGAGGCCCGCTTCTCCGATGGCAGCCCCGTCACGGTCGAGGACGTGATGTGGAGCTACGAGACGCTGGGGAGCGAAGGCCATCCCCGCTACCAGGGCGCCTGGGGCGCGGTCGAGAAGATGGAGCAGACCGGCCCGCGCAAGGTGCGCTTCACCTTCGAGGGCGACAACCGCGAGCTGGCGCTCGTCATCGGCCTGCGTCCGATCCTCAAGAAGGCGCAGTGGGAGGACCGGGAGTTCGCGGACTCCGGGCTCGACGTGGCGCCTATCTCGACCGCGCCTTACGTCGTCGACGACTTCGAAGCGGGCCGCTTCATCTCGCTCAAACGCGACCCCGATTACTGGGGCGCCGAGCTGCCCTTCATGCAGGGACAGGCCAACCTCGACGAGATCCGGATGGAGATGTTCGCAGACGGCACCGCCCTCTTCGAGGCCTTCAAGGCGGGCGTTCTCAACTCGAACCGCGAGTTCAACGCCGAGAAATGGGAGACGCAGTACGACTTCCCCGCCGTCGAGCGTGGCGAGGTCGTGAAGTCGGTAATCCCGCATGGCCGGCCCTCGGGCATCCGCGGCTTCGTGATGAACACGCGCCGCGGTGTCTTCGAGGACTGGCGCGTGCGCGACGCCCTGCTGCATGCCTTCAACTTCGAGTACATCAACGAGACGGTGACCGGCGGGCGCCAGCCGCGCATCACCTCGTATTTCTCGAACTCGCAACTCGCCATGCGCGAGGGCCCCGCCGAGGGCCGCGTGCGCGAGCTGCTGGAGCCCTTCGCCGACGACCTGCCGCCCGGGGCCATTGACGGTTATTCCCTGCCCGAGGGCGACGGCAGCGCGCGCAACCGGCGCAACCTGCGCCAGGCGCTCCGCCTCATGGAAGAGGCCGGCTACACCGTGCAGGACGGCGTGATGAAGGACGCCCAGGGGCGCCCCTTCACCTTCGAGATCCTGCTGCAGCAGGGCGGCGGCGAAGAGCAGTCCATGATCGACATCTACGTGCAGGCGCTCGAGCGGATCGGGATCTTTCCGACCATCGAGACCGTGGACAAGGCGCAATACGTCCAGAAGACCAGCAACTATGATTTCGACATGACGAACTACTGGCGCAGCGTGTCGCTGTCACCGGGAACCGAGCAGCGGCTCTACTGGGGCGCGCAGGGCGTCGAGGAGCCCGGCAGCTACAACTGGATGGGCATGGACCAGCCCGCCGCCGAGGCGATGATCGACGCCATGCTGAACGCAGAGAGCCAGGAGGGCTTCCTTGCCGCGACCCGCGCGCTCGACCGCGTGCTGACCGCCGGGCGCTACGTGATCCCGCTCTACCAGTACCCGGTGTCGCGCATCGCCCACGCGAAGGAATTGCAGTTCGCGAACGCGCCGGTCTACGGCGACTGGTACGACTGGCAGGCGCGCACCTGGTGGTGGGACGACACCGCCGACTGACCCCGACGGCTTCCAGGAAGAACAAGAGCAACAAGAGCAAAGACCATGAACCAGGCCATTCTCCTGATCGCGCTCGCCACGCTGGCGGGTTGTGCCACCATCGACGGCGTGGGGCAGGACGTCTCCTCCGCCTCGCGCGAAGTGCAGAGCTGGTTCTGACGGCGCCTAGCGCGCCTTGAACAGGCTCCCGAGGATGCCGCGCACCAGCCGCTTGCCGGTGGTGCCCGAAAGCTCCTTGAGCACGGCCTGCCCAAGCGCCTCGCCGATGGAGCTCGGGGCCGCGTAGCGGCTCGACCGGCGTTTCGGCTTGGCCCGCGGTGTCGGGTCGTAGCGTCGCGCGCGGGTGTAGGTGTCCTTGTCGTCTTCCGTTGTCTCGGCCGCCTGCGCCGCCGCTTCGGCGCGGGCCAGCAGGATCTCGTGCGCGGACTCGCGGTCGATCTCGGTGTCGTATTTCCCCGCGAGCGGTGACGCGGCCATGGCTGTCGCGCGTTCCCCGGGCGTGATCGGCCCCAGCTGCGACGACGGCGGGCGGATCAGCGTGCGCTGCACCACGCCCGGCACGCCCTTGTCCTTGAGCATCGAGGTCACGGCCTCGCCCACGCCCACCTCGCGGATCGCCGTCTCGGTGTCGAAGGCCGGGTTGGCCCGATATGTCTCGGCCGCCTGCCGCAGCGCCTTGCGGTCGCGCGCGGTGAAGGCGCGCAGGGCGTGCTGCACGCGGTTGCCGAGCTGGCCCAGGATGTCGCCCGGGATGTCGTCCGGGTTCTGGGTGACGAAGTAGACGCCGACGCCCTTGGAGCGGATCAGCCGCGCCACCTGCTCGACCTTGTCGACCAGCGCCTTTGGGGCGTCGTCGAAAAGCAGATGCGCCTCGTCGAAGAAGAAGACGAGCTTCGGCTTGTCGGGATCGCCGACCTCTGGCAGCTCCTCGAAGAGTTCCGACAGGAGCCAGAGCAGAAAGGTTGCGTAGAGCCGCGGCGCGGCCATGAGCGCGTCGGCGGCGAGGATGTTGACCTGCCCCCGGCCCTGCGCGTCAGTGCGCATGAGGTCCGGGAGATCCAGTGCCGGCTCGCCGAAAAGCCGTGCGCCGCCCTGGTTCTCGAGCACCAGCAGCCGCCGCTGGATGGCGCCGACCGAGGCCGTCGAGACGTTGCCGTAGCGCAGCGACAGCTCACCCGCGCTTTCGCCCACGAAGCGCAGCAGCGCCCGGAGATCCGCGAGATCGAGCAGCGGCAGGCCCTCGTCGTCCGACAGCCGGAACGCGATGTTGAGCACGCCCTCCTGCGCCTCGGTCAGCTCCAGCAGGCGCGCCAGCAGCAGCGGCCCCATCTCGGCCACGGTGGTGCGCACGGGATGGCCCTGCTCGCCGAATAGATCCCAGAAGACGGCGGGCGTGCCATGGTAGGCGTAGTCGTCGAAGCCGATGGTCGCGGCCCGCGCGGCGAAGGCCTCGTGCAGCTTGAAGTCCGGGCTGCCCGCCCGCGCGAGGCCCGACAGATCGCCCTTCACGTCCGAAAGGAAGACCGGCACACCGGCGTTGGAAAAGCCCTCGGCCAGGATCTGCAGCGTGACCGTCTTGCCTGTTCCGGTGGCACCGGCGATCAACCCGTGCCGGTTTGCATAACGCAACGTCAGGTTCTGCCGCGTGCCGTACCCAGGGCCGCCGCCGCCCACGAACACATCCCGTTCCATGCCCACCCTTCCTCACTGCGTGCGGTCGAGAATACTATCTTAACCGATTGGTGCCAGTATCGAATTCGTCCGGGGCCACATGTCCTCTCCAGCCCCGGGCAGACTTCCTCCCTGTCAGACTGGCCGCGCCTTCGGGCGCGGCTTTTTTCTGCGAGAAAGTGATCGGGGCGGGGTTGAAAAGCCTGTTGACCACTGCATGAGAGTTTCGTAGCGTTCCGGCAATGACAAAGTCGGCCGGTCCGACAGGGAGCAAGGGGAAGGGGCCGCAAGGCCCCTTTTCTCTTTTTGCTCATTGTCTTGCGCTCTTCCGCCCACACCGAAAAGTCAGGGATTTCCGGCCTGACAGCCGGCGCCGGTCGTGCTAGATCGACGGCAAATGATGACGATCCCAGGGGAGTATCCATGACCAGACCGCTTTCCATCCTGACGGCGCTGCCGCTGATCGCGGCACTCGGCGCGCTGCCGGCCGCGGCACAAGAGAGCGAGACGCCCGAATCCGACGCACCCGCGGCGCAAGACTCGACCGAGGCGCCCGCTTCCGGCGGCAATATCGGCGGTGATCTCACGCTGGGCGAACCCACCGAGGGCGCACCCGCCGTCCCGGGACAGGACCAGCCCGAGACCTACGTGAAATCCGAGCACGGCGACTGGGACCTGCAGTGCCTGCGCGTGCCCGAGGGTGTCGAAGCCGACGAGCCCTGCCAGATGTACCAGCTGCTCAAGGACGGCCAGGGCGGCAACGTCGCCGAGGTGAGCATCTTCCGGCTGGAGAACGGCGGCCAGGTCGAGGCCGGCGGCACCTTCGTCGTGCCGCTCGAGACGCTGCTGACGCAAAAGCTCGTGGTCTCGGTCGATGGCGGCCAGGCGAAGCGCTACGACTTCTCCTTCTGCACGCAGGTCGGCTGCTACGCGCGCGTCGGTTTCACGGCCGAGGACGTGAACCGCTTCAAGGCAGGTGCCGAAGCGCAGGTGACCATCGTCCCGGCGCTTGCGCCCGACCAGCAGGTCGAGCTGAGCATGTCGCTTGACGGCTTCACCGCCGCCTATGGCGAGACTTCGGCGCTGCGCCAGTAACGCGCACGGATTTGCACGGAAAAGACGGGGCGTGTCGCATCGGCGGCGCGCCCCGTTTTCATGTGTCGCGCCCTGCCCCGGCGATCCCGTCCAGCACCG
This sequence comes from Salipiger mucosus DSM 16094, assembly GCF_000442255.1. GTDB lineage: Bacteria > Pseudomonadota > Alphaproteobacteria > Rhodobacterales > Rhodobacteraceae > Salipiger > Salipiger mucosus. Next base: position 251,081 of record NZ_KE557280.1, on the reverse strand, counting down.
CCTGCGCCGCGCGAGCGCCCGGCGGCGGGCCACCCAGGCCGAGCCGCTCCATCGTGAGCCGCATGGCCGCGTCCTGTGCCTCGGGCGCCTCCAGTACGTGCTGGACGGCCTCGGCGATGGGACCGGGACGGCAGGCCTTGCCGACGAACTCCGGGACGGTGCGGCTTTCCGCCACGAGGTTCACAAGCACGACGGTGTCGGTGCGCAGCAGCCGCCCGATGATCTGTCGCGAGAGCCAGGGCATGTCGTAGGCCACCACCATCGGCGTGCCCGCAGCCGCCAGTTCCAGCGAGACCGTGCCCGAGGTCGCCAGTGCCACGTTCGCCGCAGCGAAGGCGGCGCGTTTCTCGGCCCGGGCCTCGGGCGCCGGCAGTCCGCGCGGGTCGACCAGCACCGGCGCGCCCGGCCAGTCAGCGACCAGCGTTTCGACCAGTCCCGCGACGGGCCGGGCGGCCGGGACCACGAAGCGTAGCTCGGGCCGCGCGGCGTGAAGGCGGCGCACCACCTCGGCGTGGACCGGCCCCAGCCGCGAGATCTCGGACCGCCGCGAGCCCGGCAGCACGAGGCAGACCGGTGCCTTGCCCAGCCCGTGCCGGGTGCGGAAGGCCTCGGCCTCCGCTTCGGTGGCCTGAGGGTCGGTCACGACCGGGTGGCCGACGAAATCGCAGCGCATGCCGGCGGCCTCCATGTAGGGCGGCTCGAAGGGGAACAGCGCCAGCACCTGGTCCACATGCGCGGCCATCTTCGCCGCACGGCCCGGGCGCCAGGCCCAGACGGTGGGCGCCACGTAATGCACCACCCGAACGTCCGAGCGCGCCTTGACCTCTTTCGCGATCCGCAGCGAGAACTCGGGCAGATCCACGGTCACCAGGACGTCGGGCTGCGCCTCGACCACCGCCTCAGCGGTTTCGCGAATGCGGGCCTTGAGGGCGCGGTATTCCTTGAGGATCGCGCCGATGCCCATGATGCTGATCTCGTCCATGGGAAAGAGGCTCTCGAGCCCCTCTTCCAGCATCCGCTCGCCGCCGATACCGATGAACTCGACATCGGGCACCAGCTCGCGCAGCCCGGCCATCAGCGCAGCGCCCAGCCGGTCGCCGGAGGCTTCGCCTGCCGTGATGAATACCTTCATGGTTCCGGCCTTTCGCGAACCCAGAGAAAGGCGCCTGCCGCGTCGAGCGCCTCGATCACCTCGGCGCGGTTCAGCACCATGACACCGCGCGCCTCGATCACGATGCCCGCCAGCCCTGCGCGGACAGCGCCGCGTGCGGTCTGCGGGCCGATGACCGGCAGATCGACACGGCGATCCTGCCCCGGCTTGGGCGCCTTGTAGAGGATGCCGCCCGCGCCGCCGCCTTCCGGCAGCGCGGCGAGCATCGCATCGGTGCCGGAGTCGTCCTCTCGCGCCAGCACCTCGGAACCCCGTATGACGCAGGCCTGGCCCAGGTCGACGGCGCCCTGTTCGGCGCTCACCTGATCCCCGAGGGCCGCCATCTCGGCCACTCCCTCGCCGGGCGTGGTGCGGGTCGCGACACCGGGCGGAGGCAGCAGCACGGGCGCCGCCTCGTGCGCACCGATGACACGCAGGCCCGCGTCCTCGAAGATGCTCACCGCGATGCGCAGGGCTCCGTCATCGCCCCGCCGCAGCGCGCGGATCACGCGCGGCAGCAGGCGCAGCGTTCGCCAGTCCAGCCGCCCGAGCCGAAGCTCGGGCCGGGGCACGGCGCCGCACATGCAGACAGTCGTCACGCCGCGCACCTCGAGATCGCGCAGCAGCCTGCCCAGCCGTTCGATGCGGAAGCGGATGTCGGGCGTCAGACCCTCGGGCTCGAGCGGCTCGAGCGCGCAGACGACGGGTGGCTGCGCCTGCGCTTCGGCCACCGCGCGGGGCAAGGCCCCCTGCCCTGCGATCAGCGCCAGCACGGGATTGCTCAGCCCGGCGTGAGGAAATGGCGGTCGCTGTCGCCAAGGATGAAATCGACGATCTCGCGGACGTAGTCGCTCTGGGTCTCGTTGCCGAGCCGCTTCGCGCGATCCGCAAAGGCGCCCTCGCCCTGCGCCAGCATCTGGAAGGCCGCCCGCAGCGCGGTGATGTCGGAGCGGCTCACGCCCCGGCGCTTGAGCCCCACGAGGTTCAGCCCGTCGAGCTTGCCGCGCGGGGCCTGCACGAGGCCGTAGGGGATCACGTCGTTGGTCACCATGGTGACCGCGCCGATGATCGCGCCGCGTCCGATGCGCACCCACTGGTGCACGCCCGAGAGCCCGCCGACAATGACGTCGTCCTCGATCACGCAATGCCCCGCCAGCGCCGAGTTGTTCACGAGGATCACCCGGTCGCCCACCTGCGCATCGTGCGCCACGTGGCAGCCGGCCATGAAGAGCCCGTCGTCGCCGACTTTCGTCAGTCCGCCACCGCCGTCCGTGCCGCAGTTCATCGTGACGTGCTCGCGGATGCGGTTCCGCTTGCCGATGACGAGGCGCGTCTCCTCGCCCTTGAACTTGAGGTCCTGCGGTATCTCGCCGATGACCGCGAAGGGAAAGACCATCGTCTCGTCGCCGATCTCGGTGGCGCCGGTCACCACGACGTGGCTTTTCAGCTCGACGCCGCGGCCCAGCACCACCTCGGGGCCGACGTGACAGAAGGGACCGATCTTGCAGTCCTCGGCGATCTGCGCGCCGCGTTCCACCACGGCGCTCGGGTGGATCACGGCGGGCATCACGTTGGCAGGTCCATCATCGCGGTGAACTCGGCCTCGGCGGCCATCTCGCCCTCGACCTCGGCGCGGCCCTGGAATTTCCAGACCTTCCCGCCGGGCTTGCCGCGCACGGTGGTCAGCGACATGCGCAGCTGATCGCCCGGCACCACCATGCGGCGGAACTTGCACTTGTCGATGGCCATGAAATAGACCTTCAACTCCTTGTCGGCGAGATCCAGCGCCACGCCCACCATGACCGCCGCGGTCTGGGCCATGGCCTCCACGATGGTCACGCCGGGCATGATCGGCTGGCCCGGAAAATGGCCCTGGAAATGAGGCTCGTTCATCGTGACGTTCTTGATGCCCACCGCCGAGCGCGTGCCGTCGATGTCCTCGACCCGGTCCACGAGCAGGAACGGGTAGCGATGTGGCAGGATGCGCTGGATGAGCTGGATGTCCGCGCGGGCGAGCGTTTCGGTCATCTGGAGCCTTTCGTGGAAACCTATTGCCTTCGTCCCTAGCAACCGGTGTCGCGGTGAGCAAGCGGCGGCGCCGCTGCCCCTTGCGTGCAAGGGGTCACTCTGCGGGGCCCTCGTCCGGGTTCGTGCCCGGGTCCGGGACCGACAAAAGCTGCGGGCTTTCGCCGGGGGCGGCTGTCATTTGCCTCGGGCGCGGTCTCGGTCGCGTCCGGTTCGGGCAACTCGCCGCCAGTGCCGATCTGCTCGTCGATCCGGTCGATCGCGAGTTCGGTGATGTCGATCACGCCGGCCGACAGGAAGACCGACCGCTTGTCGAGGATCACCGCCGCGCCGGCTTCGCGCATGATCGTGGCCAGGACGGGTTCGGCAAGGGCGAGAAACTGCCGGCGCCGCTCGTCCGAGCGGTTGGTGAGCGCGCGCGCCTTGGCGTCCTGCTCGTCCCGCAGGCGCTGCACCTTCTCGTCGAAGGCATCGGCCAGCTCTCGGAACTCGTCGGGCGGAAGGGTCGCGCGCCGGTCGGTCAGATCCTGTTCCTCGGCGATGAGCTCGGATTCGATGCGGCGGTTCTCGGCTGCGATCTCGGCGCCTTCGTCCTCGATCGCCTGGGCGACCCGCGCGCCAAAGGCGCTTTCCGCGTAGACGCGGTCGAACTCGATGGTCAGGATCGGGCTTTGCACCACGCCGGCCCGCGGCGCGTTTGCGCGCGGCCCCGGGAGCGATGCCCCGGGGCCGCTCGCGTCCTGCGCCGCCAGCGGCGACGCGAGCAGGAGCAGCGCGGCCGCCAGGCGCGTCACCAGGGCCGCGCGCCGCATCAGAATTCGGTCGAGATCGACAGGCTGAAGTTCTGCTCGCGGTCGCGGTCTTCCTTTTTCAACGGCTGCGAGAAGTTCAGTCGAAGCGGACCCAGCGCCGAATCCCAGAAGACCGAGAAGCCGACCACGTGCCGCAGGCTGGCGTCCTCGTAGAGGATCGAGTTGGAGGTCTGGTCCACGGTGTCGTCCGACAGTCCCCAGACCGAGCCCACGTCGTAGAACAGGCCGCCGGTCACGCCGTATTCCTCGGGCAGACCGACCGGGAATTCGGCCTCGAACCGCGCCACGGCAAAGAAGTTGCCGCCGACAGCGTCGTCGACGTCCGAGGGGCCGTCGTATTCGCGCGGACCAATGCCGCCGTACTCGAAGCCCCGGAAGGTGCTGTCGCTGAGCAGGAAGCGGTCGGTCACGCGGCTCACGCCGCTGGTGTAGTTGAGCGCGCCCGCCTCGACGGCCGCGCGCAGCGTGACCTCCTCGTTGAGGACGAGCGTCTGGGCCACGGCACGCATGTTGGTGCGCACGTAGTTCGTATCGCCGCCGAGGCCGCCGAAGTCCTGCCCGAATTCCAGCAGTACGCCGGCATTGGGGTTCAGGCCCGTCCGCCGCGTGTCGTAGCTGAGCGTGTAGCCCAACTCGCTGTCGACACGCTCACCGAGGCCCTCTTCGTACTGGATGATCTGACCGGCGTCGCCGTCACTGGCGTTACGGATGTCGGTGTAGCGCGCCGTGTAGCGCAGGGTCAGCCGCGTGTTGTCCGAGATCGGGAAGCCGAAGCTTGGCCGGAAGATGCCAGTGCCGGTATCGTACTCCGAGTACTGGTTGTCCGTCTCGGTGTAGTTCAGCGCGATGCCGAACTCGACATCGCGGCCGAGGAAGGCCGGTTCGATGAAGTTGAAGTTGTAGCTGCTGGCCGACGAGGCGGTGTTGACCCCCAGCGACAGCTTCTGGCCACGGCCGAGGAAGTTGCTCTCGCTGAAGGAGATCGCCGCGCCGAAGCCGCTGGTCGTCGAGTAGGAGCCGCCGAAGCTGATCGCGCCGGTGGGCTGTTCCTCGACGTCCACGTCGACGATGACCTGCTGCGGGGTCGAACCCTCGCGCGCTTCGACGTTGGCGTTGGCAAAGTAGCCCAGGGCGCGGATGCGCTCGGCCGCCTGCCGGATGGCGCGCGGATTGAAGGGGTCGCCCTCGACGGTGTCGAACTGGCGCCGCACGACGCGGTCGAGCGTCGTGGTGTTGCCCTCGATGTCGATGCGCTCGACGAAGATGCGCTCGCCGCGTGTCAGCACGAAGGAGACGTCCAGCGTCAGGTCGCGTTCGTTGCGGCTGATCCGCGGATCGACGCGAACGAAGTTCAGCCCCTCCTGGACCGCGAGACGTTCGAGCCGGGCAATCTCCGTCTCGACGTGGCTGGGCGAATAGGTCCGCCCCGAGCGCAGCCGAATGGCGTCCTGGAACTTGGCGACGTCCACTTCCGGCAGGTCGGATTCCACCGTCACGTCGCCGAAGGCGAATTGCTGCCCTTCCTCCACGTTGAAGGTGATGAAGTAGCCGTCACGCTCCTCGGACAGCTCGGCGTTGACGCCGGTTATGCGGAAGTCGACGTAGCCGCGGGAGGAATAGAAATCCTCCAGCAGCTGCCGGTCGAACTGGATACGATCCTCGATGAAGGTATCGCTGCGGATGATTGCGCGCAGCAAGCCGGCCTGCTTGGTTTCCAGCACGCGGCGCAGCCGGCGGTCGGAATAGGCGTCGTTGCCGACGAAGCCGATGCGTTCAACCTCGCTGACGCCGCCCTCGAAGACCTCGAAAACCAGGTCGACGCGGTTTTCCGACCGGCGGATCAGCTTGGGTGTGACCCGGGCGGCGATGCGCCCTTCGGTCACGTAGGCCTCGGCGATGGAGTTGGCGTCGGCCTCGGCCGTGCTGGGGCTGTAGACCCGGCGCGACTGCGACTCGACGATGGCCGCGAGGGCCTCGTCGTCGAGGCGCTGATTGCCCTCGAAGGCGATGCGGTTGATCGTCGGGTATTCCACGACGCGGATCACCAGCGTGCCGCCCTGGGGCACGATCTCGACGCTCTCGAAAAGGCCCGAGGCCAGGATGCGCTGATACGCGTCGTTGAGTTCCGCCGCGCTGACCGTCTCGCCACGCGCGATGCCCGCGTAGCTGAGGATCGTGCCAGGCTCGATGCGCTGGTTGCCCTCGATCGAAACGCTGTTGAAGGTGTAGTTCTGCGCCGCTGCCGGTTCAGGCAGGGCCGTGAACGCCGTCGACAGCGCAACTGCCATTGCTGCGAGAGAGACGCCGACGCGACCTGCGCGCGCCGGACGCCGGGGCTCGTCCCCCGAAAGCCCGTTGGTCATGCCACCACTTTACTCCGCCGTGTTTTTCAAACGTGAGTATCGGGATTGGGGGGCCTTGTCAAAAGCCGAAAGTCCGAAACCTCGCGCCGTCAAAGCGATCCGACGAAGGCGCCGAGAAAGAGCGCGGCGAGGATCGTGAAGACGTAGAGGAGCCGGTCCCAGTTGATGGTGACCAGCAGGCTCAGGCTCTTGTATCCGGCATTGATCGTTTGCATGGAGATCACTCCGAGTCGTATTTCACTCGGCCTGAGCTACGCTGGGAATATGGCCCTTTTAGGGCGTTTTATGAAGAACTTGCGCATGTTGGCGCCCTGCCCCGCGCGGCCGGCGCGGGCCGGCGCTCAGGGGCAGAAGATGTCGTTCGTCAGGGCAAAGGCCATGAGGCCGAGGATCAGCACGAGCCCGATCGACATCAGCGCGTTCAGCGCCTTGTCCGAGGGCGGACGGCCCGTTGCCGCTTCCCAGGCGTGGAACACCAGGTGCCCGCCATCGAGCACCGGAACCGGGAAGAGGTTGATGAGGCCCACCGCCGTCGAGAGCACCGCGATGAAGGTCAGGAAGCTCTGCCCGCCCTGTGCCGCCATGGCGCCCGAGGTCTCGGCGATGCCGATGGGCCCGGAGAGATTGCACGAGGAAATGCTGCCGGTGACCATGTGCCAAAGGCCCGAAAGCGAGCCGGTGATGATGCTCGCGGTGCGGGTCACAGCCCCGCCAAGCGCCTCGACCGGGCCGGCGAGCTCGGTCGCCGGTTCGAAGAACAGGCCGCCGACGATGCCGATGCGGTAGACCGTCTGGTAGCCTCCCTCGGGCAGCGGCTCGTCGGTGCTTTCGGGCGTCATGTCGAGCTGAAGCAGCTCGCCGTCGCGCCAGACCTCCAGCGCCAGCGTCGCGCCTTCCGAGGCCTCGACCTTTTCCTTCAGCTCGTCGAAGACGTGGATCGGATCGCCGTCGACCGTGGTGATCACGTCGCCGGGCTGCATGCCCGCCTCGTTCGCGGCCGAGCGCGGCACGATCTGCGTGGCGAGCGGCGGATAGACATGCGGTCCCTCGACCGTCATCCGGCTGCCGGTGCGCTCGACGGTGTATCCCAGGGCGGCCGTATCGGGCAGAGCTTCGATGAAATCCTGGAAGCCGGCGCCGTCGTCGAAGGAGGTCGGCGATTGCCCTTCGATCTCGAGGATGACGTCGCCTTCCTGCAGTTCCTGAACGGCGGGCAGCGGGCGCAGTTCGCCGACGGTCAGCGGCTCGGTCACGGTGCCGCGTGCCATGAAGATTCCGGTGAAGAGCAGGATGGTCAGCGCGAAGTTGAAAAGTGGACCGGCAGCCACGGTCGCCGAGCGCGCCCAGAGCGGCGCGCCGGCCATGGTGTGGCGCTTTTCATCGTCTGACATGCCCGCGAGTGCGGACTCGTCCGAGCCCCCGCTGGCGTTGGCGTCGCCCTTGAACTTGACGTAGCCACCGAAGGGCAGCGCCGCGATCTGCCAGCGGGTGCCCCGCTTGTCGTATCGCGACCACAGCACGGGCCCAAAGCCCAGCGAAAATACGTCCGCCTCGATGCCCGACCAGCGGCCCACGATGTAGTGACCGTATTCGTGGATGGCGACGATGATGGACAGCGCGACCACGAAGGCCACCAGAGTCCAGACAAGACCGCCGAACTGCGGCATCAGCTGCGTGATTTCCAAAGACGTCGCTCCCTCAGCTGCCGGCCATGATCTCGTCGGCCGCCTTACGGGCCAGATGGTCGGCGTTTTGCACGTTATCAAGGGTGATCTCGGCGCGAATGAGGCCGCTTTGCGAAGAAACGCGTTCGAGCACCTCCTCGACCACCCCGGCCATGCGCGTGAACCCGATGCGCCGCTCTATGAAGCCGTCGAGGGCGCGTTCCTTGGCGGCGTTGAAGACCGCCCCGGCGAGGCCGCCCGTGCGCATGACCTCGCGCGCGAGGCGCAACGCGGGCCAGCGCCGTTCACAGGCCTCGCGGAAGGTGAAGCTGCCGAGTTTCAGAAGATCGAGCCGTTCGACCGGCAGCGGCCGCCGCTCGGGGTAATGCAGCGCGAAGCCGATGGCGTGGCGCATGTCCGGCGCGCCGACATGCGCCATGAGCGCCCCGTCGTTGAACCCCACGAGCGCATGGATCATCGACTCCGGATGCACCACGACCTCGACCTTCTCCGGGTCGATGCCGAAAAACTCTTTCGTTTCTATGACTTCCAGCGCCTTGTTGAACATCGACGCGGAGTCGATGGTGATGCGCTGGCCCATGTCCCAGTTGGGATGGGTCGCGGCCTGCTCGGGCGTGGCCTCGGCCAGCCGTTCCTCGGGCCAGTCGCGGAAGGCTCCGCCGGAGGCGGTGATGATGACCCGCTCGACGCTTGCGATGTCTTCACCGATGAGCGCCTGGAAGACCGCCGAATGCTCGCTGTCGACCGGCAGGACCGATCCGCCATGCGCCTGCGCCGTCGCCATCACCAGCGGGCCGGCGCAGACCATGCTCTCCTTGTTCGCCAGCGCCAGCGTCGCCCCCTGCTGGAGCGCCGCCAGCCCCGGCGCGAGCCCGGCCGCCCCGACGATGGCCGACATGACCCAGTCGGCCGGGCGTCGCGCTGCTTCGATCAGGGCAGTCGTGCCAGCGGCGGCCTCGACGCCCGAACCCTCGAGCAGGTCGCGCAGCTCGGGCAACAGTTCGTCGTGCGCGGTCACGGCCACCTCGGCGCGCAATCTGCGTGCGTCGTCAGCCAGTTGCGCGACGTTCCTGCCACCGCTCAATGCCACGACCTCGTAGGTCTGCGTCGCGCGGTCGATGAGGTCTATGGTGTTCTGCCCGATGGATCCGGTCGCGCCAAGGATCGAGATGCGTTTCATTCCACCCCCGGCGGAAAGTTCACGATCTGCCCTGCCACCAGCAGGAAGAGCGCCGCCCCCAGCATGCCGTCGAACCGGTCGAGAAGCCCGCCGTGGCCGGGCACGAGGTTCGAGCTGTCCTTGACCCCGGCGCGACGCTTGACCGTGCTCTCGGCCATGTCCCCGATCTGGCTGGCCATCGAGACCGCGATGGAGACGCCCATGAGCCCGGCTCCGGCCTGTGTCGTGCCGGCAAAGACCAGGCCCACCACCGCGGCGCCGACCCAGCCGGCGATGGCGCCGGACCAAGTCTTCTTGGGGCTGACCCGGGGCCAGAGCTTGGGGCCGCCGATCGCGCGGCCGGCAAAGTAGCCGCCGACGTCGGTGATGACGACGACGCAGACCAGCCAGAGCATCCAGATCAGGCCGAAATCGGCCCGCAGCGCCATGAAGCCGTAGCTTGCCAGCATGATCAGCGCGGTGAAGACGGCATAGGTCACGCCGCCGCGCTCCATCCGGCCGAAGCCGGCCATCGAGGGCAACAACAGAAGCGGCAGGGCGAAGGATGGCGGCAGGTAGATTGCCGCAAGCGAGCAGACACCCGCGATAACCCCCAACACATGCGCCGACCGGTCGCGCGCGGTGTCGACCATGCGCACGAGTTCCCAGACCATGATCCCGCAGGCCAGCGAGATGAAGGCGCGCCAGACAAGGCCGCCGATCCAGACTGTGACCAGGGCAAGTGCGATCAGCACGGCGGCCGAGAGCATGCGCGGCCGCAGGTCCTGCCAACGCGAGACCGAGGTCATGCCTTCACGCCCCCGTAGCGGCGCTCTCGGCGGCCGTAGGCACGCACGAGCCCGGAGAATTCGGTGTCGGTGAAATCCGGCCAGAGAGTATCAACGAATTCGTACTCGGCATAGGCCGACTGCCAGAGCAGGAAGTTCGAGATCCGCGCCTCGCCGCTGGTGCGGATCACGAGATCCGGATCCGGCAGCACGCAGGTGTCGAGATACTTGGGCAACGTCTCCTCGCCCACATCCTCGGGCTTCAGGCGGCCCTCCGCCACGTCCTGCGCCAGCCGCCGTGTCGCGCGCGCGACCTCGTCGCGGCCGCCGTAATTGAGCGCGATGGTCAGGTTGACGCCGGTGCAGTCGGCCGTCATCAACTCGAGCTCGTCCATCAGCGTGACAAGCTTGTCGTCGAGCCGCAGGCGGTCACCGATGAAACGCACGCGCACGTTCTCGGCACGCAGAGCCTTGGCTTCCTTGGTGATGTAGCGGCGGAAGAGGCTCATGAGCCCCGCCACCTCGTTCTGGGTGCGCTTCCAGTTCTCTGTCGAGAACGCGAAGATCGTCAGGTAGCGGACCCCCACGTCCGGGCAGGCCTCGACGATCTCGCGCACGCGCTTGGCGCCCGCGTGATGGCCGAACAGGCGCGGCCGGCCGCGGCCCTGTGCCCAGCGACCGTTGCCGTCCATGATGATCGCCACATGACGCGGGCCGGCGCAGTCGCGGATCGGTTTGGGCATGGCGCCCCCTTCCTGGCTCGCGCGGGCCGTCTCAGACCTGCATGATCTCTTCCTGCTTGGTCTCCAGCGCGGCGTCGACCTTCTTGATGTACTCGTCGGTCAGCTCCTGCACCTCGGTCTCCCAGAACTTCTGGTCGTCCTCGGAGATGCCGTCGGCCTTGGCCTTCTTGATCTGGTCCATGCCGTCGCGGCGCACGTTGCGGATCGAGACGCGGGCGTGCTCGGCATACTGGCCGGCGACCTTGCCGAGCTCGCGGCGGCGCTCTTCGTTGAGCTCGGGGATCGGCAGCATGATGATCGTGCCGTTCATCTGGGGGTTGATGCCCAGCCCGCTCTCGCGAATGGCCTTCTCGACCTTGTTCACGAGGCCCTTGTCCCAGACGTTGATGGTGACCATCCGCGGTTCGGGCACGTTGACGGTGCCCACCTGGTTGATCGGCGTCATCTGGCCGTATGCCTCGACCTGGACCGGTTCCAGCATCGAGGCCGAGGCCCGCCCTGTCCGCAGCGAGGCGAATTCCGTGCGCAGGTTCGACAGCGTGCCGTCCATCCGGCGTTTGAGGTCGTCCGTGTCGAGTTCGAAGTCTTCAGACATGGTGGTCTTGTCCGCTCCGTGTTCTTGTCCTTCCGGCCTTCTAAGGCAGCAAGCCCCGGATGTATAGCGATTTGCGCCCGCAGGCCGCGGCCCGCCTGCTTGACAGCTCGCGCGGGCGGTGAAACGCTTGCTTCTGCGAAATCCCGTGGAATGAGGCACTTGGCACGCGCGAACCCCAGCTACGCCGTGATCGGGCTTGGCGCCTTCGGTTCGACCGTCGCGCTCGAACTGGCGCGCTTCGGAAACCACGTTCTTGGCGTGGATTCGGACGAGACGCGGGTCGCCCGCTTTGCCGAGGATCTGCCCGCGACCGCCATCCTCGACGCCACCGACGAGACCGCTCTGCGCGAGGCCGGGATCGACCGCTACGGCGTGGCACTGGTTGCCATCGGCAGTGATCTGCAGTCCTCGATCCTGGCGACCATGAACCTGCGGGTGCTGGGGCTGGACCAGATCTGGTGCAAGGCCGGAGACAAGACGCACCACCGCATCCTCTCCAAGCTGGGCGCCGACCGCGTGATCCAGCCCGAGCAGGAGATCGGCCGCCACATCGCGCAGATGCTCAACAACCCGATGGTAAAGGACTACGTCAGCCTCGGCAACGGGTACAGCGTGGTCAACATGCTCGTGCCCGAACGCTTGGGTGGCGAGACGACCGAGGCGCTGGGGCTCGAGGAATGGCCCGACCTGCGGCTGCTGGGCGCCATGCGTGGCACCGAGTTCATCGACTGCCACGCGGCGGCGCCCGCCCTCAAGGAGGGCGACAAGCTCATCGTTCTGGGCCGCCGCGGCGATCTGCGTGCCTTCGGCGATGGACTCTGAAACGCGAGCCGGGGCGACATGACGGGCCTTCGTCGCCGCATTCTGCGCCGGGTCACGGCGGTCCCGCCGCCGCTGATGCTGGCGCTGCTCTACGCGGGCTTCATCGTGCTGGGCACCGCGCTGTTTCTCCTGCCCTGGGCCAGCCGCGTGCCGCTGAGCTGGTCGGATGCGCTTTTCACCGCGACCTCGGCGGTCACCGTGACCGGGCTCATCGTGGTGGATCCCGGCACGCAATTCACCCTTTTCGGCCAGGCCGTGCTGCTGGCGCTGATCCAGCTCGGCGGGCTGGGGCTCATGACCTTCGCGGTCTTCGTGCTGGCGGCGCTGCGGGTGCCCGTGGGGCTGCACGGCCAGATTTACCTGCGCGAGGAGCTCAACCAGAGTTCGCTGCACCGGATCATGGCGTTGGTGCGCCGGATCTTTCAGGTCGTTCTGGTCTGCGAGGCGATCGGCGCGCTGCTGCTGTGCTTCACCTTCGTGCCGCTACAGGGATTCTGGCCCGGTCTCTGGACCGCGCTCTTCCATTCGGTCTCGGCCTTCAACAACGCGGGCTTCTCGACCTTTTCGGAGGGGCTCGTGCCCTTCGCGACCGACCCGGTGGTGAACCTCGCGATCCCGGCTCTGCTGATCGTGGGCGGGCTGGGATTCGTGGTGATCGACGACATCCTGCGCCACCATCGCTGGAGCCGCTATACGCTGCACAGCAAGATCATGCTCACGGGCAGCCTCGGGCTGATCCTCTGGTCGGTGGGCTGCTTTGCCGTGCTGGAATGGACGAACCCGTTGACGCTAGGAGATTATGACAGCGCGGCAGCACGCCTCTTGGTGAGCTGGTTCCAAGGAGTGACGCCCCGAACGGCAGGCTTCAACACCGTGGACATGGCGGGCATCCACGACAGCACCGCGCTGATGGTGATTTCGCTCATGCTGATCGGGGCGGGCCCGACGTCGACAGCGGGCGGGATCAAGGTCACCACCTTCGTGGTCATGTGCCTCGCGACGGTGGCCTTCTTCCGCCGCCGCACCCAGCTTTCGGCCTTCGGCCGGTCGATCCCCCTGACCGAGGTGCTCAAGGTCATGGCGCTCACGGCGATCAGCGTGATGCTGGTGTTCCTCGGCGTGTTCCTGCTCTCGGCCACGCATGAGGGGCATTTCCTCGACGTGAGTTTCGAGGTCGCCAGTGCCTTCGGCACCGTGGGGCTCAGCCGCGGCTTCACCGGCGAATTGTCGCTCTTCGGGCAGGCGGTGATCGGCGTGATCATGTTCATCGGCCGGGTGGGGCCGCTCACGCTGGGATACTTCCTGGCAACCCGTGCGCACCCGCTGGTGCGCTACCCCGAAGGTCGCATCCACCTCGGCTGACGGTGCGGTGCCCGGGGCGCTTGGCCCCGGGGGCGCGGCCTCAGCCGTGAACCGTCGTGTAGGTGCCCTGCCCGGCCAGGATGCCGCGGAAGCCGCCCGGCTCGTCGAGCGAAAAGACGATGATCGGCAGGCTGTTGTCGCGCGCCAGCGCGATGGCACTCGCGTCCATCACCTTCAGGTGCTTGGCGAGACAGTCGTCGTAACTGACGCGGTCGTAGCGCTTCGCATCGGGGAACTTCACCGGGTCCTTGTCGTAGACGCCGTCGACCTTGGTGCCCTTGAAGATCGCCTCGCAAGCCATTTCGTTCGCTCGCAAAGTCGCCGCCGTGTCGGTCGTGAAATAGGGGTTGCCCGTGCCCGCCGCGAAAATGCAGACCCGCTTCTTCTCGAGGTGGCGCACGGCGCGGCGGCGGATGTAAGGCTCGGCCACCTCGTCCATGCGGATCGCGCTGATGACCCGCGTGAAGACGCCGAGGCTTTCCAGCGACGATTGCATCGCCAGCGCGTTCATCACGGTGGCCAGCATGCCCATGTAGTCGGCGGTGGTCCGCTCCATGCCCTGCGCGCTGCCCGCGAGGCCGCGGAAGATGTTGCCGCCGCCGATCACCATGCAGATCTCGACGCCCATCTGGTGCACCGATTGCACCTCGCGGGCGATGCGTTCGACCGTCGGTGGGTGCAGGCCGTAGCCCTGGTCTCCCATCAGCGCCTCCCCCGAAATCTTCAGCAGAACGCGCTTGAATGTGGTCTGGGAGGGCTCGGCCATGTTGCGCTCCATCGGCTGCCGGGACTAGGATCGCGCCATATGTGGCGGAAAACGCCTGCGGCTGCAATGCCGCAGGACGAGGTCCGAAGGGGGCGCCGTGACCGACAGGCTGACACGTCTCGCGCCGGACCCGGCGGCGCCCGTGCTGATCGCCGGACCGACGGCGAGCGGCAAGTCCGCGTTCGCGTTGGAAATCGCCGAGCGCGCGGGCGGCGTCGTGGTGAATGCCGACGCGATTCAGGTCTATTCCGACTGGCGCTTGCTGACCGCGCGGCCCGGGCCGGAGGACGAGGCGCGTGCACCCCACGCGCTTTATGGCCATGTGCCGGGCTCGCAGGCCTATTCCGTGGGCGACTGGCTGCGCGATCTCGCCCCCCTGCTCGAACAGCGCCCGCGCCCGATCATCACCGGCGGCACGGGCCTCTACTTCACCGCGCTGACGCAGGGCCTGGCCGAGATCCCGCCCACGCCGTCCGAGGTTCGGGCGGAGGCGATGGCCCGCCTCGATGCCGGCGGGCGCGCCGAGATGGTGGCCGAGCTCGACCCCGAGACCCGCGCCCGCATCGACACGGACAACCCGATGCGCGTGCAGCGCGCCTGGGAGGTGCTGCGCGCCACCGGCCGCGGCCTTGCCCAATGGCAGGACGAGACGCCGCCGCCGTTGCTGCCGCTTGCGCGCGCGCAGCCGATCCTCGTCGAGGCACCCAAGCACTGGCTCGATGCGCGTATTGCCGCGCGCTTTCGCGCCATGGTCGAGGGCGGCGCACTGGACGAGGCGCGCGCGAACCTCGCCGACTGGTCGCCTGACCTGCCCTCGGCCAAGGCCATCGGCGCGTCGGAGCTCATGGCGCACCTGCGCGGCGAGATCACGCTGGAAACTGCCATCGAGCGTGCCACAGTCCTCACCCGGCAATTCGCCAAGCGCCAGCGCACCTGGTTCAGGGCGCGGATGCGCGACTGGCCCGCTCTTGCCCCCGCCGAGGCCGAGGCATGACCACACCCGCCTTCATCCGTCACCCGCAGCCGATGACCGGCGCCGAGGACCCCGCGCTCGTGCGGGTCACCTCGCTGGGTCGCATGCCGTCCTGGCGTCTTGGCCTGCTGCACGACCGGCCCGAGAACGTGCTGATCTGGGTCACGCGCGGCCAGGGCCGGGTCGTGGTCAACGGTATCCGGCGCGGGTTCGGCACGCACAACGCCATGTTCATTCCAGCCGGCACACTGTTCTCCGTCGACGCCAGCGCCCAATGCCTCGGCCTCGTGGTGACCAGCCCCGCCGGGCTGACCGGCCGCCTGCCCGGCTCGGCGCTGCACCTGCGCGCCCGCGACACCCGGGCCCAGTCCGAGCTGACCGCCCAGATCGAGGCCATGCAGCGGGAGTTCACCAAGGGCCGGATCATGCTGCAGGACGCGCTCGAGGCGCATGTCCGCCTGATCGCCGTCTGGCTGCACCGCCAGGCCGCCGAGGGCACCGCAGACGCGCCAGAGGAAAGCGCGGCGCAGCGGCTCGCGCGGACCTTCGCCCGGCTGCTGACCCGGCACTACGCCTCGGACCGCAGCGTCGCGGGCTATGCCGAGGCGCTGAGCGTGACGCCCACCCATCTCACCCGCGCCTGCCGGGTGGCCTGCGGCCGGACGGCGGCCGAGATGATCGCCGAGCGCAAGCTGCACGCCGCGCGCCAGATGCTGGCCGAGGGCGAGGCGCCCGTCATGCGGGTGGCCGAGATGCTGGGGTTCCAGAGCGCGGCCTATTTCACCCGCTTCATTCGCAGCCACACCGGAAGCTCTCCCACGGACCTGCGCCGCGCCGCCGGCAACGGTCTTGCCGGCTGAGGCCGGGCGCCCTCAGGAAAAGGCTTGCGGTCCGGGCGCTCCGGGTTGTTCCATGAGGTCATCGGCCAGACGCGCCGGAGGGAGACGACCATGACGCAGAGCGGCGCGCCCACACGCGTCCACCGGGCGGCGATCCAGCAGGCCCGCGACTTCGCGGCGGGCCGGATCGGTCGCCGTGAATTCCTGACCCGTGCCACGGCCCTGGGGCTGAGTGCGACCGCGGTGCATGCGCTTGGAGGCCTCGCCGCGCCCGTGGCGGCGCAGGAGCGGCGCCCGGGTGGCACCCTGCGCATCCAGATGGGCGTGCGCCCGGTCAGGGATCCGCGCACGGCGGATTGGCCCGAGATCGCCAATTTCACGCGCGGATGGCTCGAATACCTCGTGGAATACACCTGCGAGGGCACCCTCCGGGGCATGCTGCTCGAGAGCTGGGAGGTGGACGAGGATGCCACGACCTACGTTCTCCACCTGCGCCCCGGCGTGACCTGGACCAACGGCGACGCCTTCGACGCGCAGGACGTGCTGCGCATGTTCGGCTACTGGTGCGACCGCAGCGTCGCGGGCAATTCCATGGCCGGCCGTCTGGCCTCGCTCGTCGATCCGGAGACCGGGCAGCTGCGTGACGGCGCGGTTGAGGAGGTGGACCCGCTGACCGTGCGCGTCACCCTGCCCGCGCCCGATGTCACGATCATGGCCGGGCTCGCCGACTACCCGGCAGCCGTCGTGCATGCCAGCCACGACCCGGAGACCATGCTCGACTCGCCCGTCGGTACCGGGCCTTACCTGCCCGAGAGCTTCGCGCCGCACGCCAGCGCCGTCCTGGTTCGCAACACGGCCCACGACTGGTGGGGCGCGGGTGTCGAAGGATGGGAAGAGCCGACGCTCGAGCGCATCGAGTTCATCGACCTCGGCACCGACCCGGCGAGCTGGATCGCCGCGATCAAGGCCGACACCGTGGACATGCTGCACGAGAACCTGGGCGGTTTCATCGAGGAAGCGGACGAGCTCGGCTGGGAACGCTCGGAGGTCGTGACCGGCGCCACGGTCGTGCTGCGCGGCAACCAGACCGCGCAGGTCGACGGGGGGACTCCCTATGCCGATCTGCGCGTGCGGCAGGCGCTGCAGATGGCCGTGGACAACGCGGTCTGCCTCGAGCTTGGCTACGGCGACCGCGGGACGGTGGCGCACAACCACCACGTCGCGCCGATCCATCCCGACTATGCCGAGGTTGGCCCCACGCCATTCAACCCCGAGAAGGCCAGCGCGCTGATGGTCGAGGCGGGGCTCGAGGACTTCCGGCACGAGCTTGTGACGCTCGACGACGGGTTCACCCGGCGCACCGGCGCGGCGGCGGCGGCGCTGCTGACCGACGCGGGCATCGCGGTGACGCACCGCGTGCTGCCCGGCTCGGCCTTCTGGAGCGAATGGACGTCCTTTCCGCTGTCGATCACCGAGTGGAACCACCGGCCGCTTGGCGTGCAGATCCTGGCGCTGGCCTATCGGTCGGGCGAGCCCTGGAACGAGTCCGGCTATGCCAATCCCGAGTTCGACGCGCTGCTGGCGCGGGCCATGTCGATCGCCGACGCCGAGGCGCGGCGCGAGGTCATGGCCGATATGGAACGGATGCTGCAGCGGGACGCGGTGATCGTGCAGCCCTACTGGCGCGCGCTGTACCGGCATTTCCGCCCCGGTGTGGTCGGCGCCGAGATGCACCCGACCTTCGAGATCCACCCCTACGGTCTGGGCTTCGCCGCCGGCTGATCCGGGGCGCGCGGCTCAGCCGCCCCAGATGGTTTTCACGTAGTTGCGCGTCTCGGTGTAGGGCGGAACGCCGCCGTGCTTCTCGACCGCGTTCGGACCGGCGTTGTAGGCGGCAAGCGCCAGCCTCCAGGAGCCGAACTTGCGGTACTGCGTCACGAGGTAACGCGCGCCGCCGTCGAGGTTCTGCTCGGGGATCTTCGGATCGACCCCCAACGCCCGCGCGGTGAAGGGCATTAGCTGCGCGAGCCCGATCGCGCCCTTGTGCGACAGCGCCTTGGGGTTGAAGCCCGACTCCTGCTGCACGAGGCGCAGGAACAGGTCCTCCGGCACGCCGTGGCGGCGCGCCGCGACCCGCGCCATGTCGGCGTAGACGCCCTTGTAGGCGCCGCGATAGGCGGGTGCAGAGCCCTCCTCGCCGCCGCGCGGGCCCCATTTCGTGGGCGTCACAACCTTGGGCGGCTGCAGCCGCACCGAGTTGCGGTATTGCTGCGCCGCACGGCTGTCGAGCACGTTCGTCTGCTTCTGGAAAAGCATGACCCTGTTCTTGGTCGAAAGGACGTCGCCCGCCGCAGGTGCACCGCAGAATGCGGCGGCGGCGAGCGCGGCCATCGCCGGTCTCGTCACACGCTTCATTGTCCCGTTCCGTTCCCTGTCCACTCGGCCACGACTATACAGGATTTGAGCGGTCGCGAAACCCTCGGGCGGATCGGCCCGGAGGCGGGTCTTTCCCCCCTGTTAACCACTCTATGGTGGTGTAAGGATGCTTGGACCCCGAAACGGGGATTCGGATACGAGAGAGAGGACGACATGGCCGGTTCCGTGAACAAGGTGATCCTGGTGGGCAATCTCGGCGCGGACCCGGAGGTTCGCACCTTTCAGGACGGTGGCAAGCTGTGCAACCTGCGCATCGCGACCTCCGAGAACTGGCGCGACCGCAACACCGGCGAACGCCGCGAACGGACCGAATGGCACAACGTCGTGCTGCGTGGCGACGGTCTGATCCGCGTGGCCGAGCAGTACCTGCGCAAGGGCTCCAAGGTCTACGTCGAGGGCGCGCTGCAGACCCGCAAATGGCAGGACCAGTCGGGCCAGGATCGCTATTCGACCGACGTGGTCGTGGCCGGCGTTGGCGGCAACCTTACCATGCTGGACGGTCGCAGCGGCGGTGGCGGCGGCGGCGGTGTATTTCGGCGGTTCGGGTGGCGGTTACGGCGGCGGCTCGGGTGGCGGCGGTGGCTACGGCGGCGGCCGCGACGATTACTCGGGCGGCGGCTCGGGCCCCTCGCGGGCGCCCTCTCGCGACATCGACGACGAGATCCCGTTCTGATCGCGGCGCCCGGCGGGCGCCAGATCCGACGAATGCGAAAGCGGGTCGCCGGCCGGGCGGCCCGTTTTTTCGTGCCCCTCCGACAGCGTCCGGAGCAATCGGCCGGCGCCGCGATGAGCGCCCCTGCGGCACCCCGCCCGAGTTGACAACGTCCGGACAGATCCCGAATTCTGGATGTAACCGGCGCTGCGCCGGCATGGGGACATTGTACGCATGACCTGGTCGTTTTCCATCGGACGCCTCTTCGGCTCGGACCTGCGGGTCCATGCCACGTTTTTCCTCCTGTTGGCCTGGGTCGGGGCCGGAGCATGGGCCGCGGGCGGCCCGCAGGCGGCGCTGCAGAACGTCGCATTCGTGCTGGCTCTCTTCGCCTGCGTCGTGGCGCATGAATTCGGCCACGCGCTGATGGCCCGGCGCTACGGCATCAAGACCCCCGACATCACGCTGCTGCCGATCGGCGGGCTCGCCCGGCTCGAGCGCATGCCCGAGAAGCCGGCCCAGGAAATTGCCGTCGCCCTCGCGGGCCCCGCGGTCAACATCGTGATCTGGGCGCTGCTGCTGGGCTTCGGCGCCTCCACGGCGGTCGAGGACCTTGCCGATATCGGCACAACGCCCGGCGCTTTCCTGGGCCAGCTTGCGGCGGTGAACCTCTTCCTTGCGCTTTTCAACCTGCTGCCCGCCTTCCCGATGGACGGCGGCCGGGTGCTGCGCGCCGCGCTGGCCACCCGCATGAGCCGGGTGCGCGCCACGCAGGCCGCCGCGACCGCCGGACAGGTCATGGCCTTCCTGCTGGGCTTCTGGGGGCTGACCTCGGGCAATCTCGTGCTGCTGCTCATCGCCCTCTTCGTCTTCTTCGCCGGCACGGCCGAGAGCCGCGACGTGGCGAACCGGGCCATTGCGCACGATCTCGCCGCGCGCGATGCGATGATCACCAGCTTCGAGTCGCTGCGCCCCGAGGACACGCTGCAGGTCGCGGCGCAGACGCTCATCCGCACCACGCAGCACGAATTCCCGGTGCTCGATCCCGAGGGCCGGCTTGCCGGCTTCCTGACCCGCGCGGGACTGTTTCACGCCATGGCCGAGGAACGCGGCGCGCAGCCCGTGGCCGAGGTCATGGAGGAGGTGCCGCAATACCCGCTGACCACGCCGCTCGAGACGGTGCTCGACGCGCTGGCGCAGGCGCCCGCCGTGGCTGTGACCGACCGGCAGGGCCGCGTGCTCGGCTACGTTACGCGCGAAAACGTGGGCGAAGTCATGGTCCTGCGCGAACGGAAGGCAGGATAGGTCGCGAAGGCGCCTTGCGCGACGCATGCGGGCCTTGCGCGATTGCCGCGCGGTGCGCCATGTGAAACCCTGAACACCCGCAGTTCCAAGGACCCTGAATGACAAACGCGCTTTCCGAACTGCTCGAGACCCGTGACTGGCTGATGGCCGACGGGGCGACGGGCACCAACCTGTTCAACATGGGCCTGAGCTCGGGCGACGCCCCTGAATTCTGGAACATCGACCACCCCGACCGGATCCGCACGCTCTATCGCAACGCGGTCGAGGCGGGATCGGACATCTTCCTGACCAACAGCTTCGGCGCCAATGCCTCGCGGCTGAAACTGCACGACGCGCAGGACCGCGCGCTGGAGCTGTCGCGCATCGCCGCCGAGCTGGGCCGCGAGGTGGCCGACGCGGCCGGTCGCAAGGTGGTGGTCGCGGGCTCGGTCGGTCCCACCGGCGATATCATGCAGCCGGTGGGCGAGCTGAGCCACGCCGCCGCGGTCGAGATGTTCGAGGAGACCGCGACCGGCCTCAAGCAAGGCGGCGCCGATGTGCTCTGGGTCGAGACGATCTCGGCCCCCGAGGAGTTCAAGGCCGCCGCCGAGGCATTCGCCAATGTCGGCATGCCCTGGTGCGGAACCATGAGCTTCGACACGGCCGGGCGCACCATGATGGGCGTGACTTCCGAGGCCTTCGTCCAGCTGGTCGACGGGTTGCCCAACCCCCCGCTCGCCTTCGGCGCAAACTGCGGCGTGGGCGCCTCGGACCTGCTGCGCACGGTGCTGGGTTTTGCCGCCACGGGCACCGCTCGGCCGATCATCGCCAAGGGCAACGCGGGCATCCCCCGCTACGAGGACGGGCACATCCACTACAACGGCACGCCAGATCTTATGGCCGACTATGTCTGCATGGCGCGCGACTCGGGCGCGACGATCATCGGTGGCTGCTGTGGAACCATGCCCGAGCACCTGCGCGCCATGCGCGAGGCGCTCGAGACGCGCCCGCGCGGCGAGCGGCCGACGCTGGAGGTGATCGCAGAGCGCCTGGGCGGCTTCAGTTCGGAAACCGACGGCACCGGCGACTCGGGCGCGCCAAAGCGCGAGCGCCGCGGCCGGCGTCGCGGTTGACCGGGCTTTAACACTGGCGGGGCGAGATTGCAGACATGACAGATCGCCCCGCTCCGATTCGCCTCGACCAATGCCTGACACAGCTCGTTGCCGCGCGCGCGGCGGCGCAGGGCGGCGTGGTCCGGCGCAGGACCTGCGCCATCGGGCAGATCGTGGGGAATGAGCGGTTCCTGGCAAAGCTCGACCGGCGCGGCTTTCGCGCGGTCGAGAACGCGGGCCGGACGGTCGTCTTCTGCAATCGGGCGCCGGTGAGGGTGCTGCGGTGAGGGGCCGCGCCAAATACCTTCGAAGGAATTTGCAGATCTCTTCGAAGAGATTCGGGCGCGCGGCCTCAGAACAGGCTCAACTGGTCCCCTGCCCGCGGCGGTGGCGCGAACAGATCGCAGCGCAGCGGCGGCTGTTCGCGGTCGAGCCCGAGGCGCCGCGCCGTCTTGCGAAACCTTTGGCCGATGAGCTCGGCGTAATGCCCCTCGCCCCGCATGCGGTGGTGCCAGCGGGACGAGTAGTCCTGCCCGCCGTGCATCTCGCGCAGTCGCGCCATGACGCGGCCTGCGCGGCCGGGATAGTGCTCTTCGAGCCAGCGGCGCCAGAGCGGCGAGACCTCGAGCGGCAGACGCAGCATGATCCAGCTTGCCGCGCCCGCGCCCGCCTCGGCACCGGCGGCGAGGATGCGTTCCAACTCCGGGTCGGTCAGCGCAGGCACCACGGGCGAGACCATGAGGCGGACGGGGATCCCCGCCTCGGCCAGGCGCCGGATCGTTGCCAGCCGCCGCGCCGGGGACGGCACGCGCGGCTCCATCCGGCGGGACAGGTCCGGGTCGAGCGTGGTGACAGAGAGCCCGACGCGCACCAGTCCCTCGGCGGCCATCGGCGCGAGGATGTCGATGTCGCGCTCGATCAGCGTGCCCTTGGTCACGATGGCGACCGGGTGGCGGAAATCGCGCAGCACCTCGAGGCAGGCGCGCATGATGCCGCGGTCGCGCTCGATGGGCTGGTAGGGATCGGTGTTGGTGCCGATGGCCAGCGGTGCCACCTCGTATCGGCATGCCCGCAGTTCGCGCGCCAGCACCTCGGGCGCCTCGGGACGCGCCACCAGCTTCGTCTCGAAATCGAGGCCTGGCGAGAGGCCCAGGTAGGCGTGGCTCGGCCGGGCAAAGCAGTAGATGCAACCGTGCTCGCAGCCGCGATAGGGGTTGATCGTACGGTCGAAAGGAATGTCCGGCGAGCGGACGTAGTTGATGAGGCTGCGCGGCCGCTCCTCGCTCACCTCGGTTCGGATGGGCGGCAGTTCCTCGGGAATGTCCCAGCCGTCGGACTCGTCGGCGCGGTTCAGCCGTTCGAAGCGACCCGTCTCGCGGGTCGCGGCGCCGCGTCCGCGGCGGCGCTCGGGATCGACGTGTCTGGGCGATTGCTCCATGCAGGCAGGATAGAACGAATAAGGAACATCCGCAATCACCCCGTCGCGGTCCCGCACAGTGATCCGCCGGCGTCGCAGGCGGCTTGGCGCATGTCGCAATCCGCCAAGTGTGCCGCCTCGGAAACCCGCAGGAAACCAGTATCCCCTCCCGCGTGCAGTGCCACGCCAGAACCCATGGGACAATCGCATGTCTGACGAAGAAGACGACCTGATCCTTTCGGACCTCAACGACGAGGAACTCGTCGAGCAGATGTTCGACGACCTGTACGACGGTCTCAAGGAAGAGATCGAGGAGGGTGTGAACATCCTGCTCGAGCGCGGCTGGGAACCCTACCGCATCCTGACCGAGGCACTGGTCGGCGGCATGACCGTGGTCGGGAAGGATTTCCGCGACGGGATCCTTTTTGTCCCCGAGGTGCTGCTGGCAGCCAACGCGATGAAGGGCGGCATGGCCATCCTCAAGCCGCTCCTGGCCGAGACCGGCGCGCCCACCATCGGCAAGATGGTCATCGGCACGGTCAAGGGCGACATCCACGACATCGGCAAGAACCTGGTGTCGATGATGATGGAGGGTGCCGGATTCGAGGTGGTCGATCTGGGGATCAACAACCCGGTCGAGACCTACATCGAGGCTGCGGCCGCCGAGAACGCGGATATCGTCGGCATGTCGGCGCTTCTGACCACGACGATGCCCTACATGAAGGTCGTCATCGACCAGATGGTCGAGCAGGGAATCCGCGACGACTACATCGTCCTGGTCGGCGGCGCGCCGCTGAACGAGGAATTCGGCAAGGCCATCGGTGCCGACGCCTATTGCCGTGACGCCGCCGTTGCGGTAGAGATGGCGAAGGATCTGATTGCGCGCAGGCACAATCAGCGCGCCGCAGGCTGATAGCCGGGCGGCGCCACCGGGACCGGCGGGGAGGAGGGCCGGTCCCGGGCTGAAAACGCCCCAACCCCCAGAACACTGCTGTCCCGCAAAGCGGCCGTTACGTCGCGACGCCTGGTGCGTGTCAGGAATTTGTCTTTTATTTCCGAGCGTCGCGCCCTATCTTGTTAGGCAGAGGAGACGCATCATGCCGGTAACGACTTTCGTGACGCTCATCTTCGCCGTTCTGACGGCGGCCGCCCTGACCGTTTGGGCCTTCGTGGCCTGGGGCGCGGGAACCATGGTTCCGCTGCTGCTGGGGCTGGCCCTGCTGGCTCGCTGGGCCATGATGCCGATCGCTTCCGACGATGGCCACGCCTGACGCGACCACGCTCACCGATACCGGATGGCAGGACACAGGCAAGGGGCAGGTGCTGCTGATTGCCTGCGGTGCGCTCGCGCGCGAGATCCTCGATCTCAAGGCGCGGAACGGCTGGGACCACCTCGATCTCGTCTGCCTGCCCGCCATTCTGCACAATCGTCCGGAAAAGATCCCGGAAGCCGTTCGCGACGCCGTCGAGCGGCATCGTGCGGGGTATGACGCGATCCATGTCGTCTACGCCGACTGCGGCACCGGCGGGCTGCTCGGAGCGGAATGCGCGCGGCTGGGCGTGGAGATGGTCGCCGGGCCGCACTGCTACGCCTTCTTCGAGGGGGTTGATGCCTTTGCCGCGCGGGACGAGGCGACGGCCTTCTACCTGACGGATTTCCTTGTGCGGCAGTTCGATGCCTTCGTCTGGAAACCGCTCGGGCTCGACCGGCATCCAGAACTGCGCGACATGTATTTCGGCAACTACGAGACGCTGGTCTATCTTGCCCAGACCGAGGACGCCACGCTGACCGAGCGCGCCCGCACGCAGGCAGAGCGGCTCGGCCTTGCATTCGAGCGGCGGCCGACGGGCTACGGTGATCTGGAGACGACGCTGCGCGGCTGGGCTGCGCGCTGAGCGCCTACTCTGTTGCGACGCTCTCCCTGAGCACCGTCGAGACCGGGACCAGCGCCACGCTGCCCGCCCGGTCCTGCAGCCCCCAGAGCAGCAGCGCCGAGACCGTGTCGGCCCGCAGCCGCCCCAGCATGATGACGGCCCCCTCCTGCCGCGCCTTGAAGGCCGCCTGGTCGAGGAAGCGGCGCATGACGCGCGGGTCCTGTCCGGAGCCGTCGAAATCGCGGAACACCGTGGCCGACGGCACGCCTGCGCGCAGCGCCAGCGACTGCGCGGTGTTGAGCCCGCTCGGCTGCATGAGAAGCCCGTGACCGGTATCGGCGAGGTAGCCCGCCACCTGGTCCGAGACCGCGCGGGAGGACTGAAGCCCCTGCCCCGGGTTCTCGAGCACCGCCACAGCCTCCGGGCGACCGCGTCGAGCGTCGCCTCGAGCGTCACTTCGACGTCGGAGGCCTGGGCGCCTTCAGGAACGCCGGCGAGTGCCAGCACCTCGAAGCCGAGATCGCGGTAGGCCCGGACGGCCGCCGCGGCGTCCGGATGCGAGGCCGGGATCGCGAAACTGACCGGAAAGGGGAAGGCCTCGATGGTGTCGGGGCCCAGCGGACCGGACCCGTCGTCGATCAGCACGATCGACATGCGCGGCTCGTCCTCTGCTGCATCCGCCTCTGCCGCGTAGCGCTCGAGCGGGCGGGCCTCGGCTGCGGGCTGCTCCGCCTCGGGAGCATCCGTCTCATCAGCGTCGGCCTCTTCGGCGCCGCCCCGGGGGATCAGCGACTGCGCGGGCCGCCCGATTGTGGGCGCCGTCTGCGCGCCCTCGTTGGCGTCATCGACGGCCCCTTCCGCGACGATCGTGCCGGTGTCTTCGTCCTCGTCTTCGGACGCGGGCTGCCCTGCCTCAGTTGTTTCGGGAGCAGGATCCGCGACCAGGCCGCTCTCTTCGGCGGACACCGGCGGCGCCGGGGGCTGGGCCGGGTCGGTGGAAATGTCGGGCTCGCGCTCGGCCAGCGGCGCCTCGGGCGCTGCGGCCTGGCCGCCGGGCAGGACGGGCGCCTCGCTCGAAACCGCAACGCGGGCCTCGGGCTCTTCGCTGGCCTCGGGTGCGGCGGGCGCATCGGTGCCGGTCACCGCGTCGGGCCGCGCGGCGGGCGTCGTGTCGGGTGCGCTGGCCTCGGGCGCACTTGGCGGGGAATTGAGCGCCGGTCCCTCGCCTGCAAGCGCGACCTGCGCCTCGTCGGCCGGGCGCCTTGCCGGCGGGACGACTTCCTGAACGGCGGCCGGTTCGTCCAACTCCGCCTCGGCACTCTCTGTCGCGGGTTCGGTCTCCGTCGCGGATACCTCCCCGGCTTCCGCCTCGGCGGTCTCGCTCTCGGGGTCGGCACGTTCGTCCGGGGACGGGGTGACCTCGACCGTCTCCATCTCGGTCTCTGGTGCGGGCCCCTCTGCAACCGGCTCGGGCGCTGTCTCGGTTCCCTCGGTTTCGGGCAGCACCTGGTCCTGCGCGGGTGCGGCGGTCTCGGCCGGCGGCGCCACCGGAGCCTCGGACAGGCGAACCGGCCGCGGCGGGCCAAGCGCGAAAGAGACAGCGCCCGCTGCGACACCCGAAACCACCAGGCCGCTGATCGCCCCCGTCAGAAATCCCTTCGCCATGCCTTGCGCCCCTTCTGCCCGCCGGTATCCGTGCCGGTCTGTCGTGCCTCTTGCGGGCGCGGTCGCGCTCTCCGGCGCCAGCCCTTGACGCTGCACCTCACCCGGGCGCATGTATAGCGCCGAGAATGCCCATCCTTCCAGCCCCGAGACGCGCCCATGCTTCTGCTGATCGACAACTATGACAGCTTTACCTACAACCTCGTGCACTACGTCGGCGAGCTTGGTGTCGAGGCGCAGGTCTGGCGCAACGACGCGCTGACCGTTCAGGACGCGATGGCACTGCGGCCCTCGGGCATCCTGCTCTCGCCGGGGCCCTGCACCCCGAACGAGGCCGGCATCTGCCTCGCGTTGACGCAGGCCGCCGCCGAGACCGGAACGCCGCTGCTGGGCGTGTGCCTCGGTCACCAGACGATCGGCCAGGCCTTCGGCGGCAATGTCGTGCGCCACGACGAGATCGTGCACGGCAAGATGGGCCGCATGCACCACGACGACACCGGCGTCTTTGCCGGCCTGCCCTCACCCTTCGAGGCGACGCGGTACCATTCGCTGGTGGTCTCGCGCGACGGGCTGCCCGAGGAGCTGGCGGTCAACGCCTGGCTCGAGGACGGCACGATCATGGGCCTGCGACACCGCGAGCTGCCCATCCACGGCGTGCAGTTCCACCCCGAGAGCATCGCTTCGGAGCACGGCCATGCGCTGCTCAAGACCTTCCTCGAGACCATGAAAGAACCTGCATGAGCGACCGACTGAAGCCGCTGATCGGCGCCGCCGCGACCCGCCCGCTGACCCGTGACGAGGCCGAGACGGCCTTCGACATCCTCTTCGAGGGCGAGGCGACCCCGGCGCAGATGGGCGGGCTGCTGATGGCGATGCGCACGCGCGGCGAATCGGTGTCGGAATATGCCGCCGCCGCCGCCGTGATGCGCGCCAAGTGCCACAAGGTGCAGGCGCCCGAGGGGGCCATCGACATCGTCGGCACCGGCGGCGACGGCAAGGGCACGCTGAACATCTCGACGGCGGCCGCCTTTGTGGTCGCGGGCGCGGGCGTGCCGGTGGCCAAGCACGGCAACCGCAACCTGTCGTCGAAATCGGGCTCGGCGGATGCGCTGACCCAGATGGGCGTCAAGGTGATGATCCCGCCGAAAGCCGCTGAAAAGGCTCTGAAATCGACCGGCATCTGCTTCATGATGGCGCCGATGCACCACCCGGCCATGGCAAACGTCGGCCCGGTGCGCACCGAGCTGGGCACGCGCACGATTTTCAACATCCTCGGCCCGATCACCAACCCGGCCGGGGTCAAGCGCCAGCTCACCGGCGCCTTCTCGCGCGATCTGATCCAGCCCATGGCCGAGACGCTCGGCCAGCTCGGGTCCGAGCGCGCCTGGCTGGTTCACGGCTCTGACGGCACCGACGAGCTGGCGATTTCCGGCATGAGCTGGGTCGCCGCGCTGGAGGAGGACGGCTCGGTCCGCGAGGTCGAGCTTCATCCCGAGGACGCGGGCCTGCCCGAGCATGCCTTCGAGGAGATCGTCGGCGGCACACCCGAGGAAAACGGCACCGCCTTCCGCGCGCTGCTCGAGGGCGCGGCGGGCGCTTACCGCGACGCGGTTCTGCTGAACGCCGCTGCCGCCCTCGTCGTGGCCGGGAAGGCCACGGACCTGCGCCAGGGCGTCGAGATGGCCCGCGAGAGCATCGACAGCGGCGCTGCGCTCGGTAAGGTTCGCGCGCTGG
Organism: Salipiger mucosus DSM 16094; assembly: GCF_000442255.1. Classification (GTDB taxonomy): domain Bacteria; phylum Pseudomonadota; class Alphaproteobacteria; order Rhodobacterales; family Rhodobacteraceae; genus Salipiger; species Salipiger mucosus. Next base: position 222,827 of record NZ_KE557280.1, on the reverse strand, counting down.
CCGAGGCGACCCAAGAGGCGGCATGACCCCGCCCGAAGCCTGGGCGCATCTGCCGTTCTTCACCCGGGACCTGCCCCGCATCGCGGCCGCGCTTGCCGCAGAGGATCGCGAGGTGCTGCCGCCTGCGCCGCAGATCTTCGCGGCGCTCGACGCCTGCCCGCCCGACACGGTGCGCGTGGTGATCCTGGGCCAGGACCCCTACCCGACACCCGGACACGCGCACGGCTTGGCCTTCTCGGTCGAGCCCCACATTCGGCCGCTGCCGCGCTCGCTGGGCAACATCTTCAAGGAACTCGAGGCCGAATTCGGCGCGGCGCCCGCGACCGGAGACCTGCGCCACTGGGCGGCGCAGGGCGTTCTGCTGCTGAATACCGCGCTCACCGTTCCGGCGGGCACGGCGGGCGGCCACGCGCGGATGGGCTGGTCGACGCTGACGGAGCAGGTGCTCGAGGAGCTGTCGAAAAAGCCGCGTGCCTTCGTGCTCTGGGGCAAGCATGCGCAGGGGTTCGAGAGGCACATCCACGGGACGGACCATCTGCTGCTGCGCTCGGCCCATCCCTCGCCGCTTTCGGCACGGCGGGGCTTTTTCGGATCGCGCCCCTTTTCCCGCGTCAACGAGTGGCTTATTGCAAGGGGCGAGACACCGATTGACTGGGTAAGCGGATGACGCAGACGATCCTCGACAAGATCAAGGCCTACAAGCTGGAAGAGGTGGCGGCCGACAAGGCTGCCAAGTCCCTCATCTCGGTCGAGGCCGAGGCGCGCGCGGCCGATCCGGTGCGCCCGTTCGGCGCCGCGCTGCGCGAGGCCGCCGCAACGGGCTATGGCCTCATCGCCGAGGTCAAGAAAGCCTCGCCGTCCAAGGGCCTGATCCGAGAGGATTTTCACCCCGCGACACTGGCCTCCGCCTATGAACGCGGCGGCGCGACCTGCCTCTCGGTTCTGACCGACACGCCCTCTTTCCAAGGCGCCAAATCCTTCCTGACCGAGGCGCGCGCGGCGACGACGCTGCCGGCGCTGCGCAAGGACTTCATGTATGACACCTACCAGGTGGCCGAGGCTCGCGCGCTGGGTGCGGACTGCATCCTGATCATCATGGCCAGCGTCAGCGACGCGCAGGCGGCCGAGCTCGAGGACGCAGCCTTTGGCTGGGGCATGGACGCCCTGATCGAGGTGCACGATGCGGCCGAACTCGACCGCGCGCTCAAGCTGCGCTCGCCGCTCGTTGGCGTGAACAACCGCAATCTCAAGACCTTCGAGACCACGCTGGACACGACCCGCGTCCTGTCGCGCAATGTGCCGGCCGACCGGCTGCTGATCTCGGAATCCGGCCTCCACACGCCCGCCGATCTTGCCGACATGGCGCAATACGGTGCGCGGGCCTTCCTGATCGGAGAAAGCCTCATGCGGCAGCCCGACGTGGAACGTGCCACCCGCACGCTGCTCAGGGATCCGGTCGCGGCATGAGCGGTCTGACGCATTTCGACGACAAGGGCGATGCCCACATGGTGGACGTGTCCGACAAGGCCACGACCGCACGCGTCGCCACCGCCGTCGGCTGGGTGAAGATGCAGCCCGAAACCCTTGAGATCATTACCGAAGGTAAGGCCAAGAAAGGCGACGTGATCGGTGTCGCGCGGCTGGCCGGGATCATGGGCGCCAAGAAGACGCCCGAGCTGATCCCGCTCTGCCATCCGCTGCCGGTCACTAAGGTCTCGGTCGACCTGACGCCCGACACCGACCTGCCCGGCCTGCGCATCGAGGCCACGGTCAAGACCACCGGCCAGACCGGTGTCGAGATGGAGGCGCTCACGGCCGTCAGCACGTCCGCGCTGACGGTCTATGACATGGCCAAGGCCGTGGATCGCGGCATGGAGATCGGCGGCATCCGCGTTGTCCTGAAAGACGGCGGCAAATCAGGCCGTTACGAGGCGACATGATCCCCGTATCCGAGGCGCTCGACAAGCTGTTTGCCCTGGCGCAGCCACTCGGGAGCGAAGAGATCCCGCTGCTGGAGGCCAACGGTCGCGTGCTTGCGCGCGACGTCGTGGCCCGCCGCGACCAGCCGCCCTTTTCGGCCTCCGCGATGGACGGCTACGCCCTTGGCGGCGATGTCGACAGCTTCCGCGTGATCGGTGAATCGGCGGCAGGCCAGCGGTTCGACGGAACGGTCGCGCAGGGCGAGGCGGTGCGCATCTTCACCGGCGCCCCGGTGCCCGAGGGCGCCGACCGCGTTGCGCTGCAGGAGAATGTCATCCGCGACGGCGAGGCCGTCACTCTCTCCGAACCCGTCGCCCCGAATGCCAATATCCGCGCTCTTGGCAACGATTTTCGCGCCGGTGACCGCGTCGAGGCGCCGCGCCGGCTCAGCCCCGAGGACCTCGCTCTCCTGGCGTCGATGAACATCGACCGGGTGCCCGTGGCACGCCGTCCTCGCGTCGCCCTCATCGCCACCGGCGACGAACTGCGCATGCCCGGCGAGGATCCCGGCCCAGATCAGATCATCGCCTCGAACACTTTCGGCCTGCATGCCCTGCTGGCCGATCTCGGCGCCGAGCCCCGGCTTCTTCCCATCGCCCGCGACACGCCGGAGTCGCTGCGCTGCGTGTTGGGGCTGGTCGACGACGCGGATCTCGTCATCACCGTGGGCGGAGCCTCGGTCGGGGATCACGACATCGTCGCGCGGGTGGCCGGCGAGATGGGCCTCGAGCGGGCCTTCCACCGCGTTGCCATGCGGCCGGGCAAGCCGCTGATGTCCGGGCGTTTGGGGCCTGCCATGATGATCGGGCTTCCGGGCAACCCGGTTTCGGCCATGGTCTGCGGCCATGTCTTCGTCGCGCCGGTGATCCGCGCCATGCTCGGCCTGGGCGCCGCTCCTGCCCCGCGCGAGGCGCTGCGCCTTGCCGCGCCCGTCGGCGCCAACGGGCCACGCGAACACTACATGCGCGGGCGCATCGGCTCCGAGGGTGTCACGATCTTCGATCGGCAGGACAGCTCTCTGTTGAGCGTTCTCGGGGCGGCCGACGCGCTCGTCGTACGCCCACCCGGCGACCCCGCCCGCGAGGCCGGCGAGTCGGTGAATGTCATCCACCTGACACAACGCTAGTCATTGCCGGTCCCGTGCCGCGCGGGGCAAGATATTGCGACGCGCTACGGCAGATCGGGGGAGCCTGCAGCTTGCGACATGGATGGTGGATTCTCTGGGCGGTGCTCGCGGGCATGGTCATCTGGACCTTCATCGGGATCGCGATCTTCAAATGATTTCAGTTTCTTGCGGTTTTTCCCGAACGTTCCGGATATCTGTCCGTGACAGCAGTGGCTGTTAGGTGACACCTTAGATTACAGTGATCCCGGAAGACGCTCGAAGAAGTCGGAAGACGGCGGATGGAAAGAGAAATCAAGGGGTTGCTGAGCGCCACGCATGGTCTGCTCCCAGTCGGCATAAGTTTACAGTGATCCTGCGAAACCGGTCAAATCGGCCACCATGGCGGCTCTGAAGGCCTTTGAAGGCGAGTAAGAAGCGATCACCGCGAAACCCCATTGAAATATGGTTCAATGCCCCCTGAGAAAGCCCGTACAGGGGCATTCTCGAGCTTTGACCAGGGCTGCGAACTGGGACCCTAGCCGCCCACTTCGTGTCGACCGTCCCACTTACGGATTTTCGAGCGCCATTACAGCACGTTATGTCGATGCGAGGCGTCGTAACGGTTTCAGAGAAGTGGGACCCGATTTTCAGCCAGGCCGCGACCGTACCGCACCACATACTGTGCCTTATGCGACTCGTGTGAGCAGTCACGACAAAGTCGAGGATCGACGTGGAGATCCGGCTAGGTCTATTTCGCTCCTGTCGATCCGACCGTCAATATCCCCGACCGCCCTTCAACGATGGCGGCGCCCACGCGTGCAGCCACGCACTGGAGAACTCACGGCAGGCGATCGTACGCGAATGGTGAGTTGCCTCAGTCGATCGAGGGCGGCAGGCCGTTGGCAACAAATGATGCGTTACAGACAGGGTTCACCAGCGCTGAGTTCTCGTTAGATCGATAGAGTTTAACGCAGGCCGTGTAAGTTCGGATTGAAACGCTCTCTCGACGTGCCTTCGACAACTCCTGTGCAGATTGCTGCAAGAGCTCTCCGGCCCTCACTCGCTCTTTTTCTGCAGCTAGGCGGTTCTGCCTGGCTTGCTCGGCCAAGCCTTCCGTATCAGATATTATTTCTTCTACGACTTGACCCATTCTGGCCTTGATCGTGCGTCGTTGATCAATGGCTTTGAAGGCGTCGATGGACATAAATCGCTTATGGCCTTGTGCATATAGCCATTGCTCGCCGGTGAACTTCTCCAAACACTCAACGCCGAGGTCTCGAGCCTCACCAAAAACATCCCCTTCGACGGCTTGTAAGGTGATCGCGGCCTCGCCCGCGGCGCGCTCTTCACCCGCCTCTAAAGCCATTAAGCAACTGTCAGCGGCACTTTTAGCAGTATCAGTTTCCTCCGCTTTCGCAGGTACAGAAAGGCTGGAAAGCACAATCGCCATGCTGAATTTCATAAACTTCATAGTACCACTCCACGTTCACACTTGAGAGATCACTGCGCGCACTCGTCCACGCACTCTGAGTTCCTTGGCGTCATTTCCCAAGACCTTGTAAGGTTGGAAGGTCGGATTATCAGATGTTACCAAAAATCCTCCGTCAATTCTTGCCAGCCGCTTTATGAAGAGTTCCTCATTCAACAGGAACGCATAAATGTAGCCATCATCGACTTCAAATTCTGCAAAGTGAACCAGAGCTAAGGAGCCGTCTCGCAAATTCGGCGCCATGCTATCGCCACTAACTTTTAAAAGGCCAGCCAAATCAGCGTTAATTCCCATTCGCAAGAGCCACGAGCGTGTGAAGGCCACATGGTCAATGACCTCCTCGGATGGCACCAATGCGCCAAGGCCAGCAGACCCGGACACATCGAAGCGGCGGACCATCTGAAGCTCTGCGTCACCTATGATGACATCGCCATGCGCTGGCACGCTGGTGTCCGGTGCGCTGACTAGACTGGTGCGACCCTGGAACTGAGCTTGCGCCTGCAACTCGTTCCCCTCGCCTGTGATGACCCATCTGGGATCGACGCCGAGTTCACGCCAAAGCTTGACTAGAAAGTCGAACGAAGGATCGGTGCGTCCTGCCTCTATGTCGCTGATAAATCCCTGACTTCGCGATACTTTTGACCCAAAAGCTCGCTGTGACAGACCAATTTTTTTGCGTATCTCGGCGATGCGCTGACCGTAAATTGCGGTTGCCATTTCAATGCCCATTGACAATAACGTAATACACGGTCATCTTCCTCCTGAACGTTATTCGCGGTCAAGCCACATCGACTCAAGAGAGCAGCATGACAAAACATCAACAATCCTACCAGCCGGGGCCGATCTTTCATGACGCGTTCCTCGCGGGCATGCGGGCATTGGGGTCCAGCAGTCGTGAGTTCGCCGATCGTCACGGTGTCAACTTCCAGAACATTCGTGGGTATTCGACCGGCTGGAGTAATGGCCCGAAGGCGCAGTTGATGCGCGATGCGATGATCGAGGAGATCGGCCCAGATCTTTTCGCCGCACTCTACGCGAAGCGGCTGGAGCAGGAGCGCGTTTGATGGCCGCCGGTAGCCATTTCCGTCTCCGTCCGGAGCTCGGCGAAGCTCTCGACGGGTCTCGCCAGGCGATCGCTGGGCTTCGATCCACGGTCGAACGCAGTATCGGCAGCCGGTGTCATAAAGGCACTCGAGCTACTACGGTCGCAGCTGGCATCGACGCTTGCGACGTGCCGGCCTGGGCCGCGCGCACGGGCAGGACGCAGCCGCCTGAGACAACACGCGAAAACCGCCGTCGTGCAAACGAGGTTCGCACTCTTTTCGCCACTCATTTTGACGCGACCGGGCAAGTCCTGGCGTCCGATGCTGTGAGGTCCCTCGGCCCGCAGATCTCACTAAGCAACCTGCACGAGTTCACGATGCTGCGTGTCCGGTTGGGCGAAAACCCGGTGTCTGGGGTCCGCCAAGAGACCTTCGACGCTACACTGCGCGTCTTCTCGACGATCTGGCCGGACAGGTGTCCCTGGCCGATCGAGACGCCGCGCCCTGCGCCCCTCACCGCCAGCGACCGGAGGGCTTCGTGATGCAGGACCGCGCAGATGTCCTTGTTCGTGCCCACGAGATCGGCCGTGGCCTGACCGATGCGCAGCGCATTGCGCTCGGGGTCACGCTGATCGGCACGGCCCGTCAACCCGAGAGCTTCGGCGCGGCCCGCGCGGCCGAGCGCATGGTGGGCGAGCACGCCCGCATGCTGCTGGCCGACGCGCTGCGCGGCGACGAAGCCATGCACCAGACCAAGACGGTTGCCACCACTCACGGAAACGCCGGCAACCGTCTCCCCGGCGGCAGAGGCACCGTCGGGGCGCCCAGGCCCGCGCCCTTCCTCTCCTCCCTGCGCGCGGCCTGGGCAACCATTCGCGCCGCCGAACGGCGGCTGTCCGAGAGCCTGCTCGGCGACCTGCTGGGCGGCGTGTCGGTGGTCGCGCTGGTGGTTGGCACGATCATTGGTCTGGGGGTGCTGCTGTGAGTTCCGAAAATCGCTTCATTCTGTTGTTGGCCGAGGACTTCTTTCGGTCGAGCCGGCCGACCTTTGAGGCGGCATACGACCGGACCAAGTTGCTTTGGAAATTCGAGTTCCCGGAGCTGCCCGAGGTCCCGACTGAAGACCGTGCAGGGATCCTTCTGCTCGAGCATCTTCGCGATCGTCAAACGCCTCCGGACTTTTATCCCGGAGCCAAGTTCCATGCCCTCAAGAACCGGGAAAGACCAGAGATGGAGACCGATCCACGCATCCATGGCGGAACGGCAACGAGCCGCGACATCTATCGAAGAATACGCAAACGGCGCAAGGCAGCCCGGAGCTTGAGGGGAGCGAGGCCGTCGTGGCGGCAGATCCCGCCGATCTGTCTGCCAGGCTGGTTCATAGGACGCCAAATGAGTGCCGCAGCGTCGTTTCTAGAGACCTTGGGGCCAGATGCCTGCTTGCTGCTTGAGCCCCATATCGACAGGCTTCTCGATATTTCATGCCCTTCGCGTACTCAGCGAATTCTGCTTGCTGCAATGCAATGGCTGACAGAACCGACCAGTGACGAGCCTCTATCCATTGGCGATAGAACTGCTCCGGCGGTGTCTCAGTCATCCAGCGATATCGCTGCTTTGGCGTCATCGCTAAGACGCGGAGCGAATGATCGGAAGGAGCGGACATGATGCGCTCCCAGTCGATCTCCGCCACGTTTAGGGCCCATGTCCAGAGTAGGTCGACTTGCTCTTCCGTGAGCATTTCCAACAGTTCGTCCGCGCGCGCCTGCGCCTCGATCACATATCCAGTCATCGAGATCGTGTCCTTGTGCTGTCTTCACTTGGGCATGAGAGGCGCTGCTGGGTGCGGTAACACCCGGCAGCGCCGCCACCCTAGCACGGGTCGCGCCTTCGCGGAAGGAAAGCACACAATGTGGTGCCAGAGCGGAGGCGGATCATGAATGCCGCCTCGCTCAAATCCGCCCGCCTGCAGCGCGTCCTGACCGTGCTGTCCGACGGCAAGCCCCACTCGACCTGGTCGATCATGCGCCGGGCCAAGGTCTGCGCGGTCAACAGCTGCATCGCCGAGCTGCGCTGTCTCGGCGCACGGATCGATTGCGAGACCCGGCTCGAAGGGCCGGAGCGCGAGAGACGCTTCTACTACACCATGAAGAAAGGGCCGCGTACCGATGGCTAAGACAGACTTCCAAAAAATCTCTGGGCCCAAGCCTAAAGAAGATCTCAGATCGGTACCGGTTCGCCTGGTTCAACCCGACCGCTTGCAGTGGATGGAAAACGAGTTGGCTTCGGTCGCTGCCCAAGTCGACTTGCTCGCTCGGAGCGCGAGCACCGATGACGGCGAAATCGACGAACTGCTCACCAATGCCGATGCCGAGCGCGAGCATCTCGAGATCCTCAATGACGAGGCGGCGAGGATCAACTCGGACGTCCAGATCCGCATCAGCGCACTCCGGTCAGTGCTGCAAGGGATTGTCGGGAGTGAGAGATGATCGAGCGGCTCACGACAGTCAATGAGTTGCCAGTCGATCAGATCCAGATCGCTGGACGGCTTAGAGATGTGTCCCGCGACGGTGTGGACACTCTGAAGGAAGCAATCAGCGAGCGAGGCTTCGTCGGACGCATTGTCGTGCGTCGAACCAAGAAGGGCGATTTCGTGCTCGATGGGGCCAATCGGCTCTCCGCGATGCGCGAACTCGGCGAAGCAGTCATCCCCTGTGATGTGTTGCGGTGCTCGGATGACGAAGCTCTGATGTTCGAGATCGATGGAAACTTGGCCGGAGCCAAAATGACCGCACTTCAGCTGTCATATTTCCTGGCGCAGCGTCGAGAGACCTTCCAAAGGCTGAACCCGGCGTTGTTGCAGAACTCAGCGGGTGAAGGATTCACATCGGGAATCCATGCGATTAGACGAGCAGCATGAGCAAGCCCAAGCCCGCCCGCTACCGCACGACGAACTGGTCCGCCTACAACGCTGCGCTCCGCAAGCGCGGGTCTTTGCTGATCTGGCTGGACAAGGAGATGGTCTGGCACGCGCCGCATGAGGGCCGCCCTGGGCGCCCGCCGGTGTTCTCGAATGCGGCGATCCAGTTCTGCCTGTCGATCAAGGTGCTGTTCAAGCTGCCGCTCAGGCAGACCGCCGGGCTGGTCGCCAGTCTGCTGCGTCTCGCGGGGCTGGACTGGCCCGTTCCGGACTATTCGACCTTGAGCCGGAGGCAGAAGACCCTGAAGGTGCAGATCCCCTATCGCCGTGC
>NZ_KE557280.1:124943-213497 GCF_000442255.1 Salipiger mucosus DSM 16094 | reverse complement strand
GCACGGCGATCATCCCGATCCGCAAGAATGGCCGACCGTGGAAGGATGATTGCCCAGCCGCCCGGGCCCGCAACGAAACCCTGCGCGCCACACGTCACTACGGTCGGGCGTTCTGGAAACGGTGGACGGGATACCACGCCCGCAGCCGCGTGGAGGCCAGGATGCGATGCCTGAAGGCCTTCGGCGAGCGCATCGCCGCACGGGATCCTGATCGGCAAACCGCCGAAATCCACATCCGGGTCGCCCTTATCAATCGCTTTAATGCCCTCGGCACCGCCGAGATCGTCCGCGTGGCCTGAAACTAAAGGGGAAAGGGGAAGTCACGCCTCAAGCCGCCTTTCTGCAACAATGCCCTTGAGACCGCCGGTGTGCGCGACGCGGTTTTCAAAGTCGTGAATGCTTGCTGTGACCAATCCATTGCTGACCAGCTGACCTGCGAGGCCGATCAGGTTGTGCGCTCGGAGGTTTATCGCGGGGCTTCAAGTGCCGCGGCTATGCTCTTCCTGGTCGCAGGCAACAGACGCGTGAACGGCGCCCAGGCGTCCGGCCTAGCTTACGAGGCCGCCTACCCGGCCGACCTGGCGTTCATCCGAACGCAGACAGGCTTCGAGCCGGATAGCGTCCCCCCCACCGGTCATGCGCACCCGATCCGCGCCTGGATGGATCCGCGTTTGCTCGAGTTCGACAAAGTCTGGGCATGTGCTGGCGCGCCTGCGCTGGTGTTCTCGATCGATCCCGAGGCGCTGCGAAGGCTGGCCGGGGCCGTGGCGGGTGATTTCACGGGGTACTGGGCCGCATCTTCATAGGTTGCGCATCGCCCAAAGCCATGTCCAGTTGTGGCTGACGGCCGAGACGCTACGATATTTGGTATTAGTGGCGGGAAATTTCGAAATGGTGATGCGATTTATCCACAGGTTACCGTTCCACCGAATGAAAACCCACCACCATCAACGCATTTCATGCTCTCCTTCACCCGCGGTGGTTTGTGGAGTTGAGCATGAAGAACGCATTCTATTTCGGTGACAACCTGCACATACTTCGGGAGTATATCCCTGATGAAAGCATCGATCTCGTATACTTGGATCCGCCGTTCAACTCCAACGCAAGCTACAACCTACTATTCAAGAGTCCCGACAAGAGCCGTTGGGCGGATTCACAAATCACGACATTCGACGATACTTGGTCGTGGGGCGACGCAGCCGAAGAAGCGTTTGATGACATCTTGGCCACGCAAGGACGAGCCGCGGACGTGATGTCGTCGCTTCGATTGATACTCGGCACCAACGACATGCTCGCGTATCTAACGATGATGACGGCCAGATTGGTTGAGCTTCGCAGGGTTCTCAAACCCACCGGTAGCCTTTATCTGCACTGCGATCCAACCGCCAGTCACTACCTGAAGATAATTTTGGACGGCGTCTTCGGGATTTCGTGGTACCGCGCCGAAATTGTCTGGAAGCGAACCAACGCGCGCGGAACGCCGAAGAACTGGCCACACCTCCACGACACGATCTTTCATTATTCCGGTCCCAAATCCAGACATGAAATTCCACGAGTAAAGGCTAACAAGGCCAAGCTGCCGCATACTCTCATTACGGGCCAAGACGGCAAGAAGTACCAGACGTACGAACTCACTGGCGCTGGAGTTACCGCTGAGGGCGACAGCGGCAAACCGTGGCGTGGCTTCGATGTGACCGCGATGGGACGGCATTGGGGGAATTCGCATGAAGTGATGGACCAGTGGGCCGATGAGGGGCTGATCCATTTTCCGTCCAACGGCGGTTTCCCTAGGAGGAAGGACAATGTGCCATTTGACCCGGAGTCCAGAAAGGTCACCGTCGGAGACGTTTGGACTGACATTGATCGCCTGAACCAAACAGCACGTGAACGGATGGGGTATCCAACCCAAAAGCCCACGGCTCTGCTGAACCGCATAATTGAAGCGTCTTCAAACGAAGGCAACATTGTGCTGGATCCATTCTGCGGCTGCGGAACCACCCTACATTCGGCTCAGGCACTAGGCCGGAAATGGATCGGTATTGACGTCGCCGTGCAAGCCATGCACGTCATTCAAGATCGCCTGAAGCACTACTTCCCCAACATTCGCTACGACGTTTTCGGCATTCCAAAGAGCATCGACGGAGCACTTTGGCTTGCAGAAAATGATCCTTTCAAGTTTGAGGAATGGGCCGTCACCGCATTGGGAGCCATGCATTCAGGAAAATTCCGTGGCGATGGTGGGATCGATGGGACGTTCTACTACCTCACGGCAGGCGATGATCGAAGCCGGGGCATTGTATCTGTCAAGGGAGGTCGGAGCCTCAACCCTGGCATGGTCCGAGATCTCGGCGGTACGCTTGATACCCAGCGCCGCCTCACACGAGACGACAAAGCGGTCGGTGTCCTTGTTTGTGCGCACGAACCAACAAGAGGAATGCGCGATATTGCGCGTGACTTTGGTAAGGTGGACACGTTGTTCGGTCCAATTCCTGCCGTTCAGATCATCACCGTTAAAGAGATGTTCGAAGGCGTTAAGATCAACGTCCCCGCCATGCTAGACACGGTCACAGCTGCTGCCATCGGCAGAAAGAAGGCGACCAATGCGGCGTTCAAGAAGCCTCAAGATCTGACGCAGCCAGCTTTCATGCTTCCAATTCAGGGCGGGCGGAGCACACGCGAGATCGAACAAGTGTCGGACGCCGTGCCCGTCATGCCGTCCTTCAGGCAGCGTCGAGCGGTGGGGTAAATGGCATAGTCCGAAGAACGGCATTGCTGTAATCTTCGCTGTAAATCACTGCAAAGTTCGCTGTCACGCTACAACAGTGGCCGTCGTTTCCCGCGTGACCCATCCCGTTCCGGCGCACAACATGTTGACACAAAACGGGAACATGAATAGAACAAACACCAGAACAGCGGGAACGGTGATATGCTGACCAAGAAACAGCTCGATCTTCTGGATTTCATAAACCGGCGCATGGCGCGTGATGGCGTGCCGCCCAGTTTCGACGAGATGAAGGAGGCGCTCGATCTGCGGTCCAAGTCCGGGATCCACCGGCTCATCACCGCACTCGAGGAGCGGGGTTTCATTCGGCGTCTGGCCCACCGCGCCCGGGCGATCGAGATTGTGAAATTGCCCGAGAGCCTTGGCGGCGCCACGTCCGGTTTCAGCGCCAGGGTGATTGACGGCGACCGGCCCGACAGCCGTCCGTCGACCGCGGCGCCCGTCGAGGGCGCGCATGTGGCCGAGCTTCCGATACTGGGCCGGATCGCCGCAGGTGTGCCCATCGAGTCGATCTCGGACGTGCCGCCGAACATCGGTGTCCCGGGCGCCATGGTGTCGAGCGGCGCACCGCATTACGCGCTCGAGGTCAAGGGCGACTCGATGATCGACGCCGGGATCAACGATGGTGATGTCGTCATCATCCGCGAGGCGTCCAGCGCCGAGAATGGCGAGATCGTCGTCGCCCAGGTCGAAGGCTACGAGGCGACCCTCAAGCGGTTCCGTCGGCAGGGAAACACGATTGTGCTAGAAGCGGCCAATCCGGCCTACGAGCCGCGCGTGCTGCCGATGGGCGCGGTCAAGGTGCAGGGCAAGCTCGTGGGGCTGATCCGCACCTACTGACCGCGCGCCGCAGTCCCGTGCCACAGGCGCTGCGAGTGGCCGGCGGCCGTGATGATGCGCGGCGCGTCGTCCTCGAGCCAGAGAGCCACGGCCCCGGTATGGCGGAGGCGCGCAGGATCGTAGATGTCGCAGCCCGGCTGCGCGGTCATGTCGACGCTCGAGACCACGATGGCGGGCGTGGTACAGCCTTCGAATCTGCGCATCGCGCGTTTGCCCTGAAGATGGACGACGCGCAGGGGGCCCAGCTTGGCCCTCGCGGTTCGCGCCTCTGTAGCCTCGGGCCAGAGGGCGGCGGCCGCCTCCTGACCGCCGCCCTGCCCGTCGTTCTCCAGCCATATCTCGGCGTGGAAACCCGCGCCGCGCGGCCGTGACAGCGCGCGACCCTCCGGCGTCATGATCCCCACGAGCGTGCCTGTGTCTGCGATCAGCAGGTCGGGCCGTCCGGTCCCGGTCCAGGCGATCAGTGCCAGCACGAGTGGCCCGATCCCGGCCCAGCGACCGCGCCCCTGCCAGAGGCACAGGAGCAGCCCGCCGCCCGCCAGCATCGGCAGCACCCAGCCCGGCGGAGCGACGACATGGCCGACGGCGCCCTCCCAGTCCGAGAGGCGATGGGCGACGCCCAGGATCCAGCGCAATCCCAGCTCCATGACGTGCAGCGGGACCCAGTCGAGCCCCAGCGGCAACAGCAACGCGGCGACCACGGCCGCCGGGACGGCGATCGTCCCCATGACCGGGACACTGACGAGATTTGCCAGCAACCCGTAGTGCGAGACGATGTTGAAATGCGCCATCGCGATCGGCGCGGTTGCGAGCGAGGCGGTCACCGAAGAGACCACCACTGCAAGAATGGGCCGCGCCCAGCCGGGCAGCCCGCGCTCGATGCCCCAGTCGCGCAGGCGGCCGAAGACGGTGACAAGGCCCAGGGTCGCGGCAAAGGACATCTGGAAGCCCGGACCCAGCAGCGCTTCGGGGCGCAGAGTAAGCACGATGATCGCCGCTAGGGCCACGGCGCGAAGCGACAGCGCGCGGCGGTCGAGGATCACCGCCGTGAGCATCACGGCCACCATGACGAAAGCGCGCTCCGTCGCGATGCTGCCGCCGGACAGCGCAAGATATCCTGCCGCTGCCAGAAGCGCGACCGCGGCGGCGATTTTCTTGCCCGGCCAGTGATGGCGCGTGTGCGGCGGCAGGAGCAGCAGCAGCCGCACGGCCCCGAAGACGAAGCCCGCGACCAGTCCCATGTGCAACCCGGAGATGGCCAACAGATGCGCGAGGTTCGTGTGGCGCAGCGCCTCGATCGTCTCTTGGGCCATGCCCGAGCGATCGCCGGTCATGATGGCGGCGGCGAAGGCGCCAGTCTCGCCGGGCAGCCGGGAGCGGACATGCACGGAGAGCGCCATGCGTGCCCGCGTCACCCATTGCCCGCCGCCTGCCGGCTCCAGCAGGAGGACCGGTGTCCGTGTATAGCCGACGGCGCCGAGTTGAAGAAACCAGGCGTGGCGGCGGAAGTCGAAGCCGCCCGGCTCGACTGCGCCGCCTGGGGGCGAGAGGTGTCCGGTGAGGATCACCACCTGTCCCGGCGCCGGGTCGAGGAAGCCCTGCCGCCCGTGCAGCGAAACGCGCACGCGGCGCGGTGTTTCGGCCGGGGCCATGCGCCGCAGCACCACGCGGTCGAGCGTCAGCCGCAGCGCGTCCGAGGCGGAGCGGTCGATGTCGATCACGCGGCCCTGGACCGGGCCGTAGTAGCGGAAATCGAGCTGCGGCCCTGCCACCCAATGTGCGCGTCCGCCGGCAAGCGCGAACCCACCTATGAGCAGCGCCGCGGCGATCAACAGCGGCGCAGCCATGTAGGAAGCCCATCTCTGCGCTGCCATCAACACCAGTGCGAGCCCGGTGCAAAGGCCCAGCAGCCAGACCGGCGGCTCGTCCGGCAAGGCGAAGTAGAGCCCGATGCCGCAGCCCAGGAAGACCGGCACCCAGGGGAACAGGTGCCCCCGCTGCGCGACCAGTGCCGCGCCGACCCAGTTCAGCGCAGCCCGCATCCTTGCCCCCGCCCGGTCCGGTGGTTATGGAACCCGCGAAGACTAGCTCCCGCATGGTTACCCGGAGGTTAACACCGCATGTCCGTCGTCACCCGTTTCGCGCCCTCGCCCACCGGCTTCCTGCACATCGGCGGGGCACGCACGGCACTGTTCAATTGGCTCTACGCGCGCGGCCGCGGCGGGAAGTTCCTGCTGCGGATCGAGGACACCGACCGCGCCCGTTCGACCCCGAGGCGACGCAGGCGATCCTCACCGGGCTCGACTGGCTTGGGCTCGATCACGACGGCGAGGTGGTGAGCCAGGCCGCCCGCGCCGACCGTCACGCGGAAGTCGCGCTCGAGCTGCTCGAGAGCGGCGCGGCCTACAAGTGCTTCTCCTCGCAGGAGGAAATCGCGGCCTTCCGCGAGAAGGCCAAGGAGGAGGGCCGCTCGACGCTCTTCGTGAGCCCTTGGCGCGACGCCGATCCCGCGACTCATCCCGATGCGCCCTACGTGGTGCGCCTCAAGACCCCGCTCGAGGGCGAGACGGTGATCGAGGACCAGGTCCAGGGCCGCGTGACCATAGGCAACGACCAGCTCGACGACATGATCCTGCTGCGCTCGGATGGCACGCCGGTCTACATGCTGGCCGTGGTGGTCGACGACCACGACATGGGCGTGACCCACGTCATCCGCGGCGACGACCACCTCAACAACGCCGCGCGCCAGATGGGCATCTACCGCGCCATGGGCTGGCCCCTGCCCGTCTATGCCCACATTCCGCTGATCCACGGCCCCGACGGCAAGAAGCTGTCCAAGCGCCACGGTGCGCTCGGCGTCGACGAGTACCAGAAGATGGGCTACCCGGCGGCCGGCATGCGCAACTACCTGGCGCGCCTGGGTTGGAGCCACGGCGACGACGAGTTCTTCACCGACGCGCAGGCGAAGGCGTGGTTCGACCTCGACGGAATCGGCAAGTCTCCGGCGCGTTTCGACTTCAAGAAACTCGACAATCTCAGCGGCCAGCACATCGCTGCCGCCGAGGATGCTGCACTGCTGCAAGAGATCGAGGCATTCCGCGACGTAACTGGTGAGCCGCCGCTGACCGAAGAGCAGCGGGATGGTCTGGCACGGGCCATGTTCTGTCTCAAGGAGCGCGCCAAGACCATCCCGGAACTCCTTGAAAAAGGACACTTTGTTCTGGCCGAGGCGCCGATCGAGCCGGACGCGAAGGCCGCCAAGGCGCTGGACCCTGTATCCCGTGGTATACTGGCCTCGTTGACGCCGCACCTGCAAAATGCTAGCTGGTCGCGCGAAGACCTCGAAGAGGTAATGGCCCGCTTCGCGGAAGAGCAAGGGACCAAGTTCGGCAAGCTCGCCGGCCCCCTGCGCGCCGCGCTTTCGGGCCGGGCCGTGACTCCGAGCGTGTTCGACATGATGCTGGTGCTCGGCCGGGAAGATTCGATTGCCCGTATCGAACATGCAGCGGCCTCTGGAATGGACTGACCATTCCGCTGGGCCATGTGACATTGACCGCCCCGGCGCGCTATGGGGAGCGCCGGGCCTTTAACGAAGGGATAAGAAAAGCATGGCTGACACTTCGAAGACCGCGACACTGACCATCGGCGACAACAGCGTCGAACTGCCGATCCACTCGCCCACGGCCGGGCCCGACGTCATCGACATCCGCAAGCTCTATGCCCAGGCCGGCGTCTTCACCTACGATCCGGGCTTCACCTCGACCGCGAGCTGCGACAGCACGATCACCTTCATCGACGGCAACAAGGGCGAGCTGCTGCACCGCGGCTACCCGATCGGTCAGCTGGCCGAGAAGTCGCACTACCTCGAAGTCTGCTACCTGCTGCTCTACGGCGAACTTCCGACGGCGGCCGAGCTCGAGAACTTCGAGAACACGATCACCCGTCACACGATGATCCACGAGCAGATGCACAACTTCTTCCGTGGGTTCCGTCGTGACGCGCACCCGATGGCGACCATGGTTGGCGTCGTGGGCGCGATGTCGGCCTTCTACCACGACTCGACCGACATCTCGGACCCCTACCAGCGCGAGGTTGCCTCGCACCGGCTCATCGCCAAGATGCCGACGATCGCGGCCATGGCCTACAAGTATTCGATCGGTCAGCCATTCGTCTATCCGCGCAACGATCTGACCTACGCCGAGAACTTCCTGCACATGTGCTTCTCGGTACCGGCCGAGAAATACGACGTGAACCCGATCCTGGCGCGCGCCATGGACCGGATCTTCACGCTGCACGCGGACCACGAACAGAACGCCTCGACCTCGACGGTGCGTCTGGCTTCCTCCTCTGGCGCGAACCCCTTCGCCTGCATCGCGGCCGGCATCGCCTGCCTCTGGGGCCCCGCGCACGGCGGCGCCAACCAGGCCTGCCTGGAGATGCTCAAGGAGATCGGCACGCCGGACCAGATTCCCGAATACCTCGAGCGGGCCAAGGACAAGAACGATCCGTTCCGCCTGATGGGCTTCGGCCACCGGGTCTACAAGAACTTCGACCCGCGCGCGACGGTGATGAAGCAGTCGGCCGACGAGGTGCTGGACCTGCTGGGCGTCGAGAACAACCCGATCCTCGCCACCGCGAAAGAGCTCGAGCAGCAAGCGCTTGCGGACGACTACTTCGTCAGCAAGAAGCTCTTCCCGAACGTCGACTTCTACTCGGGCATCATCCTCGAGGCGATGGGCTTCCCGACCTCGATGTTCACGCCGATCTTCGCGCTGTCGCGGACCGTCGGCTGGGTGTCGCAGTGGAAAGAGCAGCTGGCCGACCCGCAGCACAAGATCGGTCGTCCGCGCCAGCTGTACCTCGGCAACACGCTGCGCGACTACAAGGATATCGAAAACCGCTGATCCGGACACCTCCGGACCCGGTTGGAACAGGACCCCGCCCGAGCGGCGGGGTCTTTTTCGTTCCGGGATTCGGTGTGCCGCGATTCTACCGGAAGGCGTAGCGCCGCTTACGGGCCGTGTTTCCCATTCTGAAACGATTTCGACTGGTCCGGGGGATCAGGAGCCAACCGGGTTGGAAATTCGCAAGAAACACTCTGTTGCCACGAATTGGGTCAGCTTTGCGGCAAAATACTGGCAAAGCATCGGACATACCTTGTTGCTTTTCCCATTTCGGAGCCCAGAGCCATGTCCACCTCCGGCAGCCGCGAGATCACGCTCGGCGTCGATCCAAAGGTCCAGATCCGCATTGTCGAGGACGCCGGCAACCTTGCCATCAGCGTCCTGTCCCAGGATCCCGATGTGACCGACATCGACGGCATCTTCTTTAACCTCATCGACGGCAGCCAGGCCGCCGAACTGACGATCTACCCTTTCGTCAATGACGAGCTGGTGACCGGCTTCGACGCGCTGCCAGGGAGCCTGAACACGCTGTCCAACGGCGCCACGCTGAACGACAGCTTTGACGTGCGCGTCGAGCTTGGCCAGGTGCCGTCCTCGACCGCGGGGGACGTCGACTCGGGGGATTTCACCTTCTGGATCGACAGCGGCGCGCCTCTGACGATCGCGGACCTCGATCTTTCGTCCTTCACGGCCGTCGTGAATTCGGACGACGGCACGGGCCAGGTTCTGCAGGCCGGCGAGACGGGTCGCACCGCGGCCGAAACCGTGGTCGCGGTTGACGAGACCTTCAACTGCGTCTGGGATCCCGATGACCTCGACAGCATCGCGCACGACGGTCGGTGGGATATCCGCTACGGACACCTGCACACAGATGGCGACAGCGACGGCGTGCTGCAATTCGCCCCGGTCGAGACCGACGGGCCGGTCGCGATCTCCTTCGAGATCAACGCCGACGATCCCCGCCAGTTCGAGGCCGATGGCCACGCGGCCGACAAGCTCTCGCTGCAGGTTCGGCTCGACGACGGCGAGTGGCAGACGCTCGACACCTTCGTCGTGGACGAGCACGCGGGCGTCTTCGTGGGCTCGGAAACCGGCCAGACCTTCGGCGCCCACGCCACCACGCTGAGCTATTCCGGCGGGGCGCTGGACGGTGCCAGCGAAAGCGCCGAGTTCCGCTTCGTCTCTGACATCTCCTCCTCCTGCGAGGACATCTACATCGACAACGTCACGATCCTCGCGACCGAAGAGACCGAGGCCACGCAGACCGCGGACGAGGTCGTGCAGGCCGAGGACTTCGACCACGTCTGGTGGGCCGCGCAGAGCGATGCGGTCGAGGGCTGGACCCATTGGGACATCCGCGACGACGCGCTGCACACGGACGGCGACGACGATGGCCGCGTCACCTTCGAAGAGGTCGAGACGGATGGCGCGGTGAAGTTCTCCTTCGACGCCCGCACCGACGATGCCCGCGACTTCGAGCGTGAGGGCTGGGGCGCCGACAGTTTCCGCATCGAGGTGCAGGTGGACGACGGCGAATGGGCCACCCTGGACGAGTTCCGCGTCAACGACGAAGGCACCGCGCTGGTGGGTTCGGAGACCGGACAGCAGTTCGGCGACAGTGGCAATTCGCTTTCCTACTCCGGTGGCATCCTCGACACCGCAAGCGACTCCGTGCAGTTCCGCTTCGTCTCGGACATCTCGTCGTCGTCCGAGGATATCTACATCGACAACCTCGCGGTGACCGTCCTGGGCGAGCCGGCCGAGGAGGTGACCTCAGAGGGCTCGCAATACGATATCTTCTTCGACTCCCTGCTGACCGAGGAAATCGAGAGCGACGAGGCAGCCGAGGTCGAGCCCGAGACGCCGGAACTGGAAGAGGTCTGGGCCTGAGCCTCGCCGCACCGGCATGAATTAATCCCGGCCGGTGCAAGCGCCGGGCGGGGATCAGACCGCCCTCAGCGCCCCTCGAACTTCGGGGGGCGCTTTTCCATGAAGGCGACGACGCCTTCCTTGAAGTCGCGGGTCTGTCCGCACTGGCCCTGGAGTTGCGCCTCGAGCGCGAGTTGGCTTTCGAGATCCTGCTCGAAGGCGCCACGCATGGCCTGCTTGATGCGCTGGTATGCCTCGCTCGGGCCGGTGGCGAGGTGAGCGGCGCGCGCCTTCCAGCGCGTCTCGAAGTCGGCGTCCGGCACCGCTTCCCAGATCATGCCCCATTGGTCGGCCTGCTTGGCGCTGATGCGATCCGCGAAAAGCGCCGCGCCCATCGCCTTGGCGAGGCCCATCTGGCGCGGTAGCGCCCAGGTGCCTCCGGCGTCCGGGATCAGACCGATGCGGCTGAAGGCCTGCGAGAAGAATGCGCTCTCGGTGGCGATGACCACGTCGCAGCAGAGCGCCAGGTTCGCGCCGGCGCCCGCTGCGGCGCCGTTGACTGCCGCGATTGTCGGGCGCGGGCAATCCACGATGGCGTTCAGCATCGGCACGTATTCGTCGCGCAGCACCCGCTCGAGGTCGATGTTGGCCACCGTTTCGCGATCGCCCAGGTCCTGCCCCGAGCAGAAAGCGCGCCCTGCCCCGGTCAGCACCACGACGCGTGCGTCGCGTCCGCCCTGCTGAACGGCATGAGTGATTTCGGCTCGCATCTGCGTGCTGAGCGCGTTCATCACATCGGGCCGCGACAGGGTCACCGTGGCGATCCCCTCGCTGCAGTCGTAATCGATGGTCTCGTAGTGCATGCGCTCCCCCCTCTCCCTGCAGCTGTCACGGCTGCATGAAAACCGCAGGCGCCGCGCCGGGCCAAGCCGGACGCGGCGTCACTCGTCGAGAATCTCGCTCAGCCGTCGGCGCTCGGCTTCGGTCAGACCTTCCTCGGCAGGCGCTGCTGCGCGCGAACGGCCGCGGATGTAGAGCCCCGCGAGGATCAGCGCCAGCGCGAAGAGGATCGGCCCGGCGGCCCAGAGCAACCAGTTCCAGCCACCGGTGGTGGGCTTGAGCAGGACGAATTCGCCGTAGCGCTCGACGATGTAGTCGACCACCTCCTCGTTGCTGTCGCCCTCCATCAGCCGCTCGCGGACGAGCAGCCGAAGGTCGCGGGCGAGCGAGGCGTTGGACTCGTCGATGCTCTCGTTCTGGCACACGAGGCAGCGCAGCCCGGCCGAAATCTCTCGCGCGCGGGACTCGAGCGCAGGGTCGTCGAGTATTTCGTCCGGCTGTACGGCGCGGACCTGCCCGGCTGTCCCGAGCACGCCGAATGCGAGCGCCAGCAACAGAACCGCCGCGCGGAGCACGCTGGCGGCGTTCGACTTCCAAGCAGCGTCTGTCATTCCGCCGGAACTCCCTTGGCGGGGGTCTGCCGGCGCGCGCCTGCGGCGACACGGAAGCGTCTGTCCGACAGGCTCAGCCCGCCGCCGATCGCCATGAGGATCGCACCACCCCAGATCCAGTTCGCCAGCGGCTTGATGTAGACCCGCGTGGTCCAGCCGCCCGCGGCCTGACGGTCACCGAGCACGATGTAGACGTCGCGCAGGAAGCCGTTGTCGATGGCGGCCTCGGTGGTGGGCATCCGTGCCACCGGATAGTTGCGCTTTTCCGGGTAGAGATGCGCGACCTCGGCCCCGTCACGGCGCAGCGAAACCTCGCCCATGTCCGAGACGTAGTTCGGTCCCTGCACGCGCTGGACATCCTGCAGCACGACCTCGAAGGCGCCGACGGTGAAGGGTTCGCCCAGTTCGGCGACGCGGATGTCCTCCTGCTGCCAGGCCAGCATGCCGGAGATCCCCAGCATGGTGACGCCCAGTCCGGCGTGGGCCACGGTCTTGCCCCAGTCCGCGCGCGGCAGGCGCAGCAGGCGCCGTGGATCGCGAGACTTGCCCATCCGGCCCGCGAGGTCCGTCAGCGCGCCCGCGACCAGCCAGGTTCCGAGGAAGATGCCGATCGGGCCCATCATCGAGCGCCCGGTCTGCATCGCCCAGACGAGCCCGGCCACCGCAACGGCCAGCACGAAGGCCGGCACGAGCTGACGCAGCGCCCGGCCGATTTTCCCGCGCTTCCAGCTCAGCATGGCGCCGATGGGCAGGATCGCCCCGAGCGCCATCATGAAGGGCGTGAAGGCCATGTTGAAGAAAGGTGCGCCCACGCTCAGCTTGCGGTCGAAGAGCATCTCGGCCACGAGCGGCCAGAGCGTGCCCGTGAAGACCACGAAGCAGGAGACGGCCAGCAGGATGTTGTTGGCCACCAGCGCGGACTCGCGGCTGACGATCCCGAAGACCCCCTTGGCCTGCATGGCGCCGGCCCGCGCGGCAAAAAGAGTAAGCGCGCCGCCAGTGAAGAAGACCAGGATGGCCAGGATGAAGACGCCGCGCTCGGGGTCCGTGGCGAAGGCGTGGACCGAGGTCAGCACGCCCGAGCGCACGATGAAGGTGCCGATCAGCGAAAAGCCGAAGGCGAGGATCGCCAGCAGGATGGTCCAGCTCTTTAGCGACTCGCGCTTTTCCACGACGATGGCGCTGTGCAGCAGCGCCGCCGCCAGCAGCCAGGGCATGAAGGAGGCGTTCTCGACCGGGTCCCAGAACCAGAATCCGCCCCAGCCGAGTTCGTAGTAGGCCCACCAGGACCCCAGCGCGATGCCGATGGTCAGGAACAGCCAGGAAAGCAGCGTCCAGGGACGGACCCAGCGGCCCCATGCAGCATCGACCCGTCCCTCCAGCAGCGCTGCCACTGCAAAGCTGAAGCACAGACTGAGCCCGACGTAGCCGAGGTAGAGGAACGGAGGATGGAACGCGAGCCCCGGGTCCTGCAGCAGAGGGTTCAGGTCCTGCCCGTCGAAAGGCGGCACTGCCACGCGGGCAAAGGGGTTCGAGGTGAAGAGGATGAAGGCGAAGAAGGCCACGCCAACCAGCGCCTGCACCGCCAGCACCCGGGCGCGCAGCGTCGGAGGCAGGTTGCCGCCGAACCAGGCGGCCAGCGCGCCGAACAGGGCCAGGATCAGGACCCAGAGCAGCATAGAGCCTTCGTGGTTCCCCCAGACGCCGCTGATCTTGTAGAGCATCGGCTTGGCAGAGTGCGAGTTGGCGACGACGACCTGCAACGAGAAGTCCGAGGTGACGAAGGCATGGGTCAGCGCGGCGAAGGCCAGCGCGACAAGGCCGAATTGCGCCGTCGCGGCCGGTTCGGCCACTGCCATCCAGCCGGGCCATCGCCTGTAGGCGCCAACCATGGGAATCACTGCCTGCACGCATGCGACCATGGCGGCAAGAATAAGGGCGAAATGTCCGAGTTCGGTAACCATGCCCAACTTGTAGGCGATCACGTCCCGACGGCCAATGAAAATGGTCAAAACGCCCGTTTCACATTGTCGCAACCGGCTTCAGGCGCGCCCGGCACCGACTTCGTGGCGAACGCGGCCCAAAAGTCCCGGCATCATGGCAAAAGTTCGACATTGTCGGCCCCAATTATGCCTCAGGGTGAGCAAAATATCGCCTCCGACAACTGCAAGTTGCTATTTGCGTGAAAAGTGGTTGCTTAATCGTTAAGGATGTTGCCTATTAGATGTGTAGGTGGGGGCACCTACAACCTAGGAGTGAGCGAGATGCAGACCGATCCCATCGATGTACGTTGCCCGTGCTGCGGTGGTTGTGCGCATTTCCACGAGCCGTTCCGTTTTGTCAGTACGTCCCGCACGACAGCTTTGCCCGAGAATATGCACCGCTGGGGCCGTGTTATGGTTGAGGAACTCTACCCCGACCAGTTTACATGGAAGCAGCCCGAAAGCGAGCGCCCCCTGTTTCATTACTCCTCCGACGAGGATGGTCCGGGTTACCACCTGAACCACCGCGGCATCGTGGAGTGCGAGACCTGCGCGACCTCGCGCAAGGCGACGATCCGCTGGCCCGAGGCCGCCTACCCGGCCGACCTGGCGTTCATCCGAACGCAGACAGGCTTCGAGCCGGATAGCGTCCCCCCCACCGGTCATGCGCACCCGATCCGCGCCTGGATGGATCCGCGTTTGCTCGAGTTCGACAAAGTCTGGGCATGTGCTGGCGCGCCTGCGCTGGTGTTCTCGATCGATCCCGAGGCGCTGCGAAGGCTGGCCGGGGCCGTGGCGGGTGATTTCACGGGGTACTGGGCCGCATCTTCATAGGTTGCGCATCGCCCAAAGCCATGTCCAGTTGTGGCTGACGGCCGAGACGCTACGATATTTGGTATTAGTGGCGGGAAATTTCGAAATGGTGATGCGATTTATCCACAGGTTACCGTTCCACCGAATGAAAACCCACCACCATCAACGCATTTCATGCTCTCCTTCACCCGCGGTGGTTTGTGGAGTTGAGCATGAAGAACGCATTCTATTTCGGTGACAACCTGCACATACTTCGGGAGTATATCCCTGATGAAAGCATCGATCTCGTATACTTGGATCCGCCGTTCAACTCCAACGCAAGCTACAACCTACTATTCAAGAGTCCCGACAAGAGCCGTTGGGCGGATTCACAAATCACGACATTCGACGATACTTGGTCGTGGGGCGACGCAGCCGAAGAAGCGTTTGATGACATCTTGGCCACGCAAGGACGAGCCGCGGACGTGATGTCGTCGCTTCGATTGATACTCGGCACCAACGACATGCTCGCGTATCTAACGATGATGACGGCCAGATTGGTTGAGCTTCGCAGGGTTCTCAAACCCACCGGTAGCCTTTATCTGCACTGCGATCCAACCGCCAGTCACTACCTGAAGATAATTTTGGACGGCGTCTTCGGGATTTCGTGGTACCGCGCCGAAATTGTCTGGAAGCGAACCAACGCGCGCGGAACGCCGAAGAACTGGCCACACCTCCACGACACGATCTTTCATTATTCCGGTCCCAAATCCAGACATGAAATTCCACGAGTAAAGGCTAACAAGGCCAAGCTGCCGCATACTCTCATTACGGGCCAAGACGGCAAGAAGTACCAGACGTACGAACTCACTGGCGCTGGAGTTACCGCTGAGGGCGACAGCGGCAAACCGTGGCGTGGCTTCGATGTGACCGCGATGGGACGGCATTGGGGGAATTCGCATGAAGTGATGGACCAGTGGGCCGATGAGGGGCTGATCCATTTTCCGTCCAACGGCGGTTTCCCTAGGAGGAAGGACAATGTGCCATTTGACCCGGAGTCCAGAAAGGTCACCGTCGGAGACGTTTGGACTGACATTGATCGCCTGAACCAAACAGCACGTGAACGGATGGGGTATCCAACCCNAGCGAAAAGCCGAAGGCGAGGATCGCCAGCAGGATGGTCCAGCTCTTTAGCGACTCGCGCTTTTCCACGACGATGGCGCTGTGCAGCAGCGCCGCCGCCAGCAGCCAGGGCATGAAGGAGGCGTTCTCGACCGGGTCCCAGAACCAGAATCCGCCCCAGCCGAGTTCGTAGTAGGCCCACCAGGACCCCAGCGCGATGCCGATGGTCAGGAACAGCCAGGAAAGCAGCGTCCAGGGACGGACCCAGCGGCCCCATGCAGCATCGACCCGTCCCTCCAGCAGCGCTGCCACTGCAAAGCTGAAGCACAGACTGAGCCCGACGTAGCCGAGGTAGAGGAACGGAGGATGGAACGCGAGCCCCGGGTCCTGCAGCAGAGGGTTCAGGTCCTGCCCGTCGAAAGGCGGCACTGCCACGCGGGCAAAGGGGTTCGAGGTGAAGAGGATGAAGGCGAAGAAGGCCACGCCAACCAGCGCCTGCACCGCCAGCACCCGGGCGCGCAGCGTCGGAGGCAGGTTGCCGCCGAACCAGGCGGCCAGCGCGCCGAACAGGGCCAGGATCAGGACCCAGAGCAGCATAGAGCCTTCGTGGTTCCCCCAGACGCCGCTGATCTTGTAGAGCATCGGCTTGGCAGAGTGCGAGTTGGCGACGACGACCTGCAACGAGAAGTCCGAGGTGACGAAGGCATGGGTCAGCGCGGCGAAGGCCAGCGCGACAAGGCCGAATTGCGCCGTCGCGGCCGGTTCGGCCACTGCCATCCAGCCGGGCCATCGCCTGTAGGCGCCAACCATGGGAATCACTGCCTGCACGCATGCGACCATGGCGGCAAGAATAAGGGCGAAATGTCCGAGTTCGGTAACCATGCCCAACTTGTAGGCGATCACGTCCCGACGGCCAATGAAAATGGTCAAAACGCCCGTTTCACATTGTCGCAACCGGCTTCAGGCGCGCCCGGCACCGACTTCGTGGCGAACGCGGCCCAAAAGTCCCGGCATCATGGCAAAAGTTCGACATTGTCGGCCCCAATTATGCCTCAGGGTGAGCAAAATATCGCCTCCGACAACTGCAAGTTGCTATTTGCGTGAAAAGTGGTTGCTTAATCGTTAAGGATGTTGCCTATTAGATGTGTAGGTGGGGGCACCTACAACCTAGGAGTGAGCGAGATGCAGACCGATCCCATCGATGTACGTTGCCCGTGCTGCGGTGGTTGTGCGCATTTCCACGAGCCGTTCCGTTTTGTCAGTACGTCCCGCACGACAGCTTTGCCCGAGAATATGCACCGCTGGGGCCGTGTTATGGTTGAGGAACTCTACCCCGACCAGTTTACATGGAAGCAGCCCGAAAGCGAGCGCCCCCTGTTTCATTACTCCTCCGACGAGGATGGTCCGGGTTACCACCTGAACCACCGCGGCATCGTGGAGTGCGAGACCTGCGCGACCTCGCGCAAGGCGACGATCCGCTGGCCCGAGGCCGCCTATTGGCAGTGGGAAGTCTCCGGACACCCGCTGGTTGCGCGCAACCGTGCCCACGCCGAGCAGATCCTCGACTTCCTTCGCGAGCGCAATCGTTCGCCGAACCGCCGGCCATCGCTGCGCCGCATCCCGACGCAGCTGCTGACCAAGCGGCTCGCGCCCGAGGTGCGCCGCCGGGTCGGACGCGACCTCGAACTCGCCTGAGCCGCCGCGCGGCTCAGACCTGCGACAGCCCGGCGCCAAAGCGCCGGGCGCGTTCCTGATAATGCAGGGCGGACTGGCGCAGTCCTTGGATCGCGTCTTCATCAAGCTGGCGGACGACCTTTCCGGGCATCCCCATGACGAGGCTGCCGTCGGGGATCTCCTTGCCCTCGGTCACCAGCGCTCCGGCTCCGATCAGGCAGTTGCGCCCGATCTTCGCGCCGTTGAGCACGGTGGCTCCCATTCCGATCAGGCTGTTCTCACCGATGGTGCAGCCATGCAGCATGACCTTGTGGCCCACGGTGCAGCCCGGTCCCACCACCAGCGGGTAGCCCATGTCGGTGTGGCAGACCACGTTCTCCTGCAGGTTGGAGCCAGCGCCCAGGCGGATCTCCTCGTTGTCGCCGCGCAGCGTGCAGCCGAACCAGACCGAGCTGTCGGCCTCGAGCACGATTTTCCCGATCACGTTCGCATCCGGCGCCACCCAGGCGCTCTCGGCGATTTCCGGCGCGATGCCGTCCAAAGCGTAGATCGTCATTCCTCTCCCTCCTCGAATTCGGACTGAAGACTGCGGACATGGTCCAGCAGCCCGGGCTGTTGCGTGCGCCGCAGACGGGCGGCGGTGACGATGCTCTTGAGCCGGGCCTCGGTGTCGTCGAGATCCTCGTTCACGAGCACGAAATCGTAGCTGCCCCAATGCGAGATCTCGTCCCAGCTCTTCTGCATCCGCTTGGCGATGACCTCGGCGCCGTCCTGCGCGCGGCTCTCGAGCCGGCGCTTGAGTTCGGCGATCGAGGGCGGCAGCAGGAAGATCGACAGCGTGTGCAGGCCCAGCTCGGAATTGGTGATCTGCTGCGCGCCCTGCCAGTCGATATCGAACAGAACGTCCTGCCCCGCGATGATCGCGTCACGCACCGGGCCCTTGGGCGAGCCGTAGAAGTTCCCGAAGACATGCGCGTGCTCCAGCATGCCGCCGGTGCTGACCGCCTTCTTGAACTCGGCATCGGTCATGAAATGGTAATCCTGCCCGTCGACCTCGCCCTGCCGCGGCGCGCGGGTCGTGGCCGACACCGAAAAGACGATCGAGGGGTCCCAGTCGCGCAGGCGCCGGGCCAGCGTCGATTTCCCCGCGCCAGACGGCGAGGACAGGATGATCAGGAGGCCGCGGCGGTCTGTCATGTCTCACTCCACATTCTGCACCTGCTCGCGCGTCTGGTCGATGGCGGTCTTTAGGGCAAGCCCCACCTGCGTCAGCGGCACCGAGCCGGACTTGGAGCACAGCGTGTTGGCCTCGCGGTTGAATTCCTGCATCAGGAAGTCGAGGCGGCGGCCCACGGCACCCTCTTCTGTCAGCAATTCGCGCGCGGCGGTGACATGGGCCTGGAGGCGGTCGATCTCCTCGGTGACGTCGGCCTTGACCGCGATCAGTGCAAGTTCCTGCGCGATCCGTGCTTCGTCGACGCCCTCTGTATTCTCCATCACCCGCGCGAGCGCGATGCGCATGCGCTCGGCCTGCTCGTCCCGCCTGGCCCCGGCGATGGTTTCCGCCTGCGAGGTCAGCTCGGCAATTGTGTCGAGCTGGCTGACGATCACCTCGGCCAGCGCGGCGCCCTCGCGTTCGCGCGCGGCGACGAAGGCCGCGAGGGCCGTGTCGAAATCCTTCAGCAGCGTCACACGCAGTGCCTCGGCATCGGCAATCTGGCGCGTGCCCGTCATGACGCCGCGCAGTGCAACGATCTGCGCGGCACTCGAGGGCGCCATTTCGAGGCCCTGCCCCTCGGCCGCCCGCTGGATCCGCACCATGGCGTCCAGCACCCCGGCAAGCGCCGCCTCGTCGAGCTGCGCTCCGGCGTCTTCCTCGCGCCCCTGCAGCTTCAAGGCGATCTGGACGTTCCCGCGCTGCAGGCGCTTGCCTGCGCGGGCGCGCACGTCTGGCTCCAGCGCCTCGTGCCCCTCTGGCAGCCGCAGGCGCAGATCGAGGCCCTTGCCGTTCACCCCGCGCAGCTCCCAGGTCCAGCGCAGGGCCGCGTGCTCGCCGCTCGAAGTGGCAAAACCGGTCATGGATTGACGCATGTGCTCTCCCGTCGCGGCGGCCCCAGAGGCGCCGGTTTCCTTGCCGACCGGGTAAAGCGGAAACCCCTCGCTGTCCAGCCGCGCGGCCCTTCAGCGGGCGTTAACCTTTCAGTCATAAATCCGGCGCAATTCCAACGCATTTGAGGTAACTTGAGTCTCAATCGCATAGGAATGCATGCACGTTGGAACGGGGGCTCCGACCGGGCAGCGCAGAAGATCAAGGAGCGCGGGAATGTTCGGAAAGAGCGATGAGGAACGGGATGTCGTGTCGATGACCGACCGTGAGAAAGAGAGACGACTGGCACCGATCCGGTTGCTGGAGGCCTATTGGCACGGCCTGGCCGCCCAAAGCGGCGCCGTGCCGCTGCGCAGCCAGATCGATCCGCGCGGGATCGAGACTGCGCTGGAATATGCCTTCCTGGCCGAGCGCATCGCACCGATGCTGGCCAAGCTGCGGGTCGCGGGCACGCATCTCAACGAGGTCATGGGCATGGACACCGGCGGCATGCCGCTCTCGGCGCTTTTCGCGCCCAAGGACCGGGATCGGCTGGGTGAAGGCGTGGCGCAGGTCTTTGCCGACGGCGCCTGCGTGCGCGCCGAGTTGCGCGGCGAGGACGGTTTCGGCCGTTCGGCGCTGTCCGGGCACCTGCTGCTCCTGCCGCTCCGGTCGGATATGGGCGACATGACACGCATGATCGGCGCTCTGGTCACATCCGGTCGGATCGGCCGCACGCCGCGGCGGTTCCACATCGCCTCGATGACCGTCACGCCGGGCTTCGAGATCGCGCCCAAGCCCGTGGCCCAAGCTCCGCACCGCGTGGAACTGGCCGAAACGCCCGCACCTTTCAAGCCCGCGCCGCGTCAGTCCGAAAAGCGGCCCCACCTGCGGTTGGTCATCTCGAACGACTGACCTATTCCAGGTATGCGCTCCCCCATAAAAACACGCTGAAACAGATATTTGGCGATAGCTTTTCACGTCATGCTGCAAGGCGTCCGCTGCGCATGAAAAAGCCCCCGCAAAACACGTTTGCGGGGGCCTGTTCCATGTTCCGTGGATCACTCCGCGGCGAGTGCCACCGGAGCTGCGGGGGCCGCCGACGCCTGTTGCGCGTCCAGCACCGTGCGGAACTCCTGATGCTGCTCGGCATAGGCCAGCGTCGCGCGAAGCATGCCGGCCTTGGAACCGCAGTCGTAGCGTTCGCCGCTGAAGCGGAAGCCGCAAAGCCCAACCTCGTCCGCGCCGCGCGCGATCGCATCGGTCAGCTGGATCTCGCCGCCGAGTCCCGCCTCCTGCGTGCGCAGCGCGTCGAAGATCGAGGCGTCCAGCACGTAGCGCCCAACGACCGCGTGCAGCGAGGGCGCTGCATCAGCATCGGGCTTTTCCACCATGCCGCTGGCGGGCAGCACGTTGCCCTGCATGCGGCCCTCGGGCACGAGCACGCCATAGGCCGAAACCTCGTCCCGTGCCACTTCCATGCTGGCGACCATGTGGCCGGCTCCGGCGGTCTCGTAGGCTTCGATCATTTCCGCGATGCAGCCCTTGTCGCCCATGATCAGGTCGTCGGGCAGGATCACCGCAACCGGACCCGGCAGCGCCTCATCCGCCGCGCAAAGGACCGCGTGGCCGAGGCCAAGCGGTTCCGGCTGCATGACGAAGTGTGCCTGCTCGGCCTCGGGATCGATGGCGGCCGCGTCGAGGTGGTCCGCGATGCCGTGCTTGCCTTTTGCACGCAGCGTGCGGCAGAGGTCTTCGTCCTGGTGGACGTAACGCTCGATGGCGGACTTGGAGGGATGCGACACGAAAATCATCCGCTCGATCCCCGCTTCGCGCGCCTCGTCGATGGCGAACTGCAGAAGCGGGCGGTCGAGGACGGGCAACAGTTCTTTCGGCGTTGCCTTGGTGGCCGGCAGAAAGCGGGTGCCCAGTCCGGCGACGGGAAAGATCGCGGTGCGAACCTTGGAGGGCGATGCATTCTGGCTGGATTTGCTCACGTCGGGGTCTCCTTTTCGAGCGACGATTTCGCCGCAGTGCGGCAATCATGGAAGAATTTATGCCCTATCTGGCGTATGTCAAAACTTCGCGACAATCCGACTGGTTCCAAGCGGCATCCCGCCGGAAAATCGGTCGAAAGGCCGACGCGGACGGCCCTCGTGACCGATCGCCGGCCTGCGAAAGCGCTCCAAAAGCACTTGAAAGGCGAGAGGTGAGACTTGATCGTGCCGGTAATTTGGGCAAAAGCCTAAAACATCGGCAAAAAGTTCGGGTTTGTCGTGTGCCGCGGGACTTCCAGCGACAAAGCGCGCAAGCCGGGATGGCATGACGGAACCCGACGGATAGTGTATACGTTACTCGATAGACACAGAATGGAGTAAATACCCCCGCCGGCCGTTTACATTCGAGTGGTTGGCCTTTGATCTCATGGACGGTTCCGAAATCGACACCCCGCCCGCGCAGCCCGACAGCCTCTCCGGACCCCGGCGCGCCACCCCCTATTCTCGTATTACCGTGATCGGCATGGGCAGCTGGGGCACCGCCCTCGCCGCCGTCGCCGCCAGTGCAGGCCACGACGTGCGCCTCTGGGGCCGCCGCGCCGACCTGGCCGAGCGTATCGCCGAGACACGGGAGCACCCCGAGCACCTGCCCGGCATCCCCCTGCCCGACGGCCTTCGCCCGATGAGCGATCTCGAGCGCGCCCTGCGCGACACGCAGGCCGTGCTCATGGTGACGCCCTCGCACACGCTGCGCGACATGGCCCGCCTGATGAAGCCGCACCTGCCCGAGGGCGTGCCCATCGCGCTCTGCTGCAAGGGCATCGAGCGCGGCACCGGCTACCTGCTGAGCCACGTCGTCGAGGAAGAGCTGCCCGGTCACCCGGTCGGCGCGCTTTCGGGCCCGACTTTCGCGCGCGAAACCGCCTTGGGGCACCCGACTGCCGCCACCATCGCCTTCCAGTTCACCCACAACGACCGGATCGCGCCCGAACAGGCGCCGGCCGCGCGGTTGGCGCTGACCATGCAGACCCAAGCGTTCCGGCCATACATCTCTGACGACCTCGTGGGCGTCGAAGTAGGCGGCGCGGTCAAGAACGTGATCGCCATCGCCTGCGGCATGATGACGGGTGCGGGGTTCGCCGAGAATACGCGCGCGGCGCTCATAACCCGCGGGATGGACGAAATGAAGACGCTGGCCGAGGCGCTCGGCGGTCGCCGCGAGACGGTCACCGGTCTTTCCGGCGCGGGCGATCTGACGCTGACCTGCTCCTCGAGCACGTCGCGCAACATGTCGCTTGGCACGCAACTGGGCCAAGGCATTCCGCGCGACCAGTGCTTCGACGGCAAGCCGACCGTGGTCGAGGGCGAGGTCAACGCCGTCTCGGTCGTCGACCTGGCGCGGCGGGTCGGCGTCTCGATGCCGATCTGCGAGGCGGTCCACGCCATCCTGCACGAGGGCGCGCCGCTTGCCGAAACCTTCCGCGCGCTCTGGGCCCGCCCGATCGAGGGCGAGCCGCGCGCCCTGGACCTGACCGTACATGCCGGCGAAGGAGATCCCGCATGAGCCTCGACCACGCGCTGTCGCGCGACATCTCGACCTGCCGCTTCGTGCTGGCGACCGATCTCGACGGCACCTTCCTGGGCGGCAGCGACGCGGACCGCGCCGAACTCTATCGCTGGATCGAGGCGCACCGCGACAGCATCGGCCTGATCTTCGTGACCGGCCGTGATCCCGCGTTCATCAAGGAGCTCTGCGACAGCGGCGTGCCCTGGCCCGAGTTCGTGGTGGGCGATGTGGGTACGACCATTGCCCGCGTCCACGCGGGCGAGATCCATCCCATCGCGCCGCTGGAACAGGAGATCGCCGAAACCTGGGGCGACGCCGGCCCGGCCGTGAAGCGCGCGCTCGACGGCCACCCCGGCCTCACGCTGCAGCCGACCGATTTCCGCTACCGCGTCAGCTACGACATGAACGCCGAGGCCTTCGATCCCAGCGCCTCGGAGATCGTGCGCGAGCTGGGCCACGATCCGCTGATCTCGAACAACTGCTATTTCGATGTTCTGCCGCGCGGCATCTCGAAGGGTCCGTCGCTGCGCCGCCTCGTCTCGCATCTCGAGATCGACGAGCCGCGGGTGCTTGCCGCAGGCGACACGCTCAACGATCTGTCGATGTTGAAGTGCGGCCTTCCGGCCGTCGCCGTCGGCGGCTCGGAAGAGGCCCTTCTGAACGAGGTCGGCGACCTGCCCCACGTGCACAAGGCCCGCGCCGTCGGCGCGGCCGGCATCCTCGAGGCGGTCGAGACCTGGAACATGCACCCGACACCGAAAGGAGCCTGAAATGTCCAGCGAACTGGTCATCGTCTATCACCGGCAGCCCTACGAAGAGGTCGAGGTCGACGGGCGCATCGAGTACCGGGAAAACAAGAGCCCGAACGGCATCGTGCCGACCCTCAAGAGCTTCTTCGGCAAGGTGAAGAATGCCTCCTGGGTCGCCTGGAAAGAGGCCGAGGATACGTCTAACCCCGGCTTCGACCGGGTGGTCCACATCGAGGACAGCTTCGGCAAGTACACGGTCTCGCGCCTTCCGCTCACCAAGGAACAGGTCAGCAGCTTCTACCACGTGACCTCGAAGGAGGCCTTCTGGCCGATCCTTCACGGCTTCAAGGAGAAGTACAACTACGATCCCGTCGACTGGCCCACCTTCCGCGAGGTGAACTGGGCCTTCGCCGAGGCCGCCGCCGCCGAGGCCGCGCAGGGTGCGAGCGTCTGGGTGCATGACTACAACCTGTGGCTCGTCCCGGGTTACCTGCGCCAGCTGCGTCCGGACGTGCGGATCTCGTTCTACCATCACACGCCCTTCCCGTCGGCCGACATGTTCAACGTGCTGCCCTGGCGCGGCGAGATCATCGACTCGCTGCTGGCCGCCGACGTGGTGGGCTTCCACATTCCGCGCTACGCGGCGAACTTCGTCTCATGCGTCCGCTCGCAGCACGACGTGGGCAACGTCCCGCGCGTGCGCGTGCCGGACGACCTGGTGACCGAGGGCTCGGCCCTGTCGGACCGCACGGTGCCGACCGAGATCCACATGTCCGACGGCCACGTCGTGCACCTGGGCGTGACGCCCGTGGGCGTGGATGTCGATTACATCGACGGACTTGCCGCGAGCGACGAGACCGCCGAACTGGCCAAGCGCTTCCGCGCCGAGGTCGGTGACGGCAAGATGCTGCTCTCGGTCGGTCGGACGGACTACACCAAGGGCGGCGCCGACCAGCTGCTTGCCTTCGAGCGACTGCTGGAGCGCCGGCCTGACCTGCACGAGCAGGTGCGCCTGCTGCATGTTTCGGTGTCGGCAAACCGCGCCATGACGGTCTACGAGCCGATCCAGAAGGAGCTCGAAGAGATCGCCGGCCGCATCAACGGCCGCTTCGGCAGCTTCAGCTTCCAGCCGGTCGCCCTGATCTCGCGCGCGGTGCCTTTCGAGGAACTGGTCGCCTGGTATCAGGTCTCGGACGTGGCGTGGATCACGCCGCTCGCGGATGGCATGAACCTCGTCTGCAAGGAATTCATCTCGGCCCGCCGGGACGGTGACGGCGTGCTTGTGCTGTCGGAATTTGCCGGCGCCGCGGTCGAGCTGGGCGCGGCGGTGATGACCAACCCCTTCTCGAGCCGGGCGATGGACCACGCCATCGACCTCGCCATCGACATGCCCGAGGACGAGCGCCGCGCACGGATGAAGCTTCTGCGCGCAGCTGTCGCCAAACGCGACACGCACCACTGGGCGGCGGACCAGCTCGCCCTGCTCTCGCCCAAGGACTTCGGAGACGACAGCGGCGCGGCTGCCTGAGCACGGCGCGCCAAGAACAGAAAAGACCCCCGGCAGGGGGTCTTTTTCGTTTCAACGCGATCTTTTCGTCACTCGGACATTTCCCGGCGCCGCATCGGCATGGCGTCGATGGTGGCGAACAGCTCGGCCGGGCGGAGGATGCGGTCCTGCTCGAGTTTCACGCCGCCGTCCTTCCCCACCAGCACGATCTTGAGGCCGGCGGGCGAGAACCCCTGCCGCAACATGCCGGGACGATCCGGCGACACGTCGCTGAGAACGACGATGTCTCGCTCGGCCAGCCCGGCCTCCGCCGCCTCGAAAAGCGCGATCTGCCGCGCATAGTCGGCGCTGTCGCCGGAGGGAGCGAAGACAAGGACCGGGCGCTTGTCCCAGCGCAGGTCCGACAGGTCGCGCCGGTCGGGCGACAGGTCGCGGAAGATGCCCTCGGCCGCATTGCCCGAGGTTGCCGCGAAGAACGCGGCGGTCCCGGCCGCGACGGCCAGAGTCAGCTTGGTGAAAGGTCCGAACATCTTGCTGTCTCCCGCTGGGTGTCCATTGGACTACGCGCGGGCCGAGCAACCGGTTCATTGGCGGCCGGAAAGAAAACGGGGCCCCGACCGGGACCCCGCAATTCTTGACCGAAGTTGCGCCGGCTCAGGCGCTGACGGCATCCGCCGGCGTGTGGCGCAGGCGCGTCAGTTCCTCGGCAACGAGGAAGGCCAGCTCAAGCGACTGCGTCGCATTCAGGCGCGGATCGCAGGCGGTGTGGTAGCGGTCGCTGAGGTTCTCTTCCGAGACCGCGTGCACGCCGCCGGTGCATTCCGTCACGTCCTGGCCGGTCATCTCGAAGTGCACGCCGCCGGGGATGGTGCCCGCGTCCTTGTGCACCGCGAAGAACTCGCGCACCTCGGACAGAACACGGTCGAAGGGCCGCGTCTTGTAGCCCGAGCCCGACTTGATCGTGTTGCCGTGCATCGGATCGCAGACCCAGAGCACCTCGGCACCCTCGGAGCGCACGGTTTCGATCAGCCGCGGCAGGTTCTCCGAGACCTTGCCGGCCCCGAAGCGCGAGATCAGCGTCAGACGCCCGGCCTCGTTCTCGGGGTTGAGCTTGGCCATCAGCACTTTCAGATCCTCGGAGGTCATCGAGGGGCCGCACTTGAGGCCGATGGGGTTCTGCACGCCGCGCGCGAACTCGACATGCGCGCCATCGGGCTGCCGCGTGCGGTCGCCGATCCAGATCATGTGCCCCGAGCCCGCGAGCCACTTGCCCGAGGTCGAGTCGACGCGGGTCAGCGCCTCTTCGTACTCCAGCAGCAGCGCTTCGTGGCTGGTGTAGAAGTTCACCTGGTGCAGCGCCGCCGAGCGCGAGCTGTCGATGCCCGCCGCCTTGATGAAGTCCAGCGTGTCGCTGATGCGGTTCGCCATCTCGCGGTAGCGCGCGGCCTCGTCGCCCTCGGTGAAGCCGAGCGTCCAGCGGTGCACCTCGTGCACGTCCGCGAAACCGCCCGTCGAAAAGGCGCGGATCAGGTTCAGCGTTGCCGCCGCCTGGGTGTAGGCCTGCAGCATCTTGCGCGGATCGGGCCGGCGCGCCTCGGGCGTGAAGGCCAGCTCGTTGATGATGTCACCGCGGAAGCTGGGCAGCTCGACGTCGCCCTGCGTCTCGGTGGACGCGCTGCGCGGCTTGGCGAACTGGCCCGCCATGCGGCCCACCTTCACCACCGGCACCTTGGCGCCGTAGGTCAGCACCATCGCCATCTGCAGCATCACCTTGAAGGTGTCGCGGATCGCGTTTGCGCTGAACTGCTCGAAGGCTTCTGCGCAGTCGCCGCCCTGCAGCAGGAAGGCCTCGCCGCGCGCGGCCTTGCCCAGCTCGGACTTCAGCTTCCGCGCCTCGCCCGCAAAGACCAGGGGCGGATAATTGGACAGCTGCGCCTCGACCGCGTCCAGTTCAGCCGTGTCGGTATAGTCCGGCATCTGGATCCTGGGCCTGGTTCTCCAGCTCGACTTGCTCCAATCCGTCATGATCTCTCTCCCGCATGGTCTCCGTTAGCGAAAACGTCCCGCGCGTATAGCGAAGGCCCGCCTGATATGCCATAGCGAATCATTCGCAATCTCTTGACGCTCCCGACCTTCTCTGCCCTCTTGTGAAACGCTTCGGGCCGGCGCGGCCCGCGCATTCCCCCCACTCCCGGGATGCCCGAAAAGGAGAGCCCGAACAATGCCGGCGCCTCGCACCACCTTCCAGCCCGGCCCGATGGCAAAACCGCGACGTTTCGTCTTCGCGCTTCTGCCGGGCTTCTCCCTCCTGAGCTTCTCCGCCGCGGTCGAGGCACTTCGCATCGCCAACCGGATGGCTGGCTGGCCCGCCTACGAATGGGTGCTCACGGGGGATGGCGGCGATACGGTCACCTGTTCGGCGGGGGCGGTGTTCAAGCTCGACTGCGATCTGCCCGAGCTGACCCGCGACGACACGCTGCTGCTCTGCGGCGGGATCGATGCGCTCGGCGGCGCGACCAAGCGCATGATGAACTGGCTGCGGCGCGAGGCGCGGCGCGGGCTGCGCGTGGGCGGACTCTGCACCGCCTCGGCGGTGCTGGCGCGGGCCGGGCTGCTGGACGGCCGCCGTGCCACGATCCACTGGGAGAACCAGGACAGCTTCGCGGAGGAATTCGACGAGGTGGTGCTGACCAAGTCGGTCTTCGTGATCGACGGCAACCGGCTCTCGACGGCGGGCGGTACGGCCTCGATCGACCTGATGCTCAAGCTCATCGCGGACGAGCACGGCGAGGAACTGGCGAACGCGGTCGCCGATCAGTTGATCTACAGCGCGATCCGCACCGACCAGGACACGCAGCGCCTGTCGGTGCCCACGCGGATCGGCGTACGCCACCCCAAGCTGAGCCAGGTCATCCACATGATGGAGCAGAACATCGAAGAGCCGATCAGCCCGGCGCTTCTGGCCAAGCAGGTGGGCATGTCCACCAGGCAGCTCGAGCGGCTCTTCCGGCGTTACCTCAACCGCTCGCCCAAGCGCTACTACATGGAGCTGCGCCTGCAGAAGGCGCGTAACCTGCTGATGCAGACCGACATGAGCGTCATCAACGTCGCGCTGGCCTGCGGCTTTGCCTCGCCCTCGCACTTCTCCAAGTGCTACCGCGCGCACTATCAGACGACGCCCTATCGCGAGCGCGGCAGCCAGGCCGCGAAACTGGCCGAGCAGTAGGCCGCGCTCAGCGCCCCGCCAGCCCGTCGCGCAGGACCGAAAGCACGGTCTCGCGCGGGGCCTCGGCGGTCACGAAGGCCGCGCCTATGCCGCGCGCCAGGATGAAACGGATCGCGCCGTCGACAACCTTCTTGTCCTGGCCCATCAACTCGTAGAGCGCCTCGGCCCCGGGCAGTTCGCCCGGGATGTCCGACAGGTCCGCCTTCATCTTCATCTGCGTCAGATGCGCCCGCACGCGGCTCGGCTCCTCCTGCGGGCAAAGCCCCAGCCGTGCCGACAGCTCGAAGGCCAGCGCGCAGCCGATGGCCACGCCCTCACCGTGCAACAGGCGATCGGAATAGCCCGTCGCGGCCTCGAGCGCGTGGCAGAAGGTGTGCCCGAGGTTCAGCAGGGCGCGGTCGCCCTGCTCGGTCTCGTCGCGCACGACGATCTCGGCCTTCATCTCGACCGAGCGGCGCACCGCGTAGAGCAGCGCCGCCTCCTCGCGCGCCGAAATGGCGGCAGCATTGTCCTCGAGCCATCCGAAGAACGCGGCATCCCCCAGCAGGCCGTATTTCACGACCTCGCCGTAGCCCGCGCGGAAATCACGATCCGTCAGGGTCTGCAGGGCGCCGGTATCGGCCAGCACGAGCGCCGGCTGGTGAAAAGCGCCGACAAGGTTCTTGCCGGCGGGCGAATTGATCCCGGTCTTGCCGCCGACCGAGCTGTCGACCTGCGCCAGAAGCGAGGTCGGCACCTGCACGAAGCGCACGCCGCGCCGCAGGATCGCGGCCGCAAAGCCCACGAGATCGCCGATGACGCCGCCGCCGAGCGCGACCACGACGTCGCGCCGCTCGATCCGCTGGGCCAGCAGCCATTCCGTCACGCGCTCGAGCTCGCGCCAGCACTTGGTCCCCTCGCCCGGCGGCAGCGTGAGCGCCACGCTCTCGATTCCCTCGGCCGAAAGCCCCGCCTGGAGAGCCGCGAGATGCGCCGCGGCGACCGTCTCGTCGCTGACGATGGCCACGCGGGGACGCGACAGCAGCGGCGCGATCTCGGCGCCCGCGCGGTCGATCAGCCCGGTTCCGATGCGGACGTCGTAGGCCCGCTCGCCAAGCGCCACGTGGACGGTTTCACTCATGTTTCGCACTCCAGAACGTCGGGCCGCGCCTTCAGCGCGTCGATCACGCGGTCGGCCATCGCCTCCAGCGACTGCTTGCGCCCCGATTTCACGATGATGTCGGCCTTGGCATAGATCGGCACGCGGCGCTCGTAGATCTCGCTCAGCGTCGCGTAGGGATCGGGCGTGCGCAGGAGCGGGCGCGTGTCCTTGTGCTTCACCCGCTGCCAGAGCACCGGCAGGTCGGCATCCAGCCAGACCGCGACGCCGCGCTCGGTGATCATCGCCCGGTTCTCGGCCGACATGTAGGCGCCGCCCCCGGTCGACAGCACCGCCGGCGCGTCGTCGAGGAGGCGCGCGATCACCTGCGTCTCTTTCCGGCGGAAGAAGGGTTCGCCGTCACGGGCGAAGATCTCGGCGATGCTCATGTTGGCGGCCAGCTCGATCTCGGCATCCGAATCGCGGAACGGCACGTGCAGGGCCGATGCCAGCGCGCGCCCGACCGCCGATTTGCCCGCTCCCATCATGCCGACGAGCACCACCGTTTTCTTCAGTCGCACCGTCTCGGCCCTTGTATCTCGGCCATCCATCGCCAATTCTGCCTCCCGGCGCCGTGAATGACGTGAGTTTGCCGAAAAGGCTAGGTATAAGTTAGAAAAAATACTCGAGGCAGGACAGGCGAACGCATGGGACGACTCTTCAAATGGCTGCTCATTCTCCTCGTTCTCGGGGGGATCGCGCTGGTTGGCTACGCTTACATCGGGCCGTTCTTCGGTGCCGATTTCTCGCCGCCGCAGACCGAAATCCGCGAACCCGTGGAGCTGGATGAGAACTGATCGTGCCTGTCTCGCCGCCGCGTTCGCGGCTGCCCTGACCGCGCCACTTGCGGCGCAGGAGGTGCAGGGCACGCAGGACCCGCTGTCCGCGATCGAGTGGCTCGAGGATGGTGGCG
This sequence comes from Salipiger mucosus DSM 16094, assembly GCF_000442255.1. Classification (GTDB taxonomy): domain Bacteria; phylum Pseudomonadota; class Alphaproteobacteria; order Rhodobacterales; family Rhodobacteraceae; genus Salipiger; species Salipiger mucosus. Next base: position 182,898 of record NZ_KE557280.1, on the reverse strand, counting down.
CCGAACAAATGACGCCGCTGCAACCGCCCGAGCCGCCGGTGGCCGACCGCGTCGCGCGCCCCGAGGTCGAATCGCGCCCCCTCGATGCGCCCGGCGTCGAGGCCGCGGGACTGCTGCCGATGTCCGTGACCGGCCTGCCGCCCGACCTCTGGTCTGAAAGCCGGACCGAGACGCTGGTCCCGCTCGTTGCCGCGGTGGACCCGGCAGTTCCCGCGCTCTCGGCGCTGCTCTTCACGTTGCTGCTGGCCGAGGCCGACCCTTCGCAGGGTCCAGAGACCGAGGTCTCCCTGCTCGCCGCGAGGCTCGACCGGCTCTTCGACGAGGGCGGCATCGAGCCCGGGCTCGCGCTGATCGAGCGCGCGGGTGGCACCGCCTCGCCTGCGCTCTTCACCCGCTGGATGGATTTCGCCCTGCTGTCGCGCACCGCCGAAAACGCCTGCCGCGCCCTCGAACGGCAGCCTGCGCTGTCCGAGGATCTGGCGACACGCATCTACTGCGATGCGCGGACCGGCGACTGGGAGCACGCGGCGACCGTGCTGGGCACCGCCGAGGCCCTGGGCCGGCTCGACGAGCGCACCGCCGAGCTGCTGGCGCGCTTCATCGACCCGGCGTTGGCCGACGGCGCGTCCCCCGTGGCCGTGCCGCCGCGCCCGACGCCGCTTGAATTCCGCCTCTTCGAGGCCATCGGAGAGACGCTCCCGACACAGCCCCTGCCCGTTCCATTCGCCGTGGCCGACCTTGGTGGCACCAGCGGTTGGCGCGCGCAGGTGCTCGCGGCGGAACGGCTCGCGCGGCGCGGCGCGCTTTCCGACAACCGCTTGCTGGGCCTCTACACCGAGCGCAGCCCGGCCGCCTCGGGCGGTGTCTGGGACCGCGTCGCGGCCGTTCAGGCGCTGGACGAGGCGCTGGAAAGCGGGCGGCCCGACCTCGTGGCCCCGGCACTCCGGCAGGCCTGGAGCCAGATGCGCAGCGCGGGCCTGCTGGTGCCCTTCTCGCGGCTCTTCGGCCCCCGGCTGGCGGAGGTGTCGCTCGAGGGCGAGGCGGCCGGCCTCGCGTTGCGCGCCGAATTGCTGTCGCCGGAGTACGAGATCGCGGCCGCGAACGTGACCGGCACCGACCCGACCATGCGCACCGTCGCGGCCATTGCGCAGGGCCGCGCGCCCGAGCCACTGCCCGACGCGCCCCGCCTTGCCGCCGCGGCCGAGGCCTGGAGCGGCACCGAGGTGCCCCGCAGGCTGTCGGAGATGTTGCGCGCGGGCAAGCTGGGCGAGGCACTGCTCCGCGCCATCGCGCTCTTTTCCTCGGGGGCCGAGGGCAACCACGGCGACATCACCGCGGCGCTCGCCACCTTCCGCGCCGTCGGGCTCGAGGACACGGCCCGCCGCGCCGCGATCCAGGCGCTGCTGCTGCACGACGAAGGCGCGCTGCGATGAGCGACCGGCACTGGGTCTCGGCCTTTCTCGAAGCGCAGGCCGCCGAGCGCGGCGCCTCGGACAACACGCGCGCCGCCTATGGCCGGGACCTCAGCGATTTCGCGGCCTGGCTGGCAGAGCGTGGCCTTGGGCTCGAAGCGGCACAGAAGGCCGATGTGGAGGCATACCTCATCGACTGCGAGGCCAATGGCCTCGCAGTCTCGACCCGGGCGCGGCGCCTCTCGTCGATCAAGCAGCTCTACCGCTTCACCTTCGAGGAAGGGCTTCGCGGCGACAACCCGGCGGTCCAGATCGCGGGCCCCGGCCGTCCGAAACGCCTGCCGAAGACGCTGAGCATCGAGGAGGTCGACCGACTGCTGGAGGCCGCCGGCGCGCATGGCCGCACCGAGAGCGACCGGCTGCGCAACGCCTGCCTGATGCAGCTGCTCTACGCCACGGGCATGCGCGTGAGCGAGCTTGTCACGCTGCCGCTGTCTGCCGCGCGAGGCGATCCGCGCATGCTGCTCATTCGCGGCAAGGGCGGCAAGGAACGCATGGTGCCGCTCTCGCCGCCCGCCCGCGCCGCGCTCGGGACCTGGCTCGCGCGGCGCGAGGCCATGGAAGAGGCCGCGCGGATCGAAGGCAAGCCGGCCTCCCGCCACCTCTTCGCCTCGCGCGGCAAGGCAGGGCACCTGACGCGGCATGCCTTCTACCTGCTGATCAAGGACATCGCCGTGCGCGCCGGCGTCTCGCCCGCGCGGGTCACGCCGCACACCCTGCGCCATGCCTTCGCCACGCACCTGCTGCAGAACGGCGCCGACCTGCGGGCGATCCAGACCTTCCTGGGGCACGCCGACGTCTCGACCACCGAGATCTACACCCACGTGCTCGAGGAAAGGCTGAAGGAGCTGGTCCTCGACCATCACCCGCTCGCGCGCGAGTGACCTCGGCGCAGACCGCAAATCTCATCGAGGAATTCGCAAAAGTTTTCGAAAATTCTTCTCGCGCCGCCGCGCGGGACGGGCTTCGCCTTGAACGCGGCGGCGCGGGCGCCCATAACCCTTCCGACCCCAACGGACGACGGATTTCATGAACGACGCCTCGACATACATGGACGCGGCCCTCTGGATCACCGCCGGTTCGATCCTCGTGCTCATCCTGCTTTCGGCCTTCTTCTCGGGCTCCGAGACGGCGCTGACCGCCGCCTCGCGCGGCAAGCTGCGCGCCTCGATGGACCGCGGATCGAAGGGCGCGGAAAAGGCGCTGACCATCACCGAGGACAACGAGCGGCTGATCGGCTCGGTGCTGCTGGGCAACAACCTGGTGAACATCCTCGCCACCTCGCTGGCGACGGCGCTTTTCACGCGGCTCTTCGGAGAATCCGGCGTGGCGCTGGCGACCCTCGTGATGACGCTTCTGGTGCTCATCTTCGCCGAGGTGCTGCCCAAGACCTACGCCATCACCAACCCCGAGCAGGCCGCGAGCAAGGTGGCGACGCCGATCTCGGTGGTGGTGCTGGTCTTTGCACCCGTGGTTGCCGCGATCCGCGCCTTCGTGCGGGTGGTCCTGCGGCTCTTCGGCGTGCAGACCGATCCGGACAGCCAGATCCTCGCCGTACGCGAGGAGATCGCGGGCGCGCTGCAGCTCGGCCACTCCGAAGGCGTCGTCGAGAAGGAGGATCGTGACCGTATCCTGGGCGCCCTGGACCTTGCCGAGCGCACCGTCGAGGAGATCATGCTCCACCGCTCGGGCATCGAGATGATCGACATCGCCGCCGAGCCGCGCGACATCCTCCAGCAGTGCCTCGACAGCAGCTACACCCGCCTGCCCGTCTTCCGCGACGAGCAGGAGAACATCATCGGCGTGCTGCACGCCAAGGACCTGCTGCGCGCGATGTACCAGTTCATGGAGGCCTCGGGCGACCGCGGGATCGAGGCGCTGGACGAGTTCCGCATTACCGAGGTGATGATGAAGCCCTACTTCGTGCCGGACACCACGACGCTGGCCGACCAGATGCGCAATTTCCTGCGCCTGCACACGCACTTCGCGCTGGTGGTGGACGAGTACGGCTCGCTCGAGGGTCTCATCACGCTCGAGGACATCCTGGAAGAGATCGTGGGCGAGATCACCGACGAGCACGACCCCGACGCCGAGCACCAGGTCAAGGCCGGCGAGGATGGCTGGTTCTGGCTCGACGGCGCCATGACCATCCGCGATCTCAACCGCGCGACGGACTGGTCGCTGCCCGACGACGAGGCGAACACCATCGCGGGCCTCGTCATTCACGAGGCGCAGATGATCCCGACCAAGGGCCAGAAGTTCAGCTTCCACGGCTTCCGCTTCGAAGTCATGGAACGCGAGAACAACCGGATCACCCGGTTGCGTGTGCGTCCTTCCGTGCCACGTCTGGCGAGCTGAGACCGCCGGGACCCGGCAGGTCGACCGTCAGCACGAAGCCCGCGACATCGCGCCCCTGGGTGATCGTGCCGCCGACCTGCTGCGCCGCCGCCTCCATCAGGCGGCTGCCCAGGGCGGTCGAGGAGAGCGGGTCGATCGTGCCCGGCTGGCCGGTGCCGTTGTCGCCGCAGCGAAAGCTCAGGGCGCCATCCGGGCCGCGCGAAGCGGTAAAGCGCAGCTGCGCGCCCTCGGCGCCGTCCGGGTAGCCGTATTTCGTGGCATTGGCGGCAAACTCGCTGGCGATCACGCCAAGGGCCGCGGCGACCCGGGATTCCACCTCAAGCGCCGGCACGTCGACGATCAGCGACATGCCCACCGGGGCCTGCCGCTGCAGCAGCGTGGCCACCCGCGCGAGATAGGCGTCGAGCCGCACGTGATGCATCTTCGAGGCCATGTTGAGCTCGGCGTGCAGTTGCGAGATCGCGTCGACCCGGCGGCCCACCGCATCGAGCGCGTCCAGCGTCTCGGGGCTCTTGGTGCGGGCGCGGTAGAGGCGGATGGTCGAGGCCACCGTCTGCAGCGAGTTCTTGACCCGGTGGTCGATCTCGGACCGCAGCTCTTCCTTGAGCGCCAGCGCGCGGTGCAGGTCCAGCTGCTGCATCACCTGCCGCGCCATGACTTCGAGCAGCTGGCGCTGCTGGTCGGTCAGCCGTCGCGGCCGCTCGTCCAGGACGCAGACGGTGCCGATGACATGGCCCGCGCGCGTGATCAGCGGCGCACCGGCGTAAAAGCGCATCTCGGCCCGGATGCCGCAGCAGAGCGGGTTGTCGGCCGTGCGCGGATCCTGCGCGGTGTCCGGGATCTCGAGGAAGTTGCCGTCGAGCAGCGCGTGCGAACAGATCGACTGGTCGAGCGGCGTTTCCGTGGGCGTGAAGCCGTGGCGCGCCTTGAACCACTGGCGGTCGGAACCGACCAGGCTGATCAGCGCGACCGGTACGTCGAGCATGGAGGCCAGCAGGCGCACGATCTCGTCGAGCGAGGGTTCGGGCGCGCTGTCGAGCGCTCCGAAACTCTCGAGCTCGGCCAGTCTGTCTGCCTCGTCCTCGGGCTTTGGCGCCAGTGCCATGGGTTCTGCTTCCCGTGTCCTGCCAATTCTCCGAGATTATGCAACAAGCGAGCGGCGTCAACGGCCTGCGCGAACCTTTTGGCGGCCGGTTCCGCCTCGGGGTGCCCGACGTTGCGGAAGCCGAGGCGCAGCGAAGGGTCGCGTCGTGTCAGCGCCCCCGAAGACGCACGCACGGGGAAGATTCGTTCGGCCGTGCATGGGTCTGCGCAACCTTTTGGCGAAAAATGCCCCAACGCCGGCGGCAATCCTGTATAAGCGCGGCCATGGGAGGAATCGCAATTCTGATTCCCGCCGCCGGAGCGAGCGCCCGGATGCGGGGAACCGACAAGCTTCTGGAAGAGGTCGAGGGACGCGCGCTGCTCCGTCGCCAGGCCGAGGAAGCCTTGCAGGTGGCGGACCACGTGGCCGTCGCCCTGCCCGCACACGACCATCCACGCGTGCGGGCCATCCAGGGCCTGCCCGTCCAGGTGGTCGAAGTGCCTGACGCGCACCTGGGCATGTCGAGTGCCCTGCGTCGCGGCGTGGCCATGCTGCCGCGCGGGATAGATGCCGTGCTGGTGTTGCCGGCCGACATGCCGGAACTGACGGCGCCGGACTTGGCGGCGGTTATCGCCGGTTTCCGCGCCGTGCCGCGGCCGACGCTGCAGCAGGCCACGGCCGCGGACGGCACGCCGGGCCACCCGGTTCTGTTCCCGGCCGACTGCTTTCCGGCGCTGCTGAACCTCAGCGGAGACCAGGGCGCACGCCGGGTGCTGGACGCCAATGCGCACCGGCTGCGTCACGTCGCCCTGCCCGGTTCCCGGGCCGTGACCGACCTCGACACGCCCGAGGCCTGGCAGGCCTGGCGCGACAGAAACCAGGCGCCCTGCGCGGCGGAATAGGCGCGCAGGGCATTCAAAGGGCGCGCGGCGGGACGGCGACCCGTCAGTCGCGCGCCTTCAGCGCATCGCGGATCTCGATCAGGATGTCGAGTTGCGAAGGGCCGGTCTTGACCTCGGGGGCGACCTCGTCGGGCTTTTCGGCCATGGCCTTTACGCGGTTCACCATCTTGACCAGCATGAAGACCACGAAGGCGATGATCAGGAAGTTGACCACCGCCATGACGAACCGGCCGATGGCGAAGACCGGGGCGCCGGCCTCCTTGGCGGCGTCCAGCGAGGCGTAGTCGTTGCCGTCGAGGGCGTAGAACCAGCCCGAGAAGTCGATCCCGCCGGTGAAGAGCGCGATGATCGGGTTGATGATGTCACCCACCAGCGAGGTGACGATGGCGGTGAAGGCCGCGCCGACGATGATGCCCACCGCCATGTCCATGACGTTGCCCTTGGCGATGAAGTCGCGAAATTCCTGAACCATTTGTCCGGATCTCCAAGAAAGAACTGCGCCGCCCGCGATGGACGGCGCAGTCATCTCAAGGCAGATCGCCTTGTGCGGCAACAGTTTTTCGCGCCGGACGGGTTCAGTCCGGCAGCGCGCCGGTCAGGACGTAGCGCAGGAGCCCCACCACCTGCTCGGGCGTGCGGGCGACCGCCAGGGCCGCGGCATCGACCTCTTTCAGGGCGTGGTCGTGCGCCTCGGGCTGCAGGATCACCAGCGACTTGCCGAGCGCCGCGGCGTAGCCCGCGTCGAAGGCGGCGTTCCACTGCTTGTACTTGTCGCCGAAGCGCACGACGACGACGTCGGCATCCTCGATCCCCTTGCGGGTTCGGATGGCGTTCATCAGCGCGCCCTTGCGGTCGTGCCAGAACTTGTCGGGCTCGGCGCCCAGTATCGCGACGCCGCAGTCGTCGCTGGCCGCGTGGTCAGTCACCGGCGCGGTAAAGGTCAGGTCAAGCCCTTGGGCTCCCTCGATAATCTGCTCGCGCCAGTCCGTGTGAATCTCGCCCGACAGGTAAACGTTCAGTCCCATGTCCTCGCTCCTTCTGACTCGTCTGACAGTGAGATATGCCTGCGGTCACCGGACGCAACCACATCGGCCGGCGCGAGCGCCATCGGCCGGACGTGGAACCCCGCCCCCGGCGCCTCTGCCGGGGGCGGTGAGGTCATTCAGCCGTCGACGCGAATGCGAGCGTTTTCAGCATCATACGGGCTGTCCTTCACAACCTCGGCGTCCCAGAGATCGCCCATGATGCGGACCTTCAGCCGGGTGCCGGGCACGGCAAGCTCGGGGGTGACATAGCCCATGCCGATGGATTTTCCGAAGGCCACGGAGTAGCCGCCGGAGGTCAGCCGGCCGACGCGGGTGTCGCCGTGGTAGAGCGCCTCGCGGCCCCAGGGGTCGGCGTCGTCCGGGCCGTCGATCAGGACCGTGCAGCACTTGGAGCGGATGCCCGTGGCTTCCAGTTCAGCTTTGCCGTGGAAGTCCTTGGAAAGATCGACAAATCGCGGAAGATCGGCCTCGAGCGGCGTGCCGTCGCGGCCAAGCTCGTGACCGAAGGCGCGGTAGCTTTTCTCCTGCCGGAGCCAGTTCTGAGCCCGCGCGCCGACGGGTTTCAGCCCGTGTTTCGCGCCCGCCTCCATCAGCTTGTCCCAGAGATAGGCCGACATCTCGATCGGGTGATGCAGCTCCCAGCCCAGCTCGCCCGTGTAGGCGACACGTACCGCTCGTACGGGACACATGTACAGTTCGATGTCGCGCACCGAGAGCCAGGGGAAGCGCTTGTTCGAGAGCACCGTGGCGGGGTCCGCGTCCCTGACGAGCTCGGTCAGCAGCTCGCGCGATTTCGGCCCCGCGAGCGCGAAGACGCCCCACTGGGTGGTCACGTCGTGGACCGAGAAATAGCCCTGGTCGAAACCGAAGTCCTCGGCCGCCTTCTCGAGGTAGTCGCGGTCGTAGGCCTGCCAGCCGCCGGCGCTGACGAGGTAGTAGTCGTTCTCGGCGAGCCGGACGATGGTGTACTCGGTGCGCGTGGTCCCCTTGGCGCTCAGCGCGTAGGTCAGGCCGATGCGGCCGACCTTGGGCAGCTTGTTGCAGGTGAACCAGTCGAGGAAGGCGGTCGCGCCCGGCCCCTTCACCGCGTGCTTGGCGAAGGCGCTGGCGTCGATGATGCCCACGCCCTCGCGGATGGCCTTTGCCTCGTCGACGGCGTATTGCCACCAGCCGCCGCGGCGGAAGCTGCGGGCGTCGTGGTCGAAGCTGTCGGGCGCATCCACCGGCCCGTAGTAGTTCGGACGCTCCCAGCCGTTCACGCAGCCGAACTGCGCGCCGAGCGCCTTCTGGCGGTCGTAGCAGGGCGTGGTGCGCAGCGGGCGGCAGGCCGGGCGCTCCTCGTCGGGGTGGTGCAGGATGTAGACGTGCTCGTAGGCCTCCTCGTTCTTGCGGGCGGCATACTCGGTCGTCATCCAGTCTTCGCCGAAACGCTTGGGGTCGAGCGAGGCCATGTCGATCTCGGCCTCGCCCTCGACCATCATCTGCGCGAGGTAGTAGCCCGCGCCGCCGGCGGCGGTGATGCCGAAGGAAAAGCCCTCGGCGAGCCACATGTTGCGCAGCCCGGGCGCCGGGCCGATCAGCGGGTTGCCGTCGGGCGTGTAGCAGATGGGGCCGTTGTAGTCGTCCTTGAGGCCCACCGTCTCCGACGAGGGAATGCGGTGGATCATCGACATGTATTCCTCCTCGATCCGCTCGAGATCGAGCGGGAAGAGGTCGGCGCGGAAGCTGTCGGGCACGCCGTATTCGAAGCAGGCGGGCGCGTTCAGCTCGTAGGGCCCGAGGATCCAGCCGCCGCGCTCCTCGCGGACGTACCACTTGGCGTCGGCGTCGCGCAGGACCGGGTGCTGCGGGTTCGACTTGCGCCATTCGACGAGCGCCGGGTCGGGCTCGGTCACGATGTACTGGTGCTCGACCGGGATGGCGGGGCTCTTGAGGCCCAGCATCTTCGCGGTGCGCTGCGCGTGGTTGCCGGTCGCGGTGACGACATGCTCGGCGCGGATCGTCACTGTCTCGTCCGTGGGGACGAGATTGCCGCCGCGCTCGGTCATCTTGGTGACGGTGACCTGCCAGTGATCGCCGGCCCAGTGGTAGCCGTCGACCTGCCACTTGCGCTCGATCGTCACGCCGCGCTGGCGGGCGCCCTTGGCCATCGCCATGGTGACGTCGGCCGGATTGATGTAGCCGTCGGTCGGATGGTAGATCGCGCCCTTGAGATCGCCGGTCTCGAGCAGCGGCCAGCGCTCCTTGATCTGGGCCGGGCTGAGCCACTCGAAGGGCACGCCGCAGGTCTCGGCGGTGGTGGCGTAGAGACGGTATTCGTCCATCCGCGCGTCGCTCTGGGCCATGCGCAGGTTGCCCACCACGAAGAAGCCCGCGTCGAGGCCCGTCTCTTCCTCCAGCGTCTTGTAATACTTGATGGAATAGTCGTGGATGTGGGTCGTCGCGTAGGACATGTTGAAGTAGGGCAGCAGCCCCGCCGCGTGCCATGTCGAGCCGCTGGTCAGCTCGTCGCGCTCGAGCAGCACGACATCGGACCAACCGGCCCTGGCGAGGTGGTAGGCGATGGAGGTGCCGACGGCGCCACCGCCGACGACCAGGGCTTTCACGTCTGTCTTCATCTGCTGCGACTCCCGAGCGTTTCCATCTGCATATCGCAGCCGCAGAAAGCCCGCAGAGTTGGCCCGACCTGTCATGACGGGAAAGCGACATGCGGTGTCGCCGGGCACCTTTGGCGGACACTGCGGGGTTGCGGCGGTTTCACGCTGATTTGCGCGGGCCTGCCCCTTTCGCCGCAGAACACGCGGGCCTATAAGGACCGCTGTCTGCGCCTCGGGGACAGAGTCGCGGACTTCTACTCTTTTGCGTTGGGGCAGGACACGGAATGTTTGGACTGGACAGACTCATGGGCGCCTTTTCGGCGGACATGGCCATAGACCTCGGGACCGCGAACACGCTGGTCTACGTCAAGGGGCGCGGGGTCATCCTGTCGGAACCTTCGGTGGTGGCCTACCACGTCAAGGACGGCGTGAAGCGGGTGCTGGCCGTGGGCGAGGATGCCAAGCTGATGCTGGGCCGGACACCCGGCTCGATCGAGGCGATCCGGCCGATGCGCGAGGGTGTGATCGCCGACTTCGACGTCGCCGAGGAGATGATCAAGCACTTCATCCGCAAGGTGCACAAGCGCTCGACCTTCTCGAAGCCCAAGATCATCGTCTGCGTGCCGCATGGCGCCACCCCGGTTGAAAAGCGCGCCATCCGCCAGTCGGTGCTGAGCGCCGGCGCGCGGCGCGCGGGCCTGATCGCCGAGCCCATCGCGGCGGCCATCGGCGCGGGCATGCCGATCACCGACCCGACGGGGAACATGGTCGTCGACATTGGCGGGGGCACCACCGAGGTGGCGGTGCTGTCGCTGGGCGACATCGTCTATGCCCGCTCGGTGCGCGTGGGCGGCGACCGCATGGACGAGGCCATCGTCAACTACCTGCGCCGCCAGCAGAACATCCTCGTGGGCGATTCCACCGCCGAGCGGATCAAGACCGCCATCGGCACCGCGCGGATGCCCGACGACGGGCGCGGCAGCTCGATGCAGATCCGCGGCCGCGACCTGCTGAACGGCGTGCCGAAGGAGACCGAGATCAGCCAGGCGCAGGTGGCCGAGGCGCTCTCGGAGCCGGTGCAGGCGATCTGCGAGGCGGTGATGACCGCGCTCGAGGCGACGCCGCCGGACCTTGCGGCCGACATCGTGGACCGGGGCGTGATGCTGACCGGAGGCGGTGCGCTGCTGGGCGATCTCGACCTCGCGCTGCGCGAGCAGACGGGGCTGGCGGTGTCGATCGCGGACGAGTCGCTGAACTGCGTGGCGCTCGGCACCGGAAAGGCGCTGGAGTACGAAAAACAACTGCGCCACGCGATCGACTATGATAGTTGACGGGGCCGGCCCGCGGGCGGCGCGCGGCTGATCCCTGCGCCCGCGGCGCGGGCGTGACGGCCCGGTCTTCGGGGCAGACGAATGGCTAAGAACGGCACCAGCAGCGACGACTACACCGGCCCGCTGAAGCGACTGCTTCTCGGGGTGCTGGTGATCTGCCTGTTCGGCATCTTCATCCTGTGGCGGATCGACAGCCCGCGGGTCGAGCGGTTCCGCGCGCAGGTGATCGACCGGGTGATCCCCGGCTTCGACTGGGCCATGGCGCCGGTCACGGGCACGGTGCGCATCCTGCGCGATTTCCAGTCCTACCAGCGCATCCACGAGCAAAACCAGGAGCTGCGCCGCGAGTTGCGCCAGATGACCGCCTGGAAGGAGGCCGCGCTGCAGCTCGAGCAGGAGAACGCGCGGCTGCGCGATCTCAACAACGTGCGGCTGGACCCGCGGCTGACCTACATCACCGGCGTCGTGCTGGCCGACAGCGGCTCGCCCTTCCGGCAGTCCGTGCTGATCAACGTGGGCTCGCGCGACGGCATCGTCGACGGATGGGCCACGATGGACGGCATCGGCCTCGTGGGCCGGATCTCGGGCGTGGGGCCCAACACCAGCCGGGTGATCCTGCTGACCGACGCCACGAGCCGTATTCCGGCGGTGATCCAGCCCTCGGGGCAGCGCGCGCTGGTGACCGGCGACAACTCGGCCGCGCCGCCGATCGACTTCCTCGAGGATTCCGAACAGGTGCGCCCGGGCGACCGCATCGTCACCAGCGGCGACGGCGAGGTCTTTCCGCCGGGGCTGTTGATCGGACAGGTGGCACAGGACCCCGGCGGACGGCTGCGGGTGCGGCTGGCCGCCGACTACGAGCGGCTCGAGTTCCTGCGGGTGTTGCGCGACCACGGCGCGCGGCAGGTCTCGTCGCCGGCCTCTCTGATCCTGCCCGAGACGCCGCCGGACGCCGGCCCGCCGCCCGAGGAGGATGCCGCGGCCGCCGCGCCGGAGCAGCCCGATGGCTGAGACCCGCGCCACCCGGACATGGGCCATGCGCGCGGCTTTCGTTGCGCTGGCGCTGGCGATCATGTTCTACCGCCTGCTGCCGCTCGACCTGATGCCCTCGCGGCTGGCCGGGCCCGACATCCTGACCGCGCTCTGCTTTGCCTGGGCGCTGCGGCGGCCCGACTACGTGCCCGCGCTGCTGGTGGCGGGCGTCATGATGCTGGCCGACATCCTGTTCCAGCGGCCGCCGGGGCTGTGGGCGGGGCTGGTGCTGATCGCGACTCAGCTGCTGAAATCGCGCGACCGTCGCGACCGCGAGACCACCTTCTTCATGGAGTGGCTGACCGTCGCGGGCCTGCTGCTGGCGATCACTTTTGCGTACCGCCTGGTGCTTGCCCTCTTGATCGTGCCGACGGGACCGCTTTTGCTCGAGACCATGCGCTATGCCATGACCATTGCCGCCTATCCCGCCGTGGTAGCGGTTTCGCAATACCTGCTGGGCGTCCGCCGCCTGGCGCCGGGCGACTATGCCGTGTCGGGGAGGCCGGGATGAAGCGCAATCCACGCGATACCGCCGAGAGCACGCGCCGGATCACCCGCCGCGGCCTGATCCTGGGTGCGGCCCAGCTGGGCTTTGCCGGGGTGCTGGGGCTTCGGATGCGGCACATGCAGGTCGACCAGGCGGACGAATTCCGCCTGCTGGCCGAGGAGAACCGCGTCAACATCCGTCTGCTGCCGCCGGCGCGCGGGCGGATCTTCGACCGCGAGGGCCGGGTCATCGCCGAGAACGAGCCGACCTACCGCATCACCGTGGTCCGCGAGGACGCGGGCGACGTCGAGCAGGTCATCGCGCGCCTGTCGTCGCTGGTCGAGCTGGACGAGGACGAACTGAACCGCGCGCTGGCCGAGATGAACCGCAGCGCGCCCTTCCTGCCGATCACCGTGGCCGACCGGGTGAGCTGGGAGGCGATCAGCCGCGTCGCTGTCAACGCCCCTGCCCTGCCCGGCGTCACGCCCGAGGTGGGCCTGTCGCGCTTCTACCCGCAGCACGAGACCTTTGCGCACGTGGTGGGCTACGTCGGGCCGGTCTCGGAAAACGACCTCGCGCGCTACGAGGACCCCGAGCCGGTGCTGCGCATCCCGCGCTTCCAGATCGGCAAGGTCGGCGTCGAACGCAAGTACGAGGAGCAGCTGCGCGGAAAGGCCGGCGCCAAGCGCGTCGAGGTCAACGCGGTGGGCCGCGTCATGCGCGAGCTCGACCGCCGCGAGGGCGAGCCCGGCGCCGACGTGCAGCTGACGCTCGACAGCGCGCTGCAGGAATACTGCAAGGCCCGCCTCGGACAGGAAAGCGCCTCGGTCGTGGTGATGGACGTGGAGAAGGGCGACATCCTCGCCATCGCCTCGTCGCCCTCCTACGATCCGAACAAGTTCGTGCGCGGGATCTCGGTCGCCGACTACGGCGTGCTGCGCGACAACAACCACCGGCCGCTGGCCTCGAAGACGGTGCAGGACGCCTATCCGCCGGGCTCGACCTTCAAGATGGTGACGGCGCTGGCCGCGCTCGAGGCCGGGCTGATGACGCCCGGCGACACGCATTACTGCCCCGGCTACCTCAAGGTGGGCACGCGCCGCTTCCACTGCTGGAAGCGCGGCGGGCACGGCTGGGTCGACCTCGCGCAGAGCCTGCGCGAGAGCTGCGACGTCTACTACTACGAGCTGGCGCTGAAGGTGGGCATCGAGAACATCGCCGCCATGGGCCGCCGGATGGGCCTGGGCCAGACGCCGGACGTGCCGATGTCCGCGGTGACCGCCGGGCTGATGCCCGACAAGGACTGGAAGCGGCGCGAGCGCGGCGCCGAGTGGCTGATCGGGGACTCGGTCAACGCCTCCATCGGCCAGGGCTTCGTGCTGACCTCGCCGCTGCAGCAGGCGATCATGACGGCGCGCATCGCCACCGGGCGGGCGATCACGCCGCGGCTGGTCAAGACCGTGGACGGGGTCGAGACGCCGGCGCCGCAGGCCGAGAGCCTCGGCATCAACGAGAACCACCTGCGGCAGGTCCGCCGCGCCATGTTCGAGGTCTGCAACGACCGGCGCGGCACCGGCTACCGCTCGCGCATCGTGACCGAGGAATTCCGCATGGCCGGCAAGTCGGGCACCAGCCAGGTGCGCAACCGCGTCGTGCGCAACGAGGACGTGCCCTGGGAAGAGCGCGACCACGCGCTCTTCGTGAACTTCGCGCCCTACGACAACCCGCGCATCGCGGTCTCGGTCGTGGTCGAGCACGGCGGCGGCGGGTCCTCTGCGGCGGCGCCGATCAACCGCGACGTGACGCTGCAGGCGCTCTACGGCGGCACCCCGCCGCTCGAGGCCTACCCGAGCGCGGCCCGCTCACGCATCGAGTCGCAGCAGGAGCGGCTGGAACGCGAACGCCGCGAGCGCCAGTCCGATGCGCGGAGCCGCGCATGAGCTACCTCGAGTATACCGTCAAGACGACGCCCGCGGGCTGGCGCAAGGTGCTCTACCTCAACTGGCCGCTGATCGTGCTGCTGACCGCGGTGGCCTGCGTGGGCTTCCTGATGCTCTACTCGGTCGCCGGCGGTGCGCTCGACCCCTGGGCGGAGCCGCAGATGAAGCGTTTCGCGCTGGGGCTCGCGGTCATGTTCGTGGTCGCCATGGTGCCGATCTGGCTGTGGCGGAACCTCTCGGCGCTGATCTACCTCGCGGCGCTGCTGCTGCTGGTCGCGGTCGAGTTCGTGGGCTCGGTCGGCATGGGCGCGCAGCGCTGGATCGACATCGGCTTCATGCGGCTGCAGCCCTCCGAGGTGATGAAGATCGCGCTGGTGATGGTGCTGGCGGCCTACTACGACTGGCTGCCCATGCGGCGCGTGTCGAACCCGATCTGGGTTCTGGCGCCCATCGTGCTGATCCTCGCGCCGACCGGGCTGGTGCTGATCCAGCCCGACCTCGGCACCGCGATCCTGCTGGTGGCCGCGGGCGCGCTGATGATGTTCCTCGCGGGCGTGCACTGGCTCTATTTCGCGGTGGTCGCGGCGGCGGGGGCCGGCGGCGTCTATTCCGTCTTCCTGTCGCGCGGCACCGACTGGCAGCTGCTGAAGGACTACCAGTTCCGGCGCATCGACACCTTCCTCGACCCCTCGACCGATCCGCTGGGCGCGGGCTACCACATCACGCAGGCCAAGATCGCCATGGGCTCGGGCGGCTGGACCGGGCGCGGCTTCATGCAGGGCACGCAGTCGCGGCTGAACTTCCTGCCGGAGAAGCACACCGACTTCATCTTCAACACGCTGGCCGAGGAATTCGGCTTCGTGGGCGGGGTGTCGCTGCTCGCGCTCTACGTGCTGGTGCTGGTCTTCTGCGTGATCTCGGCGCTGCAGAACCGCGACCGCTTCTCGTCGCTGCTCACCTTGGGCATCGGATTGACGTTTTTCCTCTTTTTCGCGGTCAACATGTCGATGGTCATGGGGCTTGCGCCGGTCGTGGGTGTCCCTCTCCCGCTGGTCAGCTATGGTGGGTCCGCCATGCTCGTTCTGATGATCGCCTTCGGGCTGGTGCAGAGCGCGCACATCCACAAACCACGCTAGAGGCTTCATGACCGTCACCATCCTGTTCGCCGCGCCCGAGGCCCGCTGGGCCGACTACGAGGCGCCGCTCCATGCCGCCCTGCGCGAGACCGGCCTCGACTACCGTCTCGGCCTGTCCTTTCCACCCGAAGAGGTCGACTACATCGTCTACGCGCCCGAGTCCCACGTGCAGGACTTCACCCCCTACACGCGGCTCAAGGCGGTGCTGAATCTCTGGGCGGGCGTCGAGGGCGTCGTCGGGAACGAGACGCTCAAGGCGCCGCTGGCGCGGATGGTCGATGCCGAGGGGCTGACGCAGGGGATGGTGGAATACGTCACCGGCCACGTGATGCGCCACCATCTCGGGATGGACGCGCAAATCGTGAACCCAGAGCACGAGTGGGACCCGGTGATGCCGCCGCTGGCGCGCGACCGCCCGGTCACGATCCTCGGCCTCGGCACGCTGGGACAGGCCTGCGCGCATGCGCTGACGGGGATCGGCTTCCCGGTGACCGGCTGGAGCCGCACCCCCAAGGACGTGAGCGGCGTCACCTGCCTGCACGGCGAGGACGGGTTCCGCCACGCGCTGGAGCACGCGCAGATCCTCGTTCTGCTGCTGCCCGACACGCCCGACACCGCCGACACGCTCGACACCCGCGCGATCGAGCGGATGCCGCGCGGCGCCTTCGTCATCAACCCCGGGCGCGGGGCGCTGATCGACGACGACGCGCTGCTCGCGGCGCTCGACGCGGGCGAGGTGGCGCATGCCACGCTCGACGTCTTCCGGCAGGAGCCGCTGCCGAAGGGCCATCCCTACTGGGCCCACCCCTGCGTGACCGTGACGCCGCACATCGCCTCGGAGACGCGTCCGCCCTCGGCCTCGCGGGTGATCGCCGAGAACATCCGGCGCGGCGAGGCGGGTAAGCCGTTTCTGCACCTTGTGGACCGCGACGCGGGATACTAGGAGAACCGCGCAGTTGCTGGAGTGCCGCCCATGACCTTCGACCGATCCCTGAAAATCGCCCCCTCGATCCTCTCTGCCGATTTCGCCGACTTCGGCCGCGAGATCCGCGCCATCGAGGACCAGGGCGCCGACTGGGTGCACGTCGACGTCATGGACGGCCACTTCGTCCCGAACCTCACCTTCGGCCCGCCGGCGGTGAAGGCCTTCCGCCGCCACGTGACCACCGTGATGGACGTGCACCCAGTCGGCGCCCTGGTCCTCGATGGCGCGGATCTCGCGGCCGAAGTCGGCGAAATCGGCAGAGAGGATCGAGGGGGCGATTTTCAGGGATCGGTCGAAGGTCATGGGCGGCACTCCAGCAACTGCGCGGTTCTCCTAGTANGCCCGCTCGACGCCGAGGCCCTCTCGACCATCACCGAGGCCGACCTGCGCGCCTCCCGCGTCTTCCGCGGCGGCCTCGACGTGGACAAGCGGCTGCACCAGGCCGCCGAGTGACCGCCCCGCCCCTTCATCTTTCCCCAAATACGCAAACCACCCCGGATGCACGGAGCCCCGCCATGACCTTCGACCGATCCCTGAAAATCGCCCCCTCGATCCTCTCTGCCGATTTCGCCGACTTCGGCCGCGAGATCCGCGCCATCGAGGACCAGGGCGCCGACTGGGTGCACGTCGACGTCATGGACGGCCACTTCGTCCCGAACCTCACCTTCGGCCCGCCGGCGGTGAAGGCCTTCCGCCGCCACGTGACCACCGTGATGGACGTGCACCTGATGATCGCGCCGGTCGATCCCTACATCGAGGCCTATGCCCAGGCCGGCGCGGACATCCTCACCGCCCATGTCGAGGCCGGGCCGCACCCGCACCGCACGCTGCAGGCGATCCGCGCCAGCGGCATGAAGGCGGGCCTCGCGCTCAACCCCGGCACGCCCGCCAGCGCGGCCGAGCCGCTGCTCGACCTCTGCGACCTCGTCTGCGTGATGACGGTGAACCCCGGCTTCGGCGGGCAGAGCTTCATTCACTCCTGCGTCGACAAGGTCCGCGCCCTGCGCGCCATGATCGGCGACCGCCCCGTGCACATCGAGATCGACGGCGGCGTCGACCCGACAACAGCGCCGCTGGTGCGCGAGGCGGGCGCCGACGTGCTCGTCGCGGGCTCGGCGGTCTTCAAGGGTGGATCGGTGGAGACCCCCGAGGCCTATGGCACGAACATGCGCGCCATCCGCGAGGCCGTCACCGCCTGAGGCGCCGCCCCCGGCCCCATCATCTTTCCGGAAATACGCCGGGGGAATTCGCCGCAGGCGAAGGGGGCGGAGCCCCGCCCCGGACCGGGCTATCCCGCCTGCCGGCGATAGCGGAAGACGCCCGAGCCCTTGGCGATCAGCGCGCCGGTCTCGTCGCGGACCTCGCCATCGGCGAAATAGGTGGCGCGTCCGCCGCCCGTGCGCCGGGCCTCGACAATGAGCCGCTTGCCGGTCGGCAGCGAGAGGTACTGCACGTTCAGCGATAGCGTGAAGGCCACCTGTTTCACCTCCGGATCGCCGGTCCAGCAGCCGGCGTGCCCCATGGCGGCGTCGAGCAGCGTGGCGTAGGCGCCGCCGTGCGGCACGCCGTAGCGGTTGCCGTGATGCGGTGCGATCTCCATCTCGAAACGCGCGAAATCCTCGCGCCAGTCGGCCATCCTGAAACCCAGATGCGCGCCGAAGGGGGATGGATCTTCCCGGAATCGCTCGTCCATCACTGCGTGGCTCCTGTCGTCATGTCGGCGCGTTCTCCTGCGTTTCCAGCGCGAGCGGCGCGGGCGTGCCGCCGAGGTCGTCCACGCGCAGCGGCCCGGTCGGCCGCGCGAGGCGGTTGCGCACCACCCAGTGCAGCCGTTCCTGCGCGCGGGTGATCGCGACGTAGGCCAGCCGCTTCCAGAGCGGCTGCCCGGCCTCGACCCGGCCCATGCGCGCGGCGGCGAAGAGATCGGGCGCGAAGACCTGCACGTCGCTCCATTGCGAGCCCTGCGCCTTGTGGATGGTGACCGCCGCCCCGTGCAGGAAGGTCGCCCCCATGCGCGCGGCGAAGGGAATGAAGGGCTCTTCCTCGTCGGGCTTCTCGATCTTCACGATGGAGGCTGCCGAGACCTGCGGTTCGAGCGCGCCCATGACGTGCAGCTTTGAGAACCCCGACTTGCGCCCGGGCCCGAGGTAGACCACCTGCGCCCCCTTGATGAGCCCCCGCGCCTCGAGGTCGAGCCGCTTCTTGCGGTGCTTCATGGGCAGTTCCAGACCGTCGCAGATCAGCGGCTCGCCCGGCAGAAGCTCGGTCTCGGGCGCCTCGTGGACGGCGCGGAAGGCCTGGATCAGGCGGATGCGCGTGGCGTTGCGCCAGACCAGCACCGGCGAGCGCGCCATGAGGTCGACCTCGACCCGCTGGCCCCAGACGACGCGGTCGTCCTGCTGGGCCTTTTCCTCGACCATGCGCTCGAAGTCGTGGAACTCGAGCTGCGGGTCCGCGAGGGCGTGGGCGAGGTCGAGGATGGGGTTGTCGGCGTCCTGGCGGTGGATGCGGTGCAGCTCCATCTTCGCGCCGTCGTCGAGGCCGTCGAAGACCATCTTGCCGGACTGGTTCACCGGCGCGAGCTGGGCCGGGTCGCCGAAGAGCACGAGGTTGGGGAAAATCTCCTTGAGGTCATCGAACTGGCGTTCGTCGAGCATCGAGGCCTCGTCGACGAAGCCGATGTCGAGCGGCTCCTCGCGGCGTTTCCAGCCGGTGATGAAGTCGCTGCCCCGCAGCCCCGCCGCCGCGAGCGCCGCGGGCACCGACTTGTGCCCCTGGTACGCTGTGAAGGCGCGGTCGAGCGCGTCCTCGGTCAGGCCCTCGATATCGGGCTTCTCGTCGTTGCCCATGAGCCATTCGGCGATGCGTTCGTATTCCGGGTCGTAGACCGGGGTATAGATGATGCGGTGGATCGTCGTCGCCGGCACGCCGCGCATGCGCAGCACGCTCGCGGCCTTGTTGGTGGGCGCCAGCACCGCGACGGTGCGCTTTTCCCGCCGCCGGCGGCTTTCGTAGTCGCCCGAGACCAGCTCGACCCCGGCCGCTTCGAGCGACTTGCAGAGCTCGGCCAGCAGAAGCGTCTTGCCCGATCCCGCCTTGCCCATCAGCGCCATGACCTGCCCGCGGCCGTCCTTTGCCGGAGCGCAGGTGCCCTCCTCGAGGTCGATGCCGGCGGCGCGCAGCATCTCGGCGACGCGGTCCCAGGCCTCGGCCTGGTCTTCGGAGTAGGTGATCGCGGGAAGGGTCATGCGCGCGACCCTATCCAAGCCCTGCGCCGGGCGCCAGAGAGCTTCCGGCCTGCTGCGTCATGGTTTCAAAGGAAAACGGGGCGGATCGCTCCGCCCCGTTCCCGTGGTCGTTCCGGCGCCGGGTCGATCGGACCGGAACGCGCTGCATATGCCGTTCCGGGGACCGCCGCGATCAGCTGGTCAGCAGGCGCGCCTCGTGCTTCTTGAGCGAGCGGCGCGCGGCGCCGTAGGCCTTGAGGCCCTCGGCCTGCTCGAGCTCGGGGAAGAGCGCGAAGATCTCCTTGCGCTGCGCATCGCCGATGCCCTTGAGGGTGTAGTCGCCGGGCTGGAAGCTCTCGGTCCAGGCGCCGTTCGACAGGACCACCTCGTGCTGCTCGAACATGAAGTGGATGTAGGTGACGCCCAGGGTGCCGACCTCGTCCACGCCCTCGAGCCCCGTGAGGTGCTTGGCCGCCGCGAGGACCTCGCGCTCCTCGAAGTAGAGCGCCGTCTTGTCGTTGGCGACGAGGACGCGGTGGTTGGGCGAGACCAGCAGGTCGTGCTCGGGCAGGTTGTTCCCCAGCGCGCCCTTCTGAATCAGGATCGGCTTCATGTGGGGCTGGCGGGCCAGCTCGAAGCCGGTCAGTTCCTTGCGGCCGACCCACTGGATTTCCTGGATGCCGTTGTCGCGGGTGATGACGCGGTCGCCGACCTTGAGGTCCTCGACCAGGCGCTCGCCCTGCGGGGTGGCGATCAGGGTGCCGGGCGTGAAGCAGGGCACGACGTTCTCGATCTCCTCGAAGGTCATGGTCGAGAGCGGGTCGCTGTCCTCGGTGCGGTCGGCGCCGTAGAACTCGACGTAGCCGTCCTCGCGGTCATCGGAGGTGTAGACCACGTTGAGCGAGCCGCCCTCGGGCGCGGAGCCGGTGAGGTCGAGCGTGTCGTAGTCGTAGGGGTTGCCCTCCTCGTCTTCTCCCTGCGGGCCGTCGCCGCCATCGACCACGTCGCCGCCGTCGGCGCCGATGATAACGTCGCGCCCGTCGCCGCCGTCGATGGTGTCGGCGCCCTGGCCGCCGACGATCGTGTCGTCGCCGTTGCCGCCGAGGATGCTGTCCTCGTCGATGCCGCCGTCGAGGTAGTCGTTGCCCGAGCCGCCCAGCAGCGTGTCGTCGTCATCGCCGCCGATGATGGTGTCGTTGCCGAGCCCGCCCATCATGTAGTCGCGGTCGTTCTCGGGCACCGGGTCGGTGTCGTCGGTGATCTCGAGCTCGGCGGGGTTCGAGCCGTCGATGTAGTCGTCGCCCTGCCCGCCATCGAGCGTGTCGGAGCCGTGGGCGCCGATCAGGGTGTCGTTGCCGACGTTGCCGGTGATCTCGTCGTCGTCGATGCCGCCGTCGAGGTAGTCGTCGCCCTGCCCGCCGTCGATGGTGTCGCGGTCGTCGCCGGTCTCGATGCTGTCGTTGCCGCCGTTGCCCTCGACGTAGTCGCGGCCGTCCTCCTGGTTCGGGTCGCTCTCGAAGCCGAGGATCGGCAGGTTCGGGTCGTCGCCCGCGTAGTCCGAGAAGGTGTCGGTGCCGACGATGAGCGTGTCGTCGCCCGCGCCGCCGTAGACGGTGTCGGCGCCCTGCACGTCGAAGACGTAGTCGTTGCCGCCGCCGCCCACGACCGAGTCGTTGTCGATGCCCGGGCGGATCGTGTCGTCGCCGTCGTCGCCGATGATGGTGTCGGCATCGTCGCCGGTCTCGATCAGGTCGGCGGTCTCGAGCCCCACGACGCTGTCGCGGTCGTCATCCGGGTCCGGGTCCTGGTCGAGGCCGTTGAAGGGATCGAGGTCCTGCATGTCCTCGGAGACCGGGAAGATGTCGGCGTCGATGCGCGGGTCGCCAGCGGGGGTGGTGTCCTCGCCCACGGTGACGACGATCGTCCCCTCGTCGGTGCCGCCGTTGCCGTCGTCGACGGTGTAGGTGATCGTGTCCTCGCCGGTGAAACCCTCGTCCGGGGTGTAGGTCACGGTGCCGTCGTCGTTGATGACGACCTCGCCGTTCTCGGGATCGGAGACATCGGTGACGGTCAGGTCGTCGCCGTCCACGTCGGTGTCGTTCTCGGTGGGATCGAAGGTGAC
This sequence comes from Salipiger mucosus DSM 16094, assembly GCF_000442255.1. Lineage (GTDB taxonomy): Bacteria > Pseudomonadota > Alphaproteobacteria > Rhodobacterales > Rhodobacteraceae > Salipiger > Salipiger mucosus. Next base: position 161,179 of record NZ_KE557280.1, on the reverse strand, counting down.
GGGCGTGTCCTCGGTGGTCTCCTCGGCGTCGTCGTTGGCGACGGGCGCGTCGTTGACCGGCTCGACCGTCACGTCGACCTGGCCGGTGGCCTCGTTCCCTTCGGGGTCCTGGATCGTGTAGGTGATCTCGGCCGGGCCGTTGTAGTCGTCGTCCGGCGTGAAGGTCAGCGTGCCGTCGTCGTTAATCGCGACGGTTCCGTTGGTCGCGGTGGCCTCGGTGACGGTCAGCTCGCCGCCCTCGGGGTCGCTGTCGTTCTCGAGCACGTCGATGATGACGGCGGTGTCCTCGGGGGTGGTGGCGTCGTCGTCCTCGGCCAGCGGAGGCAGGTTGTCGCCGTTGGTGGTCGAGAACATCACGTCCGACACCAGCACGGCCTGGGTGGTGTTGCCGCCGTTCTCGTAGACCACCTCGACGCGCGACACGGGCCCCGCGATGGAGACCTGCAGCGTGCCGTTCTGTTCGTCGAAGTCGGTGATCTCGGTGCCCACGGCGGTGGCTCCGGAGACGTCCGAGGTGGTGCCGAGCGCGGTCAGCGTGACGTCGACGGGATTGCCCTCGGCGTCGTAGGCGAGGATCGTGACGTTGTCCTCGAAGCTGGTGCCCGCGCTGCCGCCCGAGGCGTATTCCGCCAGGTCGCCCAGGTCGCCGCCGGTGCCGGCGTCGACGTCGTTGAGCAGGAACGAGACGTTCTCGACCTCGTCGGCGTAGCTTTCGTCGGTGGCTCGGAAGTCCATCACCGTGGTCGAGGTGCCCGCGACCGTGCCGCCGGGCCCGCCGTCGCCGAAGAGCTTGAGGTGCGAGGTCGGGTTGAAGCCCGAGGAGCCGGGAACGTAGCCGTCATAGTTGACCGTGAAGGCCTCGGCGCCGTCGTCCTGCGCGGTGAAGGTGATGTCGACAGCGATGCCGCCGGTATCGACCGTTGCCGTCACGCCATCGGAGGGCGTGGGCGCGAGGTTGTAACCGTAGGCGCCCAGCAGGCCCCAGTTCAGCAGCAGATCAGCCATCGTTCGACCCTTTTCAATTCATAAACGGGGGCATGCCCCAACCGCCGCGGCGGCCACGGCGCACCCGGGCACCGCGCGATCCAAAATTCCGTGCCAGGCCTGAAAGGTTGCGACGGGTCCGCGCCGTCCCCCTCGTGCCGCGCATGTCGCGGGCCGGAGATCGACGTCTGCAGCGGCGGGGTTCGTCCCCTGGCGCATCCCGTCGCACCCTCGCGGATGCATGACAGTTCAGCGGCCGCCCCCGTGGCCTGCAGTCTTCACCCCCCAGTCGGGCTTGCGGAAATTAATAAGGATAGCGAGGTCATGCACAAAGGAGAAAATGGCATCTTTTCGGCAGCAGGCGCATTTCGGCGCCGCGATCCGGGCTGGTTCAAGGCTCACTCGCGCATAGGTGTTGTGGCGAATTGTTTCCGTTAGCAACGGTCGGAAGCGCGCAATGCGCCTTGAAAACGTGGATCCGGCGTTACTCACTTCGTTCAATTCGGGATCACTGTTGCCGGATGCGAGACAAATTGCGACCGGCTTGTTCGGGCGGGTTGCAACCATCGGATGTGTCGCAAATGAGGCGGCGTCTGTTCCGGCAGGGGAACCAATCACGTCGCCCGGTCGCCATTGGTCAAGCCGGCAAGGCTCTTGGCCTTAACCGATTGCGAATCATTCAATTTTCATTCGTCTAGAATGCAGCCTTTGCGACACTCGGCCGCACGGTCACCTGTCGAGAGCGAGTCCGGCCACCGGTGTCTGCGCAAAAGACCCTCCGGACCGCGGCAAAGTCCGGGCATCCCCGCACGGAAACGCAGGCCTGGCACGCTGCACGGGAAGGTCCGGTGCCGATACGCGCTGCACGGGATCACGGCCCAATAACCAATGCCGCTTCATTCGGGCGGAAGCTCTGCAATCACTGGTAGCGTGAACATCGAATTGCTCAATTTCAACGTGACGGCGTCTCGGCAATTCTGGCCCGGAGCATTCCGGAATTCAAACCTGGCGGAACGGTGCAATCGCGGGATGAAATGTCCGGCGCCCATGATCGGCACGTTGCCCCGTGACGCTGTCCCGGTTCTGGTTGAGCCGGGGCGTCATCGGAAGCAACACAAAGGCCGGGCGCTGACCGCCGAGCACGCGCCCGTCAGCGAGGGTCCGGCCATCAAATCCGGCGCGCCAGCCCCAAGACGCGTCCGCCTGATCCTTTCCAGGCCTGCACCTGTCCGGACCCGTTCCTGGCCATGGACGATCCCGTTCCGGGCACGTCCGGGTCACGCGTCCCGGCGTCCTCCCCAACGCGGCAGGCGTGCCGAAACACCCCGTCGAGCGAGGTCCCTGCTGCACCGTGCCTCGTCGGCCCGGCGGTCAGGCTGGATGATTGACGGACCTTGCTTAGCAAATCGTTAACGCATGCCTTGCAGCTCGCCGGTTCGTCCCGGCGTCATCCGATCTGCGTATCCCGCGAAGCCGAGCGAAATGCCGCTGTGTCATGCACATGGCACAGAACAGGTCTGCATAGCTGACCATTGTGCTGCAGGGCAGCATTCGCTAGTTGTTTCTCAACGGCGCTGCAAAGACGCCTGACAGTTTCCAAGGGTTCTCTCCTCCTCCCTGAACCCCGGAAATCAGCGGCGGCCCTCTCTCCTCCTCCCTGAGGGTCGCCGCACTCCCTCCCTTCCGGATCACCTGCCAAACCGCGCGCCGAGCAGAAATTTGCCGTCGTCCGCGCGAGAACCGGTGCTCTTCTGCAACACCCCGACACCGGCACGCCACACGGATTGATTCACCGCCCCGGCATGTTCAGAAGCGGCTGGCGGACGCAGCATGGCCCATCCCGTTCCGGGCCTGTACGCCACTTCCCCAGATGTACGGCTGCGTTCGCACCCTGCCCCCGGCAGAGACCTACTTCGGCCGGTCGGGCGCCGGGCGGCGCTGCGCGAGGTCCTGCAGCATTCCCTCGATATCCCTCGCCACGGCAGGACCGATATCGCCCGCGTCCTCGAGGAGCATGGCGACATCGAGGATGCGCAGCAGGTCGGGCTTCAGCAGGCGGATCCCGCCGGCCTCGGCAAGGCTGCGGAAGGCCCGCGAGAGCGACTCCGGCCGGGTGCCGAGCATGCAGGCGAGGTCCAGCCGGTTGATCGGGATACGCATCTCGATGTGGCCGTTCACCGCCTGCAACAGGTTGTCGATCCGGCCGTAGCGCGTGCAGACCGTGAGCAGGAACCCGGCGAGGCGGCTGCGGATGCGCTGGTGCGACAGGATCAGCAGCCAGTCGCGCGCGTGTTCGAGGTCGGCGAGCTTCTTGCGGTAGATCATCGTCTCGAGGTCCGGCGCGCTGTCGAGAAGCGCCGCGAAGGGCTCTTGCGGGAACATGCAGACCTCGGCCTCGGTGGCGGCCTCGATGTCGAAATCGGAGAGGTGTCCGAGGGTGTCGCCGAAGATGTCGCCCGAGGCGAGCAGCCCGACGGTGTGGCGGTTGCCCGCCTGCGAGGTCTTCTGCATCCGCAGGAAACCGTGCCGCACGCTGCCGACGAAGCCCGCGGCTTCGCCTCCGCGGAGCACGGTCTGGCCATTCTGAAAGGTCTGGCGGCGGCACATCCCGGTCAATGCGCCGAGTGTCTCGGGCCGCAATCCGGCGAAATGATCGCTCGTGTCCAGATGGCACCTCGCGCCGCTGGGCTTCGCGTCAATCCGGGGCATGAGCGCCCCTTTCCGACCTGGAGGGTCGCCGGAGGCCCGGTGCGGACCGCCGGGACGCGGCAGCGGAACGCGGGCGGAAGGCCTGGCGCAGTCTCAGGGGCATCATCAGTTTCCCCCGCCCTGCTGCCGCCGCAGCTCGATGATCTGCTGGTTGACCACGGCGATCAGCTCTCTCATGCGCTGCTCGGTGAGGACGCGCTCGGTGATGTCGAGCTGCGCGCCCGTCAGGCGCCGGGGTCGGTTCTGCCGGTCCTGCTCGACGGTGCCGCGGACCAGCACCCAAACGACCTCGCCGTCGGGGCGCAGGATGCGCCACTCGCCTTCGAGGACGCCGTGCTCGAGCGCGGCGTCGATGCAGCGCGTGGCGACGGGAAGGTCCTCGGGGTGGATCAGCGAGATCCAGTCCTCGTAGCGGCCGCCGATGACGCCCTCCTGCAGGCCGAACATGGTGACCAGCTCGGGGCTCCAGCGGCCTTCGCCGGTCTCCACCAGCCAGTCGAAGGTGCCGACGCCGGCGGCTTCCTGGGCGACCCGGAGCCGCAGCTCGGTCTGCCGCACCTCTTCCTCGGCCTGCCGGCGTTCGGTCACGTCGCTGGCCGCGCCGAACCACTCGACGATCTCGCCACGCTCGTCCATCAGCGGGATCGCCCGCGAAACGGTCCAGCCGAGCGTGCCGTCCGGAAGCTTGACCCGGTGTTCGAGCTGGAAGACGCCTTTCGTCTCGATGGCGGCCCGGATGGCGGCAAGGACCTCGGGCTGATCCTCGGGGTCGATGTAGGCTTCGAGCCAGTCGGTCGTGGGCGCATGCGTGTCCCTGATGAAGCCGCGGCCGTCGAGCTGGCGCATCTCGCGCCAGTCGGGGCTCATGCTGTAGATCGCGTAGGAGGTCGCGGCGACCAGTGCGCGGAAGCGCTGCTCGCTCTGGCGGAGCGCCTCTTCGGCGCGCTTGCGTCGGGTCACGTCGCGGATGATGGCCAGCAGGCGCTGCTGCGAGCCGTCCTCGATGCGTGCCACGAACATCTCGAGCAGCATGCCCTGGGGCTTGGACTCACGCTCGGTGCGGACCGACTCCCCGGTTTCGAGGACGCGGTCATAGTCGTCGTACCAGTCCTCGACCTCGTCCGGGAAACTGTCGCGGATCGACTGGCCGCTGAGGTCGGGAATGCCGAACATCTCCTGCATGGCCCGGTTCATCGTCACGCACCGGTAGTCGCGCAGCGCGTCCGGGCGAAGCGGCAGGCGCTCGAAGATGCAGACCGCGTCGTCCATCGCCTCGACAAAAGCGCGGTTGCGGGTCTCGCTCAGGCGCAGGTTCGCCTCGGCGCGCGCCTCCTTGATCGCCGACCAGATCCGCTCGGCGACTTCGCAGATCAGGCCGACCTCTTCGCGGCTCCAGGCGCGTGGGCGGTCGAGCGTGACGCTGAGCGCACCCACCAGCCGGCCGCCTTTCGACAGCGGCACGGCGAGGCTGGCGATGATGCCGATGGCGACCGAAGCCGCGCGGTCCTCGTCGGGAACGAGGGGCGAGCTGCGCACGTCCGGGACGATGTGACATTCGCCCCGGCGCAGGATCTCGACCGACCAGCCGAAGTCCGCGAGGTCATACTGTCCGGCAAGCGATCCGATGTCCCCGCGGACGTAATCGCGCTCGACCCGGGCGAGGCCCATGTCCTCGTCGATCTCGACGTAATAGGCACGGTCGACCTCGAGCCAGTCGGCGAGCATCCGGCAGGCCTCGGCCTGGATCTCGACCGGATCGGCGATGGGTCGGAGGGCATCGACGAGGCGCAGCAGGAAAGCGTACTGCGTCGCAGCCAGATGGTAACTGTCAATGTCGATACCCAACGGCCTGCCCTCTGTCCACGGAGCTCCGCGCAGACAGAAGAATAGGTCGATTCGTGCGCCTCGAAACAAGCCATTTCGCGCAGGTTTCGCCACCGTTCAGCCAGGTTCGGCGGCAAGTCGCCCGGGGGCGGCCGTTTCGTCGCCCCGGGCGCCGATGCAAACGCGTCGCGGCGCCTCCGGTCAGAGCTCCCGCAGGTAGGCCTCCGAGACCCAGCCCCGGAGGCCTCTCGCCCGCTCGAGCGAGACCTCGCACCAGCTGGTGCCGCCGGTCGGCGTGCACTCGTGCACCTGCACGACGGTCCCGTTGGGCAGCCCGGTGTAGATGTCGAAGCCGGTTCCGGGGCCGCCGCGAAGTTTGAGCATGTCGCCCTCCTCGACGCCATATACCTCGTGCCGGCCGTTCCAGCCGCCCGATGCCGAGCAGGCCGTGAGCACGCCGGTCAGAAGGCCCGCCGCCAGCACCTTGAAGATCGTTCCGCGCATGGTTTCACCTGTGTCTTGCCTCGGCGTCCTGTCTAGGCCGTGGCGCGGGCGAAAGGAATGGCCGGCGCGCATGGCGGGGCACGGAAGCCGCCCGGTGTGGCTAGGCGGCCTTGGTCCAGTAGGCCGAGATGTAGGACCGGCGCGGGGGGCGGCCGGCCTGCCGGTAGGCCCGGCGCAGGTGCTGGGCCGCGTCACGCTCTCCGGCGAACCAGAGGTAGGCCTCGGGGGCCGCCTCCATCGCGGCGATGGCCCGCTCCGCCATGATCTCGGGCGTCAAGCCCTCGGGCCGGTGCAGGCGCAGGCCCGGGTGGTCGGGAAGCGGATAGGCGCGCGTGGTCGCGCTGCCGGCCTGAAGCGTGATCTCGCCGGTGAGGTCCGGGTTGCGCTCGAGCAGGCGCGCGATCGCCGGGAAGGCGGTTTCGTCGGCGAAGGCGCGGATCTCGCCCTCGACGCGGCAGCCGCCTCCGCCGGGGCCGATGACGGCCATCTCGGTGCCCGGCGCGGCGGCGCGCAGCCAGTCCCCGGCGCGTCCGCCATCGTGCAGGAAGAGGTCGAAGACGAGCCGCCCGCGCGCGGGATCGACGTGGCGGGCCGTGTAAACCGGGAGTTGCAGCGCGGCGTCGCCCTTGGGCCAGACGGTCGCGCCGTTGTCGCCGAGCCGCGGCCATTCCGGGCACGCGAGGCCGCGCGGCGGCAGGCCGAGGCGGAAATGGATCGCATCGTCGGAAAAGCGCGAGACATCGCCCGCGAGGGCGATGCGCAGGAAGCCGCAGTCGAGGGCCTCGATGCTCTCCAGCGCCATGAGGCGGACGTTGGGCGGCAGGCGCCCTGCCCCGGCGCCGTCGGACCAGCGCAGCGCCTGCGCGGCCTCGGGCCATGCGGCCGAGACCTGGCCGACGATGCTGTCCTTGAGCGCCTGCAGGTGGTCGGCGCGCGGCGCGGTGATGCGGGCCGCGGCGCCCTCGGGGCGCTGCTCGAAGCCGAGCCGCCCGTAGGCGGTGCCGACGACGAGCGCGCCGGGATCGTTGCGTTCGACGGGCAGCTCCTGCTCCTGCGCGAGACCGAGGACCAGTTCGCGCAGGCGCGCGAAGGGCACGTCGGGCAGCAGGCTTTCGGCGACGAGATCGGGATCAGGCATGGGAGTGCGTCCTGTCGGAGGCCCGTGTCGCGCCGAGGATCGCGGGGATCGTCGCGAGCGCGAGCATGCAGGCGATGGTGAAGACCGTGCCGTAGCCGAAGTGTTCGGCCACGACGCCCGCCGCGACGCCGGCGAGCATGCTGAGGGCGGCGTCCATGCACTGGAAGAGCGTGAAGTCCACGCCGCCCTGGCGCGGATCGGACCAGGCCATGAACTGGCCGTAGAGCGCCACGAAGCCGAAGGCCATGACGGCGGTGCTGGTGACCATGGCGAGGGGCGCGATGCCGGCGACCGGCAGGAGGCCCGGGCCGGCCGAGAGCGCCACGAGCCCGAGGATCGCGGCCTGCGCGATCACCGCGCCGACCAGAACGCGGCGGCTGCCGAAGCGGCGCACGAAGCCACCGCCGCCAAGCGCGCCGGCAAGCCCCAGCGTGAGGCTGCCCGCGCCGCTCAGCAGGCCGAGCTGCGCAAGGTCGTAGCCCGCGTCGATGAAGAACGGCCCGAAAAGGCCCATCGCCGTCTTCTGCGAGATGACGTAGAGCGCCGCGATGCCGAGGCCGCGGCGCACCTCGGGCCGCGCGAGCGCGGCGCGGAGGCTGGGTTGGTGGCTGCGTTCGGCGGGCCGTCCGCGCCACGCGAGCAGCAGGAACGGCAGGCAGAGCGCCGCGATGACGGCGGCCATGGCCGAGGTGCCCGAGAGCCAGCCCGCGCGGTCGACCACGATGAGGAAGACGCCCCCGCCGATGGCCGAGCCGAGATAGGCTCCACCCACCTGCGCGGCGTTGCCCCAGCCGTAGCGCGTGCCCGCGAGCGCCGCGACGGCAAAGCCGTCGCAGGCGATGTCGACGGTCGCCGTGGCGAAGGCCGCCACCATGAGCAGCGCCAGCACCGGCAGCACCGGCGCCGGGCCGATCAGGCCGGTCACGAGCAGGACCGCGATGACCGCCAGCGCCCCGAGCGCCACGATGCGTCCCGAGCGATCGCGCCCCCGCGCCGGCAGGCGGTAGCGCTCGACCGCCGGGGCCCAGAGGAACTTCAATGCCCAGGGCAGCACCAGCAGCGAGATGAGCCCGATCCGGTCGAGCGGCAGCCCCTGCGCACGCAGCACGCCGGGAAGACCGGTCCAGGTGACGCCGCCGATCACGCTCTGCGCGACGTAGACACCGCCGATCGTGCCGACGGTGCCCAGGGTCTGCCGCAGGTCCGGCATCAGAAGCGGTAGCGGATGCTGGCGGTCGCGGTGCGGCCCTCGTAGCGGTAGCAGTTGCCCGCGCTGCAGGTCTGGCCGGTCTCGTCGAAGACGTTCTTGGCGTTCACCTGAAGCTCGAGCCCGTCGTAGCCCACTTCGCCGAAGTCGTAGGACATGGCGAGGTCGGTGAAGAGGTAGGCGTCGTTCTTGAAGGTGTTGGTGTCGTCCCCCCAGCTTTCGCCGATGTAGCGCAGGCCCGCGCCGAAGCCGAAGCCCTCGAGCGCGCCGGCCTGCGGCTCGTAGAAGCCCCAGACCGAGGCCGTGTGGTAGGGCGTTGCCGAAAGCGTGTTGCCATCGGTGTCGGCCGCGCCCTTCTCGATCTCCATGTCGACGTAGGTATAGGAGCCCATCGCGCTCAGCCCGTTGCCGAAGTTCACGTTGCCCTCGAGTTCGAACCCGCGCGAGCGCAGGTCGAGCTGGCGCTGCTTGTTCACGCCCGTCGAGGTGTCGAAGACGACGCCGTCCTCCTGCGCGATGTCGAAGAGCGAGGCGGTGATCAGGCTCTCGCTGCCGGGCAGCTGGTACTTGATGCCGATCTCCTTCTGAAGCGCGCGCGTCGGCTCGGCCGGGCGGCTGTCGTCGGAGGTCACGTCGTCGTAGACCACGCCCACGTTCGGCGAGAAGGAGGTCGAGACGTTGCCGAAGACGCTGAGGTCGGTCGAGACCTGGTAGGAGGCGCCGATGCGGCCCGAGAAGGCTTCGTCCGAGGTGTCGGTCCCGTCGCGGGCCGCGTCGCGCGAGGTCATGTCCACCCAGTCGTAGCGTCCGCTGAGGAAGACGGTCCAGGGCCCGGTCGTCATCTGGTCGTGCAGGTAGATGCCGACCTGCTCGGTCTCCTGCCCGCCGGAATAGGGCACGTCGACCGCGTCGGTCGCCTCGGCCGAGACGTAGCCCGTCGTCGAGTAGGCATCGTAGTCGGACCATGAGTAGTCGACGCCGCCGACCAGCGTGTGATCGATGGCGCCGGTGGTGAACTCGGCCTCGGCCAGCGTGTCGACGGTGAAGACCTCGATGTCCTCGAGGTAGTGGCCCCAGTACCGCGCGAGCGAGGCGCCGCTGTCGTAGTAGCCGCTGTACTCGAGGTCGGCGTCCACCTCGGAGTAGCGCAGGTTCTGGCGCAGGGTGACGGCATCGGTGAGTTCGTGCTCGATCTCGTAGCCGATGCGGTACTGTGTCTGGTCGAAATCGTTGTAGTCCGGATCGCCGTTGTAGATCTCGGAGGCCTCGCCGTAGGACGGGTTGTAGTAGGAGGCGGTGCCGCCGACCGTGGACTCGGAGTATTCGCCGAGGAAAGTGATGCTCGTGCGGTCGGTCAGCTCGTAGGTGAGCGCCGGGGCGATCAGGGTCTTGTCGTCGGAGTAGCCGTCGAGCGGCGTGTCGGCGTCGCGCACCAGCCCGGTGAGCCGGTATGTCAGGCGCCCGGCCTCGTCGAGCGGGCCGGTAAAGTCGAAAGCCAGCTCGGCGCGGTCGTCGGTGCCGGTGGTGAACTTCAGCTCGCGGAAGGGCTCGTCCTTGGGACGCTTCGAGACGATGTTGACGATGCCGCCCGGCCCGCTCACGCCGTAGAGCGACGAGGCCGGCCCCTTCAGGACCGAGGCCCCCTCGAAGGTATAGGGCTCGTTCCGGTACCAGGCCGAGGGGCCGTTCACCTGCCGCAGACCGTCGCGGAACAGCCCGGTGTAATAGGCCGGGAAGCCGCGCAGGTAGATCGCGTCGTAGCGCGTGTCGAAGGCGAAGTTCCCGACGCTCGAGCCGGCGGTGTAGGCCAGCGTTTCCAGCAGCGTGCGCGGGACCTGGTCCTCGACCTGGTCCTGCGTGACGGTGCTGATCGCCTGCGGAATGTCGCGGATCGGCGTGTCGAGCTTGGTCGCCTGCCGGCCGGAGAGAGCGACGTAGCCGTTCTGATCGAGCGTGGCGTCGCTCTCGGCTTCGAGGACCAGCGTGCCGAGGTCGAGCGTGCCGGCGTCCTGCGCGGCTGCAGGCAGTGCGGCTCCCAAGGCAACAAGAAGGGCCGATCGCGAAACGTGCATGGTCATACTCCCTGAATGGACACGAGCGGCGTTGTTTCACGGCCTTCCGATAAAGACAAACAGTTTTGGTCAGGAATCCGGAATCGCGTGAAACGACGTCCCGCTTCGCCGAAAATCCGTTCAGGACAAGCGGGATAGACGGCCGCCGTTCCTGGCCCGGGCCCGCTGGCCATCCCGGCGCGCGCGGTCCCGCTGCCTGTCCCGGAGCCCAAAGACGGCATCGGGGCGGGGGCATTCATAAATTGTGCAATTGACTTGAATTCATTCTCGGGGCATCGGAATGTGACCACCAGTTGCAGCCATTCTGGAATGATTGTGACCATTTCGGCTGACGGCTATTCGTGATTTGACAAAAACCTGCATCGCACAATCTCCTTTACCTATGGGGAGTGTCCTGGTGTGGAGGAGACCGATGTGAAACGGTTCACCCTGAACGATCTCGGTCTGTTCGACCGGGGCCCCGACGCGGTCTTCGACAACATCGTCGACCTCGTACATCAGACCGTGCTCGCCCCGATCGCGCTTGTCTCCGTGATCGATGACAAGAACGAGCGACAGGTCTTCAAGGCCAGCCGCGGGCTGTGCCGCGAGCATCCGGAGGTCTGCTCGACTCCCCTGTCGCTGTCGCTGTGCAACGAGGTCCGGCTGCGCAGTGGGCCACTGGTCATCCCGGACCTGAGCCGCGATCCCGAGTTCCGCGATCATCCCGCCCGGCACGAAATGGGCGTGAGCGCCTACCTTGGCGCGCCCTTGAAGGGGCCGGCCGATGACATGATCGGGGCGGTCTGCGCCATCGACACCACCCCGCGCATCTGGAGCGAGCGCGACCGGAAATGCATCGAGAAATTGGCGGACCTCGGAAGCCAGCAGGTCCTTCTGCGCGCCGCATTGCAGACACTCAAGCTGATCGCCTGACATTCCGAGCAGGCCGCGGCTGCGAAGGGCGCGGCATCGAAGATGCGTCTTGGGCCCGGCGCCTCGCCCGTGCCGATTGCCTGCCCCTTTGAGGTATCCTTGTCTGGCGCGACGTCGCAGGGTATCCGCCGGACCTTGCATTCCGGGGGCGTTCCGCGGGATAGGGCGGCGCGAGACCCTGCCCCGGGGCGGACCATTGAAAGCCGATAGCCAGAATGTCCCAGACCGACCCTCTCAAGACCGATTGCTCGAAATGTGCAGCGCTGTGCTGCATCGCGCTGGCCTTCGACAAGGGCAAGGATTTCGCCTTCGACAAGAACCCGGGCGAGCCGTGCCGGAACCTTTCGGGGCACAGCTGCTCGATCCACGACAGGCTGGCCGAGGAAGGCTTTCCGGGCTGCGTCGCCTATGACTGCCTGGGCGCCGGCAACCGGGTCGTGCAGGACGTCTTTGGCGGACGGTCCTGGCAGACGGATCCGCGGCTGACGCGGCCCATGATGGAGGCCTTTTCGGGCATGCGCGAGGTGCACAAGCGCATCGACCTGCTGCGCGCTGCCGATACGCTGCCGCTGGACGCGCAGCACGACCAGGCGCGTCGCGATTTCCTGGCCCGGCTCGAGCAGCACCGCTGGAGCGGGGCGGAGCTCAACGAGTTCGAGGTGGGCCTCGCGCTGGAGATCGACATCTTCCTGCACGGAATCCGGAAATACATGCCCGAGGGCCGCTTCGCCGGACGGTGAGCGGCTCCCGGACCTGTGACCTGCCCTGCGGGGCAGGAACTGTGGCGCCCCCGTGATGGTTTTGTCTTACAAACCTCGCAGAAAGGAGGCCAGCCATGACCAGCGCAGATTGGACACTTCTTGAACGCCAGGGCGCACGGGAAGTCTGGCAGAAGACCTGCGAAACGCCCAACGGCAAGACCGAAACCCGCTACCGTGGCGAGGAGTACACCGAGCTCGACGGAGAGCGCCAGAAGGTCGATGACGTGCGGCGTTTCGATACGCAGACTGCCGCCCTGGCGTGGTTGAACGGGGAAACCGGATAAACGTGCCCTCCGCGCCTGGCGGAGAGAGGCGGGCGACGCGGCGAACCTCCACGACCCACGCGGGCCGTGGAGGCTGGCGGTCGTCCGGCCCGCCGAGCCGAGGCGCTTGGAATGCGTCGACATCGCGGCGTGCCATGCACCTGGGCGATTTCGTGCGGATGAGCTCCGCCCTGGAACGCGCAGACCTTCCGGCGTGAATTCGAGCGACGATGACGCCGCGCGCCCGCGAACAGGGGGTCAGCGCGGCGTCTGCCCTTCACTCCGCGATGAGGAAGTCGTCCAGCGACTTGCCGGAGCCGAGGGCTTCCTTGATCCAGTCCGGCTGGCGACCACGGCCCGTCCAGGTCTTCTCGGGATTTTCCGGGTGGCGGTACTTGGGCGGGTTCACGGACTTCTTCTTGCCCTCACCCCGGGCGGCCAGAAGCTCCGACAGGGTGTAGCCCATTTCCCGCGCCTTGGCCTCGGCGGCAGCGAGCGCCTCGATCTTTTCACGCTCTTCCCGGTCCTTGATGGCCTTGTCGATATCCTTTTGCAGCGCCAGGAGCTCGTTCTTTGAAAGGCTGTTCACGTCGATCTTGTTCATCTTTTTTCTCTCACCTCGCTTCATCAGTCAAATGCTGGCATCGCAGCGTGGAAGGCAAGCTCGCAATCAATAACGATCTACACTTCGATAATTACCATATTTATAAGGGGGCATGTCTGCATTGCGAAATGTCAGACACACTCATTTGAATTGCACACGGGGAGGTCTGCCTCCCGCTTTGCGTGTCTCCTGCCGCGAATTGCATCAATTGCGAGCATTGCGCAAGGCCACTGTCCTACCCGGATCTCATGCCGCACGGGTCACTCCGGCAAGGCGCGCCCCACCCGGAACCCGATATTGAAGCCCAATGTCTCCGGCGACAGCGGCACGCGGGCCGAGGGACGCAGGAGGTCGATGTGACCGATCCACGAGCCGCCCTTCAGAACGCGATCGCAGTCCTTCGGCGCGTCGGTGAGCCAGGGGCCGGAACCGATCCCGGCCGGACGGCCCGCGTGGCTGTCGTGCCAGCAGTCGGCGACCCATTCCGAGACATTGCCGGCGGTGTCGTAGAGGCCGAAGGCGTTGGGCTTGTAGCTTCCGACCGGAGCGAGCCGGACGTGGTTGTCGATGGTCGCGCCCGAGCAATCGAACCCGGGGCGGCGCACATCGAGCTCGACCGGCATATCGTGGTTGAGCATGTTCGCGTGATCGCAGATGCCCTGTCGGCCGTTGCCCCAGGAATACGTCTCGCGCGGGACTGTTCCGCCGCGGGCGGCGTATTCCCATTCGGCCTCCGAAAGGAGGCGATACGGCCCGCCGGTCGCCCCCGTCAGGCGCGTATTGAGCCAGGCCACGTAGGCCTGCGCGTCATTCCACGAGACCGACTCCACGGGCTCGTCCCGTGTCGCCTCCGAATAGACGAGTTCCTTGCAGCGGGGCGTTTCGCCCGTCTCGCGCTTGCTGGATAGATAGCAGGCGCGCCACTGGGATTTCGTGACTTCGAATTTCGACACCGCGAAGGCCGGGATTTCGACGGGCTGCACCGGCGACTCCCAGGCGTTGGGGTCGAAATCGGAGGCGTAGCCGATCTCGTATTGCGCGGCCGGAAGCGCGATCATCTCCGGGCAAAGGTCGGAATGCTTGCAGTCGAGAAAGACCTCGTCGGTGCCGGATGCCGGGGCGAAACTCCGGTCGACCTGCCACTTGGCGATGAGATCGCCGACGTAGGCCGCATTGGTGACCCCGAGCGTGACCAGCGTTGCCACGAGGACCGCAGCCACCAGCCCGCCGCGCGCAAGATACCTCTGCCGGCGGGCAACCCGTGCCGCCCGTGTCACGCGCGAGACCGCCGCCTCGATCTGCTCGGCGGTGAACCCGTCGGGTGGCATCGCGCCGACGGGAATGCCCTGAACCGAGGAACACAGCGTGTCGAACCGCTCGCGCGCCCGGCCCGCCAGATCCTGCGCGCGCAGGCCGTCCACCAGGAGCGGCAGCACGGTCTTGTCCCCGTAGAACGAGGCGCGATATTCGGCGAAGCATTCATCCGACGCGAGCCAGTCGGGACTGACGTAGAGGATCAGCATCTCCGCCCGGGCGGCCTCGCGCCGCAGGACGGCATCCCACGACTCGCCGGCGGCGATGTGGCAATGATCGACGAAATGATCCTCGAGCCCCATTTCGCACAGCCAGTCGGACAGCCTGTCGATCGTCGCATCGTCGGCACTGGCGTGGGAAATGAAGATACGGGGCATCGCGCCTCAGGTCGTCAGCGCAAGGGACCGCGCCTCGAAGCGCGCCTGCGTGAACTTCTCGTAATGCCCCCAGAGGGTGAGTGCCGACGACCTGGCACGGCGCGCGATGCCCGGCGGCAGCTCGACGGCAAGCTCGCAGCTCTCGCCGATGGTCAGCCGCCGGGGCGCGTCGAGAAGCTCGAACACCCGCGTCGTCCCGTCATCGAGCGTGACGTCCAGGCGGGCGGCGGTGAGCGTGGTGTCCTCGTGCTCGCGCTCGGAGATGCGGAAACGGCAGCGCGCATCGCGGAAGTGGCGCGTCTCGCTTCCGGCCCTTTCCGGCGCATCGCATTCCGCCAGGACCTTGCCGTGATCGATCCACTCCTCGGCCCGCGGGCACCAGCTTTCGAGATAGGGACAGGAGCAGCAGTTGGCATAGGACGCCAGGATGACGGCATTGTGCGAGCGTCCGTCGAACGCGACCGGCTGACCCTTCACGATGACACCCTTCGGCAGATGCGTGGGTCCGTAAACGGCCCGCGTGGCGGGAATGGTCTCTTCGTCGAGCGTGGTCGGCCGCGCGCCGAAGATGAGGCGCTGCACGGCCAGCAGGCTTTCCCCGGGCGCGAGCGTGACCGGGCGCCAGCCGAACCGCTCTTCACGCGGGGGCGTGGCGGGATCATAGGGGCGCAGGCGTGTCGTGGTCTCGGCCGCGCCGAACATGTCCTCGATCTCGGCCGGCTCCGCCCCGTCGTTCCTGCAGACGGCGACGTCCACGTAGAGCGCCGGCGGAACGTAGAGCGCGCCGCCCCGTGCCGCCCCGCTGCAACCGTCCTGACCGAAGCCCGCGTGGAACAGCAACGGGAGGAAACCCTCCACGCTGCCCGCCTCGATGTCGGCCAGCATGTCGAGATTGCCGAAGGACAGCAGATCGGCGCGGTCCTCGACGTTGGCGCCCCAGAGCCGGACGTATTCCTGCCTCTTGGCATCCAGATCCCGGAAGTCCTCGGCCGTGGCATGGCGCAGGAATCGCGGACCGGCGACACCGCTTCTGTTCTCGATCGCTCTGCGCAGCACAGCCGGCAGCGGAAAGGCCGGCATGAAGAGGCCCAGCGTTTCGTCCCAGACGCCCAGGGTGCGCCAGCGGCGGCCCTCCGTGCCCGCGCCCGAGAGATCCTCGCGGCCGGAGAGCCCCTGCCCTCGCATGTCGAATTCCACCTCGAGATTCGACGGCTCGAAGGCGAAGGAATGCGTCTCGAAAAGACGGGAGAAGGTTTCCAGCGCGGGCGTCTCGATGAGGCGATGCCCCCGCACGAGGCTCTGATACTCGCCCGCCGGGCCATCGAGGGGCGCGCCGCCTGCGCTGTCGAACATCACGTCGCTGAGCCGCATGAAGGTGGTTGTCAGAACCTGCCCTTCGGAGACCGTGCACTGGTACGACTTGGTCGGCACGCCGGCGATCTCGTCCCGCCAGACATCGCAGAGGGCATTGGCGCGGCTTGCCAGCAACGATGCCCCAACCCCCAGGGAGGCGATCAAATCGCGGCGATTGAGACGGGACATCCAATACTCCCCATCGGTTGCAGGTTCAAAGACGCAGCATCCGGGGCGAGCCTGTCAAGACAGATCGTACCGAAGTCGATGGCCGACTGATCCCGTATCTCGCGAATGGCGTCTTGGCCAAAATCGGGGCAGCCGGGCCATGGTGAACGGCCCCCCGCTCAACGACGATGTCCAGCGGCAGTGGGGACCGTGACGCGGTGGCGGCGGGAAACCGGAGGCCGTCCAAGGCAACAATCCGCCGCTCCAGAGGCGACGTTCCGCCGCCCCAAGCGCCCCTCTGCGTCCCGTCATATCGCGATCGGACTTTGAGCCGTAGCGTGGGAGTGCATACCCACCAACTGGAAGGGCAACACATGTCCCGTAATACCTGGATCATTGTCGCGGTCGTTGCGGTTCTGGTCATTGTCGCCTTCGCGTCCATGAACATGGGCACGGAAGAGGCCATGGAACCGGAAGCCGGCACGGACGAAGCACCCGCCGCGGAAGCTTCGGAGTGAACCGAGGTCTCGTGCTCTGACCGGTGATCGGCCGTGACCAGCTGGCGCGGCACGGCACGGTCGGACGAGACATCATACAAAGGCGGGCCGCAGGCTTTTGCGGCCCGCTCCGGGCCGCATGGGACGGCCCTCAGACCACTTGCCAGTCGGTCCGGGTGTTCCGCTGCCAGCCGGTGCTGTGCAGCAGCGGCGTGTCATCCTGCATCTCGGCATGACCGAGGCAGAGATAGCCGGTCAGCGACCAGCTTTCGGGCGTCTGCAGGATCGCCGAAACGGTGTCCGGCTCGAGGATCGAGACCCAGCCCACGCCGATGTTCTCGGCCCGGGCGGCCAGCCAGAGCGTGTGGATCGCCATGACGGTCGAATAGGCGAGCGTCTCGGGCATGGTCTGCCGGCCGAGCCCCCGGCCCTCCTCGGCGCCCGTATCGGTGAAGATTGCCAGATGGACCGGCGCCTCGCGCAGCCCCGCGAGCTTGAGGGCGAGATAGTCGCTCATGGTGCTGCCGTCGTAGGCCTTTGCGGCGCGGGCGTTGCAGGCCTCGAAGTTGTCGGCGATGCGGGTGCGGACCCCCGGGCTTTCGACCTGCACGACGCGCCAGGGACGCGCGTTGCCGACAGAGGGCGAAAGCTCCATCCGCCGCTTCAGCCGGTCCAGCACGGCCGGGTCGACCGGGTCGGGGCGGAAGTGCCGCACGTCGCGGCGCCAGGTCAGGATCTCTTCGAGGGCGGTCCGGTGGTGGTCGGTCAGGTCCATGCCCGCCGGTTACAGCAAAAACGGTGCGAGGTGCAGGCCGGAAAATTGATGCGGCGGTTTGCGGGCCACGCGTGGCTCCGAGCTCCGGGAGCGGACCGGCACATGCGGTTTGGCGGGACTGCCGCGCACAGACGCCCCAGGCCTTGATCCGCCCTCTGTTCCGGAACCGAAAGCTCTCGCAGCAACCCGGGCCGGTGAATTGCCAGGATCGCCGCGCGCCCGCGCCGGCGTTGCCCCTTCTATTGCGATTGCAGCGATCGAGGGTGCAGTCGAGGCCGGGTTGCGCAAGCTATGGCGCGCGGCGATGCCGCCGATCCGCTCGGGCGCCCGTTCCCGTGCGGGCCGGGTCGGTCGATGATGACGTCAGCCAAAGATCTCGGCGCTGGTATGCACGAGGCTCAGAACGGGTCTGCATTACTGACCGTTGTTCTGCAGCGCAGCGCTGGCTATCTGTTTCCCAACGGCGCAGCGATGTGCCCAAGGTTTTCCAAGGGTTCTCTCCTCCTCCCTGAATCCTGGAAATCAGCGGCGACCCTCTCTCCTCCTCCCTGAGGGTCGCCGCCTCCCTCTTCTCAGGAATATCCGACCGAAACGCAGGTCTCCCGGCCGATGGGCCGCGCCCACAGCGTTTGCAGTCTGCTGTCCTCGACGCCGTCGCGCAGCAGCCGATATCGACCCTGCAGCAACCAGCGACGAAGCCCGCCGCCGTTGCCGAGATCGACACCCTGCCCGCGGTCCAGGTCCGCCACGTCACGACGCCGGACGCGGCCATGAGCGCAAGGTCGTGAACTCGCGACGGCCTGCACACAAGATACGACCGGCGATGGCGAGCGGTTTTCAGCCGTCGTTCCGGTTTCCCATTCGCGGCGTGGATTGACCGTTGCCCCAATAGGTGGATTGTTGCATAGTTGGATACAACCATAGCGATTCCTGGAAACGCGCATTGGTTGCGCCGCTCGGCCTTCTCCGTAAGCTTGGCCGAGCGGCGCTTTATTTCCCCACTCCCGGCCATGTTGCAGGCCGATGTCGAGGCGGCACCGCTTCGCAGGTGGGGCCGCTTACGCAGCGTTCCGAGCGACTCCTACACATCCATGCTGTCGGCGTCACGCGCGAGGTGGGCGATCAGGTCGATGGTGTTGTCGACGCGCCCTGACGGCGCCGCGAACGATCACCTCGGGCGTGAGCCTCGGCGGACCGGTCTCGCCAACCAGGCAAAGTCGGTTCGGGGCTGGAACGGCATGTGAATCTGTCCTTGTGCACCAGAATACGGCACGAGGCTCCGTCATCCGGTTGCCGCGTCGATGACGTGCTGAAGGTGCGCATCATCGAAGGCTTCCAGTTCGAGCATCGCGACATATGGGTCGCCCGGGAGCGACAGAACCGTCGCAAAGGCGGGTTCCGTCTTGAGCCCTTCTCGTTTCAGTTGCATGATCGCGTCCTTCAGGTGCGGTCCCAATGCCATGAGCCTCGCTTCGACCTGAAAATGCCGAACGCCCCACTGATGCGTCGTGGCGACCTTCTGGCAGAACAGTTCGACCTCCCACCCCATCGACCTGAACGACGCGACGGCTGCCGGGGCCGAAAGGTGATCCACGTGGCGCATGGAGAACGCCTCCATCCGGTCGAACGCGCGACCGGCGACAGCGAAGAACCGGTCAAAATCGGGCGATGAGCAGGCGATATCGATGTCGCTGTCATCGGTCGCGAGACCAAGCGGAGGCGTGCCGATGACAACCGGCGAGAACTCGGCGAGCCGCGCGAGGACGTCCAGCTCTTCGATGACATCTTCGTAGGGCGGCTTCATCATGTCATTCTCGAGAGACCGGTTTCTGGCTGCAAGTGCATTCGGGGCGGCCCGAGGGATCGGTTGGATAGGTCCTTGAACAGTGAACAGCCCAAGGAGGAGCCGATCACAAGACTGTGCGGCTGCGGCCGGCAATCGTTTCTCGACCCGGATTCAGTCTAGGCTAGTCTCCGGACAAACGCCTTGACGAAGGGAGGCCTTTCAATGCCGCAAACTTCGATGCCCCGCCGAACCTTCATCGCAACAGGGGCTGCAGCACTGCTCACAGCCGGGACAGGTCTGGTGTCGCCCCTGCGTTCGCAGGGCCTCGCTCCGAGCACGTCGATGCGCGGCGGTGCGAACAACTACCGGCCCGGCGCTCCCGTCGTGGACCGGATCGGGGGCGGCGGTTTCATGATGTCCGGCACCGTGCGCCGCGCGGGTGACGGCGCACCGCTGGAGGGTATCCGCATCCAGATCTGGGCCCACACCACCGAGGGCCGCGAGAGCGACGCCCGCAGCCACGGCGCGACGCTGACGAACGCCGAGGGCATGTTCCAGCTCGAGATGCCGCAGATCGTGCCGACCTTCGGACAACCGCATGGGCATCTTGCCTACGACAGCGGCGACTTCGAGACGGTCTTTCTCCGCCCGGTCATGGCAAGCGCCCGGGATACGAGCCTCGCCGCGCATTTCGTGCTGCAGCCCGCCTGACCTTGACCGTCCTGCGCGCGATCCTCGTCTGGTGCGCGATTGCGGGCATCGTCGCCGTATCGTTGGCTGTTGCCGCGGGGAGCGAGTACCTGCAGTACCGCAGGCCCGTCTACGTGGCGGCAGGCTTTGCCGGAGTGATCGCGCTGGCACTTTTGCTGGTGCAGCCCCTGCTGGCCGCCGGACTGCTGCCCGGGATCCCGATGCGCGCCGGGCGGCGGGTTCATCGCTGGACCGGCGTTGCGCTGTTGAGCGCCATTGCCGTGCATGTCGCCGGACTTTGGATCACCAGCCCGCCCGACATGGTCGATGCGCTGACCTTTACCGCGCCGACGGCCTTCTCGGTCTTTGGCGTCGTGGCGATGTGGGCCCTGATCGCGGCGGCGCTGCTCGCCGGTTTCAGAAGGAAACTCCGTCTGCGCCCGCAGTCCTGGCGGCTGTCACATACCACGGCGGCCTCCGTCGTGGTGGTCGGAAGCGTGGCGCACGCCGTTCTGATCGAAGGCACGATGGGCACCGTATCGAAGACGGTGATGTGCGCGGTGGCGGTCGGTGCATTGGCGCTGACTGTGGGACGGCTCAAGCCCTGGACCGGGGCCT
Organism: Salipiger mucosus DSM 16094; assembly: GCF_000442255.1. Classification (GTDB taxonomy): domain Bacteria; phylum Pseudomonadota; class Alphaproteobacteria; order Rhodobacterales; family Rhodobacteraceae; genus Salipiger; species Salipiger mucosus. The sequence continues at coordinate 140,620 of NZ_KE557280.1, read as the reverse complement.
TGCGGGGCTGGCGAAGACAGGCCGGCAAATGACCGGTTCGTTTCGCCAGCCGGCGGTTCCAGAGGGGCGGGTCCTGTGGTGCCCCGCACGAATGGCCGGGTTGGCTGCCACTGCGCCACCGAGGCAGTTCCAATCGGTCCGGAGCCGGCCATCGTCAGTCGACCCTTAGATCCTTACGTCCCCTCGCCGGCCAGCTTCAGCCCGAGCGCCGCGAAGGACGCCGCGAAAACGCGGCGCATCCAGTTCATGGCCCGTTCGCTCTGCAGCAGGCGCTCGCGCCCGGTTGCCGCGACCGCGACATAGCCCATGAACACGACGAAGGTCATGGACGAAAAGCCGAGGCCCAGTTCGACGAGGAGCCAAACGGGGCTGCCGACCGGCACGAACTGGGGAATGAACGCCATGAAGAACAGCGGGATCTTCGGGTTCAGGACATTCAGCAGGATGCCGCGCCGGACCAGCTTTCCGGGTGGGACCGGCTCGGAGGGGCGCACCGACACCCCGCCTCGGTCACGCAGCACGGCCCATGCCATCCAGATCAGGTAGGCGACGCCGGCGAACTTGATCGCCTGGAACAGCACGGCGCTGGTGTGCAGAACCGCTGCCAGGCCCGCCATCGCGACGACGAGGTGGAGCACGGTCGCGATCGTGCAGCCGACCGCGGCCCAGAAGCCCGCGCGGATACCGCCGCCGAGCGTTGACGACAGCGTGTAGACCACGCCGATGCCGGGCGAGAGGCAGATTATGAAGGCGGTCAACAGGTACTCGAGGCTCATGGGCCAGGTCTCCAAGCCGGACGGGAACCCGGGAACGCTACCGCCGCGAGCCCTTCGGGTAAACTGCGCAACAATGGCTCTGCGTCCGGCGCCCTGCCCTGATGCAAACGTCGATGACAATCCGGTTTCCGGAACCAAAGGGACCCGGGCGAACGCAATCGAAGAGCCGGGATACGTCTCTCGCCTCGCGGCCGGGCAACGGTCAAAGGCGGCTCAGGACGGTTCGTCCTGTCGACGAAGCTGGAGCGATGTTCGCCCTCGAAGGCTCCTTGCGGACCTTCCGCGCCAGCGGCATTTCAATGGCGGGCTTTCCATCGCGCGACGGGCCACCATGCTTCGGGATGTCGCACATTGTGATATTTGAAATGTCATGAATGATGATTTAAACAGCGATCATCATAGTTCACATTGGCATCATGATTACAGGTCCACAGATGCGCGCGGCGCGCGCCCTTCTCGGCATCGACCAGAAGACGCTGGCTCGAATGGCGGGACTTTCCGTCCCGACGATCCAGCGGATGGAAGCGGGCAGCGGAAATGTCCGCGGCGTCGTGGACAGCCTGACCAAGGTCGTCACGGCTCTCGAAGGGGCCGGCATCGAACTGATCGCAGAAGGCGCCGTCAGCACGGCAAACGGACGCGGCGTGAGGCTGAAGGCGCCTCCACCGACAGACTGACCCCCAACCCGCGACGGCGACCGCCGACACCAAGCCGACGATCCCGCCGCTTCCTTTTCAAAGGCGCGGCCGCAGATGAAAGACAAGACCCCCGGGCAAAGCGACGCCCCCAAGTTCTCCGAGCTGTTCACTCCAAAGCTCGTCACCGTCCTGCGCGAAGGCTATGGCCCGTCTCAGCTGCGCGCTGATGCCATTGCGGGACTGACCGTCGCCATCGTGGCGCTGCCGCTTTCGATGGCCATTGCCATCGCCTCGGGCGCGAGCCCGGCACACAGGGGCTCTACACGGCCATTGTCGGCGGCTTTCTCGTCTCGCTGCTGGGGGGATCGCGGTTCCAGATCGGCGGGCCGGCCGGAGCCTTCATCGTGCTGGTTGCCGCGACCGTGGCGCAGCACGGCATGGCGGGGCTGATCCTCGCGACCTTCCTGTCGGGTCTGATGATGGCCGCCGCCGGGGTCCTGAGGCTTGGGGCCTTCATCAAGTTCATCCCGTATCCCGTCACGGTCGGATTCACCGCCGGGATCGCCGTGATCATCTTCGCCAGCCAGATCCGCGAGATCTTCGGCCTGACGCTAGACCACGAACCGGGCGAACTGGTGGAAAAGATCCCGGCTCTCTGGGACGCACGGGCCAGCCTGACGCCCGCCGCGGTCGGCGTTGCCCTTGTCACGGTGGCCGTGATCCTCGGCCTGCGACGCTGGCGCCCGCGCTGGCCGGGCATGCTGATCGCCGTCGCCGTTGCAGCCATTGCGACCGCCCTGCTCGCTCTGCCGGTGCAGACCATCGGGACAAGGTTCGGCGGCATCCCCTCCTCGCTTCCGGCGCCGCGCCTGCCGCCGCTCTCGGCGGAGGCCATCGTCGCGGTCCTGCCGGCCGCCATCTCCTTCTCCTTGCTGGGGGCCATCGAGTCGCTGCTGTCGGCCGTCGTCGCCGATGGCATGACGGGGCGCCGCCACCGGTCGAACTGCGAACTCGTGGCCCAGGGCGCGGCCAACATCGGCTCGTCGCTCTTTGGCGGCTTCTGCGTGACAGGCACGATCGCGCGGACCGCGACCAATGTGCGCGCCGGGGCGCATGGCCCGGTGGCCGGCATGCTGCACGCCGCGTTCCTGCTCTTGTTCATGCTGGTCGCGGCGCCCCTCGCGTCGTACATCCCACTGGCCGCGCTCGCCGGCGTGCTCGCCGTCGTTGCCTGGAACATGATCGAGAAATCGGCCATCGCGATCCTTGTCCGCTCGGGCTGGGGCGAAGGGACGGTCCTGGGCGCGACCTTCTTCCTGACCATTTTCCGGGATCTGACCGAGGCCATCGTTGTCGGGTTCGCGCTCGGGTCGGTCCTATTCATCCATCGGATGAGCCGCGCGATCGAGGTCGAGGCAGACGGCGTCTTCGTCGGGCGCGACGAGGCCGATACCGCCCATCCGCGCGGTGACTACGACGAGGAGCAGGCGCAGAGCCCCGACGTGGTGGTCTACCGGATCACCGGTGCGCTGTTCTTCGGCGCGGCCGCCTCGATCGGGTCCGTGCTGGATCGCATCCAGGATACCCACAAGGCGCTGATCGTCGATGTTTCCGCCGTGCCGTTCCTCGATTCGACCGGCGCGAACATGATCGAGGGACTTGCCCACAAGGCGCAGAAGCAGGGTGTCGCGCTCTGGCTCACGGGTGCAAGCCGGGAGATCCGGCGCGTCCTCTCCGCCCACGGCCTGGAGCCTCCGAGGGTCCACCACGCGAGGGCGGTCGACGAGGCCGTCGCACAGCTGCGCGAGGCGAACGCCATCGGTCAGGAACCGAATTTGAAGATGTGATTGGCCGGCGGCAAGGTCCGGACGTGCGAGCGCACATGACCCGGCCAGACCCGCTGTGCCCTGTCCTCCCGGGAGTCGCCGGGCGTGCAATATCACGTCCCTCGGCGCGCCGGACAGGATGAGCTTGCGCTGGACGAAGAAGACACCATCCACGGCGCCGGGGCCTGCGCGTGCGACAGTGCGAACGACTGGCTTGTCGCATCACCAGCCACGCGGCCGCCGGTTGATCGGCGGCCGCTCGCCTTTCCGCTTCGGGCCACGAGGTCCAGAGCAGTCGCCTTTTCCGGCCGGGACGCTTACAGCACGGCCCGCGCGATGCGGAGCATCTGCAGGAGCCCGTACGCCGAGTCGTTCATCCGCACGAGCTGACCGTTCACCATGGCGTAGTTCTCGTCGGCTCCGAGCTGTGGCAGGCGGTACATGGTGATCAGTTCGTTCTGCGTAAGAGCGGCCATCGGGGCGATGGGCACGCCGTCCGCGAGGTCTGCCACCTGTGCCATCTGGTTCACGAGCAGCAGCGAATTGTAGTCCTCCTGATCGAGCATCACGGGAAGGCCATCGATGAGGTCATACCGGTAGCCCTCGGGCGCGGGATCGAGATCATAGAGCCGCGCGATCTGGTCCGATCGCAGCAGCATGAGATCGGGGTTCGGATCGAAATCGCGTTCGTAGCCGAGCCAGTCTTCACGGCGCTCGAGCCAGAACTCGTCGTAATCGTCCTGATCGTAGGATGCCCATTCGTCGTAGCTCATGCCGTTCTTTGCGAGGCCCGGCGGCACGCAGGGCGGATCCTTCTTGGCAAGGCCCGGCGAGCAGTTGCTGTGGGTGTTCAGCTCGTTCTCGGGGGTGTCCGCCACGACAAGCTGCGGTGTCGCCAGGGCGAGGGCCGTCGCACCCAGAATTCGCGTCATGTCGCGGCCTTCCGGGGCCGGTGTCGAGGCGAAGCGGCTGACGGCTTCCTCGCGCTCTGCCGGGGTGAAGGCCCGGCGGCCGTTGGCACCGTTGCCGTTGCCGTTCGCGTTGTTTTTCGGTCCGCCGGCGTGCGCGGGCTTGCCGTTTCCGGGATTGCCATTGCTGGCTTGCTCATTCCCGTTTCCGGGCTTGGCATTGCCATTGCCTGCCTGGGCCTTCCAGTTACCGGCATTGCCGTTGCCACGATTGCCGCGTCCGGCATTGCCGTTGCCATTGCCGGCGTTGCCATTGCCTTTCTTGAGCCGCTTCTGGCCGCCGGCGCCGTTGCCCTTCCCCTTGCCGCTCTTGCCCTGGGTCAGCCAGATCTGTTCTGCGTTGCCCGTGCCGACCTGCGCGAAACTGCCCTTGGCACGGATCGGAGCGGCAGACAGGGATGTCGAGGTCAGAGCGAGCGCAACGGCGCTGCCGATAAGAAACTTGTTCATTTCAGACGCGTTCTTTTTGCGAAGGCAACGCCGCACGCATGCGTTGCGTTCCCCCGCGTCAGGGCGTCGGAATGAACAGGCCGTTAGGGCGTCGGGTAAGACCTCAGACCGACACGAACGACAGTGCCAGGTAGCACAATGCCGACAGGATCGCCGCGGCAGGCACGGTGACGATCCAGGCCGCGGCGATCGTCAGGAAATGCGAGCGGCGGACGAGCTTGCGGCGGCGCCGTTCCTTGCTCGGGACGCTCTGCGCCGGAGGGCGCGAGTTCTGGATCATGCGGGCGCGGCGCTCGGCGTGCCATTCGCGGAAGAAGCCGACCCCGAACACCCCGCCGACCGCGATATGCGTGGAGCTGACCGGCAAGCCGAGCCACGAGGCGGCGATGACGGTGACCGCCGCGGAGAGAGCGACGCAATAGGCGCGCATCGGGTTCAGCTTGGTGATCTGGCCGCCCACCATGGCGATCAGCTTGGGCCCGAACAGCATCAGGCCGACGGAAATCCCCATCGCGCCGATGAGCATGACCCAGACCGGGATGGCGACCTCGGCGGCGGCGCCGCCGGTCTCCTGCGCGTAGACGATGGCGGCGAGCGGGCCGACCGCGTTGGCGACATCGTTCGCGCCGTGAGCAAAGGAAAGCAGTGCCGCGGAAATGACCAGCGGCACGCGGAAGAGGATCTTGAGCGACCGGTTGCGGTTCTCGAGATGGCGCGCCTGGCGCCGGATCAGCGGAGCCGCCGCGGCCGCGCAGAGCGCACCGGCAACCACCCCGATCAGAAGCGCGGTGCCGAGGTCGATCGAGATGACCCGCTTGAGCCCCTTGAGCGCGAGATAGCTCGCGAAGGCGGCGGCCATCAGGCCGATGAGCACCGGCACCCAGGTCCGGGCCGCGGCGATCTTGTCCTCGACGTAGATGATCCGCCACTTGATGAAGGCGAGGACCGCCGCCGCGATGATACCGCCGAGCGCCGGCGAGATCACCCAGCTCGCCGCGATGGCCCCCATCGTCGGCCAGCTGACAGCCCCGAGGCCCGCCGCGGCGATGCCCGCGCCCATCACGCCGCCGACCACGGAATGCGTTGTCGAGACCGGGGCGCCGATGAATGTCGCGAGGTTCACCCAGAGCGCGGCGGACAGGAGCGCCGCCATCATCGCGGTCACGAACACCCGGCCCTCGACCAGGCTTTCCGGCGCGACGATACCCTTGGAAATCGTATTCACCACGTCCCCGCCGGCCAGAAGCGCGCCCGCGCTTTCGCAGACCGCCGCGATCGCGATGGCCCCGGCCATGGAGAGGGCCCGGGCCCCGACCGCGGGGCCCATGTTGTTGGCCACGTCGTTCGCGCCGATATTGAGCGCCATGTAGGCGCCGAACGCCGCCGCGACGATGACGAAGAGCGCGCCCGGCGTCTGGCCGACGATCAGCCCGGCGGCGATCGCCGCGACGCCCACGAACAGCAGGGACAACCCGACACCGATGAGCGGGCGCGCGGCATACATGGTTGCCGCCTCGAGCCGCGACAGCCGGTTGAGGTCACGGTCGAGGGTTTGCCAGCTGTAGGAGCTGTCCTTCTCGCTCATTGGTCTACTCTTCGAAGAAAGGGGTTATCGCGAGGAAACGGCAAGCAGCTCGTCGGCGTTTGCGAGGAGATCTTTCAGCTCCGGTTCATCCACCGCTTCGGCCGCATCCTGCGGCGACATCCAGCGACGCTCGCGGCGCCCGACCTCGGGATAGGTGTCGTAGAGCTTCTCGGTTTCGATCGCGAAGACGTCCACGTCCGTCGGCAGCGGGATCCCGCCCCGGAGGCGCTTGTCATAGCGATACCGCCCGATCAGGCGCGGCTTGCCGCCGCGCGGCTTCACGCCGGCCTCTTCCCAAGCTTCCTCGAGCGCGACGCCCCCCGCGTCGAAGCCGGTCTTGGGCCAGCCCTTCGGCAGGATCCATCGACGCGTCTCGAGCGAGGTGATGAGCAGGATCTCCAGTCGTTCACCATCGCGCCGAAAGCACAGAGCCGCCACCTGGTAACGCGACGGGCGTCTCATGATGGGCTGAATGAACTCGGACCAGATCGCGTTTAACATGGGCATTCCCGACATTTCCGCCTTGTGTAACACTTTTGTTTCCGCGGCTTCAACGTCTTGCCGGCAGCCTCGGTCCTTTGGCGTTGGCGTCGCCTGACAGCGTCGCCGGACCTTTGGTCGTCTGTATCGCCTCCGCTGAGGTCCTCCCGAGCAGGTCACGCCTCGTCCATATCGATGGCCGGCGCATAGGTGGTCGGGGCCAGTGGGTCAGGTGCGGCCCATGATCCATCTGGTGAAGCGCACGCGAAGCTGGCGTGGCGCGATCCGGGCGAAGACCGCGAAGATCCGGTTGCGACGCCCGGGGATGACCATCGCCCTTCCCCGCAGCATCGCGTCATAGCCGCAGGTCGCGACGTCGGACGGTGCCATGCTCTTCATCGGCCAGCCGCTCGCGAGCCGCACGTCGGTCATGCCTGCGCGCCGGAAGAAGTCCGATCGCATCGGTCCGGGACAGAGGCAGGTCACGCTCACGTCGGTGCCCCGGAACTCCTCGGAAAGCGCGAGCGAAAAGCTCAGCAGGTGCGCCCTCGTCGCGAAGTGGACCGAGACATACGGGCCGGGCACCAGCGCCGCGACCGAGGCGACGTTCACCATCCTGTTGACGCGGGACCGGTCGCGCGCCTGCACGAAGAGCTTCGACAGCTGCGTGACGGCGATGGCGTGAAGCCGGATCATCTCGATCTCGCGGTCGAGGTCGCTCTTCTCGAACCGGCCATAGAGGTTGAAGCCGGCGTTGTTGACCAGCACGTCGGCCCGGCGCCCGAGCGCAGCCAGCCGCGCGAAGACGAGAGCGGCCGTCTCGGGCTGCGAAAGGTCTGCAGCGATGGTCTCGACCGTCACGCCGCAGGTGGTGGCCAGCTCGGCCGCACAGGCGTCAAGCCGCTCCCGGTTGCGCGCCACGAGCATCAGGTCACTGCCCTCGCGGGCCAGCCGGTGGGCAAAGGCAAATCCCAGGCCGCTCGATGCTCCCGTGACGATCGCGAGGCGCGGTCGGTCAGTGTTGGGTGAGCGCGCCATGCCCGGCTCCAGGTTTTCGTCCCGGCCCCGGCGCCGGCTTGCCATGCCCGAGGATACGCGTCCCGCGTGGTCCTGCATTGATGCCGGACAAGGCACCTGCGTCCGCGACCCGTTAGCTGGAACCTGGAAATGGCATGACCGGCCCCGCGGCGGGCGCGGTGTGGCCGGCCTGTTCTCGAAGGATACGGCAGACATGATCCTCGAAGCGGACGTGACGCTTACCGATCTTGCGCTGGCGGCGGAATGCGCGGCCTTCGCTGTCATCCTGCTGCGTCGCGGTGGCACCGTGTCGAGGCTCTGCGCCCTGGTTTTCGTCGCGCTGGGTGCCTCGTCGTTGCTCGGCGCGCTCTGGCACGGGATGTTCTCGGCAGGCGACACGGCGGCCGGGCGCTACGTCTGGTTCGGCACCATGGCCTGCCTTGCGCTCGCTGCGACGGCCACGTTGCACCTTGCAGCCGCGCTGGTGCCGGACGGTCCCTGGCCGCGCCGAATAAGGACCTGGGCCAAGGTGCAGCTGGTCGGTCAGCTGGTCGTTTCGGCCGGCGTGACCGACGCCTTTGCTGTCGGCGCGCTGGGGCTCGTTCCCGCGTCCGTCCTGCTCGCCGTGATCTGCGCGCGCGTCTACGCAAGGTCCGGCAACTGCCGTGCCCTCTGCGGTGCTGGCGGGCTCGTCCTCGCGGTGCTGGCCGGGCTGGTGATCGTCGCCGATATCTCCGTGCCCCCGAACCTCTCGGCCATCGCGCTATATCACCTAGTGCAGGCTGTCGCCTTCTGGATGGTCTTTCTCTCCGTTCCGGCCCTCGCGTCTCAGCCGAAATAGCGCGGTGGGTCGGGGGCCGTAATCCGGGCGTCTTCCATGGTCTCCTGCCGCTTCTCGGCGATGTTCGCCCGGGTCCAGCTGGTGGGGATTCCCAGCGGGTATAGGATCAGCACGACGAGTGCCGCCACCTGCCACCAGCTCGCGGCCCGTGCCCTCGGGCTCGGGACCGGCGCCGGTTCCTGCGGCGACCGGAGGGTCCAGATCAGCATGACGAGCCCGGCGCCCGCCATCAGCAGGTTGAAGACCTGCCCGGTGCCGATGCCCAGCCAGGCGGCCTCGTAGTCGCGGAAGAGATCGACGGCAAAGCGCAGCCCCGCGTAGAGGAACACGAACAGGCTGGCGACGACGCCGCGTCCCGGTTGCCATCGTCCGATGGCCCAGACCAGGACCGGCAGGATCGCGAAGTTCTTGGCGCTTTCGTAAAGCGCGACAGGGTGCCTGGCGCCCTCGAGATCGGGATAGGCAAATCCCCACGGCACGGTCGTCGCCGAGCCGACGACGCCACCCTCGATGAAATTGCCCAGCCGCCCGACCGCGAGCAGGAAGGCGCCCGGAACCACGACCTCGTCCAGCAGCGCGACCAGTGAGTCCCCCCGCATCCGGGCAAAGAGCGCGGTCGCGACCAATCCGCCAAGCAGCACACCATGCGAGGCCATGCCGCCCTCCCACCAGTTCAGTGCAGCGAGCGGACGGTCCCGGTAGTAGTCGAGCTCGTAGACGAGGATATCGAAGATCCGCCCCCCGAGCATGACCCCCACGGCGAAGAGGATCGTCAGCGTGAAGACGTCGGCACTGGTCATCCCGCGCGCCTGTTTCCGGAACCGGAACCACAGGAAGATGCCGACAAAGCCGAGCGAATAGACGGCGCCGTACCAGTAGACCGGCCCGAGCGGGGTGATCGCGATTTGCGGGTCGAAATCATGAACCATGGCGCGGGATCCTTCAGCAGTCTGCCGCAATGCTACGCGCCTGCCGCGCCGCCCGACATGATGCTGGTCAATGGGCTGTTCTTGATCGACGCCGTGCCTCGCGCTGCCAGCAGCTGTACGCCCGGAGCATCGGTCGGCATACAAGCGCAAGACAAGTCCGCGGTGGCAAAAATGGCGCCGCATCGGCGATCCTGCGCAGCACGCCGGCGGGGCCGATGCCATTATCCGTTCGTCCGAAGAAACGTCAGCACTATCTGGCAGCGCGAAAGCGATATGGGCCAAGGCGCCGGCATGTTCTCCCGACCGCGACCTTGCCCCGCAGAACCGAAACTTGGAGACCCCCGAAATGGCCACCACCGGCAAGCAACTGTTCACGACGCTGGATGCGGACGGAACTCTGACAGTCGCGATCGAGGATGTGACCGTTCCCGATCCGACAGGGAACGAGGTCCTGGTGAAAATGGAGGCCGCCCCGATCAACCCGTCGGACCTGGCCATCCTGGTCGGCGCGGCAGACATGGAAAATGCCACCTACTCCGATGGAAAATTCGTCGCGACGATGCCCGAGCCCTTCAACGCGGGCTCCAAAGCGCGCCACGGCCTCAAGCTGCCGGCCGGCAACGAAGGCGCCGGCACGGTTGTCGCCGCCGGTGACAGCGAGACCGCAAAGGCACTGGTCGGGCAGCGCGTTTCCTGCGTGCCGGGCAATGCCTACAGCCAGTACTGCATCGCCGACGCCGCCATGTGCCTGCCGCTCGGGGATCATTCGGCCGAGGACGGGGCAAGCGCCTTCGTCAACCCGATGACGGCACTGGGGTTCGCCGAGAATGCGAAGATGGATGGACAGGATGCGATCCTGCACACGGTGGGGGCATCGAACCTCGGCCAGATGTTGACCCGCATCTGCAAGGAGGATGGCCTTGGCTTGGTGAACATCGTTCGCAAGGAAAGCCAGGCCGACCTTCTCAAGCAACTTGGATCCACGCATGTCGTCAATTCCTCGGATGACGACTTCATGCAGCAGCTGAGCTCGGCGATCGAGGACACCGGAGCCTTCTACGGCTTCGACCCGATCGGTGGCGGCCAGGCGGTCGACAATGCCTTCAAGGCCATGGAGCAGGTCGCGTTGAGCAAGATGACCGACTACTCGCGCTACGGCTCGAACCAGCCGAAGCGCATGTTCATCTACGGGCGCCTGGATACCGGCCCGACGATGCTCACGCCGAGTTACGGCTTCGGCTGGACCCTGTCCGGGTGGCTGCTGTTCCCCTTCCTGCAAGCGGCGGGAAGCGAAACGGTCGACCGCATGCGCAAACGCGTCCGCGACAATCTCACGACCACCTTCGCCAGCCACTACAAGACACGCGTCAATCTCGACGAAATGCTGACCAAGGCGGCCGTGACCGACTATCGCCAGATGAAGACGGGCGAGAAATACCTCGTCACGCCCTGGTCATGATGGCTTGACCGCCACGGTCATGTCGGACGCAGGCTCGCAGGCGTCATTCTGCTCGACAAGGCCAGGGCGCCCGCGACCGGTCCCCAGATGACACCCGCAAGCACCACCGAGGCCGCGTCGAGATCCACGGACAGCACGCGGCCTTTTGCTCAATCGTCTTGCTGACACAAACCGGTACATGACAGGTGCCTTGTCAAGCCTCAGCGTCACTGGCGCGGGCGTGGCCGGCGGCTCATTTCTGCCGCGTTTCCTGTCCCCCAGACATAGTGCTGCGCCCGCGAATTTGGCCCATGTCCCCAGCTCGGTGAATGAAGCTGCCAACGGCAGTCCAGGCCGGCCCAGGCGCCGGGCTCAGGTTCGTCGATCGTGGCCAACATCGGCAGCGGACCCATGAACCGCCAAGATATTGAAGACGGCCAGCACTGCGCAGGTGCCACGCAGGTGGCCGCCGCTGCCGCCCGCGCCCACCAAGCATTCGCATTCTGACTGAACCATTCGCCGGGGTCAGCTCGGCAGTTCCGGCCTCCGGCAGGTTCGGCGATACCTATGACACAAACGATGACAGCGGGAGAACTTCCAGTTATTGGGGAAGTGCCAAGGGGAGCCTCGACAAGAGGCTGAGAAACCGCTCGCGCAAGCAGCGCGGTGACCCTTCGAACCTGATCCGGATCATGCCGGCGAAGGGATGGGAATAATGATGTGCCTGCCTTTGCCGGCCTCTCTGCGAGGCCGCACTATGTCAAGAATCTGCGGTCTCGCTGCCAGCCAAGAAAGGGCAGCACCATGACCGAACAATTCACCGAGACGCTCAAGCAAGCCAGTGAACCGACCTGGACAAAGGCCGTCGAGCACCGGTTTGTGAGCGAACTGTACACCGGAACTATCCCCGACAAGGTGATGGCATTCTACCTTGTTCAGGATCACCGCTTCCTCGACAGTTTCTTGTCGCTGCTCGGTGCTGCGATGGCTTCGGCCGATACGCTTGACGCAAGGCTTCGTTTCGGTCGTTTCGCCGGCACGGTGTCGGGTGAGGAAAACACCTACTTCCTGCGGGCTTTCGAAAGTCTGGGTGTGACACCTGAGGATCGGGCCGCCACCCCGGATGCAGAGCCGACCATCGGTTTTCAGTCGATCATGAGGGAAGCCGCTGAGACCCGCTCGTATGCGGCGGTGCTCTCTGTCCTGAACGTGGCCGAGGGGTTGTATTACGATTGGGCATCGCGCGCCCCGAAGCCACTGCCGAAAAATTTCGTACATGCCGAGTGGATCACTCTCCACGACAACCTCGAGTTTCTGCAGTTCGTGGCGTTCCTGCGCGACGAGCTGGATCGGGTCGGTCCGGCGGTGCCGGAAATCTCGCGCGACTTTTTCCTGAGGGCAGTGTCGCTGGAGCTCGATTTCTTCAACGCCGTCTATGAAGAAGGCAATGCGCCGGACAGGCCCTGATCTCGGACGCCGAGTCCGATTGGCGGGACGACGGATGTGGATCTGCACCACCCCGCCAGCGCTGCGTCCCGGGATCAATATCGGACATCCGTCAAAGACCGATTAATCGGGCTCGGACAGTCGTATGGGCCTCGACCGGCACTGCGTTCACGATTTCGCCGCTGCCGGTTCCCTCTCTCGTTCGGTCGGTTTTGCTTCAGATCGACGCCGTCGAACTGCGTAACTGCCATACTCGCGAGGCGGGAGACCTCGCGGGCTGCAACGAGCCGGAGGGTGGTCGCGTTGTATCGTGACGACGGAGACACGAGAGCGATCTAGCAAAGGCGTGGCGGCGGCGGTTTGATTTTCGGCCTTGGGAGGGTCCGCAAAATGATGACGTCACAGAATTTCGGTTTCGGTACGCAAATCAGGAAGTCGCCCTATTTCGATGCGACGGTCCGCTGGGGTGCGACTGGGTTCTCGGTCTACAACCACATGTACATCCCGCGGGATTTCGGAGATCCGCAGCAGAACTTCTGGAATCTCGTGAACACGGCCATCCTGTGCGATGTGGCCGTCGAACGGCAGGTTGAGATTACCGGCCCCGACGCGGCGCGCTTTACCCAGATGCTGACGCCGCGAGACCTCTCCGGGATGGCGGTTGGCCAGTGCAAATACGTCCTCATCACCAACGCAGACGGCGGCATCCTGAACGACCCCATCGCGCTGCGTCTGGCCGAGGACACGTTCTGGCTATCGCTGGCGGACAGCGACATCCTCCTCTGGGCCCAGGGGCTGGCCGTGCACTCCGGTCTCGATGTGAGGATCCGCGAACCCGACGTCTCGCCGCTGCAGCTGCAGGGCCCCAATTCACGCCGCATCATGCAGGCCCTGTTTGGAGACGGCATTCTGGACCTGCGGTACTTCTGGCTGCGTGAACTGGAGCTTGACGGCATTCCGCTGGTTGTCTCCCGGACTGGGTGGTCCAGCGAACTGGGCTACGAGTTCTATCTTCGGGACGAGACGCGCGGCGACGAGCTGTGGGAAAAGATCATGGCCGCGGGGGCGGCTTACGGTCTGCAGCCCGGGCACACGTCGACGATCCGGCGGATCGAGGCCGGAATGCTTTCCTATCACGCGGACATGGACGCGCAGACGAACCCCTTCGAGCTGGGGCTCGGACGCCTGGTCAATCTCGACACGGACGCCGAGTTCATCGGCAAGGCCGCCCTCGAGCGGATCCGTGACGAGGGCATCAGCCGCAAGCAGGTCGGCCTGGTGATCGGAGGTGAGCCGCTCACAGGTCCGAACACAGTCTTCTGGCCGGTCACGAAGGATGGCGCGCGTATCGGCAAGGTCACCTCGGCGGTCTATTCGCCGCGCCTGCAGCGGAACATCGCGCTGGCGTTGATCGCCGCCGAGGATGCGGTTCTCGGTGACGCGGTCGAGGTGGTTAGCGACGCGGAGGAACTGCGCGCCGAGATCGTGGACCGACCCTTCTATGACCCGAAGAAGTCTCTTGCCCAAGACGCAGTGCGGGTTGCTTGAAATGAACGCCCGGACGCCGAGGATGTCTCGGCGTCCCGCATAGGTCAGGGTCGGGGATGAGCGACCACGCTTGGCGTCTTTCTCGCTTTGATGACGCGGAAGGACTTCTCTGCGTGTCGTCAAGACCCGCCCGAGGTATCGGCGCTAAGCCTGCAGAATGCCGCCCGCCACTTGTGACCGCCGACGCCAATGGGCGGCCCGGATCCTTGATCCGGCTTCCGACCAACCAAGAAGCCATCATCCCAGGCATTGAAACCTCGATCGCGCCGCAGGCGTTTTAATACTGGCAGGCACGGAGTGACCTGCACATTAAGATCATCCCGCCATGGGAGGTATAATCATGTCTATTTCTCGCAATACCTGGATGCTTCTCGCCGCCGTCGCGGTCCTGGGCATCGTAGGCTTCGTGTCGGTGCAGATGGGCGATGACGCCGGAACAGCGCCTGAAATCAGCGAAGAAGGAGCGCCTGCTGCGGACGTCTCGGAATGAGTCCGCAGCACCATCCAACGCGCAACCACGCACGGAATGGAATGTTGTCGCCCGTCGCGTTCGAGCGGTAGCAGAGACCGCCACAATACGGTGTCCAAGAAACGCGGGGCCATTCAGTCCGGCCCCGCATGCTCGAATTTGAGGCACCCGGCGCGCGCCGCGCGGCTCAGAGCACGAAGTCGCCGATCACCGCGCCGCCGACGATGTAGATCTGGCCGTCGATCACCGCGTCGCCGTCCACGTCCATCGAGGCGATGGTCACGTTGGCCCCCGAGAAGGCGTAGTCGTTGAGGATCAGCTCGCCTGCCGTGCCGGTGAACGACGTTCCGGCGTAGGTGAAGGCCTGGTTGCCGCCGGTCGTCGTGTCCGCATCCACCAGGTAGACGTTGATCACGTCGCCCTCGGCGGCGTCGAAATCGCGGATCTCGTCGCGGTTCCAGCGGCCCACGCCGGTGTCGCCGATGCCCGACAGCACGAAGGTGTCGGCGCCCACTCCCCCGGTCAGGAAGTCAGTCGCGTCGCCGCCGTCGAGGACGTCGTCCTGCGCCCCGCCGTAGAGGCGGTCCACATCGTCGCCGCCGTTGAGCGTGTCGTCGCCCGCGCCGCCGTGCAGCGTGTCGGAGTGGGAGCCGCCCGCGAGGACGTCGCTCCCCGCCTCGCCCTCGAGCCGGTCCCTGTCGTCGCCGCCATTGAGCGTGTCGTCGTCGTCCCCGCCCAGCAGCGTGTCGTTGCCATCGAGCCCGGTGAGGGTGTCGTTGCCCGCGAAGCCCTCGAGCAGGTTGCCGTGGATCAGGGTGCCGGAAATGTAGTCGCCGAAGTCCGAGCCCATGACGTGCTCGATCCCCGAGAGCGAGTCGGTGCTGTCGCCGGTGGCCGTTCCGGCCTCGAGGTCCACGACCACCCTGGCGGAGGCACCGAAGAAGTCGACGGTGTCGTAGTTGCTGTCACCGACTATCGTGTCGTCGCCGGCACCGCCAGCGAGCGTGTCCGCCCCGCTCATGCCGATCATCATATCATCGCCGTCGAGGCCCTGCAGATGATTTTCCCAGTCGGAGCCCCAGATCCATTCGTCCCCGTTCGTGCCGATGGCGTTCTCGATCGAGATCAGTGTATCGAAGCCCTCGACATCGGCTTTGCCAACGCCGAGATCGATTTGGATGAAGCCCGTGGCGGTGACGCCGGAATAATCCACGGTGTCGACCCCGCGGCCGCCCAGCAGCGTATCGCTGCCCGGGCCGCCCAGCA
>NZ_KE557280.1:0-124646 GCF_000442255.1 Salipiger mucosus DSM 16094 | reverse complement strand
GAGCCGGTGGCGTGCTCGATGCCGATCAGCGTGTCGGCGCCCTCGCCCGTGGCCGTGCCCGCCGCGAGATCGACGACGACCCCGGCCGGCGAATACAGCCAGTAGCCGGTGTCGAAGCCGGTGCCGCCGTCGAGCGTGTCGTCGCCCGCGCCGCCCGCAAGCCGGTCGTCGTGGCGGCCGCCGAGCAGCAGGTCGTGGCCGGCGAGGCCGGTGAGCCGGTCGTCGCCGTCGCCGCCGCTGATCGTGTCGGCCTCGGAGGTGCCGGTGTACCAGTTGGCACCGTCGTCCCCCGAGATGACCAGCCAGGGGATGATCGGCGGCACGAAGGCCCGCGCGGCCTGGAACACTGCGGAGATGCGGGACATGGCGAAATCCGTTTTCTGAAATGATGCGCGATCCTCGCACCGGACACATTCCGGATCAAGAAGGCATGAAGCCGCGGACACGGCAGCCCCCCTGTCCCATCGCCTGCCCTCGCACGAAAAGGACCGGCCCCGAGGGGCCGGTCCCGTGGTCGCCGGAGGGGCCGCGGATCAGAGCACGAAGTCGCCGATCACCGCGCCGCCGACGATGTAGAGCTGCCCGTCGATCACCGCGTCGCCGTCCACGTCCATCGAGGCGATGGTCACGTCCACGCCCGAGAAGACGTAGTCGTTGAGGATGATCTCGCCCGCCGTGCCGGTGAACGCGGTGCCGGCGTAGGTGAAGGCCTGGTTGCCCGCCGTCGTGGCATCCGCATCCACCAGGTAGACGCTGATCACGTCGCCCTCGGCGGCGTCGAAGTCCCGCACCTCGTCACGTTTCCAGCGGCCCACCCCGGTGTCGTCGATCGAGCGCAGCACGAAGGTGTCCGCGCCGGTGCCCCCGGTCAGGAAGTCGGTGCCGCCGCCACCGTCGAGGAAGTCGTCCTGCGCCCCGCCCAGCAGCTTGTCGACGTCGTCGCCGCCGTAGAGCCGGTCGTCGCTGTTGCCGCCCAGGATCGTGTCGCGCCCGTCGAGGCCGTAGATCGTGTCGTTGCCGGCCGAGCCCTCGAGCCGGTTGCCGTGGGCGTTGGTGCCGTAGATCGTGTCGTGCGAGGCGCCGCCGAAGACGTGCTCGAGGTTCGACAGCACGTCGGTGCCCGCCCCGCCCGAGGCACTGCCCGCCTCGAGGTTGATGTAGATCGGCGCGTAGATGCCCGAGAAGAGCGCGGTGTCGTAGCCGCCCTCCCCGTCCATCACGTCGTCGCCAAGGCCGCCGTGCAGCGTGTCGGAGTGCGAGCCCCCCGCGAGGACATCGCTCCCCGCCTCGCCTTCGAGCCGGTCCCGGTCGTCGCCGCCGTAGAGCGAGTCGTCGTCGTCCCCGCCCAGCAGCGTGTCGTTGCCGTCGAGCCCGGTGAGGGTGTCGTTGCCCTCGAAGCCCTCGAGCAGGTTGCCGTGGATCAGGGTGCCGGAGATGTCGTCGCCGAAGGCCGAGCCCAGGACGTGCTCGATCCCCGAGAGCGCGTCGGTGCCCTCGCCGGTGGCCGTGCCGGCCTCGAGGTCCACGACCACCCCGGCGGAGGCGCCGAAGAAGTCGGCGGTGTCGTAGTTGCTGCCGCCGGCCATGGTGTCGTTGCCGGCACCGCCTATGAGCGTGTCCATGCCCGAGCCGCCGTCGAGGTTGTCGTCGCCCGTACCGCCGTCGAGGACATCCTCCCCGTAGCCGCCGGAGAGCGTGTCGTTGCCGCGCATGCCGAGCAGCTCGTTGGCGTAGCCGTTGCCGGTCAGCGTGTCGTTGCCGTCGCCGGTCACCGCGTTCTCGATGATCGTCCCGCTGGCGATGGCGAACCAGGACGTCGCGTCCACGGTGGCGCCCCCGGTGCCGTCGTTGGCCAGGTCGAGCGCGACATCCCCGGTGACGGGCGCGAGGTTGAGCCAGTCGGTCCCGGCGGCGTCCTGCAGCGAGGCCCGGCTGGCGGCATCGGCCGCGAGCATCTCGAGGAACTCGTCGTTGTAGTGGTAGACGTCGTCGTCGCCGGCCGGCGCGCCGTAGGCGGTGAGCTGCGCCGACTGGATCGAGGCCAGGTCGGCGGCGTACACGTCGGCCACGGTCACCGTCCAGGTGCCCTGGGCGGACTCGCCGCGCAGCTGGTCGATGCCGAAGGTCCAGGTCGCGGCGGTGACGTCGGTGCCCACGCCGCCCTCGTGCTTGGCGACGATCTCGGTGCCGTCGGGCGAGGTGATCGTGATGCGGATGTCGCCCACGTAGGTGGTGGTGAAGGTCAGGTCGAAGGCCACGTGCTCGATCTCGAGATCGTCGGTCACGTCGAGCGTGAAGGTGTAGCCCGCGGGATCGCCGTCGGGCAGCGCGACCGAGCCGCCGCCGAAGTCCTCGAAGTTCGAGGTCACGGATTGCTCGTTGGCGCTGGTCCGGGCCTCGCCGAAGAGGTCCCAGACCTCGGCGTTGCGCACCGAGACGAAGGCGTCGACCATGCCGTTGCCGTAGCTGCCGCTGACGTGCTGGCCGCCGCCGTTGACGTTGCCGGCGTTGTTGAAGCCCCAGGTGTCGATCTCGTAGCCCGCGGGTCCGGAGCCGTAGGCCGAGCCGGTGTGGCTGGCCGAGTTGGCCAGGATGTTCTGCACGTCGCGCCAGCCGAGGCCCGGGTTGGCCTCGAGCATCAGCGCGGTGACGCCGGAGGTGATCGGCGTCGCCGCCGAGGTGCCGCCGAAGGCATTGGTGTAGTCGGGGTCGGGCAGGCCGCCGTAGCCGTTCGAGCCGGTGCGGTCGGTGGTCACCGCGCCCGCGGGCGCCACGACGAGGATCGAGCTGCCGAAGTTCGAGTAGTAGGTCAGGTCGCCGTTGGCGTCGGTCGCGCCGATGGTGTTGGTGAAGCGCGAGGCGTTGGTGCCCGAGCCGTCGGCCTCGAGCGTGTCGTTGCCCGCCGCCTGGTTGATGACGGTGCCCAGCCCGCCGCGGCCGTTGGCCGAGACGCTGGCGTATTCGGCATCGAGCTCCGCGGCGAAGGTGCCCGGGGCGTTGAGGTTCTGGAAGCCCTGCGAGTAGACCGGGGTCGAGCCCCAGCTGTTCGAGCTGATGTCGAAGAGCCCGCCGGCCTGGCCCGCCACGTCCATGAAGGGCGTGGTATCGCCGGCGTTGACGTAGCCGTAGACGCCGGAGTTGAAGATGTTCACCCCCGTGAGCATGGCGCCCCAGGAAACGCCGACCCCGCCCTCGCCGTTGAAGGCCGTGGCGGCGATCAGGCCGGCGACCGAGGTGCCGTGCGCGTCGGAGCCCAGCACCGGGAAGGGATCGACCGGGGTCAGGGTGTTGTCGAGCACGTGGCGCGAGGCGTCGTAGTTCGCGGAGAGATCGGGGTGGGTGTACTCGATGCCGTCGTCGTAGACGCCGACATGGACGCCCGCGCCGGTGAACTCGTCCCAGACGGTTTCGATGTCACCCAGGAGCGGGAAGTGCCACTGGCTGGCGTAGAGCGGATCTGTGGGGGTTGTGGGCATGGTCTATGACCTTTCTTCAAAAGAATGCATGCAGAAAATCGGAACGAATGCCGGCCCTCCCGGCCAGGGATCGGCCCGGAGGCCGGAAGCGAAATCAGTGGCGACAATCATCGATCAGTGTGACCTGGTGCAAAGGAATACCGGAACCGACACCGGCTTCGAAAAATGATTTCCCGAAACCTGACGCAACGATAGCATGGCGCTTCTCGGGACCGGAAGCTCCCATCGCCCCCCTCCGACGAAAAGGACCGGCCCCCCCGAGGAGGCCGGTCCCGCTGTTCCGCGAAGGGTGCGCGGATCAGAGCACGAAGTCGCCGATCACCGCGCCGCCGACGATGTAGAGCTGCCCGTCGATCACCGCGTCGCCGTCCACGTCCATCGAGGCGATGGTCACGTCCACGCCCGAGAGCACGTAGTCGTTCAGGATCAGCTCGCCCGCCGTGCCGGTGAACGAGGTGCCGGCGTAGGTGAAGGCCTGGTTGCCGCCGGTCGTGGCATCCGCATCCACCAGGAAGACGTTGATCACGTCGCCCTCGGCGGCGTCGAAGTCGCGGATCTCGTCGCGGTTCCAGCGGCCCACCCCGGTGTCGGCGATGTCGCGCAGCACGAAGGTGTCGGCCCCCGAGCCCCCGGTCAGGAAGTCGGTCGCGCCGCCGCCGTCGAGGAAGTCGTCCTGCGCCCCGCCCAGCAGCTTGTCGACATCGTCGCCGCCGTAGAGCCGGTCGTTGCTGTTGCCGCCCAGGATCGTGTCGCGCCCGTCGAGGCCGTAGATCGTGTCGTTCCCCGACGAGCCCTCCAGCCGGTTGCCGTGGGCGTTGGTGCCGTAGATCACGTCGTTCGAGGCGCCGCCGAAGACGTTCTCGATGTTCAGCAGCGTGTCGGTGCCCGCCCCGCCCGTGGCGGTGCCGGACTCGAGGTTGACGTAGACCGGCGCGTAGATCCCGGCGTAGAGCACCGTGTCGTAGCCGCCCTCCCCGTTCAGCGTGTCATCGCCCGCGTCACCCTTGAGCGTGTCGCTGTTGGAGCCGCCCAGCAGCAGGTCGCCGTCGTCGCCGCCCTCGAGCCGGTCGGTGCCGCTCCCGCCCAGAAGCGTGTCGGTGCCACCATCGCCATAGAGGCTGTCGTCGTCGGCGTCGCCGTAGATCGTGTCATTGCCGTCGCCGCCCCGGACCGTGTCGCCCCCGGCTCCCCCGGCCAGGTTGTCCAGCCCACTGCCGCCGTCGATGACGTCCAAGCCCGTGCCGCCATCGAGCGTGTCGGCCCCGGCGCCACCACCGATGGTGTCGTCTCCGTCGCCGCCCTGCAGCAGGTCGTCTCCCGTCCAGCCCTGCAGGTTCTCGGAGAGGACCCCACCGGAAATCGTATCGTCCCCGATGGTCCCGAGTGTCCAGGGCGTTGGGCCGTAGACGCCCGAGGCGTTCGGCGCATCCCGGGGATCGAAGATGGCGCCCTGGACGTCGGCATCGCCGCTGCTTTCCGTGATCCAGGAAAGAAAGAACCGCCCGTCGGCGAGACCCGTGCCCGACGGAGGGGAATACCCGTCCTCAGCGCTTGCCATCTCGCGACTGGCCAGGAGTGTGCCGCTCGCATCGAAGCGGTTCAGCCTGACGGCGTCGGTTTGATAATTCGAGGACGGGACGACGTTGTGAGAGACCACGAAGCCGCCATCGGCCAGGGCAAACACGTCCGGGGTGCGATAGTCCGTGTGATTGTCGCCGTACTCATCGCCGCTCGCGATCGAGACAGCACCGCCCAGCTCGTTGCCGGCATTGTCGAAGCGCTGGAACTGGATCTCGACGGGTATGAACTCGCCGTAGTCACCAAAGTTGGTCCAGGACACGACGAAGCCGCTCCCCGCCAGCGCGGCAACCGATGCGTCCCGGTCGATCCAGCCGTCAGAAATCGTGTCGCTGACGATTCCCGCCGACAGACGGCCTGTGCTGTCAGACAGGCTGTAGACGATGGACACATCGCCCGGGCTCGACGCTCGTGCGCGTTCGCCCACGACCACGAACTCGCCGTCCGTCGTCGTGGCACTGTCAAGCGGGCCTGGGTTCGTATCGCTGTTGAACCAAAGGGTGAACTGGGGTCCGACCGTTCCGGCGGCATCCACGTACCGCGCCTCGATATCGTCAGCATCATCATGCGAATAGTCCACGCGCGTCCAGGCAACCTGGTAACCGCCCGTGCTGTCCGAGGTCACCGTGGGGAAGAACACGCCCTCACCCGGCTCCGACCTTGAAGCGATCGCAACGGTGCTGGAGGTGCCGATGGTGCCATCGGAATTGGTCGTCCACTCCGTCGCGCGGATCACGTTCGTACTGTTGCTGCCGTCCTGCTGATCGGTGTAGGCGACCACGAAGCGCCCGTCCTCGAGCGGTGTCGCGTCGAAGTGGAACTCGTCGTTGGCAAAGGTGCCGTTGGCCCGGAACTCGCCCCCGACGGGATTGCCGAGCGGATCATAGATCTGCCCCACGATGTCGAGCCCCGGGTCACTGCCCGCCCCGGCGTCGGAGGCATCGGTCCAGAGCGTGACGATGTTGCCGTTGGTGAGCTGGATCGTGACGGGATCGTATTGGTCGTCGCCTGACGGCCCGCTGTCCTGGTCATTGATCGTGAATTCGGAAAGCCACTCTTCGGGAATACTCGGCATGGGAAAAATCCTTTTGGGACATACTCGCTACGCACCGCGACGGATCATATCGGCGGCACCAAACAGCTCGCTCGGCCCGCCGGGTCCTGTCTGGAGGCGGCGGGTACAGGGCCTGCAACTGGCCTGTTTGTGCAACGATCAAATGGCATAGCGATATGAAAAGCTAACTCGGAAATGTTAATTAATTCAACAGTTGTGCCTTCCAATTGACCATATCCCCTTCCTGGCCACGCCTGGCCCCAAAGGGCGAACACGCGATCTTTGCCACGGGAAAACGACGCGTCTGGCAAGCGTCTCTGCTCGATCAGGGCTTGCCGCAAGACTGGAACATTGGCTGAACATGAAAGCAAAATCCTCATTCTTGTGGTACTATGGGGCAGGACCGCAAAACGAGGTTCGTCATGCTGATGTCATTCCATGATCTGAGATCCTACGGGATCCACGCCACCGACAGGCAAACCGGCAGCATCAACGATTTCTATTTTGACGATCATGACTGGCGGGTTCGTTATCTTGTCGCGCACACCGGCTTCCTGCTGACCGGGCGCGAGACACTCGTAGGCGCCGCGCGCCTTGGCACACCCGACGCGGAGCGTATGGAGCTTCCCATCAATCTGAGCGCCGATGAATTGAGAACGGCCGAACCGGCCGAAGCCCACCCGCCAGCCAACGCACAAAGGCATGCTGCCCAAGTGTTGCCGGACACCGGTTTCTGGGCGCCGTACCTCGTCGGAACCGAGCTGTTCTACACGCCAACGCGCGCACAGGAGCAACTGGTCCAGGCGCGCGATGAAAGCGGTGCCGCTAGCGCCGAAGACTCCGAGGATATGAACCTTCGGAGCATGATCGACGTGACCGGCTACACGATTGCCGCCAAGGATGGTGAGATCGGCTCCGTCTGCGATTTCCTCATCGATCCCGAAGACTGGAAGCTGCAACATGTGGTCGTGGATACCGGCCACTGGCTTCCCGGTCGCCGCGTTGCGATCACGACCCGGTGCATAAAGGCCGTCGATGGGCTCGAGCAACGGATCCATGTCGAGGTGTCGCGACAAGAGATCGAAGAGGCGCCAAAGCTGGACACGTTCGACGATCTGCTTGTCAGTCCATACGAACGCTACGGGTCGTTGGGCATCTGGCCCGCGTGATCGTTCCGGCCGCTGCCAGGCATTGGCTTGGCAAAGGATCCTGCCGAGCAGTTCCGTACGGCAGAAACGAGCAAGGGAAGAAGACCTTGAGCTAGCCCATGACAGCCGCAGCTGAGCGCATTTTCACGTCCAGGCGCTCCATCGACTCGCGGTAGTAACGCACCGCCAATCGGTCGAGCACACCCTCGCCCGGGACGAGGATGCGGATTGCGTCGGGCACGGACTCGCGCGCGTGGAAGATAGCGTGCGCCTTGATCTGCTCGACCCCGGTCTCGGGCCCCCTCTCGAGCGCAGCCTCGACGCCGCTCTTGATCGCCTCATGCAGCGCCTCGCGCGCGTCGCGCTCGACGGCAATGCCCGTGGCCATTTGGAACGCGCCGGCCGCGCGGTTGATGATGATGGTCAGCAAGACGCCGAACAGGCCCAGCAGCGCCTCCTGCACGCCCGCGTCCGCGAAAATCGAGAAAACCCAGTCCATGGCTTCTGCCTCTTGATGAGCGGCGCGCGGCCGCGGTGAGGACCAGCGCGAGGCGCCGGTCGGTGATGGGGAGGATCATTCGCCGGCCAGCGCGGCAGAGGCCTTGTCGCGGATCTCTGCGAGCCGCCAGCGGAGGCGCGTGGCCTCGGTTACGGTCGCGACCTCGGCGGCACCTTCCGGCGCCGGCGCCTCGACGAGCCAGTCGGCGACAGAAGCCCGGGCACGCCTTCGCGGCGTACTGGTTGTGCCCGCTGATCTTCGAGACGCCGTAGCGGTCGCCAAGGTCGCTCAGCAGATCGCGCAGCGCGGCGTCCTGCGCCTCGGTGAAATGCTCCGAAAATGCGTCCGCCTCGGCGCTGCCATGGCCGCCCGGGAGGCACACGCCGATGCTTCCGGTGTTGTGCCCCCGGAAAGTGCGCGCCGATGCGCTCCAAGGGGCGCCCCCGAGCCACGGTGCCGTCGCGGTCGATCAGGAAGTGATAGCCGATGTCGGACCAACCACGATCCTCGACGTGCCAGCGGCGGATCTCGGCCATCTTGGTGCCGGTCGGGTAGCCGTCCATCCAATCGGCCTGCGTCGCGCTGGCATGGACGATGATTTTGGAAATGTCGCGCATGGCGTGACCTTCTCCCCTGAAAAGTCCGCGGTTTGAAGTTAGCCTGTTCTCCAAAGGAGGAGGCAGCCGATGCGGAAGAGCCGTTTCAGCGAAGAGCAGATCATTCACTGCCCGGCAGTACATTGCGAAGCAATGTCACGAGAGGGGGCATCCTGAAGGAGCACCAAGCCGGAATAGGCGCCAAGGAGCTCGGCCTGAAGCATGGCATCAGTGATGGCACTTTCTACAAATGGCGTTCGAAGTATGGCGGCATGGAAGTGTCCGAGGCCAAACGGCTGAAAACGCTCGAAGCCGAGAACGCGAAGCTGAAAAGTTGGAGGGATCAGCAAAGGCCCCAGTGGGGCGTTTGCCCCGAACCACGCTCGCGGAGCATATGCTGGATGTGGCCACGCTGAAGGAGATGCCGGGAAAAGACTTTTGAAGCCCGGTGCAAGGCGACGCGCTGTGGACTGGGCCATGATAGAGAAAAGCTACAACCAGCGGCGGGCCTGTGCCCAGGCCGGGATCGATCCGCGTGTGTATCGGCGTGGATCAACCAGACCTGTAGACACCGGACTGCGAGAGAGGCTGAAGGCGCTTTCCAGCGAACGGCGGCGCTTCGGCCATCCACTGCCCGGCACGGCATCGCAAAGCGATGTCCCGAGAGGGGGCGACTGCACCTGCTTCTTGGCCGCGAAGGCTGGAAGGTGAACTGGATCGAAGCCCGTAAAGCAAACGATCCGGGGGATCGTTTGTAGGGCGGAGCGCTCCTCTACCGGATCTGCCGGGAAGAGGGCCTGACAGTGCGTAAGCGTGGCGGTCGCAAGCGCGCGATCGGAACGAGGGCGCCGATGGCGATTCCGCAAGGGTCCAACCGAAGATGGTCGCTGGACTTCGTGTCTGACAGCCTCTCCCCCTCTCGGGACATTCCTGCGGAATGCCCTGCCGGGCAGTGGACGAGCGCCTCAACGAGCACCTGTTCGCCAACCTGCGCCACGCCCGGGAGCCGATCGCCGAATGGCGCAACGACGACAATCACCACCGCCCCCACACGAGCCTCGACGGGCTCACCCCGTGGGAGTATCGCCAACGGTCAGTCGAGGACCAAACCCTGAACAGAGCGAACTAAAGAACGCGGACTCCATGGGGAGCATGGTCACATCCTTGCGGGGTCAAAAGGTCAAGCGGCCCGCGTGAAATCATGCAGCAACATGTACTGCGCGGGGATATCGCGGGAAAACAGAGTTCGAATTCCCTCGCGGAGACACGCGAGGGAATTCCGGTCAAACCACTGTCACAGGCTCGGGATCGTCCCGCTTGACGGCGGTGCCGCGGGCGACGCGCACGTCCTCGCTGGGGGCGCCGATGCGCTGTCCATGTTCGCGGATCGCCTCGCGGTCGCTTGCCTGGTAGATGCAGACCGACCCGATGCGGCCGTCTTCCTCGGTCACCGCGTAACTGCGGATCCAGCGCAGCCGGTCTTTCATCTGTTCACCGACCTGGAGCGATTTCTCGTTGGTGGCCGCGAGTTCGTCCTCGTTCGACCAGACGCCGTGACGGCGGATGATGTAGAGATCCATCTTTTCCTCCTCTCGGTTGCGTTCATGGCCAGAGAATAGGCGTGGATCGGGCGACATGGTAGCGGGTGATGCGGACGGATTGCAGGGGGGATCGTGCCTGACAGGCTTGCAGCGGATGAAATCCCGGCGCCAAGATGGCAATGTGCCGAAATGGCGGAGAGCAACGACAAGCTGAATGTCGCGGTCATTCTCGTCAGCGAAGGCTACGCGTCGACGGCAGTGGGCCCGATCGAGGTCTTCTCGGCCGCGGGGACGATGTGGAACGAGATGCGCGGCGATGACCCCGAACCGCGGTTCCGGGTCACGACGGCGTCCATCGACGGCGCGCCGGTGCGCAGCGCCTATGGGCTGAACATCGCGCCGGATTGTGCGATCACGGATCTCGGGCCGGTCGACCTGATCATGGTCTCGGCCTCGGGCCCGGTGCCGGAGGACTGGATGGCGCGCCATGCCGCGATCCCGCCCTGGCTGGCGGAGCGGTATCGCGGCGGCACGCGGATCGCCGGGGTCTGTTCCGGCGTCGCGTTCCTGGCCGAGGCAGGGCTGCTGGCCGGTCGCACGGCCACCACGCATTGGGGCGTCGCCGACGATTTCAGGCTGCGCTACCCGGACGTGGACTGGCAGACCGAGTTGCTGATCACCGAGGATGCCGGTCTCTACTGCAGTGGTGGTGTCAACGCCGCCAGCGACCTGAGCCTGCACCTCGTCGAGCGTCTCTGCTGCCGTGAGGTGGCGATCGAGTGCTCGAAGGCGCTGCTCCTCGACATGCCGCGACCGAGCCAGTCGGGCTATGCCCTGTTGCCGCTGGCACGGCCGCACGATGACGAAAAGGTCCGGGACGCCGAACATCACCTCACCGGACATTTCGCCCGCGACGTTCCGGTCGAGGAACTCGCGGACGTCGCAGGCATGAGCCGCCGCAACCTCGTGCGTCGGTTCAAGGAGGCCACCGGCCACATGCCGGGAGTCTACCAACAGATGCTGCGCGTCGCCGCGGCGCGAAAGATGCTCGAGGACGGCGCGCCGTCGATCGAACAGGTCGGGCTCTCCGTGGGCTACGAGGATGTCGCGTTCTTCCGGCGCATCTTCAAGCGCCATTGTGGCGTCCCGCCGTCCGCCTATCGCGATCGTTTTCGCCCAATGAGAGGATAGCCCCGGCAATGGACGTTTGGAAAGGGCTCCTCAAGTGGAGGCGCCCTTCCTGGCAACGCCCATTGCCGAGTGCGGGCGCGATCACGTCTGCGCGCCCGGTGCTTCGAAAAGGATCATCTCGACAGGTTCGTCGCCCGCGACCCAAGCGTCGTGACCCGGCGGGATCTCGAAGAAATCGCCTTTCGTGATCGGCGTTTCCTCTCCGTTCTCGACCATCCGCACGACAAGCCGGCCGGACAGGCAGTAGCCGGTGTGGTGCATCGGGCAGGTCTCGGGATGACCGAGGAGCGGCTTCTCGTCCGCCTCCCAGGTCCAGCCGGGCTCGAACACGGCGTGCATGCCGGTCGATCCCTGTCCCGTCTTCACGATGTCGATGCCACCGCGCTCCTTCATGTCGAGGCGGTCGTCGGGGCGCTCGAAGCGATGGGTTTCGATGGCTTTGGTCATGTCTCTCCTGCCTTTCGGCGGGCCGGTCCCGAAGGACCGTGCCCGTCATTGGTGGGTGATTTCGGGTTTCAGGGATTTCAGGATTTCCCCGACCTCGCCGCGCGCGGGCGCGTCGTAGTTCAGGGCCTTCATCGTCCCGAGGATGTCGTCGCAGGCGGCATCGTATTCGGCCGCGTCGATTTCCATCCCGCGATGCGCGTCGGCCATGCTGCGACCGCGGTAGTCGTCGGGGCCGCCACTGCCGGCGGCGAAGAAATCGCAGGTGTGCCACTTGATCTCCTCGACCCGCTCGGGCAGATCCGCGTAAGGTGCGAACCGGTGCCCGATCAACGGGTTGTCCATGTGCGCCGCGACGGCCCCGTCGACGATCCGGCGGATGCCGGCTGCGCCGCCGAGACGTTCGTACAGCGTCACGGTCTGCAAGTCCCTGGCGAGTTGGCTGGTCATGGCTGCTCCTCTCCAATCTGCTCAGGCGGGTTCGGATTGCGCCGCCTTGACGGCCGCCGTCGTCATCGGCGTGCCGCCGATGGCCCATTCGCCGCTGGCGATTTCCTGCACCCGGACCCAGGTGACACCGCGCATGGCCTCGCCCTCGACGCCGACCATGGCTTCGGTCACGTCGCGGATCATTCGTTGCTTCTGGTCTTCGTCGAAAACGCCTTCGATCAGTTCGATATCGACAAGAGGCATTGTCTTTCTCCCTTCCTGTCAGTCGGTTCACGTCATTGCCGGTGCCAACCGGCATGGGCGCAGACTGTCAGCCGGGCCGACGCGCCCGCCAGTTCACGGACTGAATCGCGACCGGTACAGGTTCTGAACTGGCCGGAGACGGGGTGAATCTGTCAGGATGCGGACCCGAGAGCGAAAGGAGGCTTGTCATGACCAATGCGAGCTACAAGCAGTTCTGTCCCGTCGCGATGGCGGCCGAGGTGCTCTGCACCCGCTGGACTGTCGTCCTGTTGCGAGAGTTGGTCGCCGGATCGACCCGTTTCAACGAGTTGCGCCGCGGTGTGCCCCGCATGTCGCCGGCGCTGCTGTCAAAGCGCCTGAGCGAGTTGGAGGCAGCGGGCGTGGTCGAGCGCGAACGGCTGACCGACCCGCCGGATGTGGATGCCTACCGGCTGACCCGGGCCGGGCGAGACCTGCAGCCGGTGATCGAGGCGATCGGCATGTGGGGTCAGAAATGGGTCGAGACCGAACCGTCGCTGGAAAACCTCGACCCCGAACTGCTGATGTGGGACATGCGCCGCAACCTCGACACGACGCCGGTGCCCGACCGCCGCGTGGTGATCGAGTTCATCTATCCGGAACTTCCGGCGGCGCGGCGCAAGTGGTGGCTGATCGTGGAACCGGACCGGACGGTAGACCTCTGCCATATCGACCCCGGCTTCGACGTGGATCTGTATGCGACCGCCGATCTGCGGACGATGACGGAGATCTGGATGGGCCTGCGGTCGGTGGCAGATGCGGTCGACCGCGACGCACTGCTGCTGGTGGGATCGTCGGACCTGATCCGTTCCATGCAGACCTGGCTGGGCCTCAGCCCCTTCGCACAGCAGGAAAAGCTGGCAAGCTGAGCGCGTCAAAAAAGCTCCCGGCACCTCCCCTATCGAGGAGTGGCTTGGGGCGGATCAGTCACGCCGCGCCATCGCCGTGGCGAACGGATTGATGCCGCAGGTCGCTCCAGACTCGATACGCCGCCTGCATCAGAACGAACAGAGGGTGAATCGTGAGAGTGGGCTGCCCCTGTAGGCTGCACCAGTCCAGCACCCTGCCCGATTTCGGCTAAGTCATTGGTGCCCAAGGAGGGAATCGAACCCTCACGCCTTGCGGCGGGGGATTTTGAATCCCCTGCGTCTACCGTTCCGCCACTTGGGCCCGGACCCGGTCTAGCCAAGCCGTACGGCCCCGTCCAGCCGCAATCTCGCGCGCAGCGTGCCCTGCCCGCGCCGCCTCGCCCGGAATTTCGCGGGGCGCGCTTGCACAGCGGCGCGGCCCGTGCTTCCTGCGGACAAAGCACTCATGGAGAGATCATGCTGCGCCGCCTCTACGACTGGACCATGTCGCTGGCCGACCATCCCCGGGCGCTCTGGGCGCTGGCGGCGGTGGCCTTCATCGAGGCCTCGGTCTTTCCCATTCCGCCCGACGTGCTGATGATCCCGATGATCCTCGCCGCGCCGCGCAGGGCCTGGCTGATCGCGCTGGTGGCGACCGCCGCCTCGGTCGCGGGGGGCCTGCTGGGCTATGCCATCGGGGCCTTCTTCTTCGAGGAGGTGGGACGGCCGATCCTCGAGTCGCTCGGCAAGACCGAAGCGATCGAGGCCTTCAACGCGCGGTTCAACGGGGTCGGCTTCTGGGCGGTGCTGGTGGCGGGGATCACGCCCTTCCCCTTCAAGGTCATCACCATCATGTCGGGCTGGACCTCGATGCCGCTCGCGACCTTCGTGACCACGGCCGTGATCGCCCGCGCCGCGCGCTTCTTCATCGTGGCCGGCCTGCTGCGGACCTTCGGCGCGCCGATCCGCGATTTCATCGAGAAGCGGCTCGGACTGGTCTTCACCCTCTTCGTCGTGCTGCTGATCGGCGGCTTCTACCTCGTGAGGTACATGTGAAACGCTCCCTCCTGATCCTGCTCGCCGCCGGTGGTTCGGCCGCGCTGCTGCTGGGCGCCCTGGCCTTCCAGCACTGGGGCGGCCTCGCGCCCTGCAAACTGTGTATCTGGCAGCGATGGCCGCATGGCGCGGCGATCGGCATCGGTCTGGCGGCACTGGCAGTGCGGGGCGCCGCCCTGCCCCTCCTGGGCGCGCTGGCCGCGCTGACCTCGGGCGGGATCGGGGTCTATCACACCGGGGTCGAGCGCGGCTGGTGGCCCGGGCCCGACAGCTGCACCTCGGGCTCGATCGAAGGCCTCTCGACCGACGACCTCGTGAACCAGATCATGAACGCGCCGGTTACGCGATGCGACGACGTCGCCTGGGAATTGCTCGGCCTCTCGATGGCGAGCTGGAACGCGCTGATCTGCCTCGGCCTCGCAGCGCTCTGGCTCATGGCCGCGAAACGCGGCTGACGCGGGCGCAAGGCGCCCCGAAAAGGGCCTGAACCGGAGTTGCAGATGGCCGATCTGCACCCGTCGGGCCATGGTTTCGCGATCCTCTCGCCTGCAGATCGAAGGAGCGCGCCGCACTGACGCGGCCGCTTCACATCGATCCAGGAGAGACATCATGTTCGCCAAGATGACCGCCCCGCTTCTCGCCCTCACCCTGACCTTCGGCGCCGCCGGTATCGCCCAGGCCTCGCCCGACATCGACAGCGCACGCCAGGACGAGATCCGCACCAGGCTCGCCGAGCAGGGCTACGAGGTGCGCAAGATCGACGCCGAGGACGGCATGATCGAGGTCTACGCGCTGAAGGACGGCCAGCGGTTCGAGCTCTACCTCGACGACCAGCTCGAGATTGTCCGCACCAAGACCGAAGACTGATCCTGCGCCGGGCGCGGCCGCGGGCCGCGTCCGCCCGCCCCTTTGCATGGGAGACAGCCATGACCAGACACGCGGTCTGGGATCCGGCCCTGCGGATCTTTCACTGGAGCGTCGCGACGCTCTTCGTCGCCAACGCCTTTTTCACCGATCCCGAGAGCGATCTGCATGAATGGGTGGGCTATGCCATCGCCGGACTGGTCGCGCTGCGGCTGGTCTGGGGGGTGGTCGGGCCCCGCTCGGCGCGGTTCTCGAGCTTCGTGCCGACCCGCGCGGGCCTGCGCATGCAGCTCACCGACATGGCCACCGGACGCCGGCGCGTGCACCTGATGCACACCCCGCTGGGCGCACTGATGATCTTCAACCTGCTGGCCTCGCTGCTGGCGATCGCCGCCACGGGCTACATGATGACCACCAATGCCTTCTGGGGGAGTCGACTGGGTGGAGGAGGCGCACGAGGCGCTTGTCACCTGGGCCGAGATCTCGGTGGTGCTGCACATCGCGGCGGCCCTCTACGAGAGCCGGCGCACCGGGGTCAATCTGCCGCGGGCCATGATAACAGGTGTCAAGGCCGTGCCGGATGGTGCAAAGATCGAGCGATGATCCACGGAGCCAGACAGATCGAACGATCGGCGCCGCTCGCGGCGCTGATCGCCGTGCAGAGCATCTGCGCGGCGTTCTTCATGTGGGATGTCGGCAGCGACGGGGTCGAAATCGGCTGGCCGCCCTTCACGCACTGGCATTTCATGGTGGAACTGGTGGCGGCGCTGAGCCTCGTGGCCGCCGTGGTGGTCGAGGTACGCTACCTGATGCGGCTGCTCCGGCGCAAGGCACACCTCGAGCGGCAGCTTTCGCTGGCAGCAGGTGCCTTTCACGAGATCGCCGAGGCGCAGTTCCGGCAGTGGCGGCTGACCCCGTCGGAACAGGACGTGGCCATGTTCACGCTCAAGGGCCTGTCGATCCCTGAGATCGCGCAGATGCGCGGCTCGGCCGAGGGGACGGTCAAATCGCACCTTAACGCCATCTATCGCAAGGCGGGCGTGACCGGGCGCGGCGCCTTCCTGTCGCATTTCATCGAGGACCTGATGAATGCGGGCAGCCCCGCGCCGGAGGAGGCCGCGAACGACCGGCCCGCGCGGCAGGCGTGACAGACGCCGCGCCCCGTGGCATGACACCGATCATGACGAACAAGATTGCCCTGTGGATTGCCCTGCTGCTGATTGCGGCCATCGCGCTGGACATCTACCTGTTCGGGAACGAACACATGCTGTTCCTCGCACGCAAGCTCTTCGTGCTGCTCGACTGGATGGCCTTCTGGCGTTGACGCGAAAGCGGCGCCTTCCGGTTGACTTGCCCGGAGCTTGGTGGTTGCGTCTTGCCAACCGTAGACCCCGGACAGCGAGGACATTTTCATGACAGTCAAGGTCGCCATCAACGGCTTCGGACGTATCGGCCGCAACGTTCTGCGGGCCATCGTCGAGTCCGGCCGCACCGACATCGAAGTGGTTGCCATCAACGACCTCGGCCCGGTCGAGACCAACGCCCACCTGCTGCAGTTCGACAGCGTGCACGGCCGCTTCCCCGCCGAGGTGACCACCGGCGACGACTGGATCGATGTCGGCCGCGGCAAGATGAAGGTCACCGCCGAGCGCAACCCTGCCGACCTGCCCTGGTCGGACGTGGACGTGGTGATGGAATGCACCGGCATCTTCACCTCGAAAGACAAGTGCCAGGCACACCTCGAGAACGGGTCGAGCCGCGTGCTGATCTCGGCGCCGGGCTCCGACGCCGACAAGACCATCGTCTTCGGCGTGAACGACGGCTCGCTGACCTCGGACGACATCGTGGTGTCGAACGCGTCGTGCACGACGAACTGCCTCTCTCCGGTGGCCAAGGTGCTGAACGACACCGTGGGCATCGAGAAAGGCTTCATGACCACGATCCACAGCTACACCGGTGACCAGCCGACGCTCGACACCATGCACAAGGACCTCTACCGCGCCCGCGCGGCGGGCCTGTCGATGATCCCGACCTCGACCGGGGCCGCCAAGGCCGTGGGCCTCGTCCTGCCCGAGCTCAACGGCAAGCTCGACGGCGTGGCGATCCGGGTGCCGACGCCCAATGTCTCGGTCGTCGACCTGACCTTCGAGGCCAAGAAGGCGACCACGGTCGAGGAGATCAACGACGCCATCCGCGCCGCCGCCGACGGCCCGCTCAAGGGCATCCTCGGCTACACCGACAAGAAACTCGTTTCGACGGACTTCAACCACGACTCGCACAGCTCGGTCTTCCACATGGACCAGACCAAGGTGATGGACGGCACCATGGTGCGCATCCTGACCTGGTACGACAACGAATGGGGCTTCTCGAACCGCATGTCGGACACCGCCGTGGCGATGGGCAAGCTCATCTGATCGCCCTGCCCCGCGCCGACATCGGCGCAGACAGTCAGACGCCCGTCGCGGACCTCGCGGCGGGCGTTTTCGTTCGGGCCGGGGCGCTGCATCCGCCATGCAGAGAGTGCAGGCCGGGCTCCAGTTTTTGGAGATTGTGCTGCAACGCAGCATCCCTAGGTTTAGCGCAAACGTAGCAACCACCCGCGCCGCACGCTGGCGCCCGAACGAAGGAGAACGACATGACCATGTTCTCGACCCTGAAGACCCGCATCGAACGCCGCGCCCGCTACCACCGTGCCGTGCGCGAGCTGCGCTCCATGCCGCTCGACGTGGCGCTTGACCTGGACCTCGACCGGGCCGACGCCCACCGGATCGCGCACCGCGCGGTCTACGGCGCCTGACGCGCCGGCGCCGGAGGTCAGCCGAACTTGGCCTCCAGCGCCTCGCGCACCGGCGGCGTGACGAATTTCGACACGTCCCCGTTCAGCCGCGCGATCTCCTTGACCAGTTTCGAGGCGACCGCCTGGTGCCGCGCCTCGGCCATCAGGAAGACCGTCTCGACGCTGCTGTCGAGCGCGCGGTTCATCCCCACCATCTGGAATTCGTACTCGAAATCCGCCACGGCCCGCAGGCCGCGGATGATGATCTGCGCGCCCACGTCATGAGCGCAGTCGATCAGCAGATTCTCGAAGGGATGCGCCACGATCTCGGTTCCGGTCTCGGCCGAGAGTGCGCGGCATTCCGCCTCGATCATCGCGACCCGTTCCTCGAGCGAAAAGAGCGGGCCCTTGTCGCGGTTGATCGCCACGCCGATCACCAGCCGATCCACCAGCGCGGCGGCGCGGCGAATGATGTCGATATGACCGATGGTGATGGGATCGAAGGTGCCCGGGTAGAGTCCGATGCGCATGGGGATGGGGCCTCCCGTAGTGGTCCATGCGCCGGAACGGGCCCGGACAGCGATGGACACACGGACATGCCCCGCCCCACGGCCCCGCGCCGGCGGGTGCAGTCCGGCAAACGCAACAATATTGCGTTACCGAATGCAACCCGAAAGGGTCAGTATCCCATGATCATGCCCTGAAGGGCATCCTTCTCCATAGCCAGTTCCGATATCTGCGCCTTGACCACGTCGCCGATCGAGATGAGGCCGATCATCGCCCCGTCGCGCACCACCGGCATGTGACGGAACCGGCCGTTGGTCATTCGGGCGAGCACCTTGTCGGTGTCCTCGTCGAGCGCGCAGACCTCGACCGCCTTGGTCATCAGGCTCTCGGCGGTGCCATCGAGGCAGGACACCCCGCTGGCGGCCAGCGCGCGCACGATGTCGCGCTCGGAGAGGATACCCGCGACGGTCTCGCCGTTCTCGGAGACAACGACGCCGCCGATGCGCTTTTCGCTGAGAAGTTTCGCCACGTCCGACACGCTGGTCCCAGGCTTTACCGTGATGACGCCCGTGACCGGCTTGTCGTTCAGAATCTGTTGCACCTGCATGCGTCTGGTCCTCCTCACCTGACTTGAGCTTTCAGCGTTCCGCAGACCGCGACATTCTGTCAAGTCAGACCTTTCGACGAGGTTATCGTGCCATCGGCCAGCGCCTCGAGCCGCTGCAACTCGTGCCGCAACCCCTCGGCCAGGGCGGCAGCAAAGCGGTTGAGCCGCTCGAGCCGTCGATCGTCGGCGTGCCGCACGAGGTAGAAACTGCGGCTGAGACTCACCTCGTCGGTCAGCACCCTGCGCAGGCCGGGCGCGGCGGGCAGCGCGAAGTCGTGCACGATTCCAAGGCCCGCCCCCTGCCGCAGCCAGTGAAACTGCACCGAGACCGAGTTCGAGGCCAGCCGCACCCGCTCGAGCCCCAGGTCGGCGAGGTAATCCAGCTCCTTGTCGAAGATCATGTCCGGGATGTAGCCGACGACGCGATGCCCCTGCAGGTCCGCGCGGGTCCGGATCGGTGCATGCCGCGCGAGGTAGTCCTCGGAGGCGGCGAGGTGCAGCCGGTAGTCGGTGAGTTTCTGCACCACCAGGCGCCCCGCCGTGGGTGCCGAGACCGCGACCGCCATGTCGGCCTCACGCCGCGAGAGGTTCACGACCCGCGGCAGCGCCACGATCTGCACGTCGAGGTCGGGATTCTGCGCCGCGATCGCCGCGCAGACCTGCGGCAGCAGGAAGTTCGCGGCCCCGTCCGGCGCGCCGATGCGGATTTGCCCCGAGAGCCCCTCGGCCCGGCCGCGCACCGCCTCGGTCGCGAGGCCGACCGCCTGCTCGGCCTCCTCGGCGTGCCGCAGCAGGCGTCCGCCCGCTTCGGTCAGCGCGTAGCCCTGCGGCGACTTGACGAAAAGCGGCGCGCCCAGCCCCTGCTCGAGCCGCGCCACGCGGCGGCCCACGGTCGCCGGGTCCATCCGCAGCACGCGCCCCGCTGACGAGAGGCTTTCCCGCGCGCGACGGCGAGAAAGACGCGCAGGTCGTCCCATTGCTCCTGCATGGCGTCACCCTTTGCAATCACGCAAAACCTTTTTGCCAGATTGCCCCTGTGACCGGCATTTTTGCAAGAGTAGAGTGGCCGCAAATCATCCAAGGAGGATCGATCATGGAAGAGCTCTGGCATTACATCGACGGCGCACGGGTCAAGGGGACATCGGGCCGTTTCTCGGACGTCATGAACCCGGCCACGGGCGAGGTGCAGGGCCGCGTGCCGCTCGCCACCGTCGAGGAACTGAACGCCGCCGTCGCCAGCGCCGCCGAGGCGCAGAAGGGCTGGGCCGCTACCAACCCGCAGCGTCGCGCGCGGGTGATGATGAAGTTCGGCGCCCTCATCAACGAGCACATGGACGAGCTGGCCGAGCTTGTCAGCCGCGAGCACGGCAAGACCCTGCCCGACGGACGCGGTGACGTGCAGCGCGGGCTCGAGGTGGTCGAGGTCTGCATGGGCGCGCCCCACATGCTCAAGGGCGAGTACACCGACGACGGCGGCCCCGGCATCGACCTCTACTCCATGCGCCAGCCGCTGGGCGTCGTGGCGGGCATCACGCCCTTCAACTTCCCCGCGATGATCCCGCTGTGGAAGATGGCGCCGGCACTGGCCTGCGGCAACGCGATGATCCTCAAGCCTTCCGAGCGCTGCCCCTCGACCTCGCTGCGCCTGGCCGAACTGGCCGAGGAAGCGGGCCTGCCCAAGGGCGTGCTGCAGGTGGTCAACGGCGACAAGGAGGTCGTTGACGCGATCCTCGACAACGAGACGGTGCAAGCCGTGGGCTTTGTGGGATCGACGCCGATCGCGCAATACATCTACGGCCGCGCGGCGACCAACGGCAAGCGCGCGCAATGCTTCGGCGGCGCCAAGAACCACATGATCATCATGCCCGACGCCGACCTCGACAAGGCGGCCGACGCACTTGTGGGCGCCGGCTACGGCGCTGCGGGCGAGCGCTGCATGGCGATCTCGGTGGCCGTGCCCGTGGGCGAGGAAACCGCCGACCGGCTGGTCGAGAAGCTCAAGCCGCGCGTCGAGAAACTCAAGGTCGGCCCCTACACCGCGGGCGAGGACGTGGACTACGGCCCCGTCATCACCGCCGCCGCCAAGCAGCGCATCGAGGGCCTCATCGCCTCGGGCGTGGATCAGGGTGCCGAGCTGGTGATCGACGGCCGCGGCTTCGAGCTTCAGGGCTACGAGAACGGCTTTTTCGTCGGTCCCTCGCTCTTCGACCGCGCGTCGCCGGACATGGACATCTACAAGGAAGAGATCTTCGGCCCGGTGCTGACGCAGGTGCGCGCCGGCT
Organism: Salipiger mucosus DSM 16094; assembly: GCF_000442255.1. Classification (GTDB taxonomy): domain Bacteria; phylum Pseudomonadota; class Alphaproteobacteria; order Rhodobacterales; family Rhodobacteraceae; genus Salipiger; species Salipiger mucosus. Next base: position 103,468 of record NZ_KE557280.1, on the reverse strand, counting down.
CCTACGAGGAGGCGCTCGAGCTGGTGGTGGACAACCCCTACGGCAACGGCACCGCGATCTACACCGCCGACGGCGACACCGCGCGCGATTTCGCGCACAACGTCAACGTGGGCATGGTGGGCATCAACTTCCCGATCCCGGTGCCGCTGAGCTACCACACCTTCGGCGGCTGGAAGAAGTCGGCCTTCGGCGATCTCAACCAGTACGGCCCCGACGCCTTCCGCTTCTACACCAAGACCAAGACCGTCACGGCGCGCTGGTTCTCGGGCATCAAGGAAGGCGGCGAGTTCAACTTCAAGGCGATGGACTGATCCCGCCTTGCCGGGCAAAGAAGGACAAGGGACCGGCCCAGGCGCCGGTCCTTTTTTTTGGCGCCGGGCGGAGCCTTGGCATCTCTCGCCCGCACCCGAAGGTTGAAGCGGACTTTACAGACCCCACCTGATCCCTGAGGGTTTCCGAAAGGGGCTCGGAGAGGAGTTGCCATGGGTGTCGAGGTCTTCATCTTGAGGGACCGCAACCTGGCGTACCAGCGGTTTTACGGTCGCACGACACTCGAGGACTGCGTGGCCGGCCTCGAGCACGCCCGGCCTGACGGGACAATCCCGGCCGACCAGAAGCTTCTGTCCGATCTGCGACCTGTGCAGGAGATCGACCAAAACTTCCACGACGTACTGCGAACGGTCTCGCGCAAGGCCGCACTCGACATCGAGGTGACGCCGGGCACGGAGCACGCGGTGCTGGCGCCCGAGGACCTCACCTTCGGCATGGCGCGCATGTACCAGCAGGTCTCGTCCGAAATGTTGGAATTCGAGGTGGGCGTCTTCCGAAGCGAGCGGGGTGCCCTCGATTTCCTGGACCAGCCCGAGGACACCATCGCGGGCTTGCTGGCGACCGTCGGCTGAGATCCCCGCGGCACGGCTTGCCGTGGCTCCGAACCTCTGCTTTGCTCGGCCCTGCGACAGCGCGGGAGAGGCCGGGATGAGCGATCCGGAATTCAGTCTCGGGATCGAGGAGGAATACCTCCTTGTCGACCGCGACCGCCTCGCGCCCGCCGAGGCGCCCGAGGCGCTGATGCGGGCCTGCGTCGCGGATCTCGGCGACCAGGTGAGCCCCGAGTACCTGCAGTGCCAGATCGAGATCGGAACCCGCCCCTGCCCCGACATCGTCGCTGCGCGCGAGGACCTCAAGCGCCTGCGCGCGACGGTCGCGACCCACGCGGCCGAGCACAACCTCGCCCCCATAGCGGCCTCCTGCCATCCCTTCGCCGAGTGGAAGACGCTGCACCACACCGACAAGGATCGCTACAACGACCTGCGGCGCGATCTCGCGGGCGTCGTCCGGCGCATGCTGATCTGCGGCATGCACGTCCACGTGGGCCTCGGCGACGACCGGCTGCGCGCCGATCTCATGCGTCAGGCAGGCTACTTCCTGCCGCACCTGCTGGCGCTCTCGACCTCCTCGCCCTTCTGGCGCGGACAGGACACCGGGCTCGCCAGCTACCGCATCTCGATCTTCGACAACCTGCCGCGCACCGGACTGCCGCCGCAGTTCACCAACTGGGAGGACTATGCCCGCGCGGTGCAGGTGCTGGTCGATCTCGGCATCATCGAGGACGCCTCCAAGATCTGGTGGGACATGCGCCCCTCGGCGCGGTTCCCGACGCTCGAGACCCGCATCATGGACGTGCAACCCCGGCTCGAGGACGCCCTGACACTCGCCGCGCTCGCGCAGTGCATCATGCGCATGCTCTGGCGCCTGCGCGCCCGCAACCAGCGCTGGCGGATCTACGACAACGTGCTCATCGCCGAGAACCGCTGGCGCGCGCAGCGCTACGGGCTCGAGGGCGGGCTGATCGACTTCGGCGCCGGTGCGATCAAGCCCATGGCGCAACTGACCGAGGAACTCATCGAGCTGCTGGCCCAAGACGCCGAGGCGCTGGGCTGCCTGGCCGAGCTGGAGCGCACCCGCGACATCGTCGCCTCGGGCAATTCCGCCACCCGCCAGCGCGCCGTGCGCGCCGAGGCCGAGGCGCGCGGCGCCGATGCCGACGGGCAGATGCGCGCGGTGGTGGCCCATCTCGTGCGGGAGTTCCACGAGGCGCTCTGAGCCCCGCCCTTGCGGCGCGGCGCCCGCGCAGGCACAAGACCGCAGCGCAACCATCCCGGACCATCGCCGCCCATGAAGACCTGCATCGTCACCTCCGACTACTTCGTGCCGGGCGAGACCTTCATCAACCGGCACATCGAGCACCTCTTCGGCGGCGACACCTGCGTGCTGACCGGCCGCTTCAACGGCACCGACCCGCTGGGCAAGCCACGCTTCGAACGCCGCGCGCCGCTCTCCACGCCCGACCGACTGCGCGCGCCGTTTGCCATGGGCTGGAACGCCCTCACGCAGGGCACCGGCCGCCTCCCCTTCGGCGACAACCGCCGGCGCCTCGCGGACTGGCTGCGCGCCGAGGGCGTCGAGGTCGTGCTGGCCGAGTTCGGCACCCAGGCGCTGGTGGTGGCGAAGCTCGCCCGGGACATGGGCCTGCCGGTCTTCACCTACTTCCGCGGCACCGACGCCAGCCGCGCGCTGCGCTCGCGCCAGCGCGTGCGCTCGTACCGGCGCATGATGCCGCGTCTCGACGGCGTCTTCTCGGTCTCGCAGTTCCTGCTCGACAACCTCGCGGCCCACCGCGTGACCCATCCGAACGCCCACGTGGTGCCCTCGGGCGTCGACATCCGCCGCTTTCGCCCGGGCGACAAACAACCCGGCTCCTTCCTCGCCGTCGGCCGCATGGTCGAGAAGAAGGCGCCGCAGGTCACCCTGCGTGCCTTCGCGACGGCCGCGCAGGGCTGCCCGGCGCATCTCACCGTCGTCGGCGACGGCCCCCTGCTCGACAGCTGCAAGGCCCTTGCGGCCGAGCTTGGCGTCGCCGACCAGGTCACCTTCGCCGGCGCCCTGCCCCACGACGAGGTCCGCGCGCATCTGGCCCGGACCGAGATCTTCCTGCAGCACTCGGTCACCGCCCGCGACGGCAACACCGAGGGCCTGCCCACCGCCATCCAGGAGGCGCTGGCCGCCGGCTGCATCCCGGTCTCGACCCGCCACGCCGGCATCCCCGAGGCGGTCGAGCACGGCGTGAACGGCCTGCTGGTGCCGGAGTGGGACGAGGCGGGCTTCGCGCGCTGCATCGGTCAGCTTCTCGACATGCCCGACCGCAGCGCCATGACCGAGGCCGCCCGCCGCACCGCGGTCGAGCGCTTCGACAACGACGTCCTTCTCGCCCGTGTCGAGGACGTCATCCGCGAGACGGTGGCGGCGCGGGCCTGACGCCTGCGCTTCTTCTTGTTCCAAATACGCATGACCCCGCCCGCGACCGCGCGTCACGGGTGCGATGGCGCGCGCTGGTCCCCTTGCATCGCGCCACGACTCCCGACACAATCTGAACAACCGTTCAATTTCCACGCCAGGAGGAGGGGCCGATGGATTTTGCACTCAGCGAGGAGCAGCAGGCGATCTTCGAAATGGCGCAGGGCTTCGGGCAGGAGCACATCGCGCCCAACGCCCGCGCCTGGGAAGAGGCGGGCACGATCCCCCGCGAACTCTGGCCCCGTGTCGCCGAACTGGGGCTCGCCGGCATCTACGTGAGCGAGGAGAACGGCGGCGCCGGGCTCTCCCGGCTCGACGCGACGCTGGTCTTCGAGGCGCTCTCGATGGCCTGCCCCTCGGTGGCGGCCTTCCTGTCGATTCACAACATGTGCGCCAAGATGCTCGACGCCTACGGTTCCGAGGAATTGCGCGCGCGCTTCCTGCCCGGGGCGCTCAGCATGGAGACGATCTTCTCCTACTGCCTGACCGAGCCGGGCTCGGGCTCGGACGCGGCCGCGCTTCGCACCAGGGCCGAATCCACCAACGAGGCCTACCGCCTGACCGGAACCAAGGCCTTCATCTCAGGCGGCGGATATTCCGACGCCTATGTCGTCATGTGCCGCACCGGCGAGGCCGGCCCGCGCGGCATCTCGGCCCTGGTGGTCGAGGACGGCGCCGAGGGGCTCAGCTTCGGCGGTCTCGAACAGAAGATGGGCTGGAAAAGCCAACCCACCCGGCAGGTTCAGTTCGACGACTGCGGCGTACCCCGCGCGAACCTGTTGGGCGAGGAAGGCAAGGGATTCCGCTATGCCATGGCCGGGCTCGACGGTGGGCGGCTCAACATTGCGGCCTGCTCGCTGGGCGCCGCGCAGGCCGCGCTCGACGCGACGCTGGCCTACATGGCCGAACGCAAGGCCTTCGGCCAGTCCATCGACAAGTTCCAGGCGCTGCAGTTCCGCCTTGCCGACATCGAGATCGAGCTGCAGGCGGCGCGGACTTTCCTGCGCCAGGCGGCCTGGAAGCTCGACACGGGCGCGCCGGATGCCGGCAAGTTCTGCGCCATGGCCAAGAAATTCGTGACCGAGGCCGGCTCGCGCATCGCCGACCAGTGCCTCCAGCTGCACGGCGGTTACGGCTATCTCGCGGACTACGGCATCGAGAAGACGGTGCGCGACCTGCGCGTGCACCAGATCCTCGAGGGCACCAACGAGATCATGCGGCTCATCGTGGCGCGCGACCTGGTCGCGTCTTGAATGCCTCGGGATTGAGCCGCAAAAGTCTTCGAAGACTTTTGCAAATTCCTTCGAAGGAATTTGGCGAACACCGACGAAAGGGCCGCACATGAGCGATATCGAGATCCGCACCGAAGGCCGCGCCGGCCGCATCACGCTGACCCGGCCAAAGGCGCTCAACGCGCTGACCTACGACATGTGCATGGAGATCGAACGCGCGCTCGATGCCTGGGCCACCGACGACGCCGTCTCCCTCGTGATGATCGACGCCGAGGGCGAGCGCGCCTTCTGCGCCGGCGGCGACGTGGCGCAGATCCAGCGCGCAGGCACGAATGGAGACTACGAGAGCGGCCGCTGCTTCTGGCGCGACGAGTACCGCATGAACGCCAAGCTGGCGGAATATCCCAAGCCCATCGCGGCCTTCCTGCACGGCTTCGTCATGGGCGGCGGCGTGGGCCTCGCCGGGCACTGCCCGCACCGCATTGTCGGCGAAAGCGTGCAGGTGGCCATGCCCGAATGCGGCATCGGTTTCGTGCCGGACGTCGGTGGCTCGCTGCTGCTGGCGCGCGCGCCGGGCCGGCTGGGCGATCACCTGGGGCTCACCGCCGACCGTATGGGCCCGGGCGATGCACTGCACGCGGGCTTTGCCGACCACTTCGTGCCAGAGGCGGACTGGCCCGCGCTCAAGGCGCGCCTCGTCGAGACCGGCGATCCGGCCGAGATCGACAGCGCCCGGCAGGCCCCGCCCGACAGCCCGTTGCAGGCGGCACAACCCGAAATCGACGCGCTCTATGCCGCGGGCACCCTGCCCGGCATCACCGCCGCGCTGGAAACCGCCGAGGGCGAGGTCGCCGCCCGGGCGCGCAAAGCCATTGGCCGCAACTCGCCGCTCTCGATGGCAACCACGCTCGAGATGCTGCGCCGCCTGCGCAGCGAAGGGGGCGACATCCGCGCCGCCCTGCGCCAGGAATACCGCGTCGCGCACCGCATCATGGAGCGCGGCGACTTCCTCGAAGGCGTGCGCGCGGCCATCATCGACAAGGATCGCAGCCCGAGCTGGCGGCTGGGCCCCGAGGAGGCGACGCCCGAGGCGGTCGCGGCCCTGCTGGCACCGCTCGGGGAGGACGAACTGGCGCTCTGACGCCATCGAGGGAGGAGAAAGACATGAAGATCGGATTCATCGGGCTGGGCAACATGGGCGGGCCCATGGCGGCCAATCTCGTCGCGGCGGGCCACGAGGTCACCGGGTTCGACGTCGCGGGCGTCACTGTCGAAGGCGCCGCGAGCGCCGGCTCCGCGGCCGAGGCCGCGCGCGGGGCAGAGGTGGTCATCACCATGCTGCCCAACGGCGAGATCCTGCGCCGCGTCGCGGACGAGATCATCCCCGCGATGACCGAGGGCGCGGTCTTCCTGGATTGCTCGACCGTGGACGTCGACAGCGCCCGCGCGGTGGGCGAACAGGCCCGCGCCGCCGGGCTCTCGGCCCTCGACGCGCCGGTCTCGGGCGGCGTCGGCGGCGCGCAGGCGGGTACGCTGACCTTCATGGTGGGCGGCGACGAAGCAGGTTTCACCGCCGCCAAGCCGCTTTTCGACATCATGGGGCAGAAGGCCGTGCACTGCGGACCTTCCGGCAACGGACAGGCCGCCAAGATCTGCAACAACATGATCCTCGGCGTGACCATGATCGCCACCTGCGAGGCCTTCGCGCTGGCCGACAAGCTGGGCCTCTCGCGCGAGGCCATGTTCGACGTGGTCTCGACCTCGTCGGGGTCGAGCTGGTCGATGAACACCTACTGCCCCGCGCCCGGCGTCGGCCCCAAAAGCCCCGCCGACAACGACTATATCCCCGGCTTCGCGGCCGAACTGATGCTCAAGGATCTCGGACTCGCGCAGCAGGCCGCCGGGGCCGCCGATGCGGATACGCCGATGGGCGCCCGCGCGCACGAACTCTACCGCACCTTCGTCGAGGACGAAGGCGGCAAGGGCCGCGACTTCTCGGCCATGCTGCCACGGTTCGAGACAAGGGGTCGCGGCTGAGCGCGCTGGACCGGGCACGCGCGGGGTGCCAGTCTGGTGCCATGACCCTCGTGCATGGCAAGACACCGGCCTCGGCCACCCTGCCAGCGCTCGCGCCCGAAAGCGCGGCGGCACTCGACCGGCTGGCGCCGCAGCACGCGCCACGCGGCACGATGCTTTTTCGCCCGGGCGAGACGGTCAAGGGCTTCGTCCTCGTGCTCGCCGGGCGGATCGACGTTTTCCTCACGGGCTCCACCGGCCGCGACATCCTGCTCTACGCCGTCGAGCCCGGGCAGAGTTGCATCCAGTCGACGCTGGGCCTGCTTGGCGGCGAGGACTACTCGGGCGAAGCGGTGGTGCGCGAGGACTGCACGCTCGTCCTCGTGCCGCGTAGCCTCTTCCTGTCGCTGATGGACCGGGACCCGGCCTTTCGCAGCTTCGTTTTCGCCGCATTCGCGCAGCGGATGCAGGGCATGATGCACCTGCTCGAGCGCGTGGCCTTCCAGCGGGTGGAATGCCGGTTGGCACGCGTCCTGCTCGAACGGGCCGAGGACGGCACCCTGCGCGCAACCCACGCAGAGATCGCCACGATGATCGGATCGGCACGCGAGGTCGTCTCGCGCCGGCTCGACGCGCTGGCCCGGCGCGGACTCCTTCAACTGGGCCGGGGCGAGGTGCGACTGATCGACCCCGAGACGCTGCGCGCCCTGGCCGAGGCCGACTGAGCCCGTCGCCCGCGACTCCCGTCGCTGTCGCAATTCTTCTCCGCGCCTGATACGAGGGTCTGAAAAGGAGAGACGCATGGTCACGCTCGACATCTTTTCGGACCCGATCTGTCCCTGGTGCTACATCGGCAAGGCCAACCTCGACCGCGCCCTCGCCGAGCGCCCGGACCACGGCTTCACGATCCGCTGGCGGCCCTTCATGCTCAACCCAGAAATGTCCGCCGAGGGCATGGACCGGCGCGCCTACCTGGAGGCCAAGTTCGGCGGGCCCGAGGGCGCCGAAGAGGCCTATCGCCCCGTGCACGAACAGGCCGAACAGGCCGGCATCGCGATGAATCTCGATGCCATCACGCGGACGCCGCCCACGCATGACGCGCATCGCCTGCTGCACTGGTCCGAGATCGAGGGGGTGCAGACCGCGATGGTCTCGGCCCTCTTCCGGGCCTATTTCGTCGAGGGCCGCGACATCGGCGACGCCGAGGTTCTGGGCGATCTCGCCGACGGCTGCGGGCTCGACGCGAGCCTCATCATGCGGCTGCTGCGCTCGGACGCGGACCGCAAGGAAATCGTGGAAATGGACGCCACCGCCCGCGGCATGGGTGTGACCGCGGCGCCCACCTTTGTCGTCGCCGGACGTCACGCGGTGCCGGGCGCGCAGCCGCCCGAACTCTGGACACGCGTCATCGACGAGTTGCGCGCCGGCGCCGACCCCGAGGCCTGACCGGGGCCCGCCATGCGTTTGGCGCATGGCGGCTTTCGGGCGGCGGGCATCTTTACGGCGGAACGCATCTCGGACAGAGCGGTTGGTGACAGTCACCATTTCCAGACCCGCGGACCCCGCAGCCGGGGGTGCCATCCCGAGGATGCCATGCAATCGCCCCCTGGCCGGACCGAACTCATCGCGCTTCTCGCGATGCTTATCGCCACCATCGCCTTTTCCATCGACGCCATGCTGCCCGCCCTGCCCGAGATCGGGGCCGAGCTTTCGCCGGACGATCTCAACCGCGCGCAGCTGGTGATCACGAGCTTCGTGCTGGGCATGGGGATCGGCACGCTCTTCACGGGGCCGCTGTCGGACAGCTTCGGGCGCAAGCCGGTCATCCTCGGCGGCGCCGCGGTCTATATCGTCATGTCGCTGGTGGCCGCGCAGGAGGACACGCTCGAGCTGCTGCTTGGCGCCCGGGTGCTGCAGGGCCTGGGTGCGGCGGGCCCGCGCGTCGTGGCCCTCGCGGTGTTGCGCGATCTCTTTTCCGGGCGCGGCATGGCGCGGATCATGTCCTTCATCATGATGGTCTTCACGGTCTTTCCGGCCTTCGCGCCCTCGATCGGGGCACTGATCATCGACGTCGGCGGCTGGCGCTCGATCTTCCTGGCCTTCGTTGTGTTCTCTGCCGCCTCGGCAGCCTGGCTCATGCTGCGCCTGCCCGAAACGCTTCCGCGCGAAAAACGGCGCCCGTTCCGCGTCGGCACGCTGCGGCACGCGGTGGGCGAGGTCCTGTCGAATCCGGTGGTGCGCATCTCCATCGGCGTGCAGGCGCTGATCTTTGCCATGCTGTTCTCGATGATCTCCTCGGTGCAGCAGATCTACGATACCAGCTTCGGACGCGCCGAGACCTTTCCGTTGTGGTTCGGCGGCTCGGCCATTTTCGCGGCCACCGGCAGCTTCCTGAACGCCAAGCTCGTGATGCGGCTGGGGATGCGCTACCTCGTGACGACCATGCTTGCGGTGCAATTCGTGGCGGCCGGCATCACGGTGACACTCTTCACAGGCGGGATATCCGGCGATTGGGGCTTCGTCGTCTTTCTGCTTTGGCAGGTCACCGTCTTCTTCCAGATGGGCCTCACCGTCGGGAACATCAACGCAATCGCCATGGAGCCCATGGGCCATATCGCCGGCCTCGCCGCCTCGGTCATCGGCGCGCTGGCAACGGTCATGGCGGTGCTCTTCGCGGTGCCGGTGGGGCTGATGTTCGATGGAACGCCTCTTCCGCTGGCCATCGGCATCTGTGTCGAGGCGGGACTGGCGCTTCTTCTGATGCGCTGGCTTGCCAGGAAAGAGGCCGCGCAGCCCGCCTGACCTTGTGGTGCCACGCTGTTGCGCGGTTTGCCTCAAGAGGCCATGCCACGAGCACACGGGCCTGAGTGTGCCCGGGCTTGGCTGGGGATGCGCCGTCGGTACGGGCCGCACAATCCAGATCAGGCGCGCGCCTTTTGAAGGGCCGGCGCATTCGTCTGAATACGGAAGGCATCCATGTCCTGCGCAAGCTCGCGCGCATGGCCGCGCAGGCGCAGGCCCATCGCCGCCATTTCCTCGCTAAGGCCGGCGGTGTCCTGGGTCGCCCCGTCAAGCCGCGCCACGGTCTCCGAGAGCGTGCCCATGCTTTCGGACTGGCTGCGGCTGTCGTCACGGATCTGCGCGATCATGCTGCTCACCGCCGAGACCTCGTCGACGATACTCGACAGGCGGGCGCCCGCGTCGTTCACCAGTTGAGCGCCGTTCGCAACCTGCTGTTCGCTGTCAAGGATGAGCTGCTTGACCCCCGCCGCCGCCTCGGAAGTCCGTTGCGCCAGCGAACGCACTTCGGAGGCAACAACGGCGAAGCCCTTGCCGCTTTCGCCGGCGCGGGCCGCCTCTACGCCGGCGTTGAGCGCAAGGAGGTTGGTCTGGAAAGAGATGTCATCGATCAGGTCCATGATCTTGCCGACCTCGGAGGAGCTTTGCTCGATGAGCTGCATCGCCGCCACCGCGCGTTCCGTGACCGCCCCGCCCTCGACCGCGCTTTCGCGGGCGAAATGCGCGCGGTCAGATGCCTTTCCAGCCTCGCCCGCCGTATTGTTCAGTGCCTCGGTGACCTCGGTCATGGCGCGGGCCGCGTTGCTGAGATCGTTCGCCTGACGCTCGCTTCGGCTGGAAAGATCGCCGGTCACGCCCTCGAGCGCGCCCGCTTCCTCGTCGAATGTCTGGGCCATGTCCCGTGCGCCCACGAGTGCGCCGTTGAGCTGTCCGACCGCGCGATTGAAATCCCGGCGCAGCGACTCAAATGCCGCGGGCAGTTCGTTGTCTATTGTGCACGAGAGGTCGCGGTCGGCGAGCCGATGCAGGTGCTCGTTGAAGAGCGCAACGACCTCGCGCGTCTCGCGCGCGGCAGCCTCCGTGCGTGCCTGCGCCTCGGCCGCGCGGTGGCTTTCGTCGGCGAGCTTCTCGTTGCCCTCGGCAATGCGCGCCTTGACCGCGTTGCGCTGAAGAATCGCCAGCATCAGGATCGCGGTCTCCATCACCACGATCCCGCCGTGCAGCGCAGTGCGCATGACGTTTTCCAGCAGTTCGGTCGAAGGGTAGACCAGCGCCGGCATGAAGAAGGTCAGCGTCGCATGGTGGATCGCGACCAGCCCGGCACCGTAGAGCATCACGTCGATCCGGCCCAGAATCGAGATGCCGGCGAGCATCACGAAATAGACCATGTGCGTGTCGATCTGCCAGGGGTGCATCTGGTAGGCGGCGGTAAGGAGCATCACCTCGACCGGTAGCACGGTGGCCAGCACGTAGTCCGCGAAGCGCGAACCGATGCGCAGCATGACCGTTGCCACCAGCAGCAGGACCAGGGCCGAAGCGCTCACCTGCATGTAGTCATTGGTGAAGTAGAGGTCCGTCACCACGTGGACCGGCAGCAGCATGTAGCCCAGCAGAAGCACCAGAACGGGTTCGTTCGTCCGGCGGATTCGGTCCAGCAGTCGGGTCATCATTCGTTCACTCCGCAAAGGGACGCCATGGCGCGCGCGTCACAGGCCGTCCAGGCACCCAGTGCCAGGAGCCGCTCGGCGGGCCGGGGATCATCGAAGACAGCAAGCACGCCGAAGGGCGCCTCGACCGGGCCCAGGATGCGGCCCCCCGCCAGGGCCACGATGGCCGGTGCACCCGGCCCCCAGGGCGGCGCCACCACCAGCACCGGCCGTCCCGCCGCCGAGGGCGCCGGTCCGAGAGCGGAGGCGAGCGTCAGCCCCGCCCCGAAGAGCAGCACGGAAGCGATGGTCACGAGGTCGCGTATGTCGCACAGGGTTGCTTGCATGCGGCCCTGATACGCCGCGTTTCCTGTCCAATCGTTAAGTCATGGCCGATTTCACGGGCGAATACGCTCAATTTTAGTATACGAATGCATACCGTGCTTTTCCGCAGCGCAGAATTACGCTAGGGGATAAGCGAGTCAACCCGGGCGCAAGAGGTGCACGCATGTCGAAAATCAAGGTCGAGAACCCGATCGTCGAGATGGACGGGGACGAGATGACCCGGATCATCTGGGATTTCATCAAGAAGAAGCTGATCCTGCCCTACCTGGACATCGACCTTCTCTACTACGACCTCGGCATCGAGGAGCGTGACCGGACCGAGGACCAGGTGACAGTCGACGCCGCCGAGAAGACCAAGGAGGTCGGCTGCGCCGTCAAGTGCGCCACGATCACCCCCGACGAGGCGCGGGTCGAGGAATTCGGGCTCAAGCAGATGTGGCGGAGCCCCAACGGGACGATCCGCAACATTCTGGGCGGCGTGGTCTTCCGCCAGCCGATCATCTGCCGCAACGTGCCGCGCCTCGTCCCCGGCTGGACCAAGCCCATCGTGATCGGCCGGCACGCCTTCGGCGACCAGTACAAGGCGACCGATTTCAAGTTCCCGGGCGCCGGCACGCTGACGATGAAATTCGTGGGCGAGGACGGCGAGGTGATCGAGAAGGAGGTCTACAAGGCCCCCTCCTCGGGCGTCTACATGGGGATGTACAACCTCGACCAGTCCATCGCGGACTTCGCGCGCGCCTCGATGAACTACGCGCTCGACATGGGCTGGCCGCTGTACCTGTCGACCAAGAACACCATTCTCAAGCAATACGATGGCCAGTTCCTGCAGATATTCCAGCAGGTCTTCGACGCTGAATTCGCCGCCAAGTTCAAGGCCAAGGGCATCTGGTACGAACACCGGCTGATCGACGACATGGTCGCCTGCGCGATGAAGTGGAACGGCGGATTCGTCTGGGCCTGCAAGAACTACGACGGCGACGTGCAGTCGGACACCGTGGCGCAGGGCTTCGGCTCGCTGGGGCTGATGACCTCGCAGCTGATGACGCCCGATGGCCAGATCGTCGAGGCCGAGGCGGCGCACGGCACCGTGACGCGGCATTACCGCCAGCACCAGGCCGGCCACGCGACCTCGACCAACTCCATCGCCTCGATCTTTGCCTGGACCGGCGGGCTCAAGCACCGCGCCAAGCTCGACGGCAACGGCGAGCTGCTGCATTTCGCGGAAACGCTGGAACGGGTCGTGGTGCAGACGGTCGAATCCGGCTGGATGACCAAGGATCTCGCGCTTCTGGTGGGACCGGACCAGAAATGGCTGACCACCACGGGCTTCCTCGAGAAGATCGACGCGAACCTCGACAAGGCCCTGGCCGAGGCGGCCTGAACGCGCTCGGCGCGTGACCCTGCGCGACCCCGGTCACGCGCGGATCGGCAGGATCACCCGGAAGGTCGTGCCCTTGCCGGGCGCGCTGTCGATGCGCAGCCGGCCGCGGTGGCGGTTGACGATGTGCTTGACGATCGCCAGCCCCAGCCCGGTGCCGCCCATCTCGCGCGAGCGGTGGTTGTCGATCCGGTAGAACCGTTCCGTCAGGCGCGGAATGTGGATCGGCTCGATGCCCGGCCCGGTGTCCGAGATCGACAGCACCACCCCCTGCCCGCGCAAACGAGGCTGGTAGGCGGGCGCGGACAACCCGACCCGGACCTCGGACCCGGAGCCGCTGTATTTGACCGCGTTCTCGACGAGGTTCACCACCACTTGCCGCAACTGGTCCTCGTCGCCCGAAACCTCGAGCTGATCCTGCGCAAGGTCCAGGTCCAACGCCACCTCGGCTTCTTCGGCCAGCGGCGCGAGCCGGTTCAGCGCCGAGCGCACCACCCCCGGCAGATCCACCGGATCGGTGGGTCGCACGCGCTCCTCGGCCTCGACCCGGCTGAGCGACAGCAGATCGCCCACGAGGCGCTCCATCCGGCCGGCCTCGGCCTCCATGATGTCGAGGAAACGGTCCCGCGCACCCGCATCGTCGCGGGCCGGACCCTTCAGTGTCTCGATGAAGCCAAGCAGCGCAGTGAGCGGGGTGCGCAGCTCGTGGCTGACGTTGGCGACGAAATCGCGGCGCATCTGGCCGGCCTGCTCGAGGTGGGTGATGTCCTGGAACGTCAGCATCACCCCCGGCGCACCGTCGAGCGGCAGCGTGCGGCAGGACACATCGAAGGTGGTGTCCTGCCGCTCGTCCCGCGCGAGAAAGCGGGTCATGCGCGGCTCGGCGTCGCGGAAGGTGCCCTCGACGGCATCCAGCAGCACGGGCTGACGCAGGGCGGTGATGAAATGCCGCCCCTCGAGCTCGGGGCCCAGCAGCGCCAGCGCCTCGGCGTTGGCGGCCGCGACGCGTTCGTCCGCGCGGATCACCAGCGCGGGCAGCGGCACCGCATCGACGACCCGGCGCACATCGGTCTGCATCATGCGCCGCGCGCCGCGGCGAGCCCCTCGGCGAAGGTGGCGCAGAGGGCCTCCGGCTCCTCGAGCCCCACCGACACGCGGAAGAACCCCTCGGAGATGCCGAGCGCGGCGCGCCCCTCAGGGGTGAGCGCGCGGTGCGAGGAGGACGCCGGATGCGAGAGCGTCGTGCCGACGTCGCCAAGCGTGGGCGCAAAGGCCACGCCATCGGCCGCCTCGCAGAAGGCATTGGCGGCAGGGCGCCCGCCCTCGATCTCGAAGCTCAGCATGGTGCCGGGACGCCCGCGCAGCAGCGCTTGCGTGCGCGCCGCGTCCGGGTGGTCGGCGCGCCCGGGATAGAGCACCTGGCGGACGCCGGGCTGACCGGACAGGAACTCGGCCAGCGCGCCGGCGGTCTCCTGCGCCTTCTCGAAGCGCAGGCCGAAGGTCATCAGGCCGCGTTCCGCGAGCCAGCAGTCGAAGGGGCTGGGCGTCAGCCCCGCGGTCACGGCGAAAACCCGCATCCGGTCGTTGATGGCGGGATCCTTGGCCACGACGTAGCCCAGCGTCACGTCCGCATGGCCGGCCAGCAGCTTGGTCACCGAGTGGATCACGATATCGGCCCCGCGTGCCAGCGGCTGAACGCTGGCCGGGGTCGTGAAGGTGTTGTCGACCGCCAGAAGGATGCCCCGCTCGCGGCAGAGTGCCGCGATCCCGTCGAGCTCCGCCAGCCGCAGCGTCGGGTTCGAGACCAGCTCGATCAGAACCATCCTGGTCTCGGGGCGCAGCGCCTGCGCGATGCTGTCGGCATCGCCCGCGTCAGCGAGCGTCGTGGCGATCCCCAGCCGCGGCAGGTCCTCGGACATCATGCGCAGCGAGCGGCCGTAGAGCTGGTCGGCGCCGACGACGTGATCGCCCGAAGACAGCAGCCCCAGCAGCGCGGCCGAGACCGCGGCCATGCCCGAGCCCGTGACGATGCCGCCCTCGGCCCCCTCGAGCGCGTCGATGCGTGTGGCCACCACATCGGCGTTGGGATGGCCCTCCCGGGCATAGGTGTAGCCCTCGGTCCGGCCCTCGTACTGCGCGTCGAGCGCGTCGGGGCTGTCCGCGGCATAGACCGCCGCGGGCATGATGGGTGTCACGACCGGGGTCGAGACACCCGTCTTCATCTCCGGTCTCATCAATGTCTTGCGCATCCCCTGCCCTCCGCCGTTTGCGTCGGGCAACAGGTGCCACAGCGCCCCCGGGTCGGCAAGAGCGCCGGTCAGCCGCGTGTGGCGCGCCAGTCCGCGAGGGCAGCGTTCTCCTGCACGAGCGTGTCGTCCGGCGGATGAGCCGCCTCCGGCGCCGCGCGAAGCGCCTCGATCTCGCGCAACTGCCCCATCACGCGCGGGGCATCCGCCATCGCCGCGGTGAGCTGACGCTGGAACTCCTGCCCCTTGGCCTGGTGCCGCGCGCCGAAATAGAAGCTCACCACCGCGCCCAGCAGCCACCACAGCGGCTCCGGCACCAGCGCGATGCCGGTCATGCGCGCCGCGAACCAGGCCGGGTCCACCATTGCCGCCACGAAAAGCCCCAGCGTCCCCAGCGCCATCGCCGGACGCGGCAGACGATTGAGCGCGTCCATAAGCCTGTCGAACCGCGACCGGCGCGGCGCGGCGAATTCGGCCGCGAATTGCTCGAGCGCAGCCTCGCGCAGGCCCGCGTCGCGCGTGGCCTGGGCCTCGGCGTTGACGCGGAACACCTCGGCGGTCTCCTTGACCACGTTGCCGCCGGAGCCGAAGATCATGCCGAAAAGCCGCTCCATCAGTCCCATGCCGCCACCCGCGCGCGGAACTGCGCCGCGCTCATGTGGTAGCGCGGCGCGATGAACTCCTCGGCCCGGCGAATCCAGCCGCCCTTGCCGCCGGCGCGGCTGCGCGCGTACTTGCGGCTGGCGGGGCGCCGGTCGGCCAGGGCGAAATAGTAGTTGCGCCGCGCGATCCCGTAGGCGTCGACGATGTGGTCAGGCGCGGCGGCATGGGCCCGCGCGGCAGCACCCAGCGTCTGCGGCCCGATGACGCCGTCGACGCTCACGCGCTCGCCCATCTCGCCCAGCAGCCGCTGCAGAATCTTCACGGCGTTCGCCCCGGCATTCACGTACATGTCGAAGACAGTGGCTTGCAGTGGCGCAGGCAGTTCACCGATCCGGGGATGCTCGAAGTAGTGCCGCAGGAAGATCTCGATGGCTTGCTCGCGGGTCAGGTGCCGGACGTCGCGCGCATCCACGTCACCGTCGCCGTCGAGGTCGAGCCCCAGCCGCCGCATGGTGTGGATCGTCACGCCGTGGTTGGTGGCCCCGCCCGGGTCGTCCGGATCGTTCACGTAGCCGCCTTCGCGGGCGACGATTCCTTCGGCAATGCGCCGGACCGTGTCGTCGGGTGTCATCTCTCAGCTCCGCTCTTTGCCTCTCGAGGGGTTTCCCTCGCAGCGAAGCCTTGTCAGAAATGGTTAACCAAGCTTCAGGGGAGCGCACGGATGCACGCCATGACGGCCGACCAGATCATCAAGCAGCTGGACCTCGCCCCGCATCCCGAGGGCGGACATTTCCGGCAGACCTGGATCGCGGAGGCGCCCGAGGGCGAACGCCCCTCCGGGACCTCGATCTACTTCCTGCTCAAAGGGGGCGAAAGCAGCCACTGGCACCGGGTGGATGCCACCGAGATCTGGCATTTTTACGCCGGGGCGCCGCTGGTGCTGTCTATCTCTGCCACCGACGCGGGCCCGCGCGAGGATCTGATGCTGGGTGCCGACCTGGCCTCCGGTCAGGCGCCGCAGCTCATCGTGCCGGAAGGTCACTGGCAGGCGGCGCGCTCGACCGGCGACTGGACGCTCGTGGGCTGCACCGTCTCGCCCGCCTTCCGCTTCGAGGGCTTCGAACTTGCGGCGCCCGGCTTCGACATTCCGGCACCGACCGGCTGACAAAAAAAGAGGCCGGGGCGCTACCGCCCCGGCCTCTCAATCTCGAGAGATCACCCGATTAGTTGTAGGGTGCCTCGTCAACGCCTTCCATGCTGTCCAGCTCGTCGGCGGTGAAGTTGGTCACCACGGCGTAGGTCTGGTCTTCGACCGGCACGAACTTGGCGTCATTGATCTCGATCATCACGTGCTTGTCGCCAATGTCGAGGAAGCCGCCAACCTCGGCCACGATGCCCTTGAACGAGCCGTCGGCGTTGAGAACGATGTCTTCGATGGTACCGACGTTATCCCAGTCGCTGTTGACCGAGTCGTAGGTCGTCGTGGAGTCCCAGTCGGTTTCGCCGCCCTCGGCGTCGATGGCATAGACGGCACCGCCGGTGATGTCGCGCGTGCGGATCATGTTGGTGTCGTTGGCGAAGAGGCTCTCGGCGTCGTTCGCCATCTCTTCGGCTTCCTGCTCCATTTCTTCGCCGGCCTCGGCCATCTCGTCGCCGGCTTCTTCCATGGCCTGCTCGCCTTCGGCTGCAGCGTTCTCCGCGGCCTGCTCGACGTCTTCGCCCATCTCCTCGGCAGCGTCAGCGGTCGCTTCACCTGCATCTTCGGCGGCGTTGGCCGTAGCTTCACCCGCGTTCTCGACGGTCTCGCCGGCGCTTTCCATGGTCTGCTCTGCGGACTGCTCGGTCTGCTCCATCGCGTCGCCGTCATGCGAATCGGCATAGGCTGCGGTGCCTGCGGTCAGCGCGATCACGGCTGCGGTCGTGGTAAGGCGAGTCATCATTATCGTGTCCTCCGTCATGTGAAGTGTCTCACTGCACAGACAACAAGCAGATCGCCTCACCGTTCCGCGATGACCTAAATTATTTAAATTACGTCATTTCATGGAACTTCAGCCCATATTCCCGTGCACGAATGCGAGAAGCTGCCGGGTGGAGCCATCCTTGTCGCCAGCGTCGGCCTCCCCCGAGACCATGGGCCCCAGCGCGGTTGCGAGCTCCTTGCCCAGCTCCACGCCCCACTGGTCGTAAGAGTTGATATCGAGGATCGCGCCCTCCACGAAAACGCGGTGTTCGTAGAGCGCCACGATGCGCCCGAGCGTCGCAGGATCGAGCAGCGGATAGACCAGCGTGGTCGATGGCCGGTTGCCCGGAAAGACCCGGTGCCGCGCCTGCCGCTCGAGTTCCGCGCCCTCGAACTGGCCCGCCACCTTGCCCCGCGCCTCGTCGAGCGATCGGCCGCGCATCAGCGCCTCGGACTGCGCGAGGCAATTCGCGATGAGAAGCGCGTGGTGATGCGCCAGCGCGGGCTCGTGGCCGCGTGCGGCGACCATGAACTCGCAGGGCACGACCCGGGTGCCCTGGTGGATGAGCTGGTAGAAGGCGTGCTGCCCGTTGGTGCCCGGTTCGCCCCAGACCACGGGGCCGGAGTTCACCGCAAGGTCGCTGCCGTCCATGCTGACGCCCTTGCCGTTGCTCTCCATCTCGAGCTGCTGGAGGTAGGCCGGCAGCCGCGCGAGCCGGTCGTCGTAGGGCAGCACGGCGCGCGTCGCATGGCCCAGCACCTGGTTGTGCCAGATCCCCACGAGCGCCAGCATCACCGGCATGTTCTCGGACAGAGGCGCGTCGCGGAAGTGCCGGTCCATCTCCTGCCCGCCCGCCAGGAAGGCGCGGAAATCCTCGGGCCCGATGGCGATCATCAGCGAAAGCCCGATCGGCCCCCACATGGAATAGCGTCCGCCGACCCAGTCCTCGAAGCCGAAGACCCGGTCCGCCGAGATGCCCCACTGCGCCGCCTTGCCCTGGTTCGAGCTGAGCGCGATGAAGCGGCCTTCGGTCGAGACGCCGCGATCCTCGATCCAGTCCCACGCAGTGCGCGCGTTGGTCATGGTCTCGATGGTGGTGAAGGTCTTGGAGGCGATGATGAAGATCGTCGTCTCGGGGTCGAGCCCGTCGAGCGTGTCGGCGATATCGGCGCCGTCGACGTTCGAGACGAAGTGGCAGCGCGGCCCGTCGCAATAGGGCGAGAGCGCGCGGTAGGCCATGGCCGGCCCCAGGTCCGAGCCGCCGATGCCGATATTGACCACGTCGGTCACCGACCCCGCGCGCAGCTCGTTGGCCAGCTCCTCCATCCGCGTCAGCGTCTCGAGCACCTCGGGCATCACGTCGGCCCCGTCGACGAGCACCGGCGCGGCATCGAGGTTGCGCAGCGCCGTGTGCAGGACCGCGCGGCCCTCGGTCTCGTTGATCTTCTGGCCCGCGAACATCGCATCGCGCCGCTTTGCGACCTCGCAGCCTTCGGCCAGATCGACCAGCGCCGCCCGCACCTCGGCGTCAAGCTGGGTCTTGGAATAGTCGAAGAGCATGTCGCCCATGCGCACCGAAAAGTCCGCGGCGCGGCCCTCGTCCTCGGCAAAGAGGCTCTCGATGCGCCGGTCCTTGCGCGCGGCGGCAAGGCCCTTCAGGTCGTCCCACATGGCTGTCCCTCTCGTCATGCCGTTTCCGGCCTTTGTTTTATTGTCATTCTGCCCAGTGCACGACGGCATCGTCGAGCACCGCGTTGATCGGCGCTTCTTTCGGCGACATGCCCCGCGCACCCTCGAGCGCGGCGCGTTTTTCCGCGCCGAAGATCAACACGTGCTTGCGCATGGCCCCGGCCAGCACCGGAGCCGTCAGCGTGATGCGCGGCTCGGCCGCGCCGGGCGCGCGCATGGGCAGCAGGATCGGCGCGTCGTCGTCCAGCGCCTCGTCCAGCCGATCCGCGCCGGGAAAGAGCGAGGCGGTGTGCTTGTCCGCGCCCATGCCCAGCAGCACCACCGCGAGCGGCAGCACCGGGCGGATCGCTTCGGCGAGATTGTCCAGGCATGCCTCGGCCGGGCCCGCGTCGGAATAAAGCGGAAGGTAGCCCGCCGCCCGCGCGCGGTTCACCAGCAGGCGGTCGCGCAGCAGCCGGGTGTTGGAGCGTTCCGAGGTCTCGGGCACCCAGCGCTCGTCGGTCAACAGCACGTCGACGCCGGACCAGTTCAGGTCGGCCGCGCAGAGCGTGTCGAAGACCGGTCCCGGCGAGGTCCCGCCGGGCACCGCCAGCGCGACCCGCTTGTCATGGGACAGCGCGGCACGCAGCTCTCCGGCGATCTGGTTGGCGAGATCCATCGCCAGCATCTCGCGGTCGGGATATTCGCGGAACTCGAAGGTCATTGGCGAACTCCTCTCCAGCGACGGCCATCCCGGTTGATGAGAAAGGCCGCATCGTCCGGGCCGCTGCTGCCCGCGTCATAGGGCTTGGGCGAATCCCCGCGGCGCTGCCAGCCCTCGATCAACGGGTCGGTCCAGGCCCAGGCGGCCTCGACCTCGTCGCCGCGCATGAAAAGCGTCTGGTTGCCCCGGATCACGTCCATGATGAGCCGCTCGTAGGCGTCCGGCACTTCCTCGGCCTCTGGTCCAAGCGCGTCGGCGAAGGTCATGTCCAGCGGCACGTCGACAAGCCGCATGCCGCCCGGACCCGGCTCCTTGATGGTGACACCCAGCGTCATGCCCTCGTTCGGCTGCAGCCTGATCGACAGGACGTTGGAATGGCGCCCCGCGTCGATGCCGAAAATCGAGTGCGGCGCGTCCTTGAACACCACGGCGATCTCCGAGGCCCGCGCGCTCAGCCGCTTGCCGGTGCGCAGGTAGAAGGGCGTGTTCGCCCACCGCCAGTTCGAGATGTAGGTCTTGAGCGCGATGAAGCTCTCGGTCTTCGAAAGCGGGTTCTCGGCGTCCTCGCGGTAGGAGTTCACCGTGCCGTCCGAGGTATACTGTCCGCGCACGATGGAATCCGGGTCCACCGGATCGAGCGCGCGGATCACCTTGAGCTTCTCGTCGCGCACCGCGTCGGGTTCGAACCGCGCCGGCGGCTCCATCGCGATCAGGCACAGCAGCTGCATCAGGTGGTTCTGCACCATGTCCCGCATCGCGCCCGACTTGTCGTAGTAGGACCCGCGCCCGCCCACGCCCACGGTCTCGGCCACGGTGATCTGGATGTGGTCGACGTATTGCGAGTTCCACAGCGGCTCGAACAGCATGTTGCCGAAGCGCACGGCCATGAGGTTCTGCACCGTCTCCTTGCCCAGGTAGTGATCGATCCGGTAGATCTGCGTTTCGTGGAAATGTCGGGCCAGTTCCTCGTTCAGCGCGCGCGCGCTTTCGAGGTCGTGACCGAAGGGCTTTTCCACCACGATCCGCGTCTCGGCATCGGCCAGCCCGTGGCGGCGCAGGCCCTCTGCCAATTCCGCAAAGAGGCCGGGCCCCACGGAGAAATAGAAGGCCCGCACGAGCCCCTCGTCTTCGCGGAGAACCTCCTTCAGCGCGTCCCAGCCGGTGTTGCCGCGTGCATCCACGGCGACGTAACGCACGTGCTCTAGGAAATGCTCGAGGGCCTTGGAATCCTTGGCTTCCGAGCCCCCGTGCTCGCCGATCGCCTCGCGCACCATGTCGCGGTAGGCCGCGTCGTCCATGTCCGAACGCGCGGCGCCGATGACATGTGCCCCTTCGGGCATCTGGCCCGAGCGGAAACGGCGGAAAAGACCGGGCAGGATCTTGCGGCGGGCAAGGTCGCCGGTGCCGCCGAAGATCACGAGGTCGAAGGGATCGACGGGAATGACGCGGGATACCATCTCGGGGCGAACTCCAGTTGTATGGGGCATGGATATTCCTTGCTGCGCGGCCAACGGTGTTAGCGCTAACCGAGGCCATTCCTATCCCATTTTTCGCCACGAGTCTAACACCGCGCCGCGTCGCGGCAACGGCTGACTTTCGCTGCTTCGCGGCGAGCGAAGTCCCGCGCCCTGCCCGTCATGGCGCTTGAACGGGAGGTCGGTGCGTGTCACCTGTCCGCGGGTGAAACGCGGGGGCGCGACAGACATGGCACGACGCATCATCATCGACACCGATCCCGGCCAGGACGACGCCGTCGCGATCCTGCTGGCGCTGGCCTCTCCGGACGAGCTAGAGGTGCTCGGCATCACGGCGGTCGCCGGCAACGTGCCGCTCGAGCTGACGGCGCGCAACGCGCGCATCGTCTGCGAACTGGCGGGCCGTCCCGACCTGCCCGTCTTCGCCGGCTGCGAGGCGCCCCTGGAACGCCGGCTCATCACCGCCGAGCATGTGCACGGCAAGACCGGTCTCGACGGCCCCGAGTTGCCCGAGCCCACCATGCACCTGCAGGACAAGCACGCGGTGGACTTCCTGATCGAGACGCTGCGCGACGAGCCTGAGGGCACGGTCACGCTCTGCCCGCTGGGCCCGCTCACCAACATCGCGACGGCCTTCCAGCGGGCGCCGGACGTGGTCGGCCGCGTTGCCGAGATCGTGCTCATGGGCGGCGCCTACTTCGAGGTGGGCAACATCACCCCCGCGGCCGAGTTCAACATCCACGTGGACCCCGAGGCCGCCGATATCGTTTTCCGCTCCGGCGTGCCGCTCACGGTCATGCCGCTCGACGTGACGCACAAGGCGCTGGTCACCAAGCCCCGCAACGACGCCTTCCGCCGCCTCGGCACCCCGGTGGGCGAGGCCGTGGCGCGGATGACAGACTTCTTCGAGCGTTTCGACCGCGAGAAATACGGCTCGCTCGGCGCGCCGCTGCACGATCCCTGCGTCACCGCCTGGCTGCTGAACCCCGACCTGTTCACCGGCCGGCACATCAACGTCGAGATCGAGACCACCTCGCAGCTCACGCTGGGGATGACGGTGGCCGACTGGTGGGGCGTCACCGACCGGGCGCCCAACGCCACCTTCATGGGCGACCTCGACTCCGACGGATTTTTCTCCCTGCTGACGGAAAGGCTGGCCCGGCTATGAAATCGCTGCATCTCGCGGGACCCGAGGACCTCGACCGGCTGCTGCCGCTGGTGGCGGGATTTCACGCCGAGCGGGGCAACGAGATCGACGCCGACCATATCGGCGCGGCGCTCGCCCCGTTGCTCGAGGGGCAGCCGCACGGCGCGGTCTGGCTCATCGGGCCGCGCAAGGCCCCCGTCGGCTACGTGGCGGTCAGCTTTGGCTGGTCGCTACAATTCGGGGGGCTCGACGCCACGGTGAACGAGATTTTCATCCGCGCGGCCGTGCGCCGTCGCGGCATGGGCGGCGAAGCGCTCGACGTGCTGGCCAAGGGCCTGCGCGACAGCGGCATCACCGCCCTGCATATCGAGGTCGACCGCGACGACGAGGGCCTGCAAAGGTTCTACCGCCGCGCCCGCTTCCGCCTGCGCGAGCAGACCGCGCCGATGACCCGCGCGCTGTGAGCCGCGGGTCGCCCTAGATGATCGAGGCGACCACGATCACCATGAGGATCGAGTAGAGCATGATGCCACCGCCGATCAGCCAGACGGGATAATTGCGCCCGACGCTGGCCTTGGCGAGCTCCTTGGCCTGGTAGATGAGGTCGGGCCAAGTGTAGGAGACGAAATCGCCCTGGGTGAAGATCATCCGGATGCGGCCCGCCTCGTCCACGACCGGCAAGCGGCGAAAGCGCTCGTTCGACATGATGCGCAGCCAGTCGATGACCTCGTCGGTCTCGCGGGCCACGCGAGGGTTGGCGGTCATGATCTCGCTCAGCCGGGTCTCGGTTGCAGCGCGACCCGCGCCGACGAGTTTTCGCAGCACATCACGCTCGGTCACGATACCCTGAACCTTGTCCTCGGCATCCACGACGACGACCGAGCCGTAGTTGCGTTCGTTCATCGCGGCCACCGCCTCGGCCACGGGTGTCTCCGGCGAAAACGTCAGCGGCGCGGGCTTGCTGGCGTATTCCGGACGATCGCGCAGCTGCATGCTGTAATGATTTGTTGCGGCCATGTCGCTCCTCCTGTCAATATTTCTGGACACGGAGTTAGTGCGCTGTCGCGCAGGGCAAGCGCACTGGTCGCGCCCCGGCACAATCCCTATATTCGGGGCATGACGCTGCAGATCCCCTTCGACAATTCCTACGCCCGCCTGCCCGACGGTTTCTATGCCCGCCTTGCGCCGACCCCGGTCAGCGCGCCGCGGCTCATTGCGGTCAACGAATCCCTGGCCGAGCTGCTCGGCGTCGGCACCGCCGAGGCCGCCGAGCTGGCATCGGTCTTTGCCGGCAACGAGGTGCCGCAGGGGGCCGAACCGCTGGCGCAGATCTACGCCGGCCACCAGTTCGGCAGCTTCAACCCACAACTCGGCGATGGCCGCGCGCACCTGCTGGGCGAGGTCGTGGGCCGCGACGGCAAGCGCCGCGACATCCAGCTCAAGGGCTCGGGCCGCACGCCCTTTTCCCGCGGCGGCGACGGGCGCGCTTGGCTGGGGCCTGTGCTGCGCGAATACGTCGTCTCCGAGGCGATGCACGCACTGGGCGTGCCAACGACCCGCGCCTTGGCTGCCGTGCGCACCGGCGACGATGTCCTGCGCGAGGCGCCCCTGCCCGGCGCCGTGCTGACGCGCGTGGCCGCCAGTCACATCCGCGTGGGCACCTTCCAGCTCTTCGCATCGCGGCGTCAGTACGACGACCTCAAGCGGCTCTTCGACTACACCGTGCAGCGCCATTACCCCGAGGCCACGACCCCCGCCGAGCTGCTCTCGCAGGTATGCGAGCGCCAGGCGATGCTCGTCGCGCAGTGGCTGAGCCTGGGCTTCATCCACGGCGTCATGAACACCGACAACTGCACGCTCTCGGGCGAGACCATCGATTACGGGCCCTGCGCCTTCATGGACGCCTTCGATCCCGACCAGGTCTATTCCTCGATCGACCGCTGGGGCCGCTACGGCTATTCCGCGCAGGCCGAAATCGTCGTCTGGAACATGGCACAGCTCGCCACCGCGCTGGTGCCGCTGACCGAGGATCACGACCGCGCGGTCGAAGAGTTCACCGAGATCGTGCACGCCATGCCCGACCTGATCCGCGCCGAGTGGCTGCGCCGCTTCGCCGCCAAGATCGGCATTGCCGAGCCGCGCCCCGAGGACGCGCAGCTCGTGGGCGACCTGCTGGCGGCGATGCACGCCAACCAGGCGGACTTCACGAACACCTTCCGCGCCCTGCCCGCCGGCACGGCGCGCGACCAGTTCACCGACCGTGCGGCGTTTGATGCGTGGGAGGCGCGATGGCGCAGCCGGATCGCCGAGGAGCCCGATCCCGAGGGGCTGATGCGCTCCGTGAACCCAGCCTTCATCCCGCGCAATCACCGTATCGAACAGATGATCGCCGCGGCGGTCGATGGCGATGACCGGCCCTTCCACCACCTCAACGCGGTCCTGTCGTGCCCCTACGACGACCAGCCCGAGGCCGAGGAACTGCAGCGCCCGCCACTGCCGGACGAGGTCGTGCCCGCCACCTTCTGCGGCACCTGAGGCCCCGCCTCAGCGCCTGTTGATGAGCACGACACCGACGGCCACCAGCGCCAGCGCCCCCAGCAGGCCCGGGCCCACCGGCTCGTCCAGAAGCGCCCAGCCCATGCCCACGGCCAGCACCGGCGACAGGAAGCTGAAGGCCGCCACGTCGGAAGCCCGGTAGCGCGACAGCAGGAAGAGCCAGGCGAGAAAGCCCAGGCCAGACACGGCCACACCCTGAAAGACCAGCCCGGTGACGTGCAGCGCCTCCGGCGCGCGCAGGACCGGGCCGAAGAGCGGCGCCACCGCGGTGAGCACCAAAGCCGAGACGGCAAGCTGCCAGACGAGCTGCCCCTCCGGCGGAATCTCGGAAACGCGGCTCAGCCGCAGGGTCAGTGCGATCCCCGCCCAGCACAACGCGGCCGCCAGGGCCAAGGCTTCGCCGCGCCAATCGCCGAAGCCTTGGCTGCCCGGGTCATAAAGTGCCCAGGCAACCCCCAGCATGGCCAGCCCAAGTCCCAGCGCGCGCACCGGGCTCAGTCGCTCGCCCGGCAACACGAAGTGGGCCGCCAGTGCCAGCCAGACCGGCATGGAATAGAAGATGATCGAGGCCCGCGCGACCGTCGTCAGGTCGAGCGCGGTGAAGAGCATCAGGAACTCGGCCGAGAAGAACAGCCCCACGAGCAGCCCGCCCCCGACCGAGCGACGCATCGCCCCCAGTGAGCGCCGCCGGAGCAGCAGCCAGAGGCCGATCACCGCCAGCGAAATGACCGAACGCAGCCCGGCGGCAAAAACCGGCGAAAAGCCCGCGTTGGTGACCTTGATGACCACCTGGTTGAAGGCCAGCAAGGTCGAGAATCCGAAAAGCCCGGCAGCCCCGGCCATGTCCATCGCGCGTCGTGTCGTCATCCGCGACACAGACACCGGCGGCCCTGCGGCGTCAAGACGGGCCCCGATTCCCCTTCGCCAGCGGCTCCGCTTTCTGTCAGGCTGGCCTTGAATCATCGGAGACGAAGGAGGTGTCGGATGGGTCTCATGGGAACGCTTGCCAAGGTGGCGATCGGCTATGCCGCGGCGCGGGGCGTCGATCGGCTGTCGGGCGGACAGGGCTTCGGCGCCCTGCTACGCGGCGGCGCCCAGGTGCCGGGCAAGGAGCCCGGAACGCAGATGCAGGCGCGAATGGGTGAGGCGATGGCCGGCCGGTCGAACCCGCTGCAGGACATGATGGCCAGCATGCAGCAGGGCGGGCTCGGCGCCCTGCTCGGCAGCATGGGCAACATGGGAGCCATGACCGGCGCCGCGACAGGCGGCCCGGGCGCTGCGAGCGACACGCGGCGCGGCCTGCTCTCGGCCATGTCGGACCAGAGCGGCCCGGGTCTTGCCGGGCTGCTGGCCGCCGCGGGCGGCGCCGCCATCTCGGGTGGCCGGCACGTCGGCGGCATGGTGGACCAGTTCCGCACCGCCGAGACCGCGCCCGAGGCCGAGAAGACCGCCGCCCTCATGCTGCGCGCCATGATCCAGGCCGCAAAGGCCGATGGCGAGATCGACCAGGCGGAACGGGCCAAGATCCTCGACACCCTGGGCGCCGATGCCGACCGCGCGGACGTCGCATTCGTCGAGGACCAGATCGCCGCGCCGCTCGACCCCGAGGGCCTTGCAGGCGACACGCCGCCAGCGCTGCGCACGCAGGTCTATGCCGCCTCGCTCATGACCATGCGCGTCGACACGCCCGAGGAGGCGCAGTACCTCGACCGACTGGCCAAGGCGATGGCCCTGCCCGAGACCGGCGTGAACGTGCTGCACATGCAGATGGGCCTGCAGCCGCTCTACGCCTGAGCCGCTTCGGCTTGCCTTTCCCGGCCCCGCCCGCGACAAGGGCGGGGCCTTTTCACTCGCGATCCCTCGGAGACAGGATGCACGCGCACCCGCTCTACGGCATCGGGCTGGCCGCCTTCGGCGCCCTGGTGCTGACCCCCGACGCGCTTTTCATGCGGTTATCCGGAATGGAGGGCCTGCAGATGCTGGGCTGGCGCGGGCTTTGCGTCGGCGCGGTCTTCTGGGGCGCCTGGCTGCTGACATCGCGCGACCGGGGCGCGCTGGCGCGGGTGGCCAGTGGCGCGGGCGTCGTGCTGATCGCGGCGCAGTATTTCAACGCGATGCTCTTCCCGCTGGGCATCGCCGCAGCGCCGGTCGCCGTGGTGCTCATCGCCATCGCCACCTCGCCGGTCTGGGCGGCGGTCCTGTCGCGGCTCTGGCTGGGCGAGCCCACCTCGCGCGCCACATGGATCACCATCGCCGTCGTCCTCGCGGGCATCGCGCTGGCCGTCTCGGACCAGGGCGAACTGGCCTTCGACCGCGCGGCGCTGACGGGCGCGCTCTGCGGTTTCGGCGTGGCGGGCTGCCTTGCGACGACCTTCGTCACCCTGCGCCGCGCGCCTGCGCTGCCGCTGCTCCCGGCACTCGGCACCGGGGCGTCGCTCTCGGGCCTGACCGGGCTTCTGCTCACCGGGCCCGCGCAGATGACCGATGGCAACGTCACCGCGATCCTGCTGACCGGGCTGGTGATCCTGCCCGCCTCGTTCTTCTCGCTGAGTTCGGCCTCGCGCCACACGCAGGCGGCCAACGTGAGCCTCTTCATGCTACTGGAAACCGTGCTCGGGCCGGTCTGGGTCTGGGCCGCGCTCGGAGAGACGCCCGGCCCGCGCATGCTGGCCGGCGGTGCCGTCGTGCTTGGCGCGCTGGCGCTCTACATCCTGCACGGGCGGCGCAGCGCGCGGCAACGCGCCCCCGCCTGAGCCGCGACGGGCGCCCTACTCGAGGATGAGGTTCACCCGGCGGTTCTGCCGGCCCTTGTTCTCGATCTTGCCAAGCCGCACACTGCCGATTTCGCCGGTGCGCGCCACGTGCGTGCCGCCGCAGGGCTGAAGATCCACCGGCTCTGGGCCCTCGCCGATCCGCACCAGCCGGACCTGGCCCTGTCCGCGCGGCGGCTGCACCGCCATCGTCTTGACCAGCTCGGGGTTGGCGTCGAGCGTCGCGTCGTCGATCCATTCCTCGCTCACCACGAGGTCCCGATCCACCAGCTCGTTCAGCGCAGCCTCGAGCGCGGCCTTGTCCTCGGGCGGTTCGGGCATGGCAAAGTCGAGCCGCCCCGACCCGGCACCGATCGAGCCGCCGGTCACCGGCAGGGGCACGACCACCGACAGCAGGTGCAACGCCGTGTGCACGCGCATGTGCTTGTGGCGCCGCTCCCAGTCGAGGTTCTGCGTCACCCGCGTGCCCACAGGCGGCACCGCAACGGGTTCGGCCGGAACCAGCACCACGGTGCCGCCCTCTCCCTTCACGGCCGTCGCGATGGTCATCGACCCGCCGGGCCAGTCGAGGCGCCCGCTGTCGCCGGGCTGACCGCCCCCGGTGGGATAGAAGATCGTGGCATCGAGCACGATCCCCCCCTCTTCCGTCAGCGCGGCAACCTCGGCCTGCGCGTCGCGCGCATAGGCGTCCTCGCGAAACAGCAGCTTCGTCGTCATGGTCTATTCTCCTTCGCCGTCGCCGGCGCCATCGTCGTACTGTTCCGGGTCGCGCGCCACGCGGTCGTCGCCCTTGCCCCGCCCGTCCGCGGCCCGGGCGAAGGGCTCCTGCCCCGACCGCTCCGGACGCTGTCGTAGCGTTTCGGGGTTGCGCAGCCAGATGTCACGCTGCGCGAAGGGGATCTCGATCCCCTCTTCCTGGAAGCGGCGGGCGATCTCGTGGTTGAACTCGGACGTGACGATCAGCACCTCGTTCACGTCCGTGATGATGGCCCGGATCTCGAACTCCAGCGCGTCGGCCCCGAAGCGCGCGAAGGTCACCATGGGCGCCGGGTTCAGCATCACGAGCCGGTGCTGCCGGGTGATGCTGAGCAGGATGTCATGCACCTTCTGCGTGTCGGTGCCATAGGCCACGCCCACCTCGATGAAGACCCGCCCGATGGTGTTGCCCCGGGTGTAGTTGGTCACCGTCCCCGAGACGAAATCCGAGTTCGGAACGATCACGTCGGTGCGCGAGAAGGTCTCGATCCGGGTCGAGCGCACCGAGATGTCCTTGACGATGCCCATGTTGGGCCCGACCTCGATCCAGTCGCCCTCCGAGATCGGGCGCTCGACCAGCAGGATGATGCCCGAGACGAAGTTGGACACGATGTTCTGCAGACCGAAGCCGATGCCGACCGACAGCGCACCGGCGACATACCCCAGCGCGGTGAGGTCGATCCCCGCCGCCGTGATCGCGGCCAGCGCGGCGAGAATGACCCCGATGTAGCCCAGCCCCGTGACCACGGCGTTCTGCCCGCCGAGATCCATGCGCGTGCGCGGCAGGATCGAGTTGCGCAGCCCCGACTGCAGCAGCCGGGTTAGCGCGTAGCCCAGGGCGAAGATCGCGATCATCGCAAGGAACGAGGTCGGCGAGATCCGCGTGTCGCCCAGCACCAGCCCCTCGCGGAAGTGCGCCCAGAGCTCGGTCAGGTCCGCCGGCCGCGCGCCCCAGGTCAAGGCCAGCAGCGGCAGGGCCCCCAGCATCAGCGCAAAGCCCGCCAGCACGGTGATCAGGCTGTTCGATTCATCGGCGTTGCGGCCGGTCACGAGCTCGTAGAGGTCGTTGATGAAGCGCTGCAGCACGAGCACCAGCGCCATCAGCGCCAGCGTTTCTATCGCCGGGTAGACGAGCGCGTCGCCGGCCATGACATAGCCGATCACCGCCATCGCCGGGCCGACGACGGCAATGCCCATGCAGGCCTGCCCGACCAGCCGCGTGAGCCGCAGGCGGAAGTAGGCGCCGGTCAGCAGCGTGCCATGCTCGTCGGTCGCCGTCGCCGGATGGTCGTCGCCATCCTGGGCGGCCTCGGCGACCACTCCGGCCAGGATCTGGCCCAGGCGGAACAGCACCAGCGAGCACAGCACCAGCACCGGGAAGTCCAGCACCACCCGCGTGTCCTCGGAAAACTCGTAGATCTTCGCAAAGGTCTCGCCGACCGACCGCAGAACGAAGAGCAGCGCGAGGAAGCTGGAATAGACCCAGGCCTCGGTCCGCCGCGCAGGTCCCAGCGGCAGCGTGGCGACCGCGTCGTCCTGGTTGAAACTCCGGTCGGCCAGCCAGCGGATGAAGAGCAGCACGCCGCCCCAGATCGGCACCATGAGCAGGATCGTCTGCCCGTTCGCGCCCGCCAGTTCGGTCAGGTAGGCCGCGCTCGTCAGGGCGATCAGGCCCGCCAGCGGCACCAGGATCAGGCCCAGCGACACGAGGAAGCGCCAGACGCCGGTGCCCCGCCGTGCCCAGTGGCGCAGCCTGTCACCGGCCCTGCGCACCCAGATCGGCCCGCGCATGACCAGCACCAGCGCCACCGCGACCAGCAACAGGATGACCGGCAGGTTGCTTCGCAGAGAGGTCAGCACCAACTCGGACCCCGCGTTACGGCGCATCTCGGTCCAGAGATTGTTGAGCGCGCCAAGCGCTTCCTCGGCCGCCTGCGGCCAGAGTTGCGGGATCAGCGGCGAGGGTCCGATGCGCAACAACTCGTCGGCCTGCCGCGTGCGGATGATCTCGTCGATCTCGCGGATCAGCCCGTCGGCCCGGATGTAGGCTTCCTCGGCCCGCCGCACAGGTGCCTGCGCCGCGGCCAGCTGCTCCTCGAGTTCACTGCGCCGCTGCGCGAGGTTGTCGGTCTCGCGGGAGCCGTCGTCGGGCGCCGGGCCCAGCGAGTCGAGCTGCGACTGCAACGTGTCGATGCGCGCCGCGTTCACGTTCTCGCCGTTCAGAAAGGTCTCGCGCCATTGCGCCAGAGATGCGCGCAGTTCCTCGAGCGCATCGTCCGACGCGCGCTCGGCCGAAAGCACCTCTTCGGCCCGTGTCGCGAGATTTTCCCATTCCGCGTACTGGTCCCGGTCGACCTGCCCGAAGACGGCGCTCAGCGTGAGCACGAGCGCCACCAGCGCCGCCGCACACAGCGCGGCACCACGGGTCAGGATCGGGAGGACTCGGCCAGCGCGGCCGTCGACCGCTTCGCTCATGGCTCGGCCCTTCCGGTCAGGCGTCCTCGAAGACGCCGGGAATGCTCGCCGGCGCGCGATCCAGCCAGTGCGGCACCGGCAGGCCCTTGCCCTTCAGGAACTCGGGGTTGAAGAGCTTGGACTGGTAGCGGTTGCCGTAGTCGCACAGTACCGTGACGATCGTGTGCCCGGGCCCCATCTCGCGCGCCATGCGCATGGCGCCGGCCACGTTGATCCCCGAGGAGCCGCCAAGGCAGAGCCCCTCCTGCGACAGCAGGTCGTAGACCACCGGCAGCGCCTCGTCGTCGGGCACCTGACAGCAGAAGTCGGGCGTGAACCCCTCGAGGTTCGCGGTCACGCGCCCCTGCCCGATCCCCTCGGCGATGGAGTCACCCTCGGCCTTGAACTCGCCGGTCGTGTAGTAGCTGTAGAGCGCGGCGCCCATCGGATCGGCGAGACCGATCTTAACGCCCTTGGGCTGCAGCGCCTCGGCCACGCCCGCAAGCGTGCCGCCCGACCCCACGGCGCAGACGAAACCGTCGACCTTGCCGTCGGTCTGCTCCCAGATCTCGGGCCCCGTGGTCTCGACGTGCGCGCGGCGGTTGGCGACGTTGTCGAACTGGTTGGCCCAGATCGCGCCGCCGGGCTCGCTCTTCGCCAGCTTCTCGGCGAGCCGGCCGGAGTACTTCACGTAGTTGTTCGGGTTCTTGTAGGGCGCCGCGGGCACCTGCACGAGGTCCGCGCCG
This sequence comes from Salipiger mucosus DSM 16094, assembly GCF_000442255.1. Classification (GTDB taxonomy): domain Bacteria; phylum Pseudomonadota; class Alphaproteobacteria; order Rhodobacterales; family Rhodobacteraceae; genus Salipiger; species Salipiger mucosus. The sequence goes on along the minus strand of NZ_KE557280.1, from coordinate 71,585 downwards.
GCCAGGCGGATCATGTCCTTCTTTTCCTGGCTCTGGGTCTCGGGGATCACGATCACCGTCTTGAGCCCCAGCGAAGCGCCCACCAGTGCCAGTCCGATGCCGGTGTTGCCGGCGGTCCCCTCGACCACGGTGCCGCCCGGCTCGAGCAGGCCCTTCTCCATCGCGTCGCGGATGATGTAGAGCGCCGCGCGGTCCTTGACCGACTGGCCGGGGTTCATGAACTCGGCCTTGCCGAGGATCTCGCAACCCGTCGCCTCACTGGCGTGTTTGAGCCGGATCAGCGGCGTGTGTCCGATGGCCTGTGCCAGATCCTGTGCCACGCGCATTGGGGCGCCCTCCCGTGGTTCCGAATTTGTCCCACGTGTCTATGGTGAGGTCGCCGGGAACTCAAGCGGTCGCGCGCAGCCGATCACGCTCGCGTGCCAGCCAAAGCAGCATCATCGCCAGCGGTCCAACGTTGACCTCGCCGCTCTCGACCAGCGCTATGGCCTTGTCGAAGCTCATCACGTGACTGCGGATGTCCTCGTGCTCGCTGTCCAGCCCGCCAAGACCGGCCGTGTAGGATGCCAGATCCGCCAGCCCCAGGAAGCAGTGGAAGAACTCGGTCGTGTAGCCGGGCGAGGCATAGACCCGGGCCATGGGGCGGATGTCGCGCAGGTGCAGGCCCGCCTCCTCCACCGCCTCGCGCAGCGCGCAGGAATCGGGGCTCTCGCCCGCGTCCACGAGGCCCGCCACCGGCTCGAGCACCCAGGGGTGCGGGTCGCCGCGCAGCACGGGCCCGTAGCGCAGCTGCTCGATCAGTAGCACCTGGTCGGTCACCGGGTCGTAGGGCAGCACCAGCGCCGCGTCGTAGGCGATGAAGCCTTCGCGCCCGATGGTTTCCGAGATGGTGCCGTCAAAGCGGCGATGGCGGATGTCGAAGGCCCGGAGGCGGAAGAATCCCTCGAAGCCCGGCTTGTCGCGCACCAGCTCGACCTTGTCGCGGCCCATGTCGCTGCGCAGGCTGCAGGGCGCACCGTGCTGCGCGAGGTGCCGCGCCCAGGCGCGCGCCGCGAGAAAGGGTGCGAGGCCGGCGACCTCGGCCGCATCCACCCGGCCGAAACGCAGCATCATCGCCTCGGCCGTGGCGCAGGCCAGGCTGCCCCAGTCCGCGATCCAACCATCGTGATCCCAGAGCGCCCGGCAGTCCTGCGGCGGGCACCCCTCGACATGCGCCTCGGCAGGAGTCCGGCCCTCGGCAGCGACCACCTCGACCTTCTGCGGCGTGACGCCGCCGGCGTGGAAATCCAGCCGCGCGGCCTGCGTGGCGTCGAGCCCGGTGAGCAGCAATCCCTCTGCCGCCGCGCCCGGTGTCGCACAGAGCGCGCCCAGGTCGAGCGGCCCGCCGCGCAGGGCGTAGACGCTGTAGTCCGGCAGCCGCGCGGGCTGCCGCGTCACCGGCCCGCCGAGCACGATTTCCAGAAGCGGGCGATAGCACAGCGCGCCAAAAACGAAACGGTCGGTCAAGATGACTCCCTACTCCTAGCGCCAGTTCCGCGCCGCGATCTCCCCGAGGACACCGGTGATGATCGCACCCACGATCATCAAGATGAAGAAGCCGCCGTCGAGCAGGACAGCGCCGTATTCGGTGCCAAGGTCGAAGATGGCCGAAAAGGCCTCGACCGGGCCGTCGAACCGGTGACGCATGGCCAGCCGCACCATCTCGTTCACGGACTGAACGAAAAGGCCCCAGAACACCAGCGCCGCCGCGCCGGTCGCCCCGAGAGAGATCCCCGGGCCCATACCGTTTCCCAGTCTCGGGCCGACGATGAACCAGCCGCAAAAAAATCCGATGACGGTGTTCACCCAGTTGAACCAGCCGAATTGAGTGGTTTCCGTCCAGAGACCACGAACCACCTCGGACGCGAGGTATCCGAGCACCGCCAGGCAGAGGGCTGTTACCAGTCTTGCGGCGGTCCACATGGAATCAGCTTGGCCTCGTCACCGTGATCTGCGTCACGTCGCAGTTTCCGCTGTGGAACGTGGCCGCGCAAGATGTGAGATAGAAATTCCACATTCTTCTAAATCTTGTGTCGAATCCGAGACAGGCAATGTCCTCCCAGGCCTCGTTGAAGCGCTCGTGCCAGCGCCGCAGGGTCTGGGAATAGCTTTCGCCGAACTCGACCGAACGCGCGACGCTGAGGCCGGCCTTCTCGATTTCCTGACGCAGCACCACCGGGCTCGGCAGCATGCCGCCCGGGAAGATGTATTTCTGGATGAAATCCACGCCGCGCCGGTAGACCTCCCAGCGCTTGTGCTGGACGGTGATGATCTGCAGCGTCGCATTGCCGCCGGGCTTGAGACGGTCGCGCAGCGTGCCGAAATAGGCCGGCCAGTAGCGTTCGCCCACCGCCTCGAACATCTCGATCGAGGCGATGCCGTCATAACTGCCCCGCTCGTCGCGGTAGTCCTGCAGCTTCAGCTCGACACGGTCGGAAAGTCCTGCCTTTTCAATTCTCTCGCGGGCATAGTTCAACTGCTCTCGGCTGATCGTGAGGCCCGTCACCCGCAGCCCCCGCTCGCGCGCGGCGTATTCCGCGAACCCGCCCCAGCCGCAGCCGATTTCCAGCACGTGGTCGCCCGGTTTCGCGCCCATCTGGTCGACCATCGAGGCGTATTTCGCGATCTGCGCCTTCTCGAGGCTCTCCTGCCCGGTCTCGAAGAGCGCCGAGGAGTAGGTCATCGTGTCGTCGAGCCAGCGGGAATAGAACTCGTTGCCGAGGTCGTAGTGATGCGAGATGTTCTTGCGCGCCTGCCGCTTGGTGTTCGACTGCAGCACGAAGCGCAGCTTCTCGAAGGCTCGCACCAGTCCCATGCCGGGGAAACCATCGTAGAGGTCGTCGTTGTCGGCATGCACGAGATCGAGAAAGGCCATCAGGTCGGGCGAGGTCCACCACCCGTCCATGTAGGCCTCGCAGAAGCCCAGGTCGCCCTCGCGGATAAGCCGGGCGAAGATATCGGAGTTGTGGATGTGCAGCTCCGCCACGGGACCGGGATTGTGCCCCTCGGCGCGAAAGCGCCGCCCGTCGGGCAACACGAAGTCCAGCCGGCCCCGGTTCATGTCGTTCACCGCGTCGAAGACGCGCGAGAAGTATCGCGGCAGCCCGGTCTGGCCCGTCGTGTCGGTGAGGATCATGCACGTCTCCGTTTTCTTGCTGTTCTCGGCCGGCGTTCGGGCAAGATTAGTCGCCCCCCACGATCCGGCAAGCGCCAATGCGCGGGAATGGCTCAGAAGTCCCTGTTTTCATAGGCCGCGAGCGCCGCCTTGCGGCCTTCGTCGGCACCAACGACCGGTTCGGGGTAGTCATCCTCCGGCGACATCGCCCAGCTTTCGGGGATCGCGTCGAAGTAGGCCAGTGCCGTTTCCGGCGGGTTCCGCTGCCCCTCGGCGATCCAGCGGCGCACGTAGTCGGCATCGGGGTCGAAGCGTTCGCGCTGGGTGATCGGGTTGAAGACCCGGAAATAGGGCGCGGCGTCAGGACCAGAGCCGGCGGTCCACTGCCAGCCAAGCGAATTGCTGGCCGGATCCCAGTCGATGAGGCAGTCCTCGAACCACTCCAGACCGATTTTCCAATGGCACATCAGGTGCTTGGTCAGGTAACTTGCCACGACCATGCGCGCCCGGTTGTGCATCCGTCCGGTCACGTACATCTCACGCAGGCCCGCATCGACAAAGGGAATACCCGTGCGCGCGCGCTTCCAGGCGATCACTTCCTTGCGGCGTTCGTCCTCGTTCCAGGGAAACCCGTCCCACTCCGGGCGCCAGTTGCTCTCGGGCAGATGCGGCGTGTGCCACAGAAGGTGATAGGCGAAGTCGCGCCAGACCAGCTCCTTGAGCCAGGTCTCGGCGCCCTCCTTGCCGGCCTCCTGCGCGCGCAGGCCTGCGTGCCAGCACTGCGCCGGGCTGATCTCGCCAAGCGCGAGGTTCTCCGAAAGGTTTGAGGTGCCATCCTCGGCCACCGCGTTGCAGCCGTCCTTGTAAGCGCCGATCTTGCCGGACATGAAACCGCCCAGCCGCGCCTGCGCCGCCTCTTCGCCCAGTTGCACCCAGGGACGGACGACGGCCGCCCCGCGCCGCATCGCCTCGCCAAGGCGCCAGTCGTCCAGCGCGTCGCTCTCGGGCCAGCTCTCCGGCGCTGGCAGACGGTCCGGCGCGGGCAGCGGCTCGGCCACGTCACGCGTGTGAACAGCACGCCAGAACGGGCTGTAAACCTTGTAGAATTCGCCCTGCTTGGTCTCGACCGTCCAGGGCTCGAACAGCACGTGCCCGGCAAAGCTCTGGGCGTCGATGCCGCGATCCTTGAGAGCGCTCTTCACCGCTGTGTCGCGCTCGACCGAAGCCGGATCGTAGGCGCGCTGCCACCAGACGGCACCGGCGCCGGTCTCGTCCACCAGCTGCTCCAGCACCTCGCGCGCGGGCCCCGCGCGCAGCACCAGCCTGCTGCCCTTCGCGGCCAGCGTCTCGGCGAAGTGCCCGACGCCCAGGCCCAGCCGCCATTTCGGCGCGGCGCCGAGGTCGTCGACGGTGTGGTCGCGGATGAAGACCGGAATGACGGGCCGTCCCGCCTGCCCGGCCGCGTGCAGCGCTGCGTGGTCGCTCAGGCGCAGATCGCGGCGGATCCACACGATGACGGGCGAAGTCTCGGGCATGCTGCTCCTCGGGTCTGCCTGCAAGTGTTTCAATAACCTACGACAGGCCCTCCGGTTCAGATCACTCGTTCCAGCGCCTCGATGGCGCGGGCGACCTCCTCTTCGGTGGTGTAGTGCACGAAGGACAGCCGCAGCACGCCCTGGTCGGGGTCGACCCCCAGCGCCCGCAGCGCACGGACCGCGTAGAAGTCGCCGCCGCCCGCGATGATCCCGTGCTCGGCCAGAGCGGCAGCCACCGGCGCGGCCGGCCGGCCCAGGTCCAGCGCGACGGTCGGCGCGCGCCGCTCCGCCTCGCGCGGTCCCAGCAGCCGTAGCCCGTTGCGCGACGCGGCCCAGTCCAGCAGCGGCTGGAGCAGCATCGTCTCGCGGTCGTGCATGAGCCCCGCCACGTCCTTCGCGGCGCAGGCGTGATGCGCGCCAAGCGCCTCGACATAGTCCACCATGCCGGCGCAGGCCGCGACCTGCGCATGGTCCGGACCCGCGGGCGTGAACTTCTTGTAAAGCGTGTCACCGTTGAAGAAATGCGCCTCGTTGGGCAGCACCTCGGCCAGCGCGCGGCGGATCGTCATGATCCCCTGGTGCGGGCCATAGGTCTTGTAGGCCGAGAAGAGGTAGATGTCGCACCCCAGCGCCCCGATGTCCGGGAAGCCGTGCGGCGCATGGCTCACGCCATCCACGCAGGTGAAGGCGCCGGCGGCATGGGCAAGCGCGGTGATCTCGGCCACCGGGTTGGTGGCCCCCACGACGTTCGAGCAATGCGGAAAGCAGACCAGCCGCACTGTATCGTCCAGCAGCGGCGCAAGGTCGTCGGGATCGAGCTGCCCGGTCGCCGGGTTCATCTTCCACTCGCGGATCTCGATGCCCGCTTCGGCCAGCCGCCGCCAGGGCCCGGAATTGGCCTCGTGGTCCTGGTCGGTGACGACGATGGCCTCGCCGGGCGACAGGAACCGGCGGAAGGCCTGCGCGAGGACATAGGCGTTCTGCGTGGTCGAGGGGCCGAAGCTCAGCTCGTCGCAGGCCACGCCCAGCAGGGCCGAGAGGCGCTCGCGCGCCTCGTCCATCTCGGCGCCGCCCGCGGCACTGGGAGCCGCGGCACCGTAGGGCTGCATCTTGCGCTCGCGGTAGAAGCGCGTCAGCCGGTCGATCACCTGCCGACAGGCATAGGAGCCGCCCGCGTTCTCGAAGAAGGCCCAGCCGTCGAGCGACGGCTCGGCAAAGGCGGGAAACTGCGCCCGCGCGAAATCCGGATCAAGCATGACCTGCACCCCCCTGATGTCGCTTGCAGAAAAGCGCCTTCCGGGATCGCGGTCAAGCGGGCTGCCGCCGCGTCGGGCGGCGACAGCCTGTCCGGGTTCGTGTCAGCCGGCGGCGGCCACGGCGCGCTTGGTCAGCACGCCGATCAGGTGCGCGCGGTAGGCCCCCGATCCGTGCAGGTCCGACATCATGCCCTCGGCCGGCAGGCTCAGCCCCTCGACCGCGCCGGCGGAGAAGTCCGCCGACAGCTTTTCCTCGGCCTCGGTCCAGCGGAACACGCCCTCTTCCGAGGCGCCCGTCACCGCGACCTTCACGCCGTCGGAGTATTTCGCGACGAAGACCCCCACGAGGGCAAAGCGCGAGGCGGGTTGCTCGAACTTGATGTAGGCGGCCTTTTCCGGGATCGGGAACTTCACCGCGGTGATGATCTCGCCCTCGTCCAGCGCGGTGGTGAACATGCCCTGGAAGTAGTCGTCGGCGGCGATCTCGCGGGTGTTGGTCACGATGGTCGCGCCCGAGGCCAGCGCCGCCGCCGGATAGCAGGCCGCCGGGTCGTTGTTGGCAAGGCTGCCGCCCACGGTGCCGCGGTTGCGCACCGCCGGGTCGCCGATGTTCGAGGCCAGCGCCGCCAGCGCCGGATAGGCCGAGGCCTCGGCCGCCACGGTGCCATGCGTTGTGCCGCCGCCAACGGTCAGCACGCCGCCCTCGGCCGTCACGCCCTTGAGCTCCTCGATGGCCGCGAGGCTCACCAGCTTCGAGGGCATCGCCAGCCGCTGCTTCAGCGAGGGGATCAGCGTCTGCCCGCCCCCAAGCGCCTGGGCCTCGTCCTGCCCCAGCGCCTTGACCGCGTCATCCAGCGTGGTCGGCCGTTCGAAATCGAAAGAATACATCTCGTGTCTCTCCTGTTGTCTCCGGCGCCTCCGCCCCCTCCCGCCGTCTTTCCCTCCCCCGTCGAGGGGAGGGTCAGGGAGGGGGCGGAGGCGCCGCCTGTCCTCAGCCCTGCATGGCCTGCCACACCCGGTGCGGCGAGACCGGCATGTCGATGTGCTCCACCTTGTGACCGCCCGAGTGCAGCGCGTCGATCACCGCGTTCACCACCGAGGGCGGCGAGCCGATGGCCCCGGCCTCGCCGCAGCCCTTCACCCCAAGCGGGTTGTGGGTGCAGGGCGTGGCGCAGCTGTGATCCACCGCGTAGAAGGGCACGTCGTCCGCGCGCGGCATGGCGTAGTCCATGTAGGACGCCGTCAGCAGCTGCCCGCTCTCGTCGTAGACGCAGTTTTCGAGCATGGCCTGCCCGATGCCCTGCGCCAGCCCGCCGTGCACCTGCCCCTCGACGATCATCGGGTTCACCACGTTGCCGAAGTCGTCCGCGGCGGCAAACCGTTCGATCGTGACCTTGCCGGTCTCGGGATCCACCTCGACCTCGCAGGCATAGGCGCCCGCCGGGTAGGTGAAGTTGGCCGGATCGTAGAAGGCCGTCTCCTCGAGCCCCGGCTCGATCTCCTCGAGCGGGTAGTTGTGCGGCACGTAGGCGGCGAGCGTCACGTCGCCCCAGGCGACCGACTTGTCGGTGCCCGCCACGGTGAACTGGCCGTCCTTGAGCTCGATGTCCCCTTCCGAGGCCTCGAGCAGGTGCGCCGCGATCTTCTTGGCCTTGTTGATGATCTTCTCGGTCGCGCGAACCATCGCCGAACCGCAGACCGCGAGGCTGCGCGAGCCGTAGGTGCCCATGCCGAAGGGGATCTTGCTGCTGTCGCCGTGCACGATGTCGATCATGCTCTCGTCGATGCCCAGCATCTCGGCGACCACCTGCGGGAAGGCCGTCTCGTGCCCCTGCCCGTGGCTGTGCGCGCCGACCATGACGCTGATCGAGCCGGTGGCGTTCACCCGCACGGTCGCGGCGTCGTAGAGGCCCGCGCGCGCGCCCAGTTGCCCCACGAGGTTCGACGGCGCGATGCCGCAGGCCTCGATGTAACAGTTGATGCCGAGCCCGCGCAGCTTGCCACGCGACTCGCTCTCCTTGCGGCGCGCTTCGAAACCCGCGCGGTCGATCATCTCCTCGAGCTTGTCCATGGTCGCCACGTAGTCGCCGGTGTCGTACTCGACGGCCACCGGGGTCGCGTAGGGGAACTCGGTGATGAAGTTCTGCCGGCGCAGCGCGATCGGGTCCACGCCCAGCTCGCGCGCGGCCTTGTCGACCACCCGTTCCAGCTGGAAGGTCGCCTCGGGGCGCCCGGCCCCACGGTAGGCATCCACCGGCACCGTGTTGGTGAAGACGGCCTTCACGTTCACCTGCACCGCCGGCGTCTTGTAGTTGCCCGCCATCAGCGTGCCGTGCAGCCAGGTCGGTACCGAGCTCGAGAAGGTCGACAGATACGCGCCCATGTTGGCGTAGGTGTCGGTCCGCAGCCCGGTGAAGTTGTTGTCCTTGTCCAGCGCCAGTTCGATCTTGGTGACGTGGTCGCGCCCGTGGGCGTCGGACATGAAGGCCTCGGACCGGGTCGAGGTCCATTTCACCGGCCGGTTGATCTGCCGCGAGGCCCAGGTGACGAAGGCCTCTTCCGCGTAGTGGAAGATCTTCGTGCCGAAGCCGCCGCCCACGTCGGGCGCCACCACTCGCAGCTTGTGCTCGGGGATGTTGAGCACGAAAGCGCCCATCAGCAGCCGGATCACGTGCGGGTTCTGGCTGGTGGTGTAGAGCGTCGATTCGTCGTTGGCGCGGTTGTATTCGCCCACCGCGACGCGCGGCTCCATCGGGTTCGCCACGAGGCGGTTGTTCACCAGCTCCAGCGTGGAGACATGCGCGGCCTCGGCAAAGGCCTTGTCCACCGCCTCCTGCTCCGAGCCGAACTGCCAGTCGTAGCAGAGGTTGTCGTCGAGATCGTCGTGCACCTTGGCGGCACCGGATTCCAGCGCGGCCTTCATGTCGACCACCGCCGGCAGGTCCTCGATCTCGACCATGATCGCCTCGGCGGCGTCGCGCGCCTCCTCGAGGCTGTCGGCCACCACCGCGGCGATCGGGTCGCCCACGTGGCGCACCTTGCCCTGCGCGAGCACCGGGTGTCCGGGCTCCTTCATCGGCGCGCCGTGCTTGTCGGTCACCTGCCAGCCGCAGGGCAGACCGCCCAGACCTTCGAAATCCTTGCCGGTGAAGATGCGCACCACGCCGGGCATCTTCTCGGCCTCGCTGGTGTCTATCGAGGTGATCTTGCCGTGCGCCACGTCCGAGCGCAGGAAGTGGCAATAGGTCTGTCCGTAGACGTTGATATCGTCAGTGTACTGTCCGGTGCCGGTCAGAAAGCGCACGTCCTCCCGGCGCTTCGGAGCCGCTCCGATTCCATGATCCTTGGGCATGGGGTCCTCCTCCCTATGCGGTGCGCCTCGGGCGCACGTTGCCTCCCGGCGCGCGTCACGCGACGCACGCCGACCTCGTCACTCGGCCGCGATGGCGCTCACGTCCTGACCGCTGGCCGCCATGATCGCCTTGACGATGTTGTGGTAGCCCGTGCAGCGGCAGATGTTGCCCTCGAGGTAGTCCCGGATCTCGGTCTCGCTGGGCTTGGGATTGTCGCGCAGCAATGCCGCCGCGGTCATCACCATGCCCGGCGTGCAGAAGCCGCACTGCAGCCCGTGGTAGTCCTGGAACGCCTGCTGGATCGTGTTGAGCGAGCCGTCGGCATTGGCCATGCCCTCGATCGTGGCGACCTCTGCGCCCTCGGCCTCGCCGGCGAACATGGTGCAGGCCTTCACGTCCTGGCCGTTGACGTGGATCACGCAGGCGCCGCACTGGCTCGTGTCGCAGCCCACGTGGGTGCCGGTGAGATGCAACTCGTCGCGCAGGAACTCGGTCATGAGCATGTTGCCCCGGACCTCCTTCGCGACCGTCTTGCCGTTCACCGTCATCGTTACCTTGGTCATTCAATCCCTCCCTGGGTATCCTGTTGTCATTGAAATCCTTTCCCGCGCCGCGCCGCGCGTCAACCGCGGCATGGCGCTGCGGGCCGATCAGCCCGAAACCATCCGCTTGAACCAGCCCTTCTTCTTGCCATCCTCTGCGGCCTCGCCGTCGGCCTCGGGGGCGGCATCGGGATCCTCGGGCCCCTCGACCGCGTCCTGGAGGTTGGTGAAGAACTGGTCCGCCATCTTCTTGGCGAATCCGTCGATGATGCGGCTGCCCAGCTGCGCGAGCTTGCCGCCGACCTTGGCCTCGACCTCGTAGTGCAGTTCGGTCACGCCGTCGCCCTTGTCGGTGAGCGTGACGTCGGCGCCGCCCTTGGCAAAGCCCGCGGCCCCGCCCTTGCCCTCGCCGCTGAGCGTCAGGCTCTCGGGCTCGTTCATCTCGGACAGGGTCACCTGTCCCTTGAAGGTGGCCTTCACCGGGCCGACTTTCTGCACCACGGTCGCCTGGAAACCCTCCTCGGGGCTGCCGGTCATCTCGGTGCAGCCGGGCACGCATTGCTTCAGGACCTCGGGGTCGGTGATCGCCGCCCAGACCACCTCGCGCGGGGCCTCGATATCGCGGGTGTCGCTCATGTGCATGTGGGTGTTCCTCTTCTTGCCGGGTCCACAGTAGTCACGTCGCCGCGCGGCGCAAATCGGGACCAATGGCCTAGCCGCCCGGTGCCGCCGAGCCGGTCCCCGGGCGCGAGGATTGCGCCGATTGCGCGCGCCTGCAAGCCCGCAGCACCGCAACCTTCGTCGCAGACCCAAGATTTTTCGTCCGAAAAATCTTTGCGCGATGCCTCGACAACACCGCCTTCCGGAGCACTGGCGCCGGCCGCCCGCTCTGTTACCGTGGCCCCGGGGAGGACATCACATGAGCCTTGAGGTCGCGGACCTGACGTTCCGCTACGGGTCGAAGACGGCCCTCGACGCCGTGGGTTTCATCGTGCCGCCGGGCCGCTTCGCCGCGCTTCTGGGGCCCAACGGCGCGGGCAAATCCACGCTGTTCGGGCTGCTGACGCGGCTCTTCACGGCGCCCTCGGGCCGGATCGCGATCGCGGGGCACGACATGGCGCGCAGCCCGCGCGGCGCGCTGGCGCGCATGGGCGTGGTCTTCCAGCAGCCCACGCTCGACCTCGATCTCACCGTGCGCCAGAACCTCGCCTATTTCGCCGCGCTGCACGGCCTCGCCGGCCGCGAGGCCCGCAGCCGCATCGACGCCGCCCTCGACCGGCTCTGGATGCGCGAGCGTGCCTCCGAGAAGACACGGGACCTGAACGGCGGCCACCGCAGGCGCACCGAGATCGCGCGCGCCCTGCTGCACCGCCCTTCGGTGCTGCTGCTCGACGAGCCCACCGTGGGCCTCGACGCGGCCGCCCGCACCGCGATCACCGACCACGTCCACGCGCTCGCCCGCGACGAAGGGCTCACCGTGCTATGGGCCACGCATCTGACCGACGAGGTCGCGAACGACGACCAGCTGATCCTGCTCCACCAGGGCCGCATCCTCGCCGACGGCACCGCGCACGAGCTGCACGGCGCCACGCCCCTGCGCGAGTGGTTCCTCGCCCGCACGGGAGCCGAGGCATGAGGCCCTGGGTCACCGCCTTCGCAGCCATCGTCGCCCGCGAGGCCCTGCGCTTCATCCATCAGCGCGAGCGCTTCCTCGCCGCGCTGGTGCGCCCGCTGGTCTGGCTTCTCGTCTTCGCGGCGGGCTTCCGCGCGGCGCTGGGGCTCTCGATCATCCCGCCCTACCAGACCTACATCACCTACGAGACCTACATCGTGCCGGGCCTCTGCGGCATGATCCTGCTCTTCAACGGGATGCAGAGCTCGCTCAGCCTCGTCTACGACCGCGAGATGGGCTCGATGCGCCTGCTGCTGACCGCGCCGCTGCCACGCTGGTTCCTGCTGGTCTCCAAGCTCTTCGGCGCGACCTTCATCTCGATCCTTCAGGTCTATGCCTTCCTCGCCATCGCCGCGGCCTTCGGCATCGACATGGCCCCGGGGGGATACCTTGCCGCCCTGCCCGCGCTGCTGCTCGCCGGGCTCATGCTGGGGGCGCTGGGGCTGGCGCTCTCGAGCTTCATCAAGCAGCTCGAGAACTTCGCGGGCGTGATGAACTTCGTCATCTTCCCGATGTTCTTTCTAAGCTCGGCGCTCTACCCGCTCTGGAAGATGGCCGAATCCTCGCCGCTGCTGCGCGACATCTGCGCGGTGAACCCCTTCACCCACGCGGTCGAGCTGATCCGCTTCGCGCTCTACCTCGAATGGAATCTCCCGGCGCTGGGATGGACGGCGCTCGCCACCCTCGGCTTCCTCGCGCTGGCGCTTCGGGGCTACGACCCGGCGCGCGGGCTGATCCGCAGGCGGCGCTGAGCGCTGACGCAGCGTGCGCCGGCTGCGGGCTTTTCTTTTGCGCGGGGGCTGCTTAGGGTCGGGCCAAAACCAAGAGTTTTCAACACGGGAGACTGATGACATGAAGAAGTGGCTGATGGCATCCGCCGCCACCCTGATCGCAGCCGGCACCGCACACGCGGAAAGCCACGCGATGGACGCCCGCATCGGCGTCATCCTGAGCTTCACCGGTCCGATCGAATCCCTCACCCCGCCCATGGGCGAGTCCGCCGAGCTGGCGCTGACCGAGGTCAACGAGAGCGGCAACTTCCTCGACGGCGTGACGCTCGTGCCCGAACGGGGCGACGCGACCTGCGTCGACAGCTCGGCCGCCACCGCAGCCGCGGAACGGCTCGTGACCACCGACGGCGTGGTCGCCATCATGGGCGCCGACTGCTCGGGCGTGACCGGGGCGATCCTGACCAACGTGGCCGTGCCCAACGGCGTGCCGATGATCTCGCCCGCGGCGACCTCGCCCGGCCTGTCGACCACCGAGGACAACGGCCTCTTCTTCCGCACCTCGCCGTCGGATGCGCGCCAGGGCGAAGTGCTCGCCGGCATCCTCGACGAGCGCGGCATCTCCGAGGTGGCGGTCACCTACACCAACAACGACTACGGCAAGGGTCTCGCGGATGCCTTCGCGGCCTCCTTCGAGGAGATGGGCGGCACGATCACCCTCTCGGCCCCGCACGAGGACAACAAGGCCGACTACTCGGCCGAGATCGGCGCGCTGGCCTCGGCCGGCGGCGAGGTTCTGGCGGTGCTGGGCTACGCCGACTCGGGCGGCAAGGGCATGATCCGCTCGGCGCTCGACACCGGCGCCTTCGACACCTTCATGCTGGGTGACGGCATGTATGCCGACTCGCTGCTGGCGGACCTGGGCGACTACCTCGACGGCTCCTTCGGCTCGGTCCCCTGGGCCGAGGGCGACGGCACCGAGGCCTTCACCGAGGTGGCGACCGAGGCCGGCATCAACGCCGAGAGCTCCTACACCCGCGAAAGCTACGACGCGGCGGCGCTGATCGCGCTCGCGATGATGAAGGGCGGCGAGGCCTCCTCGGCGGCCGTGGCGGCCAACGTCATGGACGTGGCCAACGCCCCGGGCGAGAAGATCCTGCCGGGCGAGCTGGGCAAGGCGCTCGAGATCCTGGCCGACGGCGGCGAGGTCGACTACGTCGGCGCGACCAACGTCGAGCTGATCGGCCCCGGCGAGGCCGCCGGCACCTACCGCTACTACGAGATCAAGGACGGCGCCTTCGAGACCGTCTCCTTCAAGTAAGCCGGGCCCGCCCGGCGACGCGTGGCCCGGGGCATGCCCCCGGGCCTTTTCGTAATGTCGGAGCCCGAGCAAGGGGAGTGCATGCAGTGATCCGGGTCGAGAACCTTCACCGCCACTTCGGCGGGTTCCATGCGGTCGACGGGGCGAGCCTCGAGATCGCCGACGGCACGATCACCGGGCTTGTGGGCCCGAACGGGGCGGGCAAGTCGACGCTCTTCAACGTGATCGCGGGCGCGCTGCCGCCGACCTCCGGGCGCGTCGTGATGGACGGGCAGGACATCACCGGCCTTGCGCCGCACGAGCTGTTCCACCGCGGGCTGCTGCGCACCTTCCAGATCGCGCACGAGTTCTCCTCCATGAGCTGCCGCGAGAACCTCATGATGGTGCCGGGCAGCCAGGCGGGGGAATCGATCTGGAACGCCTGGTTCGGGCGCGGCCGCATCGCACAGGAAGAAGCCGCGCTGCTCAAGAAGGCCGACGAGGTGCTGGAGTTCCTGACGATCTCGCACCTCAAGGACGAGAAGGCCGGCAACCTCTCGGGCGGACAGAAGAAGCTGCTCGAGCTGGGGCGCACGATGATGGTGGACGCCAAGATCGTGTTTCTCGACGAGGTCGGCGCGGGCGTGAACCGCACGCTGCTCAACACCATCGGCGACGCGATCCGGCGGCTCAACGAGGAGCGCGGCTATACCTTCTGCATGATCGAGCACGACATGGATTTCATCGGCCGCCTCTGCGATCCGGTCATCGTCATGGCCGAGGGCAAGGTACTGGCCGAGGGCACCATCGACGAGATCAAGGCCGACGAGGCGGTGATCGAGGCCTATCTCGGCACCGGGCTGAAGAACCGGGAGCCGGCATGAGGGGCCATGACGATCTGCGGGCGCCTGCCCTCGCGGGGCGCCCGGACGAGAGGGCGCGGATGCGTATTTGGAACAAGAAGAAGCACGGGGCCGGGGCATGAGCGGCGGGCCCTATTCCGACGATCGCAGCAACCGGGATCGCTCGATCGCCAACCCTGCGGGCGCGGGCGCGGGCACGGCGCAGCCGGTGGCCGGTGGCGGCGAGGCGCATGCGGCGCCCGGCGGGCCCTACCTCGTGGGCGAGGCGATGACCGGCGGCTACGGGCGCGGGGCGGACATCCTGCACGGCTGCACCATCGCGGTCGAGCGCGGCGAGATCGCCGTGATCGTGGGCCCCAACGGCGCGGGCAAGTCCACGGCGATGAAGGCGCTCTTCGGCATGCTGAGCCTCCGCGAGGGCGCGGTGACGCTCGCCGGCGAGGAGATCACCGAACTGGCGCCGCAGGCGCGGGTGGCGCGCGGCATGGGCTTCGTGCCGCAGAACGGCAACATCTTCACCTCGATGACGGTGGAGGAAAACCTCGAGATGGGCGCCTTCCTGCGTCGCGACGATTTCCGCGGGACCATGGAGCAGGTCTACGACCTGTTTCCCGTGCTGCGCGACAAGCGGCGGCAGGCGGCGGGCGAGCTTTCCGGCGGGCAGCGCCAGCAGGTGGCGGTGGGCCGGGCGCTGATGACGCAGCCGAAGGTGCTGATGCTGGACGAGCCCACGGCCGGGGTGAGCCCCATCGTGATGGACGAGCTCTTCGACCGGATCATCGAGGTGGCGCGCACCGGGCTGCCGGTGCTCATGGTGGAGCAGAACGCACGGCAGGCGCTGGAGATCGCCGACCGGGGCTACGTGCTGGTGCAGGGGCGCAACGCGCATACCGGGACGGGGCGCGAGCTTCTGGCCGATGCCGAGGTGCGGCGCAGCTTCCTGGGCGGATGACGAGGCGGAGAGGGCCGGACGTGCGTATTTGGAACAAGAAGAAGCCCGGGGGGCGGGTCTGATGGATATCGTGAACGCGCTGGTGGCGCTGGCGAATTTCGTGCTGATCCCGGCCGTGGCCTACGGCAGCCAGCTGGCGCTGGGGGCGCTGGGGGTGACGCTGATCTACGGGATCCTGCGGTTCTCGAACTTCGCGCACGGCGATTCCATGGCCTGGGGCACGATGTGCGCCGTGCTGGCCACCTGGGGTCTGCAGGGCATGGGCGTGAGCCTCGGGCCGCTGCCGACCGCGCTTCTGGCGATCCCGGCGGGCATCCTGGGCGCGGCGGCGCTGCTGCTGGCGACCGACCGGGTGGTCTATCGCTTCTACAGGGCTCAGAAGGCCAAGCCCGTGATCCTCGTGATCGTGTCGATGGGGGTGATGTTCGTCTACAACGGGCTGACCCGCTTCGTCATCGGGCCCGACGACCAGCGCTTCGCCGACGGCGAGCGCTTCATCATCAGCGCGCTGGACTTCCGCGCCATGACGGGGCTCGACGAGGGCCTGGCGATCAAGACCACGCAGGGCATCACGGTGGTGGTGGCCGTCCTGGTGGTTGCCTTCCTCTTCTGGTTCCTCACCCACACCCGCACCGGCAAGTCGATGCGGGCCTACTCCGACAACGAGGACCTCGCCCTGCTCTCGGGCATCAACCCCGAGCGCGTCGTGCTGGTGACCTGGCTCTTCGTCGCGGCACTGGCGACCATCGCGGGCGTGCTCTACGGCCTCGACAAGAGTTTCAAGCCCTTCACCTATTTCCAGCTGCTGCTGCCGATCTTCGCCAGCGCCATCGTGGGGGGCATGGGCTCGCCCCTCGGGGCCATCGCGGGCGGCTACATCATTGCCTTCTCCGAGGTCGGGATCACCTATGCCTGGAAGAAGGTGCTGGGCCATCTTCTGCCCGAGAGCCTCGAACCCTCGGGGCTCGTGCAGCTGCTCTCGACCGACTACAAGTTCGCCGTCAGTTTCGTGATCCTGGTGATCGTGTTGCTGTTCCGGCCGACGGGGCTCTTCCGGGGGAAATCGGTATGACCATGCGCACCGTCCTTCTCTTCGCGCTGGTGGCGCTGCTGATCCTGGGCACCGGGGTCCTGCAGAGCTGGAACACCGCGCTGGTGATCCTCAACATGGGGCTGGTGAGCGCCGTGATGTCGCTGGGCGTGAACCTGCAATGGGGGCTCGCCGGGCTCTTCAACGTGGGCGTCATGGGCTTTGTCGCGACCGGCGGTCTGGCGGTGGTGCTGGTCTCGATGCCGCCGGTGCCCGAGGCCTGGTCGGCCGGCGGCGCGCGGCTGATCGGCGCGCTGGTGCTGGGCATGGCCGTGATCGCGGCGGGCGTGGCCGCCTGGAAGCGGCTGCCGCGCGGGTGGCGCGGCTGGGCGCTGGCGGCGATCCTGCTGGCGGGATTCTTCGTCTACCGCGCGGTGCTGGACCCGGCCGTGGGCGCGGTCGAGGACGTGAACCCGGCCGCGACGGGCTATCTCGGCGGGCTGGGCCTGCCCGTGCTGCTGGCCTGGCCGGTGGGCGGGCTGCTGGCCGCCGGCGTGGCCTGGGTCATCGGCAAGACCGCGCTGGGGCTGCGCTCGGACTACCTGGCCATCGCCACGCTGGGGATCGCCGAGATCATCATCGCCGTGCTCAAGAACGAGGACTGGCTGGCGCGGGGCGTCAAGAACGTGATCGGCCTGCCCCGCCCCGTGCCCTACGAGATCGACCTGCAGAACGACGCCGCCTTCGTCGAACGTGCCGCCGGGCTGGGGCTCGATCCCACCACCGCCTCGACGCTGACGGTCAAGCTGGGCTACGGGCTGCTCTTTGCCGCCGTTCTGATCGTGCTGCTGGTGCTGGCGCAGCTGGCGCTGAACTCGCCCTGGGGCCGCATGATGCGCGCGATCCGCGACAACGAGGAGGCGGCCGAGGCCATGGGCAAGGACGTCACCGGCCGGCACCTGCAGGTCTTCATCCTGGGCTCGGCACTCTGCGGGCTGGCGGGTGCCATGATGACCACGCTCGACGGGCAGCTCGTGCCGACGACCTACCAGCCGCTGCGCTACACCTTCCTGATCTGGGTGATGGTGATCGTGGGCGGCTCGGGCAACAACCTCGGCGCGGTGCTGGGCGGCTTCCTGATCTGGTTCCTCTGGGTCCAGGTCGAGCCAATAGGACAGGCGATCATGGGCTTCGTGACCGCGGGCATGGCAGAGGATTCGGCGCTGCGCGACCACCTGCTGGGCAGCGTGCAGCACATGCGGCTCCTGACCATGGGGCTGGTGCTGCTGGTGGTGCTGCGCTTTGCCCCGCGCGGGCTCCTGCCGGAGCGCTGATAACGCTTCCTTAAAACGCGGGCGCCATTCTGTCCCGGACGTGCCGCCTGCGCGGATTTCCGCGCGACGTCCCGGCGGCATGGAACTCCGCGCAATCCGCGCGGTTCGGGAGTTATGACGATGACCTGGACAGCCCTCACCCGCACATGGCCGCAGACGCTCGAGCGTCTGCAGCGCCGCTTCCCCCATCTCGATCGCGGCGCCCTCGCGCAGCGCACGGACAAGGAGGTCGTCACCGCCCATATCGCCGAGCGGCACGATCTCACCCAGTCCGAGGCGCGCGAGGCGCTCGACGACTGGCTGATGTTCCAGAGTCTCGAGACGCGGCAGGAGCAGCTCGCCGGCTAGGTCCCGCCCTCAGCCAAGCGAGGTGACCCAGAGGATCGTGGCATCCTCGGGGCTGACGGACACGACATTGTGCCCCATGGTCGCGTCGTAATAGGCGCTGTCGCCGCGCTTCATCTCGATGGGCTCGTAGAACTCGGTGTAGAGCCGGATGATGCCGGTCAGGACGTAGAGGAACTCCTCGCCGTCGTGACGCACCCAGCCGTCGAACTCCTCCATCGAGCGCGCCCGCACCCGCGCCCTGTAGGGCAGCATCTTCTTGCGTGTCAGGGCCTCGGCCAGAAGCTCGTGCTCGTAGGTGGGCGTCACCTGCTTGGGCGCCTCGCCGTCGCGCAGATGCACCATGCGGCCCGAGACCTGCTCGCGCTTGGGCGGCGTGAAGAGCTGCGGCACCGAAATCCCGAGGCCCACCGCCAGCTTGCGCAGCGCGTCGTAGGTGGGCGACATCTGCCCGTTCTCGATCTTCGACAGCGTCGACCGGGCAAGTCCGGCCTGTTTCGCGGCCTGCTCCAGCGTCCAGTCGCGTTCCTTGCGCAGGTCGCGCACCCGCGCGCCCAGGTCGAGGGGCTCGGGCTGGGCGTCCTCGCCGGTTTCCCGGGCGAGGCGGATCAGGGACCGGGGATCGCGCGTCATGGGCCATGCTATAGGCCCGCGTCCCGCCGCTTGCAACACGGGCTGCGGCGCCCTAATCCCGGGTCATGCATTCCGTTTTCGACGAGGGCGCCTTCGCCCCATGCCCCGCACCTTTCAACCTCGCCGCCCATGTGCTGAGAGCCGGCGCCGCGGTGCCGGACAAGATCGCGCTCTCGATCGTCAAGCCCACCGGGGCCGAGCGCTGGTCCTACGCACGGCTCACGGCGGCGGTGCGCGGCACCGCGACGGGGCTTCTGCGTGAAGGGCTGGTGCCGGGCGACCTGCTGCTCCTGCGGCTGGGCAACACGGTGGATTTCCCCATCGCCTACCTCGGCGCCATCGCGGCGGGCATCGTTCCGGTGCCGACCTCCTCGCAGCTGACCGAAAAAGAGGTCGCGGGCATCCTCGATCACCTGTCGCCCAAGGCCATCCTGCGGGGCGACGGCGTGGCCTGCCCCGGAACTGCAACGCCCGTTCTCGGCGAGGCAAGCTTCCGCGCCTGGCGTGACCTGCCGCCCGCAGACTACGACATGGGCGATCCCGAACGATTGGCCTATGTCGTCTACACCTCGGGCACCTCCGGACGCCCGCGCGCCGTGGGGCATGCGCATCGCGCCATCTGGGCACGGCAGATGATGATGCAGGGCTGGTACGATCTGCGCCCCGAGGACCGGCTGCTGCACGCCGGGGCCTTCAACTGGACCTACACGCTGGGCACCGGGCTCATGGACCCCTGGACCATGGGCGCGACCGCGCTCATCCCCACCGCCGGCACCGACCCGGCGCAGCTTTCGCTCCTGATGAAGCGCAACGACGCGACGATTTTCGCAGCGGCCCCGGGCGTTTATCGCAATGTCCTGAAGTATCCCGTGCCGCCGCTGCCCAAGCTGCGCCACGGCCTCGCGGCGGGCGAAAAGCTCGCCGCACCGATCCGCGACGCCTGGCGCGAGGCCACGGGCACCGAGATCTACGAGGCCTACGGGATGTCGGAATGCTCGACCTTCATCTCCTCGGCCCCGTCGCGCCCGGCCGCCTCTGGCGCCATCGGCGCACCTCAGGAGGGCCGCCGTGTCGCGATCATCGACCCCGAGGGCACGCCGGTCGAACGCGGCACGCCGGGCACCATCGCCGTGCACCGGACCGACCCGGGCCTCATGCTGGAATACCTCCACGCGCCCGAGGAGACGGCTGCGAAATTCGCCGGCGACTGGTTCGTGACGGGCGACCAGGGCGCGATGCGCGAGGACGGGCAGATCGACTATCTCGGCCGCGACGACGACATGATGAATGCCGGCGGCTACCGCGTCTCGCCGCTCGAGGTCGAGGCGGCGCTGGCCGACCTGCCCGGCATCGCCGAGATCGGCGTCACCGATGTCGAGGTCAAAGAAGGCGTGCGCGTGATCGCGGCCTTCTACGTCTCCGACAGCGAGCTGGACGAAGAGGCGCTCATGGCCGAGGCCGCCGAACGCCTCGCACGCTACAAGCAGCCGCGCGCCTGGGTGCGCGTCGATGCCCTGCCCCGCAATCCCAACGGAAAGATGATCCGCAAGGCACTGAAGGATCACGCCATTTCGTGATCGCGGCCTAGCTCGAGATCAGCAGCACCAGCCCGCCCACGGTCACCGCGCCCAGCAGCGTGGTCACCACCAGCGCCGAGGAGGCCAGCCGCTCGCCCGCGTGGCGGCCGGCGAAGATCACCCAGATCGAGAACATCGGCATCGCCGCGAAAAGCGTCGCCACCACCGCGATGTCGTGGCCCACGCCCGGCACCAGGCTCAGGACCGCGAACATCGCGGCCGGGTGCATCACCAGCTTCACGAAGGCCATGAAGAAGACCGGCACGTCGACTTCGGTCAGCGGCGTGCGCGCGACGTTGCCGCCCACCAGCACCAGCGAGAGCACCGGGGCTGCGGCGATGATCATGCCCAGCGTCTTGTCGAGCGGCCCCGGCATGATCCAGCCCGTCGCGGCGAATGCGAGCCCCGCGACCAGCCCCAGCACCGTGGGGTTGCTGAAGGTGCTGTGCGCCGTGCTCCGAAGCGAGGCGCCCAGTGGCTGGCCGCCCTGCCGTGCCACGACGTCGGCCAGCGTCACCGCGAGCGGGATCAGGATCATGTTCTCGACCGTCATGATCCAGGCAAAGAGCCGCTCGGCATCCTCGGGAAAGACCACCGAGGCCACGGGATAGCCCAGGAAGATCGTGTTCGGCACCACGCCCCCCAGCGCGACGACCCAGCTCTGCCCCCGGCGCAGCTTGAACAGGTGGCGCAGCGTCAGCTGCGTCGCCCAGAGCACCATGCCCGAGGCCCCCGCGTAGGCGCCGATGAAGCGCCAGTCGAAGCTCGTGAGGTCCCCGGACCCCGACACCGCCGAGAAGACCAGCACCGGGATGCAGACGATCAGCGTGAAGCGCCCGAGCTGCGGCAGCGCCTCGGCCGAGACGAGGCCGGAACGGATCATGCCGAATCCCAGCAGGATCAGCAGGTAGATCGGCAGAAGCTGGATGAGCGGTGCGAGCATGGGGCCTCCCCTTGGA
Organism: Salipiger mucosus DSM 16094; assembly: GCF_000442255.1. Taxonomy (GTDB): domain Bacteria; phylum Pseudomonadota; class Alphaproteobacteria; order Rhodobacterales; family Rhodobacteraceae; genus Salipiger; species Salipiger mucosus. Next base: position 50,352 of record NZ_KE557280.1, on the reverse strand, counting down.
CGGGCCAAGCCTTAGCCCCGCGTCCGGCGGATGGAAAGACCGCGCCGGCCTGACGCAGCTGGACCGGACGTGGGCTCCTGCGCTAGCCTTTTGCCGGGGCGCGCCAGCGTCGCGCTCGTTTTCGAAAGGTCATTTCCATGCGTGCCATTCTTCTTGCCATCGGCCTCGGATTCGTGGCCCAGGCCTCCGCCGCCCAAAGCTGCTCCGAGATCCGCTTTGCCCGCGGCGCCAGCTCGGGCGAGGTCTCGGGCTACACAATCGACGGCGAACCGCGCTGCTACACCTTCGGCTCGGGCGCCGGCCAGACCGCCACGGTCGAGCTTTTCAGCACCGGCAACGCCTGTTTCACCATCGCGGGCGTGGTCGACTGCCGGGCCGAGTACCGCTTCACCACCAACCGCCAGACCTACCGCATCGGCGTTTACCAGCTGCTGCGCAGTCCCAGCTACGAGGAATTCCGCCTCCGGCTGACGATCTACTGACGAAAAAAGGCCTCCCCGGTGGGGAGGCCTTTCCAGTCTCGGAAGCCGGGCGCGTGGCGCCCCCGGCCGGTCCGGGACGGTCAGCTCAGCTGCAGCCCGAGGTGCCGCCGCAGGTGTTGCACTTCATGCAGGTGCCGTTGCGCACCAGCGTGTAGTTGCCGCACTCGCCGCAGGGGTCGCCCTCGAAGCCCTGCATTCGCGCCTTGGTGCGCGCATCCATCGCCAGCGACGAGGTCGAGGCCGTAATCGTGGCCACCGAGGCGCTTGTCTCGGTCGCGGTGCCCGTGTCGGTGCCGCGCATGGTCACGCCGTCCTGGCCGCCCTGCAGCACCACCAGCTCCTGCGGGAGCCGCTTGCGCAGGTAGCCCGTCGAGCTGATCTGCTTGAGCACCTCCAGCGAGCGCGAGGCGCCGGTGTCGGAAAGCTCGCGCAGGTTCGACACGCCCTCGTCCTCGCCGCGGCCGAGATCGTCGAAGGACGCGCCCTCGGGCTTCACATGCGCCAGGTCCGTCCGATCGAGGTAGCTCACCGCCAGCTCGCGGAAGATGTAGTCGAGGATCGAGGTCGCGTTCTTGATGCTGTCGTTGCCCTGCACCATGCCCGCGGGCTCGAACTTGGTGAAGGTGAAGGCATCCACGAACTCCTCGAGCGGCACGCCGTACTGCAGGCCGACCGAGACGGCGATGGCGAAGTTGTTCATCATCGCACGGAAGCCGGCGCCTTCCTTGTGCATGTCGATGAAGATCTCGCCGAGATTGCCGTCCTCGTATTCGCCGGTGCGCAGGTAGACCTTGTGCCCGCCGACGATGGCCTTCTGGGTGTAGCCCTTGCGCCGCTCCGGCATCTTGGTGCGGCCGGCCCGGACCACCTCCTTGACGACGACCTTCTCGACGATCTTCTCGGCCAGCACCTGCGCCTTCTCATGGGTCGAGCCCGTCTCCAGCACCTCTGCGGCCTCCTCGTCGTCCTCGACGAGCGCGGCGGCCAGCGGCTGGCTCAGCTTCGAGCCGTCGCGGTAGAGCGCGTTGGCCTTCACGCCCAGCGACCACGAGAGTTCATAGGCCTTCTGGCAGTCCTCGATGGTGGCGTCGTTGGGCATGTTGATCGTCTTCGAGATCGCGCCCGAGATGAAGCTCTGCGCCGCCGCCATCATGCGGATGTGGCTGTCGACCGACAGGTAGCGCTTGCCCTTCTTGCCGCAGGGGTTGGCGCAGTCGAAAATCGGCAGGTGCTCGTCCTTCAGGTGCGGCGCGCCCTCCAGCGTCATGGTCCCGCAGACGTGGTCGTTGGCCGCGTCGATCTCGGTCTTCGAGAACCCGAGGTGACGCAGCAGGTCGAAGGTCGGGTCGTTCAGCTTCTCGGCCGGGATGCCCAGCGTCTCGCGGCAGAACTCCTCGCCCAGCGTCCACTGGTTGAACACGAAGCGGATGTCGAAGGCGGTGGCGAGCGCCTGCTCGACCTTCTGGATCTGCGCGGGGCCGAAGCCGTGGCCGATCAGCGCCGTGTGGTTGATCCCCGGCGCGTTGCCGAGCGAGCCGTGACCCACCGCGTAGCTGACGATCTCCTCGATCTGGGCCGAGCTGTAGCCCAGCTTCTCGAGCGCGCCCGGAACCGAGCGGTTGATGATCTTGAAGTAGCCGCCGCCCGCGAGCTTCTTGAACTTCACCAGCGCGAAGTCGGGCTCGATGCCGGTGGTGTCGCAGTCCATGACAAGGCCGATGGTGCCCGTCGGCGCGATGACCGAAACCTGCGCGTTGCGGTAGCCGTGGGTCTCGCCGAGGCGCAGCGCCTCGTCCCAGGTCGAGGCGGCCAGCGCCACCAGCTCCGCGTCGGGGCAGTTGGCGTGATCCAGCGGCACCGGCTTGACCGCGAGGTCCTCGTAGCCCTCGGCCTTGCCGTGCGCGGCGGTGCGGTGGTTGCGGATCACGCGCAGCATGTGGTCGGCGTTGCGCTTGTAGCCCGGGAAGGCGCCCAGCTCGCCGGCGATCTCGGCCGAAGTGGCGTAGGACACGCCGGTCATGATCGCGGTCAGCGCGCCGCAGAGCGCCCGGCCCTCGGCCGAGTCGTAGCTGTAGCCCATGTTCATCAGCAGGCCGCCGATGTTGGCATAGCCCAGGCCCAGCGTGCGGAAGTCGTAGGACAGCTTGGCGATTTCCCTGGACGGGAACTGCGCCATGAGCACCGAGATTTCCAGCGTCAGGGTCCACAGACGCGTGGCATGCATGTAGCCCTCGGCGTCGAACTTGCCGTCGTGCAGGAAGGTCAGCAGGTTCATCGACGCGAGGTTGCAGGCCGTGTCGTCGAGGAACATGTACTCCGAGCAGGGGTTCGAGCCGCGGATCTGCCCGTCCTCCGGGCAGGTGTGCCAGGCGTTCACGGTGTCGTGGAACTGGATGCCCGGATCGGCGCAGGCCCAGGCCGCGTGGCCGATCTGCTCCCAAAGCTCCTTGGCGTCCACGGTCTTGGCGACCGAGCCGTCGGTGCGGCGGATCAGCTCCCAGGGCTTGCCCTCGCGGACCGCCTCGAGGAAGGCGTCGGTCACGCGGATCGAGTTGTTCGAGTTCTGGCCGGACACGGTCGCATAGGCCTCGGAGTCCCAGTCGGTGTCATAGGTCGGGAACTCGATCGAGGCATAGCCCTGCTTGGCGTAGTCCAGCACGCGCTTGATGTAGGTCTCGGGGATCGCGACCTTCTTGGCCTCGCGGATCGCCTTTTTCAGGCCGAGGTTCGCGTTGGCCTCGTAGGCGTCGGACTCCAGCCCGTCCCAGTTGCGGATCGCCGCGAAGATCTCGTTGAGCATCTTCTCGTGCATCTTGGAGCCCGCGACAATGCTCGCGACCTTCTGCTCCTCGCGCACCTTCCAGCTGATGAATTCCTCGATGTCGGGGTGATCGGCGTCGCAGATCACCATCTTGGCCGCGCGGCGCGTGGTGCCGCCCGACTTGATCGAGCCCGCGGCACGGTCGCCGATCTTGAGGAAGCCCATCAGGCCCGAGGACTTGCCCCCGCCGGAAAGCGGCTCGCCCTCGCCGCGCAGCGACGAGAAGTTGGTGCCGGTGCCCGAGCCGTATTTGAAGAGGCGCGCCTCGCGGACCCAGAGATCCATGATGCCGCCCTCGTTGACGAGGTCGTCCTGAACCGACTGGATGAAGCAGGCGTGCGGCTGCGGGTGCTCGTAGGCCGACTTCGACTTGGTCACCTTGCCGGTGACGTGGTCGACGTAGTGGTGCCCCTGCGAGGGGCCGTCGATGCCGTAGGCCCAGTGCAGGCCCGTGTTGAACCACTGCGGCGAGTTGGGCGCCGCGGTCTGTGTGGCCAGCATGTGGCGCATTTCGTCGTAGTAGGCGCGCGCGTCGTCTTCGGTGGTGAAGTAGCCACCCTTCCAGCCCCAGTAGGCCCAGGCGCCGGCCAGACGGTCGAAGACCTGCTTGGCGCTGGTCTCGCCGGTGCGCGGCGTGTCCTTGGCCGCGGCGGTGCGGCGCCACAGGAACTCGGGCACATCGTCTTCGGAAACCGGCGCCAGCTCGGCCGGAACGCCCGCCTTGCGGAAGTATTTCTGCGCGATGACGTCGCTTGCCACCTGGCTCCAGCTTGCCGGAACCTCGAGGTTCTCGAGCTTGAAGACCGTGCTGCCGTCCGGGTTGCGGATCTCCGAGGTCGTGGTGACGAACTCGATGCCTGCGTAGGCGTCCTGTCCCGCGGTGGTGTATTTTCTCTCGATCTTCATCGCTGCCTCTTCCGAGCTTGTGTCACGTCGCGCGCCGGGCGGCAGGGACAGAAAGACCGATGCAGCGCGGCCCAATCCGCGTCTGCCCGACATGCTGCGATGATGGTCTCTGTCCCCGCCTGGGTCACTACATCTAGTGGTGTGTCACCCGGCCTGCACAAACTGACGCAAAACGCCGTCACTGGTCAACGCCATTATTCGCGAGCACGCCATATATTTTGTGTTGACCATGATGGCCCCCACTAGGGCTATGACTTGTCCGCGAGTCGTCCACACAGCCCCCCTGCCCGGTCCGCGAATGAATCCTGCGAAAAGGCCCCGTTCGGCGCGCAGTTATCCACAGCTGTTGATGAAAAGGTTCAACCCGGGGTGTCATGCGGCTCTTGCCGCAGACCCTGTGCAGCGATGCCACAGGTCAACGCCGAAAAATCGGGCACTGGCCCGTGCTTGGCCGATCGGGCCCCACATCTTGTGGCGCTCCGCGGCAATCCGGCGATGGTCATGGAAGTGGTCGGGGCGGCGAGATTCGAACTCACGACCTTCTGTACCCAAAACAGACGCGCTACCAGGCTGCGCTACGCCCCGACGTGCGACGCCAATACTTGCTGCACGAAGGTTTGAAAAGGCCCAATCACTCGCAGGGCCAGGCGGGATCGACGATGGCGGGATGCTGCATCTCGCTGCCGGGCTCGATGCCCATCCGCGCCGCGAGTCCGCCGTTGATCTCGAGTACGTAGCGCGCGGGCGCGTCGCTCGGAATCGGCGTCTCGTCGTGCGGGACCGCCTCTTCGTGGACCTTGACCACGCGGCCCGTCTCGTCGGCGAAGATCATGTCGAGCGGGATCAGCGTGTTCTTCATCCAGAAGGCGACCGGCCGCTCCTGCTCGTAGACGAAAAGCATGCCCGCTCCGGCGGGCATCTGCTCGACATGCATGAGCCCCCGCGCGCGTTCTGCGGCCTCGTCGGCCACGACCACGCGAAACCGCGCACTGCCCCAGTCCCCCCTCAGCGAGACGGTATCGTCGCGGCAGGCGGCCCAGGCCGGTGCCGCCGCAAGAGCCATCAACAGGCCGATCAGGGCAGAGCGGCTTCCCATGCGCAGACCTCCGTCGCCATCTTGCCGCGCTTGCCGTCGATCACCCGGATCGCCAGCGCCTCGCCGGGCTGCAGGTCGGCAAGGCCAGAGCGGCGCAGAACCTCGATATGGACGAACACGTCCTCGGGCCGGCCGAACACGTTGGCGAAGCCGAACCCCTTGCCCTTGTCAAACCACTTGACCCGCGCCGGTTCAAGAGGCGCGGACTTCAAGACATCGGGATCGATATCCTCGAAGTCCGCGAGCGGCGCGCCCGTGGGGGCCTCCGGCGGCTCGATGGAATAGACCTCGACGGCCTGCATGCCGCGTTCTGTCCGCTGCACCCCGATCTCGACGCACGCGCCATCGGCAACGGAACTCTGTCCGAAGTTGCGCAACACGTTGGCGTGCAGAAGGATGTCCGGCCCACCCTCGTCTGCAATGACGAAACCGAACCCCTTGGCCGGATCGAACCATTTCACCCTTCCGCGCACACGCTGCACGTCGCTGTCCTTGTGCATCAAATGTGGTTCCACTGGTTATATCGCGTTTCCCTGTTGTGTCTTGCGCCAGAGAATGCCGACATTGCAAGAGGATCGCACCTGTAATTTGTGTCGGGTTGCATTTCACGTGACGTGAAATTCACGGATTCAACCGCTGTACGACCCAGTCGTCGGCGGTGTCCTGCCGACGCCAGCGGAACCGGTCGTGCAACCTGAAGGCACCATCGGCCCAAAACTCTATCTCTATAGGTTGAATACGGAAGCCTCCCCAGAACGGCGGCCGGGACGGGTTCGTGCCCTTGGTCGCGGTCACCTTGGCGACCTCGGCCATGAGAGACGCGCGGCTGTCGAGCGGCTGCGACTGCAGCGACGCCCAGGCGCCCAGCCGCGACTTCAGCGACCGCGAATTGTAGTAGTCGTCGGCCTGCGGCCCGTCCTCGCGTTCCACGGTGCCCCGGACGCGAATCTGGCGGCGCAGCGATTTCCAGTGCATCACGAAGGCCGCCGTCCCCGAGGCACCGATCTCCCGGGCCTTCGCGCTCTCGTAGTTGGTGTAGAAGACAAAGGCCCCGGCCTCGATCTCCTTGAGCAGCACCATGCGGGCGTTGGGCATGCCGGTTTCGTCCACGGTCGCCAGCGCGATGGCGTTGGGATCGTTGATCTCGCTCTCCTCGGCCTCGCCCAGCCACCGGCGGGCGATCTCGAAGGGATCGTCTCCGGCAAAGATTCCGGTGCGGTCGGTCATGCATATTCTCCTGCGCTGCGTTGCGCGCCTGCGCGCGCCTCTTGCTGTAAATCCGCGCGCCTGCGCGCGCTCGTTCGGTAAACTGGCGCGCCAACGCGCGCTTCCATGTTAATTTCACGTGAACGGCGCGATCCGTCCCCCGGGACAGCGGGACGGAGAGTGTCGTGCCGGACGCGGCTTCATATTGTCGTCCATGCAGCGGGCACGATCTCTTGATGCCCCCTTGGCGATCGCCTAAAGGACACGGACAAAACCAATGTCGGGCGGAGGACGGGTATGTCAAACACTCTGATGGCGGGCAAACGGGGCCTCATCATGGGCCTCGCGAACGACAAGTCGATCGCCTGGGGCATCGCGAAGGCGCTTGCCGATGCCGGGGCCGAGCTGGCCTTCTCGTACCAGGGCGAGGCCCTGAAGAAACGCGTGGGGCCGCTGGCCGCACAGCTGGGCTCGGACATCGTCCTGCCCTGCGACGTGGGCGACGAGGACTCGATCGACGCGCTCTTCGATGGCCTGAAGGAACGCTGGGACAAGATCGACTTCGTGGTTCATGCCATCGGCTTCTCGGACAAGTCCGAGCTGCGCGGCCGCTACGTCGACACCTCGCGCGGAAACTTCGCGACCACGATGGACATCTCGGTCTATTCCTTCACCGCCGTGATGCAGCGCGCCGAGAAGATGATGACCGAGGGCGGATCGGCGCTCACGCTCACCTACTACGGCGCCGAACGCATCATGCCGCACTACAACGTCATGGGTGTGGCCAAGGCCGCGCTCGAGGCATCGGTGCGCTACCTCGCGGAGGATCTCGGCAAGGACGGCATCCGCGTCAACGCGATCAGCGCCGGCCCGATCAAGACGCTCGCGGCCTCGGGCATCGGCGATTTCCGCTACATCATGAAGTGGAACGAGTTCAATTCGCCGCTGCGCCGCAACGTGACCACCGAGGACGTCGGCGGCTCGGCGCTCTACCTGCTGTCGGACCTCGGCAGCGGCGTCACAGGCGAGACGCACCACGTTGACGCGGGCTATCACGTCGTCGGCATGAAGGCCGTGGACGCTCCCGACATCACCAAGGCCTGAGACTATGGGCTGGGCGCACCTGCTGGCCTTCAACGCGGCCCTGCTGGCCGCGATGGCCGCGCCCGGGCCCGCGCTGCTCTTCGCGCTGCGCCAGTCCATCGCGGGCGGCTTCCGCACCGGGGTCGCCACCGGGGCGGGGCTGGGCCTCGTGGCCGCGGGCTGGACCGCGGCGGCGCTGCTGGGGCTCGGCGCGCTCTTCGCGCTGGTGCCCTGGGCCTACCTCGCGCTCAAGATCACGGGCGCGCTCTACCTGATGCGCGTGGCCTGGACGCTCTGGCGCGATGCCTACGCCCCGGTCGCCGACAGCGCCCATCCCGGCGCCCGCGCCTTCCTCGGCGGCGTGCTGGTGAACCTCTCGAACCCGAAGTCGGTGCTGTTCGCCGCCTCGGTCCTCGCGGTGATCTTTCCGCAGGACATGACGCTGGCCGACAAGGCCCTGATCGTGCTCGACCATTTCGTCATCGAGCTCTGCGTCTACACCGCCTTCGCCGCTCTGCTCGCCGCGCCCCCGGCGCGGGCGGGCTACCTGCGCCTGAAACCCGTTCTCGACCGCGTGGCCGCCGCCGTTCTGGGCGCGCTGGGGCTGCGCCTGCTACTCGACCGCTAGGAGACCCCGATGTCCGACGACCGCCTGCCGCACGAAAAGGGATTCCACGTCAGCTGGGACCAGCTTCACCGCGATGCCCGGGCCCTCGCCTGGCGGCTGCAGGGACACGGGCCCGCCGAGGGCGGCTGGCGTGCCGTCGTGGCCATCACCCGCGGCGGCATGGCCCCCGCGATGATCGTCGCGCGCGAGCTGAACATCCGCCTCGTCGACACGATCTCGGTCAAGAGCTACGACCACCAGACCCAGAGCGAGCCACATGTCATCAAGTTCCCCGACATGGAGGTCATGGGCGACGGCACCGGCGTGCTGATCGTCGACGACCTCGTCGACACGGGCAAGACGCTCGAGGTGGTGCGCGCGCACCTGCCGAAAGCGCATGTGGCGACCGTCTACGCCAAGCCCAAGGGCAAGCCGATGGTCGACACCTATGTCACCGAGGTCAGCCAGGACACCTGGATTTTCTTCCCCTGGGACATGGCGCTGCAATACGTCAAACCCTACCGCGGCCTCGACTGAGCGCCAGCCCGGACCTTTTCGGAAAATCTGCGCGCCGCCCTCCATGGACGGCGACGCGCCCGCCGCTCAGAGCGCGGCCTTCAGGGTCTCGCGCCAGGGCGTCGTCGGCCGGCCCAGCAGCTGCGACAGCGTCCGGTCCTCGCTGTGCAGACCGCCCTTCGCGGCGCCGGCCTCGCTGTCGGCCAGCATCCCGGCCACCGGCGCGGGCAGTCCGGCGCCGGCAAGCGCGGCCTCGAAGTCGCCCGGGCTCATGTCGGTATAGCCGATCTCCTGTCCCGAAAGCTCCGACAGCGCGGCGGCGAACTCGGCCAGGGTGAAGCTCTCGTCCCCCGCCAGTTCGAAGACCGTGCCCGAGGCCGGCAGATCGCCGCTAAGCACGCGCGCGGCGGCCTCGGCGTAATCCGCGCGCGGCGCGCTCGAGATGCGCCCATCACCCGCGGCGCCGATCATGCCGCCCTGCCCAAGGATCATGCCCGCCTGACCCGTGTAGTTCTCGGTGTACCAGCCGTTGCGCAGCAGCGCGTAGGGCAGCCCCGAGGCGGCAAGCGCGGCCTCGGTCTCGCGGTGTTCGCCCGGAAGCACGGTCAGCGGCGAGCTCTCGGCGCGCAGGATCGAGGTATAGGCGATGAAGCCGACGCCCGCGGCCTTGGCGGCCGCGATCACGTTGGCGTGCTGCGCCGCGCGCTGGCCCACCTCGCTCGACGAGATCAGCAGCAGCCGGTCCACGCCCGAGAACGCACTCTCAAGCGCCGCGCTGTCGCCGTAGTCGGCGATCCGCACATCGACGCCCTTCTCGCGCAGCGGCGCGGCGGCCTCTTCGCGGCGCACCAGGGCGCGCACCTGCCCGGCGGGCACCCGCGCCAGCAGCGCATCGATGACAAGCGCGCCCAGCTGTCCCGAGGCGCCCGTGACCATGCATGTCGTCATTGTCCGTATCTCCTGCCATAAGTCTCGAATCGTGATATGGTCTCAGATGTAGACCGCATCCCATTCCCCGTGAAGGAGGCACTTTCCCATGACCAGGGCACAGCCGGGTAACCACGACGACAGCCACGCGGTGCTGCAGCGCATCGCGGGCTACCGCGGCGCACCACCGCCGGGCGCCTGCCCGGTGCGCGACGTGCTCGACCGCGTCGGGCAGAAATGGACGCTGCTGATCCTCGCCGGGCTCGAAACCGGCCCGGCGCGCTTCTCGGCGCTGCAACGGGCGGTCGGCGACATCTCCAAGCGGATGCTCACGCAGACGCTGCGCCAGCTCGAACGCGACGGGCTGATCTCGCGCGAGGTCTTTCCGACCAAGCCGCCCTCGGTCGAATACGCGCTGACGCCGCTGGGCCGCTCGGCGCTGGCGCCCATCGCGGCGCTCATGGACTGGGCCGAGACGCACCACGACCGGATTCGCGACGCCCGCGCGGCCTACGACGCGGCGGAAGGCTGAGCCCCGGGCTTTTCCTTTCCCCGCGCGGGCGGTAGCGTCCTGCGGATCGCGACGGAGACCGCATGACCCGACACACCAGCCGCACCGAATCCACCTTTCCGCCGCCCATTCCGGCCGCGCAGCGCTGGCTCGAGGGGGTGACGTTTCCGCCCGAGCGCCCGCTCATCAACGTGAGCCAGGCCGCCCCGGTCGAGGCACCGCCCGAGCCGCTGCGGCGCGCCATGGCCGGCATGCTCGACGACCCGTCGACCCATCTCTACGGTCCCGTGCTGGGCCTGCCCGCGCTGCGCGAGCGGCTCGCGGAGCATTGGTCGGCGCACTACGGCGGCAGGATCGGCGCCGAGAGCGTCGCGATCACCGCCGGCTGCAACCAGGCCTTCGCCGCCACCCTCGCCGCGATCTGTACCGAAGGGGATGAAGTTCTCCTGCCAACCCCTTGGTACTTCAACAACAAGATGTGGCTCGACATGCAGGGCGTGACGGCCGTCCCGCTCGGCACCGACGACGAGATGATCCCGCGCCCCGAGACCGCCCGCGCCCTCATCGGACCGCGCACCCGCGCCATCGTGCTGGTCTCGCCCAACAACCCCTGCGGCACCGAATACCCCGCCGAGGTGCTGCACGGCTTCCACGACCTCGCGCGCGAGGCGGGGCTGAAGCTCATCGTCGACGAGACCTACAAGGACTTCGACAGCCGCCCCGGCGCGCCGCACGACCTGCTGAAACGCGAGGGGCACGACGAGACGCTGGTCCAGCTCTACAGCTTTTCCAAGGCCTACCGCCTCACCGGCCACCGCGTCGGCGCGGTGATCGGCGCCCCAGGCCTGCTGGCCGAGATCGAGAAATTCCAGGACACCGTGCAGATCTGCGCGCCCCAGCTCGGCCAGCGCGCCGCGCTCTGGGGGCTGGAGAACCTCGCGCAGTGGGTCGCCGGCGAACGCGCCGAGATCCTCGACCGCCGCGCCGCCATCGCCGAGGGCATGGCGCTGATCGAGCCCCGGGGCTGGCGCCTGCGCGGGCTCGGCGCCTTCTTCGCCTACCTCGAGCATCCCTTCGCCGAGGGCGCCTCGACCCTTGCCCCGCGGCTGGTGCGCGAGGCGGGCGTGATGGCCCTGCCCGCGACCATGTTCGTGCCCGAGGACGACGCCAGCGGCGAGCGCTGCCTGCGGCTCGCCTTCGCCAATGTGGACCGGGCCACCATCGGCCAGCTCTTCGAGCGGCTCGCGGCTCTGGACTGGCCCCTTGCGGGGGACCCTCGCCCGGCGTAGACAGCCGCGCGGAACATGCGGAAAGAGAGGCCATGGCTACCGGCAAGAGCAGTAAGAAAGCGCTGATCTGGGTGATCCCGCTGCTGGCGATCATCGGCTTCGGCGGCTTCGGCGCGGTCAACTTCTCGGGCGGCACCGCCCGGATCGGCAACGTCGGCGATACCGAGATCACCGCCAACGACTATGCCCGCGCCCTGCAGAACGAGATGCAGCGCCTGCAGCAGCAGACCGGCCAGGCCGTGACGCTCGAGCAGCTGCGCCAGTTCGGCATCACCGACCAGGTGCTCGCGCGGCTGGTGACCGAGGCCGCCCTCGACGAGGAAGCGCGCCGCATGGGCCTCTCGGTCGGCGACGAACGCGTCGCCGAGGAGCTGCGCGCCATCCAGGCCTTCCAGGGCCCCGACCGCAACTTCGACCGCGAGGCCTATGCCTTCGCGCTGCAGAACGCCGGCCTCGACGAGGCCGACTTCGAGGCCGACATCCGCGCCGGCGCCGCCCGGTCCCTGCTGCAGGCCGCCGTTCTCAGCGGCACCGCCCTGCCCGACACCTACACCGAGACGCTGGTCTCCTTCGCCGCAGAGACGCGCGACGTGACCTGGGCGCGGCTCGGGCGCGATGCGCTGAACACCGGTCTGCCGGTCCCCACCGACGAGGACCTGCGCGCCTGGTACGACGAGAACATCGACCGTTTCACCCGTCCCGAGACCCGCGCGATCACCTACGCCTGGGTGACGCCGGACATGATCGTGGACAGCGTCGAGGTCGACCCCGAGCGCCTGCGCGCCGCCTATGACGAGCGGTTCGACGAGTTCAACCAGCCCGAGCGGCGCCTCGTCGAGCGGCTGGTCTTCGAGAACGATACCGCCGCGCAGGAGGCCATGAGCGCCATCCGCGCCGGGGACACCGACTTCGAGACCCTGGTCGAGGAGCGCGGCCTGCAGCTGGCCGACGCCGACATGGGCGACGTGGCCAAGGACGATCTCGGCGCCGCAGGCGAGGCCGTCTTCTTTGCCGAAACGGGCGAGGTCGTGGGCCCCGCCGAGTCGCCGCTCGGACCCGCGCTCTTCCGCGTGAACGGCGTGCTCGACGCGCAGGAAACCACGTTCGAGGAGGCCCGCCCGGCGCTGATGGACGCCCTCGCGCTCGACCGCGCCCGCCGCGTGATCGAGGGTCTGGCCCAGAGCCTCGACGACGAGCTTGCCGCCGGTGCCACGCTCGAGGAGCTGGCCGAGGGCACCGACCTCGAGCTTGGCCAGATCGACTGGACCGAGCAGAGCAACAGCGGCATCGCCGGCTACGCCACCTTCGACGAGGCCGCGCGCAGCGTCACCGTCGAGGACTATCCCGAGATCGAGACGCTGGGCGACGGCGGCCTCTTCGCGCTGCGCCTCGACGAGGTCCGCCCGCCCGAGCCGCGCCCCTTCGCCGAGGTGCGCGCCGAGGTCGAGGCCGGCTGGGAGCAGGCACAGGCCACCGAGGCGCTTGTCGCCCAGGCCGAGGATCTCGCGCAGCGCATCGAGGGCGGCGCGAGCTTCGAGGAGCTGGGCCTCGCCCCGCAGAGCATGGATGCCCTGACCCGCAACGGCCAGCGCGAGGGCGTGCCCTCGCAGGTGAGCGGCCAGGCCTTCGACATGGCCGAGGGCGCCGTGCAGGCCGTGCCCGCCTCGGGCGCCGCGATCGTGCTGCGCATCGACGCGGTCAACGCCGCCGACATGCAGGACGAGCGCAGCGCACAGCTGACGCAGGCCCTGCGCGAGCGGACCACCGAGAGCCTGTCGCAGGATCTCTACACCGCGCTCAACACGGACATCCGCCGGCGTCTGGGCATCGAGATCGACCAGCAGGCGGTGAACGCCGTGCTGGCCAACTTCCAGTAACGCCATGGCCGTGCTCACGCCCTCCTTCGAAGACTTCGCGCCCGGCTACGAGGCCGGGCAGAACCAGGTCGTCTACGCCCGGCTTGCCGCCGATCTCGACACGCCTGTCTCGCTGATGCTCAAGCTCACGGGGGCGGCCAAGGACGCCTTCATGCTGGAATCGGTGACCGGCGGCGAGGTCCGCGGCCGCTACTCGATCATCGGCATGAAGCCCGACCTCGTCTGGCAGTGCCACGGCGAGAGCAGCCGCATCAACCGGCAGGCGCGCTTCGATCCCGAGGGCTTCGAGACGCAGGAGATGCCGCCGCTCGAGGCGCTGCGCGCGCTCATCGCGGAAAGCCGCATCGACCTGCCCGACGACCTGCCGCAGTCCTCCGCCGGGCTCTTCGGCTATCTCGGCTACGACATGATCCGCCTTGTCGAGCGTCTGCCCGAGGCCAACCCCGATCCGCTCGGCCTGCCCGACGCGGTGATGATGCGCCCCTCGGTCGTGGCGGTGCTCGACGGCGTGAAGGGCGAGGTCACGGTGGTCTCGCCCGCCTGGGTGCAGGACGGCGAGTCGGCCCGCGCGGCCTATGCCCGCGCGGCCGAGCGCGTCATGGACGCGGTCCGCGACCTCGAACGCGCGCTGCCGCAGGCCGGGCGCGAGCTGGGCGAGGCCCGCGAAGTGGCGCCGCCGGTGTCGAACTTCACCCACGAGGGCTACAAGGCGGCGGTCGAGGCGGCCAAGGAATACATCCGCGCCGGCGACATCTTCCAGGTGGTGCCCGCGCAACGCTGGACGCAGGACTTCCCCCTGCCGCCCTTCGCGCTCTACCGCTCGCTGCGGCGCACGAACCCCTCGCCCTTCATGTTCTTCTTCAACTTCGGCGGCTTCCAGGTCATCGGCGCCAGCCCCGAGATCCTCGTGCGGGTCTTCGGCAACGAGGTCACGATCCGGCCCATCGCCGGCACCCGGCCGCGCGGCGCCACGCCCGAGGCCGACCGCGAGCTCGAGGCCGACCTGCTGGCCGACAAGAAGGAACTGGCCGAGCACCTCATGCTGCTCGACCTCGGCCGCAACGACGTGGGCCGCGTGTCGAAAACCGGCACCGTGCGTCCGACCGAGAAGTTCATCGTCGAGCGCTACAGCCACGTCATGCACATCGTCTCGAACGTCGTGGGCGAGCTGCGCGAGGACGAGGACGCGCTCTCGGCCTTCTTCGCTGGGATGCCCGCGGGCACCGTCTCGGGCGCCCCCAAGGTTCGCGCGATGGAGATCATCGACGAGCTGGAACCGGAAAAGCGCGGCGTCTACGGCGGCGGCGTGGGCTATTTCTCGGCGGGCGGCGACATGGACATGTGCATCGCCCTGCGCACCGCCATCGTGAAGGACGAGAAGCTCTACATCCAGGCCGGCGGCGGCGTGGTCTACGACAGCGACCCCGAGGCCGAGTACCAGGAGACCGTCCACAAGTCGAACGCCATCCGGCGCGCGGCGGCGGACGCGGCGCGCTTCACGGGCACCGGCAACGGCTGAAGTCCGCCCGGGCCGGCATCCCTCCGGCCCGCCTGCCCTTTGTTAGCGCAACCCCCTGACCGGCATGGGTGTTAGCGTTAGCATGATCGTTTACTTCCCGCGCGGCACCCTGTTATAGCCATGGCAACGCGAAACCGTTGCGAGGGACGCACGCCATGAGCCTCATCATCGACATCCACGCCCGCGAGATTCTGGACAGCCGGGGCAACCCGACCGTCGAGGTCGACGTCACGCTCGAGGACGGCACCATGGGCCGCGCCGCGGTGCCCTCGGGCGCCTCCACCGGCGTGCACGAAGCGGTCGAGCGCCGCGACGGCGACAAGAGCCGCTACATGGGCAAGGGCGTGCTCGAGGCGGTCGAGGCCGTCAACGGCGAGATCGCCGGCACCATCGTGGGCTTCGACGCGACCGAGCAGCAGGCCATCGATGCCGCCATGATCGAGATGGACGGCACCGACAACAAGGGCCGGCTGGGCGCCAACGCGATCCTGGGCGTCTCGCTCGCCGTCGCCAAGGCGGCCGCCGATTTCACCGGCCAGCCGCTCTTCCGCTACGTCGGCGGCACCTCGGCGCGCGTCCTGCCCGTTCCGATGATGAACATCATCAACGGCGGCGAACACGCCGACAACCCGATCGACATCCAGGAATTCATGATCATGCCCGTCAGCGCGGAGAACATCCGCGAGGCGGTGCGCATGGGCTCCGAGGTCTTCCACACCCTCAAGAAGGAACTGTCGTCGGCCGGCATGTCCACCGGCCTCGGTGACGAGGGCGGCTTCGCCCCCGAGCTCGGCGGCACCCGCGAGGCGCTCGACTTCATCCTCAAGGCCGTGGAAAAGGCCGGCTACAAGCCGGGCGAGGACATCTGCCTCGCGCTCGACGCCGCCTCGACCGAGTATTTCGAGAACGGCAAGTACGAGATGAAGGGCGAGGGCCTGTCGCTCACCGCGCAGGAGAACGTCGACTATCTGGCCGGTCTGTGCGCCGACTACCCGATCATCTCGATCGAGGACGGCTGCGCCGAGGACGACTGGGACGGCTGGAAGCTGCTGACCGAAAAGCTGGGCGACACCGTGCAACTCGTGGGCGACGACCTCTTCGTCACCAACCCCACCCGCCTCGCGCAGGGCATCGAGAAGGGCATCGCCAACTCGATGCTGGTCAAGGTGAACCAGATCGGCTCGCTCTCCGAGACGCTCAAGGCCGTCGATATGGCCCACCGCGCCCGATACACCAACGTGATGTCGCACCGTTCGGGCGAGACCGAGGACGCGACCATCGCCGATCTCGCCGTCGCCACCAACTGCGGTCAGATCAAGACCGGGTCGCTCGCGCGCTCGGACCGGCTGGCGAAGTACAACCAGCTCATCCGCATCGAGCAGATGCTGGGCGAGGTCGCGGAATACGCGGGCAAGTCGATCCTGCGCTGAGGCACCTGCGGACACTCGACCAAAAAATCAGGCGCGTCCTCGAGGGGGCGCGCCGTCTCGTTCCGGGGTCACGCGCAGGGCGGTCGCTGCGCCCTGCCCGGCCCGCGTCAGCCCGCGGCCTTTTCCTCGACCTCGTCGGCCAGCGCCTCGGCGCGGGCGGCGATCTCGGCCATGGCCTCGCTCACGCCGGCGGGAATGACCGGCACCTCGACCTGCTCCGGCGCCGGCGCCGGACGCTCGCGCAGCGCCTTGAGCTCCTCGGACATCCGCGTCAGCCGCTCCTCGGCCTCGCGCAGCCGGTCCTCGAGCCCGGCGGTCTTGTCGGCCAGCATCAGCCCCGACATCAGCAGCATGCGCGACTCCGGCATCCGGCCGATCTGCTCGACCAGCACCTGCGCCTCGGTGTCGAGCATCCGCGCGGCGGTCAGCAGGAACTGTTCCTCGCCCTCCTGGCAGGCCACGTCGAAGGTGCGGCCGCCAATGGTGATTCCGATCTCGGTCTGCGCCATCACATCGCCTCCCCGGTCGCGCCCTCGTTGGCCGCCAGCAGCGGCTCGATCGCGCTCAGCACGGCGCGCGCCTCCGAGCTTTCGGCCGCGCGCGTGGCGCGCAGGCCCTCGAGCTCGGCCAGCATCGCCTGGTTGATGAGATGCGGCTCGCCGACGCCCGCCTCGAGCGCCGCGCGCATCTCCTGGTTGGTCTCTCGCAGCATGTCGTTCGAGGCGCGCAGGCGCTGCAGCTCGGCGTCGAGATCGGCCAGCATCTCGCGCTGCGCGGCCAGCTGCTCCTGCTGGGCGGCGTCCGGCGCGGGCTCGGCCTGTTCCGTCAGCCGCGCGTTCAGCACCTTGTTGCGTTCCTCGAGCTGGGCGTTCGCCAGCCGCTCCTCGTCGAGCGCCTCGCGCAGCGCGGCGATCTCCTCGTCGTCCGCCGGGGCCGGCTCTGCCACGGCAGCCGGCTGCGGCTCCGCCTCCAGCGCCTCGGGCTCCGGCGCGGGCGCCTCGGCGGGGCGCTGGCTCAGCCCCTCCACGCCCTGCGCGATGCGGTCGAGGGCCCGCGAGATCCTCGACTGAAACTCGTCGATCTGGGTCATCTTGCCCCTTTCATGCCTTGCCTGACGGGGCTGTCTGGCCTGACGAATCGGCTCCGCCCCTTTGGGGACAAGTCTACCAAGCGCCGCGGCAAATTGCGCCCCATATGTTCCAAGGCCTTACGCGGCGGGCTTCATCCTGCCGGCGAGCTGCCGGCCAAGCTTGCACTTTAACGCCACGCTGCTATGCACCCGGCCAACAGTTCCGGGACAGAGAGGACGCACCCCGTGGATATCGACGCCCTGCGCAACGCCCACCCCGATCACTGGATGCGCGCCACCGCGATCCGCGCGCTCGCACTCGACGCGGTCGCCGAAGCCAACTCCGGCCACTCCGGCATGCCCATCGGCATGGCCGACATCGCGACGGTGCTCTGGTCGAAGCACATGAAATTCGACGCGGCCAATCCCACCTGGCCCGACCGCGACCGGTTCATCCTGTCGAACGGCCACGGCTCGATGCTGCTCTACGCGCTGCTCTACCTCTCGGGCGATCCGCAGATCACGCTGGAGGAGGTGAAGAACTTCCGCCAGTGGGGCGCCCGCACCGCCGGCCACCCCGAGAACTTCCACGCCGACGCCATCGAGACCACGACCGGCCCGCTCGGCCAGGGCATCAGCAACGCGGTGGGCTTCGCCATGGCCGAGGAGATGCTGCGCGCCCGCTTCGGCAAGAAGGCCGTGGATCACATGACCTACGTCTTTGCCGGCGACGGCTGCCTGATGGAGGGCATCAGCCACGAGGCGATCTCGCTGGCCGGCCGCTACCAGCTGGGCAAGATGGTGGTCTTCTGGGACAACAACGACATCACCATCGACGGCAAGGTCTCGATGGCCGACCGCACCAACCAGGTGCAGCGCTTCAAGGCCGCGGGCTGGCACGTGCAGGAGATCGACGGCCACGATCCCGAGGCCATCGACGCCGCCATCACCGCCGCGAAGAAGTCGCGCAAGCCCTCGATGATCGCCTGCAAGACGCATATCGCGCTCGGCCACGCCGCGCAGGACACCGCCAAGGGCCACGGCGCGCTGACCGACGACGAGGCCAACGCCACCGCCAAGCAGGGCTGGGGCTGGACCGCCGGGCCCTTCGACGTGCCCGCCGAGATCAAGTCCTGGTGGGAAGGCGTCGGCAGCCGCGGCGCCGCCGACCGCGAGGCCTGGGAGGCGCGCATGGGCGAGCTCTCCGAGCGCCGCCGCGCCGAGTTCGACCGCGTCATGTCCGGCGAGGCCCCGAAAAAGCTCTCGGCCACCATCAAGGCGCTGAAGAAGCAGGTCTCCGAGACCCAGCCCAAGGTCGCCACGCGCAAGGCCTCCGAGATGGTGCTCGAGGTGGTGAACCCGATCATGCCCGAGACCGTGGGCGGCTCGGCCGACCTCACCGGCTCGAACAACACGCTGACCGCGGACCTCGGCGATTTCGACGAGACCAACCGCAAGGGCCGCTACGTGCGCTGGGGCATCCGCGAACACGGCATGGCCGCGGCGATGAACGGCATGGCGCTGCACGGCGGCATCCGGCCCTACGGCGGCACCTTCATGTGCTTCACCGACTACGCGCGCCCCGCGATGCGCCTCTCGGCGCTGATGCAGGTTCCCACGGTCTACGTGATGACCCACGACAGCATCGGCCTCGGCGAGGACGGCCCGACGCACCAGCCGGTCGAGCACCTGGCGATCAGCCGGGCCACGCCCAACACGCTGGTCTTCCGCCCCGCGGACGCGGTCGAGACCGCCGAGAGCTGGGAGATCGCCCTGCGCCAGGGTTCGCGCCCCTCGGTGCTCTCGCTGACGCGCCAGGGGCTGCCCACCGTGCGGACCGAGCACAAGACCGGCAACCTCGTGGAGCGCGGCGCCTACGTGCTGGCCGAGGCCGAGGGCAAGCGACAGGCCATCCTGCTCGCGACGGGCTCGGAGGTCTCGCTGGCGCTCGCGGCGCGCGAGGCGCTGCAGGCCGAGGGCATCGGCACCCGCGTCGTCTCCATGCCCTGCTGGGAGCTCTTCGCCGAGCAGGACGAGGCCTACCGCAAGCGCGTGCTGCCCGCGGGCCCGGTCCGCGTCGGCGTCGAGGCGGCGGTCCGCATGGGCTGGGACCGCTGGCTGCTGGGCGAGCGCGGCCGCGAGGCCAAGGCCGGCTTCGTCGGCATGGACAGCTTCGGCGCCTCGGCGCCGGCGGGCGAGCTCTTCGAGAAGTTCGGCATCACCGCCGAGAACGTGGCGGCGAAGGTCAAGGGGCTGCTCTGAGCCGCAAGCGCGGGCCGCGCCGCCTGCGGCGGCGCGATTTGCGTATTTGGAACAAGAAGAAGCACGGGGGCGCGGGCCGATGGGCCGCGCCCCTTTTCGTGGCGAGGCTCAGTGACCGGCGGCGCCGGCCTTGCCGGGGAAGAGCGGCAGGACGAGTTTCGTGACCACGGGCACGAGAATGGCGCCCCAGAGCAGGCCGAGCAGGCCGTCGATCAGCGCGGTCACGGTCCAGGTGGCGCTGGCGGCGAGATCCTCGCCCGCGGCATGGGCGGCCGCCTCGGCGGCGTGGTGGATCATCTCCTCGGGCCAGTGCCAGCCCATCTGCGCCAGCGAGTGCACGATGATCGAGCCGCCGACCCAGAGCATGGCGATGGTGCCCACGAAGGCGATGAGTTTCATCACCCAGGGCATGCCCTTGACGATGCCGCGCCCAAGCGCGCGGGTGGCGCCGAGGCGGCCGACCCGGCTGAGCCAGAGGCCGATGTCGTCCATCTTCACGATGAGCGCCACCGCGCCGTAGACGAGCGCGGTGATGCCCACGGCCACCAGGGCCAGCACCAGGGCCTGGATCCAGATCTCGGGCGCCTCGATGGTCGAGAGCGAGATCGTCATGATCTCGGCCGAGAGGATGAAGTCGGTCTTGATCGCGCCCTTCACCCGCTTTTCCTCGAGATGCGCCGGATCGCCAACGTCGTGGCTGCCGTCCGGGCCGCCGGAGTGCTCGCCCTTCGGCAGCAGCACGTGCAGCACCTTCTCGGCGCCCTCGAAGCAGAGGTAGGAGCCGCCGGCGATCAGCAGCACCGGGATCGCCCAGGGCGCGAAGGCCGCCAGCAGCAGCGCGGCGGGCAGCAGGATCAGCAGCTTGTTGACGACCGAGCCGCGGGCGATGCGCCAGACGATGGGCAGCTCGCGCGCGGGCGCGAAGCCCTGCATGTACTTCGGCGTCACCGCCGCGTCGTCGATCACCACGCCGGCAGCCTTGGAGCCCGCCTTGGCCGCATGGGCCGAGATGTCGTCGACCGAGGCGGCCGCGATCTTGGCGATGCCCGCCACGTCGTCGAGTAGCGCCAGAAGCCCGCTCATGCCCGTCTCCCGTTCCGGTTTCCCGCCAACCTAGCGGGCGCGGCGACGGGCGCAAGGGAGCTGCACCGCGCGGGCATGGCCCGGAAGCGCGGCACCGTTAGCGCCCAAACCCCGAGTTTATCGCTAACATATTGCCATAAATCGATTTTTTCCATTTCACCGACTGGCATACAGCCGTATACGAACCCCCGAAACCCGGACCGCGCAAGGAGACCCCGCCCCATGACCGTCACCGTCGGCATCAACGGATTCGGCCGCATCGGCCGCTGCACCCTCGCCCATATCGCCGAGAGCGCGCGCAACGACGTGCAGGTGGTCAAGATCAACGCCACCGGCCCGCTCGAGACCGCGGCGCACCTGCTGCGCTACGACAGCGTGCACGGCCGCTTCGGCGGAGAGGTGCGCGTGGGCGACGGCACGCTCGACCTCGGCCGCGGCCCGATGGAGGTGATGTCGACCTACGACATGACCGCGCTCGACTGGACGGGCTGCGACGTGGTGCTGGAGTGCACGGGCCAGTTCAACGACGGCGACAAGGCCATGCAGCACGTCCGCCAGGGCGCGAAGTCGGTGCTGATCTCGGCGCCCGCGAAGAACGTGCAGAAGACCGTGGTCTATGGCGTGAACCACCGCGATCTGGTCGAGGGCGACGTGATGATCTCGAACGGCTCCTGCACCACCAACGGGCTCGCCCCGCTGGCCAAGGTGCTGGACGAGGCCATCGGCATCGAGAGCGGCATCATGACCACGATCCACTCCTACACCGGCGACCAGCCCACGCTGGACCGGCGGCACAACGATCTCTACCGCGCACGGGCGGCGGCCATGGCGATGATCCCGACCTCGACCGGCGCCGCGAAGGCCATCGGCGAGGTGCTGCCCAACCTCAGGGGCAAGCTCGACGGCTCGGCCATGCGCGTGCCCACGCCCAACGTGAGCGCCGTGGACCTGACCTTCCAGGCCTCCAAGGACGTGACGGTCGAGGACGTGAACGAAGTGGTGCGCGAGGCGGTGGCGGGCCACATGGGCATGGTGATGGACTACGATCCCGAGCCCAAGGTCTCGGTCGATTTCAACCATACCACGGCCAGCTCGATCTTCGCGCCCGACCAGACCAAGGTCGTGGGCAAGCGCACCGTGCGCGTGCTGGCCTGGTACGACAACGAGTGGGGCTTCTCGGCACGCATGGCGGATGTCGCCGGCTGCCTGGGACGCGTGCAGCAGCGCTAGCCCGGCCAGAGCCGGCGCGGCGCGGGTCGCGCCGGCCGGCATCTGATGGCACGTCTGCAATCCCGCCGCGGGCAGAGAGGCACATCTGCACCGTGGCGGTTTGCATGTGCACACCAAAACAGGCCGACGCCGGGCAGAGCCGGAGTCGCGCGGGTATCACGCCCCCGACGATGACGGTCGAAGGCGGCAGGGGTCGGTTGCCTCGTCACGATCGCAGCGCGCCGCCCGCAAGAGCCGGACATACGCGTGCAATCCTGCCGCAGGCGGAGAGGCAAATCCAACCTGCAACAGTCTTGTCCTGTCCGCGCACGCTGGCGCGCACGGCATCGATTGGCAAGGCCGGGCTATCCGGCCGGCCCCGAGCTCAGCAGTTGATGGCTGCCAGCGCCCGGTCGCTCACCATGCCGGCGCGGCACAGCTCGGCCGCCAGGCGGCGCGCCGCGTCACGCTCCTCGTCGGTCTCGGCCGCCGCCACCTGGTCGAGGCAGTACTGCTCGAGCTCGGTGGGTTGCGGCTCCGGCTGAGCCTGCACCAGGTCGAACAGCGAGCCCATGTCCGCGCCGCCGCCCTGCGCGGGCGCATCGTCGGCCAGCGCGGCCTCGGTCTCGGCGTCGGCAAAGACGTCGCCCTCGATCCCGGCAAAGGCCCGGACCCGGTCGATGCGCTCGTCCGTGCAGTCGAGCAGCGCGGCCATGGCCGAGGTCTTGCCCATCGGCGTGGTCGAGCCGAGATAGTCGTAGGGCGCGCAGTCCGAGCGCTTGAGCACGCGGTTCATGATCGGGTCGATGACCGTCACGATGTCCGTGATGCCCGCGTCTCGCGAGTACTCCAGGGCGCCGACCATCAGCTCGCAGGTCGCGAAGCTGACCGAGTGGCGCGATGTGCCGCGGTCGAGCACGTCGGTGTCGACGCAGAACCGGGTCGATTCCCAGATCGTCGCGCTGCGCAGCGGCGGCTCGCCGTCGAGGATTGCCGAGAAGACGTCGGACAGCATGTGCGGACCGGTGGTCTGCAGGGCGCGAACGCAGGCCACGACGCGGCCTTCGTCATTCAGTCCGAGGATATACGCCGGGTCCAGGGCATCGAACTCGTCGATTTCCTTCCCGTCCTCGACCTTGACGTCCCACCCAAGACGATCGCGGAAAACCCGCGCGCGCAGTTCGAACATCTGGTCGAGCAGTTTCGTGTATCGGTGTCGATTGAGCCCGTCTACAACAAGGATCATGGTGCCTCTCCGTAAGCGTGTTTGTACGGAGATATTCCTTCGGACCGGCGAATGTTTCTATTGGGGAAATCCCGTAGGATGGTTCACAGGGGGTGAATCAACCCAAGGCCGATTGCGCGTCCGACGGCTTGCGATGTGGTGAGCGCACCCAGCTTGCTCCGTCCTGACCGAAGGTGAACTTCTACCGTACGGTTGGAAATCGTCAAGATGTCGGCCACGTCCTGCTGCGTCTTTCCGGCCGCGATCCATTGCAGGATCTCGATTTCCCGCTTGGACAGCGCCGGATGATGCAGCACGCGCGTGAGCGCCTGCGAACTGATGACATGGTCATGCAGGTGAACGGCGGCGGTCTGCAGCTCGCCCAGCACCTTGCGCTTGAGCAGCCGCCATTCCTCGTCCGGGCAGTCGCGCGTGACGCTGAACATGCCCATGTCGCCATAGGGCCCGCGTACCGGGATGGTCATCCCCTGCTCGGAGATGCCGAAATCATGCGCCGCGCGAAAGATCGACTTGAAGCTCTGCTCGCCGCGCAGGCGCTGCCAATCGACCGGCGCGATGCTGCGGCTCGCCGCCAGCAGCGCCGGGTCCCTGTTCTGAAATCCCTGGTCGACGTAGAGCGTCTGCCATTCGTCCGGGTAGTTGACGAAACCGTGCACCGTCTGGGCAATCGGGTTGATCCCCGCGTATGCCGCGTAGTCGAGCTCGTTCGCCTCGCAAACCTGGTCGAGGAAAGACTTGAGGTCGTTTTCCGGAAACGGAAGTTTGCTCAGGTCAATAACGGACAAGACAGGCCTTTCAATATCGGAGCGACCAACCCTGATGGTCAGGACGTCTCGTCCGGAGTCTCGTGCTGATTGTGGCAGCAGGCAACCAAAAACGCAAAGACCGCATCCGGATGCGACCTGGAAAACGCGCCAAAGTGGCTCAGAGGTTGCACCGGCCGGGTCTGAACAATGTGGCCGGGCACAGACTCTGCACTTGTCCCCCTTTGGTTCCCATAAAGAATCTCGTGACGGCAACCCCCAAAAGGTCGCCGATGGCAAAAAGCTGCCGAGCGGAGGCCCTGCGGCGCCCATCCTCGATTTCACCGATTAACCACGGAGCGATATTCAGCTCACGCGCGAGTGCCTCGCGTGCCAGCCCCTGTCTTGAGCGGGCCTCGGCGATTCGGCGTCCGACCAGGATATCGATGTGGTTCATGCAGGATCACCCTCCGTCTGCCTCGCGGCCGAGTTTGCAGGGCAAGGCCCGGAACTCAACGTCAAACAGCCCCGGCCGGGGAAGACCTTCGTCGCCCTTGCAACGGGGAAACACTCTCGCGGGTCCGCGCGGCAGCGACCGCGACGTCCGTCATCCAGCCTTGCGCAGGGCCAGCACGGCGTTCAGCCCGCCGAAGGCGAAGGCGTTCGACAGCGCGACGCCCACCTCGGCCTCGCGCGCCTCGTTGGGGACCACGTCCAGCGCGCATTCCGCGTCGGGTTCCTCGTAGCCGATGGTCGGCGCCACGATGCCGTCGCGCAGCGCCATGATGCAGGCCAGCAGCTCGACCGCGCCGGTGCCGCCGATGCAGTGGCCGTGCATCGCCTTGGTCGAGGAGATCATCAGCCGGTCCGCCTGCTGGCCCATGGCGTCGGCCACGGCGGCGCATTCCGTCTTGTCGTTGGCCGCCGTGCCGGTGCCGTGCGCGTTGATGTAGCCCACCTCGCCCGCGTCGATCCCGGCGTCGGCCAGCGCGCCGGTGATCGCCCGGGCCGCGCCCTGCTTCGAGGGCATGACGATGTCCGACGCGTCCGAGGTCATGGCAAAGCCCACCACCTCGGCCAGGATCTCGGCCCCGCGCGCGCGGGCGTAGTCGTAGTCCTCGAAGACGAAAACGCCGGCGCCCTCGCCCTGCACCATGCCGTTGCGATTGGCCGAGAACGGCCGGCAGGCATCGCGCGACATGACGCGCAGGCCTTCCCAGGCCTTCACCCCGCCGAAGCACAGCATCGACTCGGTGCCGCCGGTGATCATCGCCGGGCAGGCCCCCGAGCGCACCATCTGGAAGGCGAGCCCCATGGCGTGGTTCGAGCTGGCACAGGCCGTCGCCACCGTGAAGGTCGGGCCCTTGAGGTCGAACTCCATGCTGACATGGCTCGCGGCCGCGTTGTTCATCAGCTTCGGCACCACGAAGGGATGAACGCGGTTCTTCCCCTCCTCGTAGACCGAACGGTAATTTTCGTCCTGCGTGTTCAGACCGCCGCCGGAGGTGCCGAAGACCACGCCGGTGCGCTCCGCCAGCCCGTTGCTGAAGCTCAGGCCCGACTGGCCGATGGCCTCGCGGGCCGAAATCAGCGCGAACTGGGTGAAGCGGTCGTATAGCGCGAGCTGCTGGCGGTTGAAGGTATCTTCGGGGACGTAGCCCTTGATCTGCCCGCCGATGCGGATCGCCAGGCGCTCGACGTCGCGGAATTCCAGCTCGCCGATGCCGCAGCGCCCCTCGCGCATGGCCTCGAGCGTGTCCGGAACGCCCCGTCCCAACGCGTTGATGGTTCCCGCGCCGGTGATGACGACCCGTTTCACGACGCCTGCTCGGAGATCAGCTTCTCGATGCCGGCCACGATGCTGGCGACCGACGAGATGTCGAAATCGCTCTGCTCGGGCTCGTTGGCGTTGAAGGGAACCGAGATGTCGAATTCTTCCTCGATGGCGAAGATGCTCTCCACGAGACCGAGGCTGTCGATCCCCAGGTCCTCGAGGGTGCTGTCCATCGTCACGTCGGACGGCTCCAGCACGGCCTGTTCCGCGATGATCGCGATGACCCTGTCCTTGACACTCATGGCGCGGCGCTCCCTCTTCGTCGCACGGATGATGCCGCCGATCTACTCATTCCCGCCCAGCTTGGAAACCGCTTTCTTGAGAGCCGCGACATCACGGAGCAGGCGCGGAAGGCGGCGCATCGCCTTGTAGGTTTCCACGTGGCTGTCCATCTTCACGGCCGGGTAGCCCAGCATCATGCGCCCCGCCGGCACGTTCGACAGCACGACCGAGGCGCCGCCCAGAACCACGTTGTCGCCGACGAAAAGGTTGTCCGAGACGCCGGACTGGCCGCCCATCACCACGTTGTCGCCCACCCGGGTCGAGCCCGCGATACCCACCTGCGCGCAGAGCAGGCAGTTGCGGCCCACGACCACGTTGTGGCCGACCTGCACGAGGTTGTCGAGCTTGGTGCCGTCGCCGATCGCCGTGTCGCGCACCGTCCCGCGGTCGATGCAGGAGTTGGCCCCGATCTCGACGTCGTCGCCCAGCGTCACCGCGCCCAGCGAGTGAATGCGCGCCCAGGCCTGTTCGCTCTCGGTGCCTTCCTGTCCCAGCGAGCCGCGCGCCCGCTCGGCGCCCGAGGGTTCCGGCGTGACGAAGGAAAAGCCGTCGCCGCCAACCACCGCACCCGGCTGCGCGATGAAGCGCGCGCCGATGCGCACCCGCGCGCCGATCCGCACGCCCGCCTGCAGCAGCGCGCCCGCGCCCAGCTCGGCCTGCCAGCCGACGTGGCACTGCGGCCCGATGACCGAGCCCGCGCCGATGAGCGCCTCGGGGCCGATGACCGCCAGCGGCCCGACGCTCACGCCCTCGCCCAGCTCGGCCGAGGGGTCGATCACCGCCGAGGGGTGGATGCCCGGCGCATGCCCCTGCCCCGGGTCCATCATCGCCGAAAGGCCCGCCATGGCGTAGCGCGGACGCGGCGCCAGCAGCGCCGCCTCCAGCCCCATCTCCCGCCAGTCGGCGCCGCTCCAGAGCATCGCCGCGCGCGCCCGGCCCTCGCCCAGCTGCGCCGCGAACTCGGGCTTCATCGCCATGGCCAGCTCGTCCGGCCCCGCCATCGCGGGCTCGGCCACGCCGGTGACGCGCAGACCGCTGTCGCCGGCCGCCTCGAGCCCGAGCGCGGCGGCGATCTCTGCGATGGTATGGGACATGGAAACCTCCGGGATCGCTCCCCGAAGGCTTAACTCTGCACAGGCAGGAGCGCCACCCCCGCCGCCTCGAGCGCATTCCAAATGCGCGCGTCGCGGCCGTAGATGTCGTCACGGAACTGCACCTGCCCCTTGGGCGTGGTGTAGGCCGTGCGGTAGATCAGGTGCACCGGCACCGGCTTGTCCAGGTTCACCCGGCTTTCCGACCCGGTGCGCAGGCGCGACTGGAAGAAACCCTGCGGATCGTCCGTCTGCCGCGCAAGCAGCGCGTAGGCGAAGTCCTTGGGGTCGCTCAGCCGCACGCAGCCGTGGCTGTAAGTTCGCTGCTGACGGTCGAAGAGATGCTTCGAGGGCGTGTCGTGCAGGTAGATGTTGTACTTGTTCGGGAACATGAACTTCACCTGCCCGAGCGCGTTCTTCGGCCCCGGCGGCTGGCGCATCGAGAACGGAAAGCTCGAGGCCGAGTACTGCGAGAAGCCCCGCGCCCGGTTCACCCGACGCCCCTGGCTGTCGGTGATCAGAAGATGGCTCACCGCGCCGGGGTTGCGGCGCAGCAGCGGCAGGTACTCGTTCACCACGATCGAGCGCGGCACGTACCACGACGGATTGATGACCATGTGGTCCATCTCGTCCGAGAACTCGGGCGTGCGCCGGTCCGGGTCTTGGTGCCCCACGACCGACCGCGTGCGGAAGGTCACCTTGCCGTCGTCGATGATCTGCGCGTGGAAGTCGGTCAGGTTGACCTTGATGTGGCGCTTGCCCAGCCCGTCGGGCAGGTTCATCCAGCGCTCGCGCTCCATCGCCACGATGACCGATTTCAGTCGGTCCCGCGCCGAGACGTTGATCGCGCTCAGGGTCGAGGAGCCCGCGACCCCATCGACCTTGAGGCCGTGGTCCTCCTGGAAGGTCGCCACGGCATCCTGCATCGGTTCGTCGTAACTCGCCGAAAGCGTGGGCTTGAGGTAGTGCATCGCGATCAGCCGGTCGCGCAGGCGCACCACCGCGTCACCGCTCTCGCCGGGTTCGATCGCGCCGGTGCGGATGGGCTCGCCCCAGCCGCCACGGGCCACGTCGCGCTCCAGCATCAGCTTGGCACGCATCAGTCGCGCGTATTCCGGCGTGCGCGGTGCAAGCTGCTGCATCGCCGCGCGGGCGTCGCCGCCCGCCAGCATGCGCAGCAGCGTCTCGCTGTCGCGACGCGGCGCCTCGCGCTTGATGCCCGAATCCACGCGCCGGGGCTCCAGCGCCCCGCTCTGCAGGTCATTCGCGAAATCGATGAAGGCCCGGCTCAGCCGCACCTCCAGCTCGCCGCGCGCGCGTTCGCCTTCCACCCGCTGCATGGCGCGCATCAGTCCCGGCACGTCGTAGCGCCGCGCCGGCAGGCCGTGCAGCGGCGCCTTCTGCAGCGCCTCGATCAGCGCCGCGCGCCGGGCGGTCGAGGCGGCATCGGGCCCGGTCCAGAGCGGCGCGAAGTCACGTCCCCGGTAGAAGCTCGCGATGCTGTCGTCGTCGAGGGTCTCCGCCACCGCCTGCTTGTAGGCGGTCAGCCCCAGCCCCTGGGCGCCCGCTGGCAGCGGCGCCGTCAGGCTCAGGAAGCAGGCGGCACCGAGCGCGGTCATGGCAAGGCGGAGGGGACGCGGGGTCGGCATAATTCTCATCGCGGTCAAACTCTTGTCAAAACGGGTCCGGTATTCGTGAAATGATCCGACCAAGCCTCTGAACTGTCTACTCACTTTTGCGCCAGAGGCGGATCGGAGATCACTGTGCGGCATGCGTGCATCGCACAACGCCCTGCGGACGCAATCGTGCCACGCTTCCCGCGGTTTGCGCAGAAACTTGCCGAAAACTCTTGATAGTTTGGATTCTCATCATCTGCGCCTTCCGACGATCCACAAGGTATGGCATACACTACCTGCATCTGGGGAGAGATGGCAGGCCCGCCCAACGAGGCGGGTGAACAGGTAAAGCGACTATACGGGACAGGCGCTCGATATGACTGAAAACTCGGCAAGCGGCCTCACGCGCCGCGGACTTCTTGGCGCGTTCGCCGCCACCATGGTTTCCGCAGCACCAACGTACGCAAATGCTGCAGGGTTCCTTCGCGGAGGCGGAGATATTCGCCGGATCAAGATGTACTCGGCCCGCACGGGCGAAAAACTCGACATGATCTACTGGGTCGAGGGGCAGTACATCACCGACGCCCTCAATGAAATCAACTACTTCATGCGCGACTGGCGCACCGATGACGTCAAGAACATCGATGCGCGCACGATCGACATCATGACCGCCGCGCACAATCTTCTCGACGTCAGCGAACCCTACATGCTGATCTCGGGCTACCGCAGCCCCAAGACCAACGCGATGCTGCGTCGCCGCTCGTCGGGCGTGGCCAAGAACTCGCGCCACCTGCGCGGCGAGGCGGCCGACCTGCACCTCGGCTCGCGCTCGGTCAACCAGATGGCGCGCGCGGCCCAGGCCTGCCGCGCCGGCGGCGTCGGCCGCTACTCGGGCTCGGACTTCGTGCACATGGACTGCGGCCCGGTCCGCAGCTGGGGCAGCTGAACAGCGCCCGACGTTACAGGACAGTGAGAATCGGAAAAGGCGCCCCGCGGGGCGCCTTTTTCGTGTGGGCCCTGCCCGGCCGGCCCTCAGGCCAGCACGGGCGCCCCGCCGCGGCGGTGGAACTTCAGCATCACCACCACGGCCATGATGACCAGGATCACCGCGCCGACGGCAAAGCTCGCCTCGTAGCCCACGGCCGAGATCAGCGGCGTGCTGTAGAAGGGCGAGATGAACTGCCCCACGAAGATGCTCGTGGTGATCGCCCCGGAGGCCAGCCCGCGCCGCGCCGCCGGCGCGACGTCCAGCGCCAGCGAGAAGAAGGTCGGCATGGTGAAGCCGAATCCCCCGCCCACCAGCATCGCCGCGATGCTGATGAAGGTCATGTCGTGCGCCCAGTCCAGCACCGCAAAGCCCGCGGCCATCAAGAGATATCCCAGCGCCGGGGTCATGCCGCGCCCCAGCCGCGCGCGCACCGGGCCAAAGACCAGCGCCGCGGCGCCGCCGGCCAGCGTCACCATGGCCAGCACCTGCGCCGGGGCCGAGGGCTCGGAATGGCCCAGCTCGGCGAGGTAGAAGGGCATCTGCGTCGGGATCATGTAGAACAGCACGAAGCTCAGCGCCGAAAGCACCACCACGACCGACAGCGTCAGGACCCAGTCGGATTCGCCATCGGTCCCGCTGGTGATCTGCGCCTGGTGCGCCTCGGGCGACGCGGTCCCCGCGCGCGCCCCGCGCAGCGGCTCGACGATGGCGATGACCAGGAACGGCAGGATCAGCGCCCCAAGCCCATAGATCCCGAAGGGCAGCCGCGGCGAGATCCCCGCCAGCCAGCCCGCCAGCCCCACGAAGGCGAAACCGCTGAAGTTCACCGCCGCGATCTGCAGCCCCATGAAGCGGCCCCTGCTCTCGCCCGAGAAGTAGTCGCCGATCAGCGCCGCCTGGCTGGTCATCACCAGCGCGACGGCAAGGCCCAGCAGCAGCCGGCTTGCCAGGATCAGCTCGAGGCTGGGCAGCACCGCCCCGGCGCAGCCCGCGATCGAGAACAGCAGCGCGCCGGCCAGCAGCTGGCGCCTTCGCCCGAAGCGGTCGGCGCTCATGCCCGCGAAGGGCGCGCAGATCGCCACGAGCAGCGACGGCGCGGTGACCAGCATCCGCGTCAGAAGCTCGGCATTGTCCGTGCCCTCGAAGCTGGCCTGCAGACCGGGCAGCGCCGGGCTGATGATCATGTTCGAAAGCACGGTAAGGGACGCTGCCATGAGCAGCGCCACCGCGCGGCGGTCGCGGAAAAAACTCAGCATCGAATGTCCTGACAGTTCGTGTTCTAATTGTCAGGACATAACCGATCCGGTGGCCAATCAAAGGCCGTCAGCGCACAGGCCGGACGCCGTCAGCGCACAGAGCGCGCCTCAGCGCATCCGCCGCAGGTAGGTCCAGGTCGGCACGGTGGCGTTGCGCGCGACCGAAAAGGCCTCGGCATCGCCGATGTATTCGAACCCTTGGTTCACAAGAACCCTGGCCGAGGCCGGGTTGTCCTGGAAGACGCTCGCGAACATGGTCTCGGCCCCCGTCGGGTTGGCCTCCACCAGCGCGCCGACCGCCTCGGAGGCATGGCCGGTGTTCCAGAACGGCGGCGCCACCCAGTAGCCGATTTCCACCCGGCCGTCGTCGACCTGCTCGAGCGAGATCACCCCCATCAGCTCGTCGCCGTTGTGGCCCGTGGCATCCATCGCCCAGATATCCTCGACCCGGTCGGCCGCGATGGCGCGCGCGATGAAGGCCTCGGTCGACCCGGGCGGCAGGGGATGGGGAATCGAAGTGGTCATCCGCGCCAGCCGCTCGTCGGCGGTGTAGTGCGAGATCAGCCCGGCGTCCGAGCGGCGCACCGGGCGCAGCACAAAGCGCCCCGCCTCGATCACGGGTTGCGCGTTGGTGGTATCGATCTGGTCGACGCTCATGTGCACTCTCCTCCTATGCACCTGAGACCCCGGAGCACGCGCGCCGGGGGATGCGGGACGGCCGGGTGGGCCGCCCGCCCCGCGGATCAGGACCGCCAGGCCCCGAAAACCGAGGGGGACCGGCGGTCCGCCGATCCCCCTCAGATGTCTGTTTGCGAGATCGGCTTACTCGGCGGCTTCCGCCACGGGAAGCACGGATACGAAGGTGCGTCCCTTGAGCCCCTTGTGGAAGCTCACGGCGCCTTCTTCGGTCGCGAAGATCGTGTGATCCTTGCCCATGCCGACGCCTTCGCCCGGCCAGAACTTGGTGCCGCGCTGACGGATGATGATGTTGCCCGGGATGGCCGACTGGCCGCCGTAGAGCTTCACGCCAAGGCGGCGACCCGCGGAGTCGCGCCCGTTACGGGAGGAACCGCCTGCTTTCTTGTGTGCCATAACTCTCTCTCCTTAACCTTCAGGCCAGCGTCTTGGCCTGTTCGACCCACTCGGGCTTCACCTTGGTGCCCTCGAAGGTCTCGGGATCCACTGCGGCAAGCTCGGCGTAGGTCGTGATGCCGGCTTCGTTCAGCTTGGCGGCGGCTGCGGGGCCGACGCCGGTGATTGCGGTCAGGTCGTCGCCGGCCGACATCGCCTTCGCCTCGTCGTTCCTGACCTGTGCGATCATCTCGGACTGGTCGTCACGGTTCTCGGCGTAGCGGTCGGTGCCGGTGCCCGGCAGACCCGCGGCGCCCGCGCCGATCGCGGCCTTCACGCCGGTCTTGTCGCCGCCGTCCGACAGGATCTCGGTCACGCGCAGCAGCGTCAGGTGCTGACGGTGGCCCTTGGTGCGCTGCGAGCTGTGCTTGCGGCGACGCTTGACGAAGTGGATGACCTTGTCACCCTTGATCTGGTCGATCACCTCGGCCTGCACCGCGGCACCTGCCACGAGCGGCGCGCCCACGACGGTGCTGTCGCCGCCGAGCATGAGGATCTCGTTGAACTGCACGGTCTCACCCGCGTCTGCGGCCAGCTTCTCCACCCGGAGCGTATCGCCCGGCTGGACCTTGTACTGCTTGCCGCCGGTTTTCATCACCGCGAACATCTGCGTCTTCCTTCGTCTTCCGCGTCCTTCGGCGCCCGACTTGCGGGTCTTCCGGGCCTCGCGCCCGCCTCGAACGGCGCGCCCTTTCCGGGCTGTGGTGTCAATGGTATCGTCCCGGCGTTCGGCGAACCCGGGTCGAGTGCGCGCTTATCCCCGTGATCGCCCCGCTTGTCAAGCCTTGTGCGCGCCCCGCCAGGGGCAATCGCGCCTCAGAGATCGCGCCCGCGCATCTGCTGTGCGGCCGCCAGCCCGAGCGCGTAGGAGATGTCGTCGTACATGGCGTTGAACCCGGCAAAAAGCGCGCGGTTCATCGCCTGCCCTTCCTCGGTGGCCGAGACCTCGACATAGTCCTCCAGCGTTTCGTCCTCGAGCGGCCGGTAGGACATCAGCAGGAAGGCATAGAGCCATTCGCGCGTGTCGTGGCGCGTCTCGTCCTCCTGCGACCAGACTTCGGACAGGATCTCGGTCTCGGACATCTCCAGCGCCCCGCCATCCACCAGGCCCATGTAGAACTGGTAGCTCGCGTTCATCGCGCCGGTGACATTGGCCTCCACCAGGTCGTTGGCGTCGACGAAATCGTGCAGCAGGTCGAGCCGCGGATCGCTGGTGCCGTCGAGGTCGCGGAACATCTCGCGCGCGGTGGTCTCGACGTCGTCGTCGATCATCGCCCGGCGGGCCGAGAGCTCGAGGTCGACCACCCGCTCGCCGGTCTCCGAGGTGAAGTACTCCAGCAGCGGCGCCGCGTGCTCCGCGTCGAAGCTGGCGCGGAAATTCTCGCGCACCGAGGCCTCCATCGCCTCGGTGTCGTAGATTCGCTCGACGTCCGAATCCCAGCCCGAGGCCGAGTTGCCGGGCATCAGGTCGCCCGCCATCTCGCCGCCGTAGTCGATCCCCTCCTCGCGCATGATCTCCACGATCTCGGCCAGGCCGAGCGCATCGAGCAGGTCGTCCGTGGGGTCCGCCGCGACCGGGCCGCTCAGGGTGGCGGCGGCAAGGCAGGCGGCAAGGCAGGCGGCAAGGCGCAGGTGCATCGGGAATCTCCGTTGTCGGCTGGCCGGGAACCTAGGCGCTGCGGCGCCGCTTTCCAAGCCGGGGAAGCGGGAAGTCGCCAGTCACGACGCGCCGCGTGCCGCAGCCTCGGGCGCTCGATGCGCAGATGAACATTTCCTGACATTTTCCCGGTTGCACAGCCCGACGCAGGACGCTAAACGGCCCCCCACGACGACCCCCGCGGAGAGGTGCCGGAGCGGTCGAACGGGGCGGTCTCGAAAACCGTTGACCCTTCACGGGGTCCCAGGGTTCGAATCCCTGTCTCTCCGCCACTTTTCCTCCCAGAAATGAGCAAGTTTACGAGTGATTTCAGTCGCTTAGCCGAAGTCATCGTAAACCCGTGGTTGACAATGGTCCACTTTTTTGTCCACATTTTTGCTACATTGTCCGCCGCTGGGGCCTGCCCATGTCTCTCAAGAAGATCGGAAACACCTACCATCTGCGCCGCCGGGTGCCCAAGCGGTTCGCGCCCATTGAGCCGCGTGAGCTGATCTCCCAGAGCCTTCACACTGACTCGGCTCAGCTCGCCAAGCTCAAGGCGGAAGCCGCATGGGCGGAGCTGATAGAGGCTTGGGAAGCACGGCTGGCGGGAGACACAGAGGACGCGGAACGCCGCTTTGAGGCGGCCCGGGAGCTGGCAGAGCGCCGGGGCTTCCGGTTCATGCCCGCCGCCAAGGTGGCGGAGCTGCCCACCACGGCCCTTCTGGACCGCATAGAAGCCGTGCCAGAGCACAAGGGCGAACCGAACATGGTGGAAGCCGCTGCCCTCTTGGGTGGCGTCTCTGAGCCGCCCATCACGGTGACGCGGGCGCTGGAACTCTACTGGGGGCTCGCCAAGGACAAGACCTTGGGCAAGAGCGAAGACCAGCTTCGGCGCTGGCAGAATCCGCGCAAGAAGGCGGTGAAGAATTTCGTGGACGTGGTGGGCGACAGGCCCCTGCCCGAGATAACCGGAGACGACATGCTGGCCTTCCGGGACTGGTGGATTGACCGCATCGCCGAAGAGGACATGACGCCCAACAGCGCGAACAAGGACCTGATCCACCTTGGCGACGTGCTCAAGACGGTGAACCGCATGAAGCGGCTGGGGCTGGTCTTGCCCCTCTCGGACCTGTCCTTGAAGGAAGGCGAGAAGAAAAAGCGCCCGCCCTTCTCGGAGACGTGGATTCGGGAAAGGCTCTTGGCTCCGGGGGCTCTGGACGGCTTGAACGATGAGGCCCGGGCCATCTTGCTGGTGATGGTCAACACCGGATGCAGGCCCTCGGAGATTGCCGCCCTGACGCCCGAGACGATTCACCTCAAGGCCAACGTGCCCCACATCTCGATTGAGCCCGTAGGCCGCCAGCTCAAGAGCCGCCGGGCGCGTCGGAAGATCGCCTTGACCGGGGTGAGCTTGGAAGCCATGCGCGGCTTCCCGGCCGGCTTCCCGCGCTACCGCGACAGCTCTGCCAGCCTGTCCGGTGTCGTGAACAAGTTCCTGCGGGAAAACGGGTTGCTGCAAACTGACAGTCATTCGCTCTACTCGTTGCGACACGCTTTTGAGGACCGCTTGCTTGCGGCCAAGGTTGATGAGCGGGTGCGGCGGGATTTGATGGGTCATCGCCTCACCCGGGAAGAGTATGGCGACGGTGCCACGCTGGAATATCAGCGCGAAGTCTTGTCGCCTCTGGCCTTCTGAGCGACGGCCCGGGCGCGGGCCACGATGTCTTCGGCGGCCTCAGCTTCGGCAATCTCAGCTTCAAGGCGCTGGAAGATCGGCGCATAGACCGGATCGGCCACCACCAGCCGCGCAACCTTGTCCCGCGCCCTGTGGAGGCGCAGCAGGTCGGAGGTGATGGTGGCCGGGGCGTTCATCGTCTCAGCCGTTGAGCCGCACGTTGACGGTGCCGCTGGGGTTGGCGGCGGCGGTCACGGCCAGCCCGATTTCCGGGTTGGAGCCGGTGTCGTCGTCGGTCGTGACCAGCCCGGCGGAGTCGTCCCAGTAGACGACGGCCCCCACGGTGAAGGCGTCGGTGCTCACCTTGGGCATGGTGAAGACGCCCACCGTCACAAGGTCGAGGTCTTCGCCAATGGCGGCGTCCCCGGCGGCGATGCCGAAGAGGCTGCCCACAAGGACGCCTTCGCCCGAACTGGCGGCGGCGGTCGCGGTCACGGTGATGTTCTCACCCTTCTGCACATAGTTCTTCATCGTCAGAGTCCTTTGCTCGTTTTGAAGAGGATGGTGGACGGCGGCTTGGACTGAGCCGCCGCAATCTCGGCGTCGAGCGCCGCCAGCGCCCGGGCCATCTCGGAGTCGGACTTGTAGACGACGGTTTCGCCGTTCTGGTCCTGATACTCCCGTGCCCCGGTCATGCGGGCGGCATGGAGGTCCGCCCGCATCTTGGTCAGCTCAGCCACGGTCGCCATGCTCACTCGCCCGGGTTGAGGTAAGCGCCGCGCCAGTCGACGGCACCGCAGCCGAAGTCCAGCACCACGCGGAACTCCATGCCCAGCACGTCCCAGCCTTCGCGGGACGCCATCTGCGGCCCCTGAGCGGAGCTCAGGTAGCTGTATTCGAGCACGGGCAGGACGGCGGGGTCCGCGAAGATGTAGAAGGACGAGTCCGTGATGCGCGGTTCCACCAGCAGCGTCAGACGGCCCGTGAACGGGTTGGCGTCGGCCACGGTAGCGGCGTAGATCGCAGCAAGGATTTGCTCCGCCGTGGTTTCCAGCTCCGGCCCCACCAGCAGGTATTTGGGCGTGGCGTTGATGGGGGTCACACCGTCCAGAGCCTTCATGCCGCGCATGGCCTTCCGGGCTGCATCCAGCGCCGCGACTTCCAGAGCGGACCCGGCGGCAAGGTTGCCGTGATCGGCATGGAAGAGCGCGGTGGCGTCTTCGCCCATCGTCGGGTTGCTCAGCAGCAGCGACAGCAGCAGGTTGGCTTCCGTTTCCGCCGCCATCCGGCCCGCCGTCGCGCCCCAGTCGCGGAACGCGCCCAGATCGTCGTTGATGAGCGCGTTGCGGCTGATAGCGAACTGCGTGGCGTAGGTGTCGAGCGCATAGGATTCGGACGCTTCCGCCCGGCTGGTGTGCTTGATCTCACCCGACTCGCTCACCTTGCCCAGAGTGCCAATGTCGCTGAGCTTGAGCCGCGTCCCGGGCCGGAAGTCGGCCAAGGTCGATTGCCGCGCCAGCGTCGTCTTCACCGGGCTCTGAGCCGCCTGATAGGCTGCCACCAGCGTTCGGTTGCCGGTGCTGGTGAGAAGCTGGGGGAAGTCGGACGTGGTGTGCATCGCAGCCCGGAAGAGCTGGTCAGCGTCCATCGCGCGGGTGCTGGTGCCGGTGGCCTCCACGCAAGCCCGCGCCATGTCGCGCAGCGTCTCGCCCATGTAGGGCCGCGCCGCGTCGGACGGGGCTTCGCCAGAGGTCCGCGCATAGAGCGCGTCGGAGCGGAGTTGCAGGACCGTGGCGGGGTTGTCTGCCTCGCGGGTCGCCGTGCGGATGCGCGGCGTGGTGCGGCCACGGTCCTGCATTGCCTCAAAGGCTTCCGCCCGGGCTTCGCTGATGGACAGCTCACGGTCCACCATGTCGTCGGCCTGTTCGCTGGTCATGCCAGCGGAACGGGCAATCTGACGGATTGCGGCACGGGTCTGCGCCCGGTCATCTTCGCGGGTTTCGGTGGCGTTTTCATCCACCGTGATTTCGTCGTTTTCCACTTGGTTACTCCTGATTGTGGCACCCTTGTCGGCGGGCACGGGGACGAAAGAGATTTCCGAGATTTCGGGGACGATGGTGCGCACCGGCTGCCCGGTGGCGGGATCGGTGGAGCGGGTCGCGGCCCCTTGGCGGTAGCCGATGCTCGCGCTGGTCACGATTCCGGCTTCGATCTCGCCCAAGAGCCATTCGGCCCGCTGCGAGATTTGCACGTCTGCCCAGAGGCCCGCGTCATCCACGCCAGCCGCCACCACGCGGCCCAGCAGATTGTCCAGCCCGTCTTGCCGGTGCGAGTTGAGCACGGGCAGCCCTACGATGCTCTGCGGGTCTGGCAGCGTCAGCCGTTCGATATAGCCGCGCCGCTGGACGGCGGCCCCGGTCGAGACGGTGACGCGGACGGTGCGGTTTTCGCGGTCAAGCGTCGTCGGACGGAAGGCCGCCCGGCGGGTGAAGAGGTCAAGCGGCATTGTCGGACTCCTTGGGCTTGGGGGTGTGCGGATCGGCGGCAATCTCCGAGTCCAGGTCTTCCAGAGCCCAGCCCCGTTCGGCGACGGCCTTGCGGCGGCTGGTCAGCCCGGCTTCCAGCTCCGCCACGGTCGCTTGCACATCCTTGAGCGGGTCCACCTGCATGGGCTTCGGGGGCAGCCATTCGCAGGCCAGATAGGCCCGGGGATTGGACTCGAAGTCCGGGGCCGCCAGCTCACCGGACAGGACGCCAAAAGTGACGACGCGCCGCCAGATCGGGCGGAGAAGCTGGGGAACAAGGGTGCCATACTGCACCTGTTCAACCCGCTGCCGGAACGGCAGCAGCCCGGCCCGAAGGCTGGAATAGTTGGCCCCGGTCAGATCGCCGGAAAGCAGATGCTCGGGCAGCCCCAGACCGGCGGCAAGCTGTTGCA
The DNA here is from genome assembly GCF_000442255.1 of Salipiger mucosus DSM 16094. Lineage (GTDB taxonomy): Bacteria > Pseudomonadota > Alphaproteobacteria > Rhodobacterales > Rhodobacteraceae > Salipiger > Salipiger mucosus. Next base: position 12,020 of record NZ_KE557280.1, on the reverse strand, counting down.
GGTTGAGGCGGAGGAACGCGCCAATCTCTTGCGTCTGCCCGGGCGTGTTGAACTTCACGTCATAGCCGGTGGGCAGCCGCTTCATGGTGCCGGGCTCAAGGCCGGTCTCCATGATGCCGCCCGTCTCCGTGCCGTCATAGGGCTCGCCCGCCGTGCCGTTCATGTCCACAAGGAAGGCGGAGTGCATCGCCGCGACCTTCACGCCCACCAAGAGCGCGTCACAGAGCTGGTCAAATTCGGAAGCGGGCAGGATCACGGGGGCCAGCCAAGAGACACCCCGAACCTGCCCCGCCGCCAGCGGCTTCATCACATGGAGAATGTCATCCGCCGGGACCCGGACAGGCGGGGCATAGTTGGCGAACTGGTCATGCGGGCGGCTCGGGAGGACGTGATAGGCCACCCGGTTGCCGTCCGCATCAAATTCCACGCCCTGCACGATGCAGGCCCCGTCCGCCAGCTCACGGGTCAGGGACTCGTCCACCAGCTCGGGCGGGATCAACCGGAGCTTCGGCCCGGCTTCCGTTGTGATGAGCTGGACGAAGGACTCGCCGTCGATGACCAGCCCACGGCCAATGTCGGATTGCAGACCCCAGAAGTCCGTCCGCCCATCGGCGTCGGCTTCGTCAGCCCAGAGGTTGAAATGGGCGGTGAGCTCCGCCCGGGTGTCCGCGTCAGGGTGCTTCGGCGCGGGCACGATGCCCGGCCCCACTAGAGCCCCGGCCCAGTTGGCGACGGCTTGCGCCAGCCAAGGGTTGTTAGCGGCTAGGTAGCGGGCGCGGCTCCGAAGAGACGCACCAGCGGCGGAGACTTCCGGGTTAATGCGCCCCATCGTGCCCATGCCCCAGCCGCGCCGTCCCCCGGCTGCCCCGTCGAAACGACGGACATGGGTGGGCTTCGCGGCACGGCGGAAGAGCTTGGGCAGGAAGGGGAACGCCATTAGTTCATGCCTTCCCGCTTCTTGCGGTTGCGCGGGTGGATGGGGTCCAGCACGTCCACCAGATCAACCGCGAAGACCGCCCGGGGGTCATGCCCGTTTTCCTTGCCCCACCGCAGGCTGGTGCCGATGCGGCGCTGATTTGCGGCCAGACGGGCATGGAAACGCTTCTGGCCAGTGGACACTTCGATGAAGCACCAGAGCTCAAAGGACCAATCGCGGTGCCCAGCCTCATAGTCGCGGATGACCATCAGCCCGGGAGTCGGGTGCGGCGGCTTGCCTTCGGGCAAGTCGTCTTCGCGCCAGACGTTGAAAGCTTGGTTCGCCGCCAGCCCGGCTTCGGTCTCAGCAATACCGAACTCAGCCATGCGGAACAGGACTTCGGCCACAAGAGCTTGGTCGGGAAGGAACAGGAAGGCTTTGCGGCCCTCTTCCTCTCGGGCAACGGGAGTGAGGTAGCCTTGCCGGAGATACCAACGGAGTTGATCGGCAACCTTGGTCTTGTCCTTGCCCGGCGGGGTCACAGCCCGCGCCAGCTCGGCAACGGTCATGAGGCCGGAATATTTGCCCGTGTGGCGGCGGATTTTCTTCGGGACAGTGAAGCCCCCATACCACTCTTCTGCATCTTCCATCTGTCAGGACTCCTCATTGCGGGATGCCTTGGCACACCCTGAGTCGCCCTCACTGGTTAATTACCTAAGCAACTGTTATTGAAAGTAAACTTTCCGTTGACCATCGACTCGGAGGCCAGCTCAGGGTATAGAGGATTCGCCGCCCCGTTTTCTCCTAGCCTCACGGCCATGTCGGGGAGGCTCACTCCCGGGGGCTGCCTTTTGGGTGGGCGGCCCCCACCACCCCCAGCAGACAGGACGGACCATGACCGCGCCGCTGTATCCCCTCGGAATCGCCATTCAGGGCGCTGGGGGCCGCAAGACGAAACAAGACCGGCACATCCGCTCGCAGCGGAGCCGTCGCCGGGCGTTCGACAAGAAGCAGAGCGCCTTGATTGCGGCGGCCATCAGGAAATGGGGGACGGTGGAGGCTATGCCCGCTCAGGCCCAGCCCCGCTTGCGGGCTTCGCGCAGCACCGTGGCCCCGGTCGCGCCATCGTCGCGGAGGAAGGACCGCCAGACGGAGTCGGTCTCTTCCGGGTCATAGGAGCCGTGCTGAGCGGACCAGTCCTGCGCCAGATCCAAGCCCTCTTCGGAGCCGCCGGTTTCGTGGTGGACCGCCGCCAGCATCTTGACCCACCAGTCCCGGCCATCGGCGTCCGGGTTGGTGTCGTCGTTGGGCACCGCCATGAGCGCGTCCCGGAACTCTTCAAAGGGCAGCCCGGTCACGTCGCCGGAGCTCTGGCGCGGCTCACGAGCAGGCGGCTGGACCGTCGTGGGCCAAGGCTTCAGATCAGCCAAGACGCGCTTCAGCGGGCCGCTGAGACGCCCATAGCTGCCCTTGCCGTTGATCGCGCCCGGGGCAATGACAAGGCTGCCCGCTGCCCGCACGTCCACGCCGGGGCCAATCTGACCAGCCGATTGCTTCAAGCCCTCCATGTGCCGGAAATAGAGGTGCTGCCCGCCAGAAGGCGTGGTGATGACATGCGGGCTCAGCGCGTCCGGGTCGTGCCCCAGCTCGCGCAAGGTCTGGAAGCCGTCCTTGCCATTCTTCCGGTCAAGGTCCAGCACGGCCACGCCGGAGCGGCTGCCGGTCGGAATGGCGGGCATGGCGTCGGGCCACTTGCGCCACCAGCGGCGGAGCTGATCCGGGTCGGTCGTGGCCTTGTCCTGCCAGCCGGTGACATGGGGCCGCTTGCTTTCAGCCAGCGCCGGGAAGATCGGAATCCCGGCCTCTGCCCACGCCAGCGCCACGTCCAGATTGCCTTGCAATTCCGCCGAAAGATTATTAGTGTTCCTCATGTGATCTGCCTTTGTGTTGAGGGTTGTTCATGTTGAGAGGTCCTTTGTGATGAGGGGGCTTCCTGTTCTTCCCCTGCTGGGAATCCTGCCCAAGCCCCCTGCCGTTGGTCCCGGCGGGGGGCTTTCCATTTGGGGGTTCGATTCGCTATGCTCAGGGGCGTTCGCAGATGTTCTTGTCCACATTTCTGACAACGTAGATTCACAAGATACTGTTTTATCACAATAATCCAGGATGCGGTTCGCGGACGGACGGACTGTCTCTCCGCCATTTCCCAAGCAGCTGAAAAATCACGGGAAAACGCGCGAGCCCGCCACGGGCGGGCCCGTGCAGGCTTTCGTCCCCGCGTGCAGCCCGCGTCGCTGCCACGCAGTCGCGGCGCGCGCCACCGCAGCCCCGCACCCGGCGGGCCCGCGTCCTGTCGTGAACAGCCGGCACCTGCCCCGCGACTCGCCGAAAAGACCCGCAACCGGCGCCCGCTGCTCACCCGAAGGTGAAGACACCCCGCGGGTCGCCGTCACGCACGCCCGGCCCGGATCACTCCTGGATCGATTGCAGGTAGTAGACCAGCGACAGGATGCGCCCCCGCGCCACCATGTCGGCGGTCTCGCCGCGCTGGCTTGTCGCCGAGGCCTGGAAGCGTTCGCCCCAGACCGGCATCTGGCTGCCATGTGCCCGGACGCCGTCGCGGCCGTCGATGGTGCTCAGCACCGCCTCGAAGGGAAAGCTGCCCTCGTTGGCCTGCGACAGACCCACGAGGCTCGGGGGCGAGATGTTCAGCAGCCCCGCGAGCGGCCCGTCGCCCATTGCGCTCTCGCCGTGGCAGCCCGCGCAGGCGACACGGTATTCCTCTTCGCCCGCGCTGTCGGCAAGGGCCGCGGCTCCGCCCAGTGCCAGGGCGATTGCGACGGCGAGCGTCGCGAGTGGTCCGGAACGTGTCATGGTGATCTCCCCCTCGTTGCGGGACACCGGCGTCCCGGAACGAGGGTGGAGCAACTCCGCCCGCGGATCATTGACGCGGCTCAACGCACCTGAGCCTCGCGCGCGCGTGCGCCCGCGCGCACGCGGTCAACTGTCCGAGGCTTCGCGGCGGTCGCGCTCCTCGCTCTCCCGCTGCATGTCCAGCACCGCGCGGATGGTCTCCTCGGCTTCGTCCATGTCGCCGTCCACGATCGACGGCGGCCGGTGCTCCGAGGGGCGGTCGCAGAGCGTCGCCTCGACCGGGTAGTGGTCCGAGCCGAAGCTCGACAGGATGTCCAGCGACACGAGGCTCAGCTCGGCCTGGTGCAGCACCTGGTCCAGTGGCCAGATCATCCACCACGAACTTGAGTTGAAGCTCGCCTTGAAGCCCTCGCTGCGGCGTGGGTCGAGGAACTGGCCGATGCGCTGCATCCGCATGGCGCTGCGCTCCCAGGGGACGGCGTTCAGATCCCCCGCCGCCACGACCGGCACCTTCGAGTTCCAGGCCCGCAGCCCCGCCCACATCAGCGCCGCGTCGCGCCCGACCGAGCTTTGCCCCGGGTGCGGCGGCCGCGGGTGCAGGCCCATGAACTGCACCTCGTTGCCCGAGGGCAGCTCGACCTTGGCCAGGATCGAGGGCGTGTCGGTCTCGACCGGGAACATCACCCGCGTCTCGCTCAGCGGCAGGCGCGAGAAGAGATGCATGCCGTAGAAATCGTCGTCGATGTGCGAGACGGTCTGCGGCATCGCCTCGCCCAGGGGCGAGAGCTCGGTGTCCCACCACGCGTCGGTCTCGAGCGCGAGGAAGAGGTCGGGCTCGCGCGCCTGCACCAGCTCCAGCAGCCCCGCGCTTTCGCGGTTCTCCATCTGCACGTTGGCCACCAGCACCGTCAGGCTGTCCTCCGCGTCGCAGCTGGCCACATCGTCGCGCCCGCCGATCGGCATGTAGGGCGCCAGCTTGAACACGTTGTAGCCCAGCGAGACCAGCGCCAGGACCACCAGCACCACCCGCACAGGGCGCGAGACCCACCGTGCCAGCAGCGCCAGAAGCACCAGCAGCACCAGCAGCGCGGCGCCGTATTGCAGGCGGGGGAAGTCGGTCGTGCGCACCCACCACACATCGGTCTCGGCCAGGTGCAGGAAGGAGCCGAGGGTCAGGATCCCGGTGACGAGGACGAGAACGATGGTGATCAGCAGGCGCATGGTGTCTGTTCCGTTTCTTGTTGTCTTGCGTCCGGGCGGCATCGGCGCGCGCGGGCGGTCGGGCGTTTCGGGATGTCCCTGGCACGCCGCCAGGCGCTCAGGGCCCCTGCCCCGGCGCGCCCGTCTCCGGATCGCCCTCGTCGGCATCGGGCTCGACCCGGCCATGCCGCGCCAGCAGACGCGCGCCGAGGAGGCAGAGCATCGCCCAGGCCAGCCCCACCAGCCAGCCCGACAGCACGTCCGTCGGCCAGTGCACGCCAAGGTAGACGCGGCTCACGCCGACCAGCACCGTCAGCAGCACAGCCACGGTCATCACGTAGACCTTGAGCCGTCGCTGCGGCAGCACCCGCGCGATCAGCACCGCCAGCGTCAGGTAGGTGATCGCCGCCATGGTCGAGTGGCCCGAGGGAAAGCTCGCCGTGTGCACGATCGAGCCGTGCGGCACGAGATCGGGCCGCGCGCGATCGAACAGCCCCTTCGCGACGCTCGACAGCAGGATGCCCCCGCCGACCGTCGCGCCCATGTAGAAGGCCGAGCCGTAGCGCCGCAGCAGCAGGAAGAAGCCGCAGGTCGCCAGCGTGGCCAGCGTCAGCGCGATGATCCCGCCAAGCGCCGTCAGGTCGCGGCCGATCTCCTCGGCCACCGGCGGGCCCAGCGGGTCCGCGAGGTCGCCCGGCGTGCGCAGCAGCAGCAGCAGCTGCCGGTCGATGCCCTGCGTCTCGCCCTCGATCACCTCGTCGGCAAGCTCCGCAAAGCCCCAGACACCGACGATGATCCCGGTGCTGATCGCGAGCATCTGCAGTTCGACGGAACGCGCGATGGCGATGGTTCTGGCTGTCAGGCTGTCCCGGTCCATGCGCAGCCAACACCGCGGGCGCGCGGATCGTTCCCTGCAACCGCACGCCGGACCGCGCGGGCCCCGCCCCGAACGCGGGCCGGAACCACATTCCGGGTATCCGCGTTCACCGTGCCAAGGGCGCGCAGAAGCGCCCCGCGGTCGCCGACCCCGCGGCCGCTTACGTCACGAGCCCCGGTCAACGCACCGCGAGGCAACGCAATCGGCTTGTCATCTGGCCATTCCGGCGCATATGACAGGCAAGATACGTCTTTTTTCTGCGCAGACCCCCAAAGCGAATATCCCTACATGAGTGCCACCACCGCGGAACTGCCCAGGGCCCTCGCGGCCTATTTCGAGACGTCGAGCATCGCGCTCGCGCTGTCCGAGACCGGAGGCGACACGCCCCTCGTGCTTGTCAACGACGGCTTCTGCCGTCTCACCGGCTATTCCGAGGACGAGGTCATCGGCCGCAACTGCCGCTTCCTGCAGGGCGAGGAAACCGCCGCCGCCTCGCACCAGGAACTGCACGACTTCATCCACGACGACAGCCAGGATGACGGCCGCTTCGCCGTGCTGAACTACCGCAAGGACGGCTCGACCTTCCTCAACCTCGTCTTCATGTCGCGCCTGCGCGACCGTTTCGGCCACACGCAGTTCATCCTCGCGTCGCAGTTCGACATGACGGCCGCGCGCCGCCGCCAGCGGCTCGAGGAGAACGACGTGAAGCTCAACCGTCACCTCGAGGACGTGCAAACCCTTGGCCGGGAGTACGGCCTCGCGATGGAGGGCTCGGCCGAGTGCCTTGCGGATTCGGTGGCGATGATCGCCAAACTTGCGATGGACGACGACCGGTGAGCCACGACGACAGACCTGACGAAAGCCTCATCTCCGAGGCGGAAACCGCCAGCGAACGCACCTGCATCGTCGGCGTCGGCGCCTCCGCCGGCGGGCTCGAGGCCATCCGCGAGATGCTGAGCGAGGCCGACGCCTCCAGCAACTTCGCCTATGTCGTGGTCCAGCACCTGGACCCCAACCACGAAAGCCTGCTGGCCGAGCTCCTGGGCCGGCACACCGATCTCGAGGTGCTGCAGGCCGCCGGCGGCGAGCGCATCCAGCGCGGCCGCGTCTACATCATCCCGCCCGGCCACGGGCTTCTGGTCCGCGACGGCGAGCTCACCCTCACCGACTTCGAACAGCCGCGCGGGCTGCGCCGGCCCATCGACGACTTCTTCGAAAGCCTCGCCGAGGACCAGGGCCGCTTCGCCGCCTGCGTGATCCTGTCGGGCACCGGCGCCGACGGCAGCGCGGGCCTGCGCGCGATCAAGGAACACGGCGGGCTCTGCCTCGTGCAGGACCCCGACACCGCGAAATACGACGGCATGCCGGTCTCGGCGCAGAACACGGGCATGGTGGATTTCGTCCGCCGCCCCTCGCGCATCATCGAGAGCATCCACCAGTATTACGCCCGCACCGTCTACCGCATCAGCGACGAAAAGCTCGCGCGCACCATCGAGGACAGCGTCGACGACATCTGCGCGGTACTGAAAAAGACCGTCGGCCACGACTTCTCGGGCTACAAGAAATCCACGCTCGTCCGCCGGATCCAGCGCCGCATCCAGGTGCTCGACCTGCGCGACGCCGAGGACTACCTGCGCCGCGTGCGCACGGATTCCGACGAGTGCGAGGTGCTCTTCCGCGAGCTGCTGATCAACGTCACCCGCTTCTTCCGCGACCCCGAGCATTTCGAGGCGCTCCGCCGCGAGGTGGTGCCCGATCTCGTCCGCGACTTCGAGGGCGAGGAACTGCGCGTCTGGGTGCCGGGCTGCTCCAGCGGCGAAGAGGCCTATACCATGGCCATGATCTTCGCCCACGAGCTGCACGAGCAGCGCCGCTCCTTCAAGGTGCAGGTCTTCGCCACCGACATCGACGAGCAGATGCTGCGCATCGCCCGCGAGGGCGTCTACCCGCATGCCGCGCTGGCCGACGTGCCCGAGGAACTGCGCGACCGCTACACCATCGCGCGCGAGGGCAGCTTTCAGATCCCGGCGCAGATCCGCGACATGATCCGGTTCTCGGTGCACAGCGTCGTGCGCGATCCGCCGTTCTCCAACATCGACCTGCTGTCCTGCCGCAACCTGCTGATCTACTTCGGCGAAAAGCTGCAGACCCAGGCCCTGCCGATCTTCCATTACTCGCTCAAGCCCGGCGGCATCCTCTTTCTCGGCCCCTCCGAGACGGTCGGCCGCTTCGACGAGCTGTTCCCGCCCATCAACCAGCAGGCGCGCATCTTCCGCCGCAACAACGCGCGCACGGAATACCCGCTGCACCTGCGCACCATGCCCAGCAACCGGCTGCCCTCGCCCCGGCGCAGCGCGCTCGGCGGCGGCAGCCGCGAGGCGGCGCGCAACACGCTCGAGAACACCGACGTGGCCGAACGCGTGCTGCAAAGCTACGCGCCCGCCACGCTGCACCTGACCCCCAGCGGCCAGATCCTCGCTTCCACCGGGCGCCTCGGCAAATACGTCGAACTGCAGCCCGGCCAGGTCGAGGATCAGCACGTGCAGTCCATCGCCCGCCCCGGCCTGCGCGAGGCGGTCTCTGCGCTGATCCGCAAGGCCGGCCGCGTCAGCCACAAGTCGGTCACCCGCGATCTCGTCGCGCAGTCCGAGTTCGGCCGCCAGCAACTCGACCTCGTGGCCGATCCGCTGCCCGACGGGACCCTGCTCCTGGTCTTCCGCGACCGCGACCGCTTCGAGGCGCACGACGAGGACGACGTCGAAGAGGTCGAGCCCTCCGACAGCCACGTGCAGAGCCTCGAGGACGAGCTGCGCTCGACCCGCGCGCGGCTGCACACCACGGTCGAGGAACTCGAGACCGCGAACGAGGAGCTGAAAAGCTCCAACGAAGAAATGATGTCGATGAACGAGGAGCTCCAGTCGACGAACGAGGAGCTCGCCACCGTCAACGACGAACTCAAGACCAAGGTCGACGAGCTTTCCGTCGCCAACGCCGACCTGTCGAACTTCTTCGCCTCCACCACGCTGCCGCTGGTGGTGGTCGACGCCAAGGGCAAGATCCGCAACTTCACCGAGGCGATCAACTCGATCTACCCGCTGCGCAAGACCGACCGCGGCCGCCCGCTCGCCGAGGTCACCAGCGCGCTCAACGAGTCGCGCGAGGTCATCGGCGCCATCGAGGAGGTCATGGCCACCAGCGAGCTGCGCAACATGCGCGTGACCGAGATCGAGGGCGACCGCACCTGGACGCTGGCGATCACGCCCTACCTGTCGCGCGACGGCTCGCGCGAGGGGGCGACGCTCGTCTTCACCGAGCTGACCCGCGCGCTCTACCTGCAGGCCGAACTCGACCGCGAGCGCGAGCGCCTGCAGCTCGCCCTCGAGGTCGCCGAGATGGGCGTCTGGGAACTCGACCCGAGCAAGGGCACGCTCATGCTCGACTCCAAGGGCCGCGAGCTTTTCGAGTTTGCCCCCGACGGTGCCGAGCCGCGCGTTCCCGACATCCTCGCCACCCTCTGCGAAGGCGACCGCGAGCGCCTCGAAGCGGCCCTGCAAGCCACCTCCGACGGCGCCCCGGTGGACGAGACCTTCACCCTGACCGAGCGCCACAACGGCCGCTCGCTGCGCTTCGTGGGCAACCAGACCGACCACGGCCGCGAGACACGCTTCCTCGGCGTGGTCTTCGACGTCACCGCCGAGATCGAGGCCCGCCGCGTGCGCGAGGTCATGATCCGCGAGATGAACCACCGGGTGAAGAACTTCTTCTCCATCATCTCGGGCATGGTCCGCGTCGCCGGCCGCACCTCGGAGTCGGTTCCCGACCTCGTCCAGGGCATCGAAAGCCGCGTCAACGCGCTCGCCCGGTCCCACGACATGACCCAACGCCCGGCCGAACGCGGGCCGGTCACCATGACCGACGCCGTGGGCGCCGCGCTCGAACCCTATACCGACAGCGCCGAGACCGAGGTCGAGGGCCCCCAGGTCCTGATCGCGGCCAAGGACCTGACCGCGCTCTCGCTGCTGCTGCACGAATGGGCCACCAATGCCGCGAAATACGGCGTGCTTGGCCCGGTCGAGGGCCGCCTCGAGGTGCACTGGGCCTACGCGCAGGACGGAAAGGTGACTCTCGTCTGGAACGAAATCTACGCCGAAGCACTTGGTGAAGTGACGCAAGGCAAGGCCGGGTTCGGCTCCACGCTCGTCCGCCTTGCCGCGACGCAGCTTGGCGGAGAGGTGACCGTGGACAGCAGCGTCGAGCAACGCACGACGAGGTTGACCTATGACCCCCGCGAACTCTGAGGCGGACACCGCGACAGGCGCCCGCAACATACTTATCTGCGAGGACGAGGCCATCGTGGCCCTCGACCTCGAGCTCATCGTCCAGGACCTGGGCTTCGACGTCCTCGGGCCGGTTGCCCGGATCGAGGACGCGCGGCGCATCGCCGCGACCGAGACGGTGCACGCCGCGATCCTCGACGTGCGCCTGCAGGATGGCGAGGTCTTCCCCCTCGCCACCGAACTCCAGGAAAAGGGCGTCGCGCTGATCTTCCACTCGGGCCACGCGCTCAGCCACGAGATCCAGGCGCAGTATCCCGGCGCCAAGTTCTGCCCCAAGCCCTTCTCGACGGAAACGCTGACCCGCTTCCTCGGCGCGCTCTGCTAGTCGGGCGCAGCGCTCAGCCGCCGCCCCGCACCCAGATCGCCCGGAAGTCGTTGACGTTGGTGCCGGTGGGCCCCGGCACGAAAAGATCCCCCAGCATCTCGAAGGCGCCCCAGGCGTCGTTGCGCGACAGCGCCTCCATCACGTCGCCGCCCGCCGCGCGCAGCCGCGCCCCGCTGCTGCCGTCGACGAAGGCGCCCGCGTTGTCCTCGGACCCGTCGATGCCGTCGGTATCCGCCGCGATGGCGTGGATGTCGCCCGCGCCGTCAAGGCCGTGCGCCAGCCCCAGCAGGAACTCGGTGTTGCGCCCGCCCCGGCCGCCCTCGCCGCGCAGCGTCACCGTGGTCTCGCCCCCCGAGAGCATGACCACCGGCGCCGCGAAGGGCCGGTTCCGCGCCGCGACCTCGCGCGCGATGGCGGCATGGACCAGCCCGACCTCGCGCGCCTCGCCCTCGATCGCATCCGACAGGATCACCGCCGGCACGCCCTCGGCCTCGGCCTTCGCCGCCGCCGCCTCGAGCGAGATCCGCGCCGAGGCCACGACGTGCACCTCGTTGCGCGCGAAACAGGCGTCGTCCGGGTGCGGCGCCGCCGAGGCCGCGCTCCGGATATGCGCCATGATGTTGTCCGGCAGCCGGACGCCGTAGCTCTCGATCAGCTTCAGCGCGGCCTGCCCGTCCACCCGGTCGGGCACCGTCGGCCCCGAGGCCACCTGCGCCGGGTCGTCCCCCGGCACGTCCGAGACCACGAGGCTCACCACCTTCGCGGGCGCCGCCGCCGCGGCCAGCCGCCCGCCCTTGATCCGGCTCGCATGCTTGCGGATCGCGTTCATCACCCCGATGGGCGCCCCCGAGGCCAGCAGCGCGCGGTTCAGCGCCTGCTCGTCCGCCAGCGTCAGCCCCTCCGGCGGCGCCGGCAGCAGGGCCGAGCCGCCGCCGCAGACCAGCGCGACCACGAGGTCATCCTCGGTCAGCCCCTCCAGCGCGCGGAACATCGCCTCGCTCGCCTCGAGCCCCGCCGCGTCGGGCACCGGGTGCGCGGCCTCCATGACGGGCAGGTGCTTGCAGGGCGCGGCATAGCCGTAGCGCGTCACCACCAGCCCCTCGACCGGATCGCCCCAGAGCGTCTCGAAGGCCGCCGCAAGCTGCGCCGCCCCCTTGCCCAGCCCGATGACCACGGTCCGGCCCTTCGGCTTTTCGGGCAGCGCGGCGCGCAGCGCGCGCTCGGGGTCCGCGGCCGCGACGGCCTCGGTGAACAGGCTGGTCAGAAAGCGTTTTTCCTCGGTCATTCCCTCTCCCGGTCAGGCGTGTTTCGCCGCCCCCGGGGTCCCGAGGTGCAGCTCTCCCGCGGCCGTCTCGCCGGGCCCGAGGTAGAGCGGCGCCACCTCCAGCGTGCCCGGCCGGGCCGCGAGGCGATCCTGCACCGCGCGGACCAGCGCCACAAGCGCTTGCGCCTCTCCGGCGAGCCCCGCGTCCCGCGCCAGCGCCTCCAGCCCCG
>NZ_KE557279.1:270000-282283 GCF_000442255.1 Salipiger mucosus DSM 16094 | reverse complement strand
CGCCCCGGTCGCGGCGGGCGCCTCCATCGGGGCGCCGATGCGGATCGGGCGCGTCGGGCGCGAGGGGGCGGGGCCGGTCCAGTCGCTGGCGGCGCCGAACCAGATCGCGCCCTGGAAGCGGTCGTCGGGATCGGTCGCGGTAAAGCCCGCGGGCTCGAAGCCCCGGGCGCGGAGGAAAGTCTCGGCCTCGTCCAGCGTCTCGCGGGCCACGGCCGCGGCGCGCAGCTGGCCATTGCCGGCGCGCGACCAATCGACGACGAGATCGCTCACGTCGTAGGGGGTCGCCCCGTCGAGCGCCGCGAGCGCGGCCGCCGCGCGGGCGTCCTCGCCGCCGCCGGGATCGTCGAGATCCAGGTAGCGAATCTGCGCCTCGGGCAGGATCAGCAGGACGCAGGCGCCATCCGACGCCTGGGCCTGCGCCGTGTCCCGCAGGCCGCGCAGCGCGCCGTCGAGATTATCCGCGTCGAGCGCGACCTCGTCCAGCGGGCGCCAGGTGCCGCCGTCCCGGACCAGCAGGGTGATGCCGTCGAACGACAGGGAAAGCGCGAAGTTCGGTACCATGCCCGGTCTCTATCACTGCTCGCGCGGCGATGGGAGTCCCATGCCGCGGACCCGCAGTCTACAGCAGCTCTTCGCCCAGTGAAAGAAGCTTGCCACGGCAGAGGCTTGCAGGCGGCGGCGGAGCGGGCGATGTTGTCGCCGGACCCATCCAGACTGCCGGAGATCGCCATGCGCCTTGTCGCCCTCGCAACCCTTTGCCTGCTCGCGCTTCCCCTGCCTGCCCTGGCGCAGGAAGACACCCCGCGCATCACCGTCACGGGCAGCGGCGAGGCCGCCGCCGTGCCCGACATGGCGACCGTCCGCTTGGGCGTGACGGCGCAGGACGCCAATGCCGGCGCCGCCATGGATTCGGCCTCCGAGATCGCCGCGGCGATCCTCGCGCGGCTCGACGGGCTCGAGATCGCGCCGCGCGACCGGCAGACCTCGAACATCAGCCTGCAGCCGGTCTGGCAAAACGGCGAGGACTCCGACGGCCCCCGGATCACCGGCTACGAGGCCAGCAACGAGCTGACCGTACGCGTGCGCGATCTCAGCCGGCTGGGCGACGTGCTGGTCGCGGTGCAGCAGGACGGGGCGAACCGACTCTCGGGGCTGACCTTCGGCCTGCAGGAGCCCGGCCCGGTCATGGAGCAGGCCCGCCGCGACGCGGTGGCCGACGCCATGGAGACCGCCCGCGTGCTGGCCGAGGCCGCGGGCGTGCGGCTGGGCGCGGTGGTCTCGATCTCGCAGCAGGGCGGCGGCTATGCCCCGCAGCCGATGATGGAAATGGCCCGCGCAGCCCCCGCCCCGGTCGCGGCCGGCGAGGCGGTGCTGAACGCGCGGGTCACCATGGTCTTCGCGCTGGAGGACTGACCCGCCCCCTCTCGCTATCCCTCCCCCGAACCGGGGGAGGGAAGAGCCGCGCCTCAGCCGCCGGCCTTGGTCAGCGCCTGGTCGAGATCGGCGATCAGGTCCTCGGCGTCCTCGGTGCCGATCGAGATCCGCACCACGTTGGGCGCCGCCCCGGCCGCGACCTGCTGCTCCTCGGTGAGCTGGCGGTGCGTGGTCGAGGCCGAGTGGATCACGAGGCTGCGGGTGTCGCCGAGGTTCGCCACGTGGCTGAAGATCTCGAGCGAATCCACCAGTGTCATGCAGGCCTCGTAGCCGCCCTTGAGCGCCACGGTGAAGAGACCGCCCGCGCCCTTGGGGCAGATCTTCGCCACGCGGTCGTGCCAGGGCGAGGAGGGCAGCCCGGCGTAGGTCACGCTCTCGACCGCGGGGTGCGTCTCGAGCCAGGAGGCGACCCGCGTGGCGTTTTCGACGTGCTTCTGCATCCGCAGGCTCAGCGTCTCGATGCCCAGCATGGTGTAATGCGCCGCCTGCGGGTTCAGCGTCATGCCGAGGTCGCGCAGCCCGATGGCGATGCCGTGGAAGGTGAAGGCCAGCGGGCCGAAGGTCTCGTGGAACTTCAGGCCGTGGTAGGCGGGCTCGGGCTCGCTCAGCGAGGGGAACTTGTCCGAGGCGGACCAGTCGAACTTGCCCGAATCGACGATGGCGCCGCCGGTCACCGTGCCGTTGCCGGTCATGTATTTCGTCAGCGAATGCACCACCAGCGTGGCGCCGTGCTCGATCGGGCGGCAGAGATACGGCGTGGCCGAGGTGTTGTCGACGATGAGCGGCAGGCCCGCCTTGTCGGCGATGGCCGCAATGGCATCGAGGTCGGTGATGTAGCCGCCGGGGTTCGCGATGCTCTCGCAGAAGACGGCGCGGGTGTCCTCGTCGATTGCGGCCTCGACCGCGGCGGTGTCGTCGAAGTCGACGAAGCGCGCGGACCAGCCGAAGCGTTTGAAGGTCTGGCTGAACTGCGTGATCGTCCCGCCGTAGAGCCGGGTCGAGACCACGACGTTGCGCCCGGGCGCCATGAGCGGGAAGAGCGCCATGATCTGTGCCGCGTGCCCCGACGAGCAGCAGACCGCCCCCGCGCCGCCCTCGAGCGTCGCGACACGCTCCTGCAGCGCGGCGACGGTGGGGTTGGTCAGGCGGGAATAGATGTAACCCACTTCCTGCAGGTTGAAGAGCGCCGCAGCGTGGTCCGCGTCGCGGAAGACATAGGCGGTGGTCTGGTAGATCGGGGTCTGCCGCGCGCCGGTGGCCGGATCGGGCCGGGCGCCGCCGTGGATCTGCAGGGTATCGAAGCCGTGGGTCATGTGTCCCTCCCGTTTGCTTTGTCTCGCGCAAGATCGTTACGCCAAGCGGCGCCCTGCGGCAATGGGGTGGCCGGGCCGGGGCCGCGGCTCAGGCCTCGTCGGCGGGAAGATCGGCGTCCGCGTGGTCCGGGGCCGAGCACCCGTGCGCCGTCTTGTCCCAGAAGAAAGGCCGGGTGAGCACCTCGAAGAGCGCCTTGTAGGCGGCCAGGGTCGCGAGCGGGAAGTAAAGAACCAGCGTCGGCACGAAGGGCAGCAGCCCGGTGTGCGGGCTGCGGGCGACGGCGGCGATGGCGACGATCAGCGAGATCGCCTCGGCGCCCAGGAAGGCCAGCGCGAGGGTCTTGACCTGCGCGGGGGACGCCAGCGCCTCGACCGGGTGGGGCAGGCCCGCCAGCACCAACCAGAAGGACCAGAGCACCGGGGCCAGCAGGAACTGCAGCACGCCCGCGAGGTAGACCAGCTGCACGCCGAGGAACTTCCACGGGCCGAGTTGGCGCAGCAGGAGCCGCGGGCGGCGCATGTGAACCATCCAGGTGATCATGTAGCCCTTGAGCCAGCGCGAGCGCTGCCGCACCCAGGGCCAGGCGCGGTTGTTGGCCTCCTCGCGGGTGACCATCGGCACCAGCTCGGTGCGATAGCCGTAGCGCGCCAGCCGCAGGCCCAGGTCGGCGTCCTCGGTCACGTTGTGGGCATCCCAGCCGCCCAGCTCCTCGAGCACCTCGCGGCGGAAGAAGACCGTCGTCCCGCCCAGCGGAACGACGAAGCCCAGCCTCGCGAGGCCGGGCAGGATGAGCCGGAACCAGGTCGCGTACTCGATGGTGAAGCACCGCGACAGCCAGTTGGCGGCGGGGTTGTAGAAATCCAGCACCCCCTGCAGGCAGGCCACCGTCGGCGGCGCCCGGACAAAGCGGGCGGCGACGCGGCGCAGCTGGTCGGGGGCGGGCGAATCCTCGGCGTCGTAGACCCCGACG
The DNA here is from genome assembly GCF_000442255.1 of Salipiger mucosus DSM 16094. Taxonomy (GTDB): domain Bacteria; phylum Pseudomonadota; class Alphaproteobacteria; order Rhodobacterales; family Rhodobacteraceae; genus Salipiger; species Salipiger mucosus. The sequence goes on along the minus strand of NZ_KE557279.1, from coordinate 278,565 downwards.
ATCCTGCCGCGGGCAAAGCGCAGCGCGTAGTTCAGCGCGCGGGGCTTGGTGGTGACGCGGCCCTCCGGCACCTCGATCACCCGGGCCCAGGGCGGCAGCCGCGCGCCCGCGAGGGCGGCCCGGGTCTGGTCGTCACGCGCCTCGAGGATCAGCAGCACGTCGAGCCGGGCACGCGGATAGTCCAGCCGCGCGAGGCGACTCATCAACGCACCGGCGATATCGGCCTCGCGAAACAGCGGCACGAGCAGCGAGATCACCGGCGGAGGCTCGGCCGGCGGATCGCGTGGCGCGGGGCGCCGCTGCCCGGCGACCAGCGCGGCCACCTTGAGCACCTGCGCGCAGAGCAGCGTGGCCACCGCGAGGCAGGCGGCCCCGGCGAAGAACAGCGCCGGCTGCAGGAATAGCGTCATCACCGCCGCAAGGGCGATGCCCACCGCGAGCACGGCCCGCCCCGGCGTCAGCCGGTCCATGTCGCGGCAGCTTTCGGCGGCGCAGACCCGTGTCTCGGCCGCGCGGGCCAGTTCGGCCCCGTGCCGGGCCGCGATCTGGTCGTGAATGTCGGATTCCAGTGCCAGCGCCATGGCGACGCGACCGCAGCCCTCGGGCAGGGCGGCGATCACCGCGTCGAAGCGCTCGGGCTGGGCGGTGGCGATCACCAGCGTGTCGCCCATCCGCATCCATGGCAGCGCCGCGTGGCGCAGGCAGAGCTCGGGCGGCATCAGGGTGGCGAGCGCCGGGTCCGGCGGCGCAGTCTCGCGGTCGAGCCGCAGCGCGCCGTAATGCAGCGCCTGGGCCTCAAGGACCTCGTCCGGCGTGGCCAGCGCCTCGGCCAGCAGCACGCGCGGCAGCGTCGCGCCGCTGTGCCGCGCCTCGCCCACCGCCAGCGCCGCCTGCGAGGGCGCGATGGTGCCGTTTTCCATGAGGATCGAGCCCAGCGGCCGCCCGCGCGGCAGGCCCGCCTGGGCGTGGCGCGACGTCTGGAACACAGGTCGTGGATCGCTCATGCGTCGCCTCCCCTCCGCTGGGACGGGAGCACTTTCATGCCATTTTGGTAAAGAGACCGTTAATTCCGGCCCATCGGCACGCCCTGTGCGCCGATGTTCACATGCTGTTCACGAACCGTTCGAAAAGATAGAAGCTGTCCTGCGGTCCCGGGCTGGCCTCGGGGTGGTGCTGGACCGAGAACACGGGGCGGTCGGCCATGCGAATCCCGCAGTTCGAGCCGTCGAATAGGCTGATGTGCGTCTCGCGCACGTCCGAGGGCAGGGTCTGCCCGTCGACCGCGAAGCCGTGGTTCATTGAGGTGATCTCGACCTTGCCGGTCTCGACCTCCTTCACCGGGTGGTTGGCGCCGTGGTGGCCGTGGTTCATCTTGACGGTCTTGCCGCCCAGGGCCAGCGCCAGCATCTGGTGGCCGAGGCAGATCCCGAAGACCGGCAGCTCGGTCTTGTCGAGGATGCCGCGGATCATCGGCACGGCATAGGCGCCGGTCGCCGCCGGATCGCCGGGGCCGTTCGACAGGAACACGCCGTCCGGCTGTTGCGCCAGCACGTCCTCGGTGGTGGCGGTGGCGGGCAGCACGGTCACCTCGCAGCCCGCCGAGGCAAGGCAGCGCAGGATGTTGCGCTTGGCGCCGTAGTCCACGGCGACCACCTTCTTGCGCGGTGCGGTCTGCCGCTGGTAGCCCTCGGGCCAGGCCCAGCGCATCTCGTCCCAGCGGTAGCTCTGCGCGCAGGTCACCTCGCGCGCGAGATCGAGGCCGGTCAGCCCGGAAAAGCCGCGCGCGGCCTTGATCAGTTTCTCGACGTCGAAGTTGCCCTCGGGGTCATGGGCCAGCGCGACATGCGGCGCGCCCTGCTGCCGGATTGCGCGGGTCAGCCGCCGGGTGTCGATGCCGCCGATGGCGATGCGCCCGCGCGAGGCCAGCCAGTCCGACAGTTCCTGCACCGCGCGCCAGTTCGACGACTGCGTCGGCATCCACTTGACCACCATGCCCGCGGCCACCGGATCCTGCGTCTCGTCATCCTCGGGATTGACGCCGGTGTTGCCGATGTGGGGGAAGGTGAAGGTCACCACCTGTCCGGCGTAGGAGGGATCCGTCATGATCTCCTGGTAGCCCGACATGGCGGTGTTGAAGCACAGTTCCGCCTCGGTCTGGCCCGTGGCGCCGAAGCCCTGTCCATAGAACAGCGTCCCGTCGGCAAGAGCGAGGCAAGCTGTTGGTTTCGCGCTGGCGGGCATGGGCGACTCCTGACGGTTCGGGGTGGCGGGCAGATCGCGCCAGAGATAAGCCCTGCCCAGAACGGGGTCAAGAGCGCGTCGGCTTTTAGAAAACAAGTGAAAACAGTGCGTTACGCCTGAATTCCCGTGCAGTTGCGCGGCGATTGGCGTTTCTGTAGTGTGAACCTTCCGAACACGCGAGGGGATATCGCACCGATGGACTTGCGAGAGCGCATCCAGACCGCCACCCGGCAGGCCATGAAGCAGAGGGCGTCGGACCGCCTCTCGACGTTGCGGCTGATCAGCGCCGCGATCAAGGATCGCGACATCGCCGCCCGGGGCGAGGAGTCCGACGTGGGTGTCGGCGAGGCCGAGGTGCTGGCGATCCTCGGCAAGATGGTCCGCCAGCGCCGCGAGAGCGCGCGCACCTATGAGGAGGCCGGCCGGCTCGACCTCGCGGAACAGGAACTCGCCGAGATCGAGGTGATCGAGGAATTCCTGCCCCGCCCGATGAGCGATGCCGAGGTCGAGAAGGCAGTCGATTCGGTCGTGGCCGAGGTCGGCGCCCAGTCGATCCGCGACATGGGCCGCGTCATGGGCGTGCTCAAGTCGCGCTACCAGGGCCGCGTGGACTTCGGCCGCATCGGCCCCAAGGTCAAGCAACGCCTCGCCGGCTGAGGTCGGGCGCGAATCCGTTCGAACAAATTTGCACATTCCCTGCCAGGGAATGTGCGCCGCGCCTCGCTCAGGGGCCGGGGAACGCCGGCGCCTCGAGGGCCCAGTCCCCGGCCGACATGCGGAACCGTTGCACGAAGCGCGTCTTGAAGCCCACGCGCCCGCGCCGGGCGCCGAAGTTCTCGCCGTGGTTCAGCACGTAGAGCACCGAGGGCCGCGACAGCGGCGTCAGCCGCTGCCCGGCCAGCGCCGCGAGGTAGGGAAACATCCGGTGCTCGTGCTGCGTCATCGCCCGCAGGAAGGCGGCGCTTTCCGGCAGGCCCGGGTCGTGCAGCAGCGCCGCGCAGGAGCCGCAGAGCTTCCAGAAGGGCTTGCGCAGCGGCATCCGCGGTGTCGGCGACCCGGCCAGTGCGACGTCCCCGGTGGCGTGATCCATCACGTAGCCGGTCTCGACCAGGTAGCCCGGGGCCTGCCGCTCCAGCATCTCGGCCACGGTGCCCGCGCGCAGCAGGTCGTCGGCGTCGAAGCTCATGACATAGGCCGGGTCCCTCGCCAGCGCTTCGAGATGATCGCAGAGCGCCGCCAGCTTGCGCCACTTGTCGTTGCCGGGCGCCGGATCGTCGAAGGGCAGATGCGTGATGCGGGGATCCTCGGGCAGGGGCGGGCGCTGCTGGCAGCAGATCACCGCGCGCCAGTTGCCCTCCTGCCGCCGGAAGCTTTCCAGCGTGGCGGCCAGCCGTTCCGTCACCGCGCCCCAGTCCTGTACGTGGTCGGGGCTGACCAGCGGGACGAGGAAGACCACCTCGCGCGCCTCGGGCCGCGCCCGGCCGTGCCGCGCCGCGCGCAGCTCCAGCGCCGCGCGTTCCGAGGCGCCCGGGTCCAGCCGCCCGGCCATCCCCGGCGCCAGCGCCGCCGCGGCGCGCAGCAGGGCGCGTTTGCTCTTGGGCGTGGCGGGGGCCTGGGCCATGCGATCCTCCGGGCGGCGTCGAGGGGTGCGCCAGCTGCCGGACCCGGTCCGAGAGGTCGGCAAAGAGCGCGCGCCGTTCGTCTTCGCTCAGAAAGGCGCCGATCTCAACCTCGCGCCCCGATCCCTTGAGCGTCACGTAGTAGGGCACCGGCCCGCCGGTCTCGTGCATCGCGACGCTCACCCAGTAGGTGTTGCTGTGCCAGTCCTGCTCCGTGCCGCCGGGGTTGTGGCGCACCAGCCGCGTCTCGTCGGGCGTGAGCGTCAGGATCTCGAGGATCCGCCGGTCGCGGCTGTTGCGCCCGATGGCGAAGTAGACGCCCGCCAGCGCCGCCAGCACGAAGGGCAGCAGGCCCCAGAGAATCTGCGTGCCCAGCATCGCGATGACCGGAATCAGCGCCAGCAGGAAGAACGACAGGATGAAGATCGCGAAGCCGCGCGCGCTCAGAGACTGGTGCGGCCAGAGGTGCAGCTCGGCCCGCTCGGCGGTGGTGGTTGGTTCCCAGGCATACGGCATGTCGCGGCCGAACTTAGCATGTCCGACTCGGGCGTCTAAGGCCAAGTTGACGCAGCCCGCGTGGCGCCCCGCCGCAAAAGCAAGGGCCCCGGGGAAGATCCCCGGGGCCCGGTCATTGTCGGGTCTGCACCTGCGCTCAATGCGCGTGGTGCTTTTCCCAGTCCTCGCGCTTCGGCAGCTGCTCGAAGGTGTGCTCCGGCGGCGGCGAGGGCAGGGTCCACTCCAGCGTGTCCGCGTATTCGTTCCACGGGTTGGCCGCGGTGCAGGCTTCGCCTTTGCGCAGCGAGTGCCACATGATCCAGAAGAAGAACACGAAGGATGCGAAGCTGATCAGGGCGCCCCACGACGACACCGCGTTCCACAGGCCGAAGGCCTCGGGGTAGTCGATGTAGCGGCGCGGCATGCCCTGGCGGCCCAGGAAGTGCTGCGGGAAGAAGGTCAGGTTCGCACCGACGAACATGACGTAGAAGTGCAGCTGTCCGGCCCACTCGGGATACATCTTGCCGGTCATCTTGGGGAAGTAGAAGTAGATCCCCGCGAAGATGGCAAAGACGGCGCCCAGCGACATCACGTAGTGGAAGTGTGCCACCACGTAGTAGGTGTCGTGGTAGGCCCGGTCCACGCCCGCCTGGCTCAGCACCACGCCGGTCACGCCGCCCATGGTGAAGAGGATCAGGAAGCCCAGTGCCCAGAGCATCGGCGTCTTGAACTCGATCGAGCCGCCCCACATCGTCGCGATCCAGCTGAAGACCTTCACGCCCGTCGGCACCGCGATGACCATGGTGGCCAGCATGAAGTAGCTCTGCTGGGTCAGCGACATGCCCACGGTGTACATGTGGTGCGCCCAGACCACGAAGCCCAGCGCGCCGATCGCGATGATCGCCCAGACCATCGGCAGGTAGCCGAAGACGGGCTTGCGCGAGAAGGTCGCGATGACGTGGCTGATGATGCCGAAGCCCGGCAGGATCACGATGTAGACCTCGGGGTGGCCGAAGAACCACAGGATGTGCTGGTAGAGCACCGGGTCACCGCCGCCGGCCGGATCGAAGAAGGTCGTGCCGAAGTTGCGGTCGGTCAGCAGCATCGTGATGGCGCCGGCCAGGACGGGCAGCGACAGCAGGATGAGCCACGAAGTGACGAAGATCGACCACGAGAACAGCGGCACCTTGAACAGCGTCATGCCCGGGGCGCGCATGTTCAGGAAGGTGGTGATCATGTTGATCGCGCCCAGGATCGACGAAGCGCCGGAGACGTGCACCGCGAAGATCGCCAGGTCGGTCGACATGCCCGCCTCGTTGGTCGAGAGCGGCGGATAGAGCACCCAGCCGATGCCGGACCCCAGCTGGCCGTTGCCGCCCGGCGCGAAGACCGAGCAGACCGCGAGGGTCGAGCCCGCGACATACATCCAGTAGCTGAGGTTGTTCATCCGCGGGAACGCCATGTCCGGCGCGCCGATCTGCAGCGGCATGAAGTAGTTGCCGAAGCCGCCGAACAGCGCCGGAATCACCACGAAGAACATCATGAGGATGCCGTGACCGGTGATCAGCACGTTCCAGAGGTGCCCGTTGGGCGTGCAATTCTCGGTCGCGGTCGGGAACAGCCGAGCGCCTTCCATGCACATGAACTGAACGCCGGGCTCCATGAGCTCCAGACGCATGTATACGGTGAAGGCCACCGACACGAAGCCCACGAGCGCAGAGGTAATCAGGTAGAGAATCCCGATGTCCTTGTGATTCGTGGACATGAACCAGCGGGTGAAGAATCCCCGCTCGTCCTCGTGTTCATGGCCGTGAATGGCGGCGTCTGCCATTGCTTGTGCCTCCTGTTGGTGTCGTCCCCGGGCGCAAGCCATAGCGCCGCGCCCTTAATTCCATCCTTCTTTTAGAATGCCGGCCGGGTCGCGGCAATGATACGATTTGACATGGATCAAACATTATTGTCGCACCCGATACTCCCGTGCCGGGGCGGGCGCGGGACGGGCGCGACGCGGCGGCGTCAGGTTTTCCTGACCTGCGCCGCGACGGGAAAGTCGTTAATCTTCGGAACATTGCTGCCCCGTCGGTCATTCTTCTTGCCAAGGTGGCCGACGACAAGGAGATTTTCAGATGGCCCATTTCGACCAGATCGCCGCCCCGCGCGAACCGCTGCTCCAGCGCGTCGGCCGGCTCCTCGACACGCCTTTCGATGCGCGCCAGCGCCGGCTCGCCCGCCGCGTGGCCGAACTGCGCGGCATGACCGACGCCCAGCTCGCCCGGCGCGGCCTGACGCGCGACGAGATCATCCCCCACGTCTTCGGCACCCGCCGCTGACCGCGCACACCGATCCTGCCCCCTGCGTGAGCCCTGCTTGTTCCGTGGGTGCAGAGGGGTAGACTGGCCGGGACGGCATGCTCCCATCCCGATCGCCGTCCCGGCCGGAGACATATCTTGCAGCTTTCCCTCGAAACCGCGACACCCAGCGACCTCGACGCCGTGAAGGCGCTCGTCGAGGCGGCCTATCGCCCCTGGGTGGCCGAGGTCGGGCTGGAACCCGGTCCCCTCCACGACGATTACGCGGCCCGCATCGCGGCTGGCCAGGTGCGACTCGCGCAGGTCGACGGTCGGCTTGCAGGGCTGCTCGTGCTGATTCAGGCCGGCGATCACCTGCTGCTCGACAACGTGGCCATCGCGCCCGGCATGCAGGGCAGGGGACTCGGCCGCGCGCTGGTCGACAAGGCCGAGGAGACCGCCTGGCGGCTGGGGCTGCCCGAGGTGCGTCTCTATACACACGCACGCATGACCTCGAACATCGCGCTCTACGAACGCCTGGGCTTTCACGAGACCCACCGCGTGACCGAAAAGGGCTTCGACCGCGTCTACATGGCCAAGCCGGTCTGAGGCACTCAGCCCTCGGCGGGCTCGGCGAAGACTTCGTCGAAGCTGCGCCGCAGCGCGACGTCGAGGTCGGGCAGGGTGACCGGAAGCCCGAGGTCCACGAGGCTCGTCACCCCGTGATCGGTGATGCCGCAGGGCACGATTCCCGAGAAATGCTCGAGATCCGGCTCCACGTTGATCGAGATGCCGTGGAAACTCACCCAGCGCCGCAGGCGGATGCCGATGGCGGCGACCTTGTCCTCGGCCATGCTCCCGTCGGGCAGGCGCGGCTTCTCGGGCCGCTCGACCCAGACGCCGACGCGCCCCTCGCGGATGTGGCCAGTGACGTTGAACTCGTCCAGAGCGGCGATCACCCAGGCCTCGAGCATCTGCACGAAGCGCCGCACGTCGCGGCCGCGCCGGTTCAGGTCCAGCATGACGTAGACCACGCGCTGCCCCGGCCCGTGGTAGGTGAACTGCCCGCCGCGCCGCGTCTCGTAGACCGGAAAGCGCTGCGCGTCGCGCAGGTCCTCCGGCCGGGCCGAAGTGCCCGCGGTATAAAGCGGCGGATGCTCGACCAGCCAGACGGCCTCGTCGGCCTCGCCGCGCGCGATGGCGCCGGCGCGCTCTTCCATGAAGGCGACCGCTTCGGGGTAGCCGGTCAGCCCGTCGCTCGTGATCCATTCCACCATGAGCGGGGTAGTGACCCCAAAATCCTTGACAGGTCAACACGCGCGGGCGGACACTGCTCGCCATATTTCTGACGCCCGAGCAGCGTCGCCTCCTGTTCCCGAACGTTCCAAGGGCGCGGGACGCGGCTTCATTTACAGGTGATCGGCCGGTTCGCCCGGTCCATTCGATAGTGACCCGATGGAGATTTCCGCAATGACCAGATCCTTTACCATACAGACCTTCAAGAAACTGTCCGTGTCGACCGCCTTCGTGGCCGCCCTCGCGCTCAACCCCGGCTCCGCCCAGGCCGACGACGCCTTCGTGAAGGGGCTCGTCGGCGGCATCATCGGCGGCGCCATCGCCAACTCGGCGAAGCAGTCCCAGCGCGCGCCGCAGCGGACCTACCGCAAGGCGACGACGCGCAGCACGCCGAAGCGCAGCAGCGTGAACACCGCGCAGCGGGCCGCCAACCGCGACACCCAGACTGCGCTGAATTACTTCGGCTTCAACGCGGGCGGCGCCGACGGCATCCTCGGGCGGCGTTCGCGCTCGGCGATCTCCGCCTACCAGGTGCACATGGGCTACCCGGTCACCGGGCACCTCAACACCTACGAGCGCGACTTCCTGATGTCCTCCTATCACCGCGCGCGCGCGGGCGGGCCGGT
>NZ_KE557279.1:0-265000 GCF_000442255.1 Salipiger mucosus DSM 16094 | reverse complement strand
GAGTGCTCGAGCAGCACGAAACGAGCCTGTCTCTTACTGGATCAAATCAAGCGCGAGAAGGGCGTTTGGTGGATGCCTTGGCAGCAAGAGGCGATGAAGGACGTGATACTCTGCGATAAGCTTTGGGGAGCCGAGAATAGGCTGTGATCCAAAGATCTCCGAATGGGGCAACCCACCTGACAGTTCGATATAATTGCCCACGGGCAGCCTATATCAAGCTGAACCAGGTACTTTGAGGCTGAATACATAGGCTTCAAAGAGCAAACCCGGGGAACTGAAACATCTAAGTACCCGGAGGAAAGGAAATCAATTGATACTCCCCCAGTAGCGGCGAGCGAACGGGGACCAGCCGAGCCTTGAGAGTGAATGGAATGGTCTGGAAAGGCCGACCACAGCGGGTGACAGTCCCGTACATGAAGCTCGATGGGACGTATTAAGTAGGGCGGGACACGTGAAATCCTGTCTGAAGATCGGGGGACCACCCTCGAAGGCTAAGTACTCCTTGCTGACCGATAGCGAACCAGTACCGTGAGGGAAAGGTGAAAAGCACCCCGACGAGGGGAGTGAAACAGTACCTGAAACCGAGCGCCTACAATCAGTCGGAGCTTCCTCGTGAAGTGACGGCGTACCTTTTGTATAATGGGTCATCGACTTGGTCTATCCAGCAAGCTTAAGCCGATAGGTGTAGGCGCAGCGAAAGCGAGTCTTAATAGGGCGTCGAGTTGGATGGATCAGACCCGAAACCGAGTGATCTAGGCATGACCAGGATGAAGGTACGGTAACACGTACTGGAGGTCCGAACCCACACCTGTTGAAAAAGGTCGGGATGAGTTGTGCCTAGGGGTGAAAGGCCAATCAAACTCGGAGATAGCTGGTTCTCCGCGAAATCTATTTAGGTAGAGCGTCATCCGAATACCCCGGGGGGTAGAGCACTGGATGGGTAATGGGGCCCCACAGGCTTACTGATCCTAACCAAACTCCGAATACCCGGGAGTACTAGATGGCAGACACACTGCGGATGCTAACGTCCGTAGTGAAGAGGGAAACAACCCTGACCTCCAGCTAAGGCCCCCAATTCATGGCTAAGTGGGAAAGCAGGTGAGACGGCCAAAACAACCAGGAGGTTGGCTTAGAAGCAGCCATCCTTTAAAGATAGCGTAACAGCTCACTGGTCTAATCAAGCTGTCTTGCGGCGAAGATGTAACGGGGCTCAAGCCATGAGCCGAAGCTGAGGATGCCGTAAGGCATGGTAGCGGAGCGTAGTGTGACACAGGATCTATCCTCTTCTGCATCCCTCGGGATGCAATGGAGGACAAGATCCTTTCTGTGAAGCCGGGGCGTGAGCCATCCGGTGGAGAGATCACTAGCGAGAATGATGACATGAGTAGCGACAAACAGGGTGAGAGACCCTGTCGCCGAAAGTCCAAGGGTTCCTGCTTAAAGCTAATCTGAGCAGGGTAAGCCGGCCCCTAAGGCGAGGCCGAAAGGCGTAGTCGATGGGAACCAGGTCAATATTCCTGGGCCAGGAGATGGTGACGGATTGCGGATGTTGTTCGACCTTATCGGATTGGTCGGGCCGCTGAGCAGTCCCTGGAAACAGCCCTCCATGAGACCGTACCCTAAACCGACACAGGTGGACTGGTAGAGCATACCAAGGCGCTTGAGAGAACGATGTTGAAGGAACTCGGCAAAATACCTCCGTAAGTTCGCGAGAAGGAGGCCCGGGTTCAAGGCAACTTGGATCCGGGGGCACAAACCAGGGGGTGGCGACTGTTTACTAAAAACACAGGGCTCTGCGAAGTCGCAAGACGACGTATAGGGTCTGACGCCTGCCCGGTGCCTGAAGGTTAAAAGGAGAGGTGAGAGCCTTGAATTGAAGCCCAGGTAAACGGCGGCCGTAACTATAACGGTCCTAAGGTAGCGAAATTCCTTGTCGGGTAAGTTCCGACCTGCACGAATGGCGTAACGACTTCCCCGCTGTCTCCAACATCGACTCAGCGAAATTGAATTGCCTGTCAAGATGCAGGCTTCCCGCGGTTAGACGGAAAGACCCCGTGCACCTTTACTACAGCTTCACACTGGCATCAGGCATGTGATGTGCAGGATAGGTGGTAGGCTTCGAAGCAGGGACGCCAGTCCTTGTGGAGCCATCCTTGAGATACCACCCTTCGCCTGCTTGATGTCTAACCGCGGTCCCTCATCGGGATCCGGGACCCTGTGTGGCGGGTAGTTTGACTGGGGCGGTCGCCTCCTAAATCGTAACGGAGGCGCGCGAAGGTTGGCTCAGAGCGGTCGGAAATCGCTCGTTGAGTGCAATGGCAGAAGCCAGCCTGACTGCGAGACTGACAAGTCGAGCAGAGTCGAAAGACGGCCATAGTGATCCGGTGGTCCCGAGTGGAAGGGCCATCGCTCAACGGATAAAAGGTACGCCGGGGATAACAGGCTGATACTGCCCAAGAGTCCATATCGACGGCAGTGTTTGGCACCTCGATGTCGGCTCATCTCATCCTGGGGCTGGAGCAGGTCCCAAGGGTACGGCTGTTCGCCGTTTAAAGAGGTACGTGAGCTGGGTTTAGAACGTCGTGAGACAGTTCGGTCCCTATCTGCCGTGGGTGTAGGATACTTGAGAGGAGTTGCCCCTAGTACGAGAGGACCGGGGTGAACGATCCACTGGTGGACCTGTTGTTGCGCCAGCAGCAGTGCAGGGTAGCTATGATCGGACAGGATAACCGCTGAAGGCATCTAAGCGGGAAGCCCCCCTCGAAACAAGGTATCCCTGAGGGCCGTGGTAGACCACCACGTCGATAGGCCGGAGGTGTAAGCGTGGCGACACGTTCAGCTGACCGGTACTAATGGCCCGACAGGCTTGATTTGATCCAGTAACAGGCAGGCAAACCGCCTGAACTGGTCAAGAGCATACACACCGCAGTGTGCATGACATGGACAACAGTTGATCCTCGTCGTGTCCCGCCTCGTGCAGGGCGCGACGTAGTGGTTTTTCCTCGGTTTGGTGGTCATAGCGCGAGCAAAACACCCGGCTCCATTCCGAACCCGGCCGTTAAGTGCCGTCGCGCCGATGGTACTGCGTCTCAAGACGTGGGAGAGTAGGTCGCCGCCAAACCTAGAAAAAACCACACGTATCTCTCTGCGATGAAACAAACACACGCTGCAAAAAAGGCCTCGAAACCCGAAACGCAGCTCACAAATTGCCGCGGGATGGAGCAGTCCGGTAGCTCGTCAGGCTCATAACCTGAAGGTCGCAGGTTCAAATCCTGCTCCCGCAACCAAAATCCCCAAAGAATACAGTTGCTTAGGCGCCTCCCAGCCGGGAGGCCTTTTGCGTTCCCCGCCCGTGTCAACACTGTGTCAACAAAGCTCCGACGCCGCGTGTCGACGAATGGCGCCGACTCGCGTCGCACTCTCCGCTTGATCGAGGCGCGCCCGCGAGCCTGATGGTCCCCGACACCACTACGGGAGACTACTCCATGCCGAAGACCAACGACGACGCGCTCGCCGCCTTCATCGCGCGCAAGGCCGACATCGACGCAGCCCTCGACCGCATCCGCGCCGCAAGCGAGGACCACTTCTTCGCCAGCCCCGAGGATGTACACTGGGGCCATGTCACGGCCCTCGCCGACCACGCCGCGCTGTTGAAGCGCATCACCGACACGATCTACGCTGAGGGGGAGCATGCCCGCGCAAGTGATTAGCGCAGAAAGGCTTTGCCCTTCTTTGCTCTAGCCACCGAGTACTCGACGATACGGTCAATGACCCGATCCGCCGTCTTCCACTTCATAACCAGCTTGCCGGGATCCATGCCGTACTCGGCAACGATATCCTTCAGTTGTTCGAGCGTCAGCGGTTCGAGCTTCGAACGCAAAACGTCCTCTCCTTCACGGGCAAGCGAAATGGGGTCGAGGACGGCCGCTGCGCGTCGGTGCGCGCCGCGACCTGTATCTTCCTTCTCAGGCTTGGGCTCGAGCCCTAGCGCGGCTTCGAGCTGCTTGGCGAATTCTGGGTTCCGGTTGGCCTCCTCGATGACTACCTTCAGCAAGTCTTGGAGTATCTTTTTGAGCTTAATCTTTACGCACCCAACTTGGCCAAGATTTCTTTGGTCAGATTCGAGAAGCTTTCATAGAGCCTCCCGCTCCCCCACTTCTGCTTGAGTGTGGAATGGTTCGCATGTTCGCCAGCGGCTGCGATCTGATTCGCTTGTGGAATCCGCGTCTCGAATACCGGTGGCCAGTTCCTCGGCTCAGCATCATGGTTTTGCTTGAGCTGCTTGATCATATTTCCATGAACGTTTGAATTGGCCTGGTACTTCTGAATGACGATGCCGAGCGGCTCAATTGGCTCGGCGATCTCTTCGGCAAAGTCACGCACGCGTTTGACGATCTGTGGGATGCCGTATGTAGACAGGATGTCAGGGATCGTCGGGATGATGAAACCCTGTGACATCCGCAGGCCGTTCTGCGTGATCTTGCCAAGGTTCGGTGGGCAATCGACAATGACGACGTCATACTGCTCCACGATGTCCTTCACGGCACGCCACAAGATATCGAAGGGCCTGATCGCGCCGTACTTGCCGACCGGCGTGTTCACCAACTCATCTTGCACGTCGATCAGATCGAGGCTCGAAGGAAGCAGATCGATGGATCGCGCAGCAGAAACATCCGACACGCGCTTTTGCAGCGTCTTCTCAAGGTCGAACTTCTTGCTAGAGGGGTCCAGCGCATCCTTGAAGAGCTGGGCAAGCGTATGGCCGGCGTCGTTCAGTTCGCGCCAGCGCTCCTCCCGGCGGGCGTGGTCAATGTCCTGACCGGGCGCCCGGCCGAGATCGGCGGCGCGCTGACCGCCTCGCCGGCGGTGCGCAAGCTGTCGTTCACGGGCTCCACGCGGGTCGGGGCGCTTCTGGCCGAGCAATGTGCGCCGACGCTCAAGAAGCTCTCGCTCGAGCTTGGCGGCAACGCGCCCTTCATCGTCTTCGACGACGCCGACCTCGACGCTGCGGTCGTGGGGGCCATGGCTTCGAAGTTCCGCAACGGCGGCCAGACCTGTGTCTGCGCCAACCGGATCCTCGTGCAGTCGGGCATCCACGACCGCTTCGTCGCCGCGCTGGCGGCGCGGGTCGATGCGCTGGCGGTGGGCGACGGGCTGGCCGAGGGCACGGAGATCGGCCCGATGATCAACGCGCCCGCCATCGACAAGATCACGGCCCATGTCGCGGATGCGCTGGCGCAGGGTGCCACGCGCGCCACCGCCGCGCGCGAGCTGCCCGAGGGCTATGCCGATCCGATGGTGCTGACCGGTGCCACGACCGGGATGCGCCTTGCGAGCGAGGAGACCTTCGGCCCGGTGGCGCCGATCTTCCGCTTCGAGACCGAGGACGAGGCGCTGGCCCTGGCCAACGGCACGCCCTACGGCCTTGCGGCCTATTTCTACACCACCGACATGGCCCGTGCCTTCCGCTTCGGCGAGGCGCTGGAATGCGGGCTGGTCGGGCTGAACACCGGCGCCGTCTCGCATGCCGAGGCGCCCTTCGGCGGGGTCAAGCAGTCGGGCCTCGGCCGAGAGGGCGCCCGCGAGGGGATCGAGGAATACCTCGAGACCAAGGCGTTCCACATGGGCGGGCTGGGCTGAGGCCCGCCGCGCTCCATCACGCTTCACGAATGAAAAACGGCGGGCCTCGGCCCGCCGTTTCGCGTTCGGGTGATCAGGCGCTCACGCGTTCCACGGCCGGTCGCCCTCGGCATCCCTGATCCGCGTCGGCAGGCCGATCCGGTCGAGGATGGTGAAGAAGGGCTTGGGGTCCAGCTCCTCGACGTTCTTCATGGTGCCCGCGTCCCAGGTGCCGTCCGCGATCAGCATGGCCGCCGCCACCGGCGGAACCCCGGCGGTGTAGGAGATGCCCTGCGAGCCCACTTCCTCGTAGGCGTCCTTGTGGTCGGCCACGTTGTAGACGAAGATCTCGGCCTCCGCGCCGTCCTTCGTGCCCTTCACAAGGTCGCCGATGCAGGTCTTGCCGGTGTATTCCGGCGCCAGCGAGGCGGGATCGGGCAGGCAGGCCTTGACCACCTTGAGCGGCACGACCTCCTGGCCCTCGGCGGTGGTCACCGGGTGCTCGGAAAGCAGGCCGATGTTCTTCAGCACGGTGAAGACGTTGATGTAGTGCTCGCCGAAGCCCATCCAGAAGCGCACGTCGGCCTGCGGGTAGTTGGTCGCCAGCGAGTGCACCTCGTCGTGGCCCGACTGGTAGGCCATCTGCTTGCCCACGACCGGCAGGTCCCATTCGTGGCCGGAGGCGAACATGGTCGTTTCCTTCCACTGCTGGTCTTCCCAGTAGTAGACCACGCCGGTGAATTCGCGGAAATTGATCTCGGGGTCGAAGTTGGTCGCGAAATACTTGCCGTGGCTGCCCGCGTTGATGTCGACGATGTCGATGCTCTTGACCTCGTCCAGCCGGTCGACGGCGAAGCGCGCGAAGGCGTTGACCACGCCCGGATCGAAGCCCGCGCCGAGGATCGCGGTCACGCCCTTCTCGGCGCAGAGGTCGCGCTTCTTCCACTCGTAGTTGGCGTACCACGGCGGCGTCTCGCAGATCTTGTCCGGCTCCTCGTGGATCGCCGTGTCGATGTAGGCGGCGCCGGTCTCGATGCAGCCGTCCAGCACGTGCATGTTCACGAAGGCGGTGCCCACATTGATGACGATCTCCGCGCCGGTTTCCCGGATCAGCGCGGCCACCTGGTCGGACTGCGTGGCGTCGACCTGGTGCGCCTCGAAGACGCCCTCCTGCTTCATCGCGTTCTTGGCCTGGACGCTCTCGATGATGGCGACGCATTTCGATTTCGTGCGGCTGGCGATGTGCAGGTCGCCCAGCACGTCGTTGTTCTGCGCGCACTTGTGCGCGACGACCTGCGCCACGCCGCCTGCACCGATGATGAGCACGTTCTTCTTCAAGGCAGGACCCTCCTTGCTGATTGTATGACGCCCCTCGCGGGGGCGGATGCGATCACGACAGGGCTGCCGCGAAATCCTCGTAGGTGAAGCTGCGCACGAGCCGTTCCGTTCCGTCAAGCTCGCGCACGGCGATGGACGGCATCTGCACGCCGTTGAACCAGTTCTTCTTGACCATCGTGTAACCGGCCGCGTCGTCGATGCTCAGACGGTCGCCGGGCTTGAGCGCCTCGGGGAAGCGGAACTCGCCGAAGATGTCCCCGGCCAGGCAGGACTTGCCGCAGATCATCCACTCCTGCTCGCCGCTTTCCTGCATGGTCGCGCTCTCGCGGTAGATCAGCAGGTCGAGCATGTGCGCCTCGATCGAGCTGTCGACGATGGCGAGGTTCTTGCCGTTGAACATGGTGTCCAGCACGCTGACCTCGAGCGTCGTCGAGTTGGTGATCGCCGCCTCGCCGGGCTCGAGGTAGACCTGCACCTCGTTCTGGCCGGCAAAGCGTTTCAGGCGCTCGGCCAGCTTGTCGAGCGGGTAGCCCTCGCCGGTGAAGTGGATGCCGCCGCCGAGGCTGATCCAGTCCATGCGGCGGATGAGGTGACCGAAGCGCTGCTCGATCATGCCGAGCATGGCGTCGAAGCGCTCGAAATCGGCGTTCTCGCAGTTGTTGTGGAACATGAAGCCCGAGATCAGGTCGGCCACCGGCTCGATGTCCTCGGGGGCATGTTCGCCCAGCCGCGAGAAGGGGCGCGAGGGGTCGGCAAGGTCGAAGTCCGAGGTCGAGACGCCGGGGTTCACCCGCAGCCCGCGGGTGTGGCCGCGGCTGACCTCCTCGAAGCGGCGCAGCTGGTTGGCGGTGTTGAAGATCACCTTGTCCGAGCTCGCCAGCACCTCGTCGATCTCCTCCGGCGCCCAGGCGACGGAATAGGCATGGGTCTCGCCGGGGAACTTCTCGCGCCCGAGCTTGACCTCGAAGAGCGACGAGGAGGTCGTGCCGTCCATGTATTCGCTCATCATGTCGAAGACGGACCAGGTGGCGAAGCACTTGAGCGCCAGCAGGGCCTTGGCGCCGGACTGCTCGCGCAGCCAGGCGATCTTCTCGAGGTTCGGCAGCAGGCGGCTCTTGTCGATAAGGTAGTAGGGCGTCTGCATGATCTCGTCGCCTCCCGGGCAGATGTGTCCGTCCGGGTGCGACATAGAATGCCCTTGGCCGTCGAGCAAGGCGGTGGTTGGCGGTTGCCGGGTCACCGTCTTCGAGGGGCCGGGGACTCCAAGTCCAGGCGCTCTGGATTGCTCAGCAGTTCGGCACGTTCACCGCCAGCCCGCCCAGCGAGGTTTCCTTGTATTTCTCGCTCATGTCGCGGCCGGTCTGGCGCATGGTCTCGATGCAGGCATCCAGCGGCACGAGGTGCGAGCCGTCCCCGCGCAGCGCCAGCGAGGCCGCCGAGACCGCCTTGACCGCGCCCAGCCCGTTGCGCTCGATGCAAGGCACCTGCACGAGGCCCTTCACCGGGTCGCAGGTCATGCCGAGGTGATGCTCAAGCGCGATCTCGGCGGCGTTCTCGATCTGCTCCGGGCTGCCGCCCATCACCGCGCAGAGGCCGGCCGCCGCCATGGCGCTGGCGCTGCCCACCTCGGCCTGGCAGCCCGCCTCGGCGCCCGAGATCGAGGCGTTGTACTTCACCAGCCCGCCGATCGCCGCCGCCGTCAGAAGGAACTCGGGCACGCGCGTGCGGGTGGCACCGGGCACGAAGTCGAGCCAGTAGCGGATCACCGCGGGCACCACGCCCGCCGCGCCGTTTGTGGGCGCGGTCACGACCTGGCCCATGGCGGCGTTCTCCTCGTTCACGGCCATGGCAAAGGTGCTCATCCAGTCGTTGATGACATGCGGCGCGGTGAGGTTCCGGCCCTGCTCGGCCAGCAGCGCCTCGTGGATCGCGCGGGCGCGGCGCGGCACGTTCAGCCCGCCGGGCAGGCGACCGTCGGCCTCGAGCCCGCGGTCGATGCAGTCCGACATGACCTGCCAGATACGCTTCAGCCCGCCGTCGAGCTCGGCCACCGGCTTGCGCGCCAGCTCGTTGCGGCGCTTCATCGCCGCGATGCTGAGCCCCGAGCTCTGCGCCATCTCGAGCATCTGCGCGGCGTTGTGGAAAGGGTAGGGCACCGCCGGCCCGTGGTCGGTGTCCTTGCCAGACTCCAGCTCGGCCTCGGTCAGCACGAAGCCGCCGCCGACCGAATAGTAAACCTCGCTCAGGATCACGTCCCCCTGCCGGTCGGTCGCCATGAGGCGCATGCCGTTGGCATGGCCGGGCAGGGCGTGCTCGTAGTCGAAGCGCAGGTCGGTCTTCGGGTCGAAGACCAGCGTGCCCAGCCCCTCGGGCGCCACGCGGCGCGTCTCGGCGATCTCGGCCATCGCCGCGTCGGCCCGGTCCTGGTCGTAGTCCTCGGGCGTGAAGCCCGCGAGGCCGAGGATCGTGGCGCGGTCGGTGGCATGTCCCACGCCGGTGAAGGCCAACGAGCCATGCAGCGAGGCGCGCAGCCCGTGCGCGTGGAAGGGGGCGGCGCGGAGCCGGTCGAGGAACCGCGCCGCCGCCACCATCGGCCCCATGGTGTGCGAGGACGAGGGGCCGACGCCCACCTTGAACATGTCGAAGACCGAGAGAAACATCGCGGGACCGCTCCGGTTTGCGTGTCGTTGCCGCGACCCTAGGATGCCCGGGCGGGGCGCGCCATGCCGGAAAACGACGCCTGCTGCGGGGAAACCGCTGCTCCGGCACCGCGCGGGGCGGGGATTAACCGGATATGTACCGCCGCTGGCCATCCTCGCGCCGGACGGCCGAATCCCCGGCGGTCCCGCGCGCGCCAGGACCCTTCGACATGCCGACCTACAGTTTCAGCGCCCTGGGCATCGACCAGCTCGTGCTATCGGGGCCCGATCCTTTTTCGAGCAATGCGTCCCGCAACTCCGACGTCTACGGAAACACGACGCTGCGGCTGGTCGAGGGGGCAGACTACGCCACGCTCGTGCTGTCCGACGACGAGTCCCAACTCCACGACGGCGATGGCAACCAGGAGCTTGCACAGCCGGTCACCTTCAACGGAATGAACTGGGGCGCCGGCACGGAGGTCGAGGCGGAATACAGCTACGTCCTGCGACCGCAGGGCAGCAGCGACCCGGCCGAGCAGATCACCGTCTACGTGCTGGAGTTCGAAGGCGACGTGCAGGGCATCGCGACCAGTGCGCGCCTCAGCCCGGAGACGACCTACGGTTTCGTCAATGCCGCGCCGTCGAGCGACGATCCAACGGTGCCCTACGCGGAGCTGGCCGTGTGCTTCGCACGTGGCACCCTGATCGAGACACCGCGCGGCCCCCGCCCGGTCGAGACGCTGCGCCCCGGCGACCGGATCACGAGCGTCGACAACGGCGCCGTGCCGATCGTCTGGATCGGCCGCCAGGTCGTGCAGGGGCATGGCCGTGCCGCGCCGGTCGAGCTGGCGGCCGGAAGCCTCGGCAACGCGGCGTCTCTCCGCCTCTCGCCGCAGCACAGGGTGATGGTGCGCCTCAACGGCACCGAGCGGCTTGTCGCGGCAAAGGCGCTGGCCGGGCAGCCGGGCATCGCCCTTCGGCGCTGCCACGCGGTCGAATACTGGCACCTGCTCTGCGAGCGGCACGAGGTGCTCTTCGCGCAGGGCGCCGCCGTCGAGAGCATGCTGCCCGGACCGCAGGCGCTGCGCGCGCTGCCGCCGGCCGCGCGGGCCGAGATCGAGGGGCTGTTGCCCGGCCTTGTCCGTCGCAGGTCGGTGCTCTGGCCGCCCGCACGGCGGCTCCTGCGCCCGGGGCGCTGGCGCGCCCGGGGGCTGCGCCTGTTGCCGGGCACGGCGCGGGTGCACTAGCGACCGGGTGCGTCCGAAAATCGCTCGCGTCAGGGGGCGCCATCGCCTATACACCGGGCCAATTCGCCATGACCCGCAGGAGATGCCCCGTGACCGGAGAGCTTTCGCCCATCGACAAGGCCAAGTTCGTGGCCGCCAAACGCGCCGCGGACTTCGTCGAGAACGGCATGCGCGTCGGTCTGGGGACCGGCTCCACCGCTGCCTGGCTGGTGCGCTGCCTGGGCGAACGGGTGCGCGAGGAGGGGCTGACCTTCCGCGGCGTGCCGACCTCGACCCGCACGGCCGAGCTGGCCCGCGACGTGGGCATCGAGGTCGTGACGCTGGACGAGGCGCGCTGGCTGGACGTGACCATCGACGGCGCGGACGAGTTCGACGCCGAGCTGAACCTGATCAAGGGCGGCGGCGGCGCGCTGCTGCAGGAAAAGATCGTGGCCACGGCCAGCGACCGCATGATCGTCATCGCCGACGCCGCCAAGGAGGTCGAGACGCTGGGCGCCTTCCCGCTGCCGGTCGAGGTCATTCCCTTCGGCCGCACGGCCTCCCAGGCGCTGATCGAGGAGGCGCTGGTCTCGATGGATGTCATGGGCCGCCAGACGACGCTGCGCATGAACGGTGACACCCCCTATGTCACCGACGAGGGGAACCACATCCTGGACCTGCACCTCAGCCGGATCGGCAACGCGCGCCAGCTCGCTATGGTGCTGAACCAGATCCCCGGCGTGGTCGAGAACGGGCTCTTCATCGACATCTGCGACCAGGTCGTCGTGGGCTACGGCGATGGCCGCGTCGAGGTGCGCGACATCAACGCCGGCACGGTCAGCGAGGGGCGCCTCGACTTCGCGGAGGACGACAATCTCTTTCGCGACCTCGGCGACTGAGGCCGGCCGCCGCACTGGCCATTCCCGGCGGGCCGTGAAATACCGGTCCCGCAAACGGACGGAGTATGGCTCATGAGCGAATTCGACTACGATCTCTTCGTCATCGGCGGCGGGTCCGGCGGCGTGCGCGCCGCCCGCGTGGCGGCCATGGACGCGGAGGCGAAGGTGGGCCTTGCCGAGGCCGACCGCTACGGCGGAACCTGCGTGATCCGGGGCTGCGTGCCCAAGAAGCTCATGGTCTTCGCGAGCGAATACGCCGAGGTGGTCGAGGATGCGTCGAACTACGGCTGGAGCCTGCAGCACGGCCCCTTCGACTGGGAGAACTTCCGCGCCCGCATGAACACCGAGCTCGACCGGCTCGAGGGCGTGTATCGCTCGCTGCTCAAGAACGCGGGCGTGACCTCCTACGATGCCCGCGCGGTGCTCAAGGACGCCCATACCGTCGAGCTTTCGACCGGCGAGACGATCACGGCGAAACACATCCTCGTGGCCGCCGGCGGCCATCCGCTGCGGCCCGACCTGCCCAATGCGGACCTCGGGATCGTCTCGGACGACATCTTCCACCTCGAGAAACTGCCGCGCTCGATCCTGATCGTCGGCGGCGGCTACATCGCCTGCGAGTTCGCCTGCATCCTGAACGGGCTGGGCGTCGAGGTGACGCAGTATTACCGCGGGGCGCAGGTGCTGCGCGGCTTCGACGAGGAGGCGCGCGGCCTGATCTCCGAGGCGATGCAGAGCCGCGGCATCGACCTGCACACCGGCACCGATATTGTCGAGATGCGCTGCGCCGAGGAGGAGGACCTCACCGGTCACCGCGAGAGCGACATCTCGATGGGCGCGACGACGCACCAGCTCGAGGCGCTGCGCAACGGCGGCGGCGACCGCGACGGCCCGATCTGGGTCAAGGGCTCGAACGGCAATAGCCGCGTGTTCGACATGGTGATGTTCGCGACCGGCCGTGCTCCCAACACCGGCGGCATGGGCCTCGAGGAGGCCGGCGTGCGCCTGGGCCGCAAGGGCGAGGTCGTCGTCGACAAGTATTCGCAGAGCAGCGCGCCCTCGGTCTACGCCATCGGCGACGTGACCGACCGCGTGAACCTCACGCCCGTGGCGATCCGCGAGGGCATGGCCTTCGTCGAGACGGTCTTCAAGGGCAACCCGACGCCGGTGGATCACGACCTGATCCCCTCGGCGATCTTCACGCAGCCCGAGTTCGGCACGGTGGGCCTCTCCGAGGAGGCCGCGGCGGAGCAGGAGGCGATCGAGGTCTACTGCACCTCGTTCCGGCCCATGCAGACGGCCTTTGCCGGGCGCCAGGACCGGGTGATGATGAAGCTCATCGTCAGCCAGGAGACGCGGCGCGTGCTGGGCTGCCACATCGTGGCGCCCAATGCCGGCGAGATGATCCAGCTGGCCGGCATTGCCGTAAAGATGGGCGCGACCAAAGAGGATTTCGACCGCACCTGTGCGGTGCACCCGACCATGTCCGAAGAAATCGTGACCATGCGCAAGCCCGTGCGGACTGGTTGAAAACCGTCCGGTAATGCACAGTTTGTGTCCCGGGACACGGACAAGTTTTAGAGAGGGGAAGACACTTCATGGCAGGCAACAGCGGCGGCCCCTGGGGCGGCGGTGGCAACCAGGGTGGCGGACGGCCGCCCTCCGGCAACGGAGGCGGTGGCAACAACGGCAACGGCGGTGGAAACCGCGGCGGCGGACGCCGGCCGGAGGACCCGCAGATCCCCGAAATCGACGAGCTGATGAAAAAGGGCCAGGAGCGGCTGCGCGTCCTCATGGGCGGTCGCGGCGGCAACGGCGGCAACCGTCCCTCGGGCGGTGGCGGCGACGGCGGCCCGGTCGGCAAGGGCACGCTCGTGCTCGGCGGCCTCGTGGCACTGGGCCTCTGGGCCTTCATGAGCTTCTACACGGTCCGGCCCGAAGAGCAGTCGGTCGAGCTTTTCCTCGGTGACTACAGTTCCACCGGACAGCCGGGCCTGAACTTCGCGCCCTGGCCCTTCGTGACCGCCGAGGTGGTGAACGTCACCTCCGAGCGGACCGAGACCATCGGCGCCGGGCGTGGCAGCAACGACGGCCTGATGCTGACCACCGACGCGAACATCGTCGACATCGACTTCCAGGTGGTCTGGAACATCAACGATCCGGCCAGGCTGCTGTTCAATATCCGCGACCCGCAGCTGACCGTGCAGGCGGTCTCCGAGGCGGTCATGCGCGAGATCATCGCGGCCTCGAACCTGGCCCCGATCCTCAACCGTGACCGCGGGCTCATCGCCGACACCGCGCGCGAGCAGATCCAGTCGACGCTGAACGAGTACGAATCCGGCATCAACATCGTCCGGATCAACCTCGACACCGCCGACCCGCCGCGCGAGGTGATCGACGCCTTCCGCCAGGTGCAGGCGGCCGAACAGGAGCGCGACCGGCTCGAACGCCAGGCCGACGCCTACGCAAACCGCGTGGTGGCCGAGGCCCGAGGCGAGGCGGCCCAGATCCGCGAGGTGGCCGAAGGCTACCGCGCACGGGTCGTCAACGAGGCGGTCGGTGAGGCCAGCCGCTTCTCCGCCGTGCTCGAGGAATACGCCAAGGCGCCCGAGGTGACCCGCCGCCGTCTCTATCTCGAGACGATGGAGCGCGTGCTGGGCGACGTCGACAAGACCATCCTCGACGAGGGCCTGACCGGCCAGGGCGGTTCGGGCGGAGTGGTGCCGTACCTGCCGCTGAACGAGCTGACCCGCACCCGCACGACCGACAGCAACCAGACGTCGGGGGGGAACTGATCCATGCGCAAGACGACTTTCATCCTGCCCATCGTGGTGATCGCGCTGGTGGCGCTGCTCTCCTCGATCTTCGTGGTGGACGAGCGTGAAAAGGCGCTGGTCCTGCAGTTCGGCCAGATCCGTTCGGTCAAGGAAGAGCCGGGGCTGGCCTTCAAGGTGCCGGTGATCCAGGACGTGGTGCGCTACGACGACCGCATCCTGTCGCTCGACACCGAGACCATCGAGGTGACGCCCTCGGACGACCGCCGCCTCGTGGTCGACGCCTTCGCGCGCTATCGCATCGCCGACGTGGTGCAGTTCCGCCAGGCCGTCGGCGTGGGCGGCGTGCGCACCGCCGAGGATCGCCTCTCGGGCATCCTCAACGCGCAGATCCGCGAGGTGCTTGGTGCCGACCAGGTGACCTCGGACCGCATCCTGTCCGAGGATCGGCGCGACCTGATGCTGCGGATCCGCGATCAGGCCCGCAGCCAGGCGCTCTCGCTCGGCATCGACGTGGTCGACGTGCGTCTCAAGCAGACCAACCTGCCGTCGCAGAACCTCGAGGCGACCTTCGCCCGGATGCGCGCCGAGCGTGAACGGGAAGCCGCCGACGAGATCGCACGCGGTAACGAGGCGGCGCAGCGCGTCCGCGCACTCGCGGACCGGACCGTCGTCGAAACCGAATCCGAGGCGAACCGCGATGCCGACGTGATCCGCGGTGAAGCGGACGCCGAGCGGAACGCGATCTTTGCCGAGGCCTTCGGTTCGGACCCGGAGTTCTTCGCCTTCTATCGCTCGCTGCAGGCCTACGAGCGCGCGCTTCAGGGTGGCAACTCGCGGCTGGTCATGACGCCCGACAGCGAGTTCTTCGCCTACTTCCGGAACGAGGCGCCGCAGGGCATGCCGGTGGCCGTGGGCGAACAGCCCGACGCGATCGGCAGCGACACCACCGGCGGTTCGGACGAGACCGGGACCGATGGTTCCGAGGCCTCCTCCGCCACGGATGGATCCGACAGCGGGTCCGAGGCCGCCCCGGCGCCGTCGTCCACGCAGGACGAGACGCAGCAGGACGACACGTCCGATGCCGCGCCGGAGGCTGAAGACGCCGCGACCGACTCAGCGACGGAATGAGCGGAACGGACATAGGAACGGGGATCGCCATGGTCCTCGTCATCGAGGGGCTGGTGTACGCACTGGCCCCTTCGCTTGTGGAGCGCATGTTGGAGGCGCTGCGCGCCATGCCACTCGAAACCCGGCGCACCCTGGGGCTCGCGACTCTCGCCTCCGGCCTGATCCTGCTCTGGATCTTCCGAAACTAGGCATTTTTGTGACCGTTTTTCGGGCAACCGCGCCGCGCGGGCCCGCCAGAGCGAGGAATCCCTTGCCCGGTGGGGAGGGCCGTCATATCGTTTCAGTGCGGATATTGTTTTTGGAGTATTATTGCCATGCGGGTCGCAGTTTTGGTTGGCGTGATCGCGACACTTAGTTTGACCGCCGGAGATGCTGACGCATCGGTCGTCATCGACATCACTCAGACCGGATCCGACGTGGTTGCCACCTATTCCGGCTCCCTCGACCTCTCGGCACTGGCGCACGACTTCACCTGGAGCCAGACGCGGGGTGAAATTTCCGGCGATCCGCTGCACTTCTACTCCTTCGATTCTGCCGAAAGCGGAAATTACTACGGTTACCTAGGCGAAATGACCTTCGCCTCGTCCGGCCTCATCGACACGACGACTTCGAGCACGACGGACGCCTCCGCCATCGCCGGTGACAATTTCGGCTTCCACGACCATTCGGACACGATGGCCGGATACGGGTACGTCTATGTCCCCGAGGCCTACGCCAACGGCAGCCAGATCGACGGCAGCGTAACCTTCGCCGGCGCGACACTGGCGTCGCTGGGTCTGAACGCGGGGATTTTCTCGGATGTCGCGAGCTGGGGCAGTGGGAGCACCTTCGACTCGATTTCGGTCAACGTGTCCATCGCCGCCGTTCCGCTTCCCGCCAGCTTCCCGTTGGCGCTGGCCGGTCTCGGCGCGCTGGGGGCTCTTCGCCGGTCCCGGCGGAAGGCACGGGCCGAACGCGGCTGACCCGACACCGGCCCGTCCGCGGGCCGGGCCTGGGTAAAGACCTTTCCCCGAGACTTGCCGGTGCCCGGGACGCGCATGCTGGCGATTCCCTGGCAACTGCCCGAGACACCGGCGCGGCGTCGTGCCCGCCGCACTGCTCAGCCACGGATCTCCCGGCCCACGGGGATCGCGGCTATCTCCCGGCCAAGGGCAACGGCAAATCCCCTTGCAAGGGATTTGCGCGTAACCTCCGCATCACCTGGCAATCACATGCCGTTGAGGGTCTGAAACCTTTTCTTTGGTGTGGCCTCAGAGCACCTATGTTAGCCTCATCCACGAGGAGGCAGGGCGGCTGCGAGGCAACCTGACAGCACCCGTCCAGCGACAAAAAGGAGTTCCAGGTGAAATCTCAAGCACTTGCAACCACGGGGGAGCGGGTGCAGCCAGTTCGGCTGTTCTGGCTCGCGACCCTGTCCATGTTCCTGATCGTCAGCCAGGCGCTGATGGCCAGTGCGCAGAACGCGCCGAGCAGTTTCTCGGATCTGGCGGAAAAGGTCAGCCCGTCCGTCGTCAACATCACCACGTCCACGACGGTCGCCGGTCGTAGCGGCCCGCAGGGCATCGTTCCCGAGGGGTCGCCCTTCGAGGACTTCTTCCGCGAATTCCAGGACCGCCAGGGTCCCGGTCAGCAGCGGCCCCGCCGGTCCTCGGCGCTCGGCTCCGGCTTCGTGATCTCCGAAGACGGTTACATCGTCACCAACAACCACGTCATCGACGGCGCCGACGAGGTGACCATCGAGTTCTTCTCGGGCGACGAGTTGCCGGCCGAGGTGGTGGGCACCGACCCCAACACCGACATCGCGCTGCTCAAGATCGATGCCGAAGAGGCGCTTCCCTTCGTCGAATTCGGCGACAGCGATGCCGCCGAGGTGGGCGACTGGGTCATGGCCATGGGCAACCCGCTGGGCCAGGGCTTCTCGGTCTCCGCCGGCATCGTCTCGGCGCGCAACCGGGCGCTCTCGGGCACCTATGACGACTACATCCAGACCGACGCGGCCATCAACCGCGGCAACTCGGGCGGTCCGCTCTTCAACATGGATGGCGACGTCATCGGCGTGAACACCGCGATTCTCTCGCCCAACGGCGGCTCGATCGGCATCGGCTTCTCGATGGCCTCGAACGTCGTGACCCGCGTGGTCGACCAGCTGCAACAGTTCGGCGAGACCCGCCGCGGCTGGCTGGGCGTGCGCATCCAGGACGTGACCGACGAACTGGCCGAGGCGCTTGGCCTCGCCGATACCGCCGGTGCCCTCGTCTCGGACGTGCCGGACGGCCCGGCCCGCGACGCCGGCATGGAAGCGGGCGACGTGATCGTCTCCTTCGACGGCCAGGAGGTCGAGGACACCCGTCAGCTCGTCCGCATCGTCGGCAACACCGAGGTCGGCAAGACCGTCCGCGTGGTCGTGAACCGCGACGGCGAGACCGAGACGCTGCGCGTCACTCTCGGCCGCCGCGAGGACGAAGCCGAGCAGACCTTCCCCGCGGCCCAGCCCGGCACGCCGGACGAGCCGTCGAGCATGGACCTGCTCGGCCTGACGCTCTCGCCGCTGACGACAGAGCTGCGCGAGGAACTGCAGCTGTCGGAAAGCGCCAAGGGCCTCGCGGTGATGGACGTCGACCAGACCTCAGAGGCCTACGAGAAGGGCCTGCGCACGGGTGACGTGATCACCGAGGCGGGCCAGAGCCAGGTGCTCAGCCTGGGCGATCTCGAGGACCGCATCGCCGAGGCGCGCGACGCGGGCCGCAAGTCGATCCTGCTGCTGATCCGCCGCGGTGGCGATCCGCGCTTCGTCGCGCTGAGCCTCGAAGAGGACGGCTGACCCGTCGGCCGCGACTGAGACAGACGAAAGGGCGCCCCGGCGGGGCGCCCTTTTTCGTTGCGCGCGGGCTTTCCTTGTCAGGCGATCCCGCGCGCCCGTGCCGCCGCCGCGGCCAGCCCCTCGGAGACGGCCTCGCGGATCGGTCCGTCCTGCATGGCCTGCAAGCCGGCCGCCGTGGTCCCGGCGTAGTCGATCATCTGCGTGACATGCCCGCCCGGCGGCGTTGCGTCCTCGGCCATCATCTGGCCGGCGGCGAAAAAGAGCTGCCGGATCGCCCGGTCGGCCACCTGCGGCGGCACGCCCTGCGCTTCAGCGTGGCGGATCATGGCATCGGCGAAGAAGGCGACAAAGCCGGGCACCGGGCCCGTCATCGCCGTGAAATGATCGAGCAGCCCCTCGTCCTCCAGCCGGTCCGTGGCGCCGATGGCGGAAAAGAGCTGCGCGGTGCCGCGCCGGTCGGCCTCGGTGGTGCCCGGGGATGCGACCCAGGGCGTGTAGGCCAACCGCCGCGCGGCCGCGGGGCTGGACATGGCCCGCACCAGCCGCGCGCTGCCGCTGATCCGGCTGAGCCCGTCAAGCGTTACTCCCGCCATGACCGACAGCACCAGGCGGTTCTCCAGCGGCAGGCGCAGGCCGGCGGTCGCGGCGGGCGGCAGGCACAACAGCACGGTGTCGCAGCTGTCGCAGAAGCGGGCGGTTTCCGTCATGATCCGAAGCCCGGGATAGCATGCGAGGGCCTCCGCCCGGCCGCTGCGCGAACAGATCGCGAGGTCGCCGGGCGCCGCGAAGCCGCTCTCGATCAGCCCGGTCGCGATGGCGCTGCCCAGCATCCCGGTGCCGCCCAGAAGCCCGATCCGTCCCAACTCGCTCTGCATGCCGTGCCCTCCGCCAGCGCCTGTCCCGAGCCTAGCGGCAAGCGGCGTGGCGCGGCAATCGCGGGCTCAGCTCTCGAGTTCCGACAGATCGACCGCCGCGATCCCGAGCGCCCGCGCCGTCTCGAGCGAAAGCTGTCCGCTGCGCAGCCCGCGCTCGGCCTGGTAGCGGCGGATCGCGGCGGTCGTGGGCGCGTCGATCCGGCCTGTGACATCGCCGCGGAAATACCCCCGCGCCGCCAGCGCCCGCTGGAGCGAGGCGATGAACTCGGGCGTCACGGTGTCGGGACAGGGGGCCCGGAAGGTCAGCTCGTCGCGCGGCTCGACCACCCGGGGCACCGGGGCGCGGCGATAGATCGGCGGGCGGATCACGGTGCCGTCCTCGGCGATCTCGGCCTGCACGACCTGCACTTCGCCCATGACCTGCTCGTAGACCGCCGGCGTCACCTCGCGCGCCCAGCAGGTGCCGTCGGCGCGGACCTCGGGGACCGGGGCCGGGCCCACGGGGCCGGTCGCGGTGGCCTCGGGGCCGGGCGCGGACGGGGAACAGGCGGCCAGCACGGAGGCCGCCGCGAGGAGGGCGATGGGAAAACGCATCTCGGTCTGCTCGGGCGCCTCTGTTCTGCGATGCTTCGGGCCGTTGCGGCGCAGACTAGCGGCTTTCAGCCGGGCGTGGAAGCCTCGGTCAGCAGGCGGTCGAGCATGGGCGAGATGTCCTCGATCTGCTCCGAGATGACGTGCGTGACGCCGCTGTCGCGTTGCACCCGCCCGGTGACGCGGAGCATGCGCCCCGCGATCACCGCGCGGCGGAACCGCTCGTAGAGCTTGCGCCAGACGATCACGTTGACGACCCCTGTCTCGTCCTCGATCGTGATGAAGATCACGCCGCGGGCGGTGCCGGGCCGCTGGCGCAGGATCACCAGCCCCGCCACGGTGACGCGCGCGCCCTCGGGCGGTTCCTGCAGCCGGTCGGCGGGCAGGCAGGACGGCGGGCGCGGCCAGCTGCGGGGGGCGGGGAAGGAAGCATCGGTCGGCATGGAACACAAGTAGAACATTCAGGGCGCTCAGCCAAGGGGGCTGGCGTCCGTGGCGGGCTGCGACTAGGTAGGTTGAAAGGCGAGACGACGGAGACGATCACGGCCATGGCAAAGATCACCTACATCGAGCACAACGGCACCGAGCACACTGTCGACGTACCCAACGGGCTGACCGTGATGGAGGGCGCGCGCGACAACAACATCCCCGGGATCGAGGCCGATTGCGGCGGCGCCTGTGCCTGTTCCACCTGCCACGTCTACGTCCATCCCGACTGGATCGGCAAGCTCCCCGAGCGTGACGACATGGAAGAGGACATGCTCGACTTCGCCTTCGAGCCCGACCCCGAACGCTCGCGGCTGACCTGTCAGCTCAAGGTGAGCGATGCGCTGGACGGGCTGGTCGTCCAGATGCCCGAAAAGCAGATCTGAGCCCGGTGCGGCGCGCGTCTCGCGTCGTATCTTTGGCCGATGGCGGCGGCGCGGGCCCGCCGTGGCCTGTCACGCCCCGGCGACGAGACGGATGGCGGGTGGCCATGGGCCACAGGCCACAGTTAAAGACCAGCTTGCCAAGATTTCTCGTACGAAAAATCTTGGCACCAAAATTTTCGTCGAAAATTTTCGGCACGCCCTGCATCGGCCATCGGCCAGCAAATCCGCTCTTTGCTTTCCGATCCGCGGGGCTTAACCCTTGAGCCATGAAACTGCTCTTTCTCGGAGATGTGATGGGCCGTGCCGGGCGCACCGCCATCGCCGAAACGCTTCCCCGCCTGCGCGAAGACTGGTCCCTCGATTTCGTCGTGGTGAACGGCGAGAACGCATCGAACGGGGCCGGCCTGACCGCCGCGCACGCCAAGCTCCTGCTCGACTCGGGCGCCGACGTCGTCACGCTCGGCGACCACGCCTTCGACCAGAAGGACATGCTCCAGTTCATCGAGACAGAGCCACGCGTGATCCGCCCGCTGAACTATGCCAAGCAGGCGCCCGGCCGCGGGGCCGCGCTCTTTTCCGACCGGCGCGGCCGCAAGGTGCTGGTCGCGCAGGTTCTCGGGCAGGTCTTCATGAAACGGGCCTTTGACGATCCCTTCTCCGCCATGGACGCGGCGCTCAGGCGCCATCCGCTGGGCGGCCAGGCGCAGGCCATCATGGTGGACATGCACTGCGAGGCCACCTCCGAGAAGATGGCCATGGGCCATTTCTGCGACGGCCGGGCGAGCCTTGTGGCCGGCACGCATACCCATGTGCCCACCGGCGACGCGCAGCTCCTGCCCGGCGGCACCGCCTACCTGACCGACGCCGGCATGTGCGGCGACTACGATTCCGTCATCGGCATGGAAAAGACCGAGCCGATGCGCCGCTTCGTGACCGGCATGGGCAAGACCCGCTTTCAGCCCGCCCTCGGCGAGGCGACGCTCTGCGGCGTGCTCGTGCAGACCGACGACCGCACCGGCAAGGCTCTCTCGGTGACCATGGTCCGGCAGGGCGGGCGGTTGTCGACGTGCGGTCCTTGAGCGGCGCCGCGCGGGACAAAGACGCGCGCAACTGTCGCGCTTGCCACCATGCCGCCCGACCGACAGTATGCGGCGGGCCGAGCCGGGGACATCACGCTTTTCCATGCTGTTCATAGAATTGAGCCAGACTGCGCAGGCCTATGCGACCATCGCGACGGTGGTGGGCATGTTCCTGCTCTTCGTGCGCGAGGCCTACCCGACCGAGGTGGTGGCCATCGGCGGGGTCGCGGTGCTGCTGGTGCTGGGCGTACTGCCCTACGACGCGGCGCTCGAGGTGCTGTCCAACCCCGCGCCCTGGACCATCGCGGCGCTCTTCGTCGTCATGGGGGCGCTGGTCCGCACCGGCGCGCTCGACACCTTCGCGAGCTACGCGCAGGTGCAGGTCCAGAAACAGCCACGCCGGGCCATCGCGGTCATCATGGTGGTGGTCATCGCGGCCTCGGCCTTCATGAACAACACGCCGGTTGTCGTGCTCATGCTGCCGGTCTTCGTGCAGATCGCCAAGACCATGGGCATCCAGCCCTCCAAGCTGCTGATCCCGCTCAGCTACGCGGCGATCCTCGGGGGCACGACCACGCTCATCGGGACTTCGACGAACCTGCTGGTCGACGGCGTGGCCCGCTCGCGCGGGCTCGAACCCTTTTCGATCTTCGAGGTCACGCCGCTGGGCATCGTCATCGTCGCCTGGGGGATGCTCTACCTCTTCTTCGCGGGCCGGTTCCTGCTGCCCGAGCGGCATTCCATGGCCGGGATGCTCTCGGACCGCAGTCGCATGAAATTCTTCACCGAGGCGGTGATCCCGCCGGATTCCAACCTCCTGGGCCGCGAGGTGCTGGGCGTGCAGCTCTTCAAGCGCGAGGGCGTCCGGCTGGTCGATGTCATCCGCGGCGACGAATCGCTGCGGCGCAACCTCGAGGGCGTGACGCTGGAGGTCGGCGACCGCGTCGTGCTGCGCACCCAGATGACCGAGCTGCTGAGCCTGCAGCGCAACAAGGAACTCAAGCGCGTCGACCAGATCTCGGCCAAGGAGACCACGACGGTCGAGGTGCTCATCACGCCGGGCTGCAAGATGGTCGGCCGCAGCCTGGGCGCGCTGCGTCTGCGGCGCCGCTACGGCGTCTACCCGCTGGCGGTGCATCGGCGGAACCAGAACATCGGCCGCAAGCTGGATGAGCTGGTGGTGCGCGTGGGCGACACATTGCTGCTCGAGGGCGCGCCGGAGGACGTGAAACGGCTTGCCGACGACATGGCGCTCGTCGATGTCTCGCATCCCTCGGCGCGGGCATTCCGGCGCGGGCACGCCCCGGTCGCCATCGGCGCGATGCTGGGGATCGTGGCGCTCGCGGCGCTGGGCGTGGCGCCAATCCTCGCCCTGGCGGTCGTGGCGGTCGCGGTGGTGCTGCTCACGCGGTGCATCGACGCGGACGAGGCCTTTTCCTTTGTCGAGGGCCAGCTGCTGGCCCTGATCTTCGCGATGCTGGCCATCGGCGCGGCGCTCGACCATTCTGGCGCGGTGGACCTCATCGTATCGGCAGTGGCGCCGGTGATGCAGGTGATGCCAGCACCGGTCTTGATCTGGTCGGTGTTCCTGCTGACCTCGGTGCTGACCGAGACGGTCAGCAACAACGCCGTCGCCGTGGTGGTTACGCCGGTCGCCATCGGCCTCGCCGACGCGGTGGGCGTCGATCCGCGCCCGCTCGTGGTGGCGGTGATGGTCGCCGCCTCCTGCTCCTTCGCAACGCCCATCGGCTACCAGACCAACACGCTGGTCTACGGCCCCGGGGGCTACCGGTTCTCGGATTTCCTCAAGGTCGGCGTGCCGCTGAACCTGAGCGTCGGCGTGCTATCGGCGCTGCTGATCCCGCTGATCTGGCCACTCTGACATCTTGGGCCCAAAAATTTTCGGACGAAAATCTTGCCGCCTCAGCCGTAGCGCCGGACGAAATTCCGCAGGATGCGCTCGGGCTGCGTGACCTCGGCCGCGCGGCACATGGCGATCAGGGCATCGGCTTCCGAAGGCTCGAAGTAACCACGGTGGCGGTAGATGCGAATCCGCGTCTCGAAGCCTGCTGCGTCGGCCTCTGGGTGGAACTGCGTCGCATAGACGTTCTGCCCGTGCCGGATCATCTGGAAGGGGCAGGGGCCCGAGCGCAGCAGGTGCCGCGCCCTCGGGCAGGTCCTGCACCGCTTCCTTGTGGCCGACGAAGGCGTCGAAACTCTCGGGCAGGTCGGCCAGCAACGGATCATCGCGCCCCGCCTCGGTGCGGACACAGGGCACGTGGCCGACAGGCTCGCCATAGCGCGCCTTGCTCACCTCGGCGCCAAGGTGATGCGCCAGGATCCCGATGCCGTAGCAGCAGCCCAGGAAGGGCACGTCGTCCTTCGTGATCGCCGGCATGAGAGACAGGCAGGCGGCCTCGATCCGCGCCTCCACCGCCGATTTCTTCGTCGGCGGGTCCGAGACGCAGCCCGGCCCGCCGCCGACGATGACGCCGGCATAGTCGCGCGGGTTCAGGCCCTCGGGCAGCGCCTCGCGATCAAGCCGGATGCGGTGCACGTCCTCGGGCGCCAGCCCGCCCTTGCGCAGGAAGGCGGCGAATTCGTCGTCGCTGGCCTCGGTCTCGGGGCGCAGCTGAAGGATCAGGAAACGGCGCATCTCGTCCTCCCCGGCCGGGCCGCCTCAGGCGTCAGGTCGCCGCCTTCACCTCGGCCACGATGCCCTCGACGACCTCGGTCAGCAGAGTCTCGTCCTCGCATTCCGCCATCACGCGGATCAGCGGCTCGGTGCCGGACTTTCGGATCAGCAGCCGGCCCTTGCCGCTCAGCGTCGCCTCGGCGTCGGTGATCGCGCTGCGCACCGCTTTCATCTCCAGTGGCGCCTGGCCCGAGGCAAAGCGCACGTTCTTCAGCAGCTGCGGCACGGGCGTGAAGTTCCGCGCGAGCCGGCTTGCGGGCTGCCCCGTCCGCACCATCTCGGCCAGGAACTGCAGGCCCGCCATGAGCCCGTCGCCCGTGGTCGCGTAGTCGGTCATCACGATGTGGCCGGACTGTTCGCCGCCCAGGTTCCAGCCGCCGCGGCGCATCGCCTCGACGACGTAGCGGTCGCCGACCTTGGTGCGCTGCAGCGTCAGCCCGCGCGCGTCCAGGAACCGCTCGAGCCCGAGGTTCGACATCACGGTCGCCACCAGCGTCCCATCCCGCAGCCGGCCTTCCTCGGCCCAGCGGGCGGCCATCAGGGCCATGATCTGGTCGCCGTCGGCCACCGTGCCCGTCTCGTCGATCAGCACGATCCGGTCGGCGTCGCCGTCAAGGCAGATGCCCACGTCGGCACCATGCGCCACCACCGTCTCGGCGGCGGCCTGCGGCTTGGTCGAGCCGCAGTTGGCGTTGATGTTCACCCCGTCCGGATCGGTGCCCACGGGGATGACCTCGGCGCCCAGCTCCCACAGGACCTCGGGCGCGGTGCGGTAGGCGGCGCCGTTGGCGCAGTCCACCACGATCTTCATTCCGTCGAGCCGCATCCCTTGCGGAAAGGTCGACTTCACCCGTTCCTGGTAGCGGAAACGCCCGTCGTCGATCCGCCGCGCGCGGCCGATGCTGCCGGCCTCGGCCGGGGTGACGCCGCTCTCGACCAGCGCCTCGATCTCGGTCTCGACCTCGTCCGACAGCTTGAAGCCGTCGGGGCCGAAGAACTTGATGCCGTTGTCGTCGGCCGGGTTGTGGCTGGCCGAGATCATGATCCCGAGGTCGGCCCGCATCGAGGGCGTCAGCAGTCCCACTGCCGGCGTCGGGACCGGGCCCAGCAGCAGCACGTTCATCCCGGTCGAGGTCAGCCCCGCGGTCAGCGCGTTCTCGAACATGTAGCCCGAGAGCCGCGTGTCCTTGCCGATCACCACACGGTGCACGCCGCTGTGCTCGCGCCGGAAATGCCGCCCCGCGGCGGCGCCGATCATCAGCGCCATCTCGGCGGTCATCGGAAAGCTGTTGGCCATGCCGCGCACCCCGTCGGTGCCGAAGAGCTTGCGTGTCATCCCTGGTCCTCGTCCTTGTCCCCTGCCGGCCCTCGCGTGACCGCTTCCCAGAGTGCCAGCGCCCGCCGCGTTTCGGCAACGTCGTGCACCCGAAGAATCTGCACGCCCTGCGCGGCCCCGGCCAGCGCCACGGCGATGGAGCCCGGCGCGCGGCGGCTGGCCTCGGGCTCGTTCCCGATGCGCCCGATGAACCCCTTGCGCGAAGCGCCCAGCAGCACCGGGCAGCCCAGCCCGTGGAAGATCGACAGCCCGCGCAGCAGCGCGAGGTTGTGATCCTGCGTCTTGCCGAAACCGATGCCCGGGTCGACCACGATCAGCTCGCGCGGGTGGCCGCGCGCCACCAGCGCCTCGACCCGCTCCTCGAGCCAGTCGTAGACGTCGAGCAGCACGTCGTCGTAGCGCGGCGCGTCCTGCATGGTCTGCGGGTCGCCCTGCGCGTGCATGATGCAGACCGGCAGGCCCGCCTCGATGACGTAATCCGCCAGCGCGGGATCAAAGGTCAGGCCCGAAACATCGTTGACGAGCGCCGCCCCTGCCGTGACGGCGGCGCGGGCGACGCTGGCCTTGC
The DNA here is from genome assembly GCF_000442255.1 of Salipiger mucosus DSM 16094. Taxonomy (GTDB): domain Bacteria; phylum Pseudomonadota; class Alphaproteobacteria; order Rhodobacterales; family Rhodobacteraceae; genus Salipiger; species Salipiger mucosus. Next base: position 238,537 of record NZ_KE557279.1, on the reverse strand, counting down.
GCGTGTCGATGGAGACCGGCGTGGTGCCGTCCAGCGCCTCGATCACCGGCGCGGTGCGGGCGATCTCGTCCTCGGCGGGCACTTCCAGAGATCCCGGTCGCGTGCTCTCTCCGCCGACGTCGAGGATCTCGGCCCCGGCCTCGGCCAGCGCGCGGGCGCGGGCGGCCGCCTCGGTCACCGAGCCGTCCAGCCCGCCGTCCGAGAAGCTGTCGGGCGTCACGTTCAGGATGCCCATGAGTCGCGCGCGATCCATCGCGACCCCGGCCAGGGGCGCGCGCGGTGCCGTCAGGCGGGCAAGCAAGCCGGGCGGCACGTCGCGCGCGGGCACGCGGGAGACGCTGCCGTCGCGGCGGTGCAGGGCGCATTCCGTGAACCAAAGCGGTCCGCCGGCCAGCGGCAGGGCTCCGGAAGGGTCGGGGTATTCGTGCCGCGGAAGCGGGCGGTAGTAGTCGCGCATGGGCCGTCTGTGCCGCAAGGCCCGCGTCTTGGCAAGCCGGGCGGCGCTCTAGGTGTTGCCGACTGTTACAGACCGCAGCGGCACGCTCGCGTCGGCGGGCGGGGTTTCGCCGATCACCACCAGCTCGCAGGCCTCCATGAGGCCCGCGAACCAGCCCGCCAGCGCCACGGAGTCGCGCAGCCGGCCCTGCGGCCCCTGCGTCGCGTCCAGCACGATCTTCGAGGGCGCCCAGATGCAGACCTGTCCGTTCTTCATGGCCCAGTCGAGCTCGGTCCGGGTCGCGACGACCTTGGCGCGGGGATCGCGCGCGGCCAGCACCCAGCCGTTCTGCTCGATGGCGAGCAGGTCGATGCGGCGCTGCGCGAGCGGGTGATCGGCCTGCGGGCGCGGACCCTCGGGCAGGCCGACGCAGAGGATGAGCGGCGCGCCTTCCGCCTCGGCCGCGTCGAGCCAGCCGGTCAGCGCGTCGCTGGCGATGGCCTCGTTCGACAGGTAGATCACGCGCGGATGGGGCCGGACCTGCGCCACCTCCTGCAGGTGGTTGCCGAAATCGCGGCGGGTGCGCACGATCTCGACCCCCAGCGCGCCGGGGCCTCGGTCGAGCTTCTCGATGCGCACGAAGGCGCGCATGGCCTGCGGTTCGAGCAGGATGCGCTCGGCGATACGCTCGGCCAGCGTCTCGAGCAGGTTCACGCGCTCGGCGGCCAGTTCGGTCGAGATTGCCTCGGTCACCCGGTCGTAGCTCAGGATGCGGTCGACGTCGTCGTCCAGCGGCCCGCCCGCCGGCACCACCTCGACCACCACGTCGAAGCGCACGCGCTGCGTGTGTCCGCGCTCGGCCTGAAAGGCACCGATCTCGACCTCGACGACGTGGCCGCGCAGCGAGATGCGGTCGCGCGGCGCCTCGCCCTCGGTCGCGATGGCGCGTTCCGAGGGGTGGGCGAAGGCAAGGCGGATTTCATCGGCCATGGGCAGAGTCCTGATCTGTCGGCCGGGCCAAATCCCGTTTCAGGGGATTTGCGGAAGACCCAGGGGTCTCCCGGATGCCACGCTTGGCCGGGTCTCGCCTCCTATAGCGCCATCGCGTCCGGGATGCGAGGCGGTGGCGCGACGGATCGCGGCCCGGGGGCGACGGCTTACTTGCCGAAGCCTGCGCGGTAGAAATAGTGCGCGCCGATCCGCGCGGTGCGGGTCAGCTTGCGCGACCAGCCGGGGCTCACGGCCGTCGTGTGGTAGTGGGTCGCGCCCTCGGTCAGGGCGCGCGGGGCGCCCGAGAGCATGGCCTTGGCGACCTTGGCCACGCGGTTCCAGGCGGCGGGCTCCGAGATGTTCTCGGGGTGGCCGTCGCAGCTGTAGCTGAACTGGCAGGCGTTCTTGCGCCCGGTGCCCTGTTTCACGACGCCGCAGACGCTGTCGGGGTACCGGCTCGAGTCCACGCGGTTGAGGATCACCTCGGCCACCGCGAACTGGCCCTCGAGCGACTCGCCGCGCGCCTCGAAATAAAGCGCCTCGGCCAGGCACTGCCATTGCGTGCCGCCGGTCGCCTTGGGCTGGCTCGAGAGCCAGGCGGTGTCGTAGCTGAGGCCCTGCACCCCGCCGGCAGACGCGGGGGTGATCATCCGGTTGATGTGGGCGGCACCGGCGTCGCGCAGGGCACGCTGTTCGAGCTTCACGAGACGCCCGATGGCAGTCTGGGACATGTCGGCATGAGCAGGAACGGTCGCGGCCAGAGTGGCCACGGCAAACACGATGGTACGGATCATTGGTCTCTCACGGGTTGATGAGGCAGCGAGCAGGAACTGCCGAAATCCCGGGCCGTTTAGTAAAATTGTGCCTAGTGGTCCAGCATAGGCGCGCCATACCGGCGGATAGGCGCGCATTCGCATCCGAGAAACAGCATATATTGCGGTGGTTTACGTGACGTCTACCCGATTTTGTCCCGAATGGCGAGCTGCGCGGCGGCCAGTCGGGCCACCGGAACCCGGAAGGGCGAGCAGCTGACATAGTCCATTCCGGCATCGCGGCAGAAGGCAATCGAATCGGGGTCGCCGCCGTGTTCGCCGCAGATCGACAGCATGATGCCGCCGTTTCCCTGCCGCCCGCGTTCCACGCCGATGGCCACCAACTCGCCCACGCCCTCGGAGTCGAGCCGGTGGAACGGGTCCTCCGCGAAGACGCCCTGCTGCACGTAGTCCGACATGAAGCGCCCCGCGTCATCGCGCGACAGGCCGTAGGTCATCTGCGTCAGGTCGTTGGTGCCGAAGGACAGGAAATGCGCGTGCTGCGCGATCTCGTCCGCGCGCAGGCAGGCGCGGGGCGTCTCGACCATGACCCCGAGCGAGTAGTCGAAGTCGCGCCCGCTCTCGTTGCGCACGGCGGCGGCCACGGCGTCGATGCGGGTGCGCACCAGCTCGACCTCGCGGCAGGCCGAGACCAGCGGCAGCATGATTTCCGGCACCACCGGCGCGCCCTCGCGGCTGGCGACTAGAGTCGCCTCGAAGATGGCGCGCGCCTGCATGTCGTAGATTTCGGGCACCGCGATGCCCAGCCGCACGCCGCGCATGCCCAGCATGGGGTTGTATTCGCCCATGCTTTCCACCCGGCGCGTCACATCCGAGACCGGCAGGTCCAGGGCCTCGGCCAGGTCGCGCAGCCCGGCGCGGTCGCTGGGCAGGAACTCGTGCAGCGGCGGGTCGAAGAGGCGGATGCAGACCGGCATCCCCTCCATGATGCGGAACAGTTCGGTGAAATCGGCGCGCTGCATGGGCAGCAGGCGGGCGAGGGCGGTCTGCCGGTCCTCGGCGCTGTCGGCGAAGATCATCTCGCGCATCGGCGTGATGCGGTCGGCCTCGAAGAACATGTGCTCGGTCCGGCAGAGCCCGATGCCCTGCGCCGCGAAGTTGCGCGCGGTGGCGGCATCGGCCGGCGTGTCGGCATTGGCGCGCACGCCGATGTCGCGCTCGGCATCGGCCCAGGACATGAAGGTCTGGAAGGCGTCGTCCAGCGCGGCCTCCACCATGCGCGGCGCACCGGCGAGCACCTGCCCGGCGGTGCCGTCGACGGTGATCGTGTCGCCCTCGGCGAAGCGGCGGCCATCCTCGGCCACGAGAACGCGGTCCTTCTGCCGGAACTGCATGCGCGCCGCGCCCACGACGCAGGGCAGCCCCAGGCCGCGGCCGATCACCGCCGCGTGGCTGGTCATGCCGCCGCGCTCGGTCAGCACGCCCACGGCAGCGTGCATCCCGCGGACGTCCTCGGGCGAGGTCTCGCGGCGCACGAGGATGCAGGGCTCGCCCCGGGCGGCGCTGGCCTGCGCCTCGGAGGAGGAAAACACGATCCGCCCCGTCGCGGCACCCGGCGAGGCGGCAACGCCCCGGCCGATCATGTCGCGCTCGGCCTCGGGGTCGACCTGCCGGTGCAGCAGTTCCGACAGGCCGCGCGGCTCGACCCGCATGACGGCCTCCTGCCGGGTGATGATCCCGTCCTCGGCCAGCCGCACGGCGATGCGCAGCGCCGCGCGCGGCGTGCGCTTGACGCGCACCCCGTCGAGGATGTGCACCTGCCCGTTCTCGATCGTGAACTCGATCTGCATCTCGGCGCGCAGCCGCTCGCGCATGAAGGCGGCATGCGCCTTGAGCGCCTCGAAGGCCTCGGGTGCGAGTTCCTGCAGCGATGGCCCGCGCGGATCGCTCTCGAGATACAGCGAGGCCTGCCCGCGCTGCAGCGCCTCGCGGCCCTGGCTCTGGCTGAGGTAGCGCCCGGTGATCTGCCGCTCGCCGGTTTCCGAGTTCACCAGTTGCAGCACGCCCGAGCCGCATTCGCCCTGGCCCAGCCCCAGCGCCATCTCCTGCACCACGAGGCCCAGCCCCGCGTCGACCGGCGCGCCCTTGGCCTGCCGCAGCAGGCGGGCGGTCGTGCCCTCCCAGGCGCGGGCCATGGAACTCAGCACCTCGGAGAGCTGGCGCGCGGGGTTCTGCGGAAAGGGCTCCTCGGCCTCTTCCTCGTAGAGCCGCAGCGCCTCGGCCAGGCCGTCCGAGCCGGTGGTGTCGATATCCTCGAAGACATCCGGGTCGAGCCGCGCGATGTGGATCGCGTAGGCCTGCACGAAGCGCATGTAGAGCGCCGAGGCCGCCTCGGCCCCGATCCGCTCGGACAGGGCGGCATGCGTCGTCTCGTTCATGCCGATGTTCAGCACCGAGCCCGGTCCGCCCCAGTCGGGATCTTCCGAGGAGGGGCGCACGCAGATCAGCGCGTCGGGTTTGAACACGCCGAGGATCCACTCGATGTCCGGCATTCCGCCGGTGGCGATGGCGTGCACCGTCTCGAACCCCAGCGCGACGGTGCGCGGCACCGGCAGGTCGAGCCGCACGAGCCGCTGCAGGCACTTGGCGCGGCCGCCGTGGGTGGGCGTGGCAATGGGCGCCGACGGCGTGATCAGCGTGACGTCCGGGTCGCGCCCAAGGGACTCCTGTCTGTGCGTGTCGGGCATGACGCCCCCTGTTCTTCCGCGCTGCAGCATAACGCCTTGGCGGTGTCTGGCAATATCGCCCTTCGCCGCAAAGGCGCGGTTAATGCCAATGTGCAACGCCGGCCGGGCCCCCTGGGACCGGCCCGAGCGTCAACCCTCCAGCCGCGTGAGGTCGGCCACCTGCAGGCAGGTGGTGCGGATGGAATTGAGCAGGTTCAGGCGGTTGCGGCGCACGACCTCGTTGTCGGAATTGACCTGCACCGCCTCGAAAAAGGCGTCGATGGGGGCCCGCAGACCGGCCATGGCCGCCATCGCGGTGGCGTAGTCCTCGTCCTTCATGGCCGGGCCGATTTTCTTGTCGGCCGTCGCCAGCGCCTCGAACAGCGCCGTTTCCTCGCGCGCTTCGGCGAACTTGGGGTCGCCGCCGAAGCTGTATTCGACGCCGTCCTTCTCCTCGGCCTGGGTCAGGATGTTGTTGGCGCGCTTGAAGCCCTGCACGAGGTTCTCGCCGTCGTCGGTCTTGAGCACCGCCGCCAGCGCCTCGGCCCGGGCCACGAGCAGGCGGATGTCGTCGGCCCCCGGCATGGCGAGGCAGGCCTCGATCACGTCGTGGCGGATGCCCTCGTCGCGCAGGTGCACCTTGAGCCGGTCGTGGAAGAAGGCCAGCAGGTCGGTCGAGAGGTCCGGCACGAGGTTGCCGACCGTACGGAAGAGCGACCCCTTCTGTGCAGGTGCGGCCTCGTCCCCCTCGAGACGCGACAGCACCGAGCGGAAGGCGGCGCCGAAGACGCCGTGATCGGCGATCTCGTCCACCAGCGAGTCGAGCGCGGCCAGTTCCTCGGCCGAGGCCTCGTGGTTGAGGTGGCGCTTGTGCCGCACGATCTGGGCGTCGACATAGCGGTCGAGCGAGAGCCGCAGCCCGTTGGCCAGCACCAGCCGGATCACGCCAAGCGCGGCGCGGCGCAGCGCGAAGGGGTCCTTGGAGCCGGTGGGCTTCTCGTCGATGGCCCAGAAGCCGGTCAGCGTGTCGAGCTTGTCGGCCAGCGCCACGGCGACCGAGACCGGCGCCTCGGGCACCGCGTCCGAGGGACCCAGCGGCGCGTAGTGCTCTTCGCAGGCCGCCGCGACCTCGGCCGGAAGGCCTGCGGCCTCGGCGTAATAACGGCCCATAAGCCCCTGCAGCTCGGGGAATTCGTAGACCATCTCGGACGAAAGATCGGCCTTGGCGACCCGCGCGGCCTGCTCGGCGAGGCCGGCATCCGCGCCCACGGCCAGCGCGATCTCGCGCGCAAGCGACGCGATGCGTTCGATCCGGTCCTTCTGCGAGCCGAGACGGTTGTGGAAGGTCACGTTTTCCAGACGGTCGGTCCAGGCCTCGAGCCCCTTGGTCTTGGCGATGCGCAGGTCGTTCTCCCAGAAGAACTTGGCATCCGACAGGCGGGCCGACAGCACCTTGCGGTTGCCCGCGAGGATGGTCTCGCCATCGTCCGCGGTTTGCACATTTGCGACCGTCACGAAGCTCTCGATGCGCCCGGTGGCCGGATTCTTGACCGAAAAGAACTTCTGGTGCTCCTTCATCGAGGTCTGCAGAACCTCGGGCGGAAGCTCCATGAACTCGGCGCCGATCTCGCCCATGAGCACGACGGGATACTCGACGAGCCCCCCACCTCGGCCAGCAGGCCGCGGTCCTCGACGACTTCCATGCCGATGGCGAAGGCGCCGTTGGTGGCGTCGTGCCAGATGTGTTCGGCGCGTTCCTGCGCGTTCAGGATCACCTTGGCGCGCTTCAGCTTTGCCTCGTAATCCTCGAAGGAGGTGACGGAAAACGGCTCGGGCGCCATGAAGCGGTGGCCCTCGGTCACGTCGCCCGCGCGGATGCCGTCGATCTCGAGCGGCACGACCTCTGCGCCGCCCTCGTCGGAGAGGATGCAAAGGATGCGGTGCAGCGGGCGCACCCAGCGCAGGCTGCCCGCACCCCAGCGCATCGACTTGGGCCAGGGGAAGTTGCGCACCGTGCGCTCCAGCACCTCGGCCACGATCTCGGGCGCCGGGCGGCCGGGCTTCTCGATCACGGCGTAGAAGACGCGGCCCTTCTTGTCATCCCGCTCCTCGAGGTCCTCGCGCGCCACGCCGGCGCCGCGCAGGAAGCCCTCGATCGCTTTCTCGGGCGCGTCGACACGCGGGCCGCGGCGTTCCTCGCGGGTGGCCGGGCTCTGCGCAGGCAGGCCCTCGACGGTCAGCGCCAGGCGGCGGGGCGTCGCGAAGGCGGCGGCGCCGGAATAGGTGAGGCCGGCCTCCACGAGACCGTCCGTGATGCGCGCCTTCAGATCCTCGGCCGCGCGCCCTTGCATGCGTGCGGGGATTTCCTCGGAGAAGAGTTCGATCAGCAGGTCGGGCATTGTCTCACCAGTTCACGCGCGCGCCCTCGCGGGACACGGATGGCCTTTGGCAGGGGGGATAACCGGCGCGGCGGTCGGCGTCCAGCCGCTTTGCCCCGGGGGCCTCAGCCCAGACCGCGACGGGTGACGACCCAGTCGGTGATCTCGGACAGCAGGTGCTGCGTGGCGCGGTCGAAGGCGGCGACGACATCCTCGGGCTCCGGGCTGGCGGCGGGCTCGGTGACCTCGAAGCTGCGCGTCGCGGCGACCGAGGCGTCGTCCTCGCGAACCAGACGGAAGACAACCCGCAACCGTACGGTTGCCGTCTCGGCATCGGCGGGCGCCTCGGCCTGGAAATCGGTCAGCTCGCCCAGCAGCGCGTAGTCGCCGTGGCTGCCCAGCGGCCGCCGCCCGACCGAGGCGAAGGCGCCGGTCTGCGTCAGCGTGCGCACCAGCAGCGTCTGCAGCATCACCGGCGCGGTGTCGGACCAGCGCACGCCCGGCAGGTACTGCGCCTGCAGCGGGCCGGGGCGGATCATGATCCGCTCGGTCGCGAGGCTGCCGCTGGCGATGGGCTCCTCGACCACCAGCTCCACCGCGCCGCGGCGCGCCGGGGCCTGGGCGATTTCGGGCGTGCGCAGCTCGTAGATCTCGAGCGGGCGCGAGGCCTCGCTCAGCGAGGTGATCGCGGCGCAGCCCGAAAGGCTCGCGGCCGTGAGGGCGGTCAGGCAAAGCGCTTTGAGTGTCATGGCGTGGCTCTCATCGTCTGTATTCCGGGGCGCGGGGCTCCAACAAAAAGCGGCCCGGGTCGCGGCGGATCTGCTGGAACAGCGCGTCGAGGGTGTCGATCAGCGCGCGGGTCTCGACCGCGAGCCTGCCATACTGCGGCAGCGCGGTCGTGGCAAAGTCGCGCACGGCGGGGGCGCTGTCGCCCACGACGCCGCGGATCTGGGCAAAGGCCGCCTCGGCCGAGCGGCTGGCGGCGCGCAGCTCCTCCGTCACCGCGGGGATGTCCTCGGCCACGTCGCCGACCGCCGCCTCGAGCACGTCCAGCGTGGACTGCAGACGCTCGGTGATGCCGTCGAGATCCTCGTTCATGAAGCGGTCGGCGCCGTCGAAGGCGCGCTCGGCGGCCCCCATCGCGCGGTCTCCGGTCTCGAGCGCCGCGTTGATCGCGCCCAGCGTCTCGTTGGCGCGCTCGAAGCTGTCGCGCACCGTGTCCAGCGTGGTGTCGGCCGAGCTCACCAGCGCGTCAACGCGCCCCGAGGCGGCACCGAGGTCGCGGCCCAGCGTCTCGAAGGTCTCCGAGGCCGTGGCGCTGGCGGCGCGGATGTCGGCGACGATCTCCGGCAGGTCGTCGCGCGCGGTCTTGCCGATGCTGCGGATCACCTCGGTGGCCTCGGTCGTCGCGGTGCGCAACTCCGAGACCAGCGCCTGCCCGTCGCCGGCGACCAGCGCGTCGATGCGCTGCGCCGCGCCGTCGACGCTGGCGAGCGTCGCGTCGAAGCGGGCGATCAGCGCATCGGTCGCCTCCAGCGTCTCGCGCGCCTCGGTCAGGCGGGCGGTCGCGGCCTCTCCGGTGCGGGCGTAGGTCTGCATGAGCGCGTCGGCGCGGGCCCCGAGCGCGCTCAGCTGCGCCTCGATCTCGGCCACCGACTCGCGCAGCTGCCGGGTCGCGGGGCCGAGATCCTCGGTGATGTAGCGGTCGGCCGAGGCGATGGGCGCCTCGAGGCGGCTCAGCGTCTGCGAGCCCTGTTCCACCAGCTGCCCCGCATCGCCCGCCAGCCGGTCGACCGAGGCAAGCGCCGTGTCGGCGGTCTCGAGCACGCCCGAGACGTCGCCGGTCAGGCGGTCGAGCGTTTCGTTGAAGCGCCCGATCTCGCCGGCGAAATCCGAGACCGTGTTGCTGACTGCAGAGAAATCGTCGAGCGCGCGGGTGAACTCGCCCGAGGCGCTTTCGACGTTGCCGAGGATTGCCTCGACGCGCTGGCGGTTCTCGGGGCTGACGAGGCGGCGCATCTCGCGCACGACCTCCAGCATTTCCGACAGGATCTCGGGCGCGTCCTGCGAGATGGACTGCAGCACCGACTGGCCGGCCTCGATGCGCGGCACCGGGTCGTCGGAGGTCTCGGAGAGCAGGGGCGCATCGGCCGAGCCCGCGCTGATGCCCACGAAGGACACGCCCGTGACGCCCTGCGCCTCGATGGTGGCGATGCTGTCGGCGCGCACCGGGGTGTCGGCGGCGACCTCGACGCGCACGCGCACGCGCCCGTTGTTCGCCGGCGACAGGCCCACGTCGACGACCTGGCCCACGGGCAGGCCCGCGAAGCGGACGTCGGAGGCATCGCTCAGGCCCGAGACCGAGCGGAAGTCGATGTCGTAGTAGGCGAACTGGCGGTCGAGCTCGATCCGCGCGAACCACAGGAAGAACCCGAGGATGCCGAGCACCCCCGCGATGGCGAAGGCGCCGATGAGGACATAGTTCGCGCGGGTTTCCGTATCGTTACTCCTTCGTCCCGGTGCCGCCCGGGGAGGCGACATCGAAGACCGCGCGGGCGCGCGGACCGTGGAAATACTCGTGCACCCAGGGGTGGTCGACGGCAAGCATGTCGCGCAGGCCGCCCTCGACCAGCACGCGGCGTTCGGCAAGCACCGCGACGCGGTCGCAGATCGCGTGCAGCGTGTCGAGGTCATGCGTCACGAGGAAGACGGTCAGCCCCATCGAGCGGCTGAGCCCGCGGATCAGCGTGTCGAAGGCCGCCGCGCCGATGGGGTCGAGGCCCGCCGTCGGCTCGTCGAGGAAGACGATCTCGGGGTCGAGCGCAAGCGCCCGTGCCAGCCCCGCGCGCTTGCGCATGCCGCCCGAAAGCTCGGCGGGGTAGCTGTCGCCGGCGAGGTAGGGCAGGCCGACCATCGAGATCTTGAGATCGGCCAGCTGGCTGCGGATCCGCGGGTCCAGCCCCTCGATGGCGCGCAGGGGGACCTCGACGTTCTCGCGCACCGTGAGCGAGGAGAAGAGCGCCCCGTCCTGGAACATGACGCCCCAGCGCTCGTCGAGTGTGGCGCGGGCACGTTCGTCGCCCGACAGGATGTCGACGCCCAGCACCTCGATCCGGCCGGCGTCGGGGCGTTGCAGCCCGGTGATGCTGCGCAGCAGCACCGACTTGCCGGTGCCCGAGCCGCCGACGATGCCGAGGATCTCGCCCCGGTAGACGTCGAGGTCGAGCCCCTCGTGCACGATGTTCCGCCCGAAGCGGTTCTGCAGGCCGCGCACGCGGATCACGACCTCGGGGGTGTCGGCGGGCCCGCTCACAGGCCCACCTGCGCGAAGAAGATCGAGAAGAGCGCGTCGGCCACGATCACCGCGAAGATCGCGGTCACCACCGCCTGCGAGGTCATCCGCCCCAGCGATTCCGCGTTGCCCTGCACCTGCATCCCCGCGTGGCAGCCAACGACGCCGATGATGAGTGCAAAGACCGGCGCCTTCACGAGCCCCACGACGACATGCGAGACATCCGTGCCCTCGAGCAGCCGCGTGCGGAACATCGACGGCGAGATTCCGAGCTCGATCCACGACATCAGCGCGCCCCCGAACAGCCCCATCACGTTGGCGATGAGACCGAGGATCGGCAACATGATCAGGAGGGCGAGGATGCGCGGCACGAAGAGCACCGTCGCGGGGTCGAGGCCCAGCGTGCGCATGGCGTCGATCTCCTCGCGCATCTTCATGGAGCCGATGGCGGCGGTGAAGGCCGAGGCGGTGCGGCCCGCGACGATGATGGCGGTCAGCAGGATGCCAAGCTCGCGCAGCACCGAGATCGCGATGAGATCGACGACGAAAACCTCGGCGCCGAACTGCCGCAGCTGCGCCGAGCCCTGGAAGGCCAGCACGACGCCGATCAGGAAGGCCATCAGCCCGACAATGGGCACGGCGCGATAGCCGACCTCCTCGGCATGGGCGACCAGCGCGGTCATGCGGAACTCGCGCGGGTGGCGCAGCGTGCGGCCGAGGCGGGCGAGGAAGAGGCCGAAATAGCCCAGCAGGTCGAGCAGGAAGGCCGCGCCCGCGGCGACAGAGCGCCCGGTGCGCTCGAGCATGGCCGTCAGTCCGCGCTCGCGGCGGGGCGGTTCCTCGGGCTCGGGCAGGGCGCGGCGGACGTGGTCGAGCAGCAGCGTGGTCTCGGCGCTGGCCCCCTCAAGGCGCAGGGTCGTGCCCTCGGCCGCGCGGGCGCGTTCGAGCGCCAGCAGCGCCCAGGCGCCGGCGGTGTCGATGCGCTCGAGCCCCGACAGGTCGATGGCTTCGGGGGGATGCTCGAGCCGCTCGAGGCGGGCCTGCAGCTGCGTCACCTCGTGCACCGTCAGCGCGCCGGAAAGCTCCAGCACGGCGCTGTCCCCGCGGGGACGCAGCGCAAGGCCCGCTGGCGGCATCGGCGCAGGCGGGGCTTCCGCAGGTGTCTGGTCGTCTGTCGTCATGCCACGCTCCGGCGGGTCGCGCGGTCCGGCCGTCTGGGCCGGGTTCGCGCCCGTCATGTACAGATCATGCCCTGCTTCCGTACGGATATCAAAACGATGCGGCGTCGCAGCTCCGGCCGGCCGCCGCACCGCCGCGTGCCAGGGGGGACGCGGTGCCGCACCGCGACGGCGCGGGATGACGGGGCGCAGGCGCCCGGTTAGGCTGCCCGCATGGAACCATCGGTTCAGGAGGAGAGACCATGACACCCCGCACCCTGACACTCGCCCTGGGCCTGGCCGCCGCGGCCATGCCCGCGCTGGCCGAGACCGAGGTCGGCATCACCAAGTCGATGCCCAGCGTCACCGTCGAGACCGAGAGCGGCCCGGTGACGATCGAACGCAACCAGGACACCTCGCACGAGCTGTCCGGCGACTGGGCGCGCACCTCGCGGCCCTGTCCGGCTTTCTGCATCCAGCCCAACACGCCGGCGCCCGGCGTCACCACCATCGGCGAGCTGGAGCTGATCGAGATGCTGCAGGACCCGGAGTCGGTGGTGATCGACAGCCGCACCCCGGACTGGTTCGAGGGCGGCTCGATCCCCGGCGCGATCAATATTCCCTATACCTACGTGGTCGACCAGCTGGGCCAGCTCGGCTGCGAGCCCGACTTCGAGGGGTGGGATTGCAGCGGGGCAAAGCCCGTGGCGCTGTTCTGCAACGGCATCTGGTGCGGGCAGTCTCCGACGGCGATCCGCAACATGATCGAGGCGGGCTATCCCGCCGAGCGGATTTCCTACTATCGGGGCGGCATGCAGGTCTGGCGCCTGCTGGGGCTGACGGTGACGGGCGCGGACTGACGGCGCGCCTCCGGGCGGGGCCGGGGCGTGCCAACCGGCCCGTCGCCGAAGCTTGCGGCAGATCAAGGTTTCCCGGGGCTCCGGTGCATAAGTATATTCGGAATCACCGATGTATCTTGGCCCGGAGACCGACATGCGACAGCCCCCCCGATTGCTTCTCCTGCTGCTGGCGGGCCTGGCGCAGCCCGCCATGGCCGAGCGGATCGAGATCGCGCCGCAGCCGGTGACCGAGTGGAAATCGGTCTACGGCCAGGTCGAGACCCGCGACACGGTGCCCGCGCGCGCCCGCATCGGCGGCACCGTGGCCGCGCTGGAGGTGACCGAGGGCGACCGGGTCGAGTCCGGGGCGCGCATCGCCATGATCGAGGACCAGAAGCTGGGCTTCCGCATCGACGCGCTGGACGCGCGGCTGGGCGCCCTGCGGGCGCGGCTGGAGACGGCGCAGTCCGAGCTGGCGCGCGGCGAGCAGCTGATCGAGCGCGGGGTCATCACCAGTCAGCGGCTCGAGACGTTGCAGACCGAGGTCGACGTGATCCGGGGGGAGATTTCCGGCGTCGAGGCCGACCGGCTGTCGGTCGAGCAGCAGATCGCCGAGGGCGAGGTGCTGGCCCCCGAGGCGGGGATCGTGCTGACGGTGCCGCTCTCGGTGGGTTCGGTCGTGGTCCCGGGCGAGGCGGCGGCGACGGTCGGCGGCGGCGGGGTCTTCCTGCGGCTGGCGGTGCCCGAGCGCCACGCCGGCGATCTTGCCGAGGGCGACGAGATCGAGATCGGCGGCGAGGGCAAAACGCGGCGCGGCCGGCTGGCCAAGCTCTACCCGCAGATCGCGGGCGGCCGGGTGCAGGCCGATGTCGAGGTCGAGGGGCTGGACGACGCCTTTGTCGGGCGCCGCGTGCCGGTGCGCCTGCCGGTGGGCACGCGCGAGGCCGTGCTGGTGCCCGAGGCGGCGCTTTCGCGCGCGGGCGGGCTCGACTTCGTGACGGTCGAGACGCCGGACGGCCCGTTGCGGCGCACCGTGGTGCCCGGGGCGGGCGTGACCCGCGACGGCACGGAATGGCGCGAGATCCTGACCGGGCTGCGGCCCGGCGACGTGGTGGTGACCGGCGATGAGTGACGGACACCACGGCCCCACCGGCGCGCTGGGCCTCGCCGGACACCTGACGCGCGCCTTCATCGCCTCGCCGCTCACGCCGCTGCTGCTGCTGGCCTCGCTGGCGCTGGGCCTGATCGCGCTGGTCAGCCTCCCGCGCGAGGAGGAGCCGCAGATCTCGGTGCCGCTGGTGGACATTCACGTGCAGGCCGACGGGCTGCGCGCCGAGGACGCGGTGAAGCTGGTGACCGAACCGCTCGAGACCATCGTGAAGGGCATCGATCAGGTCGAGCACGTCTATTCCGACACCCGCGACGACCGCGTGATGGTGACCGCGCGCTTCGAGGTCGGCACCGATGCCGACACCGCGATCCTGCGCGTGCGCGACAGGATCCTCGCCAACATCGACCGCATCCCCGTGGGCATCCCCGAGCCGCTGGTCGTGGGGCGCGGCATCAACGACGTGGCCATCGTCGGGCTGACCTTCAGCCCGGTCGCGGGGCAGGCGAGCATCACCGCCGCCGACCTCACCCGCATCGCGCGCGAGGTCGAGGTTCGGCTGGCCCGGATCGAGAACGTGGGGCTGACCTACCTGATCGGCGCCACCGGCGAGGCGCTGCGCGTGGCGCCGGACCCCGAGCGGCTGGCGCTTTACGGGATCACGCTGCAACAGCTTGCGGGCAAGGTGCAGGGCGCCAACAGCGCGGCGCCGGCGGGCAACCTGCGCGACGGCGGCGAGCAGGTCGGGCTGGTCATCGGCGAGACGTTGTCGACGCCCGAAGAGATTGCCAACCTCGAGCTGACCGCCCGCGACGGGCGCACGGTCTACGTCCGCGACGTGGCCGAGGTGGGCTTCGTGTCCGACCTCGACGAGCATCATGTCGCCACCTTGCACCGGGGCGCGGACGGCGAGGTGCACCGCGCCCCGGCGGTGACGCTGGCGCTGGCCAAGCGCGCGGGGGCCAACGCCGTGCTGGTGGCCGAGGAGATCCTGCACCGGGTCGAGGAAATGCAGGGCCGGGAGGGGCTGATCCCCGACAGCGTCGCCGTGGAGATCACGCGCGACTACGGAGAGACCGCCGACGAGAAGGCGAACGAGCTGCTGTTCCACCTCGCGCTGGCGACCGTGTCGATCGTGGCGCTGGTGCTCTTCGCCATCGGCTGGCGGGAGGCGGTGGTCGTGGCCATCGTGATCCCGCTGACGATCCTGCTGACGCTTTTCGCCGCCTACATCATGGGCTACACGCTGAACCGCGTCTCGCTTTTCGCGCTGATCTTCTCCATCGGCATCCTCGTGGACGACGCCATTGTCGTGATCGAGAACATCGCCCGCCACTGGGCCATGAAGCGCGAGGGGCAGAGCCGCTTCGGTGCCGCCGTCTCGGCCGTGGCCGAGGTCGGCAACCCGACCATCGTGGCGACGCTGACCGTGGTGGTGGCGCTGCTGCCGATGCTCTTCGTGTCGGGGCTGATGGGCCCCTACATGAGCCCGATCCCGGCCAATGCCTCGGCCGCGATGATCTTTTCCTTCTTCGTGGCGGTGATGATCACGCCCTGGCTGATGCTCAAGGTCGCGGGGCGCGCGCCGACGCACCACGAGGGCGAGGGCGGCTTCCCGGGCGGGCGGTTGGGCCGGGTCTACGCCGCCGTCGCGCGGCCGCTGCTGGCGGGCAAGGGGCGCAGCGCGCTCTTCCTGCTGGCGGTGGTGGTGCTCTCCTTCGGCTCGCTGGGGCTGTTCTACACCAAGGACGTGACGGTCAAGCTGCTGCCCTTCGACAACAAGTCCGAGCTTTCGGTCGTCATCGACCTGCCCGAGGGTGCCAGCGTCGAGGATACCGACGCCGTGGCGCAGCGTGCCGCGCGGGTGGCGCTGGAGCTGCCCGAGGTGCACTCGGCCCAGACCCACGCGGGCACGGCGGCGGCCTTCAACTTCAACGGGCTGGTGCGCCACTACTACCTGCGCGAGGGCCCCGAGATGGGCGAGGTGCAGCTCAACCTCGCGCACAAAGGCGAGCGGGATCGCACCAGCCACGACATCGCGCTCGATCTGCGCGAACGGCTGGCGGCGCTGGAGGTGCCCGCGGGCACGGTGCTCAAGGTGGTCGAGCCGCCGCCGGGCCCGCCGGTGATCTCGACCCTGCTGGCCGAGATCTACGGCCCCGACGCCGAGACACGCCGCGCGGTGGCCGAGCGCGTGCGCGGGGCCTTTGCCGAGGTGCCCTTCGTGGTCGATGTCGACGACAGCTACGGCACCCGCCCGCGCCGCCTGCGGGCCGAGCTTCAGCCCTCGGATCTCGACTTCTTCCGGGTTTCAGGAGGCCGACGCGCTGGAGACGCTGCGCCTGCTCAACGGCGCCTCGACGGTGGGCTATTCGCACCGCGGCGAGGGACGGCGGCCCATCCCCATCGTCATGGCGCGCGCGCGGGCGGACCAGGTGCTGGACGCGCAGGCGCTCTCGACCCCGGTGCCGGCCAACGCTTTGCCCGGCGGGCGCGGCGTGGTCGAACTGGGCGACGTGGTTCGGATCACCGAGGAGCGCGCCTCGTTCCCGATCTTCCGGCACAATGGCTACGACGTCATCATGGTGACCGGCGAGTTGGCCGGCGACTTCGAGGCGCCGCTCTATGGCATGCTGGCGGTCGCGGACCGGATCGAGGCGATGGACTGGCCCGAGGGGATGCAGCCCGAGATCCGTCTCAACGGCCAGCCCGAGAGCACCGCGCATCCCTCGCTGCTCTGGGACGGCGAGTGGGAGGTCACCTGGGTCACCTTCCGCGACATGGGCGCGGCCTTTGCGGTGGCGCTGCTGGGGATCTACATCCTCGTGGTGGCGCAGTTCGGCAGCTTCCGCCTGCCGCTGGTGATCCTGACGCCGGTGCCGCTGACCTTCCTGGGGATCATGGCGGGGCACTGGCTCTTCGGGGCGCCCTTCTCGGCGACCTCGATGATCGGCTTCATCGCGCTGGCGGGGATCATCGTGCGCAACTCGATCCTGCTGGTCGATTTCATCCGCCACGCCGACCCGGACCGGCGCGTGACCGTCGATATCCTGATCGAGGCGGGCGCCACGCGGTTCAAGCCGATCCTGCTGACCGCGCTGGCGGCGATGATCGGGGCGGCGGTGATCCTCGTCGACCCGATCTTCCAGGGGCTGGCGATATCGCTGCTCTTCGGGCTGCTGTCCTCGACCGCGTTGACGGTTCTGGTGATCCCGGCGGTCTACCGGCTGGCCAAGACATGAGGCCGGTCAGAGACCCCGCCTTCGCGGGTCGAGCGCGGCGGTGAGGGCATCGTCGCGGCCCTCGATCGCCTCGGCCAGGATCTCGCCGGTGGTGGGGCCGAGCGTGAAGCCCTGGTGGCCGTGCCCGAAGTCGAACCAGAGCCCCTCGTGCCGGGGGGCGGGGCCGACCAAAGGCAGCATGTCGGGCAGGCAGGGCCGGTGGCCGTGCCACTGGCCGTCGGGCACCGGCTCGCCAAGCTCGACCAGTTCCGCCACCGCGCGGCGCCCGCGTTCCAGCTGGCGCGGGGCGGCGGGGCCGTCCCGGCGCACCAGTTCGGCGCCGGTGGTGATCCGCAGGCCGCGCGTCATCGAGCTCATGACGACGCCGTTGTCGGCGTCGACATAGGGGCGGGCCAGCCGTGCGGGTGTGTCGTAGTGGCCGTGATAGCCGCGCTTCCAGACCATCGGCACGCGATAGCCGAAGCGGCGCAGCAGGTCGGGGCCCCAGGGGCCGAGCGCGACCACGACCTGCGAGGCCTCGACCGGCCCGTCGTCGCTGGCGACCTGCCAGCCGCTGGCCCGCCGGGCGAGGCTTTGCGCCTCGCCCGTCAGCACGCGTCCGCCGCGCCGGGCGAAGAGGTCGGCATAGGCGCGGGTCAGGGCGCCCGGATCGGTGCAACTCCAGGAGCCGGTCCAGAGCAGCATGCCGGCGGGGCCGGACCTGAGCGCGGGGTCGTCCTCGCGCATGGCAGAGGCGTCCATCACCTGCGAGGGGATGCCGTAGGCCTCGCGCAGGCGCCGGGCCTCGCGCGCGGCGGCCTCGAGGGCGCGGGCCGAGCGGTGGATCTCGCCCATGCCGGTGCGGCGGATCAGCGGCTCGCTTTCGGAAGCGGTGATCAGGGGCGCGTGGTCGTCCAGCACGCGGCCGATGAGCTGCGCGTAGCTGCGGGATATCTCGCCATGCCGGGCGGGCGCGGATTGCTGGAAGTAGCGCCAGAGCGCCGGCGCGAGGCGGGGCAGGTCGCGGGCGTGCCAGACCACGTCGTTGCTGCGCCCCAGCGCGTAGCGCAGCAGCGTCGGCACGTCGCGCGGGATGGCATAGGGCTCGACCGCCTCGGACTGGATGACGCCGGCGTTGCCATGGCTGGTCTCGGAGCCGGGCGCGCGGCGGTCGAGCAGGCTCACCGCGTGGCCGCGCGCCTGCAGCGCCAGCGCCGCGCCGACGCCCGCCATGCCGGCGCCCAGAACGATGAACTCGGTCATGCCGCCCGTCCTTTCCGCGTTTCCCCGCGGCGTTTCCCATCGCCGCGCAGAGGGGTCGTTTCCGGCGCGATCCTTTCAGGTCGGGGCGGGGGCGGCAAGCCTCGGGCCTTTGCGACGCCACGCCGCGCGCCGGGGTCACGCGGGCCAAGACGCGGGCGCCCGAGTGGTCTAGAGTGGATCACAGCCGGAAGGGCGCAAACGGGAGGAGTGTACCATGATGGACCGCGACGAATACGTCGAGAAGACCAAGGCGCGCATCGACGAATGGAACGCCGAGATTGACAAGATGCAGGCGAAGATGCGCGAATCGCAGGCCGAGGCCAAGGCCAGCTACGAGAAGAACCTCGCGGAGATGCGAAAGCACCGCGACGAGGCCGAGGCGCAGCTCAAGAAGATGCAGCATGCCAGCGACCAGGCCTGGGACGACATGAAGGCAGGCTTCGACCGCGCCTGGGACGACATCCAGTCCGCGTTTCGCAGCGCGACCTCGCGCTACCGCTAGGAGCGGCGTTTCGCCGGGATGTCAGGGCCATCGGCGGGCTGCGCTCGTCGGTGACCTGTCGCGCCCTGCGTCACGGCACCGGGACCGAGCCGTGGTGCTGTCAGGGTCTGCTTGAGGGGCGATAGCCGGGAAACACCAGCCTGTTCGCCCCGAAAAAGTTGCCGATGAGCGCGACGGCCGACCCGCAGGCCGTGGCGAGGACGGCGTTGGCGGCCGTCATAGGGATGAGCGAAAGGACGAGGGCGAAGACCGCGTAGCTCAGGACGATCCCGACGCCCTGCACCGCGAGGTAGGACGCGAATTCCTGCGGGATGGTCCGCGCGCCGCGTCCGCTGAAGGTCCAGATGCGGTTCAGAAGCCATGTGACGGTGACGGCGATCGCGAAGCTCGCGATCCGCGACTGGAAGGCGTCGCCGCCGAGCGAGACGAATGCATAGAGCGCGCCCGCGTCGACGACGAAGCCGACGCCGCCGACGACGGCAAACCTGAGAAAGGGCCTCGAGAGGCCCGGCATCAGGTCTTCTCCAGCGCGACGCCCGGGGCGGGCCGCCGCATGCCGAGTTCGCTGAGCACGCCGGGCACTGCCATGTAGTGCATGCGCTTCGCCTCCTGCCGGCCCCGCGTCACGGTGTCGAGGATGAGCCCGGCCACCCCCATGAGGAAGGCGAGGATCATCATGCTGGCCGCAAGCACCGCCGTGGGCAGGCGCGGCACCAGTCCGGTTTCAAGATACTCGAGGACCACCGGCGAGGCCAGCCCGAGCGAGGCGAGCGCCAGCAGGGCCGCGGCGGCACCGAAGACCGGAAGCGGTCGTTCCTGCCGCAGGATCCGGACGATGGTCCCGAGGATGCGCATGCCGTCTTGGATGCTCCGCAGCTTGCTTTCGGAGCCTGCGGCGCGGTCCTTGAACCGGCCTGCGACCTCGCCGACCGGCATCTGGAGTTCCAGCGCGTGAATGGTGAGTTCGGTCTCGATCTCGAAGCCCCGGGACATCATCGGGAAGGATTTGACGAAGCGGCGCGAGAACACGCGGTATCCCGACAGCATGTCGGTGGTGCCGCGTCCGAAGATCGTCCGGACGAGGCCGGAAAGTGCCTTGTTTCCAAAGGCATGGCCGGGGCGATAGGCGGTGCCCGTCTCGGGCACGCGGACGCCGTTCACGATGTCCAGCCCCTCGTGCAGCATGGTGTCGACCATCTTGCGCGCGGCGCCCGCATCGTAGGTGTCGTCGCCATCGACCATCACGAAGATGTCGGCCTCGACATCGGCGAACATCCGGCGCACCACGTGGCCCTTGCCCTGCCGCGGCTCGAAGCGGACGATGGCGCCGGCCTCGGCGGCGACCCGGGCGGTGTCGTCGGTCGAGTTGTTGTCGTAGACGTAGATCTCGGCCTCGGGCAGGGACTTGCGGAAATCCCGCACGACGCCGCCGATCGCGGCCGCCTCGTTGAAGCAGGGGATCAGGACCACGACCTTGAGGTCGGATGCATCGAGCGCGTCCCGCTCCTTCTGGAACCTGCTGGGGTAAATCACTGGCATCGTCTGCTGCTCCGGCGGTCGTCCTGTCGTTCCGGGCCCAATCAGCCGCAGGATGCCGGCGAAAATGCGGCGAATTCTGGTTGATCCCGTGAGTTCTGCCGGGCCACACTTTCGGCCAGCACCTGTCATGTTGATGCCCGCTTGGATGCGCAGGAGAGGCGCAAAAGGAGCCGGAGACAGGACAGACATGGCACTTCAGCACGACGCAGACCCCCGCGAGAATCGGCGATTCCGCATGGTCCTGTTCATGGCCATGGCGCTGGTGGTCGCCAAGGCGGTCCTGACGGCCTCCTCGGGGATCGAGGGCCTCGCGCAGACCGGCAACGACGACATCATGCGCTTCCTGTCGGTGCGGGACTGGCTGGCGGGGCAGGCATGGTTCGACACGCGGCAGTACCGCATGGTGCCGCCCGAGGGCCTCGACCTGCACTGGTCACGCTTCGTGGATGCCGCGATCGGCGGACTTGTCCGGCTGGGCGAGGTCGTGGTGTCGACGGAGCGGGCCGAGGTCTTCGCGCTGGTCGCCTGGCCGACGCTGCTGTTTCTGGGCCTGATCGCCGCGACGGGACTGGCCGCCCGGCGGGTTCTGGGCAGCAGGGCGGCGCTGGTCAGCGTCATGGCGCTTCTGCTGTGGCCGCCGACGGGGGCGACCTTCTTCGCGCCCATGCATGTCGATCACCACAACATCCAGATGCTGCTGACCGCCGTCACGCTCATCACGCTCGTCGTTCCGGGGCCGGCGGGCAGGCTCGGGGCGATCGGAGGCGCGGCCTCGGCGATGTCGCTGGCGGTCGGGCTCGAGATGATGCCCGCGATCGGCCTCGCCGGGATCGTGCTGCTGTGCCAGACCGTCTTTCTGACGCCGGGCAGGGCGCGCCAGCTCGGCGCTTTCTCGGTGACGCTGGCCCTTGTCGCAGCGGTGCTGTTCGCCGGTCAGACCGCCCCCGACGAATGGATGGCCACGCGCTGCGACGAGTTGTCGATGCCCTACCTGGCGCTGGCCTCGGCCGGGGCGCTGTGCTGCCTCGCCGTGGCCGCGATGGCAGGGCGCGTGCCGAACGGCGCGCTGCGGGGCGTCGCCGCCCTTGTGTTGGTCGTGCTTGCGGTGGCGCTCGTCTATCCCGTCGTGCGACCCTGCCTCGTGGGCCCCTACGGCGATCTTCCGCAGCGCGTGCAGGACGTTATCAGCATGCGCATCGCCGAGGCGCGCCCGGCGCTTCCGGCCCTGCTGGCCGGGGATACCATGGCGGTGCGCTTCGTCTTTCCGGCGCTGATGGCGGCCGCGCTTGCCTCGGCCCTCTGGGTCCTGGACATGCGGCGCCGCGCCGGCGGTGCCGAGACGCGCCGCCGCGTGGGCATCCTGCTGCTTTTCGGCTGGCTGGGCGTGATCGGCAGCCTGTTCCAGATCCGGCTGGTGATGCTGGGCGCGGCGGCCTTTCCCTTCCTGTGCGGATACCTCGTCGAGGGCGTGCTGCGGGTCGGCAAGGCCCGCGGGGCGGGCCGTGGGGCGCGGCTCGCGCTCGTGCCGGTGCTGGCGCTGACGTTGCTCTCGCCCGCGCTCTATTCCCTCGCGACATCACTGGCCGCGCGGGCCGGGAGCAGCATGGGCCCGGCGCAGATGCGCGCGACCGATGCCTCTTGCCGGACACCTGATGTCCTGCGCAGCCTGAACACCGTGCCGAGCGGCGCGGTGCTGAGCACCTCGAACCTCGGCGCGCCTCTGCTGCTCCTGACCCATCACATGGCGCTGGCGGGTCCCTATCATCGCAGCCCGGAGGCCATGGCCGATGGCGTGTTGCCCTTCGAAGGCGACGAGGCGCAGATGCGCGCCGCCCTTCGCAGGACCGGGGCCGATTACCTGCTGCTGTGCCGCGACGCGGTCTACGGCGACGGCTCGTCCTTTGCGACGGGCCTCGCGGCCGGAGAGGGCGCAGACGGGCTCGAGGCCGTCGCGGGGCCGGACCCGGCGCTGGTTCTGCTGGAGGTTTCGGGCCGGGACGGCTGAAGCGGAGGGCCAGAAGTTGCCTTCACCTGTTCCGCGAATGGAGCCGATTTGTCCCCTGTTTCGACACAATTCCCCCGGATGATCGACAGGGTACGGGTAATCGGGAACGGGACAACATCGGTATGACGCACGAAGCGATACAGGGCACCTTCGCAAAGCAGGCCGCGCCCGCGCATCGGCTTCTGAAGCTGGTCGTGCAGATTCCCTGCTACAACGAGGCGCAAACCCTGCCGGTCGTCCTGGAGGGGATCCCCCGCCAGATCGACGGCATCGGGTGCATCGAGGTGCAGGTCATCGACGACGGCTCGTCCGACGAGACCGTCGAGATCGCCCGCCGGGCCGGCGTCGAGCACATCGTCCGCCTGAAGGGAAACAAGGGCCTCGCCCGCGCCTTCCAGGCGGGAATCGAGAATGCCCTGGCCCAGTCGGCGGACATCATCGTCAACACCGATGGCGACAACCAGTATTGCGGCAGCTCCATTGCCGATCTCGTGCGCCCGATCGTCGAGGGCCGTGCCGATATCGTGCTCGGAGATCGCAAGCCGAGCGAGAACCGCGCGTTCTCGTGGCGCAAGCGCATGCTGCAGCGCATCGGGAGCCGCGTGGTGCGCGGCCTTGCGGACCTCGACGTGCCGGACGCGGTGACCGGCTTTCGCGCCTATTCGCGCGACGCCGCGATGAGCATCAACGTCATGACCCGCTTCAGCTACACGGTGGAGACGCTGATCCATGCCGGCCAGCGCGGGCTGACCGTGTGCTCGGTGCCCGTGCGCACAAATCCGACGATGCGGCCCTCGCGCCTCTTCCGGTCGATGGGGCAGTTCATGGGGCGCCAGGTCGTGACCATGTTGCGCAGCTGCGTGATGTACCGGCCGCTGCGGACCTTCATGACGGTCGGTCTCGTCATGTCGGCGTTCGGCATGCTGCCGATCCTGCGCTTCCTCTATTTCTACGCGATCGGGGACGGGGACGGCCACGTTCAGTCGCTGGTCCTTGGCGGCGTGCTGCTGCTGGCCGGGTATTTCACCCTCGCGATCGCCCTGCTGAGCGACACGATCGCCACGAACCGGCGCCTCACCGAAGAGGCCCTGATCCGCCTGCGCCGCATCGAGGCCGACCGGGCCCCGCACGCCACCGACGCGGACGAGGATTACGCGGCGCGGGTGGCGGCGGAATGAGCGTCGCGGCCATGCATGTCTCGCAGAGCCGTGACGGGACGCGTGCCGCGTCCGTGCTGGTGGCGATCCTGGGGGCAACCTTCTACGCCTGGATGCTTCACCTCTCGGCCACCACCACCCCGGCGGCCTTCGGCAGCGAGATCTACGACCAGCTCTGGCTGTCCCTGAAGGAGGGGCGGCTCGACGTGCCGGCCCGGGTCGCGCGCATCGAGGGGCACTATACGCCGGATGGCACCGCCTTCATCTACCACGGGTTGGCGCCGCTGCTGACCCGCGCATTGCTTGATCCGTTCGTGACCGTCGGCACCGCGTCATTGGCGCCCGTCACGATCTGGTTCTGGGCCGTTCTCGGCACGACGTTCTATCATGCGGCCTTTCTGCGGACGCTCGACCAGGTTTCGGTATCGCAGGAGAAGCGCCTGCCGTTCGTGGCGCTCATCGGGATCCTCACCTGGATCGGCGGACCCGGTGTCCTGCTGACGGCGAACCACGGGTTCTACCAGGAGCCGATCGCCGTGGCCTACGCGCTGTTCGGCGGCTTCATCTATATCTGGATGCAAGCCGTGAGATCCGGGCGCATCTCGGGCAGGGCCCTGATCACGGTCGCCGTGCTGGCTGCGCTTTGCGTGCACGCACGGCCGCACCTGGCGGTCGCCCTCTATTGCGGCGTGGCGGCACTGATCGTCTGGGCCCTTGGACAACGCGGCCGCGCCGCGCTGCTTCCCGCCGTTCTCGGGGTCGCGATCCTGGGGGCCGGCGGCGCGGGTTACCTCGGCCTCAACAAGATGCGCTTCGGCAGTGCGACCGAGGTCCACGGCAGCTTTGCCGCCGGCGGGACCCAATACGGCATGACCTTCTGGGGGTTCGAAGACGAGGACTCGGCGCGCGCTTCGGGCTTTGCCGAGCATGGTCGTTTCAATCCCGGGCGGATCGTGCCGAACCTCGTCGTCTACGCGGTCAGCCCTCCGCAGTTGCACGCGCCGTCCGCCAGCGAGGCCGTTTTGAGCCTCCACCGGGCTTATACGGAGCCGAGGTTCGGATTGATCCGCATCGAGGTGCCGGATGCGGGGATCGTGTTCCTCTGGACGTTCTGGAGCATCGCGGCCGCGGTCGGCATCGGCACGCTGCGACGGGCGCGGCGCGGAGAGATCGTGCTGGTCGGCGTCGCCGGGATCGCCGCGCTGCTGATGCTGTCCTACGCCACCATCGCGCCGCGCTACCACGTCGATCTGTGGCCCCTGGTGGCCGCTCTGGCCATCGTCGGCCTGCCGCATGCAATTCGGCGCGTCTCAGCCATGCGCGGGCGCTGGTACGCGCGCTTGCTGGTGGTTGGCGTCATCGGCACGCTGGTCAATGTGCAGACGGCCGGCGCCTACCGGTACATCTCGCGCGAGCACCCGGCGTCGGACTTCGCGGCGTGGGACGCCGCGACCTGTTCGGCCCATGCCGCGGAAAAGGGGTTCGATGCCCCGAGAATTCAGGAAATCTGCCGCGCGCCGCGCGTCGAAACCGAAAGCTGAGGATTGAGCATGACCGTTACGAACACCCTCAAGAACGGATACGTTGTCTCGGCGCGAGGGCTGGCCGCTGCCTCTGGCCAGATCGGGCTTCGCCGCTGGCTGGAGGCGCGCGGCGAGACCTCGCGCCTGGCACACTGGATGCTGTCGCTCGGCGCGATCCACGACCTCGAGGCGCTCGTGGCGCTCGACGTGCCGTGGTGGTCCTACGACGCCATCGACGCGGTCGAGCGGTTCCTGCGCGAGCGCCCCGGCGCGCGCGTCTTCGAATACGGCTCCGGGGCCAGCACCCTGTGGCTGGCGCGCCGGGCGGGCTCGGTCACCAGCGTCGAGCATCACCGCGGCTGGTACGACCGCATGCAGGACGCGTTGGGACGGTTCCCGATCGCGTGTCCTGTCGACCTGCGCCTCGTCGCGCCCGATGCCGCGCCGTCGTCCGACAGCCTTTACCTTTCCGAGAAATCGGGGTCGGCGGGCGTGAGCTTCTCCGCCTACGCGCGCGAAATCGATGCGGGCGCAGACGCGCTCTACGATCTGATCGTGATCGACGGCCGGTCCCGGAACGCCTGCCTGGCCCACGCGGAGCGGCACCTGGCCGAGGGGGGCATGATCGTCTTCGACAATAGCGGTCGGACACGCTACCGGCGTGCGATCGCGCAGAGCGGGCTGAGCGCCCGGCGGCTGCGCGGCCTGACGCCCGCCTTGCCCTATCCGGACGAGACGACGCTCCTGACGCGGCCGGCAGGGCGGGAATGAGCCGCCTTCCGGCCATTGCCAAGACGGTCGGCGTGGTCTTCGTCGCCGGCTCGCTGGTCTTTCTCGGGCACGCCTTGCTCGAACATCGGTCGGACCTGGCCGGGTGGCGCCCCTCGGCCGGCGTACTGGCGGGGCTGACGGCGCTCGCGCTGGCCTACGGCGCGGCGCTCTACCTGCTGGCCGAGGGCTGGCACCGGATCGTGGGCCTGTTCGGCCCCGAGCCGCGGTCGCGCAGCTGGCCCTCCTACACCGGAACCCTGGTCGCGCGGTACCTGCCCGGGAACGTGGCGCATGTCATCGGGCACGCCGTCTGGCTGCGGGGCGGGCCGCTCTCGAAGGCGGACCTGACCCGGGCCAGCGTGCTCGAACTCATCGTGACGCCGATGGGCGCCATGCTGGCCCTGCTGCTGCTGTTGCCGGTCCTACCCGTCGGCGGGATCGCTGAGGCGCTGGGCACGACCGTGGCGGCGATCTGGACCGGGATTGCACTGGGGGTCGGGCTTGCCGGGTTCGGCATGAGCCTGCTTCTGCGGCGCAAGGCCAAGGGCCTGGCCCTGCGCGCCGTTCTCGCACCGGTCTGCCTTGCGACCCTCTTCATGCTCGTCTTTGCCGGTATATTCGCGGCGGTCCTCCAGCTGGTCGCGGAGACGTCGGTGGTCCTGTCCATGGCCGTCGGCATCGCGGCCTGGGTCGCGGGTTACGCCACGCCCGGCGCACCGGGGGGCATCGGCACGCGCGAAGCCCTGATCGCCGCGCTTCTGGGAGGCGCCTCGGCATCGGCGGACGTGCTGCTGGGGGCGCTGGTGTTCCGGGTGGTCACGACCGTTGGTGAGCTGGCCTGCTTCGGCTCGGGGTTCGTGCTGTCGCGCGTGCGGCGGCGTGGAAAGGCGGCCGAGAAGAAAGGCCGCCTCGGCTCGGCGCACACCGTCTGAAGCGCCACGCGTTGCTTGGTGGCGCGCGCCTCGGGGTGGCGGAATTTCACAAGAGACGAGGGAGCGTACCCGTCTGTCGTTCCCTGCTTGAGGAATGCGATGAACAGGGCTTTTCGGGATTTTGGTAGCGGAGGAGGGACTTGAACCCCCGACACGCGGATTATGATTCCGCTGCTCTAACCACCTGAGCTACTCCGCCGGACCGAGGCGCTGATTATGGCAGACCGGCCGGACCGTCAAGCGGTAATCCGGCACTTTTTGCCGAGTTTTTTGCACCGGCCCCAGAGGGTCATTTCACGATGACCTCGTCCTTGACGAACATGTTGGCCCAGGCGCGGTCGACCAGCTCGGGCGTCATCCTGTAGGGCCAGCCCTCGAAGTCGCAGACCGCGATCATCTGGTCGATCAGGAACACCGGCTGGTAGTTGGCGTAGACGTTGTCGATGGTCGGATACTTGTTCTTCAGAAGGTGCACGAGCGAGGCCTCGTCGAGCTGCATCTTCTTCTTGCGGGCCACCAGCGCGAAGATCTTGAGGAAGTCCTCCTGGCTGGGGCCGTCGATCTTGATCTTGAAGAAGATCCGGCGCAGCGCCGCCTTGTCGAAGATCTCGTTCGGGTGGAAGTTGGTCGAGAAGATCACCAGCGTGTCGAAGGGCACCTCGAACTTTTCGCCCGACTGAAGGGCGAGGATGTCCTTGTTCTCCTCGAGCGGGACGATCCAGCGGTTCACCAGCTTCTGCGGCGGCTCGGCCTGGCGACCGAGGTCGTCGACGATGAAGATCCCGCCCGTCGACTTGAACTGCAGCGGGGCCTGATAGGTGCGCGCGGTGGGGTTGTAGACGAGGTCGAGCATGTTGAGCGACAGCTCGCCGCCGGTGATGACGGTGGGGCGGTCGCAGAGCACGTAGCGCATGTCGTAGCGGTTCGTGCGGCGCAGGCCCGAGGTCTGCTGCGCCGAATCCTCGGCCGCGGAATGCACGATGGGGTCGTAGACCGAGATCACCTGGCCGGAATACTCGATCGCGCGCGGCACGTAGATCCGGTCGCCCATGGCGTCGCGGATCCCGTTCGAGATCGAGGACTTGCCGTTGCCCGGGGGGCCGTACATCAGGATCGACCGGCCGGAGCCCACGGCGGGCCCGAGGTGGGCGATGAGCTGGTCGGGCAGCACGAGGTGGCCCATGGCGCCGACCAGCTGCTCGCGGGTGATCTGCACGTTGCGGATCGACTGACGCTCGACCTGCTCGCGGTAGGCCTCGAGCGGCACCGGCATGGCGCCGAAGTATTCCGACTGCGCGAGCGCGTCGAGCGACCGGGCCTTGCCGCTGTCGGTGAGCTGGTAGGACATCTCGTTGCCGGCGGCGGTTGCGCTGAGCGTGCCCATGGCCTCGAGCAGCCCCTGCGTGCGGGCCGCATCGATGAGCTCCTTGGCCACGCCGATGGGCAGACAGGTCGCCTTGGCCAGCAGGCTGACCGTGTTGGCGTTCTTGCGGAAGATGGTCTTGAGCACGATGTCCCGCATGAAGACAAGGGGCAGGCCCATGTCCTCGATCCGTTTCGGTGCGGGCGGCGCCACGACGGCGCTGGACTCCATGTTCATTTCGGCTTGGCCCCGTTCGTTCGTTCCCGCGCAGGAAACAACCGCTTTGTGGCGAGAGCGGGGCGCGGGTTGGGAAATGCCGCGCAGCCGGAGCGGGCCCACGCGGTCGTGAAGCCGTGTGGGTTGTCATCGGCGCCGCGCGGCGTCTCTTGGCAGGCATGAGCATTGATCCAGATCCCGCCACCCGCCGCCCGTCCCGCAGAGCCGTCCTTTGGGGCGGTGCCGCGCTAGTCGCCACGCCCGCGGTGCTTGCCGCGCAGAGTTCCGATTTCGCGGCGCGCGCCGAGGGGCTCGACCAGTTGCACGCGCTCGTCGTGCGGCGCGGCGGCGAGGAGGTCTTCGCCCGGGCCTATCGCGGCGACGGGCTCGACCGCGTGGCCAACGTGAAGTCGGTCTCCAAGACGCTTGTTGCGCTGCTGACCGGCATCGCGCTGGAGCGCGGCGCGATCGAGAGCGTCGATGCCCGGGTTCTGCCGCTGCTGGGGCGGCCGGCCACTGGCGACGCGCGCGACGATGTCACCGTCGGGCACCTGCTGTCGATGCAGGCGGGGCTCGTGCGCACCTCGGGGGCGAGCTATGGCAATTGGGTCTCGAGCGGTGACTGGGTGGACTACATCCTCGACCGGGAGCCGGAGGGGCAGCCCGGCGGTCGCTTCATCTATTCCACCGGCGGCTGGCACATCCTGGGCGCGGTGCTGTCGCGCTTGACAGGGCAGAGCCTGCTGGCGCTGACACGCGACTGGATGGCCGATCCGCTGGGCATCGTCGTGCCGCCCTGGGTGCGCGATCCGCAGGGGCGCTACCTTGGCGGCAACGAGATGGCGCTGAGCCCGCGCGGGTTGTCGCGGGTCGGGCAGATGGTGCTGGACGGAGGCCGCTGGCAGGGCGAGCAGGTCGTGCCCGCCGAGTGGATCGCCCGGTCGTGGGAGCCGCGCGCCCGCTCGCCCTGGTCGGGCGACCGCTACGGCTATGGCTGGTTCCTGACGACGATGGACGGCGCCGAGGTGGCCTATGGCCGGGGCTACGGCGGACAGATGCTGGCGGTCGTGCCCGCGCGCGAGATGGTAATCTGCGTGACCTCGGACCCGATGCAGCCCGCGCGCTCCGACGGCTACTTCGGAGACCTTCGCGACCTCGTGGCGCAGATCGTCGCCGAGGCCTGAGCGCGGCGGCCGCGCGTCACTTTCCGAAGGCGAGGCCCGCTCCGAGGTAGATTGCGAGCGTCGGCCCCAAGGCAAGGCCCATGGGGAATCGCTTGCCCGCGGACCAGCTGTCCCAGTCCGGCGCGAGGCGCCGGATCGGCGTGGCGCGCACGATGCGATGGGCGACGTAGGCCGCCAGCAGGCAGGCCGCGTAGAGCGCCAGCACGAAGCGCAGGTCGCCTAGGTGGATGAAAGGCGCGGCGGCGGCGATGAACTTGGCATCGCCCGCGCCCATCACGCCGCCCGCGTTCAGCGCCATGCCCGCCACCAGCGCCACGCCGAGGTGCAGGTAGCGCCAGAGGTAGGCGTCGAGGGGCAGGGCGATCAGCCCCACCACAACGAAGACCGCGAAGAGCGTCACCACTGCCTTGTTGGTGATGCGCATCGACTTCATGTCGGTATAGGCGACCCAGAGGCAGATCGGCAGGACGAAGGGCAGGAACCATGCCGCCGCCTGTGCGGAAAGTGCCAGCATTGCCCTACCGCGTGGTGACCGTGTTTTCCAGCGCCGCGAGCGAGGTTGCCGCGGCCTCGAAGTGCTGCGGATGCGTCTCGATCGCGTCGCGCAACAGGCCCTTGCCGATCTCGACGTCGCCACGCTTGACCGCGGCGAGGCCCAGCGAGTGCAGCAGCTTGGCGCGTTCGACCTGCGTCATCTGCAGCACGGGCAGGGTGTAGTTGCCCTGCGCACCCCGCGCGAGGATCAGGTTGTTCTTGGCGGTGAAGAGCTTGGGATCCTGCCGGATCGCGTCGAAGAACATCCGTTCCGCCTCGGCGTAGTCGCCGCGGGTGAGCTTGGAATAGCCCCAGTTGTTCAGCGTGCTCGCCGGCTTGGTGGTGAGGCCCACGGCGGTCTCGTAGAAGCTGTCGGCGCGGTCCCATTCCTGGTTGGCGTCGGCGATCATCGCCTCGAGCCGGTAGCGCTTGTAGGTCTCGTGCGTGGGCGGGATGGAATCCAGCGTCTGTTCGGCGCGGTCCCAGTCGTTGTTGCGAATGAGCGCGTCGGCCAGAGCCACGCGGTCGTCGCTGGTGGCCTCCTCGTGGTCCACGACCTTGGCCCAGGCGATGGCGGCCTCCTGGTGGCGCTTGGCGCGCACCAGCGACTTGGCCAGCCCGCGCATCAGGTCGATGCGTCCGCTGTCCTGCGCATCGGCGCGCTGGAAGTAGGCGACGGCCTCGTTCGGATCGCCGACGGTCAGCATGACGTCGTTCAGGTCGGCCCCGTCGATGGCGTTGACGCCCGAGAACTCGCGATCCACGGCGTCCTTGTCGATGGCTTTGTCGCAGGCGGAAAGACCGAAGACCCCTGCCATGCAGAGGCCCACAAGAATGGTGTGGCGCATTTCGTGCGTCCTTTTACTGCTCTTGCCTCGTTACTGTGTGCTGCGGATGAGGTATTCCCCGCTGCCCCGTCGCACCAGCCTGTAGTCTTGTTCTTGGCCCTGACCATAGCCGCGATTTTGCAATTTTGCGAGCGCCAAGCGCAGATTGTCCCGGATTGCGTCACTTTCGCCATTGTCCAGCGCGTAGGCGCGGCGGAAGACCTCGGCGGCCTCGCCGGTCTTGCCGCGCTCGATCAGAACGACGCCGAGATTGTTCCAGGCCTCGGGCCACTCGGGCTCGGTATCCACCGCGCGGCGCAGCAGGTCCTCGGACTGGTTGAGCCGGCCGAGCGCGAGGTTGGCCGAGCCGAGCGAGGTCAGCACCTCGCCCGTCAGCCCGCGGGCGCCGGCGGCGCGGGTGTAGGCCTCGAGTGCGAGCTCGGCCTGGCCGGCAGCCATCAGGCGGTGACCGACGAGCAGGCCGTCGACGGCCTCGCCGCGCGGGTCGATCGAGGGGGCGTATGTCTGGTCCTCGGACGCGAACCGGCCGCCCGAGCAGGCGGCCAGCAGCGTCAGCATCAGCGTGCCGAGGATGAGTAGGCGCATGTCACTTGCCGGCGAGTTGTCCCAGTTCCGAGATGCTCACCACGGACGGACCCACGAGGATGATCAGCAGCGGCGGCACCGTGAGCATCATAGTGGTCAGCGTCATCTTTGTCGGCAACTTGTTTGCGGCTTCCTCGGCACGCATGACCCTTTTGTCACGCATTTCCGAGGCGTAGACGCGCAGCGCATCGGCGATCGAGGTGCCGAAGCTCGAGGCCTGGTTCAGCACGGTGACGAAGGACGACACGTCCTGCACGCCGCAGCGCTCGCTCATGTCGTTGAGAACGTTGGACTTGTCCTTGCCGGCCTTCATCTCGTGGGCGATGATCTCGAACTCGTCGGCAAGCGCGGGGTAGGAGGCGCGAAGTTCGCGCGAGACCCGCACGATGGACTGGTCGAGCGACTGGCCGGCCTCGACGCAGACCAGCATCATGTCCAGCGCGTCGGGAAAGCCCCGCTCGATCTGCTGCTTGCGTTCCTCGACGCGCTTGGTCAGCCAGTATTTCGGCGCCAGGTAGCCCGCGCCGCCGGGGCCGAGGATATACATCAGTTTCTGCTGCATCGTCGCGGCGGGGCCGTCGATGAACATGAAGTAATAGGCCGTGCCCGCCGCGAGCAGACCCAGCCCCAGCACCATCTGGGAGAGGTAGTAGTAGCGCACGGCATCGCGCGTGCGGTAGCCCGCCTGCAGCAGCTTGAGGCGCATCTCGCCGAGTTCCTCGGCGTTCTTGGGCTCGAGGTACTGGGCGTACTTGTTCAGTTTCGCGTTGCGGCGCTTGTCGCGCAGGATCGCCTTGGTCTCGGCGTCCAGCCGCTCGCGCCCCTGCTTCTTGAGCTTGTCCATCGGGTCGGGCCGGCTGGCGATCATCAGCGGGATGCTGGCCAGGATCAGCACAAAGGCGAGTCCCGCGATCGCGATGAGCGGGCCGGCGGGCCCCAGAAGGTCGACGAGCAGGGCGTTCAGTGCGTCCACGGTGAAATACCTTTCAGACCTTGATGTTGACGAGCATGCGCATGACGATGAGGTTCAGCGCCAGGAAGATCGCCACGAGGAAACAGGCGGGAATGAACCACGGGTGGTCGAGCACCTCGTCGTAGTAGTGCGGGTCGGTGACCTGGATGACGATGAGCGCCGCGACCGGGAAGCCCGACAGGAACTTGCCCGACCACTGCGCTTCGGCGGTGATCGCCTTGACCCGGCGGAACAGGCGGAAGCGCGCGCGGATCACCTTGGCGAGCCCCTCGAGGATCTCGGCAAGGTTGCCGCCCGAGGTCTGCTGGATCGTCACCGCCACCGCGAGGAAGCGAAGGTCCTGCAGGCCGATGCGCTCGGCCATGTGCTTGAGGCTCTCGCCCATGTCGCGACCGTAGGTCGACTCGTCCGCGATGATGCCGAACTCGGTCGCCAGCGGGTCCTTGATCTCCTTCGAGACGATCTGGATCGCCGAGCTGAACGGGTGCCCGACCCGCAGCGAGCGCACCATGAGCTCGACCGCGTCGGGAAGCTGTTCCTCGATCATGGCGAGACGGTTCTTGGCCTTGTTGTTCACCCACATGTAGACGCCGCCCACGCCCATGGCGACGCCCATGACGAGGCGCACGACCAGCCCCGCCTCGGTTCCGATGGTCAGGCCCAGGAAGGCCGCGACACTGACGCCCGCCATCATCAGGATGAGCTGGTTGGGGGTGAAGGCGATGGCCGCCTGGTTCGCCTTGTCGGCCAGCAGCGAGTAGAGCGGGATGCCCCGCGACTTCATGTGCTGGTCCATCTCCTTGCGGAGCTTGGCCAGCACTTCCTCGCGGTTCTGGTGCTTGTCGAGCATCTCCAGCCGCCGGTTCACCTTGCTGTTGAGCCGGATCGACTTGCCGAAGGCCACGAGGTAGACGCCCTCGACCATGACGAGGACGCCGACGAAGATCAGGCCGTAGATGATGGGTTCTGCGGACAGCATGGGCGCTTACTCCGGGCGGAAGGGTTCGTAGATCGAGGGCGGGATGTCGAAGCCCCACATCCGGAAGCGTTCCGAGAAGTGGCTGCGCACGCCGGTCGCGGTGAAATGGCCGATGATCTTGTTGTCGGGCGTGAGGCCCACGCGCTGGAAGCGGAAGATCTCCTGCATCGAGATCACTTCGCCCTCCATGCCCGTGACCTCGGTGATCGAGGTCATCCGGCGCGAGCCGTCCTGAAGGCGGCTGGCCTGCACGATGAGATGCACGGCCGAGGCGATCTGGCTGCGCACCGCCTTGAGGGGCATCTCGACGCCGGCCATGGCGATCATGTTCTCGAGACGGGAGATGCCGTCACGGGCGCTGTTGGCGTGGATCGTGGTCATCGAGCCGTCGTGGCCGGTGTTCATGGCCTGCAGCATGTCGATGACCTCCTCGCCGCGGGTCTCGCCCACGATGATGCGGTCGGGACGCATCCGCAGCGCGTTCTTGAGACAGTCGCGCGGCGAGACCGCGCCCTTGCCCTCGACGTTGGCGGGACGGCTTTCCATGCGGCCGACATGGCTCTGCTGCAGCTGGAGTTCGGCGGTGTCCTCGATGGTCAGGATGCGCTCGCTGTCGTCGATGAAGGACGACAGCGCGTTGAGCGTCGTCGTCTTGCCCGAGCCCGTGCCGCCCGAGACGATCACGTTCAGCCGGGTGGAGACGGCAGCCTGCAGGTAGACGGCCATCTCCTCGGTGAAGGCGCCGAACTGCACGAGGTCGTCGATGGACAGCTTGTCCTTCTTGAACTTCCGGATCGACACGAGGCTGCCGTCCACCGCGATGGGCGGGACCATCGCGTTGAAGCGCGAGCCGTCGGCGAGGCGCGCGTCGACGTAGGGGTTCGATTCGTCGACGCGCCGGCCCACGGCCGAGACGATCTTGTCGATGATCCGCAGCAGGTGGCGCTCGTCCTTGAAGGTGACGTCCGACAGGGTGAGCTTGCCGTTGCGCTCGATGAAGATCTGGTGCGGGCCGTTCACGAGGATGTCCGACACCGTGTCGTCCTGCAGCAGCGTCTCCAGCGGGCCGAGGCCCTTGACCTCGTCGTAGAGCTCCTGGTTGAGGGTCTGCCGCTCGTCGCGGTTCAGCACGACGCCCTTTTCCTGCAGCGTCTCGACCGCGATCGCGGCGATCTCCTCGCGCAGGTCCTTCTCGCTGGCCTGGTCGATCGCGGCGAGGTTGAGGTTGTCCAGAAGCGCGCGGTGCAGCTCGACCTTGATCTCGCCGAGGCGCTCCTTGCGGCGCTTCTCCTTGTCCTGCGGGACGACCTCGGCCGGTTTCACCGGCTTCGGCTTGCGCTTCGCGGCGGGTGGGCGGGCGGCGTCTGCCTCGGTCCGCGGTTTGTCCGCCGGGGCAGGGGCCGTGTTGGCCGGCGAGATCGGCGTCGCGTCCTTGACCGGGGACTTCTTGTAGCGGGAAAACATCTGTCAGGCTCCTCTCAGGCCGCTTCGGCCTCGGACGCGCCGATGGCGTGCAGCTCTGCGGCAAGCTTGGCGATTTCCTTGCGCAGGGGGTTCTTCGCGGCCTGTACGGCCAGCGGCTGGCCGTGGTCGCAGGCCTGCGTCACGACACGCCCGCCGTCAGGAAACTGAAGGCCGAGGTCGATGCCAAGGCTCTCGGCCATGCGCTTGACGCGGCTCTTGCCCTGCAGGTCGGTGAACTTGGGCCCGCGGTTCAGCGCGAAGCGCAGCTTCTCGAAGGGCATGTCCTCGGACTGCATCAAGCGCTTGAGGCGGATCGTGTTCTGGGCCGAACGCATGTCGAGCTCGACGACCGAGAACCAGACCTGCGATTCGAAGAGGACCGTGTCGGTCCACTGCACCAGCGTCGTGGGCATGTCGACGATCACGAAGTCGAAATACTCGCGGGCAACGTCCAGCAGGGCCTTCACGTCCTCGGCGCTCAGCATGTCCAGCGGCACCACGTCGGCAGGCGAGGTCAGGACCTGCAGCTTGTCCTCGTAGGTGACCAGCGCCTGGCCGAAGCTGTCGCCGTCCATGCTCTCCATGTCGCTCAGCAGCTCGAGGACCGCCTCGCGCCGGGGCAGGTCGAGGTAGGTGGCGACCGAGCCGTATTGCAGGCCGAGGTCGATCAGGCAGACGCGCGGGGCGTTCTCCTTGGAGACCGTGGCAAGTTCCCAGGCGAGGTTCACCGACAGCGTGGTCGCGCCGCAGCCCCCGGCCATGCCCTGCACGGCGATCAGCACGCCGTCGCCGCCACCCCGCAGCTTGACGCCGTCGCGGCCCGGTTGTTGCGCGGCCGGATCGGGCGCCTGCGCCATGCGGCGCACCCGGTCGACCGCCGTGGCAAGCTCGCCCTCGGGAAGCGGGTAGGGGACGAATTCGTCGGCGCCGCCCCGCAGGAGCTGGTGCAGGGCCGCCGGGGTCACGTCCTCGGCGATGAGGATCACGCGGATATCGCGCAACTTGGCCGCCTGGATGACCTCGGAGAGCAGCGCGAGCTGTTCCTCGTCCTCCTCGTCCATCGCCAGTGCCACGAATTCGAGACCTTCCGCGTCGGGCTGTGCCAGGAAGGCGAGCGCCTCACCGAAGCCGAGATCGCCCCAGCCTTCGCCCAGCAGCGTCTCCATGTCCTCGATGAGCAGGTCGAAGTTCTGCACGTCGCGACTGATCGTGCAGGCCACGATCGGAGCCGGCTGAGTATGCGCAGGTGTCGTACTCGTCATTGCCTGTCGTCCTTTGCCTTTGGGGACACCTGCCCGAAGAGACGAGGACATCGAGGCACCGCACGCGCTGCCATCCTGGCTCTCCGGGAGGGGCCATGGCCGACTCGAAGGTCGGACCTGGCACTCCCGTCTAGGGCCAAGGTGGCCGGCAATGTGGGCAACATTGGGGCCGAAAAATCGTAATTGTACGGTATTCTCTGACGATGAACGGGCGGCGTCAGCTGTCGGGTCGGAAGTCTCCGCCCGTGATGCCGGTCAGCGTCGAGCGGGGCTCGGCGCTGCGGACGTAATCACGGTAGATCACCTCGGCATAGCGCCCGTCGAGCACCGTGGGATGGCCGGCGACCCAGCCGGAAACCTCGGTCACGGTGCGGCGGTTGCGGCGTTCGCGGGTCTCGGTGAAGATCAGCGGCTGCTGCTCTCCGTAGGAAACGACGGCCTCGAGCCGCGAGGTCGAGATGCCCTGCGAGGCAAGGAATCGCACCACCGCCTGTGCCCGGCGCAGACCGAGCGCCTTGTTGTAGGCCTGCGATCCGACGAGGTCGGTGTGGCCGTAGACGCGGAAGGTCAGTTCGGGGAATTGGCGGATGAAATTGGCCTGTTCGCGCAGCGTGTTGATCGCGGCGGGCTCGAGCGTCGCGCTGTTGAAGGCGAAGGTGACGGTGCTCGTCACCTCGTCGGCAAAGCGCTTGGACAGATCGTAGACGTAGGCTTTCTCGCCGTTCATGATCTGCGTGTTGTTCATCGTGGCGTTGCCGAAATCACCATTGTCGGTGATCGAGCCGGCCTCTTCGTAGAACTGGCGGGTGGTGGGATCGTTGCTCACGCTGCATGCGCCGATCAGGCCAAGCGAGGCCAGCGCCAAGGAAATCCTGATCATGCTCTGCCCCTGCATCCGCTCAGTCCATCACGTAGCCATAGGACCCGGAGAAGTCCTGCTTGGCAACCTCGCCCGCCGCGCCGCGCACGGGGGCACGTTCGTCCGAGGCAGTCCGGCCGTAGAGGAAAAGATCCTTTTCCGACGGCGGCTTGATGCGGTCGGTCGGCAGTGCCAGCGCCTCGCCGCGAGTGGGCGTCACGAGGTGCGGGGTCACGATGATGACCAGCTCCGATTGCTGCCGTTCATATTCGGCGCTGCGGAACAGGGCGCCCAGCACCGGGATGTCGCCCAGCCAGGGGACCTGTCCGTTGACGTCGCGGAAATCGTCCTGCAGGAGCCCCGCGATGGCAAAGCTCTCGCCGTCGCGCATCTCGACCGTGGTCGAGGTCTCGCGGCGCCGGAAGGCGTCGATTCGGATCGCCTCAAGATCGAAGCCGCTGTCCGGGTCGATCGAGGAGACCGCCGCCTCGAGCTCGAGGTTGATGAGGTCCTCGTCGACGACCCGTGGCGTGAAGTTCAGCTCAACGCCGAAGGGCTTGAACTCGACGGTGATCATGCCGTCCTGCTGCGAGACCGGCACCGGGTATTCGCCGCCCGCGAGAAACTTCGCTTCCTGTCCCGACAGCGCGGTCAGGTTCGGCTCGGCCAGGGTGCGCACGACGCCCTTGCTTTCCAGCGCCTCGAGAAGGATCCCCACCTCGAGCGCGCCGGCGTCGAAGCCCAGGAGCATGGCGCCCTCGGTTTCACTGTTCACGCTGACGCCCGAGCCGAGCTCGTTCGATCCGTCCAGCCAGGTTCCTGTCTCGGTATTGATGCCGACGTCGCCACCCAGCAGGTCACCGGCAACCGAAAGCGACGAGCGCAGCGTCTTGGCGACCGAGCGCTCCATCTCGGCGAAGCGGACCTTCAGCATGACCTGCTGCACGCCGCCCACGGTCATCAGGTTCGAGACCCGTTCGGGCGCGTAGCGCTCGGCAAGCTCCAGCGCGCGCTGCTGTTTCTGGATGCTCGATACCGTGCCGGACAGCACGATGCCGTCGTTGGCGGTGCGCACCTCGATGGTCTCGCCGGGAAGGATCTGGCGCAGCCGCTCCTTGAATTCGGTGACATCCGCGGCCACCCGCACGTCCACGTTGGTGATGAGCTGGCCGTTGGCATTGAGAATCGTGAGCGTCGTCGTGCCCGGCGTCTTGCCCAGCACGTAGATCGTGCGATCGGACAGCGACGAGATGTCGGCGATGGCGGGGTTGGCGATGGACAGCTCTGCGAAGGGCTCGTCGCTTTCGACCACCACGGCGCGGTTCATCGGCACGCTCAGCACGCTTTCGGTGCCGGTGCGCACCACCCGCAGGTTCTCGGCCCGTGCATCGAGCGCAAGCGGGCTCGTGCCGAGGGTGAGACCCACCAGGGCCGCCTTCAGAAATCCGTCGATGTTCATGTGACCTGCCTTTCGATCACGCCTCGATCGCAGGTCTTGGGGCCTGCAGTTGACCGGACTGTGCGGCAGTTTCCGATTTTATGCAATAATCAACGACTTCGGCGGAAAGGCTTATGTGGATAACGCGCAACAGACGCGGTTTTTCCGCATGTCGTGAAAAGGGGGCGCATCACGGCGCCCCCACGTCAACGATCTGAATTCGCTCAGTTTGTGCAGGGGATGGGGATCTCGACCACTTCCGAGCCGCGGCGCACGCGGGTGCTGCAGACTTCGACCGTTTCCTTCTCGACCGTCTGTTCCCGCTGGCTCAGTCCCAGCAGCGTGCTCTGGTTCACCTCGATGGCCTCGGCGACGGTGGTGTCCTTGGCGCCCATCAGCGACAGCGACAGCCGGCCCGTGCTCTGCGCTTGTGCGAGGCTTGCCACCTGCTGCGGGCTCGCGGCCACGGTGACGGTCTTGAGATCGTTGCTCGCTTCCGAGTTCTCGGCGTTGGCCGACTGGTCGATGGCGATCAGCCGCACGCCGGTCTCGATCAGCTTGGTTACGTCGCCCGAGGGCAGGTTGCGGTCGGCGCCGGGCACGCGGCCCGTCCAGTAGACGTCGACCCGGTCGCCGGGGCGAAGGAACCCCGACACACCGGTTGCCACGTCCACCTTGATCGCGAAGGCGCGCTGCCCGGGCTCGAGCTGCGAGGTCAGGCCCGCCGAGCCGCCCGGTTCGCTGACCTTGACGGCCAGGATCGCCTCGTTGGCCTCCATCGGGCGCACCACGAAGCGCGGCTCGTCGCCGTCCTCGAAGAGCGGCGTCTCGGCGTCGAAGAAGCCTTCGGGAAGGATTTCCTTGGGCCAGGGAGCCAGTTTCACGTCCTTGGCGGTCAGCCGCTCACCGTGCATCATCGCGCGGGTGGCCACGAAGATCGGCTGCGTGGGAACGGCCTTCACCGCCTTCTCGCGTTCCTGTTGCAGCGCCGTCTGGTAGGCACCGATGTAGTTCTGAGCCATGTAGACCGCGAACCCGGCCAGGCCGAGCCCCACGATCAGCACAAGTCCGAATACCAGTCGCATGGTTCTCTGTCCTTTCGGGGTCTGCTGCGGTGTCCGTCCGATGCGCGTTCTCGACACGCGATCAATGGCAGTCCTGACCGCGCATTGTGGTCAAAAAAGGTCGCTTGCGGGGTTCTTGTGCGGCGAATGCCCCGGCCGGGTGCCTTGGGCTATTACCGAAACGATAAGAAGGCCGTGCCTTCTGGCCACAGCCTCGTTCGGTGCCACGCCGGAGCGCAATGCGGCTCAGAAGTCGTCCTGGTCCGCCACCGCCGTGGCGGCGGAGTTCATCAGGGCAGTGCCGTTGTCTTCGATCACGAAGAACGAGATCGCGGACATTCCGACGACGGCCGCCGTGATGACGACCCAGTCCACGGTGACCGCGCCGGTTTCGTCATGGCGGAAAAATTCGAGGAATTCCTGCATGGTGCCGTCTCGCAGTGAAACTCAGCTGGATAGGCCCGGTCCGCCGGACTGGCGGGCCGGGCAATGTCACGCATGAAAGACTCAGAAGTCGTCCTGGTCGCCGACCGCGGTGCCCGCGGAGCTGATCAGGGTGTTCGCGTTGGTCTCGATGGTGGTGTAGGCGGCGATTGCCATGCCCACGACGGCAGCGGTCAGCACGACCCAGTCGACCGTCACGGCACCGTCTTCGTCCTTGCGGAAGGTGTTGATGAATTTTTGCATTTCGGTTCTCCACTCGCAGCCCGGGCGGGGCGTCGGTTCCTAGGGTGGCGCATCGGGGACGACCCGGCGCGCCGATCAAGTCACGCAGCGTCTAGCTGCAGCGCCTCAGAAGTCGTCCTGGTCGCCGACCGCGGTGCCCGCGGAGCTGATCAGGGTGTTCGCGTTGGTCTCGATGGTGGTGTAGGCGGCGATTGCCATGCCCACGACGGCAGCGGTCAGCACGACCCAGTCAACCGTCACGGCACCGTCTTCGTCCTTGCGGAAGGTGTTGATGAATTTCTGCATAGTCTCTCTCCGGTCTCTGCCCCGGCGGGGGCGTCTTGTGGGGTGGCGCACCGGGGACGGCCCGGCGCGCCGGTCAGGTCACGCAGCGTTTAGCTGCAGAGCCTCAGAAGTCGTCCTGGTCGCCGACCGCGGTGCCCGCGGAGCTGATCAGGGTATTCGCGTTGGTCTCGATGGTGGTGTAGGCGGCGATTGCCATGCCCACGACGGCAGCGGTCAGCACGACCCAGTCGACCGTCACGGCACCGTCTTCGTCCTTGCGGAAGGTGTTGATGAATTTCTGCATAGTCTCTCTCCAGTCTCTGCGTTCCGTTTGTCTCCTGACCGCTTCGGATCCTGTTCGGGCCTCTCTCACTTGCCCGTCCCCGTTGCGGTATGAGGTCATAAAGCTCCCGGAACGTGGCATGAGTTGGGCGCGAATGGTTTGTTTTTGCAGTCCCGTAATTTTCAGGGGAAAAAACAAGCAAGCCATTGATTGGGCTTTATAAATATATCGATTTCGGACGATTCGGCCTTTCTGGCCCTCCGCTTCAGGGCGCATCTGCCACATCCGTGGTGCGAATCCGGCGACGATCTTGGCCGCGCCTGCCCGATTGTGCGATGCTGGCGGCAACGACAAGATCAGAGGCAGATCGAGCAATGCGACGCATGTTGGCCGGGCTGGCCGTGACGTCGGTCCTTTGCGCCGGGCCGCTCCCGGCCGAGCCGACGCCCTTTCCGGAATTCTCCGCGAAGCGCGTGACCCCGCCGGAGCCGGGCACGCGAAAGCGCATCACCGTGCAGATCGCCCCGGCCCCGCGCGCGCCCGCGCCCCCGCCGGCGCAGCCCTCGGCCGGAGGCACATCCGGCCGCGAGGCCGGGCAGGGGCGCTACGACTGGTTCTGGAAGGCGGTCTCGCCCGCGCTCAACGACAGTGGCCCCGGTCGGCTCGAGCCCGCGCTGGTCAAACTCGGCAACCCGCCCAGCGGCGGCCGTGTCGCGGAGCCGCGGCTGCAGGACCTGCAGGGTCTTGCCGCGTCGCACGGCATCGAGCTGCTGAAGGCCACCGTGGGCACCAGGGTCTCGCCCGCGCTGGCGCTGGCGGTGATGTCGGTGGAATCCGGCGGCCGCGCGGACGCGGTCAGCGGTGCAGGCGCGCAGGGCCTGATGCAGCTCATGCCCGCCACGGCGGCGCGCTTCGGCGTCTCCGATGCGCTCGATCCGGTCGACAACATCCGTGGCGGCGTGGCCTTCCTCGACTTCCTGATGGAGCGCTTCGACGGCGACCCGATCCTCGTGCTGGCGGGCTACAACGCGGGCGAGAACTCGATCCCGAAACACGACGGCGTCCCGCCCTACGCCGAGACCCGCGACTACGTGCCCAAGGTCCTCGCGGCCTTCGGCGTCGCCCGCGGGCTTTGCCTCACGCCCCCGCAGCTCGTCTCCGACGGCTGCGTCTTCCGCGTCGCGTCGAACTGAGGCGCCGCGCGCGGGGCATCTTCTGGCTGCAAATATCCAAACGGCATGCCGCCGCAGGCGGCGTGCCTAGCCGGCCTCGCGGCGCAGCACGGCGCCCGGGTTCATGATCCCCGCCGGGTCCAGCGCCGCCTTGATCGCCCGCATCGCCGCCAGCCGCGCCGGATCGCCGTAGCGCTCCAGGTCCTCGACCTTCAGCCGCCCGACGCCGTGCTCGGCGCTGACCGAGCCTTCCATCTCGTGCACGAGGTCATGCACCGTTCGCTTGATCGCCTCGCGCTGGGACACGTGATCCTCGCGCCGCCCGCCGCGCGGCGGGAAGACGTTGTAGTGCAGGTTGCCGTCGCCCAGGTGCCCGAAGGCATTGATCCGGAATTCGCCGATCTCGGCCAGCCGCGGCGCGCCACGTTCGATGAACGCGGCGACCGCGCCAAGCGGGAGGGAGATGTCGTGCGACGAGATCGCGCCGACCAGCCGGTTGGCCTCGGGCATGCGCTCGCGCATGGCCCAGAACTCGCCGCGCTGGGTGTCGGACTGCGCCACCATGCCGTCCCGCACCAGCCCCGCCTCGAGCGCCTCGGCAAAGAGCGTCTCCAGCGCCTCCGCCGGGTCGAGCCCGCGTGCGAGGCCCAGCTCGATCAGCACGCACCATTCCGGCGGCTCGTCCCAGGGCTGGCGCACCTCGGGCAGCGTTTCCGCGAGAAAGTCGAAGCCCGTGCGCGAC
This sequence comes from Salipiger mucosus DSM 16094, assembly GCF_000442255.1. Classification (GTDB taxonomy): domain Bacteria; phylum Pseudomonadota; class Alphaproteobacteria; order Rhodobacterales; family Rhodobacteraceae; genus Salipiger; species Salipiger mucosus. Next base: position 196,008 of record NZ_KE557279.1, on the reverse strand, counting down.
ATCAGCTCGAAGGCGCTGATGCCCTCGCCGATCTGCGACCGGGCCATGGCCAGCAGCGCAAGCGCCGCCTCGGGGCTCTCGACAACCATGAGCGCGGTGCCCTGCGCGGCAGGCACGGCGGCCAGCCGCAGGCTCGCTGCGGTGATGACGCCCAGCGTGCCCTCGGCGCCGATCAGCAGGTTGCGCAGGTCGTAGCCGGTGTTGTCCTTGCGCAGCCGCTTGAGCCCGCGCAGCACGCTGCCGTCGGGCAGCACGGCCTCGATCCCCAGCACCTGGTCGCGGGCGTTGCCGTAGCGCAGCACGTTCACGCCGCCGGCGTTGGTGGCGAGCAGCCCGCCGATCCGCGCCGTCCCCTCCGAGGCCAGCGAGAGGGCGAAGAGCCGGTCCACCTCGCGCGCCGCCGCCTGCACGTCGGCCAGCACGGCGCCCGCCTCGGCGATCAGGACGTTTTCCTCGGGATGGACGGAGCGCACCGCGCTCATGCGCTCCAGCGACAGCAGGAGCGGTGCGGGCGTGCCCTCAGGGGCGACCTGTCCGCCCACGAGCCCGGTCCCGCCCCCCAGCGGCACCACGCCCACCCGTGCCGCGTTGCAGGCGCGCAGGATCGTCGCGACCTCGTCGGTGTCGCGGGGCAGGGCGACCCATTCCGAGACGCCCGTCCAGCGCCCGCGCGGCTCCTCGAGGTGGCGCGGCTCGGCGCGGCGCAGGGTGCCCTCGGGCAGCTGCGCGGCAAGGGTCTCGGCGAAGGCGTCGTCGGCGGGGTTCAGTGTCATGGGTGTCCTCCTGCGCGGGAAGACTTATCCGTTTCGGCGCGGATGCCAAGCCTCGCGGCGCGGCCGAAATTCCTTCAAAGGAATCTGCAAAAGTCTTCGAAGACTTTTGCGGCTTCGCCTCAGCCGGGGTCGCGCAGCCACTGCGGTTGCAACACGACGACGGTCGGGCGCGGGGGCAGGTCGCGCAGGCTCACCACCATTTCCGGATCGCTGCGGCGGTCCACCGCGAAGGTGTCCGAAACGTCCTCGAGGAAGCGCTCCAGCGCGTAACCCGAGAACCAGTGCATCGGCAGGATGATCGAGCTGCGCAGCCGCTCGACCACGCGCACCATCGACGGGAGCGGCATGGTCATGCCGCCATCCACCGGCACCATCAGCACGTCCGCGCGCCCCAGTGCCGCGTATTGCTCCTCGTTCGGCTCATGATGCAGGTGACCGAGATGCGCGATGCAGAGCCCCTCGACTTCGAAGACGAAGATCGAGTTGCCATCCTCCTCCGCCCCGCCGCGCCCCGAGCGGATGTCGGTCGAGACGTTGCGGATCAGCATCTCGCCGAGGTCGAGGTAGTGGTCGATCCCGGCGCCGAACTCCTCCCCCCAGCCCGGCAAGACATGCGGAATCGCCGGGTCGGGATTGGCGGTCCAGTGCGTGTCGTGGGCGTGGTTCATCGTCACCACGTCGGGGATGAGGTCGGCATTGCCGATGAAGCCGGTGAAATCGGTCACAGCCTCCAGCCCGCCGCGCGTCTGGATGAGGAAGGAGGCATGGGCGATGTAGTGGATCCGCACGGAATATTCCGGCACCGGCTCGGTCCACGAGGCCTTGTGCAGGTAGCGGATGCCCGGATCGGCGTCGGCGATGGCGATGCAGTGGGACGGGCGGCGCGTCTCCTGCGCCGTCGCCGGCAGGGCGAGGCAGAGGAGGCTGGCGATCAGGACGAGGTGTCGCATGAGGGGCTCCGGTGTCTCTGCACCTGACCCTAACGTAAAGCGGCGCGGTCGCGTCTGACAGTCGCGTGAACACCCGCCTTCAAGTCGGGGAGGCCACACCGTTGCGCAATCCTTGCGCAGTGGCGGGGCCTCAGCCGACCTGCGTGCGCCCGCGCCGGTCGCCGCGCAGCGCGGCATAAAGGACATGCGTGCGCCAGCGGCCGTTGATCTGCAGGTAGCTCTGCGCGACGCCCTCGTACTTGAAGCCCGACCGCTCGAGCAGCCCGCGCGAGGCGACGTTCTCGGGCAGGCAGGCGGCCTCGATCCGGCTCAGGTCCATGCGCTCGAAGGCGTGATGCACGACGCCGGCGATGGCCTCGCGCATGTATCCCTGGCGGGCAAAGGGCTGGCCCGTCCAGTAGCCCAGCGTGCCCGACTGCGCGGGCCCGCGGCGGATATTGTCGAGCGTGATCGCCCCCACCAGCACCTGGTCATCGCGCCGCACGAGGAAGAGCGGCAGCGCGGTTTCGCCCGTGATCGAGCGGTTGGCCCAGTAGACGCGGTTCGTGAAGGCTCGCCGCGACAGGTGGTCGGGCGCCCAGGAGGGCTCCCAGGGCTCGAGATACGCGCGGCTCTCCAGCCGAAGGGACACCCAGCCCGTGTAGTCGCCGTGGTGCGGCGGGCGCAGGGTCAGACGCTCGGTCTCGAGCCTCAGCTTGCGCCGCCGTGCCAGCATCACGCCGCCCTGCGCGCCTGCAACTCCCCGAGATCGGGGGCGCTGCCGACGGGCCCGTAAAGCGCCAGCGCCGCGGACGACTCGGCTGCCATGCTTTCGGAAAAAAGCCGCACGTCGCCGGTGGTGACGTTGTCGATGCGCGCCACGGTCTCCTCGATCGCGGGCACCTTGCCCCAGATCTGGATCATCCGCGCCATGCGTTCGGCGCGGCTCGCGGGGCTTTCCAGGCCCATGAGCAGCCCGGCCTTCATCTGGGCCCGGGCACGGGCGACCTCCTCGGGGGTCATGTCGCTGGCGGCGCGCTTCATCTCGTCGATGGTCAGCGTCGCGAGATCGCGCAGGTCCTCGCCCCCGGTGCCGGCGTAGATCGTCATCAGCCCGGTGTCGGCATAGGCTCCGCTCTGCGCGAAGATCGTGTAGCACAGGCCCCGCTTCTCGCGGATCTCCTGGAACAGCCGCGAGGACATGCCGCCCCCCAGCGCGATGGAGTAGATCTGCGCAGTGAAGAACGAGGGATCGCGATAGCCCGGCGCCTCGAAGGCCAGCGCCATGTGCGCCTGTTCGAGCGCCTTCTCGCGGCGCATCTCGCCGCCGGTGAAGCGCGCGGGCTCGGGGCCGGTGGCCTTGCGGCTGCCCATGTCGCCGAAGAGCGCCTCGGCCTGGGCCACCAGCGCCTCGTGATCGACGGCACCGGCCGCCGAGAGGATCAGCTGCTCGGGGCCGTAATGCTCCTCGACGAAGGTCGAAAGATCGCCCTTGCCGAAGCGGCGGATGTTCTCGGTCTCGCCGAGGATCGTGCGGCCCAACGGCTGGTCGGCATAGGCGCGCTCCTGCAGCCAGTCGAAGATCACGTCGTCGGGCGTGTCGAGCGACTGGCCGATTTCCTGCAGGATGACGCCGCGCTCGGTCTCGATCTCGCGGTTGTCGAAGACCGGATTGCGCAGGATGTCGGCGATCAGCTCGACCGCGAGCCTGGTGTCGTTCTCGAGCACGCGGGCGTAGTAGGCCGTCACCTCGCGCGAGGTATAGGCGTTGATGTAGCCACCCACGTCCTCGATCTGCTCGGCGATCTGCAGCGCGCTGCGGGTCTTGGTGCCCTTGAAGGCCATGTGTTCCAGGAAATGCGCCACGCCGTTCTGCTCGGGGCGTTCGTTGCGGCCACCTGCGGTGACCCAGACGCCGATGGCGGCGGATTTCATCGAGGGCATGCGCTCGGAGACGACACGCATGCCGTTGGGCAGGGTGGTCAGGTCGACTGTCACTGGGGAATACGCTCTCGGATCAGGGTTTCGAGGGCCGACAGGTCGTTGGGCGCGCGCGTCATGCGCTCCTCCCGGTCGAAGAGGTCGGCCATGCGCTCGGGCAGGGGCGGGCGGATGCCGCTGGCCTGCTCGACCGCGTCGGGGAACTTGGCGGGATGGGCGGTGGCGAGGGTCACCATGGGTGTGTCCGGTGCGCGGTGCTCGTCCGCCACCTTCACGCCCACCGCCGAGTGGGGGCACAGCAGCTCGCCCATGCTGGCGCGTGCGGCCTTGATCGTGGCCAGTGTCTCGTCCTCGGAGGCGCGGCCGCTCTCGAAATGCTCGCGCAGGGCCTGCAGCGCGCCCTGGCTGACGTGGAAGCCGCCGCCGGATTTCAGCTCGTCCATGAGCTGTGCCACGGCATTTCCGTCGCGGCCGTAAGCGTCGAAGAGCACGCGCTCGAAGTTGCTGCTGACCTGGATGTCCATGGAGGGCGAGACCGAAGGGTGCACTTCGGAGGTGACGTAGTCGCCCGAGGTCAGGCAGCGATGCAGGATGTCGTTCTGGTTGGTCGCCACGACAAGCCTGTCGATGGGCAGGCCCATCTTCTTGGCGATGTAGCCGGCGAAGACGTCGCCGAAGTTGCCGGTGGGCACGGTGAAGCTGACCTTGCGGTCAGGCGCGCCCAGCGACACGGCGGCGGAGAAGTAGTAGACCACCTGCGCCAGCACCCGCGCCCAGTTGATCGAGTTCACGCCCGCCAGCCGCACCTCGTCGCGGAAGGCGAAGTCGTTGAACATGTCCTTCAGCCGCGCCTGGCAGTCGTCGAAATGCCCGTCGAGCGCGACAGCATGGACGTTTGCCTCGGTCGGCGTGGTCATCTGGCGGCGCTGCACCTCGGACACGCGTCCGTGCGGGTAGAGGATGAAGACATCCACCGCGTCGAGCCCCTTGAAGGCCTCGATCGCCGCGCTGCCGGTGTCGCCGCTGGTGGCGCCGACGATGGTCACCCGTTCGCCGCGCCGGGTCAGGGCCTCCTCGAAGAGCTGCCCGATGAGCTGCATCGCGAAGTCCTTGAAGGCCAGCGTCGGCCCGTGGAACAGCTCCAGCAGGAAGTGCCCCGGCGCAAGCTGCACCATGGGCGCGCGCGCACCGTGGCCGAAGCCGGCATAGGCCTTGGCGATCAGGTCGCCGAAGGTCTCGTCGGTGAAGCTGTCGCCGACGAAGGGCCGCATCACGCGAAAGGCGGTTTCCTCGTAGCTCAGCCCGTGCAGGGCGCGGATGTCCTCCGCGCTCATGGTGGGCACGGTTTCGGGAACGTAGAGCCCGCCGTCACGGGCAAGGCCCGACAGCATCGCCTCTTCGAAGCTCAGCGCGGGCGCCTGGCCCCGGGTCGAGATGTAGCGCATCAGGTCTCCCTCGTGGTCGCTCTCCGCCATATCCAATAGGCGGTCATGCCCAGCCACACCACTGCCAGTGAGAACCAGGTGATGGCGTATTGCAGGTGATCGTTCGGAATGTTGCTCGTGTCCACGGGCAGCGGCTCGATCGCGGCGTCCGCGGGCGTGATCTTGCGCGCGACGACCAGCAGAGGCTCGGTGCCCAGTTCCTCGGCCATGGGGCCGATGTCGCGGGCGAACCAGGTGTTGCCCGCGATGTCGTTCTGAGGCGTCGAGGCGTTGCGCTCGTCCGGCCAGTGAAGGTTGCCCGTCACCTGGGCCGGTCCACTGCGCGGCGCGAGATCGCGGTTGTCGACCGGCGTGAAGCCGCGGTCCAGAAGCAGGAGGCGCCCGTCGTCAGTGCGGAACGGCGAGACGACAAGGTAGCCCGGGCCGATCTGCTTGCGGCTGACCAGGACGCGCAGGGCGCCGGGCAGGATCTCGCCCGAGAGTTCCACGGGGCGATAGCGCTGCTCCTCGGGGGCGATCGTCCGGGGCAGGGGCTGCGGCGCGCCGTGGATCAGCGCCTCGCGCTCGGCGAGGATGCCCTCCTTCTCGCCAAGGCGCTGCACTTGCCACGTGCCCAGCCCCACCAGGATGGCGGCGCCGATGAGGCCGAAGAGCAGGGGAGCGAGGTAGCGGGTCACGAAAGGTCCGGCTGTGGGCAGGGGCGTGTCCTGCCTGCTTTATCGCGGGGGGACCGGCAGCTTCAAGGTGGAATGGCCGGGGTGGGGCGCGGCGGATGCGCTTGCCGGAACGGCAAAGCGCCCGCCGGTGAGGGCGGGCGCTTGTGATGGTCTGCGTCGCGGTGCGGTTCAGCCGCCCCAGACGTAGATGGCGGCGAAGAGGAAGAGCCAGACCACGTCGACGAAATGCCAGTACCAGGCGGCCGCCTCGAAGCCCACGTGCTTGTCGGGCGTGAAGTCGCCGCCCAGCAGGCGCAGCAGGCAGACGAAGAGGAAGATCGTCCCGATGATCACGTGCATCCCGTGGAAACCCGTCGCCATGAAGAAGTTGGCGCCGTAGATGTTGCCCGAGAAGCCGAAGGCCGCGTGGCTGTATTCATAGGCCTGGAAGACCGTGAAGATGGCGCCGAGCGCGATGCCGATGATCAGGCCCCACTTCATGTCCTCGCGGTTGTTCTCGTGCACCAGCGCGTGGTGCGCCCAGGTCACGGCCGCGCCCGAGCACAGCAGGATCAGGGTGTTGATCAGCGGCAGGTGCCAGGGGTCGAAGGTCTCGATCCCGGCGGGCGGCCAAACGCCGTCCTGCGCGGGGGAGTTCGGCCCCATCGGGTAGAGCGCGTGCTTGAAGAAGCTCCAGAACCACGCGAGGAAGAACATCACCTCGGACATGATGAACAGGATGAAGCCGTACTTGAGGCCGATCTGCACGACGGGCGTGTGATCGCCCACGCGGCTTTCGGCGATGACGTCCGACCACCAGCCGAACATCACGTAGAGAACGCCCACGAAGCCGATCAGGAAGATCCAGGGGCCGCTGTCCTTCATCCAAAGGACGGCCCCGAAGAGCATCACGAACGACGAGACCGAAGCGACGAAAGGCCAGATCGACGGGCTCAGGATGTGGTAGTCATGTTCTTTAGCGTGCGCCATCTCGTTTCCCTCGTTGGATCTCGGCGTTAGTTGACGGAGCTTGCGTCCGCGTTCTCGGTCTCGAGCGAAGCCTGCACCTCTTCGGGCAGGTCGATCTCGTAGAAGGTGTAGCTGAGCGTGATGTGGTTGGTGTGCTTCGCGTCCGGATCGTTGACGATCGCGGGGTCGACGAAGAAGTTCACCGGCATCTCGACACGCTCACCGGGCATCAGCACCTGTTCGGTGAAGCAGAAGCAGGCGATCTTGTTGAAGAAGTTGCCCGCGTCGAAGGGGTAGACGTTGTAGGCCGCCTGCCCGGCGATCGGTCGGTCGGTCGGATTGTAGGCCTCGTAGAAAGCCAGGCCGTCCTGTCCGATCTTGACCGTCATTTCGGTCTGCATCGGCTTGAACTCCCAGGGCATCCCGCGCTCCTTCGAGGCGTCGAAGCGCACCGTGATTTCGCGCTCCAGAACCTCGCCGGTGGTGGCCGAGGCCACGCCGGTCTCGCCGCCGTAGCCGGTCACCCGGCAGAAGAAATCGTAGAGCGGGACCGAGGCCCAGGCCATGCCGCCCATGAAGAGCACGACGCCCACGAGCTGAAGGACCGTCTTCTTGGGGTTGTTGCCGTCAGTTTTCATTGCTCGTCTCCTCAATGGCCCGTCCGGGCGCACCCGGGTTGGTCGAGAAGTCGCCGCGCCCGATCTTGACGATCGTCAGGCCGAAGATGATCACGATGAAGGCCGCGAGCACGAGGCCCACGCCAAGGTTGCGGCCCATGCGGCGCTTGTGGAGGTCGTGGAGGCGCGCGATGCTCATGCCCAGCCTCCGAAGCCGAAGCGTGCCAGGCCGGCCTCGACCAGGATCGCGCCGAAATGCGCGAAGAGGTAGAGCAGCGACAGCTTGAAGAACGCTTTCTCGGCCTTGTAGTTGTCCGCCTCCGAGGCCGCCTCGTCTCGGCGGAAGATGTCCCAGGCGCCCTTGAGGAAGAGCGCGTTGAGGACCAGCGCGGTCGCCAGGTAGACCGGCCCGCCGACGGCGGTGAAGGCGGTGCCGACGGCCAGCGCGGCCAGCAGCACGGTGTAGACGAGGATGTGCACGCGGGTCGACCGGCGACCGTGGGTCACGGTCAGCATCGGCACCTTGGCGGCGTCGTAGTCACCCCGCATGAAGAGCGCGAGGGCCCAGAAGTGCGGCGGCGTCCACATGAAGGTCAGGCAGAACATCAGCACGGCCTCGACGCTGACCGATCCGGTCGCGGCGGCCCAGCCGATCATCGGGGGGAAGGCGCCGGCGGCGCCGCCGATGACGATGTTCTGGGGCGTCGTGCGCTTCAGCCACATGGTGTAGATCACGACGTAGAAGAAGATGGTGAAGGCCAGCAGGCCGGCGGCCAGCCAGTTGGTGGCGAGCCCCAGGAACACTACCGCGAAGGCCGAAAGCACCAGCCCGATGGCCAGCGCCTCGCCGCCCTCGACACGGCCCGAGGGGATCGGACGGCGCGCGGTGCGGCGCATCACGGCGTCGATGTCGGCGTCCCACCACATGTTCAGCGCGCCCGAGGCGCCACCGCCCACGGCGATGAAGAGAATCGCGCAGAAGCCCACGAAGGGATGCACCGACGCCGGCGCTGCCAGCAGGCCGACAAAGGCGGTGAAGACCACCAGCGTCATGACGCGCGGCTTCAGGAGCGCGAAGTAGTCGCCGAATTGCGCTTCGGTCTCGGCGCCGGGAACCTTGGCGTTGGTGCTGAGGTCGGTCATCTGGGTCTTTCAGGCAGTCGGGCAGTCAGTCGGAGAAGGGCGCATCCCGGCGGTCCGGGATGCGCGGAACCGGATCAGGCGCCGGCGAGGAACTGGTTCACGTCCACGTACCAGCCCTCTTCCTTGGAGGCGGCGAGCCATGCGTCGTAGGCCTCCTGGCTGACCACCTTGACGGTGATCGGCATGTAGGCGTGCTGGATGCCGCAGAGCTCCGAGCACTGGCCGTAGTAGATCCCCTCGCGCTCGGGCGTGAACCACAGCTCGGCGATCCGGCCCGGAACGGCGTCCTGCTTCACGCCGAAGGCGGGGATGGTCCAGGAGTGGATCACGTCGGCGCCGGTCACCTGCACGACCACGGTTGCGCCCACGGGAACGACCATGGCGGTGTCGGTGGCGAGCAGGAAGTCGTCGCGCGAGTAGCCGGCTTCTGTCAGCTGCTCCTCGACCTCGGGCGTCAGGCGGTTGTCGCCGCCGGTCGCGGGCGAGCCGATCATGTAGCCGTCATAGCCCAGGTCTTCGCCGACGTACTCGTAGCCCCAGTACCACTGGTAGCCGGTCGCCTTGATGACGACGTCGCCCTCGGGGATTTCCTGCTGGTTGAAGAGCACCGGCAGCGAGTAGGCGCCGATCACCACGAGAACCACGATGGGACCCAGCGTCCAGGCCACCTCGAGCGGGGTGTTGTGCGTGAAGCTCTTGGGGTTCGGGTTGGCGCGGCTGTTGTAGCGCAGGACGGCGAAGAGGAGCAGGCCGGCCACGAGGATGCAGATCGCGGTGATGATGACCAGGATCATCCCGTCCAGCCACTGCAGGTCTTCGGCCAGGCCCGTTGCCGCGGGCTGGAAGCCCATGCCGCCCGCGTGGGGCTTGCCCACCGTTTCGAGGTCCTGTGCCAGGGCGGGGGCGGCCGTGAGGCCGGCCAGGAGGCCCGTCAGCATCGAAATCTTACGCATGTCTCACCTGATCCGGTTGTCTTTCTTGTGTCGTCGCAGGAGGATGGCGTGCGGGCCGGTCGCCCGGACATACCCCTCCCCGTTGAGCTGTGCCTTTAAATTGCACAAAGCGGGCACCAGATAAAGCCGAACCGCTGCGGCGAAACGGCGCTTTTTCTTGATCTAGATCAAATCACGCGAGGAAGACAATGAGTGACGGCCCCTTCCGCCCCTTCGAGACCGCGCTGGACCGCGACCGCACGCTGGCCCAGTTGCGCGCGGCGCTGGAGGGCGCCGAGGACGGGGAACTCTTTCTCGAGCGGAAGCGATCCGAGGCGCTCGTGCTGGACGACGGGCGAATCAAGACCGCGAGCTATGACGCCTCCGAGGGATTCGGCCTGCGCGCCGTCGCCGGCGAGGTTGCGGGCTATGCCCATGCGACCGAGCTTTCCGAGGCCGCCATCGGCCGGGCCTCCGAGACGGCGCGTCTCGCGGTGGGCGACGGCGGCGGCGTGATGGCCCCGCCGCCCGCGGGCACCAACCGCCGGCTCTACACCGATGCCGACCCGATCGACGGGCAGTCGTTTCCTGTGAAGGTCGACACGCTGCGCGAGATCGACGCCTTCGCCCGGGCCCTCGACAGCCGGGTGGTGCAGGTCACGGCTACCATCGCCGCCTCGTTGCAGGAGGTCGCGATCCTGCGCCCCGAGGACGTGCTGGTGACCGACGTGCGCCCGATGACCCGTGTCAACGTGAGCGTCATCGTCGAGGAGAACGGCCGCCGCGAATCCGGCACCGCGGGCGGCGGCGGGCGTGTCACGCTCGACGGCCTGCTCGAGCCGCAGGACTGGCAGGCCAAGGCCCGCGAGGCGTTGCGCATCGCGCTGGTGAACCTGCGCGCCGAGCCTGCTCCGGCGGGTGTCATGGACATCGTGCTTGGCCCCGGCTGGCCCGGCATCCTGCTGCATGAGGCCATCGGCCACGGGCTCGAAGGCGACTTCAACCGCAAGAAATCCTCGGCCTTCGCGGGGCTCATGGGCCAGCAGGTCGCGGCCAAGGGCGTGACCGTTCTGGACGACGGCACCATCCCCGACCGGCGCGGATCGATCAGCGTGGACGATGAGGGCACGCCCTCGGGCAAGAACGTGCTGATCGAGGACGGCGTGCTGGTGGGCTACATGCAGGACCGGCAGAACGCGCGCCTCATGGGGGCGCAGCCCACCGGCAACGGCCGACGCGAGAGCTACGCGCATATCCCGATGCCGCGCATGACCAACACCTACATGCTGGGCGGCGACAGCGACCCGGCCGACATCGTGGCGGGGCTGGATGACGGCATCTGGGCCGTGGGATTCGGCGGCGGGCAGGTCGACATCACCAACGGCAAGTTCGTCTTCAGCTGTACGGAAGCCTACCGCGTCAAGAACGGCAAGGTGGGCGCGCCGGTCAAGGGCGCCACGCTGATCGGCGACGGGGCGACGGCGCTGGGCCAGATCCGGGCGCTCGGCAACGACATGGCGCTCGACCCCGGTATGGGCAACTGCGGCAAGCAGGGCCAGTGGGTGCCGGTGGGCGTGGGCCAGCCCACGGTGATGATCGGCGGTCTGACGGTGGGCGGCGCGGCCGCCTGATCCGCCGTCCCTGCGGGGACGGGCCGCCAGAAATCTTGTGGCCGTTTACCTGCAATTAAGGAAGGTCGCGCTAGACCTGACCCTGCAAGAAGACGGGGTCAGAATGACCGAGGACAATTATTCTTCCGCTCACCCCCCACTCCCACCCACCACGGAAGACGCTCGGGTGTTGTGGCTCCGTCTCTTGCGCTCGCGCCGCGTGGGCGTGACGACCTTCTGGCGGCTGATGGCCGAACATGGTGACGCGGCGGCCGCGCTGGCCGCGTTGCCCGGGGTCGCCCGGGCCGCCGGTGTCGAGAACTACCAGATCTGTCCCGAGGGTGTCGTGCAGGCCGAACTCGCCGCGGCTCGGCGCCACGGCGCGCGCATGATCTGCCGGGGCGAACCGGAGTATCCCGCCGACCTTTCGGACATCGCCGATCCGCCGCCGATCCTCTGGGCCGCCGGCGACGCGGGCGTCATGGCGCGGCCGATGATCGCGCTCGTGGGCGCACGCAATGCCTCGTCTCTGGGCACACGCATGGCCCGCGCGCTTGCGCAGGGGCTGGGCGAGGCGGGATTCGTCGTGGTCTCGGGGCTGGCGCGCGGCGTGGACACGGCCGCGCACGCGGCCGCGCTGGACACAGGCACGGCAGCGGTCCTGGGCGGCGGCGTCGACGTGCTCTACCCCTCGGAAAACGCGGGTCTGGCGGAGGGCATCCGGGCCAGGGGTGGCGCTCTGCTGTCCGAGCAGCCCATGGGCACCCAGCCGCAGGCGCGGCATTTCCCGGCGCGCAACCGCATCGTCTCGGGGCTCTCGCGCGCGGTCGTCGTGGTCGAGGCCGCGGCGAAATCCGGCTCGCTCATCACCGCGCGCTGCGCGCTGGACCAGGGGCGCGAGGTTCTCGCCGTGCCGGGCCATCCGCTCGATGCGCGGGCCGGCGGCTGCAACATCCTGATCCGCGACGGCGCACGGCTTGTCCGCAGCGCCGAGGACGTGGTCGAGGCGCTGGGACCATCCGAGGCCCCGGCGCCGCAGCGCGACCTGCCGCTCGAGGCGCCTGCGGAAGACCCCCGGGTCCCGCCCGCCGCGCCGGAAAAGCGCAGCCTGGCCGAAACCGCCGCGCTGCACGCGCAGATCCTGTCACGGCTGGGCCCCGCGCCGCTGGCCGAGGATCAGCTCATCCGCGACCTCGGCGCGACCTCCGGCACGGTCTCTCCGGCGCTTACCGATCTCGAGGTCGAGGGCCGGATCGAGCGGCGCCCGGGCGGGCTCCTGTCGCTCGTCGTCTAGGGCCACCGGGGCCCCTCACGGGGGCGGTGGCCGGCGGCCACATTGACATTCCCCCCTTGCGTCCCACATCTTGCGCCGCCATGACGGCCCGCGAGCAGGCCGTTCCAATAATGTCCGAGAGGTCAGAGCTTTCATGCCCGTCGTCGTCGTCGAGTCCCCGGCCAAGGCCAAGACAATCAACAAGTATCTGGGCTCCGACTACACGGTTCTCGCCTCGTACGGACACGTCCGGGACCTGCCGCCCAAGGACGGATCGGTCGATCCCGAGCACGATTTCGCCATGAAATGGGAGATCGCGAACGATTCCCGCAAGCACGTTTCAGCCATCGCCGAGGCGCTCAAGACCGACAACGCGCTCATTCTCGCGACCGACCCCGATCGCGAGGGCGAGGCGATCTCGTGGCACCTCAAGGAGGCGCTGACCAAGCGGCGCTCGATCAAGAAGGACACGGACGTCCGTCGCGTGACCTTCAACGCGATCACCAAGAGCGCCGTCACCGAGGCGATGCAGAACCCGCGCGAGATCGACGCGCCGCTGGTCGAGGCCTACCTCGCTCGCCGCGCGCTGGACTACCTCGTGGGGTTCAACCTCAGCCCCGTGCTCTGGCGCAAGCTGCCGGGCGCCAAGTCGGCGGGGCGCGTGCAGTCGGTCTGCCTGCGCCTCATCGTCGAGCGCGAGATGGAGATCGAGGCTTTCGATCCCCGCGAATATTGGCAGGTCAAGGCGCTGCTGAGCACGCCGCGCGGTCAGGACTTCGAGGCGCGTCTGACAGTGCTGGGCGGCAAGAAGCTCGACCGCTACGACATCGAGAACGCCACGCAGGCCGAGCTTGCGGTGCAGGCCATCACCTCGCGCGCCCTCAAGGTCGCCAGCGTCGAGGCCAAGCCATCGAGCCGGAACCCCTCGGCGCCCTTCATGACCTCGACCCTGCAGCAGGAAGCGAGCCGCAAGTTCGGCATGGGCGCCCGGGCCTGCATGAGCGCGGCGCAGCGCCTCTACGAGGCCGGCCATATCACCTACATGCGGACCGATGGCATCGACATGGCCCCGGAAGCGGTCAGCGCCTGCCGTGATGCCATCGCCGACCGCTACGGCAAGGACTACGTGCCCGGCAGCCCGCGCATCTACAAGAACAAGGCCAAGAACGCGCAGGAAGCGCACGAGTGCATCCGACCGACCGACATGGCGGCGGATGCCGAGTCGCTCAAGCTGCGCGAGGCCGACCAGCGCAAGCTCTACGACCTGATCTGGAAGCGCACGCTCGCCTGCCAGATGGAGGCCGCGCGGCTGGAGCGCACCACCGTCGAGATCGCCAGCGACGACGGCCAGGTGGGCCTGCGCGCGACGGGGCAGGTGGTGCTCTTCGACGGCTTCCTGAAGGTTTACGAAGAGGGCCGCGACGACGTGGCCGACGACGACGACAAGCGCCTGCCGCAGATCATGGAAGGCGACGCCGCGACGTTCGCCAAGGCCGGGCTGCATCAGCAGTTTTCCAAGGCGGCCGAGAAGGGCGACGAGGTGGTCGAGAGCGCAAGTGCCGGCGGCATGCAGACGGCCTCGTCCGCGGTGCTGTCGGAGAACGGCTCGGTGCTCGCGACGCAGAGCTTCACCCAGCCGCCGCCGCGCTACACCGAGGCGACGCTGGTCAAGAAGATGGAAGAGCTGGGCATCGGCCGGCCCTCGACCTACGCCAGCGTGATCGGCACGATCCAGGACCGCGAGTACGTCCGCAAGGAACAGAACCGCCTGATCCCCGAGGACAAGGGCCGGATCGTCACGATCTTCCTGCTCAACTTCTTCCGGAAATACGTGGGCTACGAGTTCACCGCGGAGCTCGAGAACGAGCTCGACGAGGTTTCGGCCGGCGAGATGGACTACAAGTCGCTGCTGGCAAAGTTCTGGCGCGATTTCTCGGCCGCGATCTCGGAGACCTCGGATCTGCGGATCGCCGAGGTGTTGGACGTGCTCGACGACGCGCTCGCGCCGCAGCTCTACCCGCCGCGCGAGGACGGCTCTGATCCGCGCATCTGCCCGCGCTGCGGGCAGGGGCGGCTGCACCTCAAGACATCGCGCACCGGCGGGTTCGTGGGCTGCGGCAACTACCCCGAGTGCACCTATACCCGCCCCATCGCGGGCGAGGGCGCCGAGGGCGAGGAAAAGCTGCTGGGCTATGACGACGAGGACGAGATCTGGCTCAAGGCCGGCCGTTTCGGCCCCTACGTCCAGCGCGGCGAGCCGACGCCCGAGGTCAAGAAACCGCCGCGCGCCTCGCTGCCGAAGGCGCGGGGGCAGTATCTGCCGGGCTGGTCGCCCGACGACATGACGCTCGAGAAGGCGCTGACGCTGCTCACGCTGCCGCGCGAGATCGGCATGCACCCCGAAGGCGGGGTCATCAAGTCGAACCTCGGCCGTTTCGGGCCCTACGTCGTGCACCAGCTGCCCGACGAGGCGAAGCCGGTCTACGTGAACCTCAAGGAGTTCCAGGAGGTCTTCGAGATCGGCATGAACCACGCGGTGGAGCTTCTTGCGGAGAAGCGCGCCAACCCCGGCCGGGGCAGGGGCGCCGCCGCGAAGCCGATCAAGGAGCTTGGCGAGCATCCCGACGGCGGCAAGGTCGCTGTCTACGAGGGGCGCTACGGCCCCTACGTGAAGTGGGAGAAGATCAACGCGACGCTGCCGAAGGAGACCGAGCCTTCGGAGGTGACGCTCGAGAGCGCGCTGCCGCTCATCGCCGAGAAGGCCGCCAAGAAGGGCGGCGGCAAGAAGAAGGCCGCTCCGAAGAAGGCGACCACGGCCAAGAAAGCCGCGCCGAAGAAGACCGCCGCCAAGAAGACGAGCGCCAGCAAGAGCACGTCCAAGACGGCCGCCGCCGGCAAGGCGGCCGCCAAGACGGACGAGGCCGACGACGCGTGACAGCGCGTGGCCCCGGCGGGCGCCGAGGCCACCGCCTTTCGACCGGGAATGCCCGGTTTCACGGCATCGGAACGGCCCCGTGTGGCCGATGCGCACCGATACATCGACACACAAGAATACGTGATTGGTCTTTGTTCGGCCGCCACTTCAGGTTGCGTACTGTCAGCCACGATGAGGAGACCGCAACACCATGTCGAACAACGGATTTTCACGCCGCCGCCTGCTTGCCACCGCCGGGGCCGCCTGCGCGCTTCCGCTGGTGCCCGCCCAGGTTCATGCCTCCGAGGCGGCCACGACCACGCGGCGCAATATCTCGAGCTTCGTGGCGCAGGACTGGCGCGACCACTTCGATGACCTCGGCGTTGCCACGATCGTTGCCGACACCCGCTCGCGGGCGCTGCACTTCTGGTCGGGCGACGGCACCGACTACCGGGTCTATCCGACCTCGGTGCCCAAGACCGAGCAGCTGACCAAGCGCGGCTATACCAAGATCGTGCGCAAGAAGGTGGGCCCGGACTGGACGCCGACGCCCAGCCAACTGGAACGCTTCCCCGACTGGGAATACATTCCGCCCGGGCCGGACAATCCGCTCGGCACCCATGCGATGTATCTCAGCTGGCCCGCCTACATCATCCACGGCACGCACGACACGCGCAAGATCGGGCGGCGCAGCTCGGACGGCTGCATCGGGCTCTACAACCCCAAGATCGAAGAGCTTTTCGCGCTTTGCCCGGTGGGCACGCAGGTGCGCCTCATCTGACAGGCGCGGGGCGCCCCCCCGGGGCAAGGGGGCGCCTTCGTTGACTCTCCCTCTGCGGCGCGGCACAACCTTCGTCACCAATCCATAGGGAGGACTTCATGCAGAAAGTCTACGGTTCGGCGGCAGAGGCGCTCGACGGCCTGCTGCACGACGGCATGCTGATCGCGGCGGGCGGCTTCGGCCTCTGCGGTATCCCCGAACTCCTGATCCAGGCGATCCGCGACGCGGGCACGAAGGATCTGACCGTGGCGTCCAACAACGCCGGCGTCGACGGCTTCGGGCTGGGCCTGCTGCTCGAAAGCAAGCAGGTCAAGAAGATGATGAGCTCCTACGTCGGCGAGAACGCCGAGTTCATGCGGCAGTACCTGTCCGGCGAGCTGGAGCTGGAGTTCAACCCGCAGGGCACCCTGGCAGAGCGCATGCGCGCCGGCGGCGCCGGCATCGCGGGCTTCTACACCAAGACCGGGTACGGCACGCAGATCGGCGAAGGCAAGGAAGTGAAGAAGTTCGGCGAGGATCACTACATCCTCGAGGAAGGCATCTTCGCGGACCTGTCGATCGTGAAGGCCTGGAAGGCCGACGACACCGGCAACCTCGTGTTCCGCAAGACGGCGCGCAACTTCAACCCGCCGGCGGCGATGTGCGGCAAGGTCTGCGTCGCGGAGGTCGAGGAAATCGTGCCGCGCGGCTCGCTCGATCCCGACTGCATCCACCTGCCGGGCATCTATGTGCACCGCCTGATCCAGGGCGAGCACGAGAAGCGCATCGAGAAGGTCACCACCCGCAAGAAGGAGGCCGTGTAATGCCCTGGGAACGCGACCAGATGGCCGAACGCGCCGCGCAGGAACTGGAAGACGGCTGGTACGTCAACCTCGGGATCGGCATCCCGACGCTTGTCGCCAACTACGTCGGCGACAAGGACATCACGCTGCAGTCCGAGAACGGCATGCTGGGCATGGGGCCTTTCCCCTACGAGGGTGAAGAGGATCCCGACCTCATCAACGCCGGCAAGCAGACGATCACCGAGCTGAACCGCACGTCCTATTTCGACAGCGCCGAGAGCTTCGCCATGATCCGCGGCGGCAAGATCGCGGCTGCGATCCTGGGCGCCATGGAGGTGGCCGAGAACGGCGATCTCGCGAACTGGATGATCCCGGGCAAGCTCGTGAAGGGCATGGGCGGGGCCATGGACCTCGTCGCCGGCGTGAAGAAGGTGGTCGTGGTCATGGACCACACCAACAAGACGGGCGAGCCCAAGCTTCTCAGGAAGTGCACTTTGCCGCTGACCGGCACCGGCGTGGTGGACCGCATCATCACCAACCTCGGCGTGCTCGACGTGGTCGAGGGCGGTCTGAAGATCGTCGAATGCGCGCCCGGCGTGACCGAGGACGAGATCCGCGAGAAGACCGAGGCGACCATCGTCGACTGATCGCCGGTCTGAACGGACAAGCGAGGGCGCGCCCGGCGGGGCGCGCCCTTTTTCATGCGCGGCTCACATCCCGAAGACGGGGCCGGCCAGCAGGCGCATCGCGAGGAAGACGACCACGGCCGAGCAGATGTTCAGCAGGATGCCCGCGCGCACCATGTCGCTCAGCGTCATGCGCTCGTAGGAGAAGACGATGGCGTTGGGCGGCGTCGCGACGGGCATCATGAAGGCCATCGAGGCGCCAAGCGCGACGGGCACGGTCAGCCAGGGCACCGCGACACCGAGGCCCACGGCCACGGCGCCGAGGATCGGCAGGAAAGTGGCGGTGGAGGCGGTGTTCGAGGTGATCTCGGTCAGCACGATGATCGCCCCGGCCACCACGAAGATCAGCATCCACAGGTTGATGCCCTCGAGCGAGGCGACCTGGTCGCCGATCCACTGCGCGAGGCCGGTGGAGTCGAAGGCCCCGGCCAGCGCGAGACCGCCGCCGAAGAGCATCAGCACGCCCCAGGGGAGGCTGCGCGCCACGCTCCAGTCGAGCACGAAGCCCTGGCTCCGGCCGACGGGCAGGGCAAAGAGCAGCACCGCGGCGGTCATGGCAATGCCGCTGTCGTCGATGGGCAGGCCAAGGAAGCTGCGCGTGATCCAGAAGAACGCGGCCGCACCGAAGACGACGGCAACGATGATCTCGCCCCGGTCCATGCGGCCGAGCTGCTTGTATTCGTCGTCGATGACCGAACGCACCGAGCCCAGCTCGAGCCCGGACATGGGGAAGGCCAGTCGCGTCAGCACGATGTAGGCGAGCGGCAGCATGACCAGCACGACGGGCACACCGAGCAGCATCCACTGCATGAAGCCGATCTCGACGTCGTAGCTGTCCGACAGGATCCCGGCCATGAGCGCGTTCGGCGGCGTGCCGATCAGCGTGCCGACCCCCCCGATCGACGCGGAGTAGGCGATGGCCAGCATCAGCGCGACGCCGAAGTTGTGGACCAGCTTCTTGTCCTCGATCCGGTCGTCGATGAACTCGATGACCGAAACGCCCACGGCATACATCATCACGGCGGTCGCGGTGTTGGAGATCCACATCGACAGAAAGGCCGTGGCCAGCATGAAGCCCATGACGATGCGCGAGGGCGTGCTGCCGATGGCGCGCACGATGAAGAGCGCGATCCGGCGGTGCAGGCCCCATTTCTGCATCCCCCCGGCAAGGATGAAGCCGCCGAGGAAGAGGAAGATGAGGTCGTTGCCGTAGCGCGGCGTCACGTCGTCGATGGGCTGGATGCCGAGGATCGGCAGCAGCACGATGGGCAGCAGCGCCGTGGCGGGCAGGGGGATCGCCTCGCTCAGCCACCAGACCACCATCCAGGCGGTCACGGCGACGAGGTGCCAGGCGGTCTCGGGCATCCCGGCGGGCGCGGGCAGCAGGTAGAGCACAAGCGCCAGCACCGGGCCGGCGATCAGCGCCGCGATCTTGCCGGGGCCGATGGGTTCGTCAGCAGTGTCGTGCGGTGGGTGGTTGGGGTTCGTCTGGGCCTGAAGTTCGCGTTCGGTAGCATCCCTGCGCATGAAAGGTCCTGATCGCTGGTTTGGATGAGGGGGCCTGCGTGGCACAGCCCGTCACCCTCCGTCGACCGCGAGGCCTTCGGCGTCAAGGCGCGGAACTGTGCGCCAGCCGAGGCCGGGGGCGCATCCTGCGAACATCGGTCGGTTGATGAAAAAAGGGGCGAGCTCCGAAGAGCCCGCCCCGATCATTGCGCCGAAGGATTGGGAGGAGAGGGGCGCAATGTCCTGGTCTGCCCGGAAGGGCAGGAATTACTTGGCCGCTGCGGTCGATGCCTTCTTGGCGGTCGCGGTCATCTCGTCGGTGGCCTTCTTCATGGCGGCGGTGGCGTCTTCGGAGAAGTCCTTGCCTGCGGCCATCATCAGCTCGACGGTGTCCATCTGGACCTTCTTCGCGATCTCGGCAAAGGCGGCCATGTTCTCGGCGGTCACTTCGGCCTGCGCCGATGCGAACTCGGTCATCGCCTTGGCGTAGTCTGCCGGCTCTTTCTTGGCCTTGGACATTTCGGACATCTTGGTGAGGGTGTCCTTGGTCCACTTGGCCGACAGCTCGGTCGACTTCTCGGCGGCTTCCAGCGCGACGGCCGAGAGCTTCTCGTTCAGGGTCGCGGAGGTCTTGAACGCTTCGTCCATGGCTTTGGTGTCCACGGGGAATGCGCCCATCATGTCTTTCATCATGGCGGTGAAGTCTTGGGTCTTGGCGGCCATAGTTCAAAATCCTGTCTGTCTGCCCGGGCGGGCCCACCCCGCCCTATTTCCTCGGGCTTACAGGAATATGCACGCTGCGGCGCAGCATTTCAAGAGTGAAATGCTGCGCCGCAGCAATGGCGTCCAAGGGATTGTTATCCTTGGTTGGCCTTGACCGTGACGTAGGTGCCGGGGGCCGGGCAGAGCGGCGGATGCGCCGAATCGCCGGGCTCGCGCGCCGGGACCATCTTGCCCGAGCGCTTGCCCAGCCAGGATTCCCAGTGCCCCCACCAGGAGCCCTCGTGGTAGTCGGCCTGCGCCTGCCATTCCTCTGCCGGAAGCTTGAGGTCGGGGTTCAGGTAGTGGCCGTACTTCTTCTTGCTGGGCGGGTTCACGATACCGGCGATGTGGCCCGATTCCGACAGCACGAAGGTCTTGGAGCGCGAGCCCATCTTCTGCACGCCCCGGTAGCAGTCCTTCCAGGCGGCGATGTGGTCGGTCTCGGCGGTGATCGAGATCAGCGGCACGTCGACGTCGGCCAGGTCCAGCGTCTCGCCCTTCAGCTGGAAGCGGCCCTCGGCGAACTCGTTGCGTTGGCAGAGCCCGCGCAGGTACTGCATCGTCATGCGGCCGGGCAGGTTGGCCCCGTCACCGTTCCAGTAGAGCAAGTCGAAGGCCGGCGGCGTCTCGCCCATCATGTAGGAGCGGATCGCGGGCGTGTAGATCAGGTCCGTCGAGCGCAGGAACGAGAAGGTGCGCGACATGATGAAGCTCTTGAGGATGCCCGAGCGGTTGCACTCGTCCTCGATGCCGTCGATGAAATCGTCCTGCAGGAAGGGCGTGAACTCGCCCTGGTCCGAGAAATCGGTGAGTGCGGTGAAGAAGGTGGCCGATTTCACCTGCTTGTCGCCGCGCTTCTTGAGCAGCGAGAGCACGAGGGCCAGAGTCGTGCCCGCGATGCAGTAGCCCACCGCGTTGACGCGGTCGACGCCGCAGATCTCGCGGGCGACACGCATGGCGGTGAGGAAACCGTCGTCGATGTAGTCCTCGAGCCCGACATCGGCATAGCTTTCGTCGGGGTTGATCCAGCTGACCACGAAAAGCGTGTAGCCCTGGTCGACGATCCAGCGGATCAGGCTGTTCGATTCCTTGAGGTCGAGGATGTAGTACTTGTTGATCCACGGCGGGAAGAGCACGATCGGCGTCTCGTGCACCTTCTCGGTGGTCGGAGAGTACTGGATCAGCTCCATCATGTGATTGCGCCAGACCACCTGCCCGGGCGCGGTCGCGATGTTTTCTCCGATCCGGAAGGCCTCTTCGTCGGCCAGCCGCACGACCAGCTCGCCGTTGTTCGCCTCGAGGTCGGCGACGAGGTTCTCGAGCCCCTTCACGAGGCTCTCGCCCTCGGTCTCGACGGCTTTCTGAAGCGCGTCGGGATTGGTCGCGAAGAAGTTGGTCGGCGCCAGCATGTCGGTGATCTGCTGGGCGAAGTAGCGCAGGCGGCGCTTCTCGGTGGGATCGAGGTCCTCGATCTCGTCGACGGCCTCGCGGATCGCCTCCGAGCTGATGAGGTACTGCTGCTTGATGAAGTTGAAGTAGGGATGCGAATCCCACAGCGGGTTCTTGAAGCGGCGGTCCTTGGGGCCCGGATCCTCGGGCGGCGAGAGCTGTCCGCGGGCAAGCGCCTGCTGCGCTTCCATGAAATGCGTGAGCGACTTGCCCCAGTAGCCGACCTGCTGCTCGAAGACCTTGGCGGGGTTCTGCATCCACTCCTGCCAGTAGGCCTGCGCCGCCTTGGCGTAGAGCCCCGGCTCGGGTCCGCCGAGCGCAGGATTGCCCGGACGGCGCTGCGCGAGCGCCTCGACGAGCCTCTGCGTAAGCTCCTCGATCCGGGCGAGATTTGCCGTCAGCGTGTCCTGCTCCGGGCCTGGTTCGGTCGCTTCTGTTGTCATGACAACGAATCCCCCCTATCTTTCCCCCGATCCACCTTATACGTCGTGGCACTCAGGGGCAAAGCGGCGGAACGCGTGGAACGTGCAAGTTGACCCAGGGCGCAGGGGAGGGGCGCCCGGGCGGCGAAGAGGCTGCCTCGGCCCCTGTCACAAGGAGACCCGACCCATGCGCTACATGGCGACTTACGACCTGATGGAGACTTTCCGGAACACGAACCAGTGGCTCGGCTCGACCGCCAAGACGCTGGCGTCCTACCCGGCCTTCGCCGGCATTCCGAACCCGATGATCGGGATGATGGCGGCCTGGGGCGAGGTCATCGAACGCTCGTTCGAGCGCATGGTGGTCAAGCCCAGCTGGGGCATCCGCTCCATCACCTGCGAGGACGGCAAGGATCACCTCGTGAACATCCGCACGGTGGTGGAAAAGCCCTTCGGCGACCTGCTGCACTTCGACGTCGCCGGGCGCGAGGAAAAGCCGCGCAAGATCCTTCTGGTGGCGCCGATGTCGGGCCACTACGCGACGCTGCTGCGCTCGACCGTGCTGTCGCTGATCCCCGATGCCGAGGTCTATGTCACCGACTGGCACAACGCGCGGGACATTCCGATTTCGGCCGGCAAGTTCGATATCGAGGATTACACGCTCTACCTCATGGACTACATGCGCGCGCTCGGCCCCGACAGCCACGTGATCGCGGTCTGCCAGCCGGCGCCCCTGACGCTGGCGGCCACGGCCTATCTGGCAGAGCTCGATCCCGATGCGCAGCCGCGCACGCTGACCCTGATCGGCGGTCCGATCGACCCGAGCGCCACGCCCACCGACGTCACCGACTTCGGCCACCGCGTGACCATGGGCCAGCTCGAGGAGACCATGATCCAGCGCGTCGGGTTCAAGTACCCGGGCGTCGGCCGGATGGTCTATCCGGGCCTGCTGCAGCTCGCATCCTTCATGTCGATGAACGCCGAGCGCCACTCGAAGGCCTTCACCGACCAGATGTTCCGCGTCAGCCGCGGCGAGGCCTCGGACCACGACGCGCACAACCGTTTCTACGACGAGTATCTCGCGGTCATGGACATGACGGCCGAGTTCTACCTCTCGACAGTCGAACGCATCTTCAAGAACACCGAGATCGCCAAGAACGAGTTCGTCGTCGACGGCCACAAGGTCGATATCGGCAAGATCACCGATGTCGCCGTGAAGACGGTCGAGGGCGCGAACGACGACATCTCGGCGCCCGGGCAATGCGTGGCGGCTCTGGACCTGTGCACCGGGCTTCCGGATCGACTGAAGGCCAGCCACCTCGAGCCCGGCGCGGGCCACTATGGCATCTTCGCGGGCAAGAGCTGGCGCAACAACATCCGCCCGCTGGTGCTGGAGTTCATCGACATGAACTCTGACGCCTCGCGCCAGGCCGCGAACACGAACGCGGCCTGACCCTGGCCTCGCGCCGTCCGCCCGCGGGCGGACGGCCGCACGCGTCAGTCGCCAGCGTAGGCGCAGAGGGCGTGGACGTCCATGCCCAGCCCCTCGAGCCGCGCGCGGCCGCCCAGGTCGGGCAGGTCGACGAGGAACGCGCAACCGATGATCTCGCCGCCCAGGCGCTCCACCAGCTTGATGCCGGCCTCGGCCGTGCCGCCCGTGGCGAGCAGGTCGTCGACCAGCAGCACGCGCTCGCCCGGTGCGATGGCGTCGTCGTGGATCTCGACCACCGCTTCGCCGTATTCCAGCGTGTAGCTTTCCGCGATGGTGGCTGCGGGCAGCTTGCCCTTCTTGCGGATCGGCACGAAGCCCGCCGAAAGCTGGTGCGCCACGGCGCCGCCCAGGATGAAGCCGCGCGCCTCAAGCCCGACGACCTTGTCGAAGCGGGTGCCGGCGTAGGGATGCAGCAGCTGGTCCACCGCCATGCGGAAGCCCCTCGGCGAGGCGAAGAGCGTGGTCACGTCGCGAAAGACGATGCCTTCCTTGGGGAAGTCGACGATGGGGCGGATGTAATCCTGGATCTGGCGATTGTCGGGCATGGAACCTCTTTTCAGGTGGCGCGGCGAAGCGTTGCGGTGAGCACACCCATGCCGATCAGCGCGGCGCCGCCGGCGCGGGTCAACCAGGCGATCACCGAGGGCCGGCCGATGACCTGGCGCAGCCGGTCGGCCGCCAGTGCGTAGGCCAGCACGTTGAGCGCGGCGAGGGTGACGAAGGTGGCCGTCAGGATGGCGAACTGCGGCAGCAGCGGGAGCGCCGGATCGACGAACTGCGGCACGAAGGCGATGAAGAAGGCGATGCTTTTCGGGTTCAGAGCGGTCACCATGGCGGCATGGCCGAAGACGCCGCGGGCCGAGACCTCGGCCTGCGGCACGCGCAGGCCCTCGGCGGGCGCGGTGCGCAGCAGGCGCCAGCCCAGCCACACGAGGTAGACGGCGCCGACCCACTTCAGCGCGGTGAAGAGCGTGGCCGAGGCCATGACCAGCGCGCCGAGCCCCGCAAGCGAGGCTGTCATCGCGGCGAGATCCCCCAACGCCACGCCCGCGGCGGTGGCCAGCGCGACACTGCGCCCCTGCGAGAGCGCATAGGACAGCACCAGCAGCACGGTCGGCCCGGGCAGCAGCAGAAGCGCCGTCGCGGCGGCGACGAAGGCGAACCAGAGATCCAGCGGCATGACCAACTCCCCGAAGCGGACAAGGGCCGGGGAGGACCCCCGCGCCGCGCCACCCTAGGCCAGCGCGGCGCGGGGGAAAAGGTCAGTGACGGCGGGCCGCCTGGACGTGCATCCAGTCGCGGTTTTCCGTACGGCCGAGCGAGACCCAGCCCTCGGCTTCCCAGATGTTCCAGAAGGCCTCGTAGTCCGGCCGGGCAAAGCGCGCGCGGTCGGCGCCCCAGCGCAGCTTGTTGTTCTGGTCGTCGAAATCGTAGGCGATGCCCCAGGAGTGCATCGACCACTGGTGCGCGCTGCCGCGCTTCTTGCGCGGATTGTAGTCGCCGCTGAAGACGTTGATCGACAGCCGGTCGATCTCGGCCTCGCCGTAATGGCGGAAGATCTCCTTCAGCACCCGCGCGAGGCTGTCCGCCGTGCGTTCGTGCGCCCAGAGAAAGCTGCGCTTCTGTGCCAGGTTCCAGGCGATCTTGAAGGGATAGGGCGAGGTCACCTTGACCAGCTTCGGGGGCGGGCGGCTCCAGTCGGTGGCGCCGTGCGGCCCGTAGAAGGCGGTCACGCCGCCCTCGTCGGGCCAGCCGTTCGGGTTGGCTTCCGAGGGGGTGATGTCGCGGAAGGTCGGAACTGCGCCGGTCTCGAGAAGCTGCGCCAGCGCCCAGGCGGCGAACTCGGTCTGCGGGCCCCACCAGCCGTCGATGCGGCCGGCGTCGATCTCCTTCGACCAGCAGTAGTGCTGCAGGAAGCCGATGGTCTGGCGTTTCTCCGACCATTCGGGCCAGTCGGCGGGCACATCGGCGCCGAGGCCCGTCATCGCCAAGTGCACCGCGGCGTGGGTCTTGTCGCCGCGGATGCCGTCGATCTCGTCGGAGTAATGGCCAAGCTCGGCCAGGCGTCGCTGAATGATGCGAATCGTGTCGCGGTTCATGAAAATTCTCCGTGCTGAAATGCTCGTATTCCGAGCATAGCATGAAAGAACCTGAACCCATAACGCGAGCGGGCGCGGCCGCTCAGAGCACGCGGCCGGCCACCGCGTCGAGCTTGGAGACAAGAGCCGGGTCGCGGCTGTCGGGGCCGGTCAGGATCGCGTAGTCCAGCGCGCGGTCGCAGCCGTGCGGGCAGGGCGCACGCTCGGCGCCCAGCAGGGCGGGCAGGCCCGAGACCAGCGCGCGGGCCTTGTCGGCGTTGCCTTTCAGCACGCGCACGATGTCGGTGATGTCGACCTCGCCATGGTGGGGATGCCAGCTGTCGTAGTCCGTCACCATGGCGACGGAGGCGTAGCAGAGCTCGGCCTCGCGGGCGAGCTTGGCCTCGGGCATGTTGGTCATGCCGATGACGTCCGCGCCCCAGGCGTCGCGATACATCTTGGATTCCGCCAGCGTCGAGAACTGCGGCCCCTCCATCGCGAGGTAGGTGCCGGCCTCGTGCACGCTGACGCCTGCCTCGCGCGCGGCCGCGAGGCAGGCGGCGCCGAGGCGCGGGCAGGTGGGATGCGCGACCGAGACATGCGCCACGCAACCCTGCCCGAAAAAAGACTTTTCCCGCGCGAAAGTGCGATCGATGAACTGGTTCACGACGACGAAGTCGCCCGGCGCCATCTCCTCGCGGAAGGACCCGCAGGCCGAGACCGAGACCACGTCGGTCACGCCCAGTCGCTTCAGCGCGTCGATATTGGCGCGGTAGGGCACCGAGGACGGGGCGTGCACGTGGCCGCGTCCGTGCCGCGGCAGGAAGGCCATGGCCACGCCGCCGAGCGTGCCGGTCAGGATCCTGTCCGAGGGCGCGCCCCAGGGCGTCTCGACCGCGACCCATTCGCGGTCTTCCAGTGCCTCCAGGTCGTAGACCCCCGATCCGCCGATCACCCCGATCATCGTTGCCGCCATGCCCTTTGTCTCCTGTCGCCTTGCCTGCGCGCAGACTGCATCGCGCGGGCGGGGAAGGAAAGGCCGGCCCCGATGGCCGGCACCGGGATCGCGCGGGGTGGCGCGCCATGTGCGCAGCGCTTTGGCGCCGGTCGCTGCTGTGGCCCCGGATCACGCCTCGGCGGCGCGGATTTGCGCTAACGGGTGGCCTTTCGCGCTGCATTGCAGTATCCGCGGCCCCGCACCCAGGAAAGAATAGGACCCTCCCGATGGCCAAGCCGCTGCTCGCCCGCTACGCCAACCGTATCACGATGCCCGACCTCAGTGTCGCGCCCACCACCCGGCTCACGCCCGGGCAGGTCAAGACCGATGTGCTGTCGGGTCTGACCGTCGCGCTGGCGCTGGTGCCCGAGGCGGTGGCCTTTGCCTTCGTCGCGGGCGTGCACCCGCTGGTCGGTCTCTACGCGGCCTTCCTGGTGGGCCTTATCACCTCGGTCCTGGGGGGGCGGCCCGGCATGATCTCGGGCGCGACGGGGGCGCTCGCGGTGGTCATGGTGGCGCTGGTGGCCGAGCACGGGGTGGAGTACCTCTTCGCGACGGTGGTGCTCATGGGCATCCTGCAGATGATCGCGGGGGCGCTGCACTGGGGCAAGTTCATAAGGTTGGTGCCGCACCCGGTGATGCTGGGCTTCGTGAACGGCCTCGCCATCGTGATCTTCATGGCGCAGCTCACGCAGTTCAAGGTGCCGGGCACGGCCGAGGTCTCGGCTCACGGTGCTGGCGGCGGTGAATGGCTCTCGGGCATGCCGCTCTACCTGATGCTGGGGCTCGTGGCGCTGACCATGGCGGTGATCTGGCTGCTGCCGAAGGTCACCAAGATCGTGCCGGCGCCGCTGGCCGGGATCGCGGTGACCGCGGCCCTCGTCATCGTCTTCGGGCTCGACACGCCGCGCGTGGGCGATCTGTCCTCCATCCAGGGCGGCTTCCCGGCCTTCCACGTGCCGATGGTGCCGCTCAACCTCGAAACGCTGGAAATCATCCTGCCCTACGCGGTGATCCTCGCCGCCATCGGCCTGATCGAGAGCCTGCTGACACTGAACCTCGTCGGCGAGATGACCGGCCAGCGTGGCGGCGCGAGCCAGGAATGCATCGCGCAGGGCGTGGCCAATACCGTCACCGGCTTCTTCGGCGGCATGGGGGGCTGCGCGATGATCGGCCAGTCGATGATCAACGTGAATTCCGGCGGCCGCACCCGGATCGCGGGCATCGCGGCGGCGCTCTTCCTGCTGTGCTTCATCCTCTTCGCCTCGCCGCTGATCGAACTCATTCCGCTCGCCGCGCTGGTGGGCGTGATGTTCATGGTGGTGATCGGCACCTTCGCCTGGAACTCGCTGCGGATCCTGTTCCGCGTGCCGCTGACGGATGCCTTCGTCATCGTGCTGGTGACCGTCGTCACGGTGCTCGAGGACCTTGCCGTGGCGGTCGTCGTGGGCGTGATTGTCTCGGCGCTGGCCTACGCCTGGAACAACGCGCGGCGCATCCACGCGCGCACCTACCGCACGCCCGAGGGCGCGAAGGTCTACCAGGTGCAGGGGCCGCTTTTCTTCGGCTCGTCGGACGGGTTCGTCGAGCTGTTCCAGATCGAGGACGATCCGCAGACGGTGATCGTGGACTTCGAGGGCAGCCGCGTGGTCGACCAGTCCGCGCTGCAGGCGATCGAGGCCGTGGCCGCGAAATACGAAGCCGCCGGCAAGCGCATCCAGCTGCGGCACCTGTCGCGCGATTGCCACCGGCTGCTGACCAAGGCCGGGCACCTGATGGTCGATTCCGAGGACGACCCGGAATACGCGCTGGCCGTGGACTACCACGTGCGCACGGGCATCATCGGCGGCCACTGAGCCGGTTTGCGGCGCGGGCCTGCGCCCGCGTCGGCCGGAGGCCGCGCGCTGCGGCGCTCGGGCGGGGGCTCTGCCCCCACGGCCTGCGGCCTCCCCCGGCGTATTTGCGGAAAGATGAAAGGTCTGGGCCGGCGCTTCGAGCGCCGGGCTGGCGGCGGCTATGGTTTCGGCGCGCCCCGCGTCACTCGCCCGGGCGCTTGAGGCTGAACTTTTCCCGCACCACCGTGTAGTCGCGGTAGCCCATGCGAGAGAGCGGGTTGTAGGCCAGGACGTCGAAGATGCCGTCCTTGAGGCAGTCGTCGCGCATGTGCACGCCCGTCACCTCGCCGAAGGTGGCGAAGTTGGCCTTTCCCGGCAGGCGGACGATCTGCGTGACCTTGCACTCGAGGTTGGCGGGCGCATTGGCGACGCGGGGGCAGTCGATCGTCTCGCACTCGGCCTTTTCGATGCCCGCGAGCTCGAATTCGTCGGTGCCCGCTTCCCAGGGGCCGGAGGTCGCGTTCATCGCGTCGCGCATGGCGTATTCGACGATGTTGACGCAGAAGACGCCGCCTTCGCGCAGCTGTGCCACGCTGTCCTTGGTGTCGCCGCGATCCTCCTTGGCCGAGGTCGAGGCGAACATCACCTGCGGCGGCACGTAGGCCACCGCATTGAAGAAGGAGTAGGGCGCGAGGTTGTCGCCCAGCGTTCCCCGGGTCGAGATCCAGCCGATGGGCCGGGGCGTAACGATGGCGTTGAAAGGGTTGTGCGGCAGGCCGTGGCCGTCTTCGGGGCGGTAGAACATGTCCGTCCTTGGGCTGTTTGCGCGGTCTATACCGAAGTGATAGGCGGGTTCGGACCGGAATGCACGGGGGGTCGGTGCGCTGTTCACGCTGTCTCAGGAAAGGCCGGGCGACTGGTGGGAGATCGAGGCGCTTTTCGACCTGAGCTTCGCGCCGGGGCGCACGGCACTGTCGTCCTACCGCCTGCGCGAGGAGGTGCCGCCCGTGGCCGAGCTCTGCCGCGTCGCGCGCGACGAGCAGGGCATCCTGGGCGGTGCGATCCGCTACTGGCCGGTGCGCATCGGGCGCGCGCAAGCGCTCTTGCTGGGGCCGGTGGCGGTCCACCCGACGGCGCAGGGCGAGGGACTGGGTGCCGCGCTCATCCGCGACACCGTCGAACGCGCACGGGCGCTGGAGTGGTCGCGCATCCTGCTGGTGGGGGACGAGCCCTATTACCGTCGCTTCGGTTTCGCCCGGCTCGAAGGGGTCGAGATGCCGCCGCCCACCAACCCCGAGCGCGTGCTGGGGCTCGAGCTGGTGCCGGGCGCATGGAGTGGCGTGACCGGTCCGGTGACACGGGGCGCTTGAATTCCCGTCGCGGGTGACGATCTTTTGAGCATGAGCCAAGGAGCGCCCCGCATGACCGGATCCCAGTCCGTCGCCGTGACCAAGCCTTTCGACGAGCATATCACCGCGTTGGCGCGGCAGCACCGCGCGGCGGGCGGCGTGGGTCTGCAGGTGCTCAACATCGTGGGGGGGCAGGCGGAGAACCTGCTTGAACGACTGCCGGACCGGGTGAAGGACCAGCTCGAGCAGGCGACCGAGCGCGCGCTGCGGCTCGCGATGCAGGCGGCCGCCGGCTCGCGCGGGGTGGTGCCCGACCAGAAGGGCTGGTTCAACACGACTCTGACCACGGCGATGGGGGCCGCGGGTGGGGCCGGCGGATTGCCGACGGCACTGGCCGAGCTGCCGCTGACGACGACATGGCTGCTGCGCGCGATCCAGGGCATCGCGGCGGAACACGGCTTTGATCCGAACGACCCCGAGGTGCGCAAGGAATGCCTCCTGGTCTTCGGCGCGGCGGGTCCGCTCGAGGCGGACGATGGTGCCGACATGGCCTTTTTCTCGGCACGGCTGACGCTGACAGGGGCGACGGTGCACGGGCTGATCTCCCGCGTGGCGCCGCGGCTGGCGACCGTGCTGGGGCAGAAGCTGGCGGCGCAGACCGTGCCGGTGATCGGGGCGGCGGCCGGCGCGGCGACGAACTATGCCTATACCAGTTACTACCAGCAGATGGCGCATGTGCACTTCGGGCTGCGCCGGCTCGAGATCGACAGCGGGCGACCGCGCGAAGAGCTGGTCGAGGCGCTGCGCCATGAAATCCGGCGCCTTGGTTAACCTCGCATCAAGAGTTCTGGCCTAAGAGGGGTTCGTGTCCTGGCAAAAAAGCCGGGCCACATCGGTCCGTCCCGGCCATGCACGGGGGCCTCGTGCCTCACCGGTCACCGGGGACATCGGACAACAGCCCGGACAGAAGGTCCGGGTAGTGCCACGATCCAGAAGGGACGGCGGCGCGAGAACAGACAACTGCGCCCGGTCGCGGAGGGGATTCGTCCCGGCCGGGCGATTTGCTGCACAAGTCAGCCGGTCTTGCCTTGCAGGCCTCGGGCGATCGAGGTCAGCCCTGGTCCCGGAGGAACGCCATGACGGCGGGGCGCACCGACTGCTCGCCGCGTTCGCGGGCGTCGTGGATGACCTCGCGCAGGGCCGCGAGGTCGGTTCGCATGATCAGGCTCTTGACCGGCCCGATGGAAGCCGGGCGCATCGACAGGCTCTTCAGCCCGATCGCGGCAAGGCAGACCGCCTCGACGGGTCGGCCCGCGTCCTCGCCGCAGAAGCTGAGCGGCGTTTCGGTGTCGGTGCAGCGCTCGACGATCTGCTCGAGGAAGGTCAGGAAGCTGACGTTCAGCGTATCGTAGCGGCGGCGCACCAGTTCGTTCTCGCGGTCGGCGGCGAAGAAGAACTGCTTGAGGTCGTTGCCCCCGATCGAGACGAAATCCACGGTTTCGAAGAACTTGCGCGGCGCATAGGCGAGGCTGGGTGTCTCCAGCATGGTGCCCACGGTGATGGAATCCGGGACCGCGTGACCCAGCTTGCGCTCGACCGCGACGGTCTTGTCGACCTCGGCACGCGCGGCGCGGAACTCTTCGAACTGCGCCACGAAGGGGAACATGATGCTGAGCGGCCGGCCGGCGGAGGCCCGCAGCAAGGCCTGAAGCTGCATCCGCATGATGCCCGGCTTGTCGAGGCCCACGCGGATCGCCCGCCAGCCGAGCGCCGGGTTGGGCTCGTCGGTGGGCTTCATGTAGGGCAGCACCTTGTCCGAGCCGATGTCGAGCGTCCGGAAGACCACCGGCTTGCCGCCAGCGGCCTCCATCACCCGCTCGTAGACCTGCACCAGCTCGGTCCGGCGGGGCATCTTGTTGCGGATCAGGAACTGCAGCTCGGTGCGGAAGAGGCCCACGCCCTCGGCGCCCGAGGAGGGCAGCGAGGGCAGGTCCGCCAGGAGACCCGCGTTCATGTAGAGCCCGATGCGCTTGCCACAGAGCGAGACCGCCGGCGTCTTGCGGATCGAGGCGTAGCGTTCCTGCGCGTGGGCCTGCATGGCCATCTTGTCGCGGAACGCGCTGACCACGGTGTCGTCCGGGCGCAGGTGCACGAGGCCCTGGTCGCCGTCGACCATGATGTGATCGCCGTTGAGCGCCTCGGTGGTGATACGTCCCGCGTTGACGATCAGCGGAATCGCGAGGGCGCGGGCCACTATGGCGGCGTGGCTGCCGACGGAGCCTTCCTCGAGCACGATGCCCTTGAGGCGGCGGTTGTAGTCGAGCAATTCCCCGGGGCCGATGTTGCGCGCCACGAGGATCGGGTCCTCGGGCATTTCGGCGCCGGTCTCGCGGCCCTGGCCGGTCAGGATGCGCAGCAGGCGGTTCGACAGGTCGTCGAGGTCGTGCAGGCGTTCGCGCAGGTAGGAGTCGGTGACCTGTCCCATGCGCGCGCGGGCCTGGCTCTGCTCCTTCTCGACGGCCGCCTCGGCCGAGAGGCCCCGGTCGATGTCCTCCTCCATGCGCTTGCGCCAACCCTTGGAGTTGGCGAACATCCGGTAGGCCTCGAGCACCTCGAGCTGTTCGCCGCTGGCGCCGGCGAGCATCTCGTCGACGCTGACGCGCAACCGTTCGACCGCCTTCTTCAGGCGCTGACGCTCGGTGGCGGGATCGTCGGCGACGAAGTTCGTGACGACCACGCGCGGTTCGTGGAGCCAGACGCGCCCCTCGGCGCTGCCTTCCTGCCCGATGCCGCCGCGAATCATTGCCGGTGCGGTGTGGCGCGCCGAAAGCGCCGCGCCCTCGCCGACGAAGGCGCCAAGCTCGGTCATCTCGGCCAGCACCATCGCCACCACTTCGAGCGCGTAGATCTCGTCGGCGGTGAACTCACGTTTGTCGCGGGTCTGCACGACCAGAACGCCCAGCTTTTCGCCCAGCCGCTGGATCGGCACGCCGAGGAAGCTGGAGAACAGTTCCTCGCCGGTCTCGGGCATGTAGCGGAAGCCGCGCTCGGAGGGGGCGTCGGCGGCGTTGACCATCTTGCCGGTGCGCGCGACGCGGCCCACGAGGCCTTCGCCCAGGCGCATGCGGGTCTCGTGCACGGCCTCCTGCTTGAGGCCGAAGGTGGCGCAGAGCTCGAGCGTGTCCTCGTCGCGGAAAAGGTAGATGGAGCAGACCTCGCTGCCCATGGAATCCGCGGTCAGATGGGTGATCTTGTCCAGCCGCGCCTGGCCTGCCGCGTCCTCGGCCATGAGGTCGCGCAGCCGGCCCAGCAGCTTGCGGCTTTCGCTCTCGGTGCCGTCTGGCATTGAGAAATTCCCGTTCCCTGCCCGTGAATTGGGCCGGCCCGGTGGTGGGTCAGGCCGCCTTCTCCAGTTCGAAGGCATCATGCAGTGCCTGAACCGCGAGTTCCATGTATTTCCGGTCGATCAGAACCGAAATCTTGATCTCGGAAGTTGTAATGACCTTGATGTTGATCCCCTCGTCCGAGAGCACCTTGAACATCTTCGCGGCGACCCCGGTGTGCGAGCGCATGCCGATCCCCACCACCGAGACCTTGGCCACGTCGGT
Organism: Salipiger mucosus DSM 16094; assembly: GCF_000442255.1. Classification (GTDB taxonomy): domain Bacteria; phylum Pseudomonadota; class Alphaproteobacteria; order Rhodobacterales; family Rhodobacteraceae; genus Salipiger; species Salipiger mucosus. The sequence goes on along the minus strand of NZ_KE557279.1, from coordinate 163,059 downwards.
GTCGGCGATCAGGTCGTGGTAGTTGATCGAGCCGCTGTCCTTGGCCTTGGTCAGGGCCTCCTCGGCGCGCTTCACCTGGTTGGTGGGGCAGGAGAAGGTCATGTCCGTGCGGCCCTCGTCCGAGACGTTCTGCACGATCATGTCGACGTTGACGCCCGCCTCGCTGAGCGGGGTGAAGATCGCCGCGGCGATGCCGGGGCGGTCGGCGACCGAGACCAGCGTCATCTTCGCCTCGTCGCGGGAATGGGCGACGCCCGAGACCACGTTCAGTTCCATGATGTCCTCCTCGTCGCAGACCAGCGTTCCGGCCTCGTCCGACTGTTCCCCGAAGCTCGAGAGCACCCGCAGCTTCACGTTGTAGCGCATGGCCAGTTCCACCGACCGGGTCTGAAGCACCTTGGCGCCGAGGCTCGCGAGCTCCAGCATCTCCTCGAAGGCGATGCGGTCGAGTTTGCGGGCCTTCTCGCAGATGCGCGGATCGGTGGTGTAGACGCCGTCGACGTCGGTGTAGATGTCGCAGCGTTCGGCGTCGAAGGCGGCCGCGAAGGCGACAGCCGTGGTGTCGCTGCCGCCTCGGCCCAGCGTGGTGATCCGGCCTTCGAGGCTGACGCCCTGGAAGCCCGCCACGACGGCCACCTTCATGCCCTCGCCGAACTTGCGGGTGATGTTCTCGCTGGGGATGTCGACGATGCGCGCGGCGCTGTGGGCGCTGGTGGTCTGGACCGGCACCTGCCAGCCCTGCCAGCTGCGCGCCGGCACGTCCATTTCCTGCAGGGTGAGCGCCATGAGGCCCGCGGTCACGTTCTCGCCCGAGCTCACGACGGCGTCGTATTCGCGCGCGTCGAAGAGCGGCGAGGTTTCCTCGACGTGGCCCACCAGCTTGTTGGTCTCGCCGGCCATCGCGCTGACGATGACGATGACGTCGTAGCCCTTGGCGACCTCGACGCCGACGCGCTTGGCAGCACGGCGGATGCGGTCGAGCGTGGCGACGGAGGTGCCGCCGAATTTCATGACGAGAACGGGCATTCGGGGCCCCCGGAGGAATAGTTCAATCGGCTGCGGTTTACGCGGCGGTTGTGACGCGTGCAAGAGGGCAGGGGCCGCTCGACCGGCCGGACCGCGCCGGCTGCCCATGCGCGCGGCACTCCGCCCTGGGCTGGCCACGCCGTATTGCGCCCGCCGCGGCCCCTTTCGCGGCCTGCCGAAATGCTGTATCGCGGCACATCGTGACGCCGGAGCGCAGACAATGACCTTTTCCCTTGCCATTGTGGGCCGCCCGAACGTGGGCAAGTCCACGCTGTTCAACCGACTTGTCGGCAAGCGCCTGGCGCTGGTCGACGACCAGCCCGGTGTGACCCGCGACCTGCGCGAGGGCGAGGCGAAGCTGGGCGACCTGCGCTTCACCGTGATCGACACGGCGGGGCTCGAGGACGCCAACGACGACAGCCTGCAGGGCCGGATGCGCCGCCTGACCGAGCGCGCGGTGGACATGGCGGACGTCTGTCTCTTCATGATCGACGCGCGCACCGGCGTGACACCGACCGACGAGCTCTTTGCCGACATCCTGCGCAAGCGGGCCGATCACGTGATCCTGGTGGCGAACAAGGCCGAGGGCTCGGCCGCCGACGCCGGCGTGCTCGAGGCCTATGCGCTGGGCCTGGGCGAGCCGCTTCGGTTTTCCGCCGAGCACGGCGAGGGCATTCCGGATCTCTACGGCACGCTTCAGCCGCTCGCCGACAGCTACGCCGAGCGCGCCGCACAGGAGGCGCCCGAGACCGACGTGACGCTGCCCGACGATGAGGACGTCGACGGCGAGACCGTGCCCGACGGCCCGCCGCAGCCCACGGAGGAGCGGCCGCTGCAGATCGCCGTGGTGGGCCGGCCCAACGCGGGCAAGTCGACGCTGGTCAACAAGATCCTGGGCCACGACCGGCTGCTGACCGGCCCCGAGGCCGGCATCACCCGCGATGCGATCTCGGTGCGCGCCGAGTGGGGCGGGGTGCCGATGCGGATCTTCGACACCGCCGGCATGCGCAAGAAGGCCAAGGTGCAGGACAAGGTCGAGAAGCTTTCGGTCTCGGACGGGTTGCGCGCGGTGAAGTTCGCCGAGGTGGTCGTGGTCCTGCTGGATGCGGCGATCCCCTTCGAGCAGCAGGATCTGCGCATTGCCGACCTGGCCGAGCGCGAGGGGCGCGCGGTGGTCGTGGCGGTGAACAAGTGGGACATCGAGGACAGCAAGCAGGAAAAGCTGCGCGATCTGAAGGAGGCCTTCGACCGCCTGCTGCCGCAGCTGCGCGGGGCACCGCTGGTGACCATCTCGGCACGCACCGGACGCGGGCTCGACCGGCTGCAGGACGCCGTGATGAAGGCCTGGGACGTCTGGAACCGGCGCGTCTCCACCGGTCAGCTCAATCGCTGGCTCGAGGGCATGGTGGCGAGCCACCCGCCGCCCGCGCCGCAGGGACGCCGGATCAAGCTGCGCTACATGACGCAGGCCAAGACGCGGCCGCCGGGCTTCGTTGTGATGTGCTCGCACCCCGACAAGATGCCCGACAGCTACACGCGCTATCTGGTGAACGGTCTGCGCGAGGCCTTCGACATGCCCGGCACGCCGATCCGGCTGTGGATGCGCGGGCAGGGCGAGCGGAATCCCTACAAGGGTCGGCGCGAAAAGAACGCGGGCGCACTGAAGAAACACCTCAAGAAAAAGGGCGGCTGACCGCCTGCGGTCCGGGCGTGCAGGATCTTCCGTCAAAAGATCCTTGGGCCCGGGCGCTCAGGTGGCCATGCTCCGAGAGTGGTGCCGGGAAGGCTTCTCGGCGAAAAATCCTGTCGCGCGGAATCTAGTTGGCGTGGGCTCAGCCTCGCCCTGCGTATTTGGAACAAGAAGAAGGTGCGGGCGCCGTGAGACTCAGGAGCGTCCGTCGCGCCTGAGCCATTCGTGCGCGAAGGCGAGCTTTTTGCGGACGCCCTGCGTCAGGACGAATGGGTAGAGATCGGGCAGGTCCATCGCGCGGTTCACGTGGTTCATGGCGATCGAGAGGTCGATGGCGAGCGCGATCTGCCGCTCGGTGTCCTGCTCGGCGTAGGCATCGTAGCCGTGCGGGGGGCCGTCGGGCAGCGCCAGATCGGCCGCCGCGGCGCTGTCGAGCAGGTCGACCAGGTGCAGCAGGTGGGCGATGGTCTCGGCCCAGTCCTCGTGCGGATGCGCCGTGGCGTAGCTGGTGATGTGCCAGTCGTCCGCGGGTTTCGGGTTCGCGTAGTGGGCCTGCAGGGCCGCGCCATAGTCCTCGCGTTCATCGCCGAAGAGGGCGCGGAAGGCCTCGGCGAAGCCGTGCTGTTCGAGCAGGCGCAGCTGGAGGAAGTGCGCGACCTCGTGGCGCATGTGACCCAGCATGGTGCGGTAGAGCTCGCCGAACTGTTCCTGCCGCTCGGCGAGGACGGCGTCGCTCGCCTCGGTGACGTTGATGGTGATGAGCCCGTTGGCGTGGCCCATGATGACCTCGTCCTGCCCGACGGCGGTGTTTTCCGACAGCATGCGGAAGACCGGCCGCGCGCCGGTGTCGGCGGGGGTGAACCAGCCCCAGCGGGCGAGGTTTGCGAGCATCCAGCGCTTGGCGCGTTCCGAGGTTTCCCAGAGTGGAAGGTTGTCCGGCTCGCGCAGGTCGGGCAGCGTCTCGGTCATCGCGCAGGCGCGGCAGAGCCCGTCTGTTTCGGCGACCCAGTTGCAGCCGATGTCGCCGCGGTTGGCGCAGAGCGCGCCGGCGAGCTGCATCGACTGGGCGTCGGGGTCGAAGCTCACCTGCTGGCCGCAGGTGCAGCCGGTGTTGTGGAAGTATAGTGGCGCCCCGCAATTGGGGCAGGAAAAGATCTGCATGTCGTCGGCACTCCAGAAGCCCTTGCGGGTGACGGCCTGTAACACGCGCGGGCCGTCCGGGGTTCCGCGTTTTTCCCGCCGCGAGGCAGGCGCCGTCGGGTCACTCGGTGTCGGTGCCGCGCAGGGCGAGGATGGCGAAGATCCCGATCAGGGCAAGGCCGGCGACGGCGATGTTGAGCGGCTGCGAATTGGCCACGATGATACCGACGAGCGCCCAGATCACGGTGATTCCGTAAAGCGGGGCGCGGTGCAGCCGGTATTGCACGACCAGCGCGATGATCAGTGCGAGGGCCAGGGCGACCAGCGCGGCGGGGGTCTCGGGCAGCAGCCCGTAGCCGCCCAGCAGCAGCCCGACCGAGACGTTGGCCGCCGCGGTCAGCCAGCCCGCGAAGATCGCCACGGGCGAGAGCTGCCACCAGCGGTCCATGTCGCCCGCGAGGAACATCGCCTTGAGCGTGGCGCCCAGCATCACCCAGATCATCACCGTCGCCGCGATGGGCGATAGGTTGGCGACCGGCAGCCAGGCCGCGCCCACGGCCAGCGCCAGCAGGAGCCAGGGACGCTGCGGCTGCCAGTCCGGCTCGTCGAGCCGCGCAAAGACGCCAAAGCCGGTTGCCGCCACCAGCCAGGCGTAGATCAGCCCCCAGATGGCGAAGGCGTAGCCCGCCGGCTGCACCGGCGGGTCCTCCTGCGGCACCGGGAAGGCCTGCGGGTCGAAGCCGTTGAAGCCCTGCGTGAGGAAGGGGGCAGCGGCGAAGGCGAGCGCCGCCAGGAAGGTCAGGATCGCCACGAGCCGCTGCATGTCAGACCAGTACCCCGTCCGCCGTGAGCCTTGTCTTGCCGCCGAGCCAGGGGTGCAGCGCCTCGGGCAGGTCGACCGAGCCGTCGGCCTGCTGCCCGTTCTCGAGCACCGCGATCAGGCAGCGTCCCACCGCGAGGCCGGAACCGTTGAGGGTGTGCAGGAACTCCGGCTTGCCGCCGCTCTCCGGCTTGAAGCGGGCGTTCATGCGCCGCGCCTGGAAGTCGCCGCAGACCGAGACCGAGCTGATCTCGCGATAGGTGTCCTGCCCGGGCAGCCAGACCTCGATGTCGTGGGTGCGCCGCGCGCCGAAGCCCATGTCGCCGGTGCAGAGCACCACCGTCCGGTAGGGCAGGCCGAGCCGCTCGAGGATGCCCTCCGCACAGCCGGTCATGCGGTCGAGCTCGTCGCGGGAGCGGTCGGGGTGGGTGACCGAGACCATCTCGACCTTCTCGAACTGGTGCTGCCGCAGCATCCCCGAGGTATCGCGCCCGGCGCTGCCCGCCTCCGAGCGGAAGCACTGGGTGTGCGCGACGTAGCGGCGGGGCAGGTAGCTCTCGTCGACCGTGAGGCCGTTGACGATGTTGGTCAGCGTCACCTCGGCGGTGGGGACCAGCCACCACCCCTCGCGGGTCTGGTAGCTGTCCTCGCCGAACTTGGGCAGCTGGCCGGTGCCGTACATCATCTCTTCGCGCACCAGCACCGGGGTCCAGGTCTCGGTGAGGCCGTTCTCGGTGGTGTGGGTGTCGAGCATGAACTGTGCAAGCGCCCGGTGCAGCCGTGCAATCGCGCCCGAGAGCACGACGAAGCGCGATCCCGACAGCTTGGCGGCCGTCTCGAAATCCATGCCGTCCTGCACGCCCGGCAGGTCGTAATGTTCCTTCGGTGCGAAATCGAAGGCGCGGGGCTCGCCCCAGCGCTTGATCTCGACGTTGTCGCCCTCGTCGGCGCCCTCGGGGGTGTCGTCGTAGGGCAGGTTCGGAAGGCCCATCAGGAACTCGGTCAGCTGGGCGTCGAGCTCCTTGGCCCGCGCCTGCATCTCGGCGACCTCGGTCTTCTTGTCGCCGACCAGCTTGCGCAGGCGCTCGAACTCGGCCTCGTCGCCGCTGGCCTTGGCCTTGCCCACCTCCTTGGCGGCGGCCTTCTGGTCGGCCTGCGCGGTCTCGGCAGCGTGGATGGCGGCGCGGCGCGCCTCGTCGAGCTTCAGGACCTCGGGCGACTGCGGCTCCATCCCGCGGCGAGACAGCGCCGCGTCGAAGGCGGCGGGATTGTCGCGTATGGCGCGGATGTCATGCATCGCTGTGGTCCTTCTCGTCGTGCGATTCGACGCGGTTATGCCCGTTTTCGAGTTGGGAGTGTAGGGGTTGGACTAATCCAGCCATTGCCGCACCCAGTCGTCAACCGGCACTGCCAGCGCGCCGCCCCGCGCCGCGGCCGAGATCACTGCCGTGATGCTCCAGGCATCACCGTCGCGCGACAGCACCGGCCCGCCCGAGTTTCCAGGGCGCACGGGGCAATCGAGGCGCAGCATGGCGTGGTCCTGAAGGCCCGCGCAGTCGAAGCGGGCGCTCAGCATGTGAGGGCGGTGATCGTGGTAGCCAACGACGGCATAGGGCGGCGCGGCACGTGCGACCAGAGGCAGCGGCGCGATCTCCATCGGGTCGGCCAGGGTCAGCAGCGCGAGGTCGTGCTCGATGTCGAGATGGACGCGCGCATAGGCCTCCGGGTGGACCCGGTAGGCGGTAACGGCGCTTTCGGCGGCATAGTCGCCGCCCAGCCACCCCGCGACGAAGTGCAGGTCTTCGGTGCGTGCCGGGTTGCCGTCGGGCCCCGCGATGCAATGCGCGGCGGTCAGCACGAGATCCGGCGCGACCAGCGCGCCCGAGCACATGCCGCGGCGGTTGTAGCCTCGCGTATTGACGCGGCCGACGGCGGTCCAGTCCGCGTGATCGGCGCGGGGCAGGGCCGGAAGCTCCTGCGCGCCCGCCGGGGCCGTGAGCGCTGCAACAAGTCCAAGATGGCCGAAGGTGCGCATCATGCCGCCGTTCCTATGTTTGCCTGATCGCCGGCGCGATCCGCGCGCCGACCGTCACGGACATAGCCTGCCGGGGGGGCGCGGGGAAACCGGCGAAAGCGCGCAGTGCGGCGGTCAGCCGGTCGCGACACGCAGGGTGGCGTCCTCGCGGTGCGCGACCTCGGGGCGCAGCGCGGTACCCAGCCCTGGCGCAGCCGGTGCCTGGGCGCGCCCGTCGCGGATCACCGGCAGCCCGGTCACCAGTTCGGGATACCAGGTCGAGAGCGTCGCGCGCACCACCTCCTGGTAGATCGCCGTGGGCGCGTGGATCGCGAGGTGCAGCCCGGCCATCAGGGCCACCGGGCCGGTGCAGTCGTGCGGGGCAAAGGGTTTGGCGTAGGCCTCGGCCAGCGCCGCGATCTTGCGCCCCTCGGTCAGCCCGCCGCACCAGGCGAGGTCGACCATCACCACGTCCAGCGCGTCGGCGGCCAGCAGGTCGCGGAAGGGCACCGCGCCGCCCAGCGTCTCGCTGCCGCAGATCGGCACCGAGGTGCGCCGCCGCAGGTCGGCCAGCGCCCGGGCGTCGTCCATCTTGCCGATCGGGTCTTCGACCCAGAAGACGCCGTAGTCCTCGAGCGCGCGGCAGATCCGCTCGGCGGCGTGGCTGCTCCAGAGGCTGTGAAGCTCGGCCATGATCTCGATCCGGTCGCCGACCGCGGCGCGGATCTTGGCGAAAGGCTCCAGTCCGGCCTTGAGGTCGGGCAGGGTGATGGTCTGGCCGCCGAAGCTTTCAGCGTACTTGTCGAAGGGCCAGATCTTCATCGCGGCATAGCCCTCGGAGAGCAGGCTCTCCGCCAGCGCGCCCGCGTCGCGGTGGAAGGCCACCTGGTCGTCGTAGGGGCCCTGCATTTCGTCGGTAGCGCCGATCTCGCGGCGGTGGCCGCGCTTGCTCGAGCTGTTGTAGGCATAGCCCGCGCAGGTGTTGTAGACCGCGATGTCCGGGCGGCAGGCGCCGCCGAGCGCTTCGTGCACCGGGATGCCGTGGCGCTGGCCCACGAGATCCCAGAGCGCCATGTCCACGGCGCTTGCGCCGCGCACTTCGGCGCTGGCGGAGTGGAAGCCGATGTAGGGCATCAGCAGGTGGCGCGAGACCTCGGCGATGCGCCGGCTGTCGCGGCCCAGCAGCCAGGGCGCGATCTGTTCGTGCACGACGCGCTCGACCGCCTCGGCGCCGCGAAAGGCCTCGCCAAGGCCGGTCAGCTTCTCGTCGGTGACGATCTCGACCCAGCAGAGGTTGGCGCGCTCCGCGATGCGGATGGTGCGGATTTCCGTGATCTTCGACATGGGGCCTCCTCAGCGCGCCAGGGCGCTGCGGTTGACGGTGCGGGAAGGCAGCGCGCCGGCCTCCAGCGTCAAGATGTCGTCGATGACCATCTGGCCCATGCGCAGCAGCGACTCGTGCGTGTCGGCCCCGGAATGCGGCGAGAAGAGCACGCGCGGATCGGAAAAGAGCGGATGCGTGATGTTTGGGGGGTTCGGTCTCGAAGGCGTCGAGCGCGGCCCCTGCCGATTTGCCCGGTCTCCAGCGCCGCGTGCAGCGCGTCGAGATCGACGATGCCGCCGCGGGCGAAGTTCAGGATGGTGGTGCCAGGGCGCATCATGGCGATCTCCGGCACGCCGATCAGGCCGCGCGTGTCCGGGCCGCCCGCGACATGGACCGAAAGCACGTCGCACCCGCGCAGCACTGCCTCGCGCTCTGCCAGGGTCACGCCCATGGCGCGGGCCGTCTCGAGGTCGGCCCAGGGGTCGTGGGCGATCACCGCCATCCCGATGCCGCGCGCCAGCCCGGCCAGCGCCCGGCCGATCTGGCCGAAGCCCAGGATGCCGAGCGTCGCGCCGCCCAGTTCGCGGCCGACGCGGCGGTCCCATCCGCCGGAGGTCACCGAGAGGTGTCCCGGCACGGTGTTGCGCCAGAGTGCGAAGATCGCGCCAAGGGCCAGCTCTGCCACCGCGCTGGCATTCGCGCCGGGCGTGTTCAGCACCGGCAGGCCCCGCTGGGAACAGGCCCTGATGTCGATGGAATCGAGCCCGACGCCGTGCTTGAGCACGCCCCGCAGCCCCGGCGCCGCGTCGAGCAGCCGCGCGTCCACAGGCACGAGGCCCGCCACGAGGTAGCGGGCCCCGGCGACGAGTTCCGGCAGCTCCGCGTCGTCCTGCGCGTGGCGCAGCAGGTGCGCGCCCGCGCGAGCGAGTTGCTCGGCGTGATCGCCCCGGGTGGCGAACCCGGGCGAGGTGGTCAGGACGGTGAAATCTGTCGGCATCGGGTGTCTCGTTCGGTCATGGACATCAGGTCGCGACGGTGGGGTCGGCATCCGGCGGCATGGCCGCGCAGGCGGCCTCGACGGCGGCGGCCACCTCGGCGACGATCGGGTCGGGGTCCCGGGGGCCGAGGCCCATATAGACCGCCGACTGCACGTCCGGCGGCAGGTCGATGTCACGGATCACGGTGCCGGGCAGGCAGATGCGCCGCGTGCTCGCGGGGACCAGCGCAAGGCCGAAGCCCGCGTCGACGAGCGGCATGATCGTGTGGCTCTGCGAGACCGCGTAGTTGATCCGTGGCACGATTCCGCGCGCGCTGAGAAAGCCGCTGGTGACACCCGTCAGAAAGCCCCCGCGCTCGGAGGAAAAGCCGATGAAGGGCTGATCGTGCAGGTCCTCTACGGTGACATGCTCGGCCGTGGCGAGCGGATGATCGCGGGGCACGGCAAGCACGAAGGTCTCGCTCCAGACCTTGGTCAGCGGCAGGCTCGGGATGCGGTTCGGCATCCGGAAAAGACCGATCTCGAGCGTGCCCGCCAGCAGCGCCTCGATCTGTTCATAGGTCATCATCTCGCGCAGCGAGAGCTTGATCCCGGGATGGTGGTCGCGGACATGCGCCGCGATCTGCGGCACCAGGTGGATCGCCGCCGAGGGAACGAATCCCAGCACGACCGAGCCGACCTCGCCGCGTTCCGCCTGCCGTGCGTGCAGCGCCGCGCTTTCGGCGCGCGACAGGATGTCGGTGGCATCCACCAGCAGCCGCTTGCCCGCCGCGGTCAGCCGGACCGAACGGTTCGTGCGGTCGAAGAGCCGGGCGCCGATTTCGTGCTCGAGCTGCGCGATGTGGCGTGACAGCGGCGGCTGCGAGATGTTCAGCCGCTGCGCCGCGCGCCGGAAGTTGAGCTCTTCGGCGACGGCCAGGAACGATCGCAGGTGGTTGAGTTCGAACATGCCGCGCCCTCCCGTCGCCGCCGAGACATCTTGTGAAAGCCGGGCTTGGATGTAAATATGTCCTTGGAGATTTCCTTTTGAAGCTAGGAAATTGTGGGAATGACTGAACAAATCTTCGGGGCCCGCCGCGTGGTGATCGTGGCCGACGACCTGACCGGCGCGCTGGACGCGACCGCCCCTTTCGCGGCGCGCGGGCTTTCGGCCTGTGTCGCGACCCGGCCGGACGGGCTGATGGCGGCGCTGGCCGAGGACGCGGCGGTAACGGCGGTCTCGACCCGTTCGCGCGAGATCGCGCCGGATGCGGCGCGTGACCGGGTCGCTCGCGCGATTGCCGAAGTGCCGGCCGATGCACTGCTTTTCAAGAAGGTGGACAGCCGTCTCAAGGGACCGCTCGAGGCCGAGCTCTCGGCGTTGCCGGCGCTTCCGCTTCTTGTGGTTCCGGCAATCCCCGATTTCGGTCGCGTGGTGCGCGACGGGGCGGTCTCGGGCTTTGGCGTGGAGGACCCCATCGACATCCGCGCGCGACTGGGCGCGGCAGCGGAGCGGGCCGTGATCCCCGATGTCACCAGCGCCTATGGCATGCGCCGCGCGCTGGCCGAGGCGCCCGAGGGGGCCGTCCTCGTCGGCGCCCGTGGCGTGGCGGAGACACTGGCCGAGTCGATGGGAGGCGCGACGAACCCGGCGCCCGAGCTGTCCGGGCCGATCGCCGTGGCCGTCGGGTCGACCGACCCCATCACCCTGGCGCAGCTGGACGCGCTGCGCGCGGCGGGCGCGACGGTTCTGGAGGCGCCGGGCGGGCGATTTGACGGCGCGCCGCCGGACGGGGACGTGGCGGTTTTGCAGGCCACGGAGGAGGTTGGCGGCAATTTGTCGGGCCCCGAGGTCGCCGCCGCGCTGGGCGCGGCCTTCCCTGCCATCGCGCAGGGCCGGAACGGCTGGGTGCTGACCGGCGGCGCCACGGCCGAGGCGGTGCTGGACGCGGCCGGCATCACCCGGCTCGAGGTGCTGGGCGAGGCGCTTCCGGGTCTGCCGCTCTCGCGGGCGGGCACGCTGCGGGTCGTGACGAAATCCGGCGGCTTCGGCTTGCCCGACACGCTGGTGCGGCTCACTCACCTTGACCGGGAGGCGGCACGATGACCGGGCGCCGTGAAGCTGGCGCCGCGCAGCGCAAGAGCCTGTCGGATGTCGTCTTCGACAAGCTGCATCGCGCCATCAAGTCGGGCGCCTATGCCCCGGACGAGAAACTGCCGACCGAGCACGACCTGGCCGCCGAGTTCGAGGTCTCGCGCCCGGTGATCCGCGACGCGCTGCGCAAGCTGCGCGACCAGCGGCTGATCTATTCGCGGCAGGGCGCGGGGAGTTTCGTCCGCCAGCTCGGCACGCGCGAGCCGCTGGGCTTCGGTCAGTTGCAGAACCTGGCCGATCTCAAGCGCTGCTACGAGTTCCGTCTGGTGCTTGAACCCGCCGCGGCCGAGATGGCCGCGGAACGCCGGAGCTCCGAGGACCTGGCCGGGATCGAGGCGGCGCTTCGCGTGATGCAGGATGCCACCGCGCGAAGCCGTCACCGCGAGGACGCGGATTTCGAGTTCCACCACGCGATCTCGGTTGCCTCGGGCAACGACTACTTCTCGACGGCGATGGATGCGCTCAAGGAGCATATCGCCGTCGGCATGCAGTTCCACGGATTGTCGCTGAAGCAGACCGCCGGGGGCCTCGACCATGTCTACGGCGAACACCTTGCGATTTTCGAGGCGATCCGCGATGGCGAGGCCGATCAGGCCCGGCTGTTGATGCGCGCGCACCTCCTTGGGTCGCGCGCACGCCTTTTCGAGGGCTAGGGCGTGTCCGCGCGGCCTAGAGGGCCGCGCGGTAGATCGCCTCGACGTCGTCCACCGACATCTCGCGCGGGTTGTTGTCCATGAGGCGGCGGATGCCGTGCGCCTCCTCGGCCCAGCCGCGCAGGTCCGACTCGCCGGCGCCGTGGGCCGAGAGCCGCATCTCGACGCCCAGCCGCTCGCAGTAGTCGCGCGCGACCGCCGCCACGTGCTGCGAGCCGGCGCCCTCGGGCAGGCCGAGCGCGTCGAGCACCTCGGCGGTCTTGCCCGGCCGTTCGGGCTGGTTGAAGGCCAGTACGTGCGGGAAGATGATCGCGTTGGCCAGCCCGTGGGGCAGGTGCAGCCGCGTGCCCAGCGGATAGGCCAGCGCGTGGCCCGCGGCGGTGTTCACCGGACCGAGGCAGATGCCGCCGTAGTAGCTGGCCAGCATCATGCCGGCGCGCGCCTCGGTGTCGGTGCCGTCGGCCACCGCGCGGGCGAGGTAGCGGCCCACCAGCCCGATGCCCATGCGGGCATAGCCGTCGATCATGTCGTGGGTGCGGATGTTTGTGAAGGCCTCGACGCAGTGCGCCATGGCATCGACGCCTGTTGCGGCCGTGACCTCTGGTGGAACCGAGTAGGTAAGCACCGGGTCCAGCACCGCGAGGTCGGCGCGCATGTGGCCGCTCTCGACTGCCATCTTGGCCTGCGTCTCGGCGTTGGTGACCAGCGCGCGGATGCCGGCCTCGGAGCCGGTGCCGGCGGTCGTGGGTACGAGGGCCAGGCGCGACAGCCGCTGCGCGACCTTGTCGGGACCGATGACGTCGGGCAGTTGCTGCGCCCCGTCCCAGAGCACCGAGACGAGCTTGGCCACGTCCATGACCGAACCGCCGCCGAGGCCAACCACCACGTCGGGCTTCAGCTCGGCCGCCACGGCAAGCGCGGCGGCGAGCGCGCGGTCGTCGGGTTCGGGCGGCACCTCGGTGAAGACCTCGACCCGGCCGGGCAGGCCGAGCATCTCGACCTTGTCGGCCAGCACGGGCACCGTCAGCACCAGCACGCGCTGTGCCCCCTCGGCCCATTCGCCGACCTTTGCCGCGGCGCCCGCGCCGATTTCCAGCCGCGCGGGCTGATGAATGACGATCTGCCGGTCCATGCTCATGCGATCTCCTCCCCGTCGCGCGCGGACCTCATTGGCCCAGCTGTTCCATCTGGCCCCAGACGTGGGCGCGTTCCTCGGCGCTCAGCGGCACCAGCGGCGGGCGCACATTGAGCCAGTCGTCGTTGCCACGGGCGCGGGCGACCATGGTCTTGACCGTCGGCAGCTGGATGTAGGCATTGGTCAGTCCGCGCCAGTCGTTGATGCGGTCCTGCGCGGCCTGCACCCGGTCGGCGGCTCCCGCGTCCTGCCAGTTCTCCCAGATCTCGCGCAGCGCGTCGGCGCGCAGGTTCGAGGTCGAGGTGATGCAGCCATGGCCGCCCGCCTGCAGCAGCGGCAGCATGAGCGGATCGGCCCCCGAGAGCACCGAGAAGTCCGGAAACTTCGCCACCATCGCCTTCATGTTCTCGACGTCGCCGGCGCTGTCCTTGATGCCCACGACCGTGCCGGGGAAGGCCTCGCGCAGGCGTGCGATCAGCTCGTGCGAGATCGGAACCTGCGTCACCTGCGGGATGTGGTAGAGCACCACCTTCAGGCGGTCGACGGCCACGCCCTCGATCACCTGCGCGTAGAAACGGAAGAGGCCCTCGTCGCTCACACCCTTGTAGTAGAAGGGCGGAAGCAGCACGCAGCCCCGCACGCCGCGCTCGACCGCATGCTTCGTGAGCTCGACGGTCTCGGGGACGTTGCAGCTCGAGGTGCCGGGCAGAAGCTGGTCGCCCGCGACGCCGAAATCGAGCGCCGCCTCGAGCAGCGCCTTGCGCTCGGCCACCGAATAGCTGTTGGCCTCGCCGGTCGTGCCCAGCAGGGCGATGCCGTGGCAGCCCTCGTCGATGAGCGCGCGGCAGTGCTCGGCGAAGAGGTCGAGCCGCACCTTGTTGTCGGCATCCACCGGGGTAGCTGCGGCGCAGAAGACGCCCCTGATCGGTTGGGTCATGCGCTCTCTCCCTTGGCGCGTCCGGCCACAAGCCGCCGCGCATAGGCGATGGCTTCCAGCATGTTCTCGTGGTTGGCGATGCCCTTGCCCGCGATGTCGAAGGCGGTGCCGTGGTCGACCGACACCCGGTCGATGGGCAATCCGACCGAGACGTTCACGGCGGTGTCGAAGGCCACCAGCTTGATCGGGATGTGCCCCTGGTCGTGGTAGTTCGCGACGACGAGGTCGAAGGCGCCCTGGTAGGCACGGTGAAACAGCGTGTCGGCCGAGATCGGGCCGACCACGTCGATGCCCTCGTCCTGCGCCATCTTCACGCCTGGCGCGATGAGGCGGTCGTCCTCGTCGCCGAAAAGCCCGCCCTCGCCGCAGTGCGGGTTGAGGCCGGCCACGGCGATGCGGGGATGCGCGATGCCGATGCGCTTCAGGTGGCCGTCGCCGGCGCGGACGGTTTCGAGGATGCGCTCCGGCGAGGTGCGCTCGATCGCGGTCTTCAGCGAGACATGGGTCGAGGCGTGGATGACCTTGAGCTTATCCGAGGCCAGCAGCATGAAGGCGCCCTTCTGCCCGGTCAGCGCCGCCAGCATGCCGGTGTGGCCGTCGTAGTGATGCCCTGCGGCGTTCAGCGAGGCCTTGTTGATCGGTGCCGTGACGATGCAGCCGATCTCACGCGCCTCGGCGGCCCGCACGGCGGCCTCGATGAAGCGGAAGGCGGCGTCGCCGCAGCGCGGGTCGGTCTGTCCAAAGGGCAGGGGGGCACCTTCGATGGGGAGGTCCGTAAGCTGGAAATCCTGGCCGGGCACGAGGCCGGTCTTCACCACCGCCTCGGCGGCTTCGAGCGTCGGCCCGTTGCCGAAGACGCGGGTCTGTGCGCGTCCTTCGGGGTCCATGGCAGCGATGGCCTTGAGGGTGATCTCCGGGCCGACGCCGGCCGGATCGCCCATGGTAATTCCGATCATGCTTTCACCTCTTTCGCGGGGACGCGCAGATGCGCGATGGCCCGGCGGTGATAGGTGAAGGCGACGTCGATGTCGCCCTCTGGCGTCTCGGAGAGCGCGGGATAGGAGAGTTCCTTGTTCTTGCCGTCCTCGCTGTCGTTGCTCAGGCATGTTCCGGGGCCGTCGGCCAGCGTGATCCGGCGCGGGAAGCTGCGCCCCTCGTCCCTGGACAGCGCCAGGATCAGCGGCGCACGGCGCACGCCCCAGATCGGGGTGCAGCCGCCCTCGGCCTCGGGGCGGTCGTCCTCGCCCAGCTCGTCGTAGAGCGAGGCGCGGCGCGCCGGGTCCATCTCGGCATTGACCGGGTTGCAGCAGAGCGCGATGCGGCCGTCCGCCAGCCGGATGGCCGTGATCGAGGAGTTGTTGTTGGGCAGGTCCGTGGCCTCGGGCACGGTCCAGCTTTCGCCGCCGTCGTTGCTCTCGCAGCGGTAGACCGCATCGGCCTGACGCCGCCGGAAGAAGGCGACGAGATGCGTGTCCGAGAGCGCCAGTGGCGTCATGTGCACGCAGCCGGTCGACTCGGGCACCGGCACGATGCGCCAGGTTTCGCCCGCGTCCTCGGTGATCGCGACCGAGGCGGTGTCGTGCCGCCCCGTCCAGCGCGCGCCGGGCGCATGGGTGCAGTGAAAGAGCGGCAGCAGCCAGGCGCCGTCGGGGCGCACCAAGGGCGCGGCGCGCACGAAGGAGCCCTTGGGCAGCGGCAGGTCGCGCGGCGGCTGGCCGATCTCGCGCATGCGCACGACGCAGCGGTCCTGGTCGCCGCCGGGCTGGGCGGTGTGGAACAGCAGGCGTCGTCCGTCCGGCGCGTCGAAGAGCACCGGGTTCTGTTCAGAGCGTTCCGGGTCGTCGGTGATCCGCTCGGCCGGGCCCCATTGCGCTGCGCCGGGGGCGAGCGTGCTCGTGTGGATGCAGATGTCTGCCTTGCCCTCGAGCCCGCCGCCGAACCAGGCGCAGGTCAGCGTGCCGTCCGGGCCGCGCAGCAGGAACGCCGCGTGGTTCTGCACGCGCGGCGAGGGCAGGACGGCCGTTTGCCACCCGTCGCCCGCGTCCGCAAGCCGGCCATCCATCCGTGCGGCGATGCCCTCCGGGGTGTCTGTCGCGGTCTCGAGAATCATGTTTCCCCTCTCCCTTGGTGCATCCTGTGTCGCTCTCGGACGCATAGGTTGTCAAGTTGAGGTTGGTCTCACACCCTGACGGATGATCCATAAGTATGCTTCTATAAATGGATTTATTTCTGATCGCGCCGCTTTTGGAGTTGGCATCAAGAAGGGGATTTACAAATATACGATGACCTGTTCATGTCGTCTGGAAGGTGCCGCGGGTCTCGCGCGGCCAAGCTCTGGAGACTTTGCATGATGGAAGCGCGCGCGCTTCTCGGTGTCGGGCTGATGGTCCTTGTCGCGGGCATGAATGCCGTGGACGCGGTGCTCGTGCGCTTTCTCGCGGACGACATCCATCCGTTCTTCATGGGGTTCACCCGCGCGGCCTTCGGTCTGCTGGCCATGCTGCCCTGGATCCTGCATCGGCCCGGCATGCTCATGACGCGGCGGCACTGGTTGCACGGGCTGCGCGCGGCGCTGAAGCTCGGCTCGCTGGTGGCGCTTTTCGCGGCGCTGGCTGGTGCGCCGCTCGCGACGGTCACGGCGATCGGCTTTGCCTCGCCGCTCTTCGTCACGGTGGGCGCCTGGTTTGTGCTGCGCGAGGCACCGCAGGCCATCCGCATCGCTGCCGTGGTGTTGGGGTTCATCGGCGTGGTCGTGCTGCTGAAGCCGGGCGGGGGGACCTGAACGTCGCGCTGATGCTCGCGCTGCTTTCGGCCGTTCTCATGGCGACGATCCAGCTGATGCTGAAATACATGGGCGCCACCGAGACGAGCGACACGCTGGTCGCCTGGAACCTGATCGCCACCGTGCCCATCGCGCTGGTTCCGGCGATCCTGTTCTGGTCCACGCCCACCCCGACCCAGTGGCTGCTGCTGGCCGCGCAGGGGGCCATCGGCGCACTGAACCAGATCATGGCGACGCAGGCCTTCCGGCTGGGCGACGCCTCGCTCATCGCGCCGATCGACTTCCTGCGGCTGCCCTTCGTCGCCTTCGCGGGCTACGCGATTTTCGGCGAAGTGGTCGAGAACACGACCTGGATCGGCGCGGGCGTCATCATCGTGTCGATCGGGCTTATGGCCCTGAGTTCACGTCAGAGGGCGCCAACGACATGATACGTCAGGGCTGCCGAGTGATACCGAGAACGCATCACTGTGAGACAAATACAAGTAGCAAAAATGCGAAAGTAAATTAAAATATTAGCCTATCAGCGCACGGGAGAGCGCTGATCAGGGGAGGGGCCTCCCGGTCCGCAGCGACCGGGGCACAGAGGGCCAGGCTGCACAAAAACGGAGGAGGAGAACCCGTGAAACTGAGAACCTATCTTCAGGGAACCGCGCTGGCACTTGTTGCCGCGCTGCCCGCATACGCGCAGGATAGCACTGTTACGGTCGTCCTGTCGGAGGAGCTGGACATTCTCGACCCTTGCGAGTCGTCGCGGTCGAACGTGGGCCGCGTGGTGCTGCAGAACATCACCGAGACCATGACCGAGCTCGACCCCGACGAGGGTCTGATGCCGCGCCTCGCCACCGAGTGGGAGGACATGGGCGACGGCACCTGGCGCTTCCACCTGCGCGAGGGGGTCAAGTTTCATGACGGCTCGGCGCTGGACGCCGAGGACGTCGCGCACACGCTGGTGCGCATCAAGTCCGAGGACATCGTCTGCGAGATCGGCGCCAAGTTCTTCGGCGGCATCGACCTGACGACCGAGGTGGTCGACGACACCACCATCGACATCACCGCCGACCCGGCGCAGCCGATCCTGCCGCTGCTCATGTCCACCGTGACGATCACGCCAGCCGAGGCGCCGCTGGATGGCCACATGGAAGAGCCCATGGGCACCGGGCCCTACGTCTTCGACGAATACCGCCGCGGCCAGGACATCACGCTGTCCTCGAACCCCGACTACTGGGGCGAGACACCGGAAGTGACCGGCGCCACCTACGTGTTCCGCACCGACAGCGCCGTGCGCGCCGCCATGGTGCAGACCGGCGAGGCGGACATCGCGCCCAACATCGCGCTGCAGGACGCGACAAACCCCGACACGGATTTCTCCTACTCGAACTCCGAGACCGTCTACACCCGTCTCGACACCACCATGGCGCCGCTTGACGACGTCCGGGTGCGGCAGGCTCTGAACCACGCGGTCGACCGCGAGGCCTTCATCGGCACGATCCTCGCCGACGGCACCGAACTGGCGACCGGCATGACGCCGCCCTCGACCATCGGTTACAACAAGGACCTGCAGCCCTACGCCTACGATCCCGACAAGGCCAAGGCGCTGATCGAGGAAGCCAAGGCCGACGGCGTGCCGGTCGACACCGAGATCACGGTCGTCGGGCGGATCAACAACTTCGCCAACGTGCTGGAAACCATGGAGGCGCTGACCTCGATGTGGCGCGAGGTTGGCTTCAACGTCGACCTGCAGATGGTGGAGGTGGCCGAGTGGCTCGAGCACTACTCCAAGCCCTTCCCCGAGGATCGCGGCCCCGAGATGGTGCAGGCGATGCATGACAACGCCAACGGCGACCCGGTGTTCTCGATGTACTTCAAGTACGCCTCGGAGGGCCTGCAGTCGGGTGTCCAGGATCCCAAGCTCGACGACATGATCGCCGAGGCGACCGCCGCCACCGGCGATGAGCGGGCCGAGGACTGGAGCGAGGTCTTCTCCTACATCCACGAACAGGCCTTCGACGTGATGCTCTTCCACATGGTGGGCTTCAGCCGCGTGAACGAGCGGCTCGACTTCACGCCGTCGATCAAGACCAACAGCGAACTGCAACTGGAGCAGATCAGCTTCAACTGATCCCCTTTGCAAACCGGACGGCGGCGGTGCGCTCCCGCCGTCCGGATCACCCCGACCGACGGCGCGCCGCGCCGTCCCGGAACCCTACGGGACCCGCCATGAAACAGTTTCTCGGAAAGCGGGCCGTGGCCAGCGCAGTCTCTCTGCTCGGCCTCGTGGTGCTCGTCTTCTTCCTCAGCCGCCTGACCGGCGATCCGACCGACCTCTACCTGCCGGTGGACGCCTCGGTCGAAAGCCGCGAGCAGTTCCGCGAGCTTCACGGGCTGAACGATCCGCTCGTGATGCAGTTCGTCAACTACCTGGGCGATCTCGTCCGCTTCGACTTCGGCGAGTCGATCCGGCGCAACGAGCCGGCCATCGACGCCGTGCTGCGTGGCTTTTCCTGGACGCTCACGCTTGCCGTCATCACCATGGGCCTCGTGACCGTCTGCGCCATCACCTTCGGCGCGCTCGCGGCGTTCAACGTCGGCGGCCGTTTCGACCGCTTCGCGACCTTCGTCTCGTTGATCGGAGCCTCGGCGCCAGACTTCTGGATCGCCATCGTGGCCATCGTGCTCTTCTCGGTGAACCTCGGGTGGCTCCCGACCTCGGGCACCGGAACGGTCTGGCACTGGGTCCTGCCGGTCGCCGTGCTCTTCATCCGGCCTTTCGGGCTGATCCTGCAGGTGGTGCGCGGCTCGATGATCTCGGCGCTGCAGTCGGCCTACGTCAAGACCGCGCGGGCCAAGGGCGTGGGCAACCGGCCGATCATCTTCGTGCACGCGCTGCGCAACGCCATGCTGCCGGTCATCACGGTGATCGGCGACCAGGCGGCCGCGCTGCTGAACGGCGCCGTGGTGGTCGAGACCATCTTCGGGTTCCCGGGAGTCGGCAAGCTGATGATCGACTCGATCCTGCAGCGCGACTTCACGGTGATCCTCGCCGCGATCATGGTGACCGCCTTCGCCATCTTCCTCATGAACATCCTGATCGACATCGCCTACGCGATCCTCGATCCGCGCATCCGGTATTGAGATGACAATGGTCGAACGCTCCCCCGCACCCGCCGCGACACGCACCAAGGAAGGACCCGGCGCCCTGCGCACCGCGCTGTCGCTGCTCTGGGCCGACAAGCTGGCCTGCGCCGCCGTCATCTTCCTGGTGATCGTCACGCTCTGCGCGATCTTCGGGCCGATGTTCCTCGAGGAGATCACCTCGAAGCCCAACCTGCGCGGCCGCAACGCTCCGCCCTTCGACCTGTCGAAGGGATGGATGTTCATCCTTGGCGGCGACCAGCTGGGCCGGCCGCTGCTGGCGCGCATCATCGTCGCGGCGCAGAACACCATGGTCGTCGCGGCCGGGGCCGTCGTCGCTTCCATGATCATCGGCTCGGCGTTGGGCCTGATCGCGGGCTACTCGCGCGGCCGGGCGGGGCAGATCATCCCGCGGCTGGCGGATGTCATCATGTCCTTCCCCTCGCTCCTGCTGGCCGTCATCGTGCTCTACATGCTCGAGCCGGCGGTCGGGAACCTGGTCATCGTGCTGGCGATCACCCGAATCCCGATCTACCTGCGGACCACCCGCGCCGAGGTGCTGGAAATCCGCGAGCGCATGTTCGTGCAGGCCGCCCGCGTCATGGGCGCCTCGACAAAGCGGATCGTCTTCCGCCACATCCTGCCCGTGGTGCTGCCGACGCTCACCACCATCGCGACGCTGGACTTTGCCTTCGTGATGCTGGCCGAATCCTCGCTGTCGTTCCTCGGCATCGGCATCCAGCCGCCCGAGATCACCTGGGGCCTCATGGTCAGCCAGGGCCGGCCCTACCTGACATCGGCCTGGTGGCTGTGCTTCTGGCCCGGTCTCGCGATCATCCTGACGACGCTCAGCCTCAACCTGCTGTCGAACTGGCTGCGCGTGGTTCTCGATCCGCAACAGCGGTGGCGCCTGGAAATGGGAGGCAAGAAGAATGCCTGATCACCTGCTCGACGTTCGTAACCTCTCGGTCGATTTCCATACCGCGCGGGGCACGGTGCACGCCGTCCGCGACGTGAGCTGGCACCTCGACCGGGGCGAGGTCCTGGCCATCCTGGGCGAGAGCGGTTCGGGCAAGTCGGTCTCGGCCTCGGCGGTGCTGGACCTGATCGACTGCCCGCCCGGCGAGATCACCAGTGGTGAGATCCTGTTCGACGGCCGAAACCTGCTCACCATGAGCGCGGATGCGCGTCGCCAGATCAACGGCAAGCGCATCGCCATGATCTTCCAGGACCCGCTGAGCCATCTGAACCCTGTCTACACCGTGGGCTGGCAGATCGAGGAGACCATGGTCGTGCACGGCACGGCACGCGATGCCGCGCGCAGGGAAACCGTGGAGCTGCTGCGCAAGGTCGGCCTGCCGGACCCGGAGGGCGCGGTCGAGAAGTATCCGCACCAGTTCTCGGGCGGCCAGCGGCAGCGCCTCATGATCGCCATGGCGCTGGCGCTGAAGCCCGATGTCTTGATCGCGGACGAGCCGACGACGGCGCTGGATGTGACGGTGCAGGCGCAGATCCTCGCGCTGCTTCAGTCGCTCCAGAAGGAAACCGGGATGGGGCTGCTGATCATCACCCACGACCTCGGCGTCGTGGCCGAGATCGCGCACCGCGTCGTGGTGATGAACGAGGGCGAGATCGTCGAGCGCGGCAGCGCCCGCGAAGTATATCACAACCCGCAGCACGCCTACACGAAGAAGCTGATCTCGGCGGCGCCGGGCCAGGGCGCCATGTCCGAAGGCGGGCAGGGACCCGAGCCGATGCTCTCGATGCGGGGCGTCACCAAGACCTACGGCGCCTTCCACGCCATCGACGATCTCGACCTCGATCTCTACCCGAACGAGACGCTGGCCATCGTCGGCGAGTCCGGCTCGGGCAAGTCGACCACCGCCAAGCTGCTGCTGCGGCTGGAAGAGGCCGACGCGGGCGAGGCCCATTACGAGGGGCGCGACATCTTCAAGCTCTCGCCGAAAGAGCTCTACGAGATGCGGCGCGACATCCAGATGGTGTTCCAGGACCCGACGCAGAGCCTTAACCCGCGGATGTCGGTCTACAAGATCATTTCCGAGGCCTGGGTCATCCATCCCGAGATCCTGCCGAAGCCGCGCTGGCGCGAGCGCGTGGCCGAGTTGCTCGAGCAGGTGGGTCTCGAGGCCGAGCACATGTACCGGCACCCGCACCAGTTCTCGGGCGGCCAGCGCCAGCGCATCGCGATCGCGCGCGCACTCGCGCTGGAGCCGCGGATCATCGTCTGCGACGAGGCGGTCTCGGCGCTTGACGTGTCCATCCAGGCGCAGGTGATCGACCTGTTGCATCGCCTGAAGGATGAACTAAACCTGTCATACATCTTTATCGCGCACGACCTTCCCGTTGTACGGGATTTCGCTGATCGTGTGCTTGTCATGCAAAAAGGGAAGGTCGTGGAAGTCGGACCTGTCAGACAGATATTCGAGAGCCCGCGCGAAGACTACACGCGCAACCTGCTGGCGGCGAGCCTCGACCCCGATCCCGACGTGCAGGCCGAGCGCCGCGCCGCGCGGCTCGAGGCAGCGCAATGAGCGAGGACATCCTCGTTCTCTATCCCGCGCGGCCCAAGGCGATGGAGCAGCTCGAGGCGACCTACCGGCTGCACCGCTACGACGAGGCGGCGGACAAGGAGGCCTTCCTGGCCGAGCACGGCTCCAAGTGCCGCGGCATCGTCACCAACGGACACGCGAGCCTCACGCGCGAGATGCTGGCGCATCTGCCGAACCTCGAGATCGTCGCCTGTTCCTCGGCCGGGTTCGAGACGGTGGACACCGCCGCGCTGAAGGAGCGGGGCATCCCGCTCACCAACACGTCGGACGCGCTTTGCGACGAGGTGGCGGACGTGGCGCTGATGCTGATCCTCGCGGCCCGGCGCGACCTGGTGCGCGCGCATCGCTACGTCGAAAGCGGCGACTGGGGGCGCAAGGGCATGTTCCCGCTGCTTTCCACCATGAAGGGCAAGCGGCTGGGCATGGTCGGCATGGGCCGCATCGGGCAGGCCATTGCCGCGCGCTGCGTGCCGCTGGGCATGGAGGTTGCCTATTTCGGGCGTTCCGCGAAACCGGCGGTGCCCCATGACTTCCAGCCCGACATCGTCGAACTGGCGCGCTGGGCCGACGTCATGACCGTGGCCGTCGCCGGCGGGCCTGCCACCGAGAAGCTCGTCTCGGCCGAGGTGATCGAGGCGCTGGGGCCGCAGGGCACGCTGGTCAACGTCGCGCGGGGGACGGTGGTCGACGAGGCGGCGATGATCGCCGCGCTTCGCGACGGGCGCCTCGGCTCGGCCGGGCTCGACGTCTATCTGAACGAACCCGACCCCGATCCGGCCCTGACCGGGTTGGCCAATGTCACGCTCTACCCGCACCATGCCTCGGGCACGGTCGAAACCCGCGATGCCATGGCGCAGCTTGTCGTGGACAATCTCGCCGCCCATTTCGCGGGCAAGCCTCTGCTCACGCCGGCCTGGTAGGCGGATCACACGAACCTGGCAGGACCCATCATGCTGCATTATTTCCGCTGGCCCTTCCTGTTTACCGGGATCGGCCTTGCCCTCTCGCTGGTGCTTGGCTGGAGCTACTCGGGAACCCTCGGCGGCGCCGTCAGCTTCTTCCTGATCGGGGTGGTGCTGTCGGTGCTCGAGATCTCGCTGTCCTTCGACAACGCGATCGTCAACGCCAACAAGCTGGAGCAGATGACCCCCGAGTGGCAGCGCCGCTTCCTGACCTGGGGCATCCTGATCGCGGTCTTCGGCATGCGGATCGTCTTTCCGCTGCTGATCGTCGTGGTCGCTGCCGGGATCGGCCCCTGGGAGGCGCTCAAGCTCGCCGCGACCGATCCGAGGCGCTACGCCGAGATCATCGGCGATGCGCACCTGTCGATCGCGGCCTTCGGCGGGGCCTTCCTGATGATGGTCGCGCTGAGCTACTTCATCGACGAGGGCAAGGAGGTCGACTGGATCGCCACGCTGGAAAAGCGGCTGCGGCGCTGCGGGTCGGTCCGCGGGATCGAGTTGGGCTTCGTGCTGGTTGTCATGCTGGTCTTCGGCGCGGCTCTGCCTGCCGGGCAGATGGGCGACTTCTTCTTCGCCGCGGTGGGAGGGCTCGTCACCTTCGTCGCGGTCGACGCGCTGGGTCACGTTCTGGACCGCGCCGACGCCAGCAAGGCGGTTGCCAAGGGCGGTCTGGGCGCTTTCATGTACCTCGAGGTGCTGGACGCCTCCTTCAGCTTCGACGGCGTGATCGGGGCCTTCGCGCTGACGCAGAACCTCTTTCTCATCGCCATCGGTCTCGGGATCGGAGCCTTCTACGTCCGCTCGATGACGATCATGTTGGTCGAGAAGGGCACGCTGAACGAGTTCCGCTACCTCGAGCACGGCGCCTTCTACTCGATCCTGGTGCTCTCGATCATCATGTTCTCGCAGACCATGTTCCACGTCCACGAGGTCATCACCGGCCTCGTCGGCGCCGCGTTCATCGGCCTGGCGCTGCTGTCCTCGGTGCGCCATCGCCGGAACGAGGGGTCTCGGCCCTGAAATAGTCGGGATGCTCGGCGCGCAGGGCCGGCAGCCGCGCCACGGTCTGGCCGAGGTGGCGCCGGATCGCATCGGCGGCCGCCTGCGGGTCATGAGCCTCGAGCGCCGCGAGGATCTCGCGGTGATCGGACAGGATGCGCCGGATCTTTGGCGCGTCCCAGAGATCGAGGCGCCGCACCCGGTTCAGGTGACCCGAACGCGCGCGGATGAGCTGGTGCAGCTCGGGAAACCCCACGGCGGCGAGCATCACCTGGTGAAAGGATTCGTCGAGCTCCTGGAAGGTCCCGATCTCGTCGCGCTGCTCGGCCAGGGCGTCCTGCATGCCGATGATGGTGCGCAGCCGCGTGATCGTGGCCTTGTCGATGACGGGGGCCAGGACGTGCACCACCTCGAGCTCGATGGCCCGGCGCAGGAACAGGGCCTCGTGGATCTTGTCCGCATCGATGCGGGTCACGACAGTCTTGGACTGGGGAAAGATCTCGACCAGCCCCTCGCTTTCCAGCTTCTGGAGCGCGTCGCGCAGCGGCGTCTGGCTGACGTCGTATTCCTGCGCCAGCGCCGCGCGGCTGAGCACGGTATCGGGCGGCAGGTCGAGCGCGATGATGCGCCGGCGCAGGGAATCCAGCGTCCGCCCGGCGGCAGAGGGCACCGTCCCCGCGGCGGGGTCGCCGCCCAGGCGCTGCATCAGACCGGAAAAGAGGTCCTCGTTCTTCATGCCGACATCCACATCCCGCGTTCATAATCGTGGCAGTGAATTTGACAAGTTGCAACAATAGAAATGCTAATATATCAGATGTAGGGAGAAGGCGCGGGCGTGCGGCATTCAGGGGGGATCGAGATGACAGACCACATCGCGGGGCTCAGGATTTCGCACGTGGTCCAACCGATCGCGCGGCCGGTCTCGGACGCCAAGGTTGCCACCGGCCGGCAGGTGCCGCTGGCGGCGGTCGACATGGTCTTTGCCGAGATCACCGACGAGGACGGCACGACCGGCACGGGGTTCACCTACACCCTGCGCGCGGGAGGCACGGCGCTTCAGGCCCTTGCCGAGGAGATCGCGCCGATGGTCATCGGGGCGCGTGGGGCTGACGTCCAGCGCATCTGGGAAATGCTGGGCTGGCGCACCAACTCGCTCGGGGCCTGCGGGGCGGCGTTTCATGTCCTCGCGGCCTTCGACACGGCGCTGTGGGATCTCAAGGCGCGGCGCGCCAAGTTGCCTCTGGCGCAGCTGCTGGGCAGCTTCCGTGACGGGGTGCGGGTCTACAACTCCGGCGGCCAGTACTTGCAAGCTTCGATCGACGAGATGTCTCAGGCAGCGCGCGATTCGGTCGCCCGGGGGATCGGCGGCATCAAGATGAAGGTCGGTCAGCCGGACTGGCGCGAGGACATCCGACGGATCGAAGCGGTGCGCGATGCAATCGGCCCGGACGTGGCGCTGATGATCGATGCCAACCAGCAGTGGAGCCGAGCGGAGGCGCTGGCCTTCTGCAGGCGGGTCGATGGCATGGGCCTCGAGTTCATCGAAGAGCCGCTCGACGCCCGCGACCATGCCGGCCACGGCGCGCTTGCAGCGCAACTGGTCACGCCGGTGGCGACAGGCGAGATGCTGGCCTCCTACGACGAGCATGCGGCACTCATCGCGGCAGGCGGGGCGCGCGTGTTGCAGGCCGACTGCCCGCGCATCGGCGGCGTGACCCCGATGCTGCGCGTGATGGAACTGGCCCGCAGCCAGCGTGTGGCGCTGGCGCCGCATTTTGTCATGGAGCAGCATCTGCCGCTCGTCGCGGCTTTCCCGACCGAGGGCTGGGTCGAACACTTCGACTGGCTGGAGCCGCTCTTCAACGAACGGCTCGAGATCCGCGATGGCCGGATGTGGGTGCCTGATCGCCCGGGCTTCGGCCTGACCATGTCGGACACCGCGAGGGAACATACCAAACGCAGCGTAACGCTGAGGGACAGCCCCGAAGGAGGAGATTGATGGCGTTCAATGAAGAGATCCGCACACGGCTCAAGGGGGTGTCGGTGGCGACGCTCGCCACGGCCCTGTTCAAGCGCGGGTTGCGCAACCAGGTGATCCAGGGCGTGCACCCGGTGGGCTGGAAGGGCGAGAACATGGTCGGGCCGGCCTTCACCCTGCGCTACATCCCCGCGCGCGAGGACCGCAACACGCTGGCCGAGTTCCGCAATCCCGAGCATCCGCAGCGTGTCGCCATCGAGACCTGCCCCGAGGGGCATGTGCTGGTCATGGACAGCCGCAAGCAGGCGCAGGCGGCTTCGGCCGGCGACATCCTCGTGACCCGGCTCATGGTGCGGGGCGGGGCGGGCATCGTCACCGACGGCGGCTTCCGCGACGCGCAGACCATCGGCGAACTGGCGATCCCGGCCTATCACACCCGGCCGTCGAGCCCGACGAACCTGACCAACAACGAAGCCATCGCCATCAACGAGCCCATCGGCTGCGGCGATGCCCCGGTCTTCCCGGGCGACATCATCGTGGGCGACGCCGATTGCGTGATCGTGATTCCGGCCGACATCGCCGACGAGGTCTCGGCCGAGGCCGTCGAGATGACCGCCTACGAGGATTTCGTGGTCGAGCAGGTCAAGGCGGGCGAGACGATCATCGGGCTCTATCCCCGCACCAAGGACGAACACCTCGCCACGTTCGAGGCCTGGCGCAAGAAGAACGACCGCTGAGGGGGGGCAGGGATGATCGACAACGAAACGCTGAAGTCCCGCATCGACGGCGGGCTGCTGTCCTTTCCGGTGACGCCATTCGGCGCCGACGGCGACTTCGCCCCGGAGCCCTTCCGCGCGCATCTCGAATGGCTGTCGGACTACCCGGTGTCCGGTCTCTTCGTAGCCGGAGGCACCGGCGAGATGTTCTCGCTCACGCCCTCGGAGATCGTCGAGATCACCCGCACGGCCAAGCAGGCGCAGCCGGAGGCGCCCATCATGGTCGGCTGCGGCTATGGCACGCGCATGGCCTGCGAATTGGCGCAGGGCATCGAGGAAGCGGGCGGCGACGGCATCCTGCTGCTGCCGCATTACCTGATCGGCGCGCCGCAGGACGGCATCGCCGAGCGCATCCGCGCCGTCTGCAAGTCCACGAAGATGGGCGTGATCGTCTACAACCGCGGGCAGGCGCGGGTCACGGCTGAAACGCTCGAGCAGCTGGCCGACGAATGCCCGAACCTCATCGGGTTCAAGGACGGCACCGGCGACATCGACACGGTGCGGCGGGTGACGCTGAAGCTGGGCGACCGGCTGAGCTATATCGGCGGCATGCCCACGCACGAGCTTTTCGCGCAGGCCTACCGGGGCGCGGGCATGGCGACCTACTCCTCGGCCGTGTTCAACTTCGTTCCCGAGACTGCGGTGGCCTTCCACCGCGCTTTCACCGCGGGCGACGACGCCACCTGCGAGCGGCTGCTGGAAGAGTTCTATTATCCCTTCGCCGCGATCCGCGACCGCAAGACCGGCTATGCCGTCTCGGCGATCAAGGCGGGCGTGCGCCTGCGCGGCTTCGAGGCCGGGCCGGTGCGCGCGCCGCTCACCGACCTGACCGAAGAGGAAATGGGGCTGATGCAGGACCTGATCCGGGGCCGGTCGTGAGCCGGCCCCGCGTCGCGCTGCTCGAGGCCTTCGGGCCGGAGATGCAGCAGACGGTCGAACGCCTGACAGGCGGCGTGCTGGACATCCGCTACCCGGCTTCCAACGACGAGGCGGATCGCGCGGCGATCCTGCACGACGTCGACTATGCCGTGGTGCGGGCGGTGAAGATGCCGCCCGTGCTGCTCGACGCCGCGCCGAACCTCAAGCTGCTGCACCAGTGGGGCACCGGCACCGACGGGTTGCCGGTGGCCGAGGCGCTCGCGCGCGGCATCACGGTGGCGCGCAGCCCCGGGCGCAACGCACCGTCGTTGGCCGATCACACCCTCGGGCTGATGATCGCCGTGCTGAAGCGCCTCTGCGTCGGCGACGCGCGCGTCCGCGCCGGCGAGTGGCTCGAGCCCGGCATCTACGACAAGGGCCGCGACCTGACCGGCGCGCGGGTCGGGCTGGTGGGCTACGGCGCCATCGCCAAGGAGGTCGCCAAGCGCCTTGCCGGCTTCAGCTGCGAGGTCACCTACACCCGCGCTTCCGGGCCTATCGAGGGCGTTCCGGGGTTTCTGTCCCTCGATGACTTGATCTCCGGCGCGGATGTCGTCAGCTTGCACCTGCCGCTCACCCCGGAGACGCGCCACCTCATGAATGCCCAGACCTTCGCACGGATGCGCCCCGGCGCGGTGCTCATCAATACCGCGCGCGGCGGGCTGGTGGACCAGGAGGCGCTGCTCGCGGCGCTGGAAAGCGGGCAGATTGGCGGGGCGGGGCTCGACGTTTTCGACCCCGAGCCGCTGCCGGCGGAGCATCCCCTGCGGCGCGCGCCCAACACGGTTCTGACGCCGCACATGGGCGGTGGCACGCGCGACAACCTTGCTCGGATCGTCGGCCACTGGTCCGGTAACGTGACGGCGCACGCGGCGGGCCGGGAACTCGACCCGCGCGATCTCGTCACCGGCTGAGCGGAGGCATGCATCACGCCGAAGCGCCTCCGACCCTGAGCCTGACCGACAAGGCCATTTCCACGGCGCTTCTGGTGATGATCGTCTTCGTGCTTCTGGCCCGTCTGACCGCCTCCGAGGCCGTGGCGCATGTCGCCTGGATCACCATCGGCCTGACCGTGGTGGTGGCGCTGCCGCGGTTCGGGTTGCGGGAAAGCTACCTGTTGGCGCTGTCGCTCGCGGTTGGCGCCTACGTCTGGTTCACCCGGCCGGACCGGGCGGAAATCCTTGCGGGCGCGATGGACCAGGCCGGTTTCCTCATGGCCTTCATCCTGCTGCTGACGCTGCTGCGCGAGGCGGCCATGACCTCGCCCTCGGTCTCGGACCTCGGCGGGTTTCTCACACGCCAGCCGCCTGGGCGGCGCTACGCCGCGCTCAACCTGGGGACGGCCTTCATGGCGGTGATCTTCAACATCGGCGTGGTCTCCTTTCTCGTGCCGCTGATCCAGCGTGGCATCGCCCGCGCGCAATCGGACGACGGGCGCGACCATCTGCGCGAGCAGCGCCAGCTCAGTGCCATGCTGCGCGGTTTCGCCTGGTCGGTCGTCTGGTCGCCCACGGCGCTCGCGCCGCTGGCGCTGATGGAGCTCATTCCCGGGATCGACCGGCTGCTCTGGATCGGGCTGGGCTTCACCGCCTTCCTCTGCGTCATCGCCCTGGGCTGGGCCGAGGACCGCTGGCGATTCCGCCGCTACACGCCCGCGGGCAAGGTCGTTCCGAAGGCCTTCCCGTGGCGTGCGGCGGCCTATTTCGTTGCCGCCTGCGCCTGGCTCCTGGGGCTGTCCGAGATCCTTGCGACGTTGCGGGGGGAAACCTTGGTCTTCGGCCTCATGCTGGCCTGCCCGCTGATGATCCCCGGCTGGCTCGCGGCCCAATCGGGCCTAGACCGCGCGGGACGCGCAAAGGTGCGACGGCGGCTGACGGGCCTGCTGGCGGGCAACCTGCCGCAGAGCGGGGCGCTTGCCGTGACGCTCGCGAGTTCCGGCTTCCTCGGCCGGGCCGGGGCCGGCGTTGTGCCGGGCGACGCGCTGGCGCAGTCGCTGGGCCTCTATACGATGCCCGACTGGGTGCTGCTGGGGGCGATCCCGGTGGTGCTGACGCTGTTCAGCCTTCTGGCCTTTTCACCCATCATGATGGCGATCTTCTTCGGCAGCCTCTTCGGCAGTCTCGAGACATTGCCTGCGGATGCCACGCTCATCGCGCTCGCGATCTCCTGCGGCTGGGCCCTGTCGATGACCTTTTCGCCCTTCGCGACCGTCGTGCTGCTGATCCAGCGCATCAGCGGCATTCCCGCGCGCCGCCTGTCGCTGGGCTGGAACGGCGCCTTCACCGCTTTGGCGGCAGCGCTCCTGGTTGCTTTTTTCGCGATCCTGACCGCCTGACGAATCAAATCGTTGCCACGATTATTTGACTAATATATTAGAAGAGGTGTCGGGACACGGCGTGCTGAGGAGACACGCCGCGACGTTACGGAAGTCAGGGAGGACACCATGAAAGTCACTGCAATGACGCGTGCCGTGAGCGCGCTGGCGCTGGCCGCCGGGCTGGGAGTCGCGGCCGGTGCCGCGGATGCCGCCGACCGCACGCTCAAGATCCAGACCTCGTCGAACGCGAGCCACGCATCGCTGGCCTATCTCAACGAGGAATGGGTGCCGAAGCTGGAAACCATGACCGGCGGCGCGCTGACGGTCGAGCTGCTGCCGGTGGACGCGGTGGTTCCGCGCCGCGAGACTGCCGAGGCGATCTCGGTGGGCATCCTCGACGGCGATCTCACCTCGATCAACTACTTCGCCGGGGTCGATCCGGCCTTCGCGCTCATGGGCGACCTGATCGCGGGTTACGATTCCGCCGACCAGATCCAGGCCTTCTGCGCCCAGGGCGGCGGCAAGGAAATGCTGCAGAAGCTCTTCGACGCGCACTTCGACGGCGTGCATGTCGTGGGCTGCGGCGCCTACGCGCGCGAAGCCTTCGTGTCGAAGGTGCCGGTCGAGGGCGTGGCCGACCTCGAGGGCCTCAAGATCCGCTCGCCCGAGGGCCTTGCCGCGGACGTCTTCAAGCGCGCCGGCGCGGCGCCCGTGTCGATGTCGGGCTCCGAGACCTACGGCGCGCTGGAGAAGGGCGTGATCGACGCGGCCGACAACTCGGCCTATGCCAACAACGACGCCAACGGCATGCACAAGATCGCCAAGTACCCGATCTTCCCGGGCATCCACTCGACCCCGATCCTGCAGTTCACCGTGAGCGACATGGTCTGGGACGAGCTGAGCGAGGCCGAGCAGGTCGCGCTCGAGACCTGGTATCTGGCGGCCTACAACGGTCTGCGCCAGTACTTCGACCGTCTCGACCGTCAGCTCGTGGCGCGTGACAAGGCGGCGGGCGAGCTGACCATCATCGACTGGCCGCAGGAAGAGCGCGACAAGCTGCGCGAGATCGCCCAGGAAGCCTGGGAAGACTTCGCGTCCGGCTCGGATCTCGCACAGGAGGTCTACGACACGCACATCTCGTTCATGAAAGAGGCAGGCCTGCTCTAACGCGGGCCTCGCAGACAGGTCACGTCCGGCGTGGGGGAGCGCGTGGACGTGATCCGGCGCGGCGCGGTCCGGATGGGTCGCGCCGCGCACGACCGCCGAGCATGGGGCGGACCACGCGGACCGCGGCCGCAGAGCGGCACGACGGGGGAGGAACACGGACATGACGCGAACATACGACGAGGGGGTCGCGGCCTCGGATATCGAGGTCGGTGCGCAGGACCCGCTGCACGAAGAGGCGGACCTCGCGTGGAAGGACTACACGCCGGTCGATCACGCCAGCCACGTGACGGGCATCGCGATCTCGACCTTCTACGTGATCGCCTCGCTGGCGACGCTCTACGAGGTCTTTTCGCGCTACCTTCTGAATGCGCCGACCTTCTGGGCCTTCGAGACGGTCATGGTGCTCTGTGCCGCGGCCTGGATGCTCTCGGCCGGTTACGTGACGCTGAAACAGCGGCACATCGCGATCACCGTCTTTCACGTCATGGCCACCGCGCGGCAGCGCTGGTGGCTCGACCTCTTTGCCACGATCGTCGGGATCGCCGCGCTCTACATGCTGCTGACCGATGCCCCGATCCGCGCCTATGACAGCGTGGCGCGGCTCGAGAAGTCGGGCTCGGCCTTCAACTCGCCTCTGCCCATGATGATGAAATCGCTGATCGTGATCGGCGGGTTCATGTACCTGGCGCAGCTCGTGGTGAACCTGCACCGCCACGTCGCCTCGCGCTGGGCGAAGACAGCGGTCAAGATCGCGGCGGTCTATTTCGTCGTCTACTTCGTCTCGGCCTTCCTGAGCCACGCGCTGGGCTTCGCGCCGGCCGAGATCCTCTCGGACGCGATCAGTGGCATCGGCAGGGCCCTCGACCCCTCGGCGGCGCTCGACATGCGCTCGATGGACCTGGGAACGGTCTCGCTCATCATGGTGCTGCTGCTGGTTGCGCTGATGATGACCGGCATGCCGCTGGGCATCGTGACGCTGATCGTCTCGGTGCTCATGGCGGTGGCCTTCTTCGGGCCGCGCGGGCTGTTCCTGGTCTCGTCCAACGCCACCGGCCTGCTCGAGCACTACAGCCTCGTGGCGGTGCCCTTCTTCGTGCTCATGGCCTCGATCCTCGAGCGGGCAGGTATCGCCGAGGACCTCTTCGACGCCATGTCGATCTTTGCCGGCAACCTGCGCGGCGGCGTCGCGGTGCAGACCACCGTGGTGGCCGTCGTGCTCGCGGCCATGTCGGGCGTGATGGGCGGCGAGATCGTGATGCTGGGCCTCGTGGCGCTGCCGCAGATGTTCCGGCTGGGCTATGACCGCAAGATCACCATCGGACTGATCTGCGCCTCGGGCGCGCTGGCCACGCTGATCCCCCCGTCCATCATCATGATCGTCTACGGTCTTTCGGCCGAGGTCGGCATCGGCGATCTGTTCATGGCCGGCGCCATTCCCGGCATCATGCTGGCGATCTTCTACGCGGGCTACGTGCTGATCCGGGTGAACCTGAACCACTCGCTGGCGCCGACGGCGGCCGAAGTCGCCGAGATGACGGGCCGCGACCAGAAGCTCTCGAAGGACCGGGTCACCGCCGTGATCCTCTGCATCCTGCTCATCGCCTCGGTCATGGGCTCGATCTACGCCGGGATTGCCAGCGTGACCGAGGCCGCGGCCGTGGGCTGTATCGGCGCGATGTTCGTCGCCGCCGTGCGCCACCAGTTCAAGTGGAACGTGCTCTCGGCGGCGATGCTGGGCACCATGACCACCGTGGGCACGATCATCTGGCTGGTGCTGGGCGCGGTCAGCTTCGTGGGGATCTTCAACCTCGTCGGCGGGGGCGAGTTCATGCGCTCGCTCTTCCTCGACCTCGGGCTGAGCGCGATGGGCACGATCATCGTGATGATGCTGATCCTGATGGTGCTGGGCACCTTCATGGAGTGGATCGCCATCGTCCTCATCACAGTGCCGGTCTTCGCGCCGGTGGTGATGACGCTGGCACCGGACCTCGGCCTGACCGAGGATCAGGCCAAGATCTGGTTCGGCATCCTCTTCGTGATGAATATCCAGATCTACTTCCTGTCGCCGCCCTTCGGCCCGGCCTGCTTCTGGCTGAAGTCCGTGGCGCCCAAGGACGTGACACTGCAGGAGATCTTCCTGGCCGTGCTGCCCTTCATCGCGCTGCAGGTGATCGGGCTGATGCTGGTGATCTTCTTCCCGCAGCTGGCGCTGTTCCTGCCCGAACTGCTGAACTAGGAGCGAGATCATGATCGGACGCGACACGCGCGAGGATATCGACGGCTACGGCGCCTGGCCCTGGGTCCTGGGGCTGGTCATCGTGGCGGTGATCGTCGGACTGATGTTCGGCCTCGCGAACCCCATCTCCTGACCGGAGACCAGTGGGCGGCGGCTCAGAGCGAGCCGCCCCCGCAAAGCACGATCTGCTGCCCGGTGATGCTGGCGGCGTCATCACTCAGCAGGAAGACGGCCGTGCCGGCAACCTCTGCGGGTTTGACGAGGCGGCCCATCGGGGGCTTGCGCGGGGCCGAGCCCGCACGCGCCGGATCGTGCAGCATCGGCGTGTCGGTGGCGCCGGGGGCGACGATGTTGACGGTGATCCCGCGCGGCGCCAGTTCGGCGGCCACCGAGC
Organism: Salipiger mucosus DSM 16094; assembly: GCF_000442255.1. Lineage (GTDB taxonomy): Bacteria > Pseudomonadota > Alphaproteobacteria > Rhodobacterales > Rhodobacteraceae > Salipiger > Salipiger mucosus. Next base: position 128,958 of record NZ_KE557279.1, on the reverse strand, counting down.
GGGCAAAGCCGACCAGCGCCGATTTCGACGCGGCATAGAGCGACCGGCCGGCGGCACCTGCAGCGACACGCGAGCCGACCAGAACGAAGCGGCCGCCATCGGCCATCCCGGGCGCCAGGGCCGAGACCAGCTGCGCGGCCACATCGACGTGCAGGCGCCACATGCGTGCGCCCTCGTCGCGGTCTAGGCTCTCGTGCCCGCCCACGCGCAGCAGTCCCGCGGCATGCACAACGGCCCGCATTGGCCCGACCGAGGCGAGCGCCGCTTCGGTCGCCTCGGGGTCGGAGAGGTCCACGGGAACGAAAGTGAGGCCCGGGTCCTCGATGTCGGGCGCGCGGCGGCTCAGCCCCGTGACCTGCCAGCCATCGCGCAGCAGTCGCCGCGTGATTTCCAGACCGATTCCCGAGCTGCAGCCGGTCACCAGCGCCCGCGGCGTCTCCTGTCGTCCCATGTCCGTGGTCATGAGCCTTGCTCCTCCTCCATCGCGCGGCGATCCGACCTTATCGGCACAGCTCGGGGACACAAGCGCGCAGCGTGCCGCCGAAAGGTTCCGCGGAAAATTGCCCGGTGCGGGCCGGCCGGCGGCCAACCCGCAATGTTTCGCGCAAAACGATAGCCGCGGGGCGGAATCTCGCCTGTCGAAGAGGCCGGATGATTGCCAAAGGCCGCGCATCACCAATTATCTGGGTCACACGCCCGAGACACAGGCAGGAGAGATCACGCATGGCGCGACGCGACGCAGAGGATACAGGCCCGGTGCAACCGGCCGGGTTGACCCGGCGGGAGGCACTCGGCGCGGCGGCAGGGGCGGCATGCCTCGTGGCCGGGGTGCGTCCGGCGGCCGCGCAGGCGGACGACGAGGGTGCGCGCTTTTCCTTCGCCATGCTGACCGAGCGGATGCGCGAGCTGAGCAAGGAGCCATACGCCGCGCCCGAGCAGCCCGAACTCCCGCTTCCCGAGCTGGACTACGACGCCTACCGGCACATCCGCTTCCGCAACGACCACGGTCCCTGGAACGGACCCGATGCGCCGTTCCGCCTGCATGCCTATCACCTGGGCTGGCTCTTTCCCGAGCCCGTGACGCTGAACGAGGTCGTCGACGGCGTGGCGCGCCCTGTGAGCTTCACGACTTCGGACTTCCGTTACGATGGCCCGCTCGAGGGCGAGGTGGACGCCGACACCGACCTGCCGGGGATCGCCGGCTTTCGCCTGAATGCTCCTCTGAACACCCCCGAGCGCTTCGACGAGGTCGTCTCGTTCCTCGGCGCGAGCTATTTCCGTGCCCTCGGCAAGGACAACGTCTACGGGCTCAGCGCGCGCGGGCTGGCGGTCAACACCGCCACCGGCGGCGACGAGGAATTCCCCCGCTTCAGTGCCTTCTGGGTCGAGCGGCCGGCGCCGGACGCCGAGCACGTCGTGCTCTATGCCTCGCTCGAGAGCCCCTCCGTCACCGGGGCCTACCGGTTCGTCGTGACCCCGGGCGAGACGACCCGGATCGATGTCACCGCGCGGCTCTTCTTCCGCGAGGCGGTGCAGCAGCTCGGCGTGGCGCCTCTGACCTCGATGTATCTCTTCAGCCCCAAGGACGGGGACAGGTTCCACGACTACCGCGCCCGGGTGCACGACAGCGATCACCTGATCCTGCGCAGCGAGGGGCAGGCGGCGGCGCGGCCGCTGAACAACCCCTCGCGCCTTTCCAATTCCTATCTCGCCGCCAGGGGGCCCGAGGCCTTCGGCCTCGTGCAGCGTTCGCGCGGGTTCGACGCCTACCTCGACGCGGGCGCGCATTACGAACGCCGACCCTCGCTGGTGGTCGAGCCGGTGGGCGACTGGGGACGCGGCAGCGTCCGGCTCATCGAGATCCCGACCGACATCGAGACGAACGACAACATCGTCGCCTTCTGGGTGCCCGAGCAGGCCGTCGAGGCCGGTGACGCCCTGGAATTCGACTACCGCCTGCACTGGGGCATGGCGCCTCCGGGCGGCCGTCCGAAAACTGCCCGGGTTCTGCGCACGCTTGCCGGAAAAGGCGGCATCGCAGGGGTCGAGGGCGACAACGGTCGGCAAAAATTCGTCGTCGATTTCGAAGGTGGCGCGCTGGCGGAACTTGCCTCCCCGTCCGACGTTGCACCTACCGTGACAGCCAATGGAGGTGAACTGGCCGAGGCGGTGCTTTCGCGCATCGACGGTTCCGACGTCTGGCGGCTGGTGATCGAAGTGGCGGCCGAACCGGGCGCCACAGTGGAACTCCGGGCGACGCTCATGGACGGTTCGCACCGCCTGTCGGAAACCTGGCTCTATCAATGGATGGCGCAATGAAGGACCTCGACACGATCAACCGCGAAGACGCGGCAGTACGGCAAGACGATCACGACTGGTCGCCGCCCACGGCACCGCTGGCAATGCCGCCCCAGACGCTTGAACGCCGGCTGGAACCGACCGGCCTGCGCCGCCTGCTCGGCATGACGCAGAAGGCCGGTCATGCCTGACACCCCGCTCATGGCCGACGGTCCGACCCGGCTGCGCCGCGTCGGCGCGCTGGCCTTCGCGGCACTTGCCGCGGCCGGCGCCTCGGTGATCCTCGCGCAGGTGTCGGCCGAGGACGGCTTTGCTGCCTGGGATGCCCTGCGCACCGCGCTGATCTTCATCACGACCGCCTGGTTGGCCTGGGGCGCGGTGCAGGCCTTTCTCGGGCTGCCGCCCAGGCGCGAGGCGCCGGTGCGTCCCGAGCTGGCCCACCCGCACCCGCCGACCGTTGTCCTGCTGCCGATCTGCAACGAGGACCCGGTCGCGGCCTTTGCCCGCGTGAGCGCCATGGACGGCTCGCTGCGGGCCGCAGGGCTCGATGTCGACATCGCCGTCCTGTCGGACACCAAGGACGCATCCGCGATCGCGCGGGAGCAGGCGGCTTTCGCCGTGCTGCTCGAACGCACCGGCGGGGCAGGGCGCATCTTCTACCGCAACCGCGAGGACAGTCGCGGCCGCAAGGCCGGCAACATCGAGGATTTCATCCGCAACTCGGGCGGTGCCTACGAGTTCGCGGTGACGCTCGACGCCGACAGCCTCATGGAGGGCGAAACCATCCGCACGATGATCGCGCGGATGCAGGCCGAGCCCGACCTAGGGCTGCTGCAGACCCTGCCGCAGATCACCGGGGCGCATTCGCTCTTCGGCCGTGCCCTTCAATTCGCGGCGGCCTTCCATTCGCCCATCTTCGCACGCGGACTGGCCCGCCTGCAGGGCCGCACCGGGCCATACTGGGGCCACAACGCCATCGTGCGCACACGGGCGCTGGCGCGCTGCTGCGGCCTGCCGGAACTGGCCGGCCGCCCGCCCTTCGGCGGCACGATCCTCAGCCACGACTACGTCGAGGCGGCGCTGCTGGCGCGCGGAGGCTGGCGCGTGACGCTCGACGAGACCATCGGCGGCTCCTACGAGGAAGGTCCCGACAACATCACCGCCTTCGCGCGCCGCGACCGGCGCTGGTGCCAGGGCAACCTGCAGCACATGCGCCTGCTGACCGCGCCCGGCCTGCATGGCTGGAGCCGCGTGGTCTTCGTGCAGGGCATCCTCGCCTATCTGGTCTCGCTGCTCTGGGGCGCTTTCCTGCTGGCCTCGGTCGTGGCGACGGTGACCGCGACGCCGCCCGACTACTTCCCGCAGCCCGCCCAGCTTTTCCCGGTCTTTCCCGACGACCGCACCCGCGAGATCATCGCACTGGGGGCAGGCGTTGGCGGTCTGCTGCTTCTGCCCAAGCTCTCGGTGCTGGCCGGCGCCATTGCCGGCGGCCGGGTCCGGGGCTTCGGCGGCGCGCTTCGCGCGGCCGGTTCGGTGATCGCCGAGATCCTGCTGACCTCGGTCATCGCGCCGCTGATGCTGATGTACCAGTCCCGCGCCGTGCTCGAGGTCTTCTCGGGCCGCGACGGAGGCTGGCCCGCCAACCAGCGCGGCGAAGGTCGTCTGAGCCTGGCCGAGGGCTGGCAGGCCGGCCGGTGGATCGCGCTCTGGGGTGCGGTCCTGCTGGGGCTGACCGCCTGGCTCGCGCCGGTGCTGGCGCTCTGGCTGTTGCCGGTGGGAGTGCCGATGATGCTGGCGCCGCTGCTGATCTCGGCGACCTCGCAGCCGCTGGCCCCCGGGCTCTTCGTCGTGCCGCAGGAGCAGGCCCCGGGTCCGGTCATCCGTGCCTATCGCACCGAGCTTGCGCGGTGGAGGCCCGCAACTGACAGCGACGTGCCGGCCCCTGATCACGGGGCGGCCGATGCGGCCGTCTGACAAGAAGCTCGTCGCCTTTCCGGGGGCCGCTCCGCCCGCGCGCGAGCGGGACCCCCGGATCGATGTCTTCCGCGGGATCGCCCTGCTGATGATCCTCGTGGATCACATCCCGGGCAATCCATACGAGGCGCTGACCATCCGCAACTTCGGCTTCTCGGATGCGGCCGAGGGCTTTTTCCTGATGTCGGGCATCGCCGCGGGCATCGCCTATTCCGGCAATATCGAGCGCTGGCGCGACGGACGCGGCAGTATCGGCGCTGCCGGCGGGCCGATCTGGCGGCGGGCCTGGACGCTCTACCTGGTGCAGCTCTTCATGACGCTCTGGGCGCTGGCCATGTTCGCGGGTGCCGCCCAGCTCTTCGTCCAGCCCGACCTGATCGAACAGCACAACATCTCGCGGATGTTCGAGACGCCCCTCGCGGCGTTTCCCGGGTTGGCGGCTCTGACCTACCAGGTGGGCTACGTGAATATCCTGCCGACCTACATCGTGCTGCTGCTGGTGACGCCCTTCGTGCTCCGCGCGGGGCTTCGGGCGCCCTGGTTCGTGCTGGGGGCGGCCACGCTGGTCTGGTTCGCCGGGGGTGGGCGCGCTGGAACGTGCCCAACAGTCCCGGCGGAGGCGGCTGGTTCTTCAGCCCGGTCACCTGGCAGATGATCTTCGTGTTGGGCCTCATGGTGGGCGTAAGCCACAGGCGCGGCGAGCGGTTGGTGCCGGTGTCGCGGGCGGGCTTCGCGCTGGCGGCGGGGTTCCTGATCCTCGTGCTGGCCTGGCGCCACGTGCCGGGCATGGGCGCATGGATGAACCACAAGATGTGGGTGCTCGGCAGCTGGGGCGTGCCGGACAACCTCATCACGCACACCAAGTCCTACCTCGGTGCGCCGCGTCTGCTGCACGCGCTGGCGCTGGCCTATGTCCTGTCCTGCCTGCCCGCGGTGCGCCGCGCCTCCGCGCATCGGTTCGCGGCGCCCTTCCGGCTGCTGGGCCGGCAGGGACTCGCGGTCTTCGCCACGGGGACGATCCTTGCGCTGGCCTGCCAGATCCTGATGGACGTGGAGCCCGATGCGCGCTGGCTCGGCTGGGTGCTGCCGCCGATCGCGGTCGCGCTGTCGCTCCTGCTGGCGGCGCTGCTCGACGGCAAGCGCCGTCGCAAGGAGCCGCACGAGACGGCAGCGCCCGCGGCCGCCGCGCCGCGCCCGGGCGGAGTCGCGGCCGAGGCCTGACCGGCGGCGTTGCGCGGGGCGTGGCGTTCATTCAAGATACCTATCATGAATGGATGCGGTGAAAGCTGGGTGCAATGATCGGCAAGCTCGAGATGTTCCTCGCGCTGGCCAAGGAGCAGCATTTCGGCCGCGCGGCCGAACGTCTGAACATCGCGCAGCCGACGCTCTCGACCGGCATCCGGCAACTCGAGGAACAGCTCGGCGTCAAGCTGGTGCAGCGCGGATCGCGCTTTGGTGGACTGACGCCCGAGGGGCAGCGGGCGCTGATCTGGGCACGACGGATCGTCGGCGACACGCGGCGCCTGCGCGACGAGATGCGGGCCTCTCATGCGGGGCTCTCGGGGCACCTGCGCCTCGCGGTGATCCCGACGGCGCTGACCTGGGCGGCGCGTCTCACGGCGCGCTTTACCAAGGCGCATCCAAACGTGAATTTCACCGTGCTCTCGCGCTCCTCGGCCGACATTCTCGACCTGCTCGAGAACCTCGACGTCGACGCGGGTCTCACCTACCTCGACAACGAGCCGCTTGGCCGGGTGGCCGCCACGCCGTTGCACCGCGAGCTCTACTCCGCGCTCTGCCCGGCGGACCATCCGCTCGCCGGGCGCAAGACCGCGAGCTGGGCGGACCTTGCCAGCCAGCGGCTGTGCCTGCTGACGCCGGACATGCAGAACCGGCGGATCATCAACCGCGGCTTCATGGCCGCGGGGGTCGAGCCGCAGCCGGTGGTGGAATCGAACTCGACCATCGTGCTGGTCTCGAACGTGGTGCACGGCGGCTACGTCACGATCCTGCCAGACGACCTGGCCCGGTTCCTTGCGACCGGGCAGGACCTGGCGGTGGTGCCGATCCGCGATGGCGGTCCGGTGCCCACCGTGGGCCTGATCACGCTGCATCAGGAGCCCTTCACGCCCGTCTTGCAGGCGCTCATCAAGGAGGCCGGCGCAATCGCCGAGACCGGCTCAGGTGCGCCCGCCGAAGCGCCCTAGGCGGCCGAGAGGACGCGCCTGCGGCAGGTCTGTCTGCCGACCGAAGCGGGTCAGTCAAGCTCGGCGTAGCGAGCCTTGAGCAGCGCCTCGGCGTATTCCGCGTCGGCCCGGCTGTCGTGAACGATGCCGCCGCCGACGCTCAGCTCGGCCCGGCCGTCCGGATGGCAGGTCAGGGTGCGGATGGCCACGTTGAAGCTCATCGATCGGTCGGGAGCGATCCATCCCACCGTGCCGCAATAGGCGCCGCGGGGCCCGTACTCGAGATCGTGCAGGATCTCCATCGCGCGGATCTTGGGCGCGCCGGTGATCGAGCCGCAGGGGAAGAGCGCCCTGAAGAGGTCGCCAAAGGTCGTGCCCGCCCGGATCTGCGAGGTGATGCGCGAGGTCATCTGGTGCAGCGTGGTGTAGCTTTCGACCGAGAAGAGCTCGGGCACGCGGACACTGCCGACCTCGCTCACCCGGCTCATGTCGTTGCGCAGCAAGTCGACGATCATCAGGTTCTCGGCCCGGTTCTTGGCCGAGAGCTTCAGGCCATCCGCCTCGGCCCGGTCCGCCTGGGGCGTGGCGCCGCGCGGGGCGGTGCCCTTCATCGGTTTCGTGGTCAGCAGGCCCTCGGCGTCGAGCGAGAAGAACAGCTCGGGCGAGCGCGACAGCAGCGCGACCTCGCCCAGTCGCACCAGCGCGCCGTGCGGCACAGGCTGGCGCCGCGCGAGCCGGGCGTAAAGCGCCGTGACGTCGCCCTCGTAGCGGGCGCACATGGGGAAGGTCAGGTTCGCCTGGTAGATGTCACCGGCGCCGATGAAGTCGTGCACGCGCTCGAAGGCCCGCGCGTAGCGCGCGGCATCCCAGAGCGGCTGCGGGGCCGAGAGGCTGGCCGCATCCTCGGGCGCGGCCGGGCGGCCGGGCTGCGGCCTTTCGAAGACGCCGAACTGCATCAGCGGCAGCGCGCGGTCGGGCGGCATCAGCGGCGCGAGCTTGGGGTCGAGGGCATAGCCCAGCTCGTAGCTGGCGTAGCCCGCCAGCCAGCGCCCGCGCGACATGGCCCGCTCGACCGCATCGAAGGCGCCCGGCACCTCCTCGGGGCGGTGGGCCGAGATCACCTCTTCGGGGTCGGCGAAATGCGTGCCGTCGCGCAGCGGGCCGGTGTCGAAGAAGACGCCCTCGGCCGCCATGGCGCTCAGAAGTCGGCCGCGATGCGCATCTCGCGCAGGGGACGGACCACGTCGATGGACTTCTGGTAGATCGGATGCGCCTTGTAGGCGGCCAGCGCCTCGGCGTCGTCGAACTCGGCGTAGACCACCACGTCGACCTCGCCCGAGAGCGTGTCGACGCCGCTGTTCTCGACCACCTCGAAATGCCGCGAATGCGGGATGTCGGCCAGCTGCGCCAGGCCCTCACGGATGCGCGCGATGTCGGCGCGGTCCTTGGCGCTGAAAAAGACGACGTGTCGGATGAAGCTTCGGTCTGTCACGGCAATTCCCCGGGGTTCGCGGTCCTGTTCGGAGCGCGGTGTCGCGCAAAGACCGGCTCAGCGCAATGGGGTTCGGGGCCTCAGGCGATCTTCGTGAGCAGGCGCAGCAGCGTGTCCTTCTCGCGGTCGCGCAAGGGGGCCAGCGTTTCGGCGCTGACGCGGGCCGCGGCCTCGGTCGCCTCGTCGATCAGCGCCACGCCCGCGGCGGTCAGCGACACCAGGTGCCGGCGCCGGTCGTCGGGGTCGGCGGCGGTCGAGAGAAAGCCGCGCGCGATGAGGCGGTCGACCACGCCTTTGGTGGTGGCGCCGTCCATCGCCACGGTGCGGCCCAGCCGGTTCTGCGACATCGGCCCGTCCTCGGCCAGCCGGTGCATCACCGAGAACTGCGTCGGTGTCAGCTTGCCCGGCACGAGCTCGGAGAAGATGGTCGAGTTGCGCTGGTAGGCCTTGCGCAGAAGGAAGCCGATCTGCTCGTCGAGCAGGTAGCCGTGCTCGGCGCTGGTGCGCGCACGGGGGGCAGTCTCGGTCACGGGCGGCTCCTTCTCCGGCCGGTCAGACGGAAAGGTAGGCATCGCGGATTTCCGGGTGGGCTTCAAGCTCGGAAAAGCTGCCGTCGAACTTCTTTTCGCCGCCCTCGATGATGATCGCCCGGTCGGCCACGGCCCGGGCAAAGTGCAGGTTCTGCTCCGAGATCATGACCGTCAGCCCCTCGGCCTTGAGCTTCATGATGGTCTCGGCCATCTGCTCGACGATGACCGGCGCGATACCCTCGGAGGGTTCGTCCAGCAGCAGCAGTGACGGGTTGCCCATGAGCGTGCGCGCGATGGTCAGCATCTGCTGCTCGCCGCCCGACAGGTGCTTGCCACGGTTCGTACGGCGCTCGGCGAGGTTGGGGAAGATCGCGAAGAGCTGCTCCTCGGTCCAGGTCGGCGTGTCCTGGCGGGAGGGCTGTCGGCCGGTCTCGAGGTTCTCCATCACCGTGAGGTCGGTGAAGATGCGCCGGTCCTCGGGGACATAGCCGATGCCGGCCTTGGCGACGCGGAAGGCGGGCTGGCCCACGAGGTTCTCGCCCTGGAAGTGGATCGCGCCGGTGCGCGGGCGCACCAGCTGCATGACCGACTTCATCGTCGTGGACTTGCCCGCGCCGTTGCGGCCCAGCAGCGCCACGACCTCGCCCCGGCGGACCTCGAAGCTCAGGTCGTTCAGGATGTGCGCCTTGCCGTAGTAGGAATGGATGCCATCGACCTCAAGCATCGGCCGCCTCCTTGAAGAGCGTCCCGCCGCCCAGGTAAACCTCCTGGACTTGCGGGTTGTTGCGCACCGCCTCGGCGTCGCCGTCGGCGATCAGCTCCCCCCGGTTCAGCACCATGATGTGATGCGCGTGGGCGAAGACCACGTCCATGTCGTGCTCGGTGAAGAGGACCGAGACGCCCTGGTCGCGCACGATGTCGGCGGTGAGCTGCATCAGCTCGATCCGCGCACTGGGGGCCATGCCGGCCGTCGGTTCGTCCATGAGCAGCAGGCGTGGCCGATGGCAGAGCGCGATGGCCAGTTCCAGCCTCTTGAGATCGCCGTATGCGAGGATCGAGCAGGGGCGGTCGGCCTGGTCGGCCATGGAGACGGTCTCGAGGAACTCGAAGGCCTCCTCGCGGTAGAGCTTCCAGGCCCGGGGCCAGACCGAGAAGAGCCGGTGGTTGTGGCTCATCAGCGCCATCTGGACGTTCTCGATCACCGTCATCGACTGGTAGGTGCCGGTGATCTGGAAGGTGCGGCCCACGCCGCGCCGCCAGATGTCGCGCGGGCGCTTGCCGGTGACGTTCTCGCCGTCGAGGAAGACCTCGCCCTCGGTCGGCTTCAACTGCCCCATGAGCATGTTGAAGCAGGTCGACTTGCCCGCCCCGTTGGGGCCGATCAGCGCCTTCAGCTCGCCCTGCTGGACGGAAAAGGAGACGCCGTTCACGGCGAGAAAGCCGTCGTAGCTCTTCTTGAGATGTTCGACGCGCAGGATCTCGGTCATGCCGCGTCCTCCTTGTGCCGGATGCGGGCCCAGAGCGTGCGGAACGAGCCGACGATGCCCTCGGGCGCGATGATGACGACCGCGATGATGACGAGGCCCAGCAGCAGGCGCCAGTATTCAAGCCGGGTCAGCCAGTCCTCGACCAGGGTCATGAAACCTGCGCCGACGACCCCGCCGGCGAGCGTTTTGACCCCGCCGAGGAAGACCACGATCAGCGCGTCGAAGCTTGCGGCGATCTCCAGCTCGGTCGGAAAGACCGACCCCTTGGAGAAGACGAAGATCCCGCCCGCGAGGCCTGCCATGGCGCCGGCCAGGGCGAAGGCGCCGAACTGCACGCGCTTGACGTCGATGCCGGTGGCCTCGGCCTGCCGGGGGCTGTCGCGGCCCGCGCGGAGGGCGTAGCCGAAGGGCGCGTGGATGACGTGGCGCAGGAAGATGATGCCGCCGACGCCGAGGATCAGGGTGAAGTAGTAGTAGGGCACCGTGCCCGAGAGCCATTCGGCCGGCCAGATGTTCACCAGACCGTCGTCGCCGCGCGTCACGTCGCGCCACTGGTAGGCCAGCGACCAGACGAGCTGCGAGAAGGCGAGCGTCAGCATGGCGAAGTAGACGCCGGTGAGCCGGATGCAGAACCAGCCGATGGCCAGCGCGAGGATGCCAGCCGCGAGCGGTGCGAAGAGGAAGGCCAGTTCCATCGGCGTGTCGAAGTGGAAGACCAGCAGCGCGGCCGCGTAGGCGCCGCCGCCGAAGAAGGCGGCATGCCCGAAGCTGACCATCCCGCCCGAGCCGAGGATGAAGTGCAGCGAGGCGGCGAAGAGGGCGAAGACCACCATGTCGATCATCAGGATCAGCACGAACTGGTCGGCGAAGAGCGGCAGCAGCGCCAGCAGCCCGAGGAAGGCCGCCACGGCGATCTGGCCGGCGGGCGGGTAGGGGCGGATGGGCGTTTCCGGTGCACCCACCTGGCCGTGCTCACCTGCAACCTCCTCGCGGCCGAGCAGGCCGTAGGGGCGGATGATGAGCACCACCGCCATGACCACGAACATCAGCACCAGCGTCGACTGCGGAAGGTAGGTCACGCCGAAGACGTTCAGAACCGAGATGATGACCGAAGCGATGAAGGCGCCGGGCAGCGAGCCCATGCCGCCGATCACCACCACCACGAAGACCGCGCCGATGATGTTGAAATCCATCAGCAGATCGGCGCCGCCCTTGGGCAGCTGCAGCGCGCCGCCGAGGCCCGCCAGCGCCGAGCCGAGCGCGAAGACGCCGGTGAAGAGCCAGGCCTGGTTGACCCCCAGCGCGCCGACCATCTCGCGGTCCTGCGTGGCCGCGCGCACCAGCACGCCGAGGCGCGTGCGGGAGATGAGATACCACAGCGCGAAGAGGATGACCGGCGTTATGGCGATCAGGACGATATCGTATTTCAGTACCGGCTCGCCGAAGATGCGCCAGATGCCGCGCAGGCCGGGCGCACGCGGGCCCAGCCGGTCCTCGGCGCCCCAGACCATCAGGGCGAGGTCCTGTATTACAAGGATCACGCCGAAGGTGGCGACAAGCTGGAAGAGTTCGGGCGCGCGGTAGATGGGGCGCAGCACGACCATCTCGACCAGCGCGCCGATGAGGCCCACGGCAAGGCCGGTCAGCAGGATCGATCCCCAGAAGCCGACGTGTCCGGGCAGGATCTCCATCAGGGTGACGCCGATGAAGGCGCCGAGCATGTAGAAGGATCCATGCGCGAAGTTCACGATCCGGGTGACGCCGAAGATCAGCGACAGCCCGGAGGCCACGAGAAACAAGGCGGCGGCATTGGCGAGCCCGGTCAGGAACTGGGCGAAGAAGAAGGCCATGTCAGGCGCACTCCGTCATCAGGGCGGCGCTGGGGCCGCTCGTCACGTCGTTCGGGGATGATCTGCGCGAAAGGGAAGGGGTGCGCCCCGGGGCGGGGCACACCCGGCAGGGCTCACTCGGCCGGACGCATCTCGGTGATTTCCTCGTCCGAGGGCATGTAGGGGCTGGGTTCCTTGTATTCCCAGTCGACCATGACACCCTGGCCGTCCTCGACCGCGATGGTGCCCACGTAGGCGCCCATGTTCGACTGGTTGTCGAGCTCGCGGTAGTGAAGCTCGCCGATGGGGGTGTCCTCGATCGTCAGGCCCTCGAAGGCCCCGATCAACGCCTCGGTCTCGGTCGAGCCGGCCTCCTCGATGGCCGCGGCGATGGACTGCGCGGTCAGGTAGCCCACGAGCGAGCCGATCTTGGGCGACTCGCCGGTGCTCTCCATGTAGGCGTTGACGAACTCGGCCGCCGGGGTGCCCTCCTCGAAGCCGTACCAGGGGTAGCCGGTCACGTACCAGCCCTCGGGCGCGTCGGCGCCGAGCGGGTCAAGGTATTCCGGCTCGCCGGTCAGCAGGCCATAGACGTCGCGGCCGTCGAAAAGGCCCCGGTCGCCGCCGTCGCGCACGAACTTGGCGAGGTCGGTGCCGAAGGTCACGTTGTAGATCGCGTCGGGCTTGGCGCGCTCGATGGCCTGCACCTCGGCGCCGGCGTCGATGTTGAAGAGCGCGGGCCACTGCTCGGCCACGAATTCGACCTCGGGCTTCAGCCGCTTGAGGTTCTCCTTGAAGGCCTCGACCGCGTCCTGCCCGTAGGCGTAGTTCGGCGCGATGGTGGCGTATTTCACCGCGTCGGTCTCGGCCGCCTTCTCGGCCAGCATCGCGGCCTGCACCCAGGTCGAGGCGCGCAGGCGGAAGGTGTTGGGATTGCCCGATTTCCACACCAGGCTGTCGGCAAGCGGCTCGGCGGCGAGGTAGAGATAGCCCTTTTCCGCGGCGAAGGACGAGAGCGCCAGGCCCACGTGGCTGAGGATCGTGCCGGTGAGCATCACCGTGCCCTCGCGGGTCATCAGCTCTTCGGCGATCTTCACTGCCTCGGCCGGGTCGCCCTGGTCGTCGCGGAAGACGAACTCCAGCTCGCGGCCCAGAACGCCGCCCTCGCCGTTGATCTCTCCCAGCGCCAGCTCGATGCCGGCCTTGTAGGGCTCGGCGAAGGCGGCCATGCGCTTGTAGTGGTTGATTTCGCCGATCTTGATGGGGCCATCCTGCGCCAGGGCGGCGGCCGGGGCGAGTGCCAGGGCCGCGGTGGTGCCCAGGACGAAACGTCTCGTCAGTGTCATGTCTTCACTCTCCTGTTGGATGACCGCCCGTCCCGGGCGGCCGGATTTCCGGTCTTTGCGCCGGTCAGTCGTGGTAGACGAACGCGGGCGAGGGGTCGGCCGCGAGGTCTTCGGTACGTTCCAGTTCAAGAAGGTCGTTGATCCGCTTGCGATAGACAAGCGGTCCCTTGTCGATGGCGATGCGGATCGGACGGCGCTTCTGGGGGCGGTTCTCTTCCTCCTGCACGGCCTCGAGGATCTCCTTGTCCTCGTCGAAGGCCTTGCGGAACATGGCATCCATCTGCGCGGGGGCCTCGGCGTCGTCGGTCGCCGTGTTGCGCAGGTGCATCCAGCGGTCGATGGTGTAGGTCTCGGTCACCGGCGTCATGAAATGCAGCGCGAAGATGCGCACGCCCTGGTCGCGGTCCTCCTCGGCGCATTTCTTCTCGGTTTCGACCGAGCCGAAATCGATCACCGCCGTGCAGGGCGTGTAGAGGTAGTAGTAGTGCCAGCGGTCGACGTTGCCGTCGAAGCCGCCGAAGTTCTTGAAGAAGCCGATGGGCTCGGCGTCGCGGATCCAGCGCCAGGCGACGATGGCATCTCCGTCGGTGCGCACGTGGACCGGCACGTTCTCCGAGGCCGCGTTGCCCAGCGTGGTGGGGTGCACGAAGCTGACATGCGCCGGGTCCACGAGGTTTTCCGCCACGTTGAGGTAGTTCGACTTCAGGTGCAGCGCGTCTCCGTGGTGCAGGGCCCAGTTCGGGTCCGAGAACTCGGGCATGTCGAAGACCTTGTCGCGGTCGGCCTTCTCGGGGTCGCCCATCCAGATCCAGACGATGCCGTGCCGCTCCTCGATGGGGAAGGCCTCGACATAGGCGGACTTCGGCAGGTTGGTCTGGCCCGGCACGCGCACGCAGGCGCCGGTGCAGTCGAATGTCAGGCCGTGGTAGCCGCACTGCACCGTGTCACCGATGCGCTTGCCCTTGGAAAGCGGCAGCAGCCGGTGCGGGCAGCGATCCTCGAGCGCGGCGACCTTGCCGTCGGACGTTCGGAACATCACGACATGATCTCCGAGGATCGTGAAGCGGCGCAGCTCGTCGTCCACCTCGGTGGACCAGGCAGCGACATACCAGGCGTTTCTCACGAAAGTCGTCATGGTCTTGGCTCCTTTTGGCTAGCGCAATCCGTCCGCGCCGGTGATCTCCTCGTGGGTGAGGCCGCCCACGCGGGGCAGGGGGCGACCGGTCTGTTGCAGCGCCACGGCGACGACGATCTCGCCGGGGCGCGGCGCGTCCGCGATGCGCAGGCGCATCGCGTCGAAATGCGACCGGACATAGGCCGCGTCCTTGTGGCCGAGCGGCACCTCGATCACCTCGCCCGTGGCGCCCACGGCCTTGGCCGAGGGCACCAGCGCCTTGCCGCCACCCAGCACCGCGCGCAGCGGCGCGCCGAGCTTGGGGTGCAGCAGCGCAGCGGCATGCTCCAGCTCGCCGTCCTCGCCGACCAGTGCGGCCTTGCCGTAGCCCTCGACGGCCCCCGCCGGACAGTCGAGCGCGGCGAGCGCCTCCTCGCCCAGCAGGTGGCCCAGCTCGGCGCCGGTCTCGATCAGCTCCGCGAGGTCCCCGGCGTAGCGGCCGGCGAAGGGATTGGCGATCACCGCCGCGGCCAGCGCCCGGCGCGCGGGCGGCGCGACGGGGCGCCCCATCTCGCGGCGGGTCTGCTCGACCTGGGTGATGACCCTGCGCAGCTTCACCGCAGCCCGTCCTCGCCCTTGACGTCCTCTTTCTGCAGCCCGCCGATGCGGGCATGCGGGCGGCCGCCGGTGGTCATGACCAGCGCCAGCACGATCTCGTTCGGGCGCGGGGCGTCGGGCACGCCGATCTCGATGGCGTCGTAATGCGTGCGCACGTAGGAGGCGTTGGTATGCGTGACCGGCACGTCGAGCCGGGTGCCCGCCGGGCCGACCTTCTTGGTCGAGGGCACGATGGCCTTGCTCTCGGCAATGGCGTCGCGCATCGCGTAGCCGCCCGGCACGTGCCAGAGCGCGCCGTGCTCGATCTCGCCGTTCACGCCCACGATGGCGCCCTTGCCATAGCCCTCCACGACCGAGGGATCGCCCCCCAGCGCGTCGATCAGCGCCTGCGCCAGTTCCGCGCCCAGGGGCTCGAGGTCCTTCATGAAGGGCGCGATGTCCTCGTGATAGCCGCCGGCATAGGGGTTCTCGATCACCGCCATGGCGGCGGCGCGGCGCTGGGGCACCTCGGACGGGGGGCCGCCCTCGTGATGGATCGTCTCGACCTGCATCAGGGTCTTGCGGATGACGACGTCAGGCATGGGCGGGCTCCTCCTCGGGTATCATCAGCGCCGGACCGATCATGCGTCTCTCGCCCGACAGGGCAAGGCAGGCGGCATGGATCAGGCCGCGGGCGCGGTAGTCTTCGGCCAGTGACAGCCCCGCGGCAAGCGCGCGGTCGATCTCGGACGCGGTCAGCGGGCCGAGGTCGGTCGTCACGAGGCGCGGCCCGAGGTCGCTGTCGGGCGACAGCTCCTCGGCCGGGACGCGCGTGACGGACGGGTGGCCGGGCAGGTCCACGGCATTGGCGATCAGCGTGGCGGCGGCGTCGGCGCGCGCGGCGTCTCTGGCAAGCACGGTCACCGCGTCGGCGATGCCCAGCGAGTGCGAGCGTCCGTGCCGCCCCGAGGTCGCCACGCCGCCCACGCCATCCGCGGGCGCGATGCGCGCGCGGGCGCTACGCCCGGGCCGATCTGTTACGGCAAGGGCGGCACCGATCCGACGATCTCGGACGCNNNGGCGCAGAGGTCGGCCAGCACGGGCTCGAAGGCGGCGCGCGCGCGGTGCAGCGCGGCGCGGGCGGCCGGGGCAGGGCCCTCGGCGGTGACCACGAGGTCGATGGGACCCTGCGTCAACCGCAACCGGCCGTCGCGTGACAGCCGGGCCTGCGGGCGCTCGGCCCAGCCGCTCACGAGGACTCTCCGTGGCGCACTGGCCAGGGCGCGCCCGTCTTGCGATGCTCGCTGCGTCGGCCCGAGAGGCGGTGGTCGCTCTGGCGGCCGGTGGCGCCGGTCAGCGCCTCTTCGAGCGTCATGACATAGTCCATGTGACCGCCAAGCGCGGCGTAGTCCGCGGCGCTCATGGTGAACTCGATGGGGGCCACCAGCGCGGGGGTCGGCACGTAGCCGAAGGCGTCGCGGGGCATCTGCGTCACGTCGGCCATGAAGGTGATACCGCCGCCGGGCCAGATCATCACCGGCGCGCCGCCGCAGGTGACACTGGTCAGCCGCGACTGCACCGAGCGCGTCAGGCTCACCGGGTTCTCGGTCACGCCCGAGCGCAGGCTGCCGCCGGCGCCCGCCATGAAGAGCACCGAGGCCAGCGAGGGCTCGCAGTTTTCCTCGATCCGCCGGGTCGAGGGCACCAGCCGCTCGGGCAGATCCTTCTGCACCGGCTGCAGATCCTCGTTCAGCTCGTAGTAGGCAGCGTGTTCGCCCGTGGTCGAGACCATGAGCAGAGAGAGACCGGGCCAGGCGACCTGGGGCTTCCATGGCCCGAGGATGTCGAGCGGGTCCTTGAGGTCGGTGCCACCCCAGCCGGTGCCGGGCTCGGCCACCTGGAAATACCGCCCGGGGGTCGAGCGGCGGCCCTTGATCTTGATGCCGGTGGGCGGCCAGCCGATGACCTTGCCGGCCTGGTGCTCGGACATGACACCGGTGATGTGATCGTCCACCACCACCACCTCGTCCACGAGCCCCTTCCACTGCGCGGCGAACATGCCCACCGTGGCCGAGCCGCAGCCCACGCGCATGCGTTCCTCGCGCGTGCCGTTCACCACCGGCGCCTTGCCGGCGGCGATCTGGAGCTCGGCGCCGCCCTCGATCTCGAGCGCGACCTCCTCGCCGTTGCAGAGCGCGAGCAGCGTCGAGCAGGTGACGCGCCCCTCCTTCTTGCCGCCGCCGGTGAGGTGATTCACCCCGCCCAGCGACAGCATCTGCGAGCCGTATTCGCTGGTGGTGACATGGCCCACGATCTCTCCGTCCGCGCGGACCCAGGCGCATTCGCTGCCGAGGTGCCGGTCGGTGTCGATCTTCACCTTGGCGCCGCAGTAGCTGAAGATGCCCTCGGTCACGACTGTGATCATGTCCGCGCCCGCCGCTTTCGACGCGACGATGAAGGGCGCGGGCTTGTAGTCGGGATAGGTGGTGCCCGAGCCCACGGCGGTGATGAAGGTCTCTTCGCCCGAGAGCAGGTCGCCGTCCCATTCGCGGTCGAGGAACGGCACGACGGGCGCGTCGTCCTCGCGATTCTCCAAGATGGTCAGCGGGTCGAGGCGCACCAGTTCGCCGTCCTCGTTGGCGTAGCGATCGCAGGCGCCGGCGCGGCCCTCGGCGATGTAGCACATCACGGGGCAGGCGTCGCAGCGGATCTTGTCCGGCTTTTCCGCGGCGCTGCGTTTGGGGCTCGGGTCGCTGGCGGTCACGATGCTGGGTTCCGGTGCTGGTGTCGCAATTCGTTTGTATACGAACGCACGGTGCCTGCCGGTCTGTCAATGCCCGCGTATCGCGCACCGGGGCGTTGACGAGAGATGGATGAGAATTTCATCATCGGTCCGGCCGAGCGGCACTTGCCCGCAACAGCCGGATTGACAGCGGCGAAGACCGCTCACTACGGTGAGGTGTGTTCGTTTGCATACGAACGAAATATCGACAGGTGCCCAATGACTCTCCATCGCCCCGAATCGCTGCCGGACGCGCTCTCGCTGCTTGGCGCGAGCGATGCGGTGGTGCTCGCGGGCGGCACCGACGTCTATCCCGGGCTGCGCGACGGGCCGGCGCCGGACTGCATGGTGGATGTCTCGGGCCTGCCCGAGTTGCGCGGCATCTCGAAGGGTGCAGGGCGCTGGCGCATCGGCGCGGCGACAACCTGGACCGAGGTGCTGCGGGCCGATCTGCCGCCGGTCTTCGACGGGCTGAAGGCCGCCGCACGCGAGGTGGGCTCGGTGCAGATCCAGAATACAGGCACCGTGGCGGGCAATCTCTGCAACGCCTCGCCCGCCGCCGACGGGGTCCCGCCGCTGCTGACGCTCGATGCCACGGTCGAGATTGCCGGGCCGCAGGGCACACGGCACCTGCCGCTGGCGGATTTCCTGAAGGGGCCGCGCAGGACGGCGCTGCAGCCGGGCGAGCTGGTCTCGGCGGTGCATGTCCCCGAGGCGCAGGGCGGCGCTGCCTTCCTGAAGCTGGGCGCGCGGGCCTACCTGGTCATTTCCATCGCCATGGTCGCGGCCGTGACCGAGGTCCGCGCCGGGCGCATCGAACGCGCCGCGGTGGCCGTCGGTGCCTGCACGCCCGTGGCGCGGCGGCTGCAGGACCTTGAAGCAACCCTCTGCGGCAGGCCTGCATCCGACCTGCCGGAGATCGTTTCACAATATCCCTTCGCCGAGCTCACACCCATCGACGACGTACGCGCCAGCGCCGGCTACCGGCAGGACGCGGTGCGCACGCTGGTCGCGCGGGCTCTGGCGCGGTCCATGGAGGTCGATCATGTCGCTTGACGCGCCCCCCGGGCACATCGGGTTCACGCTCAACGGGGCCGAGGTTTCGGTTCCCGGCGCCGCCACGGCCCGGCTGTCGGAGATCCTGCGCGAGGCGGCCGGGGCGCGAGACGTCAAGATCGGCTGCAATGCCGGCGATTGCGGCGCCTGCACCGTGCTGATGGACGGCGCCCCGGTCTGCGCCTGCATCACCGCAGCCGGGCACGCACAGGGCCGCGTGGTCGAGACGCAGGCGGGACTGGTCGAGGCCGACCCGCTGGCCGAGCGGCTGGCACAGGCCTTCCAGCGCCACCAGGCAGCGCAATGCGGGATCTGCACGCCGGGGATGATGGTCTCGGCCGTGGCGCTGCTCCGCGAGGGCGGGCCGCTGAGCGAGCAGCAGGTCTCCGACGCACTGGGTGGCGTGCTCTGCCGCTGCACGGGCTATCGCAAGATCATTGCCGCGGTGCTGGACGCCTCGACCGAGGCGCCGCTGGCCGAGGGCGGCGTGGGCGCCCCCGTGGCGCGGGTGGATGGCTGGCCCAAGGTCTCGGGCGTCGAACGCTTCGGCGACGACGTGGCGCCCGCCGACGCGCTGGTGGCGCGGGTGATCCGCTCGCCGCACCACCGCGCGGGCTTCACATTCGGCGATCTCGAAAGCTATCGCGAAACAAACGGGCTGGATGGTGTTTTCACGGCGACGGACGTGCCCGGCGCCAATGTCTTCGGCGTGATCCCGGGCTTCGAGGATCAGCCGCTCTTCGCCGAGCAGGAGGCGCGTTTCAAGGGCGAGGCCGTCGCGTGCATCGTCGGCACGCCCGATGCGCTTGCGGCCGCCGCGCCCTTTCCGGTGACATGGGAGGAGCGCCCCGCCGCGCTCACCCCCGAGGAAGCGCTCACGGCGGACCAGATGCACTCCGACCGCGCAGGGAACGTCATGTCGCGCGGCCGCGTGGCGCGCGGCGATGCCGGGGCCGGCCTTGCCGGGGCGGCGCATGTCGTCGCGGGCGACTTCTCGACCGGCTTCATCGAACATGCCTACATCGAGCCCGAGGCGGCCTATGCCCGCCGCACCGGCGACCGCATCGAGGTGCATTGCTGCACGCAGGCGCCCTACATGAACCGCGCGGGACTCGCCGGACTGCTGGGGCTGGACCCCGAACAGGTCCGCATCGTGCCGACGGCGACCGGCGGAGGCTTCGGCTCCAAGCTCGACCTCTCGGCGCAGCCCTACGCCGCGCTGGCGGCCTGGCGGCTCGACCGGCCGGTGCGCATCGCCTACACGCGCACCGAATCCATCGCCAGCACCACCAAGCGCCATCCCTCGCGCATCCACATGGAGATCGGCGCCGACGCCGAGGGGCGGCTGACGGGCATGCGCTTCGACGGCACCTTCAACACAGGCGCATACGCGAGCTGGGGCCCGACGGTGGCGACCCGCGTGCCGATCCACGCCTCGGGGCCCTACCTCGTGCCGAATTACGAGGCCAGGAGCGCCGGGGTTCACACCAACTGCGCCCCGTCGGGCGCCTTTCGGGGCTTCGGCGTGCCGCAGTCGGCGGTGGCGCAGGAGCAGCTCTTCGACATTCTGGCCGAGCGGCTGGGCCTCGACCGGCTGGAATTCCGCCGCCGCAACGCGCTGCGCAACGGTGATGCCACGGTCTGCGGCCAGGTCTTCGAAAGCGGCATGGGCATCGTCGACTGCTACGAGGCTCTGGCGCCGGCCTGGACCCGCGCGCTGGACGAGGCGACCGCGTTCAACGCCGCCAACCCGCGCCGCAAGCGCGGCGTGGGCGTGGCGGGCGGCTGGTACGGCTGCGGCAACACCGCGCTTCCCAACCCCTCGACGATCCGCGCCGGCATCACCCCGGAGGGCGCGCTGCGCCTGCACCAGGGCGCCATGGACATCGGGCAGGGCGCCAACACCGTGATCGCCCAGATTTTCGCCGAGGCGCTGGGCGTGCCGCTGGGGGCCGTAGAGATCGTCGGTCCCGACACCGACGTGACGCCGGACGCGGGCAAGACCTCGGCCAGCAGGCAGACCTTCATCTCCGGCAATGCCGCGCGGCTCTGCGGCGAGGCTCTGCGCGCGCAGATCCTGCGGCTGGGCAACGTCGGCCCCGACGCGCGGATCGAGCTGGGCGCGGGCGAGATCCTGCTGCACGAGGGCTCCGAGCGCCGCCGCGTGCCGCTGGAGGTCGCGGAGGGCTATGCCCTCGAGGCGCAGGAAAGCTACGACCCGCCGACGCAGGCGCTGGACGAGAACGGGCAGGGCGTGCCCTATGCCGTCTTCGGCACGGCCGCCCAGATCTGCGAGCTCGAGGTCGATCTCGACCTCGGCACGGTCCACCTGCACCGCATTACCGCCGCGCACGACGTCGGCCGCGCGATCAACCCGCTGCTGGTCGAGGGCCAGATAGAGGGCGGCGTCGCGCAGGGGATCGGCCTCGCGCTGATGGAGGAGTTTCTCCCCGGGCGCACCGAGAACCTGCACGACTACCTCATTCCCACCATCGGCGACGTGCCCGAGGTCGAGAGCCTGATCCTCGAGACCGGGGACGCGCACGGACCCTACGGCGCCAAGGGGCTGGGCGAGCACTGCCTGATCCCGACCGCGCCGGCCATCCTGAACGCCATCGCAGACGCTTGCGGCGCGCGTATCCATGACCTGCCCGCCACCCCGGACCGGGTGCGCGCGGCGATCCTTGCGAGGGGCGCATGACAGACGACCTGACCGGCAGCTTCGCCGGCATCGACGTGGGCGGGACCTTTACCGACCTCGTCCACTACGACAGCCGCGCGCGGGCCGTGAAGCTCGCCAAGGTGCCGACGACGCTCGACAACCAGGCGACGGGCGTGCTCGCGGCACTCGATGCGGCTTCGGTCGACGCCGCGGCGCTCGACCTCATCGTGCACGGCACCACGACCACCACGAACGCGGTCCTCGAACGGCGGCTCTGCAAGACGGGCCTCGTCACCACTCACGGATTCCGCGACGTGCTGGAACTGGGCCGCCGCACCCGGCCGCAGGCCTACGGGATGACGGGCGACTTCCGCCCGCTCATCCCGCGGGACCTGCGGCTGGAAGTGCCCGAACGGATGCTGGCCGACGGGTCGGTGTATCGCCCGCTCGACGAGGAGGTCCTGCGCGCCGCGCTGGAGCAACTCCGGGACGCGGGCTGCGAGGCGCTGGTGATCCACTTCCTGCACGCCTACGCCAACCCCGCGCACGAGCTGCGCGCGGGCGAGATCGCGCGCGAGGTCTGGCCCGACGGCAACATCACCCTGGGCCACGCGCTTCTGTCGGAAAGCCGCGAATTCGAGCGCGGCGTGACGGCGGCGGTCAATGCCTCGGTGCAGCCGCTGTTGCGCCGCTACGTCGAACGCCTGGCCGACCGGCTGTCCGAGCGCGGCTACGGCCGCGACCTGCTGGTGATGAACGGCAACGGCGGCATGGTCTCCGCCCGGATCGTCGCCGAGGAGGCCGCCAAGACAGTCATGTCCGGTCCCGCCTCCGGTGTCATGGCGGCCGCCTATACCGGACGCCGCGCGGGGATCCCGGACCTGCTGACCTACGACATGGGTGGCACCTCGACCGACGTGGCCATGATCTGCGGTGCGGACCCGGCGGTCAGCCACGAGATCGAGATCGAATACGCCATGCCCATCCACGTGCCCATGGTCGACGTGCGCACCGTGGGCGCCGGCGGCGGGTCCATCGCGCGGGTGGATGCGGCGGGTCTGCTGCAGGTGGGCCCCGACAGCGCGGGCGCTACGCCCGGGCCGATCTGTTACGGCAAGGGCGGCACCGATCCGACGATCTCGGACGCCAACATGCTGCTGGGGCGGATGAACCCTGGGCGTCTCAACACCGGTGCAGGCGGCGTCTCGATGGAGACGATCCGCGAGGTTTTCGCCGACACACTCGGCGCGCCACTGGGACTCGATGCCGAGGACGCGGCGGCGGCGGTGCTGCGCATCGCCACGGCGAAGATGGCCGACGCGGTGCGCATGGTCTCGATCTCTCTGGGCGAGGACCCGCGCGACTTCGCGCTCTTCGCCTTCGGCGGCGCCGGGCCGCTGCACGCCTGCGCCATCGCCCGCGAGCTGGGCGTACCGCGCGTGCTGGTGCCGGCGCGTCCGGGGATCACCAACGCGCTCGGCTGCATCGTGGCGGACCTGCGCCACGACTATGTGCACACGCTGAACACCTCCCTTGACGCCTGCGACATGGAGGAGGTTCAGACCATCCTGTCGGAGCAGGTGGCCGAGGGCCGCGCCGCCATCGGACGCGAGCGTGTCGAGATCGCCGATGAGCGCGTGGTGCATTCGGTCGACATGCAGTTCATCGGCCAGACCCATCTCCTGCGCGTGCCGCTGCCGTCGGACATGCCCTCGCGCGAGGACCTCCAAAGCCTTTTCGAGGCCGCCTATTTCCGCCGCTTCCAGGTCGAGCTGCCCGAGATCCGCGCCTCGCTGGTCAACGTGAACACCTCGGTGATCGGCCGTCGCCCCGAGGTCGATCTCTCGGCGCTGATCGACGCTACGGGCCGCAAGTGCACTCTGGACGAAGCACAGACAGGCACGCGGCCGGTCTTTTTCGACGGCTGGACCGATACGCCGGTCTACTGGCGCGACCACCTGCCGGCCGATGCTGCGCTGAGCGGGCCGGCCATCGTGGAGCAGATGGACTGCACCCTGGTGCTGGAGCCCGGAGATCGGGCCGAGCAGGACGCCGACGGCAACCTGATCGTGAAGTTGGGGGCCGGGACATGACGCCGCGCGCCGCCCGCAGCCGGAGGGGCTGCCCCGAGACCGCTTTTGCGTATTTGGAGAAAGATGAAGGAGCCTGCGGCGAGCAACCTTCATCTTTCCCAAAATACGCAAACCGCCGCCCGCTGTTCCTTGCCGCCGCCGGAGCATGTTCATGACGCTCGATCCGATTACCCTCACCGTCATCCAGTCGGGTCTGCAGCAGGTCTGCGACGAGATGGACCTTTCGTTCTCGCGCGCGGCCTTTTCGCCGGTGATCGCCGAGGCCAACGACCGCTCGGACGGGATCTACTCCGCGGTGGACGGCAGCCTGATCGCGCAGGGCTCACAAGGGCTGCCGGTCTTCGTGGGGACGATGCAGTATTCCACCGCCACGCTGATCGAGATGATCCGCGAAGGGAAGGCGGCGGCGCCGAAGCCGGGCGACATCTACATCGTCAACGATCCCTACCTCGGGGGCACGCACCTCATGGACGTGCGCTTTGCCATGCCTGTCTGGCGAAATGGCAAGATCTTCTGCTGGCTCAGCAACACCGGCCACTGGCCCGATACCGGTGGCGCGGTGCCCGGCGGGTTCTCGGCCAGCGCGACGGCGGTCGAGCAGGAAGGGCTTCGGCTGCCGCCGGTGCGGCTCTTCAAGGAAGGCGTCCTCGATCCGGAGATCTACGGCATCATCTGCTCCAACATCCGCGTGGCCGATCAGCGCATCGGCGACGTCAAGGCGCAGGCGGCGGCGCTCTACGTGGGCCAGGCGCGGCTCGAGCGGCTGCTGGACCGCTACGGCGACGAAACGGTGCGCGAGGCCATTGGCGAGTTGCGCGATCGTGCGGCGCAACAGATGCGGGCCTACGTGGGGGCGATCCCGCCGGGGGTCTATCGCTCGACCGCCTATATCGACAGCGACGGGGTGGTGAACGAGCCGCTCGAGATCCGGCTGGCGATCACCGCGGACGGTGAGCGCCTGAGTTTCGATTTTGCAGGCTCCTCGCCGCCCTGCGCGGGGCCGATGAACTCGGTGCTCGCGACGACGCATTCCTCGGTCTACCTGGCCATGCGGCACATTTTCCCCGACGTGCCGATCAGTGCGGGGGCCTTCGAGCCGCTCGAGATCGTGCGGCCGGAGGGAACCTTTCTCGATGCGCAGTACCCGCGGCCGGTCTCCGGCTGCGCGGCGGAGGTGAGCCAGCGCATCGCCGAGGCGGTCTTCGCCGCGCTGGTCGAGGCGTTGCCCGACCGCGTGACCGCGGCACCGGCCGGGTCGTCCGGCAACTTCGCGCTGGGCGGAGAGGTGCCCGAGGAGGGGCGGTCCTACGTGATGTACCAGATCTCGGGCGGCGGCTACGGCGGCTGGGCCGGGGGCGACGGGATCTCGAACGGCTGTTCGACCATCGGCATCTCCAAGGCGCCACCGGTCGAGATCATGGAGCAGGCCTTTCCCGTTCTCTATCATCGGTACGCGCTGCACGAGGGCTCGGGCGGTGCGGGACGGCACCGGGGCGGCTTCGGGCTCGACTACGAGGTCGAGCTGCTGAAGGGCACGGCGCGCGCGAGTTTCGTGATGGATCACGGACGTTTCGGTCCGCAGGGCGCGCTTGGCGGCGGCGACGGGGGCGTGAACCGTGTCGAGGTCACGCACGGCGGCGCGACGGTGGTGCCCGAGCATCTGTCCAAGGCGCAGGACATCCCGCTGGCGGCCGGCGACCGCGTGCGGGTGCGCACGCCGGGCGGGGGCGGCTACGGTCCGCCCTCCGAGCGCGATCCGGCATCGGTGGCCGAGGACGTGCGGCTCGGGCGCTACACCGCGGCGGAGGCGTTGCGGCTCTGGCCGGGCGCGCTGCCGGACTGAGGTGCGGGGGGCGGGTTTCGGTCCCTTGCCCGTCCCCCTCCCTGACCCTCCCCCTTCAGAGGGGGAGGGGAAAGGTCTGTCCTGCATTTATCTTCCGAGGCGAGACTCGGGGCAGGCCCCCTGATCCGCAGGGGCGCTGTCCCAGAGCATGTGCCGCGCCAAAGGCGCGGGCGGCATGGGGCCAACGCCCGTTGGCGCCTACAAACGCGCCACGTGGAGCGATTCGGCCCGGGCCCGGGGGCCCGGACCGGCGCTCACTCCCAGTCGCCCGAGAAGCCCTTGGGCACCATGAGGATGTCGCGGTCGACCGTGTTGATGTCGGTGTGCCCGCAGAGCGCCATGGACATGTCCAGCTCCTTGTGGATCACCTCGAGCGCCTTGGTCACGCCCTGTTCGCCCATGGCGCCGAGGCCGTAGACGTAGGCGCGGCCGATCCAGCAGCCCTTGGCGCCCATGGCCACGGCCTTGAGCACGTCCTGGCCCGAGCGGATTCCGCTGTCGAGGTGAACCTCGATCTTGTCGCCCACCGCGTCCATGATCGGTCCGAGCGCGCGGATCGAGCTGAGCGCGCCGTCGAGCTGGCGGCCGCCGTGGTTCGACACGACGATGGCGTCGGCGCCGACGTTGCAGGCCTCGAGCGCGTCGCGCGGGTCGATGATGCCCTTGATGATGAGCGGGCCGTCCCACATCTTTCGGAACTCGCGGATGCGGTCCCAGTTCAGCGCCTGGTCGAAGTTGTTGTGGGTCCAGTCCATCAGGCTCGCCGCGTCGCCGACGCCCTTGGCGTGGCCCACGATGTTGCCGAAGAAGCGCCGCTTGGTCTGCAGCATCTCCAGACCCCACGGCACGCGCCAGGCCATGTCGGCCAGGGTCTTGGGCGTGAGCTTCGGCGGGGCGGAGAGGCCGTTCTTGAGGTCCTTGTGGCGCTGGCCCAGCAGCTGCAGGTCGACGGTGATGACCGCGGCCGAGCACTTGGCCTCCTTCGCGCGGTCGAAGAGACGCTGCATGAAGTCGTCGTCGGTCAGCGTGTAGACCTGCAGCCAGAAGGGCTTCTCGGTGTTCGCGGCCACGTCCTCGATCGAGCAGATCGACATGGTCGAGAGGCAGTAGGGCACGCCGAACTTCTCGGCCGCCTTGGCCGCCTTGATCTCGCCGTCGGCGTGCTGCATGCCCGTCGACCCCACCGGGGCGAGCGCCACCGGCATGGCCACGTCCTGGCCGATCATCTGCGTCTTGGTGCTGCGGCCGGTCATGTCGATGGCCACGCGCTGGCGCAGGTGGATATCCTTGAAATCGGCGGTGTTCTCCCGGAACGTCTGTTCGGTCCAGCTGCCCGACTCGCAGTAGTCGTAG
Source organism: Salipiger mucosus DSM 16094 (assembly GCF_000442255.1). GTDB lineage: Bacteria > Pseudomonadota > Alphaproteobacteria > Rhodobacterales > Rhodobacteraceae > Salipiger > Salipiger mucosus. The sequence continues at coordinate 102,316 of NZ_KE557279.1, read as the reverse complement.
AACATCTTGGGCACGCGCCACTTGTACTTGCGGCGCAGGTCCTCGATTTCGGTGATGACGGGCATGGCTGGCTCCCTCTCAGGCCGGACTGGTCAGGTTTTCTTACCGCCTCCGCGGGCATTTCGCAATCGCGCGGATGCGCGCAGTGCGGCTTCGCGGGAACGTTTCCTTTCGCGGCGGGCTCTGCTATGTGCGGCGCCAGAAGCGAAGGAGACGCGACATGGCGAAAAAAGGTGTTCATCGACGGCGAAGCCGGCACGACGGGTCTGCAGATCCGCGAGCGCCTCGCGCGCCGCGACGACATCGCGCTGGTCGCCGTGGACCCGGAGCGGCGCAAGGACCCCGCCGCGCGCTCCGAGGCGCTGGCCGAGGCAGAGGTCGCCATCCTGTGCCTGCCCGACGATGCCGCCCGCGAGACCGTGGCGCTGGCCGAGCGGCATGGCACGCGGATCATCGACGCCTCGACGGCGCACCGGGTCGATCCGGACTGGGTCTTCGGCTTTCCGGAAATGGCCGAGGGCCAGCATGCGGCCATCGCCGCCGCGCGCCACGTGGCGAACCCGGGCTGCTGGTCGACCTGCGCGATCGCGCTGATCCGGCCTCTGGTTGCCGGCGGGCTGATCGAGGCGGACGCGCGGCCGGCGATCTCGGGCGTCTCCGGCTATACCGGCGGCGGCAAGGCGATGATCGCCGAGTTCGAGAACGGCGAGACCAGCGGTGCCTTCCTCTACGGCGCGGCGCAGGGGCACAAGCACCTGCCCGAGATCACCCGCCACGGTCTGCTGAGCGCTGCGCCGGGTTTCGTGCCGGCGGTGGGGCACTACGCGCAGGGCATGGCGGTGGCGGTGCAGTTTCCCGGGCTCGGGAGCGAGGGCATGGCCGAGGCGGAGGCGCTGCTGCGCGCGGCCTACGACGGCCAGCGCTTCGTATCGGTGGTGCCGGCCGAGCGGCACGCGCCCCGGGTGATGCCGCAGGCGCTCAACGGGACGAACCGGCTGGAGCTGTCGGTGCACGGCAACCCCGAGAGCGGGGCCGTGACGCTGGTGGCGGTGCTCGACAATCTCGGGAAGGGCGCCTCGGGGGCCGCGGTTCAGAACCTCAATATCATGCTGGGGCTCGACGAGGGCGCGGGGCTCGAGGACCCGGCGGTGCGTGCGGCCGAGTGACCGGCCACTACCGGCAGGCGCCGTCCTGCCGGCGATCGATGCCGTGACGGCGGGCCGGTTGCGTATTTGGGAACAAGAAGAAGCAGGGGGCGCGGGCCGGAGGGCCGGCGCCCCTTTTGCCTGGGTGGGGGTCAGGCGCGGTGGGCGCCGTCCGCCAGCGACTTGACGAAGGGACAGGACCTCGGAGACCGGCTTGCCGGAGGCGAGTTCGCTGACGATGGCCGAGCCCACGACGCAGCCGTCGGCGACCGAGGCGATGCTTTCCGAGGCGTCGGGCGTGCGGATGCCGAAGCCCACGATCACCGGCAGGTCGGTTACCGCCTTGATGCGCGCGACTTCGGGGCCGACGTCGGCGGCCTGCGCCTCGGCCGAGCCGGTGATGCCGGTGATCGAGACGTAGTAGACAAAGCCGGACGTGTTCTGCATCACCTTGGGCAGGCGCTTGTCGTCGGTGGTGGGCGTCGCGAGGCGGATGAAGTTCAGCCCGGCGGCCTGGGCCGGCAGGCAGAGCTCCTCGTCTTCCTCGGGCGGCAGGTCGACGATGATGAGGCCGTCGATGCCGGCCTCCTTGGCGTCCTCGAGGAAGCGCTCCACGCCGCGATTGTAGATCGGGTTGTAATAGCCCATCAACACGATGGGCGTCTTGTCGTCGCCCTCTCTGAAGGCGCGGACGAGGTCCAGGGTACGCTCGAGCGTCATGCCGCCCTCGAGCGCGCGCTGGCCGGCAAGCTGGATCGTCGGCCCGTCGGCCATGGGGTCGGTGAAGGGCAGGCCAAGTTCGATCACGTCGACGCCGGCGGCGGGCAGGCCGCGCACGACCTCGAGCGAGGTCTCGTAGTCCGGGTCCCCCGCCATGACGTAGGCGACGAAGCCCTTGCGGCCTTCGGCGCGCAGCGCGGCGAACGTTGCGTCGATGCGAGTCATGCTGTCCCTTTCCCTCTGCTTCGGCGTGATCTGCCGGAAGCGGCGGGGAAAATCAACGGATCAATGCGGGCTCTGGACGCCCGGCGCGGCATGCTAGGTTTCGGGGCGACAGTGCAGCAGAGGAGGAGATCATGCGCATCCTGTTTACCGGAGGCTCGGGCAAGGCCGGTCAGCACGTCGTGCGGCATCTCGCGGCGCAGGGACACCGGGTGGTCAACGCCGACCTGGTGCCGCTGGGGCTGGAGGGCGTGACGGACCTGAATGTCGATCTGACCGACGCGGGCCAGGTCTGGGGCGCGATGACGGGGCTTGCGGGCTTCGACGAGCTGGACCAGGTGGACGCGCGGCCGGGCTTCGATGCTGTGGTGCATTTCGCGGCCATCCCGCGCATCCTGGTCCGGCCCGATGCCGAGACCTGGCGGGTCAACACCCTGTCGACCTTCAACGTGCTCGATGCCGCGGTGACGCTGGGCGTTCCCAAGGTCATCTTTGCCAGTTCGGAGACGACCTACGGCATCTGCTTCGCCCGGGGTGAGCGCAAGCCCGATTACCTGCCGGTGGACGAGGCGCATCCGACCGTGCCCGAAGACGCCTATGCCATGTCCAAGGTGGCCGGCGAGGCGGCCGCGCGGGGCTTCCAGCGGCGGTCGGGCGGCGACATCTACGGCCTGCGCATCAACAACGTGATCGAGCCGCACGAATACGCGCGCGACTTTCCCGCCTACCTGGAGGACCCGGCGCTGCGGCGGCGCAACATCTTCGCCTACATCGACGTGCGCGACCTCGCGCAGATGGTCGAGTGCTGCCTGCGCACCGACGGGCTGGGCTACGAGGTCTTCAACGTTGCCAATCCCGACCTCTCTGTCGGTGCGACCAACGCGGAGCTGCGCGCGCGCTTCTACGAGGGCGTGCCGGTGCGGCGCGAGATGTCCGAGCGCGAGACTTTCTATTGCATCGAAAAGGCGCGGCGGCTGGTCGGATTCGCACCGCGCCATTCCTGGCGGGACGAGTCGGGCCTGTGATCGCGCGTCGCGCCTTGACCCGTGTCAAGGCGCGGGTCAGCCTTATCGCCCAAGGCTCGTACCGTTCAGCCCAGAAGGGGATGCCATGACCTCGAACCCGCCGACTTCCGCCCTTGAACCGACACCCGCAGTAGCTGGCCCCGCGACCGGAGGCACCGCGACCGGAGGCACCGGGACCGCGAACGGGCCCGACGGTCCGGCGCGGCGCCATGCGCCCACGCCCGACGAGATCCGGCGCGCCTTCGAGACGGGCGAATATCCCTACGACACCAAGCTCTCGCGCCGCAGCTACGAGCGGCAGAAGGCGCAGTTGCAGGCCGAGCTGCTGAAGGTCCAGCTCTGGGTGCAGCAGACGCAGCAGAAGTTCGTGCTGCTGTTCGAGGGGCGCGACGCGGCCGGCAAGGGCGGCACGATCAAGCGCTTTACCGAGCACCTGAATCCCCGGCACGCCCGCGTTGTCGCTCTGAACAAGCCCAGTGATGTCGAGCGCGGCCAGTGGTACTTCCAGCGCTACATCGAGCATCTGCCCACTGCCGGCGAGATCGTGCTCTACGACCGCTCGTGGTACAACCGGGCCGGGGTCGAGCGCGTCATGGGGTTCTGCGAGCCCAACGACTACCTCGAGTTCATGCGCCAGACGCCCGAGCTCGAGCGGATGCTCGTGCGGTCGGGGATCAAGCTCTTCAAGTTCTGGTTCTCGGTCACTCGCGAGGAGCAGAAGCGCCGCTTCAAGAGCCGGGAGACCGATCCGCTCAAGCAGTGGAAGCTCTCGCCCATCGACAAGGCGAGCCTCGACAAGTGGGACGATTACACCGAGGCGAAGGAGGCGATGTTCTTCTACACCGACACCGCCGACGCGCCCTGGACCGTGGTCAAATCCGACGACAAGAAGCGCGCGCGGCTGGAATGCATGCGCCATGCCCTGTCGTCGCTGGACTACCCCGGCAAGGACCGTCGCATCGCCCGGCCGAGCGATCCGCTCATCGTGGGCGGGGCCGGGCACGTGATCCATCGCTCGGACCACATCCTGGGCACCGCGTTGCATCCCGGCACGCGTCACACCACGGGCTGAGCGAGGCGCGTTCGATCTCCGGGGGATGCTGCGCCGCACGTTCAGAGGTTGCTTGCCAGCCAGTGTTGCAACGGCTGCATCCGCGCGAAGGTCCCGGTCAGCGCCGCGGTCGGATCGGGGGAGAGCGTCTCGAAGAGGTCGTCCTTCCAGACCACGAGGCCGGTGCGTTTCAGCAGGTCGGCCCGGGGATGGGCTTCGTCGTCCGGCGCAGACCCGGCATCCGGCGCCGGCGGGTCGAGGCGTGCGCCCATCTCCGCCAGCAGGCCCTCGAGAGACGCTCCGGTATCGCCGCGCACCGCCTCTTGCCAGTGCGCCATCTGCTCTGTGTCGAAGCGCATGATCCCGGCGCCCGCGGTGGCATAGCCGGGCGCTAGGCCGAAATACCAGCCACGGCCGTCCGATACGGACCAGGCGGCGTGCAGGTGGGCGTGGTAGGGCGTCTTGTCCGCGCTGAAGCGCACGTCGCGATGCGGGCGGAAGAGTTTCGACCGGACAGGCTGCCCAGCGTCCTTCGCGAGCGCCGCCGCGACCTGGTGCAGCAGCCGTTCGGCCGGGCGCTTGAGTTCGGCGTCGTAGCGGGCCTTGTTCGCGCGGAACCACGCGCGGGTGTTCTGGGCCTCGAGTTCTTCAAGGAATGCACGGGCCCGGGGAGCAAATTCGCTCAGGTCAATATGATACGCGGTCAAGACGCGTCTCCGGCAAATGGAATCGCAAAGGGTCGTAATGGAAAGGAATTGGCGTATTGCCGCCCAGCATGCCCGACCTCAGCTTGAAATGTCCACTACAGCCGGTAGGGTCTCGGCGATCATGATCCGTATCGCTCTCTTCATCGCCACGTTGCAGATCGCCGGGCCGGCGCTGGCACATCCGCATGTCTTCGTGGACACCACGCTGCGCTTCGATGTCGATGATGCGCAGGAAGTCGTCGCGGTCGAGGTCACCTGGCGCTACGACGATTTCTTCACGCTGCTGATCCTCGAGGACATGGGGCTCGATGCTGACGGCGACGGGGTCCTGACCGATGACGAACTCGAAACGCTCCGCGGCTTCGATCTGGACAACTGGTACGAGGGGTTCGAGGGTGATCTCTACGTCTACGCAGGTGATCGCAAGCTCGAGCTGGGGCCGCCGACCTCGGTTGGCCTCTCCGTGGACGAGGGGCGCATCACCGCCACCCACCGCCGCGCGGTCGAGGCCGCGCCGGCTGACGGGCTGAGGGTGCTGCAGTACGATCCGACCTACTACACGGCCTACGAGGTCAGCGGGGGCGTGCACCTGCCCGAGCCCTGCCGCGCCGAGATCGAGGCGCCCGACCCGGACGCGGCGGCCGAACAGGTCGAGCGCGCGCTTGAGACCGTGCCAGAGGACCAGTTCGAGGTGCTGGAAGTGGGCATCCACTACGCCGAACGCATCCGGATCTCGTGCGACCGTTCCTCCTGATCGCCGCGCTTGGGGTCGCGGGCGCGGCGCTCTGGCTCTGGGGCTTCGGCGGGGCGGCCGAGGTTGCCCGGGTCGCGGCCGATGGCCAGCGCGCGGCGCAAACGGCGATGGCCGGCGGGCTGCGCGCTCTCCGCGCGGGAGAGCCCTGCGCGCTGCTCGCGCTTCTATCGGTCTGTTTCGCCTACGGTTTCTTCCACGCCGCCGGGCCGGGGCACGGCAAGCTCCTGATCGGCGGCTACGGGGTGGCCCGGCGCGTGCCGCTGGTTCGGCTCTCGATGCTGGCGCTGGTCTCGAGCCTCGCGCAGGCTGCAACGGCGGTGCTGCTGGTCTACGCCGGGGTCATGATCCTGGGTTGGGGCCGCGAGCGCATGACCGAGGCCGCCGAGCGGCTCTTCGCGCCGGCAAGCTACGCCGCGATCGCGCTCATCGGGTTCTGGCTCGTGTTGCGGGGCGCCCGCAAGCTGTGGCGCAGGCGGCGGGTCGTGGCGGGTCACGATCACGACCATGACCACGACGACGGTGTCTGTGCGCATTGCGGCCATGCCCATGGCCCGACGCCGGAACAGGCGGCAAGGGTACAGTCGTTCCGTGAGGCCCTGGCGCTTGTGGGCGCGGTGGCGCTGCGGCCTTGCACCGGCGCGTTGTTCCTGCTGATCCTGACCTGGCGCATGGGGCCCGATTTCGCGGGCATTCTCGGCGCCTTCGCGATGGGGCTTGGCACGGCCTCGGTGACCGTCGTGGTGGCGCTGGCCTCGGTCACGCTGCGCGAGGGTGCGCTGTCGCGGCTGGCCGGCGGGCCGGGCACGGCCCGCGCCATGGCCATGATCGAGATGCTGGCCGGCGGCGTCGTGGCCCTGCTCGCGGCGCAGCTTCTCTGGCCATGGCTCTGACGCAGGGTCGCCATGCGCGGTCGGCCCTTGCCCCGGTCGCGGGGCAGGACTAGATGCGGCGGGATGTCGCAGCCCCTCACATATCCCGCCCACGCAAGACGCATCCTCGTGCTGGGCCTGCCGCTGGTCGGCGGGCATGTGGCGCAGATGGCGATCGGGCTCACCGACACCATCATGATGGGCCGCTACGGCGTGCCGGAACTGGCGGCGCTGACGCTGGCCATGACGCTTTTCTCGACGCTCTTCCTCTTCGGTTCGGGCTTCGCCTGGGCGGTGATGCCCATGGTGGCGCAGTATGACGCCGAGGGCGACGAGCGGCAGATCCGCCGCGCCACGCGCATGGGGCTGTGGCTCTCGATCGGGTTCTTCGCGCTGACCATGCCGGCAATGTGGGCTTCGGCCCCGCTGCTGCGGGCGCTGGGGCAGACGCCTCAGGTCGCGCAGGACGCGCAGGTCTACCTGCGGATCGCCGGCTGGGGCCTGCTGCCCGCGCTTGGCGTCATGGTGCTGAAGAGCTTCCTCGCCGCGCTCGAGCACACCCGTGTCGTCTTCTGGATCACAGTGGCCTCGGCGGTGGTCAACGGGTTCGCCAACTACGGGCTGATCTTCGGCCACTGGGGCCTGCCCGAGTTGGGCCTGCAGGGCGCCGCCCTGGGCTCGCTGCTGTCGCATGGCGTGGCGCTCGCGGGGGTGGTGGCCTATGCCCGGCTGCGCCTGCCGCAATACCCGCTCTGGCAGCGCTTCTGGCGGCCCGACACCGAGATGCTGCGCGAGGTTTTCGCCCTTGGCTGGCCCATCGGGTTCACGACGCTGGCGGAGGTCGGGCTCTTTGCCGCGACGGCGATCCTGATCGGCTGGATCGGCACCGTGCCGCTGGCCGCCCACGGGATCGCGCTGCAGATCTCGGCGCTGACCTTCATGGTGCACCTCGGTCTCGCCAACGTGGCGACGGTGCGCGCGGGGCAGGCGCGCGGGCGGCGCGACGGGCTGGGCCTGCGGCGGGGCGCGGTCGCGGTGCTGGCACTCTCGGGCGTTGCGGTCATCGCCACGGTGGCGGCCTTCGTCATCGTGCCCGAGTGGCTCGTGGGCCTGTTCCTGTCGCGCGACGATCCGGACCGCGCTGCAATCCTTCAGACCGGGGCCGCGTTGCTCATGGTGGCGGCCCTCTTCCAGCTGGTGGATGCCGCGCAGGTCGTGACGCTGGGCCTTTTGCGCGGTCTGCAGGACACCCGCGTGCCCATGGTCATGGCAGGCGTCGCCTACTGGGGGCTGGGCCTGCCGGTGGCCTGGGGGCTGGGCTTCCCCGCGGGGTTCGGCGCGGTGGGCGTCTGGTTCGGGCTGGTGATCGGCCTGGGCGTGGCGGCGGTCCTGCTGAACTGGCGGTTCTGGAGCCGGGCCGTGCCCGGGATGCCCGCGCAATCGCTTGCAAGCGCCGGGCCGCGGGACTAGATACGCGCCGTCCGTCAGCCGCAGGAGGATAAGATGGGATTTCGCATGGGGATCGTGGGTCTGCCCAACGTGGGCAAGTCGACCCTCTTCAACGCGCTGACCCGCACCGCCGCGGCGCAGGCTGCCAACTTCCCGTTCTGCACGATCGAGCCCAACGTGGGCGAGGTCGCGGTGCCGGACACCCGGCTCTACACGCTTGCCGGGATCGCGAAGTCGGCCAACATCATCCCGACGCGCATGACCTTCGTCGACATCGCGGGCCTCGTGAAGGGCGCCTCGAAGGGTGAGGGCCTCGGCAACCAGTTCCTGGCCAACATCCGCGAGGTCGATGCCATCGCCCACGTGCTGCGCTGTTTCGAGGACGAGGACGTCACCCACGTCGATGGCCGCGTCGACCCGGTCTCCGACGCCGAGACCATCGAGACCGAGCTCATCATCGCGGACATGGAGTCGCTGGAAAAGCGCCTGCAGAACATCTCTCGCAAGGTGCGCGGCGGCGACAAGGAAGCCGTTCAGCAGGAGCGGTTGATGAAGGCCGCGCTGGCCAAGCTCGAAGAGGGCCAGCCCGCCCGCATGGTCGAGGTCGAGCCCGACGATCGCAAGGCCTGGAACATGCTGCAGCTGCTGTCGTCGAAGCCTGTACTCTACGTTTGCAACGTCGACGAGGCCGAGGCGGCGACCGGCAACGCGCTCTCCGAGAAGGTCGCGAAAATGGCCGATGAGCAGGGCAACGCGCACGTCGTGATCTCGGCCAAGATCGAGGAAGAGATCAGCCAGCTCGAGGCCGACGAGGCCGAGATGTTCCTGTCGGAGCTGGGACTGGAGGAGGCCGGGCTCGACCGGCTCATCAAGGCGGGCTACGATCTGCTGAACCTCGAGACCTATTTCACGGTCGGCCCCAAGGAGGCGCGCGCCTGGACGATCCCGCGCGGCACGCTGGCGCCGCAGGCGGCCGGCGTGATCCACGGCGATTTCGAGAAGGGTTTCATCCGGGCCGAGACCGTGGCCTACGACGACTTCGTCGCCTGCCAGGGCGAGCAGGGCGCCAAGGAGGCGGGCAAGATGCGCGCCGAGGGCAAGACCTACGAGGTCAAGGACGGCGACGTCCTGCACTTCCTCTTCAATACCTGACGGGCAGGCGGAAAATTCGTACGAATTTTCCGTGACTTGCACGTAACGGACCCGGGGCGCCGGGGCCCGTCGGCACGGCCGGCGGGCCCGAAAGTTCGTGTGGATTTTCTTGGCGTTCCGCGCCCGGTTTCCGGCTCACCTGCCATTGACAGCAAAGGCCCCGGCCTCCATCCTCCATTTGGTATACCATTTTGACGAGAGGGGGGAGACTCGTGGCGACGATCACCGTGATCGGGCTTGGCTCGATGGGCAATGGCATGGCGCAGTCGATCCTGCGCGCCGGGCACGAGGTTTACGGCCTCGACATCTCCGACGAACGCATGGATGCCTTCGCCGCCGAGGGCGGACGGCGCGGCACAATGGCCGAGGCGGCCGGCGCGTCGTCGATCGTGGTCAGCGTGGTGCTGAATGCGGCGCAGACGCGCGAGGTGCTCTTCGCGCCCGGCGGGGCCGCCGAGCACATGGCGAAAGGCTCGGTCATTGTTTCCTGCGCCACCATTCCTCCGGCCGAGGCCCGCGCACTGTCCGATGCCGCCGCCGCGCGCGGGCTGCACTACGTGGACGCGCCGGTCTCGGGCGGCGCGGGCCGTGCGGCACAGGGGGACCTGTCGATCATGGCGAGCGGCGCGCCCGAAGCCTTCAAGGCCGCTGCCCCCGCGCTCGACGCAATGGCCTCGACCGTGCATCGCATGGGGGACGAGGCCGGCGCGGGCAGCGCGATGAAGGCGGTGAACCAGCTTCTGGCCGGCGTGCACCTCGCCGCCATGGGCGAGGCCTTTGCGCTGGGCATCAGCCAGGGCCTGCCGTCCGAGCGCATTCTCGAGGTGGTCTCGGTCTCGGCCGGCACCAGCTGGATGTTCGAGAACCGGGGCCCGCACATCGTCGAGGCGGATTACACGCCGCGCTCCACGGTCAACATCTGGCCCAAGGATCTCGGCATCGTCGATGACATCGCCTCCGAGGCCAAGCTGCCGGTGCCCATGACGCAGGCGGCGCTGGCGCAGTTCCGCACCGCTGCCGAGGAGGGCGACGGCAATATCGACGACGCCGCCGTGGTCAAGGTCTACGCCCGCGCCGCGGGCCTCAAGCTGCCGGGAGACGCGTGATGCTGCTGGGCTGTATTGGCGACGACTTCACCGGGTCGAGCGACCTTGGCAACACGCTGGTCAAGCAGGGCATGCGCACCGTGCAATACGTGGGCGTCCCCGACGGCCCCGCCGACCCCGAGGTCGAGGCGGGCGTCGTGGCGCTCAAGTCACGTTCCATCCCGGTCGAGGAGGCGGTGGCCCAGTCGCTCGCCGCGCTTGAGTGGTTGCGCGCGCAGGGCTGCACGCAGTTCCTGTTCAAGTACTGCTCGACCTTCGACTCCACGGCCCAAGGCAACATCGGCCCGGTGGCCGAGGCGCTGGCCGACAAGCTGGGCGCGCAGTCGGTTATCTTCTGCCCGGCCTTCCCGACGACCGGGCGCACGATCTACATGGGGCACCTATTCGTGGGCGACCGGCTGCTGTCGGAGTCCGGGATGGAGAACCATCCGCTCACGCCGATGACCGATCCCGACCTTCGGCGGGTCCTGGCGCCGCAGGTGTCCGGCGAGGTCGGCCACGTGGCCGCGCCCACCGTCTGGGAAGGCCCCGACGAGATCCGCGCTGCACTGGAGGCCGAGGCGGTGGCCGGGCGGCGCTTCGTCATCGCCGATGCGATCCGCGACGGCGATCTCATGGCCTGGGGCAAGGCGCTGGCGGGCGTACCGCTGCTGACCGGCGGTTCGGGCATCGCCATGGGCCTGCCGGGCAACTTCACCCTCTCGGGCAAAGCCGGGCGCTGGCGCGGGCAGGGCGGGCCGGTGGCCGCGCTCTCGGGCTCCTGCTCGAACGCAACGCGAGGGCAGGTGGCTGCGCACGAGGGGCCCTCGCGCGAAGTCACGGCCGAGCAGGTGCTGGGCGGGCTCGCCGCGCAGGAGGTGGCCGACTGGGCGCTTGCGCAGGACAGGATGCCGTTGGTCTATTCCTCCGCCGAACCCGACACTGTGCGGGCCGCACAGGAAGCGCATGGCCGTGAAAAGGTGGCGGCCGCACTCGAGGGTTTCTTTGCCCAACTCGCCAAGGCGCTGGTCGCCGGCGGGGTGACGCGGCTCATCTCGGCGGGGGGCGAGACCTCGGGCGCGGTGGTCGAGGCGCTGGCGCCTGACGCGCTCGAGATCGGGCCCGAGATCGACCCCGGCGTGCCGGTGATGCGCGCGGGCGAGGACCTCGTCCTGGCGCTCAAGTCGGGCAACTTCGGCGCCGAGGACTTCTTCGCCAAGGCGGCCCGGGTGATGGAGCACGACGCATGAGCGATACGGCACTGCGAGAGGCGATCTGCCGGCAGGCGGCCTCGATCTACCAGCGCGGTCTGACGGGCGGCGCCTCGGGCAACATCTCGGCCCGCACCGAGGACGGCGGACTGCTGGTCACGCCGACCGGCGCGAGCTTCGGCTTTCTTGACCCCGCCCGTCTGTCGAAGTTCGACGCCGACGGAAACCACATTGAGGGCGACAAGCCGACCAAGGAGATGCCGCTGCACTCGGCCTTCTACGAGACGCGCAGCACGGCCGGCGCCGTGGTGCACCTGCACTCGACGCACTCCGTGGCCTGGTCGATGATGCCGGACATCGATCCTGACAACATGCTGCCGCCGCTCACGGCCTATGCCGTCATGCGGCTGGGCAAGGTGCGGCTGCTGCCCTTCTTCGTGCCGGGCGATCCGGCCATGGGCGACGCGGTGCGCGGGCTGGCGGGCAAACGCTCGGCGGTGGTGCTGGCCAATCACGGGCCGGTCGTGGCCTCGAAGGATCTCGAGGCGGCGGTCTACGCCATGGAAGAGCTGGAAGAGACCTCGAAACTGGCGCTCCTGCTGAAGGGCGCGAACCCGCGGATGCTGACCGATGGGCAGGTGCGCCGCGTGGTCGACAAATTCGACGTGGAGTGGGACTGATGGAATTTTCCGCCAATATCGGCTTTCTCTACACCGATCTCGCGATCCCGGACCGCATCCGCGCGGCGAAGCGCGACGGGTTCGACGCCGTGGAATGCCACTTCCCCTACGAGGTGCCTGCCGCCGAGGTGCGCGCGGCCCTGGAAGAGACGGGCTTTGCCATGCTGGGGCTGAACACCGTGCCGGGCGATCCCTCGGCCGGGGACTTCGGGGCTGGCGGCGCTGGCGGACCGCGCCGACGAGGCGCGCGCGGCGGTGGCGCAGGCCGTGGACTACGGCGCCGAGATCGGCGCGGCCAACGTGCATGTCATGGCCGGCCGCACAGACGGCGGGGACGCGGCGGAACGCGCCTATCGCGAGACGCTGCGTCATGCCTGCGATCTCGCGGGCGCGAAGGGCATGTCGGTGCTCATCGAGCCGATCAACCGGCGCGACGTTGCGGGCTACCACTTGGCCCATGTCGAACATGCCGCCGAGATCGTCGAGGCGCTGGGCCGCGACAACCTGAAGATCATGTTCGACTGCTATCACACGCAGATCATGCAGGGTGACCTGACCGAGCGGTTCAAGACGCACCTGCCGATGGTCGGCCACGTCCAGATCGCGGCGGTGCCGGACCGGGGCGAACCCGATGGCGGCGAGATCTGTTTCGAGCGCCTGCTGGCGAGTTTCGCCGAAGCGGGATGGAGCGCGCCGGTCGGTGCGGAATACAAGCCACGGTCAGGCCGTACGGAGGACGGGCTGGGCTGGCTCGCTCCCCTGCGTGCGGCGCTGGCCTGACGGAAGGAGACGAGAATGAGTGAGGTTCTGACGATCAACGGGATCGAGCAGATGAGCCGCGAGGCCGTGGCCGAGCTGGGCTGGCCCGGCGCGGACACGCTGGAGGCGGCGCTGGCGCTGCCCGAGGATCAGCGCGCGCAGGTCAAGGCGGTGGCCTATTTCGGCCATACACCGTTCGGCGGCGAAGCCATGGACGCCTTCCCGAACCTGGGTCTCATCGCGAACTTTGGCGTCGGTTACGACGCCATCGACGTCAATGCCGCCTCGGCGCGCGGGATCAAGGTGACGAACACGCCGGACGTGCTGAACGACGACGTGGCGGACCTCGCGGTTGCGCTGTTGCTGGACTACTGCCGGGACATGCGCGGGGCAGAAGAACGCCTGCGCTCGGGCGCCTGGGGCCGCGAGGGGGCGCACCCGCTGCAGCGCAAGATGAGCGGACAGCGCGCGGGCATCCTCGGCATGGGCCGCATCGGCCGCGAGATCGCCGACCGGCTGGCCGGCTTCAAGATGGAGATGCACTACCACGCGCGCTCGGAGAAGGAGACGCCCGGCTGGACGTACCACGCCGACCCGGTCTCGTTGGCGAAATCGGTGGACTACCTCGTGGTCGCGCTGGTCGGCGGGCCGGCAACCGAGGGCTACGTGAGCCGCGAGGTGCTCGAGGCGCTCGGACCCAAGGGCGTGATCGTCAACATCTCGCGCGGGACCACCATCGACGAGGGCGCGATGCTGGACCTGCTCGAGACGGGGGGCATCGAGGGCGCGGCGCTGGATGTCTTCCTGAACGAGCCGAACCCCGATCCGCGGTTCCTGAAGCTCGACAACGCGGTGCTGCAGCCGCACCAGGCCTCGGCCACGCGCGAGACGCGCACCGAGATGGGCAAGCTGCAGCGCGCCAACATCTCAGCGTTCCTCGAGGGCAAGGAGCTGGTCACGCCGGTGAACTGAGGCGTGAATTCCGTTTCGAGGAATTTGCAGAAGTCTTCGAAGACTTTTGGGCGCCGCCCCGGGCGAAAAGCCGGGGCGGCGCCGTTGTTTGCGTATTTGGAACAAGAAGAAGGGGCGGGGCTGCCCCTCCGGTCACGCGGCGGGCTTGTCGTCCTCGAGGTAGGCGCGGACGTTGTCCTCGAAGCTGGCATCGGCCTCGAGCCCCAGCTTCAGCGCCTTGTCGGCGTGCATGTCCCAGCGCCAGCCCTTCACGATGGCCTCGATGTCGGGCTGGGACTCCCATTTGATGAGCTTCACCGGCTCGGGGCCGGCGACGTTTTCCAGCGCCGCGACGAGGTCCTTGATCGCCCAGGTGCGGCCCGGCATCAGCATGCACCGGTTCTGGCCGAGGTCCTCGGCCGGGATCTCGGCGCCCTTGATGAGGTTCTCGACGCACTTCCGCGGGCTCAGGTAGTAGTGCAGGAAGTCCTCGCCCACGGGGCAGATCGCCTCCTGGCCATTCAGCGGCTCGCGGATGATCGAGGACATGAAGCTCGAGGCCGCGCGGTTGGGCTTGCCCGGACGCACGGTGATCGTGGGCAGGCGGAAGCCGCGGCCGTCGACGAAGCCCTTCCGCGAGAAGTCGTTGATCAGCAGCTCGCCCATGGCCTTTTGCGTGCCGTAGGAACCCTGCGGGTTCAGCACCGACCAGTCGCCCAGCGGGTCCGGCGCCTCGCCGCCGAAGACGGCGATCGAGGAGGTGAAGACCAGCTTGGGGCAGGTCCCGAGCTCGCGCGCACGCTCGAGCACGTTCCATGTGCCCATGAGGTTGATGCGGTAGCCGGCGTCGAAGTCCTCTTCCGCGTGGGCCGAGACGATGGCCGCGAGCAGGTAGATCACGTCGGTTTCCGGCGTGATGGCCTTGGCGACCGAGGCGGCATCCGAGATGTCGCAGGTCGTCGTCTCGGCGCCCTCGACCGGGGCGGGGTCCGAGATGTCGGCCAGTGTCAGCTTGTCGATCGGTTTGCCGTCGAGCTGGCCGCGCTCCAGCAGCTTCTTCGCCAGTTTCTGTCCGACGACACCGCCGCCGCCGATGATGAGAATGTTCATGACGCTCCTCCGTGGTCCTTGAAAATCTCCGGCACCAGCGCGCCGCGCGATTGGATGACCCTTGCGGCCAGCCGCATGGCGCCTCGTGCCGCGTCTATCGGGGCTTCGCCGCGCGCGAGGCCCGCGAGCAGGCCCGCGCCGAAGCTGTCGCCTGCGGCGGTGGTGTCGACCACCTGGGGCACGTGTTCGGGCGGCACGCGCCCGTGGCCGGTTTCGCGTTGCCAGAGCACGAGGTCGCCGCCGCCCTGCTTGACCGCGACGAGATCGGCGCCGAGCGCGCGGTAGCGCTCGACCGTGTCCTCGGGCTTCGCATCGCCGAAGAGATCGGTCTCCTCGTCGAAGCTGGGCAGCACGATGTCCGAGGTGCGCGCGCCCATTTCGAGCCCGTCGCGCATGGCCTGCGGGCTGTCCCAGAGGCGCGGACGCAGGTTGGTGTCGAAGGCCACGATGGCGCCTCGCGCCCGGGCGCGGGCGAGGGCGCCGCAGAAGTATTCCCGCGATTTCTGCGGCAGGATCGCCAGCGTGATCGCCGAGAAATGGATCATCTCGCGGCCCTTGAGAATGCCGTCGAGCCAGGTCAGGTCCTCGGCCAGCATCCGCGCCGCCGATTGGCTGCGCCAGTAGGAGAAGCTGCGTTCGCCCTCCTTCAGCGAGATCATGTAGAGGCCCACGGTGCGGTCCGGCAGGCGGCGCATGGTCGAGGTGTCGATGCCCTCACGCTCCATGAAGGCCAGCATCTCGTCGCTGACGGCATCCTCGCCCGCGCAGCTGCCGTAGCTGACCGTCCAGGTCTCCGGCAGCAGGCGGCGGGCGTACCACGCGGTGTTGAAGGTGTCGCCGGCGAAGCCACGGCGGTAGAGGCCGTCGCCGGCCTCCGAAAGCTCCACCATGCATTCGCCGAGCGCGAGGAAGGTCGTCACAGCAGGCCCCTCCCGGCGAGGTTGCGCATCAGCGCAGCCGTGCCGAAGGTCCATTCGGGCGCCTCGGTCGACAGCCGGACGGTGTTCACCAGCTCGCCCAGGGCGGGCTCTGCGATGCTCACGACGTCGCCCATGTGGTGGGTGAAGCCCTGGCCCGGCGCGTTGCGGTCCTCGGTCGGCGCGAAGAGCGTGCCGAGGAACAGCATGAACCCGTCGGGATACTGGTGGTGCCGCCCGATGGACTGGGTCACGAGGTCCGCGGGGTCGCGGCTGATCTGGCTCATCGAGGAGGAGCCGTTCAGCGTGAAGCCGTCCTCGCCGGTGACGGTCATCGTGAGCTCGGCCTGCCGCACGTCGTCGAGCGCGTAGGCCTCGTCGAAGAGCCGCAGGAAGGGGCCGATGGAGCAGGAGGCGTTGTTGTCCTTGGCCTTGCCCAGCAGCAGGGCCGAGCGGCCCTCGACGTCGCGCAGGTTCACGTCGTTGCCGAGCGTGGCCCCAAGGATCTTGCCCCTGGAGTTGACCGCGAGCACGATCTCGGGCTCGGGGTTGTTCCACTTCGAGACGGGGTGCAGGCCCACCGAAGCGCCCCAGCCGACCGAAGCCATGGGCTGCGACTTGGTGAAGACCTCGGCGTCGGGGCCGATGCCCACCTCGAGGTATTGCGACCACATGCCCTCGGCCTGCAGCACGCGCTTGACCTCCATGGCCTTGTCCGAGCCGGGCTCGATGCCGGAAAGCGAGTCGCCGATGACCGACTTGACGCGCGCGCGGATCGCCTCGGCGGCGTCGGGGTCGCCGGCGGCCTGTTCCTCGATCACGCGTTCGACCATCGAGGCGGCGAAAGTCACGCCGCTGGCCTTGACCGCCTGCAGGTCGCAGGGTGGCAGCAGGCGGAGGCTGTCTTCGGGCGCGCCCTCGGTCGAGCCTGCCACGAGGTCCGCGAGCGTGCCGATCTCCTCGCCGGTCGCGCTGCGCACCGTGGAGGCCGGATCGTCGAGTTCCAGCAGGTCGCGCATGGTGGGATGCGCCGGGTCGGTGATGTCGAGCAGCGTCTCGCCGCGCAGCGTGACCAGCGCGGGCCCCAGACCGGGACGCCAGACGCGACCGACGAAGATGCCGTCGGGATGGGGATTGGAGCGGGGGAGCATCTGCGCCTCCTGTTGATGTCAGTTGCCGGGCGGCAGCAGCTTGCCCGGATTGAGAATGCCCTGCGGGTCGAAGGCGGCCTTGACCGCCCGCATGTAGGCCAGCGCCGGACCGTGCTCGGCGGACATGTACTTCTGCTTGCCCAGGCCGATACCGTGTTCGCCGGTCACCGTGCCGCCGAGCGTTAGCGCCAACTCGGCCAGTTTTCCAGCGAAGTCCTGCGTCGTCTGCACCTCATTCGGGTCATCCGGGTCGAAGCGCACGCCGCAGTGGAAGTTGCCGTCGCCCACGTGGCCGACGATGGTGCAGATCACGCCCATCTTGCGGGCCATGTCCTGTGCCGTGGTGACCGCCTCCGCCAGCTTGGAGATCGGCACGCAGACGTCGGTGGCCAGCGTGCGGAACTGCGGGCCGGGCCGGATCGCCGCGGTGGCGTAATGAGCGCCGTGGCGTAGCTTCCACAACGCGGTGCGGTCCTCGGTGGCGGTGGCCTCCTTCCAGTCCTGCACGCCGAAATCCTCGGCGATCTCGCGGAACATGGCGGCCTGCTCGGTGACGCCGGTGGGTGTGCCCTGGAACTCGAGGAAGAGGTGCGGCTTTTCCGGCAGGCCGGCCTCGGCCATCTCGTTGAAGCCGTGCACCATCATCTCGTCCACCAGCTCGATCCGGGCCATTGGCAGCCCGCACTGGATGGTCAGGATCACGCAGTTCACCGCATCCTCGACGCTGTCGAAGCGGCAGGTCGCGGCGGCGGTGGCCTCGGGCTGGCCCTGCAGCTTGACCGTGAGCTCGGTGATGATGCCGAGGGTGCCCTCGGAGCCGATCAGCAGGTGCGTGAGGTCGTAGCCCGACGAGGACTTGCGCGCCTGCGTGCCGGTGCGGATCACCGTGCCGTCCGCCATGACCGCCTCGAGCGCGAGGATGTTCTCGCGCATGGTGCCGTAGCGCACCGCCATGGTGCCCGAGGCGCGGGTCGCGGCCATGCCGCCGAGCGAGGCGTCGGCGCCGGGGTCGATGGGAAAGAAGAGGCCCGTCGCGCGCAACTCGTCGTTGAGCTGGGTGCGCGTCACGCCGGGCTGCACCACCGCGTTCAGGTCCTCGGCGTTGACCGCGCGCACCTTGTTCATGCGCGAGAAGTCGAGGCTGACGCCGCCCTTCACCGCGAGGTGCTGGCCCTCGAGCGACGATCCCACGCCCAGCGGCGTGATCGGGATGCCGGCCGCGGCGCAGGTCCTGACCGTGAGCGCGACGTCCTCGGTCGTCTCGGGCCAGACCACGGCGTCGGGCATGGCGTCCGGGAAATGCGCCTCGTTGCGGGCATTCTGGGCCCGCGCGCTTTCCGAGGTGGTGAAGCGGGGCCCGAGGGCCTCCGCCAGGTCTTTCAATGCGTCCATCACTTGCCCCAGTTGAGCACCAGCGGGTCCAGCGGTTCGATCAGCTCGATCAGCATCGAGGCGGTGTCGGGGTGCAGCGGCGCGATCGGGTGACGGCAGAAGGCCGACTTGATGACGCCGCCGACCTGCATCGCGTGCTTGGCCGAGCGGAAGCCGCACTGGCGGTTTTCGTGGTTGATGGCGGGCAGCACGCGGGCATACCCGTCGATGGCTTTCTTGCGCTCGCCGGCGAGAAAGTCCACCACGATGGGCCGGATCTGGTCGGGGATCATGGCCGAGGTCATGCAGCCGGTGGCGCCGGCGTCGAGGTCGGCCAGCAGGGTGATCGCCTCCTCGCCGTCGAAGGGCGCCTCGATGGCGTTGCCGCCGTCGGCGATGAGCGTGCGCAGCTTGGCGGCCGCCTGCGGGCACTCGATCTTGAAGAGCTTCAGCATCTCGATCTCGCGCGCCATCTTGACCAGCAGCGGCACCGGCAGGTCGACACCCGAGAGCGGGGCGTCCTGCAGCATGATCGGGATGCCGACCTCGCCCACCTGGCGGAACTGCTCGAAGGTCTGCTCGGCCGTGCCCTTCATCAGGGCGCCATGGTAGGGCGGCATCATCATGACGATGTCGGCGCCGAGGTCCTTGGCGAACTGTGCGCGTTCCACGACGATGGGCGTCGCGTAAGCCGAGATGGTGACGATCACCGGCACGCGGCCGGCGACATGCTCGACGCAGAGCTTCGTCAGGGTCGCGCGTTCCTCGTCCGAGATCAGGAACTGCTCGGAGAAGTTGGCGAGGATGCAGATGCCGTCGACGCCCATGTCGATGGTGCAGTCGAGCACGCGCTTCATGCCCTCGAGGTCGAGCGTGCCATCATCGTGGAACGGCGTCGGGACGACGGGCCAGCAGCCGGTGTATTTCATAGGTCTTCTTCCCTCGTGATCTTGCGGTGTGTCGTGAAGCGGCGGTCGAGATCGGGATGCAGGTCCATCCCGAGACCGGGGCCGGGCGGCACGGTGATCCGGCCGTCCGAAACGGTGGGCAGTTGCGTGACGATGTCGCCGTACCAGCTGCGCAGGTAGGCGCGCACGCTTTCCTGCACCAGCGCGTTGGGCATGGCGAGGCTGAGGTGCGTCGAGGCGGCCAGCACCACCGGACCGGTGCAGTCGTGCGGGGCGATGGGCAGCTTGTGCGCCTCCGCCAGCGTCGCGGCCTTGCGCGCGGCGGTGATGCCGCCGCACCAGGACAGGTCCAGCATGACGATGCCCGCGGCGCCGGTCGCCATCAGGTCGCGGAAGGCGCCGAGGCCGCCCAGCGTCTCCGAGGCGCAGACCGGCGCGGGTGAGGCGGAGGCGTAGTCGCGCAGCAGCTCGAGGCTGTCCATGCGGATCGGGTCCTCATGCCAGTAGGTGCCGTAGGGCGCGAGCGCCCGAGCGATGCGCTTGGCCGGGGTGAGTTGCCACATCGAGTGGAACTCGACCATGATATCGATGCGGTCGCCCACCGCGCGGCGGATCTTCTCGAAGGGTTCGAGCGCGGTCTTCAGCTCGGCCGCGCTGATGTGCTGGCCCTCGTTGGCCTCGGCTGCCATGTCGAAGGGCCAGATCTTCATCGCCGTGATGCCCTCGTCGAGCAGGCTCTCGGCCAGCTCGTCGGCGTGGTGCAGGAAGCCGTTGAGATCGTCGAAGGGGCCGCCCGAGCCAAGCCCGTAGTTGCCGGTCTGCTGGCCCGCGTCCTCCTTCATGTAGTCGAGGCCGGCGCAGGTGTTGTAGGTGCGGATGCTGTCGCGGGTGAACCCGCCCAGAAGCTGCGCGGACGGGCTCGGCCCATGGCCTTCGCCCCGAAGGTCGTGCAGCGCGATGTCGAAGGCGGAATTGCCCCGCGTTTCGGCACCGGTCGAACGCCAGCCGAGATAGCCTTCGGCCCGCTGCGCGAGATGTTCGATCCGCGACGGGTCCTGCCCGATCATCAGGGGCGCAAGGGTTTCGTGGACATGGGCCTCGACCGCGCGGGCGCCGTAGAAGGTCTCGCCCAGCCCGGTCACGCCCTCGTCGGTGTGCACCAGAAGCCACAGCAGGTTGGCGCGCTCGGCAATTCGAAGGGTCTCGATCCCGGTGATCCTCATTGCGCCTCCATCGCCGTCGACAGCAGCGCGAGCACCACCACCGCGACCATGGCCGCGGCCATGCCGTAGTTGATCATGCGCTGGGTGCGATAGCTGAGGTTGAGGCGGTGCAGCGTCACCCCGGCCCAGAGCCAGCCCAGGTGGATCGGCAGCCAGATGACGTTGAGGATGATGACCTTGGTGACCGTCTCGAAGACGAGATCGCCCGGAGCGAAGCCGAAGCCCGTGAACAGCGAGGTGTTCACTGCGTAGGCCTTGGGATTGATCGCCTGCAAGAGGATGCCGGCCCGGATGCCAGGTGCGGACTTGGCCTCGATGAAGGCGATCCGGCTTCCGGCGAAGGCGACGCGGGATGCGAGGTAGAGAAGGTAGGCGACCGAGGCGACCATGAGGACCACGCGGACGGTGGGGGCCGACAGGACCACCGCGGCCAGCCCGGTGATGACCGCGGCCACGACCAGGTTCGACCCGACGAAAAGACCCGCGCCATAGCGCAGCCCGTCGCGCCAGCCATAGGCTGCGCCCACGCCCGCGATGGACAGCACGCCCGGACCGGGCGTGATGATCAGAAGGATCACCGCCACGGCAAACGTCAGCACGTCACATCCTTTCCGCGGCGCGGCGGCCCGGCGTTCGCTGCGGTCATGAGTCGTCCCTCCCAGGCGCGGCAGCAGGTCTCCCGCTTGCATCGCCGCTGTTTTGGTATACCATTTTCATCGAAACGATCCAGCCCCGGAATGTCAATGGGCCGCCAGGGCCCGCACGGGGCAGACAGGGAGGATACATGGCACTCTTCGATCTGAACGGGCGCCGCGCGCTCGTCACCGGTTCCTCGATGGGAATCGGACTGGCCTTGGCACGCGGTCTGGGGCAGGCCGGCGCGCGCATCGTGCTGAACGCGCGCAACGCCGAACGGCTGGCCGAGGCCGCGCAGGCCCTGCGCGACGAGGGGCTGACGGTGGACGAGCTGCCCTTCGACGTGACCGACCACGAGGGCGTGCGCGCCGCCGTGGACGCCTACGAGGCAGACGAGGGCGCAATCGACATCCTGGTGAACAATGCCGGCATGCAGCACCGCGCGCCGCTCGAGGATTTCCCGCCCGAGGCCTTCGACCGGCTGATGAAGACCAACGTCTACTCGGCCTTCCACGTCGGGCAGGCCTGCGCACGGCACATGATCGGGCGCGGCGCGGGCCGCATCATCAACATCGCCAGCGTGCAGACCTCGCTCGCCCGGCCGGGCATCGCGCCCTACACGGCCACCAAGGGCGCCATCGCCAACCTGACCAAGGGCATGACGACGGACTGGGCGCGCACGGGGCTCAACTGCAACGCCATTGCGCCCGGCTATTTCAAGACACCGCTGAACGAGGCGCTGGTCGCCGACCCCGAGTTCACCTCCTGGCTGGAAAAGCGCACCCCCGCGGGCCGCTGGGGCGAGGTCGAGGAACTGGTCGGCGCCTGCGTCTTTCTGAGCGCGCCGGCGTCGAATTTCGTGAACGGGCAGACCCTGTTCGTCGACGGCGGCATCACGGCAAGTCTCTGAGGGAGGAAACGAGATGAGCGACAAACCGGTGATCGGATTCATCGGCGTGGGCCTGATGGGCCACGGCATGGCGACGAATATCCTGAAGGGCGGCTATGCGCTCCGGGTCAAGGGCAACCGCAATCGCACGCCCGTCGAGGACCTCGTGGGGCAGGGGGCGCAGGAGGTCGCGACCCCGCGCGAGATGGCCGAGCAGTGCGACATCATCCACCTGTGCCTGGGCAACTCGAAGCAGATCGAGGACACCTACCATGGCGCGGACGGCATCCTCGCAGGGGCCCGTCCGGGGCTGATCGTGGTGGATGCCTCGACGGCCGATCCGGTCTCGACCATGAAGCTGGCCGAGGAACTGGCCGAGAAGGGCGGCGAGATCGTCGATGCTCCGCTGGGCCGGACGCCGAAGGAGGCCGAGGAAGGCACGCTGGACGCCATGGTCGGCGCTTCTGACGCGGCCTTCGACAAGGTGAAGCCCGTGATCGAGTGCTGGGCGGGCAACATCAACCGCGTGGGTCCGACCGGCGCGGGTCACAAGATGAAGCTCATCATGAACCTGATCTCGATGAGCTACGCCGCGCTCTACGGCGAGGCGACCGTGCTGGCCGCCAAGGTCGGCCTGCCGCCGGAAACGGTGCGGCAGGTGATCGGCTCGTCGCGGCTGGGCAACGGCTTCTTCGACACCTTCATGAGCTACACCGTCGACCGCAACCGCGATGCGCACAAGTTCTCGGTTGCCAATGCCTCGAAGGACGTGCGCTATGCCAACGCCATGGCGGCGGACGCTGGTGCGCTGAGCCTGATCGCCTCGGCGACGCGGCAGTACTTCGCCCATGTCGAGGCCATCGGCTGCGGCGACGACTACGTGCCCATGATCGGCGACCACATGGCGCGGCTGTCGGGCATCGACATGGAACAAGAGGCGAAGAAGACCGGCTGAGGCCCGGCGCCAAATTCCTTGGCAAGGAATTTGCAATTCGCTTCGAATAGATTTGCGCCGCGCCGCCTCAGGTGGTGGCGCGGCGCACCAGGGTGAAGCCCATGTCGATGCGCAGGGGCTCCATCGCGCCCGGGGCGAGGATCAGCTCGGCGGCCCGCCGCCCGATGGCGTAGCCGTCGATCTTCAGCGTGGTCAGGGCGAGCCCGGAGTCGCCCGAAATATCGAAATCGCCGAAGCCGGCGATGGCCAGCCGTCCCGGCACCTCCAGCCCCATCCGCTGTGCCTCGCAGAGAACGCCCGAGGCGATGATGTCGCTGGTGCAGATCACCGCGTCCGTCTCGGGCAGGCGCTCGAGGATCTCGCGCAGCCCCTGCGCGCCGTAGTCCGGGGCGGTGGCGCCCGGGGCCTCGGGCACGTGGTGCGTCTGGGATCCGGGCAGGCCCGCGCTTTCGTTGAGGAAACCCGCCATGCGCAGGGCGCCGCGGGCGTCGTGCGTGCGGTCAACCTTGAGAAAGACGATGTTGCGCCGCCCGGTCTCGACCAGGTGGCGGGTGATCGCGGCGCCCGCCGCGCGGTTGGAAAAGCCCACGGCGGTGTGCACCGGGTGATCCGGCAGTTCCCAGAGTTCCAGCACCGGGATGCCCGCGCGGTTCAGCATGTCGCGCGCCGCCGGCGTGTGGTCGGCGCTGGTCAGAACCAGCGCCTCCGGGCGGCGGCCAAGGATCGTGGGGATCAGCGCGGCCTCGGTCTCGGGGTCGTACTGCGTGGCGCTCAGCAGCAGTTGCAGCCCGCCTTCGGAGAGCCCCTCGGTCAGGCCCCGCACGGTCGAGGCGAAGACCGAATCCTCGAGCGTCGAGACCAGCGCGCCCACGATGCGCGAGCGCTGCGAGCTGAGGGCGCCCGCGGTCTCGTCCAGCACGTAGCCCAGCTCGGCCACCGCCGCCCGGACCTTTTCCAGCGTCGCCGGGCTGACCTTGGAGGGCGTGCGCAGGGCGCGGCTGACGGTGATCTTGCCCACGCCGGCGCGGGCGGCCACGTCGCCCATCGTCACCCATTTCCGCGTTTCGCCCACGACGTCCCCTTTCCGCGCTTGACCGGGGTTGAATACCGGTGGTATCGATACCAAGCAAGCGATGGTATCGATACCATCGAGTCGCAAGAGGGAGGAGACGCGATGCTGACCCCGGAGCAGAAGGGCTTTTACGACGACAACGGCTACCTGATGGTCGAGGACGTGCTGACGTCAGACGAGCTGATGAAGCTGCAGGAGATCACCTACGACCTGATCGACCAGTCGCGGGACGTGACCGAGAACACCGACGTCTACGATCTCGACAAGGGCCACTCGCGCGAGACGCCGCGGCTCACCCGGATCAAGCTGCCGCACAAGGTGGATCCCTACTACGACCAGATCCTCAAGAACTCGGGCGTGACCGAGGTGCTGCGCGATCTGCTGGGCGACAGCGCCACGCTGCTGACCGCCAAGCTGAACACCAAGGCGCCGGGCGGCGGCGCGGCGGTGGAATGGCACCAGGACTGGGCCTTCTACCCGCATACCAACGACAACGTTCTGGCCTTCGGCCTGATGCTCGAAGACGTGACCGAGGAGCGCGGCCCGCTCAAGGTGATCCCCGGCTCGCACAAGGGGCCGATTCTGAGCCACCACAACAACGGCGTCTTCTGCGGGGCGGTCGACCCTGACGATCCGGACTTCCACCACGACAAGGCGGTGACCCTGACCGGCAAGGCGGGCAGCATGACGGTGCACCACGCCCGCACGCTGCACGGCTCGGCGCCCAACGTCAGCGACCGGGCGCGGCTGATCCTCTTCTACGAGATCGCGCGGGCCGACGCCTGGCCGATCCTCGGCGCGGGCAGCTATTACCACGCGCTGGGGCAGCGGAAGTTCTGGGAGGACCTGAAGTCGCGCCAGATCATCGGCGAGCCCTGCAACGAGCCGCTGCTGGAAAACGTCCCGGTGCGGATGCCCGTGCCGCCGGCGCCGGATTCCTCGTCGATCTTCAAGACCCAGGCCTCGGGTGGCGCGCGGAGCGCCTTCGCCTGAGAGCCTGACCCGGACCGCCGCCCGCCCTCAACGGAGCGGCGCGGGCCGTGCGCGGAGGAGACGCGCGGCCCCTCCCTGACCCTCCCCCCGGACTCGCTCATGGGGGGAGGGCGTGGCGCCCCGGACCCCGGCGCCCCGATGCGGGGCAAGGCTGGGCCGGGGGCAGCCGTCCGTCAGTCGACGAAGACGGCGCGCTTGTCGGCGATCATCTCGGCAAAATCGAGCGGCTCGCAAAAGCCCTTCTCGACGTCGGCGTCCAGCGCCTCCTCGAGTTCGCGCACGCGGGCGAGACGGTCGATCACCTCGTCGATACGCTCGAAGGGCACCACGACCACGCCGTCGCGGTCGGCGACGATCATGTCGCCCGAGCGCACCTCGCGACCGCCGATCAGCACCGAGCGGCCCACCGTGCCCGGCCCCTTGGCGAAGGGCGAGGCGGGCGTGAGCCCGGTGCACCACGCGGGCACGCCGACCGAGACGATGCCCGCGTAGTCGCGCATCGGCCCGTCGGTGACGAAGCCCGCGCCGCCGCGATTGCGCAGCATCCCCATGACCCGGTCACCCGCCGCGGCGCAGCCCTGGTGGGCGTCGGCGCCGGCGACGAGGATGTCGCCCTCCTGCACGTGGTGCAGCGCGGCGAGCGTCGCCAGCAGGTCGGCCGGTCCGTTGTCGGCGCAGATCGCCGGGCCGCAGGCGGTGCAGTCGATGTCGCGCCCGTCGCCGATGGGACGGATCGAGAGCGAGAGCGCCCCGGTGCCGTCCATCGCGTCGCAGACGAAGCCCGTGGGCACGCCGCGGAAGGCGTCGACCTGGGCGGCCGTCGGGCGGGGAAAGTCCTTGCGGATGGTCAGCAGGGGCGGTTCTTCGATCATCGGGTCCTCCTCAGGACAGCAGGAATTGCATCAGGTAGAGCGTGCCCATGCCCGCCACCAAGGCCATGGTGACCGAGACGCGCAGCGCTGCCACGAAGGTGGCCAGCGCGGCGACCAGCCGGGCAGGGTCGGTCTCGCCCCCGGTGGCGGCGGGCCAGAGCACCAGCGGCGTGACCATGGCCGGCAGCACGCCCACGCCGACGTAGCGCAGGTGCAGCAGCACCCAGTCGGGCAGTTGCCGGCGGCCGAGAAAGCCCAGGAAGGAGAACCGGATCAGGAAGGTGCCGATGCCCAGCAGGGCGGTCAGCGTCCAGAAGGCCGCATCCGAGATCATGCCAGGCGCTCCCTGCGACGATTGAGGAACAGCTCGACCTGCGCGCCCACGAGCATGGCCACGATGGCCGCCGCGATCAGCCCCAGCCCGGCGGGGAAGGCCGCGAAGAGCACGGCGCAGATCACCGAGACGCCCGCCGCCACGACATGCGCGAGGCTGCGCAGCAGCGGCGCGGTCAGCGCGATGAAGCAGACGGGGGCGGCGAAATCCAGCGAAAGCTCGGGCGGAATGGCGGTGCCGATCAGGGCGCCGAGAAAGGTGCAGCCGTACCAGAAGGGGCAGATCAGAACCATGACGCCGAAGTAGTAGGCCACCTTGTCGGCGCGGCTCATCTCGGGGCGCTCCTCGAAGGTCTTGTTGGCCACGGCGTAGGCCTGATCGACCATGAGATAGGCCATGAGCGCCCGCTGCCAGAGCGGCGCGTGCCCCAGGTGCGGCACCAGAGCGGCGGAATAGAGCGCCATGCGCAGGTTCACGGCCAGCGCGGCCAGCAGCGCCACGAAGACCGGTGCGTGCTCCTGCAGCAGCGCGAGCGCGGTGAACTGCGAGGCGCCCGCGATCACCAGCACCGACATGGCCATGACCTGCAGAAGGTCGAGGCCCGCGTCACGGGCCACGACGCCGAAGAGCATCGAGAAGGGCACGACCACCGCGATGAAGGGCGAACAGTCGCGGAAGCCCTGCCAGAAGGCGGCGCGACTCATTCGTCGGCGCCGCTGTCGTCGCTGGTCTCGATCTCTGCGCTGTCACCGCCGGCCCGTGTGAGACGCGCGAACAGGAACCCGGTCGCCGTCGCCTCGCAGCGCGCACGGCCGAGCGTGATCTGCTCGGCGCTGGCCTCGCCGGCCTTGGCCAGCGCCTCGACCCGCTCGCATTGCAGCATGTCGGACAGCAGGTCGTAGCGCGCATTGATCTGCAGGCGGGTCAGCGCCTCGGGCGCGACCTCCTCGCCCAGGGCCTTCATGCGCTCGGACACCAGCGCGCCCCACTGCTGCTTGGCCTCGACGAAACAAAGCGTCGCGGCCTGCGGCGCCTCGTCCGGCGACAGCCCGAGACAGCCGGCGTGGGCCTCGGTGATGCACTGGCCCGGTTCGGCCTGCGCGGCCTCTCCGGACAGGCACTCGGCCACGCGGGTGCCGTCGATCTCGATGCTCTGCGCGGTGGCGGGCAGGGCGCCGGCCACGAGGCCGAGCGCGGTTGCAAAGGCGGTGAATCGCATCCGTCCTCCTCCCGGTTGGAATGCTCTTGCATTTGGTATACCAAATTGTGAAGCTGCAGCAAGATCGAGTGCGACCCATGACTCGCACCTGAAAGGGAGGACGATCAACGTGACCGACACGCGTGCCAACAAGCGGTTCCGTTCGCAGGAATGGTTCGACAATCCGAACAACCCGGGCATGACCGCGCTCTATCTGGAGCGCTACCAGAACCAGGAATTCACCCGCGAGGAGCTGCAGTCGGAGAAGCCGGTTATCGGCATCGCCAACACCGGCTCGGACATCGCGCCCTGCAACAAGATCCACGTGTTCCTGATGGACCGGATCAAGGCCGGCATCCGCGAGGCGGGCGGCATTCCGATGGAATTTCCGGTGCACCCGATCCAGGAAACCGGCAAGCGGCCGACCGCGGCGCTCGACCGGAACCTGGCCTACCTGTCGCTGGTCGAGGTGCTGCACGGCTACCCGATCGACGGCGTGGTGCTGACCACCGGCTGTGACAAGACAACGCCCGCCATGCTCATGGGCGCGGCCACGGTCGACCTGCCGGCCATCGCGCTCAACGGCGGGCCGATGCTCGACGGCTGGTGGAAGGGCAAGCGCGCGGGCTCGGGCACCATTGTCTGGGAAAGCCGGCGCCTGCTGGCCGAAGGCAAGATCGACTACGACGAGTTCATCTCGCGCGTCTGCTCCTCGGCACCCTCGCTGGGGCACTGCAACACCATGGGCACGGCCTCGACGATGAATGCCATGGCCGAGGCCCTTGGCATGACGCTGACCGGAAGCTCGGCCATTCCCGCGCCCTTCCGCGAGCGCATGGCCATGGCCTACGAGACCGGCAAGCGCATCGTGCAGATGGTGCTCGATGACCTGAAGCCGTCTGACATCCTCACGCGCGAGGCCTTCGAGAACGCCATCATCGTGAACGGCGCGATCGGCGGCTCGACCAACGCGCCGCCGCACCTGCAGGCCGTCGCGCGCCACGCGGGCGTGGATCTGAACGTCAAGGACTGGGAAACCGTCGGCTTCGACGTGCCGCTGCTGGTGAACATGCAGCCCGCGGGCGAATACCTCGGCGAGAGCTTTTTCCGAGCGGGCGGCGTGCCGGCCGTGATGGGCGAGCTGATGAAGGCGAACCGCCTGCATCCGACCGTCATGACTGCCTCGGGCCAGACCATGGGCATCAACCTCGCCGGGGTCGAGAGCCTCGATACCGAGGTGATCAAGACCTACGACGCGCCGATGCGTAGCAACGCGGGGTTCAAGGTGCTCTCGGGCAACCTCTTCGACAGCGCGCTCATGAAGACCAGCGTGATCTCGGACGACTTCCGCCAGCGCTTCCTGTCGACACCGGGCGAGGAGGGCATCTTCGAGGCCCGCGCCGTGGTTTTCGAGGGCCCCGAGGACTACCACGACCGCATCAACGACGCCTCGCTCGATATCGACGAGAAGACGGTGCTCTTCATCCGCAACGTGGGCTGCGTGGGCTACCCCGGCTCGGCCGAGGTGGTGAACATGCAGCCGCCGGACGCGCTGATCCGGCAGGGCATCAACCACCTGCCGACCGTGGGCGACGGGCGCCAGTCGGGCACCTCCGAGAGCCCCTCGATCCTGAACGCCTCGCCGGAATCGGTCGTGGGCGGAGGGCTCGCCTACCTGCAGACCGGCGACACGGTGCGGCTGGATCTCAACACCTCCAGCATGGACGCGCTGGTCGACGACGCGGAGTGGGAGCGGCGCAAGGCCGACTGGACCCCGCCCGAGATCGTCAGCCAGACGCCCTGGGAGGAAATCTACCGCAAGGAAGTGGGCCAGCTCGCCGAGGGGGGCTGTCTCGAACTCGCGACGGCCTACCAGAAGGTCGCCCGCCAGCTTCCGCGCGACAACCACTGACAGACGGACAGGCGGCCCCCGGTGACGGGGGCCGCGCCACGATTTAGGGAGGAATTTTCATGCCCCAGAGCATCATCGTCACCGGCGCCGGCAGCGGCATCGGTCGTGTCACCGCGCGTGCCTTTCTCGAAGAGGGCTGGAATGTCGGCCTCGTCGGCCGCCGCGAGGAGCCGCTGAAGGAAACCGCCGAGGGCCACGAGAACGCGCTCGTGCTTCCGTTCGACGTGACCGACGAGGCCGCGGTCGAGGCCGGCTTCGCCAAGGCGGCCGACACCTGGGGGCGCATCGACGCGCTCTTCAACAACGCCGGTGTCAATGTGAAGTCGGGAATGATCGACGAGGTTCCGGTCGAGGACTGGCTCACGATCTGCAACATCAACATCACCGGCATGTTCCTCTGCGCCCGCGCGGCCTTCGGCCAGATGCGCCGGCAGGATCCGCAGGGGGGCCGGATCATCAACAATGGGTCCGTCTCGGCGCACGTGCCGCGCTGGGGCTCGGCCCCCTACTCGACGACCAAGCACGCCGTGACGGGTCTGACGCGCTCGCTGAGCCTCGACGGCCGCGCCTTCGACATCGCCTGCGGGCAGGTCGACATCGGCAATGCACTGACCGACATGGCCGCGAAGATGACCCAGGGCGTGCCCCAGGCCGACGGCGAGATCGCGGTCGAGCCGGTCATGGATGCCAAGCACGTGGCCTCGACGGTCAAGCACATGGCTTCGCTGCCGCTGGACGCGAACGTTCAGTTCGTGACGGTGATGGCCTCGGCGATGCCATACATCGGCAGGGGGTGACGGAGGCCTTCCGCCCCCGTGCCTCCGGCGGGGATATTTGACGGCCAGAAGAAGAGCCCGCGCAGGCCCTTCTTCTGGCCTCGAAATATCCCGGGGTCCGGGGCAGAGCCCCGGGGCCTGCGCGGCCCCAGCGCAAACCGACCCTTGCGCGCCATAGGCGCGCGCTGCAGGGTCAGCGGCTGACCGGCGGGTGCGGGTTTGGCGGTGTTCCCTGGCGGCGTTCGCGGTGCCAGATGTATAGGCCGGCCGCGATGATGATGAGACCGCCCAGCAGCGTCCAGGCGGTTGGCCACTCGCCGAAGACCAGGATGCCGGCCAGCGCCGCAGTGAAGATCTGCAGGTAGACCACCGGGGCGAGGATCGAGGCATCGGCCAGCCGGTGCGCCGTGGTCGCCACGATATGTGCCGTGGAGCCGAAGACGCCGATCATGACCATCATCACGATCACGCCCCAGCCGTCCGGCATGACCCAGTTGGGCAGCACGAAGGGTGCGAGCGCCACGGTCGGCACAGCGGCGCCCCAGAGCTGCGAGGTGGCGTTGCTCTCGCGTCCCGCCAGCAGGCGGGTCATGATGAAGTAGGAGGCCGCGCAGGTGAGTGCGCCCAGCGAGAGCAGCATGGCCGGATGAAACTCGGCGCCCCAGGGCTGCATGACCACGAGCACGCCTCCGAAGCCGACCAGCACCGCGACGATGCGGTGGATGCCCACGCGTTCTCCCAGCACCGGGATCGCCAGCAGCGTCACCACGATGGGGCCCGCGAACATGATCGTCGTCGTCACGGTGATCGGCAGGTAGCTGAGCGCGATGAAGTTCAACATCGTGCTGCCCATGAGAAAGGCCGAGCGGAAGAACTGCTTCCAGGGGTTCGCCGAGCGGAAGACGCCCGCCCCCTCGGCGGGGGCGAGGACCAGCAGGGCGATCAGGAAGTGGCCGGCGTAGCGGCACCAGACCACCTGCAGCGCCGGCAGGCCGGCGCCGATCAGCCACTTGGCCGAGCTGTCGATGCAGGTGAAGCCCGTCACCGCCAGCGCCATGAAAGCGAGGCCGAGCGCCGTCTTGTCTTCGCGCGGGGCTACGGACATCAGCCGTTCGCCCAGCCGCCGTCGATCACGTGGGCCACGCCGGTGGTGAAGCTGGCCTCGTCCGATCCGAGGTAGACGGCGAGATGCGCGATCTCCTCGGGCTGGCCGATCCGGCCCATGGGCTGACGCGCGACGAAGGCGGCGTAGGCCGCCTCGTAGTCGCCGGTGGCCTCGAGCCGCTGCTTGAGCGAGGGGCTTTCGACCGTGCCGGGGCAGATGCAGTTCACGCGCACGCCGCGCTGGACGTAGTCCTTGGCCACCGACTTTGTCATGCCGATCACCGCCGCCTTGGAGGCGCCGTAGATGAAACGGCCGGGTGCGGCGAGGATCGAGCCCGCGACCGAGGCCACGTTGACGATCGCGCCGCCGCCGCGCTCCACCATGCCGGGCAGGGCGGCCTGCATCGAGTGGAACTGCGCGCGGACGTTGAGGTTGAAGGCCATGTCGAAGTCGCCGTCGGTTGCCTCGGCGATCTCGCCCGCGTGCACGAAGCCCGCGCAGTTGACGAGGATGTCGGGCTTGGCCGTCTCGACCGCTTTCTGCAGCGCCGACTTGTTGGTGACGTCGAGCGCGAAGGTCTCGCACTCGAGACCCTCGAGCAGATCCGCCTTGAGGTCGGTCGCCGTCACGGTGGCGCCCTCGCGGATGTAGGCCTCGGAGACGGCGCGACCGATGCCCTGGCCCGCGGCGGTGATGAAGGCGCGTTTGCCCTGCAGTCTCATGTGGTTCAGCCTTTCAGGTGTTTCGCGAAATAATCGACCATTTCCGGCACGTTGTGGCCGCCGAAGTCGTTGCCCACCGCTTCGGCCAGCGCCTCGTCGGCGCAGCCCGACATGCGCGATGTCGCGCCGAAGTCCGATGCCATCTGCCGGTAGTATCCAACGTCCTTCTTGCCGTTGGCGACGGAAAAGGCCAGATCGATCTTGCCCTCCATCGCGTAGTTGCGGATGAAATCCATCATTCCGGAATGGTTCGGACCGGCCGCGAGGACGCCGTAGAGCTGGTCGCGGTCGATCTCGGCCGCGTCGGCCATGGCAAAGGCCTCGGACATGGCGCAGGCCGTGGTCATGGCGAAGAAGTTGTTGATGAGCTTGATGGTGTGCCCGTTGCCCAGCTTGCCGAGGTGGAAGACGTTCTCGCCCAGCACCTCGAGCACGGGCTTGACCTGTGCGTAGGTGTCGGCATCGCCGGCGCACATGATGTTGAGTTTGCCGTCCTTGGCATGCGCGGGCGTTCGGCCCAGCGGTGCATCGAGGTAGGTCGCGCCCTTCTCGGCGAGGGCCGCGCCGATCTCGAGCGTCGAGGCGGGCAGCGAGGTGCCGAAGTCGATGACGACTTGCCCCTCGCGGGTGCCCGCGAGCACACCGTCGTCGCCGTAGATCCGGCTTTCCACCTGCTCCGATGTGCCGACGCAGAGCATAACGATATCGCTCTTCTCTGCCAGCTCGCGGGCGCTGCCCGCTTCCGAGCCCCCGCGCGAGAGCGCCTCCTCGATGCCGGTGCGGTCGCGGTTGCCCAGCACGGTCACGGCGTAGCCCGCGCCCTGCAGGCATTCGACCATCGCGCGGCCCATGAGGCCCATTCCGATGAATCCGATTGTCGGTTGGCTCATCTCGTTTCCTCCTTCAGGTTCCGTTGTAGTCCCCGGGGACCTCGCCCCGGCGGATGGGCCGCCCGCGGTGCCTGGAGAGGGCGGCGGCCAGTGTCATCTCGAGCGCGGCGATTCCGTCCGCGCCGGTGCAGAGCACGTCGTCACTGCCGCCCGCGACAACGGCGGCAAAGCGTTCGACCTGCGCGAGCAGCGGGTCGACCGCGGCCAGCTCGGGCCCCGGGGTCCGGGCGAGCGGTTTGCTCCATTCGATCTCGCCCGGTGCGCCGCGTCCCCAGCGCGTGAGCGAGGGAAACTCCAGCGCCCCCTCGTTGCCGATCAGGCGCAGGTAGTCCTGCCCCGAGCCGGCGATGGCGGGATTCTCGTTGCTTGCGGCCTCGAAGGACCAGGGCGAAGCGCCGGCATCGGACATCAGGAACGAACCCAGTGCGCCGCTGTCGAAGCGGAAGGCGAGCGCCGCCGTATCCTCGATCTCGTGCCCCCGGGCCGCAGAGGAGAGCAGCGCTGTGACCTCCTCGACCTCGCCTACGAAAAAGCGCAGCAGGTCGATCTCGTGGCTGAGGTTGGTCATCAGCGGGCCGGCACCGGGTTTGCGGCGCCACTCGGCCTCGTAGTAGCTGTCGTGCTTTCGGAGCGACCAGCAGCCCTGCACGGCCACGAGTGTGCCGATCTGCGCCAGCGCCTCGCGGGCCTGCAGCGAGAAGGGGTGGCAGCGGCGGTGGTGCCCGGTGAAGAGCGGCAGGCCTGCGCGGTCGGCGGCAGCCACCAGCGTGCGGGCGTCGTCGAGCGTGCCTGCGACGGGTTTCTCGACAATCACCGCCATGCCGCGTGCGAGCGCCGAGGCGCCGCTGGTGGCATGGTCGGGTGTGGGAGTCGCGACCACGGCGCCGCGGGTGTCGCCCGGCACCTCGTCGAGCGTGGCGACCACCGGAAGGCCCATGTCGCGCAGCTCGGCGCGGCGGGCCTCAACGGGCTCGACGACGGCGGTGAGGCGGGTCTGCTCGGAGGTCTGCGTCAGCTCGATGTGGCGCATGCCGATCGAGCCGCCGCCGACCACACAGAGGGGCAGGGGGGCACTCATGAGTGCCCCCCGGTGCGGCTGTGCGCAAAGTCGAGCAAGGGAGCTTGCCGGACCCCTCGAAGGGGCCCGGCGGACGTGAGGTCGCAGGTCGGCATCACATCACCGCGCCGACCTGCCAGGGCACGAACTCGTAGTCGCCCAGGCCCTGCGCCTCGGACTTCGTCATCTCGCCGCTCGCCATGCGCAGCCACATCTCGTAGATCTCGCGGCCGACCTCTTCGACGCTGGCGCCCTCGGTGAGGATGCGGCCCGCGTTCACGTCCATGTCCTCGGTCTGCTTCTCGAAGAGCTGGGCGTTGGAGGCCACTTTCATGCAGGGGCTGGGCTTGGAGCCGAATGCCGAGCCGCGGCCGGTGGTGAAGCACACCAGGTTGCAGCCCGAGGCGATCATGCCGGTGACGCTGGCCGGATCGTAGCCGGGGCTGTCCATGAAGGTGAAACCCTTGGCCGTCACCGGCTCGGCGTACTTGTAGACGCCCATGAGCGGCGTGGTGCCGCCCTTGGCCACGGCGCCAAGCGACTTTTCCAGGATGGTGGTCAGGCCGCCCTTCTTGTTGCCGGGCGAGGGGTTGTTGTCCATCGAGCCGCCGGCCCTCTCGGTGTAGCCTTCCCACCAGCGGATGAGCTCGATCAGCTTCTCGCCGGTGGCGGGGTCGGCCGCGCGCGCGGTCAGCAGGTGCTCGGCGCCGTAGACCTCGGGGGTTTCAGAGAGCACGCCGGTACCGCCCTGGGCGACCAGCAGGTCGCAGGCGTGGCCCACCGCCGGGTTGGCGGTGATGCCCGACCAGGCGTCCGAGCCGCCGCACTCGAGGCCCACCATCAGGTCAGAGACCGGGCATTCCTCGCGCCGGGCCTTGTCGACCTCGGGAAGCATGGCCTCGACCTGGGCGATGCCGGCCTCTACCGTCTTGCGGAGGCCGCCGACGTCCTGGATGTTCATGGTCTGGAAGAGGGGGCCGGGCGTCAGGCCGTAGGCCTCGACCAGCCAGTCGATCTGCATGCCCTCGCAGCCGAGACCGGCCATGAGCACGCCACCGACGTTGGGGTTGCGGGCATAGCCCCACAGCACGCGCTGCAGGAACTCGAAACCGGTGCCGTCGCCGCCCATGGCGCAGCCGGTGCCGTGGACGAAGGCGACGACGCCGTCGACGTTGGGATAGGCCTCGAGCCGCTCGGGCGTGAAATGCTGCGCGATCATGCGGCCCGCGGTGGCCGAGCAGTTCACCGAGGTCAGGATCGCGATGTAGTTGCGCGTGCCGACCCGGCCGGTGTCGCGGCGGTAGCCCATGAAGGTATCGCGCGTCGCGGGCTCGGGCGCGGGGCGCAGGTTGGTGCCGAACTCGTACTCGGCATCGACGTTGCGGAACTCGAGGTTGTGCGTGTGGACGTGCGCGCCCTTGGCGATGTCCTCGGCCGCATAGCCGATGAGCTGGGCGTACTTGTGCACCGGGGCGCCCTTGGGGATGTCTTCGGCGGCCATCTTGTGGCCGCGCGGGATCAGCTGGGTCGCGCCTTCGTCGCCCACCTCGAGCGGTGCGACGGCGGTGACGACGTTGTCGTCCTCGGACAGGCGAATGGTCTTCATGGGAGCCTCCTGGCTTACCGGAAACGGTGTCTGGCGTGGCGGGGCTCGGGCGGGCCGCGGCAGGGCGGGCGGGCCCGAGCGGGAAAGAGGGGCCGGATTGGCATGCGCTCCGGCAAGCGCGACGCCGGGGCGCGACAGGCGCGCCCCGGCGGGATCTTGTCAGGTGCCGCTCAGAGGAAGAGCGTCACGATCGGCGGCCAGCACAGCAGCACGGTCAGTGCCAGGAGCTGCAGCCCGATGAAGGGCAGGAAGCCGCGGAAGATGTCGGTGAGCGAGATGTGCGCCGGGGCCACGGACTTCAGGTAGAAGGCCGCCGGACCGAAGGGCGGCGACAGGAAGCTCACCTGCATGTTCATGCAGAAGACCACACCGAACCAGATCGGGATATAGCGTGCGTCGATCGACGCGAGAAAACCGATCTCTTCCGACGGAAGCCGCAGCACGATTGGCAGGAACACCGGCATGATGAGCAGCACGATGCCGATCCAGTCCATGAACATCCCCATGATGAGGAAGATGACCATCATGACCAGGATCACGCCCATTGTCGGCATCTCGGCTCCCACGATCAGGTTGGCCACGTAGGTCGGGCCACCCGACAGGGTGTAGGCCGCTGCCAGTGCCGCGGCACCGATGGTCACCCAGATGATCGTGCCGGTCGAGCGCAGCGTGCGCATCAGGCTGTCCCAGACCACGTCGAAGGTCATCTCGCGGCGGAGCAGGCCGATGACGAAGACCGCCACGGCGCCCATGCCGGCCGCCTCGGTGATGCCGGTGATGCCGCCGTAGATCGAGCCGAGGACCACGCCGATCACCACGACGGGGGCGATGAGGCCCTTGCCCATCTCCCAGCCCTTGGCGGTGCGTTCGCGGCCCACCAGCAGGAAGACGATGGCGGTGAAAAGCACGAAGGCGCCGATCAGCCAGGGGATGTCCGACACCATGCCCAGAAGGATCGGATCGACGCCTTCCTGCACCGTGTTGGCTCCGGTGACGGTGAAGAACAGGGCCCGCAGGATCATGACGCCGACGATCCACATGCCGAAGCGCGACAGGAAGCCCAGGAACATCATGCCCTTTTCGCCGCCCTGCGGGTCACCTTCCTTGGCCGGCGGAAGCGGCGCCTCGTCGGGGTTCATCTGCGTCCGGATGAAGATGTAGATGATGAAGAAGGTCGCCAGCATGAAGCCGGGCAGGAACGACGCCGTGAACAGCGCCTTGATCGAGGTCTCGGTGACGAGACCGTAGAAGATCAGGACGATCGACGGCGGGATCATGGTTCCGAGCGAGCCGGAGGCGCAGATCGTGCCGATGGCGAGGTTCTGGTTGTAGCCCAGCCGCAGCATCTGCGGCAGCGCGATGAGGCCCAGCAGCACGACTTCACCGCCGATGATGCCGGACATCGCGGCCATGATGACGGCCATGATCGAGGTCACGAAGGCGATGCCGCCCCGGGTCCGCGACAGCCACATGTTGAGCGACGTGTACATGTCCTTCGCGATGCCGGATCGTTCCAGCAAGGCAGCCATGAAGATGAACAACGGCACCGATATGAGCACGTAGTTCGTCATCTGCCGGTAGACGGCCTGGCCGAGCACCGAGAAGGGCCCCCGGCCGAAGTCGCCGAAGAGGATGCTCGCATCGAACTTCAGCATGAGCGTGACCGCGGCGAGGAAGGCCGAGGCAAAGCCCAGTGGCATCCCGATGGCCAGCAGGGCGAAGATGCCCAGCAGAAGGATCAGGCTGAGTGTCCCGATATCCATTATTTATCTTCTCCCAGGGTTCGGCGCAGGTTCTCGATCTCGGTCTCGTCGATCTCGTCTGCGGGCGAATGGTGCTCGGGCGCCTTGTTCCAGTCGGCGATCAGGTTCGAGATCGACTGGATGGTCACAAGGACGATGATGATCAGGATCGCCGGTTTCACGATGCCGGGGATCGGCGGATCCCACGCGGTGCCGAAGGTCTCCATGCGCAGGAAGCGGGTCATGGCGTCGTTGTAGCCGCCCCAGACCAGCGTCACGCAGAAGCCCACGATCAGCAGGACCGAGATCACGTCGGCCGTCTTCTGCATCCAGCGTGGCATGATGTCGTAGATCACGTAGATGCGGATGTGGCTGCGCTGCTGCATCGCGTACTGACCCGCGAAGAGGAACACGAAGGCCGCGATCCAGAGCGACAATTCGTTCGCCCAGAGGGTCGGCGCCTCGAAGACGTAGCGCGAGACCACTTCGTAGAACATCACCAGCACGATGATGGCGATGGCCATCATCGCCAGGCGCGAGGTGACCAGCGACAGGATGTCGAAGAACCCGTGCGGTTCGGGCTCGATGGCGCCGATGTGGTCCGACAGGTAGATCGAGGTGAACAGCAGCGTGCCGGTGATGGCCGCCAGCATGAGTTGCACGATGGGCCGGCCTGCCGGGCGGATCATCTCGTGCATGCCATATGCGTTTTCCGGGTCCATGATTTTCATGGCCACGAGGTAGATGAAGAGCAGTGCCGTCACGACCGCGAACGCGATCGCGATCAGCCTGACCGGACCGCGTAGCGATCCCAGCCAGACGGACTGCGATTGAGATGTGTCTTCCATGCTCGGGCTCCCCGCCAAGGCGATGCTCGGGTTTGGTTGGTTCAAAAAAGGCGAGCCCCCTAGGGGGCCCGCCGCAGAGTTTCGGGCCAGCGTTCAGACGCTGCCGTGAATCAGCTGTCGCTGCCCAGCAGGCCGAGGTCCGTGAGGTACGCCTTGTGGCTCTCGAGGATTGCGCGGGCCTGTTCGTTCTTGTCGCCCCAGCGCTCCCAGGCAACCTGAGCGGCTTCGCGGAAGGCCTTGCGGTCTTCGTCGGACCATGCGTGCAGGGTCACGCCCTGCTCCTGCAGCTGTGCGGCCGCTTCCGAGTTTGCCTTCTCGTTGTAGAGGGCAATGTGGAAGGACAGCTTCTGCCAGGCGGTGTCGATGATCCGGCGCTGCGCCTCGGTCAGGCCGTCCCAGACGTCCTTGTTGCAGGCCAGGTGGTCGGCCGGCATCGAGTGGAAGCCCGGGTAGGTGGCGTGCTTCACGATGTCGTAAAGGCCGAGGCCCACGTTGTTGGCAAGGCCGGACGCGTCGGCGCCGTCGATGATGCCGGTTTCCAGCGCGGTGAAGATCTCAGTGAAGTCCATCACGATGGGCGATGCGCCGAGCTCTTCGAAGATCTCGGTTTCCATGCCCGGGGGCGAACGGAACTTCCAGCCTTCGAGATCCTCGGGGCCGGCGATCGGCGTCGAGGAGGACAGCGATTCCTGGCCGTAGATCGACCAGCCGATCAGCTGCATGTTCTGCTCGTTGTAGAGCTTCTGTGCCGCCTCGTAGCCGCCGCCGTAGTACAGCCAGCTGTACTGCTGCCACGGCGTGTCGTAGCCGCCCATCAGGTCGCCGACGAACTGGAAAGCCGGGTTCTTGCCGGTCTGGTAGGCGCCGCCGGTGGCGTCGCAGTCGACGATGCCGTTGATGGCAGCGTCAAAGGTTTCGGTCGTTGCGACGACAGAGGACGAATAGAACATCTCGATGGCGATATTGCCGTCGGACATGGTCTGGACGTCGTCGATGAAACGCGCCAGCGCCTGACCCGTGGGGTGCTCGGTCGCGTAGTGCGTCTGCATGCGCAGGGTGACATCCTGCGCCATGGCCGGCACTGCGACGACAGCGGCGCAGGCGGCGGTTTTCAGAACGGACTTCAATTTCATAGGTTTCCTCCCTGAAGGGGGCACGCGCCCCGGTTCCGTGGCGCTCCCTCAATGCGCCAGATGGTATACCATCGAAGGGGACGCTAGCGCAGTCGGTGCGGTCCTTTCAACGGTTTTTTGGTATACCAAATCCGATTTTGTGGTGCTTCGATTCTGTCAAGCCGTTGATTCAAGGCTTTTGGGACGGATCGGGCGTAGCTTGCGGCGCGGGGTCGCGGGGCAGGGGGCGTCATGGGCACGATTGCTGCGTCGCAGCGTTCTTCAGGGGCGAGCGCACCCGGCGAATCCCCTTCCGAAGCGCGCGGTGCGAATCTGCCAAACGGAAACGGCGGCGCCCGATTCGGGCGCCGCCGCATGTGGTGTCGCGAAACGCGGACCGGCCGCGATCAGTCGGAGATCAGGCCGAGTTGACGCATGTAGGTCTTGTGGCTCTCGACCAGCGACGCGGCCTCGGGGGTACGCTCCGCCCAGCTGTCCCAGGCCGACTGCGCCGCCTCGCGGAAGGCCGCGCGATCCTCGGCGGACCAGTCATGCAGCGTCACGCCCTGCTCCTGCAGCTGTGCCGCGGCCTCGGCATTGCGCTTCTCCATCGACAGCGCGACCTGCAGCGTCAGCTTCTGCATCGCGGTCTCGATGATCCGCTGGTGCTTTTCGCTGAGACCTTCCCAGACGGCCTGGTTGCACGCCAGGTGGTCCGAGGGCTGCGAGTGGAAGCCGGGGTAGGTGGCG
Source organism: Salipiger mucosus DSM 16094 (assembly GCF_000442255.1). Taxonomy (GTDB): domain Bacteria; phylum Pseudomonadota; class Alphaproteobacteria; order Rhodobacterales; family Rhodobacteraceae; genus Salipiger; species Salipiger mucosus. The sequence continues at coordinate 62,387 of NZ_KE557279.1, read as the reverse complement.
TGGCTCACGATGTCGTAGAGGCCCAGGCCCACGTTGTTGTAGAGACCCGAGGCGTCGGCGCCGTCGATGATGCCGGTCTCGAGCGCGGTGAAGATCTCGGTGAAGTCCATCACGATGGGCGATGCGCCGAGTTCCTCGAAGATCTCGGTTTCCATGCCCGGGGGCGAACGGAATTTCCAGCCCTCGAGATCCTCCATGCCCGCGATCGGGGTCGAGGACGACAGCGATTCCTGTCCGTAGAGCCACCAGCCGATCAGTTGCATGCCCTGCGCGTTGTAGAGCTCCTGCGCGGCTGCCATGCCGTCGCCGTAGTAGAGCCACGAAAGCTGCTGCCAGGGAGTCTCGTAGCCGCCCATGATGTCGCCGACGAACTGGAAGCCGGCGTTCTTGCCGGTCTGGTAGGCGCCCGAGGTCATGTCGCAGTCGAGGATGCCGTTGATGGCCGCGTCGAAGGTCTCGGTCGAGGCGACGACCGAGGACGAGTAGAACATCTCGATGTCGATTTCGCCGCCCGACATGGTCTCGACGTCATCGGCGAACTGGGCCGCCATCTTCCCGGAGGGATGCTCGGTCGCATAGTGCGTCTGGATGCGCAGGGTGACCTCCTGCGACAGGGCGGGGGTGGCGGCCACCGCGGCGAGCGCGGCACCTTTCAAAAAGAGTTTCAATGACATGTGGTCTCCTCCCGAGACGTTCTTGCAGTCTGTTACCGGCGCCCTCCCTTGGCGCCGGACGGCATCTGGCATGCCGTCCGATCGTGACGCTAAGGTAATCGGGGCTTCACAATCAACGATTTTTGGTATACCAAAAACATCATGCCAAGGTCTCCTTCCCCTCAGCGGGGACCTCTAGTAACTCCAAGCAAGTCTTGGACACGGAGCGCCTTTGGATGTCTGACAGCACCTTGCCGGAGCATATCGCCGACCAGCTTCGGCGCGATATCCTGCGGGGCAAGTTGCCCCCGGATACCACGATCAAGGAACGCGACAACGCGGCCGAACTGGGCGTGAGCCGGACCCCCATGCGCGAGGCGATCCGCATCCTCGCCAAGGAGGGCCTGGTCGTCCTCCGCCCGTCGCGCAGCCCGGTCGTGGCACAGCCCACCGTCAAGGAAGTCCACGACCAGGTGGTTGTGCTGCTCGCGCTCGAGAAGCTCTCGGCGCAGATCGCCTGCCACGAGGCGACGGAGGCCGATCTCGACGAACTCGATTCGCTCAGCCAGCAGATCGCCGAAGCCTACGACACGGCCGATGCGCTCGATCTCTTCGAGATCGACATGGCCTTCCACCGCAAGATCGCCGAGGCCGCGCACAACGCGGCGCTGGCCGACACCCACCGCTCCTACCTTGCGCGGCTCTGGCGTGCGCGGTTCCTGTCGGCCACCATGCGGCGCAACCGCGAACGGGTGGTCAGCCACCACAGCGCAATCATGACGGCCCTGCGCGACCGCGACCCCGTGGCGGTCGAGGTGGCGCTGGACCAGCATCTGGGCAACCTCGCCGAAGACATTGTCGCGGCGATGGAAGCCGACAACGCGGCGCGCAAGGCGGAAGCCGAGGCGCCGGAGGGAACGAAGCAGAAAGGACAGACATGAAGCTTCTCAGAGTGGGCGCTCCCGGCGCCGAGAAACCCGCCGTTCTGGATGACGGCGGCGTGATCCGCGACGTCTCCGGCGTGGTGCCGGACTTTGCCGGGCAGGGCGTGTCGCTGGAGGCGCTGGACGCCATCCGCGCGCTTGACCTGTCGGCCATGCCCGAGCTGTCGGCGGACGAGCGCGTCGGCGCCTGCCTCGCCTCGGTGCCGAACTTCTTCTGCATCGGCCTGAACTACGCCAAGCACGCGGCCGAGACCGGCGCAGAGCCGCCGAAGGAGCCGATCGTCTTCAACAAGGCGACCTCGGCGCTGTCGGGTCCCTTCGATCCGGTCGTCATCCCGCGCGGCTCGGAAAAGACCGACTGGGAGGTCGAGCTGGGCGTGGTGATCGGCCGCGAGACGCTCTACGTCTCCGAGGCCGACGCCCTCGATTACGTCGCGGGCTACTGCGTCATAAACGACATGTCCGAGCGCGCCTTCCAGATCGAGCGCGGCGGCCAGTGGATCAAGGGCAAGTCGGCCCCCACCTTCGGCCCCTGCGGTCCGTACCTCGTGACCGCGGACGAGGTGGGCGACCCGCAGGCGCTCAAGCTCTCGCTCGATCTCAACGGCAAGACCGTTCAGGACAGCGACACCTCGGACATGATCTTCGGCGTGGCCGAGATCGTCAGCTACCTGTCGAAGTTCATGAAGCTGATGCCGGGCGACATCATCGCCGACGGGCACGCCCGTCGGGCGTGGGCATGGGCATGAACCCGCAGCGCTTCGTGAAGCCCGGCGACGTGATGGAGCTGCGAATCGACAAGCTCGGCGAGCAGCGCCAGGAGGCGGTTGCCGCCGACTGACCCGGCGCGGACGGACGCCGACCATTGGGCTGGCGTCCGCCTGTACCCGCAGGGCCGCGCCGGTCATCCCCGGCGCGGCCCTCGCGCTTTCCGCGACGGCGTCCCGCGCCGTATCCGCGGAATCGAACATGACCCCATTATCGGCTTGTTTCTCCGCGTCTGCCCCCAAGACGGATCAGCGGAGACGTAGCCGAGTGGTCGAAGGTGGTCCGCCTGCTTGAGGACTTTAAATCACTGGAAATAGAGGACGTTTCTGGATGCCGGCCTGGAATTGACAAGTCCTTGCCAGCATTGCCGGGGCTCAGGACTCGTTCCCGCTCACAGCCAGAAGATGACGGTTGCGGCGAGTGCGATCGCCGAGAAGAAGGTCTTCGGGCATCGGTCGTACCGCGTTGCAACGCGCCGCCAGTCCTGGAGCCTGCCGAACATGATCTCGATGCGATTACGGCGTTTGTACCGCCGCTTGTCCATTGCCCGGCAGTGCATTGCGCAGCAATGTCACGAAAGGGGGCCGGACGGGCGTCTTCCGTTTCTTCCGGCCCGGGATGCAAGGACATATCTTCTTGTCCTGCAAGGCTTCTCTGAACCGGTCGGCATCGTAGCCGCGATCTCCGTGAAGCCACTTGACGTTGGGCAGCCCGCTGACGAGCGCACGCGCCCCGATGTAGTCGCTGACGGGACCCTTCGTCAGGAACAGGTCGATGGGCCGGCATTCTCCATTGTCGCTCGGACCAATGGCGCGACATGGCTCATCTGTCGCAGATGGCGTGCAGCTTCGTGTTCATACCGCCCTTGGTTCGGCCAATCAGGCGTCCACGCCCCCCTTTTTAACGCCCAGGCTGGACGCCGTGCGATGGGCCTTCAGATGGGTGGCGTCGATCATCACAGTCATCTCCTCGCCGCGCTCGGCGGCCAGCCCCGCCATGATCCGGGCGAAGACGCCTTTATCGCTCCATCGTTTCCAGCGGTTGTAGAGTGTCTTGTGGGCGCCATACTCCCCGTTCGGGTCGGCCTCGAACCGGTGGCGGTTCGAGCCTCACCGTCGCGCCACTGCAAGCCGTTGCGATTGATGAAGATAATGCCACTCAGAACCCGCCGGTCATCGACCCGGGGCTTGCCATGCGACTTCGGAAAGTAAGGCTCAAGACGCGCCATCTGCGCATCGCTCAACCAGAAAAGATCAGACAGGTTCACCGCTCATTTTCGAGCGGTGAATCACGATCGCCCAACCAAATCAATGGGTCCTGAGCCTAATCGTTCCCGGTGGCCGCAGATCGTGCTGCAGCCCACGGATCGAATACTTTCCACGCGGGCTTGCGCTGCCGGGGCTTCGAGGCTTCAGGCGAGAGCATCGCTGTCGTCGAGGCGCGCTTGTAGTCAGGCCCAGGCAATCCTGCCTGCCAGGCGCGTAGCTGTGCCCTTCGCCAGAGCATCGGCTTTTTCCGTAGCGGGATAGGGTCGGGAAAGCTCGCATCTGGCTTCGCCAACCCGCGTCGCCTGGCGGAGCGCGGCGACTCCCCGAGGATGCCTGCGACGTCGTCCGCCGTGCAGTGTGGCAGCTTCAGTTCGTCCCAGCGCGATCGTGGAGGTGGCGCGAGCCCCTCGGCTGCCCAAATGGAAGACCACGCGTATCGGCCGCCGACGTTGCGGACGCCGATTTTCCGCGCGAGCTCACGGGCAGCCCTGGCCGAGGGCAGTCTCCAATACATAGCGAGCTCTTCGGCGCTCGCAGAACCCGGGTCCTTGCTGTTGGTCTTCATGTCCCAACCTCCTTCTGGAAAGGAGATCGGATCGTGCAGACCCGGCCGGAAACGACCTTGGCAGATTCAAGGGCACGTTCGGCCTGCGCGGCCTCACAAAACGCTTGACGCGTTCGAGGGCGCTTTCGCTGTAAGGGAAATTGACCAGATCTTGCCCAAACTTGGTGCCTCTCAGTGCCTCTTGAAGCGGTTTTTGACGGAAGGGAGATTTTTGACGATGAGGGCAGTTTCGCCTTGTAACCCCCGTGTTTCCTTGGCTATACGCGTCGACGGAGGCGTGGCCGAGTGGTCGAAGGCGCTCCCCTGCTAAGGGAGTAGGCCCGGAAGGGTCTCGAGGGTTCGAATCCCTTCGTCTCCGCCATCCACCCCTGACATAACCCGAAAGTTCAGGACGAGACGCGCTCGCGCGCCTTGTTTTCGGGAATATCACCTTACTGTCACCTTTTGTCGCGACCTGTCGCGGGGTCACCTGTTACCCCCGCGTTACCCCGAGCCGGGTAGGCGCTGTCGGGGCAACAAAATCGGGATTCTCAAAAGAAAGACAGAAACTTATGCTCACAGAAGCCGTCAACCGCAAACTGGAACCGAAATCCACCCGCTACTCCAAGGCCGACTCAGAGGGACTCTCCATCGAGGTCACCCCTTCCGGCGCTCGCTCGTGGAAGCTCAGCTACCGTTTCAACGGTGCGTAGAGAAAGCGGACCCTCGGACCCCATCCTCTCGTCAAGCTGGCCGACGCGCGCGAACAGCGCGACGAGATCAAGAGGATGGTCCTGCGGGGCATCGACCCCGAAGCGGTCGAGGATGGGGAGGAGGAAGCCGCCGAGAAGTCTTGGTTCGACCTGTGTTCCGAGTTCATGGAGAAGCGCCGCGCCGAGGGGGCCAACCCCCGCACGATCACATCGCTGGAGCAGAAGCTACGAAAGACCTTCCTGTGAACAGGCGTGCAAAATTGACCCCTTAGAGGGGTGATCGGCGTCCCAAAATGCCCCCCTTACACTGACGTGGATGATGCCCCCGAAGTCATCGGGGAACACGGTGTGGGATGTTGGTCGTGGAGACGATTGCGAAGATGCGGCGGGCGTATTTTCAGGATTGAGGCATTGAGCCGCCATTGGTCCGAGGCCAATGCCGAACAAGTCGATCAAGCAGATCTGCCGCGAACTACGGGTCTCGCGGAACACGGTGCGCAAGGTGATCCGGTCCGGGGCGACCGAACTGACCTACGAGCGCATGATCCAGCCGCTGCCGAAGATCGGCCCCTGGACGGGTGAGCTCGATGACATGCTGGCGGCAAATGCCCGGAAGGCGAAGCGTGAGAGGCTGACCCTTATCCGGATCTTCGAGGAGCTGCGGGCCCGCGGATACGACGGCGGTTATGATGCAGTTCGGCGATATGCAGCGTCGTGGAACAGGGAGGAACGGGAGGCGTCTGCGGCCGCCTATGTCCCACTAACCTTCGATCCAGGCGAGGCCTGCCAGTTCGACTGGAGGTAAGGAGGATCAGGAAAGGCGCCAGTCCTGCGCGAAGAGGATGCAGCCCAGCGGTATGAGAACGCCCGTAGGGTACGCGGCGCGGCGAGCTGTGTTTTGCGCTGCGGCATCGCGACCGGCGACTGCGACCGGGATGTCGCCGCTGATCTCTAGGGCGCGATCGTGGCGCCGAAGAAGCAGGGCTTCCCCGCAGTCACGGAGCGCGACGAGGTGGAAGTCTTGATGCGCGCCGTCTGGGACTGCCCGGGCGGCTTCATCACGCAATGTGCCCTCAAGCTCACCGCTCTGACATGGCTGCGCTCCTCGGAGCTGAGGTTCGGGACGTGGAACGAAATCTCGTGGGAAGACGGCTTGTGGGTCGTGCCCGCCGGGAGGATGAAGCGGAAGCGCAAGCATATCGTCCCGCTGGCGACGCAGAGCCTCGCGACGCTCAAGCTCCTCCGCTCCTTCACCGGGCATAAAGGCGACCTGATGTTCCCTGCCCAGGGCCGCACCGGGCCGGTGATGTCGGAGAACACCATGGAGGCGGCGATGAAGTCGCTCGGCTAAAAGGGCAAGCACGTCCCGCACGGGTTCCACAAGACAGCCTCGACGAACCTCAACGAGCAGGGGTGGGACGAGCGGTGGATCGAGAAGCAACTCTCGCACGAGGACAAGAACAACGTCCGGCGGGCCTATAACTCGGCCGAGGACCTGGAAGGGGCGGACGCGGATGATGCAGCACTACGCGGACTGGCTAGACGAGATGCGGATGACGACGTGATGCGGTCAGGGTTCCCGGGCGGGAGGAGCGGCGCCCGGGAACCCTTGCGCGCCAACCGGGGGAGCGGGCACGAACACGACACTGGCAGCGCGAGGCTAAAATATCTTTTAAATTTATAGTCGCCACCAAGGAGATTATTTCCCATCTCGTGCAACTAGAGCCAAATCATCTCTCGACCTGACGTTAACTCTCCCGACGCGAGGTCGTTTTCCTCGAATACGCCGACCTTTCACAGATCGCTAACCCGGATCACGAACCGGGAGTCCCCAGCAAGAAGGGCATGAACCTGAACGGCATGTGGCTCCGCGACGGCGAGCGGTGGGACTCGGACAAGCAGACTGTTCAGGTTCCGTATCGCCGTGTCGCAGGTCCGTTGAACCTTCTGATCGACAGCACCGGGATCAAGTTCTTGAGCGATGGCGAATGGCAGACCCGAAAACACGGGCCACAGGGCCGGCGCCAATGGCGCAAGGTGCATCTGGCCATGGACCCGGCCACGTCCGACATCCGCGCCCTGGAATTGACCCCCAGCCGCGACGGCGACAGCCCGGTGCTTCCCGGCCTGCTCGGTCAGATCCCAAAAGATGAGCAGATCGGCACCGTGACCGCCGACGGCGCCTACGACACGCGCCGCTGCCACAAGGCCATCATCGAGCGTGAAGATGCTCCGATCATTCCGATCCGGAAAAAGGCTGCCTGCGGAAAGACGATTGCCCTGCGGTACGCGCCCGAAACGAGACACTGCGCGCGATCCGACACTACGGGCAGGCGTTCTGGAAACGCTGGACCGGATACCACGTCCGCAGCCGTATCGAGGCGGGTCTGCGCTGCCTGAAAGCCCTCGGCGAGCGGATCATGGCCAGAGCCCCTCGCCAGGCAGCCGAAATCCACATCCGCATCGCCCTCATGAACCGCTTCAACGCCCTCGGTACCGCCGAGATCGTCCGCGTGGCATAACGTCAGGGGGGAAGGGCAGTCACGCCTCAGCCGAGAGTTGCGCAACAACGCCGGTCGGGGTATGGGACTGATCATCCCTTCAAGTTAGCGCATTGGAATCACGAGGTGAATCCCTCATAGGCTTTGCGCATCAGAGCCGTCCAACGGCCTCCAGTTGAGCGTCAGTAGAGGGAAAATGCACTCCGAAAGCTCCCCGACGCGCAATTCTCTTGAGATCAGAACCGGTTCGGCTTTGGCATCTCCTCATTGATCATTGCCGAAGCGACAGCTTGATAGGCCTTCGTCCACGCGTCGGTAGCGCCATTCGGCATCTCCTCCCCCGCCGCCTCGACGAGCGTCTGCAGGAGGATCCTCCCCACCAAATCGAAATGCTCCGGCCGAACGCCGAGCGCGGCGTGACTGGCGCCGAGTTGCCGGATCGTCGGCAGCAGGGGAGCGAGGTCGTCGAGGCTGTCGACCACGATGGCCAGCGTCTCCATCAGCTTGCGTCCCTGCACCCGCGGCCCGTTGGTGAACATGGGCCGGACCTCGGGGGCGGCGCGGAACAGGTTCTTGTAGAAACGCTCGCCCAATTCGGCGCGATTGGCTGCGACCAGCAGCCAACTGGCGCGGATCGCCTTGATCTCCCCTTGGGTCAGCATCCTGTGCAATATCCTTCTGAAAGAGCCCCACAGGCCGGATTCAGAACCATTCGAACTCGGCCTCTTCCGCGGGCGCCCCGCCGGGCTCGGCGGGTGCCCCCCCTGCGATGCCTTCCGCCGGAGCCCGCGCGGGCAGCGCGGCGCCTGACGAACCGGGCGCACAGAGGCGATCGTGGATCTCGCGTTCTTCGGGGACCGAATAAAGCGCGCGTATCTGCGCCGCGATCTCTCGCGCTGTGGGGTCGTCCGCGGGAAAGGCCTGGGGCACGGACGGGTCGATGCGCAGGCGGTCTGCCATATCTTCCAGCCGTTGCGCGGTCGCAAGCTGCGCCCGCATCTGTTTTGCGCAGCGGTCAAACTCCGCCACGGCCTCTGGGCCTGCCGTGCGCAGATCAGACAGCGAGGCATGGAGGTCGCGCCAGAGACGCAGCATGTCGCCCAGACCCGACATGCCGTCAGCGATGCTGTCCAGCCGGCCCGACACCCGGCCCGCGCTCGTGTGGAAATTGTCTGCGATGGTGCGGCGAACCACGTCCAGATGGCGCATGACGTCCTGCCGCGCAGCAAGGCACTGGTCGGTCAATTCGCCAATCTGCTTCGCAACATAGGTCATCGTCGTGCCCTTGCCACGCGATGATTGGCTGCGCAGGGTCACGTTGTAACTGCCCATCCGCATCAGGCCGTCGACTTCAAGCTGTTCGCGGGTCACCTTCTGGATGTCGCCCAGAGCGTCGCGCAGGGTGCGCAGCTGGGTCTCCAGCAGCCGACGTTCGGCCTGCGCTGAATAGAGCCGGGCCAGACCGGCGCCCGAGACATCCTGCAAGGTGCCCAGAAGCTCCGCGATCTCGGACGACTCAAGCAGCTCGCCCGACCAGGCGACCAGGTCCGCCGTTCCTGCGGAGACAGTCGCCATGGTGTCGGCGGCGCGGTCGATGTCGCGCCGCAATGCCGTCGCGGCTGCGGTCATTTGCGTGGCGACCAGATGGCGCAGGAAGGCGTGGGCCGCCCGATGCTCGGTGGCGTCGGGAAGAAGGGCCAGCGCGGCGCCCGCATGCTCGATCCGCTGCCGGAAGCTGTCGCCAACCTGCAGCGCGGAGATGGCGCCGCCAAGGCGGTCGCTTGCCTGGCGGGCGGCATCCTCCGTCCGGGCGCCGTCCTCAAGGGCCTTTTTCACCCCGGGCGCGATCCGGGCTACCATCGCGTCGAGCTGTCCGCGCATCGCGGACAGCGACCGCCCCCCCGTGTCCGTAAAGGCCGTCTGCCGGGCCGAGATCTCGGCCGTCTGCTCGCGGATCCTGCGCGCAAGTCGTCCCAGTTCCTCGAGGCCCTCCATGCTCCGGGTCGACTGGTCCTTGATCTGCTGCGAGAAGCTGTGGCCTTCGTCGAAGCCGACTTCCATCTCCACCACGCGCACGGTGCTGGTGAACACCTGCAACGTCTGGACCCGTTGGCGCAGGCTGGAGAACGGGCTCTTCGTGGCGCGCAGCGCCTGTTCCATGGTGGCAATGGCGCGGCATTCTTCGGCAAAGGATGCCTCCACCGTGGCGATCTGTTCGGTCATCGCGGTGCTGCTGGCGATCAGTTCGTCGGTGGAAAGCCGCGACAGGCCAGTACGATAGGCCTGGATCGTCGCGACGAGGCGGACCAGATCCTCGCGCCCCGCAAACAGCGCATCGGCCGCGGCAGTGAAGACGGTTTCGACGGCACGCCCCTCGGCCGCCAGCCGCGACGTCAGGGTGGTCGTGCTTTCGATGGGGCTGTCCAGTTGCGCCATGCGGGCTGTCCCACCTCGTTCCCGAAAACGCCGCGGCCGAGGCGGCGGCGGGTAACGAGTGGACGATAGGCGCTGGGACATTAACACGAGGTTACACCGCGCCTCGGAAAATCTGGTCCGGGTTTTACCAACGGGAAACTCTTTATCTCCACTCTCCGACCCTGTCCGAAGGGGAAGGAGCGAGCGCATGGCCTCATTGACGATCAGCGAAATTGCCGACGCACGGGATCGCCTGGCGTGCCTGTTGGCCGATGGCGGGTCCGTCGTCAGGCTGTCGCCGGACGACACGCTCGACGCCTGCGGCGCGCAGCTGCTGGCCTGTGCGATCCGCACGGCCGAGGGTCAGGGGCGGACGCTGACCGTCGAAATGCCGGAGGACGGCCCTGCGGTCGAATTGTGGCAATCTCTCGCGCTCGATACCGTGGCAACACCGGTGCCAGTCGCGGTGGCCCCCGTAGCCGAGGTGTCAGAATGAGCGGGCGGGTGCTTGTCGTCGACGATTCCGACTCGGTGCGCAGAATGATCACCTCGACCCTGCGGATGGCCGGTTACGACACGGTCGAGGCGAGCGACGGCCAGGCCGCGTTGAGCCAGGTGCGTGCGTCCATGCCCGCGGCGGTGATCACCGATCAGAACATGCCGAACCTCGACGGACTCGGCTTCATACGCGCCTTCCGCAAGATGCCGGGCAGTGCCGGGGTGCCGGTGATCTTCCTGTCGACCGAAAACGCCGACACGCTGAAACAGAAGGCGCGCGAGGCCGGGGCGCTTGGCTGGATGACCAAACCATTCGACGATCGCAAGCTGCTGGGCGTCGTGCAGAAGGTGCTGGGCCGATGACGGGGACGAACGGCCGGGGGGACGCCGACGAACTTTTCTTGATGGAAGCGCAACAGCTTGCCGAAAGCCTTGAGGCCGGACTGCTGGACATGCAGAGCCGCCCCGACGACAAGGCGCTGATAGACCGCGTGTTCCGCGATCTGCATACGCTCAAGGGCTCGGGCGCAATGTTCGGCCATGTCGAACTGTCGCAGTTCCTGCATCATTTCGAAACCGCCTTCGAGGCTGTGCGCGAAGGCGCCTTTCCCGTCACCCCCGCGCTGATCGCCCTGTGCCTGAGGGCGCGCGATCACGTCGTCGCGTTGCTGGACGGCGGCGGGCCTGAAGCCGGGGCGCCCCTGCTGGCGGAACTTGGCGCGATGGTCTCAAGCGTCGGGGATGGCGCGGCCGACGCATCGGACGGCTGGCGACTGTCCTTCCATCTGGCGCCCGACTGCCTGATCCTCGGCGCCCGGCCGCAAGGGCTGCTGGACGAACTGCGCACCCTGGGCGCCACCGATGTCGAGGTGCTGACCGATCGCCTGCCGGACCTGGCCGCGATCGAGCCCGACCGGCTATGGCTCGGTTGGCGGATGCGCCTGCCCGGCAACCTGACGGAGGACCAGATCCGTGAGGTCTTCATCTTCAACGACGGGGGGCTGGACCTCGACTTGCAGCGCGATGGCGTGCCCGAAGCCGGGGCGCCCGATGACCCCGCTACGGTCACCGGCCCGTCCGCTGCACCCTCACGCGACCGCGCGATGATGCGCGTCCCGGCCGAACGGCTGGACGAGATGATGGACCGCGTCGGCGAACTGGTAATCGCCGAGGCGCGGCTGGCGGAACTCGCCCTGCGTTCAGGCGATCCGCAACTTGTTGGCGTTGCCGAAGAGATTCAGCGCCTCGCCACCGGGATGCGCGAGACGACGATGTCGATCCGCATGACACCCATCGAAACGATCACCGGCCGGTTCCGACGCCTCGTGCACGATCTGAACGACAGCCTCGGCAAACAGATCGTGCTGGAGATCGAGGGCGAGGATACAGAACTCGACAAGACGGTGATCGAACTGCTGGCGGATCCGCTGCTGCATCTGATCCGCAACTCTGCCGATCACGGCCTCGAGGCAGCCGAGGATCGCCGCGCGCTCGGCAAGCCCGACGCCGGAACGATCCGCCTGAGCGCCCGCTATTCCGGGGCCGAGGTGGTCATCAGCCTGTCGGACGACGGGCGCGGCCTCGATCTCGGCCGCATCCGCGCCCGGGCCGAGGAGCGCGGGCTGGTGGCCCCCGACGCCGAACTGGAGGAGTCCGAACTGCGGGCGATGATCCTGCACCCCGGCTTCTCCACCGCCGAAACGGTGACCGAACTGTCGGGCCGCGGTGTGGGCATGGACGTGGTGAAACGCACCGTCGAACAGCTGCGCGGCTCCATCGAGGTTGACAGCGAGCCCGGGCACGGCACGCAGATAGACATGCGACTGCCATTGACGCTCGCGATCATCGACGGGTTGCTGGTCGAGATCGGCGGCGAACGCTACACGATCCCGCTGGCCGCCGTCGAACACATCAGCGAACTGCCCGAGGCGCATGCGGACGGTAGCCGGGGCTCCCGCTTCCTCAACATTCGCGACCAGCTGGTGCCGTTTCTGCGAATGCGCGACCTGCTGGGCTGCGAGGGACAGGCCGGACCCTGGCAGAAGGTCGTCGTGGTGACGGCCGGCGAACTGCGGGTCGGGCTGACCGTCGACCGGATCATCGGCTCCAGCCAGACCGTCATCAAGCAGCTTACGCCGCTGCATGCCGCGCTTAAGACTTTTTCCGGCGCGACGGTGCTGGGCGACGGTTCGGTCGCGCTGATCCTAGATGTGCCGCAACTGGTGGCCTTCGGCCAGACGCGCGACAGCACGGAGGCCGCATGATGTCCGCAACCACCGAACGGCGCCCGCCCGCCGGAATGCCGTCCCACGCTCGGCGCAACCGCACCATGGTCACGCTCAGCCTCGGGGCGGAGCTGGTGGCGATCTCGACCGCGATCCTGCGCGAGGTGATCGAGCCCGGCACCATCACCCGCGTCCCGAACGCGCCAGGCTTCGCCAGCGGGCTCATCAACGTGCGCGGCATGGTCGTGCCGCTAACCGACCTACGCATTCCCCTGCGTATGCCGATCCGCCCGCCCAATGCCGACACACGCATCCTGGTGCTCGACCTGATGCTCGACGGCGCGCCTTCGGTCGTCGGGATCCTGGCCGAACAGGTGCACGAGGTCACCGACGTGACCGGCGCCGCGCTAGAGGATGTGCCCAGCGTCGGCACCCGCTGGCCGCGTCATCTGGTCGAGGCCATCGGCCGCAAGAACGACCGTTTCTTCATCATTCCCGATCTAGACGGGATATTTTCGACCCATCTGAGCGGGTTCGAGCTTCCTGCACTCCAGCCCTGAGGACAGCGCCATGAGATTTACACTGAAACTCAAGCTCGCATCCGCATTCGCGGTCCTGATCGCCGTTGCCGTCTTCGGGATGGTCATGGGTCTGCGCTCGCTCGGCACGATGAGCGGCAATCTGACCAGTATCGTCCAAGAGGACGCGCAACGCGTACAATTGGCAGAACAACTGACGGCCAATCAGTTGCGGGCGCAACGTGACGTCAGGGAATACATCCTGGCGGAAAACCCTGAGCAGGAGGCCCTCGTCCAGCAGCGTCTGGAGCAAACCCGAGGCATCGGACAGGACATTTTCGACGAATTCACCGACCTGGCGTCCGAGGACGGTAAGCGTCTACTGGAAAATTTCGAAGAGGAACTGACGACGCTTACGGAGATGAACGACAGGGCAATGGCGATGGCCGAGAACGGGAACAAGCTTCAGGCCTATCGCCTGATCTCCCGCGAGGGCCAGGTCATGTGGGACCGCATGGAGACATTGCTTGAAGAAGTTCTCGCGTTGAACATGGAAGGCCTTGCCGCGGCCGACGCACGCTCGAATGAGAACTATGGCTCGTCCCGCGCGCTCGCCATCGCGATGATCGTCGGGATGCTCGCGATCGGGACCATCGCGGCGGCCTGGATCATCCTGACGATCAGCCGTGGCCTTCATCGCGCGAATGCCTTGGCCAGCAAGGTTGCGGCCGGCGATCTGACCGAAACCGCCAATATCACGACCAACGACGAGATTGCGGATCTTCTGAGGGCATTCAACGACATGACCGACAACCTGCGCCGCGTCGTGGGCGAGGTCACGGGGGGAGCCGGCCAGGTGGCGTCGGGGTCGTCCGAAATGGCCTCGACCGCCGAACAGCTGAGCCAGGGCGCGACGGAACAGGCATCCTCGACCGAAGAGGCGTCGAGCTCGGTGGAGCAGATGACCGCCAACATCAAACAGACCGCCGAAAACGCCACTCAGACCGAGGAAATGGCCCGGAAATCCGCCTCCGACGCCCGAGATTCCGGCCGCGCCGTGGCCGAGGCGGTCGAGGCGATGAAGACCATCGCCGAACGTATCATGGTGGTGCAGGAGATCGCCCGCCAGACCGACCTTCTGGCGCTGAACGCAGCGGTCGAGGCCGCGCGGGCCGGCGAACACGGGCGCGGCTTCGCCGTGGTGGCGTCGGAGGTGCGCAAGCTTGCAGAGCGCAGCCAGACGGCGGCGGGAGAGATCTCTTCGCTGTCCGGCAACACGGTGCAGGCCGCGGAACAGGCTGGGAAAATGCTCGATGGCCTGGTGCCGGATATCGAGCGGACCTCGGAACTGGTCAGCCAGATCAGCTCGGCCAGCCGCGAACTGGCCTCCGGCGCGACCCAGGTCAACCTGGCGATCCAGCAGCTCGACAAGGTGACGCAGGAGAATACGTCGGCCTCGGAACAGATGTCCGCAACCGCCGAAGAACTGTCCGCCCAGTCCGAGACGCTGCGCTCTGCCATCTCCTACTTCCGCACGGACGAGCAGGGGCAACCTGCTCCTGTCGCTGCCCGGCGGCCCGCGAAGAGGGTGTCGAAGGCCGCGCACAAGCTCGACGGTGGCGGCTTCGACTTCGACATGAGCGGGGGCGAGGACGAACTGGACGCCGATTTCATGCGCCCCTCCGGCAGGCGCAACGCAGCCTGACGGGGTGAGGGGATGGAAGTGTCTGTGGAAGCACCCCGGATCGAGCGGGCGGAGACCGTCGTGACCTTCGCCGTCGCCGGCAGCCTCTTCGCGGTGGAGGTTGGAATGGTACAGGAGATCCTGTCGCCGCAGCAGCCAGTGCGGCTGCCAAACGCGCCGGAACACTTGCTTGGGTTGATCGACGTGCGGGGCGCTTCGGTGGCCCTGGTGGACCTGCGTCGCCTTCTGGGCGAGGCGAGCCGGGCGGAGGATGAGGGTACGCGCATCCTGCTCCTCAGCTTCGACCGCGCCGGCACCCACCACCGGGTCGCGCTTCGCGTTGATCGTGTGATCGAGGTAGCGGGGCTCGACGACGGTGGCCTCATCGCGCCGGTGAGCGAGGCCGAGATGCTGGCCTGGGACCCGCGCGTGCTGCACGGGATCGGGCGGCGGAACAACCAGATCACCGCATTGCTGGACGTGAACGCGGTCTTCGATCCCGCCGTCATGGCCGCGGCCCGGCCGCGTCGGACTGCCCCGAATGACGTGCCGTGTCGCGACTGAGCCAGCCGGACCTGCGCGGTCGCTTCCGCGACCTGATCTACGCCGAAACCGGGATCAGGATGCCGGCGAACAAGGACCACCTTCTGGCCTCGCGCCTGCAGCGGCGGCTGCTGGAGGGTGGGTTCCGCGATCTCGACGACTATCTCGCGCATCTTTTTTCGGGCGGCGCACTCAACGACGAATGGAAGCTGATTGTCGATAAGGTCACGACCAACAAGACCGACTTCTTCCGTGAACCGGCCCATTTCGATATCCTCGCTCGAAAGGTCATCCCGGAGGCGCTGAACCGTACCCGCCCCGGCGCCGCCTGCCGGTTCCGGTTGTGGAGCGCCGCCTCTTCTACCGGGGCCGAGGCGTGGTCCGCCGCGATGGTCCTTGCCGACGCGGCGCTGGCGGATGCCCGGCTCGACTGGGCGATCCTCGGGACCGACATTTCCAGCACCGTTCTGGAACAGGCGACTCGCGCGATCTATCCCTCGATGCAGATGGCGCCTGTGCCGCCGGACATGCGGTCGCGCTATGTAATGATGGGGCGCGGTCGATCCGCCGGGGAAGACGTGCGGATCGTGCCGGAACTGCGCCGCCGCGCCCGTTTTGCCGAACTCAACCTGATCGACCCGCCTTTCCCGGTGGCGCACAACCTGGATGCGATTTTTCTGCGCAACGTGCTGATCTATTTTGATGCCGCGCAGCAGGCCCGCGTGGTCTCGGATGTCGTGAACCACCTTCGGGTCGGCGGCTGGTTCTTCGTGGGCCACGCGGAATCGATGATCGTCGACGACCCGCGCCTGAAACAGCACGCCCCAGCCGCCTTCCGCAGACAAGAGGTTGACGCATGAGCCCGCAGCCCAGATCGGCGACGCCCATCTCGGTGATGATCGTCGACGACAGCGCCTCGGCCCGGTCGGCCCTGACCCGGCTTCTGTCGGCCGACCCCGGGATCACGGTCATGGGCCAGGCCGGCGACGCCTACGAGGCCGCCGCCGCCATGCGCAATGCCTTGCCCGACGTGCTGATGCTGGACCTGGCACTGCCGGGGATGAGCGGCCTCGCCTTCCTGCGCCGGATCATGGCGCAACGGCCGATGCCGGTGGTCGTCTGCTCGGCCTTCACGGCCGAGGGGTCGAAAAACGCGATGCTGGCGCTTGAAAGCGGCGCGGCCGAGGTGGTTTCCAAACCCCGGCTCACCTCAAAGGCGGACTGGGCCGAGGCCGAGGTGCGCCTGAGCGATGCCGTCCA
This sequence comes from Salipiger mucosus DSM 16094, assembly GCF_000442255.1. Classification (GTDB taxonomy): domain Bacteria; phylum Pseudomonadota; class Alphaproteobacteria; order Rhodobacterales; family Rhodobacteraceae; genus Salipiger; species Salipiger mucosus. The sequence continues at coordinate 45,853 of NZ_KE557279.1, read as the reverse complement.
TGCCGCCGCATCGACGCGACCACGGCGCGGCGCGAAACCGGCAGCCAAGACCCTCAGCCCTGGCCCGAAGCTGACTGCGGATGTCATCCTGCCGCCGCTGCCGCCGCGCGCGAATGCGGGCCCGCCGCATGGAGAGATCATCGCCATTGGAGCCTCCACCGGCGGAACCGAGGCGCTGGTGCAGGTGTTGTCGCCGCTGCCGCCCGACCTGCCGCCGATCGTGATCGTCCAGCACATGCCAGAGCATTTCACGCGGACCTTTGCGGAACGGCTGGACGGGCTCTGCCGCCCGCGCGTCACCGAAGCCCAGTCGGGAGACCGCCTGGCGCGCGGCTTGGTCATGGTCGCGCCGGGCAACCGCCACATGCTGGTCCGGCGAAACGGGGCCGGCTACGCCATCGAGATCGTGGCCGGGGAATGCGTGTCTCGCCACCGCCCCTCGGTCGACGTGCTGTTCCGCTCGGTCGCACAGGCCGCAGGCTGCCAGGCCCTTGGGATCGTATTGACCGGCATGGGGGATGACGGCGCGCGCGGATTGCTGGAAATGCGACAGGCCGGCGCCGAGACGCTTGTCCAGGACGAGGCGACATCCGTGGTCTTCGGAATGCCGTACGAGGCGCTGTCCATCGGGGCCGCCACTCTGGCACGCCCTCTTTCCAGACTGCCTGCAGACATCAAGAATTGGGCGGCAACCAAGAAGTAGATTCTCCTAGGTTACCGAATTCATTGTAAAATTTGCGAAAGAAAAGGAAGTGTTGTGGCATAGTGTTCGGCGGGTGGACCTGACGTCGACGCGTCGGCGCCAGGTCTCGCATGAGAGCGTGGTCGCTCAGCATCTTCGCGATCATCGATCTCTCCGGGAGTCGGCATGGTTGCTCGCCCGACCCCGCTTGGAACTCCAAGCCATGCTCGACGAAGCGCGGGCACGTCGCGAAGCTGCCATTGTCAGAGCCGACCGTTGCGCAGCCTCTCAGCCAGTTCCTCGCGAGTTCGCGGCCGCGCCGCCGCTTCGAGCATCCGTCGTAGCGCGTCATGGGTGTTCTCCATGGTCTCGAGTTGCTCGGCCAGCCGGCCGGCGCGCTCGCCGGAGCGGCGCAGGGCCCGCAGGAACAGAAGGATCGCGAGAGCGTGATGCCGTAGCGGAGCACCGCGCGCGCCCATGCCGATCCGGCGAGCGTGCGCTGCCTGAAAGCCTTCTACGTCTCGTCGGCCTCGACTGGGCGGTGCCCGATTTCAGCACGCCGAGCCGGCGCCAGAAGACCTTGGCCATGTCCATTCCATACCGCGGCTCGCTGGGGCCACTGAACCTGCCGATCCCTTTCGGGACATTGCTGCGCAATGCCCTGTCGGGCAGCGGACGCGCCCATGCTGCCCGAACTGCTCAGCCAGATCCCTGACGACGTGGAGATCGGGGCGGTCACCGCCGACGGTGCCTGCGACACGCGCAGGTGCCACGACGCCATCGCCGACCTTGGCGCCCATGCCGTCATCCCGCCGTGCAGGAACGCCAGGCCCTGGAAGCCTTCGACCGCAGCCGCCATCGCCCGGAACGAGGCCCTGCGCGCATCGAAATACCCTGGACGGCGCCATCTGGCGAAAGTGGAGCGGATACCACCGCCGAAGCCGCGCCGAGACAAAACCTATCGGGACATTTCCTTCGGAAATGCCCTGCCGGTCAGTGCATGCATTGCGTGAAACTGCCGGGGCAAAGCCCTCCTCTCACAGATTCTCCGAATGGGCTGCCGGGCGGGGCATGGCACGCGATTTCGATCGCCAGGTCGCCGAACTCCAGATCCGCGCCGCCGTGCTCAACGGCGACACCGCGCTCGGCATACCTGTCACGGAGCCCGTGGGATAAGTGCGTCCGGGGAAAGGGGAGGGCCGGGCTTCACGCCCTTTGCGCAACAAAGCCCTATCGCCTGATGGTGCAAGGACTTTTGCCGGTGGCGGCAGCTCCTCGAGCAAAGGGCTCCCGGCCGGTCTCGGACCAACCATCTGAACGATCGTGCCTCCGCATCGGCAACGCAGGCTGGTGCCGTCAGTGGACGCTCACAACCTCGGCGTTCAGCCGGTCGTGGATCCAGGGGTCGTGGCTGGCGATGGCCAGCGCCATTCCATCGCGCACCAGGGCGGCGAGCAAATCGGCAACCTGCGCGCGCGCGACCGTGTCGAGCGCGCTCGTCGGTTCGTCGGCGACCAGAAGCAGCGGGTTCGCGGCAATGGCGCGGGCGATGGCGATCCGCTGGCATTGACCGAGGGAGACCTCGTCGGGGCGGGCTTCGATGTCGACCCGTTCCAGCCCGACCTGTCCGAGCAGGCGACGCGCGAGGGCCTTGCGGTCCGCGGTTCGGATGCGCTTGGAGGCCGAGGCCGGCTCGCTGATCGTGCGCCAGATCGGCCAGAAGGGGTTCAGGCTGGCGGCCGGGTTCTGGAAGACCGGCATGATCGCCCCGCGACGGCGGAGGGCAGGGGCGAGGTCGATCTGTCCCTCGTCGGGCGCATCGAGCCCGGCGATCATGCGCAGGATCGTGGACTTGCCCGACCCGGAGGAGCCGCTCAGCCCGATGGCGGCGCCAGCCCGCACGCGGAAGCTGAAGGGCCCGATGGTCCGGCCGGTTCCGGCGTAGCTGCGGGTCACGTTGCGCGCTGTCAGCAGGACCTCCCCCGGCGCGCGCGCCTCCTTGCTGACCCACCTTGTCGCCGTCCGGGTCAGCCGGCGGGTCACGGCATGGCGATGGCTGTCATCGAGCCGCGAGACCGGAAAGTCGTCGACAAGCCGGCCCTCGTGCAGGATTGCCACCCGGTCCGCATGGCGGCGCACGAGATCGACGTGATGGCTGATGAGCGAGGAGTGGCAGAGCCGCCCGGCCCGCAGGGTCGTCAGGATTTCGTCACCTCGGCGGGGGTCGAGGGCACTCGTCGGCTCGTCGGCAACCATGAGAGGCGGGGCATGGGCACTCGCGGCCGCGATGCAGGCGCGCTGCAGCATGCCGCCGCTCCAGCAATGCGGGGCCTTGGAAGCGAAGTGAGGCGCGTTGTCGATCCCGACCATGCGCAGGCGCTCGACGACCTCGCCCGGTGCGGGGTTCATGCCCCGGCTGCGCCAGGCCTCGCCCACGTGGTGGCCGACGGTCCGCAGCGGGTCGCAGGCCGCGTAGGGATCCTGCGCGACGTAGCCGACAAGGCGGCCACGCAGGCCGGAGAGGGTGACTTCTCCGGTGGCCCGCAGGTCATGGCCCGACAGGCCGATGCGGCCCGACACACGCGTCGAGGGGCCGTGCAGCCCAAGCACCGCCCGCGCGATGGTGGACTTGCCGGAGCCCGATGCGCCCACGAGGGCGAGGCATTCGCCCGCCTTCAGGGCAAAGCTGACATCCGAGACGGTGGGGGCGGGCCCGTAGGCGACGGTCAGGTTCCGGCAGTCGAGGATCGGGGTCATCGCCGTCCCTCCACGGCCAGGATGTCGCGAAGCCCGTTGCTGATCAGGTTCGCCGAGAGGACGGAGAGAAAGATCATCACCGCCGGTCCCCAGAGCAGCCAGGGCGCCACGGAGAAGAACAGGCGCGCGTCTGACAGCATCGCCCCCCATTCCGCCAGCGGCGGCTGCACGCCGAGGCCGAGGAAGGACAGGCCGGATATCGCGCCGACCGTGCTGCCAAGCGCGAGGGAGGCGACCACGCCGAGATGCAGCGCGAGGCCCGGCAGGATGTGGCTCGACACGATCCGCCAGCCCGGCACCCCGGCCATTCGCGCCGCAATCACGTCGGGTCGGTTCCGGCTGCCAATCGCCATCGAGCGGGCCAGCCGCGCGTACCAGGCCCAGTCCGCGACGATCAGCGCCACCAGCAGGTTGAGGAAGCCGGGGCCGAGGATGCCGATGACGGCAAAGGCCAGGACAAGGCCCGGCAGGCTCATCATCACGTCGGCCAGGCGCATCATCACGATGTCCGCCCAGCCTCCGGCGAGGCCCGAGACGGTTCCGTAGACCAGCCCGACCGCGAAGACCCCGCCCAGCACCAGCAGCGCCGCGCCCAGGGAGCGGTGCGCGCCCTCCATCAGCCGGGACAGCAGGTCGCGCCCGGTGTCGTCGGTGCCCAGCAGGTATTCCGTATCCGGCGCCCGCAGCGCCACGGCGTAGTCGGGCCAGTTCGGCTCGTGGGGCGTCCAGACCGTGCCGATCAGGGCGAAGGCAAGCAGCAGCCCGCCGAGGATCAGTCCGGTCCGCCCGCTGGGGTGCGACCACAGCCGGGGCAGCAGCCCTCGGGTCGGCGTGCTCGCCGGTGGACGAGCGCGCGCCGCAGCAAGGCGGGACCAGGTGGCGCTCATGCCCGCGCCTCCCGCAGGCGCGGGTCGATGGCGATGGCAGCGAGGTCGATCGCAAGGCTGGCGGCGACATAGAGCAATGCCGAGACCAGCACGAAGGCCTGGATCACCGGAAAGTCCCGCGCGGCCAGTGCGGACAGCGTGTAGCTGCCGAGGCCGGGCCAGGTGAAGAGGTCCTCGATGATCGGCGAGCCGCCCAACAACGCTCCGACGGAGACGCCGATCGCCGTCAGGAACGGCAGGGCGGCATTGGGCAGCGCGTGGATCAGCAGGGTGCGCCACGGCCGCGAGCCGCGGGCCCGGGACATGTGGGCATACCCGCTGTTCATCGCGTCGATCAGCGAAGCCCGCAGCAGCTGCGTCCAGCCCGCCGCGCGGTCGACGCCGATGATCAGCGCGGGCAGGAGGGCCATGCCAAGTGCGCCGCCCGACAGCACCTTGCCCACGCCCGCGCCCACGACGACATACTGCAGTGCCAGAAGGCCGAAGAGAAACGTCGGGAGCGCCGCGCCGATCTGCGCGTAGGCGCGGATGATCTTGTCGGGCCATCGATCCCGGAAGGCGGCCGAGATCAGGGCAAGCAGCAGCGCGACCGAGACCGAGACGACCAGCGCGAGGCCCAGCAGGCTGAGGGTCGCGGGCAGACGCCGCGCGATCTCGTCCGAGACCGGCTGACCGGTGCGCCACGAGGTTCCGAGATCGCCCTGCACCACGCGCCCGAGCCAGGCCAGGTACTGCACCGGCAAGGGGCGGTCGAGGCCCATGTCGGCGCGCAGTTCCGCGATTTCGGCGGGGTAGGGCTCGTGTTCCGGTGCCTGCGATTTCAGGATCCGGTAAGCCGGGTCACCCGGCGCGAGCGGCAGCATGGCCCAGACCAGCAGGCTGGCCGCAAGCGCGGTCAGCCCGGCCTGGGCGAGTCGGCGTAGGGTGGACCGGATCACCTCAATTCACCGCGTCGGGCGCGGTCTGCCAGCCGATGTGCCGCCATGCGACGCCGGGCCGGTAGGATGCCCAAGCATCCGAGACCAGCGCCCGGGGGCGCAGCATGGTCACGTTGAACACGTAGGGATCGTCCTCGACGAGGATATCCTGGATCTCGGCGAGGATGTCGTTTCGCGCGGCGCCCTCAACTTCCGTGGCGAGGGCCGCGATCAGTTCGTCCATGCGGGCGTTGGAGTAGCCGGCGAAGTTCCGGTTGCCGTCCGTGGCGAGGTAACGGGCAAGGAAGCCCTGAACCGCGCCGACCGTGGCAGAGCCGTTGGCGAGCAGCGCCATGTCCCATTCGATCGAGCCGGAGGCGATCGCATCGCTGACGCTGTCCACCACGACGATCTCGGAGCCGATGCCGACCTCGCGCAGGTAAGCCTGGAGCGCATTCGACATCGGCACGAGGTCTGGCTGCTGCGGGTAGATCACCATCCGGACCGTCAGGGGCACGCCGTCCTTGGTCCGGACGTCGCCCTCCAGCGTCCATCCGGCCTCGTCCAGCAGGCGCGCGGCCTCCGCCGGGTCGTGCTCGTAATTCGTCACGGCCCAGGGGAAGGCGCCGGAATAGAGCCCCTCCGCCTCTGCCGTCGCGCCGCGGAACACCGACCCGGCCACCTCGGCGTAGTCGATGGACTTCATCACGGCGCGCCGGACCGCGACATCCGAAAACGCGCCGTCTTCGGTGTTCATGAAGGCGGCGTAGCCGCCGGTGGACAGATCCCCCAGGGCAAGGTTCACGTTGGGCGTGGCGTCGTAGACCGGTTTGGCCGAGATCTGCGGGTAGAGCGCGATGTCGCCTTCGCCGTTCTGGACCGCGAGGGCACGGGCGTTGAGATCGGTCACGAAGCTGACGGTGACACCGGGCATGGCCGGCGCGCCGCGCCAGTAGTCCGCGTTGCGCGTGGCGGTCAGGGCGGTGTCGGTCAGATCCGTAACCTCGTAGGGGCCGGTGTAGATGCCGGCATCTTGCAGCGCCTCCTGGTCCTCTCCCGCGGCCCGGGCGGCGTCGAGATCGTAGATCAGGAAGTAGCTTTCGTGCGCCAGGACGTTCGGGAACTCCGGCAGCGGCACGGGCGTGGAGACGGTAATCTCCAGCGGGCCCGTGACCTCGAAGGTGGTTTCCGCCGGAACCACGCCCCGGAGCGAGGCCTTGCTGGCCAGCCGGAAGTCCATCAGCTGCTTGACCGCCGCGGCATCCACCGGCCGGCCATTGTGAAAGGTCACGCCCTCGTTGAGCGTGATGACCCAGGTCAGATCGTCCACCCGCTCGAGGCTTTCGGCCAGCCACGGCGCGACCGAGCCGTCGCGCCGGAACTCCATCAGCAACTCGGCGACCCCGAACTCCTGGAACCAGAAGCCCTCGGTCTCGGGGTCCATGCCGTCGATCCTGAACGACGTGATGATGCGGATCGGCTGGTCGGTCTGCTGCGCCGGGGTGGGCTGGCCAAGGGTCAGCGCAAGGGCAAGCGTGCTCGCAAGGGATTTCATCGGGGTGTCCTTTGTCGGCGTCGGTCAGTGATCGGCCCGGGCGCGCCGGGCGGAATGGAACTGCAGGTCTGGCAGGTTGCGGCCCGCGCAGAGCACCTCGTGCACGAGCCGCCGGGCTGCGGTGCGATCGGGCACGCGGAACCAGTCGCCCTGCGGATAGACCGCGACGACAGGGCCCTTGTTGCAGGGATAGATGCAGCCGGTGGTCGTGGTCAGGCAGCGCTTCGCGATCCCCGCCGCGGCGCACTCGGCTTTCAGGACATGGCTCAGGCTTGCCGCGTCGCGCATCTGGCAGCGCGGCCCGGTACAGACCAGCAGGTGAAAGTCGAAATCCGGCGGGCTGTCCCATCCCGGCTTGCCGAGGGCGGGGGGCACGCCAGCGAGTGACGCCGAAGGCGCGTCCAGCAGCTCGCGAAGCATGCCGGCCGGGCCACTGGCGGCGCGCGAGGGTTCGGGGCCGAGAGACACGCTGATCCCCGCGTTGACCGGGCGGCTCTTCCAGTGTGCCAGCACGCCGGGAAGCCAGCTCAGCAGGCTCTCGGGGAAGGGCAGGCCGATGGGCTGCAGCCGGATCGTTCCGGCCCCGCCGCGGCGCATCTCGTCCATCGCCTCGAAAAGGCTCTGGCCCATGTCCTCGAGCCGGATCAGCATGTGCGGCCGCTCCGTCGCGGCGGCGCAGATCGCCTCCAGCCGTTGGAAGCCGCCCTTGCTGAGGTTGCTCGAGGAGCAGGCGAAAAGGACCCACTCGCCCCGGGCCTTGTCAGCCTGGCCGGAGCCCCGGCCGTCTTCGTGTCGTCTTAACGGGATGATCCGCGCATCTACCATCGTGCCCTCCGCACAAATGCGGGGCGGGCAGACCAGCAATGTCATCGGGCGATATTCGCCGTCCTGTCATGGCACATCTCCTGCCGGACAACCCCGCCCGGTCCAAAGTGACTGCGGCGCGAAACGCGCCGGAGATGGCAGGTCTCCTGACTTGCGGGTCACGGCTTTCCCGAACCTTCCCGGGCCGGTTCATGGCCCAGTGGTGTTCTCGGGATCGCTCTCCGCTCACAGTTGCGGGGGCAGTCACGGACTTGGCGCCTTTCGGGCGATACCTCACCGTGTTCCCATTTCATCCCGGAGTGCACTCGGCGTTCCGGGAACCATCGCAGCTCGTTAACCACGGAACCACTCCGCTCGTCAATCGCCTGCCGGATGGCCCGGACACCTCCGATACGGCGGGGGAGGTCGAGACAAGGTGCACGTGCCGGCGCTCTCAGGGGCGTCGCGCGATACACCGAAGGATGCGACCCGTCGCAGCGCGGCCTGGGACTGGCTCATGCGGCGGGCGCCAGGGCGTTCCCATCGCCGCGGGATCGATCCCGGCGCATTGCCGGACACCGCGCGCCGCCTGATACGACCTGCAGCCTCCGAAAGCGGCCGACTCGTGGTATCATGGCGGAGCCGGACGCTGGTAGCCGGCGATCCCGCTGGGAGGAGAAGGCCATGTTTGCACGTATCACACCGTTCAAGATGAAGCCGGGCAGCCGCAAGGAGGCCGAGGCGATCATGGCACGCGTGAAGGACCAGATCATGGGGCTTCAGGGCATGCAGCACTTCCTGTGCACCATGAACGACGACGGCAGTGGGTACATCGTGTCACTGGTTTCCAGCAAGGACGACCTCGAAGCGAACAAGCCGCGGGTCAAGGAGATCTGGGGCAACTTCGCCGATCTCCTTGAGGCACAGCCCAAGCCCGAAGGGTTCGAGGTGGTCGAGGAGTGGGTGAAGGAAACCGCCTGACGTCCTCGCGACCAGGCAACCGGCGGCGCTTGGAGGAGCGCCGCCATTGCGGAAAGCCCCAAGCGCAAGGGGCGACGGCCCGCACCGGCTGGCGCGGGCCGTTCATGGCCCGGCGCGGGTCTCAGACCACCGGCGTCGGCACCGGATCGCCCCGCAGGTGGGCCTGCAGGTTCCGCACGACGAGATCGCCCATGGCCGCCCGCGTCTTGTGCGTCGCGCTGCCCTGGTGCGGCAGTAGCACCACGTTCTGCAGTTTCAGCAGTTCCTCCGGCACATGCGGCTCCTGCGCGAAGACGTCCAGCGCCGCGCCCGCGATGGCGCCCAAGGACAGCGCCTCGATCAGCGCCGGTTCGTCCACAAGGTCGCCGCGCGCCACGTTCACCAGCCGGCCCTCGGGCCCCAGCGCCTCCAGCACGCCGCGGCTCACGATGCCGCGCGTCTGCGGCGTGCTGGGCGCGATCACCACCAGCCAGTCGACATCGCGGGCCATCGCCTCGACATCGGCGTAGTATTCGAAGGGTTGATGCGCCTGCTCGCTGCGGCCGTGGTAGACCACCCGCATGGAAAAGGCCTGCGCCAGCCGCGCGATGGACTTGCCGATGCGGCCCAGCCCGATGATGCCCACCGTCTTTCCGGTCAGCTCCTCGGTCAGCGGGAAGCTGCCCTCGCGCTCCCAACGGCCCTCGCGGGTGTAGCGTTCGGCCTCGGGCAGGCGGTGCGCCAGCGCCAGCATCAGCGCCATGGTGACCTCGGCCACGCAATCGTTCAGCACGTCGGGCGTGTTGGTCACGCGCACGCCGTGCTCGCGCGCGGCTCCGACGTCGACCGCGTCGTAGCCCACCCCGAAGGAGGAGATGATCTCGAGCGCCGGCAGCGCCTCGATGATCTCGCGAGAACAGCCGGTGCCGCCGCCTGTGGCGACAAAGCGCACCCCGTCGGGCAGGGCGGCGAGAAATCCCGCCTTGTCGTCGGCATCGCAGTAGCGATGCACGGTGAAGTCCTTGTCCAGCTGCTCGACCACGCGCGGGGCGAGGTCGGCGACGAGAAGCAGGTCGGGTTTGGTCATGCCTCGTAGGCTCCCTTGACTGACATATGTTGAAAACGGCGCCTCAGCTGTCCTGCGGACGGCTCGCTGCGCCGGGGCGGCGGCGCAGCAGCCACATCACCAGCGGGATCGACCAGACCGCGATGGTGAAGAGGCCCAGGCCTGCCGCGATGGGGCGCTCGAAGAAGGCGATGAAGCTTCCCTCGGACTTGATCATCGAGGTGACGAAGTTCTGCTCCAGCATGGGCCCCAGAACCAGCCCCAGGATCGCCGGGGCGATGGGGATGTCGTTCTCCTCCATGAGAAAGCCGATGATGCCGAAGACCAGCATGATGCCGATGCCGAAGACCGAGTTGTTGATCGCGAAGGAGCCCACCATGCAGAACATCAGGATGAGCGGCATCAGCACCTTCTGCGGGATCGACAGCACCTGCCGCGCGCCCTTGATCGCGACCCAGCCCAGCGGCAGCATCATCAGGTTCGCCAGCAGGAAGACGATGAAGACCGCGTAGATCATCTGCGGCTGCGTGATGAAGACCATCGGGCCGGGGTTGATCCCCTTGACGTAGAGCACGCCGATCACGATCGCGGTGATCGAGTCGCCCGGAATGCCGAAGACCAGCGCCGGGATCCAGGCCCCGCTCATCGCGCCGTTGTTCGAGGCGCCGGATTCCACCAGCCCCTCGACATGGCCGGTGCCGAACTTCTCGGGCGTCTTCGAGAACTTCTTGCTGATCGCGTAGGAGATCCAGGCCGCGATGTCCGCGCCGGCGCCGGGCAGGGCGCCGATGGCCGTGCCGAGCGCGCTGCCGCGCAGCGCCTGCACCGGGTAGGTCACGAGGTTATGCGCCTGCTCGCGGAAAATCCCCCTGCCGGAGGTCGCGGGCGGACGCACCTCGCCGCCGCGCTTGATGAAGGCGCGGATGACCTCGGAGACGGCGAAGAGGCCGATCATCGCCGGGATGAACTGGATGCCCCCCATCAACTCGACCGAGCCGAAAGTGTAGCGCGGCGCGCCGGCGGGGTTCTCGAGCCCGATGGTGGCGGCGAAGAGCCCCACCATGAGCGAGATCAGCCCCCGCGCGGGCGAGCCGGGCGAGATGAAGACAGCGCAGGACAGGCCCAGCACCACGAGCCAGAAATACTCGAAGGACGAGAACTTCAGCGCGATCTCGGCCAGCGCGGGCGAGGCGCTGATGAGCACCAGCGTCCCGAAGATCCCGCCCATGGACGAGAACACCAGCGAGGCGCCAAGCGCCGATTCCGGCCGCCCTTGCCGCGTCAGCGCGTAGCCGTCCTGCACGTAGGCGGCGCTGGCGGGCGTGCCGGGCATGCGCAGCATGGTGCCCGGGATGTCGCCGGCAAAGATCGCCATGGCGGTCGCCGTGACGATGGTGGCGATGGCGGGGACAGGCTCCATGAAGAAGGTCACCGGCACCAGCAGCGCGGTCGCCATGGTCGCGGTCAGCCCGGGGATGGCGCCCACGAACATGCCGAAGGCTGCGGAGCCCAGGATCACCAGCAGGACGTAGGGTTGGAAGACGAGGCCCGCGGCCTCCATCACGGTCGACATGGGGCGTTCACCAAAGGAAAGTCAGGAAGTCCGTGCGCGGCAGCGGCACGAGAAGCAGGCGGCCGAAGCTCTGTTGGATCGCCAGCGCGGCCAGCGCCGAGACGATCAGCGCGAGCGGCCAGCGCACGCCGAGGATCAGCATCGCCGCGACCATCACGCCGAAGGCGGTGGGCAGGAAGCCCAGCAGGGGCGAGACGACGATATAGACCACGATCAGCACCAGCACCGAGAGCATGCGCAGCAGCGCCGGGCCGCTGCGGGTCCACTCTTCGAGGCGCAGGCCGGGCATGCGCTCGCCCGCGATCACGGCCTTGACCACGATGAAGAGGCCCAGCAGCACGGTGACGAAGGAAATCGCGCGCGGCATGGTGCCGGCGCCGTAGGACTGGCCGGGGATGGCCTGGAAATCCAGGGCCGAGATGTAGATCGCGATCCCCCCCAGCAGGGTCAGCAATCCCAGGGTCAGGTCGGTGACGCGCATCGGCGGTGTCCTGTCTGTCGCGCTCGTCGCTGCGGCCGCGCGAGGCGAGGGTGTCTGTCGTGTCGACGCGGGGGCCGTCGCGGCCCCCGCGGACGGGAACGGGGCCGGGCGGGGCTTCTGCCCGCACCCGGCCCCGCCTTCAGGGCTGGCCCTTACTCCTCGGCGGCGAGCCCGGCTTCCTTCATGACCTCGCCGAAGGCGGCGTCGTCATTGGCGACGATCTCGGTGGCGTCCTCGCCCCGCGCCCAGCGAAGGCCGAAGCCGCGGTCGGTCATGAACTGCTTGTACTCTTCCGAGTTGTAGGCGGTTTCGACCGCGTCCATGAGCTTTGTCTTCACGTCGTCCGGCAGCCCGTCGGGCGCCGCGACCGCGCGCCAGACCGCGACGGTCCAGTCGGACCCGGTCGTCTCGGCCAACGTCGGCACGTCGGGGAAGGCATCCTGACGCTCGGCGGACATGGTGGCCAGCGGCAGTACGCGGTCCGCCTCGATCATCGAGCGGCCCTCGGCCAGCGACGAGGGCACGATGTCCACGCCGCCCGCGACCATGTCGGCCAGGCCCGGTGCCGCGCCCTGGCTGGGCACGAAGGTCACGTGGTCGGGCGCCAGCCCTTCCGACAGCAGCCAGCCCGCGAGGCCGACGTGCCAGATGCCGCCCTGGCCGGTGCCCGAGGCCTTGTAGGTGCCCGCCGGCTCGTTCTTGATCGACTCCAGCAGCCCCTCGACGCTGTCCCACTCGGAATCGGCCGAGACCATGACCCCGCCCGGATCGGCGTTGACGATGGCCAGGATGTCGTAGTCCTCGTAGGTCAGGTCGGTCAGACCCTGCCAGTGCATCATGTCGATCTCGATGGTCATGATGCCGATGGTGTAGCCGTCGGGCTCTGCGTTCGCGATGGCGCTGTGGCCCACCACGCCCGAGCCGCCCGTGCGGTTCACCACGTTGACCGGAACGCCCATCTCCTTCTGGATCTCGGCGCCCAGCAGGCGGCCCACCGCGTCGGTGCCGCCGCCCGCGCCCCACGGCACGATCAGCTGGATCGGGCGCTCGGGATACTCCTGCGCCCAGGCGGCGCCGGTCATGGCCACGAGGCCGCCGATGGCCGCGGCGGTTTTCACGAAATGCATGCGAATCCTCCTCCTTTGCATGTCTGGGCGGTCCACCCGCTTGCGTCCTCGATGGACGCATGCGGCGGTGATGGCGCCCGCATGGGTCCGGGCGGGGGCGGCGCGACAGGCCCCGCGCCGCTGGTGCGCCGGGCCCTGTCGCCGCGTCTGCGAAATTTGCCGGCCCCCCTCGGACCCTCTCCTCGGGATTGACGCTAACCAGCCCGCTGATAACGTTCCAATGAAGAATAATGGCTCTGCGATCGCGAAACGCGATCACGCAGGAAAGCCGCGTGACGAGGGCGCCGATGGTCGAGCAGGATATCACCGCCAGCCTCAAGGTCCGGCACATGTCGCTGATCGTGGCGCTGGCCGACCGGGGCACGACGCACCAGGCCGCCGATGCGCTCAACATGACGCAGTCGACCGCCTCCAAGATGCTGCGCGACGTCGAGGAGATCTTCGGCGCCACGCTCTTCGAGCGTCATCCCCGCGGCCTGACGCCGACGCCGCTGGGAGAGTTCGTCGTCTCCAACGTGCGCGCGCAGCTCTCGCGCCTGCAGCGCTTCTCGGACGAGTTCCACGCCCGCCGCGCCGGCGGCTACGGCACGCTCACGGTGGGGGCGATCACCGGCGCCGCGCCGGATTTCGTGGCCCGGTCCGTGGCCGAGATCAAGCGCAAGCGACCGCAGCTCCTGCTCTCGCTGCACGGCGAGACCAGCGACGGCATCCTCGAGCAGCTCGAGGCCGGGCGGATCGACCTTGCCGTGGGCCGGTTCAGCGCCGAGCGGCACCGCCATATCTTCGCGTTCGAGCCGCTGGCCGAGGAGCGCCTGACCGTGGTGGCCCGAACCGGGCACCCGCTGGCGGGCGCGGCGACGCGGCTGGCGGATCTGGTCGACTGTTCCTGGGCGCTTCAGCCGCCCTCGAACCCCTCGCGACAGGTGCTCGATGCGGCCTTCGATGCCGAGGGGCTGCGCCGGCCCACCGACAGCGTCGAATGCAGTTCGATCCTGCTGATCCTGCATCTCGTGCAGGTCTCGGACTCGGTGGCGCTGCTGCCCGAGCCGGTGGTCCAGGCGCACCGCCGGGCGGGCCTCTTCACCAAGCTGCCGATCCGCCCCGAGATCAAGCTGGGCGGCTTCGGGCTGGTCACCCGCCGCAAGGAGCCACTCGGCGGTGCCGCGTTGGAATTCCGCGACATCCTGCGCGCCCGGGCCGGACTCTAGGCACCGTTCGCCGGAGCGGACCGTGCCTGCCGCGAGGCGCCGTTGACTTGCATCAAGGCATGGAGCCGCGAGGCTGGCATCCTTGCGGGATCACTCATCCCGGGAGGACAAGATGAAATACCTTGCAGCATGCCTTGCAGCCCTGGCGCTCGCCGCGCCCGCCGCCGCGCAGGACGTCACCAGCTACACCAGCAATGCCAATTTCGAGGATACCGCCTTCGCCGTCGAAAGCGCCATCGTCGGACGCGGCCTCGTGGTCGACTACACCAGCCACGTGGGCGCGATGCTGGAGCGCACCGGCGAGGATGTCGGCAGCGATGTCGAGCTGTTCGAGGCGGCGGATGTCTTCATCTTCTGCTCGGCGGTCACCTCGCGCAGCGTGATGGAGGCCGACCCGATGAACATCGCCTACTGTCCCTACGGCATTTTCGTCGCCGATACCGGCGAGGAGGTGACGGTGGGCTTCCGCACCTACCCGGAGGGCCCGATGCAGGAGGTGCAGACCCTGCTGGACGAGATCGTGCAGGAGGCGCTCGCCCAGTAACGGGCCTCTCTGCCTCCGGTGGCGCGGCGGGGCGGATCGCCCGCGCGTGGACGATCCTTGCAGCCAGCCATCTCTCCGAGAATACTCGCGGGCGCGGGGCACGGGCACCGTGCGCCCTGTGGTGCGCGCCGACGAGGCGCACCGCAGGGTGCCAAGCCGCAGGCGCGCGGAGGAGGACCACGACGCCTGTGCATCGGAGGCAAGGGAGGACCTCATGTTCGACGCGCCACATCTGGCACCGCGCGCGGCCAACCGCGCGCCGCTGACGCCGCTCGACCTGCTGGACAAGACCGTGGCCGACCGGCCCGGGGAGACGGCGGTGCTCTTCGGCGACGACCGCTACACCTGGGCGGAGGTCGACGCCGCCGTGCAACGCATGGCCGAGGGCCTGGCCGCGCAGGGCGTGCGCCGGGGCGACGTGGTCTCGGTGCTGGCGGGCAACCGGCCCGAGATGATCATCGCGCATTTCGCGGTGCCGCTGCTGGGCGCGGTGCTGAACACCATCAACACCCGGCTCGACGCCGAGGCGGTGCGCTACATCCTCGACCATTCGGGCGCGAAGGTCGTGCTGGCCGATGCCGCCTGCGCCCCGCTCGCAGCCGAGGTCGCGGGCGATCGGCCGTTCCTGGTCTTCGACGGGGCGCCCGCCGCCGGCGCGCCCTTCGAGGTGATGCGCGGCCCGCTGCCGGAGGCGCGCCGCGACTGGCGCGAGGCCATCACCGACGAGGCACAGCCGATCGCGCTGAACTACACCTCGGGCACCACCGGCAACCCCAAGGGCGTGGTGCTGCATCATCGCGGCGCCTGGCAGAACGCGATGGGCAACCGCTCGAGCCTCGGGTTCGGGCCCGGCACCGTCTACCTCTGGACCCTGCCGCTCTTTCACTGCAACGGCTGGTGCCACGGCTGGGCGGTGACCGCGGCGGGCGGCGTGCATGTCTGCCTTGACGGCGTGAACCCCGAGGCGATCTTCGAGGCCATCGCGCGCCACGGCGTGACCGATCTCGCCTGCGCGCCGGTGGTCCTCTACATGCTGCTCGACCATCCCGCCCGCGAAAGCCGCAACGCGGAATCGCCCCGCGTCATGGTGGGCACCGGCGGCGCCGCGCCGACCACCTCGCTCATCGAAAGCATGGGCACCATCGGGTTCGACCTCACGCATCTCTACGGGCTGACCGAGTGCTACGGTCCCTGCACGATCAACCCGCTCCCGCCCGACATGGCCGGGGCGTCCGTGGCCGACAAGGCGCGCTACCTCGCCTCGCAGGGGCGGCCGCATGCCACCGTGCCCGCGCTCCGCGTCATCGACGAGACCGGCGCCGACGTGCCAGCCGACGGCGAGAGCCAGGGCGAAATCGTGCTGCGCGGCAACACCATCATGTCGGGCTACCTCAAGAACCCCGAGGCCACCGAGGCCGCCTTCGAGGGCGGCTGGTTCCGCACCGGCGACATCGCGGTCATGGGCCCTGACGGGCGCATCCACATCCGCGATCGCGCCAAGGACGTGATCATCACCGGGGGCGAGAACGTCTCGTCTCTGGAGATCGAGGAGATGCTCCACCGCCATCCCGCCGTGGCACTGGCAGCGGTGGTCGCGGCGCCCCATCCCAGGTGGGGAGAGACGCCCTGCGCCTTCGTCGAGGCGCGCGAGCCGCTCGAGGCGGCGGAGCTCGAGGCCTTCTGCCGCGAGCATCTCGCGGGCTTCAAGCGGCCCCGGCGCTTCGTCTTCGGCGAGATCCCCAAGACCGCGACCGGCAAGGTGCAGAAGTTCCTGCTGCGCGAGGCGGCGGCCGACCTCGCCAGAGACGACGAAACCTGACCGGCACGGGGCCCGCCGCCCGGCGATCCGCGCTCAGGCGGTGCCGCGCGTGATGATCTCGAAGCCCACGTCCGTGACGGTCGGCACATCGGGGCGTTTCCCGATCCGGGCCAGCACGGCCTCGGCCGCGCTGCGCCCCAGAACGTCGCGGTCGACGCGCACGGTCGTGATGGGCGGCTCGATCTGCGCGGCGAAATCCTGGTCGCCGAAGCCCGACACGGCCACCGTGCCGGGCACGTCGATCCCGCGCGCGTGGGCCTCGATCACCACGCCGTGGGCCAGCACGTCCGAGCTGCAGTGCACGAAGCCGCCCGCGAACCCCGCCATGTCGATCAGCCGGGCCAGCCCCTCGCGCCCGCGGGCGAGCGTGGCCGGTCCGTCGTGGTCGATCTCGGCCAGCACCGTGCCGCCAAGCTCGGTGAAACGGCGCGAGAAGGCCTCCTTGCGCCGCAGCGCGCGGGCGTCCCCGGCCGTGACCGTTCCGGCGCGGCGGTGACCCTTCGCGACGGCGTATTCGGCCACCGCGCGGCCCGTTTCGGCATGCGAGAAGCCGACGCAGAGATCGACGGGCGAGTCGGTGATGTCCCAGACCTCGACGACCGGGATATCGGCGCCGAGCAGCATCTTGCGCGCCTGCGCGGTGTGGTGGATGCCGGTCAGCAGCATCGCGTCCGGCCGACGCGAGAGCACGGTCGCGATGATCCGTTCCTCCTCCTCGGGATCGAAGCCCGTTTCCGACAACAGGAACTGGTAGCCGTGTTCGCGCATGCGGTTGCTGAAGGCCTTGACCATGGTCGCGTAGACGATGTTCGTGATCGAGGGCACCAGCGCGGTCACCAGCATCGAGCGCCGCGAGGCGAGGGCGCCCGCGATGGCATTGGGCACGAAGCCGGTGACCTCGATCGCCTCGCGGATGCGGGCCAGCGTCTCTGGCGAGACCTTCGACGGATCGCTCAGCGCGCGGGACACCGTCACCTGGCTGACCCCGGCCAGCCGCCCGACCGCGGCCATCGTGACGCTCCTGCCGCCCCGCCCACCGGGGGCGTCGCTGCTTCCGGTCTTCGCGCTCATCCGCGCCATGATGTCGTTCCCCGCAACGCGCCGCAAGGGCGCGGGTCCCGGTGTCCTCGACGGGCCGTTCCTCGAGCTTGTTCTGAAAGCGCATACATTGCGCGCCATGTTACGCGGCAACGTCCCGGTGCGCAATCCGCCGCGTTCGAATGCAGTCTTGCTCTCCATCAGGCCGCGTTGACAGCTTGTCATGTAAGCGCATACAAAGCCTCAGAATAGGGAGGTCTCCATGAAGGATTCGACAGGCAAGACGGCCGAGACGTTGCGCTCGGCGCGGTGGTTCGCGCCGGACGATCTGCGCAGTTTCGGTCACCGGTCGCGGATGATGCAGCTGGGCTACTCGGAAGAGGAGTTCCGCGGCCGCCCGATCATCGGCGTGCTCGACACCTGGTCGGAACTGAACTCCTGCCACAGCCACTTCCCCGAGCGGGTCAAGGACGTGAAGCGCGGCGTGCAGATGGCCGGCGGCTTCCCGGTGCAGATGCCCGCGCTCAGCGTGGACGAGAGCTTCACCAAGCCGACATCGATGCTCTACCGCAACCTGCTGGCCATGGAGACCGAGGAGATCATCCGCTCGCACCCGCTCGACGGGGTGGTGCTCATGGGCGGCTGCGACAAGACCACGCCGGGTCTCGTGATGGGGGCGATCACGGCGGGCGTGCCCTTCATCTACCTGCCGGCGGGTCCGATGCTGCGCGGTCACTACGCGGGCAAGATCCTCGGCTCCGGCTCGGACGCCTGGAAATACTGGGACGAGCGCCGCGCCGGCAACATCACCGATGAGGAGTGGCTCGGCGTGCAGGGCGGCATCGCACGCTCGGCGGGCACCTGCATGACCATGGGCACGGCCTCGACCATGACCGCGATCACCGACGCGCTGGGCCTCACGCTGCCCGGCGCATCGTCGATCCCGGCGGCGGATTCGGGCCACCAGCGCATGGGCTCGGAATGCGGCCGCCGCATCGTCGAGATGGTCTGGGAGGACCTGACCCCCGACCGGATCATCACCGATGCCTCGGTTCAGAACGCCGCCATCGTCGCCATGGCGACCGGCTGCTCGACCAATGCCGTCGTCCACCTCATTGCCATGGCGCGCAGGGCAGGGGTCGACCTCACGCTCGAGGATCTCGACGCACTGGGCCGCACCACGCCGCTCGTGGCCAACGTCCGGCCCTCCGGCAAGGACTACCTGATGGAGGACTTCTTCTACGCCGGCGGGCTGCGCGGGCTGATGAAGCAGATGGAAGACCGGCTGGACACCTCCTGCGTCACCGTCACCGGCAAGACGCTGGGCGAGAACCTCGAGGGGGCCGAGGTCTACAACGACGACGTGATCCGCCCGATCGACAACCCCGTTTACCACGAGGGGTCGCTCGCGGTGCTCAAGGGCAACCTCTGCCCCTCGGGCGCGGTCATCAAGCCCGCCGCCTGCGATCCGAAGTTCTACAACCACGAAGGGCCGGCGCTGGTCTTCGACAGCTACCCCGAGATGAAGAAGGCGGTCGACGATCCCGACCTCGAGGTGACGCCGGACCACGTCATGGTGCTGCGCAACGCAGGCCCGCAGGGCGGGCCCGGCTTCCCCGAGTGGGGCATGCTGCCGATCCCGACTGCGTTGGTACGGCAAGGCCACCGCGACATGCTGCGCATCTCGGACGCGCGCATGTCGGGCACCTCCTACGGCGCCTGCGTGCTGCACGTCGCCCCCGAGAGCTTCGTGGGCGGGCCGCTCGCGCTGCTGCAGACCGGCGACATCGTGCGGCTCGACCTCGCGGGCCGGCGGCTCGACATGCTGGTCGACGAGGACGAGATCGAACGCCGCCGCAAGGCCTGGACGCCGCCGGAACCGCGCTTCCAGCGCGGCTGGGGCTGGATGTTCTCGCGCCACGTGGGCCAGGCCGATACCGGCTGCGACTTCGACTACCTGCAGCGCAGCTTCGGCCCGGCGGCGGGCGAACCCGACATCTTCTGAACGGAGGCTTCATGGCTCTCGACCTCGATACCGCGCTCACGGGCATCTCGGGCATCCTCGTCACGCCCTACGACGAGGCGGGCGAGATCGCGCCCGCCAAGCTGGCACCGATCCTCGACCGCGCGCTCGGCGCCGGCATGCACATGCCGGTGGTCAACAGCAACACCGGCGAGTTCTACGCGCTGACCACCGACGAGGCCTGCACCATGGTGCGCGAGGTCGCGGGGCTGGTCGACGGCCGGGCCCCGCTGCTCGCGGGCGTGGGCCGCGGCATCCGCGACGCCTGCACGCTCGCCCGCGCCTCGGCCGAGGCGGGGGCCACGGCGCTGATGATCCACCAACCGCCCGATCCCTTCGTGTCGCCGCGCGGCACGGTCGACTACGTCGAGGCGGTCAGCGAGGCGGGCGGCGGCCTGCCGATCATGCTCTACCTGCGCAACGACGCCATCGGCACGGCGGGGATCAAGGCGCTCTGCGACATCCCCGGTGTGAAGGGCGTGAAATGGGCCACGCCCAACCCGCTGAAGCTCGCCGCGGCGATCGAGGCCTGCGATCCTTCGATCGTCTGGGTCGCCGGGCTGGCCGAGGTCTGGGCGCCGCCGCTCTACGCGGTCGGCGCGCGGGGCTTCACCTCGGGGCTGATCAACGTCTGGCCGGAGCGCTCCATGGCGATCCACGGCGCGCTGGCCAAGGGCGACTTCGCCCGCGCCAACGCGCTCATCGCCGAGATGCGCCCCTTCGAGGAGATCCGCGCGGAGGAGCTCAACGGCACCAACGTCACCGGCGTGAAGGCCGCGCTTCATGCGCTGGGGCAGGACTGCGGTCCGACGCGCCCGCCCTCGGCATGGCCGCTGACCGAGGCGCAGCAGGGCACGCTGCGCAGGTTCCTGTCGGATAACGGGCTGGCCTGACGGCGGATGCCGCCGAAGGGCAGGGCGGCTACTGGTCGCGCGGCGGGCAGTGATCGCCCAGCGGCGTGCCGTCGTAGGCCTTGTCGCCGCAGTCGTTGACCTCCTGCCAGACGTAGCCCCGTCCGTCGCGGGTGACGGCGACCACGCGGTCGATGCCGAACTCGAAGTTGCGGCGGGCGGTATAGACCACGGCCTCTCCGGCCGCGATGGCCTCGCCGATGGCCTCGGCGTCGAAGCAGCCGAACCAGAAGGGCGCGTTGCGCGGCTCCGCGCCCTCGTAGCGCTCGAAGCGGCCGTTCAGCGTCTCGGGACGTTCGGGCGTGCTGAAGCAGGCGCGGTAGCGGATGGGCGAGGAGGTCGCGTCGATGCCCTGGTAGTCGGAAAACTCGATGGGCCGCGGCGCGCCGCCGTCCTCGGGCGTCAGCACGACCTGCGCTTCTGCCGCCGGCACCTCGGTGTAATAGTAGTAGACCTGCGCGTAGTAGACCACCGCGCCGAAGATCAGCGCGACGGCAACGATGGCGATGGCCAGGATCTTGCCGCTCATCGGATCACTTCCAGTCCAGGTTGATGACGGGACGGCTCAGGCCGCGCGCGCGGGCGCGCAACGCCTCGGTGCGGGGGGCCAGTTCGGGGATGCGGCTTTCATGCGTCTCGACGAAGATATGGCCGATGCGCTCCAGAACGGGGTGGTCGAGCAGCGCTTCCATCAGCGCCACCTCCGCGCCCTCGATATCCATCTTGATGACGGAGATCTCGCCCTCCAGCCCTTCCAGGAAGGCGGGGAAATCCACCATCTCGACGTCGATCGCGTGTTCCCTGTCGATGTTGCGCTTCTCGGCCAGCAGCGAGGAGGACTGCGACTGCGTCTCGCGGTCGCTGTCGAAATCCGGCGTGCGGTAAAGGTGCACCGTGCCCGCCTCGGGGCCGGCGGCCGCTTCGATGACTTCCACGTTCGGCAGGTCCGACAGGTTCTCGCGCAGGCGGGCGGCGGTCCAGGGGTCGGGCTCGAAGGCGTAGACCTTGCCGGCCCGCGCCGCCATCGTGCGGCTGTGAACGCCCATGTTGGCGCCAAGGTCGATGCAGATCCCGCCCGCGGAGGCCTCGAGCGCGGCGCGCATCTGCGCCTCGGCCCGGGGCGCGTCGAGCTTGCGAAGCTTGCGGGCGTAGTTCAGCCCGGCCTGGCCGGGTAGGCGCGACAGCAGGCGGTATTTCAGCCGGCGGAGGGGCGTGTCGCGCCTTGCCATCAGACGGCGCCGCCCCCGGCCTCGGTCTGCACGAAGGCGTCGGCGCAGCGCTTGGCCAGCGCGCGGACGCGGCCGATGTAGGCCTGCCGCTCCGTGACCGAGATCACGCCGCGCGCGTCCAGCAGGTTGAAGATGTGGCTGGCCTTGATGCACTGGTCGTAGGCGGGATGCGCCATGACGATGCGGCGGCCGGTCTTGGCGTCGATCTCGGGCGCATCGAGGATCGCGGCGCATTCGGCCTCGGCCTCCTCGAAGTGGCGCAGCAGGACCTCGGTGTTCGCCATGTCGAAGTTGAAGCGCGAATACTCTTCCTCGGTCTGGCGGAAGACCTCGCCGTAGGTCAGCGGCTGCGGGCTGCCCGGATCGTTGAACGGCATCTCCATCACGTGGTCGATGCCCAGAACGTACATCGCCAGCCGCTCGAGGCCGTAGGTCAGCTCGCCCGAGACCGGGTTGCAGTCGTGCCCGCCGACCTGCTGGAAGTAGGTGAACTGCGACACTTCCATGCCGTCGCACCAGACCTCCCAGCCCAGCCCCCAGGCGCCCAGCGTCGGGCTTTCCCAGTCGTCCTCGACGAAGCGCACGTCGTGCATGGCCATGTCGATGCCGATGGCCTCGAGCGAGCCCAGGTAGAGCGCCTGCAGGTCCGGCGGCGAGGGTTTGATGAGCACCTGGAACTGGTAGTAGTGCTGCAGCCGGTTGGGGTTCTCGCCGTAGCGCCCGTCGGTCGGCCGGCGCGAGGGCTGGACGTAGGCCGCGGCCCAGGGCTTCGATCCCAGCGCGCGCAGCGTGGTCGCGGGGTGGAAGGTCCCGGCCCCCACTTCCATGTCGTAGGGCTGCAGCACGGCGCACCCCTTGCCGGCCCAGTAGGTCTGAAGCCGCAGGATGATCTCCTGGAAACTGCGCGGTTTGCTGCGGTGTTCGGTCATGCGAGAGCCCCGTGTGACGATCGAGGCTTGATTATGCGCCACAGCCACGGGGGTCAATCGCGCCTCACGGCAATTTTGGCGTGACCGGCGGCGGTCGCATGCTAGAACATCAGGCGGACCGGGCGCAAAAGCCCGGCGGACACGAGGCCCGCAAGGCAAGGACAGGTATGGTGCGCAAATTTCTCTTGGCCGGCGTCGCGGCGCTGGCCCTGACCGGCGCGGCGCTGGCACAATCCGGCGACGACATCGTCTATATTCAGATCGAGGCGCAACCCAGCCTGACATCCGCAGAACGGAGCCTGCGCGGCTACGCCGGGCGACTGGCCAACGTGAACGGCTTCTCGCTGGGCGGAGGCTGGTACGCCATCGCGCTCGGGCCCTATTCGCCGCTGAACGCCACCGAGCTGCTGCGCGACCTGCGCCGCGAGGGCCGCGTGCCGCGCGACGCCTACCTCGTGGCCGAGGACGAATACGGCCGCCAGTTCTGGCCCGTGGGCGCCGAGCTGGGCGAGGGCGATACCGTCACCGTGCCCGCGCCGCAGACCGAACAACAGCCCACCGGCGAGGCCGAAACGCAGCCCGAGCCCGAGCCGCAGGTCACCCAGGAGACCCCGGCCGAGGCCCGCCGAAACGAGCGGCAGCTCTCGCGCGCCGAGCGCGAGCAGCTTCAGATCGCCCTGCAGTGGGCCGGCCACTACGGCGCCGCCATCGACGGCGCCTTCGGCCGCGGCACCCGCGCGGCCATGGCCGACTGGCAGAGCGCCAACGGCTTCCAGCCGACCGGCGTGCTGACCACGACGCAGCGCGGCGCGCTGCTCGACCAGTACAACGCCGTGCTGGATGGCCTCGACATGCAGCTGGTCACCGACACCCGCGCCGGCATCGAGATCGAGATGCCCACCGGCGTGGTCGCGCAGGATCGCGTCGAGGCGCCGTTCTCGATCTACGAGCCGACCACCGACCTTGGCGCGCGCGTTCTGCTCATCAGCCAGCCCGGCGACCGCCAGACGCTGGGCGGGCTCTACGAGATCATGCAGACGCTCGAGATCGTGCCGCTCGAGGGCCCGCGCGAGCGGCGCCGCGACGGCTTTACCCTGACCGGCGAGAACGCCCGCATCGCCAGTCACACCGAGGTCACCCTGCGCGAGGGCCGTATCAAGGGCTTCACCCTGATCTGGCCCGCCGGGGACGAGGAGCGCCGCTCGCGCGTGCTGCAGGAAATGCAGGCCAGCTTCCGCCCCGTCGCGGGCGTGCTCGACCCGGCGCAGATCAGCGATGCAGGGCAGGCGGTCGACCTCGTTTCGGGGCTCCAGATCCGGGAACCCATCGCCAGCGTCTCGGGCTTCTTCGTCGATGACCGCGGCGCGGTGCTGACCTCGGCACCTGCCGTGGAAAGCTGCGGCCGCGTCACGCTCGACGAGGTGCACGAGGCCGAGATCGTGGCCACCGACGCCGAGCTCGGCCTCGCCGTGCTGCGCGCGACCGATCGCGTCGCCCCGCGCGCCGTGGCCAGTTTCCGCGCCGACCCGCCGCGCATCAAGTCCGAGGTGGCCGTCGCCGGCTACCCCTTCGGCGGCGTGCTTCCGGCGCCCACCCTGACCTTCGGCTCGCTCGAGGACGTGCGCGGGCTTTCGGGCGAGGAGGGGCTCAAGCGCCTCGCGCTCGCCTCCGAGCCCGGCGATGCGGGCGGCCCTGTGCTCGACACGGGCGGCGCGGTGCTGGGCATGCTCCTCCCGCGTGAGCAGGACGGCCGCCAGTTGCCCGAGGACGTGAGTTTTGCCGCCAACGCGGCGCCGATCCTCGATTTCCTGCGCGGTGCCGGGGTGCAGGTCTCCGAGACGCGCGGCGAAGGCGCGATGGACCCCGCCGACCTGACGGCCTCGGCCTCGGCCATGACCGTCAAGGTGAGCTGCTGGGAATAGGCCCCGCGCCCCGCGCGGCCCCCGGACCCGCCCGCGCAGACTTGCGGGCAGGGCCGGGGCTGGGCTATGGACACCTCCAGACTTTCACCGACAGACGAGGCAAGAGGCAGCCATGGCCGGCCATTCCAAATGGGCAAACATCCAGCACCGAAAGGGCCGCCAGGACAAGCTCCGGGCGAAGATCTTCTCGAAGCTCTCCAAGGAGATCACCGTCGCCGCCAAGATGGGCGACCCCGATCCCGAGAAGAACCCGCGCCTGAGGCTGGCGGTCAAGGAAGCCAAGAGCCAGTCCATGCCCAAGGACAACATCCAGCGCGCCATCGCCAAGGCGACCGGCGGTGACGGCGAGGACTACGAGGAAATCCGCTACGAAGGCTACGGCCCCAACGGCGTGGCGGTGATGGTCGAGGCGATGACCGACAACCGCAACCGCACCGCCTCGAACGTGCGCTCGACCTTCACCAAGAACGGCGGAAACATGGGCGAGACCGGCTCGGTCGCCTTCATGTTCGAGCGCAAGGGCGAGATCGTCTATCCCGCCGACGCGGGCGATGCCGACGACGTCATGATGGCCGCGATCGAGGCGGGCGCCGAGGACGTGGAAAGCTCCGAGGAGGGCCACGTCGTCTACTGCGCCGACACCGACCTCAACGACGTCTCCAACGCGCTCGAGGAGCAGCTGGGCGAATCCGAGTCGACCAAGCTCATCTGGAAGCCCACGACGACCACCGAGCTCGACCTCGACTCCATGCAGTCGCTGATGAAGCTGGTGGACGCGCTCGAGGACGACGACGACGTGCAGCGCGTCACCACCAACTTCGAGGCCTCGGACGAGGTCATGGCCCAGCTCTGATGGCCGGGGTCGCGTTTCTCGACGGCCCGCGCGCCCGGCTGGCCTATGCCCACACGCCGGGCGAGGGGCCGCTGGTGGTCTTCCTGCCGGGCTACAAGTCCGACATGGAGGGCACCAAGGCCGTGCACCTCGAGGCCTGGGCGCAGGCGCGCGGCCGGGCCTTCCTGCGGCTCGACTACGCCGGGCACGGCCAATCGGGCGGCGCCTTCGAGGACGGCTGCATCGGCGACTGGGCGGCTGACGCGCAGGCGGTGATCGAGCATGTGACCGACGGCCCGGTGCTGCTCGTCGGGTCGTCGATGGGCGGCTGGATCGGCTGCATCCTGACCCGGCGGCTGCAACAGGTCGTGGGCTTCGTCGGCATCGCCGCGGCCCCCGATTTCACCGAGGACGGCTTCTGGGCCGGTTTCTCGGACGAGGAAAAGCGCAAGGTCATGGAGGAGGGCGTGATCTATCTCCCCTCCGCCTACGGCGATCCCTACGCCGTCACCCGCCGCCTGATCGAGGACGGGCGCGAGAACCTCGTGCTGCGGTCGCCGCTGCCGATGCCCTACCCGGTGCGCCTGATGCAGGGCACCGAGGACGAGGCCGTCACCCGCGAGACCGCGCTGCGCCTGCTCGACCACATCGAGGGACCGGACGTCCGGCTGAGCTTCGTGAAGGGCGCCGACCACCGCTTTTCCGAGCCCGCGAACCTCGCGATGATCGAGGACGCGATCACCGGCATTCTCGGCTGAGTTCGAGCGCAAAGCACCTTTGTCGCCAATGGCCTGCCGGGCGCTCTTCGCCCGGCTCCGACCCGCGGGCCGTCTCTTTCCCCAAGACCTGAGCGCGCGACGGCAAGCCGCTGAAAAGGCGGCACCTTCGCTCATGCGCGTATCGGTCCCCGTGCCTCTCAACCTTTCGCTAACCGCTTTCGCGCAGCCTGCCCGAAAGCGGAGGGCCTGACATGAGGGGATTCGAGCCCGGCTTCCGGAGCTATCCCGACTATCTGCGCGCGGCGACCGAGGCGATCTGGAACCAGCGCGGCGCCGCCACCACGCTGCGGCGCTTCGGGCATCCCGGCCTCGTGCTGCGCCGCGCCGCCGGCATCGACCACGGCCCCGAGGCGCTGCGCGCCGAGGTTTCCGAGCTTGCCGTCGCGCTGCCCTCGCTCCGCGCGGTGAGCGAGGACATCCTGGCCTCGGGCGCCCCGCCGGTCGGCTTCCTGGGCGCGCAGCGTCTGCACCTGCGCGGCGTCCACGAGGGGGCGGGACCCTATGGCACCCCGACCGGCCGTCCCGTGCGACTGCGCGCCATGGCCGAGCTCTACGCCAAGGA
This sequence comes from Salipiger mucosus DSM 16094, assembly GCF_000442255.1. Classification (GTDB taxonomy): domain Bacteria; phylum Pseudomonadota; class Alphaproteobacteria; order Rhodobacterales; family Rhodobacteraceae; genus Salipiger; species Salipiger mucosus. The sequence continues at coordinate 19,248 of NZ_KE557279.1, read as the reverse complement.
CAACCGCATCAGCGACGGCTGGGCGGTGATCGACAGCGGCGCGCTCCTGCGCCAGCTGGGCCTGCGCGTCTCGGACTGGGCGCGTGACCGGCTCTCGCTCTCCGACCCCGAGGCCGCGCCCTTCCGCCCCGAGATCGACACGCCCGGCCCCTATACCGGGCAGGGCAACAGCAACCAGTGGGGCGAGGCGCTGGCGGCCCTGCTGTCGCAGGTCATGGCGGGCGAACACTCCGAGATCCCGGCGCAGTACGACCCCTGCGCGCGGCTGGCCTACCCGGGCGGCGTCGCGGGGCAGGGGCCGGGCGCGGCGGAACGTTTCTGGCTGGGGCTGCGCGCGGCGTTGCCTTCGGGGGTCTTCGCGATCCACCACCGCATCGGCGCCGAGGACCGGCTGATGCCGCCCCGCGCCGCGCTACGCTGGTCGCTCACCGGGCGGCACGAGGGCTGGGGGCCCTTCGGCCGCCCCACCGGCGCGCCGCTGCACGTCATGGGCTTCACCCATGCCGAGTTCGGCCCCGAGGGCCTTCGGCGCGAATGGACGCTATTCGACGAGGCAGCCATCTGGATGCAGATCCACCGCCACACCGGCGCGCATGCCGTCCGAAGCCGCCACCGGGGGCCCGAGCTGGCCGCCGTCTGATCCGGCCGGCGGAGCCATGCCGGTGCCCCGACACAGGCCTTTCGCTCGCCGGCCGCTTTGATAGGCTTCGCGCCGAGGCAGACAAATCAGCAGAGGCGGACCATGGCGCATCCCGCAGGGGGCGAAGCCAAGACGTCCGGGCACGGCACAAGGCATGACTGAACCGCTCGTGCTTCTTCCCGAAGCGATGTGCGATGCGCGGCTCTTCGGCCCGCAGATCGCGGAATTCTCGCGTGAGCGCATGGTCGTTGCCGCGCCCGTGCACCTTGGTGAGCGGATCGAAGAGGTCGCCTCGTCCCTGCTCGACGGCCTGCCGCGGCGATTCGCCCTGGCCGGTATGGGGCTGGGCGGCATGGTCGCCATGGAGCTGCAACGCCGCGCGCCCGACCGCGTGCTGCGGATCATGCTCATGGGCAGCTCGCCGCTGGCCGACACGCCCCAGCAGGCCGCCGAGCGCGATACGCTCATCATCAAGGCCCGCGCCGGGCGGCTCTCGGATGCGGTCGATGCGCTGCTGCCGCCCGACAGCCTCGCGCCCGGGCCCTACCGCGCCGAGATCCAGGCGCTGGTGCAGGAGATGGCGGCGGGGCTGGGCCCCGAGGTCTTCGTGCGCCAGGTCCGCGCCCTCCAGAAGCGGCGCGACCAGCAGGCGGCGATGCGCAAGCTGCGCGTGCCCGCCACGGTGCTCTGCGGCGCCGAGGACACGCTGCACCCGGTCAAGCGGCAGGAGGTCACGGCCGAGCTGATCCCGGGCGGCGTGCTGCGCGTCATCGACGAGGCCGGGCACCTGCCGGTGCTTGAGGCCCCCGAGGCGGTGAACGAGGCCCTGCACGAGTGGCTCGCAACCCCGATGCTGCTGCGCTAGTCCCACCGTTGACGCGCCCGCGCGCGGCGCCTATGTGCATCCGGCGCGGAGGGCCGGGCGGCCGCTGCCTGCAAGGGCAGAGGAAAGTCCGGACTCGCCGAAGCGCCGGTGCCGGGTAACGCCCGGGCAGGGCAACCTGACGGAAAGCGCCACAGAGAACAGACCGCTCCGGATGCGTCCGGAGTCAGGGTGAAACGGTGGGGTAAGGGCCCACCGGGGGGCGGGCAACCGTCGCCGCATGGCAAGCCCCACCGGGAGCAATGCCAAATAGGGATCCCGCGCGGGATTGATCGCTTCGGCGATATCGCCGCAGGGCCGCTTCGGCCCGAGGGATCCGGGTTGGCAGCATGAGCCCGCGGGCGACCGCGGGCCGAGATGAATGGTCGCCTGTCGGGCGGGGCAACTCGTCCGGCAACAGAATCCGGCTTACAGGCCCTCCGCGCGCTTTTCCGGCCCGGAGCCGGTTGACTCCCACGCCCGCATGAGTAAAAGGCGGGCTCCGAGAGATTTCACGGAGGCCCGCGCCTCCGGTGCAGGAGACGTACAATGGCGAAGCCGACCACCATCAAGATCCGCCTGAACTCGACCGCGGGCACCGGCCACTTCTACGTGACCAAGAAGAACGCCCGCACGATGACCGAGAAAATGACCGTTCGTAAATACGACCCGGTCGCGCGGAAGCACGTCGAATACAAGGAAGGCAAGATCAAGTAAGCCTTCCTTCGACGGGACAGTGATTGACCGTTCGGGCGACGCCCGGGCGGTCTTTTCACGTTTGGGGCCAAGGGTTTGCACCGCGCGCCACCGGGCGGGCCGGCATATCGTGTACCGTGGTATTCAGTTAACCCTTTGATTTTCTGCACTTGTTGCATGGCCGGTATGCCGGATCGGTGATTCCATCGCACCGGCAGGCATGAAATGCTGCACTGCAGAAACGGGTGCCGTCCGGGCGCCCGCCAATGCATTCGAACCGGAGATATCCCGATGAAAGCCCTCACGCTCGCAACCCTCCTGGCCGCCGCCCCCGTGGCCGCGCTGGCCGACAGCCTGACCCTCGAGACGCCGCTGGCCGGCGGCACCGTGCACGGCGGCACCGTCGACATGTCGGTCTTCTGGCAGCCCGAGGGCGAGGCCCACAAGGTCGTCGCCCACTACGCCGAGCCGGGCGACGCGGCGCCCCAGCGCCTCGTCATGCTGCTGAACGATGGCGACAACGTCGTCTTCGGCCTGCCGGGCAAGCGCGGCACCGAGTACCGCTTCTCGCGCGAGGCCGATGCCGTGACCGTGACCGCCGCGCGCACCCGCACGCAGCTCGCGCTGAACTGAGCGCAAGCGCCACGCCCAACGAAAAAGGCCGCCCCGAGGGGCGGCCTTTGTCTTGTCCGGATGTCCGGTGCTTACTCGCGGTTGCCCAGCAGCTGGAGCAGGAACATGAACATGTTGATGAAGTCGAGGTAGAGGCGCAGGGCCCCCATGATCGCCGACTTGCCCAGCCACTCGGTGTCCGCGTGGCGCGCATGCTCGATGTACTCGTTCTTGATCTGCTGCGTGTCGTAGGCGGTGAGACCTGCGAAGATCAGCACGCCCAGGATCGAGATCGCGAACATGATGGCCGGCGACTGCAGGAAGATGTTGATGATCGACGCCACGAGGATGCCGATCACGCCCATGATCAGGAACGAGCCCCAGCCCGAGATGTCCTTCTTCGTGGTGTAGCCCCAGAGCGACAGGCCCGCGAAGGCGATCGAGGTCACCAGGAAGACCTGCGCGATCGAGTAGCCGGTGAAGGCCACGAAGATCCAGCTCAGCGACAGGCCCATGACCGCCGCGAAGCCATAGAAGAACAGCTGTGCGCCCGAGGCCGACAGCTTGTTGATCATGGCGCCGAAGGCGAAAACCATGATCAGCGGCGCGAACATCACGATCCAGCCCAGGATGTTGGGCTGCAGCGTTGCGGGGTCGCGGAAGACGGCCAGGAGCTCGGGGCTCGTGCCGACGGCCCATGCCACCAGGAAGGTCAGCAGCATGCCGATGGACATGGTGCCGTAGACCTTGTTCATGTGGGCGCGCAGGCCCTCGTCAACCTGGCCCGCGCGGGCGCCGGCTGCGCCGGCGGTCCGGATCGTTCTGTATTCTGCCATTCAAGCCTCCAAGAAGTCCCGTGGGGTCATTCACAATTAGTGTCAGATATTGGCAGAGCGGGCCCGCAATTCAAGTCACTAACGGGCCGAAACGGGCTGTTTCGCCAGCTTGTGAACAGGGCGGTGCGACTTGGCGTCACCCGCCGATGCGGATCACCACCTTGCCGGTCGAGCGTCGGCTGCGCAGCAGCTCGAGCCCCTCGTCCACCTCGTCCAGCGACAGGACATGGCTGACATGGGGCTTGATCCGGCCCTCGGCGAGCCAGCCCAGCAGCCGGTCGAGCGATCCGGTCAGCACCTCGGGGCGGAAGCCCAGGTATCCGCCCCAGTAGAGGCCCATGACCGTGAGATTCTTGACCAGCAGGTGATTGGCCTTGATCTGCGGCACCTCGCCGCTGGCGAAGCCGATGGTCAGGATGCGCGCCTCGGGGCGGCAGGCCCGGAAGGCCGCGGTGAACTGCTCGCCGCCCACCGGATCGTAGACGACATCGGCGCCTCCCAGCGCCTTGACCTCCTCGCGTATATCCTGCGTCTCGGCGTCGATCAGGTGGTCGGCCCCGGCCGCCCGCGCGGTCTCGAGCTTGTCGGCCCCTCGCGCGCAGGCGATCACGCGCGCGCCCATCAAACGGCCGATCTCCACCGCCGTCAGCCCCACGCCGCCGGCCGCGCCCAGCACGAGCAGCGTCTCGCCCGGCTGCAGCCGGGCGCGGTGATCGAGCGCGAGGTGGCTGGTGCCATAGGCGATCTGGAAGCCCGCCGCCGCAACCGGGTCCGTGCCCTCGGGCAGCTTCACCGCGCGCTTCGCGTCGAAGACGCCGTACTCGGCCAGCCCGCCTTGTCCGCCGTAGACTGCCACCCGGTCGCCGCGGGCGAATCCCTCGACGCCGGGGCCGACAGCGTCGATCTCGCCGGCGACTTCCATGCCCAGGGTGAAGGGGGCAGGGGGCGTTTCCTGGTAGGTGCCCTTCATCATGAGGAGATCCGCGAAGTTCAGGCCGCAGGCCTCGATCCGCAGCCTCACCTGGCCAAGTCCGGGCTCGGAAACGGGAATATCCTGCAGGGCCGGCTTCGCCTCGGTGGATTCGACTCGGTATGCGCGCATGTGTCCTCCGGAACAGAACCTGTGCTTGAGTAAACATATGGATATCGACAGGTCAGGTCCATTACGGAACCCTCGGAAATTCCACGCCAAATCGCCAAATTATTCATGATGAATGCAACTTAGAGCTGTGTCATCTGGCGGACGTTCAGCGTGTGGTGAAAAAACATCTTGATTAGGCACTTGGACTGGAAGTACTTTCTGCCACATACGAGGCTAGGTTGATTAGGCGCGTGTGACCTGCACGCGGAGATTGGGTCCTGTGTCGGGGCGATGAAGAAGGAACGAGGAATGACGCATCCGGTTGATGTCCACGTGGGCAAACGCATTCGCCATCGCCGTTGGCTCGTGGGCATGACCCAGCAGCAACTCGCCGAGAGTGTTGGGATCAAGTTTCAGCAGATCCAGAAATACGAGACCGGCGCCAACCGCGTCAGCGCCTCGCGGCTCTGGGACATCGCGGATGCACTGGACGTTCCCGTCAGCTTCTTCTTCGAAGGCATCGAGGCCGAGCAGGGCAGCGAACCCGTCGAAGCGCCCGAGCAGGCCGCCTCCGTTCCGGCCGACCTTCTCGGCGACAAGGAAGCGCTCGATCTCGTGCGGTCCTACTACGCCATCCCCGAGAATCAGCGCCGCCGCCTCTTCGAACTCGCCCGCGTCCTGTCCGACGTGGCTTGAGTCGCTCCCGCCTCTGCGATAGCCGCCTGACACGGGCGGCAGCGGAGGCAGGATGTCACGGATTACCCAGGATTTGGCAGACGAGATCTGGACCACGGCCGAGGCCGTGGCAGATGCGGCACGCGCGGCCATCCTGCCGCACTTTCGCAGCGAGACGCTGAGCGCCGACAACAAGGCCGCCGAGGGATTCGATCCCGTCACGGTGGCCGATCGTGCTGCCGAAGCCGCCATGCGCGAGATCATCGCCGCCCGCCGCCCCTCCGATGCCATTCTCGGCGAGGAGCTGGCCGACCGGGCGGGCGACAGCGGATATTCCTGGGTGCTCGACCCCATCGACGGCACGCGCGGCTTTGTCAGCGGCACTCCGACATGGGGCGTGCTCGTCGCCTGGACCGGCCCCGAAGGCCCGCTGCTGGGCCTCATCGACCAGCCCTACACCGGCGAGCGTTTCTGCGGCGGGCTCGGCCGCTCCGACTGGACCGGCCCGCTGGGCCAACGCCCGATGCGCACGCGCCGGAACGTGCCGCTCGACCAGGCGATCCTCTTCACCACCTTTCCAGAGGTCGGAACCCCCGACGACCGCGCCGCCTTCGAGCGCGTCTCGCAGACCGCCCGGCTCACCCGCTACGGCATGGACTGCTACGCCTACGCGCTGCTGGCGGCGGGGCAGATCGACCTCGTGATCGAGGCCGGGCTGCACGCCTACGACATCCAGGCGCCCATCGCGGCCATCGAGGCGGCGGGCGGCGTCGTCACCGACTGGCAGGGCGGCCCGGCCCACGAGGGCGGCCGCGCCATCGCGGCGGGCTCGCCCGAACTGCATCGCCAAGCGCTCGAACGCCTCAACGGCTGAAACGACACCCCGCGCCCTCGGGTGCGCCTTCCCTTCGCGGTGAACTCCGGGCAAGACTGCGCGGAGCCGGAAAAGGGACGGGACCATGAGCGAGACCCTGCTGCGCGCGCCGCGCCGCGTGCTGACGATGAATGACGCGTTCGACGAGCTGGCAGGCGCCGACATCCTCCTGCGGGACGGCGTCATCGCCGCCATCGGCCCGGGGCTCGAGACCTCGGGCGAGGTCGTCGAGGCCGCGAACTGCATCGTGACGCCCGGGCTGGTGAACACCCATCACCACCTCTACCAGACGCTCACCCGCGCGGTGCCCGCCGCGCAGGACGCGCTGCTCTTCGGCTGGCTCAAGACGCTCTACCCGATCTGGGCCCGCTTCGGCCCCGAGGAGATCCGCGTCTCGGCCCTCACGGGCCTCGCCGAGCTGGCGCTCTCGGGCTGCACGCTGACCTCGGATCACCTCTACGTCTTTCCCAATGGCGCGCGGCTCGACGATACCATCGACGCCGCGCGCGAGATCGGGCTGCGGTTCCACGCCACGCGCGGCGCCATGAGCATCGGCGAAACCGACGGTGGCCTGCCGCCCGATTCCCTCGTCGAGCGCGAGGCCGCGATCCTCGAGGACTGCATCCGCGTGATCGACGCCTTCCACGACCCGCGCGAGGGCGCCATGATCCGCGTGGGTGTGGCCCCCTGTTCGCCCTTCTCGGTCAGCCGCGAGCTGATGCGCGACGCGGCCATCCTCGCCCGCGACAAGGGCGTGATGCTGCACACCCACCTTGCCGAGAACGCCGAGGACATCGCCTATTCCGAGGCGCAGTTCGGCTGCCGCCCCGGACAGTATGCCGAGGAGCTGGGCTGGACCGGCCCCGACGTCTGGCACGCCCATTGCGTGAAACTCGACGGCGCCGAGATCGACCTTTTCGCCGCCTCGCGCACCGGCGTCGCCCATTGCCCCTGCTCCAACTGCCGCCTCGGCTCGGGCATCGCGCCGATGCGGGCGATGCTCGACGCGGGCGTGCCGGTGGGCCTTGGCGTCGACGGTTCGGCCAGCAACGACGGCTCGAACCTGGTCGAGGAGGCGCGGCAGGCCATGCTCCTGCAGCGCGTCACCCGCGGCGCCGACGCCATGAGCGCGCGCGAGGCGCTGCGCCTCGCCACCCGCGGCGGGGCCGAGGTGCTGGGGCGCCACGACTGCGGACAGGTGGCTGTCGGCATGCGGGCGGACCTGGCGCTCTGGGATGTCTCGGGCGTCGAAAGCGCCGGCAGCTGGGACCCGGCGGCGCTGCTGCTCGCGGGCCCGCGCCGGGTGCGGGACCTCTTCGTCGAGGGCCGGCAGGTGGTGCGCGACGGGCACCTGACCACCGTGGATCTGCCCGGCACCGTCGCCCACCAGGCGCGGCTGGCCCGCGCGCTCTCCGAGGCGACCTGACAGAACCGACAGGGCAGGGCGCCAGTCGCCCCGCGCACGGGCGGGTCCCCGCCGACCGCCGCCGCGACGCTGGCGCGGCGCCCGCGCTCTGCTAAACCGGAGGGCACGCAACCGGCCCGTTCATGCCACCCCGGAGGAGACCTGACGATGCGCCTCGCCCTTGCCGCCCTCGTGATGATCCCCCTCGCCGCCTGCGTCGAGGTCGACGTCCGCGACGACGCGCCGACAGGCAGCTCTTCCCGTCCCGCCGTGTCCTCGAGCGAATCGGCCCACGCCGAATACCTCTACCGCGAGCAGGGCGCCGCCCCGGACGCGCAGGTGAACCCGGGCCAGGCCTTCAACGATTACCGCGCCGCCAACGGCCTGCCGCGCCTCGCGCGGTCGAGCCAGCTGACCGCCGCCGCCGCCGCACAGGCGCGTGACATGGCCCGCATGGACCAGCTCACCCACGAGGGCGCCAACGGCAGCAGCGTCGGCGACCGCGCCCGCGCGCAGGGCTACGACTACGCCACCGTGGCCGAGAACGTCGCCTGGACCCCGCGCGGCTTTCCCACGGTGATGGAGGTCTGGAACAACTCCTCCGGCCACCGCGCCAACATGCTCAAGCGCAACGTCACGCAATACGGCATCGCGCGCTCGGGCGACTACTGGGCACTGGTGGTCGGCCGGCCGAAGTAACCCCGTCTCAGCGCGCCAGCGCCGCCACCGCATCGGCCACCGGCGTCTCGCCGTCGGTGAGCTCGAGAATCTCCTGACGGATCTCCGGCCGCGCGATCAGCGCCGCCAGCACGGCGGCCACGTTGCCGCGCCTGACCGAGCCGTAGGGCAGGGCGCGCGACAGGGCGACCTGCCCGTTGGCTTCCTCGGACAGCAGCGTGCCGGGGCGCAGGATCACGTAGTCCAGCCACGGCCCGCCAGCGCCACGTCGGCCTCCTTCTTGGTCTTCATGTAGAATTCGAAGCCCTCGCTCGGCTCGGCATCGCGCCGGGACTCGGGAAAGGCCGAGACGAGGTAGGCGCGCGAGATCCCGTTGGCCCACGCCGCCTCGACCATCTTGACCGGCCCGCGCCCGTCGATCTCGGCCGTGCGGTCCATGCCGCTGCCCGCGGCGCCGGCCGAGAAGACGATGGCGTCGTGACCGCGCGCCGCCTGCGCCATCTCCTCGGCGGTGATCTCCATCAGGTCGGCCTGCACCGGGTCCGCCCCCGCCGCGCGCAGGCCCTCGGCCTGCTCGGGCTTGCGGTGCAGCGCGGTGACGGCGTGGCCCCCGGCGATGAGCATGGGCAGCAGGCGGTGGCCGACACCGCCGGTGGCGCCGATCAGCAGGATGCGGGACATGGTGAAACTCCTCGTGGTCTTTCCGCGAGAGCTAGCGCCGGAGCCGCCCCCGTCACGGGCGTCAGGCCGCGCCCGCGCGCCGCCCCGCGACCCAGGTGCCGCTCACGGCCCGGTCGTCGCCCATCATGATCGTCGGGAACAGCGCCTCCCAGATGTCGTCCGCCTGCGCCACGCGCTGCGCGATGGCGGGGGTCGAGGCCAGGTCGAGCACGGTGAAATCCGCCTCCAGCCCCGGGGCGATGTTGCCGATCCGGTCCTCCGCCCGCAGCGCCCGCGCCGAGCCCTGCGTCGCCAGCCACAGAAGTTCCGAGGCATGCAGCGCCCGGTGCCGCAGCTGTCCGATCTCGTAGGCCGCCGCCATGGTCCGCAGCATGGAGAACGACGACCCGCCCCCGGTGTCGGTCGCCAGCCCGATGATCTGCCCCTCGCGGCTCAGCCCCTCCATGTCGAAGAGCCCCGATCCGATGAAGGTGTTGGACGTCGGGCAATGCACCAGCCCCGCGCCCACCTCGCGCAACCGCGCGCGCTCGCGCGGCTCCAGGTGGATCGCGTGGCCGTAGAGCCCGCCGGCGCCCAGCAGCCCGTGCGCCTCGTAGGTGTCGAGGTAGTCGCGCGCCTCCGGGTAAAGCGATTTCACCCAGGCGATCTCGTCGGTCTGCTCGCTCAGGTGGGTCTGCATCAGGCAGCCCGGGTTCTCGGCCCAGAGCGCCCCCAGCGCCTCGAGCTGTCCCGGCGTCGAGGTGGGCGAGAACCGCGGCGTGATGACGTATTCCGCGCGCCCCCGCCCGTGCCAGCGCGCCAGCAGCGCGCGGCTGTCGTCGTAGGCCGCCTGCGCGGTATCGCGCAGGCCCTCGGGCGCGGTGTCGCGGTCCATGCAGGTCTTGCCCGCAAAGACGCGCATCCCCCGCGCCTCGGCCGCCTCGAAAAGCGCCTCGACCGAGGCGGGATGGATCGTGCAGAAGCTGCACACGCTCGTGGTGCCATGCGCCAGCAGCAGGTCGAGATAGCGCCCGGCCACCTCGGCGGCATGGGCGGGATCGGCAAAGCGCATCTCCTCGGGAAAGGTATAGGCGTTCAGCCAGTCGATCAGCCGCTTGCCCCAACTCGCGATCATCGCGGTCTGCGGGTAATGCGCATGGGCATCGACGAATCCCGGCACGATCAGCCCGCCGCCGTGATCCACCACCCGTGCGCCGGGATGCGCCGCGCGCAGCGCCTGCGCCGTTCCCAGCGCGGCGAACCGCCCGTCCTCGACCAGCACCGCGCCCTCGGCCTCGTGGCGCACCGCCCCGGGGCCCGCCTCGAAGGGGGAGGCGGTGAAACTCAGGACCTGTCCCAGGTGCAGTTCGGCCATCGTGCCTGTCTCCTCGTCATGACGGGCGGAGAATGCGGACGCGGGCCCGACAAGGCAATGCGCCCTGTTGCCTGTCGGCGCATTGTCCTACCTTCTGTGCAACGCGCAGACATCGGGAACAGGCATGAGCGAACCAGAGCAGATCACAGCACCGGAAGAGACACCCGAAGACGACGCCTATGCGCTCGACCGCAAGGCCGTCGCATCGATTCTCTACGCCGTCGACACCGGTGATCGCGACAAGCTCATCGAACTCATGGAGCCGCTGCACGCGGCCGACATCGCCGACCTGCTCGAGCAGATCAACGCCTTCGACCGGATGCGTCTGGTCAAGCTCTACGACCGCGAGTTCGACGGCGACATCCTGTCGGAGCTCGACGAGACCATCCGCGAGGAGATCATCCACGTCCTGCACCCGCAGGTGCTGGCCGACGCGGTCCGCGACCTCGAATCCGACGACGTGGTCGACCTGCTCGAGGATCTCGACAAGCGCCAGCAGGACGCCATCCTCGAGGTTCTGGAAGACAGCGACCGGATCGCGGTCGAGAAATCGCTCACCTACCCGGAGTATTCCGCCGGCCGCCTGATGCAGCGCGAGGTGGTCATGGCCCCCGAGCACTGGAACGTGGGCGAGGCCATCGACTACCTCCGCGCGACCGAGAACCTGCCGGAGCAGTTCTACCACATCGTGCTGGTCGACCCCAGGCTGCGCCCGGTGGCCAACGTCGCGCTGGGCCGGCTCATGGCCTCGCGCCGCGAGGTCATGCTGCAGTCCATCGCCTCGGATACCTTCCACGTCATCCCGGTCACCCGCTACGAGGGCGAGGTGGCCTATGCCTTCAACCAGTACCACCTGATCTCGGCGCCCGTCGTGGACGAGAACGAACGCCTCGTCGGCGTCATCACCATCGACGACGCCATGGCCGTGCTCGACGAGGAACACGAGGAGGACATCCTCCGCCTCGCCGGCGTGGGCGACGAGAGCCGCATCTCCGACACGGTGCTCGAAACCACGCGCCGCCGCCTGCCGTGGCTGGCGGTGAATCTTCTGACGGCGGTGCTGGCAAGCCTCGTGATCTCCCAGTTCGAGGAGGTCATTGCCCAGGTCGTGGCGCTCGCCGTGCTGATGCCCATCGTGGCCTCCATGGGCGGCAACGCCGGCACCCAGTCGCTGACCGTTGCAGTGCGCGCGCTCGCCACCAAGGACCTCACCTCGTCCAACCTCTGGCGCGTCATCGGCCGCGAGCTCGCGGTCGGGCTGGTGAACGGCGGCACCTTCGCGCTGGTCATGGGGGTGCTGGAATACGTCTGGTTCGGCTCGATGGTGCTGGCCCTGGTGATCGCTGCGGCGATGGTCATCAACCTCGCGGTGGCCGGCCTCGCCGGCATCGCGATCCCGGTGGTGCTCGACAAGCTCAAGGTCGACCCCGCGCTCGCCTCCGGCACCTTCGTGACCACGGTGACCGACGTGGTGGGCTTCTTCGCCTTCCTCGGCCTCGCCCAGCTGGTGCTGCTGTGAGCGGCATCGACAAGTCCGCCGCCCGCAAGGCCGCCTTCGCCCGCCGCGCCGCGGCCCATGCCGCCGACCCCGGCACCGGCGCCGGGCGCCTCTCCGAGGTGCTGGCGGGCCACCGGGGCGTGCCGCTCTCGGGCTACATGCCGATCCGCTCCGAGATCGACCCGCTCCCGGCCATGGCCGAGGCCGCGGCCCACGGCCCCGTGGGCCTGCCGGTGATCGAGGCCAAGGGCGCGCCGCTGCGCTTCGCCCGGTGGGAGCCGGACATGCCGCTCATCGAGGGCCCCTTCGGCGCCCGCATCCCCGAGACGCCGGACTGGATCGAACCCGAGCTGCTGATCGTCCCGCTGGTGGCCTTCACCCGCGCGGGCGCCCGGCTGGGCTACGGCGGCGGCTTCTACGACCGCACGCTCGAACAGCTCCGCGCCCGCCGCCCCACCTGGGCCGTGGGCTTCGCCTATGCCGCGCAGGAGGCGCCCGAGCTGCCGATGGAGCCCACCGACCAGCCGCTCGACCTGATCGTGACCGAGACCGAGGTCATCACCCCGTCCTGAGCTTCTTCTTGTGGCCAAGTACGCCGGGGTCCGGGGCAGCGCCCCGGGGCCTGCGCGGCCCGAGCGCAATCACACCCGCGCGCGCCGCAGGCGCGCTCCGCAAGCGAACCGCCCGTTCAGAGCGCCCGCCAGCCGATGTCCCGCCGGCAGAACCCCTCGGGCCAGTCCACCCCGTCGACCAGCGCATAGGCGCGCGCGCGCGCCTCGGCCAGCGTCGCGCCGCGCGCCGTGGCGTTCAGGACGCGCCCGCCGCTCGCAACGATGCGCCCGTCGCGCTCGGCGGTCCCGGCATGGAAGACCTGGTGGAAACTGTCCTCGGGCAGCGCCTCCAGCCCCCCGATGACCGAGCCCTTCTCGTAGGCCCCGGGATAGCCCGCCGCCGCCATGACCACCGTCATGGCGTGATCGTCGCCCCAGTTCACCTGCGCCTCCGACAGCCGCCCCTCGGCGCAGGCATGGATCAGGTCCAGCGCCTGCGCGCCCAGCCGCATCATCAGCACCTGGCATTCCGGGTCGCCGAAGCGCACGTTGTATTCCACCAGCCGCGGCTGGCCGTTCTCGATCATCAGCCCGACGTAGAGCACGCCGGAATAGGGCGTCCCGCGCCGCGCCATCTCGGCCATGGTCGGCCGCACGATCTCGTCCAGCGCCTTGCGCGTCACCGCCGCGTCCATGATCGGGGCAGGGGAATAGGCCCCCATCCCGCCGGTGTTGGGCCCGGTGTCGCCGTCGCCCACGCGCTTGTGGTCCTGCGCGGTGCCCACGGGCAGCACGTCCTCGCCGTCGACCAGCACGAAGAACGAGGCCTCCTCGCCGGTCATGAACTCCTCGATCACCACCTCGGCGCCGGCCCCGCCGAAGGCGCCGCCGAACATCCCGTCGAGTGCCGCCTCCGCCTGTTCCACCGTGTCGCAGAGGATCACCCCCTTGCCGGCGGCCAGCCCGTCGGCCTTGACCACCAGCGGCGCGCCCTGCGCCCGCACGTAGTCCTTCGCGGGTTCCGCTTCGGTGAAATGCGCGTAGGCCGCGGTCGGCGCGCCTGCCGCGTCGCAGATCTCCTTGGTGAAGCTCTTCGAGACCTCGAGCCGCGCCGCCGCCTCCGAGGGCCCGAAGACCAGCAGGCCCGCGTCGCGCAGCCGGTCGGCCACGCCCGCGGCCAGCGGCGCCTCGGGGCCCACGATCACCAGGTCGATGGCGTTCTCGCCGGCGAACTCGGCCACCGCGCCGCCGTCCTCGATGTCGAGCCGGGCGCATTCGGCGATCTGCGCGATGCCCGCGTTGCCCGGCGCGACGATCAGCTTGTCGCACTTGGGGTTCTGCATGACCGCCCAGGCCAGCGCATGTTCGCGCCCGCCGCCGCCGAGAATGAGGATGTTCATGTCCGCGCCCCTTTCCGAGAATGCCGGTGTCCTAGCCGCGCGCCCCGTCCCGCGCAAGCCATGGAACGCACGCCGCCCGCGCGGCCGCCGCGCAGGCGCATCCCGGGTCACGCCACGCCTTTCGCTCCCCCGCGCGCCCGGCTAGTCTGCGCGTCATGGACCTCATCGACGACGACGCCGGCAACACCCCCGAATTCTCCGTCTCCGAGCTCTCGGGGGCGGTCAAGCGCATGATCGAGGGCGAGTTCGGCCACGTCCGCATCCGCGGCGAGGTCGGCCGCGTCTCGCGCCCGCGCTCGGGGCACATCTACCTCGACCTCAAGGACGACCGCGCCGTCATCTCCGGCGTCATGTGGAAGGGCAAGGCCGCCCAGCTCCGGACCCAGCCCGAGGAGGGCATGGAGGTCGTCGCCACCGGCCGGCTCACCACCTATCCCGGCCAGTCCAAGTACCAGATCGTCATCGACGACATCCGCCCGGCGGGCCTCGGCGCGCTCATGGCGATGCTGGAAAAGCGCAAGGAACAGCTCCGCGCCGAGGGCCTCTTCGCCCCCGAGCGCAAGCAGGAGCTGCCCTGGCTGCCCGAGGTGATCGGCGTCGTCACCTCGCCCTCGGGCGCGGTGATCCGCGACATCCTGCACCGCCTGCGCGAACGCTTCCCGCGCAAGGTGCTGATCTGGCCCGTCGCGGTGCAGGGCGCCGCCTGCGCGCCCGAGGTCGCCCGCGCCATCGAGGGCTTCAACCGCCTCACCCCCGGCGGCGCGCTGCCGCGCCCCGACCTGCTCATCGTCGCCCGAGGCGGCGGCTCGGTCGAGGACCTCTGGGGCTTCAACGAGGAAGCGGTCGCCCGCGCCGCCGCCGCCTCGCAGATCCCGCTGATCTCCGCCGTGGGGCACGAGACCGACACTACGCTCATCGACTTCGTCTCCGACAAGCGCGCGCCCACGCCCACGGCGGCGGCCGAGATCGCCGTGCCGGTGCGCATGGAGCTGCTCTCCTGGACGGGCGAGGCGCAGTCGCGCATGACCCGCGCCATGGGCCAGCGCATTGAGACGCGCGGCCAGCGCCTGCGCGACCTCGCCCGCAGCCTGCCGCGCGCCGAGACCCTGCTCGACGGCCCCCGCCAGCGCCTCGATCTGCAGTCCGAGCGCCTGCCGCAGGCGCTGATCCGGGGCGTGCAGACCCGCCGCGTGGCGCTCTCCGAGGGCGCGGGCGCCCTGCGTCCCTCGCTGCTCACCCGCGCCATCGCGCATCGCCGCGAATCGCTCGGCCGCCGCGCCGACCGCCTCAGCCTGCACCCCATCCGCCGCGAACTCACCCGCGGCCGCGAGGCGCTGGACGCGCTCACCCGCCGCCTCGCCGAGGCCGGCACCCGCCGCGTCGACACCCCCCGCCAGCGGCTCGAAGGCGCCGGCCGCCTGCTGGAAACGCTCAGCTACAAGGGCACGCTCGACCGCGGCTACGCCGTCGTGCGCAGCGGCGAGGGCCAGGTCCTGACCCGCAAGGTCCAGGCCGAAGCCGCCAGCGGTCTCGAGATCGAATTCGCCGACGGCCATTTCCGCCTCGGCGGCAGCGCCGGCACCCCCACACGTGCCAAGAAGACGCCCTCAAAGCCCCCCGAACAGGGCAGCCTCTTCTGACGCAGCCGCGCGGGACCGCGCGCCCCCGAAGCATCTTCTGGCCTCAAATATCCCGGGAGTGAATTGCCCCGCAGGGGCAAGAGAGGGCAGAGCCCTCTGAACCCTTACAGGAAAAGCGCTTCAGACGCCGACCTCCGGCCCGAGGCAGACCATCGGCTCGTCGTCCTGCTTGGCCTCGTAGAGTACCGTGCTCGAAGGATCGTTCCGGAAGACCGCGCGCAGCTTGCTGCCCTCGCGGAAGAAGCTCCAGCACTGCGGCGTCTCCTGGTCCTCGTAGACGAAGCAGATCATCTCCGACTGCTCGTACCAGAACCCCTCCTTGCACTTGCCGTCCAGGAAGGACCAGCGCACCTGCCGGTCCGGCAGGTATTCCTCGACCCCGTAGGCCTCGCCGTTCTGCCCGAAGTAGAGCGTCTTGCCCTCGACGTAGGACTGGAACTCGGCGCCGCTCATCGGCTGCGCCGCCGCGAGCGGCGCGGCGGCAAGGACCAGGAGCAGGGCGAACAGGCGTCTCATGGCCCGAGCCTGCCAGAGCGCGCGCCGCGAGGGAAGGGGCATGCACCGCCACACCGCCCGGCACGGAGCGGCGTGCGACATGTCTCAGCGCGCCTGCCAACGCGCGGCGCGGCGGTCCATCAGCCGGTGCCAGGCGGGCGGCACCAGCGCCAGCACCGCCATGACCGGCAGCGACTGCGGCAGGATCGGCATCGCTGCGCGGTCGATGTCCAGCCCCGGGTAGGGGCGGCCCGGATGCGCGTGGTGGTCCGAATGGCGCGGCGCGTTCAGCATCAGCGCCGAGGAGAACCCCCGCGGCGCGTTCCAGCTGTGCTGCGGCCCCACCGGCTCGGGCCGGCCGTCCGCGCGCAGCCTCCGGCGCAGCCCGTAGTGCTGGACGTAGTCCGACAGCAGCAGCTGCGCCTGCGCGTAGAGCGCGAGCCCCAGCAGCGCCGCCAGTCCCGCCCAGCCCGCCAGCGCCCCCGCCAGCGCCAGCGAGGCCGCGGACCCCAGCGCGTAGACCAGGTAGGGGTGCATCCCGCGCGCGCGGCCGCGCCGGCGCAGCGCGGTCTCGGCCCGCAGGCCCGCGCGGAAACTCCCGATCCAGGCACGCGGCGCGAAGGCCCAGAAACTGCGCCCCAGCGGCGCCGAGTTCGGATCGCGCGCGGTCGCGGCATGAACGTGGTGCACCCGCAGATGCGCCGAGACATGGTGCCCGAAAAGCATCGAGGCATAGACCGCCATCCCCAGCCGCCGCAGCCACCGGTCCGAGCGGTGGATCAGCTCGTGCGCGTTGGAATTGCTCACCTGCCCCAGGAAGAGCGCCAGCGCGAAGAAGAGCACACCCCGTGTGGCCGCGCCGTGATCCCCGGCGCCCGCGACCACCGCGGCGCCCGCGTGGAGCAGCGGAAAATGCGCCAGCCCCAGCGCCACCGAGAGCCTTTCACCCGCCGGAAACTCGCGCTCGGGATGGTCGGGCGCGGCCAGCGCCGCGATGCGGTCTAGGACATAGGTGACGACCGTGATGTAGAGCAGCGCCAGCCACGCGAAGACGCCCCCCGCGACAAGCGCGAGGGCCAGCAGGGCGACCATGCCCGATGTCGCGATCACGAAGCGTGCCATGGCGGTCTCCGGGGGTCTTCGGGGGCGTAGCACTACGCGGGCTTTGCGTCACGCGCGGGGCGGGACGGGGGCGATTCCGGGCATCTCTTGGGGCGGGGTGCCGGGACGGGGACGGGGTTTGCGTATTTGGAGAAAGATGAAGGACGGGGCGCGGGGTCAGCGGTTGGCGTAGACCGCGCAGGCGCAGCCGGCGCGCTTGAGGCGGGCGCAGTCCCTCCAGGCGCCGTCGCGGTCCCGGCGGCCGAGGCGCGCCATCCAGTAGCCGCCGCGCGGGCTGGCGCGGCTCTTCTGCCAGACCAGCTCGGGCGTCTCGTCGCCCACCACGGCGCGGCAGCTGCGGGCGCGGTCGCGGAACTGCGCGAGCGCGCGGTCCTGCGTGGTGCCATAGGCGACCTGGATGCCCCAGGGCGAGAGCTTCGGCTCGGGCTCGGGGTAGGCCGTCAGGCGGCGGTCGCGCGCCAGCTCGGTGCAGGCCTCGTCGAAGGGCTTGTCCTCCTGCAGGCGGAAGTCGGGGTCCTCGGGCGGGGCGTCGCGCCAGGTCTCGGCGCTGAGGCCGGTGATGATGCGCACGTAGTTGATGGTTTCCCGCGCGAGCCCCCCGGTGCCCGCGACCAGCCCGTCGGCGCGGCGCTCGCCGCCGTTGTAGGCCACCGCCGCCAGCCCCTGGTTGCCGTAGCGCCGGGTGAGCTCGCCCAGGTACTGCGCGGAGTATTCCAGCGCCTCGGCGGGGTTGTAGGCATCCGCCAGCCCGCGCAGCGCCGCCGTCGAGGGGATGAACTGCGCGATGCCCTGGGCGTTGGCGTGGCTGCGCGCGTTGGGGTCGAAGCGGCTTTCCTGCCAGAGCAGCCGCGCGAAGAAGCCCCGGTCGAGGCCGTGGCGGTCGGCGAAATGGGCGATGGCCTGGCAGGTGTCGTGCACGACNCGGGGCGCGGGGTCAGCGGTTGGCGTAGACCGCGCAGGCGCAGCCGGCGCGCTTGAGGCGGGCGCAGTCCCTCCAGGCGCCGTCGCGGTCCCGGCGGCCGAGGCGCGCCATCCAGTAGCCGCCGCGCGGGCTGGCGCGGCTCTTCTGCCAGACCAGCTCGGGCGTCTCGTCGCCCACCACGGCGCGGCAGCTGCGGGCGCGGTCGCGGAACTGCGCGAGCGCGCGGTCCTGCGTGGTGCCATAGGCGACCTGGATGCCCCAGGGCGAGAGCTTCGGCTCGGGCTCGGGGTAGGCCGTCAGGCGGCGGTCGCGCGCCAGCTCGGTGCAGGCCTCGTCGAAGGGCTTGTCCTCCTGCAGGCGGAAGTCGGGGTCCTCGGGCGGGGCGTCGCGCCAGGTCTCGGCGCTGAGGCCGGTGATGATGCGCACGTAGTTGATGGTTTCCCGCGCGAGCCCCCCGGTGCCCGCGACCAGCCCGTCGGCGCGGCGCTCGCCGCCGTTGTAGGCCACCGCCGCCAGCCCCTGGTTGCCGTAGCGCCGGGTGAGCTCGCCCAGGTACTGCGCGGAGTATTCCAGCGCCTCGGCGGGGTTGTAGGCATCCGCCAGCCCGCGCAGCGCCGCCGTCGAGGGGATGAACTGCGCGATGCCCTGGGCGTTGGCGTGGCTGCGCGCGTTGGGGTCGAAGCGGCTTTCCTGCCAGAGCAGCCGCGCGAAGAAGCCCCGGTCGAGGCCGTGGCGGTCGGCGAAATGGGCGATGGCCTGGCAGGTGTCGTGCACGACGTGGGCGGGGCGGATGCACTGCACCGGGCCGAAGGCGCCGGCCGAGCACATCGTGCCGGGCGCCGCCCCCGGCGGCAGGGCGCCGGCCGGGACCGGCACCGCCAGCGCCATCAGTCCGCAAAGCAGGGCAACCCTCAACATGGCCGTCATCAACACCCGGGCCCCGTCCGTCGTCAACTCACACTTTCAAGCGCGGCGCGGACGTATTACGTCAAGGGCAACGCAGCGAAAGGTCCGGCGCATGTCCTTCTTCGGCAAGCTCAAGAGCAAGCTCTTCAAATCCTCCTCGAAGCTCGACGAGGGCCTCGATGCCATCGTGCAGGAGGGCGGCACCGGGGACGAGCCGCCCGAGGTCCCGGCCCCCGAGGCCGAGCCCGCCCCGGCGAGCCCGCCCGAGGCGCCGGAGACGCCCGAGCCTGCGGCGCCGGAGACGCCCCCCGAGACGCCCG
>NZ_KE557278.1:297605-336398 GCF_000442255.1 Salipiger mucosus DSM 16094 | reverse complement strand
GCGTCCGGCGGCGCAGGTCACGGGCGAAGACCGGCCAGCACCGGTCGATGGCGGGCGGGCCATGCAGCTCGAGCCGCAGGCGCGCGCGCACCACCGCCAGCGGGCGGCCCAGCAGCAGCGACAGCGCGGGCGGCGTGCCGTCGAGCGGCGGCAGGTAGATGTCGGCGGGCGCGTAGCCGCCCGAGACCTGCGCGGGCCCGTCGCGTGTCATCGGGTTCAACGCGCATTCCCACTCCAGCGCGATGGGGTGCCAGGGCTGGCCATCGCTGGCCCGGACACCCGCGTCCTTGGGATGACGCCGAAAGATCTCCTCCAGCAGCCGCGCCAGCGTCGGCAGCGCGGTGGCCTGTCCGGCGCGGTCGACAGCGGCGAACAATGGCTCGCCGTGGCCCATCGCGGTGATCGGGACGCGGGCGGCACCGGCCTCGTCGCCCCCCCCGGCCAGGCCCCGGCCGCCATGCGCCGACCCTGTGCGCGCCAAGGCGGCCGGCCGTCCTCGGCCATGCGCGGGAAAAGCGTCTGGTCATGGCCGCCACCGCCCGGCGCCTCGGCGGCGTGGTCGCTCTCGACCAGCCAGGCGGCACCGGGATGCGAGACGTGCCAGCGGTCGGCAGCGACGGGAAATCCCTGCGGTCCGGCACCGCACGTGAGCGCGTCGGGCAGCGCCCAGTGCAGGTGGATGCCCGGCGGCAGCATCGTGGTCGGCTCGGCAAAGGGCGGCGCCTCGAGCGCGGCGGCAAACCAGGGCATGTCGGGGTTCAGCACCATGCCGCCGCCGCGCCAGGGCAGGCGGTCGACCCGCGCCATCGGGCCGGTCGTGGCCAGCGGAGCGGACAGCCTCAGGCCATCGACGGAGAGCGGGACGAAAAGTGCTTCCATGTCCCGACTTCCGGGCGGCAGACCTGAAAAAAATGTTTGGGTAACGAATCTTTGGCCCTGCAACCTAAGGCAGCAAAAGCCCGGCGTTAATCAACTCCAATGTGTGCGGCGGCCCCCAGGGCCGCTCTCATTCCAGCGGGCCTCGAACCGCGTCGAGGCGGCTGCGGGCGAAATCCAGCACCTCTTGGGGCGTGTCGAAGACCGGCTGCGCGACGAGCTGTCCGCCGCCGTTGCCAAGGACCAGTTCCGCGCCCGTCCCGGTCTGCGCCGCATCGAGCGACAGGATGCTGTCGAGGAACCCCGGCAGCTCGACCACCTTGCCGCCCGTCTCCGCGTCCCAGAGGATCAGCTGCTCGTCGTTCGACACCGTCGCCACGACCTGTCCGCCGGGCACGAAGCGCGCCTCGGTCACGAAGGAGCCGTGACCGGCCAGCTGCGGGACCTCCTCCTCGCCGGGGGTCCAGAGGCGGCCCGTCCAGTCGAGCGAGCCCGAGAGGATCCGGTCGCCATCGTGCGAGATGTCGACGGAGGAGATATTGCCGACATGCCGTGTCATCACATCCGTCATCTCTGCCCCGCCGGTCGCTTCATCCAGCGTGAAGAGCCGCACGTTGCAGTCGCTGCCGCCCGTGGCCAGCCGCGTTCCGTCCGACGAAAGCGCGATTGCCGAAATGAAGGACCGGTCGGGCGCACGGTTGCAGTCGTGCGAGGGGTCGCGGCCGTGCTCGATCACCGGCACGAAGGGCACCAGCGCCACGTGATCGCCGGGATCGGTCCCGCAGCTTGTCGCCGCGACGGCACAGATCAGCACGGCGCTCGTGCCCCGGCCGTCACTCACGTCGACCGCGAAACGCTGCCCGTCGCGCGACAGGGCCAGGTGCCGGTAGCGCAGGGACGAGCGCGCGCCCTCGCCGGTCAGGCGCAGCTGCCGCGGCCGCCAGTCGCCGCCCGGATCGCGGGTCCAGACCATCACCGAGGGATCGGTCCGTGCCGCGACGAAAAGATCGCCCCGCGCCGGTGCGGCCAGTTCGGTCAGGAAGGCAAAGCCGGTTTCGGCCCCGTGAAGGGGGTAGAGCCGTTCGAGCGGCGCATCCTCGGTCTTGAGCCAGATCGCGTGGCGGTTGGTCAGCGCCGCCCAGCGCGCGCCCTCACCCAGCGCCACCGACACGATCCGGCGCGGCTCGACCTGCCGGGGCAGCGCGTCGCTCATGGAGCGATCCTGCCGGCGCGACACGAAGGGTGTCCAAATCCGCGCGGTCTTGTCGAGCGAGCCGGTCAGCAACGTGTCGCCGTCTGGACCGAAGGCCACCGAGCGCAGCGGCAGTTCGTGCCCGCGCAGGACCTTGCGGGGGCGCCAGTCTGCGGTGGTGAAGACATGCACCGAGCCGTCCCAGGTCGCCGTGGCCAGCAGGTCGCCCGAGGCGTCGAAGGCCAGGTCCCACAGATCGAAGTCGTGCCAGAGCACGAAGTCGGACAACTCGGCCCTCAGCGTCAGCATATCATCGCGCGGCCCGCCGCCGGGACGCAGGCCGGGCGGCGGGACAAAACGCCAGATGCGAACGCGGTCGTCATTGCCGGCCGAGACGAGTTCGGCGCCGTCTGGCGAGATGCGCACCGCCTTCACGGGTTGGTCGTGGCCGCTGTCGTCGCAGCGCGCGCCACGGCCGTCGATGCGGAACAGGCAGACCGCGCCGCTTTCCAGACCCATGGCCGCGACCCGCGCATCCGGCGTGAGCGCGACCGACCAGACCGCGAAGTCCCGTCGGTCCTGCTCGCGGCCGTCGGCGCGCACCAGCCCCACGCCCGATTGGCGGGCCGTCAGGTTACGCGCCGTGACGCTCAGCTCGTGACGCCATGCCCCGCCCGGCGCGCGGCGCCACAGATGGACGTGCCCGGTGAGCGCGGCCGCGATCAGAAGCCGTCCGTCCCTCGAGAACGCCAGGTCCATGATGGTGTCGCGATCCCACTCCGGCGGGCCGGGATACAGCTCGGTCACACGCGGCTCGGTCTCGGTCTCCGGTCCGAACCCCTCGACCAGCAGCAAGCCGCCGCGCTGCGTGCCCGCCGCGATGGTCCCGTCGGGCGCCACCGCCAGCGACCGGCCGCGCGCCGCATCGATGTGGCTCAGGTGCGGCGCGAGCGGCAGGAGCCGCAGCGGCGCCCCGTTGCCCCCGGCGTCCCAGATCCGCAGCCGCATCGCCTGGTCCAGCGTGACGAAGGTCTCGCCGCCGGGGAGGAAGTCGGCCGCGAAGACCTGCGCGTCCGCGCCACG
Source organism: Salipiger mucosus DSM 16094 (assembly GCF_000442255.1). Taxonomy (GTDB): domain Bacteria; phylum Pseudomonadota; class Alphaproteobacteria; order Rhodobacterales; family Rhodobacteraceae; genus Salipiger; species Salipiger mucosus. Next base: position 333,247 of record NZ_KE557278.1, on the reverse strand, counting down.
TCCGTGGCTGAAGCGGCGCCATTCCTGGATATAGCTCAGCGCATCGAGCAACTTGTCCACGGCAAGGTTCACCAGACCGTCCGGCAACCCGGATGTCAGCGCCTGCTGCAACCCGGTGATGGCCCCCTCCGCCTGCACGACCGGCTCTTCCGCCAGCGGCGTGATGTTGACCGCCGAGATCGTGAGCGCGGCCTTCTCGCGCTCGGTATAGCGCCGCTCGGCCTCGCGCAGCGCGATATCGGCCTCGAGCCGCGTGACCTCGGCCTCACGCGCGGCCTGCGCGCGCTCGACTTCGCGGATGGTCTCCTGCAGCTCGAGCGTGCGCTGCGCGGCTTCGGCGGCCTCGGCCCGCGCCCGCGCGGTCTCGATCTGGCCGTAGACGACGTTGCCCATCAGCCCGAGCGTAGCAACGACCGCCGCCGCGCCGAGAAAGACCTTGATCGTATCGAAACGACGGGAGTCGGCGACAAAGGCCTCGACCCGCGTGAATATCTCGCCCGATGCCAGGAGATGGCCGTCCGAGGTCCACTCGATCCGCGCAAGATGCCGCCCCGCCCACGTGGGGTTGGGGTGCCGCTCGCGCCACCATGCGAGGTAGCGCGACAGCGTGCGCCCGGCGATCAGTCCGCGCCCAAGAAGGCGGTCCCACCAGCCGCCGTGCCGGTTCTGGTCGCGCTCGCGCGCCAGCCGGGCGAGAAAGCGAAGGTTGTCGGCCGAGGCATGTTCCGCCGGCAGCCAGTCGCGCTGCAGCGGACGCCAGAGCCGCAGGATGCACTCGTGAGTCACGTCCACCGTGTCATTTGCATCTATGCCGTCGTCCTCGCCAGCAACGCGGAGATAGGACTCGGGCCCGTCCTTGAAGTGCGACAGGACGCGCAGGAGGTTGTCGAAACTGCAGCCCAGCGTCTTGGCGGCCTCGCCCAGACGGATCGGGCGGCGGATGTCACGCCCCCGGCTCTCCAGCGTGGTGAGCGCACAGAAGAGATCGCGCGTGATCCGCTGCCCGCCCTCGTCGAGCGCGCCGTAGAGCCGGTCGAGCTGGTGCGACAGCGACATCCGCAGCGCATCGTGGCTTTCGCTGCGCCGCCGCCCGGCGGCGTCCTTTATGCCGAAGACCTCGTAGAAATCAGGCAGCCGCAGGACCACCTCGCCGCCCTCCCCCGCCCGCTTGCGGGCATGGTTGTAGAGCAGCAGCAGCGCGTGCTGCATCAGCGGCAGCTTGTCGAGTTGTTCCTCCAGCCCGTTGAGCATCCAGACCGAGAGCTCGGGCTCGACCCGGCCGCCGAACAGCGACATCGGCCCCTCGATCGCCTCCTGCATCTGATAGCGGTCGAGGGTCGGGGTCAGGAACTGGCTTTGGTTGATCGCCCCCGTGAGTCCGGCGTAGCGCGCGCATTTCTCCAGCTCGTCCGTGCGGATGGTGATCACGACGTAGATGTCGCTGTGCACCATCGCGGTCTTGAGCAAGACGTCGACGAAGCGCGACACGGCGCGCGGGTCGTCCTGGGCGTAGCGGAAGATCTCCTCGAACTGGTCCACGAGGATGATGACCGGCCGGCCCGCCACCTCGGAGACCGACTCGACCGCCGCCGTCAGGTCGCTCGACCGCGTGTCGACGTGGTTGTGGAACATGTTGGCCAGCGCCTCGATGCGCTCGGCCTGTTCCGCGTCGGGCTCGGGCGCGCCGTGGCCGCTCTCGCCCAGCAGGATGGCCGTGGCCAGCGAGCGGCAGAGCCGGCCCAGCGGGTCGGTCTCGGGGTAGAGATCGCAGAAGATCCAGTCCGAGCCCCGCCCGGGCAGGAAGCCCGCCTCGAGCGCGTTGAAGAGCCCGGTGCGCGCCAGCGAGGACTTGCCGCAGCCCGAGGGGCCGGTCACGCAGAGGAACTGGTGCTCGGTCAGCTTCTCGATCATGTCCTGAACGTGATCGTCGCGGCCGAAGAAGATGTCGTATTCGGCCCGCCGGAACGACCGCAGCCCCGGGTAGGGTGCGGTGCTCCGGGAAAAACCGTCCATCGGCATGTTCAGAGGCTCTCGGCCGGGGCGTCCACGCCCAGCGAGTGCAGGAACTCGCTCGTCGCGACGGGATCGAGCCCCTCATCCACGCGGATCACGTGCAGCGGCTTGCCGCGCGGACAGGGCGTGGAGCCGGCCGGCGAGGCGTCGCCGAAGGCGATCTCGAAATGGTCGCGCGTCGGCGGGGTGAAGCGGGCGCGGTTGCGCAGGAAATACATGCCGCGCATGTTGGCGCGCTTCTGGCCCTCGACGCCCCGGCCGTAGATCAGCACGATGGCGTCATTGCCCTTCACCTGCTCGCCCAGCTTGTTCATCTCGGTCTCGGGGTGGATCGGGAAGACCACGACATGCCGGCCCAGCGTGTCGATCACCCGGTCGCGCAGGTCGAAATCGTCCTCGGCCGCGTCGATCGAGACGATGGGCACGACGCCCTCGCCTCCCAGGTCGCTGTCGTCCTGGATCCGCTCGCGCCGCTCCTCCGCCTCGCGGTTGGCCACCTGCTCCGCGGCGACGCGCTTGGAATATTCCTCGAACCCCTCGAAGCTGGTGCGGTGCGGCACCGCCTCCTCGAGGAAGGTGGCATAGCGCTCGCTGCACTCCTCGACGTCGAAGTCCAGCGCCACCCAGGTCTCGATCCGTGCCTTCTCCTCGCGGGCGATCTCGTGCTGGGCGATCACCGCGGGCGTGTTGTCGTGGTCGGGCATCCGCTTGCCCTGCACCATGCCCAGCACCTGCACGAAGAGATCCGCCTGCCGCACCGCACGGCGCACGGTCTCGGCCGAGAGGTCGGCCTCGAGCCGGTCGAGCCGCAGAACGCTCAGCCCCGCCGCCTCGTAAGAACGTTCGAGCCGGTCGGCGATCTCCTTCACGTCGCCGGTGGGCGCGGCCATGACCACGTTCACCGGCTCCTCGGGGATCACCACCGCGTCCTCGGCATGGCCCGCGCCGGCCAGCACCTCCTCGCGCTTCTCGCGCAGGGCGTGCACCACGTCGAGCAGGCGCTTGTAGTAGCCCTCGCGCGAGTCGCCCGTGGCCTCGCGCGGGACCGGGTAGCCGAAGGTCTCGACCCGCCCGTCCCTGCACTGCCAGAAACGCACGCTCAGCAGGTCCTCGTAGGCCGTGCGCATCGCTCCCGCGCAGGGCTTGCCGCCGCGCTCCCAGGCGTCGTCGAGCTCGACCAGGATCACCGGCATGCCCCGGGCGTGCATCTGCCGCAACTCGGCGGCGCAGCTGTCCGACTGGCAGTACTGCGTCGACAGGAACACCAGCCCGATGTCCGCCTCACGGATCGCCTCGGTCAGCGCCTCGTCGATCCAGTCGCCGGCGTTCAGCACGCCCTCCTTGTCCCGCAGGAAGCGATAGGGCGCGCGGCGGTCGTTCTTCGTCAGGTCGTACTTGATGCCCTCGAGCAGCTCGCTCAGCAGGCTGGACGTGCGGAAGGTGCGCGGCTCGATGTCGGCATGCGCGTAGCTCACGAAAATAGACGTCTTTCCGGCCGCGGCGTTGCCACCCATCTCGGACCCCTGGAATAAAATGCGAATCGAACAATCAATCAAAGGCACAACCTTTGCGGTATCAAAGGTAGACAATGACGCTGGGTCAATCAACTGCGCCGTGATTTCCGGGGCGCCTATCGCGGCCGGTGCGCGCCGCTCGGAAGCCCTTGCCGCGATGGCAGGCGCCCCCGGCCTTGCGAAGCCGGGGCCATGACGGGCAAGGTGCCTTGGCCGGTTCGCCCGGCCAGACCTTGCCCCAGACAGGACGCGCCACCGGCATGACGCCCTCAGACCCCATCCGCCCCCGCAAGCTGTCGGACGAGGTGCACGCGCGCCTGCTGGCGCTGATCCGCGAGGGACGGCTCGCCCCGGGCGACGCCCTGCCCTCGGAACGCGAGTTGATGGCGCGCTTCGAGGTCGGCCGCCCCGTGGTGCGCGAGGCGATGCAGCGGCTCGCGCAGGCCGGGCTGGTCGAGATCCGCCACGGCGGACGCCCCCGCGTGGCCGAGCCATCGCTCGACGTGCTGGTCGACCAGCTGGGCCTGTCGATGCAGCACCTGCTGACCCATTCCGCCGCGACGCTGGATCACCTCAAGGAGGCGCGCCTCGCGCTCGAGCGCGAACTGGCGCGCATCGCCGCGCGGCGCCGGACCAAGGAAGACATGACCGCCCTGCGCGCAGTACTCGACGCGCAGGAGGACGCGCGCGAGACGCCCGAGCGGTTCCTCGATCTCGACGGGCAGTTTCACCGCACAATCGCCGCGATCTCGCGTAACCCGCTCTTCGAGAGCCTCTGTCACGGCATCTTTTCCTGGCTGCGCGACTTCCACGTCGACTTCGTGCGCAGCCCCGGGCAGGAGGCGCTGACCCTGGCCGAGCACGAAGCGATCCTCGAGGCCATCGGCCGCGGCGATGCCGACGCCGCCGCGCAGGCGATGCACGACCACCTCGAACGGGCGAAACGCCTCTACGCGCCGGAGAACCTTGCCTCCAGCTAGCTGCGCTGGAACAGCCGCGTGAGCTCGAACAGCGCGTCCAGCCGCTCGAAGCGGTCACGCGCGTCGGGCCAACGCTCTTCCTGCGCGGCGGCGATCAGCGCCTCGACCAGCGACAGGATCGCGATGGAGCTGTCCCAGGCCGAGGGGATCTCGACCCAGCAGTTGAACGTATGCTCTGCCGTGGCGGCCACGGGGCTCGCCCACTGGTCGGTCACGAGGATCACCGTCACGCCCCGCTCGGAGGCGATCCGCGCCAGCCGCTCGAGGTTCTCCTCGTAGCGGCGGATGTCGAAGATCAGCAGCGTGTCGCCCTCGGCCATGTCGAGCACGTAGTGCGGCCAGGTGGCCGGCGACGAGGTCAGGTGCGTGACCCGCGCCCGGATCGCCTGGAAATGGGTGAAGGCATATTCCGCCAGCGACCGCGTGATCCGCCCGCCCACGACGTAGAGCCGCCCCTCGGTCGCCGCGAGCCGTTTCGCCGCGGCGTCGAACTGCGCCGTATCCACGTTGGAGAAGGTCTGCCGCAGGTTCTGCGTCACCGCGTCGGCGAAACGGTTCAGCAGGTGCGAATCGGGCGCCTCGCTGGCCCAGGCCGCGCGCCGCGCCTCGGGCCCCGAGACTTTGGCTTGAAGCTCGGCCAGCAGCGCCTGGTGGAACTGCGGATAGCCCTTGAACCCCAGCTTCTGCACCATGCGCGCCACCGTGGGCGTCGAGACCCCGGCATTGGCCGCCGCCGCGGTGATCGAGGCAAGCCCCGCGCCGGGATAGTCCTCGAGGAGGGCATTCGCGAACTTGCGCTCGGAGAGCGTCAGCTCGGCGTGATGGTTGCGGATCAGTTGCCGTACGGTCGGCTGGGCTGGCGAAGTCACCTCTGGCTGGCCTCCAACTGCTTACTTTCTGTGCACTTTTCCCGTGGCGGGTTCGCGCCCTTCGCGGCGTGAGCCGATTTCTGGAAAAATATTGACGCATTCTCGGAGCCGTGGAAAGGTTTTTCCAACGATGGGGGACGCACTGTGCAGGATCGCACGAAGGAAGCTTACGAGGTCGTCAACGCGCAGGGCCGCGGGCCGGTCATGCTCGTCTGCGAACACGCCTCCAACCACATCCCTGCGCGCTACGACGGCCTCGGCCTCGGCGCCGAGGCACGCGAGAGCCACGCCGCCTGGGACCCGGGCGCACGGGCGCTGGCGGTGATCCTGTCGGGCGAACTCGACGCCCCGCTGATCGCCGGCCGGGTCTCGCGGCTGGTCTACGACTGCAACCGCCCGCCCGAGGCCGAGAGCGCGATTCCCGCGCAGACCGAACAGATCGCCATCCCCGGCAACCGCGACCTCGCGCCCGAGGCACGCGCCGAACGGGTCGAGACGATCCACGATCCCTTCGCCTCGGCATTGGCCAGCCATATCGCGGCACGCCAGCAGCAGCGCCCGCCCTTCGCGCTCGTCACCGTGCACAGCTTCACGCCGAGGTGGTTCGGCGAGCCACGTGCCGTCGAGATCGGCCTCCTGCACGACAGCGACACGCGCCTGGCCGACGCCATGCTCGCGCGCGCCGGGGACACCCACTTTCAGGTCGAGCGCAACGCGCCCTACGGCCCCGAGGACGGCGTGACACATACGCTCAAGCGCCACGGTATCCGCAACGGGCTGCCCAACGCGATGATCGAGGTCCGCAACGACCTGCTGACCACGCCTGAGGACCGCGAGCGCGTCGCTGAAGCACTGCTGGTGATGCTGGTGCCCGCCCTCGACGCGCTCGGCCTTCCGGAGGTGCCCCATGCCTAGCGCCATCGTCGCCTACGTCCGCCGCATCGACGCGATGAACCGCTTCATCGGCCGCATCGCGATGTACCTGATCTTTGCCCTGATCGGCGTGCTGCTTTGGTCCTCGGTCGCCAAGACCTTCTTCTCGCCCAAGCTCTGGACGCTCGAGACCGCGCAGTTCGTCATGGTCGCCTACTACGTGCTTGGCGGGCCCTACTCGATCCAGCTGGGGTCGAACGTGCGGATGGACCTCTTCTACGGCGAATGGTCGCCGCGCCGGAAGGCGATGGTCGACGCGGTCACCATCTTCTTCCTGCTCTTCTACCTCGGCGTGCTGTTCTACGGCGCGGTGAGTTCCACCGCCTACTCGCTGGGCTACTTCGGGACCGAGCCGTTCTCGTTCTTCGGCAATCTCGCCTGGGCCTTCGTCACCGGCGGGCCGGACGCGGCGGGCGAGCTGATGGGCTACCTCGAGACCAGCCCCAGCGCGTGGCGTCCCTACATCTGGCCGGTCAAGGTCATCCTGTGCTTCGGCGTCCTGCTGATGCTGCTCCAATGCACGGCCGAATTCTTCCGCGACATCGCGCGGATCCGCGGAGAGGAGATCTGATGTCGCAGGACATGATCGCGCTCGTGATGTTCGCGGGCATGCTGGGCCTTCTGCTGACGGGCCAGCGTGTCTTCGGGGCCATCGGTTTCGTCGCCGTGATCGCGGCGCTGGCGCTCTGGGGCGACCGGGGCGGCTTCGACCTCGGCTTCGCGGCGTCCATGAAGCTGATGAAGTGGTATCCGTTGCTGACGCTGCCGATGTTCATTTTCATGGGCTACGTGCTGTCGGAATCGAAGATCGCCGACGACCTTTACCGAATGTTCCACGTCTGGACCGGCGGGCTGGCCGGGGGCCTCGCGGTGGGGACCATCGGGCTCATGGTGCTGATCTCGGCCATGAACGGCCTCTCGGTCGCGGGAATGGCCATCGGCGCCACCATCGCCCTGCCCGAGCTGCTCAAACGCGGCTACGACAAGCGTATGGTGACCGGGGTCATACAGGCCGGATCGTCGCTGGGCATCCTCGTGCCGCCATCGGTGGTGCTGGTGCTCTATGCCATGATCGCGCGGCAGCCGGTGGGCCAGCTCTGGCTCGCCGGGGTGATCCCCGGCCTCGTCATGGCCGCCGCCTTCATCGTCTACATCACCATCCGCTGCCGGCTGAATCCCGACCTCGGGCCCATCGCACCCAAGGCCGAGCGCGACCTGCCCATGCCCGAAAAGCTGCGCCTGCTGACCGCCGGCCTGCTGCCGCTGGGCATCTTCTTCGTGATGATGGTGCCCTTCGTGAAGGGCTGGACCTCGCTGGTGGAAAGCTCGGCCATCGGCGCGATGGCGGCCTTCCTCGCCGCGGTGCTCAAGGGCCGCATGACGCGCGAGGTCTTCGAGAACTCGGTCCGCAACACGCTGGGCGTCTCCTGCATGTTCATGTGGATCATCCTCGCGGCGCTGGCATTCGGCGCCGTCTTCGACGGTTTGGGCGCGGTCAGCGCCATCGAGACGCTCTTCACCGAGCGGCTGGGGCTCGGGCCCTGGGCGATCCTGATCCTGATGCAGCTGTCGTTCATCCTGATGGGCACCTTCCTCGACGACACGGCCATGCTGGTCATCGTCGCGCCGCTCTACGTGCCGCTGGTGGGAGAGCTGGGCTTCGACCTAGTCTGGTACGGCGTGCTCTACACGATCACCTGCCAGATCGCCTACATGACGCCGCCCTTCGGCTATAACCTCTTCCTGATGCGCGCCATGGCCCCGCCAGAGATCGGGATGCGCGACATCTACAGCTCAATCGTGCCTTTCGTGCTGGTCATGGCCGTCGTTCTGGCGATCATAATGATATTCCCCGAGATCGCGCTCTGGCTCCCCGGGCTCGTCTACGGAAACTGATACCGACATACCAACCATGACCCCGGCCAACGGGGCGAATTTCGAACCAAGCAACAGGAGTTGAGAGAAGATGACCCTTTCCAGACGCAAGATCCTTCGCGGCGCGGCCATTGCGCCCGCCGCTGCGCTCGCGGCGCCCTCGATTGCCCGCGCGCAGGAGCCCATCAAGTGGCGTTTCCAGACCTACGCCGGCGCCGCGCTCGGCGAGCAGGTGACCAAGCCGATCATCGACTACATCAATACCGCCGCAAACGGCGAGATGGAGATCGAACTCTACTACGCGGACCAGATCGTCCCCACGGGCGAGCTTTTCCAGGCGCTTCAGCGCGGCACCATCGACGCCGTCCACTCGGACGACGACTCGATGGCATCGCCCACGCCGATGCGCGTCTTCGGCGGTTACTTCCCCTTCGCCACCAAGCACATCCTCGACGTGCCGGTGCTCTTCGAGCAGTACGGCCTCGCCGATATCTGGCGGCAGGAATACGAGAAGGTGGGCGTGACCTGGCTCTCGGCCGCGGGCCAGGACCCGTGCAACTTCAACACCAAGAAGGAGATCACCAGCCTTTCGGACCTCGACGGGCTGAAGCTCTACACCTTCCCGACCGCCGGCCGCTTCCTGTCGCAGTTCGGCGTGGTGCCGGTGAACATCCCCTACGAGGATGCCGAGGTTGCGGTGCAGACCGGCGAGCTTGACGGCATGGCCTGGTCGGGCATCACCGAGGACTACACCGTCGGCTGGGCGGACGTCACCGACTACTTCCTGACCAACAACATCTCGGGCGCCTGGATCGGCTCGATCTTCGTGAACCAGCAGCGCTGGGCCGACCTGCCCGAGCACCTCAAGGAGCTGGTCATGTCCGCGATCAAGGCCTGCGACACCTACCGCAACCAGTGGTACTGGGGCGGCGAGGCCAGGCTGCGCGCCACCGGCGACAAGCTCCAGCTGCGCTCTGTCCCGGCCGAGGAATGGGCCGAGGTCGAGAACGCCGCCAAGGAGTTCTGGAAGGAGATCGCGGAGGAGAGCGAGGTGCACGCCAAGGTCGTCTCGATCTTCGAGGAGTACAACGGCGTCATCAACCAGGCAGGTCCTCCGTACACCTTCTGATCGCCTGACCCGATCCGCCGGCCCCCGTGTTCTCGCGGGGGCCGGCCCCGTGAAAGACCCACGACAAAGGAGCCCCGCGCATGGCCGCCCTGACCCTCGATGACCTCAAAGCCAAGGCCGCCAGCGGCGAGATCGACACCGTACTGGTCTGCACGATCGACATGCAGGGCCGCCTGATGGGCAAGCGGTTCCACGTCTCGAACTTCCTCGAACATTCGATCGAGGAAACGCACTGCTGCAACTACCTCATCGCCACCGACCTCGAGATGGCGACCCCCGACGGCTACGCCACCACCAGCTGGGCGGCGGGCTACGGCGACTACGTGATGCAGCCCGATCTTTCGACGCTGCGCCCGGTGCCCTGGCTCGAGGGCACCGCGATGATCCTGTGCGACCTGCTCGACCACCACACGCACAAGCCGGTGCCGCAGTCGCCGCGCCAGATCCTCAAGGCGCAGGTCGCCCGGGCCGAGGCCATGGGCCTCACGCCGATGATGGCGACCGAGCTGGAATTCTTCCTCTTCCAGAAGAGCTACGACCAGATCCGCGACACCGGCTACCGCGACCTGACCACGCTGGTGCGCTACAATCAGGACTACTCGATCCAGATGACCACCCGCGAGGAGTTCATCCTGCGGCCCGTCCGCAATGCGCTCTACGCCATGGGCATCCCGGTCGAGAACACCAAGGGCGAGGCCGAGACCGGGCAGGAAGAGCTCAACATCCGGTTCGGCGACGCCATGATGGCCGCCGACCAGCACACCATCGCCAAGCACGCGGTCAAGGAGATCGCCGAACAGCACGGCCACGCCGCGACCTTCCTGCCCAAGTGGCACCCCGACCGCGTCGGCAGCGCCGCGCACATCCACCAGTCGCTGATGAAGGGCTCGGACAACGCCTTCCACGACGCCGACCGCCCGCACGGCATGTCGGAGATGATGGAGAGCTACGTCGCCGGCCTCATCAAGTACGCGCCCGAGATCACGCTGCTCATGGCGCCCTACATCAACAGCTACAAGCGCTTCGTGCCGGGCACCTTCGCCCCCACGAAAACCGCCTGGAGCATCGACAACCGCACCGCCGGCTTCCGGCTCGTGGGCGAGAACACCAAGGGCGTGCGCATCGAGTGCCGCATCCCCGGTTCGGACATGAACCCTTACCTCGCCTGCGCCGCACAGCTCGCTGCGGGCCTCGCCGGGGTCGAGGAAAAGCTCGAACTGCCCGCCCCCGTCACCGGCGATGTCTACGGCATGCAGGACGTTCCCGAGGTGCCCGCCACCCTGCGCGATGCCACCGCGACCTTCCGCAACTCCGCCATGCTGCGCGAGACCCTTGGCGATGCGGTGGTCGACCACTACACCCGCGCCGCCGAGGTCGAACAGGAGGACTTCGACCGCGCGGTGACCGACTACGAACTCCAGCGCGGGTTCGAGAAAGCCTGATCCAGAGGACGACATGACCACACTGAACTGCATCTCGCCGATCGACGGATCGGTCTATGCCTCCCGCGAGACGCTGACGCCCGAAGCGGCGCGCGCCCAGATCGATGAAGCGCGGGCCGCGCAGGCCGCCTGGGCCGCCCGCCCGCTGCAGGAGCGCATCGACCTCGTGATGGCGGGGGTCGCCAGGATCGGCGAGATGAACGACGAGATCGTGCCCGAGCTGGCGAAGATGATGGGCCGCCCGGTGCGCTACGGCGGCGAGTTCGGCGGTTTCGAGGAACGCGCGAGCTACATGGCACAGATCGCCGAAGAGGGCCTCGCCGACATCCAGATCGCCGACGACGCCGATTTCCGCCGCTACATCAAGCGGGTGCCGCACGGCGTTGTCTTCGTCGTGGCGCCCTGGAACTACCCCTACATGACGGCGATCAACACCGTCGCTCCGGCGCTCATCGCGGGCAATGCCGTGATGCTCAAGCACGCCACGCAGACCCTGCTGGTGGGCGAGCGCCTGGCGCAGGCCTTCCACGCGGTCGGCGTGCCCGAGGCGGTCTTCCGCAACGTGTTCCTGACGCATGACACCACCTCGCAGCTCATCTCCGAGGGGCTGTTCGACTTCGTGAACTTCACCGGCTCGGTCGGCGGCGGCCGCGCGATGGAGAAGGCCGCGGCGGGCACCTTCACCGGCCTGGGGCTGGAGCTGGGCGGCAAGGACCCGGGCTACGTCATGGAGGACGCCGACCTCGAGGCCGCCGTGGCCGGGCTCGTCGACGCGGCGATGTTCAACTCGGGCCAGTGCTGCTGCGGGATCGAACGGATCTACGTGCACGAAAGCCTCTACGAGGCCTTCGTCGCCAAGGCCGTCGAGATCGTGAAGGGCTACAAGCTGGGCGATCCGCTGGACAGCGGGACCACCATCGGCCCCATGGCGAACACCCGCTTCGCCGCCGAGGTACGCGCACAGGTCTCCGAGGCCGTCGCGGCCGGCGCCACGGCGCATATCGATACCTTCCCAGAGGACGACGGCGGCGCCTATCTCACGCCGCAGATCCTCACGAACGTCACGCACGACATGCGCGTGATGCGAGACGAGAGCTTCGGCCCCGTGGTCGGCATCATGCCGGTCAAGGACGACGCCGAGGCCATCCGGCTGATGAATGACAGCCCCTTCGGCCTGACTGCCTCGCTCTGGACGAAGGACGCGGGCAAGGCCGCCCGCATCGGCGACGCCATCGAGACCGGCACCATCTTCATGAACCGGGCCGACTACCTCGACCCGGCGCTCTGCTGGACCGGCTGCAAGAGCACCGGCCGCGGCGGCGCGCTCTCGGTCATCGGCTACCACAACCTCACGCGACCGAAATCCTACCATCTCAAGAAGGGGACAGCATGAGCCTCATCGCCAACTGGTCCTATCCCACCGCCGTGCGCTTCGGCGCAGGGCGCATCAGCGAACTGGCCGAGGCCTGCAAGGCCGCCGGCATGTCGAAGCCGCTGCTGGTCACCGACAAGGGACTTGCCGACCTGCCGATCACGAAGCAGGCGCTGGACATCCTGAAGGCCGCCGGGCTCGAGGCGGACCTCTTTGCCGAGGTCGACCCGAACCCCAACGAGCGCAACCTCGGCGCGGGCGTCGTGGCCTTCAAACAGGGCCGGCACGACGGCGTCGTGGCCTTCGGCGGCGGCTCGGGGCTCGACCTCGGGAAATGCGTGGCCTTCATGGCCGGCCAGACGCGCCCGGTCTGGGACTTCGAGGACATCGGCGACTGGTGCATGAGCCTCATCGCCAACTGGTCCTATCCCACCGCCGTGCGCTTCGGCGCAGGGCGCATCAGCGAACTGGCCGAGGCCTGCAAGGCCGCCGGCATGTCGAAGCCGCTGCTGGTCACCGACAAGGGACTTGCCGACCTGCCGATCACGAAGCAGGCGCTGGACATCCTGAAGGCCGCCGGGCTCGAGGCGGACCTCTTTGCCGAGGTCGACCCGAACCCCAACGAGCGCAACCTCGGCGCGGGCGTCGTGGCCTTCAAACAGGGCCGGCACGACGGCGTCGTGGCCTTCGGCGGCGGCTCGGGGCTCGACCTCGGGAAATGCGTGGCCTTCATGGCCGGCCAGACGCGCCCGGTCTGGGACTTCGAGGACATCGGCGACTGGTGGACCCGCGCCGACGCCTCGGCCATCGCGCCCATCGTGGCGGTGCCCACCACTGCCGGCACCGGCTCCGAGGTGGGCCGCGCGGGCGTGCTGACCAACTCCGAAACGCACGAGAAGAAGATCATCTTCCACCCGAAGATGCTGCCCGCCACGGTCATCTGCGACCCGGAGCTGACCGTCGGCATGCCCAAGGCGATCACGGCGGGCACCGGGCTCGACGCCTTCGCGCATTGCGTCGAGGCCTTCTCCTCGCCCCACTACCACCCCATGAGCCAGGGCATCGCGCTGGAAGGCATGCGGCTGGTGGTCGAGAACCTGCCCCGCGCCTTCGAGCAGCCCGACGACATCGAGGCCCGCGCCCCACATGATGAGCGCCGCCGCCATGGGCGCCACCGCCTTCCAGAAGGGGCTGGGCGCGATCCACGCGCTGAGCCACCCGGTCGGCGCGCATTTCCACACCCACCACGGCACGACCAACGCGGTCTGCATGCCCGCGGTGCTGGAGTTCAACGCCCCCGAGATCGCCGCCCGTTTCGACAGGGCGACGGGCTACCTCGGTATCGAGGGCGGTTTCGCCGGTTTCCGCGCCTATGTCGACGAACTGAACGCACGGCTCGGCGTGCCGAAGGGCCTCGGCGCGCTCGGCGTGACCGAGGAGAGCATCCCCACGCTGGTCAAGGGCGCGATCACCGACCCCTCCTGCGGCGGCAACCCGGTCAAGCTGACCGAGGAGAACCTCACGCAGCTCTACCACGCGGCGATGTAGGCACCCGCGCCAACCTGGATGTGACAAAGGCCGCGCCCATCCCGGGCGCGGCCTTTCCTTTTGCGATGCCTGTCTCCCGCCACCGCCGACACCCGGAGCAGAGGGCCGCCCTCACTCCGGGTCCGGCTGAAAGACGTCTTCGATTGCGACCCCGAAGAGCCGCGCGATGCTGAAGGCAAGCGGCAGACTGGGGTCATAGCGTCCGCGTTCGATGGCGTTCACGGTCTGTCGCGAGACCTTCAGGCAGGCTGCCAGATGCGCCTGGGACCATCCCTGCTGTCGGCGCAGCTCAGGAATGCGGTTGTTCATTTGAAACGCAGGCGGCCGATCATGACCCCGACGAACCAGAAGGCTGCCATCAGGGGCCACACGGCGAACATCGAGATCCTGGGAAACCCGGCACCTTCGAGAAAGCCATACCCGAAGGTAATCAAGGCCGTGCCTGCAAACGACAGGGCAAGCGCCTCGAACTGAAGCTTGCGCTGCATTTCGTCCAGGTGGCGGATGGTGCGGACGACCACCGCGCAAATGAACGCGGCGGGCAGCATCGGGCTGAGAGCGATCAGGATCCGGGCAGACTGGGTCTCGCCCCCCCCGCGAGGATCCGCTGGGACAGGATCAACGTCGCCGCATAGGCAGCCAATCCGGCCATGAGAAAGAGAAATCCGCGCATCGTGGCCTCCACACAAAAGTAAAGCTTGCTTTACCTTTCGCGGTCGAGCGACTGCATGTCAAGCATGCTTTACATCATGACGTCGGAGAGGGTCCGCGCAGCGCGGCCCGCCACGCAAAAGGCCGCGCCCCCCGGAGCGCGGCCTTTCTTCATAGCGGACGGATCGCTCAGGTCTGCTGGTTGCAGATGTCCTCGACCGATTTCTTCACCGCCTCGAGGCTGAAGATCTGATCCAGCCAGTCCTCCTTGAAGATCACCTGCTTGGCATTCTCGATGGCCAGCAGCGCACCGTCCGAGAACTTGCCCTCGGGGAAGATGCCGAAGGCGATGGCCAGCTCGATCTTGAGGTGCCCCAGCACGAAGTCATGCGCCGCCGCTTCCGGCACGCCCATCGAGACCGCCCGGTCGGTCGCGTCGCGCAGCGCCATGCACATGGTCGCGGCCACGGTCTCGGACAGCGCGGGCTCGAGCACCGCGATATTCTCGAGCGAGCAGCGGTGCGAACGCACGACGGGCTGGTAGATCAGCTTGGCGACTTCCTCGCAGAGCGCGTAGTGCTCCTCGGGGCCCTGGATCAGCGCGTTCACGATCCCCTGCGGCGCCGCGATGCCGCCGAAGTAGTCGGCCTGCGCCTCTTTCGTCTCCTGCACCTCGAGGATGTGCGGATGGCAGGGGTGCGAGCAGAAGTAGGTGACGTCGTCCCGCTCGGGCATCTCGCCGGCATAGGGCGCCGCCGCGTCCAGCACGATGATCGCGCAGCCCGGCTTCACCTTGTCGATGAAGCCCTGGGCGATCTTGCCGATCAGCCGGTCGGGCACCGCCATCAGCACGATGTCGGCCTCGGCCAGCGCGGTGTCGGCCTCGACGGCCGAAACGCCCACCTCGGCCTCGAGCCGCTTGCGGCCCTCCTCGGACACCTCGACGTGGTCCACGTCGAAACGCGAGCCGGCAAGGTTCTTGGACAGGCGCACGCCCATCTTTCCGCCCGCGCCGAGCAGTGCGATCTTGGTCATGTCGTTCTCCTTTGTCATGCGTGTCACGCGGCGCCGCCGCCGCGCTTGATCCAGCCGAAATAATCGGGGCTGCCCATCTGCCCGCCCTTGAGCGCCAGCTGCAGCCCGTCGAAATCAGGGTCCTCCGAATGGGCCACCAGCAGCGCCGCGCCCGGGATCGTCGGCGCCAGCGCCGTGAAGGCGTAGAGCCCCATCTGCCGCGAGGCATGCCCCGAGGTGTCACCGCCCGAGATCACCGCGCGGCGCAGCCCCGTCTCGCGCAGGATGCCTGCCAGCAGACGGCCCAGCGCCGCGCCGATGCGCTCGTTGGCGACCTCGGGCGCGATGCCCTGCGCCGCGATGGTCTCGCGCAGGCGCGCGACGGCCGGGTCCTCTGGCCCGCGCGCCGAGCAGATCAGCGGATCGCGCCCCTGCCCCAGCGCCGCCAAGGCGGCCGCGCGCGCGGCCTCTTCGGCGCCCACGTCACCGCAGGCCACAGCCGCCGCGTCCAGCGGGATGATCTCGAAACCGTTGGCCTCGGCCCAGTCGATCTGCGCCGCCGTCGTGGGCGAGACCGAGCCCGAGACCGCGACCATGCGCTTCGCGGGCCAGACGCCCTCGGTCGTCGGCTCTTCGTCGATCAGCCCGGCCTCGCGCCAATGGGCGATCAGTGCGTATTCCACGCCCTGCGAGCCCACGGCCAAGACCTGCCCCGGCCCCTGCCAGATCAGCCGCCCGTTCACCGCCATCTGCCCTTCGGTCATGGCATCCAGCGTCACGACCTCGGCGCCGCCCTCGATCAGCGCCGCCAGCGCCGCCTCCGCGTCACCCTCCAGCGCCTCGACGTCGAGACAGGCGAGCCGCCGGTCGGTCTGCTGCGCGAGGTGACGGGCCACGTCGGCCTCGTCCATCGGCGTGACCGGGTGGCGCGACATGACCGGGTGCCGGTCCAGCCGGAACACCCCATCGGGCGCCGAGGCGAAGAGGTTGCCGAAGGCCTGGTAACGGCGCATCACCGGCGCCGCGACGAGGCAGGGCACCCAGCGGCCGCCCATGATCTCCTGCCCGATGTCGATGGCCGTCCCGATCGAGCCCACCTCGGGCGAGGAATCCAGCGTCGAGCAGACCTTGTAGTGCACCACCGGCGCGCCGGTGGCACGCAGCCAGTCGAAGGCGTCGGGCAGGTGCTGGCGCATCCATTCCGGCGAATGGGTCCGCGCGGTCGAGGCGATGCCGATGCCGCGCGCCTCGGGAAAATGCGCCAGCTGCGCCTCGGTCGGCACGTCGAGGAACAGCACCGCCGGCACGCCGGCAAAGGCCAGCGCCTCCATCGTCGCGGCCGAACCGGTGAAGTCGTCGCCGTACCAGGCGACCAGCGGTCCCTGGGGCAGGCTCATTTCGCGTAGGCCTTCAGCGCCGCCGCCAGCGCGGGGTGATCCTTTGCATAGGTCTCGGCCGGCACGCCGGCGATGGCCGCGTCCCAGGCCTCGCGCAGCGAACGCACACCGGCGCCCGGCCCGTCGGGATGCGCCATGATGCCCCCGCCCGCCGCGTAGATGCAGTCGGCGCGGCCCAGCTGGCGGAAGGTCTCGGGCGGCTGCACCGCCGACTGCCCCGAGGAGAAGACCGGCATGGGCACGCAGGGCTTGTCCTCGAACATCGGATCGAAGAGCGACCGGGCCGAGCGCATGACGCTCTCGTCGGGCTCGGAGAACTTGTTGCCCAACCCGTTGACGTGCATGTGGTCCGCCCCCGCGAGGCGCCAGAACTTGGACCAGGCGGGATAGTCCCAGCCCAGCATCGGTCCGCGCGACAGGTAGCCCCAACCGTTGCGGTGCGCGTGGATCGGCAGCTCGGAATGTCGCGACAGCCCGAGAAAGCCCGAGAGCCCCACCGAGTTGAGCGAGACCATGACGCAGGTGCCGCCCAGCTCGCGCACGAGGTCGTGGCGACGGCGCATCTCGTCGATCTCACCGGTGAGGTTGAAAGCGAACATCACCTTCTTGCCGGTCTTGTCCGCGTGCTCGTTGATGACGCGCATCACCGCGCGGACGCGATCCTCGAAGGGGCAGTTCGGCCCGTCCGCCTGCAGTTCGTCGTCCTTGACGAAGTCGATGCCCGCCTCGGCCAGCTCCTGCACCACGGCAGCGGTCTGCCCGGCGTCGAGCCCGATGCTCGGCTTGACGATGGTGCCGATCAGCGGCCCGTCGGCGACGCCCGCCAGCTCGCGTGTCCCCGGGATGCCGAACTTCGGCCCGGGATATGCGGCGGCGAAGCCCTCCGGCAGGCGGATGTCGCAGAGCTTCAGCCCCGAGACCTGCCCCAGCTCGAAGAGGTTGCCCGCGACCGTGGCCATGAGGTTCGGCAGGTCCGGCCCGGTGTTGCCCATGGGCCAGGACAGCGTCAGCCGGGCGCGGGTGCAGTCGCCCCCGTTCATGCTGCGCCCGGGCAGCGAGCGTTGCGGCACGGTGCCGGTGACCTCCAGCGCCTCGACCCGCGCGGCCGAGCGTTCGCGGAGCTCCGGCGTCTCGCCCGGCAGCGTGACGAAGGTGCCCGAGGACTGCTCGCCCGCGATGGCCTCGGCGGCGGCCTCGGGGGACCCGGGGGTCTCAAGCACGTAGTCGGCTTCGATTCGCGTCGTCATGCGCCCTCGCTGGCATCTGGTAAACTCATCACACCAGTTGATAGCGGATTCGGCCGCTCGTTTCCAGTGCCGATGCGCGGCACCCGCCCGGGTGCGGCGGAAAGGCGCGCGGCGACCCGCGCGCCCCGGGGCTCAGCTGCGCGGGCCGATCGGCGTCACCATGCGCCCGAGCCCCTCGATCTCGACCGTGCAGTCGTCGCCGGGCTCCAGCTTGCCCACGCCCGCCGGGGTGCCGGTCATCACCAGGTCGCCCGGCCGCAGCGCGACGCTCTGCGACAGGAAGGCGATCACCTCGGGCACCGACCAGATCATCTCGGAGAGGTCGCCATCCTGCCGCACCTCGCCGTTCACGCTGCTGCGGATGCTGCCGCGCGCGGGGTGGCCCACCTCGGCCACCGGGTGCACCGGCCCCAGCACCGCCGAGCTGTCGAAGCCCTTCGCGAGGTCCCAGGGGCGGCCCATCTTCTTGGCCACCGCCTGCAGGTCGCGCCGCGTCAGGTCGTTGCCCAGCGCGTAGCCCCAGACATGCTCCAGCGCCTGCGCCTCGGGGATGTCGCGCCCGCCGGTGCCGATGGCGACGACCAGCTCGGCCTCGTAGTGCAGGTCCTCGGTCTGTGGCGGATAGGGCGCCGTCTCGCCGCCCGCGATCACGGCATCGGCGGGCTTGGTGAAGAAAAACGGCGGTTCGCGGTCGTCGTTGCCCATCTCGCGGGCATGCGCGGCATAGTTGCGGCCGACACAGAAGATGCGCCGCACAGGGAAGCGGTCCTCGCTGCCGGCGACGGCCAGCGACGGGGTCTCGAGCGGGGGAACGACAAAGCTCATACGGGTATCCTTTCCTTTGGGCGGCACCATAGACCGCGCTCCCGCGAAAAGGCGAGAGCGCTCCACCTGCCCTCTGCCGCGGCAATCGCGGCGCCGCCCGGGCCCGACCGGCCCCGCGCCATTGCCTTGCCGCAAGCGCTGTGCAAGCCTCCGCCACAACGTTTGCACACGAACGAGACCGGCATGACATTTCCCGACGCGGCGGGCGCCCTCGCGCAACGGATCACGCGCTTCGACCTCTGGCACCTCTCGCTCCCGGTGACGGCGCGGCGCGATCACGGCATCGGCTCGGTCGCGGGCGCGGTCGAGGTCGTCGTGCTGCGGCTGACCGCCGAGGACGGCACCGAAGGCTGGGGCGAGGCTTCGCCCTGGGCGGTCTTCACCGGCTCGCCCGAGGCCAGCTTCGCCGCGCTCGACCGCTACCTGCGCCCGCTGGCGCTGGGCGCCCGAGTCATCGACCGGCCCAAGATCATGGCACAGGCGCAGAAGGCCGTCGCCCACGCGACCGAGGCCAAGGCGGCGCTCGACACCGCGCTGCTCGACCTCGCGGGGCGGCTCACCGGCCAGCCCCTGCGCGCCTTCCTCGGCGGCGAGGCGCGGGCCACGATCCCGCTCTCGTGCTCCATCGCGGATCCGGATTTCGACACCGACCTGCGGCTCCTCGAACGCCTGCGCGCCGATGGCGTGGGTCGTCAAGCTCAAGACGGGCTTCCGCGACCATGCCTTCGACCTGATGCGGCTGGAACGCATCCGTGCCGACTATCCCGAGATGCGCATCCGCGTGGACTACAACCAGGGTCTCGACCCGCTCGAGGCCCCGGCCCGCGTGCGCGACGTGGCCGGCTTCGCGCCCGACTTCATCGAACAGCCCGTGCCCGCGCAGGCCTGGGAGGCGATGCGCCGCCTGCGCGAGATCTCGGACGTGCCGCTCATCGCCGACGAAAGCGTCTTCGGCCCCGAGGACATGACCCGCGCCCTGCGCGAGGGGATCGCCGACGGCGTCTCGGTCAAGATCATGAAGGCGGGCGGACTGATGCGCGCGCAGGAGGTCGCCCGCATGGCCGGCGCGGCGGGCCTCGGCGCCTACGGTGGCGACATGTTCGAAACCGGGCTTGCGCATCTCGCCGGAGCGCAGATGATCGCGGCGACGCCCGAGATCACGCTCGGCTGCGAGTTCTACCAGGCCGCCTATTTCCTGGCCGAGGACATCCTCGAGACGCCCTTCCCGGTGCACGACGGCGCGGTCGTCCTGCCGGACGGCCCGGGGCTGGGCGCGGTGCCCTCGGTCGAGCGGCTCGAAAAATACGCGATGGCACGGCGCCACCATGAGGGAGTGACGACGACATGACGAAGACGGTGGCGGTGATCGGCGCGGGCATCGTGGGGGTCTCCACGGCGATCTGGCTGCAGCGCGACGGGCACGAGGTTGTGCTGATCGACAAGGCCGGCCCCGGCGAAGGCGCGAGCCACGGCAACGGCGGCGTGCTGGCCTCCTGCTCGGTGGTGCCGGTGCCGGGCCCCGGGCTCTGGACGAAGGCGCCGAAGATGCTGATGGACCCGAACCAGCCGCTCTTCATGAAATGGGGCTACCTGCCGCGCCTGCTGCCCTGGCTGCGCCGCTACATGGCCCAGGCCAACGCCGAGGCGGCGCGCAAGCGGGCGCAGGCGGCAACGCCGATCATCGGCGACAGCCTCAACGACCACCAGGCGCTGGCGACGGGCACCGGCGCGGAGAAATGGATCGTCCCGGCCGACTACGTCTTCGTCTACAACGACCGCGCCGCCTACGAGGGCGATGCCTTCGGCTTCTCGCTGCGCCGCGAGGCGGGCTTCGAGTGGGAAGAACTCGAGGGCGAGGCCTTCAAGGCCTACGACCCGGCCTTCGGCCCGCAGCTCAGCTTCGCGGCGCGCTTCCCGGGGCACGGGCGCATCGCCGACCCGGGCCGCTACGTCAAGGACCTCGCCGCCCATGCCGAGGCGCAGGGCGCGCGCATCCTCAAAGCCGAGGTCACCGACGTGGTGCGCGAGAACGGCCGGGTCACCGGCGTCCGCGCGGGCGGGCGAAACCATCGCCTGCGACGCCGCCGTGCTGACCGCCGGTGTCTGGTCCAAGCCGCTGGCCGCGAAGCTGGGCATCGACGTCCCGCTCGAGAGCGAACGCGGCTATCACCTCGAGCTCTACGGCGCCTCGGTCATGCCACGCTCGCCGGTGATGATCGCGAGCGGCAAGTTCGTCGCGACGCCGATGGAGGGCCGGCTGCGGCTCGCGGGCATCGTCGAGCTGGGCGGGCTCGACGCGCCGCCCTCGCGTGCGCCCTTCGAGCTGCTGGAGCGCAACATCCGCGCGGCGATTCCCGGCATCACCTGGGAGAAGAAAGTCGAATGGATGGGCCACCGCCCCTCGGTCGCCGATTCCCTGCCCCTCATCGGCGAGGCCCCGGCCGCGAAGGGCGCCTTCCTGGGTTTCGGCCACGATCATGTCGGTTTGACGGGCGGCCCCAAGACCGGGCGCATCCTTTCGCAGCTGATCGCGGGGCGCGCGCCCAACATCGATCTTGCGCCATACGCCCCTTCGCGTTTTCAATGAGGCACGAGCAAAGAAAAACATTTGCCTACAAACACTCAGGGAGACAGAAGATGACGACCAAGCAGATCCTCATGGCAGGCGCCGCGCTTGCCACCATGGCGGGGGCCGCCCAGGCCGAGACCTGGGACATGCCCATGGCCTATGCCGCCACCAACTTCCACTCCGAGGTCGGCGCCGAGTTCGCCACCTGCGTGACCGAAGGCACCGGCGGCGAGCTGGAAATCGTCACGCACCCCTCGGGCTCGCTCTTCGGCGGGGCCGAGATCAAGCGCGCGGTGATGACCGGCCAGGCCAACATCGGCGAGCGCCTGCTCTCGGCGCACCAGAACGAGAACCCGCTCTACGGCGTCGACTCGATCCCCTTCCTGGTCTCCTCCTTCGATCAGCACGAAAAGCTCTGGGGCATCGCCGAACCCTACGTCTCGGACGCGCTGGCCGAGGACAACCTGCACTACCTCTACTCGGTGCCGTGGCCGCCGCAGGGCCTCTACATGAACAAGCCGATCTCGTCGGTCGCCGACCTCGAGGGGGTCAAGTTCCGCTCCTACTCGACCGCGACGGCGCGCATGGCCGAGCTGACCGGCATGCTGCCGGTGCAGGTCGAGGCCGCCGAGCTGAGCCAGGCGCTGGCCACCGGCGTCGCCGAGAGCTTCATCTCCTCGGGCGCCACGGGCTATGACCGCAAGGTCTGGGAGCACCTGTCGAACTTCTACGAGGTCGACGCCTGGCTTCCGCGCAACGCGGTCTTCGTCAATGCCGACGCCTGGGATGGCCTTTCGGACGAGGCCAAGTCGGTGATGGAAGACTGCGCCACCACCGCCGCCGAAACGGGCCTCGAGCGCTCCAAGGAGTACACCCAGTTCACGCTGGACGGGCTCAAGGAGAACGGCATGACCGTCGAACGCGCCGGCGACGAGCTGATGAGCGAACTCAAGGAGATCGGCGAGACCATGACCTCCGAGTGGCTCGAGACCGCGGGCGAGGCCGGCACCGCCATCGTCGAGGAATACCGCGGCGAATAACGACAGGAGGGGCACCCACGCCCCCTTCCCGGCCCTCCCCCCTGCGGGGGAGGGCGCCACGGCACGGCCGCAGCGCGGCATCTCCGGCACGGCCGGCCCCCAAGACAGCACAAGGACGATCCCATGGCAGCGGCGCGCGCGCTCCGGCGCATCCTCGATACCCTATACTGGATCGGCGGCATTATCGCCTCGGTCTTCCTCGTGGCGATCCTCGTTCTGATCGTGGCGCAGATGGTGGCGCGCTGGACCGGCCAGGTCTTCCCGGGCGCGACGGACTACGCGGGCTACTGCATGGCGGCGGCCTCGTTCTTCGCCTTCGCCTATGCGCTGAACCACGGCGCCCACATCCGCGTGTCGATCCTGCTGACCGCGCTTGGCCGCCATCGCTGGTGGGGCGAGGTCTGGTGCTTCGGGATCGGCGCCGTGATCTGCACCTGGTTCGCCTGGTACGGGATCAAGGGCAACTACATCTCGTGGCGCTGGGACGAGCTGAGCCAGGGCCTCGACGCGACGCCGATCTGGATCCCGCAGATCTCGATGTCGATCGGCACGGTGCTGCTGGCGGTGGCCTTCTGGGATCACCTCGTGCGGCTGATCGTGACCGGCTCGCACGGCATCACCGCCGATCTCGTCGACCAGAGCCAGGGAGAGTGACATGGAACAACTGATCCCCATCGCCCTCTTCCTCTTCGTGCTCTTCCTGCTGCTGGGCTCCGGCGTCTGGGTGGGCCTCGCGCTCATGGGCGTGGCCTATGTCGGCATGGAACTCTTCACCTCGCGCCCCGCGGGGGACGCGATGATAACAAAGGTCTGGTCCTCGACCTCGTCCTGGACGCTGACGGCACTGCCGCTCTTCATATGGATGGGCGAGGTCCTCTTCCGAACACGATTGTCCGAGGACATGTTCCGCGGGCTCAGCCCCTGGATGGCGCGGCTGCCGGGGGGCCTCGTGCATACCAACATCGTGGGCTGCACGGTCTTCGCGGCGGTCTCGGGCTCCTCGGCCGCGACACTGACCACGGTCGGCAAGATGTCGATCCCCGAACTGCGCAAGCGCAACTACCCCGAGACCATGGTCATCGGCACGCTCGCGGGCGCGGCGACGCTGGGCCTGATGATCCCGCCCTCGCTGACCCTCATCGTCTACGGCGTCACGATCAACGAGAGCATCACCAAGCTCTTCATGGCAGGCGTCGTGCCCGGCCTCGTGCTGGCGCTGATGTTCATGGGCTACGTCGCGGTGATGTCCTTCACCTCGAGGAACTTCGCGCCCACGCCCGAGCCGCACATGACCATCCGCGAAAAGCTCTGGAACTCGCGCTTCCTGATCCCGGTGATCTGCCTGATCCTCGTGGTGATCGGCTCGATGTACATGGGCTACGCCACCGCGACCGAAGCGGCGGCCTTCGGCGTCATCGGCTCGATGGTGCTGGCGGCGGCGCAGGGCTCGCTCACGTGGCACACCTTCACCGAGAGCCTGATGGGCGCGGTGCGCACCTCTGCCATGATCGCGCTGATCCTCGCGGGCGCAGCCTTCCTGTCGCTGTCGATGGGCTTCACCGGCATCCCGCGCGGACTGGCCGACCTGATCGCGAGCTGGGAACTCAGCCGGTTCGAGCTGCTCATGGCGCTGCTCGTCTTCTACATCGTGCTGGGCTGCTTCCTCGACGGGATCTCCTCGGTGGTGCTGACCATGGCGGTGGTCGAGCCGATGATCCGCGCGCAGGGGATCGACCTCATCTGGTTCGGCATCTTCATCGTCGTGGTGGTCGAAATGGCGCAGATCACGCCGCCCATCGGCTTCAACCTCTTCGTGCTGCAGGGCATGACGCACCACGAGATGAACTTCATCGCCCGTGCGGCGCTGCCGATGTTCGCGATCATGGTGGTCATGGTCTTTGTCCTCATCGCCTTCCCCGAGCTCGCGACCTGGCTGCCCGACAACATCCGCCAGCGGCCCGGCGGATGAGCCCACGCGCGTGAGCCTGCTGACAGCCTGCGCCCGCCATGCGCGCTGGCTGCTGATCGTCGCGCTGGTGGCAGGGGTCGCCCTGCCCGGTGCGGCGGTCCACGTGCGGCCCTGGCTGCCCGAGCTGGTGGCGCTGATGCTCTTCCTCGCGGCGCTGCGCATCGGGCCGCGCCATGCGCTCGGCGCGCTCGGAGACCTGCGCGGCACGGCGTTCGCGGTGCTGGCGGGCCAGCTCGTGCTGCCGCTGGCGGTGCTGGGCGTGGCCGCGGCCGCAGGCTGGCTGGACAGCCCCGCGGCGCTGGCGGTGGTCCTCGTGCTGGCAGGCTCGCCGTTGGCCGGCAGCCCCAACCTCACGATGCTCGTGGGGGGTGATCCGGCCCCGGCGCTGCGGCTGCTGATCCTCGGCACGGCGCTGCTGCCGCTGACGGTGATTCCGGTCTTCCGCCTGTTGCCCGCCCTGGGCGACCCTGCGCTGGTCACGGCCTCGGTGCTGCGGCTGCTGGGGACCATCGCGCTTGCGGCAGCGGCGGCCTTTGCCCTGCGGCTGAGCCTGCTCAAGGCGCCCTCGGACCGGACCCTGCGCCGCATCGACGGGCTCTCGGCGCTGACCATGGCGGTCATGGTCCTGGGCCTGATGGCGGCGGTGCGCCCTGCCCTGACCGAGACGCCCTGGCGGCTCGTCTTCTGGCTCGCGCTGGCGCTGGCGGCAAACCTCGGGCCGCAGCTGGCGACCGCGCTCGCCCTGCGCCGGGGCGGCGCGGGGCCGGCGCGGCCCGCGCTCTCGATCGCCGCCGGCAACCGCAACATCGCGCTCTTCCTCGTGGCGCTGCCGCCCGAGATCACCGACCAGCTGCTGCTCTTCATCGGCTGCTATCAGGTGCCGATCTACATGACGCCTTTCCTCATGGGCCCCCTCCACCGCGCCCGGCGCTGAGCCCGGGAATTTCCGGAGGGGGAACCTGCCTCACTCCGGGGGCCAGGCGGGCAGGAAACTGTCGCGCTCGGCGGCGATGAAATCGCGCACCGTGCGCGTCGCGGCCGTGGGTTCGCTGTCGGCGCGGTGCAGCAGGAACCAGTGCCGCATGATCGGCAGCCCCGGCAGGTCGAGCGAGACCAGCCGCCCGCTGCGCAGCTCCTCCACCACCGTGTGATACGAGATCAGCGCCAGCCCCAGCCCCGCGATCACCGCCTGCTTGATCGTCTCGTTGGTGCCCATCTCGCTGCGGGCATAGGGCAGCCCCTCGCCCAGCCGGTCGAGGAAGCGCGTCGCGAGGATCCGCGTCCCCGAGCCCTGCTCGCGCATCAGGATGGTCTCCGACAGCACGTCCTGCGCGGTCAGTTCGCGACCATCGGCCAGCGGGTGCCCGGGCGGCGCGATCAGCACGTGCGGATGCGGCCCCATGGCCAGCGTCTCGAGCGGCGGGTCGCGCGGCGGCCGCCCCATGATCGCGAGATCCAGCGCCCCGTCCTGCAGCGCGGCGATGATCTCGTCGCGGTTGCCGATGCGCAGCAGGATCTCGATCTCGGGGCAGGCCTCGCGCAGGCGGGCCACGATCCCGGGCGCGAAATACTTGCCGGTCGAGACCACGCCGAGGACCACCATCCCGGCCAGCCCCTTCTGCAGCGAATCGATTCGCCGCAGCGCCAGCCGGAAGCCCGCGTCGGCCTTCTCCCAGGCCTGCAGAAGCACCGCGCCCTCGGCCGTGGCGGTGAACCGGCCGGTCCCGGCCCGCGACAGCATGGCACAGCCAAAGGTCGCATCCAGGGCCTTCAGCTGGCTGTGCACCGCCGGGGCGCTCAACCCCAGCTCCTCGGCCGCCCGCGAAATTGACCCTGTTCTTTCAACGGCTTCCAGCGCGCGCAGCTGTTTCAGCGTCAGAGAATTGAGAATATTCATTCAATTTTTCCGAAATCGTTCTCACATTTTTTAAATTTTATAAACGCCCCGTTTCGGGAAGATCAAGGCCCAGTCACCCGTCGAGGAGGAGGAGGCCTTGATGACCGACGCGAACCCCTATTCCCCCGATGCGCCGATCCCGGCCCGTCTGCGCCCGACCATGGAGGCCCTGGGCCGCGTGGCCCGCGACCTGGCCCGGCGAATCGCCCGCGGCCCTCTCGAGGGCGGTCTCGACGCCCACGTCGGCGGCAATGCCGACGGCGACGCGCAGAAGGCGCTGGACGTGATCGCGGACCGCGCCTTCGCCGAGGCGCTGCGCGGCACCGGCGTGCGCTGGTACGCCTCGGAAGAGCAGGACGACGTGACCGAGCTCGACCCGCAGGGCACGCTGGCGCTCGCCATCGACCCGCTCGACGGCTCGTCCAACATCGCGACCAACGTCTCGATCGGCACGATCTTCTCGCTGCGCGAGGCCGAGGAAGGCCCCGAGGCCACCTTCCTCGCCCCCGGCCGCGCGCAGATCGCGGCGGGCTACGTCATCTACGGGCCGCAGTGCATGATGCTGGTCAGCTTCGGTGCCGGCGTCCAGAGCTACGTTCTCGACCCCGAGACCGCGCGCTTCACCCTGCTCGACACCACCCGCCGCATCCCGGCCGAAAGCTCGGAATTCGCGATCAACGCCTCGAACTACCGCCACTGGTCCAAGCCGGTGCGCGCCTACATCGACGACTGCCTCGCCGGCGCCGAGGGGCCGCGGGACAAGAACTTCAACATGCGCTGGATCGCCTCGCTGGTGGCCGAGACGCACCGCATCCTGATGCGCGGCGGCATCTTCCTCTACCCGCAGGACGACCGCCCAGGCTACGCCCAGGGCCGCCTGCGCATGGTCTACGAATGCGCGCCCATCGCCATGCTCGTCGAGCAGGCCGGCGGCCGCGCCACCGATGGCAACACCGCCATCCTCGACCTGCAGGCCGGCAGCCTGCACGCCCGCACCCCCTTCGTCTTCGGCTCGGCCGTCAAGGTCGACCACGTCGCCGCCTACCACGACCTGCCCGAGCACGAGGTCTCCGCCCTCTTCGGCCACCGCGGCCTCTTCCGCGTCTGACCCCGGCAAAAGCACCAGGACCCATGAGCAAGAAACACCCCATCATCTCCGTCACCGGCTCCTCGGGCGCGGGCACCACCACGGTCAAGGCCACCTTCGACCAGATCTTCCGCCGCGAGGGCATCTCGGCCGTCAGCATCGAGGGCGACGCCTTCCACCGCTACAACCGCGCCGACATGAAGGCCGAGCTGGAAAGCCGCAAGGCCGCCGGGGACGAGACCTTTTCCCACTTCTCCTACGACGCCAACGAGCTGGGAAAGCTCGAGGACATCTTCCGCACCTACGGCGAGACCGGCACCGGCAAGACCCGCCACTACGTCCACGATGACGCCGAGGCGGCGCGCTACGGCACCGCGCCGGGGCTCTTCACCGACTGGGAAAGCTTCGAGGAGGACAGCGACCTGCTGTTCTACGAGGGCCTGCACGGCGCGGTCGCCAACGACGAGGTCAACCTCGCGGCGCTGGCCGACCTCAAGATCGGCGTGGTCCCGGTCATCAACCTGGAATGGATCCAGAAGATCCACCGCGACAAGGCCAGCCGGGGCTACACGACCGAGGCCGTGACCGACACGATCCTGCGCCGGATGCACGCCTACGTGCACTGCATCTGCCCGCAGTTCGTCCAGACCGACGTGAACTTCCAGCGCGTGCCGGTGGTCGACACCTCGGACCCCTTCATCGCCCGCTGGATCCCCACCGCCGACGAGAGCCTCGTGGTCATCCGCTTCAAGAACCCGCGCGGCATCGATTTTCCGTATCTCACCTCGATGATCCAGAACTCCTGGATGAGCCGGGCCAATTCCATCGTGATCCCCGGCGGCAAGATGGACCTCGCCATGCAGCTGATCTTCACGCCGATGGTCCAGCGCCTCGTCCACGAATCCAGACGCGCCTGACAGGGAGCCCCCGACATGAACGTGCAATCCCCCGTTTCCGCCACCGCCGAGGACCTGATGGCCAATGCCATCCGCGCCCTCGCCATGGACGCCGTGCAGGCCGCCAACTCGGGCCACCCCGGCGCGCCCATGGGCATGGCCGACGTGGCCACGGTGCTCTTCAACCGCTTCATGCGCATCGACCCGCGCGATCACCGCTGGCCCGACCGCGACCGCTTCGTGATGAGCGCAGGGCACGGCTCCATGCTGGTCTACGCGGTGAACCACCTGCTGGGCTACGACGACATGCCGATGTCGCAGCTGAAGGCCTTCCGGCAGCTGGGCGCGCGCACCGCCGGGCACCCCGAATACGGCCACGCCAAGGGGATCGAGACAACGACCGGCCCGCTCGGCCAGGGGATCTCGACCGCCGTGGGCATGGCGCTGGCAGAGCGGATGCTGGCCGCGCGCTTCGGCAGCGACCTCGTGGACCATTACACCTACGTCATCGCCGGCGACGGCTGCCTGATGGAGGGCATCAGCCACGAGGCCATCGACCTCGCCGGGCACCAGAAGCTGGGCCGCCTTATCGTCTTCTGGGACGACAACGGCATCACCATCGACGGCGGCACGGAGCTGTCGACCTCGACCGACCAGCCCGCCCGCTTTGCCGCCGCCGGCTGGCACGTCCAGGCGGTCGACGGCCACGACAAGGAGGCCGTGGCGGCCGCCATCGAGGCAGCCCGCGCCGACGACCGCCCCTCGATGATCGCCTGCCGCACCGTGATCGGCTTCGGAGCGCCGACGATGCAGGGCACCCACGCTGTGCATGGCGCACCGCTTGGCGACGACGAGATCGCCGCCACCCGCGAGGCGCTCGGATGGAGCCACGCGCCCTTCGAGATCCCGCAGCAGGTCTACGATGCCTGGAAGGCCGTCGCCCGCCGCGGTGCCGACGCGCGCGAGGCCTGGGCCCGCCGCCTGTCGCAGAGCCACCACGCCGATACCTTCCGCGCCGCGCATGGCCCGGTGGATCGCGCCGCGCTCGACGCAGCGATCACCGCCTACAAGCACCGCATCAGCGCGGATGCGCCCAAGGTCGCCACCCGCAAGGCCTCGGAAATGGCGCTCGAGGTGGTCAACGGCACGCTGCCCAACACCGTCGGCGGCTCGGCCGACCTCACCGGCTCGAACAACACGAAGACCAAGGGCATGACCCCGGTCACGCCCCCGGACCACACCGGCAACTACGTCCACTACGGCATCCGCGAACACGGCATGGCGGCGGCGATGAACGGCATCGCGCTGCACGGCGGGCTGAAGCCCTACGGCGGCACCTTCCTGGTCTTCGCCGACTACGCCCGCCCCGCCATGCGGCTCTCGGCGCTGATGGGCCTGCCCGTCACCTACGTCATGACCCACGACAGCATCGGGCTGGGCGAGGACGGCCCCACGCACCAGCCGGTCGAGACGCTGGCCAGCCTGCGCGCCATGCCGAACATGCTGGTCTTCCGCCCCGCCGACGCCATCGAGACCGCCGAGGCCTGGCAGGTGGCCATGGAGCAGACCGGGACCCCCTCGGTGCTGGCGCTCTCGCGGCAGGGGCTTCCGACGCTGCGCACCCGGCACACCGACGCCAACCTCACCGCGCGCGGCGCCTACGTGCTGCGCGACGTGCCCCGGCGCGACGTGACGCTCATCGCCACCGGCTCCGAGGTCTCGCTCGCGATGGAGGCGGCCGAGCGGCTCGAGACCCAGGGCATCAGCGCCGCCGTCGTCTCGGCCCCCTGCTTCGAGCTTTTCGAGGCGCAAGGCGCCGCCGCCCGCGAGGCCATTCTCGGCGACGCGCCCCGCATCGGGATCGAGGCCGCCATCCGGCAGGGCTGGGACCTGGTGCTGCGGCCCGGCGACGGCTTCGTCGGCATGACCGGCTTCGGCGCCTCGGCGCCCGCCCCGGATCTCTACCGCCATTTCGGCATCACGGCCGAGGCCGTCGCCGACACGGCCAAGCAACTCACGCAGAAAGAGGGACATCAATGACAGTCAGGGTTGCCATCAACGGCTTCGGCCGCATCGGACGCAACGTCCTGCGCGCCATCACGGAATCGGGGCGCAGCGACATCGAGGTGGTCGCGATCAACGATCTCGGCCCGGTCGAGACCAACGCCCACCTGCTGCGCTACGACAGCGTGCACGGCCGCTTCCCGGGCGAGGTCACGGTCAGCGGCGACACCATCGACGCGGGCACCGGCCCGATCAGGGTGACGGCCATCCGCGACCCCAGGGACCTGCCCTGGCAGGGCGTCGACGTGGCGCTGGAATGCACCGGCCTCTTCACCACGCGCGAGACCGCGGCGGCACATCTCGAGAACGGCTCGGCCCGCGTGCTGGTCTCGGCGCCGGCCAGCGGCGCCGACCGCACGGTGGTCTTCGGCGTCAACGACGACGCCCTCACGGCACAGGATCACGTCGTCTCGAACGCCTCCTGCACGACGAACTGCCTCTCGCCGGTGGCCAAGGCGCTGAATGACGCGGTCGGCATCGAGAAAGGCTTCATGACCACGATCCACAGCTACACCGGCGACCAGCCGACGCTGGATACCATGCACAAGGATCTCTACCGCGCCCGCGCGGCGGGCCTGTCGATGATCCCGACCTCGACCGGGGCCGCCAAGGCGGTGGGCCTCGTCCTGCCCGAGCTGAACGGCAAGCTCGACGGCGTCGCGATCCGGGTGCCCACGCCCAATGTCTCGGTCGTCGACCTGACCTTCGAGGCGGCCCGCGACACCGATGTCGAGGAGATCAACGCCGGGATCCGCGCCGCCGCCGACGGGCCGCTCAGGGGCGTGCTGGGCTACACCGAAGCGCCGCTGGTCTCGACGGATTTCAACCACGACCCGAACAGCTCGGTCTTCCACATGGACCAGACCAAGGTGATGGGCGGCCGGATGGTGCGGATCCTGTCCTGGTACGACAACGAATGGGGCTTTTCCAACCGCATGGCCGACACGGCCGTCGCGATGGGTCAGCTCATCGACGCGGGCACGCCCGCGTCCCTGGAAGACGCCTGAGAGGCCCTGAGGAGGAGAGGACTATGGCACTCATCACGCTGAGACAACTGCTGGATCACGCCGCCGAGGAGGGCTACGGCGTGCCCGCCTTCAACATCAACGACATGGAACAGGGGCTCGCGATCATGCGCGCGGCCGAGGCCTGCGACGCCCCGGTGATCCTGCAGGCCAGCCGCGGCGCCCGGTCCTACGCGGGCGACATCATGCTGCGCCACATGGTCGAGGCGCTCGCCGAGATGTTCCCCCGCAACCACATCGTGCTGCACCAGGACCACGGCAACAACGATGCCACCTGCCTCTCGGCAATCCGCCACGGCTTCACCTCGGTGATGATGGACGGCTCGCTGGAAGAGGACATGAAGACGCCGGCCTCCTACGACTACAACGTCGACATCACCGCCCGGGTCACCCGCGCCGCCCACGCGGTCGGTGCCAGCGTCGAGGGCGAGCTGGGCGTTCTGGGCTCGCTGGAAAGCGGCGAGGCCGCGGCCGAGGACGGTTCGGGCGCCGAGGGCAAGCTGAGCCAGGACCAGCTGCTGACCGACCCGGACCAGGCGGTGGACTTCGTCATGCGCACCCGCTGCGACGCGCTCGCCATCGCCTGCGGCACCTCGCACGGGGCCTACAAGTTCACCCGCCAGCCCGACGGCGAGATCCTGTCGATGTCCACCATCGCCGCGATCCACGACAAGCTGCCGGACACCCACCTCGTGATGCACGGATCGAGCTCGGTGCCGCAGTACCTGCAGGATCTCATCAACGCCCACGGCGGGCACATGCCCCAGACCTGGGGCGTGCCCGTCGAGGAGATCGAGAAGGGCATCCGCATGGGCGTGCGCAAGGTGAACATCGACACCGACTGCCGCATGGCGATGACCGGACAGTTCCGCAAGGTCGCCGCCGAGAGGCCCGAGGAGTTCGACCCGCGCAAGTTCATGAAGCCCGCGATGGACGAATTGGAAAAGCTCTGCCGCGACCGCTTCGAGCGCTTCGGCACCGCCGGACAGGCCGGCCGCATCACCCCCGTTTCGCTGGACGAGATGGCCGCCCGCTACGCCAGCGGCGCCCTCGACCCGGCCATTTCCGCGGCCCGGGCCGCCTGACCCCCGAGGAGGAGAAAGACCATGCTGGACAACGCAAAGACCGTGACGGACGCCAAGAAGCGCTACAGCGCGGGCGTGATGAAATACGCCCAGATGGGCTACTGGGAGCCGGATTACACCCCGAGCGACACCGACATCATCGCGCTCTTCCGGATCACCCCCCAGGACGGTGTGGACGAGATCGAGGCCGCCGCCGCCGTGGCGGGCGAGTCGTCCACCGCGACCTGGACGGTGGTCTGGACCGACCGGCTCACCGCCTGCGACAAGTACCGCGCCAAGGCCTACCGGGTGGACCCGGTGCCCAACTCGCCGGGCGAGTTCTTCGCCTACATCGCCTACGACCTGGACCTCTTCGAACCGGGCTCGATCGCCAACCTGACGGCCTCGATCATCGGCAACGTCTTCGGCTTCAAGCCGCTGAAGGCCCTGCGGCTCGAGGACATGCGCCTGCCCGTGGCCTACGTGAAGACCTTCCAGGGCCCCGCCACCGGCATCGTGGTGGAACGCGAAAGGCTCAACGCCTACGGGCGGCCCCTGCTGGGGGCGACGGTGAAGCCCAAGCTCGGCCTCTCGGGGCGCAACTACGGCCGCGTGGTCTACGAGGCGCTGAAGGGCGGGCTCGACTTCACCAAGGACGACGAGAACATCAACTCGCAGCCCTTCATGCACTGGCGCGACCGCTTCCTCTACTGCATGGAGGCGGTGAACCGCGCTTCGGCCGCGACCGGCGAGGTGAAGGGGACGTATCTGAACATCACCGCCGGAACGATGGAGGAGATGTACGCCCGCGCCGAGTTCGCCAAGTCGCTCGGATCGGTCATCATCATGATCGACCTCGTGATCGGCTACACCGCGATCCAGTCGATGGCGAAATGGGCGCGGGACAACGACATGATCCTGCACCTGCACCGCGCGGGCCATTCGACCTACACCCGCCAGCGCTCTCACGGCGTCAGCTTCCGCGTCATCGCCAAGTGGATGCGCCTCGCCGGCGTCGACCACCTGCACGCGGGCACCGTGGTGGGCAAGCTCGAGGGCGACCCGGCCACCACCAAGGGTTACTACGACATCTTCCGCGAGGAATATAACCCGATGGCGCTGGAGAACGGGGTGTTCTTCGACCAGGACTGGGCCTCGCTCAACAAGATGATGCCGGTGGCCTCGGGCGGCATCCACGCCGGCCAGATGCACCAGCTGCTCACCTACCTCGGAGAGGACGTGGTGCTGCAGTTCGGCGGCGGCACCATCGGCCACCCGCACGGGATCGAGGCCGGCGCCACCGCCAACCGCGTGGCGCTCGAGGCAATGGTCTTCGCGCGCAACGCCGGGCGCGACATCTGGAACGAGGGGTCGGACATCCTGCGCGACGCGGCGCAGACCTGCACGCCGCTCAAGCAGGCGCTCGAGACCTGGAAGGACGTGACCTTCGACTACGCCTCGACCGACGCGCCCGACTTCGCGCCCACCCCCGAGGTCTCGGCCTGATCCAAGGGGGGGAGAGCGCCCTCTCCCCCCGCCCCCTCTCGCGTCCGCCCCGAAGCGGCGCGCATCCATCCAAGGAGACATCCCATGCGACTGAGACAAGGCCAGTTCAGCTTCCTGCCCGACCTCACCGACGACGACATCCGCGCCCAGGCGCAATACGCCATCGACCAGGGCTGGGCCGTGTCGGTGGAATACACCGACGACCCGCACCCCCGGAACACCTACTGGGAGATGTGGGGGCACCCGATGTTCGACAATCCCGATGCCGCCGCCGTGGTCTTCGAGGTCAACGAGTGCCGCAAGGAACACGGCGGCAAGTACATCCGCGTCATCGCCTTCGACAGCACCGCCGGCTGGGAGTCGATCCGCATGAGCTTCATCGTGAACCGTCCTGCGGACGAGCCCGGCTTCCGCGTCGTCCGCCAGGAAGGCGAGGGCCGCATCGTCCGCTACACCATCGAAAGCTACGCCGTGCGCGAACCCGAAGGCCGCCGCTACGCCTGAGCCCGCGCACTGCGCCGGCGCCCGGCACCCTCCCGGCCGGGCGCCGGCCCCTCGCCTTCCGCCAACGGAGCCCCAGATGACCGACGCGACCCCGCATTCCGACACCGCCCCCGGCCAGGACCAGGACCGGCCGACCACCGTCGATCTCGCCGCCGCCTTCGAGGAAAGCGGCGTGCGCGAGGTGCTGGCCGAGCTCGACGACACGCTGATCGGCCTCGCTCCGGTCAAGGCCCGCATCCGCGAGACCGCGGCCCTGCTGCTGGTCGACCAGGCCCGCCGCCGGATGGGCCTCGCGACCGAGACACCCACCCTGCACATGAGCTTCACCGGCAACCCCGGCACCGGCAAGACCACCGTGGCGCTCAGGATGGCCGACCTGCTCCACCGCCTCGGCTACGTCCGCAAGGGCCACCTCGTCACCGTCACCCGCGACGACCTCGTGGGCCAGTACATCGGCCACACCGCGCCCAAGACCAAGGAGGTGCTGAAGAAGGCCATGGGCGGCGTGCTCTTCATCGACGAGGCCTACTACCTCTACCGCCCCGAGAACGAACGCGACTACGGGCAGGAGGCCATCGAGATCCTGCTGCAGGTCATGGAAAACAACCGCGACGACCTCGTCGTGATCCTCGCCGGCTACGCCGACCGCATGGACCGCTTCTTCGAAAGCAACCCCGGCTTCCGCTCGCGCATCGCGCACCACATCGAGTTCCCCGACTACGACGACGCCGAGCTGCTGCACATCTCGGAGACCATGCTCGGCGCTCAGAACTACCACTTCGACGCGGGCGCCCGCAGCGCCATGGCCGACTACATCTCCCGCCGCCGCGCCCAGCCGCATTTCGCCAACGCCCGCTCGATCCGCAACGCGCTCGACCGCGCGCGCCTGCGCCAGGCCAACCGCCTGTTCAAGGAGGCGACGGGCCCGCTCGACGCCGAGGCCCTCTCGACCATCACCGAGGCCGACCTGCGC
This sequence comes from Salipiger mucosus DSM 16094, assembly GCF_000442255.1. Lineage (GTDB taxonomy): Bacteria > Pseudomonadota > Alphaproteobacteria > Rhodobacterales > Rhodobacteraceae > Salipiger > Salipiger mucosus. The sequence continues at coordinate 297,844 of NZ_KE557278.1, read as the reverse complement.
GCCTCCCGCGTCTTCCGCGGCGGCCTCGACGTGGACAAGCGGCTGCACCAGGCCGCCGAGTGACCGCCCCGCCCCTTCATCTTTCCCCAAATACGCAAACCACCCCGGATGCACGGAGCCCCGCCATGACCTTCGACCGATCCCTGAAAATCGCCCCCTCGATCCTCTCTGCCGATTTCGCCGACTTCGGCCGCGAGATCCGCGCCATCGAGGACCAGGGCGCCGACTGGGTGCACGTC
>NZ_KE557278.1:271255-297192 GCF_000442255.1 Salipiger mucosus DSM 16094 | reverse complement strand
CCCCGCCATGACCTTCGACCGATCCCTGAAAATCGCCCCCTCGATCCTCTCTGCCGATTTCGCCGACTTCGGCCGCGAGATCCGCGCCAGCGGCATGAAGGCGGGCCTCGCGCTCAACCCCGGCACGCCCGCCAGCGCGGCCGAGCCGCTGCTCGACCTCTGCGACCTCGTCTGCGTGATGACGGTGAACCCCGGCTTCGGCGGGCAGAGCTTCATTCACTCCTGCGTCGACAAGGTCCGCGCCCTGCGCGCCATGATCGGCGACCGCCCCGTGCACATCGAGATCGACGGCGGCGTCGATCCGACAACCGCGCCGCTGGTGCGCGAGGCGGGCGCCGACGTGCTCGTCGCGGGCTCGGCGGTCTTCAAGGGTGGATCGGTGGACGCCCCGGTGCCATATGGAGAGAACATCAAGGAATCCGCGCCGCCGCGCAGGGCGCCCGCGCCGCGGCCTGACCGGAAAAGGAGCCCCCATGGCCGTCACCCCGCCCGTCTGCGACTTCGGCTGGCACGCCCCCGATTTCACTCTGCCCGGCACCGACGGGCAGCGCCACGCGCTCGCCGACATCGCCGGGCCGAAGGGCACGCTGATCATGTTCATCTGCAACCACTGCCCCTACGTGCTGGCGGTGATCGACCGCATCATCCGCGACGCGCGCGAACTGCAGGACATGGGCATCGGCGTGGCCGCGATCTGCGCCAACGACGCTGCGACGCATCCCGCCGACAGCTTCGAGAACATGACCCGGATGGCCGCCGACAAGCAGTTTCCCTTCCCCTACCTGCACGACGAGACGCAGGAGGTGGCAAAAGCCTACGGCGCCGCCTGCACGCCCGACTTCTTCGGCTTCGACGCGGACCTCGGGCTGCAGTACCGCGGCCGCCTCGATGCCTCGCGCAAGGAAGCGGCGCCCGAGGGCACGCGCCGCGATCTCTTCGAGGCGATGAAACAGGTGGCCGAAACAGGCCGTGGCCCGGCCGAGCAGGTGCCCTCGATGGGCTGCTCGATCAAGTGGAAGGCGGCATGATGCAGGCGGTAGTCTTCGATCTCGACGGCACGCTCATCGACAGCGCGCCCGACCTGCACGCCGCCGCCAACAAGGTGCTCGCCGCCGAGGGTGTGCCCCCCATCACCTTCGCACAGGCGCGCAGCTTCATCGGACACGGCTCGGCCGACCTGATCCGCAAGGTCATGCTGGCCTCCGGGCTGGGCGAGGACCCGGACGAGCACGCGCGGCTGCTGGAGGCCTTCATGGTGCACTACAACGGCCCGCCCGCGCTCACCACGCCCTACCCCGGCGTGCTGGACGCGCTGGCCCGGCTCGAGGGGAGCCGCGTCACCATGGGGCTCTGCACCAACAAGCCCGGCGGCCCGACAGAGATCGCGCTAAGGCACTTCGGGCTCGAGCGCTTCATGCGGGTCGCGGCGCACGGCGACACGCTCGAGGCGCGCAAGCCCGACCCGGCGCCGCTGCACCACGTCTTCGCCGAACTCGGCGCGCCCGGCGGGCTCTACGTCGGCGACAGCGAGGTCGACGCCGAGACCGCCGAGCGCGCGGGCCTGCCCTTCGCGCTCTACACCGAAGGGTACCGCAAGACGCCGGTGCCGGAGCTCTACCACACCTACGCCTTCGACCACTTCGACGCCCTTCCCGACATCGTCGCGCGCCACTTCCGCACCGTCACCGCATGACGCTGCGTGCGCTCATCTTCGACGTCGACGGCACGCTGGCCGAGACCGAGGAGGCGCACCGGCGGGCCTTCAACGAGAGCTTCGCCGCCCATGGCCTCGGCTGGCACTGGGACCGGCCGGCCTATGCCCGGCTGCTGCGGACCACCGGCGGCAAGGAGCGCATCCGCGCCTTCATGGCCGAGACCGGACAGCAGGGTCCCGGCGTCTCCGCCCTGCACGCCGACAAGACCCGCCGCTTCGCCGCGATCCTCGACGCGGGCGGGCTCGATCTGCGCCCCGGCGTGGCCGAGCTCGTGGCCGGCGCGCGCGCCGCGGGCCTCGCCGTGGCGGTGGCCACGACGACCAGCCGGCCCAACGTCGAGGCCCTCTGCCGCTGTTGCTGGGGCAGGCCGGCCGTGGCGGTCTTCGACGTGATCGCGGCGGGCGACGAGGTGGCGCGCAAGAAGCCTGCAGGCGATGTCTACACCCTCGCGCTCGCGCGGCTGCGCCTGCAGCCCGGACAGGCGCTTGCGCTGGAAGACAGCCGCAACGGCGTGCTCTCGGCGCGGGCGGCGGGGCTCGCTGTGCTCGTCACGCCCTCGGCCTATACCGGGGGCGAGGATTTCGACGGCGCCACGGTGATCCCCACGCTCGAGCGCGCGCATCTGCCCGGGCCGCTCCTCGCGCGGCTGGACAGGATCAGGGCTTGACCGCCACCATGTCGATCAGCGCCGAACGGCCGCTGTGGCCCTTGCCCTCGTCGAGCACGGCCTCGTAGCTCTCCAGCACCTCGATCCGCATGTCCGAGAAGGCCACGCGCAGCATCTCCTCGGTGTAGAGGTTCTCGAGTGCCTTCGGCCCGCCGGTTCCGTAGTCGAGCTGCTTGGGCGTGTAACCGTGCAGAAGAAGCGTACCACCCGTACGCAGCGACCGTACCATTCGCGCGAACAACCTTTCGCGCGCCTCCGGGTCGACGAACTGGATGAAGATCCCCGCCACGAGATCGTAGGCCTCTTCGGGCCAGTCCCAGGTCTCGATATCCGCGACCGAGAAATCGACGCTCACGCCGCGCTCCTCCGCGAGGCCGCGCGCCTTCTCGACGGCGGCGGGCGAGACATCCCAGGCGGTGACCTCGAGCCCCTTCTCCGCGAGAAAGACCGCGTTGCGGCCCTCGCCATCGGCCACGCAGAGCGCCCGCGCGGCGGGCGTCAGCCGGTCCTCGTGACGGCGCAGCACCTGCGCCGGGGCCTTGCCGAAGACGTACTCCGGCGTCGAAAAGCGTTCGTCCCACATGCCGCCTGCCTCCTGTCGTTTGCCCGGAAATAGGCGCCTGCCCGGTGGCGGGCAAGCCGGGCCCGCGGGCCGCTGTAACCTTTCCCACCGGATTGTCATTTGACGCAGCGTCCCGGACGCTATGATAAGCCTCGGAAAAGGCGCGCAAAAGCGTGGCCGCACAACGGGGAGGCCCTGCATGAGAAGACTGATTGCCGCAGCCACGGCCGCGCTTGCCGCCACCGCCCTTCCGGCGCTGGCCGATCCCGACCCCGCAGACTGGGACGCGGTGCTGGACGAAGCGCGCGGGCAGACGGTCTACTGGAACGCCTGGGGCGGCTCGGACGTGGTGAACGGCTTCATCGACTGGGTGGGCGCGGAGGCCGAGGAGCGCTTCGGCGTCACCGTCGAGCACGTCAAGCTCTCGGACACCGCCGAGGCCGTGACCCGCGTGCTGTCGGAAAAGACCGCCGGCAAGGACGAAGGCGGAGCCATCGACCTGGTCTGGATCAACGGCGAGAATTTCGCCGCGATGAAGGAAAGCGACCTGCTTTTCGGCCCTTACGCCGAGGCGCTGCCCAACTGGCAGTACCTCGATCCGCAGGAGAACGCCGCGCTGACGGCGGACTTCACCGTGCCGACCGAGGGCATGGAAAGCCCCTGGGGCATGGCGCAGCTGGTCTTCTACCACGACAGCGCCCGCCTGCCCGAGCCGCCGCGCTCGATGCCCGCGCTGCTGGACTGGCTCGAGGAGAACCCCGGCCGCTTCACCTTTCCGCAGCCGCCGGATTTCCTTGGCGCGACCTTCCTGAAGCAGGCGCTGATCGAGCTCACGCCCGACATGGACGCGCTGTCGCGGCCCGTGTCCGAGGCCGACTACGACCGCGTCACCGCGCCGCTCTGGGACTACATGGACCGGCTGGCGCCGAACCTGTGGCGGCAGGGGCGGGCCTACCCGCAGAACGCGACGCGGCTCATCCAGCTCATGGCCGACAACGAGATCGACGTGGGCTTCGAGTTCAACCCCAACGCCGCCGCCAACGCCATCGCCAACAACCAGCTTCCGGGCACCGTGCGCAGCCACGTGCACGAGGGCGGCACCCTCGGCAACGCGAGCTTCGTGGCGATCCCCTTCAACGCCAATGCCATGGCCGGCGCCATGGTGGTGGCGAACCTGCTCCTGTCGCCCGAGGCGCAGGCGCGCATGTCGGACCCCGACGTCTGGGGACTGGGCACCGTGCTGGCGCTGGACAAGCTGCCCGAGGAGGCGCGGGCCGAGTTCGAGGCTGTCGAGCGCGGGCCCGCAACCCTCTCGCCCGAGGAACTGGGCCCCACCCTGCCCGAGCCGCATCCCTCGTGGATGGAGCGCCTCGAGGAGGACTGGACCGCGCGTTACGGCGTGGCGCCCTGAGTGCCTGCGCCCGGCGCGGGCCTGCTGCGGCGCGCGCCGCTGCTGACGCTTCTGGTCATGCTGGGGCCCGTGGCGGCGGGCCTCGCCGGCACGCTGCTGCCCGCCTTCGGCATCATGCCCGCGACCGGCGAGGCGATGCCGGGGCTCGATCAGTTCCGCGCGCTGGCCGAGTGGCCCGGGCTGGCGCGCTCGGCGGCGTTGTCGCTGGGCACAGGTCTTGGAGCAACCGCGCTGGCGCTGGCGATCACCGTGCTGATCTGCGCGGGCTGGCACGGCACCCGCGCCTTTCGGGTCCTCGAACGGGGCCTCTCGCCGCTGCTGTCGGTGCCGCACGCGGCGGCGGCCTTCGGGCTTGCCTTCCTGATCGCGCCCTCGGGCTGGATTGCCCGCGCACTGGCGCCGCTGGCCGGCTGGGAGAGGCCCCCCGACGTGCTCATCCTGCAGGACCCGCTGGGCCTGTCGCTGATCGCGGGGCTGGTGGTCAAGGAGGTGCCCTTCCTGCTGCTGATGACGCTGGCGGCGCTGCCGCTGTTGCGCCCGGGCCAGAGCCTCGCCACCGCGCAGGCGCTGGGATACGGGCGCGTGAGCGGCTGGCTCACGGTCGTTCTGCCGCGCCTCTACCCGCAGATCAGGCTGCCGGTCTACGCGGTGCTGGCCTTTTCGCTCTCGGTGGTGGACGTGGCGATGATCCTCGGTCCCAACACACCGCCTCCGCTGGCCGTGCAGGTGCTGCGCTGGATGAGCGATCCCGACATCGCCCTGCGCAGCCGCGCGGCGGCCGCGGCCGTCCTGCAGCTGGGACTGGCCCTGGCCGCGCTGGGGCTCTGGCGGCTGGGCGAGATCGGCGTGGCATGGCTGGGGCGCCGCTGGATCGAGGCTGGAAGCCGCGGCCACGGCGAGGGCGTGCTGCGCGCGGCCGGTCTGACCCTCGGCGCGCTGTCAGGCGCGGCGGTGGTGCTCGGGCTCTGCGCGCTGGCGGTCTGGTCGGTGGCCGGCTTCTGGGGCTTTCCCGACATGCTGCCGCAGGCGCTGTCGGGGCGCACATGGATGCGCCACGGCATGGCGCTGAGCGACCCGCTGGCGGATACCGCCGTGATCGCGCTGGCCGCGACCGCCGTGGCGCTGGCGCTGACGCTGGCCTGCCTCGAGGCCGAGCACCGCTTTGGCCTGCATCCCTCGGCGCGGGCGCTCTGGCTGCTCTACCTGCCGCTCATCGTGCCGCAGATCGCCTTCCTGCCGGGCCTGCAGACGCTTGCGATCCTCGGCGGGCTCGACGGCAACCGTCCGGCGGTGATCGCGGCGCACGTGGTCTTCGTGCTGCCCTACGTCTTCCTGTCGCTGGCCGATCCCTGGCGCGCCTGGGACACCCGGCACGGAGCCGTGGCCCGCGCGCTGGGGGCCGGGCCGTCGGGGGTGTTCTGGCGGGTGCGGCTGCCGATGCTGCTGCGGCCGGTGCTGACGGCGGCGGCGGTGGGCTGCGCGGTCTCGGTGGGGCAGTTCCTGCCGACGCTGCTGGTGGGCGGCGGGCGCGTGCAGACGCTCACGACCGAGGCGGTGGCGCTGGCCTCGGGCGGCGACCGGCGGGTGATCGGGGCGACCGCCCTGGCGCAGACGGCGGCGGCCTTCCTGCCCTTCGCGGTGGCGCTGGCGGTGCCGGCGCTGGCCTGGCGCAACCGGCGGGGGCTGCGGCATGGCTGAGGGGCTGACGCTGGACGACCTGCGCATCGCGCGCGGGGAGGATGAGCTGCTGCGGCTCGACGCCCATGTCGCGCCGGGCGAGGTGCTGACGGTCATGGGGCCCTCGGGCTCGGGGAAATCGACGCTTCTGGCGGCGGTGATCGGCACGCTGGCGCCCGCCTTCAGCCTGGAGGGGCGGGTATGGCTCGACGGTCGGGACATCACCGCGCTGCCTCCGGAGGCGCGGCGCGTGGGGATCCTCTTCCAGGACGAGCTGCTCTTTCCGCACCTGTCGGTCGGCGGCAACCTCGCCTTCGGGCTGGCACGATCGGTGCGCGGGCGCGCGGCCCGGCGTGCGCGGGTGGCCGAGGCGCTGCAGGAGGTCGGCCTCGCGGGCTTCGAAGCGCGCGATCCGGCAACGCTGTCGGGCGGTCAGAAGGCCCGCGTGGCGCTGATGCGGATGCTGCTCTCGGAGCCGCAGGCGCTGCTGCTCGACGAGCCCTTCTCGCGGCTCGACGCCGACCGGCGCGACCGCGTGCGCGAGATGGTCTTCGCCCGCGCCCGCGAGCGGGCGCTGCCGGTGCTGATGGTCACCCACGACGCCGAGGATGCCCGCGCCGCCGGCGGGAGGGTCGTCACGCTGGACTGAGTGCCGGCGCAAAGATCTTCGAAGATTCCTGCAAATTCCTTGCCACGGAATTCGGGCGTCACTCCGGGACGCTGAAGGTGAGCGAGGCCCAGAGGCTTTCCCAGGCCTGTCCCTCGTCGTCGTCCGGCGAAAGCTCGAGCATGGTGACGCTGTTCACGAGGTAGGCGTGGCCCGCCGCGACCGGCAGGCGAACGCGGCCCTCGGTGTCGGTCGTATGCAGCGTCTCGGTCACCGTGCCGTCGGGCGCGCGGTCGTAGAGTTCGACCTGCACCTCGGCGCGCGGCTCGCCGTCCAGCAGGATGCGCACCGGCAGGCCATCGGTCAGCTCGTCGGTGTAGGGGTTGGCCTCGGCCACGACCTCGGTCCGCAGGCCCAGCGCGCGGTCGCCGCCCGCGCCCTCGCCCACGGCGACGAGGCTCTTGGCGTAGCGCGAGTAGCGCTCGCGCACGAGGTCGCGGGTGAACCCGCGTGCGAGGTGCCGCTCGGCCACCTCGGGAAAGCCCTTGTGGCCGGTGAAGCTGACGAAGGTCTCCCAGTCGTCGTAGGTGAGATCGAAGTCCCGCGTCACATGCGCCACCACGGCAAGGCCCGCTTCGGGCGCCGCCATGTCCAGCGCCGGACGGTCGCCCGCGCGGCCCTCCACGGCTGTGACCTCACCGCCGGTCGCGAGGTCGAAGCGCTCGAAGTTGCGCGGGATATAGGACTGTTCCGCCCCCTCGAACATCGAGCCCACGCGCAGGCGGGCCGTGATACGGTCGTCCGGGGACACCTGCGCGGCCTCGGGGTCGATCCAGAATTCGTGGGCGGCGGCCGGGGCCGCGGCGAGGAGCAGGCAGGCGAGGAGCGTTTTCATGCAGCGCAAGATAGCGGCCCCGGCGTGGCGGTCCAGCGTCAGCCCTGACGTTTCAGCCGCGTTTCGAGATCGCCCGCGTATTCCGCCATCCTTACGCGGAAGCGCTTTTCGACGTTGGCGCGGGCCAGCTTGATCGACTGCACGATCAGCCGCGCCGAGAGGGTCTTCGCCGTCACCTCGATCGTCATGGCGATGCGCGTGCGCGAGGGCGAGAGGGCCACGAAATCGAGCCGCGTGCGCGCCTCCAGCCCGCCCGAGACCATGCGGTAGACCATGAGGTTCGGCGGGTCGTACTCGGTCAGCGTGACCTCGGCCTCGCGCGGCTTGCCGCGAAAGCGGAAGCTGGCGGTCCAGGCCATGCCCTCGCCCGGCTCGCTGCGCGTGTCGGTGCGCTGCACCTCGATACCGCGCCGCATGACCTGCCGCTCGATCCGGTCGAAGTCCGTGAGTGCGGCGAAGACGCGATCCAGCGGCGCCTCGATGTCTTCCCTGGTGCTGAATTCCATGTACCCGGCTGCCCCTTTACTGCTCGGGGCCGAGTCTCGCGTCAATCCAGCCGGTCCGCAAGCCAGTTGCGCAGCAGGAAATGCGCGATGGCACCTTTCCGGGCCGGGGTGATCCCCGGGTTCGTGCCGGCAAAGGAATCGGCCAGCTCTTCGCGGCTGACCCAGCGGGCGTCCTCGATCTCTTCGGGGTCGATGGCGATCTCGTCCGTCTCGGCCGTGCCGTGGCAGCCCATCATCAGCGAGGCCGGAAAGGGCCAGGGCTGGCTCGAGAGGTAGTCCACGGCGCCGACGCGCACGCCGGCCTCTTCCCAGACCTCGCGGCGCACCGCCGCCTCGATGGTCTCGCCCGGCTCTACGAAGCCCGCGAGGCAGGAATACATCCCCTCGGGCCAGCCCGGCGAGCGGCCCAGCAGGCAGGCGTTGCCGCGGGTGATGAGCATGATGACCACCGGGTCGGTGCGCGGGAAGTGATGGCCGCCGCAGGCCGGGCAGATGCGCTGCCAGCCGGCCATGTAGATCTCGGAGCGTTCGCCGCAGCGGGCGCAGAAGCCGTGGCTGGCGTGCCAGCCGTAGAGGCCCTTGGCCGTCGCGGCGAGCTCGGCGTCGCGCGGGGTGAGCGCGGTGAGCAGCTGGCGCAGCTCGACGAAGCGCGCCTCCGGGCAGGCCGGATGGCGCTGTTCGGTGAAGTCGCGGAAGCCGCCCATGGCGGCCTCGTCCAGGTCTTCGGGCTCCCAGGCGGAGATGTCGTGGGCGAAGACGGTCTCGCCCTCCTCGCGGCCCAGCAGGATGGGCTGGTCCGAGGCCTGTGCCAGCACCGGGTGATCCAGCGGCAGGCGCAGCAGCGCGTTGTCCGCCTCGGCCACCACCGGCTTGCCGCGCCAGAGCACGACGGCGCGCGTGCCGGGCGCCTGCATGGCCGCCGCGAGCGCCGGAATGTCGCCGCGCAGCTCGGCCGCGCGATCGAGCCCCGAGCCTCCGAAGGTCACCTCTTCCGCGTGGCGCATGGCCGGTCTCCCCCTTGTGCCCGGGTGCCATGCCACGCCCGCCCGGGCGTGGCAAACGAGTTTCACCGGAACGGCAGCGCCCCCGACTGACGACCCTTCACGGTTGAGCATCGGCAATTTTCCGCTTTTTCTGTCGTCATGTTGTCGAATGAGGGGTCTAATCCGAAGCAGACGTTCCGACGGAGACTCAGATGACCCGATTCCGACAGCCCGAACTCACCCGCCGTTCGTTCCTGGCGGGCAGCACGGCGGGCGCAACCTTGATCACACTCCACCCCTACTCCGCGCATGCAGCCACCAACCAGGCGCACCTGCGGATCATGGAAACCACGGACCTGCACGTTCACGTCTATCCCTACGACTACTACGCGGACAAACCCGTCGATACCGTCGGGCTCGCGCGCACGGCCTCGATCATCGACGGCGTGCGGGCCGAGGCGACGAACACCATGCTGCTCGACAACGGCGACTTCCTGCAGGGCAACCCGTTGGGCGACTACATCGCCTACGAGCGGGGCATGAAGGAGGGCGACATGCACCCGATCATCACCGCGATGAACGCCGTGGGCTACGACGCCGCGACCGTCGGCAACCACGAGTTCAACTACGGACTGGATTTCCTGTCGAAATCCACCGCCGGGGCGGAGTTCCCGATCGTGCTGGCCAATATCGCGAAATCGCAGGGCGCCTCCCCGCGCGAGGACGAGACGCTCTACAAGCCCTACGTCATCCTGGACCGCGAGCTGACCGACGGCGCGGGCAACACCCACCCGATCCGGGTGGGCGTGATCGGCTTCACCCCGCCGCAGGTCATGAACTGGGACCGCAAGCATCTCGAAGGCAACGTGCAGGCGCGCGACATCGTCGAGACCGCCCGGGCCTGGGTGCCGCAGATCGTCGAGGAAGGCGCCGACATCGTCGTCGCGCTGTCGCACTCGGGCATCGGCGCGGCGCATCACACCGAGGGCATGGAGAACGCCAGCGTCCCGCTCGCGGGCGTCGAGGGCATCGACGCCGTGATGACCGGCCACAGCCACCTCGTCTTCCCGTCCCCCACCTACGCGGGCTTTGCCGCCGTGGATGCCGACGCGGGCACGATCCACGGCAAGCCCGCCGTCATGGGCGGCTTCTGGGGCTCGCACATGGGGCTGATCGACCTGCTGCTGGAACGCGACGGCGACGGCTGGCGCGTGGTCTCGAGCACCACCGAGGCGCGGCCGATCTACCAGCGCGGCGAAGACCGCTCGGTCACGCCGCTGGTCGAGGACGACGCCGAAGTGCTGGCCTCGGTCGAGCAGGCCCACGGGGAAACGCTGGCCTACGTGCGCCGCGCGGTGGGCAAGACCTCGGCCCCGCTGCATTCCTACTTCGCGCTGGTGGCCGACGACCCCTCGGTGCAGATCGTCTCCAAGGCACAGACCTGGTACATCGAGCAGATGATGCGAGGGCCACCCCGCCACGCGGGGGTGGCCGATCCTTTCGGCGGCGGCGCCCTTCAAGGCCGGCGGCCGGGGCGGGCCTGAGTATTACACCGACGTGCCGGCGGGCGACGTGGCGATCAAGAACGTGGCCGACCTCTATCTCTATCCGAACACGGTGCGCGCGGTGCGGGTCACCGGACGGCAGGTGAAGGACTGGCTGGAACGCTCGGCCGGGATGTTCAACCGCATCGAACCCGGCGCCAGCGACGCGACGCTGCTGAACCCCGACTTCCCCAGCTACAACTTCGACGTCATCGACGGCGTCGAGTACCGCATCGACCTGTCGGAGCCCTCGAAATACGGGCCGGACGGCTCGCTGGAGAACCCGGAGGCGAACCGGATCCGCGACCTGACCTACCAGGGCGAGCCGGTGACCGCGGACATGGAATTCGTCGTCGCGACCAACAACTACCGCGCTTCGGGCGGGGGCAGGTTTCCCGGCGCGATGGGGGACACGGTGATCTTCGAGGCGCCCGACACCAACCGCGACGTGATCGTGCGCTACATCGTGGAACAGGGCACCATCAACCCGTCCGCCGACGACAACTGGTCCTTCGTGCCGATGGAGGACACCTCGGTGATCTTCACCACCGGACCGGCCGCGCGCGACTACCTGGACGACGTGGCACTCGAGATCGAGGACGCCGGCGATACCGACGAGGGCTTTGCCCGTTTCCGCATCAGGCTCTGACCGGCAGCAGGCCGCGCACCACCCTGCGCCGCCTGTTTTTTCAGCGCCCGCCGGCGAAAACGCCCGCCGCATGGGCATTTTTCGCGGACACCGCCCATGATCTGCGCAATAGTGGTTGCGCAGACGCGGTGCGTGACCTGACTCACGACCGTCAACAGTAACGGGCGGACCACGCCCGACCGACAGGAGGTATCCCATGTTCCATCGCGCCATCGCGGTCGCGGCCGGCCTTGTCGCCGCCGCCGCCGCCCATGCCCAGACCGAGATGCCCTTCGCGCTCGACTGGAAATTCGAGGGCCCCGCGGCGCCCTACTTCGCCGCCATCGACAACGGCCACTTCTCGGACGCCGGCCTCGAGGTCGAGATCAGCGCCGGGCAGGGCTCGCTCGACGCGATCCCGAAGGTCGCCACCGGCGCCTTCCCGGTGGGCTTTGCCGACATCAACTCGCTGATCAAGTTCCTCGACCAGAACCCCGGCGCGCCGGTCACGGCCGTGATGATGGTCTACGACAAGCCGCCCTTCGCCATCGTGGGCCGCAAGTCGCTGGGCATCGAGGCGCCCAAGGATCTCGAGGGCAAGGTGCTGGGCGCGCCGCCGCCGGACGGTGCCTGGGCGCAGTTCCCGATCTTCGCCGCCGAGAACGACCTCGACACCGACGCCATCACCGTCGAGCCCGTGGGCTTCCCCACGCGCGAGCCGATGCTGGCCGAGGGCGAGGTGGACGCCGTCGCCGGCTTCTCGTTCTCGTCCTACCTGAACCTCGTTCGGCTGGGCGTGGAAGAGGACGACATCTCGACCATCCTGATGGCCGACTACGGCGTCGACCTCTACGGCAACGCGGTCATCGTGAACACCGACTTCGCCGAGGAGAACCCCGAACTGGTCGAGGGCTTCCTCGCCGCCGTGGCCGCGGGCTGGAAGGACGCCATCGCCGATCCGGCCTCGGCGATCGAGAGCCTCGTGGACCGCAACCCGGCGGCCGACGCCGCGCTCGAGGAGCGCCGCCTGCAACTCGCGATCGACGCCAACGTGGTGACCGACTGGACCACCGAGAACGGCTTCGGCGTGATCGACGCGGCACGGCTCGAAAACTCGATCGAGCAGATCAAGCTCACCTACGAGTTCGAGACCGAGCCCGACGCCTCGCTCTACTTCAGCGACGCCTACCTGCCCGAGGGCGGCTTTTCGCTCGAGTGACCGCAACGGCCCGGCCCCCTTGCGGGGCCGGGCGCCGCCATCGAGGCCACGCATGACGAACCTCATCGAGATCAAGGGCGTGCGCCACGCCTACCGCACGGCCGACGGCCCCCTTCCCGTGCTCGACGGGCTGGAGCTCGCGGTGCCCGAGGGCGGCTTTGTCGCCGTCGTCGGCCCGTCGGGCTGCGGCAAGTCCACGCTCACGAAGCTGGTCGCCGGTCTGCTGAGACCCGACGAGGGTGAGGTCTGGCTGCACGGCGAACGGGTGACCTCGCCGCGCTCGACCGTGGGCATGGCCTTTCAGAACCCGGTCATGCTGGAGTGGCGCACGATCCTGCAGAACGTCGTGCTGCCGCTCGAGATCGTGCCGAACAAGATGACCAAGGCGCAGCGGCAGGAGCGCGCGCGCTACCTGCTCGAGCTGGTCGGACTGGCGGGCTTCGAGGACAAGCGTCCCTCGGAGCTGTCCGGGGGCATGCGCCAGCGCGCCTCGCTCTGCCGGGCGCTGGTGCATTCGCCCGAAGTGCTGATCCTCGACGAGCCCTTCGGCGCGCTCGATGCCTTCACCCGCGAGGACCTGTGGCAGATCATGCACCAGGTGAAGGAGAAGGAACCCTTCACCGGCGTGCTCATCACCCACGACCTGCGCGAGTCGATCTTCCTCGCCGACGAGGTGGTCGTGTTGTCGGGCCGCCCCGCGCGCACTCAGTACACGCTCGACGTGAGCCTGCCCGGCCCGCGCAGCATCGACCAGCTCTTCACGACGGAAGCCGGCGAGATGCTGCACGACCTGCGCCACCAGATCGAGATCGCCCAGGGCCGCGCGCCCGCCGATGCCGCCGGCTGACGCCGCGCAAGACCACCCAAGGACGCCGCCCATGGCCTATGTTCCCGCTTCCCTCTCGAAGCCCCGCCCCGGGGCCGGCCAGCGCCTGGCCGCCCGGCTGACCAGTCGCGCGGTGCTGGCGCCCATCGCGGCGGTGATCGTCTTCCTGCTGCTCTGGGAGGCCCTGGTCTGGCTCAACGGCTGGCCGGACTACGTCATGGCCTCGCCCTCGGACCTGCCGCCGGCCTATGCGCAATACTGGACTCTCTTCCTCGTGATGGGCTGGCAGACGCTGTGGCGCACGGTCGTCGGGCTGATCGTGGCGGTGATCTTCGGCGTTCTGGTAGGTATGGTCATGGGCTTTTCGCGCACCATGCGCGATGCGCTCTACCCGCTGCTGGTGGGCTTCAATGCCATCCCCAAGGCGACCGTGGTGCCCATCGTCGCGCTGCTCTTCGTGGGACAGCACGATTTCAACACGGTGCTGATCGCCTTCATGATCTCGTTCTTCCCCATCGCCGTCTCGGTCTCGATCGGGCTTTCGACGCTGGAGCCGGAATACCGCGACATCCTGCGCTCGCTGGGCGCGTCGCAGACCACGATCTTCTGGAAGATCGCCCTGCCCAAGACGCTGCCCGAGTTCTTCGGGGCGCTGAAGGTGGCGGTGACGCTGGCCTTCATCGGCACCAACCTGATGGAGATCGTCTCGCCCCACGGGCGGGGGCTGGGCGCGCTCTTCGATTCCGGCAAGACGAACTCGGACTACCCGCTGATGTTCGCGGTGCTCATCGCGCTCGCCTTTCTCGGCATCGTGCTCTACTACATCGTGGTCGCGCTGGAGAAGATCTTTGCCGGCTGGGCGGAACGGCCGCAGGGCTGACGCCCCCTTGCGAATCCGCGCCGTACCCCCTATCTGACGCCTTGAGAGGTTGGCGCGGGCAAGCGCCTCGCCAACCCGGTCAGGTCCGGAAGGAAGCAGCCGTAACGAGCCCCGCTTGGGTCGTTGTCCAGCCTCTCACTCAAGCCCCGGTCGCCGGGGCTTTTTCATGGACAGGTCATGCCCCTTGGCGCCGCCCCCGCGAAGGCGCGACAAAGATTCTTCGTCCGAAAAACCCTGGGTCAGAAAATTCGGACGGATTTTCCGGGGCACCTCAGCCGTCGTGACGCAGAAAAACCGCCGCTTCGCGCCGGGCCGCCATGGCCCAGGCCATCTGCGCCTCGGTCTCGACCGCGCCGGGCTGGACGTGGCGCAACCGCTCGAGCGCGTCGTCCGCGGCCTCGCCCGCCTCGATCATCAGCCGCAGCGCCACCATGCCGGAGCGCCCCCTTCCGGCCCCGCAGTGCAGCAGCACGCGCCCGCCGCCCAGCAGCGCCTTGCGCGCGCGCGTGCTGATCCCGGGCCAGGCCTGCTTGAAGCCCTCGTCCGGCACGCCGAAATCCGGCACGGGCAGATGCACCCAGCGCGTGCCGTGATCCTGCACGTCCTGCCCGAGCATCGCCGCGCCCGCCGCGACCAGTTCGACCTCGGTGACCAGCGAGATGACCATCGCCGGGCGCCATTCTGTCAGATGCGCGATGTCGCCGGCATAGTCGCCGCCCGCCCCCGGCACGGGGGCGATGGCGAGGATTCCCCCGCCGACGGGAAGCGCGTGGATCAGCATCCCCGGCTCTCCTCCTGCCGCCGGAGCGGCCCGACCTTGCCCGTGATCCCTGCGACGCGCATCGCTCTCCACACTCGCACCCTCTGGGCTCTCCACACTCGCACCCTCTGGCCCCCCAAGATGATAGGGCGCCCGGCGCAGACGGTTAAGAGAATTTTCGGCCCGGGGGCACCAAGGTCCACACCCGCATGCGGCGGTCGGGGCTTGGGGCCGGGTCGCGGTTCCTCTAGTGTCGTCCCGTGCCAGAGTCAGACGGAACCTCCATGCCCGACGATACCGCCCCCGCCGCCTACCAGGTGCTCGCCCGCAAGTACCGCCCCGAGACCTTTGCCGATCTCGTGGGCCAGGACGCCATGGTGCGCACGCTGAAGAACGCCTTCAAGGCCGACCGCATCGCGCAGGCCTTCATCATGACGGGCATCCGAGGCACCGGGAAGACGACGACGGCCCGGATCATCGCCAAGGGCATGAACTGCATCGGCCCGGACGGCGAGGGCGGACCGACGACCGAGCCCTGCGGAGAGTGCGAGCACTGCCGCGCGATCATGGAGGGCCGGCATGTCGACGTGCTCGAGATGGACGCGGCCTCGAACACTTCGGTCAACGACATCCGCGAGATCATCGACAGCGTGCACTACCGGGCGGCCAGCGCGCGCTACAAGATCTACATCATCGACGAGGTGCACATGCTCTCGACCAGCGCGTTCAACGCGCTGCTCAAGACGCTCGAGGAGCCGCCCGCCCACGTGAAGTTCATCTTCGCGACGACCGAGATCCGCAAGGTCCCCGTCACGGTCCTGTCGCGGTGCCAGCGCTTCGACCTGCGCCGGATCGAGCCGGAGGTCATGCTCGACATGCTGCGCCGGATCGCCTCCCGCGAGGAGGCCGAGATCGCCGAGGACGCGCTGGCGCTGATCACCCGCGCGGCCGAGGGGTCCGCCCGCGACGCGACCTCGCTGCTGGACCAGGCGATCAGCCACGGCGCGGGCGAGACCACCGCCGAGCAGGTGCGCGCGATGCTGGGCCTCGCGGACCGCGGCCGGGTGATGGACCTTTTCGAGAAGATCATGCACGGCGACGCGCCGGGCGCGCTGACCGAGCTCTCCGAGCAATACGCCGATGGCGCCGACCCCATGGCGGTGCTGCGCGATCTTGCCGAGCTGACGCACTGGGTCTCGGTGGTCAAGATCACGCCCGAGGCGGCCGAGGATCCGACGATCTCGCCCGACGAACGGGCGCGCGGGCAGGCGCTGGCGGGTACGCTGGGCATGCGGGCGCTGACGCGGATGTGGCAGATGCTGCTCAAGGCGCTCGACGAGGTGGCGCAGGCGCCCAACACCATGATGGCGGCCGAGATGGCGGTGATCCGCCTCACCCACGTGGCCGAGCTGCCTTCGCCCGAGGAGCTGATGCGGCGCCTGCAGGACACACCGCCCCCGCCGCCCCCCGGGCCGGGCGGCGGCGGACAGGCGGGCGCGCATCCGCAGGGCGGCGCGCAGGCCACCGGCCAGCCGATGCCGCAGCCCACGCACCCCGGTCCCTCCGGCCCCAGCGCCTCGCGCAGGGGGCCAGCGCTGGCCGAGGCGCGCGAGGCGGCGCTGGCGCATTACCCGACCTTCGAGCATGTCATGGAGCTGATCCGCGCGAACCGCGACATGAAGCTTTACATGGAGGTCGAGAAGGGCGTGCGTCTTGCCGCCTACCAGCCGGGCCGGATCGAGTTCACGCCGGCCGAGGGCACCTCGACCGACCTGTCACAGCGGCTGGGCAGCGCGCTGCAGCGCTGGACCGGCAATCGCTGGGCCATCTCGCTGGTCAACGGTTGCGACACGCCCACGCTCTACGAGAAGGCGCACGCCGAGGAGCTGGCACTGAAGTCGGCGGCGTCGGAGCATCCGCTGGTGCGCGCCGCGATGGAGGCTTTTCCCAAGGCCGAGATCCTGACCATCCGCACGCCCGAGGCGGTCAGCCTGGAGGCCGAGGAAGACGCCCTGCCCGAGGTCGAGGACGAGTGGGACCCCTTCGAGGAGGATTGACCCCTGATTCCGCCCAAGCGCGGGAACGGGAGCGGCCCTCTCCGGGTTGGGACTGAAATCCCGGAGGATCCCCAGATGACGACCTACCTGCCCGACACCAGCTCCCAGGACACCAGCACCACCCAGAAGATCCAGGAGATGCGCGACCGCCTGCTGCCGGCGCAGCGCCGCGAGCGGCTGATGCCGATCTTCTTCGCCGCCGGGCTGCTGACGGTCGGGACGGTCCTGCTCAAGACCAAGCCGCGCATCGGCCACGTGCCGCGCCCCAAGCAGTTCGGCGACCTGCCCCGCCGCTCGCGCCTGCGCCGCGCCGCGCAGGCCTCGCGCGATACGGTCGAGCCCTTCGCGCCCAGCAACGTCACCGACCAGATCGGCCGCTCGATGCTGATCGGCGGGGCGGCACTGCTGATCACCCGGATGCTCGACGAGGCGGCGGGGCGCGACGGCAAGTGATCCGCGCACCGGCGCGGCCCTTGTGCGGCGCCCGCCGCGCCCGTATCTAGGGACCAACCCTCAGACAGGAGTTTCGAGATGCTCAAGGGACTCGGCGGCCTCGGCGACATGGCCAAGATGATGAAACAGGCCCAGGAGATGCAGGGCAAGGTGACCGACCTTCAGGAGACCCTGAAGACGATCACCGTGACCGGCGAATCCGGTGCGGGCCTGGTCAAGGCCACGGCCACGGCCAAGGGCGAGTTGAAGGCGCTGGACATCGACCCCTCGATCTTCAACGGCGACGACAAGGAAGTGGTCGAGGACCTGATCCTCGCCGCGATCAAGGATGCCCAGGCCAAGGCGCAGGAGCGCTCCGAGCAGGAGATGCGCAAACTCTCCGAGGAGATGGGCCTGCCGGCGGACATGAAGCTGCCGTTCTGAGCCGAGACCTCCGGGCCTCGCCCGGACCTCGTGAAACCCTCGCCCCGGCCGCCGCGCCGGGGCCTTTGCAATCGGGCACCCCGTGACAGACCGCAGCGAGATCGACACGCTGATCGACCTGATGGCCCGCCTGCCGGGCCTCGGGCCGCGGTCTGCGCGTCGCGCGGTGCTGCAGCTTGTCTCCAAGCGCGAGATCCAGCTGCGCCCGCTGGCCACCGCCATGCAGCGGGTGGCCGACACGGCGCGGGAATGCCTCAACTGCGGCAACATCGGCACCGCCGACGTCTGCCCGGTCTGCGCCGACGAGGCGCGCGGCAACGGGCAGATCTGCGTGGTCGAGGACGTGGCGGACCTCTGGGCGATGGAACGCTCGGGCGTCTTCAAGGGCCGCTACCATGTCCTTGGCGGCACGCTCTCGGCGCTCGATGCCGTGGGCCCCGAAGAGCTGCGCATCCCGCAGCTCATTCGCCGGGTCGAGGCCGAGGAAGTGACCGAGGTGATCCTCGCACTCAACGCCACCGTCGACGGCCAGACCACGGCGCATTACATCGCCGACCAGCTCGAGGGCCGCGTGACCCTGTCCTCTCTGGCCCAGGGCGTGCCCATCGGTGGCGAACTGGACTATCTCGACGACGGCACGATCACCGCCGCGCTGAACGCGCGCAAGCGGATGTGACGTCCGCGGCCCCGATCCGCGATACCGCGCCCCACGCAAAAGGCCCGCCGCGTTCCCCGCGGCGGGCCTTCGCATGTCGGGCGGTCCGGCGTGCGTCAGCCGCGCGGATCGTCGCTGTCGTCGTCCTCGTCCTCGTCATCGTCCGAGGCCGGCAGGTTGAAGAAGCTCTCGGCGTCCGAGAAATCGCTGGGCGTCTTCTCCTCGTCGTCTTCCTCCTGCTCGCGCGGGTCCGACAGCGAGAAGGTCTCGAGACCCTCGATCGAGGACGGCAGGCGCGGCTCGGGCTCCATGCTGAGGCTCTGTTCGGTCGAGACCAGCTTGCGGCGTTCGTCGTCGCTCATGACCTCCTCGAGCTTCTTCGAGGCCTTCTGCACGGCCGCGTCCAGCTCGGACTGCTTGCACAGGCCCAGCGCGACGGGGTCGATGGGCTGCATGTTCTGGATGTTCCAGTGCTCGCGGTTGCGGATCGACTGGATCGTCGGCTTGGTCGTCCCCACCAGCTTCGAGATCTGGCCGTCGGTCAGCTCGGGGTGGAACTTGACCAGCCAGAGGATCGCGTTCGGCCGGTCCTGGCGCTTGGACAGCGGCGTGTAGCGCGGGCCGCGGCGCTTGTCCTCGTCGACAGCGGCCGGGTTGTGCTTGAGCCGCATCTTGTAGAGCGGGTCCTTCTCGGCGCGGTCGATCTCGGTCTGCTCGAGCTGGTTGTTGCCGACCGGGTCGAAGCCCTTCACGCCGGCGGCGACGTCGCCGTCCGCGATGCCCTGCACCTCGAGCTCGTGATAGCCGGTGAAGTCGGCGATCTGCTTGAATGTCAGGGTGGTGTTGTCGACCAGCCAGACAGCGGTGGCCTTCGGGTGCAGCAATTTGGCCATTGCGAAGCGTCTCCTTGCAAAATCTTCTTCCCCTCCCCCGGGCCTCTCTGGGCCGGGAGGTCCCGGAATTTGGTCCGGGACGGGTTACCGTTGTCGGGGAACTTGGCGCCTATATAGTGACGCCGGACGCTGGAGAAAAGAGAAAATGCGCTGGCTGATTCCGCTGCTGCTGGCCCTGGCGCTCTCCCCCGCCACCTCGCGGGCCGAGGGAGAGCCCGCGGGCGAGTTCGACTACTACGTCATGGCGCTCTCGTGGTCGCCGACCTGGTGCGCCCTCGAAGGCGACGCCCGCGACTCGCCGCAGTGCGAGCGGAGCCACGGCTGGATCCTGCACGGGCTCTGGCCGCAGTATCATCGCGGCTGGCCCTCCGAGTGCCGCGGCGCGCCGCCCCCGCCCTCGCGCGCCATGACCGCGGCCATGGCCGACATCATGGGCACGGCGGGGCTGGCCTGGTACCAGTGGCGCAAGCACGGCACCTGCGCGGGCCTGCCGGCCGAGGACTACTTCGCGCTCGCCCGCCGCGCCTACGGCGCCATCCAAAGACCCGCGATCTTCCGCAAGCTGAAGGACCCGGTGACCCTGCCCGCCGCCGTGGTCGAGGAAGCCTTCCTCGAGGCAAACCCCGGCCTCGCGCCGGACATGGTGACCGTCACCTGCAGGGCGGGCCGTATCGAGGAGACGAGACTCTGCCTGTCGAAGACGCTCGAGCCGGTGCCCTGCGGCCGCGACGTGGTGCGCGACTGCTCGCTTACGGAAGCGCTGCTCGATCCGGTGCGGTAAACCGCACCGGCCCGGCGAGGGGCGCTGCCCCTCGCGCTCCCCGGGATATTTGCGGCCAGAAGAAACACATTGTTAACCGAAGTGCCGGATGCTCGATCCACGGTACAGGCGGGGACGCCGATGACCGTGCCAGGAGAAGCTTCGCGCTTCGGCCCGCCCTCCCCCGCAGGGCGGGCTTTCCTCGTCTGGGGCGACAGGGGCTTCTTCTGGCCGTCAAATATCCCCGCCGGAGGCCCCCGTTTCCGCCCCGCACCGCGCCCGGGCGGCGCGCCCCTCAGAAGGCGTAGCCGAAGCGCGCGATGTCCTCGGCGCAGATCTCGGCCACCCGTGCCGCCGTCGCCTTATCGTAGTATCCCCGGTAGTCCGACCGCCGGTCCGAGGCATTCTCGCGCCCCATGTCCGGCCGGAACCCGAGGTGGCTTTCCAGCGGCGCCATGTCCTCGTCGAGGTGTTCGAGCCGCAGCCAGGCGCTGGCGCGTTCGGTGCCCGTGATGTCGCGCATGTAGCTGGAAGCCGGCGCGGCACGCAGGCTTGCCCCCGTCTGGGGATGCGCGACGAAGCCGGCGAACTCCAGCCGCCGCGCCAGCGCGACCGCAGGGTGGTCGAAGCTCTGCGCCCGAAGCCAGTGGTAGTAGCTCACCACCCGGTCCCAGGGATTGCGCACCAATGTGAAGGTGAACATCTCCGCCATTTCCTCGGGCGAGACCACGCCGTCGATGTCCGCCAGCGTCGCGTGTTTCCAGAGCCGTCCGCGCGGTGAAAGCCCCTTGAGCCGCCCCCGGCGTTTCAGCGCCTTGGGCGTGTCGCCGATCAGGATATCGTCGCGCATCGCCCGCGCTTCGAGCGCCGCCGCCATCGCGGTGCCGCCGGTCTTGGGGATGTGCACGAAGATGTAGCGGCGGCCGCGCGATACGATCATGGCCGCGAGCATATCCGCCCGCCTCCGGCGCGGCAAATCGCGTGACGCGGGGCCTTTCATTGTGTCTCCACCCTGCGCATTATCCCCCTGACACCGAGAGGGAGGAGTGACCATGGGCTGGCTGGCCGACGAGACCGGACTGGGAAAATGCGACGCCAACCACGTGCCGCTGACGCCGCTGTCGTTCCTCGAGCGCGCGCGGCGGATCTGGCCGGACGAGCCGGCCGTGGTCTACGGGCCGCACCGCAAGACCTATGCCGAGTATCATACCCGCGTCTCGCGCCTTGCCTCGGCGCTTGCCGGGATCGGCGTGCGGCCCGGCGACGTGGTGGCGACGATCCTGCCCAACATCCCCGCCCAGGCCGAGGCGCATTTCGGCGTGCCCGCCTGCGGCGCGGTGCTCAACACCATCAACACGCGGCTGGACGTCGACACCATCGCCTACATTCTCGACCACGGCGAGGCGAAGGTGGTGCTCTGCGACCCGCAGTTCATCGGCCATCTCGCCGAAGCCATCGAGATCATGGAAATCGACGCCCCGAAAGTCATCGAGGTGGCCGACCCGCACGGCGGCGCCCTGGCCTATGGCGACTACACCGACTACGAGGACTTCCTCGCCACAGGCGATCCGGACTTCGCCTGGATCATGCCCGAGGACGAATGGGAGAGCCTCGCGCTCAACTACACCTCGGGCACCACGGGCCGGCCCAAGGGCGTGGTCTACCACCACCGCGGCGCCTACCTGAACGCCATGGGACAGGTGCTGTCCTGGCGCATGGTGCTGCACCCGGTCTACCTGACCATCGTGCCGCTCTTCCATTGCAACGGCTGGTGCCACACCTGGATGATGCCGGCGGTGGGCGGCATCGTGGTCTGCTGCCGCGACATCACCGCCAAGGCGCTGTACGACGCCTTCGCCGACGAGGGCGTGACCCATTTCGGCGGCGCGCCCATCGTGCTGAACATGCTGGTCAACGCCACGGAGGCGGACAAGCGCGACTTTTCCCAGACCGTCGAGGTCTTCACCGCGGGGGCGCCGCCAGCTCCGGCAACGCTCGCCAAGATCGAGACCATGGGCTTCAACGTCACGCAGGTCTACGGACTGACCGAGACCTACGGGCCGGACACCGAATGCGCCTGGCAGCCCGCCTGGAAGGACAGGCAGGGCGAGGCGCGCGCGGGGCTCAAAGCGCGGCAGGGCGTGGCCATGCCCTTCATGGAGGATGTCACCGTCACCGACGAGGCGATGGCGCAGGTGCCGATGGACGGCACCACCAAGGGCGAGATCATGCACCGCGGCAACGGCGTGATGAAGGGCTACTTCAAGGCGCCCAAGGCCACGCGCGAGGCCTTCGAGGGCGGCTATTTCCGCTCGGGCGACATCGCCGTGCAGCACCCCGACGGCTACATCCAGATCGCCGACCGCGCCAAGGACATCATCATCTCGGGCGGCGAGAACATCTCCTCGGTCGAGGTCGAGAACACGCTGATGAGCCACGAGGCGGTGCTGCTCTGCGCCGTGGTGGCCAAGCCGGACGACAAGTGGGGCGAGGTGCCCTGCGCCTTCGTGGAGCTGAAGCCGGACCATCCGGCCGACGAGGCGACGCTCATCGCCTTCGCGCGCGAGCGGCTGGCCGGGTTCAAGACGCCCAAGCGGGTGGTGTTCGAGGAACTGCCCAAGACATCGACCGGCAAGATCCAGAAATTCGCGCTGCGCGAGCGGGCGCGGGAGCTCTGAGGCCCCCGCCCCGGCTCACTCCGCCGCCTCGACGAAGCCGCATTCCAGCAGCCACCGGTCGATGGTCCGCTCGACGACCGGATCTCCGCTGAGGAAGACCGTGTCCCGCGCGATCTCCTCCCGCCAGGAGGAATAGCCCAGCCAGATCGCCGCGACCGCGCGGCTGGTGGCTTCGACGAAGAGGTCGACGTCGAACTTCGGGTCCTTCTTGCAGAGGTCCACGTCCGCGCCGGGCCTGGCGATGAGCCAGTAGAGCGCCTCGTCCCCGGTGCAGTCGGTGAAATGAAAGCGCACGACGATGCGGCGGCGAGGCAATTCGCTGGCATCGACCTTGCGGCGCAGGTTCCACATCAGCGCGTCGGGATCGAGGTCGCGCAGCGCCACCTCGGCGCGCATGTGGCGGCGGGCCCAGCGGCCGAGCTGGTCGATCACAGGCTCCAGCTCGATCGCCATCGGGGTGCGGAGGTAGTCGACGGTGTCGCGCGCGGGGTCGTGGACGCGCTCGACCAGTCCCGTTTTCTCCATCTCCTTGAGGCGTTTCGACAGAAGCGTCGGCGAAATGCCCGGCACCCCGCGCCGCAGCTCGTTGAACCGGGTCGAGCCGTTCCACATCTCCAGCAGGATCAGCAGGGTCCAGCGCGGCTCCAGCGCGTCGCAGGCCATCGCGAGGGGGCAGAACAGGTTGTAATCTCCGTCGCTCATGCAGGCACCTCCTTGAGGTTTCAGCCTAGCGCCGGGCGCGGCGCGGCGCCTAGTCCAGATTGTGTAGCGGCGGCGCTACGCTTCGTTCAGTGGCCCCGGGACGGCCCCGGGCGCGATGCTGGATGCGCAACCTGACGCACCGGCAGAGGAACGACGGACCATGCGACACATCTACGACCATACCCGCCAGCAAAGAGAGGCCGCCCGCGCCATGATCCTGCGCGCGGCCGTCACCCGGATGCTCGGCGCACTGCGCCGCGCGCGGCAGGCGAGACATGCTCGCGTCGGGCGCGCCCTGCCCCCGAAGGACCGTGCCCACCCGACACCCCGGAAGGCGCTCTGATCGCGTTGCCCCTCTCCGCGAGGCCATGCTACTGTCCCGCGAAACGAGGCAGAGCAGCCCGGCATGACCGCACTCAAGGAGTATCAGCGCCTGGAAGCCTCCGGGCTGTGGCGCCCGGATCCGCAGGCGCAGCGGCGCGAGGTCATCGTGTCGCTGGGCGATGCCACGCTGACGATTTCCGAGTTCTCGGGCCGCGCGCTGGCGCACTGGTCGCTCGCGGCGATCGTACGCGCCAACAAGGGCGAGCTGCCCGCGCTCTTCCATCCCGACGGCGACCCGGGCGAGACGCTGGAGCTGCCGGCGGACGAGACCACGATGATCGCCGCCATCGACCGGCTGCTGCGTGCCATCGAACGTCGGCGCCCGCGCCCCGGCAAGCTGCGCATCCTGCTTGTCGCAGCCTTCGCCGTGGTGATCGCCGGCGCCGCGATCTTCTGGATGCCCGGCGCGTTGCTGCGCCACACCGAGCGCGTGGTCCCCGAGGTCAAGCGCGCCGAGATCGGACGCGCGCTGCTCGACGATATCACCCGGGTCGCGGGGCAGCCCTGCATGACGCCGGAGGCCCGCACGCCGCTGCGGCGGCTCTCGCAGCGCATCCTGGGCGAGGCGCGCCGCGATGCCCTGGTCGTGCTGCCCGGCGGCGTGCAGGAGACGGCGCATCTGCCCGGCGGGCTGGTCCTGGTGAACCGCGACCTGATCGAGGACCACGAGGACCCCGACATCGCCGCGGGCTACATCCTGGCCGAGGCGGTGCGGGCGCGCAGCACGGAGCCGCTGGCCGACCTGCTGGAATACGCGGGGCTCTGGGCCTCGCTGCAGCTTCTGACCACCGGCGAGTTGCCGGAGGCGACCCTGCAGTCCTACGCCGAGCAGCTGCTGACAGGAACGCCCGAAACCGTGCCCAACGACCGCCTGCTGCGGGCTTTCGCAGCCGCCGACCTGCGGTCGAGCCCCTATGCCTATGCCCGCGACATGACCGGCGAGACGACGCTGAGCCTGATCGAGGCCGATCCGCGCGCCGCACAAGGCAGCGCAACAGTGCTCTCGGATGCCGACTGGCTGCGGCTGCAGGGCATCTGCGGCGGCTGAGCCCGGACACGACGAAGCCCCGCGCGGTGGCGGGGCTTGCGGGTCATCCTTCGAAGAGGGGTAATCAGCGCAGGTAGGCCTGCGTGTAGCCCGTGGCGCGCACGCGCGAGAGCGCGTTCCGCAGGGCACCGGCATCGGCATAGGGCCCCACCACGATGCGCTGCATCCGGCGCCCGTTTCGCGTCATCGGCGCGCTGCGCACGGTCAGCCCGGCGCCCGAGAGCCGGGCCACCGCGGCCCGCGCCTTGGCATCCGTGGTGAAGGCGCCGATCTCGACATAGCGCTTCGATGACGCGGCGGGCGTCTTGCGCGGTGCCTCGACGGGGGCGGAGCGGGTCGAGACGTAGGGGCGGCGCTGCACACCGGAAGCCGCGGCGAGCTGCGAGGTCGCAGAGCGGCGCACCACCGTCAGCTTCGGGTAGCCATCGTAGAGCAATACGGGGTCGCGCACCTGGTGGTGGCGCGAAGCGACGACCTGCCGGCGCGGCAGGTCGTTGGTCCAGACCTCCTGCGTGTCGTAATAGCCCTGCACGGTCTGCACGGCGCGATAGCGGTTCAGGCGGTCGTCCTCCCATGCCGGGCGATAGCCCGCGGGCACGGTCGGCACCTCGGCCGAGCGCCTTTCCCAGACCTGGTCCGGCACGATGCGGGTGTCGCCGTCCACATCCGGCAGGCTGCGGCCGGTGTCGAGACGGCTGTCGTCCCAGCTGCCCCGGCCGTTGCCCTGGTTGCGGTAGACGTTCTTGCCCGCACCCGGCGCCTCGCCGCGGCGGACCTCGGTGACGTAGGGGCTGGACTGCGGTCCGCAGCGCACGCGCATGCCGTCGCGCACGATGGTTCCCGACGCGCCCGGCGGGCAGGACCCGGCGCGCACCACCCGCTTCGGCGCGGGCGTCGACTGGGGCTTGGGCACCTTGCGCACGACCCTGGGCGGCGGCGCGGAGGGCGGCTTGGAGGCCGGGGCCCGGACGACTTCGCGGCGCGGCGCGGGTTTCGCCGGGGCG
>NZ_KE557278.1:58550-270741 GCF_000442255.1 Salipiger mucosus DSM 16094 | reverse complement strand
GCGCGGGCTGAGGCTTCGGCTTGGCCGCCGGCGGCTCGGGCTCCGGCGCAGGCGCCGGGGGCGGTGCGGGTTGAGGCTCGGGGTCGGCGCTCGCGGTGCGCGCGCCATCCAGCGAGGGCGAATAGCCGCAGACCTGGTCGCGGTCGCGGGTCACGCGCGGCACCCAGATCACGTTGCCGTCGAAGCCCGCGCGCACGAAGACGCAGCCCCGGCTGTCGACATACTGCCTGCCCTGGTAGCCGGCCGGCGGCTGCTCGGCCGGGCGGTCGATCGTCGCGATCCCCTGTGCCGCACCCGCGGCCGCCTGGGCCTGCGCCTGTGCCGCGCCGAGCCCGGACAGGGCCACCGTCGCGGCAAGGATCGTCAGTCTTGTCAGAACCATGTCCGCCCCCACAGATACACGGAGGCGAGCATGCAACAGGAGCTCGGGCACTGTAAAGCGCCCTGTCGGCTCATTTAGTGCCGTACATGCGGTCGCCCGCATCCCCTAGGCCCGGAACGATGTAACCCTTCTCGTTCAGGCACTCGTCCACGGCCGCCGTGACAACGGGCACGTCGGGGTGCGCCTCCTTCATGCGGGCCACGCCCTCGGGCGCCGCCAGCAGGCAGAGGAAGCGGATGTCGCGCGCGCCCGCCTGCTTGAGCAGGTCGATCGCCGCGGCCGAGGAATTGCCGGTCGCGAGCATCGGGTCGACCACGATCACCAGCCGGTCCTCGAGGTGCTGCGGCACCTTGAAGTAGTATTGCACCGGCTGCAGCGTTTCCTCGTCGCGGTAGAGACCGACAAAGCCCACGCGGGCGGCCGGCACCAGCTCGAGGATGCCGTCGAGCAGGCCGTTGCCCGCCCGCAGGATCGAGACCAGCACCAGTTTCTTGCCCTCGATCACCGGCGCGTCCATTTCCTGCAGCGGCGTCTCGATCCGCTTGGTGCCGGTCGGCAGATGATGGGTGACCTCGTAGGCCAGCAGGTGGCTGATCTCGCGCAGCAGCTGGCGGAAGGAGGCGGTCGAGGTATGCTTCTCCCGCATCAGCGTCAGCTTGTGCTGCACCAGCGGGTGGTCGACGACGGTCAGGTGCTCGGTCATGGGCGCTCCAGTCTCTTTCTGATCCCCGCGCGGGTGGCCTCGTCGCAGAACGCGGCCTCGGCGGCGGTGACGGCGATATCCTCGAACACCTCTTCGGTCCAGCCGAAGGCGTGCGCAAGCGCTTCGTATTCATCGGCCATGCTGGTGTGGAAGAATGGCGGGTCGTCGGTCGAAATGGTGAGTTTCACGCCCTTCCGGCGCAGTTTATCGACGGGATGCGCGGCGATCCTCGGGTAGACCCCGAGCGTCACGTTGGACCCGGGGCAGACCTCGAGGACAATCCCCTTCTCCACAAGGATATCCACAACCTCCGGATCCTCGATGGCGCGCACGCCGTGGCCGATGCGCGCGACCCGCAGGTCGCGGACCGCCTCGCGGACCTCGCGCGCGCCGCGCCATTCCCCGGCATGGGTGGTGAGGTTCAGCTCGGCCTCCCGCGCCATGTCGAAGGACCAGGCGAAGTCCTTCTGGTGGCCGCGGTTCTCGTCGCCCGCCATGCCGAAGCCCGTCAGCCAGTCGCCCGCCGTCTCGGCGGCGCAGAGGGCCGCGCGTTTCGCGCGGTCGGGGCCGAAATGCCGGATACAGGTGACGATGCCGCGCATGGTGATGCCAAGATCGCGCTCGGCCTCATCGGCCGCCTCGCGGATGGCGGCAAGGTACTCGCGCCAGGCGCCCAGGTCGCCGCCGCCGCAGAAATCGGGCGACAGGAAGCTCTCGGTGTAGATCACGCCGCTTGCCGCGCTTTCCTCGAGCACGGCCCGGGTCAGGCGGGCGTAGTCCTCGGGCGATTTCAGAACCGAGGTCGCGGCCTCGTAGACCGTCAGGAAGTGCACGAAATCGCCGTAGTCGTAGGAGCCGTCGGGCCGGAAGATATGGTCCACCCGCACCGATTTTTCCCGCGCGAGCCGGCGGATGAAATCGGGCGGCGCCGCGCCCTCCAGGTGCAGGTGCAGCTCGACCTTGGGCAGCGCCCGGATCGCCGCGATTTGCTCTTCATCCATCACAGGAAGGACCTCCCCGGACCCGTCGATCTCGCACCCAGATGCGCCGCCACGCTGGCGCCCACGTCGGCAAAGGCGAGCTGCCCGAGCGCGCCCGCGCCACGGCCGGCGACCAGCACCGGCACGCGTTCGCGCGTGTGGTCGGTGCCGGCCCAGGTCGGATCGTTGCCGTGATCGGCGGTCAGGACCAGAATGTCGTCATCGCGCAGGCGCGGCAGCAAGGCGCCCAGCCCCGCGTCGAACCATTCCAGCGCCCGGGCATAGCCCGCCACGTCGCGGCGGTGCCCGTAAAGGCTGTCGAACTCCACGAAATTCGCGAAGGTGAGCGAGCCGTCCCCGGCGGTGTCCACCAACCGGCCCATGTGCTCCATCAGCGTGGCATCGTCGCCCTTGTGCACCTCGTCGATGCCCTCCATCGAGAAGATGTCGCCGATCTTGCCCACCGCGTGCACCCGCCCCCCGGCATCCTGCACCCAGTTGGTGAGCACCGGCTCCGGCGGGCGGATGGCATAGTCGTGCCGGTTTCCGGTGCGCCGGAAGGCCCCCGGCTCGCCCACGAAGGGCCTGGCGATCACGCGCCCGACCTTCATCTCGTGCAGCGTCGGCGCGATCCGCGCGCAGAGCTCCAGCAGCCGGTCGAGCCCGAAGCTCTCCTCGTGCGCCGCGATCTGGAACACGCTGTCGGCCGAGGTGTAGCAGATGGGCCAGCCGGTCCGCAGGTGCTCGGCCCCGAAGCGTTCGAGCATCACCGTGCCCGAGCCATGGCAATTGGCCAGCGTGCCCTCGGTGCCCGCGAGCTCGCAGACGCGGTCCGTCAGCGTTTGCGGAAAGGCGGGCTGCGTGTCGGGGAAGTAGTGCCAGTCCCAGGGCACCGGCAGGCCCGCCAGTTCCCAGTGCCCGGATGGCGTGTCCTTGCCCTTCGAGACCTCGCTTGCCGCGCCCCAAAGACCCTCGGGTGCCGCTCCCAGTCCCGGCGCCTCGATCCCGCTCGCCAACCGCAGCGCCGCGCCCAGCCCGAGGCGGTCCATGACCGGCAGGCGCAGCGGCCCGCTGCGGCCCTCGTCGGCCTCGCCCCGCGCGCAGGCCTGCGCGATGTGACCAAGGGTGTTCGCGCCGGTGTCCGGCGTGCCGTCGTTGAAGAAGGCCCCGGCATCCGGCGCGCCGCCGATGCCGACGGAATCCATCACGACAAGGAACGCCCTCATCCGATGCGCTCCCGCACCAGCGGGCCGACCTCGGGCGCGCGGCCCAGCGTTATGGCCTGCTGCACCACCTGCGCGGCGGCGTCGGCCTGGTCCTCGCGCGCGGCATGGACGCGGGCCAGCACCTGCCCGCGCTCGACGCGCTCGCCCAGCCGCACCACCTCCGACAGGCCCACCGCCGGGTCGATCATGTCGGTCTGCACGGTGCGGCCGCCGCCCAGCCGCACCACCGCGAGCCCCAGTGCCTCGCCGTCGATCGCCGCCACTTGGCCCGCCGCCGGCGCGGGCACCTCGCGGATCACCGTCGCCTCGGGCAGGTAGCGCGACCAGCTCTCGACGAAGTCCGAAGGCCCGCCCAGCCCGCTCACCATGCGCCCCATGCGCTCGGCCGCGGCGCCCGAGGCGATGGCCTCTCGCAGCTTCGCCTCGGCCCCGCTCACGCCCGCGCCCTCCAGTGCGGCACCGCCCAGCGCCACGGCCAGCTCCAGCAGCGGCCCCTCGGCCAGGCCGGTCAGCACCTCCATGGCGCTCTGCACCTCCAGTGCGTTGCCCATTGCCGGGGCGACGGGCTGGTTCATGTCGGTGACGAAGGCCGTGGTCGGACACCCCGCCGCCCGCGCGGTCGAGACCAGCGCCTCGGCCACCGCCCGCGCCTCGGAGGCGGTCTTCATGAAGGCGCCCGAGCCCAGCTTGACGTCCAGCACGAGGCCGTCGAGGCCGGCAGCCAGCTTCTTGGAGAGGATCGAGGCGCAGATGAGGTCGAGGCTTTCGACCGTCGCGGTGACATCGCGCACGGCATAGAGCCGCCGGTCCGCCGGCGCGATCTCGGCCGAGGCCGAGACGATGGCGCAGCCCGCCTCGCGGATCACTCGATCGAAACGCGCGGCATCGGGTTCCACGACATAGCCCGGGATCGCATCCAGCTTGTCGAGCGTGCCGCCGGTATGGCCCAGCCCGCGCCCCGAGATCATCGGCACGTAGGCACCGCAGGCCGCCAGCGCCGGCGCCAGCACGAGGCTCACGCAGTCGCCCACGCCGCCCGTGGAATGCTTGTCCAGCACCGGCCCGTCGAGATCCCAGCGCATGACATGCCCCGAATCGCGCATCGCCAGCGTGAGCGCCACGCGCTCCTCCTCGCCGAGGCCCCGCAGACAGACGCCCATGGCAAAGGCCCCGGCCTGCGCGTCGCTCACCGTGCCGTCGGCCAGCCCGGCCGCGAACCAGCGCATGGCCTCGACGCCCGGCGCCTCGCCCCGGCGCAGCGCCGCGATCACCGTCCGTGCATCCATCAGGCGCGGTCCATGTGGACGTCGCCGAAGGCACCGGGCAAAAGCGCCTCGACCGTGGTCTCCAGCGTCGCGCCGTCGATGGTGGCCAGCGTCACCTTGGCCTCCCCGCGCGCGAATTCTGCCAGCTTCTGCCGGCAGCCGCCGCAGGGCGGCACCGGGTGCGCGGCATCCGCGATGACGTAGGCCTCCTCGATCTCCGTCTCGCCGGCGGCCACCATGGCCGCGATGGCCCCCGCCTCGGCGCAGGTGCCCTCGGGGTAGGCCACGTTCTCGACGTTGCACCCGGCATAGATCGTGCCCGAGGGCGCGCGCAGCGCCGCCCCCACCTTGAACCGCGAATAGGGGGCGTAGGCGTTCTCGCGCACCGCGCGCGCGGCATGCTCCAGGGTCATGGGGGTCCTCCGGCAACCGAATGGAGCCCCAATGTCGCCAAGCCGCCCCCCGGTTTCAAGAGCGCTTTGCGCAACGTCGCAGGCACCGCGCCCATGCTTCTTCTTGGTCCAAATACGCGCAGGTGAATTGCCCCGCAGGGGCAAGAGGGGCGCAGCCCCTTGAAGCGCGGCCGAAGGCCGCGCCGGTCGGACCGGCAGGGCCGATCCGAAACCGCTCAGGCGGCGCCGCGCGGCAGCGGTGTGGCGCCACGGTCGTAGGGCGTCCAGTCCTCGATGTCGGGGTAGCGATCCCGCCGCCAGGCCCGCACGCGGGGGTTCATGATCCGCCGCCAGAGCGGCGGCACCATGGCCGCCATGGTCATGACCGGATAGCCGTAGGGCAGCTGTGGCGCCTCGCGCTCGGAATAGGTCTGCAGCAATGGAAAGCGCCGGTCGGGCTTGTAGTGATGGTCCGAGTGGCGCTGCAGGTTGATGAGCAGCCAGTTCGTCGCCCGGTGCGCGGCATTCCACGAATGGTGCGGCTTCACGTGCTCGTAGCGCCCCTCCCCCAGGTACCGGCGGGTCAGAGCGTAGTGCTCGACGTAGTTCGTGAGTTCCAGCTGCCAGATCGCCACCCCGGCCTGCACCGCAAAGAACAACAGCCCGGTCCAGCCGCCCAGAACCGCCGCGAGCGCCAGCATCGCCAGTTGCAGCACCGCATAGGTCCAGAAGGGGTTGCGCCGGTGCCACCGGGGCAGCCCGCGCCGCGCGAGCAGCGCCGCCTCGGCGCGGAAGGCAGAGACCGGGCAGTCGCGCAGCACGCGGGCGTAGTAGCGGTGGAACCCCTCGTTGTAGCGCGCGGTCACCGGGTCGCGCGGCGTGCCGACCCAGACGTGGTGCACCAGCAGGTGCTCGGAGCGGAAATGCGCGTAGAGCACCATGGCCAGCAGCCAGTCCCCCAGCCGCCGCTCGAGCCGGTTGCGCTGGTGCAGCAGCTCGTGGGCATAGACGATCCCCACCGTGCCGGTCATCACGCCCGTGCCGAAGAAGACGCCGAACAGCTCCCACCCGCCCAGGTGATCGGCGCGCCCGACGTACCAGATCAGCGAGAAGAGCGTCGCGAACTGCACCGGAACCCAGAGCATCACGCCCAGCCGGTACCAGGTCAGGTCCGCCGGATCGGTCTGCGGGTCGGCATTCTCCTCGTTGAGCCCCAGCGCCGCGTCGAGCGCCGAGAAGAGATACCATGTCACCAGCGGCGGCAGCACGCCCCACCAGCCGCCCTGCACCGCGCCCAGCCAGACCAGGACCGGCAGGGCATAGACCATCCAGAAGGGCATCGCCGAGGTGATGCGAGCCAGTTTTTCGGGTGCGATCATGCGCCTGCTCCGTTTCGCGCGATCCTGCCAGCGCGGGCGGCCCGCGTCACCGTGGCACGATGCCCGTCAGCCGCCGCGCGCAAGGTCGAAGGCCTTGCGCATCACCGTTGGCAGATCGCCGGGGCGGAAATCGGACGATTCGATGAAATCGCCGCGGCAGGGCGCGCGGTCCATGGGCACCAGCGCCGTGCGCAGGGTCAGCCGCAGGTGGAAGTGCGTGAAGGTGTGCCGGGCCTCTGCCTCGATGGTCTTCCACTCGGCGCGGATCGGCGGCGCCTCCTGCGGGTCGTCGCCCCAGTCGCTGCCGGGCCAGCCGAGCATGCCCCCCAGCAGCCCCTTGTCCGGCCGCCGTTCCAGCAGCCAGGCCCCGTCGACCCGCCGCGCGAGGTAGGCGATGCCGTGGCGCACCGGCTTGCGTTTCTTCGGCGCCTTCTTCGGCAGCTCGGCCATGGTGCCTGCCTCCCAGGCCGCGCAGGCACCGCGCCAGGGGCAGAGCCCGCAGGCCGGGTTGCGCGGCGTGCAGATCGTCGCGCCCAGGTCCATGACCGCCTGCGCGTAGTCGCCGGGCCGCGCGTCGGGCGTCAGGGCGGCGGCCATCTCGGTCAGCACGGGCTTGGCCTGCGGCAGCGGCGTATGCTCGTCGTGGACCCGGGCCATGACGCGCTCGACGTTGCCGTCGACGACCGTTGCCGGGATGTCGAAGGCGATGGCCGCCACCGCGCCAGCCGTGTAGGGGCCGACCCCCGGCAGCGCCAGCAGGCCCTCGTGGCTTGCGGGAAAGACGCCGCCGTGCTCTTCGGCCACCACGCGGGCGCATTTCAGCAGGTTGCGCGCCCGCGCGTAGTAGCCGAGCCCCGCCCAGGCGGCCATGACGTCGGCATCCTCGGCGGCCGCGAGGTCGACGACGGTGGGCCAGCGTGCGGTGAAGGCCTCGAAATAGGGCTTCACCGCCGGCACGGTGGTCTGCTGCAGCATGATCTCGGAGAGCCACACGCGGTAGGGGTCGGGCCGCAGGCCGGCCGCCCGCGCACGCGGACCGATCCGCCACGGCAGGTCGCGCGCGTGTCGGTCATACCATTCCAGAAGCTCGGCGGCGCGGGGCGCGTCACGCAAGGCTGACATTCCCTTGATCTTGTGATTCCGGGCTGGCGCCCGCATGTGCGCCCACTAGAATAGCGCCGAGCAGGGGGATTCAAGACGATGCGCCACAAGGGTTCGACCTACGGCTTCAAGCAGACGGGCGGCTTGCTCAAGTCGCGCATCCGCAATGCCAGCGAATCCCGAGGCTTCGCCCAATCGCGGCTGCTGACCCACTGGGACGAGATCGCGGGCGAGGACATGGCCGCCATCTCGCGCCCGGTCGACATCAGCTATGGCCGCGGCGGCATGGGTGCCACACTGACCCTGCTCACGACAGGCGCCAATGCCCCGATGCTCGAGATGCAGAAGGAGCCGCTGCGCCAGCGCGTCAACGCCGTTTATGGCTACAACGCCATTGCACGCATCCGCGTCACCCAGACCGCGGCCACCGGCTTTGCCGAGGGACAGGTCGCCTTCGGCGGCCCGCCGAAGCGCGAGAAAACGTCCCGGCCCGCACCCGAGGTCGCCGCCGAGGCGCATCACGTGGCCGAGGGCGTGGCCGACGACGGCCTGCGCTCGGCCCTTGAACGCCTGGCCGCGAACGTCATAACCAAGGCGCGGGGCTGACGCCTCGCCCGAGCAGACACGAAGGACACCGCATGACACGTTTCCTGACCACCGCCGCGCTCGCGGCCGTTTTCTCCGCCGGTGGCGGCGCGCTCCTGACGCAGGCCACGGCGCCTGACGGCGCGCGGACCGCCCTGACCGGGGCCGCCAGCGCCCAGGAGGCCGAGGCTTCGGAAAGCGCCGCCGAGGTCACCGAGATGGTCATGGGCGACGCCGACGCGCCGGTCGAGGTGATCGAGTACGGCTCCTTCACCTGCCCGCACTGCGCCCGCTTCGCCACCGACGTGATGCCGCAGATCGAGGAGAACTACATCGAGACCGGCAAGGTGAAGTTCATTCACCGCGAGGTCTACTTCGACAAGTACGGCATGTGGGCCTCGCTGGTGGCGCGCTGCGGCGGGCAGGAGAAATACTTCGGCATCGCCGACATGATCTACTCCACGCAGAACGAGTGGGTCCGCCAGGACAGCGAGGCGGGCATCGCGGACGGGCTGCGCAAGATCGGCCTCATGGCCGGCATCGGGCAGGAGAAACTCGACGCCTGCATGCAGGACGGCGAGAAGCTGCGCACACTGGTCGAATGGT
This sequence comes from Salipiger mucosus DSM 16094, assembly GCF_000442255.1. Classification (GTDB taxonomy): domain Bacteria; phylum Pseudomonadota; class Alphaproteobacteria; order Rhodobacterales; family Rhodobacteraceae; genus Salipiger; species Salipiger mucosus. The sequence continues at coordinate 262,122 of NZ_KE557278.1, read as the reverse complement.
ACCAGGAGAACGCCACCCGGGACGGCATCGAGTCGACGCCCTCCTTCATGATCGACGGCGAACTCTACTCCAACATGCCCTACGACGAATTCGCCGAGATCCTGGACGAACGCGTCGCCGCAGCGGAATGAGCGCTGCACCGCGCGGCCCGCTCGAGGGCGTCAAGGTCGTCGAACTGGCACGCATCCTGGCCGGCCCCTGGGCCGGCCAGGTTCTTGCGGACCTCGGCGCCGAAGTCACCAAGATCGAGGCGGACCGCGGCGACGACACGCGCCAGTGGGGCCCGCCCTTCATCGACCGCGAGGGCGACCGTTCGGCCGCCTACTTCCACTGCTGCAACCGGGGCAAGTACTCGGTCGTGATCGACATCGCGACCCCCGAGGGGCAGGAGCAGGTGCGCGAGATGGTGCGCGGCGCCGATATCCTGATCGAGAACTTCAAGGTTGGCGGGCTGGCGAAATACGGGCTCGACTACGCCTCGCTGGCGCAGGTGAACCCCGGGCTGATCTACTGCTCGATCACCGGCTTCGGGCAGGACGGGCCCTATGCCCACCGCGCCGGCTATGACTACATCATCCAGGGCATGTCGGGCTTCATGTCGATCACCGGCAACCCCGAGGGGCAGCCGCAGCGCGCCGGTGTGGCGATCACCGATCTCTTCACAGGGCTCTACTCGGTCTCGGGCATCCTCGCCGCGCTGCACCAGCGCCACCGCACCGGGCGCGGCCAGCACCTCGACATGGCGCTGCTCGACTGCGCCGTCGCGGCCACGGCCAACCAGGCGATGAATTACCTCGCCACGGGCACGGCACCGGGGCGCACGGGCAACCTGCATCCCAACCTTTCGCCCTACCAGGTCTTTGACTGCGCCGACGGATACATCATCATCGCCACCGGCAACGATGCGCAGTACCGCCGTCTCTGCCGCCTGCTGAAGCTCGACGCGCTGGCCGAGGCGCCCGAGTACCTGACCAATGCCGACCGGGTCGCCAACCGCGACAGCCTCGCGGCACGGCTGAGCGCGGCGACGCAGACCTGGACCAAGGAGGCCCTGCTGCAGGGCTGCGAGGACGAGGGCATCCCGGCGGGCCCGATCAACGATCTCGAAGAGGTCATGGCCGACCCGCAGGTGCAGGCCCGCGGGCTGCAGATCACCCCCGAGGGCGTGCCCGGCGTGCGCTCGCCCTTCCGCTTCTCGGACGCCGAGCTGGTGCTCGACCGCGCCTCTCCGAAGCTGGGCAAAGGCTGAAAGCGGGGGCCGCCGCGCGGCGGCCCCGAAAGCCTCACATCTCGTCGACGCGGGTCAGGCGCTGCGCGAGCTTGTCGACCTCGCCCAGGAAGCGCGCGACCAGCTTGGGATCCGAAGGCGCCGCCGAGACGCCCGACGCGATCTCGCGGTTCAGCACCGCCTCGATCGCCAGCGACACCGGGATCGACACCAGCCGCCCCATGGCATTGCCGCGCGCGTCGCCCCATGCGTCCATCACCCAGGTCTTGTGCCAGACGGGAACCCCGCCCTTCTCGGCCTTGAGCGAGACGCAGAGCACCACGCGGTCGGGCTCGCCCTCCTCGTAGGCGTTCTTCTCGAGCAACTCGTCCGCCATCGCGGCCAGCCGCGCATCGTCGGCCGTCTCGACCTCGGCGAAGATCTCCTTCCAGGCCTCGGCCCAGCCGTTCAGCCGCAGCGTGCCGCGAACGAAGTCCTTCACCTGCCAGTCCGGGCCGAACCCGTATTCCGAGATGAAGGGGATCGAGTCGCGGTTCGGATAGACCTCGAAGGTCTCCGGCGGGTCGAGCGGCGCATCGTAGCGCCCCAGCGCGTCCCAGGGCCGCGAGACGTTCAGCTCCTCGAAATGCCGGATCGACCGCGAGGGCGAGCGCAGCGCCTTCAGCACGCCCACCGGCGCCCAGGAGAACTTGTAGCGGAAGGCATTGGGGTTCTTGGGCACCCCGCCGCAGTAGGAGGTGAAGCTCAGGGCGTTGGCCTCGTCGAACTCCGGGCTCTCGCGGTAGGCGCGCACCAGGTCATGCGCCATGAGGTGGTCGATGCCCGGGTCGAGCCCGACCTCGTTGACCAGCGCGACGCCCGCGGCCTTCGCCTTGTCCTCGAGCGCGCGCATCTCGGGCGCGATGTAGCTCGACGAGACGAAATGCGCGCCCTTGCCGATGGCCATCTCGGCCAGCGGTGCGTGCCAGTCCGCCGGCAGCATCGAGACCACGACATCGCCCGCGCCCAGCTCGGCGGCCAGTGCCTCGGGCTCGAAGACGCGGATCGCGTCTGTCAGGTCGCCCACCGCCTCGCGCGCCTTGGCCTCGGTCCGGTTCCAGACCGTCACCTCGTGCCCGGCCTCGATCAGCCGCCGCAGCCCCGGGATCGCCGAGAGCCCCGTTCCGCACCAATGTATCATCCGTCCTCCTTGGGCATGTGTTCCAGGAATGTCGCCCGCGCCCGGCCCCAGACGCCCTGTTCAGGCGCATCAAGCGCCTTCAGGTGCGGCAGAAGCTGCGCGGCGAAATCCTCGCTGCTCTCCAGCGGCAGCAGCGAGGGCAGGTTGTCGATGGCCATGACGTCGAGCGGCGGATCCTCGTGCACGCGCACCACCGGCGCGGCCCAGGTCGTCTCGTGGTCGTAGACCTTCACGGGCGAAAAGTCGCTCTGCGGATCGCAGGCGATGTCGCCGATGGCGGTCAGCCGGCGCGCGGCGCGCGCCGCCTCAGCCGGCACGAAGACCGGTGTTCCGGGCCGCGCCAGGATGCAGTTGAGGAAAATCTCGTGCTCCAGCACCTCCGGGAAGGGTCCGCCATGCGCGGTCTCGGCCAGGTCCCACTGCGTGACCTCGAGCCCGGCCTTGTGGCAGAGGTCCGTGGCCCCCGTTCCCACGCGCCCCAGCGCGCCGATCACCAGCGCGCGCGGCGGATGCCCCCCGGCGCGCGCCAGCGCGTCCGAGACATCGCCCTCCATCGCCGCGGCATCGGGCCAGGTCGAGACCGGCGGACAGCTGCCCCCCGCCCGCTGCGCGGCCCTGGCCAGCAGCGTCACCGCGGCGCCCGCGTAGCCCGCCCAGTAGCCGAAGGCCGCGACGCGCCGCCCGTCCGGCTCGACCAGGTATTCCAGGTCATAGAGCGTGCCGCCCCCGGCAGCGAAGCGTTCCAGCAGCACGCGGCCGGCGGCCTGCCCCTTGTAGGCATGGCCGAACATGATGTGCCGGTGCCGCAGCGGCGTGCCGTCCTCGGGCAGCTCCTTCAGGCCGAAGACCATGGCGTCATCCGGCGCCTCCGGCCAGCTGCCCTCGGGCGCAATCTCGGCGCCCGCGGCGCGGTACGCCTCGATGCCGATGACGCGCGCGCGGCTCTCCTCGACGGTGACGCGAAAGCCGCGGGCCAGCAGCGCGGCCACGCCCTCGGGCGTCACGCCGACGCGCTCCTCGTTCGGGCGCGGCTCGGCGCGGACCCACAGATGTGTCATGCCAAAGGTCTCCCTGTTCCCGGCGCACACGCTAGCGCGTTCCCGAAGCGGGCGAAAGCGGGCTCACAGGTGGCTGCGCGCATGGGCGCGCTCCGGCGCCTCGAGATGCGGCACCGCGTTGAACAGCGTCAGCGCCAGCCCGGTCGCCAGCGGTTGGAACCGGTGCAGCGAGGAATTCTCGATCGCGAGGCAGGCATGCGCCAGCGACTGCATCCCCAGCCCCATGGTCACCCGCATCGCCATGCCGATGAGCCCGCCCGAAGTCACGACGATGGCCCGCCCCTGCCCGGCGGCAATCTCCTGCAAGACGTCGGAGACCCGCGCCTCGAAGGACTGGAAACTCTCCGGGGCCCCCTCGAGCCCACCCTCGCGCCAGACGGTGAAGAGCCGCGGCAGGTGCAGCACGAATTCCTCGCGGTCACCCGGGATCGTCACCCCGTGCTGCTCCGCGAAAAGCTGCGCCATGGTGAAATATTCCAGCTCGTTGAGCCGCGCGTCACGCACCACCTCGAAGTCCAGCGCCAACTCGCGCGCCGTCTCGACGTGCCGCTCCAGCGTGCCGCTGTAGGCCCGCGCGAAGCGTTCCCCGGTATCGTGCAGATGCTCCCCCAGCCAGCGCGCCTGGCAGCGGCCGAGATCGCTCAGCCGGTCGTAGGACGCCTCGTCGCGGGCCGCGGTATTGGCCTGGCCGTGGCGCACAAGCGTGACATGAGACATGGAACCCTTCCCCTTTCGCCGCGCTCATAGGCCCGGACACGGGCAAAAGGAAAGCACTCCCCGCAGCTTCTTCTTGGTCCAAGTACGCCGGGGAGTCGCGGCCTGCCGCGACGGGGCGGAGCCCCCACCGCCCGGCCGCGCCAAAGGCGCGGGCGGGCTGAAACACGGGCCGCGCCAGCGGCTCCGCAGGATCAGGCCGCGCCGCCCTGCCGGTCGATCCAGGCGCGCAGCTCCTCGGCCTCGTGGCGCGCCTCGCGCAGGCCCTCCATGGCCGCCGAAAGCTCCGCCTCGGTCTGCGCCAGCTGGTTGGTCAGCTCCGCCTCGCGCTGCTGCAGGTAGGTGATCGCCTGGTCGCGGGTCTCCTCGGCCTCGTGCAGCTCCTGGCTCATCCGCTCGAGCTGGTCCATGTCCGCCTGGCTCACCCGCTTGAAGCGATGCACGAGCCAGTTGGCGAACCAGCCCAGGCAGAAGGCCACGAAGAGAATGATCGCCGTTGCGATCACGAATTCCGTCCTGTTCATTCCTCGTCACCTTCCTGCGGTGCCGGCTCCTCCGCCGCATCCGCCGCCTCGCCGCCCTCGGCGGCGGGCTCTTCCATCTCTTCCAGGGTCGTCGGCTCCTCGGGCACGGGCTCCGGCTCGACAAGCCGGAACTCGATACGCCGGTTGGCCTCGCGCCCCGCCTCGGTGTCGTTGTCGGCGATCGGCTGCTCCTCGCCGTAGCCCGTCACGCGGTAGGCCGCGGTCAGCACCCGGCGGTTGCGCAGCGCCTCGAGCACGGCCTGCGCGCGCTCCTGGCTGAGCCGCTTGTTCATCGACTCGCGGCCCTGGCTGTCGGTGTGGCCCTGGATCTCGAGCGGGATGTCGCCGCAGACCTTCAGCAGCTCGGCCACCTCGTCCATGATGTCCTTCGCCGTGGGGTCGAGGTTGGCCGAGCCGGGCTCGAAGGTGATCTTGCGGTCGCCGATGATCTCGCGGATCTGCGCCACGCATTCCTCGGGCGTCGGGATCCCCAGCGTGGGGTCCAGCTTCTCCTGGTAGGTCACCTCGATCTCGAGCTCGGCCTCCTCGCCCAGCTGCTCGGCTAGCAAGGTGGCGATCTCGGCATTTGCCTCGGGGTTGCCGGTGTTGCCCGAGACGTGGACCAGGTCCGGCGTGACCCGCACGACGCCGTTCTCGAGCTCGCCCAGGGCCTCGAGCCCGGCCAGCACCCGCGTCGGCCAGGAGGCCGGCAGGTCGCCATCGACCCGCGCTGCGGTATAGACCACCTCGGAGCCGAAACGTGCCCTGGCAAAACTGTCCGCGGTCTGCCGCGTCATGTCCGAGCGCACCCGTCCGCGCAGCTGGACCGATCCCTCGGGGCTGAGCGTCGCGGTGAACTCGGGCGGACCGGCATCCTCGTCGTCGGGGGTCTCGGGCAGCACCGCCTTGAGCGCGAAAACCGGCGGCAGCCCGTTCTCGAGTTCGCCGACCACGCGGTCGAAAAGCGCCTCCGACGTGCCCTCGGGCACGAGCATCGCCACGTCGGCGTTGGAAAAGGTCACCGACCCGGCGCCGATCTCGGCGACCGCCGCGATGGCCATCTCTGCGGCCTCGGCCCACTCGCGCGAGGGCACGCCCAGGCCCAGCCGGCAGGTGGCCTCGCCAGAAAGCCCCGCCGCGCGGGCGGCCTCGAGGATACGTTCCCGCGTGTCCTGGGTATCGGCGGAACAGGCGTCGAACCGCGCACCCTCCTCGTCGATCACGAAGCGCAGCGCGAAGGGCGTGATCACCGGCCGCGGCGCCGAGACGTCGAGCGTCAGTTCCAGCTCTTCGGGCACCCGGCGCTTCAGCGCCGCCTCGAGTTCGCTGCGTTCCTCGCCGCTGTCCGTGGCCGCCTTGATGCGCACCGCGCCCGCCTCGACCGAGACCTTGGAGCGCGGCAGGTCCTCCAGCGCCATCGACGCGAAGCCCAGCGCCTCGTCCCAGCCCTCGGGCGCGGGGAAATCGGCGACTTCCAGCAGGTCGGCGACCTCCTCGTCCTCCTCGGCCAGCGCCTCGAGACCGTCAATCAGCTCGGCCCGGTCGGTGCTGGAGGGCACCAGCCCGATCACCGAAATTCCGCTTTCGTTGCGCAGGATCTCGACCGAGAAGCGCGGCGGGCGGATGTCCTCGGGCTCGGCCACGAGCATCTGGTCGATGACGCGGGCGGAATCGACGACCGTGGCCGCCACGGTCACCGCCTCGAAGCGGGACGCCTCGTCCGGCGCCGTGCCGATCAGGAAGACCTGAAGCCCGTCCACGTCGACCTCGGCCCAGTCCTTTTCCGCCATGTCCAGAGCCGTCTCGACCCCCTCTCGGGAGCTGTCCTCGATCAGCCGGACCGAGAAGACGGCGGCCAGCAGGCAGACCGCGGCGGCGGCGGCCAACGTGGCAAGCGGAATGGCGATTCTGGAAAGCCGCATATGCGCGTCGCTTCCTTTTTGGCTTTTCAAGTTCTGATACGCCCGCCAAACGGGCGGCGCAATCACGCGAGCAGGGCGGCAGCGAAAAACAGCACTGGCAAAAGGCCCGCGTCCCGGTTGGACCGGAACAGAGTGAGCAGCACCGAATCCTCGTTCATGTCGAGCTTCCGCATCTGCCAGACCATGTGCCAGCCCATGGCCCAGGGTCCGCCGATCAGGATCACCAGCGCGAGGATCTCGCCCCGCGGCGCGGCCAGAACCACGGCCAGCCCCATGAGCGCGACCGAGGCCACGAGGAAGCGCGACAGCCATTTCGGCGTGGCCGCGTCACCGAAGAGCCGCGCGGTGGACTTCACCCCGATGAGGGCGTCGTCCTCCTTGTCCTGGTGGGCGTAGATCGTGTCGTAGAAGAGCGTCCAGGCCATGCCAGCGAAGTAGAGCGCCAGCGCCGGCCACTCGAGCCGCCCGCTGTGCGCGGTCCAGGCCAGCAGCGCCCCCCAGTTGAAGGCGATGCCGAGGAAGATCTGCGGCCACCAGGTAAAGCGCTTGGCGAAGGGGTAGATCGCCACCGGCGCGAGCGACAGGATGCCCAGCCCGATGGCGGCGAGCGGGAAGGTCAGCAGGATGCAGAAGGCCACGAGCGACTGCGCCACCGCCCAGGCCAGCGCCTGCTTCGCGCTCACCGCCCCCGAGGGGATCGGCCGCGAGGCCGTCCGTGCGACCGAGCCGTCGATGTGGCGGTCGGTGATGTCGTTCCAGGTGCAGCCCGCGCCGCGCATCAGGATCGCGCCCAGCCCGCAGCCGGCAAAGATCCAGAGATCGAACCACCGCGCCTGCCCGTCATGCACCATCGACAGCAGCAGGCCCCACCAGCAGGGCAGCAGCAGCAGCCAGGTGCCGATCGGCCGGTCGAGTCGCGACAGCCGGAAATAGGGACGCGCCGCCTCGGGCGCCCAGCGGTCCACCCAGTTGCCCGTCACCGCGTCGGAAACACGTCCCTGCGGCTCTGGCGCCCGGTCCTCGTGGGTCATATGGTCTGCCTCATGGAAGCCAAGGTTCGACTGTTTGTAGATCACCCGCTGGGCGAGGGACAACCGGTGCCGCTGTCGCGCGCGCAGGCACACTATCTCTTTTCCGTGATGCGGCTGGGTCCCGGCGCGCCGGTCGCGCTCTTCAACGGGCGCGACGGAGAGTGGCGGGCCGAGGTCGAGGAGGCCGGCAAGAAGGCCGGCACGCTGGTCTGCGCCGAGGAGATCGGGCCGCAGGTCATGCCGCCGGATCTGTGGCTGCTCTTCGCGCCGGTGAAGAAGGCGCGCACCGATTTCATCGTCGAGAAGGCCGTCGAGCTGGGCGTGCGCCGCATCCTGCCGGTGCAGACGCGGTTCACCAATTCCGAGCGCATCCGGCAGGACCGCCTGCAGGCCCATGCCGTCGAGGCGGCCGAGCAATGCGGCGCCCGCTTCGTGCCCGAGGTCGCCGCACTGGCCAAGCTCGACGCGACGCTCGACGCCTGGCCCGACGAGCGCCGGCTGCTCTTCTGCGACGAGGCGCAGGCGGGTCCGGCAGCGCTGTCGGACACGCTGAGCGGGCCCGGCCCCTGGGCGGTGCTCATCGGGCCCGAAGGCGGCTTCGCCCCGCCCGAGCGCGAGCGGCTGCACCGCATGGAGCAGGCCCGCAGCATCGCGCTGGGACCGCGCATCCTGCGCGCGGACACCGCGGCGGTCGCGGCGCTGACGCTCTGGCAGGCGCACCTGGGAGACTGGACGTGATCCGCCCGGCCGCGCGCGCCGCGATCATGCGCTGGCACGAGGCGCTGGCGGGCGGGGCCGTGCTGGTGCTCGGCCTCTACTGGGGCTTTTTCACCGGCGGCGGGCTGCTGCACTGGATCGGCTACGCGGTGGCCTTGATCGGCGCCGTCCTGGTCGTCGCCGGCATCCAGCGCGGCCGTTTCCGGCGCGGCGGCGGCGGCGCGGGCATCGTGCAGGTCACCGAGGGGCGCATCGCCTATTTCGGCCCGCTCGACGGCGGCACCGCCGACGTGGCCGAGCTGCAGGCGCTCGTGCTCGACCCGACGGCCAGGCCGCCGCACTGGTTGCTGCACCGCGAGGATGCACCGCCCCTCGCGATCCCGCTCGACGCCGAGGGCGCCGACGCGCTCTTCGACGCCTTCGCCACCCTGCCCGGCCTCCGGACCGAGCGGATGCTGGCCGAAATGCGCGGCGGGGCCACCATGCCGGTGGTCGTCTGGGAGGCCGAGGCGCGCAAAACCGCACACCTCCGTCTGCATTGACAAGCACCGGCAATCGCCGCAGACCTGACCCTCAACGCTCTCGGAACGCCCCAGCAGATCGGAGTTTACCCATGTCCATTCCCCAGTCCGGCGGCGGGCCGATCGAGCATCAGGACCAGCTGGCCGAGTATCTCGCGGCCGGCTGCAAGCCCAAGGAAGACTGGCGCATCGGCACCGAACACGAGAAGTTCGGCTACCTCACGGACACCCACGAGCCGCTGCCCTACGACGGCCCGCGCTCGATCCGGGCGGTGCTCGAGGGCCTGCGCGACCGCCACGGCTGGGACCCGGTCGAGGAAGGCGGCAAGCTCATCGGGCTGACCAAGGACGGCGCCAACGTCTCGCTCGAACCGGGCGGTGCGCTGGAGCTCTCGGGCGCCCCGCTCGAGACGATCCACCAGACCTGCGACGAGGTGAACCAGCACCTCGCCGACGTGAAGGACATCGCCGACGCCATCGGCGTGGGCTTCATCGGCCTCGGCGCCGCGCCCGAGTGGTCGCACGACGAGATGCCGCTGATGCCCAAGGGCCGCTACAAGCTGATGGATGCCTACATGGGCAAGGTCGGCACCACGGGCACCACCATGATGCGGCGCACCTGCACGGTGCAGGTGAATCTCGACTTCGGATCCGAAGCCGACATGGTCAAGAAGATGCGCGTGGCGCTGGCGCTGCAGCCGGTGGCGACGGCGCTCTTTGCCAATTCGCCCTTCTTCGAGAGCAAGCCCAACGGCATGAAGAGCTATCGGTCCTACGTCTGGCGGCACCTCGACGCCGACCGGACCGGGATGCTGCCCTTCGTCTTCGACGAGGGCTTCGGCTTCGAGGCGTACGTTCAGTACGCCCTGGATGTACCGATGTACTTCGTCTACCGCGACGGGGTCTACGTCGACGCGCTCGGCCAGTCGTTCCGCGACTTCCTGAAAGGCGAGCTGCCCGCCCTGCCCGGCGAGAAGCCGACCCTGTCGGACTGGGCCGACCACCTCACGACGATCTTCCCCGAGGCGCGGCTCAAGAAGTTCATCGAGATGCGCGGCGCCGACGGCGGGCCCTGGCGGCGGCTCTGCGCGCTGCCGGCCTTCTGGGTGGGGCTGACCTACGACCAGGGGGCGCTCGACGCGGCCTGGGATCTCGTCAAGGACTGGGACGCCGAGACCCGCGAGGCGCTGCGCCTCGCCGCGGCGGACCATGCCCTGGATGCGAAGGTCAACGGGATCTCGATGCACGACCTCGCGCGAGAGACGGTGTCGATCGCCGAATCCGGCCTGCGCGCCCGCGCCCGGCAGGGCGCCGGCGGGCTGCTGCCGGACGAGACGCATTTCCTGAACGCGCTGAAGGAAAGCGTGGAGTCGGGCAAGGTCCCGGCAGACGAGCTGCTCGCGCATTACCACGGCGACTGGGACGGCGACCTGTCGAAGATCTACGCGGCCTACAGCTACTGAGCGCTGCGCTGCCTCCGCCCCGGGACCGCGCCGCTCAGGCTGCGTTGTTCCGGCGCGAGACGTTCTTCATGAAATAGTCGTGGATCTCTTCCTTGCGCCGCGCGACCTCCTCGGGAGAGGGCTCGGCGTCGGCCTGCAGGAGCACCGCGTAGGAATCGAGCGGGTTCGATGGCCGCAGGCTGTTCGACCGTATGGGCCGCGGCCCGCCCGGTTGCCCGCCCATCGGGAGACGCGGCCCGCCCCAGGCGTTCGGACCCTGCTCCGAGGGCATCAGCAGCAGGATCAGCAGGACCAGCGGCCCCACGAGAGGCACCGCCGTGACCAGCACCCAAAAGCCCGAGCGCCCGGAATCATGCAGCCGCCGAATCCCGGCAGTGAAGCTGGGCACGACGGTGAGCAACGACAGGATCGGCGTCCAGTAGGCGAAGGGGTTCGTCGGCACGTCGCGCATCGACGGCGCAGAGAGCATCGTCCAGGCGTCGGCGGCCCCGGCCGCAAAGGTTGCGACCATCACGATCAGCGTCGGCCACCAGTATTCCGCCCGCGTGGCGCGCGCGTTCAGCCGGAACGCGTTGAAGACATAGGATTCGAGGGCGGCGATGGGTCCGAACATTCTGTCGCTCCGGCGCTAACTGGTTACGCCGGAAGCGTTGCGCCCGGACCGGGCCGAAATAGGGCGCGGAGGGGGAAATTCCGGGATGCGCGCCCTAGTACCCGATGGCGCAGCCGTCCTTGCGCGGGTCGGAGGCCCCCTCGAGCACACCGCTGCCGTGGATCAGGATGGCCTGTGCCCCGCCGACGGGCGCCTCGGGCGTCACGACATTGTGGCCCATGTCGGCAAGTTCGGCGCGCACGGCGTCGGAATAGCCGCGTTCCAGTTTGAGCTCGGAGCCCTCGGCGAAGCTGCGCGGCGCGTCGATGGCGGCCTGCGGATCCATGCCGAAATCCGTCAGGTTCGACATCAGCCGCGCGTGCCCGTTGGGCTGATATTGCCCCCCCATGACGCCGAAGGGCATCGTCACGCGGCCGCCGTCGCGGACCATGGCAGGGATGATCGTGTGCATCGGCCGCTTGCCGCCACCGAGCTCGTTCGGATGTCCCTCGGCCAGCGAGAAGCCGGCGCCGCGGTTCTGCATCAGGATGCCGAACTTGTCCGAGGCGATGCCCGAACCGAAGCCGTGGAAAATCGAATAGATCAGCGAGACCGCCATGCGGTCGCGGTCGACCACGGTGATATAGATCGTCTCGCGGTGCACCGACTCGCTGAGCGTGGCCGGCGCCGCCATGACACGAGCGGGGTCGATCAGCGCGGCGAGCTCATCCGCCAGCGCATCGCTGGCGAGGTGGTCGAACCGCGTCATGTGCTCGGGGTCGGCCAGGAAGCGGTTGCGCGCGTCGTAGGCCAGCTTGGCCGCCTCGGCCTCGAGATGTGCGCGCTCGGCGCCGAAGGGATCGAGCCGGGCGATGTCGAAGCGCTTGAGGATGTCGAGCATGAGCATGGCGATGACGCCCTGCCCGTTCGGCGGATGCTCGAGCAGTTCGCGGCCGCGGTAGTCACTCGCGATGGGCGTGCCGATGGTGCATTCGGTGCGCGCGAAATCCTCGGGCGTATGCAGCCCCCCCGCCGCGTTGAGCGTGGCGAGCATGTCCTCGGCCACCTCGCCCTCGTAGAAGGCGCTGCGGCCCTCTTTCGCGACGCGGCGCAGAACCTCGGCCTGTCCCGGCAGGCGGAAGATGTCGCCCACCGCGAGCGGTTGGTCACCTTTCAGGAAGTGCGTCCGGCCTGCGCCCTGCAGGCGGTCGGCGTCCATGCGCCAGTCGAAGGCGACGCGGGGGGCCACCGGCACGCCCTCGTCCATGTAGCGGATCGCGGGAGCGAGGCTGTCGGCCAGCCCCAGTCGGCCCCAGCGGTCGGACATGGTGCAGAAGGCATCGATGGCGCCGGGCACGGTGACAGCGTGGGCCGAGGCCACGGGGACGAAGTCGTGGCCCGCCTCGCGCAGGGCTGCCGCGTCGGCATTGGCAGGGGCACGGCCCGAGCCGTTGACGGCGATCACGTCGTCGCCGCCCGCGGGCGAGACCAGCGCGAAGCAGTCGCCTCCGATGCCGGTCATCTGCGGCTCGGCCAGGCCCAGCAGCACGGCGCCCGCGATGGCGGCGTCGACGGCATTGCCGCCCTGCTTGAGGATGTCGACGGCGGCCGCCGCGGCCAGCGGGTGCGACGTGGCGCAGATGCCGTTGGTCACATGAACCGCCGAGCGTCCCGGCTGCTGGAAATCGCGCATCTCAACCTCTCCCTGTCCCGCGTCGGGCGCAGCATAGGAGCGATGCCGGCGGCGTCAATCGGGACCGGGCCGGGAATTGAGAGGGGCTGTCGGGGAAACGAAGTCCTCGACGCCACGCACAGGGTGGGGGCTTGAACGACGCGGCGCCGAGGGCAGCTCTGAGCAGCTACAGGAACACCTTGGGCGCCGAATCTGGCGGGAATGTGGTTGGGAGGGGGCGCTTGCAAGACCGTTGGGAGCAAAGTCGCGCTCTTCGGCTGCCTGGTAAGTACCTCGACGCCACGCACTGGGTGGGGGCTAAAAGAGCGCGGCGCCGAGGGAAGCCATATGCAGCTACAAGACAGGGTATGGCGGGCAAAGCTGGCGACAATTGGAGCGGATTGCGGCACTTTGATGGAATTACCTTCCGCGATCTAGGCCCGGCGGTCACCCCGCGACAGGGGAATCCCGATCTCGAGCCGGTTCTCGCCGCCCGCGCGACGATACCGCAGGCGGTCCGACAGGCGGTGGATGAGGAACCAGCCGAAGCCGCCCTCGGGCAGGTCGGCGCAGGACCCGTCGAGACAGGCGGCCGCGCCCCGCGGCACATCGCCACCGGGCATGGGGCCGCCGTCGTCGCGGAGCACGACGTCGATCCGCGACGGCCCGGCATCGAGCGCGATCGCGATGTGTCCGCCCGGCGCCGCGCGGCAGGCGTGTTCGACGATGTTGTTCAGCGCCTCTGCCAGCACCAGCTCGACCGCGCCGCGCGGCTCGGTCCGGATACCGAAGCGCGCGAGATCGCGCGAAACCCGCCCCAGCGCGCCGCGCACCGCCTCGGGCCGGCTGTCGATGTGGAGCCGCAGCGAAAGCCTGTCCTGCCGTGCCGGAAGCTGCGCCACGATGCGCCTCCTCGCGCGCGGGCGCCGTCAGCTGGCGCCCCGGGCGCCCTCGACGCTGTCGTGGATGACGAAGATCGCGTCCATGCGCGTCAGGCGGAAGACCCGGTCTACCATCGGCGTGAGCCCGGCCAAGTCGAGACGCTGCCCCTCTCCCATCGCCTTCATCGCGGCGACGATGGCGCCGAGGCCGCTGGAATCGATGAACTGAACCGCCCCGAGGTCGAGCACCACGCGGCGCGCGCCGGGTGCGACGGCGGCGCGCACGCGGTCCTTGAACTGGATGGCGACGGCGGCGTCGATGCGCGCCTCTTCCACGCGGATGACCTGGAGACCGTCGCTTTCATGGGTCGTGACGTCCATGCACCTGCCCTTCGCGTTTCACCGTGAATGCGCGGCAGGCTAGACGCCAATCCTTACCTTTCTGTAAGTATGGGCTGAAACGGGAGGAGACGACGATGCAGGACGTGGTGATCACCGGGGCCGCACGCACCGCCATGGGGGGCTTCCAGGGCGCCTTTTCCGAGGTCCCGGCCGCCGAACTGGGCGGCGCGGCGATCCGCGCCGCGCTGGCCGAGGCGGGCGGCCCGGAGGTCTCGGAGCTGCTGATGGGCTGCGTACTGCCCGCAGGCCAGGGCCAGGCCCCGGCGCGGCAGGCGGGTTTCCGGGCCGGCCTCGGCGAGCAGGTGCCCGCGACCACGCTCAACAAGATGTGCGGCTCGGGGATGAAGGCAGCGATGACGGCCTTCGACCAGCTTGCGCTGGGACAGATCTCCTGCGTGGTGGCCGGCGGCATGGAGAGCATGACCGGCGCGCCCTACCTGCTGCCCAAGATGCGCGGCGGCGCCCGCATCGGCCACGGGAAGGTGATCGACCACATGTTCCTCGACGGTCTGGAGGACGCCTACGACAAGGGGCGGCTCATGGGCACCTTCGCCGAGGATTGCGCGCAGGCTTTCCAGTTCACCCGCGAGGCGCAGGACCAGTATGCCATTGCCTCGCTCGACAACGCGCGCGACGCCGAGCGCTCGGGCGCCTTCGCGCGCGAGATCGCACCGGTCACGATCCACGCCCGCACCGGCGAGGAGGTCATCACCTGCGACGAACAGCCCGCCCGCGCGCGGCCCGAAAAGATCCCGATGCTGAAACCCGCCTTCCGCAAGGACGGCACGGTGACGGCGGCCAACAGTTCCTCGATCTCCGACGGGGCAGCGGCACTGGTGATGACGACGCTCGACCGGGCGGCCCGCGCCGGCACCCCGCCCCGCGCCCGCGTGCTGGGCCACGCGAGCCATGCACAGGCGCCCGCACAGTTCCCGACGGCCCCCGTCCCCGCCGCGCACAAGCTGCTGGAGCGGATCGGCTGGAAGACCTCGGACGTGGACCTCTGGGAGGTGAACGAGGCTTTCGCGGTGGTGCCGATGGCCTTCATGAAGGAAATGGGCCTGCCGCGCGACGTGGTGAACGTGCACGGCGGCGCCTGCGCGCTGGGGCATCCCATCGGCGCGAGCGGCGCCCGGATCATCGTCACGCTGCTGAACGCGCTCGAGACCCACGGGCTGAAACGCGGCGTCGCGGCGATCTGCATCGGCGGCGGCGAGGGCACGGCGATCGCGGTGGAACGGGTCTGATCCCGCGCCGCACGCCGGCGACCCGCCCGGTCGAGGCTTGCGCCCGGCCACGGCTTTTGCCAATGCGCCCGTCATGAGCGACACCTACGACCCGCCCGGGGATGCGATCCGCATCCTGCACGACGACCACGAGATCCTCGTGGTCGAGAAGCCCTCCGGGCTGCTCTCGGTGCCCGGCAAGGGGCCCGAGCTGGCCGACTGCCTGATCTCGCGCCTGCAGGAGGCCTTTCCGACCGTGCGACTGGTGCACCGGCTCGACCGCGACACGTCGGGTGTGATGATCTTCGGCCTCACGCCCCACGCGCAACGTCACCTCGGGCAGCAGTTCGAGGCGCGGAAGGTCAAGAAGACCTACGTCGCCCGCGTCGCCGGGCGCATGGCGGAGCGCAGCGGGACGGTCGACCTGCCGCTGATCGTCGATTGGCCGAACCGGCCCCGGCAGAAGGTCGATCACGAGACCGGCAAGCCAGCCGTCACCGACTACCGCGTGCTGCGGGCCGAGGACGACGAGAGCCGCGTGCGCCTGCATCCCCGCACCGGGCGGAGCCATCAGCTGCGGGTGCACATGCTCGAGCTGGGCCACCCCATCCTCGGCGATCCCTTCTACGCGCCCGAGACGACGGCCACCCACCCGCGCCTGATGCTGCACGCCGAGGAGCTGCGGCTGAACCACCCCGACGGCAACGAGGGCGTGAAGTTCCGGGCCAAGGCGCCCTTCTAGATCGGGCCGCGAGGGTCTTTGCCACGGCCCGCGTTTGCGTTACGTCAGCGTGGAAGCCCCCACGCGCGGCAAGGTGCCGCGCCAGGAGAAAGGCTTTGCCAGACAACTTTACATATCGGATTTAGAATATATCTAGGTCGCGATACCGGGTTCAACGCACAGGAGAGACTCATGGCTCTGCGCATCAACGACGAAATCCCCAACCTTCACGTGGTCACCGACCAGGGCGAGTTCGATCTGCACGACTGGATCGGCGACAGCTGGGCGATCCTCTTCTCGCACCCCAAGGACTTCACCCCCGTCTGCACCACCGAGTTCGGCGCCGTGGCGCAGCTGGCTGACGAATGGGCCAAGCGCGGCACCAAGGTGATGGGCATCTCGGTCGACGGCGTCGAGGACCACAAGAAGTGGAAGGGCGACATCGAGAAGACCGCCGGCGCGGCAGCCGGCTTCCCGATCGTTGCCGACGATGACCTGAAGGTCGCCAAGGCGCTCGACATGCTGCCCGCCGAGGCCTACCTGCCCGACGGCCGCACGCCCGCCGACAGCGCGACCGTGCGCGTGGTCTTCATCATCGGCCCGGACAAGAAGCTGAAGCTGTCGATGACCTACCCGATGACCGTGGGCCGCAACTTTGCCGAGGTGCTGCGCGCCCTCGACGGCCTGCAGCGCACCTACGAGCAGCCGCTGGCGACGCCCGCGAACTGGGAGGTCGGCCAGGACGTGATCGTGGCGACCGCGCTCAACGACGAGCAGGCCAAGGAGAAATACGGCGAGCTGGACATCCGGCTGCCCTACCTGCGCTTTGCCAAGAACCCGGGCTGAGCGACGCGCCATCCCGACGGTTTCGAGCCCTCCGGACCCCGGGTCCGGGGGGCTTTTTCGTGGCCCGGCGCCAGAGGCCTTGCGGCGAGGCATCAACGAAAAAGGGCCGGGCATGGCGCCCGGCCCTTTCCGGTCCCGCGATGCGGGCCTTGTCCTGTTCCGGCGGGCTTCAGCCCTCGGGGTAGACCGGGAAACGCTTGCAGAGCGCCTCGACCTCGGCCTTGACCTTGGCCTCGACCTCGGCGTTGCCCTCTTCGCCGTTGGCGGCGAGACCGTCGACCACCTCGATGATCCAGTCGGCCACCTGGCGGAACTCTTCCTCGCCGAAGCCGCGCGTGGTGCCGGCGGGCGAGCCGAGACGGATGCCCGAGGTCACGGTCGGCTTTTCGGGGTCGAAGGGCACGCCGTTCTTGTTGCAGGTGATGTGCGCGCGGCCCAGCGCCTTCTCGGTCGCGTTGCCCTTCACGTTCTTGGGCCGCAGGTCGACGAGCACGACGTGGGTGTCGGTGCCGTGGGTCACGGTGTCGAGCCCGCCCTTGATGAGCTGATCCGACAGCGCCTGCGCGTTCTTGATGACCTGCTGGGCGTAGGTCTTGAACGAGGGGTCCAGCGCCTCGCCGAAGGCCACGGCCTTGGCGGCGATGACGTGCATCAGCGGGCCGCCCTGGATGCCGGGGAAAATCGCCGAGTTGACCTTCTTGGCGATGGTCTCGTCATTGGTGAGGATCATGCCGCCGCGCGGGCCGCGCAGGGTCTTGTGCGTCGTCGTGGTGGCGACGTGGGCATGCGGGAAGGGCGAGGGATGCTCGCCCGCCGCGACGAGGCCCGCGAAGTGCGCCATGTCGACGTGCAGCCATGCGCCAACGCTGTCGGCGATCTCGCGCATCTTGGCGAAATCGATCTGGCGCGGGATGGCCGAGCCGCCGGCAATGATGAGCTTGGGCTTGTGCTCCTGCGCGAGGGCGGCGACCTCGTCGTAGTCGAGCATGTTGTCCTGCTTGCGCACGCCGTATTGCACGGCGTTGAACCACTTGCCCGACTGGTTGGGCTTGGCGCCGTGGGTCAGGTGACCGCCAGCGTCGAGGCTCATGCCGAGGATGGTGTCGCCGGGCTGGATCAGCGCGGTGAAGACGCCCTGGTTGGCCTGCGACCCGGAGTTGGGCTGCACGTTGGCGAACTCGCAGCCGAAGAGCTGCTTGGCGCGGTCGATGGCGAGGTTTTCCGCCACGTCCACCCAGTCGCAGCCGCCATAGTAGCGGCGGCCGGGGTAGCCCTCGGCGTACTTGTTGGTCATGACCGATCCCTGCGCCTGCATCACGGCGCGGGAGACGATGTTCTCCGACGCGATCAGTTCGATCTCGTCGCGCTGGCGACCCAGTTCGCCCTTGATCGCCGCGGCGATCTCGGGGTCGCGGTCGGCGAGGTCCTGGGTGAAGAAGCCGTCATCGCGGTGCGGGGCATTCATGTGCGTGTCTCCCGTGTCATGGATTTCTTGACTGGGGGTCTAGTAAAGCAAACCCGCCGCACATCAAAGGCACCATCGCGACGCGTCGGATTTATAAGGCGACCTCTCTGGCAGGGGCCGGAAACTTGTGCTTGTTTCGGACCCGACGGGAGAGGCGGGGAAACACATGTCGCTGAGAATTGCCTTCTGCGCCTCGCGCGCCCCCATAGCCGAGGCGGCGCTGGCCGCGCTGACGCGGCGCTACGGCAACCACGCCGAGGACGGCGCGGACGTGATCGTGGCACTGGGGGGCGACGGGTTCATGCTGCACACGCTGCACCGGACCGAGGAACTGGGCGTGCCGGTCTACGGCATGAACCGGGGCACGGTGGGCTTCCTGATGAACGAATACTCGGAACATGCCCTGCCCGAGCGGCTGGAGGCAGCCGAGGAGGCGGTGATCAACCCGCTGTCGATGCGCGCGCACGGCGTCGACGGCGAGGTCACCGAGGCGCTGGCGATCAACGAGGTTTCGCTACTGCGCTCCGGTCCGCAGGCGGCGCGGCTGGCGATCCACGTGGACGGCAAGCTGCGCATGCCCGAACTGGTCTGCGACGGGGCGCTTCTGGCGACGCCGGCGGGCTCGACGGCCTACAACTACTCGGCGCACGGGCCGATCCTGCCTATCGGCGCCGAGGTGCTTGCACTGACCGCCGTGGCAGCCTTCCGCCCGCGCCGCTGGCGGGGCGCGCTGCTGCCCAAGGCGGCGGAAGTCTGCTTCGAGGTGCTGGAACACGAGAAGCGCCCGGTCATGGCCGAGGCGGACAGCCGCTCGGTCCGCGAGGTGCTGCGCGTCGATGTGCGCTCGGAGCCCCGCGTCGCGCACCGCGTGCTCTTCGACCCGGGGCACGGGCTGGAAGAGCGGCTGATCCGCGAGCAATTCGTATGACCCTTGGGCTGCGCGGAATTCACCATGTCGCCGTGATCTGCACGGACTACGCCCGCAGCCGCGCCTTCTACACCGAGATCCTGGGCCTGCCGATTCTCGCCGAGACCTTTCGCCAGGCCCGGGAGAGCTGGAAACTGGACCTCGGCCTGCCGGACGGCGGGCAGCTCGAGCTCTTCAGCTTTCCCGATCCCCCCCGGCGCCCCTCGCGCCCGGAGGCGGCGGGCCTGCGGCACCTTGCCTTCGCGGTCGAGGACCTGGCCGAGGCCTGCGACTGGCTCGGGGCGCGTGGCGTCGCGGTGGAGCCGGTGCGGGTGGACGACATCACCGGCCGCCGCTTCACCTTTTTCGCCGATCCCGATGGGCTGCCGCTGGAACTCTACGAGGTCTGAGGGAACATTACTTCCGTGGCCGGTGTTGCAGCCACATGCAGACCATCGAATCCGTCATCTCGTCGCCGTGGTTCCTCGTCGCCTGGGCCGCGCTCATGCTGCCGTCGCTCGCGATCCTCTTGCGCGACCTCAAGCACAACAATACCCACCTCATGAGCCTGATGAAGGTCGTCTGGGCACTGACCGTGGTCTATTCCGGGCCGCTGGGCCTGCTGGTCTACTGGCGGACCGGCCGCAAGGAGATCCCCGACGATCACCTTTGGCGCCGGTCGTTCCGGTCCGTCGCGCACTGCTATTCGGGCTGCGGCATGGGCGAAATCGTGGGCCTGATCCTGGCGGTCGGCCTCCTGCGGCTGGGCACGACGGGAACGGTGGCAATGACCTTTGCCTTCGCCTATGCGGCGGGCTTCGCCCTGACCGTGGGCCCATTGGTGCAGGGCGGAACGTCGAAGCGTCAGGCCATGAAGGATGCCCTGATCTCCGAGACGCCCTCGATTTTCATCATGGAACTTGTCGCGATCACCGTGGATCTCACGCTCGCCGGCGATGCCGGGATAGGCGATGTCCGGTTCTGGTCTTCGCTGATCGTGTCGCTGACCTGCGGCCTTGTCGCCGCCTACCCGGTGAACGTGCTGCTGCTGCACTTCGGCGTGAAGGAAGGCATGATGGACCCCCGCATGACCGACCACGGCAGCCACGGACATGGGCATGACCACGAGGACGGTGGCGGCCATGGGCAGAATCACGAGCAACAACACGCCCACGGCTGACCGACGCGGGCTTTGGTGCATCGCCGCGTCGCAGCGGCCCGCCCTCGACTAAGCTCCGGGTCGCGCGACCGGACCAGGCCCGCGTCATCGGCGACAACGCTTCGCATCGGGTTCTGGACATCCGCGGCCCGCCACCGCCGGGACGACGCTGTCCGCCACGCTTGGGGAGCAGCGCCAGCCGCTACGGGTCCTCACGTGGGCGTCGCCGCTGCGACCGGTCTTATGTTCGTG
The DNA here is from genome assembly GCF_000442255.1 of Salipiger mucosus DSM 16094. GTDB lineage: Bacteria > Pseudomonadota > Alphaproteobacteria > Rhodobacterales > Rhodobacteraceae > Salipiger > Salipiger mucosus. The sequence goes on along the minus strand of NZ_KE557278.1, from coordinate 241,641 downwards.
GCCGGGCGGGCCTCCCTACCCGCCCGGCGCCTCCTCCGTTCCGATGGGCCTCAGGCCGGTTCCTTGGCGTAGCCCAGTTCCCGCACCGCGGCGCGGATCTCGTCGATGATGGCGGGATCGTCGATCGTTGCCGGGGTCTTGAACTCCTCGGCGTCGGCGATCTTGACCATGGTGGCGCGGAGGATCTTGCCCGAGCGGGTCTTGGGCAGACGGTCCACCACGCAGCACAGCTTGAAGGCCGCGACAGGGCCGATCTGCTGGCGCACCAGCGCGACCGCTTCCTTGCAGACCTCCTCATGCGGACGGTTGCAGCCCGAGTTGAGGCAAAGGAAGCCCATCGGCACCTGCCCCTTGAGCGGATCGGCCACACCGATCACCGCACATTCGGCCACGTCCGGGTGCGAGGCCAGCACCTCCTCCATTCCGCCCGTGGACAGCCGGTGCCCGGCCACGTTGATGACATCGTCGGTGCGCGCCATGATGTAGAGGTAGCCCTCGTCGTCGATCATGCCGGCATCACCCGTCTCGTAGTAGCCCGGGAAATGCTCGAGGTAGGCCTTGTGGAAGCGCGCCTCGGCGTTCCACAGCGTGGGCAGCGTACCCGGCGGCAGCGGCAGCTTGATCGCGATGGCGCCAAGCGTGCCGGCGGGCACGGGGTGGCCGGCCTCGTCCAGGATCTGCACGTCGTAGCCCGGCATCGGCACCGAGGGGCTGCCCAGCTTGACCGGAAGCTCCTCGATCCCCATCGGGTTGGCGGCGATGGCCCAGCCCGTCTCGGTCTGCCACCAGTGGTCGATGACCGGCACGCCGAGCTGCTGCTGCGCCCAGGTGATCGTGTCGGGGTCGGCCCGCTCGCCGGCGAGGTAGACCGTCTGAAGGCAGGACAGGTCGTATTTCTTCACGAACTCGCCCTTGGGGTCCTCGCGCTTGACCGCACGGAAGGCGGTGGGCGCGGTGAAGAAGCTGCGCACCTTGTGCTCGGAGATCACCCGCCAGAAGGTCCCGGCGTCCGGGGTGCCGACGGGCTTGCCCTCGAAGACGATGGTGGTGTTGCCGTGGATGAGCGGCGCGTAGCAGATGTAGCTGTGCCCGACGACCCAGCCCACGTCGGAGGCGGCCCAGAAGGTATCGCCCGGATCGACGTTGTAGATGTTCTTCATCGTCCAGTTCAGCGCCACGAGGTGTCCGGCGGTGTGGCGCACCACGCCCTTGGGCTGGCCGGTCGTGCCGCTGGTGTAGAGGATGTAGGCGGGGTGATTGCCCTCGACCGGCACGCATTCGGCCGGCTCGGTGCCGTACTGGAAGCCATGCCAGTTGACGTCGCGCCCCTCCTCGAGGTGGGCAACCTCCTGCTCGCGCTGGAAGATCACGCAGAAGTCGGGCTGGTGCTTCGCCTGCGCCAACGCGCCGTCGAGCAGCGGCTTGTAGTGGACGGTGCGGCCCGGCTCCATCCCGCAGGAGGCGGCGATGATGCACTTGGGCTGGGCATCGTCGATGCGCACCGCCAGTTCGTGCGCCGCGAAACCGCCGAAGACGACCGAATGGATCGCACCCAGTCGGGCGCAGGCCAGCATGGCCTCGAGCGCCTCGGGGATCATCGGCATGTAGATGATGACGCGGTCGCCCTTCTCGACGCCCTTGGCGCGCAGCGCCCCGGCGAGGTTTGCGACGCGGTTGCGCAGCTCGACGTAGGTGATCTCGCGCTTGGTATGTGTGATCGGGCTGTCCCAGATGATCGCCACCTGTTCGCCGCGCCCGTTCTCGACGTGGCGGTCGACCGCGTTCCAGCATGTGTTCACCATGCCGTCCGCGAACCATTCGAACTGGCCGTCGCCCGCATCGAAGAGCGCCTTCGAGGGTTGCTTGTCCCACTCGATCGCCTGCGCGGCGTCCATCCAGAACCCGTTGGGGTCCTCCCGCCACGCGCCGTAAACGTCCTTGTATCCCATGGAGCGCCTCCTCTCGTCCTGACATCCGGGATACGGCCCACAGTGCCGACCGGGCAACAATGTTAGCGTAGCACAGGACAGAATATCGCAGATGTTTTGCGAACTCGGCGCCCTGAACCGGCGCAAACTTTGCAAACCGTGCGAATATTAACGGATAATCGGCAAATGCGGGAGCGATCTGCAAATATGCAAAGCGCGATCCTGCAAATCGATCGGTCTCGACGAGCGTGTTGGCGGCACAGACCGGCGCCGCAACGCGCCTCGCACCACCGACACGGTCCGCGGGCACCCGGAACGATTCGCTCGCGCATGGCGGTCATGAGCAAGGCAAAGCCGCCGTTGCAGGAATGAGGCTGTCCGGCGGCAACATTCCGCGTGTATCTATCAATAAACAGACTCCCACAGGTTGAATGCCATGCCCTTGGTTCCACGCCCTCTTCCGGGGCGCGCTCTGTCGCGGCTTGCCCTCTCGGCGCTTTCCGTTTGTGCCTGGACGGCCGAGGCCACCAGCGAAACCTACCTGCCGTCCGAGATGCGGACGGCGGAACCGGGACTGTCCGCGACGGCGGATACTCTTGCCGGACCGGAGGCCATCCCCTTCTCGTCCGATGACCGCGGCGGGTTTCTCGGGCCTGTGACGCCCAGCGACTCCGCGATTGAGGTGGCCGGTTTCACCCCGGGGCCGCTCTTCAAGGCGCCCGGCAGCTACTTCGGTGCGAATGCCCCGGCGGACGGAACGCTGCCCGCCGAGCCCGCGCCGCTGGAAGAGACCGGAAGCGGCCCGGGGATCTATGTTCTCGTCGCGCTCGTGCTGGCCTTCGTGGCGGCGATCCTGCGCATCCGGCGCAAGCGGCGCCGCAAGCGGCGGTCGACGCGGCGGCAGGATCGTCGGATCGCAAAGCAGGAAAACCCGCCGACATATGCCCGGCACCCGAGGCGGCGCCGGAAGCGTCGGGTCTACCAGGGCGCCTGAGGCGCCCGCCCGGCATCAACCGTAGCTGGCGACCGGCGTGCCCGCGACGGCCGACATGTTCAGCAGACCGCGCGAGGTGATCGAGGGCGTCACGATATGCGCGCGGTTGCCCATCCCCATGAGGATCGGCCCCACCTCGAGCCCGCTGGCCTTGGCCTTGAGGATGTTGCGCACCGCGCTGGCCGCGTCGGCCTCGCCGAAGATCAGCACGTTGGCCGGACCTTCGAGCCGGTTCTTCGGCAGCAGGCGCCCGCGAAGGTCGGGATCGAGCGCCGAGTCGACGTGCATCTCGCCTTCGTAGACGAAATCGCGCGGCTCGGAATCGAGGATCTCCAGCGCCGCACGCAGGCGCGGGCCGGAGCCGTCGGCGTGGTTGCCGAACTGCGAGCGCGAGCAGAGCGCCACCTTGGGCTCGAGCCCGAAACGGCGGACGTGGCGCGCGGCGCCCAGCGCGGTGCGCGCGATCTGCTCGGGCGTGGGATCCGTCCAGACCTGGGTGTCGGCGATGAAGAGCGGCCCGTCCTCGAGGATCATCATCGAGAGGGCGCCATGCGGGTCGAGCCCGTCCTGCCCCAGCACCTGCGTGATGTAGTTCAGGTGCCAGCGGTATTCGCCGAAGGTGCCGCAGATCATGCTGTCGGCCTCGTCGCGGTGGACCATGACCGCGGCGATGGCCGTGGTGTTGGTGCGCAGCACCGCGCGTGCAATGTCGGGCGTCACGCCGCGCCGGGCCATGAGTTCGTGATAGGTTTCCCAGTAGTCGCGGTAGCGCGGGTCGTTCTCCGGGTTCACGACCTGGAAGTCGCGGCCGGGCCGCACCTCGAGCCCGAGGCGTTCGCAGCGGGTCTCGAGCACCTCGGGGCGGCCGATCAGGATCGGTTGCTCGGTCGTCTCCTCGAGGATCGCCTGGGCCGTGCGCAGCACGCGCTCGTCCTCGCCCTCCGCAAAGACGATGCGGCGCGAGGCGGTGCGCGCGGCCTCGAAGACCGGGCGCATCAGCAGCGCGGATTTGAAGACGCTCGCGTTGAGCCGGTCCTTGTAGGCCTGCAGGTCGTCGAGCGGCCGTTCGGCCACGCCCGACTCCATCGCGGCCTTGGCCACGGCCGAGGAGACGACGCCCGAGAGCCGCGGGTCGAAGGGTTTCGGGATCAGGTAGTCGGCACCGAAGGTCAGCTGCTCGCCGTGGTAGGCGGCGGCGGCCTCGGCGCTGGTGGTGGCGCGGGCCAGCGCCGCGATTCCCTCGACGCAGCCGATCTGCATCTCGTCGTTGATCTCGGTGGCGCCGACGTCGAGCGCGCCCCGGAAGATGAAGGGGAAGCACAGGACGTTGTTGACCTGGTTCGGGAAGTCGCTGCGCCCGGTGGCGATGATCGCGTCGGGTGCGACGGCGCGCACGTCGTCGGGCATGATCTCGGGCGTGGGGTTGGCGAGGCCGAAGACGATGGGCTGCGCGGTCATCTTTGCGACATGCTCGGGCTTGAGCACGCCCGGGCCGGAGAGACCGAGGAACATGTCGGCGCCCTCGATCACCTCGTCGAGCGTGCGCAGGTCGCCGGGCTGGGCAAAGGCCGCCTTCTGCGGGGTCATGTCCTCTTCGCGGCCCTCGTGAACGAGGCCGTGGATGTCGCAGAGCCAGATGTTCTCGCGCTTGACGCCGAGCTTCACCAGCATGTTGAGGCAGGCGATGCCCGCCGCCCCGCCGCCGGTCGAGACCAGCTTGATGTCCTCGAACTTCTTGCCCGCGACGTGCAGCGCGTTGAGCGCGGCGGCGCCGACGACGATGGCGGTGCCGTGCTGGTCGTCGTGGAAGACGGGGATGTTCATCCGCTCGCGGCAGATTTTCTCGACGATGAAACAGTCGGGGGCCTTGATGTCTTCGAGGTTGATCGCCCCGAAGGTGGGCTCCATCGCGCAGACCAGCTCGGCCAGCTTCTCGGGGTCCGGCTCGTTCAGCTCGAGGTCGAAGCAGTCGATGTTGGCGAACTTCTTGAAGAGGACCGCCTTGCCCTCCATCACCGGCTTGGACGCAAGCGGTCCGATGTTGCCGAGGCCCAGCACGGCCGTGCCGTTCGAGACCACCGCGACCAGGTTGCCGCGCGCCGTGTAGCGCGCCGCCGCCTTGGGGTCGGCCTTGATATCGAGGCAGGCCTCGGCCACCCCCGGCGAATAGGCGAGCGCGAGATCGCGGCCGTTGGCCAGCGGCTTGGTCGCGCGGACCTCGAGCTTACCGGGCTTGGGGTTCTCGTGGTAATGGAGCGCCGCCTGGCGCAGCGTTTCCTGGGCGGAGTCGGACATCAGCAGCCTCGTCGCGAAGATAGTTCAACGCTGAACAAACACCCGGCGGGCGTTTGGAAGCCGCATAGCAGGTCACTGCCACCCGGTAAACGAAAACTGCCGCCGCACTGCGGCGAGCGCTCTTACCAGGCGATGTCCTCGAGATCCGCGATCCGGCGCTCGGCTTCCTGCATCGTCAGGTTCTCGTCGTAGCTTTCGCCGGTTCGGTCGGACAGATCGCGGAGGCGCGCGGCCTGCACGTCGGTCATCGGCTCGCGCGGGTCCGGCGGGACGTCCTGAGCGGTGTCGAGGGCTTTCATGGTCGCGGAAGGTGTCATGCGGTCGGCTCCTTTCGACGGGGGAACACGTGCGGCCCGGGACAGGTTCCATGGTACCACCCGGTGCTATCGCAAACAGGGCCTCGGGGCCCTATTTCGGCGGGTGACAATCACCGGGGCCGCTCCTATAAGGCGCGCGAGTTCCGATCCGCACCCAAGGAGTTTTTCGATGACCACCCTGGTTTTCGGCCACAAGTCCCCCGACACCGACAGCACCGGCAGCCCCATCGTCTGGTCCTGGTACCTCAACGAGATCAAGGGCGAGAACGCGGCCCCCGCCCTGCTGGGCGAGCCCAACACCGAGGCCGCCTTCATGCTCGAACACTGGGGTCTCGACAAGCCGCAGATCATCTCCGACGTGGACGAGAGCGCGCCGGTGGTCATCGTGGACACCAACAACCCGGCCGAGCTGCCGGCCTCGATCAACGCGGCCGACATCAAGGGCATCATCGACCACCACAAGCTGACCGGCGGCCTCGAGACCAAGGGTCCGATCGACATCACCGTGCGCCCGCTGGCCTGCACGGCGACGATCCTGGTCGACCTGATGGCCGATGACGCCGAACGCATGCCCGACCCGATCAAGGGCGCGGCCCTGACCTGCATCCTGTCGGACACGATGGAATTCCGCTCGCCCACCACCACCGACCACGACAAGGCCGTGGCGCAGAAGCTGGCCGTCGAGCTGGGCGTCGATATCCCCGACTTCGCCGCCAAGATGTTCGCCGCCAAGTCCGACGTCTCGGCCTTCTCGGATGCCGAGCTGCTGCGCATGGACTCCAAGGAATATGCCGTCGACGGCACCAAGTTCCGCGTCTCGGTCCTGGAAACCACCGCGCCCGAGATGCCGCTGGGCCGCAAGGCCTCGCTCATGGAGACGATGAAGACCGTGGCGAAGGAAGACGGCGTCGACGAGGTGCTGCTCTTCGTCGTGGACATCCTCAAGGAAGAAGCGACGATGCTCATCCCGAACGACACCGTGAAGTCGGTCGCCGAGAAGAGCTTCGACGTCACCGTCGAGGGCGACACCGTGGTGCTGCCCGGCGTGATGAGCCGCAAGAAGCAGATCATCCCGAACCTCAAGGCCTGATCCGCCGGATCGGCCGCGACACCAGGGGCGCCCCGGCCGGGGGCGCCCTTTTTCTTTTCGTTCGACCGGCACTGCGCCGCGACGACAGTCCGGGGCACTGGCCATCGCACCGCTGCTGCGCCACCCTGCGCCCGTGCGAGCGACGCAGGAGAGACCGCGCCCATGACCGACGAGACGATCCGCATCGCCAGCGACGCCCTTTCCGCCTCGGTCGCGCCGCTGGGCGCCGAGATGCAGAACCTTCGGACCGCCGCCGGCGACGAGTTGCTCTGGCATGGCGATCCGGCGTGGTGGGGCGGCCGGGCCCCGATGCTCTTTCCCATCGTCGGCCGCGCGCCCGGCGACCGCGTGGCAGCGGGCGACCACGAGGCGGAGATGCGCCAGCACGGCTTTGCCCGCCGCTCGGTCTTCGAACTGGCCGAGCGGCAGCCCGATCGCTGCCGCCACCTGCTGCGCGACAGCGAGGCGACCCGCGCGGTCTATCCCTTCGCCTTCGAGATCGCGGCAGAGCACCGGATCGAGGGCGCGACCCTCTCGGTCTCGGTCAGCGTCACCAACCTCGACACGCGCCCCCTGCCCTTCGGCTTCGGTTTTCACCCGGCCTTTCGCTGGCCCCTGCCGGGCGCGGAAGGGCAGGCCCACCACGTGACGCTCGCCAACGGCGCCGCGCCCGCGATGGCCCGTCTCTCGCCGGACGGGCTGCTGCCCGAGGCGCGCCATGCCTCGCCCTTCGATGCGGGCCGGCTGACGCTCGACCCGGCGATGTTCGAGGCCGACGCGATGATCTTCCCCGAGAGCGCCGGGAGCGCCCTCGCCTACGGCCCCGAGGACGGTCCGCGGCTGGAGTTCGCCTTCGAGAACCTTCCCAACCTCGCGATCTGGAGCAAGCCGGGGGCGCCCTTCGTCTGCATCGAGCCCTGGCACGGCATGGCCGCGCGCGAGGGCGCCTCGCCACAGATCGCCGAGCGTCCCTGGGCGCTCGATCTGCCAGCCGGCGAGACCGCGCGTTTCGGCTGGAGCGTCACGCACCGCGGCTGATGGCGGCCGCCCCCCCGGGGATGCGCTCTGGCCCCTGCAGGCGCTCTCCCCTACAAGGGCGGAGAGAACTCTGCAGAGGCCAGCATGACCCAGATCATCGACCGACTTTCCGACATCTCTGATCAATACGAGGCGCTTTTCGTGGACCTCTGGGGCTGCGTGCACAACGGCGTCACGGCCTACCCCGAGGCCGTCGAGGCGCTGCAGGAGTACCGCAAGACGGGCGGCGTCGTGGTGCTGCTGACCAACGCCCCGCGCTCGCGCCACGAGGTGGCCAAGCAGATCGCCCGCTTCGGCGTGCCCGACGACGCCTGGGACAACATCGGCAGCTCGGGCGATGCCGCGCGCGCGGCGATGTATCGCGGCGCCGTCGGCAACCGGGTCTGGTTCCTGGGCACCGACTTCGACCTGCCCTTCTTCGAGCCGCTGCACCTGGTCGAGGACCCGGTGCGCATCGAGCGGGTCGAGCTCGAGGAGGCCGAGGGCATCGTGTGCTGCGGCCCCTTCGACGCGCTCGCCGCGCCCGACACGCTGCGCCCGCAGCTCCTTCTGGCCAAGCAGAAGGGGCTGAAGCTGCTCTGTGCCAACCCCGACATCGTGGTGGACCGTGGCGAGGCGCGCGAGTGGTGCGCCGGCGCGATCGCCGCGCTTTACACCGAGATGGGCGGCGAGAGCCTCTACTTCGGCAAGCCGCATCCGCCGATCTACGACCTTGCGCGGCAGCGCCTGCACGAGGTCGCGCCGGACATCAACGACAGCGCGGTCCTGGCCATCGGCGACGGCATCAAGACCGACATCGCCGGCGCCATGGGCGAGGAGATCGATTCGCTCTTCATCTCGGGCGGCCTCGCGGCAAAGGAGACCAAGACCGACCGTCAGCCCGAGAAGGCGGCGCTCGAGTCCTACCTGGCCGATCAGCAGTCCGCGCCGACCTATTCCATCGGCTTCCTGCGCTGACACGAAAATCACGCTTTGCGGCATTTGGCCGCACAGTCCCGTTCGTGTATCCTCGGGCGCACGGCTTCCAGGCCGTGCGTCTTTTTCTTCCGGTATTCCGTTCCGATCGAATTTCTTCTCCGGGCCCCGGCCCGATCATTTCCCGTCATCCCGAACAGGGGGACCACATCATGACAGACTGGACAATTCGCGCCTTCGAGCTCGCCAACTGCAACTGCGCCTTCGGGTGCCCCTGCCAGTTCAGCCAGCTGCCCAGCGATGGCACCTGCGAAGCCGCCGTGGCCTTCGACATCAAGGAAGGCCACTACGGCAATGTCGACCTGGGCGGGCTCAAGGCCGCAACGCTCTACAAGTGGCCCGGCGCGGTGCACGAGGGCAACGGCCAGATGCAGCTCATCATCGACGAGGCCGCCACGGCCGAACAGCGCGCCGCGCTCGAGGCGATCATGACCGGCGAGGACACCGAGGAAATGGCCACCATGTGGTACGTCTTCGGCGCCATGTCGCCCAACCGGCACCCGGTTCTCACTGCGAAGATCGACATGGCCTACGACCGCGAGACCGGCATCGGCTCGATCAAGGTGGGCGACGTTTTTCGCACCGAGATCAAGCCGATCCCCAACATCGTCTCCGGCGATCCGCACCGGGTCGCGGTGACGCTGCCGCACGGGTTCGAGTTCGCGGAGGCCGAGTTCGCCTGCGGCAGCACGGAGACGCGGGATGCCGCCATCGAACTGCTCAAGAACAACGCCAGCCACGCCCATGTCGCGCACCTGCACCTGACGGGCGCCGGCGTGGTCCGCGCCTGAGCCCGGACGCGCCGCCATGACGAGCGCAACAGGCGGGCCGCCACCGCGGCCCGGGCTGGCCGAGCGGCTGGCCCGCCGGGACATCCTGATCGTCGCGGCTGCCGTGGCGGCGATCTTTGCCATCGCTGCGATCTACACGCTGTCGGGGGTGGGCATGAACATGTCCGCCCTCGAAATGACCCGCATGGCCCGTCCGGTCGGCCAGCCGATGCAGATGCCCATGGCCCCGCAATGGAGCGCAGGCTACGCGCTGCTGGTCTTCCTCATGTGGTGGATCATGATGATCGCCATGATGACGCCCAGCGCGGCGCCCATGCTGCTGCTCTTCGTCGCGCTCAAGAAGGCCGGGACCGACCGCGAGCGCGCCCATGCTCTGGGCCTGCTCTTCCTCGCGGGCTACCTGCTGGCCTGGGCCGGCTTCTCGGCGCTGGCCACGGGCCTGCAATGGGGGCTCGAGGCCGCGGGCCTCGTCGAGGGCGCCATGATGGCCGTCAGCTCGCGCCTGCTCGCAGGGATGGTGCTGCTTGCCGCGGGGCTTTACCAGTTCAGCACGCTCAAGCACGCCTGCCTCGATCACTGCCGCAGCCCGGCGCATTTCGTCGCCGCCCACCATCGGCCAGGGCCGGGCGGCGCGCTCGTCATGGGGTCGACCACGGGCTCTACTGCCTCGGTTGCTGCTGGGCGCTCATGGCCCTGCTCTTCGTGGGCGGGATCATGAACCTGTGGTGGATCGCCGGGCTGGCCGCCTACGTGCTGGCCGAAAAGCTCGTGCCGTGGCCGCGTCTCCTCGCCCACGGCACCGGCGCGGCGCTGATTGCCTTCGGGCTCTGGTGTCTCGCCACCGGCTTGCCGGGCTGACCCGCCTCCCGGGGCCCGGCAGGCCGGAATCTGCTTGCTTTTCTGCGCGCGCGAAGTAATAAAGTTGCCGAAACATGGCGACGTGATATAGAATTGTTATCAGGCGAAATGCGATGGAGGCGGACATGCTCGACAATCTTCCCCGCGGAACGATCTGCATCGAGGACATCGAGATGGGGATGACCCGCTACGTGCAGAAGCGCGTGACCGACCGCGACATCGAGCTCTTCGCCGAGGTCTCGACCGACCACAACCCGGTCCACCTCGACGACGCCTACGCGCAGGACACGATCTTCGAAGGGCGCATCGCCCACGGGATGCTGACGGCGGGCCTGATCTCGGCGGTGATCGGCGAGCAGCTGCCCGGTCACGGCACGGTCTACCTCGGGCAGACGCTGAAGTTCGTGGGGCCGGTGCGCCCCGGCGACGTCGTCCACGCCGAGGTCAAAGTGACGGAGATCGAGTTCGCCAAGCGCCGCGTCACGCTCGACTGCGCCTGCACCGTCGACGGCAAGCCCGTGCTGGTCGGCGAGGCCAAGGTGCTCGCCCCATCCCGCAAGTTCGACTGAACGGCCCCAGCCGCTTCTTCTTGTTCCAAATACGCACTTTCGTCGCGGCCTGCCGCGACGGGGGCGAAGCCCCTCAGAGCGAATCCTCGACCCGGAAGCCCTCCGGGATCTCGTCGCGCCCCTCGAGCACCAGATCGGCCATGACCTCGGCCACCTTGGGCGCCATGCCGAAGCCGATCTTGAACCCGCCGTTGGCGATGAAATGCCCGGGACGGTCGGGCCAGCCGCCCAGCATCGGCGCCCGGCTGCGCGCGCGCGGGCGCACCCCGGCCCAGCGTTCGATCACCTCGGCGCCGTGCAGCACCGGCATCGCCAGCGCCGCGCGTTCGACCAGGTCGTCGCATTGCCCGTCGGTCGAGGCCGGATCGTCGAAATCGCGCTCTGTAGTCGAGCCCAGCGCGACGGTTCCGTCGCCATGCGGCACGATGTGCAGCCCCCCGGCGAAGACCTGCGGCACCGCGCCCGCGTCGTGACGCAGCAGCACCGCCTGCCCCTTCACCCCGGTGCCGACCTTGCGGCCCAGCGCCTCCGACAGCTCCTGCAGCCCGCGCCAGCCGGTCGCGTGGATCACCGCGCCCGCGTCGTCCCCTTCGGTCTGCACGTGCACGTCGCGCACCTCCAGCGCCGCCCGCAGTGCCGCGCAGGCCCGGCGCGGCGCCATCTGCGCGCTAAGCGTGTCGCGGATCAGCCAGCCCGTGGGCGTGACCGGCGCCCAGGGACCGGCCGCCTCGGCGCGGATCACCTCCCAGGCGGCCGCATCGCCCCAGAGGTCACGCGCCGTCTCCACCCGCGCCCGGGCCAGCTCGACCCCGTGGTCGTCGGCCACCGGTTGCAACCGCCCGAGCCGCGCGTAGTCGGGCGAGACCCCGCCGGTCCGCGCCACCTCGTGCCAGAAACCCTCGGCCATGAGCAGGCTTTCGAGCTGGAAGGCCTTCTTGGGGTTCCAGTTCTCGGGCACGTGCGGGGCCAGCGCCCCGACGAGGCCGCCGCTCGACCCGGCGCCCGGACCGGCCGGGTCGATCACCGCCACGCTCGCGCCCCGGCGGGCGCAGGCCCAGGCCACCGAGAGGCCGAAAATGCCCGCCCCGCGCACCGTCACGTCCACGCTTGCCATCGCCCTGCCCTCCGGTCATGGTCGCGCCATACCTAGGACAGGCCGAGATGACAGACCAGCCCGACGCCACGCTCTGGCGCGACGGAGATGTGCCGGTTTCCGCACGCTTCGACGACCCCTACTACTCGCTCGAGGACGGACTGGCCGAGACCCGGCACACCTTCCTCGCGGGAAACGACCTGCCCGCGCGTTTCCGCGACGGGGTCCACGTGGCCGAGCTCGGCTTCGGCACCGGGCTGAACCTGCTTGCCACGCTGGCGGCCTGGCGCGAGGCCGGCACACCGGGCGCGCTGCGCTTCACCAGCTTCGAGGCCTATCCCATGAGCGCCGAGGACATGATCCGCGCGCAGGCGGCCTTTCCGGCCGTGGCGGCCGAGGCCGCGGCCCTTGCGCCCTTCTGGCGCGAGGGCGCGACACGGATCGTGCTGCCGGATCTCGAGTTCACGCTGGTGACCGGTGACGCGCGCGAGACGCTGCCCCGCTGGGCAGGCCGCGCGGACGCCTGGTTCCTCGACGGCTTCTCGCCCGCGCGCAACCCCGAGCTCTGGGGCGCCGATCTCATGGCCGAGGTCGCGCGCCACACCGCGCCGGGCGGCACGGCGGCGACCTATACCGCCGCCGGCCACGTGCGCCGGGCGCTGGAGGCGGCGGGATTTGCAGTCTCGCGCGAGCCGGGATACGGCCGGAAACGGCACATGACGGTTGCGAGGTTGGCAGTATGACGGAGCAGAACCAGAAACTCGGCATCTGGATGATGGTGCTGACGACCTTCATCTTCGCGATGCAGGACGGGCTCTCGCGCCACCTCTCGGACGAATACAACGTCTACATGGTGGTGATGATCCGCTACTGGTTCTTCGCCGCCTTCGTGATCGCCGTGGCCGGGCGGCAGGCCGGTGGCCTGCGCGCCGCGGCGGCCAGCGCCATGCCGGGCCTGCAGGTCTTTCGCGGGGTCTTCCTCGTGCTCGAGATCTGCGTGATGGTCTCGGCCTTCGTGCTGCTCGGGCTGGTCGAGAGCCACGCGGTCTTTGCCTGCTACCCGCTGCTCATCGCCGCGCTTTCGGGGCCGATCCTGGGCGAGAAGGTTGGCTGGCGCCGCTGGGCGGCCATCGGCGTGGGCTTCGTGGGCGTGATCATTATCCTGCAACCCTCGGGCGGGGTGTTCTCGCCCTATGCCGTGGTGCCCCTGCTGGCAGCGCTGATGTTCGCGCTCTACGGGCTGCTCACGCGCTACGTCGGGCGCCGCGACAGCGCGGCGACCTCGTTCTTCTGGACCGGCGTGGCCGGGGCCGTGGCCGCCACCGCCATCGGCGCCTGGTTCTGGGAGGCGATGACCCTGCCCGACTGGGGCTGGATGATCCTGCTGTGCATGTCCGGTGCAGCGGGACACTACACGCTCATCAAGTGCTACGAGGTCGCCGAGGCCAGCGCCGTGCAGCCCTTCGCCTACCTGCAGCTGGTCTTCGCCTCCGCGCTCGGCGTGGCGGTCTTCGGCGAGACGATCCGGCTCAACGTGGCGATCGGCGCGGCGATCATCGTGGGCGCGGGGATCTTCACCCTCTGGCGCGAGCGCAAGGCCGCCTGAGCACGTCCTGCCCCGCGGGCGGGGCGCGCGGATCTTTCTGCGAAAAATCCGGGGGCTTCGCCCTCGTCGCGGCAGGCCGCGACGGGTTTGCGTATTTGAGGAAAGATGAAGGCGCCGGTGCCCGGTGCTATTCGCCGGCCATGGCCTGCCGCCTCTGCGTGCTGCCGATCAGTTCCTCGCTGAAGGGCACCGGGTGCGGGTCGCGGCCCAGCCGTGCGCGGTAGACCGGCAGGCTCTCGGTCACGCGCATCACGTAGTTGCGGGTCTCGTTGAATGGAATGGTCTCGATCCAGTCGATCACGTCCACCTCGCCAGAGCGCGGATCCCCCCAGCGCTCCATCCAGTTGAGCGGCCGGCCAGGCCCCGCGTTGTAGCCCGCGGCCATCATGACCGGGTTCCCGTCGAAGCGATCGGAGAGCCGCGCGAGATAGGTCGAGCCCAGCCGGGCGTTGTAGGCGGGATCGGTCAGCAGGCCCTCGTGGCGGTAGGGCAGGCCCAGCCAGCCCGAGACGTCCTTGGCCGTGCCCGGCATCAACTGCATCAGCCCGCGCGCGCCGGCGTGGCTGACCACGCCCGGGTCGAACTCGGATTCGCGCCTTGCGATGGCGAGCACCATCTCCATCGGCACGGGGAAGTCGGTCTTCACCAGATCCGGGTGCAGCGCGTAGTAGGGCCCCGGGACCTGCATGCCGTAGCGCGCCGCGCGTTTGCCGACCATGACCTGCACGTGCGGCCGGTCCATCTCGGCCAACATGTCGCCCATCTGGCCGATTCCGCGGCGGTCGAGCCCCTCGGCGAGGTGCGTCAGGAACCGTTCGCCCAGGCTGCGTTCGCCGGAGGCGAGCAGCAGGACAGCGGCCTTGTAGACGCTGGAGTCGGTGAACCCGGCCTCGCGCCAGTCGGGGAACTCCTCGTTTCCGGCCAGCGACGGGTCGGGCTCGATCCCGCCGCGTTCCGCCGCCAGAAGGCCATAGAACGAGGTCTGGTAGCGGGCGCCCTGCGCGTAGGCTTGCCGCGCGCCCTCGTCGTCGCCCATGGCCTCGAGCGCGCGGCCCATCCAGTAGCCGCCGCGACCCAGCGAGATCGGCGTGTCCACCGAGTCGCGGTGGTTGCGGAAATGCGTCAGCGCCAGTTCGGGGTCATCGAAGAACCGCAGCGCGATGTAGCCCGACAGCCACTCCAGCGCGGCGAAGTCCCGGCCCTCGGTCAGCCAGTGTTCGGAAGCGATGCGGTAGGCCTCGCGGTAAGCGCCGTCGCGCATCCGCCTGTGGGCGAGGTCGTGCCTGTGCTCGGCCCAGGCCCAGGGCTCGCCCAGATCCTCGGCACTGCCGGAGCGGGCGAGCAGCATCTCGATGGCATCCGCGTCGCGGCCCTTGCGCAGGCGCCAGCGGAAGCGCTCGTAGGCCAGGCCGGGATCGCCCGCGAGCGTGTCGGGCACTGCCTCGATCAGCCCGTCGACGCCGGGGGAGAGATCGCGCAGGGCGATTCGCGCCTCGGCCAGGGCCTGCCAGCCGTCGCTCGTCAGCGGCGCCACGGCGCGGGCGTTGCTTTCCCAGCCCTTCCAGAGCGCCATGTCGAGCCGCGCCGCGTGGTGCGGCTCGAGCAGGTCGCCCCAGTCGGACAGGAAAGTGCGACGCTCCTCGGACGACAGCGGCAGGGTGCGCCAGGCGAGCACGACCTCGGCCTCGGCGGCGCCGCGCTCTCCGCGCGCCGCGAGTGCCCGGGCCAGCGCCAGTGTCCCGGCCCCGGTCTGCGGACGATGGTTCTCGAAAAAGGCCGTGACGGTGTCGTTATCGGCCTCCGAAATCGCGATCTCGGACTTTTCGCGCAGGTAGGGCATGCCCGGCCAGTCCGGATTGCGCTCGACGAAGTCCATGATCTGGCCGGGGTCGCCCCGGCTGGCGCGCAGGTAGTGCCAGAGCACCACGTCGAGACCGACCTGGCCGTCGCCGCGTGCCTCGATCAGCGCGGCGGCCCAGTTGCCCTCGCGCATGTCCTGCATGGCCTGCCCGAGGGCCCGGTCCCCCTGCGCGGAGGCGCCGGTGGCAAGGCTGATGATGAAGAGAAGAAGTGCGGCGAAACGGCGCGACATGAGCTTGCAATTTCCTTGCCGAAAAGGGATAGACGCCGCCCAGAGAGTATTCCGCCGAACCCGTATGGCAAACTCACATTCGGGTCAGATGGCAAACTCTCGGGAGGAACCGCGGAATGAAGGAGCGTGTGATGCTGAAAGGTTCGATGCCTGCCCTGGTCACGCCGTTGAAAGACGGCCAGGTGGATTTCGACACGCTCAAACATCTCGTCGAATGGCACATCGCCGAGGGCAGCCACGGGCTGGTTCCCGTGGGCACCACGGGAGAGAGCCCGACGCTGACCCACGAGGAGCACGAGGCGGTCATCGCCTGCGTGGTCGAGGCCGCCGCCGGGCGCATCCCGGTTGTCGCCGGCGCAGGGTCCAACAACACTGCCGAGGCGATCCGCTTCGTGCAGTTCGCCGAAAAGGCGGGCGCCGATGCGGCGCTGGTGGTCACGCCCTACTACAACAAGCCCACTCAGTCGGGCATGATCGCGCATTTTACCGCGCTGCACGAATGCTGCGACCTGCCGATCATGATCTACAACATCCCCAGCCGCTCGGTCGTGGACATGCTGCCCGGAACCATGGGCGCGCTGTCGAAGCTGCCGCGCATCATCGGGGTGAAGGACGCCACGGGCGACCTGGCGCGGGTCTCGGCGCAGCGCATGACCTGTGGCAAGGACTTCATCCAGGTCTCGGGCGAGGATGCGACCGCGCACGGCTTCAACGCCCAGGGCGGCACGGGCTGCATCTCGGTCACGGCCAACGTCGCGCCGCGCATGTGCGCCGAACTGCAGACGGCGACACTCGAAGGCGACTACCAGCGCGCGCTCGAGATCCAGGACCGGCTGATGCCGCTGCACATGGCGATCTTCACCGAGCCGGGGCTCTGCGGCGTGAAATACGCCATGTCGCGGCTGGGCCTCTGCGAGGACGAGGTGCGTCTGCCGCTCGAGACCCTGACGGACGGCACCAAGGGCCTCGTGGACGACGCCCTGCGCCACGCCGGCCTGCTGAACTGATCGGAGGCGCCGCGCTGGCCAAGCCCGCGCGGCGCCACGTCCCTCAGCGGTAGCGCTTGAGCGTCATGTCGAATGCGCCCATCTCGAGGTCGCGCTTGTAGAAGGCATGGTCACGGCGCATGCGCTCGACCGCCTCCTCGGCGAAACACAGCATGTCGTCGACGAACAGGCCGAAGGGCTCCATCGCCTCGAGGATGCGCGGCTCGATCCGGTAGTCGAGCTGGCCCGCGTCGTCCGAGCGCGCGTGAGCCTGCGCCAGCGCGTGGCCGCAGGCCTCGGCGTAGTGCTTCCAGCTCTTCTTCGACAGCTCGTCGAGGTCGATGTCCTCGCGGAAAGGCGCGCGTTCCCGCGACATGAAGCTTTCGCCGTCGATTTCGACGCTGCCGTAGAAGACGTCGCCCTTGGCGAGGTGCACCGACTGGCCGTGCGCGATGCGGTCGCCTTCCTGGCCCGCATCAAAGTCATGCTTGGGCACCAGTCCGTCCAGCGCCGAGCGGCGGGCGCGCTTGAATTCGAGGATCAGATCGTCCGTGGCGTCGCCGGCCGGCCCCTCGATCAGGCAGTAGTAGCGCGGCAGGCCGAGCGAGGCCGTGCCCTGACCGTGCCGCATGGCCACGTCCTTGACCCGCAGCTTGCCCGCGCGGCCGTCGCGCGCGATTTCGTTCTGACCCGCCAGCTTGTCGACGTAGGCCTGGAATTCGTCGAGCCGGCTAGAGATCGGCGTCAACTCCTCGTTCGCGCGGAATCCGCGGCCGGTCTCGTCGAGGTACCGGTCCCAGAGCCATTCCTTGCGGCTCTCCTCCGCCTCGTCGAAGAGCTTGCGGATGATCTTGGGACTGTTGTCCTCCCGCATCTGCTCGGTCGCCTCGGTGTTGTGCCGGGAATAGTATTCCATGCCCGCGCGGTAGCCTTTCACGAAGCGGCTCGCGATCTTGCGCCGGGTCTTCTTCTTGTGGCCCCCGACCTCTTCGGAGGCGATCATGAAGCCGGTGACGCCGCGCTTGAGATCCCATGTAAAGGGGCCGTAGAGCACATCGTCGAAGTCGTTCACGCCGAAGATCGGCACGTTGTCGGCGTTGGGCATCACGCCGAAATTCTCGGGGTGCACGTCGCCCAGAACCAGGACAGTCGGCATGCGCTCGTCGTCGCCGGCCATGTCGCGGTGGAACAGAAGCGAGGTGCCACGGAAGAACTTGAAGAGCGACTCGGACAGCTTCTTGAACTTCTCCTCGGCCCCCTGCGACTGCTGGTCAATACGTACTGCGTGATCCTCGATGATCGTCGCACGCACGTGCAGGCGTCGGGCATGTCCGTCGAGATTGCAGGGACGCATGACCACCGGATTCTCGGCGAAAGCGCGGGCAATGCCCTTGTAGTCCTCGACAAGGCTGGTGACGGGCTGAACCGGGCTGGGGCCGTTCCCGCCGGCAGGGCCGGCCTTCCGCTGTGCCTTCTCCGACGTCTTGCGGGTCTGCGACCGCGCGTTTCCGGCGCGCTGGCCGCCGGTCTTGCTCTTGCTCTGCGAATTGCTCTCGGTCTGCGCCATGTGTGGATACCTCCGGGTTGGCATCCCAACCGGCGCGCCCGGCGATTCGTTCCTTTCGGCCGCGCGAACCAACCGCTCAGGTCAGCTGGCCCGCGGTCTCCTTGAGGACCTCGGCCGAGGTGCGCAGCGCCTGCGCCTCGTCCGGGGCAAGCTCGGGCGAGAGCGTGGCAAGAACGCCCTCGCGGCCCACCACGCGCGGCAGGCTGAGCGCGACGTCGCGCACGCCCTCGACCTCGGCGGTCACCATCGAGACCGAGAGCACCGCGCGCTGGTCGTCGCGCACCGCCTGCACGATGCGCGCAAGGCCCGCGCCGATGCCGTACCAGGTCGCGCCCTTGCCCTCGATGATGCGGTAGGCGGCACGCCGCACACCGGCGTCGATGCGCTCGCGCACCGTCTGGGTGATCGGTGCGCCCACCTGCGCGGCGAAGCGCGCCACCGGCTCCGAGCCTGCCCGCGCCGAGGCCCAGCTCAGCACCTCGGAATCGCCGTGCTCGCCCAGCACGTAGGCATGGACCGACTGCGGCGCCACGCCGAGGTGACCGCCCAGCAGGCTGCGAAAGCGCGCGGTGTCGAGGATCGTGCCCGAACCGATGACCCGCTCGGGCGGCAGGTGCGAGAGGTTGCAGGCCACCTGCGTCATGATGTCGACCGGGTTCGAGGCCACCAGCAGCAGCGCCTCCGGCGCCGCCCGCTGCACGCCCTCGATGACCTGAGCGAAGACCTCGGCATTGCGCGACAGCAGGCTCAGGCGGTCCTCGCCCGGCTTCTGTGCCACCCCGGCGGCGAGGATCACCACCCCTGCCCCCTCGAGCGCGTCGTAGTCGCCGGCCCGCACCCGGCAGGGATGGGCAAAGGGCACGGCATGGGCCACGTCCTCGGCCTGGGCCACGGCGAGCGCCTCGGAGCGGTCGACGAAGACGACCTCGCTCGCCCCGCCGCGCAGCGCCAGCGCGTAGCCCGCCGCCGACCCGACCATGCCCGCGCCCACGATTCCCACTTTCATGGCAAGTCTCCCCTTGGCTCCTTGGCTTGTCCTCACGAACATGCCACGGGCGGCCCGGCGCGTCACAGGGCGGCGACGAAAAGGCCCGGCGGGCATGCGCACCGCCGGGCCGGAATGGTCAGAATGCAGGCGCCGTTACTGCACCGGCGCATCCGTCTCCAGCCCCTCGGGCTGGCCCACCACCACGAAGCGCAGCGCGTCCGGCTTCAAGACCCGTGCAGCGACGCGCTGGATGTCCTCGAGCGTCACCGCCTCGATCCGGTCGTTGCGCGTCTCGATGTACTCCGGCGTGAGGCCGTCCATCTGCATTCCCACGAGGATGCGCGCGATCGGCCCGTTGCCGTCGAAGCGCAGCGGGTAGGCGCCGGTCAGGTAGGTCTTGGCCTGCTCCAACTCGGCCTCGGTCACGCCGTTCTCGGCCAGCTTGCGCCACTCGTCGCGGATGACCGAGATCGCCTCGGCGATGCGGTCGTTGGCCGAGGCGACACGGCCGAGGTAAAGCTCGGCGTGGTCCATCGGCATGAGGTAGGAATAGATCCCGTAGGTCAGGCCACGCTTCTCGCGCACCTCCTCCATCAGCCGTGCCTCGAAGCCGCCGCCGCCGAGGATCGTGTTCATCACGTAGGCTGCGAAGAAGTCCTCGTCGTCGCGCTCGATCCCCTCGTGGCCGAAGATCGCCACCGATTGCGGCGTGTCGAAGGGAATGACCGTGTTGCCGGCCGCGGTCCCGACGTCGATATCCTCAGGCTTGGGCGCGCCCTCCTCGGGCAGGTCGCCGAGAAGCTCGTCGATCAGGCTGGCCAGTTCCTCGGCCGAGATGTCGCCCGCGGCAGAGATCACCACTCGGTCCTGCGCGATGGCGGCACGCCAGGCGGCGAGGATGTCGTCGCGGGTCATCGCCTCGACGCTCTCGATGGTGCCCTTCTTGGGCGAACCGTACGGATGATCGCCAAAGACCGTACGGTCGAAGGCCTCGCTGGCGATGGCATCGGGGTCGGTGCGGTCGCTTCGCAGGCCCGAGAGCACCTGCTTGCGCACGCGCTCGATGGCGGTCTCGGAGAAGGTCGGGTTCACCAGGCTCTCACGCAGCAGCGCCACCGAGTCGTCGCGCGTTTCGGTGAGGAACTTGGCCGAGACCGAGACGGTGTCCTGGCTGGCCTCGTAGCTGAAACTCGCCGCCAGTTCCTCGGTCGCCTCGGCGAAGCCGCGCGCGTCCATGTCGCCGGCACCTTCCTCGAGCAGGCCGACCATGAGGTTCGTCGCGCCGCGCTTGCCCTCGGCGTCCAGCGCCGCGCCGCCCGTGAAACGCAGTTCCAGCGCGGTGAACGGGATCGAGGGCTCTTCGACCAGCCAGGCGTTGAAGCCGCCGGGGGTCTCGACCTCCTCGATCTCGATGGCCGCAAGCGCGGGTCCGGCCAGCACCATGGCGGCCAGGAGGCTCAGGATCCGGGTCATTGCATCACCTCCTCGTTCTCTTGTGCCGCGTCCTGCTCGGCCTCGGGCGCCTTCAGGTAGGCCGTCACCGAGCTGTCGCGATTGAAGACCTCGCGCGCGGCGGCGACGATCTCCTCGCCGGTCACCTCCTGCAGCAGCGCGGGCCAGGCCTGCACGTCCTCGACCGTGAGCCCCGAGGTCAGTGCCCGGCCGTAACGCCGCGCGATCGAGCCGACATTGTCCTGCGCGTAGATCCGCGAGGCCTTCATCTGGAACTTGATGCGCGCAAGCTGGTCCGGGTCCACGCCCTCCTCGAGGAAGTCCTGCAGCGTCTCGTCCAGCGCCGCCTCCGCCTCTTCGAGGCTGACGCCCGGCGCCGGCACGACCGCGAAGCCGAAGCTGCCGTCATCGTATTTCGTGCCGTCGTAGAAGGCCCCGGCGTAGACCGCCATCTTGCGGTCGAACTGCAGCGCCCGGTTCAGCACCGAGGTCTGTCCGCCGCCCAGCACCTCCTCGAGCAGCGTGAGCGCGGCCGCCTCGCGCTGGTCGCCGGGATCGCGTTCGGGCGCGAGGTAGCTGCGCATGACGTAGGGCTGCGAGACGCGCGGATCCTCCATGGTCAGGCGACGCTCGGCCATCTGGCGCGGCTCCTGCGGACGCGTCCGCGGCGCACCCACCTCGGGGTTCGCGGGCACCGCGCCGTAGTGCTCCTCGGCCATGTCCCGTACCTCGTCCGGCGAGACGTCGCCCGCCACCACGAGGATCGCGTTGTTGGGCGCGTAGAAGCGGTCGTAGTAGGCATAGGCATCGTCGAGATCCAGCGAGACCATCTCTTCGCGCCAGCCGATGATCGGCGTGCCGTAGGGGTGATTGAGATAGAGCGCCGCGTTCAACTGCTCGCGCATCAGCGCCGAGGGGTCGTTCTCGACGCGCATGTTGCGCTCCTCGATGATGACGTCGCGCTCGGTCAGGATGTCCTCGCGGTCGAGGCGAAGATTGACCATGCGGTCGGCCTCCATCTCCATCATCAGCCCCAGCCGGTCGGCGGCGACGCGCTGGTAGTAGGCAGTCTGGTCGAAGCTGGTAAAGGCGTTGTCGCTGCCGCCATTGCGGGCGACCACCTCGCTGAACTCCCCGGGCTCCAGCGTGTCGGTGCCCTTGAAGAGCAGGTGCTCGAGGAAGTGCGCCACGCCCGAGGCGCCGGGCTGTTCGTCGGCGGCGCCGGCGCGGTACCAGACCATGTGGACCACCACCGGGGCGCGGTGATCCTCGACCACCACGACCTCCATCCCGTTGTCCAGCTCGAAGGTCGTGACCTCCTCGAGCGTCTCGCGGATGTCCTGCGCCTGCGCCGGCAGCGCAGCGAACATCAGTGCGGCCAGAGCCGCGGCCAGTCGTGTCATCGGCAACTGTCTCCGGATCATTGTGCGGATATGCATAACCTACGGTGCGCCAGCGCCCATGCAACCCGGCCCGGACG
Source organism: Salipiger mucosus DSM 16094 (assembly GCF_000442255.1). Taxonomy (GTDB): domain Bacteria; phylum Pseudomonadota; class Alphaproteobacteria; order Rhodobacterales; family Rhodobacteraceae; genus Salipiger; species Salipiger mucosus. The sequence continues at coordinate 219,522 of NZ_KE557278.1, read as the reverse complement.
TTACTGTCGGTTTCGTGAAAGATCTGCCGGCCGCGCCCCGCGCAGCCGGTCCATCCTCTTTCCACAAATACTCGGAAAGGTCCTCGGGGACCGCCGCAGCGTGACCGAGCGCCCAGGCCCGCCTCAGTTGGCTTCGGGCGGAGCGGAGGGCGTGCGCACGCCGCGGGCGCGGAACCATCTCAGCGCGTCATCCGCGTCGAGCCGCTGGCGCCGGTAGGCGCGGTTGTACTCGTCGTCGGGGAAGAGCTTCCAGTTCAGGATCGACTTGCGGCGGCGGAAATCATAGTCCTCCTCCGCCAGCGTCGCCCGGATGTTCCCGTCGCGACCGTAGCGCGAGACGCGGCTCACCAGCGCGACGTCGCCCTGCGGCACCCCAGTGCCCGGTCGCAGCGCGGCGGGGTTGCCGCCCAGCGCGCCCACCGCGTCGCCCAGGGGCGTCTGGTCGGTCCGGTTCGCCCCGCCCGGTCGCGGCGCGGGCAGCTGGGCATAGCTTTCCGGCTGCTGCAGCGGCTTGTTCGGGACGATCGAGAATTCCTCGGGCGTGGCGCGGTTGTTGCGCAGGTTGCGCAGACTGGTCTCGCCAGGTGCACCGCCGCCGCGCGAACAGGCGGCGACAAGCCCGATGAGCCCCATCATCATCACGATCCGCGACAGCGTCATTGCCAGCCTCCGGTCCTTGCCTCGCTCTGCTTTAACGTATCTCCCGCCCCCCGTCACGGGGCCTTTTTCCCGGCCTTGCCGCCCTTGTCGGGAAACACCACCAGTCCGACGGCGCCGACGAAGATCGCGATGTCGGCCACGTTGAAGGCGAAGGGATTGTTGATGCCGCAGCAGGACATGTTCAGGAAGTCCGCCACCGCGCCATAGAGAAGCCGGTCGATGACGTTGCCGATGGCCCCGCCGATCAGCAGCCCGCCCGAGACGAGGCCCAACAGCCCCGGCGGATCGCGGCGCAGCCAGACCAGCACGAACAGCACGATGCCCAGCGCGACCGAGATTAGGATCCACTTCGCGGCGGCGCCCTCGCCGCCCATGAGGCCGAAGTTGATGCCGTCGTTCCAGGCCATGCGGAAATTGAGATAGGGCGGCCAGACGTCGATGGACCGGCGCTGCGCCAGCCCCATGACATGGACCACCAGCCACTTGGTCAGCTGGTCGAGCAGGAAGATGAGCAGGGCCACCCCGGCCACCGTTCGCATGGCGCATTTCCCTTCACGTATCGTCGTCGTCCGCCTCTAGCCCGTCCGGGGCGGGATGAAAAGCGCGCTCAGGGCGCCAGCCGCAGCGCCCCCGCCGCCGTGCGGAAAGCCGCCGCGGCCTCCTCGAGCGAGACCGCCTCCGGGTCGTTGACCGTAAGCGCCAGGCAATGCCCTTGCCCTGCCGGGTCGCGCAGGAAGGCTGTGAAATTGACCACGCCGGTTTCCGAGCCGCCCTTGTAGGCCACGCGCGCCCAGTCACTGCCGCGCAGGGGGCCGGGGTTGACCTGCATGAGCGGCTCGTCCGCCAGCGGTTCGATCAATGCGCAGAGGCGCTCCAGCGGGATCTCCCATTCCACGCCTGCGGTGTAAGGCGCCATGACATCGGCCGCATCGGGCAGCGTCCCCGCGGCTTCGCGGGCCAGTGCGGGGCGCTCCGCCGCCTCGGCCTCGCGCCAGCGGGCGCGCAGGTCGGCGTCGGCCTTCAGGCCGAAGAACTCCCGCGTGGTCAGGAAATCCTCCGCCGCAATGCCCAGTCGCTCCGCCACCCGGTCGCGGCCCAGCACGCGAGTGAGCAGGTCGGCGCCGGTGTTGTCGCTTTCGGCGATCATCGCCAGCGCGGCCGTGTGCAGGGTCACCGGCGCATCAGCCGGGAAGTCCTGCATCCGCCCCGAGGGCAGCGAGCGGTCGGCATCCGCGATGCGCACGACATCGGCCCAGTCGCGCGCTCCCTCCTCGATGTCCGCCACGAGCACCGAGAGCACGCCCAGCTTGTAGGCCGATCCGACCGCGAGGGGCGCATCGGCATCCTGCGCGCTCAGCACCTCGCCCTCGCGAGTGGCGAGCCAGGCGACATCGGCGCCGAGCTCGTGGAAGGCCACGACCGCCTCGGCGAGGTCGCCGACGATGCGTTCCGCCGGATCGAAGCGCAGCAGCGCCACCTCGCCCGCGTCGTTCAGCGCGAAGGAGACCGGCAGGCGGTGCCCGTCGTAGATCACCGCGCCCGACTCCTCTTCGAAGCGCAGGGCACGCATCTCGCCGTAGTCGTCGCGGAAGCGGTCGAGCACACGCTGCACCGTCTCGACCGAGACCTGGTCGCGGAACTGCTGGGAGAAGGTCACCGCGTCCGCGCCCTCGGTCAGCAGCCGCTCCAGCACCTCCTCGGCCGTCTGCGCCCCGGCGCCGGTGGCGCCGAGGGCTGCGATCAGAAGTCCGGCCAGTGCGTGACACAGGCGCATGGCGCCCCCTTTCGGTTCAGTGGCGGAAGTGGCGCATTCCGGTGAAGACCATGGCAAGCCCGGCCTCGTCGGCGGCCGCGATGACCTCGTTGTCGCGCATCGAGCCACCGGGCTGGATCACGGTGGTGGCGCCGGCCGCCGCGGCCTCCATCAGCCCGTCCGGGAAGGGGAAGAAGGCGTCGGAAGCCACCGCCGATCCCTTGGTGAGCGGCGCGTCGAGGCCCAGCGCCTCGGCCATGCGCTCGGACTTCTTCGCGGCGATCATCGCCGAATCGACGCGGCTCATCTGGCCGGCGCCGACGCCGACGGTCGCGCCGTCCTTGACGTAGACGATGGCGTTCGACTTGACGTGCTTGGCCACCGTCCAGGCGAAGAGCAGGTCGGCGATCTCGGCCTCGGTCGGCTGGCGCTTGGTCACGACCTTGAGGTCATCGGCCGTGATGCGGCCGTTGTCCTTGTCCTGCACGAGGATCCCGCCCGAGACCTGCCGGAAAGCCACGCCCGGCTCGGCGGCATTGGCGAGCCCGTCGGTGGTCAGCAGGCGCAGGTTCTTCTTCCTGGCGAAGACCTCACGCGCGGCATCGTCGGCGCCCGGCGCGATGACGACCTCGGTGAAGATCTCCGAGATCGCCTGCGCGGTCTCGACGTCGAGCTTCATGTTCAGCGCCACGATGCCGCCGAAGGCCGAGGTGCGGTCGCAGTCGAAGGCCTTGCGGTAGGCCTCGGTCAGCGTCGAGCCCTTGGCCACGCCGCAGGGATTGGCGTGCTTGATGATGGCGCAGGCCGGGCCGTCGCCGGGCAGGAATTCCGAGACCAGCTCGAAGGCGGCGTCGGTGTCGTTGATGTTGTTGTAGCTGAGTTCCTTGCCCTGGTGCTGGGTCGCCGTGGCGACCCCGGGCCGGCCCGAGCCGTCGCGGTAGAAGGCGGCGGCCTGGTGCGGGTTCTCGCCGTAGCGCAGGTCCTGCGCGAGGGTGCCGGCAAAGACCCGGCGGCGGGGGGTATTGTCGCCCAGCGCGCCGGCCATCCAGGTCGAGACGGCGGCGTCGTAGGCGCCGGTGCGGGCATAGGCCACCTGCGCCAGCTTCTGGCGGAAGGCATAGGTGGTGGCGCCGTCGTTCGCCTCGAGTTCGGACAGAAGCGCCGGGTAGTCGGCCACGTCGGTCACGACGCTCACGAAGCCGTGGTTCTTTGCGGCGGCGCGGATCATGGCCGGACCGCCGATGTCGATGTTCTCGATGCAGGTGTCGTAGTCGGCGCCCTTGGCGACGGTTTCCTCGAAGGGGTAGAGGTTCACGACCAGCAGGTCGATGCCGGGGATGCCGTGGGTCTCCATCGCGGCGGTGTGCTCGGGCGCGTCACGCAGCGCCAGAAGGCCGCCGTGGATGCGCGGGTGCAGCGTCTTGACCCGGCCGTCCATCATCTCGGGGAATTCAGTCACCTCGGCCACGTCGCGCACGGTCAGGCCCGCCTCGCGCAGCGCCTTGGCGGAGCCGCCGGTCGAGAGCAGATCGACACCGCGCGCGGCCAGCGCCTCGCCCAGCTCGATCAGGCCGGTCTTGTCGGATACGGAAAGCAGGGCGCGGCGGACGGGGTGCAGGTCAGACATGAGGTTCGGGTCCCGGATGGTTCAATCGGTCAGTTCTACCTCGGCCGGCTCGACGTCTCGCACCGCGACGGCGGTGTCCTGCGCCTTGGCCAGGCTCCAGCGGATGCGCGTCGCATACTCCATCGCGCGACCGGATAAAACGACCTGTTTGGCGGCGCGTGGCCGCAGCCGTCCCTTTTCGAGGTAGACCGAGGGCTCGACCGTCAGGTCGGGCTCCGCATCGCAGCGGAAGACCCAGACCTCGCCCGATCGCAGCGACAGCGACACCGCCGACCCGCCCATGTCGATCTCGGCCTCGACCTCGGGGTGCAGGTGGAAGCGGATCTGCCAGGGCAGCCCCGAAAGACGGACCGAATCCAGCCGCCGGTCGAAGAGCCGCTTGTCGGCCTCGGTCAGCGTGACGAGCACGTCCTCGCCCGAGAGGCCACGCCCGTCCTGCGCCAGTTCCAGCGTGCGGGCATGGGTCAGCCCGTGGGTCGACACGAACCCGTCGTGCCCGCCCTCGAAGCGCTGGCCGGTCGCGGTGGTCGTCAGTTCCACCGGCACCCTGTGCGGCAGATCCTCGAGCAGTTCGTGCTCCACGCCGCCGATCCAGGTCGGCGGGCCGAGACGGGCGCTGGAGTAGCCGTCGAGGCAGAGCGTCGAATGACTGGGCGTGGCGCGACCCGCGCGGCGCCAGTCCTCGCCGAAGGTGGCGCCCGAGCCGCAACTCACGATCAGCGGGCGCCGGCCCGAGGTCAGTTCGAAGGCGAGCGTGGAGGCATGGGCATCGATCGAGGCCCGCCCCTCCGGCGGCGAAGCGGCGTCGATCAGGACGGTCGTGCGCCCGGCGGCCAGCCTGGCATAGCCCATGGCGAGCCCCTCGGAGGGGCGCCGCTTCACGCCGGCGACGGCAAGTGCCTGGTCGAGCCGCCCCTCGAGCCCGCGCCCGCCGCCCTGGAACCGCGCGAGCGCGCCGTCGGCGTGACGCAGGCGGCGCAGCGTCGGGGCGATGCGCGCCATGGCCTTCTGCAGTTCCGGGCCGCACTCGTGCCCCGCCTCTTCGAGCGCGGCGGCAGTCCAGGTCAGCAGAGTGAAGACCTCGAGCAGTTCCTCGGGGTTGCGCGTCGGGATGCCGCCCTGCGCGTCTACCTGCCGGGTGCACTCCGCCTCGAGCGCGCCTTCGCCAGGGGCGGTCAGGCGCTCCATGCCCTGCAGCGAGAGGCTGGCGTAGATGAGCCCGGTCAGGGCCTCGAAGCGCGGCAAGCCGGGCGGGGCCGCCGCGCCGCGGCGCGCGAGGAACAGCGTCTGCGCGCCGAGCGCGCGGTAGAAGGCATCCGAGCGGTCGCGGTCGATACCGCGCAGCAGGAAAATGGCGTGATGAATCCAGCGGATCAGGCGGCGTCCGGCCAGTTCGGGCACCCAGCCGCGGCCGCGACCGGCGCCGTGTCGCTCGATCCAACCCCAGAGCCAGCGCTGCGCCAGGGCGCGCGCCGGGGCATCCCCCACGGCGGCGAGGTCGTCGAGCCAGCCGAAGCCGTGGATCTCGGCCTCCCATGTGGCCGAGGGCGGGTCGATGTCCCAGATCATGACATCGGGCGCCTCGACGAGATGCCCGGCGAACATGAGGTTACCGGCGCAAAGCTGGCGCCCCCGCGCGACCGAGCCGGTCGAGCGAGGTTCGGGCTGCGAGACGAAGGCGGTGACGGGACGCGCGCGCGCCGCCAGCCGCGCGTGCACGCGATTGAGACACCGCGTCGCCGCGGCCGGCCATGTGACCCGTTCCGACATCCGCTCTGCCTCTCGCCCGGTTCGCATCCGGCGCGTTGTAAAGCCTTTGCGGCACGATACCGCGCGTGCGGGCCCGAGTCACCTTGGAATGCCGGGCGCGGCGTGTCTCAGGCCGGTTTGACGAGCACGGCCATGTAAAACCCGTCCATTCCGCCGCGCTCCGCCCAGAAATCGGGCCGCAGGCGCAAGCCGCCCTCCTCGCTGCGCCAGTGGGGCTCGATCCAGTCCGCCCCGGGCTGTTGCACCGCGAGGCCCGGGTGACGCGCCAGCGCCTCCTCGACCTGGCACTCGCCCTCGTCGGGAATGAGCGAGCAGGTGCAGAAGACGAGCCTCCCGCCGGGGGCGAGCAGACCGAGGGCGTGATCGATCATGGCCGCCTGAAGCTCGATGAGTTCCGAGATGCCCTCGCCCTGCCGGGCGTGCGGCAGGTCGGGGTGACGGCGGATCGTGCCGGTGGCGGAACAGGGCGCGTCGAGCAGGATCACGTCGTAGTTGCCGGTATGCTCCAGCGCGTCGCCGGTCACGATCTCTGCCGAGAGCCCCGTGCGCTCGAGGTTCTGCCGCAGCCGCGCGAGGCGCGCATCGGAGATGTCGAGCGCGGTGACCCTGGCGCCCGCGGCGGCAAGCTGCAGCGTCTTGCCGCCCGGAGCGGCGCAGAGGTCGAGCACGCGCAGGCCCGTCACCTCGCCAAGCAGCCGCGCCGGCATCGCGGCGGCGGCGTCCTGCACCCACCAGTCGCCCTCGGCATAGCCCGGCAGGGCCGAGACCTGTCCTGCCTCCTGCAGCCGGACCGAGCCCGTGGGCAAAAGCTCGCCCTCGAGCCGTGCGGCGAGCGCCTGAGGATCGCTGCGCGCCGTCAGGTCGAGCGGTGCTCCCGCGAGATGCGCGGCCTCCATGGCGGTGACGGCCTCGCGCCCCCAGGCGGCCGACAGCGGGTCGCGCAGCCAGCGCGGCAGGCGCGGCACGCGCAGCTTGGCCCATTGCGCGGGCCCCTCCTCGGCCACGCGGCGCAAAACGGCATTGACGAGGCCCTTCATGCTGTTGGCGCGGCGGTCGGCGGAAACGATCTGGACGCACTCGTTCACGACTCCATGCGCCGCGCCGCCGGTGCAGAGTTCCCATGTGCCCAGCCGAAGCACGTTGCGCACCAGTGCCGGCGGCGCCTTGCGCAGGTGCGGCCGCAGCACGCGGTCGCAGCGGTCGAGGTTGCGCAGCACCTCGGTCGCGAGCCGCTGCGCGGCGGCCCGGTCGGGCGGCGCGAGGCGCTCCCAGGCGGGGCCGGTCATGGCCTCGGACATCAGCCGTCCCTGCCCCAGGACCTGCCCGAGAAGGGCCACGGCCTGCGCGCGGGCGGTGGTGGGCTGTGGCATGGCGGTCTCCGGGGGTTGAGGGCGGGATGCGCGGGCGTATATCAAGGGGCACGCGAGGAAGGAACCGCACATGAGCGACACCGACAAAGAGCTTCCCCCCGCCGCGCAGCGCGCCCTTGCCGAGGCGGCCGAGCGGCGCAAGGCAATGGAGGCGGCCGAGGCGGCGCGGCCCGTGGAACTGGGCGGCCGCGACGGCCTCGACCCGGCGCGCTACGGCGACTGGGAGAAAAAGGGCCTCGCCATCGATTTCTGATCGGCGGCGCGAGAATGTTCTCTTGAGAAAGTTGCGGTCCGGGCGTCGCCCGGACCGGCGGGGGCGCTGCCCCCGGTCGCGGCAGGCCGCGACTCTCCCGGGATATTTGCGGCCAGAAGATGCTGCGGGGCGGTCAGTCCTTGAGGCCGAGGACGTCGAGCATGTCGTATTCGCCCGGGCGCTGGTCCTGCCCCCAGAGCGCGGCCTTCAGCGCACCCCTGGCAAAGAGTGCGCGGTCGGAGGCGATATGGCTGATCTTGATCCGCTCGCCCGCCGTGGCGAAGAGCACCTCGTGTTCGCCCACGATGTCGCCGCCGCGGATGGCGTGAAAGCCGATGTGGCCAGGCTCGCGCTTGCCGGTGATGCCGTCGCGGCCGCGGTCGGAGACCTCGTCGAGCTTGACGCCGCGTCCCTCGGCGGCGGCCTCGCCCAGCATGAGCGCGGTGCCCGAGGGTGCGTCGACCTTCTGGTTGTGGTGTGATTCGATGATCTCGATGTCCCAGTCGGCATCGAGCGCCGCCGCGACCTGCCGCGTGACCTGGGTGAGCAGGTTCACGCCGAGGCTCATGTTGCCGGCGCGCACGATCACCGCGTGGCGCGCGGCGACGTGGATGCGGTGCAGGTCCTCCTCGGAGAGGCCGGTCGTGCCGATGACGTGGACCGCCCGGGCCTGGGCGGCGAGATCGGCGAATTCGACGGTGGCGGCGGGCGCCGTGAAGTCGATCACCGCCTGGGCGCGGGCAAAGGCCTCGAGCGCGTCGTCCTCGACCGTCAGGCCCAGTTCCGCGCCACCCATGGCCGTGCCGAGGTCCTGGCCGATCCAGTCGTGGCCCGCGCGTTCGAGCGCGCCGACCAGTTCGAGGCGGTCGCTTTTCATCACCTCGCCCGCGAGCATCCGGCCCATGCGGCCCGACACCCCCGTGACCACCACTCCGGGCCTCTCGGTCATTGCGCTCTCCTGCTTTGTGTCGGAGCCTGCTTAGCGCGCGGCGCGCCGCTTGGCAAAGGGGCGCACAGGCCTTAAGTCTGCGGCATGGGCAAGAACAGATTCACCGACGGCCCGGGGCCGAGCCAGCGTCAGCTTCGCGTGGGCGAACTCATCCGCCGCACGCTTTCGGACGTGCTGTTGCGGGGCGACATCCATGACCCGGAGCTGAACCGCCTGTCGATCACCGTCGGCGAGGTGCGCGTCTCGCCCGATCTCAAGGTCGCGACCGCCTACGTCGTGCCGCTGGGTGGCAAGCACGAGGGCGACATGTTCGAGCTGCTCGATCGCAACCGCAGCGAGCTGCGGCGCGCGGTCTCGAAGGAACTGACGCTGAAGTTCGCGCCCGAGCTGCGCTTCCGCCTCGACGAGACCTTCGACCGGCTCGACGAGACGCGGCGGCTGTTCTCCCAGGATGCGGTGCGCCGCGACGTCGAGGACTGAGGCGATGCGCCGCCTCGTCGCGCTGGCCGCGGTCGGCCTGACCTTCGGCGCCGACGCCGCCGGGGCCGTCACCTGCGAGGCACGGGAGTTCGACGGCACGCGCTACACGCTCTGCACCGTGGATGCCGCGCAGGAGGACCTGCGCACCTTCCTCTACGACAGCGATGGCACTCCCTGGGGCCAGTTCGCCACGCTCGACGCGGCGCTGCGGGAAACCGGCGAGCAGCTGGCCTTCGCCATGAACGCCGGCATGTACCACGCCGACCGCGCGCCGGTGGGCTACTACGTCGAGCAGGGCAACGAGGTCATGGGCGTGGTCTCGAACCCCGGGCCCGGGAATTTCGGGCTGCTCCCGAACGGGCTGCTGTGCATCCGCGAGGGGCGCGCCGACGTGATCGAGACGCGGGATTTCATCCGCGACCGGCCGGACTGCGCCTTTGCCACGCAGTCCGGGCCGATGCTGGTCATCGATGGCGAGCTGCACCCGAGGTTCCTGGCCGACAGCGACTCGCGCTATGTTCGCAACGGCGTGGGCACCTCGGCGGACGGGACGACGGCGGTCTTCGCGATCTCGGAAAGCGCGGTCAACTTCCACGAGTTCGCCCGGCTCTTCCGCGACGGGCTTGGCCTGCCCGATGCGCTGTTCTTCGACGGCAACGTCTCGCGCGTGCATGCGCCCGGGATCAACCGGTCGGATTTCGGGCGCGACCTGGGACCCATGGTCGGCGTCGTCGAACCCGCCGGCTGAGCCCCCGGCCTTGCGCCGCGACGCGGCACGGCCTACCTCCCTGACATCGCCGCAACCGGAGACGACATGGCCCAGACGCCCGAAACCCTGACCCATGCCCTGCTGGACGCCGCCGCAAAGGCAGGCGCGGACAGCGCCGATGCCATCGCGATGGACGGCACCTCGCTTTCGATCGACGTGCGCGGGGGAGCGCTGGAACAGGCCGAGCGGGCCGAGGGCACCGACATCGGCCTGCGGGTCTTCGTGGGGCAGCGCAGCGCGGTTGTCTCGGCTTCGGACACCAAGGCGGAGACGATCAGCGCGATGGCGGAGCGGGCCGTGGCCATGGCCCGCGAAGCGCCCGAGGACCCCTGGGCCGGGCTCGCGGCCCCCGCGCAGCTCGCGCGCGACTGGGATGCGGCGGCGCTCGAGATGGCCGATCCCGCGCCCGAACCGGCGCCGGCCGCGCTGGAAGACGATGCCCGCGCCGCCGAGGCGGCCGCGCTCGCGGTCGAGGGCATCGCTCAGGTGCAGTCCGCCTCGGCCGGCTACAGCGCTCAGCGGGTGCATCTTTCGGCGAGCAACGGCTTTTCGGGCGGCTACGCGCGCACCTCGCGCGGGCGCTCCTGTGTGGCCATCGCCGGCGAAGGACTGGGCATGGAGCGCGATCACGACGGCGACAGCCGCGTCTTCCAGTCCGATCTGAGGAGCGCCGAGGAAATCGGCCGCACTGCCGCCCAACGGGCGCTGGGACGGCTGAACCCGAGCCGCCCGCGCACCGGCGCCTACCCGGTGATCTTCGACGAGCGCGTCGCCGCCTCGCTGATCGGGCATCTCGTGGCGGCCGCGAGCGGCGGGGCCGTGGCGCGTGGTGCATCCTGGCTCCGCGACGCGATGGGAGAGCAGGTGCTGCCCGAGGGCCTGTCGCTGATCGAGGATCCGCACCGGGCGCGCGCGCCCGCCTCGCGCCCCTTCGACGCCGAGGGCCTGCCGACGCGGCGCCGCGCGGTGGTCGAGAACGGCGTGCTGAAGGGCTTTACCCTCGACCTCGCCAATGCGCGCAAGCTGGGCATGGAGCCGACCGGGAACGCCGCGCGCGGGCCTTCGTCCGGGCCATCGCCGCGCGCCTGGAACCTCGAGCTGACGCAGGGCACGCAGAGCCGCGACGCGCTGGCCGCCGAGATGGGCACCGGTCTGATCGTGACCTCGATGATCGGCTCGACCATCAACCCCAACACCGGCGACTACTCGCGCGGCGCGGCCGGGCTCTGGGTCGAGAACGGCGAGATCACCGGGCCGGTCTCGGGCGTGACGCTCGCGGGCAACCTGCGCGACATGCTGCTTGGCATGACACCGGCCAACGACGCGCGACCCTGGCTGAGCCGCATCGTGCCGTCGCTGCGCATCGAGGGGCTCACGCTTGCCGGAACGTGATCTCGCCCTGCTCGAAGAGGCCGCGCAGGCGGCGGCCGAGGTCGCGACCACCTACATCGGCGGCGCCCTGAACATCCGCCACAAGGCAGCGGACGGCAGCCCGGTGACCGATGCCGACATGGCCGTGGACGCCGTGCTGTCGGAGATCCTGCGCGGGGCGCGGCCCGACTACGGCTGGCTGAGCGAGGAAAGCGCCGACGACGCGGCACGGCTCGAGGCCGAGCATGTCTTCATCGTCGATCCCATCGACGGCACCCGCAGTTTCATCGAGGGCGAGGACACCTGGGCGCATTCGCTGGCCGTGGCGCGCGGCGGCGAGGTGACGGCGGCAGTGATCTTCTTGCCGATGCGCGGCAAGCTCTACACCGCGGCGGCCGGCCACGGTGCCCGGCTCGAGGGCGCGCCCATCTCGGTCACGCCGGGCGGCGCGCTGGAGACCGCCAAGGTGCTGGCCACCCGGCCCGCGCTGGCGCCCGAGCACTGGCGCGGCGAGGTCCCCGCGTTGAAGCGCAGCCACCGGCCCTCGATCGCCTACCGCATGGGGCTGGTGGCCGAGGGGCGCTATGATGCCATGCTCACGCTCCGCCCCTCGTGGGAGTGGGACATCGCCGCGGGAGCGCTGATCGTGGCCGAGGCGGGCGGTCTCGCGACCGACCGCGCGGGCCAGCCGATCCGGTTCAACGCACCGATGCCGCGCCATGCCGGCATGATCGCGGCGGGTCCGGCACTGCACGAGGAAATCATCGACCGGCTGGCGCACGAGACCTGAGGACGGTAACCAAATCTCCTTTAGAGGATTTGCACGCGTTTTTGGAAAGCGCCCGGCGCCCGGGGCAGCCATCGCGCGTGGCTTGACGCGCCCCGTCCAGCCCGTAGTTTGCGGCACACAAGCGCGTGAAAGGAGCCGGCAATGACCCAACGCCTTCACCTCGTCTTCGGCGGCGAGCTCGTCACCCCCGAACGGACCGAATTCAAGAACGTCGACGACATCCACATCGTGGGCATGTTCCCCGACTACCAGAGTGCGCACGACGCCTGGAAGGCCGAGGCGCAGCGCACGGTGGACAACGCGCACATGCGCTACTTCATCGCCCATATCCACCGCCTGCGCGACGAGGAGGCCGAAGCCTCGCCGACCGAGGAACTCGGCTGACCGCCTTGGCGCGACGGCCCTTCTCCCTCTCGGCCTATCTCGCGCTGGGCCGCAGCCGGTCATCCCGGCCTCTACCCGCACCGCCCCCGCGCCCGCGCGGCCCGCTGGTCTGGCTGCATGCCGCCGATGCCACCGACGCCCGGGCGCTGGCCGCCATCGCCACGCGGATGCGCGCCCAACGCAGCGAGATCACCATCCTCGCCACCGGGGCCTGCTGCGAGACCTGCGTGCCGGCCGAGGACGACGAGGACGTCATCGCGGCCGACCTGCCCGCCGAGACCGCGGCCGAGACCGAGGCCTTCGCCGCGCACTGGCGCCCGGAGGTCGGCCTCTGGACCGGCACGGCGCTGCGCCCTGCCCTGCTGCACAAGCTGCATGACAGCGGCACGCGGCTGATACTGCTGGGTGCCTCCGACGCGCCCTGGACGACGCCCGCGCCCGGCTGGATGCCGGATGTCGCGCCGGCCACGCTTGCCCTCTTTCACCGCGCCTTCACCCGGAACCGGGCCGCACAGCGCCAGCTGCGGCGCCTCGGGCTTCCGGACCAGCGCCTGATCCCCGCGGGTCCGCTCACGGCAACCGAGCCGCCGCTCGAGTGCTCCGACAGCCTGCACGAAGACATGGCCTCGGCGCTGACCGGGCGCCCGATCTGGCTCGCCGCCCGCCTTCGCGGAGCCGAGGCCGAGGACATCGTCCGCGCACATCGCCGCGCGGTGCGGCTGGCCCATCGCCTGTTGCTGATCATCTCCCCAGCCGACCGGGCCGAGGCCGAGGCCGCCGAACGCGCCGCCGCCGACAGCGGGCTGCGGCTGTGCCGCTGGGAAGCGGGCGAGACGCCCGACGAGACCACGCAGATCCTGCTGGCCGAGGATTCGACCGACCTCGGGCTCTGGTACCGCCTCTCGCCCATCGCCTTTCTCGGCGGCTCGCTGGTCCCCGGACACGGCGGCGAGAATCCTATGGAAGCCGCCGCGCATGGCACCGCGCTGCTCTACGGCCCCAACGTCGGACGCCACCTCGCCGCCTACTCGCAACTGGTCGAGGCCGGCGCCGCACGGATCGTGCGCGATTTCGATTCGCTGGGCACAGCGGTCTCGCAGCTCGTGGCACCGGACCAGGCGGCGGTCATGGCCCATGCCGGCTGGGACGTGGTCAGCCAGGGGGCTGCGCTGGCCGACGAGGTGATCGAGCTGGCCTTCGAGCGGATCGACGCCCCAGACGAGGCCGCCTGATGCGCGCGCCGCGCTTCTGGGACACGCCGCCCGACCGGCCCGACTGGCGCGCCCGCCTGCTGGCGCCGCTGGGCCGGCTCACGGCGCGCGCCACGGCGCGACGCGTGGCCCGCGCGGGTGCGCGACTTCCGGTCCCGGTGATCTGCGTCGGCAATCTCAACGCGGGCGGCACGGGCAAGACGCCGACGGTGATCGCCCTGATCGAGCGCCTGACCGCCCGCGGCGTGTCCGTTCACGTCGTCTCGCGCGGCTACGGCGGACAACTGCGCGGCCCGGTGCAGGTCGATCCGCGCGGACATACTGCCGCCGAGGTGGGCGACGAGCCACTGCTGCTGGCAGCCTTTACGCCCGTGTGGGTGGCCCGCGACCGCGCCGCCGGCGCCCGAGCCGCAGTGGAGGCGGGCGCCGAGGCGATCCTGCTGGATGACGGTTTCCAGAACCCGGCACTGGAAAAGGACCTGTCCCTGGTCGTGGTGGACGCCGGCAAGGGGTTCGGCAACGGGCGCTGCCTGCCCGCAGGGCCGCTACGCGAGCCCGTGAGCGCAGGTCTTGCCCGGGCCGACCTGTTGCTCTCGATCGGCCCGCCCGAAGCGCAGCACCGCTTCCAGGCGCTCTGGTCGGACGCGGTGCAGGTGCCAGATCTGACCGGCGTACTGGAGCCCCTGCAAACCGGCATGGACTGGCAGGATCTGCCGGTGCTGGCCTTTGCCGGCATCGGTCACCCGGAGAAATTCTTCGCCACGCTGCGCGGCCTTGGCGCCGAGCTTCGCCACGGCGAGCCGCTGGACGATCACCAGAACCTCGCGCCGGCACTGCTCACGCGGCTCGAAACGGACGCGGCGCGGCTGGGCGCGCAACTGGTGACCACTGAGAAGGACGCGGTGCGCCTGCCCCCGGACTTCCGCCAGAAAGTCCTGACCCTGCCCGTGCGGCTGCGTATCGACGCACCCGGTCCGCTGGACGCTGCGCTGGACGCGCTTTTCGCCTGAGGTCGCACGACCGGCTCCGTCCGAACAGACTTGCAGGTCCGTCGACGGAACGTGCGCCCGGCCCTGCGGCCTCACTCCGCCGCGAGGCGCTGCTCGCGGTTGCCGATCGCCGCGATCGAGGACACCACGCTGCGCAGGGTGCGCCGGAAGGTATGGAAATTCGCGTTGGGCCGAATGCGCGCCTCATCCATGTAGATCCCGCGGTCGATCTCGATCTGGATGGCGTGACGGCACCGTGCCGGGCGGCCGTAGTGCTGCGTGATGTAGGCGCCCGCGAAGGGCGTGTTCCGCGCCACGACGAGCCCCGCCGCTTGAAAGGCAGCCTCGACCCGGTCGACGATCTCTCCGCCGGCGGACGCGCCGAAACGGTCGCCGATCACGATCTCGGGCCGCGCCCCGGTGCTGCGGGCGGCGCTCGCCACGGCCTCGTGCGGCATGGAATGGCAATCGATCAGGATCGCCTCGCCGAATGCGTCATGCGCACGGTCGAGCAGATCGCGCAGGCGGGCGTGGTAGGGCGTCCAGTAGCGCGCGATTCGCCGCTCGGCCTCGGACAGCGGCAGTTTGCCGCGGTAGATCGCCCGCCCGTTCGCGACCACGCGCGGCACCACGCCCAGCCCGCTCGCGACTCGCGGATTGTGCCCGCTGCGCCGCACGCCCTCGATCAGCGCCGGGTCCAGCTCGTCGGCCGCGCGATTTACGTCGATAAAGGCCCGTGGCGCCCCGGCCCGCAGAAAAGGCGCGCCGAACTGCGGCGCGCAATCAAACAGGCGATCCACGTAGGCATCCTCGGACGAACGGATGGAATGTTCGTCCAGAACCGTGTTGCGCAGGAAGCTCCATGGGTAGTCGCGCCCCGAATGCGGCGAGGCGAAGACCACGCAGGACGTGGCCGCATCCGGCAGATCGAGGTGGTAGGCGACTTTGGGCATCCGCGCTCCTTTGGAAAAGATAATAGACCGAAACAATCCCTTGCCAAAAGCCCTTGATCCCGCCTCCGACTCTATTTATAGAGCCCGCTACCGGCGCGGATCTCCCGCGCCCCGTTTTCTTTCGGGGCCACGGAACGTGCAGGTATCACGGGCGGTTAGCTCAGCGGTAGAGCACTACGTTGACATCGTAGGGGCCACTGGTTCGATCCCAGTACCGCCCACCATGAATTCACCCCCGCGGCCTCGGCCCCGGGACACTGCAACGCCTGGCGCTCGCGCGCCGCGACAAGAGGAGAGACCGGAATGAAGGTCGCAAACTCGCTCCGCTCGCTCAAGAAGCGCCATCGCGACTGCCGCGTTGTGCGCCGCAAGGGCCGCGTTTACGTCATCAACAAGACCCAGCGTCGTTTCAAGGCCCGCCAGGGCTGAAACGCGTCTGCGTGTCAACGTGATGCAAGGGTCACCCCACGGGGTGGCCCTTTTCTTTTGCATGACACGATGTCGTGAATGCCTCAGAGCCGCGGCACTGCCGGGACGCTCTGCGACGCAGCCTTCACGAAGGCCTCGATTCGGCCAGGGTCCTTGCGGCCCGGCGCCTCCTCGACCCCGGACGACACGTCGACCTGCCGCGCGCCCGTCATCTCGATCGCCCGGGCGACGTTCTGGGGCGTGAGCCCGCCTGCCAGCATCCAGGGACAGGGCCAGCGCCGCCCCGCGATGAGCCGCCAGTCGAAGGCCAGCCCGTTGCCGCCGGGCAGATCAGCGCCCGGCGCGGGCTTGGCATCCACGAGGAGCTGGTCGGCAACGCGCCCGAACTCGCTCAGCGCCGGCAGGTCGGCCTCGGTTGCCACGCCCACGGCGCGCATCACCGGCAGCCCGTAGCGCGCCCGCACCTCGGCCACGCGCTCCGGCGTCTCGCGGCCGTGAAGCTGCAGCATGTCCAGCGGCACCGTCTCGACAATCTCGTCAAGCTCGGCATCGGAGGCATTCACGGTCAGCGCCACCTTGGCCAGCCCCGGCGGGGCCGCCAGGGCCATCGTTCGCGCCTGCGGCAGCGTCACGCAACGCGGGCTTTTCTCGAAGAAGACGAAGCCGCAATACCGCGCCCCCGCCGCCGCCACGACGGCGACGTCGCTTTCGCGCGTCAGACCGCAGATCTTGACACTCACGTCGGGCATGGCCCCCTGCTTCTTCTGGCCGTCAAATATCCCGGGGAGTCGCGCCGCAGGCGTGACGGGGCAGAGCCCCTGCCCCCGGCCGGATCAGGCGCTCTGGTCGAGAATCGCCAGGACCTCGTCCTTGTCCTTGTCGCGCTCGGCCTGCGTGCGCTTGAGTTCGCGCTCGAGCCGCCGTGCCTCGGCCTTGCGCGCGCGCGCCTCGGCGCGGTGCTTGTGTTCGCGCAGCCACTCCCAGACGAAGCCGATCATCAGCCCGACGAGAATGCCGCCGAAGAACACGATGAAGAGCGGCACAGAAACCGACCACTGGAACTGCAGCAGCGCCGCCATCTCTTCCGGCAGCAGGCTCAACGTCACCATGTTGCGGTTGGCCAGCGCCACGGCGATCAGCAGGACGGCGAGAACGCCGAGGAACACATAGCGGATGTAACGCATGAATTATTTTCCGTTCAGACGATCGCGCAGCAACTTGCCCGTCTTGAAGAAGGGCACGTGCTTTTCATCGACCTGAACCGCTTCGCCCGTCCGCGGGTTCCGCCCCAGACGCGCGTCGCGCTTCTTGACCGAGAAGGCGCCGAAGCCGCGCAACTCGACCCGGTCGCCCCGGGCCATGGCATTGGTGATCTCTTCGAAGATCGTGTTCACGATCCTCTCGACGTCCCTTTGATAGAGATGCGGGTTTTCATCCGCAATCTTCTGGATCAATTCAGACCTGATCATCCCCACAATCCCCCTGAAGCCGTCGTGTCGCGCGTCTCCTCGGTAGGACTATACGCGCGGTCGCGCAAAACGGAAACCGGGAGATCGCGCGAAAACCCATGAATTGCAGCACTTTGGCGACCTGTCGCCGCCTGTGACGCCGCCCGCCGGCTCGCAGGGCAGCGCTTGCGGGCCGGCGCCGCATCGCAGCACGCACCGTCGGGCCGGGACCGATTCGACGCCCCTGCCCCGCGAAAAGGCACCGCCGCGGGGCGTGACACCGGACCAAAGCAAAGGGCCCCGGGAAATCCCGGGGCCCGTCCGATCAGTCAGTCGATGCCGTCAGGCGATCACTCGTCGTCGCGGTTCAGCGCGGCGCCGAGGATGTCGCCCAGCGATGCACCCGAGTCGGAGGAGCCATACTGCTGCACGGCCTCTTTCTCTTCGGCGATCTCGCGGGCCTTGATCGAGAGACCCAGGCGGCGCGACCGGCTGTCGATGTTGGTGACGCGGACGTCGACCTTGTCACCGACCGAGAACCGCTCGGGGCGCTGCTCGGCACGGTCACGCGACAGGTCGGAGCGGCGGATGAAGGACTTCATGCCCTCGTATTCCACCTCGATGCCGCCATCCTCGATCGCGGTGACCTCGACGGTCACGATCGAGCCGCGCTTCACGCCGCCGACCGCATCGGCGAACTTGTCGCCGCCAAGCGCCTTGATCGAGAGCGAGATGCGCTCCTTCTCGGTGTCCACCTCGGTGACCACGGCCTTGACCACGTCGCCTTTGCGGTACTCCTGGATGGCTTCCTCGCCACGCTGGTCCCAGCTGAGGTCCGACAGGTGCACCATGCCGTCGATCTCGCCGTCGAGACCGATGAACAGGCCGAACTCGGTGATGTTCTTGACCTCGCCCTCGACCTCGGTGCCCTCGGGGTGCGTCTCCTTGAAGACTTCCCAGGGGTTGCGCATGGTCTGCTTGAGGCCGAGCGACACGCGGCGCTTGGCCGGGTCGATCTCGAGCACCATGACGTCGACTTCCTGCGAGGTCGACACGATCTTGCCCGGGTGCACGTTCTTCTTGGTCCAGGACATTTCCGAGACGTGAACGAGGCCCTCGACCCCCGGCTCCAGCTCCACGAAGGCGCCGTAGTCGGTGATGTTGGTGACGCGACCCTTGTGGACCGAGCTCAGCGGGTACTTCACGCCCACCAGGTCCCACGGATCTTCCTGCAGCTGCTTCATGCCCAGGCTGATGCGGTGGGTTTCCTTGTTGATCTTGATGACCTGGACCTTGACGGTCTCGCCGATCGACAGGATCTCGGAGGGGTGGTTCACACGGCGCCACGCCATGTCGGTCACGTGCAGCAGGCCGTCGACGCCGCCGAGGTCGACGAATGCGCCGTACTCGGTGATGTTCTTGACCACGCCCTCGACCGTCTGGCCCTCGGACAGGTTGGCGATGACTTCCGCACGCTGCTCGGCACGCGATTCCTCGAGAATCGCACGACGCGAGACAACGATGTTGCCACGGCGACGGTCCATCTTGAGGATCTGGAACGGCTGCTTGAGACCCATGAGCGGGCCGGCGTCGCGCACGGGGCGCACATCGACCTGGCTGCCGGGCAGGAAGGCCACGGCGCCGCCGAGATCGACGGTGAAGCCGCCCTTGACGCGGCCGAAGATCGCGCCTTCGACGCGGGCATCGTCAGCGTAGGCCTTCTCGAGGCGGTCCCATGCGGCTTCGCGGCGGGCCATCTCGCGCGAGATGACGGCTTCACCGCGGGCGTTCTCGGCTGCGCGGAGGTAGACTTCGACCTCGTCGCCGACCGAAATGTCGGCCTGCTCACCGGGATTCGCGAATTCCTTGAGATCGACGCGGCCTTCCATCTTGTAGCCGACGTCGATGATGGCCTGGCCCGCTTCGACGGCGATGACCTTGCCCTTGACGACAGTGCCCTCGTCGGGCGTGTCCATTTCGAGGCTTTCGTTAAGGAGGGCCTCGAATTCCTCCATGGTTGCGTTAGCCATGTGGCTCCATGTTCCTTTTCATCGGTCTTTTCTGGCCGGGCGGTTGTCTCCGCCGGTCTTGGGGTTGGTCTGGTCGGGCTGCCGCAAAACAAAGAGGGCCGGTGGTCCGGCCCTGCTCGTCCTCCTGTCCGCGGCGTTCGTGCCTGTCTTGACGCGCGGGGATATACGCGTTTTGCCCCGCCGTGGCAAGGGTGAAGCGCCTCTCGGCACCCGGGCCGCGCCGCCCGGGACATGCGCCCGCCTTCAGCAGTAGCGCTCCGGGCCGACCCACTGCGCGGCGGTGTAGCGGTCGCCGTGGCACCAGCCGACGGACAGCACCGCCTCGATGCGGGCCATGTCGTCTGCGCCCAGCGTCATCTCCGCCCCCGCGAGCAGCTCGCGGAAATGCTCCACCGAGCGGGTGCCGGGGATCGGGATCGTGCTCCCGCTGCGCGCCAGGAGCCATGCCATCGCCAGCCCTGCGGCAGGCACGCCCATCTCGGCCGCCAGCGCGCGGAAGCGATCCGTGGCCGCGAGGTTGTAGCCCAGCTCGGGCTGCTGGAAGCGTGGGTTCGCCGCGAGGAACGCCACCTCCGGCACGCGCCCGGGCGCGATCGGGCTGTCGGTCAGGAGCGAGCGGCCCGTGGGCGAGAAGGCCACGAGGGTCGTGCCGAGATCCTCGCAGGTCTGTACCAGCCCCAGCTCGGGCGCGCGGGTCGCCAGCGAGTACTCCGACTGCACCGCCGCGACCGGGTGCACCGCATGGGCACGCCGGAGACTGGAGGGGGCGATCTCGGAGAAGCCGATGGCGCGACACTTGCCCTTCGCGACCAGCGAGGCCAGCGCCTCGGTCACCTCCTCGATGGGACGCTCGTGTTCGCGGCGATGCACGTAGTAGAGATCCACGCAGTCCAGGCCCATCCGCCGCAGCGAGCCCTCCAGCTCGGCCTCGAGATGCTCGAGCGAATTGTCGTAGCAGCGCCGGCCCTCGGCATCCTTGGTGATGCCGCCCTTGGTGGCGATGTGGAAATGGTCGCGCCCGCCGGGGTTGGCGGAAAGCCAGGCGCCGATGGTCTCCTCCGAGCCGCCCATGCCGTAGACGTTCGAGGTGTCGATGTGGCTCACCCCGGCCTCGACCGCCGCGTCGAGCACGGCAAAGGAGTTCTCGCGGGTCGTCGGTCCGTAGAAATCGGTGAACGACATGGCCCCGATCCCGATGCAGGAAACCTGCGGCCCGCCGGGCCCCATCGCGCGCGTCTTCATCCGGTGCTCTCCCCCTCGCCTGTCCCTCGGCCTCAGCGCATCGAGTTCACGGCCGCAACTGCGGCGGAAATGGCGGCCTCGATGTCCAGTTTCGATGTGTCGAGGATCACCGCATCATCGGCCGGGCGCAAGGGCGCATCCTGCCGGGTGCTGTCACGGTGATCACGCTCGTGCGTCTGGTTCAGCACGGTCTCATAGTCGGTCGTCACCCCGGCCTTCACCAGCTCGTCGTAGCGGCGCCGGGCACGAACCTCGGCGCTCGCGGTGACAAAGAGCTTGGCCTCGGCCTCGGGGCAGATCACCGTCCCGATGTCGCGTCCGTCCAGAACCGCGCCACCGTCGCGCCGCGCAAAGGCGCGCTGGAAATCCACCAGCGCCGCGCGCACCTCGGGGATCGCCGCCACGTAAGAGGCCGCCTGCGCCACGTCGGGCGTACGCAGCCCCTCGGCCTCGAGATCGCTCGCGGTCAGCGTCTGCGCGGCCTCCAGCGGGCCCATCCCGTCCAGCATGCGCTTGCCCACCGCGCGGTAAAGCAGACCGGTGTCCAGATGCGCGAAGTCGAAATGCGCCGCCACGGCCTGGCTGATGGTGCCCTTGCCCGCTGCCGCCGGTCCGTCGATCGCGATTGTGAAGGCCATGTCTGCTCCTGCCTGATCCTGCGGCTCGTCCCGTTCCTGCCGAGGTTTACGCGCGACCCGCGAGGATTTGAAGCCTCGCAGCCCGGCGGCCGCAGACCATTGCGCCCCGCCCGCCGAGGCCGCGCCGCCTCATGCCTCGCGCACGATCTCGGCCCCGAGCCCGGCCATCAGCGGCTCGAAGATCGGGAAGGAGGTCGCGATCGGCCCGCCGTCATCCACCTGCACCGGCGCCCGCGCGGCAAGCCCCAGCACCAGGAACGACATGGCGATGCGGTGGTCGAGGTGGCTTTGCACCATGGCCCCGCCCGGCACGCCGCCGGGACCGCGGCCCTGCACGGTCCACCAGTCGGGCCCCTCCTCGACCGACACGCCGCAGGCGCGCAGCCCGGTGGCCATGGCATCGATCCGGTCGCTCTCCTTGACGCGCAGCTCGCGCACGCCGGGCATGTGCGTCGCGCCCTCGGCACAGGCGGCGACGACCGACAGCACGGGGTATTCGTCGATCATGCTCGCCGCGCGCTCGGCCGGCACCTCGATGCCGCGCATGTTCGGAGAGAACCGCGCACGCAGGTCGGCGGCGGGCTCGCCCCCCTCCTCGCGCTCGTTTTCGTAGGTCAGGTCCGCGCCCATCTCGCGCAGCGTCTCGAAAAGGCCCGCCCGCGTCGGGTTGAGCCCGATGTTGGGCACCAGCACGTCCGAGCCCTCGGTGATCAGCGCGGCGCAGACCGGAAAGGCCGCCGAAGAGGGATCGCGCGGCACTGCAAGGCTCTGCGGCCGCAGCTCGGGCTGGCCCACAAGCGTGATGACACGCCCCTCGTCCGTCACCTCGGTCGAGACCTGCGCCCCGAACCCCGCGAGCATGCGTTCCGAGTGATCCCGCGTCGCCTCGCGCTCGATCACCACCGTCTCGCCGGGCGCGCCGAGCCCAGCCAGCAGGACCGCCGATTTCACCTGCGCCGAGGGCACGGGCGTCGCATAGCGCACCGGCACCGGTGCCTCGGCCCCGCGGATCGTCATCGGCAGCCGCCCGCCGCTGCGCCCGTAGGCGCGTGCCCCGAACAGCGCCAGCGGATCGGTCACCCGCGCCATGGGCCGCTTGGCCAGGCTCGCGTCCCCGGTAAAGGTCGCGGCGATGGGCGTGGTGGCCATGGCCCCCATGATCAGCCGCACGCCGGTGCCCGAGTTGCCGCAATCGATCACCCGGTCGGGCTCGGCAAAGCCGCCGACGCCCACGCCGTGCACGTGCCAGGTCTCGCCCCGCTTCTCGACCTCGGCACCGAAGGCCCGCATGGCCGCGGCGGTATCCAGCACGTCCTGCCCCTCGAGCAGGCCGGTGATCGTGGTCTCGCCCACCGCGAGCGCCCCGAGGATCAGCGCACGATGCGAGATCGACTTGTCGCCGGGCACCTCGGCGGTGCCGCGCAGCGGCCCGGATCGGCTGGATTTCATCGGAATGGGCTCACCGTGGCTCGACATCATGTCCCTCGCGTTATCGCTCGCGCAGCCTGATAGCAGCGCCCGGCGCGCCCGTCCATCGCGCCCTCGAGGGGGCATCTTCTGGCTGCAAATATCCCGGGTGAATTCGCCGCAGGCGAAGAGGGCAGAGCCCTCCCCGGCCCGCCCTCACCCCCGGCGGAAGGTCAGGTAGTGCGGCACCCGCCCCTCGCGCAGCGCCTTCTGCTCGTAGCGCGTCGAAACCCAGTCGTCCCAGGGCGCACGCCAGTCGCCGGGTCCCTCGGCCAGCCAATCGAATCCCGCCTTCGGAACCTCCACCATGGTCTGGCGGACGTAGTCGGGGATGTCGGTCGCCACGCGGAAGATCGCGCCCGGCTTCATCGCTCGCGCCAGCGGCTCGAGGTGCTCCGGAGTCACGAAGCGGCGCTTGTGGTGCTTCTTCTTGGGCCAGGGATCGGGGTAGAGCAGGAAGGCCCGGTCGAGGCACTGGTCCGGCAGCACGTCGAAGAGGTTCCGCACGTCGCCGGGGTAGACCGACAGGTTGTCGACGCCCGCCTCGCGGATCTTGCCGAGCAGCATGGCCACGCCATTGATGTAGGGCTCGCAGCCCAGGATACCGGCCTGCGGGTTGCGCGCGGCCTGGTGCACCATGTGCTCGCCGCCGCCGAAGCCCACTTCCAGCCAGACCTCGCGCTCGCCGAAGAGCGCCCCGAGATCCAGCGGCGCGCGCTCGGGGTTCTCTTCCCAGTCGACCGGACCGGGCGAGAGCCGGTCGAGGTCCTCCTGCAGGTAGGCCTCCTGCGAGGGGCGCAGCGACTTGCCCTTGATGCGGCCGTAGAAGTTGCGCCAGGGAGCAGCGGGATGCTTGTTGGACGTTGTCATGGCGAGGGCGTTTAGCCCCGCCCGGCGCCGGGGGCAACACCGGCCGCGCGTCAGGCGGCCGGGACCCGCGTCTCAGAGCCGCTCGCCAAGGAAGTCCAGCAGGCCGTCCCAGGCGCCGCGGTCGGCCTCGAGATCGTAGTCGTCCGAGCCCCAGACCGTGAAGCTGTGCCGCGCCCCGCCAAAGACCTGCGCGCCGTGCTCGACGCCCGCCTCCTGCATCTGCGACAGTGCCGCGGCCATGGCATCCATGCCCGAGACCGGGTCGGCCGAGCCGTGGAACAGCATGACCGGCGCGGTCGTCGCGCTGTAGTCCTGCCCCTCCGGCGTTCCAAGACCGCCGTGGAAGCTCACGAAGCCATCCAGGTCCGCGCCCGCGCGCGCTGCCTCCAGCACCGCGGCCCCGCCGAAACAGTAGCCCTGCATCACCTTGGCCTCGGTCGCGCCGGGGATGTTGTCGGCCTCGGCGATGGAGCCCATCAGCCGCGCGCGAAAGGTCTCGCGGTCGCCATAGAGCGCACCCGAGAGCGCCCGGTTCTCCTCGACGCTCTGCGGGTTTTCGTCGGCGCCGTAAACGTCGATGGCAAAGACGGTGTAGCCCAGCGCCGCCAGCATCTCGGCGCGGCGCTTCTCGTAGTCGGTCAGGCCGTCCCAGTCGTGCACGATCAGCACGGTGCCCTTCGGCGTGACGTCGGTGTTGGTGGCGACATAGCCCTCGAAGGTCTTGCCATCGACCTCGTAACGGTGGTCCTGCGTCAGAAGTTCAGCCTGCGCTGCACTGGCGAGACACGCGGCGGCCAGCGCCACGGCACCAAGTCGGATCATCGGTCTCTCTCCCTGTCCATCCCGATACGCCCAGAGATAGCGCGGTCCGACAGCCGGTCCAGATACAAGCCGGACGCGAAAAGGGCGCCGCCGTCTCCGGCCGCGCCCCAGGTCTTTTCAAGAGGATCCGCGTCCTCAGATGGCCTTGGCCAGCGCCTCTGCGAGGTCCGTCTTCTCCCACGAGAACCCGCCGTCCGCGTCCGGCGCACGGCCGAAGTGACCGTAGGCCGCCGTGCGCTCGTAGATCGGCTTGTTGAGGTCCAGGTGCGTGCGGATGCCGCGCGGGGTCAGGTCCATGACCTTGGGGATCGCGGCCTCGATCGCGGCCGGGTCGACCTCGCCGGTGCCGAAGGTGTCGACGTAGATCGACAGCGGCTTGGCCACGCCGATGGCGTAGGAGAGCTGCACGGTGCAGCGCTCGGTCAGGCCGGCAGCCACGATGTTCTTGGCCAGGTAGCGCGCGGCATAGGCCGCCGAACGGTCCACCTTGGTCGGGTCCTTGCCCGAGAAGGCGCCGCCGCCGTGCGGTGCGGCACCGCCGTAGGTGTCGACGATGATCTTGCGCCCGGTCAGACCCGCGTCCCCGTCGGGACCGCCGATGACGAAGGTGCCGGTGGGGTTTACCCACCACTCGGTCTCGTCGCTCAGCCAGCCGGCCGGCAGGACCTCGTTGATGTAGGGCTCGACGATGGCACGGATGTCCTCCGAGGTCTGGCCCGGATCGGTGTGCTGCGTCGAGAGCACCACCGAGGTCACGCCCACCGGCTTGCCGTTCTCGTAGCGGACCGAGAACTGCGACTTGGCGTCCGGCCCGAGCGTCGGCGCTTCGCCGGACTTTCGGGCCTCGGCCAGCCGCTTGAGCACGGCGTGCGAGAAGAGGATCGGCGCCGGCATCAGCTCGGGCGTCTCGTTGGTGGCGTAGCCGAACATGATGCCCTGGTCGCCGGCCCCCTCGTCGCCGCGCTCGCCGGTCACGCCCTGGGCGATGTGCGCGGATGTTCGTGCAGGAGGTTGGTGATTTCCACCGTTTCGTGGTGGAACTTGTCCTGCTCGTAGCCGATGTCCTTGATGCAGGCACGGGTGATATCGGGGATGGCCGCCATGTATTCCGACAGCTTGGCTTGATCGGTCAGGCCGATCTCGCCGCCGATCACCACGCGGTTGGTGGTGGCGAAGGTCTCGCAGGCGACGCGCGCCAGTGGATCCTCGGCAAGCAGGGCGTCGAGGATTGCGTCCGAAATCCGGTCGCAGACCTTGTCGGGGTGGCCCTCGGAAACGGATTCCGAGGTGAAGGTATAGTTCTGTCGGGACATGTAGCGCTCCATTGGGATACCTGCCGTCACGCCAGGAAGCCGTTGTGACGGGGGATTGAACGAGATTGACCTACGCCGCGGCGACGGGGGGGTCAATCACATTCGCGTCTGGAAGGCACAAAGGCCATCAGAACGAGCAGAAAAAGTGCCGCAAAGACAGGCAGATCGCCCGTGCGGGCGTAAATCGTCGGTCGAAGCGGCTCCGGCAGCGCGGTGTCGAGATAGCCCGCCTGCCCCAGCGGGAGTGCCTTCAGAACGCGCCCTGCCCCGTCGATCACCGCCGAGACGCCGGTATTGGCGGCCCGCAGCAGCGGCAGCCCCTGCTCGATCGCGCGCATGCGCGCCTGCATCAGGTGCTGGTAGGGGCCCGAGAACCGTCCGAACCAGGCGTCGTTGGTGATCTGCAGCAGGAAATCGGGCCGCTCCTCGGCCCGGGTGTCGCGCGGAAAGACCGCCTCGTAGCAGATGAGCGGCAGCCCCATGCCCACGCGCGGACCGAAGTCCACCAGTTCCGGCCCCGGGCCCGCCGCGTAGCCGCCCGCCGCCCGCGCCGCGAGACCGGAGATGTTGATGCGCAGGAACAGCTCGGGAAAGGGCATGTATTCGCCGAAGGGCACGAGGTGGTGCTTGTCGTAGACCTGGCGCACTTCGGGCCCCGGGGCGACCAGCGCCATCGAGTTGTAGTAGGCACGTCCCTCGAGCCGCTGGACCCCCACGGCAAGGTTTCCCGGCGCGGCCGCCTCGGTGGCGATGGCCAGGGCCTCGCCCGCGTTGTCGAGCAGCATCGGCAGCGCGGTTTCGGGCCAGACCACCAGCGCCGGGCGCTCGTTCACATGCGACTGGGGCGTCGCGCCCGTGAACTCGACCTGCCGGCGGAAGAAGGTGGGGATCATCGCCTGATCCCATTTCTCGTGCTGCGGCGCGTTGGGCTGGACCAGGCGCACGACGGGACGGTCCGACAGATCTTGAAGCGGCGGCGTCAGCGCCCAGCCGCCCCCGATGAGCACGGCGAGGCCCAGCCCCGCGGCGATGCCTTTGACCACGCGGCCACGCGCCCCGGGCCGCAACGTCGAGGCCATGGCGCCGGCGGCGGCGAGCGTCGCCAGCGTGAGACCGTAGGGCCCTGTCACCGAGGCCCATTGCACCGCCGCCGTCGGCGCCCAGAGATACCCGACGAGGCCCCAGGGGAAGCCGGTGAAGGCAAAGGCACGCAGCACTTCCGCCGCGCCCCATAGCGCCACGAGCGCCAGCATGCGCCGACCGTCCCGTGAGCGTGAGGCAAGCCATGCGGGCAGCCCCCAGAACAGGGCCATGCCGGCTGCCATGCCGATCAGCGCGAAGGGAGCCATCCAGCCGGTCACGGCAGCATCGACCTGGAAGGGTTCCACGATCCAGCCCAGCGAGAGCCCGAAATACCCAAGCCCGACGGCCCAGCCGGTCCAGAAGCCGCGCCCGCGCGGCGCGTCCCGACACAGGAGCAATGCCCCGGCCAGTCCGGCGAAGGCCAATGGCCAGAGGTTCCAGGGGGGCTGCCCCAGCGCCATGACAAGGCCGCAGGCCAGGGCCGCCGCCAGGCGCATCACGCCGGCGCGCCGACCGGTCAGTCGCGGCAGTCTTGCCTCAGGCACCCTGCGCGGCCGAACGTCCATCGCCAAGCGGCTGGTCCACGACAGGCGCGGCCTCTTGCAGGGCCTCGGCCGAGGGCCGCACGCGCAGCCGCTTGATGCGGCGGGGATCCGCCTCGACCACCTCGAAATCGACGCCGCCGGGGTGAGGCACCACCTCGCCGCGCGCGGGCACCCGGCCGGCGAGCATGAAGACCAGCCCGCCCAGCGTATCGATGCCTTCCTCGTCGATCTCGTCGTGATCCGTGAGCGCGAGCCCGGTCCCCGCCTCGAATTCCTCGAGCGGGGTCTTGGCTAGGGCAAGGTAGCTGCCCGAGGATTCGCGGGTGAAGTTGCGGCCCTCGTCGATGTCGTGCTCGTCCTCGATCTCGCCGATGACCTGCTCGATGAGGTCCTCGATGGTCACGAGCCCGTCGACGCCGCCGTATTCGTCGATCACCAGCGCCATGTGGCGCCGCTCGGTCTGCATCTTGGTGAGCAGGACGCCGATCGGCATGGAGGGCGGGACAAAGACAAGCGGCCGGACCAACTCGGACAGATCGAAGTCCTCTTCACCGTGGCCGTTGAAGCCGTACTTCAGGGCGAAATCCTTGAGGTGCGCCATGCCGACCGGGGTGTCGAGCGTGCCGGAATAGACCGGCAGGCGGGTCATTCCGCTTTCGCGGAACACCTCGGCCAGCCCCTCGCGGTCGATGGTGTCGGGCACGGCCACAATGTCGGCCTTGGGAATCGCCACGTCCTCGACCCGCATGCGGCGCAGGTTGATCATGCCGTGGGCCGGACGGTGCGGCGCGGGCACAGCCTGCCCGTTTTCCGGCGCGTCTTCGTCCGGCGCCCCGTTCAGGCCGTTGAAAATACGACGGAAGAACCCCGTCTTGCACTCTGTCTGCTCTGTCGAAGGCGCGCTCTGCGCTGCCTTAGACGAGCCGTCTGTCTCGCCCATCTGTCCGTTTCGATCCTGTTCGCATACCGGGGCACGGACCCCGACACTACCCATATGGGTCCGCGACCCCCAGTTTGCCAAGTATCTTCGTCTCGAGAGTTTCCATCAACGTGGCATCCGCGTCACGCTCGTGATCGTAGCCCAAAAGGTGCAGGGTGCCGTGCACGACCAGATGCGTGACGTGATCGGCCGGCGTCTTGCCGGCTTCGGCGGCCTCGCGCGCGCAGGTTTCCCAGGCAAGCGCGATGTCGCCAAGTTCGGCCGGATCGCCCGGCATGCCCGGTTCGGGCGGCTCGGGGCATCCGCCGTCCTGCGCCGCGGCGCGCTCCTCGGAGGGCCAGGAGAGCACGTTGGTGGGCCGGGGCTTGTCGCGGAAATCGGCATTGAGTGTCGCGATGCGGGCGTCGTCGCAGCCCAGCACCACGATCTCGTGCGCCTCGGGATCGATCCCGAGATGGCTGAGCGCGGCGCGTGCGGCACTCTCTGCCAGCGCCTCGAGGTCGATCACGGCCCAGCGGTCGTCTTCGAGGATGGTGTCGGTCAGCATGGTCGGTCTCGGCGGCCCATGCGCTCAGGTCGTGCCCTCGAAGTCCTTGTCGTAGGCGTCGATGATCGCGGCGACCAGCGGGTGACGCACCACGTCTGCGGCCGTGAAGTAGTTGAAGCCGATGCCGTCGATGGGCTTGAGGATCCGCTCCGCGTCACGCAGCCCCGAGGGCACGCCGCGCGGGAGGTCGACCTGGGTGCGGTCGCCGGTGATGACCATGCGCGAGCCCTCGCCCAGACGGGTGAGGAACATCTTCATCTGCATGGTCGTGGCGTTCTGCGCCTCGTCCAGCACCACGAAGGCGTTCGACAGGGTCCGCCCGCGCATGAAGGCCAGCGGCGCGATCTCGACCGTCTTTTCCTCGCGCATCCTGGCAAGCTGCTTGCCCGGCAGAAAGTCGTTCAGCGCGTCGTAGAGCGGCTGCATGTAGGGGTCAACCTTCTCTTCCTGCGTGCCGGGCAGAAAGCCCAGCCGCTCGCCCGCCTCGACGGCGGGGCGGCACAGGATGATGCGGTCGACGGCACCGGTGATGAGCATGTTCACGCCCACCGCCACGGCAAGATAGGTCTTGCCGGTGCCCGCAGGGCCGATGCCGAAGCACATCTCGTTGCGGTAGAGCGACGCGACATAGTCCTTCTGCGCGTCGGTCCGCGGCTCGATGAGCTTCTTGCGCGTCTTGATCTCGATCTTGCCGCCTCCGAACATCTCGAGCTGCGCGTCCGCCGCGTTCTCGTCCGGCGCGAGGCGGAACTCGCGGTCGATGTCGCTGTGCCCCACGCTACGCCCCTGCTCGAGCCGCTCGTAGAGCGCCGAGAGCACCTCGCGCGCCGCGACCTGCGCCTCTTCGGGCCCGTGCAGCGCGAGCTGGTTGCCGCGGCGCAGGATCTGCACCCCGGTGCGCGACTCGATATCGGTGAGATTGCGGTCGTATTCGCCGCATAGGTCGATCAGAAGGCGGTTGTCCGGAAACTCGAGGATGGCGTCGCCGAGAGTGCCTGTGCTCACGCATGTCTCCTGCGCTTGAGAATGCCCCAATGGTGCCAAGCGCCGCGCCGGATGGCAAGCCCGCCGCACGCGAAACGGCCGCGCGGGCGATGCCGCACGGCCGTTCCGGATGCTTTCCGTGGCGTTCGGATCAGAGCGGGTCGCCGATCACCGAGGTCGACCCCTGCTTGAAGTCGCCGCTGGCGACCGTCGGCGGCGCGACGCCCGAGCAGACAGGCTTGCCGTAGCGGTCGTAGCGACGCGCGAGGTAACCCTCGACGCCGTCGTCGGCGATCCAGTTGTCGCAGCCGTCCGGATCGACCCAGACGCCCCAGCGAAGCTGGCTCAGATCGTCGCGGTCGACGAGGTTCACGTCCTTGCTCTTGTCAGCGCCGATCGGAACATCGGTGGCACAGGCAGAGACGAGCGCCGCGGCGCCCAGCACGAGGGCGAGTTTGATGGATTTCATGGGTCTGCCCTCCTCAGCGCACACACAGGATTTCGACGCGACGGTTCTTGGACATCCCCAGCGCGGTCCGGTTGGTCGCGACCGGGAAATCCTCGCCGTAGCCGCGCACGTCGATGATGCGGGCGCCCGTGGTGCGCGCCACCTTCGCCACCGCGTTGGCGCGGTTGTAGCTGAGCCGCATGTTGTACTCGTCGCTCGCGCGGGCGTCGGTGTGCCCCACGATGATGAAGCCGAAGGCCGAGGCGCTGTCGAAGAACTCGCGCAGGCGGGCCTGGCCCTTGGGATGGATGTTGTACTTGTCGGTCGCGAAGTACTGATCCGTGTTCAGCGTACCGCAGACGTTGATGTCGCGGCACACCGGCCGGCCATCGGGCGTCATGCGCGACACCGCGTAGCCCTCGACCCCGTCATCCATGACCCAGATCTCGCAGCCGTCCGGCGAGATCGAGACCCCCGGCACGTAACGCTCGCCCCGGATGGTGCGCGTGTTCTGCGTGGAAATGATCGGTGCGTTGGCCACCTTGTCGCTGCCGGCAGCGGCGGGCGCGGTGACCCCCGTGGCAGCGAGGGCAGCCAGAGCCGCCGCGCCAACGGCGCCGCGGAAGGCTTGGGTAATGAAATTCGCCACAGCCTCTGTCCCCTTGATTGTTATCCCCCAGGCACCCCGGAAGGCGGATTCGGGCCGCCGGGGCAAACTCACTATAATCAACACATTAGCAGACAGCCTGCGCCTGTGAAGAAAAAACGGTGCGCCCTGCGAACAAATGGGGAAACAATCGGACGGGGCCCGTCCGATTGTGGACACATTCCTGCGAAGTGTGGCGACTTGGCGTCAGACCAGCGTGCCGGCCAGCGAGTTCGGTCCGCTGTCGGTGATCCGGACCTTGCGCAGGTCGCCCGGCTGCAGGCCCTCTGCCTCGACATGGACGGCGTGGAGGTATTCCGACTTGCCGCCCATCTGCCCGGGCTGCCGCCCTGGCTTCTCGAAGAGCACGCCGACCTCGCGCCCGACCATGGCGTCCTGCAGCGCCCGCTGCTGGCGTGTCAGCAGCGCCTGCAGGCGCTGCAGGCGGTCGTCCTTCTCGTCCTCCGGGACCTGCGGACGCTCGGCCGCCGGGGTGCCGGGGCGCTCGGAATACTTGAACGAGAAGGCCGAGCCGTATTCCACCGCTTCGATCAGGTCGAGCGTCGCGCGGAAGTCCTCCTCGGTCTCCTCGGGGAAGCCGACGATGAAATCGCCCGAGAGGTGCAGGTCGGGCCGCGCAGCGCGCAGGCGCTCGATGACCCGGAGATAGCTTTCGGCGGTGTGCTGGCGGTTCATCCGCTTGAGGATGCGGTCGCTGCCCGCCTGCACCGGCAGGTGAAGATAGGGCATCAGCTTCTCGCAGTCGCCATGCGCGGCGATGAGGTCATCGTCCATGTCGTTGGGATGCGACGTGGTGAAACGGATGCGCTCGAGCCCGTCGATGGTCGCCAGCTGGCGTATCAGCCCCGCGAGCCCCCGATCATGGCCGTGGTAGGCGTTGACGTTCTGCCCCAGCAGGGTGATCTCGCGCACGCCGCGCTCCACGAGGTCGCGCGCCTCGGCCATGACGCGGTCGGCCGGGCGCGACACCTCGGCGCCGCGCGTGTAGGGCACCACGCAAAAGGCGCAGAACTTGTCGCAGCCCTCCTGCACCGTCAGGAAGGCGGTCGGGCCGCGCTTCGCCTTCGACCGGCCCTTGAGCCGCTCGAACTTGTCTTCCTCGGGGAAGTCCGTGTCGAGCACCTTGGCGCCGTTGCCGGCGCGCGCCTCCATCTCGGGCAGGCGGTGATAGCTCTGCGGCCCCACCACCAGGTCCACCATGGGCTGGCGCCGCATGATCTCCTCGCCCTCGGCCTGCGCCACGCAGCCGGCCACGCCGATGCGCAGATCGGGCTTGGCGGCCTTGAGCCCCTTGTAGCGACCCAGCTCGGAATAGACCTTCTCCGCGGCCTTCTCGCGGATGTGGCAGGTGTTGAGCAGGATCATGTCGGCGTCGTCGGGGCGGTCGGTCTGCACGTAGCCCTGTCCGCCCATGGCCTCGGCCATGCGCTCGCTGTCGTAGACATTCATCTGACAGCCATAGGTCTTGATGTAGAGCTTCCTGGGCCCGGTCATGACATACCTCGGGTTGGCGCGGGTTCAGAGCGCGCGCATAGCGCATTCCGCCCCTGCCTTGCAATGCACGAGATTTTCACCGAATCCTTGCACCGGTCCCGCCCGGCGGCCGCCCCGGAGACAGACGATGCATCATCCCTCGCTCGAGGCCTTCCTGAAAGACGCACGCGGCGCCCTCTCCCGGGGCCCGGTGGCTCTGGTCTTCTGCGAGGATGAGGTCGAGGTCGACACGACGCTCCGGCATCATCTGCAGTCGGGCTTCCGCACGGTCGCGGCCTTCATGCCCGCGCACCTGTCGCTGGCCCCCGACGTCGCCGAGACCGTGCACCGCGTCACCTACGATCCGAGCGCCGAGGGCGCCGTGCCGCGCGCCGTCAACGCCGCGATCGCGGCAGCGCCCGGCACCTGGATGTTCTACGGTTACAACGCCGAGTACCTCTTCTATCCGTTCTGCGAAACGCGCTCGGTCCCCGAATTGCTGGCCTTCCACGCCGAGGAACGGCGCGATGCCATGCTCACCTACGTGGTAGACCTCTACGCCGGAGACCTCGACCGCCACCCTGACGCGGTGTCGCTGGACGATGCCTGGATCGACCGGTCCGGCTACTACGCGCTGGCCCGGCCCGACCCGGCCAACCACAACCATCCCAAGGAGCGGCAACTCGATTTTTTCGGAGGACTGCGGTGGCGGCACGAAGAACACGTGCCGCCCGACCGGCGCAAGATCGACCGCATCGCCCTCTTCCGCGCGAAGCCCGGCCTGCACCTGCGGCCGGACCACACCTTCAACGACGAGGAATACAACACCTACGCCTGCCCCTGGCACAACAACCTGACGGCGGCGCTGGCCTCATTTCGCACGGCCAAGGCGCTCAAGCGCAACCCCGGCTCCAGCTTCGACATCCCGACCTTCCGCTGGCACAATTCGACGCCCTTCGAATGGCATTCGCGCCAGCTGCTCGATCTTGGCCTCATGGAACCGGGGCAGTGGTTCTGAGGCGAGGCGCCCGCCTCAGTCGAACTCCTCGGTGATGATGTCGTCGTCGGCCACGCCGAGCTTGCGCAGCGCCGCCTCCATCGCCTCGATCATCGGGTCCGGCCCGCAGACATAGCACTTGTCCCGACCCGGCGTGACATGCTCGCCAAGCAGCGCCTCGTCGATCTTGCCGCGGTGCAGACGGCTTTCCGGCTCGTCGGTCACCACGAAGACCGGCTTGAGACCCGACATCTCGTGGAAGGTGTCCCGCAGGATGATGTCCGCCTCGGTCTTGTTCGAGAACACCAGCGTGTTGCCCTCCAGCGTCCCGTTGCGGCGCAGCTTGTCGCGCAGGATGGCAATGAAGGGCGTGATCCCGGCACCGCCGGCGATGAAGACGCCGTCGCCCGCGTCGTGGATCGCGCCCCAGGGCTCATCGACCAGCACCGTGTCGCCGGGCGTCAGCTTCCCGATCCGGTCGGTCACCCCTTCGTGCCCGTCGGAGCCTTCGGGATAGGACTTGATCACGAAGGCCAGCTCGCGCTCGTCCGGCAGCGAGGTGAAGGTGAAAGGCCGCTTCTCCTCGCGCCAGCCGTCGCGATCCAGGGCCATGTCGACGGCCTGGCCGGGCTCGAAGGAAAATCCCTCGGGCTTGTCGAAGACGAGATGATGGGTGTCATGCGTGACGGGTTCGATGCTTTTCAGCGTCAGCGTCTGGGTCATTGTGACCTCCGTTTGCGAATTCACCGCAAAACGTCCGGCTCATACCCGAGGTTCCCGCCCCGCGCTGCCCGTGCCTTCATCTTTCCGGAAAATACGCCAGGGTGAATTCGCGCCCCAGGCGCGAAGAGGGGCAGCGCCCCTCAACCCCAGAAACCCGTGCCCGGCCCTTGGCCGGGCGCCGCAGGATCACTTCTGGCGCAGGCGGATCACCACGTCCACGGCCGAGATCTCGGCCCCCTCGGGCGCCTCGGGCAGCTTGGCGATCACCAGTTCCGAGGCCGGCGCATCGGTCAGGTGGCCGTCGTCTTCCCAGAAAAAGTGCGGGTGGTCGTGGGTATTGGTGTCGAAATAGCTGCGCGTGCCGTCCACAGTGACCTCCTGCATGAGGCCCGCGTCGCAGAAGGCGCGCAGCGTGTTGTAGACGGTGGCCAGCGATACGCTTTCGCCCTTGTCCTTGACGGCGGCGAAGAGGCTTTCGGCGGTGACGTGGCGGTTCTGACCATCGCCCACGAGCAGTGCCGCCAGCGCCACGCGCTGACGTGTCGGCCGCAGCCCCGCCTGGCCCAGCCACTCCGTTCCCCGCTCGATCGCTTCCGCGTTCATTGCCTTCGGGCTCCTTGCTCGGTTCCGGTATATATAGGGGGCCGACCCCATGGATTACAAACGAAAATGCGGGGCCAGGGCCTCCGCGCGCGGCCCTGTCGCAGGCTTGCAAGGCGCGCGGGCGCGGTGCTAGAGGGGGCGACGATCCGGAAACCAGGAACGAGGGGTTCCTCACGCATGGCCGACTATCCCACCAGCTTCGGCAAGGACGACCTGCTGAAATGCGCCCGCGGCGAGCTCTTCGGCCCGGGCAACGCGCAGCTGCCCGAACCGCCGATGCTGATGATGGACCGCATCACCGACATTTCGGCAGATGGCGGCGCGCACGGCAAGGGCCACGTCCTGGCCGAGTTCGACATCACGCCGGACCTGTGGTTCTTCGAATGCCACTTTCCCGGCAACCCGATCATGCCCGGCTGCCTCGGGCTCGACGGTCTGTGGCAGCTCACCGGCTTCAACCTGGGCTGGCGCGGCTGGCAGGGCCGCGGCTACGCGCTCGGCGTGGGCGAGGTGAAGCTCACCGGCATGGTGCGTCCCGACCGCAAGATGCTGACCTACAAGGTCGACTTCACCAAGGCCGTCCAGACGCGCCGCCTGACCATGGGCGTGGCCGATGGCATCGTCGAGGCCGACGGCGAGGTCATCTACCAGGTCAAGGACATGAAGGTCGCTCTCAGCGAGACCTGACCCTGAGCTGGCCCCCGGCCCGCGCGGCGCAAACGCGCGGCCGGGGTCCGGCGAGAGGGGCCGGCGCCGCATGATCGCACGCGGTCTTCGGCGCCCCAGGGCACGCCCCACCTTGCGCCCGCCGCCCCCATTGCCATAGACAGACCCCCGACAGATCAAGGGAGGCCTCATGCGCCGCGTCGTCGTCACGGGACTGGGCATCGTCTCGTCCATCGGAAACAACGCAGAAGAGGTGCTGGCCTCGCTCAAGGCCGGCCGCTCGGGCATCACCGCCAACGAGCAGATGAAGGAACACGGCTTCCGCAGCCAGATCGCCGGAGACGTGGACATCGACGTGAAGGAACACGTCGACAAGCGCACCCTGCGCTTCATGGGGCCGGGCGCCGCCTATGCGCATATCGCCATGCAGCAGGCCATCGCCGACAGCGGGCTCGAGGAGAGCGACATCTCGAACCCGCGCACCGGCCTCGTGGCGGGCTCGGGCGGTCCTTCGACCAGCGCCCTGCTGACCGCGCACCAGACCGTGCTCAAGACAGGCGGCACCAAGCGCGTCGGTCCCTTCGCCGTGCCCAAAGCCATGTGCTCGACCATCTCGGCGAACCTCTCGACCGCCTTCGCGATCAAGGGAATCAACTATTCGATCACCTCGGCCTGCTCGACCTCGCTGCACTGCATCGGCAACGCCGCCGAGCAGATCATGATGGGCAAGCAGGACGTGATGTTCGCCGGCGGCGGCGAGGAGCTCGACTGGACGCTGTCCTGCCTCTTCGACGCCATGGGCGCGCTCAGCACCAAGTTCAACGACACGCCCGACCGCGCCTCGCGCGCCTTCGACGCGGATCGTGACGGCTTCGTCATCTCGGGCGGCGGCGGCATGCTGGTGCTCGAGGAACTCGAGCACGCCAAGGCCCGCGGCGCCACGATCTATGGCGAGGTCACGGGCTATGCCGCCACCTCCGACGGGCACGACATGGTCGCCCCCTCGGGAGAAGGCGGCGAACGTGCCATGCGGCTCGCGCTCTCGACCCTGCCCGAGGGCCGCGAGGTCGGCTACATCAACGCGCACGGCACCTCGACGCCGGTGGGCGACGTGGGCGAGATCGAGGCGGTCCGCCGTGTCTTCGGCGACGGCAGCACGCCGCCCGTCAGCTCGACCAAGTCGATGACCGGCCACAGCCAGGGTGCCACCGGCGCGCAGGAAGCCATCTATGCGCTGCTCGCGCTCAAGCACGATTTCATCATCCCCTCGATCAACGTGGAGACCCTCGACCCGGCCCTGAAGCCCGAAGAGATCGCCACCGAGCTCAAGGAGAACGCGGGGCTCGACACGGTGATGACCAATTCCTTCGGCTTCGGCGGCACCAACGGCTCCATGCTGATCAGCCGCTTCGACGCATAGGCACAGGACGGAACGGACGGACATGGGCAAGCAACTCGAGGGCAAGCGCGGGCTGGTGATGGGGGTCGCGAACGAGCGGTCGATCGCCTGGGGAATCGCGCAGGCGCTGCACGCGGCGGGGGCCGAGCTGGCCTTCACCTACCAGGGCGAGGGCTTTGGCAAGCGGCTGGCCCCGCTGGCGGAGAGCGTGGGCAGCGACCTGATGGTCGACGTGGACGTGACCGACGATGCCTCGCTCGACGCGGCCTTCGAGGCGATTTCAGCGCGCTGGCCGACCATCGACTTCGTGGTCCATGCCATCGCCTTCTCGGACAAGTCCGAGCTGCAGGGCCGGTTCATGAACACCAGCCGGACCAACTTCAAGAACTCGATGGACATCTCCTGCTACTCGTTCATCGACGTCGCCCGCCGGGCCTATCCGCTGATGTCCGAGAACGGCGGCACGATGCTGACGCTGACCTACCAGGGCTCGCAGCACGTTGTGCCGAACTACAACGTCATGGGCGTGGCCAAGGCGGCGCTGGAATCGACGACGCGCTACCTCGCGAACGACCTCGGCCCCGAGGGCATCCGCGTGAACGCCATCTCGCCGGGCCCCATGAAGACGCTGGCGGGCGCAGCCATCGGCGGGGCGCGCAAGACCTACAAGCACACCGACATGAACGCGCCGCTGCGCGCCAACGCCACGCTCGAGGCGGTCGGCGGGACGGCGGTCTGGCTGGTCTCGGACGCGGGCGCCTGCACGACGGGCGAGATCGTGCACGTCGACGGCGGCTTCCACGTGCTGGGCATGCCGCAGTACGAGAACCTCTGACGACCGGAACTGCACGGCCCCTGCCCCGCCCGGCGGGCGGGGTCCGGGCGCTTCGCCAGGCTCACTCGGTATCGGTGTCGATCTGCTGGATGATCTGACCGGCGAAATCGCCGAGGATCGGCACGAACTCGACCTGCGCCAGCAGCGTGATCAGCAGCGACACGCCGACCGAGGCGCCCAGGAACGAGCCCAGCCCGAAGGCCGCGCCGCGCAGGAACTGGAACCACATCATCCGTCCCTTCGAGGCGTTGATGCGCAGCACCTTCTGCGCGTTGAGCGTCTCGAGGGCATCGGCCAGCCGCGTCATGGCGGCGCGATCCTCGGTCGACAGCGCCGGCGTGGCGGCCTCGGTCGGTCTGATCTGTGTGGTCATCTGGACAACGGTCTCTCGTACGATACTGGACAGGATACCCGGCCGATAGCACGGCCGCGACCCCTGCGCGAGCACCTGACGCAAGGCCGCTAGTCCGGCGGATCGCGCCGCGTGACCGCGCGGCGCGAGGCTTTGAGCCCGTCCTGGAACCCCTCGGCATCGCCGTAGTCGAGGAACTGCGCGTAGCGGTCGTGTGGCCGCGCGACATGGGCTGCATGCTTGATCGGGCACCAGAAGGCCTCGGTCCGCGAGGCGATCTCGCGGACGTAGGAAATCAGCCCGTTGATGTAACCGCAGTAGACGCAGTTCAGCTTCTGCACCGCATTGAGATAGGCCAGGTGGTGGCGGTCGATGCGGATGTGATCGCGGCGCCGCACCTTGGGGATGCCATAGGCCGGGAAGCAGATCGCGTGATAGATCGTCACGCAGAGATCGAGCAGCGCGAAGGGCACGATCAGCGCGTAGATCACCGGCGCCGTGACGATGGTGAGCGGCCGGGCCCGCGCGAGGAAACTGCGCAGCCGCACGCGGAACTGGCGCTGCCATTGCAGCGCCTCGGCCTCGAAGCGGACGCGGTCGTGTTCCAGTCGGTAGC
This sequence comes from Salipiger mucosus DSM 16094, assembly GCF_000442255.1. GTDB lineage: Bacteria > Pseudomonadota > Alphaproteobacteria > Rhodobacterales > Rhodobacteraceae > Salipiger > Salipiger mucosus. Next base: position 181,056 of record NZ_KE557278.1, on the reverse strand, counting down.
GAAAGGCGATCCTGCGGCGCGAGATCTCGTCTTCCAGTTCCTCGTGCAGGGCGTCGATGCGGCTCAGGATCGTATCGATGCGGGACGTCATGGTCGGCGGGCTCCTTGATCGGGCGGAACGCGGCCAGAATGGCCGCTCGCCTGTTGCGGGGCAATGCGCGAGGCGCGGCCCCGGGCGGCGCGCCGCAGACCACGAGCCCCGATGCGCGTAGACGACGAGACACGCCACGGCCCGCCCGGCGCGGCCTTGACAGGTCCGCAAGCGATCGGCAGGCAGTGGAACTGCCCCGCCACGGCGGCGGCTGACAACAGTCACATGGCGTATTTGAACACGGCGATCACGACCGATCGCGAGAAAGAGTTTTTCAGAGGAGTTTCGGTATGGCGACCACATTCGATTTCGAGGCGGCGATCGGCATCGGCCGCGGGGTGCTGTCCAGTTCGAGGATCCCCGGCACGATCAGCGCAACCATCGATGACGGAGCCATCGACCCGGGCGACGCCGTTCTGATCGCAACGGACAACCAACGTGTGCTGGATGCCGGCGGAGTCAGCGATGCGACCGGTTACTTTCTCGGCAGCGGGAGCTTCGACGGCAATACCGGCCACGTCTTCGGAGACGAGCCGACAGTCTCGGGCAACACCGATTTTCTGATCGTCTTCGAGGAAGAGAACGCGGTCGGCGGCGCGACCGGCTCCGCCATCGTCGACTGGGCCAACGACACCTCGCAGCAAAACCTCGGGTCCGGCGCGCTCCTGCCCGGCAACGCCATCGCGGGCACCTCGGGCGCCGATGTGCTCGACGGGACCTCGGACGGCGACCTGATGCTGGGCTACGCGGGCAACGACACCATTCGCGGCGCCGGGGGCAGCGACGCGATCGAAGGCGGCCCGGGCGACGACGACCTCTTCGGCGGTAGCGGCGACGACGTGCTGATCGGCGGCTCGGGCGCGAACGCCTACGATGGCGGGGCTGGCACCGACGTGGCCGATTATGCCAATGCTCCGGGGCGCGTCCTGGTCGACCTGCAGTCCGACCTGACCGGCGCGGGCTTCCTGAAGTTCTTCGACGCGGGCTTCGTCCAGGGCGACACCTACGAGAGCATCGAATACGTCGTCGGCGGCGCCTACGCCGACAACCTGCGCGGCGACAGCGGCGACAACGTGCTGGTGGGCGGCGGCGTGTCGGACCGGCTTTACGGTCGCGCGGGCGACGACTTGATCAGCGGCAACGACGGGGCGGACGCGCTCTATGGCAACCTCGGCGCCGACATCATGACCGGCGGAAACAGCACCAGCGACGCAAGCGACGACCGCCGCGACCGGTTCATCTATTTCCAACCCGAGGAATCGCCCGCCGGCGCGAACGAACGCGACATCATCACCGATTTCGTGGCCGGCGAGGACCGCATCGAGTTGAGTCGGTTCGACGCCGACACGACGCAGGGTTTCAAGCAAGCCTTCGAGTGGATTGGCGACGCCGCCTTCACCGAGGCGGGCCAGCTCGGTTACCGGCAGGAGCTTGGCATGACCATCGTGCAGGCGGATTTCGACGGCGACGGCGCAGCCGATTTCGAGATCGCGCTGCTCGGCACCCTGGACCTGACCGCCGACGATTTCCTGATCTGACGCGCCGGGACGGCTGTGGGTGCCAGGGCTGGTACCCGCGGCCGGACTCGAACCGGCACGGCCTTCCGGCCTAGGGATTTTAAGTCCCCTGTGTCTACCATTCCACCACGCGGGCCCGGCGCCCTGTCTGGCGGAAAACGGCGCGCTTGGAAAGGGTTTGAACACATCCGCCGGGTCAGGTGACGTCGGCGAGTCCGTCCTCCTTGACCGCCTGCATGGCGACATAGGTCGAAGTGGTCGAAACATGCGGCAGGGTCGAGATCTTCTCGGCCAACACGCGCCGGTAGCTGCGCATGTCGGCGGTGCGCACCTTCATCAGGTAGTCGAAGTTCCCCGCGATCAGGTGCACCTGCTCGATCTCGGGAATCGCGGCCACGGCGGCGTTGAACGCCTCGAGCGAACTTTCCCGCGTATCCGTCATCCGGACCTCGACGAAGGCCACGTGATCAAGACCGAGGCGGATGGGGTCGAGAATCGCGCGATACCCCCGGATGACGCCAAGATCCTCGAGCCTTCGGAGCCGCGCCTGGGTCGGGCTCTTTGACAAACCGATCCGCCTTGCCAATTCTGTAATGGAGATGCGCCCATCGGTGGCGAGCGTGGTTAGAATCGCCCGATCGAACCGGTCGAAGTCCTCGTATTCGCTTTGCATCGCGAAGCCCCGTTGTTTCGGTCGGATCGACCGCGATTGCGGCTCAGTTAGGTCGAAAGGCCCGACAGCTACCCCTTAAGCTAGGGCAAACGCCTGGAGGATACCATGCCAAAAGACACCCGCCCCGATATCCGCGAAGAGATCGACACCGCCATGTACGCCGAGGAGACGGCCACCGTCGCGCGGCTGTGCGAGATGGCGGCGCTCTCGCCCGAGGATCGCGCGGCGATCTGCGGGAACGCGGCCAAGCTCGTGCGCGACATCCGCGGCTCGACCAGTCCGGGGCTGATGGAGGTCTTCCTGGCCGAGTACGGCCTTTCGACCGACGAGGGCATCGCGCTGATGTGCCTCGCCGAAGCGCTGCTGCGCGTGCCCGACGCCGAGACCATCGACGCGCTGATCGAGGACAAGATCGCACCGTCGGACTGGGGCAAGCACATGGGCCGCTCGGCCTCGCCGCTGGTCAACGCCTCGACCTGGGCGCTGATGCTGACCGGCAAGGTGCTTGACCCCCAGCGCCGCCCCGGCCCCGCCGGCCACCTGCGCAACGCCGTAAAGCGGCTGGGCGAGCCGGTGATCCGCACCGCCGTGGGCCGCGCGATGCGCGAGATGGGCGCGCAGTTCGTGCTGGGCGAAACCATCCAGGGCGCCATGAAGCGCGGCGCGAGGCAGGAGGCCAAGGGCTACACCTACAGCTACGACATGCTGGGCGAGGCCGCGCGCACCGAGGAGGACGCGCTGCGCTACCTCGAGTCCTACTCGAATGCCATCGCCGCCATCGGCAAGGCCGCGACCAAGGGCGACATCCGCGACAACCCCGGCATCTCGGTCAAGCTCTCGGCGCTCTACCCGCGCTACGAGGAGGCGCAGCGCGCCGACGTGCTCGAGATCCTGACGCCGCGCCTGCTCCAGCTCTGCGAGCAGGCCGCCAAGCTGAACATCGGGCTCAACATCGACGCCGAGGAAGCCGACCGGCTCTCGCTCTCGCTGGACGTGATCGAACGGGCGGTGGCTTCGGAGAGCCTCGCCGGCTGGCACGGCTTCGGCGTGGTGGTTCAGGCCTTCGGACAGCGGGCGTCGATGGTGCTCGACTGGCTTTACGCGCTGGCGGAGCGCTACGACCGGCGTTTCACCGTGCGTCTGGTCAAGGGCGCCTACTGGGACACCGAGATCAAGCGCGCGCAGGTCGCGGGGCTCGAGGGCTTCCCGGTCTTCACCTCGAAGACGCACAGCGACATCTCCTACATCGCGAACGCCCGCAAGCTGCTGAACATGACCGACCGGATCTACCCGCAGTTCGCAACGCACAACGCGCATACCGTCGAGGCCGTGCTCTACATGGCCGAGGATCGCGACAGCTTCGAGTTCCAGCGTTTGCACGGCATGGGCGAGACGCTGCACGAACTGGTCAAGGACAAGGAAGGCACCCGCTGCCGCATCTACGCACCGGTGGGCGCGCACCGCGACCTGCTGGCCTACCTCGTGCGGCGCCTGCTCGAGAACGGGGCGAACTCGTCCTTCGTGAACCAGATCGTCGACGAGGAGGTGCCGCCCGAGACCGTGGCGGCCGATCCTTTCGAGACCGGCACGCCCAAGCCGCTCAAGCGCGGGCACGAGCTCTTCCTGCCGGAGCGGCGCAATTCCAAGGGCTTCGACCTCGCGCACCGTCCGACGCTGGCGATGATCGACGCGGCGCGCGATCCCTTCCGCACCGCGACGTGGAAAGCGGCGCCGCTGGTCGCCTGCGAGGCGCCGGTGGGCGCGGAAGAGCCCGTGGTGAACCCCGCCGATCCCTCTGACGTCGTTGGCCATGTGACCTGGGCCTCGCCCGAGACGGTCGCGGCGGCGGCGCAGGCCGCACAGCCCTGGGATGCCCCGCCCGAAGTGCGGGCCGAGGCGCTGACCCGCGCCGCCGACCTCTACGAGGCGAACTTCGGCGAGCTCTTCGCGATCCTGCACCGCGAAGCGGGCAAGAGCCTGCTGGATGCGGTGGCCGAGATCCGCGAGGCGGTCGACTTCCTGCGCTACTACGCGGCCCGAGCCGAGGGCGCGCCTGCAGTGGGCCTCTTCGCCTGCATCTCGCCCTGGAACTTCCCGCTGGCGATCTTCACCGGGCAGATGACGGCGGCGCTGGCCGCGGGCAACGCGGTTCTCGCGAAACCCGCCGAGCAGACGCCCCTGCTGGCGCATCGCGCGGCGCAGCTGCTGCACCAGGCGGGCGTCCCCGAGACGGCGCTGCAGCTTCTGCCCGGCGCGGGCGACGTCGGCGCGGCGCTGACCTCGAATCCGCAGGTGGGTGGCGTGGCCTTCACCGGCTCGACCGACACGGCCCAGATCATCCACAAGAGCATCGCCGAGAACCTCGCGCCCGGCACGCCCTTCATCGCCGAGACCGGCGGTCTCAACGCGATGATCGTCGACAGCACCGCCCTGCCCGAGCAGGCGGTGAAAGCGATCCTCGAGTCCTCGTTCCAGTCCGCCGGCCAGCGCTGCTCGGCGCTGCGCTGCCTCTACGTGCAGGAGGACATCGTCGAGAGCTTCACCGAGATGCTGACTGGCGCCATGGACGCCCTGAGCCCCGGCGCACCCTGGGACCTTTCGACGGATCTCGGCCCGGTGATCGACGCCGAGGCGAAGGCGGGCATCACCGACTACATCGAGGCGGCGCGCAAGGACGGCCGCGTCGTGCACCAGATCGACGTGCCGCAGACGGGCCACTTCGTCCCCCCCACGCTCATCCGCGTGAATGGCATCGAGGCGATGGAGCGCGAGATCTTCGGCCCCGTGCTTCATATCGCGACCTTCAAGGCCGACCAGCTGGACCGCGTGATCGACACGATCAACGCCACGGGCTACGGGCTGACCTTCGGCCTGCAGACGCGGATCGACGACCGCGTGCAGCATGTCTCGGAACGGATCGAGGCGGGCAACGTCTACGTCAACCGCAACCAGATCGGCGCCATCGTGGGCAGCCAGCCCTTCGGCGGCGAGGGGCTCTCGGGCACCGGCCCCAAGGCCGGCGGGCCGCTCTACCTCGACCGCTTCCGCCAGCACGCGGCGCCTTCCTCGGGCGGCGGCTGGGACAGCCAGGACAGCGCCGACCGCCTGCAGAAGGCCCTGAAGGGCGCGGCCAAGGCGCCTCAGACCGCGACCGAGGCCCTGCCCGGCCCGACCGGCGAGGCCAACCAGTACACCACGCTGGCCCGTCCGCCGGTGCTGTGCCTCGGGCCCGGCAAGGAAGCCGCCGAGGCTCAGGCCAAGGCGATCCGCGAGTTGGGGGGCGAGGCCGTGGTCGCGCAGGGGACCGTGGCGCCCGAGGCGCTGACCTCGCTCGAGGGCTTTTCGGCGGCGCTCTGGTGGGGCGACGCGGAAACCGCCCGCGCCTGCCGCAAGGCGCTGGCGCGGCGTGACGGGCCCATCGTGGCGCTGGTCACCGGAACGCCCGACACCGGCCACGCCCGGGCCGAGCGGCACGTCTGCATCGACACCACGGCCTCGGGCGGCAACGCCGCGCTGCTGAGCGGCAACATGTAAGCGTCATGCTCCGGGCCCGGCACACGCCCGGCCCGGAGCGCCCGGTCCGCCGAAGGGCGTCTGCCCTTGACGCCCCCGCAAATCGCGCCACTCTGCGCGTGATGTTTCCGATCCGCGATCACAATCCCTCGGGCCGCACGCCCTATGTCACCTACGGGCTGATCGTGGCGAACATCGCGATCTTCCTGAGCTACTGGTCGCTGTTCCAGCAGCCCCGCGCGCTAAACGCCTTCTTCGTCGATTTTGCGCTGATCCCCGCGCTTGTCTCCGAGGGCGCCGGGTTGCCGGGCTTCGTCACCTCGATGTTCCTGCATGGCGGGCTCGCGCATCTCGCGGGGAACATGCTGTTCCTCTTCATCTTCGGCGACAACATCGAGGATGAGATGGGCCATCTGCGCTTTCTCGGCTTCTACCTGGCTTGCGGGCTGCTCGCGGGGGTCACGCACTACGCCATGGCGCCCTTCTCGCCGGTGCCGACGGTGGGCGCCTCGGGCGCCATCGCGGGCGTCATGGGCGGCTACCTGCTGCTCTTCCCGAAGGCGCGGATCGACATCCTCATCATCCTGGTCATCATCTTCAAGGTCCTGCCGGTGCCGGCCTGGATCATGCTTGCGGTCTGGTTCGCGCTCCAGCTCTTCGGCGGCTTCGGTTCGGGCCCCGGCGAGGCCGGCGTCGCCTACTGGGCACATGCTGGCGGCTTCATCGCAGGCATGGCGCTGACCGTGCCGCTCTGGCTGAAGCGCGGCGGTCCGGCCTTCTGGAACCGCACGCACGGGCACCCGCCCCACCCCGAGGCGCGCTACGTCCGGGGACGCACGCATGTCCCCCGCGCGGGCGGGCGCCGCAAGAGAGGTTCGGGCCCATGGTCGAGACGGTAAAGGCCACCTGCCACTGCGGCGCGGTGGAGCTGGGGGTTCAGCTGACGGACGGGCTGAAGACCGCGCGGCGCTGCGACTGTTCCTATTGCCGGCGGCGCGCGGTGCCCGCCGTCTCGGCGCCGCTGGGCGGGGTAGAGGTGCTTCGGGGCGCCGACAGCCTGACACTTTACCAGTTCGGCACCGGCACGGCTCGGCATTACTTCTGTACGGTTTGCGGCATCTACATGTACCACCGCCGCCGGTCGAACCCGAACGAATACGGTGTGAACATGGGCGCGATCGAGGGTGTGAACCCGGCCGAACACGAGCCGATCCCCTGGAACGACGGCGTGAACCATCCCTCCGACCGCTGAGGCGCTGGCTCAGCCCTGGCGGATGACCTTGGCGAAGCTGTCGAAGATGCCGTTGTTCGCGCAGAGGATCGAGCCGCTCTCGAGCGGATCCTGCCCCTCGCGCACGCCGTCGACCAGCGCGCCGGCCTCGCGCACGATGAGCGCGCCGGCCGCGATGTCCCAGATGTTCAGCTCGCGTTCCCAGTAACCCTCGTAGCGGCCCGCGGCCACGTAGGCGAGGTCCAGCGAGGCCGCGCCGAAGCGGCGCACGCCGGCGCATTCCGGCATCAGGCGGCCGAGGTCGCGCAGGGTCGCGGGAAGCGTGTTCTTGGCGGCGTAGGGGATGCCGGTGGCAAAGACCGCCTCGACCATCCGCGTGCGGCCCGAGACGCGCAGGCGGCGCGAGTCGTTCAGCCAGGCGCCGGCGCCCTTCTCGGCGTAGAACATCTCGTCCTTGGCGGGGTCGAAGACCACGCCCGCGACGATCTCGCCCTTGTGCTCGAGTGCGATCGAGACCGCCCAGTGCGGCAGGCCGTGCAGAAAGTTCGTCGTGCCGTCGAGCGGATCGACGATCCAGCGGCGCGTCGGGTCCTTGCCGTCCTCGCCACCGCTTTCCTCGCCCAGCCAGCCGTAGTTCGGCCGGGCGTCCATCAGCTCTTCCTTGAGGATCTTCTCGGACGCGATGTCGGCGCGGGACACGAAGTCGCCCGCCCCCTTCATCGAGACCTGCAGGTTCTCGACCTCGCGGAAGTCCTTGACCAGCGAGCGACCCGCCTTGCGCGCCGCCTTGATCATGATGTTGATATTGGCACTGCCCTGCATGGTCTTGGCCCTCGGAACTGGTTCAGGCCGCGCGTATACGCGGCCCGTTCGCGATTGCCAAGGCCCGAGCGGGCGCAGTGTCAGTCGTAGGCGACGCCCTTTTCACCCACCGGGGCATAGGGGCGCGGCATGTAGCTGGTGGCCGGTGCCGGCCGCGGTGCCGCTTTGCGCACGGAGACAGGGTTGTAGTAGGTGCCGGCGTTGGGCACGCCGCAGCAGATCACGCCGCCGAGGATCACCGGCTGCTTGCCCGCCGGGCAGTAGTTCGCCGCCGGGTAAGCCTGGACCAGCGGCTGACGCGACGGGTCGGCGGTGGCATCGCCGGTATAGGCATCGTTCCAGGCAAGTGCGCCGGACGCGGAAACGGTCAGGGCCGCGAGGGCTCCAAAGAAAACGGATGTGCGCATGCTATCTGATCCCGGAAAATGACAAATACTCGTCTCTTGGACGTTACCAGCGCGCCCCTCTTCGTCAACGCGATCGCCGGACCGAAGATGCAATCCTGCCAAACCGGGAACAATTACCCCAAAATCGTCCAAATTGCACACGTATGCCAGCCAATTCGCCTCATCATCTCACATCACGTTCCGTTGCGAATCGTCGCCGGCCATTGAAACCATGACGGAAATGTAACAATCGGGCGCCTTGAACCCTTTTTGAGCGCTGCCATGAAACCCCCTGCTCCGCACCACACATCCGCGTCCCGCGCGGCCCTCATCTCGACTGCGATCGGCATTGCCGGTGCGGCACTCGGGGGCATTCTGATCGAGATCGGAAAGAGTCAGGGGCTCTCGTCCGGGGAAGTGCTCCGGGACGCGGCAGCCGCTTTCGACCTTCCAACCATGGCCGGGGGCGTGACCTGGCTCACGGTCTCGCTGCTCGTCGCTGCGGGTGCGGTCGCCTTGCAGACCGCCCTGACCCTGCGCTCCGGTCGCATGTTGCCACTGCTGGTCGCAAGCCTGTCGCTGTTCATGGCGACGGACGACCAGTTCATGCTGCACGAACGCGCCCTGCCGCACGTCCTGGGCGTTCCCGAGGCCGCGATCGTCGCCGTCTATGCGATTGTCGGCGCCTGCATCATGGTCCTGACACTGCGCGAGCTCGGACCGCGCGGCGCTGCCGGCCTCTGGCCTTCCCTGTGCTTCATGGGATTGGCAGTGGTCGCGGACTTTGAACTGCTCGGCGAGTCGTCCTATGCCACCGAGGACCTGCTCAAGCTCGCCGGGTTCGCAAGCTGGACGACGTTCTGGTTCCAGTATGGGCGGGCGCGAATCCGCCTCAACCTCGCGGCGCCTGGCTGAGGCGGTCCGCCTTCTTGCGCACGAGAACGCCGCGCAGGTCGTGCATGGCGAGCAGCAGCGCCTCGGTCACCTCGTCGAGTTCCTCGTCGCTGGCGCGCGACTGCGCCCATTGGGCCGTGGTATTCAGCTGGTCCACCGTGCGGTGGATGTCGTCGATCGTGCGCAGCTCGAGCAGCGCGCGGCGTTCGGCCATCCAGCTGCGGATCGCGGCAAGGTCTGCCTCCGTGAGGTCGCGATCTCCGTGCGGCCGGATTTCGTCACGGTTGAGGTGAACCACCGCGATCTGGTCCATCTCGATCCGGCGCTGGCGGTTCTCGGCATCGACGCGAAAGACAGCCGCGCCGTTGTCGCGCACGCGGAAGTAATACTCGGGAAGCTCGCCTGCCATCTTTCACCCGCCCTGTATCGGCCCTTGAGGCTTGTCTAGCAGGCGACCGCCGCTGTCACCAGCGGCGCCGGCAATCAGCCCCGGGAGTCCGGATAGATGAAGCCGTTGACCGGGTAGACGCTGCCGAAGGCCGTGGGCTGACTCTTGACGCGCACCTCGGACCAGTCGCCCCGGCTGGAGACGTCGATCACGGGCATCGCGAGCGACACCTCGTTGCGTTCCCAGTTGGCGTGATGGACCTCGATCTCGCGCGGCGAGATCACGCGCGCGACGACGGCGATATGCCCCAGCCGCATCGAGCCGGTCGGCGCGAAGGACATCACCGCGCCCGGCTGCGGCGTGTCGCCCCGGGCGTATTCGCCCTTGGCCTTGTGCCACCAGGTGTGGGCGTTCCCGCGGATCTCGATCCCGCTCGCGTTGCGCGCGAAGGGCACGCACCAGACTCGCCGCCCCTCGGAACGAAGTTCGCGCACTTCGCGCAGGGCGACCGACAGGCGTTGCGGATCGACTTCGGACAGCATGGTCGGCTGGCGCGGCGTGCTGCTGCAGGCGGCGGTCAGCCCGCCCAGAGCGCAGACCAGAAGAAGGCTGCGCAGCGACGACGGAATGGCGTTGGTCACGCTCATGGGTCCCTCGGATGATGTGCTCGATGGATCGCGTATTGACTCGCGATTGACCAAAAACTTTCGCCCAATTCGGAAAAAACTCAATCCGCACCGCGGGCGCATCGGCAAAAATCTGCCGATGCGCGATCGCTCAGCGCAGTTCCGCGCAGAAGGCCGCGATGCGGTCGCAGGCCTCGGCGAGCATCTCGTCCGAGGTGGCATAGGAGATACGGAAATTCGGCGAGAGCCCGAAGGCCGCACCGAAGACCACGGCCACGCCCTGCTCTTCTAGCAGCGCGGTCGCGAAATCCTCGTCGGTGTCGATCCTGGTGCCGGCACCCGTCGTCTTGCCGAGGCAGCCCGCAATCGAGGGATAGACGTAGAAGGCCCCCTCCGGCCGCGGGCAGGTGATGCCGGGGATCGCGTTCAGGCGGTCCACCACGAGGTCGCGGCGCCGGCGAAAGGCCTCGGCCCGCGTGGCGAGGAAATCCTGCGGCCCGTTCAGCGCCTCGACGGCGGCCCACTGGCTGATCGTGCAGGGGTTCGTGGTGCTCTGCGACTGGATCTTGCGCATGGCCGCGATCAGTTGCTCGGGGCCGCCGGCGTAGCCGATACGCCAGCCGGTCATGGCGTAGGCCTTTGAGACGCCGTTGACGGTCAGCGTGCGATCGTAGAGCGCGGGCTCGACCTGCGCGGGGGTGCAGAACTCGAAGTCGTCGTAGGCGAGGTGTTCGTACATGTCGTCGGACATGACCCAGACGTGAGGGTGCCGGACCAGCACGTCCGTCAGGGCCTTGAGCTCGTCGCGGGAATACCCGGCGCCGGTCGGGTTCGACGGCGAGTTGAACAGGAACCACTTGGTGCGCGGCGTGATCGCCGCCTCGAGCTGGTCGGGCGTGATCTTGTAGCCCAGGTCGGCCTGCCCCTCGATGATGACCGGCGTGCCCTGCCCCAGCTTGACCATGTCGGGGTAGCTCACCCAGTAGGGTGCGGGAATCACCACCTCGTCGCCGGGATTCAGCGTCGCCATGAAGGCGTTGTAGAGTACCTGCTTGCCGCCGGTGCTGACACTGATCTGCGAAGGCCGGTAGCTCAGCCCGTTCTCGCGCGCGAACTTGTCGCAGATGGCCTGTTTCAACTCGGGAATGCCGTCGGGCGCAGTGTACTTCGTTTTTCCGGCATGGATGGCCGCAATTGCCGCCTCCTTGATGTTGTCCGGCGTGTCAAAGTCGGGCTCGCCGGCACCCAGTCCGATGACATCCCGGCCCGCCGCCCTGAGCTCGGCCGCAAGCTGCGTCACGGCCACGGTGGGCGAGGGTTTCACGCGGGCGAGGATGTCGGACAGGAAGGACATGAGCAGACCGTTTGCAGTGGGATCGAGGCTGTCTTAGGCTGCGCCGGAACCCCGTTCAAGCGGCTTCGCGCCATAGCACGGCCGCCCGGCCGGGAGGAGACTGACATGAACGATCAAGGCGACTGGTACGGCCCCGAGGCGGCCACCTTCGGCGACCGCGTCGCCGCGGCCCGCGAGGCCGCCGGCATGACGCAGGAACAGCTCGCACGGCGGCTCGGCATCAAGCTCAAGACGCTCAAGGGCTGGGAAGAGGACGTCTCAGAGCCGCGCGCGAACAAGCTGCAGATGGTGGCCGGGCTGCTCAACGTCTCGATCCGCTGGCTGCTTACCGGAGAGGGCGACGGCATCGCCGGCCCCGACGAGGTCGAGGACGCCCTGCCCGCCGACATCAACGAAACGCTGCTCGAGGTGCGCGCGCTCAAGACGCAGATCCTGCAGTCCGGCGAAAAGCTGGGACGACTGGAAAAGAAGCTGCGCACGCTGTTGCAGGACGACGCATGATAGAAACCCCGGAAAATCGCCTGAAACGCCTGCGGATGCGCTCGTCGCGCCGGGGCATCAAGGAAATGGACATCATCCTGATGCGCTTTGCCGATGCGCGGCTGGGGCAGATGTCGCCGGACGAGCTCGACCGCTACGAGGCCCTACTCGACGAGAACGACCAGGATCTCTACCAGTGGGTTTCAGGACAGAAGCCTGCGCCCGACGCCCTGCGCCCGCTGGTCGAGGATATCACCCGCACTGCCTGCACGGGGCCGACTTAGGTCGCATTCTCCAGGTCTCCGCCAAGACTTAACCGATTGTTGGTGTTTTTCGCTCAAATCTGCCGCCAAACAGAACAGGCGGAGACGGTTATGAGCATTCATGCCTCCATGGGCAAAAAGCCGGGTCACGGTGTCATGGCCGGATACCTCGAAACGCTCGCGTTGGTCGAGCGGCTGCACCGTCTCCTGCTCGACGTGATCAAGGACGAGTTCGAGCGCGTCGGCATCATCGAGATCAACGCGGTTCAGGCGCTGCTGCTGTTCAACATCGGCGACAACGAGGTCACCGCCGGCGAGCTGAAGTCGCGCGGCTACTACCAGGGCTCGAACGTCAGCTACAATCTCAAGAAGCTGGTCGACATGGGTTACATGCACCACCAGCGCTGCGAGATCGACCGCCGCTCGGTACGGGTCCGCCTTACCGCCCGCGGGCGCGAGATCCGCGACCTCGTGGATACCCTCTTCGAGCGCCATGCCGAGGGCATCGAGTCGCGAAAGGTCATCGACCTCGAGGAGATGGAGAGCATCAACACCGCGCTGCGCCGGATCGAGCGGTTCTGGACAGACCAGATCCGCTACATCTACTAGGCGCATCGGAGTGGCAGGCGGTCAGCGCAGGCCGGGTCCCAGGCGACCGACGACCATGTCGTTGAGCTCCCGGAAAAGCTTGAGCGTCATGGCACGCCGGAAATCGGCATATCCTTCGGCCACCTCGACGAAAGCGCCGGGCCCGTGGGCCACCTCGCCACGGTAGTAGTCGGCAACGCGCGGGTCCGAACCCAGAACGGCCAGCCCGTTGACCACCACGTCCGCGAAGGGGAAATGCACGTAGGCCTGCTGCGGTCGGAACCCGTCGTTGGTGATCCCGTCGCCGGAAACGTCGATCACCTTGCGCGTACAACTCGGAGCGCGCTCCAGCAGGTTGGCGCCATAGCCAAGCGCAAATCCCATCGCTGTCGGAAACCGATTATAGCTGCGCGGCGCCGAGAGAATACGCGCGACCGCACCATCCAGGGCCGTCGGCCCGTCAAGCAGCGTCCAGTCCAGCACGGTGGCGCTCTGGTGGCGGCCGCTCCACTCGTAGACGGCCAGCGCCACCCGCTCATTGCCGTCGAGGATCGCGCCACGGATGTCGGGATCGCTCAGCGCCCCGGCGAGCCCCTCCTTCTGCAGCTTGTATTCGGCATCGTCGACCGAGGAGGAGACGTCGAGCGCGAGCAACAGCGCCAGCCGGCAGCCCTGGGCCGGGGCGGCCGCGGCCGCCCCGATCGCCAGCGCGGCGGCCAGCGCGAGGGCTCGCAGCCCTCTTACCAATGGCCCGTGTTTTCCATGCTCGCCCAGGGCTCCTGCGGCGGCTTGGCGTCGCCCTGCTGCAGCAGCTCGATCGACACGTTGTCGGGCGAGCGGACAAAGGCCATGTGCCCGTCGCGCGGCGGCCGGTTGATCGTCACCCCCGCGTCCATGAGCGTCTGGCACATCTCGTAGATGTCGGGGACCGTGTAGGCCAGATGGCCGAAATGGCGCGAATCCGAGGGCAGTCCCTCGTCTCCGTCCCAGTTGTAGGTCAATTCCACGTCGGCGGTGCCGTCGTCCTGCTCGGGCGGGCAGAGGAAGACCAGCGTGAAGCGGCCCTTCTCGTTCTCGCTGCGCCGGCGCTCCTTGAGGCCCAGCAGCTTGTAGAATTCCAGCGACTTGTCCAGGTCCTTCACCCGGACCATCGTGTGAAGGTAGCGGATGCCCATGAGCGGTCTCCTTGTCATTGTCATTCCGGGACGTTCCGGTCCGCCAAGAGGCTAGCAGCCGCCGCCTGGTTGTCGAGCGTTCAGAACCGCGACTCGATGCCGACCGAGATCGAGTACTCCTCGGTATCGAACCGGCTGACGTTGGATTCGCTCCGTTCGGCACTCAGCCGCACCTTCGGCACGAACCCCGCGACATCGAACCGATGCAGCGTCAGGTCGAGATCGGCGCCGTAGAACCTGTCCTCGCGCCCCCCCGGCACCGGCAACACCACGCGGTAATCGGGATAGTGACTGTCGAAGGCCGAAAGCGACAGCCCCAGTTTTACCGGACCGACGGGCCGGCCCAGGTCGAAACGTGCGCGCAGACCTTCGGTCCGGCGCACAGCGTTTACGTTCTCGGACTGGCTGTCCGCGACCTGGTAGTTCAGGGACAGGCGACTGCCCTGCGCAAGCCGCCGCATCACGCCCAACGACCAAGCCTGCGTGGTCACGTTATCGGCCGTGCCATCAAGGTCGTATTGTTCCTGCCGCATGTGGCCGATGGTCAGCGCCGTTCGCGCGCCCAGCGACTGCACCATTGCTGCGCTCACCCGGCCGAAATCATAGCGCGGCGCCTCGGCGGCCCAGCTGCGCCCGCCATGTACCCCCAGTGAAAGCACCGGCCCCTTTTCGGCGAGACTACGGCGATGCATCAGCCCGGCTTCCAGCAGGCTGGATCCGAAGTCCCCGTTGTCTGCCGAGGGCGCCTTGTCCTGCGCCTCATCGCTCAGCCAGACCCGCTTGACCTCACCATGCGCACGCAGCTCGGTCTGCGCCCTCTCGTTGCGCGCGAGGCGGTAGCGCAGCGTCATCTCCGCGCGTGCGACGGTACCGGACAGCGCCTGCGCGGTCGGTGACAGGATGCCCACGAGAGGCAGACCCTCGATGGTGTTCACACGTTCCGAGGATCCACCGTTCACGTTAGATGAGGGCGCGACGGTCAATCCTCCGTCGATCCGCAGCCTCGCCTTGCGCCGCAGGGCACGAAACTCGTTCGCGGCCCGTTGCGTCATCGCCTCGCCGGGCGAGGACCAGAGCGCGCGGCGCATCCAGATCTGGGCGGGCAGGAACCGCCCCTCGCGCGCACTGGCGGCCGCCGCGGCGCGGGCTGCCTCGTGTTTCTGCACGTCGGTGTCGGCGTGGCGGTAGGAAAGATGCGCCGCCTCGCGCGCGAGACGCGGATCGCCGCCCCGCAGATGGGCCTCCGCGACGACGAAATGTGCGTAGCTATCCTCGGCATCCGCCGCGAGCATCAGCCCGGCCAGTTGCAGCGCCGCGTCGTAGCGCCCCGCCTGGACCGCCCGGGCGGCAAGCGCACGCAGCTGGGGCAGGGTCAGTTCGACGGCCGTCGCCGGCGGATCGTCTTGCACGGCCTCGGTCTGGGCGCTCACCGGTTCCGCGACCGGCAACGCCGCGAGCAGCGCCGCGGCGAGACAGGCCGCCGTGCGGCGCATCACTCGAACGGCGCCGCCTGGTCGCAAACCGCGTCATCTCCGTCGAGGCCGCACTGAGTCAGGACGAAAGCGCCGATTTCTTCGATCGAGTTGTTCTCGATGTTGAAATTCGTCACGCCCGCGACATGTCCCGCATCCTCGCCGCCGAAGATGCCGCCGTAGCTGCCGACATTCTGATCGTTCACACTGCCTTCGCCAAGGAATTCGCCGTTCTCGTCGATGTCCGAGACGTAGAGGTCGACATCTTCGAAGCTGCGCGTTGCGTTGTAGCCTTCCGGGATCTGGTCGTCGTTGCTCGGATCGTCGTCCAGAAGGTTGGGATTTGGCGAGGGGTTCTCGGCCACACGATCGAAAATGATCCCTTCGACGGTCGCCTCGGCGAAGTTGGCATTGAGGAAGATAACCCCCTCGATCACCGCGGGCTGCGACGGCGTGATCGCCAGGGGGGTCCCATCCGCGACCGGCAGGATGATGACCGGGTCGCCGTCCGCCGTGGTGTCGTCGCGGCCGGTGAGGCTCAGCATCGAGACGTAACGCCCGGCATAGCTGACCTGCCCCTCGCCCGGGCCATCGCCGACGGTCGGCGGAGTATAGGCACCGTCGCGCGAGTAGCCGCTGCCATGGTAGACGGTGCCGAACTGCCCGCCCGAGGCGACGGCCGTCGCCTCGACCGAGCCGTCGGCGCTGCGGTTGCCGAGCGCCATGAAGAAGCGGTCCAGCGGGTCCTCCTGCACCGAGTAGGCGAGGTAGGCGATCTCGCCTGCGTCGTTGCGCACGTCGAGCGCGGTGTTTCTCTGGTAGGTCGCCTCGAGCGGTGTGGTGTCGACCGAAACGACGCTGACCGACATCGTGCTCTTGTCCTCGGAGAGCCTGAAACTGGCGAGGCTTTCGGCGAGGTCATCGGGCACGCCCTCTTCCTCCTCCTCGACGACTTCCTCTTCCTCTTCGGCCTCCTCGCACTCCTGCAAGGGGTTCTCGCGGACGCATTCCTCGTCCTCGGAGAGCGGGTTGTCGCCTCCTCCGCCGGACGAACAGCCAGCAAGAACACCCGCAAGCGCGAGCATCATGAAATAACGATACATTGTACTGCCCCGGTTCCTGCCCGTGTATTTTGACGTGAGGCTACGGGAGCCGCCTTGAAAGTCAATCGAGCCCGCGGAAAATGCCGGCCGGTGAGGCAAATCCGTCGCCACCGCATATCGCGGTTCAACGCCGAGCTCCCGCCAGATATGGTTCGCGAACGACTCATCTAGTGGAAAGGGATTCGTCCATGCCCCTCTCGCCCGACCAGCAGGCCGAAATCGAAGAGCTGCGCAGCCAGCCGCAGCAGACCCTGCGCGCGGTCTCGCCCGGGATGGAGGCGCATCTCTACCACGCGCGGCCGGTGCTGGACCACGGCTTCGTGCGGGTGGTCGACTACATGGGCGACGACGCGGCGATCACCCAGGCGGCGCGGGTCAGCTACGGACGCGGCACCAAGAGCGTCTCGAACGACGAGGGGCTGATCCGCTACCTGATGCGGCACTGGCACTCGACGCCCTTCGAGATGTGCGAGATCAAGCTGCATGTGAAGCTGCCGGTCTTCGTGGCGCGTCAGTGGATCCGCCACCGCACCGCCAACGTGAACGAGTACTCCGCGCGCTACTCGATCCTCGACCGCGAGTTCTACATCCCCGAAGCAGACGCACTGGCGGCGCAGTCGACGGTCAACAACCAGGGTCGCGGCGCGGCGCTGACGGGCGAGGAGGCCGAGCGCGTGCTGCGCTACCTGCGCGACGACGCGATGCGCGCCTACGACCACTACGAGGAGATGATCTCGACCGAGGGACAGGACGGCCTCGCGCGGGAACTGGCACGGATGAACCTGCCGGCGAACATCTACACGCAATGGTACTGGAAGGTGGATCTGCACAACCTGCTGCACTTCCTGCGCCTGCGCGCCGACAGCCACGCGCAATACGAGATCCGCGTCTATGCCGATGCCATCTGCGAGATGGTCAAGGACTGGGTGCCCTTCGCCTACCGGGCCTTCGAAGACTACCGCATGGGCGGCGCCACCCTCTCGGCTGCCGGCCTGGAGTGCGTCCGCCGGATGCTCAAGGGTGAAGAGGTGACACAGGAAAACTCCGGCATGTCCAAGGGCGAATGGCGCGAGTTCCAGGGCCTCATCGGCTGAAATCAGGGCGTCAAACGGGGCAGGCGCGGCGCCTCTGGCCGCGCGCCCGATGCCACGGTGCACGCAGCCGGAGCGCGCCACGGTTCCATTGACGTAACGCCAGCCGGCCAAACTCTGCCGACACTCTCTCACGCTGCGCCAAATCCTGCCGAAACCTTTGGAATCGTGGCGTTTCCGTGCCTGTTCCGCAACAGCACGATGATGTGACCGGGATGCATGGAGCCTCTCGCGCCCGCATCTGTTCCTTCTCCACGCGACCGGCAAAGCGCCGGTCCAGAGAACACCAAAAGGAGCAGAGAGCATGACCTTCAAACCGCTGATCCTCGTCCCCTTCCTCGCCACCCCCGCATTCGCGGGCTCGCTGGACACCGCCCAGCCCGAGCCGGCGCCCGCGGCCCCGGTCGCACCCGTTGCAGCGACGCCCACCTACGACTGGTCCGGCCCCTCGGTCGGTGTGCAGCTGGGCTACGGCAACCTCGACGCCGACGACCCGATCGACAGCGAAGACGACGGCGCGCTCTACGGCGCACGTGCCTTCTATGACTACGACTTCGGCAACTGGGTCGCCGGCGGCGGCGTGCAGTACGACGGCGCCGACATCGAGATGGGCGACGGCGCGACGCTCAATGGCATCGGCAAGATCGGCGGCCGCGCGGGCTATGACCTCGGCCGCACCATGGTCTACGGCACCGGCGGTTACGCCCATGCCTTCACCGACGACGATGACATCGATCCGGGCGACTCGGGCGGCTACTACGTCGGCATCGGCGCCGAGCACTTCGTGACCGAAAACGTCACCGTGAGCGGCGAAGTGGCCTACAACAAGTTCGACGACTTCGACGACACCGATCTCGAGGTCGACGCAACGACGACCACCGTGGGCCTGAACTACCGCTTCTGATCCACGCCCCCCCCCCCGCNCCCGCGCCCGGATCCACCGGGCGCGGGCTTCCCGCTGCGTCGCGACGCGGTCCGGCTTCCGCATTGGCGGAGGCCTTTTTTTGTGTCTCCTGTTCGCCCCCGCCCCGGCGATGGGCTTGCAATGGGCATCGGACGCGACAGGCCCCGGTGGCGGCACGCCGAGAGGTCAAGGCACCTTCCCCCGCCCTGCCCGCTCTGTCATACTCGGCCCCAATCAACAGACCAGACCGAGCAGGACTCCATGGCAGACGACCTTCTGGCCGCCAGTGACGCGCCCGATTATGACGCCTCCTCCATCGAGGTTCTCGAGGGACTGGAGCCGGTGCGCAAACGCCCGGGCATGTATATCGGCGGCACCGACGACCGCGCGCTGCACCACATGGTGGCCGAGGTACTGGACAACTCGATGGACGAGGCCGTCGCCGGCCACGCCAACCGCATCGAGGTGGAGCTTCTGGCCGATCACTCGGTGATGATCCGCGACAACGGCCGCGGCATCCCGATCGATCCGCACCCCAAGTTTCCCGGCAAGTCGGCGCTCGAGGTGATCCTCTGCACGCTGCACGCCGGCGGCAAGTTCTCGGGCAAGGCCTACGAGACCTCGGGCGGCCTGCACGGTGTGGGCGCCTCGGTGGTGAACGCGCTGAGCGACTCGATGGTCGTGCAGGTGGCGCGGAACAAGGCCCTCTTCGAGCAGCGCTTCTCGCGCGGCAAGCCGCTGGGCCCGGTCGAGCAGGTGGGCGCGGCGCCCAACCGGCGCGGCACCACGGTGACCTTCCACGCGGATGAAGAGATCTTCAGCCACCACCGGTTCAAGCCCGCGCGGCTCTTCAAGATGGTGCGCTCCAAGGCCTATCTCTTCTCGGGGGTCGAGATCCGCTGGAAATCCGCCATCGAGGACGGCGACACGCCGACCGAGGCGACCTTCCACTTCCCCGGGGGCCTTGCCGACTACCTGACCGAGACGCTGGGCGGCGCCTCGACCTATGCCGAGCGGCCCTTCGCGGGCACGGTCGAGTTCCGCGAGAAGTTCAACGCCCCCGGCAAGGTGGAATGGGCGATCAACTGGACGCCCGCGCGCGACGGCTTCCTGCAGAGCTACTGCAACACCGTGCCCACCCCCGAGGGCGGCACCCACGAGGCGGGCTTCTGGGCCGCGATCCTCAAGGGTATCCGCGCCTACGGCGAGCTGGTGGGCAACAAGAAGGCCGGCCAGATCACCCGCGAGGACCTCGTGACCGGCGGCTGCGCGCTGGTCTCCTGCTTCATCCGCGAGCCCGAGTTCGTGGGCCAGACCAAGGACCGGCTCGCAACCACCGAGGCCGCCAAGCTGGTCGAGGGCGCGGTCCGCGACCACTTCGACAACTGGCTCGCCGCCGACACCAAGAGCGCGGGCGCGATCCTCGACTTTCTCGTGCTGCGCTCGGAAGAGCGTCTGCGGCGCAAGCAGGAGAAGGAGACAGCGCGCAAGTCGGCCACCAAGAAGCTGCGCCTGCCCGGAAAGCTGACCGACTGCACCAACAAGAACCGCGAAGGCACCGAGATCTTCATCGTCGAGGGCGATTCGGCGGGCGGCTCGGCCAAGGGCGCGCGGTTCCGCGAAAGCCAGGCGCTGCTGCCGCTCAAGGGCAAGATCCTGAACGTGCTTGGCGCGGCCTCGAACAAGCTGACCTCGAACGCCGAGATCCGCGACCTCTGCGAGGCGCTCGGCGTGGGTCTGGGCACCAAGTTCAACATCGACGACCTGCGTTACGAGCGGATCATCATCATGTGCGACGCCGACGTGGACGGCGCGCATATCGCCTCGCTGCTGATGACCTTCTTCTACACGCAGATGCGGCCGCTGATCGACGGCGGGCATCTCTACCTTGCCTGCCCCCCGCTCTACCGCCTCACGCAGGGCGCGAAACGCATCTACGTCTCGGACGACGCCGAGAAGGAGCGCGTGCTCGCCGAGGGGCTTGGTGGCAAGGGCAAGATCGACGTGCAGCGCTTCAAGGGCCTGGGCGAGATGGATGCCAAGGACCTCAAGGAAACCACGATGGACCCGGCGACCCGCACGCTGATCCGCGTCACCATCGACGAGGACGAGCCGGGCGAGACCGGCGACCTCGTGGAGCGGCTCATGGGCAAGAAACCCGAGCTGCGGTTCCAGTACATCCAGGAAAACGCGCGCTTCGTGGAAGAGCTCGACGTGTGAAGGGCGCAGGGCGCGCTGCGCGCCCTGCCTGCATCACTCCGGCAACTCTTCCTCGACCGGGAAGGCCGCACGGCACTGTCCCTGGTCCTCGGCCGCGGCGCGGCGGAGGGCCGGAAGGTCGCGGGCAAGCTGGGCGTCGCGCGCCCTCAGAGCGTCTGCATCAATGGGCACGCGGCGGGTGACCGGCTCCATGCTCGTCTCGCGGCAGTAGTAGAGCGTTCCCTTTTGGGTGCGGCACCAGCGGCGGGTGACGACACGCTCGAACCCGGTCTCGTAGGTGAAGCCGCGGCCGAGGTCGCGGGCGATGCGCTCGCGCTCCTCCAGCGCGTCGCGGTAGGGCGCGGCGGCCTCGCGCAGGCAGCGTTCCAGCGGCGTGCCGCAAGCGGTGAGCGCGATGAGCGGAAGCAGGACGAGGAATCGTTTACGCATGGCCCAGCCTAGCCCGCAGCGCCGCTGCCGTCGACGGGCGGCGTGTCGCGGGCAGTGACACGGAAGCCGTCGTCATCGAAGGCGACCCGCCAGGCCTTGGCCGCGATCCGCGTGCCGCGTCCCGTCCGGTGCGCCTCGATCAAGAGGCGGTCGCCCTCGAGCCGCCCGGTGGCGCGCACCCCGTCGGCAAGGGTGAGCATCACCGGACCGTCGTCCGGGCGGCCCGAAAGAACGCGCCCCATGGCGCCGGGATAAAGATGCGTGTGATGGGCTTCGAGTTCGAGCATCGGACCTCCGGTTGGACGTCGCAGGCAGTGCCGCGGCGATGGACTCTGCCGGTCTGCGCGTTATCCTTTCATCCGCGACCTTTGCACCGAGGACCCATGCTGACCAGCCGCATCGCAATCCTGCCGACCGTCCTGCTGCTGGCCGCCTGCCAGCCCGTCGAGTCGGGGGAGACCCGCTCCAAGGACACCGACATGAAGAAAGACCCGGCCCAGACCGCCTGCCAGCCCGAGCGTTTCGAGCAATACATCGGTCAGCCCGCCGACACGATCGAGGTGCCCGAGGGCACGCCCTACCGCGTCACGGCGCCGGGCACGGTCATCACGATGGAGCACCTGCCCCAGCGGGTGAATTTCCAGACCGACGAAGACGGAATCGTGCTGCGCATCACCTGCGGGTAAGCGACCGAAGCGGAAAGGTATCTTCATGGAAGAGTTTTTCGAGGCCCTGAGCACGATCATGTTCGTGCTGCTCATACTGGTCGGCCTTGCGTCGGGCGCCATCGCGGGCGTCGTCGCGGGCCGCAACAAGGCGCTCTACCTCGTCATGGGCGTGGTCGGCGCGGTGGCGCTGCCCTTCGTGCTGGCGGCACTCGGGATCGGCGTGCTGGCCGCCGGAGGCGCCATCGCCATCCTGATGGCCGCGCTGGTGGGCGCGGCCGTGCTGCTCATGCTGGTGGCCCTGCTCTCGAGACGCTAACCCCTCTCAGCGCTTGCGCTTGACGTTGCCGCCCCGCTGGCCGGGGCGGCCCGCGGTGGAGCGCCCGGAGGATTTGACCGCCTGTTCCGAGGCCTTCTCCACGGCTTGCTGCCGCGCGAGCGGGTCGTCGGCCACGGCCAGATCGACCGCCTCGAGCCGCTTGATCTCGTCGCGCAGGCGGGCGGCCTCCTCGAACTCGAGGTTTTCGGCCGCCTTGCGCATGTCGGTGCGCAGCCCGTCGAGCACCGCCTGCATGTTGGCGCCCTGACGCTTGTCGTCGATGGTCGCCGTGACGCGGTTCATGTCCACGTCACCTTGGTAGAGCCCGGAGAGGATGTCCTCGACGTTCTTCTTGATCGTGGCGGGCGTGATCCCGTGTTGCTCGTTGTACTCGATCTGCTTGGCGCGGCGACGGTCGGTCTCGGCCATGGCGCGCTCCATGCTGCCGGTCACGCGGTCGGCATACATGATGACCCGGCCCTCGGCGTTCCGCGCGGCCCGCCCGATGGTCTGGATGAGCGAGGTCTCGGAGCGCAGGAAGCCCTCCTTGTCGGCGTCGAGAATGGCCACCAGCCCGCATTCGGGGATATCGAGGCCCTCGCGCAGCAGGTTGATGCCCACCAGTACGTCGAAAGCCCCGAGCCGCAGGTCGCGCAGGATCTCGATCCGCTCGATCGTGTCGATGTCCGAGTGCATGTAGCGCACCTTGACGCCCTGCTCGTGCAGGTACTCGGTCAGATCCTCGGCCATGCGCTTGGTCAGCACCGTGCAGAGCGTGCGGTAGCCGTCGGCGGTGACCTTGCGGATCTCGTCGAGCAGGTCGTCCACCTGCGTCGCCACGGGCCGGATCTCGACCTTCGGATCCAGCAGGCCGGTGGGGCGGATGACCTGTTCGGTGAAGACGCCGCCGGCCTGGTCCAGCTCCCAGTTCGCAGGGGTCGCCGAGACGAAGACCGACTGCGGGCGCATCGCGTCCCATTCCTCGAACTTCAGCGGGCGGTTGTCCATGCAGGAGGGCAGCCGGAAGCCGTGCTCGGCCAGCGTGAACTTGCGCCGGTAGTCGCCCTTGTACATGGCGCCGATCTGCGGAACCGAGACGTGGCTTTCGTCCGCGAAGACGATCGCGTTGTCGGGAATGAACTCGAAGAGCGTGGGCGGCGGCTCGCCCGGCGCGCGGCCCGTGAGGTAGCGCGAGTAGTTCTCGATGCCGTTGCAGACACCCGTGGCCTCGAGCATCTCGAGGTCGAAGTTGGTGCGCTGCTCGAGCCGCTGCGCTTCCAGCAGCTTGCCCTCGCCGACAAGCTGGTCGAGCCGCTGGCGCAGCTCCTTCTTGATCTGCACGACGGCCTGATTCATCGTCGGCTTCGGCGTGACGTAGTGCGAATTCGCATAGACACGGATCCGGTCGAAGCTGCCGGTCTTCGATCCCGTGAGCGGGTCGAACTCGTCGATCGCCTCCAGCTCCTCGCCGAAGAACGACAGCCGCCACGCCCGATCCTCGAGGTGGGCGGGCCAGATCTCGAGCGAATCGCCGCGCACGCGGAAGGCCCCGCGCTGGAAGCCCTGGTCGTTGCGCCGGTACTGCTGCGCCACGAGATCGGCCATGACCTTGCGCTGGTCGTATTCCTTGCCGACGTGCAGGTCCTGGGTCATGGCGCCGTAGGTCTCGACCGAGCCGATGCCGTAGATGCAGGAAACCGAGGCAACGATGACCACGTCGTCCCGCTCCAGAAGCGCCCGGGTGGCCGAGTGGCGCATCCGGTCGATCTGCTCGTTGATCTGCGATTCCTTCTCGATATAGGTGTCCGACCGCGGGACGTAGGCCTCGGGCTGGTAGTAATCGTAGTAGCTGACGAAGTACTCGACCGCGTTGTCGGGGAAGAAGTGCTTGAATTCGCCGTAAAGCTGCGCCGCCAGCGTCTTGTTCGGCGCAAGGATGATCGCCGGGCGCTGAGTCTCCTCGATCACCTTGGCCATGGTGAAGGTCTTGCCCGTGCCGGTCGCGCCCAGCAGCACCTGGCTGCGCTCGCCCTCGCCCACGCCCGCGCTGAGTTCCGTGATCGCCGTCGGCTGGTCGCCGGCCGGAGCGAACTCGGTCTGCATCACGAAGCGCTTGCCGCCTTCCAGCTTCTCGCGGCTGCGGACGTCAGGCGCCTGCGCGTGCAGCGTTTCTTCGGACTTGTCGGAATGGGCATAGGGCATGGAGGCGGACCTTTCGTGGCGCTTCCCAGAGTTGTTCCCGCGCCCCCGAGATTCAAGGGGGCGCGCCGGCCCGGATCCCTCCGCGCGGCAGATGCCGGAATATACGCCAGCGCCCAAGACTTTCGGATGCCTTTCGGCCCTGCCCTCGCGAATTCCTTTGGGAAAGGCATGGGCCGAATGTATCTTTGAGCCTGCAAACAGTTGGCTCGACGGCGCACCGGCCGCAGATTCCCACCCCTCGCTCCCAGCGGCCCGGCGCGCCGCGGCCCTGTTTGCCCCTTCCGCACAATTGCCGGCAAAGCGTGCCGGGCCGCGTGCCTTGATCTCTTGCACGCGGGGTCCAAATCCCCGATAACGCTGATGACTTCAGGAGGGATTCCATGCGCGCACGGATCTATCGCCCGGCAAGAACGGCCATGTCGTCAGGTCAGGCCAGGACCAAACACTGGATCCTGGAATACGCGGCCAGCGAGCCGCGCTCGGTCGACCCTTTGATGGGCTGGACCTCTTCGGGCGATACGCAGACGCAGGTCAAGCTGCGCTTCGAATCGAAAGAGGCCGCGCTGGCCTACGCCAAGGAGCACGGCATCGACGCGACGGTGACCGAGCCGCACAAGCGCAAGGCCAACGTGCGGCCCCGCGGCTACGCCGAGAATTTCGCGGTCGATCGCAAGGCGGCCTGGACGCACTAGGCTCCCACCCCGGCCGGCCCCTTTTGACCCTGTGCAAGCGGACCGCCCTGCGCTATCGCTTGCCCGAGCGGCCCCTTAGCTCAACTGGATAGAGCAGCTGACTTCTAATCAGCAGGTTCGGGGTTCGAGTCCTCGAGGGGTCGCCAGAAGCGCGCCGGGCGCTTGAGTCTGTCACCAGCTGTCCCGCAGTTCCGCCGCTCCCCTGCGCAGCAGCGCGGCGTCCACGCCAACGGCGATGAACTGCGCCCCAGCCTCGGTGGCCGACTCCAGCAGCGGGCGGTCCGACGACAGCACGCCCGGCGGCAGGCCGGCGGCGCGGATGCGGCGCACCGCCTCGGTCACCGCCTCGCGGACCTCGGGATGCGCCGGCTCGCCGACGCGGCCCATGGAGGCCGCAAGGTCGGCCGGCCCGACAAAGATGCCATCCACCCCCTCGACCTGCGCGATCTCCTCGATGCGGTCCACCGCCTCGACGGTCTCGACCTGCAGGATGACGCAAAGCTCTTCCTCGGCCCGTTTCGCATAGCCCGCGACGGAGCCGTATGCATTGGCGCGGGTGCAGCCCGAGACGCCCCGGATGCCGTGCGGCGGATAGCGGGTGGCGCGCACGGCCGCCTCGGCTTCCTCGGCGTTCTGGACGAACGGCACGAGCAGCGACTGGGCGCCGCAGTCGAGCAGTTTCTTGATGAGAACGGCATCGTTCCAGGCCGGGCGGCACATCGCGCTCACCGGATAGGGCGCCGCCGCCTGCATGAGCGGCATGGTCTGCACCGGGTCCATCGGCGAATGCTCGGTATCGATCAGCAGCCAGTCGTAGCCGCAGCCGGCCAGCAGCTCGACCACGCCACTGTCGGGAATCGTGCACCACAGGCCGATCTGCCGCCGCCCCTCCCGCAGCGCGGCCTTGAAGGCGTTCCGTTTCAGCTCCATCGCGCGCCTCGCACAGCCCGGAACGCGGCCGGCATGCCGGACCGTTCAACCTTTTGCATCATATGATCTTTCCTCCCTCTGCGCGCAGCCTAGGCCCGCCGCGCGCCCAGGGGAAGACCCAAGCGCGGGCATGGTTCTTGGAACATGGCTCGCGCCAAAGCCGTTTCCGGTGTAGGATCGGACTCCCCGCAGAAAGGGGTGTCATCCGTCGACTGAAAGGGAGGATTCAGACATGGATGCAATGCAGATCTCGGAATACGCACACGCGCTCTATCGCGCACACGGCGACTCGGCCGAGTTCGAGGCCGCTCGCCGTTCGCAGGAGAAGGAAGCCGAGGGCAAGATCGACGAGGCCCGCAGCTGGCGGTCGGTTCAGGCGGCTGTCCGGCAGCTGCGCGGTCCCGGCCAAAGCTAGGGCCAGTCGCATTCCGAACCGGCCCGCGCCCGCGCGCGCGGGCCGGAGGCCCTCGCTTTTCAGATCGTACCGCGAATGATCATAGCAGGCCCCGGATCGGATCTAGCATGCCCTTGGTGCGCAGGGTGCGGACCGGGTAGCTGTCATCGTTGATGAAACGGTCCAGCGAGAAGCCCGGTTCGATCTTGCTCAGCTTTTCAGCCACGGCGCGCGCCTTGTCGATCTGTCCGTCGAGCGCGTAGAGCGCCAGAAGATGTCGTTGCGCCGGGCGCAGCGCGGGGGCCGAGCGAGCCGCGGACTCGCCCGCCTCGATCGCCATCTGCGGCTGATTGCAGGCGACGCTGACGATGCAGTGATAAAGATCCCACCAGTGCTTGAAGGGCGAGTATCGCGCGATCGCGCGCGCGCGCGTCGAAGCGGCAAGCGCCTCGCGCGGGTCGCCGCCCAGCATCCGCGCGCCCGAAAGCGCCAGCCAGCCGAAACCGCCGGCCGGATTGCGCTCGACCGACTGGTCGGCAAGGTCGATGCCGCCTGCCGCGTCGGCGAAGGACATCACGCGCACCTGGCTTACCACCGCCTGGACAAGCGGGTTGTCGCCCGCCAGCTCGAGCGCGACGCGGTTCAGCTCCTGGGCCTCTTCGTTCAGCGCCTGGCCGTCAGGCTCGAGCAGTTCGATCATCTGCATCGTCCGCACGAGGCTGCGCCAGGCGGTGTAGATGCCGTTGCGATCCACGTCGATGGCCTGGCACAGCAGGCTGTCGGCCTCCCGCAGCGCCTCGGGCTGGAAGGTGAACATGCGGTAGAGCGCGAGCCGCGCCAGCGCGGTCGCCCGCGCCTCGGGGCGGGCATTGTCCATCGCCAGCGGCAGGCGGCCCAGCACGCGGTCGGCGGCCTCGAAGATCACGGCCGAGATGCCTTCGTCCGAGCGGATCACCGCATCGGCCGAGTCGATCTCCTGCAGCTTGGAGTAGAGGATCCGGCCCGAGGGTTCATGCAGCACCTTGATGAAGGCGTTGAGCCCGCCTTCGGTCTCGAGCAGGTCACAGGTGATCTCCAGGTCGCCGCGGTCTTCGTCGCCGGCCTCGACCGGGCGGCCGGCCCGGCGCCAGGCCCGCACCTGCTCGGCGATGTTCTCGCCGATGCGGTTGGCGAGGATGTCGCCCAGCACACGGCCCGCCCCCATGCCATAGGTATCGGTTCGGCAGTGCATCAGCAGGCCACGGGGCATGCCCGGGCGCGCCGCCTCGGTCCGCGCCTCGAAACGCGAGCGTTCGGCACGCAGCCAGTCCTCGAACTCGGGATCGCGCACGTCCAGACCCTCGAGCAGGTCGTGCCCGTCGTCGATGCAGAAGCCCGCCTCGAGGACGTCGACCTGCACCCGCGCGCGGTCGAGCGAGACGCTGCCGCGGTCGGCACGCAGGATGTCGCCCTGATCGCCCAGCGCGCGCCGCAGCTTGCTGAGTGCCTGCCGCAGATTGGCCGAGGCCTGTTCCGGACCGAAGGTCGACCACAGCTTGTCCTCGATCCACCGGCGGGGGCGTTGCATCTCGGGGCTGAGCGCCAGAAGGGCGATCACGCCCTGGTGTTTGGCCCCCTGTGGCGTCAGGCACGCACCGTCCGGCCCGGCCAGCCGAAGCGGCCCGGCCATCGAAATATGCAGATGACTCGCCTGTCCGGACATGGGGGCCCGTATTCCATCGTTACCCAGCGTCAAGACGGTAGCACCGGTTCAACTGCGCGGCAACGCTCGTGAATTGCCCGCAATTTGGCGGGGCCATGTCCGATAGTCTTTGACGAAAAAGTCATGAAAACCGATAAACCTGCTTATATTCGCGGCATTTGTCGGAGACTTTTCATGACTGTTTTCGGAGCGCAGGGCGCACAGGGAGCCCAGGGCGCGCAAGGTGCACAGGGCGCACAGGGGGCTCAAGGCGCACAGGGAGCGCAGGGGGCACAGGGTGCCCAGGGCGGCTTGGGTGCGCAGGGCGGGCAGGCCCACGCCGGCAGCCCGGCATCGCCCTATCTCAGCCTCGCGCTTGCCAATGCGCGCGACGGCACGCTTGGCTACTGGGACGGCAGCGCAACGCGCGATCCCTCGACCGAGGGACAGGACAGCTGGGCGGCCTTCCAGCGGCTCGATTCCTTTCCCCGCCGTGCGGTGCTGGACCAGGCCATCGGCGCGCCCTTCGGCATCGAGATGGCCAGCAGCGAAACGGCGAACGACGTGGCCCGGCTCACCTTCCTTGGTCAGACGCTTGTCGAGATGCGCAAGCCCTCTGTCGCCTTGCTGAAGGAGCACCAGCTTCACCACCTGCGCGCCGCCGCCGACCTGCGGCTCGACCGGCTGGCCGAGATCCAGGTGCAGACCTCTGACATCGCGTCGTTTTTCGGGGCGATGGGCTACATGCACCCGGAGGCGACGAAATGGACGCACTGGATGACCGGGGCGATGCTGCGGCTTTGCACCAAGC
Organism: Salipiger mucosus DSM 16094; assembly: GCF_000442255.1. Taxonomy (GTDB): domain Bacteria; phylum Pseudomonadota; class Alphaproteobacteria; order Rhodobacterales; family Rhodobacteraceae; genus Salipiger; species Salipiger mucosus. The sequence continues at coordinate 152,142 of NZ_KE557278.1, read as the reverse complement.
TCGAGATGCCGCTCAAGATGGCCTTCGACGTCCCCCGCCCCATCGCACTGGCCTACGAGGTGCAGCCGATCATCCAGACGCCGGGGCACGGCTCGTGGCCCAGCGGGCATGCCACCGAAAGCGCCGCCGTGGCCACGCTGCTCATGCGGCTCTTCACGGACGTGCCCTTCGCGCCCTCCGCGGCGGTGAACGAGGGCAGCCTGTTCTACCGCCACTCGGCCCGGATCGCGGCCAACCGCACCGTGGCCGGCGTGCATTTCCCCACCGACAGCATGGCCGGCGCCGTGCTGGGCCTGACCCTCGCCGAGGCGCTGGTCAACCTGCTGGACGGGACCGGCAAGACCACGAAGCGGGTGTTTCACGGCGACCGCTATAAAGGAGATTTCAACCTCGGGCTCCTAGCTTCGGAACTCGAAGCACAGGACTGCATTGAAGAGCAGGAAATCGAATTCGACACCGACGGCGTCCCCTATTGGCTGGGGGAGATGTGGCGCGCAGCCAAGGCCGAGGGGTGAGACCGGGTTTAACCCGTGGGGGCCGGATCGCCGGCCCCGTTTAACGAGTGGGCCGGAGCTTCTGCTCCGGCCCGATGTGTTTTCCGGGAACGCGTTCGCCGCAACGGACGTCAGGACCAGACGATCCAGTCCCGGAGGCGCGCCGCCCGCCCCTCCGGCACCGGGATGCGCCCGACGCGGTCCCAGTCGAAATCATCGAGTTGCGTTCCGCGACCGCCGACATGCGTGATCCTTGCGGCCGAGAGGGCCAGCGCGCGGGTCAGCCGCGCGGCCGCTGCACTGGTTCCGCCCACGGTCCGCACGCTGCCGCTCAGCGTGCCCGAGGCCACGCGTCCGGGCAGCACGCGGCTGCGGTCGGCGACGGTCCCGACGGTGGGCCCCGGCACCGACCAGTCCGCGCCGGCGGCGCTGTAATCCGATGGCGGGAAGTCCGCGGCCTCCGTATCGACACGCGCCGCACCAGCCGAAAAGACCTGCCGCGCCGGCGCCGTCACCAGCGCGGAATGCGCGCCCTCGTGACGGATCGGCGAATCCGCCTGCAGCGCGCTGTAGTCGGCATGGAGTGCCGACCAGCCATAGGCCTCGGGACTGTCGAAGTAGCTCTGCCGCGCCTCCGCACGCGCGCCTGCGGGCGCGTCGTCGCGCTGCACCTGCAGGTGCACCGTCATGGGCGCCGCGCCGCGATACCGGCAAGCCAGGCCCCAACGCCCGGCCGGGGCAAGCGGCTCGCCGTGGCAACTCTCGGTCGGACCCAGCGCCATGACGTAATGCGCCCGCTGCACGGTCTGGTCGTCCAGCCGCCGCTCGGGCACGTGGTAGAGCCGTCCCACCGTCTCTCCTGCCAACTGCAGGCTGCGCCACTGCCCGGCCGGCAGCGGCACGAAGTCCGACGACAGGCCCTCGGGTGTCGTCACCGCGATGTCCAGCGCCTCGGACGACTGGCCGGGCGCGGTGCGGATCTCGACATAGCTCTCCGTCTGGTCGCCGGGCTGCACGGCCCAGGTGATCGACTGATCCGTCGCGCTGCGGCTCTCGGCCTTCGCATAGTCGAAGCGCGCCACCAGCCGGTCCTCGTGGTTGTTGCCGAAGGCATGAACCACCCGCACGGGCTGTCCCTTGACGCGCTCCCAGTTCGCCGCCTCGCGCGCGATCTGGTACTCGGCAAAGCGCGTGCCATCCTTGGGCCCTGCGAGGATCCCCATCGAGATGTTGACGATCACCGGGGCCCTCGGGTCGATCTCCTGCGCCCGGCGCAGGATCCAACGGAGGGCCTGCACCATGTAGCTCTCGAACCGGGTGCCCGAAGTGTCGGCCACCGCCTGCGGCGGAAGTTGGACGGCCAGCAGCGGCCAGTCGCGCGCCGGGTCCTCCGGGTCGGCCGGATCGGCACCGGCGGCGAGGTCGAGCATGTGCGTGCCGTGGCTGGTGCCGTGACCGGTCGAACGCCGCGCATCGTGACGGATCAGCCGGGCATTCGTCTCGGCATAGACCCCGGTCTCGTCCAGCGCCGCGCCGCGCGCGAGCATCGCATCGATCTCGGCCGCCTCCAGGACTTCGCCCAGGTGCGCCCCCTGTGCGGGACCCGCGCGTTCCAGCGCCTGCAGCCAGACCGCGTGAAGCCGCGTGCGCGTCGGCGCGCTGCGGAACCGGGCGTTCAGGAAGGCGATGCCGTCGTCGATGATCGCGACGATGGGCTGCACCTTGTGCGCGGCAGCGGCCTGCCGCGTCGAAGGCTGGGCGCGCGGCACGTCGTCGGGGCGCAGCGCGACCGGTCTGCCGGTGTCGAGCACCTCGAAGAGATCGGCATGCGCCGCGTCCGGCGTGCCCAGGCGACGATAGAGCGCATACTCGTCCGGCAGCCCCTCATCCGGATCGGCGCCCGGCGTGCAGCGCGCCTCCAGCACCGCGCGCTCGAACGGCTCCATCCGCAGCGGCGAGTCCCCTGCCCCATCCCGCACGAGGTCCAGCAGCGCGGCCCGCGCGGCGGGCAGATCGTCTCCCTTGAGCCGGACGAAGGCGGGCTCGAAGACATCCCGGCCCGGTGCCGGCTGGCGGCGCTGGCGCATCATCCAGCCGAAATCCAGATAGGCGTCGCGAAAGTCGCCGGGTTCGGGGGCGGTCCAGGTCGGCTGGGGCATCGGGCGGGCTCCTTGGGCGCACGGACAGGGCGCGTCTCCGAAAGCAAAGCCGCGCCGGCGACTGCCGGTCAAGCAAACGCGGCAGGATTGCGCGTTATTCACGGGCCGAACGGCACGCGACACCGGAAAACCTTAACGAAATTGCGCGGGACTCACCGAGCAGTCACGACCTGCTCACGCTGCGTTCACGCTGGCATGGCAGCTTCTGTTTACGTTTCGTCAATACCAAGCGCCGGGCAAACCGGCGTCGTGACAGACAGGGGATGCGCCATGACCATCCGCATGGAAACCGAAAGACCGGCGCTGCGCGTCATCGACGGCGGCCGCAGCCGCGGCGAACCGGCCCTCGGTCCGCTGAGCCTTCCGGCACCGCCCGATCCGGGGCCGGCCGAGCTGGCCGCCGAGATGGCCGAGCTCTATGCCCTCTCGCTGGTGCGCGATGTGCCCTTCGCCGCCATGAGCGATCCGCACCATGCGATCTGGGTGGACGGCGCCACGCGGTTCACCCTGCACGAACTGCTGTGCGAGCTGCGCAGCCTGTCGTGGTTCGACGGCCCGACGCCGCCCACCGGCGCGGCCGTCCCGGTTTCGGCCTCCCGCTCCCGGGCCGGAACCGGGGGAGAGGCTGGTCATCGCCGGGCCCTGCGGCTCAATGGCGATGGCCAGCTGACCCTGCGCTCGCTCTTCCGCGGGCCGCTGGCCCACGGCTGCCCGGAAAACACCGTCTCGAGGCTTCACGCCATCAGGTGCGACGACCCCGAGGCCTGCGTCCCGCCGCGCCCGTCCGAGGATGCCCCGATGTCGCACTGGGTCGAGCATCTGCGGGCCGGCACCGGCGCCGCGCTGACCCTGCCCGGCCTGCCCGGACAGGGGGCCCCGGCCCTCGCCACGCCGCTGGCTCTGATGGCCCATCTGCGCGGCGCGCATCCCAGCCGCGCGCACTTTGCCGCGGCCCTGGCCTGCCTCGCGCGCGGAACCCCCTTCGACCCGGGCCTCGACCGGATCGGCGGCCCCGCACCGATGACCGCGCAGCAGTTGCTGGCGCTCATGGCAAGGACCGCCGATCGCGCGGCCGCCTGCGCGCTCTCTCAGGTCGGCCGCCGCGACCGGATCAGCCGGCCCGACGTTCACGCCGCGCGTTTCACCGTCCTTCAAGCCCACCGCCCGAAACTCATGGCCGGCCGCGGCGAGACGCCGCTGGAGGCGGCGTTCGAGGATCTCGCGCGGGGCGCGCCCAACCTGCTGCACTGGATCGCCCGCCGCAACGCGGCCGACGGGCGCTCGGGCCGCTTCGACGAGGTTCTGCTCCTGCCCGCATCCGGCACCGGGGCCCCTGCCCCCCATCGCAACGACGCCGCAACGCAGGTGGCCATCGCCGGGGCGCTGAGCACCGTGCTCAAGGCGCTCTTCGACACCGCCCGGCCCGCCGGGCCCCGTCCGCTTCATCTGGCTGCAGGCGCGCTCGACATCGCGGCCGAGGCCGACCGGCTGGCGGCAGACATCGCGCTTGCCCGCGCCGCGAGCGGTGGCTGGTTCCAGGCCGAGAACCACCAGGACCTGCGCCTTGGCGAGGCACTTGCTCTGCAGACCCTCCGCGCCTGGATCGAGACCACGGGCGACACGCTGTCGCTGGACTTCACCGACTTCGACGGCCGCGCGGTCGCGCTCTCGGCGCAGGCGCGCGCCACGGGACACAGCCACGCCACGCTGCGCATCGACGGCCGCCTTGCACCCTGGCCCCTCGAGGCATCGCGCAACGGAGCCCATCTCGAGGTGGTGTGAATGCCCGCCACACCCGCCTTGATGCCGATCAAGGCCAAGGCGCGTGCAAGCTGTCAGGCTTGGCCCACATTGCCGGAGGACCACCCCATGCGCCACGCCATTGCCTGTCTTGCCATGTTGCTTGCCACCGCGGGTCCCGGCGCCGCCCAGGACGCCGACGTGGGCCGCGCGCTCTACCACCAGCATTGCGCCACCTGCCACGGGCTCGAAGGCCGGGGCGAAGGGCCGATGGCGGGCGTGCTCCTGATCAAGCCGGTGAACCTGACCGAGCTCACCGCTGCCAACGGAGGCACCTTCCCGCTCGAGCGCGTGGTCAAGCGCATCGACGGCCGCGATCCGCTGGTCAGCCACGGCTCGCCGATGCCGGTCTACGGGGACTACTTCGAGTCCGGTTTCGACGTCCCGATCAAGACGCCGGGCGGCCAGCCGGTGCTGACCTCGCGGCCCGCTGTCGATATCGTGAGCTACCTGCTGGAAATCCAGCGTCGGGAATGATGCCCCGGGTGGAACCTCAGACCGGCGCCACATGTTGCTTCATCAGAATTCAAGCCAAGGAGGCTCCGACATGAACTGGGACCAGATCAAGGGCAACTGGACGCAAATGGTGGGCACCGCCCGCGCGCGCTGGGGCGAGCTGACCGAGGACGAGGTGCAGCAGGCCAAGGGCGACCGCGAGCAGCTCATCGGCCTCGTGCAGGAACGCTACGGCGTCGCCCGCGAACAGGCCGAACGCGAAGTGGCCGAGTGGCAGAACTCGCTGTAATCGGCACCGTTCAGAGCATCGACGCCGGGGCCCGCGTGGCCCCGTTTTCGTGTCAGCGGCAGATGCGCTCGGTTTTGGCGTCCTTCCAGGGGATGTAGACGTCGGGCGCCCGCAGCGCCTCCTCGAGGCCCGCCACCGGCATGACCTCGGAGATCATGTCGCGCAGCCGCGAGGTCCGCGGCGCCTCGGGGTCGAGCAGGTGACAGCAGACGTATTCCTCGACGATGGCGCCCTGCTGTTCGAAGCCGTGATCGAGGAAGCTCGCCCGCGTGTCCGGATCGAAGAGGTAGGGATCCTCGGACACCCCGTGCTCGGTCGCCGCCTTCAGCGGCGAATAGCCCGTCAGGCGCCGGTTCTGCCACTGCCAGACATGCGTCATCTCGTGCGCCATGAGCATCGCGGCATAGAGGTCGACCGCCTCCGGGTAGGCCGCCATGTAGTCCTCGAGATAGAGGTCCTCGCGGTAGAAGACGTGGTTGAAGAGCGCCATGGCCCCCGGCGCGACCGTCACGACCTCGCCCTGCGACGGCGGCCAGATGCGCTCCATGCAGGTCAGCCGCGGCCGGATCGGCCGGCGATAGGTCACCGAGCCGGCCGCTAGGCCGTCGTGGAAGCGAACGCGGGACAGGTTGGTGTCATCGCCCTGAATCGCCGCGGCGAAGGCACGTTCGTTGACCGTCAGCGGCCGACCGCAGGCGGCGAGGACAATCAGGCAGAGGCAGAGGGACATCCAGCGCATGACGCCCATCCCACCGCGAACCTTGGCCGCGATCAAGCCCCTACTCCGTCGTGGCGAGTTGGCGCGGCATCGTGCCCGAAATCTCGAGGATGAGCTTGCGCTTGACCGCCTCGGCAAAACTGTCGCGATCCTCGGCCGTCACGACGAAGGCGCCCATGCCGCCGATGATGCGGTCCTCGTAAAGCGCCTCGAGCCCGCCCTGCGCGCGGCCCGGATCGTCAGGGCGCAGGATCGGAAGCGCGTTTATGGTCACCCCGGCCGCCAGCACCTGCGCACGGGCCTCCGCGATCGAGGGGCCGGACCAGTTGTTCGCACTGTCGCCGGAAAAGTCGATGACACGGCGCCAGCCGTCGATCTCGTTGCGCTCCATCAGTCGCAACCCCTCGAGCAGCGCCGAGCCGATGGCGTTGCGCCCGTAAGCCTGGCGCGGCTTGTCGAGCAGTTCGGCGGCAAAGCCCTCGGCGTCGGCCGCCCCCGCGATGCGCGTCCAGTCCACGACCTGCGCCTGGTTGGCGGCCCACTCCACGTAGGTGACCGCGATCTCGCCGTAGGCCGTGTTGCCGATGGCGGCCAGCACCTCGGGGTCGGTGATGGCCTGGGCATAGCCCTCGCGCTGGAACATCAGCTCGCGTGGCGAGATCGAGCCGGAGGCATCGGCCAGCAGCACGAGCTCCAGGTCGGTGTCCTGCGCCGACACCGGCGGGGCGAGCAGGCAGAGGGCAAGGATCAGGCGGCGCATGGCGATCTCCCGTGGGCAGGGTCGTGCCAAGGCTAGCCGCACATGCCTCACCTGCGAAGCACCGGGAGGGGTGCTGGCGAAAACGTGAGGTCGCGTGGGCGCGGCCTTCAGCTGCCCTCGGAGGCCCGACGCATCTCCTCGGAAAATTGCCGCCGCAGCTGCCGCCGGACCTCGGCAGCGCGCTGGCGGCGGCCCTCGCCCTCGGTCAGGATCCGCAGCTCGGGCACCTCGGCCGGCTTGCCGTCATCGCCCATGGCGACCATCGTGAAGTAGCACGAGTTCGTGTGCCGCCGCGTTCCGGCGCGGATGTCCTCGGCCTCGACGCGGATGCCGATCTCCATCGAGGTGCGGCCGGCGTGGTTCACGCTGGCGCGGAAGGTCACCAGTTCGCCCACGTTGATCGGCTCCTTGAAGATCACCTGGTCGACCGAGAGCGTCACCGCGTAGCTTCCCGAGAACCGCGAGGCACAGGAAAAGGCGACACGGTCCAGCAGGTTGAGCAGCGCGCCGCCGTGCACCTTGCCGCTGAAGTTCGCCATGTCCGGCGTCATCAGCACCGTCATTTCCAGTTTGCGGGGATCCATGCGCGCGCTCCTTGCTTTCCGAACCTCTTGCCACCCGGTAGAGCACCGCGCAAGCGCGCCGCGCCTCGGGGCCCGGCCTCAGGCAAAGAAGGCTCGGCGCAGCAGGTTGAGCGCTGCGATCAGAAGCACGAAAAGCGTCAGCTTGCGAAAGAGCGCCTGGTCGATGCGGTCCTGCACCAGCGTGCCGGCCCAGGTCGCGAGCACGGCGGGCACCAGCAGCGCAAGCGAGAACCAGACCGTCTGCGCGTTCAGAACGCCCGAAAAGACATGGGCCACCGTCAGCGCCACGGCGCCCAGGCCATAGGCAACGCCTTGCACGCGGATCTGCTCGCGCTTCTCCGTGTCGATGGCGGTCAGGTAGGCGACGAACGGCGGCCCCCAGACCCCGGACATACCGCCCATGAAGCCCGCGACCACGCCGACACCCGCCTCGATCGGTGCTGCGGGGCCGTTTCTCAGGTGCGGCCGCCACCCGGCGAGCTGCATCAGGCAGAAGAGCGCGACCGGCCCCCCGATCAGCGCCAGCATCACCGAGACGGGCATGATCCGGACTAGCTGGGACGAGAGCAGCAGGAAGACGAGCCCGACCCCCAGCAGCAGCCGGAACCGCTTGAGCGAGCCGAGTGCCGCGCGAGGCCCCTGCCGGAAGGCCTGCATGGCGTTGCTGAACAGCGTGGGCAGGATCAGCCCCGCCAGCGCAAGATCGGGCGGCAGCACCGAGCCCAGCCCCGAGATCATGATCATCGGCATGGCGAAGCCGACCATGCCCTTGACCATCCCCGCAAGCGCGGCGAGCGCCAGTGAAAAGACCAACGCACCGGGAGAGACTAGCGAAAGAAGCGTATCCATGGCAGGCTCATAATCGGTCTCTCTGCAAGCCGCATCGTCAAAATGATCGGCGCAATATTAGAACGCTATATGTGCCATAGGCGTATTTAAGTTGCGCTGCACATGCGAAATCACTATGTCCGTCGCAACAGGACAAGGATGTGATTCATGGCTCACGACGGACAGGACGCGATGCCCGGCACGGGTATCCTGATCGACGACCTTCTCGCGCTGACCGGTCAGGCCATCGCCCCCGCCGAAGAAGTCCTCGAAAAGGCGCGGCAATCGGTGCGCGCGATGGTCAGCGAGGACGGCCGCGTCTCGGGCCGGCTGATCGAACAGAACCAGTTCGCCGCCCACGGTCTGGCCTGGCTCGCGACCTACGTCGAATCGCTGCGCCAGATGCAGGGCTGGGCCGAGCGCATGCGTGACGAGGGCAGCTTTGGCGAAGTCGAGGCGCTGATCCACCAGATCGCCTTCGGCGAGTACCTCTGGCAGATCTACGGCGGCATCCAGATGAACCAGGGCGAGATGGTGCGCCTGCAGGACATGGGCCTCGGCCAGGATGACATGCGCGGGCTGATGGCCGACGCCGTGATGACGCTGACCCAGCGCGGCAACACCCAGGCAGCGCGCACGCGCCTCGTCGAGCTGATGCAGGAACGCTCGGCCGAGCTCACCGTGGGCCGCAGCGGGCTCGACGAAGAGCTCGAGATGATCCGCGAGCAGTTCCGCCGCTACACCGTCGACAAGGTCGCGCCCCATGCCCACGAGTGGCACCTCAAGGACGAACTGATCCCGATGGAGGTCATCGAGGAGCTGGCCGAGATGGGCGTCTTCGGCCTGACCATCCCCGAGGAATTCGGCGGTCTTGGCCTCTCCAAGGCTTCCATGTGCGTGGTCTCGGAAGAGCTGTCGCGCGGCTACATCGGCGTGGGCTCGCTGGGCACCCGCTCGGAGATCGCGGCCGAGCTGATCCTCGCGGGCGGCACCGACGAGCAGAAGGCGAAATGGCTGCCCGCGCTGGCCACGGGCGAGAAGCTGCCGACCGCGGTCTTCACCGAGCCGAACACCGGCTCGGACCTGGGCAGCCTGCGCACCCGCGCGGTAAAGGACGAGAACGGCGACTACAGCGTGACCGGCAACAAGACCTGGATCACCCACGCCGCGCGAACCCATGTGATGACGCTGCTCGCCCGGACCGATCCGTCGACCGACAACTACAAGGGCCTGTCGATGTTCCTGGCGGAGAAGACGCCGGGCACCGACGAGGCGCCCTTCCCGACCGAAGGCATGACCGGCGGCGAGATCGAGGTGCTCGGCTACCGCGGCATGAAAGAATACGAGCTCGGCTTCGACGGCTTCAAGGTCAAGGGCGAGAACCTGCTCGGCGGCGAAGAGGGCAAGGGCTTCAAGCAGCTCATGGAAACCTTCGAGTCTGCCCGCATCCAGACCGCCGCCCGCGCCATCGGCGTGGCGCAATCCGCGCTCGACGTGGGCATGCAGTACGCGCAGGACCGCAAGCAGTTCGGCAAGTCGCTGATCGATTTCCCGCGCGTCTCGGGCAAGCTTGCCATGATGGCGGTCGAGATCATGGTGGCACGGCAGCTGACCTATTTCTCGGCCCGCGAGAAGGACGAGGGCATCCGCTGCGACCTCGAGGCCGGCATGGCCAAGCTGCTGGGCGCCCGCGTGGCCTGGGCCAATGCCGACAACGCGCTGCAGATCCACGGCGGCAACGGGTTCGCGCTGGAATACGCGGTGAGCCGGATCCTGTGCGATGCACGGATCCTCAACATCTTCGAGGGCGCCGCCGAGATCCAGGCCCAGGTCATCGCCCGCCGCCTTCTGGGCTGACACAAGACCCGGAGCGCCCGGCAAGGGCGCTCCACCTCCCTGAATTCCCTGCGAAATTTCCAGGCGCCCGCGGTGGCGCCGAACACGTTTCGGACGAAGAATCTTTCCACGCCCGCCAGCACCGGAACGCAGAGCCGCCTTGCGGCCCTCTCCTGATCTCGATCAAGGTTCATGCGCGACCGGCATGGTCTTACGCATGCAGGTTATCGAATAGAGAGAGCCATGAGCTTCAAGGACGACCTCGCCCGCAACGCCACCCACATGCGCGAGCTGCGCAAGGCGATGCCGGACACCTTCGCCGGTTTCATGTCGCTCGAGAAGGCCGCATCCGCCGACAACGCATTGAGCGCAAAGCAGAAAGAATTCGTGGCGCTGGGGATTTCCGTCGCCATCCGCTGCGAGGGCTGCATCCTCGCCCACGTCAAGGCGCTGATCCGGCAGGGCGCCAGCCGCGAGGAACTGGTCGATGTGCTGGGCACCGCGGTGCAGATGGCCGGCGGTCCGGGGCTCAGCTATGCCTCGAAGGCGCTGGCGGCCTTCGACGAGCTGACGGCCGGGGCCTGAGGCCCCGGCGCCGGCCAACGGCGGTCAGCCGCGCAGGCTGCCGCCGGTGGCCTTGCCCACTTTCTCGACGATCTTGGCCGCGACGGCCTCGATGTCCTGTTCCTTCAATGTACGAGCCGTAGGCTGCAACCGTACAGTTATGGCGAGCGACTTCTTGCCCTCGCCCAGGCTGCCGCCGACGAACTCGTCGAAGACGCGCACGTCCTCGATCAGGGCCTTGTCGGCGCCCGCCGCCGCGTTCACGAGATCCAGTGCCTGCACGTCGGCGTCGACCACGAAGGCGAAGTCACGCTCGACCGCCTGCAGGTCCGCGAGCGTCAGCGCCCCGCGCGAGGCGCCGGCCTTGCGCGGCAGCGGCACCTCGGCGGGCCAGATGGTGAAGCCCACCGCCGGACCCTTGACGCCCAGCGCGTCCAGCACGCGGGGGTGAAGCTCGCCGAAGACGCCCAGCGCCTTCTTGGGGCCCAGGCAGAAGACGCCGTGGCGGCCGGGGTGCCACCAGTCGGCGCCGTTGCGCAGGATCTGCATCTTCGCGGGCGCGCCGATGGCCGAGAGCAGCGCCTCGGCGTCGGCCTTGGCGTCGAAGAGGTCGACGGGCCGCGAGACGCCGTGCACGTCCTTGGGCCCGGTGCGGCCGACGAGGACGCCGGAGACCTGCAGGTGCTGCTCGCCCGGCTCGCCGCCGGCGAAGGCGGGGCCGACCTCGAAGAGCGCGAGATCGGCGATGCCGCGCGCCTGGTTGCGGGCAGCGGCCTGCAGCAGGCCGGGCAGGAGCGCCGGGCGCATGTGGCTCATTTCCGAGCTGATCGGGTTGGCGAGCATCGTCGCGTCGTCACCGCCGCCGAAGAGCGTGGCCGAGGCCTTGTCGATGAAGCTGTAGGTCACGCACTCGTTGTAGCCCAGCGTCGCCGCCGTGCGCCGCGCGATCTGCTCGCGCTTTTGCTGCGGCGAGAGGATCGGGCGCGGCACGCCGACCTGCGCGCGCGGCATCGGCTGGCCGCGCAGCTTGGTGAGCGAGGCGATGCGGGCCACCTCCTCGACAAGGTCGGCCGGACCCATCACGTCCGGGCGCCAGCTGGGCACCGTCGCCATGTCGCCCTCGAGCGTGAAGCCAAGCGCCTCGAGCGTCGCGCGCTGCTCGGCCTCGGGGATCTCCATGCCCACGAGCGAGATCACCCGTGCCGGGTCGAGTTTGTAGGCGCGCGAGGGATCGGGGGCCTCGCCCGCCACGACGACCTCGGAGGCCTCTCCGCCCGCGATGTCGAGGATCATTCGGGTCGCCGCCTCGATCCCCTGCGCGGCCGAGGTGGGGTCGATGCCGCGCTCGAAGCGGTAGCGCGCGTCGGAATTGATCTTGAGCGCGCGGCCGGTGTGGGCCGTGCGGACCGGATCGAAATAGGCCGCCTCGAGGACCACGTCGACGGTGTCGTCGGCAACGCCCGTCGGCTCGCCGCCCATGATGCCGCCGAGGCTTTCAGGGCCGGTCTCGTCGGAGATCACGACCATGCCGGGCGCGAGCGTATAGGTGCGTTCGTCCAGCGCCTCGAGCGTCTCGCCACCCTGCGACAGGTGCACGCGCAGGTCGCCCTGCACCTTCGCGGCGTCGAAGACATGCAGCGGGCGATTGCGGTCGAATGTGAAGAAGTTGGTCACGTCCACGAGGAAGGAGATCGGGCGCAGGCCGATGGCCTTGAGCCGGTCCTGGAGCCACTGCGGCGAGGGACCGTTCTTCACGCCGCGGATGACCCGGCCGTAGAAGACCGGGCAGGCCTCGCGCGTGTCGTCGTCGATGGTGACCGAGACCGGCGAGGCGAAGCTGCCGGGCACGGTGACCTCCTCGAGCGGCTTGAGCGTGCCGAGGCCACGCGCCGCGAGGTCGCGTGCCACGCCGTGCACGCCCAGCGCGTCGGGGCGGTTCGGGGTGATGGCGATCTCGATCACCGGGTCGACCTTCGCGGGGTCGTTCTCGGCCAGCCAATCGGTGAACCGTTGGCCAACCTCGCCCGAGGGCAGCTCGATGATGCCGTTGTGTTCGTCCGAAAGCTCCATCTCGCGCTCGGAACACATCATGCCGAAGCTCTCGATGCCGCGGATCTTGCCGACCTGGATGGTGGTGTCGATGCCGGGCACGTAGGTGCCGGGCTTGGCCACCACGACGGTGATGCCCTGCCGCGCATTGGGGGCGCCGCAGATGATCTGGCTTTCGCCCTCGTCGGTCTCGACGGTGCAGACCTTGAGCTTGTCGGCATCGGGGTGCTTCTCGGCGGCCAGCACCTTGCCGATGGTAAAGGCCGACAGGCGGTCGGCGGGGTTCTCGACCCCTTCGACCTCGAGTCCCAGATCGGTCAGCGCCTCGGCGATCTCGTCGACGGAGGCGGTGGTGTCGAGGTGCTCTTTCAGCCAGGAAAGCGTGAATTTCATCTGTCGGCGTCCGGGTTGATGATGCGTGCGCGGGACCCTTAGCCGAATGCGCTGCGGGGGGAAAGGGGCCGCCCCCCGGAACGCGACGGCGGCGCCGCCGGGTGCTGCCCGGGGCGCCGCCATGCACGGATGGTGATCCCGGCGGGGGCCGGAGCCCCCTGCCCGGCGCTCAGCGCGCCTCGAACTGGTCGAGCGGGATCTTGAGGTAGCGCTTGCCGTTGCTCTCGGGCTCGGGCAGGCGCGTGCCGAAGGCGTTGACCTGCAGCGCCGCGAGCATCCGGTCGGGCAGCGCGAGCGTCGCGTCGCGGCCGTCGCGCACCTTCTGGTATTCCTCGACCGTGGGGCCGTCCTTGAGGTGGACGTTCTGCGCCTTGTGCTCGGCCACGGTGGCGCAGCACTGGGCCTCGCGCCCCTCGGGGTAGTCGTGGCCGACATAGAGCCGCGTCTCGTCGGGCAGCGCCAGGATCTCCATCAGCGAGTTGTAGAGCTGCGCGGAGTCCCCGCCCGGGAAATCGGCCCGGGTGGTGCCCTTGTCGGGCATCATGAAGGTGTCGTGCACGAAGGCCGCGTCGCCCGCGACATAGGTGATCGAGGCCAGCGTGTGCCCCGGCGAGAACAGCACCTTCACCGGGATCTCGCCGACCATGAACTCGTCGCCCTCGGCGAAGAGCCGGTCCCACTGGCTGCCATCGCTCGCGTGCTCGTCGCCGAAGTTGTAGATCCCCTTCCACAGCTCCTGCACGCCCGTGACCTTTTCGCCGATGCAGCGCTGGCCGCCGAGCTTGTCCTGCAGCCAGAGCGCGGCCGAGAAGTGGTCGGCGTGGGGGTGGGTGTCGAGGATCCAGTCCACGTCGATGCCGGTCTCGATCACGTAGTCGAGGATAAGCTGCGCGTTGCGCGTGGAGGTCGCGCCGCTCTGCGGGTCGAAGTCCAGCACCGGGTCGACGACGGCGCCCTTCATGGTCGCGGGATCATGGAAGACGTACTGCCAGCTTCCGGTGGCCTCGTCCCAGAAGCTCTTGACGGTGGGGCTATGGGTCATCTCTGTCCTCTTTCTGTCTTGCTCGTGAAGCGCGGCCCCGCAGGGCCGCGCCTTGCCCGAAACATCGGGCCTCGGAACTTAACATTCAAGACATGAAATATGTTCCGCCGTCATGTCGGCTTTGCCTCGAGGTCGTCTGCGGTCACGCCCTTCTGCGCCTTGATGCGCTTGCGGCCGAAGACCTGCTGCACCAGCACGAAGAAGAGCGGCACGAAGAGCACGCCCAGCACCGTGCCGGTGATGGTCCCGCCGAGCACGGCAAAGCCCACCGCCGTCCGGCCACCCGCGCCGGCGCCGGTCGAAAGCGCCAGCGGCACCACGCCCAGCGAGAAGGCGAGCGAGGTCATGATGATCGGGCGGAAACGCTGCTTGGCCGCCTCCCTGACCGCGAGGTAGAGGTCCTCGCCCGCCTCGAAACGGTCGCGTGCGAACTCGACGATCAGGATGGCGTTCTTGCCCGTCAGGCCGATCACGGTGAGCAGGCCCACCTGGAAGAAGACGCCGTTCTGGAAGCCGAACCAGTAGGCCGCGCCCATGGTGCCCAGCACGCCGATCGGCATGGCGAGCATCACCGCGAAGGGAATCGCCCAGCTTTCGTAGAGCGCCGCGAGGCAGAGGAAGACCGCCGCGAGCGAGAGCGCGTAGAGCAGCGGCGCCTGGCCGCCGGAGTCGCGCTCCTCGAGCGAAAGGCCGGTCCAGGCCAGCGAGTAGCCGGGCGGAAGCTGCGAGACGAGCCGCTCCATCTCGGCCATGGCCTCGCCGGTGGTGACGCCCGGGACGGGCGAGCCCTGGATCTGCATCGAGGGCACGCCGTTGTAGCGCCGCAGGCCCTGCGGACCGTATTCCCAGCCCTCGGTGGTGAAGTTGGCGAAGGGCACCAGGTCACCCGAGGCGTTGCGCACCCGCCACTTCTGGAGGTCCGAGGGCGTAGCACGGCTGTCCGGCTCGCCCTGCACGTAGACGCGCTTGATCCGGCCGTTGTCGTTGAAGTCGTTCACGTACTGCCCGGCCCAGGCGATCGAGAGCACGTTGCCGACGTTGGTGGGCGTGACGCCCACCGCCCCGGCCGCGCGCCAGTCGATGTCGAGGTTGAACTGCGCGGCATCCTCGAGCCCCGAGGGTCTCACCGACGCGATAAGATCGCTCTGCGAGGCCAGGCCCAGAAGCTGGTTGCGCGCTGACAGGAGCTGCTCGTGGGTCTGCCCCCCGGGCGCCTGCAGGTAGAAGTCGAAGCCCGAGACGTTGCCGAGCTCGATCACCGAGGGCGGCACGATGGGGAAGACCTGCGCGTCGCGGATCTGGCTGAAGGCCCCGTAGGCCCGGCCGGCCACGGCCTGCACGCTCTGGTCGGGGCGCGGACGCTCGTCCCAGTCCTTCAGGCGGACGAAGGCGAGGCCCATGTTCTGCCCCTGCCCCGCGAAGGAGAAGCCCACCACGCCGAAGACCGATTCCACGTTCTCGGTTTCGTTCTCGTTGAAGTGCGCCTCGACCTGTTCGACCACGTCGAGCGTGCGCTCGGCGGTGGCGCCCGTGGGGCCCTGGATCAGGGTCATCAGGATGCCCTGGTCCTCGTCCGGCAGGAAGCCGGTGGGCGTGTTGTTGAACAGCCAGACCATGCCGCCGCCCAGCGCGAGGTAGATCACGAGGATGCGCAGCGGCCGCTTGATGAGGTAGCCCACCGCGCCGCCGTAGCCGCGGGTGGTGCCATCGAAGCCCTTGTTGAACCAGCCGAAGGGGCCGCGCTTGGTGTGGTTGACGTCCTTGGCCTTGAGCATGGTCGCGCAGAGCGCCGGTGTCAGCGTCAGGGCGACCACCACGGACAGGGCCATGGCCGAGACGATGGTGATCGAGAACTGGCGATAGATGACGCCCGTGGACCCCGGGAAGAAGGCCATGGGCACGAAGACCGCCGAGAGCACCAGCGCGATGCCGATGAGGGCGCCGGTGATCTGGCCCATCGACTTGCGCGTCGCCTCGCGCGGACCGAGCCCCTCTTCCTCCATGATGCGTTCGACGTTCTCGACCACGACGATGGCGTCGTCCACCAGCAGGCCGATGGCCAGCACCATGGCGAGCATGGTCAGCGTGTTGATGGTGAAGCCCGCCACCCCGAGGATCGCGAATGTGCCGAGGATCACGACCGGCACGGCCAGCGTCGGGATCAGCGTCGCCCGCAGGTTCTGCAGGAAGAGCAGCATCACGAAGAACACCAGGATGATGGCCTCGATCAGCGTCTTCTGCACCTCGTGGATCGAGATCTCGATGAAGGGCGTGGTGTCATAGGGAATGACGTAGTCGACGCCCTCGGGGAAGAACTCCGAGTATTCCTCGATCCGCTCCTTGACCCGCTCGGCGGTGTCCAGCGCGTTGGCCCCGGACGCCAGGTTCAGCGCCATGCCCGACGCGGGCTGGCCGTTGTAACGCGCGATGGTCGAGTAGTTCTCGGCCCCGATCTCGACCCGTGCCACGTCCTGCAGCAGCACGAGACCGCCGTCGGTCTCGGAGCGCAGCACGATGTTGCGGAAGTCCTCGGGCGTCGAGAGCAGCGACTGCGCGGTGATCGTCGCGTTGAGCTGCTGGCCCTCGGGCGCGGGGAGCGAGCCGAAGGAGCCCGCCGAGATCTGGGCGTTCTGCGCCGAGACGGCGGCCACCACGTCGGAGGGCGTCATCTCGAAGGCCGAGAGCTTGGAGGGGTCGAGCCAGATCCGCATGGCGTATTGCGCGCCGAAGACCTGCGCCCCGCCGACACCCTCGATCCGGGCGAATTCGTCGACGAGGTTGGAGTTGAGGTAGTCCGAGAGGTCCGCCTGCTCGAGCCGGCCGTCCTCGGAGATCAGGCCGATCACCATGAAGAAGGAGGATGAGGCCTTTTCAACCACGACCCCCTGCCGCTGCACCGTCTCGGGCAGCAGCGGGGTGGCCTGGCTGAGCTTGTTCTGCACCTGCACCTGCGCCACGTCGGCATCGGTGCCGCTTTCGAAGGTCAGCGTGATCGAGGCCGTGCCCGCCGAGGTCGACGACGACGACATGTAGCGCATCCCGTCGAGCCCGGTCATCTGCTGTTCGATGATCTGGGTGACGGTATTGGCCACGGTCTGCGCCGAGGCGCCGGGATACTGCGCCGAGACCCGCACCGAGGGCGGCGCGATCTGGGGATACTGCGCGACGGGCAGCGTGAGGATCGACAGCAGGCCGACCCCCATGATGAGGATCGAGATCACCCAGGCGAAGACCGGGCGGTCGATGAAGAAACGTGCCATTTCGGGACTCTCCGGTCTGCGCCTATTCGGTGGCGGGCGTTGCGTCGGCGGTGTCGGTGCCCTCGGGCCCGCGTTCCTCCGGGGTGACGGTCATGTCCGGAGAGACCTTCTGGAGGCCGGCCACGATCACCCGGTCGCCGGGCGCGACGCCGCCGGTGACCACCCAGTCCGCCCCACGGTCGCTGCGCACGGTCAGTTGGCGGCTCTCGACGACGTTCTCGCCGTTGACCACCATGGCCACGGGCCGGCCGCGCCGGTCGCGGGTCACGCCTTCCTGCGGGACGAGGATGGCGTTCTCGACGATGCCCTGCGGCACCTGCACCTGGGTATACATGCCTGGCAGCAGGAAGCCTTCCGGGTTGGGGAACTCGAGCCGCAGCACGACGACGCCGGTCTGCTCGTTGACGTGCGGCTCGGCGGCGGCGAGGCGTCCGGTGTGGTCGTAGTCGATGCCGTCGGCCAGCGTCAGCGTCACCATCGCGTCGCCGTCGCCCGCCAGTTCCTGCCCGGAGCGGCGCCACGAAAGTATCTCGGCGGCCGACTGCGTCACGTCGACGTAGACCGGGTCGAGATCGCGGATCACCGTGAGCGCGGTCGCCTGCCCGGCGGTCACCAGCGCGCCCTGGGTCGCCTGGCTGAGGCCGGCGACGCCCGAGATCGGCGCGGTGATCGTGGTGCGTTCGAGGTCGATCTCGGCCGAGAGCAGGTTGGCGCGGGCGACCTGCACGGCGGCCTCGGCGCTGTCGCGGGCCGCGATGGCGTCATCGAGGTTCTGCTGGCTGGTCACGTTGCGGTCGCGCAGCTCGGTCTGGCGCTCTTCCTCGCGCCGCGCGGCGCGTAGCTGGGCCTCGGCCTGCGTCAGCGAGGCCTCGGCAGCGGCTTTCTGGGCCTCGTAGGTGGCGGCGTCGATGCGGTAGAGCGGATCGCCCCTCTCGACCGGGCGGCCCTCCTCGAAAAGGCGCTCGGTGATGATGCCGCTGACCTGCGGACGCACCTCGGCCACGCCCGAGGCGGCAACCCGGCCCGGCAGGGTCGAGGTCAGGGTGACATCAGATGCTTCGAGGGTCACGACGGTGACGGCAGTGGGCGGCGCCTCGCCGCCCTGCTGCTGGGCCAGCGCCGGCGCCGAGAAGAGACCGATGGCCAGGACGAGCCGGACCAACGACGACATGGAAAGAGATTTCGGCATGAATCTGCTCCGGGTGGAAGGAATGGCGGCGCACGGCCGTTGGGGTCTTGAGTCGCATTATGGAAACTGGCAGGTTTTGTAAAGTTGAAGGATGCTGCAGGTGCACTGCGTATATGCACATCTTCGTGGGAGACCGCCGCTTTGGCGAATGACTCATCAAAGGAGGCGGGGCACGCCTGTTGCGAGCCGCGGCGCCGCGGCCGGCCATTGCAGATGGACCGCGCGCAGCGCGAATCCATCGTGCTGGACGCGACGATGGACCTGCTGGCGCGGGCGCCGCTCGAAGAGGTGACGATGGCCGACATCGCCCGGCACGCGGGCATGTCCAAGCGCACGCTCTACGGCATGTTCCCGAGCCGCGAGCAGCTTCTGGGCGCGAGCCTGGCACGGGTGAGCGAGTGGCTGTTCCGGCCGCTGGCCTCGGAGGACCGGGGCGGCACGCTGGAGGAGCGGCTGCAGCTGATCCTGACGATCAACCCGCTGCCCTACCTCGCGGGGACGACGCTCGAGATCCTGCGGGTGGTGATCGCCAAGGCGCATACCTATCCCGACCTGGCGCGGCGGATCGGCGAAGAGGGACAGTCGCGCGTGATCGGGCTGGTGCGCGCGGAACTGGCCGAGGGCGTCTCCGCGGGCGAGCTGACGCTGGGCGAGGAGGAGCTGGACCACGCCGCGACGATGCTGGTGGACATGGTCCTGGGCAACGGCATCCGCAAGCTGCTGGACACGGCGGTGGCCGAGCGCGACATGGACGAGCATCCGGTGCGCCGGGACCGCGCGATCCGGATCTTCCTCGACGGCACGCGGCGGCGCGACCCGGCCTAGCGCAGGCCCTCGAAGGCGCCGCCCGAGACCGGGGTGCCGTCGGTGAGCGTGCCCAGCACCTCCAGATCGCGACTCAGCACCACGAGCCCCGCGCGGCGGCCCGGCGCGATGCGGCCGATGTCGTCGCGGCCGAGCGCGCGTGCGGGCGTGTCGGTCGCCATGCGGATCGCCTCTTCCGGGCGCAGGCCGGCGAGGTCGATCATGTTGCGCACCGCCTCGATCATCGACAGGTGCGCGCCGCCCAGCGTGCCCGCGTCATCCACGAGCCGGCCCGCGCGCAGGAACACGCGCTTTCCACCAATCTCGAAACTGTCGCGCGTGCCCTCGAGCGTGAGCATGGCATCGGTCACGAGGCAAAGCCGGTCCGGCATGGTGCGGGCCGCCAGCGAGAGGTTCGCGGGGTGAACGTGGTGTCCGTCGGCGATGATGCCCGCGTGGCGCACCAGCCCGCCCAGCGCGGCGCCCACCAGCCCCGGCTCGCGCGGCGTCATCTGGGACATGGCGTTGTAAAGATGCGTGGCGCCCGAGAGGCCGGCCTCTGCGGCCCCGCGCAGCGTGTCGAAGCCGGCCTCGCTGTGGCCGGCAAAGACGGTCCAGCCGGCCTTTGCCAGGCGCGAGACGACCTCAGGCCCGACTTCCTCGGGCGCGAGCGTGATCAGCCCGGCGCCCGGCGGCGCCTGGCAGAGCCGGGCGAGGTCCTCGGCATCGGGGCGCCGGATCGCGTCGGCCGGATGGATGCCGGGACGGCGCGGGCTGAGGAAGGGGCCCTCGAGGTGCAGCCCCAGGATGCCGGGCACCTCCTGCGCGATGGCGTCGCGGGTGGCGTCGAGCGCGGAGGCATAGGCGCGGCCCGGCGCGGTGATGAAGGTCGGCAGCAGCCATGACGTGCCGCCACGCGCGGCCCCGGCGGCCATGGTACGCAGGGTGGCCACGTCGGGCGCATCGTTGAACTGCGCATCGGCGGCGCCGTTGATCTGCAGGTCGACGAAGCCCGGCGCGAGCACCGGCACGCGCAGCACCGGCCGCGCGCCGCCGTCGCCGGGAGAGCCCAGCGCGACGATCCGGCCATCCCTCAGGTGCACGGCCACGTCGTGCCGGGGCGCGGCACCCGTGCCGTCGTAAAGCCGCTCCGCCTCGATGATGATGTCCTGGCCGGTCATCGCCTTGCCCCTGTTGCCGCCCAAGCTATCAACGCTCCGGCGCGGCGGCGCAACCGCGCATGGCATAGTGACGCAGAGCGCAGTCGCGGCGTGGCGGCGCCGTGGGGCCTGTGGGACAACACGACACGGCCCGCGCGACGGATGTTGACCTCCGCGAGCGGCCGCTACCTTTCAGGGGCGGAAAGCCCGCCAGGAATGTTCACAGATGCAGATCGGGAGGATCACATGACATCGAGACTTATCCCAGCCCTTGCAGCAATCGCCCTCGCCGGGCCGGCCCTCGCCGAGAGCCACGCACCCAGCGGCGACGCCGAGGCAGGCGAACGCGCCTTCCGCCAGTGCCGCAGCTGCCACATGATCGAAAGCCCCGACGAGACCATCGTGCGCGGCGGCCAGACCGGGCCGAACCTCTACGGCGTGGCCGGACGTACTGCCGGCACGGTCGAGGACTTCCGCTATTCCGACCTTATGGTCGCGGCAGGCGAAGCCGGGCTGGAATGGGACGAGGAAAGCTTCACCGGCTACATCCAGGACCCGACCGGCTTCCTGCACGAGGCGGCGGAGACCGACAGCGGCCGCAGCAACATGTCGTTCCAGCTGCGCCGCGAAGACGACGCGCCGGACCTCTGGGCCTATCTCGTCTCGGTCGGCCCCGACGGCGACATGTGATCGCGACGCGATCCGCCGGGTCGCGCCGCGCGGCGCGACCCTGATTGGCGGCCGGTCCCGCCGGGCGTCCGCACACCATGCCCCCCGACATCGCCAGCGCGCGCTTGCCCGGAGACATCCGGGCTGCTTAACTCGCGCCATGATGCGCCGCATGACATCGCGCGGGTGCCTGACCGCCAGCCTCGCGCTCTGCGCGGCGACGGCCCTTGCCGGGCCGCCCGATCCGCTCGACCCGATGGATTTCATGCCGGTCGACCGCGCCGAGGCGCGGCTGGGCCAGATGTTGTTCTACGATCCGATCCTGTCGGGCAACCGCAGCGTTTCCTGCGCGAGCTGCCACCACCCGCGCTTTGCCACCGGCGACGGGGTCTCGCTGGGGCTGGGCGACGGTGGCATCGGGCTGGGCCCCGACCGGCACGCCGACCCCGACAACCCGCCAGAGCAGCGCATCCCGCGCAACGCGCCGCCGCTTTTCAACGTGGGGCACGCGGACCTCAAGGCGCTCTTCGCCGACGGACGTATCGAGATCGACCGCAGCCGCCCCTCGGGCTTCCGCACGCCGCTCGAGGACGCGATGATCCCCGGCTTCTCGGGTATCCTGTCCGCGCAGACCATGTTCCCCGTGCTCTCGCCGGACGAGATGGCGGGCCACTACCAGGAGAACGACGTCTCGAAGGCCGTGCGACAGGGGCGCCTGACCGGCCCCGGCGGCGCCTGGGACCTGATCGCGCGGCGCGTGGCCGCCGTGCCCGCCTATGTCGAAATGGTGCGTGAGGCCTATCCCTGGATCGAGACGCCGGACGAGATCGGATTCACCGACATTTCCAACGCCATCGCGGCCTTCATGGCGCTGGAATGGCGCGCCGACGACAGCGCCTTCGACCGTCACCTTCGCGGCGAGGCACCGCTGACCGGCGCGGCGCTCGAGGGGATGGCGCTGTTCTACGGCGAGGCGGGCTGCGCCGCCTGCCATTCCGGTCCCCTGCTGTCGGATCACGGCTTTCACGCCATGGCCGCGCCGCAGCTGGGGCCGGGCAAGGCCGAGAGCTTCGAGACGCACCAGCGCGACCTGGGCCGCATGCGCGTGACGGGGCACGAGGCCGATGCCCATGCCTTTCGCACGCCGATGCTGCGCAACGTGACGCGGACCGGGCCCTGGGGGCACGCGGGCGGGCACGACGACCTGCGGGCCTTCCTCCGCGACCATGCCGACCCGGTGGCCGGGCTTGACGCCTACGAACGCCAAGCAGTGCTGCCGCAGGTCGAGGGGCTGGCGGCGGACTGGGCGGTGATGGAGAACGCCGAGGAACGCGGCGCCATCGCCGCGGCGGTCACGCAGCCGGCGCATCCGCTGTCGGAGGCGGACCTCGATGCGCTCATGGCCTTCATGGCGGCGCTGACCGACGAGGCCTCGCTCTCGGGGCGGCTGGGCGTGCCCCAGAGCGTGCCCTCGGGCCTGCCGGTCGACCGCTAGCCGTCAGTCGCGCGAGACGCGCAGCACCTGCCCGGTCTTCGCAGCCTGCCAGCCGGTGGAGGTGCCGTCGGGCCAGATCACCCGCAGCTCGGCTTCTTCGTGCGGGCCGAGGCCGAAGTGCACCGGGCCCGCCTGCCCGCCCGCGTGACCGCCACCGACGGTGACCTCGCGGCTTTGCAGGCCCTGGGGCGTGCGCAGCTCGACCCAGGCGCCGACGGCCCGGGTGTTTGGCGCAGGCGCACGGGGCTCGACCGCGAGCCATTGGCCGGTATCGGGCGTCTCGTTGCGCCAGATCCGCAATGGCGCGCGGCGGTTGTTGACCACGAGATCGAGCCGTCCGTCGCCGTCGAAATCCGCCAGCGCCGCGCCCCGTGATCGGGCGTCGTCGCCGATGCCCGCCGCGCCGCCGGCCTCGGAAAAGGTGCCGTCAGGGGCCTGCATCAGCAGGTTGTTCGGATCGCGCATGGCGTTGGAAGGCATCTGGTCGACGTTGCCCTTGGCGATGAAGAGATCGAGCCGCCCGTCGTTGTCGACATCTCCGAACTCGGCGTGCCAGCCGGTCGAGGGGCGGCCGTCGTCCCCGGAATAGGGCCGCTGGGCCGCCGCGCCGACCTCGTAGGGCGCGTTGCGCCAGGCGTCGCCCTCGTTGAACTGCAGCAGCTGGTCGCCCATCGAGGTCAGCATGACCTCGGGGCGGCCGTCGCCGGTGATGTCTGCGCTGGCAATGCCCATGCCCCAGAGCGAGACCTTCTTCCAGCCGTCGGCCTCGGTGCGCGGCGCCAGCGGGTCGAGGCGCCACATCTCCTCGTAGCCGCCGCGGATGTAGTAGTGCCGGTCGTTCGAGATCCGCAGCTCGGGCGTGCCGCTGCGCTGCCAGTCCGAGATCAGCATCGAAAGCGCGCAGTAACCCGGCGAGAGCGTGAGGGGCTGGCCGTAGCTGTCGCCCTCTGGGCGATGAAGCGCGTTGTCGTCGCAGGCGCCGAAGGGGCCGTCGGGGTCCTCGCGGTCGACGTAGTTGCCGATCGCGAGCGTCGGGCGGGTGTTGCCCGGCTCCCAGGTGGCCGCGAAAGCGGTGGACCAGGCCGCGCCGCCGTCGAAGCCCCAGTCCCGGGTCGCGCCGGAAAAGCCGCAGGCGCCGTCACCGCGCAGCAGGCGGTTGGCGCCCACGCGCAGCACGGCGAGGTCGAGCGCCCCGTCGCCGTCGATGTCGAGCGGATAGGCCCCGGTCACCCCGGTCATCCCGGCAAGCCCCCCGTCGCGGAAGCGCAGCGGCGCCCCCGGCCCTTTCGTTTCGTTGACGAAGAGCCGCGCAGGTTCGGTGCCGCCGGCGGCGAGCACGTCGGGCCGGGCGTCGCCGTTGCAGTCGAGAACCGCGACGCCGCCGCCGACGTAGTGTTCCCACCCGCCGGAGTAGACGTGTTCGACCGGCAAGGCATCGGGCTGCAGGGCGAAGCGGGGCTCGGCCGTGGCGGCGGCGGGCAGCAGGAGCGCGAGGGCGAGCGCGGGCTTCATGCGACTGCCTCCTGCGCGGCGCCCAGCTCGGTCTGGGTCACCAGCGAAAGCGCCAGCGCCGCCGCGCCGTGCGCCCAGAGCAGGTCGCCCCACTCGTGCAGTTCGAGCGGCGGCATGGTCTGGCCCTCGTCGATGGCATAGGCGCGCATCTCGGCGCGCAGGTCCTCGGGCTGGAGCCAGTCATAGCGCATGCGGTCGCCGGAGATGATGATGAGCGTCGGATCGAAGAGGTTGACCACGTTCGCAAGCCCCGCCGCGAGGTAGCGCCCGGCCTGCCGAAAAACCGATGCCGCGGCCTCGCTTCCGTCCTTGGCGGCGCGGTGCAGGCTCTCGATCACATCGGGGATCTCGGGCAGACGCTCGGTCCCGACGTTGAGCGCGGCGGTCGCCTCCCGCGCCAAGGCATAGTCGGCGACATAGGCCTCGAGACAGCCGCGCTGCCCGCAGCGGCAGAGCGCGCCGCCGAGGTGCACCTTGGTGTGGCCCAGTTCGAGCCCCAGCCCCTTGGAGCCGCGGAAGAGCCCGTGGTTCAGCACCACGCCCATGCCGAGGCCGTGCTCGATGGTGATGACCGCGAAATCCTGCTTGTCGCGGCCCTTTCCGAACCAGAGTTCGGCCAAGGCCACGAGGTTGGCATCGTTGTCGATGGTCACGGGCAGACCCAACCGCTCGGAGGCGCGCGGCGCCATGTCGACATCGCGCCCCGCCAGCACCGGCGACCAGGCGACCCGCCCGCGGGCGTGGTCCACGAAGCCCGGGATGCCGAGGCCCAGCGCGGCGACGTCGGCGCGGTCGAGCCCCGCGTCGCGCACCATCGTGTCGAGCATCTCGTCGATGGCGGCGATCTGGGTGTCGGGGTTCATGCTGCCCGGAGTCACCGCGTGACGCACCGCCGCGAGTTGCCCTCCCGCGAAATCCACGAGGATGCCCGTGCGTTCGCGGTCCGAGAGCTTGATCCCCGCGACGCAGAAGGCCTCGGGCCGGACGGCGAGGCCCACGGGCGGGCGCCCGCGCACCACGTCGCCCGGATCGCGCGCGACCGGCGCCTCGCGCAGCACGCCGGCCTCGATCAGTTCGGCGGTCATGGTCGAGACGGTGCCCGGCGAGATGCCCAGCGCCTTGGCCGCCCGCGCCCGCGAGACCGGGCCGGTGGCGCGGATATAGTCGAAGATCTGGACCTTGAGCGGCCGCGCCACCGAGGCGTTGTCCACGATCAGGGGACCGCAGCGTGTCATCGGGCCGGGGCGGGCATCCGCGCTCATTTCATTTTCTCTCCGAACTTATTCTGCGGCAAATCAACCAACACCCTGCCGCACATGCGCTTCGCATCCGCAGCATGACCCGATGTTAGCTTGATATCGGGCAGAATGGCAAAGATTAAATTTGACAGACGAATTAAATACGGCAAGATGCCAGCAGACCCGGGTGAGGAGACCCGGGGCGACTCAGGGAGGATTACATGATGAAAAGACGCACGCTGCTCGCGGCAGCGCTCTCGGCCACGTGCCTGACTTCGCCCGTGCTGGCGCAGGACGGCCCGGTCATCGGCGTGAGCTGGTCGAACTTCCAGGAAGAGCGCTGGAAGACGGACGAGGCCGCGATCCAGTCGGCGCTGGAAGAGGCCGGCGCAAGCTACATCTCGGCGGATGCGCAGTCGTCCTCGTCCAAGCAGCTGTCGGACGTGGAATCGCTCATCAGCCAGGGCGCCGACGCGCTCATCATCCTGGCGCAGGACAGCCAGGCGATCATTCCGGCGGTCCAGCAGGCCGCCAACGAGGGTATCCCGGTGGTGGGCTATGACCGCCTGATCGAGGACCCCCGCGCCTTCTACCTGACCTTCGACAACATCGAGGTCGGCCGCATGCAGGCCCGCGCGGTGCTCGAGGCGCAGCCCGAGGGCAACTACGTGATGATCAAGGGCTCGCCCACCGATCCCAACGCCGACTTCCTGCGCGGCGGCCAGCAGGAGATCCTGCAGGACGCCATCGACGCAGGCGACATCACCATCGTCGGCGAGGCCTATACCGACCAGTGGCTGCCGGCCAACGCGCAGCGCAACATGGAACAGATCCTGACCGCGAACGACAACAACGTCGACGCGGTGGTCGCCTCGAACGACGGCACCGCCGGCGGCGCCGTGGCGGCGCTGACCGCGCAGGGCATGGACGGCATCCCGGTCTCGGGGCAGGACGGCGACCACGCGGCGCTGAACCGCATCGCGCGCGGCACGCAGACCGTCTCGGTCTGGAAGGACGCCCGCGACCTGGGCCGCCGCGCCGGCGAGATCGCCGTCGCCATGGCCGAGGGCACCGACATGCGCGAGCTGGAAGGCGCGCAGGAGTGGACCTCGCCGGGCGGCACGACGCTCTGGGCCGAGTTCCTCGAGCCGGTGCCGGTCACCCGGGACAACCTCGACACCGTGGTCGATGCCGGCTGGATCTCGCAGGACGCGCTCTGCCAGGGCGTGACCGACGGTCCCTCGCCCTGCAACTGATCGCCTGATCCCGCGGACCCCGGCCGGGCGCCGGGGTCCGCCCCCACTTCAGCACCAGAGGTCACGCCATGGCCGAGGCCAGCGCAACCGACAACCCGTCCGGTCGCAGGAACATCTTCCAGACACTCGAGATCGACACCCGCCTGCTGGGCATGGTCGGTGCCTTCGTCGTGGTCTGCCTGATGTTCAACATCCTCACGGATGGGCGCTTCCTGACATCGCGCAACATCTTCAACCTGACGATCCAGACGGTCAGCGTGGCGATCATGGCCACGGGCATGGTCTTCGTGATCGTCACCCGCCACATCGACCTGAGCGTCGGCTCGCTGCTGGCCACCTGTTCGGCCATGATGGCGATCACGCAGACGCAGCTTCTGCCCGGCATGGGGCTGGACTACGGCAACCCCCTGATCGCGCCGGTCGCGATCATCGTGGGGCTGCTGACCGGCGCGCTGATCGGCGCCTTCCACGGCTGGCTGGTCGGCTACCTGACGATCCCCGCCTTCATCGTGACGCTGGGCGGCCTTCTGGTCTGGCGCAACGTCGCCTGGTACCTGACCAGCGGCCAGACCATCGGCCCGCTGGACGAGAACTTCCAGTTGCTGGGCGGCATCGGCGGCACCATGGGCGAAACCGGCAGCTGGATCGTCGGGCTGATCGGCGTGGCCGCGTCCTGCGTCGCGATCTGGCAGGCCCGGCGCGCGCGGATCTCGCACGACTTCCCGGTCAAGCCGGTCTGGGCGGAGGTCGCGCTCATGGTCGTCTCGGCGGTGCTGATCCTGGGCTTCGTCGCGATCCTGAACGCCTACGAGGTGCCCGGCCGCGTGCTGGAACGCACCTTCGAGGCGCGGGGCGAGACCATGCCCGAGGGTTATACCGCCGGCTACGGCGTGCCCTACTCCGTGCTGCTGCTGATCGCCATCGCCGTCGTCATGACGGTGGTCGCGCGGCGCACGCGGCTGGGGCGCTACATCTTCGCCACCGGCGGCAACCCCGACGCGGCCGAGCTTTCGGGCATCAACACCCGCCTGCTGACGGTCAAGGTCTTCGCCATCATGGGCACGCTCTGCGCGCTGGCGGGTCTCGTGGCCTCGGCCCGGCTGTCGTTCCATTCGAACGACATCGGCACGCTGGACGAGCTGCGCGTCATCGCGGCGGCGGTGATCGGCGGCACCGCGCTCTCGGGCGGCGTGGGCACGATCTACGGCGCCATCCTGGGCGCGCTCATCATGCAGTCGCTGCAGTCGGGCATGGCCATGGTGGGCGTGGACGCCCCCTTCCAGAACATCGTCGTCGGCGCCGTGCTGGTGCTCGCCGTGCTTGTCGACATCATCTACCGCAAGCGCACGGGAGGTTCGTGATGGTGGATCGCAGCGGAACGCCCCTGGTCGAGATGCGCGACATCTCGATCGCCTTCGGCGGCATCAAGGCCGTCGACCACGTCAGCCTCGATCTCTACCCCGGCGAAGTCGTGGGCCTCCTGGGCCACAACGGCGCGGGCAAGTCGACGCTGATCAAGTGCCTCTCGGGCGCCTACCAGCAGGACGACGGCGAGGTGCATGTCAACGGCAGCAAGGCCACGATCAACAACCCCCGCGACGCGCGGCGCTACAACATCGAGACGATCTACCAGACGCTCGCGCTGGCCGACAATCTCGACGCCGCCTCGAACCTGTTCCTCGGCCGCGAGATCACCACGCCGACGGGGTTCATGGACGATGCCGCGATGGAGGCCGAGACGCGCAAGATCATGGCGCGGCTCAACCCCAACTTCCGCAAGTTCGCCTCGCCTGTCTCGGCGTTGTCGGGCGGGCAGCGGCAGTCGGTGGCCATCGCGCGGGCGGTCTACTTCCAGGCCAAGATCCTGATCATGGACGAACCAACGGCGGCGCTGGGTCCGCAGGAGACGCGCATGGTGGCCGAGCTGATCCAGGAACTGAAGCGCCAGGGGCTGGGCATCTTCCTGATCGACCACGACGTGCACCAGGTCAAGGCGCTCTGCGACCGCGCGGCGGTGATGAAGAACGGCGCGCTGGTGGGCGTGGTGAACGTGGACGAGGTCACCACCGACGACCTGCTCGCCATGATCATCGCCGGCAAGACGCCGGAGCATCTCGCGGCCTGAGGGCCCCCTCTCCCGCGCCGCCCCCTCGGGTGGCGCGGGTCAGTCCAGCGTGCGGCGGAAGCGCAGCAGCGCCGCGCCCGAAAGCACCAGCACGAAGATCGTGAGCGCGACGAAGGACTGCGACACGGTCGCCGCATCCGCCCCCTTGAGCATCACCGAGCGGATGAGGCGCAGGAAATGCGTCAGCGGAAAGACCTCGCCCAGCGCCTGCGCCCAGCCGGGCATGCCCCGGAAGGGGAACATGAACCCCGAGAGCATCAGCGACGGCAGGAAGAAGAAGAAGGTCATCTGCATGGCCTGCATCTGCGTGCGCGCCACGGTCGAGATCAGGTAGCCCAGGATCACCAGCGCCAGCACGAAAAGAAAGACCCCGGCAAGGATCACCGAGAGCGCCCCCACCATCGGGATGGAGAACAGCGCCTTGGCCGAGATCAGCACCACCGCCACCTGCACTGCGCCCACGGCAAGGTAGGGCACCACCTTGCCCAGCATGATCTCGAGCGGCGTCGCGGGCATCGAGAGCAACGTCTCCATTGTGCCGCGCTCGGTCTCGCGGGTGAGCGCCATGGCGGTCATCATGACCATCGTGAGCTGCAGGATCACCCCCAGCAGGCCGGGCACGATGTTGTACTGGGTGACGCCCTCGGGGTTGTAGCGCCGGTGCACGACGACGTTGAGCGGCGGCGCGGGCACCGAGACGCCGCTCTCGCGGCGCAGCGCCTCCTGTGCCACGGTGCCGAGGGTCGAGATCGCGCCGGAGGCGACCGAGGGGTCGGTGGCGTCGGCCTCGATCAGGATCGACGGCTCGGCCCCCTTCTCGACGCGTCGGCCGAAGTCCGAGGGCACCGTGACGACGAAGACCACGTCCCCGCGCGAGATCATCGCCTCGGCCTCGGCGGCCGTCGCGTCGGGGGCGACGAAGCGGTAGTAGCCCGTGAGTTCCAGCGCCGAGACCATGGCGCGGGTGAAGCGGTCCTGCGTCGGGGACACAAGCGCGGCGGGCAGGTCGCGCGGGTCGGTGTTGATGGCGAAGCCGAAGAGCACGAGCTGCACCAGCGGAATGCCGATCATCATGCCGAAGGTCATGCGGTCGCGCCGCATCTGGATCGATTCCTTGACGATCAGCGTCCAGAGCCGGGTGAGCGAGAGGAGCCGCCTCATGCCATGTTGTCCTGTGCGTCACCCATCAACTGGATGAAGACATCCTCCAGCGAGGTCTCGGCCTCGGTCATGCGGGTGCCGCTTTGCCCGGCCACGCGACGCGCGGTGTCGCGCAGCGCTGCACCGTCGCGCCCGACGACATGCAGCGAATTGCCGAAGGGCGCGATCTGCTCGACGCCCGGCTGGCCGCGCAGCAGCCGCGCGGCCTGGGCGGTCCCCTGCCCTTCGAGGATCACCGTGGTGAGGCCCGCGTCGCGCACCACCTCGGCCACGGTGCCGCGCGCCACGAGCTTGCCGTAGGACAGGTAGTTGATCCGGTGACAGCGCTCGGCCTCGTCCATGTAGTGAGTCGAGACCAGCACCGTCAGCCCCTCGGCCGCGAGGCGGTGGATCTCGTCCCAGAAATCGCGCCGCGCCTTGGGATCGACGCCGGCGGTGGGCTCGTCCAGCATCAGCAGGTCGGGCTTGTGCATGACGCAGGCAGCCAGCGCGAGGCGCTGCTTCCAGCCGCCCGAGAGGGCACCGGCAAGCTGGTCGCGCCGGGCGTGCAACCCGAGGTCATGGAGCGTGTCCGAGACCACGGCGCGGCGGTTGCGCATGCCGTAGAGCCCGGCGACGAAGTCGAGATTCTCGCGGATCGTGAGATCCTCGTAGAAGGAAAAGCGCTGGGTCATGTAGCCGACCCGGCGCTTGATCGCCCCGCGCTCGCGCAGGATGTCGTGGCCCAGCACCCGGCCCGAGCCGCCATCGGGCTCCAGCAGCCCGCACATGAGCCGGATCGTCGTGGTCTTGCCCGACCCGTTGGGGCCGAGAAAGCCCGCGATCTCGCCCGTGCCGACCTCGAGCGAGACGTCATCGACCACGGTCCGGTCGCCGAAGCGCTTGGTCAGGTGCTCGACGCGGATCGCGGGCGCGCTCATGGCGCTGCCGCGAGCGAGACGTCGACGATCTGCCCGGGCTTCAGCCCCGAACCCGGCGCGGGCTGCGCCTCGACGAGGTAAACCAGCTTCTGCCGGTTCTCGAGCGAGTAGATCACCGGCGGCGTGAACTCGGCCGCGTCCGAGATATAGGTCACGCGGGCCGCCAAGCCCTCCGGGCAGCCGTCGCAGCCCACCGTGAGGGCGCTGCCCACCTCGACCTGCGAGAAGGCCGTCTCGGGCAGGTAGAGCCGAAGCTTGACCGCGCCGTCGGGCAGCAGCGAGAGGACCGGCGCCGAGGGGCCCGCGATCTCTCCCGGGGTGCGGATCACGTCGAAGACCCGGCCGTCGGCGGGTGCGCGCAGGCTGCGCTGGTCGAGGTTCCAGCGCGCCTGGTCGCGCGCGGCCTCGGCCCCGTCGCGGGCGGCCTTGGCGGCGGCGATGGCCTGCCCGCGGGCGGGCAGCCGGGCGGCGGCGAGCTCGGCCTCGATCTGGGCGACCTGCGCCTCGGCCACCTTTGCGGCGGTCTCGGCGTCATCCGCCTGGCTCCGGGTCGCGGCCCCGCGTGCGGCGAGGCTCTCCATACGGTCGCGGGTGCGGCGCGCCTCTTCGGCCTGGGCGCGGGCCGAGGCGAGCGAGGCCTCGATCACCCGGATCTCGGCCGGGCGCTTGCCCTCCTGCAGGTCCAGCAGCTCGCTTTCCGCCTTGGCCAGCGCCGCCTCGGCCTGCGCGAGCGCGATCTCGGCGTCCCGGCGCTCCATCTGCACGAGCGTCTCACCCGCCACGACCCGGTCGCCGCGCGCCACGGCGACGGACTGGATCTGCGCCGTGGCGACGGGCGCGACGAGCGTGAACTCGCCCTCGGCATAGCCGGTAGCGAGCGGCGCGGGCGGCGCGCAGGTCGAGAACAACGCGACGGCGAGCGGCAGGGCACAGAGGAAATCAGTCATCGGCTGCCCCTGTCCAGTGCGGCCTGCAGGTGATCGGCGAGCACGTCCGCGATGCGCAGGCCCTCGTCCGGGCCGATCGCGTCCCAGTCCATGCGGCGCAGAACGAAGGGCTGCGCGATGCGGAAATAGACCACCTGCCCGAGCACCGCGAAGACCGCGAGGCGCACCTCTTCGCTTTCGGGGTCCTGTCCCGTCGCCGCGCCCCAGAGCGCGCAGAGCTCGCGGTGCTTGGGGCCGATGAAGGCGCCGTAGAGCAAGTCGACGGTTGCCTCGGAGCCCGCCATCTCGCGCAGCAGGAAGCCCACCATGTCCTGCGCCTCGCGGCTCTCGGTGAGGAAATGCGCGAGGTCGCGCAGCATGGTCTCGAGCCGGCGGCGTGCCTCGGAGGGAGCCACGTCGCCGTGGTCGCGTGGCGGGCCGACGACTTGCGAGATACTGCTGGCCAGCGCGTGGGCGCAGGCCTCGTGCAGGCCGGACTTGCCGCCGAAGTGATAACCGATGGCCGCGACGTTCGTGCCCGCCTGCGCGGCGAGGCGCCGCGTGGTGACGGCGGCATAGCCTTCGGCCCC
The DNA here is from genome assembly GCF_000442255.1 of Salipiger mucosus DSM 16094. GTDB lineage: Bacteria > Pseudomonadota > Alphaproteobacteria > Rhodobacterales > Rhodobacteraceae > Salipiger > Salipiger mucosus. Next base: position 119,865 of record NZ_KE557278.1, on the reverse strand, counting down.
GAAGAGCTGGAAGCCGGCCCGGATCAGCCGGTCGCGGGTGGCCTCGGGGTCGCGGAGGGTGGAGGTCGCTTCATTCATACGATCGATTTAAACAAATGATCAAGATTCGCGAAAGCGCGAAGTGTCATGAACCGGCGGCACTGCCCGGCCATACTGACGAACGGTCTGACCGGCGCCACATGGGCGGAAAATTCCCAAGCTTTTGAGTTGGATCAACAAACCAGCGGCCGCAATATGGCACAGGAGGTGCATGAAACAGGATCTCCGCATCACCCCGGACGAGGGCCTTCCCTCGGACGCCGCGGCGCGAGACGCCACGGACCGCGCCTTTCACGCCATGCTGGGCGGGCTCACCGGTGGGCTGTCGCCCATGGGCCTCGCGACGGCCTGGTTCGACTGGGCGGCACATATGGCGGGCTCGCCCGCGAAACAGGCCGAGCTGCAGGAACGCGCGGTCGCCAACATGGCGGGCGCCGGCCTTTCCACGCTGCGCTGCGCGCTGCGACCCGACACCCCCTGCGCCGAGATGGCCGCCGACCGGCGCTTCCGCGAGCCGGAATGGCAGCGTTTTCCCTACAACGTCTACGCGCAGTCCTTCCTGCTGGTCGAGGACTGGTGGAACGCGGCCACGCAGGGGATCGAGGGCGTGGCGCCCCGGCACGAGGACATGGTCAACTTCGCGGCGCGTCAGGTGCTGGACACGGTCGCACCGTCGAACTGGCCGCTGACCAACCCGGTCGTCGTGGACCGCACCATCGAGGAGCGCGGCGCGAACCTTCTGCGCGGCGCCCGGGCCTGGGCCGCCGACGTGGCGGCGCAGGCGCAGGATCTGCCGCCCGACGCCGATGGCTACATCGTCGGCGAGACCATGGCGATCACCCCGGGCGAGGTGGTCTACCGTAACAGGCTGATCGAGCTCATCCGCTACCGGCCCACCACCGCCACGGTTCGCGCCGAGCCGGTGCTGATCGTGCCGGCCTGGATCATGAAGTACTACATTCTCGACCTGTCGGAGCACAATTCGCTGGTGCGCTACCTGCGCGACCAGGGCTTCGAGGTCTGGATGATCTCGTGGAAGAACCCCGGGGCCGAGGACGCGGACCTCTCGATGGAGGACTACGTCCGGCTGGGGGTACTCGACGCGCTCGACGCCATCGGGCGCGTCGTGCCGGGCCAGAAGGTGCACGCCACCGGGTATTGCCTGGGCGGCACGCTGCTGTCGATCGCCGCGGCCGGCATGGCGCGCGACGGGGACGACCGGCTAGCCTCGCTGACGCTGCTCGCGGCGCAGGTGGACTTCACCGAAGCCGGCGAGATCACGCTTTTCATCGACGACAGCCAGGTCGCCTTTCTCGAGGACATCATGGCGCAGCAGGGCTACCTGCGATCCGACCAGATGGCCGGGGCCTTCCGCATGCTGCGCTCGAACGACCTGATCTGGTCGCACAGCATCCGCGCCTACCTGCTGGGCGAGACCAGCCGCATGAGCGACCTCATGGCCTGGAACGCCGATGCCACGCGGATGCCCGCGCGGATGCACTCGGACTACCTGCGGGAAATGTTCCTCGAGAACCACCTCGCGCTGGGACAGTTCCGCATCGGCGGCCGGCCGGTGTCTCTCGACGACATCGCATTGCCGATCTTCGCCGTGGGCACCGAGCGCGACCACGTCGCGCCCTGGCGGTCGGTCTGGAAGATCTCGCGCTTCACCGACGGGCCGGTGACCTTCCTGCTCACCAGCGGGGGGCACAACGCCGGCATCGTCTCCGAGCCGGGGCATCCGCGCCGCCATTACCGGGTGGGCCCGGTGGCGGGCAACAGCATGCTGGCCGAGACCTGGCGCGACGCGCATGCGCCGGTCGAGGGCTCGTGGTGGCCGGAATGGATCGGCTGGCTCGACGAAAGGTCCGGACCGGGCCGCGAGGCGGTGCAGGACATCGGCGCGGACCTCGGGCCCGCGCCGGGCACCTATGTCTTCGGCTGATCGGCGCCGTCGCCGGGAAAGGCGGCCTTGGCGCCGAGGTCCATCAGACGGCCGGCATGGGCGCGGTAGTCCGTGACCGCCTGCTGGAAGAACTCGGCCTGGATGCCGAAGAACTCGGCGGGGCTGCGGCAATGCAACAGGCGGTGCTGGGCCGCGACCTCGGCCCCGATGCGGGCGGCGAAAAACGACTGGTTCTCGTTCAGCAGGTCGAGCCAGACATCCGCCGCGCCGGTCGCGGCAAAGGGCTCGAGCGTCCAGCGAATGCCCGAGACCGGCGGGCTGGAAGTTCTGCGGGTCATGGCGTCCTCCTCCCCGTCATGTGAGGTTGAAGTCTATCAGGGTCGCGCCGCGCGGGCATTGATACCGATCATGGGCCGCTGACGCAGGCGCGCGCCGAACTGCACGAAAGGGAGCAAGTCATGTCCGACGAGCAGACCGAGGTGATCGCACTCCTCGACGATCCGGCCACGCATGGAGGCGCAGAGGTCACGCACCTGCAAACCCACGGTGCGCATGTCTTTCTCGCGGGCGACGCGGCCTGGAAGATCAAGCGGGCCGTCGCCTACAACTACATGGATTTCTCGACGCTCGAGGCCCGCGAGGCCGCGCTGCGCCGCGAGTTGGAGCTGAACCAGCCCGTCGCGCCGGAGATCTACCACGACGTGGTGCCGATCACCCGCGCGCCCGACGGAGGGCTGCAGGTCGATGGCTCCGGCCCCACGGTGGAATGGCTGCTGCGCATGCGACGCTTTCCGAAGGAGGACGAACTCTCCGCCGTGGCCGAGCGCGGCGCATTGGACGATGCCATGGCCGAGGCGCTGGGGCGCTCCACCGCCGCCTACCACGCCCGCGCGCCGCGGCGCGAGGCGGCAGGCGCGCAGCTCATCGCCGAGATCCTGGACGAGCTCGAGACGGCCTTCGCGGACATGACGGCGGAGCTGGGCGACGACGCGATCCGGGGCTTCGTCACGGCGGCGCGGACGGTTTTCGAGGCGCAGGCGCCGCTGCTCGACGCCCGCGCGGCGGCGGGGCACGTCCGGCGCTGCCACGGCGACCTGCACCTGCACAACATCGTGCTGATCGACGGCCGCCCCGTCCCTTTCGACGCGCTGGAATTCGACGAGACGCTGGGCACCTGCGACGTGCTCTACGATCTCGCCTTCCTGCTGATGGACATGGCCCACCGCGCGCTGCCGCGCGCCGCCTGCATCACGCTCTCGGCCTGGCTGCTGGAGGCTGGGGGCACCGAGGACGCCGGCCTCGCGGCGCTGCCGCTCTTCCTGGCCGTCCGCGCTGCGATCCGGGCCATGGTCGAGGTGCAGACCACCCGCGCGGCGGGCGGGGATGCAGGCGAGGCCCGCCGCTACCTTGAGGAGGCGCGCGGCTTTCTCGCGCCGGCCGCGCCCCGGCTGGTGCTGGTCGGCGGCCTCTCGGGCAGCGGCAAGACGACGGTGGCGCGCGGGCTGGCCCCGCTCCTCGGGCCGACGCCGGGCGCCGTGCACCTGCGCAGCGATACCGAGCGCAAGCGTCTGGCCGGGGTGGCCCCCCTCGAGCGACTGCCACAGGCGGCCTACGATCCGGCGGTCTCGCGCACGGTCTACGACACGCTGATCGCCCGCGCCGAGACGATCCTGCAGGCCGGGCGCAGCGTGATCATCGACGCCGCCTGGCTCGACGCGGAGGCGCGGGACCGGCTGGAGGAACGGGCCGCGCGGCTGGATGTGCCGTTCGCCCGGCTCTGGCTCGAGGCCCCGGCCGAGACGCTGGCCGAAAGGGTCTCGACCCGGCGCGGCGATGCCTCGGACGCCGACGCAGGGGTCGTGCGGGCGCAGCTTGCCGGCGCCAAGGCCCCTGCGGACTGGCCGCGCGTGGATGCAAGCGGCTCGCCACGGGAGAGCCTGGAGCGCGCCGCCCTTCGGCTCGGCCTCTGACATCGATCGGAGCGCCCCAAGATTTTTCGAACAAAAAATCTTGCTCCCCCGCCGGCGCGGTGCAAGTTCACGCCCAGGGCCCGACCCTTGACCTCGCCAACACGCGGCGTTTCAAGGCGGGTCACGGCGGCACAGCCGCAAACCCTTACCGCAAGGACCGGAACCCGCCACGATGACTTTCCCGAGTTCCCACGCCCCCCGGCCCTCCGGAAGGGCCCCGGCATGAGCACAGAGACCCTGCGCGACCGCTTCATCGCCGGCATGGGCCGCGCCGCAGCCACCGTCAACGTTGTCACCACCGATGGTGCCGCGGGGCGCGCGGGCGTGACCGTCTCGGCCATGTCCTCGGTCTCGGCCGACACCGACAAACCGACGCTGCTGGTCTGCGTCAACGAGACCGCCTCGGCCAACCCGCCGATGCGCCGCAACGGGGTCTTCTGCGTCAACGTCCTGCGCGACAGCCAGGCCTATGTCGCCGACGCCTTCGCCGGGCGTTTTCGCGAAGAACTCGCCGACAAGTTCGACTGCGCCGGCTGGCAGGACATGCCCTCGGGGTCACCGGCGCTGGACAACGCCCTCGTGAGCTTCGACTGCCGGATCGTGGCACAGGACCAGGTCGGCACCCATCACGTCTTCTTCGGCGAGGTCCAGTCTGTCACGCTGGGCACGCCCGGCCTGCCGCTGGTCTACGCGCAGCGCGCCTACGGCAGCCCCGCCCGGATCGAAAGCGCCGGCACCCTCGCCGCCGCGCGCGCCGCCGACCGCGCGCTGACGCTCGCCTGCTTTCACACGCTGGGGTCCTGGCTGCTGCCCGAGCTTCTGGCCGGCGGCGATGGCGATCCGCTGCGCCTGATCGAGGGCGACCACCGCCGCGTGACCGAAGCGCTGGCCTCGGGCGAGGCCGACGCCGCCCTTCTGCACGATTTCGAGCTCTCGCCGGACGTGGCGGCCGAGCCCCTGCTCGACCTCGCCCCGCATGTCGCCCTACCGGCCGGGCACCCGCTGGCCGAAAAGCAGGGTATCGCACCGCGCGATCTGGCCGACATGCCGATGGTGCTGCTCGATGCCCCACCCGCCGAAGACCGCTTCCCCGCGCTCCTGCGCGAGGCCGGGGTCGAGCCGCGCATCGCCCTCCGGTCAAGCTCGGCATCCACGGTCCGCGGCCTCGTGGCCCGGGGCCTGGGCTATGCGCTGGTCGCCGCGCGCCCCGGCGCCGCCGACGAGGATGCGCTGGCCCTGCGCCCGCTCGAGACCGAAGGCGGCACCACCCGCGTCATGCTCGCCACCCGCCGGCAGGACGCCGAAAGCCCCCGGAGGGCCCGGCTCCTCGCACGGCTGCGCGCGCATCTCGGCGGCACGGCCTGACGCAAGCCGGCCGAGCGCGGCCGGGTCACTCCTCCTCGGCCCGCTCCGCGAGGTCCTCGTAGCGGCCCATGCGCAGCAGCTTGATCTCGCGCGCGAGTCGCAGCGAGGGCTTAGCCATGAACAGCACGGAGCCGACCGTGAACAGCCAGATCGCCTGGGTCTCGAGGCTCTTCCAGAAGAACAGCACCGAGCCGACGGTAAAGCAGAAGGCCGCGCCGAAATCGACAGAAGTATGCGCCAGTTCGAAGAGCGCATAGACCCGGCGCGTGTCGTCGTTACGGTCGCGGTTCTCGTGTCGGAAGAGCTTCATGACCCGAATCCCCGTGTGCTCCTTTGCGCGAGGCCCGGCTGCAGCGACCCTAGCGCGAAAGCCCGCCGTGCAGCGTCGGCACGTCGAGCGAGGCGAAGCCGTAGTGCCGCAGCCAGCGCAGGTCGGAATCGAAGAAGGCCCGCAGGTCCGGGATGCCGTACTTCAGCATGGCGATACGGTCGATCCCCATGCCGAAGGCGAAGCCCTGCCACTCGTCAGGGTCGATCCCGCCGGCCTGCAGGACCTTGGGATGCACCATCCCCGAGCCCAGCACCTCGAGCCAGTCGTCCCCTTCGCCCACGACGACCGAGCCGTCCTTCCACTGGCACTGGATGTCGACCTCGGCCGAGGGCTCGGTGAAGGGGAAATGCGAGGCGCGGAAGCGCGTCTTCACGGAGGTGCCGAAATAGGCCGAGAAGAACTCCTCGAGCACCCACTTGAGGTTCGCCATCGAGATATCCTTGTCGATGGCCAGTCCCTCGACCTGGTGGAACATCGGCGTGTGCGTCTGATCGTAGTCGGCGCGGTAGACGCGGCCCGGGCAGATGATGCGGGTCGGCGCGCCGCCCGCTTCCATCGAGCGGATCTGCACCGGCGAGGTATGGGTGCGCAGCACGTGCGGCGGGCGGTCATCGCCCTCGGCACGGTGCATGTAGAAGGTGTCCATCTCGGCCCGCGCCGGGTGGTGGCCCGGGATGTTCAGCGCGTCGAAGTTGTACCAGTCGGTCTCGACCTGCGGGCCCTCGGCCACGGAGAAGCCCATATCGGCGAAGATCGCGGTGCATTCCTCCCAGACCTGGCTCACCGGGTGGATGCTGCCCGTCCGGCGCCCCCGTCCCGGCAGCGTCACGTCCAGCCACTCGCCCTTCAGCCGCTCCTCGAGCGCGGCATCCGCCAGCGCCGCCTTCTTGGCCGACAGCGCCGCGTTGATCTCGTCCTTGAGCGCGTTGAGCTTCGGCCCCATGACCTGCCGCTCCTCCGGGCTCATCTTGCCCAGCTCGCGCATCTTGAGGCTGATCTCGCCCTTCTTGCCGACGGCCTGCACGCGCAGGTCCTCGAGCGCGGCCTCGTCGCCGGCGCTGCCGATCAGGTCGATATACTTGTCGCGCAAAGCGTCCATCGCGGGCCTCCGGAGATCGATTGGCGCCTAGCTACCCACTGCGGCGCCGGGGTGCAAGACACCGCCCCGTGCTTCTTCTTGTTCCAAATACGCAAACACCGTCCCGGAACGGCAAAACGCCGCCCGGAAATCCGGACGGCGCTACAAATTCCCGAAAAGCGGGTCGGCTCAGGCCGCGGCGAGCGCGCCCTTGGCCTGGTCCACGATGGCACCGAAGGCCTCGGGCTCGTGCACGGCCAGGTCGGCGAGGACCTTGCGGTCGACCTCGATGCCGGCCCGGGTCAGGCCGTTGATGAAGGTCGAGTAGGTCAGCGACTCGTCGTGCGCGCGGACGGCGGCGTTGATCCGCTGGATCCAGAGCGCGCGGAAGTTGCGCTTGCGGTTCTTGCGGTCGCGCGTCGCGTACTGGTTGGCCTTGTCGACGGCCTGCGCGGCAACCTTGAAGGTGTTCTTGCGACGGCCGTAGTAGCCCTTCGCTGCCTTCGTGATCTTCTTGTGACGGGCGTGGGTGACGGTACCACCTTTGACTCGTGCCATGGTCTCGATCCTCCTCGCTTAGCGGTCGTAGGGCATGAAGCCCTTGACGATCTTCTCGTCGGGCTTGCTGAGGGTCGTGGTGCCGCGGGCGTCACGAATGAATTTCTTGTGGCGCTTGATCATGCCGTGGCGCTTGCCGGCCTGCGCGGCGATCACCTTGCCGCTCGCGCTCACCTTGAAGCGCTTCTTCGCGCTCGACTTCGTCTTCATCTTGGGCATTTCCGTCTCCTTGTACCGGTGTCAGGCGCGACTCGGCATGCCACTACCGGCCGGCCGCGCGGGTCGAGGCGCCCCTATAGTCGCCAGCCTTACGTCATGCAAGTGCATTCTGCGCCGCGTCCCGGTCCACCCGCGGCGCTAGCGGATCAGATCACCGATCACCCCGAACAGCACCCCCGGCAGAGCCGCGAGTTCGTAGCCTCCGGGCTTGTTGACGATGGCGTGCAGGACCAGCGCCAACCCCGCGAGGAGCACGACCGAGCCCACCCGCGGCGCCCGCCGGTCCGACCAAGCCGAGATGATCGCGGGGACCGCGATCACCGCGAGACAAAGGCCGAGAACGAGAAACTGGTCCGGGGTCATGGGCCCTCGCTGCAAAGGGCCGCAGGGTAGCAGCCGGCCGGGACGACGCAAGGCCCGGAGCGGGCAGCATTCCGGCCGGCGGCAGTGTCGCGGGTGGGCAGAGGGCGGCCGGAGCCGCCCGCCCTCACTCGGGGTCGGTCGAGAAGATCAGCCGTTCGTCGCAGGGCGCGACGCGCAGGATGTTGGTCGTGCCCGGCATGTTGAAGGGCACGCCCGCGGTCACGACGATCTGGTCCTCGGTGCCGGCATAGCCCTGCGCCCGCGCGGCGCGCGCCGCGTTGACCACCGCCTGCTTGAAGCGCTCGAGCTCGCCGGTCATCACGCAGTTGGTGCCCCAGGTCAGCGACAGCCGCCGCGCGGTGCCGCGCAGGCTGGTCATGGCGATGATCGGCACGCGCGGCCGCTCGCGGGCCACCAGCGCGGGCGTGTTGCCCGAGGAGGTGAAGCAGCAGATGACCTTGATATTGGCCGTCTCGGCGATCTCGCGCGCGGCGGCGACGATGCCGTCGGCCACGGTGGTGCGCTCGATGTGGCGGCTGGCCTCGAGAATCTCGGTGTAGGTCGGGTCGTTTTCGACGCCGATGGCCACGTTGTTCATCGTCGTGACGGCCTCGACCGGGTAGTCGCCGGCCGCCGACTCGGCCGAGAGCATGATGGCGTCGGTGCCCTCGTAGATGGCGGTCGCAACGTCCGAGACCTCGGCCCGCGTGGGCATCGGGCTCTCGATCATCGACTCGAGCATCTGCGTCGCCACGATCACCGGCTTGCCGGCCGTCCGGCACTTGCGGATCAGGCGCTTCTGGATCGGCGGAACCGCCTGCACCGGCATCTCGACGCCGAGATCACCGCGCGCCACCATGATGCCGTCCGAGGCCTCGAGGATGCGATCGAAGCTCTTGACCGCCGACGGCTTCTCGATCTTCGACAGGATCGCCGCGCGGCCGTCGCAGAGCTTGCGCGCCTCCTCGACGTCCTCCGGGCGCTGCACGAAGCTGAGCGCCAGCCAGTCGACACCCAGCGCCGCGACGAACTCGAGGTCCTTGCGGTCCTTGTCCGAAAGCGCGGCCAGCGGCAGCACCACGTCGGGCACGTTCACGCCCTTGCGATTCGAGATCGTGCCGCCGGCCTCGACGACGCAGTTCGCGAAATCCTCGCCGCATTCCTCGACCCGCAGGCGGATCTTGCCGTCGTTGACCAGCAGGTGCGCCCCGACGCCCAGAGCCTGGAAGATCTCGGGGTGCGGCAGGTGCACGCGCTTGTGGTCGCCCGGCGTCTCGTCGAGATCGAGGCGGAAGGTCTCGCCCCACTCGAGTTCTTCCTCGCCGTTGGCGAATTCACCGACCCGAAGCTTGGGACCCTGAAGGTCGGCCAGGATGGCGATGGGGCTGTCGAGGTCCTTTTCCACCTGCCGGATGGCGCGGTGCAGCTTGGTGATGTCCTCGTGGCTGCCGTGGCTCATGTTGAGGCGGAACACGTCGGCGCCGGCCTCGTGCAGGGTGCGGATCATCTCGTAGGTGTTGCTGGAGGGTCCCAGCGTCGCCACGATCTTGACTTTGCGCAAACGTCTCATGTCGGTCCCCTTCTCCGGCAGGCCGCCCGCCGGATGGTTCAGCTTTAAACGACCCGCGGCGCGGTTATCGCTAACGGCCCCGTCGCGGGTTATTGTCCAATTCCCTTCGCCGCGCAACTCCTCTATGTCATGCGGGGAAATGATGAAGACACCATGACCTACACGCCATACCACGTCGAGGGTGCCGGACGGAAAGGGCGCTTTCTGGTCACCTGCGATCACGCGACGAATACCGTGCCGCCCGATCTCGGGGGAAGCCTGGGCCTGCCCGAAGCGGACATGGCGCGCCACATTGCCTACGATGTAGGCGCCCTTGGCGTCGCCCGCGCCCTGGCCGAGGGGCTGGACGCTCCGCTGGTCTGGGCGGATTTCTCGCGGCTCGTGATCGACCCCAACCGTGGCGAGGACGACCCGACGCTGCTGATGCGCCTCTACGACGGCTCGGTGATCCCGCGCAATCGCGATGCCGGCCATGCCGAGCGCGAGCGGCGGCTGGAGGCCTACCATCGCCCCTACCACGCGGCCATCGAGCGCACCATCGGCGGGCGCGAGGACGTGGCCATCGTCTCGGTCCACTCCTTCACGCGGCAGTTGCGCGGACGGCCGACGCGGCCCTGGCACATCGGCATCCTGCACGCTTGGGACCGGCGGCTCTCGGACCCGCTGATCGCAAGGCTGGACGCCGAGCCGGACTTGACCGTGGGGCGCAACCATCCCTACCCCGGCCACCTGCCGGGCGACGCCATCGACCGGCACGCGCTGCGCCACGGGCGCAACAACACGCTCATCGAGGTGCGCAACGACCTGATCGAGACCGAGCAGGCGCAGGCGCACTGGGGGCAACGGCTGGCCCCGCCGATTGCGGCGGCGCTAGACGAAGTGCCCGACTGAGAGAGGAGGACCGACCATGGACGACCGCACACGCACGGAACTCGAGGCCGCGGCCTTTCGCCGACTGCGTCAGCACCTGATGGAGGACCGCTCCGAGGTTCAGAACATCGACCTGATGAACCTCGCCGGTTTCTGCCGCAACTGCCTGTCGCGCTGGTACATGGAGGCGGCGCAGGAGCGCGGCATCGACATGGACAAGGAGCAGGCGCGCGAGATCTTCTACGGCATGCCCTACGAGGACTGGAAGGCGCAGACCCAGACCGAGGCGGACGACGCCAAGAAGGCCGCCTTCGACAAGGCCTTCCGCGAGAACGTGGGCAAGGACGGCTGACCGGCGCGCCCGGATCTCCTTGAAGCGATCTGAAAATTCGTTGCCAAGGGATTTGGGCGCCTCAACGCCGGTTGTGTACCCAGGCCAGCCGCACGAAGGCGCGTTCGACAAGCGCCATGGCCGGCGCACGCTGCCCGGCCGAGCGGATCGACAGGTCGGTGTCCATCAGCTGGCCCAGCGCCGTCTCGAGCTTGTCGGCGGTCCAGCCCTGGGCCTGCCGCAGCATGCGGTCGCGGCGCGGCCCGAAGAGCGGCGGGCGCAGCTTCTGCACGCCCGCCTGCGGCCCGCCCGGCGCAGAGGCCAGCGCGTAGAGGACGCGGAAGTGGCGCATCGCCATGATGAGCAGCGTTACCGGCGCCACCCCCTGTCCCTCGAGCCGCTGAACCAGCGGCCCGATCTCGGCGCTGCGGCCCTCGGCCACGACGTGCAGGATGTCGTCGAGCTCGGCCTCGATCGAGGCGGGGGCGCAGAGCGAGACCTCCTCGGGCGTGAGCGGAGCGGGGTCGTCCAGCTTGTAAAGCGCGATCTTGTCCAGCACCTGCCGGAAATCGCCTGGCTCGAGCGCGCGGGCCAGCGTCTCGAGCGCGTCCCAGGCGCCGCGGTCGACCTGTTCGAGGCCGGCCTTGGCCAGCGCCGCCTCGATCTCGGCCCGGCCCGGCGGGTCGGAATAGATGCCGATGGCCAGCGCCGCGCGGTCGTTCTCGAAGAGCTTGCGCAACTTCGACTTGGCCGCCAGCACGCCCGCCGTCACGACGATCTGCGCATCGCCCTCGCGCCAATCCTCGAGCGCGGTGCCGATGGGGCCGACGAGTCCGTCGTTCGCCCCCTCGACGAAGGCCACGCGCGGCCCCGGAAAGAACCCCTGCGCCTTGATCGCGTCCAGAAGCATCGCCGGATCGCCGCGAAGTTCGGAGGCCGGAATCCGCGCGAGGCGCATCTCGGCCTCGGCCTCGGGGCCGGCCAGTGCCTCGATCACCTCCGCGCGACGATGGGCCACGCGCATGGCGTCCTCGCCGTAGAGCAGGACCGCCGGCCGCGTCGTGTCGGGCTTGCGGAAATAGGCCTGCGCGTCGCGCCCGGTGAGCTTCATGCCGGCAGCGTCTCGGCGTCGATCAGCAGCCGGTCGATGACCTGGTCGGCGAGCAGGATCATCAGCCGCTCCTCGGCATCGCGCTCGGCGGACTCGGTCGCGACGGTCGAGCCGGTGGCGGAATAGCCGGTGAAGGCGTCGGTCCGCCCCCGGATCAGCGCGCGCTCGCTGCCCGCCTCGCGCAGGACAAAGGCGACCTCGCCCAGCAGGCGGTAGCGCGTGGTCCGCCCGTCGGCGAGCGAGCCCAGCCCCTGCCGCGAGGTCTCGAAGGTGGTCTCCAGCCGGTAGGGTCCCGCAAGCCCCCGGCCCAGCCGTTCCTCGAACCGGCGGTTGAAGACATATTCGTCGGTCGTCTCGGGCTCGGCCAGCGCCACCGCGTCCAGCAGCGCGCCGCCCCCGCCCGAGGTGCCGTAGACCGGCGCAAAGCCGCAGCCCGCCAGCGGCAGGGCAGCCAAGGTCAGCAGAAGGCGTCTCCGATCAGGCGACCACATTTACGATCCGGCCCGGCACCACGATGAGCTTCTTCGGCGCGGCCCCGTCGAGGGTCCGCACCACAGCTTCGTGCTCCAGCGCGAGCTTTTCAACCTCTTCCTTGGGCATGTCCTTTGCGACCGTGATCTCGCCCCGGCGCTTGCCGTTGACCTGAATCGGCAGGGTCACCGTGTCCTCGACCAGCATCGACTCGTCGGCCACGGGCCATGCGGCCTCGGCCACCAGCCCCGCACCGCCCAGCATCTGCCAGAGTTCCTCGGAGAGGTGCGGCGTCATCGGCGCCATGAGCTGCGCCAGCACGCGCGCCGCCTCGCGGCGGACCTCGGCGCCGGCGCGCGACTTGCCCAGCGCGTTGGTGAAGGCATAGAGCCGCGCGATGGCCGCGTTGAAGCCGAAGCTCTCGACCCCGAGGCTCACGTCGCGGATGGCCTTGTGCATCTCGCGCTTGAGCGGCTCGTCCTCCTGCGTGGCGGGGGCGTCGCTTTCGGCGATCTCGGAGACCAAGCGGTAGACCCGGGCGAGGTGCTTGTGCGCGGCCTCGGCGCCGGCGGCGGTCCACTCGACGTCGCGCTCCGGCGGGCTGTCGGAGAGCACGAACCAACGCGCGGTATCGGCGCCGTATTCCGAGATGATGCGGACCGGGTCGACCACGTTGTTCTTGGACTTCGACATCTTGGCCGAGGGGATGACCTCGACCTCGGTGCCGTCCTCGAGGAAGGCACCGCCGTCGCGCAGTTCGACGTCCTCGGGGTAGTGATAGACCGGGCGGTCGTTGGCGCCCTTCGTCTGGAAGATCGCGTGGGTCACCATCCCCTGCGTGAAGAGCGCGTTGAAGGGCTCCTTGCTTTTCTCGGGCAGGTGCCCGGTCAGATGCATCGCGCGAGCGAAGAAGCGCGCGTAGAGCAGGTGCAGGATCGCGTGCTCGATACCGCCGATGTACTGGTCGACGTTCATCCAGTAGTCGGCCTCGGCCATGTCGGTCGGCGTCGTGGCGCGCGGGGCGGTGAAGCGGGCGAAGTACCACGAGGAATCGACGAAGGTGTCCATCGTGTCGGTCTCGCGCCGCGCCGGGGCGCCGCATTTCGGGCAGGCGCAGTCGCGCCAGCTGGGGTGCCGGTCGAGCGGGTTGCCCGGGACCGAGAAATCGATCGGCGTGCCGTCCTCGTCGTAGGGCAGCTCGATCGGCAGGTTTTCCTTCTTCTCGGGCACCACACCGCAGGTCTCGCAGTGGACCACGGGAATCGGGCAGCCCCAGTAGCGCTGGCGCGAGAGGCCCCAGTCGCGCAGGCGGTACTTGGTGACGCCCTGCCCCACGCCCTGCTCTTCGCAGAAGGCGATGGCGGCATCGACGGCCTCGTCGCCGGTCTGTGCCTCCTCGCCCGCAAAGCCGCGGACGTAGCGCACGGTCTCGGCCTTCGGCGGCACGTAGGCCGGCCCGCCTTCGTCGGGCGCGATGAAGGTCCCCTCCTCGCCGGTGGCGGGGCCGAAGACGCTGCGCACCGGCAGGTCGTATTTCCGCGCGAACTCGATGTCGCGCTCGTCATGCGCAGGGCAGCCGAAGATCGCGCCGGTGCCGTAGTCCATGAGGATGAAGTTGGCGATGTAGACCGGCAGCTCCCACGAGGTGTCGAAGGGATGGCGCACGGTCAGGCCGGTGTCGAAACCGCGCTTCTCGGCCTTTTCCAGCTCCTCCTCGGAGGTGCCCATGCGGCGGCACTCGGCCACGAAGTCGGCCACCTCGGAGTTCTCGCGCTCGAGGTGCTTGGCGAGCGGGTGGTCCGGCGAGATGCCCACGAAGCTCGCCCCCATGAGCGTGTCGGGGCGCGTCGTGTAGACCTCGATCCGGTCGAAGCCCTCGGGGGCCTCGACGGTGGAGAAGGCGAACTGCAGCCCGCGCGAGCGGCCGATCCAGTTGGCCTGCATCAGCTTGACCTTGGCCGGCCAGTCGTCGAGCCCATCGAGCGCATCCAGAAGCTCGCCCGAGAAATCGGAGATGCGGAAGAACCACTGCGTGAGCTCGCGCCGCTCCACCAGCGCGCCCGAACGCCAGCCGCGGCCGTTCTCGACCTGCTCGTTCGCGAGCACGGTCATGTCGACCGGATCCCAGTTCACGACGGCGTTCTTGCGGTAGACGAGGCCCTTCTCGAGGAAATCGAGGAAGAGTGCCTGCTGCTGGCCGTAGTACTCGGCGTCGCAGGTGGCGAACATGCGCGACCAGTCGAGCCCGAAGCCCAGCGGCTTCATCTGGTCGACCATCGTGTCGATGTTGCCGTAGGTCCAGTCCTTGGGGTGCCCGCCCGAGGCCATGGCCGCGTTCTCGGCCGGCATGCCGAAGGCGTCGAAGCCCATCGGGTGCAGCACGTTGTGCCCGGTGGCCAGCTTGTGGCGCGCGATCACGTCGCCCATGGTATAGTTGCGCACGTGCCCGATGTGGATGCGCCCCGAGGGATAGGGGAACATCTCGAGCACGTAGTACTTCGGCCGGTCCTCGGTGCGGGTGGCGCGAAAGGTCTGCGCCTCATCCCAGGCGTCCTGCCATTTCTTCTCGATCGTGGCGGGGTCGTAGCGCGACATCTGGTTTTCCTCGGGAAGCGGTGTGGCTCTTTGGGCGCGTGATAGGGCGATGGCGGCCCAGCGTCCAGTGCCGGGCGACATTTCGGCCACCGGGTGGGCAAAAGCGGGCGGGGTCGGGTTTTCTGCCATTGGCCGGGCGGTACGGCTCGTGCCAGAAATATCGTCGACAGGGAGCCGAGATTTCGACGACATGAAAATCCTTTTGATCCACCAGAATTTTCCCGGCCAATACAAGCACCTCGCACCGGCGCTGGTGCAGGCGGGCCACCAGGTCGTGGCGCTGACGCCCAAGGTCAAGCAACCGTCGAAATGGCAGGGCGTGAACGTGCTGCCCTACCAGATCCAGGGCTCGAGCACGAAGGGCATTCACCCCTGGCTGTCGGACTTCGAGACCAAGCTGCTGCGCGCCACCAGTTGCTACCGCGGCGCCAAGGCACTGAAACAGCAGGGGTTCGAGCCGGACGTGATCCTCGCCCACCACGGCTGGGGCGAGAGCATGTTCCTCAAGGACATCTGGCCGCGCGCGCGCCTCGGACTCTACTGCGAGCTCTACCACCTGACGAACGAGACCTTCACCGCCTTCGACCCCGAGTTCATCAAGCAGAACGCCGAGGCCGACCCGCTGCGCATCCGGATGAAGAACCTCAACAACCGGCTGCACCAGGAGGTCATGGATGCCGGCATCAGCCCGACGCGCTTCCAGGCCGCCACCTTCCCGGAGGAATGGCAGGACCGCCTGACCGTCGCGCACGACGGCATCGACACCGATCTCGTGGTGCCGAACCCCGGCGCACGACTCGAGGTGACGGGCGGCCGCGTGCTGACCCGCGAGCACGAGGTCGTGACCTTCATCAACCGCAACCTCGAGCCCTACCGGGGCTACCACGTCTTCATGCGCGCCCTGCCCGACATCCTCAAGCGGCGGCCGAACGCGCAGGTGACGCTGATCGGCGGCGACGAGGTGAGCTACGGCGCAAGGGCACCCGACGGCAAGACCTGGAAGCAGATCTTCATCGACGAGGTGTCGGACCGGATCGCGCCGGAGGACTGGGAGCGGGTGCATTTCCTCGGCCGCGTGCCCTACGAGCGGTTCCTCGCGATGATGCAGGTCAGCCGGGTGCACGTCTACCTGACCTACCCCTTCGTGCTGAGCTGGTCGCTGCTGGAAGCGATGAGCGCGCAATGCGCGATCCTGGCCAGCGACACCGAGCCGGTGCGCGAGGCGCTGACCGAGGACGAGACCGGCTGGATGGTCGACTTCTTCGACCGCGAGGGGCTGGTCGACCGGCTCTGCGCCCTGCTCGACGACCCGGAGACGCGGGCCCGGCTGGGACGTGCCGCGCGCGAGCACGTGGTCGAGCACTACGACCTGCGCAAGAAGTGCCTGCCGCGGCACATCAACTGGGTGGAGCACCTGTCGGGACTGAGCTCACGCCCGCCCCGCGACTGATCGCTCCGGGGCGGCGGCGCCCCGGGAGCCCTGCAAAGACGCCAGCAAATTCCCTGGAAGGAACCTGGCCCGGCTGTGGATCAGAGGCGGCTGTCCTGCTGGCGGAGTTGGCGCGCGCGGGTCAGGATCGCGTCCTCGACCGCGAGCACCGTGGCCGCGGCGGCGGGGCCCGACCGCGTCATCAGCGCCACGTTGAGCGAGCGCGCGTCCAGCGCCGGGTCCGAGATGTAGATCGTCGCGCGGTAGGCGCGGCCACCGCCCGGCGGCGTTCCGAAGCCGGTGGTGATCACGCCGGTGAAGGGATCGACCGACTGCACCGGCAGGAAATCCAGCGTCTCGAGCGCGGCGTTCCAGATGTACTTGTTGACCGCACCGACCTGGCCCGCGTCGGGCTGCGGGCGGAGGATGTCCCAGATCGTCGAGGTCGGGCGCCCGCGATCGCCGTAGATCTCCTGGTCGAGGATCTCGTCGGCCGACCGGGTCTGCACCGGCTGACGCTCTTCGTCGGAGCCGCCGAACCAGCCGCATCCCGACAGCGCAAGCAGTCCGCCGATCATCACGCAGCTCGTCGCGATCCGCTTCATTCCCATGGCCCCAAGCTCCTGCCCGTCCCGTCTGTTACGCCCCCTGCATACGCGCCACCCCGCCGCGCGACAAGTCGTCAATGCCCTTTGTCCGCCGGGCCTTAACGCCGGTTCGGGGCAGCACCTCGGGCACTTGTGGCAATTGCGCATCACTGCAGGGCTTCGTATCGCGGCGCCTCAGTGGCCAGTTGCAAAGAGCCGGTTCGAAGGCGCATAGAAGCCCCATCAAGGCCGGGCTACCCGGATTGGTACGTGCCTTACGAACACATGAGGGAAACAATGAAAAAGATTCTTTTTGCGACCACCGCACTGGTTGCAACCGCAGGCGCAGCCTCGGCTCAAGGCGTTGAGCTCTCCGGCATGGCCGAGATGGGTATCTTCAACCCGTCGACCGAGAACGCCGAAACCCAGTTCCTCACCGACCTGGACATCACCTTCACCATGTCCGGTGAAGCCGACAACGGCCTGACCTTCGGCGCGACCATCGATCTCGACGAAGCGGCAGACCGCACCAACGTCGGCCTGTTCGAAAGCGACGGCGTCCAAGGCGGCGAGAACATGTTCGTGTCCTACGGCGGCGCAACCCTGACCATGGGTGACACCGACGGCGCATACGATGCGATCGTTCCGGAAATGGCACTCGCCGGCAGCACGCTGACCGACGACGAAACCACCCACGCCGGCTTCAACGACGGCTCGTTCCTCGACGGCGGGGTGGCGGGCAGCGACGGCCAGATCGCCCGTTTCGACTACGCATGGAACGGCTTCACCTTCGCACTGTCGGCTGAGCAAGTCGCAAACGGCGCAGACGTGCCGGGCGTTGGCGACACCATCTGGGGCGTTGGTGTGGGCTACACCGGCATGGTCTCGACCGTCGAGATGACCGCTGGTCTGGGCTACCAGGAGCTGGACGACTTCTACAGCGAAACCGGCGTCGGTGTGACCGCAGCCTTCACCAACGGCCTGTCGGTCGGTGCAACCTACACCAAGTTCGACCCCGACATTTCGGGCGTGGACGAGACCGACCACGTTGGTCTGGGCGTTGGCTACGAGATGAACGCTCTCGCAGTTGGCGTGAACTGGGGCAAGTACGACACCGACGGCACCGAGACCTCGGGCTGGGGCCTCGCAGCTGAGTACGACCTCGGCGGCGGTCTCGCAGCCAAGCTCGGCTACGGCAGCAGCGACTTCGCCGGTGCACCCGACGACGACAGCTGGTCGCTCGGCCTGGCGATGTCCTTCTGATCTCTCACGAGATCGACATCAGGGAAGAGCGGGCGTTTCGCCCGCTCTTTTCTTTTTGGGCCGGACGGGATAGCGATTTGCCATGCTTCCGATCTCCGCCCAGCAGAAGACCATGCTGATGCGCCAGGCGCAGACGGCGCTCTCGCGCGGGGATCGCGCGACCGCCCGGCGCGCATTCGGCGACCTCGCCCGGGCCGAGCCGAAACGCCCCGACTTTCCCTACCAGCTGTCGCGCATCGCCTTCGACTCAGGCGACCGGGCCGAGTGCATCGCGCAGCTCGACCGCGCCGTGAAGCTCGCAAAGGGGAACGCCAAGCTGCTCATGGCCGCCGCCGAGCGTTACCGCCACTTTGGCGAGGCCGGGAAGGCGCTCGCGGCCTACGACGCGGTGATCGCCACCGACCCCCGCGCGATCAAGCCGCGCGCGGACAAGGCGCACTACCTGCAGCTGCTGGGCCGCTTCGAGGAGGCGGAAAGGCTCTTCCGCAAGCTCATCCGCCAGCACCCGGAAGAAGCGGAACTCTACCGCATCTTCTTTGCAACCGAGAAGGTCGCCCCGGACGAGCCGCTGCTGCCCGAGATGGAACGGCTCTGGCACGCGCCCGAGTTGACCGACACGCGGCGGCTGCACCTGGGCTACGCGCTGGCCAAGGCGATGGAGGACACGAAGCAGAGCGACCGCGTCTTTGCCTACCTCGACCGCGCCAATGGCTTGCAGCGCAAGGCTGCGCCCTTCGATGCCAAGGCACAGGCGCGCGAGTTCGCGGCCGTGCTTGCCGCTCAGGACAACCTTCCGGCCGAGCCCGCCGGAGAGCCCCTGCCCTCGCGGCCGGTCTTCGTCACGGGGATGCCGCGCTCGGGCACCACGCTGGTGGAGCGCATCCTCGGCGCGCACAGCGCCGTCGCCACCGGTGGCGAGCTGGGTCACGCGATGCGAACGGCCTACCATCTCTTCGGCGCCGGCGAGGCCATGCGTCCGCTCGACCGCGAACCGCCCAAGCGGCTGCGCGCCTTCGCCGAGCGCTACGTGACGCTGGCCCGTCGGGACGCGGGCGATTCCCCGGTGATCACCGACAAGTCGATCCTCTGCCACCTGATCTTCGGACTGCTTCACCACGCCCTACCCGGCGCGCGGATCGTCGTGGTGCATCGCGATCCGCGCGACATCGCGCTGTCGATCTACAAGAACCACTTCACCACCGGCACCCACCGCTACGCCACCGACCTCGCGGACATCGCCGAAGCCATCAAGCGCTTCCGCCGCAACGTGGCGCACTGGAAGGCGAAGCTGCCCGGCGTGCTGCACGAGATCCACTACGAGGACCTCGTGACCGAGCCCGAGGCGCAGTCGCGCGCGCTGGTCGCGGCGGCGGGCCTCGACTGGGAGGACGCCTGTCTCGACTTCCACAAGGGCACGGGACAGGTGAAGACACTCAGCGTGAGCCAGGTCCGCCAGCCGATCTATCGCGGCTCGGCACAGGCCTGGCGCAAGTACGAGGCCGAACTGGCCCCCTTCATCGAAGCCTGGGGAGACGATCCATGGGACTGAGCGAGATTCGCGAACGCGTGGCCAAGGCCGAACGCGATGCCGGCCGGGCCGAGGGCTCGGTCAACCTCATTGCCGTGAGCAAGGTGCAGCCGCTGGCGCGGGTCGAGGCCGTGTTGCAGCAGGGCCATCGCCTCTTCGGCGAGAACAAGGTGCAGGAAGCGCGCGACAAGTGGCCCGATTTCATGGAGCGCTACGACGGCGTCGATGTGCATCTCGTGGGGCCGCTGCAGACCAACAAGGCGCGGCAGGCGATGGAGCTCTTCTCGGCCATCCACTCGGTCGACCGGCCGAAGCTGGCCAAGACGCTGGCCCGCCTCGCGCAGGAGACGGGCGGCTGCCCGGACCTCTTCGTGCAGGTCAACACCGGCGAGGAAGAGCAGAAGGCCGGCGTGCTGCCCGCCGAGGCCGACGCCTTCATCAAGGAGGTGCGTGACATGGACCTGCCGCTGAAGGGCCTGATGTGCATTCCGCCGGTCGAGGAGACGCCCTCGCTGCATTTCTCACTGCTTGCGAAGATCGCCGAGCGCAACGGGCTCGAGGGCCTCTCGATGGGCATGAGCGCCGATTTCGAGGAGGCCATCGCGCTCGGCGCGACGCATGTGCGCGTGGGCTCGGCCATCTTCGGGGAACGCGACTACGGCTGAGCCGCGCCCGCGCGGTCAGCTCTCGGTGAGTTTCAGCTCGATCCGGCGATTCTGCGCCCGCGCCTCGGGCGTGTCCTCGGAGTTGATCGGCTGGTACTGGCCAAAGCCGTTGGCCGAGAGCCGCTCGGGCGGGATGCCGAGGAAGTTCACGAGGTAGCGCACCACCGATAGCGCCCGCGCCTGGCTGAGTTCCCAGTTGTCGGCAAAGCGCGCGCCGGGGCGCAGCGGGATGTCGTCGGTGTGGCCGTCGACGCGCAGTACCCAGTCGATACCCTCGGGGATCTCCTCCATGACCGTCCGCAGAATGCCGGCGATCTTGGCGATCTCGTCGCGGCCGGCGTCCGACAGCTCGGCCTCGCCCGGGGCAAAGAGCACCTCCGAGGAAAACACGAAGCGGTCGCCCTCGATTCGGATGCCCTCCTGGTTGCCGACGACCTCGCGCAGGCGTCCGAAGAATTCCGAGCGGTAGCGTTCCAGGTCCTCGGCCTGCGCCTCCAGCCGGGCGCGTTCGGCCTCCTCCAGCTGGCGGCGGCGGCGTTCCTCCGCGGCCGCGCGCGCCAGCGCGGCGTTCAGCTCGGAGCCGAGGTTCTGCAACTGCACATCGGCCGCAGCGTCGCGGTCGCGCGCGTCGTCGAGCAGCGCCTGCAGCTCGCCCAGCTGGTTGCGTAGCGCCGAGACCTGGCGGTTCAGCAGCTCGGTCTGCTCCTGCGAGCGGTCGGCGCGCGCCTCGGAGGTCTCCAGCTGTTCACGCGCCTGCGAGAGCAGCGCGGCGCGTTGCTCTGCCTCGTCGAGGCGATCCTCTGCGCGCTGCTCGGCCGCCTTCTGCGCGGCCAGCGCGGCGGCGAGCCGGTCGCGCGTCTCCTCGGCGCTGGTTTCGGCATCGAGCCGCGCAGCCAGTGCCGAGGCCAGGCGTTCCTCGAGCGAGCGGGCGTCATCGGTGCGCTCGGCCGCGCGAGCCTCGGCCTCGGCCAGCTGCTGGCGCAGGGTCGCGATCACCGTGTCCTTGTCGCCGGCCTGCGCTTCGGTGCTCTCGATCTCTTCGGTGAGGCTGGCGTTGCGGTCGCGGAGTTCGGCCAGCCGCTCTTCCAGCCCCTCGGCCTCGCTGACACGGGCCAGCGCGGCCGCAAGGCGGGCCGACAGGTCCGAAAGGCGCGTCTCGGCCGTGTCGGCACGGTCGCGCGCGGCGGCAAGGTCATCCTCGACGTCGGCCCGCGCCGCGCGTTCGTCGGCCAGCGCGGCCTGCGCGCCTTCGATCGCGGCGGCCGACTCCTCGCGCTCCGAGGCCAGCTGCGCCTCGGTCTCGGCCAGTTCGTCGGCCTGCGCGTCGATCCGGCCCTGCAACTCCTCGGCACGCTGTTCACCTTCCAAAAGCGCGGCGGCAAGCCGGGCGTTCAGGTCGTTCTCGGCCTCGCGTGCGGCGGCCAGCAGGGTCAGCGTCTCCTCGGCGCGCTTGCGCTCCTGTTCCAGCGCCATGGTCATGGCGGTCAGCTCGCTGTCGGCCTCTTCCAGCCGCTTGCGCAGGGCGGCAGCAGCCTCGGATTCGGCAAGGCGCTGCGCCTCCTCCTCGCTGAGCGCGCTTTCGAGGTCGTCGACCTCGCCTCGCAGGCCAGCCAGCGTGTCCGACTGCTCGGCGCTCTGCGCGCGCAGGTCCTCGACAAGCGCCTGAAGGGCTTCGCGACGGGCAGCGGCAAGGCGCGCGGCCTCTTCCTGCGCGTCGACCTCGTCGCGCGCCTGCGCCAACGCGAGGTCCAGCGCGTCACGCTCCGAGATCAGCTCGGCGCGGGCCGACTCCAGGTTTTCCTGCGTGGCGGTCAGTTCGCTCACCTGCTCGCGCGCCGAGTCGCGCTGCGACAGCAGCGTGGCGACCCGGTCCTCGAAGCTCGCGATGCGCGCCTCGGCATCCTCGAGCGCGGCGGCCTGCCGGTCGCGCGTCGAGGTCAGGGCCGAGATGATGTTCTGCTGTTCCGACAGGCGCGTCTCACTGTCCGACAGGGTCGTTTCCAGCTCGCCAAGCTGGTTGGTCAGCGCGGCGTTGCGACGCTCCTGCACGCCCAGGGCGCGGGCCAGTTCCGCCACCTCGGAGGAAAGCGAATCGAGCTCGGTCTCCTGCCCCGATATGGTTTCGTTCAGCACGAACTGGATGACCATGAAGATGGTCAGCACGAACATCAGGACCAGCAGCAGGCCGGTCATGGCATCCACGAAGCCGGGCCAGATATTGGCCTGGAAGCGCGTCCCGGTGCGCCGCGCCAGCGACATGGATCAGCCCTCCTGCCCGCCGCTGCGGGCCGGACCGCCCTGCACCGGCCGGATCGAGCCGCCGCCCGACTGCGACTGCCGCGCCATCTGCCCGATGGTGCGCGTCAGGGCGTGCAGGTCGGTGCGCAGCTCGGCCATGCTTTCCTGCCGGCCCGCCGACATCTCCTCGAGCAGGCGCAGCATCTGCACGTCGATCGAGCGCAGGCGCATCCGGCTCTCGGCGTCGAGCCCCTCGGTCTCCTTGCTCTCCAGCACCTCGACCAGCTTTTCCTGCCCCTCGGCGATCCGAGCCAGCGAGGTCGCGGAGGGCGACGTTGCCTCGATCCGCTCGGCCATGCGTTCGAGCGAATCCGCCAGCTGCCCGAGACGCGATTCGACCTCGGACCGGCCTTCCTCGGACTGGGCGAAGAGCAGGTTGAGCCGCTCCATCTGGTCGTTCATCTGGTCGAGCATCGCGCCCACGACACCGGCCTCGCCGCCGCCCTCGCCGTCACCGGAGAGCGACAGCTTGGTGATCGAACTCAGCCATTCCTCGAGCTCGCGGTAGAAGCGGTTCTGCCCATGCCCGGCAAAGAGCTCGAGCAGCCCGACGATGAGCGAGCCCGCGAGGCCCAGCAGTGACGAGGCGAAGGCCACCCCCATGCCGCCGAGTTGGGCTTCGAGGCCGGACATCAGCCGCGAAAAGGTCTCGACCCCGGTCTCGCCCGCCTGCGGGGCGAGGCTGCGGATGGTATCGACCAGCGCGGGCACGGTGGTCGCAAGGCCGTAGAAGGTGCCCAGCAGCCCGAGGAAGATCAGCAGAGACACGATGTAGCGCGTGATTTCGCGCGCCTCATCGATGCGGGTGGCGACCGAATCGAGGATCGAGCGTGTCGAGGTCGTGGTGATCTGCATCCGCCGGTCGCGGCGGCGCAGCAGGGCGGCCAGCGGCGCCAGCAGACGCGGCGCCTGGGCGCCGGCGTCGCGGTCCTGGGCAAAGCTCTCGATCCAGCGGACCGACTGCACCAGCTGCGCCACCTGCAGGAAGCAGGCGATCACGCCCAGCGCGAAGACGAAGAGAATGAAGCCGTTGAGATAGGGGTTGGCCTCGAACACCGGCAGCACCCGCGGCAGCGCCAGGAAGGCGCCCGCGCCGCACAGCCCGAGCACCGCCAGCATCAGGAAGATCTGGCGGAAGGGCTGGCTGAAATGGGGCTGGGCCTCGAAGTCGGGCCGGTCCATCGGGGACAAGGCGACACCTTACGATAACGTCATGGAGAGCCTAGGGATTCGGCCCGTTCAAGCCAAGCCGTTATCCACAAGCGCCCGGACACGCGAGGCCAACCAGTGCAGTTCGGCGTCTGGAATGCCCAATTCGTCGAGATGTGTTGCCGTATTGTAGAGATATTCGGGATTCGGCCCCATTCCCCCGATCGCCCCGGCGATCGTGCGGGCCTGGTCCTCGAGCGGCATCCCACCGCAATACTGCACGTGGTCGGGGTCGATGACATAGGTCACCGCCTCGATGCGCGCGCCGGTGGAGAGGTCCACCGGCAACACCTTCTCGATGTAGGCCGAGGAGACCAGCTCGCGCTCGCGCAGGTATGCCAGCGTCGCGTCCTCGCTGCCGGGGGCGGCGCGCAGGGCCAGCCCCTCGCAGACCGAGCCCTCGTGCGCGTCGAGCGCCAGCACCAGGCCGGGGCGGTCGTCGGTGCCGCGGTGGTGTATCGAGCGCATGCAGAAGCTGCGGTGGTAGTCCGGCAGACAGGCATGGGCACGCTCGGCCACCTCGAAGCCGGGATTCCACAGCAGCGATCCGTATCCGAACACCCAAAGCGCCATCGTCTGGTCCTTTCCTGTCGCGGGCTGTAAACACCATCGCGTTCGACCATGAAAGGGGGCGCCGCGGTGAAACGTCTGGCACTGATCGTGATCGCGGCGGGACTCGCATGGTCCGGCTACTGGTTTTTCGCCGCCTGGAGCCAGCGCGCGGCCATCGAGGACTGGTTCGAGGCGCGCCGCGACGACGGCTGGGAGGCCTCCTACGAGTCGCTCGCGATCCGCGGTTTTCCCAACCGGCTGGACGCCAGCTTCGAGGGGCTGATCCTGGCCGATCCCGAGACCCGCATCGCCTGGGAGGCCCCGTTCTTCCAGGTCCTGCGGCTGGTCTACCGCCCGGGCCACGAGATCCTTGTCTGGCCCGAGCGCCAGAGCCTCTCGACCCCCGAAGGCCGCTACGAGATCGCCTCGCAGAGCCTGCGCGCGAGCCTCGTGCACGACGGTCCGCGCGTGATCCGTGCGAACACCGAGGCCGAGGTGCTGAACGTCTCGGGCGACATGACGCTGGCCCTGGCGGGCGTGACCGGGGCTGTGTCGCAACTCGAAGGGCAGGACAGCACCTATCGCGTGGCGGTCAACGCCGACTCGGTGGCGACCGAGCATGGCGACCTGGGCGGGCTCGACGCCGGGCCCGACGGGCTGCGGCTCGACGCCGAGGTCACGCTGGCCGAGCCGCTCGAGGTCTCGGGCGGCGAATTGCCCGACCCGACCGCCATCGACCTGCGGCTTGCCGAGTACCGCATGGGCGAGCTGCGGCTGAAGCTCGCGGGCGCGGTCGAGGTGGACCGCGCAGGATATCTCGACGGGCGGATGACGGTGCAGGCCGAGAACTGGCGCGAGTTGATCGAGGTCGCGCGCGAGGCGGGGCAACTGCCCGGCGCGCTGGCCGGGGCGCTCGAGGAGGCGCTGTCGCTGGTGGCGGGGCTATCGGGCAATTCCGGCACACTGGACCTGCCGCTGGAGTTTCGCGGCGGCCGCACCTGGATGGGGCTGATCCCGCTGGGCGAGGCGCCGCGCCTGCGCTGAGGGGACGGCCAAATCCCTTCAAAGGAATTTTCAAGAGTCTTCGAAGACTTTTGGCTCCACCGCGGGGCACAGGCACCTTGCGCCCGGGGCGCTTCCCCGAAAGACTGACCCTCATGAGCGATACCCTGATGTCGCGGATCGAGGCGCGGCGCGACGAGCTTGTCGCGCTGACGCAGGAGCTGATCCGCATTCCCACCCTGAACCCGCCCGGCCGTCACTACCGCGACATCTGCACCCATCTGGAGGCGCGGCTCGCGGCGCGCGGCTTTGCCTGCGAGCTGGTCCGCGCCGAAGGCACGCCCGGCGACAGCGACACATACCCGCGCTGGAACCTCGTCGCCCGGCGCGAGGGCACGCGGCCCGGCGACTGCGTGCATTTCAACTCGCATCACGACGTGGTCGAGGTCGGCCAAGGCTGGACCCGCGATCCTTTCGGCGGCGAACTCGACGGCGACCGGATCTATGGCCGCGGCTCCTGTGACATGAAGGGCGGGCTCGCCGCCTCGATCATCGCGGTCGAAGCCTTTCTCGAGGAACACCCGGGCCACGCCGGCGCCATCGAGATCAGCGCCACCGCAGACGAGGAATCCGGCGGCTACGGCGGCGTGGCCTACCTGGCGGAACGGGGCTACTTCGACCCCGCCCGTGTGCAACACGTCATCATCCCCGAGCCGCTGCAGAAGGACCGCATCTGCCTTGGTCATCGCGGCGGCTGGTGGGCCGAGATCGAAACGCGGGGCGAGATCGCGCACGGCTCGATGCCCTTCCTCGGCGACTGCGCGGTGCGCCACATGGGCGCGGTCCTGGCGGCATTCGAGGACAAGCTCTACCCCGCACTCGCCTCGCGTTTCACCGAGATGCCGGTGGTGCCCGACGGCGCGCGGCAATCCACCATGAACATCAACTCGATCCACGGCGGCCAGGCCGAGCCCGCCCCCGGCGACACCAGCCTGCCCGCGCACTGCGTGCCGGACAGCTGCCGCATCGTGATCGACCGGCGCTTCCTGATCGAGGAGGGGCTGGAAGCGGTCCAGTCCGAGATCACCGGCCTGCTCGAGGCGCTCAAGGCCGAGCGACCGGGCTTCGACTACGAGATCCGCGAGCTGAACCGGGTCATCCCCTCGATGACCGACCGCGACGCGCCCGTCGTCACCACCGTCGGCCGAGCCGTGCGCGAGGTGCTGGGCTGCGAGGCCGCCCATGTCGCCTCGCCCGGCAGCTACGACCAAAAGCACATCGACCGGATCGGGCGGCTGCGCAACTGCATCGCCTACGGGCCGGGCCTGCTGGAATTGGCGCACAAGCCCGACGAATGGGTTGGCGTCACCGATATGCTCGACAGCGCAAAGGTCATGGCACGCAGCCTCGAGCATCTGCTGACCGGCTAGTGCGCGACACACCGTCCGGTTGCGCCGGGTGGCGGAATTACGCAGTATGCGGGTACGTCAACGAGTAAGCTGTTCATGAAACTCTCGAAATTCACCGACTACGCCATGCGCGTGTGCCTCTACCTCGGCGCGCATGACGACCGGCGCGTCTCCATCGCGGAAATCGCCAAGGCCCACGACCTGTCCCATGCCAACCTGATGAAGGTGGTGCAGCAGCTCGTCGAAGGCGGTTTTCTCAAGAGCACGCGCGGCCGCCTTGGCGGCGTGCAACTGGCGCGCGAGGCCTCGGCAATCCGCGTGGGCGACGTTGCCCGCCACATGGAGGGCTGCGGCATGATGGTCGACTGCGCGTCCTGCATCCTGCAAGCCAATTGCGGCCTGGTCCCGGTGCTCGCCAAGGCGCAACGCGCCTTCTTCGCCGTGCTGGACGAGGTAACGCTGGAGGAGGCGGTCCACGCCCATCCGGCCACCGTCGGCATCCTTCAGGCCGGCGCACCGCCGGCCAAGGCCGCCGGCTGACGCCGGTTCAGACCACCGCGATATTGTCGATCAGCCGCACGCCGTCGAGCCAGGCCGCGACCAGAAGCCGTGCCGGCCGCTCCGGCGTCTCCAAAGGCGCGAGGTCTTCCGCACCGCGCAACTCGAGGTATTCCAGCCGCTCGAACCCCGCGCTGATCAACCGCCGCTCCGCCGCCTCGCGCAGCGCACCAAGCGCCTCTCCCGCGCGCAGGGCCGCCGCGGTCTCGACCAGAACCGCGTGCAGCTCGGGCGCCTGCCGGCGTGCCTCGGGCGAAAGCCGGACGTTGCGCGACGACAGCGCGAGCCCGTCCGCCTCGCGCACCGTGGGGCAGCCCACCACCTCGATCGGGATGTCGAGATCCGCCGCCATGCGCCGCACGACCTGCAGTTGCTGGTAGTCCTTTTCCCCGAAATAGGCGCGGTCCGCCCCGGTCTGCAGGAATAGCTTGGGCACGACGGTGGTCACCCCGTCGAAGTGCCCGGGCCGGTGCGCGCCGCAAAGCCCCTCGGTCAGCCCCGCGACCAGGACGGTGGTCGCGAAGCCCTCGGGATAGATCTCGCCCGGGCCGGGGACGTAGATCACGTCGACATCAAAGGGAGCGAGCTTTTGCGCGTCCGTTTCCTCGGTGCGCGGATAGCTCTCGAGGTCCGCCGGGTTGTTGAACTGGCGCGGATTGACGAAGATCGTCACGATGACGCGGTCGCACTCCGCCTGCGCCGCCTCGACCAGGCTCAGATGCCCGGCGTGCAGCGCGCCCATGGTCGGGACCACGCCCACGCGCGCACCGTCCCGTTTCCAGCCGGCCACGCGCTCGCGCAGCGCGGCCTTCTCGCGCAGGATCGGCGCGGTCATGAGCGTTTCTCCGGCGCGGCATCGGCAAAGGCATGCTCGGGCCCCGGGAACTGCCGCGCGCGCACCTCCTCGGCATAGGCGGCGACGGCGGCCTCGGCCTGCTCGCCCAGGGTGGCGTAGCGCTTCACGAATTTCGGCTTGAAGGCGGTGAAGAGCCCCAGCATGTCGTCCACCACAAGGATCTGCCCGTCGCAGGCTGCCGAGGCGCCGATGCCGACGGTCGGCACGGGGACTGCGCGGGTGATCTCGTCGGCCAGTCCCTCCGGCACCTTCTCGAGCACCACGGCAAAGGCGCCCGCCTCGGCAACCGCATGGGCATCGGCGCGCAGCTGCGCGCCCGCCGCCCCGCGGCCCTGCACCCGGTAGCCGCCCAGCGTGTTGACCGACTGCGGGGTCAGCCCGACATGCGCCATGACCGGAATGCCGCGCGCCACGAGGAAGGCGATCGTCGGCGCCATGGTCACCCCGCCCTCGAGCTTGACGGCGCCGGCGCCGGTCTCGGCCATCAGCCGGGCGGCGTTGCGATAGGCCTCTTCCGGGCTCGCCTCGTAGCTGCCGAAGGGCAGGTCCACGACCATCATCGCCTTCGACAGGCCCCGACGCACCGCCTGGCCGTGCAGGATCATCATCTCCATGGTGACGCCGAGTGTCGAGGGCAGCCCGTGCAGCACCATACCCACCGAGTCGCCCACCAGCACGAAATCGCAATGCGGGTCCAGGACCTGCGCCATGGGCGTGGTATAGGCCGTCAGGCTCACCAGCGGCGCGCCGCCCTTGCGGGCTCGGATATCGTCGGGCATGGGGGCCGACACCTTGGCCGATGCGCTCATTGCCGCCTCCTCTCGTCAACAAGGTTGCCGCCATCTACCAGCCACGCCGCCCCTGATCCAGCCCAAGGCATCCCCTGCCCCCGACTTGAAAGCCCTGCCTGTTTCGGCTCAAGGTCAACACGACGGCGGCCAGACCGACCGCCCCGACAGGAGATCGACCATGACCCGCCTTCGCGCCGCGCTTCCCGCGCTGCTGCTGACCGGCAGTGCCGCCCTCGCCCAGCAGCAGACCGACCTGACCGTCGCGCTGCAGCTCGAACCGCCGCACCTCGACCCGACCTCGGCCGCGGCCGGCGCCATCGACAGTGTGCTCTACGCCAATGTCTTCGAGGGCCTGACCCGCTTCGCCGAGGACGGCTCGGTGCAGCCGGCGCTGGCCGAAAGCTGGGAGATTTCCGACGACGGGCTGACCTATACCTTTACCCTGCGCGAAGGCGTGAGCTTTCACGACGGCTCGGAAATGGACGCCTCGGACGTGAAGTTCACCCTCGACCGGGCCCGCGACGAGGACAGCCTGAACGCGCAGAAGGCCCTCTTCGAGGCGATCTCCGACGTGACCGTCGTCGACCCGCGCACGGTCGAGGTCACCCTCTCGCAGCCCGAGGGCAACTTCCTGTTCAACATGGCCTGGGGCGACGCGGTGATCGTCGCCCCCGAAAGCGTCGAGGACATCAAGCAGACGCCCGTGGGCACGGGTCCCTTCATCTTCGAGGATTGGGTGCAAGGGGATCGGATCGAGCTTTCGCGCAACCCCGCCTACTGGGGCGAGGCGCCCACGATCGAGGAGGCGACCTTCCGCTTCATCTCGGACCCGACCGCTGCCTATGCCGCGATGATGGCGCAGGACATCGACGTCTTCGCCGGCTACCCCGCCCCCGAGAACCTGCCCCAGTTCGAGGCCGACCCGCGCTTCCAGGTACTCGTGGGCTCGACCGAGGGCGAGACGATCCTCGCCATGAACAACGGCGCCGAGCCCTTCGACAACCCGCAGGTGCGCTCGGCCGTGGCGCATGCCATCGACCGGCAGGCGATCATCGACGGCGCCATGTTCGGCCAGGGCACGCCCATCGGCACGCATTTCGCGCCGCACAATCCCGATTACGTCGATCTTCTCGACCTCTCGCCCTACGACCCGGAAGAGGCCAGGCGCCTGCTCACCGACGCGGGCTACCCCGAAGGCTTCACCACCACGCTCAAGCTGCCGCCGCCGTCCTATGCCCGCCGGGGCGGCGAGATCATCGCGGCCCAGCTGCGCGAGATCGGCATCGAGACGCAGATCACCAACCTGGAATGGGCGCAGTGGCTCGAGGAGGTCTTCCGCGGCAAGGACTTCGGCCTGACCATCGTCAGCCACACCGAACCCTTCGACATCGGCATCTACGCGCGGCCCGACTACTACTTCCAGTACGGCAAGCCGGCCTTCGTCGAGATCATGGACGAGCTGTCGGCGACCACCGACCCAGAGGCCCGCTCGGAGCTTCTCGCCCGGGCGCAGACCATGATCGCCGAGGATCACGTCAACGCCTACCTCTTCCAGCTGGCCTTCCCCACGGTGGCCGACGCCCGGGTCGAGGGGCTCTGGCGCAACCAGCCGACACAGGCGACCGACCTCACCGAGGTCCGCTGGGCCGACTGACCGGCCCCGGCCGGCCCCCGGCTCAGCCCCGGGGCCGCCATCGCGGCAGCGGCAGCACCGAGATGGCGACGCCGCCCAGCACAAGCCCCGCGGCCGCCAGCAGCGCGGGGCTCACCCCCTCGCCCAGCACGATCACGCCACCCAGCGCGGCGATCACCGGCACCGTCAGCTGCGCCACCGCCGCCACCGTGCCGGGCAGTTGCGGCAGCACGGAATACCACAGCGCATAGCCCAGACCCGAGGTGACCGCGCCCGAGACCACCGCCAGCACGATCCCCGCGCCGGTCATTACGATGTCGGAGGGCGAGGGCACGACCACCGCGCCGATGAAGAGCCCCAGCGGCGCCGCCAGCACGAAGTTCGCCGCGGTCGAGAACAGGGGATCCCGCGCCTTGCGCCCGGCCAGCGAGTAGACGCCCCAGCCAAGCCCCGCGGCCGCCATCGTCAGCCCGTGGCGCAGGCTCACCACCGCATCGGCCCCGGGCCAAAGCAGCCAGCTCAGTCCCGCGAAAGCCAGCACCGCACCGATCCAGCGCCGCGCCGGGGGCCGCTCGCCGCCCAGCAGGGCACCGGCGAACATCGTGACCTGCACGACGCCGAAGAGGATCAGGGCCCCCGCGCCGGCGTCCAGCGCCACGTAGGCCGCCGAGAACCCGTAGATGTAGAGCAGCAGCCCCGCCACGCCCGGGATGCGCCCCGGGCCCGCGACCGTCTCGCGCCGCCGCAGCACCAGCGCGAGCACGAGCAGCACCCCGGCACCCGACAGCAGCCGGATGGTGCCGAAGGCTTCCGGCCCGATCCCCCCGCCCGCCAGCGCGGCGCGGTTCAGCACCGAGTTGGCGGCGAAGGCCATCATGGTCAGGGCGGTGAGCAGGAACAGGCGCATGCCCCTTCCCTAGCCCGCGCCGCGTCCCGACACCAGCGCGGCGCCCGCGCCCGTCGCTTCTTCTTGTTCCAAATACGCACAAGCGGCCGGCGGCCGGGCAGACCGCCGGATCAGGCGACCATCTTCTCGGCGCGCTTGAGATCGACCGAGACCAGCTGCGACACGCCCTGCTCCTGCATGGTCACCCCGAAGAGCCGGTCCATCCGCGCCATGGTCACCGCATGGTGCGTGATGATGAGGAACCGCGTCTCGGTGCGGCGGCACATTTCGTCCAGCAGGTCGCAGAAGCGCGTGACGTTGGCGTCGTCCAGCGGCGCGTCCACCTCGTCGAGCACGCAGATCGGCGCCGGGTTCGCCAGGAACACGGCAAAGATCAGCGCCAGCGCCGTCAGCGTCTGCTCGCCGCCCGAGAGCAGCGAGAGCGTCGAGAGCTTCTTGCCCGGCGGCTGGCACATGATTTCGAGCCCGGCTTCGAGCGGGTCGTCGCTCTCGACCATCACGAGGTTCGCCTCACCGCCGTTGAAGAGGTGCGTGAAGAGCATCGAGAAGTTGCTGTTCACCTGCTCGAAGGCGGTCAGCAGCCGCTCGCGGCCCTCGCGGTTGAGGCTCGCGATGCCCGAGCGCAGCGTGGCGATCGCCTCCTCGAGGTCCTCTTTCTCCGAGACCAGGGTGTCATGCTCGGTCTGGACCTCGCGGGCGTCCTCCTCGGCGCGCAGGTTGACGGCGCCCAGCGCGTCGCGCTGGCGCTTGAGCCGGTTCACCTCGGCCTCGATCTGCTCGGCCTCGGGCATGGCCTCGGTGTCGGCATCCAGCCGGTCCAGCAGCTGCGCCGGCGTCGTTTCCTGCTCCTCGGCGATCCGCTCTGCGGCCGCCGCGACCGTCTCGCGCGCGGCCTCGACGCGGGCCTCGGCCCGGGCCCGCGCCTCGCGCGCCTCCGAGGCCGTGCGCTCGCAGTCGCGCTCCGCCGCCACCGCCTCGCGCAGCGCCGCTTCGGCGGCGGCAAGCGCTTCCGAGGCGGCGTTGCGCCGCGCCTCGGCCTGCTCGATCGACACCACGAGGTCCGCGCGCTCCTCGGCCAGCGCCTCGGGCACCTCGGCCGCCTCGGCCAGTTCCGCCTCGCTGGTCTCCTTGCGCTCTGCCAGTTCGGCAGCCCGCTTTTCTGCGGTCTCCAGCCGGTGACGCCACCCCGAGAGGTCCTTGGCGACCTGCTGCGCGCGGGCCTTGCGCTGCTCGCCCTCGCGGCGCAGCTCGTCGTGGGCCGAGCGGCGGGCCATCATGGTCATCCGGGCCGCCTCGACCGTCATCTTGACGTCTTCCAGCTCGGCCCGGGCGTCCTCGAGATCATCCAGCTCGGCCACGCCCCGCTCGGCCTCGAGCAGTTGCTTCCGCGCCGTGGTCGCCTCGTCCTCGTGGCGCGTCACGGCCAGTTCCGCGCTCTCCAGCCGTGTCTCGGCCATGTTGCGGTCGGCCTCGGCGCGGTTCAGCGCCCGGCTCGCCTCGTTCATCGCCTGGTCGGCGGCGCGGCGCGCCTCGCGCGCGGCCTTGTCGGCCTGCGTGAGCTCATCGAGTTGCGCCACCAGCGCCTCGTGTACCGAGCGCATGCCGTCGACGCGGGCCGTGGCCTCGGCCATCTCCTGCTTCAGCGCCTCCAGCTTGTTGAGCTGTTCCAGCCGCAGCGCCGCCGCCGAGGGCTGATCCTCTGCCCAGGCGCGGTAACCATCCCAGCGCCAGAGGTCACCCTCGAGGCTCACCAGCCGCTGGCCCGGCCGCAGCAGCGGCTGCAGCCGCGCACCATCCTCACCCGCGACGAGCCCCACCTGGCTCATGCGCCGCGCGAGCACGTCCGGAACAGAGACGTGGTGCGTCAGCGCCGTCACCCCGTCAGGCAATGGCTGGTCGGTCTCGTAGGCCGCGAGCCGGGTCCAGCCCGTCGGCCCGTCGGATTCGACCTCGGGCGCGCGCAGATCGTCGGCCAGCGCCGCGCCAAGCGCCTTCTCAAATCCCTGCTCGACCTGCAGCCGATCAAGGATCTGCCCGCCCTCGGCCGTGTCGCGCTCCACCAGCCGCGCCAGCGCCGTGACCTCGGCGCGCAGCGCGTTGAACTCGCCCTCGGCCTCGGCGCGCTCTCCGCGTGCCTCCGCCTCGCGGCCCTGTGCATCGACGCGGGCCGCATCGGCCTCGGAAAGCGCGGTCTCGGCCTCCTCGGCGGCGGCCTGCGCCTCTTCGGCGGCGGCCTGCGCCTCCTCCATGGCCTCGGCGGCACCGTCACGCGTGGCGCGTGCCGTCTCGACACCCTCGCGGGCCTTGGTCGCAGCCTCCTCGTGGCGCCCCAGGGTCTTGCGGGCATCCGCCAGCAGGCGATGCGCCGAGTGGTGCCGGGCCGACAGGCGCGCCATGTCCTCGGTCCGCTGGGCGAGATCGGCCTCCTGCGCCTGCAGCACCGACGAGGCTTCGCTCGCGGCCTCGGACGCCTCGGAGAGCCGGTCCTCGTGGCCCTCGCCGGCCTTCTCCAGCTCACGCGCCTCCCATTCCAGTTGCGAGATGGTTTCGCCCGCGTCGTGGTTCAGCCCCGCCTCGCGGTCCATGTCGCGCGCGAGCTGCTCGATGCGGCGCTTGAGCGTGGCGATGGTCTCGGCGGCCCGGGTCTCCTGGTCGGCAAGCGCGTCGCGCTGCACCACCAGACGCTGCAGCACGGCTGCGGCGATGGCCTCTTCCTCGCGCAGGGGCGGCAGCCCCTCCTCGGCCTCGGCGCGGGCCTGCGCCGCGGCGCGCGCGGCGCTCTCGGCCTGCGAGGCGGCGGTGACGCGCTCGCGCAGCGCCGATTCCGCCAGCAGCCGCGCCGCGTCGGCGTCCTTCCAGCGGCGGTAGAGCAGCAAGCCCTCGGCGTGACGCAGGTCCTCGCCGATGGCACGATAGCGCGCCGCCTGCTTGGCCTGCCGCGCAAGCTGCGCCAGCTGGCCGGCGAGCTGCTCGATCACGTCGTCGACCCGCGTGAGGTTCGACTCGGTGTTCCTGAGCTTCAGCTCCGCCTCGTGGCGGCGCTGGTAGAGGCCGGAAATGCCTGCCGCCTCTTCCAGGATCCGGCGGCGGTTCTTGGGCTTGGCGTTGATGAGCTCGGAAATCTGACCCTGCCGCACCAACGCAGGCGAATGCGCCCCGGTCGAGGCGTCGGCGAAAAGCATCTGCACGTCGCGCGCGCGGGTGTCCTTGCCGTTGGTCTTGTAGGCCGACCCCGCGTCGCGGGTGATGCGGCGCACGATCTCGATGTGATCGGCCTCGTTGAACCCCGCCGGCGCGAGCCGGTCCGAGTTGTCGAGATGCAGGCTGACCTCGGCGAAGTTGCGCGCCGGACGCGACGAGGCGCCGGCAAAGATCACGTCCTCCATGCCCGCGCCGCGCATCGCCTTGGCGCGGTTCTCGCCCATGACCCAGCGCAGCGCCTCGAGCAGGTTCGACTTGCCGCAGCCGTTCGGCCCCACGACGCCCGTCAACCCGTCCGCGATGACGAGATCTGTGGGATCGACGAAGCTCTTGAAGCCTGTCAGCCTGAGTTTCGTGAACTGCACGTGCCTGCCCCGATTCCGGTGTTTTGAATATTTTGCCGGTCCGGGGCATTGCGAGTCAAACGCTTTGCTCTGCATATCGCGGCGGGTTGGCGGTTTTCCACAAGATATCGCGATGGCGCACGACCTTCGGCGCGCTTGACGGATTGTTCACTTCGGCTTTTCATCATTGGACAGGATTGGAGTCCCGTCATGGCGCTTGCCATCGCCCCCATATCGCCCCGCGATCCGCATGCCACGGCGCTGCTGCGGGCCAGCCACGCGCTCATGGAGTCGCTTTTCCCGCCCGAGGAGAACCACTTTCTCGACATCGACGCCCTCTGCGATCCCTCCGTGACGCTCTACGGCGCGCGCGAGGATGACGTCCTGCTGGGCTGCGCCGCCCTCGCCCGGGCCGAGGGCTACGCCGAGGTGAAGTCGATGTATGTCGCGCCCGAGGCGCGGGGTATCGGCGTGGCCCGGCGGTTGCTCATGCACCTTGAACGCGTGGCGGCGGAGGACGGGATTCCCCTGCTCCGGCTCGAGACGGGCGACAGGCTGGGCGCGGCGGTTTCGCTCTACGAGCGCGAGGGCTTTCTGCGGCGCGGGCCGTTCGGGAACTACCAAGCCAACGGCTCGAGCCTCTTCTACGAAAAGCCGGTGCAGCAGGCCGTCGCTCAGTAGCGGAAGCATTCCAGCGATGCACTGCCGCCCAGCCGCTCCGAATAGTGCGCATCCATAATCTCGCAGGCGATGGACCGGCTCCGCGGTTCCGGCGGGGCTGGCTCGCCGTCGCAGGAGAGGCCCATGAGCATCATCGCCGGGTCGCCGGTGACCCACTCCGGCGTGCATCCGGTTTCAAGGAAGACGGCCTTCTGCGCGCGGGCCGAGATCGCGTCGTAGCGTGCGGGCCACTCGGTATTCGTACGGATGACCTCGGCCATCCGGTCGCGAACGCGGATGGTAAAGGTGGATCCCTCCACGCTGCGCTCCATCGCCGGGGCGCCGCGGAACGCGGGGCTGGCCATGTCACAGGCAGCGCAGAGGGAGAGACACAGGAGAGAGAGGCGTGTCATGCGGCCAATCAATCCCAAAAGGCTTAAGCAGAGATTAATGCGAGCGCGATCAGGCGTCGCGAGTAGCAAGAAACCGTATGGCGACTTTCGATTTCGCCGAGAGCGTCACTCTTGCCGATCGCAGCGTGACGACGCCCCCTAAATTCCGGCGGTCGAAAAGGCGGTCGATCGCTTGGCAGCCGCCCGGACGGGGGACCGAGGACCCGCCCCCCCGGCCACTCAGAACTTCACCTCGACACCCGGCAGGTTCAGCGTCTTGAGCAGGTCGCGAAGCTCCTGCCGTGCCGCCACGTTCGAGATGTTGAGCTGCCGCACGCCCACGTCCTTGAGGTCGAGCAGCGTGAGTCCGCGCGGAAACAGTTCGCGAAACACCACGCGCTCGGAAAAGCCCGGCGCGATGCGAAAGCCGATCCGCCGCGAGAGACGCTCGAGCGCGCGTTCCATCTTCATCTTGTTGATCATCTGCTGCGCGCCGAGACGATTGCGCAGAACCACCCAGTCGATGGGAGAGAGCCCGGCCTTCGCGCGCAGCTGCCGGGCGCTCCAGACCATCTCGGAATAGACCGAGGGGCCGAGGATCGTCTCGCCGTCGTTGTCGATGCGGGCAAGCAGGTCGAAGTCGATGAAACTGTCGTTGAGCGGCGTGATCAGCGTGTCGGCCAGCGAATGCGCCACCTGGCTCAGCCGCGTATGCGAGCCGGGGCAGTCGATCAGGATGAAGTCGCAGTCCCGTTCCAGTTCGGCCACGGCCTTGGAGAGGCGATGATCGTAGGCGTTCTCGCCGGGCGCCAGGGCGGAGGGATCCGCCTCGGGCAGATCGATGTAGCGCGGCCCGGGCAGATCCATGCCCGAACTTTCGAGATAGCGCTGCCGGCTGTCGGCGTAGCGGCCCAGTGTCTTCTGCCGCAGGTCGAGGTCCAGCGCGCCCACAACGTGGCCCATCCGGGCCAGCGCAGTGGCGACGTGCATCGACACCGTCGACTTGCCGGCCCCGCCCTTCTCGTTCCCCACGACGATGATATGTGACACGCTACCCTCTTGCCCTTTTGACCACATGTGCACGCAAAATTGCGCTGACGGCACCGTATCTTGTGGGACTGCACAAGCATAGACGAAGCCGCCGCAGCGCGGCAGAGCCCGGGACAAGCGTGTTCCCGGCGCCGCAGCCCGGCCGGATGCGCACGAAAAAACCCGGCCGCGAGGCCGGGTTCTTGTCGTGTCGACGTGGGAGCCGCTCAGTGGAGCTTGGCGCCAACCTCGTCGATGGAACGGTCCACGAGCTGTGCCCGCTGGTCCGGGGTCATCTGCTGCGCGATCACGTCCTTGGACGCAGCCACGGCCACGGCCGCCGCCTGGTCGCGCACGTCGCGGATGGCAGCTGCCTCGGCCGAAGCGATCTGGTCCTCGGCCGCGGCCATGCGGCGCGCGATGCTCGCCTCGAGGTCCTTCTTGGCCTGAGCGGCCGACAGCTCGGCCTCGGACTTCGCCTGCGAGACGATACGGTCCGCCTGCTCCTGGACCTCGCGCTGCTTGCGCTCGTAGGACGCCAGCAGAGCCTGTGCCTCTTCGCGCAGTCCGCGTGCCTCGTCCAGCTCGCCGCGGATGTCCGTCGCGCGCTTGTCGAGCATCTTGCCCAGCAGGCCCGGCACCTTGAAGTAGACCAGGACCGCGAGGAAAAGCAGGAAGGCCAGCAGCACGACGAAGTCGGTGTTGCCCAGCGAGAAGAAGGGACCGCTGGCCGCCATCGCCGGGGTGCCCAGCGTCGCGGCTGCAGCGGGGAAGATGAGCTTGCGCATGTCGGTCACCCTTTCAGCCGGTTGTCGACGGCCGAGTCGATCGCGCTCTTGTCAGCCTGGTGGCCAAGCGCGGCCAGGATGGCCTCGGCGGTCTCCTTGGCGACGATCTCGACGTTCTGTGCGGCCGAATCGCGGATCTCGGCGATGGCCTTTTCCGACTCGGCAGCCTTGGCGGCGATGCGGGCATCGGCCTCCTGGGTCGCTTCGTCGAGCTGGGCCTTGATCTCGGTGCGGGTCTTCTCGCCGATGGCCTGGGCCTCGGCCCGTGCGTCGGCCAGCGCCTTCTGGTAGGCGGTCTCGGCCTCTTCCGCCTGGCGCTTGAGTTCTTCCGCCGCGGAAATGTCGTTCGTGATGGCGCCCTGACGCTCGGCCAGGACGGATGCGATCCGCGGCAGAGCGATGCGCGACAGCACGAAGTAGATCACCACCAGCGTGATGATCAGCCAAAAGACCTGGTTCGGGATCCAGTCCGCGCAAAGCTGCGGCATCCCGATGGCGGACCCTCCGGCATCGACGCAGGCGCCGGCTGCCTCGTGCCCTGTGGTTTCTGTCGCCATGTCGTCCTCCGTCGGAACGGTGTCGTTACATCGGGCGGGCCGTCAGAGACGGCACCGCCCGCGCGTAAGGATCCTGCGTTCCGTCGATCAGACGGCGAACATCAGCAGCAGGGCGATCAGGAACGAGAAGATGCCCAGTGCTTCGGCGAATGCGATGCCGATGAAGAGGGTCGCGGTCTGCGACGCCGCGGCCGAGGGGTTGCGCAGGGCGCCGGACAGGAAGTTTGCTGCCACGTTGCCCACACCAAGAGCGGCAAGACCGGTTCCGAGGCCTGCGATGCCGGCGCCGATGTGTGCGAGTTGTCCTTCCATGGGTGTCTCTCCTTACGATTGGAAGTTGGCTGTTTGAGGTGTTGCGGAGCGGCGGGCACAACGGCCCGGCCGCGGTATCAGTGATGCGGGTGCAGCGCGTCCTTGAGGTAGACGCAGGTCAGGATGGTGAAAACGTATGCCTGGATGAGCGCCACCATGACCTCGAGCCCGTACATCGCGGTGATCGCGACGATCGAAAGCGGCGAGACGACGGCCAGCGCTGCGAAACCGGCGAAGACCTTGATCACCGCGTGGCCCGCCATGAGGTTACCCGCAAGACGAATGGAGTGGCTGACCGGGCGCACGAAGTACGAGATGACCTCGATCACGGCAAGGATCGGGCGCAGCGCGAGCGGCGCGCTGGAGACCCAGAAGAGGCTGAGGAAGCTCTTGCCGTTCTTGATGAAGCCCAGGGCCGTCACGCCGACGAAGACTGCCAGCGCCAGCACGACGGTGACCGCGAAGTGCGACGTCACCGTGAAGCTCATCGGGATCAGCCCGAGGAAGTTGGCGAAGACGATGAACAGGAAGAGCGTGATGATGTAGGGGAAGTAGCGCAGCCCCTCCTTGCCGGTCACGTCCTCGACCATCTTGTAGATGAAGCCGTAGACCAGCTCGGCGACGGACTGGGCCCGCGAGGGGATCACCGCCCGGCGCGAGGTACCCAGAACCATCATCGCGACGATGCCGAGGATGGCGATCAGCATCCAGAGCGTCACGTTGGTGATGGTGAAGAGCCCGACTTCGCCGTGGCCGAAGAGCGGCTTGACGATGAACTGGTCCATCGGGTGGAAGACCAGCCCCCCTGCCTCGCCGCCGTGGGCCGCGGCGTCCGCGCCTTGCGCTGCTTCCATCTCAGTCGCCATGCCGATCCCTCTTCTCGTCTGTCGCGGCCTCGGCCGCGCTCGTCCTGTCCGTGGCCGTTTCGGCCTTTGTCCCGTTCCCGGCCTCGTCGGCCGGTGATTTTCCCTCGGCCGCCTCGGCCGTGGTCTGCAATTCATCGGCGGTGCGCATCATCACGCGAACACCCGCCACGATCCCCAGCACGGTGAACAGGACCATGAGCCACGGCGTCGTGCCGAGGAGCATGTCCAGCCCGTACCCGATGCCGAAGCCGATCCCAAGACCGGCGACCATCTCGGTCACCATCCGCCAGGCGACCTGGGCCTGGGAATAGTGCTCCTCCTGGTGCTTGCGGTCGCTGTCCCGGGCAGCCCGTGCCGCCGCGATCTTCGCCTCCAGCGCGTCCAGCCGCTGCTTTGGATCGGGATCGCTCACCCTCATCAGCCCCATCGGAGTTCCGCAGCTGTGCTATGCGGGGGAGCCCTCCGAGTCAAGCACCCGTGAGGCCGCATGGAAGGGGCGTCAAAGCACTGATATTCATCAATTTTCAGTCACGCAGGACATTCCCGCCCCGACCGCGCTTGTCACCTGATAGCGCAACCGGGCGACCGGACCATATTCAACTTGGCAGTTGAATATGGCAGACCGTGCTTGACCCCTCCCCGAGCCACGGTGCTTATGAGTCGATGCAACCCGACCTCGACACCGTCTTCGCCGCGCTGGCCGACCCCACGCGCCGCCGCATCCTCGCGATGCTGCTCGAGGACGACATGGCGGTGACCGACGTGGCAGAGCCTTTCGACATGTCGCTGGCGGCGATCTCGAAGCACCTCGCGATCCTCGCCGGCGCCGGCCTCATCAGCCAGGAGCGGCGCGGCCGCCTCAAGTGGTGCAAGCTGGAGCCCGATGCCCTGCGCGAGGCCAGCGTCTGGATGCAGGGCTTCGGCCAGTTCGAGGCGATCCACCTCGACGCCTTCGAGCGCTTCCTGTCGCGCGAACTGGGCGAACCGGGCGCGGAGTAGCGTCAGGATCCTTCGCGGCGTTCTGCAGATTCCCGGCAAGAGAGCCCGGGCGTCACTCCGGCTTGAGAAGCAGCGCCAGTGAGACCACGGTCGCCCCAACCCCGGCAAGCACCAGCGCCGGCGGCGTGCCCCGCCCCAGCGCGATCTCCCACAGGATGACCCAGGAAGGCACGAGGTAGGTATAGGCCATGACCTTGGCCGAGGGCAGCCGGAGCGCCGCGAACTGCAGCAGGACGAAGGTCGCCGCCGTCGCGGCGAGCGCAGTGTAGACGATGGTGATCCAGACGATGGGCGGAAGCGCGGCCCAGTCCGTCGCCCGCAGCTCGGGCCAGGCCCAGACCAGCAGCAGCACCGTGCCAGCCACCATGGTCCAGAGCGTGTAGACAAGCGCGGGCTCGCCGCGGTTGAGCCGCCGCACCATCGGCGCGTAGAGCGCATGCGCCGCGCAGCCCCAGAAGTAGATCGCCTCGCCCCGCCCAGGCGCGAAGGCCAGCAGGTCCGACAGGTCGGCGCGAAAGATCACCCAGAGCGCGCCCGCCGCGCCGATGCCCAGCGCGAGCGCCATGCGCGGCGTCGTCCGCTGCCGCACGATCCACCAGCCGAAGAGCGCGGCCATCGGCGGGGTCAGCGTGAAGACCGCCGCCATGGGCACCGGCTCTGCCGTCTCGAGCCCCGCGAACATCAGCACGAAGTAGGCGATCATCAACCCGCCGAGCACGAGGTAGCGCCAGGGCGCCTGCATCGAGGCGCGTGTGATCTTGCCGCTCGCGGCCGCGACGGTGCCCAGCACCGCCAGCGCCAGCACGAAGCGCACCGCGTTGAGCGCCGTCGGCGCGATCGACGGCGCGGCCATGGAGCCCAGCGAGAACGACCCCGCGACCAGCGCCGAGAAACCGAGCATCGCGAGATGCCCGCGCGTGGCTGGGCTCACCGCAGGCCCCGCTCGGCGGCGAAGGCCTTGAGATGCGACAGGAAGGCCTGGACCTTGGGTGTGCGGTGCAGGTCGACGTGGGTCACCAGCCAGAGCGGCGAGGTCCAGTCCTCCTGCGGCGGCAGGACCTGGACCAGCCCGCCGATACGCTCGGCCTCGGCCACCGACATGAAGCCCAGCCCCGCGCCCTGGCGCACCGCGTCTTCCTGCAGGCGGCTGTCCGGCACGCGGAAGACCAGCCGGTCGCGCGGGACACGCTCCATCAGCCAGCGATGGAAGGGCGCACGGGAATCGGGGTCGTCGTAGCCCACGAACCAGTGCTCGGGCAGTTCGGCCTCGCTCCGCAGCTTGCCGTGCTGCGCGATGTAGTCCTCCGAGCCGTAGAGCGCGATATCCTGCCGCGCAAAGCTCTGCACGACGTTGTCGGGCTCCTGCGGCGCGGCCCCGGCGCGCAGCGCCACGTGCGCCTCGCCGTATTCCAGCCGGAAGACCCGCGTGTCGGTCATGTAGCGCACCAGCACATCCGGGTAGAGCGCCCGGAAACTCGTGAGCGCTCCGATCATGAGCGGGGCGAAGTTGATCAGCGAGGTTACGAGAAGCTCACCCGACACGCCCTCGCCGCGGCCCTTGATTCGCCCCGAGAGCTGCTGGAACTGATCATCGGTGGTCTGTGCCACGCGGGCCAGGTCCTGCCCGGCCTCGGTCGGCGTGTAGCCGCGCGCGTGGCGCTGGAACAGCTTGACGCCAAGCCGCCCCTCGAGCGCGTCGATATGCCGGATCACCGTGGCATGGTGCACGCCGAGCACCTCCGCCGCCCCGCTGACCGTGCCCAGCCGCGCAACCTGGTAGGCGGTGCGGACCTCGTCCCAGTTCTCCATCCTGACCTCTGTGCGAACAACCACAAGTCGCAGCAGGAAGCGCCAGATCGTTCGGAATTGCAAGGAGCCGCGCGGCGCGATCCTCCGAAACGAAGACGACGCCCGGGGTCGGCCGGACGTCGTCCTGTCTGTCACGAACCCCGGGAACGGGTCCGCTCATTCGGCGGCGGTGGAACTCGAAGAGCTCGACGAATCCGATCCCGCGGCCAGCGCCGCTGCCGCGAGGAGCGCCCCGCCCGCGATGGCGAGTCCCTGCGTGTTTCCGGCACTGCCGTAGGCCAGCGCATATGGGTCGTCGTCTTCGACATCCGTGTCGCCATTGGCGTCCTGTGCCTGCGCGGCGGAGGTAGCAAGCATGCCGGCCAGCGCGGCCGATGCGAGAATATCCTTGAGCGTCATGTGAAATCCTTGCGTCGGGGGCCGGGGACCCGACAGCGCGCGGACCCCGGCCGATTTTGGTTCAAAGCTCGGCCCAGGGCCGAAATGCCGTCCTGAAAATGATGACGGCCGAGGATGAAATCACGTCACCCTCGGCCGTCACAATGTCTCGGGAGCGTCATGCTCCGGTCGCCTCGCGGGACGATCAGTCCGCGGCGGAGCTCGACGAGCTCGAGCTCGAGCTCGAGGAGTCGGACGAGGCCGCGAGTGCGGCAGCCGCGAGCACTGCGCCACCTGCGATGGCCAGACCGGGCGCCATGCCGGCGCTGGGGCCCGCAAGCGCGAAGGGATCGTCCTCGGACACCTCCGGCTCGGCTTCCGATTCAACGACAACCGGGCCACCTGCGAAAGCGACACCCGACGCGACGATGTTGATGAGTGCTGCCGTAGCAACGAGGTTCTTGAGTTTCATAAATTCACCTGCGCTTAGCGTTACGCCCCACGTCTTAGCGCGAACAGGGCGAGTCGGCCAGTATGGAATCCCAGATTCACGGCACACCATATGCCGATGAGTGGGACTATGCCGATTTTCCGTGCATCGGGCAATGCTGCATTGCCGCGTGATCGCGAAAACTGTCACCTTTCGGCATCGCCCCGCCGAAGGTGCCGCCGGCCCCTCGGCTTGACAGCACGCCCCGCACACTCTAATGGCACGCCAACTCCGGAAGTGTGTCTGCTCTTCCGGTCCCATGGGGTATGCCCGGGATCGCCCTCCGTCAGCGCGTTGCGCCCACGGAGGTCTCTGTGCATTGCGGGTGCCCCGGAATTGCGATGCGCGCGGCCGGATCCCACATGACCCGGCAGGACAAACGGAAACAAGGAGCCCCGGGGCCCATGTTCGAAAATCTTTCCGACCGCCTGGGCGGCGTCTTCGACCGGCTGACCAAGCAAGGCGCGCTCAGCGAAGAGGACGTGCGCAGCGCCATGCGCGAGGTGCGCGTCGCCCTGCTGGAGGCCGACGTCTCGCTCCCCGTGGCGCGCCAGTTCATCAAGGCCGTCGAGAAGAAGGCCACCGGCGCCGCGGTCACCCGCTCGGTGACGCCCGGCCAGCAGGTGGTCAAGATCGTCCACGACGAGCTGATCGCGGTGCTCTCGGGCGAAGACGACCCGGGCGAGCTGCGAATCGACAACGCCCCGGCACCGGTCCTGATGGTGGGCCTGCAGGGCTCCGGCAAGACGACCACCACAGCCAAGCTCGCCAAGCGCCTCAAGGAGCGCGACCGCAAGAAGGTGCTCATGGCCTCGCTCGACGTGAACCGTCCCGCCGCCATGGAGCAGCTGCAGATCCTCGGCACCCAGATCGGCGTCGACACCCTGCCCATCGTCAAGGGCGAGGATCCGGTCACCATCGCCAAGCGCGCCAGGACGCAGGCCAGCCTCGGCGGCTACGACGTCTACATGCTCGACACCGCGGGCCGGCTGCACATCGACGAGGAGCTCATCCAGCAAGCGGCCGACGTGCGCGACGCCGTGTCCCCGCGCGAGACGCTGCTGGTGGTCGACGGTCTGACGGGCCAGGACGCCGTGAACGTCGCCACCGAGTTCGACGAGAAGATCGGCGTCTCCGGTGTGGTGCTTACCC
Source organism: Salipiger mucosus DSM 16094 (assembly GCF_000442255.1). Classification (GTDB taxonomy): domain Bacteria; phylum Pseudomonadota; class Alphaproteobacteria; order Rhodobacterales; family Rhodobacteraceae; genus Salipiger; species Salipiger mucosus. Next base: position 75,424 of record NZ_KE557278.1, on the reverse strand, counting down.
GGATGGACGGCGACGGCCGCGGCGGCGCGGCGCTCTCGATGCGCGCGATCACCGGCAAGCCGATCCGCTTTGTCGGCCTCGGAGAGAAGATGGACGCGCTCGAGACCTTCGAGCCCGAGCGCGTGGCCGGCCGCATCCTCGGCATGGGCGACATCGTCGCGCTGGTGGAAAAGGCGCAGCAGACGCTCGAGGCCGAACAGGCCGAGCGCATGATGAAGCGCTTCCAGAAGGGTCAGTTCAACATGAACGACCTGAAGATGCAGCTCGAGCAGATGCAGAAGATGGGCGGCATGGAGGGCATGATGTCCATGATGCCGGGCATGGGCAAGATGGCCAAGCAGATGGAGGGCGCCGGCATCGACGACTCCATCCTCAAGCAGCAGATCGCGCTGGTGAACTCGATGACCAAGCGCGAGCGCGCCAACCCGCAACTGCTCCAGGCCAGCCGCAAGAAGCGCATCGCCAAGGGCGCCGGCCTCGAGGTCTCGGACCTCAACAAGCTTCTGAAGATGCACCGCCAGATGGCGGACATGATGAAGAAGATGGGCAAGATGGGCAAAGGCGGCATGATGAAACAGGCCATGAAGGGCATGTTCGGCAAGGGCGGCATGCCCGAGGGCATGGACCCCGGCCAGATGGACCCGAAGGCGCTGGAACAGGCCGCCAAGGCCATGGGCGGCAAGATGCCCGGCGGCATGGGCGGAATGGGCGGCGGCGGCCTGCCGCCCGGTATCAGCGGTTTCGGCAAGAAGAAGTAAGATGACGACGACGCGCGCCCTCCCCTCTCCCGAGCAGGCGACCGCCCTCCCGGCGGCGGCCCGCACCCGCGCGCCCGCTTCATCTTTCTCCAAATACGCAACACCCCGCCTGCGTGCGAACTCCGCGTCCGACCACGCGCGCCGAGTCTCTTCGGGGCAATGCGCGACGGCCTGCGAAGGCTTCTGGTCCCGCCCCGGAGGCCGCGCATGAGCCTCGTGAACGCCCCCCGCCTCGAGACCGAGCGGCTGGTCCTGCGCGGCCCCGAACCGCGCGATGCCGAGCCGATGATCGCCTTCCTGCTCGACCCGGTGCGCTCGGTGGGCTTCGGCGGATACGACCACCGCGGCGACGCGTGGCGCTGGTTCGCCATGAACATCGGCCACTGGCACCTGCGCGGCTACGGCTACCTGACCATCGAGGACCGCGCGACCGGCGCCCCCGCCGGCATCTGCGGCATCTGGAACCCCGAGGGCTGGCCCGAGCCGGAAATCGGCTGGGTGGTCTTCGACGGCTACGAGGGCCGCGGCATCGCCTTCGAGGCCGCCACCCGCGTGCGTCGCCACGCCTACGAGGACATGGGCCTCACCACGCTCACCTCGAACATCGTGCCCTCGAACACCCGTTCCAAGCGGCTCGCCGAGCGGCTCGGCGCCCGCTACGAGCGCACCTACCTGAACTACAACGTCGGCGAGGACGAGCTCTGGCGCCACCCCGGCCCGGCGGAGGTCACGGCATGAGCGTCGAGATCCCCGTGATCGAAAGCGACCGGCTGATCCTGCGCGCGCCCGAGCCGCAGGACTACCCCGATTTCAAGGCGACCTTCGCCTCCTACCGCTCGCGCTTCATGGGCGGGCCGCTCAACGCGTACGAGACCTGGATGCTCTACGCCGCCGAGATCGGCCACTGGGAAATCCGCGGCTTCGGCATCTGGATGATCCACCTGCGCCAGACCGACGAGACGGTGGGCATGGCCGGCGGCTGGTTCCCGGCGAAATGGCCCGAGCGCGAGATCGCCTGGATCATCTGGCCCGACAAGGCCGGCCAGGGCTTCGCGCTCGAGGCCACGCACCGCGTGCGGCAGTATCTCTACGAGGAGCGGGGCTGGGACGGCGCGGTCTCCTACATCGACCCCAAGAACCTCGATTCGATCCGGCTGGCCGAGCGGCTCGGCGCGGTGAAGGACCCGCAGGCGCCCTCGATCGACGGCAGCGACGCCGTCTACCGCCACCCCGCGCCCGCCGGGCTGCGCGGCAGCCAGCTCGCGCACGGGATCGACATGGAGATCGCCCACTACCGCGACCCGCTGTTCCAACCGAAGGGGTGGGCCCTTGACTGAGCAATCGAACGACATCGAGGAGCGCCCTATGAGCGACCCCGTCACCCGCGCCGCGGCGCTTCTGAAGGAACACCGGGACAGCATCGACCGGCTGGACGCGATCCTCGTGTTCACGCTGGCCGAACGCTTCAAGCACACCCAGGCCGTGGGTGTGCTCAAGGCCGAGCACGACCTGCCGCCCTCCGACCCCGCGCGCGAGGAACGGCAGATTGCCCGGCTGCAGGACCTGGCGAACCGGGCCGATCTCGATCCCGAATTCGCCAAGAAATTCCTGAACTTCATCATTCAGGAAGTCATCAAGCACCACGAGAAACACAAGACCTGACGGGTCCGTCCCGTCCGCAACGCCATTCAAAGGAGATACAGACAATGGCCATGAAGATCCGACTCGCCCGCGGCGGCTCCAAGAAGCGCCCCCACTACTCGATCGTCGCGTCCGACTCGCGGATGCCCCGCGACGGCCGCTTTCTCGAGAAGCTGGGCACCTACAACCCGCTCCTGCCCAAGGACGACGAGCGCCGCGTGCAGATGAACATCGAGCGCGTGCAGGCATGGATGGACCACGGCGCCCAGCCGACCGACCGCGTCGCACGCTTCCTCGAGGCCGCGGGCGTTCGCCCCAAAGCCGCGCGCAACAACCCCAAGAAGGGCACCCCGGGCAAGGCCGCCCAGGAGCGCGCCGAAGCCAAGGCGGCCAAGGCGGCCGAAGCCGCCGAGGAAAGCGCCGAGTAATCCCCGGCCGGACCATGTCCGACTTTCGGGACACGGGCGCGCGGAAATTTCCGCGCGCCCTTTCTTTCGTCTTGTGTCATGGCATGTGCCCGCTACCTTTGCCGTGACACCTTCAAAGGGATTGCTGCCATGCTCTCCACCCGTCTCGCCCTGCCGCTGACCCTGGCCGCCGGCCTGTCGGCCGCACCCGCCCTCGCACAGGAGGAGCCGGCCTTCTCGACCCAGTCGGGCGGGGGCGCGCTCGCCTTCACGTTGCGCGGCGGCGTTTCGGTCTCGCCGGAATACTTCGGCTCGGACAGCTACGCACCCGGCCCGGACGTGGGGTTCCGCTTCAACAACCTGCGCCTGCGCAACGGGCGCGAGTTCGGCAACCCCGACCCCTGGGCCGATTCGCTGGGCTGGGGCGTGCACGGCTCGTTCCGCTATATCGGTGAGCGCGACGCGAGCGACTTCTCCGACCTGCAGGGTCTCGACGACGTGGACCAGGCGCTCGAGCTGGGTGTCGGCGTCGGCTACACGGCCCGCAACTTCGAGGCCTTCGCCGATGTGCGCCGGGGCTTCGGCGGGCACGAGGCCTGGGTCGGCGCCGCCGGCATCGACGGCATCATGCGTCCCAACGACCGGCTCCGGCTCTCGCTGGGGCCGCGCCTGCTCTGGGGCAGCGAGGACTACACCGAGACCTATTTCGGCGTCTCGCCCTCCGAGGCCGGTCCGCTGCCGGCCTACGATCCCTCGGGCGGGCTGGTGAGCGCGGGCGTCGAGTTCGGCGCGCGCTACCAGATCAACGACGACTGGGGCGTCGAAGGCGCGGTCAGCTGGGAGACCTTCACCGGCGACGCCGAGAACAGCCCCATCGTCGAGCGCGGCGACGCCGACCAGTGGAAGATGCGCATCGGCGTCACCCGCACCTTCCGCCTGCGCTTCTGATCCGCGCCGGGCGATTGCCTTTTCCTGCCGCTCTGGTCTATCCAGAGCGTCGCGGCAAAGCATCTGAACGGCAGGAGGCACGACCGGCGTGAGCGACAGGATTTGCGTGGGCGCCATCGCGGGCGCATACGGCGTTCAGGGCGAGGTGCGCCTCAAGAGCTTTACCGCCGACCCGGAGGCCATCGCGGACTACGTGCCGCTGACCGACGAGGACGGCACCCGCTCCTTCGAGGTGCAGATCGTCCGCCCGATCAAGAGCGGCTTCGCCGCCCGTCTTTCCGAGGTTCGCACCAAGGAAGACGCCGACGCGCTGAAGGGTGTCCGCCTCTTCGCGCCGCGCGACCGCCTGCCCGCCCTGCCCGACGACGAGTTCTACCACGCCGACCTGATCGGCCTCGCCGTGCACGACACCGGCGGCGCGCTGCTGGGCCACGTCGCGGCCGTGCACAACCACGGCGCCACCGATCTGCTGGAGCTGCGCCTGCCCGGCAGCTCGCGCACCGTGCTGCTGCCCTTCACCCATGCCGCCGTTCCCACGGTCGACCTCACTGCAGGCCGCATCGTCGCAGATCCGCCCGAGGGCCTCATGGAATGACCCGCGTGGTCGTGCACGCGGGGTTCCACAAGACGGGCACCTCCAGCGTGCAGACCATGCTGCGCGGCAACCGCGCGGCGCTCGAGCCGCACCTGCGCATCCTGCTGAAAGAGGACTTCGAGCCGCTGACCGAGGCCGCCCGCGCACTGTCGCACCGCCCCTCGGACGAAGCGCTGGCCGCCGTGGGCCGCTACGCCGCTCGCCTCTTTCGAAGGGTCGCGAAAGACGATCCGCGCCCGCTGCTCCTGTCGTCTGAGGATCTCTCGGGCCTGCTGCCCGGCCGCCGGGGCGTGACCGACTATGGCGCGGCTCCCCTCGTCATGGCCAAGCTCGCCGAGAACGCGCGTTACCGCTTCGGCGCGGCGCTCGACCTCGCGGTCTGCTTCTCGACGCGGGGCGCCCCGGACTGGCTGCGCTCGAGCTGGTGGCAGAGCCTGCGCAGCACCCGCCTCACCGAGGATTTCGACACCTACGCCCGCCGTCTCGCGCCCGCCGCCGACATGGCGGCCGTCGTCGCCGAGGTGCAGGCCGCCCTGCCCGACGCGCAGGTCACTTCGGTGCCGCTGGAACGCAGCCGCGAGATGCCGCAGGGGCCGCTGACCCCTCTGCTCGATCTCGCGGGCCTCGGCCAAGCCGTGCGCGACACACTCGAGGTGCCGGGCCCGGTCAACGCCCAGCCCGAGGCCCGGCTGGCCGAGGTCTTTCTCGCCCTCAACCGGAGCGAGCTGGACGACGCGCGGCTGAGCGAGGCGAAGACCGCGCTGCGCCGCATCGCCACGCGCGCGTGACGCTTGAGTGCTCCGCGCCGGCGGGATAGAGGACCCGGAATGAGCGAGACGCCCAAATCCCACGGCCGCAAGGCCATCCGCCCCAGCCTGAAGCCGCGCGAGCTGATGACCGACAGGCCGTCGCTGGCGCGCGCCTGGACGGCGCAGGTCATAACCCTGTTTCCCGAGGCCTTTCCCGGCGTCCTGGGCCAGTCACTGACCGGCAAGGCCCTGCAGGAGGGCAAGTGGCAGCTCGACACCGTGGGGCTGCGCGACTTCGGCGAGGGCAAGCACCGCAACGTCGACGACACGCCCGCCGGTGGCGGCGCCGGCATGGTGCTGCGCGCCGACGTCATGGGCCGCGCGCTGGATCACGCACGGCGGCGCATCCCGCCCGCGGCACCGATCCTCTACCTCTCGCCGCGCGGCCGGCGCTTCGACCAGTCGGTCGCCCGCGACCTCGCGCAGACCCCCGGCGTCACGCTGATCTGCGGCCGCTTCGAGGGGCTCGACCAACGCGTGCTCGATCACTACGGCATCGCCGAGATCTCGCTGGGCGACTTCGTCCTCACCGGCGGAGAGATCGCCGCGCAGGCCATGCTCGACGCCACCATCCGGCTGCTGCCGGGCGTGCTGGGCAACGCCGCCTCGACCGAGGACGAGAGCTTTTCGCACGGGCTTCTGGAACACCCGCAGTACACCCGCCCGGCCCAATGGCAGGGACTCGACATCCCCGACGTGCTGCTCTCGGGGCACCACGGCGAGATCGACAAGTGGCGCCGCGCCCAGTCCGAAGCGCTGACCAGGGCCCGCCGCCCCGACCTCTGGGAGGCCTACCAGCGCAGCCGCGACGCCGACGGCGCGGAGTGACCGCTCCAGCGCCCCGCGCGGGCGATTGACGCTTGAAATTCGCAGCCAAACCTGCTTTACGCGCCGCATTCCAAGCGGCTGTGGTGTCTGTCGATTCCCGTCTTCTTCTGGTGGGCCATCCCCGACGCCGTAGCAGGCCCTTGGATCGGAACAAGGAACGCCGACCTGATCTCTGGCGGGCTGCCCAAGCGGGCGGGACCCGGAAGAAGACCGAGAGCTCTGAGGTTGCGAGGAACTTTGCGGGACCAACCGCAAGCAGCACAGGAGTGGATCAGATGGATCTGATCGCAGAACTCGAGGCGGAACAGATCGCCTCGCTCGGGAAGGACATTCCCGACTTCAAGGCCGGCGACACCATCCGCGTCGGCTACAAGGTGACCGAGGGCACGCGCACCCGTGTTCAGAACTACGAGGGCGTCTGCATTAGCCGCAAGAACGGCGAAGGCATTGCCGGCTCGTTCACCGTCCGCAAGATTTCCTTCGGTGAAGGCGTGGAGCGTGTGTTCCCGCTGTACTCGACCAACATCGAGTCGATCACCGTCGTGCGCCGTGGCCGCGTCCGCCGCGCCAAGCTCTACTATCTCCGTTCGCGCCGCGGCAAATCGGCCCGGATCGCCGAGGATACCCACTACAAGCCGCGCTCCAACGCCGGCGCGAAGGCATAAGGAGAGCCGCGATGAAAAAGGGCATCCACCCCGAATACCACGTCGTCGACGTCAAGATGACCGACGGCACCGTCTACCAGACGCGCAGCACCTGGGGCGCCGAGGGCGACATGCTGACGCTCGACATCGACCCCACCGTGCACCCGGCCTGGACCGGCGGCACCTCGCGCCTGATGGACACCGGCGGCCGCGTGTCGAAGTTCAAGAAGAAGTACGAAGGCCTCGGCTTCTGAGCCACGCGCCGTCCGACGTGACGAACGCCGCCCCTCGGGGCGGCGTTTTTCGTTTGTGCGCCAGGATTTGGCGGCCGCCTGCCCCTGCGACCCTTCGGCGCGTTACATATTCCACAATCTATATCTATATCTGCGTGATCCGGAAATTCCGTTTTGGAGGAGACGCGCCGTGGAATTCAGGACCATCACCGAGGACATCGCGGTTTCGCCGCAGATCGCGGCCGGCGACATTCCCGCCATCGCCGCGGCGGGCTACCGCGCGATCATCTGCAACCGCCCCGACGGCGAGGGCGCCGATCAGCCCAACGTCGAGGAGATCGAGGCCGCCGCCCGCGCCGAGGGGCTGGAGCTGCGCTACCTGCCCGTCGTCTCGGGCAAGGTCGCGGACGAGGACGCCACGGCGTTCGGCCGCGCACTGCGCGAACTGCCGGGTCCGGTGCTGGCCTACTGCCGGACGGGCACACGCTCGGCGACGCTCTGGTCGCTCAGCCAGGCCGGCACGATGCAGCCCGCCGAGATCCTGCAGGCGACGCAGGGCGCCGGCTACGACATGCGCGGCGTGGTCCGGCGCATCGTGAACGGCGGCCGCACCCCCACCGACACCGGCGACGCCAGCTTCGACGTCGTCGTCGTGGGCGGCGGCGCGGCGGGCATCGCCGTCGCGGCCAGCCTGCATGCACGCAAGCCCCACCTCGAAATCGCACTGCTCGACCCCGCCGACATTCACTACTACCAGCCCGGCTGGACGATGGTCGGCGGCGGCATCTTCGAGCCGCAGACCACGGCCCGCACCCTGGGCAGCCTGATCCCGCGCGGCGTGCACTGGATCAAGGCCGCCGTCGCCGCCTTCGAGCCCGAGAACAACGCCGTCGTGCTCGACGGCTGCCGGGTGGTGAAATACGACCGGCTCATCGTCTGCCCGGGCCTCAAGCTCGACTGGCACAAGATCGAAGGGCTCGTGGACACGCTGGGCAAGAACGGCGTGACCTCGAACTACCGATACGACCTCGCGCCCTACACCTGGGAGCTGGTGAAAGGTCTGAAAGAGGGCCGCGCGCTCTTCACGCAGCCGCCGATGCCGATCAAGTGTGCCGGCGCGCCGCAGAAGGCGATGTATCTCTCGGGCGACCACTGGTTCCGCGAGGGGTGCCTCAAGGACATCGACATCCAGTTCATGAACGCCGGCGGCGTGCTCTTCGGGGTCAAGGACTATGTCCCTGCGCTGGAACGCTACATCGAGAAATACGGCGCGACGCTGAACTTCTTCCACAACCTCGTGGCGGTCGACGGCCCCGCGAAGAAAGCGATCTTCGCGGTCGCCAAACCCGACAGCGAGCCCACCGAGGTGACCGTCGACTACGACATGATGCACGTCTGTCCGCCGCAATGCGCCCCCGACTTCATCCGCGTCTCGCCGCTGGCGGATGCGGCGGGCTGGGTCGACGTCGACCAGAGCACGCTGCGGCACAAGACCTACGAGAACGTCTGGAGCCTCGGCGACGTCATGAACGCGCCCAACGCCAAGACGGCGGCGGCGGCCCGGATGCAGGCGCCCGTGGTGGCCGAGAACGTGGCCGCCGACATCGACGGGCACGCTCCGCGCGCGGTCTACAACGGCTACGGCTCCTGTCCGCTCACGGTCGAGCGCGGCAAGATCGTCCTGGCGGAATTCGGCTACGGCGGGGCCCTGCTGCCCAGCTTCCCGAAGTGGCTGATCGACGGCACGAAACCCACCCGCGCCGCCTGGCTGCTCAAGGAACAGATCCTGCCGCCGGTCTACTGGAAGGCCATGCTGCGCGGGCGCGAGTGGATGGCCAGGCCCGAGACCGTCGCCGCGGACTGAGCCCGAGAGGCGACTCCCACTGGCCGCCGGCCCCGAACAAGGGCCGGCGCGCCGCCGCGCGACTGCCCGGCGGCGGGGCAAACCGCCGGATCCAGCGCCCTGGCCGGGAAAAAGCCGGTCCGGGCCAAAGTCTTCCCTTCACAAATTCCCCATATTGAATATATGAAGCGGGCAAAGGATGCCTCCCGCGTCCGGACCGCCAGCCAAGGAAATCCGCGATGTCCCTGCCCCGCCCCACGCGCGAGACCTTTACCCGCTACCTGCCGATCCTGACCTGGGCGCGCGCCTACAACCGCGATACAGCCACCTCGGACCTCGTGGCGGCGGTCATCGTGACGATCATGCTGATCCCGCAGTCGCTGGCCTACGCGTTGCTGGCGGGGCTGCCAGCCGAGATGGGCCTCTATGCCTCGATCCTGCCTCTGGTGGCCTACGCGATCTTCGGCACCAGCCGGGCGCTGGCGGTGGGTCCGGTCGCGGTGGTTTCGCTGATGACGGCGACGGCGATCGGAGCACTTGGCGTCTCGACCCCCGCCGAATACGCCCTCGCGGCGATCACGCTGGCCTTCATCTCGGGCGTCTTGCTCGCGCTCCTGGGCGTCCTGCGCCTGGGCTTCCTCGCGAATTTCCTCAGCCACCCGGTCATCGCGGGCTTCATCACCGCCTCGGGCGTGCTGATCGCCGCCTCGCAGCTCAAGCACATCTTCGGAATCGACGCCGAGGGGCACACGCTGCTGGCCCTGCTCCGCTCGCTGGGCGCGCATCTCTCCGAGACCAACCTCATCACCCTCGTGCTGGGGCTTGCCGCGCTGGCCTTCCTCTTCTGGGTGCGCAAGGGGCTGAAGCCGCTGCTGCTGAAGGCCGGTCTGAAGCCCAGGCTCGCCGACGTGCTGGCCAAGGCCGGGCCCGTGGCGGCGGTCGCGGTGACCACGCTGGTCACCTGGGCCTTCTCCCTCAACGATCGCGGCGTGCGCGTCGTGGGCGAGGTCCCGACCGGCCTGCCGCCGCTTTCTGCCCCCTCCTTCGACCCCGAGATGTGGAGCCAGCTCGCGCTGTCGGCTGTGCTGATCTCGATCATCGGCTTCGTCGAGTCGGTCTCGGTCGCGCAGACGCTGGCCGCCAAGCGGCGCCAGCGCATCGACCCCGACCAGGAGCTGATCGGTCTTGGTGCCTCGAACGTGGCCTCGGCGGTCTCCGGCGGCTACCCGGTCACTGGCGGCTTCTCGCGCTCGGTGGTCAACTTCGACGCGGGCGCCGAGACGCCGGCGGCGGGCGCCTACACCGCCGTGGGCATCGGCCTAGCGACGCTGCTGCTGACGCCTCTGTTGTTCTTCCTGCCCAAGGCGACGCTGGCGGCGACCATCATCGTCGCGGTCCTCAGCCTCGTGGACTTCTCCATCGTCGGCAAGGCCTGGCGCTATTCCAAGGTGGACTTCACCGCCGTGACCGCAACCATCGTGCTCACGCTGCTGGTGGGCGTCGAGACGGGCGTGTCGGCGGGGGTGATCCTCTCGATCTTCCTGCACCTCTACAAGACGTCCAAGCCGCACGTGGCCGAGGTCGGCCTTGTCCCCGGCACGCACCACTTCCGCAACATCCGCCGCCACAAGGTCGAGACGCTGCCCGAGGTGCTGACCCTGCGGGTGGACGAAAGCCTCTACTTCGTGAACGCGCGCTTCCTCGAGGAATACGTGCTGAACCGCGTCGCCGAGTGCGAGAACCTGCGCCACGTCGTGCTGATGTTCCCGGCGGTCAACGAGGTCGACTTCAGCGCGCTCGAGACGCTCGAGGAGATCAACCGCCGGCTGGACGAACAGGGCATCACCCTGCACCTGACCGAGGTGAAGGGCCCCGTCATGGACCGGCTCAAGCGGTCGCATTTCCTCGATGAATTGACCGGCAAGGTCTTCCTGGCGCAGTACGACGCCTGGTGCGAACTACAGTCGGGCCCGGCCGAAGGGACCAAGGACAAAGGCCTCGCGGCCCAGTAACAACACCGGCGCGAGCGGGCGCCCGTAGCCCGCCCCGCCGTCGATGTTGAGCCGGTTGGAATACATCTGCGGCGCGTCGAGGGCCGTGTGACCGTGCACCACGAGCTTGCCGTGATCGCGGCTGTCCTCGAGAAACCCGCCCCGGATCCACAGCAGGTCGCTTTCCTCCTGACGCTCCATCGGAATGCCTGGCCGGATGCCCGCATGCACGAAGATGTGCTCTTCGGTCTCGTGCCAGAGCGGCAGCGCGGCCAGCCAGTCGCGATGCGCCTGCGGCACCGCCTCCAGCGCGTCGGCGTGGATGTCATCCAGCGGCCGGTCCTCCGAGACGTCAACGCCGTAGGAAGCCAGCGTCGCCCGCCCGCCCAGCGGTTTCTCGGTGTAGAGCAGCCGGCGCGCGATGTTCGGATCGTCGTGATGCGGGTCCGCGAGATAGTCCAGCAGCAGCTTGTCGTGGTTGCCCTTGAGGCAGATCCACGGACGGCCATCGGCCTGCCCCTGCAACAGCAGCTCGATCACGGCGCGCGAGTCGGGCCCCCGATCGACGTAGTCGCCGATGAAGAGGACCGGCCCCTCGGCCTCGTCCTGCGCCACCAGCCCAAGCGCCTTGTGCAGCTCGTCGATCTGGCCGTGAATGTCGCCGATGGCGAAGATCGGTTGCATGGGCACCTCCGGATTGCGCACCCTTGATGCCCTGCACAACGGCGGGGCACAAGCCGACACGCCAAGCAAATGTTAGCGCTCTCGCGTTGCGAGAAAAAAGACCCCGGGGCGGTTCCGCCCCGGGGCCCGTCATCGGGATATGCGTCGCGCTCAGGCGGCGTCGAACTGCAGCGGGCGGACCTGCTGGAAGAGGCCCGTTTCCTTGAGCTCGTTCAGCACGTTGGCCGGCACCACGCCGTCAACGTAGAGCAGCGCGATGGCGTCCTTCTTCGAGGACGACCGGCCCAGCGTGAAGTTGGCGATGTTCACGCCGTGCTTGCCCAGCGTCGTGCCCAGCGTGCCGATGATGCCCGGCACGTCCTTGTTGGTCGTGTAGAGCATGTGGCTGCCGACCTCGGCATCGATGTTGATGCCCTTGATCTGGATGAAGCGCGGCTTGCCGTCGCTGAAGACCGTGCCGCCGATCGAGCGCTCGCGCTTGTCGGTGACCATGGTGACCTTGATATAGCCCTCGAAGGCGCCCGACTGTTCCTGGTTGGTGGTCGAGACCTTGATGCCGCGCTCGCGCGCGATGACCGGGGCCGAGACCATGTTCACCTCGGGCGAGATCGACTTCATGATCCCCGCGATGGTCGCGCAGTTCAGCGCGTCGAGGTTCATGGTCGCCGCTTCGCCGTCGTAGAGGATGTTGATCGCCTTGATCGGCTCGTCGGTCATCTGCCCGATGAAGCTGCCCAGGTGATCGGCCAGCTTGATCCAGGGGCCCATGACCTTGGCTTCCTCGGCGGTCACGCTGGGCATGTTCAGCGCGTTCTCGACGGCGCCGGTCAGCAGGTAGTTCGACATCTGCTCGGCCACCTGCAGGGCGACGTTCTCCTGCGCTTCCGAGGTCGAGGCGCCGAGGTGCGGCGTGCAGACGACGTTGGGCAGGTTGAACAGCGGGTTCTCCTTGGCCGGCTCCTCGGCGAAGACGTCGAAGGCCGCGCCGCCGATGTGGCCCGACTTCAGCATCTCGGCGACAGCTTCCTCGTCCACGAGACCGCCGCGCGCGCAGTTGATGACGCGCACGCCCTTCTTGGTCTTGGCGAGGTTCTCACGCGACAGGATGTTGCGCGTCTGGTCGGTCAGCGGCACGTGCAGCGTGATGAAGTCGGCACGGCCCAGCAGCTCGTCCAGCTCGACCTTCTCGACGCCCATCTTGGCCGCCTTCTCTTCCGACAGGAAGGGATCGTAGGCCACGACCTTCATCCGCAGGCCGCGTGCGCGGTCGCAGACGATGCCGCCGATGTTGCCGGCGCCGATCACGCCCAGCGTCTTGCCGGTCAGCTCGACGCCCATGAACTTCGACTTCTCCCACTTGCCCGCGTGGGTTGAGGCGCTGGCCTCGGGCAGCTGGCGCGCCACGGCGAACATCATCGCGATGGCGTGCTCGGCGGTGGTAATCATGTTGCCGAAGGGCGTGTTCATCACGATCACGCCCTGCTTCGAGGCCGCTTCCTTGTCGACGTTGTCGGTGCCGATGCCGGCGCGGCCGACGACCTTCAGCCTGGTCGCCTTCTCGAGCAGCGAGGGGGTGACCTTGGTGGCCGAGCGGATGGCAAGGCCGTCATACTCGCCGATGACCTCGGCGAGCTTGTCCTTGTCCTTGCCCAGCTCGGGCATGAAATCGACATCGATGCCGCGGTCACGGAAGATCTGGACGGCGGTTTCCGACAGCTTGTCGGAGACGAGAACCTTGGGAGCCATGTGTCTGGTCCTTCGATATAGGGGAACGGGTCGGGGCCACGGGGGCCCCGATATTTCGACGATCAGTCTTGCGCGGGATCAGGCCGCGGCGGCCTGCGCCTCGAGCGTGGCGAAAAAGGCCCACTCGATCCAACCGGTCAGCGCCTCGACGTCCGAGGTCTCGACCGTGGCACCGCACCAGACCCGCAGGCCCGCAGGCGCATCGCGGTAGGCGCCCACGTCGTAGGCGACGCCGGCCTCCTCGAGCTTCTTCGCGACGGCCTTGGCAAAGGCGCCGCCGTCGGAGATGCGGTCGTCGGTGAACTTCAGGCAGACGCTGGTGTTCGAGCGAGTGGCCGGGTCATCGGCCAGGTTGGCGATCCAGTCGTTCTTTTCGCAGAAGTCCCACAGCACCTTGGCGTTGGCATCGGCCCGCGCCTGCAGCGCCGTCAGCCCGCCGATGGAGCGCGCCCAGTCGAGCGCGACGAGGTAGTCCTCGACCGCGAGCATCGACGGCGTGTTGATCGTCGCGCCCTCGAAGATGCCCTCGTTGAGCTTGCCGCCCTTGGTCATGCGGAAGATCTTGGGCAGCGGCCAGGCCGGGGTGTAATTCTCGAGCCGCTCGACGGCGCGGGGGCTCAGCACGATCATGCCGTGCGCGGCCTCGCCGCCCATGACCTTCTGCCACGAGAAGGTGGCCACATCGAGCTTGTCCCAGGGCAGGTCCTGCGCGAAGGCGGCGCTGGTGGCGTCGCAGATCGTCAGGCCGGCGCGGTCGGCGGGGATCTTGTCGCCGTTCGGCACGCGAACGCCCGAGGTGGTGCCGTTCCAGGTGAAGACGACGTCGGTGTCGAAATCGATCTCGGCGAAATCGACGATCTGGCCGTAATCGGCTTCCTTGATCTCGGCGTCGATCTTGAGCTGCTTGACCACGTCGGTCACCCAGCCGGCGCCGAAGCTTTCCCAAGCCACCATGGTCGCCTTGCGCTCGCCCAGCATGGACCACATGGCCATCTCGACGGCGCCGGTGTCCGAGGCCGGCACGATGCCGATCTTGTAGTCAGCGGGAATTCCCAGGATCTCGCGCGTGCCCTCGATGGCCGCCTTCAGCTTGTCCTTGCCGACCTTGGCACGGTGCGACCGGCCGAGCGCGGCGTCGGATAGCATGTCGAGCTGAAACTGGGGGATCTTGGCACAGGGGCCGGAGGAAAAACGCGGATTGGCCGGCCGCGTTGCCGGTTGTTGGTTCGTCATGGGTGTCTAACCTTCCAGATAGTCGCCCCTCGTTGGGGAGGGGTGTCCCACCGCCGCACTTAAGCGACAGGGGATGGTCTGGCAAGTCGGAATCCGACAACGAGGTGCCGCATTCGGCAAAGAGCTCCCGGCGCGCGACGCGGATCGGAAACCTTCGCACCGCTCTTGCGCAAACGGCGCGGGCCGAAATTCGCGGCGCTCGGGTCTCGAACGGCACGTCCGGCGCGGCAAGCCCCTTGATTTCGCGCCGCCACACGCGCAGCTTGGAACGCATGAACAGCCTGACACCTTTCCCGGGGTCCGGTGCCGCGAACGAGGTCGTGTCGTTCCACCGGACGGAGCTGAACGTGATCCTGTCGCTCTACGGCCGCATGGTGGCCGCCGGAGAATGGCGCGATTACGGCATCTCGTCGCTGCGGGACGTCGCCGTCTTCTCGGTCTTCCGCCGCACCGCCGAGCATCCCCTCTACCGAATCGAAAAACGCCCCCGGCTGCGCAACCGCCAGGGGCAATACGCCGTTATCGGCATGGACGGGCAGGTGCTCAAGCGCGGGCACGAGCTGCGCACCGTCCTGCGCGTGCTGGAACGCAAGCTGATCCGCGCGGTGGAGTGACCCCCACCCCGCCGCGCGAGCCTGGTGCTCAGCCCGTCTGCTGTGCCATGACGCAGAGCAGCTCGAACATGATCGACACGCCAAGGAAGGCCGTGCCGCCCGAGGCATCGAAGGGCGGCGAGACCTCCACCAGGTCGGCCCCGGCGATGTTCAGCCCCTGCAACCCGCGCACCACCTGCAGCGCCTGGTAGCTGTTGGGTCCGCCCACCTCGGGCGTGCCGGTGCCGGGCGCGAAGGTCGGGTCGACGAAGTCGATGTCGTAGCTGATGTAGGTCGGCGCATCCCCCACGATCTCGCGCGCCTCTGCCATCACGTCCTCGGGGCCGCGGGCGTGGAATTCCTCGATCGGGATCAGGCGGATGCCCTCGGCTTCGGCGAAGTCGCGATCCTCGCGGTCGTACATGGTGCCGCGAATGCCGATCTGCACCACGCGCTTGGGGTCCAGCAGCCCCTCCTCCACCGCGCGGCGGAAGGGGGTGCCGTGCGTGTACATCGTGCCGCCGAAATACGAGTGGTAGAGATCGGTGTGGCTGTCGAAATGCACCATGCCCAGCGTCGTGTCGCGGGCAAGCGCCCGCAGCACCGGCAGCGAGGTCAGGTGATCGCCGCCCGCCGTCAGCGGTCGCGTCCCGTTGCGCATCAGCTGGCCGTAGTAGGCCGAGATCCGCTCCATGCTGTCGAGGATGTCCGCGGGGTTCGGGCCCACGTCGCCGAGGTCCGCGCAGGCCAGCGCCTCGAAGGGGCGCATGCCGGTCACCGGATGCTCGGCACGGATCATGGTCGAGGCGTCCCGCAGCTGGCGCGGCCCGTGGCGCGGACCCGGGCGGTTCGTCGTGCCGCTGTCCCAGGGCACGCCGACGATGCCGATCTCGACCTCGCCGAAACGGTCGTGCTCGGGCGTCAGGTGCGGCAGGCGCATGAAGGTCGGCACCCCGGCGAAGCGCGGCAGCTCGAACCCCGAGACGGGGTGAAAGAACGGGTCGGAGGTCATCGCGGGTCTCCCCTGTGAAAAGCGGCTCTCAGGGGCGGAGAGCAAATCTTTTCGAATGGATTTGCAAGTTTCTTCGAAGAAACCTGCGGCGTCACCGCAACCGGCGGTGGCTTGTCGGGCGTCCGTCGCCCTGCGCGTCGATACGCGCGACGGCGGCCTCCAGCGGCTCCAGGGCCACCGCCATGTGATGCGCATTGGCGTGCAGCAGCAGGTCGGGGCCCGCGACCCAGGCGACGTGCCCCTTCCAGAACAGCAGGTCGCCCCGCCGCGGCGCGGCGCCTTCGGGCAACGCCTCGCCCAACGCCACCTCCTGCAGGTCGCTGTCGCCGGGGCAGGCCTGCCCGCAGGCGTGCAGCGCCACCTGCACGAGCCCGGAACAGTCGATCCCCAGCGCCGAGTTCCCGCCCCAGAGGTAGGGCGTGCCCAGCAGCCGCTCGGCCTCGGTCACCGGGTCTTCGGCGGGCGGATCGAGCGGGGCGAGATGCCGTGCGGGCACGTGCCCGGGCGCCTCGGCGCCGGGCAGGCGCACCTCGGCAAAGCCGTTCCGACCGCCCGTGACCGCCAGCAGGCTGCCGTAGGACAGGGCGCAAAGGTCGCGTGTCTTCATGTCCGGCGCCGCGTAGGCATGGGTCAGGCGCACCGCGACGCGGTGCGTCGGCGCTCCGGCATCCGGGGCCAGAGCCGCCTCCGGCAGGTAGCCCATGTAGCCGTCCGCGCGCGCCTGCACGAAGGCCCAGCCGTCCTGCCGCTCCAGCACACGCACCGCGGCCCCGAGCAGCAACTGGCGGTCGCGGCCTCCGCCGGGCGCCTCGAGCAGGTCGACCACGGGCGCGGCGACGCAGGCCGCCTCGCCCTCGACGAAGCGCTCCGCCGTCACGGTCCCGCGCAGCTCGGCGCCGGCCACGCGGC
>NZ_KE557278.1:35077-58460 GCF_000442255.1 Salipiger mucosus DSM 16094 | reverse complement strand
CGGGCGTCAGGCGCCGGTCGCTCACAGCCCCAGCACGCCGGGCAGCGCGCCAAGGATCGCGCGCGGCCCCTGCCCCAGCCCGCCGGCCGTGCGGCCCGGCGCGGCCGAGGGCTGCCACGAGTAGATGTCGAAATGCGCATAGCGCGGGCTGTCGGTCACGAAGCGGTTCAGGAAGAGCGCCGCTGTGATCGACCCGGCGAAGCCGCCCTTGGGCGCGTTGTCGAGATCGGCGATGCCGGGCTCGATCATGCTCTCGTAGGCGGGCCAGAGCGGCATCCGCCACAGCGGATCGGCCGCCGCCGTCCCGGCCTGCGCCAGCGCCGCCGCGAGCGGCTCGTCGTCGGTGTAGAAGGGCGCGAGGTCGGGGCCGACGGCGACCCGTGCGGCCCCGGTCAGGGTCGCCATCGAGACGATGAGATCCGGCCGTTCCTCATCGGCCAATGCCAGCGCATCGGCCAGCACCAGCCGCCCCTCGGCGTCGGTGTTGTTGATCTCGACCGTCAGCCCCTTGCGCGAGGTCAGGATGTCCTGCGGGCGGAAACTGTCGCCGGCGATGCTGTTCTCGACCGCCGGGATCAGCACGCGCAGCTGCAGCGGCAGCTTCAGCTCCATGATCGCCTGCGCGAGCCCAAGCACGTTGGCCGCGCCGCCCATGTCCTTCTTCATCAGGCCCATGGAGCTGCCCGGCTTGATGTTGAGCCCGCCGGTATCGAAGCACACGCCCTTGCCCACCAGCGTCAGTGTCGGCCCGCTGCTGCCCCAGCGCATGTCGATCAGGCGCGGCGCCCGGGTGCTGGCGCGGCCCACGGTGTGGATCATCGGAAACCCGGTCTCGAGCGCCTCGCCCGAGATCACCTCGATCTGCGCCTCGAAGGTGCCAGCCAGTGCGCGCGCCGCCTCCTCGAGCTCCTGCGGCCCCATGTCGGAGGCCGGCGTGTTCACGAGGTCGCGGGTCAGCGCCTCGGACCGGGCCAGCGCCTCAACGCGGGCGGCATCGACGCCCTCGGGCGCCACGAGATTGCGCGCGGACGGCGCCTCGCCCGCGTAGCGGGTGAAGGCATAGCCCGCGAAGAGCCAGCCCAGCGCCTCGACCTCGGCGTGCTCCGGCGGCAGGCCCGAGGCCACCTCGTAGGTGCCGGCGGCCAGTTTCGGAAGCGCCGCGGCCAGCACGAAGCGCGCGCGCCGGCGCGTCGCCGCGGTGCCGAAGCCGGCCAGCGCCGCGACGGGCTGCCCTTCGGCGCCGGGGATCATCAGCGCCTCGCCGATGCCGCCGGAAAAGCCGCTCGCGGTGACCCAGGCGCGGGTGGCCTCTGGGACCGAGGCAAGCCAGTCCTCCAGCCCGGATGCGTCGATCACGTGAAGCGGCAGGGCGTCGGCGCCGGCGGGCGCGAAAGCATAGGTCATTCCGGGAGATCCCTTGTCGTGTCAGGCAGCGCCCCGGACCCTAGCGGAGCGCGCGCCGCCCGCAAGCCCCCGGTCGCGCATGCCGACGTCAGACCGTGACATCCTGCAGGTCCCAGATGGCATAGAGCGACCGTTCGCCCAGCCGGGCGAGCCGCGCCAGCGTCGCGGCCAGCGCCACGGGATCGCCGTCCCGGGCGCATTGCACGACATCCTCGGCCACGCGGCGCAGCGCGCACATGCCGATCTGGTCGGCGATCGCCCCCAGCGCCCGGATGCAGCCGATCAGGCCGTCGTCATCGCCCGCGTCGTGAAACCTCTGCGCCTGACCGAGGCGAAAGGCCAGCTCCTCCATCGCGCGACAGACGACATCCTCGCCCTCCTTCGGGCCAAGGCGGGCATAGAGCGCCTCCAGGCGCTCGGGCTCCAGCCCGGCCGATTCGTCCGGCAACAACACAGCGACCTGATCCACCACACCCGTCCTTCACATTCCGACCCCACGGCTCGCCGACCTATAGGGGCAGCCTTCCCAAAACGTTAGAAACGCCGCATTTCCTCTCTCGAATTCCCGTCGAATTCAGCGTATCCCACGTTCTGACCCGCAACCGCGCGCCAGCAGACCGGAGGATGTGATGCACGCAGCCCGAGCGCTTCCCGCCTATCTCGTCCAGCGTTTCCACGGATGGAAAGCCACCAGCTACGCCGAGAACCACGCCTGGTATCGCCGCCTGGCCTCCGAGGGCCAGCACCCGCGAGCCATGGTGATCTCGTGCTGCGACTCCCGCGTGCACGTCACCTCGATCTTCGGCGCCGACACCGGCGAGTTCTTCATCCACCGCAACGTCGCGAACCTCGTGCCGCCCTACGAGCCCGACGGCGACCACCACGGCACCTCCGCCGCGCTGGAATTCGCCGTGACCTCGCTCAAGGTGGCGCATGTCATCGTGATGGGCCACTCGGGCTGCGGCGGCGTGAAGGGCTGTCTCGAGATGTGTTCGGGCCGCGCGCCCGAGCTCGAGGAGAAGTCGAGCTTCGTGGGCCGCTGGATGGACATCCTGCGCCCCGGCTACGAGCGCATCAAGGAGCGTCCCGACGCGGACCAGGCCCGCGCGCTGGAAAAGGAGGCGGTGCTCGTCTCGCTCGAGAACCTGATGAGCTTCCCCTTCGTGCGCCAGGCCGTGGAGTCCGAGGACCTGACCCTGCACGGTCTGTGGCACGAGATCGGCGCCGGCGCGCTGGAATGTTACGACCCGAAGAAGGGTGCCTTCGTCACCGTATGAATGGCGCCGCGCGGCGCCTCAGCGGTCAAGCTCGGCGCTGCAGCCGTCGTGGTTGAGGCGCAGCACCGGGCGACCCAGCCGCGCGGCAAGCTCGCGCAGCGGAACGCCCATGCTGGTGCCGGTGCAGAGCGCCGTGCCGGTCTCGCGGTCGAAGACCAGCATGCGCCCGAGCCGGAAGGTCACGCCGTAGCCGCGCCGGTCGAGCCGCTCGGCCAGGTCGCGCCAGCTGCGCGCCGCCTCGAAGATGGGTGTCAGGAACTGCCGCAACAGCGCGGCGGTCTCGCAGTCTGGCCCCGAGGGCACGGCCCCGGCGTCGGCACGGCCGGCGCGATCGGGCGTCACAAATCGCATCATCATCCTGCCTCCTGTTCGTCCATCCAGCCTGCGTGCGAATTGAGGCAGGATCTGGGCGGAGATGCATGTTGCACCTGACCTGTGACTCTGCGGCACCACGGAAAACAGGACGTTAATCCCACGCCCGCCCCCGGTCGGCCCTCCTTGAAAGCGCCGAAAACCGGGCCGGGCCAGATCTCACGGAACCGCAGACAGGTCGGCGCGGCTCAGGCGAAAAGCCCGAAGCTGCGCAGCAGACGCGACACCGGGCCGCGGACGGGACGCGCGTGCGGCGCGACGCGGCCGAGATCGCGCACGGCAAGGGCGACGATGCGCCGTCCGCGGGCGATGTCTGCGAGATCTATGGTCATGGCGGGGCTCCTGTCCTTCGTGAGGGCCGGTGCGGGGCGGGAAGTGGCCTCTCCCGGCGGAGTGCATCGACCATACCGCCGGGCCGGAACCGGTGCCATCGACGGGTCGGATACACCCCGCGTCCGTGCGCACAGCCCCCTTGCCCGAAAGGATAAGAAGCCGCCGGTGCCCCTGCACGAAAAGGCCGGCGAAGGCATCGCGCCTCCGCCGGCCAGTCATCGCGATGCCCGCAAGGGGCGCCCGAGCGATCAGCCCTTCTGCAGCGCCTTCTGGCCCAGCACCTCGGCGATCTGCACGGCGTTCAGCGCCGCGCCCTTGCGCAGGTTGTCCGAGACGCACCAGAAGTTCAGGCCGTTCTCGATGGTGCTGTCCTGGCGGATCCGGCTGATGAAGGTCGCGAAATCGCCCACGCATTCGACCGGCGTGACGTAGCCGCCGTCCTCGCGCTTGTCGACGACCACGATGCCCGGTGCCTCGCGCAGGATGTCGCGGGCCTCGTCCTCGTCGAGGAAGTCCTCGAACTCGATGTTGATCGCCTCGCCGTGGCCGACGAAGACCGGCACGCGCACGCAGGTCGCGGTGACCTTGATCGAGGGATCGACGATCTTCTTGGTCTCCGAGACCATTTTCCACTCTTCCTTGGTCGAGCCGTCATCCATGAAGACGTCGATGTGCGGAATGACGTTGAAGGCGATCTGCTTGGGGTACTTCTTCGGCGGCACCTCGTCGGTGGGGTTGTAGACCGCCTTGGTCTGGTCCCACAGCTCGTCCATGCCTTCCTTGCCCGAGCCCGACACCGACTGGTAGGTCGAGACCACGACGCGCTTGATCTTGGCGCGGTCGTGCAGCGGCTTGAGCGCCACCACCATCTGCGCGGTCGAGCAGTTGGGGTTCGCGATGATGTTCTTCTTGCTGTAGCCAAGCACCGCATCCGCGTTGACCTCGGGGACGATCAGCGGAACGTCCGGGTCGTAGCGGTAGAGCGAACTGTTGTCGATCACCACGCAGCCGGCGGCGGCCGCCTTCGGCGCGTACTGCTTGGTCGCATCCGAACCCACCGCGAAGAGCGCCATGTCCCAGCCGGTGAAATCGAAAGCGTCCAGATCCTGCGTCTTCAGGGTCTGGTCCCCGAAACTCACCTCGGTGCCCAGCGACCGGCGCGAGGCCAGCACCGCGAGCTCGTCGACGGGAAACTCCCGCTCGGCGAGGATGTTCAGCATTTCCCGGCCCACGTTCCCCGTGGCGCCGACGACAACGACCTTGTAGCCCATGTGGCTCTCCTTCGATTGCGCTTCGGCCCCGTCGCGCGCGGGGCTCTGGCTTGGCGGGCGTCTTACCGCATGCGGCGGCACTGCGAAAGGCCTCACGCCGGGCCGGGCCCGTCTGGCCGCCGGATGGGCGCCCCGGCCCCGTCGCCGCATCAAGCTGCGAAATGAGGCGCAAATCGGTGAAAACCCGCCAATTTTCGCAGGTGCAGAATTTCCATACTTGTCTATAGTTTACGCAGTCGCGTAGAGATCCGATGAATTTGATGACTCGTTAGGCAGTTGAACCCATCAGCAGGCTCCGGATGGCTGGCCTGCTCAATAAAGGGCCCCACCGTTTGAGACACTTTTTCAGGCAGCTACGTTCGCGAAGGACGAAATACATGTTCTACAAGATCGTAATGTCGCTGACGCGCCTGCAGAAGCAACTGGTGTTCATGGCTCTCGACGCGGCCATGATCGCCGTCGCGCTCGTCACGGCCCTCATCCTCAACGCGACGGTCCAGGCCGACAGGCCGACCGTTCTCAACCTCCTGCCGCTCATCGGGGCGCTGGTGGTGCTGGGCGGGATCACCTCCTGGCGCCTGGGCCTGCCCCAGATCAAGCTCAACTCCTACGAGACGCGCGGCATCACCCGCACCGCCTGGTTTGCGGGGATCAGCGGCGCCGCCGGCATGCTGCTGGACGGCATACTCTCGCCGCCGCTGCCTGTGGCGGTCTTCTTCATCTTCGCCCTGCTGCTGCTCTTCCTCTCGGCCTTCTGGCGCATCCTGCTGCGCCACGTGACCATCCAGGTCTATCGCAAGGGCCAGCACCGCATGCGCGTGCTGATCTACGGCGCCGGCAAGACCGGCCAGCAGCTGGTGGCGGCGCTACGGCAGGACGAGGCGATCGATCCCATCGCCTTCGTCGACGACAACCCGACCCTGCAAAGCACCGTCATCTCGGGCCTGAGGGTGCACGCGCCCTCGACGATCAAGGACCTGATCTCGGAAAAGGCCATCGACCGCGTGGTGCTGGCCATGCCCTCGATCAGCCAGCCGGAACTCGCCCGCATTGCCCACCGCCTGCGCAGCATCGGCTGCGAGGTGCACGCGCTGCCCTCCTTTGCCGAGCTCGTCGGCGAGGGCGAGCTCAAGAAGCGCGTCTCGCCGGTCTCGCTCGACGACCTGCTCGGCCGCGGGCGCCTGGAATCCGAGCTGCCGGGCGTCAGCCATGCCTACTCGGGGCGGCGCATCATGGTGACCGGCGCCGGTGGCTCCATCGGTTCCGAGCTCTGCCGCCAGATCATCGGCTGCAAGCCCGACTGCGTGGTGCTGGTCGACCACTCCGAGCTGAGCCTCTACAACATCGACAAGGAGCTGCGCGAGCTCTCCGAAGGCCTCAACATCGTGCCGGTTCTCGGTTCGGTCCTCGACCGCGAGCTGATGATGCGGGCGCTGGACGAGCACGACGTCGACGTCGTGCTGCACGCCGCCGCCTACAAGCACCTGCCGCTGGTCGAGTGCAACGTGCTCGCCGGCCTGCGCAACAACGTCATCGGCACCAAGGTGATCGCGGACGCCGCCCGCGACGCGGGCGTCGAGCGTTTCATCCTGGTCTCGTCCGACAAGGCGGTGCGCCCGACCAACGTCATGGGCGCCTCGAAGCGGCTGGCCGAGCTGCTGGTGCAGGACCTTGCCACCCGCACCAAGGGCACCCGCTTCTCGATGGTGCGCTTCGGCAACGTGCTGGGCTCCTCCGGGTCGGTGATCCCCCTCTTCGAGGAGCAGATCGCACGCGGCGGCCCGGTCACGCTCACCGACCCCAAGGTCACGCGCTACTTCATGACCATCTCCGAGGCCGCGCGCCTCGTGCTGCTCGCCGGCTCCTTCGCACGCGGCGGCGACGTCTTCGTGCTGGACATGGGCGACCCCGTGCCGATCAAGCGCCTTGCCCAGCAGATGATCGAGGGCGCGGGCTTCTCGGTGAAAAACAGCGACAACCCCAACGGCGACATCGAGATCTGCATCACAGGCCTGCGCAAGGGCGAGAAACTGCACGAGGAGCTGCTGATCTCCTCGGACATGCTGACCACGCCGCACCACAAGATCCTGCGCGCGCAGGAGGGCTACCTCTCGGAGATCGAGATCGCCACCGCGATCAAGGACCTGCGCGGCGCCATCTCGGCGCTCGACGAGGATCTCGCGCGGTCGGTCATCGCGCGCTGGGTCGAACGCGACGAGTCACTGGGCGAAGAGGCGCAGCGCGGCTGAGACGCGCTGCCGCCCGCCCGGGCGCTAGCGCCCGGGGATGTCGTCGCGCGGCGAAGCCGGCCCCCACTCCTCGATGATCGCCGCGGCCTCCTGCGCCGTCTCGACGAAGCGGAAGAGGTCGAGGTCCTCTGGGCTGATCGTGCCCGCCTCTTCCAGCGCCTCCCAGTTGATGATGCGCTCCCAGAACTCGCGGCCGAACAGCAGGAAGGGCACGCGGTTCATCCGTCCCGTCTGGATCAGCGTGAGCGACTCGAAAAGTTCGTCCAGCGTGCCGTAGCCGCCCGGGAAGACGCAGATCGCGCGGGCGCGCATCAGGAAGTGCATCTTGCGGATCGCGAAGTAGTGGAAGTTGAAGCACAGGTCCGGCGTCACGTATTCGTTCGGCGCCTGCTCGTGCGGCAGCACGATGTTCAGCCCGATCGAGATCCCGCCGGCCTCCTGCGCGCCGCGGTTGCCCGCCTCCATCACGCCGGGGCCGCCCCCGGTGGCAATGACGAACTCGCGGTTGCCCGAGGCGACCGATTTGCGCGTCATCTCCTGCGCAAAGATCCGGGCCTCCTCGTAGAAGCGCGACAGGTCCGCGAGCGTCGAGGTCCGCGCCCCCGCCTTCTCGGCCGGAGCCGGAATGCGTGCCCCACCGAACAGCACGACGGTCGAGTCCACCTCGCGCTCGTCCAGCAGCATCTGCGGCTTCAGCAGCTCGAGCTGCAGCCGCACCGGGCGCAGCTCGTCACGGCACATGAAGGCATCGTCGGCAAAGGCCAGCCGGTACGAGGGCGCGCGCGTCTGCGGCGTATCGGGGATGTGTTCCGCGGTCTCGCGGTCGCGTCCGGCGTCGCGGAAGATCGAATGGCGGTCGTCGTTCATATGGCGGCGGTCCTTGTGCTGCACCCATCCTGACTATAGCGTCCGGCGGCGTCACGCCAGCAGGGGAGTGCGGGATGGACTGGAAAGCGGCGATCAGCGCGGCCGGCGACCGGATTTCCGGCCACGTCCAGCGCACCCCGGTCATGGAGAGCGCGACGCTTTGGGACGCGCCCGTCGCGCTCAAGCTCGAACAGCTCCAGCACACCGGCAGCTTCAAGGCCCGCGGCGCCTTCAACACGCTCCTGTCGCAACAGGTGCCCGAGGCCGGCGTCGTGGCCGCGAGCGGCGGCAACCACGGCGCGGCGGTGGCCTTTGCCGCCCGCGCGCTTGGTTATCCCGCTCAGATCTTCGTGCCCGCCATGGCCGGGCCCTCCAAGATCGCGCTGATCGAGCGCACCGGCGCCGCGCTCACCGTGGTCGAGGGCGAATACGCAAACGCGCTCGAGGCTGCGCGCGAGCACGAGGCGCGCACCGGCGCCATGCAGGTCCACGCCTACGACGCCGAAGGCACCGTCGCCGGACAGGGCACCTGCACGGCCGAGTGGGAGGCCCAGGGCCTGCAGGCCGACACCGTGCTGATCGCCGTGGGCGGCGGCGGTCTCATCGCGGGCGCGCTCGGCTGGCTGCAGGGCGCCCGCAAGGTCGTCGCGGTCGAGCCCGAAACCGCCTGCGCGCTCAACGCCGCGCTGGAGGCCGGCACGCCGGTCGATGTCGAGGTCTCGGGCGTGGCCGCCAATGCGCTCGGCGCGCGGCGGATCGGCTCCATCTGCCTCGAGCTCGCGCAGGCGCACCTGGGCGACAGCACCCTCGTCACCGACGAGGCCATCACCGAGGCGCAGGTGGCGCTCTGGCAGGCGCACCGGCTGCTCGTGGAGCCGGCCGGCGCCTGCGCGCTGGCCGCGCTGCGCTCGGGCGCCTATGTCCCGGCGCCGGGCGAGCGTGTCGCGGTGCTGGTCTGCGGCGGCAACATCGCCCCCGACCCCTTCATCCGCGACACGCGCTGAGCCGTCAGGCGAAGCGCCCCGAGCGTTCCAGCACCTCGATCTCGTAGCCATCCGGGTCGGCCACGAAGAAGAACCGCGCCACCAGCTCGCCGCCCGGCGCGAACTCGACCAGCTTGCGCGGCTTCAGCCCCTCCGCTTCGAACCGTGCGTGTTCAGCCGCGAGGTCCTCGACCGAGACGGCGAAGTGGCCGTAGCCGTCGCCCAGGTCGTAGGGCTCGGTCCGGCCCTTGTTCACGGTCAGCTCGAGCTCGAAGTCCGACTCCGCGTTGCTCAGGTAGACCAGCGTGAAATCGTCGAAGTCGAGCCGGTCGGCCACCTCGAGCCCAAAGGCGCGGCGGTAGAACTCGACCGAGCGCGTCTCGTCGAGAACGCGGATCATGCTGTGGATGGCCTTTGCCATGTCTCTCTCCGTCCTGGTGATACGTTTCGCGCAGGGCTAGCACCGGCGGCGACCGGCCTCCAGCCCGCGCCGCGCGCTCACGCATTGTCGCCATGCGTCGCTGCGGCTATAGGGCGGGAAACCGAACGAGGAGAGACCCCATGTCCGACAACGCACAGCTCGAAGCCGCCATCGAAGCCGCCTGGGAGGCGCGCGACACCATCACCCCCGCCACCGGCGGCGAGACCCGCGAGGCCATCGAGGCCACGCTCGAGGCGCTCGACAGCGGCCAGCTCCGCGTCGCCGAGAAGCCCGAGGGCGGCGACTGGGTGGTCAACCAATGGGCCAAAAAGGCCGTGCTGCTGGGCTTCCGCATCAAGGACATGGAGATGCACGACAACGGCCCGCAGGGCGGCGGCTGGTGGGACAAGGTCGACAGCAAGTTCAAGGGCTGGGGCGATGACCGCTGGAAGGACGCGGGCTTCCGCGCCGTGCCCAACTGCGTCGTCCGCAAATCCGCCTACATCGCGCCCGGCGTGGTGCTGATGCCCTCCTTCGTGAACCTCGGCGCCTACGTCGACAGCGGCACCATGGTCGACACCTGGGCGACCGTCGGCTCCTGCGCGCAGATCGGCAAGGGCGTGCACCTCTCGGGCGGCGTCGGCATCGGCGGCGTGCTCGAGCCGCTGCAGGCCGACCCGGTCATCATCGAGGACAACGCCTTCATCGGCGCCCGCTCCGAGGTGGTCGAGGGCGTCCGCGTCCGCGAGGGCGCCGTGCTGGGCATGGGCGTCTTTCTCGGCCAGTCGACCAAGATCGTCGACCGCGAGACCGGCGAGATCTTCATGGGCGAAGTGCCGCCCTACTCGGTCGTCGTCTCGGGCTCAATGCCCTCGACGGGCGGCGTGAACCTCTACTGCGCGGTCATCGTCAAGCGCGTCGACGAAAAGACCCGCTCCAAGGTCGGCATCAACGAGCTGCTGCGCGACTGATCGCGGCCCACATCGAACGCACCATCACGACGCGGCCCCGGCGGGGCCGCGTTTTTCGTTGGCGGCGCTCCGCCCGCCGCCATCCGATCGGGAACAAAACCCTGCCGCGGCGCGATTGTATGACAGCACACGACACAAGGAGTTTCCACGACATGGCAGGACTTGGCTGGCTCGGCGCCATCATCATCGGCGCAATCGCAGGCTGGATCGCCGAAAAGATCATGAAGGCGGACATGGGCCTTCTGCTGAACATCGTCCTCGGCATCGTCGGCGCCATCGGCATGAACGCGATCCTCATGGCGGTGATCGGCGCCACCTGGGCCGGCTGGCTGGGCCAGCTCGTGGTCGGCGCGATCGGCGCCTGTATCCTGATCGCCATCGTCCGCGCCGTGAAGCGCTGACGCGCGACCGGCAACAGGACAGCACAACGGGGGCCGTCCGCAAAAGCGACGGCCCCCTTTCATTTTCCCCCGAGGCCGCATGATTTCCGACCTATCCCTTCCGCTTCTCCTGACAGTCTTCGCCGTCGCCGCGGCGATCGTCGTGATCGCCTCCGTGCGCGCCACGCATCTCGCCGACATCATCGCCGACCGCACCTCGCTGGGCGAGGCCATGGCCGGCGGCGTCCTGCTGGGCGGCGCGACCTCGCTCGCGGGGGTCGTGGTCTCGGTCAACGCGGCCGCATCCGGTGACGCCAGCTTCGCGGTCTCGAACGCCGTCGGCGGCATCGCCGCGCAGACGCTCTTCCTGGCCATCGCGGACCTTCTGCACCGCAAGGCCAACCTCGAACACGCGGCGGCCGAACCCGCCAACCTCTTCCAGGCGGTGCTGCTGCTCATGCTGCTCAGCCTGCCCATCGCCGCCTTCGCCGGGCCGGACATCGCCTATTTCGGCGTGCACCCCGTCTCGGTGGTGCTGTTCCTGGCCTACCTCGCAGGGGTCAAGCTCTCGTCGACGGTCAGCGAGCAGCCCATGTGGCAGCCCGTCGAAACGCGCGAGACGCGCCACGACGAACCCGAGGACGACGCCGAACCGCACAAGTCCGCGCGCCGTCCCGCGATGATCTTCGTCGTGCTGGTGGCGATCATGGGCGTCTGCGGCTGGGTCATCAGCCAGGTCGGCGGCAGCTTCATCGAACGCTTCGACCTCGCCTCCAGCCTGGTCGGCGCGCTCATCACCGCGGTGGTGACCTCGCTGCCGGAACTGGTGACGACGCTGGTGGCGGTGCGGCGCGGCGCGCTGCAGCTCGCCGTGGGCGGCATCATCGGCGGCAACACCTTCGACACGCTCTTCCTCGTGTTCTCCGACGTCGCCTACCGCGACGGCTCGATCTACAACGCGGTCGGGCCGAACGATCTCTACTGGCTCGCCACGGGCATGCTGATGACCGCGATCCTGCTGGCCGGGCTGATCCTCCGCCAGCGCGAGGGGCCGGGCCGCATCGGCATCGAGAGCACGCTGATGATGGCGGTCTATGCCATCGCGGTCGTGGTCGAGGTCTTTGCGCGCGGCGGCGCTTGACAGCGTCGCCCGCCTCGCCCATCCCCCGCGCAACGCACAGGGGGCCGGGCAGATGGCGAAGAAAGAGTCGAAACAGCAGGTCTACACCCTCCTGGTGGAGGTCGGCCGCCGGTCCGGCGACGGCCTGCCCGAGGGCGCGACCGGCGCCGCGCTGATGTGCTACGCCTCCGGCGTCGATGAGGCCGAGGCCGTGCGCGAGACGGTGGCGATCCTCAAGCAGGCCGAGATGGCCCCCCTCGACGTGACCGGCTACGGCACCGAGGACGAGCGCCGCCGGCAGGGCCACGAGATCGGCGAGGACGAGCAGGAGCTCATGGCCCGCGCCCTGGCCGAGAACGCGGTCATCGTGGCGCAGGTCTCGCCCTTCTTCGGCGACGAGGACGACGGCGACGACGCCTGAGCACGCTCAGGCGGCCCGCGCCTCGGCAAGCGCCACGGCCTCGAAGGGGCGCAGCACCTGCAGCCCGGCGCGGCAATGCTCGGGCATGAGTCCCGACGAGCACCCCTCCAGCAGCGTCGCCGTCTGCCGCGCCCGGTCCCGCCGCAGCCGCCCGACGTAGAGGCTCTCCAGCGCCACCCCCGCCGCGACGAAGGCCTCGTGCCCCGGCAGCACCAGCTGCGCGTAGCGCACCGTCAGCGGCCCTTCCTCGTAGTCGGCGGCGAAGCCCTGCACGAGGCTCGCCGCGGGCACCAGCACAGCCGCGCGGCCGAAGGTGTATTCCACGTCGCTCCCGCCCACGACCAGCGCCTGCCCCGGCGCGACCACGAGGTCGCGCTGCAGCCCGAACCACGGCGCCCGCAGCCGCACCGGCCGGAACGATCCCAGCGCGGGCACCTCGCGCTCGACCCGGTGCAGCACGGGCACCACGCCGCTGCCCTGCGTGTGCACCGTATCGCCGCAGCGCAGATCCGCCAGCGCGCGCGGCCCAAGAGGCGTCGAAACCGGTGCATCGCCGCAGACCGATGGCATGGGCCCCACAGGCTCCACCGCGTCCGAGACGGCGATGAAGGCCAGCTCCGGGTCCGCGCGGGTCGGGCCGGGACGATGCATCATGGCGCGGATGTCTCCCAGCACCAGCGGCGGCGGCGGCGGCGTCTCGCGGAGGGCAAAGCGCTCGCTGCCCGGCCGCTCCAGCACCAGCCGCCCCCAGCGGCGCGGCGACTCCCAGCTGAAGGTCAGCCGCAGCAGGTCCGTCCGCGCGTCGCACGGACACTCCAGCAGCGTGTGAAAGGTCTCGCCATCCTGGTCGATGACCAGCACGATGTTGCCGCCCGGCATCGCCTGGATCGACAGCCCGCCGGGCCAGGGGTGACGCCGACCGTGGCTCAGCAGGGTCTGCGGGCGGTCCCCGCCCGCCAGCCGCGTCTCGATCACCAGCGAGCCGCGCGGCATCAGCGCCTCGTCGCCCGCACCCTCGAAGAACGCGGGATCGGTCCAGCGCCGACCATCGCCCGCGATGGCTATCCAGCTCATGCGCCGGCCCCGGCGACCGCGCGTGCCGTGGACGACTGGCAAGCCCTGCTCATGGCCTGTGCGTTCCCCTGCTCTGCCGGCGATGCCGCGCGGGGTTGGCCCCGCTGCCCGGCGCATCCGCCGTCTTCCCCAATGTTATCCACAACCTAGCACCCCCGCAGCCCCGCGTTAAGCGTCTCCGCGCCGCCGCGTCGTTTTCGTGGCATTTGCGCCCGCCGCGACGACGCGCTAGCCATGCGCAAAACCGATCCGGAGCACCGCATGAGCACCCCGACCGATCCCGTCAAACTGACCGCCGATCTTATCCGCTGCCCCTCGGTCACGCCCGAGGAAGGCGGCGCGCTGGTCCTGTTGCAGGGCCTCCTCGAAGAGGCCGGCTTCACCTGCACCCGGGTCGATCGCGGCGGCATCGCCAATCTCTACGCCCGCTGGGGCGACAAGGGCCACGAGCGCACCTTCGGCTTCAACGGGCATACCGACGTCGTCCCCGTGGGCGACGAAGCCGCCTGGACCATGCCCCCCTTCGGCGCCGAGGAACACGACGGCGTGCTCTACGGGCGCGGCGCCACCGACATGAAGTCCGCCGTGGCCGCCTTTGCCGCCGCCGCCATCGACTTCGTCCGCGACACGCCCCCCGACGGCGCCATCGTGCTGGCCATCACCGGCGACGAGGAAGGCGACGCGCAGGACGGCACCCTTGCGCTGCTCGACTGGATGTACGAGAGCGGAGAGCAGCTGACCGACTGCCTCGTGGGCGAGCCCACCTGCCCCGAGACCATGGGCGAGATGATCAAGATCGGTCGCCGCGGCTCGATGAGCGCCTGGTTCACCGTCACCGGCAAGCAGGGCCATTCCGCCTACCCGCACCGCGCAACCAACCCCCTGCACGCCATGGCACGCCTGATGGACGGCATCGCCAGCCGCGAGCTCGACAAGGGGACCGAGCATTTCGACCCCTCGACCCTCGCCGTCGTGAACATCGACACCGGAAACCCGGCGACCAACGTGATCCCCGCGCAGACGCGCGCGACCGTCAACATCCGCTTCAACGACTGCCACACCGGCAACACGCTCTCCGACTGGTTGCGTGCCGAGGCCGCGCATGTCGACGAAGGCTACGGCACCACGACCGAGGTGAAGATCAAGATCTCCGGCGAGGCCTTCCTCACGCCGCCGGGGCCGCTTTCGGACCTCGTGGCCGCGGCCGTCGAGGCCGAGACCGGCGTCACGCCCGAGCTGTCGACAACGGGCGGCACCTCGGACGCGCGCTTCGTCAAGGATCACTGCCCGGTGGTGGAATTCGGCCTCGTGGGCCGGACCATGCACCAGGTCGACGAATGCGTCCCGGTGGAGCAGATCCGCCAGCTCAAGGCCGTCTACGCCCGTATCCTCGCGGAGTATTTCGCCTGACCCGAAAAAATTCGACGATCATCTGAAACTCCTCCCCCCGGGCATTCGTGACTGCGGGCATCCAGGGCGCCTGGCGCCGAATGCCGAAGGGGAGGACTCATGGCACATCTCGGAAATTCCTTCACGTCGTACGAGACGTTCCTCAACCGCAGCGACATCGACGCGGTCTACACCGTCGACCTCGCGGCGCTGAACAGCTCCGGCACGACGGGCGACGCCCTGATCGCCGTCAACACCGAAGAGGACGGCTCGCGCTACATCAACGTGCTGGTGGTGGCCGACGGCCTCGTCGCGAACCAGGCCCACCCGATGCACATCCACGGCACCTTCGACTCCGAGGGCAACCCGACCGACGCGCAGACGCCCGATCTCTTCAGCGACGCCGACGGCGACGGCGTGGTCGAGGTGCTCGAGGGCGTGCCGAACTACGGCGACGTGCTCCTGCCGCTCGCGATGGACGGCGACACGCCGATGAGCGACGAGGCCGGCCAGCTCGTCTACATCAACAACTTCGACCTCGACGACGCGAGCAACTTCTTCAGCCCGGTGACCGGCGGCGACTACAGCGCGGCCGACATCATGCCGCTGGAGCTGCGCGAGATCGTCATCCACGGCATGGACGTGCCCGCGGGCCTCGGCGCCGGAACGGGCGGCGAGGTCGACGGCACCCAGGACGGCTACGTGCCGATCCTGCCCGCAGCCGCCGGCGAGATCGAGATGATCTCGACCACCCAGGCGCTCGACATCATCGAGGACCTGCGCGACGCGGCCTCGGCCAACGTCCAGCTGGGCGCGATGGACGACATGTATTCGGCCGGCCCCGGTGACGACACCGTCATGGGCGGCGAGGGCAACGACCACCTGATGGGCGGCGCCGACAACGACGAGCTGTCCGGCGAGGCCGGCATGGACACGCTCGAGGGCGGCGGCGGCGCCGACATGCTCATGGGCGGCGAAGGCATCGACTGGGCCAGCTACGCCGGCGCCGAAAGCCGCGTGCGCATCGACATGACCGGCGCGGTGCAGGGCATCGGCGACGGGCTTGGCGACACGCTGACGGGCATCGAGAACGTCGAGGGCTCGCGCTGGGCCGACGCGCTCTGGGGCGACACCGCCGACAACATGCTCACCGGCGGACTGCGCTCCGACCGGGTCTACGGCCGTGACGGCGACGACACGCTCGACGGCGGCACCGGCAACGACGCGATCTACGGCAACGGCGGCGCAGACCTGATGATGGGCGGCACGGGCATGGACCGCTTCATCTTCTTCGGTGAAAGCGACAGCACGCCCGAGGCGGCCGACCGCATCGACGACTTCGCGGCGAACGAGCGCATCGAGATCAGCCGCATCGACGCCGACGTGAACATGGCCGGCAACCAGACCCTCAGCTGGATCGACGACGCCGCGTTCAGCGGCACGGCGGGCGAGCTGCGGGCCTCGATGATGGACGGCGACACCGTCCTGCAGGCTGATACCGACGGCGACGGCATGGCCGACTTCGAGGTCATGCTGACCGGAAACATCGACCTCGGGCCGGACAACTTCCTGCTCTGAGGTCATTCGGAACAGGCCTCGCTCCGGCCACCGGGGCGGGGCCTGCGGGTGGCGATGAGGTTGTGTTCGTGAACCTGTGCCGAAAGGTGGGCCGGTTGCCTCTCCGAACTGCCGGCTCGCCTGATGGTGCGGGCCTTTGGTTTCATCGTCACCCGTTCAGTGCCGCCGCCTGCCGCTCCCGTGGGCGGCGGCACGTATCTTTCCCGACCGCCCCCCGATGCCCGCTCCAGAATCGCCATGACGATGCACCATGCGCGTGCTAGGTCTCGCCGCATGACACAGGTGCCCACCAAATCGGACATCCTCGACTGGATCGCCGAGAACCCGACCCTCACCTCGAAGCGCGACATCGCCAAGGCCTTCGGCATCAAGGGCGCCGCGCGGATCGACCTCAAGCGCGTGCTCAAGGAGCTCGAGCACGAGGGCCATCTCGAGAAGCGCAAGAAGACCTACCGCGATCCCGACCGCCTGCCGCCGGTCACCGTGCTTCAGGTCAAGG
The DNA here is from genome assembly GCF_000442255.1 of Salipiger mucosus DSM 16094. Taxonomy (GTDB): domain Bacteria; phylum Pseudomonadota; class Alphaproteobacteria; order Rhodobacterales; family Rhodobacteraceae; genus Salipiger; species Salipiger mucosus. Next base: position 41,851 of record NZ_KE557278.1, on the reverse strand, counting down.
CACCGGACGACAACGGCGACATCTTCGCCCAGCCGCTCGAGTGGCACGGCGAGGGTGTCGAGCCCACCGTGCTGGTGGTGCCCCGCGCCACCGACCCCGCGCTCGGCGAAGGCGACCGCATCCTCGCCAAGCTGCAGGTCGTGCACGAGGCCGATCACAACTACGAGGCGCGGCTCATTCGCCGCATCGGGGCCAGCCCGCGCAAGGTGGTGGGCATCTTCCGCAAGGGCACCGAGGGCGGCCGCATCGTGCCCATCGACAAGGGCGCCGACAAGGAATGGATGGTCTCTCCCGACGCCACCGGCGGCGCCAGGGAGGGCGAGCTGGTCGAGGCCGAGCAGGCCGGCCCGCGCGGCCGCATGGGGCTGCCCCGCGCGCGCATCGTGCTGCGCCTGGGCGACCCGTCCGAGCCCAAGGCCGTCTCGCTCATCGCCATCCACCAGCACGGCATCCCCGACGACTTCCCGCCCGACGTCCTGGAAGAGGCCGACGCGATGAAGCCCGCGGGCCTAAGCGGCCGCACAGACCTGCGCGACATGCCGCTGGTGACGATCGACCCCTCCGACGCCCGCGACCACGACGACGCCGTCTTCGCCGAGCCCGACGACGACCCCAAGAACGAGGGCGGGCACGTCCTCTGGGTCGCCATCGCCGACGTGGCGCATTACGTCACGCCCGGCTCGGCCATCGACCGCGAGGCGCGCAAGCGCGGCAACTCCAGCTACTTCCCCGACCGCGTGGTGCCGATGCTCCCCGACCGGCTCTCGGGCGATCTCTGCTCGCTGCACGAGGGCGTGCCACGCGCCTGCCTCGCAGTGCGCATGGTGATCGATGCCGAGGGCAACAAGCTGGGCCAGAAGTTCTACCGCGGCCTCATGCGCTCGCCCGCCTCGCTGACCTACGCCGAGGTGCAGGCCGCCATGGACGGCACACCCAACGACCGCACCGAAGACCTGCTCGATCCCGTCATTCGCCCGCTCTACGACGCCTACGCGGCGCTCAAGGCCGCGCGCGAACGGCGCCAGCCTCTCGACCTCGACCTGCCCGAGCGCAAGGTCGTGCTGGGCGAGGACGGCAAGGTGCAGTCGATCAACTTCGCCGACCGGCTCGACGCGCACCGCCTGATCGAGGAGTTCATGATCCTCGCCAACGTCGCCGCCGCCGAGACGCTGGTGGCCAGGAAGACCCCCCTGCTCTTCCGCGTCCACGAGGAGCCGCCGGACGACAAGCTCGACAGCCTGCGCGAGACCGCCGACGCGGCGGGGCTGACGCTGGCCAAGGGGCAGGTGCTCAAGACCGCGCATCTCAACAAGCTGCTGCACGATGCCGCCGGCTCGGACGAGGCCGAGCTCATCAACATGGCGACGCTGCGCTCGATGACGCAGGCCTACTATGCCCCGGCCAACTTCGGCCACTTCGGCCTCGCGCTGCAGAACTACGCGCATTTCACCTCGCCGATCCGGCGCTATTCCGACCTCATCGTGCACCGCGCGCTCATCACCGCGCATGGCTGGGGCAAGGACGGGCTGTCCCAGCACGAGATCGAGACGCTCGAGACCACGGCGCAGCACATCTCCGACACCGAGCGCCGCTCGATGATGGCCGAGCGCGACACCACCGACCGCTACCTCGCCGCCTACCTCAGCGACCGCGTCGGCGCCGAGTTCACGGGCCGCATCAGCGGCATCGCCCGCTTCGGCGTCTTCGTGAAACTCGACGAGACCGGCGCCGACGGGCTGGTGCCGATCAGCACGCTCGGGAACGAGTTCTTCCACTTCGACCGCGACGCCGGCACGCTCATGGGCGCCGACACCGGCACCGTCGTGGGCCTCGGCCAGCGGGTGCGGGTCAAGCTCGTGGACGCGTCGCCGATCACCGGCGGCATCGGGCTGGAGATCCTGGAACTCGAGGATGCCGAGATGCCGCGCGGGCGCGGCTCGACCCGCCCGGGACGCGGCCGCGGCAAGGGCAGGCCCAAGGGCCCGCCCCGCCGGAAAGAGGCCAAGGCCCGCAAGAAGGACGCAAAGACCAAGCGCAAGGTCAGCCGCAAGCGCAGCACCGCCCGGCGCTGATCCGCCGCTCGCGCGGCGGGATTTCGCGTCACCGCCGCGCAAAGACTTCGCAGGGCACGGGCTTCGCGCTACATCTGGGACAAAGACGTCTCGTGAGCAGGAGACCGCCCGTGCAACGCATCGCCAGCCTCGCCGCCATCGCCGTCGCGGCCGTGACCGCCGGCGCGACCCTCGCGCAGGGCACCGCCCCCGCGGCGCCGGGGGCGCGGCCGCCCGGCCCCGCCACCGAGAACACCCGCCTCCCGCCGCAGGCCTCGCCCCGCCCCGAGCAGCGCCCCGAGACGCTCGCCTCGGCCGAAAAGGCCGTGGCCGAACGCGATGCCAGCGCCGCGGACTTCCGGCGCTGGGTCGAGGATTTCCGCCCCCGCGCGCTGGCGCAGGGGATCGACGCGCGCATCTTCGACCGCGCCTTCGAGGGCGTCAGCTACGATCCGGCGGTGATCCGCCGCGACCGCAGCCAGAACGAATTCACCAAGACCGTCTGGGTCTACCTCGACAGCGCCGTCTCGGACGCCCGCGTCGCCGCCGGGCGCGAGGCCCACGAGGAAAACCGCGCCCTGCTCGACGAGATCGAGGCGCGCTACGATGTCGACAAGCGCGTGCTGCTGGCGATCTGGGGACTGGAAAGCGCCTACGGCACCTTCCGCGGCTCCGAACGCGTCATACGGTCGCTGGCGACCCTCGCCTACGACACCCGCCGCGCCGACTTCTTCGAGGGCCAGCTGCTGGACGCGCTGCACATCCTGCAGAACGGCCACACCACGCCCGCGCAGATGCGCGGCTCCTGGGCCGGGGCAATGGGGCACACGCAGTTCATGCCCTCGTCCTTCCGCGAGCTGGCGGTCGACTGGGACGGCGACGGCAAGCGCGACATCTGGTCGGACGATCCCGCCGACGCGCTGGCCTCGGCGGCGAATTACCTGCAGGAAAACGGCTGGCAGCACGGCCTGCCCTGGGGCGTCGAGGTCACCCTGCCCGAGGATTTCGACTACACCCTCGCCGCACGCGAGATCACCAAGATGCCCTCGGACTGGGCCGGTCTGGGCGTCACCGCCACCGATGGCTCGCCCGTCCCCGACCACGGACCGGCCTCGGTCCTGCTGCCCGGCGGGCATCGCGGCGCGGCCTTCCTGATCTTCGACAACTTCGAGGTGATCGAGAGCTACAACACCGCCGACGCCTACGTCATCGGCGTGGGCCACCTTGGCGACCGCATCATGGGCGGCCCGCCGGTCCAACACGACTGGCCGCGCGAGGACCGGGCGCTGACGCTGGAGGAACGGCTGGAGCTTCAGCGCCGCCTGCGCGAAGCGGGTTTCGACCCGGAAAAGATCGACGGCCGCATCGGGCCGCTGACGATCAACGCGGTGCGCGACTATCAGCAGTCGGAGGGCATGGTGCCCGACGGCTACCCCTCGCTGCAGGTGCTCGAGGCGCTGCGCTCCTAGGCTGCCGCCCTAGTCGGTGGCCGGGCAATCGCCCTGCATGCAGGCCGTCAGCTGCGCCTCCATCGCGGGCGTGGGGTCCGGCCAGACCCGCCCAGGGCAGGCGCCGACGATCATCGTGTAGCCCGGCGGCTCGTGCTTGAGAAAGGCAAGATGCGCGCCCGGCCGGACCGAGCCGCACCACGGGCCGGCGCAGGTCAGCCGCAGGGTGATCTCGCGGTCGAAGGGGATCGTGAAGCCCTCGCCGGACAGCGCCATCCCCTCCATCCGCGCGGCGATCTCGCCCCCGCCGGTCTCCGTCACGGTCTCGCCCGGGGCAGGCGGCAGGTCGGCGGGATCGAAGCGCAGCGCGCCCGAGACGACGATCCACTCGGCCGGGTCGGCCGCGGCTTCCTCGAAGTCGCGCACCAGGTCGGGCCTCATGCAGGAGAGCGCCAGCGCGGGCTGCGCCACGGCCAGCGTCAGCAGGACGGCAGTCGCCAGCCGCCTCACAGCCGGTCTTCGAACGCGCTGAGAACCCGCTCGTAGACGGCCCGCTTGAAGGGCACGATCTGCGTCACGACCTTTTCCGGCGCCAGCCAGCGCCAGGACGAGAACTCGGGGTGATCCGTGCGGATGTTCACCTGCTCGTCGCTGCCGTGGAAGCGCAGCAGGAACCACTTCTGCTCCTGCCCCTTGTAGCGGCCCTTCCAGATGTGCGGCACGATGTGGTGCGGCAGGTCGTAGGGAATCCACTCGTCGGTCTCGGCCTCGACCGTCACCAGGTCCGAGGGCACGCCGGTCTCTTCCCAGAGCTCGCGCAGGGCGGCCTCGCGCGGGGCCTCGCCCTCGTCCACGCCGCCCTGCGGCATCTGCCAGGCCGGCTGGTCGCTGTCGATCCGCTGGCCGACAAAGACCTCGCCGGTCTCGTTGACCAGCATCACGCCCACGCAGGGACGATAGGGCAGCCGTGCGATGTCGTCGGGTGTCATGTCGCAGCCTTCTCCGCGAAAAGGGAGCGGGCGGGGAAATCCCCGCCCGCCTGTCCGTCACTCGTTGTCGGGGCCAAGGGCCGAAAGGCCCTTGAGAATGTCGATGGCATAGGCCAGCTGGTAATCCTCCTCGCGGAGCGCCGCGGCCTGCTCGGCATTCTCGCGGTCCTCCTCGATCTGGCGGATTTCCTCCTCGGTCAGGCTGTCGTTGTCCAGCCGTCCGCGCAGGTCTGCCTCGGAGCGGTTGAGGATGGTGCTCTCGTCCTCGTCCTCCTCGTTCTGGCCGGGACGCGGCTGCTCCACCACGATGTCGGGCGACACGCCCAGCGCCTGGATCGAACGGCCCGAGGGCGTGTAGTAGCGCGCCGTGGTCAGGCGCATGGCGCCGTCGCCCCGCAGCGGCATCACCGTCTGGACCGAGCCCTTGCCGAAGCTCTTGGTGCCCACCACGATGGCGCGGCGGTGATCCTGCAGCGCCCCCGCGACGATCTCCGAGGCAGAGGCCGAGCCGCCGTTGATCAGCACGACCACCGGCTTGCCCTCTGCAAGGTCGCCCGGCGTCGCGTTGTAGCGGTCGCCCTGCTGCGGGTCCCGCCCGCGCGTCGAGACGATCTCGCCCTTCTCGAGGAAGGCGTCCGAGACCTTGATCGCCTGCGTCAGCAGCCCGCCCGGGTTGTTGCGCAGGTCCAGCACGAAGCCGTTGACGTTGTCGATGCCGCCCGCGTCCTCGACCCGCTCGGCCAGCCCCTCCGAGAGGTTCGGAAAGGTCTGGTCGTTGAAGGTGGTGACGCGCAGCACCACGGTCTCGCCCTCGGTGCGGGTGCGCACGGCGGTCAGCGTGATCGTGTCGCGGATGATCGAGACGTCGAAGGGCTCTTCCTCGCCCTCGCGGACCACGGTGATGACGATCTCCGAGCCCACCGGCCCGCGCATGAGATCCACCGCCTCGTCCAGCGTCAGGCCCAGCACCGACTCGCCGTCGACATGGGTAATGTAGTCGCCGGCCTCGATGCCCGACTCGTCGGCGGGCGTGCCGTCGATCGGCGAGACGACCTTCACGAAGCCGTCTTCCTGCGTGACCTCGATCCCGAGGCCGCCGAATTCGCCCCGCGTCTGCACGCGCATGTCGGCCGCGTCGTCGGGCGAAAGGTAACTCGAATGCGGATCGAGCGAGGTCAGCATGCCGTTGATCGCCGCCTCGATCAGCTCGCCCTCGTCGACTTCCTCGACGTACTGGGCGCGCACCCGCTCGAAGATGTCCCCGAAGAGATCGAGCTGCTCGTAGACGCTGCTCGACCGCGAATTCTCCTGCGCAAGAAGCGGGCCGACGAATTGCGTCGTCGCCAGGACCCCGGCGATCGTGCCGCCCGCGGCGGCCATCAGAAACTTGTTCATGCCCATGTCATCCCTTGTCGCTTGTGAACCACGAGAGTGGGTCCACCGGTGCATCGCCCTGCCTGACCTCTACATAGAGCGTCTCCGTGCGTCCAGCGCCAGCCCCTTCACCAGATGGTGACGCATCGCCACCCTGCCCGCCCATGAGACCAACCGGCGCACCTTCGGGCAGAACCTCGCCGGCGGTGGCATAAACCGTGTCGAGCCCCGCCAGCACGAAGAGCAGGTCCGGCTGCGGCTCGAGGATCGTCACCAGACCGTAGTCCAGCAGCGGGCCGGAGTAGCGCACCGTCGCCGCCGTGGGCGTGGTGACCAGCGCATGCGGGCGCGTCGCCACCACGATGCCGGGGCGCTGCACGCCCGCGGCGTCGGCCTCCTGCGCGCGGCGCAGGACCTGGCCCTGCACCGGCAGCGGCAAGGCGCCCTTGCGGTCGTTCACCGGCGGCAGCGGGTTGGTGCGCGGCTCGCCCTCGGCGATCTCGGACAGCCCGCTGGCAAAGCCTTCCAGCGTCTCGGTCGAGGCGATCAGGATCGCGGTCTTCACCGGGTCCTCGGTGAAGCGGCGCGGCAGATCGGTGCGGTCCGAGACAGCCTGGCTCAGGTCGGTGCGGGCCTCCTGGACGCCGCGCAGCCCTTCTTCCAGCGTGTCCGCCGCGCTCTCCTGCAGCGCCCGCAGCGCCGTCATCTCCTCGAGCTCGGCCCGCAGCTCGCGCGCCCGCGCCTCCAGCGCCGGCGTCACCGAGGCCAGCAGCATCCCCGAGCGCGCGGTGCCCACCGGCCCCGCCGGGTGCAGCATCGCCTCGGGCGCCGCCGCGCCGAGGAGGCGGGGCTTGCCGACAAGTGCGAGTTCCGGCTGATGGACTACCGCCTGCTGGAGGAGCGTTTCGACCG
>NZ_KE557278.1:0-34747 GCF_000442255.1 Salipiger mucosus DSM 16094 | reverse complement strand
GACAGCGAGCCGGATATCGCGCCCCACGGCGCTGCTCTCCGCCTCTGGCGCAGGAGACCCCGCGTCACACACCACGAGAGGCGCGAACACCGCCTCATCTCCGGCGCCCTCATCGGCCGGCAGGACAAGCTTGCCGTCCTTCGCCATGCGCCGCCACGCCGACAGCTGGTTCGGCTGGATACCGAACCGCGTTGCAACATCGTTCACCGTCATTCCCGGCTGGAGCGTCTCGGCGACTGCCTGCGCCTTCGCCTCATCCGGCCAGCGCCGGTGTCCGGACGCGTAGATCTCCACACCGAGCGATCTGAGAAACGCATTTGTAGCGCACATTGCGAACCGCACTCCCTAACTCACGATAAGGATGCTCTCGCATTCGCCGAAACATCGCGGAAGGTGACCGCGGGACAGCGCTTACGGTTTGCCTCTCGTTGTGCTTGAGCTGCATCCTCAAACGATTTCAGTGCAGAACGCCATGCTGAGACACTCGCTACATCTTCGGCATCTGAACGATACATACCGCCTTCGATCAACGCATATGTCATCGAAACGAACTGGGCTTCCACATCAAGATAATGAGGATCCGGCGCCTTGCCGATGTAGTCAAACCTTTGAAAAATAACGATTGCCCAGAGAAAACAAAGCAGCGCGACAGAGGCGACTGAAAGCGCAGTTGCCGCAAGCCAGAACTCTACCCGCCCAACTCCCGCAGTCGTCAACTGACGAGCCAGAACATCCGCGTTTTGGGCTACAGCTCCAAAACCGAAAGCCGCGAACGACAGAGCCGCGAGCGGTATCGCCGTCGACGACCGAACATTATCGCGACCAGCATCTTCGGCATCAAAGCGCTTCCGCGCCGCATCCAACTCAAACTCTAACCGGTCCATTGTTCAAGTTTGCAGCCACTCCGCGCGGGCTGCAACATATCGCTGCAGGCAGGGCTGGAAGTCACCCCTGCAGCGACTTCACCACCAGCTCGCCCTCTTGGCGTTCCTTCATCGCCATGACGGCCGCGTGGGATCCGGCGGCGGTCGTGAAGTAGGGGATCTTGTCGTAGAGCGCGACCGAGCGGATCTCGCGGCTGTCCTCGACGGCCGCGGCGCCCTCGGTGGTGTTCAGGACCAGCTGGATGCCGCCGTCCTTCATCAGGTCCACCACGTTCGGACGGCCCTCGTAGACCTTCTTCACGCGCTCGCAGGTCAGCCCCGCGCCCTCGAGGAAATCGGCCGTGCCGCCCGTCGCGATGAGCCGGAAGCCCAGGTCCGAGAGCACCCGCGCGGCCTCGAGCATGTCGTCGTTCTTGTCCGAGTCGCGGATCGAGAAGAACACCGCGCCCTCGGTCGGCAGGTGGGTGCCCGCGCCCATCTGCGCCTTGAGGAAGGCGCGCGGGAAGCTGCGGTCCCAGCCCATGACCTCGCCGGTCGAGCGCATCTCGGGCCCGAGGATCGTGTCCACGCCCGGGAAGCGGGCGAAGGGCAGCACCGCCTCCTTGACCGAGAACCAGGGCATGTCGGGGTCGGCCAGCGTCATCGGGTCAGCCATCGGCACGTCGGTGTCGTAGTCGATGTCCTCGGCGTGGCGCGGGCGCAGCGGGAAGGCCGAGAGATGCTCGCCCGCCATGATGCGCGCCGCGATGCTGGCAATGGCGCTGTCGGTCGCCTTGGCGACGAAGGGCACCGTGCGCGAGGCGCGCGGGTTGACCTCGATGAGGTAGACCACGCCGTCCTTGATCGCGAACTGCACGTTCATCAGGCCCACGACGTTCAGCGCCCTGGCCAGCGCCTCGGTCTGGCGCTTGATCTCCTCGATCACGCCCGCGCCCAGCGAATAGGGCGGCAGCGAGCAGGCGCTGTCGCCCGAGTGCACGCCGGCCTCCTCGATGTGCTGCATGATGCCCGCGACGTGCACCGCCTCGCCGTCGCAGAGCGCGTCCACGTCCAGCTCGACCGCGCCCGCGAGGTAGCTGTCCAGCAGCACCGGGCTGTCGCCCGAGACCACGACCGCCTCGTCGATGTAGCGCTTGAGGTGATCGAGATCGCGCACGATCTCCATCGCCCGGCCGCCCAGCACGTAGGAGGGACGGATCACCAGCGGGAAGCCGATCTCGGCCGCGATGTCCAGCGCCTGCTGCTCGGTGGAGGCGATGCCGTTCTTGGGCTGGCGCAGCCCGAGCTGGTTCACCAGCGCCTGGAACCGCTCGCGGTCCTCGGCGAGGTCGATGGCGTCCGGCGTGGTCCCGAGGATCGGGATGCCCTCGGCCTCGAGGTCGTTGGCCAGCTTCAGCGGCGTCTGGCCGCCGAACTGCACGATCACCCCGTGCAGCGTGCCGCGCTCCTGCTCGACGCGCAGGATCTCCATGACGTGCTCGAAGGTCAGCGGCTCGAAATACAGCCGGTCCGAGGTGTCGTAGTCGGTCGACACGGTCTCGGGGTTGCAGTTGATCATGATCGTCTCGTAGCCCGCGCCGGTCAGCGCGAAGCAGGCGTGACAGCAGCAGTAGTCGAACTCGATCCCCTGCCCGATCCGGTTCGGCCCGCCGCCGAGGATCACCACCTTCTTCTTGTCCGAGGGCCGCGCCTCGCATTCCACCTCGCCCATCATCGGGGTCTCGTAGGTGGAGTACATGTAGGGCGTCTGCGCCTCGAACTCGGCGGCGCAGGTGTCGATGCGCTTGAACACGGCGGTCACGCCAAGGCCGGTGCGGCGCTTGCGCACGTCCTTCTCGGAAAAGCCGGTCAGCCGCGACAGCCGCGCGTCGCTGAAGCCCATCATCTTGAGGGCGCGCATGCCCTCCTCGTCCTGCGGCAGGCCGCCGGCACGCACCTCGGCCTCGGCCTCGACGATCTCGCGGATGCGCGCGAGGAACCAGGGGTCGAAGCTGGTGACGCCGTGGATCTCGTCATCCGACAACCCGTGGCGCATCGCCTGCGCGACGGTGCGCAGCCGGTCGGGGGTCTGCGCGCTGATCGCCTTGATGACGGCGCTCTTCTCGGGCGCCACCGTCCAGGGATCGACCGACACGCCGGGGATCTCGATCTCGTCGAAGCCGGTCAGCCCGGACTCCATCGAGGCCAGCGCCTTCTGCATCGACTCGTGGATCGTGCGGCCGATGGACATGGCCTCGCCCACCGACTTCATGGCGGTCGTGAGGTAGGGCTCGGAGCCCGGGAACTTCTCGAAGGCGAACTTCGGGATCTTGGTGACGACGTAGTCGATGGTGGGCTCGAAGCTCGCCGGGGTCACCTTGGTGATGTCGTTGTCGAGCTCGTCCAGCGTGTAGCCGACGGCGAGCTTGGCGGCGATCTTGGCGATCGGGAAGCCGGTCGCCTTCGACGCCAGCGCCGAAGAGCGCGACACGCGCGGGTTCATTTCGATCACGACCATGCGGCCGTTGTCGGGATTCACCGCCCACTGCACGTTCGAGCCGCCGGTCTCGACCCCGATCTCGCGCAGCACGGCGATGCTGCCGTTGCGCATGATCTGGTATTCCTTGTCGGTCAGCGTCAGCGCCGGGGCCACGGTGATCGAGTCGCCGGTATGCACGCCCATCGGGTCCACGTTCTCGATGGCGCAGACGATGATCGCGTTGTCCGCCTTGTCGCGGACGACCTCCATCTCGTATTCCTTCCAGCCCAGCAGGCTCTCGTCCACGAGGATCTGGTTCACCGGCGAGGCATCCATGCCCGACCGGCAGTAGTACATGTAATCCTCGCGGTTGTAGGCCACGCCGCCGCCGGTGCCGCCCAGCGTGTAGGCCGGCCGGATGATCGCGGGCAGGCCGATGTGCTCGAGCGCCTCCAGCGCGGTCTGCACGCCGGCGTCGAGATCGACCTTGCCGGTCTCGTCCTTGGGCGCGGTCACGATGGTCGCGGCCGGGTTCTCGAGGCCGATCCGGTCCATTGCCTCGCGGAAGAGCGCGCGGTCCTCGGCCATCTCGATGGCCTCGCGGCGGGCACCGATCATCTCGACGCCGAACTTCTCGAGCACGCCCATTTCCTCGAGCTTGAGCGAGGTGTTCAGGCCGGTCTGGCCGCCCATCGTCGGCAGCAGCGCGTCGGGGCGTTCCTTCTCGATGATGCGGGCGACCACCTCGGGGGTGATGGGCTCGATATAGGTGGCGTCGGCGAGACCGGGGTCGGTCATGATCGTGGCCGGGTTCGAGTTCACCAGGATGACCCGGTATCCCTCTTCGCGCAGGGCCTTGCAGGCCTGGGCGCCGGAATAGTCGAACTCGCAGGCCTGCCCGATGATGATGGGCCCTGCTCCGATGATCATGATGGACTTGATATCGGTTCTCTTGGGCATCGACGGACCTCTTTTGCGCATGCGGATGCGGCACGCAGACTCGCATGCCGCAAATTCTCGCGCGTTATAGTGAAGCGCCTTGCCCGTGCAAGCCCTATCGGCGGTCACGCCGGAGACGGCGCCGCACCGGGCGCCGTCGGTGGATGCCGTCCGCGGCCCTACTGGGCGGCGTGCATCATGCGGTGGTCGTCATCCTCGTAGAGGTAGTCGCGCGACACCGGCACCGCGTACTGCTTGTGCGACAGCTGCATCTGGAAGACGCCCTGGAAGGTTTCCTCGAAGGCCGCCTCGCAGACCACGAGATAGAACCGCCACATGCGCACGAAGTTGTCGTCGTACATCTCGCGCACCTTGGGCAGCGCCGCCTCGAAGCGCTGGCGCCAGTGGTTCAGCGTCGGGCCGTAGTGCCCGCGCAGCACCTCGACGTCGGCGGCCCACATGTTCGTGCGCTCGACCGCCGCCGAGACCTCCGACAGGCTCGGCACGTAGCCACCGGGGAAGATATACTTGTCGATCCAGGCCGAGGTCGGCCCGGGCGGTGCGACATGCCCGATGGTGTGGATCAGCGCGATGCCGTCCTCGCTCAGCAGCGAATCGACCTTGTCGAAATACTCGCGCAGGTGCGGATAGCCCACGTGCTCGAGCATCCCCACGCTCACGATCCGGTCGAAACGCTCCTCCAGCAGGCGGTAGTCCATCAGCCGGAACTCGCACTTGTCGGCAAGCCCCGCCTCCTCGGCGCGGCGCCGTGCCGTGGCCAGCTGGTTCTCCGACAGCGTGACGCCGATGACCTGCGCGCCGAAATCGCGCGCCAGCGTCAGCGCCATGCCGCCCCAGCCGCAGCCGATGTCCAGCACGCGCTGGCCCGGCTCGATCCGCAGCTTGCGGGCGATATGCGCCTTCTTGGCCGACTGCGCCTGTTCGAGCGTGGCGTCGCGGTCGGCGAAATAGGCGCAGGAGTACTGCATGTCCTCGTCGAGGAAGAGCGCGTATAGCTCGTCCGAGATGTCGTAGTGATGCTGAACGTTCTTCTGCGAGCGCAGCGGGTTGTTGCGCTGCTCCACCCCGCGCAGCCAGCCGCGCAGCTTCTGCGCCGCCTCGAACCAGCCCGGCATGTGCCCCAGTTGCTGATTGCGGATCAGCAGCGCCACGAAATCGTAGAGCTTGTGCGGCGGCGTCTCGATCCGCCCGTCGGTATAGCCCTCGCCAAGCGCCAGCACCGGCCGCACGACCAGTTCACGAACGATGCTCGGCTCGGTGAGTTTCGCCTCGCCCAGCAGCCCGCCGCCGGGTCCGTAATCGCGTGTCGACCCGTCGGGCCATTCCAATCGCAGTCGTCCGGTGACAATCAGCCGCTGCAACATCCTGTGCAAAATCGTGTCCCACATGATCACACCCCCAATGGTGACCGGAGTTTCCTCTTTCAAATATTATAGAAACGCGTGATCCCGCGTTTTTGTTCCCAAAGGTTAACGCAGGACGCCTTTCGCGCCAAATCCGCGCGCGCGTCCCTTGACTTCCTCACGCATCGCCTGTGTATCGGCGCCTATCTTTCCGGCAGTTTCCAAAGGGCTTCCGTCATGCACGCCTACCGCAGCCATACCTGCGCAGACCTGACCAAAGAGAATGTCGGCGACACCGTCCGCCTCGCCGGCTGGGTGCATCGCATCCGCGACCACGGCGGCGTGCTCTTCGTGGACCTGCGCGACCACTATGGCATGACGCAGGTCCTGTGCGACTCCGACAGCCCTGTCTTCAACGAGGTCGACAAGGTCCGCGCCGAATGGTGCATCCGCATCGACGGCGTCGTGAAGGCCCGCGACCCCGAACTCATCAACCCGCGCCTGCCCACCGGCGAGATCGAGGTCTACATCCGCGATCTCGAGGTGCTGGGCGCCGCCGAAGAGCTGCCGCTCATGGTCTTCGGCGAGCAGGAATACCCCGAGGAGACGCGCCTGCGCTATCGCTACCTCGACCTGCGCCGCGAGGCGATGCAGCGCAACATGGCGCTGCGCTCCGACGTGGTGGCCTCGATCCGGCGCCGCATGTGGGGTCAGGACTTCCGCGAGTACCAGACGCCGATCATCACCGCGTCGAGCCCCGAGGGTGCCCGCGACTTCCTCGTGCCCTCGCGCCTGCACCCGGGCAAGTTCTACGCCCTGCCCCAGGCCCCGCAGCTCTTCAAGCAGCTCATCATGGTCTCGGGCTTCGACAAGTATTTCCAGATCGCGCCCTGCTTCCGCGACGAGGACCCGCGCGCCGACCGCTCGCCCACGGACTTCTACCAGCTCGACATGGAGATGTCCTTCGTCGAGCAGCAGGACGTCTTCGACACCATCCAGCCGGTGATCGAGGGGGTCTTCGAGGAATTCGGCGAAGGCGCCAAGGTCGACAAGCACTGGCCGCAGATCTCCTACGCGGACGCGGCGCTCTGGTACGGCACCGACAAGCCCGACCTGCGCAACCCGATCAAGATGCAGGTGGTCTCCGAGCACTTCCGCGGCTCGGGCTTCGCGATCTTCGCCAAGCTGCTCGAGCAGGAAGGCACCGAGATCCGCGCCATCCCCGCCCCCGGCGGCGGCTCGCGCAAGTTCTGCGACCGGATGAACTCCTTCGCCCAGCGCGAAGGCCTGCCGGGCATGGGCTACATCTTCTGGCGTGACGGCGAGAACGGCCTCGAGGCCGCCGGCCCGCTCGCCAAGAACATCGGCCCCGAGCGCACCGAGGCGATCCGCCAGCAGCTGGGTCTCGGCAAGGGCGACGCCGCCTTCTTCCTCGGCGGCAAGCCCGCCAGCTTCGAGCGCGTCGCCGCCAAGGCCCGCGTCGAGGTCGGCAACGAGCTGGGCCTGACCGAGCAGAACCGCTTCGCCTTCGCCTGGATCGTCGACTTCCCGATGTACGAGGCCGACGAGGAGACGGGCGAGATCGACTTCTCGCACAACCCCTTCTCGATGCCCCAGGGCGGCGCCGAGGCGCTGGAGGGCGACCCCCTCGAGGTCAAGGGCTACCAGTACGACCTCGCCTGCAACGGCTACGAGCTGGTCTCGGGCGCGATCCGGAACCACAAGCCCGAGATCATGTTCAAGGCCTTCGAGCTGGCCGGCTACGGCGAGGACGAGGTGCGCAAGCGCTTCGGCGGGCTGGAACGCGCCTTCCACTTCGGCGCCCCGCCGCACGGCGGCTGCGCGGCGGGCATCGACCGCATCGTGATGCTGCTGGCCGGCACCTCGAACATCCGCGAGGTCATCATGTTCCCGATGAACCAGCGCGCCGAGGACCTGATGATGCAGGCGCCCTCCGATCCGACCTCGGACCAGCTGATGGAACTCTCGCTGCGGGTCATCCCGCAGGAGTGATCGGCCCCGTCACCGCATGAAAAAGCCCGCGCTCCCCGCGCGGGCTTTCGCTTTTCCGGGCCGGGCCGCCTCAGTCCTCGAGGTGGTCCTCCTTCTTCTTCTCGACCAGCTTCAGCTCGCTGTTCTTTCGGTCGAGAAAGCGCTTGCCATAGGCGTCGTTCTGTTCTTCGCCGACGACCTTCTTGGCGCGGGCAAAGACCTCGTCCTCTTCCTCTTCCATGTGGTGCTCGTAGTCGTGCCGCAGCGTGTGGAAGCGATTCAGCCACCCGGGCGAGGCCATGTCCTTCTCGTTCAGCTCTTCCAGGATCTCGTCCATCTCGGCGTGCTCCTGCACCGAGTGGCGCGCGGTATCCTGGCCCCAGGTCTCCTGCATCAGGACCGAGTAGAACTCCTCCTCTTCCGCGGCCGAGTGAGATTTCACGTCGCGGTAGAACTCGGCCCAGGCCTGCTTCCGCTTCTCGCTGTCACCCTCGGTGTCGGCGATGGTCGCCAGCAGCGCGCGGTGATGCTCGTGGTCCTGGATGATGGCGTCGTAGATCGATGTCATGGGTTGCTCCGGATGGGAATGCCTTGGTCGCAGGCCAACGCCGCCCCGTGCGCCCGGGTTCCCGGCACCTTCCCGCCGAGCCGTTGGCGAGCACGGGGATGTGACGCTGCAACCCTGTGACGCCTGCGGCCGTTGGCTGTAAGCTTGTCGCACACTGGCAGAGGCAACTCACGATGGCCGACTTCGATCCGATCCTTGCCGAGATCCGTTTCGGCTGCGGCCTGTCCCCGACCGTGCCGCCCGCGCAGAGCGCCGAGGCCATGCTCGCCACGCTGGACAGTCCGGACACCGTGGCAAAGACCCATCCGATCGAGCCCTTCCCCGACTTCCTCTCGCGCATCACCGCCCGCCGCGAGCAGCAGAAGATCCGCAGCGCCAATCGCGGCACGGCCAAGGGCGAGGCCGCGCGCGAGCGCTCGCGCGAGATCAACATCGCGGCCCGAAAGGCCTCCGCCGTCTGGATGGCCCGCCACATCGCCCGCCGCATCGAGACCGAAGCGCCGTTTCGGGAAAGGCTCAGCTTCTTCTGGGCCGACCATTTCACCGCGATCGGCAAGGCCGGCGTCATTCGGCGTGGCACCTCGCCCTACATGCAGAGCGCGATCCGCCCCCATGTCGCCGGGCGCTTCGAGGACCTGCTCATCTCGGCTGTCACCCATCCGCTGATGCTGCACTACCTCGACCAGAACACCTCGGTCGGGCCGAATTCGCGGCTTGGCCGGCGCAGGCCCGATCGCGGCGTGAACGAGAACCTCGCCCGCGAGATCCTCGAGCTTCACACCCTCGGCGTCGACGGCCCTTATACCCAGGCCGACGTGCGGGAGCTGGCCGAGCTTTTGACAGGCCTCACCTTTCACCACACGGTCGGCCGCAGTTTCCGCAAGGATATCGCCGAACCCGGGGTCCAGACCGTGCTGCGGCGCGGATACGGCGGCGACGAGCCCCGCCTCGGTGACGTCAAGGACGCGCTGCGCGACCTCGCCCGTCATCCTGCCACCGCCCGGCACCTGGCGCACAAGCTGGCGGTGCATTTCGTCTCGGACCGCCCGGACCCCGACCTTGTGAAGGCGATCGAGACGGCCCTTCTCGACAGCGGCTGCGAACTGCGCCGCGGATATGCCGCCATGCTCGCCCACCCGGCCGCCTGGGACGACCGCCGGCCCAACGTCAAGCAACCCTTCGATTTCGTCTCCTCTGCGCTGCGCGCGCTCGCCGTGGCGCCAGAGGCCCTGACCGACCTGCGCGAGGGCGTCTTCCGGCTGCGGATCCAGCAGCCGATCCAGACCATGGGCCATGCCTGGCAACAGCCCGACGGCCCCGACGGACTGGACGAGGCCGACTCCGCCTGGATCACGCCGCAGGGCATCGCCACGCGGCTGCGCTGGGCCGTCACCGTACCGCAGTTCCTGCGCCGCGACCTGCCCGACCCGCGCGACTTCGTCACGCAGGCGCTGGGGCCGCGCGCCACGCCCGCCGTGCGCTTTGCCGCCGAGTCCGCCGAAAGCCGCGCCGATGGCGTCGGGCTCGTGCTGGCCTCTCCCGCCTTCCAGAGGATGTGACCGATGTCCCGTGATCTCTCGCGCCGCGCCTTCCTGACCCGCACCGCCGCCGTCGGCTGCTCGCTCGCGGCCAGCCCGCTGGTGACCCCTGTGACCTTCGCCGCCACGCCGGGCGAGAACCGGCTGGTGGTCATCATCCTGCGCGGCGCCATGGACGGGCTCGGCGCGGTGATGCCCCACGGCGACCCCGCCTGGGCCGGGCTGCGCGGCCGGCCCGACTTCGACGCCAAGGACGGACCGACAGATCTCGACGGCTTCTTCGCCCTGAACGGCGCGCTGGCGCCGCTGCTGCCGCTCTGGCGACAGGGCGAGCTGAGCGTCGCCCATGCCGTCTCGACGCCCTACCGCGACAAGCGCAGCCACTTCGACGGGCAGGACCTGCTCGAAGCGGGCATCGCCGACCTCAGCCAGGGGCTCAGCCGCGACGGCTGGCTGAACCGCATGCTCTCGCACTATCCCGGCGTGGGGACCGAGACCGCTTATGCGGTGGGCCGCGACTCGCTCTCGATCCTCTCGGGCGACGGCCCCCGTCTCGCGCTGGACGCCCGAGGCCGATCTCGCGCTCAGCCCCCAGGCCCTGCGCCTGGCCGAGCTCGTCATGCAGGACGACCCCGCCTTCGCCTCGGCCCTGACGCAGGCGCTGGCCATCTCCGAGGCCGATGGCGACCCGGTGGCCGCCGAGATGGCGCCGGGCGAGATGATGGCCGCGATGCGCGATGACATCCGCGGCGGCTCGGCCCAGAAGCGGGTTGCGGAGTTCGCCGCCGAGCGCCTTGGGGGCGCATCGCGCATCGCCGCCTTCTCGATCAACGGCTGGGACACCCACGACAACCAGGACCGTTCCCTGGGCCGGGCGCTCGGGCGACTCTCGGACACGATCCTCACGCTGCGCGACGGCATGGGTCCGCAGGCCTGGGGCAAGACGGCAGTGGTCGCCATGACCGAGTTCGGCCGGACCGTACGGATTAACGGTACGTCCGGTACGGATCACGGCACCGGCGGCGCGATGATCATGGCCGGCGGCGCGATCCGCGGGGGCCGTGTGGTCAGTGACTGGCCCGGCCTTGCCGAGGCCGATCTCTATGCCCGCCGCGACCTGATGCCCACGCGCGACCTGCGCGCCCACGCGGGCTGGCTCATCCGCGGGCTTTTCGGGCTGGATACCAAGGTGATCGAGCGCGACATCTTCCCGGGCCTCGACCTTGGCCCGGACCCGCGCCTGCTGCTCTGAGGGTGGCTCAGATCGCCACGCGGTCGGCCAGTCGATCCTGCACCAGCCCCGCCACGCGGGCGATGTCGGATTTCACCGGCCGCCCCTCGGCCCGCGCCTCGGCCAGCTGCTCTGCCGCGCCCGCCAGCACGCCGTCGCCCGCGCTCTGCGCCACGCCGCGCAGGAACTGCGTCACGTAGTCCAGCATCCGCTCGTCGCCGTCGTCGCCCAGCACGTCGGCGGCATGGGCCATGTCGTCGCGGTAGGCCAGCGGATCGGGCCGCACCATCTCCTCCGAGACCATGCGCGGGCCCAGCGGGCGCCTCTCTTCGGGCAGGTGACGCAGCACCTCCGCCTGGAAGGCTGCGACGCTCTCGACCGGCTTGGGAAGGAACCCGTCCGCCCCGGCGGCAAAGGCCACGTCCTCGGCAAAGGCATCGCCGCTGGTGCCCAGGATCACCGAGACCCGCGGCGCGGCGACCGAAAGGTCCGAAATCAGCTCGGCCCCGGACCCGTCGGGCAGCCCGAGGTCGACCACCGCGACCGTGGGCCGGTAGACCTGCAGATGCCTGCGGGCGGACACGAGACAGTCGGCCCGCCGGATGCGCGCCCCGCTGCGCAGGCACAGGAGGCGCATGGCGTCACAGGCAAAGCGGCTGTCCTCCACCACCAGAACGGTCATGCCCAGAAGCGGCCGGGTGGCGGTGGGCCGGGGCACCGGGTCGAATCCATCCGAGTCGGTCATCGCATCCTCCTTCAGCGTATATTGGACAATCCCGCGTCAACGCTAATGCGCGGTTAATGGCCGCGCCCCGCTTGCGCAGACCGCGGCCCGCGCGGCATAAGCGGCCCAGACCGCAAGAGGAGAGCGAGACATGATCGGCCGCCTGAACCACGTCGCCATTGCCGTGCCCGACCTCGAGGCCGCCTCGGCGCAGTACCGCGACACGCTGGGCGCCAAGGTGGGCGCACCGCAGGACGAGCCCGACCACGGCGTGACCGTCGTCTTCATCGAGCTGCCGAACACCAAGATCGAGCTGCTCTACCCGCTGGGCGAGGGCTCGCCGATCCAGGGCTTCCTCGACAAGAACCCGTCGGGCGGCATCCACCATGTCTGCTACGAGGTCGACGACATCCTCGCCGCCCGCGACCACCTCAAGGCGCAGGGCGCCCGCGTGCTGGGCGACGGCGAGCCCAAGATCGGCGCCCACGGCAAGCCGGTGCTCTTCCTGCATCCAAAGGATTTCCAGGGCACGCTGGTCGAGCTGGAACAGGTCTGAGTACCCGCCATGACCATTACCTCCGCCATCGTGCTCTTCGCGGTCATCTGGTTCCTGACCTTCCTGATCGTGATCCCCTTCCGCCTCGAGACGCAGGGCGACAGGGGCGAGATCGTCGAAGGCACGCATGCCAGCAGCCCCGAAGTGCACAACCTCAAGCGCAAGGCCTGGATCACCACCGCCATCTCGGCGGTGCTCTGGATCGTCATCTCGGCCACCATCCTGTCGGGCGCGATCACCGTGCGCGACATCGACCGCTGGATGTTCGACCGGATGGACCCGCCGGGCGCCCGCCAACAGCCCTGAGGGCTCAGGCGGGCGCGCGCCGCGCCTGTAGCCGGTGGAACACGTGGGTGAAGGTCGCCGCTCCCAGGATCGGGACCACGAGGTTCAGCAGCGGCACCGTCAGCGGCACGGCCATGAGCACGCCCGCCGCCCAGATCGTCACCATGTGCCGGCGGCGCAGCAGTGCCGCCTGCTCGCGCCCCACGCGCCGGATCGCGGCAAGCGTGAAGTACTCGCGGCCCAGCAGAAAGCCGTTCAGCCCCCAGAAGATGAAGGGCGCCAGCGGCGCGAAGGCGAGATAGAGCGCCAGCGCCACGATGTTGGCGACGATCAGCACGCCCAGGAAACCCAGCGAATCCTTGATGTTGACCATCAGCGACGGATCCTGCGCCGGGGGCAGCGCCGGGTAGTGCCGGTCCTCGACCGCCTGTGCCACGTCGTCGAGGAAGATGCCCGTGATCGCCGAGGCCACCGGCACCATCAGGAAGACCGAGAGCAGCAGCATCAGCGGCACGGCGCCCCAGCTGATCGCGTCGTCGACCCAGCTGACGGTGCCGATCCAGGGCAGCGTGACGCTGTCGCCCAGCATCCAGCCCACGCCCTGCACGAAGGCCACGTAGACCGCGACGAAGATCGCCACCGTGATCCCCAGCCCCTTGAGCAGCACGCTGCGGAAGCGCGGGTCGCCGACCTGCCCCAGTGCCGCGAAGAAAGCGGACAGGATCATGTCTCGACCCACTCGACGATGGCATCGAGATCCGGGCGCGGCCGCTCGGGCGGGGCGATGGTCTCGGTCCCGATATGGACAAAGCCCACGACACGCTCGGTCGGGCGCAGGCCCAGGACCTCCTCGCCGAAAGCGCGGTCATGCGCCGCCCAGCCCGAAAGCCAGTTGCCGCCCCAGCCCGCGGCCAGCGCGGCGTTGAGCAGCGACAGACAGACTGCCCCGGCGGAGTAGGTCTGTTCGATCGGCGGAATCTTGGGGCTCTCGCGCTGCGATTCGATCACCGCCACGCAGAGCGGGCTCTCGTCGAACTGGCGGCGCGCCTTGGCGGCACTGTCGGCGTCCATCGCCTGTGCCGCGGTCCGGCCGGCCACCTCGCCCGCCAGCCGCTCGAGCGCCGGACGCTCGAACACGATGAACCGCCAGGGCTCCATCTTGCCATGATCGGGCGTGCGCGCGGCCGCCGTCAGCAACTCGTGCAGGGCGTCGCGGTCGGGCGCCGGCGACGACAGCGTCTTGGCCGGGCGGGAGCGTCGGCTCAGCAGGAAATCAAGGGCTTCGGGGTTGCGGGCCGGCATGCACGTCTCCTTGTGGTTCCATCCCTATCTCTGCCCTGCCGCGCCGGGTTTCAAGCGCCCGCGTTGCCCGGTGCGCGCCCCGCTGCTAAGCCGCGCCATGCCCAAGCCCGACCTGCGCCACCTCGCCCGCCCCGGAGACACGATCACCCTGCGCGTGACACCCCGCGCCGGGCGCAACGAGATCCGCGAGGAGGAGGGCCGCCTCTCGGTCCGCGTCACCGCCCCGCCCGAGGACGGCAAGGCCAATGCCGCCGTGGTCAAGCTGCTGTCGAAGGCGCTCGGCGTGCCGAAATCGCGGCTCACGCTGGTGCGCGGCGCCACGTCGCGCGACAAGGTCTTCCGGGTCGAGGAATGAGCGCCTGCCCGCCTCAGTCCGGCCGGCGGGTATAGACGCCCTCGGGCAGGCTGATCGCGGCCGCGAGGTCGCGCATCTGGGTCATGGACATGGTGATCTTCTGCACGCTGTCGGTGCGCGGATCGTACTGCTCGACGGTGACGCAATCCTCGAAGGTCGAGACGATCACGTCTTCCTGCAGGTACTGGCTGCCCTCGTCCACGAGGGTCACGACGGTGGCGTCGAATTCGTGCTCGATGCTGAACATGACAGCAGACTAGCCCAAGGCGCACCGCCTGCCCACCCCTGCCGGGTGGCGGCAGGACGCCAAATCCGCGCGGGGCACTGGCAGGCGCGGGCGCCAATCCCTATGCTCGGCCCGACACGACCCGGAAAGCTGCCCCCATGCGCCTGCTCCTGCCCACTCTCCTGCTGCTCCTGGCCGCCTGCGAGATCGCCCCCGTCACCACCGGCCCGCGCGAGGGCCCGGCGATCACCGCGCCGCAGGGCGTGTCGCAGGACCGCGCGGAGCGCGCCGCGCTGCAGTTCGTGCAGGTGGCCGAAACGATCGAGCCCGTGGCCGAGGCGCAGTGCCGCCGCCTCGCCCCCCGCGCCAACTGCGATTACCTCATCGTGGTCGACGACCGCCCGAACCAGGCGCCGAACGCCTTCCAGACGCTCGACCGCTCCGGCCGGCCCATCGTGGCCTTCAACCTGCCTCTGATCCTGTCGGTCGAAAACGCCGACGAGCTGGCCTTCTTCATGGGGCACGAGGCCTCGCACCACATCCTCGGCCACCTGGACCGCATCCAGGAGGATGCCGCCGTGGGCGCGATCATCTTCTCGGGCATCGCCGCAATGTCCGGCGCCGACGAGGCAAGCGTGCGCTCGGCCGAGCGCTTCGGGGCCTCGGTGGGGGCGCGCACCTACTCGAAGGATTACGAGCTCGAGGCCGACCAGCTGGGCACGATCATCACGCTGCGCAGCGGCTACGACCCGATTCGCGGCGCCGAGTTCTTCATGCACATCCCCGATCCGGGCAACCGGTTCCTCGGCTCGCACCCGCCCAACGGCGCCCGGATCGAGGTCGTTCGCCGCACCGTGGCCGGGTACTGAGGTCCCGGCAGCCCCCTGTTGACCTGAATCAAGGCATCCGCCCCGCCCCGGCTGCTAGCCTCCGTCGCATCGACAGGACAGCCAGCCGGGAGGACACCCCATGCCGGGACGGAACGACCTCAAGCGCCATGCCCAACTCGTGGACGACATGGCGACCACGCTCGGCCTCGATCTCGAAGAGGCCGCGATGCGCGGCAAGCTCGCGATCTCGCAGATCGAGGATGCGGTGCTGAGCTGCACGATGTGCACGCAGCCCGAGACCTGCGCCCGCTGGCTGGCCAGTCGGCCGAAGGAACCTGACACGGCACCGACCTACTGCCGCAACACCACGCTCTTCGAAGACCTGCGCCGGACGTGACCGACCGCGATCGCAGGACAAGGGAGGCAGACATGCTCGACAACGCACGGATCACGCCCCTGGGCGACCGAACCGAACACTACTGGCTGGTGCAGCGCATGGCCCGTGCCAACGGCACCGATCTCGTCGCCGCCATGGAGGCCGGCGTCCTCGACCAGGAGGCCTGGGCGGGCATGGTCGAACGCTGCCGCGGCTGCGCCTGGGCCGACGGCTGCCACCGCTGGCTGGACCGCCCCGGCGATGCGCTGCGCGACACGCCCGAGGGCTGCGAGAACCGGGCGCGATTCGCGACCCTCATGGCCCGCCTGCAGGAGGAGTAGCAGCGCCATGGCACAGACGCTCGGAGATCCTGCGCGGCATTTCTGGATGACGCGCAGCGTGGCCCGCGTGATGGGCCTCAACCTGCTCGACGCCATGCATGACGGGCAGCTCGACCCCAAGGACTATGCCGAGATGGTGACCTGCTGCCGCGGCTGCGCCCTGGTCGAGGCCTGCGAGTCCTGGCTCGGCGCCCAGAGTCGCCCGGCCGCCGCTCCGCCGCCGGGCTGCTGCAACGCGACGCGGCTCATGGCCCTGCGCAAGGCGCGCTGAGCCTCCGGGGCGGCAGGGGCGGCATCTCCGCCCCGGCCCCCTGCCCGCGGGGAGCGTCAGTCGGTGCGCAGGCTGCGGGCCGATTCCTTGATCTCGTCGTACTGTCCGCCCTTGCGGAAGCGCCACAGGTATTCCGGCAGCACCGCCTCCATCGAGGCCGGCTCGAAGCCCAGCGTCTCGAATCCGCGTGCGCCCTCGGACACCACGTTGTCGTGCCGCAGGTTGATGACCTGGTCGCTGGTGATCTGCGCCGGCACCAGGCCGCCGGTCAGCCGCGACACCGTTTCGAACACGCGCCCCATGACCGAGGCGATGCCGAAGGGGATGTTCACCAGCAGCCGGCGGCGGCGGATGATCTCCAGCATCTGGCTGATCAGCTCGCGGAAGGTGTCGACATCGGGACCGCCCAGCTCGTAGGTGCCGCCCGCGGCCTCGCCGGTCACGCCCATGACGGCGGCGCGCGCCACGTCGTCGACATAGACCGGCTGGAACTTCGTCTCGGCGCCCACCAGCGGCAGCACCGGGCCCATACGCGACATGCCGGCGAAGCGGTTGAAGAACTGGTCCTCGACGCCGAACATAACCGAGGGCCGCAGGATCATCGCATCGGGCATGTGCTTGAGCACCGCCTCCTCGCCCAGCGCCTTGGTGCGGGCATAGCCGCTTTCGCTGTCGCGGTCGGCGCCGATGGCCGAGATGTGGACCATCCGCTCGACCCCCTCGGCGGCGGCCAGGCGCGCCACCCGCTCGGCGCCCTCGGCCTGCACGGCGTCGAAGTTGTTCTTCCCCTTGGCATCGAAGGTGCCGATGCAGTTCACCACCGCGTCGGCGCCCCGCATCACGTCGCGCACCGAGCCCTCGTGGCGGATGTTGCAGATGACCGGCTCGACCTGGCCCACCACGCCGTAGGGCCGCACGAAGATCGCCTCGTTCGGGCGCCGCACGGCCACGCGGACGCGCCAGCCCAGCTTCGCCATGCGCAGGGCGATGTAGCGGCCCAGGAATCCGGAGCCTCCATAGATGGTGACGAGTTTGCTCATTTGCCTTGCTCCCGATGCGAGGTTCCGGGTCTCTGAATATCGGCCGAACCGCTCTCGGGCAAGGTGGTGCGACGCCGCGCGAAAAACCTGAAAAAGTGCGTTGACACCATCTGGCGGGGCGCGTAAACGCCTGCCTCACACCACCTGTGCCCAGGTGGCGGAATTGGTAGACGCGCTGGTTTCAGGTACCAGTGGCCGAAAGGCCGTGGAGGTTCGAGTCCTCTCCTGGGCACCACTAATCCCACCTTACAAACTACGTAAAATCAATGCGTTAGGGGCCTTTGGGCCTGAGTTAAGGTGTCACAAGAGGTGTCGCCGTCATGTCCATCGTGCTGTTCAAAGCCGGGGCTTGCGTCTTGATGGCCAACTTCATCGAGCAAAAGAAGAACAGCGACGTGTACTACTTCCGTCGCCGCATCCCTGATGACGTTGCGCACTGCTATCCCGGCAAGAAGGTTCAGATCCGCTGTTCGCTGAAGACCCGCGATCCGAAGGTGGCCGCGAAGAAGGCGCACAAGCTCGCGCTTCAGCAAGATGCCCTCTGGAAAGCCGTCCGCGAAGGCAAGGTGACTGATGGCCCCGATGTGGTCAGAGCGGCCATGGAGGTCCTGTCCAAGCACGGCCTCCTGTTCCTTCAGCGCCCCGATGATCAGCTCTTCGCTGAACCTTGATCGCTTCATTGTCCGTCTCCTCGTTGGAGCGGACTCTACCTCAAACTGGAGGAAGAAACGGGGCTCAGGTCATCGAGAGCTTCAATGCCAGACTCCGGCACGAGCTGCTCGACGGCGAGATCTTCTATTCTCTGAGAGAAGCGCAGATCCTGATCGAACGATGGCGACGCCACTACAACACCATTCCCCAACACAGTGCCGTGGGCTACCGACCACCGGCCCCGGAAACCACCATCCCGATGGACCACAGCCCCATCATGCACTAACTTTCAAACCGGACCACTCAAGTGGGGCAGATCAACCCTGCACGAGGAATTCGGCGACGGGATCATGTCGGCCATCGACTTCGATCTCGGGCTCGAGCGCCAGGAAGATGCCAAAGGGCGACCGCGTGCGGATCACGATGAGCGGCGAGTTCCTGCCCGACAAGTACCACAGCATCTCGATCTCGGACGACGTGCAGAAGCTCGGCACCAAGGCGACCTGATCCGAAACGACAGTGCACTCCGACGCAGCCAGCCCCCATGCACAATGGGGGCCGGCGCGCCGGAGAGCAGACCCGCAGCCAGCCTGGCCCCGGCCCCAGAGGCCGGTCAGGCCACCGAACAGAGCCGCAGCGCGTCGTAGACCGCCGCGTGGATGTTTCGCGAGGCAAGCGCGTCGCCGATGCGGTGCAGCTCGTAGCCCGCGCGCGCCCGCGGCTGGGGCTTCAGGTCGCGCAGCGCGTGCTGGTCGGTCACGCCGTCGTTGCCCGACGCGCCACGCAGCTCCTCGAAGAGATCGTCCATCGGGATCGTGCCCATCTCGACGACCACCTGGTCGACCACGCGCTCCGTGGTCTCGTGCGTGAGCTCGTTCATCACCGAGGCGCGCAGGCGGTTGCCCTCGCGCGCCACCCCGGTCAGCCGCATGTTCCCCTCGGGGCACAGCCCCGACTTGGCGAACTCCTTGAGCCAGCGCGTGGATTCCGGGTAGGCGAGGTCCTGTCCGATGGTCACGTCGATGCCCGTGAGCTGGACTTCGGCGCCCGCCTCCTGCGCGATCTGCGTGGCCAGCAGCGCGGGGTGGCGGCCGGTGTTGTCCCAGACCAGCACCTCGCCCTCGGGCTTCACCTGCCGGCCGACGATGTCCCAGGCCGAGAGCGCGAGCTCGGCGCCCGGGCCGAAATCGGTTTGCGGGATGCCGCCCGTGGCGAGCAGTACGAGGTCGGGCTCGATCTCGGCGAGGTCCGATGCATCGACGAAGCGGTTGCACTCGACCTGCACGCCCAGGATCTCGAGCTCGGAGAGGCGCCAGTCGATGGCGCCCACCAGGTCGCGCCGCCATTGCTGCGCGGCCAGCAGCACCTGCCCGCCCGGCTGCGGCGCGGCCTCGAAGATGCGCACCTCGTGGCCCCGTTCGGCCAGCACGCGTGCCGCCTCCAGCCCGGCCGGACCGGCGCCCACGACCACGGCGCGGCGCGGCGTTTCGGCCCGCGCGATGGCGTGGCCGACGGTCAGCTCGCGCCCGGTGGCGGCGTTGTGCAGGCACTTGGGCCGCTGCGGCCCTTGGCAATGACCCGCACCGAGGCAGGGGCGCACGCGGTGATCCTCGCCGCGCATGAGCTTGGCGGCCATGTGCGGGTCGGCGATCTGCGGGCGGGTGAGCCCGGCCATGTCGACATGCCCTTCCGAGACCGCGAAACGCGCGGAGGCGAGATCCGAGAGCCGCGCCGCGTGGAAGACCGGCAGCCCGATCTCGCGCTTGAAGCGACCCACGGCGCCCACCCAGGGCGCGGCGGGCGTGCCCATGCCGGGGAAGACCTCCTCCGAGAGCGACCGCGAGGTGTCCATCGAGCCGAAGAGCGCGTTGAAGAAGTCGACCGCCCCCTCGCGTTCGAGGATCTGGGCCGCGGCGATGCAGTCCTCGGGCGTGAGTTCGCCGTCGATGCCCTCGTCCACGACATAGCGCATGCCCACGATGAACCCGTCCGAGACGTTGCGGCGGATCTCGTCGTGCACCATCAGCGCGAAACGGATGCGGTTCTCCAGCGAGCCGCCGAACCGGTCGCTGCGGTGATTGGTCTTGGGCGAGAGGAACTGCCCGATGATGTGTCCCGAGGCCAGCGTCTCGATCCCGTCGAGGCCGCCCTCCTCGCAGCGCCGCGCCGCCTGGCCATAGGCCTTCACCACGCGGGCGATGTCGTGCTCGTCCATCTCGCGCGGGATGGCGCGGTGCAGCGTCTCGCGGATGGGCGACGGGCCGATTGCGGGGAGGTAATCGCCGACGTAGGGATCGCCCCGCCGGCCGAGGTGGGTGATCTGGCACATCAGCGCCGCGCCCTGCGTGTGCATCCGCTCGGAGAAGCGCTGGAAGTGCGGGATGATCGCGTCGGTGCCGACGTTGAGTTGCTGGAAGATGTTGGGGCTGTCGATGTCCACGTTGGACGAGCCGCCGAACATCGACAGACCGATGCCGCCCTTCGCCTTCTCCTCGTGGTAGGCCTGGTAGGCCTCCTGCGGGAAGCCGTCCTTTTCCAGCCCGCAGGCGTGCGAGGTCGACAGGAAGCGGTTGCGCAGCGTCAGTCCCTTGATCGTCAGGGGCTGCAGCAGCGGGTCGCGGACGGGGCTCTGGTCGGTCATGGCAAGACTCTCCTGTTCGGACGCGGGCGGGGCGCCCGGTCCGTGGTCACTGTTCAAAGGCTCGGGTCCGGTGCGCTCAGAGCACCTTGGACAGGAACTCGCGGGTGCGCGGATCCTGCGGCTGCTCGAAGAGCTGCGCCGGAGGTCCGCTTTCGACGATGCGCCCGGCATCGGTGAAGTAGACCCGGTCCGAGACCTCGCGCGCGAAGCCCATCTCGTGGGTCACCAGCACGCAGGTCATGCCGTCGGCGGCGAGCTGCTTGATCGTCACCAGCACCTCCTTGACGGTCTCGGGGTCGAGCGCGGCGGTCACCTCGTCGAAGAGCATCACGTCGGGACGCATGCACAGGCTGCGGGCGATGGCCACGCGCTGCTGCTGGCCGCCCGAGAGCTCGGCCGGGTAGGCGTCTTCCTTGTCGTGCAGCTGCACCTTGGCCAGCAGCGAACGGGCGCGCTCCTCGACCTCGCGCTTGTTCTCCTTGAGCACGAGCAGCGGCGCCATCATGACGTTCTGCAGCACGGTGCGGTGCGGGAAGAGGTTGTACTGCTGGAAGACGATCCCGACCTTGCGGCGCAGGGCCAGCTTGTCGAGGTTGTCGTCGTGCACCTCCTGGCCCTCGACCGTGACCGAGCCGGTGGTCGCCGGGGTCAGCCCGTTGATGGTGCGGATCAGCGTCGACTTGCCGGACCCCGAGGGGCCGATGATGCAGATCACCTCGCCCTTCATGACCTCGATGTCGATGCCCTTGAGCACCTCGACATGGCCGAAGGACTTGTGAAGATCGCGGATCGCGACGATCGGCTGATCGGGGGTCCAGCCCTCTGACGGTGTCATGGCGGAAACTCCTGTCTCAGGCCCCGGAGGCCGCGTAGCGGCGTTCCAGCCGGCGCGTCCAGAGCGAAATCGGGTAGATGAAGACGAAGAAGATCGTCATCAGGAAGAGGTAGAACGGGATGAGGAACTCGGGGCGCGAGCCCGCGGCCTCCATCGCGGCCTGGGTGTTGCCCAGCGCCTCGTTGACGCCCAGGATCGCCGCCATCGGCGTCATCAGCGTGAGCAGCGCGTACCAGTTCATCCAGGGCGGCAGCATCCGGCGGATGCACTGCGGCAGGATCACGTGGCGCAGGGTCTGGCCGCGGCTGAAGGCAAGGCTGTCGGCGCTTTCCCACTGCCCCGAGGGGATCGACATGACCGCCCCGCGCAGGATTTCCGACACGTTGGCCATGACCGGCAGGGCAAAGCCCACGGTGGCCTTGACCCAGTCGGGGATCATCACCGTCTCGCCGCCCGGCAGCGTCACCCGGAAGGGCACGAGGAACATGATCGCGAAGAGGATCACCAGCCAGGGCGAGTTGCGGAAGACATGCGTCACGAGCTTGGCCGGCAGGCGGATCACCGCGCTGGGGCTGATCTGCATGAAGCCGAGGATCACGCCGGTGACGGTGGCGATGGCCATGGCCAGAACACTCATCACCAGGTTCAGGACGAAGCCCTGCAGGATGAAGGGCATCCAGGTCACCAGCGCCTGCAGCGCGGTCTCGCGATCGGCGGCCCCCTCCTGCTGGGCGACGGCGGCGACCGAGGCCAGCAGGCAGAGCGCGGCGGCGATGACCGGCAGGCGCCAGTTCAGGCGGGTCACGGTCCAGGTCATCGGCCGTACCCCGGCAGTGCCAGCTTGCGTTCGAGCAGCGTCATCGCCCGGGCGATCACCGCGACGAGCAGAATGTAGTAGACGAATAGCAGCACCATCATTTCCGGCACGTTGACGTTGTCCGACCAGATGCCGCTGAGCGAGTAGGTGATCTCGGGGACCGCAATCACGTAGGCCAGCGACGAGGTCTTGGCGAGGCTGATGATGTTGTTCGTCAGCGCCGGCAGGCAGACCCGGAAGGCCAGCGGCAGCGTCACGTAGATGAAGATCTTGAGGTTCGAGAAGCCCAGGCTCTCGGCCGCCTCCACGGTGGTGTGCGGCACCGCCTCGACGCCCGAGCGGAAGATCTCGACGTTGTAGCTGCCGCCGAAGATCCCGATGGCGATGACGGCCCATCCGAAGGAGCCGATCATCGGCTCGTACCAGCCGCCCATGTCGACCTGCGGCGTGATCGCGCCCAGTCCGAAGTAGAAGAACAGCAGCTGCACGATGGGCGGCGTGTTGCGGAAGATCTCGATGTAGGCGGCCACGATCCAGCGCAGCGGGCGCAGCTTCGAGGTCTGGGCCGCCGCGCCCAGCACCCCGATCACCAGCGACAGGGCGATGATGGCCGAGATCAGCTTGACCGAGACCCACATGCCCTCGAGCAGGCGGCCCCAGTCGTAGCTGTCGTAGAAGGGCGAGAAGTTCAGCCCCGTCGTCTCGTATAGCCGCTCGAAGAACGGCGCGATGAGGTCAAGCAAGGGTTGGCGATCCTGAGTTGTTGCCGAGGGGCGCGACGCACGGGAGCAATGCACGCCGCGCCCCTCGGGTCATGCCGGGGCGCGACGCACCCCGGCAATCAGTTGTCGAGGTAGGAGTCGTCGTACTGCAGCTGCTCGTTCATGTCGGCAAGCCAGGGCGACGGCTTCACGCCCCACTTCTCCTCAAGCTCGAT
The DNA here is from genome assembly GCF_000442255.1 of Salipiger mucosus DSM 16094. Lineage (GTDB taxonomy): Bacteria > Pseudomonadota > Alphaproteobacteria > Rhodobacterales > Rhodobacteraceae > Salipiger > Salipiger mucosus. Next base: position 11,586 of record NZ_KE557278.1, on the reverse strand, counting down.
CAGCGTGCCTTCCTTGTGCCAGTTGTAGGCCATGCCCGACAGGAAGGCGCCCCAGACGCCGTCCTTTTCCTCGAGCGGGACCGCGGCGCCCCAGGGGTTGGAGAAGACCGTGTCAACGGGCATCTCGTAGCCCTCCCAGTCGCCGGTGGCGAGGTCGGCCGCGATCGAGGTGTCGTCGTAGACCCAGGCCACGCACTTGCCCGAGCGCAGCGCCTCCTTGGCCTCGGTGTTGCCGCCGAAGGCCACCACGCGGGCACCGAATTCCTCTTCGGCGATACGGTTGTAGAACACGCCCTGCTTGCCGCAGACCGGCTTTCCCTCGATGTCGTCCCAGGACGAGATCACGCCTTCCTTGGCCATCAGGGTCGGGCCCGAGGTCCAGTAGGCCGGCTCGACGATGCCCACCACCTTGCGGCGGTCGGGGCGGTCGGACATGGCGCCGATCAGCAGGTCGATCTTGCCCTGCTGCAGGAATTCCATCCGGTTGGAGGACGAGATCACCACCGGCTCGAGCTCGACGCCCATGCGGTCGGCGACGGTCTGGGCGAGGTCGACCTCGATGCCCTGCAGCGAGCCGTCGGGCGAGCGGAAGGCCCAGGGACGGAAGGCGCCCTGGACGCCGACGCGCAGCACGCCGCGCTCCATCACGTCCATGAAGCGGTCGTTCTGCGCCGCTTCCTGGGCAAGGCCCGGAGCGGCCGCGGCGGCGCTCAGCGCGATGGCGCTGACGAGGGTTGCGATCTGTTTCATGTATGTCTCCTTGTTGGTTCGTTTGATGTGTCTTCCGCCTTGCCGGCGGTATTCAGGCGGCGGGTTCGGCCCGCCGCTCGTCCGGGGTCTGCGGCACGCCGAAGACCCGGTCCTGCCGGCCGAGCACCTGCTCGACCTGGCGTATCGTCTGCTCCGCATTCCAGCCGAACAGGGGGGCGAGCCGCCCGGCGCTGGCCTCGACACGGTCGCGCGACAACGGCCCCTGCCAGACCGCGCCGGTGCGCGGCGCCAGCACGCCCCAGAGATCGGGGGCATGTTCATGCGTCACGGCCAGCGCCTCGGCGTCGTCGCCGGCCTGCGCGGGGGTGCGCAGGCTGCGCTGGCCGGGCGTGGCCGGTTTGCCGATCCGGGCCGAGACCTCCTGCAGCATCCGGCGCCCGGCGCTGCGGTGGCTCATGACCGGGCCGGCCGTCATGGCCAGCACACCCTGCCCGAGGTCATGCACGCGCCGCTCGCGGGCGCCCATGGGGCGATCCGGGTCCTCGGTCAGGGGGCGGACCCCGGCCCAGCACTGCTCGACGTCCCGTTCGCTCAGGTTCAGGCCGGGCAGCAGGTGGTTCGCCTCGGCCAGCAGGAAGGCGAGATCATCGGCATCGGCGCGCACGCCGCGCGCGTCGCCCTCGTAGAGCGTTTCCGTCGGGCCGAAGTAGAAGCGGTCGCCGCCCAGCGGCAATCCGTAGAAGGGATGACCGCCGCGATGCACCGTGGCGATGCCGCGACCGGCAAAGCCCTCGGGCAGGCGGATCACCATGTGCGCGCCCTTGGTTCCGCGCACCAACCGGCGGTCGAAGCTGCCGACATCGTCGGCCCAGGTGCCCGCCATGTTGAGCACCGCGCGGGCCGTGACCTCGCGCGTGCCCTGCGCATCCTCGAGCCCGACGCGCCACAGGCCGTCGGGCCCGCGCTCCCGCAGCTCGGCCCGGCTGCGCAGGTGCAGCGCGGCGCCATAAGCCTCGGCCTCGAGCGCGTTGTCGACGCAGATCCGCTCGGGCGCATCGAAGAGGTATTCGCGAAAGGCGACCATGCCGCGCAGGTCGTCCGGGTCGCGCAGGTGGCGGCCGATGGGATGCGCGCGCGTCGCCTCGGCATCCAGCACCCGCCGGTCGAGCGGCGGACCGCCGGGCGCCACGGCGCCAAGCAGCCGCAGGCCCGCGTCGAGCTGCCAGCGCGGGAATGGCCCGTCGCGCCAGACCGGGAAGCCCAGCTCGATGGCACGGGTCCCGACAGAGGCGTCCTCCGCCAGCTCGGCGCGGGCACGCATCGCCTCGCGCGCCATGCCCAGCGCGCGGGCAAAGCGCAGCGGGTGGCGGATCGCGTCGCGCAGCGGGCGCGGCGACTCGAGATAGCGCAGACCGCAGTGCAGCATGCGCGACGACCGCCCGCTCGCGCCCGAGCCCAGGTCGTCGGCCTCGGCCAACAGCACCCGGTAGCCGGCCCGCGCCAGTTCGCGCAGGGCCGCGGTGCCGTTCACGCCGCCGCCGATGACGATGACGTCATGCGGCCCTGGCACGCTGGAAGGCTGGGGTTCGGTCGTCATGCGTCGCAGTAAATGGCGCCACGCATCGGATGCAAAATGCAAAGTTCTGCTTTCAGTATGCGCTCAGCGCATACTCAATCGAAGATCTCGGTCACCGCCTCGTCCCGCAGGGTCTCGCTGAGGCCGATCAGGTCCTCGGCCAGCGCGGTGGGGTTGCGCGTCTCGGGCTGCAGCAGCGCGATCCGGCAGGGGATGCGCGGCAGGAAGGGCCGGAAGACCAGCGACGGGTCGCGCTGCGCCCAGGCGGTGAAGGGGTCGACCACCGCCACGCCCAGCCCCCGCCGCACGAGGCTGCACATCGGCGCGGACATGGTGCTTTCGACCAGCATCTGCGGCACCACGCCCGCCCCCTGCATGATGTCGTCGAAGATCCGGCGCGCCGTGACCGCGGGCGTCCAGCCGACGAAATCCACGCCGTTGAGGTGCGCCGGCGTGACCTCGTCGAGACCTGCCAGAGGGTGATCCGCGGGCATCGCCACGACATAGGAGCTGTCCGCGAAGATCCGCGTCTCGAAGCCGCTGAGCTGGAAGGGCGTCTCGGCAAGGCCGAAATCCACCTGCTGCGTCGCGACCCACTTCTCGACCGTGACCGACATCCGCACGTTCAGCACCACGCGGGCCTGCGGCCGCAGCGCCCGGAACCGCGCCACGACCTCGGGCATGAAGTCGAGCCCCAACGCCGGGAGCGAGGCCACGCCCACGCCGCTGTCCTGCCCCAGCGCCATGCGGCGGCCGAAGTCCTCGAGCGTGGCCATGGAAACAAATAGACGCTCGACCTCGTCCAGCAGCAGGTGCGCGGCATGGGTCGGCACGACCCGCCCCTTCCGGCGCTCGAAGAGCTTGACGCCGACGCTGTCCTCGAGCTTGTCGATCATCCGGCTCACGGCGGGCTGGCTGCGGCCCAGAAGCTCGGCCGCGCCTGACACGGTGCCCGCGCGCATGATCGCCTGGAAGGCGGTGTAGAGCTGCGGATTGACGCTCATGCCGGATCCTCCTGCAGGATGCCGCCCAGGTCCAGCGCCGGATGCCGCGCGGCGATGGCGCTCATGTCGTCCTGCATGGCCTGCAGCAGCCAGTCGGCCACCGCCGCAACGGTCTCGTCGTGCTCGCCGCCCGTGCGGGTCAGCAGGCGGCAGACGCGCCCAGGCCGCACCAGCACCGGCAGCGCCGGGACGAGCTGCCCCTCGCTCAGCCAGTGGGCCACGATGTTGAGCCAGCCGGCGGCGATGCCCTGCCCCACGAGCGCCGCCTGGAGCACCACCGAATAGTCGGAAAAGCTCAGCTGCGTGGGCGCCACGGGGGCCGCGCGGGCGACATGCTCGCGCAGGCCGGTCGAGCGTTCGCCGTCGAGCCGGATCAGCGCGGCGCCCTCGCCCGAGAGGCCCGCGAGGTAGTCGGGCGCGCAGACCGGAGCATAAGCCTCGTGCATGACATAGCGTCCTTCGCGGTCGCCGGGGGCGGCATAGCGCATGGCGATGTCGACCCCGCCCATCGGCCCTGCGACCGGCCCCGCGATGAGCTGAAAGCGCAGGTCGACGTTCGGAAACGCCTGCTGAAACCGCGAGATTCGCGGCATCAGCCAGTGCGTCGTGAAGGCCGTCGAGACCGACAGCGTGATGGTGGCCTTACCCGTCTGACGCTCGGCCAGGCGGTCGAGCGCCGCCTCGATCCCGGAAAACCCCTCGATCACGGCGTTTTTCAGCAGTTTGCCATCCTCGGTCAGCCGTGCGCCGGGTTTCCCGCGCTGGAACAGGCGCGTGCCGAGATAGCGTTCGAGCCCCGCCAGCGCACGGCTCACGGCGGGCTGCGTGACGTTCAACTCCTCCGCCGCGCGGGTGAAGTTCTCGTGCCGGGCCGCGGCCTCGAACACGAAGAGAACGCCCGGCGAGGGCAGTTTGCGCCGCAATCCATCCATGACTTCTGATTATGGATTTCCCAAGTATTTGACAATTGCCCGTGGCCCCCGCCCTGCGCCACCTTCGCCGGGAAACCGCCCCCGACGGGGCATCAGCACGAGGCCACAATGGATTTTTCACGCTTCAAGGTTCTGACCTTCGACGTGGTCGGCACCTGCGTCGATTTCGAAGCAGGCATTCTGGGCGCCTTTCGCCGCATCGGCGGACCCGCCGCCGAGGGACTTTCCGACGACCAGATCTTCAAGCCCTACCTCGAGGGGCGCGAGCGCAACTACGACCGCATGAGCGAGGCCTTCAAGGGCGTCTACCTGCACGTCGCCCGCGAACTGGGCTTCCCCGAAACGGAAAGCGCCGCGCGCGACTTCCAGCTTTCGGTGCTGGAATGGCCGGCCTTCCCGGATTCCGTCGCGGCGCTCGCCCGCCTGCGCCGCCGCTATCGGCTGGTCGCCATGACCAACGGCGACCGCACCGCCTTCAGCGCGCACAACCACACGCTGGGCCGCCCCTTCCACGAGGGCGTGACCTGCGACGACACCGGCTGCACCAAGCCCGATCCGCGCTTTTTCGCCTACAACCTCGGCCGCCAGTCCGCCGCGGGTGTGGCTCGGCACGAGATCCTGCACGTCGCGCAGAGCCAGTACCACGACATCGGCATCGCGAAATCGCTGGGCTATGCCACCGCCTGGATCGAGCGGCGCCACGACCAGCCCGGCTACGGCGCGACGCCCGATCCCGCGAGCCTCACCGAGCCCGACATCCGCGTGACGAGCCTGGGCGCGCTGGCCGACGCGATCTTCGGCGAGGGCGCATGACCCTGCCGCCGCCGCCCGCCTCGCTCTGGCGCGAGACCGCACCCGCCTTGCCCGCGACGACACCGGCGCCGGCCGAGCTCGGCTGCGACGTGGCCATCGTGGGCGGTGGCTATTGCGGATTGCACGCCGCGCTGGTGCTGGCCGAGGCCGGACAGCGCGTCGTGCTGCTCGAGGCCGGGCCGATCGGCACCGGCGGCAGCGGGCGCAACGGCGGCGTGGTATCGGCCAAGTTCCGGCGCGGCTTTGCCGATCTGGCCTCCTCGCACGGGCTGGACACGGCCCGGCGCATGCATGCCATCGCCAACGACAGCGTCACGCACCTGACCGAGACGCTGGACCGGCACGGGCTGACCGACACCGGGTTCACCCGCTCGGGCGCGCTGAAGTGCGCCCACAACGTCCGCGCCTTCGCGCATGCGAAGCACGAGGCCGAGTGGCTGCACGAAACCCTGGGCGAAACCGGGCTCGAGGTCCTGGGCGCGGCGCGGGTGGCGGAAGAGACCGGCACAGAGGGCTTCGTGGGCGGCGTGCTCCAGCACGGCGCGGGCACGATCCAGCCGCTGGCCTATCTCGCGGGCCTATGGCGCGCGGCCGAGGCGCAGGGGGCGACGCTCCACGCGGACACGGCGGTCGAGCGGCTGGAAGAGACGCCGCAGGGCGTGACGCTCACGCACCCTCAGGGGCAAGTCACGGCCGAACGCGTGCTGCTGGCCACCAACGCCTATTCCTGGCTGACCCCGGCGGGGGCGACCCTGTCGCGCAGCCTCGTGCCCTTCCGCAGCGCCATGATCGCGACCGAGCGCCTGCCCGCGGACCTCGACCGCCGCCTGCTCCCGCAGGGGCGTAGCTACACCGAGACCCGGCGCATGATGCGCTGGTTCCGCAAGATCGGCGGCCGTATCCTGTTCGGCGGACGGGGTGCCCTTGGCGCGGTGGATTCGCCCGCGGCCTTCAAACGCCTGCACGAGGCCATGATCGGCATCTTCCCCGCCCTGCGCGAGGTGCCCGTGGCGCTGCGCTGGTCGGGCCAGGTGGCGCTGACCTTCGACGGGCTGCCGCACGCGGGGCAGCTGTCGGACCGCGTGGCCTACGCGGCGGGCTTCAACGGCGCGGGCGTTGCGATGTCGGGGCTTGTCGGCGCCCGTATGGCCCAGCGCATGCTGGGCCGCGAGGCCGACCTCGGGCTCATCGCCCGCGACAGCCTTCCGCGCGTGCCGTTCCACCCCCTGCGCGCCCTCGGCGTGCGCGGCGTGACCTTCGGCTACGAGATGCTCGACCGGCTGGGGCTCTGATCCCGGCCGCGCCACGGCCTCAGGCGCGGCGCAGCAGGTACGTGTCCATGATCCACCCGTGCCGGGCCCGCGCCGCGGCGCGGGTCTCGACGATCCGCGGGCCGGCCTCGGCCAGCGGGCCGCTCTCCAGCACCTGTTCCGGCATCCCAAGGAACCCGCCCCACCAGATCCGCAGCCCGGCGGGTTCGAGCGCCCGGAAACTGCACTGCCCGTCCAGCATGACGACCGCCGTCTCGGCACCTTCGGGCCAGCCCCCCTCGCGCAGGCGGCGGCCGGTGGTCACGCTCACCGCGCCGTTGACCGTGTTGAAGGGGATCGCATGGGCCGCCGTCAGCGCCTGCAGAGCCGTGATCCCGGGCACCACCCGGACGCGCGGCGCACCGGGCAGGCGCGCCGCAATGCGCAGCGTCGAATCGTAGAGCCCCGGATCGCCCCAGACCAGCAGCGCGACCGGCCCGTCCGGCGCCTGCTCCAGGGCTGCCTGCCAGCGCAGGGCGATGGCGTCGTGCCAGCGGGCGACACGCTCGGCATAGGGCAGCGACTCGTCCCTCACCGGCATGTCGAAGGGGATGACCCGCGCGTTCGAGTCGGCCGCGCGCAGGATCGCCTCGCGAAGATGGGCCAAGTCCTCCTTGCCCGCGCCCTTGCGCGGGATCAGCACGGCCGCCGCATCGCGCAGCGCCGCGCGCCCCTCGAGCGTGACGTGATCCGGGTTGCCCGTGCCGATGCCGACCAGCCAGAGCTCGGTCACGGCGCCGCCTCCGCCCCGGGATCGATGCCCACGCCCATCTCGGCCAGCGGTCCGTACAGGATCAGGGCCGGTGCCGTGCTGATCGCGTCGCGCAGCCGGTCGGCCAGCGCGCCCACCGTGGCACGGTGCAACGACTGCTCGGGCAGGGAGACGGCCTCGGCCAGCAGCGCGGGCGTCTCGGGCGGCAGGCCCCGGGCGATCAGCATCTCGGCGAGCTGCGGAAAGGTGCGCTTGCCCATGAAGACCATCGTCGAGGCCGAGGGATCGGCCAGCGCATCGAGGTCGATATCCTCGGGCAGCGCGCCGGTGGCGCCATGGCCGGTGACGAACTGCACGCGCCGCGCGGTCAGCCGCCGCGTCAGCGGAATCCCCGCCGCCGCCGCCGCCGCAACGGCCGAGGGCACGCCCGGCACGATCTCGTAGCCGACACCGGCCTCGCGCAGGGCGACCAGCTCTTCCTCCAGCCGACCGAAGAGGCCGCTGTCGCCGGATTTCAGCCGGACCACGCGCATCCCCGCCCGCGCGTGATCGACCAGCAGGCGGCTCACGTGGTGCTGCCGGGGCGAGGCCCGCCCCGCCCGCTTGCCCACCCCCACGAGGTCCGCCCCGGGCCGTGCATGCGCCAGGATCGGCCCCGAGGAAAGGTCGTCGAAGAGCACCGCGTCGGCCCGTTGCAGCCGATCGACCGCCTTGAGCGTGAGAAGCTCGGGATCGCCCGGGCCGGAGCCCACGAAGCTGACAAAACCGCTCATGTCTCTTCCTCCGAGATCAGGTGAAAGAAGGTGCCCGAAACCAGCCCGCGACGCGAGCCCGTCTCGGGCACCGCGTTGCCGTCGGCATCGGCCACCTCGGCCAGTGGGGCGTCGGGCTGCTCGAGAATGGTCGAGTAGTGGAATTCATGCCCGCGCAGCGCGGCCCCCGCCGCATGGCCCGGCATCGGCGCGCTCAGCACCGCGCGGCGATAGCCCAGGTGGAAGTTGCGGATCTCGTAGCTGGTCACCAGCCCCAGCAGGCCCGCCATCGGGTGCCGCACGCCCTCCTTGTCGATCAATGCCGCGCCAAGGGCCATGTAGCCGCCGCACTCGCCGTGCACGGGCCGGGTCTGCGCATGGCGGCGCAGCCCGGCGCGGAACTGTCCGGCCGCCGCGAGCCGCCCGGCGTGCAGCTCGGGGTAACCGCCCGGCAGCCACACAAGGTCGGCCGAGGGGTCGGGCGCCTCGTCGGCCAGCGGCGAGAAGGGCAGGATCTCGGCCCCCGCCGCGCGCCAGCCCTCGACGAGGTGGGGATAGGCAAAGGAAAACGCCGCGTCCTGCGCCAGCGCGATGCGCTGCGCCGGAGGGCGCGGCAGGGCCCCATCCCCCGGCAGCGGGGCGCCCTCCGCCGCCTTGCGGATCGCGTCGAGGTCGACATGCGCGCGCAGGAACTGAGCATAGCCCGCGATCGCGGTCTCGAGGTCGGGATGCTCGACCGCCTGGATCAGCCCCAGGTGGCGCTCGGGCAGCGCGAGGTCGCCGCGCCGGGGCAGAACGCCCAGCACCGGCAGGCCCGCGCGCTCCATCCCCAGCCGCGTCAGCCGCTCGTGTCGCGGCGAGGCGACGCGGTTCAGTATCACCCCGGCGAAGGGCAGATCCGGCATGTAGTCGCGGAAGCCCATCGCGGTCGCGGCCGCGCTCTGCGCCTGTCCGCCCACGTCGAGTACCAGCACCACGGGCCAGCCCATGCGCCGCGCCGTCTCGGCGCTGGAGCCGAAGCCGCCCTGCCCGCGCGTGGCGACCCCGTCGTAGAGCCCCATCGAGCCCTCGGCGACGCAGATCTCGGCCCCCCGCGCCTGCGCCGCGACACCGTCCAGCAGGCCCGCGCCCATCGCCCAGGTATCGAGGTTGAACGAGGCCCGCCCGCAGGCGGCGCGGTGGAAGGCCGGGTCGATGTAGTCGGGGCCTGACTTGAAGGGCTGCACCGTCAGCCCCGCGTCCGACAGCGCGCGCAGCAGGCCCAGCATCACCGTCGTCTTGCCGGTGCCCGAGGACGGGGCGGAGATCAGCAGGCCGCGCATCAGTCGCCCGCCCAGCCGGACCAGGGGCTTTCGGCGCACTGCGGGCGGTAGCGGCGGTCGTAGTCCACCGAGTAGAGGCAGCTTTCGTCGAAACCCTCCCCCGACAGCGCCGGCCCCACGAGGATCACCGCCGTGCGGGAGATGCCCTCGTCCATGCGTGCCTCGATGTCCGACAGCGTGCCGCGCAGGATGCGCTCGTCGGGCCAGCTCGCGCGGTAGACCACGGCGACCGGGCAGTCCGCGCCGTAGGCCGGCGTCAGATCGGCCACCACCCGCGACAGGTTCTGCACCGACAGGTGGATCGCCAGCGTCGCGCCGGTGGCGGCGAAGTTGGTCAGCGTCTCGCCCTCGGGCATCGACGAGGCCCGCCCCGGCGTCCGCGTGAGCACCACCGATTGCGCGAGCCCCGGCAGCGTCAGCTCGGTTCCCAGCGCGGCGGCGGCGGCCGAAAAGGCGGGCACCCCCGGCGTCACCGAAACCGGGATGCCCAGCCCGCGCAGCCGCCGCATCTGTTCGCCCATGGCGGACCAGACCGACATGTCGCCCGAATGCAGCCGCGCCACGTCGTGCCCGGCCGCGTGGGCGGCCTCGATCTCGGCCATGATCTGCCCAAGATCCATCGGCGCCGTGTTCACGATCCGCGCGCCCTCCGGGCAATGGTCCAGGATCGCCTCCGGCACCAGCGATCCCGCGTAGAGGCAGACCGGGCAGGATGCGACGATGTCGCGCCCGCGCAGGGTCAGAAGGTCGGCGGCGCCTGGTCCGGCGCCGATGAAATGAACGGTCATGTGGTCTCTCCTTCGGCCAGCGCGCAGCTGGCCATTCGGTCTTGCGAAAGGCATCGGGGCGCGATCAGGCGCGCCCCCGGTCCCGCGGCCGCGAGCGCCGCGGCCTCCGCGAGGCTGCCGGTGCCCCGCGCGGCGAACGAGGCCTCCGAGCGGGTGAGGGTCGGCTGCACGGCCAGCGCCTCCGGGGGCACCCCCACGAGAGGAAGGCCCAGGGCCCGCGCGAGCGCTGCGAGGGCCGCGGCCTCGGCCTTGTCCTCGGCGGTCGCCAGGGCATTGACAGCGCGATCCCCGAGGGCGCGCGCCAGCGCATCGCGCAGGCTGTCCGGGCCGGCCGCCCGGCGGAATCCGAGGCCCGCGACGATCATGGCGCAAGCCGCCACTGCACGATGGGTCTTGCGGGCGTCCATCCCGTGCGCGAGCCCAGCGGCGCCGCCTCGGCAAGGTCGATCCGCAGCAGATCGCCCCCCATGCGCGCCCGCGCCTCCAGCAGCAGCGCCTCGGTCTCGAGCGTGACGGCATTGGCGACGATGCGGGTGGTCCCCGGCAGGTGGCGGGCCAGCCAGTCCAGCAGCGCCGCGTCGAGGCCGCCACCGACGAAGACGGCCTCCGGCGGGGCGAGATCCGCCAGCGCATCGGGCGCGGCGCCGGTCACGACCGTCAGCCGGTCGACGCCGAGCCGCGCGGCGTTCTGCGCGATGCGCGCGGCCCGGTCCGGGCGCGGCTCGATGCTCGTGGCCGAAAGCGAACCGTGCGACAGCAGCCACTCGATGGCGATGCTGCCCGAGCCGCCGCCGATGTCCCACAGGTGCTCGCCCGGGCGCGGCGCCAGTGCCGAGAGGGTCAGCGCCCGCACCGGGCGCCTGGTCATCTGTCCGTCGCTGGCGAACCAGTCGTCCTCTCGCCCCGAGACCAGTGGCAGCACGCGGCCAGCACCCTCGACCTCGACCGCGACGCAGACCGGATGCCCGAAGGCCCTCGCCGGCAGCGCGTCGGCGCGCGCCATGGTGAGGCGCTCGCGCGGGCCGCCCAGGGCCTCCATCACCGTCATGCCCGAAGCGCCGAAGCCCTCGGCGCACAGGTAGTCGGCCAGCGTCCGGACCGCCGCCCCGTCACGCAGCAGCACGATGGCGCGCTGGCCGGGAGCCAGATGCGGCCGCAGGCGCGCCAGCGGCGCGGCGTGCAGGCCGAAGCAGAGCGTCCGCTCCAGCGCCCAGCCAAGCCGGGCCGCGGCGAGCGAAAAGCTCGACACCCCCGGCAGCGCACGCCATTCGCCGGGCGCGAGGCGCCGGGCCAGCACCGCGCCCGCGCCGAACCAGAAGGGATCGCCCGAGGCCAGCACCGCAACGCGGCGCCCGCGCAACGCGATCAGGCGCGCGATGCCCTCGGCAAAGGGCACCGGCCACGCGATGCGCTCGGCGCCGCTGCCCGGCAAAAGCGCAAGGTGGCGCGGCGGGCCCATGACGATCTCGGCCGCCTCCAGCGCCGCAAGGCTTGCAGCCGGCAGCCCTTCGGGACCATCTTCGCCCAGACCCACGATCGTCAGCCACGGAGCCTCAGACATGCTGCGCCCCCTCGTCCTTGGCGGCACCACCGAGGCCAGCGCGCTTGCCGCGCGCATGGCCGGGGCCGGCCTGCCCGGCACGCTCTCGCTCGCGGGCCGCACCCG
>NZ_KE557277.1:88835-349771 GCF_000442255.1 Salipiger mucosus DSM 16094 | reverse complement strand
CCCTTGAGGCCATCGCCGCTGGCTATCCGCAAGGTCGGATCGACGATCTCCTGCCGTGGAACTTCCCGCCGTCAAGCTGAACGCGCGTGGGGCGCAGCCAACGCTTACAAACGGATGAACACCGCCAGGCTTTCAACGGAGATCCCGACATCGCGTTCCAGTCGGGTGATCCGCCGGTCGATGTGATCCAGGCGCCTCGCAAGAACCGCTTCGCGCCGTTCTGCGTCATCCGGAGAGAGGAAGGATGCGATCGCGGCCTCGGCCACCATCGACTGGGATCGATCACGCCGGGCTGCGAAGTCTGACAGCATCTGCATGACCTCAGTATCGAGATAGACCGATATCTTCGTCTTCTTGCGGCTGGTGGTCATGATCAAAGCTCCATGCCGTCATCGGGATTGAGGGAGACCTGGCGCGCGACACCGCGCATCTGCTGCATGATGCGGCGATTGCGAATGGCACCGTCCTCCTCATCCTCGGGTGAGTCGAATTCAAACTCGTTCTCAATGGGGGCATGCTTGTCGGCCGACCGGGTCTGCGCCAGCTCCGGCTGAAGTCGGCGCTCTGACGCAGTCGGGTCCTCATCCTCCGATCCCGTCTCGGATACTGGCTCCAACTCGTCGTTCTGCGTTGGGACGGCCAGCCGGCTCCAGTCATCCTTCCCGGTCGCGCCTACATCCCCCAGGTCGGGCGGCAGCAAGACCCGCTCGGTGAACCGCGTATCTTCATAATACCGCGCTTTCGTCGCCCGGATCGGTGGTGTGCCGGCCACCATGACGATCTCATCGGACGGCGGCAGTTGCATGATTTCTCCGGGGGTAAGCAACGCCCGCGCGGTCTCCGATCGGGACACCATGAGATGGCTGAGCCAGGGGGCCAGACGGTGCCCGGCATAGTTCTTCATCGCCTTCATCTCGGTAGCCGTGCCGAGAGCGTCGGACACCCGCTTGGCCGTGCGCTCATCATTGGTCGCGAAGCTCACCCTGACGTGGCAATTGTCGAGGATCGAGTTGTTCGGACCATAGGCCTTCTCGATCTGGTTCAGCGACTGGGCGATGAGGAAGCTCTTCAGGCCGTAGCCCGCCATGAAGGCCAGCGCGCTCTCGAAGAAATCCAACCGACCGAGCGCCGGGAACTCATCGAGCATCAAAAGCAGCCGATGCCGATCATCCTTGCCCTGCAGATCTTCGGTCAGGCGTCGGCCGACCTGGTTGAGGATCAGTCGGATGAGCGGTTTGGTGCGATTGATGTCCGAAGGCGGGACCACGAGATACAGCGTGACGGGGCGCGTGCCCCCGACAATATCGCCGATCCGCCAGTCGCAGCGGCGCGTGACCTGTGCGACCACGGGGTCTCGATAGAGGCCAAGGAAAGACATCGCCGTCGAAAGCACACCGGAGCGTTCATTCTCGGACTTGTTGAGCAATTCACGGGCGGCACTGGCGACCACGGGATGCGGCCCCGCCTCCCCCAGGTGCGACGTCCGCATCATGGCGCGCAGCGTCGACTCTACAGGACGCCGCGGGTCGGACAGGAAGTTGGCGACACCGGCCAGCGTCTTGTCCTTCTCGGCATAAAGGACGTGCAGGATCGCCCCGACGAGCAGGCTGTGGCTGGTCTTCTCCCAGTGGTTCCGCCGCTCCAGGCTCCCCTCGGGGTCGACGAGGATGTCGGCGATGTTCTGGACATCGCGAACCTCCCACTCGCCACGGCGGACTTCCAGCAGGGGGTTGTAGGCCGAAGAGTTCGGATTGGTCGGATCGAAGAGCAGGACCCGACCGTGCCGGGCGCGGAACCCGGCGGTCAGCTGCCAGTTCTCTCCCTTGATGTCATGAACGATGGCCGAGCCGGGCCAAGTGAGAAGAGAGGGTACGACGAGCCCTACCCCCTTGCCGGATCGCGTCGGGGCGAAGCAGAGCACATGCTCCGGCCCATCGTGGCGCAGATATTCCCGCTCATAGCGGCCGAGGACCACGCCATCCGGGTCTAGAAGTCCGGCCGCTTTCACTTCGCCTTTCTCGGCCCATCGGGCAGATCCATAGGTCGCGACGTTACGGGCCTCGCGGGCGCGCCAGACCGACATGGCGATGGCTACACCGATGGCGATGAAGCCGCCAGAGGCGGCGATAATCCCGCCAGTCGCAAAGACCGGTGGCGCGTAGGCCTCGTAGAAGTACCACCACCAGAAGATTGCCGGTGGATAGTAGACGGGCGTCCCGAGCAGCACGAACCAGGGCGGGCCCAGCTGTGCCTGATAGCCGAGGCTTGCAGCCACGTATTGCGTCGCTCCCCAGGTGGTGGCCAGAACGATGAGGAAGACAATGGAGATCTGCCCCCAGAGGATCTTTGTTGCGGACATGACTGTCGCTCCTTTCCGGTGTGTTGATCAGAGGCCGAGGCCGCGCTTGCGGCCAAAGTCCCAGTCCACTCCGCTGTCCCCGCGCGCGACGCCGGTGACATCCCGGCCGAGGTGCTTTTCGAGAGACGGAGACCAGGGCACGAGCTGGAACCCGAGCGCGCCGTCAGCTCCATAGCCCTCGACCATGGCAAAACGGCCCGAAGCCAGCGCGAGACGCTGGCGATAGATGCCGCTGACGTAGTCACCCGGATCCGCCTTGTTGAACGGCAACCCGGTTTCCGCCGAGAGCTGCGCGCCAACCGCCTGCAACTCCCGGTCGCGCAAGGTTCCGAGCAGGCGCCGGGCAAAGACCACCCTGCCGTCCCGCCGCTCTCCTAGCCCTTCCGTGACCAGGTGCTCGGCCCGGAATTCAAGGGCCTCCCGGACCTCGGCACCGAAGCCCTGGTCCGACAGGGCGAGCGGGTCGCGCGCGATTGCCTGCCGGTCGAGCCAGGTGGCCCCCGACGCGGAGACCTGCGCTGCAAGGTCCAGGTCGGACCGGACCGCCAGCGCGACACGACGCTGGCCGCGCGCATCGTCATAGGTGCGGAGCTCCACGATCGAGCCCGGAGCGCTGTCGCCGGCGGCGTCGAGATGGGGCAGACGGATATGGTGGCTCCGGCCATCGACACCATCGACGACGGCATAGGCCGACCCTTTCAGCTCGTCATCGAGACCGCGCTCGACCAGACGACCGATGACGGGAACATCGAGGCTCTCCGCGGCAAGCACGTAACTCGAGGACCCGCGCTCGATCCCCCGGTCCGTCAGGGCACGATGCATTCGCTTGATGATGTCGCCACGCTCCCCCATCTCGCGCAGGACCGCCTCGGCATCATCCCTGATGTGCCACTGCGACTGTCCGATCTGGTCGGCAACGCCAAGGACTTCCAACCGGCGCAGACGCCCGACCTTCAGCTGGTGAAGCGCATCCGGCTGCCGATCCGTATCCGGCGCCATGTCAAGGATGCGCGAACGCCCCGCATCCCGCAGCAACTGTCGATCGAGCTGCGTCCAACGCTCTGCCCCGATCTGACGTTCATGCGTCCGGCGGATCTCGAGATCGCTGCGCGGGCCCAGTTCCTGGGTGATGAGATCCCGTGCCCTGTCGCGCATCCCCTCCTTGATGTAGTCCCGCGAGATCACGAGATCCGGGCCGTCGTCACGCACGCCCCGGACGATCAAATGGACATGCGGATGGGCCGTGTTCCAGTGATCGACACCGACCCAATCGAGAGACGTGCCGAGATCCTGCTCCATCCGCCCGACGAGATCGCGGGTGAAGGATTGCAGGTCGGACATGTCCGGCGCGTCGTCGGGCGAGACGATGAACCGGAAATGATGACGGTCATCGCGACACCGCTCGGCAAAGGCCCGGCCATCGGCATCCTCCGCTCCCGGCCCGAAAAGCCTGGCCTTTTCCCCGTCCCGGGTCACGCCGTCCCGGCGCAGGTAATCGAGGTGGGCTCCGAGAGGCGCGGTGTTCTTGCTGTGCCGCACCACGCGCGCCTTGACCACCGCGCCGCGCGTGCGGGCGGTAATGAGGCGGTTGGCCTGAATGCTGGCGCGCTGACCGCGCCCGAAGCGGGACCGATTGCCAGGGGTGACGCGCCCCGCTCGCGAGACGCCACCCCCGGCCTTTTTTGCCGCAGCCAGGGCCTGTGCGATGAAGGGCCGTGCCTGCTGCGCCCGTGTCGAACGGATACGTCCCGGACGGATGCGGAACTCGCGATCATCGGGCATGGGAGGCCCCCACACAGTGCGAAACATCGCAAAAGATCAGAATGTTGGACACATCTCGCACGCTGCGCGCACGCGCCATACGGTGCGGAACGCAGCAAAAACATGAACAAAAACAACCGCCCAACCGCCGTGCACCGTGCGCCCTTTTATCCTGCCATCCTTCGGTCGTGGTGCCTGCCGCCACCCCTCGCGCTCTCCATGACACGCCAGCGCACGACGGGATGCGAATTGCGTTGCCGCTGCTCATGGCCGATCCCCATCGATATTGCGGGTGACGAAGAGGCCCTCCGGCTGCAAGGCAGTGAGCGATTCCGGTGCAGCCGGGAGGAGCGAAGGGGCGTCGTCCGGTGCGCGATCGGTGGACGCGGGATCGGCAGCGGACGCGCCGTTTCCACGCGCCACCAAGATCGCCGCCTCGCGCCAGCCGAACGGACGAACGACAACGGATGCCGCGCCCGATGGCTGCTCGCCGTGCAGAATGGGCGCAAGCGAAGCGACATAGGCGCGCGTCTCGGCGGGCAGCGGACGATCCGCCAGGCGGTATTCGTCGTAGCGACCAGGACCGGCATTGTAGACCGCGAGCATCGCGGCCGCATTGCCATAGCGGTCCCACATCTCGCGCAGATAGGCCGTTCCCGCGAGGATGTTGTCACGCGGATCGAAGGGATCATGGCCTAGACCATGACGGGTGCGCAGCCCGGCCCAGGTGTCGGGCATGACCTGCATCAGCCCCATCGCACCGGCCGACGACAGCGCGCGCACATCACCCGCGCTTTCCGCCCGCATCACGGCCATGATCCATGTCGTCGGAATGCCGAAGCGCTGCGATGCCTCGGTGACCTGGGCGGCGTAGGGATGCACGGCAATTGCGTGATCGGGCGCATCGGTTTGCGCCAGAAGCGGCTGGGTGGCGGTGACCGGAAGGAAGAGGCCGGAAAGAAGAAGGAGGAGCATGCGGCGGCGGACGCCGCATCTCCCCGAAGCGGAAGGGGTGCAGGACGCGATCATCGTCAGTCCTGCTCGTCGCGTTTCTTAGGGCGGGTCCAGTGCAGCCCCCACGCCCTACCCTCCTCATCCGACTGGAACAGGCGGGCGCGGATCGGATGCTGAAAAACCGGATCATCGAGCAGGACCGAAACGAAAGCCCCTGCGGTTTCGCCGGTGTGTTTCCAGCCCGCGCCAACCTCCGGGCCCTCCTCGTCACCGAGATGGATGCGATAGGCGGGAGCTTTCTCGGTATCGACGGCGTCGGTGGGAACAAAGGTCAACTCCAGGTCGAGAGAGAGCGTACGCAGTTGTCCGGCATAGCCAGACGGGGTGCGGGTGAATTGACCGATCTGTGGCATTGGAGGCTCCTTCCTCATGCGGTGAATGGGAGGCGGGTCGCTTGCGCGCCCCGCGATGGACGCGCCGTCACCGATCCGGCGCGCGCCAGACGAGGCGGCCATCGCCACCCTCGTCGGTGAACAGTGGACTGGCCCGGCCGACCACCGCCGAGGTGGGGAACGGACCGAAGTAGCGGCCGTCGAAACTGTCAGCGACCGCCGGGTTCATCAGAAAGACCTCGCCCTCTACGATGGTGCGGCAGCCCTGCCAGACGGGAAGATCGCGACCCTGGCTGTCGCGCTCTCGCGCCTCCCCCAGGTGTCTGCCATCGACGGTGATCGCGGCCCCGTCACGGCAGACCCGTTGTCCCGGCAGCCCGATGACGTGCTTCAGGATCGGCACATCGCGACCGACATAGCCGCGCGCAACCATGAAACCGACGACGGGTTCGGGCGGCGTGACCACGACCAGATCTGGCACCGCGAGCCGATCCGTCGGCGCGATGGTGTAGAAACCAATCGGCACGCTGGCCGAGGCGTTCCAGACCAGCCGTGGCGCAGTCGGAATGCTGCCGACGATGACGTCGGCGAGCGCCGCAACCGTCACCAAGATGTAGCGGGCACGGGTCATTTTCCGATCTCCCGACGCCGGCGCCATGCGGCATGGCGTTCTGCCGTATAGGGACGCGGCGCTTCGCCCGCCTTCATCCAGTAGGCGACATGGCGCCAGTGATCGGGATCGACGTCAGCGGCATCGATGCCGAGACCCTCGATGGTATCGACATGGCGGAGGACCTTCTCGACCTTGGGCCAGCCTTCGATCTTCAACAAAATCTCGCCACCTGGGCGCACGAAGGGCAGCGTCTGATGGGCGCTCCCAGGCGCGATTGAGCGCACGATGTCGATGCGCGAGACGACGGTTCCATACTCATTCGCCGCCCAGCGAACGAAGGCGAAGACAGAACCCGGCATGAAAAAGACCACACGTCGGCTGCGGTCCAGGACCTGCTCCCCTGCCCCGTTGCCGAACCGGATCCAGAACTCGGTCCGCTTCTCCAGCCAGATCAATTCGACCCGGGTCATACCGTCGAAGCTGAGAGAGGAAGTCTCTGTCGCGGATGATTTGCCGGGTATCAGAATGACACTCATCACCGATCTCCCGGTAGATCGAGTGGAAGGCGTGCCAAGACGGGGCGACGGACCGTGTCGGAGGCGGGGCTGTCCGGGAGCGATCCGGCAGTGCCAGGCATGCTTGATGCGTCCGGTTTCTCAGCCTCTCGAAGGCTCCCGGCTGCGCTGCGGATGATGTTCTCCACACCATCCGCGCGCTCTTCAAAGTTAGAGTCTTCGTTAGATTCTAAGTTAAGGGCGCGATTTCCGCTTTGACTTCCGTGCGTTACACCCTGTTTGGGTTCCTGATAGCACGAGCCCCCGGTTCCTGATGGCACGATAGTCGGGGTTCCCGATAGCACGAGCGCATTCACAGGTTTTCCACAGCCCGGTGCGGGCTCGAAGGCCAGCAGCTTGCGGCCACCAACCTCTGTCTCGAAAAAGAGCGTGTAGCCTGGCAGCGGCTGCCGCCGGATGATGTCGCGAAGCTCGAAGGCAAACCGCTTGAAGGGCGACAGTGCCCCGGACTTCTGGTGAAGATGGTGGAAGTCGAAACGCCAGCCATCCCGCTGCCGGCCACCGTGCTTACGGACCAGGCGATACAGCCAGCGGTCAAGCCCGCCGGTCAGGTCGAAATACGCCCGGTCGATGGTGAGGATCAGCGCATTGTCGAGCACGGCCTGGTAGAACCAGTCGGGCACAATCAACTCGATGCCGTCCGGCCGCCCGTCCCTGTCGCTGCGCTCCTGCCATTCGTTGATCCAGGAGAAGCGGTGCCGGCGTCCTTCAGCCGGCTGCCGGATCGAGGTGGAGATCGTCGTCGACTGCAGGCGATCCAGCGCCGCCTTCAGGCGCTGGTAATCCCGCGCACTGGTTCCGCGACCAACATAGGTGAGAATCTCATATGGGGTGGCGGCCATCAGCCGGGAGGTGCGCAGCCCAGCGTCACGCGCCTCGACGATCTGGCTCGCCGCCCAGATCAGGATGTCGGCATCCCAGATAGTGGCCATGCCGTGATCGGGAACCGCCTCGACCCGGATGCTGACGCTGCCAGCGGCAAAGTCGATCGGTGCGACCCGTTTGGATTTGGCGAGGGAGAAAAAGGGATAGGCCATGAGGTCTTGCGCATCTCTTGGGGCGAAATCCCCGGGCAGCGCGCGGAACAGATCGAGCTGTCCACGCTCGGAACGGGGTCTGCGTCCATCGGTCATGAAGGTGTCGCCCCCAGGTCAGCGCACGAAGCGGCCGGGCTGCGGGAGGTTCGGGAGCGTGTGGCGTTTCGCTGGCAGCACCTGCCCGCGCGGGTCGGAAGTCGAGGTGACAGCGCCGCGTCCGACCCAGGCCTGCAGGTCCTCGATCGCATAGACCACACGCCCGCCCAGCTTGTGGTAGGCGGGACCGGTGCCGTAGGTCCTGTGCTTTTCCAGCGTGCGAGCGGACAGGCTGAGGAACTGCGCGGCTTCCTTGGTGCGCAGATAGCGCGGGGGAAGTTCGGTTGAGATGGCGGACATCGGGCGTCTCCCTGCTGTGTGTGGCCAGTGCCGCGAAACAGCGGCTGATGACGGTCACGATGGCGAAGCGCGTCCGGTTAGATGCAGTGGGGAGTTGGCAGGGGTAAAATCGCACACCGCGGCGCAGGATCGCCGACCTAGAGGCGGCGCTGGTGACGCAGGAGCTTGCGATAGCCGCCAGCGATCAGGTCACGCCCCTCGCGAAGGAGGCTGGAGACGGCAAAGCGGGCCGAGGAGACCTGCCACTCATCGCGGTCCAGGCGACCGGTCCGGAACAGGACCTCGGCGATCTGCTTCTGGGTCGCGCCGTGGAAGGCGGCGTCGGAGGCTTGAAGGACACGCCGCAGGCGCGCTTTCTGCTGCGCGGTCAGACGGGTGTCGCGTGGGATTGAACGACGTCGATGCTGGTCCGCCAGCAGCCGTTGGATCGCCTCGATGCGATCAAGGCCCTCAAGGCCGAGAGGAACAGTGGCCACAAGCCGACCATGGTGTTTCAAAGGAGCGACGAGATGCAGGTATGTTCCGTCCGGCAGCCTGTGGCGCAGGTGCTTACCAATGGGGGATGCCCTGCCCTTCGAGGCGGCTTTCTCATCGCCGGGGGCGTCTGCCTCTTCCGCGAGTGCCTCGGGGGCGACCGCGAGGATCACAGCGCTGGTATCGATTTCGGGGCGCCAGAATATCTCTGCGACAGTCGCGCTCAGACCTGGGCGAACCGGGAAAGCACAGACCCCATCGATGGCCGACCTGTTCACTCAGGTCAGCCCTCTCAGGTGGTCCCCCTGCAAGCTCTGCATAGTCATGTTGATATTCGGGATTGCGACGCAGGCATTCCCAGCCGAGTTCCGGCGCGGCCAGATCATCGAGATAGTCATAGGCCGCCTGGTTACGCCAGTTCGAGCGGTCGGGTTGCATGGCATCGCTTCTCCCTTGGGTTGATCGCAAAAAAGGATTCCGAGAGATCGATCACTTGGGAAGTCCGCCGCAAGGCATCAGGTGATGCGCGCAGCGCATCACCTTCTCAGGCGGTTCGCCCCGCCGCCAACTGCCGATACCCTTCCGAGCTCAACCAGCGCGCGCGTTCAAGATGTGCGTCATGAACGAGGCGCACCCGCTCCGGCTCTTTCTGCACATCGAGACCCAGAATGATTTGCGCGGCCTCCTGCCAGCTCGCGCCCTCGCCTGCAGCATCGAGCAAACGCATATACTGCGTCATGTGACGACGGTCATACTCCGTCACCACGTCCCCCTGCGGAGGCACATCCTGCAAGCTGCTGATCGTCACGCGCATCCCCACTGCGGCTTCTGCACATTCCTAGCACAGAAGGTTGACGTTTTCGTGAGCACGGCAATAGCGCAATTCCGTTCACGGCGAAACCTGCCGGAACAGTCAGCTCTTAGCGACGGCTTTCGCCTGCACATGCATCACTCCAATCCCCTGGTCGGAGTTCAGGAGCAGAATGCCATTCGCCTCGAAAGCCCGTCGGACTTGGTCGCGCGTGGTCTCGTAGACCTCGAGCCCGCTTTCGGACTCGAGGCGCTTGAGCGCGGTCAAAGATACCCGGGCCTCATCCGCAAGCTGCTCCTGTGTCCAACCAAGAAGCGCCCGCGCGGCCCGTGATTGTCGGGCGGTGATCATGCAGATCACCTCCCATCCGGCCCGGCGCGCACGCCAGAACTACGACTATTATAGTCGCATTTCTGGGCTGAACCAAGCTAATTGAGGCGAGATATCAACGGGAAGACCGGAACACGGAAAAACTGATCCGTTCGCGCTTAGATGGTAAAGGCACGCGAAAGTGGCGGGTTGCACTCTTTTAGAACAGCTCTAAGGTGGGCGCCAAACACAAGCGCCTTGATGCGCTTTTACGCAAGCCCAACATCCCAAAAATCAAATCGGCGATGTAGCCAGCATTTTGACAAGGGGCTTTCGACATGCACAACACAATTCCCCGTCAGGCAAACAGCGCAACGATCGGCCTCGCGCTCATGGCATCGGCGTCATTGATCGTCCCGATTGTGGACGGCATCGCGAAGCTGCTGGGAGAGACGCTGTCGCCCCTGCTGGTCGCTTGGGCAAGATATGCAGCGGCAACACTTGTGGTCTTGCCGATCGCCGTCGCGATGAGGGGCCGAAGGATCCTTCCACGACTGGGCCTTGCCATGCAGTTCTTGCGGACGCTTTGCCTGGTCATCGCGATGACCCTCTTCTTCGTCTCATTACAATGGACGACCCTCGCCTCCGCCATTGCGGCCTACTTTTCCGGGCCCATCGTCGCCATGCTGCTGTCGGTTCTGTTCCTCAATGAACGGCTGACCATCGCGAAAGGCACGAGCCTTGTCCTTGCGGTCTTCGGCGCCTTGATCGTGCTGCAACCGTTCGGCGGTGGCAGTTTGGGCGCAGGCATCGCTCTCTTGGCCGGATGCTTTCATGGCGTCTACCTCGTCGTCACCAAGCTCTCCGCGTCCCGCAGCGACTCCCTTCAGACGCTGTGCTTTCAATGCCTTGTCGGAACGCTTCTGCTCAGCCCGCAAGCGGCCCTCACATTCGAAGTACCTTCCGTTGACCTGCTTTGGTTGATCCTGTCCATGGGGGCTATCTCCGCCCTCGCCCACTTCCTAACCATTCAGGCCTTCCGTTATGCAGAGGCCAGCAGCTTGTCTCCGCTGGTCTATCTGGAACTCGTTGGCGCGATCGCATTCGGTGCCGCGGTTTTCGGCGATCTTCCCGGCCCAGCAACACTCATCGGCGGCACCCTAATCGCACTGTCAGGCCTAGTGTTGCACAGATCGGAAACGGCGCGCAATTGACGAGATCGCGCGCGGACTTCGGGGGCCTGCGCCCTGATGGTCAGCGCCACGACACGCCGGCGCGTCGCAATTGGCAAGGGTCACCCTTCCTCGAAGGAGTCCCCATCGGCAGGGACAGGGTAATAGTCCCCCTTGCTGGCGACATAGATGTGCTTGCCGATGCGCAGTCCATTGGTGACATCCAGGCACCCCGCCGCGATCCCGATCCCGCGTTCACCGTTCATGCGGTAGAATAGGCTGGCACCACATTTGGCGCAGAACCCGCGTTTTGCCGTCTCGGACGAGACATACCACCGAAGCCCTGAATCTTGCGTGAAGGTCAAGTCGTCGAACGCAGCATGTGTCGAGGCCCAAAGATGCCCACTGGTGCGGCGGCACTGACTGCAATGGCAGACGGTGACAGTATCCCGAACGTGTTTCACCTCGAAGGCCACCGCACCGCATTCACATCTGCCCGTCAGCATTTCAATCCTCCCGGTCATCGCCAAGCGCCTTTCTCATGATCGGCCGCGTGTCGGATCGCCGGGCGACCTCGGCAAACCCTGCCTGTCTGAACGTTCCCAAGAACCCCGTCCAGGCATAGACCGACGGAAATTTCTGGCGCGGCGTGTCGATTGGGTAGCCTTCGACAATGGCTGCGCCGCGGCTGTGCGCCCAGTCCACGGCCGCGTTCAGAAGTTTGAGCGAGAGGCCCGTGCGCCTGAACCGTTTGTCGATAAAAAAACAGGAAACCGACCAGACATCCAATTCATCCACTGGCTTGAGTACCCGCGACGAGGCGAGACGCGGAAACGCGGCCCTGCGATCAATCTGGATCCAGCCAATGACGTCCGTGCCCGCCTTGGCGACAAGCCCGGGGGCCTCGCCCTGATCGAACAGTGCCTTCATCGCTTGTCGGTTTCCTTCGCCTTTTCCGGCCTCCATCTCCTTGGCTGTACGCCGCCACAACATGCACCAGCAGCCGCCGCAGCCCCCTTTCTCACCCATGAGGGCTTCGAAATCAGCCCAGATTGCGGGCTGGATCTCTATCGCTTTTGCGGTTTCGGTAGATGAGACCACGTCCGCACTCCATTTTCCTTCATCTCAGCATTCTATGAACCGGCTTGCCTCTGTTCACGCAGGATGGTGAAGACACCGCTCGCAATAATGATCGCCGCGCCGAGAAATGTCATCGCGTCCGGGCTCTCGCGCCAGATGAGCCAGCCGAAGAGCGTGGCCCATAGGAGCGCGGTGTAATCCAGCGGCGCCACCACGACCGCAGGGGCGAGGCGGAAAGCCTGTGTCATCATCGTCATCCCGGCGGTGCCGAACAAGGCAATGCCGGCGAACAGCCACAGGTCACCCAATCTGACGGGAACCCAGACGAACGGCACGATCAGCGCACTCAGCAACGCACCCGCCCCGGTCAGATACACGAGCAGGGTCCACACGCTTTCGCGGGGATCGACCCAACGGGCGCTCAGCATCAAAAGGGCATAGACGAGTGCCGTCGCGACGGGGAGCAGATGGATCAGTTGAAACGCGGCTCCCCCCGGGCGGATGATCACGAGAACCCCGAGAAACCCCGCCAGTACGGCCAGCCAGCGTCGCCAACCGACCTCCTCCGCCAGGAAAACGGCCGAGATCAGGGTGATGAAGAAGGGGGCGACGAAAATCAACGCGGTGGCTTCGGCCAGCGCGAGGTAGATGAAACTGGTGAAAAACATCATCGTGGCACCGACCCAAAGCGCACCACGCAGCAGGTGCGCAACGGGCCGGTGCGAGCGCAGTGCCGACGGGCCGCCCATGAACAGCGCGATGACTATGGTGATCGGCAGGGCGATCACGTTGCGCAGGAACAGGATCTGCAGCGGCGAATAGCCGGCGGTCAATGTCTTCGCAATCGCGTCATTAGCGCTCAGACAGGCCACCCCCACACACATCAGTAGGATGCCTTGCGTGTAGAACCCCTGCGCACCGGACGCCGTATTACTCATTGTCATCCTCCCCGGCAGTGCCTGCCCCTGCGAAAACGCCGTCCCATCGCAGGCTTTCAGCCGGCTGTCTGCGTGGACCAAACGATCCGAAGGATATTCTATGCAAGATTTCGGGAATTCTTTTTGCTTTATTGCTACAAATCTCACGAGAACCAGCATGATGCAGCTACCCGACGCAAAAAGGAGGAATGAACCATGCACGAGATTGACGAGGTGGACCGGCGCATCTTGCGCGTCATGCAGGCGGATGGAGCGCTTTCGGTCACGGACATCGCGGACCGGATCGGGCTCTCTCAGTCGCCGTGTTCGCGGCGCGTTTCCCGGCTCACCGAACAAGGGATCATTCTTGGCAAGACGGTGATCCTCGACCGGAAAAAGCTAGGCTTCAACGCGATTGTCCTGGTGCGGATCAAACTGACGTCGCACGGTCGCAAGTCGTTTGAGAAGTTCCAGCAGGCCGTGTTGCGCATTCCAGAGGTTCAGGTCGTTCAACTCATGCTCGGCGATTACGATTTCAACGTCCGCGTTGTGGTGCGCGACATGGATCATTTCCACGCCCTTCTACGCGATCAGATCGTCTTGCTCCCCGGAGTGCACGAAATCCAGAGCTCCGTACTACTGGATGAACTCAAGTACACGACCCAGCTTCCGCTCTGAATGTAAGCCTTCCATTGGCAACGAGCGTGAAACGTCGCGAGACTGCTGACATGCGCATACTGGCGCGTGCACTAGACGTGGAATAACCTGAACGGCCAAGGCAGTTCACGCCCGACACCGATGATAGGCAAGTCCTGCGCGCGCCGTGGATCGCTGCCGATGCAGGTTACCGGTCGATGTAAGCCGCGAGCTCCTCGGGCTTGCCCTCGGGGAAAGCCCGCTTGAGCATGTCGAGAAAGGCCGAGACCCGGGCACTGAGAAGGCGGCGCGACGGGTAGAGCGCCCAGAGCGCGATGTCGGGCGCGTCCACGTCGCCCCACTTTACCAGCCTCCCCTCGGCGATGTCGCGGCTGACCAGGGAGATGGGCAGGCGCCCGGCTCCGACACCGGCGCGCACCGCATCACGCACCATGATCAACGAGGCCAGGCCAAGGACCGGCTCGATCTCGACCGACCGTGTCCCGTCGGGGCCCTTAAGCCGCCAAAGGGCGCGGTCCGCGGTCGACCGGACCACCGCTGGCACAGTTGTGTCCGCCTCCGGTCGGGCCAGATCCGGAGGAGCCACGACAACCAGACGATCCCGCAGGAACGCCCGCCCGACGAGACTTTCATCCGGCGCGGGGTTGACCCGGATGACCAGATCGACGCCTTCCTCGATCATGTCGACGGCGCGGTCTTCGGTCGTAACCTCCAGTCGCACCTCCGGGTAGGCCAGCGCGAAATCGGCGGCGATCCGGCCCATGGCGGTCTGCGAGAACAGCAGCGGCGCGCTGATGCGCAACGTCCCGCGCGGCCTCTCGCCGCCCGAGGCCACCGCCACCGTCGCCTCTTCCATCTCAAGAAGAAGGCGGCTGGTCCGCGCGTAGAGGGCACGCCCTTCTTCGGTCAGCTTCAGCAGTCTCCCGCCCCGTTCGAACAGACGTAGGTCCAGCGCCGCCTCAAGCTCGGCCACCCGGCGCGACAGCGTGGCCTTGGGCCGCCCCGCGGCGCGGGCCGCGCGCCCGAAGCCTTCGTGACGTGCCACGAGGGTGAAATCGGCAAGGGCAAGAAGGTCCATTGGTCAGATCCCCGCTGCAGTCGAGTGGTGCGCATACTGTCTCATGAGCGAGGCGGTGTGTCCATATTCACCACCTACTCTCACGAAAGTGAAACAGTACATTCCGTCTTGTTTAAACGACGAACCACACAACCAAAGAAACAGGAGCTTCCCATGACCATTCTCGTAACCGGCGCCACCGGAAATGTCGGTCGCAATGTCGTCGATCACCTCGTCCAGCGCGGCGCCGATGTCCGCGCCCTCGTCCGCGATCCGGCCAAGGCCGACTTTCCCGCCAGCGTCGACATCGCCAAGGGCGATTTTCTCGACGTCGACTCCCTGCGCACCGCCTTCTCCGGCGTGTCCACCCTCTTCCTGCTGAACGGCGTTGTCGCAGACGAGTTCACCCAGGCCCTCGTTGCCCTGGCGGTCGCCCGCGAGGCCGGGATCGAGCGGATCGTTTACCTCTCGGTCATTCACAGCGACCTCTACGTGAATGTGCCGCATTTCGCCGGCAAGTACGGGGTCGAGCGGATGATCGAAGAAATGGAGATGCATGCCACAATCCTGCGCCCCGCTTACTTCATGGACAACGAGGTCACCATCAAGGACGCCATCGCCAGCTATGGCATCTATCCGATGCCGCTCGGCGACAAAGGCCTCGCGATGATCGACGCCCGCGATATCGGCGAAATCGCGGCCATCGAGTTGATCCGGCGTGAAGAGGCCCCGGCACCGCTACCGACGGCCCGGCTCAACCTGGTCGGCCCCGACACGATCACCGGCGCCGAAACGGCGGCGATTTGGTCGGAAGTTCTGGGCCGCCCCATCGCCTATCCGGGCGACGACACCGCCGGGCTGGAACAGACCTTGCGGCAGGTCATGCCCTCGTGGATGGCGCTCGACATGCGGCTGATGGCCGAACGCTTCGTGTCCGATGGCATGGTGCCCGAGGACGGCGATGTCGCGCAGCTGGAAACACTGCTTGGGCGCCCGCTGCGCAGCTACCGCGACTACGCCGCCCAGATCGCAGGCTGATCCGGATTTTCCCAAGCGGGGACCACGTGCCCCCTCCTCCACCATTGCGGGCCCTGTGCCCCTACCCACACGAAAGGACCAACCTCATGATCTATTCGACCGCCACCGTGCCCGTGAACCCCGAAGGCAAGGCAAAGCTCACCCTCGACCAGGTCTGGGCGGGGCTGGAACTGAAAGCGCG
The DNA here is from genome assembly GCF_000442255.1 of Salipiger mucosus DSM 16094. Classification (GTDB taxonomy): domain Bacteria; phylum Pseudomonadota; class Alphaproteobacteria; order Rhodobacterales; family Rhodobacteraceae; genus Salipiger; species Salipiger mucosus. Next base: position 333,988 of record NZ_KE557277.1, on the reverse strand, counting down.
TGACGCCCGCGAATTCCTGCCCGCAGGACTTTGCACCCGCTGCGACGTGACCGAGGAAAGCGCCACGCATTTCGTTCGCGACGCCACCATCGGTGGCAAGGATCTGCGCGAGATCATCGTCCTGGAGCCCCGTCGCATGGTCACCTTCTTCCAGGCCACCGGCCCGCGCGAAGGCGCCATCGTCAACGAGATCGTCACCGACGACACGGGCGCACTGCATCTGCGGTTCTACTGCTATCTCGGCCTGCGCGACGCCGTGCCGAACGGCCCCGACGAACAGGCTGAGCAGGCGCAGTTCGACAGCGACCAAGGCTACAAAGCTGCCCTTCTGTCGACGCTGGAGCGCACTCGCGCGCTGGTGGCCGAAGCTCGGCTTTGACGGCGGGGCGGGTCCGAGATGAGGACCCTCCCTGAACCCGTTCTCTCCTACGGCGTCCAACGGCACACACCAAGGTCGCAAGATGGGCGCGTTCCGTTTGCTCTTCACGCTGGGTCCGCCGCCGCTCGCGGCCGCCCGGAGTGGCTCCATAGCGCCAGGCACAGGGCGATCAGGGCCAGGGCAGCGGCGGCGGAGAAGGTCATCGAGAAGGCACGGGAGACATCCGCGACCGGCGCCTCCGCCGCGTCGCCCGTCCCCATGACGGCGACGAACAGGGTCGACATCGCGGAGGCGCCTGTCATCAGGCCAAGATTGCGTGACAGGCCGAGCAGGCCCGAAAGCCGCCCCCGCTGCTCCTTCGAGGCACCCGACATAACCGCGGTGTTGTTGGCGGCCAGGAACATCTGAAAGGCCGGGGTCAACACGATCAGCGCCGCGATATATCCGTCGACGCCGAACTGGCGCGGCAGAAAGGCAAGGCAGAGCAGCCCGAACATGGTCTGCACCAGCCCCGCAAGCATCACGCGCCGCGCGCCGAAACGGTCGGTCAGCCACCCCGAGGGCACCCCGGAGAATGCCGCGACAACCGGCCCGACGGACAGGACTATACCAACCACGGCATCTCCCAGGCCAAGGGAGAACGTCAGGAAGAACGGGCCGACGACCAGCGTCGCCATCATGACGGTGCCAACCAGGATGTTCATGGCAACCCCTGCCCCTGTCTTCCTGTCCATGAGGGCAGCCATTGGCACAAGCGGCGTGCTCACGCGGGCTTCTACCATCACGAAGCACGCCGTCGCGGCCAGTGCCACCACCACGAGTACGGCCTGCGAGACAGGGACGCCTGTGGCGCCGCCGCTCGTGACGAGGGAGTAGGCCCCCAGCGCGACAATCAGCAGGGCGGTCCCCGGCAGGTCCAGCGACAGGAACGACGCCCGGGCCGGCAGGCCGTCACGCCGGATGGCGAGAACAGCGAGAACCAGAGTCAGCCCGGCGACCCCGGCGAGGAGCCAAAAAGCCGTCCGCCAGTCGCTCCAGGCGAGCACGAGCCCGCCGAGCGAAGGCCCGAGCGCGGTTCCGGTAGCCGAGGTCGTTCCCAGAAGTCCCATGGCCTTGCCGAGTTGCCTGGAAGGCACGAGATCGCGCGCGATCGACATCGTGAGCGCGATCAGGATCGCCCCGCCCACCCCCTGAAGAGCCCGCCCGAGGATCAGCAGCGAGAGGTTCGGCGCGGTCGCGCAGAGGACCGACGCGGCCATGAAGACGATCAGACCGGCGATCATGACCCGGCGATGGCCGAACAGATCGCCAAGCCGCCCGACCGAGACGATGGTGACCGTCACCGCCATGAGATAGGCCAGCACGACCCATTGGGCTTCCGAGACGGTGACATCGAAGCGTCGGGTCAGTGTCGGCAGCAGCACCGAGGCGACGCTGATCCCAAGTGAAGCGGTCAGCGAGGAAGCTGCGAGGGCTACCAGGATCGGAAGCGGCGCACGCGCCTCGTTCGTATGGGTCATGGTCGGATCTCTTGCGTTGACGATTGGCGGAGGCTACCCTGCCACTTCAAGTCAACTTGAGGTCAAGCGTGAAACGGGTCGATATCGGGGTCCTGTCGGAGAAGAGCGGCGTCTCGCCCTCGACGCTGCGCTATTACGAGGAAATCGGCCTGATCCAATCGGTCGGGCGGCATGGGTTGCGGCGGCAGTTCGATGCGCAGACTGCCACGCAACTTGCGCTGATCTCATTGGGGAAAATGGCCGGATTCTCGCTGGAGGATATCAAGGGGATGTTCGCCAAAGACGGCTCACCTCGATTGCCGCGCGCCGAGTTGCACCTGCGCGCCGATGCGCTCGACCAGCAGATCCGCGACCTCTCGCGGTTGCGCGACGCCCTGCATCATGTAGCGGATTGCCCGGCCGAAACACATATGGAGTGCCCGAAGTTCAAACGCCTTATGAACTTTGCCGCCCGTACGAACACCAGACACAAAGTGTAAGAGCGTCCCGCCGAACAACTTGGCCTATCAGTCGGCACAAGGCCAACGTCATGACCCGTTTCGGCCTTCAGATTGCTGAGTGAGGCCCCGGCCTTTCGACCGGGGCCTCGCGACGGCGTTATTCACCGCGGCGACCGTTGGGGCGGGACCAGATCAGCGCGTAGCTCTCGCCGTCCTCGTCGTCGAAGAGGTTGGCGTAGATCGGGGCGGTAAAGCTCGGATCGTCGAGTTTGAGGCCCAGATAGTCGCGACCCTCGCCCGAGCGCTTGGACCAGGCGGCGCCGATCTCGGCGCGGCCAACCAGGACGCGGTGGCTGGGGGCGTTCTCGCCGGTGGCGCGGGTGTCGGGAACGATGCGCACGCCCTGGACCTGGACGCTGAGGGTGACGATTTCGCCGGTGAATTCGTTGCCGGTCTTCTTGAAGGTGCCGATGGTAGCCATTTTAAGTCTCCGTTTTCCGTTTCCGGGTCCGCACCATTGCGGCCCGATGGCGATCGACAGGCCGGAGACGACCGACGGCGCACCCCCGGCGTGCCGGGGGCCGGACAGCAAAGGCAGAACTTTCTTGTTTCGCGCGGAATGGGCGCAGCCCAGGGGAAGAAAGTAATGGCGGCGCTGTTGCGCCAAGCCGGTCGAGGCACAACCGGTCTTCGGCCAGATCAGGCCATTGAAAGGGCCGTTTGGAGCGGACATGGCTCGGGTCAGAACGGAGACGATGGCGATCGCGGATGCCCGCCAGCCTGACCGGCTTTTCACCGGCGGATTGGCTCAACCGCGACAGGCCATGCGCATCACTCTCCAGGCGCCCCGCCCGACGTGCTGCCCGCGATCCCAGATGCGATGTGCCGTTCGAACGATCCGCCATTCCCACCGCACAACCACGAGCCGCGACGCGGGCCTCATGCCGATCCGCGCACCGCCCCCATACCGGCATCCTGACGATTGGGATGGCAGTTCAGCCCTGATCGGGTCCCGCTTCATGGGGGCGCCGGCAGTGTCAGGCGCTCACGGGATAGGGCGCGAAGCCGACCTGCGGCAGCGCGGCGACGATTCCCACGCAGCGACGTCCTGCGCTGGCGCGAGCGGCCCTTAGCTGCCCTCCGCCCGTCGGATCATCGCTGCAGAGCGGCTTCACTGAACCGGACATTCGCGCATCGCGCAGCATTTTCAACGCCCAGATGACCGCAACGCGGACTAGGCTACCCTAATGTCAGATCAAGTGCGCGCGTTCGAAGCGTCGATTTCATCGGCCAATTGGCGGCATTTGGTGTCTGCCCATTCATGGGCGTCCGCGCCGAACAGCAGCCGCCGGGCGGGCTCATCAGACGATGCTTCCTTGACGATCAGCGCGGCAAGCTCTTCAGGGTCATTGTCCTGCGCGCCGTTTGCCTGGGAAATGAAGCCGCGGAATGCGGAAGCCGCCTCGGCATAGTCTTCGATCTCCAGGTCCCCCTGTCGCGCGGTGGAGGGGTCCAGGAAGTTCGTACGCATCATGCCCGGATCGATGATCAGGGATCGAATGCCGAGTGGCGCGACCTCCTCGGAAAGGCCCTCCATCCAGCCCTCGAGGGCAAACTTGGAGGCCGAGTAGATCGATCCACCCGGGTTGGCGACCAGGCCATTTACCGACGAGATCGTAACCACCAGACCAGAACGCCGGCTGCGCATCGTCGGCAGCACGGCGCGGGCCACGTTCATCGCCCCGAAGACGTTGATCTCGAACTGCCGGCGCACTTCGTCGTCGCGGATCGTCTCGAAAAAGCCAAGTTGCGCGCGACCGGCATTGTTTACCAGTACGTCGATCTGTCCAAAGGCATTGATGGCCGAGACATGGGCCTTCGCGACGGCATCCGCATCTGTCACGTCGAGGGGCAAGACGAGCAACCTGTCGTTGGACACGGCGAGACGGTCGGCCAGCCCGTCGACGGTCCGGCTGGTCGCCACGACCTTGTCGCCTGCGCGTAATGCATCCCGCGCGATGAGATACCCCAGCCCCTTGGCGGCGCCGGTGATGAACCACACCTTGTCAGTCATCCTGTCAGTCCTTTCGTTTGTCGCCTCTCATATTAGGGGATCTTCGTGTTTGCCGATTAGAGGCTTGAAAATTGTCGCGATCAGTAGCTCAACTAATGAATGGACCCTCGCAGATTCTCCGACCTGATCACCTTCAGCCGCGTGGCAGAGACGCAAAGTTTCACCGCGGCGGCGCATAGCCTCGGGGTGACCCAGTCTGCCGTCAGCCAAACGGTGAAGCGGCTTGAAGCGGAACTGGGAATAAGGTTGTTGTCACGCTCCACGCGTAGCCTGACCCCGACCGCAGCGGGCGAGCAACTGCTGGCCACCCTTGCCCCGAACGTCGCGGAGCTTAATGCAAAGCTCGCGGATCTCGAACGGCTGCGCGAGGAGCCGGGCGGGCAACTCAGGGTGACCTGCGGCAAACACGCGGCGGATACGCTCGTATGGCCGGCCTTCTCCAAGTTGCTTGCCGCGCATCCTTATATCGAGGGTGAGCTGAGCGTCGAAGACCGATACGTCGATATTGTCAAAGAGCGGTTCGATGTCGGGATTCGGATGCGCGACAATCTGGAACTCGACATGATTTCTGTCCCCATTGGGCTATCGCTTCGCTCTGTCGTCGTCGGCGCGCCCGGGTATCTTGACGCCTGCGTAGCTCCGGATAGGCCGCGCGATCTGGCCCGGCATCGCTGCATCGGTTTCCGGAACGCGGGCGGCATCCTGTCACCCTGGACCTTCGAAAAGGATGGCCGCACCGAGACGGTGAAGATCACATCGCCGATCATCGTCAACGATGGCGACGCGCTTGTCGCGGCGGCCTGTGCGGGGATGGGACTGGCCTACATGCTGGAGGATCTGGCAGCTCCGTTTCTCCAGGACGGCCAGCTTGTCGAGACTCTCGGAAACTGGTCGCCACGGTTCCCCGGCTATCACGCCTACTACTCGAGCCGACGCCATCCGCCTCCGGCCGTTACGCTTTTCCTCGACCTTTTGCGTCAGGAGATCTGAGCATCATCCGCATTTAGATTGCGAGGTCCTTAATGGGCTCGAAGCCGACCTGCGGCGGCGCGGCGACGATTCCCACGCAGCGACGTCTTGCGCTGGCTCGAGCGGCCCAGAGCCGTCATTCGCCGGTTGCCCTGCGAATGACGGCTTTCACCGTTTGTCCATGAAGTAACGGCGCAGCTCGCGTCAACTTGCCTGCGCCAAGGCCACCGCGTCGGGGCCGGCCGGAAAGCGCAAGCGGTCCGTCTTGTCCTGAGCCGCAAGCCAGACCGCTTCGGCGACATCGCTTTCCGAAGTGGTCAGGGCCGGTGTCGCGAAGTCCGCGAAGATCGGCGCCGCGAAGTCGGCATAGGCTTCAGGAATCAAATCCGCGACATCGATGTCGGTGTTCTCGGCGAAACGCGTGGTCGGGGCGTAGCCGGGCTCAACCAGCTTGGCGCGGACGCCGAAAGCTCCGAGTTCGTGTGCGAGCGATCCGGAAAATCCCTCGATGGCCTGCTTGCTTGCCGTATAGGCCGCAGCGAGGGGCATCGGGGCCAATGTCACGCTGGAGGTGACGTTCACAATCACGCCCGATCCGCGTGACCGCATCCCCGGGATTGCCGCCTGAACCATGGCCATTGTGCCGAACGTATTCGTCTCGAACACTTTTCGGACATGCGCCATCGGCGTTGCCTCGAAGGCCCCCACGACCCCGATTCCGGCGTTGTTGACCAAGGCATCAATCGGACCGGCGGCCTCGATCGCTGCCCGGATACTATCGGGGTCGGTCACATCCAGCGAGAGAATCCGGAGCCGATCGGATGGCGCGAACAGCCCTTCGCGGGGTGAACGCATGGTGGCGATGACGGTCCAGCCTTTGGCATGGAAGTGGCGCGCTGTTGCAAGCCCGTAGCCCGAGGAGCAACCGGTGATGAGGACGGTCTTCATGTCAGTCTCCTGTGTTTTGTATTGACGAGACTGAGATAGCGGACAGAATCCGGACAATCATCGACTCAAAGTCCAATTTTAGTTTGCGAAGGTCCAGAATGGCCGATCCTCTTGAGCAGATCATCCGCCTCTTGCGGCCGAAGGCCGTATTCTCAAAAGGGATTTCCGGAGCGGGGGAATGGGCCGTCCGCTACCCGCCCATGCGCCATCCCGGCTTCTGCGCGGTGACGCTTGGACGTTGCCTGCTCGCAGTGGAGGGGGAAGCGCCGATCCTGCTGGAGGAAGGCGATTTCGTTCTTCTGCCCGCGACCCCAGCCTTCACCATGTCGTCGCCCGACGCGACCGGACGCCGGGCCACCCCCGGGGACCTGCATCCGTCCGGGCAGGAGGTGCGCCACGGCAGGAAAGGCGTACCCGCCGATATGCGTCAGTTCGGCGGCTACTTCTCCTTTGCTTCCCCGGACGCTGACCTGCTCGTGAAGCTGCTACCGCAGGTCATTCACATCCGCGGAACCGCGCGGTTGACGCAGCTTGTGCATCTGGTCGGCGACGAGGCCGGCCGAGACGACGTCGGGCGGGAGTTGATCCTGGAGCGGCTGGTTGAAATTCTGTTGATCGAGGGTCTGCGATCAGTGCCCGGTACTACGTCCGGGCCAAGCCTGTTGCGAGGGCTGTCGGATGACCGCGTTGTGACGGCGTTGCGTCTGATGCACGGCGATCTTAAGCGGAACTGGACCGCAAACCGCCTTGCGCGGGAGGTCGGAATGTCGCGCTCCGCCTTTTTCGATAGGTTCCTGAGGACCGTCGGCATGACGCCGATGGACTATCTTCTGGCCTGGCGCATGGCCGTCGCCAAGTCGCTGCTGCGGGAAGGAGCGTTGTCGCTTGCCGACATCGCGGATCGGATCGGCTATGGATCGGCGAGCACGTTCAGCACGGCCTTCAGCCGCCACGTCGGTGAGCCTCCCGGCCGCTACATGCGGCGCGCGTTGGAAGCGGACACGATCGCGGAAGTCGGCGCTTCCTGATCGAGAAAGGGAATATCCCGCCGGTCTCCGAGACGCAGGCTGCGGGCCAAACTGATATCATGTTTGTCTGATCGCCGTCAGGGCACCCAATGCGTTTGCTCCCCCGTCACCGCAGTTCGCACAGACCGCAGCGAACGACTGCTCCCCGCCCACCTTAACGGATGCAGTAAGCTACGCGGCCCTTTCGTTTAAGTGCAGCGCTCACGCGCTGCCCTCCGCGAGCCGGTAGACCGGGATACCCATCTTGCGGGCCTTGTCGGCGAGGTTTTCCTGAATGCCGGTACCGGGGAAGACGATGACCCCGATCGGCATCGTGTCGAGCATGCGATCGTTGCGCTTGAACGGTGCAGCCTTGGCGTGTTTCGCCCAGTCCGGTTTGAAGGCGACCTGCGGCACCTTGCGATTGTCGGCCCAGGTGGCCGCGATGCGTTCGGCACCTTTCGGCGATCCACCGTGCAGGAGCACCATGTCGGGGTGTTTGGCATGGACCTGATCGAGCCTGTCCCAGATCAGCCGGTGATCGGTGGTGTCCCCGCCCGAGAAGGCAATCTTCGGCCCGGTGGGCAAAAGCACCTCATTGTCAGCCCGACGCTTTGTGGCGATGAAGTCACGGCTGTCGATCATGGCCGAGGTCATCTGGCGATGGTTGACCCGTGATCCGGAGCGCGGTGACCAGGGCGTGCCTGTGCTGCGCAGATAGAGGTCGGCGGCAGTGTCGCGGAAAGTCTCCATGCTGTCGCGGCGCTCGATCAGGTTCTGGCCGATGCCGATCAGGGTCTCCAATTGGACGGATTTCACCTCGCTTCCGTCCTGTTCGCGCTGAAGGCGCTTCTGGGCCTGCTCGTTATCATCGAGTTTGCGTTCGATCCTCTCGACGGCGCGGTGGAAGGTGTTGACGGTGGACCACAGGAGCTCGTCGAGGTCAAAATCGAGGCTGGTGTCGGCCATGGTGGAGATCAGGGCGTCGAAGATGTCGGCAACCGCGCCCTGGATGGCGGTGTCCTCGGGTGTGATCCGGGGATCGGCCTCGCCCTCGGCGGGACGGTAGCCATAGAGTTCGAGCGCTTCGATGACATGGCCGGTGGGAGACGTGCTGTGATCAGGTTCGAATTCGTCATGGGCATACATGGGATGTGTCCTTCGGCTGGACCGCGACCGTCGCGGCCTTCATGGCGACGACAAGCCCACGGGCGCTCCGGTCTGGCAGCCCGAGCTCTTTGCGAGGGCCTTGATGGCAAAGCCCGGCTGATTTGTTTCGCGCTGTAAAGGCGGGCGGACCGGGGTCCACACGCGACATGTCGCGTGGGGTGGTTTCCCCGCCGACGGAAATCAGTCGGGCGCCGCCATTGCCGGGCCGGAGCGTTTGTGGGCCGCTCGCCCTCTCAAGAAGGCCAAGGCGCGGTCCCCTTGCCGAGGTGCCGCAACCCCTTGCCCATGGCGGGATCGGTTATCCCCGATCACGGCCCTCTCTGGCTATGGTGCGCGCGGCATGAAACGGCTGACGTCCTCGGGGGCGATCTGCACCCGGATCTGCGCCCGAAGCGCCTCCAGGCCGAAGCTGACGAGATCGTCGTTGAAATCTCCCAGCATGGGCGAAAGCGTGATTGCCTCGATCCCGGCCCCGATGGCCCGGTCCACCAGGCTGTCCCGCGCGACGTCACCTGCCGGATCGTTGTCGCGGACGATATAGAGCCTGCGCAGATGCGGCGGGAACAGGATAGCAGCGAGATGTCCGGCCGAGAGTGCGGAGACCATCGGCATGATCGGCAATACCTGCCGCAGCGAGAGGATGGTCTCGATCCCCTCGCCTGCCGCCATGACATCCTGCGCCCCGCCAAACCGGACGGCGTTTCCTAGCAGGTCTCCCATCGCCTTTCTCGGCGGATAGACCGGCGCTTTCCCGGAGCCGTCACGTTGAATCCAGGTGCGATGCGCACCAGTGATCCTGCCGTCGAGGTCAGTGACGGCGGCGATCATGGCGGGCCAGGTTTCGGTGGGACCATCGCCCTCGGGGCGCCAATAGCAGTTCGGATGAAACCGCAGATTCGCGGTTCCACGTAAATCCGTAATGCCGCGTATCCGAAAATATGCCTCTGCGAGACTGCCGGTGAGCGGTTGCGTCATACGCCAGAGACGACGGGCGGCTTCGGACGATCCCGATGGTACTGGCGGTGTTTGGGCCCTGCGGGACTTTGGCTCCGGTTCGGGATGCGGCAGGCTGAGGAAGCGGCGCGCTTCTTCGGCAATATCAGCGAAGTCGACGAGGCCAAGGCTTTCACCGATCACGTCGAGCAGATCGCCATGCTCGCCGCTCTGGGCATCGGTCCATTTTCCAGCCGCACCTCTACCAGCCTCTGGCCCGGTCAGGCGGACGAACATTGAACGGCCGGGTGTGTTTCGTACATCCCCGACCTGCCAGTAATTGCCCTGCTTGACCCCGTTCGAGAGATAGTAGCGGCACACCGCCTCGGCCTCTCGGCCGAGACGCTGCGCCAGTGCGGAAGCGTTGAGACGTGCCATCACGCGGCCTCCCGCTCGGAAATGCGCTCGATCGGGAAACGGTCGAGCAGTTTGCCGATGATCGCCGGCCCCGATGCGTCCACCGGCACGAAGAAACGCAGCTTCCAGGAGATGATCTCGCTGAAGAGACCATAGGTTCGCAGCCGATCGCGCATGGTATCGGTGAAGCCGGTGAGTTCGATCCGGCTCGCGGCCATGACGCGGGACCGGCGCAGTTGCAGCCCTTCGGCGAGATCGAAGACCGTTAGGCCCTCGATCAGCGCAGCATAGGCCTCATCGGGCGTGATGCTGGTCATAACCCCACTGGTGGCGGCATTCGCTGCCCATGCGGCCGAAACCCGGCGTCCAATGATGCGTTCGCCCTCATCGGTCTGAAGCCGGTAGACCCGGGACGACTCCTGCGGCAGACGCTTCCAGATCGGCAGCAGGAGCCCGGTCACCATATGCAGAATGCTGTCGGTGAACTCCGGCACCTCTGCCAGTTCCGCCCTCCAGGTCGTGGCGAAGTCGGCCCTGTCAACCTGGAGCCAATGGGTCTCTTCCATCGCCCGCACGGGGAAGCTCACCGCTTCCATCGGCCGGATCAGGCGGACACGGCGCTCGATCTCGCCGTCATCCAGCATCACGCTGGTTGTCGGGATCTGCACCGCGGCGCGACAGGATCGCTCGTTGATGAGCAATCTTGCGCGGGGATCATCCAGTTCCGCCAGGGCTGCATCGAGCGAGATCGGCTGATTGCGTTTGCGCGCTGTCAGGGTCAGGAGCCGGGTTTCCGCCCCGGTGCCCGGATGGGTGTGGATCACCTGCCGGTTGGTGACGACGAAACTCTCTGCGCGCAGCGTCTCCAGCCCCATGTCATAGGTGCCCGATGCAACCGCCCCGTCGATCCGGGCCTGCAGAAGCTGCTCGAAGGCCGAGAACAGGATGCCCTGCAACTCGATGGTGAGGGCCAGAAGACGGTTTAGGAAAGTGGTGATCGGCGGCAGATCGTCCTTGATGCCGTTCGAGTCCATCAGCTTCAGGCCGGTGGCCGTTTCAAACCGTTCGAGCGAGCAGCCCTCGACCTTGCCGCGCACGATCAGCAGATAGAGCTGGCGCAGCGCATCGCGGGCATAGGCGGATTCCAGATTGTCCTCTGGCCGGAACAGGCCCTGACCGCCGGTCTGGCGCTGACCGCGGGTGATTGCGCCCAAGGTGTCCAGACGGCGAGCGATGGTGCTCAGGAACCGCTTCTCGGCCTTCACATCCGTGGCGATCGGCCGGAAGAGTGGCGGCTGCGCCTGATTGGTTCGGTTGGTGCGCCCCAACCCCTGAATGGCGGTATCGGCCTTCCAGCCCGGTTCCAGCAGGTAATGTACGCGCAGCCGCTGGTTCCGCGCCAAAAGGTCCGCGTGATAGCTGCGCCCGGTGCCCCCCGCATCCGAGAAGACCAGAATGCGCTTCTGGTCATCCATGAAGGCCGAAGTCTCGGCAAGGTTGGCGGAGGGCGCGCGGTTCTCGACGACCAGGCGGGCCGATGCGCCTTCGCCCTTTCGCACGATGCGCCGGGACCGCCCCGTGACCTCCGCCAACACATCCGTGCCGAAGCGCTGGACGATCTGGTCGAGCGCGCCTGGAACCGGCGGCAACGAGCCGAGTTGTTCGAGCATCTCGTCGCGCCGGGCCACGGCTTCGCGACTCTCGACCGGCTGACCATCCCGGAACACCGGCCGTGACGAAAGACTGCCCTCGCCGTCGGTGAATGGTTCGTAGAGCTGCACCGGGAAGGAATGCAGCAAATACGAGCCGACATATTCCCGAGGCGTGACATCGACGGAAATATCGTTCCATTCCTGGGTCGGAATCTCCGCCAGCCGCCGTTCCATCAGCGCCTCGCCGGTGGAGACGATCTGGATCACGGCGGCATGGCCCGCCGCCAGATCTGCATCGATCGAGCGGATCAGCGTCGGCGTCTTCATCGAGGTCAGCAGGTGGCCGAAGAAGCGCTGCTTGGTGCTCTCGAAGGCCGACCGCGCGGCGGATTTGGCCTGGCGGTTCAACGTGCCTTCACTGCCGGTGATATTGGCCGCCTCCATCGCCGCGTCGAGATTGTTGTGAATGACGGCGAACGCCGCAGCGTAAGCGTCATAGATGCGGCGCTGCTCTTCAGTGAGCTTGTGCTCGACCAGTTCGTATTCGACACCGTCATAGGAAAGCGAGCGCGCGGTATAGAGGCCGAGAGAACGCAAATCGCGAGCCAGAACCTCCATCGCCGCCACACCGCCGGCCTCGATCGCCTCGACGAACTCGGCGCGGGTCTGAAACGGGAAATCCTCGCCACCCCAGAGACCGAGCCGTTGGGCGTAGGCGAGGTTGTGGACTGTGGTTGCGCCGGTCGCCGAGACATAGACCACGCGCGCGTCCGGCAGGGCGTGCTGGAGCCGCAGGCCCGCGCGTCCCTGCTGCGAGGCGGCGATATCACCGCGGTCTCCCTTGCCGCCACCGGCATTCTGCATCGCATGGCTCTCGTCGAAGATGATGACACCATCGAAGTCGCTGCCCAACCATTCGACGATCTGCTTGACGCGCGAAACCTTCTCGCCGCGGTCATCGGAGCGCAGCGTGGCATAGGTGGTGAACAGGATGCCTTCCGACAGCGTGATCTTTGCGCCTTGAGGGAAGCGCGACAGCGGCGTGACCAGCAGCCTCTCCATGCCGAGCGCCGACCAGTCGCGTTGCGCGTCCTCGATCAGCTTGTCGGATTTGGAGATCCAGATCGCCTTGCGGCGGCCGCGCAGCCAGTTGTCGAGGATGATCCCGGCCGACTGACGGCCCTTGCCGGCGCCGGTGCCGTCACCGAGCATGAAACCCCGGCGGAAGCGGACAGCACCGGCGGCATCCTCGGCGGCGGCGCGCACGTTGTCGAATTGCTCGTCCACGGCCCAGGCACCGGCGAGGTGATCGGCATGGGCTTCACCGGCATAGATCACCGTTTCAAGCTGGGCGTCCGACAGACGGGTGCGGATGTCGGACGGCAGCATGGGCCGGTAGGACGGCTTTGGCGGCGCGACCGAGGCCATGGCAGCGGATTGCACCAGCTTGGTCGGATGCGGCGCGGCGCCGGGAATACGCAGCGATTGCAGTGCATATTCCTCATAGATGGCATCGGACAGGCGAGCGCCTTCCGGTGGCGTCCAGTCCACGGTCTCATAGGCGAGTTCGACGCCCTCGGGGTCGTTGGCAGGAGCAGCGGCAGGCCGCGCCGCTGTCGCGCGGGACAGATAGCCTCGCACGGTTTTCGGCGTGGCGGTCGAAGCGGGCACCACGATTTTCGGCAATGATACCGGCGAACGCTGCGGGACATGCGCCTCGATCCATCCGATCAGCGTGGCAACATCGGGGGCGATCCCCGGTGAGGCCGGGAAACGGAGCGGATCGTCGGCGGGCAGCTTGTCGATCACCGTCAGCCGCGTGTCGATGCGGGTGCCATGTCTGGCGAAGACCGCACCATCGACGGCGGCGCTGAACACCACACGGCCACGCGCCTGCAAGCGGATGAAAGCCTCCCGCCAGGCCGGAGCTTCGGGGCCAAAGCCAGCGCCGGTGATCGTCACCAGCCGACCGCCCGGAGCAAGACGGGCCAGCGCCGAGGCAACATGGCGAAGGGAAGCATCCGCCATCCACCCTTCGACATTGGCCATGACCGAGAAAGGCGGGTTCATCAGCACCACGGACGGCACAGCCTCCGGGGTCAGATGATCGTCGATCTGGGCGGCGTCAAACCGGGTGACGGGAAAAGCCGGAAAGAGGGAAGAGAGAAGATCGGCGCGGGTTTCGGCGAGTTCGTTGAGGATCAGCGAACCGCCGGCGGTCTGGGCCAGGATAGCCATCAGGCCGGTGCCGGCCGAGGGTTCCAGCACTACGTCATCAAGCGTGATCGCGGCCGCCGCCAGCGCGGCAAGGCCGAGAGGCAGAGGCGTGCTGAACTGCTGGAAGCTCTGGCTTTCCTCGGAACGCCGGGTCTGCGTGGGCAACAGCGCCGCGATCTTTGCCAACACGGAAATCCGTGCAGCCGGAGACGCGGCTTTACGGAAAAGCGCCTTTCCGTATTTGCGCAGGAACAGAACCGTGGCGACTTCGCAGGCCTCATAGGCGAGCTTCCAGTCCCACGCGCCGCTGGCGTCGGAGGCGCCGAAAGCGCTTTCCATGGCACTGCGGAGGTCCGCAGTATCGACGCGTTGACCGCGTTCGAGATGGGGAAGAATGAGATGGGCGGCGGCCAGGATCACGGGGGCCGGCTGGGTGGCCGGACCGGTCACGGGAGATGAGATATTCATGTCGGGGAACCTCGGAGAGCGGGAACGGGGAGGACCCGGACGGCGCTCTCTCTCGACCACCCGGACTCAACTCGTCCCGGTACCTCTCTGACTCGGCACCTCATGCCCCATCGCCTCGCAGACTTGACGGCGACAGCGCCCCACCATCAGATTTCTCAAGGTTTCATTGATTGTAAGCGATATTCATGAGAAATACCGACTTGAGATCAATCATCGGGACCAAGAACTGAATTTCATGGAGCAGGCGCAAAGGAATCCGTTTTCAGGTGCCGTAACCGTTTTTCACGAGCGCTGGCTCCCCGAGGAGGCCACACCTGCGGGCTATGCTGCGCTGATCGATGCCTATGCGCTCGCAACGCCCCTGCCCCGGACACTTTCCGCCATCGGCCCACGGCACAAGGTCTACGAGGCCGACGGCTGGCGCCTCTACACGCCCCGTCATGAACCCGAGGCGAGCCTCATCGGTCATCTGACCTTCGCGCTGCGTTACGAGGGGCTGGATCTGGCGGTTCTCAAGCGGCTTTTCAAGGCAACCGGCCCGGAGCCGATCCAGGCCATTGTCGAGGCCGCCCCGACGGGCAGTTACGCGCGCAGGATCTGGTTCCTCTACGAGTGGCTCCTCGGCGCGGAATTGGAGCTGCCCGACGCCACACGCGGCAATTACGCGCCCGTGGTCGATGCCAAGCTCCAATGGGATGCAGAGGGCGCCCCCTCGCCGCGCCACCGGGTCCGCAACAACCTGCCCGGCACCCCGGATTTCTGCCCGATGATCTTCCGCACAGCGGCAATCGAAGCCTTCATCGCCCGCGATCTGGCAGCCGAGGCCCGCGCGGTGCTGGCCGAGGTGCCCGCCGATCTGCTGGCGCGCACGGCGGCCTTCCTGCTGCTCAAGGATTCACGGTCGAGTTTTCAGATCGAAGGCGAGAACCCGCCCCAGGATCGCATCCGGCGCTGGGGCCAGATCATCGGTGAAGCCGGGCGACACCCAATCGACCGGGCAGAGCTGGAACGCCTCCAACGCATCGTCATCGGCGATGCCCGCTTCGTCCATCTGGGCCTGCGGCAGGAGGGCGGCTTCATTGGCGAGCACGACCGCGCGACCGGCGCCCCCCTGCCCGATCACGTCAGCGCCCGGCATGAAGACCTGCCTGCGCTGATCGCCGGGCTCGAAGCATTCGACCGCGATATCGCCCCGGGGCTCGATCCTGTTCTGGCGGCTGCCGGCCTCGCCTTCGGCTTCGTCTATATCCACCCGTTCGAGGATGGCAACGGGCGCCTTCATCGCTACCTGATCCACCACGTGCTTGCTGCACGCGGCTTCAATCCGCCCGGGCTGGTCTTTCCGGTGTCGGCGGTGATCCTCGAACGGATCGAGGCCTATCGGCAGGTGCTCGAGAGCTATTCGCGTCGACTGCTGCCCCATGTCAGCTGGCGCCCAACCGATCGCGGGAACGTCGGGGTGCTGAACGACACCGGCGATTTCTATCGCTTCTTCGATGCCACGCCCCATGCCGAATTCCTCTTCGCCTGCGTGGCCCAGACAATCGACCATGACCTGCCTGCAGAGACCCGGTTCCTGCGTGCCTATGACGGGTTCAAGTCCCGCGTCTCGGGCCTGATCGACATGCCCGACCGCGTGCTCGACCTGCTGTTTCGTTTCCTGCACCAGAACGGTGGCAGACTCTCCGGACGCGCCAGAGCGAGAGAATTCGCCGCTCTGACCGACGAGGAGGCCGACCGGATCGAAGCTATCTATGCGGAGTTGCGGGAGGAGTTCTGAGGCCGAACCTCCTCACCCAAACCGTTGGCCGGCTTTAGTGAAGGTGTAACCGTCGGCGACGATGGTCTCATCGACGACGTCATCCGACGACAGATAGTCAAACTCGCGCTCGAGCTGGCGATAGAGCCAGCGGGCGAGATCGCGCAGCGCCTCAATCATGATGTCCTCGGCATCGGCGGTCATGCCCTGATACGACGGGCTGTCGCGCTCGACCGAGATCCCCATGCAATATTCGTGACAATAATGGCCGCGATGGCCGGCCTCTGCGCGAAGCTGGTAGAAATTGCGCCGCTGGATCGCCTGAAGGGCGTCGGCGATGCGGTGAAGCGCGGTGTCCTGGGGGGCGTATTCCCTGATCCGGCGCGGAGCGTGTTTCTGGTGGGAATACCACGATTCAAAGCAGGCACCGTCCCCCTGAGAGGAAAAGCCCCGGAACCAGATGCAGGGTTCCTGCCGCGTGCCACCGCCCATCAACCGGACGGTGCGGGTCTTGAGGTTCAGCCCGAGGATTTCGGCGACGCGCTGGAAATCCTCATAGACGGCATCGTACCAGTCATCGTCGAAGCCACCTTCGCGATACCAGGCGCGGGCTTTGTCCCTGGCTGCATCGGAAAGTTCTTCGAGGTGATAGACAGTGATCTCGATAACCTCACTCATAGGGATTGCCTCCCTCCAGAACGATGGAAAGCCAACCATCGGTATTGATCCAGTCCACCGTCTCGCCGTTAGCGAGATCGAGGACGTGCGCCCCGCCGCCGAACCCGTCCACACGCGGCTTCGAGCAGGTATTGGCGTATTGCATCCCCCATAGACCCGTCAGACCGAACTCCTTCGCGCAGCGTTTGACGAATTGGATGACATGCTCAGGATCGCCGGTGCCATCATCGCGCATCCAGAGCTGGGTTCCGCCATGCTCGGGTTGAATGGAAAGCAGAACCCCGTCCGAAGGCGGATCCCCAGCGGCATTCTCATCCGAGAGCGCATTGTAGAGATCGAGCGCGCGGGCGGCCTGCTCGGGGGTGCCCACATCGAGCAGGCAGGAGAAATGGGTGAAATAGTCGGCCATGATGGTCTCCGGGCATGACATGGCCCGGCGTGGAACCGAGCCAAATGGGATGGAAAGGGTGAAACTCAGGCGGCCTGCGTCAGGCGGAGCAGATCGGCCGCGATCTCGCGCCAGAAGGGATCGACCAACCGTGCCTCCAGCGCAGCGGCGCGGTAACGCAGCCGTCTCGCATCACCGGGCTCCAAGGCTCGGAATGCCATGCCGCGCAGTCGGCTGGCCTTGGTCACGATCCTGCGTGCCTCGGCATCGGATGCGACCGGCTGTTGCCAGAGGATAATGCCGCCGCGGATTGCGCCGGCGAGGACCAGGCGCTGATCGCGGTCCTGAATGAGCATGATGCGCGGCTGGAAATACGGAAAGCTATTCGGCCCCGTGCAAATATCACCGCGCGACACGCGCAAGGCTGCGGCCTCGATGGCCTCCTCCGGTGACGGGCATTCCCCAAGCGGGATCACGCGATCAAAGCTATTCGCCGCGTCACTGGCGTCATAGCTGGCGACGCCGAGGCAAGAGATGCGCAGCGGCAGCTTTTGCGACCGAAAAAGCGCGGGCAGAACATCGGCCGCCAGAATCTGGCCGATGGAGCGGAAGGTTTCGGAACGGGCAAAGGTCATCGGGATCACTCCATGACGGGCGCCGGAGAGCCTCTCTCTCCAGCCCTCAACCCGTCACTGCCGAAAGGCCCGCACTCTTCCTCTCTGACCGGGCTTGTTCCCGGTTCCGCTGCCGACGATGGGGGACCATAGAGAGGCACTGAAGGACCGAAGCGCGGGTCTCCGCGCTCGGGCCGTTTGGGGTGAGGCGCTTTCGCGCCTTACTCCCATGGATCCAGTTCCAGCTTCACCATGTCCTCATCGCCGTCGAATTCGTCGGCCGGCATGGCACCGTGGGTTCCGTCCCCGGCCTGGAACACGACGATTACGACCATCAGCGAGGTGGCGAGGCTGGCGGCGAAGGCGGTGGCATCTGCATAGGACATCGGGATTGGCTCCTGTCTCTGGAGGCGGGGGACCATCCCCCGCGCGACAGGCGCCCGACGTGTCTGACCGGATCTGCACTCACCCTCGGGCGTTCGGACTTTTTCCGAATCTCCGAGGGCGGCACGTATGCGTAAGCCGACCCCTCCGGGGTTGAATGTCAAAGAGACGGATCAGACCAAGGTTAGCGAATGGAAGCGGGGGTGGTGTCTTGCATCCGACAGGCGCCCGATTCCCCCATTGCAGATGCTTCGCCCGGCCAGCCTTGCCGTCGCGCTGGCATCAGGAGCGTGTTCGAGGACGGGGGCGGACACCGATGCCGAACATAATGACCGGCACCGTGGTGATGCTGGAACTGGAACCATGGAGGCCCATGACAGGAAAACGGTGGCGACTATCGTAAGACGTGGACGGGCCTTCAGCCCCAGAGTCCATCGGCAATCTCGCGGGCGATCATCGCGCGCGCTCTCATCATCACCTCATCGCCGCTGGTATCGATATGACCGTAGAACCGGGCATGACCGCCGTTCGCGGTCCAATCGGCGTAGCGGCAATATTCGCGGGCTTCGAGACGAAAGGCGCGCATGTCATCCGCCCAATGTGGCTTCGGCTCCACGACCACAGTGATGCCATCGCGGGTTTCCTCCCAAGGCAGCGTGCGTTCGGATGGCGGACCGGCGCGGTTCTCACGGAATATCCGGTCGATATCGATCATTGCGGGCATCGGGTTCTCCAAAGAAAAAGCCCGATCACGGGGACCGGGCAAGTTGCGGAAACGGAAGGGATGTGGCGGGGCAGCAAAGGCCACCCCGCCTGAGCATCATTCGGCGGCGACCATGGACTGCTCCTCGTCCTCCGTGGCGTCTTCATCCTCGCCATCGCCGGCAAGGAATTCAGGCAGATCATCCGCCTCGGTGTCGACCCCGGCGTCCATAGCGATATCGGCATCGCGATCGACCATGCGCAGCGGCTCCGGAAGCCAGCCGGTTTCAGCCAGCAGGCGCTCGGCCTCCTTGGCCATATCGCCCTTCTTCAGATGGTCGATGAGCTGCGCCGCCCGTTCGCCGGCGCCTTCGCGCACCGCCTCGATGATCCGCGGCTTGGTCACGCGGCCGAGATAGTTGCCGACGGTCGGCCGCCAGCCCACCGCCACCATGTCGAGGCCCGTTGCCCGCGCCAGCCGGTCGGCCTGGGACAGGCGCACATCGAGCCCGTGCTGGCTGACGCCCATGCCGCCATAGGGGTTGGGCTTCTCGTGCAACGCGTTGACGCCGAAGCTGATGCAATGGGCGAGCAACTCCATCCGGGTGTCATCGTCCTGCTCGGTCAGCCAGTCCCAGAGCGCCATATCGTCGGCGGGAATATGATCGCCCCAGCGTTCGTGCCGGTCCTGAATGGACTTCGCCGAGGCGCTTTCGGCCAGGTCGTCGGCCTGCGCCGGGAAATGAACCTCCCGGACATGGGCCTCTAGGCAGCCCCTGGTGGAGTGCGGCAGGAAGCAGTCCGTGACGAGACGATGCAGCAACGCCGTCATGGCGACGTGCGGGTTCATCGCAACCGCATCGCGCAGGGCGAGCGTGCGATGCGCAGTCAACTCGCTGATGAGGCGATCAGGCAGCGGCCGGATGGTCTCGACCTCATACTCCTCCCTGTCTTCCGAACCGCCGGATGCGCCGCCCATGGTGATGACGGCGCGCTGGACGCCACCGGTCTCTCCGCCCTCCGGCGTTACCCCGTCGACATCCGCGCCCGCGGGCTCCGTCGCCCTCTCATCTTCGGGACGGACATAGCCGCGTTCGACGGTAAGCTGGCCGTCGTGGCGGATGCTGACGTAGACACCGGCGCGAGCCATCTGGTCGGCATCATAGCGCATCGGCCGGGCCTCGAAGGCCTCCAGCGCCTCCTCGATCTCGCCGAGCCGCACGTCCACCTCGTCGGGCAGTTCGTCGGCTTCGGCATACTGCGCCTCCAACGCGTCAAGTTCGTCCCGCAGCTTCTCACGCTCGGCACGCTCCTCGTCGGTCAGGTCGATGGTGGTGCCGGCCAGGCGGCGCATGCCACTGGTATGGCCGTAGGGGAAATCCACCGCGACCTCGATCCATTTCCAGCCTTCGGCGGCGATGGTCTCTGCTTCGGATTTCAGCTTCTCGCCGGCCAGCCAGTCGAGCAGCACCGGGTCCTGGAGCCAACCGCCATCGTCCTGCTGGAAGAGATCGCGCAGAACATAGCCGCCCGCCGCCTCGTAGGCCTCGATGCCGACGAAGAGCGCCCGCTTGTCGGAAGCGCGCACCGTGGTCTCGGTCAGCATGCGACGAATGGTGTATGGCTCCTTCTGCCAGCCATCCTTGATCGCCTCCCAGACCTGTTCTTGGCGGGCGTGGTCATCAGAGACGGTGAAGGCCATGAGCTGTTCCAGCGTCATACCATCCTCGGCATAGGTCTCGAGCAGCGCCGGCGAGACCGAGACCAGGCGCAGACGCTGTTTCACCACCTTGGCATCCACAAAAAAGGCGGCGGCGATTTCCTCCTCGCTCATGCCCTTCTCGCGCAGAACCTGGAAGGCACGGAGCTGGTCGAGCGGGTGCAGCGGCGCGCGCTCGATATTCTCGGCGAGCGAGACCTCGTCGATCAAGATGTTGTCGCCGGCTTCGGAGACGATACAGGGCACCGGCGTGGTCTTGTTGAGGCGCTTCTGCTTGACCAGCAGTTCCAGCGCACGATAGCGGCGGCCGCCAGCCGGCACCTCGAAGAAGCCGGTTTCCTGCCCCTCGGCGTCGAGCTCGGGCCGGACATGCAGGGACTGGATCAGCCCGCGGCGGGCGATGGACTCGGCCAATTCCTCGACCGAGATGCCGGTTTTCACCTGCCGGACGTTGGACTGGCTGAGCACCAGCTTGTTGAAGGGGATGTCGCGCGAGGACGACAGGGTGATCTTTTGCCTGGCAGTGGCCATGTCAGGGTCTCCATGACGGACGCCGGGGAGCCTCTCTCTCCGGCAACCAGCCCGTCACGAAACCCCCACCCTCCTTTACCTCTCATGGCCGAGCCGCGGATGAACGCGCATACCCATCAGAGTTCGCCACGGGCACGCAGGCTGGTCTCCCGGCCAGCACCGGTGATGATGTGGTCGTGCAGCATCACCCCCAGGGACGCACAGGCATTCCGGATTTCTTTCGTCATCGCGAGGTCGGCCGCCGAGGGCTCGGGATCGTCGGCCGGATGATTGTGGACGATGATCAGCGCCGAGGCATTGAGCGCCAGGCAGCGCCGCAGCACCTCCCGAGGATAGACCGGGACATGATCGACCGTGCCGGTGGCGAGGCATTCGTCGCAGATCAGCCGGTTCCTGCGGTCGAGATAGAGGACATGGAAGCGCTCCACATCGCCCCTGATGGTGAGGGCGCAATAGTCGAGCACCGCCTGCCAGGACGACAGGACAGGGTTCTGGTTGAGGTGGCGCAGCAGGATCTGCCGGGCCTCGTAGACCACGGCCTGCTCCTGGGCGGAGAACCGGAGCGGCTGCGGGTCAATGGCGGGCTTTCTCATGGTGCGTGTCATGGTCCTGTTCTCCAACGGGCAGTCGGCTGGGCGCCGAACTTTCACCGCGTCACGGGGAGAAGCGCCGCCCTCTTCCCTCGAAGAGAGCGGCGCGGAAGCTGCAGAGCGTGGAACTTGAACCTCAGGAACTCGTGGGCTCCGTATCGGGGCGTGTCCCGCCTGGCAGGCGGCCCGAGCGATAAAGCAGGCGCTCGGCATCGCGAATGCTGCCGGTTTCGCGGGCGGCCTCGGCCCAGACCGAGATCGGGAAGTCCCCCGTGAACAGCAGATCGCGCTCGATCCTCATGCCGAAGGGCAGCCGGATCGAGCGCAGTTCGTTGAGGCTCCAGGAGCCAAGCTCGGGGTAGCCGATATCGGCTAGGCCAAACATGATGTCGCCGTCTTCGTCGAGTTCGGTGGCGAGCCAGACACCGGCGCCGAAGGGATTGAAGAATTTCACGACGGGGATGTGGTCGGTATCAGCCTGGCGACCATTGGCCAAAAGCTGCGCGCGTTGTGACGCCGTCAGGAGGATCATGCCGCAGCCCTCCCTTCCGTCGAGGTCTGTCGCTCAACATCGGTGCTGTCGTCGGGCAGATGGGCCAGCAGCCAGTCGGCCGCCTTGCTGGCCTGCGAGGCTGCGCGCACGATGGCGCGGGAATCCTCGCGCATCACCTCCTGCCACGCGCCGATATAATCGGCGTGGCGCACGGTCGGGATAATCCCGAGCGAGGCGCAACAGAACGCGCTCGAAATCTCGGCGATCAGTTCTTCGAAGGCGTATTTCCTCGTTCCGAAACTGCCCGAGAAATCCCGAGCCAGACGGGAGCTGTGCCCCGTGGCATGCCCCATCTCGTGCAGCGCCGTGCGGTGCCAGTTGATCGGCTCAAAATAAGCCTGCGGAGGTGGCACCTGCACATAATCGAGCGCGGGGACGTAGAAGGCGCGATTGCCGCCGATCCGGAAGTCGATACCGGTCGCCGCGATCAGCGCTTCGACCCGCGGCTCGATCAGGCCGGGCGGCGGTGGCGGTGCCTCGATGGCGATGTCTTCGGGCAGACCCTCGCATTGCGCCGCGTTGAACACGGTAAAGCGCTTCAGGAACGGGATTCTGTTTGCGTCCTCCCCGGTCTCCCGGGCGCGGCGCTTCTCGTCTTCAGGCGTGAAACGGTCGGCATAGACGACGGTCGTGCCCCGCTCGCCCTTGCGGACATTGCCGCCAAGCGAGAGCGCCTGGCGGAAGGTCAGCCAGTGCTGGGTTGGATAGCCCTGCTGGATGACGGCGCCCCAGAGGATCAGGACATTGATCCCGGAATACTGCCGCCCCGTGCTGACGTTGCGCGGCATGGCGAGCGGCGCCTGCACCGCCGCCGTTCCCCAAGGCTGGACCCAGGGCAGCCGGCCTTCCTCCAGCTCGGCGATGATCTTGTCGGTGATGTCGTCATAAAGGGTCGTTCGCGGACCGCTCTTGCGGGCCGTGCGATGCTCTCCGGTCATCGGGATGATCTCCGCGACGGGCGCCGGAGGCCTCTCCTCCAGCCCTCAACCCGTCACGGAAAACCCGCCCGCACTCTCACTCTCAGGGGGCGTTGCGGGGTCTCCCCGCTGATGGGGGTGCGTCGGCAACGCCAGTGCCGACCAGGGGGAAGGCTTTCCCCAGACAATCCTCGGAAGGTCTGAACTACGGCTTCGGCTTCGCCGACATCCGGCCATCCGGGCTGTGAAATCGGTGCGTGAGCCCGAGGCGCATTTGATTTCGCCGGATTTGGCATTGTTGAGGCCCCGAAACGGGGTCCTCGGACAGAGTCCGGCTCATGGCATCAGCTTTCTTCGTACGAGGAACAGGTTGCCGAGGGCGAACAGCGTGAAGAGTTGCGCGCGGTTCTTCGCGAGGCCACGGTAGCGGGTCTTCAGATACCCGAATTGGCGCTTGAGCACGCGGAATGGATGCTCCACCCGCGCCCGCACCATCGCGATAATCCGATTGATGTGCTCGTCGATGGGGTCCAGCGCAGCGCCCTTCGGCGCCTTCCGCATGACGCCCCAGAACTTGTCCGGGCCGGAGAAATGGGCCTCGCGCGCAGCGCTGACATAGCCCTTGTCCGCCCACACCGACGTCTCCTCGCCATGGAGGAGCTCATCCCAGACCTGGCTGTCATGCACCTTCGCCGTGGTGGTCTCGAGGCTATGCACGATGCCGCTCTCGGCATCGACGCCAACGTGCGCCTTCATCCCGAAGAACCAGTCATTGCCCTTCTTCGTTGACGACATCTCCGGATCGCGCGCCCCGGCTTCGTTCTTGGTCGAGGACGGCGCGTCGATGATCGTCGCATCGACCAGTGTGCCCGAGCGCAGCGTGATGCCCTGATCGGCCAGATGTTTGTTCACTTCAACGAACAAACGCTCCGTCAGCGCGTGCTTCTCCAGCAGGTGTCTGAAGTTCAGGATCGTCGTCTCATCCGGGACACGATCATCACCGAGTTCGATGCCTGCGAACCGGCGCATGGACTCGCTGTCGTAGAGCATCTCCTCAGCCATGGGATCGCTCAGCGCATACCATTGCTGCAGGAAATACACCCGCAGCATCGTCTCCAGTGGCATCGGCGGCCGACCGCCCTTCGGCCCGACCTTCGGATAATGAGGCTCGATCAGCGCCAGCAGACGCATCCAAGGCACCACCGCGTCCATCTCCGCGAGAAACTTCTCACGCCGGGTCTGCTTCTTCTTCATCGCGTGGCGGAGACCGGGAAACGCAGGTTGCTTGGGCATCGGTGGGCATCCTTCTTCGTCTCGCCCAGTCTACCTCAACCCGGCCAAGGCGCGAGGTTTTTCAGACTCTCCCCTCGTATTCAGCCGAGGCAGGCGTGAAACGGCAAAAGCCACCACTCGCGAGCCCCCAATCCCCGACGTGTTGTAATCCCCATGATATCTGCGCTTATCTGACACGCAATCGCGGTGCCTGCTTTCCAGCGCCAGACGCCTTCCTTCCCGAGAGTTCGGGCTCAAAGCCAACGGGCAATAAAAGAGGACCAAATGACGGATATCGATCTTAACGCTTTGTCGCTCCCCGAGCTGAAGCAGTTGCAAAAGAATGTCGCAAAGGCCATTGCCAGTTTCGAGGACCGTCGCAAGGCCGAAGCCCGCGCCAAGGTTGACGATTTGGCCCGCGAACTCGGTTTCAGCTTCGACGAGCTTGCGGAAGCCGCTCCCACCCGGAAACGCGCGGCGTCTGCGCCCAAGTACCGCCACCCGGAAAACGCCGAGATCACCTGGTCGGGCCGCGGGCGCAAACCGGCATGGATCGCCGAAGCGCTGGCTGCGGGAAAATCGCTCGAGGATTTTGCGATCTGATCAGGAGGAGCAGGTTTGTATCAGCCCGCGAATGCCGTCCGCCTGCATGTCTCTCTGGCGGAGATTGACCCGCCGATCTGGCGGCGACTTGTCTTACCGGCGGACTGGACGCTCGACAAACTGCATCTGGTGCTGCAGGCCTCGTTCAGCTGGACCGACAGCCATCTGCATGAGTTCCGGATCGGCGGGCTGCGCTATGGCGACCTCGATCAGCTTGAGGATGGTTTCGGCGGACCGCAGATCTTCGACTACACCGGGGTCAGGCTGGCGGATTTCTCCGGCCAGGATCTGACCTTCACTTACCTCTACGACTTTGGCGATGACTGGACCCATGTGATCCGGATCGAGGAGTGGCTATCCCTCGATCCCCTGCCCCGCCACGCAGAATGCACCGAAGGGGCCCATGCCCGGCCGCCCGAGGACGTCGGCGGCCCCTGGTCCTATGCCGATTTCCTCGAGACCATCCGCGATCCGAACCACGAGGACCACAGCCCCAACCTTCGCTGGGCCGGCGGGCATTTCGATCCGGACTGGTTCGACATCGACCTGATCAACAGGGATCTGCGCAACACCTTCCGCAAGAACACCAGCCGACGCCTGCATCAGCCCAAGCCAAAGCCTTCTGGTCGGTGAGCGCAGAGGTCTCTGCCCTCAAGGCGGTGCCGCGAGCCTGGATGACCCTCCTCCTGCCGGCATCGTCAGAGTGGTAGCGCCTCCAGCGGATATCGGGCTGTCTGCACCGCAAATGGTGCACTGATGTCGCGCCCTTCCCAGTAGCGTTGCTTGGCGTCGAGGCTCCCGAGCGACTTAGTCAGGCACGGGTTCCCTACCCCTTCACACGCTTCAGATAATCTCCCCGATCCAACGCTCCCGTCCGATTTGCGCTCTATGCTATCCGTCTCCCCGACAACCGGCTGCGCGCCCTTCTCCCATCTATGCGATCGTGTTTCATTCCGGGATCATGAACACGGCGTTTCTCTTGATAGC
Organism: Salipiger mucosus DSM 16094; assembly: GCF_000442255.1. Lineage (GTDB taxonomy): Bacteria > Pseudomonadota > Alphaproteobacteria > Rhodobacterales > Rhodobacteraceae > Salipiger > Salipiger mucosus. The sequence continues at coordinate 308,096 of NZ_KE557277.1, read as the reverse complement.
GATGTATTCCGGGCGACCGATCATTCCCGCTGAGGATGTCGCCAGGGATTTTTTCGGTCTGAGTACCGACAAGTTCATCCGCAAAGTCTCGGCTGGTTCCATCGCCCTTCCTCTCGTCCGCATGGAAGCGTCGCAGAAATGCGCCAAAGGCGTCCATATCGACGATCTGGCCGAGTACCTGGACAAGAGGCGGGCTGCAGCCGTCAAGGAATGCCTGCAACTGCAGGGCCTTCGGTAAGCGTGTTCCCCTCTCAAAATCGCCGAAGGCCAGCCTGCTACCTACCCATGGCACGAAGCAACCACCCTCCTCACCACGTTCGACAGCACGGATTGAATTCTGTCAGAAATCTACGTATATTTCTGACAGGAGAACGATCATGCAGCGCCTTGCCGAACAGATATTGACTCATGCAGAGGGGCTTCCGGAAGGAGCGCCACTAGCCGCAAAGGGCCTGCTGCACCTCGGCAGCCGTGCCGGTGTGGACCAGGCCTTGTCGCGCCTTGCCGAGCGCGGCCAGTTGATCCGTGCCGGGCGCGGGGTTTACCTGCGACCGATCAAAAGCCGGTTTGGAACGCGCGCACCGTCCGTAGAACAGGCCGTCGAGGCTCTCGCGGCGCAACGCGGCGAAGTCATCGTACCAACCGGCGCCGCCGAAGCGAATGCACTCGGCCTGACCACGCAAGTGCCTGTTCGATCCGTGTACCTGACCTCGGGTCGCAGCCGCACGCTCTCATTGGGCAAACAACTCGTGGAACTGCGCCACGCCCCCCGATGGCAGCTTGCCCTGGGGAAGAGGCCGGCTGGCAGTGCCGTTCGCGCCCTGGCCTGGCTCGGGCCGGAACAGGCAGAGACAGCTCTTAGATCGCTGAAGCAGAAACTGCCCGCAGCGGCGTTTGACGAATTGGTAACCGCAGCACCGCAGTTCCCGACCTGGCTTGCACGCAGTGTCGTAAAGGAGGCGCATGCCTGAGCCCTTCGTGTCGTTGTCTTCTGCAGACCGCAAGGAGGCCCTGGCCGTAGCTGCAGATCGCTCCGGGCGGCCCGCGCACCTGCTCGAAAAGGACGTCTGGGTTGTCTGGGCTCTTCAGACCCTCTTCAGTTCCGAGCTTGGTGAGCACCTCGTTTTCAAGGGCGGAACATCCCTTTCCAAAGCCGATGGGGTGATCCAGCGCTTCTCTGAAGATGTTGATCTGACCTATGACATTCGGGCAATCGCGCCTGATCTGGTAGGCGAACGCGCCGAAGCCCTGCCAACCACACGCAGTGAGGAAAAGCGCTGGTCGAAAGCTGTCCGGGATCGATTGCCGAAATGGGTCGTCGAAACGACGCAGCCCTTGATCCAGGACGCCATTGCAGCGCAACGGCTATCAGCCTCGACACGGGCAGATGGCGACAAGCTTTTCATCGATTACGAGGCCGCCTCTTCTGGCTCAGGCTATGTCGCCCCCAGCGTCATGCTGGAATTCGGCGCGAGGTCGACGGGCGAACCGGCGAGCCTGCGTGACGTCGCCTGCGACGCGAACGGGCTGATCGAGGGCGTGAGTTTTCCGACCGCGACACCGCGCGTGATGCATGCCGAGCGGACATTTTGGGAGAAGGCCACGGCGATCCATGTCTTCTGCGTCCAGGGACGGCTCCGCGGGGAGCGCTTCGCGCGCCATTGGCATGACCTGGTACGCCTCGACGACGCAGGCATCGCGGATGTGGCTATTTCCGACCGCGACCTCGCCTCAGCAGTGGCGCGGCACAAGCGCATGTTCTTTCCGGAGAAGACCGCAGACGGAACACCCGTGGACTATGAAGCCGCGGTTCACGGCAATCTGCAACTGGCTCCAAACGGAGAGGCTCGCACCGCGCTCGCGGCCGACTACGCGCATATGGTCGACGACGGTCTCCTGCTTGAAGACGCTGAGCGCTTCGACGAACTCATCGGACGTTGCGCGGCGATTGCCGAGCGCGCAAAGCTCGTAGCAAACAATCAGCACATCCGCACCTGAGCAGGTGGGCATACAGATTTCGCGCCAGATAGCGGAGATTCGATGATCTTGGCAATGTCACGTCTTGACGCAATGCCAAGGGTCGTTTTGACTTCAAATCTGTATTTCATCCTGCATCCGAGGCGCGCGTGCGACGAACGTCCAAGACCGAATTTCTCAGAGGGTTAGGCGAATATAATCCCGGCGCACATGGGCCTTCGGGAACATCCTCAGAGCGGCAAAGACTAAAAGAAAAAATCGCCGCATATGATGCTCATCGCGGCGGCGTTTGGAACTACGAGGATCTCTATCATGTCCTGATTATGATCCTGAAAGGATACCCCGCAGATAAGGCGCGCGACACGATTGCGGCCTTGGATGGGCCTGGGGAAGCCGCTGCAAAACTAGGAATCTTCGACGGAATCTGCGGATATATTCCAATTGGGAAGGCAAATTTCATCGAACGTGAGCGACGGACTATTGCCTTCGGAAAACATGAAGTCGACATTTCACCTGATTTTAGCTTCAAGGCAGATCAGGAAATTTTCGAAGTCTTCATTTATCCCTATAAGTCACCTCCACTCAAGCAGCAACAGAGGCATGCGATCATTAACGCCATTGCCGCGACTGAGAGGCAAGCCCCGCATTTCTTAATATTGGCAGAGTACCCGGAACTGTCCGGGATACGAAAATTCAGAGCAGAAACCTTTGATTTTCGCTACAGAGTTACTGAAGAGGGCTTCATAAAGCACATGGAAACCTTCTATGATCTCCTCGATGAACGATCCAAATCAGGAGATTTGTTCGGAGGATAGTGTATGGGCGACGATCGTGGCTGCCGCACTTGCGGTTCCCCACCGCATGACCCGCCGCCTTAGAATTTTGGCTGAAAAGCCGTTGACGCACGCCAGTCACTTCATGAAGCAACAGGCCATTATCGCATAATTTCGATGGAGGATGGCATGGTGGCCCGCAGGAGGATACGTGCCACAGAAACATCACTATCGAGCAACCTCTCGCGCCCGGAACCCTATGAAATTTCCCCTACTGCTCAATACGCAAGCGCTTGGCTCACTTGATCTATGTCAGGGGTTCGATGATCTATGTCAGGGGTTCGATCTTGATTAAAATTCTTCACACTGCTGACGTCCATTTGGACTCTCCCCTCAGGTCACTGGCCTTGCGCAACTCCGCCCTGCGCGACACGATTGCCGCGGCCTCCCGGTCCGCCTTTAGCCGACTTATCGACTTCGCCATTTCCGAAGGCGTCTCGGCCATTCTGATTTCCGGCGATTTGTTCGATGGGAAAGAGCGCAGCGCAAGAACGGGCGCCTTCTTAATGGCCGAGCTCGACCGCCTTGGCGATGCGGGGATCCGAGTTTTCTATATCAAGGGCAATCATGATGCCGAGAACCCGATCACTGGAACGCTCGATCTGCCTGCCCACGTTCACGCTTTCGACGCACGCGGCGGCAAGGAACTGTTGGTGGATGGTATCGTGATCCACGGTGTCAGTTTCGCGGATCGTCACGCGCCCGACAGCCTTCTGCCGCGATTTAAGCCGCCGGTTCCGGGCGCGGTGAATATTGCCATGCTGCACAGCTCGCTTGGCGGTGCGGCGGGCCATGATATCTATGCCCCCTGCAGCCTCGCCGATCTGGTCGGCATGGGGTTCGATTATTGGGCGCTCGGCCATATCCACAAACGGCAGGTCCATTCGGCCTCACCCTGGGTCGTCATGCCCGGCACCCCGCAGGGGCGCGATATAGGCGAGCCCGGCCCAAAATCCGCAACGCTACTGACCATCGATCAGGGCCAGATCGACATTAGCGAAGTGGCCAGTTCGGTCGTTGAATTCGCCCAAAGCGAACTGGATGTGACAGAGACGGAGAGCGACGAGGCTCTGCGCGGGCTGCTGAAGTCCCACCTGAGTGCGATGCACAACGAAATCGCGGCGCCGATCGGCGTGATCCGACTGATTTTGACCGGAAAGCCGAAGCGACACTGGCAGATCCTACGTGATCGCGATGTCTGGATCGAACAGGTGAACGAGCTTGCCCACGCCACCGGGGATCTCTGGATCGACAAACTCCTGTTCGACCTTTCGCCGCCGGACGCAACCGAAGGCGCAAGCGGCGCCGCCGACGAACTGGCGACGATCATGGCAACGATCCGCGACGACCCCGGGTTTGCAGCCCTCGCCCGTGACGAGGTCGAGACCGTCCTGCAGGATCTGCCCGTTGCCCTGCGCGACCGGTTGATGGCGGATGAGGCCGCGCGCGATGCGATGGTGGATAAATTGACCAAGGCGGGCGCCGATCTCGTCCTGGCGCAGATGAAGGGGGCCGGACACTGATGCGGATCCAACGCCTTTCCCTGGACCGTTTCGGCCATTTCACCGACCGGCAATTCGACTTTGGATCGGCCTCCGATGGCCATGATTTTCACATCATCTATGGCCCGAACGAAGCCGGCAAGACCACCACGATGGAAGCCGTCCTACGGCTATTCTACGGTTTCCCGCTGCGCGAGGGCTATGCTTTCAAGCATCCGCGCAATAACCTCCAAGTCTCGGCCAGGCTGGATATCGACGGTGTCTTGCGTGATTTCACGCGGCTGCCGACGCGCAGCGGTTCGCTGGTCGACGCGACCGGCACCGCGCTGCCGGAGGCTGCCCTGTCAGCCCATCTCGCGGGATTGTCCGAAGAGGATTACCGCCGCCTGCTCTGCCTCGACGACGAGACGATCGAACGCGGCGGCGAAGAGATCGCGAATGCCGAAGGGGATATCGGGCGACTGCTTTTCTCCGCTGCAGCGGGCGTGGCCGACCTTAGCAGCGTTCTGGACGGCGTCCGCGAGCGGGCCGACGCGCTATGGAAAAAACGCGGACGCACCACCCGCATGGCCGAGTTGAAACGCGCCTTGGCCGATTTGGAAAAGCAGATCAAAGACCGAGACGTGACCGCCAGCGCCTGGAAGGCCCTCAAGCGGGATCTGGGGAAGGCGCAAGAGGCCGAACGGGAGGCGCGCAAGACGCGGGATGCGCTGAATCTAACAAAGGCGCGCATGGAGGCGCAGCGGCGTGCCCTGCCCCTGATGGGCGAGATACGGGACCTGGAACAGGCGATTGCCCCTTTCGCGACCTATCCCGATCATCTGGATTTCGATCCGGAACGGCTGATCGAGCTACACAGAGATCGCGGGCTGGCCACACAGAATATCGCACGCTTGACCGAGGAGATCGCGAGCCTCAGGGCAGATCGCGAATCCCTCGCTCTGGATCCGAAACTTCTTGATCTCTCGACCACGCTAGCGGCGCTAGAGGACCTCGCCGCGCGGGATCGCACCGCACAGCTCGACCTCGACAGGCGCGAGGACGAACGGCAGGCCGCGGAGGCATCTATGCAGCAGGCCGCATGGGATCTTGGGGTCACCTCGCCTGACGCCGATCTGAAAGGGCTGGTCCTGTCGGGCGCCGATCTTGCGTCTCTGGAGAGTGCCAGGGAAACTTTTCGCGCGACTATTTCTCAAGAGAAGATCGAGGCGCGCGAAACCGCCGAATTGAAGGAGCGGGTGATCGCCGCGACCGAAGCCATGCAGGATGGCGCGCCCGCGGATGAGCAACGCCCACGGGTAGCAGATATTCTGCAGCGCTTCGATGCGGAGACCCTCGCCCCTGCCTACGCCGCAGCGCAACAGGCGATCGCGAATATGAAGATCAAGGCGCGGCGGTCCCTGGCTGCGCTCTCATTCGCAGGCGTCACTTTCGATCATCTGCCTGCCTGCCCGACCTCCCGCCACCAAGTAACCAGCTGGGCCGAGCGCCACCAGGACTTGCTTCACGACCTGCGCACGACGACGGAGAAGCGCGACGAGCATCTGGAGGATGCGGAGGCCCGCGGGGCTCAGGCCAAATCACTGGCCCGGGACGCGAAGCTCATCTCGGATGCCGATGCTGAGGATCTGCGCGCGCGGCGCGATGCACGCTGGGCGGAGCATCTTGCCGCCTTGGACAGACAGACCGCCGCCGACTTCCACGAGGCGATGCAAGGGCATGATATCGCTGCCGAGGCGCGATTGGCGCAGTCCCGCGAACTGGCACAGCTCCGCGAAATCGGCCAGGCCGAAGCCCAAGCCCGCGCCCGTGCGGCTCAGGCCGACAAACGCCTGGAAACCCTTCGTGAAGACCGCACCAATATCGAGACCTCGGTCAGCGCGGCGGCAGCTCAAATCGGCCTCCCACACAGCATCACGCCAGCCGAATGGCTGGACTGGCGGCGAAGCCACGAGGCGGCCAGCGACGATGCCCAGGCCCTGCGCGACACAGAAGAGGTCAATCATTCCATCCTCCAACAAGCGGACGCCCTGCTGGCCGAGCTGACCCGGACCCTGCCCTTTCCCCCAGCAGACCTGACCGGCGCGCTGGCTGCGGCCCGGCGCCAGGCCGAGGAAGACCGCAAGCAAGTCGACGCCCATGCGAAGGCTGAGGCAACCCTGCGACAGGCGCAGCGGGATCTTGCCCGGCGCGAAGAGCGTCACGCAGACGCGCTTAAGGCAAGGGAGGATGCGAAGAGGACTTGGCTCGCAATGATCCACGACCTTCTCGGAGAGGCATTGCCCCCCGAACGCCTGGAGGCCTCGCTGGAGCCCCTGCGCGCTTTGCGCGAACACGAAAACGCACGCGCCGCGGCCGAGCGTCGGATCTCAACCATGCAGGCAGATCAAAAGCAATTCGCCCAGGAGGTCGACAGCCTGGCATGCGCCCATGAGCAGGACCCCCACGCAACGGCGGCAAAGACATTCGCCGCACTCAAAGCCCTGACGGAACAAGCGCGCACGGCCCAGGAGGCCGCCAGAAAACTCGACACCTCCACAGACACTGCAGAGGCCGAGTTGATCAAAAACAAGGATAGGCAAAACGCCATCGACCATGAGGTCGAGACAATCGCCACGCTCTTCCCCGATACGATTACATCGGGCGATATCGACGCCCTGCGCGAGGCCGCAATCCGCACGCAGAAAGCAATCGAGAACCGCGTCGCGCTGGAGAAAATCACCCGCCAGGTCCTGTCCGAACTGGGCACGACCGACATCGAGACAGCCCGCGCCCAGCTTGCAGAGACCTCGGTCGCCGCATTGGAGGGCGAACTCGACAGCAACCGATCCGATCTTACCCATGCCGAGGATGAGCTAACCCAGGCCATTCAGAACCGCACAGCCGCCGAATATGCCCTTGCCGAGGTGAAGGGCGACGACACGGTTGCGGACTTGATCGAGCAGAAAGCGACGCTGGAACTGCAGCTCGAAGACGCTGCCTTGGAGCATCTCGAACTTTCCCTGGGCCATCATCTCGCCTCCGACGCCATCCGGCGCTACCGCGAGATCCATCGCAGTGGCATGTTGACCGCGACGGAAGAATGCTTCGCCAGTCTCACGCAAGGCGCCTATCCGACGCTGAGCACCCAGATCGACAAGGAGTCCGAGATTTTGCTCGCCGTCGATGGCAACGGTGTCAGCAAGCGTGCGGCTGAGATGTCGAAGGGCACGCGCTTCCAGCTATACTTAGCTCTACGGGCAGCGGCCCATGAACAACTTGTCGCGCAGGGCACAAGGCTTCCGTTCTTTTGCGACGACATCTTCGAAACCTTCGACGAGGCGCGCACCAGCGCCGCCTGCCGCGTCATGGAAGCCATCGGCGGACGCGGCCAAGCAATCTACCTGACCCACCACCGTCACGTGGTCGAGATCGCAAAGAGCGTTTGCGCAACGCCTCCGGTCATTCATGAACTTTAAGACATAGCGCCGAGGAGAGTTGATTTGAGTACCTGGAATGCTCGCCGAGAGGCCTGGAACCCGCAGAAGGAAGATGCCCGGAATATCAGGGATGTAGACTATGGCCGGGTGATCCATTCGGCATCATTCAGAAGATTGCAGGGTAAGACCCAGATCCTGAATCTCGGCGACAGTGATTTCTATCGCACTCGCCTGACGCATTCCTTGGAAGTGGCTCAGATCGCGGGAGGGCTCGCAGTCCAGCTCGCGCGCAGTTTCGCCGATCACTCGGCAACGGCAAGTCTCCCGGACCGCAGCCAAATCCATGCGATCGCCTGCTCCCACGACCTGGGCCACCCGCCTTTCGGCCATGGCGGTGAAGTCGCACTGAACTACTGCATGCGCGATGCGGAAGGGTTCGAGGGCAACGGCCAGACCCTGCGTCTCCTGGCACGGCTCGAAAACTTCTCTGCCGCTGCGGGGGCCAACCTGTCACGCCGTTCCATGCTTGGCGTCTTGAAATACCCTGTTGCACTCTCAGTGTTGCGGAACTCCGAACTGCGCCCGCAGTTGCAGGGGGGCCCTTCGGTTCTGCGAACCATTGACTTGAAAGCCTCGACGCCGCCAAAGGGCTATCTCGACAGCGAAACCGACGTCGTCGACTGGATTCTCGAACCGCTCTGCGATGCTGATCGAGATGCCTTCACTTCTATCGAAAAGCGCGAAGGCAAGCATGCCCGCACTCTACATAAGTCTCTCGATTGCAGCATCATGGACGTCGCAGACGATATTGCCTACGGGGTCCATGATTTGGAGGATGCCATTGCCCTTCGGCTCGTCACAGAGCGCCAATTCAGAGACCTCGTTCCTGAGGAATCCTGCAAGAGCTTTGTCGAAGAAAGGCGGCTGAAGGGCCCCACCGAGAGCAACGCCCCATACGAAGCCATGGTCGACGGGCTGTTCGGCGACAGCAACACGCGCAAGCGCTGGATCAGCCGGTGGGTCAATCATCTGATTACACCCGTCCGTTTCATCGAACGCCCCGAATTCCAAGAACCCTTGCTCCGCTGGCGCGTCGAGATTCCAGAAGGTCACGCCCGCTTCCTCAAGGCCCTGAAAGAGCTTGTAATGCAGGTGGTTATTCGCAGTCCGGGCGTGCAGCATCTGGAATTCAAGGGGCAATCCATGGTTGTCTCGGTCTTTGAAGCCATGCAATCAGATCCAGAGCGTTTGCTGCCGCGCGATGCGCATGCGAAATTCGAAGCAGCAGGTGGCGACCTCCGGCACATCAGCGATTTCGTGGCCGGTATGACAGACACCTATCTGCTCAAGACATATGAAAGGCTGTTCGAGCCGAGGATGGGCTCAGTGTTCGACAAGCTTTAGTGAGCCCTGTCCCTAGGGCGATGCTCAACCGCTCTAGGGGCCGCGTCGAAGTTCAAGCGCGATGGCCTGCTTAAAAGTGCGAGGCCCGCGGGGAGCTACACAAGTTGCCGGGACATCATCTGGGTATCTCCCGCGACAGGCGCCGGGAACCACTCTCCCAGGCCTCAACCCGTCGCCGTGAAACCGGTCAAACTGGTACTCTTTCTGGCAAACGATGCTTAGTTGTTGGGCTCCCACGCCTGAAATTCATCGGTGTTGACCTGCGCTCGAAAATGGCAGATGTTGATCACGGCCTTTCTCGCAGGCCGGTGTGCCCGCCATGCGAAGCTTTGCAGCGATCTTGACTTCGAACAGCAGACTTCATGCCATCGGCGGGTCTGATTAGCAGCGGGCACCTAGTCGGATCCAGCTTGGACATGGATCATGACAGAGAACGACAAGCTTAAAACATTGAAGCTCCTGGCAAAGCGTTGCGCCAGAGCGATGGGGCAGCCGCAACATGTGGCACTCGACTTTGTTGCCAATCGATTGGGCTTTCCTCATTGGAACGCATTGACAGGAAGCGCCAATAGAGAGTGGACCCCATCCGAAGCACAAGTCGCCTCAATCAAGGCGTTTGTGGAACGCATTACTTCCTACGAAGGCGCGGCTTTTGACCATGTATTCGGAGGGCCCAATGCAATTACTCGGGGAGATGTACGGGGGCATCCATACGAGTTGAAAACAATGCTCGGCGACGTTCATATGGAAGGTGAGGGCTGGCGAATAGTGCTGCCAGAAAACCCCTCGGCGGCCCCTAATGTCGAGATCGACATCAAGCACGCCCAGAACAGCCCGATAAATGATCGAGTGCTGCTTGCAGAGGCGATCGGAATTGCCAAGGAGTTGATGAAGAGCGTCAAGGCACGACGATTTTCTGATTGGCCACGGCGCGCCACAAAACCGGATGCAGAGGGAACGGTCCGCCATCCGTTCTTGGAGATGGAGGAATCAAACCTCTGGTACTGCCTTCACTGCGACGCAGAGATCACCGGTCCACAGATCGCTGGAAACCAATGGCACTGCCCCGGCTGCGGCGCTTCACCGATCAACATCTTTCCAGAAGCCTTCTGGCTGGGACGGAACGATGAAAAGCCAGCGCCAGTCCAATCCCGCGCCGAAGAGCAAGAGATTGAACCCATCGTGTCAGTTGTTGATCCGCGGCCTAGGTTTGATCTCAACGAGGACCAGGTGACCCATCTGATCCGATCAGCCCTGTTCGAGGATGCCGCTAGTGCCAGCGAGCGAATGGGAGCGAGTCTGGCCGAAATCTGGGTTGATGACGATCTCGACGTGGTTGTTTCCCTCGAGGATCACTACTGGCCCGAGGACAAAGAACCGACCGCTGCGATCAAAGTGGCCGCACTGCTTGGGATCGAAATTGAGTTGGAAGTTACTTGGTCGGATCCGTTGTTCGCATGGCCAGGTTTGGGCACTATGACCCAGAGCACGGCCGAATATACGCGCATGATGCTTGATGCCTACCGCAGTAAAGGCATCGTGGAAGAAAGGGATGGAAACCGATAGCTCCTCAGCCTGCGCGGCTTCGACAACCAACTCGCCGGGCACCGGCAGGCGCGACACGCCTTCAGTCCGGCGGGTTTCGCCGCCGGGTCTGAGGGGAGACCCGTTCCTCAGAACTGGATCTCATCATCGCGGTCGACCAACTCGGGATGTTCGCTCTCGGCCGAGGCTGTGTGGAAACTCGATCGAACATTGCCTGCCCCGGAACGATGTTCTTGGACAGGCGCACCTGTGTAAGTTTGTTCCAATGCGGGCCGCCACAGGCAGGCCAGCAAGGAAACCATTCTTCACGAATTCTGGAAATAAGAGTTTCCATGCAGCCTCGGCCCATAAGAGACATTCATCCCAGTCACTGGTGCCGCACTGCGGCTTCGGAGAAGCGGACATCGGTTTTGTTATCCATCAATCTCGCAGATGGCTTGCGCTTGGGCGGGATCAGTCAACCGAGCGAATGTCTGCGCTGGCGATCAGCGTATGTAGGGAGTAGTATTTGCCCTTTGTTACCCAGGAGTGCACATGATTATCGCACTACTATTCAATTGGCGTGCCTACTCCGTGTCCGGAAATTATTGGCACGAAATCCGCGATGCGGTCTTCTCAACAGGCATCATTCAACGGTCCGGCCGTCACATGAAGCTGTCCATCGGCGATGTTTTGGTCGGGATCGAACGTGGGCAGGATCCCGAAGCTCTCTTCATGGCAGCTTTCGCCAACAGTGAATGGGGTCGCGTCCATGAGGAACGCCTGCTCGAGGGCTTTCCGACGGTGTTCGGGATGGTATTTGAGAACATGCCGACAGCGCTTGCGGAAGAATTGAGTGATGCTCTTTTCGAACATGGTGGCTTCATGGGCGCTATCTCCATCCATTTAGAATTTCCACCGCATCTCGCGCTCTACAGGTTGAGGCTACCGCCACATTATCGAATCGAGGGCATGAAGCTCAGGAGCTTTTACTCAATGGGCAACCAAGACGGTTGCGATCCATCGGATCTCGAAGACATGCAGCGGCTCGGCTACGAGGATACAGCGTTCGAGGACACAGGCGCTGGCCGCACAATCCTAGATGATTTCGACACGCCACGGCATTTCGAGCGAGTGGCTGCATTCCGAAAACTCCTAACCCACTGGCTGCCGGATGGTGAACATGCTTCATATCAGCTTACAATGATGTTGGAGGATCTAAGTCCGAAACTGTTCAATGCGCTGGGTGCTGCGGCAGAGCGTCTCGCAAGCGCAGACAATGAAGAGGAGGTCGCTCAGGTCGCCGTCTCAGGCCGCCGCTATATGGAGCAGCTCGCAGACGCACTGTTCCCGCCTACGGACGTGCCGAGGGGCAAGCGGAAGTTGGACAAGCAAGCATACCGAAATCGGTTATGGGCTTTTGCCGAGGACCACCTTCAAGGTGATTCAACGCGCCTTTCTGCTATTGGAAAGGAGGTCGATCGCGTCATTGAAGAACTGAACGCAGGTCTTCACGCCGATCGGCCGAAGGATCGGGTGGCGCGGTCGATTGCGGACGCGGCGCTCTTGACTGCAACCTTGTTCGCATTGAATCCAAACGCAATCCGAAATGGTTATCTAGCATATATGGACAGCCTCCGTGCCTTCGTCGGCAAACTTGCCACGCAGAGTAGACCAGCAAACCAATCAGATTAGGTCTGACCTGCCAATGACGCAGCAGAATTCAGGTACATTAGCCGCCGCCAACGCTAAGCGCCGCATCCGTCAAAGTGGGCTCTCTGCCGCCGCCAGATCGGTTGCAGCATATCCTCGGTTCAACGGCGCCGTCCTTTCAGGGACGGCCCGTTGCGGACGTTCGTGAAACGGTTGGTAAACGGCTGTAGGTAGCTATAGCCAGTCATCCACACAGGCCTCCAACACCACACCAAAGCTATATTGTCGGACAATGTCCAATCAACCTCGCCGAATAATTGAAGAAGTAATCTTTGAAGACCTAGGCCCACTATCGGCCCGCGATTTGCTCGCCATGCCACGCGACGGATGGGAGAGCTTACGGGCAGGCATTACGGATCACCGCAACGGGAAAGACGGTCTGGTTGCCCGCTGCGTCGCCTGCCACGGGCAAATATACATTACTACCTCACACGGGCGCCCGTTGTTCGCACACTACCAGGGCTCTGATCCGCGCTGCCCTTGGTATTCCGGGAAGAACATGCACCCGAATGATGCGCGGGCGGCCCAGTATCGCGGCCAGCAAGAATCCAAAATGCACCGCAGCATGTGCGAACTCATTTCGGAACTCGCTGCGTTGGACGAGCGGTGCGAAGAAACGAAGGTAGATGAGTATCTGCCGCCCACAGAAGGCAAGCATGGGCGCTACCCCGACGTTCTGGTTGACTGGCGAGACTTCGGGCGCTTCGCCGTCGAATACCAAATGTCCCACACCTTCCAGACGGAGGTGTCGCAGCGTTGCATCCACTACGACCGTGAAGGCATTCCGCTGCTTTGGGTGTTGTCGTCTTTCGATCCCGAACGCGTGCCGCAGGCGGTTTCGGATGTTGTGCATCGGCACAGGGGCAATGCCTTCGTCCTGGATCAGCAGGCGATCAACGCATCGCGCGAGCAGCGCACGCTCGTCCTGACCTGCTATATGTCGGATGGCGCAGGATACGACGCTCCTGTCTTGGTCCGCTTCGATGCTCTGACATTCCCGGAGTCCTGCCTTCCCTTTCTTGAGGATCGACTTGCAGGGCCGTTGCTCGAACGGATCAAGTCGAAACGCTTGCCCTACTTCCGCGCTCTGCGAGCGTGGGGCGATAGAATGAGCGACCTTCCGTTGGCGGACCTTGAGCCATTCGCGGAACGGCAGTGCGTTGACCGCTTAGTCGCCGCCGCGTTCTCCATCGTCGCGGAAGCTGCTGGCAAGCCGGAGAACTTCGCAAGTGAGCACCCGAACATTCGCGCCATGCTGAACACCTTCCAGAACTCTGGAACACTCGCCCCATATGCACGCTTGCTGACTGCGCTGATCGAGAACACGTCACAGCGCGGCTTGCTAAAGGGCAGCGTCGGGGAACACCTTGGGCGGTCGATCAACGGCCACAGGCTCGGCCATATCGAACAGGTCAGCGAGGCGTCGCCTGAATGGCGGTTACTGCGCGAGTTGCTGCCCGAGGCGCTTGACCCATTTACGCGTCAACGCTTGGTTGAAGCGGGAGCACTGCCAGCCTGGGCCAAGTGACCCCAAAAGAAAAAGAACAAAACGCGAATAAAAATTTCGGTAACGCCTTGTAAACTGTCTGTGAGCACCCATCTGAGTGAGGCCCCGGGACATTGGGCCCGGATGACCAGTGTTAAGGACCGCAAGCGCTATCTGCGCCAGCGGGTTCCGGGTCGGCTTGATCTCGGTCATGTCGCATCCTTCCAGGCACATCGTGGTGATACTATACCACGCAAGGTTATCTCGTACCGGAGGGTGCAATTGCGCACCTGCTGATGGGAGCAAGGTTAAATAGCCCGGGCATTTGACGAACGGAGTCGCTATGCCCGGGTTTTACCTGCCTACCGAGAACGAATTCGATCCATCGACCGATGATTTTGTGTTGCCCGCCATTTCGAAGGAGCGGCGCTATAAGCATTTCGATCTGCCGTTGCCCGAAAGCGAGCGGGAACTGGCGATTGATTTCACGCAAGAGCTCGAGCCGCACCGTTTCTTGCCGATGCTCGGATTCACGGACCTCGCTCGTCGATACATCCGTCAGAAAGGTGCCGATGGCAAATGGCTTCGGGATGCAGACGGGAATTTCATCCGAAAAGTGAAAGAGAAGCCTCGTCCGATCCGGTTCGCCGGACACGCCGACGCTGCATACTTGCAGGCATATGCGGAACATCTAAACCCGTTTTATGAACGAGCGCTGGCAGAAGACGGGACCGCTGGCGCTGTTCTGGCCTATCGCAAGGGCGGCGGTACAAGCATCCACCACGCCAAATCGCTGTTTGACGAGATCGTGCACCGTCAGGATTGTACCGTGGTGGCAATGGACATCTCCGGCTTCTTTGATTGCCTTGACCACACGCTGTTGCGAGATGAAGTCGCGGGCTTAATAGGCGAAACTCGGCTAAACGGCCACCACGGCACAGTTTGGAAAAATGTGACCCACTACTCGTGGGTTGAGACGGAGGATTTAGACGCCGTACTGGGAAAGAAGCGAAACGGCCACGGTCGGGTCTGCTCTCCAGCCGATTTTGTCCAGCACGTAAGGGGGCGCAAAGCCGGGCTGGTTCGGAAGCATGAAGAGACGTTCGGCATCCCACAAGGGACGCCAATTTCTGGTCTATACGCCAACATCTACCTGCGGACATTTGACCGAGAAATGATGGCATGGGTTGGACGCTACGGCGGGTCCTATCGCCGCTATTCGGACGATATTGCCGTCATTCTTCCCCTGGGCAGCAAAGTCGATCACGTTGTCTCGGTTGTAGAGAAGATTTTGGCCGATTTTGGACTTGCTATGTCGGTCGACAAAACCGACCACGCTCACTTCCAAGGTGGTCGTCTCATTTCAGCGAAGGCGATCCAGTATCTTGGTTTCACGTTTGACGGCAACAAGGTGCTGATCCGACCATCATCCCTCGACGCGTACCGGCATAAAATGCGACGCGGCGTCCACGCAAAACTTGTCGCGGCAAAAGGCAAAGAGATTCCGTCGTTCCAGGTTTTCAAGCGTGAGGTACTCAGCCGCTATACCCACCTAGGAAAGCGCCGGAATTTCTTAAAATACGCCTACAAGGCGGCTGGCGTGATGGGCAGCAAAGAAATCAGGCAGCAGGTGAAGCCACACATGAGGAGAGTCTGAAAAACCTCGCGCCTTGGCCGGGTTGAGGTAGACTGGGCGAGACGAAGAAGGATGCCCACCGATGCCCAAGCAACCTGCGTTTCCCGGTCTCCGCCACGCGATGAAGAAGAAGCAGACCCGGCGTGAGAAGTTTCTCGCGGAGATGGACGCGGTGGTGCCTTGGATGCGTCTGCTGGCGCTGATCGAGCCTCATTATCCGAAGGTCGGGCCGAAGGGCGGTCGGCCGCCGATGCCACTGGAGACGATGCTGCGGGTGTATTTCCTGCAGCAATGGTATGCGCTGAGCGATCCCATGGCTGAGGAGATGCTCTACGACAGCGAGTCCATGCGCCGGTTCGCAGGCATCGAACTCGGTGATGATCGTGTCCCGGATGAGACGACGATCCTGAACTTCAGACACCTGCTGGAGAAGCACGCGCTGACGGAGCGTTTGTTCGTTGAAGTGAACAAACATCTGGCCGATCAGGGCATCACGCTGCGCTCGGGCACACTGGTCGATGCGACGATCATCGACGCGCCGTCCTCGACCAAGAACGAAGCCGGGGCGCGCGATCCGGAGATGTCGTCAACGAAGAAGGGCAATGACTGGTTCTTCGGGATGAAGGCGCACGTTGGCGTCGATGCCGAGAGCGGCATCGTGCATAGCCTCGAGACCACCACGGCGAAGGTGCATGACAGCCAGGTCTGGGATGAGCTCCTCCATGGCGAGGAGACGTCGGTGTGGGCGGACAAGGGCTATGTCAGCGCTGCGCGCGAGGCCCATTTCTCCGGCCCGGACAAGTTCTGGGGCGTCATGCGGAAGGCGCCGAAGGGCGCTGCGCTGGACCCCATCGACGAGCACATCAATCGGATTATCGCGATGGTGCGGGCGCGGGTGGAGCATCCATTCCGCGTGCTCAAGCGCCAATTCGGGTATCTGAAGACCCGCTACTGTGGCCTCGCGAAGAACCGCGCGCAACTCTTCACGCTGTTCGCCCTCGGCAACCTGTTCCTCGTACGACGGAAGCTGATGGTATGAGCCGGACTCTGTCCGAGGACCCCGTTTCGGGGCCTCAACAATGCCAAATCCGGCGAAATCAAATGCGCCTCGGGCTCACGCACCGATTTCACAGCCCGGATGGCCGGATGTCGGCGAAGCCGAAGCCGTAGTTCAGACCTTCCATGACTTGGTTCAATCAGGCTTGGGAGAAAGAAGTCGCAAAGGTCTACGGAGGCCTCGTCGTCGCATCGTGACGCCGCGCTACTCGGCCTTGTCAAAAAGATATGCCTATCTTCTCCAACCTGCGCTTAGCGGCCGTTCGTGCAACACGCAGCGAGCGTCCGCTTCCCTGAAGGTTTTTCGATGTGGGCCGCGGCGTGACGGTGGCGGCCATGAGGTGGCGGCCCACGTTGACAAACCTCGGAAGGAGGAAGCCGCGGGGTCTTGGATCATCCTATGGGGAAAGTACGCTGGTGGTTGGGGTGACGGCTGCGTCTGGGGTGCGGCTTAAGGGGCGCATGTCGCCTGAGACGGAGACAAACGCGCTTGATGTTAGAGGTGGCTCGGTTTGCTTGAGCAGTGTCGAGCCGTTTCCTAAGTGGATTCCCCGCTCGGTTATGCCGCGACCGGGATTGGCCGGGGCGTGTTGGTATGTGCCTGATCGGGGGTCTGCCCGTCCAGCGATGAATGCGGCCGCCTGGTGTTGTAGAAGGTCAGATACCGGCCGAGGCTTTCGCGGGCGTCCGAGACGCTGTCATAGGCGCGCAGGTAGACCTCTTCGTATTTGATGGACCGCCACAGGCGCTCGACGAAGACGTTGTCGCGCCAGGCGCCCTTGCCGTCCATGCTGATCCGGATCCCGGCGTCCTTCAGCGCCTTGATGAAGTCGTTGGAGGTAAACTGGCTGCCCTGATCGCTGTTCATGATCTCGGGCGCTCCGTGTCGGACGAGGGCCTCGTTCAGCGCCTCCACGCAGGGGCCGGTTTCCAGCGTGACCGAGAGCCGCCAACTCAGCACCTTGCGGCTGAACCAGTCGACGACTGCCACCAGGTAAACGAAGCCCCGAGCCATCGGGATATAGGTGATATCCGTGGCCCAGACCTGGTTGGGCCGGGTCACCGCCAGCTTCCTCAGCAGATACGGGTGGACCTTGTGGCCAGGCGCCGGTTTCGACGTGTTGGGCCTGCGATACAAGGCCTCGATGCCCATCTGCTTCATCAGCGTGGCCACGTGCAGCCGCCCTGTGGGAAAGCCTTCCTGGCGCAGGAGACCCTTCATCATCCGG
The DNA here is from genome assembly GCF_000442255.1 of Salipiger mucosus DSM 16094. Classification (GTDB taxonomy): domain Bacteria; phylum Pseudomonadota; class Alphaproteobacteria; order Rhodobacterales; family Rhodobacteraceae; genus Salipiger; species Salipiger mucosus. The sequence continues at coordinate 290,317 of NZ_KE557277.1, read as the reverse complement.
CTGCCCGCGAACGGGTAGTCCATGTGCAATTCGTCGATCCGGCGCATCAGCTTGAGGTCGCCCGCGCTGACCGGGCGCGGCGCATAATAGAGGCTGCCACGGCTGATCCCCAGAAGTTCGGCTTGCCGTGTCAGGCTCAGCCTGTGGGTGCGATCTGTCATTTCTTTGCGCTCGGCAGGAGACCGGCCTTGGCGAGCGCTCCCTCTAAAAAATCATTTTCCAGCGTCAGCTGGCCGATCTTCGCATGCAGGGATGTGACGTCGATCTCCGGCTCCTTCGCCGCCTTCGGCTTGTCGTCGAACACGTCGGAGACACCGTCCAGAAGCTGATCCTTCCACTGCTTGATCTGGTTCGGATGCAGGTCGAACTGCGTCGCCAGCTCGCTCATCGTCCTGTCGCCCTTCAGCGCCGCCAGCGCGACTTTCGCATTGAAAGCGGGGCTATGGTTCCGTCTCGGTCGTCTTGTCATCTTCGCTCCTTCGTCCCGGCAAAGCTGCCGGATTGGGAGCAGAAAATCCACCTAACTTAACTGTTCAGATTTCCCGAGCCACCTCTCTTTGCGTCAAATCCTTGGGGCAGAAACGGCCTTACTAGCGAAGACAGCAGATGTGGGGCGGACGTAGCGTTCAATTGAAGGATCCTTTTCGGACAATAGCTGCGACCACATCGGGAAGCGCTTGTACCGACAACTTTGAGGATGCTGCATCCAGAACTAAAAGCGCGCTAGAAAGATATGGATGAAACTTCTCCGACATCAGGTTTCCTGCTCCCGCGAACAGGTCGACAGGTTCGCCGGATCGAATATCGGCCAGCAGCCCTCGAAGATCGGGTGTTTCATCCCCGACCTCCACCAGCAGAAACCCGTCATGCTGCTCGACTGAAAATCCCTCACTTCTAAGTGCGAGCGCCAGGGTTGACGTCTTAACCGTCCCCACTCGCGTTGCGATGATCGATGTACGCTCGCCGAGAGCCTGGATATTCGTGGCTCGAAACCCAAGTTGGTCATAATGTGCACGCGCTTCGGCCAGCATCTTTAGAGAAGCCGCGTCCATGTATGCCGGTTGGGTGCCTCCTTCGAGCACTGCGAACATTCGATCAATCACCTTGTCATGAATGTCACCTGGATCACCGCCAAAGACGGGAGGCACGCCCGCTTTCGCGGGCTTGACCATGATCACCTTCTCGCGGTCATGGATTTCCTGAACCACCCACCGCCGCCCAGAGAAAATCAGAAGCATCCCTGGGGCAAGAACATTGTCGATCGGCAGGGTCCCAAGATCCCTCCCTTCTGCTACCAAGCGGAATTCCTCAGGCGTCTTAAACACTGCGTAGAAGCTGTAGTGTTCGACCAGCTTTTCGCCTGCAGGTCCCAAGAGTAGCAGTCCGCTTCCGGACTGTTCGATCAAACCGGTTTCGGTATGACCGATCGAACGCAACACATCTGCGAACACTTCGGTTGTGACCTTGCGAAAGGGGCCCTCGCGACACAGGATACTGTAGACCACACTGGCAGAAGCACCGCCGCGTTGTGCTATGACCGACAATATCTGATGGACGAGCGTCGAAAGATGAAGCGCCTGCGGTCTTGCCGGTTCGCACCAGCCCTCAAGCAACAGGTCTATCATCGCGATAGACCGGATCAATCCAAGGCGAAGTCGATCAACGAAGCTGCTTTCTGGCGTCAACTGAGTCTCGACGGCATACTGCCGCAAGACGGCTGGCTGTCCCTCGCGTCGGCCGGACCGGCCGAGACGTTGTCGCAACGCGGCGACGCTGAATGGCGCGCCGATTTGGGCCACGCAGGTCACATCACCGATGTCGATTCCAAGCTCGAGCGTCGACGTGCAGACGGCAGTTGTCGGCTTTGCGGCGTCCTTTAAGCGGCGTTCCACGAAGTCTCGGTGTTCGCGGGAGAGGCTAGCGTGGTGAGGATAGAATTCCTGCGGCAGATGTTCCCTCTCGCAGAGTTCCCGCAGCCGATCTGCATAGATCTCGACTCGTTGCCTCGCCCCAGCGAAGACGAGGTTGTCGCTGCCTCGAAGGTGCTTGAACAGATGGGCTGCGATGGCATGCGTTGCGGATGGGCTGTTTTCGTCCTCATCGCCTGATACGTAGCCGCGAAGCTGGAGCCTCAATTCAGCCTCGCCGCCATCTGCTTCTATGAGCTGGACAGCGTTTGCAGCGTCAGGGCGAAGATAGGCCTTGGCGAGGTCCATGTCGCCCAGCGTAGCTGACAGACCTATCCGACGGATTGGGCGCTTTATCGTGAGCTCGAGCCTTGTGAGCAACGAACGGAGCTGGACACCGCGTTCGCTATCTAGAACCGTGTGCAACTCATCGACAACAACCGCGCGCGTGGCCCCAAACAGGCGGCTAATTTCCAAACCGCGACGAATGAACAGTGCCTCAAGGGACTCTGGAGTTATCAGCAGGATCCCTTTTGGAGATTTCAGCGCGCGCGTCTTGATCGATTGAGAAACATCCCCGTGCCATGGAACAACCGGCAGCTCTGCTTCCTGGCAGATGCCCTCCAGCCGCATGGCCTGGTCCGTGATCAAGGCTTTCAGCGGACCGATATAAAGCAGGTCGAAGCCGGTGCCGTCGAACGGTTCGTCAAACACCTGCGAAATCAAAGGCAGGAACGCTGCCTCGGTCTTTCCGCCCGCCGTGGAAGCCGCAACGATCAAGTCGGCATCGGTCTCGCAGATCGTCTGGATGGATCGCGCCTGGATGTCGCGAAGCTCGCGCCATCCTTGCAGGCGTATCCATTTCTGCACAGGCCTCGCCAGTTTGTCGAACGCACTGCTCATCGGCGTCAGAGCTTGAAGCTGATCAGATCATCGTCACCGGTGGTTTCGGCACCAGTGGACTCGTCGACCTCGGTCATGTCTTCGCCGCGGTCTTCGGAAACCTCGATCTTTTCGATCAGATCGCTCCATTCGACACCGGGGTTTTGCTCGAGCACGGAAAGCAGGTTCACGAAGGCCGTCACCGTATTGCGCGGTGTCCGGAAATACGCCTCGCCGATCCGATCCGAACAATGTGCCATGAAGGCCTCCAGCGCGTCGTCCGGCAAAGCACCGGCGTCGTCCTGCATGATCCGCCGAACGTTGGCCAAAAGAACGAAGAGGTCTTCAGGGGTCAGGCTGGCCAGCCGGACAACGGGCCCTGAAAGGTCGACCAATCCGTCTCGCGCGAAGGTGTTCTCGGCCAAACGCGACTGGAGGGCCTCGTAGCTGTAAAGCCCTCGACGGGTGTTCATCAGGAATTCCGGTGTGCCGCCCATGAGAAATCCGAGGTTCTCGGCACTGCCCTGCAGCACATCATTCAGGATCCGGAGGATCTGTTCGTAGTTTGCATTGCGAGCCTGCGACGAGGTCAGCTTGTAGAGGTTCACCATCTCGTCGAGGCCGACGAGCAAGCCTTTGTAACCGGCTTCACACACGAATGCCGACATCAGCTTCAGATGGTCATAGACACTGGTATCGTCGATGATCGTTCGCACTCCAAGCGCCTTGCGCGCGTCGGTGCGTGTGGCGAATTCACCACGCAGCCATCTCAAGGCAGCGGATTTCAACTCGTCGTCGCCGGTCTCATGGCCTTCCCAATATCGCCGGATCACCTCTGCGAATTCAAACCCCCCGGTGAGCTCTTCGAAGTGACCAAGGCGTTCACGAATGACAGACCCCGTGGGCGCATCGCGTTCCTCAGCATCGCGGTGTCCCTGGCTGACAAACCGCTCCACCACGCTGGCCAAGGCCCCGCCATCTGGCTTTGTCCGTGTCGACAGGTTTCGGGCCATCTCTGCATAGAGGCCTCGGGCTTGCCCGCCGGTCGCGTGAATGCGCCGGTCGGGCGCCAGGTCCGCGAACATCACCACCAGACCCTTTTCAAGCGCGACAAGACGGATCAGATTCATGAAGAACGTCTTGCCCGATCCGTATTCTCCGATGATGAACCGGATCGCCGATCCGCCATCGGATATCCGGTCCATGTCCTTGACGAGCTCTTCAATCTCGCGGACGCGGCCGACCTGGATGTGACGCAGGCCGAGCTTGGGCACGACCCCGGCCCGAAGCGCCTGTACGATTGCATCGCGTTCACGTGGTTTCAACTTCGACATCCCTGCCCTCCGCACTCATCTTTTCTTTTACCGCCTCCGCAATCTCCGGAGACACGTCATATCCATCATACTCGTCGAGCAGCGCTTCATCGTAGGTCTCAAAAGCCCATTCATTCACGACCTCCAAAGCCCCGGATGCCATCAATCCATGCGAGGCGCAGATCTTCTCGAACTCGGTCTCAGACCAATGCTCCCGAGTAAGTACTTCGAGGACAAGGGCGCCGTGTTTCGGGTCAAGCCCTGCCACCTGGCTTTGGTAGTCAGGCGTGGAGGCACCACTTTCTTCCTCTTCGACGTCGAAAATCTGACCGAGAACGGACGACACGCGCTCGGTGTCCGAACGGATTGCTGCGATCCGCGAAGCGTCGAGTTTCGGTCCGCTGGCTTTCTCAAGATCGGGTATCGCTTCGCCCGGACGACCCGGTTTCGAGGCACGAACAGTGCGAGGACCATCCGCAACTTCGCCAGCATGCAGGTCTGAGTAGGCAAGCGCAGGATCTAGACCCAAAGCCTTGTAGATTTTCTCGATGCTTGCAACTTCGTCGGAGTGAATAATGCCATCGGCATGTGCTGCACCAACCAGCGCTGCCCGCATAGCGGCCTGGCTGTCTTGGCCCACCTCCTTCAGTTTGCGCCGCAGAAGCGTCATGTCCGGTGGCACGGCCAGAAACCATTCAAGGTTTGCAAGCAGCCTGCGGCGTTCCTGATCGCTGAGGGACGCGGCAGAAACCTGATCTTCCAGTGCCCTGCGTTCAGGATCCGCGATGCGACCATCCGCATGAGCAACGAACGACCCAAGTGCCAATCCAATCAGAGCGCTTCGATAGCTGTCGGAAACTTCCTCCAGTCTTTCGATGGGTTCGCCCAGGCTGAACAGGACAACAGGCTCCTCCGCCTTGGGCGACCGGAGCGCAAATCGAGGGTCGGGCGCCAGACCGAAACCGAGGCGGGCGAGCGCATCGGCCGCTCCTGTCATCTGCCGTTTCCCGATCTTCTCGCTCGTTTCTCCCTCCAGACGTCCGATCACCTCCTCAAGCGGCACCAATCCCCCCCGATCGACGATAGTGCTTGCCCAAGATTTCAAGCGGTCCATTTCCTCTGATGGGAAGGCATCCCACAGTTCAGAGGGTAGCAAGGCGTGCGCTTCCACGCTTCCGCGACCATCAGGGTTTCGGCCCAGGAAGCGACTGAGCTTGTCGAGGTCGGTCATCACCTCGTCAGCCAACTCTTGGGCAATCTCAACCGGTTTGCGCAGGCCGGAAATATCGGGAACCGGCTTGCCGTCGACGGTTGGGTTGGCGGCCCCCTGAAACTCGCTGGAGGCGGCCCGATAGGATGCCGTGAGTGATTTCCGGGGTTTTGTAACTTTGAGCCCATCAGGAAAACGCCGATCAAACCGCATACGGAAAAGAGCGACGAACTCGTCGCGACACCGCGTCGCGGGAGTTCTCAGGTTTGTTTCCGGATGGCAGATGAACCAACTCAGCAACCAGTCAGCTGTCAGGTTCTCGCCTTTGTCAATCCGAGCTCCGATTGCGTATTTGAGTGAGAACGGAAGTTCCCAGCCCTCCCTCTCTAAAATCGGCTCGATAGCGTCGAGGTCGGTTTCGGCAAGCATCGCAATGTCGAGGAACTCGCCCAAATAGCGCCTGACGGAGTGGTTGTCAGGGTAAAGTGACTGCAGCCGCCGGACTTCCTGGACGATATCCTTGGCATCTTCGTTGGACTGATCGACGAAGAAGCGTCGCTCCAGCCCATAAAAGTACATGAACATGTACCCGGGGTTATATGAGGCATCGTTTCGCCCGCTGGCCAACCAATTAAGGTAGGTCGCCCGGCACTGAGGTGAGATATCCGAGTACCCCGGCCAGTAGGGCATACCTTCACCATCTTTGTCGGCTCCAGAGCGTGCGACCGACAGGGACGGATCGATATAGGCTCGGCATTTGTCACGATACCCGTAGGTGTTCAACAAGGGAGGCGTGCCGACATAGACCATCCCACCGATGTTGCGGCCGGCCACGCTAGCAGCTTCGCTTGACGGAACCCACCCGCTTTTCGTTGATCGGGTCGATGCGTTCGACGCCACTCGTGAGGGCTGGTTTCGTTCTGCGAGGGCCGCAAGTGCCGGCGCCGCAGCCTTTCCAACCCGAACGATTTCACCGTAGTCCTGCTTTGGTGGGGAATAGGCTTGAACGGCAGCCGGCGCTTTGGACGCAATGGCTTCGCGAGTTCGTTCGCGCTCACGCTCGATACGCTTGTCGTAGGCACTTGGGCGCGGCACCGACTCAGGTCGCGATGTTCGAGTTTCGGAACTTCCCCCGGCTGGCGCTTTTGCAGCGACTTTCCGCGATCTCCGCTTTTCTTGCCACCAGACCAAAATGATAGGAGCACCGAATGCGAACAACATTTGGCCACCCACGGGCCACCCCTGGAGGGCTGTGACCACCACGATCATGCAAAAGATGAAGTAGACAAAAAGAAAGAATGAAATTCGGAAAAACTTGAGTAATGAAGACACTATCGCCCCTCCCCCTTCAGTCACACTATTTTACACGAACACCATTTCAATCATTAAAGCAGAGCCTGAACAGTTTTCCGGCCACCGTCCACTGCCCAATGAGGTGACAGCGGTCATGCCCCAAGCACTTGAGGCACTTCACCGCCCCCCTCATCTGAGCTCGCCACCACGGAGATGATCACAGAGGGAGTGGGTGGTATTGGGGATAACGCATTCATCTCGCGCGTTGACTGGCACCAGCGCCACCGAAGCTGCACATCAACCCCAGACTGCCCTCCCGCCGCATGATGGTAGCCCCGGTCGCCCTGCATTGCCCTCGGATGCGGCGATCCAGTTCGTTTGACCACCAAGGTCCTGCTCAAGCTGCCGCTACTGCAAGCGACTGAGATAGTGGCCAGCCCGTTGAAGATGGCGGACCTGGACTGGACGGAGGCGTATCGAGGCAAAGATGCGTTGCCTGAACTCCTTCGAAAAACGCTTTGCCGCTAGAAACCCCGGCCGCTAATCCGCCGAGATCAAGATGCGCGTTGCACTGATGAACCGCTTCTCGGCCCTCGGCACCGCCGGGATCGTCTGCATCGCCTGACAAAGACCGGTAAAGGGGCCGTCAAGCCTCAAGCCATCGTTCCGCGACAACGCCGCGGTGGCCTTGAAGGAGCAGCAGGCCAAACTTGGACTAGCCCTAACATGTCGTCGCCGCGATCTTCACAAAAGGCATCCGCGAAAAATTTGGTACTTGGTACACAAGATGACCGCTTAGTGTATTGATTATATGAATATATTCTGGATCAAACCGTCCAGTCCATCATCGGGGCGACGCTCAGCCGCGCGGCCCGTTGGACGTCCGAACCCCCCTGTTTTCCTGGCTCTGCGCTCATGGTCACCTGACCGATTTCCCTCGATTGGCGGGCCTTTTGCCCTTTTTTGCGGGGGAGGTGCAACACAATGTTGCTTCGTCCGCGAATTGTTGCGGCGCACTTCTCCGCCGACGGTGCCTCCATGCGAAGCAGGTCACACATCTTTCAGATCTCGTCGTCGATCTGCGTGACATGCCGAAAATAGCCGTAGGGCTCGAAAGCGGCGCCAAGTGCTCCGATGACCACGCTTAGACAGGCCGCGAGCGCGGCGAGGCGAGCACGGACCGAAACCGCCGCCGTGTCGGATACACCCGTCCAGGCCACGATCAGATCATCGCCGAACAGCCCTGCGGCGAACACGGAAGCAAGCGCAAGGATCCCCGCGTAGGTCACGGCCATTCCGGCAACGACGGCGGCGGTGATGCCCGCGTTGCTCACTGCCCGTTGCTCGCGCAGGGGGCCGCGCCGGGAGGCGAGGAGGTGCTGTGCGCGGATGAGATAGCCGCTCGTTCCGAGTATGGCCGCAAGTGACAGGATGGCTATCTTCGCTGCCGAGAGATTGGCCGCCACTTCCCAGGATTCTGCAGTCATGATCAGGACGGCGAGCGCCGAGCCGGCCGCCGTCATCAGGCGATGCAGGCGTAGCGGAAAGCTCCAGGGGCGCATCCTGGCGATCACGCCCGGCAGGGCGCCCCGGTTCTGCCAAAGCGAACGGGCGTAGAATCGGAGCCATCCCTTCCCCGCGTCCTCCGTTTCCTCGACACGCAGGTCCGCGACTTCCTCCATCCGTGCCGACAGGGCATTTGCGGCTGGCGGCGCGTAACCCTCCATCTCGTCGAGATCGTCAGGGTTCTCGACCGGGCGCATCCAGGTCGGGGCATCGTCCGGCGCAAGTCCGTTCAGCCGGCCGAAGACATGCATGGTGAGCGTGTGGAGGCGTGCGCCGAGCGGCTTCTGCTCGCTTGCAGGATCGCTGAGAAAGGCGGTCGAGACGAGCGCACTGGCGAAGATGCCTGCGGTGACTCCGAGAACGCGCTGCCGTTCGCGTCCTCGCAACTCCCGCCTCGTGACGACGAAGACGAAGTCCCAGCCCCGCTGGTGCCGGTCGATCTCGGCCGCATCGAGCAGGCGCACGGGTTCGACCGGGCCCCGCTCGGTGGTGCCAGGCCGCTCGATCGTTTCGATCACCCAGTGGAACCCCGGCAAGAGATCGGCGAGCGTCCGCTGCATCTCTGCTGCGGCTTCCTTGGCGGCGTTGCGCTGCTCGACCGGCAGATCGCCCTCGAGCAGCCAGCCGATTTCCACTTCGGGCGGCGTTGCGGCACTGGCGCAGGCGTCCGGTTGACTTCCTTCTGGCATGGAAACCCTCAGATCCGCCCGCCGAAGACCACCGCGACGCGCGGCGCGAGCGGGGAGGCCGCTGCGGCCCCGGGCCCGAGGGGCGCCGCGATATCCGAGGTGAGGCGAGCGAATCCACGGGTAACGGGCAGTCTTGCGTCGGTCATATCGGTCGATCCCGCGATTGGAGTTGCGCCGCACGAACCGAGCCGCGGCCGTTCTTCGGTGCTTGAGATATTACAAAACTCGTCGAACCATTGCCGAGTTCCGGCGAGCCGCGGCGGCGTCGAACTGCCGTCCGTTTCCGTGGTGGAATTCCGTGCGACATCGGAGTTCAGGCGACTGCATCAAGCCGACGTCACGCCGCATGGTGCGGGAGCTATCACGGCACGCCCGCCCCTTTGTTTCCGCGCCGATCCGCTCGGGCCCATCGTCGGCCCGATACGGAGCAGGATCAGTCTATGGACGCCTCGGGGGTCCCGGCCGGTCGACGACAGTTCCGGCGAGAAAGACAGCCGAGAAGAAGTCCCCTGGATACCGCTGGTGTCCGGTTGCCACATGTCGCCGGCCCTTGTGCCTGCCGAACCGACGTCGGGATAGCTCTGGCCGGAAGGTATCCCCTGCCCTTTCAGTAGAGATGGCAGGCAACCTGCCGGCCCGGCGCGATCTCCTTCATCTTCGGCATGACCTCCTTGCACTCGGGCGTGGCCCTCGGGCAGCGGGTGTGGAACGGGCAGCCGGTCGGCGGGTTGGCGGGAGACGGGATCTCGCCCGTCATCTTGGCGTTGGCGATCCGCGACGTGGGGTCCGGCACCGGAGAGCTTTCGCGCAGGAGCATGGTGTAGGGATGCGCGGGGTCGTCGAGGATCTCTTCGGTCGGCCCGTACTCGATCAGGTGGCCGAGATACATCACGCAGGTGACATCGCAGAAATGCCGGATCACCCCGAGGTCGTGCGAAACGAAGAGGAACGACAGCGTGCGCCGCTGGCGCAGGTCGTCGAGCAGTCGCAGGATCTGGGCCTGCACCGACACGTCGAGCGCCGAGACGGGCTCGTCCGCCACGACCAGCTCGGGCTCGAGCACCAGCGCGCGGGCAATCCCGATGCGCTGGCGCTGGCCTCCGGAAAACTCGTGCGGGTAGCGGTCGAGCGCTTCCTGCGGCAGACCGACCTCGGGCAGGATCGCCTCGACCCGTTCACGCCGCTCGGCCGGGGAGCCCATGCGGTGGACTTTGAGCGGCTCTTCCAGCGTCTGCCGGATGGTCCGGCGGGTGTTGAGCGAGGAATAAGGATCCTGGAAGATGAACTGCATCTTCTGCCGCAGCTTGCGCATCTGGGCCGGGGACGCGGCGCGCACGTCGGTGCCGTTGAAGGTGACGGTGCCCTCGTCGGGCTCCACCAGCCGCAGCACGGCGCGGGACACGGTGGATTTCCCGCACCCCGACTCTCCGACGAGACCGACGCTGGCGCCCTCGGGAACATCGAAGCTCATGTTCTCGACCGCCCGGACGCGGCTCGTCTTGCCGCCAAGAAAGCCGCCGCCCAGGATGAAGTGCTTCTTCAGTCCGCGAACCTGCAATCCGTTCATGCTGCTTCTCCCTTGTCGGCGCGCACCGGACAGCGGGCCTCGTGGTTGCCGCCCACGGGCACGAGCGAGGGGTGCGCCGCGCACGAAGGTTGGACGTAGTTGCAGCGGGGCGCGTAGACGCAGCCTGCCGGCCGCGCCGAGATCGAGGGGACCGAGCCGGGGATCGGCTCGAGGCTTTCGGCCTTGCGGTCGACCCGCGGCATCGCCTTGAGCAGCGCCTCGGTGTAGGGGTGGACAGGGTCGGCGAAAAGCGTGTCGCAGGTGGCGGTCTCGACGATCTCGCCCGCGTACATCACCGCCACCCGGTCCGCGATCTGGGCGACCACGCCGAGGTTGTGGGTGATGAAGACGATGGCCATGCCGCGATCGCGCTTGAGGTCGTCGAGCAGCGACAGCACCTGCGCCTGCACCGTCACGTCGAGCGCCGTGGTCGGCTCGTCGGCGAGCAGCAGCTTGGGCCGGCAGGCCAGCGCGATCGCGATCATGGCACGCTGCCGCATCCCGCCCGAGAACTGGTGAGGATAGTCGTTCACCCGCCGGGCCGGATCGGGCACGCGCACCTCGTCGAGCAGGCGGCGTGCCTCCTTCGCGGCCTCCGTCCGGGACATGCCGCGGTGGATCAGCAGCCCCTCGGCGATCTGGTCGCCCACCGTCATGGTCGGGTTGAGCGAGGTCATCGGCTCCTGGAAGATCATCGCGATGTCGTTGCCGCGGATCCGCGACATCTCGCGCTCGGAGAGCTTTGTCAGGTCGCGTCCGCCGAAACCGACCTCGCCCCGCGAGATGCGCGCCCCGGTCTGCGGCAGAAGCCGCAGGGTCGAGAGCGCGGTGACGCTCTTGCCCGATCCGCTTTCTCCGACGACGGCGAGCGTCTCGTTGGCGTTCACGCTGAGATCGATCCCGCGCACCGCCGCGTGCCAGCCGTTCTTCACGCGGAACTCGGTGGTCAGGCCCTTGATGTCGAGAACCGGCGTCATTCCTCACCTCTCAGCTTGGGGTCGATGGCGTCGCGCAGGGCGTCGCCGAGGATGTTGAGCGCGAGAACCGTCAGAAGGATCGCGAGCGAGGGGAAGACCACGAGCCACCATGCGGAGAGGATGTTCTCGAACCCCTCGCGGATCATGCCGCCCCAGGTCGGCGTGGGCGGGCTGACGCCGAGGCCGATGAAGGACAGCGACGCCTCGGTGCGGATCGCGCTGGCCATCCAGAGCGACGCCACCACCACGATGTCCGACAGGATGTTGGGCAGGATGTGAACACCCATGATCCGCCCGGGCGAGAAGCCGAGTGCCCTGCCCGCCTCGACGAAGTCCTGCCGCTTCATGGCGATGGTCGGCGCGCGGGCGACCCGGACGAAGGGCGCGGTTTCGGTGATCGCGATGGCGATGATGAGGTTCTCGAGGCTCGCGCCCAGCATCGCCGCGACCATGAGCCCGAGAAGCAGCGTCGGGAACGACAGCATCACGTCGACGATGCCCATGACCACCTGGTCGAAGATGCCGCCGATGTAGCCCGCCAGAACCCCCAGCGTGGAGCCGACGATCATCGCGACGAGCACGGCGAGAAAGCCGATGGTCAGAGAGATGCGCGCGCCGTGGAAGAGACGCGACAGCACGTCCCGGCCGTAGCTGTCGGTGCCAAGCCAGAATTCCGCCGAGGGCGGCTCGAGCCGGTGGAGGATGTTCTGCTGCAACGGATCGTGCGGCGAGAGCAGCGGCGCGAAGATCGCGACGGCGAAGATCACCGCGAGCATGCCGATGCCGACCCAGGACAGGCGGTTGCGGTTGAGCGTGGCCAGGAGGGCCGATTGCTTGCGAGCTGGCGGGGGTGCGGGCATGGCGGTCATTTTGCGTAGCTCACTCGGGGGTCGACCGCGGCGTAGATCAGGTCGGTCAACAGGTTCACGAGGATGACGAAGGCGGCGAAGATCACCATCAGGCCCTGCAGCAGCGTGTAGTCACGCGATTGCAGTGCGCCCAGGATCAGCTTGCCCAGCCCCGGGCGGGTGAAGACGATCTCGGTCAGGACCGAGTTGCCGATCAGCGTGCCGAAGTAGAGGCCCACGACGGTCACGATCGGAATGAGCGCGTTGCGCAGCGCGTGGCGCATGACCAGCGGTCCGGGACGCACGCCTTTGGCGCGGGCCGTGCGGATGAAGTCCTCGCCCAGGACGTTGAGCATGGAGGACCGCGTCACCCGGGTGATGTAGGCAGTCATGATGAGCCCGAGGTTCAGGGCCGGCAGCGCCAGGTTGCGCATGTGCGTCAACGGATCGGACGAGGCCGACGACATGACCGGCAGCCAGCGCAGCCAGACCGCGAAGGCCAGCAGCATCAGGATGCCCGACACGAAGCCCGGAAAGGAAAGCCCGGTCAGCGACAGCAGGCGTGTGGTATAGTCGGGCCACCGGTTGCGGTAGAGCGCGGCGAAGGTGCCAAGCGGAAGGCCGAAGAGCACGCCAATGACCATGGCAGCGGCGGTCAGCTCCAGCGTGTAGGGCAGCACCTGCCAGACCTCGGAGAGCACCGAGCGCCCGCTCGACATCGAGGTGCCGAAGTCGCCGCGCAGCATGTCCCCGAGGAATGTCAGGTACTGCACGTGGATCGGCTGGTCGAGGCCGAGCCGCGCGCGCAGCGCGTCCAGCGCCTGTTCGCTGGCCTGGTCGCCCAGCATCGACACGGCGGCGTCGCCCGGAACGAGCCGGACCAGAACGAAGACCATGGTCAGCATCGCCAGCAGCGTTGGAATGGCCAGAAGCAGCCGTCTGATGACGTATCGTATCATGCGGCATCCCTTTCCAGTTCGATGCGGGCCGGATCGAAGGCCGAGAGGTCGGTTTCGGTGTGTCCCTCGGCGGCCAGTTCGGCCACCACGCGACCCACCGACGGGACGAGCTGGAAGCCGTGACCGGAGAATCCGAAGTCGTGTATCAGGCCCTCGGCACGGTTCGAGAAGCCGATGATGGGCAGGTGATTGTCGGTCGTGGCCTCCATTCCCGCCCAGGTGCGCACGATGCGCAGACCCTCGGTCCAGGGAAAGAGCCGCCGGGTCGTGTCGAGCGCAAGCGCGAGCGCGGCGAAGTCGACGACGGCGCTCTGACCATCGTCGTGGATGCGGCCCTGGACGCCACCGCCGATCAGAAGCGTGCCCGCGTCGGTCTGCTTGAACGAAAGACGGCGGCCCATGGCGCTGATGACCGGAGCGACCACCCTGCTGGCCCGCTCGGTGACGATCATCATGGAATGCTTGAGCCCGAGCCGAAGCGGATCGCCGGCCAGCCGTGCGATCTCGGCCGACCATGCCCCGGCGGCGTTGATCACCACCGGGGCCTCGAAGGCGCCCTTGCTGGTGGTCACGATCCACGTGCCTTCGCGCCGCGAAAGCCCCGTGACGGCGCATTGCTCGTGCATCTCGACCCCGGCGGCGAGCGCGGCGGTGCGAAACGCGCGGATGGTCACGTGCGGATCGGCGGCGCCGTCGCGTGGTGTCCAGGCCGCGCCGACGCAGGGGCCGGTCATGGCGGGCACCAGCGATTTCAGTTCGTTCGCGCCGATCAGTTCCTCGTGCGACATGCCCCGCGCCTGCAGGCCCTCGACACGGGCGCGGAGCTTCTCCATCGCGGCCTCGTCCTCGGCCACCTGGACCTGGCCCGTGGCGTGAAAGCCGCAGCTGTCGCCGACGAGTTCCTCCATGACGTGCCAGGTCTCGGCGGCCTCGAGGCTGAGAGGAAGCTCAGCCGGGTCACGTCCCAGCGTGCGAACCCCGGCGGCCGTCGCGCCCGAGGCGTGGCGTCCGAGGAAGTCGCGCTCGACCAGCGCCACCTTCATGCCCCGGCGGGCTGCCTGCAGCGCGGCCGAGAGCCCGTGCAATCCTCCCCCGATGACCAGCGCGTCGAAGGTCATTCCGCCTCCTCGGGAAGCTCCAGCGCGGCCAGCGCGCCGAGCGTGATCGGCTTGAGCGGCGGGCGGATATTGAAAAAACCCGCGTGGCCGGCCTCGATCCCGTGCTCCTCGGCGATCAGGCGGGACACGGTGTAGCCGCACTGGCGGCCCTGGCAGGGTCCCATGCCGGCGCGCGTGGCGGCCTTGACCTGGTTGGGATCGGGCGCGCCCTCGCGGGCGGCCTCGCGGATGCGTCCGGCCGTGACCTCTTCGCATCGGCAGACCATCAACCCGTCGGGGATCCTGCCCTCCGGCGCGGGATAGAGCGCGTCCAGGAAAGGCCGCGTGGCGAGGGCGCGGGAGAGATCCGCCTCGAAGGCCGCCCGCTTGTCGCCGTCGACCTCGTCGCCGAGGCGACGCGCGATGCCGAGCGCCGCCAGTCCGCCCCGGGCAACCGCGGCGTCGACGCCGCCGATACCGGCCCCGTCGCCGGCGACGAAGAGCCCGCCGCGGGTGGTCTCGCCCCAGGTGTCGAGCCGCGGCGCGAGGTAGCGCTGGCCGGCGTTCCAGTCATGGGCGCAGCCCAGCGACAGGGTGGCGTGAACCGAAGGGATGACGCCCTCGTGGGTGAGCAGCAGGGCCGCGGGCGCCCGTTGGGGCTGCCCGTCCTCGACCCAGGTGACATGGGTCAGGCGCTCGTCGCCCTCGGCGCGGACCTCGCTGACACCCTTGACCATGCGGATGCCGGAGCGGCGCAGCTCGCGCATCCAGCGCGCGCCCTTGGCGAGGCTGCGCCAGTCACGCAGCGCGCGCGGCAGATGCCGCAGCGCCTGCGCCCGATTGGCCGGAGCGGAGGTGTCGATGATGCCGTCGATGCGCCCGCCGAGCGCAAGGATCTGCTGCGCGTAAAGCAGCGGAAGCGGTCCCGCACCACGGAGCCAGACCGGCCCCTGCGGCATGAAGCCCCCGGATTTCAACATGATCTGGGCCGCGCCCACGGTCATCACGCCGGGCAGCGTCCATCCCTCGAAGGGCACCGGACGCTCCTGCGCGCCGGTCGCGAGCAACACGGCACGCGCCGTCGCGACCGAGGCCTTGCCGCCTTGGTTGAGG
Organism: Salipiger mucosus DSM 16094; assembly: GCF_000442255.1. Taxonomy (GTDB): domain Bacteria; phylum Pseudomonadota; class Alphaproteobacteria; order Rhodobacterales; family Rhodobacteraceae; genus Salipiger; species Salipiger mucosus. Next base: position 274,896 of record NZ_KE557277.1, on the reverse strand, counting down.
AAGACCTTCCAGCCCTCCTCGACCTGCCAGACCTGCGTCTCCGGCCGGTAGTCGGCCCCGCAGTCGCGAAAGCGCCGCACCAGGGCTTCGCCGCGGGCGTAGTCCGTCCCCAGTGCGCCGGCGAGACGGGTGGCATTGTTGCGCTCGACCCCGCGCCAGACCTGGCCGCCGGGCGCGGGCTGCTCGTCCGCGACCAGCACGGACAGTCCCAGCGCGCGCAGTTCGATAGCGGCGGCCATGCCGGCCGGGCCCGCGCCGACGATCACCACATCCGTCGTCATTGCTCGACCTCGCGTGCGCCGTTCTGGCGTTCGATCGACATGCCCGCGCGCACGGGCTCGAGACAGCTTTGCGTGGACCACTTGCCGTCGATCACCGCCAAGCAGTCGAAGCAGACACCCATCATGCAGTAGGGCGCGCGCGGCGACTGGCTCACGGGGGTCAACCGCGCCGTCCCGAAATGCCGGAGCAGCAGGCTGGCGACGGTTTCATCCTCCCAGGCCTCGACCTCCTGCCCTTCGACCATCACGGTGACCGCGGGGCCGCGCTCTGCACCGTCAAGCACTGACTTGAACATCGAATCTTCCTTCCGAGAAATCTTTGACCGCCTCGGGCAATCCGCCATTGGCGAGCGCCGGCGCGAGAATGTCGGCATGGGCCGCGGCCAGCGTGACGCCGGAATGGCAGCTTGCCGTCCAAAGGCCCGGCAGGTCGGGCGTCTGGGTGTAGACGGGGCCGGTGTCGGGCGAGAGCACGCGCAGACCCGCCCACTGGCGCACCAGCCGGGCCCCGGCGAGCTGCGGCAGGATCCGGGTGGCGCGGCGGCAGAGCCCCGCGGCCGCCTCGGTGGTGGTGCCCGTATCCTCGCCCACGTCCTCGTGGGTGGCGCCGATCATCATGGTGCCCTCGGAGGTCTGCCGCAGGCCGCTGGCGGGGTACGGGAACATCTCGCCCATCCGCTCGGTCACGAGAACCTGCCCGCGCTGGGGGCGCAGAGGCAGGTCGATCCCGAGCGGCGCGACGAGCTTGGGCGAGGCGAGACCGGCCGCGACGACGACGCGATCGCAGTCCCATGTCCCGGTGGCGCCGGTCAGCCGGTATCCGCCGCCGATGCGGTCGATGCTGCTGACGGGCGAGCGGAAGAGGATCGTGCCGCCAAGTTCCCGGATCCCGCGATGCAGCGCGGCCAGCAGCTTGAGCGGGTTCACGTGGCCGTCGCGGCTGCCGAAGCTGGCCCCCGTGACGTCCGGGCCGAGCGGAGCGTCCGGCACCATCTCCTGCAGCTCGTCGCGCGACAGCATCCAGGTGTCGGCCTCGCCGCGCTGGTTATGCATCCGGTGAAGAAGCTCCTCGCGCTTCTTGTACTCCTCTTCGCCGAGGCAGAAGACGAGCCCCCCCTTGCGGGAATAGTCGAGCGCCTGGCCCGACCGGCCGGCGAGCTCCTGGTCGAACTCGGGCCAGGCGTTGGAGCTCTGCATGGTCCAGGTCTGGTACGGTGGCAGGTTCGCGCCCTTGCCCTGCACCCAGACCAGCCCGAACGTTGGCCCTCGCGGCGCGGAAATCGCGGTCACCGCCTTCCAGAACCGTCACCCGCTGCCCCGCCTTGAGAAGCCCGTAGGCGATCGAGGCTCCCACGGTCCCTGCGCCGATCACGATGAAATCTGGTCCGGGCAATCTGGCTCTCCCCTTGCGTTCTTGAGATTTGTCCGCCGCTGGGGGTAGAAAGTCAAAAGAGAAAGATTGGCCTGTCTATTCCACGAGGTTATACTCATGCGCCAGCCGAGCCTGCGCCAGATCGAAGCCCTCATGGCCGTGGTGGAAACCGGCAGCGTGAGCCGCGCCGCGCTCATGCTGAGGATCTCCCAGCCCGCCGCCAGCAAGCTGATCGCGCATCTCGAGGAGGACGCCGGCATGCAGCTCTTCGAGCGCTCGAGCGGGCGGCTGGTGCCGACCGAGCGCGGCATGCGGCTCTACGAGGAGGCCGACCGCATCTTCGGCAGCGTCGATCAGGTCGCCCGCGCGGTGGACCGCATCCGCCGCGAGGAAAAGGGACAGCTCCTGGTCGGTGTCATGCCGGGGCTCGCCGGTCCCTTCATGGCGCGCGTGCTGCGCGGCTTTCGCGAGAGATACCCGGACGTCTTCGTTTCGGTCGAGACCCGCAGCTCGCAGTTTCTGGCCGACTGGCTGGTCTCGCGCCGGCTGGACATCGGGTTTCTCATCACCCGGGTGGAGCACGAAACGATCCGCACCGAACCGGTGAAGAACCCGCCGATGATCTGCCTGCTGCCGATGGGCCATCGCCTCGCGGCCAAGAAGGTTGTCCGGCCGAAGGATCTCGAAGGGGAGCCATTCATCGGCTTCGGCGTGACCAGCCTGACGCGGCGGCGGATCAATGCCGCCTTCGAGACGGAGGGCTATTTTCCCAACATCGTGCTCGACGCGACGACGGGACAGAACGTCTGCGAGTTCGTGGCGAACGGCTTTGGCGTGACGGTCACAGATGCCCTCGTCGCCGAGATCGCGCTCGGCCGCGTCGAGGTGCGGCGCTTCGAGCCCGAGATCAAGTCGGACCTGCACATATCCTGGCCGACGCACAGCCGGAAGTCGGAGCTGGTCGAGGCGTTCGCCGAGGAGTTCCACAACGCCGTGGATACCCTGCCGAGCGCCTTCGCCAACCCCGGCTGAACGAGAACGCCCGCCACCGGGAGGTGACGGGCGTGTGAGTGGTGGCGGCCTCCCGGATCAGCGGGACAGCGTGGTGTTCTCCGTGATTGGCGGCGCGAGGTTCAGCGCGCCGTTCAGCTCGTAGCCGTAGTCGAGCGCATCGTGCCGCGCCCAGACCTGCATCAGGCTGAAAAGCGGCACCGAGCAGACCTCTTCGTGGATCAGCCGCTGCGCCTCGGCCCAGCTCGCCATCTGCTCCTGTTCGGAGGTGGCGGTGCGGGCCGCTTCGATCGCCTCGTCGGCGACGTCGCAATGCGAGAAGTTGGTGATGCCGGTGTCGGTCCCGACAATGGCGTTCGAGTGGTAGAACTGGGTCAGGTAGCTGTCGGCCACCGGGAAGCGCGCGGCGCCGTAGAAGACCGCGTCGCTGGCGTCCTGCCGGATCTGCTCGTGGTAGGTCGGGTGGTCGACGATGTTCATCTCCATCGTGATCCCGACCTGCGACAGCTGCGCCTGGATCACTTCCATGATCGGCAGCTGCGAGGCGTTCGAGGACACGATGGCGGTGAAGCTCACGCCGTCAGGATGGCCGGCTTCCTCGAGCAGGCTCCGGGCGAGTTCGGGGTCATACTCGTAGGTGCCGACATCGCAGTTCTCGCCAAGGTAGCCGGTCGGCACCACCGAGCAGCCGCGCGGGCCGACATCGGGGCCGACGAAGGTCACGATCTCGTCCACGTTGATCGCGTGAGCCACGGCCTGGCGCACCTTGATGTCGTCGAGCGGTTCGTGCGTCATGTTCAGGTGCAGCGTGCGGTATTCGCCGGGCAGGAAGACGTCGATCGTGGTGTCTTCCGCGGCGGCGGTCTGTTCCACCCACCGCTGTTCGCGCTTGCCGTAGATCAGGTCCAGCTCCCCGGCCTGGAAGGCAAGCTCTCGGCTCGAGTCGGAGGGGATGATCCGATACCGGATGTCATCGATCTCGGGCGCGCCGCGGAAATAGTCGGGGTTCGCCGCGAGGCTCACGTATTGCTGGGTCACGGCCTCTTCGAACATGAACGGGCCGGTGCCGACGGGGTTGTTGTTAAAGCTCTCGCCCATCTCCTCGGCCGCAGCTTTGCTGACGATGTTGCCGCCGTGGTAGTTGGCGACCAGCCCGAGGAAACCCGCAACCGGCGTGGACAGGGTGATCTGTACGGTTTTCGGATCGACCGCCTCGATGCTCTCGAAGGCGGCGTAGTCACCGGCGAAGGACGAGGTGTCGGTGCTGGCCGCGCGGTTCAGCGAGTAGACGACGTCCTCGGCCGTCACGGTGCCGTAGGCGCCGTGGAACGGCACGTCCTCGCGGAGCGTGAAGGTCCAGGTCAGGCCATCCTCGGAAGCCTCCCAGCTTTCGGCGAGATCGGGCTCGATATCCGCGGGATTGGCGCTGCCCGGCGGAAAGCGCACGAGGCCGTTGAACATCCAGCCCGCGAGCGCCTTGTCGGTCGTCGCCGTCGCGCGGTGCGGATCGAGGTTGGTGACGTCGGAATTGATCCCGACATTGAGCGTCTCGGCGAAGGCGCCATGAGGCATGGCGGCGGTCACCGTCGCGGCGAGCACAACTGACGCCGAAACTCTTGGCAGAAAAGAGATTGTGTTTGTCATTTGCCTTTTCCCTGATGGCTTGCGCGTCGAGCTAAGGACGGCCACGTATAAAGGTCAAAGGACAAAGTTTGGGGTCCGTATTCTGCTGGGTTATGGCCATCGGCACCTCTGCGGCCGCTCTTCGCGACGCGCGCGTCGGCACGCACCGGCATTTCGAGGCGCACGAACCGATGCGCGGCCTGTCGAAACCGCCGTTCGACACGCATGCGCAACAAGAGTGCCGTCCGAACTCTCGAGTGCGGGTCCTGCTGCCGTTTACTGCGGGTGCAACGCGGCATTTTCTTTTCCGCAGCAGACACGGTGATGCGCCGAGAAACGCGCATGATCCCGCCTGCGCCCTCGATCATGCCTCCAGCGTGACCACCCGGTCCGGCCCAAGGCTTTGCACGAAGGTCTGGTCATGGCTGACAGCGAGAATCGCGCCGTCGTAGGCGGCCAGCGCGGCCTCCAGCGCGTCCAGGCCGGCAAGGTCGAGATGGTTGGTCGGCTCGTCCAGAATGAGGAGCTGTGGCGGCCGCGGACCGCCCAGCACGCAGGCCAGTCCCGCGCGCAGCCGCTCGCCACCGCTCAGTTTTCCTGCCTGTCGACGGGCGTCATCGGCACGGAATCCGAACCGTGCCAGGGCGGCATGAGCCTCCTCCGCCGAGGCCTCGGGGTGCAGGGCAAGGAAGTTCTCTCGTAGCGTCCGTTCGGAAGAGAGAAATCCGACATGCTGATCCAGAAGCGCCCACCGGACAGCGACCTGCGCTTCCCCGCACATGGGGCGGAGCTGGCCGGTGATCAGCTTGAGCAGCGTTGTCTTGCCGCTGCCGTTCGGCCCGGCGAGGACGATACGTTCCGGCCCGGCGACGGTCAGGGACAGATCCCTGATCACCGGTTGCCCGGGATCATACCCGCCGCTCACCCGGTCCAGCATCAGGACGGTCTTGCCGGCTGGCAGTCCCGTGTAGGCAATGTCCATGCGCAGCGGCGTCAGCACCTCGACCTTCTCGCGCGCGGCCGCCAGTGCCTCGTCCGCCGCCTCCCGGCGTGCCTCGCGCAGACGCATGTTGGCCCCGCCGGATGCCTCCGCGCGACCCTTCTCGTAGTCCAGAAGGACCTTTGGCTGACTGCCCGAGGCGCGCGCCTTGCGCCCGACGCTGTCCTTGCGCGCTTTGCGCTCGGCGGCCTGCCGGGCCCGGCGGGCGGTCTCGTCGTGTGTCTTGCCGGCATGTGCCAGGGCCTGCTCGGCGGCGGCAAGCTCGGCCTCCTTCATCGCGCGGAAGGCACTGTAGTTGCCGCCATACCGGCTCGCGCCGAGGGAGGTCAGCTCGACGATGGCATCCATCTCCTCCAGCAACGCGCGGTCGTGGCTGACGACGATCGCGCCCCCGGGCCAGGTGCGCAGCATCTCGATCACGCTCCGCCGTCCCGCTTGATCGAGGTTGTTCGTCGGCTCGTCCAGAAGCAGAAAGTCGGGCTCGGCGAAGGTGAGGGCAGCGAGGGCCGCCCGCGTCCGCTGCCCGCCCGAGAGAGTGGCAAGCGGCGTCGACGGATCGACCCGCAGATCGCAACGCGCCAATGCGGCCTCTACCCTGACAGGCAACGTCCAGTCGGCCTCGGCCATGTCGTCGACGGTCGCCGCGCCGCGATCCGCGCGCTCGAGAAGATCCAGCGCCTGGCCGACGCCGAGGATATCCGCGACCGTCTCCCCGGGATGTTCGAGCACCTCCTGGCGCATCGCGGCCCAGGTGCCCGAAGCACTGACATGGCCGGAGGTCGGAGCAAGCTTCCCGGAGATGAGCCTTAGCAGCGTACTCTTGCCGATGCCGTTGCGACCGACAATGCCGGTGCGCTCCGGGCCGAAGGTCAGGTCGATATCGGTGAAGAGCGGGGAGCCGTCAGGTGCGGACCAGGACAGGTTGTTGAGGGAAATGGATGCAGGCATGGGACAGGACTTCTCGCGGCGAAACCAGATGGGTGAAGGCGGCGAGGTTCTTGTTCATGGCGCGTGCATCTCCTGCTGTCAGATCACTCCAAGGTGGGGGGCCGCGGCCCCGGCCACAAGGCCAGCCGAGTTTGCACCAATCAGCGTTGCCGCGACAGGGTTTTCCCGAACCGGTCAGTCATGGTCGCGTGCAGCATCTTCCGAGGCTTCGAAATCGCCGGGTAGTCAAAGCGACCCACCGATACGATGGCGGCGCCGAGGTGCGTTCCTGAAAAACTGTCTCTTGCGGAAGCAGGCAGCCGTGTCGCGTGTTGCAGCTCGGGATGCGGCCGAGAGCTCCCGTCTCGGAAACGCAGCGACCGGGCGAGGCCGGTCCGGCCCGCGAGATGCGTGACCGAAAGCGCTCAATCAGCCTGCCGCATGCGCAGGATACGGCCGCCTTGTTGCGTCGATGGCCTGCATGACATCTCCGCCAATCCGGCCTTGAGTGGTTGCCTTCCGCCAGTTTCGGACGTTTTTCTGGCCAGAATGCAAGAACCAGCCCCTCGATCCGGCATAACATTTCCATCGAGGGTGCGCCGGTCGTCGCGGATGTCCGGCCCAAGACTTGCAGGAGAACATTGTACCGCCGGAGCTTTCTTCGGCGACACGAACCGCTCGGAGAGGATGACATGAATATTGCGCTGTCCCGCGCACCGGGAACACACGTCCAGGGCATCCTTCTGATGTGCGTGGGAGTCGCCTGCCTCACCACCAACGATGCGATCGCGAAGACGCTGACCTCAGGCTATTCGCCACTGCAGATCCTGTTCCTGCGCAACGTGATCGCCTTGCCGGCCACAATAGCCATTGCGCTGTTCATGCGCGGGCCGTCCGCCCTCCGCTCGCACCGGCCGCAGGCTCACTTGCTGCGCGGCGCCCTCTGGGTCGGTGCCACGATGATGTTCTTCACGAGCTTCATCTATCTTGAACTGGCCGAGGCCACCGCGCTCATTTTCGTCGCGCCCGTGTTCATCACGCTGATTTCGGCCCTGTTCCTGGGCGAGGAGGTCGGCTGGCGGCGCTGGCTTGCCGTTCTGGCGGGATTCGCCGGGGTTCTCGTGGTGATCCGCCCGGGCGGGGCGGCGTTTCAGCTGATCTCGCTGCTGCCCGTCGCGACGGCGCTGGTCTACGCCCTGCTGATGCTCAGCGCCCGCTGGGTCGACCCGCGCGAGAGCGTTTGGACCCTGCTTGTGTACCTGACGGGGGCCGGAGCGCTTCTGAGCGCGCTACTCGTGCCTTTCGTCTGGGTCCCGATCCGGTCCGAAGACCTCTGGCTCTTCGCCGGGATCGCCTTTTTCGGCACGGCGGGGATGACGATGATGACACAGGCCTTCCGCCTCGCTCCGGCGGTCATCGTGGCCCCGCTTGATTACACCGGTCTGCTCTGGGCCACGCTCTTCGGCTGGCTCATCTGGCGCGAGAGCCCGGACGCGATGACGCTCCTGGGGGCCGCGATCATCATCGCGAGCGGTGTCTTCACGATCCTGCGCGAGCAGAGGCAATCCAGCCCGTGAAAAGCCGAAAAGCTTCGGCCGGAACCAGGCCGAACCGGTCCCGCCCGCACAGAGAGCATCCCTCGCGCCGGGATACCTTCGCGCGGACTGCGACGCAGAAATCCCCAGTTCCCCGGCGGACAGGGCTGGCCGTGGAGCGGTCGCAGCAGACAGGTCCCCTTTGGCGCGATCTGCGGATCAGCGCCGGGTCACGGGAGGATCGCCGTTCACGCATGCGATCATGTTGGCCTCCATGCGACGGCGGTGATCGCTATCGCAGGACAGTTCCGGGTAGTGTCCCACGACTTGGTGTAGGAGGCCGCGCGGCGGCGAACTGGTCGAACACGGAATTGTCCTGGCGCGACGGGTCCACGTCACGACACTCGATCAGGGCCGGATCCTGCGCGCCAAGTGCAACGGTGACGTCGCAGCGCAGCCGGGCATACTCCGTTCCGGTGACCGCGTTCGCCCGGAAATAGGCGAGGACGGTCGGATCGATACGACCCGTCTCGAGCTGTGCGGGCCTTGGACCAAAGCGCGTATTCCATGCTTCGATGCGTTCGGCATCGTGATTCAGGGCGACATGATCGCAGCGCATGTCCCCGATATAGCTCGCGGCGTAGCTGTCGCCCTCCTCCAGAAGCCGCGCCCGGGCGCGCGCCTCCATGTCGGGGTAGTATGCATCCGACAGTTCGAGACAGGCTTCCAGCAGGTCGTCCGGTTCGGGATTGAGCCGCCCGTCGGCAACCGCCTGCGAGATGCCCTTCTCCGGCACGCCCGGCACCTCCGCGAGGTCCAGAAGTTGCTTCTTGGTCCCGTCACCTCGAAGCACCTCAAGGTCGATCAGAGACCTGCGGTCGAAGTCCTGGTGGATCCCGGTGATGAACGCGTATTCGTCGACAGCGCCTCCCCACACACTGACGATGCGGTCACCTGCACGGATGCCTGCCGCGGCGGCGGGACTGCCGGCAAGGACATGCCGAACCCGCAGGTAGCCACCGACACGACCATCCCGAAGCTGGTCCTGCCCGAGAACGAGCCCGATCCGGTCATCCGTGGCCAGCGTCTCGGTCGCCACGATTTCCGTTTGCGGGACCAGGGTCCGCGGCGCGACCGCCGCGTTGACCGTGGGCCGGACCCTGCCTTTGGCGCAATCCCGACCGCCCGGGCTGCTGCGCCACCCGAAGTCCCACAGGTCGCCCTCGACCTCTGCCAGGAGGATCTGGCCGGGCTGGCCGCACCCCGTTCCGGCGGACTCGCTTTCTTCGAGACGGATGAAGCCCGGTTGTTCCCGTCGAACCTCGAGCCGGCCACTGCAATCCTGGCCGAGATAGTCGACGCGGGCGCCTTTGGAATACCGAGGCGCTCCCGACCCAACCGGAATTTCTGCAGCGGTTCAGAGATTGCCGGGTGATCCCGATGACGTTCCGGAAATCAGGACTCTGGCAAACCCTGTCGCACCGGCGTTTGGCAGTGATCCGGCAGCGCGTCGCGCGACCGGGCTTCGGGGGCGCGGCTTTCCTCGCCAAGAGGACGCGACCGAGGCCCGAAGCGCAGCCCATCAAGCCGCGCCCGGAGACGGACCGTCCGGCCGGGTCGTCACGCAGCGTCAGGCGAACAAGACACGCAGCTTTGGGCCACGGCAGGGTTCTCCGCGCGCAGCAGTTCGGCGGCGTGGATGCCCAGCACGACCAGACCGGGCCACAGAAGATAGGCCTCGATCTCGAGGTTCTCGCCGAAGGACAGCAGGACGATGGTCATCATGATCGACAGTGGCAGCCTCCCTCGCGGCCCGCGCGCCGCGTCAACGAGTGCCAGCATGGTCTGCCAGGCAAGCGGCACCAGCAGGGCCAGCAACCCGACAAGCCCCTTCACGAAGAGCAGTCCCCACCAGGTGTGATGGCTGCCGATGGGCATGTACTCCACGATATGCGCCCCAGGGTGAACGGTGCCGTGGCCGAACCAGAAGGCCTCGTTCTCCCACCGCTCGCCGGCGATGCGCTGAAGCGTCTCGCGCACGCGGGTGCTGTCGGCCCGCGCGCCCTTGAAGGCCGAGATGCCGTCCTTGATCGCCTGCACCAGCGCCGTGCCCACCACGGCGAGCGAGGCGGTCGCCCCTGCCAGCGCCTGCCAGGCCCATCCGCGCAGCAGCAGCGGCATCATGCGCGGCCCGATGGTGCAGGCCACCAGCCCCACGAGCCCCATTCGCGACTTGGACAGCAGGATCATGGCGACGCCCGCGGCCACCCCGATGCTGCGCCATTTCACGTTCCGCTCCTCGAGCGCAAAGCAGACCTGCAACACGCCCAGGAGCGCGGCGAAAGGCGACCAGGGGGCGTAGAACTGCCAGCGCGGCGTCCAGCTTGCCGGGTCCCAGGTGAAGAAGAAGACGCTGAAATACTCGGGGCCCGGGCCGCCGATGGCCTTGAGCGGCGAGGTGAAGATGCGCTCGGGCAGGCCCGCGTAGGGCGCGGCGAAGAGCACCGGCAGCAGGCAGAGCGTCCAGAGCCCGACGATGCACTGCCCGCGCACGAGGATCTCGCGCCGGATCGGCAGCACCGCGCCGGCAAAGGGAAAGAGCGCCAGCAGCGCCCAGCCCTTGGCCCAGCCGATGGAGCTCTTGATCGTCTGCTTGGCGCCGAGCCCCCAGTCGAGGTGCCCGACCCACAGCGCGACCAGCATCACCGCCATGCCCGCGAACCAGGCCAGCACGACCGGCGGCACCGGGCCACGGGCGCGCAGGTCGGCCCGGATCGCCGGGCCGAGGTAGAGCACCAGCGCCGCGAGGCCGGCCAGCAGCCAGGCCAGCACCGGCCCCACGACGTAGAGCGCGCCGACGAAGTAGAAGGGCCAGGTCCAGCGCAGCGCATTCCAGACCATGCGCTCGGCCAGGTTGCGGGGAGCGATCTCGGCGCTCATTCCGCGGCGACCAGGCCGGGGGTGTCGTCCTGCGGGACATGATCGCCCTCGGCAGCGGGCTCGAGCAGCCGGTCGATCAGGGACCGCCGCATCCAGCCCAGCGCGAGGCCCATGAGGACGAAGATCGTCGCCGCGATGCCGGCCGCGATGGCGAGCTTGCGGCGCGGCGAGCTGGGATCGGTCGGCAGCGCCGGGTCCTCCAGCACCTGCACCAGCGGATAGGAGGCGAAAAGGTCGGCCTTGTTGGTCTGCGTCCGCGCGATGGCCGAGGCGAAGACGGCCTCGGCGACGCGGAAGTCGCGCTGCAGGTCCTCGAGCCGGGCGGCCGGGTCGATCAGGTCCATCTGCCGGGCGCGGGCGGCCTCGAGCCGGGCCGTCATCGCGGCGTGCTCGGCCTCGAGCCCGGCGCGCTCGGCCTCGAGGGTCACGAGATCGCTCAGCAGCGCCGCGCGGCTGCCCACGTGCGAGATGTCGAGCGCGTCGAGTTCCGTACCGGAGAGGCCGGTCAGCTGTACGGAACGGCGCCGTGCCTCGTCGCGCGCGGCGGCATGGCCGGACTGCGCCGCACGCACCTCGGGGTGGTTGGCGCCATAGCTGCTGCGCGCCTGCGAGAGCAGCGCGGCCTGCTCGGCCATCTGCGTGTTGAGCGCCGAAAGCTCGGTGTCGGCGTGCAGCTTGAGCGCCGCCGCCGCGAGGCGCGGCGTGGTGCCCAGCGAGGCCTCCAGCGCGGACACCGCGCGGGTGCGCTCCGCCAGCGTCGCGGCCAGGTCGCGCTCGCGCTTCGCCAGCGTGTCGGCCTCGGTGACCAGCGCCTCGTACTGCGCGGCCGAGATCAGGCCGGTCTCGCGCTGCAGTCGGGAAATCTCGTCGCGGGTCGCCAGCACCGAGCGGCGATACTCCTCGATCGCCACGCCGGCGCCGCTCTCGCGCATCTCGACCTCGTCTTCCCGCAGCGCCTCGATCTCCGAGAAGAAGGCCTGCAGCAGTGCGTCTCCCCGCGCCTTGGCATCCTCGGGCGAATTGCCGGTGATGGAGACGTGGATGAGGCCGGTCTGGTCCACCAGCTCCACGCGCGGCTGGCCGAAGTCGCGGGACACCATGTCGAGCGACCCGGCGGCGGCATCGACGATCCGCTCAGCCGCCAGCAGGCGCTTGTAGGTCTCGGTCGGGCTGACCGAGCTATGCGCATAGGGCGAATTGGCAAAGGACGAGGCCTGCCCGATCCGGTCGAGATTGACCGAGGCCGAGGCACCCGATCCCGGCAGGATCAGCGAGAGGCTCGAGGTGTAGCGCAGCGGCGCGGTCGACAGATAGGTGGTGATCGGCGTCCAGATGCAGACCGCACCGATGGCGAAGAGGCCGATGTAGCGTGGCAGGCGCCCGGCGTCGGCCAGGCGGCCGCCACGCAGCATGCGGGCGAAGGTCATCTCGCGCAGGGGGCGGCGGATCAGGGCGGGAACGATGGATTTGCGGGTGCGGGGCATGGCGGGTCTCCTTGCCCCTGTCTCTACCCATTGCCCCGCTCTCGCGCCGCTGCGCCGGGGGATGCCCCCACCGCGCGGAGGGCGAGGCCGCCTATCCGTGCGGATAGGCTCAGAAGAGTCCCTGCTCCTTGGCGATCATCGCGGCCTGCGTGCGGTTCGAGGCGCCGATCTTGCGATAGAGCGTCTTGACGTGAAGCTTCACCGTGGGCTCGCGGATGTCGAGATCGCGCGCGATCTCCTTGTTGGACTTGCCCTGCGTCAGCCCCTGCAACACCTCGAGTTCGCGCTGCGAGAGCTTGCCGGCCAGCGGATGCACCTCGGCAGGCTCGGCCGAGGCGCGCATGAAGTCGAGCGGCGCATATTGCTCGCCCATGGCCATGAAGCGGATCGCGTTGACCAGCGACTTGGCCGAAAGCGTCTTGGGCAGGAAGCCTGCCGCCCCGGCCTCGAGCGCCTGCTCGGCGACCTCGCGGTTGGCGGTGCCCGAGATGATGGCCACGCGGTGCCGGCCCGGAAGGGCGCGAACCGTATCGAGGCCCGAGAGGCCGTTCATCCCCGGCATGGAGAAATCCAGCAGCACCAGGTCGAAGCCCTCGGGGTCGGTGCGCACGGCCTCCTCGGCGGCATCCAGCGTGCCGACCGCCACCGGGTCGAGGCTGCCCTCGGTTTCCATGAACATCACGAGCGTGTCGCGCAGCAGGTCGTGATCGTCCGCGATGAGAATGCGCATGGCGTCTCCTCTGCCGGAGGTCTGGATGGCGGACGAGGTCCGTGGCGCGAGTCGGATAGGTCCCTGAAAGGACATGATGATCGATCCCGGTCATGACGGCAAACGAATGACCGCACAAAATTCGGCGGCCGCGGGATCACGATGCACGTCAAATGCGTCACGAGAAGGGCGTAACGGCATAGAAGCTCTATCCGCCCGGATAGGCCTTGCCCCGCCGGTCGGGCGCGGAACGCGCCATGCAGGCAGGTGACGATCCCTCGGAGCGGTAGGGCTGTCCGGTGGCGGCGTTGAGCGAAAGGCGCGGCATGGCCCATCCGGAAGGGGACAAACGCTTGCCCCCGAGGACCTGACATGACCTACGCACGACACCCCCGCCACGACGCAGCCTTCGCCGACGCCCTTCCCGTCATCCCCGCGCCCGCCGGCCTCACCGACCGCCCTGGAAGCGGGATCGAGACCATCCGCCTCTTCGGCCTCGACATCGTCTCGGCAACCACCGAAGCCGTGATCGACCGGCTGATGACACCCGGCCGCCGCAGCCGCATCGCCTTCGTCAACGCCCACTGCGGCAACGTCCTGGCACGCGACAGCGCCTATTTCGACGCGCTCGCCACCGCCGACATGATCCTGCCCGACGGCATCGGCATGGAGCTGGCGGCCCGGATGCAGGGGCTGCGCTTCCGCGAGAACCTCAACGGCACCGACTTCACCCCTGCCCTGCTGCGCCGCGCCGCGCAGAAGGGCCTGAGCGTCTTCCTGCTGGGCGGCCGTCCCGGCGTGGCCCGCGCCGCCGCCGACAAGCTGGTCCTGGCAACGCCCGGGTTGCGCGTCGCCGGCCACCGCGACGGCTACGACGGAATGGGCGATACCGACGCCACCGTCGCCGCGATCAACGCGGCGCAGCCCGACATCCTGCTGGTCGCGGCTGGCGTGCCGCTGCAGGACCTCTGGCTCGCGCGCAATGCCCACCGCCTCGACGCGCGGATCACCATGGGCGTCGGCGCGCTCTTCGACTTCCTCGCGGGCCGCGTGCGTCGCGCGCCGGCGCCGGTGCGCCGCATGCGCTGCGAGTGGGTCTGGCGGCTGGCGATGGAGCCGCGCCGGATGGCGGGCCGCTACCTGCTGGGCAACGCGACCTTCCTGGCCCGCGCCGCCCGCGAGACCCTTGCGAAAACCGAGCCGCAGGACATTGCCCGGCGCGCCATCGACGTCACGCTCTCGGGCAGCGCGCTGCTGCTGCTCGCCCCTGTGGTCCTGCTGCTTGTGATCGCGATCCGGCTCGACAGCCGCGGACCGGTGCTGTTCAAGCAGGTGCGCATCGGCCGTGACGGACGCCCGTTCACCATGTTCAAGTTCCGCTCGATGCACGTCGATGCCGAGGCGCGGCGCGCCGCGCTGCTCGCGCAATCCGACCGGCAGGGCGTCTGCTTCAAGTCGCGCAACGACCCGCGCGTCACGCGCCTTGGCCGCATCCTGCGCCGCTTTTCCATCGACGAGGCGCCGCAGATCCTCAACGTCCTGCGTGGCGAGATGTCCATCGTCGGCCCCCGCCCGGCGCTGCCCGAAGAGGTCGCGGCCTACCCGGCCCGCGCCCTCGGCCGGCTGGCCGTGAAACCCGGCCTCACCGGCATCTGGCAGGTCTCGGGCCGCGCCGAGATCGGCTTCGACAAGATGATCGACATGGACCTTGCCTATGTCCGCGCCCGCTCGCTCCTGCTGGACATGATCCTGATCGCGACCACCTTCCGCGCCGTGATCGGCGGGCGCGGCGCCTATTGACCCCCGGCCGACCTATCCGTTCGGATAGGTCGGTTTCCCACAATGCCCAACGGACAGGTAACCCCTGTCGTGACATAACCATCCTCGACATTCCCGGAGTTCCGCCATGACCCTCAGCCCGATCCGCCGCGCCGCCGCCCTGCTTGCCCTGGCCATGCCACTGCCGCTGGCCGCGGCCGAGCTTGCCGCCCCCGAAGGGACGATCCTGCTCACCGTGAACGGTGCCATCGCCAACACCAACGTGGACGGGACAGCCGCCTTCGACCGCGCCATGCTCGAGGAGCTGGACCCGGTGACCTTCGAGACCACCACGATCTGGACCGACGGCGTCCAGAGCTTCACCGGCGTGCCGCTGTCGCGCCTGATGGAGGTCGTGGGCGCCGAGGCCGACAGCCTGAGCGCCACCGCCATCAACGACTACGCCGTGCAGATCCCGCGCGAGGATTGGGTCGAGGATGGCGCCATCGTCGCCTACCTGAATAACGGCGAGGCAATGTCTGTGCGTGACAAGGGCCCCCTCTGGGTGGTCTACCCTTATGACAGCAACGCCGACTACCAGACCGAGGTGATCTATTCGCGCAGCATCTGGCAACTGGACCGCATCACCGTCGAGGAATGATGCGGCATGAGTGAGCCCGCGCCGCAGACAATGCGGCGGCGGTGGCGGATCCTGTCGCCGAACAGGATCGCCGTCACCGCAGTCGTTTTCTGCGTCGGGCTCGTGGCCGGCATGGCCGCCTCGGTCCTGCGCGAGATCGACGAACTGTCGACCGCCAATTCCGACAACCTGCAATGGAGCCTGGCCCAGGCGGACGTGGAATTCCTGCGCCTGCGCCTGGCTCTCGAACAGGCGCAGCAGGACCGCGCCACGCTGGACGAGGTGCGGCGCCGGTTCGACATCTTCTACAGCCGCGTCGGCATTTTCGACAGCGGCACCGCCTTCCGGACCCTGCGCTCGGGCGATGAATACGCCGAACCCCGTGCAGTGGTGCAGCGCTTTCTCGACGATGCCGTCCCGCTGATCGACGGGCCCGACCCCGCCCTGCGTGACGCCCTGCCCGAACTCTCCGAGGCCGCGAGTGCCATCAACGAAGACGTGCGGGCCTTTTCCCTCGCAGGCCTGACGGCCTTTGCCGAGACCTCGGACAACCGCCGCCAGGATCTCGTGCACACGCTGATCGCGCTGGCCGTGCTGCTGGCGCTCGTCTTTGTCGGGCTGGTGCTGATCTCGTTCACGCTTTACCGCATGAGCCGGCAGGACCAGGCCCGCGCCGAGGAGATTCAGCGCACCGGGCGCCGGATGCAGGCCATCGTGGACACCGCGCTCGACGCGATCCTCGTGACCGACGCCGAGGGCACGATCCGCGAGTTCAACCCCGCGGCGCGGCGCATCTTCGGATATGACCGCGAGGAGGCGCTGGGGCGCAACGCGGGCGAGCTCATCTTTCCGCCCGAGGTGCTGAACCGGCTGCGCGGCGGCGAGCTGGCTTTCGTGGACACGCCGGGCGCTCCGCAGCAGCAGGAACGCCGGTTCGAAGAACAGGCGCTCAACCGGGACGGGCACCGCTTTCCCGCCGAAATCTCGGTTGTCCGCGCCGAGAGCGGCAAGCTCTTCGTGGCCTACATCCGCGACATCTCGCGCAGGCGGGCCGCAGAGGACGGCCTGACCGAGGCCCGGGACCGCGCGCTGGCGGGCGAGCGTGCCAAGGCCGAGTTCCTGGCCGTGATGAGCCACGAGATGCGGACGCCGCTGAACGGGATGCTGGGCACAATGCAGCTGATGCGCGACCACACCCTGACCGAGCGGCAGAGCGACCTGCTGGACCGGATGCAGACCTCGGGCAGCCAGTTGCTCGGGCTGGTCAACGACGTGCTCGACCTCTCGAAGTTCGAAGCCGGCAAGGTGCACCCGGACCAGCGTCCCTTCTCGGTGACGCGCCTGCTCGACGGTGTGGTCGAGACCGCCTCGCCACTGGCCGCCGCCGCAGGGACCACGCTGGAATGGCAATGGGTGGGCCAGCCTGCCGATGCCGCCCTGGGCGACTCGCGCCGCCTGCGGCAAGTGCTGCTGAACCTCGTGGGCAATGCGGTGAAGTTCACCCGCGGCGGCAGCGTCGATGTCGAGGCCGAGCGGCTGGGCAATGGGAAGACCCTCGAGTTCCGGGTGATCGACACCGGCATCGGCATCGCCGAGGCCGACCTCGACCGCATCTTCGAGGACTTCGAGACGCTCGATTCCTCCTATGCCCGCCGCGCCGGCGGCACCGGGCTGGGGCTTGGCATCGCCCGCCGCCTGACCGAGGCCATGGGCGGCGAGATCGGCGTCGAGAGCGAGCCGGGAGAGGGCAGCCTGTTCTGGATCCGCCTGCCGCTGGTCTCCTCCGAGGCAGAGGCGCAGGCCGAAACGCCGGCCGCGTCGCGCAAGGAGGAGCGGCCCGCGGTGCGCCCGCTCGACCTGCTGCTCGTGGAAGACAACGAGATCAACCGCTTCGTCGCCCGCGAGATGCTCGAGGCCGAGGGCCACAAGGTGACCGAGGCGCTGGACGGCCGCGCCGGGGTGGAGTGGGCCGAGGCCCGGGCCTTCGACGCGATCCTCATGGATATCTCGATGCCGGTGATGGACGGCCCGGCCGCCGCCCGCCACATCCGCGAGGGCGCGGGCGCCTCGGCCAAGGCGCCGATCATCGCGGTGACGGCCCATGCCCTGCCCGAGGAACTGGCCCGCTTCCGCGAGGCGGGCATGGCGCATTGCATCAGCAAACCCGTGAACAGGCGGCATCTTCTCGACACCCTGGCCGTCGCCCTGGACGAGGCAGGCGCGGAGGTTTTGCAGGAGCCGGTTCAGGAGCCCGAGCCGCTTCTCGACGAGGCGCAGATCGCGACGCTCTGGAAGGGCCTGCCGGACAGTGCGCGCGCCGACCTGCGAACGCGGTTCCTGGCCGAGATGGACGCGGCGATCGCCGATCTTGCGGCTCTATCGCCCGACGACCCCGATCTGCCCGCCGCGGCGCACAAGTGCGCCGGCAACTGCGCCACCTTCGGACTTGTCGCCCTGCGCGGCGCGCTTGGCCGGATCGAGACCTCCGCCAAACGCGGCCAGCCCGTCGACAGGGGCGATCTCGAAGCGCTGCGCCACCTCTGGGCACGCAGCCGGACGGCGCTGGAAGACCGGATGGAGCAGGCGCGCTGAGCGTTCAGCGCAGCAGCGTCAGGGCCCCCACCACGCCCAGCACGCGCGCCACCTCGGTCACGTTGGTCACGCCGCTGTCGTAGCAGGCCAGCGCATCGCCGGGCAGCAGGTAGGGGTCGTAATCGTCGCGGTCCGCGCGGGTGCGCATCACCTCGACCTTGCGCTCCACCACGACCGAGACATCGGTCATCGGGTTGCGCGAAAAGAGCGCCGCCGAGCGATCCGCGCTGCTGGCCCGCGCGCCGCCCACGCAGTTGAGGTCCACGACGGCCTGCATGTAGCGGGTGCCGTAGGGCACCTGCCGCACGGTCTCGCCGATGGCAGAGGGCGCGTTGCCGGTCGCCGGCTGCGTCAGGTTCGACATGTAGAGCGAGATCCCGGCAGGGCTGACCGGGCTGGGCTTCATCAGATCGTCCTGGAAGCACAGGCGCGAGGGCACTTCGACCTGGTCGCCGGTGATCAGCATGACGTCGTCGAAGGGCGTGCCGTCGACCGCGCCGCGCAGGTCGAGCGTATAGGTCGTGCCGCCGCGCGTCAGGCGGACGGCCGAGAGATCCGCGTCGGGGCGCACGCCGCCCGCGTTGCGCAGCGCGACCGAGAGGTTGCGTCCCTCGGTCGAGGCGCCGAGCGCGGCCTGCCGCAGCGTATCCACCTGGTCGCCCGGCACGCCGCCTATGGTGACCGGCTGCGGCTCGAAGACGGCGCCGGAGACCGTGACGCGGGCCGGCGCGTAGTCCTGCACCAGCAGCGCGGTCTCGGGCGCGGTGTCGTAGTAGTCCCCCGCGACAAGCGCCCGCCGGAGATCCGCGCCGACCTGAGCGGTGGTCCTGCCCTGCGCCGGGATCGGCGCGAGAAAGGGCACCTTCAGCGTGCCGTCCCGCGAGATGACGTAGTCGCCCGAGAAGGTCTCGTCGCCGGGCAGCATCAGGTCCACGAGGTCACCACGCGAGAGCACGTCTCCGCGCAGCGCCGCATCGGCGCGCCAGCCGGCCTTGCCGCCGTCTGCGGCGGCCGCCTCGCGCGTGCCGCCGATGGGGGGCCGGCAGGATTCGGCGTTGATCCGCGGCGCCTCGAGGATCGGCATGGCCTCGCGGCGCACCTCGATGTCACGGTACTGCGCCTGGTAGGCGCCCCCCTCGGCCACGGGCTCGATGTTGGCGGCCTCGCGCGGCGCCGAACAGGCCGCAAGGGCGACAAGCGCGACGGCGCGCGCGGTCTGTCTGTGTAGGGGCGGCACCACGGTCGCTGCTCCTCGCCGTTGGTTCTTCACTTTGACGGGAATCATAGCCCTGCGGACTCGCCCGCGTCCATCGCTGTGCCGGGATAGCCCACCTGTCCCTTCGGATAGGTCGCTCGACCGTTGCGTCGTTGCACTCGCCAGTGGCGCGGAAGCGCCCGGGACCGGCGCCCGGTAAAAGAAACCCGTGCAGACCGCACAGCCACATTCACGGGACTGACCCACATGACCCTCGCAGATCGCATCGGCCCTTTCGGGCGTTCCCTGATCGCCTACAGCCTCTCCGAGGTCGCGGCGAAAGCGTCGCGTCTGCTGGTCGTCGTGGCGGTCGCACGCTCGATGGACGCAACGACCATCGGGCTGGCGGCGGCGGCCATCGCTGCGGCGGACATTCTCAAGGCCCTGACCGAGAACGGCGCAGGACAACGCATCATCGCCGCCCGGGACGAGGACCTCGCCGCCACCTGCCGCACCGCGAGCCGCATCTTCTGGGCGTGGTGCATCGGCCTCTTCGCAGCGCAGGTCGCGCTTGGCGCGGCACTTTGGGCGCTTTCGGGCGACTGGGTGATCTTCGCGCTGATCGCGGTGCTCGCCGGCGAATACCTCTTCATGCCGGCCGGGTTGGTGCAATGCGCTCTCGCCATGCGCGCGGGCAAGATGCGCCAGACAGCTGCCATCGCCGCGGGCCAGGTCGTGGGCGCCAATGCGCTCTCCGCCGCGCTCGCCCTGCTGATGCCCGGACCGCTGGCGCTTGTGCTGCCGCGCCTTCTGGCCGCACCGATCTGGCTGGTGGCCATGCGCCGCCTGCACCCTTGGCAGGCCGACCGCAGCACGCGCCCCGCGCCGCTCGCCCCCTTCCTGCGCTACGGCTGGGCCGTTCTGGGCGTCGAGGTCGTGAAGGCCGCGCGCCTGCAGGCGGACAAGCTGGTCGTTGGCGCGCTCATGGGCCCCGAGGTGCTTGGCCTCTATTTCATGGCCTTTAACGCCGGGCTGGGGCTTGCCAACTCCTTCTCGCAGGCCTTCTCGGTCGCGCTATTTCCGCATCTGTGCACCGCCACCGACCGCGCCCAGGCCCTGCGGCAGGCGACGCTCATGAGCGTTGGCGTGATCGCCCCGGTGGTCGTCCTGCAGGCCCTTGCCGCGCCCTGGTACGTGCCGGTGCTCTTCGGCGCGGGCTGGGACGGGATCGCCGATGTGGTCTCGATCCTCTGCCTCGCCGCGATCCCCGGGGTGATCTGGTCCGCCGCAGCGCAATGGCTGCGTGCCGCCGGCCGGCCGCAGGTCGAGTTCTCCGTGACGCTGGCACTCACCATCGCCCTGGTCGCCAACACCGCTCTGCTCGCCCCGCTCGGGCTGACCGCGATCGCCTGGGGCACCCTCGCCCTCGCCCTCGTAATCCAGACAGGCGCCGCGCTGCCGGTGCTTGCCCCCGCCTTCTCCACCCGCTTCGCAAGGACCGCGTGACATGACCACCTTCACCATCGTCATCCCCTGCTTCAACGCCGAAGCCACCCTGCCCGCCACACTGGACAGCCTGCGCGCCCAGACCTTCACCGACTGGGAGATGCTGATCGTCGATGACGGCTCGACCGACGCCAGCCGGGAGATCGCCCGCACCGCCGCCCTCGGGGACGCGCGCATCACGCTGCTGAACAACCCCTCGCGCGGCCCCAGCGCGGCGCGCAACGTGGCGCTGCGCCGGGCCAGCGGAAAGCTCATCGCCTTCTGCGACGCAGACGACCTCTGGGCTCCGGAAAAGCTGGCGGTCATGGACCGGCTCTTCGCGGAAGAGTGCGTCGACGCGGCCTTCGCACGGATCGCCTTCTTCGACGAGCGCGGCTCGCGAAGCCTTTCAACGGTGCCCGAGGGGCCGCTGACCATCGGCATGCTGCTGGCGGAGAACCCGGTCTGCACGATGTCGAACCTCGTCGTGCGACGCGACACCTTCGAGGCCAGCGGCGGATTCGACAGCCGCATGGTGCACAACGAGGACCTGGAGTGGCTGATCCGCCTCGTGGGTGACGGCCACGCCGTCCTCGGGGTGAACCAGACCCTGGTGCATTATCGGACCGTCGCCAACGGGCTCTCGGCCGACCTCGGCGCCATGCGCCGCGGCCGCGCCACCGCGATCGAGACCGCCGCGCGCTACGGCGTCCGGCCCGACCGGAAGCACGAGGCCGTCTACCTGCGCTACCTCGCGCGCCGCGCCCTGCGTACCGGCGCCCCGCGGCACCAACCGCTTCGCCTGGCCCTCTCGGGCGCGCTGACGAGCCCCGTCGGCTTCTTCGCCGACCACCGGCGCGGCGTTCTGACCCTTGGCGGCGCGCTCGTCGCCCCGTTCCTTCCGCGGTCGCTGCGCCGCGCCCTCTTCTCTCACTGAAAGACCGTGACCATGCCCCAGGCTTCCATCGTCGTCCCCGCCTTCAACGCCGCCGACACGCTCGGCGAGACCCTGCGCAGCCTGCTGGCGCAGACCCACCCGGATTTCGAGATCGTCGTGGTCGACGACGGCTCCACCGACCGCACCGTCGCGGTGGCGCGCGGCTTTGGCGATGCGCGCATCCGTGTGGTGCAACAGCCCAACCGTGGGCTTGCCGGAGCGCGCAACAGCGGCATCGCCGCTGCGCGCGGCGCTTTCATCGGCTTCTGCGACGCAGACGACCTCTGGCGTCCGACCAAGCTCGCCGCCCATGTCGCGCATCTCGAGGCCAACCCCGAGATCGGCCTCAGTTACTCCGGCTCCGAACTGATCGACGCCGAGGGCCGCCCCACGGGCCTGGCGCAGCGCCCGCGCCTGCAGGGCGTCACCCCCGCGCATGTCTTTCGCCGCAACCCGGTGGGCAACGGCTCGGCCCCGGTCTTCCGCCGCGCGGCGCTCGATGCCATCGCCTTCCGGCCCGAGGGCGAGACGCGCCGCGACTGGTGGTTCGACGAACGCTTCCGCCAGTCCGAGGATGTCGAGTGCTGGCTGCGCCTGGCGCTGACCACCGACTGGGACATCGCCGGCATCCCCGGCCTGCTGACCCGCTACCGGATCGTGCCCGGGGGCCTCTCGGCCGGCACCGCGCGGCAGGAAGCCTCCTGGGAAGCCATGGTGACCAAGCTCACCCCGCTGGCCCCCGCCTTCTTCGCCCGCCACGCGCGGGCCGCCCGCGCCTTCCAGCAGCGCTACCTCGCGCGCCGCGCCGTCAGTTCCGGCAATGCCTCCGAGGCGCGCAGCCGGATGCGGGCCGCTCTCGCCACGGCGCCGCTCGCGCTCGCCGCCGAGCCTGCCAAGACCCTGACCACCCTCACTGCCACGGCGCTGCTGAGCCTCGCCGGCCCCGCAACCATCGACGCCCTGCGCGGCCTCGCCCGCCGCCGCGCCGCCTGACCGCCCGAAAGGACACCGACATGACCCGCATCCTCCACCTCGTCGACGACACCAACCCCGGCGGCGTCACCCGTTACCTCGACTTCCTGCGCCGCGATCCCGGCATGGCCGCGCTCGCCAGCCACGAGGTCCGCGCGGTCCCGCGCAACCGGCCCTGCGTCGCCGGGATCGAAGCCGACGTCATCGTCTCGCACCTGGCCGTGACCTGGCGCGGCCTGCCCGGCCTCATGGCCCTGCGCGCGCGCCATGCGGGGACGCCGCTGATCCATGTCGAGCACAGCTACTCCGAGGGCTTCGCCGCCCACAACGTCCGCGCCCGCCGCCGCTTCCGCACGCTGCTGCGCACCGCCTACGCGCTCTTCGACCGCATCGTCGCCGTGAGCCACCCGCAGGGAGACTGGCTGCTCGGTCGCGGACTGGTGCCGGCGGCGCAGCTCTCGGTGATCCCGCCCTGCGTCGATCTTTCGGCCTTCGCCGCCCTGCCCGCACCGCAAGGCCCGGTCCGCGTGATCGGCGCACTGGGCCGCTTCGACCGGCAGAAGGGCTTCGACCTGCTGATCCGCGCCTTCCGCGCCCTGCCGCAGGCGGACCTGCGGCTCGAGATGATCGGCGACGGCCCGGAGCGCGCCGCGCTCGAGGCCCTGGCGCAGGGCGACCCGCGCATCCGCTTTGCCGGCTTCGCCGACAGCCCGGCGCAGGCCATGGCCGCCTGCGACGCGCTCGCCATGCCCTCGCGCTGG
Source organism: Salipiger mucosus DSM 16094 (assembly GCF_000442255.1). Taxonomy (GTDB): domain Bacteria; phylum Pseudomonadota; class Alphaproteobacteria; order Rhodobacterales; family Rhodobacteraceae; genus Salipiger; species Salipiger mucosus. The sequence goes on along the minus strand of NZ_KE557277.1, from coordinate 251,674 downwards.
GAGCCCTACGGGCTTGTCGGCGCCGAGGCCCGCGCCGCAGGGCGTCCGGTCCTCGTCTCCGGCGTCGATGGCCTGCGGGACCAGGTCGAGGACGGCGCAATCGCGGTCCGCGAGTCCACCGTCGACGCCTGGCAGGAGGCCCTTGCAACGCTCACCGGTCCGTCGCTTCCCCCCGCCGCGCGCCGAGCCGAGGAGCCGGCGACCCTTACGCGACTTGGGTGGGCCGCGCTGCTGGACGGGTTCGACGGTCTGACCGATGACGCCGGCTCGGTGACCACGGAGGTCTCCGCCGTCGCGGCGTGAGGGGTCCTCTGTCGGACTGGCCGTTCTTCAAATCGAATCGAAAAAGGCAAAGGATCAGACCGCCACGGATCTCGTGATCTGACATCCGGGAACCGATTGCGGGTGCCACGCCGGGCCCGCTTTCGGGACCATGTCTACGCTTGATACCAGCCGCTTGCCGCCATCAATGCGCAAGATCGGTCCACGGCACCACGATCAGCCAGCGCAGCAGGCCTAGCCGCCTGCGATCAGCCCTTCGCGGGGGACATGCAAGACGAGCGTCTGGTGGAAAAACGGCTTCGCATCGGCAATCCATTCGCCAGGCGATCAAAGCTGCACCTTATCGCCATGCCGGCAGGCAGTCGTCGCGGCCGGCAGCGCGGCGAGGATCATTCGATCCGGTGACCTATGTCTTGGCCTCGTTCGGGTCCTGCTTGCTTTCGGGGTCGTTGTAGTCGCTTGGATCGTAGTTGTCCGGGTCGTAGGCATCCTCGCCCTCGGCAATGCCCGTGACGTGGGTCGTCCCGGTTTCTTCGTCGTAGGCGAGCCCGTAAACCGCGCGTCCCTCGTATTTGTAGCGCCTGAATTCGTGGAACGCGGCGTAGATGAAGGCCACCGTGAAGGGCAACAGGATCAGAAGAGCGATTGTTTGAGCTGCCATGTCGATGTTCCTCTCCGGGTCAGTCGGTCCTCGAGCGGGTGATCAGGTCCGATGGGCGGCTTACCTCGACCATGCGAGCATCGGATCCACCCCCAACGGTGGCCCATTTCGAATGTTTGTCAACTTTGCAGGGCGGACGCCGTCAAGTGGCGGAACACCCCAGGCGCCCCAGTCTGCGCGTCCGCATCACGTTTGACCACATCGTTCAACCTGGTGCCGCGCATCACGGCACAGTCGCGTCGAACCTGGTGAAGGGCTCCACGAACTGCCTGTGCTCGCCGGTGCCTCGGCGCGGTTTGGGCCCGGAGACCGGCGGCGTCATGCCTCGAACGTCGTGCCGCACAACCGAGGTCACTCAGGCTGTCGAACCTGCACAGTCCCATTCAAGAAGTGGATGCAGACACCCCTCAGCCGACAACGGGCAGCGCAGCAGCGGTGGTTCTAGATGCCAGGGGAATTCCTGACACGGTGGCAGCCCGTAGGGGACACCGCTGTTTCAAGTAAAATCAAGGCCTTGTGGCAAAAGATGACAACAAATCATGCGTCGCAGATCAATGGGTTACGATGGAAGTGACAACTTTTTTGGGGTTCCGGCCTGGCTCAATGCCAGCACTAACGACTTTGACCCTTCGCCACCGCACAGGGTACTTGCGTTCTGTCGATATCTCTTGAAATCAGTTCGATACCCTCCGCTCAGTCACACGGCAGCTTGGCGAACACGGTGAGATGTCTGAACGAGGAAAAGCGTTCGGCTGAACGACCGTTTCCACAGCGGCCTGAGCTACTCCATATCTCTTGGGCAGGATCTGGCGTGATCAAAGCTACTCGCTGCACCTGCTGACCAGATTGGTCGATATCACTATTCTGCCGGTAGACCTGCGCCAGTGGGCTGCCGCCGAGAGCTAAAGGGGGGGGGGCGCACTGGTGGTTGTAGAAATTCATCTTTTTTGGATTGCCGCCTTCGCCTGCGATCCGGTCTCCCAGGCGTGCGGATAGCCGCAATCGTATTTAGGGTCCGCCACACAATAATCCTTGCAATTGGCGGCAACGGAGCCCATGTATCTTAAGCTTACGTTTCTTCTCTTCGAAATGCTGCTTCCGGTGAGCCGGTGTCGGTTGATCGACTTGGATCGACTTTCGCCGGGCTGCCGCGATCCTGCGGGCAGCACTTTCAAGGAGACCACGGACATGGCCAATGGCACCGTGAAATGGTTCAACACCACCAAGGGCTTCGGCTTCATCGAGCCGGAACAGGGCAACAGGGACGTCTTCCTGCATATCTCCGCCGTAGAGCGTGCCGGCATCAGCCGGGTCGAGGACGGACAGAAGGTGACCTTCGACGTCGAGACCGGCCGTGACGGTCGCGAGGCCGCCAGCAACCTGGCACTTGCTTGAAGCGCTCGCTGGAAGATCTGCTTTCAGGTGTTCCGGCTCAGGACGGGAACGGTGGGAAGCCTCTGAAGCCCAACGTCTCCGCCACCAAGGCAAAGGCCTCTGAGCCGGTCACCCAGCTCCAGAAGACCGACACGAACGCCAAGCGCGTTCTGGAGGAAGAGGCCGAGGCGCGCGCCGAAAAGACCGCGCGCCTCAAGGCAGCCCGCGAAGATCGCGATTCCGGCGGCAAAGACTGATCGTCCTTTGTCGGATGTCATTCCGACCCGTTCAGGGGCGGCAGGATGCGCCGGAATCCAGGTCGAGCGCGTCGAGCTGGCCGGTCCTTGTCGGACTGGCACGTTCCTTAAAATGCTCACCCGGAAGATCTGCGGCAGGAGAACCCTGCCGCAGCGTCCGGTGCGATCACACATGTCGAGGAGACTGACCATGGGCTATTCATCCCCCAAGAAGCAGCTGGACCTCAAAGAGTTCCTCAGCACGCCTGCCAAGAAGCGCCCGGGTGGCAAGGGCTTCAGCTATCGCAAGTATGATGCGCCCAAGGCGCAGCCCGCGGAGGCTGCGTCCGAAAAACCGGACGACAAGGATAGTTGAGCGCCCCTGAGGACTGCGTCCCGCGCGGCCTTCGTTACAGCCTAGCTGCGTTTCATTGGCATCTGTCGCTCGCAGCGAGCGCTCGCAGGCCTTTGTGGGCATGCATCAAACGGTGGCATCAGCCGCCGGACATTTTCGGATCCCCGCGCCGAGCCTGGATGGTTCGCAGCGCAAGGTCGGCACGAGGTTGGCGGCCTGGATCCTTCACAACTGAAAGGCAATACGAATGATGGAAATTCAATGGGGTGAACCAGTGCACCTACTGACGTCGCAGAACGGCGAAGTCGAACGGTTCGGCACGATCGAGAAGGCCCGCTACTGGTTGCGCCGCCGGTGGCCAGTATCAGACGGTGCTCGGCACACGGCCATCGCAAAGGTCGAATCCGCAATGGACTGCATGAGTCCGGTGGAAGACGCACGCCGTGCCTTCATGTTCGCGGCTTTGTCGGCAGGTTTTAAGCCAACTCGTGTCGCGTGACGAGTTCCAACCGCCAGATTGTTTAATTATCGCGGTACATTTGGAGCGTCGCGAGGCGCTCGCAAAAAATTTTTTGCATGCTGAAGAAAGGGCCTAAGCAAACTCGATGCGAATACGAGCGTGATCGAAACCTCAGCGGATTTTCACTCTTCTTGGCGGCAAACAATGACAGACCTGTGGATGCAGTCACACCGCAACGGGAGTAGACATCATGTCGGGCGAAACTTTGATACTTATCGCTGCCGCAGCGGCCCTAGTCATCTTCAGCGTCCTGACGCTGCAATTAGGTTGAAACGCATCAACTAAATAGCCTCGAGTTTCTTGGACGCCGCCGTGCCTCAGGACGCGAACATTGACCAAACATTAGAGAAAACCCTTTTTTTCGGCAAGGCTCATGAACGTGGCCGATCAAGACAGAGATTGACAAAACCTCCTTAATGCATGAGTATACGGGAACTGAAGTGCGTCGCCGGTTGAGAAGGCTGCCTTCGCGGCGTCCCGGACATGATGCACAGTTTTCCCATACCACGCAGGGAAACCCACTCTGGGAGGCTTCGACGCAATCCTGTGTCGAATTCAATTCTGAGGGTACACTCCGGCCGACCAAACGCAATGGCGAGTGGCGGTGACACCGAACTTCGGTCCGGAAAAGGACATAGATGAATTTCGATGAACTCGGGCCTAGCGCCTGGTTGGTCTCACGGCTCGACGGCCTGGGACTGAAAAGACCTACTCCAATTCAGGCGAATGCTAATTCCCCACGCGTTTGAGTGGCGCCACATCTTGGGGATCGCGCAGACCGGAACCGGCAATACTACCGCATTCGGCATTCCGCTAGTCGTGGCGCTCTCCGCCGGCCATGCAGAGGTCATCGAAAGGATACTTGGTACGCGCATCGAGATTTCTGGCGTTCGTCCCTGAGTAAAGCACGAAGCGAAGTCCCAACCGACGGCTGGGCAGTCACGCCAGCACCTAGGTCGGCGTAGGGACCGGATCGCGGCGTAGCTAGAGGCGATTGGCGACCAAAGCCAGACGAAAGAGACCGCGCTGCACCGGCAGCTGACTGAGACCCGGGTGATCTCCCCATAGCGATGCGGCGCTTAGTCCGCTGGAGGATACGATATGAACTTTCCTGAATGGCTCAAGCCGGGGGCCTACGGTGCCGTGATCGGTGCTGCATTCATCGGCATCGTCGGATTTACCTGGGGTGGCTGGGTAACCGGTAACGCTGCAAATGACAGGGCTTTGGAGAGGTCCCATGAAGAAGTCGTCGCAGCTATGGTGCCTGTCTGCCTTGATATTGCTCGCAACGACCCGGCACGCCGGGAAAAGCTGGAAACGATCCGTGGCAAATCTTCCTATCGACAGAGAGACGCCGTGATGGATGCCGGGTGGGCAACGATGCCAGGGGCAGAGGAGCCGAACCGCGACATCGCGCAGGCCTGCCTGGCGTCTCTCGACTTCGAAGGATCCGTGGATCGTTCGGAAACCAAGGTTGACGAAGGATGAGTCGGTTTCAAGAAACGACCCCGCAAAAAACGCGGGTCAGCCCAATTGTGATAATGATGATCGTAACTACCGCGATCATCTTGATTGCCTTTCCGCTGACAGCGCAGGATGGTACCGGTGCGGTCCCAGACAACGCAGACGCACGCAGGTATGGCGCTGGCTGGGACTGCAACTCTGGATACCGAGTGGCGGGCACTGAATGCGTCGCCATTGATATCCCCAAGAACGCTTATGCATCGGGCCGGTCATTCGGGCCGGGGTGGGCATGCGAGCGCGGATACGAAGAAGTGAATGGCGAATCCTGCCAAGCGATTCCAGTGCCAGAGAATGCCTACCTTCAATCGTCTGGGTACAACTGGACATGCGACCGCGGCTATCGGAAAGACAGGCAAACATGCGTCCCCATCGTTCTGCCCGATAAAGCATACCTCACAGGCGATTCCTCAGGAAGTGGCTGGACTTGCGATCGCGGCTATTTCGCGACTGAAGATGCTTGCGCTGCAATAGATGTGCCCGAGAATGGCTATCTAACGAATTCCAACTACGGCGATAAGTGGGCCTGCGAAAGGGGTTTCTTCGAAAACAATGGCCGTTGCGATCCGGTAATACTTCCCAAGAACGCCTATCTTCACCCCGACTCATATGGTCCGGGCTGGCGTTGCGAGCGGGGATACACGACCAAAGGTGATGCCTGTGCGGCGATGACCTTGCCGGCAAACGCCCATCTGGACAGATCCGGCAACCGCTGGAGCTGTGATCGCGGCTTTCAATATTCGAACGGGGAGTGCGTTCTTGGACGATAAAGTTTCGCCATCAACGCATGGTGAAGCGTGGAGCTTGCGCATGCGCATTGGATGTCGCATTAGCTATCGGTTGATACAGCCAACGCCGATTATCGCCATGCTAAACGTGCACTACTCACGCTTCAGCGATCTGGAACGTGCTGACTATCTCGTGACTTGGCCAAGCGTGCCGCTCGAAAGCTATCGGGACGCGTTTGGAAATTGGTGCACGAGGATGATGGCGCCGGCCGGGGTCTTCACGTTATCCTCCGACGGGATATTCCGCGACAGCGGCTTGCCAGACCCAATCGCGCCGGACGCCAGGCAGCATACTGTTCAAGATCTGCCGTCCGAAACTTTGGTTTATGTTCTAGGCAGTCGATACTGCGACACGGACCTTCTCTCCGACGAAGCTTGGCGGCTGTTCAAAAGCACAGAACCAGGATGGGCGCGCGTTCAAGCAATCTGCGATTACGTGCACAATTCCGTTTCCTTCGACTACATGCAGGCGAGCGCGACGCGTACGGCTTCAGAAACGCTGACTGGACGGCACGGCGTCTGTCGTGACTTTGCCCATCTCGCCATTGCCTTCTGCCGCTGCATGAACATTCCGGCTCGCTACTGCACCGGATACCTGAGCGAACTGGGCCAACCGGAGCCCCATGCGCCTGACGATTTCGCGGCCTGGATGGAGGTCTTTCTCGGCGGCCGCTGGTGGGTCTTTGATCCTCGGAACAACACACGGCGCACCGGGCGCATCCTCGTGGCGCGCGGCCGCGATGCGGCGGACGTGCCGCTCACGCAGATCTTCGGGCCAGGCACGCTCTCGGACTTCGATGTCTGGACGCATGAGGTCGATGGCGCGGCCGCGAACATCGGCACCCGTACCCAATCTGCGCCGGGCCTGCCGGGCCCTGCCTGACGCCCTTTCCCTTCAAGGAGTTCCTTCATGAACCGTTCCTTCGACGCAGTCATTTCCCGTGATCCCCGTTTCGTGATCGCGGCCTTCGCCCACGGCCCGAAGCCCTGCAGCCACGGCAGGCAGGTTAGCATCCCGCCGGGCGGGGCCGGTCTCGCGGCCGACACTGGCGCGATGCAGCCTAACGGGCGGCAGATGCGCGCGTGCCCCACGGAGTCCCGTGCCGGTCTGCGCAGCAGCTTCATCGAGCGGATGCTGGCGGATCCGATGATCCGGCTCGTGATGAGGGCGGATGGCGTCACGGAAACCGAGATACGGCGCCTGTACGACGTGGCGCCGCCAATGCAACGGCATAACCCTGCGCCCGGCTTCCGGTACCAGGCTTCGGCATCTGGTCCGATTGCCGATAAAGGCCCGCTTCCTGGAAGCCCGCGCCCTGGCGTCGGCGAATGAAGACCGGGCACGCAGTTGCGTTCGGCTCCCCGGTGCGGGGATGACCGGTGACCCGATTCTGCTCGAGTCCCGCAGGTCGGCGTTCGCGCGCGCCTGCGCGCAAACGCGGCGGCTTGCCGGCAGGCACTCCGCTGCCAGCTCGGGCAGCAGCGGGTTGAAGTAGGCTTGGTCGGGCGTCCTGCCGTCAAGCCATGAATCGGGGCGGCGTCCGTTGTAGAAGCCGATGTAGCGGCCGATCCCGGCGCGTGCTTCGGACACGCAGGAATAGGCCCGAAAGTAGACCTCTTCATACTTGATGCTCCGCCACAGCCTTTCGACGAAGACGTTGTCGCGCCATGCACCTTTGCCATCCATGCCGATCTTGATCTGCCGAACGGCCAGAACCTTGATGAAGTCGATGGACGTGAACTGGCTGCCCTGATCCGAGTTGAAGACCTCGGGCTGGCCATATTTCGCCAGAGCCTCCTCCAGCGCCTCAATGCAAAAGCCCGCATCCAGCGTGATCGATATCCGCCAGGCCAGGATGCGGCGCGTGGCCCATTCCCGCCAATCTTCATGAGTTCATGCATCTCGGCATTCCGGCCGACGAAGAGCCGACCGTCATGGCTATCACCCTGCCCAGCAAAGGCTGTCTCGAGGTGGATGTCACCGCGGGCTCTCGGGCGTGGGCCTGGAAACCCAAGGACGCCGGAGTTTCGAAAAAATGACGGCATGGCGCTGCAAATGGCAACCGCGATTGCCGTCGACGAGCGGATCGAGAACTTCGGGTTCAAGCTGCACGCGCGCTCCGAATTCGAATAGGAAGCCCCGGATCATCTCATCCAGCGTGCACGTGAAAACAGTGTGTGGGATGGCGGATTCAGCTGGGTGCTCTGGGATCCCCAAGACGGCGAGGAAGGATACCTCATCACCAGTGACAATCCGAACTCCCTGCGCACCGAGTTCACCGAATTCGCCGCGGGGTTCGAAGATGTTGATAGCGCCCCGGTCGGGCCCTAGTCTACCGCTTCTTCATCTTCCTCGGCCCCCTGTTCCGCCGACCATTCGGTGGCCGCGGAAACGGCAACCTGGGATGCCGTCGGCGACAGGGAGACGTAATCGCCAGCCTCGTCCAGGGAAGGCGCTTCGCGTACCGTCATGCGGAATGCGCACCATGCTGCAATCGCCATGAAGGTCCCCGCGATGAAGAGCCAGAAGCCGTTGTCCCCGACGAGATCCATGATCTGCCCGGTGACCAGGGGGCCCGCAATGGCACCCAGTCCATAGATGAAGATCATCCCGCCTGACGCCGCAGGCATCTCGTCGAGCTCGAGGTAGTCGTTGCAGTAGGCGATCAGCAGCGAGTAGAGCGGCGAAGCCATACCACCCATGATGACCCCGGTCCCGAGGAGGATCTCGAGAGTTGGCCCGGTCAACCAGGGCACCAGGCTGACCACACCACCGATCAAGGCAACCCCGAGGATCATCAGGCGCCGGTCGATGATGTCAGAAAGCCATCCCACCGGAATTTGGAAAATGATGGATCCGACGAAGATCGAGGCGACGAATGTCGTGATCTGCCCGGGCGAAAGTCCGATTGCGCTACCGTAGACCGATGCCATGCCGAGTTGAGCTGCAAAGACGCCGCCCAGGAGGAGCGTCCCCACGGTCGCCAAGGGCGAGGCCTGGTAGAGCCGCTTCAAGCTCATCGGCTTGATGCTGTCTACGACTGGGACAGGGCTGGCGGACAGCAGGATCGGCGCAAAGGACAGCGACACCAGAATGGATGCGACCGCGAAGGCCGCGAAGGTTTCAACGGGGATTATCCCAACGAGGACCTGTGCGCCGACCATGCCGAAGGTCTGTGCCAGCATGTAGGCTGACAGTATGGCGCCGCGCGTGGTGTTGGTCGCCTTGTTGTTCAGCCAGCTTTCGGCCGAGACGTAGACCCCGGAAAGACAGAACCCCAGCAGAACACGGATCAGGACCCAGAACCATGGATCGACAATGATCGGGAATGCGATCAGGCCGGCTGACATGAAGGATCCCAATGCCGCGAAAACGCGGACATGCCCAACGGATCGAATGAAGCTCGATGCGATTCGGGACCCGATGAGAAACCCTGCGAAATAGGCTGAGGTGATGGCAGACAACTCGAATGTCGTGAAGCCTTCCAAGCCGCCGCGAACACCCATCAACGTCGATTGCATGCCGTTGCCGACCATGATGAGGAAGACCCCGAAAAGAAGAGCCCATACGTGCAGGATGACAGAAAGCATTGCTGGACTCCCGATCAGGGCGCGGTCTGATTGCTGAGGCAACGGTGCCAAGGTCGCACCGGTTCCAGGCGCAATGCCCGACCAATCCCGGAGACGCAATCAGCTTGGGCGCTTGGTCAGTCCACCGCGTTCATCACCGCACCTATGCCACGAGAGACGAAGCGCGCCGCGACCTCTTCGCCTATGTCGAGGGCTTCTACAATTCAAGCCGTCTGCATTCCGCGATAGGCTACAGATCACCGGCCGACATGGAGCGCATGGCGGCCTGACCCCGTCCACTTTTTCGGGGTAGGATCACCCAACCCTTCCACCGCCTCGCGGTAAGCCCGGAGCGCCAGCCGGTCGAGCACGCCGTCGCCTGGCACCAGGTAGGCGATGGCATCCGGCACGGACTCGCGGGCGTGATAGATAGCGTGCGCCCTGATCTCCTCGAGCCCGGCCTGCGGGTTCTCCGCCAGTGCCGCTTTGACACCCGACATCAGCGCTTCCTTGAGAGAGGCACGGAACTCACGCTCGACGGCAATGCCCGTGGCCATTTGGAACGCGCCGGCCGCGCGGTTGATGATAACTCGATGCCCAGCACCTCGCGATAGACGCGACTTCGCGTCGCGGTCCTTCTCGGCGACGAGACGCCCGTAGGCGGCGGCCTGCTCGTTGATGACGTCGATCAGCCGGCGGCCATCGGCGGCGAGCGCGGTCTCGACGTCGAGACGAACTGAACTTCCTCGAGTTCCTGCAGAGCTTCCGCCGCGGCGAGCTGCTGCGCGAGGCCGACGAGCGCATGAGCGAAGTGCTCGCCGCGATCCAGGACACCGGGAACAGCGGAGAGATCACGGTCAAGCTGCCGTTCAAGGTCAACAAGGCCGGGCAGATCGAATGCGTGCCGCAGATCACCGCCAAGAAGCCCCGCCGCGAGATGGGCACCGGCGTCTACTTCCTCAACGACGAGGCCCAGCTCACCCGCCGCGACCCGAACCAGCAGGACTGGCTCGACGACATGGAAGCCCGCCGCGACCGGGCAGCTGAGTGAGCCAGCCGATGCCGCAGGACGGAACATACTACGCCGAGCGCGGCAACGTCTTCCGCAGCCCGACGAGGACAGACACCGGAATCAAGATGGGCTTCAAAGTCTGCGTGGTCAGCGACGGGCTCAACGAGGAAGCGGCCGCCGAGATCGCAGACGCGCTGAACCTGCACATGCAGCACCACCCCGACAAGCACTGACCCACCCCACCGTTCACCACAGGAGAAAACCATGCCTGAGCAGCCCGAAATCAACGAAACAGAGGCAGCGCACGACCCCCGAAGCGCACTCGAGGTCGCCCTGACCTCCGCGCGGATGGCGAACCCGGTCATCGAAGGCGAGCACGGCAAGCGCTTCGCGCTCACCCCGCCCGACTTCCAGCTGAATGAAATTCCGTCGCCCCATCGCCTGCCGCCGTACATCCTGCAGCGGGTGACCGTCGACGACGCGGACTCGCTCGCGATCTACGCCAGCCGCTTCAGCACCGGCGCCTCGGTCCTGATCGCCGACATCGATGCGCTCTCCGTGCACGCCTGCCTCGACTGGCACGATCACAACCAGTCCGACACGGCGTTGACGCCCGGCGCGCGCAAGCACACGGCCACGCTGAAGCTGCGCGAGAGCGAGGAGTTCAAGCGCTGGAACAAGATCCAGGACGAGTTCATCGACCAGATGGCCTTCGCCGAGTTCCTGGACGAGAACGCCGCCGACATCGTCGATCCCGAGCCCGCCGTGATGATCGAGATCGCGCGCGACCTCGAGGCCACGCAGGGCGTCGCCTTCAAGTCCAGCACGCGCCTGCAGACCGGCGAACGGTCGATCACCTACGAGACCGAGACCCACACCAAGGGCGACATCAAGGTGCCCACTCAGTTCACGCTGCAGATCCCGCTCTTCGCCGGCGAGGAGCCGATCGACATCACCGCCAGCTTCCGGTTCCGGCCGCGCGCGGACGGGCTGAAGCTGGGCTTCGTCTGGCGCCGCGTCGAGTACCGCCGGCAGGCCGAGTTCCAAGCCATCGCCACGCGCATCGCCGAGGCCACGGGCCTGCCCGTGATGTTCGGCCGCGCCGCGGATCACTGATGCCCATGTCAGCGCCCCGGCCACGGGGCGTTGCGATGGTCACCAGGCAGGAGACGTCCAATGGCAAACAGCCTCACCGATCTGAACAACCACCTTTTCGCCCAGCTGGAGCGCATGAGCGATCCCAACCTCAGCGCCGAGCAGATCGAGCAGGAGGTCAAGCGCGCAGGCGCCATCGTCTCGGTCTCAGACCAGATCACCGGCGCGGCAGACCTGCAGCTGAAGGCTGCCAAGCTCTTCGCCGAGCACGGCCAGGGCGTGCTGCCCATGCTGCCCCAGATCGGCAACGGAAAGGCAGGCCAGGAATGAAGGGCCGTTCCATCGAATACAGCGACGCCGAGCCGTTCTGGATCCACGACAACAGCAAGCGCCCGCGCCGCGAGGCGCACGCCGAGTTCGTCTATGTGTGGGATCGGCCCGACGTGTCGCTCTCGAATTTCAACTCCCTCTGCAAGCGCAAGGGCTGGATGACGGGCCGCACCGGATGCTTCGAGCAGGGGCAGGAGAGCTGGAACAAGGGCAAGCAGATGCCCTTCAACCCTAACAGCGCGAAGACCCAGTTCAAGAAGGGCCACAGACCCCACACGTACCGCGGCGCCGGGCACGAGCGGATCGACAGCAAGGATGGCTACGTCATCATGATCGTCGATGAGACGAACCCTTGGACCGGTGCGCCAACCCGCCCCGTTCATAAGCACAAGTACCTCTGGGAGAAGGCCAACGGCCCCGTGCCGGAGGGCCACCGCCTTAAGTGCCTGGACGGCGACAAGACCAACTGTGACCCGTCGAACTGGGAACCTATCCCCCGCGCCCTTGCGCCCCGTCTAAACGGCCGCTTCGGGCGCGGGTATGACACCGCACCGGCCGAGCTGAAGCCGACGATCATGGCAACGGCGCGCCTGGAGCATGCGGCCCGCGAGGCGAAGAAGCGGGGGAGGTCATGATCGACCCGAGGAAACCCGCAGCAGCGCCTACGGCATACATCTGCGATGCGTGCGGCGGGCGCTTTGAGGACCGCCTTGAACACGCCGAAACCTGCGCAGGGCCATTCCCGGCCATCTGGTGGCACGAAAACGATGGCGACGTCCTCTGGTGGTGTTGGGATGGAAACGACTGGCTCGGCGAGGCGCCATACGTTGGCAGCCCGCTGGACTGCGGCATCACGGTTGAGATGCGCAGCGGCGATCGGCCCGAAAGGGTCATCCGCACCGACGTGGGTGGCTGGCCCGGCTACCACACTCACTGGACGCGCCTGCCGCCACAGCCGCCCGCGCCCGAAACAGCCACCACCCGCGGACTCAGGAAGTCGACATGACCCACACCATCTGCATCTACCACGCCAACTGCGCCGACGGCTTCACCGCCGCATGGTGTGTCCGCTGCGCCTTGGGCGACCACGTCGAGTTCGTCCCGGCAGGATACGGCGACGCACCACCGGACGTGACAGGCCATGACGTCATCATTGTGGATTTCAGTTACAAGCGCCCCGTTTTGGAGCGCATGGCACAGACGGCCCGCTCCATTCTGATCCTCGACCACCACAAGACTGCGCAAGCCGACCTGAGAGGCCTGCCGCAACCCGCAGGCGATTGGACCTTCCATCGGCATGTGGCGGGGAACCCCGTCGCCCTATTCGACATGCAACGCAGCGGCGCCCAAATGGCATGGGACTACTTCTGCGTTGGCGCACGTGATCGGCTGGTCGACTACGTGGCCGACCGGGATCTGTGGCGGTGGAAAATCGACCAGTCGCGCGAGATCAACGCAGTGATCGGCTCGCATGAAATGACGTGGGACACATGGCACGACCTGGCGGCGCGGCTGCAGGCGGATGCGGACATCGAGCGCGTTGCGGCAGAAGGGGAAGCGATCCTGCGCGCCCACGATAAGCTGGTGCGCCAGGTCATCGACGTTTCGCAGCGGCGCATGGTCATCGGCGGGCATGATGTACCAGTCGCCGCCGCTCCCTATGCGCTCGCCTCTGACACGGCAGGCACCATGGCCGAAGGTGAGCCCTTCGCCGCCACCTATGTCGACGGCCTGAAAGGACGCGCGTTTTCGCTGAGGTCCCGAGCTGATGGCCTGGACGTCTCGGAGATCGCGGCGATCTACGGCGGCGGCGGGCATCGTGGCGCCGCCGGCTTCCTGATGCCCCACGGCTGGGAAGGCGAAGCCGCCCCCACGCAGCCCAGATAACCTCGGAGAGCGAGATGAGCCACACATATCCGTCCAACCAAGACCCGCAAGAGGCCGCCGCTGAGGCGATGCTTCGCGCGATTGCGATCTCCAAGGCCGCTGGCTTCGACCGCAAAGGCTTCGAACAAGTCTTGCTGAACTTCTGGACGCAAACACCTGCGGCCGAACCCACCTAACCCCTTCCAGGAGGAATCATGCACGAAGCCCAGAAAGACACGCAGCGCGCGCTACAAGCCGCGAAAGCGATCTGCGACGGCAGGCACCCGATGTTTGAGCGCTCAGGCGTTCTGATCACCTTGGATCATGTGATCGCCACGGTCCTGATCTCCGCCATGGGCAATGATCCGAAGAAGGCGCTCGCCATGTTCAACGAGGGGACAATCCCAAGCGTCGAAGAGCGGATCATGCTCTTCGCCAACAAGCTCAGCTAACCCAGGAGCGCGGCTGATGAGCAAATCTCAAGACGAAATGAAGGCTGTCCTCGTCCGGGCTTTCGTGGGCTTCAGGATAATTGCCAACCACTCGGTTTTGCCGACGCAAAAGGAGATTGCGACTGATCGCGCCGGCAACTGCCTCTGGGCTTTGGGGGTCGAAGAATATGAAGGGTTCCGCGCCATCGAACCTGAACCCCTTGGAGACACCATCGACGGCGCGGCGATCCACCTCGTCGAGACCAAATAACCCCGGAGACACCATGATCGACCAGACCAAGATCGAGTGGACCGACTTCACGGTCAATTTCTGGGAGGGCTGCCAGAAGGTCGGCCCGGGCTGCGACCACTGCTACGCCGAGGCGCGGGACGCGCGCTTCACCGGCGGCACGCACTGGGGGCCCGGGGCGCCGCGCCGCAAGGTGAAGGGCGGCATCGCCAAGCTGCGGAAGATACAGCGCGAGGCCGAGGCCTTCCACGAGGCGCACGGCCGCTGGCCGCGGATCTTCTGCTCGAGCCTTTCGGACATCTTCGACAACGCCGTCGACCCGGCGTGGCGCGAGGAGGCCTTTGCCGAGATCGACCGCGCCGCGCACACCCGGCCGCAGCTGCTCACGAAGCGCGTCGGCAACGTCGAGAAGATGATCCCTCCCATGTGGCGCGACGGCGGCTGGCCCGCGCACGTCGGGCTGATGATCACCGTCGTCAACCAGGAGGAAGCCGACCGTGACGTGCCGAAGCTGCTAGCCCTGAAAGGCCGCTTCGGCATCCCTTGGGTCGGGCTGAGCATGGAACCTCTACTCGGGCCGGTGGATCTGACCAAGCTGGACATCTGCGGCGAGGGCGAAACTGATGCACTGAACCCGGTACCATGGCGCGATGAGATCGAGCGCTGGCGCGATACCGACCCAGAATGGCAGGAAGGCCTGATCGATTGGTTCGGCCTGGCAGATATGCCCGATCCCGAGACGATGATGCACCCGACGCTCGACTGGGTCATCGTCGGCGGCGAGAGCGGCCCGGGCGCCCGGCCGATGCACCCGGACTGGGCGCGGAGCCTGCGCGACCAGTGCCAGGCGGCGGGCGTGGCGTTCCATTTCAAGCAATGGGGCGAGTGGGCACCGGGCGAGGTGGCTGGTCCGAACGAACGCCCCATCGAAGCTGCAGACTGGTGGGACGATCAATGGCGCTATGAGCGCGTCGGCAAGGCCCGGCCCGATCAGCACTACGAAGACGAACCGTACATGTTTCGCATCGGCAAGCGCGCCGCCGGCCGTCAGCTCGACGGCCGCACATGGGACGAGGTGCCGGGATGATCGGCGGCCCGACTGTCTTCGTCCAAGCCGACTGCAAGTGTGGCGGCATCATGCGCTGGCGCCGTCGCGGTCTGTTCCGCCGTCTCTGGCGGCTCGAATGCCTCTGCGGCCGCTGCGGCCCGTGGGAATGGGCTCCGGACACGGCGCGCGCCACACCCGGCGTGCGCCCGGTCAAGCCGACGAACGACAGGAGGAACGCGACATGACCGCCGACACGCGTTTCCGAGAATACGTCACGAGCGGCACGTTCCGGATGTCTCTCTCGCGCGCTCAGATCTCCGCGCTCTCGATGGTGGCGGAAACCGGCGACAGCGCCATGGGCGAACACACCTTTCGGGCGTTGCACGCGAAGGGCCTCATCGAGATGATCAGACGGGCGCCGAGCGGATCGCGAAAGAACGACCAAGGCGGCCTTGAGTACCGCCTGACCGAGGCCGGCGCGGTGGCGCTCCAAATGGTTCGACTGGCTCAGCTCGACAACGGCCGAACCGACGCGGTGACTGCGGAACTCCGGGCCCTACGGGAACAGCTGGGCGATGTGCGTGCGCTGGCATCGCAGCTCCTGTCGGATCACTGGGACATGCATGCTCGCGTCGAGGAAACGAAACGCGAGGCCGCCGCTCTGCGCTGCGAGCTGGACGGCGAACCGGCGCCGTCCCGCCCCATGGTCCGGCTGAAGGATCGCCACCCGGAACGAACCATCGCCGAGATGAGCCGGGACGCCGCACGCTTGGAGGCGAAGCTCAAATGACCATGCCCCGCCGAATCCAGATGACCCGCCAGCGCCCGTGGCGCCGCGACCACCCGGATGCGGTGATCGTCGCGCGGCCGTCGAAATGGGGGAACCCATATCGCGTGGGCGTCCACGGCGACGCCGCCCGGTGCGTGGATCTCTACAGGCACGCGGCCCAGGGCGGCATCCTCAACAACTTCACGGGCGCGCCTGCGATCGAGGAGCTCTTCGCGATGCAGGACGTGCTGCGCGCGGACCTGGACGAACTGCGCGGGCGCGACCTCGCGTGCTGGTGCCCGGTCGACGGGCCCTGCCACGGGGACGTGCTGCTGGAACTGGCGAACAGGAGGGATGGGTGATGGTCTCCGAGGCGCTCGCGATCATGCTCTACCTCGGCGGCTACATGGGTTGCAGGGACGTCGGCTGTGGCGTTCTGCAGTCGCTCCTGTGGCCCGTAGGGATTGTTCAGGCGGCCATCGTGGAGATGGACCGGCTTGAGAAAGAGGGGGACCACTGATGGCCAAGCGCTGCCTCGGACACCCCAGCCGCACCGCGGCTGCCCTCGCCCTGCAGGCTGATGGCTTGTCGCTGGACGAGATCGCGGCCCGCATCGAAGCGGACGCCGCCGACACGGTGACCCCGAAGATGGTGGAAGACCTGCTGAACTCGCACGCCAGGTGCCGCGCGAAGAAAGCCGCCCCGGATCGGTTCGCGATGTACCGCGCCCAGCTGCGCGGCGCCGCGCAGATCGACCGCAAGGCCACTGTCCGCTTCCTGCGCGAGCTGCTTGAAGAACTGGAAACCGTCTGATGCCGACTGCACGCCCCTACACCCCACAAGCCCTCGCTGAGCGCTGGCAGTGCTCGGCCGAGACGATCCGCCAGATGGTGAAGAGAGGACAGTTGCCCGGCTTCAGAGCCGGCCGCATGATCCGAATCCCATCCCAGGCAGTTGAGGACTACGAATGCCAGACATCAGCATCGGAAGATTACGCGGAGGATTCTGCGTCTATTGGCGAGATCCGGACACCGGAAAGCGAGCCCGTTATCAGCTTGAGGCACGCACCAGAGCGGAAGCGGAAGCCGAAGGGCTGAGCGTCTACCGCAGAACGGCGCTGGCCAATGCACCGCGAGGCACGACCGTGGCGGATCTATGGGAGGCCTACCGGGAAGATCTCGGAAGCAAGCCGACCGCGAAGACCATGGGTTACACAGGCAAGGCAGTGCTGGAGCACTTCGGCGCCTATACCCCCGACCAGATCACGAAGGCGCTCTGCGAGAGCTACGCCGCGAAGCGCTTCGAGGCCGGAAAGAGCCAGGGCTCTGTCTGGACCGAGCTGGGCCACCTTCGCAGCGCCATGCGGTTTGCCGAGGACATGCGGGCCATCTCGCGCGCGCCGAAGATCTGGCGCCCGGAGAAGCCACAGACCGACAAGCGCATCCTGAACCGCGGCGAAGCACGCGCCCTGATCGAAGGCGCGCACGACCCGCACGTTCGGCTCGCCCTGGTGCTCCTGCTGGGAACCGGCGGTCGGCTTGGCGCGATCCTCGACCTGACGTGGGATCGTGTCGACTTCGAGAGCGGGACGATCAATCTCCGGCTCGAGGACAGCGTGACAAGGAAAGGCCGGGCATTCCTGCCGATGAACAATGCGACCCGCCCGGCCCTTCTGGCAGCCAAGGAAGCCGCCCTGACCGACTATGTGATCGAGTACGCAGGACGGCAAGTCCGGTCGATCCGCACCGGGTTCAAGAACGCGGTCGAGCGTTCGAAGATCGGGCATGTGCGGATCCACGACCTTCGCCACACGGCGGCCGTCACGATGCTCTCAGGGGGAGTGCCGCTGGAGAAGGTCAGCCAGGTGCTGGGGCACTCCAACACCGCCGTGACGTTCTCGACCTACGCGCGATTCCTGCCGCAGCACATGCAGGACGCGGTGGATGTGCTCGACTTCGCGAGCTTGAAGAGAGGCGCTTAGGTTCAGCGAACCTGAACGCACTTCGTAGGCACTGGGAAGGGCCTTGATATTAAAGAGGAAAATGGTGGGTGATAGAAGATTCGAACTTCTGACATCTTCGATGTGAACGAAGCGCTCTACCACTGAGCTAATCACCCGGTAGGCGGCCTAATAGACAATGCGCGCGGCGGGTGCAAGAGCCCTTCGACGGGCAATCGCGCGAAAATTTCGCCGCCCCGGAGCGGCCGGAAAAAGGGCGCCGCAGTCTCCTGCGACGCCCCATGTTGTCAGGCCGAAAGCCCGCGGATCAGTGCGCGACCGCGCCGCGCCCGCTCTCCTCGCTGCGCGCGAGGGCGGCGGCCGCCTCGGCTTCCTCGTCCCATTCGACGGGCTCGGGCTTGCCGATGAGCGCCTGCTCCAGCACCTCCGAGACGTGCTTGACGGGGATGATCTCCAGCCCCTCCTTCACGTTGTCGGGCAGCTCGGCGAGATCCTTCTCGTTCTCCTCGGGGATGAACACCGTCTTGATGCCCCCCCGCAGGGCCGCGAGCAGTTTCTCCTTGAGCCCGCCGATGGGCATGGCGTTGCCGCGCAGGCTGACCTCACCGGTCATGGCGATGTCCTTGCGCACCGGCAGCCCCGTCAGGACCGACACGATCGAGGTCACCATGGCCAAGCCCGCCGAGGGTCCGTCCTTGGGCGTCGCGCCATCGGGCACGTGGACGTGGATGTCCCACTTGTCGAAGCGCGGCGGCCTGACCCCGATCTGCGGCGAGATCGAGCGCACGTAGCTCGACGCGGCCTCGATGGACTCCTTCATCACGTCGCCCAGCGTGCCGGTGGTTTTCATCTTGCCCTTGCCCGGCAGGCGCAGCGCCTCGATGTGAAGCAGGTCGCCCCCGACCGAGGTATAGGCAAGCCCCGTGACCACGCCGACCTGGCTCTCTTCCTCGGCCAGACCGTAGCGGTGCTTCCGGACCCCAAGGAAATCGTCGAGGTTGTCGATCGTGACCTCGACCGAGCCGGTCTCCTTCTTGACGATCTTGGTCACCGCCTTGCGGGCCACCCGCGCGATCTCGCGCTCGAGGTTCCGCACGCCCGCCTCGCGGGTGTAGTAGCGGATGATGCCCGTCAGCGCCTCGTCGGTGATCTCGAACTCGCCCTTCTTGAGCCCGTGCGCCTTGATCTGCTTGGGCAGCAGGTGGCGACGCGCGATCTCGGCCTTCTCGTCCTCGGTGTAGCCCGAGAGCGGGATGATCTCCATCCGGTCGAGCAGCGGCCCCGGCATGTTGTAGCTGTTGGCCGTGGTCACGAACATCACGTTCGACAGGTCGTATTCCACCTCGAGATAGTGGTCCACAAAGGTCGAGTTCTGCTCGGGATCGAGCACCTCGAGCATCGCCGAAGCCGGGTCGCCACGGAAGTCCTGACCCATCTTGTCGATCTCGTCGAGCAGGATGAGCGGGTTCGTGGTCTTGGCCTTCTTCAGCGCCTGGATGATCTTGCCCGGCATCGAGCCGATGTAGGTCCGGCGGTGGCCGCGGATCTCGGACTCGTCACGCACGCCGCCCAGCGAGATGCGGATGAACTCGCGCCCGGTGGCCCGCGCCATCGACTTGCCCAGCGAGGTCTTGCCCACGCCCGGAGGGCCGACAAGGCACATGATCGGGCCCTTCAGCTTCTTGCTGCGCGCCTGCACGGCCAGGTACTCGACGATGCGCTCCTTGACCTTCTCGAGGCTGAAGTGATCCTCGTCCAGCACGGTCTGCGCGCGGCCAAGGTCCTTCTTGACGCGACTCTTCGTGCCCCACGGGATCGACAGCATCCAGTCGAGGTAGTTGCGCACGACAGTGGCCTCGGCGGACATGGGGCTCATGTTCCGCAGCTTCTTGAGCTCGGCCTCCGCCTTCTCGCGGGCCTCGTCCGAGAGCTTGGTGTTCTCGATCCGCTCGGCCAGCTCGTTGACCTCGTTCTGGCCGTCCTCGCCGTCGCCCAGCTCCTTCTGAATGGCCTTCATCTGCTCATTCAGGTAGTACTCGCGCTGGGTCTTCTCCATCTGGCTCTTGACGCGGGTCTTGATCTTTTTCTCGACCTGCAGCACCGACAGCTCGCCCTGCATCAGGCCGTAGACCTTCTCGAGCCGCTCGCTGATCGCCAGCGTCTCCAGCAGGTCCTGCTTCTGCTCGACCTCGATGCCGAGGTGCCCGGCCACGAGATCGGCGAGCTTCGCCGGGTCGTCGGTCTCCGAAACCGAGGACAGCGCCTCTTCGGGGATGTTCTTCTTGACCTTGGCGTAGCGCTCGAATTCCTCGCCGACGGTGCGCACCAGCGCCTCGATCGCGGCGGTGTCGCCCGGCATCTCGGTCAGGTACTCGGCCGAGGCTTCGAAGAACTCGTCGTTCTCGAGATACTCGGTGATCTGCACGCGCGCCTGGCCCTCGACCAGCACCTTCACGGTGCCGTCGGGCAGCTTCAGCAGCTGCAGGACGTTGGCCAGCACGCCGGCCTTGTAGATTCCGGATGCTTCGGGATCGTCGACGGAGGGGTCCATCTGGGCGGCAAGCAGGATCTGCTTGTCGTCCTGCATCACCTCTTCCAGCGCCTTCACCGACTTCTCGCGCCCCACGAAGAGCGGCACGATCATGTGCGGGAACACGACGATGTCGCGCAGCGGCAGCACGGGATACGAGGCATTGAGGGGATGTTGCATACGCATTCCTTATCTTGGCAGGACGGGCCGGCCCCGGTTTTCCGGCGGCGCTTACCGTCCCCTTCACGGAGCTTTAACTTGGGGGCGCGGTCGGGCGAAATCAACCGCCGCCGCGCCGGTCGATGGACGATGACGAAGCCGGGCGGCGGTGGCAAGAGACCAGATCGCGGGCCGGATCACGGGCGCGCGCGCCGGTGCCCCGACGGCCCGAGCGATAAGGCTTGCGGCGCCGTCACTTGCGCGCATCAAGGCCACTCGACCGGAGCCTGCGCAAGCGCCCTCCCCGCAACGCCGTGCCGACTTTGCGCGACGGCGCCGGCCCGAACCGGCGCCCCACCCCGGTCTCCCCAGGGACCATCCAAAGGGACCAGGCGGTCACGCCATCGTCATCGCGGCGCGCCACGGCGATCCGCCCACGCCACGACGCGGCGGCAAGCCGACTTTCTGTCATGAGAACCGGTGCACCGCGTCAAGGCCACGACGGGGGCGCCAATGCGTCCGGCCGAAGCTCAGTCCTGCGTCCTGGCCTTCGCGGCGGCTTTCATCCGCGCGATCAGCTCGGCCTTGCTGGACTTGCCGCCATGGGCATCCTTGCCCTTGGGCGCGGACTTGTGCCCGTCGAACCGCGGCTTGTTGCTGCCGGGGCGCACCCCGCCCGATTTGCTGTAATCCATGGTCTGAGACTCCGGGCCGAAGCGGCCATGCACCGGGACATGCATCAAGGCATGCCCCGGCGCAATATCCATTCGCTTCAGGCCGCCTTGTCTCCCAGCGTCGGGTAGTCGGTGTAGCCCTCGGCCCCGCCGCCGTAGAAGGTCGCCTTGTCGCCCTCGTTGAGCGGCGCGTCGCGGCGCAGCCGCTCGACAAGGTCGGGGTTGGCGATGAAGGGCCGCCCGAAGGCCACCATCTCGGCCTGCCCGCTTGCCACGGCCTCGAGCGCCATGTCCCGGTCATAGCCGTTGTTGCCCATGTAGGGCCCCTCGAAGAGCCCGCGCAGCGCCGCGATGCTCTGGCCCTCCTCCAGCTCGCGCGAGCCGCCCGTGGCGCCCTCGACCATGTGCAGGTAGGCCAGCCCGTAGCGGTTCAGCCGCGGCACGACGTATTCGAAGTCCGCCTGCGGCGTCTCGGTCGAGATCCCGTTCGCCGGCGAGAAGGGCGAGAGCCGCAGCCCCGTCCGGTCGCCCCCGATCTCCGAGGTCACCGCGTCCAGCACCTCGAAGAGCAGCCGCGCCCGGTTCTCGATCGCCCCGCCGTAGCCGTCCTCGCGCCGGTTCGCCCCGGTCTTGAGGAACTGGTCGATGAGGTAGCCGTTCGCGCCGTGCACCTCGACCCCGTCGAAGCCCGCCTCCATCGCCAGCCGCGCGGCGCGGCGGAAGTCCTCGACCGTCTGCACGATGCCCTCGAGCGTCAGCGCTTCCGGCTCCGAAACCTCCTCGAAGCCGTCGCGGGTAAAGGTCTGCAACCCGGCCGCGACCGCCGAGGGCGCCACCGGCCGATGGCCCTCCGGCTGCAGCGAGACATGGCTGATCCGCCCCACGTGCCAGAGCTGCACGACGATCTTGCCGCCCGCCGCATGCACCGCGTCGGTCACCTTCCGCCAGGCCGCCACGTGCCGGTCGTTGTAGATCCCCGGCGTCTGGATATAGCCCTTGCCGCGCGGCGAGACCTGCGTCGCCTCGCTCACGATCAGCCCGGCGCCCGCGCGCTGCGCGTAGTAGTCGACGTGCATCTCGCCCACGGCGTCCGTCTCGTCGTCCGCGCGGTTGCGCGTCAGCGGCGCCATCACGACGCGGTTCGCCATCTCGATCGCGCCCGCGGTGAAGGGCGTGAAAAGTGCCTCGGTCATGGGATGTCCTTTCCTCTGGCCGCCGGCCCCCGCGCCGGCGTGTCAGCACGCACCTAAGCACCCGGCCCGCCAAGGCAACGCATCCCCGACATGCACAGGCGCACACCCCCGGGACCCTCCCGCACGGAACCCCGCGCAATCACCGAAGACCCCGCAAAGGCAAACCGCCCCGCCCGGCCCTTCTTCTTGTTCCAAATACGCAAAAGCGGCCGGCGTCCCGCACCCACGCCAGCAGCAGCGCTAGAGCGGCGGAATATCCCCCTCCGCGCGCCCCGCGTGGAACGCCGCTTCCCATTCACCAAAGCGCCCCGCGGCGATCGCCCCGCGCATCCCCTCCATGATGTCCTGGAAATACTGCAGGTTGTGCCAGCTCAGCAGCATCCCCGAGATCATCTCGTGCGAGCGGTAGACGTGGTGCAGGTAGGCGCGCGAATAGCCCGTGCAGGCCGGGCAGGCGCAGTGCTCGTCCAGCGGCCGCGGATCGTCCGCGTGCCGCGCGTTCTTGATGTTGACCACGCCCCGGCGGGTAAAGGCCTGCCCCGTCCGCCCCGAGCGGGTCGGAAGCACGCAGTCCATCATGTCGATGCCGCGCTTCACCGCGCCCACGACGTCGTCGGGCTTGCCCACGCCCATCAGGTAGCGCGGCTTGTCCTCCGGCAGCATGCCCGGCGCGAAATCGAGGCAGTCGAACATCGCCGCCTGCCCCTCGCCCACGGCCAGCCCGCCCACCGCGTATCCGTCGAAGCCGATGCCGCGCAGCGCCTCGGCGCTCTCCTCGCGCAGCTCGCGGTCGAGCCCGCCCTGCTGGATCCCGAACAGCATGTGCCCCGGCCGGTCGCCGAAGGCATCGCGCGACCGCTGCGCCCACCGCATCGAGAGCCGCATCGAGCTCGCGACCCGCTCGCGCTCGGCCGGCAGCGCCGGGCACTCATCGAAGGCCATGACGATGTCCGAGCCCAGCAGCCGCTGGATCTCCATCGAGCGTTCCGGGCTCAGCATGTGCTTCGAGCCGTCGACATGGCTGCGAAAGGTCACCCCCTCCTCGGTCAGCTTGCGCAGACCCGCCAGCGACATCACCTGGAAGCCGCCCGAGTCGGTCAGGATCGGCCGGTCCCAGTTCATGAAGCGGTGCAGCCCGCCCAGCCGCGCCACCCGCTCGGCGCCGGGGCGCAGCATGAGGTGATAGGTATTGCCCAGCAGCACGTCGGCGCCGGTCTCGCGCACGCTTTCGGGCAGCATCGCCTTGACGGTGGCGGCGGTGCCCACGGGCATGAAGGCCGGCGTGCGGATCTCGCCGCGCGGGGTGCGGATGACGCCGGTGCGGGCCGCGCCGTCGGTGCCATGCAGGGTGAAGGAGGTCTCGCTCATGGCCAATCCCTCTGCCGCAAAGCGCGCGCCTTGCCAAGCCCGCCGTCGCGGCGCCCCGGCCACAGGCGAGGCGCGGCGCTGCCATCCGCCGTTGCGCGCCCCCGCGCGCCGGGCCACTCTGCGCCCATGAGCGAGACTGACGACAGGCGCCCCACCTATCCCGGCGGCATCGACGGCGTGCTGACCCGGATGGAGGGGCGGCGCGATCCGCTCACCCTTGCCGAGGGCGAGGGCCTGCCGCCCGCCGACCTCGACCTCGCGCCGCTCACCCGGCAGCGGGTCGGCGATCCCGATGCCGACCCCGCCGAGGCGCCCCCCTTCCGCTCGGGCCACCACCGCAAGCGCCACGCGATCAGGCGCGAGCTGACCGGCGCGAGCGAGCTCTGCGCGCTGCACGGGCTGCTCATCGCCCACCTGCGCAAGCGCGACTGGCCCGCGCAGGCCCCCGCGCTCTTCCGGCGGCTCTGGGCCGAGCACCCGGACCACCTGCTGCAGCATCTCGACCCGCGCTGGCTGGTCTCGGCGGTGACCACCTTCGGCGATCACGGCGAGAGCACCACGCAGCGCTCCGTCGGGCTGGCGATGACCGTGCTCTTCGGCACGATGAAGCTCTACGAAAGCGAACGCCTCTACTCCGGACACCCGCCCGAGCGGCCCTTCGCTTTCACCGGCCGCGTGCAGGCGACGCTGCCGCTGGACATGGACGCCTACGCGCTGGCCGACGGCGGGCTCGACGTGAACATGATCGGCCGCCTGTGGAGCGAGGCCGAGGGCGACGCGGTGATCCGCCCGCTCGCGCACCACCTGCTCGACCTGCTGGTGCACGACGACCGCACGCTCTTTCGCCGCCTGATGACCATGCGCCAGCGCCGCGCCCGGCGCGAGGATGCGCCCGGCAGGGCCAGGAACCCCGCGCCCGTCCCGGCGAGCGCGCGGCGGCTCACCGCCGCGACCCTGCGCTGGGGGATCGTCTCGACCGTCAAGGCACCGCTGCGGCAGGTGGCGCGCTTTGCCGCGCATCACATCGAGCTGGGCGCACAGGCGCTGCACATCCACCTCGACGCCCCCGCGCCCGAGACGGCGGCCTTCCTCTCGCGCCACCCGCGCCTCCAGGTCACGCAGTGCGACGCGGACTACTGGGCGCAGACCGGCAAGGCCCGGATGGAGGCGCACCAGCTGCGGCAGGTCTTCAACGCCACCCGCTGCCTGCGCGCCTTGGCCCCCGATCTCGACTGGCTCGCGCATCTCGACGTGGACGAGCTGCTCCTGCCCGACCGCCCCATCGCCACGCTGCTGGCGGATGTGCCGCCCGACCGCGCCTGGGCCCGCATCGCCCCGGCCGAGGCGCTGTCGCATGCCGAGGGGCGCCCGGGATACTTCAAGCTCTCCCACCTTCACGGCGGCCGCCCCAAGGCCGTGCTGCAGGACGTCTACCCGACCTTCGGCCTGCATCTCTACGGCGGCTTTCTCAGTCACACCGCGGGCAAGGTGCTGGCCCGCACCGGGATCGAGGACACCCGCCTCGGCATCCATTCGCTGAAGTATCACGGCACCGAGGCCACCAACCGTCACCGCCTGACCGGCGCCTGGCTCGGCCACCTGCACGCGCCGTCGTGGGAGCATTTCCGCGACCACCTCGCCTTTCGTCTCGAGAAAGGCTCCTACCGCCGCCCCTCCGGCCGGCCCGAGATGGGACAGGCCCAGCTGATCGACTACCTGCGCGACGAGGAGGGAGAGGCGGGCCTGCGCGCCCTCTTCGACGAGGTCTGCGCCGACACGCCCGAGCTGCGCCAGCGTCTCGCGGCGCAGGGGATGCTGCTGCACCGCCCGCTCGACCTCGACGCCGCGGTGACGCGCGTCTTCGGGAAACTGCCATGATCCGCTGGGGCACGGTCACCACGACCAACGCGCCGCTCCGAGACATCCAGTCCTTCGCCGCATGGCATCTCGAACAGGGCGCGCACCGTCTCTACATCTACCTCGACGCCGAGGACCCCGAGGCGCAGGCCGCGCTGTCGGCCCATCCGAGGATCCGCGTCTTCCGCACCGATGCCGCATGGTGGGACAAGCGCGGCGGCCGTCCGGACAAGCACCAGGTCCGCCAGACCCGCAACGCCCGCCACGCCAACAATCGCCGCGCCGAGGTCGACTGGCTGGCCCATGTCG
Source organism: Salipiger mucosus DSM 16094 (assembly GCF_000442255.1). Lineage (GTDB taxonomy): Bacteria > Pseudomonadota > Alphaproteobacteria > Rhodobacterales > Rhodobacteraceae > Salipiger > Salipiger mucosus. Next base: position 225,516 of record NZ_KE557277.1, on the reverse strand, counting down.
ACACCGACGAGTTCCTGGTGCCCGCACGGCCCCTCTCCGACCAGCTGGCCGCGCTTCCGGAGGACTGCCTCTGCGCCCGCGTCCGCCCGATCGAGGCGCTGGCCCCCGCGCCGGGACAGTCGGGAGACGAGACGTACTTCAAAGCCGTACGACTGGTACAGGACGCGCGGCAGGCGGCCGCCGAGGCCTGCTTCCCGACATGGGGCCGGCACCTCTCCGGCGGGTTCCTCAGCCACGTCGCCGGCAAGCTCTTCTTCCGCCCCGGCACGAAGGGCCTGCAGGTCCGCATCCACAACGTCTTTCTGGACGGCGCCCAGAACCCCGGCGAGCGCCCCCTGCCCGAGACCGAGCTCGCCCATTTCCATGCCGCCGACTGGGAACATTTCCTCGCAAGCTACCGGTTTCGCATGGAAAAAGGATCCTACCGGGCCGAACTTGGCGCGCAGGTCCGCCGCGACGGCGCGCTCAACCTGCACGACCTGCTGGGCCTCATCGAGGCCGAGGGCGGCGAAGACGCGCTCCGGCTTTTCTTCGACGAGGTCTGCACGGCCACACCGGAACTCCGCGCCCGCCTCTCCGAACACGGCCTCCTCCGCCGGTACCATCTCCCCCTCGATACCCTGCGCGAACACCACTTTCCGGGCACCTGATGTGCCTTTCCCACCGCCCGAACGGCCTTAAACGCCCTTCTCATTGACCTTTACCCGGAGTTTCCGTTACAAGCGCGCCCACAAGGATCGACGAAACCGCCATGCGCGGGGCCATCCGGGCCCGATCCCATCCCAGACGCGCGGGCCAAGTCAGTGTCCGCACCGAAATCGGACACAAATGACCAAGTTTTCTGAGCTAAATCTCAATCCCAAGGTGCTGAAAGCCATCGAGGAAGCCGGCTACGAATCGCCGACCCCGATCCAGGAAGGCGCGATTCCCGCCGCCCTCGAAGGGCGCGACGTCCTGGGCATCGCCCAGACCGGCACCGGCAAGACCGCCAGCTTCACGCTGCCGATGATCACCACGCTCGCCCGTGGCCGCGCCCGGGCGCGGATGCCGCGCAGCCTCGTGCTCTGCCCGACCCGCGAACTTGCCGCGCAGGTTGCCGAGAACTTCGACACCTACGCCAAGCACGTCAAGCTGACCAAGGCGCTGCTCATCGGCGGCGTCTCGTTCAAGGAGCAGGACGCGCTCATCGACAAGGGCGTCGACGTGCTGATCGCCACGCCTGGCCGCCTGCTCGACCACTTCGAGCGCGGCAAGCTGATCCTGTCCGACGTCAAGATCATGGTCGTCGACGAAGCCGACCGCATGCTCGACATGGGCTTCATCCCCGACATCGAACGCATCTTCGGCCTGGTGCCCTTCACGCGCCAGACGCTCTTCTTCTCGGCCACCATGGCCAACGAGATCGAGCGTATCACCAACACCTTCCTGTCGAATCCCGCGCGGATCGAGGTGGCCCGCCAGGCGACCGCCTCGGAAACCATCGAACAGGCCGCCGTCTTCGTGAAGCCCTCGCGCCGCGACCGCGAAGCGACGGAAAAGCGCCGCGTCCTGCGCGAACTCATCGACGCCGAGGGCGAGGCCTGCACCAACGCCATCGTCTTCTGCAACCGCAAGGTCGACGTCGACGTCGTCGCCAAGTCGTTGAAGAAATACGGCTATAACGCCGCACCGATCCACGGCGACCTCGACCAGTCGCAGCGCACACGCACGCTCGACGGTTTCCGCGACGGCTCGGTCCGGCTGCTGATCGCCTCGGACGTGGCCGCGCGCGGCCTCGACGTTCCCTCGGTGAGCCACGTCTTCAACTTCGACGTCCCCGGCCATGCCGAGGACTACGTGCACCGCATCGGCCGCACCGGCCGCGCCGGACGCGAGGGCAAGGCCTATACCATCGTCGTGCCGAAGGACGAGAAGAACTTCGAGGACGTCGAGAAGCTGATCCAGAAAGAGATCCCGCGGGTCGAGAACCCGGTGAAGGCCAAGGCGCCCGAGGCCGAGGAGGCACCCTCCGAGGGGGCCGCACCGAAGAGTCCGCGCCGATCCGAGCGCAAGAGCCCGCGCGGTCGCGGCAAGGCGGAGGAACGTGCCGAGGCTCCCGCCGAGCAGGAGAGCAAGGACGCTGACGCTGCCCCCGCATCCCCCGCACCGGACTCGAAGCCGGAAAAAGCGGAACGGCCTCAGAAAGGCGACAACAAGCGTCGCTCGCGCGGCTCGGACAAGTCCGACAACAACGTCGTCGGCATGGGCGATCACATGCCCGAGTTCATCGCTCTGAGCTTCGAGGAACGCCGCGCCAGCTGAGCGCGCTTCCGCGACAGGCATCGCCACGCTATACTCGCCGGGCCGACAGGTCCGACGAGGAAGCCCGCGAATGCCGTTGATCGATATCCAGGTGCTCGAGGGCGTCTTTTCCGCCGAGGAAAAGGCGCAGATGATCGCGAAGGTGACCGAGGCCTTCGCCGAGGTTGCGGGCGGCCGCATGAAACAGGCCACGTCCGTGCGCATCCATGAAATCCGAAGCGGAGACTGGGGCTATGCCGGAGTGCCGCTCACGACGGCAGATGCTCTGGCGATGCGGCGAGCCGAGTGAGAGCGATCACGGCCGCCTGCGCCGCAGGTTGTCGCGCACGAATTGCGCCAGGACGCCGGTCAGCCAGCCGTCATGCTGCCCCCGCAGGTAGAAGAACCCGGCAACAGCCCCGACACCGGCGCCGATGCAGTCGACGATAAGATCGCCCATGGTGTCCACCAGCCCGGACTTCTGCATGTTGAAGCCGAAGAGCTCGTCCATCGCGAACTCGAAGATCTCCCACATCGCGCCCATGGCCACCGCGAAGCAATAGGCCATGACCGCCCCGAGGATCGGCGAGGTATGCGTCTCGGACGGGCTGCGATTCAGCATGACCACGAAGACCGTGCCGATCATCGCGAACCCCACCGCCGAGCCGCTGTGCATCAGGATATCCCACCACCAGAAGCGATAGTAGAACGCCCCGACCTCGCCCAGGAACAACGTCCCGACAATGAAGAGATTCACCCCGGCGACGAAGCCCGCGGGGATGCGGATGCCACTCCAGCTTTGCAGAACCAGTGGCAGGAGAGTCAGCGCCAGCGTCGCGAGACTGACGAAGACGATGCTCCAGCGCAGTTCGTAGGCCCCGAAGACACCGCTCAGCACGAGCAGCGCCCAGATCGTGTAGGTTACCCTAGATTGCCGTGTCATACCCTGCCCCGACATGAAAAGGCGCCCGCCCCGCACGGGAACGGACGCCGGAAGCCTTGCAGATCACGGCGGCTCAGGCCAGCTTGGCCTCCATCGTGATCTCGGCCGTCATCAGCTTGGAGATCGGGCAGTTTGCCTTAGCCGTTTCCGCCGCCTTGGCGAAATCCTCGGCCGAGGCATCGGGCACCTTGGCGGTCACGACGAGGTGGCTCTTGGTCACGGCAAAACCGTCATCCAGCTTCTCAAGCGAGACGGTCGCCTCGGTCGAGATGTCGTCGGCGGTGAAGCCCGCTTCACCCAGCACCATGCTCAGCGCCATGGAAAAGCAACTCGCGTGCGAGGCGGCGATCAGCTCCTCGGGGTTGGTGCCGGGCTCGCCCTCGAACCGCTTGTTGAAGCCGTAGTTCTCCTTGTCAAGAACACCCGACTCCGAGGACACGGTGCCGGTGCCGTCCGTCAGGCCACCCTTCCAGTTCGCGGAACCCTTCTTGTTGATCATGTCGCCTCCTTGAGCTTTGCATGCTGGCGGCCCCGGTTGCGGGGCCTGTGCACACTCAACGCCCGGGACGCGGTCAAAGGTTCCGCCCGGATCGCCTGATCGGTGCCGCCCGTCAGGACAGGCGGCTGACGATCACCGTGACCTCGGGCTTCTTGCCGATCTCGTTCTGCGAGGTGTTGCGCACGATGCGGCGCATGCCCTCCTCGATCTTGTCGTCGTCCGACAGCGTCTTGTCGCCCGCCCGGCCCATGAACTGGCTCAGGTCCTCTTCCAGCACGTCGACCAGTGGCGCGTTGCTGCGCCCGGTCTCGGCCAGGCCCATGAGTTCGCACCAGGGCTCGCCCAGCGGCTCGTCGTCCTCGTCGAGGATCACCGTCACCACCACGTGTCCGTTCAGCGCCATGCGGATCCTGTCGCGCACGATGCCGTCCAGCGCGCCGATCTGCACCCCACCGTCGAGGTAGGTGCGCCCGGCGTCGATCCACTCGGCCACCGTGGGCTCGTTGCCGCTGAGGTCCATCATCATGCCGTTCACGGCCAGCACGCCAGTGCGCCCCTTGGCCTGGGCAAGCTTGACGTGCTCGCGCAGGTGCCGGTGCTCGCCGTGCATGGGGATCACGATCTGCGGGTTCACGATCTCCTGCATCCGCTCCAGGTCGGGACGGTTGGCGTGACCGGAAACGTGATAGAGGCCCGAGCTGTCATCGACCACATCCACGCCCCGTTCGGAGAAGTTGTTGACGATGCGGATGACGTCCTTCTCGTTGCCGGGGATCGTCTTGGAGGAGAACAGGAAGAGGTCGCCCTCCTTCAGCTCGATCCCGTTGTACTTGCCCCGCGACAGCTGCGCGCTGGCCGCGCGCCGCTCGCCCTGGCTGCCTGTGACGATGAGCATGATGTTCTCGCGCGGGATGTCGGCGGCTTCCTCCGGGCTGACGACCTTCGGGAAGCCGGTCAGCACGCCGGTTTCGATCGCCGCCTCGACCATGCGCCGCATGGCCCGGCCCAGCAGGCAGATCGAGCGCCCTGCCCGTTCGCCTGCCTCGGCCAGCGTCTTCACCCGCGCCACGTTCGAGGCAAAGCTCGTCGCGACGACCATGTTCTGCGCCCCGCTGACGAGTTTCTCGATCTCGGGCCCGACGGTCGATTCCGACCGCCCGGCATGCGTCGAGAAGACGTTGGTGGAATCGCAGACCAGCGCCTTCACCCCGGGCTTCGCCACCTCGGCCCAGAGGTCCGGGTCGAAGGCTTCGCCCACCACCGGCTCGGCGTCGAGCTTGAAGTCGCCGGTGTGCACCAACCGCCCCTCGGGCGTGTCGATGACCAGCGCCGAGCTTTCCGGGATCGAGTGCGAGATCGGCAGGAAGCCGACGGTGAAGGGCCCGGCCGTCACCGTCTCGGGCCACTTCGACACGGTGCGCACGGACTCCTCGGAATAGCCGTACTCGGCCATCTTGCCGCGGGCGATATTCGCGGTGAAGGCCCGGGCGTAGATCGGCGCGCCCAACCGCTCGAAGCAGTGACCCACAGCGCCGACGTGGTCCTCATGCGCATGCGTGATGAAGACCGCCTCGATCCGCTCGCGGTTCTCGACCAGCCAGGCGATGTCGGCGAAAATGATGTCGACGCCCGGCGTCGTGTCCATGTCCGGAAAGGCCACGCCCAGGTCGACGACGATCAGCCGCTCCTCGCCCGGTTTGCCGTAGCCGTAGACATAGCAGTTCATGCCGATCTCGCCTGCGCCGCCGAGCGGAAGATAGATGATGCGCGCGTTGCTCATGTCAGGCCGTTGCCCCTGTGTTGTACTTGTGGATCACGGTCAGCCCGTGAATTGTGAGGTCGTCGACCCATTCGTCGTAGAGCTCGCCCGCCTGGTTGAAGAGCGGCGCAAGACCCCCGGTCGAGATAACTTTCATCGCGCGCCCGCGTTCCTCCTTGATGCGCGCGCAGATCTCGCGCACCAGGCCGACGTAGCCCCAGAAGACTCCCGACTGCATGCAGGCGACCGTGTTGGTGCCCACCACTTTCTGTGGCCGCGTCACATCGACATGCGGCAGCGCCGCGGCGGCCTGGTGGAGCGCCTCGAGGCTCAGGTTCACGCCGGGCGCGATCACGCCGCCGACATAGGCGCCGTCGCTGTCGATCACGTCGAAGGTCGTGGCGGTGCCGAAATCCACGACGATCAGGTCGCCGCCGAAAAGGTGATGCCCGGCCACGGTGTTGACCAGCCGGTCCGGCCCCACGGCCGTGCCCGCATCGACGCGCACTTCGACCGGCAGCGCGCAGTCCGGGCGTCCCACCACCAGCGGACGGGTGCCGAAGTAGCGGTCCGACAGGACGCGCAGGTTGAAGACCACCCGCGGCACGGTCGACGAGATGATGACGTCGGTGATATCGGCCTCGATCTTCTGGAACTCCATCAGCGTCGAGAGCCAGACGTAGTACTGGTCCGCCGTCCGCTGATGCTCGGTCGAGGTCCGCCAGGTCGCGAGGAACCGCGTGCCGTCCCAGATCGAGAAGACCGTGTTGGTGTTGCCGCAATCGATCGCCAGAAGCATGGGCGCCCCCTCAGAAGAACACGTCGGCGGCGGGAATGGCCTGCCGGGTCTTGGCGGTCTTTAAGACAAGATTGCCGGTATCGTCCACCGTCTCGAAGGTGCCGGTCACCTCGCTCCGCCCCGTGCGCGCCGCGACGGTCTCGCCCAGCCGTGCCGCCCGCGCCAGCCAGGCCTCGCGGACCGGTCCGAACCCGTAGGTCACGAAAGCCGCCTCGTGGCGCGCATAGGCCGCGGCCAGCGCTTCCAGCAGCGCCTCGGGCGCCACCGCCGCGCCGGTCTCCGAAACCAGCGAAACCGGCCGCAGCGCGCCGGGCTCGACCTCGTCCGCGCCCGGCGCGGCCGCAAGGTTCACGCCGACCCCGATGGCCAGGTGCGTCGTGCCGCGACGCGGGCCAAGACTTTCCAGCAGAATCCCCGCCAGCTTTCCCCCGTTCAGCAAGACATCGTTGGGCCACTTCAGCGAAAGCCCCTCGGCCCGCCCGGTGACCGCGACCAGCGCATCGAAGAGCGCGAGCGAGGCCACGAAACTGCGCAGCGCCACCACGCCGGGCGCCTCGCGCGGCATCATGACCAGCGTCGCCGAGAAGTTGCCGTCCGGCGTCACCCAGGCCCGCCCGCGCCGCCCGCGCGCCGCCGTCTGCCGCAGCGCCAGGATCCACTCGGGGCCTGCCAGGGTTCCCGCCAGCCGCCCGGCCTCGGCCATGGTGCTGTCCACCTCCGGTAGCACACGCCGACCATATCCCGCCGGCCAGCTCACGCGCCCTGCACCTTCATCTTTCCCGAAATACGCCCGCCGGAGGCATCGGCGCCGCAGGCGCCGCAAACGAAAAGGCGACGCGCCCGCGGCGCGTCACCCTTTCCCGAACGACCCTGGGGACGCTCAGTTGACAAGCGTCGCCGCCGCGGCCGCCGCTGCGCCCTCGATCCCGAAGAGGTTCACGACGCCGGCCACCATGACCACCGCCGAAACAACGAGGAAGCCCCAGAGCACCGGCGCCCCGCCGCTGTCGAGCGCATCCTCGCGATCCTCTCCGAAATACATCAGGTAGACGATCCGCAGGTAGTAGTAGGCGCCGATCACCGAGGCGATCATGCCGCCCACCGCAAGCCAGATCAGCCCCGCCTCGTAGGCCGCGCGCAGAACGTAGAGCTTGCCGAAGAAGCCGACCATCGGCGGCACGCCCGCCAGGCTGAAGAGCAGCACCAGCATCGCCAGCGCGCGCCCCGGCTCCTTGCGGGCGTAGAGGCCCAGCGAGTCGATGGTGGTCACCGGCCGGCCGTCGCGGCTCATGGACATGATGAAGGCGAAGGTGCCGACGTTCATGGTGACGTAGATCACCATGTAGACCAGCATCGCCTGCACGCCGAAATCGGTGCCTGCCGCGAGCCCCATCAGCGCGTAGCCCATGTGCGCGATCGAGGAATAGGCCATCAGGCGCTTGATGTCGCGCTGGCCGATCGCCGCGATCGAGCCCAGGAACATCGACAGCAGCGCCAGCAGCGCAACCACCTGGCTCCAGTCCGCGACCGCGCCGCCGAAGGCATCGTGCAGCAGCCGGGCGAAGAGCGCCATGGCCGCGACCTTGGGCGCCGTGGCGAAGAAGGCCGTCACCGGCGTGGGCGAGCCCTGGTAGACGTCGGGCGTCCACATGTGGAAGGGCACCGCCGAGACCTTGAACGCCAGACCCGAGAGCATGAAGACGAGACCGATCAGCAGGCCCACCGAGAGGTGATCGCCGGTCGCCGCCTCGATCACGCCCGGGAAAAGCGTGGTGCCGGCATAGCCGTAGGTCAGCGAGGCGCCGTAGAGCAGCAGGCCCGAGCTGAGCGAGCCCAGCACGAAGTACTTCAGGCCGGCCTCGGTCGAGGTCTCGCTGTCGCGGCGCAGCGAGGCCACGACGTAGAGCGCCAGCGACTGCAACTCGAGCCCCATGTAGAGCGCGATGAGATCGCCCGCCGAGACCATGACCATCATGCCCACGGCCGCGAGCGCGACCAGCACCGGGTATTCGAAGCGCAGCAGCCCGTGGCGGGCCATGTAGCCCTCGCTCATGACCAGCACGGCGGCGGCCGAGATCAGGACCGTGACCTTCGCGAAGCGGGCGAAGGCGTCGTCGATGAACATGCCGTGGAAGGCCGTCCGGTCGCCCCCGCCCGCGGTGCCGATCCACAGCGCCAGCAGCGCGAAGACGGCAGCCGTGGCCCAGAGCATGGGCCGGGCCAGCTTGTCCTTGCCGGTGTAGACCGCGCCCACCAGCGTCAGCATGGCAAAGACCGCGAGCACGATCTCCGGAAGGATGATGTTCAGATCAGCCGAGATCATGTCCCGCCCCCTCAGTGGTTCGCTTCGGCCACCTGCGCGTCACCGCCGAGGTCGGCGGCCGCGACGGCCGTGTCATAGTTGGAAAGAAGCGCCTCGACCGACGGTCCCACGATGTCCAGCGCCGCCGAGGGGTAGACCCCCAGCCAGAGCGTCATGATGACCAGCGGCGCAAAGATCGCGCGCTCGCGGCTGGTCATGTCGCGGATGGTCTTGAGGCTCTCCTTGATGAGGTCGCCGAAGACGACGCGGCGGTAGAGCCACAGCGCATAGGACGCCGACAGGATCACGCCCGAGGCCGCGAAGAGCGCCACCCAGGTGTTGACCTGGAAAATGCCCATGAGCGTCAGGAACTCGCCCACGAAGCCCGAGGTGCCCGGCAGGCCCACGTTGGCCATGGTGAAGAACATGAAGATCAGCGCATAGGCCGGCATGCGGTTCACGAGCCCGCCGTAGGCGTCGATCTCGCGGGTGTGCATCCGGTCGTAGATCACGCCGACACAGAGGAAGAGCGCGCCCGAGATGAAGCCGTGCGACAGCATCTGGAAGATGGCGCCATCCACGCCCTGCTGGTTCGCCGCGAAGATGCCCATGGTGACATAGCCCATGTGCGCGACCGACGAGTAGGCGATCAGCTTCTTCATGTCGTCCTGCACCAGCGCCACGAGGCTGGTGTAGACGATGGCGATGGCCGACATCCAGAAGACCAGCGGCGCCATGACCTCGGAGCCCACGGGGAACATCGGCAGCGAGAAGCGCAGGAAGCCGTAGCCGCCCATCTTCAGAAGGATCGCCGCCAGCACGACCGAGCCCGCGGTGGGCGCCTGAACGTGCGCGTCCGGCAGCCAGGTGTGCACCGGCCACATCGGCATCTTGACCGCGAAGCTGGCGAAGAAGGCCAGCCAGAGCATGGTCTGCAGCCCGCCGAGGATGTGCACGCCCAGCACCTCGAAGCTGCCCGTCGAGAACTCGTGCGTCAGCAGTGTCGGGATGTCTGTGGTGCCCGCGTCGGTGTACATGGCGACCATGGCCACCAGCATCAGCACCGACCCGAGGAAAGTGTAGAGGAAGAACTTGAAGGCCGCGTAGATCCGGTTCTTGCCGCCCCAGATGCCGATGATCAGGAACATCGGGATCAGGCCGCCCTCGAAGAAGAGGTAGAAGAGCACCAGGTCCAGCGCCATGAAGACGCCCAGCATGAGCGTTTCCAGCAGCAGGAAGGCGATCATGTATTCCTTGACGCGCGACTTCACCGCCCAGCTGGCCGCGATGGTCAGCGGCATCATGAAGGTCGTGAGCATCACGAACAGCACCGAAATGCCGTCGACGCCCATCTTGTACTTCAGCCCGAGGATCCAGTCACCCTCTTCCACCATCTGGAAGCCGGTGTTCGAGGCATCGAACTGGAACAGGATGAACAGCGAGATCACGAAGGTCGCGGTCGTGGCGATCAGCGCCAGCCACTTCGCGTTGCGGTCCGCCGCCGCGTCACCGCCGCGCAGGAAGACCGCGAGGATCAGCGCCGCCAGCGCAGGCAGGAAGGTGACGATGGAAAGCAGGTTGGCCATTACTGCGCCCCTCCGAGGATCGACATCCAGGTGACCAGGATCGCGATCCCGATGACCATGGCGAAGGCATAGGTGAAGATGTAGCCGGACTGCGCGCGGCCTGCGAGGCGGGTGAAGAAGGGAATGATCCCCATCGCCACGCCATTGATCGAGCCGTCGATGACGCTACCGTCGCCGCGCTTCCACAGGAGGCGGCCAAGCGCCTTTGCGGACCGCACGAAGAGGAAGTCGTAGATTTCGTCGAAGTACCACTTGTTCAGCAGGAAGAGGTACAGCGGACGGTGCGTCTCGGCCAGACGTTTGGGCAGTGCCGGGTTCACGATGTAGAACCAGTAGGCGATGCCCAGCCCGATGAGCATGGCAACGAAGGGCGAAAGCTTGACCCAGACCGGCGCGTGGTGCGCGTCGTCCATGACGGTGTTGTCCGGCGCCATGTAGATCGCGCCCTGTGGCGCCATGCCGGCGGCGGCGTGAGTCTCGGCCTCGCCATGACCTTCATCCGCGGCGGTTTGCTCGCCACCCTCTTCGGTGTCGGCAGCCGCCGTTTCCGCGCCGCCCTCGGCTGCGGCTTCCTCGCCGTGATCACCTTCGGAGGCTTCGGCGTGATGCGCAGGCATGCCGAACCAGCGGGTGACCTTGTCGTGGTCGCCGAAGAAGACGCCGTACCACAGCATCCCGGCAAAAACCGCACCCACGGCCAGCACGCCGAGCGGGATCAGCATGACCCGCGGGGATTCATGTGCATGCTCGTGCGTGTGCTTGTCGCCGCGCGGCTTGCCCCAGAAGGTCATGAACATCAGCCGCCAGGAATAGAAGCTGGTGAACAGCGCCGCGATGACCAGAGCCCAGAAGGCGAAGCCGCCGTCGGTGCCGGCCCAGGCGCTCTCGATGATCGCGTCCTTGGACACGAAGCCCGCGAAGCCGAACCAGCCGGTGAGCGGGATGCCCACGCCGGTGATCGCCAGCGTGCCGATCATCATCGCCCAGAAGGTGTAGGGAAGCTTGTCCTTCAGGCCGCCGTAGTTCCGCATGTCCTGCTCGTGGTGCATCCCGTGGATCACCGAGCCGGCGCCGAGGAAGAGCATGGCCTTGAAGAAGGCGTGCGTGAAGAGGTGGAACATCGCCACCGAATAGACCCCCACGCCCGCGGCCACGAACATGTAGCCGAGCTGCGAACAGGTCGAATAGGCGATGACGCGCTTGATGTCGTTCTGCACTAGGCCGACCGTCGCCGCGAAGAAGGCTGTGGCGGCGCCCAGGAAGGTGACGAAGGCCATCGCATCGGGTGCGTATTCCATCAGCGGCGACATGCGGCAGACGAGGAAGACGCCGGCGGTCACCATGGTGGCCGCGTGGATCAGTGCCGAGACCGGCGTCGGGCCTTCCATTGCGTCGGGCAGCCAGGTGTGCAGCAGCAGCTGCGCCGATTTGCCCATGGCGCCCACGAAGAGCAGGAAGGCCAGCAGGTTCGCCGCGTTCCACTCGGTCCAGAGGAAGGTGAGCTGGGTTTCGGCCAGCTGCGGTGCGGCGGCGAAGACGTCGTCGAGGTTGATGCTGTCGGTCAGGTAGAACAGTCCGAAGATCCCCAGCGCGAAGCCGAAGTCGCCGACGCGGTTCACGATGAAGGCTTTCATCGCCGCCGCGTTGGCCGAGGGCTTGCGGTAGTAGAAGCCGATCAGCAGGTAGGATGCGACGCCGACGCCTTCCCAGCCAAAGAACATCTGCACCAGATTGTCCGAGGTCACCAGCGCGAGCATCGCGAAGGTGAAGAAGGACAGGTAGGCGAAAAAGCGCGGCTTGTAGCTTTCGCCGGCGCGGAAGTTCTCGTCATGCGCCATGTAGCCGAAGCTGTAGAGGTGCACGAGCGCCGAGACCGTCGTCACGACGATCAGCATGATCGCGGTCAGCCGGTCCGAGCGGATCGCCCAGTCGGTGCTGAGCGTGCCGCTCTCGATGAAGCGGAAGAGCGAGATGCTCTCGGCCTCGCCCAGCGTGAAGAACACGATCCACGACAGCAGGCAGGCCAGGAACAGCAGGCCGGTGGTGACCCACTGCGCGCCGGTCTCGCCGATGAAGCGCCAGCCGAAGCCCGCGATGAGCGCGCCCACCAGCGGGGCGAAGAGGATGATCGTCTCCATGCGGCTCAGCCTTTCATCACGTTGACGTCTTCCACGGCGATGGTGCCGCGGTTGCGGAAGAAGCAGACAAGGATCGCGAGGCCGATCGCCGCCTCGGCCGCCGCGACGGTCAGCACGAAGAGCGTGAAGACCTGTCCCGCGAGATCACCGAGGAACGAAGAGAAGGCGACGAAGTTGATGTTCACCGAGAGCAGGATCAGCTCGATCGACATCAGCAGGATGATGACGTTCTTCCGGTTCAGGAAGATGCCGAAGATGCCGATGACGAACAGCACCGCCGCCACCGTGAGGTAATGCTCCAACCCGATCATGTGCGATCTCCGTTCCGCTTGCGGCCCCCGGCCGCGCCCAGGACCACGGGAACGAAGATCCCCGCGAAGAAGATGGCTATCCAACTGGCTATGCTCATCGCTGTCCCACTTCCCGCCCCCTGTTGCGGGGGCAATTGTCTTTGCCGGAGCCCGTCTTGGCGGACCCCCGAGGTTCCCTCTCCCGGCCGGGCCGGAAGCAGTGCCCCGGGGTGGCCCGGGGCGCGCGTGTGCGGTGGCGGGGCCTAGAGCCCCTGCCCCGGTTTCACGTCCTTCAGTTCCATCGCCTTGGCCGGGTCGCGCCACATCTGGGCGAGCACGTCCTGGCGCTTGACGTCGGCGCGGTGGCGCAGCGTCAGCACGATGGCGCCGATCATCGACACCAGCAGGATCAGGCCGGCAAGCTGGAACAGGAGGAAATAGCGGTCATAGAGCAGCACACCCAGCGCGGCGGTGTTGTGCATCTCGGTGGGCGTCGGCGCCGAAAGCTGGCCTGCGGCCGCCTCCGAGCTCTGCCAGGCGCCGAGCGCCATGCCGAGCTCCATCAGGACGATCAGACCGATCAGCAGCGCCAGGGGCATGTACTTGGCCATGCCTGCCCTCAACTCGGCGAAATCGACGTCGAGCATCATCACCACGAAGAGGAACAGCACCGCGACCGCGCCCACGTAGACGATGATCAGCAGCATCGCCACGAATTCCGCGCCCAGCAGCACGAAGAGCCCCGCCGCCGAGAGGAAGGCCAGGATCAGCCAGAGCACCGAGTGCACCGGGTTGCGGCTGATGACTGTGAAAAGGCCCCCCGCGATGGCGGCCAACGCGAAGAGGTAGAATGCGAACACGGTCATTTGGCGTCATCCTCGCTGTCTTCCATCACCTCGCGCGCAAGCTCCATGGCGCGGGTCATGGCGGGTATGCCGGCGAACATCGACATCTGTGCGATGGTCTCGGCGATCTCGTCCTTGGTGGCGCCGGCCTCGAGCAGGTGGCGCACGGTCATGCGCAGCGCCGTATCGGCCTGCGCGCCCTGCATCGTCAACCCCGCAAGCGTCAGCAGCAGCCGGGTTTTCGCGTCGAGCCCCTCCTTCGACACGCCCTTGCCGAACCACATCTCCATGGCGTCTTTGGGCATGGTCGGCCAGAGCTTCTCGAACCCCTTCGGGTTGAAGGACTCGAGCGCAGGATTGAAGGCCTTCGCCATCTCCTGCGCCTGGGCCATCATCAGCTCGAAGGGGGTCTTGCCGTCGCTCATCGGTAGGGCGCGTCCAACTCGAGGTTGCGGGCGATCTCGGCTTCCCAGCGCTCGCCGTTCTCGAGCAGCTTGGCCTTGTCGTAGAACAGCTCCTCGCGCGTCTCGGTCGAGAACTCGAAGTTGGGCCCCTCGACGATGGCATCGACCGGGCAGGCCTCTTGGCAGAAGCCGCAGTAGATGCACTTCGTCATGTCGATGTCGTAGCGCGTGGTGCGGCGGCTGCCGTCATCGCGCGGCTCGGCGTCGATGGTGATGGCCTGCGCCGGGCAGATCGCCTCGCAGAGCTTGCAGGCGATGCAGCGCTCTTCCCCGTTGGGATAGCGGCGCAGGGCGTGCTCGCCGCGGAAGCGCGGCGAAAGGTAGCCCTTCTCGTGCGGGTAGTTCAGCGTGGGCTTGGGCTTGAAGAAGTAGCGCAGCCCCAGACCGAAGCCCTTGAAGACATCCGCGAGCAGGAAATACCTCGCGGCGCGTCCGTAGTCGATGCTAGCCATTGCTTGCTTAACCTCCCGTGGTCCAGCGGGCGAAGCTGCCCCAGAACCATCCGAATTTCGCGGCGAAGGACACGAAGACCACCCAGACCAGGCTGAACGGAAGGAAGACCTTCCAGCCCAGGCGCATCAGCTGGTCGTAGCGGTAGCGCGGAGTGATCGCCTTGACCATCGCGAAGATGAAGAAGAACACGCCCATCTTGGCCACCATCCAGAGCGCGCCATCGGGCAGCCCCGGGATCGGGGACAGCCAGCCGCCGAAGAACAGCAGCGAGGTCAGCGCGCACATCAGGAAGATGGCGATGTACTCGCCTGCCATGAACAGCAGGAAGGGCGTTGCCGAGTATTCCACCTGGTAGCCCGCCACCAGTTCCGACTCGGCCTCGGGCAGGTCGAAGGGCGGGCGGTTGGTTTCGGCCAGGGCCGAGATGAAGAACAGGAACACCATTGGGAAGTGCGGCAGCCAGTACCACGAGAAGAGCCCGAAGCGGCCGTCCTGAGCCTCGACAATGCTGCCGAAGTTCATCGAGCCGGTCGAGATGATCACGCCGATGATGATGAGGCCGATGGAGACCTCGTAGGAGATCATCTGCGCGGCCGAGCGCAGCGAGCCGAGGAAGGGATACTTCGAGTTCGAGGCCCAGCCGCCCATGATCACGCCGTAGACCTCGAGCGAGGAGATGGCGAAGACGTACAAGATGGCGACGTTGATGTTCGACAGCACCCAGCCGTCGGCGAAGGGAATCACCGCCCAAGCCAGCACCGCCATCACGAAGGAGATGAGCGGCGCCATCATGAAGACAGTTTTGTCCGCGCCGGCGGGGACCACCACCTCCTTGAGGACGTATTTCAGCGCATCGGCTACCGACTGCAGGATGCCGTAGACGCCGACGACGTTGGGGCCGCGCCGCATCTGGACGGCCGCCCAGATCTTGCGGTCGCCATAGACCAGAACCAGCAGCGAGATCATCACGAAGCCCAGGACCGCGAGGCACTGCGCCAGGATGATGATGAAGGTTCCGAAGGGGGTGGAAAAGAAATCTGCCATCAAGTGTCCCTCACACCATCGGTATTCCGTTCTCGGCGCAGGCGTGCGCGGTGACTTCCGCGTCTATCGTCTTGAGCCCGCGGGGCAGCGCCGCCGAGATGGTGTAAACAGCATCCCCGCGCCAGAGGCCACCCTCTTCCGACACATTCGTGCGCAAATGCCGCGCGAATCCGTAGCCCCGGATCAGCGCGTACTGCGCGGCCGCGCATTCCGCGTAGCGCCCCACGTCCTCCGAGTCGCGGGCACCCCGCATCTCGACCAGGAAACTCACCAGATCCCCGTCCAGCAGCCGGGTCTCGATGCCCTCGTAGACCGGCTCGAACGGAGACTCCTCGGACGCCGCGGCCTGCGTCGTCTCGCAGGCCGGCATCGCTGTCAGCGCGGCGAGGGATATGGCGAAGCGCGCCCACATTCCTCACTCGGCGGCGATCGGCGCGTTGCGGCGCTCTTTCGCGTTGGCCGAAAGCTCGGCCATGAGCACGCTCGACCGAGCGATCGGGTTGCTGAGATAGTGATCCCGCACCGCGTAGCGGAAATCGGCATCGCCCAGCTTGCCCGCCTCGACCGCCGTCCAGGTGTTGCCCGGAACGGTGTCGACCTCGGCCAGATGCGGCACGGCCTTGACCAGCGCCTGGCGCAGCTGCGCGAGGCTGTCCCAGGGCAGCTTGGCACCCAGTTCGGCCGAAAGCGCCCGCAGGATCGCCCAGTTCTCCTTGGCCTCGCCCGGCGCGAAGCCGGCGCGCATCGCCAGCTGCGGACGACCCTCGGTGTTGACGAAAAGGCCGTTCTCCTCGGTGTAGGCGGCACCCGGCAGGATCACGTCGGCCCGGTGCGCACCACGGTCGCCGTGGCTGCCCTGGTAGATCACGAAGGGCCCGTCGGCGATTTCCACCTCGTCGGCGCCCAGGTTGTAGATCACGTCGGCACCGTCGATGGCGGCGTCCATGCCGCCCTCGGTCACGGCGCCCACGTCCATCGCCCCGACGCGGCCGGCCGCCGTATGCAGGACCATGAAGCTGCCCTTCGCGGCTTCGGCCATTGCCATCGCGGCGCCGAGTACGGCCGACCCGTCGGCTTCCTGCAGCGCGCCCTGACCCAGGATCACGATGGCCCCCTCACCCGCCTTGGCGCCCGAAAGGGCGCCGCGGCCGGTGCCGATGTGCTCGTATTCGTAGGTCAGATCCGCGGCCGCGCCGATCACCCGCACGGTGGCACCATTGAGCCAGGCCTTGCGGATCCGCGCGTTCAGCACCGGGGCCTCGTCGCGCGGGTTGGTGCCGATCAGGACGATCTCCTTGGCGGTGTCCAGATCCTCGATGGCGGCGTTGCCGACATAGCCCGAGCGGTTTCCAGTGGGCAGCTTGGCGCCGTCGGTGCGGCACTCGACCGCGCCGCCCAGACCCTCGACCATCTGCTTCAGCGAGAAGGCCGCCTCCACGGGGGCCAGATCGCCGACGAGGCCTGCCACCTTCTTGGCCCCCTTCATCGCCTCGGCCGCCTTGCCGAGCGCCTCGGGCCAGGTGGCCGGGCGCAGCTTGCCGTTCTCGCGGACGTAGGGTCGGTCGAGCCGCTGGCGGCGCAGGCCGTCCCAGACGAAGCGCGTCTTGTCCGAGATCCATTCCTCGTTCACGCCGTCGTGGTTGCGCGGCAGGAAGCGCATGACTTCGCGCCCCTTCGTATCGACCCGGATGTTCGAGCAGAGCGCGTCCATCACGTCGATCGACTCGGTCTTGCTGAGCTCCCAAGGGCGCGCGGTGAAGGCGTAGGGCTTGGAGGTCAGCGCACCGACCGGGCAGAGATCGATGATGTTGCCCTGCAGGTTCGAATCGAGCGTCTCGCCAAGGTAGGCAGTGATCTCGGCGTCCTCGCCGCGGCCGGTCTGGCCCATCTGGCTGATGCCGGCGACCTCGGTGGTGAATCGCACGCAGCGGGTGCAGGAGATGCAACGCGTCATGTGCGTCTCGACCAGCGGGCCGAGGTTGAGGTCGTCCACCGCGCGCTTGGGCTCGCGGTAGCGCGAGAAATCGACGCCATAGGCCATCGCCTGGTCCTGCAGGTCGCATTCGCCGCCCTGGTCGCAGATCGGGCAATCGAGCGGGTGGTTGATGAGCAGAAACTCCATCACCCCCTCGCGGGCCTTCTTCACCATGGGCGAGTTGGTCTTGACCGTCGGCGGCGTGCCATCCTTGCCGGGCCGCAGGTCGCGCACCTGCATCGCGCAGGAGGCCGCGGGCTTGGGCGGGCCGCCCACCACCTCGACGAGGCACATGCGGCAGTTGCCGGCGATCGACAGCCGCTCGTGGTAGCAGAAGCGCGGCACCTCGATGCCGGCTTCCTCGCAGGCCTGGATGAGCGTCATCGCCCCATCCACCTCTATCTCCATCCCGTCGATGATGATCTTGCGCAGATCGGTCATTGGCATTGTCCTTCGAAGCGATGTTCCAGCAAGGTGGCGGCGCCCGCCCCCTGCGTATGTCAGTCGCGGAGCCGAGCGCAACCCGCCGGTTTCGCCCCGAGCCCCGCTTTCGGGGTGCGCCCCGCCCGGACTGGCTATGAGCGCGCGGTCCCGCATCAGTTCTCCCGCAGCAGCTTGCCGATGGCGGTGCCCGCCCCGATCTCGGACACGCCGAAGGCACAGAAGGCCGCGCTGTCCTCGGGGTCGACGCCACGGGCGCGCAGGTAGGCCTCGCCGTCCGCGCGCATCTGCCGCTTTTCGTCCTTCGAGGTCACGAAGTCCTCGATTTCCTGGTCGCTGTAGCCAAGCTCGCTCGCGCGGGACTTCAGCGAATTGATGTAGCCATAGGCCGTCAGGATGCGGGCGCTGAGGTTGTCGCAATCCTTGCGCAGCTGGTCGGCGATGCCGACGGCCATCAGCCCGTCGTGGATTTCCTTGACCTCGCCCAGCGGGGTCTTGGCCGTCGCGGCGGCCGGCATGGCGGTCAGGCCCACCAGGGTCGCCAGGGCGAGGGGTTTCACGAAACGCATGAGACTTCTCCGGTCACGGTTGCCGGAGCCCGCGGGCGTGCAGGCTCCTTCACCCCGGAAGGTGGCGCCGCGACGCGACGTCAGGCAATAACAGCCGCAGCGAGCCGCCGATATGGGCGCATCCCGGCTCATTCCACGCAGGTCCCCCGGAAGGTCAGCGTCCCGTCCGAGACCGGCATCTGCGCGCGCGGCGTGTCGGGGCCGATCTGCCAGTCGATGTCCGAAGTGCCGATATACGAAATGCAGTACTTCACGCCCTCGAACTCCGCCGCACGGATCGCACCGTCGAGCGAGACATCCGCGGGCTTGGCTGTCGCGACAAAGGACATGCGGTCGTCGCGCAGCGCCCGGTGATCACCGTTGAACGGGATGCCCTGGTACTCGATCTGGTTCTCGCGGCTGCCGAAGACGCTGCAGGCCGTCAGCCCCAGCACGGCGATGCCGGCCAGCGCCGCAAGCCGCAGCCCAGATCCCAGATGTCCCATCGCGTGGCTCATGCCATCCTCGTCACAGCGTCTGCAGCAGGCGGCCCACTTCGGTGCCGTCCGCGATTTCCCGTTCCCCGATCGTGCACAGGCTCTCCGGCACGCCCGGCACCGCGCCGCGCGCCGCCAGCCAGGCCTGCGCCTGCGCCGAGGTCTCGTTGAAGTCGTGCGCCGCATAGATCGCGTCCAGCTCGGCGGGGTCGGCCCCCTGCGCCACCAGCTCGCCGGTCGCGCGGGCCACGGCCCCATTCCACTGCGACGGTGCGAGCGAGATCCCCTCGCCGTAGCACTTGTCCGCGATGCCCTCGGCCACCGAGATCGCGACCACGCGATGCGCCCAGCGATCTGCCAGCGGCGCCGTGGCCGGAGGCGCACCGACAACTCCGGTGCCGCCCGAGCCGCCGGCAGGGCCGCAGCCGGCCAGCAGAACGGCGGCAAGCGTAGCGCCGGCCGAGATACGGACCGCCGCGTTCATGCCGCCAGTCCCGGCGTTGAACCGTTTCCTGCTTCGGCCCCGCATTTGCTGGTCGCGTCTGCCCACATGACCCGAGTCACTCCGCCGCCATGGCGCCCGTGCGGCCGGTTCTCTGGGCCTTGATCCGGTCCTCGATCTCGTCGCGGAAGTTTCGGATCAGGCCCTGGATCGGCCAGGCCGCCGCGTCGCCGAGCGCACAGATGGTGTGGCCCTCGACCTGCTTGGTGACGTCGAAGAGCATGTCGATCTCGTCGACCTCCGCCTCGCCCTTCACCAGCCGGTCCATCACGCGCATCATCCAGCCCGTGCCCTCGCGGCAGGGCGTGCACTGGCCGCAGCTCTCGTGCTTGTAGAACTTCGAGAGCCGCCAGATCGCCTTGATGATATCGGTGGACTGATCCATCACGATCACCGCGGCCGTGCCGAGGCTCGAGCCCTTTTCCTTGAGCGCGTCGAAATCCATGACCGCGTCGCGCATGTTCTCGCCGCGCACGCATGGCACCGAGGAGCCCCCCGGGATCACCGCCTTGATGTTGTCCCAGCCACCGCGAATGCCGCCGCAATGCCGGTCGATCAGTTCCTCGAAGGAGATCGACATGGCATCTTCGACGACGCAGGGATTGTTGACGTGGCCCGAGACGGCAAAGATCTTGGTGCCCGCGTTGTTCTGACGGCCGAAGCCCGAGAACCAGCTTGCGCCGCGGCGCAGGATCGTCGGGACCACCGCGATGGATTCCACGTTGTTCACCGTGGTCGGGCAGCCATAGAGGCCCGCGCCCGCCGGGAACGGCGGCTTCATGCGCGGCATGCCCTTCTTGCCCTCGAGGCTTTCCAGAAGCGCGGTTTCCTCGCCGCAGATGTAGGCGCCGGCGCCGTGGTGCAGGTAGAGGTCGAAATCCCAGCCCGAGCCTGCCGCGTTCTTGCCCAGCAGGCCCGCGTCATAGGCCTCGTCGATGGCGGCCTGCAGCGCCTCGCGCTCGCGGATGTATTCGCCGCGGATGTAGATGTAGCAGGCGTGCGCGTTCATCGCGAAGGAGGCGATCAGGCAGCCCTCGATCAGCGTATGCGGATCGTGGCGCATGATCTCGCGGTCCTTGCAGGTGCCCGGCTCGGATTCGTCGGCGTTCACCACCAGGTAGGCGGGGCGGCCGTCGCTTTCCTTGGGCATGAAGGACCACTTGAGCCCCGTCGGGAAACCTGCGCCGCCGCGGCCGCGCAGGCCAGAGGCCTTCATCTCCTCGACGATCCAGTCGCGTCCCTTCTCGATCAGGCCCGCGGTGGCGTCCCAGTGCCCGCGCTTCTTCGCGCCCGACAGGGTCCGGTCATGCATGCCGTAGAGGTTGGTGAAAATGCGATCTTCGTCCTTCAGCATCGCTCAGTCCTTGTTCTTCTGGCGGGCGCGCCAGAGCCCGTAGATCATCCAGATGGCCGTCCCGAACCCGGCAAGCGCCGCCAGATCGAAAAAGGCCCTTGTGCGCTGGCTCCAGTCCAGCGCGCTGCCCAGTACCGTGGCCGCGATCCAGGCAAGCCCCGTCCCGGCGATCACGAGCGCGATGATGCGCCCCTGCCGGTTGAGATCCTGTTGCCCGCTCATCGCGTCTCCGTTCATTCCTGTGCGCCGCCCGAAGCGAGCGACTTTGCCTGGCCGACCCAGTCGTCACGCGACACGCGGCCGCGGAACCCCTTGAGGTTCGAATCCATCCAGGCGACCTCGTCCGCCGACCAGCCTGCGATCTGGTCGAAATGGTAGATCCCCAGCTCGTGCAGAAGCTCCTCGAGCCTGGGGCCGACCCCCTTGATCTGCTTGAGGTCGTCCGCGCTCCCGCCGCGCGGAGCCTCCAGCGCCGTGGGCCGCGTTCCCTCGGCCGCCGCGTCGGCGTCGTCGGCAGAGGCCTCGTATTTCCATGTGCCCTTGCGCGACGCAAGATCTTCCTGCCCGGCAAGCGGCTTGCTCGGCTTGACCAGCGGCTCTTCTGCCGCACCGGCATCCGTCGTCGCGGCGCCGGGCACACCGGCAGCCGCCGCTGCGGGGCCCAAATCGGCGGAAGGATCGGTCGCGGCATCGGCACGCCGCGCCTCGGCCACCTTGGCCGCGGTTTCGGAGGCCGCCGTCGTCCCGGCAACGCTGCTCGCGGGACCGGCGGCGCCACCGCCCGTTCCTGTCCGCGCCGTCGATGCTGCGCCGTCACCGGCGGTCGGGATGGGCGCACAGGCGAACCAGATGAAGACACGCCCGAGAAGGAAGGCCGCGAGTCCGCCGAGCACGAGCGCCGCAAGGATGCCCTTGGCGCCCGCCAGCGAAAGGAGGGCCACCACCAGACCGATCGCCGCGGCGACCAGCCAGCATTTCTTTGCGCAATCGTCGATCTCGGTCATACTCGTCATTCCCGTCCTCCCCCCGGACATTTCATGTCACTGCGTCAGTCCTCGTCGTAGACGTCTCCATCCTTAACACGCGTCGAGAACTCCGTCTCGCCTCCCTCGGACAGGGTGCGGGCCTGGCTGACCCAGTCGTCGCGCGTGGCGCGGCCCTTGAAGCCCTCGAGGTGCGAGTCGACCCAGGCCAGTTCGTCCGAGGTCCAGGACGCGATCTGGTCGAAGTGGAAGAATCCAAGGCCGTTCAGGACCCCTTCGAGCTTGGGCCCGACACCCTTGATCTGCTTGAGATCGTCGGCACCACCGGCGCGCGGCGCGTCGAGCGTCTCGGGCTTGGTGCCCTCGGTCTCGTCGTCGGTGCTCTCGGCGGGCGCGGAGGCTGGCGGATGGGCTTTCGCCGCGGCCGGCGCCTCGCGCTTGTCGATGCCTGTCTCGTCTACCGCCTCACCGCCGGACAGCTTCGGCGTGTGCTTGTCGGGATTGGCGCTGCCCTCTTCGTCCGAGCGGTCGCGCCAGGGCGTGCGCAGCGGCACCTCGGTCCCGTCGATGCGCTTGAGCGTATCGCCGATCTCGGTCGCCAGAGCGACGGCGGCGTTGTGCTTCGGCCGGTCGGCCTCGTGGGCCTTGAGGGTGGTCAGCCCCGCTGCCGGCTCGGAGGCATAGCGTCCGATCTGCGAACCCGGAGTCGGCACCTTGCCGGCGGCCATCTCGTCGAGCATCTCGGACAGGCGCTCGGCGGTGAGGTCCTCGTAGTAGTCCTTGCCGATCTGCGCCATCGGCGCATTCGCACAGGCCCCGAGGCACTCGACCTCTTCCCAGCTGAACTTGCCGTCGGCGGAAAGCTCATGCGCCCTGGGTGCGATCTTTTCCTTGCAGACCCCCATCAGGTCCTCGGCGCCGCAGATCATGCAGGAGGTCGTGCCGCAGATCTGGACGTGCGCCACGCTGCCGACCGGCTGAAGCTGGAACATGAAGTAGAAGGTCGCCACCTCGAGCGCGCGGATATGCGCGAGGCCCAGCATGTCGGCGACATGCTCGATCGCCGGCCGCGAGAGCCAGCCTTCCTGCTCCTGGGCACGCCACAGAAGCGGGATGATCGCGCTGGCCTGCCGGCCATCGGGATACTTGGTGATCTGCGCCTCGGCCCAGGCCTGGTTGGCGGGGGTGAAGGCGAAGCTTTCGGGCTGGTCTGGGTGCAGTCGGCGCAGCATGGGTCAGCAGGCTCCGGGGTCTGTCGGGCGCCGCATGACGCCCCGTTCGTCGTTTGTCTCTGTTCGGCGTCCCCGCATCGGGGCATCCGCGAAAATCATGCCTCGGGCGCCTCGGGCGTCTCCGAAGGCAACGCCGCCGGCTCGGTCGCCGGCGCGGTGGGCGCGCAGGGCCCGGAGGTCAGGCGGAAGCCGCCGCTCTCGAGCCGGACACCCTTGTCGGTCGCGATCCGGTAGCCGGCAATCTCCTGCAGCATCGGGCGGGTCATCCCGGTCTGGAACTCCACCGGCAGGTAATCGGACTCGCTCACGAGATCGCAGCCGACCGAGGCCACGGCCTCGTCAAAGGCCACGAGATCGGCGTCCTCCACCCCTTCCGGCGGCAGCGCACAGGCGGCCAGCAAGCCAATCAACGTCAGGCCACTCGCCAGGCGTGTCTTCCCCATCACGTGTCCCGTCTCCTTCTCGGTCGTTACACGGGGCCACGGCCCCGGCACAGCGTCTTAGCGGTCCACCTCGCCGAACACGATGTCCAGCGATCCGAGGATCGCGGCCACGTCGGCAAGCTGGTGATTGCGGCAGACGTGGTCCATCGCCTGCAGATGCAGATAGCCCGGCGCGCGCAGCTTGGCGCGGTAGGGCCGGTTCGTGCCGTCGGCCACGAGGTAGACGCCGAATTCGCCCTTGGGTGCCTCGACGGCGGCATAGACCTCGCCCTCGGGCACGTGGAAGCCCTCGGTGTAGAGCTTGAAGTGGTGGATGAGCGCCTCCATCGAGGTCTTCATCTCGGACCGCTTCGGCGGCGTCAGCTTGCCCCGCGCGAGCACGTCGCCCTGGTTCTCGGGCATCTTCAGCTTCTCGCAGGCCTGCTTCATGATCTTCACGCTCTCGCGCATCTCGGCCATGCGGACGAGGTAGCGGTCGTAGCAGTCGCCGTTCTTGCCAACCGGGATCTTGAAGTCGAACTCGTCGTAGCACTCGTAGGGCTGCGCGCGCCGCAGGTCCCAGGCGAGGCCCGAGCCGCGCACCATGACGCCGGAGAAACCGTGATCCTGGATGTCCTGCTCGGTCACGACGCCGATGTCGGCGTTGCGCTGCTTAAAGATCCGGTTCTCGGTCAGCAGCCCGTCGATATCGTCGAGGAAGGCCGGGAAGCCCTGGCACCACTCGTCGATGTCGTCGATCAGCTCGGGCGGAAGATCCTGGTGCACGCCCCCGGGACGGAAATAGGCGGCGTGGAGCCGCGCCCCGCAGGCGCGTTCGTAGAAGATCATCAGCTTCTCGCGCTCCTCGAAGCCCCAGAGCGGCGGCGTCAACGCGCCAACGTCCATGGCCTGCGTGGTCACGTTCAGCAGGTGGTTCAGGATGCGCCCGATCTCGCAGTAGAGCACGCGGATGAGCTGCGCCCGGCGCGGCACCTCGGTGCCGGTCAGCTTCTCGATGGCCAGCACCCAGGCGTGTTCCTGGTTCATCGTGCCGACGTAGTCGAGCCGGTCGAAATACGGCAGGTTCTGCAGGTAGGTCCGGCTCTCCATCAGCTTCTCGGTGCCGCGGTGGAGCAGACCGATGTGCGGGTCCACGCGCTCGACGATCTCGCCGTCGAGTTCCAGCACGAGGCGCAGCACGCCGTGCGCCGCCGGGTGCTGGGGGCCGAAGTTGATGTTGAAGTTGCGGATCTGCTGCTCGCCGGTGAGCGCGTCGTCGAAACCCTTGGAGCCGTCCATCACGCAGTGCCTCCGTTCGTCTTGTCCTTGAACGCCATGACCCAGAGAAGGATCAGCGCGCCAAGCGGGATGATGGCCACGAGTGAGACCCAGGCCGGGATGCCGAACTGCGGCAGCAGGCGCCAGAACGGCACGACGACCAGCACGCCCAGAACGATCAGCCAGATCAGACCGCCGCCGCCCATTCCGTAAGAGCCCATCACTTTGCGCCCCCCTCGGCCTTCTCGTCGCCGGGCAGGATGTACTCGGCCCCTTCCCAGGGCGACATGAAGTCGAACTGCCGGTATTCCTGCACCAGGTTCACCGGCTCGTAGACCACGCGCTTGAGCTCTTCGTCGTAGCGCAGTTCGACGTAACCCGTTGTCGGGAAGTCCTTGCGCAGCGGGTGCCCGCGGAAGCCGTAGTCGGTCAGGATTCGCCGCAGGTCCGGGTGGCCCGAGAAAAGGATCCCGAACATGTCGAAAACCTCTCGCTCGAACCAGTCGGCCGAGGGGTGAACGCCGGTGATCGAGGGCACGATGTCCTCGTCGCGGATCGCCATGCGCAGCCGGATCCGGTGGTTCTGGTACATCGACAGGAAGTGGTAGACCACGTCGAAGCGCTTGGGCCGCTGCGGGTAGTCGACCGCCGTGATGTCGACCAGCGACGAGAAACGGCAGGTCGGATCGGTCTTGAGGAACTCCACGAGCCCCAGGATGCTGGCCGGAGCCACGTTGACGTTCAGCTCGCCATGGCTCACGTCCCAGCCCAGCACGCAGTCGGGACGCTTGGTCTCGATGTGGCCGCCCAGTTCGTTCAGTGCTTCGGTCATGCCTTCCTCCGGGGCCTCAGCGGACGATCGTGCCGGTGCGGCGGATCTTCTTCTGCAGCGTCATGATGCCGTAGAGCAGCGCCTCGGCCGTCGGCGGGCAGCCCGGCACGTAGACGTCCACAGGCACCACGCGGTCGCAGCCGCGCACGACCGAGTAGCTGTAGTGATAGTAGCCGCCGCCGTTGGCGCAGGAGCCCATCGAGATCACGTAGCGCGGCTCGGGCATCTGGTCGTAGACCTTGCGCAGCGCCGGCGCCATCTTGTTGGTCAGCGTACCGGCCACGATCATCAGGTCCGACTGACGCGGACTGGCGCGCGGCGCGGCGCCGAAGCGCTCGAGATCGTAGCGCGGCATCGAGGTATGCATCATCTCGATCGCGCAGCAGGCGAGACCGAAGGTCATCCAGTGCAGCGAGCCGGTGCGCGCCCAGTTGATGACGTCGTCGACCGAGGTCAGCAGGAAGCCCTTGTCGCTGAGCTCGCGGTTCAGCGCCTGGGTCGCCGCCTCGGGGTCCGAGCCGGCCCCGTATTCGCCGTAGGCCGCCTTGGCCGAGGGGCCGGACTTCACGCGGTCGGCCTGCTGGCCGTCGCCCTGCACCTCGGTGACGAGCGGATCCTTGTCGCTCACTCCCATTCGAGTGCCCCCTTCTTCCATTCGTAGGCGAAGCCGATGGTCAGGACCCCGAGGAACACCATCATCGACCAGAAGCCGACCATGCTCACATCCTTGAAGGCCACGGCCCAGGGGAACAGGAAGGCGATCTCGAGATCGAAGATGATGAAGAGGATCGAGACGAGGTAGAACCTGACGTCGAACTTCATCCGGGCGTCATCGAAGGCGTTGAAACCGCATTCGTAGGCCGACACCTTCTCGGGGTCGGGATGCCTGACGGCGAGGACCACCGCGGCGAGGATCAGGACAAGGCCGAGACCGACGGCGACGCCCAGAAAAACGAGGATGGGGAGGTACTCCCGCAGCATCTCTTCCACTTGCTGGCTCCCTTGCGAGGCGCGCCGCGAAAACCGGCGCGGAGACCTTGGCGATGTCGCCTTGCTCTGTGTGACTTATCCCCGTGGCGTGACGGGGTCAACAACGGCCGCGGATATTCCCGAGAGGTTAAAACGCTTTTCGGACAATGGCCTAGCCCTTGATCGCCGGGTGGCCGCCTGAAGTTGCGACATTTTTTCAGTCGACCGGTGCATACCGCGCGGGCAGCGGCGGGGTTTCACGATGTCATGACCGCCAGCGCGAGCGCCGCCAACACCGCGTTGATCGGCGCCCAGAGCCGGCGCTCGACGGCCGCGCCGGAGGCCAAGTCGAGCGCAAGTGCGGCGCCGTGCACGCCCATCGCGACCCATCCCGTCCAGCGCGGCCAGTCGAGGCCCGGAAAACCTGCCGCCGAGATCAGCGCCAGCGCCTGAAACAGCAGCACCGCTGCCGCCAGCCCGGCCAGGACGCGGCGGCGCGGCGGCAGCGCCCCCGTGCCCTGCGCACCCTGCGCCCACTCCGCCAGTGGCAGCCCGAGGATCAGCCCCACCTGGAAGAAGATGCCCGCAAGGCAGAGCGTCGCGTGCAGGTGAGCCAGCTGCACCGCCAAGGGATCAGGCCCAGGGTGCCGGACGCTTGTCGAAGAAGGCACTGATGCCCTCCCGTGCCTCGTCGCTCTCCCAGCGGCGTGCCAGCGCGTCGATGGCCTCGTCGACCTGGGCGGTCGAGACCCGGCCGGCGAGGTCGTTCAGCAGCGCCTTCCCGGCCCGCACGGCCCCCGGCGCGCAGGCGAGATAGGCCGCGATCTCGTCCGCCACGGCTGCGTCCAGGTCCTCGGGCGCAACCGTACGGTTGAGAAGGTCCAGGCGTACGGCCTCCTCGGCCCCGAAGATGCGCCCGTTCATGAAGACCTCGCGCGCACGCACCGCGCCCATGCGCGCGACGACGTAGGGCCCGATGTTGGCCGGGATCAGGCCCAGCTTGACCTCGGTGAGGCCAAGCTTGATGCCCTGACCGCCCAGGGCCATGTCGCAGACCGAGATCAGCCCGAGCCCGCCGCCGAAGGCATTGCCGTGGATACGCCCGATCAGCGGTTGCGGCAACGCCGCGAGCGCCCCCAGAGCGGTGGCGATGCGCCGCGACTCGCTGCGCCGGGTGCCGGCGTCCATGCCGAACTGCTCGCGCATCCAGGCAAGATCGCCGCCGGCGCAGAAACTCTTTCCCTCGGCCGCCAGCACGACCACGCGCACGTCGTCGTCGGCAGCAAGCTCTTCGGCTGCGGCCTCGAGCTCGGTCATCATCTCCGCCGAGAGCGCGTTGTGCTTCTCGGGGCGCGCCAGCCAGATCCAAGCCACGCCGCGCGCCTCGCGCTCCACCCTGATCGTCGTCATCCTGTACCCTCCATCCTTTGCGCGATCCGCGTCGCCACGTCTTCGGGCCCGACCGCCGCCGTGTCGATGCGCAGCACCGGCGCCGTCCATGCCTCGTAGTCGCGCGCCTCGACCTCCGCCCAAGTCGGCAGAGACAGCCCCGCCACTTCGGCATGCCGCGTCTCGACGCGGCGGCGGTGTTCGGCGCGGTCGCCGCAGACCAGCTCGACGTCGATGCACCGCGCCCCGGCGTTTCCCGCCGCAGCACGCCAGGCCTCGCGCGTCAGCGCCAGCGGGTTCACGCCGTCGGCGATCACGTCGATCCCCTGCCCCAGCGCACCCTCGGCCACCGCGCGTGCCGCGGCATAGCCGCCGTCGGCGATATCGTCCGTGCGCAAGAAAGAGTCCCGCAGCGCCTGCTCGATGGCGTCGATCCGCAGCCAGAGCGCCCCGGTCCGCGCGGCGAGCGCCCGCGCCACGGCGCTCTTGCCGACGCCTGGCAGGCCCGAGAGCGCCACCATCACCGGCATCAGCCCCGCATGGCCCGCGCCATCTCGGCGGCCTCGCTCAGCACTGCCATGTCGAGCCCGGTCTCGTAGCCCAGCTCGGCCAGGCGCGCCGCCACTCTCTCGGTCGCCACGTTCCCCGCCGCGCCGGGTGCGTAGGGGCAGCCGCCCAGGCCGCCCACTGCCGCGTCGAAGACCCGTAGCCCGCGGCCCAGCGACACCTCGATGTTCTCCAGCGCCCGGCCGGCGGTGTCGTGGAAATGCCCCGCCAGCCGGTCTGCCGGCACCTCTGCTAGCACGGCCGAGAGCATGGCATCCACCGCCTCGGGCACGCCCTGCCCGATGGTGTCGCCCAACGATATCTCGTAGCAGCCCATGTCGCGCAGGGCCGAGACGACCCGCGCAACCTCGGAGGGCGGCACCGCGCCGTCGTAGGGGCACTCCACCACGCAGGAAACGTACCCCCGCACCGGCACACCTCGCTCGCGGGCCGCCTCGGCCACCGGCGCAAAGCGCTCCAGGCTCTCGGCGATGCTGGCGTTGATGTTCGCGCGCGAAAACCCCTCCGAGGCCGAGCCGAAAATCGCCACCTCGTCGGCGCCGGCCTCCATGGCCGCCTCAAAGCCGCGCATGTTCGGCGTCAGCGCCGCGTAGGAGACGCCCGGCACCCGCGTGATGCCCGTCAGCACCGCGCCCGAGTCGGCCATCTGCGGCACCCATTTGGGCGAGACGAAGCTCGCGCATTCGATCCGGCGAAAGCCCGCGCGGCTCAGGCAGTCGACCAGCGCGATCTTGTCCGCCGCCGGGATCTGCCGTTTCTCGTTCTGCAGCCCGTCGCGCGGGCCCACCTCGAAGATCTCGACCCTCTCGGCCATCTCGTCCTCCCTGCCTGCGGCTCCGGCTCAGGTCTCCCAGGCCGGGTAGAAATCCTGTGCGTAGACCCTCTGCTGCTCCTCGAGCTGCGGCAGCGAGCGAGCGAAACCCTCGCGCTCGGTGATGCGCGCATACCAGGCCTCGGTCTCTGGCCAGCCGTCCAGCCGCCGGAAATGCCGCGCCATGTAGACCGCTTGCCCCACGGCGATGTCCACCGCCGAGAACCCCGAGGTCAGGATGTGATCGGGCCGCTGGACCGGGGCCGAGAGCCGCGCCTCGATCGCGTCATAGCATTTGCCAAGGCGCGCCGCCTCGAGCTTCATCACGATGGGCGAGCGCTGCGCGTCCTCGCGCAGCATGATGTGCTGCTGGGTGAGCGCAGCGACGTGCTGCGAGATGGTCTCGGCGAAGTGCAGCCAGCAGAGCCAGGCCATGCGGTCCGGCGCCCCCGGCATCCGCCCCATCCCCGCGTCGGGATACTGCTCGCAGAGGTATTCCATCATCGCGCCCGACTCGAACATGCGCTCGCCCTCGATTTCCAGCGCGGGCACCCGGCCAGCCGGCGACAGCGCGAGGTAGTCCGGCTCGCGCAGGCTCTTGTCGAAGGGATGCGGCACCACCTCGAAGGGAATGCCCAGCTCGTGCAGCAGCCAGAGCACCCGCATCGAGCGGGATTGCGGCACGTGGTGCAGTCGGATCATGCGGCCTCCTCGTCGTCCTCGGCGAACCGGATCAGCGCCGCGCCGTGCTCGACCTGGGCACCGGCCTCGACCAGCACCTCGGCGATCACCCCGTCGCGCGGCGCGGTGAGCGTGTGTTCCATCTTCATGGCCTCGAGCACCGCCAGACGGTCGCCCGCCCCCACGGTCTGCCCCGGCTCGGCCAGCACCGCAACCACCTTGCCGGGCATCGGCGCCTCGATCACGCCCGAGCCGCCGGCACCCTCGATGGCGCGCCGCAGCGGATCGACCACGCCGAAGCGCAGCCCGTGACCGGCAAACACGGTGATGGTGTCCGCGTCCTGCGCCACCGGCTCGGCCGGCACGCCATCGAACCGCCAGCCACCGTCGCGGCGAAGCGCCTCGACCGTCGCGCCCGGCACCTCGATCTCGGCACGATCCGGCCCGAGCATCTTCAGGTAGCAGCGCAGCTCCTCGCCCGCGTGGTCAAGCCGCAGGCTGCGCCGCAGCGGCTGCCAGAGCGTGAAACCCGTCGCTGGCGCCGTCTCCTCCAGCAGGCCGGCGGCGGCCAGCGCGGCCAGCGCCACGACACGCGGCGGCGTCTCCGGCGCCTCGGTCAGGGCGTCGAGGTCGCGCTCGATCAGCCCGGTATCCACCTCGCCGCGCGCAAAGCCCGGATGCACGGCCAGCGCGCCAAGGAAGGCAAGGTTCGTCACCGTCCCGGCCACCTGCGTTTCCGAAAGCCCGCGTGCCAGCTTGCGCAGCGCGATGGCCCGCGTGGGCCCGTGCACGATGAGCTTTGCGATCATCGGGTCGTAGTGCGGCGAGATCGCGTCGCCCGCACGCACCCCGCTGTCGGCGCGCAGGCCCTCGGGGAAGGCAAGATGCGAGAGCCGCCCCGTCGCGGGCAGAAAGCCTGCCGGCACGTCCTCGGCATAGAGCCGCGCCTCGAAGGCATGGCCGGTGATCGACAGATCCTCCTGCCGCGCCGGCAGCGGCTCCCCCGCCGCCACGCGGAACTGCCATTCCACGAGGTCGACCCCGGTCACCAGCTCGGTCACCGGGTGCTCGACCTGCAGACGCGTGTTCATCTCCATGAACCAGAACCGGTCGGGCCGCAGCCCCTCGGACCCATCGACGATGAACTCAACCGTGCCCGCGCCGCGATAGCCGATCGCCTCCGCCGCGCGCACGGCGGCCTGGCCCATGGCGGCGCGCATCTCCTCGGACATGCCCGGCGCCGGGGCCTCCTCGATCACCTTCTGGTGCCGGCGCTGCAGCGAACAATCCCGCTCGAAGAGATGCACCGCCCGCGTGCCGTCGCCAAAGACCTGCACCTCGATGTGGCGCGGCGCCTGCACGAACTTCTCGATCAGCACGGCGTCGTTGCCGAAGGCACCGCGCGCCTCGGCCCGGGCGCTCTCCAGCGCGGGCGCGAACTCCCCGGGCTCGCGCACGACGCGCATCCCCTTGCCACCGCCGCCCGCCACGGCCTTGATGAGCACCGGGTAGCCGATGGCATCGGCCTCCCCCGCGAGGAACTGCGCATCCTGCTCGTCGCCGTGATAGCCGGGCACCACCGGCACGCCGGCCTCGTGCATCAGCCGCTTGGCTGCATCCTTGAGCCCCATGGCCCGGATCGCCGAGGCCGAGGGCCCGACGAAACGCAGCCCCGCCGCCTCGACCTGCTCGACGAACTCGGGGTTCTCCGAGAGGAACCCGTAGCCCGGATGAACGGCCTGCGCCCCGGTGGCCAGCGCCGCCTCGACGATGGCATCGCCGCGAAGATAGCTCTCCGACGGCGCCGCGCCCCCGATGTGCACTGCCCGGTCCGCCAGCGCGACGTGCTTCGCGCCGGCGTCGGCATCCGAGTAGACGGCCACCGTCCGCAGCCCCATGCCCCGCGCCGTCTCGATGACGCGGCAGGCGATCTCGCCGCGGTTGGCGATCAGAACCGTGTCGAACATCTCAAGCCCTCCCGTCCTTTCATCTTTCCCAAAGTACGCATCGGCGCCACCTCCACACCCGGAGTGCCTCCCCTGCCGAGCGCGTCATCCGAAATCCTCCACGACCCGGAAGCGCTCCACCACCATCACGGCCTCCGGTGAGAACACCCCGGCACGCCGCAGGTAGGCTTCATAGCCCTGCCGCCAGTGCGCAAGATCGCGGAACTCGCCCTGCGGCGCGACGCGATCCTCGTCCATGTCGCAAAACCGCAGGTGCTCCACGGCCAGCGTCTTGACCGCGCAGGCCGGCCGCCCGGTCCAGTCCAGCGCGATGTCCACCCTGCCCGGTTCGGGCAGCACCTCGCCGCGCGCCTCGAAACCCGCCAGCGCGTCGCAACTCACGGTCTTGGCACCGCTGCGCACCAGCGCCAGGATCTCGGCATTCAACGCGGCGCTGTCACCGTAGCGAAAGGTCACGGCGCCCGGCCAGCGCGTCAGTGCCGCCTCGACCGACAGGCTCACCGCCCCGCCCCGGCGAAGGCGCGGGGTGGGCGGGCGGGCGCGGCTTCGACGGGGCGGGGCATGGCGCGCGGCACCCGGGACCACGGAAGTCTCACATCCGGAACACGCCAAAGCGCGTCTCCTCGATGGGCGCGTTCAGCGCCGCCGACAGCGACAGCGACAGCACCTCGCGCGTCTTGCGCGGATCGACGATGCCGTCGTCCCAGAGCCGCGCCGAGGCGTAGAGCGGGTGCGACTGCCGCTCGAACATCTCCACGGTGGGCCGCTTGAAGGCGACCTCCTCCTCCTCGGTCCAGCTCTCGCCGGCGCGCTCCATGGCGTCGCGCTTGACGGTGGCGAGAACGCCCGCCGCCTGCTCGCCCCCCATGACCGAGATCCGGCTGTTGGGCCAGGTCCAGAGGAACCGCGGCTGGTAGGCCCGGCCCGCCATGCCGTAGTTGCCCGCGCCAAAGGAGCCGCCCACCAGCATGGTGATCTTCGGCACCGAGGTCGTCGCCACCGCGGTCACCATCTTGGCGCCGTGCCGTGCGATGCCCTCGTTCTCGTAGCGCCGCCCCACCATGAAACCGGTGATGTTCTGCAGGAAGACCAGCGGGATACCGCGCTGCGAACAGAGCTCGACGAAATGCGCCCCCTTCTGCGCCGCCTCGGAGAAGAGCACGCCGTTGTTGGCCACGATCCCCACCGGGCAGCCCTTCACGTGGGCAAAGCCCGTCACCAGCGTCTCGCCGTAGCGCGGCTTGAACTCGTCGAAGCGCGAGCCGTCGACCACGCGGGCGATGACCTCTCGGATGTCAGTAGGGCGTGCGCAGGTCGGCGGGCACCACGCCGAGGATCTCGTCGGGGTCGTAGGCCGGCTCCTCGGGGCTCTGCCAGGCCACGGTCGCAGGCTTCTCGCGGTTGAGTCCGCCCACCGCGCGGCGCGCCAGCGCGAGCGCATGGTCGTCGTCCTCTGCGAGGTAGTCCGCCACGCCCGAGAGCCGCGTGTGCACGTCGCCGCCGCCCAGGTCCTCGGCGCTCACCACCTCGCCCGTCGCGGCCTTCACCAGCGGCGGGCCGGCCAGGAAGATGGTGCCCTGCTCCTTCACGATGATTGTCACGTCCGACATGGCCGGCACGTAGGCGCCGCCCGCCGTGCAGGACCCCATGACCACCGCGATCTGGGCGATGCCCTTCGCGCTCATCCGCGCCTGGTTGTAGAAGATCCGGCCGAAATGATCGCGGTCGGGGAAAACCTCGTCCTGGTTCGGCAGGTTCGCCCCGCCGCTGTCCACGAGGTAGACGCAGGGCAGCCGGTTCTCCTCGGCGATCTCCTGGGCGCGCAGGTGCTTCTTGACGCTCATGGGGTAGTAGGTGCCGCCCTTCACGGTGGCGTCGTTGCAGACGACCATGACCTCCTGCCCCTGCACCCGCCCGATGCCGGCGATCACGCCGGCCGAGGGCGCCGCCCCGTCGTAGAGCCCGTGCGCCGCTGTCGCGCCCACCTCGAGGAAGGGCGAGCCGGGGTCGAGCAGGTTCGCCACCCGCTCCCGCGGGAGCATCTTGCCGCGGTCGAGGTGCCGTTTGCGCGCACGCTCGCCGCCCCCCGCCGCGGCCAGCGCGGCGGCCTCCTCGACCACGCGCAGCGCCTCGAGATGGCCGCTGCGGTTGGCCTTGAACTCCTCGGAGCCCGCAATCGCCTGCGAGACAAGTTTCATCGCGTATCTCCCGTTGATCCCGGCCGCGCCATCGGGCGCAGCGGCGGCGGCTTCTGCGCCCATCCGGCCTCTGTCGCACGCGGCGCGGCGCCCAGGAACCGCGCCATCTGCCAGGCCAGGACCGCCGAGCCCAGCCGGCGATTGGCCTCGCGCGCCTCGCACCAGGCCTCCATGACCTCGGTGGACCCGGCGCAATCGTCGCCAGCCGAGCGATCCCGCGCGAGTGCCCAAAGCGCGGGGTAAAGCGCGTCCGACTCGGTGCCGTCCCGCCCCGCGACCTCGGCCGGCTCGGGCAGCGTCGCCATGACTTCCGCCGTCATCTCGTCCTGCGTCTCCGCCAGCGCGTGCTGGCAGGGCAAGGGCGCTTCGGAACGATCGCAGCGGACGATGCCGACGGTGCCGCAGAACTCGGTGCCATAGGTCTCTCCGATCTCGAACCCGTCCTCGGGCCCCTCGCGCAGCCGCTTGAGCGCGCGTTCGTAGCGCGCGATCTCGATATTCATGCAGGTGGCGAACGCGGGCAGCGGCTCGGGGTCCGCGACAGCCTCGCTGGACAGCGGCGCGACCAGAAGAAGGGCCGAGGACAGGGCCCCGATGTGCCAGCGCCCGCTCATGCCCCTGTCTCCTCGGCTGCGCGGGCCTTCAGCTCCTTGCGGATCACCTTGCCGGTGACGGTCATCGGAAGCTCATCAAGAAAGGAAATTTCCCTTGGATAGGAATAGCTTGCCAGGCGTTCCTTAACCCATTCCTGAAGGTCGCCCGGGGTCGCGGCGACGCCGGGCTTCAGCACCACGTAGGCCTTGACGATCTCGGTGCGCAGCGCGTCGGGCTTGCCCACGACGCCCACCGTCGCGACCGCGGGATGCGTGAGCAGGCAATCCTCGATCTCGGCCGGACCGATCCGGTAGCCGCCCGAGGTGATGACGTCATCCTCCCGTCCCACGAAGCGCAGGTAGCCGTCCCCGTCAAAGACGCCCCGGTCGCCGGTCACCAGCCAGTCGCCGCGAAACTTCTCTGCCGTGGCATACGGATTGTTCCAGTATTCCAGCAACATGGAGGCCGATCCTCTCCTGACCGCAACGTCGCCCTCACCGTCGGTCTCGCGGCCCTCGGCGTCGATCACGGCGACCTCGTGCCCGGGCACCGGCTTGCCGATGCAGCCCGGGCGCGGCGCAAAGAGCGCGTTGCTGGAACTGGCCACCATGTTGCACTCGGTCTGGCCGTAGAACTCGTTGATCGTCACGCCAAGCGCCTCGCGGCCCCAGGCCAGCATCTCGGCACCCAGCGGCTCGCCGCCGCTCGCGACCGAGCGCAGGCCCGGCAAGGTCGCGTCCGCCGCCTTGAGCATCCGCAGCGCCGTCGGCGGAAAGAAGACGTTGCGCACCCCGCCCTCGCGGACGATGTGCTGGCAGGCCTCGGCGTCGAATTTTGCCAGCCGCGCGGCGACCACCGGCACGCCGAGACAGAGGGCCGGCATTGCCACGTCGAACAGGCCGCCGATCCAGGCCCAATCCGCCGGCGTCCAGAGCACGTCACCCGGCTGGCCCAGCAGGTCGTGGCTCATCTCGACTCCCGGCAGGTGACCGCGCAGCACGCGGTGGCCATGCAGCGCACCCTTGGGCTTGCCGGTGGTGCCGGAGGTATAGATCAGCACGGCCGGGTCCTCGGGTCCGGTCTCGGCGGGCGCTTCGGTCATGCCCGTGGCGGGCAGGTCCGCCTCTATCCCGGCGACGAGGTCGAAGCCCGCCAGCAGCTCGCGCCCCCCGGCATCGGTAATGACCGCCTTCGCGCCGGCGTCGTCGAGCCGGCTGTGCAGCGCGCCCTGCTTGAAAAGCTTGAAGAGCGGCACGGAGATCGCGCCCATCCGCCAGGCCGCGATGTGTGCCGCCGCGCAGAGCGCCCCCTGCGAGAGCAGCACGCCCACCCGGTCGCCGCGCGTCACGTCCTGCGTCCGCAGCCAGGCCTCGACCCGCCGCGACAGGGCCTGCAGCTCGCCGTAGGTGGTGACGCGGGCCGCGCCGTCGCTCAGGTCGATGATCGCCGTCCGCTCGGGTGCCGCCTCCGCCCAGTCGTCGCAGACCTCGCGCGCCATGTTCAGCCGGGCGGGCAAGTCCCAACGGAAATCGCGCCGGAGCGCCGCGTAGTCATCGCCCGCAAGCACGCGCCGTGCCGTGGTCATCTCCTCCACGCCATTCATGCCTCGGGCCTCCGCGTCACGTCACGCGACAGCAGCCGCCCGGCGCGATCGACCGCGTAGCGCAGCGTCTCGGCCTCGCCCGCGCAGGTCACCACGACCCAGGCGGGCGCAGTCCCCGGCCGCCCGGTGCAGTCGCTGCGCTGCGCGTCGTCTCCGCCCTCGTCCAGGTAACGTGCCACCATCGCCTCGATCACGTCCGTTTCGCTCAGCTCCGCCGCCTCGCGCCCTGCCCTCAGGGCCAGCACCGCGGCAACCGCCGCGAGCAAAGCCACCGGGGCAAAGAGGCGCAGGCCACGGCTCATCCCATGGCCGCCATCAACTCGCGCCCCACCAGCATGCGGCGTATTTCCGAGGTTCCCGCGCCGATCTCCATGAGCTTGGCATCGCGGAAAAGCCGCGCCACCGGGGCGTCGGCCAGGAAACCCGCCCCGCCCATGGCCTGCACCGCCTGGTGCGCCTGGACCATGGCTTGCTCGGAGGCATAGAGACAGCAGGCCGCCGCGTCCTGTCGGGTGACGTCGCCCCGGTCGCAGGCCTTGGCGACCTCGTAGACATAGGCGCGGGCCGAGTTCATCGCGGTGTACATGTCGGCAATCTTGCCCTGCATGAGCTGGAAGTTCCCGATCGGCTGGCCGAACTGCTTGCGCTCGACCATGTAGGGCATGATCTCGTCAAGACAGGCCGCCATGATGCCGGTGCCGATCCCCGCGAGCACCACGCGCTCGTAGTCGAGACCCGACATGAGCACGCGCACGCCCTTGCCCTCTTCGCCGAGGATGTTGTCGAAGGGCACCTCCACGTCCTCGAAGATCAGCTCGGCCGTGTTGGAGCCGCGCATTCCCAGCTTGTCGAAATGCGCGCTGCTGGAAAAGCCCTGCATGTCCTTCTCGATCAGGAAGGCGGTGATGCCCCGGGCGCCGGCCTCGGGCTCGGTCTTGGCATAGACCACCAGCGTATCGGCGTCGGGACCATTGGTGATCCAGTACTTGTTGCCGTTCAGAACGAAGCGGTCGTTCTTCTTCTCGGCCCGCAGCGACATCGAGACCACGTCGCTGCCCGCGCCCGCCTCGGACATGGCCAGCGCGCCGACATGCACGCCCGAGATCAGCCCGGGCAGATACTTCGCGCGCTGCGAGTCGTCGCCGTTGAGCTTGATCTGGTTCACGCAGAGGTTGGAATGCGCGCCGTAGGACAGCGAGACGCTGGCCGAGGCGCGGGCGATCTCCTCGACCGCGACGACATGCGCGAGATAGCCCATACCGGCCCCGCCCATGTCCTCGGGCACGGTGATGCCCAGCAGGCCAAGCTCGCCCATCTCGCGCCACAGATCGTTCGGAAAGGCGTTCGAGCTGTCGACCTCGGCCGCCATGGGCTTCACCCGCTCCTGCGCCCAGCGGTGGACCATGTCGCGCAGCGCGTTCACGTCCTCGCCCAGATCGAATTTCATGACCGCGTTGAACATCCTTCGCCCTCCCCCGGCGGTTATTGAACGCTTGTTCAAATCTACGCAGTGTCGCCGCCGTGCGTCAAGTCCCGCGGAACGCGCCGCGACGTCACGGCGTTGGCCCCGCGAACGACACGAATGAAAGGAGACACCATGTCGACGGACGTGAAAACCAGCGACGTCAGGAAAGCCTTCTGGAAGCGCCTCGACGACGTCCGGGCCGGCCTGCTGGCCGCGGACGGCGAGCGCCCGGTGCCCATGTCGCCGCATGCCGATCCCGACGAGAACGCGATCTGGTTCATCACCGCACGCGGCTCGGCCGCCGACCGCGCGGCACACAGCGGTGGCGAAGCCTCGTTCCACGTGGCCGACTCCAAGGCCAACGTCTTTGCCAACGTCTTCGGCAAGATCGACATCTCGGACGATTCCAAGAAGCTCGACGAGATCTGGAGCGCCGTGGCCGGTGCCTGGTTCGAGAACGGCCGCGACGACGAGTCGGTGCGACTGGTCAAGATGACGCCGCACGATGCCGAGGTCTGGGCCGGTGACGGCGGCGCGAGCTTCCTTTACGAGATCGCCCGTGCCAACGTGAAGGGCGGCACGCCCGACGTGGGTGAGCACGCCCGCGTGACGTTCTGATCCGGAGATCCGACCGATGAAATTACGCCCCCTCGCCGCTCTGCTTTGCCTGGTTCCCCTCATGGCCAGGGCCGAGCAGGTCGGCGAGGTCGGCGTGGACTGGACCGGCAACGACATCATCATCGAGGCCGTTGCCGACCCCGACGTGGCGGGCGTCACCTGCCATGTCGCCTACTTCGAACGCGGTCTTGTCGACCGGCTGACCAAGGGCAACTGGTTCGAGGATCCCTCCAATGCCTCCATCGCCTGCCGCCAGACCGGGCCGATCGAGATCGGCGACATCGACCGCGACGACGACGGCGAGGACGTCTTCCGCGCCTCGCGCTCCATCATCCTGAAATCACTGCGCGTGAAACGCATCTACGACGAGGCGAACCGCACGCTGATCTACCTTGTGCACGCGCGCGAGGTCGCGGACGGTTCGGCCAAGCTCGCGATCTCGACGGTGCCCCTCTACGGCAGCGACGCCGAGTGAGACACGCCGGGGACGGCGGGCGGGGCGATGCTCCGCAGGAGCGAGCGCCGTTGCCGGCCCCTAAAGAACGTGGCCCGCGTCGTAGCCATAGATCCAGTCGAACTGGTGCAGCAACCTGTCCGGCGCCAGCCGCCCCAACGCGCCCATGCCTAGGTGCGCCACGCCGCGCACCAGCGGATTGCGCAGATGGTATTTCCACGCGTTGCCATTGGCCGCCTCGACCACGCGCACGCAGCGGTCACGGCGCAACTCGCGGTAGCGCGTCAGCGCTGCCTCCTGGTCCGGTTCGGCCTCGAGGCACTGCGCCAGCACGAGGGCATCCTCCAGCGCCATGTTCGCACCCTGCGCCATGAAGGGCAGCGTCGGGTGCGCCGCGTCACCCAGGATCGCGACGCCAGGCGCCGACCAGTGCCGCGCGACCGGGTGGCGGTAGAGTCCCCAGAGCCCGGGCCTCTCGGCCGCCTCCATCAGGCGCTGCACCGGCTCGCAGAAACCGGCAAAGGCCCTTCGCATGTTCTGCGGGTCGTCCTGTTGCGACCAGCTTTCCGCGGTCCAGTCGCGCCGCTCCTCGACGGCGACGAGGTTCACCATCCGTCCCTCGCGCAGCGGATAGCTCACGACGTGCCGCCCGGGCCCCATGTGCACGCGGGCCTCGTCGGGATGATCCACCACGTTCGGCACCACCGCCCGCCAGGCCACCTGGTGCGTGAAGAAGGGCGCCACGACTCCGTTCAGCCCCTGCCGCACGACCGAGTGCAGACCATCCGCCCCCACCACCAGATCGGCCTCGCATGCGTCGCCGTTGGCCAGTTCCAGCGCGACCCGCTTGCCCGGGCGGACGCGTGACACCTTTTGAAGCAGGCGGAGTCGCACACCTGCGGCGCGCGCTGAGCCGGCAAGCATGTCGATGAGATCGGCGCGATGGACAAAGAAGTAGTCCCAGCCGAGGGGCAGCCGACCGAGATCGAGGCGCACCACCTCGCTCCCGCGGCGGTAGTCACGAAGACTGACCGCGCCAGCCGCGCAGGCGCGCGCGCGCAGCGCCGCGCCCAGCCCAAGCGCCTCGATCACCCGCATGCCGTTGGGGCTGAACTGAAGGCCGGCGCCCACTTCGGAGATCGTCTCGGCCTGTTCCAGCACCGTGACCTCGGCCCCGCGGCGCGCCAACGCCAGCGCCGCGGCCAGTCCCCCGATCCCTCCGCCGACGACGACGGTCTGCCTGCCTTGCAGCGTCATTTCCACTTCCCCGAGACGGAAACGCCGGGGCGTTTATGCCCCGGCGTTTCCGGTATCCTGTTCGTGCCTTTCCGCGATGTGTCAGTCGTCGCGGTGCACCTTCTCGCGCCGCTCGTGGCGTTCCTGAGCCTCGAGGCTCATGGTCGCGATCGGGCGGGCATCGAGCCGCTTGAGCGAGATCGGTTCGCCGGTCACTTCGCAGTAGCCGTATTCGCCTTCCTCGATCCGGCGCAGGGCCGAGTCGATCTTGGCGACCAGCTTGCGCTGGCGGTCACGGGTGCGAAGTTCGAGGGCGCGGTCGGTCTCCTCGCTGGCACGGTCGGTCACGTCGGGAATGTTCCGCGTGGCCTCCTGCAGCGCCTCGATCGTGTCCCGACTCTCGGCAAGCAGATCGTTCTTCCAGGCGATCAGCTTGCGGCGGAAGTACTCGGTCTGACGGTCGTTCATGAACGGCTCGTCTTCGGCCGGACGATAATCGTCTGGAAGAAAGGTTTCGGGCTTCATGGCTGCTCCCTCTTCAAAGCCGGATTCCGACAAGTCCACAACCTTTCAAGATCCGGCACCCCTTGCGCCGCTGCACTTACCCCAGCCCCGCAGGGATGTCACTACACAATAGTGGGGCTTTCGGGCGAAATCGCGGCGGTCGCACAATGCTTTGGCACAGCATCCCGCCGACCTTTGCACAGCTGCCCTGCGGCGGCTTGCAATGCGTCCGGGTGCCCGGTAGCCAAAGGGGTATACCCCGAAAGGAGCCACACATGACGGCACGTTTCGACGGCACGACCGACTACGTCTCGACCGACGACCTGACCATGGCGGTGAACGCCGCGATCACGCTCGAACGCCCGCTTCTGGTCAAGGGCGAGCCCGGCACCGGCAAGACCGAGCTGGCCCGCCAGGTGGCCTCCGCGCTGGGGCTGGAGATGATCGAATGGTCGATCAAGTCCACCACCCGCGCGCAGCAGGGGCTTTACGAATACGACGCGGTCAGCCGTCTGCGCGACAGTCAGCTCGGCGACGAGCGGGTGAACGACGTCGCCAACTACATCCGCAAGGGCAAACTCTGGCAGGCCTTCGAGGCGGATCACAAGACCGTCCTGCTGATCGACGAGATCGACAAGGCGGACATCGAGTTCCCCAACGACCTGCTGCAGGAACTCGACCGGATGGAGTTCCACGTCTACGAGACCGGCGAGACGGTGCGCGCGCGCCAGCGGCCCATCGTCATCATCACCTCGAACAACGAGAAGGAACTGCCCGACGCCTTCCTGCGCCGCTGCTTCTTCCACTATATCAAGTTCCCCGACCACGAGACTCTGCGCCAGATCGTCGAGGTGCACCATCCCGGCATCAAGCGCGCGCTGCTCGATACCGCGCTGACGCAGTTCTACGAGCTGCGCGATCAGCCGGGCCTCAAGAAGAAGCCCTCGACCTCCGAGGTGCTGGACTGGCTCAAGCTGCTGCTGGCCGAGGATCTCGACGCCGCCGACCTCAAGCGCGACGGTGCCAGCGCCCTGCCCCGTCTGCACGGCGCGCTGCTCAAGAACGAGCAGGACGTGCACCTCTTCGAGCGGCTGGCCTTCATGGCGCGCCGCGGACGGTGACGCGGCGGCGGGGCCTCAGTCGAGGTCCAGCCGCATGGTTGCCATGCCGCCCTTGCGGCTGAGCTCCTCGTAGCCCGCAGCCTGGTAGACGCGCAGCGCCGGCTCGTTGTCGGTCTCGCATTTCAGCGTGATGGTCAGCGCGCCAAGGTCGCGCGCGGCCCGCTCGATCCAGCCGGCCATCTGGTGGCCGGTGCCGCCGCGCATCTCCTCCTCCACGAAGACGTAGGTCAGGTGCCGCACCTCCGGGCCGACGCCCACACGCAGGGCGAAAAAGCCCACCTCGCGGCCCTCGGGATCGACGATGAAAAAGGACTCGTCG
Organism: Salipiger mucosus DSM 16094; assembly: GCF_000442255.1. Taxonomy (GTDB): domain Bacteria; phylum Pseudomonadota; class Alphaproteobacteria; order Rhodobacterales; family Rhodobacteraceae; genus Salipiger; species Salipiger mucosus. The sequence continues at coordinate 183,554 of NZ_KE557277.1, read as the reverse complement.
TCGAGCTCGTTGAGCCATTTCTCGGACCATTCGGCGGCATCGAAGGGATGCTTGGCACTGGGGTTCACCAGCGCCAGGTCGTCGGGATCGGCCAGCAGCCGGCCCAGCGGGGCGAGATCGCGGGTGTCGTTGCGGCGGAGTGTCAGCTCGGTCATGGGCGGTTCGTCCTCGGGCGGGTCTCCAAAGCCTCCGTTGCAAACATATGCGGCGGGTCGGGTTCAACCCCCTCTCCCCGGAAAAGCCGCGCCCCTCGCGGCACCGCCACCCGGATCGGTTGACCGCGGCGAGAAAGCCGCGCAGGCTCCGCCGCAACTGGTATACCAAGTGCGCGGTCCCATGCTTCACGTCCTCACCCACAACATCCTGCCGGTCTTTTCCATGCTCGCGCTGGGGTTCATCCTGGGCCGCGTGGGCAAGTTCTCGCGCGAGGAGGCGGGCGCGGTGAACCGGGTGGCCTTCCTGCTGCTGCAACCGGCGCTGATTTTCCCGCTTATCGCCTCGGTGCCCTTCCACGAGTTCCAGCTCGGCGCGCTCGCGGTCTACGCGCTCTGCGAGGTGGTGGCCTTCGTCGCGGCCTTCGCCGTCGCGCGCTGGATCTTCCGGCGCGAGCTGGCAGAGGCCTGGCTGCTGGCCATGGCGGTGATCTTCGTCAACTCGCTGCTCTACATCTGGCCGATCTCCTACCTGATCTACGGTGAGGAAGCCGCCCTGCCGATCACCGCCATCGTGGCCTGGGACGCCTCGGTGAGCTTCGCCTTCTTCATCATCACGACGGACCTGATCGCCAATCCCTCCGCCGGGATCGCGGCGCCGGTGAAACGGATCGTCACCAACCCGATCCTGATCGCCATCGTGCTGGGCGCGGCGGTGAACCTCGGCGGTATCGCGGTGCCCGAGCCGTTGCTGACCGCAGCCGACTTCGCCGGTGCGGGCGCAGCCCCGCTGACGCTCTTCGCGCTTGGCGTGATCCTCTCGGGCCAGAGCCTCGTGCCCTCGCCCGTGGTCGCGGCGATCTCGGGGATGAAGCTGCTGGCCTTTCCCGCGCTCGTCTTCGCCGCCTTGATGATGACGGGGACCGAAGGGCGCTGGTTCGACCTCTTCGTGCTGAACGCCGCCGGTCCTTCGGGGGCCATGGCCTTTGCGCTGGCGCTACTCAACGGGGTGCGAACCGACGCGGTGGCGCCGGTCATCATCTGGACCTCGGCGCTCTCGCTCTTCTCGCTGGCCTGGCTGGCGTGAGCCCTCCGCGCGCCTAGTCCGCCGCCTGGAAGACGAAGCAGCGGTTCCGACGCACGCTGAGCCACATCGGCGTGCCTGCCGCGGGCAGGAAGACGTCGGGCACACTGGCGCGGATGATGCCGCCGTCGAACTCCATGCGGAATTCCACGAGGCTTTCCGAGCCGAGGAAACGCGCCCGCTGCACCACGCCGCGCGCCGGGGTGCCGGCGATCTCGGTCGGATGCGGGCCGCGCCCGTTGCGATCGAAGTCGATGTTCACGTGCTGCGGGCGGAAGACGATGTCCACCTCGGCCCCGTCCGGCACGCCGGGCGCGAGGAAGACGCCGAAGGGCGTATCGGTCAGCGCACCTTCAACTTTGCCGCGCAACACGTTGACGTCGCTGAAAAACGCGACCGCGGCCTTGTCGGCCGGCGCGTTGTAGATGTTGTAGGGCGCGCCGCGCTGCACGATCTGACCGTCGCGCATCAGCGCGATCTCGTCGGCCATGCGCATGGCCTCTTCGGGTTCGTGCGTCACCAGCAGGACCGAGGCGCCCTCTTCCTTGAGCAGCGCCAGCGTCTCGTCGCGGATGCCGTCGCGCAGGCGATTGTCGAGCCCGGAAAACGGCTCGTCCATCAGCATGATGCGCGGCTGCGGCGCCAGAGCGCGGGCCAGCGCCACGCGCTGCTGCTCACCGCCCGACAGCTGGTGCGGAAACTCGTCGATGAAGTGTGACAGCCCCACCCTTTCGAGCAGCGCGCCCGCGCGCTTGCGCTTGGCGGCGCGGTCGCCCTTCAGCCCGAAGGCCACGTTGTCGCCAACCGAAAGGTGCGGGAAGAGCGCGAAATCCTGGAACATCAGCCCGATGTTCCGCCGCTCGGGCGGGATGCGGAAGACGGTATCGCAGACGAGGTTGCCGTCGACGTGGATCGTGCCCTCATCCTGCATCTCGACGCCGGCGATCATGCGCAGGGTCGTGGACTTGCCGCAGCCCGAGGGCCCCAGCAGGCAGGTCACGTTGCCCGGCGCGATGGTCAGCGAGACGTGGTCCACCACCGCGCGGCCATCGAACCGCCGGACCAGGTCCCGGATTTCAAGTCTGGGTGTGGGGGTGTCCACGCCTGCCTCGCCCTTATTCCGATGGAATTCATCGGGAAACTTGCACGCGACTTAGCAACCCCGCCGCAGGGCCGCAAGGCTCAGTCCGAAAGCGCCTTGCCGAGCCGCGGCAGCCGCGCCTTCTTGAGCAGCTTGCGCATCGGCCAGGGCTCGCCCGAGAGCCGCTCGGCCTCGGCCCGGACCCGCGCGCAGACCTCGGCCACCATGCCCGGCTGCGCCTGCCAGATGCCCAGCAGGAAGCCGTCGGGATCGGCTCGGCTGAGCCCTTCGTCGGCAAGGATGTTGCGCGGGAAGTCCTTGGCGTTGACCGTCACGATCACATCCGCAGACCCCGCGATGGCCGCGGCCAGCACGTGCAGGTCGGCGGGATCGGGCAGCCAGAGGCGGGATTCCAGCGAGGGCGCCCAGGCGACCTCGGCCGCCGGCCAGGCGGCGCGCACCTGGGCGATCTCGGCGCGGGCCTGCGCCTCGCCGTCGGGGCCCAGCTTGCGCGCGGCGCGCGCCCATTCCTCGAGGATGCGCCCCGACCAGAGCGGGGTGAAGGCGCCGGTCGCGGCCACGCCCAGCAGCACCTCGCGCATCACCGTCGGGTAGATCACGTTGGTGTCGAGCAGCACCTTCACAGGCGGAAGACCAGCGCCTTGAGATAGCCCGACTCGGCCAGTTGCGGCAGCAGAGGGTGGTCCGGCCCGGCAAAGCCCGTATGCAGCAGTTGCGCCCGCCGCCCCGCGCGCCCGATGCCGCGCAGGCAGGCGCCGGTGAAGACCGAGAGGTCGGCAGCATGGCTGCAGGAGCAGAGCACGAGAAAGCCGCCCTCCTCGACCAGCGGCGCCGAAAGGCGCGCGACACGCTCGTAGGCGCGCAGCCCGGCCTCGAGCGCGGGCTTGGCCGGGGCAAAGGCTGGCGGATCGCAGATCACGAGGCCGAAGCGCTCGCCCTCGTCCCCCAGCGCCGTGAGCGTATCGAAGGCGTCGCCCTTGCGGGTCGCGAAGCGCTCCGCGGCGCCCATGCGCGCCGCGCCCTCCTCGGCCAGCGCGAGCGCCGGGGCCGAGCCGTCGACCGCCAGCGCGCTCGTCGCGCCGCCCGCCAGCGCCGCCAGCGCGAAGCCTCCGACGTGGGAAAACACGTCCAGCACCCGCTGCCCGCGCGCCAGCCGCGCGGCAAAGGCCTGGTTCGGTCGCTGGTCGTAGAAAAGGCCCGTCTTCTGCCCGCCGGTCACGTCCGCCATGTAGGTGGCGCCGTTCATATCGACCGGCACCGGCGCCTCGGGCGCGGCGCCTGCAAGCACCGCGTCGATGTCGTCCAGCCCTTCGAGCGAGCGCCCGCGCGACCCCGCGTTCTTGAGCACGTTGGTCACGCCCGCGACCTCGACCAGCGCCTGCGCCAGCTCGGGCAGAAGCGCCTCGGCCCAGGCGGCGTTCGGCTGCACCACGGCGGTATCGCCGAAACGGTCGATGATGACGCCGGGCAGCCCGTCGGCCTCGGCATGCACGAGGCGGTAGTAGGGCGCCTCATAGAGCCGCTCGCGCAGCGCCAGCGCACGGGTCAGCCGCGCGGCCAGCCAGTCGCGCCCGATCTCGGCCCCGGTGTCGCGGTCGAGCATCCGCGCGGCGATGCGCGAGGCGGGCGTGAGGCCCACGAGCCCCAGCGGTTTGCGGTCCTGGTCCTCGAGCAGCGCCACCGTGCCGGGCGCGAGCGCCTTCGTGCGGCGGTCGAGCACCAGTTCGTTGGCATAGACCCAAGGGAAGCCGCGGCGAATGGCGCGGGCGTTGGCCTTGGGCTTGAGGCGGATCACGGGAAGCGAGGCAGCAGTCATGGAGCTCCCTATAGCCCGTGCCCCTTGCCGAGGGAAAGCGCCGATCCGCCCGGTCGTGATCGCCGGCAAAAATCGAACGCGATACAGGACCCCGGACACCCGCGTGGCCCTCTGCCGAGCCGCGGTTCTGCCAAGGAAAGCGCCTCTCGCGCAGTTTCGGATCGGCAGGCGTGCAAAGGCCTGCCGGTCACGGCCACACATGCCACGACGGCTTTACGGTTAGCGCTAACTGCGCTACATCCCGAGGCAGACGTCGCCCAACGGATCGGCGCTTTGTCGGAAAGGAAGGTCACGATGCCGCTCGACGCCACCATCGCCCGGGTCACCGAAGCCATCGAGGAACGCTCTGCCGCCCGGCGCGCCAGCTATCTCGACCGGATGCGCCGCGCCGCCGACGAGGGCCCGCGCCGCGCGCACCTGACCTGCGGCAACCAGGCCCATGCCTACGCCGCCTCGGGCGCCGACAAGGACGCACTGGCCGGCGGCCGCGCGCCCAACCTCGGCATCGTCACCGCCTACAACGACATGCTCTCGGCGCACCAGCCGTTCGAGCGCTTTCCCGATCTCATCCGCGAGGCGGCACGCGCCTCGGGCGGGACCGCGCAGGTCGCGGGCGGTGTGCCCGCGATGTGCGACGGCATCACCCAGGGCCAGGTCGGCATGGAGCTCTCGCTGTTCTCGCGCGACGTGATCGCGCTGGCGGCGGGCGTCGCGCTCTCGCACAACACCTTCGACGCGGCCGTCTACCTGGGCGTCTGCGACAAGATCGTTCCCGGGCTGGTGATCGCGGCGGCGACCTTCGGCTACATCCCGGGCATCTTCCTGCCGGCGGGCCCGATGACCAGCGGGCTGCCCAACGACGAGAAGAGCAAGGTGCGCCAGAAGTTCGCCACGGGCGAGATCGGCCGCGACGAGCTGATGAAGGCCGAGATGGCAAGCTATCACGGCCCCGGCACCTGCACCTTCTACGGCACCGCCAACACCAACCAGATGCTCATGGAGTTCATGGGGCTGCACCTGCCGGGTGCCTCCTTCGTGAACCCGAACACGCCGCTGCGCGACGCGCTGACCACGACCGGGGCGCAGCGCGCGCTGGAGATCACCAAGCTTGGCAACGACTATCGCCCGGTCTGCGACGTGCTCGACGCAAAGGCCTTCGTGAACGGCATCGTGGGGCTCATGGCGACCGGCGGCTCGACCAACCTCGTGCTGCACCTGCCCGCCATGGCGCGGGCGGCGGGCATCGTGCTCGAGCTCGAGGATTTCGACGCGATCTCGAACGTCACACCGCTGATGGCCAAGGTCTACCCGAACGGGCTGGCCGACGTGAACCACTTCCACGCGGCGGGCGGGCTGCAGTACATGATGGCCGAGCTGCTCGATGCGGGCCTGCTGCACGAGGATGTCACCACCGTCGCAGGCGACGGGCTGCGCCACTACACGCAGGAGCCCAAGCTCACCGACGGCGAGGTCACCTACCGGGAGGCCGCCCGCGAGACGCAGAACGACCGCATCCTGCGCCCTGCGGCCGATCCCTTCCAGCCGACCGGCGGGCTTGCGCAGCTGGACGGTAACCTCGGCCACGGCATCATGAAGGTCTCGGCCGTCGAGCGCGAGCGCCACGTGATCGAGGCGCCGGTGCGGGTCTTCCAGGACCAGGAGGCGGTCAAGGCGGCCTTCAAGGCCGGCGAATTCACGAGCGACACCGTGGTCGTCGTCCGTTTCCAGGGCCCGAGTGCCAACGGCATGCCCGAACTGCACGGCCTGACGCCGACCCTCGCGGTGATGCAGGATCGCGGCCTGAAGGTGGCGCTGGTCACCGACGGGCGCATGTCCGGCGCCTCGGGCAAGGTTCCCGCGGCGATCCACGTGTGCCCCGAGGCGGCGCACGGCGGGCCGCTCGCCAAGCTGCGGGACGGCGACGTGGTCCGGGTCGACGCGACGGCGGGCACGCTGAGCTGTCTCGCACCCGATTTCGACAGTCGCACGCCGGTGACGGCCGATCTGGCCGACAACGACCACGGCGTCGGCCGAGAACTCTTCGAGGCCTTCCGCCAGAACGTTGGCCTTGCCTCCAACGGGGCTGCGGTGGTCGTGTGACACCGCGACACCGAATCTCCATCAACAGAAAGACCCAGACGCGATGACACCCGAAGCCGCCAGCATCGAATCCGAAAAGCTCTGCCGCATGGCCCCGGTGATCCCGGTGCTCGTCGTGGACGACGTGGCCCATGCCGGCCCGCTGGCCGCAGCCCTGGTCGCCGGAGGTCTGCCGGTGCTCGAGGTCACGCTGCGCACGCCCGCCGCGCTCGAGGTCATCCGCGCGATGTCCGAGATCGAGGGCGGCATCGTAGGCGCAGGCACGCTGGTCACGCCCGACGACGTCAAGAAGGCCGTGGAGGCCGGCGCCAAGTTCGGCGTCTCGCCCGGCGCGACCGACCGGCTGCTCGACGCCTGCGAAGAGGCCGACCTGCCGCTTCTGCCCGGCGCGGCCACCGCGACCGAGGCCCTGCGCCTGCTGGAGCGCGGCTACACGGTGCAGAAGTTCTTCCCGGCAGAGGCCTCGGGCGGGGCACCCGCGCTCAAGGCCATCGGCGCGCCGCTGCCGCAGATCCGCTTCTGCCCCACCGGCGGGGTCAGCCTGAAGAACGCGGGCGACTACCTCGGACTCGCCAACACGCTCTGCGTCGGCGGCTCCTGGGTCGCGCCCAAGGACAAGGTCCAGGCCGGCGACTGGGCCGCGATCGAAGCCCTGGCCGCAGAGGCGGCCGCCCTGCCCCGCGACTGACGCCCGCCAACGCCGGGCATCTCCCACGACTGGCACCCCCGGGACATATCGTCCGGATCGTCCCGGGGCCCGCCTCAGTCAGCTGCGGCGCCCGCGCGCGCCACCTCGGCGGCGCGGCTGCGCACCCGCCGCGCGCCCATCGGCCAGCACCTCGGTCATCGGATGACCCGGCACACCGTGCCGCGCGAGCAAGCGCTCGATCAGCGCCGGCACATCGGCATTCCCCGGAACCGACAGCGCCCAGTCGAGGAATATCGTCCGGCATTCGCCCGCGCTGATCCCGTCGATCCGGTAGGCCTCGGCGATCAGCCCCTTCGGATCCGCCTCGTCGCCCTTGCTCATGCCTCCACCTCCGGCAGTGCCTCGTCTATGATCCCGGCCGCACGCGCACTGCACTCGCGCAGCGCCTCGGCTAGCGCCTCCATGTCGTCGCAACCCGTCAACCGTGCCAGGAAGGCCCGGCCGCCGGCACCCAGCGTCTCGGGGTCCAGCTCACCCTCGGTGATCAGCCGCGCGCCGATCTGCAGGTTCCAGCACAGCCGGTAGGCCGAGGTCAGCGTCTCGGCCGCCTCAGCGTCGAGCCAGCCGGCCCGCAACGCCGCGCGCAACCCCTGCGCCGTGCGCCGGGGCGGCCGTTCGACAAGAAGCGCGCCCACCTGTGCCGCCAGTTCGATGTCCTGCATCCGGCCGCGACCGAGCTTCGGGTCCCACAGCCCGCCCGGCCCCTTGGCCGCGGCGATCCGCGCTCGCATCCGCGCCAGTTCGCCCAGCACGCGGTCGCGGTCCTGCGGCATGGCCAGCACCTCGGCCCGGCAGGCCTCGACCTCGCCCGCCAGGTCCGCAGGCCCCGCAACCACCCGCGCGCGGGTCAGCGCCAGGTGCTCCCAGACCCAGGCTTCTTCGCGCTGGTAGCGGCTGAAAGAGGCAAAGGAGGTCGCCACCGGCCCCTGGTTGCCCGAGGGACGCAGACGCATATCGACCTCGTAGAGCTTGCCCTCGGCCATCGGTGCGCTCATCGCCGTGATGAGCGCCTGCGTCAGCCGCGCGTAGTAGGTCCGCGCGGCGAGAGGGCGGCGCCCCTCGGAGCTTTCAACACCCGCAGGGTCGTAGATCACGATCATGTCCAGGTCCGAGAGCGCATGCAGCCGCCGCGAGCCGAGGCTGCCCATGCCCATGACAACCGCGCCGCGCCCCGGCGGCGGGCCATGCTTGCGGGCGAATTCCTCCTGCACCACGGGGAAGACCGCCGCGATCACCGCCTCGGCCAGATCGGCGTATTGCTGCCCGGCCTCCTCGGGCTCGCTCAGGCCGCGCAGAAGGTGCACGCCCACGCGGAAATGCCACTCCCGCGTCCAGATCCGCGCCATGTCGAGCCGGCGCTCGTAGTCGTCCTCGCGGTCGAGCGCCTCGGACAGATCGGCCTGGAGCGCCGCGCGCCCGGGCCAGTCGGCGAAGAAATCGCCGCCGATCACCGCGTCGAAGACACCCGCGTTCCGCGACAGGTGGCGCGCGAGATCGGGCGAGGTCGTGACGATGTCGACCAGCAGGTCCACCAGCGGCGGATTGGCCTCGAAGAGCGAGAAAAGCTGCACCCCCGCCGGCAGCCCGGCGAGAAAGCCGTCGAAGGCCGCAAGCGCCTCCTCGGGGCGCGCGGCCTCGCCCAGCCGGCGGAGGATCTCGGGCTTGAGACGATCGAAGATCTCGACCGCGCGCCCGGAGCGCAGCGCCGGGTAGCTCGGCCAGCGCGCCACCAGGGGGCTGCATTCGAGCTCCTCGGGCACCGCCGCGCTGCTCGAGGCGCGCTGATCGGGGGCGAAGAACCCTTCGGTCAGCTCGTGCACGTCCTCGAGCCGCTCGCGGATCTCGGCCTGCAGATCCCCGGCCTCGCGCCCCATGAGTGCGGCGATGCGCTCCATGCCCTCGTCCGAGCCCGGCAACTGGTGGGTCTGTGCGTCGTTGACCATCTGCACGCGGTGCTCGACCTCGCGGTGCGCGCGGTAGTGCCCGGTCAGACGGTCGGCAACATCGCGCGGGATCCAGCCCTTGTCGGCCAGCACGCTCAGCCCCTCGACCGTGCCGCGCACCCGCAGGTCCGGGTCGCGCCCGCCGGCAATGATCTGCCGCGTCTGGGTGAAGAACTCAATCTCGCGGATGCCGCCACGGCCGAGCTTCATGTTGTGCCCCGGCAGGGTGATCTCGCCCGAGAGCCCCTTGGCGTCACGGTAACGAAGGCGCATGTCATGGGCGTCCTTGATCGCCGCGAAATCGAGGTGCCGCCGCCAGACGAAGGGCCGCAGCGTCTCGAGAAACTGCTCGCCCGCCGCGATGTCGCCCGCGCAGGGCCGCGCCTTGATGTAGGCCGCGCGTTCCCAGGCACGGCCAAGGCTCTCGTAGTAGCGTTCGGCCGCCTCCATCGCCATGCAGACCGGCGTGACCGAGGGGTCGGGCCGCAGCCGCAGGTCAGTGCGAAAGACGTAACCCTCGCCGGTGAGATCGCTCAGCGTCGCGGCCATGTTGCGCGTCGCCCGCACCAGCGAGGACCGCGCGGCGTGGTAGTCGTCGCGGTCGTAGCGCGTCTCGTCGAAGAGGCAGATCAGGTCGATGTCCGAGGAATAGTTCAGCTCGCCCGCGCCCATCTTGCCCATGGCCAGCACGGTGAGCCCACCGGCGCCCGCGATGTCGTCCTCGGTGGCACCCGGCAGCTTTCCCCGAGCCACTTCGCGCGCGATGGCGGCCTCGAGCGCGTGGCGCACGGCGGTATCGGCAAAGTCCGTCAGCCGCCCGGTCACGGTCTCCAGCGGCCAGACCCCGGCAAGATCGGCCAGCCCCACCAGCAGGGCCACCCGCCGCTTGGCACGCCTCAGCACCGCGCCCACCGCCTCCTCGCCCGGCAGGCCGGCGCAGAGCGCATCGAAAGCGGCTTCGGGATCGTCGAGCGCCCCCTCGAGCCAGCCGGCTTCCTTCTGGATGAGCCCGGAGAGGTAGGGGCTCGACCCGCCCGCGCCGACGAGCAGCTCGGCCAGGTCGCCATCGGCCCAGGGCGCGGCATCGCGCGCTTCGCGGCCAAGGTCGGGGTCGACGGCACGGGGCAGCCGGGTGATGCGGGATGCAAAATTCATGGGCACAGATGGCCATGCAGCGGGCGGATGTGCAACCGAACAGGTTGCCCTTCGCTCAAGGCCGGGGTTACCTGCGCGCCGAACGATCCGGAGACACGGCATGAGCAAGAGCCTGAAGCGCGTGCGCGCGGCATTGGAGGCGGCGGGGGTCACCCCCGAGATCCGCGAGGTGGGCCAGGCCCGGACCGCGCAGGAGGCCGCCGACAGCGTCGGCTGCGAGGTGGACCAGATTGCCAAGTCGATCATCTTCCGCGCCGAGCGCAGCGGCGACGCGGTGCTCTTTCTCACGGCCGGCGGCAACCGCGTCTGCGACGCACTCGCCTCTGACTGTGCCGGAGAGCCGCTGGGCAAGGCGGACGCCGCGCTGATCCGCGAGCAGACGGGCTTTGCCATCGGCGGCGTCGCGCCGCTGGGGCATCTCTCGCCGATCCGGGCCTGGCTCGATCCGCGGCTCCTCGAGTTCGACACTGTCTGGGCCGCGGCCGGCACCCCGCGGCACGTCTTCGCGATCAGTTCCGCGTCTCTGGTAGCCCTGACTGGGGCCCAGGTCGCCGGGTTCACGGAATAGTCTCAGGCGGGGCGAACGAGCCGGGCGGCCCGGCCGTGCGCCTCCGCCCACGATCGGGCCCGGAATGAAGGACCCGCGCGGAACGGGCCTACGCGGGTCACGGCGGTCTCTCGCCAGGTGGCGGGCTCATCCCGCCCTGCCGCACGGGCGCACAGCGCCCGCCATCAGCTCATGTAGCCAGCACACTTCGCCATCGTGATCGAGGTCGAGGCCTCCAGCGAATTCAGTTCGCTCGGTGAATTTGTCGCGCTGAACAGCCGCCTGCACGCGGCGCCGAAATTCTGGCCAGCCGGCTGGTCTGCCACGGTCTTGAGGTCTTCGCCCTCCGCATAGGCGGAGGCGAGTTCAGCCTGCGTGACAGAGCCACCGGCGACCGTCTCGGCGCGGGTCATCATTGTCGAAGAGCTGTTGGTCGCGCCGGTCTGCATCGGCTCTGACTCGACGCAAGCGGACAGGCCCAGGGCAATGACCGACAAGGCGGCAAAAGATCTTACTCGTTGAAACATCATGGGTTCTCCTTTTCCGTAACGTCAGGCTGCAAGCCGAGGCTTGCCGCTGTCAATGATCAAACGGCTGCGGTCCCGCAAACGGACAGAAATCGAATGTAAAAAACATTCACATCACCCCTTGCGGCCCGGCCGTCCGCTTCCCATCTCTCGTAATGTGAAAGGCATTCACATCACACACGAGAGCAAAGGACACCAACAGATGACCGCAACCGCGCACCTTGATACCGCCGCCCGTCCCGGCTGGCTGAAGCGTGCCGAGATGTGGCTCGACGCCCGCGGCAAGCCCGCATGGATCGTCGCCATGGTTCTCGGCTTCATCGCCTTCTGGCCGGTGGGCCTCGCCCTCCTCGCCTACATGATCTGGAGCAATCGCATGTTCTCGAAGTCCTGCACCCGCCACCGCAACGCCTATGCACACGGCTTCCACGCCATGCGGCCGACCGGCAACGCCGCCTTCGACGCCTACAAGGCCGACACGCTGAAGCGGCTCGAGGACGAGCAGAAGAGCTTCGAGGACTTCCTCCAGCGCCTGCGCGAAGCTCGCGACAAGGCCGAGTTCGACCAGTTCATGGAAGAGCGCAGCCGCGCGCCGCGTGACATGGACGAAGCCGAAACCCAAGGCGCCTGAGCGCGCTTCCCCCATGGCCCCGACCCGGGGCCATGGGCTATGATCCAACAGCCCCCACGAGTGATGAGCCAGTCCATGTATCCCGACGACGCCTATTCGCACCTGCCCGACCCGCAGCGCCAGAGCGGCTTCTACGACAGCGTGCCGCTCAAGCGCGGCCTCGCCTGGGTCGTGGACACCCTCGTCGTGGCGGTGCTCGTGCTGATCGCCCTCGTCTTCACCGCCTTCCTGGGCGCCTTCGTTTTCTTCGCGCTCTGGATGGTGGTCGGCTTCGCCTACCGGGTCATCACCATTGCCGGCGGCTCGGCCACCTGGGGCATGCGCCTCATGGCGATCGAGTTCCGCGACTGGCGCGGCCAGCGGCTCGACGGGATGCAGGCCTTCCTGCACACGCTGGGCTACTCGGTCTCCGTCGCCTTCATGCCCCTGCAGCTGATCTCGATCGTCTGCATGTGCGTGACCGAACGCGGCCAGGGCCTGACCGACCTGGTGCTGGGCACCACCGCGCTCAACCGGCGCGCCTGACCGCAGCCGCACGCGACGCGGCGGCAGAGCGCGCGCGGGGCCGCCGATCCCCATATCCGGGGGGTTGGCGGAGCGAATTTTCGTTGCTACGTTTTCGTTCGCCAACGCCGCCGACGGGAACCTAATGCGACACTCGCTGCCACTTGCGCCGCAATTCTATGTGACGGCTCCTCAACCCTGCCCGTACCTGCCCGGCCGGATGGAGCGCAAGCTCTTCACCGCGCTGCAGGGCGACACCGCCGAGAAGCTGAACGACAGCCTCTCGAAGCAGGGCTTCCGCCGGTCGCAGAACGTGCTCTACCGGCCGTCCTGCTCGGATTGCGCGGCCTGCCTGTCGGCCCGCATCGCCGTTGACCGGTTCACGCCCTCCAAGAGCCAGCGGCGCCTCGTGAAGCGCAACGGCCACCTCGCGCGGCGCGCCTCGAGCCCCTGGGCGACCGAGGAGCAGTTCGCGCTCTTCCGCCGCTATCTCGACGCGCGGCACGCCGATGGCGGCATGGCCGACATGGACATCTTCGAGTTCGCCGCGATGATCGAGGAAACCCCGATCCGCAGCCGCGTGGTGGAATACACCGACCGCGAGAGCGGCGATCTCAAGGCGGTCTGCCTGACCGATGTGCTCGATGACGGCGTGTCGATGGTCTATTCCTTCTACGACCCCGAGCTGCACCGCCAGAGCCTGGGCACCTGGATGATCCTCGATCACATCGAGATCGCGCGCGAGGCGCGGCTGCCCTACGTCTACCTGGGCTACTGGGTGCCGAATTCGCCCAAGATGGGCTACAAGGCGCAGTTCGACGCGCTCGAGGTCTATCGTCGCGGCCGCTGGGAGCGGATGCACGACACGCGCGACTACGAGATGGAGATGCACCCCCTCTCGACCGACCCCATTGCCGAGCAGGTGGCCAACATCTCGCTGCCCGACAGCCGGAGCTGACCCGGGGCCGCAAGGCCCCGGAGGTGCCTCAGAACAGCAGGGCCTTGGCCGGCATCCACAGGCCCATCGCGATCATCATCAGGTTCTCGGTCAGCGACACGAAGCCAAGCGGCACGTTGCTGCCACCGCCGACACAGGCACACTTGAGTTCGCGCTTGTCGATATAGACCGCCTTGAAGACCGACACCGCCCCCACGGTCCCGATGAAAAGCGCAACGGGCGCCGAGATCCAGACCAGCGCCCCGGCAATCATCAGCACGCCCGCCAGCGTCTCGGCGAAGGGATAGATGTAGCCGTAGCGCACCCAGCGCCGGGCAAGCAGGTCGTAGTTGAGAAACATGGTCGAAAAGCTCTCGACGTCCTGCAGTTTCTGGATGCCGAGCAGTGTCATCGAGATCGCGATGAACCATTCGAAGGTGCGCAGGGTCAGCAGCGCACCTTCGGCCGCCCAGCTGACCGCCAGCGCCATGAGCAGGCCGATGCCGAAGATCGCGACGACCGGCCGGTAGGAGGTCTCGTCGCTGGCCTTCACGCGCTTGCCGAAGAACTCGCGCACCTCCTCGTAACCGCCGATGCGCTCGGTTCCGATCCAGACCTGCGGCGTGGTCTTCACCCCGTGCTTGTCCATGAAGGCCTCGGTCTGCTCACGCGTCTCGAGCGGGTGATCCTCGACGGTATAGCCCTCCCGTTCGAGCAGATCCTTGGTCTTGAGACCGAAGGGACAGAGGTGGCCGGGCATGACCATCCGGTAAAGCGTCGCGGTTTTCGAGGTGTCATCGAAGGGCATTGCGGATCTCCCGTCTGCGTGGGGTGCTGAGGGAGAAACGGCGTTCCAGCGGTGGAAGGTTCCCTTGCGGGTCCTTTCACGGGAACGCGCCGCGCCGGGCGCGGATGGCTGCACCGCCCGCCGGAGGCTCCGGCGGGCGGCGGTCAGGGATCAGTTCGGGATCAGGTCCGGCACGATGGTCACGATGCCGGGCGCGAACCACAGCAGCGCGAGGCCGGCCACCTGGATCAGCACGAAGGGAAGCACCCCGCGATAGATCTGTCCCGTCGTCACGCTCGCCGGGGCCACGCCGCGCAGGTAGAACAGCGCGAAGCCGAAAGGCGGGGTCAGGAACGAGGTCTGCAGGTTCACCGCGATCATGATCGTCACCCACTTGGGATCGAAGGAGCCGCCGTAGATCACCGGGCCCACGATGGGCACCACGATGTAGATGATCTCGAGAAAATCCAGAACGAAGCCCAGGATGAAGAGCACCAGCATGACGATCAGGAAGACCTTGTGCTCGTCATCGAAGCTCATGAGGAACTGCTGGATGTAGTGCTCGCCCCCGAAGGAGATCACCACGAGGTTCAGCAGCTGCGAGGCCACGAGGATCGTGAAGACCATCGAGGTCACCTTCGCGGTCTCGCGCACCGCCGGTCCCAGCACGCCCGCGCGCAGCAGGATCCAGCAGGCGTAGAGCAGCCCGAAGAAGGCGAAGAGATAGGCCGCGTGCGCCACGATGAAGGCGATCCAGGTCTCCGCATCGACCGTCTCGCCGGTGATCCGCAGGTCGAAGTTGATGCCCACGAGGATCATGATGACCACCGCGAAGGTCGCCCACAGGATGATGCGCGGGCTGCGCTCCTGCTCGCCGAGTTTCCGGTAGGCCGCGAGCATGATGGCGCCCGCCGCCCCCAGCGCCGCCGCCGGCGTCGGGTTGGTGATGCCGCCCAGGATCGAGCCCAGCACCGCCACGATCAGCACCAGCGGCGGGAAGACCACACGGATCAGCTCGTTCTGGCCCAGCCGCTGCGCGGCGTGCTTTGCCCCCCAAAGCGCGATGACCCAGGGGATCAGCATCAGCAGCACCGTCGACATCGCCGACATGTCGGGCGCGATGAGCAGCCAGTCGACCGCCAGCCCCAGCACGAGGCCCGCGGCCCCCACCACCAGCGGCAGCGGCTCGGACGAGGGCGACACGCCTCGCGCCATGGCCAGCACGATCCCGAGGATCACCGCGATGACCGCGATGCCGGTGCCGATGGGCGCCGCGCTCTCGATGGCGGCGGCGCGGTTCTGGGCGATCTGCTCCTCGCTCAGCTCCTCCGCCTGCTCGAAGCCGCCGGCCTCGTCGATGGCCGCCTGCTCCTCGACCGCCTGGTCCCAGGCGGACTGGCCGTGCAGGTCGATCATCGCGGCCTGGCACTCTTCGGAGACGTTGGTGCGCAGGCTGGCGACCTCGCCCGCTTCCGAGAAGCGGTCGACATCCACCGACTGCGAGCCCACGACGCCCAGTTGACCAAGGCCGATGGTCCCCGCCACGATCAGCGCCGGCACGAAGAGATACCAGGTCACGGCCTCGCCGCGCGTCACCGCCTCGCCAGTGTCGCCGCCCAGCTGCACCGGCGGCGCCTTGGACGGATTGAACATCGCGTAGCCGAAGGCATAGGCGGCATAGAGACCCGCCAACAGGATGCCCGGCAGCAGCGCGGCCTGGAAGAGCGTGCCGACCGAGACCACGGCCGGCTCGCCCAGCAGCGTGAGCGCGTCGGTGCAGCCCGCCGCCTGGGCGCGCGCCTCCTGCGACGTGGCATAGAGATCGCCCGCGAGCGTGCCCAGCAGAACGATCACGATCGACGGCGGGATGATCTGCCCCAGCGTGCCCGAGGCGGCGATCACGCCCGTCGCCAACTCGGGCGAGTAGTTGTTCCGCAGCATGGTGGGCAGGGCCAGCAGACCCATGGTCACCACGGTCGCGCCGACGATCCCGGTCGAGGCCGCGAGGAAGGCGCCCACGACGACGATCGACACCGCGAGACCGCCCGGCAGCGGGCCGAAGACCCGCGCCATGGTGGTCAGCAGATCGTTGGCGATCTTGGACCGCTCGAGCACGATGCCCATCATCACGAACATCAGCACCGCGAGCAGCGTCTCGATGCTCTGCCCCGCGATGACGCGCTCGTTCACGCGGTTGACGATGAACGACACGTTGCGGTCGAGCGCCATCTCCCAGCCCCGGTCGAAGACCGGCATCGCGTAGCGCGGCAGTTCCGGGTATCGGAAGACCGAGATGTCGTCCGCCTTCACGCCCGAGGCGATCAGCGCGTCATAGGCTTGCGACGTGGTGTCGATGGCCTGGTGTACCAGCAGCCCCGCGCTGTCGAGCGCGGCAATGATGCCGAAGGAGATGACCCCCGCGCCACCGATGGCAAAGGCCACCGGAAAGCCCGAAAGGATCGCGGAGAAAAGCGTGAGAAAGACGATGATCAGGCCGATCTCGACGCCATCGAGTCCGAAAAGCATTTACCCTGTCCCTCTCAGAATTCCGCGTGGTCGTAGGCTTCTTCGCCTGCTTCGACCCGGTCGTGATCCAGATATTTGCCGTCGCTTTCCTCACCCTCTTTCCATTCGAGGTAACTGCGCCAGAAGAAGGTGACGCCCTGCAGGAAGATGAAGGCGCACATCACGACGATCAGGATCTTGAACAGGAAGTAGGCGGAAAAGCCGTTGGGGCTGAAGCCGATGGTCTCGACGTTCCAGCGCAGTGCCCGCGACTTCATCAGCAGCCGGTCGAGTCCTTCCGAGGCCGAGGGCTTGGGCACGATCAGGTGCCGCCAGAGGAAGAACCACGAGTAGAGCCACATCAACGTGGCCATCGGAAGCATGAAGACGAGGCTGCCGAACATGTCGATGGCCTTCTTCACGCGGTAGCGTGCGGGCGAATAGAGCAGGTCGACCCGAACGTGCCCACCCTGCACGAAGGTGTAGGCGAGGCAGAGCGCGACGACCATGGCGTTGTAGAGCTTGAGCTCTTCCGACCACCAGCTCACGTCGAAGCTGAGCGGTATGCCGAAGCCCAGGCCGATGTCGGGCCGGGCGAAGATCCGCTGGATGAAGATGATGACGACCTGCTGCAGCACCATGAGCAGGCCGGCCCAGGCCGCGACGCGGCCGACGCTGTTGTGCAGCGCCTCGAGGCCGCGAACCATGCCCCACATGATCTTGTGACGCCACATGCCGATGCCGGTGAGCACCAAGAAGATCGTCAGGACGACGAAGAACAGCTCTGCCGATCCGCCGTAGTAGACGAACCGCATGACCGCCTCGGGATCCGACCAGTTCAGCCAGCTGGCCGGATGGGTCAGCGCGTAGCCGAGATTGTAGAAAGACATGAAGATGTTGCCGATCAAGCCGATCACGGCGTCCAGTATCGTACCGGCTACGCCGCCCGTGGCAGCCTCTTGTTCCATGGCCCGAACCCTCGTCCTGTCCTGTCGACCGCGGCGTCACGACCCGCCCCGCTGCGGACGACCCCCTTCAAGGCAGACGCCCCCGCGGGTCGCGGGGGCGCTGCAAGTTGCTGTTTTCGCCGGATCAGATGCCCATGACGCGGTTCCGCTGCGCCGAGAAGGCGCCCTCGGAACGGCTGATCCACTGGGCCGACGACCGCAGCGATTCCATGTAGCTGTCGTAGCAGCGCTTGTAGATGTCGTCGTCCATCGGCTCCTGCACGACTTCCTGCGCCGCGGCGCCGAAGGCGTCCCAGACGCTGTCGGGGAACTCGGCCAGCTGAACGCCGCCCGACTGCAGGCGCTGAAGCGCCGACGAGTTGTTCGCCATGAACAGCGACATCGTCCAGATGTTCGAGGCGCGCGACACCTGCGCCACGATTTCCTGCTGCGCGGGCGTCAGGCTCTCGTAGACCTCGAGGTTCATGGTTAGGTTCAGGTTCGGCCCGGGCTCGTGGAAGCCGGCGGTGTAGTAGGTCTTGGTGATCTCTTGGAAGCCGGCCTTCTCGTCCGCCCAGGGACCGATCCACTCGGTGCCGTCGATCGCGCCGGAGGACAGCGCCTGGTAGACCTCTGCGCCCGGCAGGTTCTGAACCGATGCGCCCAGCTTGCCCAGCACCTGGCCACCCTGCCCCGGCATGCGGAACTTGAGGCCCTGGAAGTCCTCGGGCGAGGTGATCTCGCTTGCGAACCAGCCGCCCGACTGCGGGCCGGTGTTGCCCGAGGGGAAAGCCTTGAGGCCGAAGATCGAGTAGAGTTCGTCTGCCAGCTCCATGCCGCCGTCGTGGTAATACCAGTTGGCGTATTCCATGAAGTTCATGCCGAAGGGCACCTGGCTGAAGAAGCTCAGCGCCGGGTGCTGGCCGAGGAAGTAGTAGTCCACGCCGTGGTACATGTCGGCCTGGCCGGCCGAGACGGCGTCGAAGACTTCGAAGGCGCCCACGAGTTCGCCCGCCGCCTTGAGCTCGACAGTCAACTGGCCGTCGGTGGCAGCAGTGATCTGGTCGGCGCAATACTGGGCGCTGTCATGCACGCCGGCGAGGCCGCGGCCCCAGGTCGTGACGAGCGTCAGCGTGCGGCGGCCTTGCGCGTAGGCCGGAGCGGCCAGAGCGGATGCGGCCGCGGCGGCACCACCTGCGGTGGACGCCCTCAAAAAGGAACGACGATCCATAAAAATCCTCCCCTTAGGTGTTATTGTGCGAGCGTCTCCTCAGAGCCCGCACGGATCGTTTGAGTGCCGGCAGCGTAGTGCCGGGCGTGCCGGGACGGAATACCCAGAGTTACGGAAATCAGGGTCTTTTTCACCGGGTTTCCGCAGCGTCGCCTGCCCGCAGCGCCCCTTGGCCGGCGCATTCGGCTTTGCCTCGGCACGATTCGCGGCCTATTCCGGGGCATGCGCGACTGGCTGAACAGATGGCGACCGAGTTACGGGCAGAAGATGTTCCTTCTGGCCGCTCTGCCGCTCGTGCTGTCGGCCGCCGCGATCGCGGTTCTGGTCGCGCACCAGTCGCGCGCCCTTGCCGAACGCGAGATCGAGGGGCTGGAGCGCGAGCTGATCGCGGCCAAGAAGCAGGAGCTGCGAAACTACGTCACCCAGGCGCGCAACGGCTTCTACTTCATCTACGGCGGCGCGGCACCCGACGACGAGCAGGCCAAGACCCGCGTCGCCCAGATCCTTGCGGCGATGATCTACGGCGACGACGGGTCTTTCTTTGTCTACGAATACGACGGCACCAACCTCGTCTCGCCGCGGCGCACCGAACTCATCAACCAGGACATGTCGGGCATGACCGACAGCGAGGGCACGCCGATCACCGACCGCCTGATCGAGATCGCGCGGCAGGGGTCGGGCTATCATTCCTACCTCTGGCCCAAGCCCTCGACCGGCGAGGAGGCGCGGATGATCACCTTCGTGCTGGGCTTCCAGGACTGGCAGTGGGCGGTGGGCACAGGCGTCTTCATCGACGACATTCTCGACACGGTGGCCACCAGCCGCGCCGAAGTGCAGTCCCGCATCCGGCGCACGTTTGTCTACATCGGGGCCATCACCCTCGTGGCGCTGCTGAGCGTCTTCCTCTCGGGGCTGTTCCTCAACATCCGCGAGCGGCGGCTGGCCGACGCCAAGCTCAAGGAACTGACGCAGCGCGTCTTCGACGCGCAGGAAGAGGAACGCGGCCGCGTCGCGCGCGAGCTGCACGACGGCATCAGCCAGATCCTCGTGGGCGTGAAATACGCGCTCGACATCGCGCGCCGCCGCGTCACGCGCGGCGATCCACGCTCGGTCGAGACGCTGGACCGCGGGCTCGAGAACCTCTCGGGCGCGATCCAGGAGGTGCGCCGCATCAGCCGCGACCTGCGACCGGGCGTGCTGGACGACCTCGGGCTCGGCCCCGCGCTCAAGGCGCTGACCGACGATTTCCGCGCCCGCACCGGGATCGAGGTGGCCTTCGAAACCGTGGTCTTCCGCAACCGGCTGGACCAGGAGGGGCGCATCGCGCTCTACCGCATCGCGCAGGAGGCCCTCACCAACGTCGAGCGGCATTCCGGCGCCAGCCGGGTCGAGATCGACCTGCGCGGGCACCGGAAGGGCGCGACCCTGCGGATCTCGGACAACGGCTGCGGCCTGGCACGCAGCGCCGGCGGAGGTGCGCCGGGTCCGGGCATCGGCCTGCGAAACATGCAGGAGCGCATGGAACAGCTCGGCGGCACGCTGCGGATCTTGTCGTCGCGCGCGGGCACCGTTATCGAGGCGCAGATCCCGCTTTCGCACCTGCTGCCGCCGGAGCGGCGCGGCGAACCGATATCGAAGGCCCAGGCATGAGCGATCACCCTGCCCCCACTCGCGTCGTCGTCGTCGACGACCACCCACTCGTCGCCGAGGGCATCGAGGCGATCCTCGAGGGCTATCCGGATCTCGACGTGCTGGCGACGCTCTCGGACGGTCAGGCGATCATCGACCGGCTCGATGAACTGGCACCCGACGTGGTGCTGATGGATCTGAACATGCCCGGGCTGGGCGGTCTCTCGGCAACCGAGATGATCCGCGAACGCCGCCCGGCCACGCGGGTGCTGGTGCTGTCGATGCACGACTCGCCGGAATACGTCGCCAACGCGCTCAGCCACGGCGCCTGCGGCTACGTGCTCAAGGACGTGCCCACCGACGAGATCAAGCGCGCCATCGACAGCGTCATGGCGGGCGAGCGCTACCTTTGCACCGGCGCCGAGGGCGCGCTCCAGCCCGTGCTCTCGGGCGGCCGCGAGCAGCTCACCAACCGCGAACAGACGATCCTGCTGCAGCTGGCCCAGGGCAAATCGAACAAGGCGGTGGCGCAGGCGCTCGACATCTCGGTGCGCACGGTCGAGACGCACCGCAAGAACATCAAGCGAAAGCTGGGCATCAGCTCGACCGCCGGGCTGACGCGCTACGCGCTGGAACACGGCGTGCTTCAGGGCACCGGCGTCAACGGCTGAGGCCAGGCGGCCTCGCGCCTCCGCCGTGGCGTGCTTGGTCCAGGCGGCCCCGGCGCGCCCAGTCCAGCGCATCCTCCAGCCGGTCGTCGCCCCAGAAAACCTCCTCCCCGACGACAAAGCTCGGCGCGCCAAAGACGCCGAGGTCCATTGCCTCGGCGGTCGCCTCTTGCAGGCGCGCCTCGATGTCCGGTGTGCCCGCCTCGCGGATCACCGTTTCCGGGTCGAGCCCGATCTCGGCCAGGCTCTCGGACAGGTTCGGCTCCTCGCCCGCGGGCTGCCCCGCCTCGAACCAGCGACGGTAGGTGGCGCGGGTGTAGTCCGCGACCCATCCCTGCTGCGCGCCGAGCGTCGCGACCCGGTTCGCGAAGACCAGCTCCGCCAGTGGATAGGGCGCCGGAAGTCGCGGCGACAAACCGTAGCGCGGCGCGCGGCGTTCGATGTCGCGCCACATGTAGGCGGCCTTCACGGGCTTGTCCTTGAAGGGCACGTTGTTCTGCGTGACCATGACGTGCCGCACGTCGAAGGGCCGCCAGCGCACCTCGGCGCCGGCTTCCTGCGCCACGTCCTCGATACGCATGACTGTCAGGTAGCTGTAGGTGCTGCCGATGGAAAACCAGAACTCAATGACCACGCGCGGTCCTCCGTCTGCCATGCCGTTGCGACAAGTCTACACGATTGCGAGCTGTGGTCGGCGGGAAATGCCCGGCCCTCCGGCGCGCATTGCCGCTGTCGCCCGTCAGATGAGCGAGCCGGTCTCCACCGCGCCATGCTCCTGCGAGGCCGACGCCGGGACAACCTGCGGCGCGGCATCCTGCGCCGACGCCGAGTCATGCGCCGCCTGCCAGGCCCCCAGAAGGTGCACCGCGGCCATGGCCGCCACGAGGATGGCCGCCTTGGGCAGCCCGAAGCCGGTCCTGCGTCTGCGAATGGGCATGTCGTCCTCCTGTCCCGAAGTGAACCGTCGGGTTCAGATTGCCGCGAGGCCATGTTTCACGCAAGTCACGAAGTCGCGCGCGACAGCGTGATCCTGCCCACGACGAGCACTCAACTTTCCGAAAATGTCAGCCCGAGGCGGCCGGAAGCAACTTTCGGAAAGATTTTGCCCGGTTTCCGGAGCTTTTTCCGGCCAAGCGAGGTTGACGCCCCGGCGGCGCCGTCATAATGTCCGCCCCGCAGACGAAGGAGTCCCTCAGGTGGCACGCATTGTACTGATCGTAGGACCTTGGCGCATGGGCCGGTAGACCGGACACCATAACGGTACCCCATGCGCCCCCGACCAGCTCGGGGGCTTTTTTGTGCGCAACGCGAAACACGGACGTCGTAAACGGAGACACGGCATGACACGTCAGATGACAGGCGCGAAGATGGTGGTTCAGGCCCTGAGAGACCAGGGTGTGGACACGGTATTCGGCTACCCCGGCGGCGCCGTGCTACCGATTTACGACGAGGTCTTTCAGCAGAACGACATCCGCCACATCCTGGTGCGCCACGAACAGGGCGCGATCCATGCGGCCGAGGGCTATGCCCGCGCCACCGGCAAGCCGGGCGTCGCGCTCGTGACCTCGGGGCCCGGCGCGACCAACGCGGTCACCGGGCTGACGGATGCGCTGATGGACTCGATCCCGATCATCGTCCTCTCGGGACAGGTCCCGACCTTCATGATCGGCTCGGACGCCTTCCAGGAGGCCGATACAGTCGGCATCACCCGTCCCTGCACCAAGCACAACTGGCTGGTGAAGGACACCGAGAAGCTTGCGACCACGATCCACCAGGCCTTCCATGTCGCCACCGCCGGCCGTCCCGGCCCGGTGCTCGTCGACATTCCCAAGGACGTGCAGTTCGCCTCGGCGGCCTACACGCCCAAGCCCAAGGCGCCGCTGGGTCACTACCAGCCGCAGGTCAAGGGCGACATGGAGACGATCACCCAGCTGGTCGAGGCCATCGAGACCGCCGAGCGCCCGGTGTTCTATACCGGCGGCGGCGTGATCAACTCGGGCCCCGCCGCCAGCCAGCTCCTGCGCGAGCTGGTCGAGGCCACGGGCGTGCCGATCACCTCGACGCTCATGGGCCTCGGCGCCTACCCGGCCTCGGGAAAGAACTGGCTGGGCATGCTGGGGATGCACGGGCTCTACGAGGCCAACCTCGCGATGCATGGCTGCGACCTGATGATCAACATCGGCGCGCGCTTCGACGACCGGATCACCGGCCGGCTCGATGCCTTCTCGCCGAAGTCGAAGAAGGCGCATATCGACATCGACCCGAGCTCGATCAACAAGGTGATCAAGACCGACTACCCCATCGTGGGCGACGTTGGCCACGTGCTCGAGGACGTGCTCAAGGTCTGGAAGGCGCGCGGCCGCAAGGTCAACCGCGAGGGGCTGGCCAAGTGGTGGCGCCAGATCGAGGAGTGGCGCCAGAAGGACTGCCTGAGCTTCAAGCCCTCCGAGACCACGATCAAGCCGCAGCACGCGCTGCAGCGGCTCGAGGCCCTGACCAAGGGGCACGACCGCTACATCACCACCGAAGTCGGTCAGCACCAGATGTGGGCCGCGCAGTACCTCGGTTTCGAGGATCCCAACCGTTGGATGACCTCCGGTGGCCTCGGCACCATGGGCTACGGCTTCCCGGCCTCGATCGGCGTGCAGGTGGCGCACCCGGACTCGCTGGTCATCAACGTCGCAGGCGAGGCGAGCTGGCTCATGAACATGCAGGAGATGGGCACCGCGGTGCAGTTCCGCCTGCCGGTCAAGCAGTTCATCCTCAACAACGAGCGGCTGGGCATGGTGCGCCAGTGGCAGCAGCTGCTGCACGGCGAGCGCTACTCGCACTCCTGGTCCGAGGCCCTGCCCGACTTCGTGAAGCTGGCCGAGGCCTTCGGCGCCAAGGGCATCATCTGCAAGGACCCGGCGGACTTGGACGACGCGATCATGGAGATGATCGAGCACGACGGCCCGGTGATCTTCGACTGCCTCGTCGAGAAGCACGAGAACTGCTTCCCGATGATCCCGTCGGGCGAGCCGCACAACAAGATGCTGCTGGGCGACGCCAAGGCCACCGACGCCATCGCCGGCAAGGGCGCGGTGCTCGTCTGAGATGGCGCGCGCAGAATTCTCGCAAGAGAATTCTGCGGCCCTCGCCTCCAACTTCCTGCGCGGAATTTTCGCCCGGAAATTCCGCGCATCCCACCGGAAAGGACAGCCGATGTCGGCGCTACAGATCAAGAAGGGCTCGAGCAAGCATTCGGCCTACAACCTCCGCCCCACCTTCTCGGACGTGCAGGAAACCCACACGATCACCGTGCTGGTGGAGAACGAACCCGGCGTGCTGGCCCGGGTCATCGGCCTCTTCTCGGGCCGCGGCTACAACATCGACAGCCTCACCGTGGCCGAGGTCGACCCCGAGGGGCACCTGTCGCGCATCACCATCGTGACCACCGGCACGCCGCAGGTGATCGAGCAGATCAAGGCGCAGCTGGGCCGCATCGTGCCGGTTCACGACGTGCACGACCTCACCGCCGAGGGCAGCTCGGTCGAGCGGGAACTGGCGCTGATGAAGGTCTCGGGCACCGGGGACAAGCGCGTCGAGGCGCTGCGCCTCGCCGACATCTTCCGCGCCAACGTGGTCGACAGCACGCTCTCGAGCTTCATCTTCCAGCTCACCGGCAGCCCGGAAAAGATCGACGCCTTCGCCGACCTGATGCGCCCGCTCGGGCTCATCCAGGTGGCGCGCACCGGCGTCGCCGCCCTCTCGCGCGGCGATACCTGAGCCTGTTCCGGCCCGTCCGGGCGCGCGCTCAGGCGGGCTGCGCGGCCGGGCGGACCGCATCGGGACGGAAGCCTTGGCGTGCAGCGCCAAGACCGTCGAACCGCCGCGCGATCAGCGGCTCGGGGTTGCGAGCGCGCCGTAGCCCTGCCTCCTGAGACACGTCGAAGGCCACGAGGTCGCCGGCTTCCGGAAGGGCCTCCGCAGGTCCCGCCAGATCCTCCTCCTCGCAAAGCGCCAGGTCGCCCTGATCCTCGCACCAGATGACCGCCTTCGGCGCCATCCGGTCGATCCAGAGGACGACGCCGTACATCTTCCGCGCCATCGGTATTCCCCCTCGCCACTCCCTTTGGCTGAGCTTGACGCATTTTGGCGTCAAGGCCGATCCATGCAACCGCCTCCGGCGCTTGCGTTTTGTGTCGGATGCGCCCAAAATTGTCGCTACTTCGCAGCAAGTCTGATGCTAACTGGCGTCAACTCGGGGAAGACAGGCGCAAGAGACCGCATAGTCGGTTCGACTCAACAGCACGGAACGAACGAATGAAGACCATGCCACAGCCAGCCGAGGTCCAGCGAAGGCAATCAGGACAGCGCAGCAAGACACAGCCGAACCCGGCCGAGCTGCGGGGCATCTTCGGTGCCAACCTGCGACAACTTTCGCAAAGCGCCGTGTCGATCTCGGCGCTTTGCCGCGACCTCGGCATCAACCGGACACAGTTCAACCGCTACCTCGCGAGCGAGAGCTTTCCCCGGCCCGACATCCTGCATCGCATCTGCGCTTTCTTCGGTGTCGATGCGCGCATCCTGCTCGAACCGGTCGAGGATCTCCGCAACAAGCCGGGCAGCCTGCTGACGCATCCATACGTCGCCGATTTCCTCGGCCCCAGCCTCACGGAGCTGTCGGAAGAGGATTTTCCTTCCGGCTTCTACCGCTTCTCTCGCGGCTCCTTTACCGACGAAACCCGCTTCGTGGTGGGTCTCGCGCTTGTCACTCGCGACGGCGGGCGAACGTTCCTGCGCGGGCTCGAACCGAAGGAGTCCATGGCCCACCTCGACATGCCGGCCAATGCGCGCAACCGGGAATACCGCGGCGTGGTTCTGCCCCAGGCCGAAGGCATCGCGGCCCTGGTCAGCCGGCGCGAGTCCGCCACGACCTCCTTCAACTACCTCTCGAGAGTCTCGACTCTCTCGAACCACTTTTTCGCCGGGTACAGCGTGCGCACTGCCCCGGAAGGCATCACCGGGCGCCGGGCGACACGTATGGTCTTCGAGCATCTCGGGCACGACACCGGGCGCGTTCTCGCCGCTGCGCGCACGAGCGGCTTTCGCGCCGCCGAAGAGCTCGTGCCCTTCCACCGTCAGCAATTGCGTCTCGACCAGCCTTTCGCCTGAACGGGCCAGTGAGCGATGCTTCGCTTCAGACCTTCTGAGCTGCCGCCGGCTGTGGCACGCGGTCGGCGCCCGCGGGCCGTGAAAGCAGGTCGTAGAGGTGCCACGTCGCATGCCCCAGCACCGGCAGGGTCACGAAGAGCCCCAGAAAGGCCGGCAGCATCGAAACGAGCGTCGCCACCGCGATGAAAGCGCCCCAGCCCAGCATCGGCAGCGGGTGAGCCGCCACGTACTGGAACGAGGTGATCATCGCGGTCACGAAATCCACCTCGCGGTCCAGCAGCAGTGGCAGCGCCAGCACCGTGATCATGTAGAGCAGCGTCGCGAAGCCCGCCCCGACCAGCGTGCCCATGCCCAGCATCGCCAGCCCGTTCGGCGTGAGGTAGACCTCGAAGCTGGACGAGACGTTGGTCATCGGGGCCAGCCCCAGGAACAGGGCAAAGATCATGTGCGCTATGAAGAACCAGAACAGGAAGACGATCACGATCACCGCGCAGATCGACGGAAGCTGCCGCCGCGACTGCCGCAGGATCACCGAGAAGACCTGCATCCAGTCCAGTGGTCGGCCGTATTCCAGACGCCGGCTGAGATCATAGAACCCGACGGCGGCGAAGGGGCCGATCAGCGGAAAGCCGATCGCCGCGAGAACCAGCCAGTAGCTCTGGCCCGTCGCGAGGGTGATCCAGGTCATCAGCAGGCCGGCCGCGACGTAGACCCCGGCGAAGACCAGCGCGTACCCCGGCGTGCGGCGCCAGTCGGCCAGCCCTCGGCGCAGCGCTTCCTTCATGATCGCGAGATCGACATCCCGCAGTGCGGGTACCCCCAGTTGCGGCGTCTCCGGCATGACCCGGCCTCCCCTCTGCCTGCCCGGAACATATCCTATCCCCGGAATGCGGGGGGCTGGCAAGTCCCGGGCGGCCGGGCGGCCCGGATCAGTCGTCGTCGCGGGCGTCGGCGCGGGACTTGCCCGTGGCCTGCTGCGCGAGCGTCGCCGCCATGAAAGGATCGAGATCGCCATCCAGCACGCCCTGCGTGTCCGAGGTCTCGTGCGCGGTGCGCAGGTCCTTCACCATCTGGTAGGGCTGCAGCACGTAGGACCGGATCTGGTTGCCCCAGCCGGCGCTGCCCTTGGCCTCGTGCGCCTCGTTGATGGCGGCGTGCCGCTTGTCGAGTTCCTGCTGGTAGAGCCGCGATTTCAGCGCCTTCATGGCGATGTCGCGGTTCTGGTGCTGCGACTTCTCCGAGCTGGTCACGACGATGCCGGTGGGCACGTGGGTGATCCGCACCGCCGAGTCGGTGGTGTTCACGTGCTGGCCGCCCGCGCCCGAGGACCGGTAGGTGTCGACCCGGATGTCGGCCGGGTTGACCTCGATCTCGATGTTGTCGTCCACCACCGGGTAGACCCAGACCGAGGCGAAGGAGGTCTCGCGCGTGCCCTTCCCGAAAGGCGAGATCCGCACCAGCCGGTGCACGCCGCTCTCGGACTTCAGCCAACCGTAGGCGTTGGGGCCGGAAATCTTGTAGGCCACCGACTTGATGCCCGCCTCGGCGCCCGCCTCCTCCGACTGCAGTTCGACCTCGTAGCCGCGCTTTTCCGCCCAGCGGACGTACATCCGCTGCAGCATCGCGGCCCAGTCGCAGGCCTCGGTGCCACCGGCGCCCGCGTTGATCTCGAGGAAGGTGTCGTTGCCGTCCGCCTCGCCATCGAGCAGCGCCTCGAGCTCCTTCTTGGCCGCGGTCTCCTGTAACGCCTTCAGCGCGCTCTCCGCTTCCGAGACGACCTCCTCGTCTTCCTCCATCTCGCCCAGCTCGATCAGCTCGACCTGGTCGGACATCTCCTGCTTGATGGAGGTGTAAGTCTCCATGGCATCGACCAGCTGCTGCCGGTCGCGCATGAGCTTCTGCGCCGCCTGCGGGTCGTCCCAGAGGTTGGGGTCCTCGACACGGGCGTTGAACTCCTCGAGCCGGTGCGGCGCCGTCTCCCAGTCGAGCCGCTGACCCAGCAGGTCCAGCGATTTCTCGATCTTCTCGACGGTGTTCTGGGTCTCGGCGCGCATGGCAGTGTCCTGGGGTCTGGTCGTCGGTCAGAGGGACATAAACCAGCACCGGCGCCCCTTCAAGCGCGCCCGCACCGAGGCGCCGCCGCGGCTCCTACTCCCAGGGAGCTTGCTCGTCCGTCAGCACCCGGCCAAAGACGTTCTCGCGATGCCAGCGCAAGTTCTCCGGGTGCGGCGCGTCGCGCGGATCGCGCGGCAGGCAGAGCCGCTGGTTCGGCCGGAGCAACCTGTCGACCACCTCCCCCAGCACCTTGTTGCGCGACACGAGGATGGTCTCGCAATCCTCGGCGACAGAGATCAGGCCCCGATCGAACATCCAGTGCAGGGTCCCCGAAAGCGCCAGGCCGTTACGCACCGAGTCGCTGCCCTTTTGCTCCACCGGCTTGATATGTGCCGCCTGGACCTCCGGGCGTCCGCCCCCGTTGCGCAACCGCAGCCCCGACATGGCACAGCGGTAGTCATAGGCCTCGTACCTTCCGGCGAAAGGCCACGTCGCGATAGGGGCGCCGGGTGAGCCGTTCGAGCACCGGCCGCTCGAAGGGCACCCCCTCGTCGTCGAACTCCGATGCGGTGGGATCATGGCGCGTCGCCTCGCGCCGCTCGAGGTCCTGCGGCAGGCCCAGTCCGACGATGCGGGCGAACTCCGCTTCGGGCAGCCGCCGCACGGCGCGCTGAACCGCACCGCCGGTCTTCGGTGTGCCATCCGTCTCGCTCAAAGCCGATTCCAGCGGCCGCCCCTCCAGGAGGCGCGGCACCTCGCTGTCGAACGGCAGGAAACTTCCCGGCTCGATCATGGCCAGGAACCGCCCCTCCTCGCCGGGCTTGGCTTCCACGCTCTCGATCTTCGCCACCGCGAAATAGCCGCGCGGGCCGGCCTTCACGGGCTCGTAGTAGATCGCCCAGTCACCGACGCCCTCGCGGACCGCCTTCAGGTAGGAGCGCGGAAAATCGTAAACGACGTCAGGCTCATCCTCGTAGATCGAGTCGGCCTTGTGCAAGAGAACCAGCTTGACCATTGCCCCAGGAAAACGCGTCAGCGGGAAATGGCAAGCGTTTCCGGGGACGACACCGCGCATCACCCCAGCAGGCATGCTCCGCGCAACAACGCAATGCGTGACGGCAGGCAGAGCCCGTGCCACCAAGCATCTTCTGGCCACAAATATCCCGGGGTGAATGCGGCGCAGCCGCAGAGGGGCAGAGCCCCTCCGCCCGCGCGATCAGTACAAGCCGCCCGAGCTGAGCGTACCGAAGCTCGCCTTCGGCCCCACAGTGGCCTTGCGCCCCGTAGAGGTGGTGACCTCACGCGAGCGTGTCGAGCCGTCCGGCTGGATCACGTCGAAGTTGCCCGACATCGCCCAGCCGCCGTCGAGCTGCACGCCGAACATGGGCTCCTCGCCGAGGCGGAAGCATTCCGACACCACGTTGGGCCCCGAGGCACTGTCGGACAGGCGCGCGCCGGTGAAGCGGTCGATCTTGATGAACTGGCAGGCCTCGGGCACCTTGAAGGGCCCGCCGCCGAACTTCTGCACCGCCTTGGTCATGAAGCGCTGGAACACCGGGCCGCACATCGAGGCGCCGTAGGCGCCGCGGCCCAGCGGGCGCGGATTGTCGTAGCCGATGTAGCAGCCGGCCACGATGTTCGAGGTGAAGCCGATGAACCAGACATCCTTGGCGTCGTTGGTGGTGCCGGTCTTGCCCGCCGTGGGCACCGGCAGGTCGACCACGCCCGAGGCGGTGCCGCGCTTCACCACGCCCTGCATCATCGAGGTGAGCTGGTAGGCGGTCACCCCGTCCATGATCCGGTCGCGGTTGTTGCGGATCGTCGGCCCCTGCCCCGGCGGCAGGTTCGGGTCGTCACAGTTGATGCAGACCCGCTCGTTGCCGCGCTCGGCCTCGTGGTTGTAGACCGTGCGGCCGTAACGGTCCTGCACCCGGTCGACCAGCGTGGGCTCGACCCGCTCGCCCCCGTTGGCGAACATGGCGTAGGCCGAGATCATCTTGAAGAGCGTCGTCTCGTCCGCGCCGAGCGCGTTGGCCAGCACCCGGCCCATGTTGTCGTAGACCCCGAAGCGCTCGGCGTAGCGGCCGACGGTGTCCATGCCGATCTCCTGCGCGAGGCGGATCGTCATGAGGTTCCGCGACTGCTCGATCCCGGTGCGCAGCGGCGTCGGGCCGTAGTAGGTGTTGGACGAGTTCTTGGGCCGCCAGACACCCTGCGGGGTGTCGATCTCGATCGGTGCGTCGATGACGATCGTCGAAGGCGCGTACCCCGAATCCAGCGCCGATGCGTAGACGAAGGGCTTGAAGGACGAGCCCGGCTGGCGCTGCGCCTGGGTCGCGCGGTTGAAGACCGAGTTCTGGTAGGAAAAGCCGCCCTGCATGGCCAGCACGCGGCCGGTGTTGACGTCCATCGCCATGAAGCCGCCCTGCACCTTGGGCACCTGCCGCAGGGTCCAGCGGATGAAGCTGCCGTCGCTGTCGGTGATCATCTCGCGCACGTGCACGACGTCGCCGGGCTCGAAGTTGTCGCGGAAGCTGCCGCGCACCCAGGAGATGTCGTCGCGCGGCACGGTGTTGCCGCGCGGATCGTCCACGGGCACACCCTCGATCCCCAACCGCATCTGCTGGTCGCCGACCTCGAGCACCACCGCCGGGCGCCACTGGCTCTCGAGCATCACGTCGCGCGCCACGCGCACGTCGGAGAGCGCCTCGCGCCAGGCCTCTTCCGAGACCAGCGCCTCCTGCGGGATCGACTTTCCGGTGCCGTGCCAGCGGCCGAGGCCACGGTCGTATTGCTCGAGCGCAATGCGCAGGCTCTCGGCGGCCTCTTCCTGCATCTCGGGGTCGAGCGTTGCGCGCACCGAAAGGCCCCCGGAGAAGAACTCCCCCTCGCCGAAGTCCTGCGTCAGCTGGCGGCGGATCTCGTCGGTGAAATAGTCACGCGGCGGCAGCGAGTTCTGGTAGGGCTCGAAGTCGCCCCCCTGCACCGAGCGCAGCGGCTGCGAGAGCTCCTGCTTGAAGGTCGCCTCGTCGATGTAGCCGTTCTCTTCCATCTCGCGCAGCACGTAGTTGCGCCGCGCCAGAAGGCGGTCGGCGTTGCGCACCGGGTGGAAGTCGGAGGGCGCCTTGGGCATCGAGGCGAGGAAGGCCGCCTCGTGCGGGGCAAGCTCCGTGAGCGTCTTGTTGAAATAGACCTGCGCGGCGGCGGTGACGCCGTAGGAGTTCTGCCCGAGGAAGATCTCGTTGAGGTAGAGCTCGAGGATCTTGTCCTTCGACAGCGTCTCCTCAAGGCGCGAGGCGAGGATGATTTCCTTGATCTTGCGCTCGGCCCGGCGGTCGCCCGAGAGCAGGAAGTTCTTCATCACCTGCTGCGTGATGGTCGAGGCACCGCGCACGTTCTGTCCGCGCGAGCGGACGGCCTCGAAGCCGGCGGCGGCGATGCCGCGCAGATCGTAGCCCTGGTGCTGGTAGAAGTTCTTGTCCTCGGCCGAGATGAAGGCCTGCTTCACGAGGTCGGGGATCTGGTCCGCCGGCGTGAAGAGACGGCGCTCCTGCGCGAACTCGTCGATGATCCGGCCTTCCTGGCTGTAGATGCGGCTGATCGTCGGCGGCGTGTACTGCGCAAGGCTCTCGTGGCTCGGCAGGTCGCGGCCATAGATCCAGAAGACCGCGCCGATGCTCAGCGCGACCATCATGACCCCCAGCGTGGCGACGCTGAAGATGGCTCCGAAGAAGGAAAGAATGAACCGAGTCACGATGGACGTCCCTTGAGGTTGGCCTCCCCCATATACCGCGCGTGGGCACGGGTCAAAACACAAGCCCCCGTGAGGCGGCGGGCTACTGCCGCCGCAACCGGGCGAGTGCCGCATCCTCCAGCGCCCAGGCCGCGATCCCGTCGCGGATACCTGCGGCCATGCTGGCGCGCCATGCGGCGTCCTGGAGAAGCTCCAGGTCGCGTTCGGTCGACAGGAAGCCGACCTCGATCAGCACCGAGGGGATGTCGGCGGCCTTGAGCACGGAAAAGCCCGCGTGGCGCAGCGGGCGCTTGTGCACCGTGCCCACCGCGTTTCGGATACCGCCGACCAGCTCGCGCGCCAGCGCGCGGCTGCGCGGGGCGTTGTCGAGCCTTGCGAGGTCCAGCAGCACGTCTGCCACCCGGTCGTCGGTCGCGCTCAGGTCCAGCCCCGCGAGGATCTGGTCGCGGTCGTGCCGCTCGGCCAGTGCCGCCGAGGCCGCGTCGCTCGCCTCTTCGGCCAGCGTGTAGACCGTGGCGCCGTGCGCGGCCCCCTCCTCGATCGCATCGGCATGCAGCGAGACGAAGAGGTCTGCCCCGGCCTCGTGCGCGCGGGCCACGCGCGCCTCCAGGGAGACGAAGACGTCGGCGTCGCGGCTCAGCGTCACGTCGTAGCCGGCCCGGCGCAGCACGTCGCGCAGTTCGCGTGCGAGGGTCAGCATGATGTCGCTCTCGCGGACCCCCTCGCGCTGTGCGCCCGGGTCGATGCCGCCGTGGCCGGGGTCGAGCATGATCTTCAGCGGTGCCGCCGGGTCGCGCGCCGTGTCGGCGGCGCTGAGTTTCGGCGCGGGCAGATCCCAGCCCGGATCGCGTGGCGCGCCCGAGCGGCGGGCCATCTCCTGCGGGTCCGCCGTTGCAAGACGCATGTGCAACGCCGCACCGCCCGAGGCCTCGTCGACGCGCATACCCGCCTCGTCGATGACCATCGGCCGGGCGAGTTCCGCCACCAGCCGCGACCAGCCCTCGCGGAAGGCGCCCACGCGCAGCGCCGAGACCCCCTCGGCCAGGTCCATCGCGTCGGGATCGGCACCGTCCCAGTCCACTTCGCGGAAATCGACCACCAGGCGCGCGGGCTCGGTCAGCGTGTAGGCGCGCCACGGCACCCCCTGGCTGAGCGAGAGCGACAGCTCGGCCCCCTCGCCCGCATCGCGCAGCTCGCCGTCGACCAGGCGCGCGAGGCCGCCCATTTCCTGCGCGGAAACGGCCGTAGCGGCGAGCCACGCCGCCGCGATCCAATGAATGAGCCTGCTCATGCGCCTGCCACGCGAGTCGTTGTTTTGAGGCACGCTAGCATGCGGGCCCTTGCCATGCACCAGCCGCCTGCCCTGCGGCAGCGACGGCCCGGCGCCTCAGCGCCGCGCCATGAAGGTCTTGAGCCGCTCGAGCCCCAGTTCGATGTCCTCGGTCGAGGTGGCGTAGGAGAACCGCAGCGTCTGCGAGCCGCGGCCCGGGTCGAAGTCCAGCCCGGGCGTCACGGCGACCCCCGCCTCGTCGAGGATCCGGCGCGCGAAGGCGCGGCTGTCATCGGTGATATCGCTCACGTCGGCATAGACGTAAAACGCGCCGTCCGGCGGCGCGATGCGGTCGAAACCGGCTTCCGGCAGGCCCGCCAGCATCAGCTCGCGGTTGCGGCGGTAGACCTCGACGTTGGCGTCGAGTTCCTCGCGCGCGTCCATCGCCGCCAGCGCGGTGATCTGCGCCGCGTGCGGTGCGCAGATGAAGAGGTTCTGCGCGAGACGCTCAAGCTGGCGGACCTGCGCATCGGGTACGACCATCCAGCCCACGCGCCAGCCGGTCATCGAGAAATACTTGGAAAACGAGTTGATAACGCAGACATCGTCCGAAATCTCGAGCGCGCTGACCGCGCGTTTCTCGTACTCGATGCCGTGGTAGATCTCGTCCGAGATGAAGGCCGCGCCGCGCTCCTGCGCGTCACCGATCAGCGCGCCGAGGCCGTCCTTCCCCAGCATCGTGCCGGTCGGATTGGCCGGCGAGGCGATCAGCATGCCGTCGTAGTCCACGCCCTTCAGGTCATCTGGCACCAGCTGGTAGCCGTTCTTCTCGCTGGTCGGTATTTCGGCCGCCTTGATGTCCAGTGCCTTGAGGATCTGGCGGTAGGACGGATAGCCCGGCGCCCCCAGCGCCATGGTCTGCCCCGCGTCCAGCAGCGCCGTGAAGGCCAGGATGAAGGCCCCGGTCGAGCCCTGCGTGACCATCACCCGCCCGGGGTCGAGGTCGATGTCGTACCATTCGCCGTAGTGCTGCGCGATGCGCTCGCGGAGCGCCGGGATCCCCAGCGCGACCGTGTAGCCCAGTGCGTCGTTCTCCATCGCGGTCATCAGCGAGCGCCGGGCCGAGAGGGGGGCCGATGTTGCCGGCTGTCCCACTTCCATGTGGACGATGTGACGCCCTTCTTCCTCGGCCAGCCGCGCGGCCTCCATCACATCCATCACAATGAAGGGATCGACTTCGCCCCGGCTTGAGTTTCGCATACGGCTCTCCCATGGTGGCTAAGCCTAGGGGCTTACGGGGCAGACTGAGGAGGGTCAATGTTCGCCGCCCGGCTTTTGGCCGCTCTCCTGGCCGCTGCCTTTTTGTTCGTCACCCCGGCCCGCGCCGTCACGCTGTTGCGGGACGCGGGCATCGAGCATGCGCTTGGCCAGCTGGCCGAACCGGTGCTGCGCGCGGCAGGCCTGAACCCCGGATCGGTGCGCATCCTGGTGGTCGACGACACCTCGCTCAACGCCTTCATCGTCGACACGCAGCACGTCTTCATCCATTCCGGCATGATCATGAAGGTCGACAGCGCCAAGGCGCTGCAGGCCGTCATCGCCCACGAGGCCGCGCATATCGCCGGCGGGCACATCTCGCGGCGTCTGGGCAACATGCGCGCGGCGCGCACCGCGACCGCACTTGGCGCGGTGCTCGCCGTCGCCACCGGGGCCGCTACCGGGCGCGGCGACGCCGTGGCAGGCGTGATGCTGGGCACGCAAAGCTCGATCATGGGCAATTTCATGGGCCACACGCGGGCCGAGGAAAGCTCGGCCGACATCTCGTCGGTGCGCTACCTGACGCGGGCGGGCATCGACCCGCGCGGGGCCGTCGAGGTGCAGGAAATCTTCCGCGGACAGGAGGCTCTGGGCGCGCGCCGCCAGGATGCCTACGTCCGCACGCATCCCCTGACCAGCGACCGCCTGCGCCGTTTGCGCGGCCTGGTCGCGGCCTCCGGCATGCCGGAGGACAACGATGCCACGGCGGACTACTGGTTCGGCCGGGCGAAGGGCAAGCTCACCGCGTTCCTGCGCGCCCCGGCCTGGACGCTGCGCCGGCTCGACCGCAGCGTCACGCCGGACATCGCGCAGATGCGCGAGGCGGTGGCGCGGCACCGGCAGTCGGACCTCGCGGGCGCGATGCACGCCATCGACGCCGCCATCGCCGCCCGCCCCCGCGACGCGTTCTACCGCGACCTCAAGGGCGAGATCCTGCTGGAATCCCGCCGCGCCGACGTCGCGGTCAAGGTCTACGCCAACGCCCGCAGCCTCGCTCCGCGCAATCCGCAGATCCTGGGCGGGCTCGGCCGCGCGCAGCTGGCCGCGGGGCAGTATTCCGCCGCTCTGAAGACCCTCGAGGAGGCGCGCGGCCGCGACTGGCGTGATGCGCGGCTGCTGCGCGACCTCTCGGTCGCCTATGCAAGGACCGGCAACAACGGTATGGCATCGGAAGCCACAGCGCAGCGCTACGCCCTGCAGGGCAGGCTCGAGGATGCCGCCATCCACGCCCGTCGGGCCATCGGCCTGCTGCCGCGCGGCTCGGCGCCCTGGCGCCGCGCGCAGGACGTGCTGGCCGAGGCCGAGCGCGCCGAGAAGCAACGATAACGCCGGGGCGCCACGGATGCGCCCCCAACCCAAGACAAGGAACAGCACATGCTTACCCGACCGACCCGCCTCACCGCACTTGCCCTGACGATGGGACTGGCCGCGGGCGCCGCCATGGCGCAGGACTTCGACCCGGCCGAGATGACGCCGGAGCAGCGCGAGGCCTTCCGGGCCGAGGTCCGGTCCTACCTGCTCGACAATCCCGAGGTCATCATGGAGGCGGTCAGCCAGCTCGAGGCGCGGCAGGCGGAACAGCAGGCGCAGGCCGACGATCAGCTCGTGGCCGACAACGCCGACGCGCTCTTCCGCGACGGCTATTCCTGGGTCGGCGGCAATCCGGATGGGGACGTGACCATCGTCGAATTCTCGGACTATCGCTGCGGCTACTGCCGCAAGGCCTTCCCCGAGGTCAACGAGCTGATCGAGAGCGACGGAAACATCCGCTTCGTCCTCAAGGAGTTCCCGATCCTCGGCGAGGCCTCGGTCACCTCCTCGCGCTTCGCCATCGCCACGATGATGGAGGAAGGCGACGAGGCCTACGGACAGGTTCACGACGCGCTCATGACGCTGGAGCAGAACCCCTCCGAGCCGGTGCTGCGGCGCCTTGCCGAGACGCTGGGCCTCGACGCGGACGCGATCCTTGCCCGGATGGGCGACGAGGAGATCACGCGCCGCATCCAGGAAACGCGGCAGCTGGCGAGCCAGATGCAGATCAATGGCACGCCGAGCTTCGTGCTGGGCGGCGAGATGGTGCGCGGCTACGTCCCGCTCGAGGCGATGCGCGAGATGGTCGAGCAGGCGCGCTCGGAAAGCTGAGCCCGCCCCGGGCCCGCATGGCAGGCCGGTCCGCGCGTCCTGCGCCGGACCGGCGACCTAGGCCTGGGCAAAGACCGGCAGGTCGATCCGCAAGGTGGTGCCCTGCCCCGGCGCCGAGTCCAGTTCGATCCGGCCGCCCGACTGTTCGACGAAACCGCGCACGGTGGCGAGCCCGAGACCCGAGCCCTGCCCGACAGGATGCGTCGTGAAATAGGGATCGAAGACGCGGGCCTGGATCTCAGGGGCGATCCCCCTTCCAGTATCGCGCACCTCGAAGCGGACGTAGCGCACCCCGCGCGACGTGCTTTCCCGGCAGTGAATGACAATCTCGCCGCCCTCTGGCGGCATGGCGGCCGCCGCATTGCCGACCAGTTCCAGCATTGCGGTCTCGAAGCGCCCAGGATCGACGCAAACCTGCGGCAGTTCCGCCGGGGCATCAATCGCCAGTCGCGCGCCCCCCGCGGGCAGCATGGAGCGCGCGGCCCCGTCCAGCGATGCAAGCAGCTGTTCGGACCGCACGGGTTCCGGCGAAAGCCGCGCCACGCTCGACAGGACAAGCAGCCGTCCCGTGAGCTCGGCCCCGCGTCGCGCGGCGCGCTCTGCCTCGTCCATGAGTTCGTCGCGTTCTCCCGGGGCCTCGGACAGGCGCGCCAGCTCGACGTTGCCCAGCACCGCGGTCAGCAGGTTGTTGAAGTCATGCGCCACGCCTCCGGTGAACTGCGACATGGCCTTCTGCCGCTCGCGTGCCGCCTCGGTCCGTCGCGCGATGTCGAGCCGGGCCCGCATGGCAGCCACATCCAGCGCGACCTGCAGGAAGTAGGCCCCGACCACGACAAGGACCGTCGACAGCGCAAGCGTGTCGGTCTGCCAGGGCGCTTCGAGCCAGAGGATCGAGATGCGCGCACCGATGCCGACCGCGATCAGCCCCATGTCGGCCAGCAGAAGCGGCCGGTGATGCGAGCGCCGCACCAGCGCGTTCAGTCCCGTCACCACCAGCAGAAACAGCGACATCAGCTTGAAGACGACGTCCGGGCTGGCCCAGAGGTAAAGCCCGGCGAAGAGGTAGACGCAGCCCGACAGCATGAGACTGCCCAGCGGCAGCGCAAGGAGGCGGTAGGACCCGTGGTCCGGCAGGTTGTGCACAACCGCGAAATGCAGTCCCGACGACGCGAGGAAGACGGCGAACCACCACAGCAAAGTCGGGTCACCGTATGCGAAGAAGACCATGACGGAGATCACGGCGAGCAGACCGAAACGCCAGCCCGTGTCACGCGGATGCACCGCCTCGACCTGCTTGAGCGGTCGGAAATCGTATTGGCCGCGCGCCTCGGAAAGCGCGGACGGGACAGGCCTCAGCCCGTCCGCCATTCGGTCACTCCGCAGCCTGCGGCGCTTGGCCGTTGTCGGCCTCGAGCTCGGCAGCCTTCTTCTCGACCTCTTCGACGATGTGGTCGATCATCTGGTCGTTCGACATCTTGTGGCTGGCCTTGCCCGCCAGGTAGACCATGCCGCTGCCGGCGCCCCCTCCGGTAAAACCCACGTCGGTCATCAGCGCCTCGCCCGGACCGTTCACCACGCAGCCGATGATCGAAAGGCTCATCGGGGTCTTTATGTGTTCCAGGCGCTCCTCGAGTTTCTCGACGGTCTTGATCACGTCGAAGCCCTGCCGCGCGCAGGAGGGGCAGGAGATGATGTTCACGCCGCGGTGGCGCAGACCGAGCGATTTGAGGATCTCGTAGCCGACCTTGATCTCCTCGACCGGATCGGCCGAGAGGCTCACGCGCAGCGTGTCGCCGATGCCCATCCACAGAAGCTGGCCCAGCCCGATGGAGCTCTTGATCGTGCCCGAGGTCAGGCCGCCCGCCTCGGTGATGCCGAGGTGAATGGGTTTGTCCGTCGCCTCCGCGAGGCCCATGTAGGCGGCCGAGGACAGGAACACGTCCGAGGCCTTCACGCTGATCTTGAACTCGTGGAAGTCGTTGTCCTCGAGAATGCGGATATGGTCGAGCGCGCTTTCGACCATCGCCTCCGGGCACGGCTCGCCGTATTTTTCCAGCAGGTGCCGCTCGAGGCTCCCGCCGTTCACGCCGATGCGCATCGAACAGCCGTTGTCGCGGGCGGCCCAGATGACCTCGCGCACGCGGTCCTGGCTGCCGATGTTGCCGGGATTGATGCGCAGGCAGGCGGCGCCGGCCTCGGCGGCCTCGATCCCGCGCTTGTAGTGGAAGTGGATGTCCGCGACGATCGGCACCGGGCTTTCGCGCACGATCTCCTTCAGCGCGCGCGAGCTGTCCTCGTCGGGCACCGAGACGCGCACGATGTCGGCGCCGGCCTCGGCCGCGCGCTGCACCTGCGAGATGGTGCCGGGAATGTCGGTCGTCGCGGTGTTGGTCATCGTCTGGACCGAGATCGGGGCATCGCCGCCCACCGGGACGGAGCCCACCATGATCTGACGCGACTTGCGGCGCTCGATGCTGCGCCAGGGCCGGATCGGGTTATGGCTCATTCAGTCTGCCCCTCCGAGGGCGCAATCTTGTCGTGTCCACGCATAGCGGATCTATGTCGCGGGGTCACCGAATTCATCGGCACGCATGCCAAGAATCGAACGCGACGCCAAGACAAGTCTACGCGACCGGAAAGCCGGTCGGCCACGTTCAATTTCGGGTCGAAACGGACTCGAGCTCGGCCACGACGCGCTCGAGGTCCGAATCCTGCGTGGCATCGGCCAGTTCGTAGGACCGGGTAAGATGCGTCACCGAAAGGGCCAGGTCGTCCTTGATCTCGCCCGTGCCGCCCGCGGGACCGTAGGTTTGCCCGGCCGCGGCGAAGTAGATCGCGCCCGCCTCGCCGGTGCGCAGGGTCGGCGGCTCCTGCGTGTTGGGCGCGGTCCAGGTATCGCCCGCGTTCATGATGCCCTCGAAGATGACCGACCCGTCGGCCGCGCGAACGCGCACCCACGAGGGACGCACGGCGATCATCATCACGCCCTGCGTGCCGTCTTCGAGCACCTTGGGCATGGTGGGCGTCGCGCCGTTCGCGCTTTCGGCCGAGGCCAGCGTCCGCTCGGGCTGCACCTCGCGCTGGCCGAGGTCGGCCAGCACCCGCGACAGGTCGTCGTCGGCCGAACGGTCGGCACGGCTGTAGGTGGCCGCAAGCACGTCGGATACCAGCGGCAGGTCGCTGGTCACCACGCCCGCCCGGCCCGCCGGGCCGTAAGTCGTGCCGTTCATGGCAAAGTAGAGCGCGCCGGATTCGCCGACGTTGAGCGTGGGCTCGCTCTCGCCGGCGGGTGCCGTCCAGGTTTCGCCCGGTTGCATGACGCGCTCGTAGATCACGCCGCCGTCGTCGCCGCGCACGCGCACCCAGGCCGGACGGACCGCCACAAGCGTCACGCGATCCCCCGCGAGGGCCGGGGCGAGGACCCCGTCCGAAACGCCGCCCAAGGCGCCCTGCATGGCACCCGCGATCGTGGCCATGCCGCGCGACTCGCTGCCGTCGGGGTCCGGACCGGGCTCGGGGAGCCGGCGGGAGCCCGCGCTGGCGAAGGCGCCAACCGTGTCGGGATCGAGCGACGAGATCGGCGCGTCGCGGGCCACCAGGACGGGAACGTCCAGCGCCTGCGGCCGGTAGAGCCGGTCATAGACCTCGCCCGAGGGCGGCGAGAACGGGCCGGCCGCGTCGGCGCTTGCGGTCTCGGTGGCGGAATCCTCGGCCGTGTCCGAGGCCGAGGCCCCCTCGAGCGGATCGAGATCGCTCAGCACCACGGGCGTCTGGTCCACCGGCGCAAGCTGCACGCGCTGCACCTCGCGCAACACGGCCCAGCCGCCGTAGCCGATCCCGCCGATCAGCGCGACCAGCACCAGCAGAGACCCGATGGCGCCGGGCTCGATGCGGGAAAAGACCGACTCGCCCGCCGGGGCGAAGGGCATGCGCGGCTCCTCGAAGGGATCGCGGGCCGCCGGGCGCGGCGGTCCTTCAACGTCGGGCTTGCGGATCGTCGAGGCCTTGGACGACATGCCGTGCGCGACGGAAAAGCCGCTCTCGGCACAGAATTCGGCAAAGCACTCGTCGGGGTCCATGCCGAGGTAGCGCGCGTAGGACCGGACGTAGCCGGCGATGAAGCCGGGCGTGTCGAAAGCAGAGGGATCGCAGTTCTCGATCGCGGCGATGTAGCTTGCCTTGATCCGCAACTCGCGCTGCACGTCCAGCAGGCTCTTGCCCATGGTCGCGCGCTCGCCGCGCATCACGTCGCCGAGGCGCAGCGCAAAATCGTCAAAGCCGCGCGGTGCGTCTTCCACGATCTCGTCCGTCCCAGCTTTGCGAGGGGATTTTCGCCCGATCATCCGCTCTGCCCCGTTACCGCTATCCCGACCTTAACCTGCCTGACCACGCTTCCGCGATCACGCGATTCGCGCTGCGGGTCTTATTGATAGAACGTTAGCACATCACAACAGCATTTGCAGGAATTCCACGGGGATAAGCGCCGTTCTGCGCAGACGGCGCGCAGGACCTCAAACTCCCGTTACATGAAGTTCACCAAGCAAGCCGCTGAGGTTCGTGGACCTTTCAGGCTGCACGGAAAAGCGGCAGCCCGGTTTCCGCGCTCCTCGGCACAACGAAAACGCCCCCTCGCGGGGGCGTTTTGCCGGAAATCGCAATGATTGCAGCGCTCAGGCGCTGAGTTCCTGACGGTTGAGCGCGCAGTGCGACCAGAGCTCGTCCATCGCCCGGATCAGGTGGTCCATCTCGCGCGGGCCGTGCACCGGCGAGGGCGTGAAACGCAGCCGCTCGGTGCCGCGCGGCACGGTCGGGAAGTTGATCGGCTGCACGTAGATTCCATAGCCATCGAGCAGCATGTCCGAGAGCTGCTTGGTGTGCACCGGATCCCCCACGATCACCGGCACGATGTGGCTGCCGTGGTCGATCAGCGGCATGCCCATGCCCTTGAGGCGGGTCTTGAGGATCTTGGCCTGGGTCTGGTGCTGCTCGCGCAGCGCCTGGTCGGTCTTGAGGTGCGCGATCGAGGCCGCCGCGCCCGCCGCGACCGTCGGCGGCAGCGAGGTGGTGAAGATGAAGCCCGGCGCGTAGGAGCGCACGGCATCACACATCTTTTCGCTGGCCGCGATGTAGCCGCCGAAGACACCGAAGGCCTTGCCCAGCGTGCCGTTGATGATGTCCACGCGGTGCATCAGCCGGTCGCGCTCGGCCACGCCGCCGCCGCGGGGGCCGTACATGCCCACGGCGTGCACCTCGTCCAGGTAGGTCAGCGCGCCGAATTCTTCGGCCAGGTCGCAGATCTCGGCGATGGGGCCGAAGTCGCCGTCCATCGAGTAGACCGATTCAAAGGCGATCAGCTTGGGCGCCGCCGGATCGTCGGCCTCGAGCAATTCGCGCAGGTGGGCCACGTCGTTGTGCCGGAAGATGCGCTTGTCGCCGCCGTTCCGCTTGATCCCCTCGATCATCGAGGCGTGATTCAGCGCGTCGGAATAGATGATGAGCCCGGGGAACAGCCGCGGCAGGGTCGAGAGCGTCGCGTCGTTGGCGATGTAGGCCGAGGAAAAGACCAGCGCCTGCTCCTTGCCGTGCAGGTCGGCGATCTCGGCCTCGAGCCGTTTGTGGTAGACCGTGGTGCCCGAGATGTTGCGCGTCCCGCCCGAGCCCGCGCCGGTGGCGTCGATGGCCTCGTGCATGGCGGCAAGAACCGCCGGGTGCTGCCCCATCCCGAGGTAGTCGTTGCCGCACCACACGGTGATCGGCTGCTCGCTTCCGTCGGGCTTGCGCCAGGTCGCATGCGGGAACTGGCCCATCTTGCGTTCGATGTCGATGAAGGTGCGATAGCGGCCTTCGTCGTGCAGGCGGGCAAGCGCCTGATCGAGTGTCGCGGTGTAATCCACCTGGGGTTCCTCCTGGGTCTTCGGCCGCTGCGTTGAGCGGCATCTTCGGGGTGTGGGCACCCTCATTCAAGTTTGTGAATGGATAACGCTCACGGGTCTACATGTCTACGGTTTAGAAGGAAACTAAAGGTCGCGGCATTGATTTGCATCAAGACTTTCGGATCGCAACGCATGGCGGCCCCGGTTTCCGCAGGATCGGGTTTCCGATACTCGCCAAGGTGCGCCGATGCGCTCACTATCCACCCAATTCATTGACCTGTCCCGACTTTTCAAACGAGCTCCGCATCGCTCCACCTGTTGCAGACGCCCGCCATTTACAAGGTTTTCCCGATGCAAACCGCGGTTTTCGCGCACCTCCCCGCTCCGGCTCTGATCGTGGCGACCGCGCCTGGCTACGCACTGGCGACCGTGGGCATGAAACTGGCCACCGCAGGCGTGGCACCTTTCGACATATCATTGATAATGTTCGGTTTTCTTGCAGCTGCACTGGCCGAAGTCCTTCTTTTGCGACGCACCGGGCTGTCGATGATCTACATCGCCATCGTCGCGGTCGAGACGCTGGTGGTGCTTCTATACGCCGCATGGATCGGCGAGGGCCTGGACCTGCGCTAGGCGCTTGGTGCGGGGCTGGTGCTGATCGGTCTCGCGGTCGTGACGCTCCAGGCCGGCGCGGGGCCCGGACGCCCCCGGGCGCCGCTGCTATGGACAGTCCGGCGGGCGCTGGTAGGGTCGCGGTCAATCCCCCGTGAAGGAGCCCGCGAATGTCTCTCGACACCGTTCTCGCCCGCATCGACGCCGAGCTGCCCGCCGCCACCGAGCGCCTGCTCGAACTGCTGCGAATCCCCTCGATCTCGACCGACCCCGCCTATGCCGACAAGTGCGACAGCGCCGCCGACTGGCTGGTCGCCGATCTTGCCTCGATGGGCATCGACGCCTCCAAGCGTCCGACGCCGGGCCATCCGATGGTCGTGGGCCATGTCGACGGCGCCGGTCCGCACGTGCTGTTCTACGGCCACTACGACGTGCAGCCGGTCGATCCGCTCGAGCTTTGGGA
Organism: Salipiger mucosus DSM 16094; assembly: GCF_000442255.1. GTDB lineage: Bacteria > Pseudomonadota > Alphaproteobacteria > Rhodobacterales > Rhodobacteraceae > Salipiger > Salipiger mucosus. Next base: position 139,937 of record NZ_KE557277.1, on the reverse strand, counting down.
CCGCGAGCCCTTCGACCCGGCCATCGAGGACACCCCCAACGGCAAGGTGATCCGCGGCCGCGGCGCCGCCGACGACAAGGGCCAGCTCATGACCTTCGTCGAGGCCTGCCGCGCCTACCACGCGGTGCATGGGGTCATGCCCTGCAAGATCACCTTCTTCTTCGAGGGCGAGGAGGAATCGGGCTCGCCCTCGCTCATCCCCTTCATGAAGGAGAATGCCGAGGAGCTGAAAGCCGATCTCGCGCTGATCTGCGACACCGGCCTCTTCCAGTCCAGGACACCCGCGATCATGACCATGCTGCGCGGCCTGCTGGGCGAGGAGATCACGATCACCGGCCCCGACAAGGACCTGCATTCGGGCATGTACGGCGGCCCGGCGATGAACCCGATCCGCGTGCTCACCAAGATCCTGGGCGGGCTGCACGACGAGACCGGACGCGTGCAGGTGCCGGGCTTCTACGACGGCGTGCCCGAGCTTCCCGCCGAGATCGCCGAGCAATGGAAGGCGCTCGACTTCGACCACGGGGCCTTTCTCGGCGACGTGGGTCTTGCCAACCCCGCGGGCGAGGCCGACCGCAGCGCGCTCGAGATGATCTGGTCGCGTCCCACCGCCGAGATCAACGGCATCATCGGCGGCTACACCGGCGAGGGCTTCAAGACGGTCCTGCCGTCGAAAGCCTCGGCCAAGGTCAGCTTCCGGCTGGTGGGCCAGCAGGACCCGCATGCGCTGCGCGAGAGCTTTCGCGAATGGGTGCGCGTGCAGGTGCCCGAGGACTGCAAGCTCGAGTTCAAGGCGCACGGCAACTCGCCCGCCTCGCAGATATCGACCGACCATCCCGCCTTCGAGGCCGCCCGCAAGGCCCTGACCGACGAATGGCCCGACCCGGCGGCCCTGGCCGGCTGCGGCGGCTCGATACCGATCGCGGGCTACTTCAAGACGTACCTCGACATGGACGCGATGCTGGTCGGTTGGGGCAAGGATGACGACCAGATGCACTCGCCCAACGAGAAGTACGACCTCGAGAGCTTTCACAAGGGCATCCGCAGCTGGGCGCGCATCCTCGACGCCATCGCGCCGGGCCCGGACGGCGAGAACTGATCCGGCCCCTGCCCGGCCGGGCGAATTGCTGAAAATCCCGTCGATCAGGCAAAGTGTTAACGTCTCGCTGCCCAAAACGCCGCCACATGTCGCCACATTCGTTCCGTAGGACTTAACGCGGGAGGCGCCGATCTCTGGCTGGAGGGACAAGGGACATGACGACAGGCACAGGACGGGCTGCGTTTCGCAAGATGACCCGTGACGACTTCGACGCGCGGCTCGGTCGGATGAACGCCGACCAGTCACGCGGCGCCGGCAGCAAAGCCCGTCGGAACGCGGACCGGGAACATCCCTTCCTGTATCTGCTCGCGGGCTTTGGCTCCGCCTACCTCGTGATGACCGTCGCGCGCAATCGCGAGGCGATCGAGGCCAGTCTCCGGCAGGGCAGCCTGCCCGCGCAATATGGCGACTGGGTCCTGGGCGGGACCGCCGCACTGCTGGCGGTCTCGGCCGTGATGCTAGGGCTGCACGTCTTCCGCCTGGTCTTGCGGCGCGGCACCGACCGGCGCAACTCGGGCGGGCTGCTCGCCGGGGTCATCGCCGCGGGCGCGCTGATCCACACGCCGCCCAGCGTGGTCGATGCGGCCTACGGCATGCTCGACGGCAACTCCCGCGACCTGATCGTCGCGGCGACCTCCAGCGTGCAGGACAACTTTCCCGGCATCGACTTCTCGACCGCCGCCTTCACATCGTCGAACGGGAGGTGATCGGCACCGCCCCGCCGGGTCAGAACAGGCCGTTGAACCGCTCGGGCAGACGGTATTGCAACGGCAGCTCCGGCCTGTCGAACTGCCAGTAGCCGGTGTCGCCGCGCGGCTTCCAGCTGCGCTGCATCCGCTTGCGAAGCCAGCCGAGATCGAAGCCATCCTGCATCTCGAGCGCCGCGAACGCCTCGAAGACGGCGCGGTCCGCGCCCCGCGCCTCGGGAAACCAGTGCCGCCCGATCGCGGCCTCCCTGACGCCCACCCCCACCTCCTCGGTCACGCGGTTCCGGCGGTCCATGGTCGCGACGTAGGTGTCGAAGTCGCAGAACTTGAGGTGGAAGAGGTAGAGGCCCTCGGGCGTGAAGAGCTTCGAGGCCTGCGTGAAATGCCCGCCCCGCGCGATCTTGGTTCCGAGCGACAGCACGCAGGGCTTGGAGTAATGCGGCGCGGGCCGGACGTGCCGGCGCGCGCCGAGGATCGTCTCGCCAACGGGCGCGGTCTCGATGTCGATGCGGTGGATGACCTCGAGCCCCACCGGCGTCAGCACCCGCCGCAGCGGCTGCTCGGCGAGGAACTCCAGCAGGCCGCCCCGCTCGGGGTCCAGAACCACCAGCTCGTCGACGTCCCCGACGATGACCTGCCGGTAGTAGCTGCGCAGCCCCTGCACGAGCCCGTTCAGCAGCCGCCAGCGCTTCATGTCGAAGTTTGGATGCGGCTCGCCGGGAATGCCGATCACGTTGCAGCCCTCGGCCAGCCGCGCGACCGCGTCGCCGCGACCGTGGTTGACCACGTAGCAGTTCTCGCGGCCCAGCAGGCCGCCGTAATGGCGCAGCCAGGCCGTCAGGAAAAAGGCGTCCTCGCGCACCATCGTCACGGCGGCGGCCACGGATTGCATCTGCCCGGCTCTCCTTGTCTTTTCCCCACCCTAGCCGCCCGCCGCCGGATCGGGAATCGCCAATCCCCGCAGGCGCCGCTAACGTGACCGGCAAACAACGCGGACAGGGGCATGATCGGGCAGGCATTCGCGGACACAGGCTGGCACCTCGCGCCGACCGGAGCGCCGATCACGCGCTACCAGGTCTTCGGCGAGCGCTGTTCGGGCACCAATTTCGTCAAGCGGCTGATCGGCCGGAACACCGCGCTCACCCCCATCGAGGATCTGGGCTGGAAGCATGGCTTCCCGCATATGACGGCGATCCCCGAGGACTGCCTCGTGGTCTGCGTCGTCCGTCACGCGGGCGACTGGGCGCGCTCGGTCCACGCCAAGCCCTGGCACTGCCCGCCCGCGATGCAGCGCCTGCCCTTTCCGGAGTTCATCCGCGCCGAATGGGCGACAGTGGCCGACCGCCCGCGCTATTTCCCGCAGGTGGCGCAACTGGGCGGCAAGCGCCAGCCGTTGCAGCACGACCGGCATCCGATCACCGGCCGCCCCTTCCCCAATCTCTTCGCTCTGCGCCGGGCCAAGCTCGAGGCGCTGCTGGGCTTCGGCGCGCGCGGCTGCGCCGTTCTGCTCTGCCGGCTCGAGGCGGTGCAGGCCGCGCCGGAGGACTTTCTGCGCGACCTGCGCGGCACGCTCTCGCTGCCCGCCGCCGAATATCGCCCGGTGGTGAAGCGCCTGGGCTCCCGCTTCGCGCCGGCGGTCGAGGACCGCCCGCCCACTCCGGACAGCCTCTCGCCCGAGGACCTCGCCTTCATGCGCGCGCAGCTGGTCCCCGATCTCGAGGCCGCGCTCGGCTACCGCTACTGAGCGCGGCGCCCTAGCCCACCTGCCGCCCGTGCGCCCAGACGCCGCGCAGCACCGGCTGGCCGTCGATCATCGCGACGCGCAGCACGTCGCCGTGCATCCCCTCGACGAGGCGCCCGCGGTCGGTCAGCCCGGCCGCCCGCGCGGGCGCCGCAGTAACAGTCGCGATGGCGCGCGGCAGGTCGTCCCAGAGATCGGCCAGCAGGAAGGCCGCCGTCATCAGCGCCGAGGGCACGTAGTCCGACGACAGGATGTCCAGCAGGTCGAGCTCGGCCAGCTCCGCCGCCGCGATGTTGCCCGAGTGCGAGCCGCCCCGGATCAGGTTCGGCGCCCCCATCATCACCGCGATGTCCTCCGCGCGGCAGGCGCGCGCGGCCTCCACCGTGGTCGGAAACTCGGCCAGCCGGACCCCGTGGCCCGCACTGACCGCGACGTGATCCTCCGTCGTGTCGTCATGGCTGGCCAGTACCGCGCCCAGCCGCCCGGCCGCAGCCACCGCACCCGCCTCGTGCGCCGCGCCCACCCGGTCGCGCATCTCGGTCAGGTTGGCCACGTGATCGGCGAACCCCGCCTCGGACAGCCCGTGCTTGCCGCAGACGTAGTCCTTGAGCTTCGACAGGTCGCGGAACTGTCGTTGACCGGGCGTGTGGTCCATGATCGACAGAATGCCCACCCGGTCCGCCGCGTCGAACTCGGCCAGCTCGTCGAGCAGCGTCTCCGAGCAGACCTCGGCCCGCAGGTGCAGGAAGTGGCTGATCCGCAGCATCCCCTTGGCACGGGTCTCCAGCAGCTCGCTCGCCAGCGCGCGGGCATACTTGCGGTAGTCCGTCTTGCCGCCCGAGACCACCGAGCCCACGCGCATGGCGTCGAAGACCGTGGTGATCCCCGCCGAGGCAAGCTCGCCGTCATGGGCGAGGATCGCCGCCGCATGCGGCCAGTCGACCTTGGGCCGCGGCTGGATGTGCCGCTCGAGGTTGTCGGTGTGCAGCTCGATCAGCCCCGGCACCAAGAGATCGCCCGCGCAGTCGACCGCACCCGGAACCGAGGTGGCGCCGGGATCGATGCGCGCAATGCGCCCCGCCTCCAGCACCAGCGTGCCGCGGATCACCTCGCGCTCCAGCACGATCCGCGCGTTGCCCAGGATCACATCCGTCATGGCCAGCCCTTTCCGTCGTCATGGTTTCGTGACATCCCGGGTCTATGTCCGCCGCCATGACCGACTTTTCCCGCTATGCCGTCTATTACGCGCCCGCCCCGGGCGCCTTCGCCGATTTCACCGCCCGCTGGCTGGGATGGGACGCCGCCACGGCGAGCGAAGTTCCCCACCCCGAAGTGGCCGGCCTGCCGCGCCCCGTCTCCGAGATCACCGCGACCCCGCGCAAGTACGGCTTCCACGGCACGCTCAAGCCGCCCTTCCGCCTTGCCGGCCCTCTCGAGGCGCTGAAGATCGACCTCGCCGCGCTTGCCGCGCGCCTCGCCCCGGCCGAGATGCCGGGTCTTGCGCTGACGCGGCTGGGATCCTTCCTCGCGCTCACGCCCGAGGGCGACACCACGGGCCTCGCGGAGATCGCCGCGCAGACCGTGCGCGCGCTCGACGCCCACCGCGCGCCGCCCGCCGAGGCCGAGCTCGCCCGCCGCCGCAAGGCGCGGCTGAGCGAGCGGCAGGAAGCCCACCTGCTGCGCTGGGGCTATCCCTACGTGATGGACGACTTCCGCTTCCACCTCACCCTCACCGGACGCCTGCCGGGCGACGAACTCGACAGCGTCGCCGCGGCGCTCGAGCCGGTGCTGATGCCGCTCGCGCCCGCTCCCTTCCGCCTCGATGCCCTCTGCCTCTTCGGCGAGGCGCCGGATGGTCGCTTCCACCTGCTGCATCGCTACGCCCTCACCGGCTGAAGCGCCGCGACCAGCCGGTCCGCCGCCTCCTCGAGCGGCCCGGAATTGTCGATCTCGACCACATCCAGCCCGTCCGGTATCTGCAGCGCCGCACGCTCGAGCCGCGCCGCGATCTGCGCCTCGCTTTCGCGGCCGCGTGCCCGCAGCCGCTCGGCCAGCACCGCGCGCTCGGCTGTCACATGGATCACCCGCAGCCCCGGGAAGAGCCGCGCCGCCGGCTCCAGCATGGCGCGCGATCCGTTGAAGACCGCCGGCCGCCCGGCCTCCAGCACCTCCCGAACGCCGGCAGGGATGCCGTAACGCAGCCCGTGCGCCGCCCAGTGCAGGACGAAGTGGCCCGCGGCGACACGCCGGTCGAACTCGGCCTCGCTCACACCCTCGAAATCCTCGCCGCCAGCCGCCTCGGGCCGGGTGATGACGCGCCGCACCCGATGCAGCGCCGGCATCCGCGCCGCCGCCGCGTCGATCAGCGTGTCCTTGCCCACCCCCGAGGGGCCGACGACCGCATGCAGACGGGCGCTCATGCCGCGACCCCCGGGGTAAATGCGATCACGTCGACCTCGCGATCGCAGACCGCCGCCCGCGCCTCGGCATCGTGAAAAATCCCCAGGATCGCCGCGCCCCGCGCCTTGGCCTCGCGGATCAGCTCCAGCACCACGTCCCGGTTCGCCGCATCTAGGCTCGCCGTCGGCTCGTCGAGCAGCAGTGCCGGGTAGGCATGGGCGAACCCCCGCGCGATGTTCACGCGCTGCTGCTCGCCCCCCGAAAAGGTCGTCGGCGACAGCTCCCAAAGCGCCCGCGGAATGTTGAGCCGCGCCAGCAGCTCTTCCGCCCGCTCAAGGGCCGCCGCCCGCGCACCGCCCGCGGCCAGCAGCGGCTCGGCCACCACCTCCAGCGTCGGCACGCGCGGCACCACCCGAAGGAACTGGCTGACATACCCCAGCACCTCGCGCCGCAGCGCCAGGATCTCGCGCGGCGTCGCCCGCGCCACGTCGAGCCCGCCCACCTCGATCGCGCCCGAGGCCGCGAGGTAGTTGCCGTAGATCATCCGCATCAGCGTCGACTTGCCCGCCCCGGACTCGCCCGTGAGCGCCACGCATTCGCCCGCCGCCACCCGCAGGCGCGCGCCCGCCATCACCGGGATCACGGCGCCCCCCTGGTTGTGCAGCACGAAGCTCTTGGACACATCCGACACCCGGATCATCGGCCCCATCCTTCTTCTTGTTCCAAATACGCAAAAACGGCGCCGCAGGCGCCGCACCCCGTCAGACCTGCAACACGCTCGACACGAGCAACTGCGTATATGCATCCTGCGGATCGTCGAGCACCTGGTCGGTCAGCCCGGTCTCGACCACCCGTCCACCCTGCATCACCATCAGCCGGTCCGCGAGCAGCCGCACCACGGCGAGGTCATGCGTGACGATCACCGCGCTCAGCCCCATCTCGCGCACCAGCCCGCGCAGCAGGTCCAGCAGCCGCGCCTGCACGCTCACGTCGAGCCCGCCCGTGGGCTCGTCCATGAAGACCAGCCGCGGCCCCGTGACAAGGTTGCGCGCGATCTGCAGCCGCTGCTGCATCCCGCCCGAGAAGGCGCGCGGCCGGTCGTCGATGCGGTCGGCGGCGATCTCGACCCGGCCCAGCCAGTCCGTAGCCTCGGCCCGGATGCGCCCGTAGTGCCGCGCGCCCACCGCCATCAGCCGCTCGCCCACGTTGCCGCCCGCCGAGATGCCCAGCCGCAGCCCGTCGCGCGGGTTCTGGTGCACGAAGGCCCAGTCGGTCCGCCCCAGCATGCGCCGCTCGGGCTCGGACATGGTCAGCACGTCGCGCGGCCCCTCGGCACGGGTGTCGAAGATCACCCGCCCCGCGTCGGGCGCCAGATGTCCGGCCAGACAGGACAGCAGCGTCGACTTGCCCGAGCCGCTCTCGCCCACGATGCCCATGACTTCGCCCGGCCACAGATCGAAACTCACATCGCCGCAGCCAAGCCTTGCGCCATACCGCTTGGTGAGGCCCTGCACGTCAAGGATCGGCCTCATGCCACGTCCTCCGCCGCCAGCGCGCCCCGATGGCCCCCGGCCCGCCGCCCGGCGCAGAAGTCGGTATCCGAGCAGACGAAGATCCGCCCGCCCGCGTCGTCGGTGATCACCTCGTCGAGATAGCTCTCCTCCGCCCCGCAGAGATCGCAGGCATGATCGGCCTTGCTCGCCTCGAAGGGGTGGTCCTCGAAATCGAGGCTCACCACCCGCGTATAGGGCGGGATCGCGTAGATCCGCTGCTCGCGTCCCGCACCGAAGAGCTGGATCGCCGGGCTCTCGAGCTTGGGGTTGTCGAACTTGGGGACCGGCGAGGGATCCATGACGTAGCGCCCCTCGACCTTGACCGGGTAGGCATAGGCGGTCGAGATCGCGCCATTGCGGGCGATGTCCTCGTAGAGCTTGACGTGCATCAGCCCGTAGTCCTCGAGCGCGTGCATGCGCCGCGTCTCCGTCTCGCGCGGCTCGAGGAAGCGCAAGGGTTCGGGGATCGGCACCTGGTAGACGAGGATCTGCCCCTCGGTCAGCGGCGTCTCGGGGATGCGGTGGCGGGTCTGGATCACGCTGGCCTCGGCCGTCCGCTCGGTCGCCGCCACCCCGGCCGTGCGCTGGAAGAAGCGCCGGATGGAGACCGCGTTGGTGGTGTCGTCGGCGCCCTGGTCGATGACCTTGAGCGTATCGGCGGGCGTCAGGCAGGCGGCCGTCACCTGGACGCCGCCCGTGCCCCAACCGTAGGGCATCGGCATCTCGCGGCTGGCGAAGGGCACCTGGTAGCCGGGGATCGCCACCCCCTTCAGGATCGCGCGGCGAATCATGCGCTTGGTCTGCTCGTCGAGGTAGGCGAAGTTGTAGGCGGCGTCGGTCATTCTCTCGGCCTTTCCGCGAGCAGGGCCGGGGTGGGGGACGGATCGCACAGGCTCATTCCGCCGCCTCCCGCGCCGCCTCGGCGCGCATGCGGCGCACCAGTTCCAGCTCGGACTGGAAATCGACGTAGTGCGGCAGCTTGATGTGCTCGAGAAACCCCGTCGCCTGGATGTTGTCGGCATGGCCCAGCACGAATTCCGCGTCCTGCGCCGGCGCCCCGCTGTCCTCCTCGCCCAGCTCCTCCCACCGAAGCGCCCGGTCGACCAGCGCCATCGAGATCGCCTTGCGCTCGGTCTGTCCGATGACCAGCCCGTAGCCCCGCGTGAACTGCGCCGGCTCGATCTTCGAGCCGGCGAACTGGTTGACCGTCTCGCATTCGGTGAGCGTCAGCTCGCCCACGCATACAGCTTCGCCCAGCTCGGGCACCTCCATCTCGACCTCGACCGTGCCGATGCGCAGCTCGCCCACGAAGGGATGGTTGCGCCCGTAGCCCCGCTGCGTGGAATAGGCCATGCCCAGCAGGAACCCCTCGTCGCCGCGCGTCAGCGCCTGCAACCGCAATGCGCGCCCGGCGGGATAGTCCATCGGCGCCCGGGTCATGTCGGGCGGCTCCGCCTCGCCCGGCGGCTCGTCCTGGATCAGCCCGTCGCGGCCGAGGATGTCGGTGATGCGCGGCTTGGGCACCGCCTCATCGGTCGCGTCGCCGCAGACCGGCACCCTCCCCCGGATCCGCCCTCCTCTGCCGCCAGTTTGAAGTCCAGCGAGGCGGTGCGTGTAGTCGAAGGTCGGCCCCAGAACCTGCCCGCCGGGCGCGTCCTTGAAGGTCGCGCTGATGCGCCGGTCGCAGCGCATGGCCCCGGTATCGACCGGCCGCGAGGCGCCCAGCCGTGGCAGCGTCGTGCGATAGGCGCGGATCAGGAAGATCGCCTCGATCAGGTCGCCGCGCGCCTGCTTGATCGCCAGGGCCGCAAGGTCGGGGTCGAAGAGCGAGCCTTCGGCCATCACCCGGTTCACCGCAAGGCTCATCTGCTCGCGGATCTGCGCGAGGCTCAGCTCCGCGACCGCGCGATCCCCGCGCCGTTCCTTGGCCAGCCAGTCATGCGCCGCGTCGATGGCCTTTTCGCCGCCTTTCACCGCAACATACATCTCAGGCCTCCTCCACGCGGGTCGAGCGCGGCAAGGCCGCAAGGCTTTGCCCGCAGGTGAAGAAGCAGTCCCATCCCAGCGGAAAGCGGGCATTGTTACGGCGAAAGGCCTCGGTCTCGGGCAGCGACAGGAACGCCTCGGTCTCGATCCCCGGCCCGGTCAGCCGCGCCCCGCGCGCGGCAAGCGCCTCCATTTCGACGATCAGCGAGACCGAGCGGTCGGGATAATCCGGCGTCCCGATGCGATAGGCCCCCAGCGGCGCCAGCGCCGGCCAATGGCCCAACGCGAACGTCGCCTCCTCGCGCCCGACCAGCGGCGCGCCGGTGTGGAAGCTCACCCAATCGCGCACCTCGGGCCCGTCGTGCCCGGGCGCGAGGAAAAGCGGCGTCTCGTGGTCGCAGAGCGTCAGCAGCAGCACCGCCGCCGCGCCCGAGACCGGCGCCGGAGCCTCGGCGCCGCCCACCGTCGCGATCCGGCCCGGCCGCGCCAGCGCCTCGAGCGTGGCGCGAAAGACCTGCGCGGCCTCCACCGGCGCATCGGCGAAACCGCCGGTCAGAGCCTCTGTCCGCATCAGTCCTCTCCCCGCACCATCGTGAAGAAATCCACCTTGGTCGAGGCCGCCCGCGCGGCGCGCGCCTGCCGCCGCGCGTCTTCCTCGGCCTCGAGCGGGCCTATCACCGCCGCACGCACCTGGGAGGCGCGCGACCCCTGCATCAGTGCATCCACCATCGCCGCGTCGCGGGCATGGGCCTTGCCGCGCCCTTGAACGTGGGCATGGCCGACCTCTCCGCCGTCCAGCCGCAGGCTGCAGCGCGTCACCGTCATCTCGCCGAGGTTGAAGGGAGCGCCGGTGCCGCCCATGCGACCGCGCACCATGACGCCGCCCACCTCGGGCGCCCGCAGCCAGGCGTGCGCCGGCCGCTCGCCGAGCGTATCCAGCAACTCGGCCAGCCGCGCGGGCCGAGCGCGGGCCAGCAGCCCCATCCAGCCCTTGCGGGCCTCGATCCCTGTCGTGCCATCGACCATGCGGCGACCTTGCCCTTCGTCGAGAATCCTATACAACTAGACAAATCATAGGCCGGTCCCCTGCGCATGCGCAAGCCCGGCGGGCATGAAGTTTCGATGACGGGGGCCATCATGGCGCGCACGCCGGTCTGGGCATCCATCGCCGCCACGCTCGAGCAGGAGATCGCGCGCGGCCTCTATGCGGCGGGCGACAAGCTGCCGACCGAGGCCGCACTCGCCGCGCGCTTCGGCGTCAACCGGCACACGGTGCGCCGCGCCCTCTCGGATCTCGGCGAACGCGGGCTCACGCACAGCCGGCGCGGCGCGGGCGTCTTCGTGCGCGCCGCGCCCACCGACTACCCGCTCGGCCGGCGCGTGCGCTTTCACAGCAACATCCGCGCCTCGGGCCGACTGCCCGAGAAGCGCGTCCTGCGGATCGAGACGCGCCCCGCCGACACGACCGAGGCCGAGGCGCTGGACCTCGCGCCCGCCGCCCCGGTCATCGTCTACGAGGGGCTGTCGCTGGCCGGCGGCGACCCGATCGCGCATTTCACCAGCGTCTTTCCCGCCGAACGTCTGCCCGGCATCGACGCCACCCTGCAGGAAACGTCTTCGGTGACCGAGGCGCTGCGCCGCCACGGCATCGCCGACTACACCCGCGCCTTCACCCGGCTCACCGCCGAGGCCGCAACCGCCACGCAGGCTCTGCACCTCGCTTTGCCCGAGGGCGCGCCGCTGCTGCGCTCGGTCGGGCGCAACGTGGACCCGGACGGCGTGCCCGTCGAACACGGCGTCACGCATTTCGCGGGCGACCGTGTCGCGCTCACCGTGGCAAGCGACGACGACCCTCCCACGTCATCGGGGTGACACAGATCCGCGCTAGACACCCCTGAAACCGAGGGCAGGTCACGGCAATGACGGATACGCTTCCCCCCATGCGCCTGACGGGCGCAACGATCCTCCGCGACGGCGCGCTGCAACAGCGCTCGCTGGTGATCGAGGACGGCCGGATCACCAAGGGCCCGCTGCCCGAGGTGGACATGTCGGGCTACCTGATCCTGCCCGGCATTGTCGATCTGCACGGCGACGCCTTCGAGCGGCACATCGCCCCGCGCCCCACGACGCAGATGCCGATCCCGGCCGCGCTGCGCTCGACCGACCGCGAGGCGGCCGCGAACGGCGTCACCACCGCCTGGCTCGCGCAGAGCTGGAGCTGGGAGGGCGGGCTGCGCGGCCCCGACTTCGCCGAGCGCGTCATGGCGGCGCTCGATGGCTACCGCGCGCAGGCGCTCACCGACCTGCGGCTGCAGGTCCGGTGCGAGACGCACATGCCCGACACGCGCGACCGGCTGATCGCCGCGATCAGGCGCTGGGGCATCGACTACGTCGTGTTCAACAACCACCTGCCCGAGGCGCTGGAGACGGCATCGCGCGCGCCGCACCGCTTCGCCGCCATGGCCGACCGCGCCGGGCTGGCAGTCACCGAGTTCCACGACCGTCTCATCGCCGCCGCCGACCGCCGCCGCGAGATCCCGCGCCACCTCTGCGCGCTGGCCGAGGTCTTCGACGCGCTCGACCTGCGCTATGGCAGCCACGACGACCCCGACGGCGAGACGCGCGAGTTCTACCGGATCATCGGCGCCCGCATCGCCGAGTTCCCGATCACCGCCAGCGCGGCCAAACTGGCCAAGGCCTGCGGCGACCCGGTGCTCATGGGCGCGCCCAACGTCGTGCGCGGCGGCTCGCAGGCGGGCAACGTCTCGGCGCAGCACCTCGCCGCGGCCGGGCTCTGCGACGCGCTTGTGTCGGACTACCACTACCCCTGCCTCGCGCAGGCCGCATGGGCGCTGGTCGACCGCGGGGTGATGGACCTGCCGCGCGCCTGGAGCATGATCTCCGCCGCGCCCGCCGAGATCATGGGTCTGGCCGACCGCGGCACGCTGGAGCGGGGCAAGCGCGCCGACTTCATCGTCGTCCACGCCCGGACCCGCGCGATCGAGGCCACGGTGACGAACGGTCGCCTGTCCTATCTCTCGGGCGCCGCCGGCGCGCGGCTCGTGGGCGCCATGCCGGGCCTGCAGATGGCCGCCGAGTAGCGCCCAAGCCTTCGGCAGCACGACAGCCGGGCCGCGGCTCGGGTTCATTCCCCGATTGACGGAATCGCGGCGCCGTGCGGCAGTGGTAGGCATGAGACTGCGTCCCCGCCCCGATGCCCCGCCCCGGGACTTCAGCCGCGCCCAGCGCCGGGGGCGCGGCGCGTGAGCGCGACGGGCGCCTTCGCGGTGACGGAATACCGGGACCGCACGGCGCGCGCGCAGGCCGCCATGGCCGAGCAAGGCCTCGCCGCCCTGCTGCTCACCACCGAGCCCGACATCCGCTATTTCACCGGCTTCCTCACGCGGTTCTGGGAAAGCCCCACCCGGCCCTGGTTCCTCGTGGTGCCCGCGACCGGCAAGCCCGTCGCGGTGATCCCGGCGATCGGCGCGCATCTCATGGCGCAGGGCTGGCTCGACGACATCCGCACCTGGGCCTCGCCCGACTACGAGGACGACGGCGTCTCGCTGCTGGCCGAGGCCCTGGCCGACTGCGTGCCCGCGGGCGGCACGCTCGGTGTGCCCCAGGGCCGCGAGACGCACCTGCGCATGCCGCTGGCCTCCTGGGCGGCTTTGCAGACCGCCCTGCCCGACCGGCACTTCGGCAGCGACGCCTACATCCTGCGCGACCTGCGCATGGTCAAGTCGCCCGCCGAGATCGCGCGTATCGAGACCGCCTGCGCCATCGCCGGGCGCGCCTTCGCCCGCCTGCCCGAGATCGCGCGCGGCGGCCGCCCGCTCGATGCGGTCTTCCGCGACTTCCAGCGCCTCTGCCTCGACGAGGGCGCCGACTGGGTCCCCTACCTCGCCGGCGGCGCCGGGCCCGGCGGCTACGGCGACGTGATCTCGCCCGCGACGGACACCCCGCTCGCCGCCGGCGACGTGCTGATGCTGGACACCGGCCTCGTGCACGCGGGCTACTTCTGCGACTTCGACCGCAACCTCTCGGTCGGGCCGCCCACGGCCGAGGTCGCCCGCGCCCACGAGCGCCTGATCGAGGCCACGCGCGCCGGCTTCGACGCCGCGCGGCCCGGCGCCACCGCCAGCGACGTTTTCCGCTCGATGGCGTCGGTGGTGGGCGAGACTGGCGTGGGCCGGCTGGGACACGGTCTGGGGATGCAGCTGACCGAACCGCCCTCGCTGATCCCCGCCGACGACACCGTGCTGACCCCCGGCATGGTGCTGACGCTGGAGCCGGGCATCACCCTCGGGCCCGGCCGTATCCTCGTGCACGAGGAAGACATCGTCATCCGCGAGACCGGCGCCGCCTGGCTTTCGCCCCCCGCCGACCGCATGGAGGTTCTGGAGACATGAGAGGCCCCTTCCCCCACCGCCTGATCGAGGAACGACCGCCGCAGATCGGGCTGATCGTGCTGCAGACAGACGAGAGCATCGAGATGGATTTCCGCCGTCTCGTGCCGCTCGAGACCGAGCTCTTCGTGACCCGCGTGCCCTCGGGCACCGTCGTCTCGCCCGAGAGCCTGGCCGAGATGGAGCATCACATCGCCGGCGCCGCCGCGCTATTTCCGCGCTCGGCCCGGTTCAGCGCCGTCGCCTACGGCTGCACCTCCGGCACGGCCCAGATCGGCGCGGGCGAGATCGCGCACCTGATCCGCGGCGCCACCGAGACGCGCGACGTGACCGAGCCGCTCTCGGCGCTGGTCGCGGCCTGCCGGTCGCTGGGAATCCGCCGGCTGGGGCTGCTCTCGCCCTACGTGGCGCCGGTCTCGGAACGGCTGCGCGAGGTGCTGGGCTCGCACGGCATCGAAACCCCGGTCTTCGGCAGCTTCGAGGTCGCCGAGGAAGAGCGTGTGGCGCGGATCGACGGGCCCTCGCTGCGGGTCGCCGCCGAGGCGGTTGTGCGCGACGCCGATGTCGACGGGTTGTTCCTGTCCTGCACCAACCTGCGCACCCTCGACGAGATCGAGGGGCTCGAGGCGAGGCTCGGCATGCCCGTCCTCGCCAGCAACCAGGTGCTGGCCTGGCGGCTGATGTCGCTTGCGGGCGTGACCCCGGTGGCCGGCGCGCCGGGGGTGCTGTTCGACACGCCCGCGCAGGCCGAGGCCCGCGAGGCCGAAGCCTGAGGGCTGCGGCCGGCCCCGCTCAGTGGCCGGCCATCCGCTTGTCGTCGAAGCCCAGGGGCAGCAGCGCGAAGGCGCCCAGCGCGGCCAGCCGGTGCGGCATGACCACCGGGCAGCCGAACATGGCCTCGAGCCTTGCGGCCATGCCGTCGACATCGCTGGCGGCCGTGCCCAGCCCGAAACTCCAGATCACCACCAGGTCGCGCGGCGCCTGCGCCAGCCGTTCGGCCGCCGGCATGAGGTCACCCTCGAACCCCTCGTAGGCCAGCTCGAGCCGGTCCGCGAAGGGTTGCCCGCGAAAGAGCGCCTGGTCCTGCACCGCGTGACCGATCGAGCTCATGAGACCCAGCCGCAGCCGCCCCCGCGTCGCCACCGCGTTCGAGACCACGCGCATCACCGCCTCGCAGGGCGCGATCAGCGGCACCCCGGCGCGGAACTGCCCCGGCGCGAAGTCGGTGCTGCAGCACAGCACGATGCCCTGTGCGCCCTGCGCCTCGAGCCGGTCGATGGCGTCCTGAAAGAGCGGCAGTGCCCAGTCGAGATCGACGTAGACGTGATCCCAGCCCGCGCCCAGCCGGTTGCCCGTGGCGCCCGGCACGTGGACATGCGCGCCCAGCACCGGGGCGCCCTCCTCGGCCAGGTGCGGACGGATCTCGTCCCACCCGAGCGGATCGAGGATGTGGTCGCTCACGATCTCGACCTCCACGCCCAGCGCGCGGGCGATGCCCGAGAAATACCTGTCATAGTCGCGGGGCCCCTGCCCCGTGGTGACGAGCCCGAGTTTCATGCCAGTCGCTCCCTCGTGAACCGCTCAAGCGCGGCGGTGTCGATCTCGAATCCCAGCCCCGGCGCATCCGGCACCGGAACCGTGCCGCCGCTCGCGGCCATGTCGCGGGGGTGCGGCGCGGGCCGCGTGATGTCGCCTGCCAGGCCCTGGCTCGCAGGTCCCGGCCCCTGGTGGCAGATGCCGCGTGTCGCGGGCGTGGCGGCGGCCAGGATGCGCGAGGCAAAGCGCGAGATGCCGAAGGTCAGCCCGCCGCCGATCACCAGCGGCAGGCCGGCCGCCTCGGCGATGCGCGCCACGCGCAGCGTCTGGGTCAGCCCGCCGGCCTTGGTCACCTTGACGTTCAGCACGTCGCAGGCCTCTTCGGCCACCAGCGCGCGGGCGTCCTCCGGCAACTTCAGCGACTCGTCCGCCGCGATGGGCACGCCGCTCTCGCGGCAGAGCCGCATGCCGTCGAGGTCCCTGGCCGCCACCGGCTGCTCGACGTAATCGATGCGCAGGCCCCGCAGCGCGTCGAGAAAGCGCCGCGCGCCGTCGCGGTCGAAGCCACCGTTCGCATCGACCCGGATGCTCGCGCTCTCCGGCAGCGCGGCGCAGGTCTCGCGGACGCGGGCAAGGTCGGCCTCCATGTCGCGGCAGGTCACCTTGACCACGACACCGCGATAGCCCTTCGCGATGACCTCGCGCGCCCGTAGTGCGGTCTCGGGCACGGGCAGTGCGCCAAGCGTGTAGTCGATGGCGATCTCGCGACCCGCCTCGGCCCCCAGCAGTGCCGCCACCGACCGGCCCGCCGCGCGCCCCGCGATGTCCCAGAGCGCCTGGTCCGCCGCCGCGACCACCGCCGCATGCGGCCCAACCCGCTCCAGCAGCTCGTCCACCACGGCGGCGATCACGCCCGCCGGGTCCGCCTGCAGCCCCGCAAGGTCCAGGCCGATCAGGCGCGGCCGCACCACGTCGCGCAGCAGGGCAGCGAAGTCGCCCGGCGCCTCGGTCAGCGAAACCGGCACGGCCTCGCCCCAGCCCGTCACGCCATCGTCGGTCTCGAGCCGCAGCACCACGTTCTCGAAGGCCGAAAGCCGGCCGCGCGAAATCTCGTAGGGGCGCTCCAGCGGGATGCGGACGCTGAAAATCTCCGCAGTTCGGATTTTCATGACATTGCCTCCGCGATATGTTGTGATATATCTGTTGACATATCTTTTTATGCGTCAGGAAATGGCGACAGGCAAGCCAAATGCCGACCCTTTCGCAACCAACAGAGAGGACGCACCATGCGCCCGACCCACATCCTGACCTGCGTTCTGGCCCTTGCCGGATCGTCGGTCGCCGCGCAATCCTACGAGGATGCGCTGCTGAGCTCCGGCACGCTGACCATCGGCACCACCGGCTCGTCGCCGCCCTCGACCATGTATAACGACAGCGCCGAGCTGATCGGCATCGACGTCGACCTCGCCACCAAGCTGGCCGAGGACCTCGGTCTCGAGCCCGAGTTCGTGGTGCTCGACTGGTCGGGGATGCTCGCGGGCGTGCAGTCGGGCCGCTTCGACATGGTCGCCTCGTCGGTCTCGCGCACGGCCGAGCGCGTGGCCTCCGCCGATTTCCACATGAGCCAGGCCTATATCGCCAACGGCGTGGGCGCGGCCATGCACGAGGACACCACCGACATCACCTCCTGGGACGACGTCTGCGGCAAGCAGTTCGGCATCGTGAAGGGCGCCGTGCAGATCGAGAAGGTGGCCGAGGCCTATGGCGACGACTGCATCGGCACGCCCAACGAATACCCCGGCTGGACCGAGCTGCTGCTCGACCTCCAGAACAAGCGGATCGACCTGCTCGTCGGCAACTACATCACGCCGGCCTACCTCATCACTTCGACCGAGCGCCCGCTGCGGATGCTGCCCGAGTCGCTGGGCGTGTCCGGCAACGCGCTGGTGATCCAGCCCGACAACCCGGCGCTGGCCGAGGCCATCGACGATCTGCTGACGCAATACATGGAAGACGGCACGCTGACCGAGATCACCAAGAAGTGGATCGGCACCGCCCTGTCGCTGGACGACATCGGCGAATGACGCCAACGGCGACCTACGATTTCGTCATCGTGGGCGCCGGGGCCACGGGCTGCGTCGTGGCGGGCCATCTCGCCCGGCGCTTCCCCGAGGCCTCCGTTCTGCTGGTCGAGGCCGGGCGCGCACGCCCCGGCCTCGTCAACACCGTGCCCCGGCTCGGCGCCTTCGCCCCCTTCCGGCGCGGCACCAACTGGCGCCACACCGCAACGCTCTGCGGGCGCGAGGCGGCGCTCTTTCAGGGGCGCATGCCGGGCGGCTCCTCCGAGATCAACGGCATGGTCGTGAGCCTCGGCGCCCCAGAGGACTACCGCCCCTGGCAGGAGGCCGCGGGCGACGACTGGGCTCCCGAGACCTGCCTTGCAACGATGCGCGGCCTGCAGTGCCGTGATGGCGCCCACGACGCGGCGAACGGGAAAATGCAAACGCGGCAGCTGCGCGCGCCTTCAGTCCTCACGCGCGCGTTCCTCGATGCCGCCGCCGAGGCCGGGCAGCCCGTGGTCGCGGACCTCAACACCCGTGGCGGGCCGCGCTTCGGGCTGGTCGATGCCAATATCCGGGGCGTGCGCCGCCACTCGGCCCGCGCCGCCTTCCTGTCGCCCTGGCCGCACAACCTCACGCTTTGGCGCGGGGCCGAGGCGCAACATTTCACCACCGACGCGCAGGGCCGCGCGCAGATCACGCTGCGCAGGCGCCGCGCCCGGCAGACCGTCCTGACCGAGGCCGAGCTGATCCTCGCCGCCGGCGCCATCGGCACGGCGGCGCTGCTGCTGCGCTCGGGGCTGGGTCCCGCCGACGTGCTGCGAGAGGCCGGCATCGAGGTGGCACAGGACATGCCCGAGGTCGGGCGCAACCTGCAGAACCATCCCTCCTTCACCCTGCGCGTGCCGACCCGCGGCGACAGCCTGAAGGACCTGCTGCGCCCCGCCGAAGGCCTGCGCGCGCTGGCGCTCCAGGCGGCCGGCCGGCCCGGACCGCTGTCAGAGCCGCTCTTCGAGGCGGCGGGCTATTTCGCGATCCCCGACACCGCGCAGGCGGCCGGAGGGCAGCTCATCATGGCCCCGGTGCTTTTCCCCGACGGGCCAAGGCCAGGCCTGCCGCGCCGCCACGGCATGACGCTCGCGATCCAGCAGGGCTGCCCCGAGAGCCGCGGCCGTCTCGTGCCCCGCGCGGGCGGCGGCCTGTCCATCGATACCGGCGCGCTGGACGATCCCCGCGATGTCGAGGCGATGGGCGCGGCGCTCGCACAGGTGCAGGAGATCCTGTCCCGGCCCGCGCTCGCGCCGCATCTCGACGGACGCGATTGCCTTGCCCGGATCGACGCGCTACGCCTTCGGCAGGAGATCGGCACCGCCTACCACATGGCGGGCACCGCCCGCATGGGGCGCGACGCCTCGGCCCCCTGCACCCCGCGCCTGCGCCTTCGCGCGCCCGGCAGGGTGCGAATCGCCGACGCCTCGGCGATGCCCGCGATCCCCAACGCGGCGCTGCACTTTCCCTCGATGATGATGGCCGCGCGGGCGGCGGCCTTCATCGCCGAGGACCACGACACCCCGGTCCGCCCACGGGCCGCCTGAGACCCGAGAGCAACGCGACCATGTCCCCAGACCTGCCCTACCCCTCCGTCCGCCAGCCCGTCATGGGCGACAGCGCCGTGGCCACCTCGCAGCCGCTCGCCGCGCAGGCGGGCATGGCCATGTTGCACGCAGGCGGCACCGCCGTCGACGCGGCCATCGCCGCCGCCATGGCCCTGACCGTGGTCGAACCCACCGGCTGCGGCATCGGCTCGGACGGCTACGCCATCGTCTGGGACGGCACCGAACTGCACGGCCTCAACGCCTCCGGCCACTCGCCCGCCGCCTGGACGCCCGAGCGTTTCGAGGGCCTTGATGCCATGCCCCAGCGCGGCTGGGACTCGGTCACCGTGCCCGGCGCCGTCTCGTCCTGGATCGCGCTCTGGCGCCGGTTCGGCACGCTGCCACTGGAACAGATCGCGGCGCCTGCCATCCGTTTTGCCGAGGACGGCTTCCCGGTCAGCCCGACCATCGCCCGGCTCTGGGCGGCCGCCGCCCGTACGCTGAGTGACCAGCCCGGCTTTGCTGACTGCTTCCTGCCCGGCGGCCGCGCCCCGCGCGCGGGCGAGCGCATGCGCCTGCCCGACCACGCCGCCACCCTGCACCGCATCGTCCAGACCGAGGGCGAGGCCTTCTACCGCGGCGAGATCGCCGAGCGCCTCGCCGCCGACGCCGCCGCGCATGGCGCCTACCTGACGGCCGAGGACATGGCCGCACACGAGCCCGAATGGGTCGGCACCATCGCCACCCGTTTCGGCAACACCCTCGTGCACGAGATCCCGCCCAACGGGCAGGGCCTCGGCGCGCTGATCGCGCGTGGGGGTGCTCGACCGGCACGACTGGCGTGGCGACCTGGATTCGGCGCGGGTGCAGCACCTTGCCATCGAGGCGGTGAAACTGGGCCTCGCCGATGCTTACGAGCACATCGCGGACCTCGGCCACATGCGCCACGCGCCCGAGGCCTTCCTCGCGTCCGACTACCTCGACTCCCGCGCGAAACTGCTCGACCCGGCCCGCGCGGGCGACCCCTCGCATGGCGAGCCCGGCCCCGGCGGCACGGTCTACCTCTCGGCGGCGGATCGCGACGGGCGGATGGTCTCCTTCATCCAGTCCAATTTCATGGGCTTCGGCTCGGGCGTGGTGGTGCCGGGCACCGGCGTCTCGCTTCAGAACCGCGGCGCGGGCTTTTCGCTGCGGCCCGATCACGTCAACCGCGTGGGCCCGCGCAAGAAGCCCTTCCAGACCATCATCCCCTGCTTCGCGACCGACCTTGCCGGCGCGCCAGAGATGTCCTTCGGCGTCATGGGAGGCCCGATGCAGGCGCAGGGCCACCTGCAGATGGCGCTGCGCGTGCTGGGCCACGGGCAGAATCCGCAGGCCGCGGCCGACGCACCGCGCTGGCGCGTGACCTCGGGGCGCGGCGTGGTCGTGGAAAACACCTTCGACCCGGAGCTTGCGGATCAGCTGCGAAGCATGGGGCACGAGATCCGGGTCGAGACCCCCGACGCGGTCTTCGGCTTCGGCGGCGCGCAGCTGATCCGGCGCACGGCCTCGGGCTATGTCGCGGGCAGCGATCCGCGCAAGGACGGACAGGCCCTGGCGTTCTGAAGACCCAAAACGCCCCGGCACCGATCGGTGACCGGGGCGTGACGGCCCCGGCGGGCCGAGATCGCGGGCCTTTATTCAGATGGCCATGCCGACCTTGCCGATCACCCAGACGACGACCGCGACACCGACAACCAGCTCCAGTGTCTGGGCCCGGCGCCAGGCGCGGGATTTCCTGCTGCGTTCCCGCTCGATTTCCGTTTCGATTTCGGCATCGGACATGTTCATCTCCACGTTCTGCGGTCAGCACCAGTGCGGGCGTGCACCTAGGCGAGTGGCAGCGGATGACTCTCCGCGACCCGGTCGTTCGATGGTTCGAGTCCTAGGTGCCGACCGTCCGCTTCGACAGTCTCGCACCGGGGTATCCGCCTGCGCGGAGGGTCAGCAGGGATACCCGGTCAGTCCCTCGCGGGGACATCGGGATAGGTGGACCTATCCTTTCGGATTGTCTGCGCACCAGCGGCGCAGACCCGCTTTGGCCTCGGCGCGCCGCCATGTCGTGTGGCGCCAAGACCATCCGGATCAATCCTCCGCCCACGGGGGAGGATGGGGTCAGCACCGCCGTACGGAATTCCCCGTGGCACCGGCGCGCGATACCGATGTCATCAATCGGCTCATGCGCCCGACGTCAGCGCGGACACGAACCAGAACAGCAAACCCGAGACGAGAATTGTCTCGGCAATATACATCACGCGACGGACGCGCTTTTGTTTTTCGACTTCGTTTTCGATTTCGGTCCTGGTCATTTTCGCAACCTTCTGATTGCATGAAAAACACTTTGAATTCGGGACGATACGGTGCAGATTTTTCTTGGTGCCACGCATCAGCCCTGATAAGGCCATTAAGCATGACGGCTGTGCCGTTAGCGTGTTGGAAATATGGCAATCTGTAATTAACCGCGCCACATTCAATATATGGTTGTATTAATTGGCGAAATAAACAACTTAAGATTGAACCGAAAATGCCGGAAATCCGCCGTCGACAACTCATAATTTCAGACTTGAAATAGACTACCGCATTGGTTGCGCCGCACGCACCATCCGACGAATCGCCGCCGTCTGACCGGCAGCGCGGCCGTCAGCGCAGCACTTCGGACAGGGCGCGACGCGAGGCCGGTGTCGACATCTGTTCGTGCAGCCGCAGGAACTCGGCTTTCGCGGCAGAGCGCTGGCCGGAATTCAGGTAGGCATACCCCCGCAACAGCGCGAGATCCCTGCGCACGATGCCGGTGACGCGTTCCAACTCGTCGAAATAGGCAATGGCGCGGCGGTATTCCTGTCGCTGGTAGGCGGCCACACCGCGCTTGTCGAGGATCTGGCTCTCGATCTCCAGCCGCTGCGCCTTGTCGAAATGCGTTCGCGCCGCCACAGCAGCAGCATCGTCGACCATGTCGAGCCGCAGCATCGCGAGCGCCATGCCATAGGACGAGTCCAACCTTGTCTGCGCCGTCGGCGCCCGCGCCGCGGCGACGCGGAAATCGGACAGTGCTTCCATCGGCCGGTTGGAATTGAGGGCACACCACCCGCGCTGCGACAGCACGGCACCATGTTGCGAGTCCGCGGTCAGCGCCAGGCAACGGCTCCAGTCGCCGCGATCCGCCGCCTGCCGCGCGCGCGACAGCACGGCCGGACCGCCGCCCGAGGCTGCGGCGCCTCCGCCAATGGGCCGGGGCCGGGCGGCCGACACGGTCGGGCGACGCGTGGCGAGGCCCTGCGGCCGCGCGACCGGCCGGAGGCTGGCCAGGGGCGTGGTCCTGCTTGCGGGAAGGTCGGTCACCGTGGATGTCTGCGATCCGGCCGGTCCCGCGACGCGCGGGCGCGTCACGCCCGTGGCGACAATCCCCGCGCGCAGCCTGTCCTCGACCGTCGTGATGCGCCCGGCAGCCGACGGCGCCTGTGCCCGTGCCGCCTCGGCCAGTTCGGCCAGTTGCGCAACGCTCGCCACGGCGGCCGACTTCTCGAGCGTGGCGATGAGGATGTCGGAATCGGTACAGCTTCGCGCAGTCGCCCTGTAGACCTCTAGCGCAGCGCCGGACTGCCCCAGTGCCACGTATTGCTCGGCAAGCAGCCAGGCGTTGTTCACCCGTTCGCAGCGCAGCAACTCGGGGTTGCTGCGCGCGATACGAACGGCGGCGGTGCCGTTCCCGGCCGACACCGCTTCGCTGAAGCGCTCCTGTGCCTCGCCGATCGACAGGGTCTGCAAGAGCTGCGCCGAGGGCGTCCATTCCGGGTAGGCGGTCGACGTCCGTTCGATCGTGCTGCGCGCGCCATCGAAATCCCCATCGGCAATCTGCGAATAGATCCGGTCGATCGTCTCGGCCGGAACGCCGCGCTGCAGCCGCGTCAGATCCTCGGGCGCCGTCCAGTCCGGGTAGCGCAACTGAAGGCGGCGGATCTCGGACCGGATCGCCTGCTCGTTGTCCTCGGCGATATAGAACCGCAGCGCCTCGAGGTCGGCATCCGTCGGCGTCTGCGCGGCGGCGTGTGACAGGCAGAACGCCTGGACGAGTATCGCGATCGCGCAGTTGGCGAGGGGTCGGCGGAAAATTCTCATAGCGGAATGCACATCGGTGAGCCCTTGGCCTGGGCGATCATTGCGAAAACCTGCATGGTCGCCGGGTAGTACGGATCGCCCGGGGCATAGGGCGGGATCTCCGAGCCGATCCGGTTCTCCGCCGCGCAGGTCGACAAGGCCGCGATGGCCTTGTAGCCGGCCTCCCGGCCGGTCGACAGGATGTCCCCGGTGGCGCGGTCGATGACGGTGGCGGCCGTGCCTTGCGGCGCCCTGGTCTGGGCCTCGGCGTAGCGCAGGACGGCCGGATGGTCCGACAGACCCGACCAGATGAGGAAAAGCGGCAGCCGCATCGCCTCGTACCCCGCGTCGAAGGAAAACCCCTCGGCCGGGCGCAAGGTGCCGTTCGCGACCTCGACCCAGTCGGGCACCACGCCTTCGGCCGCAAGCTCTGCGGCGATGGCACCGCCCTTGCGCGCCGCCCGTGCAAGGACCGGCAGATTGAATTCGGTCGCAAGTTCGGTCAGCGCCAGCGGCATCGCGTAGCAGGGATTGATGATGGCGCCCGCATCGGTGGTGAACCCCCGCGCCGCAGGCAGGAGCAGCGGCTCCCCGTCGCTTGCGGTGAAGATGCAGCTTTCGGCCAGGTCAGACGCAATGGCCCCTGCAGCGTCGCGGTATTCGCCCACGCCGAAGCGTCGCGAGGCCAGCAGCAGCGCCCAGGCCCGGAAGAGATCGCCATCGCTCGCGTTGTTGAGGTCGGGCACATGCCCGGCCAGGTCCGGCAGCCAGCGCCATGCAAGGAGCGAGTCCGACCGGATGCCGAGATTGACCCGCGCCCAGACATCCATGCGGTCGAAGGCGCGACGATCGCCCATGATCGCCGCAATCAGCATGCCGTAGCCCTGCCCCTCCGAGTGGCTGGCGCCCTGTTGAGGCCCGTCGATGACGCGGCCGGTAGAGGCCATGTTGGCCTCGCGCCAGGCCGTCCAGACATCGCGCAGATGACTGGCGATGCCCTCGTCCTGCGCCAGAACGGGATGGGCCCGGAACGCCGCGAGGCAGGAAACAGCAGCGGCGCCGGATATCAGGTCGCGGCGGTTCATTCACGCCTCCGTCTGCTCAGCAACATGATACCCATAGCGATCACCGAAGAAAAAAGAGCTAACGACAACAGTGGAAGAACGTAGCGGCCCGGCGTGATCGTCACGTAGTTGCCGACAACGGCACGCGCGTTGGCCAGGGTGAGCGGCTCGTGAAGCCGCAGCGGCCGGCTGGAGGAATGCCAGCTGGTCCAGCCGGCATCCGACGAAAAGAGCGAAACCTGCCCGTTGGGCCCGCCGTACTGGCCGTGCAGAAGTGCCAGCGCGGCGACGACCGGCCTCGGGTCCACGTTCGGCCGCACGATCAGCCAGACATCTTGCGGGGCGTTCGTGTCGGGCTGGATCAGCATGGCCTCGGCCGCCTGCCCCTGCAACCAGGTCTCCAGGCTGGATTCCGGTCCCTGCCAGATCGCGACGAACCACTCGCGCAATCTGGCGGGCAGCTCGCGCGCCCGGTCCAGATCGTGGAATACCCGCCACCAGCGGCCTTCGTTCACTCGCTCCCATGGGTCCACTGCCTCGGTCTTCTCCGAAACTCGCGTAAGAAGAACCTCCCGCAACCTTGAGTTGTTCCCGCCCACGACGTCGCCCGTCATCGACGTGAGGTCCGAGGGAACGCCCACGGTCAGCCGGGCATGGTTGGCCGTCTCGTCGCGGTCGCCGCTGTCCCCCGTCGCATAGATTGCCGCGAGCTGGGGCAGGATGCCAAGCGACAGCGTGCCCTGGGCCGCATCGCTCATGCCGATGCCCTCGGGCCGGATGTTCTCGAAGACCCTGTGGATGTCCGGCATGGACATGGCCGGGGACGGCGGAACATGCAATTGCGTCGTCCCGTCGACGCGGAAGATCGGTGACGAGCGCGGAACGCAGGCCTCGTCCGGGGGATCGCCCGGAACCAGCGCCTCGAAGCTCAGTTGGTTGACGCCGGGCCGCAGGGTGTTGGCGGGAAAGGGAATCCGCAGGGTGTCGAGCGCGCGATCGGCCGACGCGGCCTCGTCCAGCGGCAACAGGCGGACCGTCGTGCCGTTGACCTTCACCAGGAGCAGCGATCCCTCGGGCAGATCGCTGTCGAACCAGTAGTCGAGCAGCAACTCCGCGCGTTGCGACGCCAGCAGGAGCCAGTTTCGCGGCAGCCGGAACGACACGGCCTTGTTGATGTAACGCCCGCGTCCCTCGATCTGCGGTGCGCCCAGCTCCTCGAGGGACTGCGGCGCGCCCGGCTCGAGTCGGGGCGTTTCGGCCTTGTCCGCGCCCCTGGGCAGCGCGCCCAGAAGCAGCGCGCCCGTGTCGGCGTATCGACCCGCGTTCGCGAGCAGCACGATCGCGCCGTCGCCGCCGCGGCGGAATTGCGGAAGATCGGGGTCCGTCCGCCCCGACGGCAGGACCGTGACCCGCGCGAGCTGCGCCGGACCGTCGACCGCGGTGTAGTACTGGGCAAAATCGATGTCGGGCGGCAGCCCGTCGAAAATGTCTCCGACCCTCGCGATCACGGGGGCCGCGTCGGCGATGGGAAACTCCCGGCCCGAGGTGCGGATCGTCACCGCCCGCCCACGCCCCAGCTCGGCGGCCACGGCCGACAGAAAGCCCAGCGGATCGGTGCCCAGCTCGTTCGGCATGACCTCCACGCCGCTGCCCGAGAGCAGGATGTCCGTCCAAACGCTGAAGGCGGCATCCGGTCCGCAGAAGACCCGGTGAACATGCCGCACCTCCAGCGTGACGAGGTTGCGGCCCGTCCGGAGCACGCCGTCCGGAACCTGCAGCCTGTCGGTCCTGGCGGCATCGAAGTTGTCCGGCACGAGGGTGCCGATGAAGGTGCCGTTCACGGACACTCCGATTTCGGAGCGCTCCGGCAGGACGTCGATGGAGCTCTGCGACGCCATGGCGAGGGTCGCGCCGCCGGGCACCGACGGCAGAATGAGGGCGAACTCGGCGGTCTCGAACTGGCCCTGTATCCTGTAGCTCACGCGATCTGTGCTGATCTGCGGGCGCGTCGGCCGCAGCGGCAGCATGATCGGCTGGGTGGTGGGCCCCGCGTCGGAACCGGCAACGCCGCGGTTTCCGTGCTGCTGGACCGTCGGCGCGACACCCGGCTCGCTCGGCGCCACGGTCGCGGCATCGGGCACGTCGGGCAGGTCGTCGAGTTCGATCAGCTGCGCCGTGCCCTCCCGGGGCAGCAGCCACCAGATCAAGGTCAGAAGAAAGACTGTTGCGCCACGCGACATCACCGGCTCAATCCTCGATCTCAAGGTATTCGGGGTCCCGGCGCCGGGCGTGTGCGGGCCCCGATGCCACCGGCGCGGGCTGTTCGTACAGGGCCTTCGCGAAAGCATCTTCCGGCACCGTGAGGTCGGCCGCCAGGTGGCGACGCCGCCGGGCGGGCTCGCGGGCAAAGTCGAAGAGGGACTTCGGGACCGACACCAGGCTCTTGCCGAGGACGTAGACGAAGCCGGTCAGCAGCGTGGTCCCCTGCGGCCGGACCTTCCGGAAGAAGTGCCAGCGCGAACTGTCGCCGTAGACGATATGCGCCGCAAGCCGGCTGGCGGGCACAATGTGATCGGGCGCCACCTCGAGCCCGATCCGGATGCCGTCGACGCCGCCCCGCACGTCTCCGATGGTGGCAGGCAGCGGCTCTTCGAGCTCGGGCGCCTTCGGCAGCACGGGCGCAAGCGTCACGGCCCGGCCCTCCCATCCGCCGTCCTGCCACTCGCGTCCCTCGGCGCCGCCAGGGGCGACGTCGAGCTGCAGTTGCACCGCGGCTGCGCTGGCGGCGATGATCGTGACGTCAAGGGTCGTCGCCTCGTCCGTGTCCCCTGCGTCCGGGTCCGGTTCCAGCGTGAGCCGCGCCGGGGTCGAAACCGCCGTCCGCGGCTTGACCAGCCGCCAGGGCCGTTCGAACACCGCCCGCAGGGCAAAGGCCGCGAGCAGGAAGTTGTAGGCGTTCCAGGCCCCGACGATCTGCACCACCGCCCGGTCGCCGGGGAAGTAGATCCAGCGCACCACCCCCGCGACCAGGCCTGCCAGCAACAGCCCGGCAAGCAGGACAAGCGGCCGAGCGATCGGCGACAGGAAGGCATGGTCCAGCCCGTCGTCCTTGGCCGTGACCTTGAAGGTCGCCGCGCGCGGCCGCAGGATCGTCCCGATCACGGCCCGCAGCACGTAGGGCGTCTGGGCGATCTCGTAGACCTCGGACACCTGCGGCCACCGCACGTTGGCGTAAAGCGCGTTCTGGATCATGAAGCCGATCAGCAGGTACGGGAGGATGTAGGCCAGCACCTCCTCCGCGGTCACGACGAAGATCTCGAGACCGAAGAACAGGTAGACCATCGGGCTGAGCAGGAAGACCGTGCGGACCAGCGGGAAGAGCCAGAAACTCATGGAATTGATGTAGCAGACGCGCTGCGGCAGCGAGAGCCCCTTGCGAAACAGCGGGTTCTTCAGGATCAGCATCTGGATCATGCCGGTCGCCCACCGACCGCGCTGCTGGATGAAGGAGGCGAAGGTCTCGGGCTGCAGGCCGGCCACCATGGCATGTTCGACGTACATGCTCTCCCAACCGCGCGAGTGGATCTCGAGCGCGGTCTCGGCATCCTCGGTGATGGTCTCGCCCGCGATACCGCCGACCTCGTCCAGCGCCCGCCGACGCAGCAGCGCCGCCGAACCGCAGAAGAAGGCGCCCCCGAGCCGGTCGAGGCCACGGTGGATCTCGGTGTAGAACATCTCGTTCTCCGAGGGGCAGACCTCCGGGAGCGCGAGATTGCGCTCGATCGGATCGCGGTTGGTGAAGAAATGCGGCGTCTGGACGAGGAACAGTCGCGGGTTCTCGGCGAAATATCCCACGGTCCGCGTCAGGATGTCCCGCGTCGGGACGTGGTCGGCATCGAGCACCAGGACGATCTCGCCGTCGAGCTCCTTCAGCGCGGCATTCAGGTTGCCGGCCTTCGCACTCTCGTTCCGGGCGCGGGTCGTGTAGACCACGCCCATCTTCTCGCAGAGCGCCTGCAACCGCGCCCGCCTCTCTCGCGCGGCCGCGGCGATGGCGGGGTCGGCGTGGTTGCATCGCTGGTCGGTGCCCCCGTCGTCGCACAGCACGACGGTTTTCTTGTCCTCGGGATAGGTGACGCGCTTGGCCGCCGCGAGCGTGACGGCAAGCAGCTCGTCGCTCTCGTTGTAGGACGGCACGAGGATGTCGACGCTCGGCACCTCCGTGAGCTTCAGCCGCGGCGGAGGCGGATGTGACACCGGGTCCGCGGTGACCAGGGCGGACAGGAAGAACAGCCCGACGGTAAAGGTCTCTGCCGCGAACAGGACCAGGGCCGCCGCGAGCGACAGCGGGTCGTCCAGCGACGGCAGCGTCTCCAGAAGGCGCCAGATCCAGTAGCGCAGCACGAAGACCGAGGCGATCGCGAGCACGGCGAAGCGCACCGGCAGGCTGCCGTGGACGAAGGGCTTGAGCGCGAAGATGGCGATGCAGGTGACGATCGCGAGCAGGCCCTGCACCGTCACCGATGTCGGCACCGAGGCCAGGAACAGGATCGGCACCAGCAGCGCGACCCAGACCGGCAGCAGCAGCCACAATGTCCCCCGGGCGATGTTGATTCGGCCGCTCATGGCTGCGGCCCTGCCAGCGGGGAGAGCATCTCGGGCGCGCCCCGCGCCGGCAAGCCGGTCGCCGCGAAGCCCGAAACGCTGGGCCGCGCGGGCTCGAGCGCCTCTTCCACGGACCCGTGGATGCAGTTGCGCAGCATCATGTCCGCGATGGCCGCATCGGCCGGCACGACCCGGGTGGTCGCGTCCAGACGCCGGAACGCGAGGACACAGTTCAGGCCCGCCTGGTTTGTCCAGACCGCCCAGCTGAGCGTGCCAAGCACATCGTCCTCGGTGCGGAACGAGAGATCTTCGAAGGGATCGAACGGATGCGGCGTCCCCTCGGGCCCGAGCAGGTCGAGCGGCCGGAAGCGCCCCATGTTCACGAGATCGCCCCGGCGCGCGCGCAGATGCATCACGTTCTCTCCACTCAGGGCCGTTCGGTTCGGCAGCAGGATGCGTTGCTCGCTGACCGGACCGAGCGCCCGTTCGAGCACGAGTTGCGTTCCGTCGACCGCCACCCAGGCATCGGATGCCCGCTGCTGGACGAAGGGTTCGCTCTCGAGCGACATGCCGAATTCGGTGGGCGTCAACGGAAAGGTCTGGCACCCGCCCAGCGCCGCCAGCACGGAAAGCGCGAACGCCCGGCGCATCGCGGCGGCCCTGCAGGTTGTCAGCTTTTCGTACAGGATGTTCAGCACAAAACTCCCCACGTCCGTCGCTGCGATGCGGCGGCACCCAGAAATCTCGGCTGAAGGTACAGTCGAATTCCGCTTTCAGGAACGTGGCGTCAGGTCAAATCGCGCAGGAGTTGCAATTTTGCAGGCATCCCCAGTTCCGCTTGCCTGCCGTACCGGCTGACCCGGCCGCGCGGCAAAGACCCGGCGCCGCCACCGATATCACGTCAGCGGAAAGCCCAGCCGGTTCAGCACGGCCCGCATGTGCTCGCGCCCGGCAAGATAGGCCCGCGAGCCCAGCCGGGCGGCATGCCGCCCGGTCCAGCTGCCGACCGGTCGGCCCTGCGCCACCTCGTGGTCGCGGAATGTCCGGTCGTAACGCGCAAGCGCCTCGGCCTCGCCTTCGGTCGAGTAGCGCTCGCGGTGCAGCACCACGGCCTGCGGCAGCCGCGGCCGTACCCCGGTGGGCTGTCCCGTCTCGTAGCCAAGGCACAGGCCGAAGAGCGCCACCGCCCCCGGCGGCAGGTCCAGCAGGCCGGCGATGTGCTCGGGGTCGTTGCGCAGGTTGCCGACGTAGCAGGTCCCCAGCCCCTCGGCCTCGGCCGCGAGCGCGACGTTCTGCGCAAAGATCGCGCAGTCGTTGCAGGAGGCCAGGAAACTGTCGAGCATCGGTAGCGCGAAAAGATCCGCCCCCGTCGCCTCGCCCACGCGCGCGGCCCGCGACAGGTCGGCGACGAAACACAGCACCACCAGTGCCTGCGCCACGAAGGCCTGCCCGCTCGCGGCGCGCGACAGCGCAGTGCGCGTCGCGGGATCGCGCACGGCCACGACCGAAACCGTCTGCATGTTCGACGAGGTCGCCGCCGACTGGCCGGCAGCGATCAGCGTTTCGAGCAGACCCTCGGGCAGCTCCCGTTCCGCGTAGCTTCGGACCGACCGATGCCGCAGCATGACCGAGATCACCGGGTTTGGCGCCGCGGCCCCGGCGGGTGCCTCTCCGCCGTAACGCTCCGCCATCTCGCGCAGCACGGTGTCCTTCGCCTGCCCCCTCACAGCGCCGGCACCGCGGCGATGAGCTGGCGGGTGTAGTCCGTGCGCGGAGCCTCGAAGATATCGTTGACGCCGCCGACCTCCAAGAACTCGCCGTGATACATGACCGCCACGCGGTCGGCGAGCGTCCGGATCACGCCAAGGTCGTGCGAGATGACAACGAAGGTCAGGTCCTCCTTCTCGCGCAGATCCTTCAGCAGCTTCAGGATGCGCGCCTGAACCGAAACGTCCAGCGCCGAGGTCGGCTCGTCGAGCACCAGCACCTTCGGCGAGACCGCCAGCGCCCGCGCGATCGAGACCCGCTGCTTCTGACCGCCCGAGAGAGACACCGGCCGCCGGTGCAGGAAGTCCGCCGGCAGCGACACCTTGTCCAGCAGCTCCACCACGCGCTCGCGCCGTTTCGCGGCATCGGTCATGCCGTGCAGCCGCAGCGGCAGCCCGACAATGGTCTCGAGCGTCTGGCGCGGGTTCAGCGACGAGGCCGGGTCCTGGAAGACCATCTGGATCAGGTCGCGGTAGCGCAGACGGTCACGCGGGCCGACGATGTTCATGACCTCGCCGTCGAAGCGGATCTCGCCCTCGGTCGGCAACATCAGCCCGGTCAACATCTGCGCGATGGTCGACTTGCCCGATCCGCTTTCGCCGACGATGGCAAAGGTCTCGCCGCGCCTGACCTCGAACGAAACGCCCTTGACGGCCTCGGTCGCCTCGAAGCGCTTCCTCAGGTCCATGACCCTGATCTGCGGCCGGCCCGAGGGCGGCGGCGCAGGCAGGGTACGCACCGCGACGGCCTCGTCGACCCGCGGCACCGCCGCCACGAGGCCACGGGTGTAGGGATCGCGCGGCGCATCGAGGATGGCCCCGGTCGGTCCCTCCTCGACCACGCGGCCGCGGTACATCACGTGCGAGCGGCGGCACAGCCAGCGCGCGACGCCCAGGTCGTGGGTGATGTAGAGACCGGAAAGACCCTCGCGTTCCACGAGGTCCTGCATAAGCTCCACGGAGCGCTTCTGCACGGTCACGTCCAGCGCGGTCGTCGGCTCGTCGGCGATCAGCAGCGCGGGATTTCCCGACATCGCGAGCGCCAGCAGCACGCGCTGCCGCATGCCGCCGGAAAGCTGCACCGGGTAGCTGTCCAGCACGGTCGCCGTGTCGTTGATGCGCACCATGTCGAGCAGCTCCGCGGACCGCGCGCGCGCGCCGCCGCACCGAGGGCTGCCGCCGCATCCGCAGGTATCGCGCGAGGCTCTGGTCCGCCCAGTCCCAGACAAGCACGTCGGTCATTTGCGTCAGGATCCTGAACGATGGGTTGAGCGCCGCCATCGGGTCCTGCGGCACGTAGGCGATGTGCCGCTTGAGCCGCTCGCGCTGCGCCTGCCCGATCGACAGCAGGTCATGCCCGAGCAGGTGCGCCTCGCCCGAGATCACGCGCGCCGTCCGGCGCGGCAGCACGCCGAGAACGTATTTCGCCGTCACCGTCTTGCCCGATCCGCTTTCGCCCACCAGTCCCACGATCTCGCCGCGCGAGACGGTCAGGTTGATGTCGTGCAGCACCTGCTTGAGCCCGTCGGGAGTCTGGAACCCGAGGTTGAAGTCGCGCAGGCGCACGAGCGGCTCGATCCCGGGGGTCGTCTCGACGGGGGTGCCCTGCGGAACGGTCGCCTGGTCCATCATGGTCTCAGCCTCCTGCCTTTTCGGGAAGTTGCGGCCGCAGCAGCGGCCAGGGGTCGTTCATCTCGCCCACGGGCACGTCGATCACCGTCGGCAGGTCGCGGCGCATCGCCTCGCGCACGGCAAGGCCGACCTCCAGTTCGTCGCGGGCGCGGACGCCATGCGCACCGAAGCTCTGCGCCAGCGCGACGAAGTCGGGATTCTGCAGGTCGGTGGCGATGACACGTCCGCCGTTCACCGTCTTCTGCAGGCGCCGCACGTTGCCGTAGGCCCCGTCGCTGAAGACGATGGAGATCGCACCGATGCGGTGCTTCACCGCCGTCGCGAGTTCGGGCAGCGTGAACAGGAACCCGCCGTCCCCGTTGAGCGAGATCACCGGCCGATCCGGGCATCCGACCTTGGCCCCGAGCGCGGTGGCGAAGGCAAAGCCGAGCGTTCCCTGGTATCCCGGCGTGATGAGCGTGCCCGGCCGGAACGCGGGAAAGGCCGCGCAGGCGACATAGCCCACCTGCGTGTAGTCGGGCACGATGATGGCATCGTCCGGCAGCACCGCGCGGATCGCGCGCAGGTGCCGCATCTGGTCCGGCAGCCGGGTCTCGAAGGTCTTCATCCGCGCGTCACGCAGCCCGCGCAGTTCCTCGCGCCGGGCCGAGCGGCGCGGCCCCGTGCGCCCCACCGCCTCCAGCAGCCCGGCCACGGCAAGGGCGCTGTCCGCCACCATGCCGACATCGCCCGGAGCGGGATCGTGCAGGTGCGCCGGGTCGATGTCGATCTGCAGCACCTGCTGGCCGGGACGCCGCGGCCAGACCCCGACCGAGTGCCGCGCCCGGCTGCCCACGAGGATCACCAGATCGCTGCTGTCCCACAGTTGCGCGGCACCCCACAGACCGACGGACAGCAGGTCCCGGTCCTCCAGCACGCCCTTGGCGCGGCCCTCGGCGACCGTCGGGATCTCGAGCCGCTCGGCAAGCCGGCGCAGGCCGTCGGCGGCATGCACGGCGCCGCGCCCGACGAACATCAGCGGACGCCGGGTCGCCGTCAGCAGCCGGACCGCCCGTGCCATCGTCTCGGCCTAGGGCGCCTTGGGCCCGGACCTGCCCGGGACGGGCGGCGCCTCCGGGCAGGATGCCGCGAGCACGTCCGGCGGCAGCTCGACCACGGCGGGGCGGTCTCCCTTCGCCAGCGCCCGCCCGGCCGCGGCGATGGCCGGCGCCACCTCGTCCGGCGCCGTGGCCAGACCGTTCGACCTCGAGAGCCGCGCGAGGATCCCGCTCTGGTCCGGGATCTCGTGCAGCTCGCCGCGCGGCTGCCCGATCCTGTCGCTGCGCACCTGCCCCACGAGCCCCAGCACCGGGCTGCGGCAGGCAAAGGCCGTCGAGAGCGCCGCGGCGGCGTTCAGCATTCCCGGCCCCGGCACCACCGCGAAGGTCCCGGTGCGCCCGGTGGCCTCGGCATAGCCGAAGGCCATGTAGGCCACGCCCTGCTCGTGCCGGCTCTCGATCACGCGCAGGCCGTCCCCGGCATCGTGAAAGGCGTTGAACAGCGGGTCGAGCTGAACGCCCGGAAGGGCGAAGACCGTGTCGATGCCCTGCGCCCGGAGCGCCTCCACGGCGCGGTTGCCGCCGGTCTTCCGCTCGAGCGCCGTCGCGGCCGCGGTTGTCGTCATGTCCATGCTGATCCCTGCAGCTTCCGGTCCTGCGCGCCCGCCGCGGGCGGACGCGCCTTGCCGGGCCGGCGGCCCGGCGCTGTGATCAGGCCGCCTTGTCGGCGGCCACGCGGGCGAGCACGCCGTCGATGAGCTCGATCGCGCTGTCCAGGGTGTCGGCGGCGCGGTTGCGCTGGCGCACTGTCTGCGTCCACTGCAGCTTGAAATAGTCGCTGTCCGGCCCGGCCGCGGCCATCGCGGGCACCTCGAAGAGCCCCGGCAGCACCGTCTTGAGCGAGGACAGGCCATAGGTGTCCTGCTCCCAGCTTCCCGCCACGGTCCCCGTCATCGGCGTGAGGGTCCGGCTCAGCCGCATCATGGCCGCGTTGCACAGATGCGTCGTCTCCGGGTCGTTGGCATGCGCCGCGCCGTCCCGCAGGGAGACCAGCGCGTCGATCCGGCCGCCAAGGCGCCCCGCCCGCTCGGCAAGCCCGGCAAGATCGATACCCACGTCGTAGCCCGACAGGGCCTCGAGCCGCGCCGCGATGCGCTCGGCGGTCACGGCGTGGTTCATCGGCAGCACCGGACGCCGGGCAAGCTCGAAGGCCGCGCCGAGGTTCACGCGCGCGCCCCGCTCGAGGATCTCGGGATCGACCACCTCCATCGTGTCCTTGACCGAGTGATACCACCAGCCCAGCGTCGCGCCCCTCCAGAGCTCCTGCATCGCCTTGGGGTGCTGGTTGGCAAGGTACATCGACGGAATGCCGATGCCGAAAAAGGACTGGTCGCCCGTGCGGCTGAGCGGCCGCGGGTGCGCATCGTCGATGCCAAGCACCTCCTTCGCCATGTCGGCGGCGAAGTCGGACAGCTCCGGCGCCGCGTCGCAGCGCAGCTCGGTGGCGTCCACCATGCCCTGCGAGTCGATGTTCATCGTCGCCACGCAGTTGCTGCGCAGATCGTCCCAGAACCGGTCGACGAACCACGACGAGCCTTCCATGATCCCGCTCTCGTGCGCGGCCCAGAACGAGAACACGACCGAGCGGCGCAGCTTGTCGCGGTTCTCGTTCAGGATTCGCGCCATCTCGATCATCACCGCGTTGCCCGTGGCATTGTCGGTCGCGCCCTCGGCCCAGGCATCGTAGTGGCCGGCGACCAGCACGAAATTCTCGGCCTCCTCGGTGCCCTCGATGCGCGCGACCGGCTGCACGATCTTGCCCCAGCGGTTCTCGGTGTCGCAGTGGATGCGCACCTTGACCGGGCCCCTGGCCGCCAGCTCCGCCAGCCAGTTGCCGTCGGCCCGGCTGATGCCGATGGCCGGGATCTGCGGCATGGTGCCGACGGTCGCGGGCGTCGGGTTGCCCCAGACCGGCTTGCAGGTGCCCATCGGCACGGTGCCGTGCTCCGGCAGGCCCCAGTTCATCATGATCTGGCCGATCGCGCCCTTCTCGGTCGCGATGCGCACCTTCTCCGGGCGCGGCGGCGCGTAGGACAGCTCGGCAAGGGTGATCTTGCCCTCGGCCTCCACGCCCTCGTAGTCGTCGAGCCCGCCCGCGCCGACGAAGACGATATCGGCCTCCAGCCCGTCCGGCGGCGTCGGCTGCGCCTGCGCAAAGGCATTGGCCTCGATCACGCGATGCTCGGGCGAGAGCACCTCGAGCCGCGCGCTGTGCGGGAAACTGACGTAGCCGTCCAGCTCGTGCAGCGTGATCGGCACGCCGATCTCGTTGAACCGCTTTTCTATGTAGGACGCCGCCTTGCGCTCCATCTCCGAGCCAGCCAGCCGCATCGGGCATTCCTCGGCCAGGTAGCGGGTGTCTTCGACCAGCGTCTCGCGCGACACCGCGTTCAGGATTTTCTCGAGCATGTTCAGACCTTTTCGGGAATCGGTTCGGCGACGGGCCCGGATGTCCCGCCATAAGTTTCGGGCGCATGGGTGAGACCCATCGCAACCAGGCTCTGCGCCATGTTCAGGGCGGCGAGCGTGGGATCGATCACCGGACGCGGCGCATCGAGCGTGCCCGCCACCCCGAAGAGCGCCATGCAGCCCAGCACCACCGCGTCGGCCCCGTCGCGCTCGGCCGCGAGGGCGACAAGCTCGGCGATCTTCGCCCGGGTCGCCGGCAGGTCGTTGCGAAGCTCCAGCACGGGGGTCCCGAGCTCGAGCACGCTGGCAAGCTGGCCGCCAAGGCCATAGCCCTCGACCCGTAGGCGGTTCAGGCGCGGGTTGCCCTGCGGGATGATCCAGGAGAACCGGAACCCCAGGGTCGAGGCATAGTGAGCCGCCGCCTGCATCGGACCGACGACGGGAACGCAGACCGCCTCGCGGCCCGCGATCATGCCGGGATCGCCGGCGCACCAGGGGATGAAGGCGTCGATGTCCCCGCGCTGCGACAGCCGCGCGATGTGCCGCGCGATCTCGACGCTGGCCCAGTCGCGCTCGGTCTCGGACTCGATGGCGGCGGGGCCGTCATCGTTCCGGAAGCCCAGGATCTCGGTGTCGGGCCGGGCATGCGATTGCAGGAAGGCGCGACGCTGGTCCAGCGCCTCGGGGTTCATGCCGACGTTGGGAACGACGAAGGCGATCTTCATGCCCGGCCCTCCCCGTCCGCCGTGCCGCACCAGGCCAGCACGCTCTGCGCGAGGATGCGCACCGTTTCGGCGATGGACGCGATCGAGACCGCCTCGTCGGTGCCGTGCATGCGCCAGGCGCGCGGGCCGGTCACCACGGCGTCCATGCCGTAGTAGGCCGAGAACCGGCTGTCGATGCCCCCGGTCCCGCCGTTGATCGGCAGCGTCTCGCCGGCGACCCGCTCGGCCTCGGCCTTGACGATCTGCACGAAGGACGCCTCCGGGTCCTGCTCCCAGGGATCGGTCTGCCAGCCGAACCACTCGATCTCGGCCGGGTTCTCCTCCATCCAGGCGTCGCCCGCGCCGGCCTCGGCCACGGTGCGCGCCACCAGCGCGCGGATCTCCTCGAGGCTCTCTCCGGGGATGAAACCGATCCGGCAGTCGATCACCGCCTCGGCCGGCACCGAGGAGGGCCACTCGCCCGCGTGGCACATCCCGACGTTGAGATGACACGAGCGCGGCGATCCCTGCCCGATCAGCGGATGCCGCAGGCTTTCGCCGCGCTCCACGTCGAGCCGGCCCAGCGCCGAGACGATCGCGGCCATCTTGACCATCGCGTTGACGCCGTCGTGCGCATAGGCCGCATGCGCCTGCACGCCCCGCGTGCGCACCCGGAAATAGGCCACGCCGGGATGCGCCACCGTGATGCGCCGCGGGTGCGGCTCGGTCGCGATCATGGCATCGGCCCGGAAGCCCTGCTCGAGGCAGGACAGCGTGCCGCCGGCACCGCCCGCTTCCTCGTCGATGACCGCCTGCAGCATGACGTCGCCCGCCGGCCTGAGCCCGAGCCCCGCCAGCACCTTGAGCGCGTAGAGGTTCGCAACGACCCCGGCCTTCATGTCGCCGGCACCACGGCCATACATCAGGTCGCCCTCGATCTCGGCGCCCCAGGGGTCGCGGGTCCAGGCATCCAGCGCGCCGGGATCCACCACGTCGAGATGGCCGTTCAGGATCAGCGAGCGCCCCCCGCCCGTGCCCGCCTGCACGCCCACGTAGGAATAGCGGCCCTCGTAGCTCATCTGCGTGTCGACGAAGCCCGGATGCTCGCGCAGAGCGTCGATCATGGGCTCGACGCGCGTGATCTCGAGGTCCAGCCCCGCCTCCTGCCAAAGCTCCTTCATGCGCTCCATCGCCGCCGCCTCGTTCCCCACGATCGAGGGAATACGCACGAGCGACTGCAGGTCGGCCACGAGCGCAGGCATCTGCCGCTCGACCTCAACCGCGATGCGCCCCTCGAGGGTGCCTGTCTGGATGTTCATCTTGTCTCCTTTCAGGGTCCGGGACGGAGCGTCATTCTTCGGCGAAGAAATCGCGCAGGCCGTCGCCGATCATGTTGAGGCTCATCACGGTCAGGAAGATCGCGATGCCCGGGAAGAGCGAGGCCCACCACGCGTCGGGCAGGTAGTGGCGCCCGGTGGCCACCATCAGCCCCCACTCCGCGGTGGGCGGGTTGGCCCCGGCGCCCAGGAACGAGATCGCCGTGCCGGTCAGGATGACGATGCCCGCGTCGAGCGAGGCCGCGACCAGCAGCGAGGACGCCATGTTGGGCAGGATCTCGCGGAACATGACGTGCGCGTCGGAGGCCCCCATCGACTGCGCGGCGGTGACGAAGTTCTCCTGCTTGATCGACAGGGTCTGCCCGTGGGCGATCCGGCAGAAGACGCGCCACCACACGACGCTGAGCGCGATCACCACGTTCAGCAGGCTCGCACCCAGCACCACCGAGATGGCCAGCGCCAGCACCAGCGCGGGGATCGACGAGAAGACGTCGGTGATGCGCATGATGACGATCTCGGTCCATCCGCCGTAGTAGCCCGCCGCAAGACCCAGCGGCACGCCGACCGACGCGGCGATGGCGATGACCGATATCCCCATGACGAGCGACAGCTTGGCGCCGTGCATCACCCGTGTGAGCACGTCGCGCCCCGCCTCGTCGGTGCCCATGAGATAGGTCGCGGAAGGCGGCTGCAGCAGACGGTCGAAATGCACCTCGTCGGCCACGTCGCCCGGAAACGGCGAGAGCAGCGGCGCCAGCAGCGCGACCAGCAGGATCAGCGCGAAGATCGCCAGCCCGACCAGCGCCGCGCGATTCCGCGCAAAGCGGCGCATGGCGCGGCGCCGGGACGAGACCGCCGGAACGGCCGTGTCGTCGAAGCCGCCGAGGTCGGCGGAGTTGAGGTCGGTCATCGGGTTTCTCCCAGGCGGATGCGGGGATCGAGCACGCGGTAGAGCAGTTCGACGATCACGTTGACGACGACGACGAAGGAACAGACCACCATCGACACGCCGACGACGCCGTTGAAGTCGGAGGCGATGATCGCGTCGGCTCCGAAGCGCGCGATGCCGGGCCAGCTGAAGACCTTCTCGACCACGAAGTTCGCGCCAATCAGGATCGGAACGAGGAAGCCGATCACCGTCAGCGTCGACGAGAA
Source organism: Salipiger mucosus DSM 16094 (assembly GCF_000442255.1). GTDB lineage: Bacteria > Pseudomonadota > Alphaproteobacteria > Rhodobacterales > Rhodobacteraceae > Salipiger > Salipiger mucosus. Next base: position 100,948 of record NZ_KE557277.1, on the reverse strand, counting down.
GGCGTTCCGCAGCACGTACTTGTAGTTGATGAGCAGCGGATGCATGCCCAGCGCCTCGGCCAGCTCGGAATAGGGCTTGGCCCGTTCGTCGATCATGTTCGCCCGGATCATCCGGGTGATCGTGGCAAGCGGACCGGAGGCCAGCACGATGGCCGGCGCCATGATGTGGGCCAGCGCGTCGCGGAAGGCGGCGAAGTTGCCCGTGACAAGGCTGTCGAAGAGGTAGAGCCCGGTGATCTGCATCGGCGGCGGCCCGTCGAGCCGGCCGGTGATCGGCAGCAGGCTCAGCGTGAGGCCCAGGAAGAGCTGCAGCATGATGCCGATCCAGAAGTTCGGGATCGACACCCCGACCAGCGCCACCACGCGGCTCGCGTAGTCGATCGGCCCGTCGCGGTGCACCGCCGAGACGACGCCCAGCGGCACGCCGAGGATCACCGCCAGGAACAGCGAAAAGAGCACGAGCTCGAGCGTCGCCGGCAGGCGTTCGGCGATGATCTCGGCCACGTCGCGACGCTCGACCAGCGACATGCCCATGCGGCCCTCGAAGAGCCCGCCGACGAAGTCGAAGTATTGCATCACCAAGGACTGATCGAGCCCCATCTGGGCACGCAAGCGCTCGATCTGGTCCTCGCTCGCGCGCTCGCCGAGCGCCGCGGCAATCGGATCGCCGGGCAGCACGCGGGTCAGCACGAAGATGAAGATCGACACGCCGATGAGCACGACGAGCATCTGCGCCAGGCGTTTCAGGATCGGGATGGCCATGCGGCAGACCTCCGGTTGCGAGAGCCGAGAACGCCCCCGGCACGAGGCCGGGGGCCGGATGAGGCGCGCTGACAGGGAACGGCGCGCCCCGGGGAGGGCTCAGTGATTGGCCTGGTAGGTCTCCGACTCCGGGTCCATCGCCCAGTTCTCGAACCGCAGGTCGTAGAAGGCCGCGCCGCCGTTCTCCGGGTAGGAGGCGGTGATGTAGTCCCAGAACGAGGTCTGCCGCATGTCGGTGTGCGAGAAGATCGCGGGGCTTGCCTCGGCGATGATGCGGCTCGCCTCGCAGTAGTCCTGCCGCTGGACCTCGGGGTCGGTCGAGGCCAGCCCGTGGTTCACCAGGTCCGTGACCTCGGGATCCTCCCAGTAGATGCCGCCCGGCGGGAAGGCCCGGCCGTGACCGTCCGGCGTGTAGTAGGTCAGGAACACCGTCGGATCCGGCACCCGCGCGCTGTCGTAGACGACGACGAGGTCATAGGCGCTCTCGGGCGTCGTCGCGGCCTGCACGATGTCGGCCCAGCGCTGCGGCACCACCTCCGCCGGGATGCCGGCCTTCCTGAGGTTGGTGGACAGCAGCAGCGCGATGTTCTTGAACCGCTCCGAACCGGCGACCGCCGCGATCTCCAGCGGACGCTCTTCCAACTCTTCGGCGGTGTAGCCCGACTGGGCCACCAGCTCGCGCGCCGCGTCGAGGTCGAAGTCGTAGGTCGCGATGCCCTCGCACTCGCCCAGAACCTGCCCCGGAACCGGGCCCGCCAGCGGACCGCCGCCGCCCAGGATGTGCGTCGTCACCGTGTCGGTGTCGTAGGACAGCGCCACCGCCTTGCGGATGTCGACGTCGTCGAGCGGCGCACGCGAGGTGTTCATGACCACGTACCAGGCGGTCGCCGAGGGCTGCTTGACCCGGGTGAAGCCCGGCTCCTCGGCAAGCCGGTCCTGGATCGAGGCGGACAGGCCCCAGTCGGCGATGTCGATCTCGCCGGCGCGCAGCTTGCTCGCGATGGTCGCCATTTCCGGCGTGGTCGAGAAGTTCACCGTGGTCGGCGCGTTCTCGATGAACTCGGTCAGCGTGTAGTCCTCGAAGGCGCCCAGCGAAACGCTGTCGCTGGTGGGGAAGTCCGTGACCCTGTAGGGACCGGAGCCCGCGTCGTTGCCCCGCACGAAGGCCAGCCCGTAGTCGCCGTTCTCGCCGAAATCGCCGTCCTCGAGGTTCTCCATCACGAGATCCTTGTTGACGATGCGGAAGTTCAGCAGCGCCTTGAGGAAGGGCGAATAGGCCTCCTTGAGGGTGAAGGCGATGGTGCTCGCGTCGATCACCTCGGTCAGCGACGGATCGACGGCGGCGAAATAGCTGGCCGCCGGCGCGCCAAGCTCGATCATGCGCTCCATCGACCAGGCCACATCCTGCGCCTCGACCGTGGTGCCGTCGTGGAACAGCAGGTCGGGCTTGAGGGTGAAGGTATAGGTCAGCCCGTCGTCCGAGATTTCCCAGCTGTCGGCCATCCAGGGCTTCACGCTGCCCGCGCCGTCCGGGTAGACGAGCGTGTCGTAGACGTTGGTGGCGATGGTGGATTCCCAGTTGTTGGTGGCGAAGGCCGGATCGATGGTCGCGATCTCCATGACCACGCCCCAGTTTAGCTCGGTGCCCTCGGAGACCTGCGCCGCGGCAGGCATGGCAAGCGCCGCCACGCTGGCCACCAGCGCGGCACGCAGGCCGTGACGCAGGCCCGCGGGTCGATGATCTTTGCGTACGGTGTTCATTCGGTTACCTCTCGCTGTTGTGGCGACGCACGACCCTGTCAGGCGGGCGCGCACCCGTCCGTTGCGGTCCCGGCAGAGCGGGACGTCGGATTGATCTGTTCTGGAACCGGCGCCGTCAGTCGGGTGCGCCAGGCATTTTTCGCACCTCCATGCCACACCACGGAGCCGCTGTTCACAACGGCCGTTTTGGCACCATGCCGGTGACAGCCGGTCACCGGTTTGCAGGAAATGCACCAGTTGCCGCAGGCAGACGGCGCCCGCGCGCGGGACCTCGCGGCGCACGGCTCGGGGTCCGGCGGGCCGGGCTCGGGGATTTGCCTGCAAAACTTGCAGAAGATGCGCCGCGGGCCGGGGCGCGGTCCGCGCTCAGCCTTCGCGCGCGTCGCGCGTCTCGCTCCGGGGCATCAGCCCGTCGAGCCAGTCGCGCGCGAAGACCATGTGGGCCTCGTCCCAGTCGGCCTCCGAGGTGACCACGAAATAGGACCCGCTGCGGAAGTCGGTGCCGAACAGCTCGGCCAGGTTTCCCGACGCCAGATCCTGCGCGGCGATCACGTCGTTGGCCAGCGCCGCGCCCTGGCCGTAAAGGGCCGCCTCGAGCGCGAGATGCGTGTTGGGCATCAGCATGTAGCTCATCTCGGATCCGCGCCGCAGCCCGCAATGCGCGAACCAGGCATCCAACTCGCCGTCGAGCCGCGCCATGATGAGCGGCACGTCCACGAGCCCCGAAGGCGAGCCCAGCGTCAGCCAGCGCGGGTCGACGCGCGGGCTGACCACGGGAAAAAGCCGAGGACGGAACAGGTGCCGCGACCGCGTGCCCTCGACCGGCGGCGCCTCGTCGCCGAAATGGATCTCGACCCAATGGCCCGCGCCCTCGGGGTCGATCTCGCCGCGCGGCTGCGTGTGCAGGAGGATTTCCCAGTCAGGCAGGCGCCGCCGCAGGGCCGGCAGGTTCGGCAGCAGGACCCTGTGCGCGATCCCCGGCGGCGCGTAGATGGCAAGGTGCCCGTCCTCGGGCTGCACGAGATCCTGCGTCGCGGTCTCGATCAGCCCGAAAGCCTCCGAGATCCGGCGGTGATAGTCCTGTCCCCTCGGCGTCAGCACCAGCCCCCGCCCCTGCTTGCGCACGAGTTGCACCTGCAGGCGCTCCTCGAGGTTCTTCAGGTGTCGCGAGATCGAGGAGTGATCGACATGCATCCGCTCGCCCGCCTGCCGGATGCTGCCGGTTGCGCCGACATGAACGAAGGCGCGAAGGGCAACGAGCGAAGGAAGAAGAGGTGTCCTGGCCATGGCGTATCATCTTGGTTCTGACGGCTTTGGCGCGATGCTCGGCTTGCCGGCCGCGACCGGCAAGCGGCAAGGGCCGAAAGCACGCATTCGTGCGCGCGCTCCCGGCCGGGACGTCCGAAAAACAGGCGATGCCTACTGGCTTGCCGCCGCCTGGAAGGCGGCGTCCGTCAGCATGGCACGCATCAGCTCGGCCCTCGGCGCGATGGTCGAGACCAGGATGTGCTCGTCGATGGCATGCGCCCCGCGCCCCGAGCATCCCAGCCCGTCGAGCACGGGCTTGCCCATGGCCGCCGGGAAGTTCCCGTCCGAGCATCCCCCGCGCGCGGTCTCGGCCATGGGCTGGCCCAGCCGCGCGGCAAGATCCACCACCGCGCCGTAGAGCTTCGCGACCTGCGGCGAGCGCTCGAAGGGGGCGCGGTTGAGACCGCCCGTCACCTCGAGGCGCACGCCGGGATACTTCGCCGTGCGCGCGAGGGTGGCCGCGATCAGGCGGTCGGCGGTCTCCATGTCGACCGCCCGCATGTCGACCTCGATGCTGGCCTCCGGGGGCACCACGTTGGAATGGGTGCCTCCGCGGAACGTGCCCACGTTGAAGCTGGCCCGCGGCTCGGTCTCGTTCAGCGCCTCGATCTCCAGCGTGTGATGCGCCAGTTCGCGGACCGCGCTGGCGCCCTGCTCCCGGCTGCCGCCCGCGTGCGCGGATACGCCGTGCGCGACGAGCCTGAAGTCCGCCCGCCCCTTCCGCGCGGTGATGACCGTGCCCGGGGCCTCGAACGAGGGCTCCGGCACCATGACGAACGCCGCGTCCGCGCAGATCGCCTCGATCGTCTCGCGCGAGGCGGCACTGCCGGTCTCCTCGTCGCCGTTTAGGAACATCGTCACCGGACGCGGCAGCGCGGCGCCCTCCGCCGCGAGCTGGCGCAGCGTCTCGGTCGCAAGGTAGGAACCGGCCTTCATGTCGAAGATGCCCGGCCCGTAGAGCCGGTCGCCCTCCTGGCGCACCGGGCGGGCCGCCAGCGTGCCGACGGCCCAGACCGTGTCGACATGCCCCATCATCACCACCGGCGCGCCGCTCGCGCCCTCGGGCGCGTAGCGAAGGATCAGCATCCCGCCGTGCCCGTCGCGCGCCGGCAGACGCTCGCGCGTGACCGGCAGCCCTTCGAAATCGGCCTCCACCTTGTCGAGCAGGCGGTCGATCAGGTCGGGCCGCTCCGAGGGTGTCTCCATCTCGACCCACTCGACGATGCCCTGCCTGAGGCGTTCGGTCTCCGGCGCGGCGGGGCGCGTCGGGGTTGCGATGTCTTGTCCTGCCATCAGGTCGGTTCCTTTTCCTTGTGGTCTGCCGCCGTCGGCAGGTAGCCGTATTCGCGTGCCGCGAAGCTCTCCGAGATCACCCCGTCCGCCAGGTCGCGCGCCACCGCCTCGCGCGGCCGGCGCCGCGGATCGCCCCAGCCGCCGCCGCCCGCGAGACGGATCTCGACCACGTCGCCGCGCTGCAGGGTGACGCTGCTGGTCGCGCCCAGCGCCCGCGTCTCGCCGTCGCGCAGCAGCGTCAGCGAGGCACAGCCGCCATCGCTGCCGCCGGCAATCCCCCTGGGCGGCAGGGTGAAATGATCCGAGTAGAGGTTCAGCACCACGTCGTCCGCAAGGACCCGGTAGCGCCGCAGCACCCCCATGCCGCCGTTGAACTCGCCCGCGCCCCAGCCGTCCTCGACCAGCGCCGTGGCCTCGATGCGAACATGCGCGTTGAGCATCTCGATGCTCTCGCTGGGCGTCAGGCGGCAGGACGACAGCACGTAGTCCGTCGCGTGGATGCCCTCGTATCCCTTCGCCGCGCCCCAGCCGCCGCCCAGCACGTCGAGGTGGATGTCGTAGCCGCCCTCGGGCCGCGCCCGCGCGAGGTAGACCCCCGTCGTCGCGTTCATGCCCTGCGCCGGCGCCCGGTCCGGCAGCGCCGGGGCAAGCGCCTGGTGCACCGCGTCGAGCACCCGCCCCGAGGCCGTGCCGCGCGCCCGCACCGGGGCGCCCGGTCGCGGGTTGAGCAGGCTGCCCTCCGGAAAGATCAGCGTGACCGGCCGGTTGCAGCCGTCGTTGGCCGGCATGCCCGTGTCGCCCAGAAGGCTGCGCAGCGCGGTGAGCGCACCCGCCATGCTGCAGGCGAAGGGCGCGTTGAACATGCTCCTGACCTGCGCGGCGGTGCCGGTGAAATCCAGCTCCGCCTCGTCGCCCCGGACCGTCACGCGCACCCGGACGGGCACCGGAACATCCGGCGTGACGCCGTCGCTGTCCATGAAGGCCTCGCCCTCCCAGCTGCCGTCGGGCAGCGCCGCGATGGCCGCGCGCATCCGGCGTTCCGAGTAGTCCATGACCTCGGTCATGGCCGCGCGCACCGTGTCGGCCCCGTGCCGCGCGACCATCTCGAGCACGCGGCGCGAGCCCGTCAGGTTCGCCGCGAACTGGGCGTCGAGATCGCCGCGCCCGATCTCCGGCGTGCGGATGTTGGCAAAGAAGAAGCGCTCGACCATCCCGCCGAACCAGTCGCGCTGCTTCGACAGGCGCAGCGGCGGAATGACGATGCCCTCCTGCAGCAGCTCGGTCGCGGTGGTGTTCACACCGACCGAGCCGCCGCCGATGTCGAGGTGATGCGCCGTGCTGCCGGCCCAGCCGATCAGCGCGCCCTCGTGCAGGATCGGCGTGAAGACGATGAGATCGTTGAGATGCTGCCCGCCGGAATAGGGATCGTTCAGCAGGATGAAATCGTCCTCGGTCACCCCCGAGAGATCGAGTTGCTCGGCCGCGCAGCGGAAGCTCTCGCTGAGGCCCGCCGTCTGCATCGGGATCATGTCCGCCTGCGCCACCACCCGGCCCTCGGCATCGAGCAGCGCGGTCGAGCAGTCGCGCGCCTCGCGCACCACGGCGGAAAAGGCCGACCGGATGAGGTTCGCGGCCATCTCGTCGGCGGCCGATTGCAGGCCGCGCGCGAGAATGACCAGTTGCGTGTCCATGTCGCTCATGTCGCCGTCTCCGTCTCGCGTGTCATGATGATGTCGCCGGTCGGAGCGCACCGCGCGCTCCAGCCGCGGGGCACGACCACCGTCGAGGTCGGCTCCTCGATCACCGCCGGGCCCGCCTGCGCCTCGCCCGGCATGAGCCCGCAGCGGGGCCGGAACACCGTGGGCCCGCGCTGCCCGCCGATGGTGGCGTCGCGCGTCTCGGGCGTGGGGCCCGACCCGTCGGGCAGCGGCGTCTCGATCGCGACCTCGGAGGCGCGGCTCAGCCTCAGCCGGTAGCCCGTGACCTCGACCTTCAGCGCATCGCGGGCATAGCCGTAACGCGCCCGGTGCTCCTCCTCGAACAGGCCGCGCAGGCTCGCCGCATCCAGTGCGACGGGCGCGTCGCCGGGCGCGTTGGTCCAGACCGTCAGCTCGAAGGCCTGCCCGGCATAGCGCATGTCCAGCCCGACCCGCAGCGCGGCGTCTTCGAGCCCTGCGGCGGCGGCCTCCTCCGCGGCGCGGCGCTCCAGCGCGGCCAGCCGCGACGCGTCGAGCGTGCCCTCCCCCAGCGGCTGGATGGCGCTCTCGGTGACGTCGATCACGGTATCGGCCACGAGCAGGCCAAAGGCACTGGCCAGGCCGGGCGACCACGGCACCAGCACCGTGCCGATGCCCAGCTCGTCGGCCACCATCGCGGCGTGCACCGGCCCTCCGCCGCCGAAGGCCACCAGCGCGAAGCGCGCCGCGTCGAGCCCCCGCTCGGTCGAGACCAGCCGCACGGCCGATGCCATGTTGGCATTGACGATCCGCAGGATCGCGTCCGCCGTCTGCTGCGGGGTGCCGCCCTGCCCCAGCCCCGCGATCGCCGTTTCGGCCAGGTCGGGCCGCAGCGCCATCTTGCCGCCGAAGAACCGCTCCGGCCTGAGCAGCCCGGCAACGACCTGCGCGTCGGTCGCCGTGGGCGCGGCGCCGCCGCGACCGTAGCAGGCGGGACCGGGATCGGCGCCGGCGCTCTGCGGTCCGACGGCCAGGAAGCCGCCCGCGTCGATCGCCGCGATCGACCCGCCGCCCGCGCCGATGGTCGCCATGTCCAGCGCCGCCGTGCGCACCGGCAGGCCGTCGACCACCAGCTCGGGCACGGTGGCCAGCACCCGGCCCTCGGCCAGCGCCACGTCCGTGCTCGTGCCGCCCATGTCCAGCGTCACGAGATCCGAGATCCCGTTGCGCCGCGCGAACCACATCGCCGCCGAGATGCCGGCCGCCGGTCCCGACAACAGCATGCGGACCGCGTTCGGCCCCGCCTGCGCCGCCGGCATGGTGCCGCCGTTCGACTGCATCACCTGCAGCACGCCGCCATAGCCGCGCGTCGCGAGCCCTTCGTCGAGCCGCGCGATATAGCGCTCGACCACCGGGCCGACGAAGGCATTGACCGCCGTGGTCACGCTGCGCTCGTACTCGCGGAACTCGGGCGAGACCTCGTGGCTGGCAGAGACCGGCAGCCCCGGCGCGAGCTCGCGCACGATCTCGACCAGGCGTTTCTCGTGCGCGGGATTGCGGTAGGCATGCAGCAGGCTGATCGCGATGCCCTCGACACCCTGCGCGAGAAAGGCCGCGATCTGCGCGCGGGCCTGCGCCTCGTCGAGCGGCGCGATCACCTCGCCCTCCGGTCCGAGGCGTTCGGTGACCTCGCGCAGCATGGCGCGCCGGATCGGCGGCTCGGGCCGGCGATACTGCATGTCGTAGATCGAGTGGTTCCGGTCGGCCCGCCCCAGGATCAGCACGTCGCGGAAACCCGTGGTCGTCAGGACGCCCACCTGCGCCCCGCGCCGCGTGATCAGCGCATTGGTCGCCACGGTGGATCCGTGGGTGACCCGCGCCACCTCCTCGACCGGAACGCCAGCGGCATCGATCACCTCGAGCACCGCCTTCTGCACCTCGCTCGGCGTCGAGGGCGTCTTGCCGGTGCGGACCGCTCCCGCGTGGTCGATCCACACCAGGTCGGTGAAGGTGCCCCCCACCTCCACGCCCACGAGGGTCCGCGTCGTTGCGGCGATCGTTCCGTCCATCTGCTGCCTCTCGGATGTCCTGCCCCGCTGCGATGCGGGCCGGTCCAAGAAGACGGCGAAGTCCCGGTGCAATCAAATGCCTTCATGGCACCGCATCCGTGACCGCAGATCACCGCGGACTAGGGCGCTGCCGGCATGTCCCCTCTCTTCTCTCCTGCCTGCCGCGCCGGCGTGCCCAGCGTCTCGTTCAGCCACCCGTGCAGCGCGCGCACCGGTGCGCTCCCGGCCCAGCGGTCCGGCACCGCGAGGCGGTAACCCTCGATCCGCGTATCCGTCCGCAGGATCTCGCGCAGGTCACCCGAGGCGAAATCCGCCCGCACCAGCATCTCGTTGGCCAGCGCGATGCCCTGCCCGAAACGGGCGGCTTCCAGGGCAAGGTGCGTGTTCGGCATCTGCAGGCCCGAGCGCGGGATCTCGGCCCGGCTGCCGAGCTCGCCCAGCCAGATCTCCCACAGGCCCGCCGCGTTCTGCGCGTTGATGATCGGGAAGGCCATGAGGTCCTCGGCGCTCTCGACCGCGAACCAGCGCGGATCGGCGCCCGGGTTGGCCACCGGGAAGAACCTCGGCGCCGCGAGGACATGGTCGCGGTAGCCCGAGGCATGGCGCGGCTCGACCCCGAAGTAGATCTCGACGAAGCAGTTCTCCGGCTCCGTCTCCAGCTGCTCGTTCGCCGTGTGGATCATCACGTCGACTTCGCTCAGCCGCGCCGAGAGCGCGGGCAGCGCGGGCAGCAGCAGGCGATGCGCGATGCCCGGCTGGGCATGGATCTCGAAGACCGGCCGCCGGTTCCCGGCCACCTCCTCGGTGGCGGTCCGGATGTCGTTGAAGGCGGCGCGCAGCCGCGCGTGGTATCGCGCCCCGGCCTCTGTCAGCTCCTGCCGGCGCCCCCGCTGCTCGACGAGAGCGACCCCCAGCGCCTGCTCGACCCGGCGCAGGTGCCGCGAGACGGCGGCGTGATCGACGCCCATGGCCTGCGCCGCGCCCCGGATGCTGCCCGCCTCGCCCACCGCCACGAAGGCGCGCAGCGCGGCAAGCGACGGCTGGTCGCTCACCGTCCCGCCACGTCCTGCGCGGCCCAGTGCCGCGCGACCTGGTCGCCGGTGGCGATCCAGGCGTCGCCCGAGGCCTCGATGTGCTCGATCATCCGGTGCAGCAGCGCCAGCCGCGCCGGGCGCCCGATGAACTGCGGGTGCATCACGAGGTTGAACAGGCCCCCCATCTCGCGGATCGCGTCGAATTCGTCGCGCCACAGCGTGAAGACCTCGTCGTTGTTGCGGATCGCCCGCGGCGACTGGATCGCGAACATCATGTGCGGGGCATCGTCGCTGGACCAGTGCCACGGCAGCTCGACCGGGCCCGGCGCGCCGTCCTCAAGCACGTGCCGGTAGGGCTCGATATCGGTCATGAGCGAGGAATCGTAGAGCAGCCCGTAGCGCTCGATCATGGTGATGAGGTTCGGCGAGGTCTCGCCCGCCGGCGAGCGGTAGCCCGTGGGCACGATCCCGGCCACCCGGTCGAGCGCCTCGAGCCCCTTCTCGAAGGCCTCGCGCTCGGCCTCGGGCTGCGAGGGGTCGATCCACTCGTGCAGGTAGCCGTGATGCCCGATCTCGTGCCCGGCCTCGAGGATCGCGTGAATCCGGTCGGGATAGGTCTCGGCCGTCCAGCCGGGCACGTAGAACGTGGCCGGCAGACCGTGCGATTTCAGCACCTTGAGGATCTCCGGCACCCCGCGACGGGCGCCGTAGATCCCCTGGCTCAGAACCCCCGGCTTTCGGGCATTCGCCGGATCGCGCGAAAGCCAGAGCGTTTCGGCGTCGAAATCGAAGGTGAGCATGACGGCGCAGCGCGCCCCGTTTGGCCAGAGCATGGGCAAGTCTTCCTGAAATCCGCTTCGCTGTCCGGATTAGGCGGCACCGGGAAGCCGGTCCATTCACGAGCCGGCGACGGCAGGCGAAAACGGCGAAGACATGGCACCCGGCGGTGCCGCCTGCGCGAAGTTTGAGCAAAATCCGCGGGATCGGGCATCGGCCGTGCGGGCGAAGGGGCGGAATGGCTCTCCGGACGCGCGCCGCGATCGGGGCCGTCGCCGAGCGACTGGCGGGTGAGCTGGTGGGCTGTCGGGGCGCCGGGTTCCGAAACGACGCCGTATCAACGCCTTGCGGATCGGGAATGGTGCGGGTGAAGGGACTTGAACCCCCATGCCTTGCGGCGCCGGAACCTAAATCCGGTGCGTCTACCAATTCCGCCACACCCGCGTCGGAGCGGATACCTAGCAAAGCCCCGCCGCCAAGGCGAGCAAAAAACATCGCACCGGACGGGGCGGAATTTACCGGATGTTGGGCGATCCCGGTGCAGGTGTGGCCCGAGCTGGCCCAAGGGGGACGCACGGCATGCACTCGAACAGCAACCGGCCCGATGACGGTACCCGCCCCGCGCATCTCGCGGGGGCCGGCCTGCGGCTGAACGCCCTCCTCGCGGGCACCAGCGTGCTGACGCTGGATGGCGCGCTGCCGGTGGAATTCCTCGCACCCGGCGACCGGATCGTCACCCGCGACCGCGGCGCCATGCGGCTGGCCGCGCTGCGCCATCACCGCGCGCGGCTGCGCATGGTCTCGGTGGCGGCGGGCGGTCTCGGGCGGCGGCGGCCCGAGGCGCGGGTGGTCCTGCCGCCGACACAACAGGTGCTGCTGCGCGACGGGCGGGCGCGCGCGCTCTTCGGCACCGCCCCGGCGCTGGTCCGGGCCGGTCACCTCGCCGCTGGAGACGGCCTGCACCTCACGGAGCCGCGCGAGGCCGACCTCGTCGAGCTTGTCTTCGACCGGCCCCACATCCTCTATGCCGAGGGGCTCGAACTGGCCTCCTCCGCGATGGCGACACAGGCCTGAGGCAGCGCCCGGGAATTTTCGGACGAAAATTCCTCGCACCCTACCCCGCGAGGGCGCGAAAGACCGCCGGAAGCTGCTCGGGCAGATCCTCGGCGATCAGCCCGGGGCCTGCCTCACGCGCGGCCTCCACGTGCAGCCAGGCCGACGCCGCCGCCATCTCGTGCAGGTCTGCACTGGCCGCCGGCGCGGCCAGCCCCGCGATGAGACCCGCCAGCACGTCCCCGGCCCCCGCCGTGGCCAGCCAAGGCACCGCGCGCCCGTATGCCGCCGCGTGGAGCGAGGCCGTGCCGTCCGGCCCGGCGATGACCGTGTCCGCCCCCTTGAGCAGCACCTGGCAGCCCGCGCGCAGATCGCGGCCT
>NZ_KE557277.1:0-88220 GCF_000442255.1 Salipiger mucosus DSM 16094 | reverse complement strand
GCAGCGCCGCGCGGGCGGCCATCCGCGCGGCCCCGCCCCGCGCCACGCCGCCGCCCAGCACCAGCACGTGGCCGTGGTCGTACTTGTGCCCGTCCTTGCGCATCTTGCCGATCAGCCCCAGCGGCCAGTCCGATGCCGCACCCGCGCGGCCCACCAGCCACAGACGTGCCGCGCCAGCAGCCCCCGGAAGCCCGATGTCATGCACGACGACCCGGCCGCAAAGCGACGGCCCCGGCCCCAGGTAGTGCCCCGCCTTCCCGGTGTGGAAAGTCACCGTCAGCGCCGCGGGCAGCGGCCGGATCGGACCCTCGTCGCCCTCGGGCAGATGCACGCCCCCGGTATCGAGATCGAGCCCCGTGGGACAGTCGACCGCCACCACCGGCACCTCGCGGCCCGCCTCCCAGCCCGAGCGCCCCTCGTCCGAGAGCGCCCGCGCGACCTCCTCGGGCAGCGGCCGGCCCAGCCCGATGCCGAAGACCGCGTCGATCACCACGTCGGGCCGCGGCGTCCCGCGCACGGCCTCGGGCGTGAGCGCACCCACCGTGCCCGTCTCGCACCAGCGATCATGGTTGCGCCGCGCATCCGGCGGCAGCCGCCCCGGATCGCCGAACAGCAGCACCGAAACGGCCCAGCCCCGCGCCGCCAGCTGCCGCGCGATGACAAAGCCGTCCCCACCGTTGTTGCCCGGACCGCAGAGCACCAGCGCGCGGTGCGCGCCCTGCGCCAGCGCGGGCCACTGCGCCATCATCGCCTTCGTCACGCCGGTCGCCGCGCGCTCCATCAGCGCAAGCCCCGTCACCGCGCCCGAGCCGATTTCGGCCCCCTCCAGCGCGCGCATCTGCTCTGCCGTAAACAGCTCCATCATGGCCCGATCTCCGCCGATTCAGTTCTGCTGCCTCTAAAGGCTTGTTGCACAAAAATTATGCGGGGTTTAGGAATCCCCTTGAACACCCCCTGCGCGGCCACCCTATGCGATTGTGGCGGCCCGGCAGAAATGATCTGGCAGGGTCCGACACGGGAATACGAGGAGACGAGGGCCATGAAGAAGGTCGAGGCGATCATCAAGCCGTTCAAGCTCGACGAGGTCAAGGAAGCCTTGCAGGATGCGGGCATCCAGGGCCTCTCCGTCCTCGAGGTAAAGGGCTTCGGACGCCAGAAAGGTCATACCGAACTCTATCGCGGCGCCGAGTACGTCGTCGATTTCCTTCCCAAGGTGAAGATCGAGGTGGTGCTGGACGACGACCAGGTCGACGCCGCCATCGAGGCCATCATCTCGGCCGCCAAGACCGACAAGATCGGCGACGGCAAGATCTTCGTCTCTCCCGTCGAACAGGCCATCCGCATCCGCACCGGCGAGACCGGCTCGGACGCGCTCTGACGCGGACACACGCGCAGGGCGCTTCGCGCGGCCAAAAGAATAACCAGGGACCCAAGTACAGAAAGGGAAGCAAGGGAATGAGCAACGACGTTCTCAAGATGATGAAGGAAGAAGACGTCGCCTACGTCGACATCCGCTTCACTGACCCCCGCGGCAAGCTGCAGCACGTCACGATCATCGCGGACGAGGTCGACGAGGACTTCCTCGAGGAAGGCTTCATGTTCGACGGCTCCTCGATCGCCGGCTGGAAATCGATCGAAGCCTCGGACATGAAACTCATGCCCGACACCGACAGCGCCTACATCGATCCGTTCTACGCGGAAAAGACGCTCTGCCTGCACTGCTCGGTCGTCGAGCCCGACACCGGCGAGCTCTACGAGCGTGACCCGCGCGGCACCGCCGAGAAGGCCGAAGCCTACCTCAAGGCGTCCGGCATCGGCGACTCGGCATTCATGGGCCCCGAGGCGGAATTCTTCCTCTTCGACGACGTGAAGTACTCGGTCGCGATGAACAAGGTCTCCTACGAGGTCGACGCGCTCGACGCATCGTGGAACACCGACACCGACTACGAGATGGGCAACACCGGCCACCGTCCCGGCGTCAAGGGCGGCTACTTCCCGGTGAACCCGGTCGACGACGGCCAGGACATCCGCTCGGAAATGCTCTCGACCATGAAGCGCCTCGGCATGAAGGTCGACAAGCACCACCACGAGGTCGCCTCCTGCCAGCACGAACTGGGCCTGATCTTCGGCACGGTCACCAAGCAGGCGGACGAGCTGCAGAAGTACAAGTACGTCATCCACAACGTGGCGCAGGCCTACGGCAAGTCGGCCACCTTCATGCCCAAGCCCGTCGCGGGCGACAACGGCACCGGCATGCACGTGAACATGTCGATCTGGAAGGACGGCAAGCCGCTCTTCGCCGGTGACAAGTACGCCGACCTCAGCGACGAAGCGCTCTACTACATCGGCGGCATCCTGAAGCACGCCAAGGCGCTCAACGCCTTCACCAACCCCTCGACCAACTCCTACAAGCGCCTGATCCCGGGCTTCGAAGCCCCCGTTCTGCGCGCCTACTCGGCCCGCAACCGCTCGGGCTGCGTCCGGATCCCGTGGTCGGAATCGCCCAAGGCAAAGCGCGTCGAGGCCCGCTTCCCCGACCCGTCGGCGAACCCCTACCTGTGCTTCGCGGCGCTCCTGATGGCCGGCATCGACGGCATCAAGAACAAGATTCACCCCGGCGAGGCGATGGACAAGAACCTCTACGACCTGCCGCCGGAAGAGCTGGAAGGCATCCCGACGGTCTGCGGCTCGCTGCGCGAAGCGCTGACCGAACTGCAGGCGGACATGGACTTCCTGCTGGCCGGCGACGTCTTCACCAAGGACCAGATCGAAGGCTACATCGACCTGAAGATGGAAGAGCTCGAAGAGTACGAGCACACCCCGCACCCGGTCGAGTTCAAGCTCTACTACAGCTGCTGATCGCACCGCGATCACCGCTACGGACGATGGGCGCCCTCTTCGGAGGGCGCCTTTTCTTTGCCGCAACTCGGTCATGCTTCCGCCCCCTCACCTGTGCAGCCTGCCCACGGGCGGCGAGACGCGCCGCCGCGACCGGAGGCAGGGGAGGTCGAGCGGCATGGGAGCATCCTTCGAGGACCGTCTGACGCGCATCGCGCAGTCGCGCGAGAACGAGGGCAGCAACCTCGGCCGGGCCGGGCCCGACCAAGGCCCGAGGGCCGGGCGGCGGGCCGTCATGCTCCTGGCGGCGGGCCTCGCGCTGGGGCTCCTGGGAGTCGTGGCCATGCAGGCCTTCGCCATGATCGGGCCGGACCGGTCGGGCGGCATCATCGCCGCGCAGTGACCCCCCGCGACATGCAGGACCGCACCGCCTTCGAGGCACGGGCACCGCGGAGCAGCTTCGTGACGACGCCTTCGCGCAACGGCTGCGCGAGACCTTCGCCGACTGACCCGCGCACGGCACCGGCGGCCGGGCGGACCCCCAGAATTTTCGGACGAAAACTCCGGGCCGCCGCACGCGACACCGGCCGTGCCACCGGCGGCTCCCCGCCGAGCCGGTGCTATTCTGTTTGATGGGCGAATCCCCCGCGCTACCCTTCGCTTCCACGCAGGTAACCCGGAGAACATTCATGTTTCGAGCCGTCGCCAGAACCCTCGCCGCAGCAGCGCTCGGCCTTGCCACCGGCACCGCCGCGCAGGCCGCAAGCTGCGGCAACAACGCCTCCGGCTACGATGCCTGGAAACGCGAATTCGCCGCCGAGGCGCAGCGGGCCGGCGTCGGCCAGCGCGGCATCCAGGCGCTGAACGGCGCGCAGTATTCCAACACGACGATCAAGGCCGACCGCTCACAGACCGGCGTGAAATACACGCTCGACCGCTTCATCAACATCCGCCTTGGCTCGCTCGACGGCTTCGCCGCGACCGCCCGCAAGCGCAAGCAGCGCAACCCCACCTTCTATTCCGCGCTCGAGAACCGTTACGGCGTCCCTGCGGGCATCCTGCTGGCGATCCACGGGATGGAGACCGGCTTCGGGCGTACCATGGGCAACGTGCCGGTGATCTCCTCGATCACCACCGTGGCCTACGATTGCCGCCGCTCGGACTTCTTCACCCCCCACGCACTCGCGGCACTCAAGATGGTCGATCGCGGCATGCTCGCCCCCGGCCAGCGCGGTGCCGCCCACGGCGAGCTGGGCCACACCCAGTTCCTGCCCGGCAATGCCCTGCGCTACGGCGTGGACGCCAACGGCGACGGCCGCGTCGACCTCTACGGCGAGGCGGACGCACTGGCTTCCACCGCCAATTTCCTGCGCCAGAAAGGCTGGCGTCCCGGTCAGCCCTACCAGGAAGGCACCGCCAACTTTCGTGTCCTGAATGAGTGGAACGCAGCGACAGTCTACCAGAAGGCGATTGCACTCTCTGCGGCACGAATTGACGGCTGAGGCCGCGACTGTCGCCGCCGCGTAAACGTCCCGAAGGGGCCGCAGGCCTGTCTAAATTTTTGCTCATTCGGGGGGCAATCTCTCGCAGAGACAACCCTGCGAGAGACGACACATGGCCGACGCCACCTATCCCTATGCCGGTCTGATCCTCCAGGATGCGACCGGGCTCTCGCCCGGTCGTTTTCTGAAGGCGGCCGAAACCGTTCTGACGCGCCACGACACCGAATCCGGCCATCCGCCGCGCCGCTCGCCCAAACGGCAGGCCCTCATGGCCGACCACTACGGGCTCAGCATGCGATTCGAACGCGAAAGCCCGCTCGGCCCCAAGCTGGGCGTGCGCGTGATCTCCCGCGCGGGCGGCATTCCGAAAGGCAACCTGGTCGACCGAATCCTCTCGGACGCGATCCACGAGCTGCTCTTCGTCTGCGATGCCCAGCGAATCGAGTGGCGCTCGCCCGGCGTCGTGGTCAGCCGCGCCGAGTTCCCGGGCCTGCGCGCCCTGATTTCGCCGCGCCGCACCGCCGCCGGCGCAGCCCCGGCCAAGACCGGCACGATGACCGACGACATGCTCGCCGAGAGCATCCGTCAGAGCATCGAAGGCTCCCACGTCGAACCCGAACTCGCGTCCCCCGTCCCCGGCGCCCAGGCCCGCGACACCGGTCCGGCCACCCTGCCCGCCGTCGATTTCGACGGCCTGGACCTGCCGCCGGAGCCGGTGATCCCGCCGCTGCCGCCAGCCGCCAACACGACCGCCCCGCTGCCCCGGCCCGACTCGCGGCCGCGCCGCCTCGTCGGCACGTTGGTGAACCGCTGCAGCAACATGACCCCGGGGGAATGGCGCCTGAGCCTCGCGTCCTGGCTGATGGCTGGCATGGTGGCGACGCTCTCGATGCCCATCGCAGGCGCGCTGGCGACGATCGGGCTGCTGCGCGGCATGGACTTCCGCATGGTCACTCAGGTGCTGACCGTGACCTCGTTCTTCGTCGTGCTGCACGACGCCGACATGATCCCGCCGGCCCTCATGCAGTTGCTTCCATGACCGCGGCGCGCTCGAGAACGAAGGTGTGGATCGAGAAGACCACCGCCCCGCTCTCGGGCAGCCGCACCAGGCACTGCCGCTCGGACCGCAGGTAGCGCGCCGGCGTCTCCTGCCGCGGCGCGGCCTTGCGGCCCGGCTGGAACAGCGCCGGGTCCTCGTCGTTCAGCAGGTTGAACCGCCACAGCGGCCGCCCCGGGCGGATGCCGTCGAACAGCCGCTGCACCCGGCGCGCGATGTTGTCGTCATAGGCCGCGATGGGCACGTGGATCGCCACCAGCGGCTGCATGAACTTGTCCGCCAGCCGCCAGTGGGCCGGAAAGCACAGCACCGCGCCGGTCAGCACGTGCTCCTCGCCGCGCTTCTCCATGAGGCACAGATCCTCCTGCACGAGGTGCCCCAGCGTGCCCATCGGGTCCGCCCGGTCGAGAGTCACCACCACCCCGTCGGGGCGCGTGACCGCCTCGCCCTCGCGCGTGAAGCCCTCGGGCAGATGCGCCAGCACCATCTCCAGCAGCTCCTCCGCCGCCGGCCGCGCCGCGGGGTCGAGCGCCAGCACCGCCGCGCGATCCTCGGCCAGCAGGCGGGCGCGCTCGGCCATCTGCGGGGCATAGGCCTCGTCCACCATCAGCCACTCCGCCATCTCGAGCGGGGCGATGTTGGGCAGGGGCCGCTGGCTGGCGGGGTCGTAGGGAAGACGGGTCTGCAGGATCATGGCCCGAGACTAGTGCGGCCCCGCCCGGAGCGGAAGCCGGTTGAAACGCGAAACGGCGCGCCGCCAAGGCGACGCGCCGTTCCTGTCGAAAGCCTGTGCAGGGCGGGGCTCAGCCGCGGGCGCGGCTGATCGCCTTCCAGGCGGCGGGCAGCACCATCGCCGCCAGCGCCAGCTTGATCGCGTCACCGACGAGGAAGGGCGTCAGGCCCCACTCGAGGATCGGCTTGTCCCAGCCGTAGAGCATGCCCAGCCAGATCAGGCCCGGCACGTAGAGGATCACGTTGCCGATCAGCATGGCGCCGGCCATCCTGGGGGCCGAGCGGTCCCAGCCGCGGCGGGCCAGCAGGCCCATGGCGCCAACGGCGATGACGTAGCCCACGAGGTAGCCGCCGGTACCGCCCATCATGTAGGTCAGCCCGCTCGCCTCGGCCGAGGAGCCGGCGAAGACGTCGAAGCCCAGCGCGCCGATCAGCAGGTAGCCCATGATCGTCACGAGGCCGAGCCGCGGGCCGTAGGCCGCGCCCATGGCGAGCACGCCGAAGGTGCCCATGGTGATCGGCACCGGCCACATCGGCACCTTGATCTTGGCGCAGAGCGCCAGCATCGCGATGCCGGCCACGACCAGAGCGGCCTGCTTGAGCCGCAGCCCGGCGCCTTCCGTGGCACCGAAGGTTTCCACCAGAACGGAGCGGTTCTGTGCAAGGTTCATCGGGTGTCCCCCATGTTCGACGAGATTTCCAAAGGTTGTGCACGATGCGCGGGCATGCCGCAAGTGCGCGGTGCCGGAATAATTTGCAAATCATATATTTGCAGGTGCAAACCCGCCGGCAAAGCCACGGCGGCGCGCAAGGCAAAGGGGCGCGGCCCTTGCGGTGCCGCGCCCCTCGCCATGTCTCGATGCGTCGTGCGGATCAGCCCAGCTTGTTCAGCAGGTCCCCGATCGACTGCTTCGCGTCACCATAGTACATCCGCGTGTTGTCCTTGAAGAACAGCGGGTTCTCGATGCCCGAATAGCCCGTGCCCTGGCCGCGCTTGGAGACGAAGACGTTCTTCGCCTTCCAGACCTCGAGCACCGGCATCCCTGCGATGGGCGAGTTGGGATCGTCCTGCGCTGCCGGGTTCACGATGTCGTTCGAGCCGATGACGATGACGACGTCCGTGTCCGGGAAGTCCTCGTTGATCTCGTCCATCTCGAGCACGATGTCGTAGGGCACTTTGGCCTCGGCCAGCAGCACGTTCATGTGCCCCGGCAGACGGCCCGCGACCGGGTGGATGGCGAACCGCACCTCCTTGCCCTGCCCGCGCAGCTTGCGCGTGAGCTCGGCCACGTTGTTCTGCGCCTGCGCCACCGCCATGCCGTAGCCCGGCACGATGATCACGCTGTCGGCCTCTTCCAGCGCATTGGCCACGCCGTCGACGTCGATGGCGACCTGTTCGCCCTCGACCTCCTGCGCCGGCCCCGCCGAGCCGCCGAAGCCGCCCAGGATCACGCTGATGAACGAGCGGTTCATCGCCTTGCACATGATGTAGGACAGGATCGCACCCGAGGAGCCGACCAGCGCGCCGACCACGATCAGCAGGTCGTTGCCGAGGCTGAAGCCGATGGCCGCCGCCGCCCAGCCCGAGTAGCTGTTCAGCATCGAGACCACTACCGGCATGTCGGCGCCGCCGATGCCCATGATCAGGTGGTAGCCGATGAAGAGCGAGGCCAGCGTCATGATGAAGAGCGGCAGGAAGCCACCCGTCGCGACGTACCAGAACAGGCAGACGACCGAGACGATGGCCGCCGTCAGGTTCAGCATGTGCCCGCCCGGCAGCTTCTTGGCCGCGCTCGTCACCTTGCCGGCAAGCTTGCCGTAGGCGATCACCGAGCCGGTGAAGGTCACCGCACCGATGAAGATGCCCAGGAACAGCTCGACCGAGAGGATGTTCAGCTCGACCGCCGTCTTGTGCGCCACCAGCTCGGCGAAGGTGCCGTGCACCTCGGTCCCGGCTTCCTGCGCACGGGCCACCATCTTCATGGTGAAATGCGCGTTGTAGCCGACCAGCACCGCGGCGAGACCCACCAGCGAGTGCATCGCGGCGACAAGCTGCGGCATGCCGGTCATCTCGACCTTCTTGGCGACATAGACGCCGATCACGCCGCCCGCGGCGATCAGGATGACCGAGAGCCACCACAGCCCCGACCCCGGCCCGATGAGCGTGGCGAAGACCGCCAGCGCCATGCCGACGATGCCGTACCACACGGCCCGCTTGGCGCTTTCCTGCCCCGAGAGGCCGCCCAGCGAAAGGATGAAGAGGACCGCCGCGACCACGTAGGCCGCCGTCGTGAATCCGAATTCCATTGTGTCCGTCCCCCCTTACGACTTCTGGAACATGGCGAGCATGCGCCGCGTCACGAGGAAGCCGCCGAAGATGTTGATCCCGGTCATGAAGACCGACAGCGCGGCAAGGATCACCACGATGGCGGACCCAGAGCCGATCTGCATCAGCGCGCCCAGGATGATGATCGACGAGATCGCGTTGGTCACCGCCATGAGCGGCGTGTGCAGCGAGTGCGACACGTTCCAGATCACCTGGAAGCCCACGAAGACCGCCAGCACGAAGACGATGAAGTGCTGCATGAAGCTCGCCGGGGCCACGAGGCCCACGCCCAGCAGCAGCACGGCGCCCACGCTCAGCAGGGTCACCTGCTGCTTGGTCTGCGCCTTGAAGGCGGCCACTTCCTTGGCCCGCTTCTCCTCGGGCGTCAGCTCGGGCTCCTTGGGCTTCGGCTTGGCCGCCGCGATCGCCTTGGTCTTGGGCGGCGGCGGCGGGAAGGTCACCTCCTTCGCATGCGCGACCGTCGCGCCGCGAATGACGTCATCCTCCATGTCGTGATTGACCGTGCCGTCCTTCTCGGGCGTCAGGTCGGTCATCATGTGGCGGATGTTGGTGGCGTAGAGCGTCGAGCTCTGCGTCGCCATGCGGCTCGGGAAGTCCGTGTAGCCGACGATGGTCACGCCGTTGTCGGTGACGATCTTGTCGTCCTTGACGGTCAGCTTGCAGTTGCCGCCCTTCTCCGCCGCCAGGTCGACGATCACGCTGCCGCGCTTCATCGACTTGACCATGTCCTCGGTCCACAGCTCCGGCGCCTCGCGGTTCGGGATCAGCGCCGTGGTGATGACGATGTCCATCTCGGGCGCCAGCTCGCGGAACTTGGCCAGCTGCGCCTCGCGGAACTCCGGGCTCGAGGGCTTGGCGTAGCCGCCCGATTCCGACCCGTCGGTCTGCTCTTCCTCGAAGTCGAGGTAGACGAACTCCGCGCCCATGCTCTCGACCTGTTCGGCCACTTCGGGCCGCACGTCGAAGGCATAGGTCATGGCGCCCAGGCTGGCCGAGGTGCCGATCGCGGCAAGACCCGCGACACCCGCGCCCACGACGAGCACCTTCGCCGGCGGCACCTTGCCCGCCGCCGTCACCTGGCCGGTGAAGAACCGGCCGAAATTGTTGCCCGCCTCGATCACCGCGCGGTAGCCGGCGATGTTGGCCATGGACGACAGCGCGTCCATCTTCTGCGCGCGGCTGATCCGCGGGACCATGTCCATGGCGATGACGCTGGCGCCGGCCTCGGCCGCCTGCTTCATCAGCTCCTCGTTCTGGACCGGCCAGAAGAAGGAGATCAGCAGCTTGCCCTCGGTCAGGCGCGCGGCCTCTTCGGGCGTGGGCGGCTGGACCTTGGCGATGATGTCCGAGCCGCTCCACAGCGTCCCCGCATCAGCGACGATCTCGACGCCGGCCTCCTCATAGGCGGCATCGGCAAAGCCCGCCGCCTTGCCTGCGCCGCTCTCGATGGCGCAGGTGTATCCCAGTTTCTGAAGCTGCTTGGCCGAGTCGGGCGTCATTGCCACCCGTGCTTCGCCCGGCGCCAGCTCCTTCGGCGTTCCGATTTTCACCTGTCTCGTCCCCCTATCGTTTCTTGAGACGTTCTTTCCGTAACGGCACAAGCCGACCGGGACCGGTCTACCTTCCCGACCCGTCGGCCACAACCTGAACGGACGGGTTAATCACATCCCGCCCGCGAGTCAAAGCCACCTTCTGGTTTGTTGCGCATAGCGCGCATAGTCGGCAAGAAACTTTCTCCGAAGCATGGCTTCCTCGGGCTGGATGAAGCGTTTCTCGATCACCCAGACGAAGATCGGGATCAGCGGCAGCGACAGGACCGCGTCCCAGTAAAGGATCAGCCCCGCCAAAATCATGGCGTCTCCCAAGTAGATAGGGTTCCGCGAGCGTTTGAAAATGCCGCTGGTGACCAGCCGCCCGGCCTCCTCGTTCGGCATGAAGGTGGTGCGCTGGCGCCGCATCTCGGAGAGCGCCAGCGCGGCCAGCAGCAGCCCGCCGCCCACCAGCAGCCCGCCGAGGAGATCGGCCCAGACCGGGCCAAAGGTAAGGCCTATGGGATGGTAGGTCTTCTGCCACCAGGCGATGAATATGCAGGCAGCGAGCCAGACCGGCGGGATGTCGATCCATTTGCGCAGCGGGGACATGACACTCCCTTGGGTCGGTTTCGATGCCACCACCTGTCGCCAACAAAGACGCGGAATCAAGGCCGAAGCGCCTTCACCTCCCCTGGTCAGGTGACAACAACGGAGATCCGTGTCCCCGGCCCAACAAGGCAACGACAGCATCCTGCAGTCCGCACAATTTCCCCCGGCCCGGAATCAAGGGCGAAGCCCGCCGGGCCAG
Source organism: Salipiger mucosus DSM 16094 (assembly GCF_000442255.1). GTDB lineage: Bacteria > Pseudomonadota > Alphaproteobacteria > Rhodobacterales > Rhodobacteraceae > Salipiger > Salipiger mucosus. The sequence goes on along the minus strand of NZ_KE557277.1, from coordinate 77,404 downwards.
CGCCCGTCCGCCCCCTCGGGCGGGCGCTTTGAGACGCCGGCCTGGCGTCTGTGATGTGGGCATATGGCCGTTGGATAAAGTGACAAAGCCTCGACCGGCACGAACGCCCACCCGGCGGACGGGCGCTGGCCCTATGTTGAGTAACTCTGCGCGGTCAGCGGGGCTCCGCCCGTTCGCGCCTCGATCGCTCCCCCGGAGCGATTGCCGGGCCTCGCGGCCCGGACCGGCGGGCTCCGCCCGTGATCCGCACAAACGCTCTCCCGGAGCGTTTGCCGCGCCTGCGGCGCGGTCAGCGGGCTCCGCCCGTTCGCGCCTCAATCGCTCCCCCCGGAGCGATTGCCGGGCCTCCCGGCCCGGACCGGCGCTCACTCCCATTCCATCTCCTCGTAGACGCGGCCGGCGTTCTTGGTCGCCAGTTCCTCGAAGGTGTCGAGATGCGCCCAGTCCGACTGGTCCACGTAGTAGGCCTCCGCGAGATCCCCGCCCGCGTCGAGATGGGCGCCGATCCTGGCCCGGATGTCCTTGAGGTAATCCGAGGTGTAGCGCGTCACCTGCGCCATGTTCGTCGGATGCCCGTGCCCCGGGATCACCCAGGTCGCGCCCAGCTCGGTGAAGGGCCCGTCGAAGGTCTCGATCCAGCAGCTCGTGCAGGTATCGGCGAAGATCGGCGGCATGCGCTCGTGAAAGGCGATGTCGCCGGCGATGACGATATCCCACTGCGGGATCCAGACCTGCGTGTCGCCCGGCCCGTGCGCGGGCCCCAGGTGCAGAACCTCGAGCGTCACGCCCCCTATCTCGACCACCTCGCGGTCCGAGAAGGACAGGTTCGGCACCACCACCTCGGTCCCCTCGGCGCGGTCGCGGTTGTAGCCCTGCATCCCCTGGAGCACGAAATCGCCGTTCTCCTCGATCTCCGCGATCGCCTCCTCGTGCGCGAGGATGTCGACGCCCAGCCCCGCCCAGTAGGAATTGCCCAGCGTGGCGTGGCCCTGGCCGTTCTCGTTGATGACCAGCTTCACCGGCTGATCGGTCACCGCCTTGATCTCGTCGTGCAGCGCCTCGGCCAGCCGCGCGCTGGCCCCGCCGTTGATGACCACCACGCCGTCGCCGGTGACCACGAAGCTCAGGTTGTTGTTGTGGCCCGCGTTCTCGTAGGTCGGCGGCGCCGTCGCGCCGATGGCGCTCCAGACATGCGGGATGACCTCGACCGGCTTGTCGTAGAGCTCGGACTGCGGATACTGGTCCGCGATATCCTCGTGCGCGGCGGCCGCGCCCGCCAGCGTGACCGCGATCCCGGCAATCAGGTGTCGCATCGATCCCTCCTCCCCTCGGGTTGCGAGGTTAAATTCACACATAGGAATGCGTATGTCCAGCGACACGGCACGGCTTGCCCGTGACGCGAAAGCGCGGCAGGCTCCCGCGGCATGACCGGAGACAGACCTTGACCGATTTCCAGTGGACGCGCGCGCAGTTCCACCTGCCGCTGGGCCTCACCTACCTCGACGGTAATTCCCTCGGGCCCCTGCCCGTCGCCACGCCCGACCGGGTCGAGCGCATGATGTCGATGGAATGGGGCGAGCAGCTGATCGGCGGCTGGTCCGAATGCGGCTGGATGGAGATGCCGCGCCGGCTGGGCGACCGGCTGGGCCGGATGATCGGCGCCGAACCCGGGCATGTCGTCGTGGGCGACACGCTCTCGATCAAGGTCTTCCAGGCCCTCGCGGCGGCGCTTGAGATCAACCCGCACCGGCGGGTGATCCTGTCGGACCGGGGCAACTTCCCGTCGGACCTCTACATGGCCGAGGGGCTGATCCGCCTGCTGGGCGACCGCCACGAGCTGCGCCTCGTCGCCCCGCACGAACTCGAGGACGCGATCACCGAGGAGGTCGCCGTCGTGCTGGTGACCGAGGTCGACTACCGCACCGGGCGCCGCCACGATCTCGACGCGCTGACCGCGCGGGCCCGCGAGATGGGCGCGCTCACGGTCTGGGATCTCGCCCATTCCGCGGGCGCCCTGCCGGTCGATGTCACGCGCGGCGCGGATTTCGCTGTCGGCTGCACCTACAAGTACATCAACGCAGGGCCCGGCGCGCCCGCCTTCATCTACGTCGCCCCCCGGCATGCCGAGGCGGTGGACCCGGCCCTCGCGGGCTGGCTGGGCCATGCCTCGCCCTTCTCCTTCGAGCACAGCTACCGCCCCGGCTCGGGCATCGAGCGGATGCGCGTGGGCACGCCCCCGGTGCTGCAGATGGCCGCGCTCGAGGCCGCGCTCGACATCTGGGACCACGTCGATATGCAGGACCTGCGCGCGCGCTCGATCGAGCTGACCTCGCTCATGATCGAGGAGCTGGCGACCCAGTGCCCGCAGCTCAAGCTCGCCACGCCGCGCGATCCCGAGCGGCGCGGCAGCCAGGTCTCGGTGCGTTTCGAGCATGGCTACGCCGCGATGCAGGCGCTCATCGAACAGGGCGTCATCGGCGACTTCCGCGCCCCCGACATCATGCGCTTCGGCATCACGCCGCTCTATATCGGCGAGGACGAGATCCGCGAGGCGGTCGGCACGCTCGCCCGCATCCTGCGCGGCGCGCTCTGGGACCAGCCGAAATTCCGCCACCGCAAGCGCGTGACATGAGCGCGGCGCCGCGCTCAGGGCGCCAGGCCGCGCCCGATCACCTGCGCCAGCGCCCGGATCCGCGCGACATAGCCGTCGTAGGGCGGCGCCTTGATGCCCTGCAGCGCGCCCACGATGGTCTCGGCCACCAGCCTTGCGGGCGCCGCCAGCCGCAGACTTCCGTCCGTCTCCCCGGCCTCCAGCCAGTCGGCATAGACCGCCACCATGCGCGCCACGCCCTCGCGCGAGATATCGGCGCTGACCACGCCCGAGGTCTCGAGCAGTTCCGGCCCGTGCGGCGAGTTCAGCATCGTCTCGACCCGTTCGCCGGTCTGCGTGAGGAAGGCCCGCGTCAGCGCCTCCTCGGGCGTGCCGCCCTGCGCCAGCGCCGCCGAGACCCCCGCGACCGCCCGGTCGTGGTGGGCCGAGACGAGGGCGCGCAGGATCGCTTCCTTGTTGGCGAAATGCAGGTAGAGCGCGGGCCGGGACATCCCCGCGCCGCGGGCTATGTCCTCCATCGAGGTGCGCCGGAACCCGTAGGCCGCAAAGCTGCGAAAGGCCGCGTCGAGGATCGCGGCAGCCTTGGGGTCGTCGGTGTCGGTCCGGGCCTCGTTCATCGCAAGATCACTGACATCAGGCGGCAATTTTGTCAATTGACGAAGTGACAAAATACGTCAATAATGTCAGAAACATGAGGCGATCAGGGAGGTCTGCATGCCCACCAGTATCACCGTAAACGGCACCGCCCACGAAGTCGACCTGCCTTCCGAGGTGCCGCTTCTGTGGGTGCTGCGCGACGCGCTGAACCTCACCGGCACCAAGTACGGCTGCGGCGTCGCCGCCTGCGGCGCCTGCACCGTGCAGATCGACGGCGAGGCCGTGCGCTCCTGCCAGGTTCCGCTGGGCGACGTCTGGGGGGATGTCACCACCATCGAGGGGCTGGGCACGCCCGAGAGCCTCGCCGCGATCCAGCAGGCCTGGGTCGACCACCAGGTCGCGCAGTGCGGCTACTGCCAGTCGGGCCAGATCATGCAGGCCGCCGCCCTGCTCGCCGAAACGCCGCAGCCGAGCGATGACGACATCGACGCCGCCATGTCGGGCAACCTCTGCCGCTGCGGCACCTATCCCCGCATCCGCGCCGCCATCAAGGCGGCCGCAGGCATGGAGAGCTGAGGCATGGCCAGCATCGGAAAGATTGCCCGCCGCACCTTCCTCGTGGGCGCCGCCGCCGTCGCGGGCGGCGTGGCCGTCGGCGCCTGGTACGTCTCGCGCCCCGCGCCCAACCCGCTGCGCCCCGAGGGCGACGAGACCGCGCTCAACCCCTTCGTCATCATCGACGGCGAGGGCGTCACGCTGGTCGCGCCCCGCGCCGAGATGGGCCAGGGCACGCAGACCACCTGGGCCGCGCTTCTGGCCGAGGAGATGGACCTCGCCTGGGAGGACGTGCGCGTCATCCACGGCCCGCCCGCCAAGGCCTACTACAACTCCGCCATGATGGCCGAATCCCTGCCCGGCCCGGCCGGCTACGCGCGCAGCGCGCTCCAGCACAAGCTGGGCGAGATGGCGGGCGTGATCGGCAAGGTCATGGAGATGCAGGTCACCGGCGGCTCCACCGCGATGAAGGACGGCTACGAGCGCATGCGCGCCACCGGCGCCGCCGCCCGCGAGATGCTCAAGGCCGCCGCCGCGGCCCGGCTCGACCTCGACGCCGGCGTGCTCACCACCGAGGCCGGCGCGGTCGTCGCCCCCGACGGCACCCGCCTGCCCTATACCGAGCTCGCCGCCGAGGCCGCCGGTTTCGAGCCGCGCGACGTCCTGCTGCGCGAGCCCTCCGAGTGGAAGCTGCTGGGCCGCGCCCTGCCGCGCCTCGACATGGTCGCCAAGTGCACCGGCACCGAGACCTATTCCATCGACACCCGTCCCGAGGGCCTGCGCTATGCCGCGGTCCGCATGTCGCCCCGGCGCGGCGCGATGCGCGGCTTCGACGCCGAAGAGGCCGAGGGCATGCCCGGCGTCGAGAAGATCGTCGACCTCGGCGACGGCGTCGCGGTCATCGCCACCAACACCTGGCTCGCCCAGCAGGCGGTGAACGCCATCGAGGTCGACTGGGGCCCCGCCGCCTACCCCGAGACCACCGGGGCGATCTTCGACGAGATCGAGGCCGCCTTCGACCTCGACCCCGATTCCACCCTGCGCGACACCGGCGACGCCGAGACCCTCCCCGAGGGCGCGCAGGAGGTCACCGCCGAATACCGCCTGCCCTTCCTCGCCCACGCCACGATGGAGCCGCTCAACGCGACCGCCTGGATCACCGCCGGCGGGCTCGAGGTCTGGTCGGGCAACCAGATCCCCACCTTCGTGCGCGACGCCTGCGCCGAGGCGGCGGGCGTCTCGGCCGACAGCGTCACGCTGCACACCACCCCGATGGGCGGCGGCTTCGGCCGGCGCGGCGAGCTCGACTTCTCGGTGCTGGCGGTGCGCGTCGCCCGCGCCCTGCCCAACGTGCCGGTGATGACCACCTGGTCGCGCGAAGAGGACATGACCCAGGACTTCTACCGCCCCGGCGCCATCGGCCGCATGCGCGGCGCGGTGCAGGACGGCACGGCGGTCCTGCTCGACGCCTCCGTCGCCGGCCCCTCGACCGCGCGGCAGGCGCTGAACCGCTGGACCGGCTTCGCCCCCGGCGGCCCCGACAAGGTCCACGTCGAGGGCCTCTGGAACCAGCCCTATGCGATCCCCAGCTACCGCGCGCGCGGCTACATCGCGCCCGACCTGCAAGTGCCCGTGGGCTTCTGGCGCTCGGTCGGCAACAGCTACAACGGCTTCATCTTCGAAAGCTTCCTCGACGAGATGGCCAATGCCGCCGGCGCCGACCCGCTGGACTTCCGCGTGCAGCTCGCCGAACCCGAGTGGGACCCGGCCGCCCGCGTGCTGGAAGCCGTGCGCGAGATGTCCGGCTGGCCCGACAAGCCCGAGGGCACCGGCCGCGGCGTCGCCATGTGCTACAGCTTCGGCACGCCCGTCGCCTGCGTGATCGAGGTCGCCGACGAAGAGGGCGAGATCCGCATCGCCCGCGCCTGGATGGCCGCCGACCCGGGCGTCGCGCTCGACCCCGGCATCATCGAGCAGCAGCTCGCCGGCGGGCTGGTCTACGGCCTCTCGGCCGCCATGACGGGCGAGATCACCTTCGCCGACGGCGCGGTCGAGCAGCGCAACTTCCCCGACTACGACGCCCTGCGCATGGGCCAGATGCCCCGGGTCGAGGTCCGCATCCTCGAGCGCCAGACGCATATCAGCGGCATCGGCGAGCCCGGCACGCCGCCCGCGGCCCCCGCGCTCGCGAACGCGATCTTCGACCTCACCGGAGAGCGCCACCGCGAACTGCCCCTCTCCCGCGCGGTGCGCTTCGCCACCTGACGCAGGCCCTGCAGCCCGGCGCAGCCCCCAAGGCCGCGCCGGGCCCGCCACCTCAGCCCGTCGCCGCGGCCGCGCCCGTGCCCGCGCCGGCATCGGCCAGCCAGTCGTCCAGCACCCGCCCCAGCTCGTCCCAGTCGGTGTACTCGCGGTCCTCGCCGCGCCGCACCCGCTCGCCGTGCTGCGAGGCGATCCAGCGCATCGCGATGGTCTTGAAGAAATCGTACTCGCTGAAGCGAAAGGCCCCGGCCACATGCGCGATCCGGCTCGGCGTCCAGCCGAACTCTTCGACGGTGCGGTCCGCGATGCGGTGGAGATCCTCCCACTCGTCATCGTCCTTGCCCGCCGCGCAGAGCGACACCTGCAAATAAAGCGTGGGCCGCTCGGCCAGCGCCCGGCCGCCCGCGTTGGCAAGATCGATCAGCGCCTCCTGCACCGATCCGGCATGGACCGATCCCGCCAGCACCGCCGCGTCGAACCGCGCGATCTCGACGCCCCCGGCATCTTCGGCGTTCAGCAATTCGACCGTGTGCCCCGCCGCGACCAAGCGGTCGGCGGCAAAGCGGGCGATCTTCCGGGTCTGGCCCTCGGTGGTGGCATAGGCGACGAGAATGCGCATGAGTCCCTCCCTCTCGATGTCGGGAGCGACTCTGCCACGCCTGCAGGCCGCGCGCCTTGTCCGGGCGCAAGCCGAGGGGATTTTTCGACGGTGCTACTGCGCCGGGATCCGCTGCGGCGCCCGCCGGGACGAGGCCCAGTCGCGCACCGCATCGCCGAAGGCCTGGAACAGCGGGCGCGAGACCGGATCGTTCGCCGCGTCCCACTCGGGATGCCACTGCACCGCCAGCGTGAAGCCCGGCGCGCCCTTCACGTAAAGCGCCTCCGGCGTGCCGTCGGGCGCCTGGCCCTCCACGACGATGCGCGGCCCCGGCTGCTTGATGCCCTGCCCGTGCAGCGTGTTGGTCATCACCTCACGCGCCCCGAAGAGCCGATGAAACACGCCGCCCTCGTCGAAAACGACCTTGTGGCGCAGGGCGAACTTCTCCTCCAGCGTGCCGTCCGGGGGCATGCGGTGGTTCATGCGGCCCGGCAGGTCGCGGATCTCGGGATAGAGCGTGCCGCCCATGGCGACGTTGACCTCCTGGAAACCCCGGCAGATGCCCAGGAAGGGCTGGCCGCGCTCGACGCAGGCCCGCACCAGCGGCAGCGCGATGGCATCGCGCGCCCGGTCGAAGGCGCCATGCGCCTCGGTTGCCGCCTCGCCGTATTCCTCGGGGTGCACGTTGGGCCGCCCGCCGGTTAGCAGGAAGCCGTCGCAGACCTCCAGCAGTTCCTCGACCGAGACGAACCGCGGGTCCGCCGCGATCAGCAGCGGCAGGCAGTCGGCCACGCAGGCCACCGCCTCGGTGTTGTGCGACCCGCCCGCGTGGGCGGGATACTGGTCGTTGATCAGGTGCTGGTTGCCGATGATGCCGACGACAGGGCGCGTCATGGAAGACCTCTCGTGCTTTCCCCTGAACATAGGGCAGCCGCAGCCCGAACGAAAGACGCGCCCCCTGTGCCTGCGCGCACAGGGACCTGCGCTGCCTGCGAAGGCGGCAGGCAGCGGCCGGCCCTCAGATGACCGGCACCAGCCCCACGGCCTCGATCCCGGCCTTGGCCGCCGCGGCATCGTTGTCCGAGCTGTCGCCGGTCACGCCCACCGCGCCCAGCACGCGGCCCTTGGCGTCCTTGACCAGCACGCCGCCCGGCACCGGCACCAGCTGCCCGCCCAGCGCCCCGTTGGCGGCGGCGATGAAATAGGCCTGCGCCTCGGCCCGCGCCATCTGCGCGCTGCCGGGCATGCCCAGCATCACCGCGCCATAGGCCTTGCCGTGGGCGATCTGGAACCGCCCCGGGCTCGCCCCGTCCTGCCGCTCGAAGGCCTGCACGTTGCCGCCCGCGTCCAGCACGATGACCGAGAGCGGCTGCAGCTCCATCTCCTTGCCCGCGTCCAGCGTCTTGCGGATGATCGTCCGCGCCCGGCTCAGCGAAATGCCCGCCATGTCCCTCTCCTTCTTCTTGTTCCCAAATACGCAAAAGCGGCGCAGCCGCGCCGGGGGGCTCCGCCCCCCGACCCCCGGGCGCCGCCGCCCCTCAGCCGGCGGCCTTCAGCTCCAGCCGGCGGCGGTGCAGTACCGGCTCGGTGTAGCCCGAGGGCTGCACCCGCCCCTCGAAGACCAGGTCGCAGGCCGCCTTGAACGGCACCCCGTCAAAGCCCGGCGCCATCGGCTCGTAGGCCGCGTCGCCCGCGTTCTGGCGGTCGACCACCTCGGCCATGCGCTTCATCACCGCCATGACCTCGTCTTCCGAGACCACGCCGTGATGCAGCCAGTTCGCCAGGTGCTGCGAGGAGATCCGGCAGGTCGCGCGGTCCTCCATCAGGCCAACGTCGTGGATGTCCGGCACCTTCGAGCAGCCCACGCCCTGGCCGACCCAGCGCACCACGTAGCCCAGGATGCCCTGCGCGTTGTTCTCGATCTCCTCGCGGATCTCGTCCTCGGACCAGTTGGCCCCCTGCGCGACCGGGATGGTCAGCAGGTCGCCCAGCGTGCCGCGCGGCCCGCCGGCCGCGATCTCGGCCTGCCGCGCGGCCACGTCCACCTCGTGGTAGTGCAGCGCGTGCAGCGTGGCCGCCGTCGGCGACGGCACCCAGGCGCAGTTGGCGCCCGCCTTCGGATGGCCCACCTTGGCCTCCAGCATGTCGGCCATGAGATCCGGCATCGCCCACATCCCCTTGCCGATCTGCGCCCGTCCGCGCAGCCCGCAGGCCAGGCCGATGTCGACGTTGCGCTCCTCGTAGGAGGCGATCCAGGGCTCGCCCTTCATCGCGCCCTTGCGCACCATCGGCCCCGCTTCCATCGCGGTGTGGATCTCGTCGCCGGTGCGGTCGAGGAAGCCGGTGTTGATGAAGGCCACCCGGTGCTTCGCCGCCCGGATGCACTCCTTGAGGTTCACGCTCGTCCGGCGCTCCTCGTCCATGATGCCCAGCTTCACGGTGTAGCGCGGCAGGCCCAGCACCTCCTCGACGAAGCTGAATATCTCGTCCGCGAAGGCCACCTCGGCGGTCCCGTGCATCTTGGGCTTCACCACGTAGACCGAGCCCTCGACCGAGTTGCGCGGCCCCTCGGTCTTCTTCAGGTCGTGCATGGCGATCATGGTGGTCACCATGGCGTCCATCAGCCCCTCGTGGATCTCCGAGCCGTCCTCGAGCAGGATCGCGGGGTTGGTCATCAGGTGCCCCACGTTGCGCACCAGCATGAGCGCGCGGCCCTTGAGCGAGACCTCGCCCCCGCCGGGCGCGGTGTAGGCGGGATCGCCCGCGAGGCGCCGCGTCACGGTCTTGCCGCCCTTCTCGAAGCTGTCCTCGAGATCGCCGCGCATCAGCCCCAGCCAGTTGGCATAGGCCAGCGTCTTGTCCGGCCCGTCGACGCAGGCGACCGAATCCTCGCAGTCCATGATGGCCGAGACCGCGGCCTCCATCAGCACGTCCGCGAGCCCCGAGGCATCGTCCTTGCCGATGAAGTGGTCACGGTCGATGACCAGTTCCACGTGCAGCCCGTGGTTGGCCAGCAGCACGGCCTCCGGCGCCTCGGGCGCGCCGCGGTAGCCCGCGAACTGCGCGGGCTCGGCCAGCGGCTTGCCGCCCACCAGCAGCGCGCCGCCCTCGACCGCATAGCCCGCGGCCTCGGCATGGCTGCCGCCCGCGACCGGGAAGCGCGCGTCGAGGAAGGCCTTGGCCTTGGCCACCACCTGCTTGCCGCGCGCGGTGTCGAACCCGCCGGACGGCGGCAACGAGCCCATGGCATCGGTGCCGTAGAAGGCATCGTAAAGCGAGCCCCAGCGCGCGTTCGCCGCGTTGAGCGCGTAGCGCGCGTTGGTGATCGGCACCACCAGCTGCGGCCCCGCGACCGTGGCGATCTCGGGATCGGTGTTCGCGGTCTCGATCTCGAAATCGTCCCCCTCGGGCTCGAGGTAGCCGATCACCTCGAGAAAGGCGCGGTAGGCGTCGGCGTCATGCGGCTTGCCGCGATGCTCGCGGTGCCATTGGTCGATGCGGGCCTGGATCTCGGCCCGGCGCGCGAGCAGCGCCGCGTTGCGCGGGCCGAACTCATGCGCCAGCCGCGACAGCCCCGACCAGAAGGTCTCGGCCGAAACGCCGGTGCCCGGCAGCGCGCTGGCCTCGATGAAATCGCAAAGACCGCTGTCGATCTGCAGCCCGTTCCGCGTGGCTCGCTGGGTCATGCCCTGTCTCCTGCTGGGATTCGTTGCCCCGTGCTTACGCCGGTTTCCTATCGGAAACAAGGTGGTCATGTTTCCTGACCAATTCGGGATACCCACCGAACTATGCGTGCCGCAAATTCCCTCGAAGGAATTTGCAGCCCTTCTGCAGCAAGATCCGCCGCCCCGCCTCAGGCCGCCGCGTCGCGTTCCGCGCGCTGGCGGGCCCAAAGCTGCGCATAGCGCCCCTCGCGGGCCAGCAGGCCCTCGTGGGTGCCGGCCTCGGCGACCGCGCCGTGCTCCAGAACGACGATCCGGTCGGCATCGGCCACCGTGGACAGCCGGTGCGCGATGGTGATGACCGTGCGCCCCTCGCCCGCGCGGCGCAGCGCCTGCTGGATCTCGGCCTCGGTCTCGGTATCCAGCGCCGAGGTCGCCTCGTCCAGCAGCAGGATCGGCGGGTCCTTCAGCAGCGCCCGCGCGATGCCCACGCGCTGCTTCTCGCCGCCCGAAAGCTTCAGGCCGCGCTCGCCCACGCGGGTCTCGTAGCCCTCGGGCAGGCTCTCGATGAAGTCGTGGATCTGTGCCGCCCGCGCGGCCTCGACGACCTCGGCCTGGGTGGCCCCGTCGCGGCCGTAGGCGATGTTGTACCCGATCGTGTCGTTGAACAGCACCGTGTCCTGCGGCACCACCCCGATGGCCGCGTGAAGGCTCTCCTGCGTGACCTCGCGCAGGTCCTGCCCGTCGATGCGGATCGCCCCGCCGGTGACGTCGTAGAACCGGAAGAGCAGCCGCCCGATGGTCGACTTCGCCCGCCCCGGTCGGCCCCACCAGCGCCAGCGTCTGGCCCGGCCCGACCTCGAGCGTCAGCCCGCTCAGGATCTCCCGCTCGGGCTCGTAGCCGAAGCGCACCGCCTCGAAGGCGACCCCGCCGCGCGGCACCTCGAGCGCGGCGGCGCCCGGGCGGTCCGAGACCTCGGGCGGCTGGTCGAGCAGGTCGAACATCTCGCCCATGTCGGTCAGGCTCTGGCGGATCTCGCGGTAGACCGTGCCGAGGAAGTTCAGCGGCATGGTGATCTGGATCATGTAGGCGTTGACCATGACGAAATCGCCGACCGTCAGGTTGCCCTGCTGCACGCCCACGGCCGCCATGCACATCACCGCCACCAGCCCCGAGGTGATCAGGAAGGCCTGCCCGGTGTTCAGCGCCGCGAGCGAGGTCTGCGTGCGCACCGCCGCCGCCTCGTAGGCGCGCATGGCCTCGTCGTAGCGCGCGGCCTCGCGGTCCTCGGCGCCGAAATACTTGACCGTCTCGAAGTTGAGCAGGCTGTCGATGGCCTTCTGGTTGGCGTCGGTGTCCTGCGCGTTCATCGTCCGGCGCAGGCGCACACGCCACTCGGTCACCTTGAAGGTGAAGACGACGTAGAGCGCGATGGTCCCCGCCACCACCAGCAGGTAGCGCGCGTCGAACAGGAAGAAGAGCACGCCCGCGATCAGCAGCAACTCGAGGATCAGCGGCCCGATGCTGAACAGCAGGAAGCGCAGCAGGAACTCGACCCCCTTCACCCCGCGCTCGATGATGCGGCTCAGCCCGCCGGTCTTGCGCGTGATGTGGTAGCGCAGCGAGAGCCGGTGCATGTGGTGGAAGGTCTCCAGCGCGATCCGCCGCAGCGCGCGCTGGCCCACGCGCGAGAAGACCGCGTCGCGCAACTGCTGGAAGCCGGTGCTCATCAGCCGCGCGAGGCCATAGGCCACGGTCAGCCCCACCGCTCCCAGCGCGAGGTCCGGCACGTCGCCCGAGAGGCTGTCGACCGCGCGCTTGTAGAGCATGGGCGTGCCCACGGCGACCAGCTTGGCGGCCAGCAGGAACAGAAGCGCCACGACCACCCGCCGCTTGACCCAGGTCTGCCCCTCCGGCCAGAGCCAGGGCCCCACGCGCCGGATCGTGCGCCAGCCCGAGCGGCGTTCGTCACGGGCGATACGGGTGGTGTCTTCGGGCGGCATGGGGCGGCTTTCGTCGTTCCGGGGCGCCCACCGATACCGCGCCGGGCGGCCGGGCACCAGACCGCCGGCGCGCCGCTCAGTTCGGGATCGAGAAGAGCTGCCCGGGATAGATCAGGTCGGGGTCGCGGATCTGGCCCTTGTTGGCCTCGTAGATGCGCACGTAGGCCAGCCCCTCGCCGTAGCGGTGCCGCGCGATGGCCCAGAGCGTGTTGCCCGGCTGGATGATGACCGCCTGCACGCGCTGCGCGCCGTCGCGGCCCTCGGCCGCGCGGGCCAGCCGCTGCGGGTCCTCGCGCAGGAAGGGGCTCTCGGCGCGGGCCGTCACCGCGCCCTCGGCGTCGATCTGGTCGACGCGCAGCGTGTAGGTGCCGGTGTCGACCTGCGGCAGCCGCGCGCGCCAGCGCCCATCGGCCGAGATGCGCGAGGTCGTGATCGGCGCGTTGTCGAGGTAGATCCGCAGGAAGCTGTCGCCCACGCCGCGCCCCGAGATCTCGACCCCGCCCTCGGCGTCATAGGTCACCGCATCGATGGCGACGCTCTGCTGCACGTCCGGCGGCCCGCCCGAGGGCAGCACCTCGATCCCCGCCTCGGTCGAGCGCAGCACCGCGGGCGCGCCCGGCGCCGCGCCAGCCTCGGGGGCCGCATCGGTGCCGGGCGTCGCCGGACCCGCCGTGCCTTCGGCGGGCGCGGTGCCGAGGTCCGGGGTCTCGGGCGCGATGGCCGGCGGGATCGCCGCGATCTCGTCGGAGGCCGCGTCTGCCCCCGTGCCGTCGGAGGTCTCGACGTTCTGTTCCGCGACCACTTCGGTCACCGCATCCTCCGCCCCGGCCTGCGCGACGGCGCCCGCCGCCTGGCCGCTGTCCGAGGGGGCTGCCCCCGAGGCGGGCGCGATGATGATCTCGTCGTCGGAGTCCACCTCAACCCCGTCCAGGCGGCTGCGCAGCCGCAACACGCGCGGCTGCGGCGACTGCGGCAAGTCGAGGAAGCTTGCGAAGCGCCCGGCGCTGTCGGCACTCGCCGTGTGGTCGAGCGCCCCGTCGATCAGCACCTCGACCTCCGAGCCCGGCGCGGCGGTGCCCGCCACCACGACCATCCCGTCCCGGTCGGCGCGCACGAGGTCGAAGCGCGGCGAAACCGGCGCCTCGGGCATCCCCGGTGTGGCCGGTGCCGGCGGCGTCGCGCCCTGCGCATCCGAACCGTACAGATTTGCCGTACCAGTCGTACCGGACGCGCTGGCGACCGCCTCCCGCGCGGCATCGCCCGCCTCGGCCGTGCCACCGTCGGTCGACGCGGGTGCCACTCCCGTCCCGGAGGCCTCGGCAACGCCTCCCTCCTCGGCGGGAGCCGCCGCATTCGCGGCCTCGCTGACATCCGATGCGCGCTCATCCTCGGCCGAAGAGGCGTCGTCGGCGATCCCGGTGCCCTCGGCGACCTCCGCCCCGGTCCCGGCGGCCCCTCCAGCCGCAAGCCCGGCCGTAACAGCCGCGCTGTCCGTAAGCCCGGCCCCCTCCTGCCCGCCAGCAGATACCTCGGTCGAAGCATCTTCCCCGCTCCGCGACCTGTCGAGATCTCCGGGAAAAGAGGCAATGTCAGGCACTTGCGGCGCCTCGGGTGCGGGCGCAGCGGGCGACGTTCCGGTCGCGCCGGGCAAGGCCGCGGTCTCGGGGGCGGGTGTTCCGGGCGGCGCCACGGGTGCGGGCGCCGGGCTTGGCTTCGGCGCCGAGGCCAGCGCGACCTCGGTCTGCCCGGCCTCCTCCGGTGCTCCCTCCAGCGACACGGGCTCCGGCGCCGGGCCGATCACCCCGGTCGCGACCAGCACGGCAGCCACGGCGACGCCGGCGGCAAGCCCCCAACCGAGAAGCGGTTTCTGCATCGTCTGTCACATCCCCTGTCGTGCCGGCCAAGGCAGCCACCGGCACAGTTGTAGACATATATCAATCCCGCTATCACCGGTCAAAATCGCATTTCCCGGCAGGAGTTCCCATGTTGCCACGTTCCGTCTGCGTCTACTGCGGCTCGCGCCACGGCCATTCGCCCGCCTACGCCGAGGCCGCCGAGGACCTTGGCCAGGCCATCGCGGCAGAGGGCTGGCGGCTTGTCTACGGGGCCGGCGACGTCGGGCTCATGGGAACGGTGGCGCGTGCCGCACAGGCGGGCGGCGCCGAGACCTTCGGCGTCATTCCCACGCACCTGATGAACCTCGAGGTCGGCAAGACGGACCTCACTCGCTTCGTGGTCACCGAGACCATGCACGAGCGCAAGAAGGTCATGCTGATGAACGCCGACGGCATCGTCGTGCTGCCGGGCGGCGCGGGATCGCTGGACGAGTTCTTCGAGGCACTGACCTGGCGCCAGCTGGGACTGCACGCCAAGCCCATCGTGCTGCTGGACGCCGGGGGATTCTGGGCGCCGCTACGGGCGCTGCTCGATCACGTGGTGAACGAGGGGTTCGCCGACGCCTCGCTGCTCGACTTCGTTCACATCGCCGACTCGCCGGCCGCCGCCATGGACATCCTGCGCCGCGCCCTCTCCTGACGCAGGGCATGCGCCGAGTAGAGCGCGAGCCCGGCCCAGATCAGCCCGAAGGCCACCGCCTGCGCGGGCGCCAGCGGCTCGCGGAAGACGACGACCGCGCAGAAGAGCTGCAGCGAGGGGTTGAGATACTGCAGCAGGCCGAGCGTGGCAAAGTTCACCCGCTTGGCCGCCGCCGAGAACAGGATCAGCGGCAACGCACTGATCAGCCCCGAGAAGACCAGCAGCGCCGAGAGCTTTGCGTCGTTCAGAAAGACCCCGTCGCCTTGGGAATGCACGTAGGCCAGCCAGGCCAGCGCCAGGGGCGAGAGCACCAGAACCTCGCCGGTGACCGAGACCACGGGCCCCACGTCGAGCCGCTTCTTGATCGTGCCGTAAAGCGCGAAGCTGACCGCCAAGGTCAGCGAGAGCCAGGGCAGCACGCCCATCCGCAGCGTCAGCAGGAGCACCGCCAGCGCGGCGAGGCCAACCGCGATCCATTGCGTCACGGCCAGACGCTCGCGGAAGGCGACGACGCCGACCGCGACCAGCACCAGCGGCATCATGTAGTAGCCAAGCGAGGACTGCGTCACGAGGCCCACCTGCACGGCGAAGATGAACAGCCCCCAGTTGGCCGAGATCATCACCGCCGCCACCAGCAGCGTGCCGAAGGCGCGCGGCGTGCGCGTGAAGGCGCGCAGCTCGCGGAGGCGCCCCTGCGCGCCGACGAGCCCGCAGAAGATGAGCGCCGACCACACGGTGCGATGCGCCAGCAGTTCGAGCGCGCCGACCTCGGTCAGAAGCTTGTAGTAGAGCGGGGAAAGGCCCCAGATCGCCGTTGCGGAGACGGCGAAGAGGACACCTGTAAGTGCGGGAGACATCGCGGGACATCCTTTCCCACGAAGGCTTACCGCCCGCGCGGGCGGGCGGCAAGCAGGTCGCGGCCGGTCCGGCTCAGGCGGGGCTGAGCTCGTCCCGCAGGAGCTGTTCGACCTTGTCGAGCGGATGGTTGGTCAAGGTCTTGTCGACCTCTGCCACGACGCGCGAGCTGACTTCCTTGTGCAGCTTGCTGCGCATCTCACCCAGCACCTTCGGCGGGGCAACCAGCACGATGCGCTTGAAGGCGTTCTTGTGCGCAAGCTTGTAGAGGATCTCGGCCATCTCGTCGGCGAAACGCTCCTTGGCCAGCTCGTGCCAGTCGGTATCGTCCATCGCCGAGGCCTGCCCGATGCCGGTGTCCCGCATGCGGCCGGGGCGGTTCGCCGACTGATCGTAGTCCGACGGGTTCTCCTGCTCCTCGATGCGGACGACGTTCAGATCAGGGTTCGTCTCGTCCAGGTCGTTGCGCAGAAAGAGCGCCTTCTCGCCGTCCGCGATCAGCACCCAGGTGCCGTTGGTGAGTTCGGTCATCACACCTTCTCCTTGTCGCCGCTGCCGTCCTGATCCTTGCCAAGCGGGCGGGTCGTGCCTGCCGAGGTCTCGTCAACGGCCTTTTCCTCGTCGCGGGTGCCGACCTTGCGCTGAAGGTTGCCGCCGGCGCGGCCATGCGCGTCGGGTTCGTCCGTCAGGTTCTCGGGCTTTTCGCCGAGGATCTCTTCGGTCTCGCGGTGCCCGTCCTTGGATCTTGCGCGCTCTGCCATGAGGCTCTCCTTTCGTCTTGTGCCCCTCAACGAGCGGCACAAGGCCCCGGTTCCGCCCGGTTGACGCGCAGGCGTTCACGGCTGTGAGGAGGCTTCGTCCGGGTCCAGGTCGATGCGGGCGAGCAGCCCGCGGTGGTTCGAGCCGAGCCCCTCTCCCCAGGGCGCGAGCGAGACGAATCCCGGCCCGCCGCGCAGCAACACGTGGTCGATCTGCGCGCCGAAGTCCCCTGCCCCCACCGGCCAGGTCGAGACCGGCGCCGGTGCGTGCCGCAACTCGCGGCGGCGTTCGAGGCTCAGCATGTCGCGGCTCCAGGGCGTGGAGTTGAAATCGCCAGTCACCAGCGTCGGCATGTCCTCGCGCTCGCGCAGCGCCTCGTGCAGGAGCTTGTGCTCCGCGTGGCTGATCACGAGGTACCAGGGCTTGAACAGATGCGTCGAGAGCAGGCGCACCGTCTGGCCGCCGGGCAGATCGACATGCGCGTCGATGAGCCGGTGCCGGGCCCGCAGGCGGAAATCCCGGTCCGAAATCGGTGTCAGGGGGTGGCGCGAGAGGATCAGCTGCCCGCAATGCGTGTCCTCGATGCAACCCAGTCGGTAGGGATAGTGATCCGAGAGCGCCTCGGCGGCCGGAAGCGCCGGGCCGGCCTCGGTCAGGGCGATCACGTCGGCGCCGCTGTCGCGAAAGGCCGCCTCCAGCCGTTCGGGATCGACCGGGTTCTGCTCCAGAAGGTTGAACCACAGGACGGTCAGGTCCGTTTGCTGCCCCACGGGTGCCGCGCCCGCGCGGTAATCGCGCGCGAGAAGGCCGAGCCCCGCCAGCGCCACGAGGATCGCCAGCACGCCGCTGCGCCAGGCGCCAAGCAGCGGCAGCGCGAGCGCCAGCAGCGCCGCGACGACCAGCATGTGCGGCCGTGCGCCCTCGACCAGCCGCGCCAGCACGACGATGGGTTCGACTTGCTCGCGACCGACCAAGTGGCTGAGGAGCCCGCCGGCCAGCAGAACGAGGATCAGCAGGGTCAGCGCGCCCGCGAGGCGCTGCGAAACCAACCCGAGGAGCCGAAGGGCTCGCTGGAGGACCCGGGGGCCGGCACGGTCGGTGTGGCCGTTCGCTCTGTCGGAACGCAAGGGGATCGTCATCGCATGGCCTGCCCGTCACTCGGAACGCAAGACGCCGGCCGGAGCCGACCCGACCTCTCTAGCCCGCCCGCCCGCAGGCATCCAGAGCCGAGCCCTCGCCACCCTTTCACGTTCGTGATCGCGCCCCGGAAAAAGCGAAGGGCCGGGCAAATTGCCCGGCCCCTGCCTCGAAACTCATCGCCATCCGGCGCGGGATCACATGCGCGAGGCGACGTTTTCCCAGTTCACCAGGTTGTCGAGGAAGTTCGACAGGTAGGCCGGGCGCTTGTTGCGGAAGTCGATGTAGTAGGAGTGCTCCCACACGTCGCAGCCCAGCAGCGCGGTCTGGCCGAAGCACACCGGGTTCACGCCGTTCTCGGTCTTGGTGACCTTGAGGCTGCCGTCGGTGTCCTTGACGAGCCATGCCCAGCCCGAACCGAACTGGCCTGCGCCTGCGGCGGCGAAGTCTTCCTTGAACTTGTCGAAGGAGCCGAAGGCCTCGACGATGGCCTTTTCAAGCGCACCGGGCACGCTGTTGTCGCCCGGGCCCATCATTTCCCAGAACTGGGTGTGGTTCCAGTGCTGCGAGGCATTGTTGAAGAGGCCCGACTGCGCAACGGCGCCCGAGTCGTAGGTGCCCTTGATGATCTCTTCCAGCGACTTGTCCGCCCACTCGGTGCCGTCGATCAGCTTGTTCAGCGTGGTGACGTAGGTGTTGTGGTGGATGTCGTGGTGGTACTCCAGCGTCTCCTTGGACATGCCCTTGGAGGCGAGCGCATCGTGCGCGTAGGGAAGATCGGGGAGTTCGAAAGCCATGAAGAAGTCCTCTCTGTTCTGAGTGGCGTTGCACTGCATTCCTAGACCTGCGCGGCGCGAGGTCAAGCGCCGCGTCGGTATTCGGGCACCGCGCGCCGCGCCTCAGCGGCCGTCGAAATACCCCACTTCGCTGCCCGGTGCCGCCGCCGTGCTCAACAGGTCGAAGGCGTATTGCGCCACCGAGCGGAAGCAGAAGAGCCGCGCCTCCTGCGGTCCCGTAAGCCAGACCGCGGCGGCAATCTGCGCCAGACGCGTCCGCCGCAATTCACCCTCGGGCAGCGCCGCGGGCGAGACATCGGCGGGCGTGATCTTGGCCAGCACATCGCGCAGCGGCGCGCCCCGCAGCCGGAAATGCGCGCGGGCGTCCGAGACATCGACGGCCAGCGCATGCTCGCCCGACAGGCGCTGCGCGAGGTCGGCTGCGGTGGTGGTCGCCGCCTCGTAGGGCAGCAGCAGCATCAGCTCGTCCGGCGACATCCACAGGAGCGCGCGGTCGCCCGCCGCCTCGACGCGGCGCGCCTCGGGAAAGGCGGTGCCCGCGACCTCCGTGACGACGTCGCGGAAGGCGGGCGCGGCGAAATCGCCGCGCAGCGTGATCTGGCCCTGCGGACCCAGCGCGTCGACGCGCAGCAGGCCGTCGAAGGCGGCGCCGTTCAGGGGGGCGATGATCTCAGACATTCTGCTTTTCCCCCTCGGGGTCGAAAAAGAACGGGCGTCACGATCCGCGCCTTGACGGCCGCGACGTCCGAGCCGTGCGGGTCGAAGCCCTCGGCGGTGAACTCAAGCACCTCGCCCATGCGGTCGGGCCCATGCAGCACGAGGCCCATGGCGATGCCCCGCCCCAGCGTGGGAGAGTGGTAGGTCGAGGTCACGCGGCCCTGCGTGGCGTGCTGGTGGTTGGCGGTCTGGCCCTCGGCCAGGGCGTAGGCACCGTCGGGCAGCACGGAGCCGTCCAGCGTTTCCAGCCCGACCAGCTTCCAGCGCTCGGGGCTGCGCATGTTCGATCGCTGCTGCGCGCGCTTGCCGAGGTAGTCGTCCTTCTTCTTCGAGATCGCCCAGTCGAGGCCCAGGTCCTGCGGGATCACCGAGCCGTCGCTTTCATCGCCGATCATGATGAAGCCCTTCTCGGCCCGCATCACGTGCAGCGCCTCGGTGCCGTAGGGCGTGATCCCGAAATCGCGCCCGGCATCGATCAGCGCGTCCCAGAGCTCCCGTCCCCGGTTGGCCGGCACCGCGATCTCGAAGCTGAGCTCGCCCGAGAAGGAGATGCGGTAAACCCGCACCGGGAAGCCGCCCAGCGTGCCCTCGGTCCAGCCCATGAAGGGCAGCGCCTCCTTCGAGAGGTCGAGCCCGCCCAGCGTCTCGAGCAGGTTGCGCGCGTTGGGCCCGACCACGGCGATCTGGGCGTATTGCTCGGTCAGGTTGGCGGTCCAGACCTTCCAGTCCCACCACTCGCACTGAAGCCAGTCTTCCATGTGGGCATGGATGCTGTCGGCGCCGCCGGTCGTGGTGTGGCACAGGAAGCTGTCCTCCGAGAGCCTGACCACCACGCCGTCGTCGATGAGAAAGCCGTTCTCGTTGCACATCAGCCCGTAGCGGCAGCGCCCGACCTTCAGCGACGACATCATGTTGGTGTAGAGCATGTCGAGGAAGCGGCCCGCGTCCGGCCCCTTGACGAGGATCTTGCCGAGCGTGGATGCGTCAAGGATTCCAAGGCTTTCGCGCGTGGCGTTGATCTCGCGAACGACGGCCTGGTGCTTGTCCTCGCCCGGCTGCGTGTAGGTGTAGGGCCGCCGCCAGTGGCCGACCGGCTCCCAGCTGGCGCCGTTGCCCTCGTGCCAGGCGTGCATCGGCGTGCGGCGCAGCGGCTGGAACAGGCTGCCCTTGGCCTCGCCGGAAATGGCTCCGAAGCTGATCGGTGTGTAGGGCGGCCGGAAGGTCGTGGTGCCGGTCTGCGGGATCGGCTGATCCAGCGCATCAGAAAGGATGGCCAGGCCATTGATGTTGCTGAGTTTCCCCTGATCCGTCGCCATGCCGAGCGTGGTGTAGCGCTTGGCGTGTTCGACGCTCTGGTAGCCCTCGCGCGCGGCAAGCTGGACGTCGCTCACCTTGACGTCGTTCTGGTAGTCGAGCCATGCCTTCATCCGCAGCTCGGGGCCCGCGCCCGCGGGCATCAGCCAGACCGGCGCAAGCGGTGCTTCCGCCGGCAAGTCGGCCTGGGGCACGCCGCCCTCGGCGGGCTTGAAGCCCGCGCGCTGACAGGCGAATTTCCCGGCGCGATCAGCATCTTCCAGCGCATCCTTGAGACCGCCAAAGCCGTTGGCCGCGCCGGCGGCCGAGATCATGGGCTGCCCGTCAGCCCCGGTTGCCGGACGCGCCGGATCGGGGCGGAAGAAGGCGCCTTCGGCGTCCCAGCGCAGCTTGCCGCCGCAGTGCGACCACAGATGCACGACCGGCGACCAGCCACCGGACATCGCCACCGCGTCGCAGGCGATCTCCTCCATCACCACGCCGGACCCGATCTGCAGGCAGGCCGCCACGCCGGTGACGCTGGCGCCGCCCTTGACCTTGGCCACGGCCCAGCCCTGCTCCACCCGGATGCCCAGTTCGCGGGCCTCCTGCATCAGCGCGCCGCCGCCATGCTGGCGCGCGTCGAGCACGGCCGGCACCTTGAGCCCGGCCTTCTTGAGCGCGATGGCCGTGCGGTAGGCATCGTCGTTGTTGGTAACGACGACCGTGCGATCCCCGGGCGCCACGCCCCAGTTCACGACGTAGTCGCGCACCGCCGAGGCCAGCATCACGCCCGGCAGGTCGTTGCCCGCGAAGCTGAGCGGCCGCTCCAGCGCGCCGGTGGCGCTGACGATGTGGCCCGCGCGGATCCGCCAGAGCCGGTGCCGCGGTCCGTCGGCCTCGGGCCGATGGTCGCCGACGCGCTCGTAGCCCAGGGCATAGCCATGATCGTAGATGCCCGCGCCCATGCAGCGCAGGCGCAGGCGCACGTTGGGCATCGCCTCGAGTGCCGCGACGGTGCGCGAAACCCACGCCTCGGGGTCGAGACCCTCGATCGTGCCGCCATCGACCGGCGCCCGGCCACCCCAGTGGGCAGTCTGCTCCATCAGCAGCACCTGCGCGCCCGAGTCCGCCGCCGCCTTCGCGGCCTGCAGCCCGGCCACGCCACCCCCCACGACCAGCACGTCGGTCGTGACGTTGAAATGCTCGTAGGTGTCGGGGTCCCGCGCCTCGGCGTCGGGCGCCTTGCCCAGACCTGCCGAGCGCCGGATGAAAGGCTCGTATACGTGTTTCCAGAAGGAGACCGGCGCGAGGAAGGTCTTGTAGTAGAAGCCCGCCGGCAGGAAACGTGCCAGCTTGTCGTTGATCGCGCCCACGTCGCGCTCCAGGCTCGGCCAGTGGTTCTGGCTGGTGGCCTCGAGCCCCGGGAAGATCTCGGTCGTGGTGGCGCGCTGGTCGGGCTCGAACCTGTCGCCGCTGCCGAGACCGACAAGCGCGTTGGGCTCTTCGACGCCGCTGGCGACCACGCCGCGCGGCCGGTGATACTTGAAGCTGCGCCCCATCAGCACCTGGTTCGACCCAAGCAGGGCCGAGGCCAGCGTGTCACCGGCAAAGCCCTGGAAAGACCGGCCGTTGAAGGTGAAGCCGATCCGCTGCGAGCGGTCGGTAAAGCGCCCGCCCTCGGGCAGCCGTCTGCTCATGTCGAGACCCTTTCGTTCCTGCAGCCCCGTTGCCTGCCGGTGCCTGCCGGCCGACGCGCCTGCGCGCGCCTCATTCCGCCGCTCCGAAGTCGCGCCAGCGCCAGCCGGGCCGCGCCTTGGTGATCCGGTCGCGGATCTCCTGCGGTGGCTCGGTGGTCTGCGCCGGATAGGTTCCGAAGACCTGCATCGTCACGGTATCGCGCGCCGCGAGGAACCACTTGCCGCAGCCGTGGGCATGGCGCCAGCGCTCGAAATGGACGCCGCGCGCATTCTCGCGGTTGAAGAGGTAGTCCTCGAAATCGGTGTCCCCGCTGCCGGGGCCGTGGCGCGTCAGGTGCGCCTCGCCGCCCGGAGACAGCTCGGTTTCGTCTGCCGCGATGCCGCAGCAGGGACAGGTGAGGATCAGCATCCGGCCGCTCCTTGGTAGAGGTCGAAATGGGGAAGAGCGTGCCGGGCGACGGTCGGGCCAATGGCCGCCGAAGATCGCGACACGATCGCGCACGACGAACGTGTCCGGCCAGCCGCCCGTGCGGTGTCGCAATGCTCAGTTGCCGGTGTCGAGTGCCTCGAGCGCGTGGGCCGCCTCTCCGAGAGCCTGGCCGGCCTCGGTCCCGCCGCCGACGGAAGCGCCGATGTCACCGCCCGTGGTCCAGAGCGTTTCATCGCCGAACGCGACAAAGGCACCGCCCGCCACGACAATGACCAGCATGCCGAGGACGAAGGCAAGCAGCGTGTTACCACCGCTCCGGGTGGTGCGCGCCTGTCGTCTGGTCTCTGGCTGGCTGTCGGTGTGATCGGCCAAAAGGCGTATCCCGCGTCGTTTCCGTAGATACGGTTAACGCGGCACCACGCAGTCCGGTTCCATGCGACTTGCCCGGGACACGAGCGCCCGGCTTCGTCAGGACGCGCCGGCATCAGTGCGCCACCCCGGCGGCGACGCTCTCGTCGATGAACCGGCCCTCGCGGAACCGCTCGAGCCCGAACTCGTCGCACAGCGGCGAATGGCCCCGGGCCATCAGCTCGGCAAAGCCCCAGCCCGAGCCGGGGATGGCCTTGAAGCCACCGGTGCCCCAGCCCGCGTTGATGAAACAACCCTCGAGCGGCGTCTTCGACAGCACGGGCGAGCGGTCGCCGGTGATGTCCACGATCCCGCCCCACTGGCGCAGCATCTTGAGCCGCGAAAGCATCGGGAAGGTCTCGACCAGGGCGCGCACGGTCTCCTCGACGTGGTGGAAACTGCCGCGCTGGGTGTAGTTGACGAAGCCGTCGGTGCCGCCGCCGATGACCATCTCGCCCTTGTCGGACTGCGACAGGTAGCCGTGCACCGTATTGGCCATGACGACGACGTCCATGCAGGGCTTGATCGGCTCGCTGACCAGTGCCTGCAGAGCCACGCTCTCGATCGGCAGGCGAAAGCCCGCCATCTCTGCCAGAACGCCGGAATGGCCCGCGACCACCATGCCCAGCTTGTCGCAGGCGATCTCGCCCTTCGTGGTCGAGACGCCGCTGACGCGCCCGCCCTCGGAGCGGATGCCCGTCACCTCGCAGTTCTGGATGATGTCCATGCCCATGTCCGAGCAGGCCCGCGCATACCCCCAGGCCACCGCATCGTGCCGCGCGGTGCCCGCTCGCGGCTGCCACAGCGCGCCCAGCACCGGGTACCGCGGCCCGTCGATGTTCATGATCGGGCAGAGCTGCTTGACCCGCTCGGGGCCGATGATCTCGGTCTCGACGCCCTGCAGCGCGTTGGCATGTGCCGTGCGCTGGTAGCCGCGCAATTCGTGCTCTGTCTGGGCCAGCATCATCACGCCGCGCGGGCTGAACATCACGTTGTAGTTCAGCTCGTGGCTGAGCGTCTCGTAGAGATCGCGAGAGCGCTCGTAGATCGCCGCCGAGGAATCCTGCAGGTAGTTCGAGCGGATGATCGTGGTGTTGCGGCCGGTGTTGCCGCCCCCGAGCCAGCCCTTGTCGATCACCGCGACGTTGGTGATCCCGAAGTTGCGCCCGAGGTAGAAAGCGGTCGCGAGGCCGTGGCCGCCGGCACCGACGATGACCACGTCGTAGCGCGACTTGGGCGCCGCATCGCGCCAGGCGCGCTGCCAGCCGGTGTGGTGGCGCGCCGCCTCGCGGGCGATTGCGAAGACGGAATAGCGTTGCATGGGCGTCGAATCCGGTTGCCGTGTCCGTGACAATGAATGGACGACAGCACGTGCCTTGCCGCGACCGCAACCGTCACATCGGCTCACCTTTGCGACATGGCCAATTCGCCGCGCCGGTTTGTCCTTTTTTCCAGTGGCCTGCCCCTGTAAACCTCGCCCGGCAAGGGATGGAGAGAGCATGCTGACCTTCTGGATCGTGGCGGCGGCGATCACGCTGCTGGTAACGGCGCTTCTGGTGCTGGCGCTGCTGCGCGCCCGGCGCGAGGACGGCCCGGCGGAGGCCTGGGACCTGCAGGTCTACCGCGATCAGCTCAAGGAGATCGACCGGGACCGCGCGCGGGGCGTCATCGGCGAGGAAGAGGCCGAGCGCCTGCGCACCGAGGTCTCCCGCCGCATCCTCAGCGCCGACGCCAAGGCCCACGAGAGTGCCACGGCCGAGACCGGGCGCGGGCCGCGCAGCCTGACCGCCGCAGTGATCGCCGTCGCGCTCGCGGGCGGCGCGGTTGCGCTCTACCTGCAACTCGGCGCGCCGGGTTACGGCGACCTGGCCCTCTCCGACCGCATCGACAATGCCGCCGAGCTGCGGGCGAATCGCCCGTCGCAGGACGATGCCGAGGCCCGCGTGCCCCCCGCGCCGAACCCCGAGGCACCCGAGGACTACCTCCGGCTCGTCGAGCGCCTGCGCGAGGCCGTGGCCGACCGCCCGGACGACCTGCAGGGCTACGTGCTGCTCGCCCGCTCCGAGGCGGCGCTCGGCAACTATGCCGCGGCCCACGAGGCGCAGCGCCGCCTGATCGAGCTCAAGGGCGAGGCGGCCACCACCAAGGACTACGCCGATCTCGCCGACATGCTGGTGCTTGCGGCCGGCGGCTTCGTGTCGCCCGAGGCCGAGGAAGTGCTCGACGAGGTCCTGCGCCGCGATCCCTCGAACGGCGTCGCGCGCTATTACCGCGGGCTCATGATGGCCCAGAACGACCGCCCCGATGCCGCCTTCCGGATCTGGGACCGGCTGCTGCGCGAAAGTCCCGCGGACGCGCCCTGGGTGCCCCCGGTTCGCGGCCAGATCGAGGAAATGGCCTATCGCGCGGGCATCGGCGACTACGAGCTTCCGCAAGCGGTCCGGCCCGCCGCCCCGGGTCCCTCCGCCGGCGATATAGAGGCCGCTTCCGACATGACGCCGGAGCAGCGCCAGCAGATGGTGCAGGGCATGGTCGAGCGCCTCGCCGGCCGGCTGGCCGAACAGGGCGGCACGCCCGACGAATGGGCGCGCCTGCTCGGCGCGCTCGGTGTGCTGGGCGAAACCGAGCGCGCCGGCGAGATATGGACCGAGGCCCAGAGCGTCTTCGCCGGCCAGCCCGAGGCGCTGGACACCGTGCGCGCGGGCGCACGCCGTGCGGGAGTGGCGGAATGACCCCGCAGGCATCTTCTGGCCGCAAATATCCCGGGGGCTGCGGGGGCAGAGCCCCCGCGCGGGCCGGAGGCACGCAATGATCCACGACGAGTTCGCGGACTTCGCCGCCGCCCTGCCACGCGACGCGGCAATTGCCGGGCTCGACCTCGGCACCAAGACCATCGGCGTCGCGGTCTCCGACCGCCTGCTGACCGTCGCGACCCCGCTCGAGACCGTCCGGCGCAAGAAATTCACCCTCGACGCCGAGCGTCTGCGCCGGATCCTCACCGAGCGCGAGATCGGCGGCGTGATCCTGGGACTGCCGCGCAACATGGACGGTTCCGAGGGGCCGCGCTGCCAGTCGACGCGGGCCTTCGCGCGCAACTTCTCAGCGCTCTGGGATGGGCCAATCGGATACTGGGATGAACGGCTCTCGACCGTGGCGGCCGAACGCGCCCTGCTCGAGGCCGATACCTCGCGCGCGAAACGCGCGGAGTTGATCGATCACGTGGCGGCTTCCTATATCCTGCAGGGCGCGCTGGACCGGCTGCGCCACATGAGGATCGAGCAATGAGCGACGAGATCTGGAAGCGGGACGAGATCGAGAGCCCCTGCATCAAGACCTGCGTGATCCACCCCGAGGCGCGGCTCTGCGCCGGGTGCCTGCGCTCGATCGACGAGATCACGCAGTGGTCGCGCATGACACCCGAGGCACGGCGCACCGTGATGGACGAGCTGCCCTCGCGCCGAGGGCTCCTGCAGAAGCGCCGCGGCGGGCGGGCCGCACGGCGTTCGCAGCGGGGCTAGGCCAGTCCCACCCGCAAAGGCCCCGGTGCGCCTTAGAACAGCGCCTTGCGCAGCATGTTCGCCGCCACGATCAGGATGAAGACCGCGAAGGCCCGGCGCAGGGTCTTTTCATCGATCGAATGCGCCAGCTTCGCGCCCATCGGCGCCGTGATCAGCGTCATCGAGATGGCGATGGCAAAGGCGCCGAGGTTGACCGACCCCAAGGTCAGCGGCGGCCGCACGGCCTCGGGCACCGGCACCAAGAGGAAACCCGCCACCGAGGGCACGGCGATCAGCAGGCCGAAGCCCGCGGCCGTGGCCACCGCGCGGTGGATCGGCACGCCGCAGAGCGTCATCAGCGGCACCCCGAAGCTGCCGCCGCCGATCCCCATGAGCACCGACAGAAAGCCCACCATCGGCGAGATCGCGGCCCGCACCAGCCCGCCGGGCATGGACTGCGCCAGCCGCCAGTCGCGCCGGCCGAAGGCGAAGTAGAGGCCGATCACCACCGCCAGCCCCCCGAAGAGCGCCTGCAGCACGTCGCTGCGCAGCCGCGCGGCCACCAGAACCCCCAGAATCGCGCCGATGACGATGCCCGGCGCCCAGGTCTTCAGGATAGACCACTCCACCGCGCCCTTCTTGTTGTGCGACAGCACCGAACGAATGGAGGTGACCACGATGGTCCCGAGCGAGGTTGCGAGGCAGACCTGCATCAGCTGCGGGCTGTCATAGCCCAGCGTCTCGAAGGTGAAGAGGAAGGCCGGCACCAGGACGATCCCGCCGCCAACGCCCAGAAGCCCGGCGATGACGCCCGCGAAGGCGCTGGTCACGGCGAGCAGACCGATCAGGGGAAGCAGCGTGGCAAGGTCGAACATGGGCGTGGCTCCTGTCTGGGTGCCAGCCGCTTAGCCCCCGGAGCGGCCGGGTGCAACCTCAGGCGGCCTCGGCCAGCCGTCCCAGCGCCGCCTCGACCACCTCGGGCCCCGCGCCGTCGCGGGTTGCCCGTTCCGACAGCACCCGGCGCCACTGGCGCGCGCCCGGCCGGCCCGCGAAGAGCCCCAGCATGTGCCGCGTGACCTGGTGCAGGCGTCCGCCCTCGGAGAGATGGGCCTCGATATAGGGCAGCATGGCGCGGGCCACCGCCTCGGGCGAAGCCGGCGTGCCCGGCATGCCGAAGATCCGTTCGTCCGCCTCGGCCAGGATGTCCCAGGGCTGGTGATACGCCGCGCGCCCGATCATCACGCCGTCGAGGCCCGCCTCCAGCAGTTGTTCCGCCTGCGCGAGGCTCGTGATCCCGCCGTTGATCGAGACATGCAGCCCCGGGAACGCCGCCTTCATGCGCTGCACCAGCGGATAGTCCAGCGGCGGCACGTCGCGGTTTTCCTTGGGGCTGAGCCCCTTCAGCCAGGCCTTGCGCGCGTGAATCGTCACCCGTCGGCAGCCAGCCCGTTCGATCGCCTCGAGGAAGCGCGGCAAGGCTTCCTCTGCGTCCTGGTCGTCGATGCCGATGCGGCATTTGACGGTCACCTCGACATCGACGGCCTCGCGCATCGCCGCGACACCCTCGGCCACGAGGTCGGGCTGCGTCATCAGCACCGCGCCGAAGGTGCCCGACTGCACCCGGTCCGAGGGGCAGCCGCAGTTGAGGTTGATCTCGTCGTATCCCGCCTCGGCCCCAAACCGCGCTGCCTGCGCCAGTTCGCGCGGATCCGACCCGCCGAGCTGCAAGGCCACGGGATGTTCCGCGGGGTCATAGGCGAGCAGATGCAACGCCCCGCCCCGCACCAGCGCCGGCGCGGTGACCATCTCGGTATAGAGCAGCGTCTCGCGCGAAAGCAGGCGGTGCAGGTAACGGCAGTGCCGGTCAGTCCAGTCCATCATGGGCGCAACGGACAGGCGGGAGGCCGTTGAAATCTCTATTTTTTTATTCTTTTCGGTCACTTACAGGCACCTACAGTTCGTCTCGTTTCCGCTCATTATGGACCAAATTCGTCGATTTTGACACTGGATTTGGTCCCGTGGACCAAATACAATTTCGTGGACCAAATGGGGAGACCATCATGGGCTCGATCACCACACGCAAACGCAAGGATGGAAGTCACAGTTACAGGGCACGTGTACGAGTGATGCGCGAGGGAACCGTCTATCACGAGACAAAGACCTTTGACAGACGCCCTGCCGCAACCGCCTGGATAAAGAAGCGCGAGAAAGAGCTAGCAAAACCTGGTGCCTTGGAGGAGTTGAACGTATCTGACCCCCCGTTGTCCAAAGCGATTGAGCGCTACACCGAAGAAACGGTGAAGGATATCGGTCGTACCAAGGCGCAGGTCCTCAGGACCATCGCCACCTACCCGATCGCCGATCTACCCTGTTCCACCATCAAGTCGAAGGATATCATCGAGTTTCTTCAGTCACTGCCCGGACAACCGCAAACAGTCGGGAACTACGCGAGCCATCTCGCCTCCATATTCGCCATAGCACGACCGATGTGGGATTTCCGACTGGATGACCGGGAGATGAGAGATGCGATCACTGTTGCGCGCCGTATGGGGATTGCCTCCCGCTCAGCCCAGCGGAACCGCAGACCCACTCTCGATGAACTCGACCGGTTGCTGGTCCATTTCGTTGATCGGCGCCAAAGAACACCTCAGGCCATGCCCATGCACAAGGTGATCGTGTTCGCTCTCTTCTCGACGCGCCGACAGGCAGAGATCACCCGCCTCACCTGGGATGACTTCCAGAAGGAGCACAAGCGCATCCTGGTCCGTGACATGAAGCATCCCGGCGAGAAGCTCGGAAACGATACCTGGGTCGATCTGCCCGAGGAGGCCATTCAGATCATAGACAGTATGTGCAAGAGCAAGGCTGAGATTTTTCCTTACTCTCCGGACGCGATCACGGCCAACTTCACCCGCGCCTGTAAGCTGCTCGGAATCGAGGATCTGCACTTCCACGATCTGCGCCACGAAGGCATTTCTCGGCTATTCGAGATGGGTTGGAACATTCCCCATGTAGCAGCCGTCAGTGGGCACAGGTCTTGGGTCAGCCTGAAGCGATACACGCACATCCGGGAAACAGGCAACAAATATGCGAGCTGGCCTGGACTGCAGCTCGCAATCGACAACGCGTGATACGGCGACCCAAGCTTGACCTTCGCGCGACCGCTTTCGCTTTACCCACGAAGATAATGGAGCATGTGGACCGGAGAAGGCAATCTCCGCATCTATGAGGAAATCAAATCTTGGTAGGCGAGACACCGAGCGCGCAGAAAGTCACATACTCCCGTTGACTGGATTCCCTGAAAAGCCCGCGTTTTGAAATTCGCCTGCCCCCCCTGAACCAGAAGATGCGATCACCTACGAACGCTTCTGGTGAGTTGGCCTGGCGCTTTATGTCCAAGCGACCTTGGCTTTCGGTCGACCTCGGAACAACAGCTCCCCAAATCATTCGTCCGTCGAACCATGCCACTGGAACGGCACCGAGTGCCCGCTCTCCGCAAACCGCCGCTCGAAATCCTGCGCGACCTCCTCCACCGTGATCGTGGAAAATTGCGCCAGCAGCCGCGCCTCGGCCTCTGACAGCGTCGCGTCCAGCCGCGCGTCGACCGCCTGTTCGACGAGGCAGGACGAGGAATCCGCCTGTGGCCCGATGTTGAACAACGGCGGGTGACCGACCGCCTCGTAGACATCGCGCAGGCTGATCCTGGCCAGCGGGCAAGCCAGTTGCCAGCCGCCGCCATGACCCTTTTCCGACGTCACGATTCCCCGCTCGCGCAGCCCCGCCATCATCCGGCGCACCACCACGGCATTGGTCGAAATCATCTGCGCGATCTGTTCCGAGGTGGCACGCCCGAGGTGCCGGTCCATGTGGATCAACACGTGCAACATGCGGGACATGCGAAGATCGCGCGCCATGGGGTTTCCTTTCCTGATCTTTCCAGCCTCCTTAGCAGCACTCAAGTAACAATGAAAGTTTCGTGTCTTGAAGGCGCGCCGCGAATCACGTAACTCTTAATGATACATATGAGGGAAGACCATGGAACATGATGTCATCGTCATCGGCGGAAGCTTTGCCGGGCTCGCCGCCGCAATGCAGCTTGCCCGCGCCCGCAGACGCGTCTGCGTGCTCGACACCGGCGCCCCCCGAAACCGCTTTGCCGCCGCCTCGCACGGGTTCCCCGGGCAGGATGGGCGCTCCCCGCAGGTCATCCGCGCGACCCTCAGACACGAACTCTCGGCCTACCCCACTCTGTCCTTCCGGGACGGCACGGCGGTTTCGGCTGCGCGCGACGAAGAGGGATTTCAGGTGACATTGGCGAAGGGCGGCGACATCACCGCGCGGCGGCTGGTGCTGGCCTTCGGTGTCCGCGACAGCCTGCCCGACCTGCCGGGGGCGACCGAACGCTGGGGAAAAACCTTGCTGCATTGTCCCTATTGCCATGGATATGAGCTGAACGGCAGGCCAGTCGGCGTTCTGGCGCGCGGCGACGCGGCGCTGCACCAGGCCATGCTGCTGCCGGATTGGGGGCCGACCACGCTCTTCACGCAAGGCCGGCTCGCCCTCTCCGCGGATCAGCGGCAAGGCCTGGCCGACCGGAGGGTCACGGTCGAGGAAACGCCTGTCGTGGACCTGCTCGGCACCGCCCCGGCGCTCGACGGGGTGCGCCTGGACGACGGGCGAGAGGTTGCGCTGGCGGGCCTGTTCCTGGCGCCCGACACCGCGCCCTCCTGCGATCTGGCAAGCGATCTTGGCTGTGCACTGACGGACGGCCCGACCGGCCCCTACGTGGCCGTCGACCCGATGCAGGCCACCAGCCAGCCCGGCGTCTTCGCTGCCGGCGACCTTGCCAGCTCCATGCCCAACGCCACGATCGCCGCGGCCTCGGGCGTGATGGCGGGCAGCGCCGCGCACCGCTCGCTGATCTTCGACCCCGATCTGACCGCAACGGCTTGAAGGAACATCGCCATGCAACAAACCACCCGAGACTTCTGGAACGACCGCTACCGCGAAAAGACCGGCGAGACCTCCGGCAAACCCGGCCTCGTCCTGTCCCAGTTCGCCGGTCCGCTGCAGCCGGGGACGGCGCTGGAACTGGGCTGCGGCCGGGGCGACGATGCGCTCTGGCTGGCCCGGCAAGGTTGGCAGGTGACGGCGGTGGACGTGTCCGCCGTGGCGCTCGCCCACGCCTCTGAAAGATCCGCCCGAGCCGGACTGGCTGGGTCCCTCCGCTTCGAAGAACACGATCTGGCCGAAACCTTCCCGGACGGCAGCCACGACCTCGTGGTCGCCAGCTTTCTGCAATCGCCGCGGGATTGGCCGCGCGCCCGGGTGCTGGCCCGGGCAGCGGGGGCCGTGACCACCGGCGGGCGACTGCTGATCACCGAACACGGCAAGCGCCCGCCGGGCTCCGAGGCGGCGGAGGATAGGGTGTTTCCCGGCGCCGAGGAAACGCTGGCCTCGCTTGCCCTCGACCCGCGCCACTGGCGGCGGCTGTGCGTCTGTGCCATCGCGCGCAAGAGCACCCGGCCCGAGGTGCAAGGCCAAACGGCCGAGGACAACGTGATCTTCCTGCAGCGGCTGGGCTGAGGAAGGGATTTCGTTCAGCGCCCCCTTTTCCCGCCCCGGCCACACCCGGCCCTTGTGCCCGGGGCGGGGTGCGTTCGGCGCTGCCGGACAGACTCCGCAGCGGCAGGCCTGCCAAGCGTATCGACTTACCGCGGGACATCAATTATCTATAATTCATGAAGCATGCCCCCGAAGAGACCCAATCCACCCGCATTGCCCGCATCCTCGCCGACCGCATCATATCGGGCGAGATCCCGCCCGGCGCACGGTTGCGGCAGGACCACATCGCCACCGAGTTCGGCGCCAGCCATGTCCCGGTGCGCGAGGCCTTTCGCGTACTGCAGACCCAGGGCCTGGCGGAGAGCGAACCAAGGCGCGGCTTTCGTGTTACCGAGTTCGACATCGCCGAATTGCGCGAGGTGGCCGAGATGCGCTCCAGCCTCGAAAGCCTCGCGCTGCGCCACGCCGCGCCCAACATGACGCGCAGGATTCTTCAGGAGGCGGAGGAAGTTACGCGGCGCGGCGACAGCGCCAGCACGGTGCGCGACTGGGACGCGGCGAACCGTCACTTCCACCGATTGATCCTTGCCCCCTGCCGGATGCCACGGCTCTTGCGAACCATCGACGACCTTCAGGCGGCAACCGCGCGCTTTCTTTTCGCCGCCTGGCGACGCGACTGGGAGGCGCGCACCGATCACGATCACCGCGCCATCCTCGACGCGCTGCGCAGAGGGCAGACCGATCTTGCCTGCACCACGCTTGCACGCCACGTCGGCTGGATTGGAAAACGCAAACCTGTTGGAAAAAACTCAGATTCAAGAGAGACTTACGAGATTCTCGGATAATTATCTATAATCCTGATTGCCTCCACCCGATCCGACCCTCCTAATTATAGATAGATTCCACGCCTATCTTCGGAGGACAGACACATGGCATTTCTCGACCCATCCCGGACCCGCCCCGCATCGCTCTGGCGCGGCATCGCCGTCGTACTTGGTGGCGCCCTGCTGATAACAATTGGCGGCAAGGTGCAGATCCCGTTCTGGCCGGTCCCGATGACCCTTCACACGCTGGCCGTCTTCTTTCTCGCCGCCGCGCTCGGACCGAGGCTTGGTTTCGCGGCGATGGCAACCTATCTGGCCGTTGGTGCATTGGGCCTGCCGGTCTTTTCCAATGCGCCGGAACGTGGCATCGGGCTTGCCTATCTCGTCGGGCCGACGGGCGGCTACCTCGCGGGCTATCTGCTCTCGACATTGGTCATCGGCTGGCTGTCCCGCAATCGGGGGTGGATCGGTCAGGCACTTGCGATGCTCGCCGGTCTTGCCGTCGTCTATGCCGTCGGCCTGCTCTGGCTGACCGCCTTCGTCCCGCTTCCCGGCCTGATCGCCGCAGGCTTCACGCCATTCATCCTCGGCGATCTGCTCAAGGTCGCCCTGGCCAGCGGCCTGAACGCGGCGATCACCCGTCTGAAGGAGCGCAGACAATGATCCGGACCGACTGGACCATGCAAGAAGCACGGGAGCTTCACGCCCTGCCCTTTCCCGACCTGCTCCACCGCGCCCAGACGCTGCACCGCGCCCATTTCGACCCGACCACGATCGAGACCGCGAGCCTGCTCAGCATCAAGACCGGCGGCTGCCCGGAGGATTGCGGCTATTGCTCGCAATCCGCCCATCACGACACGGGCGTAAAGGCCACCAAGCTGATGGAACCGGAGGAGGTTCTGGCAGCCGCCAGGCGCGCCAAGGCCGCCGGGGCGCAAAGGTTCTGCATGGGCGCCGCCTGGCGCAGCCCCAAGGACCGCGACATGGACAAGCTCTGCGACATGGTCCGGGGCGTGGCCGATCTGGGACTCGAGACCTGCATGACGCTGGGGATGCTCTCCCCTGCCCAGGTCGCCCGGCTGAAGGCGGCGGGGCTCGATTTCTACAACCACAACATCGACACCTCGCCGGCGTATTATGCCCAGATCGCCAGCACCCGCACGATGGAGGACCGCCTCGATACGGTCGAGCAGGTCCGCAAGGGCGGCATCAAGGTCTGCTGTGGCGGCATCCTCGGCATGGGCGAGGCCGAGGAAGACCGCATCGCCATGCTGGTGACGCTGGCGACCCTCCCCGCGCATCCCGACAGTGTGCCGGTGAACCTGTGGAACGAGGTCGAGGGCGTGCCGGTGCAGGCGCGCGCCCAAGCCGTCGACCCCTTCGCGCTGGTGCGCATGGTGGCGCTGGCCCGCATCCTGATGCCCGCCTCGGTCCTGCGCCTGTCCGCCGGGCGCACGGGGATGAGCGACGAGGTGCAGACGCTGTGCTTTCTTGCGGGCGCAAACTCGATCTTCGTGGGTGACCAGCTGCTGACCACCGGCAATCCGGCGGTGTGGAAAGATCAGGATCTGCTGGTCCGGCTCGGGATGCACATTGCCCCTGCGAAGGCCGCCGCCCGGCTCGCAGCGGTATAGGCTCAGCCCCGACAAGGATCTCCGCTGCCGGGGCGATCTGCCTTGGTCTCCTGAACGGCACGATATAGGTCTGCCCCTGCGATCAGCAGCATTGCGTCTGACTGCACGGCAGGCCCGACGCGGACATTCGCTACGGCGGTCAGGAGCGTTGGCTATGCGGACAAACCACCAATTCGCTGCAGCTGCGCCAAGGTCCGCTTCGATATGCGTGGGGCTGAAAAAGCGGTCGATCTGGGGCTGCTTTCCCAACCAGAAAGGCTGCCTGAGCACTGCGTGAATTCGTTCGATCATTGCGTTATCACGGCTGTTTCATCGATCCATCCGGCAATGATGTTGATCACGTCCCGCGAATAGGCATCGCGACCGGCCAGCGCGAACCTGACCTTCGCAGCGAAAGGCCATTGGTCCGGCAGCTGGTAATTGTAGTAACGGGCATCGAGCAGCGAATGGGTTGCACCGGGGACCAGGTGTATCCGGTTCTGCGGATGCGCCATGCCGATCAACTCCTGATAGACTGAGACCGTCTCCAGCGGATCGACGTTCAGATCGTCCGCCCCCATGAGTACCAACATCGGCAGGGTGAGGCGGGCAATATGCTCCCGTGCGTCTTCGCCATGGTTGAGACGAATGAACCCGAAGCGATCCTTTGTCAGGATTTCGCCTTCGGGCCGTCCCGCGGCACGTTCCGCAGCGACGTAATCTCGATAGGTCGCGCCCGGCCCGAAGCGGCGCTGGTCGCTCTTTGCCTGCCGATCCAGCTCAGCCGCGATCTCCTCCAACGACCTGCCTTCCCGCGAGAGCTGCACCGTAGTGAAGTATCGCCCCTGGTCCTGCCAGTTGATCGCGGCCCCGATCAGGACCAGAAAATCCGCTTGCTCCGTCAGTGATGGCACACGCGGCAACACCCATCCGGCTTGGGAAAAGCCCAGAAGACCGATGGGCCGGTTCTCGTTGCCGGGCTGCGCACGAATTGCGGCTAGCGCTTCGGCGGCTTCGGCCGCTCGGTCATGCATCGACTGCGACAACCAATTGCCGGATGACGCACCAACGCCTGGCTTGTCCCAACTGAACACCGAAACGCCCGCTCCAACCAGCGCATTGATCAGAGGCAGATAACCCGTGTCGGACCAGCGATCCTGCGCACCATCGCCATGCACGATCAAGAGGATCGGTCCGATCTCGGAAGCCGCGAGGAGCGTTCCCTGCAGCGTCGCTCCATCATGCTCGAATCCGATGTCCGTGGCCGGGACGGCCGGGATCTCGAAATCCGCAATGCGCGAGAACGCCACCAACGCGCCCGCCAGCGATGCCACTGTCGCTATAAGACCCAGGGTGACCCAAACGATCCACCGCCTCTTCATGGAACATCGCCATTCACGGCACGGTCGATGAAGGCCATCAGCGCCAGCTTGTCGGCGTCGGTGGCAGGCTTTCCGCCGAGTCCCACGCGCAGCGCGAACCCTTCGACCGTATCGAGAATAAGTCCAGCGGTCTGCAGGTGCCTTTCCTCTTCGGCACGGGTCGGCTCTGGTCTTTCCAACGCCATCGCCTCGGCCAGGTAGGCGATTAACATGCTCCGGTTGCCGCTGAAGAGCCTGCCGATTTCCGGGTTGCGCAGGGCCTCGGACGTAATCTCGATGGTCAGGACCGCCGATACCGGCTCAGCGCAATGATCGAAATAGCGCATCACGAAAGTCTCCACTGCCGCGCCGCTTTCCCCACAGGCCTTTACCGCCTCGACGATCCCGGTCAGCCCCGCCGTTTCCATCTTTGCGATCTCTGCGATCAGATCGTCGCGACCTGGAAAGTGATTGTAGAGGTTACCGATACTGACGCCCGCCTTGCGTGCGATATCGCGCATGCTCGTTCGAGCGATCCCGCTCTCGGCAAAACAGGTGATCGCTGCTTCCATCAGCAACTTCCGGCGCGCTTCAGCCGCCAGCTCCCGCTTGCCCTTTTCCATATTGGGACCGCCCATCTTGACCTCAGCTAGAAACTTTCGATTAATGAACGAACGTTCGTTCAATATTTAGTAGCACACAGCCGATCTGGAGGAAACCCCGCATGAGCATTGACGCCCTGAGAGCGCTCTTCGAGACGAAGTCGATCCTGCAAGTCATCGGGTTCATCTCCCTGATCAATCTAGGGCTGACCCTAGCCGAGGTTTTGCTGGACCTGACAACAAGGAAGGAGCGACGCTGGAAGGATACCGCCGCCAATTGCGCTATCTTCGTGGTGAACCAGGTTCTGGAAACCACTGCATTCGCTACAGTCGGGCTTCTCGGGCTGCTGCCCGTCTACTGGCTGGTGCCGTGGGAACTCCCGATGGTCTGGTGGTCATGGGTGCTCGCCTTTTTTGCGGCAGATTTGACCTACTACTGGATGCACCGCATCGAGCACGAGCGGCGCATCCTGTGGGCCAGCCACAGCGTCCACCACTCATCCCAGAACTATAACCTGACTGTCGGCTTCCGGTTGAGTTGGGTCGAGAGCCTGTTCGAATGGCTTTTCCTCATCCCCATGGTCCTGCTTGGGTTCAACCCCTTTCAGGCTATCATCGGCCTCATACTGGTCGCCCAGTATCAGCATTGGGTCCACACGGAACACGTGCGCCAGTTCGGCTGGCTGGACGAGGTATTTAACACGCCTTCAGTGCATCGCGTGCATCACGGGTCGAACCGAAAGTATCTGGACAAGAACTACGGCGGCGTCCTGATCCTATGGGACAAGCTCTTCGGCACCCTCCAGCGCGAAGAAGACAAGGTGATCTACGGTCTGACTTGGAACATCGACACCAACAATCCCGTCACCATCAACTTCATAGAATACCGCAACATCTGGCGCGACATGCGCCGGTGCCGGACATGGAGCGATAGGCTCTGGACCTGTTTCGGACGACTGACATGGCAGCCCGATTACTTGAAACCGCAAAAGTCTGATAGAAATTCTGCTGTTAAGGAGAGCACGCAATGACCCTTCATCGGGGACCAAATCCACCGATACCTGACGAGGCCGTCCACATAGAGGAAGGACTTCGCCATTCGCATCGTGTGGTGGCAGCTTCAGGCTACTGGGACGCGTTTGCCGCGAAGCTCCGCATACCGCTTGGCCCTCCGGATAGAGCAATCAACTTCATTGAGGGCAATCTCGATGCCGCCCATGCGATCAGTGCGGTTTCAGCCGGTGGACGCTTCCTGGGTGTTGCAGGCTTTAAGACGCTGGAAGGCGCGTTCGTGGGAGGTGGCATGCGAGAGCTGCGGGCCAGTTACGGCACGGTCGGCTCGGTTTGGCGTGGTGGATTGCTTGCATTGCTTGAGCGTGATTGCGAACCCGGAACACTGTTGATGGACGGTATTTTCGTTCACCGAACCGCGCGAGGCCTCGGGATCGGCTCTCGACTGCTCGCAGCGATAGAAGACTACGCCCTTTTGAAGGGGCTCAAACGGATTCGGCTCGACGTAGTCGATGAAAACTCACGTGCCCGTGCGCTCTATGAGCGCACCGGTTTCCAACCCGTTTCGCACAGCTCGATTGGCCCTCTGCATCGCGTATTCGGTTTCTCTGGCGCGACTACAATGGGAAGGTCTGAACTACGGCTTCGGCTTCGCCGACATCCGGCCATCCGGGCTGTGAAATCGGTGCGTGAGCCCGAGGCGCATTTGATTTCGCCGGATTTGGCATTGTTGAGGCCCCGAAACGGGGTCCTCGGACAGAGTCCGGCTCATGGCATCAGCTTTCTTCGTACGAGGAACAGGTTGCCGAGGGCGAACAGCGTGAAGAGTTGCGCGCGGTTCTTCGCGAGGCCACGGTAGCGGGTCTTCAGATACCCGAATTGGCGCTTGAGCACGCGGAATGGATGCTCCACCCGCGCCCGCACCATCGCGATAATCCGATTGATGTGCTCGTCGATGGGGTCCAGCGCAGCGCCCTTCGGCGCCTTCCGCATGACGCCCCAGAACTTGTCCGGGCCGGAGAAATGGGCCTCGCGCGCAGCGCTGACATAGCCCTTGTCCGCCCACACCGACGTCTCCTCGCCATGGAGGAGCTCATCCCAGACCTGGCTGTCATGCACCTTCGCCGTGGTGGTCTCGAGGCTATGCACGATGCCGCTCTCGGCATCGACGCCAACGTGCGCCTTCATCCCGAAGAACCAGTCATTGCCCTTCTTCGTTGACGACATCTCCGGATCGCGCGCCCCGGCTTCGTTCTTGGTCGAGGACGGCGCGTCGATGATCGTCGCATCGACCAGTGTGCCCGAGCGCAGCGTGATGCCCTGATCGGCCAGATGTTTGTTCACTTCAACGAACAAACGCTCCGTCAGCGCGTGCTTCTCCAGCAGGTGTCTGAAGTTCAGGATCGTCGTCTCATCCGGGACACGATCATCACCGAGTTCGATGCCTGCGAACCGGCGCATGGACTCGCTGTCGTAGAGCATCTCCTCAGCCATGGGATCGCTCAGCGCATACCATTGCTGCAGGAAATACACCCGCAGCATCGTCTCCAGTGGCATCGGCGGCCGACCACCCTTCGGCCCAACCTTCGGATAATGCGGCTCAATCAGCGCCAGAAGGCGCGTCCAGGGCACCACCGAGTCCATCTCCGCGAGAAACTTCTCACGCCGGGTCTGCTTCTTCTTCATCGCGTGGCGGAGACCGGGAAACGCAGGTTGCTTGGGCATTGGTGGGCATCCTTCTTCGTCTCGCCCAGTTTATCTCAACCCGGCCAAAGCGCGAGGTTTTTCAGACTCTCCTTAACGCCCTAAAATCGACTTTGGAGAGAAGCTTTCTTGACGCCGGCATTCCAACGAAAACAAATCCAGATGGAATTTCATTTTCAGGATTGACAAGAATTTCAATCGAAGAGCTGGAAGCATGGTACTTTGGGAATTGGAAAGCGGCATGCCGCGCTTATAGCCGGCTGCCCTCCACTGTCGCAAAAAAAGCCAAATACAGAAATAGCGATAACATTTCAGGAGGCACCTGGGAGGCATTCGAGCGCGAATGTAAAAAGGCCGGCTTTTTCTCGTCCGGATTGAGAAAAATCGAGGCCGCTCGCGAAATTGGTTTGCAAATTGCTATTAATGAAAATACTTCGCCAAGCCTGCAGAAATTTTATGACGGACTACTCTTGCTTTTGGGGGATTAAGCGCCGTGTTTTGCTACCCGCCCCCACTCGGGGGCGGGGCACCCCTCCAAACCCGGCCTCACACGTAGCGGTTCACCACGTTCTCCAGGATCTCCTGACGGCCCGAGCGGGGCTCGGGGTTGATGCCCTCGGCCTCGACCCGCGCCGCGATGCTGTCCAGGTCCGAGCCCAGCATGGCCTGCGCCTCGGGCGTCTCCCAGCCGGCGTAGCGCGCGCGGCGGGGCGCCTCGAGCGCATCGTCCTCCAGCATCCGCGCCGCGGCCTTCAGGCCCCGCGCGCAGACGTCCATCGCCCCCGCGTGCGCCGCCACGAGGTCCTCGGCGTCCAGCGACTGGCGCCGCAGCTTGGCGTCGAAGTTCGTCCCCCCGGTGTCGAAGCCCCCGGCCCGCAGGATCTCGTAGTAGGCCAGCGCCACCTCGGGCACGTTGTTCGGGAACTGGTCGGTGTCCCAGCCCGACTGGTAGTCGTTGCGGTTCATGTCGATCGAGCCCAGCACCCCCAGCTCGCGCGCCAGCGCCAGCTCGTGCTCGAAGCTGTGCCCGGCCAGGATCGCGTGCCCCTGCTCGATGTTGACCTTGACCTCCTTCTCCAGCC
Source organism: Salipiger mucosus DSM 16094 (assembly GCF_000442255.1). Classification (GTDB taxonomy): domain Bacteria; phylum Pseudomonadota; class Alphaproteobacteria; order Rhodobacterales; family Rhodobacteraceae; genus Salipiger; species Salipiger mucosus. The sequence goes on along the minus strand of NZ_KE557277.1, from coordinate 37,225 downwards.
CGAAGCGCTGCAGGAAGCCGTAGACCGTCGCCACGTCGTAGTCGTACTGGTGCTTGGTGGGCTCCTGCGGCTTGGGCTCGATCAGGATGGTGCCCTCGAAGCCGATCTTGTGCTTGTAGTCCACCACCATCGACAGGAAGCGCCCCATGTGGTCCAGCTCGGCCCCCATGTCGGTGTTGAGCAGCGTCTCATAGCCCTCGCGGCCGCCCCAGAGCACGTAGTTCTGCCCCTTCAGCTTGTGGGTCGCGTCCATGCAGGTCTTCACCGTCGCCGCGCACCAGGCAAAGACGTCGGGATCGGGGTTCGTCGCCGCCCCCGACATGAAGCGCCGGTGCGAGAACATGTTCGCCGTCCCCCAGAGCAGCCGCACCTTCGAGCGCTCCATCTTCTGCCCGAAGATGTCGACGATCTCCTCGAAGTTCCGCCGGCTCTCGGCAAAGCTCGCGCCCTCGGGGCGGATGTCCGCGTCGTGGAAGCAGAAAAACGGCACGCCCAGGATCTCGAAAAGCTCGAAGGCCGCCTCCGCCTTCAGCCGCGCGCCCGCCATGTCGTCGGTGAACCAGGGCCGCTGGAAGGTCTGCCCGCCGAAGGGGTCGCCCCCCGGCCAGGCGAAGCTGTGCCAGTAGGCCACGGCAAAGCGCAGGTGGTCCTCCATGCGCTTGCCCATGACCATCTCGTCGGGGTCGTAGTGGCGAAAGCAGATGCCCTCGCCCTCGGGATCGTGGCGCAGCGGGGCGATGTCTGCGAAGAAATCGGTCATCGGGGGTCTCCTCCTTGGATGTCGTCGGCCGCGCCGGGATCGGGCGGCAGGTTCTCGGGTACATGGATGGCAGGCACCACGGGCGGCACCGGCCCGGACGGCTGGCGGTCGGCGATGCGCCGCAGAAGGCCGAGCGCGAGGTCCACCTCCTCGTGCGGGCGCTGGTCGATCACCACGTCGACGACGCCCTCGGCAAGCGCCCGGCGGCTGTGCGCGACCAGCTCGTGCAGCACGACGACGGGCCGCGCGGACCCCTGCGCGCGCAGCGCCCGCACCAGCCCCGCGTTGCCGGCGCCCGCGCTGTAGATGCCGCTGATGCCGGGGTCCTCGGCCAGCGCCGCGCGCAGCCGTTCCTCCAGCAGCTCGGCGCGATCGTAGCCGCAGATCTCGGGACAGAGCGTGATGCCGGGATAGCGCGCGCCGATGGTGTCGCGCAGCCCCGCCAGCCGGTCGGCGTGGTCACGCGCGCTCAGCGCGCCGATGNNNNGGAAGGTCTGAACTACGGCTTCGGCTTCGCCGACATCCGGCCATCCGGGCTGTGAAATCGGTGCGTGAGCCCGAGGCGCATTTGATTTCGCCGGATTTGGCATTGTTGAGGCCCCGAAACGGGGTCCTCGGACAGAGTCCGGCTCATGGCATCAGCTTTCTTCGTACGAGGAACAGGTTGCCGAGGGCGAACAGCGTGAAGAGTTGCGCGCGGTTCTTCGCGAGGCCACGGTAGCGGGTCTTCAGATACCCGAATTGGCGCTTGAGCACGCGGAATGGATGCTCCACCCGCGCCCGCACCATCGCGATAATCCGATTGATGTGCTCGTCGATGGGGTCCAGCGCAGCGCCCTTCGGCGCCTTCCGCATGACGCCCCAGAACTTGTCCGGGCCGGAGAAATGGGCCTCGCGCGCAGCGCTGACATAGCCCTTGTCCGCCCACACCGACGTCTCCTCGCCATGGAGGAGCTCATCCCAGACCTGGCTGTCATGCACCTTCGCCGTGGTGGTCTCGAGGCTATGCACGATGCCGCTCTCGGCATCGACGCCAACGTGCGCCTTCATCCCGAAGAACCAGTCATTGCCCTTCTTCGTTGACGACATCTCCGGATCGCGCGCCCCGGCTTCGTTCTTGGTCGAGGACGGCGCGTCGATGATCGTCGCATCGACCAGTGTGCCCGAGCGCAGCGTGATGCCCTGATCGGCCAGATGTTTGTTCACTTCAACGAACAAACGCTCCGTCAGCGCGTGCTTCTCCAGCAGGTGTCTGAAGTTCAGGATCGTCGTCTCATCCGGGACACGATCATCACCGAGTTCGATGCCTGCGAACCGGCGCATGGACTCGCTGTCGTAGAGCATCTCCTCAGCCATGGGATCGCTCAGCGCATACCATTGCTGCAGGAAATACACCCGCAGCATCGTCTCCAGTGGCATCGGCGGCCGACCGCCCTTCGGCCCGACCTTCGGATAATGAGGCTCGATCAGCGCCAGCAGACGCATCCAAGGCACCACCGCGTCCATCTCCGCGAGAAACTTCTCACGCCGGGTCTGCTTCTTCTTCATCGCGTGGCGGAGACCGGGAAACGCAGGTTGCTTGGGCATCGGTGGGCATCCTTCTTCGTCTCGCCCAGTCTACCTCAACCCGGCCAAGGCGCGAGGTTTTTCAGACTCTCCAATGATCAAGGAACTCTCTTCTTGAGGTACGGCGGCACTTAGCTCGACTGATGATGGCCGCACTTATTTGCGCCAAGTTTACGCCCGGTGAAAACAGTTTTTTTCACATCCGTCGCGGACACCGCCCTCGTCAAAAAAATGTGCCATAGAAAGTACTCGTACGGTCGCGGCCTAGCCCCCAAAGACTCGTGGTTCGGGATCTTGGTCGAAACCGGCTCACCTAGATGCGTGAGCTAAGGCTTGTCCTGGCCATCGCTCCGTCGCTGGCAACACCTGGCTCATGTCGCCGGATATGCCACCGCAAGCGGCATGACCACCGTAGTTCATGAGGTCCTCAGCATCAGCTCGGCCAGCTCCAGCGCGCTGCGCACGTAGCCCACCCTAGAGCAGATGGCATATGCCCCGCCGCGCAAGGCACCAGACATCCGGGCCACGCCGCGTCGGCTTTCATTCCGGTTTTCGCAATCGTAATTTTCGAAACATGCGTTTTTCGGCAGGGAACATTCTGCGTAATTTCCGCTCGAAGTGAGCCTCCGCAGTTCACAAACCCAATGCCCGAAAGACAGCCGACATGACGCAGAGATCCGATGACAGCCGCCACCTGACAATACGGAAGGACGGGTTCACTATCTCGACCGATCCCGAGCTGATCGACGGGGCCTATGTCGTCGATTTCCTGACGACCACCGCCTACTGGTCCCGGGGTATCGACCCAGACCTTATCCGCTCGGCGCTGCGCAATTCCGAAGTTCTCGGCCTCTATGAGAGGACCGGACGGCAGATCGGCTTTGCCCGGATCGTCACCGACTACGCCCTATTTGCCTATCTGAGGGATGTGTTCGTGGACGAGGCGTACCGGGGGCGCGGCCTCGGTCTGTGGATGACTGAGACCGCGCTGGCGCACCCCCGCCTGCAAACAGTGCAGAACTGGATGCTGGCGACGGAGGACGCGCATGGCGTTTACGCGAAGGCTGGCTTCTACTCGTTGAAGCACCCCGACTGGTACATGCAACGACCGGGAAAAGGCCTGACCGACACCTAATCCTCCCTTTGACCGGCCGGAAACCCGTGATCTCGGGCGGCAAAGGTCATCACTCCCGCCAGCGCGATCAGCAGCAGCAGGCCTGGCGCAAGGCTCTCAGGCCCGAACCTCTCCAGAAGCAGCCCGCCCACCAAGCCGCCGCCGGCAATCGCGGTGTTCCACATGGTCACGAGCATTGATTGCGCCAGATCCGCCGCGGGTCCGGCCGCCTTGGCGCTGGCGGTCTGGAAGAGGGTCGCGCATCCACCGAAGGCGAGCCCCCAGATCGCGCTGGCCGCATAGATGGTCGTCGGCGTGTCGCGCCAGATCCAAAACATGGCCGCCGCCAAGGCGAAGAGCGTGATACTGATGAGAGTGAGTACTCTCAGGCGCGTGTCGATCAGCACACCGACGATCCAGATGCTGACCAGCGAGGCGAGGCCGAAGACCAGCAGCACAGCATCCGTGCGCCCGACCATCCCCGCCCCCGCCAGGAAAGGCGCGATGTAGGTGTATAGGATGTTGTGGGCAAGCACGAAGCTAAACACCACCCCAAGCACCGGGCGGATGCCCGGAAGCGTCAGTACGCCGCGCAGGGTACGACGCTGACCTGCGGGTTCACCAGCGAAATCCGGCACCTTGGCCAGAACCCAGACGATCAGACCGACGGTCAGGAGGCTCATCAGCCCGAAACAGGCGCGCCAGCCGAGGACGGCCCCGAGGAAGGTACCAGCGGGCACGCCGAGAGACAGGGCGAGCGGCGTGCCTGCCATGGCGACGGCAATCGCCCGCCCCTTCAGATGATCGGGCGCCATGCGCGCGGCGTAGCCCGCCGCCAGCGCCCAGAGCAGCCCCGCCGCGACCCCGGCGACGAAGCGGGCCGACAGTGTCAGGGCGTAGCTGGTCGACAGCGCCGTGACCGTGTTCGCAATCAGGAAGCCCACGATCGCGGTCATCAGCAGCGGCTTTCGGCGCAGACCCTGCGTCAGGGTCGTCAGCGGGATCGCGGCCACCAACGAGCCGATGGCGTAGACCGTCACCAACTGCCCGGCCCCGGCCTCCGACACGCCCAGCCCCTGCCCAATGGCGGGCAGCAAACCGGCGGGGAGGGCTTCGGTCAGGATGGTGATGAAAGCCGCCATGGAGAGCGCCAGCAGCGCCGCCCAGGGAAACGGAGCCTCGGCGCTGTGAACCGAAGTAGGTCTATGTATATCACTCATGGCCGGTCTCCCGCGCCTGTGGAGCGGGGCGCCCTTCGGGCCGGGGGCAGCCTGCCGCCAGAACCGATCGTGTCGTGCAGATCATCTTGTGTCCTCAGTCGGTTGAAATCTCTGAGGGATTGTGCGGGCTATGCCATTGCAGAAAAACAGGCTTCAATTCCGATAACTCCGGACTAAAATGTCCTCCATGTCGATCTCCACGGACAGCCTCGGCGCTCTGAATGTCTTCGTTCAAGCGGCGGAAACGCGCAGCTTCACCGTCACCGGGCGGCAGCTCGGCGTGTCGTCCTCGGCGGTGGGCAAGGCCATTGCGCGGCTCGAGGACCGCATGGGCGTGCGGCTGTTTCATCGGTCGACACGCGCGATCACCCTGACAGCGGAAGGGCAGATGTTCCTCGAACGGTGCCGCCGCGTTCTGGGCGAGTTGGAGGCGGCGGAGCTGGAGCTGGCACAAACCCGCGTGCGCCCCTCCGGACAGCTGCGCGTCAGCCTGCCGCTGGTCGGAATGCTGATGATGCCAACGCTGAACGCATTTATGGAGGCCTGGCCCGAGATCGAGCTGGATCTCGATTTCAGCGACCGGCTGGTCGATGTGATCGAAGAAGGTTTTGACGCGGTGATCCGTTCGGGCGAGCCCACGGACTCACGCCTGATGACACGGCGCCTCGGCAGTTCCGGCTTTCGCATCGTCGGGGCGCCCGCCTATTTTGAACGGCATGGGACGCCCCAGAGCACGGCAGAGCTTGCGCAGCACCGCTGCCTGCATCACCGCTACCCCAGCACCGGCAGGCTGGAGCCCTGGCACATCGAGGGGCTGGCGGAGGGCGCCCTGCCCCGCACGGCCATCTCCAGCGCCATCGAGCCGCTGCTCGACATGGCCGAGCATGGCCGGGGCATCGCCTGTCTGCCCGATTTCGCGGTGCGCGCCCATTGCGCAAACGGGCGGCTTGTTGCGGTGCTGGAGGATGCGGCGAAAGGAAATGCGGAGTTTCGCGTTTACTGGCCGTCGAGCCGGCATATCTCGCCGAAACTGCGGGTCTTCGTCGACTTCATGGCCGAAACCCTGTTTGCAGGCGCGCCGGAAGCGGCCTCGTTCAGCAGTTCGCCGACCGGGACGAATACTCCGCCCCAGGAAACATGAAAGATTATGTCCTCGTGAAAGGAGATAAGCGCGCGTGCGCCCACGCCGGGCTCGACCCTCGCCTCCATCGCCGGGACCGGAGCGTCGCCCCCATCAGGAAATGAACCGCGATGCAGGAACACTGGGCCAACATGTTCGCCTCGGAGCTCTATTGCGCAGACCACGTTCACTCGGGTCGATCCCAAAAGACCTGACGGATACCGTTTTCTGAAATCCGCACTTTCGAATTATTCGTTTTTCGACCGCCGCCCCGAGCCTTAGCGTGTGTAGAAAACCTTGAGGCAGAGGACATCTCTATGCTCACCGATTTCACCTTGGCGAGTAGCGCAATGCCCCGCCGCAACAACTCTGTGCCCACCTTGGTGACCAGATCGCATCTAACTGGGCGGAACTCGGTTTCGCGTCATTGGCAAGTCCGCGAGTTCGCGACGGCTCATCTTCCTGATGACCGGATGCGACAAAGGATCTTCGTCCCATTGGCGGCGAAGGGCCTCCCCCTCAAGACGCGCATTACGGATATGGCGCAAGGCACGAGCGCGGCGCCAGCGGCGCAACATTCTGGCGAACGGTTTGAACATGCCGATAGCATCCAGTGACCGAGGCCTCGCAGCAATCGAGGTTTGAACGAAGCTCGTGAAGAAAAACTATAGCCCTCACGGTGGCCGCCTGCCTCTTGTTGGCCTGCGCGCTGTCGAAGCTGTTTTGAGGTTGGGTAGCCTGAACGCCGCGGCAGACGAGCTTTGCGTCACGCCGGGTGCCGTCAGCCAACAGCTGATCAAGGTCGAGACGTATCTGGGGATCAAGCTTTTCCGGCGGACTCCCCAAGGGCTCGTACCGACGGAAACGGCGCGAAGGCTGGCGGAGCATCTTCATACGGGCTTCCGGGACATTGCCCGCGCCGTTGCGCTCGTAGAGCCGCCACACCCCAACAGTGTTGCTGTCTCAGCGCCACCCGTTTTTGCCGCTAAATGGCTCGTGTGGCGCCTGCATCGTTTCACCGAGGCTCAAAGCAAGCTGAAAATCTCGATTGAGGCCACGACGGATTTCGCGGATCTCGACGACAACCGGATCGACGCCTGCATTCGCGTCGGCAGGGGCGATTGGGCCGGAACGAGGGCGGTACACCTGGCCGACATTCGCGTCTTTCCTGTTTTCGCCCCCGAGTTTGCGAACCGAATTCGTACCCCTGCGGACCTGCTGAACATTCCGATAATCCGTGACGCAGGCTCGGGCTTTGACTGGAACCACTGGCTGCGACCAAACGACATGGACGCCGCGCAACTACCGGACGGACCATGCTATTCGGATGCATCGCTCTGCCTGGATGCCGCCATTGCCGGCCAGGGCGTCTTTCTATCCTGGGAAACCCTGTCGCACGACGCGCTTCGCATGGGGCGGCTGCACGCCCTGCCGGGACGATTTCGTACCAGCTCTGCCTACTGGTTCGTCGAAAACGCGCAGCACACCAGATCTAAGCCCGTGCAGCGGTTCCTCGACTGGCTGCGCGAAGAGTTGAACGCATGTCTGGAATGACCCGGCAACCCGAACGGATCGTTGTGACCGGTGCCAGCGGGCGTCTGGGCAAAACAATCGCCACGGCCGCCCGACGGGCTGGTGCGCATGTCGTCTCCTGTGATCGCGTTCCGGCGCCGAACGTGGTGACTGCGGACATCCGCGATCTGCATCGGCTTGCCTCGCTGTTCGACGGCGCGGATTGCGTAATCCATTGCGCCGGGCTGCATGCGCCCCATGTCGGCGTCAGGCCGGACGCTGAGTTCCGTGACATTAACGTCGACGGGACCGCAACCGTTCTGCAAGCCATGCGGCAGGTTGGGGTCCGCTCGCTTGTGTTCACCAGCACCACGGCCCTGCTTGGTGGCGGCGCGCGCGCGGGTGAACCTGCACGCTGGATCGATGATGCGACCCAGCCGCGACCGCGCAGCATCTATCACGAGACAAAGATAGCGGCAGAGCACCTCATCCGATCAGCATGTGGTGCGTCGCTCTCGGCATCGATATTGCGTGTCGGGCGCTGTTTCGAGGAACCGCGCGATATCATGGCGATACATCGTTTGTCGCGCGGCATTGATCCCCGTGACGCCGCCATGGCGCATCTGCGTGCCGCCCGCTTTACGAAACGGGATCCGGAGCCGCTCATCGTAAGCTATTCAACGCCTTTCCAGCGATCTGACTGTGGCGGGCTCGGCCACCATGCCGCGAGAGTCATCCGCAACCGCTGCCCCGATCTGGCGCGACGTTTCGACATGCTTGGCTGGTCACTCCCGGAAACAATCGACAGGGTATACGATAGCAGCACTGCCCGGTCACGATGGGGTTGGACCCCGAAACTGGGGCCGGAAACCATGCTAGAACCTCAATTCCGCTAAACCCTTATCTGAACTTCGCAGGTCTGGTGTTCAGTCTGGCTCGATCCATCCCCGGACAAGGTGCACATTCGCCGCACAGTCGCGGCCTCTTCCCACAAGGCACCTTCACATTCCAAACTCTACGACGCCATTCCGGCATGCAAAGGTCATGGTTTGGCGGCACCTCCCTCAAGGCTTCGCCCTCCCGCCGCGACCAGCCAACGGCGGACCGTGCGTTGCTCCTCCTCGGAGAACCCCTCCGCCAGGTCGGTTTCGAGCGCGTATACCAGCCTTTTTGCCCGGACAAGCACCTGTCGCCCTGCATCTGTCAGCTCGATCCGCCGCTTGCGCCCATGCTCCTGATGCGGGTGGCGCCGGATGAGCGCCGCATTTTCGAGGTTCTGCATGATTGTGCTCATCGTCTGCGGGGTCAGCAGCGCGATCCGCGCCAGATCGGCGCTGGAATGCTCGGGATAGGCGTCCAACATGGTCAGTGCGGCGAACTGCGGCTGCGTCAGCCCGGTCTCGCGCAGAGAGGTTTCCACTCGGTGCCGATAACCGTTCGCCGCCTGGCGCAGAAGATAGCCCAAGTAGCCATCCGGTCCGCGCTTGCCCGTACCTTCGTCAGGAAGAACCTTCGCCGCCTTGCTCATTGTCAGAACTCTGATATTATTGTCAGGGCTCTGATAATAGGATTAACGAGGATCTTGTCCAAGATGAAAACCGACCGGAACATGACCTATTCGGATTTCGAGCGGGACCACCCCGCAGCGCTGGCTGCGCTCCTTGCCATGAGCAAGGCGGTCGATGCCTCCGGGCTCGAGAAGGCCCTGACCGAACTGGTGAAACTGCGCGTTTCCCAGATCAACGCCTGCGCCTTCTGTATTGAACTGCACCTGAGCATGGCGCGGCGCGCGGGCGTCGATGAAGCAAAGCTCGACCTGCTGCCGGCCTGGCACGACAGCGCCGCTTACAGCGCCCGGGACCGCGCCGCGCTCGCCTGGGCCGAACATGTCACCCTGACGCCGACAGCCGCCTTGCCCGCCGAGACCCGCACCGCGCTCGATACGGTCTTCGACGCGTCCGAACAGGTCAACCTGACCGTCGCGATTGCCAATATCAACGCCTGGAACCGCATTGCCGGGGCGCTGCATTTTCCCACCCGGACCCCGGCGGAGGCCTGATGAGCAAGATCGTTCCGGTCGAGGATGCCGCCACCGTCGCCACCTGTTTCGTACTCATGCGGCAGCTCCGTCCGCATCTTGGAAGCGCCGCCGAATTCGTGGCCCGTTGGCAAAGCCAGAGCGCCGACGGCTACCGGCTGCTTGTGATCCACGAAGGCGGCAAGCCCGAGGCGCTGGCCGGATACCGGCTTCAGGAGAACCTGGTACACGGGCGGCATATCTACCTCGACGATCTGGTGACGGACCAGGGCCGTCGCAGCCGCGGTCTTGGTCAGCGCCTGCTGGAACATGTACAGGAGATCGGCCGGGCGGCGGGCTGTGTCCGGCTGAGCCTCGACACCCCGTTGTCGAACGCCTTGGGCCATCGTTTCTATTTCCACCAAGGGATGCTTGCCAGCGCTTTGCGGTTCAATATCCCCTTGACCGGCGTGGAATGAGCACGCTTCTCCACACCAGCGCCAGCTCGCGGACGGCGAACTCCCGCAGTCGGCGATTGGGACAACGCGCCAGCGAACGGATCTGCGGGGCGCATCCCGCGTTGAAGCTTTGCCGCCGCGACCTGACACAACCGTTCCTGCCGCACCCCGACGAAGCTTTTGTCGAGGCCAGCCTGCGCCCTCCCTTGGACCGGGATGCGGACGATCGCGCAGCCCTCGCCCTGTCCGAGAGCCTGATCGCCGAGCTGGAGGTCTCTGACCTGCTTGTTATCGACGTTCCGATGTACAACTTCGCGTTGCCGTCCAGCCTGAAGGCCTGGCTGGATCTGGTTCTCCGGCCGAACCGAACGTTCCGCGTCACCGCGAAGGGCAAAATCGGGGTGCTCGCAGATCGCTCGGCGATTTGCATCATGGCCGCCGGCGGGCGCTTTGACGGCCCCCAGGCGCAGCCCGATTTTGCCACGCCCTATCTCCGCCAGGTGAACTGGCCCTGCAAACCATTGGCATCGGCAGCAGCCAAGTCTTTATCGTTGATCGCGCCGGGAGAGCCCAGCACCAAGAGACGGATCGAGATTTTGATCGCTGGATCGGAGGGCTACTGAAAACAATTAGACCGGGTCATGCGCCGCTTCGGCAGTCCTTGCCATCGAGCGAGCCACACTAAGAAATTTGCGCAAGGCGGGATTGTCATTTTCCCGTAACCACACAGCACAGAATGGAACTCGCTCACCTGTTATTGGGCGGTAGGTAAGACCAGGGAGCTTTGCAACCGTCATTGCTTCGCTGGTAACTGTCAGACCACGCCCCACAGCAACAAGAGCGAAAAGGTCGTCACGACCGACGCAAAGTGTATCAACCTCGGGATGATGGCTAAATCCAGCGAGGCGTTGCACAAGATAGTCAGTTATTTCCGGGCCGGGTGCACTGTCACTTACAATAAAGCGCTCATCGGTGACATCCGACCATGAGATTTCGCACTTCTCTGCGAGTTCATGAGATGTGGGCAAGACAAGGTACACGCGTTCTGACCATAGAGGGCAAGCCTCACAACCATCCCAAAGTCGCTCGCCTGAAACAAAGGCGACATCCATCGACATCTGACGAATGGCAACCACATGATCTTGGGGATTCCCATTGAGCAGATCAATCCTCACGCCTTTGTGGGCGAAGTCATAGACTTTCAACAGGTCGGCAAGAAATCCTGACGCCAGAGATGAGAAAAACCCCACCCTGACAGTGCCGCACTCTGACCGCCCTATGGCAGAGACCTCGCGGCAAGCCAGTTGTACGTCCCGTACGATCGCCCGAGCACGCTTGTGAAATCGCTTACCAGCCTCAGTAGGACGGACTCCGTGACTAAGACGGTGCAACAGAGATGCACCAAGAGAATCTTCTAGTTCTCGAACGGCGCGACTGACCGTGGACTGTTGTATGTTCAATTCGATCGCAGCTCTTCGGAAACTCCCAGCATTGCAAGCCGCAATAAAGTAAACGAGCTGGTTCAGTGAGAGGCGGGATAAGTCGCTTGCCAAATGGAGACTCTCAATAGACGCTTCCTTCTCGTTGCTCTCCGCATTTCCAACTCTCTGCGTCATCGTGTTCAACCGAGGGCCAACGCAACGCCGACCGACAATATGAGCATGATAGCGAATGCGATATTGATTGCGCGCCCCACGCTCGGATCTTCCAGAAAGCGGGCGAATGTGCTTCCGAACGCAAGCCAAGCGGTATTCACGGCCGCAGCCACAAAGGCCAATGCGGCAAATTTCAGGAGCGTGTCAAGCAAGAGGTGCTCGGGCGTGATCGAATATCCGGCGTACACGGCGCCGATCGCCGCGTAGGCTTTGGGGTTGGCGACGGAAAGGCCGAGGCCCGGTAGAAACGACCCTATAACAACGCCTGAACGACCTTCAGCGCCAGTTGGCGTTCGCCCGACAGGCGCCGTCGCAATCTTCCACGCCAGGTAAAGAATATAGGCCACCGCAGCAATGCGGAGGACCACCAGCAACCAGGCCTCGGAAGACATGACCCCGGTCACGCCGGTCGCGATGATCGCCAGCACCACGATGGTTCCAAGTATTATGCCCATGAGATACGGCAGAGCGTTCCGAAACCCGAATGCAGCGCCCAGACTCGCCAAGCTGATCGTGGCCGGCCCCGGGCTGCCCATGAGCGGCAGGGCGGCCGCGATGAGTATCAGGGTATTTCCGATCATCTTGGTTCTGGCCCTTAAGCTCTCCTTCGACTGCCGCAAAATCGCGGCCTGCCGGAGAGCATCCTCTTGAACGGCACGGTATCCAAGGCTATGACTTAAGAAAATCAAATAGATCGAAACCCAATAATTCGAGAATCGGAACCAATGCCAAGCTTTGACATGGACGCGCTCCGTACGGTCGTCGTTGGCTCGGATCTGGGAAGCTTCGCGCGCGCTGCCGTGCAACTCGGCCGCTCGCAATCCGCCGTCAGCATGCACCTCAAGAAGCTGGAACAGCAGGCGGGCACAACGCTGTTCGTTCGCAAGGGACGCGGCCTCGTGCCAACCGAAGCGGGCGAGGCTTTCATCGCCTATGCCCGGCGTATCGTCGCGCTGAACGACGAAGCCGCGCTCTCGGTCGGCGCGGCGGCAGGCAAGGCCTCCGTGCGGCTCGGCCTGCCGCAGGATTTCTTCGATGACGTGATGCCTGCGACACTCGGCAGGTTCGGACAGGACGTGGAAAACGTGCATGTCGACGTACAGGCCGGGGAAAACCACAGGCTCGCCGAAGAGGTCCGTGCCGGGCGCATCGACGCCGCGATTGCCTTCTTCCGGCCCGGCAGCCCGACCGAAGGCGAAACGCTTTGCGAATGCCCCATGCACTGGCTGGCGCATGTCGATCTGCTGGACAAGACCGTCGCCGATCCCCTCCCCCTCATCATGTTCAACCACCCCTGCCTGTTTCGGCAGGCCATGCTTGCCGCGCTGGATCACAGCCAGACGCGCTGGCGCGCAGCGCTCACCACGCCCAGTCTGCCCGCTGTCTGGGCCGGGCTGCGCAGTGGTCTGGGTATCGCCGTGCGCACGGATCACGGCAGACCGGAGGATATCGCCTGTGTCGGCGCAGAGCTTGGCCTGCCGAACTTGCCGAACATCGAGGTGCGTCTGCTGCGGGCGCCGAACCTGTCGCGCTTTGCCGAAAGACTTGCGCAAGTGCTGCGGGAAGAGGCCCTCAGGCATCTGGACCCGGCAATCCGCAGCGCGCGAGGCGTTGATCTCGTGCACCATCCTGATAGGCTGCTAACCACCTAGGGGTGTCCCGACAAGGGGCTGAGATATCGCTGGCGTATCGATCGCAGGATCTTTGAGCAGCGCGGTGACCCTTTGAACCTGATCCGGATCATGCCGGCGAAGGGACAGGATCGCAGCGCCCTCTTGCCCTTGCCGGCCTCAGCATAACGAGGCCGCCTTGCTATCACCATCAACAGCCCCCCGCCCGATTTCGGCGACCATCGCCGCCGTCATACGCGACAACCAGGTCCTTCTCGTTCGCCGCGCGAATCCGCCCGACGCGGGACGATGGGGATTTCCGGGCGGAAAGATCAAGCACGGCGAAACACTGTTCGAAGCCGCAACAAGAGAACTGGCGGAGGAAACCGGCGTTTCCGCCGAGCCGCTCCGCGTATTCACGTCAGTTGACGCCTTTGACCACGACACCACCGGTAACGTGCGCCATCATTTCATCCTGATCGCTGTGCTGTTCCGATGGACCGCCGGAGAACCGGTCGCTGGAGATGACGCGCTCGAGGCGCGATGGTTCGAACTAGGCGCGCTGAATGACACCAGCCTCGCGCTGAGCCTCGATGTGGCCGAGGTCGCGCACGAGGCCGCCTTGATGGCGGAGGTGCTGGCATGATCGCCAATGTCCTGACCATCGCGGGCACCGACCCTTCGGGCGGCGCGGGCATCCAGGCCGACATCAAGGCCATGTCCGCGCTTGGAGCCTATGCCTGTTCCGCCATCACCGCGGTGGTGGCGCAGAACACCTGCGGCGTCCGGTCTTTCCAGGCGCTCGACCCCAGTTTCGTCGCCGACCAGATCGACGCGGTGCTGGAGGATGTGCGCATTGACGCGGTGAAGATCGGCATGATCGCCAACGCGGGCATCGCCCGCGCCGTGGCCGACCGGCTGCGTCATCACGGCATCCGCAACATCGTGCTCGACCCGGTGATGGTCGCGAAAAGCGGCCATGCGCTGCTCGACCCCGAAGCGGTTTCGGCCGTGCGCGAGGCGCTGGTGCCGCTGGCCCGCGTCATCACCCCGAACCTGCCAGAGGCCGCCGTGCTGCTGGCCCGAGAAGACGACTGGACCGCCGAGACGATGCAGACCGCCCTGCCCGACCTCCTGGCACTCGGCTCCGATTACGTGCTGCTCAAGGGCGGGCATCTGGCGGGCGCGGACAGCACCGACCTGCTGGCCGGTCCTGAAGCGACGCAGACCTTTTCCGCTCCGCGCCTCGCCACGACCAACGATCACGGCACCGGCTGCACCCTCTCCTCGGCCATCGCGGCGCTTTTGCCAAATCACGACATGCCCGAGGCCGTGGCGCGCGCCAAGGCCTATCTGCATGCCGCGCTTGCCCAAAGCGACGCGCTGGACGTGGGCCAAGGCCACGGGCCGGTGCACCATTTCCACGCACTCTGGCCCGCTGAGGCCGAAGCGCCAGAATGACCTTGCCGCACCGCATTTCGGCCGGAGCGCTTGTCGTCAACCAGGGCAGGCTCCTGCTGCTACGCCATTTCCGTCAGGGCGAATACGACTTCTGGGCACCGCCCGGCGGCGGCGTTGAGGGCGGGGAAGAGCTTGAAGAAACCGCCCGACGCGAAACCTTCGAGGAAACCGGCCTGCGGATCGAGACGCAACAGCTCGCCTATATGGACGAGTTGATTGATAGCTCAGGCAGGATGGTGAAATTCTGGTTCACCGCGCGATTGGTGTCCGGCAGCATGGCGCTGTCCCGGAACCCGGACCCACGGGAAAACATCAGCGACGCGGGATGGTTCGCCGAGGACGACTTGCCCGAAGCCCATGTCTTTCCTGCCGTCCTGCGCGGGAGATTCTGGCACGACTGGTCGCGCGGCTTTGAGAGCATCGTGCGGCTACCCCTGAAGACCTCTATCTTCTGAGGCCTCAGTTCCTCGCCCCATCGGTTGCGCACCGCAATCGCCGCGCCGCTTTTTCTGGATCGGGCTGGCCGCAAATCGCAGACACCACCGCGATGCCCTGCGCACCGGCGGCGAAGGCCTGTGCGATGTGTTGGCGTTTCAGCCCGCCGATGGCGACCGCCGGGACCGGGCTGGCCGCGACCTGCGCCGCCAATCCGTCAAAGCCAACCGGGCGCTTGTGGTCCTGTTTGGTGGGCGTGGCAAAGACCGGCCCGGCGCCGATGTAATCGACCAGATGCGGATCGACCGCCGCAGCCAGCGCGGGGCTTTCCACCGACAGGCCCAGAAGCATCGCCTCTCCGATCCGTGCGCGGGCCTCGGCCACGGGCATGTCGCCCTGCCCGATATGCAGGCCATCCGCGCCGATCGCGACCGCGGCCTCGACATCGTCGTTGACGATCAGACGCGCCCCGCTTCCCGCAAGCGCGCGTTTCAGGGCACGGCCGGTTTCGATCATCGCCGCCGTGCCGCCCGTCTTGTCGCGCAGCTGGACCATCGTCGCGCCGCCCGCGACCGCCCGGCGCGCAGTTTCGACCATCCCGATCCCGGCGCAAAGGCCGGGATCGAGCACGAGATACAGCGACAGGTCGAAAGACGGCTTCATGCCCCGACGCTTTCCAGCGCGCGGATTTCAGCCTCGGCCCCCAGCGCTTCGGGGGTCACGGCATGCAGCGCGTCGAGGAAACGCGGCGCAAAACTGCCCGGCCCCTGCGCCCCCTCATGCGCGCGACGCCCCGCAACGGCGAAATGCGCAAGCGCCGCAAGAGTGGCATCGAACGGATCATCCGCAACCGCCGCGTAAGCGCCGCACAACCCGGTCAGGGAACAGCCCAAGGCGGTGTTCATCGGCATGAAGGGCGAGCCGCCCGCGATCCGTGCTGCGCGCGTGCCGTCGGTGACGAAATCGCTCTCGCCCGTCACCGCGACCACGCCGCCGGTCTGCACGGCAAGCCAGCGCGCCGCGTCTTCCGCGAGGCTCACGCTGTCGCGCCCGTCGACGCCCTGCCCCTGACTGGCCTCGCCCGCCAGCGACAGGATCTCGGACGCGTTGCCCCGGATGATCGTCGGTTTCAGCGCCACCAGATCCGCCGCCGTCCGGCGCCGCAGCGCCGTGGCCTGACAGGCGACGGGGTCCAGAACCCACGGCTTCCCGGCGGCCTGAGCCCCCTCGATCGCCGCGCGCATCCCCGACAGGAAGGGCGAGGACAGCGTGCCGATATTCACCGTCAGCGCACCGGCGATGCGGGCGAATTCTCCGGCTTCCTCGGCATCCGAGACCATCGCGGGGGACGCCCCGGCGGCCAGCAGCACATTGGCGGCGATGTTCATGGCGACATAGTTGGTGATGCATTGCACCAGCGGCGGCGCGGCGCGCAGGGCGGTCAGCAATTCCTGAGGTGACTGGCTCATTTCACGTCCTCCAGCGGGATATAAAGGTCTCCGCCGTCGCGGAACTTCTCGGCCATCTTCTCCATCCCCTCTTTCTGGGCCTCGGCGCGGATATCGTGGCTGATCCGCATCGAGCAGAATTTCGGCCCGCACATCGAACAGAAATGCGCGACCTTGTGGGCTTCCTTGGGCAGGGTCTCGTCATGCATCGACCGCGCCGTTTCAGGGTCGAGCGATAGGTTGAACTGATCTTCCCACCGGAACTCGAACCTTGCGCGCGACAGCGCATCGTCGCGGGCCTGCGCCGCCGGATGCCCCTTGGCCAGATCGGCGGCATGGGCGGCGATCTTGTAGGTGATGACACCGGTCTTCACATCGTCGCGGTCGGGCAGGCCCAGATGCTCCTTGGGCGTGACGTAGCAAAGCATCGCGCAGCCGAACCAGCCGATCATCGCCGCGCCGATGCCGCTGGTGATATGGTCATAGCCCGGCGCGATATCGGTCGTGAGCGGCCCGAGCGTGTAGAACGGCGCCTCGC
Source organism: Salipiger mucosus DSM 16094 (assembly GCF_000442255.1). Taxonomy (GTDB): domain Bacteria; phylum Pseudomonadota; class Alphaproteobacteria; order Rhodobacterales; family Rhodobacteraceae; genus Salipiger; species Salipiger mucosus. The sequence continues at coordinate 20,311 of NZ_KE557277.1, read as the reverse complement.
CGCAGGTGGCAAGCTGCTTGTCCATATTGGCCTTGATCTTGTGCATGGGCACATGGCCCGGCCCCTCGATCATGACCTGACAATCCTTCGCCCAGGCGACCTGCGTCAGCTCGCCCAGCGTCTCCAGCTCGGCAAACTGCGCCTCGTCATTGGCATCGGCAATGGAGCCCGGCCGCAGTCCGTCGCCCAGAGAGAACGACACGTCATAGACGCGCGCGATGTCGCAGATCTCGTCGAAATGCTCGTAAAGGAAGCTCTCGCGGTGATGGTGCAGGCACCACTTGGCCATGATTGACCCGCCGCGCGACACGATCCCCGTGACCCGGTCCACCGTCATCGGGATCATGTGCAGCCGCACCCCTGCGTGGATGGTGAAGTAATCCACCCCCTGCTCGGCCTGTTCGATCAGCGTGTCGCGGTAGACCTCCCATGTCAGATCTTCGGCGATGCCGTTCACCTTCTCCAGCGCTTGATAGAGGGGCACGGTGCCGATGGGCACCGGGCTGTTGCGGATGATCCAGTCGCGAATGTTGTGGATGTTGCGGCCCGTCGACAGGTCCATGACGGTATCCGCCCCCCACCTCGTGGCCCAGACCATCTTTTCGACTTCCTCGGCCATCGAAGAAGTCACCGCCGAATTGCCGATATTGGCATTGATCTTGACGAGGAAATTGCGCCCGATGGCCATCGGCTCGGCCTCGGGGTGGTTGATGTTGGCGGGGATGATCGCGCGGCCTTCGGCGATCTCGTCGCGCACGAATTCCGGTGTGATGAAATCCGGGATCGCCGCGCCAAAGCCTTCGCCGTCCCGCGCCAGCGCTTTGGCCTGCGCCTTGCGGCCGAGGTTCTCGCGGATCGCCACGAATTCCATCTCCGGCGTCACGATCCCGGCGCGGGCATAGGCCATCTGGGTCACGGCGCGGCCCTTGGTGGCGCGGCGCGGCGCATGGCCCACGGGGAATTCGGGCACCAGCCGCGCGCCTTCGGCAAAGCCGTTGTCGGCAGGGGAGATGTCCCGCCCCTTGTAGGCCTCGGTATCTCCGCGCGCCGTTATCCAAGCCTCGCGCAGGCGCGGCAGGCCACGGTCGATGACGATCTCCGCATCCGGGTCCGTGTAGGGGCCGGAGCTGTCGTAGACGGTGACAGGCGGCTCGCCCGCCGTTGGGTGCAGGTCGATCTCGCGCATCGGCACGCGGATATCGGGGTGGCGCTCGCCCGCGCGCCAGACGCGGCGGGAGGCGGGTAGCGGGCCCGTTGTGACGGTTGGGGTCTGGTCTTTCATCGGTCGGAGCCTCCATGGCTATATGCGTTGGAGACCCAGTTCCGCGTTCGAATGGGATTGCCGGTGTGGTTTTCGCCCCCACGTGCGTCACGTGATCGGGGCCCGCGCGGCCAGTGCACCATCCCTACGCCAGTGTGAACTGGATCAGGTTCATCGGGTCACTGCGCTGCACGGGTGCCAGCAGTATCTCAGCCTCTTGTCGAGACCCCCCGGGTGAGTGGCGACAAGCTGCGTGGCAATCGCACCAATGTCAATATCGACGCCAGGAAAACTTACCCGCTTTATAGAACGCAGACTTTTGATCAATTCGTTATTCTAAATTGTTTAGGTCAGCTAGCCTGCGTCCCGCAGACACGGGAGACAGTCATGCAAACAGGAGAACAGATCGGTTTCATCGGGCTGGGAACCATGGGCCAACCTATGGCCTTAAACCTGCGCCACGCCGGACGCCCCCTGATGGTCTGGAACCGGACGCCGGAGCGTACCGCGCCCTTGAGAGAGGCCGGGGCCGTGGTCGCCGCCGATGTGGGCGAGGTCTTCGAGCAGTGCAACACCATGCTTCTTATGCTGGAAAACGAAGGGGCGACAGATGCCGTGCTGGGCCGCGGCACCGAGGCCTTCATGCGCCGCGTCGCCGGGCATTGCATCGTGTCAATGGGCACGACCTCCGCGAAATACTCCCAAGGCTTGTCACAGGATATCGCCGCCGCCAACGGACGCTTTGTCGAGGCGCCGGTCTCTGGTTCTCGAAAGCCGGCGGAGGCAGGCCAACTTATCGGCATGCTGGCCGGACCTCCCGAGGAGATCGAACGCCTGCGTCCCCTGCTCTCGCCGATCTGCAAACAGCTTTTCGACTGCGGCACCGTGCCCGGCGCCCTGCAAATGAAACTCGCGGTCAATACCTTCCTGATCACCATGGTCACCGGCCTTGCCGAAGCTGCGCATTTCGCGGCGCGCCACGGGCTCGACATGGACAGCTTCGCCGACATCCTCAACGCCGGGCCGATGGCCAGCGATGTCTCCCGCGTGAAGATCGACAAGCTGCGCAACCGTGATTTCAGTCGCCAGGCCGGCATCTCTGACGTGCTGAAAAACAGCCGTCTAGTCTTAGAAGCTGCGAGAGCCGCCGACACTGCCTCCCCGCTGATGAACGTCTGTGAAGCGCTCTATGCGGAAACCGAAGCCATGGGCCGCGATGAGGATGACATGATCGCAGTGGTCCAGGCTATCGAAGCGCGCACCGGCCGGTGCGCTTCTTGATACAAAAGCGTTGGGGCATCATTGCGTCCGCGCGGCACGATACTTCAACCGCAACAGGGGCCGGGAATGTACACACCATCGCATTTTGAAGAGACCGATCCTGCGGCGATCCGTGAGATACTCGATACAGCGCCACTGGCCTGTATCGTGGCGCAGACGGGAGAAGGATTGTTGGCAAACCACATCCCGTTGCTCCGGGCCCCGGACGGATCACTGGTCGGCCATGTCGCACAGGCAAATGCCATGCACCGGCTGATCGCCGAGGAGCAAGAGGTTCTGGCCATATTCCGTGGTCCAGACGCCTACATCTCACCGAACTTCTTTCCAAGCAAGGCTGACCACCACCGCCACGTTCCGACCTGGAACTATCAGGCGGTACATATCTACGGGACCATTTCGTTCCAGCACGACGAACAGGCCAAACGTGCAGCCGTAGGTCTTCTGACGCGCACGCACGAGCGAAAGCTGAACGGCGAGAATGCTTGGCGTATGGCAGATGCGCCACAAGACTACATGCAGGGGATGCTGGAAAGCATCGTCGCGTTCCGAATAACGGCAAGCCGGACACTCGCAAAATCGAAGATCAGCCAGAACCGCGAAGAGCGAGACTATCTTGGCGCGGTTGCCGGGCTCAGGGCTACCGGGAAGCCCACCATGGCAAACCTGATGGCGGAACGGTCCCGGAAAACGGACGAGGACACCTGAAACGTCAATTGGCGAGCAGGCAACCGTGTTCGAGATGCTGCCACCGGGGCAGTCCTGCTTGGATGACTTCGCGGTGACGACTGCGACTTGGCAAAGAGCGTGACAAAGCGGACAAAGAACGTCAGAACCGGCCGACTGTTGGCGCACCCAATTGCTGCTTTACAGCGTCCAGGTCGCCAAGCACCCAAAGCTTGGAGAGCTTGCCGTGCGATATTCCAAAGAAAGCGGCGCCCGCCCATTCAATGTCTTTGCCGGTACAACTAACTCCGAAAAATTCAGACTGATGTGTTCCTCGAAAAATCATACGGGCAGCCGCCCTGTCATCACTGCAAACTAAGTCCTCGATTATGCAAGTATAGTTTCCAAGTGCTTTGTGGACGGCTTCAACGTATTCAAGAAAGCCGTCGATACCACGCTTTTCAGGTCCAAGCGAACCTCGAAACCTGAAATCAGTTGAAATTATCTCATGCGCCACTCGGAAGTCGCGCTTGTTCCACACGTCGTTGTAGAAACTCTCGACCAGTTTGGTCGATGTGGCTGTCATCTCTGCAGACCAAGACAAATATGATCCAACGTTCAACCTTCCCGATAAGCTCTAACGCGTCACCGCCATGACCGCGCTTCCGCCGATCATGAACCCGCCGCCGGCATAGCCCATGCGGCGACGCGCGCGATGACTATCAAAGAGCCGCCCCGCCCGCTCCGCGATCAGCGCATACCCGGCCAACAGCACCACGACAACAAGGCTGGAGGTCACCGTCAGCACCGCAAGCTGCACGGGCAAATCGCCTTGCGGGTCGATGAACTGGGCAAGGAATGCCATGTAGAAAACGATCGCCTTGGGGTTCAGCACGGCGGTCACGGTTCCGGCCCAAAAGCTGCTCCAGGAAGAAGCCCCACCTTCATGGGTGACCCTCTCCGGTGCATCGCGCCGCGCCTGCATGATCTGGCCGATGCCCAGCCACGCCAGGTAAAGCACCCCGGCCCATTTCACGATCTGGAAGAGGATCGCGGAGGCGGCGAGGATCGCCCCGACCCCGGCGAAGGACAGCCCGACAAGCACGATGCTCCCCACGACATCGCCGAGAATGCACATCGCCGCAGCCACCCTGCCCCGCGTCAGCGACTGCGCGATCACGAGCAGGACGCTCGGTCCGGGGATCACCGTCAGGACAACGCAGGCAATGGTGTAGGCAATCCAGGTGTCCAGCGACATGATCAATCCTCTTCGCTTTGGTCCGGGCCACGATTGGCCGACGCAGTGGAGGCAAGAAGTGCCCCGCTTCCAATCAGCACAATACCCAGAAGATCAATGAAGCCCGGTCGATCGCCAAAGATCAAGACGCTCCAGAACAGGGCGAAGACAAGATACCCATTATCGAACAAGCCGATGACCGGTGCGGAGGCCCTTTGATACGCATAGGCGACCAAGGCGGTAATGACAGCGAGCAGCACGCCCAATCCGGCCAGCAACCCCAGATCCGCCAGCTTCAGCGCAGGCCAGACCGACAGCAGGAAGCCCGCGTCGTTGCCCTGTCCGCTCTTCCACAGGCCGGCGACCAGCCCCAGGCCGCCCAGCAACAGAACAAGGTTGAGGTTCATTGCCATCGACATCGCCGGCACGGCGCGGCAACGCCCCTGCGTGATCACGGCCGCGAGTGCGTAGAAGAACCCGGCAAGCAACGGTAACCCGATCATCGGCGATACCTCGTCCAAGCCCGGACGCAGGATCGTCATCACGCCGGCAAGACCCAAAAGGATCGCAACACCCCCGCGCACCCCGATGCGCGTTCCGAGCAGCGTTGAAGACAGGAAAGCCATCCACATCGGCGAAGTATAATAACAGGCAGCCGCGATGGAGAACGACAACTCGGGCAGCCCGGCGTAATAGCAGCCCCACATCAGGGCGAGACAAAGGCTGCGCAACCACACCCAGCCAGAGACACTGACCAGGCCAATGCTCATAGGTGTGGTCAGCCGCAAGACCGCCCCGAGACACAGCACGGCAATGCCGGATCGGACTGTAAGAACCTGCCCGAGTGATAGACCCTCGTTGTTGAGTTTCACCAGCGCGTCGGACAGCGAAAGCAGCAAGACGCCCGCCGTGATCGCGACGATCCCCGAACCGAGGCTCGGCCCCTGATGCCCAATGTTTCGGAAAGATGTCATGGGTGAATGCAATCATTCACAAGGTTATAATTAAAATGATAAAAGGGAAAAAATACATGAGCTCTAGTCATGCAAACAGACGACATCCAACTTGCTCGGCTGCGCCCGTTCGAGGCCGCGGCCCGGCTTGAGAGTTTCACCCGCGCCGCCGAGGAGCTTGGGTTGACGCAAACCGCCGTCAGCCGCCAGATTAGCCAGCTTGAGGAAGAGCTGGGCCTGCGTCTGTTTGAACGCAGGAACCGCGCGGTGTTCCTGACCGAGGAAGGTCGCCGGTTGGGACAGGTCGCTGGCGACGCTCTGGCAGCGATCCGGGCCGAGGTCGCCGCCCTTCGCGGCAGCCACGACCCCGGTACCGTCGTGCTGCGCTGCCAGCTCTGCGAGGCCTTCTACTGGCTGATGCCGCGTCTTTCGGATTTCCATGCCAGCCATCCCGAGGTGCAGCTTCAACTGGTCAGTGCGCTTGCCCCCCTTACGGAGGCCACCGAACCCTTCGACATCGCCCTGCAGACCACCGGCCGCGCCTCGGGCTCGGCCCGGCTGCTGTTTACCGCGGCGGACAGTATCTTTCCGGTCTGCGCGCCCTCCCTGCTCGCGGATTACACCGCTCCGGGCGCGCCGGACACTTTGGGCAACCTCCCTCTCCTGTCGCATCGTATCACGCCGCAGGACTGGTTTGACTGGCCGGAATGGTTCGCCGCCACCGGCCTTCCCCGTCCGTCCCGCTTGCGGATGGTATCGTTCGACAGCTACCCCCTCGTGCTGCAGGCGGCGGTTGCCGGCCAGGGGGTTGCCTTGGGATGGAAAAGAACGGTCAGTGACATGATAGACGACGGCAAATTACGACCCGCTTGCGATCTGTATGTCGACAGGCCAAACGAGATTTCCGTCTTCAGGGGCACCCGGCGCTCGGATTACGCCGCTGTGGATCGCCTCATCTCATGGCTGAAAGCGGAACTGGCCTGACACTCAAAGGGACTCTGAGAATGCCTAGCTGCATAATGCTTGATGTCGATGGCGTCCTGATCAACGGCCGCCCTAGGGATGGCGCCTCATGGGCCACATCTCTGCGAGAGGATCTGGGTGTGGACCCCACCGGCTTGCAGCAACATTTCTTCAAACCCTTCTGGAAACAGGTCGTAACCGGTCAACTCGATATACGCGACGTACTTGATCAATGCCTTCCAAGGCTGGGCGATGGGATCACAACAGAGCAGTTTATGCAGTACTGGTTCAAGAATGACGCACGTCTGGATGAAAGCGTCCTAGCAGATTGCGTGGCGTTGAGAGACCGAGGGTTGAAGATTGTTCTTGCAACAAATCAGGAACACCAGCGTGCAAATTACATCATGAGCACCCTGAAGCTGGCCGACTACGTGGACGGTATCGTCTATTCTGCGGAGATAGGGGTCGCAAAACCCGATCCGGCTTTCTTCACCGCGGCAATGACTAAGACGCAACAACCAGCTCACGAGCATATTCTGATCGACGACACGCTTGAAAATGTCAAAGCTGCAATAGCGGCCAAGTGGTCAGGTCGTGTCTGGGACAGTCGGAAAAACCTGTCCGATATTCTGGACGATGTGAGAGCTTAATGCACATAATGACCCACTTCAGTTCCAGTCGCAAACCCGCACTGTTCACGTTAGAAAATCGTGACCGGGACCGTCAAGAAGGTCTGCACACAGAACTACGCTCCCTCGCGCGTTGAACGACAAAACCTCACTTCACGTCTCCCCAGTCGAGGGGACGAAAAAGAAGAAGGTATATAGTCCTTGCCGCCTTGCTCAAGCAATCCTCGACGAGTCGGTCAGGTGGTACCGACGTCTTCCCGCCGCGCCTTCGCAAACCCGCGATCCGTCGCCATGAACCGCTCCAGCATCGGCACGATCAGCCGGACAGGATCGGCAACAGCTTGCCCTGTCTCCCGCCCTAACACCTCTGCATAAGCGACAAGATCGCGATGAACGGACGCGGGCAATTCCACTGTCACCTTGACCGGCTTGTCTTCGGGCAACGGCCCAAGCTTCAGTTTCGACATAATCAACCTCCTGCCGGTTCGAATACCAGATCGCGGGTGACGATGATCCTGACCGGGAACCCCGGACGGATGGTCAGCGTGGGTGCCACCTGCAGCTGACGCTGGACGATCTGCTGACCGGCCTGGTTGATCGTGTCCACAGCGCCATCGCGTATCGCCTTGACCAGGCGGTCCTCGTCATCGGTGGCGAGGTCCGCGCCGATCGCGAGCAGCGTGGACAGGCCCGCCGCGCGCATCAGGTTCCACCAGTGATAGTCAACGCCATCTTCGAGGCCGGCATAGCCGCTCGCATCCGCGCCTGGCAGACGTTCGAGAACGATGGACTGGCCTCCGGGCAGGATCAGGCGGTTCCAGACCAGCAGAACGCGGCGTTGGCCGAACGTCACGCCGTCATTGTATTGGCCGATGATCCGGGTTCCCTGCGGGATCAATAGCAGCGATCCGGTCGGGCTGTCATAGACATTCTCGGTGACCTGTGCGGTGATCTGCCCCGGGAGATCGGAGCGAATGCCTGTGATCAGCGCGGCCGGGATCACCGCTCCCGCCTGAAGGATGTACGGTGAGGCTGGCGGCTGAATGCGATCGGATGCGACGGTCTGCCGGTCCACCGGACCGTTGAGGAAAGCCGTATGCCGGCTCCCCTCAGGTTGGTCAGCGTCCCCTAGGCCCGGAAGGTTCACGCCGACCCCGGCCGTCGTCGCCCTGCCAGACGCCGTCTGAAAGAAGACACCGCTCAGACGCGCGGTTTCCTCCTCTGCCCTGCGGCGCTCCGCTTCCGGATCGACGGTCGGGCCCACAATCGGCGGAGGGCCTACGGGCACTCCCCGCTCCTGCGCGTCGAGGATCGGCCGCCCGAGGTCACCGGGCAGCGCAGGCCCCAGAACCGGTCCAGTATAGTCGGACGGCAGCCCTTCCAGACCATCCGCTGCCGGTCTGTTGTCGATGGAATAAAGTTCTCCACCTCCCGGCCCTGCCTCACGGGTCTGGAGCGCATAGATCAGCGCACCCCCAATTCCGAACAGGGCGACCGCCCCGACACCGGCCAGAACCTTGCGCGACAACCGGGTCACGCGCGGAGGATCGGGGCGCAGACGCATCGGAGCTGCGGTATCGGTGTCACTCATGACGCCCCTCCCCTTCGCGCATCCCCTTCCGTTCGCGCATCCGCCTCGCGCTCCTCCATGCGCACGATCCGGACCACCTGCTGGCGGTCTCCTGCGCCCAGCCGGAGCTCCGCCGCACCGAAGAGGCGATCCACGATCAGCACGTTCCGGTGAATGCGGCTGTTCACGATCTGCGGTTCTCCATCGGCACCGAGCACGAAGAGCGGCGGCATTTCGCCCTGGGCGATGCCAGCCGGGAAGACGACATAAACACGACGGCCATCGTCGAAGACCGAGACAGGACGCCAGGGCGGGCTTTCGCCCTGGATCTGCAAGCCGTAGCGATGTATGCGGGCAGAGGGCGCCGGAATGGCCGGCGCGGTTCCCACAGCCTGTCGCCCACCACGGGGCGCTGCCGGATAGGCCCAGGCGACGGAGGGCATGTAGAGCGACTCGCGGGCACGCAGCTCGATCGTATACACCCGCCTGTCAGTGCTGATCACCAGATTGGTCGAGATGTCGTCCCGCGTCGGTTTGACGAGGATGTGGACGCGGGCGTTGGATCCGGTCCCGCTCTCCGTGTCGCCGATGATCCAGCGCGTGGTATCTCCCGCGGCGATCGGGCCTGCGCCGGTCAGACGCTCGCCCGGCTCAAGTGCGATGTTGGTGATCTGACCCGGCGCGGCATAGACCTGATAGAGGGCGCCTTCCGACCAGGGATAAATCTGGATCGCATTGTAATAGCCCTCGCGGCGCGGTTCGACCCGGGCGGCGGCATTGGCGTTTTCGACACGACCGGTTGGTGTGCCCGCCGCCGCTCCGCCATGCGCCACTGTCCAGACCGGCGGCGTGTACAACGGCCGAGGGCGCTCCTCGGCAGCCGAGGCGGGAGGAGTGGGCAGTGGCGGCACGGACTCGTCGTAGCTGAATTCCGGCACCGGGTTTCTGGCACATCCCGCCAGTACGGATGCGGATAGCAGCAAGGCCACCAACATCGGCGTCCTGACGCCCGGAGACCTGGTTGCATGAAGATGCTGTTCAGTCATTGGCTCATCTCCCGCGACCAGGAGATCGCATTGATATAGATTCCGAGGGGATTGGCGCGCAGGCGCTCGGCGCTGCGCGGCGTCTGGATCACGACGGTCAGGATCGCGGTCCAGCGCTCGGTCGTGGAAAGCTGACCGTTCTCGTAGTGGCGCTCGGTCCAGGCGACGCGGAACGATCCCGGTGAGGCCCGGATGACGGAGGACACCTCGACAGCGATCTGTTGGCGACCGACGCGGGTGAACGGGTCATTGGCGCGAGCAAAGTCGTTCAGAGCCGCCGCCCCACGATCCGTGGTGAACTCATAGGCGCGCAGCCAGTTCTGCCGCACGATGATCGGGTCGGCCGGAATCGACCGTACCTGTTCGATGAAACGGCCAAGATGGAAGGCGATCTGGGGATCGGTCGGTTCGTAGTCGGCGGAAGCCGGAGCGACAGCCTGGGCCTCGCCGAGCGCGTCGACCTGAACGACCCAGGGCACGATGGTGCCACGCGCGGATTGCCAGACCAGGGCGACAGCAAATCCCGCCGCCAGGATCAGGATGCCGAAGGCCATGTAGCGCCAGTTGCGGGCCTGGACACGGGCGGAGCCGATGCGCTCGTCCCAGACCTGCGCGGCCCTCTGGTAGGGCGTCTCTGGTTGAGGTGACTTGCCATAATGCGTGGCGGAACGCCTGAAGAGGTTCATGAGCGGTCCCTTTCGGAGAGATTGACGGAGGAGCCCGAGCCGTGGCTGTCGCCCGACCGGACGGCATGGGCGGCAGCGCGCACGCCATGGCTCACGGCTTGGCTATGGCGCATGCGCTTTGCCCAGGCTGGCGGGCCATCGGAGGCGGACGGGCCGGAAGAAGGCTCGGGCGGCGTGCCGCCGACCGAACCCATCGAGGAGGTTCCGCCCGTCGCCGCAACACCGCCCTTGACGCCCTCGGCGTAGCTGGACTGAATCCCGCCAGCAGCGCGAGAGGACGCCTTCTTGAGGGGTGATGCCGCGGCAGCGGCCCCGGCGCGCGCTACACCAGCCATCCCGCCGGGGAGACCTCCTCCGCCCATCGAGCCGAGCGTGTAGGCGCTCGAGGCAGCGCCCGCCGCGGTGGCACCGCCGCGTGCCAGAGCGGCGCCACCGGAGAGCACTGATCCGGCTCCGCGTGCAGCCAGCATGGTCGCCCCTCCGGCCCCGATCGCAGCACCACCAACGGCAAGGCCTGTACCTATGGCCGCTCCCGCGCTGAGTTGGGGTCCGCCGGACACCAGACCCGAGGCGATGCCGGGGCCGAAGATACCGAGGCCCAGCAGAGACAGGGCGGCCAGCACAATCGCCATGGCGTCATCGATGGTCGGCGTCAGGCCTCCGAAGCCTGCGGTGAACTGACCGAAGAGCGTCGATCCGATGCCGATGATCACGGCGAGGACGAGAACCTTGATGCCGGACGAGATGACGTTGCCCAGCACGCGCTCGGCCATGAAAGCGGTCTTGCCGAAGAGGCCGAAGGGGATCAGCACGAAGCCCGCGAGGGTCGTGAGTTTGAACTCTATCAGGGTGACGAAGAGCTGAACCGCGAGGATGAAGAAGGCGAGGATCACCAACACCCAGGCGAAGAACAGGCAGAGGATCTGGACGAGGTTCTCGAAGACCGCGACCCAGCCCATCAGATCGGAGATGCTTTCGAGCAGCGGCCGTCCGGCCTCGAGTCCGGTCTGGGCCACGCGGCCGGGGCGCAGAAGATCGGCGGCGGAAAACCCGGTGCCCGAGGCCATCAGACCGAGGCCTGCGAAGCTCTCGAAGACGATCCGGGCGAGGTTGTTCCAGTTTGAGATGATATAGGCGAAGACCCCGACAAAGATCGTCTTCTTCACCAGCCGGGCGATAATGTCGTCATCGACGCCCCAGGCCCAGAACAGAGCCGCCAGCGTCACGTCGATCACGATCAGCGTGGTCGCAATGAAAGCCACCTCCCCACCAAGCAGCCCGAACCCGCTGTCGATATAGCTGGTGAAGATGCCCAGGAAGTTGTCGATGACGCCGGTTCCACCCATGTCTCATTGGTCTCCCGACCGCTGTGGTACTTCGGGTGCAGACGTCCGGCCGAGGAACCGGTCACGGTTCTCTGCCCAGGCGGCGAGACAATCGGCATTGCTGGAAGCGGCCTCGCCAAGCTGCTGGCACCGGCGCAGCGTCGCGGGGAGAGGATCGGCAGACGGCTGGAGCGCGGGCGCGGTGCTGGCCGGCGCGGGAGCTTCCTCGCGTGTCATTTCGGTCACCGTGGCTGTGATCGCGATCGCCACGAACACGATGGCCGCGATCCGGGCCAGCACCTTCCCCTCCATCGTCTTCCCTCCCGGCCTCAGTTGAACATTTGCGCGTTGCCGGGCTGGTAGCCCGCGCCCGGCGTCAGGAAGCGCTCGCGCTGGATGCGGCCCTGTTCTGCAGCGGTGGCGCGCTCGGCCTCGGTCAGCGCGTTGGCGCGACCGTTGGCCGAGATCACCGCTATCAGGTCCGAGAGCTGCTGCGATTGCAGTGCGAGGATCTGGTTGCCCGCCTGCGTGGCCTGAAGAGCACCGACCGCGTTCTGGCTCTTCCCCACGAGCGCGGACATCTCGGCGCGGTTGGTATCGATATTGCCGACGACACCGGCCTGCACGCGCATGGCATCCTGCAGGCCACCGACGGTGTTCTCCCAACGGGACCGAGCCTCGGCGATCAGCTGCCGGTCGGTCGCCGTCAGGGAAAGGTTGCCATAGTCCTGCTGGAACATCTGGTCGATGCTCTGCACGTCGAAGGCGATGTTCTGCGCCTGGGCCAGGAGTTGCTGCGTGCGGCTGACGTTCTGCTGGATCTGCTGGAGCGCGGAATACGGCAGGTTGGCGAGATTGCGCGCCTGGTTGATCAGCATCTGCGCTTCGTTCTGGAGCTGTGCGATCTGGTTGTTGATCTGCTCCAGAGTGCGCGCCGCGGTCAGGAGATTTTCGGCGTGGTTGGTCGGGTCGTAGACGATGAAAGGCCCCCCGCCGATACCGAAGAGCGCGTGTGCGGGCGGCGCTGCGATGGGCGACATGGCCATGGGCATCGCCAGCGCGAGGGCGAGCAGCGACGGGCCGGCGAACAGGTGCGTGATCTTGCGATTCATGATGTGATCTCCTCTTCTTTCAGGACAGGTTCGACGTCCTCGACAACAGCGGTAGCCGGAAAGGCCCCGTCAGCGTCTATGGCAAGATTGGTGAGGTCGGGGATCAGCTCGGCGGCCCAATCGAGGCCATGCGCCGTCAGCCAGGCGGAGAGAAACCCGTCTCGGCCTTGCCCGGCGCAGATCTCGGCAATCAGCGCCTGATCCGATTTGGACGACGCCGCGCAGAGTGCGAGTCCGACATCGCTGAGACCCAGCTCGAACAGCCGGTTGCCGCGCCGCGACTGGCAGTAGTAGTCGCGTTTGGGCGTGGCCCGCGCGAGGATCTCGATCTGCCGGTCATTTAGGCCGAAGCGGCGATAGATGGCCGTAATCTGCGGCTCGATGGCCCGCTCGTTCGGCAGCAGGAGCCGTGTCGGGCAACTTTCGATGATCGCAGGCGCGATGGCGCTGCCATCAATGTCGCTGAGGCTCTGCGTCGCGAAGATCACCGAGGCGTTCTTTTTCCTCAGCGTCTTCAGCCACTCGCGGAGTTGCTCCGCGAAGGCATCGTCATCGAGCGCGAGCCAGCCCTCGTCGATGATGAGCAGCGTGGGTCGCCCGTCGAGCCGATCGCCGATCCGGTGGAACAGGTATGAGAGGACGGCGGGCGCCGCGCCGGTTCCCACCAGTCCCTCGATCTCGAAGGCCTGCACATCCGCCGATCCCAGCTGTTCGGCTTCGGCATCGAGCAGCCGGCCATAGGGCCCACCCACGCAGTATGCGCGGAGCGCCTGCTTGAGGTCGTTGGACTGCAGCAGGACCGCGAGGCCGGTCATGGTCCGCTCGCCCACAGGGGCCGAGGCCAGCGAGGTCAGTGCCGTCCAGATATGTTCCTTCACATCCGGGGTGATCTGGATGTTCTCGCGCGTCAGGATGGCGACGATCCAGTTAGCCGCCCAGGCGCGCTCCGACGTCTCGTGAATGCGGGCCAGCGGTTGCAGCGAGACGGAGTTCTCGTCCGCGTCGGTCAGCTCTCCGCCGAGGTCATGCCAGTCGCCGCCCATGGCGAGCGAAGCGGCGCGGATCGAGCCGCCGAAGTCGAAGGCGAAGACCTGGCTGCGGGAGTACCGCCGGAACTGAAGCGCCATCAGCGCCAGCAACACGGATTTGCCCGCGCCGGTCGGGCCGACGACGAGGATGTGACCGACATCCCCGACATGAAGAGAAAACCGGAACGGGGTGGAGCCTTCGGTCCTGGCGTAGAGCAATGGAGCGTCGCCGAAATGCTCATCCTGTTCCGGCCCCGCCCAGACCGCCGAAAGCGGGATCATATGGGCGAGATTCAATGTGCTGATCGGTGGCTGGCGGACATTGGCATAGGCATGTCCGGGCAAGCTGCCGAGCCAGGCATCGACGGCATTGACCGTCTCGACCATGACAGTGAAATCGCGGGACTGGACGATCTTCTCGACCAGCCGCAGCTTCTCGTCAGCGCGGCGGACGTCCTCGTCCCAGACCGTGATCGTGGCCGTGACATAGGCCATGCCGGCCACATCAGCGCCGAGTTCCTGCAGGGCCATGTCCGCGTCGGCGGCCTTGTTCGCAGCATCGGTATCGACCAGTGCGGATTGCTCGTTGGTCATCACCTCCTTGAGGATCGCGGCGATGCTCTTGCGTTTGGCAAACCACTGACGGCGTATCCGGGTCAGCAGCTTGGTTGCATCCAGCTTGTCCATGAGGATGGCCCGGGTCGACCAACGATAGGGAAAGGCCAGCCGGTTCAACTCGTCGAGCAGGCCAGGGGTCGTGGCGCCGGGAAAGCCGGTGATCGTCAGGACGCGGAGATACTGATTGCCCAGGCGCGGTTCCAGCCCGCCGGCCAGCGGCTGGTCGGGCAAGAGCGCGTCGAGATAGACCGGCACCTCGGGCACGCGCACGCGATGCCGGTTGGTCGAAATCGTCGAGTGCAGGTAGGTCAGCGTAGCGGCGTCATCGAGCCAGTGGCAGTCCGGCATGAAACCGTCGAGCAGTGCCAGCACACGATCCGTTCGATCGATGAAGCTGCGCACCTGTTCCCAGGGATTCACACCCGAGGTTTCGCGTCCCTCGTAGAGCCAGGACTCCGAACGCGCCGCGTCCTCGGCAGGCGGAAGCCAGAGGAGCGTCAGGAAATAACCGGATACAAAGTGGCTCCCCTCCTCTTCGAAATCGGCCTTGCGCTCGGCATCGACCAGCGCGGAAGCCGCATCCGGGAAGGTGCTCAGCGGATAGGTCGAGGCCTCGGAGCGCTGCGCTTCCACGAAGATTGCCCACCCGGAACCGAGGCGGCGGAAAGCGTTGTTCAGCCGCCCGGCGACTGCGACCAGTTCGGCCGCGACGGCACTGTCGAGATCGGGACCCCGAAATTTCGCCGTCCTCTGAAACGAGCCGTCTTTGTTGAGGACCACGCCCTCCCCGACCAGCGCCACCCAGGGCAGGTAGTCGGCGAGGCGCGAAGCGGTGCGACGGTATTCAGCAAGATTCATCATGGGGGTTCACACCGAGAGATGACCGGGAACGCGCAGATGGCGGCGCGCGACCTCGACGAAGAGCGGATCGCGCCTGGCCGCCCAGACAGCTGCGATGTGGCCGATGGCCCAGATCAGGATCCCGACCAGCCAGAGCTGAAGCCCGAGGCCGACCGCACCTGCGAGCGTGCCATTCAGAATGGCGACCGAGCGTGGTGCGCCGCCGAGCAGGATCGGCTCGGTCAGCGCGCGATGAACCGGCACGCTGAACCCCGGCACCGCGTCGAGGGCCTCGAAACTCACCGACATCAGATCAGTGCCCCGCCACCGAAGCTGAAGAAGCTGAGGAAGAACGACGAGGCCGCAAAGGCGATGGAAATCCCGAAGACGATCTGGATCAGCCGCCGGAAGCCACCGCCGGTATCGCCGAAGGCCAGCGTAAGACCGGTGACGATGATGATGATCACCGCCACGATCTTGGCCACCGGCCCTTCAACGGAGTCGAGGATGGATTGCAGAGGCGCTTCCCAGGGCATGGAAGAGCCGGAGGCATGCGCAGCCGGAGCGATGAACAGGCTGACATAGGTGGCGGCGGCCGCGGTGGCGATGTGCTGGCGGATGCGCAGGGCGTGACGGATCATTTGGGATCTCCTGGTTCGTGAGGGATGGCGGGTTCAGAAATGACAGGTGAAATCCGGTAGTCGCCCTCCGGCCCGAGGCCCTCGACGCAGGCGAGTTCGACCAGACGACGCGCGGACCCTCGCCCGGCCAGGACCGCCACGAGGTCGATGGTCTCCGCGATCATGGCGCGGGGCACGGTAACGACGGCTTCCTGGATGAGTTGTTCGAGACGACGCAGCGCACCGCCCCCGGAACCGGCATGGATGGTGCCGATGCCGCCCGGATGTCCGGTGCCCCAGGCTTTGAGCAGGTCAAGCGCCTCGGCGCCACGCACCTCACCGATCGGAATACGATCGGGGCGCAGACGCAGCGAAGAGCGAACCAGGTCGGACAGGCTGGCAACACCGTCCTTGGTGCGCATCGCCACGAGGTTCGGCGCGGCGCATTGCAGTTCCCGGGTGTCCTCGATGATCACGACGCGATCGGAGGTCTTGGCCACTTCGGCGAGCAGCGCATTGGTCAGCGTGGTCTTGCCGGTCGAGGTGCCCCCCGCCACCAGGATATTGGCACGGGTCGCAACCGCCTGGCGGAGCGCCTTGGCTTGCATCAAGTTCATGATCCCGGCTTCGACGTAGTCCTCGAGTGTGAAGACGGCGACAGCGGGCTTGCGAATGGCGAAGGCCGGAGCCGCTACCACGGGAGGAAGCAGCCCCTCGAAACGCTCACCGGTTTCCGGGAGCTCCGCAGAGACGCGTGGAGACAGGCCATGAACTTCAACGCCAACATGGTGCGCGACCAGTCGAACGATACGCTCGCCGTCCGCTGCGCTGAGCGTCTTGCCGCTGTCGGCCAGACCCTCGGAAAGTCGGTCGATCCAGAGCCGCCCATCGGGGTTGAGCATCACCTCGACGGTCATGGGGTCGTCCAGAAACCCGGCGATCGCCGGCCCGAGCGCGGTGCGCAGCATCCGCGCGCCTCTCCGGATCACTTCTGGTCTCTGATCGGACTTCGCCATGCCGGCCCCGTTCCCTTACGGGCGCCTCCAACAGGCCGCCCTGGATCGGGGTCGATTAAGAAAGGCGAAAATGCCTAGGGCTCAACAGGGTTCCAAGGGTCGTCGTAGTGTGTCGTGTAAAGACAGGTGATCGGCGGAATTGAACTCGCCTCAAAAAAACTCAACCCTATTATCCACCAGAAAAAGCAGAGCATTCGGCAATGCTCTGCTTGCTTGCCTCGCAAAGGCCCAGGCTACGCCATAACGTAGTCGCTTCCGGTTCGGAGAAATCAGCCAATCTTCTGGGTCCCCCAAAAGCGAGGCTGCTACATGATAACCGAACTGAAGTCTGTCCGCGATGTCTGGAAGAAGATGCCGACCGAACGTCACGCGCGGCTCTTCCTTGAAAACGCCATCTGGGGCGATGATCGGTTTTGTCCACATTGCGGCAGCTTGAGTTCGCGCCCGTTGCGGGGTGTATCCGTGCGTCCCGGTCTGTATCAATGCATCGAAAAGGAATGCCGCAGCCAGTTCACCGTCACGACCAAGACGCCGCTCCACGCGACGAAGCTGCATCTCCGGACCTGGATCGCCGCAATGTTTCTCGTGCTGACCTCCTCCAAAGGCATATCTTCTGTCGTGATGTCGCGCATTTTGGGCGTGAACCAGAAGACCGCCTGGAAGCTTGGCCATGCAATCCGCGAGTTGATGGATGATCGGCAGGGCATTGCCGGTCGACTGTCGGGAGTGGTCGAGGTCGACGAGGCCTTCGTCGGTGGCAAGCCAAAGTTCCGCCATGGCGTCAAGAACAAGCGGGGGCGAGGAACAGGCAAACCGATCGTGCTCGTTGCTGCGGCGCGAAACGGACAGGCTCGAGCCGTGCTCATCCCGAATGCTCAAGGGCGAACGATGAAGCCCATCATCGAGGGCTGGATTGACCCGGCGTCGGCGCTGATCACCGATAAGAACCCGAGCTACGGAAAGATCGGGGCAGCTTTTGCAAGTCACCATACGATCCAGCACAACAAGCGCCAGTATGCCAACACGAAAACCGGAGCGCATATCAACACAGTCGAAGCCGTGAACGCGGTCGTCCAGCGCGCTCTGATCGGCGTGTATCACCGTCTCGGACGGAAGCACCTACAGCGATACCTGGACGAGATCATCTGGCGGTGGAACCACAGGACTCCGGAGAACAAAGTGCGGAAGCGGAAGTCTTCATCGGGCCTTTCAACATCAAAAACCACGACCGTATGGAGGCCGATCCCGGTTGTGGATCAGATGCGAGGCCTGCTCTGCGGAGCCGTCGGCCGGCAGATGAGACGCACACCGTCGTGGGGCCTTCGGTGGCCATGACCCCGTCACTGCGAAGATCCGCTGAGAGCCCTTCGAAGTCGTTGTTTGATGACGCGATCGGTGCGATGTTCACCGGACCATTCTGCCGTTGAGGACCAAGTCTGTGGAACAAGAAGTGCATGAGCTGTTCGAGAGATACGAGGAATTCTTCAAGCGTTCTCTGGCTGACGACTTCGACAAGGAAGAGGTCTCAGAACTCTACGCTTCTGAATTTATCGCGGCTACTCCTGCCGGTGTTATGGCAGGGAAGAATGACGAAACACTCGTTCAAGCAATGATTCAAGGTTATCAGAACTATAGAGAAATCGGCACTCGGCAGATGCGAAAACGCGATATTCGGCTGTCTCCAATAGACGACCTTCATTGCGTGGCCCGCGTCTCCTGGACCGCAACCTATTCCCGAGACGATTTGCCCGAGACAGACATCGACTTCGATGTCCACTATCTCGTTCAAGTCTTGAACGGCACCGCGAAAGTCTTTGGTTGGGTATCTGGCGACGAACAGGAACTGCTGAAGAAGCACGGGATTGTCTGAGGTCCGCAATGTCCAAAAAGCCCTCGAACGCAAGTTTGAGGCGCGTCTTGCTTTTTCTCGTGGATAATAGGGAAACTCAATGCCGTGGAAGGTGTGGCCGTGCGCCGAGCCGTTCAAACATGGTGATTCGGAATGCGTCGGCATATGGCAACACAGGCATTAACCGCGGCAGGAATTCCTTCAGCGGTTCCGTGGTCAACCGCGCCATCTCGCTTCTAGACCCCCTGAATTATGCCATACGATAGGTTTCGTTGATTGTACCGTTGATTGGCCAGCTTGTGATCTAGCCTCTATGTCGAACAAGACTTAAGCGCTATCAAGAGGCTAGATACTTGCAATGATGACGCAGACTTGGAGAAACGTAGATGATTGAAGCACTGTCCCATTCATGGCACGGCATACTGCTTGCCTACGGCGTGTTCGTGCTTGGGATGTTCAGCCCAGGTCCAAATATTCTCTCTATCATCGGCACGTCCATGACTGTCGGGCGTGACCAAGGCCGGTCACTTGCCATTGGTATCGCATCAGGTTCATTTCTATGGGGTGTTCTTGCGTGGGCGGGACTGACGACGCTTCTGATTGCCTACGCATCTCTTATGACGTTGATCAAATTCATCGGGGCAGGCTATCTTCTTTGGCTTGCAATTAAGTCTTTCCGTTCCGCTCTATCTGTGGGCGAAATCACCGCGAAGCCCCTTGCTGGCTCGAACAACAATTTTGACTATGTTCGCCGCGGCTTGTTGATCCAGATGACAAACCCCAAAGCAGCGCTCACCTGGACCGCAACAATATCACTCGGCCTCGATGCCAACTCCCCTTGGTGGATCGGTGGGGTGATAGTCGCTGGCACATTCCTCATCTCTCTAACCGGGCATCTCACCTACGCCCTCGCGTTCTCGACACAGCCAGTTGTCAGAATCTTCAATGCCGCCCGCCGTTGGATCGAGGCTGGTCTGGGAGTGTTTTTCTGCTTCGCCAGTTACAAGTTGGCTACCTCACGGCTATAAATCCCTCGGATCCATGAAGCCATATGCCTTTTGCACTTGTGGAGCACCGGTTCGTCCAAGCGTGCGTATGGAAAGCCACTTTGGACTCACGCACCGACCTCATCCACATCCTCCGACACCTCCTGCCGCAGCTTCGGCCCCTGGGCCAGGCGCCGACCGAGAGCCGAGATAAACGCCTCGTAGCGCTCCCCTGCTTTCGCCCGTGCTGCCTTGGCTGCGGGTTCCGGCAGAGCTGGCGTTGTCGCAAGCCAGAAACGGATGTAAGCGCTGTCCCGCGGTCACCTTCCGCGATGTTTCGGCGAATGCGAGAGCATCCTTATCGTGAGTTAGGGAGTGCGGTTCGCAATGTGCGCTACAAATGCGTTTCTCAGATCGCTCGGTGTGGAGATCTACGCGTCCGGACACCGGCGCTGGCCGGATGAGGCGAAGGCGCAGGCAGTCGCCGAGACGCTCCAGCCGGGAATGACGGTGAACGATGTTGCAACGCGGTTCGGTATCCAGCCGAACCAGCTGTCGGCGTGGCGGCGCATGGCGAAGGACGGCAAGCTTGTCCTGCCGGCCGATGAGGGCGCCGGAGATGAGGCGG
>NZ_KE557276.1:370163-379294 GCF_000442255.1 Salipiger mucosus DSM 16094 | reverse complement strand
GATACGGCCGCCGAACGGCACGCCGATGCCCGCGCCGAGGCCACCCGCGCCGATGGCGCGCTGACCTCCGCGCGCGACCGGCTGGCCCGCGCGACCGAGGCGCTGGAACGGCTCGGCACCACCGACGAGGACGCGCTTGCGAAGGAGGTCGCCCAGGCCGCCGAGGCCCTGCGCGCCGCCGAGACGCTGCTCGAGGAGCGCCGCCGCACCGCGCCCGACCTCGAGATGGCCCGCGCCGCCGCCAAGCGGCACGACTCCGTCGACGCCCAGGCCCGCGAGACCGTCGCCCGCCTGCGCCCGCAACTCGCCACGCTCGACGAACGCATCGCGCGCCAGTCCGGCGAGGCGGTCGAGGAACGGCTGGAGGAAACACGTCAGGATCTCGCGGTCGCCGAGGCCCGCCTCGCGCGGATCGAGCACGAGGTCGCGGTGCTGAAACGGCTGGAGTCGGCGCTCGACGCCGCCCGCAGCCAGGCGCGCGAGCGCTACTTCACCCCGGTCGCGACCGAGCTGAAGCCGCTGCTGCAACTGCTCTGGCCCGAGGCCGAGCTGCTCTGGGGAGAGGAAACCCTGCTGCCGCGCGCGCTCATCCGCGACGGGCAGGAGGAACCCATCGAGATCCTTTCCGGCGGCACGCAGGAGCAGCTTGCGCTGATGGTCCGGCTCGCCTTCGCGCGGATGCTCAGCTCGGCCGGGCGCCCGGCGCCGGTGATCCTCGACGACGCGCTGGTCTTCACCGACGACGACCGCATCGAGCGGATGTTCGACGCGCTCCACCGCCAGGCGGACGATCTGCAGATCCTCGTGCTGACCTGCCGCCAGCGCGCCTTCCGCGCGCTTGGCGGCCGCACGCTGCAGCTCGCCCCCGCCGAGCCCGTCGGCTGACGGGCCGGCACGCCGGGGGTCACTCCGCCGGCGGCTGCTGCGGCGGGTCGTCGTAGACCGACCAGCCGCAACGGCGGTCGGTGCCGGGCAGATCATCGACCTTCACGTGCCGCGCCATGTAGGTCTTGGCGATGAAGTTCGCGGTGATCGGCGCGGTCAGGAGCAGGAACAGGGTGATGAGCAGCTCGTGAAACGAGAGCGTGCCCTTCACCAGCCCGAAGTAGAGCATCGAGGCGATCAGCACCCCGCCCACGCCCAGCGTGGTCGCCTTGGTCGGCCCGTGCAGGCGCTGCATGGTCTCGCGCAGCTTCACCAGCCCGAAGGAGCCGGCCAGCCCGAAGATGCCGCTCACGACGAGGAAGAAGGTGATTCCGATCTCGATCAACTGGTCCATGTCCGCCTCCTCACTCGATGATGTCGCCGCGCAGCAGGTAGCGGCAGTAGGCCACCGTCGACACGAAGCCCAGCATGGCGATCAGCATCGAGGCCTCGTAGTAGATCGCCGTCCCCTGCCAGATGCCGTAGAGGATGATGATCGCGATGGCGTTGATCACCATGGTGTCCAGCGCAAGGATGCGGTCGGCATCCTCGGGGCCCATGACGATGCGCCAGAGGTTGAACAGAAGCGCCAGGCCGTAGCAGGCGAAGGCAAAGACGAGCGCCGCGTGGATCATTCGAAAATCTCCTTCAGCCGCCGTTCGTAACGCGACTTGATGTCGTCGCGCACCCCGTCGGGATCGTCGGTGTGCAGGCAGTGCACGAGGATGTTGCCCCCGTCGGCCGCCAGCGTCGCCGAGACGGTGCCCGGCGTCAGCGTGATGGTGCCAGCCAGCGTGGTGATCGCCTCGGCCGAGGTCAGCTCGAGCGGCACGTTGATCCAGTGCGAGCGGATCTTCGCGTTCGGCTTGAACAGGATGATCAGCGCCACCTCGACGTTGGCCTTGCAGATGTCCCACAGGACGATCAGCGCGTATTCGATCACCTTGAAGGGCCGCGAGACGCCGGGCCGGTTCGGCCAGTAGGCCGCCGTCACCATCGGGATCACCAGCCCCAGGAAACCGCCCAGGATCAGGTTCCCCAGCGTGAACTTGTTGACCAGCCCGAACCAGACCAGCACCAGCGTCAGGCTCAGAAGCGGATGGGGTGCGAGACGTTTCAGCATGGCTCAGTGTCCCTCTTCCGTCGCCGCGTCGCCCACGGGTTCTCCGTGGTCGTCCACGCCGTATTCGCCGTCGCCCGTGGGCTCTCCGTCCCCGTCCGAGCCGCCCTCTTCCGAGCCGTGCCCGTCATCGGCCTTCACAGCCTCGAGCAGCGCCGCCGGGTCCTCGGTCAGCACGCTGTCGACATAGCTGCTCCGGTCGAAGAGCTGCGCCGAGGTCGCCTCGAAGTAGCTCGCCGCCGGGCCCGCCAGCGCCGCCAGCGCGGCCAGCGCCGCAAGGGCGGCCATGCTCGGCGCGGCCTCCATCGCCGTCACCGGCGCGTGATGCGCGATGGAGGGCGTCTTCTCGTGCGGACCCTCCTCGGGCGCGGGCACCTCTTCGGGTCCCGGCTCGGGGATCGCCACGGCGGTCGACTTCCAGAACAGCGTGCTGCCCGCGCGGGCAAAGCCCACGATGGTCAGCAGCGAGCCCGCCAGCACCGCCGTCCAGGCCCAGCCGATCTCGCCCGGGGCGCGCAGCGCGTCCAGCACCAACAGCTTGCCCAGAAACCCGCTAAGCGGCGGCATCCCCGCCATGCCGATGGCCGCGGCAAAGAACAGCGCCGCGAAGAGCCCGTTCTGCACCGTCGGCGGCATGCCGGACAGCACGTCGTCCTCGCGCCGCGTGATGACGAGATCCGCCATCAGGAACAGCGCCGCCGCGGCAAAGGTCGAATGCACGAGGTAATAGAGCGCCGCTGTCGTCGCCTCGGGCGTGAAGGCCGAGACCGCGATCATCAGCGTGCCCATCGAGCCCAGCACCGAGAAGGCGATCAGCGGCATCAGCCGCCGCGCGCCCAGCACGCCGAAGGCCCCGACCGCGATGGTCACGATGGCCGCCGGAAAGAGCCAGAGGCCCGACATCCCCTCGGTCGCGGCGATGTCCGGGCCGAAGACGATGGTGTGCACGCGGATGATCGCGTAGGCGCCCACCTTGGTCATGATCGCGAAGAGCGCCGCCACCGGCGCGGGCGCGTTGGCATAGGTGCCCGGCAGCCAGAACTGCACCGGGAACAGCGCCGCCTTCACCGCGAAGACGATCATCAGCAGCATGGCCGCGACGCGCACGATGGCCGACTCGCTCTCGGGGATCTCGGCCAGCCGCACCGCGAGGTCCGCGATGTTCAGCGTGCCCGTCCCCGCGTAGAGCGTGCCGAGCGCGAACAGGAACAGCGTCGAGCCGGCGAGGTTGATCACCACGTACTGCAGGCCCGCCCGCATCCGCGCGCGTCCGCCCGCGTGGATCATCAGCCCGTAGGAGGCGATGAGCAGGACCTCGAAGAAGACGAAGAGGTTGAAGATGTCGCCGGTCAGGAAGGCGCCGCAGATCCCCATGAGCTGGAACTGGAACAGCGCGTGGAAATGCCGCCCGCGGGCGTCCCAGCCTGTGGCGATGGCATGCATCAGCACGATCAGCGCCAGCACCGAGGTCAGCAGCACCATGAGCGCCGAAAGCCGGTCGAGCACCAGCACGATGCCGAAGGGCGCCGGCCAGTCGCCCAGCCGGTAGACATGGGTCGTGCCGTCGGCGGCGATCCCGAAGAGCCCCAGCGCGATGGCGACCAGCGCCACCGTGCCGGCCATCGAGAAGACCCGGCTCAGCGGCATGTCGTGCCGCATGACGTAACCGATCAGCGGGGCCAGCAGCGCGGGCAGGATGACGGGCGCGATGATCCAGTGGTTCATTGGGCGGCGTCCTCGTTGCTCGCGTCATGTCCGGCGGGGTGGATGTCGACCTCGTCGGTGCCGGTCTCGAGGTACGATCCCAGCGCCACCATGACCAGCACCGCCGTCATCCCGAACGAGATCACGATGGCCGTCAGCACCAGCGCCTGCGGCAGCGGGTCGGTGTAGCTGGCGTCGCCGTATTTCGCCAGGATCGGCGGCAGGTTGATCGCCAGCCGGCCCGACGAGAAGATGAAGACGTTCACCGCGTAGGACAGCAGCGCCAGCCCGATGATGACGGGAAAGGCGCGCAGGCGCAGGATCAGGTAGACGCCACCGGCGGTCAGCGCGCCGATGGCGGTTGCGACGAGGAGCTCCATCACGCGCCTCCTTTCTCGGTATCGGTCACCCGGTCGGCCGGGTCATAGTCCATCGGGTCGACGTTCACGCTCTCGCCCGAGTAGCGCGCGATGCGCGACAGGCTGTAGAGCATCAGCATCACCGCGCCCAGCACGGTCAGGAAGACGCCCAGGTCGAAGATCGCCGCCGTCGCCAGCTCGAATTCCTCGATCGGCGGGATGTGCACGTAGCCGAAGGCGCTGGTCAGGAAGGGCACCCCCGCAAGCCAGGCGCCCGCGCCGGTGAGCCCCGCGATGACCACGCCCCAGCCGATCATGGCGTGATACTCGATCTTCTTGCGCGCCTGCGTCCAGGCAAAGCCCGAGGCCATGTACTGCATCAGCAGCGCGATCGAGATCACCAGCCCCGCGACGAACCCGCCGCCCGGCTGGTTGTGGCCGCGCAGGAAGATGTAGACGCCGACCATGACCGCGATGGGCATCATCACCCGGGTCGCGACCACCATCATCAGCGGGTGCCGGTCGCGCGAACGGTCGCGGCTGTAGTCGGTGTTGCGCAGGCGCTGGCCGGCCGGCCCCTTCAGCAGGGTCTCCATCAACGCGTAGATGATCAGGCCCGCGATCCCCAGCACGATGATCTCGCCGTAGGTGTCGTAGCCCCGGAAGTCGACGAGGATCACGTTCACCACGTTGGTGCCGCCCCCGCCCTTGTAGGAATTGGCCAGGTGGTAGTCCGAGATCGTGCTGCCGTCGCGCAGCATGAAGGCATAGCTCAGCGCCGCGACCCCCACGCCCGAGGCCAGCGCGATCGCGCCGTCCCGCAGCCGCAGCCCGGCCGAGCTCTCGCGCGGCGTGGTCTTGGGCAGGTAGTGCAGCGCCAGCAGCAGCAGCATGATCGTCACCGTCTCGACCGAGATCTGCGTCAGCGCGAGGTCCGGCGCCGAGAGGTAGACGAAGCCCGAGGAGATCATCAGGCCGATGATCCCGATCAGCACCAGCGCGCGGAAGCGGTTGCGGTGCATCACCACGACCGCCCCCGTCGCCACCATGAGCATCAGCCAGGCGACCCCCGCCAGCGGCGGCAGCGGCGTCATCTCGCGGGTCTGCGCGCCAACGCCCCGCCGCTCCATGCGGCGAACCCGAGCGCCACCGAGGCCGCGAGGAAGATCGCGAGGTAACGGCTGATCGCGCCGTTGTGGCTCACCTCGCTCAGCCAGCGCGAGGCACCGGCGGCGCGGGCGACCAGCCCGTCGAAGATGACCTTGGCCTCGGGCCGCGGCGCGGCGATCCAGGCGCGGTCGAGCGGACGATGCAGCAGCAGCAGTACCACGCCGCCCGCGATGGCCGCCATCGACATGTAGAGCGCGGGCGTGACGCCGTGCCAGATCTTCAGGTGCGGGTGCAACTCGGCCCCGGTCACCGCGCTCGCGGCGACGGTCACCAGCGGCTCGGCGAGGAAGGGCATGACCCCGATCAGCACCACCAGCACCGCCAGCAGCGCGGGCGCGGCATACATGCCCGCGGGCGGATCGTGCGGGTGATGCGGGTAGTCGTCGCGCACCGGCCCGGCAAAGACGTGGAAGATGAAGCGCAGGCTGTAGGCCACCGAGAAGAGCGCGCCCAGCGTCGCCAGCGCGGGCACGATCCAGGGGTTCTCGTACCAGTAGGTATGGCTGGCTTCCTCGAGCATCATCTCCTTCGACAGGAACCCGTTGAAGAGCGGGATGCCCGCCATCGACAGCGCCGCGACCGTGCCGATCACCGCCGTCACCGGCATGAGCTTCGCCAGCCCGCCCAGCCGCTTGATGTCGCGGGTGTGGGTCTCGTGGTCGACGATGCCCGCGGTCATGAAGAGCGCGGCCTTGAAGGTCAGGTGGTTGATGACATGGAAGACCGCGGCGATGGCGGCGGCCTCGGTGCCGAAGCCCAGCAGCATGGTCAGCAGCCCGAGGTGGCTCACGGTCGAGAAGGCCAGCAGCGCCTTGAGGTCGTCCTTGAAGAGCGCGATCACCGCGCCCAGCACCATGGTGATGAGCCCGATGGAGGCCACCGCGTAGAACCAGGCCTCGGTCCCGGCCAGTGCCGGCCACATGCGCGCCATCAGGAAGACGCCCGCCTTCACCATCGTGGCCGAGTGCAGGTAGGCCGAGACCGGCGTCGGCGCGGCCATGGCGTGCGGCAGCCAGAAGTGGAAGGGGAACTGCGCGGACTTGGTGAAGGCGCCCAGCAGGATCAGGATCAGCGCCGGCAGGTACCACTCCGAGGCCTTGATCGCCTCGCCCGCCTGCAGGATGTCGGTCAGCTGGTAGCTGCCCGCGATGTTGCCCAGGATCAGCATGCCGCCGATCATCGCGAGCCCGCCCGCGCCGGTCACCGCCAGCGCCATGCGCGCACCCTGCCGGCCTTCGGGCAGGTGCTTCCAGTAGCCGATGAGCAGGAAGGACGAGAGGCTCGTCAGCTCCCAGAACACCAGCAGAAGCAGGATGTTGTCCGAGATCACGATGCCCAGCATCGCGCCCTGGAAGAGCAGCAGGTAGGTGTAGAACTGCCCCATCGGGTCGTCGCCCGACAGGTAGTAGCGCGCGTAAAGCGTGATGAGCAGGCCCATCCCCAGGATCATGCCGGCGAAGAGCAGGCCCAGCCCGTCGAGGAAGAACGAGGCCGAGAGCCCCAGCTGCGGCAGCCACGCGACCTGCGCCTGCACGACCTCGCCGCGCATGACGTCGGGGGCAAGCAGCCCCAGCATGACCAGCGCGAGGATGGTCGGGATCGCCGTGAAGGTGGCGCAGGCCGTTCGGCCTGCGCGGATCATGAGGCCGGGCACCAGCGCGCCGACAAAGGGAAGTAGCGCGATGATGATAAGTAGGTTCTGTCCGTCGCCCATGTCCTGCCCTGGTCCGTTTCGTCGAAATCGCGAAATGATCAGGGAACAGTTATTTGCGACTTGGCCCGGAACATCAACCGGGTTCCGTGCCGGCAGCCCCCGGTCTCCGCCCCGCCGCACCGGCTGCACGCGTTGCGCGCATCCACCCCGAGGCGGGCCGGATGCCGCGGCCCTCGCGCCCCGGTTCGGTGCCGATCGACGGCCGGACCCCTGTTGCCCTCCCGCTCCCCTGCGGCCTCCCTCGGGGCGAGCCCGCGGCCGACCGCGCCGGCCTCTCCGGTCCAGCGTGAGCGGGCCCGAAACGCGACGGGCCCTCCGGTCCGCCCTGCGTCAGGGCCGCCCCTGACCCGCCCCCGTGCCGGGCCCACGGTCCCGTCCCGATCGCGCGAGGGATGGCACGAAGACAGCCCGGCCGAGCCGCCCTTGAAGCGCGGCGAACCTTCCGCAACGGCGCCGTCCAGACATGTGCTCCGATGTCCACCTGCAATGGATAACAAAGGTTTGATCCGAGCCGGGGCTCCGCCCCGGTCCCCCGGGCCGCCGACACTCGCTCCGGCCCCGGACCGGGGCGCCGCCACCGCGCGCTTCGGACCGGCTTTGAAGGTCTGGCATGGCTCCCTCTTGGGGTGGCCGGCATCGCACCCGCCGCAAGCGCCCCGGATGTCGGCGCCTGTCCGGCGTCCTGGCACGCTCCTGTCCGGGTCATCCTCCGACACAATGCCTCGCCGGGCCTTGGCACGGTGCTGGTTCAGCGCCGGCCGCAAGGACAAATCGTGCGAAACACTCTGACACCTGTCGGCCTATCCGGACAGGCCACCAGCATGGGCACCCGAGAGGACTGTTTTCCGCCCGCCACGCCGCCTTCGGGCCACAGGCACCTCGGCTCGGCCCACGGCTGGCCGGCCCCGCGGGATGGCGAAACGCGGGCGGCACGGACGGTCTGCCGCGCTCCGGCGACCCCGGTTGCCGGCCATGCGGCCCATTCCCGAAGGTCGCACCCCTCAGGC
This sequence comes from Salipiger mucosus DSM 16094, assembly GCF_000442255.1. Taxonomy (GTDB): domain Bacteria; phylum Pseudomonadota; class Alphaproteobacteria; order Rhodobacterales; family Rhodobacteraceae; genus Salipiger; species Salipiger mucosus. The sequence goes on along the minus strand of NZ_KE557276.1, from coordinate 371,296 downwards.
GGCATCTCGCGCCTCGCCGGTGCCCCGGTTCTCGGTCTCGAACTGCTCCATCAGCTGCGACAGGGCACCGGAGTCGGACCGCAGCATGTGCGAGGCGGCGGTGGTCTGCTCGACCATGGCCGCGTTCTGCTGCGTGACGCGGTCGAGGTTCGACACGCCCGTGTTGATCTCGTTGAGCCCCTGCGCCTGCTCCGCCGAGACCTCGGCGATCGCGCTCACGAGCCCGGAGACCTCGCGCACCGTGGCGACCACGTCGTCGAGCGCCGCGCCCGCGCGTTCCACCAGCTGCACGCCATCCTTGACCTGGTCGGCCGAGCCGCTGATCAGCGCCTTGATCTGCTGCGCCGCCTCGGAGCTGCGCTGCGCCAGCGCCCGCACCTCGGAAGCGACCACGGCGAACCCCTTGCCCGAGGCGCCGGCGCGGGCCGCCTCGACGCCCGCGTTGAGCGCCAGCAGGTTGGTCTGGAAGGCGATGTCGTCGATCACGCCGATGATTTCCGAGATCTGGCCCGAGCTGCGCTCGATCCCGCCCATGGCCTCGACCGCCTGGCGCATCACCGCGCCGTTGCGGTCGGCCAGGTCCGAGGCCGCCTCGACCCGCCCGCGCGCCTGCTGCGCCTTGTCGGCGGCCTCGCGCACGCTGCCCAGCAGTTGCTCGAGCGCCGCCGCCGTCTGCTCCAGCGTGGCGGCCTGGGTCTCGGTCCGGCGCGACAGGTCGTCCGAGCCGCGCGCGATCTCCTCGGCGCTGCTGCGGATGTTGGCGGCCCCGGCGCCCACCTCGACCATGGCGCCGTGCAGGCTCTCGACCGCGCGGTTGTAGTTGGCGCGCAGCGTCTCGTATTCGTCCGGAAAGCTGTCCGAGATGGCATGTGTCAGCGTTCCGCTGGCCAGCGCGTCGAGCCCCTCGGTCAGGTGGCGCACCACGCGGGCCTGCGCCTCGTGGGCGCGGCCGCGCGCCGCCTCGGCCGCGCGGCCGTCGCGCAGCGCCCCCGTCAGATGCGACAGGTGACCCGCGATGCGGCCGAACTCGTCGGCCCGCTCGCGCATCGGGACCTCGGCCTCGTAGTCGCCCTCGGCCACCGCCTCCATGGTCTCGCCCAGCCGCGCCAGCGGGCGGGCGATCTGGCGCCGCA
>NZ_KE557276.1:357071-369966 GCF_000442255.1 Salipiger mucosus DSM 16094 | reverse complement strand
GACGCGCGCCAGCGCCGCCGCGTCACTCCAGGCCATGGCGACGGCGCCCACCGGCGCCGCCATGCCCTCGCGCCAGACCGGGGCCGCGATCCACAGGCCGCCGCGCTCCGTGGCCACGCCCCGCTCCGACAGCGCGCGCCCGGCGAGCCCGGCGAGCTCCGCGCCCGTCGCCGCCGTATCGCCGGCCTCGGCCTGCATCGCCCCGTCGGCGCCCACGACCACGATGGCATTCAGATCGTCGCCCCCGGCGCGCAGCCCGATCTCGACCTGCGCCGCGATGCGCTCGGCCGCGTTGAAGCGCATGTGATCGACCAGGGCCTCGGCCTCGACCGAGACGCTTTTCCCGGCAAGGCGCAGAACGCCCTGGCGCGCCACGTCTCCGATCAGCGTCGAGGATTGCCAGGCCATGATACCGGCCACGACGAGGGTCGAGACCGCCAGCAGGGCGGCCGCCCGCAGGAAGACGGACTCGAAAAGGCTGCGCAGGGCGGACATGTTCGGACCTCCGGGATTACATCAGGTATTCGGCGTTGACGCCGACGGTCATCGCGCCGATGGCCTCGCCGCTCTCGGGATCGACCAGCGTGACCGAGATCTGCCCCTGGTAGGTCTGGCTCGATTCGTCGAACTCCACCTCGCCGAAATGCACGGCCTCCGGGCCCTTGCCGAAGGTCTCGGTGAACTTCGCCTCGTCGCCCTGCCAATAGTCCGAGGTCAGCGCCGAGGCCGCCACGTTGAGCCCGCGCGCGTCCATCACGAAGATCTCCGTGATGGCGCCGCCGGCGGCCGAGACCCGCTCGCGCAGGAAGGTGGCGGCGGCGTTGTCGATGACCGGCGCGATGGTCGGACGTTCGGCCGCGCCCAGCTCGGACTGCCAGGCCGCATCGAGCGCCGCGATCTCGGACCCGGTCAGCTGCGCGGTTTCCGCGTTGTGCGCCTCGATCGCCGCGATCAGCACCTCGCTGCCGGTCCAGGGCAGCACCTCGCTTTCCAGGAAGGCGCTCATCGCCGGTTTCGCATCCATCGCGAGGCCGGGCGCGGCGAAACACGCCACAAGGGCGGCCGCGAGCACGCGGGGGACGGTCTGTGAGGTCAGTCTCGGTCGGGTCATCGGGTATCTCCATTCGCGCACCGGGCGCCTGCGAGGCAGACCCTAGGGCCCAATCCCTCACGCCGGGTTAAGACCGGCCCGGAAAATCGCCGCCGACTCGCCACCGCGCCCGCGCCGTGGCAGGGAGGGGCATCCCCGAAGGAGCCGCGCCCATGCCCTATCTCACGCTCGCCCTTGCCGTGCTGGCCGAGACCATCGGCACCACCGCGCTTCAGGCCAGCCAGCAGTTCACCCGGCCCCTGCCCGCCGCGATCACCGTCGTGGCCTATGCCGCCGCCTTCTGGCTGCTCTCGCTCGCGCTGCGCAGCTTTCCCGTCGGCATCGCCTACGCGATCTGGTCGGGGCTCGGCATCGTCTTCATCGCCGTGATCGGCCGGCTCGCCTTCGGGCAGCGGCTCGACTGGCCCGCGATGCTCGGAATGACGATGATCCTCGCCGGGATCCTCGTCATTCACCTGTTTTCCCGAACCGGACCGCATTAGGGCTGGCTTTTCCGCCCCGCTGCGGATAGGCCGCGCGCGAACACCCGAAAGGCTTAGACATGGACCTTCGCAATATTGCGATCATCGCTCACGTGGACCACGGCAAGACGACGCTGGTGGACGAACTGCTCAAGCAGTCCGGCGCGTTCCGCGAGAACCAGGCGGTCGCCGAACGCGCGATGGACAGCAACGACCTCGAGCGCGAGCGCGGCATCACCATCCTCGCCAAGGCGACCAGCGTGGAGTGGAAGAATACCCGCATCAACATCGTCGACACCCCCGGCCACGCCGACTTCGGCGCCGAGGTGGAACGCATCCTGTCGATGGTCGACGGCGTGGTGCTGCTGGTGGACGCGGCCGAGGGACCGATGCCGCAAACCAAGTTCGTGACCTCGAAGGCGCTGGCGCTCGGCCTGCGGCCCATCGTGGTGCTGAACAAGGTCGACAAGCCCGACGCCGAGCCCGACCGGGCCCTCGACGAGGTCTTCGACCTCTTCGGCGCGCTGGATGCGGACGAGGACCAGCTCGACTTCCCGCACATGTATGCCTCGGGCCGCTCGGGCTGGGCCGATCACGAGCTCGACGGGCCGCGCAAGGACCTCTCGGCGCTCTTCAAGCTGATCGTCGACCACGTGCCCGCGCCCAAGCAGGTCGCGCACGAGGACGACGACTTCCGCATGCTGGCGACCACGCTCTCGGCCGACCCCTTCCTGGGGCGGATCCTGACGGGCCGCGTCGAAAGCGGCAAGCTCAAGGTCGGCGCCACCGTTCAGGCGCTCAGCCGCATGGGCCAGAAGGTCGAGCAGTTCCGCGTGAGCCGGATCCAGGCCTTCCGCGGCCTCGCCTACCAGGACATCGACGAGGCGCGGGCCGGCGACATCGTCACGCTCGCGGGGATGCAGAAGGCCACCGTCGCCGACACGATCTGCGCGCTGGCAGTCGAGGAGCCCCTGCCCGCGCTGCCGATCGACCCGCCCACCATCACCGTGACCTTCGGCATCAACGACAGCCCGCTCGCCGGGCGCGACGGCAAGAAGGTGCAGAGCCGCGTCATCCGCGAGCGCCTGATGAAGGAAAGCGAATCCAACGTCGCGATCCGCGTCAAGGACACCCCCGGCGGCGAGGCCTTCGAGGTCTCGGGCCGCGGCGAGCTGCAGATGGGCGTGCTGATCGAGAACATGCGCCGCGAGGGATTCGAGCTGTCGATCTCGCGCCCGCAGGTGATCATGAAGGAAGAGGACGGCCAGCTGCTCGAGCCGGTCGAGGAAGCCACCATCGACGTCGACGAGGACTACTCGGGCGCGGTGATCGAGAAGCTGACCGGCCACCGCCGCGGCGAGCTGGTCGAGATGAAGCCCGCCGGCACCGGCAAGACCCGCATCGTGGCCCACGTGCCCGCGCGCGGCCTGATCGGCTACCACGGCGAGTTCCTGACCGATACGCGCGGCACCGGCGTGATGAACCGCGTGTTCCACGGCTGGACGCCCCACAAGGGCGCGATTCCCGGCCGCCGCGCGGGCGTGCTGATCTCGATGGAGGACGGCGAGGCCGTGGCCTTTGCCCTGTGGAACCTCGAGGAGCGCGGCAAGATGTTCATCGGCGCGCAGGAAAAGGTCTACGGCGGCATGATCATCGGCGAGCACAGCCGCGAGAACGATCTCGAGGTGAACCCGCTCAAGGGCAAGAAGCTGACCAACGTGCGCGCCTCGGGCTCGGACGACGCGGTGCGGCTGACCCCGCCGACGGTGCTTTCGCTGGAAGAGGCCATCGCCTACATCAACGACGACGAGCTGGTCGAGGTCACCCCCAACGCGGTGCGCCTGCGCAAGCGCTACCTCGACCCGCACGAGCGCAAGCGGATGGCCAAGCAGCCCTGATCCCTCCCGGGCGCGCCCGCCGCACTGGCGGGGCATGGGGGCGCTGCCCTCATCCTGCGGCCAGGGCCGCCGCAGGTCCCCCGGGGCGCCGCTCCGGCGCGGATCGTGGTCCTCGCGGGCCCTTGCGGGCCCGTCGGGGGCGCTGCCCCCGCTGCGGCTGCGCCGCAGTCCCCCGGGATATTTGCAGCCAGAAGATGCCAGGGGCGCATTGCCTGTTCGCGCGGTGGCGCGGCCCTGCTATCCTGCCCGACATGCGGTGGGTTCTTTTCGCGATCTGTCTGGCTTCGCCGGTCGTGGCGGAGGAGGTCTGCCCCGGCGGGCTGTTCCGCGTGAGCGCGCCCGACGCGGCGCTGAGCGCGCGCATCTGCAAGGTGGCCGAGGCGGCGGTGCCCGAGCTGGCGGCCTGCGGGCTGCCCATCGCGCGGCCGGTGCGGATCTCGGTGGTGGAGTCCTTCGAGAGCGACTGCATGGGGCTCTACCACTGCGGAGAGGACCTGGTCGAAGTGCTCTCGCCGGAGGGGCTGGCGCGCGTCCGGCGGCCCGACAGTCTCTTTGCGCCGCTCACCGATGCGACCTACTTCGACAGCATCGTCGTGCACGAGCTGGCCCATGCCGCCTACGACGCCGTGCCCTGCCCCTTCGACAGCTGTCTCGCGGAGAGCGAATACCTCGCCTATACCAGCCAGATCGCCAGCCTGCCCGAGGCCGACCGGGCGGCGGTCGAGGCCGGTATTCCGATGGACACGCGGGTCACGCATGACGCGGTCAACGACATCATGCTGATGTTCGCCCCCGACCGCTTTGCGCAGAGCGCCTGGGCGCATCTCAACCAGCGCGAGGACCCCTGCGCCTACACGCGCATGGTCGCCGACGGCCGCATCGCCTTCGGCGCATCGCATCCCTGAGCCGCCCCGCGCGGGGGCGCGCCGGTCACTCGGTGGTCTCGACGATCACCAGCTCGCGCTCGGCGGCGCCGCGCGCGTGGCTCATCGCCTCCTGGTACTCGGGCGAGCGGTAGCATTCCTCCGCCGCCTCGACCGAGGGGAACTGCGCCACGACGTTGCGCGCGCGCTCCTTGCCCTCGAGCTGCACGTAGCGGCCGCCGCGCGCGACGAAGGCGCCGCCGTACTTGGCGATGGCCGGGCCCGCGAGTTTCGCGTAGCGGCCATAGGCCTCCTCGTCGGTGACGGTGACATGGGCGATCCAGAGGGCGGGCATCTCAGGCTCCTTCGACGATGACGATGTCGCGCGTGCTGGCGCGCTGCGCGATGGGGAGAATCCCCTGGTATTCCGGCGAGTTGTACCAGGCCTCGGCACTCGCGCGGTCGGGGAACTCGATGATGACGTGGCGCGAAGGCGCATTGCCCTCGAGCACCAGCTGCGGCCCGCCCTTGGCGAGGAAGCGTCCGCCGAAAGGCGCCGCCGTCTCGACCGTGCGGCTGGCGTAGGCCTTGTAGTCCTCGGGGTCGGTAACCTCGACGCGGGCGATCAGGTAGGAGGTCATGGGCTCAGCCCGCCAGCACGGCTTCCGCCGCCTTGATCGCGTCCTCGGCCTGCGTCGCGTCCTTGGCGCCGCCCTGGGCCATGTCGGGACGGCCGCCGCCGCCCTTGCCGCCCATGGCCGCCACCGCCGCCTTGACCAGGTCCACCGCCGAGACCTTGGCCGTAAGGTCCTCGGTCACGCCGGCCGCCACGGCGACCTTGCCGCCGGTGTCCGCGATCAGCAGCACCGCGCCCGAGCCCAGCCGCGCCTTGTGCTCGTCGATGAGCGGCGGCAGGTCCTTGCCCGACACCCCGCCCAGCACCTGGCCGTGGAACGTGACGCCGTTCACCTCGCGCGCCTCGCCGCCGCCCTGCCCCGGGCCGCCGGCCATGGCCAGATCCCGGCGCAGCTGCGCCACCTCGTTGCCGAGCGAGCGCCGCTCGTCGAGCAGCGAGGCCACGCGGGCCACCGCGTCGGGGCCATGCGCCTTGAGCAGCGTCTCGATCTCGCCGAGGGCCGCGTCACGCGAGCGCAGCTCGGCCATGGCGGCCTCGCCGGTCAGCGCCTCGATCCGCCGCACGCCCGCCGAGGAGGCGGTCTCGGAGGTCAGCACGAAGGTCCCGATCTCGCCCGTGTGAGCCACGTGCGTGCCGCCGCAGAGCTCGATCGAGTAGGTCGCCCCGTCGGTCCCCTTGCCCGAGCCATGCTGCGAGCCCATCGAGACCACGCGCACCTCGTCGCCGTATTTCTCGCCGAAAAGCGCCTGCGCGCCGATCTCGCGGGCGTCGTCGGGCGTCATGATCCGCGTCACCACCGGGCTGTTCTGCCGGATGTAGGCGTTGACCTCGCGCTCGACCTGCGCGCGTTCCTCGCCCGTCAGCGCCTTGGCATGGCTGAAGTCGAAGCGCAGCCGGTCCGGCGCGTTGAGCGAGCCGCGCTGCGCGACGTGATCGCCAAGCGCGCGACGCAGCGCCTCGTGCAGCAGGTGCGTGGCCGAGTGGTTGGCGCGGATCGTCGCGCGCCGCCTGTGGTCGACCTCGAGCGCCACCGCCTCGCCCTTGGTGAAGCGGCCCGAGGTGATCTTGACCCGGTGGGCAAAGACCTTGCCGCCGCCCATACGCTGGGTGTCGCTGACCTCGGCGATGTCGTCCTCGTCGTCCAGCCGGCGCAGCCAGCCGGTGTCGCCCACCTGGCCGCCCGCCTCGCCGTAGAAGGGCGTCTGGTTCAGCACGATCCAGCCCTCTTCCCCGGCCTCCAGCGCCTCGACCGTCTCGCCGTCCCTGACCAGCGCCAGCATCTGGCCCTCGGCGGTTTCCGTGTCGTAGCCCAGGAAATCGGTCGCGCCGTGTGCCTCGGCGATGTCGAACCAGATCGCGAGGTCGGCGGATTCGCCCGACCCCGACCAGGCCGCGCGCGCCTTGGCCTTCTGCTCGGCCATGGCACTGTCGAAGCCCGCGGTGTCGACCTCTCGGCCGCGCTCGCGCAGCGCATCCTGCGTCAGGTCGAGCGGGAAGCCGTAGGTGTCGTAGAGCTTGAAGGCCGACTCGCCGGGCAGCTTGGTGCCCTCGGGCAGGCCCGTCAGCTCGTCGTCGAGCAGCTTCAGGCCCCGGTCCAGCGTCTGCTTGAACCGCGTCTCCTCCAGCTTCAGCGTTTCCTCGATCAGCGCCTGCGCGCGGTGCAGCTCGGGATAGGCGGCGCCCATCTGGCGCACCAGCGAGGGCACCAGCCGGTGCATCAGCGGGTCCTGCGCGCCCAGCAGGTGCGCGTGGCGCATCGCGCGGCGCATGATCCGGCGCAGCACGTAGCCGCGCCCGTCGTTCGAGGGCATCACCCCGTCCGCGATCAGGAAGGAGGTCGAGCGCAGGTGGTCGGCGATCACCCGGTGATGCGTCTTGCCCGGCCCGTCGGGGTCGGTGCTGGTGGCATCGGCCGAGGCCTCGATCAGCGCGCGGATGAGGTCGGTCGCGTAGTTGTCGTTGGTGCCCTGCAGCAGCGCCGCGACCCGCTCGATCCCCATGCCGGTGTCGATGCTCTGCGCATCCAGCTCGCGGCGGGTGCCGTCCTCGAACTGCTCGAACTGCATGAAGACGAGGTTCCAGATCTCGACGAAGCGGTCACCGTCCTCTTCCGGGGTGCCCGGAGGGCCGCCCCAGTACTTGTCGCCGTGGTCGAAGAAGATCTCCGAGCAGGGACCGCAGGGCCCGGTCGAGCCCATCATCCAGAAGTTGTCCATCGTGTCGATGCGCAGGATGCGGTCCTCGGGCACGCCGGTCTTCTTCCACAGCTCCACCGCCTCGTCGTCGGTGTGGTAGACCGTGACCAGCAGCCGGTCCTTCGGGATGTCCAGCTCCTTGGTGACCAGCTCCCAGGCATAGGGGATCGCCTGGCTCTTGAAGTAGTCGCCGAAGGAGAAATTCCCCAGCATCTCGAAGAAGGTATGGTGACGCGCGGTATAGCCCACGTTGTCGAGGTCGTTGTGCTTTCCGCCGGCGCGGACGCATTTCTGCGCCGTCGTCGCGCGGGTGTAGTCGCGGTGTTCGACCCCGGTGAACAGGTTCTTGAACTGCACCATGCCGCTGTTGGCGAACATCAGCGTGGGGTCGTTGCGCGGCACGAGCGGGCTCGAGGGCACGACCTCGTGTCCCTGTTTCTCGAAGTAGCTCAGAAAGGTCGAGCGGATGTCGTTCAGCGTGGGCATGCGTCTCTCTTGCGCCTCGTTCCAGCGGTGCGCGCAGATGTATCGCCGCCTTGGCCCCCTGTCCATAAGCGGCCAAAGAAAAGGCACGGCCCGAGGCACCCGATTTTGCGACGAAAATTCGCCGCGGCCCGCGCGGCCCGATGCCGGAGAGTGCTGCTGAGGGCCCGAGCGGAAGCCTTGCAAGGGGCGCGGCATGGCGCCGGGCCGGTGGGCCGCCCCCATGCCGGGCAGTTGGCCCGGCTGGATGCCCGCCCCGGAGCGCGGCCCGATGCCTGGCCTTTGCCCTGCTCGAATATCGCTTCCGGCGCCACGCCCGACGCCTGCTCCTCGGCCCGGCCGGACGCCCGACCACGGCCGAAAACGAAACCGGGCGCCACGATCGCGGCGCCCGGGCTCATTCGTCGGCTCTTGCGGCCGTGCCGCGCGGGGCCTCAGCCCTCCATCACGTCGCCGTCGTCGTCCGAGGGCTTTTCGTCCATGTGGAAGTCCAGCCCGTGGGCGGCGCGGATCTTGTCCTCGATATCCAGCGCGATCTGGCTGTTCTCGCGCAGGAAGTTCTTGGCGTTCTCGCGGCCCTGGCCGATGCGTTCGTCGCCGTAGGAATACCAGGCGCCCGACTTGTCCACGACGCCGGCCTTCACCCCGAGGTCCAGCAGCTCGCCGGTCTTCGAGATGCCCTCGCCGTACATGATGTCGAACTCGACCTGCTTGAAGGGCGGCGCCACCTTGTTCTTCACCACCTTCACGCGGGTCGCGTTGCCGACCACCTCGTCGCGGTCCTTGACCGAGCCGATGCGGCGGATGTCGAGCCGTACCGAGCTGTAGAACTTCAGCGCGTTGCCGCCGGTCGTGGTCTCGGGCGAGCCGAACATCACGCCGATCTTCATCCGGATCTGGTTGATGAAGACCACCATGCAGTTGGAGCGGCTGATCGAGCCGGTGAGCTTGCGCATCGCCTGGCTCATCAGGCGGGCCTGAACGCCGACGCTCGAATCGCCCATGTCGCCCTCGAGCTCGGACTTGGGCGTCAGCGCCGCGACCGAATCGACCACGACCATGTTCACCGCGCCCGAGCGCACCAGCGTGTCGGTGATCTCCAGCGCCTGCTCGCCCGTGTCGGGCTGCGAGATCAGCAGCTCGTCGAGGTCCACGCCCAGCTTCTTGGCGTATTGCGGGTCGAGCGCGTGTTCGGCGTCGACGAAGGCGCAGACGCCGCCCTTCTTCTGCTGCTCGGCCACGCAGTGCAGCGTCAGCGTCGTCTTGCCCGAGGATTCGGGGCCGTAGATCTCGATGATCCGGCCCATCGGCAGCCCGCCGATCCCGAGCGCGATGTCGAGACCCAGCGAGCCGGTCGAGGTCGCCTCGATGTCCCGGAAGGCGTTGTCGCCGCCGAGCTTCATGATCGAGCCCTTGCCGAACTGGCGCTCGATCTGCGCGAGCGCCGAGTCGAGCGCTTTCTGGCGGTCCGCGTTTTTCTTGCTGTCCATCGTCAGAAGATCTGCCGTTGCCATGAGTTTCGGTCCTTATTCCACACGTGCCGGGGCGCGGCAATGACTGCTTTCGTTCGCCTCTTGTTCCTCTGCAACATGAGACCAAAACGCGAACATTTCAAGCCGAATGTTCACCTCCCACTTTCTCGCCTGAGGGTTAAGGAGTAGTTACGCGTCAGGCGCAAAGACCGACGGGGCGGGAGATGCTGGTTTTCTGGAAGGCGCGGCTGGTGCTGCTGGCGGTGCCCAAGACGGGCACGCAGGCCTACGATTCCGCCCTCGCGCCCCACGCGGCGATGGCGGTGCTCGACCCGCCCGAGCTCAAGCACGCGCCGGTCTACCGCTACAACCGTTTCTTCCGCCCCATGTTCGACCGCATGGGGGCCGAGGACATGGAGCTCATGGCCGTCGTGCGCGAACCCGTCTCCTGGCTGGGGTCGTGGTATCGCTACCGCCAGCGCGGCTTTCTCGAGGGCAAGCCCGCCTCGACCCGCGGCATGAGCTTCGACGCCTTCGTCGCCGGCTATTGCGAGGGGCAGCGCCCGCCCTTCGCCGACGTCGGAAGCCAGGCGAAATTCGTCGAGCCGCGCCCCAACGGCACCGCCGTGCGCCACCTCTTCCGCTACGAGCACCAGGACCGCATCACCGCCTTCCTCGAGGAGCGCCTCGGCCTCGCCCTCGAGCTGCCGCGCAGGAACGTCTCGCCCCGCGCCGAGCTGGACCTCTCGCCCGAAACCGAGGCCCGCCTGCGCCGCAAGTGCGCCGCCGACTTCGAGGTCTGGGAGAGCGCCCTCTGACTCAGGCCCGGGTCACACCCGACGCGCCGCGCCGGGCCGCCACCCCCTGCACCGGCGTCGCCCTCTTGCACGCGACCGAGGCCGGGCCGAACTATCGAGCTTGAGGTCCCGGGAAGCCACGCGCCGAACCCCGGGGCCCGCGCCGCTAGCCCATCTGCCCGTGCACCGTCTCGGTCAGCTCGTCGAGCGAGAAGGGCTTCGGCAGGAAGACGGAGTTCGGCACCACGGTCTGGCCGTCGCCGAAGGCCTCCTCGGCGTAGCCCGAGACGAAGACCACCCGGGTCTCCGGCCGCGCCGCCAGCGCCTTTCGCACCCATGTCGGGCCATCCATGCCGGGCATCACCACGTCGGTCACGAAGACATCGACCGCGAGGTCGGGATCCTCCAGCCGCTCAAGCGCCTCCTCGGCGGTCTCGGCCTCGATCACGGTGTAGCCGCGCAGACGCAGCGCGCGCGCCGCAAAGGCGCGCACCGGCGCCTCGTCCTCGACCAGCATCACCACGCCCGCCCCGCGATCGGCCAGCCGGCGCTGCGCCTCCGTGCCGGCGGGGGCGGCAAGCTGGCGCGGCGCCTCTTGCGCCGGCAGCAGCAGGGTGAAGCAGGACCCCCGGCCCTGCTCGCTGTCGACGAAGATGAAGCCGCCGGTCTGCTTGACGATGCCGTAGACCGTCGAAAGGCCCAGCCCCGTCCCCTCGCCGGTGCGCTTGGTGGTGAAGAAGGGCTCGAAGACCTTCTGCAGCTTCTCCGGCGCGATGCCGCAGCCCTCGTCGATGACCTTCACGCTGACGTAGGCCCCGGGCGCCACCGTCGCGCGGTCACGCTTGAGCGCTTCCTGCAGCACCAGCCGCTCGGTCTCGATCACGATCTCGCCGCCCTCGGTCATGGCGTCGCGCGCGTTCACCACGAGGTTCATCATCACCTGTTCCAGCTGCCGCCGGTCGCCGCGGATCGCCGGCAGCACCGGGTCGTGGCGCAGGGTCAGCCGCACCTTCTCGCCCACCAGGCGGTTCAGCAGGTGGGTCAGGTCCGACAGCGTGTCGCGCAGGTCCATGACCTCGGGGCGCAGCGTCTGCTTGCGCGAGAAGGCCAGCAGCTGGCCCACCAGCGCCGCCGCGCGATTGGCGTTCTGGTTGATCTGCACGAGGTCCGCGTAGTCCGGATCGCCCTGGTCGTGGCGCAGCAGCAGCAGATCGCAGTGCCCCGAGATCGCGGTCAGCAGGTTGTTGAAATCATGCGCCACGCCGCCCGCGAGCTGGCCGATGGCCTGCATCTTCTGGCTCTGGACGAACTGCGCCTCCAGCGTCTTGAGCTCGGTCGCGTCGTTCAGCACCGCGACCAGCTCGGCGCGGCCGGACTCCATGACCCGGTTCAGCGTGACCTGCACGAAGAACTCGCGATCCTGCCGCGCCAGTCTCAGGAACTCCGAGCGGTGCAGGTCGCGGCCCGCCGCCGCCTCCGAGAGCCAGTCGGTGATCGGCCGGCCGAGCCCCTCCATGAATTCCGAGATGTTCGACCCGTCCGCGCTGGCCACGTCCAGCAGCCTGCAGGCGCGCGCGTTGGCATGCAGGATGCGGCCGTCCGGCGTGACGTTGAGCAGGGGCACCGGCACGTGGTCGAAGCCCCCGGCGCGCGCCGCCTCGGGTTCGCTCGCGTCGAGGGGCTGGAGCACGATCTCCTGCCGCCCGAGGCTCGACTCGCTGGTGCTGACGGTAAAGCTGCGCGGCCCCTCGGGCGTGGCGAACTGGTGCACGCCGCCCGGGCGCAGCGGCAGGTCCTGCAGCACGTCCTCGAGCCGCCGGATGCGGCGGCCCAGCAGCGCCCGCGCGGCCATGTTCATGTAGAGCACCGCTCCGCTGCGGCCCACCGTCAGCACCGGCAGCACCGGCGGTTCCGGGCCCTCGGCGGCCACCCCGCGGCCCGGCAGAGGCTCGATCCGCCACAGCAGGCGGCCGCCCGCAAGCGCGCGCAGGCCGATGCGGATGCGCCCCTCGCGGCCGACGACATCCTCCTGGGCGATGCCGCCCTCGCGCGTGCGCTGGCGCAATCGCTCGAGCATCTGGTCGGCCCCGGTGACGGTCTCCGAGAGCAGGGCGCCGATCGCCCGGCCCGGCGCCGCACCCCAAAGGTGCCCCGCGGCGGCATTGGCAAAGAGCACCGAACCCGTCTCGTCGGTCGTCAGGATGGGCGCCGGATCATCCTCGGCAAAGGCCTCGAGCACCTCGATGTCGCGCTGCACCGTCCGTCTCCGGCCAAGCCGCGTCACCACGGCGACCCCGGCCACGGCGACAAAGGCGCCCCCGGCGGCGAAGAACCCCAGCTTGAGCGCCATGTCGGCGAAGAGAAAGGCGAAGACGAGGCAGGCGAAGGCCAGAAGCATGAGCACGCAACAGATGCGGGCCGTGTCCCACGTCACGCGCGGGCCTGCCTCACCTGATGCCGTAACCTCTGCCAAGCCATCCCCCCGGCGGTGCACTCTCTACCGCACGTCTCGCACAGGTGGGTTTAACAATCGTAAACGGCACCCGTCCTCCCGCGAGGGGGTCAATTGAGCATGTCACCCGGAACGCGTCAATTGCGCCAGGAAGAAACCGTCGCCGCCCTCGGCGGGCAGGAACTGGCGCCGCGCCGCCTCGGACCAGCCGGGATGCGCGGAGAGGAAGGCCTCGATCTGCGCGCCGTTCTCCCCGGCCAGCACCGAGCAGGTCGCATAGGCCAGCGTCCCCCCCGGCGCCACCAGCGTGGCGGCCTCGGCAAGGATCCCGGCCTGGATCGTGCCCAGCTCGGCGAGGCGCGCGGGCGTCAGGCGCCACTTGCCCTCGGGCGCACGGCGCCAGGCGCCGCTGCCGGAACAGGGCGCGTCGCAGAGCACGAGGTCATGGGGCCCGCGCGGCGCATCCTCGCGCCGCACCTCGGCGCCGGCCCGCGCGGCGCATCCTCGCGCCGCACCTCGGCGCCGG
>NZ_KE557276.1:240876-356620 GCF_000442255.1 Salipiger mucosus DSM 16094 | reverse complement strand
GGCGGCGGCGTTGTCGATGACCGGCGCGATGGTCGGACGTTCGGCCGCGCCCAGCCCAGCAGCGCCTTCTCCGCCGCCTCGCCCGCCGCCACGCGGTCGAGCACGGCGGCGGCGGCGGCCACGCGCGCGGCCGGGGTCATCCGATCCGGTAGTTGGGCGACTCGCGCGTGATCGCCACGTCATGGACGTGGCTTTCCCGCAGGCCCGCGTTGGTGATGCGCACGAAGCGGCAGCCGCCCCGCATCTGCTCGACCGTGGCGCAGCCGGTATAGCCCATGGCCGCCCGCAGACCGCCCACCAGCTGGTGGATCACCGCGCCCGCCGGACCCTTGTAGGGCACCTGCCCCTCGATCCCCTCGGGCACCAGCTTGTCGCTCGCCGCGTCCTTCTGGAAGTAGCGGTCGGCCGAGCCGCGCGCCATGGCCCCCATCGAGCCCATGCCGCGATAGGCCTTGAACGACCGGCCCTGGTAGAGGATCACCTCGCCCGGGCTCTCGTCGGTGCCCGCGATCATCGAGCCCACCATCGCGCAGGAGGCCCCCGCCGCGATCGCCTTGGCGAAATCGCCCGAGAACTTGATGCCGCCGTCGGCGATGACCGGCACGTCGCCGGCCGCCTCGCTGCATTCGATCACGGCGGTGAGCTGCGGCATGCCGACGCCCGCCACCATCCGCGTGGTGCAGATCGAGCCCGGCCCGATGCCCACCTTGACCGCGTCGGCGCCCGCGTCGATCAGCGCGCGCGTCGCATCGGCGGTGGCCACGTTGCCCGCGATGACCTGCACCTCGTTCGACATCTGCTTGGCGCGGCGCACCGCCTCGATCACGCCGGCGGAATGGCCGTGCGCGGTGTCGATCACCACGATGTCCGCGCCCGCGTCGATCAGCGCCTCGGTCCGCTCGAAGCCCGAGTCGCCCACGCCGGTCGCGGCGGCGACCCGCAGGCGGCCCAGCTCGTCCTTGCAGGCGGTGGGGTTCACCACGGCCTTCTCGGTGTCCTTGAGCGTCAGCAGCCCGGTCAGCTTGCCGTTCGCGTCGGTGACCAGCAGCTTCTCGATCCGCCGCGCCTTCATCAGGTCGATGGCCTCGTCGCGGTCGGCGGGCTCGCGCAGGATCGCCAGGTTCTCCGAGGTCATCATCACCCGCACCGGGGTGTCGTCGCGCTGCGCGAAGCGCATGTCGCGGTTGGTCACGATCCCCACCACGCGCCGCTCGGCATCGACCACCGGGAAGCCGGTGAAGCCGTAGCGCTCGGTCAGCGCCTTGGCGTCGGCCAGCGTCTGGTCCGGCGTCAGCGTCACCGGGTTGTAGACGATGCCGCTCTCGAAGCGCTTGACCCGCCGCACCTCGCGCGACTGCTGCTCGACGTCGAGGTTCTTGTGGATCACCCCGATGCCGCCGGCCTGCGCCATGGTGATCGCCATGCGCGCCTCGGTCACGGTGTCCATGGCAGAGCTCAGCAGCGGAATGTTGAGCGAGATGGACCGCGTGACCCGCGTGCGCGTGTCGGCGGTGCTGGGCAGCACCTCGGATGCGGCGGGAACGAGAAGGACGTCGTCGAAGGTCAGCGCCTCGCGAATCTCCATGGGACAGCTCCTTGGGAGGGGTTCGGTTGGCACGTCCCTATTGCACGGATGCGCGGGAGGGGAAAGGGGCAGACGACGCACGCGGTTTGGCGGCGCAACCCCGACCGGAACGACTGTCAACCGATCCGGTTTTTTTCGGCATCGCCGCACAAGGTTTCAGGCCAGGCAGACAAGATTGCATTTCATGGCTACACTGCACTCACCACGGGCAGGCCGTCCGGCGGATCATGACGCGACGCACGACCAACCTGATTGCAGCCGCATGCGCCGCCCTGTGCGCCCTGATCTTCATGCTTGCTGCCGCGGCCACGTCAGCCCCGGGATGGCTGGACAGCGATCGGTATTTGCTGGCTCACGCGACGTTCGCGGCCGCGTTCGGTGCGGCCGTCACCTCGTGGATGATGTTCCCCCATCTTGCCAGGCGCTCCGGCGCAAGGGGTCTGCTTCGAGACATGGCCATCATCGCCCTTGCTGTCTTCATCGCCTCCCTGCTTGCAGGCACGCTGGTTCTGCCCGGTCCGGGCACCGCCGGAGGACCGATGTTCGTGATATCCTCGCTCGGCGCGACACCGGCACTCGGATTGATCCTTGCGGTCGGTGCGATCGCGGCGATTGCGCTTTCGCGCAACTCGCGTCGTGAATGACGGCGACGAACGCCCAGCCGGCACCTGATCCTGACGCGTGTCCTGTCCCGCCGCGACGCGACGGGCGAGGCCTGTCCTGCGCAACCGTACGTTTTTCCCGTACGACCGGTACGGCAGCGGCGCCGCGCCCCCATCCGTACGGAACTCCCGTACGACCGGTACAGGAGCTTGCGCACCGCACGCCCGCGCCGCAGTCTCGCGCCAAAGGAGCGCGACACCATGCACAGCTACGAGACCGGCCGCCTGAACCTGCCCTTCACCGGCATCTGCACCTTCGCGAAAAAGCCCTATGTCGAGGACTGGTCGACGCTCGAGGCCGACGCCGCGATCCTCGGCGCACCCTTCGACGCGGGCACCCAGTTCCGCGCCGGCGCCCGCTTCGGACCGCGCGCGGTGCGCGAGGCCTCGACGCTGTTTTCCTTCGGTCACGCAGGGGCTTACGACCACGAAGATGATGTGACCTACCTCGGCCCCGAGGTCCGCATCGTCGACATGGGCGACGCCGACATCGTGCACACCGACACCCTGAAAAGCCACGCCAACATCCGCACCGGCGTCGAGGCGGCGCTGGCGGCGGGCGCCCTGCCGGTGGTGATCGGCGGCGACCACTCGGTGAACATCCCCTGCGTCGAGGCATACGAGGGCCAAAAACCGTTTCACATCTTGCAGATAGACGCACATCTTGATTTCGTGGATGAACGCCACGGCGTCACCCGGGGCCACGGCAACCCCATGCGCCGCGCCGCCGAAAAGCCCTGGGTCAGCGGCCTCACGCAGGTCGGCATCCGCAACGTCTCCTCGACCGCCCGCGACGGCTACGAGGCCGCCCGCGCCATGGGCTCCGACATCCTCTCGGTCCGCCACGGCCCGCGCCCGTCCGGTCCCCGGCGGCGTCGCGGAGCGCATCCCCGCGGGCGTCCCGGTCTACATCACGCTCGACATCGACGGTTTCTGCCCCTCCATCGCGCCCGGCACGGGCACGCCCAGCCACGGCGGGTTCCTCTACTACGAGGTGCTGGAACTGCTGCAATCGGTGGCGCGCGCGCACCCTGTCGTGGGCATCGACCTGGTCGAGGTCGCACCGGACCACGACCCCACCGGATCGACGGGAATCCTTGCGGCACAGGTGCTTATGAACCTTCTCGGGTTCATCTTCCACGCCCGCGCCACGGCCGCCTGACGCAGGCCGGACCCAGGTCATCGGCAAAGGAAGGCGCATGGCACAATTGCCGCTTGCGCCGCCCGTCCGGCATCGTCCAGCCTGTCCGCGACATCACTTCCCGATCGAAGGCCCTTCCATGTCGCCACCCCTCGCCGACGTCACGGTGCTGGACCTCACGCGGGGGATCGCCGGGCCCTACGCGGGCCGCCTGCTGGCCGATCTCGGCGCCACGGTGATCAAGATCGAACGCCCCGGCCGCGGCGACGGCGCCCGCCGCCTGCCGCCGCTCAAGGACGGCCGCAGCGCCTGGTTCGCCGCGATCAACCGCGGCAAGAAGTCGATCGCCCTCGATCTCGAGGCCGAGGCCGACCGCGAGGTGCTCGAGGCACTGCTCGGCCATGCCGACGTGCTGCTCGAAAGCTTCCGGCCCGGTGTCATGGCCCGTTTCGGACTTGAATGGGAGGCCGTAAGCCCCCGTTTTCCAAGACTGATCTACGGATCGCTCTCGGGCTACGGCCAGACCGGCCCCGACGCGCGCCGTCCCGGCTACGACGTCGTGGCACAGGCCCGCGGCGGCCTCATGGGGCTGACCGGCACGCCCGGCCAGCCCCCGGTCCGCTCCGGCGCCGCCGTGGGCGAGATCGCGGCCGGCCTCTTCCTCGCGCAGGGCGTGCTCGCGGCGCTGCACGACCGCGCGCGCAGCGGCACGGGCCGCCGCGTCGACGTCTCGATGCTCGACGCCCAGGTCGCGCTGCTCGACGACGCGGTCTCGGCCACCGCAGCCACCGGCACCGCGCCAAGGCCCCACGGCCCGCGCCACCCGGCCTTCGCGCCCTGCGAGGCGGTCGAGGCCTCGGACGGCGCCTTCGTGCTGGCGGCAGGCAACGATGCGTCTTTCGAAAAACTTTGCATTACCATGCAGTTGCCTCTCGAACGTGATCCACGCTTCTCGACCAATGCCGCGCGCTGCGAGAACGCCCGCCTCCTGCGGCGCCTGATCGAGGCGGTGACGCTCGAGCATCCCCGCGCGCACTGGCTGGCCCGCCTCACCGCCGCAGGTGTGCCCTGCGCGCCGATCCAGAGCATGGACCAGGTGATGCGCGACCCGCAGGTCACGGCCCGCAACATGATCGTCGACGTGCTCGACAAGTATGGCCGCACCGCCTTCAAGGCCGCGGGCAACCCGGTCAAGATCTCCGGCCAGTCCGATCCGCCGACCCGCCCCGCGGCCCCCGATCTCGACGGGCACCGGGGCGAGATCCTGCGCTGGCTGAACCGGACGTGAGCCCTGTCGCAGACGGGGGGGCGGATGCGTCGCTGACGGGCTCGACTTCGGCGATAACCCCGTCTTTTCCTTTCCGTGCGAGGCGATATTCTGCCCGCATCGCCCAGCGAAGGACCCGCTCATGACCCTTGACCCGCTCGTCGTCTTCACGCCTTCCGGCAAGCGCGGGCGAGTTCCCGTCGGCACGCCCGTGCTGTCCGCCGCGCGCAAGCTGGGGGTGGACCTCGACTCGGTCTGCGGCGGGCGCGGCATCTGCTCCAAGTGCCAGGTCGCGCCGGCCTGGGGCGACTTCTCGAAACACGGCATCACCTCGCGCGAGTCCGCGCTGAGCGGATGGAACGCCGTCGAACAACGCTACGACGACAAGCGCGGCCTCCCGCCCGGCCGGCGGCTTGGCTGCCAAGCGCAGATCCTCGGCGACGTCGTGATCGACGTGCCGCCCGAGAGCCAGGTGCACCGGCAGGTCGTGCGCAAGGCCGCCGCCGTGCGCGCCATCGAGATGGACCCGGCGACGCGGCTTTATTACGTGGAGGTGGACGAGCCCGACATGCACGAGCCCTCGGGCGATCTCGAACGGGTGCAGCGGGCGCTGCGCGCGCAGTGGGATATCCCCGAAGTGTCCACAGAGTTTTCCACGCTCGCGGCCCTGCAACCCACCCTGCGCAAGGGCGACTGGAAGATCACCGTCGCCCTGCACAAGACGGGCGCGGACGCGGTGCCGACCCTCGTCGCAGCCTGGGCGGGCCTGCACGAGACCGGGATCTTCGGGCTCGCGATCGACCTTGGCTCGACCACCATCGCGGCGCACCTGACGAACCTCGACACCGGCGAGGTGGTGGCCTCCTCGGGCATCATGAACCCGCAGATCCGCTTCGGCGAGGACCTGATGAGCCGGGTCTCCTACGCCATGATGAACCCCGGCGGCGACGCCGAGATGACCGCCGCCGTGCGCGAGGCGATCTCGACGCTGGCGCAGGAGATCGCCGCCGAGGCCGGCATCGGGACCGGGCAGATCCTCGAGGGGGTCTTCGTCTGCAACCCGGTGATGCACCACTTGCTGCTGGGCATCGACCCGGTGGAGCTGGGACAGGCGCCCTTCGCGCTGGCGACCTCCTCGGCGCTGAACCTCAGCGCCGGACAACTCGGGCTCACCGCCCTGCCGGCCGCCGCGCAGGTCTACGTGCTGCCCTCGCATCGCGGGGCGACGTGGGCGCCGATGCCGCCGCGGTGGCGCTGTCGGAACAGCCCGGCAAGTCGGAGGATCTCGTCCTGATCGTCGACGTGGGCACCAATGCCGAGATCCTGCTCGGCGACACCGAACCGCGTGCTGGCCTGTTCCTCGCCCACCGGGCCGGCCGTTCGAGGGGGCGCAGATCAGCTCGGGCCAGCGCGCGGCGCCCGGGGCGATCGAGGCGGTGCGCATCGACCCGGAGACCAAGGAGCCGCGCTTTCGCATCATCGGCAGCAAGTTCTGGTCCGACGAGCCGGGCTTCGCCAAGGCCGTGGCGCGCACCGGCATCACCGGCATCTGCGGCTCCGGCATCATCGAGGCGGTGGCCGAGATGCGCACCGCCGGGCTGCTCGATCCCAGCGGCCTGATCGGCTCGGCCGAGCAGACCGGCAGCGCGCGCTGCATCGCCGAGGGACGCACCCATGCCTACGTCATCCACGACGGCACCGCAGAGGGCGGCCCGCTGATCACGGTGACCCAGGGAGACATCCGCGCGATCCAGCTGGCGAAGTCGGCACTCTATGCCGGGGCCCGCCTGCTGATGGACGAGCGCGGGGTCGACAAGGTGGACCGCGTGGTGCTGGCCGGGGCCTTCGGCGCGCATATCTCGCCGCAGCACGCCATGGTGCTGGGCATGATCCCCGACGTGCCGCTCGACAAGGTGACCTCGGCCGGCAACGCGGCGGGCACCGGCGCGCGCATCGCGCTGTGCAACCTCGCGGCGCGGCGGCAGATCGAGGCCGACGTGCGCGCGATCCACAAGGTCGAGACCGCCATCGAGCCGCGCTTCCAGGAACATTTCGTCGCCGCGAACGCGATCCCGCACGCGGTCGATCCCTTCCCCGAACTGCTGAAGATCGTGACCCTGCCCGAGGTCAGCTTCAACACCAGCGGCGAGGACAGACCGCGACGGCGCCGCCGCCGCTGAGCGGCGCGCCTCAGTCCTCGGACTCCAGCCGGATCGGCGCAAAGACAGGCGCCAGCGCGATCACCGCGGCGGCAAGGCCGGCATAGGCGATGGCCCCGAACATGGCGTTGCGGTAGGCCGCGTGATCGCCTGTCTCGGCCCCGCCGAGGATGGCGAAGAAGAGCCCGCCCATGATCGCGACGCCAAAGGCGATGCCGATCTGCCGCATCGCCTGCACCGCGCCGGAGGCCGAGCCGCTGTCGTGCCGGTCCGCCGCCGCCAGCGCCACCTGGAAGAGCGGCGAGACCGCGTTGCCAAGCCCGAAGCCGCCCGCCAGGAACCACGGCGCCATGCGCAGCCAGTCGATCTGATCGCCCATGCCGTGGATCGCCCAGGCCTGCCCCAGGAAGCCGACGCCGAACAGCAGCCCGCCCGCCGCGACGCGGAAACGAAGCCAGCGCGAGCCGAACCAGCTTGTGGTGGCCGAGGCGGCCAGAACGCCGACCGGGAAAGGAGCGGTGGTCAGGCCGGACTCGAGCGCCGACAGCCCGTAGCCCGCCTGTAGGTACATGGCGATGACGAAGAAGTAGCTGGGCACCGCCGAGAACAGCACCGCGTTCAGCACCCCGCCGCTGAGGAAGGGCCCCGAGCGCACCAGCCGCATCGGCAGAAGCTGCGGGGCGCCCCGCGCCTCCTGCCGGATCTGCCAGCGGAAAAAGACCCAGGCCAGCGGCAGCGAGGCCAGCACCATCGGCCACATCCAGGGCCGCCAGCCGATCGTCGGCGCCTCGACCAGCGGGAACAGCAGCGCCAGCATCGCCACCGCCGCCAGCGCGATCCCCACCACGTCGATCCCGAGCGTGCGGTCGCCCGTCGGCCCGCGGCACGAAGGCGGCGGCCCCGGCCAGCGCGAGCAGACCGATGGGAATGTTGATCAGGAAGATCGGCCGCCAGCCCAGCCCCATGATGTCGGCGTTGATGAGAAGCCCGCCGAGGATCGGCCCCGAGACCGAGGCCAGCCCGGCGGTCAGCGCGAAGAGCCCGAAGGCCGAGCCGCGCTGCTCGGGCGTGAAGAGCAGCGGCACCAGCGCCAGCGTCTGGGGCGTCATCAGCGCGGCGCCCACCGATTGCAGCACCCGCGCGGCCACCAGCGTCCCGATGCCGGGCGCCAATCCGCAGAGCAGCGAGGCCAGCGTGAAGACGCCCACGCCCACCATGAACAGCATCCGGCGACCGAAGAGGTCGCCCATCCGCCCGGCCGGCAGCAGCAGCAGCGCGAAGGGAAAGGTGTAGCCCGCGACGATCCACTCGATCAGGTTCGGAGGGGCCTCGAGCTGCTGCTGCATCGAGGGCAGCGCCACGTTCACGATCGTGATGTCCACGAGGTTCATGAAGTTGGCCATGAGCAGGACGGCCACCGCCATCCATTTTCGGGCCGCGGCCGAGGGCTCGGCGCGGGTCTGTTGCGGGGTGGCGGGGTCCATGTGCATGGAGAGGCCAGATAATCCCTCCGGCACCGGAGTCCACGTGCATCGGCGCACAATGACGCCGCAGGTGCAGCGCCGCCCGCGCACAAGAAAAGCGCGCCGGGCGGGCCCGGCGCGCTTCGCTTGGTCTCATGGTTCTTGCGACCGCGTTCAGCCGCCCTGCAGCAGCGGCGTGATGCGGCGCACCGCGGCGCGGCGGTTGGCGCGTTCCGCGGTGTCGGTCTGCACCGCGAGATCGCCCTCGCCGTAGCCTTGCAGCACCAGGTTCTCCGGCGGCACGCCGAAGTATTCGGTCAGCGCCAGCGCCACCGATTCCGCGCGCCGGTCGGACAGCGCGAGGTTGTAGCTCCACTTGCCGACCGCGTCGGTGTGACCCTCGACGAGGAAGACCTCGCCCGGGTTCTCGCGGATCATCCGCGCCATGGCATTGCCGAGCGCGGCCAGTTCCTGCGCCTCTTCGGGCCGGATCGCGGCCGAGTTGGTCTCGAAGTTGACCGTGTCGACCGAGACCTCGGGCACCAGTTTGCGCACCGCGTCGATGTTGCGGATCTGGTTGAGCGAGAAGCGCCGTTCGACCGCGCTGGTCTCCTGCGAGGCAAGCGCGGCGGCAAGGTCGTCCTCGCTCACCTCGCGGAAGTTCACCCGGCGGTTGTCGGTGGTCTGCGGCAACTCGTTGACCTCGACCTGCTCGACCTGCTGCGTGTCGTCGAAGAGCACCACGCGCTCGCCGTCGGGCAGCGTCCGGATGCGGCGCAGCACGCGGCCGTCGGCAGCCTTGACCGTCTCGACCACGTTACCGTCCTCGTATTCCACCACGGACCGGGTCGACCCGTCGTCGTAGCGGTAGGTGGTCACGTCCGAGCCGGGACGGCGCAGCAGCACGTCGTCGTTGCGCAGCACGCGGTACTGGCCGTCCTGCTCGACCACGACGCGGTCGCCGGTGTTCTCGACCACATTCGCGTTGTCGCCGAGGATCTCGTTCAGCGCCACGGCGCCGAGCCCGAGCAGCGCGGCGGTGCCGAACTGGCGCAGGTTTTCGTTGTCGTCGTCGTCATCGTCGTCCGCCTCGGCGCGCTGCCCCTGCGATTGGGTCTGCTGCTGGGGCTGCTGACCGATCCGGGTGTCGAAGTCCTCGTCCGAGCTGCGCAGCTGCTCCTCGGTCAGGTCGTCTTCCTCGACCACCTCGGCCTCGGCAGTGTCGGGATCGGCGCTGGCCGCGGCGCTGTTCTGCGCGCGCTGCTCGGCACGAGCCGCGGCCTCGGCCTGCTGTTGCGGCGATTGCGGTTGCGGCGCCTGCTCGGCCTGTTGCTGCGCGGGGTCCGTCTGCGGCGTGGGTTCGGCCTGTTGCTGCGTGGGTTCGGCGTCCTGCTCGGTGTCGGCCTGCTGCGCGGGAGCGGCCTCTTCCGTCTCGGCCGGGGCCGGCTGCTGCGAGACCTGCGGCGGATTCGGCTCGGCCTGGCGCGGCGGTTGCGGCGTGGGCGTCGGAGAGCGGTCGAGGTCATCCGCCAGTTGGTTGGGATCGACCTCCCGCGGCGCATCCTGCTGTTGCGCGGCCTGGCCGTCCTGTTGCGCGGCCTGACCGGTCGCGGGAGCCTCGGCCTGCGCGTTGTCCCGGGCCTGCTGCTGGCCCGGCGGGGTTCCGGGGGCAGGCCGGGTCACCCCGGGTGTCTCCTCACGCTGCTCACGGGCCTGCTCCGAACGCTCCGGTGCCTGCCCGGGGGCATTGCCATTCCCCGGGGTCCGAGCCTGACCGGGGGCATTTCCGTTGCCCGGCGCCTGGACCTGGCCCGAGGCGTTGCCATTGCCTTGCTGCCGGGCCTGACCTGGATTGCCGGCATTGCCCGGTTGCCGGGTCTGGCCCGGCGTGTCGGCGTTGTCTTGCTGCTGGGCCTGACCAGTCGCGTCGGCATTGCCCTGCTGCTGGTCCTGACCCGGCGTATCGGCATTGCCTTGCTGCCCGTTCCGGGCGGGCGCATTGCCGTTGCCCGGCTGCCCGGCCTGTTCCGGGGCATTGCCGTTCGGCTCCGGCGGCATCTCGGCGGCCATCACGGCGTCGCAGTTCACGGTCGGCGGGATCGGGGCGGGTCCGCCTGCCTCGCACAGCGTCTTGAACCGGCCCAGTTGCTCGCGGATCTCGGCGGCATTCATGCCCTCGGCATCGAAGCCGTAGTCCTGTGCCTGCGCGGTGCGCGGCATTGCCAGACCGGTCGCCAGCGCGAGCGCGGTCGTGGTGCACAGAATCGTTCGTTTCATGTGTCGTTCCTTTCCTCCGACCGCCTGCGCGGTCTCCGCCCACCAACGCCCGGTACCGCGCCCGGGTTCATATGGCCGGCAAAGGACCGCCGATGCGCGCGGGCTCAGCCCTCGAGGGCGCGCATCAGCCGGTCCTTCTCGCCCGCGTCGTCCGGGCGCGAGATCGCCTCGGCCAGGTCCTCGAGCGAGGCAATGGAGTGGCCGGCGCGGAAGCTGTCGACATGGGGCAGCATGGCGCGGATACCGGCGGCCTTGGGCGCGAAACCGTCCCAGCGCAGCAGCGGGTTCAGCCAGATCAGCCGCCGCGCCGAAAGATGCAGCCGCTCCAGCTCGCGCGCGAGCGCCTGCGCGTCGTCGCGGTCGAGCCCGTCGGTGATGAGCAGCACCACCGCCCCCTGCCCCAGCACGCGCCGCGACCAGTCGCGGTTGAAGTCGTGCAGGCAGGCGCCGATGCGGGTCCCGCCCTCCCAGTCCTGCGCCTCGGCGCCCGCCGCGCGCAGCGCCGCATCGACGTCGCGCTGCGCCAGGTGGCGGGTGATGTTCGTGAGCCGCGTGCCGAAGGTGAAGGCATGCACCTTGGCCCAGCCCGCACCCTTCTCGTTGGCCACCGCGTGCAGGAAATGCAGCACCATGCGCGAATACTGCGACATGGAGCCGGAGATGTCGCAGAGCACCACGAGGTTGGGCCAGCGCGGCCGCGGCGCGCGGTGGTGCAGCGTCCGGATCTCGCCGCCCCGGCGCATGGCCGCGCGCAGCGTGCGGTTGCGGTCGATCTGCCGCCCCGTCGCCGCGGCCATGCCCCGGCGCGAGGGGATGGGCTTCACCGGCAGGGTCAGCCGCGCCAGCATGCGCTTGGCCTGGGCGATCTCCTCGGTCGACATCTGCTCGAAATCCAGCGACTTCAGCCGCTCCTCGGTCGAGATCGTGAAGGAGCTGTCGATCTCGATCTTGGTCGCCTCTTCCTCCTGTTCGCCCTCGGGCTGCGGCATCTCGGGCATGCTGTCGCCGAGCAGCGCCTGCGCGGCGCGCTTCTCGGCGGCCTGGGCGAGCTTCTCCTCCTGCACCCCGCGCACGGCAGGCAGCATCATCGACATCATGTGCTCGAGGTAGCGCGGGTCGCGCCAGTAGAGGCGGAAGATCTGCGCAAAGACCACCCGATGCTCGGGACGCGAGACGAAGCAGGCGTGCAGCGTCCAGTAGAAGTCCATCCGGTCGGTGAAGCCCGCCGCCTCGACCGCGCGGATGGCGTCGATCACCCGGCCCGGCCCCACCGGCAGCCCCGCCCGCCGCAGCGCGCGGGCGAAATGCACGATGTTCTGCGCGAGCCTGGGATGCTCGGGGATCTCGATGGGGACGTACTCAGGCATGATGCGCTCCGCCTGCCGCGCGCGGCGACATCACGCCACCGCCGTCTGCCTGGCCTCCTGCAAAAGGCGCGCGGCCTCGGAGCCCTGGATCTTCGCGATGTCGTCCTGGTACTTCAGGATCGCGCCCAGCGTGTCCGAGATCACCTCGGGGCTCAGGTCCACCACGTCGAGCGCCAACAGACACTTGGCCCAGTCGATGGTCTCGGCCACGCCCGGCTTCTTGAAAAGGTCCTCGGTCCGCAGCGCCTGCACGAAGGCCACGATCTGTCGGCTCAGCGTCTCGGCGGCCTCGGGGGCGCGGGACTGCAGGATCTCGATCTCGCGGTCGAAGGTCGGGTAGTCGACCCAGTGATAGAGACACCGCCGCTTGAGCGCGTCGTGCACCTCGCGCGTGCGGTTCGACGTCAGGATGACGATGGGCGGCTCGGGCGCCTTGATGGTGCCGATCTCCGGCACGGTGACCTGGAAATCCGACAGCGCCTCGAGCAGGAAAGCCTCGAAGGGCTCGTCGGTGCGGTCGAGCTCGTCGATGAGCAGCACCGGGGGGCCGGCATCGTCGGGGCGCATGGCCTTCAGCAGCGGGCGCTCGATCAGGAAATCGGGGCCGAAGAGCTCCTTCTGCAGCGCGTCGCGGTCGGCCCCGCCCGAGGCCTCGGCGGTGCGGATCGCGATCATCTGCGCGGCGAAGTTCCAGTCGCAGACCGCGCTCGCCGCATCCAGCCCCTCGTAGCACTGCAGGCGGATCAGGGTCCGCCCCAGCGCCGCCGAGAGGGCGCGCGCGATCTCGGTCTTGCCGACGCCGGCCTCGCCCTCGAGGAACAGCGGCCGGCCAAGCCGGAGCGACAGGAAGACGACGGTGGCCAGGGACCGGCCGCAGACATAGCCCGTCTGGCCGAGCAGTTGCTGCACGTCGTCAATGCTTTCGGGGCTCTGCATGATGGTCTCCTCCTGCCAATGGCTTGCCCGCGCGGGGGCCGACGGTCAATCCCCCAAAGGTCGCAGGCGCCCGCGTTGACGGGTGTTCAGGGAGATGCAATGATTTTCCCATAATGCCGGACGCGGGCCGCTGCCCGCGGCAACCGGCACGGGCGGGCAGGCCTCCGGAGACGACAGATGTACAAGCAGGACGCGGAGGCGACGGGATGCGCGTGACCGCCGTGACATGCGTGAAGAACGAGGGGCCCTTCCTGCTGGAATGGATCGCCTTCAACCGCCTGATCGGCGTCACCGACTTCCTGATCTACTCGAACGACTGCACCGACGGCACCGACGCCCTGCTGAACGCGCTGGGGGGCTACGGCGTGCGCCATCTGCCGAACCCGGCGCAGGGGCGCAACTACCAGATGGAGGCACTGAAGCACGCCGCGAAGCAGGACATCGTGCGGCAGGCCGACTGGGTCTGGATCGCCGACGTGGACGAGTTCCTCAACATCCACGCGACCGACCACACCATCCCCGCGCTGGTCGCGGCCTGCGGCGAGCCTCAAGCGATCTCGGTCACCTTCCAGTTCTTCGCCAATGACGGCATGGAGACCTTCGAGGACCGCCCGGTGCTCGAACAATTCACCCGCTCGCACAACCCGGACCTGTGGTGCGCCGAAACCGCGATCGAGGTGAAGACGCTGGTGCGGCGGGACTTTCCGCTGCACTACTACGGCGCGCACCGGCCCTTCTTCCGCGACCGGTTGCCGGCTGACCGGCACCCGGAATGGACCGATGGTTCGGGCCGGCCGGTGCCCGAGGCCTTCCTCACCGCCGCCAACACGCGCCGCATCCGCCGCTTTCCGGCCGCAGGTGCGCGAGCCCATGCGACGCTCAACCACTACGCGCTGCGCTCGCTCGACAGCTACCTGGTCAAGACGGACCGCGGCGACGTGAACCGCGAGGGGCGCGTCTTTGACGAGACCTACTGGCGCGAGCGCAACGACCCCGCCTGGGAGGACGGCTCGATCCGTCGCCACCTGCCGGCGCTGCGCGCGGCGCTGGACGAAATGAAGACCGGTGAAATCGGGCGTCTGCACGCGGAATGCGTTGACCGTCACCGTCGCCGCGCGGCGGAACTGTCGGCGCAGCCCGACATGGCAGACCTGCGCGAACGACTGCGCGCCCTGCCCCCTTATCCGCCCGGCGAATACGAGCTCATGCAGGAGCTGAGTCTCGCGTCATGAGCCCGCGTGTCGTGAACCTCGGTCTGCCGAAGTCGGGCACGACCACGCTGGCCACAGCGCTGGGGCGTGCGGGGCTCATTGTCGCGGACCACAAGCTCCGGCGCGGCCGCTGCCCCGATCCGGCGATCGCCGGCAGCTACGTCGCGCGGCAGCTCTACGACGGCTACTTCGGCTCGGGCGATCCGCTGGAGCGGCTGGGCGGCATCGACGCGCTGACCGAGGTCAGCGTCATGACGCGCGGGCTGTGCCTCTGGCCTCAGACGGACTTCGGGCTGATCGAGGCGCTCCGGACGCGCCATCCCGACCTGCGTTTCGTCGCCTCATGGCGCGCGCCCGCGGACATCGCCCACTCCATGCTGCGCTGGTCCGACCTCGGCACCGACCGGCTGCCGCGCGGCAACGTGCCCGGCATGCCCCGCGGCTACGGCGAGACGCGGCTCGAGCGCAGGCAATGGATCGCGGCGCACTACGCCTTTCTCGATCGCATCTTCGCGGGCGACCCGCGCTTCCTGCGCTACGACACCGCCGATCCCGATGCGTCCCGGCGCCTGTCGGCGCACCTCGGGATCGACCTGCCGTGGTGGGGCAAGGCCAACGAGAACCGCGGGCTGCCCGCGTCATGAGGATCGACGTTCACATCGGTCCCGACGCCACGGTCGCGGACCGCCTGCAACGCGTGCTCGCCGCCAAGCGCGACCGACTGCGCGACGAGGGTGTGCTCTACGCCCGCTCTCCCGGCGCGCGGAACCACACGCGTCTTTTCATGGCGGTGACCGACCCCGATGCCGTGGATAGCCTGCGCTACAACCGCGGCGTGGTCACGCCCGAGAGCCAGTCCGCGCTGCGCGAGGAGGTGGCGCGCAAACTGGCCGAGGAGGTCGCGCGGGACCGGCCCGAGGTGCTGATCCTCACGGCCCACCAATTGGGCAGCACGCTTTGCCGGCGCAGCGAGTGGCAGCGCCTGCGCGCGCTGCTGGCGCCGCTCTCCGAGGACATCCGCATCCTCGCGCATCTCGACGACCCGGCCCGCATGCTGGCCCGAGGCTACGCCGCGCAGGTGATGGAGGGACGTGCCCGGTCGCTCACGCTCGAGACGGGGCTGCTCGGAGCCGAAAGCTGGTGGGACGCCGCGCTCGCAACGCGTCCACCGTCCGAGCCGCGCGCCGGTCAGCTTCCGGAGGTACAAGGCGGCCTTTTCTGGCTGGATTTCAAACGCCTGCAGGATGAGATCGAGGCCGCCTTCGGCCCCGGGGCGGTTGCATTTCATAGCCTCGACCCCGCGCAGCTCTACTCGGAGGCCGGGACAGAGGTGGTGCGCCAGGTCTTCGGTATCGCCGCACAGATCGGCAAGGCCGAGGCGGTCGCGCCGCCCGCACCTCCGGCCGAGGCCTGGCTCACGCGTTGCCGGCTGCTGAACGACGCGCTCCTGCGGTTCCTCGCGCAGCGGGACGCCGGACTGCCACGACAGACGTGGCGTAAATTCCTTCAGGAAATCAAGGTTCAGGGAGACGTTCTTTATCCTGGCGACCTGCACGCCGTCTCGGCCCGTTTCGCGCCGGATCTCGCCGATCTCGCGCGGCGGCATCCGGGCCTAGATCCCACGCACCTGGCGCCCGATCCGCCCCGGCCCGACTGGCAGGAGGCCGATCCGACGCGCGGTTTCCGGGCGACGCAGTACCTCATGGCCTTCCGCTGGCGCATCGAGCAGGCGCAGAAGACCGAGGCCCTGCCGAACAAGCCCGCGCCGAAACGCAAGCGCATCCTGCTGTCGCCCGCGGCGCAGGCCCACCTGCCACAGGACGCGCTGAAGGCCCTCGCGCGGCTGCAGGGCTCGGCCTTCGCGCCGCACGACAGGCTGGGCGGTATCGACGAGGGAACGCTTGCCGCCGCCTACCCGCCGCGGCCCTCGCGTGACACCCATGGCCGCAGGGTCATCCTCGGCTGCATGAAGAACGAGGCGCCCTACATCCTCGAGTGGGTCGCCTACCACCGGGCCATCGGTTTCGATGATTTCCTGATCTACACCAACGGTTGCGAGGACGGCACGACAGGCCTCCTCGACCGGCTGCAGGCGATGGGCGTGCTGCAGCACCGCGAGAACGAAGACTGGACCGGAAACTCGCCCCAACAACACGCGCTGGACCGCGCGCTGGACGAGCCGCTGATCCGCGACGCCGCCTGGATCGCGCATATCGACGTGGACGAGTTCGTGAACGTGCGCTGCGGCGCCGGCACGCTGGACGACCTCTTCGCGCGGGTGCCCGAGGCCACCAATATCGCGATGACCTGGCGGATCTTCGGCCACAACGGCGTGGAGCGGCTCGACGACCGGTTCATAATCGAGCAGTTCGAGACCTGCGCCCCGAAGTTCTGCCCCAAGCCGCACACCGCATGGGGCTTCAAGACCCTGTTCCGCAACATCGGCGCCTATGCCAAGATCTCGTGCCATCGCCCGAACAAGCTGGCGCAAGGCCTTGAAGACAGGGTGAAATGGGTCAATGGCTCGGGCGCGGACATGACGGCCGAGGCGCTGCGGAATGGCTGGCGGAACTCGCGCAAGACCATCGGCTACGACCTCGTGCAGCTCAACCATTATGCCCTGCGCAGCGCCGAGAGCTTCCTGGTCAAGCGCCAGCGCGGGCGGGCGCTGCACGTCGATCGGACCATCGGGCTGAACTACTGGGTCCGCATGGACTGGTCCGGCGCGCGCGACCTCACGATCAAGCGCAACATCCCCCGCGTCCGTGCCGAGTACGACCGCCTGATGGCCGACCCCGAGCTGCGGCAGGCGCACGAGGCGGGTCTCGCCTGGCACCGCGCCAAGGCGGCAGAGCTGCGGGCCGACCCCACCTTCGCGGATCTGTACCGGCAGGCGCTGGAGCTGCGCCTCACCGACACCGAGCGGGTGGCCTATGCCCTCGCGCTGGACACGGAGAGCTGAGCCATGGACGGCCACGAGACGCCCAGGGACCCCTACATCCACTCGCGGGGGCTGAAGATCCCCAAGCATCCGCAGATCACCACCGGCCGCGTTCGGGGGGCGCTGCGCGGCGGCACCTACGAGCGCAAGGAATGCGATGCCGTCTCACGCGTGGTGCGCGCAGGCGACTGCGTGCTCGAGCTGGGGGGTGGCATCGGCTACATGTCGACGCTGCTGTCGGTAAAGAAAAAGGTGGCGCGTGTGGTGAGTTACGAGGCGAACCCGATGTTGCTTCCCTACATCGCATCGGTGCATGAGGCCAACGGCGTAAAGAACGTGGAGGTGCGAAACGCGCTGCTCGCCCCGGAGAGCGGCGCGCCGGTCGACTTCCACATTCGCCAGAACTTCCTGGCCTCCTCCCTGGACCGGGAGGCCGATCCCGAGGGCGTCACCGGGACGGTGCAGGTCCCGCGCCACGGGCTGGCCGATGTGCTGCCGGAGGTGACGCCCGACGTGCTGGTCTGCGATATCGAGGGCGCCGAGGCGGAGCTGCTGCCGGCGGGCGACTGGTCGGGGCTGCGCTGCGCGGTGATCGAGCTGCACCCGCAGTGGATCGGACAGGCCGGCGTGCAGGCCGTTTTCGACGCGATGCAGCGCGCGGGCCTGACCTATTTTCCCAAGGCCTCCGAGGCCAAGGTCGTGACCTTCCGGCGGGGATGGTGAGCATGTGCAGACCCCCACAGTCCCGGAGCGCGCGATGAAGATCACCGCCGTGCTCTGCGTCCGCAACGAGGGCGCCTTCCTGCTCGACTGGCTGGCCCATCACCGCGCCTGCGGGATCACCCACGTCGTCGCGCTGTCGAATGACTGCGAGGACGGCACCGACGCCATTCTCGACCGGCTGGCGGCACTGGGGCACCTCACCCACATCCGCAACGACGGGCCGCACGACAAGGGCATCCAGTTCACCGGGCTGCGTCTGGCCGACCAGGCGCCCGCGGTGCGCGAGGCGGACTGGCTGCTGCCGCTTGACATCGACGAGTTCGTCAAC
Organism: Salipiger mucosus DSM 16094; assembly: GCF_000442255.1. Lineage (GTDB taxonomy): Bacteria > Pseudomonadota > Alphaproteobacteria > Rhodobacterales > Rhodobacteraceae > Salipiger > Salipiger mucosus. The sequence goes on along the minus strand of NZ_KE557276.1, from coordinate 338,560 downwards.
GTTCACGCCGGCGACCGGACCCTGCCTGCGCTCATCGCGGCCCTGCCCGAGGCCACGGCCATCACCCTCACATGGCGGCTTTTCGGCAACGCGGGCGTGGTGCGCTATGAGGATCGGCCCGTGCCGGAACAGTTCACCCGCGCGGCGCCCGCCGTCATGCACTGGCCCTGGCGCGCCTCGATGTTCAAGACGCTCTACCGCAACGACGGCACCTACGGGAAGCTTGGCGTGCACCGCCCGCGCGATCCCGACGCGTCACGGGTCGAGCAGGCCCGCTGGTTCGATTGCGAAGGCCGCGAGCTGCACCCGCGTTTCCGGACCCGGCAGATCTTTTCCCCCTTCGGCCGGCCGAACCACGCGCTCGCGCAGCTGAACCACTACCCGCTGGGTGCCATGGAAAGCTACCTACTCAAGGTCGACCGAGGGCGCGCCGTGCATGCTGCCGACGCGCTCGGGCTCGACTACTGGGTCGAGCGCAACTTCAACACCGAGGAGGACCGCTCGGCGCTGGATCTGCCCGGCGTGGCGGAGGCCCGCGAGGCGCTTGGGGCCGACCCCGAACTGGCCGCACTGCACGCCGCGGCCGTCGACTGGCGCCACGCCAGATTCCGGATGCTGATGGAAGAAGAGCCATTTCGCGCGCTGATGGGTCGCCTGCTGATGACGCCCCCGTCCAGGCCGCTCCCGCCCCGCGCGGCGCAGATGCTCGTCGCGCATGCGCTGCGGGCGCAGTCGGCCGACGACGGCAAAGGGTAAACGCGCCAGAGCCTGCGTTAACCATACCTCGCAATCTTGCCCGACAAACTGCACATTTCCGCCTCAAATCAACGGCACCTTCCGGCTCGATCACGGCGCACGGCGCCCGAGTCCCAGGTTACAAGGTAGGCAGATGCAGGACGGAACGGACCTCTCACGGGTCGATCTTTCGGGATTGAAACGCAGTCAGTGGATCCGTGCGATCTCGGAGGTCGGCGAGGCCGAGGGGTTTGCCGAGCCGTTGGGCAAGCGTCACCATGCCATCTTCGTCGAGGAAGGCGACACGCTGCTCGTGACCTTCGAGAGCCTGCCGGGCATCGAGGCGCTTTCCGGCACGGCGACCCCTTTGGGCTGGGAGATGGTCAAGCGCAACGGCTGGTCGCATCTCGGCGTGATCTCGGCCCGTGACACCTGGTTCCGCGACGCCCGCGTCTACGGCTTCTTCGACGCCCTGCTCGATGACGGCTTCTTCGACGAGTTCGACAACGTCATCTTCTACGGCGCCGGGCCCTGCGGCTATGCCGCCGCCGCCTTCTCGGTCGCCGCACCGGGGGCCCGGGTGGTGATGCTGCAGCCGCAGGCCACGCTCGATCCCCGGGTGACCGAATGGGACGACCGTTTTGCCGAGATGCGGCGGCTGAACTTCACCTCGCGCTACGGCTACGCGCCGGACATGCTCGACGCGGCCCAGCACGCCTGGGTGCTCTACGATCCGCAGGAACGGCTCGACGCCATGCACTCCGCGCTGTTCGAGCGGCGCAACGTCACGCGGTTCCGCCTGCCCCACATGGGCGCCGCGCTGCAGGGCGACCTCATCGGGCTGGACCTGATCGCGCCGATCCTGACCGCCGCCGCCGAGGACCGGCTCGACAGCGCGAGCTTCGCGAAGCTGATGCGCGCGCGCCGCGACCACACGCCCTACCTGCGAAAGCTGCTGGCACGGCTCGAATCGAGCGGACGTTCGGAGCTGGCCGAGGCGCTCTGTCGGAATGTCACCGCGCGGCTCGATGCCCCGCGGTTCCGCCGCCGGCTGGAGATGCTGCGCAGTGCCCGCGAAAGCGCGAGCTGACCCCGGCGCGCGCGGTCACACCCGGCTGATGCGTCCGCCGCCCACGGGCGCGGCCACGCCCGTCGTGCCGGGCGCCGATGTCGGCCAGCCCCGCAGCACGCGCACCGCGAGATAGGCAAAGGCCTGCGCCTCGAGCATGTCGCCGTCGAGGCCCGCCTCCTCGACCGCCATGACGGAACAGTCGAGCCCCGCCGCCAGCATCGCCATCATCACCGGGTTCCGCCGCCCGCCGCCGGAGACCAGCAGTCGCTCGGGCGGCACGGGGCAATGCGCCATGCCCTGCATCACCGACACCGCCGCCAGCGCGGTGAGCGTGGCCGCCGCGTCCGCGTCGGACAGGTCGCTCACGATCTCGCGCAGCATCGGGAAATCGTCCCGGTCCAGCGACTTCGGCGGAACCCGGGAAAAATAGTCTGCCTCGAGGAACTGCTCGAGCACCCCGTCTGCCACCTGCCCCTGCGCGGCAAGAGCCCCGCCCCGGTCGCAGTCCACCCCGCGCCGCGCCGCCATCAGGTCGTTGAGCGGCGCGTTGGCCGGCCCGGTGTCGAAGGCCAGCAGCGCGCCCTCGTCTTCGGGCGCATCGCAGCGGGGATCGACCCAGGTCAGGTTGCCGACGCCCCCGAGGTTGAGAAAGGCAATGGGCTGCGTCGCGCCAATCCACTTCGCGCAGGCGAAGTGGAAAAAGGGTGCGAGCGGCGCGCCCTCGCCGCCAAGCGTCACGTCGTTCGAACGGAAATCCCAGACCACGTCGCGCGCCAGCGTCTCGGCCAGCGCGTCGCCATCCCCAAGCTGGTGGGTGCCGCGCCCGCGCGGGTCATGGGCCAGCGTCTGACCGTGGAACCCCACGAGCTCGGCCTGCGGAAACTCCGCCAGCAATTCGGCATGGACGCGCTGCACGACCTCCGGCGCCTTGCCCAGCTCGTCGCCCGGCCAGCACCCCAGCGCTCCGCGCAGCGCCGCACGCTCATCGTCGGAATAGGCGCGGTAGCCGGCCTCGCCGAAGGCGAAGATCCGGCGCCCGTCGGTCTGCAGCAGGGCCGCGTCCACACCGTCGAGCGAGGTGCCCGACATCGCCCCGAGCGCCCAGAGCGGCTCTGCCTCGATCTTGCCCTTCACCTTCGGTCCACCCGCCTTTATACCTCGCGCCGGACTATAAGAGGCAACACCGATGACCTACCACCCCCGATCGGACTTTCTGCGCGTCATGATCGAGCGCGGCTTCCTCGCGGACTGCACCGATTACCAGGGCCTCGACGAGGCGCTGTCCAAGGGCGTGGTCACCGCGTATATCGGCTATGACGCCACGGCGCAGTCGCTGCACGTGGGTCACCTGCTCAACATCATGATGCTGCGCTGGCTGCAGAAGACCGGCCACAAGCCGATCACGCTCATGGGCGGCGGCACCACCAAGGTGGGCGATCCCTCGTTCCGCGCCGACGAACGCCCGCTTCTCACGTCCGAGCAGATCGACGCCAACATCGACGGCATGAAGCAGGTCTTCGCCAAGTATCTGGGCTACGGCGAGGGCGAGACCGATGCGCTGATGCTCAACAACGCCGAATGGCTCGACGACCTCAACTACCTCGCGTTCCTGCGCGACATCGGCCGGCACTTCTCGGTCAACCGGATGCTGTCCTTCGAGTCGGTGAAATCGCGCCTCGACCGCGAGCAGTCGCTCTCGTTCCTCGAGTTCAACTACATGATCCTGCAGGCCTACGACTTCCTCGAACTGCACCGCCGTTACGGCTGCAGCCTGCAGATGGGCGGCTCGGACCAGTGGGGCAACATCGTCAACGGCATCGACCTTACCCGGCGCGTGCTCGACGACGAGATCTTCGGCCTGACCTCGCCCCTGCTGACCACCTCGGACGGGCGCAAGATGGGCAAGAGCGCCGGCGGCGCGATCTGGCTCAACGCCGACATGCTCTCGCCCTACGAGTTCTGGCAGTTCTGGCGCAACACCACCGACGCAGACGTCGGCCGCTTCCTCAAGCTCTACACCGAAATGCCCATCGAGGAATGCGAAAGGCTGGGCGCGCTGTCGGGCTCTGAAATCAACGACGCCAAGATCGTCTTGGCCAACGCGGTCACCACGCTCTGCCACGGGGCCGAAGCGGCCGCGACGGCCGAGGCCACCGCGCGCGAGGTCTTCGAGAAGGGCGGCGTCGGAGAGGATCTGCCCACGCTGGAACTGAGCGAAAGCGAGCTTGGCGAGGGCATTTCCATCGTGCAGCTCATCGTGCGCTCGGGCCTTGCGAAATCGGGCAAGGAAGCCAAGCGCCTGATCGCCGAGAACGGTGCGCGCATCGACGACGCGCCGCTGACAGACGCGGGCCTGATGATCGACGCGGCGGCCCTCACCGCACCGGTCAAGCTCAGCGCGGGCAAGAAGCGCCACGCGCTGGTCAAGCTCGCCGGCTGAAGCCTTTGCCGGCCCGCCCTCACGGCGGGCCGCGCTTCAGGACAGTGCCTGGAAAAGCGCCAGAAGGACGAAGGGAATCGACAGCACCGAGGCCGCCAGAAGCGCGGCGCCTGCGGTCGGCCGCGGCCGGGGTGCGGTGACGGCGATGGAGCGGGGCGCCTCCCGGCGCGAGGGACGAAACTGTGCCATGTGGCAGTTTAACCACCGATTCACTTTCCGGTTCCTTAATCCAGATCATGGAATCGCTGGCCCTCCCCCTGCTCCAGTCGCCCCAGTTCGCCCGCGCCTGCACCGCCGCGGGCATCGGCCTTCAGCGGGGCGGCCATGACGACGCGGCGGGCCCCGTGCTCCGCTGGCAGGTCCAGTCCCGGCGCCTGCCCGGCCTCGGCCGCGTGACCCTGTGCTCGCGCGGGCCCGTCGCCCGCGCGCCCGGCGCCCTCAAAGCCTGGCTCGACGACCCGCAGGCGTTTCCGCGGGGACCGCTCCTGCTCAATGCCGATGGCCTCGGTGCCGCAGAGCTGCGCGCCGCCGGCTTCTGGCCGCTGGTCACGCCCGCAACGGTCGCGCTCCTGCCTCTGGGCGATCCCGACCGAATGCGCGCCGCCATGCACCAGAAATGGCGCAACCGCCTCAACGCCGCCGAGCGGCAGGGCGTCACCCTGCGCCGCCAGCCGCTCCACCCGGACCACTGGCTGCTCGCGGCAGAGCAGGCGCAGTCCCGCGCCCGCCGCTATCGCACACTTCCTCCCGCGCTGAGCGCGGTCTACGCGCACGCCAACCCCGGGCAGGCCCTCGTCTGGGAAGCGTACCACGGCGGGAAATGCGTCGCCGCCATCGCGGTGCTGCGCCACGGCAAGATGGCGACCTGGCAGATGGGCGTAAGTCGCCCAGAAGGCCGCCGATGCAACGCCATGAACGCCGCGCTCTGGGGCGCCATGCGTTGGCTCGCACGCGCCGGCCACGGCTGTCTCGATCTCGGCATCCTGAATTCCGAGGACGCCCCCGGACTCACCCGCTTCAAGCTGGGCAGCGGCGCCCGCGCCCACCGGCTTGGCGGCACCTGGCTTCGCTCGGCCACGCTCGCCCCGCTGGCCCGGCGCCTGCCATTGCTGCTCGCGAAGTGACCCCGCAAGCATCTTCTGGCCGCAAATATCCCGGGTGGTGAATTGCCCCGGCCCCGCCGGGGCAAGAGGAGGGCAGCGCCCTCCTCGCCTGCGTCCCGCCCAAAGGCGGGACGCTGAAGGCTGCGCGCGCGAAGCGCGCACCGATGGGTCAGTCGGTGACCGTGACCTCGGTCATCACGTCGGGCTTGCCCGTCACCGCACCGTTCCGGCCCGAGCCGCGCTTGATCGCGTCGACCACGTCCATGCCCGAGGTCACCTCGCCAACCACGGTATACTGCCCGTTCAGGTGCGGCGCAGGGGCGAACATGATGAAGAACTGCGAATTCGCCGAATCCGGGTTCTGCGACCGCGCCATGCCCACGGTGCCGCGCCCGAAGCTTCGGTCCGAGAACTCCGCCGGCAGGTTCGGCAGATCGGATCCGCCGGTGCCGGCCATCCGCATGTCCGACCCCATCGTGCCGTGCTCGACATCGCCGGTCTGGGCCATGAAGCCCTCGATCACGCGGTGGAACACGACGTCGTCGTAGGCGCCCTGCTCGGCCAGCGTGGTGATCCGCTCGACGTGCTGCGGCGCGACATCCTCGAAGAGTTCGACATGAACGGTGCCGTTGGCCTCGCCCTCGACGGTGATGTCCAGCCCCGTCGCCATCGCGGGCGAGGCCAGAAGGCTCAGTGCCAGGACCAGCTCACGCATCTGCGGCCACCTTGACGCTCACCATCCGGTCCGGTGCCGCGGGCGGCTCGCCGCGGGTGATCGCGTCGACATGGGCCATGCCCTCGATCACGCGGCCGTAGACGGTGTACTGGCCGTTGAGGAAGTGGTTGTCCTTGAAATTGATGAAGAACTGCGAATTGGCAGAGTTCGGATTCTGCGAGCGCGCCGCGCCCAGCGTGCCGCGGTCATGCGGCAGCTTCGAGAACTCCGCAGGCAGGTGCGGCAGGTCCGAGCCGCCCGTGCCCGCGCGGCGCAGGTTGAAGTCCTTCTCCATGTTGCCGTTCGCCACGTCGCCGGTCTGGGCCATGAAGCCCTCGATCACCCGGTGGAAGGCCACGTTGTCGTAGGCGCCGGCGCGCGCCAGTTCCTTCATCCGCGCCGCGTGCTGCGGCGCCACGTCGGGAAGAAGCTCGATCACCACGGTGCCGTCCTTCAGCTCCATGAGGATCGTGTTCTCGGGGTCCTTGATCTCGGCCATCTGCGTCACTCCGTAAGCCTCGCGTTGCCTCCGACTTATCCCTGCCCCACGCCTTTGCCAAGGGCACCGCTTCGTCGCATTGACCTGTGCGCGAGGCTGGGGCAGACCTTCGGCAACGATTGACAGGAGGAATGGATGGCCTGGAAGACGCTCGACGAGATGGACCTCGACGGCAAGCGCGTGCTCACGCGCGTCGACATCAACGTGCCCGTGGAGAATGGCCAAGTGACCGACGCCACGCGCATCGAGCGGGTCGGCCCGACCGTGCAGGACATCCTGTCGCGCGGCGGCAAGCCCGTGCTGCTGGCGCACTTCGGCCGGCCCAAGGGCAAGGTCGTGCCCGAGATGTCGCTGAAGATGCTGGTGCCGGCGCTCGAGACCGCCTTCGGCACGAAGGTGCATTTCGCCACGCTGGACGAGGCCGAGGTGGTCATCGACCATGCCGCCCCCGGCGAGGTCGTGCTGCTCGAGAACACCCGCTTCGAGCCCGGCGAGGAAAAGAACGACGACACGCTCGCGGCCCGCTACGCGAAGCTTGGCGACATATACTGCAACGACGCCTTCTCGGCCGCGCACCGCGCCCATGCCTCGACCGAGGCGCTGGCGCGGCTGCTGCCGGCCTGCGCCGGCCGGCTGATGCAGGCCGAACTCGAGGCGCTGGAAGCGGCGCTCGGCAATCCCAAGCGACCGGTTCTGGCCGTGGTCGGCGGCGCCAAGGTCTCGACCAAGCTCGAGCTGCTGTCGAACCTCGTGGAAAAGGTCGACATGCTGGTGATCGGCGGCGGCATGGCCAACACCTTCCTCGCGGCGCAGGGCGTGAGCGTGGGCAAGTCGCTCTGCGAACACGAGATGGCCGACACCGCGAAGGAGATCGCCGACAAGGCCGCCGCGACGGGCTGCGAGGTGCTCCTGCCGCGTGACGTGGTTGTCGCGCGGGAGTTCCGCGAGAACGCCCCCTCGGAAACCGTCAAGGTCGAGGAGTGCCCCTCCGACGCCATGATCCTCGACGCCGGCCCCGACAGCGTGGCCCACGTGATCGAGGCGATCGACCGCGCCGAGACGCTGATCTGGAACGGCCCGCTCGGCGCCTTCGAGATCGCGCCCTTCGACGCCGCCACCAATGCCGCCGCGGCCCATGCCGCCAAGCGCACGGCGAATGGCAAGCTGGTGTCGGTCGCGGGCGGTGGCGACACGGTGTCCGCGCTGAACAAGGCCGGCGCCTCGGAGGATTTCACCTACATCTCGACCGCCGGCGGCGCCTTCCTGGAATGGATGGAAGGCAAGGTTCTGCCCGGTGTCGCGGCCCTGGGCTGACGCGGGCGCCATGCTTGGTCAAATTGTGATCGCGCCGGGGGAATCGGGGGATTCCCCCGGCGAATCGCTTGTGCCATAGTCATGGGACGCGCCCGCCAGAGGCGCGGCATCCGAGGCAGCGCACGAGCACAGGACCATGACCGTCAGACGAAAACCGGCCTTCGGCGTCGTGATCTACGCGGCAATCACCCTCGGGCTGTCGCTCTACTTCATTTTCGCGGCGGTCCAGGGCGACTACGGTCTCTTCCGCCGCGCCGAGATCGAGGTCGAGGGCGACACGCTGGCCGCCGAGCTCGAAACGCTCGAGGCCGAGGTGGCGCGGATGGAAAATCTCACCAACCGGCTCTCGGACGACTACCTCGACCTTGACCTGCTCGACCAGCAGGCGCGCGACGTGCTGGGCATGATCCGCTCCGACGAGATCGTCGTCCGCTGAGCGGCGGGCCGCCCGGCCCCGTGCCGGAGCCCGCTCCCTCCCCGGCACCGGACAAGACCTGGACGGCAGGTCGCACGACCAGACCCGCTCCCTTTTCCTCCCGCCATTTCGCACCTGCAGCGAAGGTTTTTCCGCCGACGTGCCTTGCGGGCTTTGACACGCTGTTCTCACCGCAGTAGGCTGAAGAAGAAAGTTTAACACTAAACTACCCTATGGGAGGAGCGACATGGCCGCCAGGAAATCCGCTGCCAAGCCGAACGTCTCGCCCGAGGAGCTCAAGCAATACTATCGCGACATGCTGCTGATCCGCCGCTTCGAAGAGAAGGCGGGTCAACTCTACGGCATGGGGCTCATCGGCGGATTCTGTCACCTGTACATCGGCCAGGAGGCCGTCGTCGTCGGTCTCGAGGCCGCGGCGGACGAGGGCGACAAGCGCGTCACCTCCTACCGCGACCACGGTCACATGCTGGCCTGCGGGATGGACCCCGACGGCGTCATGGCCGAGCTCACGGGCCGCGAAGGCGGCTATTCCAAGGGCAAGGGCGGCTCGATGCACATGTTCAGCCGCGAGAAGCATTTCTACGGCGGGCACGGCATCGTCGGGGCGCAGGTGCCGATCGGCGCCGGCCTCGCCTTTGCCGACAAGTACCTCGAGAACGACCGTGTGACCTTCACCTACTTCGGTGACGGCGCGGCCAACCAGGGCCAGGTTTACGAGAGCTTCAACATGGCGTCGATCTGGTCGCTGCCGGTGGTCTTCGTGATCGAGAACAACCAGTACGCCATGGGCACTTCGCAGAAGCGCTCGACCAGCGGCCAGGACATCTACGAGCGCGGTGCGCCCTTCGGCATCCCGGGCGAGCTGGTCGACGGCATGGACGTGCTCAAGGTCAAGGAAGCCGGCGAGAAGGCCATCGCGCACTGCCGCGCCGGCAAGGGCCCCTACATCCTCGAGATCAAGACCTACCGCTACCGCGGGCACTCGATGTCGGATCCGGCCAAGTACCGCACCCGCGAAGAGGTGCAGAAGATGCGCGAAGAGCGCGACCCGATCGAGAACATCCGCACCATGCTGCTGGACGGCAAGCATGCCAGCGAGGACGATCTCAAGTCGATCGACAAGGAAATCAAGGACATCGTCAACAAGTCGGCCGACTTCGCGCGCGAAAGCCCCGAGCCGGATCTCGACCAACTTTGGACGGACATATACGCCAGCGAACTGCCGCAGGGCGACGCGGTAGACAGCTGAGGGGAGAGCAGACAGATGGCAACCGAAATTCTCATGCCGGCGCTGAGCCCCACCATGGAAGAGGGCACGCTGGCGAAATGGCTGGTCAAGGAAGGCGACGAGGTCTCCTCGGGTGACATCCTTGCCGAGATCGAGACCGACAAGGCCACGATGGAATTCGAGGCGGTCGACGAGGGCATCGTCGGCAAGATCCTGATCGACGAGGGCACCGAGGGCGTGAAGGTGAACACCCCCATCGCGGTGCTGGTCGAGGAAGGCGAAAGCGCCGATGACGTCGAGGTTTCCGAGGCGCCGGCCGAGCCCGCTGGCGGCGACGACGACGATGCCGGCGAAAGCGCGCCCGCCAAGGCGGCCGAGCCCGCCAGCAGCGTGCCCGCCTCCGCCGCGCTCGAGCCCGACTGGCCCGAGGGCACCGAGCTCAAGACCCAGACCGTGCGCGAGGCCCTGCGCGACGCCATGGCCGAGGAAATGCGCCGCGACCCCAACGTCTTCGTCATGGGCGAGGAAGTGGCCGAGTACGAAGGCGCCTACAAGATCACCCAGGGCCTGCTGGACGAGTTCGGCGCCAAGCGCGTGATCGACACGCCGATCACCGAGCACGGCTTTGCCGGTCTCGGCGTCGGGGCGGCCTTCGGCGGGCTGAAGCCCATCGTCGAGTTCATGACCTTCAACTTCGCCATGCAGGCGATGGACCAGATCATCAACTCGGCGGCCAAGACGCTCTACATGTCCGGTGGCCAGATGGGCTGCCCGATGGTCTTCCGCGGCCCCAACGGCGCCGCCGCCCGCGTGGCCGCGCAGCACAGCCAGGACTACGCCGCCTGGTACGCGCATATCCCCGGCCTCAGGGTCGTGCAGCCTTTCTCGGCCTCGGACTACAAGGGTCTGCTCAAGAGCGCCGTGCGCGACCCCAACCCGGTGATCTTCCTCGAGAACGAGATCCTCTACGGCAAGAGTTTCGACGTGCCGGATCTCGAGGACTTCACCGTGCCCTTCGGCAAGGCGCGGATCTGGAAGGAAGGCAAGGACGTCACCATCGTCAGCTTCGGCATCGGCATGACCTACGCGCTGGAGGCGGCCGAGAAGCTGGCAGAGGAGGGCATCGAGGCCGAGGTCGTCGACCTGCGCACCCTGCGTCCGCTGGACTACGGCACGGTGATCGAGAGCGTGAAGAAGACCAACCGCGTGGTCACCGTCGAGGAGGGCTTCCCGGTCGCCTCGATAGGCAACCACCTGTCGGCCTACATCATGGAAAACGCCTTCGACTATCTCGACGCGCCGGTGATCAACTGCACCGGCAAGGACGTGCCCATGCCCTACGCGGCCAATCTCGAGAAGCACGCGCTTGTCACCACCGACGAGGTGATCGCGGCCGTCAAGACGGTGACCTACCGGTGAGCCCGGTCGAGGTCATCGGGCGCGACGTCGCGCGCGAGGCCTACCGCGTCCGGGTGGACGCGGCGGGCCTCGCGCGGACGGCCTACGTGCCCGAGTGCCTCATGGAGAGCCTGCGCCCGGGCCAGCGCCCGAGCCACCAGGAAGCCTATGAATGGATCGCCGCCCATCGCGGCAAGATCGAGAAAGCCGTGATCGCCCGGGCCGCGGCGCGCGAGCCGCGCCCGCCCTACGATCTGGTGACCCTCGCCGAGGAGAGCTGAGACAATGCCCACCGAAATCCTGATGCCCGCCCTGTCGCCGACCATGGAGGAAGGCACGCTGGCCAAATGGCTGGTCAAGGAAGGCGACGACGTGAACAGCGGCGACATCCTCGCCGAGATCGAGACCGACAAGGCCACGATGGAATTCGAGGCCGTCGACGAAGGCAAGATCGGCAAGATCCTGATCGACGAGGGCACCGAGGGGGTCAAGGTGAACACCCCCATCGCCGTCCTGCTCGAGGAAGGCGAAAGCGCCGACGACATCGACACGAGCGCCTCGGCCCCTGCCCCCAAGGAAGAGAAAGAGGAGAGCGCCGCCCCCGCCAAGGACGAGAGCAAGGCCGCCGCCGCGACACCCGCGGCTGCCTCGGCAGAGCCCGCCACACCGGCCCCGGCCGCGCCGCAGGGCTCGGACGGCAAGCGCATCTTCGCCTCGCCGCTGGCGCGCCGGATCGCCGCCGAGAAGGGTCTCGACCTGGCGCAGATCAAGGGCACCGGTCCGCACGGCCGGATCGTGAAGGCCGACGTCGAATCCGCCAAGCCCGCGGCCGCGGAGAAGCCCGCCGCCAAGGAGGCCGCACCGGCCGAAAAGAAGGCCGATGCCGCAGTCATGCCCGCAGGCCCCTCGGCCGAGGCGGTCATGAAGATGTACGAGGGCCGCGACTTCGAGGAGGTCAAGCTCGACGGCATGCGCCGGACGGTGGCCGCGCGCCTCACCGAGGCCAAGCAGACCATCCCGCACTTCTACCTGCGCCGCGACATCAAGCTCGATGCGCTGCTCAAGTTCCGCTCGCAGCTGAACAAGCAGCTTGAGGGGCGCGGCGTGAAGCTCTCGGTCAACGATTTCATCATCAAGGCCAGCGCGCTGGCCCTGCAGGCCGTGCCCGACGCCAACGCGGTCTGGGCCGGCGACCGGATGCTGAAGCTCAAGCCCTCGGACGTGGCGGTGGCCGTCGCGGTTGATGGCGGGCTCTTCACGCCCGTGCTGAAGGATGCCGAAATGAAGTCGCTCTCGGCGCTCTCGGCCGAGATGAAGGACCTCGCCACCCGCGCCCGCGACCGCAAGCTCGCGCCGCATGAATACGTTGGCGGCAGCTTCGCGATCTCGAACCTCGGCATGTTCGGCATCGAGAACTTCGACGCCGTGATCAACCCGCCGCACGGCGCGATCCTGGCCGTTGGCTCGGGCGTCAAGAAGCCCGTGGTGGGCGATGACGGCGAGCTGACCGTGGCGACGGTCATGTCGGTGACGCTGAGCGTCGACCACCGGGTCATCGACGGCGCGCTCGGCGCACAGGTACTCGAGTCCATCGTGCAGAACCTCGAGAACCCGATGGTGATGCTGGCCTGATCCGGCCCACCAGCCCGATCCACCCCCTACCCCGACCCTCCCCCTGACAAGGGGGAGGGAGATCCGCCCGGCCCACGCGCCGGTTGCGACAGCCATGCATCGCGCTCATGCCGCCTTTGCGGCATCTCGCCTTGTGATGGCGCTCACATGGCATACCCTATGGTCATGCTGCGCTGCGGCGACAATTCGCGCGGCCGGTATCACCCAGATTGCCCGGAGCACACCATGTTTCACGACCGACAGGCCGGTCTCACGACCCTGTCCCTCGCCCTCGGCGCTTTCGCCATCGGCGTCGCCGAGTTCGCCGCGATGGGCTTGCTGCCCTGGTACGCGGCCGGTTTCGGCGTCGGAGAGCCCGAGGCGGGCCACGCGGTCAGCGCCTATGCCATCGGCGTCGTGATCGGCGCGCCCGTACTGGCCGTCCTGGGCGCCAAGCTGCCGCGCAAGGTGATGCTGGTCGCGCTGATCGTCGTCTTCGGTCTGGCCAACCTGCTCACGGCGCTGGCGCCGACCCTGCCGCTCATGGTCGTGGCGCGTTTTGTGGCCGGGCTGCCGCACGGCGCCTACCTCGGCATCGCCATGCTGATCGCGGCCGATCTCGCACCCCCGGGACGACGCGCAAGCGGCATCGCCAACGTGCTGATGGGCCTGACGCTGGCCACCATCATCGGCGTGCCTGCGGCGGGCGGCATCGGGCAGCTTTTCGGATGGCGCTGGTGTTTCGTGATCGTCGCGGTGCTGGCGGCAGTCACGGCGCTGATGATCGCCCGTCTCGCGCCCCGCGGCACCGGGGCCGCGGGCGCCACGAGCGCCGCGCGCGAGCTGCGGGCGCTGTCGAACCGCGCGATCTGGCTGACGCTGGGCGTTGGCGCCGTCGGCTTCGGCGCGGTCTTCGCGGTCTACTCCTACCTCTCGGCCGCCATGATCTCGGCGGCACAGGCGCCCGGCTGGGCGATCCCGCTGGCGCTCTCGGCCTTCGGCATGGGCGCGACCGTCGGCAACGTGTTCGGCGGGCGGCTGGCCAACTGGTCGACCTTCGGCGGCACGCTGGCGCTGCTCTGCGGGATGATCGTCACCTCGCTGCTTTACGCCGCGGTCATGGGGCAGTGGATGGCGATGATCGGCGCTGTCCTTCTGCTCGGCTGCACCGCGAGCATGGTCATCCCCCTGCAGATGCGGCTGATGGACGTCGCCGGCGAGGCTCAGACGATGGCGGCGGCGCTCAACCACGCGGCCTTCAACGCCGCGAACGCGCTGGGGCCCTGGCTGGCCGGACGCGCGCTTGCGGCGGACATGGGCTGGGCCTCGACCGGCGTGACCGGCGCGCTGCTGGCGGTGGGCGGCATCTTCATGCTGGGACTGGCCTGGCTCGATGCGCGCCGAAGCGAACGGCTGCGCGGCATGGCACTGGCCGGCGCCTGACGGAGCGCGCGAACGGCTCCGCGAGGAGCCTGCAGTTTATCCGGCAAGACCCGGCCGGCGCGATGCGCCAGCCTTGTCCGTTCAGTCGTCGCAGCGACAACCGGTGAGGCGCTGGTTCATGTCGCGCGACGGCTGCTCGCAGCCGGCCTCTCCCACGATCTTGGCCGGCACGCCGGCGACCGTCTTGCATGGCGGGACCTCGGCCAGCACCACAGACCCCGCGGCGATGCGCGACCGGTCGCCCACGCGGATGTTGCCAAGCACCTTGGCACCCGCGCCGATCAGGACGCCGTCGCCGATCTTGGGGTGACGGTCCTCTTCCTCCTTGCCGGTGCCGCCCAACGTCACCGAGTGCAGGAGCGAGACGTCGTTGCCCACCACCGCCGTCTCGCCGATGACGATGGAATGGGCGTGGTCGATCATGATCCCCTGCCCGACACGCGCGGCCGGGTGGATATCGACGCCGAAAATCTCGGAGCAACGCATCTGGATGTAATAGGCCAGATCGCGCCGCCCCTGACCCCAGAGCCAGTGCGCCACGCGGTGGCTCTGCACCGCCTGGAAGCCCTTGAAGTAGAGCAGCGGTTGCAGGAACCGATGGCAGGCCGCGTCGCGCTCGAAGGTGGCGCGGATATCCGCCCGCGCTGCGCGGGCGAGCCAGGGGTCGCTGGCATAGGCCTCGTCACAGACCTCGCGCAGCATCTGCTCGGACATCTCGCTGTTGGCCAGCTTGACCGACACGCGATAGGCCAGCGCGCGCTCTATGGTGGCGTGGTGCAGCACCGAGTAGTGCACGAATCCGCCCAGCAGCGGCTCGTCGGCCACGGCATCCTCGGCCTCGCGGGTGATACGGGCCCAGACCGGGTCCAGCTCGGCAATCCGTGCGCGCGTCTCAGCCATGCGTTCCTCCGTTTGACGCGTTGAACTTAGCAGATAGGCTACCGGGACCGAAACGCAAAACCGTGATGTGGAGAAATCGCGAAATTGAGCGGGGCAAACGCAGATTATTTCCGCGAGAGGATCGCGGCGCGACTTGAGGAACTGGGCGCGGAGGATGCGCTCGGGCGCGATGGGCAGTCCACGGTGGAACTCGACCAGCAGGCGGTGGGCCGCCTGTCGCGGCAGGATGCGCTGCTCAGCCAGTCCATGGCGCGGGCCACACAGGCGCGCCGCGACGCAGAACGGCGGGCGCTGCTGGCCGCGCTGGCCCGGATCGAGGCGGACGAGTTCGGCTGGTGCGACGACTGCGGCGAGGCGATTCCGCCCCGCCGGCTGGAGCTCGACCCGACGGCGACACGCTGCGTCTCCTGCGCCTCGGGCTAGTTGGTCCGGGTGCGAGCTCGCAGCGCCTCGAGCACGAGGACCATGCAGTCGGCGTAGTCCGGGTCGTCGAGCGGACGGTCGTTGCCCACGCGCTGCGCCAGCGCGGCAGCCATGAGCGTGCCGTTGCCCCAGTCGGGGTGCGCCCGCCCGGTTCGCGCGAGGTAGCGGTCGGCCGCGTCCGCCCGCGCGACAAGATCGCGTGCCAGACGCCAGCGTCGACCGGGCGGTGCCACGATCAGGGCGCGAGCCGCGCAGGTCAGATCGCCGTGAAACACGCGCTTCATGCCGAGAGCTCAAGCCGCGCGAAGGGCCCCGGTCCGTAGCGCGCCGAGAGCTGGGCGACACGGATCTCGTAGAGGCCGCTCAGACCATCGATGTCCGGGTCGTAACTCCAGGCCGGATTGTTCACCATGACTTCGCGCACGAGCGTCTCGCCCTGCATGACGCGCAGGAGATAGCTCTCGGCCTCTTCGCCCAGCGGCACCTCTGGCAGCGACCAGTCGTCGCCGTCGATACGCGTGCGGCGGATCCAGCTCAGCGAGACAGCCGGACCGTCGCCCACGGCCTTCAGGTGCGCCGGACGGTAGGGGCGCAGTCCGTTGCCGTCGAAGGCATGCACCCGGTGGACATAGGACGGATCGTCGTAGGCCCGTTTCGCCGGCCCGATCCGGTAGTGCCGTGCCTGCCGCCGCAGTGCCGCGGCCAGCGCGATCTGTTGTGGCGTCCCGTCGAGCGCCACGACCCAGGACCCGGCGAGCCAGGCCGCCGGCATCACGCCGTCGGTGCCGAACTGGCCGCGCAAGCGGTGGTTCAGCCGCCAGCTTCTCGGGCCGACCAGCTCGGCATCGCGAAACTGGAAGATTTCCCAGTTGCCGGGCGTTCCATCCCCGATCGCCATCAGGTTCGCACCACTCAAGAGCGCCGCGTCCGAAACCGACTCCAGTGCACCGCTTTCCAGCGTCACCTGCAGCGCCGCGCCCCGATCGAACAGCGCCGGGGGCGCGGCATAAAGCGGCGTCTCGGTCCGCCCGACGATCGCCTGCGCCGCGATGATCTCGTTCAGGACATAGTCGGCATCGGTTGCGGAATCGTAAACCGCCACGCTGCCCGGCCAGGGTTCGGCCGTCAGTGCGAGATGCGGCGCATGGGGCACCTCCTCGCCGCTCATGAGCGGCAGATCCATGAAGAGCGGCAGCACCGGCACCGGCGGCGTGAAGGGCCGCAGCGTGGCGGAGGTGTCGGGGAAATCGGCCGGCAGGTAGACGTCGGGCTCGATCCGCACCGCCTCGACCAGTTGGTGCGTACCGATCTCCACCCGGTCCACCCGCGCCAGCACCCGGCCGGCGGCGGCGGGTAGCGAGACCACGTCGCCCGCCGCGATTTCCAGCCGCGATGGCGGCAGCGCGAACCGCAGCGTATCGCGCGCGACGCGGGCCTCGGCCAGCCAGCGCTCGACCGTGAGCCGCCCCTCGCGGCGGGTCAGGGTCATCGGCAGGTCGGTTTCGGCCACGGCATGCGTCTCTTCGTCGGGCAGCACCGTCTCCTCGGCCGCGACCACGTGGTCGCCGTCGGCCTCGACAAAGCGCAGGCGCACCCGGCCCGCCATCTCGGCCTCGCTCGCGCGGGTCTCGACGAGGTCGCCCTCGACCTCCTCGCTCACCGCCAGCATCTCCGGCTCCAGCGGCACCGCTCCGCGACCGCGCCGCATGACAAAGGCCAGCACCCCGTCGCGCTCCACCGCGTCGAAACCATGCGCCAGCATCAGCGGCTGCAGCGCGCGGCGCGCCTCGCCCACGCGGTCCACGACAAAGCCGCGCACCCAACCATGAAGCCCGCTCACATCGTAGGCCGCGAGGCCCGCACGCTCGCAGATTTCGGCCACGACCGAGGCCAGCGTCCGCGACGAGACCCGCCCGGTGATCCAGTGCCCCCGCCGATAGTTGCCACCGTCCGCCCAAAGCTCGCCAAGACCCGGAAACCACGGATAGGGCCGTGCGTCCCAGGCCCAGACGCAGGCGCGCTCCATGTCGATCATCGGCGCGCCATAGGCCTCCGACACCGGGTTGTTGGCAGGATCGTTCCAGAACGCATGCATCGCGCGCAGGTACTGGCGCTGGATCAGCTCGTCGCGCAAGCCGTTGGAATAGTGCGGCAGATCGCTTTCAGAGGATTTGGGGTCGAGGAACTTGTTCGGCTGGTTGGTGCCCTTGTCCACCGCCGCGCAGCCCAGTTCGGTGAAGCGCACCGGTTTCGACTCCGGCAGCCAGGCGGTAGGGTCGGCCTGACGGACGCCCCCTATGCGTTCGTGATGTGGCCGCGACCACCAGTTGCGGATGTCCTTGTAGCGAAAGACCCATGGCTCGCCGTGGGCGCCGTCCTCGATCGGCACGCGCCGCTGCGCCGCGCGCGCCTCGGCCGTCGGATAGTACCAGTCGTACCCTTCGCCACCCGCGACATTGGCCGCGAGGTAGTCGGCATCGTAAATCGACTCCCAATGCGCGTCGGCGTGGTCGTCCCCGTCGCGCCAGTCCGACAGCGGCATGTAGTTGTCGATGCCGATGAAATCGATCTCGTCGTCGGCCCAGAGCGGGTCGAGGTGGAAGTAGACGTCGCCTGTCCCGTCCTGCGGATGATAGCCGGAATATTCCGACCAGTCGGCGGCATAGCCGATCTTGACCTCCGGCCCCAGCAGCGTCCGGCAGTCGGCCGCCAGCGCCCGCAGCTGCGCGACCGCCGGAAAACCCGTGTCGTCCCGGATCTGGGTCAGCGCTCGCATCTCTGAGCCGATGCAGAAGGATTCGACACCTCCCGCCGCCGCGCAGAGCGCCGCCTGGTGCAGCACGAAGCGGCGGTAGGACCATTCCTCGGGGCCAGTGTAGCCCACCGTACCGTCGCCCACCGTGAAATCCGCGGGCTGTGCCGTGCCGAAGAATTCCGCCACCTCCTGCGCGGCCTGCGCCGTGCCATCGGGCGAGCCCACGCGCCCGGGCACCGCACTCAAAGTGATGCGCCCGCGCCAGGGCAGCGCCGGCTGGTCCGCGGCCCCGGACCAGGGATCCTCCAGCCCGTTTCCGGCCAGCTGATCCATCAGGATGAAGGGATAGTACATCACCGACAGGCCCTTGTCGGTCATGCGCCGGATCGCCTGCACGACGCTCGCATCGCAGGGCGTGCCGCCGTAGACGGGCCGGTCCTCCTCACGCGGGACAAGACCCGCCGCGTCCCGGCCCAGGCCGCTCACCTGCCAGGGCATGCGCTCGGAGTCGAACTCCTCCTGCTCGATCTTCGGCCGGATCTCGCAGGACCCGCAGCGCAGGTCGCCGCCGAACCAGCTCACCACCAGCGAGACGGTGCCCACCCCGGGCACCTCGTCGAGAAGGTGATCGAGCGACACGTTGAAATCCGGCTCCTCGCGGGGCGTGTTGACGTTGACCACGCCGCTCGCGCCGCCGCCGTAGGACAGGTGCACCGGCTCGGTCGCCAGCGCGTAGTCCCCGGTGCCCGGGATCATCGCCACGCCGCGCAGGCAGTGCGGCACGTCATCCCTGTCCGATTGCTCGGGCCGCGTGACCTCGAACGAAAACTGCGGCACCCGGTTGCCAAACCGCGCGAGCTGCAGGTCCTCGATCACGACATAGGCCGTGCCGCGATAGGCCGGCACCCGGCCGATCCCCTCGACCGCCTCCATCTTCGGGTCCGGCGCCTGATCCTCGGTGCCGTGGTAGACCCGCAGGGTCAGGTCTCGCAGCGGCACCTCGGCGCCATCCGCCCAGACACGGTTCACGCCAGAAATCTCGCCCTCGCAGAGCGCCAGCGCGAGGCTCACCGAGTAGCTGTAGGTCTTGACCGTAGGCTGCGCCGGGCTGCCCTTGCCGCCTCCCCCCTTCTCCTTTTTCACGTGCTCGGTGAACTCGGTCGCCCAGATCACGTGGCCGCCGACGCGCATCCGCCCGAAGACCTGCGGGATCGCCGCGCCCTCGCCCGCGCCCGTCAGGCGGAAGCGCTCGACGCGGCCGTGCTCGATGGCCTCGGCGCCCTGCCCCATGAGCCGCTGGTCCAGCGCCCGGCCCAGGCTCGCGCCGACGAATCGGCCCACCGCCGTCATCGACAGGCCCAGCACCGAGCCCCCGATGCTGCCGCCGATCGCGGCGCCCGCCGCGGAAAGAAGGATCGTCGCCATCACGTCACCTCGTCTTGAACTGGAAGCGCGAAGCGCGCCGCGATGCGCCGGCGCCAAGGCAGGCTCAACGCGCTCTCGATCACGCCGTGGCCGGTGTAGGCATGGATGAAGGAGGCCGCCGCCCCCGTCGCCGCCTGCAGGCCGATGTGTTTCGCCACCGCCCCCTCGCGCATGCGAAAGAGCAGCACGTCGCCCGGCGCCTCGTCACCCGGCGCCTTGCGTGTCATGTGCCGCAGGGCCGCACGCATGAGCGCCTCGTCGCCCTGCGGCTCGGACCAATCCATGCTGTAGGCCGGCACCCGCTCGGGCTCGGGTCCCAGCAGCTCGCGCCAGACGCCGCGCAGCAGGCCGAGGCAATCGCAGCCCGCCCCGCGACGCGAGGCCTGGTGCACGTAGGGCGTGCCGATCCAGCCCCCGCGCCGCCGTCACGATCCGCGCGCCGCTCATCTGCGGCTGCCGCCGGAGGTAACCTTGGCCTGCGTGGGATGCACCATGATCCAGTCCTCCTCGGGGATGTCCGGAAAGCCGCGGTAGTTCAGCACGTTGTTGAACTTCAGCCGGCAGGTCTCGAAACGCTTGTCGCATCCTGCGGTGATCCGCACGACATCACCTGCGGCCACGCTCGCGCGCAGCGGCGTCCAGAGCTCGATGAACCGCGTGCCGTCCTCGGTCCGGTCGCGCTTGATCTGGCCCGTCAGTCCGGCCGCCGCGCCGCTCAGCACCTCGAGCCGCCCGCGCTGGAACCACTCGGCGTCGAAGCCAGGCAGCGGCCCGAAGCGGAAGGCGAGACCCTCCGTGACCTCCTGCACCGGGCCCTCGTGAAAATATCCCGGCTCGGTCTGGTCCGCGCCGCAGGACGCGTCGCCCAGCACCGCCGTGCAGGGCTTCTGGAACACGCGCCCCAGCGGCCGGTTCAGCGCCTCGGTCAGGCCCCGCAGCTCGGCGTGAAAGGCCCCGCCCGCGCGCCGGATCTCCCCGATGGTGCCGCGGAACATCAGCTTGCGCTGGCTCACGTCGGCCCAGTTCACCAGCCACGAGACGACCTCGGCCCCGTCGAAGCGCCCAGCCTCGATGTCGGCCTCGGACATCGCCGCATCCGAAAGCGCGCCCATGGCTTCCGTGTTGTCGACCGAAAGCCCCGTCGCCTGCTGCAGCGACATGGCGCTGAGACCTGTATCGGCGCGAAACGCGAGCCCGTCGAAGACGAGATCCACGTCGTGGTCGGTGAAGCCGAAACGCTGACCGTCGCGGCGCGTGACGGCCCAGCACCGCGCCACGGTCGTCAGCCCGCTTGCGAGGTGGTCGTGCAGCTCGGACGCCCCCATCAGACCCGCACCTCGATCACCGGCACGTCGGGCACCTGCCCCGCCTGGAAGCTCGCCACGCTCACCTCGATACGCGGCGTGTCGAAGCGCACCGGAACGTCGAACTCGAAGCCCGCGGTGATCTCGACCCCGGCCAGCGGCGGCGTCTCGAAGGTCAGCACCCCGGTGGCCAGGTCGACCTCGAAATGCACACCTTCCTGCATCTCGACGTTCTGCACCGCCGCCGTCACCGTGCCCGCCACGGGCTTGGCGATCGGCCTGGCATAGCTTGCCCCGCCCGAGCGGTAGAGCTTGGTCAACTGGAAGGCCTGCGTCTCGCCGTCACCCTGCGCGATGACCTGGTCGGTCGGCGCCGGGCTGTCCGATGGCACGCAGGAGGTATAGTCGGCCCAATCCTTCCAGCGAAACCCGTAGAGCTGCCCGCGCCGGGCCTCGAAGAAGGCCAGCAGCGCCCCGATATCGTCGAGCGAGCGCAGCCCCAGCCCCGCGTCGTAGCGCCGGCGCGAATGCGCCCAGGGCGTGTTGCGTTCCTCGAAGCCGCTGGTCAGCTCGACCACGTCGGTCCGCCGCTCGGGCCCGCCCAGCGCGCCGAAACTCAGGTCTGCCGGAAATCTCACCTCGTGAAAGGACATGGCTCTCTCCCCTTACCTGTTGCGCGCGCCCTGCCCCAGCGCGCGGCCCATGCGTGCCGCGATCTGCGACTGGCTGCGCCGGAAGCCTTCGACATCGGGCGTGGTGATGTTCATCACGACCGTCACCGGCCCTCCGCCACCCTGCGCGCGCACCCCCAGCTTGCCGTCGGGACCGCGGCTCAGCGGCATGATCGCCTCGGGGCCCGCCTCGCCCATCAGCCCGGTGCCGCCGCGCATCGGGAAGCTCACCGGCCCGCTGACCACGCCGCCCGTGGCAAAGGGCGTCACCCGCCCCTGCGAGAACGAACCGCCCTTCTCGAAAAGCGACATGCCGCCGAAGAGGCCCGACAGCCCGCCCGCCAGCAGTCCGCCGAAGTGGCTCGTGACCGGCTTCACGGCGGCCTTGTAGGCGGCGTCGATCATCGACCGCGCGACCTCCTCCAGCGCCTCGGACAGCTTCATGCCGTCCAGCACCACGCCGTCGATGGCGCGCCCCAGCCCCCGGCTGAGCGTCGACTCCAGCCGCGCGACCCCGCGCCCCGTGGCGGAAAAGGTCTGGTGAATGCGCTTCATCTCGGCGTCGAAGCCCGCCGCCATGCCGGCGGCCGAGCCAAGGCTCGCCTCCAGCGCGTCGATCTGCGCGTCGAGATCGTCCAGCGTCTCGATATCCGTCATCTCTCGTCTCCTTTCGGCGCGTCGGGAAAGGCCGCGACCAGTTCCTCGAGCCGCGACCGCCCCATGGGCGCCGCGCCGCTCTCCTGGCCCAGCATCAGCCGCAGCTCGGCGGGCGTGAGCGCCCAGAACTCCCAGGGCCGCAGTCCCAGGCCCCGCAGTCCCGCCCGCATCAGCACCGGCCAGTCGAAGCCCGCCATCTCAGCTCTCTCCGGGCAGCATGAAGGCGCGGGCCAGCAGCTCGGCCGCCTTGCGCGCGGCCACCAGTGGCCCGCCCTCGATCTCGGCATGCAGCAGGTCGCGCGCCGTGCCCTCCCAGCCGCCGCCGCGCAGCCCCGCGACAATCAGCGCCAGCACGTCGCGCGTGCTGCAGTCGCCCGCCTCGAAGCGCTGCACCAGCTCCACCAGCGAGCCCTCCTCGAGCCCCGCCTCCAGCTCGGCCAGCGCCCCCAGCGTCAGCCGCATCGGGTGGCGCTCGCCGTCGACGACCAGCGCCACGTCGCCTCGCCACGGGTTCATCAGACCGGCACCGGAACGAAGCTCAGCGCACCCGCCGAGGCCAGCGCGACCTCGTAGGTGGCCTCGCCATCGTGGCTGCCGGCATACTCGATCGAGGTCACCTGGAAGCGCCCCTCCACCGTCCCGAAATCGGGGATGATGACCTGGAACTCCGGCGTTTCCCCGTCGAAGAATATCTGCCGCGCCCGCTCGTCGGTGCTCGCGTCCTTGAAAACGCCGGAGCCCGAGATCGCCGCCGACTTCACGCCCGCGCCCCCCAGAAGCTCGCGCCAGCCGCCCTGGCTTTCCAGCGTCGTCACGTCGACGCTCTCGGCGTTGAAGCTCACCCGCGTTGCGCGCAGCCCCGCCATGGTCTCGAACTGACCGTCGCCGGTCAGGTCCACCTTGATCAGAAGATCCTTGCCGTTCTGGGCACCCATATCCGTCACTCCTTGGTGTATCCGTGTTGTCGCGTCGTCGCTCGCGGCGCGCTCAGTCGTCCTCGACCCGCGCGCGGAAGGTCATGTCGATCCGCCTCAGCCCGCCGCTCTCGCGCCGCGCCAGGGCCTTGCG
Organism: Salipiger mucosus DSM 16094; assembly: GCF_000442255.1. Classification (GTDB taxonomy): domain Bacteria; phylum Pseudomonadota; class Alphaproteobacteria; order Rhodobacterales; family Rhodobacteraceae; genus Salipiger; species Salipiger mucosus. The sequence goes on along the minus strand of NZ_KE557276.1, from coordinate 315,363 downwards.
GAAGCGCAGGCTCACCAGCCGCCCCCGGTCGAGCGCGAGGTCCGCCCCGTGCAGCGCGTCGCTCGCGGCGGCCGCCGCCTCCTTGGCGCTCTGAAAGCCCGCCACGCCGGTCACCACCGCCACCGTCAGGTCGTGCCAGGCTCCGTCGCCGCTGTTGTCCGAGGCATCGCGGGCACGCTCGGCACCCAGCGTGAGATACAGCTCCGGCAGCGGCCCGGCAGGCGGCGCGTCATAGATCTCGGTCCCCACCAGCGCGGCCAGCGCGGCATCGCCCGAAAGCGCCTGGTAGACGGCGCGCTGCAGCGCCGCTGACATCGCGTAGCTCATGAGGCCACCTCCTCCTGCGTCTCGCAGACCAGATACATCCCGCCCGGCTCGCGCTCGGTGACAGCGAGGATGCGGAACAGCCGCGCGCCCATGCGAAAGCGCTGCCCCGGCACCGGCCGCGCAGAGGCGCCCTGCGGCGCCCCCCGCACCGTGATCCGGAACCGGCCCACGGCCACGGCCCCCGCCTCGCCCTTGCTCTCGCGGCCCCGGCGCGGGCGGATCTCGGCCCAGAGCGTGCCGATCTTCTGCCAGGTCTCGGCAAAGCCCCCCGCGCCATCCGGGGCCGGCTGCGCCGCCACGAGCTCCAGCTCGCGATTGAGGTGCACCCGGCTCATGCGCCGAACCCCAGCCGCACCGGCCGATAGCGCGCGATCAGCGAGGTCACGCCGAAGGGCATGCAGCCCTGGCTCAGCGCGGTCTCGTCGCGGTACTCGTAGTAATGCGCCGCCAGCAGCAGCACCGCCTGCGCGAGGTCCGCCGGAAGCGCCTCGAAGTCGGCACCGAAGCCCGCGGTAAAGCGCACCTCGGCCGTGCCGTCCCGCGGGATCGCGGGCAAGGCGCTGCCCGTGGGCACCAGCCGCGGCGCCTGCGCGTCCGCCTTCAGCCGGTAACGCGCCTCCGCCACCGTCTCGGCGGCGCCGAAGCGGTCGATCAGGTCCAGCCCGGTCACCGCGCTCACCGGGGCGATGGGCAGCGTCACGCCGCAGGCATCGCGCCAGGCCGTCACCGTCCACAGGAACCCGCGCGAGATCAGCGCCTTGCCGGTGCGCGCCTCGATCGCGGCGAGCGCCGCGCGCAGGAAGGACTCCAGCAGCACGTCCTGCAGGTCGTCCTCGGCAAAGCCGCTGCCCAGCCGCAGGTGGCCCTTGAGCCGGTCCAGCGGCAGCGCCGCCACGGGGACCTGGGTGTCTTCGATCAACATCATGTCTCTTCTCCGCAATCCTCTCCCGGCCTCCGGTGCCCGGCGCCCTGGCGGGCGCGTGCCGCCCGCGTTGCTCGGACGGAGGGAAGCTGCTGGACAACGCGAGCACTCCCGGCACGCGCCCCATGAGGACGGACCCGCAAGGCCCGCCCCCAATCCCGGCGCGTCAGGCCACGGCGCAGCGCAGCAGCTTGATCGCGGCGAAGTCGCTCACGTCGCCGCCCACGCGCTTGGTCGCGTAGAACAGCACGTGCGGCTTGGCGCTGAAGGGATCGCGCAGCACCCGCAGGTCGGGCCGCTCGGCGATGGTGTAGCCGGCCGCGAAATCACCGAAGGCGATGGCGTCGGCGTCCGAGCCGATGTCGGGCATGTCCTCGGCGATCAGCACCGGGTAGCCCAGCAGGCGCGCGGGCTCGCCCGCCGCCAGACCGTCGGACCACAGGTGCCGCCCGTCGGCGTCCTTGAGCTTGCGCAGCGCGCCGGCGGTCTTGGAGTTCATCACGAAGGAGGCCCGCGCGCGGTATTCCGCGCCCAGCGCGTAGACGAGGTCGATGATCGCGTCGCCGTCGCCGATGGCGCCATCCGAGCCCGTGGGCACGTAGCCCAGGTTGCCCCAGGTCCAGACGTCGTTGTCGACCGCCGGATGGCTCAGGATGCCGAAGGGCTTGTCCACCCCGTCGCCGTCGATGAAGGCCGAGGCCTCGGCCCGGGCGAACTTGTCGGCGATCCGCCCCGCGAGCCAGGCCTCGATGTCGAAGGCCGCGTCGTCCAGCAGCCGCTGGCTGGCCTTCGGCATGGCCGAGAGCTCGTGCAGCTTGATCGAGATCCGGTCGATGCTGGGCGTGCCGGTCTCGGCGGTGCCCGTGCCCTCGTCGGCCCAGCCCGCGCCGGTCTCGCCCTGGTCGATCAGCACGTCGTAGGAGGTCGCCTCCACGGTCACCACCGAGGCCACCGCGCGGATCGAGGCGGTGCTGTCCAGCACCGACTTCACCCCCTGCGAGGTCACCGGGTCCACCAGGTAGCCGCCGTCGCCGTTCACCGCCGTCGACAGTGCCTTCTCCTCGACCACGAGACCGCGCAGCCCGTCGTCGTCGCCGGTCCGCAGGTAGGCGTTGAAGGCCTTGCGGTGCGGCGCGGCCATGTCGGCGGCCGAGGTCGCGAGCGCCGGGCGCCCCTTCGGAGTGGTCATCTTTGCGTCAAGCATGGTCAGTCGCTCTTCCTGTTTGTGAAGCTTGTCCTGAAGGTCGGCCTGCAAGGCCCTGAAATCCCCGACGAGGCCCGACATCGCGGCGCTCACCCGGGCGACCGGAGACACATGGTCCCCGATCCGGGAGAAGGTCTCGGAGTTGCTCATTCGCTCGATCCAGTCTGTTGCGGCGCGCGTCCCTCGCCCGCCAGGTCCAGGCGCGCGCCCTCCAGCGCCTGCGCCAACTCGCGCATCATGGCCTCCTCGGGGCTGTCCCCCTTGGCCGCCACCCGCGCACTGGGCAGCATCGGAAAGGTCACCAGCGAGACCTCCCAGAGCTCCAGTTCCTTGAGGAGCCTGCGCCCCTTGTCATCCTTGGTCGCGCGCAGCGTCCGGTAGCCGATCGACAGCCCGTCGATGGCCCCGGCCGCGATCAGCGCCTTCGCCTCGCGGCCGCGTGCCACGCTGTCCAGCAGCCGGCCCCGCACGTAGAGGCCGCGCTCGTCCTCGCGCACCTCGTCCCAGATCCCGATGGGCTGGGCCGGGTCGTGCTGCCACAGCATCTTGACCCCGCGCCCCTCCTCGCCCAGCCGCTTCAGCGAGGCGCCGTAGGCCCCCGGCGCCACCAAGTCGCCGCCCTGGTCGCAGGCACCGAAGAACGAGGCATAGCCCTCGATCCCGGCCTCCTCGGTCACCGTCACCTCGGCCCCGATGCGGCAGAACTTGTGCTCCAGTTCCATTCCCGTTCCTTTCCCGATGAACCCTCAGTGAGCCGCGCTGACGAGGCTCTGCACCCCTTCCGCCAGCAGCATCCCCGCGACCCCGTAGACCGTCAGCCACAGCCGCCGCTCCAGCCGCTCGGCCAGCGCCTCGAGCCGGTCGAGCCGCGCGTGCAGCGCCTCGATCTGCAGCTTGCTCACCCGCTCGTGCGCCTCGAGCTTGAGGGCCGGCGCGCAGGCAAAGGGCTCGTATGCGGCGCGGCGGTCACTCACCCGCGTCCTCCTCCGGCAGCGCCGGAAGGCCCAGCATCCGCCGTTTCTCCCCCGCGGTAAGGAACTCCGCCTCGGCCACGCGGCGCCACTGCGCGTCGCGCTCCGGCGCCAGCGCCGGCACCTGGTCGAGGTCGGGCTTCAGATCGACCGCCGCGCCCGCCAGCTCCGACAGCCAGCGCCCGACCGCCGCCGTCACCCGCGTCGCCAGCGGCAGCACGGTCAGCCGGTAGAAGGCCCGGTGCGCCTCGGCGTAATTCGCATAGGTCGCCTCGCCCGGGATCCCCAGCAGCATCGGCGGCACGCCGAAGGCCACGGCGATCTCGCGGGCGGCGGCCTCCTTGGTCTGGTGAAACTCCATGTCCGAGGGCGAGAAGCCCATCGGCTTCCAGTCCAGCCCGCCCTCCAGCAGCATCGGCCGTCCGGCATTGCGCGCGCCCTGATGATGGGTCTCCATCTCGGCCTGCAGGCGCTCGTACTGGTCCTGGTTCATGCCCATCTGGCCCTCGCCGCCCGACCAGACGATCGCCCCCGAGGGCCGCGCCGCGTTGTCGAGCAACCCCTTGGACCAGCGGCTCGCGCTGTTGTGCACGTCCACCGCCTGTGCGGCCGCCTGCACCGGCGACAGGCCGTAGTGGTCGTCCTGCGGGTGGAAGCTGCGGATGTGGCAGATCGGCGGCATCGGCCCCGTCATGTCGAAGCGGTGCTTCCGCGCGTTCACCATGTAGTCGTAGGCCACCGGCCAGCCGTCCTCGCCCGGCACAACATGCATCCGGTCCGAGCGCAGCACGTGCAGCTCCAGCAGCCGCCCGTCATCACCGCTCACCGCCTCGACGAAACCGTCGCCCGACAGCAGCAGGTGCCCGTAGAGCGCCTCGAACAGCTCGGCCTTGCCCTGCGCCGGGTTGGGCGCGGTCACCAGTCTCAGCAGCGGGTGCGTCTCGTAGCGCTGCTCGGTGTCCTGCAGCACCAGCGGCAGCGCCGCCGCGGCCTCCGCGATCAGCTTCACCGCGCGAAAGCCCACCGGGTTGCCGACAAACCCCGTCCGGGTCAGCGAGCCGGTGTCGCGCGGGCTCCAGGCCACGCGGCCGGCGCCGTGATAGGCCACGAGCGGCCCGGTGGCCGAGGCCTTGGCCTCTTCGGGCCGCACCTGCGCCCCGTCCCGGTCCCGCCACAGAAAGTCCAATACCATCGCCTGACGCTCCTTTGTCCGCCGGGCCCCAAGGGCCCTGTCCCGTCGCGTTGAAATCACCCTAGAAAGCGCGGATTAATTCCCGGTCGCCCGACCGTTCGCCCGTCGCGCAACGGGAAGCTGCCATGCAGCCCGCGCCCTACCTCCGGACGGGAAAGCCTTGTTACGCTTTCCGGATGGATTGGAGAGGATGAGACGATGGATCACGGACGCCCCCACCGCCGCCACCGCCGGCCCGCCTGCGCGCAGGATCCCGCCGCCGGGTGGCCGACATGATGTCTTCGACCGACCAGATCACGCTGCGTCCGCTCCTGCCGGAGGATGCCGAGGTCGTCGCAGAGATCTTCTACGAGGCCGTCATGCGCGGCGCCGTCGCCTTCTACACGCGCGAGGAGCGCACCGCCTGGGCCGGGCCCGCGCCCGATCCCGAGCGATGGCGCGACCGGATCGGCACCTCGGTCGGCCTCATGGCCGAGCGCGCCGGGCGCTCCACCGGCTTCATGACCCTGGTGGCACCGGGCACGATCGACCTTGCCTTCGTGCATCCCGACTGGTCCGGCCACGGCATCGGCGGCGCGCTTCTGGATGCGCTCACGCCCATCGCCCGGGCCAGCGGTGCCAAGGCGCTCGAGGCCGATGTCAGCAAGGCCGCGCGCCGGTTCTTCGCCCGCCACGGCTTTGCCCCCGAGGGCGAGCGCCACATTCACCGCCGCGGCGTCACGCTCACCGCCTACCGGATGCGCAAGCCGCTCTGAAGGCTCACAGGCTCCGCACCCGCGGCCGGCGCCAGCCTTCGGCGGGCGCCACGACCAGCTCGCTCAGGGCCCAGACCAGCGCGTCCACGCGGTCGGGCGAGCCGGGACCGTCAAAGCCCCCGGCGGTCATCAATCCCATCTGATCCTCCAGCGGTGCCAACTCGCCAAGGTGCCCCACGCGCCCCTGCTCGTAGAGCGCCGCCACCGGCTCGGCGCGGGCGACCTTGCCGCGCGTCGCGTGCACCTTGCGCAGCGGCACCTGCGGCGCCACCTGCCGCAGCATCGCCTCGACCATGGCGCCGCCCTGGTTCACCTCCGCGACGATCCGGTCCGCCTGCCAGCGCCCGTAGGCCGCCACCGCCGCCTCGGCCCAGCCCGTGGGCGACACGCCCTGCACCGTCGCGTCCTCCAGCACCCAGGCCCGCCAGCCCTGAGGCGGCCCCTCGCACAGGACACCCGCCACGACGATCCCGCAGGCATCCGCCGCCTTGCCCTCGCCCGCGGGCGGATCGACCGCCACCACGATCCGGTCGAAATCCCCCGGCGCCGCCAGCCCGCGCGCCCGCTCCAGCATTTCCTGCGTCCAGAGCGCGCCCTCGGCATCGCCCAGCAGCACCCCGTCCAGCTCCTGCCGCGCGAGCCGCGTGTTGCCGTAGCGCGCCCGCACCTCCTGAAGGAAGGATTCCGCCAGGTTCGCCCGGTTCGTCTCGGTCGTCGCGTGGGTCACCACCGTCGAGTCGAGCGCCAGCAGCTCCTTCAGCACATCCACGTTGCGCGGCGTCGTCGTCACGCAGACGCGCGGATGATCCCCCAGCCGCAGCGCGAACTGCAGCATGTCCCAGGTGTCGCGCGCCTTCTTCCACTTGGCCAGCTCGTCCACCCACGCGGCATCGAACTGCGGCCCGCGCAGCCCCTCGGGATCATGCGCCGAAAAGACCATCGCCTCGGCCCCGTTCGGCCAGACGAGGCAGCGCCGCGACGCCTGCCACGCGGGCCGCCGGTCGGGCGGCGAACAGGCGAGGATGCCGCTGTCGCCGAAGACCATGACCTCGCGCACCTGGTCCAGCGTCTCGCCCACCAGCGCCACCCGCTTGCAGGCGCCCTCGTCGAGCGGCAGCGCCCCTTCGACCTGCGCGCGCACCCATTCGGCCCCGGCGCGGGTCTTGCCCGCGCCGCGCCCGCCCATGATGACCCAGGACCGCCAGTCCCCCGGCGGGGGCAGCTGGTGCGCCATGGCCCAGAACTCGAACAGAAAGGGGAGTGCCAGGCACTCCCCCTCCGACAGCTCATTCAGGAAGCTCTCCCGCACCGCAGCACCGGCGGAGGCGAGCCATGCGGCACCCGATCTCATCGCGCGCGCGTTCGAGATCGAGACCCCAGTCTCCGTCGAGTCCCTTCTGCTTTCGTCTGACATTGGCAATCTGCGCCTCCGTTTCGTGCGACGCCCTCGCCCAGTAGCGCAGGTCGCTCAGGACCTGCCCCGACTCCTTCCGTGAGACCTCTTCCCCGTCGTCCAGACGCACCTTCATGCGCTGCAGGTCGCTGGCCAGCTCCCGCAGCATCCCGGCGATCCGGTCGCGCTCGTCTTCGAGTCGCGACAGTTCTTCTTCGACTTTGACCAGTATCATCTGCTCGATACCTTTCTTGCCTGTTGGGTCTCCGCCCGAGGCAATGCGCACGAAAAAACGGCCCCGGGTGCCTGCCCGGGGCCGTCTGCCCATTTCGTCCAGCATGTCACAAGTCCTACGCGGCACCGTGCGCCAAGTCAAGATTACCGGACCGGGCGGCAAGACCTAAAGCACTGTTAATGCTAATTAATATCAGGTTAATGCGGGTGGACCCCGGCTCCGCCTTGCCCTCCGGCACGGGCTCTGCCACCTTGCCGCCGACAGTTTCCGGGACCCATCGCCATGCCACAGCTCTCGACCCGCATCACCACGCTCAACGCGGGCGGCGACGACGGCTGGGGCGTCTTCTACCGCGCCCGCGCCATGGCCGAGGCGGGCGCCCCGGTGACCGAGCTCACCATCGGCGAACACGACACCGGCACCGATCCCGCGATCCTCGACGCGATGCACGCCGCGGCCCGCGACGGGCAGACCGGCTATGCCATGGTCCCGGGCAACGACAGCCTGCGCGACGTGATCGCGAGCCGCATCACCGACCGCACCGGCGTCGGGACCACGCGCGACAACATCCTCGTGACCGCAGGCGGGCAGGCCGGGCTCTTCGCCGCGCACATGGCCGCCTGCAACCCCGGCGACACGGCGCTCTTCGTGGAGCCCTTCTACGCCACCTACCCCGGCACCCACTCCGCGCGGCCGGCGCCCGGCCCCGTGCCCTCGCCCACGAGGGCCGAGGACGACTTCCTGCCCGATGCCGGCGACCTCGCCCGCGCGGCGCAGGACAGCGGCGCCGCCTCGCTGCTTGTCAATTCGCCCAACAACCCCACCGGCGCCGTCTACCCGCGCGAGACGCTCGAGGCCCTGTCGAAGGTCGCGCAGGCCCACGACCTCTGGGTGATCTCGGACGAGGTCTACGACACCCAGATCTGGCAGGGCGCGCATCTCTCGCCCCGCGCCCTGCCCGGCATGGCCGAGCGCACGCTCGTCATCGGCTCCATGTCCAAGAGCCACGCCATGACCGGCAGCCGCATCGGCTGGGTCTGCGCCCCGCACGAGGTCGTCGAGCGCATGGTCGACCTCGCGACCACCACCACCTACGGCCTGCCCATGTACCTGCAGGAGGGCGCCCGCTTCGGCCTCAGCCAGGGCCCCGCCTTCGAGGCTCGCATCTCGGCCCCCTTCCGCCGCCGCCGCGCCCTCGCGCACGAGATCCTCGGCGCGCAGGACCGCGTCGGGCTGATCCCCTCGGGCGGCGGCATGTTCCTCTTCCTCGACATCCGCGCCACCGGCCTTTCGGGCGAGGCCTTCGCCGATGCGCTGCTCGACACCCACGGCATCGCGGTCATGCCGGGCGAGAGTTTCGGCGCCTCGGCCGCGGGCTTCGTGCGCGTGGCCATGACCGTGCCCGACGCGCGCTTCGCCGAGGCCCTGCGCACCCTCTGCGCCTTCGCGGCAGAGCACAGCGCCGCCGCTTGAGCGGCCCCGTTCCGCGCGCCGATCCCGCTGCTGCGGGAACCCGCGCTGACGCTCGCGTGTTTGTCTGCCAACGCAACCCGTCACGCGAAGGAACCCGACATGGACCTGATCCGCATCATCGTCGCCATCCTGCTGCCGCCGCTGGGCGTCTTCCTGCAGGTCGGCCTCGGCAAGCACTTCTGGCTGAACATTCTGCTCACCATCCTGGGCTACATCCCCGGCATCGTGCATGCCGTCTGGATCATCGCCCGCGAACCCGACTACGCCTGATCGCCATGACACGCGAGGAACACTTCCGCCGCCTCGAGCGCGTCGAGAAGGTCGCGCGCAACATGGACCGGGCCTTCCGCCTGCCCCTGACGCGCATCCGTATCGGCTGGGACGGTCTGCTGGGCCTCGTGCCCGGCATCGGCGACACGCTTGCCGTGGCGCCGGCCGTCTGGATCCTGTCCGAGGCGCACGCCATGGGCGCACCCCGCACCCTGCTTGCGCAGATGGCCGGGAACCTCGGCATCGACTACGTGATCGGCCTGATCCCGCTCATCGGTGACGTCTTCGACATCGGCTTCAAGTCGAACAGCCGCAACGCCGAGCTGCTGCGCGCCTGGCTCGAGGACCATCACGCCGCCCCCGGCGAGGGCGCACCGAGCCGCAGACTCGACGCCGCCTGACGCCGGGAAAGACTGGCAGACAAACGAAAACGGGGCGCAGCCATTCGGCGCGCCCCGTTCGTCGTTCCGTGGTCCGGACCGGTCAGCCGACCAGTTCGAGCTCCGAGAAGTAGAAGGCGATTTCGGCGGCCGCGGTCTCGGGCGCGTCCGAACCGTGGACCGAGTTCTCGCCGACCGACTCGGCGAACTCGGCGCGGATGGTGCCTTCCTCGGCGTCGGCCGGGTTCGTCGCACCCATCACTTCGCGGTTCTTCGCGATGGCGCCCTCGCCCTCGAGCACCTGCACCACGACCGGCTCGGAAGCCATGAACTCGCACAGCTCGTCGTAGAACGGACGCTCGGCGTGGACCTTGTAGAACTCGCCGGCCTGCGCCTTGGTCAGCTGGATGCGCTTCTGCGCGACGATGCGCAGGCCCGCTTCCTCGAACTTGGCGTTGATCTTGCCGGTGAGGTTCCGGCGCGTCGCGTCGGGCTTGATGATCGAAAGGGTGCGTTCGATGGCCATGATGGTCACTCCGTCAGAAAGGCCGGGCGACGGCCCGGCCGGAATATGGGGCGGGCGTTACCATGCACCGCGGTCTTTGGAAAGAGCGCAAGGGGCCGCCCGCGCTGCGCGCGGCCGGGCGAGAGGCTCTGCCTCTCGCGCTCTCCGGGATATTTGCGGCCAGAAGAAGGGGATTTCCGATCCCGCGCCCCTCTGCTAGAGCGCGCCCATGCTGAAGATCGAGGACATCTCCTATTCTGTCGAGGGCCCGCCCCCTGTTCGAGGGCGCCTCCGCCGTGATTCCCGCCGGCCACAAGGTCGGCCTCGTGGGGCCGAACGGCGCCGGCAAGACGACGCTGTTCCGGCTGATCCGGGGCGAGCTCTCGCTCGACGGGGGGGAGATCGGCCTGCCGTCCCGCGCCCGCGTGGGCGGCGTGGCGCAGGAGGCGCCGGCGACGCAGGAGAGCCTCATCGCCACGGTGCTCGCCGCCGACACCGAGCGCGCCGCGCTCATGGCCGAGGCCGAGACCGCGCAGGACGCCCACCGCATCGCCGAGGTGCAGACGCGGCTTGCCGACATCGACGCCTGGTCCGCCGAGGGCCGGGCGGCGGCGATCCTCAAGGGCCTGGGCTTCGACGAGTCGGCGCAGCAGCGCCCCTGCGCCGACTTCTCGGGCGGCTGGCGCATGCGCGTTGCGCTCGCGGGGGTGCTCTTTGCCCAGCCCGACCTGCTGCTGCTCGACGAGCCCACGAACTATCTCGACCTCGAGGGCGCGCTCTGGCTGGAAAGCTACCTCGCGCGCTATCCGCACACGGTGATCGTGATCTCGCACGATCGCGGGCTGCTCAACCGCGCGGTGGGCGCGATCCTGCACCTCGAGGCCCGCCAGCTCACGCTTTACCAGGGCCCCTACGACCAGTTCGCCCGCCAGCGTGCCGAGCGCCGCGCGGTGCAGGCCGCCGCCGCCAAGAAGCAGGACGAGCGCCGCGCCCACCTGCAAAGCTTCGTCGACCGCTTCCGCGCCCAGGCCTCCAAGGCCAAGCAGGCGCAGGCCCGCGTCAAGATGATCGAGCGGATGGAGACCATCACGGCGCCCGAGGACGCCGCGAAGCGCGTCTTCACCTTCCCGCAGCCCGACCAGCTCTCGCCGCCCATCGTCGCGCTCGAGGACGGCGCGACCGGCTACGGCGAGACAACGGTGCTGCAGCGGCTGAGCCTGCGCATCGACCAGGACGACCGCATCGCGCTGCTGGGCCGCAACGGCCAGGGCAAGTCGACGCTGTCGAAGCTGCTGGCCGACCGCCTGCCTCTCTTTTCCGGCAAGATGACCCGCTCCTCCAAGCTGCGCATCGGCTACTTCGCCCAGCACCAGGTGGACGAGCTGCACCTCGACGAGTCGCCCCTGCGCCACCTGCAGCGCGAACGCCCCGACACCGCCCCCGCGAAGCTCCGCGCGCAGCTCGCGGGCTTCGGGCTCGGCGCCGCGCAGGCCGAGACCGAGGTCGGACGGCTTTCAGGCGGGCAGAAGGCCCGGCTCTCGCTGCTGCTGGCGACTCTCGACGCGCCGCACCTGCTGATCCTCGACGAGCCGACCAACCACCTCGACATCGAGAGCCGCGAGGCGCTGGTCGAGGCGCTCTCCGCCTATTCCGGCGCGGTGATCCTCGTGAGCCACGACATGCACCTGCTGAGCATGGTCGCCGACCGCCTCTGGCTGGTGAAGGACGGCAGCGTGCGCCCCTACGAGGAGGACCTCGAGGCCTACCGCGCCATGCTGCTCACCGCCGAGAAACCGGCGAAACCCGCCAAATCCGCGCCCGCCGAGGCCCCCAAGGCGAAGAAGCCCTCGCGCGACGAGATCCTCGCCCTGCGCTCCGAGGTCCGCAAGTGCGAGGCCCGCGTCGAGAAGATCGAGGAGATGCGCGCGAAACTGGCCACCAAGCTGGCCGACCCCGCCCTCTACGAGGACACCCGTGCAGGGGAACTCGAGACCTGGAACCGCAAGTACGCCGAAGTCATGGAGGGCCTGCACCGGGCCGAGTCGCTCTGGGAAGCCGCCCAGGAACGCCTCGACGCCGCGACCAACGCCTGACCCGCGCCGGCGCCCCAGGCTTCTTCTTGTTTCAAATACGCCAAGCCGGCCCCGCGTCCCGGCATCAGCGTTAACGAGATGCCCTCCCGCGAGACTGGACAAGCGCCAAGCCGCGCTCTACCCCGGTCTCATGGACACGGCTTTCCTCGTCAGCGCCTTCGCCACGCTCTTCGTGGTCATCGACCCGGTGGGGCTCACCCCCATCTTCATCGCGCTGACGCCGGGGGCGGATTCGCGCCACCGCCGCGGCGTTGCCCTGCGCGCCTGCCTGATCGCGCTGCTGGTGCTGACGCTCTTCACCTTCTTCGGCACCGCGGTGCTGGGCTTCATCGGCATCTCCATGCCCGCCTTCCGCATCGCCGGGGGCATTCTGCTCTTCCTCACCGCGCTCGACATGCTCTTCGAGCGGCGCACCAAGCGGCGCAGCGACAAGGCCGACGACGACGACGCGCTGCCGGACCCCTCGGTCTTTCCCATCGCCATCCCGCTCATCGCCGGACCCGGGGCCATCGCCTCGATGATCCTGCTCGCCGGCCGCGCCGACGGCGCGCTCGAGATGACGGCGGTCATGGGCGTGCTGCTCTGCGTGCTGGCGCTGGTGCTGCTGCTCTTCCTCAGCGCCGGGCTTGTCGAGCGCGCGCTCGGCGGGATCGGCATCACCGTGGTCACCCGGCTGCTGGGGATGCTGCTCGCCGCGCTCTCGGTGCAGTTCGTCATCGACGGGCTGCGCGACGTGGGCGCCCTGGCCTAGACGTGAACAAGGCCCGGTCCGGGGCCGATCTTTTCCCTACCCCCCGGGGCCGCGGCACCCTAGATTGAAGGAAGACGACCGGAAACGCGCGACAGGGGGGCGCAGTGTCGGAGATCGAGATCGGAAACCTGCTCTATCTCGGGCTGCTGGCGGCGGTGCTGCTGGTCTGGCTCGTCGTGCACAACCGCGAGTCGCTGGGGCGCAAGCTGCAGCATGCCGCGGTCTGGGGCCTGATCTTTCTCGGCACCATCGCCACCGTCGGGCTCTGGAGCGACATCCGGCGCGCGGCGATCCCGGGCCAGGCGGTGGTCGCCAGCGAAGGCCGGATCGAACTGCCGCGGGCGCCCGACGGGCACTACTACGTGCGGCTCGAAATCAACGGCACGCCGGTGCGCTTCGTGGTCGACACCGGCGCCACCGGCGTGGTGCTGACCCGCCAGGACGCCCGCCGTGCGGGCCTCGGCGCGGAGGACATCATCTTCCGCTCCAGCGCCAGCACCGCCAACGGCGCCGTGCGCACCGCGCCGGTGCGGCTCGACAGCGTGGCGCTCGGCCCCTTCGAGGACCGCAACGTGCGCGCCTATGTCAACGAGGGCGAGATGACCACCTCGCTGCTGGGCATGACCTACCTCAGCCGCTTCGGGCGGCTGGAGATCGCCAATGGCCGGATGATCCTCGAACGGTAATCCACCGCACGAAGATCGCGCCAAATCGTTTTGAAAAGATTTGCAAATTCCCTTCCAAGGAACTTGGACGCCGCTTCAGCCCTCGGCCTTCTTCTCCCAGCGCCCGGACTCCTCGGACCAGTATTCCGCCGGGCAGCCCGCGCCGGTGAGCGCGCGCCACTGGCCGCGCGCCGCCTGCACCGCCGCCTCGTCATTGCCGTCGAAGAGGATGCAGGTCCGCTCCAGCCGCGCGGCCTCCTCGGGCGCCACCCGGGCGCCGTCCACGGCCATCAGGCAGGCAGGCGCGTTGGGCATCTCCGCGTCCAAAGTCAGCAGCACGGGCTGGTCCGCGTCCCGCGGCCCGCCCGCGCGGCCGTGCGGCAGGAAGCCGTCCTCGGCCCCCAGCCACAGTTTCTCGTCCAGCCAGTCCATCCGCGCGGCATCGGTGCCGCGCACCACCACCCGCCATCCCGCCGCGAGCGAGCGCTCCAGCAGCATGGGCAGCGTCGCCTCGAGCGGGCGACGCGTCAGGTGGTAGAACATGGCCTTGCCCAAGGCGTTCAGTCCCCGGCGGTCTCGAAGCGGTCGCGGATCATCCGGTCGAGCGCCATGACGCCCCAGCCGGTCGCGCCGCCGGGCGCCAGCGCGGTGCCCGCCTTGATGTGCGCCACGCCCGCGATGTCGAGGTGGATCCAGGGCGTCTCTTTCTTGACGAAGCGCCCGAGGAACTGCGCCGCGGTGATCGAGCCCGCGGGCCGGCCGCCCACGTTCTTCATGTCCGCCACCGGCGATTTCAGCATGTCGTCGTAGGCCTTGCCCAGCGGCATCCGCCAGGCGCCCTCGTCCTCGTCCTTCGCGGCGCGGAGGAAGCCGTCGACCACCGCGTCGTCGTTGGAATAGACCGCCGCGTTCTCGTGCCCCAGCGCCACGATGCAGGCGCCGGTGAGCGTGGCGAGATCCACCATCGCCGCGGGCTTCTCGGTCTCCTGCGCGTACCACATCACGTCGCAGAGCACGAGCCGGCCCTCGGCGTCGGTGTTGATCACCTCCACCGTGTCGCCCTTCATCGAGCGCACCACGTCGCCCGGGCGCACCGCGTTGCTCGAGGGCATGTTCTCGACCAGCCCCACGAGGCCCACCACGTGCGCCGGCGCCTTGCGCCGCGCCACGGTCTTCATGACCCCGGCGACGACGCCCGCGCCGCCCATGTCCATGGTCATGTCCTCCATGCCCGCCGCGGGCTTGAGCGAGATGCCGCCGGTGTCGAAGACCACGCCCTTGCCCACCAGCGCGAGCGGCGCGCCCTCGGCGCCCTTCCAGCGCATGACCACCAGCTTCGAGGGCGTGGCCGAGCCCTGCCCCACGCAGAGCAGCGCGCCCATGCCAAGCTCGGCCATGCGGTCCTCGTCCAGCACCTCGACCTCGACGCCCAGCTCGCGCAGCCCCTCGAGGCGGGTGGCGAACTCGGTGGTGGTCAGCACGTTGGCGGGCTCGTTCACCAGGTCGCGGGTGAAGAAGACGCCCTCGGCCTCCGCCAGCAGCGGCGCCGCGGCGGCCGAGACCTCCTCGGGCTTGCCGCAGAGCACGCGCGCCGGCGCGGGCGTCTTGCCCTTGTCGCTCTTGTGCACGGTGAAATCGTAGCTGCGCAGCGCGATCCCCTGCGCCACGCGCGGCATCTGCGCCGTGGCATCCGCGATCACGGTCATGCCCGCGCTGCCCGCGCGGCGGGCCAGCGCCGCGCCCGCCTTGCGCGCCGCCGCCGGCTCGGGCCGGCGCTCGATCTTGACGATGTCCACCGCCTCCGCGGCCATCCCCGACGGCCAGGCCAGGCTCACGATGCCGCCCTCGGACAGCTTGTCCCAGGCCTCGCCCTCGGTGGCGCGGGCCACGGCGCCCCGCGTCAGCCGGTTCACCCGGCGCGCGCCGCGGCCAAGCTGGCTCTCGGCGTTGACGAACAGGGCCACGCGGCCCGTGGCCTCCTTGAGCGCGTCCAGCTCAAGCTCTCCGAAGGTGATCTCGCGCAGATCGGTCATGCGGCTCTCCCAGTTGATTTCCCCGATTGGTAGTCCCCCGAGGCGACATTGACCAGAGCAGCCTTTTCCCCCACAGAGCGATACTCTAGGGTCTGTCGAAACGAAGTTCTGGGGGGAACGGCGGCGTGCAGAGATTCGACAGGTACATGCTGTCGCAACTCATGGTGCTCTTCGGGTTTTTCGCGCTCGTGCTGGTGCTCGTCTACTGGGTCAACCGCGCGGTGTCGCTGTTCGACGAGCTTGTCGCCGACGGTCACTCGGGCGGCATCTTCCTCGAGTTCACCGCGCTCAGCCTGCCCGCCGTGGTGGCCATCGTGCTGCCCATGGCGGCCTTCGGCGCGGCGGTCTACGTCACCAACCGCATGTCCAACGACTCCGAGATCAACGTGGTGCAGGCCGCGGGTCTCTCGCCCTGGCGCATGGCGCGGCCGGTGCTGGTCTTCGGCACGATCATCGGCGTGATGATGGCGATCCTCACCCATGTCCTCGTGCCGGCCTCCATCGCCCAGCTGCGCCTGCGCGAATCCGAGATCTCGGAATCCCTCAGCGCCCGGCTCCTGCACGAGGGCACCTTCCTGCACCCGGTGCGCGGCGTGACCGTCTACATCCGCGACATCACCCCCGAGGGCGAGCTGCAGGACCTCTTCCTGTCCGACCGCCGCAACGAGGGCCGCGCGGTGACCTACACCGCCCGCACCGCCTACATCCTGCGCGGCGACGACCAGACCCGCCTCGCCATGGTCGAGGGCATGGCCCAGACCCTGAACCTCGAGACCCAGCGCCTCTCGACCACCAACTTCGACGAGCTGACCTACGACATCACCGAACTCATCGCCGCCCAGGGCCCGCCCACGCGCCGCGCCCGGCAGGTGCCCACCTGGGAGCTGCTGACCGACACGCAGGCGGTGGCCGAAGAGGTCGACGACTCCGTCGGCGAAGTGCTCGAGGAGGCGCACATGCGCTTCCAGCAGCCGCTGCTGTGCATCGTCGCCGCGCTGATCGGCTACGCCACGCTCATGACGGCCAGCTACTCGCGTTTCGGCGTCACCCGGCAGGTCGTGGGCGCGATCTTCCTGCTGGTGCTGGTCAAGCTCGTGGAAAGCGTCATCGCCGACCCGGTGCGCGCCAATGCCGCGCTCTGGCCGGCGATCTACCTGCCCAGCGTGCTCGGGCTCGCCATGACCGGCTTGCTGCTGCACCGCGCCAGCCGGCCCTTCCGGCCCGCGCGCCGCTCCGCATCGACCGAGGCCGCGGCATGATCCTGCACCGCTACTTCGCCCGCCGCTTCCTGTGGTTCTTCCTCGCGATCCTCGCGATCTTCGCGCTCTTCATCGGGCTCGTGGACCTCGTCGAGCAGCTGCGCAACTTCGACTCGGACGTGCGCTTCGGGCAGGTCATGCAGATCGTTCTGCTGAACCTGCCCTCCGGCCTCTACGAGATCCTGCCGCTGGTGATGATCCTCGCCACCGTCTCGCTCTTCGTCGCGCTCGCGCGCAGCTCCGAGCTGGTGGTGGCCCGCGCCGCCGGCCGCTCCGGGCTGGCCGCCCTCGCCGGGCCGGTCTTCGTCGCGGCGCTCATCGGCGGGCTCGCGGTCGCGATGTTCAACCCCATCGTCGCCGCGACCTCCAAGCGCTCCGCCGACCTCGGCGAGCTCTACGACACCGGCGGCGGTTCGGTGCTCTCGATCGGGGCCGAGGGGCTCTGGCTGCGCCAGGGCGGGCTCGCGGGCCAGACCGTGATCCGCGCCGCCCGCACCAACCCGGACGCCTCGGTGCTCTACGACGTCACCTTCTACGCCTATGCCCCCTCCGGCGGGCTCGTGCGCCGGGTCGAGGCGCAGCAGGCCCGGCTCGACGACGGCGCATGGGTGCTGGCAGAGGCCAAGGCATGGCCGCTGACCGCCGGCCTCAACCCCGAGGCCAGCTCCCAGCCGCACGACGAGCTGCGCATCCCCTCCTCGCTCACGCAGGACGGCATCCGCGACCGCTTCGGCCAGCCCTCGGCGATCTCGATCTGGGACATGCCGCAGTTCATCGCCGGTCTCGAGGAGGCGGGCTTCTCGGCGCGACGTCACGAGGTCTGGCTGCAGATGGAACTGGCGCGTCCGCTCTTTCTCGTGGCAATGGTCCTGGTGGCCGCGGGCGTCACCATGCGCCCGGCCCGGCTGGCGCGCACCGGGCTCTCGGTGCTGACCGCCGTGCTGCTGGGCTTCGGCCTCTACTACGTGCGCAACTTCGCGCAGATCATGGGCGAGAACGGGCAGCTGGACCCGATCCTCGCCGCCTGGACACCGCCCGTCGCCTCGCTCCTGCTGGCGCTCGGCGTGGTGCTGCAAAGGGAGGAAGGATGAGACCCGCAGCCCTCGCGCGCCTGCTGCTGACCGCGCTGGCGCTTGCCGCGCTCGCCACCCTGCCCGCCCGCGCGCAGGACGACGCGACCGAGCCCGCGCTGCTCGTGGCCGACCGCGTCTTCGTCGAGGACCGCGAACGCCTCGTGGCCACCGGCAACGTCGAGGCGCTGCACGACGGCGCCCGCCTCACCGCCACGCGCATCGTCTACGACCAGCAGGCCGGCCGGCTCGACATCGAGGGGCCGCTGCGGCTCACCGACGCACAGGGCAACATCCTCACCGCCGAGGCGGCCGAGCTCGACGAGGGCTTCCGCAACGGGCTGCTGCGCGGCGCCCGCATGGTGCTCGACGAACAGCTGCAGCTCGCCGCCGTCGAGGCCCGCCGGGCCGAGGGCCGCTACACCCAGCTCTCGCGCGTCGCCGTGACCTCCTGCCAGGTCTGCGGCCCGGGCGAGGTGCCGCTCTGGCAGATCCGCGCCAGCCGCGTCGTCCACGACCAGGAGGCGCAGCAGCTCTACTTCGACAACGCCCAGCTGCGGGTGCTCGACATCCCCGTCTTCTGGCTGCCCCGCCTGCGCCTGCCCGACCCCACGCTCGACCGCGCGCCGGGCTTCCTGATCCCCTCGGTGCGCAGCTCGACCCTGCTGGGCTTCGGCATCAAGACGCCCTACTTCGTGCCGCTGGGCGACCACCAGGACGTGACGCTCACGCCCTATATCTCGCCGGTCACCAAGACGCTCGAGGCGCGCTACCGCCGCGCCTTCGCCTACGGCGACCTGGTGGTCGACAGCGCCCTCACGCGCGACACGCTGCTTCCCGGCGAGGCGCGGGGCTACCTCTTCGCCGAAGGGCGCTTCGGGCTGCGCGACGGCTACACGCTGGACTTCGACCTCGAGTACGTCTCGGACGAGGCCTATCTCAACGACTACGACTACGCCGACAAGGAACGCCTCGACAGCAACGTCACCGTCACCCGCGTCCGGCGCGACAGCCTGATCCAGTCCGCGATCACCCGCTACCAATCGCTCCGCGCGAGCGAGCAGGACGAGACGCTGCCCTCCCTCGTCGCCCACAGCCGCTACGAGCGCCGCTTCTTCCCGCAGCGCCTCGGCGGCGAGCTGCGCGTGGGCGCGCAGGTGCATGCACACTACCGGACCTCGGACCTCGACATCGACGGGCCGGACGAGGACTCCATCGTCGATGGCCGCGACGTCGCCCGGCTGGGCCTCGAGGCAAGCTGGCGCGACCGCTGGACCCTGCCGCTGGGCCTGCGCGCGGGCGCCTCGCTGCACCTCTGGGCCGACCGCTACGCCATCCGTCAGGACGCCGCCTCCGAAAGCGACGTGAGCCAGCTCACCCCCGGCGCCGCGCTCGAGCTGCGCTGGCCCTTCGCCCGGCGCGGCGCGGGCGGCGGGCGCTCGCTGCTCGAGCCGGTGCTGCAATACGGCTGGGTCGGCGGGGATCGCTCCCGCGTGGCAGCCGACGAAAGCACCCGCGTCGAGTTCGACGAGGCCAACCTGCTCTCGCTCTCGCGCTTCCCGGCCGGCGACCGGCGCGAGCGCGGCGAGAGCCTCGCCGCCGGCCTGCGCTGGCTGCACGAGGGCGCCGGCGGCTGGACCGCGGGCCTCACGCTGGGCCGCGTCTGGCACGACCGGGACGACCCGGCCTTCTCGCGCTCCTCCGGGCTCTACGGCGAAACCTCGGACTGGCTTCTCGCGGGCGGATTCACCCATCCGCTGGGGCTCTCGATCTCGGCGCGCGGGCTGCTCGACGGCGCAGGCGACTTCGACAAGGCCGAGGGCCGCGCCGCCTGGTCCAACGCGCGCATGGATCTCGGCGCCTCCTACGTGCTGCTGGTGCAGGACGCCGCCGAAGAGCGCGACGAGACACAGTCGGAATGGGGCTTCGACGGCTCCTACCGCGTGAACCGCCACTGGACGAGTTCGGCAGAATGGCGCTACGACCTTGCCGACCAGCGGCTTGACCGCGCGGGCCTGGGCCTGCAATACCGCACCGAGTGCATCCAGGTGGACTTTACGGTCTTGCGCAAGTTCGCGTCCTCCACGAACCTCGAACCGTCGACCGATTTCGGCCTGACCGTCGCGCTGACGGGCTTCGGCACATCCGAAAGCGACAAGGAGTATCGCCGCACATGCAACTGACCCCGGCCCGCATCCTCCGCGCCCTGGTCCTGGCCGCAGGCTGCGCCCTCGCGCCGCTCTCCGCCGGCGCGCAGGGCCTCTTCTCGCCCGCCATCGTCGTCGACGAGAAGGTCATCACCGGCTACGAGATCCAGCAGCGCGCGCGCATGCTGACCCTCCTCAACTCGCCGGGCAACCCGCAGGAGGTCGCCCGCGAACAGCTCATCGAGGACCGGCTCAAGATGGCCGCCGCCGAGAACGCGGGCATCAGCCCGAGCGAGCAGGAGATCCTCGACGGGATGGAGGAATTCGCCGGCCGCGCCGACCTCAGCCGCGAGGAATTCGTGCAGGCGCTCGCGGGCGCCGGCGTCGCCGAGCAGACCTTCCGCGACTTCGTGACGGCCGGCTTCGCCTGGCGCGAGCTGGTGCGCGCCCGCTTCGCCAACCGCGCCTCGGTCAGCGAGGACGAGATCGACCGCGCCCTCTCGGCCGGCGGCTCGGGCGGCTCGAACGTGCGCGTCCTGCTCTCCGAGATCATCATGCCGCTGCAGCGCGGACAGGAAGAGGCGATCCGCGCCCGCGCCAACCAGATCGCCGGCATGACCTCGACCTCCGAGTTCTCCGCCGCCGCGCGCCAGTATTCCGCCACCGCGACCCGCGAGAACGGCGGCCGCCTGCCCTGGCAGAACCTGACCGAGCTGCCGCCGCCGCTTCAGCCGCTGGTCCTCGGCCTTGCCCCGGGCGAGGTGACCGACCCGATCCCGGTGCAGGGCGCCATCGCGCTCTTCCAGATGCGCGACATCGAGGAGACCGGTTATTCCGCGCCCGAGATCGGCGCGCTGGAATACGCCGCCTACTACATGCCCGGCGGCCGCTCGGCCGAGACGCTGGCCCGCGCCCGCGTCCTCGATGAGCAGGTCGACCGCTGCGACGACCTCTACGCCGTCGCCCAGGGCCAGCCCCCCGAGGTGCTCGACCGCCAGACCCTGCCGCCTTCCGAGATCCCGACCGACATCGCCTACGAGCTGTCCAAGCTCGACGCCGGCGAGGTCTCGACCGCGCTCACGCGCTCGGGCGGACAGACGCTGGTCTTCCTGATGCTCTGCGGCCGCACCGTCGCCGCGAACGAGGACGCCGACCGCCAGCAGGTCACCATGAGCCTGCGCAACCGCCGGCTGACCGCGCTCTCGGAAAGCTACCTCGCGCAGCTGCGCGCCGACGCCCGCATCGTCGAGAAATGAGCCCCGCGCCCATTGCGCTCAGCTGCGGAGAGCCCTCCGGCATCGGCCCCGAACTGGCCGAGGCCGCGTGGGAAATCCTCGGCACCGACCTGCCCTTCGCGTTGATCGGCGCGCCGGGCCACCTGCCGGGCACCGTGCCGCACGTCGAGATCGGCGACATCTCCGAGGCCCCGCAGGCCGCCCGCGACGGCCTGCCCGTGCTGCCGATCGACATGCCCGGCCCCCGCGTGCCCGGCACGCCGCAGCCCGCGCAGGCCGCGGGCGTCGTCACCGCCATCGAGCGCGGCGTCGCGCTGGCCATGTCGGGCGCGGCCTCCGGGCTCTGCACCCTGCCGATCTCCAAGCAGGCGCTGATTGAGGGCGCAGATTTCGCCTATCCCGGCCACACGGAATTTCTCGCCGCGCTCGCGGGCGTCGACGAGGTGGTCATGATGCTGGCCAGCGACACCCTGCGCGTCGTGCCTGCCACGATCCACATTCCCGTCTCCGAGGTGCCCGCCGCGCTCACTCCCGAGCTTTTGGAAAAGCGCCTGCGCATCACCCACACCGCGCTGATCGAGCGCTTCGGCATCGCGCAGCCGCGCATCGCCGTCGCGGGCCTCAACCCCCACGCCGGCGAGGGCGGCCGCATGGGCCGCGAGGAAATCGAGATGATCGCGCCGGTCCTCGACCGCCTCCGCGCCGAGGGCATGGACATCGCCGGGCCGCTGCCCGCCGACACCATGTTCCACGCGCGGGCCCGGGCGCGCTACGACGCGGCGGTCTGCATGTATCACGACCAGGCGCTCATCCCGATCAAGACGCTGGCCTTCGACGAGGGCGTCAACGTCACCCTCGGCCTGCCCTTCATCCGCACCTCGCCCGATCACGGCACCGCCTTCGACATCGCGGGCAAGGGGCTGGCGAATCCTTCCTCGACGCTCGCCGCCCTGCGCCTCGCCTGGCGGCTGGCCGGCGGCACCGCCTGAGCGGCGCGAAGTCCGCAGGGGCATTGCCCCCCGCGCGGCCCCGGCGTATCCCGGTCGGACCATGACAGGTCAGGCCACAGCATGAGCACCATCGACGGACTCCCGCCCCTGCGCGAGGTCATCGCCTCGCACGATCTGCGCGCGCGCAAGGCGCTGGGGCAGAACTTCCTGCTGGACCTCAACCTCACCGCCAAGATCGCGCGGCAGGCGGGCGACCTCTCGGGTATGGACGTGCTGGAAATCGGTCCCGGCCCGGGCGGTCTCACCCGCGGGCTGCTGGCCGAGGGCGCCCGCCGCGTGCTCGCCATCGAGAAGGACGCGCGCTGCCTGCCCGCGCTCGAGCAGATCGCGCAGGCCTATCCCGGACGGCTCGAGGTGATCCAGGGCGACGCGCTGCAGGTCGATCCGCTGGCGCACCTGAGCCCGCCCATCGCGGTCTGCGCCAACCTGCCCTACAACGTCGGCACCGAGCTTCTGGTGCGCTGGCTCACGCCGGACGACTGGCCGCCCTTCTGGCAGACGCTCACGCTCATGTTCCAGCGCGAGGTGGCCGAGCGCATCGTCGCGCAGCCGGGGAACAAGGCCTACGGACGGCTCGCGGTGCTGGCCCAGTGGCGCTGCGAGGCGCGCATCGTCCTCGGCCTGCCGCCCTCGGCCTTCACGCCGGCCCCCAAGGTGGCCTCGGCCGTGGTGCACCTGCGCGCCCTGCCCGAGCCGCGCTTTCCGGCCGATCCCAAGGTGCTGGAACGCGTCGTGGCGACGGCCTTCAACCAGCGCCGCAAGATGCTGCGCGCCGCGCTGAAGGGCCTGTCGCCCGAGATCGAATCCGTTCTGGAACGCGCGGGCATCGAGCCCACCATGCGGGCCGAGCAGGTCTCGCTCGAACGCTTCTGCGCACTGGCCCGCGAACTGGCCTGAAGACGGGCCGCTCGCGACCCGCCGGCCTTATTCGGCGGCGTCCGAAGTCGTGGGCTCGCCCGACTTGCCGTCGCCGCCCTTGTCGGACTTCTCCGCCTTGTCGCCTTCGCCCGAGTTGTCCTCGGTCTTGGCCGGCTTGCGCGGCTTGCGCGGGCTGCGGCTGCGCTTGGGCTTCTCCGGCTTGTCGGACTTCTCGGCCTTCTCGCCCGAGCTGCGGTTCTCCGGCGTCTCCACCAGGCCGCTGTCGCTGTCGTCGCCGCCCAGGTCCAGCACGTCGGACTGCTGCGCGCCGCCGGTGTCGCCACCGCCGCTGCCGCCTTTGCCGCCACTGTTGCTGTTGCCACCGTTGCCGCCGCCTTCAGGCGCCTGCTGCCCGCTCTCGTCGGGTTTGGACTCCTCGCGCTCGGCCTGCTTCTGCGCATCGCGCTCGGCGCGTTCGCGGTCGCGCTGCGCCTGGCGTTCGCGGTTCTCCCGCTCCTGCTGTTCGCGGCGCTGATCGGCTTCCTTCTGCGCCTCCGACAGCATGCGCATGTAGTGCTCGGCGTGCTGCTGGAAGTTCTCCATCGCCACGCGGTCGTTCCCGAGCGAGGCGTCGCGGGCCAGCTGGTTGTACTTGTCGATGATCTGCTGCGGCGTGCCGCGCACCTTGCCTTCGGGGCCACTGCTGTCGAACACGCGGTTGACGACATTGCCCAGCGAATTGCGGTTGCGGTTGTTCTTCGACCGCGAGCGGGATTTCGAGGATCGCATCTCTTCGCTATCAGTCCTGTATCTGACTGTCCCGGTGACCCTGTGGTGCGCGAGGCGCGCCTTTACTGACCGGGTCACTCTCATGGAGGGTTGGCGTCGGGCGGGACCGCCGTGAGGCATCCACCGCGCCGACCCCCTCTACCAATCATGTCGGGGGCCTCGTGACAAGAAAAAAACCGGTCGAATCGGCCTGATTCCCGCGGGATTCCGCATGTTTTCGCCGGTCAGGCGGCCCCGAGCCGTCCTGAAACCACCCGGTCGCGCCCGTCGAGGTCGGGCGTCACGCTCACCCGCGCGAGCCCCGCCGCCTCGAAAAGCCGCGCCACGGCGGGCCCCTGCGTGGGCCCGATCTCGACCATCAGCCGTCCGCCCGGCGCCAGATGCGCCGCCGCCCCCGCCGCGATCGCGCCATAGGCCGAAAGCCCGTCGCCCTCGTCGGTCAGCGCCATGCGCGGCTCGTGCCCCAGCACCTCCGGCGAGAGCCCCGCCATCTCGGCGGCGGCGATGTAGGGCGGGTTCGACACGATCAGGTCGAACCGCTCCGGCCCCTCCAGCGCGCCATACCAGTCGCCCTGCGCCAGCGTGGCGCGCGGCTCCAGCTTCATCGCGTTGCGGTTCCAGTAGGCCACCTCCAGCGCCGCCGCGCCCAGGTCGGTGCCCGTGCCCGTCGCGCCCTCGCGCTCGGCCAGCAGCGTCAGCAGGATGCAGCCCGAGCCGGTGCCCAGGTCCAGCACCCGCGCGAAGGGCTCCGAGAGCGCCGCCTCGACCAGCACCTCGGTCTCGGGGCGCGGGTCCAGCACATCGGGCGTCACCAGGAACTCGCGGCCGTAGAACAGCCGCCGTCCCGTCAGGTGGCTCACCGGCTCGCGCGCCGCGCGCCGCGCGATCAGCGCCTCGAAGCTGGCCCCGGCCGCGTCCCCGACCGGCTCGGGCAGGAACAGCGTCAGCCGCCCCGGCGGCACCTTCAGCACATGCGCCAGCAGCCGCCGCGCATCGCGGCCCGCGTCGGGAATCCCCGCCTCGACCAGCCGCGCCGTGGCCCGCGCCAGCAGGACCGAGCCCGTCACGCCCGCGCTCATTGCATCTCGGCCAGCTGCGCCGCCTGCGCCTCGGCGGTCAGCGCATCGACGATCTCGTCGAGATCGCCGCCCAGGATCTGCTCCAGCCGGTAGAGCGTCAGCCCGATGCGGTGATCGGTCATCCGCCCCTGCGGGAAGTTGTAGGTCCGGATGCGCTCGGACCGGTCGCCCGAGCCCACCTGCGCCTTGCGGTCCGAGGCGCGCGCGTCGGCCGCCTTCTGCCGCTCCATGTCGAAGAGCCGCGTGCGCAGCACCTGCATGGCGATCTCGCGGTTGCGGTGCTGCGACTTCTCGGAACTCGTGACCACGACGCCGGTGGGAATATGCGTGATCCGCACCGCCGAGTCCGTGGTGTTGACGTGCTGCCCGCCCGCGCCCGAGCTGCGCATGGTGTCGACGCGGATGTCGCCCGGGGCGATCTCGATGTCGACCGCCTCGGCCTCGGGCAGCACCGCGACCGTGGCGGCCGAGGTATGGATGCGCCCGCCGCTCTCGGTCTCGGGCACGCGCTGCACGCGGTGCACGCCGGATTCGTACTTCAGCCGGGCAAAGACGCCCTCGCCCACGATCCGCACCACCAGCTCGCGCAACCCGCCCAGCTCGCTGGGCTGCTCCTCGATCACCTCCCAGCGCCAGCCCCGCGCCTCGGCGTAGCGCTGGTACATCCGCGCCAGATCGCCCGCGAAGAGCGCCGCCTCCTCGCCGCCGGTGCCGGGCCGGATCTCGAGGATCGCGGGCCGCGCATCGGCCGCGTCGCGCGGCAGCAGCGCCAGCTGCAGCGCATGCTCGACCTCGGGCAGCCGCGCGCGCAGGGCGGGCAGCTCCTCCTCGGCCAGCGCGGCCATCTCGGGATCCGCCAGCATGGCCTCGGCCTCGGTCAGATCGCCCTGCAGCGCCTCCCATTCGTGGATGCGCTCGACGACGGGCTTCAGCTCGGCGTATTCGCGCCCCAGCGCGGCGATGTCGCCCTCGCCCGTGGCCATGCAGGCCTCGAGGTATTCAAAGCGGTCTCGGATCTGCTGAAGTCGTTCTGCGGGCACCATGGCGCACTCCATGTCCCGAAAGCGCGCACAGGGTCAAGGCCGGGCGCGGCCCAAATTCCTTGGCAAGGAATCTGCAGATCTCTTCGAAGAGACTGGGCCCCTCAGCCCCCGGCGCGCAGGTCCGCCAGCCAGCCCTCGACGCGCTTGCGGTTCACGCCCAGGTCCGACTGCCCGAAGCGCTGCCGCGCGTAGAGCTCGAGGTGATCCTCGGCCTGCTGCACCGTGGTGTAGTCGGGAAAGCCCATCCAGAGCGAGCGGCTGACGTAGGTCACGCGGCCCTCGGTGGGCGTGCCCGCCAGCACCTCGGTGCGCGGCTCCTCGAGGATGATGCGGTGCAGTTCCTGGAAGGTCTCGGCGCCGCCGTCGATGCGCCGCCGCACGCCGCTTGCGAGGTCCTGGTCGGCGGTCACCTGCGGGTCGACGTGCCAGACCGCGGGGTCCGAGGGCGCCAGGCGAATCCACGCGAGGCCGCCGATGACGACAAGAACGATCAGCCAGAAGAACATGCGCACGATCCCTTACCCTCCACGCCTGGGGCCCGACAGCGGGCCGCTTTGGCCCGCCGGGCCAGCCACCGCGCCCTGTTCGCACGATTCCAACCACCGGGAAAAGGCCCAAGACCCCGTCCTCGCGGGAAATTGCCCGCCGGTCAGCGCCGGGTCCAGCCCCAGAGGCACAGCAGTTCCGTCGCCACGTGCGCCCCCGCGATGGCGGTGGCCCCGGTGGTGTCGAAGGGCGGCGAGACCTCGACCACGTCACCGCCCTTGAGGTCGATCCCCGCCAGCGCGCGCAGCATCACCGCCGCCTGGTTGCTCGTCAGCCCGCCCCAGACCGGCGTGCCCGTGCCCGGCGCAAAGGCCGGGTCCAGCGCGTCGATGTCGAAGGTGATGTAGCAGGGCCGGTCGCCCACGATCCGGCGCGCCCGCTCGGCGATGGCCTCGGGGCCCTCGCGGTGCACCTCGCGCGCATCGAGGATGGTGAAGTCCAGCGGTTCGGGGTTGTCGGTGCGGATGCCGATCTGGACCGAGTGCGTCGGGTCCACGATCCCCAGCTTCGCCGCCTTGTACATGAAGGTGCCGTGGTCGATCCGGTCCATGTCGTCATCGGCCCAGGTGTCGCCGTGGGCATCGAACTGGATCACGCTCATCGGCCCGTATTTTTCCGCGTAGGCCTTGAGGATCGGCAGCGTGATGAAGTGATCGCCCCCCAGCGTGACGGACCCCGCGCCGGCCCCGAGAATCCCCGCGATATGGGCCTGCAGCGTGGCCGGAAAGGCCGGCACGTCGGCATAGTCGAAGGCAAGATCGCCGTAGTCGGCGATGGCGAACTCGCTCAGCACGTCGTAGCCCCAGCCATACGGCGCGTCGCAGGGTTGCAGCAGCGAGGCCTCGCGGATCGCCCGCGGCCCCAGCCGCGTGCCCGGCCGGTTCGTCACCGCCTGGTCGAAGGGCACGCCCGTCACCGCGACATCCACCCCCGCGAGGTCCTTGGTGTACTTCCGCCGCAGGAACGAGGCCGCGCCCCCGAAGACGTTCTCGAAGCTCGGCCCCTTCAGATCCTCCCGGGTAAAGGCATGATCGATCTGCGTTTTCGCGTCTTCCAGCGCCATGACGGCTCCTCTTGTCCTGTTACGCCCCGCCGCCCGGCAGCGGCAGCGACCGCTCCACCAGCCGCGCCAGCAGGCTCGCGCCCACCGGCGCGATGGCGTCGTTGAAATCGTAGGCCGGGTGGTGACACATCGGCGTGTCGCCCTGCCCCACGAACATGTAGGCGCCCGGCCGCGCCTCCAGCATGTAGGCGAAATCCTCGGCCGGGGTGATCGGCTCGCAGTCGCCCTCGACGTTGCGCTCGCCCACCACCTCGCGCGCCACCTCGGCGGCAAAGCGCGCCTGCTCGGCATGGTTCACCAGCGGCGGGTAGCCGCGCTCGTAGATCACCTTCGCGCTGCAGCCATAGACCGCCGCCTGCGCCTCCGCGATGGCGGTCAGCCGCGCCTGCGCCATGTCGCGCACCGCGGGCCGGAAGCTGCGCACCGTGCCGCCCAGCCAGGCCGTCTCGGGGATGATGTTGTCCGCCGTGCCCGCGTGGATCTGCGTGACCGAGACCACCAGCCGGTCCAGCGGATCGGCGTTGCGGCTCACGATGGTCTGCAGCGCCTGCGCCGTGGCCGCGGCCGCCGGGATCGGGTCCAGCGTGGTCTGCGGCTGCGCCCCGTGGCCGCCACGCCCGGCGATCTCGATGCGGAACTCGTCCGCCGAGGCCATCAGCGGCCCCGGCGCCGTCGCCACCTGTCCCACCGGCCGCCCCGGCGTGTTGTGCAGCCCGTAGACCTCGGCGATGTCGAAGCGCTCCATGATCCCCTCGTCGACCATGACCTTGCCGCCGCCACCGCCTTCCTCGGCCGGCTGGAAGATCAGCGCCGCGCGCCCCGCGAAATTGCGCGTCCCGGCAAGGTATTTCGCCGCCGCGAGCAGCATCACCGTGTGGCCGTCGTGCCCGCAGGCATGCGCCATCCCCGGCACGGTCGAGGCATGCGCGGCGCCCGACAGGTCCTCCATCGGCAGCGCGTCCATGTCCGCCCGCAGCCCGATGGTCCGCCCCGGCGCGCGCCCCTCGATCACCGCAACGACGCCGGTATGCGCGATCCCCTCGTGGATCTCCGTGATGCCGAAACTCTTCAGCTTTTCAACGACGAAGGCGGCGGTCTTCACGCAGTCGAACAGCAGCTCGGGATGGGCGTGCAGGTGCCGCCGCCAGGCGGTCAGCGTCTCGGCCTCGGCGGCGATGGAATTGATGACGGGCATGGGCTCTCCGGTGGCGGGCTCGGGCGCATGAAACCGCGAAGCCCCCCGCTCCGCAAGGGCCCGCCCGCACTGGACTCCGCCCGGACGATGCCGCAGGACAAGGGCAAGACCGCGAAGGGAGACCGCAGCATGAGCGACGATCTGATCCACGACCCCAAGGGCGGCATGCCCCGCCTGCTCGAGATCATGCGCCGTCTGCGCGACCCCGAGACCGGCTGCCCCTGGGACGTCGCGCAGGACTTCTCGACCATCGCCCCCTATACCATCGAGGAGGCCTACGAGGTCGCCGACGCCATCGAGCGCGAGGCCTGGGACGAGCTCCGGGGCGAGCTGGGCGACCTGCTCTTCCAGTCGGTCTTCCACGCCCAGATGGCCGCCGAGCGCGGGCTCTTCACCTTCGACGAGGTGGCCGACACCATGTCCGACAAGATGGTCGCCCGGCCACCCCCATGTGTTCGGCGCGGAGTCCAACGCCAAGAGCCCCGACCAGCAGACCCGCGACTGGGAGGCGATCAAGGCTGCCGAACGCGCCGAACGCGCCGAGACCGGCGTGCTCGACGGCGTGGCCCTCGGCCTGCCCGCGCTCCTGCGCGCGCTCAAGCTGCAGAAGCGCGCCGCCCGCGTGGGCTTCGACTGGCCTTCCACCGACGAGGTGATCGACAAGATCGTCGAGGAGGCGCAGGAGCTGCGCGAGGCCACCGACCCCGACCACGCCGAGGAGGAATTCGGCGACCTGCTCTTCGTCATGGCCAACCTCGCCCGGCACATGGACATCGACCCCGAGGCCGCCCTGCGCCGAGCCAACGCCAAGTTCACCCGCCGCTTCGGCGCCATCGAGGAGGCCCTCGCGGAACAGGGCCGCAGCCCCTCGGACAGCGACCTCGCCGAGATGGACGCGCTCTGGGACGCGGCCAAGGCGCGGGAGAAGGCCGGCAGAACCTGAGATCAATTGTCGGGATTGACCCGATAGAAATAGTCGGATTTAAGACGCGCGAACGAACGCCCAAGAGGAGGAATTCATGTCGCTGCGTTTCGCATCCACGCTCGCCCTGCTGGCCACCGCCACGCCCGCGCTCGCGCAGGAGGTCAATCTCTATTCCTATCGCCAGCCGGAACTGCTGAAACCGCTCACCGATGCCTTCACCGAGAAGACCGGCATCACCGTGAACGTCGCCTATCTCGACAGCGGCATGGTCGAGCGCCTGCAGGCCGAGGGCGACCGCTCGCCCGCCGATCTCGTCTTCACCGTCGACATCTCGCGCCTCGCCGCGCTGGTCGACGCCGGCGTGACCCAGTCGGTCGAAAGCGACGTGCTGTCGGAAAACGTGCCCTCCGAGTACCGCGATCCCGACGGCCAGTGGTTCGGCCTGACGACGCGCGCGCGCATCGTCTATGCCTCCAAGGACCGCGTGGACCCCTCCGAGGTCACCACCTACGAGGATCTCGCCGATCCCAAGTGGGAAGGCCGCATCTGCACCCGCTCGGGCACCCACCCCTACAACGTGGCGCTGGTCGCGGCGATGCTGCACCACCACGGCGAGGAAGAGACCAGGACCTGGCTCGAGGGCGTGAAGTCGAACCTCGCGCGCAAGCCGCAGGGCAACGACCGCGCGCAGGTCCGCGCGATCTGGGCCGGCGAGTGCGACATCAGCCTCGGCAACACCTACTACATGGGCAAGATGCTGCAGGACGAGGAACAGCAGGAGTGGGCCAACTCGGTCAACGTGCTCTTCCCCGAGTTCGAGGATGGCGGCACGCACGTCAACATCTCGGGCGTCGCGATGACCCAGTCCGCGCCGAACCGCGAGAACGCGCTTCAGATGATGGAATTCCTCGCCTCGCCCGAGGCGCAGGAGGTCTATGCCCACGCCAACTTCGAGTACCCGATCGCGCCCGGCACCGAGGCCGACGAGCTGGTGCAGGGCTGGGGCGAGTTCGACGCCGACGAGGTCAACCTGATGACCCTCGCCGGCCTGCGCGGCGACGCCCTGCGCCTCATCGAAGAAGTGGATTTTGATGGGTGACCTGCGGTCCGCGCCTATGGCGCGGCAATCGCTCCAGTGGAGCGATTGAGCAGGTCACGGGCGGAGCCCCGGCACGGGCGGAGCCCCGGCACCGGCGGAACCCCGGTCACGGGCGGAGCCCCGGTCACGGGCCCGGCCTCAGGCCGCCAAGCCCCGAGCCCTTCCAACGGCCCGCGCTCCCCGCGCGGGCCGTTTTCCGTTCAAACCCGTGCCGGCTCCCACGCCTCACAGCAAAGCGCCCTGCCGCTCCCCGAAGTAATCCAGCACCGCCCGCACCCGCGCGGTCCGGCGCAGGTCGGGATGCGTCAGCAGCCAGAGGTCGACGGCCAGCGCGTCGATCTCTTTCCCGACCTGCACCAGTTCGCCATCCGACACGCCGAGGTAGCAGGGCAGCACCGCGACCCCGATCCCCGCGCGCACGGCGGCCTGCAGGCCCAGCACGCTGTCCACGCGGGCGACGCAGGCCGCCTCGCAGCCGCTATCGCGCATCCAGGCGCGCAACTGGCCATAGCCCATCGAGGCGCTCGGCCCGATCCAGGGCAACTCCGCCAGGTCCGTCCCCGGCGCGACCTCCAGCGAGCGGTGCGCGTAGACCGCCTGCCGGATTCGCCCCAGCCGCTTGCCCACCAGGTGCGGCTCCGGCGCCGCGGCGGGCCGGATCGCCACGTCGGCTTCGCGAAAGGACAGGTCGGAGACCGCGTTCGACAGCGCCACCTCCAGCACGATCCCGGGCTCGCGCTCCCGCAGGCATGCGATCTCGGGCGCCAGCAGCCCCGCGAGCAGCGTGTCGGTCGTCGCCAGCCGCACCACACCCGAGGGCCGCAGATCGCGCCCGGCCAGCCGCCGCTCGGTCTCGTTGGTCAGCGCCTCGATCTGGCGGGCGGCGGCGACCAGATCCTCGCCCGCCGTCGTCGGCACGTAACCCGTCCGGAACCGCTCGAAAAGCCGCACGCCCAGCCGGTCCTCGACGGCGTTGATCCGGCGGAACATCGTGGGATGGCTCGTCCCCAGCCGCTGCGCCGCGCCGGTCAGCGACCCGGCCTCGGCGATGCGCAGCACGGTCTCGTAATCGGTCCAGTCGAGCTTATCGTTCATACCTGAAAGTCCGGCTTGCAGAGTCTTGTGACGACATATCAGAAATGAACATTCAACGTCAGGGGCACGCCATTCCGACGACAGAGGCCCCCCAATGCAAACCCACATCGTTCACGCCCACCCCGAGCCGCAGTCCTACAACGCGGCCCTCACCCGGACCGCCGCGCAGGCGCTGCGGGCACGGGGCGGCACCGTGACCGTCACCGATCTCTACCGGGACGGCTTCGACCCGGTCGAAGCCCCGCGCCACTACCACGACCGCGCCGACCCGGACCGCTTCGCGGCCCTCGCCGAGCAGCGCCACGCCTGGACCACCGGCACCCTGCCCGGCGCAGTCAGAGCCGAGATCGCCAACCTCGAGCACGCCGATCTCGTGATCCTGCAATTCCCGCTCTGGTGGCACGGGCCGCCCGCCATCCTGAAGGGCTGGATGGACCGCGTCTTCGTGAGCGGCGGTCTCTACACCAGCCGGATGCGCTACGACGCCGGCTATTTCCGCGGCCGGCGCGCGCTGGTCTCGCTCAGCACCGGCGCCCCGGCCGAGGCCTTCGGCCCCGGCTGCCGCGGCGGCGACCTCGGGACGATGCTCTGGCCGGTGCACTACTCGATGCACTACATGGGCTTCTCGGTCCTGCCGCCCTTCACCTCCCACGGGGTGCAGGGGCACGGCTACAGCTACGAGGACGCGCAGGCCGCCGAGGATCGCCTGACCCGCAACTTCGCCACTTGGCGGCGCCGTCTCACGGCGCTCGACGGTGACATTCCGCTCGACTTCCCCGGCTGGTCCGACTGGACCGCCGAGGGTCGGCCGATCGCCAAAGGTGAAGACGCCCTTGCAGCACCGTGACGCAGGGTCCGGGGTCGGCGGGACGGCGGGCGGGGCGAGGCTCCGCAGGAGCGAGCGCCGTCCCGTCGCCCGGCCCAAACGAAAACGGCGCCCCGGAGGGCGCCGCATCAGGCAGTCTGTACGAAAACCCCGTACGACACGTACAGGAGGACCTTACGAGGCTTCCTTGATGAACTTCACCGCGTCGCCGAAGGTCTGGATGGTTTCGGCCGCGTCGTCCGGGATCTCGATGCCGAACTCTTCTTCGAAGGCCATCACCAGCTCGACGGTGTCGAGGCTGTCTGCGCCCAGGTCGTCGATGAACGAGGCGCTTTCGGTCACCTTGTCCTCTTCGACGCCGAGATGCTCGACGACGATCTTGCGCACGCGATCAGGAATATCGCTCATGTCTTGTCCTCACATGTGTCCGGGCCCCGGGGCCCCTTTCTTCCCCCCGCCGTGGGGGTGGCTGCTCTGATGCCCGAATACGGGCGCAAGGGCGCACCCTCAAGGGCCGCCCCACGTTCCTTTGCGCGCCTATATCACACGCGCGCGTGATGGCAAATGCTTTCGCAACTGCCGGCAAATCCCTGTCACAGCATGGCCATTCCGCCATTCACGTGCAGCGTCGCGCCCGTGGTATAGGCCGCCTCGGGGCTTGCGAGATAGAGCACGGCGGCGGCGATTTCCTCGGGCGCGCCCATGCGTCCGGCGGGCACCTGCTGCAGCAGACCGGCGCGCTGGTCGTCGGTCAGCTTCGCGGTCATCGCCGTCTCGATGAAGCCCGGCGCCACCGCGTTCACGGTGATCCCCCGTGTCGCAACCTCGTGGGCCAGCGACTTGGACATGCCCACCATGCCGGCCTTTGCGGCGGCGTAGTTGGCCTGGCCCGGGTTGCCGATCGAGCCCACCACCGAGGAGATGTTCACGATCCGGCCCCAGCGCGCCTTCATCATGCCGCGCATCACGCCCTTGCAGAGCCGGAAGGTCGCCGAGAGGTTCACGTCCAGCACGCTCTGCCACTCGTCGTCGGACATCCGCATGAAGAGGTTGTCGCGGGTGATGCCGGCGTTGTTCACCAGGATATCGACCGCGCCCATGGCCTCGGCCGCCTGCTTCGGCAGCGCGGTCACCGCCTCGGCGTCCGACAGGTCGCAGGGCAGCACATGCGCCCGCTCGCCCAGCTCCGCGGCCAGCTCACGAAGCGGAGCCTCGCGTGTCCCCGAGAGCCCCACGGTCGCCCCGGCATCGTACAGGGCCCGAGCGATGGCGCCGCCAAGACCGCCCGACGCGCCGGTAATCAGCGCGCATTTTCCAGTCAGGTCGAACATGCTGTCGCCCTCCTCCAATCAAGTTTCGACAATACGGCGCCGCCTATCCCATTCACGGCGCCACGCGACAAGCCCCCAGGCCTCCCGCCGCAGGGATGGTTCAGGCCGGCGCGGCCTCGGCGGCGGCGACCACGTCATCGGGCGTGCCGACGGCACGCGTCGCGGCCGGACGGTGGATGCGCCGCACCATGCCCGAAAGCGCCTTGCCCGCGCCGATTTCCCAGAACTCGGTGACACCGGACTCCACCATGGTGGCGACGGATTCGCGCCAGCGCACGGCCCCGGTCACCTGCTCGACCAGCAGGCGGCGGATCTCCGCCGGCTCCTGCACCGACGCTGCGGTGACGTTGGCCACCAGCGGCACGCGGGGCGCGGCGATCTCGACCGCCTCGAGCGCCTCGGCCATGACCTCGGCCGCCGGCGCCATCAGCGCGCAGTGGAAAGGCGCGCTCACCGGCAGCAGCATGGCCCGCTTGGCGCCCTTCGCCTTGGCGATCTCCACCGCCCGCTCGACCGCGGCACGGTGCCCCGAGATCACCACCTGGCCCGGGTCGTTGTCGTTGGCCGCCGCGCAGACCTCGCCTTCGGCGGCCTCCTCGGCCACCGCGCGCGCGCCTTCGAGGTCGAGCCCCAGCAGCGCCGCCATGGCGCCCTCGCCCACCGGCACCGCCTGCTGCATCGCGCGCCCGCGCGTGCGCAGCAGCCGCGCCGCATCGGCCACGCCAAGCGCGCCGGCGGCGGTCAGCGCAGAGTATTCCCCCAGCGAATGCCCGGCCACGAAGGCCGCATCGGCCACCGAGACCCCCTCGGCCTCGAGCGCGCGCATCGCCGCGAGCGAGGTCGCCATCAGCGCCGGCTGCGCGTTCTCGGTCAGTGTCAGCGTCTCGGCCTCGCCCTCCCAGATCAGCCGGGACAGCGGCTCGCCAAGGGCCTCGTCCACCTCGTCGAAGACGGCCCGCGCCGCCGGATAGGCCTCGGCCAGCGCCTGGCCCATGCCGATCGCCTGCGCGCCCTGGCCGGGGAAGATGAATGCTCGCGACATGCGGGGCCTCCTTGCCTGCTTTCGTTCTGACCGCGCTCTTTAGCGATACCGTCCCGCCCGCGCAACGTCTGCGGCGCGCGCACCATGTCTGTGCGCAGGCTCAGATTGCGCTGCGGCGCAGCAACGTTAGCTCTGTCGTCAACGCAGTTTCGGGACGGGAGCCGACCATGTCGCTTGCCAACACTTCCACCAGCTACGGCAGGATCAGCCGCAGCTTTCACTGGCTGATCGCCCTCGGCATCGCCGTCATGATCCCGCTGGGCTGGATCGCGCACTGGTGGTCCTTCGACACCGAGTCCCAGCTCGCGGTCAAGGCGCTGCTCTTCTCGGTTCACAAGACCGTGGGCATCGCGATCTTCGTCATCGCTCTCGCCCGCATCCTCTGGGCCCTGACGCAGCCGCGCCCCGCGCCCCTGCACCCCGAGCGCCGGGCCGAGACCGCGCTGGCCGAGGCGGTGCACTGGACCCTCTACGCCTCGCTGGTGCTGGTGCCGCTGACCGGCTGGATCGAACATGCCGCGACCGAGGGCTTCGCCCCGATCCTCTGGCCGCTCGGCCAGGACCTGCCCCTGGTGCCGAACTCGCCGGCGCTGGCCGAGACCTTCGCGGGGCTGCATTTCCTGTTCCAGTGGGTGCTGACCGGCGCGCTGGTCCTGCACATCGCGGGCGCGGTGAAACACGCCGCGGTGGACCGGGACGACACGCTCGCGCGCATGGCCCGCGGCCGCTCCGCCGGTCGCGCCACGGCGCATGGCGCAGGAATCGCACCGGCCGTGCTTTCGCTCGCTGTCTGGGCCGCGGTCATCGCCGGCGGCGCCGCGGCAGGCTACTTCACCGAGGACGAGCGCGAGGCCCCCGCGCTGGCCCAGGTCGACTCGGCCTGGCAGGTCGAGGAAGGCGCACTCGGGCTGCGCGTCAGCCAGATGGGCTCGGCGGTCGAGGGACGGTTCACCGACTGGACCGCCGACATCGACTTCACCCGCCGTGACGCGCCCGGCAAGGCGGGAGAGGTCACGGTGCAGGTCTCCGTGCCCTCGCTCGAGCTGGGCTCCGTCACCTCGCAGGCCCTGGGGCCGGACTTCTTTGCCGCCGAGACGCATCCGACCGCGACCTTCTCGGCGGACATCATGCAGGTCGCCGACGGCTACGAGGCGCAGGGCACGCTCGCGCTCAAGGGCGCCGAGGTGCCCCTCACCCTGCCCTTCACGCTCATGCTCGAGGACGACCGGGCCGAGATGTCGGGCCGCGCCACGCTCGACCGCCGCGACTTCGGCATCGGCGAGAACATGACCGACCCCGAGCAGCTGGGCTTCGAGGTGGCGGTCATCGTCGAGCTGACCGCGCGGCGCGCCGACCCCGCGCAGTGATTTCATCTTTCCCCAAATACGCGACCGAGACCGCGCCGGGCACTGACAGGCCCCCCGCCTTCCCTCTGGCGCGGTCGCGGGGGGCGTGCTAACGCCCCTCGCATGACGCAGATCACCCTCCGCCGCCCCGACGACTGGCACCTGCACCTGCGCGATGGCGCCATGCTGCAGGCCGTGACCCCCGAAAGCGCGCGCCATTTCGGCCGTGCCATCGTGATGCCCAACCTCGTGCCGCCGGTGGTGACCGGCGCCCAGGCCGCCGCCTACCGCGAGCGCATCGAGGCCGCGATTCCCGAGGGCAGCGATTTCACGCCGCTGATGACGCTCTACCTCACCGAGGAGACCGATCCGGCGGACGTGGCGCAGGCGCATGCCGAGGGGCTTGTCACGGCGGTGAAGCTCTACCCGGCGGGGGCGACCACGAACTCGGCCTCCGGCGTGCGCGACTTCGACCGGGTGCGACCGGTGCTCGAGACCATGGCCGAGCGCGGCATTCCGCTATGCGTGCACGGCGAGGTGACGGATCCCGAGGTCGACATCTTCGACCGCGAGGCGGTCTTCATCGACCACGTGCTCGACCCGATCCGCCGCGCCACGCCGGGGCTGCGGGTCGTCATGGAGCACATCACCACCCGCCAGGGCGCCGACTATGCCCGCGCGGGCGGGCCGGACCTCGGCGCGACGATCACGACGCACCACCTCGTGATCAACCGCAACGACATCCTCGTGGGCGGGATCAAGCCGCATTACTACTGCCTGCCGGTGGCCAAGCGCGAGGAGCACCGCCGCGCCCTGGTCGCCGCGGCGACCTCGGGCGAGGCCAGTTTCTTTCTCGGCACCGACAGTGCCCCGCACGTGGATGCGGCCAAGGAATGCGGCTGCGGCTGCGCGGGCTGCTTCACGGCGACCAACACGCTCTCGATCCTGGCCGAGGTCTTCGAGGCGCAGGGCGCGCTCGACCGGCTCGAGGCCTTCGCGTCGCTGAACGGGCCGGCCTTCTACGGGCTGGCGCCGAACGAGGCGACGGTCACGCTGGAGAAGGGCGCGCCGGTCACCTACCCTGAGAAGATCGACTGCGCGGACGGTCCCGTCACCGTCTTCGATCCGCGGATGCCGCTGCACTGGCGCGTCCTCTGAGAGGGGCCAGGGTTTTTCGGCGAAGAATCTTGCGCGCCACCCGGCCGGTTTGCCCGGGGGCCGACCCGGGGTTTGCGTATTTGGAACAAGAAGAAGCGCGCGGGTGCTTCACCGGGCGGGCGCGGCGCGCTAAGGAGCGCGGCACAGAGCCAAAGGAGTGCGCCCCATGATCCCCTCGTCCTATCCCCCGCCCGAAGAGATGGCCCGGCTGACCGCGCGGATGCTCTGGGAGATCGAGGCGGTGCATTTCATGGGCGACACGCCCTTCACGCTGGCCTCGGGCCTGCCCTCGCCGGTCTACATCGACTGCCGCAAGCTGATTTCCTTCCCGCGGATTCGCGCGACGCTCATGGACTTCCTGACCGTCACCGTGATGCGCGAGGCCGGCTTCGAGGCCTTCGACAACATCGCCGGCGGCGAGACCGCGGGCATTCCCTTTGCCGCGCTGGTGGCCGAGCGCATGGGCCTGCCGATGACCTACGTGCGCAAGAAGCCCAAGGGTTACGGCCGCAACGCGCGCATCGAGGGGGCCATGTCCGAGGGCGAGCGGGTACTGCTGGTGGAGGACCTGACCACCGATGGCGGCTCCAAGCTGAGCTTCGTGGACGCGATCCGCGAGACCGGCGCCTCCTGCGCGCATACGGCGGTGATCTTCTACTACGGGATCTTTCCCGAGACCACGAAGACTCTGGGTGACCACGGCGTGGCGCTGCATCACCTCTGCACCTGGTGGGACGTGCTCGCCGAGGCGAAGGCGCGCGACGTGGTGCCCGTGGAGACGCTGGCGCAGGTCGAGGCCTTCCTTCACGACCCGCGCGGCTGGCAGGCGGAAAACCGCGCCTGAGCACACATGGAGCGGTGGATAACTCCACCGCTCGAATCGCGTGGGCCGGCAAGATGTTGCGCGGCATCAGGCATGTGGTACCATATCGGGAGGGCAGTGTGGCCACCGGGGGCCATCCCCGGGGTTATCCCGGCGGTTATCCACGAAGTTGTTCCATCTTGGTAAAACGCCCCCGGACGGCATAGAACCCGCGAACACCGGGGCAACGGGGCAGAGAGGCGCAGGCATGAACGACATCAGCGTATTCAACGCGACAGGCGTGGAGGTCGAGCAGGCGGAGACCATGCCGCATTCGATCGAGGCCGAGCAGCAGCTTCTGGGCGCGATCCTCACCAACAACGACGTCTACGACCGCGTGGCCGGCATCCTGAACGCGCAGCATTTCTATGACCCGGTTCATTCTCGGATCTACGAGATCGCGGCAGCGCGGATCGCCAAGAACAACCTCGCCTCTCCGGTCACGCTCAAGGCCTTCATGGAGGACGACGAGGGGCTCAAGGAACTGGGCGGCCCGGCCTACCTCGTGCGGCTGGCGGGCGCCGCGGTCTCCTCCTTCGCGGTGCGCGACTACGCGCAGATGATCTACGATCTCGCGGTGCGCCGCGACCTCATCGGGCTGGGACGCGACATCTCGGCCCGCGCCTCGAAGGTCGACGTGACCTCGGAGCCCAAGGAACAGATCGTCGCGGCCGAACAGGCGCTCTACAAGATCGCCGAGCAGGGCCAGGCCGACGGCG
The DNA here is from genome assembly GCF_000442255.1 of Salipiger mucosus DSM 16094. GTDB lineage: Bacteria > Pseudomonadota > Alphaproteobacteria > Rhodobacterales > Rhodobacteraceae > Salipiger > Salipiger mucosus. The sequence goes on along the minus strand of NZ_KE557276.1, from coordinate 276,497 downwards.
GCTTCCAGTCCTTCCTGCGCGCGGTGACCGACGCGGTCAACGTGGCCAACGCCGCCTACCAGCGCGAGGGCGGCCTCGCGGGCATCTCCACCGGCCTCGTCGACATGGACAAGAAGCTGGGCGGCCTGCACCCCTCGGACCTGCTGATCCTCGCCGGGCGCCCCTCGATGGGCAAGACCTCGCTCGCGACGAACGTCGCCTTCAACATCGCCAAGGCCTACAAGCGCGGGCAGCGCCCCGACGGCACCGAGGGCGCGATCGAGGGCGGCGTCGTGGGCTTCTTCTCGCTCGAGATGTCGGCCGAACAGCTCGCGGCGCGGATCCTGTCGGAGGCGGCCGAGGTGCCCTCGGAGCAGATCCGCCGCGGCGACATGACCGAGGCCGAGTTCCGCCGCTTCGTCGACGCGGCCAAGGCGCTCGAGGCCTGCCCGCTCTACATCGACGATACGCCTGCGATTCCCATCGCCCAGCTTGCCGCGCGGGCGCGACGGCTCAAGCGGACGCACGGGCTCGACGTGCTGATGGTCGACTACCTGCAGCTGGTGCGCGGCACCGCCGACAACCGGGTGAACGAGATCGCCGAGATCTCGATGGGCCTCAAGGCCGTGGCCAAGGAACTCAACATCCCCGTGATCGCGCTCTCGCAGCTTTCGCGCCAGGTCGAAAGCCGCGACGACAAGCGGCCGCAGCTGTCGGACCTGCGGGAATCGGGCTCGATCGAGCAGGACGCCGACGTGGTGATGTTCGTGTTCCGCGAGGAATACTACGTCGAGCGGGAAAAGCCCTCGGACGACCGGCTCGACGAGATGGCCGCCTGGCAAGAGCGCATGGAGCGGCTGCACGGCAAGGCCGAGGTCATCATCGGCAAGCAGCGTCACGGTCCCATCGGCACCGTGGAGCTGAGCTTCGAGGGCCGCTTCACCCGGTTCGGCAACCTCGTGAAGCCCTGGCAGCAGGGCGAGGACGCGGGCTTCTGAGGCGCAAGCGGGCACGCCCCCGCACCATGCCCTGCGTTCCGCCGCGGCCAAGACGCTTTTCGCCTTGACCCGGCGGGCCAGCGTGGCATTCAACCCGCATGGCCCAGGCACAGCTCACCATCGATCTCGACGCGCTGCGCGCCAACTGGCGCGCGCTCGACGCGAAAACCCGTTGCGAAACCGCCGCCGTGGTCAAGGCCGACGGCTACGGTCTGGGTGCCCACCGCGTCGCCCCGGCGCTGGCCGAGGCGGGCGCGCGCAGGTTCTTCGTCGCCCTCGCCGAAGAGGGCGTCACCCTGCGCCGCATCCTCGGGCCCGGCCCCGAGATCAGCGTCTTCTCGGGCCACATGGCCGGCGATGCCGCTGCGATCTCCGAGGCGCAGCTGGTGCCGATGATCAACGACATCGACCAGATGCTGCGCCACGTCGAGGCGCTGCCCGGCCATCCCTTCGGCATCCAGCTCGACAGCGGCATGAACCGGCTCGGCATGGAGCCCGCCGAGTGGGCCGCGCTGCGCGACGTGGCACTCTCGCAGAACCCGCGCCTCGTGATGAGCCACCTCGCCTGCGCCGACGAGCCCGGGCACCCGATGAACGCCCAGCAGCGCGACACCTTCCGGGAGATGACCGATGGCATCGACGCGCCGCGCTCGCTCTCGGCCACCGGCGGCGTGCTGATGGACGAAAGCTTTCACTTCGACGTCACGCGCCCGGGCATCGGCCTCTACGGCGGCCGCCCCTTCACCGAGGCGCGGCACGTCGCCACGCTCGAGATCCCCGTGATCCAGTCGCGCGAGGTCCTGCCGGGCGAAACCGTGGGCTACGGCAACACCTGGACCGCCGAGCGGCCGACCCGCGTCGCCACGATCTCGGGCGGCTATGCCGACGGCATCCTGCGCGCACAGGGGCCGGCGGGCTACCTCATGGCGGGCGAGACGCGCTGCAAGATCCTCGGCCGCGTCTCCATGGACCTCATCGGCGTCGACGTGAGCCACCTCGAGACCGTGCCGGACGCGCTCTCGCTGCTGAACGCGCACCAGGGCGTCGACACGGTGGCCGATGCCGCCGGCACCATCGGCTACGAGGTGCTCACCTCGCTCGGCTCCCGCTACGCGCGGCGCTACACCGGCCAATGACCGCCCTCGCGCTTCTGGCCGCGCTCGGCCGGCTGGTCCCTGGCCGCGCTGGCGGTGGTGGGGCGCGTCGCGCTCTTCGCCGCCTCGGCGCTGAGCCACGTGGTCCGCCCGCCCTTCTACCTGCGCGAATTCGGCCAGGCCCTGCTGCACATCGGCTGGCTCTCGCTGCCCGTGGTGGGGCTCACGGCGGTCTTCACCGGCGGCGCGCTGGCGCTGCAGATCTACTCGGGCGGCGCGCGCTTCAACGCCGAGGCGGTGGTGCCGCAGATCGTCGCCATCGGCATGGTGCGCGAGCTGGGGCCCGTGCTGGTGGGCCTGATGATCGCGGCGCGCGTCACCTCCTCGATCGCGGCCGAAATCGCCACCATGAAGGTAACCGAGCAGATCGACGCGCTGGTCACGCTTTCGACCCACCCGATGAAATACCTCGTGGCGCCGCGCGTGCTGGCGGGACTGCTGGTCGTGCCGCTGCTGGTCGCGGTGGGCGACGTGATCGGCATCTTCGGCGGCTACGCGGTGGCGACCGGCAGCCTCGGCTTCAACCCGGCAGCCTACCTCAAGAACACCGTCGACTTCCTCGAGACGCTCGACATCGTCTCCTCGCTCGCCAAGGGCTGCGCCTTCGGCGGCATCGCGGCGCTCATGGGCTGCTATTTCGGCATGCACTCGGGCCGCGGGGCGCAGGGCGTGGGCCGCGCGACCAAGGGCTCGGTCGAGGCGGCGGCAGTGCTGATCCTCGCGGCGAACTTTCTGCTCACGGGGGCGTTCTTCTCGCTATGATCACCCTGTCCGGCGTCCACAAGAGCTTCGACGGCAACGCGGTCCTGCGCGGCGTGGACCTGCGCGTCGAGAGCGGCACCTCGATGGTCATCATCGGCGGCTCGGGCACGGGCAAGTCGGTGATGCTCAAATGCATCCTGGGGCTGGTCGAACCCGACGCCGGCACCATCGAGCTCGACGGACGCGACGTGCACCAGGGCGACCGCGACGCCTTTCTCGCGCGTTTCGGGATGCTCTTCCAGGGCGGCGCGCTCTTCGATTCGCTCCCGGTCTGGCAGAACGTCGCCTTCCGCCTGCTGCGCGGCCCGCTCAAGCGCCCGCGCGACGAGGCGCGCGCCATCGCCGTCGAGAAACTGCGCCGGGTGGGCCTGAAGCCCGAGGTCGCCGACAAGCTTCCCGCCGAGCTCTCGGGCGGCATGCAGAAACGCGTGGGCCTCGCCCGCGCCATCGCCGCCGAGCCCGAAATCATCTTCTTCGACGAGCCCACCACCGGCCTCGACCCGATCATGGCCGGCGTCATCAACGACCTGATCCGCGAAATCGTGACCGAGATGGGCGCCACCGCCATGACCATCACCCACGACATGAGCTCGGTCCGCGCCATCGCCGACGATGTCGCCATGCTGCACGACGGGATGATCAAGTGGTCCGGCCCCGTCGCAAAGATGGACGCCGCCCCGGACCCCTTCCTGCAGCAGTTCATCCACGGCCGCGCCGAGGGCCCGATCGAGGCCGTCCGATGACCGCGTTCGATCCGCATCCCGTCCTGCTGGCCTTCGTCTTCGTGAAGACCTTCGTCTACCTCGAACTCGTCGCCGTGCTCGCGCTGCTGCGGCTCGCCTTCAGCGCGCGCTGGTCGCGGCTCGCGGCCTTCCTTGCCATGGGCCTTGCGCTCGCGGGCATCGCGATCACGCTGGCCCCCGTCATGAACCTCGCCTCCCATCCCGCCTATGCCCCGGCGGCGCGCTTCATGGCCGGGGGACAGGGAATGTGGGGCCTCCTTCTTCCGTCCGTCCCGCTGGCGGCCAGCGCCATGCTGCCCCGTCCCCGGGCCCGCTGGATCGACCTGGTCCACGCGCTGGCGCTCTGGGGCCTCGTGGGTCTCTGGATCGCGACCAGGCTCGTCTGAGCCGCCCGGTCCTTCTTCTTGTTCCAAATACGCCAATCCGCTCTCGGCATGGCTTGACGACGGCGGAAGCGCCTCCCGTGCATTGACGCGTGCCACGCCGACACTTCCTTTCAAAATCAAAAATTGTTGCTACCGGCGAAACAAAATCGCCTTTTGGAAAAAAATCTAGGTCATTTTGAAACCTTCAGGTTACTCTGGGCGATATATTTATTAACAAGACGATTTTCGCGAGGGACTTGCGATGACAATGCCGGCACGTGCCGCAGGCTATTTCCTGCGTGACCTGATGCAGCGACTTTCGCTCATCGCAATCATCGCTCTCGCAGCAGCCCTTGTCTTGTATTCTATAGCCTGCGCAACAGGTTACGCCTCCTGGCTCACCCTCGACATGAGATTCGGCGACCAGATTGTCCCCGACGCCGGCATCTACGTTCAGCTCGGCATCACCGCGCTCGCTGTCGGACTGCTCTTCTTCCTGCCCGCGAACGGCCGGATCATGGCGCTCGAGACCTCGCACCGGCGCTTCCACATGAACATGAAGGACGTGGCCCGCGCCTATGCCGCGTCGCACCGTGCAGACCGCGAAGGCGTCTTCAAGCTGCCCTCCGAGTTCGATTCGGTGCGCGAGCGCATCGCCTTCCTGCGCGACCACCCCGATCTCGCCGACCTCGAGCCCTCGGTTCTCGAGGTGGCGGCGCAGATGAGCCACATCTCGCGCGAGCTGGCGCAGACCTACTCCGACGGCAACGTGCAGCGGGCGCGCGACTTCCTGACAGCGCGGCAGCAGGAGATCGAGGATTTCAATATCCGCATCGAAGAGGCCAAGGCTGTCGTCAACGACATGCGCACCTGGCACACGCGGGTGGAACTCGAGGAATCCGTGGCCGAGGCGCAGCTGGCCCGCCTGCTCGAGGAACTCGACGAAATCCTGCCCGAGATCCTCTCCGAGGCGCCGGCGCAGGAGGACGAGACCGCCGATGCACCGGTGGCCGAGCCCCTGCCCGAGCACGACGCGCCCGCCGAACGGCCGGCCGCACCGGCGATCGCCGCCGCACGCCAGGCGCCAGACCCGCGCGTGGTCACGCTGACGGCCGCGCAGCGCGCCGCGGAATAACCGCGCGCTTGCCCCCGGACCGAAGCTGCGCCTAGAAGGCGGCATGGCGAAATCCTCCAAGACCTTCGTGTGTCAGTCCTGCGGGGCCACCTTTTCCAAGTGGTCGGGCCGCTGCGAATCCTGCGGCGAGTGGAACACCATCCAGGAAGAAACTCCGCTGTCGCAGGGACCCGCGGGCAAGACGCTGGGCAGCTCGCGCGGCAAGGCCGTGGCGCTGCACGACCTCTCGACCGCCGAGGCGCCGCCCCCGCGCAGTGCCAGCGGCATCGCCGAGCTCGACCGCGTGCTGGGCGGCGGGCTGGTGCCCGGCTCCGCCGTGCTGGTCGGCGGCGATCCCGGCATCGGCAAGTCCACGCTGCTCCTGCAGGCCGCCGCGGCCTTTTCCAAGGCCGGGCTGGGCGTCGTCTATGCCAGCGGCGAGGAAGCCAGCGCGCAGGTTCGCATGCGCGCCCAGCGGCTGGGACTGGCCGACGCGCCGGTCAAGCTCGCAGCCGAAACCAACCTGCGCGACATCCTCACCACCCTCGAGGCCGAGCGCCCGGGCCTCATCATCATCGACTCGATCCAGACCATGTGGGCCGACAACGTCGACAGCGCGCCCGGCTCGGTGAGCCAGGTGCGCGCCGCCGCGCACGAGCTCACGAACTTCGCCAAGCGCCGGAACACCGCCGTCATCATGGTGGGCCACGTCACCAAGGAGGGCCAGATCGCCGGCCCCCGCGTGGTCGAGCACATGGTCGACACGGTGCTCTACTTCGAGGGCGAGCGCGGTCACCAGTTCCGCATCCTGCGCAGCGTCAAGAACCGCTTCGGCCCCGCCGACGAGATCGGCGTCTTCGAGATGACCGGCGGGGGCCTCTCCGAGGTGGCCAACCCCTCGGCGCTTTTCCTGTCGGAGCGCGGTCAAACGGCGCCCGGCTCCACCGTCTTTGCCGGAATCGAGGGCACGCGGCCGGTCCTGGTGGAATTCCAGGCGCTCGTTTCGCCCACCCCGCACTCGCAGCCGCGCCGCTCGGTCGTCGGCTGGGACGGCGGGCGGCTGGCGATGATCCTCGCGGTGCTGGAATCGCGCTGCGGCATCCCCTTCGCGGGGCTCGACGTCTATCTCAACGTCGCCGGCGGCATCCGCATCGCGGAACCCGCGGCCGACCTCGCCGTCGCCGCGGCGCTTCTTTCAGCGCGCGAGGATACGGCATTGCCCGCGGAAACCGTTGTTTTCGGAGAAATCTCGCTGTCCGGCGCGCTGCGTCCGGTGGCGCAGACGGAAAACCGGTTGAAAGAGGCGCAAAAACTTGGTTTCTCCACGGCGATCCTCCCGGAGGGCGGCAAGGCCGCCGGTTCGGGCGGCATGACGCTGACGCAAAAGCCCGATCTGGCAGCAGTCGTCGGAGATATTTTCGGCGCCGGATAGGCGCGGCGGACATTCGGCGCCGGCACGGCGCAGCGGACAAGGAACGGTTCCATGGACGGATTCACAGTCGTCGACGCGGTGGTCGCGGTCGTCATCGTGCTTTCGGCACTGCTGGCATACTCCCGCGGCCTCGTACGCGAGGCACTGGCCATCCTGGGCTGGATCGCGGCCGCGATCCTCGCGGTGATCTTCGCGCCCCAGCTTCAGCCGCTGGTCAAGGAAGTTCCGGTCATCGGTGAATTCCTGTCCGACAGCTGCGAACTCTCGATCATCGCCGCCTTCGCCGCCGTCTTCGCGCTCGGGCTGGTGCTCTTCTCGCTCTTCACGCCGGTCTTCGCCGGTCTCGTGCAGCGCTCCGCGCTCGGCGGGCTGGATCAGGGGCTCGGGTTCCTCTTCGGCGTGGTGCGCGGCATCGTTCTCGTGGCCGTGGCCTTCTTCGTCTACGAAACGGTCATGACCGCGCAGGACACGCCGATGATCGACAACTCGCGCTCGGCGGCGATCTTCTCGCAGTTCACTGACCGGATCGAGGGTCAGAACCCCGAGCAGGCGCTCGGCTGGATCACCAGCCAGTACGAAAGCCTCGTGAGCGTCTGCGAAGCCCCCGGCCCGAACGACGCCTGATTGCTTTCGACCCGCCTTTGTGCAGGCGCGCGGCACCACCGCGACCTGTTACAAGTTCGCGCGGTCGTTATGTGATCCTTCCGTGACAGTGGTCCCTCGGGAGAGTATGGAGGGGCCATTCCCGCATACAGGATTCGGAGCCGCCCTTGTCCGAGCGCCAGATGCCGCCCACCCATCCCTTCGACTTCGACGCCGCCGAGGGAGATACCCTGCACGAAGAGTGCGGCGTCTTCGGGGTCGTCGGCGTGACCGACGCCGCCAACTTCGTGGCCCTCGGGCTGCACGCGCTGCAGCACCGCGGCCAGGAGGCCGGCGGCATCGTGTCCTACGCCCCGGACGAGGGGTTCAACTCGGCCCGCCGCTTCGGCTACGTCCGCGACAACTTTACCCGCGCCTCGCTGATGGAAACACTGCCGGGCTCGCTGGCCATCGGCCACGTCCGCTATTCCACCGCCGGGTCCAAGGGCGCCGCGATCCGCGACGTGCAGCCCTTCTTCGGCGAGTTCTCGATGGGCGGCGCTGCCATCGCCCACAACGGCAACATCACCAATGCCGAGGCGCTGCGCCGCGAGCTGATCGACCGTGGGTCGATCTTCCAGAGCTCCAGCGACAGCGAGTGCATCATCCACCTCATGGCCCGCTCGCTGCAGCGCGACATCCCCGCCCGGATGGAAGACGCGCTGCGCCGCGTCGAGGGGGCCTTCTCGGTCGTCGCCATGACGCGGACCAAGCTGATCGGCGTGCGCGACCCGCTGGGCGTGCGGCCGCTGGTGCTGGGCAAGGTCGGCGACGGCTGGGTGCTGTCCTCCGAGACCTGCGCGCTCGACATCATCGGTGCCGAATACGTCCGCGAGATCGAGCCAGGCGAGATGGTGGTCATCACCGAGAAGGGTGTCGAGAGCATCCGCCCCTTCCGCCCGCAGCGTTCGCGCTTCTGCATCTTCGAGCACGTCTATTTCTCGCGCCCCGATTCGATCATCGGCGGCCGCTCGGTCTACGAGACGCGGCGCCAGATCGGCGTCGAGCTGGCGCGCGAAGCGCCCGTCGATGCCGATCTCGTCTGCCCTGTGCCCGACAGCGGCACGCCGGCCGCCATCGGCTTCGCGCACGAGTCGGGCATTCCCTACGGCATGGGGATCATCCGCAACCAGTACATGGGCCGGACCTTCATCGAGCCGACCGAGCAGATCCGGAACATGGGCGTGCGGCTCAAGCTCAACGTCAACCGCGCGCTCATCCGAGGCAAGCGGGTGATCCTGGTCGACGACTCGGTCGTGCGCGGCACGACCTCGCGCAAGATCAAGGAAATGATCCTCGACGCCGGCGCGGCCGAGGTGCACTTCCGCATCGCCTCGCCGCCCACGTCCTGGCCCTGCTTCTACGGCGTCGACACGCCGCAACGGGAAAAGCTGCTGGCCGCCACGATGTCCGAGGACGAAATGCGCGACCACCTGGGCGTCGACTCGCTGAAGTTCGTCTCGCTCGACGGGCTTTACCGCGCCGTTGGCGAGGCGTCGGGCCGCAAGGCCGACTGCCCGCAGTATTGCGACGCCTGCTTCTCGGGGGAATACCCGGTGGAACCCTCGGACATGATCGAGAAGGGCTTCCAGCTCAAGACGGCGGCCGAGTGAGCCTTCTCGACCTCGACGCACGCTGGCGCCGCTTCAACGATCCAGACCGCGCCTGCCCCTGCTGCGGGCGGCGCTTCTCGGGGATCTTCGACCTTGGCTTCGAAGCGCCCGACGCATGGCCCCACGGCCCGCGCGAGGATGACGAGCTGCGCGTGGGCGAGGACCGCCTGACGCCCGAGCTCTGCCGCCTGGACGCCCAGTATTTCCTGCGCGGCGTGCTGCACGTCCCGGTGCGCGGCGCGGACGACGCGCTGGCCTTCGGCCCCTGGGCCGAGGTGCCGCGCGAGCTGCTGCACGCCTATCTCGACAGCTTCGAAGGCGCCGGTTTCGCCGGCGGCGAGGGCCTGCTTGCCAACGCCCTGCCCGGCTTCGAGGAGAGCGAGGGCACGCCGGTCACGCTGGCCGCCACCGACTCGCAGGAGCGTCCGGCGCTCGCCGCGCAGGACGGCCCGCTGGCCGAGGCGCAGGCCGGAGGCATCAGCTTCGACGCGCTGCTCGACCTCTACGCGGCGGCAGGGCACGACATTCGGCCGCACCTCGCACAGGACTAGGCAGGCGCCTTGCGCGGCTCGGCGCCGATGTGCGCACCGGGCCGGCGGCAGCCTGCCGATGTCACGAAGCCGCCCCTTTTCCGGATGGCGACGGGGGGGTATGTCATCGCTTCGTGCCGCGCCCGAGGGCCGGCCGTTCCAAGGCAACAGAGTTTTCAGACATGCTCGACACTTCCCTGCGTCCCCGGCCCCGGCCGGAGGATCTCGACACGACGTATCGCACGCCCTTCGTCTCATCGAAGGGAGAAGCACAATCCAAGGCAACGACGCGTGCCCGGATGAATCCGCGCGACCTGATCGTGCTGGGCGTCTTCGGTGCATCCGACGACATGCGCGCGCTGTTGCGGCTGCCCAACGGACGGGTCACGCAGGTCGGACGCGGCGACCGCGTGGGCGGCCGACAGGTCGTCGCCATCGGCGAGGATGGCGTGGTGGTCTCGCGCTCCGGACGCACGGAGCGGCTCGAAATTCCGTCCTGATCCCTGCACGACGCGGCGGCCTTGACGCCGCCGCGTTTTGCGCCGAAACCCCTGCCCCATGACCGATCGCATCGCACTCGTCACCGGCGCCTCGCGCGGCCTGGGCTTCGCCCTCGCCGAGGCGCTCGCGCCCCGCTACCACATCGTCGCCGTCGGCCGCACCACGGGCGCGCTCGAGGCACTCGACGACCGGATCAAGGCCAAGGGCGGCTCGGCCACGCTGGCTCCCAATGGACATCGTCCAGCCCGAGGCCATGGCCCAGCTCTGCCGCTCGTATCCACGACCGCTGGGGCGGCGTGGCGCTCTGGGCGCACACGGCGGTGCACGCGGGCCCGCTGACACCGGCGAGCCACATCGATGGCAAGGACTGGGCGCGCTCGGTCGACACCAATCTGCGGGCGCTGGGACACCTCGTGCCCTACATCACGCCGCTGCTGGGGGCCGACGGGCTCGCGCTGTTCTTCGAGGACGACCACGCCGGCGAGAAGTTCTACGGCCACTACGGCACCACCAAGGCCGGGCAGATCGCGCTCGCGCGGTCCTGGGCGGCCGAGACGGTCAAGACCGGCCCCCGGGTCGAGATCCTGTCGCCGCAGCCGATGGACACCACCGTGCGGATGCGCTTCCATCCGGGCGAGGACAAGTCGGTGCTGGCGCGCCCGGCGGACGAGGCCGCGCGTCTTCTGGGCGGTCTCGACCTGCCCTGACGCGGGGCGCCCGCGCCCGCTTGCCCCTGCCCTGCACTTTCCCTATTCAGGGCCAAACAGGGGCAGATCATGCGTATTCTCATCACCAACGACGACGGTATCAACGCGCCGGGCCTTGCGGTCCTGCAAGCCATCGCCGAGGAGATCGCGGGCCCCGACGGCGAGGTCTGGACCGTCGCGCCGGCCTTCGAGCAGTCGGGCGTGGCGCATTGCATCAGCTACACCCATCCCACGATGATCAGCGAGCTCGCGCCGCGCCGCTTTGCCGCCGAGGGCAGCCCGGCGGACTGCGTGCTGGCCGGGGTGCACGACGTGCTCGACGGCACGCCGCCGGACCTCGTGCTTTCGGGGGTCAACCGCGGCAACAACTCGGGCGAGAACGCGCTCTATTCCGGCACGCTCGGCGGCGCCATGGAAGGCGCGTTGCAGGGGCTGCCCGCGATCGCGCTCTCGCAGTACCTCGGACCCGGCACGCGGGATCTGGAAAATCCCTTCGAGGCCGCCGCGACGCACGGCGTCGAGGTGGTCCGGCGCATCCTGTCGCTGACCGACGACGGCACCCCGGACTACCCGCTCTTCTGGAACGTGAACTTCCCGCCGGTGGCGGCCGACAAGGTGCGCGGCACCAGCCTCGCGCCGCAGGGCCGCCGGCATGGCACGCGGTTTTCCGCCGTGGCGCATCTGTCGCCCGCCGGGCGGCGCTTTCTCTGGGTCAAGGGCGGCGACCAGCGCGCCCCCGCGACCGAGGGCAGCGACGTGGCCGGCAACCTCGAGGGCCGGATCACCGTCACGCCCATGCGCGCCGACCTGACCGCGCACGACGCGCTGGCGGCCATGAGGGACGCCTTCGCATGAGCTTCGACGCCGAGGCCAAGATGCAGCTTCTCTTCGCGTTGCGCTCACGCGGCGTGACCGAGACGCAGGTGCTCGAGGCCATGGAGAAAATCGACCGCGGCGCCTTTGTCACCGGGTATTTCGCCGAACGCGCCTACGAGGACATGCCCCTGCCGATCGCCTGCGGGCAGACCATCTCGCAGCCCTCGGTGGTCGGGCTGATGACGCAGGCGCTCAAGGTCAGCGCGCGCGACAAGGTGCTCGAGGTCGGCACCGGCTCGGGGTACCAGGCCGCGGTGCTCAGCCAGCTTGCCCGGCGGGTCTATACCGTCGACCGGCACCGCCGGCTGGTCGCCGCCGCGCGGCGGGTCTTCGAGACACTCGATCTGGCCAATATCACCGCCTTCACAGCCGATGGCAGCCACGGTCTCGCCGACCAGGCGCCGTTCGACCGCATCATCGTCACCGCCGCGGCCGAGGATCCGCCCGGCCCGCTCTTGGCGCAACTGCGCATCGGCGGTATCATGGTGCTGCCCGTGGGCCAGTCCGACGCTGTGCAGCGGCTGATCCGGGTGACCCGCACCGAGGCGGGGTTCGACTATGACGAGTTGCGCCCCGTGCGCTTCGTTCCGCTGGTGGAGGGGTTGGCCCGTGACAGCTGACCGCCCGCGCAATGCCATGACGCCCCGGCCAACAAGGGGCGCATACGAGGATATCGAGATGGACCGCATTTCCCGCCACCGTTCCCGTCTGGTCGCACCGCTGGCCCTGCTTGCCGCGCTCGGGGCCTGCTCGGAACCGCTGGACTTCGACATGAGGGGCCGCATGGGCGGCCAGGTCGACACCAGCCAGGCGGCGCTCGGCGTGACCGCCGACCGCCCGGCGCCCGACAACCGTGGCATCATTTCCTACCCCGGCTACCAGGTCGCGGTGGCGCGGCGCGGCGACCGGCTTGCCGACGTGGCGACCCGCATCGGCCTGCCGGTGGGCGAGCTTGCGCGCTACAACGGCATGCAGCCTGACGACCAGCTGCGCGACGGCGAGATCGTCGCCCTGCCGCGCCGCGTCTCCGAGCCTTCGCCGGCCACCGGCGCAACCACGACTGGCCCCATCCGTCCGGCTGCCGAGGTCGACATCACGACGCTGGCCTCGAACGCCATCGACCGCGCGCCCGCCGACACCGGCACGGCCCCAGCCCGCGGCCGCATCGAGCGGCGTCGAGCCGGTCCGCCACCAGGTCAAGCGCGGCGAGACCGCCTATACCATCGCCCGGCTCTACGACGTGACGCCTCGCGCGCTGGCCGAATGGAACGGGCTCGGGCAGGACTTCTCGCTGCGCGAGGGCCAATACCTGCTGATCCCCGTGGTCCAGCGCGAGGAGGCATCCACCGCGCAGGACGACACGCCCGCCCCCGGCAGCGGATCGCCCACGCCGCAGCCGCCATCTTCCTCGGCACCCCTGCCGGAGGACGAGCCCTCGGCCGCCTCAAGCGCGGCCGCCGAGGCCGAGGCGGAATCCGAGCCGGTGGCGGACATCGGCCAGTCGCAGCCAGCGGCCCCGGCCCCGGCGGCCTCGAATGCCGCCATGGCCATGCCGGTGAGCGGCGCGATCATCCGCGAGTACTCGAAGGGCCGCAACGACGGCATCGACATCTCGGCCGACGCAGGCACCCCGGTGAAGGCCGCGGCCAGCGGCACGGTCGCGGCGATCACCAAGAATACCGAGAACGTGCAGATCCTCGTGATCCGTCACCCGGACGAGGTGCTCTCGGTCTATACCCACGTGGACCAGCTGAAGGTCTCCAAGGGGGACGCCGTCAGCCGCGGCCAGACCATCGGCGCGGTGCGCGCGGGCGATCCGGCCTTCCTGCACTTCGAGGTGCGCAAGGGCTTCGAGAGCGTCGACCCGTTGGGCTATCTCCAGTAAAAAATCGGCCCACGAAAATTTTTGGCCCGCGCGGATCCCGCGCGGGCCATTTTTTTCGGACGAAAGATCCCGGGATCATCAGACGCTGACGCCGCACCGTCCCGCGAGGTCCGTGAAATACTGCCATGCCACGCGGCCCGAGCGGGAGCCGCGCGTCGCCTGCCACTCGATCGCCTCGGCGCGCATGGTCTCGTCGTCGATCTCGACCCCGTGCGCCGCGCAGTAGCCTCGGATCATGTCCAGGTACTCGTCCTGGCTGCAGGGGTGGAACCCGAGCCAGAGCCCGAAGCGATCAGAGAGCGAGACCTTCTCCTCGACCGACTCCGAGGGGTTGATGGCCGAAGAACGCTCGTTCTCGATCATGTCGCGCGGCATGAGGTGGCGCCGGTTGGACGTGGCATAGAACACCACGTTGTCCGGGCGTCCCTCGACACCGCCGTCCAGCACGGCCTTGAGGCTCTTGTAGTGCTGGTCGTCATGGCTGAACGACAGGTCATCGCAGAAGAGCACGAAGCGCTTGTCCGAGCCGCGCAGCAGCGACAGCAGCCGGCCCACGCTCGGCAGATCCTCGCGCTGCAGCTCCACGAGTTTCAGGTCGTGCCCCTCGGCGCGAACCTCGGCATGCACCGCCTTGATCACGCTCGACTTGCCCATGCCGCGCGCGCCCCAGAGCAGCGCGTTGTTGGCCGGCAGGCCGCGGGCGAACTGCATGGTGTTCTGCATAAGCGTGTCGCGCGTGCGGTCGATGCCGAGCAGCAGGTCGAGCTCGACCCGGTTCACCTCCGGCACCGGCACCAGCCGGTCGGGCTCGACGTGCCAGACAAAGGCCTCGGCCTCGTCGAGGTCGGGCCGGTCCAGCGGCGCCGGAGCGATACGCTCCAGCGCCGCCGCAATGCGGTCGAGTGTCATGTCGGTCACTTTCGGTCGTCCCCGTCGTCTTCGGGTTCGTCGTCAGCCTCGTCAGCCTCGTCCGCGTCGAACTCGTCCATCAGCGGATCGTTCTCGGTGTCGGGCTCTTCCTCGAACCAGAGGCCCTGGGCCTTCAGCTCTTCCTCGCGCTTGCGCTCCACGCGGCGCACCAGGAAGATCGAGATCTCGTAGAGGCCGTAGACCACCACGAAAAGGATCACCTGCGTGATGACGTCCGGCGGCGTCACCAGCGCGGCAAGCACGAGGATCGCCACGACGGCATACTTGCGCACGGCGCCCAGCCCCTCGGCCGAGACGAGCCCGGCCTTGCCCATGAGCGTCAGCAGGACCGGCAACTGGAAGCAGAGGCCGAAGGCGACGATGAACTTGATCGTGAGGTTGAGGTATTCCTGCGCCGAGCCCTGGAAGACCACCGACAGGCCCTGGTTGACCTCCTCGCCGGTCACCGCCTCGCCGCCGGAGCCGAACTGCTGGAAGCCCAGGAAGAAGTCGTAGGCCAGCGGCGTGACGACGTAGAAGGCAAAGCTCGCGCCCAGAAGGAACATGAAGGGCGAGGCCAGCAGGAACGGCAGGAAGGCACCCTTTTCCGAGCGGTAGAGCCCGGGCGCCACGAAACGCCACATCTGGTTGGCGATGTAGGGAAAGGCCAGCATGAAGCCGCCCAGGAACGAGATCTTGATCGCCACGAAGAAGCCTTCCTGCGGCGAGATGAAGATCAGGTCGCAGTCCTGACCGCGCTCGGCCAGAACCTGGCAGAGCGGCGCGGTCAGGAAGTTGAAAATCGGCGTGGCGACGCCGAAGCAGATCACCATGCCGATGACGAAGGCCACGACGGAATGGATGAGCCGCGTGCGCAGCTCCGCGAGGTGCTCGATCAGCGGGGCGGCGCTGTCCTCGATCTCGTCCTGGTCGGCGTGGCTCATGCCTGGTCGTCCTTCTTAAGCCCGGCCTCGAGGTCGTCGGCCTTGCGCGCGGCCTCTTCGGCGCGTTTCGCGGCCGCCTCGGCCTCGCGCTTCTGGCGATCTGCCGCGGCGCGTGCGGTGCCCGCCTCGATCTTGCGCTTCTGCTCGGCGCGCTCGGCCTTTTCGGCCTCCTCGGCGCCGGGATCCTTCTTGAGGCCCTCGTCCTTCGACCCGGGCGTCGGATCGGTCATCCGCCGCGCGGCGTCCTTGACCCCGTCCATCGCAGAGCCGAGCGGGTTGGTCGCGCTCTTGAAGGTATTGGCCGCGTCACGCATGCCGCTGTCGTCGGCGGCCTCGTTCATGGCGCGCGAGAACTCGCGCGCCATGCCGCGGGCCTTGCCGACGAAGCGGCCGACGTTGCGGAAGAGCACCGGCAGGTCCTTCGGCCCGACGACGATCAACGCCACCACGCCAATGACCAGAAGCTCGGTCCAGCCGAGGTCCAACATGGGCGTTTACACCTTGTCCTTCTCGTTCTCGGGGGTGACGTCGCGGGCCTCTTCGGCCTTTTCGTCATCCTCGAGTTCCTTGCTTCCGTCGCTCACGCCCTTCTTGAAGGCGGTGATCCCCTTGCCGACCTCGCCCATGAGGCTCGAGATCTTGCCACGACCGAACAGCACCAGCACCACCACGGCAATGAGCAGAAGGCCCGGAAGGCCGATATTGTTGAGCATCGTCTCTCTCCTGTCTGGCGGGCGGCGCCCGGCTGCACCCGCGAAATCCGTTCCCGTTGTCTAGTGAAAATCGCGCCCCCGCGAAAGCGCCAATGCCGCGACTGCGAGGGCGTGGACGGGACATTTCGGCACAGCAAATGTCAGCAGGTTGTCAGTTGTCAGGATTTTGTCAGTATGTGGCCCGAGGCAACGGCCAATGGAGGCGAATCGGGTGAAACGCGGGGACCGTCTCTACGCGCTGATGCAGCGGCTCAAGGACGGCAAGCTGCACACGGCCGAGGCACTGGCGCAGGACCTCGGCGTCTCGGTGCGCACGATCTACCGGGACATGGAGACGCTGGCCGCTTCGGGCGTGCCGGTCGAGGGGGCGCGCGGCTACGGCTACAGCGCGCGGGCGACGATCACCCTGCCGCCGCTGAACCTCACCGAGACCGAGTTGGAGGTTCTGCACCTGGGGCTTGCCGCCGTGGGCGCGGGTGGCATGCCCGAGCTTTCGGAAGCGGCGCGCGCGCTTTCGGCCAAGATCGACGCGGTGCTGCCCGAGGATGCGGGCGCGGCGAGCGGGCAGTTCGGCTTTGCCACCTATCCCTTCAAGGAGGCGGCGCAGGGGTTCCGCTTCATGCCGGCCTTTCGGGCCGCGATCCGCTCGCGCCAGAAGCTGCGGGTGACGATCGAGGGCCATGACGCACCGCAGGACGTTCGGCCGCTGCACATGGATTACTGGGGACGGATCTGGACCTGCGTGGTCTGGAACGAGACCGCGGGCGATTTCGAGACCTTCCGCATCGACCGCGTCACCGACCTGCGGCCCCTGCCCGGTCTTTTCGTGGACGAGCCGGGCAAGCGGCTGGCGGATTTCCGGGCGCGGGAGGCGTGAAGCGCGCGACCCGCGCGGCACGCCGTAGCCGATGGCGGGTTTGCGTATTTGGAACAAGAAGAAGCATGGGAGCGGCGCGCCCGCCCGCAGGGGGCGCGCCGGGGCCGGATCACTCGGCGGGCATCGCCTCGACCGAGATCTCGACCTCGACCTCGTCGCTGACGTAGGGCGCGAAGGCGCCGACGTTGTAATCAGAGCGCACCAGCGTGGTGGTGGCCGAGAAGCCCAGCCAGGGCTTGTTCTCCATCGGGTGCTCGCCGGCCTGGTTCAGCTGGGTGTCGAGCACGACCTCGTTTGTCACGCCGTTGAGCGTCAGGTCGCCGGTGATGAGCGCGGTGTCCTCGCCGGTCACCTCGATGCCGGTGGAGGTGAAGGTCACCATCTCGTCGTCGGCGGCGTCGAAGAAGTCCTCGCTCATGAAGTGCTCGAAGCGCGCTTCCCAGCCGGTCATCATCGAGCGCACGGGGAAGGAGACCTCGACCGAGGACTCGGCCGGCGCGTCCTCGTTCCAGGCGATCTCGCCCTCGAAGCCCGAGAACATGCCGTAGCCGGTCGAGAAGCCGAGGTGGTTGTAGGAGAACACGATCTGGCTGTGGCTCGAGTCCAGCACGTAGGTTTCCGCATCCGCGAGGGCGGCGACGGGGGCGAGCGCGAGGGCGCCGGCGAAGAGGATGGGTTTCATGTCGGAGAACTCCGTTTGCGTGTTGCAGATGCCCGGAAGGTCGGGTCATTTCCGCACCGCGGCAACTGGCGTTGGCCACACAGAGTCTGTTGAGAAACGAACAGGTCCTGTTCAGTCGAGCGCGCCGCGCCCGCCCATGATGCAAAAGAGGCCCGAGGTCAGCAGGAATGCCGAGAGGCCCAGCTTCATCAGCATGAGCGCGGGCGCGGTCGAGGAGCCCGGCAGCACCCAGAGCGTCGGCGTCGCCAGCAGCAGCGCCCAGCCGGAGACCGTCAGCCCCTGGCGGAGCAGGAGGCCCGCGGCGTCGGTGGGCTGCGGGCTGCGGGCGGGATGCCCGGAAAGGGCGGTATCGCGGTGACCAGTCATCTGAAACCTTTTGTTAACCTTACTGGCATCGTGCAGCGGAACTGGGCGGGATTGCGGCGCGCAGGTGAAACTTGGCGGGCGTCTCGGCGGCAGGCCGCGCCCCCTTGATCCTGTGCCCGAGACGTGTATAGAGCGGCATCCCTCCGCGAGATCACATGAACCGCGCAGTCTCTCGTGGGCAGGAGCGGACGGGACGCCTGCCCTATGAAATGCGCCTCGATAGAAATGGAGTGCACATGCCGCTTTACGAGCATGTTTTCATCGCGCGTCAGGACCTGTCCAACGCGCAGGCCGAGGGCCTCGTCGAACATTTCAGCTCGGTGCTCTCGGACAACGGCGGCAAGGTCGTCGAATCCGAGTACTGGGGCGTCAAGACGATGGCCTACAAGATCAACAAGAACCGCAAGGGCCACTATGCCTTCCTCCGGACGGACAGCCCCGCGACCGCCGTGCAGGAGATGGAGCGCCTGATGCGCCTGCACGACGACGTGATGCGCGTCATGACCATCAAGGTCGACGAGCACGACGAGGGTCCGTCGATCCAGATGCAGAAGAAAGACGAGCGCGACAACCGTCGCGGCCGCAACTGATCACCTGAAGAAGAGGACATAACCAATGGCTGCAAAACCGTTTTTCCGCCGCCGCAAGGTCTGCCCCTTCTCGGGCGACAATGCACCCAAGATCGACTACAAGGACACCAAGCTGCTGCAGCGCTACATCTCCGAGCGCGGCAAGATCGTGCCCTCGCGCATCACCGCCGTGTCCTCCAAGAAGCAGCGTGAGCTGGCCCGCGCCATCAAGCGCGCCCGCTTCCTCGCCCTGCTCCCCTACGCCGTGAAGTGAGGAGACAACCATGCAAGTGATCCTTCTGGAACGCGTGGCCAAGCTGGGCCAGATGGGCGACGTCGTCGACGTCAAGCCCGGCTACGCACGCAACTACCTGCTGCTTCAGGGCAAGGCGCTGACCGCCTCGAAAGAGAACATCTCGCAGTTCGAAGCGCAGAAGGCGCAGCTCGAGGCGCGCAACCTCGAGAGCCGCAAGGAAGCCGAAGCCCTGGGCGAGAAGCTCGACGGCCAGCAGTTCGTCGTGATTCGCCAGGCATCGGACGGCGGCAACCTCTACGGGTCTGTCACCACGCGTGACGCGGCCGATACCGCGAGCGAGGCCGGCTACTCGGTCGACCGCAAGCAGGTCATCATCCGCACGCCGATCAAGGAGCTCGGCCTGCACGAGGTCGAGGTGCACCTGCACCCCGAGGTCATGGTCACCATCGAGCTCAACGTCGCCCGCTCGCCCGAAGAGGCCGAGCTGCAGGCCTCGGGCAAGTCCATCCAGGAACTTGCCGCCGAAGAGGAAGCACAGGCCGAGTTCGAGATCTCGGAACTCTTCGACGATATCGGCGGAGCCACCTCGGACGACGACCAGTCCTCCGAGCCGGCTGCCGAGACCGAGGAGGCCGAGCGGGACTGATCCCCTCTCGGACCACGGACAGACACGACAGGGCGCCGCACGGATCACCGTGCGGCGCTTTTTCATGCATTTTCATGCGCGATCATTGCGCCGGGGAAGCGACAAGCCCCGCACCAAAGCAAAATCGTTGCGAATATTCCGACAGTTAATCTACCGTTCTAGTTGAACTTGCACTTCCGCAACAAAACCTGTTTTCAATCGTTGTTCATCCAGTTTCACCAGTGTCCGGGGACGAGTCGTGAGTATCGAAGAAAATATCGGCCAGCGCGTTCGGCGCGTTCGTGAGGGCGCCGGCATGAGCCGCGCGCAACTGTCGGCCCGCATCGGGGTCGGGCCGCAGCAGTTGCAGAAGTACGAGATCGGGCTGAACCGCGTGCCCGCATCGCGGCTCTGGTCCATCGGCGAGGCGCTGGACTGCCCGCTGCAGGCTTTTTTCCCCGCCTCGGGCGTCCCCATTCCGCAGGATCACACGCATTCCGAGATCACGCCGCAGGAGGCGCGCACCCTCGTGTCGCTCTACGAGCGCCTTAGCGAGGAAGAGCGCACCTCGATCCTGGGCCTGCTGCAGGCCATGGCCAGCCAGACCGAGCCCGACTGACCGCGGGAGCCCTCTTCCGAAAACGCAAACGGCCGCCCCGAGGGGCGGCCGTCGACGTTTTGGCGCATGAAGCGCGGGATCACTCGTCGTCGAGTTCTTCCACGGCCTTCTGCAGCTCTTCGCGGGTGATTTCCTTCTCGGTCACCTCGGCGTTCTCGGTGATCTGGTCGATCACCTTGTCCTCGAAGATCGGCGCGCGCAGCTGCTGCTGCATCTGCGGGTTCTGGCGCACGAAGTCAAAGAACTGGCGTTCCTGGCCGGGGTACTGGCGCGCCTGCGCCATGATCGCCTGGGTCATCTCGGCGTCGGTCACCTCGATCTCGGACTTCTGGCCGAGGTCGGCCAGCAGCAGGCCAAGGCGCACGCGGCGCTCGGCAAGCTTCTGGTGCTCCTCGGTGGGCTCGATCTCGCCGTGGTCGTGGCCGTGATCCTCGGGGTGCTCCTCGTGGTAGAGCTGGTGCGCGATCTGCTTGGCCTCGGCCTCGACGAGGCTCGGCGGCAGATCGAAGCTGACCATCTCGTCGAGCGCGTCAAGCACGGCACGCTTCATCACCTGGCGCGCGGCGCCGGCGTATTCCGACTCGAGGCGCTCGCGGATCTGGGTCTTGAGCGCGTCGAGATCCTCGGCGCCGTACTTGGTCGCCAGCTCGTCGTCGATCTCGGCCTTGGCAGGCGCCTTGACGGCCTTGACGGTCACGTCGAACTCGGCGGCCTTGCCTGCCAGGTTCTCGGCGCCGTATTCCTCGGGGAAGTTCACCTCGACGGTCTTCTCGTCGCCGACCTTCACGCCAACCAGCTGCTCTTCGAAGCCGGGGATGAAGGAATCCGAGCCCAGCACCAGCGGGTAGTCCTCGGCCGAGCCGCCCTCGAAGGCCTCGCCGTCGACCTTGCCGACGAAGTCGATGGTCACCTGGTCGCCGTTCTCGGCGGCGGCACCCTCTTCGCGGTCCTCGAAGTTCTGCGCGTTCTCGGCGAGCGAGGTCAGCGCCTCGTCGACGGCCGCGTCGTCGGCCTTGACCACGAGCTTTTCGACGGAAATCTTGCTCGCGTCGATCTCCGGCACCTCGGGGAGCTTTTCATAGCTCATCTGGACTTCGACGTCGTCGCCCTCTTTCCAGTCCTCGTTGGTCATCTTGACCTCGGGCTGCTGGGCCGGACGGTCGCCGGTATCCTCGAAGTGCTGGTTCATCGCGCCGTCGATGGTTTCCTGCATCGACTCGCCCAGCAGGCGCTGGCCGAACTGCTTCTTGAGCAGCGCCATCGGCACCTTGCCCTTGCGGAAGCCCTTCATCTCGACTTCGGGCTGCGCTTCCTTGAGCTTCTCGTTGACCTTCGCGTCCAGCTCGTCGGCCGTGACGGTGATCGCGTAGCTGCGCTTGAGACCGTCGTTCTGCGTCTCGGTGACCTGCATGCCATTCCCCATGTCTTCATCGGGGCGCGGAATGGCCCCGGCTTGCGAATTTGCGGTCTTCTATGCGTCCGCGCGCCCCCGTGCAAGGTGCTTTCGGCCCCTTTGGAAGCGCGACTGCCGCCTCCGGGCGGCAGGCCGCGCAGAGCCCCGAACGCCCCACATCGCTGGCGACTGCCTGCCCCGCGCCCGCCCTGCCGCGGCGTTCTGCATCGTGGCGGTTGATCGGCCTGTGCCTATGATATATCAGAATATATACCTATTGCACCCGGGAGTAGCACTTGGACGCCGCGACACGCAATGCTCCGGATACCGGCGCGAAGAAGCAGAAGAAACCCTCGCTGACCGAAACCGTCTATGCCCAGCTGCGGCGCGAGATTCTGACCTGCGAGCTGAAACCCGGCGCCGACCTCTCCGAGGCCGACCTTGCCGCGCGGTTCGAGGTTTCCAAGACACCGGTGCGCGAGGCACTCGCGGCGCTGCGCCTGGACGGGCTGATCCGCACCTTCCCGCGCCGGGGCTACCAGGTGGCGGCAATCACCTTCGGCGACATGAACGAGCTTTTCGACGTCCGCACGATCCTCGAGTCGGGCGCGGCCGAGCTGGCCACCAGCCGGATCACCGAGGCCGAGCTTGCCGATCTCGCCGAGCTGGCCGAAGGCACCTACGATGCCTCCGCGCAGACCGCGCTGGCCGAGTTCGTCGGCAAGAACCGCAGCTTTCACCTGGCCATCGCCCGCGCCTCGCGCAACGAGCGGCTCTACACCATGCTGGAACGCCAGATCGACGAGCTCGAACGCTTCTTCTATCTCGGCGCGACGCTACGCGACGTGAACTCCGAGACCAACGAGGAGCACAAGGAGATCGTCGAGGTCCTGGCCAGCCGCGACCCTGCCCGCGCGCGCGAGATCATGATCCGCCACAACGACGCGACACGGCAGGGTCTGATGACGACGCTGGCGAACAGCCCGAACTTCGGATCGGTCTCGCTCTAGGCAGCCCCCGGGAAAAGGCCGCGCAACGGCCGGAAAACCCGGGCACGGGCTTGCATGGCTTCGTGATATATCTCAAACTATATTAATCGACATAACAACTCGTATCAGCGTGCCCCCATGACCCGTATCTACGTCCTGAACCCGAACAGCTCGACCGATGTCACCGACAGCATGGAGCAGTCGGCGGCGCTGGTCGCTCCGGGGCTGGCCGCGGAGCTGGTCTTCGGCACGCTCGACGGCGCCCCCGCGGGCATCGAGAGCCAGGCCGACGTCGAGGCGGTCGTGCATCCGCTGGTCGCACGGCTCGAGGCGGAGCCGGCCGACGCCCATGTGATCGGATGCTTCTCGGATCCCGGCCTTCACCTCGCGCGCGAGCGGCTGGCGGGCCCCGTGGTGGGCATCGCCGAGGCCGCCTACGGCGAGGCCCTGCTCATGGGCGGTCGCTTCGGCGTGGTCTCCATCGTGCAGGCCTCCATCGGGCGGCACCGCCGCGCAGTGCGTGCCCTGGGCTACGAGAGCTTTCTTGCCGGGGACCGCTCGCTCGACATGGGCGTTGCGGCGATGGCCGACGCCGAGCGGGCGGTGGCGCGCATCTGCGAGGTCGGCACCGCGCTGCGCGACCGCGACGGCGCCGAGTGCCTGGTGCTGGGCTGCGCCTCGATGGGCATCTACCGGCCCGAGATCGAGTCGCGCCTCGGCCTGCCGGTGATCGACCCGGTGCAGGCCGCCGTGCTGCGCGGCGCCGCGCTGGTCGCCCTGCGCTACCCCCGTTTCTCCTGACAGACCGAGAGGCCGCATGACCCATGATCTCCTGATGTGCGGGGCCGTCGTGACCCCGTCGGGCATCCTCGACGACGGCTGGGTGGCCGTGACCGGCGAGCATATCTCCGCCGTGGGCCAAGGCCCACGCCCCGACGCAAAGCGCGTGATCGACGCGGGCACCGACTGGGTGATCCCCGGCATCGTCGATGGCCAGACCCACGCGACCAGCTACCGAGGCCTGCCGGGCTTTGCCGAGACCTCGCAGTCGGCGCTGGCGGGGGGCATCACGACCATGGTCGACATGCCCTACGACAACCCCGATCCGCTCAACACCATGGCGCGGCTCGAGGCCAAGGTCGCCGCGGTCGAGGCCCATTCGCATTGCGACGTGGCGCTCTACGGCACCGTGGCGCCGGGCCAGGGCACCGACGAGATGGCGCCGCTCGCCAAGGCGGGCGTCTGCGCCTTCAAGCTGTCGCTGATCGAGAGTCACCCGGTGCGCTTCCCGCGCATTCCCGCCGACGAGATCATGTCGATCCTCTCGGCCTCGGTCCCGACCGGACTGCCGGTGGGGCTTCACAACGAGGACCAGGAGATCGTGCAGGCGATGATCGCGCGGCACCGCGAAGCCGGGCAGATCACGCCGGAGTTCCACGAACCCTCGCGCCCCGAGGTCGCCGAGCTGACCGCCACCGCGCAGTTCATGGAGCTGGGCGCGGCCACCGGAGCGCATGTGCACATCGTGCACCTCTCCTCCTCCCGCGGTTTCGAGATCGTCGCCGAGCATGCCGCGCGCGGCGTGCGGGCCACCGGCGAGCTTTGCGTGCACTACCTGCACTTCGACGCCGCCCGCGACGTCGATCGGCTGGGCGCGCGGATGAAGGTCTCTCCGCCGATCCGCTCCGGCGCGATCGAGGGGCTCTGGGAAGCCTGCGAAGCGGGCCGAGTCACCTTCATCTCCTCGGACCATTCGAGTTGGCCCATCGACAACAAGCTGGTGCCCTCGATCTTCGACGCGGGCGCGGGCATCCCCGGTCTCGAGACGCTGGGGCCGTCGTTCTACACCGACGCCGCCGCGCGCTACGGCGCGCGCGAGGCCGTGATGCGGCTGGCAGAGACGCTCTGCCGGGCGCCGGCGGACTTCTTCGGGATCGCGCCGCGCAAGGGCGCGATCGTGCCGGGCGCCGACGCGGACCTCGCGGTGCTCAAGCGGGGGCCCGCGCCCTTCGATGCCTCCACCACGCGCGACGGGCTGAACTGGAGCCCCTACGACGGCGAAACCTTCGACGTCTCGGTGAGCACGACCGTGCGCCGGGGCGAAATCGCCTGGGACGGGACCGAGATCCTGTCGCGGGCGGGCAGCGGCGCCTTCATCGCGCGCCACTGAACGGACCTGGAAAGAGGACGGACATGGATCTTGGACTGAACGGAAAACGCGCGCTCGTGCTCGCCTCCTCGCGGGGGCTGGGCCTGGGCATCGCCGAGGCGCTGGTCGCCGAGGGCGCGCATGTGCTTCTGACGGGTCGCGACGCGACCCGGCTCGAGGAGGCCGCCGCGCGGCTCACCGAGGGCGGACCGGGCCGCGCCGATTTCGCGGTGGCGGACCTCGCGGCGCCGGACGCGGTGGCGCAGCTGCAGGCTGCGGCAACGGACAAGCTGGGCGGCGTCGACATCCTGGTGAACAACACCGGCGGCCCGCCGCCTGGCCCGATCACCGAGACCTCGTCCGAGGCCTGGGTCTCCAGCTTCTCGACCATGGTCGAGCGCGTCATCGGGATCACCAACGCGCTGCTGCCGGCCATGCGCGCGCAGGGCTGGGGCCGCGTGCTGACGCTGACCTCGTCGGGCGTCGAACAGCCGATTCCCAACCTCGGCATGTCGAACACGCTGCGCGCCGCGTTGCTGGGCTGGTCCAAGACGACGGCCTCGGAAGTCGCGGGCGACGGGGTGACCTGCAACGTGCTGCTGCCCGGCCGCATCCACACCGCCCGTGTCGACGATCTCGACGCCGCGGCGGCCAAGCGGCAGGGCAAGTCGGCCGAGGAGGTCGCCGCCGCCTCGCGCGCGAGCATCCCGACGGGCCGTTACGGCAAGGTCGAGGAATTCGCCTCGGTCGCGGCCTTTCTCGTGAGCGAGAAGGCCAGCTACGTCACGGGCGCCAAGGTCCGCTGCGACGGCGGGATGATCCGCTCCATCTGACCAAGTGCGCCGCCTCCGGCTCGCGGGGGCGGCGCCTGCACAGGGTCGGGTCCTCGCGGCTCACTCCGCCAGTTCGGCAAGCCGCCGGTCGAGCCGCCCAAGCGTGCGGTCGAGCTCGGCCATGTCCTCGGCATCCAGCTTCGGCCCCGGGCGCCGCACGAAGGGCGAGGCGATGGCGCCCCGACGGAACAGCACCTGCTTGCGGAAGGCGAGACCAAGGCCGGGCTGCGTCTCCAGCCGGATGAGCGGCAGGTGCGCGTCGAACACGTCCTCGACCGCGTCGCGATTGCCCGCGGTCATGCCCTCGACCACCTGGACCAGCATCTCGGGATAGGCGTACCCCGTCATCGCCCCGTCGGCGCCGCGCGCCATCTCCTGCGGCAGGAAGAGCCCGCCGTTGCCGACGAGAATCGACACATGGGGCGCGCGGCCCTCGGCCTCGAGCGCGCGCAGGCGGCCCAGCTTGGCGAGACCCGGCCAGTCCTCGTGCTTGAGCATGACGATCTGCGGATGCGCGGCGAAGATCCGCACGAGGCAATCGACCGAGAACTGCACCCCCAGCGCCAGCGGAAAGTCCTGCAGCACGACCGGCACGTCGGGGCCCAGCGTCTCGCAGACCAGCGCGTAGTAGGCCTCGATCTGCTGGTCGGTGCGCAGGTTCGGCGTGGGCGCCACCATGACGCCCGCCGCACCGCGCTCCATCGCCTGTTTCGCCAACGCCCCCAGCGCCACGATGCCGGGTGCCGAGACGCCCACCACCACCGGCACCCGCCCCGCGACCACGCGCAGGACCGTGTCGAGGAAGGCAAGGCTTTCTTCCGGAGTCAGCTTGGCCGCCTCGCCCATCATGCCCAGGACCGTCAGGCCCGAGGCGCCCTTCTCGAGGTAGAACTCGGTCAGCCGCGCCGCGCTCTCGAGGTCGAGCGAACCGTCCTCGGCAAAGGGCGTGGCGGAAATCACGAAGACGCCGCGCGTCCGGGTGTCGATCATCTGTCCTGTCTCCATTGCTTGGCCGGGCCGCGCGGGCGGTCTGGCCTGTCGTCCGGGGTCTCTTGCCCAAAAACCGGTCGTTTGCGCGTGACGCGGCAAAACCTGCGGCTTCGGGTCTGGACATACCCTAAAGGATATTCTTGATATATCACAACACATACCATTTCGCCCCAAGCCGGGCGGAGACGGAGAGCCTGCATGAAGGACGACCTGCACAGCGATGTGGCAGAGGGTGGCGGCGCCTTCGTCCACCTGTTCGAGCCGATCACGATCAACGGCTGCCGGATCCGCAACCGCATCGTGATGACGGGCCACGGCACCGGCATGCCCACCGACGGCACGCCCAACGACCGGATGGTCGCCTATTACGCCGAGCGCGCGCGCGGCGAGGTCGGGCTCATCATGCTGGGCACGCAGCAGGTGCACCCCTCCTCGCCGGGCATCACCGGGCTGCTCACCAATTACGACGACCGCATCGTGCCCGGCCTCGCCCGCGTGGCCCGCGCCGTGCAGGCCGAAGGCGGGCGCATCTTCGGTTACCTCGGGCACATGGGCATGGCCACCTCGGCCCGGCCTGTGGCGCTGTGGTCGGCCTCGGCGGACTACGAGCAGAAGTACGGCGAAGTCGCCCACGCCATGACCGCGGGCGAGATCGCCGAGCTGGTCGCGGCCTTCGCGGCGGCCGCACGGCGCAACCTCGAGGCCGGGCTCGACGGGATCGAGGTGCATTGCGGCCACGGGCTGCTGCTGAACCAGTTCCTCTCGCCGCTCACCAACCACCGCACAGACGCCTACGGCGGCTCGGTCGAGAACCGGACCCGTTTCCCCCGCGAGGTGCTCGCGGCCGTGCGCGCCGAGATCGGGCCGGACGTTCCGCTTGGCATCCGCGTCTCGGGCGACGAGCTGATCCCGGGCGGTCTCACCGCCGAGGACATGGCCGTGATCTGCCCGATGCTGGTGGAGGCCGGCGCGCTCGACTATCTCGACGTGAGTGCGGGCAGCGACGGCGACCTTGTCTCGAACATGCTGCACGAGCCGCCGATGGGGCTGCCGCCGGCGCCCTTCGCCTCGCTCGCAGGACGCATCCGGTCCGCCTGCCCCGGCACCGCCGTGCTGCACGCGACCCGCATCCACACCGCAGCCGAGGCCGAGGCCCTGCTGGCACGGGGCGACGCGGACATGGCGGGTATGGTGCGCCCGCTCATCGCCGACCCGCACCTGCCCGCCAAGGCGCGGCGCGGCGGGACGGACCGCGTGACGCCCTGCGTCGCCTGCGAGCAGGCCTGCTTCGGCCGGCTCTACCGCGGGCGCCACATCTCCTGCGTCGGCAATCCCACGACGGGGCGTGAAGAACGCTGGCACGCGCTGCCGCCCATCGAGCGAGCCCGGCGCGTGAGTGTCATCGGCGCCGGGCCGTCGGGCATGGAGGCCGCCCGCGTCGCCGCGCTGCGCGGCCATGATGTCACGCTCTACGACGAGCACGAGTGCCTCGGAGGCCGCATGAACGTGGCCCGCCTGCCCGAGGGCCGCGCCGAGTGGGGCCGGATGATCGACCACAAGGCCGCGGAGATCGAACGGCTCGGCGTCACCCTGAGGCTTGGCGCCCGCGCGAGTGCCGCGCGCATCGCCGAGGCCGCGCCTGACGTCGTGCTGCTGGCCTGCGGCGCGCGGCCCGGCACCCTGCGCACGCCCGGGGCCGAGGCGGCGCCGATCCTGACCGTCGACGAGGCGGTGCAGGATCCCGCGCGCTGCGGCGCGCGCGTTCTGGTCATCGACAACATGAATCGCACGCCGGGCATGGCCGCGGCGATCCACCTCGCGCGGCTCGGGCGCAACGTCGACCTCAGCACGCAGGGCCTGCACGCGGGCCACAACCTGGTAATCCAGAACCTGACCTATTTCTGGAAACAGGCGGCCGAGCTGGGCGTGACCTTCCTCCCCGCGACGCGGCCCGCTCGCTTCGACGGCGGACGCGTCACGCTGGAGAACGTCTTCAGCCGCCAGCCCATGCCCCTGCGCAGCTACGACAGCATCGTGCTGGCCGACCCCGGCCTTCCCCGCGACACCCTGCGCGCACCGCTCGAGGCGGCGGGCCTCACGGTCCGGGCCATCGGCGACTGCTACGCCCCGCGCGACATCGAGGCCGCCTTCCTCGACGGCTACGAGGCCGCGCTCGCGCTTTGACATAACCGCAATGCAAAGGACCAGCCCCATGACGCAGGCCACCGGAACACAGGCCCTCGAAGACACCATCCAGTGGGCGCGGCAGGAAGACGTGCCGCTGACCTGGGTGCACGAGGGCAAGGAATTCTCGCACCGCCTCATCACCAAGAACCAGAACGGCTGCTCGTTCTCGTTCCACATCACCACCTACATGCCGCATTTCGACGTCATGGTCGAAGGCAAGGGCGAGAACCAGGTCGTGCTCTACTGCCTGCACGGCTGGTCGCGCCAGATCGTCGAGGCCACAGGCGAGGAACGCATCTTCCGCCAGGGCGACGCGATGTACCTGCCCAGGACCTACCGTTACCGTCACATCATCGGCGAAGCCGGCCTCGTGGTCGCCGTCTGTTCGAATCCGTCGAAGGAACACGGCGACATGTGACGGTGCGCGCCGGGCCGTTCCATCCCTTGCGGTCCGGCGCCCCTTTTCCCGAAAGGCCCCGCCCATGCTTCACTCCTGGCAGGATCTGACCCGCGCCGAACTCGCCCGCCTGGGCGCCGAGGGCGCGCTGGTCGTGGTGCCCACCGGCGCGACCGAACAGCACGGCGACCACCTCCCGGTGGACACCGACACGCGGCTCGCCGCCGCCATCGCCCGGCGTGCCGCCGAGCGCGCCGCCGGCGCGGTGGTCGTGGCGCCCCCGGTCGCCGCCGGCTTCTCGCCGCATCACGCGGCCTGGGCGGGCACCCTCTCGCTGCGGCTCGAGACCTACCTCGCGCTGCTGGGCGATCTCGCGCGCTCGGTGCTGGGGGCAGGGTTTCGGCGCATGCTCTTCGTCAACGGGCACGGTGGCAACACGGCCCCGCTGCGCTCTCTCGTCGGGCAGATGGTGACCGACGGCCATGCGGTCGGAATGATCGACTACTTCGCGCCTTCAGAGGCCGACTGGGTGCCGCTCCTGCGCGGCGCCCTGCCCCGCGTCGGCCATGCCTGCGAGATGGAGACGTCGCTGAGCATGGCGCTGGCCACACCCGACAAGGCGGCTGCCATCGCCCGGGCGATCCGGGATCTGCCGTCGCGCTGCACCCAGCCCTGGATGGCCGAGGCCGGCGACGCCGACCCGATCACCGCGGCCGGAGCGGGCTGGCCGCCGATCTTCCAGCCCGGTGACTGCGGCTACTACGGCGACCCTGCCACCGCGACCGCCGAGACCGGCGACGCGATCCTCGCGGTGGTCACCGAAGGGCTGGCAGGGTTCTTCGACGCCTTCGCCAACGCGAATCTGCGTGTCGGCACCCGGGGCGGGCTCGCGCCGCAAGCGGCAGGGTCATCGGCCGACAGGCACTGATCTGTGCAAAAATCCATCACGCAGCACATCACCCGTGTTTTCGTGATATATCACTAATAATTTTAAATTGATATCAGCCCGGGAAGCCGCTTCGCTGAAGGCGTCCGGCGCAGCAACGACCCGGACGCGCAAGAACGAGACCCGCAACCAAGAGTCCAACCGGAGACCGCAATGACCCTTTCCATCCGCAAGACCGCCACCGCCTTCGCGGCCGCGCTCGCCCTTCTTGCCCCGCTGGGTGCGGCGCAGGCGCAGGGCATCGACCTCGACAGCCTCGAGGTCAGCCTCGACTACCCGGATCCCTGGCCGCTGGAGAACCTCATCGAAGAGGGCAAGCTGATCATCGCGACCACCGGCAAGACCCAGAAGGAAACCTTCATCGGCGACGACGGCACGCTGCAGGGCGCGCGCATCGACCTCTGGACCAAGCTGGCCGAGGACCTCGGCCTCGAGCCCGAGTTCGTGCGCGTCGACTGGTCCGGCGTCATGCCCGGCCTTGCCGCCAACCGCTTCGACATGGGCTGCGAGGGCGCGAGCTGGAACAACGACCGTCTCACCTCGCCCGACTTCTTCCTGACCCGACCGGTCAAGGTCGCGATCGACGTGGCCGTGGTGAAGAAAGACAGCGGCATCGAAAGCCTCGACGACCTGGCCGACGCCAAGCTCGGCGGCGTGAAGGGCGAGATGGAGCTTCAGCACCTGCTCTCGACCGCCGGCCAGGACGAGACCGACGCGCTGGCCCTGCCCGGCGTGACCGAGGCGCGCCTTGCACTGCTCAACGGCCAGATCGAGGCCTACGGCACCGGCATCCATGCCGCGAGCGCGCTGCTCGACGGGCCGGACGGCGACCAGTTCAAGATCCTGCCGCAACCCACCGCCGTGGGCGTGGGCGGCTTCTGCGTCAACGCGCGCGAGCCCGACCTGCTGACCGCCGTGAACTTCCTGATGGCCAAGTACCGCACCGACGGCACGATCAAGGCGCTCAACGAGAAGTGGGACCTGCCCGACACCTCCGAGATGCTCTCGGTCGTGGGCTACTGATCGAAGGGCGCGCCTGACCGATGGACTTCGACCTGTCGATCTGGGCCGTCCGCGGCCCCTACATCCTGCAGGGGCTGTGGCTGACGCTGGCGCTGGTGGCGGGGGTTCTCGCCATCAGCACGCCGCTGGCGCTGGCGGTCGGGCTTGCCCTCGAAGCGCGCAGCCGCTGGCTGCGCGCCCCGGCCACGGTGCTGAGCTGGATGGTGCGCGGCGTGCCGCCGCTCATCATCCTTTTCATCGCCTACTACGTCCTGCCCATCGTGCTGGACCTGCGGCTTGAATCGCTGACCGCCGCCATCGCGGGCTTTGTCGTCTACAACACCTTCATCCTCGGCGAGGTGGTCAGCGCGGGCCTGCGCGCCGTGCCCAAGGGCCAGCACGAGGCCATCGCAGCCGCGGGCCTGCCCATGACCCGGTCGCTGCGGCGGATCGTGCTGCCGCAGGCCATGCCGTCGATCATCCCGCCCTACGTCTCCTACTCGATGGACATGGTGAAGGGCACGGCGCTGGCCGGGGCCATCGGCGTGACCGAGCTCGTCACCCGCGCCAACCAGGCCATCGTCGCCACCAACCGCCCCTTCGAGATCCTTCTCGGCGTCGCGATCATCTACGGCGTCATCGACGCCATGCTGATCGCCGTGCAGATGTGGTCCGAGCGGCGCTGGGACCACCAGGGACACGTCTCGCCATGAATTTCGACCCGACGCTCATCGAGAACGCACTGCCGAGCCTGCTCTACGGGGTCCGCACGACGATCTGGCTCTTCCTCGCCATCATGGGCCTGTGCACGCCGCTGGCACTGCTGGTCGCGCTGGCGCGCGTCTCGCGGGTCCGTGGCCTGCGCCGCGCCGCCGCGACCTACGTCAACGTGATCCGCGCGCTGCCGCTGCTGGTGATCCTCTACTTCACCTTCTACGGGCTGCCCTCGCTCGGCGTCTTCGTCTCGCCCTTCACGGCGGCGCTGGTCGGCCTAACCGTCGTCACCACCGCCTACCTTGCCGAGGACCTGCGCTCGGGCCTCATGGCGGTGCCGCGCGGCCAGTTCGAGGCCGCCGATGCACTGGGCCTGCCGACCTGGCGTTTCGTGTGGCGCGTGCTGGTGCCGCAGGCGCTGCCGGTCATGTGCGGCCCCTACTTCACCCGCGCCATCGTCACCGTGAAGGCCACCTCGATCGCCTCGCTTGTCGCGGTGAGCGAGCTGACCGCCCAGAGCATGGCCAAGGTGACCGAGACCTACCGCTCGGTCGAATTCCTGGCCTTCGCGGCCGTGGTCTACCTGCTGCTGACCTCGCTGATGGCGATCCTGCAGTCCCGCGTGCAGCGCCGCGTGACCCTGCCGTGACGGAGCCCCCGAGATGAAAGACACCTGCATGACCGCCAACCCCGCCACGCCTGCGCGCGCCCACGACCGCCCGATGCTGGAACTCGTGAACCTGCGCAAATCCTTCGGCAACAAGACCGTGCTGCACGGCGTCGACCTGAAGGTGCCCGCCGGTCAGGTCGTCTCGATCATCGGCGCCTCGGGCTCGGGCAAGTCGACGCTGCTGCGCTGCGTGAACCACCTCGAGACGCCCGACGCGGGCAGCGCCGTGCTGATCGACGGCCAGCGCATCGGCGGCCCCGACCCCGCGCGCGTCTCGCGGCGCGACCTGCGGCGCAGGCGCGTCGAGATCGGCATGGTCTTCCAGCACTTCAACCTCTTCCCCAACATGACCGCGCTCGAAAACGTCATGGAGGCGCCGCTGGCCCACCGCCGCGGCACCCGGGCCGAGATCCGCGACATGGCCGCGGGGCTGCTCGACCGCGTGGGGCTCGCCGACCGGATGGACCACCACCCCGGCAAGCTCTCCGGCGGGCAGCAGCAGCGCGTCGCCATCGCCCGCGCGCTGGCGATGACGCCCAAGCTGATGCTCTTCGACGAGGTGACCTCGGCGCTCGACCCCGAACTGGTCGACGACGTGCTGCAGGTGATGCGCCAGCTGGCCGAGGAGGGCATGACCATGCTGGTCGTCACCCACGAGATGGCCTTCGCCGAGGACGTGGGCGACCGGGTGATCTTCATGGCCGACGGCGCCATCCACGAGGACGGCACGCCCGCCGAGGTGCTGCGCAACCCGCAGCAGGCGCGCACGCGCTCCTTCCTCGGCCGCGCCATGCGGGCACGCTGACCGTCATGGTCGCGGAAACCTTCGACCGCTCGCTCTGGTCGGCGATCACGCCGCCGGGGCCCGACCTGCCCTCGCTGAGGGGCGAGGTCACGGCGGACATCGTTCTGGTGGGCGCGGGCTATCTCGGCATGACCACGGCGCTGACGCTGGCCGCCGAGGGGCTCACCGTCGCGCTGGTCGAGGCGCGGGAACCCGGCTGGGGCGCCTCCGGGCGCAATACCGGTTTCGTCGTGCCGACGCTGAAGAAGGCGCTGTCTCCGGCCAACGTGCGCGCCGCCTTCGGACCCCGCCGGGGCGAGGCCTTTTCGCGCATGATCGGCGGCTCTGGCACCAGGCTCTTCGAGCTTGCCCGAGAGCAGGGGATCGAGGGCGCGGAACAGACCGGCTGGCTGCAGCCGGCCCATTCCGGCGCCGCGATGGCGGCCAATGCCGCGCAGGTCGCGGAATGGCAGGCCCTGGGCTTCGACGTGCGGCAACTGGGCCGCGAGGACGTCGCGGCGCGCACCGGCATGGACGGCTACCACGGCGCCATGCTGATCCCGACCGGCGGGCAGCTGAACCCGCTGGCCTATGCACGCGGCCTGGCGCGGGCCTGCCAGCAGGCCGGTGTCCGGCTCTTCGCGGCCTCACCCGTCACCGGCATCGCCCGCGACGGCCTGGGCTGGCGGGTCAGCACCCCCGGCGGCAGCGTCAGCGCGCCTCGGGCGGTGCTGACCACCAACGCGCTGGTCGGCAGGCTCTGCCCCGCGGTCGATCGCGCGGTCATCCCGACGCGCAGCTTCCAGATCGCCACGCAACGCTTCGGCGCCGAGACGCAGGCCCGAGTCCTGCCGGCGCGCAGCCCCGTCGCCGACACCCGGCGTCACCTCTTCGCCGCGCGCTGGTCGCCCGACGGGCGCATCGTCGGCGGCGGGCTGGTCCATCCCGGCCCCGGACGCCTCGCCCGCACCCGACGCCGGTTCGAGCAGCGCTTCGCCCGTTTCCTGCCGCAGCTCGGCCCGGTGCGGGCGGACTATGCCTGGACCGGCACCGTCGCCGTCACCCTCGACGCCCTGCCGCGCCTGCACCGGCTGGGCGACGGGCTCTGGGCTCCCATTGCCTGCAACGGCCGCGGCGTGGCACTGACCGGCGCCTTCGGCCACGAGCTGGGCCGCTTCCTCGCGGGACGCGTCACGGCCGAGGAGTTCGTCGTGCCCGTCACCACCCCCGAGCCGGTGCCGCTGCGCGCGCTGGCCACCCTAGCCCCCTATGCCTGGCTTCCCTGGAGCGAGTTTCGCGATAGGATCGAAGCCGAGCGTCCCTCCTGACGAAAGATCCCCATGTTCGACACCGCCCCCGACGCGCCGCTCCTTGAAATCCGCGGCATCGAGAAGACCCTCGGCGAACAGCACGTCCTGCGCGGCATGGACTTCACCGTCCGCCGCGGCGAGGTGCTGGCCATCATCGGCGCCTCCGGCTCTGGCAAGTCGACCCTGCTGCGCTGCCTCAACCTGCTGATCCGGCCCGACAACGGCCGCATCTACTGGCAGGGCGCCGAGGTCGGCTGGCACCAACGCGGCGACAAGCGCCTGCCGATGGCCGAGCGCGAGCTTCTGCCCTTCCGCACCCGGCTGGGCATGGTCTTCCAGAGCTTCAACCTCTTTCCGCACATGTCGGCGCTGGAGAACGTCTGCGAGGCGCCGATGACGGTGCAGCACCGCGACAAGTCCGAGGTGCGCGCCGAGGCCGAGGCGCTGCTGGCCAAGGTGCGGCTGTCGCACCGGATGCACGCCTACCCGCACCAGATGTCCGGCGGCGAGCAGCAGCGCGTCGCCATTGCCCGCGCACTGGCCATGCGCCCCGAGGCGCTGCTCTTCGACGAGGTGACCTCGGCGCTCGACCCCGAGCTCAAGGCCGAGGTGCTGCGCGTCATGCGCGAGCTTGCCGAAGAAGGCATGACGATGATCTCGGTCAGCCACGAGATGGACTTCGTGCGCAACGTGGCCGACCGGGTGATCTTCATGCACGCGGGCCGCATCGCCGAACAGGGCGTGCCCGCCGAGGTCTTTGCCGATCCGCAAACGCCCGAGCTGCGCGCCTTTCTCGGGCGCGCCGGGGACTGACACTCAGAACCGCTGCGGCGAACAGGCCTCGAGCGCGGGCGCGTCGCCCGCGATCAGCGCCGCGACCTGCCGCGCGGTCGCGGGCGCGGTGGTGACGCCGAGATGCCCGTGGCCGAAGGCATGCACGATCCGCGACGAGGCCCGCGCGCGCCCGATGACCGGCAGGCTGTCGGGCGTGCTGGGCCGCTCGCCCATCCAGCGCTCGGGCTTACTCTCGGGCGCCATGTCGGGGAAGAGCCGCCGCCCGAGCCGTTCCAGCGCCTCGGTCCGGCGCCAGTTCGGCCGCGCACCGAAGCCCGCGAACTCGGCCGTGCCCGCAAAGCGCAGCCCGCCGCCGGTGGGCGCCGCGAGGATCTTTTCCGAGGGCGAGAAGACCGGCATGTCGATCGTCAAGCCCGGTTGCCGGAAGGTCGAGGAATAGCCGCGCTCGGCCTGGAGCGGCACCCGATCGCCCGCGTCGCTGGCCAGCGCCGCCGAACGCGCGCCGCAGGCCAGCACCACCGCCTGCGCCGGCACCCGTTCGCCGCCCTCCAGCAGCACGGCCGGCCCGCCCGGCTCGAGCCCGGTCACCCGCGCGCGCCGC
>NZ_KE557276.1:175220-240582 GCF_000442255.1 Salipiger mucosus DSM 16094 | reverse complement strand
GGCCCGCCCGGCTCGAGCCCGGTCACCCGCGCGCGCCGCAGCCCGGCGCCCGCGCCGCGCAGCCAGTGCTCCATCCGGCGGCAGGCCTCGCGCGGGTCGTGCAGCCAGCCGTTGTCATGGACAAGCCGCGCACGGTGATACTCGCCCGCGAGCGGCGGGACCATCTCGCGCAGCCGCTCGGTGCCTACGGGCTCGATCCGCATCCCCAGCGCCGCGCGCCGCTCCCAACTGGCGGTCTCGGCGTCGTCCTGCGCATCGGAGCGATAGACGATCAGGTGCCCGGTCGGCCGCAGCAGCTCGGGCGCGCCCACGGCGCCCAGCAGGTCGCGCCAGTCGGAAACCGCGTTCGCGGTCAGCCCGTGCAGCGCCGAGATCCCCGCCTCCCAGCGGTCGCGCCGCGAGGCGGCGAGGAACCGCGCCAGCCAGGGCGCCATCCGGGGCAGATGCCGCGGCTTGATGACCAGCGGGCCGTCCGGATCGAGCAGCCAGCCCGGCACCTTGCGCAGCACCCCGGGATGCGCCGCCGGCAAGACCGAGCTCACGCTCAGCCCGCCGGGATTGCCTGCCGAAGTGCCTGCCCCCGGTTCGCCCTCGTCGATCAGCGTGACCTGCCGGCCAGAACGCGTCAGCGCCACCGCGCAGGCCAGTCCGACGACGCCCGCGCCGACAACGATGATGCGGTTTTCCATGGCGGAATCCTTCCTGTCCGGAGATTGCTTGCCCTGTTGGTATTATCACTGATATATCTCAAGGCATCAACAGGACGGAGCAAGATATTGGGCTACGAATTCGACTGGGAGGTCATCGTCCGCATGGCGCCACGGCTGCTGCCGGCGGTCTGGCTGACCGTTCAGCTCTATGCCATGGCGCAACTGCTCTCGATCGTGATCGCCGTGGTCTTCTCGGTGCTCGACAACCTGTGGCGCGACAAGGCTGTCGCGAAGGCGCTGCGCCTCTACTCCTGGCTCTTTCGCGGCCTGCCCGAGCTTGTCGTGCTCCTGTTCTGCTTCCTCGCCCTGCCCGAGCTGGGACTGCGGCTGAGCCCGCTC
The DNA here is from genome assembly GCF_000442255.1 of Salipiger mucosus DSM 16094. Taxonomy (GTDB): domain Bacteria; phylum Pseudomonadota; class Alphaproteobacteria; order Rhodobacterales; family Rhodobacteraceae; genus Salipiger; species Salipiger mucosus. The sequence continues at coordinate 239,533 of NZ_KE557276.1, read as the reverse complement.
GTCTCGGCCACCATCGGGCTCGCGGCCATCGCCTCGGCCTACGAGTACGAAGTGCTGCGCGGCGCCTTCCTCGCGGTGCCGCCGCAACAGTACGAAGCCGCGCGCGCGATGGGCTTCCGCATGGTGCCGATGTACCGCCGGGTGATCCTGCCGCAGGTGCTGCGCGTGGCGATCCCGCCGCTGCTGACCTTCGCCTGCACCTCGCTCAAGCGCACGTCGGTCGCCTCGGCTGTGGCGGTGGTCGAGATCATGGGCATGTCGAAACGGCTCATCGACGTGCTGCAGAAACCCTTCGAGATCATGCTGATCGCGATGACCTACTACATCTGCCTGTCGAGCATCCTGATGGGCCTTGAATACCTGGCGCGCCGACGCGTCGCCATCCGGACGGCGAGGTGATCCCGTGGACCTGACCCTTTTCACGCAATACACACCGCTTCTGCTCAAGGGCATCGGCACGACGATCCTGCTGATGGCCGTGGTCGGCACGGCGGCCCCCCTGCTGGCGCTGCCCCTCGCGCTCGCGCGGGAATACGGGCCGGGCTGGGCCTCGCGCGGGGTCACCGCCTTTTCCTGGCTGATGCGCGCGGTGCCGACGCTCGTGCTGCTCTTCTTCGCCTACTTCGGCCTGCCCGCGCTGGGGATCTTTCTGCCGCCGCTGATCTCGGCGATGATCGCGCTGGTGATCTCGGCCATGGGCTACAACGTGGAGTTCCTGACCGCGGGCCTGCGCGCGGTGAACCCCGCGATGCTCGAGGCCTGCCGCGCGCTCGGCATGACGCGGGGCCAGATGATCCGCCGGGTGGTGCTGCCGCAGGCCCTGCCCGTGGCGGTCCCGCCGCTCTTTTCCAACCTCACACTGAATCTCAAGGGCACCGCGCTCGCGGGGCTGGTGGCGGTGCCCGAGTTCATGGCGACGATTTCGGGCCTGATCTCGCAGACCTACCGGCCGATCGAGTTCCTGCTGCTGGCGGCGGTGGTCTACCTCGCGCTCAACAGCGCGATCATCTGGCTGCAGGGCCACGTCGAGGATCGGCTCAGCCCCGCCGGCCGTGCCCGGCGCAGCGAACGGCTGCGCGCCTCAGAGCTGATGTAGGCGAGGCGACATGCCAGCCCCAAGGCCCGGCCCCAGGCCGGCCATTGCAGCCCGGCGCGAATGGTGGTCAAGTCGCGCCGACCGGTCACAGTCACGGAACGCCGCCCTGCCCGCCTCGCACGACATCCTCGGCCGCTTCGCCGGCGGCCTGCTCTGCCTCGTCACCGGGCTCGTGATCCTGCGCGAATGGCTGCTGCCGGATGCCGTGCTCGACTGGGCCCTGATCCCCTCGCTTCTGGGGCTCGTTGCGTTGCTGAGCCTGCAGGTGGGCTGGGGCCGCCGCGCCTTCGTCGCGACCGCCATCGTTCTGACCGTCGCGCTGTTCCTGCGCGAGCCGGACTGGTCCGAGGTCGTGCTGCGCGCGATCCATTCCTCGGCCTTCATCGCCGCCTTCTTCGCCGCGCTCGCCACGCTGCGCAGCGCCGCCGAGAAGGCCCCCGCGATCCGCGACGCGGGCACCTTCCTGTCCAAGCAGCCGCCCGGCCGGCGCTATGCCGCCCTGACCGTGGGCGGACAGATGTTCGCGCTGCTGCTGAACTACGGTGCCATCGCGCTGCTGGGCAGCCTCGCCACCGCGAGCGCCCGGGCCGAACCCGACGCCGAGATCCGCTTTCACCGCACGCGGCGGATGCTGCTCGCGATCCAGCGCGCCTTCTGCTCGACGCTGCCCTGGTCGCCGCTTTCCTTCGCGGTGGCGATCACCACGGCGCTGATCCCGGGCACGAACTGGGGCGGCGTGCTGCTGCCCGCGCTCGGCACCTCGGCGCTCATGGCGGTCACCGGCTGGTCGCTCGACTCGATCTTCAAGCCCCGCCTGTCGCACCCGCCTCCGGAACGGCGCAAGCCCGAGGGCTCCTGGGCGCTGATGTTACCATTGGCGGGGCTTCTGGCGATTCTGGTGGCCAGCACGCTGACCCTTCAATGGCTGAGCGGGCTTCGGGTGATCGCCATCGTCCTGCTGGTCGTGCCCACGATCGCACTGGTCTGGCTGACCCTGCAGACCCGCAGCGCGGCCGGGCTGGGCCGCCGGCTGGCGGGCTTTGCCTTCGACGAGCTGCCGGGCTATCGCGGCGAGGTCACGCTGCTGATGATGGCGGGCTACATCGGCACCGTGGGCGCCCCGCTGCTGCAGCCGCTGGTGGCGGGCCTGGGCCTGCACCCCGAGGCACTTCCGACATGGCTGGTGCTGGTGGGCCTCGTCTGGCTCATCCCGGCGCTGGGGCAACTGGGCATGAACCCGATCCTCGGGGTGACGCTCCTCGCGCCGCTGATCCCCTCGGCCGAGATGCTCGGCGTCGCGCCCACCGCCATCGTGACGGCTATCACGGCAGGCTGGGCGCTTGGCGGCATCAGCTCGCCCTTCACGGCGACGACGCTGCTGACCGGCTCCTTCGGGAACGTCAGTGCGCGGCACGTGGGCCTCGTCTGGAATGCCGGCTACATGGTGGCGATGCTGGCGATCCTGTCGCTCTGGGTGCTGGTCGTCGCCTGGCTGCTGGGCTGAAACCGCCTTCCCGCCCGACACCGATCCCGCAATGGAAAACCCCCGCGCTCCGATCAGGGAACGCGGGGGCAATCCGGATTCAGTCACTTGGGTCGGACCGTCAGGCCGCCTGCGAGATGTCCTGCTCGGACGTCTTGGCCGAAGTGTCGTTCTCGACGAAGGCCTTGTGCAGCGCCGCGATGACCGGCTTGAGGTCGTCACGCTCCAGGATGAACTGAACGTCGACGTTGCGCAGACCCTGCGTTGCGCCCAGCGTGGCCATGCCCGCTTCGGCAATCGCCTCGTGGCCGCGCGTCAGGATCGACAGACCGCTGAGGTCACGCCCGATGACGGAGGCCATCGCAAGTGTCCGCGTCGAGACGCTGGCCGAAGGATAGAGCTTCGTCAGGTCCTTCTCGACCCGCTTCATCGTCTTGAGCGACGCGTCGAGGTAGTGCGTGATCGTGTTCGCGTTCGACTGTTTCGAGACGATGCGCACGTCGTGCCGTGCCAGCACGTCGAGGATCGCCGAGTCGTAGCCCTTCACGCCCAGCATGTCCTGCTCGAACACTTCCAGCGCCACGATGTCGAGGCCGGTGACGATCTCGGCCGCCGGGCTCTCGGCAGGCTTGTCGTCGATCAGCGTGCCCGGATCCTGCGGCTCGAAGGCATTCGTCACGCGCAGCGGCACGTCGGCCTGGCGCAGGGTCTTGGCGGCCTTCGGGTGGATGGCCTCCATGCCCATGTTCGACAGCTGGTCAGCCACGTCGTAGTTGGTGTGGCCCAGCTTGCGCACCGCGTCGATGCCCACGTGCTTGGGGTCGGCCGACGACAGGTGGAACTCCTTGTGGATGATCGCCTCGCGCGCGCCGGTCAGGGCTGCGAGCTTGGAGAAGGTCACCTCGGAATAGCCGCGGTCAAACTCGCGCATCAGGCCTTCGGCGCATTGCGCGTAGCCGGTCACGATGGGCATTTCCGTTTCGGTATCAACGCCCTGCATCGCATTCTGGATGCGCTCTTCGAGCGTGACGGTGCCCTCGTCGCGCCAGCCCGACAGGTCGAGCAGGCGGGCATTCACGCCGTTGCGCTGCAGCAGCAGCGACGTCGCGAAGGCCGAGTGTGCCTCGCCCAGGCCCGAAAGCAGCTCGCGGATCTGCAGCATGTGCTCGGACAGCCGGAAGTGGCCGTAGGAGCAGAGGCGCTGCAGGTCGATCAGGCAGTTGCGCGCGCCCTCGATGCGTTCGCGCACGAACTCGCGCGCCATGTCGCGATCGGCCGGGTGCGTCAGCACGGCTTCGTGCGCCTCGATCATCGCCTCGGCGACGGTGTCCAGCGCATCCTGCCAGCCGCGGTTGTTGTCGGCATTGGCGAACTCGCCGTAGACGCCCGGCTGGCCCAATTTCTTGTGCTCGAGCAGGAGGTCGGTGATGCCGCCGAAGGCGGAAACCACGAAGACGCGGTTATACAGATCATCACCCTCGCGGTCGCCGATGAACAGCGTCTTGGTGAGTTCGTCGAGGCGGGACATGGACGTCCCGCCGATCTTTTCGACTGTATGGTTCGAGTGGGTCAAGTTTGCCCCCCTGGTCAGTCTGCAAGTTCCTCGGCCGGCGCGTAGGAGCCGTCGGCCTGGTGCACCTCGGTGCCGGTGACGGGCGGATTGAAGCAGCAGGCAAGAACCAGCTCTTCTTCCGCGCGCACGGTGTGCTTGTCGTGCTGGTCGAGCGCGTACATGACGCCGGGCGTGATCTCGTGGGTCTCGCCGGTGGCGAGATCGGTGATCGAGCCCTTGCCCTGCATGCAATAGACGCTCTCGAAGTGGTTCTTATAGTGGAACGTGTGCTCCGAACCGGTCTCGAGGAAGGTGATGTGGAACGAGAAGCCCATGCCGTCATTGGCAAGCAGCATGCGGACGCTGGTCCAGTTCGCGTCCGAGACGACGCGGTCCTTCTCGTCTTTCACGATCTTGTTGAAATCTCTGACGATCATGTCCCGTTACTCCGCTGCGATCTTGTGTTTCTGGGTGACTTCGCGGGCCGCCTCGAGGAGGATGTTCAGGCCCTTGCGGAAGGTTTCTTCCGGCGTGGTCAGCGGCGCGAGCACCTTGACCACCTCGTCGTTCGGACCCGAGGTCTCGATGATGAGGCCCTTCTCGAAGGCACGGCCGCAGATTTCCTCGGCCAGCTCGCCCGAGCCGACGTCGACGCCCTGCATCATGCCGCGGCCCTTGAGGTAGGCGTCCGGCACCATCTCGGCGAGTTCCTGCAGCGCGGTCGTCAGGATGACCGACTTGCCGGCGATCTCGTCCTGGAAGGACTTGTCGCTCCAGAACTTCTCGATGGCGACACGGCCCGTCACGAAGGCATGGGTGTTGCCGCGGAAAGTGCCGTTGTGCTCGGCCGGGCCGAAGATGTCATGCTCGGGACGGATCAGCACGAGGCCCATCGGCAGGCCGAAGCCCGAGATCGATTTCGCCTGGGTGATGATGTCCGGCTTTATGCCCCACTCCTCGAAGGAGAAGAAGGTGCCCGTGCGGCCGCAGCCGGCCTGGATGTCGTCGACGATCAGCAGCGCGCCGTGCTTGTGCGCCAGGTCGGCGACCTTCTTGACCCACTCGGCGGACGCGGCGTTGAGGCCGCCCTCGCCCTGCACGGTCTCGAGCATGATCGCGGCGGGTGCGTCCATGCCGGAGGATGCGTCGTTCAGCATCGCCTCGAGCAGTTGCGTGGTGTCGTAGTCGCCCATGTAGCCGTCGAAGGGCATGCGCGTCACGCCCGACAGCTCGGCCGCCGCACCGTTGCGGTGGTAGCCGTTGCCGGTCGCGGCAAGCGCGCCCATGGTGACGCCGTGGAAACCGTTGGTGAAGGCCACGATGTTGGTGCGGCCGGTCACTTTGCGCGCCAGCTTCATCGCCGCCTCGACGGCGTTGGCGCCGGTCGGGCCGGTGAACATCACCTTGTGGTCCATGCCCCGCGGCTCGAGAATGTTCTTCTCGAAGGCCTCGAGGAAGGCGCCCTTGGCGTTCGTGTGCAGGTCGAGACCCATGGCCACGCCGTCGTTCGAGATGTGCTCGATCAGGGCGGCTTTCATGTCGGGGTCGTTGTGACCGTAGTTCAGCGACGAGCAGCCGGCGAGAAAGTCGATGTAGGTGTTACCCTCGGCATCGGTCATCTCGGTGCCACGGGCGCCGGTGAAGGTCGCACTGATGCCGCGGCAGTAGGACCGTGCCTCGCTTTCGCGGCGATTGAAAATGTCAGTCGTATTGGATGCGTTCGTCATGGAAGAACGTCCTCTCGATTCAGAAACTCTAAGGGGGAACGCGCGAGCGGCGGGAAGGTTCAGGCGGCTTTCGCCCAGTCGTCTTCCTCGGGCAGCCGGATCGTCACCATGTGCTCGGTGTCGTGCTGGCCGCCGAAGTGCGTGTCGCGCTTGAAGTGCGGCTCATCCGTAAGTTCGCCGCCGATGCTGCGGGCGAAGCTGCGGAAGAGCCCCCAGGAGGCGCCGTTGTCGCGGGTGATGGTGGTCTTGAGCGCCTTGGCATCGGCGCAAACGTCGCGCGCGATCAGATGCTTGAGCATCTTCTTGCCAAGGCCGAGACCGCGAGCCTTTTCGCTCACCGCGACCTGCCAGACAAAGAATTCCTCCTTGCCCGGAACCATGTGGCCGGAGATCCAGCCAACGATGTCACCGTCCAGTTCGGCAACCACGCAGGTGTCACGGAAGTGATCGGCCTGGATCAGGTTGCAGTACATGGAATTTTCATCAAGTGGCGAGCAATCGCGCACGAGATCCCAGATTTCGGCCCCGTCCATCGCGCTCGGTTTGCGCAGGAGGGGCACCCCAGTTCGGGCGGGAATCGGTTCGTTGGTGACGTCTCTAGGCATGGCTTGGCCTCCTCGTTCGTTCAGGGGACTAAGTATAATAGGTCGGGGAAAGTTTCAAGAAGCGAAGAAGATGAATCTAAAAAAAATCGTCGAATGACGCTATAAGCGCTGTAAACAAGGGTTTTCAGACGAAGCAAAAGTCCTTAGTCAGGATGAAGAAACAAAAGGAGTGCTTTGCACGTTGAAGGATCATGTCACTTGATGCAATGTTCCGTCCCATGACGGATGACCTACCCCAAGACCGGACCGACGAGAGTCTGATTGCCCTGCGCCGCATCCTGCGCGCGACGGAGCAGTATGAACGTACGCTGGCTCAGCAGGCCGGGCTTACGCCCGCGCAGCTGCGCGTGCTTCAGATCATCGCCGGCAAGCGTGCCGGCAGCGCCACGCCCAAGGCGCTGGCCACGCAGATGGGCGTCAGCCAGGCGACCGTCACCGCCCTGCTCGACAAGCTCGAGAAGCGGCAGAAGATCGTGCGCGTCCGGTCCGAGGCGGACCGCCGCCAGATGAACGTGCTGCTGACCGAGGTCGGGCATGCCGCCGTCGAAGAGGCGCCCGATGCGCTGCAGCAGCGCTTCGTCAAGCAGTTCGAGATGCTCGACGACTGGGAACAGGCCATGCTCGTCGCCTCGCTGGAACGCGTGGCCTCGATGCTCAACGCCGAGGAAATCGATGCCTCGCCTGTTCTGGCGTTCGGTGATATCAGTCGAGGCGAAGCAGCGCGCTGACCGGGCCTCGCACGGCGGCGCTTGGAACAAGGGGACGCTTTGCTCTCACTCGCCGACGTGATGCAGGCCGCCAAGACGCTGCGCGGCCTCGCCGATGACACCCCGCTCGTGCCCTCGGCCCTTTCCGGCCGCCTGGGCACCGATCTCTGGCTCAAACTCGAAACCTGTCAGCCCGTGGGCGCCTTCAAGCTGCGCGGCGCGGTCAATGCCGTCTCGAACCTGCCCGAGGGCACGGCCGGCGTGACCTGCTGCTCGACCGGTAACCACGGTCGCGGCGTCGCCTGGGCGGCCCGCGCCAAAGGTATGCGCGCGGCCATCTGCATGTCGGAACTGGTGCCGCAGGCCAAGGTCGACGGCATCCGCGCGCTTGGCGCCGAGGTCCGCATCACGGGACGCAGCCAGGACGACGCGCAGCGCGAGGCCGAGCGGCTCGCCCGCGACGAGGGCTTCGCCGAGATCTCGCCCTTCGACGATGCGCATGTCATCGCAGGACAAGGCACCATCGCGCTGGAGATGCTCGCCGCCCGCCCCGGGATCGACACGCTGCTGATCCCGCTGTCCGGAGGCGGCCTTGCCGCCGGCATGGCGGTCGCGGCCAAGGCCATCAATCCCGACATCCGCCTCGTCGGCATCACCATGGACCGGGGCGCGGCCATGAAGGCCTCGATCGACGCGGGCCACCCCGTCGAGGTCGAGGAGGTCGCGAGCCTTGCCGACTCGCTCGGCGGCGGCATCGGGCTCAACAACCGCCTGAGCTTCCCGCTCTGCCGCGAGTTGCTGGACGAGATCGTGCTCGTCACCGAAGACGAGATCTACGGCGCCATGCAGGCGCTCTACTACGAGGACCGCATGGTCGCCGAGGGCGCCTGCGTCGTCGGTATCGCCGCGCTGCAGGCGGGCAAGGTCGAGCCCGGCCGCGTCATGGGCACGGTCATCACCGGGCGGAACGTCGACATGACCGAGTTTACCCGCGTCATCTCGGGACAGGATGTGTCCCTCGGGGATCTGACAGTAAAGGGCCGCGTTTATGAGCCGTGACATCCGTATCGTGACCGAGGCGCAGCTGCGCGAGGTCGTCTCGCTGGACCTCGAGACCGTGGACGTGATCGAGGCCGCCTTCCGCGCGCTGGCCGGTGGCGGCGTGGTCATGCCGCCGATCCTGTCGATGGCCATCGAGGAGGCGCACGGCGAGGTCGACGTCAAGACCGCCTACGTGCCGGGCTTCGACGGCTTCGCGATCAAGGTCTCGCCCGGCTTCTTCGACAACCCCAAGATCGGCCTGCCCAGCCTCAACGGGCTGATGATCCTGTTCTCCGCCACCACCGGGCTGGTCGAGACGGTCTTTCTCGACAACGGCTACCTCACCGACATCCGCACCGCCGCCGCCGGCGCCGTCGCGGCACGCCACCTCGCGCCCTCGGACGTGGCCGTTGCGGGCGTGATCGGCACCGGGCTGCAGGCGCGTCTGCAGATGCAGGCGGCGCATCTCGTGCGGCCCTTCGACCGCTGCCTCGTCTGGGGCCGCGACCCCGCGCGCGCGGCCTCCTGCGCGGCCGACATCGCCGCAGCCACCGGCGCGCAGGCCGAGGTCATGACCTGCCCCGCCTCGCTCTGCGAGCAGTCGCAGCTGGTGGTGACCACCACCCCTGCGACCGAGCCGATCCTGACCGCCGAGATGCTGCACGGCGGGCTGCACGTCACCGCCATGGGCTCGGACCAGGGCGGCAAGAACGAACTGGCACCCCAGGCGCTGGCCCGCGCCGATCTCTACGCCTGCGACCGCGTCAGCCAGTGCGAGACGCTGGGCGAGCTGCGCGCGGCCCGCGCCGCCGGCCTGATGCCGGACACCCCGCCCGAGCTGGGCGAGATCATCACCGGTATGGCGACCGGCCGGACCCACGACGCGCAGATCACGATCTGCGACCTGACCGGCACCGGCGTGCAGGACACCGCCATCGCCACCCATGTCGCCGCGCGCCTCGGCGGCGCCGGCACGGTGATCCCGGTCTGACATGATCCGCCTCGACGCCCGCGATCTCGAGATCCTGCGCGTGCTGGCGCGCGAGGGCCGCATCACCAAGGCCGCGCTGGCCGAGCGGATCAATCTCTCGCCCACCCCGGCCTGGGACCGGCTCAAGAAGCTGGAAAAGGCCGGCCTCATCTCCGGCTACCGGGCCGAGATCGACCTGCGCAAGCTGGGGCCGACGGTCACGGTCTTCGTCGCCGCCGAGTTGGCGGACCACACCTCGGCGACCTTCCGCACCTTCGAGGAGGGCCTTCAGCGCCATGACGAGGTGCTGGCCTGCTGGGCGCTCGGCGGCGGCTTCGACTACCTGCTGCAGATCGTGACGCGCGACATCGACAGCTACCAGCGACTGATCGACTCGATGCTCGACGCCCGCATCGGCATCGCGCGTTACCACACCTACATCGTCACCAAGCAGGTCAAGCGCGCGGGCACGCCCCCGCTGGAGCTGATCGCAGACCAGACGGACTGACAAAGCGCCCGTGGCCAGACCACCTGCGCGCCAATCGCAGTCCATTCGGTCTCTCTCTCTGCCGGCCTCCGCTATCATCGTGGCCAAAGGAGACCAATCATGCTGGACACCGCGATTTCCACCCGCACAGACATTTCCGACAAGCGCCTGCTGCGCAGCTTTTCCTACATCGGCGGCAAGTGGGTCGCCGGCGACGACAACGCGAGCCTGCCCGTGACCGACCCCGGCACCGGCGACCGCATCGGCGAGATCGCCTCGCTGAGCGCCGCGCAGTCGCGCGCCGCCGTCGACCATGCGCAGGCGGCCTTCGCAGACTGGGCCATGACCCTGCCGCAGGACCGCGCCGTGATCCTGCGCCGCTGGTTCGACCTCGTGATGGAAGCCAAGGAAGACCTCGCGCGCATCATGGTGCTGGAACAGGGCAAACCCCTGTCTGAGGCACGCGGCGAGATCGACTACGCCGCGAGCTTCATCGAATTCTACGCCGAGGAGACCAAGCGTCCCAACATCGAGGGCGTAACCTCGCACCTGCCCGACGCCGAGGTCGAGCTCTGGCTCGAACCCATGGGTGTGGCCGCGCTCATCACGCCGTGGAACTTCCCCTCGGCCATGCTGACCCGCAAGGCGGCCGCCGCCATCGCCGCGGGCTGCACCGTGGTCGCGCACCCCTCGGGCGAGACCCCCTATTCCGCCCTCGCCCTTGCCGAGCTGGCCGAGCGCGCGGGCCTGCCCGCCGGCGTCTTCAACGTGGTGACCGGCAAGGCCTCCACCATCGTCGAGCCCTGGACCGAGGACCACCGCGTGCGCGCGCTCTCCTTCACCGGTTCGACGGACATCGGCAAGCTGCTCTACCGCCAGTCGGCGCAGACCGTGAAACGGCTCGTGCTCGAGCTGGGCGGCCACGCGCCGGTCATCGTCTTCAAGGGCGCCGATCTCGACCAGGCGGTCGAGGAGACCATCAAGGCCAAGTTCGCCACCTCCGGGCAGGACTGCCTCGGCGCGAACCGCATCTACGTCGAGCGTCCGATCTACGACGAGTTCTGCCGCCGCTTCGTCGAGGCCACGAAGAAGCTGACCGTCGGCAAGGGGCTCGACGATCCCGACATCGGCCCGCTCATGAACGATAAGGCCATCGCCAAACAGCAGGAGCACGTGAAGGACGCGCTCGAGAAGGGCGCCACGCTGGCCTGCGGCGGCGAGGTGCTGCCGCAGGGGCCGCTCTTCTACGCGCCGACGGTGCTGACCGACGTGACCGACGAGGCGCTGATCATGCACGAAGAGACCTTCGGCCCCGTCGCGCCGATCACGCCCTTCGAGACCGAGGAAGAGGTCGTGCGCCGCGCCAACGACAGCGAATACGGGCTCGTGGCCTATGTCCATTCGCTGAATCCGCGCCGGATCTACCGGGTCAGCCGCGCGCTGCAATACGGCATGGTCGCGGTGAACCGCACCAAGGTCACCGGGGCGCCCATCCCCTTCGGCGGGGTCAAGCAGTCCGGCCTCGGCCGCGAAGGCGCCCGCCGCGGCATGGAGCAGTTCATGGAGATCAAGTACGTCTGCCGCGACTGGCGGTGACCGGCTCCCGGGCCGGGCGCCGCTCGAAAGCCCCGGCCCGGAATCGAGGCCGAAGGCCGCCGGGCCAGCGCCCGTCCGTCCACTCGGGCGGGCGCTTTTCGAGGCTGGGCCGGACGTCTCGATTGCAGGCATATGGCCGGGGGATAAAGTGCCAAGACCTCCACCGGCGCGAGCGCCCACCCGGCGGACCGGCGCTGGTCCTTACGATGCGCATTTTGTCCGCTCGCAACAATCCTCTGGGCAGCCCGCCATCCTCCGCTATCCTCTCGTGAAACCACCCGAGGGGAGCGAGACATGACCGAATTCCGAAAGATCCAGGCGCAGGGCGTGCATCACATCACGCTGACGGGCGCCGACCGTCAGACCTCGATCGATTTCTGGGAGGGCGTGCTGGGCATGCCCTTCATCTTCGACCAGCCGAACTTCGACGACCCGGACGAAGGCCATCTCTACTTCGATCCGGGCGACGGACGGCTCGTCACCATCTTCACCAACGAGAAGCGCAGCCCCGATCCCGCGCCCGCCTCGCAGGCCCCCGGAAACGTGCACCACATCGCCTTCAACGTGAGCCAGGCCAGCTTCTGGCAGGCCGCGAAACGGCTCGAGGCGCGGGGCATCTCGCATTCCGGGCCCAAGGATCGCGGCTTCATGGACTCGATCTACTTCCGCGACCCGCTGGGCCTGCTGATCGAGCTCGCCTCCTACCGCTTCGAACCACCCGAGGGCTGCCGCCACGCCGACGTGATGATCGAGGCGCACCGCATCCGCGTCGAACGCGGCGACCACCACATCGACCGCGAACATCTCGCCGATGCAATCGAGCTGCTGGTGGAACGTGGGCGGCAGTCGCTGTCTTCCGACAGGGGCGCCCGCAACCCCTACTGACCCTTAAGTTCAGCTTCAATCCTCGTTAAGTATTCGCGTTTGTGTCGCGGCGCGCCCTTGGCTACTCACCGCAGCCAGAGACGCGCCGGTGAGGAGAGAGGCCATGAACATCCAGAGCAAGACCAACGGCACCGTGGACATGCGCGACATGGCGCAGGCCATTCGCTTCCTTTCGATGGACGCCATCGTGCGCGCCCAGGACGGACACCCCGGCACGCCGCTCGGAGGCGCCGACATCGCCACCGCGCTCTTCACGCGGCACCTGAAGTTCGACGCCGCAGCGCCCGAGTGGCCCGACCGAGACCGCTTCGTGCACTCGGCCGGCCACGGCTCCATGCTGCTCTACTCGCTGCTGCACCTCTGCGGCTACGAGGAGATGGGCATCGACGAGATCCGCAACTTCCGCGTTCTCGGCTCCAACACCGCCGGCCACCCCGAATACCACCCCTCGGCCGGGATCGAGACCACCACCGGCCCGCTGGGCCAGGGCATCGCCAACGCCGTCGGCATGGCCGTGGCCGAGCGTATCCTGAACCACCGCTTTGGCGACGATATCGTCGACCACTACACCTATGCCTACACCGGTGACGGCTGCCTGATGGAGGGCATCGCCGCCGAGGTCATCGCCATCGCCGGGCACCTCAAGCTGGGCAAGCTCGTCTTCCTCTGGGACGACAACCGCATGACCGACGACGGACCCACCGACCAGGCGGTCTCCGAGGACCAGGTCGTGCGCTTCGAGAACAACGGCTGGCACGTGCAAAGCGTCGACGGCCACGACCCCGAGGCCGTCGCAGCGGCCATCGCCGCCGCCAAGCAGGACGACCGCCCCTCGATGATCGCCTGCCGCACCTTCATCGGCTACGGCGTCCCGCGCATCCAGAACGACCGCGCCGCCCACGGCGGCAAGATCACCACCGAGGACACCGATGCCGCGCGCGAGAACCTCGGCTGGACGCATGCGCCCTTCGAGCTGCCGGGCGATCTCGCGCAGGCCTGGCACAACGCCGGCGCACGCGGCGCATCCGAGCGCGAGGCCTGGCAGGCCCGCCTCGACGCCCTGCCCGCCGCCGACCGCGCCGAGTTCGACCGCCTGATGCGCGGCGAGCTGCCCGAGGGTTGGGAGCAGGTCATCCTCGACGCCAAGCGCCGCTACACCGAAAGCGACGAGGCCAAGCCGGGCATCCGCGCCTCGGGCGAGATGCTCTCGGCGCTGGCCGATGTCATCCCCGAGCTTATCTCGGGCGCGCCCGACCTCGAGGCCGCGACCCAGCACAAGCGCCAGATGCGCCCCTTCACCCGCGACGACCGCGGCGGCCGCTACATCCACTACGGCGTGCGCGAACACGCGATGGGCGCGATGATGAACGGCATGACCGTGCACGGCGGCATCCGCTCGGTGGGCACGACCTTCCTCGTCTTCTCCGACTACATGCGCCACACCCTGCGCGTCGCCGCGCTGATGCGCGTCCCCGGCGTGTTCGTCTTCAGCCATGACAGCATCGGCATCGGCAAGAACGGCCCGACACACCAGCCGGTGGAATACCTCGCCTCGCTGCGCGCGATCCCCAACATGTGGGTGCTGCGCCCGGCCGACGCCGTCGAGATGGCCGAGGCCTGGGATCTCGCGATGCGACGCTCCGACGGGCCGGTCTCGATCATCTGCTCGCGCCAGCCGCTGGATCCGGTCCGCCGGACGCAGGAGGACGAGAACCTCAGCGCGCGCGGCGGCTACGTGCTGGCCGAGGCGGAGGGCGGCGCGCGCCGCGCGACGCTGCTGGCCACCGGCTCCGAGGTTTCGGTGGCGCTCGCAGCCCGCGACCTGCTGCAGGCGCAGCGCGTGCCGACGGCCGTTGTCTCGATGCCCAGCTGGGAGCTGTTCGAAGCGCAGGACGCGGCCTACCGCCGCGAGGTGCTGGGAGACGGCACGGTCCGCGTGGGCGTCGAGGCCGCGGTCCGACTGGGCTGGGACCGCTACGTCGGAATGGAGGGCGGCTTCGTCGGCATGTCCGGCTTCGGCGCTTCGGGCGACGTGGCCGACCTCTACCGTCATTTCGGGATCACCGCCGAACGCGTCGCCGAGGAGGTCACCGCCCGACTCTGAGCGCCGTCCTCCGGATCTGTTAATCGGTTGGAAAGGCCCGTCTGTCACCTTCCCCCAGGGGTGGTTCAAGCAGGAGGGCGAGGCATGGGCACCGGACCAAGCGTCTGCCTGATCGTCGAGGATACCGAGACCGACCGCGCCATGATGCGCCGGATCTTCCTGCGCCAGTGGCCGAAGATTCCGCTGGTCTTCGCCACCACCCTCTCCGAGGCGCGCCGCGTCCTCGGCGAGGAGCGGGTGGCGATGATCTTTCTCGACAATGCCCTGCCCGACGGCCGCGGCGCGGATTTCGCCGCCGAACTCGCTGCGGCACCCGCCTATCGGCGCCTGCCGGTGGTGGTGGTCAGCGACTGGCCCTCGCCCTTCATGTACGCCAAGGCACGCGCCGCCAACGTGATCGAGATCTGGACCAAGAGTGACTTCACCCCGCCGTCGGTGCAGCGCGTGGTCAGGCAGCACGTCGGGATCGCCTGACTGGCGGCGCGCTCACCTTTCCAGGCAAGACGCGCGCGCTTTCGCAGGAAACGTACCCGGCATCGCGCTCCCGCCGCCGGCCTCGTTGGCGGCGGCCAGCCACGCAGTACAGACTGCGGCCACCCTGCTTTCGAAAGGCTCAACGTTTCGTTGCGAGTTCGCCAGGGCCTGTCGGTCGCAGGCTCCGCCGGCACACCGCCGAACGGTGGCCAAGACAGTCTGTTGGCCCACTGTCTTCTGAGAACAGTTCGCGCGCCCGTTGCCGCTGCTGGCACAACACGGGCGGTCGACCCCGAACGTTTCAGGCCGCGAGATAGTCCCCGCGCGCTCCGCGCAGCGGCCAGGTGAAGCTGAAAAGCGTACCGTTTCCCTGTCCGTCGGACTCGATGGTCACGCGACCGCCGGCCTTGACGATATGCTTTCGAGCTATGGCCAACCCCATGCCGCTGCCCTCGACCGCGTCGCGCGCCCGAAGCGTCTGGAACAGGCCGAAGATCCGCTCGTGGTATTGCGGCGCAATCCCCGGGCCGTCGTCGCGTACATCGACGCGCAGGACCGCGCCCTCATCGCGAATGCCGATCCTCACGCAACCGTCGGCACGATCATGATGCTTGATCGCGTTCGAAACGAAGTTGAGCAACACGATCTTGAGCGGCATTTCCGGCAGGTTCAGGTCGTCGAACCCCTCGCAAAAGCGCACCTCGAACGCGTCCGGCGGATCGAGCAGCGCGAGCAGCCCGGCGCGCATCTCGGCCCCCGAGACGAAGCGTGTACCGGACTCGCCGGTCTTTCGGCCGATCTGCGCATGCTCGAGAAGATCGTCGAGCAAGGCCTGCATCCGATCGGCACGGCTGCGCATGAGCGCCAGGGTCTCACGCGTCTCCTCGTCTAGCGAGCCCTCGAGGTCCTCCTCGATCCATGTGGCCGCGTTGCGTATCACCCGCAACGGCGCCTTGAGGTCGTGAGATGCGACATTGGCAAAGGCATCCAGCTCGGCATTCGATTGCTCGAGTGCAGCGATCAGGCAGTCGCGCTCCGCCTCCTGCGCGCTCCGCTCGGAAACGTCACGCAGTATGCAGGCCCAGATCCGGCCTTCTCCCTCTCCGAGCCTGCTCGCCGACACTTCCAGCGGCACGCGGCTGCCGTCAGCCCGCCGCGCCTCGGTCGCGATCAGGCCGCCCTCGTCCGGGCCGCCTTGCAGCTGCGCCAGCGTGGCCTCACCTTCGGGCAGGATCCGGGCCACCGCGCTGCCCAGAAGTTCCACGCGCGGGCGGTCGAGGATCTCGCACAGGGCGTCGTTGAGGTCGTCGATCCGTCCGGCGTCGTCGACGATCATGATCCCGTCGTGCACGCCATGAAGAATCGTTCGCGCCCGGCGTTCCAGGGCGTCGGAATTGGCCATGAGTTCCGCGAAGCTGCGCGCCACCTCGCCGATCTCGTCGCGGCGGGTGATCGGCAGGTCCGGGCGCGCCTTCGTCGCCCGCGCCCGCCTTATCTCGGCGTTCATCCGGAGAAGCGGCCGCAGGTGGACGATGGTCGCAAGTCGCGCCGCGACGACCGCGGCGAGCGTCACCACGAGCCCCGTCAGCGCAACGCCCCGTGACCCGAGCCGGGCGGCCTGCAGGAGCGCGGACCTCTCCGCCAGCAGCGCGACCTGCATCCGGCCCGTCCCGATCGCCGAGCGGGGCGCCGACATGGCGGCAACGGCGAAGGAGCCGACCGACCGCACATCCGCCGCGGGCGCCCCGGATCGCACGAGTTCTAGGACCTCCGGCGGAACCGGAGGCGGTTCGTCGAGGCGCAGTCGGCCCATTCCGGTCTCGGGATCGAACAGGTAGCTTCCCCCGGTCTCGTCCAGCAGCATCACGCCGTGCCGCGGGGTCGCGGCGCGAAAGGCCGCCGCGAGCATCGTTTCCGCGGGGACATTGATCACGATCATCCCCGGCTGTCGGCTGGCGCTGGAAGGAACGGGCATCACGAAGCGCAGCATCGCTGTCCTTGGTCGAGATATCTGCCCGTTCTCGCGGTTCCAGGTGAGCGGCGAAACATGGATATTACCCGGTTTCAGCAACCGTCCCGCAGCCACGTAGGGCTCGCCCCCCTTTGCCTGCAGCTGGTCGCGAGCAACGGTCACGACATCGCCGCCGCGCTTGTCGACGCGCACGATCTCGTGCCCCTCGGCGTCGGCGGCGATCAGCCTGATCTGTCGATAATGCAATCTCCGCGCATGGAACGCCGCGAACTCGTCTTCGGCCCGTGCGCGCAGGCGCATGCGCTCGACATCCTCGAAGGTCTCCACTGGAAGCGCCCCGCGGCGGACCAGCGCCTGCACCGCTGGCGAACGGACCAGTATCTGCAGGTCGGTCTCGGCCGTGCGAAGTTCGTAGACCAGACGCGAGGCAACGCGGCGCAACTCTTCGCGCATCTCGACCTCGTAGCGTGCCACCTCGATGCGCCGGGTGGTCGCATAGCTCATCGCGCAGACCACGAGCACCGCGAGCGCCACGATCGACACCGCCGCAAACGTCATGCGGTCCCGCAACGCCGTTGATCCTGCCGTCTCTCGCACTTTCACCTCGATCGCCCTCGTCCTGGCTGCAGGATGACAGGTCGATCTTGTCATTCCGTGAACGCTGTTCTGACAATTCGAGGCGTTTCACCAGACGAGGCCGCCGGCCGTTAAGCTCGCGTTTACAGCACGCGGACTACCCCGGAGCCAGGTGACCGTATCCCGGTTTCTGAGAGGAGAGCACAGCATGGCAACGCTCACGCAACAGGCCATCGCCGAACCGGACCTGCCCGATGTCCACCGGCTGGTCACGCTTGTTCTCGAGGACGACGAGATAGACCGCCGCCGGCTGGTGAAGCTCACCAGGCGGGCAGGTCTGGATGCAGAGTTCCACATGGCGCAGGACCTCGCGCAGCTTCAAAGGCAGCTGGACGCGCGACGCTTCGACCTGTTCTTCGTGGACTACCATCTCGGAATGGCAACCGGCCAGGAAGCGCTCGACCTCATCGAAACGCACGAAGAGCAGCGCGGAGCGGTCAGCATCATGGTAACGAGTGTCGACCGGCCCGAGGTGATCATCGAGGCGATGCGCACCGGCTGTTCCGACTACCTCATCAAGGAGGAGTTGAGCGCGGAAACCATCCGCAGGTCCGTGGTCGCCGCGCTGGAAAAGCTGATCCTCGCCTCGGCGCACGATACGGAACGTGCCCGCGACGCCGCGCTACGTCAGACGCTGCTGCGGTTCCGCGACAGCATGGAACCCGAATTGCGGCGCATCATGTCCGCCATGCTGCGACGTGTTCGCGAGATTGGGCGCCTTAGCGAAGGTGAGCGTGTCCAGATCCAGCGCCACGCGATGGAACAACTCTGCCTCGAGATGATCTCCCTCCTGGATCGCAGCGAAAACCTGATCGGGCCCGATCAGCGGTCGGGAAGGTTTCCGTCATGATCCCTCATGCGCCCTTCACCTGTCCGTTGCATTCGTTTTGTGCCGCCGAGGTGGACCGTCCGTTGCCGGCGATCCTTCTGGTCGAGGACGACGATGCCGACGCCAAGGCTCTGATCCGCGCCCTGAACAAGGCCAGGATCGCAAATCGCGTCCACCGGGCGGTCGACGGAGTCGAGGCACTTTCGCTTCTGCGCGAGCATTCCGCCTTGTCATCAACGACCTTCATCACACTGCTCGACGTGAATCTTCCCCGCATGAACGGGCACGAATTTCTCGCGGAGCTGCGCAGCGATCCCGTACTCAAGCGCGCGGTCGTCTTCGTGATGACCACCTCACAGGATCCGCTGGACATCGACGCCGCCTACGACCGTCAGGTGGCAGGCTACATCCCCAAGCAGGCGGTCGACCGCGAGTTCATGAGGCTGGTCTGCACGCTCGAGAATTACCTGCAGATCGTTGATCTGCCGCGGCTGACGGTGCAGGAGGGATCGTGAGATGACGTCACTGGACGTACTTGTCGTGGACGACGACGCAGGCGACCGGAAACTGGTGCGCAGGCTGCTCGGCACCGCCTTTCCAGGTGCAAATGTGCGCGAGGCGCGCAACGAGGCCGAAGCATTCTCTGGCGACACCAAAGAACCCGACGCTGCGCTCATCGACTACCGCCTGCCCGGCAGCAACGGATTCGAGCTTCTGTCCGAGCTGAAGCAGCGATGGCCCGGGACCAGTTGCATCATCCTGTCGGGGTCGGGCGACGAGGAGATTGCCAAGGAGGCAATCCGTCACGGGGCATCCGACTACATTCCGAAGCGGCTTCTGAACGAAGCAGCCCTGAAGCGCATGATCAATCACGCGCTGCAACTTGCGCGCATGAAGGAAAAGCTCGACGAACGCCGGCGCGAACTAGAGGTGTTTGCCGATGTTCTCGTGCATGATCTCAAGGCCCCGATCCGCGCGGTCTCTTTCCTGACCGAGGAACTCGAAGACGGGTTACGGGATGGTCAGCGAGACGATGCGCCCGAAACGCTTGCGCTTCTGAAACGCTCGGCGGACCAGATGCGGGCCCTGGTGGACAGCCTCGCATGTCACGTGCGCGCCGATCGCGACATCGAATTCGAAAGGGCCTCGCTGCGCGACATCCTCGACACCGCGCTTTGGGCACTGAACCGGCCCGTCACGGAGGCCGGCGCATGCATCGAAGCGGACGTCCAGGACTGCACCCTGCTGGTCTGCAAACCCCAGCTCGCACAACTGTTTCAGAACGTCATCGGGAACGCGATCAAGTACGCGGGGCCGCGCCGGCCCGTCATCGGCATCAGCACGCGTCGCGGTTCCAAGGGCGAGCTGCAGATCGAGATCTCCGACAATGGCGTCGGAATCGCCGAGGGCTACGTGGAACGCGTCTTCGAGACCTTCACGCGCGCGCCATCGGACGGCAGCGTCAAGGGCAGCGGGCTGGGGCTTGCCACCTGCCGCAAGATCGCGATGCGCCACGGTGGGCAAATCTGGTGTAAATCCGAGGTAGGCGCCGGCACCACGGTCATTCTTGAGCTGCCCGAGGCCACCGTCGTGACCCCGCCTCCCGTTCAAGACGCGGTCGATGCGCCGCCCGGCCGGCTGGAACCCTCGCGGCAGGGGGCGATCACGTGATGGGACAGGTAGGGGAATGTGCGATGAGCGATACGACACAGGAACTACGCATCCTGATCGTTGAGGACGATGTCGTCGACCGGCTGCAGGTGCAGCGCGCGATCGAGAAATCGGGGGTGCCCTGCGTTTTCGACGAGGCATTGAGCCTGTCGAAAGCACGCGAGAAACTGCTTCTGGAACGGTATGACGTCATCATCCTCGACAACCATCTGCCCGATGGCTTCGGAGCGAAGTTCGCCGCCGACATTCGCGGCACCGGCCTGGCCGGCGCCGCGCGCATCCTGATGCTGACCGGCGATCCGGAGATCGCGCGCGCCGCCGCCGGCGACTGCAGCCCGTGGCAGGATGTTCTCGACAAGGACGACTTCTCGTCCCGCCGGTTGCGCGCCATTCTGTTCGGCGAGCCCTGCGAGCCGGTGCACGTCGGCAGCGCCGAGGAGTTTGCGAGTCTCTTTCGCAGCTATGCGCGAGAGAACCTGCCGGGCGCGCTGGAAACCCTGGATACGATGAGTCGGGAAGTCTGGAGCCACATCGACGGCCGGACCAGCAAGCACGACCAAACCAGTGCAACGGCGGACCCTGAAAATCGCGCCGACCACGGGTCCCCTCCCTGAGCGGCCATGCGACGCGGTCCGGATGGGCCCCTTATGCGAGATACGCGGCAGGGCGCCGAAGCGTCTATGATCCCGCCCATCCTCAAATGACGGTATTGGTGTCGGCGCCCCTGCCGGACACGGTGAGCCCCAAAGACAGCACGCGCTTCTCGGCCTCGCACCAAGAGGCACCCGCGCGTTCCTCGCGCCACGACTGACGTGGCAATGGTGGTTCAATAATTGGCAGAACTCACTCCCATCGCCCCCGCCCGGCCTGCCGATTTCCTGACAGGCGCTGGCGCACGCGCCTCAACCGGCCCAGCGCGTGCCGCACGATCGGCAATGCGCCCTTCCTGACTTGGCGATCTGCACGCCGCAGGCCCCCGTCAGAACGGCAGCGGTGCGTTGTTCTTCACGTCCTTCAGCACGAAGAAGGTGCGGATCTGGCGCACGCCCGGCAGCGCGATCAGCATCTTGCCATGCAGCGCGTTGAAGTCGCCCATGTCGCGCACCCGGATCCGCAGGAGGTAGTCGAAGTCGCCCGCCACGAGCTGGCAGTCCAGCAGCTCCTTCATGCCCACCACCGCCGCCTCGAAGGCCGCGAAGCTTTCGGGCGTCGAGCGGTCCAGCACGACGCCCACCATGACCAGCGTGCCGAGGCCCACGGACTCGGGATTGACGCGGGCGTGCACGCCGGTGACATGGCCCTCATCGAACAGCCGCTGCGTGCGGCGGTGACAGGTCGCGGGGCTCACGTTCACCGCCTTGGCGACATCGGCGTTGCTCAGCCGCCCCTCGGCCTGAAGCCGGCGCAGGATGAGCCTGTCGATTCGGTCGATCTCTGGCATGGAAGGATCTTTCATAATTGGACCAGATACCGATTATCCACGATCACCAATCAGTCACAATGCGATCTCATGAGCAATCAGGACACCCAAGTACGAGAGCACCTTTCAAACGTCATGCGCTAGGCTTCCGGGGACACCCCAACAGGAGACCCCGCCCATGTCATTGCTCGCGCCCTTCGACCGCTACCCGCTGACCTTCGGCCCGACGCCCATCGAGCACCTGCCCCGCCTGACCGAGGCGCTCGGCGGCAAGGTCGAGATCTACGCCAAGCGCGAGGACTGCAACTCGGGACTCGCGATGGGCGGCAACAAGCTGCGCAAGCTGGAATACATCGTGCCCGACGCCATCGCCTCGGGCGCCGACACGCTGGTCTCGATCGGCGGCGTGCAGTCGAACCACACGCGCATGGTGGCCGCGACCGCCGCCAAGCTCGGCATGAAATGCGTGGTCATCCAGGAGAAATGGGTGCCGCACTACGACGCCGTCTACGACCGGGTCGGCAACATCATGATGACGCGGCTCATGGGCGCGGACTCGCGCCTCGTGGAGGACGGCTTCGACATCGGCATCCGGCAAAGCTGGCAGGATGCGATCAAGTCGGTCGAGGACGCGGGCGGCAAGCCCTACGCGATCCCGGCCGGCGCCTCGGTGCACAAGTACGGCGCGCTCGGCTACGTGGGCTTCGCCGAGGAGGTCGCGGAGCAGGAGAAGGAGCTGGGCTTCACCTTCGACTACATCGTCGTCTGCGTCGTGACCGGCTCGACGCAGGGCGGCATGATCGTTGGCTTCGCCGCGCAGGATCGCGCCGGCCGGGTGATCGGCATCGACGGCTCGGGCACGCCCGGGCAGACGCGCGAACAGGTGCGCTCCATCGTCGACAACACCGCCGAGCTGGTGAACCTCGGCCGCGCGGTGCGCGAGGACGAGATCCACATCAATCCCGACTACGCCTACCCCGCCTACGGCGTGCCCTCCGAGGAAACCAACGAGGCCATCCGCCTCGCCGCGCGGACCGAGGCGATGATGACCGACCCGGTCTACGAGGGCAAATCCATGCAGGGCATGATCGACCTCGCCAAGAAGGGCTTCTTCCCCGAGGGCTCGCGCGTGCTCTACGCCCACCTCGGCGGCGCGCCGGCGCTGAACGGCTACAGCTACTACTACAAGGACGGCTGAGCGCCTCCCGGACCGGCGCGCGGCGAGCGCCGCGGACCGGTCCGGCCACGCAGCCACGTTGACGCCCGTCAATAGGTCGCCCTCCCAACGGTGCTACCATGACCCGTCGATCCCGGACGCCCCCGCCACGCGACACGCGCGGCGCCGGGGGCGGTCCCGTGGATCGGCACGAAGGAATTGGACCGTCTTGTTTGGGAGGAGAGGACGATGACCAACTTCACGAAACTGATGGCGGCGGGCGCCGTCGCCTGCCTGCCGCTGGGAAGCCCGGCGCTGGCGGACGGCACCGTCGAGGTCCTGCACTGGTGGACCTCCGGCGGCGAGGCCAAGGCCCTGGGCGAGCTGAAGTCCGCCTTTGAGGCGCAGGACGGCACCTGGACCGACTCGCCCATCGCGGGCGGCGGCGGCGACGCCGCGATGACCGCGCTGCGCGCGCGCGTCGTGGCCGGCAACCCGCCCACCGCAGTGCAGCTCAAGGGCCCCGGCATCCAGGAATGGGCCGAACAGGGCGCGCTCAACGACGTGCAGCACGTCGCAACCGACGAGCACTGGGACGACGTCCTGCCGCCGGTGCTGGCCGAGATCATGAAATACGACGGCAAGTATGTCGCGGCGCCGGTGAACATCCACCGCGTCGACTGGATGTGGGGCAACCCAGACCTGCTGGAACAGGCCGGCGTGACCCAGATGCCGACCACCTGGGACGCGTTCAACGCCGCCGCCGACAAGCTCATGGCGGCCGGGATCACGCCGCTGGCCCACGGCGGCCAGCCCTGGCAGGACGCGACGCTCTTCGAGGACGTGGTGCTGGGCGTGGGCGGCGCGGACTTCTACCGCAGCGCGCTGGTGGATCTCGACGCCGCGGCGCTGCGCTCGGACACGATGGTCGCGTCCTTCGACCAGCTGCGCAAGCTGCGCGGCTACGTCGATCCCAACTTTTCGGGGCGTGACTGGAACCTCGCGACCGCGATGGTGATGCGCGGCGAGGCCGCCTTCCAGATCATGGGCGACTGGGCCAAGGGCGAGTTCCTCGCCGCCGGCAAGGTCCCGGGCGAAGACTTCACCTGCACGCCCACGCCGGGGAACGGCTTCGTGCTGAACGCCGACAGCTTCACCTTCTTCAAGGTCTCGGGCGAGCCGAACCTGCGCGGCCAGCAGGTGCTGGCGAGCCTCATCATGTCACCGGACTTCCAGAAGGCCTTCAACCTCGCCAAGGGCTCGATCCCCGCGCGCACGGACGTGCCGCTGGACGACTTCGACATCTGCGCCCAGCGCTCGCACGAGGACCTGCTGAAGGCCACCGAGAACGGCACGCTGGTGCCTTCGATGGCGCACGAGATGGCGGTGCCACGCTCGGTCCGGGGCGAGTTCCTCGACCTCGTGACCGAGTTCTTCAACAGCGACATGAGCTCGCAGGACGCCGTGAACCGCCTCGCCGACGCGGCGGCGCGGGCGATGTAGGACGGGCCGGCGCCGGGGCGCTCCCGTCCCGGCGCCGCCGACGACCATGCCAGTGTCTTCGTCTTCAGGTTTCCGGCCCGGCCAGTGGCTCGAACGGCGCATCCCGGTGCTCGTCGTCTCGCCGCTCTTCGCGCTGAGCCTCTTCTTCGTCTACGGCTTCATCCTGTGGACGGCCTACATCTCGTTCACCCGCTCGGGCGTCATGCCGGTCTACGACTTCGACGGGCTCGCGCAGTACGAACGGCTCTGGTCCACGCCGCGCTGGTACGTGGCGATCCGCAACCTCTTCGTCTTCTCGGGCCTCTTCATCGCGATCTCGATGGCCATCGGCATCCTGCTGGCGATCCTGCTCGACCAGCGCGTCCGCGGCGAGGGGCTGATCCGCACCATCTACCTCTATCCCATGGCGCTGAGCTTCATCGTCACCGGCACCGTCTGGAAGTGGATCCTGAACCCGGGGCTGGGCATCGAGCGGCTGATGCGCGAGGCGGGCTTCGAGAGCTTCCGCTTCGACTGGCTGATCGACGGCGACCGCGCGATCTATACGCTGGTGATCGCGGGCGTCTGGCAAAGCTCGGGCTACGCCATGGCGCTCTTCCTCGCGGGGCTGCGCTCGGTCGACGACGAGGTGCTCAAGGCCGCCGCCATCGACGGTGC
The DNA here is from genome assembly GCF_000442255.1 of Salipiger mucosus DSM 16094. Classification (GTDB taxonomy): domain Bacteria; phylum Pseudomonadota; class Alphaproteobacteria; order Rhodobacterales; family Rhodobacteraceae; genus Salipiger; species Salipiger mucosus. Next base: position 214,962 of record NZ_KE557276.1, on the reverse strand, counting down.
GGGCCCCTGGCGCACCTACACCGGCATCGTGCTGCCGATCCTGAGGCCGGTCTTCCTGTCGACGGTCATCATCCTGGCCCACCTCGCGATCAAGAGCTTCGACCTCGTGGTGGCCCTCACCGGCGGCGGTCCGGGCTATGCCACCGACATGCCGGCGACCTTCATGTACGCCTTCGCCTTCCAGCGCTCGGAGCTGGGCGTCGCGGCGGCAAGCGCGACCATGATGCTCGCCACGATCGTCGCGATCATCGTGCCCTACCTCTACTCCGAACTCAGGCAGACCGGCCGATGAGGGCACGGCGCATATCCGGCATCGTCCGCCCCCGTGGCTGGACCACCACGGCGCTGCGCGGCCTGCTCTTCGCGGTGCTGGGCCTCTTCTGCCTCTACTACCTCGTGCCGCTCATCGTCATGGTTTCCACATCGCTCAAGTCGCTGGACGAGATCCGCGAGGGCACGCTCCTCAGCCTGCCGCAAAGCGTCACCGTCGACGCATGGGTCAAGGCCTGGGACGCGGCCTGCGTCGGCGTGCGCTGCGACGGGCTGAAACCCTTCATGTGGAACTCCATCGCCATGGCGGTGCCCGCGGTGCTGCTCTCGACCGCGCTCGGGGCCGTCAACGGCTACGCGCTCACCAAGTGGCGCTTTCCGGGGGCCGACTGGATCTTTGCCCTGATGCTCTTCGGCGCCTTCATCCCCTTCCAGGTGATCCTGCTGCCGATGGCGCGCACGCTGGGCCTGCTGGGCCTCGCGGGCACCGTGCCGGGGCTCATCCTCGTGCACACGGTGTACGGCCTTGCCTTCACCACGCTTTTCTTCCGCAACTTCTTCATCGGCGTCTCGGACGGCATCCTGCAGGCCGCGCGCATCGACGGCGCGGGCTTCTTCCGCATCTTCGCGGGCATCGTGCTGCCCATGTCCGTGCCCGCCATCGTGGTCACGGTGATCTGGCAGTTCACCCAGATCTGGAACGACTTCCTCTTCGGCGTGGCCTTCACCGTGGGCGACAGCAACCCCGTGACCGTGGCGCTGAACAACGTCGTCAACACCTCCACCGGGGTCAAGGAATACAACGTCGACATGGCCGCCGCGATCCTCGCGGGGCTGCCCACCATGCTCGTCTACGTCGTCGCGGGCGCCTGGTTCGTGCGCGGCCTCTCGGCCGGCGCAGTGAAAGGATAGCGCATGGCCTCGGGCATCACCCTCTCCGGCGTCTTCAAGCGCTTCGGCGCGACCGAGGTCATCAAGGGCATCGACCTTGCCATCGAGCCGGGCGAGTTCGTCGTCCTCGTCGGCCCCTCCGGCTGCGGCAAGTCCACGCTGCTGAACCTCGTCGCCGGGCTCGAGACGCTCACCTCGGGCGACATCCGCATCGGCGCGCAGGTGGTCAACGACGTGCCGCCGCGCGACCGCGACATCGCCATGGTCTTCCAGTCCTACGCGCTCTACCCGACCAAGTCGGTGCGCCAGAACATCACCTTCGGCATGCAGACGCGCCACGTCCCCCGCGACCGCCAGGAAGCCGCCCTCGACGAGTTCAGCCGCCTGCTGCAGATCGACGGCCTGCTCGACCGCAAGCCCGGGCAGCTCTCGGGCGGCCAGCGGCAGCGCGTCGCGATGGGCCGCGCGCTGGTGCGCCAGCCCGAGGTCTTCCTCTTCGACGAGCCGCTCTCGAACCTCGACGCCAAGCTGCGCATCGAGATGCGGACCGAGATCAAGAAGCTGCACCAGCGGCTGGGCAAGACCGTGGTCTACGTCACCCACGACCAGATCGAGGCGATGACGCTCGCGAGCCGCATCGCGGTGATGGACAACGGCCATATCCGCCAGTTCGCGCAGCCGCACGAGATCTACGAGGACCCCGTCGACCTCTTCGTCGCGGGGTTCATGGGCTCGCCGCCGATGAACATGCTGCCCGGCAAGCTGGCACGCGACGGCACCGCCCGCGCCGTGGCCGTCGAGGGCAACGGCGCCCCGCCGATCCTCTTTCCCCTGCCGGGCCGCCTCGCCGCGCGTCTGGATGAGCCCGACGGGCACGAGGTCGTCCTCGGCCTGCGACCCGAGGCGATCTTCGCCGCCGGAACCGAACTGCCCGGCCCCGACCGCTTCGTCTTCGAGCGGACCGTCGGCGTGGTCGAGCCCACCGGGCCCGACACCATGCTTGTCTTCGCCATCGGCCCGGTCGAGGCCATCGCCCGCGTGCGCCCCGGCGACGCGCCCGACCCGGGCACCGCCTTTTCCTTCGAGGTCGACATGACCAAGGCCAAGCTTTTCGACGCGGCGAGCGGCCTCGCGCTCGGCGCCAGAACCGGAGGACGCTGAGATGACCCGGGACACGATCCGCAAGTCCGAGGCCGACCGCCGCCGCGCCGTCCTGCCGGACCCCGCCGCAACGCGGCAGAGCTTCCGGTGGGAGGACGCAGGCGCGATGCTCGACGGCCTGCCCGGCGGCGGGCTCAACATCGCCTTCGAGGCCGTCGACCGCCACGTCGCGCATGGCGACGGCGAGCGTCTCGCGCTGCGCTGGCTCGGCAAGGACGGCAGCACGCGCGATCTCACCTACGCCGAGCTCATGCGCGAGACCGCCCGCTTCGCCAACGTGCTGCGCGCCCACGGGCTGCAGCCGGGTGACCGGCTGCTCTCGCTCATGGGCCGCGAGGTCGCGCTCTACGTCGCGGCCCTCGGGACGCTGAAGGCGGGGCTGGTCTTCTCGCCGCTCTTCTCGGCCTTCGGCCCCGAGCCGATCCGCACCCGCATGGAGATCGGCGAGGCCAACGCGATGGTCACCACCGAGAGCATCTACCGCCGCAAGATCGCCCCCTGGCGCCACGAGATCCCCTCGCTGCGCACAGTCTTCCTCGCCGACGCCACCGCCGCCCCCGAGGGCTGCGTGGCCCTCGGCCCCGCCATGGCCGACGCCGCGGACCGTTTCGAGGTCGCGCCCACGGCCCCCGACGACATGGCCCTGATCCATTTCACCTCCGGCACCACCGGCCGCCCCAAGGGCGCCGTTCACGTCCACGACGCCGTGCGCGCGCATGCCGCCACCGGACGCTTCGCGCTCAACCTGCGGCCGGGCGCGGTCTACTGGTGCACCGCCGACCCGGGCTGGGTGACCGGCACCTCCTACGGGATCATCTCGCCGCTGGTGAACGGCGCGACGATGCTGGTCGACGAAGCCGACTTCGACCTCGACCGCTGGTATGCGACCCTCGAACGCGAGCGCGTGCAGATCTGGTACACCGCGCCCACCGCGATCCGCATGATGATGCGCGCGGGCGTCGAGGCTGCGCAGCCCTATGATTTCTCGGCGCTCGAATTTCTCGCCAGCGTCGGCGAGCCGCTGAACCCGGAGGGCGTCGTCTGGGGGAGCGAGGTCTTCGGCCGCCCCTTCCACGACAACTGGTGGCAGACCGAAACGGGCGGCATCATGATCGCCAACATGGCCGCCGAGGACATCCGCCCCGGCTCCATGGGCCGCCCCCTTCCAGGCATCACCGCGGGGGTCGTCGACACCTCGGGCAAGACCCTGCGCGACTGCCCCCCGGGCGAGATCGGAGAGCTCGCCCTGCGCCCCGGCTGGCCCTCCATGATGCGCGCCTACCTCAACGAGCCCGCGCGCTACGCCAAGGCCTTCCGCGACGGCTGGTATCTCTCGGGCGACCTCGCGATGCGCGACGCCGAGGGCTGCTTCTGGTTCGTCGGCCGCGCCGACGACCTCATCAAGTCCTCCGGCCACCTCATCGGCCCCTTCGAGGTGGAAAGCGCCCTCATCGAACACCCGGCCGTGGCCGAGGCCGGCGTCATCGGCTTGCCCGACGAGACCGCCGGCGAGGTGGTCCGCGCCTACGTCTCACTCAACCCCGGCTACACGCCCTCCGAGGGTCTGGAACGCGAGATCCGCGGCCACGCCCGCAAGCGCCTCGGGGCCGCCGTGGCCCCGCGCGAGGTCATCTTCCGCAACACCCTGCCCAAGACCCGCTCGGGCAAGATCATGCGCCGCCTCCTGAAGGCGCGCGAGCTCGGCCTGCCCGAGGGGGACATTTCCACGCTGGAGACCGACGAGACATGAGCGCCGCCAAGATCCACCTCACCCGCGAGACCGTCCGCGCCCACCTCCACGCGATGATGCGCATCCGCATGTTCGAGGACCGCTGCGCCGAGCTCTACACGCAGGAAAAGATCCGCGGCTTCCTGCATCTCTACGACGGCGAGGAGGCCATCGCGGCGGGCATCATCCCGCAGCTCACCGCCACCGACCGCATCGTCGCCACCTACCGCGAGCACGGCCACGCGCTGGTGCGCGGCGTGCCCATGCGCAGCGTCATGGCCGAGATGTTCGGCAAGGCCACGGGCTGCTCCGGCGGGCGCGGCGGCTCGATGCATCTCTTCGACGCCGCGCGCAACGTCTATGGCGGCAATGCCATCGTCGGCGGCGGGCTTCCCCTCGCGGGCGGACTCGGCCTCGCCGACCGGGTGCAGGGCAGCGGCGCCGTCACCGCCTGCTTCTTCGGCGAGGGCGCCGTGGCCGAGGGCGAATTCCACGAGACAATGAACCTCGCCCAGCTCTGGCGCGTGCCGGTGCTCTTCGTCTGCGAGAACAACGGCTACGCCATGGGCACCGCGCTCACCCGTTCCGAGGCGCAGACCGACATCCACACCCGCGCCGCCGGCTACGGTATCCCGTCCGAGGTGGTCGACGGCATGGACGTCGTCGCGGTCGAGGCCGGCACCCGCCGGGCGCTCGCCGCGATCCGCGAGGACCCGCACCCCTATTTTCTTGAATGCCGCACCTACCGCTTCCGCGCGCATTCGATGTTCGACGCCCAGCTCTACCGCGACAAGGCCGAGGTCGAGGCCTGGCGTCAGAAAGGCCCGATCCTGCGCTTCCGCAACTGGGCACTCTCAGCGGGCCTCCTGCACGAGGCCGACATCGCCGCCATCGAGACCGAGATCGAGGCCGAGATCGCCGACGCCGTGGCCTTCGCCGAAAGCTCGGAGTGGGAGCCCGTCGCGGACCTGCTGCACCACGTCACCGCCGAGGCGCGTCCCGCCCCGCCGCCGCCCGCCGAGCCCACCGGGGCCACCGCCACCGCGAGGCCGTGAACCAGGCCCTGCGCGAGGCGCTGCAACGCGACGAGCGCATCTTCCTCATGGGCGAGGACGTGGGCGCCTACGGCGGCTGCTACGCCGTCTCCAAGGGCCTCATGGCCGAGTTCGGAGAGGACCGCATCCGTGACACGCCGCTCTCGGAGTCGGGCTTCACCGGCTTCGGCATCGGCGCGGCGGCGGGCGGGCTGCGCCCCATCGTCGAGCTGATGACCGTGAACTTCAGCCTGCTCGCGCTCGACCAGATCATGAACACCGCCGCCACCATCCGGCACATGTCCGGCGGCCAGTTCGGCGTGCCGCTGGTGATCCGCATGGCCACCGGCGCGGGCAAGCAGCTCGCCGCGCAGCATTCGCACTCGCTCGAGGGCTGGTATGCCCATATCCCCGGCCTGCGCATCCTCGCGCCCGCCACGCTCGAGGACGCGCGCGGCATGCTCTGGACCGCGCTGCAGGAGCCCGACCCGGTGCTGATCTTCGAGAACGTGATGCTCTACAACCGCTCGGGCCCGCTCGACACCGGCGCGGGCGCGGTGGACATCGACCGCGCCGCCATCCGCCGCCCGGGCCGCGACCTGACATTGCTCACCTACGGCGGCTCGCTCTTCAAGACGCTGGAGGCCGCCGAGGCGCTTTCGACCGAGGGCATCGAGGCAGAGGTCATCGACCTCCGCGTGCTCCGCCCGCTCGACGAGGCGACCATCATGGCCTCGGTCGGCCGCACCCGGCGCGCGGTGGTGGTCGACGAGGGCTGGCGCGCCGGATCGCTCTCCGCCGAGATCGCCGCCCGCATCGGCGAGCAGGTCTTCTGGCGCATGGACGCGCCGGTCGGCCGGGTCTGCACCGCCGAGGTGCCGATCCCCTACCCCAGGCACCTCGAGGACGCCGCGATCCCGCAGGTCCCGCGCATCCTCGAGGCGGCCCGCGCGACGCTGGGAAAGGGCTAGGTCATGTCGGTCTTCAGGATGCCATCGCTCGGGTCCGACATGGAGGACGGCACGCTCGTCGAGTGGCTGGTCCACCCCGGCGACCACGTCTCGCGCGGCGACGTCGTGGCGGTGATCGAAACGCAGAAGGGCGCGATCGAGATCGAGGTCTTCGAGGACGGCACCGTCGACCGCATCGAGGCCGCGCTCGGCCAGAAGCTTCCCGTCGGCGCCCCCCTCGCGGTGATCCGGGAGGACGGCGAACCGGCGGCGGATGAGCGCGGGCAAACCGCCGTGCCGCCGCCCGAGGCGGAAAGCCCGGCGCCCGCCCCGCCTCCGCCTGCGGACGAGACCCTTCCGACGCCTCCCGCACAGGAGTCGACCAAAGCGCGGCCCGCGCCGGACGTCATCCCCGCCTCACCCGCCGCCCGAGCCCGCGCCGCGGAACTCGGCATCGACCTGTCCGCCCTCACCGGCAGTGGCCCCGGGGGCGCGATCCTGCTCGCGGACGTGAGTGCCACGAGGCCCGAGTCCACGCCGCACCCCGCCGCCAAGCCCGGTCTCGACCTCGCGGCCATGCGCGAAGCCATCGCCGCCGCCATGTCCCGCTCGAAGCGCGAGATCCCGCACTACTACCTCGACCACGAGATCGACCTCGAGGCCGCGCAGGCCTGGCTGAGCGCCCACAACGCCAAGGCCCCGCCCGAGGGCCGGCTGCTCATGGCGGCCCTGATTGTCAAGGCCACCGCCCGCGCCGCCGCCGAGGCGCGCGACATGAACGGGCACTTCACCGACAGCAGCTTCGTGCCCTCGAAAACCGTGAATGCCGGCGTCGCCATCGCCCTGCGCGGCGGCGGCCTGATCGCGCCCGCGCTGATGGGCGCCGAGGCGCTCTGCCTGCCCGACCTCATGGCCGCGATGCGCGACCTCGTCGCCCGCGCGCGCGGCGGGCGCCTCAGGGGCGCCGAGATGACAGAGGGCACGATCACCGTCTCCAGCCTCGGAGAGGGCGGCGTCGACGGCCTGACCGGCGTGATCTACCCGCCGCAGGTCGCGCTCGTGGGCTTCGGCGCGCCGCGCCGCCTGCCCCGGATCATCGGCGGCGCCGTCTTGCCGCGCCTCTGCCTCAGAACGACCCTCGCCGCCGATCATCGCGTCAGCGACGGCCGCAGCGGCGCAACCTTCCTGTCCCGGATCGCCGGGCTACTGCAGACCCCGGAGGCCCTATGACCGAAGACGATATCCGCCGCACCTTTCTCGACCTCGTGACGCGCGTGGCGCCTGACCTCGCGACCGATGACATCGGCGGCGACGATCACCTGCAGGACGACCTGGAACTCGACTCCATGGACGTGCTGAACCTCGTCGCGGCCATCCACGAACGGCTGGGCGTCGACGTGCCCGAGGCCGACTACATGGAGATCGCGACCCCGAACAGGGCCGTGACCTACCTCTCGGGGCGGCTCGACTGACCGGCCGGCATCGCCTTACCGGAACATGCCGGTCTTCCGGAAAACCAGGAAGACCGCGCAGCCAAGGGCCACGAGCAGCACGCAGACCGCCACGAAGCCGCGCGGGTCCTGCGCCCCCGGAATGCCGCCCACGTTCATGCCCAGCAGGCCGGTGAGCAGGCTCAGCGGCAGGAAGATCGCGGCCACCACCGTCAGCAGCAGCATCCGCCGGTTCAGGCTTTCCGCCCGCTGGTCGATCAGTTGCTCGTGCACGATCTGCGCCCGGTCCCGGATCGCGTCCAGCTCCTCGCCCAGCCGCACGACGCGGTCCGCCGCCTCGCGCAGGTGCGCCCGGTCGCGCTCGCCCAGCCACGACAGCTCCTCCAGTTCCAGCGCGAGCAGGGCGTCCTTCTGCGGCACCAGGTAACGCCGCAGCAGGATCGCCACCCGGCGCGCCTGCGCCAGCTCCGCCCGGGGCGCGGCGTCCTCCTCGGCCAGCAGCGTCTCCTCGATGTCGTCGATCATGTCGGTCAGGTCCGTCACCTCCGGCTCCGCCCGGTCCGCCAGCCGCAACGCGAGGTTGGCCACGAACTCCCCCGGCGAGCGCGGCGCGTGCCCCCGGTCCATCGCCGCCAGCATGTCCTCGAGCGCACTCTGCGCCCGCACCGAGACGCCGACGATGCGCTGCGCCTCGACCCAGAGCCGGATCGAGATCATGTCGCCGGGCTCGGCCGCCGGATGCGGGTTGACGCCCCTCAGGTTGAGCAGCACCCCGTCGCCGTGAACGCTGCATCGCGGGCGCGTCTCCTCGGCCGTCAGCGCGCCGACGACGAACTCGTCCAGGCCGATCTCCGCGAGCCGCTCCGCCGCATCCGGGTGGTCCCGCATCAGGTGCAACCAGGCAAAGGCCTGCGAGCCGGGCGCGGCCCGGAACGCCGCGAAGCTCTCGGCGCCGACATCCCGCGCCCCGCCCGCGCCGTCGAAGACCTTGGTGATCGTGCCGGCCCGGGCGCGTCGCTCCGTGCCGCCGTGCTCCATGACCATCGTGCTTCCTCCGACAAGACGCTTGCGCCCGCCCCGTGGCAAGGCCCCCGCCACCGCGTCCCGCCGCGATGCGCGGGCCAGCCTAGCGCGCGCATCCTCCGGCGCAATGATCCGCGACAAGGCCGCGGCCGCGCGCCGCATGAGGCGGATGACGATCCACCGGCACCGCACACCGCCCTCTGGAAAAGCCTCCGGCTGCCCCCGCAGAAATACCCTGTTCCGGCGCGCCGCCCGACCCCGCAATTCCGAATGCTGCGCAATCGCTCTCATTGGCCCCATTTCGAGAAACGCAGAATCCGTCTTGACCGAAGTGCCGCATCGGGCGCTATGCTCGCCCCATATTTCGGAGCGAGACATATGCTGCGCATCCATTGTTTAATTCTGTTCTTCGCAATTATCCCGCAAACACTCCTTGCGGAGTGGCGGATCGGACCCGGTGCCGAAATTTACGACGGCACCGTCTCTGCCTTCGGCGTGACGGACCGCGGCTTCGGGGCTCTCGCCGTCATGTGCCGGGAGGGCAGCCCCCTGCTCTGGACACAGGGCTGGGCCCCTGCCAAGGCCGGGCCCGACCGGCAGGAATCCTTCGCGGTCATCGTCGACGGGAACAGGTTCACCGTCACCGGCCAGCACCTGCCCGAGGAAGGGCTCTGGACCGGGCCGCCGTCCGCAGCGCTGATCGCGGCGCTTCGCGGAGGCTCGCGCGCCACGGTCGCCGTGCCCGGCGAAGCGCAGGTCGGCGTGTCGCTGGGCGGCTCCTCGCGCGCGATCGGCCAGGTCCTGGACGGATGCGGAGGCGGAACGGCCGCTTCGGCGAACACCTCCGGCGCGGGCAAGGTCGTCCTCTTCGGGCAGTTGATCGCAACCCGTTGCGGCGGCGGTTTCTCGATCACCGAGGGCGCCGAAATGACGGGCCGGCTGGACGATGACGACCAGCCGGACTTCGTCCTCGACTGGGGCGGCGTGACCTGCGACGACCGGTCCAAAGGACGCGGCGCAGGCTTCTGCGGCGCCGCGCTCTGCACGATCGAGATCGCCTTCACCGAAACCCAGGGCCGTCAGCAGGTGCTCGGCGTCAGGCCGGAACTGGTGGACCGGGCCTTTGGCAGGAAAGCGCTGAAGACGACCACGCAGGGCGCCACCTGCGGCGGCCCGGCACAGGTCTGCGACGTCATCTGGATATGGAACGGAACGCGCCTGGAACCGGTCCGGTGAGGCATCTTTCCGCGATCGGTCTCGCGCTGCTGCCGGGCCTTGCCGCCGCGCAGGCCGAGTATGAACTCGGCATCTTCGCGGCGATGATCGAGGCGCCCGAGGGCACCCCGGCCGCCACGGCCACCGTCACCGGCGGCTCGGCCGGCAGCCTGACCTACCTGACCGCCGCCTCCGTGGCCGGCCTCGACGGGGCCTGTGTCCGCATCTGGGACCGGGGCGCCTGCCATCCGGTCACGGGCACCCGCCCCCTGCCCGGCTACGACACGCTCGTCCTGGTGGACGCCGGTGTCAGCTCGGAGGACATGATGGCCAAGGCAGGCAGCCTCCGCATGACGCGGATGCCGCTTGTCGGCCAATACGATCCGGCAAGCGGCGAGGGCCTGTCCTTCATGACCCAGAACGCCCTGGGCGGATGGGAGATGCCCATCGCCCCCGTCGCCCCCTCGGGTCAGAGCGCAGGGCTTCCGATCCTGCGCGATGCCGCCATCACATCGCTCAGCGCCGGGGCGCCGGTCGCTCATGCGGAGGACGGCCTTGTCGGGCTCCTCGCGCGCGCCGGCGATGGCGCCGGCGCGGTCCTTCCCGTGGCCGATGCGTTCCGGGCCGCCGTCGCGGCGGGGGTCCATATCGACGACGCCCTGATGCCCCGGGACACACAGGACGGCGGGCTCCCCCCTCGGGTCGCAAGCGAAATCGGCCGGATCTACTATTTCCACGATTACAGCGACCTCGGTTATTTCGGCGGGTTTTACGGGCCCAGCCAGGGGGCAGGTTTCGATCCGTCCTTCGTGACCACGGTGGATTTCTCCGTCTGGTCCGTCGCCCTGTCCGGAGCGGGCGGCACGAAGGTGGCCCAGGGCGACAAGACCGTGCCGCTGGTCGGCAATGGCATGGCGCTCGAGGCACCCTTCCGCGGCAACGCCGCCGATTACCTTGCCAGCTGCATTGTCCACACAACGCCGTCCTCCGAAGGCCGGCCCGTCTTTCTGATCCAATTCTGGCGCAGCGTCCCCGAACGCTACAATCCCAATGTCGGCAGCAAGTCCTACGACGAGGCCGCACCGGCCATGACCGGATGGGTCGAGGGGGACAACATCTGCAGCGATGCAATCGGCCAGATGGGGGCCGAGCGACTGGCGGCCCTGTCGAATTCCGGCACCGCGGCGGCACGGGCCGAGCCCGAGGAAGCCGCCAATCCATCCGAAGCGCCGCAGCATGCCTCGGTGCAAGGCGCATGGCGCCGTGTCGAAACCTGGCAGGCGACGGGCCTTGAAGCCCTGTTCCGTGACCTTCCGGAGGGGCGACTGCTCACGGTCGGCTGCACGGCGAGCGGAGAGTTCGCCATTGCCGTAACACCGGGCGACAAGGTCGAGAGCATCGCGGGGATCACGCCGCAGCGTGCAGAGGACTCGACACGGTTCATCCTGAAAGCGGCGGCCACCCCGGGCGCCACGACCGTGGTCATCGATGGCGAAGGGATCGACATCGACATCCCCGAAGACATCGGCCCCTGCGGGTGAGGATCATCGGTGGCCCCTTTTCACAGGGTCGCGGATGCGCTCTCGCGCGTTGCCTCGTAGGCAAGTCCCCTGGATGGATGCGCCACTTCGGCCCCGCCGGACGGCCGGAAGAACAGCAGTCGCAGGGCATTCATGGTGACGAGCACTGTGGCGCCGGTGTCGGCGAGGATCGCGATCCAGAGGCCGGTGATGCCCAGCACGGTGGTCACGAGGAAGACCGCCTTGAGCCCGAGCGCGATCGCGATGTTCTGGCGGATGTTCGCCATGGTGGCGCGGGCGAGGCGGACCTTGCCCGCCACATCGGTCACGCGGTTGCGCAGGATCGCCGCGTCGGCCGTCTCGAGCGCCACATCGGTGCCCGATCCCATGGCAACGCCGACATGCGCCGCGGCAAGTGCGGGCGCGTCGTTGATCCCGTCGCCGACCATCATCACGCGCGCATCCCCGGTCAGTTCCCGGATCGCCGTCACCTTGTCTTCCGGCATCAGCCCGGACCGGTGCTCGATCCCCAGCCCCTCGGCGATGGCCTGCGCCGTGCGCGGGTTGTCCCCGGTCAGCATGACCGACGAAATACCGAGGCCGCGCAGCTGCGCGAGGGCTTCTGCCGCGTCCCCGCGCGGCTCGTCCCGCAGCGCGATCAGGCCCTCGGCCACATCCTCTCGCAGCACGATCACCACGGTCTTGCCCTCGGCTTCCAGCGCCGACACGCGCCCCCTGAGATCGTCCGTCATCGCGCCATGCTCGTCTGCCAGCCGCGGCGAGCCCACGCAGACCGTCGCGCCGCCGATGGATGCCTCCGCGCCCCGTCCGGGCAGCGCGCGGCCGGCGACGGCATCCGCCGCCGACACGCGCCGCCGCTCCGCCTCGGCACAGATCGCCTGGCCGAGCGGATGGCTCGCACCGCTCTCGACCCCGGCGGCGAGCGCCATCAGGTCGTCTTCGCGTCCGCTCAGCGCCAGGACATCCGTCACCCGGGGCCTGCCCTGCGTCAGCGTCCCGGTCTTGTCGAAGGCGACATGCGTCGTCCGGGCCGCCGCCTCGACCACCGCGCCGCCCTTCATCAGAAGGCCGTTGCGCGCCCCGGTGGACAGCGCCGACGTGATCGAGGCCGGCACCGAGATCACCAGCGCGCAGGGGCAGCCGATCAGCAGGAGCGCCAGCGCGCGATAGACCCATTCGCCCCAGGCCAACCCGAAGGCCAGCGGCGGGACCACCGCCACCAGCAACGCGGCCCCCACCACGGCTGGCATGTAGACCCGGCTGAACCGGTCGATGAACCGCTCGGTCGGCGCCCGTGCGCTCTCGGCGTCTTCGACCAGTCGCACGATGCGGGCGATGGTGTTGTCCGCGGCCGCCTTCGCGACCCGCACGCGAAGCAGAGCCTCCACGTTGATCGAGCCTGCAAAGACCTCGGCTCCGGGCGCCTTGAGGCTCGGGACGCTCTCGCCGGTCACGGGGCTTTCGTCGACGCCGGAGGTGCCGTCGATCACTTCGCCGTCACAGGGCACGCGGTCGCCGGGGCGGACCTGCACCACCTGGCTCACCTGGAGCGTCTCGGCGGCAACCTCCCGCGTCCGGCCGCCCACCTCGAGCCGCGCCGTCTTGGGCACAAGCTGCGACAGCGCGCGGATGCTGTCGCGCGCCTTGCCCGCCGAGATGCCTTCCAGCAACTCGCCCACGGCGAAGAGGAAGACGACCAGCGCGGCCTCTTCCGGCTCGCCGATCACCAGCGCGCCACCGGCGGCAACCGTCATCAGCATCTCGATGGTGAAAGGCATCCGGGCGCGCGCCATGGCGAAGGCGCGCTGCGCGACGGGCACGAGGCCGATCAATGTGGCAAGGACGAAGGCCCAGTGCGCGATCTCGGCGGGAAACACGAGGCGCGACGCCCAGGCCGCCGCCAACAGCGCACCGGTGCCTAGCACCAGTCGGCCTTTGGAGGTCTGATACCAGGAAGGGGATGGCGCCTCTGCGTGCCGTGCCGTGCTTTCCTCTGCACGGCCTCCGATCTCCGACGTCTTCCCCGCCTCTGGAAACGCCCCGTCCGGCAGCACGAAGCCCCCCTTGGGTTTCTCCGGCTTCGCCCCCTTTGGCGCGATTCCGAAGCCGACCCCGCGCACGGCCTTCTCGACGCTCTCGGGCGAGGTCTGGCCTTCGTCCAGCGTCAGCCGCAGGCGCTCGGCCATCAGCGCGACATCGACGTCGGCGACTCCGGGCAGGCGCTCGACCGCGCCGCGCACTTTCGCGGTGCAGGATCCGCAATCCATTCCCGTCACACGCCACTCGCGCGGTGCTGCGCCACTGTCCGCCATGATGACTCTCCGTTGCGATTCCCGGTCGAGTCACGATATAGGATCTACAGCGACTGTAGGTTCAAGCCCTGCCGGAAGGATTGCCGCATCCCCGGGCGCGGCATGGTCACTGGCCTCGGCCACGCGCGCACGTCAACCGATCTGCTTGAGGAGACGGGACATGCTGTCCATCGGCACCCTCGCCAAACGGACGGGCACCAAGGTGCAGACGATCCGCTACTACGAACAGATCGGCCTGATGCCCGAACCCGGCCGCACGACTGGCGGCCAGCGACGCTACGGGACCGTCGAGCTGGATCGCCTTGCCTTCATCCGCCATTCCCGCGAACTCGGCTTTTCGCTCGAGGCCATTCGGGAACTTCTGGACCTCTCGGACAGCCCCGAACGATCCTGCGCGCAGGTCGATGCGGTGGCGCAGAAACAGCTCCACGAGGTCGAGGCCCGGATCGCCCGGCTCGAGACGCTCCGGGTCGAGCTGCAACGGATGATCAACGAGTGCAATGCCGACCGGGTGGCCGACTGCCGCATTCTCGAGGTGCTTCGCGATCACGAAGAGTGCCTCTCCGATCACATCCGGCCGGGCGGCTGATGCCGGTCGCGCTGGTCTATCCGCTCGCCGCGCTGGCCGAGACCACCGGGTGTTTCGCCATCTGGGCCTGGTGGCGTGGCGCTGAGTCATTCTTCGCAGCCGACTGGAGCGCCAGAGAAGATACCCTGTCGTGGCTCTCCTCTTTCCGGCACTCTTCCCTGTAGCGAGGTCTCCTGTCGCCCCAATACGTTTTGCCCGGGACTTCACTCGTCGAGAGCGGCCTTGCGGCGACGGTATTCCTCTTCGTCGATCTCGCCTTTCGCCAGACGCTGACGCAGGATTTCGAGCGCGTCCGAGGACTTGCCGCCGGTGCCGCTGTTGTCACGCAGCCAGTGAACAGCCAGCACGATCAGGGCGAGGATCACGCCCCAGAAGACCAGCATCATCAGGCCGCCGAAGACGCCATGGCCGCCGCCCCACATCATGTGCCCGTCCCATGAGCCGTCGGGATCGGCCAGGGCCGTCGAGGCGGCAAGGCTCGCAAGGGCGGTCATGCTCCAGCGCGGCCAGCATCCGCGTCCGGTCACCCACGAAGCGGGTCAGGCGGTCCTGCATGCGGTTGAAGGCTCCGGTCAGGTCGCGCACCTCGGTCGGTCCCGCCAAGGGAAGCTCGGCCACGTCCTCGCCGAGCGCCGTCAGCATGATGACCGGCTCCGCGCCCTCGGCCACAAGCCTCCGGCAGGCCGAGAGACCTTCCTCGCCGGGCATCATCACCTCCAGAACGACGAGATCGAAATGCCCGGTGCCGACACTGGCACGAACAGCAAGCATTCTCGCAATCACCGTGCTGACCGCCGGAGCAGCCCTGGCCGACATCGGTCACCACGATCGCGATGGCTCGGGACCTCGCATGGGCGCCTACGAGCCGCGCATGGGCCGACCTCATCTACCTGACCGGGGTGAACTTCACCACGCTGGGCTACACGCAGATCGAGCTCGCCGGTGACATCAGGATCGTGACCATGCTGCAATCCCTGGGCGGCTTCATGATCCTGACCTGGTCGGCCACCTACCTCTTCACCGTATGCCAGAGGAGCTGGCGACGCGCCGAGACCGAATGACAAAAGCCACGGGGAAGCGGACACTCAGGATCGTCGCGGCGGGCGCCGGGGTCCTGCTGCTGGCCGCGTTTGTCGTGGCCTGGCTGACCGGCTGGCCACCCGATGGCCTCGACCGTGAGACCGCCGCCCGCTGGGTCGCGGGCGCCGGGCCATGGGGGCCGCTTGCCGTGATCGGCCTGATGACGGCGGCCGTTGTGGCCAGCCCGCTGCCCAGTGCGCCGATCGCGCTCGCCGCCGGGGCGGCCTACGGACATTACGCGGGTGCGGCCTATGTCGCGCTCGGCTCCGAGCTCGGCGCGGTCTCGGCCTTTCTCATCGCGCGCGGGGCCGGCCGCGGCGCGGTCGAGCGCATGCTCGGGGACAAGCGCGACTACGGCCTGCTCGGCTCGCAGAACGCGCTGACGCTGACCGTCTTCGTCAGCCGCCTGCTGCCCTTCGTGTCCTTCGACGCGATGAGCTACGCCGCCGGGCTGAGCCGCCTGCACTTCTGGCGCTTCGCGCTGGCCACCCTGGCCGGGATCCTGCCGGCCAGCTTCGTGCTCGCGCACTTCGGCAGTGTTGCCATGGAGGGCGAATTCGGCACGGCAGAATGGATCGTCCTCGGCCTCGGGCTGCTGACCGCGGTGCCCCTCGTGCTGATGGCCCTGCGCGGCGACCGGAAGGCAAGGCAAGGACATGCCGAACGAACCCGAAACCAGGAGCACACCGGGTGAGCGCCGACTGTCCCGGTGTCAGGGTCGCCGACCTCGCGACCAGGACAGCGCTCTCCCGCCGTTCAAGGCCCGCTCCTGCACTCTCCCGGCGCGACGCGGTATCCGGCAAGCCGGGCTGATCACCGCGAGTCTCCGGCCGATTTCTTGATCCCGGCCCTTCAACGCCCGGTGCGCACACCCTGCGCGCTCGGCCCGCCTTTGATGCAGTCGCCCCGCCGTTGAACCGTGGCCCCGGACACCGCCGCTTTCGGCGCCGGGATCGGTCGCATGACAATGCCTGCAACCCTCCAGCGCGGGAGGGGCGTTGTGCCAGTGATCCGCAACGAAGGAGGCGCCGCAATGACCTATACCCGCTTCGCCCTGATGATCCTGACATCAACGATCGTCATGTTCGTCCTGATGTATCTCAACACCTACGCCTGGGAGCATCTCTTCTACAGCGAGACGCGTGCCTACATGGCCGTCCTGATGGGCGCCGTCATGGCCTTTGTCATGATGGGCTTCATGGCCGCGATGTATTCCAGCCGCGCCGTCAACATCGCCATCTTCGCGGGCAGCGTGATCGTCTTCGCCCTGTCGCTCTGGATGGTGCGCAGCCAGGCCACCGTGGGCGGCGCCAGCTACATGCGCGCGATGATCCCGCACCATTCCATCGCCGTGATGACCTCCGAACGCGCCGGGATCGAGGACGCCCGCGTGCGCAAGCTGGCCGACGGAATCATCGGCGCCCAGCAGAAGGAGATCGCCGAGATGCGCGCACTGATCGCCGATGTCTCTGAAGGGAACGTGGTGAGCGAGATATACGAGGACCCGGCGCCCAGGGTCGGCACGGTCGAGGACGCGCTGAACAACACGCTGCTCGCCGGGCTCGACCCCGCGCCCCTCACGGCCGATCAGGCCGGCGAGGCCCTGCCCGAGGGCGAGACCTGCGCCTTCCGCCGCACCGCGGCCGCCGATCCGATCCTCATCGCCGCCGCCGACGGCAGCGCCGCCGTGGCGAAGCTCAACGGCGTGATCGTTCCGCTCGACCCCGCCGAGGGCGAGACGTCCTTCGCCTCGGACGGGTTCGGCATGGCGGTGGCGCCGATCGAGGACGCCGACTGGCGCGCCGACAGCGAACTCACCTTCACGCTCGAACCCGGCCCGACCGCGTCCTATCGCGGCACCTGGTCCTGCGCCGGGTGATCCGCGCCGGTCAGGCGCGGACCCGCACCCAGGTCATCATGCCCGAGGCGGCATGGCCCAGCATGTGACAGTGCAGCAGCCAGTCGCCCGGGTTGTCCGCCACGAAGGCCAGCGTCACCGGCTCGCCCGGGACGCTGAGGACCGTGTCGCGCATCGGCCCCTGCGTGCCATCCGCGCCAACTGTCCGGAAGTGCATCCCGTGCAGGTGCATGGCATGCGGAAAGGCCGTGTCGTTGACGATCTTCAGCGTTACCATCTCGCCCCGGTCCAGCTCGGCCAGCGGCGCGTCGGTCATGCCGACGGTTCCGTTGAAGGACCAGAACAGGTTGCGCCGCGCGAGATCGCGGAAGCCGAGCCGCTCGCCCTCGTACACGGCCTGCTGCAAGCCGCCCATGGCCCCGCCCTCCATGTTGAGCGTGAGCCGGCGCGCGCCCTCCAAGTCGGGCTTCGCCTGCCGGGGGTTCGGCGGCAGCGCCCGCGGAGGCTCGCGGCGGGATGCCCCCGCCGCACCGCTCACGGAGAAGACGGCCTGCGGCCGGAACGTATCGTCGTCGTCCAACCGCAGCAGACCCGCCTGTGCGCCCGGCTCGGCCACCACGTCGACAAAGAGGTCGACGCGCTGCGCCGGGGCCAGAACGATCTCGCGCGGGAGCGGCTCCGGCGCTTCGAGCGGCATGCCGTCCTGCGCCATGACCCATCCCTCGAGCCCCTGCACAGACAGCACGAAGATCCGCGCGTTGGAGGCATTGATGAGCCGCAGGCGCAGCCGCTCGTGGCGCCGCACCTCGGCCTGCCAGGCGAAGGCGCCGTTCGTGGTGATGAGGTTGCCGCGCCGCCCGGCGTGGCTGCGGTCGTGCATCGACTCGAATTCGGGATCCAGCTGCGCGGTCTCGGGCGAGACCAGCCAGTCGTCCAGCACCAGCACCTCGTCGCGATCGACGTCCGGTGTCTCGGGCTCCTCGACGATCAGCGCGCCGTGCAGCCCGCGCGCCACCTGCTCGGTCGAGCGTTCATGCGCATGATACCAGTAGGTGCCCGCGTCCGGCAGGTCGAAGGCGTAGTCGAACTGCGCCCCCGGCGGCACCGCCTCCTGCGTGAGGCCCGGCACGCCGTCCATGGCGTTGTCGATGCGGATGCCGTGCCAGTGGATCGTGGTCGCCTGCGGCAGGCCGTTCACCAGCCGCCGCTCCAGCCGACCGCCCTGCGGAGCCCGAAGCACCGGCCCCGGCGCCGTGCCGCCATAGCCCCAGACCTCGGTCGCGTCATAGCCTTCGGGCGCAAGCTGCACCTTGCCGGGACGCGCCTCGAGCGGCGCCGGCGACGGGGCCGCGCGGGCCAGCAGCGGCGCCGCCGCGACCGAGGCCGCCCCCGCCAGCACGTCGCGCCGCGTCGGGCGGAACCGACCGCCCCCGTTGAATGTCCGGCTCATCTCAGTTGATCCCGTTCTCGCGCTGCAGTTCCCGCACGTAGGCGGTGATCGCGGTGACGTCGCCCCGCGTCAGCCCCTCCTGCGGAGGCATGTTGCCGAACCGCCAGTGGTGCGCCCGCACGCCATTGCTCACGGCCACCTGGAAGGCCATGTCGCCGTGGTGCGAGGGCTCGTAGATCTTGTGCACCAGCGGCGGCCCCATGCCCTGCCGCCCCACGGCGTTCTCGCCGTGGCAGGCGGCGCAGACGGCGTCGAAGGCCTGCTTGCCGACGCGCGCCTGCGACGACAGCTCGGCGGGCAGATCGACCTCGACGATGGGCGCGCCCTCGGCCGGGGCCGAGGCGGTCTCGGTCCGTGCCTCGGGCGCGGGTTCGGACGCGCTGCCGACATAGAAATAGGCGCCAGCGGCCGCGGCAAGGGCCACTGCTGCAAGGATGATCGGTGTCGTTTTCATTGTGTCATCTCGTACATTTCTTGTCTTTCGGACCGGCGGCTCAGCTGCCGTCGCCGGCCGCCTCGTCGTCGAGCAGGAAGCGGGCCATGGCCTCGCGGTCCTCGGGGCGCAGCCAGGCTGTGCCCTCCTGCACCACCTCGCCCATGCCGCCGCCGAAGGTGTCGCCGTCCGGCATGACCCCCGACTTGAGCGCGAAGCTCAGCGAGGAGACGGTCCAGCCGTCTTCCTTCAGCGCTTCCGGCGTGATCGGCGGCGCCTTTCCGCCCCCGGGCAGATCGTCGCTTCCGGCCAGCCGCCGCTCCGCGATCCGCCCGCCCAGCGCGTTCCGGTCGGTGTGGCAGGCGCCGCAATGGGCCAGCCCGTTGACCAGCCAGCGCCCCCGGTTCCAGGCCTCCGACCGCGTGGGGTCCTCCGCCACCGAAGGCGCATCGCCGAAGGCCGCGCGCCAGAGCTTCAGCCCGAAGCGCAGGTTGAACGGGAACGCGACCTCGTGCGGCGGAGCCGGCACGCCATGCGGCGGCACCGTCCGGAAGGCCGCCCAGAGGTCGGCGACGTCGCGGTCGGACAGCTTTGCGTAGAACGGATGGGGAAAGGCCGGGTAATAGGCCTCGCCCTCGGGCGAGATGCCCTGCCGCACCGCCCGGGCGAAATCCGAGACGTCCCAGCCGCCAAGACCCGCCGCCTCGTGGGTCGTCAGGTTGGGCGGCACGAAAGTGCCGAAGCCGGTGCGGATCGGCGCGCCCCCGGAGAGCGCGGGCTTGCCCGAACCGGGGTCCGAGTGGCAGGCGATGCACCCCCCGGCCCGCGCGAGGTAGGCCCCGCGCTCGGCATCGCCCTCGATCCCGGCAAGGTCGACCGGTTCACCGATCGGCCAGAACGCGAGCGCGGCGGTGCCCGCCACCGCCAGTCCGGCGGCGGCGAGCGTGACTGCATGCAGGCGGCTCACCTCAGTCTTCCTCGCGGAACCTGTCGTGGCAGGCCGAGCAGACTTGCGTCATCATGGTGAAGGCCCCGTCGGCGGGCATCTGGCCCAGCGCCTCGGCATCCATGGCATCGGCCATCGGCATATCCGCGGCCTGCGCGCCGCCCATCATGCCGCCCTGGTCGCCCATCATGCTCCCGGCACCATGCTGGCCGTTCTCCGAGGCAAGGCCCAGCCCCTCGGCGGCCGTCTTCAGCCGCGCGGCCAGCGTCCGGAAGCGCTCCGTGTCCTGCCAGATCGCCGGCAGCGCCTCGGAGGGCCCCTCGATCGAGCCCTCGGGGAACAGCTCGGTCAGCTCCTTACCGGCCCGCGCCTCGATCACGTCCGCCGCCTCGCGGACGGCGGCGGCATCGTAGTCCGCCTGCCCCGACATCATCGGCGTGATGGTCTTCACGGCGTCCTGCATGGCCTTCATGGCGTCCATGCGGTCCTTGACGACGCCCTCGGCGCCCGAATGGGCCCAGGCGCCCGCGACGGTTCCGGCGACGAGTGCGCCGCCCAGCATAACGCTGCGTATGGTCATGTCTTTCTCCTTGAATCCAGATCCTTTGGTCCGGCCCCTGAGGGCCCGGCGGATCAGGTTCGCGGAGGCGGAGGATCGGTCCGGAGATGCAGCGACCGATGAATCACCGGCTCGAGCGCCAGCCGGCCATCGCCCGGCGTGTCCGGCGCGGCGCCAATGTCGGGCGCGGCCATCACGAGTTTCCAGACGCAGGACAGGTCTTCGTGGCAGCACGGGTCGGCGCCCGCTCCGTCGCCGTGCACGGCCAGCTCGACCGAGGCCGCATCGGCCCGGGCGACATGCGCATCCGCCCGCTCCGCCGTCAGCCCGACGAGCACGACGAACGCGAACAGAAGGAGGACACCCTCCAGGGATGCTTTGAGCCACCTGTGCATGACGCCCATGTCGCGCCACCGGCACGCGGCTGTCAACTCACGTCCGCAACAATCCGCGTGCGTCGGCCCCTTGCCCCGCGAAGCCGGGCCACCACGTGCGGCCGCTCGCGACGACCGCCGAACGTCGTCGTCAACAAGCCCTTGACCCTCCAGTGACTGGAAGCCCTATGTGATGTCGTGTGAGAAGGAGACGGTCATGTCCGAACACGCGAAACACCACCACCATCACTCTCACCGCGACCACGACGCGCATATCTCCGAAGGCGCGCAGACCGCCACGGACCCGGTCTGCGGCATGACCGTCGAGGTGACCGGCGACACCCGGACGCAGGCGTTCGGCGGCGAGACCTTTCACTTCTGCTCCGAGGGCTGCGAGGAAAAGTTCAAGGCCGACCCGTGGTTCTACGCCTCGGGCAACGCCGACGAGGCCGGGCAGCAGGTCCAGCCGGGCACGCAGTGGACCTGCCCGATGCACCCCGAGATCGTGCGCGACGAGCCCGGCGCCTGTCCGATCTGCGGCATGGCGCTGGAGCCCATGGTGCCCACCGACGCGCCCTCCGAGGAGCTGACCGACTTCACCCGCCGCATGTGGATCAGCGCGGCGGCGGCCGTGCCGCTCATCATCCTGACCATGGGCGAGCTGGTGGGCCTGCCGGTGCGCGACTGGCTCGGCCACCGCATCGCCACCTACATCGAGTTCCTGCTGGCCACGCCCATCGTCCTCTGGGCGGCGCTGCCGTTCTTCAGGCGCGGTCTCGACTCGTTCCGCAACATGTCGCCGAACATGTGGACGCTGATCTCGCTCGGCGTCGGCGCGGCCTATGTCTACTCGCTCTTCGCCACCTTCCTGCCCGGCGTCTTCCCCGAGGATTACCGGATGGGCGAAGGCGTCGGCACCTATTTCGAGGCCTCCGTCGTGATCGTCGCGCTGATCCTCGTGGGCCAGGTGCTCGAGCTGCGCGCCCGCGAGCGCACCGGCGACGCGATCCGCGCGCTGCTGGACCTCGCCCCCAAGACCGCGCGGCGGATCCTGCCGGACGGGACCGAATACGATGCCCCGCTCGAGAACGTGGTCGCGGGCGACATGCTGCGCGTCCGCCCCGGCGACAGCATCCCCGTGGATGCCGAGGTGGCCGAGGGCCGCTCCTCGGTCGACGAAAGCATGATCACGGGCGAGCCGGTCCCGGTCGAGAAGACCGAGGGCGACCGCGTCACCGGCGGCACGATCAACAGGAACGGCACGCTGGCGATCCGCGCGACGCAGGTGGGCGCCGACACCGTGCTGTCCCAGATCGTCGACATGGTCGCGGGCGCCCGCCGGTCGCGCGCGCCGATCCAGGCCCTCGCCGACCGCGTGTCCGCGATCTTCGTGCCCACGGTGGTCGGCATCGCGGTGCTCGCCTTCTTCACCTGGCTGGCTTTCGGTCCGGAGCCGGCCCTCGCCTTCGCCATCGCCTCGGCGGTCTCGGTTCTCATCATCGCCTGTCCCTGCGCGCTCGGGCTCGCGACGCCGATCTCGATCACCACCGCCGCCGGGCGCGGCGCGCAGGCGGGCGTGCTCATCAAGGACGCCGAGGCGCTCGAGCGCATGGCGCGGGTCGACACCGTGATCGTCGACAAGACCGGCACGCTGACCATGGGCAAGCCCAGTCTGACCGACGTGGTCGCGCTCGGGCAGACCGACGAGGCCGAGGTGCTCGCCCTCGCCGCGGCCCTCGAGCGCGGCTCGGAACATCCCTTGGCCGAAGCGATCGTGCAGGGCGCACGGGAGCGCAACGCCGAACGGCGCGACGTCACCGACTTCGACGCGGTCACCGGCAAGGGCGTGACCGGCCGCGTGTCCGGCCGGGACGTGGCCCTCGGCAACCGCGCGCTCATGGAGGCGCTGAAGATCGACGCCGCCTCCGCCGAGGACAGCGCCGACGCCCTGCGCGCGGACGGCAAGACGGCGATGTATGTGGCGGTGGAGGGCACCCTCGTCGGCCTCGGTGGCCGTGGCCGACCCGATCAAGGAGACGACCGAAGGCGCCATCCGCGACCTGCACGCGCTCGGCCTGCGGGTCATCATGGCGACCGGCGACAACCAGCGCACCGCCGAGGCCGTCGCGCGCCATCTCGGCATCGACGATGTGCGCGCCGGCGTCCTGCCCCAGGACAAGAAGGCGTTGGTCGAGGAGCTGCGCGCGCAGGGCGCCTACATCGCCATGGCGGGCGACGGCGTGAACGACGCCCCTGCCCTCGCAGCGGCGGACGTCGGCATCGCCATGGGCACCGGCGCCGACGTGGCGGTCGAGAGCGCGGGGATCACGCTACTCGGCGGTGATCTCGTCGGCATCGTCCGCGCCCGCAAGCTGGCCACCGCGACGCTGCGCAACATCCAGGAGAATCTCTTCTTCGCCTTTGCCTACAACGCCGCCGGCGTGCCCGTCGCGGCGGGCATCCTCTACCCGTTCATCGGATTGCTCTTGTCGCCCATGATCGCGGCGGCGGCGATGAGCCTGTCCTCCGTCTCGGTCATCACCAACGCGCTGCGCCTGCGCCGGGTGAAGCTGTAGAAAAGGATCTCTCGAGAGACCGGCCGGTCAGTATCGCGCAAGAGGAGATTTCGAACGCAGGGTCATGGGGGCACCAGAATGCATCCGCAACGCCAAGGCGCGATATTTCCAGGACTTCGAGTCGCACCCTGAATTGACGGCGGCTCCCGGCAGAACGTCGAGCCACCGTCACCGGGATCGAGCACTCAGCCATGTCCTGAGCCCGGTTCGCGGATCACAGACCGCACAGCGTCACGACCACCCCGGTCACCGCCATCAACGCGAAGGACACACCTGCACGGCTGCCTTTCGCCTTTCAGCCCGGCACGCGCGCGCAGATCGCATAGCGATGCTCGGACCGTCGCAGCAGCGACTTGCGCCACCCCAGCTGCGTTGCCTGCGCGCGGTGGATGCCGCCGAGACGGGTGTCGACGCGGACATCCTCGAACCCGGCATCGACGAGCATCGCCGCCACCCGCTCGGCCCGTGCACCGCCCGAGAAGTAGACCTGCGAGAGGATCTCCTCGTGCCGCGACATGGCACCATGCGGCGCCGGGCGCCCCAGCCGCCCGAGGGCGCGCGCCAGCCAGCCCCTGGAGACGAAGTCGCCATCGACCAGCAGCAGCCTCCCACCGGGCGCGAGGATGCGCCGCCACTCCGCGAAGGCCGCCTCGGGGTCGACAAGCGTCCAGACGAGATGCCGCGTGACGATCACGTCCACGCTGTCCGGGCGCAGCATCGTGCGTTCGGCATCCGCCTGCAGGAAGGTGACCCCCGGCAGCTTCGCGCGCGCACGTTCGAGCATCGGTTCGGCCCAGTCGAGGCCCGTCACCGCGAAGCCCATGTCGCGGCACAGCCGGGCGATCTCCCCGGTCCCCGATGCAAGGTCGAGAAGCCGCCGGCCCTGCGCCCTCCCCAGGTGTCGCAGGAACAACGCCCGCCATGCCCGCATCTCGGCCCCCTCCCCGATCTTGTGGCCGGGGTCGTCGTCGAAGGTCGCGGCACGGTCGGACCAGTAGTCGCGGATCTCGTCGCGCAGGTCTCGGTTCGAGGGGAGAGTGGAGGTCATCAGGCATCCCGGGGCGTTGCGTGAGGCCATGTCACCCTCACGAGTGTTTTTGTCAACTTTGATTGTTGACTGAAATTGTCGGGCACCTTACGGCTACGGCATCTGACCATGACGAGGTTCCCCAAATGACCGTTCGTGCCCTGCTCGGCGCATCCGCGCTGAGCCTTCTCGCAGCCAGCCAAGTGCAAGCAGACCCGATCACCCTGACCGACATCGCCGGTCGCGAGGTCACTGTCGATGCACCGGTGGAGCGCGTGATCCTCGGCGAAGGACGGCAGGTCTTCTTCACCGCGGTCCTCGACGGCGACGACCCCTTCGGCCGCGTCGTCGGCTGGCGGGACGACTTCCGCCAGGCCTCGCCCGCAAGCTACGAGGCCTACGCCGGGAAGTTCCCGCAGCTGACCGAGATCCCGACCTTCGGGGGCTTCAAGGACGGCACCTTCGACATCGAGCAGGCGGTGTCGCTCGACCCCGACGTGCTGATCATGAACCTCGAGTCCAAGCAGGCCACCGAGGAAGCGGGCTACGAGGAAAAGCTGGCCAAGGTCGGCATCCCGATCGTCTACGTGGACTTCCGCGAGAAGCCCTTCGAGCACACCCCGAAATCCATGCAGATCATCGGCACGCTCTTCGGCGAAGAGGACCGCGCCGAGGCATTCAACGCCTTCTACGACGCGCAGATGGCGCGCGTGACCGAGGTCATCGAGGCGCAGGACGACCTCGACCGGCCGCTGACCTTCGTCGAGCGCGCCGCCGGATACTCCGAGGAATGCTGCATGTCCTTCGGCGAGGGCAACTTCGGCCGCTTCGTCGAACTGGCGGGCGGCCGGAACATGGCCTCCGAGTTCATCGCCGGCACCTTCGGCACCGTCAACGCCGAGCAGGTCATCGCCTCGGACCCCGAGCAGATCATCGCGACGGGCGGCAACTGGGAGGCCTACGTGCCCGGCGGCGACTGGGTCGGCGTGGGTCCCGGCGCCGACGAGGACGAGGCCCGCCGCAAGCTCGCCGCGCTCATGGATCGCCCGGCCTTCACCGGCGTCGAGGCGGTCGAACAGGGCCAGGTCCACGCGATCTGGCACCAGTTCTACAACAGCCCCTACAGCTTCGTCGCGGTCCAGCAGCTGGCAAGCTGGCTGCACCCCGACCTCTTCCCCGATCTCGACGCCGAGGCGACGCTGAAAGAGCTGCACAGCCGCTTCCTGCCGGTCGACTACCGCCCCGGCTACTGGGTGTCGCTCAAGGGCACCGAGACCAACTGAAACCCGCGGGCGGCCGTCCCCGGCCGCCCCTCGCACGGGGCACCGCATGTCGAGCATCTCGAGCGCAACCACGACCGCCTTCGCCGCCACCGACCACGCCGGCAGCTATCGCGGCCTCGTCGCAAGACGGCTGACGATCCTCGCGGGGCTGGCGGCCCTGCTGGTGCTCTCGGTCGCGGTCGATGTCTCGCTGGGCCCGGCCCGCTATGCCCTGCCCGACGTGCTGCGCACGATCTTCGCGCCGGGCGCGGCCGAGCTGCAGATGCGCGTCGTGGTCTGGGACATCCGGATGCCGATGGCCCTGCTCGCGGTCACCGTCGGCGCCAGCCTGTCGCTCGCCGGCGCACAGATGCAGACGATCCTCGCCAATCCGCTGGCCAGCCCCTTCACGCTCGGCCTTTCGGCGGCCGCCAGCTTCGGCGCGGCAATGGCAATGGTGCTGGGCGTCGCCGTCTTTCCCGCGGCGGTCGGGCTCATGGTGCCGATCAACGCCTTCGCCATGGCGATGGCCGCATCGCTGCTGATCTTCGGCCTCTCGACCCTGCGCGGCGTGACCGTCGAGACCATCGTGCTCCTGGGCATCGCCCTGGTCTTCAGCTTCAACGCGGCGCTCGCACTGCTGCAATACTTCGCCTCCGAGCAGGCGCTGTCGGCCGTGGTCTTCTGGACCATGGGCAGCCTCGCCAAGGCGACATGGGGCAAGGTCGCCATCACCGCCGCGATCCTCGTGGTCTGCACCCCGCTCTTCATGCGCAGGGCCTGGGCGCTGACGGCGATCCGCCTCGGGGAAACCCGGGCCGCCGCCATGGGGGTGCCGGTCAAGCGCCTGCGGCTCGAAGCGCTGCTGCTGGTGTCGCTGCTGGCAGCCGTCCCGGTGTCCTTCGTCGGCACCATCGGCTTCATCGGCATCGTCGGCCCCCACGTGGCGCGGCTGCTCCTCGGCGAGGACCAGCGGTTCTTCCTGCCCGGCGCGATGCTGTCCGGTGCCGTGATCCTCTCGGCGACCTCGGTGCTGTCCAAGGCGATCCTGCCCGGCGCCGTGCTGCCCATCGGCATCATCACCGCGCTGGTGGGCGTGCCCTTCTTCGCGGCGCTCATCCTGACGAAAGGACGCAAGGCATGGTAAGTCTCGCGCTGGATCAGGTCGGCGCGCGCTATGGCCGCCGCGAGATCCTCTCGAACTCCTCCACCCCGCCCATCGAGGGCGGCGCCCTGACTGCACTGGTCGGGGCCAACGCGGCGGGCAAGTCCACCCTCTTCCGGCGCATCGCGGGCCAGCTGCGCGGGGCGGGAACCGTGCACATCCGGGGCGCCGAGCAGGCCGATCTGCGCTACATGCCGCAGGATACCGCCATGAGCGCGGCCCTCACGGTCTACGAATCCATCATCCTCGCGCTGAAGCAAGGCGGCGGCGGCTGGCGGCTCTCGGCACGCGAACTCGCCGCCGTCGACGATGTCCTGGACCGCTTCGGCATCGCCCACCTCTCCGAGCGCCAGCTGCCCGAGCTTTCGGGCGGACAGCGACAGGCGGTTTCCATCGCGCAGACCCTCGTGACGCGTCCCAAGGTGGTCCTGATGGACGAGCCGACCTCGGCGCTCGACCTCTACCGGCAATACGAGATCCTCGAGGCGCTGCGGCGCTACGCGCGGGAGACCGGCGCCGTCATGATCCTCGCCCTGCACGACCTCAACCAGGTGATGCGGTCCTGCACGACGACCCTGGCCCTGGCCTGCGGACGCGTGGTCGTGACGGGCCCGACGCTCGAGGTGCTGACGCCGGCCATGATCCGGCAACTCTATGGCATCGACAGCCGCGTCGAGCGCTGCTCGCAAGGCTGCCCGATGATGATCGTCGACGGCCCGGCCGCAACCACTGTCGGCGCCTAGAGGGCCTTCGCTCCCTCGCGGAGCGCCAGTCATCCGATGTCACGATGGGTCCCTGTCCAGGCCGGCGGCCCCTGGGTTCAGAGTGAGTGACCGCGAAACCGCTGGCCTCCACGCCCCTGTAGCGGGCTCGGGACACAAGCGAGCCGCCCTCCCGGCCTTCTGCCCAGCCTGGGCTGTCTTGTGCCGAAGCCGAGCAACCGCACCGGGCAACAGCGTCAAGGCCTGTCGGCAGTCACCGCCCAGTCTTGCCCACGATCTTTCGCAGATCTTTCGGAACCACAAGCCGGGCATGAAACCGCCCGGATCTGTTGACCAGGTGACGAACCGCGCCGGCCATCGCTCCGCCGGTTGCAACCTTGAAACGGCCTGACACCCTGAAATCCAAGGGTTTTCTTTGCCTTCAAGGAGATGGAATGGTGGGTGATGAGAGACTCGAACCACTCCTTAATGAGAAAATCGCCATATTTTCATGACTTATACCTTGCTTGAGCGTTCATGAGAGGCGATTTTGCTATACAATTTTCCCTTGCCTGCTATACATTTCGTGTTTTTCGGCAGTGAGGACAGCGTGGGAAGAGTTGAGAAAGCACGGTATGTGACCCGCACCAAAGACGGTCTGTACAGGTACAATCGCAGGGTCCCAGACGACTGCCAAACAGCACTCCGAAAACGACTCTGGAACCTCTCGCTTGGCCGCGACTACGATCAAGCAGTGATGCGCGCTGCCGATCTTCGCAGAGAGCATGACGCCACCATTTCGCGCCTGCGCAATCCTGAAACATCGGAATGCGAGATCGTCAGCCAAGCCACTGGCCGCACCTCAGCCCGCATAGCGGAACTAGAGCATCACGGGGCGCCTGAGGCCATCGAAGGCGAAGAGGGTACGGTCGAAGATATCCTTGGCGCGATGTGGCAGCGCATCCCAACGGTCCTTCGTAGCGCCCGAGGTGAGCCCAAGGAGTATGCCCAGCTCTCGATCACTCAGGCGCTGGCTTTCGGGGACGACAGCCGCGCTGAGGGCGGAGCCGTCATGCGCCTTCCGCCACCGTCCGATCCAGTCGCGCGGATGCAGTACGATGCTTACAAGGCAATGCTCGCACAGCGACTGGAGGAACTGGCGCCGCTGCCCGACCAAGGCGCACCGGAAATGCGTGTCTCCGCGCTCATGGAGCGATACATCAAGGTTCAGGCTCTACGCCCGAACACCGCCCGCTCATATCGACAGATGGTCCGGCGCCTCATCGACAACTGCGGGGGCGACCACGCCCTGCCCCACTACGACAGAGACCGCCTCAGACTACATCGAGACAAGCTCGATGCGGACCCCGGCGTGAGCGTCCAAACCGTCGAAAAGCATTTCGCGCCGCTCAAGGCCCTCTGGCGGTGGGCAGCGGATGAGTATGACGAGTTGGCCGACCTTCAGTTTCCTCGGGTGCGCCTCTCCAAGCGCGTCACGACCGTCGAAGACTCGCGATGGCAGGCCTTCAATGACGTTGAAATGAAGTGCGTCTGGCAAGCGCTGTGCGAAGCATGGGGACCAAAGAGCACCAGTCGCATTAAACCCGAACGCCGCAGGGCGTTTCTGATGGCCGTGCGGGTCATGCTCTACACAGGCTTGCGCCCAGCCGAAGTGTTCCGCCTGACGGCGGCGGACGTCGAGAACGGAATCTTGACGATACTCAGGACAAAGACCACCGCGCGGAAGCTGCCGATTTCGACAAACATCTCAGACCTTCCCGAATTCCTCGCCAACGGCGGCTTTGAGCGTGACAGTCAGTCCAAAACCATCGCCGTAACCATGTCGGACAACTTCACGAAGGTGATCCGCCATGCTGGACTCACGAACGACAGACATGTGCTCTACAGCCTCAAGGACACACTAGTTGATCGGCTGCAGCGGCAAGACGGCATGACCGATGACGTGATCCGAGGCATCATTGGGCATGTAGTCGGCCAAGGTAAGCTGCGACACTACAAGACACCCTTTGGCGAGACGGCCCACGGGCGCGCAACGATGAAACAAGCCCTCGACGCAATCACCTACTGGTGACCCCCCTGCTCTCTTTGCCTCACGATGGCCCGCCCTCTTCGGCGGGCCTTCTTCTTGCACGCGCGCCCGCGGAAGCGGGTTGTTTACATGCTTACTCATTTATTGCTGCGAATCGACGGCGTGACCCGTTTTTCATATTTCTTGACTTGTCAAGTAAAATCGTTCATACACGACATATCAAGACGTCCAGCGGCGCGCGCCGCCTCAGGCCTCAAGCGAGACCAGACGTTTCTTCCCCACATTCATCCTGCTCAGACAGGAGGGAACAGCTATGAATCCCAACAGCGCAACTGTGCGCAGCTCCGATATTTGCGCTATTTTAAGCGTCTCCGACCAGTCCACCTTTAGGTGGCTATCCGACCCTTACCCTACCTTCGTTTGGTCCAGTTGTGACCCGCGCGGGCGTACCTATGCCCTCCCTGAGATCGTCGCGCGTCTGCGCGCACGTCGCGCCCGCGGGCTGCACTCCGATGACCTTTCTGCGCTGGTGGCTCATGACACTGAAGTCCGCACCCAGCACGGCGATGATGGCCTTTGGTTGGACGGCGACGCGGTGAACCGTAGCGAGGCCTTCTACGCGTCACTGAGGGGCGAAGAGATCGAGCGGGCGCGAGCCGTTACGAAGGCAATACGCGGTGCGGCAGTCGGAGCTGGCCTGAGTGGCATCAACCGGCTGGCACAGATCACCATTATCCACCCGGGATTCGTCCGTTTCATCCTGAGCGGCGAGACTGATGAATTGCCGGTCACCGATGCCGGTTGGCATTCCTTTGCCAAGCCCCTCTGGGCCGTGAACCCTTCCGAACAATACGAGGCAGCTTGACATGAGCACCATTGAGGAACTTCTCCCCCACCTCTCCGAAGACGACCGAGCCAATTTCACACGCGCCGTTGGGCAGATCGGCGCGGCATTCGCTGCGCGAACGACGATTGAGGTGGACCCCGCCATGATCGCAAATCTTCCGCAGGTCCGTGACCATGTCCTTTCCGGGGGCGATGTTGAGCTGGACCTGTCCGCCGCACTCGACGGGCTCAGGGAAGAGCCGTCGATTTCAAATCAGCTCATCGCGGCTGAGGTGAAGGAAGCAGAGGTGACGAAGATTCAAAGCGACACCGCGAACATGTCACGGGTGGAGAAGATGAACTACGCCCGCGAACGTGGCCTGACGAAGCCGCGCGAGGACGTCGCCAACACTATGACCATGAATGAACACGCCGCTGTTCTGGCCGGTCTCTCGCCCGTCCAACGTATGAACTACGCTCGCCGCCACGGTATTGTGTGAGGTGCTGTGATGACCATTGACCAGATTGAGTCCATCATCCGCCGCGACCATGGCGGCGCATGGTGGGCGCTGTTCCACCAGACCACCCACGGACACCGCTTCCTGCCGACCGGCGACGTACTGACGGCCCGCGCCTATGATGAAATCCGCCGCCGGTTCGGCGCGCAGATGGCAGAGACGGGCGCGGAAGAGCTGACGCCGGAGGATCGCAAGCGCAATCGGGTCAGGGCCAAGGCCCACGCGGCGGACGGTGGGCGCTATGGCCGATAACATTCTTGGCGCACCGGACCCCGGAATTACGTCGGAACCGAATTGGGGCAACGCGAACCATCACGCCGTTCCGCCCGCTGAGCGTCGAGCACGTGCCGAGCGGAAGAACGCGCGCGCGGCCCGTTGGGCGAAGGCGGAGGCTATCCGTGCGGAATGGTCAGAGGCCGATTTCGCCGCGGAAGCTGAGCGGATCGCAGCCCAGATCGCAGAATGGGAGCGGACCGGCGATGCCGCTTAACACCTTCGATCCCAGCGCGTTCAAGATCGCACAGGCACGCGCGCTCCGGCGGCGCCAGTTGTGGCACTCGGCCCGCATGGCGTGCCCCGACTATGTAAGCTTCCGCGCCAACCTGAGTGCAATCGAGCGCGCCGTTGCGTTGCTTCTCGCCGAAGAGTTCGGGGACCAGATCGCCGCCTAGGCGGGTCTTCCGGAAAGCATCACCGGCGGCTTCTGTGTCTCGCGCCGGACCAATCATCACTCCCAAACTGGAAAAGTACCATGATCGACCTCACTGCGCCGCAGCGCGCAAAGCTCTACCTCGCCATGCGCGACGCACTCGACGTGACCGACGAACCTCAGGACCGCCATGCAGCGCGGCGGCTGGCTCTGTGCGAGCTTGTCAGCAAGTTCACCGGCGATGACGGCGCTTTCGCCCTGCACGAAGCCTTCCGTCTTGCCGATGCGCTGGACCACCACCTGACCGAACACGCGAACGGGCCTGAATTCGGTTTCAGCGTCGCCAACGTGGCGCGGCTGGTGGGAGGTGATCGGGATACCGCGAAGGCCGCTCTGCGCCTCCTTGGTGCCTGCCCCACTTTCGACGCGGAAGGGCCGGACGATTGGGCCACCGCGCCGCGTGAGATGGTGGAATCGATCCGGTTCCCGCGCGACGCACTGGCAGCACAGGTACGGCTGGAACTGGAAGAAGCTGAAGCGTTCGCAGCCTGATTGTTACAAACTGTAACATTCCGTCATCTCAGAAGTTTAGCTTGAAGCAGAAAAGAGGTGCCATGACACCTCAAGCGCAATGGGCAAATTCAGCTTCAAGCTGAATTATATAGATGCATCAATCACTTATGGCGAACCGACGTTGCCGAAAACCGCCCCTCCGAGTAGTCTGCGCCCATCGAAAGTGACGAAGAAGGGAACGACCGAATGAGCAACGACCGCGACGCCGACCTGATTTTGGCGGCAAACACGATGAAGGAGGTAGCGGAACTGCCCGCCTCTGATTTGCGCGACAATGGACTGCGCGCGCTGTGCGGAGAAGTGCAGGAAATGTTGGGCGCGCCGGAACCGGCGGACTGACCAAATAGACGCCCGCCAAGGGCCTACCACGACTGGACGCAAAAGCGTCGCACAGGAGCATTGCCTGCCCCCTCACGGGGGCGGCGCCATAACCGGACTCGAAAGGAGGCCGTCAATGAAACGCTAAGGCTCAGAAGGAGAAGAGACCATGGTAACTAACCAAAAGGCAGAGGTATCAGTAGACGAAGATAACCCGTTTGCAGCGGCGGGCGAAAATATCGTCGATCTGGAAAACGGTCGCCCCAAAGATATCCCGGATGACCGTTTGCCGGTCGGAAGGCATTTTTTCAACCGACCGCACCGACAGAGTCCGTACCACACGGAACGGGCTGCACGCGCGCGCTCACGTGCAGCCGCCGTCCTGCCCCCCGAGCACATTGGCGCTGCGCAGGAAGCGCTAGGCAGTCTGATCGGTCGCAGCAACGAGAACTACGCCGACGCCACCGATCACAACATCATGTCGCTAGCCTACGCGTGTTGGTATGCGGAGATGGGCTGGGCCGTCGCCGACGCGTACAGCTTCTCCGATCAAGGCAATGCCTGCGGTAAGGGTAAGGACGGCAAGGTGCCGCTGGGGGCGCAGTGGCAGCTTCGCGCGACTTCGGATCACGCTGCAGTCATCGCGGCATGGTGTGGTGACGGGAAGTATCCGCCCATTGAGAGCGGCGGGGACAAGGGCAAGGAGCTACCCTACTACAAGCCGACCTACCCCAGAAACATCTCATTTGTGATCCCTAAGGGATATTGGGTGCTCGACGCAGACAGCAGGGAAGAACTGGCGCGGCTCGAAGCAGAGTTTGGACCATTGCCCGATACGGTTCGCTCCGCGAGCGGCTCTGGCAAGGGCGAGCACATTCTTTTCAGGACCGACCTCGACATTCGCAATACCGCCTCGATCGTCGCCAAAAAGATCGACGTGCGTGGGTTCGGCGGACAGATCATTGTTGAACCGTCTCTGCACAAGAGCGGCGGCTTCTATCGCTGGGCTGACGGTTGCGCGCCTTGGGAATGTGAGGTGGCTCGCGCCCCCGAGGCATGGGAGCAGGCAGCGTTCAACGCGACGAAGTCACGGACGGTCAGAAAGTCGCGCACCACGTCCGACAAGTCTAGTACGAAGACAGGCCGGCGCCCTGACGAAGCCAAGGCTCGCGTCAGCGATGCTCATGGCTTCGAAAATATTCTCGCGACCATCGGCGATCAGGAAGGTGGGGCTGGCTTCGACTCCCCAGTGTATCGCGCAGCTTGTTCGTGGTTCTCAGTGCACGGCCATGACGCTGAGGCGTCTGAGCTTCACAAGACCCTGCGGGATGCCATCCTTGCCGCCCAGTGCGATGATGACCGCGCGGAGACACGCTACGCTTCGGAAGACTACCTAGAGACCCGGATTGAACAGGCACGGGAGTACATCGCAGACGGGGAAGACAATCCTTTTGAACCTCTTCCCGGCGACCTTGGCGACGAAACCAAGACGCCGGAAGAGCGCGCCGAAGGGGTCACCACCGCCTCGAAGGCTGCCGACATTCGGAAGTTCTTCAAGGCGCTCTGGCGGGACGGTGTGGACGAAATGACCAAGGCCAATGTCACCGCCGTGATCGTTAAGAACACCAACCTCGACAAGCGCAGAGTCCAGGTTTTCTGGAAGGAGCTGGACGCGGCGAGCCGGAAGCCACAGGCAGGCGAGGTTCAGGAAGGTATGCTGACCACCGCGCCCGCCCCGGACCAGACCCAGTACGCGGCTGACGCCGTCCGTACCGCGAACGAAAAGACCCCATTCTTGTTCGAGTACATGGAAGAACCGACCATTGTCCGCCGGGGGCGCATCAAGTCGCTGGATCGCCCCGGTAAGCGCCACGCGTTGGGCAGGGTCACGGTGTTTCAGAAGCTGAAGGGCGAAGGTGAAATGCAGCATGTCTACCCACCCTATGACGTTGTAGACGACCTGTTTTCATCCGAACTGAGCGACTTCTGCCTGCCCCTTCGCGGGGCCGTGGACACGCCCTTTTTCGCAGCAGACGGGGCGCTGGTGACGACGAACGGGTATCATGCCGGATCGCAGATGTATCTGGACAATGACTTGGAGCTGGCGGGCGTGAGCCCGCATCCGACTGCCGAAGAGGTGCAGGACGCCAAGCGGCTCATCGTGGACAATGTGCTGGCAGACTTTCCCTTGGGCGGCCTGTCGCGGCAGGAAATCATGGCGGCGCTGGACGGCGAAACCGTTCCCGCCGTGACCCATGCCGTAGGCCTGACCCTCTTGCCCTTCATGCGTGAGATGATTGACGGGCCGACCCCGGGCTGGATTTTGTCCAAGCCCGCGCCGGGTACGGGGGCCTCGCTCTTGGTGAAGCTTTTGACCACCATCGGCAGCGGCGTCCCTGCGCCCGAGTCGACTCTGCCGTCGAACAAGGAAGAGGTTCCGAAGACACTTGCGGCTCTCTTGCAGAACGATCCGACTCACATCGTCTTCGACAACATCAACCATTCGGTGGATTCCGGCGATCTGGCATCGGCGCAGACTGCCCGGACGTATCAGGCCCGTGTGTTAGGGAAGACGCAGACCATTGAAGTGGACGTCCGGTCCATCTTCATGTTCACCGCCAACAACGTCACCCTGTCCAAGGAATTGCTCCGCCGTTCGATCTTCATTCCGCTGGACGCCAAGGTCGAAGCCCCTGAGAAGCGGACCGGGTTCCTTCATGAAGACGTGTCCAAGTGGGTGGATACGCACCGTGCCGAACTGGTGCACGCGTGCCTGACCCTGATTCAGAATTGGGTGGCGCAGGGGATGCAGCGCAGCTCGCACTCGCTGGCATCCTTCGAAGACTGGGCAAAGGTCACGGGCGGCGTTCTCGAAGCCGCCGGGTTCACCGGGTTCCTCGAAGGTCAGGAAGACGCCAAGGCTCTGGCGGCTGACGCCGCGCAGGAGAATACAAACCACCTCATGGACGTTCTGGCAGACTACCCGGACGGCACCCAGTTCCGCCCCGGCGGGACTGCAAAGTTCAATAGTGAAAAGACCGTGAACCTTGTGGACATTCTGAACGGCGAAGAGCGGGCGAAGATCGAACCGGGAGACGACAAGCCGGACCCGATCCAGATCAAGAGCTGGGGCTACAGCGACTATGACGGCTGCTACAAGACGGGCGCGCGCGTTCGCCCCGGTTTCGAGAAGCTGACACGCAAGCCGCATCGGGGGCGGTCTGGAGACGGGCGCGAATACGACCTGCACTTCGAAGCACTCCCGGACACGAAGAACAAGGGCGTGGTTTTCAGGATGCGCAAGGTTCCCGTTTCGGACGGGAAGTGACTTGATGAATTGGCAGGGTCGGCGTTAGCCGACCTTTGCTTTTGCGGTTCAGCCTTGAAAAGAAGGGGTTTGCGGGGGTCGCGGGGCTGCTTGCGGGGGGTATGCGGAGGTAGGCCCGTAGAATGTCCTATGTGATTTCAATGCCTTAAGTCGATCTTGCGGGGGTCGCGGGGGTATTTCCGCCCGCTCCGCCCCCAATGAGAAACATTTTTTGCGCCTGCCCTGCCTGCGCCCTGAATAATCATCTCTTACTATTTTTTAAGATACTACCCCCGCCACCCCCGCCACCCCCGCCAAACCATTTCAACTTGCTGATTTATAAGGGTACTTTCTGCGGGGGGGTGTGAAGCGGCATACCTCCGCAAAGCCCGCGTCCTGCCGCAGGCTGGTACGAAGGCCCTTGCGCGTTTAAGTTTTTTCCCCTCCAATGCGGGGCAGAATCTTAAACGAGGTAGGCATGGCAGCTTTCAACACCGCGATCACCGACAACCCCCAAAACGCCGAAGTGCGTCTCGCTGACTTCGGCTTGGCGCCGATGCAAATTCTTGCCATTCGTGACTCTGCCCGAGCAGCCGCAGATGATGCAAGCCCGCTCATGCCCCTGAACGCACCGGGCACGCTCGCCTACATCCGAGGCGTGGAGGCACTACGCGCTCAAGTACTGGACGGAGAATGGGTGATAGACCGTACCCTTGGGGTCGAAGCTGTGATTAATCGCGAACTCGGAATCCGGGTTGGGTACCAGAACGTCGACAGGGCCTGTGACCTTGTGTTCAAGCCGATGCCACGTTCGATGAAAGGTTCCGCCTCTGAACGGATGTGCAGCGCCCCATTGTTCGAATACTGCGGGATGGTCCTTGAAACCGACCATGACAGGGTGCCACGAGCTGACGTAAAAGACCCGCACGCCGATCAGGTTGCGACCTATTTCGTCATGGTAGGCGAAGACGGCAGCGTCGAGTTGTCCAGTCCGATCATCGAAAATCAGCGATATGGTGACTTCCGTGAGCGCATCTTCGTTGACCGTCCGGACGAAGACTGGGAAGACCGCATCGAACCCGAGGGCGAGCCTCTCGACGACTTCGACGTGCCAGTTAGCATCAAAGACAAACTGTGATGTTCAGCTCAGAAAGACTGAAGATGGCCCGCTTCAGGCGGAAGCTGTCAGGAAAGGGACTCGCAGAAGCTGCGGGCCTCACTCCCGTTACTGTGTCCAAGGCAGAGAACAGCCACCAGCCCGACGAATCCACGGTGCACAAACTTGCGAAAGCCTTGGACTACCCCGTCGAATTCTTTTTCATGGAAGCCCCGGAAACTCTCGAGACGAAGGCAGTCTCATTCCGGAGTCTCAAGAAGATGAGCGCTGCAGAACGCAACGCGTCCTTGGCGGCGGGGTCGATTGGGATCGCCTTCTATGACTGGATAGAACATCACTTCAACCTGCCTGCACCTGACCTGATTGATCTGAGCAAGGAGCGGGACCGCCCCGAGGTCGCCGCTCGCCTCTTGCGCCAGCATTGGGGCATTGGTGATCGCCCGATAGGGAGCCTTCTCAAGCTCTACGAATCGAAGGGGATCAGGGTGCTTTCCCTATCCGAGAACACTCCGAACGTTGACGCCTACTCGTTCTGGCACGCAGAACGACCCTACATGTTCCTGAACCAACGCAAGACCGCGGAACGGTCGAACTTCGACTCCGCACATGAACTGGCGCACCTTGTCCTTCACTTCCACGCGGCGCGGGAGTCGGCGCAGATTGAGGATGCCGAGAAGCAGGCGGACCAGTTCGCGTCTGCCTTCTTGATGCCTGAAGCCGACGTGAAGAGCCGTTTCGGGCATATCTACAGCGCCTCGCAGATCATCGAGACAAAACAGCGCTGGAAGGTCTCCGCAATGGCGTTGGCGACGCGACTGCACGGCCTTGGGATGTTGAGTGATTGGAATTATCGGTCGATCATCATCGACCTTGGGCAGCGAGGGTACAGGAAGGGGGAGCCAGTAGGCGTGGAGCGCGAGACGTCCACAGTGCTAGGAAAGGTCTTGGCGGCACTCTGGAAAAACGGAGTCACCCGGTCAGAGATCGCAAGGGACCTTAACCTCCCGTGGGAAGAAGTCGAAACACTGATTTTCGATCTGGCAGGACACATACCTGACCGCCCAGACGCCCCCTCACTGACTTTGGTCCAGTAGTCTCGAAACCTGACTGGCTGCCTGCCCCAACGTGTACCGCAGATGAAGTGTCCCCAGCGGCTTTGCTAAAGACGCCCTGCAACATAATGGACCGGTTGCATGCGATTAACCCGTATGAAACCGGTCCACATGCACCCAACGATGCTAACTTGAAATGACTCCTCCTCGTTTTTTCACTCGAATGACTCTTGCCCGATTTTGCTAGCGTAAAGGTGAGCACCGGAATCCGTGGCAGACCCTACAGTCTCGATGCGATGGTCTTCTCAACCTTGGACAGCCACTGTAAACACGAGCTGAATAGTAAGCGCTGTCCCGCGGTCACCTTCCGCGATGTTTCGGCGAATGCGAGAGCATCCTTATCGTGAGTTAGGGAGTGCGGTTCGCAATGTGCGCTACAAATGCGTTTCTCAGATCGCTCGGTGTGGAGATCTACGCGTCCGGACACCGGCGCTGGCCGGATGAGGCGAAGGCGCAGGCAGTCGCCGAGACGCTCCAGCCGGGAATGACGGTGAACGATGTTGCAACGCGGTTCGGTATCCAGCCGAACCAGCTGTCGGCGTGGCGGCGCATGGCGAAGGACGGCAAGCTTGTCCTGCCGGCCGATGAGGGCGCCGGAGATGAGGCGGTGTTCGCGCCTCTCGTGGTGTGTGACGCGGGGTCTCCTGCGCCAGAGGCGGAGAGCAGCGCCGTGGGGCGCGATATCCGGCTCGCTGTCTGCGAGGTGGTGATCCAACTCGACGCCGACACGCCCGCCGGGCGCATCGCCGAGATCGTCCGGGCGCTCGGGGCGCGCGCGTGATGCTGCCGGCGCACAAGGTTCGTATCCTGGTGGCGACGCAGCCGGTCGACTTCCGCAAGGGGCACGACGGACTCGCAGCGCTGGTGCAGTCGGTGCTGAAGGAGGACCCGTTCACGGGGACGGTGTTCGTGTTCCGCGCGAAGCGGGCCGACAGGCTGAAGATCCTCTTCTGGGATGGAACCGGTCTGGTAATGGCCTACAAGCGGCTTGAGGAGACGACCTTTACCTGGCCCGCCATCCGGGATGGCGTGATGACGCTGAACCGGGCGCAATTCGAGGCCTTGTTCGCCGGCTTGGACTGGCGCCGGGTAAAGGCGCTGGAAGCGCGCAGACCGGCTGCGTCGCCACCAGGATACGAACCTTGTGCGCCGGCAGCATCACGCGCGCGCCCCGAGCGCCCGGACGATCTCGGCGATGCGCCCGGCGGGCGTGTCGGCGTCGAGTTGGATCACCACCTCGCCCATGCCGCCGCCGGTCTGCGCGCTTCCAGCGCCTTTACCCGGCGCCAGTCCAAGCCGGCGAACAAGGCCTCGAATTGCGCCCGGTTCAGCGTCATCACGCCATCCCGGATGGCGGGCCAGGTAAAGGTCGTCTCCTCAAGCCGCTTGTAGGCCATTACCAGACCGGTTCCATCCCAGAAGAGGATCTTCAGCCTGTCGGCCCGCTTCGCGCGGAACACGAACACCGTCCCCGTGAACGGGTCCTCCTTCAGCACCGACTGCACCAGCGCTGCGAGTCCGTCGTGCCCCTTGCGGAAGTCGACCGGCTGCGGCAGAATGAATCGGCCGGCTGATTTGGCGCGCATTTCCAGTCGGTTCGGGATATGTTCGGGGTATGCCGGCCCTGCCTGATATCGATCTGTCAGCCATTCCCGAGGACCAGCGCGATGCGGTCG
>NZ_KE557276.1:58834-175215 GCF_000442255.1 Salipiger mucosus DSM 16094 | reverse complement strand
CAACGGCGTCGAACCATTCGCCTATCTCAAGGCCACCCTTGAGGCCATCGCCGCTGGCTATCCGCAAGGTCGGATCGACGATCTCCTGCCGTGGAACTTCCCGCCGTCAAGCTGAACGCGCGTGGGGCGCAGCCAACGCTTACGCTGAATACAGACTTAAGTCACTGAAAAGAATCGCGAATCACTCCCATACTGCTTTACAACTTGCGTACTGGTCATTGCGCGAGTTGTAATAGGAGGCCCGATCATGAAGATCGTCACGTATATCCGGGTGTCAACGGAACAGCAGGGGCAAAGCGGTCTTGGGATGGAAGGCCAACAGGCCGCAATTGACACCTACTCAGCCGCTAGCGGGGCACATGTCGTGGGTGCCTTCATCGAAGTCGAGTCGGGCCGAAATAATACCCGTCCACAGCTCCATGCAGCCATGAAGCTGGCACGGGTGACCGGCTCACGCCTTGTCATCGCGAAGCTCGACCGGCTAGGAAGAAATGCCGCGTTCCTCCTGAATCTGCAGGCATCGGGCGTCGACTTCGTGTGTTGTGACGATCCTAATACCACCCCTCTCACCATCGGCGTGAAGGCCATAATTGCCGAAGAGGAGGCCCGTCAGATCAGCGCCCGAACTAAAGCTGCCTTGGCGGCTGCGAAGGCGCGTGGAACTCGGCTTGGCAACCCGAACGGTGCAGCAGCTCTCCGCCGCGCTGGCAAGGGCAATGCCGCCGCCTGTCAGGCTCAACGCAACGCCGCGATGACGCGCGCACAGGACCTCTCAGAGGTGCTTGACGATATCGAGTCCGGTGGCCACGTCACGCTCGCTGCCATTGCTGGTGAAATGAACCGCCGGGGTATCAAGACGGCGCGAGGTGGACGCTGGCACCCCAACTCAGTCGCGAGACTGCGAAAACGGCTTGAAGCGGCATAGGGCGACATGGCGGTGCTCTGGCGCGGTTTGCCCCGCGTGAGCGGGCAACCCGATATAACGTTAACACATTGTTTATTTAAACTTTATGGGACCCAAAGGGGTATACCCCCTCGACTCAGAGACCGCGCAGGTACTGTCGGCACCTATGCAACCAATATTGTCTCAATTAGTTGCTGAATACCCCTCCGATCTCAATTTTGTTACGCATTCAGCAACACATAATGAGATCGCGGGGCCCCATTGGAAACGGCGGGACCCCTGTTAGATTCGAGAGTTTGGCGTCAATAGCTCCCCGGGTTTTCCAGAATTGAAACACGCTACACCGAAGGAACAGAACCTCCCAATTTCTAGATGCACCGCCCGTCATCAACCTTCCAACTTTGACTTGGCATCGTCCGTCAGAGCAAGATCACCCTCTTCGATCAAGAATGTGATAAATTCTCGAACGTCCTGATCTCCGGAAATCCAGTAAACTTGATTATTACTCAAGCAAGCACGCATCGCCATCTTGAAATGCCGCGTCTGAAACTCAGAGCGAAGTTTCTGAAACTCAGATATGACCCCATGCGTCGTTGCAAAATCCGGGCTCGTCGACAGGCGATCAATCAAAACGTCTATCTCCTCTTCGTATTCGGAGACTTGGATCATAGCTCGCTCAACAGCGACAAATCTTTCACGGACGTCATCGTTCTCGAACACCTTCGAGAGCCTATCTATTGCTTCAATTTCTCTTGACCTTGAGCACCCAATAAACCGTAGAGCCTGAAGGCTAGCAACCGCAGAAATCGCAATTACATTCATGTTGCAATATATAAAATCCTCTACCGAAGGACGTTCACCAAAAACCCCCTCGGAGGGCGATAAAAAGAAAGCGTAGCGCCCTAAAGAACCAACCTCTAGGGTTTCTTCATATCCCGCCCCATTTGTCAGAGCCAGATGCTCAGCCTCTTCATATGGAATGGGTAGAAAACCATCCACCAACCCATCGCTGCCGATTCTCTGAGAATAGAACCCGTCACCATCACCAGCCCTAAAAACGGGAACACTAAACTGAGGATATATTTGCACTGGCGCCGCAAACCCTACCAGATCAAACCCCATGCACACCTCCCTCTTGCCGCAAGAATTCATAAACTTTGTCGTAAATTATTGCCGTATGTTCGGATGAAGAAAGACTGAAGCTTTCATAGGGTAAAGGAACTGCCTCCAATTCCGATTCAATAAAACTAACCACCAAATCGTCATCAAGATAATCGTAAGGAAGTATTACGGCCTGAACGTTACCGGACGTCAGGGATATATCTTCCGCTGTCTGAACTTCGACACAGAACCTGCGATCGTCAATTCCAACTAATGAAGAGTCACCAGCCAAATCCCTCAAGGCACGAATCTCACTATCTCTCACTGTTAGTGAGTACTCTGATTCAAAGTTACTAGATTCCTTTGGAATCAGTTTGAAATAGTCCCTAACCGTTTTAAAGAAAGCACTCACGATCTTTGACGGGTCATCCCGCCCAGAGACCTCAAATTCCGCCATATTGAAGACTGAAAGATAGGCGGGATGCCTGCCTGCGTGAAAAGCACCACTATCGAACGGAAATACCCTTTTTATTGACGCTACAGCACTCATTCGTATCAAGAAACATACCGGCATCAACCAGGACTTTGAGGCACTTGCTCTCGCCCTATAAGAAGGCTTTCCATAAAAGAGATAGGTTAACTCCTCCCCTACGAAAACCGGGCACTTCGTGGGCTTCAGGAGCTTGGAGTCGATAATTCCGTCCAAGGAGAAAGCTTGGGTTGTGTGAACCAGAGGAAGCTCCGCACCCGCATGCACGGAATTTTTATTCAGGAAGTTTTGAAGTTTGCTCATCGAGGCCTAAATATACTCGGATTATCCATATTGACGCAGTTCCGCGGATAACGTGGAAACGCCACCTTTTTACTCCGTCGAGGACATATAGACAAGTAGATTTTATAAAGAAGCTTGACCGTACCAACAAGGGCACTCAGACATCAAAGTTTTCGCTCTTATGGCAGCATTGAGCTTTCGTTTGCGCAAGTATTCAGCACCCTAGACATTCAGTGCCAAGCTGCGCGGAGTCCGGCTCAATGCCGCAAGTAGTTAGCCACATTATTCCGAGATTGCGGAATCTATTGACATCTCCCTAGACCCAATTGTGCCTCTTGTTACCTCTCCGTAGCACACCTTTTGAGGCGACCTGATCGCCTCGGTTTATGCAGCACTCAGTCTACACTCGCCCTCAACATCGTA
This sequence comes from Salipiger mucosus DSM 16094, assembly GCF_000442255.1. Lineage (GTDB taxonomy): Bacteria > Pseudomonadota > Alphaproteobacteria > Rhodobacterales > Rhodobacteraceae > Salipiger > Salipiger mucosus. The sequence goes on along the minus strand of NZ_KE557276.1, from coordinate 172,015 downwards.
GGACAGGACGCGACGGACATGGCAGCATTCGGTGATTTTTGGCTCCCTCAAATGTCCAATTCTCACCTCGACCATCCTAGCCCTCTACCATCCTAAAACCGGAGCATTAAGCCGGGGCAGCTCGGGTTTATTCTCTAGTAACCAAACGAAGCCAGTTCAAGCCACACGGAGACCGAATAATATTGCGCCGCTCGTAAGCCTCTGACTTTCAAAGTCGACCGTTGATAAAAAAGACTAGTACAAGACCCAATAGGAAGATCGCTGCAAGCATAAAGTTGAGAACTCCATGCACCTCTTTCGGTGCAAGTTCGTCCCAGATACTTGCCTCACGCCTCCGAACTTGACGACGTTTCCGAGCTTGAGCCCGCAACATCTCGCGTTTACCGCCATCTCCCTGATACTCACTGATCTCGTGATCCCCCACAGGCCGGGCGCTTGTCTTCCATGTATATTGTTTGGATGTTGTGGCCCCGGCCTCCGAGCTGACCCCTTCGCTCAACTCCGACGCAAGTCGGCTCTTCCGAATATTCTCTTGATGGACGCGTTCTATGGTCTCTGCGTCATACTCACCGCATTCAGTCTTTGAAGTGATGCGCGCAGACTGACTTCCACGATTAATAGCCATGTATAATTCCTTCTTTTAAATCATTCGAGGGGAGAAGCTGGGAGCATTGCCACTGTTTCTCTCGTGGGATCAACTAGAGGAAAGGCTCCATAAGCCTTTTGGAGAGTACGTTGGGCAACGGGTCCCGGCGGGAGGCCTTGATGACAGGTGCGGCGCATGCGCCATTGAAACAGATTACCTACGCAGTAGCTACGCTCTGTTTCACCCGTCATACGACCATCCGCGGGCGATGCGGCATGACACCCGGCGGACTTCGCCAGAAGCAGGACCCAGCGGGCGCCCGGAAATGCCGAAGTCGAGCTTGAAACATACGTTCAACCTTGTTCCGACACGAGTGGTTTCTTTACGTCGGCGTGTGGCAGATAGCCTGCTGGTTCAGGCGATGGTGACTCGGAGTGACCTTGAGGCCTACCTGCTATACATTTTTGGGTTGCCTGCTATACATCGCCCTGAGATCTTCGAGGCGAATTTTTTTAAAATCAGATACTTATCTATCTTCTTTTTTGGTGGGTGATGAGAGACTCGAACTCCCGACATCTTCGGTGTAAACGAAGCGCTCTACCAACTGAGCTAATCACCCGCTCGCGGCGGGTTTAGCCAAGCCGCGCGAGCCGTTCAAGCGCAATCACGCCCGCACCGCCGCACGACGCCGACGCCCCACCAGAAGCAGCGCTCCCAGCCCCGCGAGGCCCAGCGGCAACGCCGCCGGAAGCGGCACCGGCGCCAGCGTCTCGACCCGGAAACTGTCGATCAGCACGCCGTCGAGACCGGTGATGTTCACCGCGTCGAATCCCGAGGCGGTCTCGAAGTCGAAGGCGTGCAACTCGGCGTCGGGCGTGCTCGCGTCGATGGTATCGAAGACGCTGCCGCCGTTCAGGAAATCGACCGTGAAACTGGTCTGCTGGTCGCTGAACTCGAAGCCGAAGCGCGAGATCTCCGAGGAAAACCCGATGTAGAGCGCCACGATCGAGCCGGATTGCCCGGGGTCAAGGATGGCGAGATCGTTCTCGGTGGTCGCGCCCAGCGCCCGTCCGACGCCGGCCCGCGCGCCGTACTCGTCGCTTTTCCCCTGCACCAGCAGCTGGTCCATGCCCAGCGCCTGGAACACCGCATCGGTGTCGAGGATCTCGCCCGTCGGGGTGTCCTCGAAATCCTCGACGTAGGCAGCGTCGTAGTCGGCGCCCGAGATGAATGTCGCCGCCTGCACCGGCAGGGCCGCGACGGTCGCAAGAAGAAGGACGAAAGGTTTCATGATGGTTACCCCGTGCACTGGAAAAGAACCGCAATCGTGGGGTCACCATGCACTGTCACAAATGACAGGTCCAGCGCTGATGCCACAGGCTCGCACATGACACGATCGCGGCGCCCAAAGATGGCGGCAATCCTGCCGGAGTATCGCATCGGAGGGGAAATGGTGGGTGATAGAAGATTCGAACTTCTGACATCTTCGATGTGAACGAAGCGACGCGCCGCCAAGGTATTGGCCTATCGCCCAAGATGCTCTTCTTAAAAAGGCTTTTCGCCCAGCTTCCCAAGGTTTCCCGGTTCACACAGGTTCAGTGAACCGGGACGCACTTCGTAAGGCGGCAGGACCCCAGATGAACGCGGCCCGAAAGGCCGCGTTGGAAAACCTCTGCCTCTACCGCATCGAGCGGTGGCGCGACGACCTCTGGGCCGTAGTCGACAATGATGGCCGAACTCCGTGGTACCTGGAGGATACCGAAACGGCACCGCTTGACCGTGTGACGTCTTTGGACCGCGACAGAGCCTTCGAGCTTAACCCGAAGACTAGCCGTGCCCCGAAACGCTGAAGCCGGCGTCCAGACCTTCCGAGCGGCGGAACCCGCTGTAATCGGCAAACCGGTTCCAGTTGCGTCAAGGGGAACGCCCCCCTCCAACTGCAAAAATTTGAACCGGCCGATCCTACGCATGCCCAATGAACAACTAGAACACAGCGTCACCGGCCGAACATCCTTGGTGCTGAAAAACTCTGGTCACGCACTGGCGGCAACAAACCGCCTACGTCAAGATCGCCAGCAGAGAATCACGTAAGGGGTGACATGCTGCTAGAACCAAACCAGCGTTATTTTAAGGTTTATGACATCACGATTGGCGCGCGCAAGACCAGCTCTCAGCCGCTCAAGATGATCAACCGGAAGGATGCAACCGCAACATCGGTCTATAGCACCCTCAGATCAGCGCTCGGAACAGAAATCGCGGTAAGCAAGAGCGATAAAGATACAATCGAACTGGTGAGATGCGAAGCGATCGGAAGCGATAAGATCGCACTCCTATTTCATCGAGACGCCCATTATGCTCAAGACCCATCATATCGGGCAAAATCCAAAGATGGAGGCATAACACTCTCCAAATATCAGAAGAAGCCAAACGAGGAACAGGCCGTTTCGGCCCACCTTACAATTTCAACAAAGAAAACCAAAAATGGATATCGCGCCTCCCTAGAGGAAGTTCCGGGACTTAGCATGAATTCAGTTCAACACCTACTGAGGCAAATTTTTCGCGAACGTCCATACTTTTTCAAACACCCCAAGACCGGAAAACCTGTGGAAACTAACGCCACCATTAAGGCCGCCGGCCTGAAATCTGAAGCATTTGAGAAGTCACTCAAGCAGAGCAAATGGCGGAGCGTGGTATTGACTAAACCAGCGAAAGCAGTAGTTACTGACGGGGTACCCCTAGCCACCGCGAAGCCAGAGAAGTTGGAAATTAAAATCAGCCCAGATCTAGATAAAAGCAAATACCTCCCGTACCTTAAGAAGCTAGCCACAAACGCGAGAGAAGACTTCTGGGAGGGTTTCCGAGTTGATCTGGAATTTCCTGAAGATGAAAGACGCAAATCGATTGCGGTTGATCGAGACGACGTCGGAAAAGACATTCTGTTTATTCGGTCCTATCTCAGGCAGATCCCGGTTGACCTCGACAACTGCTCCAAGGACATCGTGCCCGAAGTCGTCGCAGCAGCGGAAACTACCTTCTAAGATTGTGGGGAAATAAATGGTTCGTGATGCACTTTTCCCGCTGAGCTACCTGCGACTGGTCAGGGAAGATGGTAAATACCTTCTGCGACGCGATGTATTCTCACTGGTTCTCGTCGCGATTGGAACGATATCTATGCTTTTCTTGGCGCCTGGACTGAACTTCTTCGGCCCTTCAGGACTAGTTGACCGAGCCGGTTCACTTTCATCAACACTCACGGGATTCTACGTCGCAGCGCTTGTAGCTGCAGCAACTTTTACTAGCCACATCTCAGACTTGGACAAGTACATCCCGAATGGAAAACTCTACCTGAAAGACAGCCTCAATGTGGCCAGCAACCTCGAAGAGGATGAGCAGCACTTTGGCGAAGAGATAACTCGGCGGCAATTTATTTGCTCTATATTTGGGTACCTAGCATTCATGGCTCTGGCAATTTCGATAGTATCAATAATTCTTGTCGCAATCTCATCAGCGATCCCCCCTAAAAACCTCTACGGAGCGACACCATTCCTCGTCTATCTTATCGCCCCACTATACTTGATGGCCGTAGCACACATGGCCATCACGACTGCCCGCGGTATCTACTACCTTTCATACAAAATTTACTTGGGAGACGGCGAGCCACTGTAGGCTAAACAGGAGTCTTTGCCTCTCAGCAGCGCAGAACATTCCAATAGAGGTCACTGACCCGAGCCATACTTCTTTCAAGCTCGCCAGCACCTCGCAACTTGAACCGGCACGACAAGGTGAAGACTTCCAGATGCCGGATGCTAGCGTGTCGGACGCCCAAGAGCTCAATTGCGATGCACTGATGCCTTGCGGCGCCCGTCTGCGTCAAGCACAGACGCGTAGGGCATCGGCCAGGCGGCAACGCTGTTTCTGTGGGGCCGGGTAACTTAGCAAACGAGAAAACGGAGATATTCCCATATCAGCGCCTTGGCGGTATCATGGTTTCCATGACTCAATCTTTAGACGCCCAACCAAGCCGAAAACAATCACACGGTCTTGAACTTGATATGCCTCTAGACGCCGGGATCGAAAGCGCGGTCCATGCGCTCAGAGCGGCCGGCATTGAAACAATCGAGTCGTGCGAAGGGGGTGCGGGGCACCCATTCCCAGAACCAACGGTTCGCCTCGTCGGCGGCCCTGGAGAGGGGTTCCGAGCGCTTGGGGAAGCTGTAAGGGCCGGACTGAAGCCGAGATCGCTCGCCCGTGTCTGGACTGTCGACGACGGCGAGTTAACCGGCCCTTACTGGGATCTGACCTTTAGAAAAGACTAGCGATCAGGAGAGCCGCTTGCAATGGTCGCACTTAGGGTGCCCGCCAGTGCCAGAAGCGCGATTCTCTTTTTCGATGTTGTTGCCCTCAGTGCACTGATTGTTATCGTGATAGACACTTGTGCCGGGCTTCTTGGAATGAAATGGCGCGACCTTAGCCATGAAATAAACCTCCTTAACAGTTGGGCGTCCACGTTCCTTCTCTTACATGATTCGAGTCAAGGCTAACGAAGCTCAGCCGCGTCAGTCGCGCTGGTTTGTCGTATACGCAGTCAGCTATTGGGAAGCCCCGCGCCGATTGGGCACCCCGCCAACTGCGGCGGGATCAGGCTCCGAGCTTGCCGATGGCAGCGCGGACGGTGCCGAGCCCGAGGGCGTTCATCACAGCCATCATCCAGTTTTCACCCAGCTCCACGCCGGGCACGTCGATGCCGAGCCCTTGCTCCACGCCCACCACAAGGATGAGAGTGGCCGCGACGATGTAGGTCTTCATTCCGGGCAGTGCGATGTTCATGGGTCTTGCCTTTCGGTTTGCGCCCGAGGCGCGTAGAGCGGCGCGCAGCCGCAGTGAGGACCAGCACGAGGCGCCAGTCGGTGATGGGTAGGAGCGGCATCAGCACGGGCGCCAGACCCCTGCCGTGAGCCAGCCGTGCCAGCAGCCGGTGTTGACTGATGGCGTGAGTTCCGGCGCGTCGGTGAGCCCGTTCCAGCGCCACGACGGCGGGTCGCCGGGCTTGAAGCGCTTGCCCACCCGGATCACCCGCCGGTCGCCGCAGCCGCAGGGACACCAGAACCAGAGGTGCTGCATGTTCTGCCGCTGGATGTTCGGCGGGCCGATCCAGAAGGAGCCGGGCCGCTGGTCTCGATTGAAGGCGTCGCGGTCTTCGTAGTGGACGGCCCGGGTCACAGGGTCGCCCTCTGGAAGTGCATCGCATCGCCGCCCCAGAGGCGGATCGCGGGCAGCCACTCGTGGGCCTCCATGATGTCGAGGAAGTCCTGATACTCCGGGCCGCAGAACAGCGCCTGCGGGCACCGCATGCGCAGCGCGTTGGGCGCGGCGTAGAAGTCGATGGCGCAACCGTAGGCGTGCATCGACCAGCCCGAGCCGCCCCGGATCCGGCGATGGTTGTAGCAGCCCGCGAAGCGGTCGATCCCGAGCGCCTGCATCCGCTCCATGCCGTAGTGCTCGTGGACAGCGATCAGCGCGTCATAGAGCGGCCACGCGGCCTTCTCGTGCACGCGGATCCGCTGCACGGTCTGGTCGAGGTTCCAGTCGATGCGAAGGGAGAACGGCAGGTTGATGTAGGTCAGCTGGCGCTGGATGTCCGGCCCGGGCGTGCCGTAGTAGGTGCCGACGTCGCGCTGGTGCGGGATCTCGGCCGGCCAGGTCTTTTCGGTCTCGCGCGCCCGGTCCACCTCGGAGCTGACGCCCATCTTGGCGCTCAGCCAGGCGGTCAGGGCCTCGCCCGTGTTGTGGCCGTCGTAGCCGTCGACGGCGCCGGCCTCAAAGCCCTGCGCGTTTAGCACGCGCTGACCGGCCGCGATGAGCCGTCGTTGCTGCGACCAGTGGTGCGAGCCGTCGCCCGCGTTCCGCTCGGTGATCTCGACCGCAGCCATGCTCTTCGGCCCGGCGATGCCGTCAATGGCGCCAGCGTAGTAGCTGGCCTCGGCCAGCAGCATCTGGACGTGCTTCGTGTCCATGGCGGTCTCCCATGAAAAAGCCCGGCGCGAGGCCGGGCGGGTCAGGTTGGTGGGTGATGTGTCGTCAGCGGCGGTCGACGAGAACGCGGGTGTCGCCGTGGATCTTCTCGGTGCGCCGGTCGATCTCGACCACGCGCTCGTCGAGGCTTTCGAGGCGCTGTTGCACGCCGCGCACCTCTTTCAGCACGTACTCGGTTCGGTCGGTGTCCGGGGGCTCGTGGCCCACCTCCGGCGGGCTGCGCTTCGCCCCGCGCCGCGCGACGAGGGCCGCGACGACGGCCGTCACGATCCCGGCGAGCCCGGCCCAGGCGCCCGGCTCAAGTTCGTTGATAGTGGCCAACATCGGCGGCGGACCTATACGCTGCGAGAACATCGAAAAGAGCCAGCACCGCGTAGGTGCCGACGCCGGTGGTGGCAGCGATGGCCTGCCCCGACAGGATCGGGACTGCGAACATGACCGCGAGCGTTGCGAAGATGCCGGCACCGCAGACGGCGCCGACCATGCGCAGCAACGGCGACCGCCGCCAGTTGCCGTTGATCCAGAGCCCCGCCATGCGCATCACGGCGATGAAGGTCAGCGGAACCGCGAGGCTCGCCTCGTCCAGTCCGACCGAGCGGAAGGCCATGAAGCCACCCGCCGCCAGCGTGTCGCCAGGCAGAGCCAGCGTGCAGGCGAAGGCCAGGATGATCGTGCTCGTGGCCCACTCCAGCGCCCGACCGTGCTGCAGGAAGGTGTCGGCGAGGGTCACGCCGTCACCAGCCCGTCTCGAGCGCATAGGCCGCGTAGAGGGCAAGGCGCCGATCCGGAGAACTCGGCGTCCCGGCCGAGGCATTCGCCCCGTTGAGCCTCACCTGCACCACATGCCGGCGGGCTTGCTTCGGCGTGCCGTAGGCGCCCGGCTCGACCCGGTACTGCGTCAACCGCCATGCCGTGTCGTAGAGATCCACGCCGGCCTCGTAGAGCTGCCCATCTAGGTACACATCGACCAATCCGCCGGCAGGGCTTCGCCCGAGCGTAAGAAGGCAAGCCGAACCCTCAAACTCAAACGCAAGATAATCGCCATCGGTATCCGTGTAGTAGGTGAAAGGGTCCGACATTCTCCCGGCCTCGGTCGCCCAGGTGCCGTTGAAGGTGATCTCGCCAAACGGCACCTCGCGGGTGTAATCCGTCCCGAACACCATCCCCACAAGCTTAAGTGTGCCTGTCAGGCATTCGACCTGAACCGAATAGTCCGCACGTTGATACGAAGTATAATAGGGCGGAAAATAGGGCTCCGTCGCAAGCACGCGATTCACCTGCACCGATGCGTGCTCATAGGAAATCAAGTCCGCCGTGCCGTTCTGCCGCGTGAGCTTTGCCGTGAAGGTGAAATAGGGATCGAACAGCATGTGCACCGAGGACCAGTGAGGGTGCGAGAACTCGGCCACTTCGCCCGCCTCGAGCACCGTGACCCAGGTCGTTTCCGTCTTGCCGCCGACCACGATCGACGGGATCCGCTCGAGCGGCGTCGTGTAGCGCCCCTGTTGATCGCGGGTGCCGGTCGTCGTCACGGGATCGACCTGCAGGTGCGCGTGGCCGCCGAGCTTTGCCCATACTGAATTTTGCGCAGCGTCCGGCGCCCCGACGCTGCGCCGCGGATCCGGGTTCACCTCGCCGCGCGCGCGGATCTTCGGCGCCAACACCGACGACAGCGCCTCGGCGTAATATTCATGCCCGAGGGTCGATTGGTGCACCCCGTCGTCATACATGGCCTGACCAGCGAGCGTGCCGGCATACATGTAACCGTCCGTATCGACAAAGGCGCAGCCCATGGCGTCGGCAATCCGGCGCATCTGCAGACCGTTCTCGAAATACCCGGTCGGGTTACTTTCCCGGCCGTTCTCGGTGATGATCACCACCTCCGTTCCGGCCCGGCGCAACCCGGCGATCAGAACCTCGAGATGATGCATTTCGAGGGTGCCGGCGTTCGCGCCACTGTAACCGACAATCGCCAGGTCGTAGGGATCGGAGATCACGTCAGAAAGGCGCGGGCCGCTGTCCGGCGGCGAGACGTGGCGCGAGGCCTTGCCGATCATCAGGTGATGGGCGCGGTTCACAAGGCTATCACCGAGCGGCTTGGTGGCCTCTGCGACAAAGGCCATGCCAAGCTCGATATTGCTGCCGCCGGTCGCCATTTCGTCCCAGACGATCCGAGAGAGGTTCGGCAGGATGTAGTCGGTATTTGTCACATCTCCGTCAGGGTCGAACATCAAAATGGGCCACCGTGGACCGCCACCTGCACCATCGGTCAGGCTGGTCCCGAAAGTAGCAATCCTGATCTGGTCATCCTGCTTGGCGTGCTCCAGCTTCGATAGGAAACGCGGGATCCGCGAGGCGGGCAGGCTGCGCGGCAACTCCGAGATCTCGGTCACGCGGCTGGCGTTGGTCGTGACGCGCGCGACCGGCACGCAGCCGTCGTGCAGAAGACGGGGCAGGTAGCGGTACGCGCCGGTGAAGGCATCCACCACGACATAGACGGTTTCCGAGGCCGGAAGCGCAAGCGACGCCGCCGGCACCTCGATATCCCCGCTGATCCCCGAGACCGTCAGCGAGCGGATCGAGAGCGACAGCCCAACGGCCCGATAGGCCCCATCGCCGAAGGCGCGGGCGATCTTGTAGCGCGCGCCGTCATTGCCCACCAGCGTAAAGGGCGGCTCGTGCGGCGTCGTCGTGTCGTCCGGGTCATAGACCCACTGCCCACCCTCGCCGTCGAAGGTCGCCACGCCGCCCTTGATCGTGAGCGCGCCGACGCCGCTCGCACGATCGTAGGTGGTGACCGCGGCCATGGTGTCGAGCGTCTCGGTCGCGACCAGCTCGGCGGCATTGTTCGCCGCGTCGGTCGCCGCCTCTGCATCGGCAATGATCTGCGACAGGTCGGCCGAGGAGATGGCGTGCAGATCCGTGACCTCTTTCGCCCGCAGCGTGATGACCGCCGTCGTGCCGTCCTCGCCGTAGCTTTGAACATAGACGCAGGCGAAGTTGGCATTGCCGGGAGGTGCGATCACGCCGGAGACCGACAGCCGGGACACCCGCGCGGACAGCTCGTAAACCGGACCGAAGACCGCATCCGACACGGAGGCGAGTGTTTCGTAGCTGATGAGGTTCTTCTTCCCGTCGAGCCAGGCGACCCGAAGCAGGATCGCATTGCCGCTCGGATCGCTCGGGTTCTCGGTGCGCCGGAAACGGGCGGTGAACTCCCAGACATCCTCCGACAGCGCCACGGGGTCGCGGCGCGCGACAGTGCCAGCGCCGGTGACGACGTAGCAGTCACCCTGTCCGGCGACGTGCTCGATGTTCGCCGCGTCCAGCGGCGTCTTGTCCACGCCCGCGCCGATCAGCACTCCCGAGAACAGGCCGGGGTTTTCGCCGGGTCGATCCTCGGTGTGAACCGCGATCCGCTCGAGGTCCGCCGCGAGGCTGGTCACCGTGTCGAGGCTCGTGCCGATGGTGTCGAGGTTGATCGGCTCGGTCACGGTGATGTTGTCGACCTTGGCCTTCATGCCGTCGAGGCTGACGGCCTCGGTCACTGAGAGCAGCGCGAGCTTGGCCTTGGCCGCATCGAGGTTCCAGGAGCCGGTGATCAGCAGGTAGTTGAGCTTGGCTTGTTGGGCCGCCGTCAGGAACAGGTTTACCGTTCCCTGCGTCATGTCGTCCGACGTGCCGCTGAGCTGGGCCACCGTGACGCTGTGCGGATTGTCGGTGTCCGCCTCGTGGTCCGCGAGATCGCCCGCGACGGTGCCATAGCCGCTGTCGCCGATACGCACCCAGCGTCCCCAGGTGTCGTTCCAGCTGTAGCGGCCGGCGTTGTTGACCGTCGAGCCGTCGTATCCCGTCGCCGTGGCATCGGAGTGCGTGCCGGCATCGCTCGAGAGAACCTCGCCGCCGGTGCCGTCGACGCTCGGCGTGATGCCTTGAAGGTCGGTCCAGGTCGCCTTGCTCACCAGCCCGCTGACCACTTGGCCCTCGACGGTGGAGATCGCCTGCGCCACCGCACCGGAAGCTGCCAGGTAGGCGGCCAGGTTCTCGATCGAATATCGACCCGTACTTCCGTCCTTGTTGCCAAGCAGGCTATCCACGCTGCTGAGCACATCAAGCTCGGTCGATCTCACTCCATCAGGCATTACTCGATCCTCATGCGATTTCTGTATTGGCAGGGCCGGCGATCGACGCCGCCTGGCCCGTGTCGTTGAGCGGCTCCGCGTAGTAGTCCCAGTCGCCCTGCGGCGCGCAGGCTGCGGTGCGCAGGTAGAGCGTCACCGCGTCCACCGACCCTTCGAAGCTGCCATCCTTGGCGAGCGCGAAATCCGTGTTGCCGCTCGCAACGGTCAGCTCGTCGAAGTGGCGGCCGGCGGCGCTGACGGCGCTGCCCGAAGCCGTCGTGCCGCCCGTGAGCTGCGGCGTGACGCTGCCGCCGACGTAACCGGGCACCGTCCAGGCCAGGCGCAGCACATCGCCTTCGGTGAGGCTCAGCGCCTGGCTCAGCTCACTCGCAGCCGGCGGGGCGCCGGAGGCCACGCCAGCGCCGATGGTCCAGCCGAGACCCTTCGACCAGTCGGTGTCGGCGTCGAAGTAGCCGTTCGCCAGAAGCGTGTCGCGGGTGGCGTCGCCATCGATCACCGTGACGGTCGTGCCGGCCGTGACGGCAACGGGATCGCCCACGGCGTGCAGATCGGTGTCGAGCGTGTCGCCGGCCGGAACGCGGTAGAGCTGCACCTGCGTCGTGCCGCCGGCCGGCACGGCGATCGAGATCGCTGCGTGGCCGAGCCCGCCCGAGGCGGAGATCGCCTGCGTCTCCAGGTCATCCGGCTGCTCGACGGCGCCGGTGCCCACGGTATGGGTGACGGTCGGCGTGTAGCTGCCGGCGGTGCCGTCGACGCCGAGGGCGCGGGCGCGCAGCTCGAGAATCTCGCCGTCCGCGTAGCCGGTGATCTCGCTGCCGCCGGTAGCCACGGGGACGGTGACCGTTGTCCAGGGCGTGGCGCCCTGTAGCCGGTGGTCCAACTCAAAGCTGGCGAGGTAGCCGGTCTCGCCCTCGCCGGGCGCAAGGCGCACGTTCAGCGACAACTCGGCATCCGGCGCCCCGCTTATGGGGGAGAAGGGCGAGTAGTAGGTCGAGCTGTCGACGCCGAGGATGCGCGGCGTAAGCGGTGCGGGTAGCGCCAGGGCAATCGAGCTTCCCACGGTGCCATCCCAGGGCGGCGGGACCTCCGCGTCGGTCAGCTCGTCGATCTCCGGCGCCGCGTCCACCATGGTGAGCCGCGCCGAGAAGTCCTCGCCGGGCTCGATGTCCGTGACCCGCAGCGCTCGGCTTTCGGTGCTCGTGGGCCCGATGTGGACGACCTCGCCGACGCGCGGGCGATCCTCGGTGCCCGTGATGGCAAAGGCCCGGGTTGGACCGGCCGCCCAGAGAAGACTTGCCACGACGGAGCTGCCGATGCTGTCCTCGGCGTCCGCGAAGACCCGGAAACGCATCCCGTAGGCCGCGCCCTCCGGCATGGTCAGATCTTCGTCGATCTCGACCAGCGCGCCGTCGACCGACTTCACCCGCGCCACGAGCACGGTCTCGTCGAGCACGTCCCAGGCGCCGATGACCTGGTCACCGCGCGTCACGACCCGGGCCGCGCCGTCCTGCATGCAGCTGTAGGTGTCCGGGCGGTGCAGGATCTCGTACCAGCGCCGGCGCCCTTCGATCCAGATCTCGGCCGGGTCGGTCTTGCCGGGGAAGCGGAACTCCTCCGTGACGCGGATGGGCCCCTCGTATCCCGGGCGCGGGATGATCCGGACGGCGGGCTCGTGGTCGCGCGTGGCGTCGTTGAAGGGCACGCGCAGGGCGTCCGGCGGGTCGAGGTATTGCCGCGACCAGCGGAAGTCCGAGCTGTTGCGGGTGTCGATGTGGTCAACGACCTGCGCCTCCGGCCTGTCGATCACCACACCCCACTTCACCCCGTCGTGGCGCGGGCGCGCCCGGCCCGCCGCCGCGATCTGGCGCAGCGCGTCGCCGAGGCTCTGCTCGTCCTCGTGCACGCGGTCATATTGCAGGCCCTTGGCGGCACAGAACTCGTGCCAGTCCTGCATGATCTCCCAGTCGATCTCGACATCCGGAACCGGGTAGACCGAGGCCGGCGACTGGAGCGCGGCGACGAAGACCGAGGCCGGGTTGCGCGAGAGTGCGTCGCTCCAGTTCGTGCCATCCCAGTCGGGCGCGTAGCGCTGGACCACGGCGTTGAAGGTGTCGACCTGGCCGTTGAGCTGGTAGGTCGCGCGGGCCCGCATGGCGACCAGCGCCTGCGGCACGTCGACGTCGAGCGGGTATTCCGGCCGGACCGACTGCACGGACGCGAGCATCACGCGGTCCCGGTAGCGCGTGTTCGTGCGCTCATCGGTCATCCGGGTGACCTCGACCTGCCAGCGACCACGCGAGGGCGGCTGCCAGGAATACTGCCGGAAGAAGGGCTCCTCCTTCTCCGCGAGGAAGTCGAGCGTGTCGATCTCCTCCCAGGGATCGCCATCGCCCTGCCGGTGACGGATGCGCAGGCTCACCCCGAGGGGCTTGGGGTCGTTTTCGCGGTTGAACCGGATGAGCCCGGACGGAAACCAGAAGATCAGGCTGATGATCTGCGTGTTGTCCGCGGTCACGCGCACCACGGGCGTCTCGAGCGAGGCCCCGTCGATGATTTCGCCGCCATCGTCGCGCGGCAGCGGCCGGGTCAGCTCGACGCCCGCGCGCTCCTCGAGGACCTGGCGCGGGTAGAGCGTGACTGGATCGTCGCCCTCGACACCCTCGCGGATCTCGGTCTCGATCTCGTCGAACTCCTCGATCGGCGTGTCGCCGATCTTCAGGTCGGAGATGTCCAGCCGCCCGGGCCCGAAGCCGAAGAGCACCCGGGTGTACTGCTCGTCACCGACGATCTCGGTGTAGGGCCGCGCGGCATAGGGCGGCGCGTAGCGGTGCCGCCCGGCCACCCACGGCACCGGGTCGTCCGGGCGAAGCGTGTTGCTCCAGCCCTGCAGGGTGTAGCGGTTGCGGCGCTTCTCCTGCTCGGGCACCTCGACCGGCACCAGCGCGTTGACCAGCGCACTGCCGATCAGGTTGAGGCCGAGCGCCGTGAGGCTGATCTGCGTCGAGGTGGCCGCGGACCCGAAGAGCAGCCCGGCGACCGGCTGCGCCAGCGCCAAGGCCGCGATCGAGACCACGGCCAGCAGCACCGAGCGCAGCCCGCCCTCGTTGCCGGGCACCAGGCGAATGACGACCCGCACGCCCTCGCGCGGCCGCACCTGCGCCCAGTAACGCGCCTCGATCACCGCCGCGCCCTCGCGGGTGACCAGCGTCACGCGCAGCTGGGCGCGGTCGCCATCGGGCAGCCCGGGCAGCGCTTCGGCAACGATCTCGGCCAGGGTCAGGCCCTCGGGCATCTCTGTCTCGGTGCGCGCCATGCCGGGATCGAAGAGCGGCGCGGAAAGCACGCGGGTCATGTCGCCCTCCGGTAGGTCCAGGCGCCGAGGAAGCGTGGCGCCCAACGGGGCTGGGTGATGTCGACGATGCAGGCGCCCGTCTCGGGCATGTGCAGCATCCGCCGGGTATCGACCGCCACGCCGACATGGCAGCGGTAGCGCGCGCGCCGGAAGAGCAGCACGTCGAAGGCGGCAGGCTGCGGGCTCTCGACCCAGTCCGAGGCGGCGGCATCGGTGATCAGCCGGTCGAGCTCGGCGCGCTCCAGCTCGCAGACCTGCCCGCCCGCGTAGTGCGGCAGCTCGATGCCCAGCACCTCGCGGTAGACGCGCCGCACCAGGTGCCAGCACGGCAGGCCCGCGGCATCGGCCCCGGCCGGAAGCCCGACGTAGGCGTTGGCCCAGCTCATCGATGCAGCCCCGGGAAGCGGTCCTTGGTCATGCGCATCATGGGGAAAGGCTCCTCCTCGATGGGTTGGCGCGTGATCGAGATCACGACCTCGCCGGCGTCGCCCTCGGCGCCCACCATCACGAGGCCGCGGTATTCCGCCTCGACAAGGTCGGGCGAGCCCGCCAGCACCACGGCCATGTGCACCGTGGCGCGCGTGGTGACCGAGCGCAGCGTCGCGGCGATGTCGTTGCTGACGTTCTCCAGCACGAGCGAGGCCGCCGCCGGCGCGTCCTCCTGGTCGCCTGGCAGCTCGGCCGAGACGAGCACGAACCAGTAGGGCTCGGCGGTCGGGTCGACCCCGTTCCAGCTCGAGCGCGTGCCATAGCGCAGCGGGTCGGTGCTGATCCGCTGCGTCGGGTCGGTCGAGAGCCGGACCGGCTCTGCGAGATCGGGGTGCTCGACCTGGAAGAGCGCGATCTCCAGCTCGTCGGAGATCGGCGCATCATGGGCCGTGCGGGCATTCACGGAGATCCGTCTCATGGCATCACCCAGACATCGAAGGACACGCGGAAACGCAGGCCGTCCACCGCGTCTTCCGGCGGGTTGTCCCCGAAGAGACAGAGCCATTGCTTGGCCAGCAGTATCGGCGTGCCGTCATGGGTCAGCACCGGGGTGCCGTCACTGGTGAGCATCGGCCAGCCATCGGTCGTCGGGTCGGGCATCCAGAAGGGCGTGGCGCCGTGGGACACCGTCTGGACGTAGAAGGTGTCGAAGACGGCCAGCTGCCAGCGGTAGAGCGTCACCGAGAGCTGGACCGGCCGGGCGACGGCCGAGGTCCGCCGGCGATAGCTCGGCGGGCCGACCTCCGCCGGGCGCAGCTTGCGCGGGTCCTGCCGCGACAGGCGCAGATCCCGGCGGCTGGGCCGGGGGAGATCTTCGGGCCAGACCGGAACCGTCATCGGCGGGGCATCCTCGGGGTCACGTTGAACTGGTCGCGCATGGTGCGGCGCGCCTTGCCGCCGGGCGTGCTGACGCCGCGCGCCACGGCGTCCGACATGACGTACTCGGTCCGGCGTTGCCCGGCCTCGACCCGGTCGCGTTGCTCGACATCGATGCCGCGCCCGGACTGGTCGATGAAGGTGACCTGCGGGGGCGGCGCTGCGACGGGGGTCGCGGCGACCGGCCCGGCGCCCACCAGCCCGCCGTCGGCGAACTTCGGGATGCGCCGCTGGCGGATCGCCTCCATGAAGGCCACGCCGTAGTAGTCGACGGCCGCCGCCGGCTGCATGAACTCGCCGCGCGAGCCCCAGAGCAGGAGGTCATCGCTGCGCTTGCCGCCGGGGCCATGCAGCAGCCCCGCCGCGCGGGGCACCGGCTTGCGCGCCCGGCCGGCGGCCCCGATGCGTCCGCCATCGGCGTAGAGACCGCCGGAATCGAGCGCCTGGCGGGAGCCGACACCGCCGCCCCCTGCCCCGACCGACAGGCTCAGACCGCCACCTGTTCCGAGGCCGGAGAAGATGGTGTCCATGAGCTGCGCGAGTTGATCCCAGACCGGGTCCCAGACGATCTGCCAGAGCTTGTCGAGGAACATCTGCGCGAAGTCCTCGATGAAGGCCTCCGGCCCATCCCCGCCCGGCTTGAGATTCTCGAAGACGCTTTCGATCTCGCCCTTGTAGCCCTGCAGGGCCTGGGCGTTCTCCTCGGTCGACTTCGCGTCGCGGTCCTTCTCGGCAACGAGGCGCCCGTAGGCGGCGGCCTGCTCGTTGATGACGTCGATCAGACGGCGGCCGTCGGCGGCGAGCGCGGTCTCGACGTCGAGCCCCTCTTCCTTCGCGCGCTTGAGCGCCTCGTAGCGGAAGGTGAGCCGCGCCTGTTCCTCGACGCTGCGCCCGGCGAGATCGGCCTCGAGCCGGAGCTGCTCCAGCTGATCGCGGCCCACGGCCAGGACCGCGGCGCGGGCCTCGGCCTGCTCACGCGCGGCTTCCGCCTGCTCGCGGTCGCGCTCCGCGCTGTCCTCCGCCCGCCCGCCGACGTTCTGGTCGTAGGCGGTCAGGATGGTGCCCGCGGAGACGCGGCGCAGGCCTTCCCACTCGTTGCGCAGCCCCGCGACATCACGGCCCCGCCCCTCGATCAGGATGTCGGCCATCTGGTCCTGCAGGTCGGCCGAAAAGAGCTCCCCGCCGGTCAGCCCCATCTCCTCCATGAGCCCGCGCAGGGTCTTCGAGACGATCTGGTAACGGCCGACCGCGCTGGAGTTGTGGGGATTGTCGGGATGCGCCAGCATCTTGCGTTGCAGCGCCAGCACCTCGTTCAGGGTCATGGCGACAAGGTTAACGTCCCCGCCGGTGTAGGCGCCGTAGTCCAGCGTCTCGTTGTACCCCCGGCCCTTGTCGGTGCCCTCGGCCAGTCCTATCAGGTCGCGCAGCCCTTCCTTGGCCGCCGCCGAGGCGGCCCGCCCGAAGGCCACGCGATCGCTGTGCGACCGGGTCCGCTGGTACTCGCCGTAGACACGGTTCAGCCGGTCCAGCTCACCGGCCGCCTTGGCCGCACTATCGGCGGCCTCGTCGAAGGGGCGATCATCGGAGATGTCTTTCGACTTGCCCTCATACTCCTGCAACCGATCCAGCAAGGTCTGCAGCTGCTCTTCGAGATCAGCAACTGCACTGACGTTCTCGCGAAAACCCGCGACGCCCTCAGACCGGAGCAACTTGCCCGTTTCCACCGCCTCGGTCAGCGCGCGGATGAGCCCGCTCAAGGCACTTTCGAAATCCGCCTCGGTCGTTGCCGCCTCGATTGCGGCAATCTCGTCTGCGAACAGCCCAGCCTCGCGCGTCATCTCAACAAGCGCTGGCAGTGCCTCATTGTCGGCCAACGTGCTACCGGACTCCGAGATCTCCACAAGGCGATCCCGCACCTCTTCGAGGTTCAGGCCGACAGCCCGCAAACGGTCGAACTCTTCGACGAATTCGCCCACCGACATCCCGCCATCCTCGACAGCCCAGGACATCTTCGCGAGCCGCGCCATGAAGTCGTTCTGCTCATCCTCGGGGAAGAGGCGCGCTTCGACATCACCGCGATAAAGGCCGGGCCGATTTGCATGGGCGAGCGCCATCGACCGGAAATCATCAATCCCGTCGCCGTCCCAGAAGGCGCCGGACAATGCACCGCGGGCCTCGGCATAGGCGCGCTCCAAATCGGTCCGTGCCTGCTCAAGAGCCGCGCGGGTCTGCTCCAACATCTTCTGCGTGGTCGCCGAGACCTCGCCGCCCAGTCCCTTCTGCTCCTCCGCCGCCCGCTTTGCGGCGGCCTGGTAGGCATCGAGCGCGTCGCTCGCGCGCATCGCGGCGGCATCCGCACGCTCGATGGCGTCGGCAGCGACATCGGTGTCGATCCCGAAGGCCACAAGCGAAGCCGCCGTGATCGCGAGTGAGAAGGGCCCGCCCAGGATGCCGGTCAGGCCCCGCACGGCGATGCCCATGCGGCTGAGGGGTCCGGCGGCGCGCGAGGCCGCCGTGCCGACGCCGGAGACCGAACCCGCGATCTCGATCATCGCGGCCCGCATCGCCACGGCCTTGGCGGTGACCAGCGTCATCCCCTTGCCGACGAGGTAGACCGTCAGCGCCTGCGCCACCCGCTCGGCCACCTCCTCGACCTCGGCGAAGTTCTCGGTCAGGAAGCGCAGCGCCTCTGTCAGGCGCCGCACGGCCTCCTCGGCCACATCCATGCCGCCGTTCTCGGCGGATTCGAGCTGCAGCGCCTCCCAGGCGGCCGCCAGTTCCTTGAGCGCCCCGTCGAGACCGCGCAGGCGCACCTCGGCCTGCTCCTGCGCCGAGACCTCTTCCATGGCCGCCGCCACCTCGCGGAAGCCCTCGGCGCCCTGCCCGGCCAGCGCGGCGGCGGTGCGGATCGCATCGGTGCCGAAGATCGTCTTGAGCGCCTCGTTGCGCGCCTCCTCGGAGAGACCGGCGAGGCCGTCCTGCAGCTCGCCCGCGATTTCCGCCATGGACTTCATGTTGCCCTGCACGTCGAAGAACTCGAGCCCGAGCCGGTCCATCGCCTCGGCCGCCTTGTTCGAATCCGGCGTGAGCCGCTGCAGGAAGGTCTTGAAGGAGGTGCCCGCGTCCGAGCCCGAGGAAAAGCTCGAGGCCGTGGCCGAGATCGCCGCAAGGAAGTCCTCGATCTCGACGCCCGCCGTACCGGCCACGCCGCCGGCCTGGCCGATGGCCTGGCGCAGGTCGTCGAAGCCGAACTTCGAGGTGAGCGCCGCGCCGGTCACGCGATCGACGATCTGCGTGAGCTGGCCCGCGCCCAGCCCGAACTGCTGCATGAGGTCCGTGACGAGATCCGCCGCCGGCGCCACGTCGGCGCCGAGCGCGCCGGCCAGACCCACCGAGGCGTCCAGCGCGCCGTTCAGGATATCCGTGACGTCGACGCCGTTCTTGGCCAGCACCTCGATCGCCTCGGCCGCCTGCATGGCGGTGAAGGCCGTGGTCGCGCCGAGATCCTTGGCGGCTGCCGCAAGCCGGGCGATCTCGTCTTCGCTGGCGCCCGTCGCTGCCTCGACGCGCTGCATCATGGCCTGGAACTGGCGCCCGGCATCCAGCGCGCCGCGCCCGAAGGCCACGACGCCGCCGACGAGCGCCGTGGTGCCCATGAAGCGCGCGAGGCGCTGCAGCGCGGGCAGCTCCTGCGTGACCGCACCGAGCGAGCCCTTGAGCTGGCGCGCGGCCATGTCGGTCTCGCGCAGCCCGGTGCTGGCGGGCTTGCCGGCCTGCTGGATCATCCGCAGGCTGCGCTGGCCGCTCTGGCCGAGGGAACGCAGGTCGGCCTCTAGCTGTTGCTTGCCCTCGGCGGAAAGCCGGATGCTGTATTGTCTGGTGGCGCGGCTCATGCGTCCTTGTCCTCGCGCTGCTTCGCGGCGGCCTCCAGGAGGCCGGCCTCCCAGGAGGGCAGCAGCAGGCTTGCGATGTCATCGGGAATGCCCTGCGCCCGGGTGAGCGCGAGGCAGGCGGGCATGTCGAGCCCGGCGTAGCCGCCGGGGCCGACGCGGCGCTGGTGGAAGATCTCCAAACCGGCCGCGGCGATGGCGCGCCCCTCGACGGAGCGCGGCGCGTGGGTGTCTTCGGGGCACGCGCCCTTGCCGCCGAACCGCTCGCAGGAAAAGCCGGGCGCGTCCCGGCATCCCGCGCAGTGGCTCAAGCCTCCGCCGTGGCGGTATCTTGCAAGGGCGCGGAGCCGTTTCCCTCCCGTTCCAACTCGGCCCAGGGGGCCAGCAGGCCCGCGTGCAGCGTCGTGGCGACGCCCGGAAAGAGATCGAGGAAGGTGTCCAGCGTCTCGGCGGTCAGCGGCGCGGGTGCGCCATCCTCGCCCTCGACGCCCTGCCAGCCGGTGCCGAAGCGCATCAGCAGCAGCTTGACCAGGTGCCGCGCGAGTTGCCCGCGCAGTGCCTCGTCGTGCTCCGGCCCGAGATCCTCGTCGTCGATGCACTCGGCATTGAAGGCGCGATCGGCGGGCAGCGTCTGGCGCGCCAGCCGCATGGCCGTGGCCTCCGCCTCGCGCAGGTCGCCGTAGGTGAAGGCACGGTGCGAGACCACGACGCCGTAGCCCAGCTCGATGTCACGCGCGCCGCCAAGGCGGCGCTGAAGCCTCAGAACCATCAGACCACCGGGTTCGCGTAGTCCGCGGTGGCGTTCTTCAGCGTGACCGTGATCAGCTCCGCCCCGCTCGCCGGCCGGTTGGTGCGCCAGTTGTAAGAGGAGCTGATGATGTCGCGGCCGTCGACCGGCACGCCGGTGCGTTCCAGCTGGACCGAGGGCACCGCGATCTCCAGGTCGTAGGTCGCGCTGATGGTCCACTTGAGCGTGAGCGCCAGGGCGGTGCCGTTGTTGGCGAGATCGTAGAGCGCGGCATCGCGGAAGCGCGCGGTGAGCGCGCCCGAGAGATCCCAGAAGCCCGGGTCCATCGCGGCGGCCGTGGCCTCGCCGTTCAGCGTCTCCTGGTCGGCGGCAACGCCGGTGTTGAGCGTGAGGCTCGCCTGGGTGACGGCCGCCGCCGCCGTGCCGTCGATCTGCAGCCCGCCCTGGAAACCCACCGGCACCGGGTCGGGATCAAAGGCGACGGGCGTGCTGTCGAGCGTGGCGCCGGCCTTGACCTCCTCGCGCCCGGCGAGGTTGAAGGTGACCCGCTGGCGCTGGCCGTTCTTGGCCGCCTGGATCTCCATGCCGGTCATCGCGAGACTGTCCTGCGTGAAGTGCTGGGACACGCCCACATGGCTGATGCCGTGGGTGGCCAGCAGCGGCGTGGGCTGCGCGGCGGCGGTGAAGACATGGGTGTAGTCGGTGGTGCCCGAGGTCGTGGGCAAGCCCAGCAGCATGGCCAGGTGCCAGCCGAGCGAGTTCAGGCCCATGGGCACTTCCATGCCACCCGAGAGGTTGCGCAGCCCCGCGACGACCTCGCCGGGAAAGGCATCGCCGTAGTTGGCATCGTCGTTGGCCAGCTCCCCGCTCGGCACGACGTTGTAGCTGTAGAAGGGCAGCGCATGGAACAGGCCGTCCGAGGCGCTTTCGGCGGTGCCGAAGGCGGCCTGGCGGCGGGACAGCAGCTTGGCTTCGTTTCCGCGGGCATTGGGCATGGGATCACTCCATCGGGTTGTCGGTGGTTTCGTAGTAGATCGTCACGGGCAGCACGGCGCCCTTGAGGCTGTCGGTCCCTTCCATCGGGACGACTTCGCTGTTCTCCGGCGCGCCGGGCTGCAGGTAGTCGACCGCACCGCCGAGCGTGCGGTTGGCCAGCAGAAAGCCCGCGACCGAGGTCAGCATGTTGTCGAGCAGTTCGTTCCGCCGGTCGGAGGTGTCGGCCTGCACGACGCATTCGATCTCGATGAGCCGGCTCCACTCACGAATGCCGGAACCGAGCCGCTGGTCCTCCTCCTCGGGATCCTCGGGCCGGATATTCATCAGGCCCGCTGCCGGGCAGGCGATCGGAAGCTCCTCTTCGCGCATCACGGCAATCGGCGAATAGATCGCGAGGACCTGTTCGAGGGCGACGACCGCGGCTTCATGCGGGCTTGGCATCAGCGCCTCCGGTCCGGCATCGTGCGGAAGGCCGCATCGATGTCCGACGCGAGACCGGCCACCGCCTCGCGGGTGATCTGCTCGATGTTGAGCCGGGGCTTCAGGCGGACCTGCGGCACCAGCACGAACATCGGCACGCTCAGCAGGCCGTAGCCCGTCTTGCGCGCGCGCTTGCTGCGCGACAGCGCATAGCCGCCACGCTTACCCTTCCGCTCGCGCTGGTTGTCGACCACCAGGAGCGCAAGCCCGTTGCGGCGCGGCACGAAACGTAGCGGGCCGAAACGGTGCTCCGGGAAGGTCTCGGGCGTCAGGCGCTTCCGGCCGACACCCTGTTTCGGCGCCGCCGGCGTCGGGATCGCAAGGAACCGCCCGCCCGTGGCGCGGATCTTCGAGCCTTCCTCGAAAGCGCGCATCAGTTGCGGCGCCTTGGCCGAGACCGTGGTGGCCGCCCCGAGCGAGGCGCCATTCTTCGGATAGGTCCGGCTCTGCCAGTTTTTCGACAAGCGCCGCCCGAGCCCGGCCGAGACGACATCCTGCCGCAGCCGACGCTTCAATCGGTCCCCCGCTGCGCGAAGCCCCTTGGTGACGGCCTGCTCGGAAATCCGCAGCTCATCCTCCATGAAGGCCCGAAGATCCCCCTCGAGCGCGGCCTCGATCCTGTCGCGCGTCATGCCGCCACCGTGTCGAGCAGGACCTTGTGGCGCCGGGGGTCGGGCACCCGGGTGTGCTGCACCTTGCGCCGCTCGGCCCCCATCGCGAGGATTGCGCCATTGCCGAAGCCGGTGAAGTCCTCCGCCAGGATCTCGAAGAGACCCGTCGCGTCCTGGATGCGCAGGCTGCCGACATCGGCGATGTCGTCAGGCCGCGTCGGCAGGAGGCGCACCTCCTTCGCGGCGCCATCGGGATCAAGCGTGGCGTCGATCCCGTGGCGCCGGAAGGTATCCCGGACACTGCGGAGGAAGGGGTCCATGGCGGATCAGCCGGCCGCTTTGTCGTCGGAGGCGGCGCTGTCGCCCTGCCCTTCGTCGGCACCGGCGAACCCCGCCTGATCGCCGGACTCGGACGACGCGTCGCCTGCCTTGGCACCGGCGGCACCCTCGGTGTCGGACGCCCCGGCATTCGCCGCGTCGCCCTTCGCGCCAGCGCTCTGGTCGGAGGTGGTGTCGTCGCTCTTCGCCGCCGGGGCGGACTTGACGCGGGCGCCCTTCTTCTCCGCCTCGATCTCCTTCGCCACATCGGCGGGCACCTCGCCGGTCCAGCCCTCGGGCAGCGTGCGCCGCGTCGAGAGGCCCGTCTTGTAGGTATGCGCCGCGCTCATCTTGACGTGCACCAGCGCGGCCTTGGCCTTGCTCTTTGCCATGATCTCTCTCCTCTGGAAGTGGCCCGGCGAATGCCGCCGGGCGCGATGTCGGGTCAGACCTCAGCCTCAGTTGGAGCTGTGGCCGCGCACCAGGACGGCGGGACGCATGCACATCGGCAGCGTCTGCATCATCGCCTCGACGTCGACGAAGCGGTCCTCCTGGCGGTCAGGGAAGAGCGCCGAGTAGAACTCCTGCCCGGGCAGGTTTGTCATGCCCACGTAGTCCGGCGAGCCGTTGAACTGGCGGAAGGTCTGGCGCGTGCCGAGCGGCAGGAAGCTGGCCTCGCCCGCGGGCACGAAGCTGCGGGTGACGGTGGTGCCGTCTTCCTGCGGGACCGGCCCCTCGCCCTGGTATTCCTTCCAGGTGATCCCGGCGAAGTCGAAACCCGCCGAGGTATCGTCGCGCAGCGGATCGCCGCCGTTCTGGTTCTGGAAGTACTTGTAGCGCTCCTTGAAGTCCGCGTGCCCCATGAGCTTGTCGGTGAACTCGGGATGGGTCAGGCCCAGCACGCCGGTCATCACGTCGCCCAGCAGGTTGGTGCGGATGTGCCGCGTAACTTCCCGCGCCTTGGCGCCGAGATCCGTGGTGCTCGTGCCCAGCACGAAGTCCACCGACTTGCGGGTGATGCCGAAGGCCGAGTGCAGGTCGACCAGCGTCGAGCCGTCGGCATCGAGCACCTTGCCCTGCAGGGCGCCCGCGCGCAGGTACTCCCGGGTGATGTCGATCGAGCCGCGCAGCTCGACCTGGCGATCGGCCACCTCGTCCATGACCTGCTTCAGCTCGGTCTCGGAGCCGAAGGCACGGATGCCGTCGACATCGTCGGCGACGATGCGCGACTTCAGCCCGAAGCGCTCGGTGCGGAAGTCGAGCAGGTCGCGCTTGCCGCGCGCCTGGCCCGGCAGCGAGGTGCCCCGGCTCGAGGACTGCACCAGCTGCAGCACGCCGTTGTGCTTCTCGATCGAGAACTTGGTGCCCCGGATCGGCTTCGGGACGAAGAGCCCCATGTTGCCGATCATGCCCCACTGGTTGGGGATCACGCGGATGGCCTCGCCGAGTTCCATGGCCCGGAAGGCGTCGTTCTGGAAGATGTTCATATGGGCCATGAAAAGGCTCCCTCAATTGCAGATGCGCCGCGCCGGGCGCGATGGTGAAGCCCGCCGGACCGTGCCCGGCGAGCCGGTCTCAGGTGACGAGGATGCCCTGCCCTTTCAGGCTGGCAGCCGCCGCGTCGCGCTTGGTCTCGGTGTCGTAGGAGGCGTCGAAGGTGAGCCCGAGGCGGCGCACCCGCGCGTGACGCGCCAGGACCACGGCCTGGACGTCGGCCTCGGCGGCCGCGGCGGGCGTGACCAGCACGGCCACGGCCGATTCCGAGCCGTCCGCGGCGGCTTCATCGCTCGCCACGTACTTCCCGGAAGCGGTCACCATGCCCAGCACGGTGCCGGGCTCAAGGTCCGCGCCGGCGGCGATGGTCACCTCATCGCGGCTGTACGCGTCGTTCTCCTCGAAGAGGAGGAAGTCACCGGGCGTTGCGCCCTCGCTCTTGGTCGGCATGTCGTGTCTCCTTCGATGCCAGGGGGGTCAGGTCGTCCCGGTGCTGCCGGGCGGGCTCAGTTCGCGAAGCGGCCCTTCATACGGTCCGCCATGCGCGGCGCATCGCCACCGGCGGCGGGCGGCGCGTCCAGCTCGGTGGCCTCGGCATCCATCGCCGCGCTCAGCGTCTGGCCGCTGCCCGACTTCGGCGCCGCCGCCAGGTGCTTGGCCGCCTCGTCGACGCTCATCTCGCTCTCGAAGGCGAAGCTCTTGGCGAGATCCGCCCGGCCTTCGGCCTCTGGGTGGTTCAGGATGCCCGCGATGCGGGTCCGCTCGTCGCTGGCGCCCTTGGCCGGGGCCGGATCGGGCGTGGGCGCGTTGGCACCGGGCTGCGCGGGGGCGCTGGCACTCGGCTGTGCCGGGGCATCGCCGCCGGCCTGCGTCGTGGGCGCGGCGGGCGTCGGCGCCTCGCTCGCGGCGGGCTGATGCGTCGGGGCCGAGGCGGCCTGCTGCGGGGGCTGCTGCCCCTGGGGATCGGTGCGATTGCTCATGGTCTGGTCTCCTTGCTTGCTGGCTTGCGTGGGCGCCGGAACCGACCGCCCGTTGATCTGCGCGAGGAAGCGCTCGAAGGCCGCGCGGGGGCTGGCCACCTCGTCGGCGAGCCCGACGTCCACCGCCTTCTGGCCGATGAAGGTTCCCGCCTCGGTGGCGAGCGCGGCCTCGGCGGTGAGCGCCGCGCCCCGGCCCTCGCCGACCGTCTCGGCAAAGAGGACCCGCAGGTCCTCGCATTCCTGCGCCAGGCGCGCGCGCACGGCCTCGGGCAGCGGCTCGTAGGGGTTGCCCTCGGCTTTGCGCGCGCCGGCGGCGATGACCGTGACGCGGATGCCGCCATCCTCCAGCCGCTGGCTGTAGTCGGCGTGCATGCAGATGACCCCGATCGAGCCCACCCCGCCGGAGCGCGGGATGATGATCCGGTCGGCCTGCGAGGCGAGCGCGTAGGCGGCCGAGAAGGCATGCGCCGAAACGAAGGCCCAGACGGGCTTCTCGGCGCGCAATGCGCGGATCTCCTCGGCCAGTTCGAAGCACATCGCGACCTCGCCGCCGAAGCTGTCGATCTCCAGCGCGACGCCGCGCACCATCGGGGACTCGCGCGCCGCCGTGAGCTGCGCCGAGATCCCCTCGTAGGACTGGTGCCCCGAGAGAGACTCGCCGAGAAAGCTGCCACGATGCACCAGCGAGCCGGTGATCGGGATCACCGCCGCGCCCTCGATGCTGCGGAAGGGCGTGCGCCGGCCCATGCGGATCTCGTCTTCCAGCCGGTCGTCCAGCACCGAGGCCTGCGGGCGCGCCCGGGTCGCGGCCGTGGGCTCGGCGCCCTCGACCTGCACCGGGGCGCCCAGCAGGCGCGGGCCGAGACCGGCGGCAAAGGCCGCGGCCTTGGCCGGCGCAGCCAGAAGCGGCGTGTGAAACACACGCTGCGCGAGTTGCGGGTAATCCATGGGGTCAGTCCTCTGGGGTCATCTGGGGCCCGCCGTTGTGGCCGAGCAGCTTCGCGAAGCTTTCCTGCATCGGGTGCAGCGTGCCCTCGGGCATGTCCGCGATCTCGGCCCGGATCTGGGCCATGTTGTCGCCGTAGTCGGTACCGGTCAGCTCGGCCGCCTCCTCCTCCAGCGTCGAGAGCCCGAGCGCCACGCGCATCGCGGCGGCCTGGGCTTCCTTGACCGGATCGACGAAGCCCTTGCCCGGTCCGATCCACTTGGCCCGGGAATAGGCCGGCCAGAAGGCGTGGAAGTCCGGCGCGCCCGCGGGCAGCACGATGTGCCCGTCGAGCACCTGCTCTTCGAGCCAGGCCATGAAGAAGGGCTGGCAGAAGCCCCGCGCGAAGGCCGTGCGCCGCGCGCTCCAGCCACGCCAGATCTCGATCATCGCCGCCCGGGCGCTCGAGTAGTTGGTCTTCGTCCAGTCCGAGGCCAGCTGCTCGTAGCTGATGCCCAGCCCCGAGGCGATGTTGCGCAGCACGGCGGATTCGAAGTCCGCGTATTGCGCCGCCGGCCGCGCGGTCTGCACCATGCCGATCTCATCGTTGGGATAGAGCGCCTGGACGCGCGCCCCGCCGACCTTCACGCCGCCGTTGTCGCCGTAGAACTTCTGGCGCGCCGACTGGAAGTTCAGGAAGCCCTCGCCGCCGCCATCGGAGAAGAGCTCGTCGATCACCTCGGGCCCCATGGGCGACTTGATGAAGGCCGCGAGCACCGCGTTGATCACCGCCGCCTGCAGCTCGACCCGGCTGTAGTGGTCCTCCATCCGCAGCCGCTCGACGATGGGCGCCAGCCGCGAGATCCCGCGCGTCTGCCCATCCCGCGTCTTGTCGAAGAAGTGCAGCACCTGCGGCCGGCCGTGGCGCGTCTCGCGAGCGATGCGCTTCCAGCGCCAGGGATCGGTCGTATCGGCCCAGAGCGCCTCAGGGTGGCCCTGCCGGAAGTGGTAGGCCCGGGCCACGCCGTCGCGGCTGATCTCGATGCCGCCGCGCAGCCGCGCCTGGTCCGGCCCGTCCATCGGGTTCGACAGCAGGTCCGGGTCCACCAGCCGCAGCGTCGTCTTCGTGGGCCGCGAGGGGCGCCAGTTCAGCAGACCCAACGCCTCGCCCTCGATCAGGTAGGTGCGGTAGGCCGTGCCGAACATCTGCGGCACCGGCTGCGCCCGCGTCGTGTCGGCGAGGCAGCGCGGGTCTTCCGCGTAGCTGCGCCAGCGCGCCTCGACCTCCTCCTTGAACTCGCGCGCCCACTCAGAGCTCAGCCCCAGCGCCCGCCAGTCCGGCTTCAGCAGCGGCCGGAAATTGGCGCCGATGACCGAGTCTACCTCCTTGGCGATCCCGCCGGCGGCCCAGCCGTTGTTGCGCACCAGGTCCCGCGCGCGCGCCGTCGCCCGGTCCCGGTTCGGCAGGATCTCGGAATCGACCGCACGGTTCGACGGCAGGAAGCCCGACATCGTGTCGATGCCGGTGTCGGCCGCGACGTAGGGCTCGGTCCCGGCGAACCCCGCGTCGCGGGCGCGCGCCGCGCCCTTCTTGCGTGGTACCAGCGGCACCCGGGTCAACGATCGCGTCATCAGAAGATCACCGGGCGCGACATGCGGCCCGAGGGCAGCTGGCCCAGCTGCCGTTTCAGGCTCTGTATGTAGCGGCGCAGCCGCGTCTCGTCGCCGGGGCCGTACTCGGTCCGGTGCCCGTCGTAGGCCACGACCGTCACGCTCTGCCCGACCATCAGCTCGTGCAGCGCGGTCTCGGCCTCCGCGAGGCGCGTCTCCAGTGTTGCGGTGTCAATCGCCATCGGGCCTCAGCACGTTGAGAAGACGCGTCGCCGCGTCGGTTTCCTTGGAACGGTCCTGCCGCGGCGCCCGGGCCTCGGCCCGCGCCGACAGCGGCAGCTCCGCGTCGAAGAGATCGCCCTGCGCCTCTGCCGGCGCGGTGCCGCGCTCGGTCGCCAGGGCATCCCATTGATCGTCCGTCATCGAGTGCCAGCCGCGTCGCATCGCGGCCGCCTCGGCGTAGTTCATCGTGTCCAGCGCCTCGTTGCGCCGCGTGGGCTCGACCAGCACCCACTTGCTCGTCATCACGCCGACCTTGTTGCGGCTCACCACCCGCGTCTCCGAGGCGAGCATGCGGAAGTACTCGTCGCCGAGCGCCCGCGCGAAACGGGTGTAGCCCCGCTCCTGCGGGTCCTCCTTGCCCAGGTGCTCGTAGAGCCCCGCCTTCAGCGAGGAGACGTTGAGGTTGAAGGCGCGCTTCTGCGCCCGCTTCGCCCTGCCATCCTTGCGCCGCTCGAACTTCTGCGCCGCCATGAGCGGCCCAGTCTGGGTCGAGGCGCCCTTGACGATGATCACCCGCGTCCAGGGATGGGTCTTGGCCCAGCTCCAGACGTCATCGGTCCAGGCGCCGCCGTCGATCGCCAGCATATCGAGCGCCAGCGGCAGCCCAAGCTCGGTCTTCCACTGCTGCTTCAGCAGCGCGTTGAGCGCCGCCCGGCCCTCGTCGTCACCGATGTGATGCGGGATCACCCGGTAGTCGACGACCCAGCGCCGCCGGTTGCGCCCGAAGGCCACGAGCTGCACCTCGATGCGGTCGTCCTGGCAGTCGACGCCCGCCGCGAAGATGATGCCCGTCGCCGGCAGCACGCCGCGCTCCAGAACCTCGCCCGGCTCGGCGTGCTCGGCCCGGTCCCGCAGCGCCTCCCAGTCCGGTGCGTCGGTCGCCTGCTCGTAGGGGAGCCCCAGAACGTCGTTCCAGAAGACCTGCTCCTCGCCCGCGTTGACCGTCGCCGCCGTGGCGGGCGTCTTGTCGCCGGCGCTCGCCTCGATCCGGGTCCAGCCCATGACCTGCGCGTATTCCACCGCGATCGAGGCCCAGTCGCGCTGCGGGGCGTAGGCCCGCCACAGGTGGAAGCCCGGGTGGCTGCCCTTGGGGTTGTGCTTCACCCATTGGCCCAGCCGGACGATCTTTTCCTTGTCCCCGTGCCGGATCGGCGCCTGGCAGCTCTCGCAGCGGAAGTGCGCCGCGCCGAGGTTCTCCGGGTCGATATTGGCCCGGAAGTTCTCCCAGGTCAGCGGCTGCATGGTGCCGCACTGCGGGCACGGCACGTGGTAGAGCCGCTGGTCACTGCGGCCATAGGCCACCGTGATCCTGCAGGTGCCCTTGATCATGGCCGTCGAGACGCGAAGGATCTTCGCGTCCTCGAAGCCCGAGGCCCGGCTGTCCGCCAGCTTCTCGGGATCGCCCTTCTCCGAGGGCTCGAACTTGGACAGGTCGTCCATGATGACCAGGCGCCGGCTGGTGCCGGTCAGGTCGGCCGGCGAGCCCGACGAGGCCACCTTGAGCGAGCCGTTCCGGTCCAGCGTCTCCTGGTTGAAGGTGTTGTCCCGGTTCTCGCCGCGCCCCGCGCCGAAGACCCTGATCAGCCCCGGCGCCTGGCGGCGCATGGGCATCCACTTGTTGTTCACCCACTCGCTGGCCGCGCTCCCGGTCGGATGCACGATCAGCGAGTCGAGCGGCGTGTACTCGTGCCACTCCGCCAGCGTCGGCTGGATGATCGAGACCGTCTTGCCCCACTGGGCCGAGCCCCCGGATCGTCACTTCCCGCGCCGGGTGCTCCGGCGAGAGCACCTCGTGGATCTCGCGCAGGAAGGCGAAGCGCGAGATGTCGAAGGGCCCCGGCATCGGCGAGCGCGCATCGAAGACGATGTTCTCTTCGCACCAGCGGGTGATGTCCGGCGGTGGCGGCGGCGCGATGGCCCGGGCCATAGCCTGCGCCACGACCCGTTCCGCCGCGATCAGGAACCCCATGGCCTCAGAAATCCTCGGCCTGTTCGTCCTCGGTCAGCTGGGCCGCCTCGGCCTCGCTCTCCTTCGCCCGCGACCGCGCCGAGCGGTACTCGCGCCAGACCTCGGTCAGGATCGCCCGCGCCTCGCGGAAGTCGACGCCCAGGTCGTCGGCGATGCGCCGGGCGCCGGCCCGCAGCACCGAGCTTTCGATCGAGGCGATCTCCTGCGCCATCTGCCGCGCGGTCTCGTTGGCGACCACGCTGGCCAGCACGAAGGTCTCCTCCGCCTCCTGGTTGCGCCGCCGGGCGGTCCGCGCGTCTTCCTCCGCCTTGAGCGTCTTGGCCAGCTCGTAGCGCGAGGGGTCCTTCGCGGGCAGCTCGGTCGCCCCGGCCCCGCTACGGGGCGGCGTGTCGTCCTCGGCCGGTGCGCCCGATTCCGGGATCCGCGAGAGCGCGTCCCGGGTCTTCGCTCCGTTGCCCAGCATCTGGCCCGGGTCGAGCCGGCGGCCCAGGGCCGCGGCGACCTTCTCCAGGTCGAAGCGCCGCGCCCTTCCGTCGCCGCTGTAGCACCCGTCGAGCTGACCGGCCCGCACCAGCTGACTGATCCGTCCCTTGGAGAGATCCAGCGCCCCGGCCAGTTCCGTCGCTGTCAGTTGTGCCATGCCGTCCTTTCCAGGCGCCCGCACCGGCGCACCATGTTCTCCCTCTCCTGTCGGGGCGCGCGTCGTTTACCCCGCTAAAGGACTAAACCTTCCAATGGTTTAGGCTTTGATTCCTGTTTAGCGTGACAAAACCTCCGGGCTACGCCCGCCCGTATACGTTTGAACCCCGGGAAGGACCCACGGATTGCTGGCAGCCATGCCGCCCGCCCGCTAGGGTGCCGGAAACCACCGAGCGGAGACCGCCATGCTGCCCATCGTCGCCTGGATCAATCTCGCCGCCGGCCTGATCGCCGCCGCCGTCGCCATCTCCGAAGAGATGTTCGCCCTGTCGTTCGGTCTCGCCGTGGCCGCGCTGACGCTCTTCGCCGTCCTCCAGGCGCTGGACCGCATCGTCGGCCAGCTCAAGAGCATCAACTACCATTTGAAAAGGAAGTGAGAGCCGCCCCGCCGCTGCAGCTCCTAGCTTGACACTCGCGCCTGTCGGCGGGCGCGCTCTTGGTATCTGGTTGCCGGGGACGGGTTCGAACCTCCGACCTCGTGGTTATGAGCCACGCGAGCTACCGCTGCTCCACCCGGACACAAGAACGCCCGGCAGCGGGATCTTCCGCTCCGGGCGCATTTCGTGATGATGACATAAGTGCTGCCACCGGTGAGGCTAGCAGTCAAGCCACATTTTGCGGTCGCGCCATGTCGAAGCCCCGCATACGGTCCAGAGCGCTACACAGCGCCCTCCTGAGCGCGGTCCTGCTCTTGGCATCGACCGACCAACCATGATCCTCCAGCACCTCGGACAATGTGCGACCAGACAGGCACACCTGGTCGACCAGACGACGCGCCCGGATCGCGCGACGCTTGTCCGCGCCCGGGCGCATACGCCTGACCTCTTTTGCCAGCCCGTCGCCGATCCTCGCATGGAAATAGCGCAGCCGCTGGAAGTCCCGGAAGATCGCAACCTCGCGGTCACCGCCGCCAGACGCCGAGGCTCGCAAGACCTCGAGAGAGGAGCACTTGACGCCCGTGGCATCGCAGCGCTCGGTCAGCGCCGCATACTCCCGCGCAATCTCGACCTGCCCGGTAGTGAAGAGCGGGCGGTAGGGGATGGGCTTGCCGTCCCGCTCCAGGCCCTTGGTCTTCGCCTGATGCCGGCGACGCGCCTGGTCCTCCATCCGGTCGAAAGCATCGCCGAGGCGCACCCGATTCCCAAGTTCCGGATCACCGCGGCGCACACGGGGGCCGCTGTCGGTCATGACGACTTCGCGCGGGACCTGCGCAATCTGCGGCCCGCGCGCCGGAGCCACCGGGATCGCGGCACTGCACCGCGCAGGCGGCACAGCTCGCGCCATGATTTCACGGATGCGCGCCCCTTCCTCCGCCAGCCGATCAGCCCCAGCGACCGAACGCGGCCAGGCACCGCGCCGGGCATAGCCGAAGTGATCGACGTAGACGACATCGGGGCTGGGCGTGATCTTGATGGCCATGGTCATGCCGCCTTCTCCCCTGCCGCGATGTAGCCGCGTACGCGCTGGTCCAGCGCCCTGTACCAGTCGAGCCAGGCACCATCGTCGTGCAGCGGCGGCAAGCTGCGGTCGATCCTTTCCTGAACCCGCAACGCCTTGTCCGCCATCTCACGGGACTTCTCACGCACCAGCGCCTTGTCCCTGTCGGTCAGGGGCGGGTGCCCCTTCTTCTGCCACCACAGATACTCCGCGACATGCCGGCCAGCCTGCAGCGCGTCTGGCCCGGCCCTCGATGCGAACCATCGCAGCAGCTCGGGCCGTTCGTTCAGCGGGCGCGGCTCGAAAGAATGGGCATATGTCGTGATGCTCGCCAGCGAGGGCCAGAAGTCCTTCGCGCTGCCCTCGCCCTTGGTGCGCAGGCATTCGGCCAGTACCGTCAGGCCCCGGTCGCTCATGTAAGCCACCTGGTCGGCGATGCTGTCCAGCGCCCTACGCTTCTCCGCCTCCGGCATCGCCTTCGGAAACCGCATGCCGTGCGCCTGCAACGGCTCTATCAGCAACCGGCGCACCCGGTCGCGCTTCGTCTCGGTCGTCGTCTGCTCGTCGCTCATGGACCGTCCCCTTTTCTCTGCCCGTCAGCTTCCGACTTATCCACAGGCGCCACGCTCGATTTCAGGCGCAGCGCCGTATCTCGTTTCATTTCATTTCTTTCTCTTTTCCTTTCAGCGGCGCGGTTTTCGGCCGAAACAAAACCGCGAAAATCCGTCCGAAAACTTCCGCCGGAAGTTCCGAAATCTTCCATCGGAAGTTTTGGCGCGGTTTTCACAGCGCTCTGGAGCGATCATTGCGCGCCTCCGCGTTCGACAGATCGTTGATCGCCTCGCGCACCCGCCGCTCTGTCGCGCTGCCGCCCGGATAGGCCCGCTCGATCCAGTCACTCACCGCGTTCTGGCGCGCGTCGTCATCGGCGAAGGCGGCCACGCCGCCGGAGATCTTGCGCAGGTGCTCGGCGATGGTGCGCAGCCGCTTGCGCATCCGGTCCTCGGCGTTCTTGGCCGCGTTCCTGCGCTTCGACGTGAGCGCATCCTGTGCGACCTCGATGACGACCGAGTGCCCCAAGCGGACCTCACCATTGTCGCAACGATACCGGTGCCACCCGTTGAGGGGCGAGATGTCGCGCTTGCACAGCTGCTGCCAGCGCTCCAGCGGGATGTTGAGATCGGCGGCCAGCTCGCGGTCATCGCAGGACAGGGTGCCCAACGGCGTGCTGTCCTGCGCCACGCAAAAGAGGTTGAAGCCGTACCAGCCGACCTCTGGATCAGCCAGCTTGCGAAAGCTCGAAGCCCGCCAGCGCTTGAGGTTCCACTGCAGGAAGTAGTGGCTGTCCAGGCGCTCGGACGACGAGATCGGGTAGTCCGGAAGGTCGGCGGAATCCACCGCCCGCAGGGTCCGCTCGGTACTGGTCATGCCGTCCCTCTCATGCCTCGCGCGCGACCTCTGCGGGCCGTCGCGTTTGTCCTGCGGCGCGATGGCCGCCATTCGTTCAGGCCGCTCGCGCCGCCCGGTGTAACTCCAGAGCCTTGCCCGACCAGATCCCGGCCAACGCCGTCCACAGCCGGTAGCGCGCCCCGTCGAAGGCCGTCAGGTCGGCATCGAGGCGCGCCTCGACCACCGCCCCGGCAGCCTCGTGCACGGCGTGCATGTCCTCGGTCGGCCGACCGGCGGCCTCCACCGCTGCTTCCAGTGCGCCGACCAGGTCGCTGCACTCGACCATGCTGCCCCGGTGCAGCACGACGGCGGTCGCCACGGCCATCAGGCGAGCTTTCGGGCTGGCACGGTTCATCGCGCGATCTCCCGTTCCCAGTCGGTGCAGTCGCCCGCCCAGGTCCGCGCCCCGACGCGATCGGCATGAAGCGGGCAAAGGTGCTCGCCCTGCCCGTGCAGCTCGCCGGGGAAATGCCGGCAGGTGCCGCAGATCCGGCGCAGATGCAGCGGGCAGCGCGGGTCGAAGGGATTGCGGGTCGCCTCGCGGCGCTCGACGGTGTGGGGCGTTCCGATCACAGCAGGCCTCCCTGCGGTGGCGTCAGGTGGTCCGGCAGCGGCGGGTAATCACCGGGCCGCGTGAGATCTCGGCGGCACGGCGGGATGCGCACGAAGCGCGTCTCCCGCTCGAAGCAGCCCCGAGCATCGCGGCGCCAGACCAACCAGGCATAACTGGTCGCACTCGTGGGCCGGGTGAGTTTGCCCTCGCCCGTCTCGGGGTCGACCCGCCAGACCATGACGTCCGGGTCGAGTAGCGCGCCCTTCCACATGACGACACGCTCGACGAAGGGCAGCACGAAGGCCTCGGGACAGTTGCGGAAAAGGCCTTCGTAGCGATCGAGGCCTTCGACGAAAGCCGTCCGCACCAGCACGGCCACACCGCGCCGGGCGTAGGTCAGCCCCTGTCGGATGAAGTCGGCGGCCAGCCGAAACGGCGGGTTGGTGATGACCCAGTCGACGTCGGGCGCGACCTGCCCCCAGGAGATCAGGAAATCGGCCACGCCGTCCTGCCCGGACCAGCCGTAGTCGTGCACGTCGGTCGCGTGCACCTGGTCGAACTGTTCCGCCAGTGGGCGCACCATGTATCCGCGATTGCAGGCCGGGTCCCAGGCGTGCTGCAGGTGCAGCGGCTCGCCCTGCTCCGCGAGGAAGCGCAAGAGCGCCCGCGTGGCCCAGGGCGGCGTCGGAAAGTCGTCGAGGCTGTCGTGGGCCTCGACACGGCGCGCCATGACGGCGGTGGAGCGGTTGGCATTCATGCGGCACGCTCCCAGCGGTGATAGGCCGCCTGCTCTTGCCGCGCGACATAGGCCATCATCGCGGTGCGGATGCGTTCGTGGCCCTCCGGCGTGTTTCGCTTCAAGGCCCGCGCGACGTACTCCGACTGGAACCCGAGTTGGCGGCTCGCCTCGGCGTGCGACGGGAAATTCACGCCGTAGAGCGTGATCGGCCGCGCGCGGGCCTGCGGCGGCTTCGACCTGCGGCCGATGCGGTCGGGATCGCCGGCCGAAATCGCGTAATGTACCGCGTGCACCGTAACCCCGAAGTGAACCGCTGCGGCCTTCGCGTTCGGGAAGTCGAGACCCCGGATGCGCACCGGCATCGGCTCGACACCCACCCGACCGGTTCCGACGCGGTGCAATGTGCCCTTGCGTGCCGCGATGCGAACGGCATCAGCACTGACGCCCAGGGCCTTCGCGGCATCGGTGGCGGTCGGATAGACGACGCCCCGGATCTTGAGGTTGCGATACCGCACCGCGCCCATCAGCGCACCCCCGCGAGGTGGCCCGACACGCGCCGAAGCGCGTGCCGGGCTGTGTGGCACAGGGATGCGCACCGGTGATCCCCGAGCCGGGGAATGGGAAAATGCGCGCGGGCGGCGCTCAGGGAGGATTTGGAGGAGAGAGCGCGCCCGCGCGCGAGGTGGCGGGGGACGTGGCGCCCCCGCTGAGCAGGTCCTGACGACCCCGCAAGCCGGTGGTCGTTGATGGACCCCACGTCTTGACGCGTTGTGAGCGTGCGGTGAATAGTCAGGCGGTGCGACAGCGCTGGAACGCCGCCGCACCAGACCAACCGTCCCGGAAAAGGACAACACGATTGGCCTATCTTTATGAGGCAGTGGGCGCCCTTGCGCTCATCGTGACGACAGGGATAGCGGTTGTGGAGTTTTTTACGAAACGTGCCGACAGGCGCCTGGACGTCTCGTTCACGGGACGCTCTTTCATCAACGCCTCCGGCAACACGGCCGTCTACTTCTCCGTCGAGAACCGCTCCGAGGTCGAACTGCGAATAATCGACATCCGGCCAGCGGATCGCGGCATCAACCTGAAGTTCGGTGACTATGCCTCGAACCGGACGATTGAGGAGTTTTTCGAATACGTCCAGCGCATCCGTATCGGCACGAACGGTGGCAATGACTTCGAGACCATCAACCTCCTGCGTGGAGGCCAGATCTCCGGCTTCGTGTCGCTCGGAGGCGAACACCCGGGCGCTGCGCTCGTGTTCCAACTGCAACGGTGTGACACGCTGCGGACGTTTCGACGCCACGTGCAACCGCTCTTCTGGGACGGCACCTTGGCCAACGTCCGCGTGACGAAGCGGCCCCCGGATAGCTGACGCGCTGACCGAGAGCGGTTGCATTCGACCGCCGCCAACAACACGCTCTGGACAAGCAGTCGCTTCGCTCATGCCGCGTCCTCCCCGAAATACCGTTCGAAGCCTGCGCGGTCACGCAGTGCGATGAGGGCGATCTTGTCGCCCTTGGGGCCGACAACCCCTTCGAGCCAGTTCATGGCCGTGCGCTCGGTCACGCCGTAGACCACGGCGATCTGCGCCGCACTCATGCCCGAGGCCCGGAAATAGGCCCGCGCGCGGTCGGGATAGGTGCGCTGCCAGGCGTGCAGATCGACCCGCCGGCCCCCTTTGAAAAACGTTTCGAAAGACATTTCAGAGTTATCCGTTGCAACGTGAGGACATGCTGAACTGCCCTCAGAAACTGCAGACGAAAGGCCCTGACGGGGCGCGCCACTGTCCCCGGCGCGCCCCGGATCGGGGAATGGGACGACCCGGCTCATGCCGCGTCTTCCTGCGGGGGGTTTTCCGCCATGTAATCGCGCAGGCGGTCGACCCGCGCCATCGTCGGACTGGAGGTACCCGCTTTCCACGAGTCCCATTCCCGCCAGCCGGCACCAATCGCGGCCCGCAGGACGGCCTGCGGCGTCTTGTTCACCGAGCGGGCATAGGCAGCGATTTCGGCAATGAGCTGTTCCATGGCTCCTGTTATGGGGTATTGATACCCCATTGGGCAAGGGTATTTTTCATCCCTACCCCAGACCCGCGCCATGAATGAAAACTTCGCCATGGCGAAGACGTTCATCGAAGCTTTCCAGCATGCCCTCGCGACCACCGGTCGCTCTGTCCGAAGCGTTTCTTCGGAAAGCGGGGTGCCTTATGAACGACTGAAACAGGTAGCGCGCGGCCGGACGGCCACAACTAATGCCGACGATGCCTACCTCATCGCCAAGGCGTTCGGGGTTAGCTTCGAGAATTTTTTAGAAGGCGACCTCGCAGAGCGCCCAACCGTCACAATCGCCGGCCAAGTTGGCGCCGGGGCCCAGGTGCCGGTCTTCGATGCCTACGAAAAGGGCGACGGCCCCCAGGTCGAATGCCCACCGGGCCTCTCGCCGCATGGCGTTGTCGCGGTAGAGATCGTAGGAGACAGCATGGAACCGACCTACAGTGCGGGTGACCTGCTGTTCTATAGCCGCGCAACACACGAAGGCGTTCCCGACGACGTGATCGGCCACCGATGCGTGGCAGAGGACGTCGAGGGGCTAGGCTGGGTCAAGCAGGTCAAACCCGGCGATGAACCCGGCCTGTTCCATCTGATCTCCCTGAACCCAGGCGCCACTACGATGTGGAACAAGCGCCTTAAATGGGCTGCGCGGGTCCGGCTGCACTGGCCGGAAGAATTCGCGAGGAAGCTATGAAGCGTTTACAGCTTCTATTGTTAGCGCTTGCAAGTACTGGCGCCCCGGCTCATGCATGGTCGATCTTTGACCTTCTCGGAAAATCCTATGATCAGAAATTCCTAAATGCATGCGAGCATACTCTCAAAAAACGACTGAAATCGCCTTCCAGCTACAACCGGCTCTCCGAGCCGATAATAGAAAAGTCGACTGCCCAGTTTGAAGATGATCTGGGCTGGACAAATCCCGAGAAGAAACGCGCAGACAAGGCGTTTTTCTCCAGCAGCCCAGAACACATGGAACGGCACGAGCAGCAGGAAAAGCTCTTCGAGTTAGATGAACACACGTTGACGCGTGCGATCCTAGAGTACGAAGCCGCTAACACGTATGGAACCCTGATACGCAGATACGCTGACTGCACGCACAGTGATTCAAGCCCCGACGAATTTTCCGATTTGGAAAGAGGCAACGTCATGATCAATGGCTATACCAATATCGAATGGATTACCTCCGGCCGAAAGTAACCCCCAACGCACGCGACATTTCACGGTACGCATTTCTTGAAGCCGAAAGTTGGCTTGCGGAGTTCCGTCCGAGACCTGTGCCACCCGAATAAAGAACAATGCACAGCCAAGCTTGAAACCCAGATGGCCTGAATTTCGCGCCATCTGTAAGCTGATGACCACCGCTCCATAGCATCGAGGACAACAGTCGCTCGACTTGGGATACGCCTCCAGTCGTGTTTCATACGGTCGACAGCCTGA
The DNA here is from genome assembly GCF_000442255.1 of Salipiger mucosus DSM 16094. Taxonomy (GTDB): domain Bacteria; phylum Pseudomonadota; class Alphaproteobacteria; order Rhodobacterales; family Rhodobacteraceae; genus Salipiger; species Salipiger mucosus. Next base: position 133,865 of record NZ_KE557276.1, on the reverse strand, counting down.
TAACAGCTGCCACATTTGGCCTCGCTACCTGAATGATCGCAGCCAGACCACGACATCTGACTGCACGCGTAGTCTCACTTCAGCCTTGCGCCGAGCTTTTTGTGCTTCCCCAACCTAAGCCTCGCGGAATCAGTGCCTGCGATCAAGACAAGGAATGGGGTATAACTACCCTTTTGTGTTGACATAGGGGTATAGCTACCCTCAATGTGCACCCATCAACCGATGGAGGCTCTCATGCTGCACCCCCTGCACTACGCTCGCCTGCGCAAGCTGGTCACAACGCCGGAAGCGGTCAGGAAATGCCCCACGGCGGTCCAGGACGCCTGGCTGCAACTCAAGGAAGAGCAGCGCCGCGAAGACGGAACCTCGGCCCGGATCGAACCGCAGCACCTCGCCCATCTCGAGGCCGCGCCCAGCCACTACCCGGCGCCCGAGCCTGTCACCCCGCTCATGGCGGCCCTTGCCGCCGCTGAGCCCGCCGTTCTGGCCGCCGTAAAAGCGCGCCGCGCTCGCGACGCGCAGGCTTCCGCCGGCCGCCCGACCGGAGGCGACGCGGCATGAGCGACAGTGTCGAAATCCCCGTCCTCGAAATCATGCCCGGATGGATCGTCGACGACGTTCGAACCGAGGCCGACTGCAACGACGCAATCGACGTCCTGACCGCGCTGGTCAGTGAGATCGAGCAAAACGTGGAAGAACGTGAGGCAGACCATTGGAGCGATGACGCCTGCCGGGCCGCTCGGTGCGATCTGATCCAGAAACGGCACGCCCTGAACTTGGTTGCCGACAAGCGCGAGCGGTTCCGCCGGGAGGCAGAACGCCACGAAACCGGGCGCGCCGCCGCCGGCACGAGCGTCACTGCCAGCACCGCAAGCATCCTGAACGGCCAGCAGATCGAACACGCCGAACCGAATATCTCGGACAGGCTGGTGCTTGTGATCGAGCCCGGCAAATCCGGCCGCCTATACCTGACCAGCCCCACGCATCGCGAGCTTTTCATCAGCGGCGAAACGCTGGCCGAGGTCCTGCAGGCAACGGCGCCGGTCATGGCAGCCATCGAAGCGGCCCACCGGGAGACATCGGCATGAGCCCGGTCCTGACCCTCCCCACCCTGCGCGACCGGGGCTACCCGAGCCCCGCGCAATTCGGCGAGACGCTGACCGACTGGCGCGAGGAACTGGCGCTGCAACTCGAAACCCTCGGCGTGCCCGAGCGTATCGCCCAGCTGCGCGAAACCTGCCTTGCCACCGGCGGCATCTGGATCGATCCGCCCGATGGCTTCCGGGGTTACTGCGAGATCACCGTCGGCGGGATCTGCGTCACGGGCGAGGACATGGCCGAATGCGCCGCCGCCTGGATCAAGGCGGTGCTGCGCGTATCCCGCGCGGCCGCCGAGGCGGAGGGCGCGGCATGACGGCGCGGGACACCACCACTCACGGACCCGGGGCGCCCGGCGGGCCGCTCTGGTACGCCCGCGCCGTCATCGCAGATCTCGCCATGCACGACGACGAAACCGTCGCGACGGCCTGCGAAGTGGTGATCGAGGAGACCGACGATCTGGTCGAACGCGCCACGACGCGCGACCTGCTGTTCCGGGTGAAAGGCGGTGGATCATGAGCGGCGCCCCCTACGCCGTCGCGCGCCTTGCCCGCTCATCCGACGGCAAGGTCGTCTCGCAACGCTACCCGAGCCGCGAGGCGGCCGAGCGTGCCGCCCGCTACCTCGCCGACAAGAAGGGCGAGCCCTTCGTCGTGCTGTCCCCCGAAAAACCGACCTACCCGGGCGATCGTTCGCTCGGGCTCTTCGACAGCTGATGGTGCGCCCATGTCGTTCACCGAACTCCCCCACGCGCAGCAGGCCGGCATCCTCTGCAACGACGCGCAGTTTCAACGCTTCGCGGCGGAACGCAGCGGCTTCCCCGATGGCCAGTTCAGCGCCACGGCCGCCGCCGAGTACCTGCGCAGCTGGTGCCGGATCGACAGCCGCCGCCAGCTCGACACCGAAGCAGAGGCGCGGCGGCGCTTCGCCGTGCTGCGCACAGAGTTCGACGCCTGGACCGGAAGGATCCCTGCCCAATGACCGATGCCGACATGAAGACCGAAATCCAGAGCCAGCTGCGCGCGGCAACACCCGCGACGCGCAGCGGGGCCCTGCGGATGTCCGACACGAACGCCACCCCGGACGAGATCCTGCGCCGCCACGGCGGCGACACCGGCGACCGGATGACCGAGGCCGAAATGGCCGAGGACCGCGCGATCTACCGCGGCCTGCCGTCCCGCCTGCCGGCCTTCTTCGGCGGCTGTGTGACCGGCGCTCTCGCGGTCGGTCTCTCCACCCTGATTTTCTGAATGCCGCCCACGAGGGGCGCATCCCCCGCCGCCGGAAATGCATGGCCGATGCAGGCGGCGGGGGCAACTGAACGAAAGGAGCGGCTGATGCCGAGAGACGAACTGAACTTCCTCGAGTTCCTGCAGAGCTTCCGCCGCGGCGAGCTGCTGCGCGAGGCCGACGAGCGCATGAGCGAAGTGCTCGCCGCGATCCAGGACACCGGGAACAGCGGAGAGATCACGGTCAAGCTGCCGTTCAAGGTCAACAAGGCCGGGCAGATCGAATGCGTGCCGCAGATCACCGCCAAGAAGCCCCGCCGCGAGATGGGCACCGGCGTCTACTTCCTCAACGACGAGGCCCAGCTCACCCGCCGCGACCCGAACCAGCAAGACTGGCTCGACGACATGGAAGCCCGGCGCGACCGGGCAGCTGAGTGAGCCAACCGATGCCGCAGGACGGAACATACTACGCCGAGCGCGGCAACGTCTTCCGCAGCCCGACGAAGACCGACACCGGCTTCAAGATGGGCTTCAAGGTCTGCGTGGTCAGCGACGGGCTCAACGAGGGAGCAGCCGCCGAGATCGCAGACGCGCTGAACCTGCACATGCAGCACCACCCCGACAAGCACTGACCCACCCCACCGCTCACCACAGGAGAGACCCATGCCCGAGCAGCCCGAAATCCACGAAACCGAGCCGGCCCACGATCCGCGCAGCGCACTCGAGGTCGCCCTGACCTCCGCGCGGATGGCGAACCCGGTCATCGAAGGCGAGCACGGCAAGCGCTTCGCGCTCACCCCGCCCGACTTCCAGCTGAATGAAATTCCGTCGCCCCATCGCCTGCCGCCGTACATCCTGCAGCGGGTGACCGTCGACGACGCGGACTCGCTCGCGATCTACGCCAGCCGCTTCAGCACCGGCGCCTCGGTCCTGATCGCCGACATCGATGCGCTCTCCGTGCACGCCTGCCTCGACTGGCACGATCACAACCAGTCCGACACGGCGTTGACGCCCGGCGCGCGCAAGCACACGGCAACGCTGAAGCTGCGCGAGAGCGAGGAGTTCAAGCGCTGGAACAAGATCCAGGACGAGTTCATCGACCAGATGGCCTTCGCCGAGTTCCTGGACGAGAACGCGGCCGACATCGTCGATCCCGAGCCCGCCGTGATGATCGAGATCGCGCGCGACCTCGAGGCCACGCAGGGCGTCGCCTTCAAGTCCAGCACGCGCCTGCAGACCGGCGAACGGTCGATCACCTACGAGACCGAGACCCACACCAAGGGCGACATCAAGGTGCCGACGCAGTTCACGCTGCAGATCCCGCTCTTTGCCGGCGAGGAGCCGATCGACATCACCGCCAGCTTCCGGTTCCGGCCGCGCGCGGACGGGTTGAAGCTGGGCTTCGTCTGGCGCCGCGTCGAGTACCGCCGGCAGGCCGAGTTCCAGGCAATCGCCACCCGCATCGCCGAGGCCACCGGCCTGCCGGTGATGTTCGGCCGCGCCGCGGAACACTGATGCCCATGTCAGCGCCCCGACGGCGGGGCGTTGTGATGGTCACCAGGCAGGAGACGTGCCGTGAAGAACAAGCTCACCGATCTCAACAACCACCTCTTCGAACAGCTCGAGCGCCTGAACGATCCCGATCTCAGCGCCGAGCAAATCGAGCAGGAGGTCAAGCGCTCTGGCGCCATGGTCTCGGTCGCCGACCAGATCACCGGCAACGCCGAGCTGCAGCTGAAGGCCGCCAAGCTCTTCGCCGAGCACGGCCAGGGCGTGCTGCCCATGCTGCCCCAGATCGGCAATGCAAAGGCAGGCCAGGAATGAAGGGCCGCGCGATCGAATACAGCGACGCCGAGCTGTTCTGGATCCGCGACAACAGCACGCGCCCGCGTCGCGAGGCACACGCCGAGTTCGTCGAGGTCTGGGATCGGCCCGACGTGTCGCTCTCGAACTTCAACTCACTCTGCAAGCGCAAGGGCTGGATGACGGGCCGCACCGGATGCTTCCAGCAGGGGCAGGAAAGCTGGAACAAGGGCAAGCAGATGCCCTTCAACCCGAACAGCGCCCGCACCCAGTTCAAGAAGGGTCACCGGCCCCACACATACCGTGGCGCCGGGCATGAGCGGATCGACAGCAAGGACGGCTACGTCATCATGATCGTCGATGAGACGAACCCTTACACGGGCGCGCCCACCCGTCCCGTTCACAAGCACAAGTACCTCTGGGAAAAGACCCACGGGCCCGTGCCGGAAGGCCACCGCCTCAAGTGCCTGGACGGCGACAAGACCAACTGCGACCCGTCGAACTGGGAACCCATCCCCGTCGCCCTAGCGCCCCGCCTGAACGGACGCTTCGGGCGCGGATACGACAGCGCGCCGGCTGAGCTGAAGCCGACGATCATGGCAACCGCGCGCCTGGAGCACGCTGCGCGCGAGGCGAAGAAGCGGGGGCAGCCATGATGAGGGAGAATGGAACTTCCCGACGCGCCGTTCCGACGCGCCGGGACATCGGAAGCAGGTCACGAGAACAAGGGGATCCTGAAAATTCGCTCCCCGTCTCCCTGATGCAATTCCGACCCCTATCACGGAATGACGGCAATGACGATGACAGAGGCTAAGATGTTCATCGCCCATGCGAAGGCATTTGAGAAAGCGGGCATTTTTCGCCAATTGCTCCGGAAAGAGCCAAGGCCATTTCCGGAGCGGATGGCAAATTCAACTGGTGTATCGCGAAATTTACAAACGACTCGGCAGCGAAGACAATATCTCGCTGTACTTGCCCAAGTTTCACTCACTCCACTCACAGAGTGTGGTCACTCTAACTCACGGGGATGGTGCAGACTAACAGTCGTTTGTGTCGGAATCGATCTAAAGGCATCTGCATCATGACCGTCTACGTCGACGACATGCACAGCACACCCATGAGCCGCTTCGGCCGCATGAAGATGTCGCACATGATCGCGGACAACACCGCCGATCTGCTCGACATGGCCGACCAGATCGGGCTGTCGCGCCGGTGGCTGCAGAAGGCCGGAACGTCTGACGAGCACTTCGACATATGCCTCAGCCTGCGTGCCAAGGCCGTCGCGTTCGGCGCGATCGAGATCACCATGCGTCAACTGGCGATGAAGTGCAGAGACAAGAGGAACACGACATGCCCCGCCGAATCCAGATGACCCGCCAGCGCCCCTGGCGCCGCGGCCCCCCGGACGCGGAGATCGTCGCGCGGCCGTCCAAGTCGGGGCACCCCTACCGCGTGAGCGTGCACGGCGACGCAGCCCGGTGCGTGGATCTCTACCGGCACGCGGCGCGAGGGCGGCATCCTCGAACAACTTCGCCGGCGCACCGCCCATCGAGGAGATTTTCGCGATGCAAACCGTGCTGCGCGGGCGCGACCTCGCGTGCTGGTGTCCGCTCGACAGGCCCTGCCACGCGGACATTCTGCTGGAACTGGCGAACAAGGGGGATGAGTGATGAGAGCGCTTGATTATTTCACGCTACCGTTCCTGCCCATTCCGTTCCTCGTCTTGTTGATCGCTTTCCGGCTCATCAAGGGCCAGGAAGCGTCGGCGCGGGTGTTCTGCGGGATAAGCCTGGCGGGCGAGATGCCGGACTGGAAGCGCGACGACCCCAATCAGGAGAACCGCGACTGATGCCCGCCACCGCTCCCTCAGAGGCCCGCATCAGCGCCGCCATCAACGCGGCGAAGGCTTGCGGACTCGCAATCGCAGAGGTCAGGATCGAGCGCGACGGAACGCTGCGCGTTTTGACTGCGCGCGAGGACACGAGGGCACCCAACTCTTGCGACGAGATATTCGGTTGCGGAACCTGAGCCAAAGCGGGCGCTGGCCCAGCGGCCGGGCGCGCCACTACGTCCGTGTGAAGGGCCACAAGCGCGTGCCGATGCCCGACGCCGACCCGGACAGCGCGGAGTTCCTGCGCGCATATGCCGAGGCCCTGTCGCACCTCAAAGGGCAGCCGAAGGCCGGAGAGCGGCATGTCTCGGGAACGATCAGCGCTGGCTGTAGAGCCTACCTCGCATCCGACGAGTTCCTCGCGCTGGCCGCGAACACGCGCAACACGCGCCGCCGGATCGTGGAGAAGATCGAGACCGACTACGGGCGCGCAATTTTGGCCGAGCTGCTGCCGAAGCACATCCGGCAGGATCTCGCGAAGCTGCCGCCGCACCCGGCCAACGCCCGCCTCAAGGCATGGCGGGGCATGTGCCGGTTCTGGCTTGATGCTGGGCTCATTGACACCGACCCAGCGCGCGAGGTGCGCCGCCGGGCCGAGCCGCAAAGCGACGGGCATCGGCCCTGGACGCGCGACGACGTGGCAGCCTTCCGCGCGCACTGGCCGGTCGGTACGGCCCAACGTCTCGCTTTCGAGGTGATGCACCGGACCTGCGCCAGCATTGCCGACGCCTGCCGCCTTGGACCGGGCATGGTGCGGGATGAATGGCTGACCTACCGCCGCGGCAAATCCGGCTCCGAGGCGGCGATCCCGATGCTTGGCGGCCCAGCATGGTTCGAGCCTGACGAACAGCTTACTCGGTGCCTCGAGGTCGCACCAAAGCACATGACCTGGATCACCACTCGGTCGGGCGCGGCCCGATCCCCAAAGGCCGCGGGCCAGTGGTTTTCGAGGGCCTGCACAGCGGCGGGTTTGCCGCATCTGAGTGCCCATGGAATACGCAAGCACCGGGCGGCCGTGTTCAAGGAAAATGGCGCCGCGCCGGAACAGCGCATGGCAATCCTCGGGCACGAAACCGAGGGCGAAACCGCGCGCTACAGCCGGTCAGCGGAGCTGCGCAGGGTCATAACAGGAACGGAAGTTGACAACTCACCGGACCAAAGTTGGCAACTCGGAAGAAACGGTTCGTAATGTCAGGGAGTTACTGACACGGTGGCAGCCCGTAGGGGAATCGAACCCCTCTTTCCAGGTTGAAAACCTGGCGTCCTAACCGATAGACGAACGGGCCATACCGTGTCGGTGAGGGCGCTTTTAGGGAAAGGCCGCGGTCCCTGCAAGCAGAATTTTGAGAAAAATCCGCGAACCGGCCGATTTTTTTCCGCAACCCGCTCCGAACAGGAAATACAACGGGATAACAGCGCCTTGTGTGGCGTACCTCAGGCAGGCGCCGCATCCTCCAACCGCAATTGCACCGACCTGCGGCCGTTCCAGACGTTTATCTCGAGTCGCCCGGCGAGGTGGAATCTTCGCCCGGCGTGGTTGCTCAGTTCGGTCCCGAGCGGACCGTCGAAGGCCCCGAAACAGATCGCGTCCAGCCGGGCCCCGAGACCGTCCCCGAACGACAGTTTCAGGTGCCCGGACCCCACCTGCTTGGCGTAGCCGATCTGCGCATCGGGGATCACGAATCGCGGCGACGGCGCCCCGGCACCGAAGGGACCCGCGCGCTCCATCTCCTCGCAAAGCTCGCAGGTTGCGGCCCCCGGCATCAATACGCCGTCGAGTCGCAGGTCGGCCGCCCCGCCCAGCCCCGCACCCTGCTTTGCGAGCAGCTCCGCCAGTCGCGTCATGGCAGGCTCAAGCTTGTCGCGGGCGACGGTCAGCCCGGCGGCCATCCTGTGCCCGCCGCCCTTGAGCAGCATCCCCTCGCCCGCCAGGCGCTGGATCGCGGCGCCGAGGTCGACACCGGAAACCGAGCGCCCCGAACCTTTGCCCTCCGCGCCATCCAGGCCAATCACCACCGCCGGGCGGTTGGTCAGCTCCTTCAGACGCGAGGCGACGATGCCCACGACCCCGGGATGCCAGCCCTCGCCGGCGGCCCAGACCAGCGGCGCGTCCAGCCCGCGCGCCTCGGCCTGCGCCAGAGCGGCGGCGCGCACCGCCTCCTCGATCTCGCGCCGCTCGGTGTTGAGCCCGTCGAGCCGCTCGGCCATGGCCTGCGCCTCGTGAGGATCGGCGCAGGCCAGAAGCCGCGCGCCAAGGTCGGCGCGGCCCACGCGCCCGCCCGCGTTGATCCGCGGTCCCAGCACGTAGCCCAGGTGATGGGACGAGGGCGCGGTGTCCAGCCGCGCCACGTCGGCCAGCGCCACCAGCCCGGGCCGATCCCGCCGCCCCATGACCGCCAGCCCCTGGCGCACCAGCGCCCGGTTCACGCCCTTGAGCGGCGCCACGTCCGCCACCGTCGCCAGCGCCACGAGGTCGAGCATTCCCATCAGGTCGGGCCCGCGCGCCCCAGCCTCGCGCAGCTGCCGCCCGCAATCCACCAGCACGAGAAACACCACGGCCGCCGCGCAGAGATGCGCCAGCGCGCCATCCTCGTCCTGCCGGTTGGGGTTCACCACCGCCACGCAGTCGGGCAACGTCTCGCCCCCCAGGTGGTGGTCCAGCACGACGACCTCGGCCCCCTCCGCAGCGGCGATGGGCTCGTGCGAAAGCGTGCCGCAATCGACGCAGACGATCAGGTCGTGCCGCGCCGCCAGTTCGCGCATGGCCGGCACGTTGGGGCCGTAGCCCTCGTCGATACGGTCCGGCACATAAAGCGTCGCCTCGCGCCCCATCTGCCCCAGCCAGTCCAGCAGCAGCGCCGCCGAGGCACCCCCGTCCACGTCGTAGTCAGCGAAGATCGCGATGCGCTCGCGCCGCTCCACCGCCTGCAGCAGGCGCCGCGACGCCGCCTCCATGTCGCGCAGGGTGCGCGGATCCGGCAGGAGCTCGCGCAGCCGCGGCTCTAGATAGGCCTCGGCATCGGCGCCATCGACCCCCAGCCGCGCCAGCGTCTGGCACAGCGCCCCCGGCAATCCGCTCTGCTGCGCCAGCGCCTCCGCCAGGCGCTCCTGCTCGACGCCCGGCCCCACCCACCGACGTCCGGTCAGCGACTGTTCAACACCCAGATACCCCAAGAGCCTGTCTCCCAATCGAAAAGGAGGGCGCGAAGCCCCCCCTGCTTCTTCTTGTTCCCAAATACGCAAACCCCGTCGCGGCCACGCACGGCGCCGGCGGGCGGCGCGCTCAGTCGAAGGGGTTGCGGTAGATCACCCGGCGAACCGAGCCGGTCTTGGAGCGCATCAGGATGGTCTCGGTCTCGATCCAGCCCGGCACGCGCTTGATTCCCGGCACGATCGAGCCGTTGGTCACCCCGGTAGCCGCGAAGATCACGTGGTCGGTCACCATGTCGTCGCGCTTGTAGACACGGTCGAGATCCTCGACGCCGTGCTTGCGGGCACGGCCACGCTCGTCGTCGTTGCGGAAGAGCAGCCGGCCGTACATCTGGCCGCCCATGCATTTCAGTGCAGCCGCCGCCAGCACGCCCTCGGGGGCACCGCCGGTGCCCATGTACATGTCGATGCCGGTCAGGTCCGGCTCGGCGCAGTGCATGACGCCCGCGACGTCACCGTCGGTGATGAGCCGGATCGAGGCGCCGATGCTGCGCAGCTCGGCCAGGATCTCGTCGTGGCGCGGACGCTCCAGCAGGCAGACCTTGATCTCGTCCGGACGCACGCCCTTGGCCTTGGCCAGCGCCGTCACGCGTTCCGAGGGCGACATTTCCAGCGTCACCGTGTCCTCGGGGTAATTTGGCCCGATGGCGAGCTTGTCCATGTAGACGTCCGGCGCGTTCAGCATCGAGCCGCGCGGCCCCATGGCGATCACCGTCAGCGCGTTGGGCATGTCCTTGGCGGTGAGCGTCGTGCCTTCGAGCGGATCGAGCGCGATGTCCACGCCGGGGCCGTTCCCGGTGCCCACTTCCTCGCCGATGAAAAGCATCGGCGCCTCGTCACGCTCGCCCTCGCCGATCACCACGACGCCCTTGATGTCCAGCAGGTTCAGCTGGTCGCGCATGGCGTTGACCGCGGCCTGGTCGGCGGCCTTCTCGTCGCCGTGGCCGATCAGCCGGGCCGAGGCGATGGCCGCCTGTTCGGCCACGCGGGCAAGGCCCAGCGAAAGCATTCGGTCGTTGAAGTCCTGGGGCGTCGACATGGGCACTGTCCTCTGGAGTTTTGCTTTGCTCGCGGTGTAGCCCGTCGCGTGACACGAGGGCAAGGCCGCTGACCCGCGCAGCGGCAGCCTGCCGCGCAGGAATCCCGCGCCCCGCCCACGAGGCGGGCCGCGGGGGCCGGTGGTATCGCTCTCAGACCTGCTCGATCCGCAGCGCGACCGGCGGCTGCGGCACCACGCCGGTGCCCGGCAGCGCCGAGAGCGCCCGGTCGAGCGCGGCGCGGGTGGTCTTGTGGGTCACCACCAGCACCGGCGCGGTCTCGTCGACGTGGTCGTACTGGCGCATCCGGTTGATCGAGATACCGGCCTCGCCCAGCACGGTCGCGACCTTGGCCAGCGCGCCCGGACGGTCGGCCAGCGCAAGGCGCAGGTAATAAGGCGCGGGCGTCGCCGCGCGGGCGGGCGTGACCTCCTTCAGCGAGCTTGCCGGCGCGCCGAAGGTGGTCAGGCGCGTGCCGCGCACGATGTCCATGACATCGCCCAGCACGGCGCTGGCCGTGGGCCCCTCGCCCGCGCCCGCACCGCGCATCACGATCTGGCCCACCTGGTCGCCCTCGACCACCACCATGTTGGTGCCGCCGTCGAGCTGACCCAGCGGCGAGCTCGCAGGCACGAGACAGGGCGACATCGACTGCTCGAGCCCCTTGCCGGTCATGCGGCTGACGCCCAGCAGCTTGATCTTGTAGCCCATGTCGGCGGCCTGGCGGATGTCCTCGATGGTGACCTGCCCGATGCCCTCGAGCTCGACCGCGTCGAATGCGACCTGGGTGCCGTAGGCGATCGAGGCCAGCAGCGCGAGCTTGTGGCCCGCGTCGATGCCGCCCACGTCGAGCTCGGGGTCGGCCTCGAGAAAGCCCAGCGAATCCGCCTCGGCGAAGGCCTCTTCATAGGTCAGCCCCGCGCTTTCCATCCGCGTCAGGATGTAGTTACAGGTGCCGTTCATCACGCCCATGACGCGCTGAATGTCGTTGCCGGCCAGCCCCTCGGTCAGCGTCTTGACGATGGGAATGCCGCCCGCGACGGCCGCCTCGAAGCGCAGCACGCGGCCCTCGGCCTCGGCCAGTTCCGCCAGCGCCTGACCGTTGTGCGCCAGCATCGCCTTGTTCGCCGTCACCACGTCCTTGCCCGACTTCAGCGCGGTCTCGGTCGCGGCCTTGGCCGGCCCGTCGCTGCCGCCCATGAGCTCGATCAGCACGTCGACGTCGTCACGCCCCGCCAGGGCGACCGGATCGTCCTCCCAGTCGTACTCGTCCATGGGCACGCCGCGATCCTTGTCGCGGTTGCGGGCCGAAACGGCGGTGATGACCACCGGGCGGCCGCCCCGCGCCTCGAGCAGCGCCGCCTTCTCGCGGACGATCTTGACGACACCGGCACCGACGGTCCCGAGGCCCGCGATACCTAGGCGGAGGGGATCGGACATGGGGCGGGCTCCTTTGGCTGTTGCACTGGGGTTCGGGCTTAGTGCCAAAGTGCCAAGGTCTCAATAGGGCCAGCGCACACCGGCCTCCATGCGGGCCCGAACCGAGGACGGGATCACTTCGGATGCCTGCAATCGCGCCGCCCGGCCCCGCAGTCCGGCGACGCGCCCCTCGATCCCGGCGCGCATCTCGGGCGTGGCGCGGGGTTCAGGCGCATCGGTCAGCCAGTCCAGCGGCACGAGGTCGGGATAGGGCGCGGTCGCGACGCCCGGCGTCTGCGTGGCGTCAAGCTCGGGGAACTGCGTGCAGGCCGCGAGGAGCGCAGCGGCAAGCAGAAGGGGCGTTGGGCGCATCGGTCCTCGTCCGTCCGGTCTGTCACCGTCATGCCGCAGTCGCGCGCCCGGGGCAAGCGCGGCGCTTGATATGAACGAACGTTCAGATAATCATGAAGGCATGGCACGTACCGCGGGATCGCATTCCGACATCACCGGGCCGAGGGTCCGCGAGGCGGCGCTGCGGCTCTTTGCCAAGCACGGCTATGCCGCGGTCTCGATGCGCCGGATCGCGCGCGAGGTCGGCGTGCAGGCAGGCGCGCTCTACAACTACACGCCGGACAAGCAGGCGCTGCTCTTCTCGCTGCTCGAAGGGCACATGCAGGAACTGCTGGCCGAGTGGGAGCAGGAGCCCCGCGACGGTGCGCCGATGGCACGGCTCGAACGCTTCGTGCGGTTCCACATCCGCTTCAACCTTGCCCGGCCGGAGGCGATCTTCGTCTCCTACATGGAGCTTCGCAACCTCGAGCCCGACAACTTCGCGGTGATCGAGCGGCTGCGAAAGCGCTACGAGGGCGCGCTCGAGGAGATCCTGCGCGACGGCCAGGCGGCGGAGGTCTTCTCGGTGCCCGGACACGCGGCTCGCCTCCTACGCGCTCATCGCGATGCTGACCGGAGTGAACACCTGGTATCGCGCCGGCGGGCGGCTCTCGCAGGAGGAGGTCGCGGACATCTACTGGGACATGGTGCGCAAGGCGGTCGGGGCGGCCTGACCGCCCCCTGCCCCGCGCGGTATCAGCCGGCGAGGCACCACTGCATGATGGCCTTCTGCGCGTGCAGGCGGTTCTCGGCCTCGTCCCAGACGACCGAGTTGGGGCCGTCCATCACCTCGGAGGTGACCTCTTCCTCGCGGTGGGCGGGCAGGCAGTGCATGAAGAGCGCGTCGGGCTTGGCGTGCTCCATCAGGTTCTTGTTCACCTGGTAGGGCCGCAGCATGTTGTGACGCCGCTCCTTGGCGCTCTGCGCGTCGTGCATCGAGACCCAGGTGTCGGTGACGACGAGGTCGGCGCCCTCGACCGCCTTCACCGGATCGCGCTCGACGGTGATCGTGGCGCCCTTGTTGCGTGCCCAGCCGACGAATTCCATCTCGGGGTCCAGCTGCACCGGCCCGGTGAAGGTCAGATCGAAGCCGAACTGCCCGGCCGCGTGCAGGAAGGAGGCGCAGACGTTGTTGCCGTCACCGGCCCAGACGACCTTCTTCCCGGCGATCGGGCCGCGGTGCTCCTCGAAGGTCAGCACGTCGGCCATGATCTGGCAGGGATGGGTGCGGTCGGTGAGCCCGTTGATGACCGGGACGCTGGCGTATTCGGCCATCTCCTCGAGCACCGCCTCGTCGAAGGTGCGGATCATGATCATGTCGACGTAGCGCGACATCACGCGGGCGGTGTCGGCGATGGTCTCGCCGTGGCCGAGCTGCATGTCGCTGCCCGAGAGCACCATGGTCTGCCCGCCCATCTGGCGCACGCCGACGTCGAAGGAGGTGCGCGTGCGGGTCGAGGGCTTCTCGAAGATCAGCGCGACCATGCGGTCCTTGAGTGGCAGGGTCTGGTCAGGGGCGGCCTTGGGGTGGCCGTTGCGGGCCTCCTTGACGGCCTTGGCGCCGTCGATGATCGCCCGCAGGTCGGCCGGGTCGGTCTTGTGGATGTCCAGGAAGTGGTTCATGTCGGTCGTCTTCACTCTGTGGGGGCGGTGGAGGGGCGCTGCCCCTCTGCGGCTGCGCCGCATTCACCCCGGGATACTTGCAGCCAGAAGATGCCTCTCAGGCGGCCTCGACGGCGGTGGCGGCGGCGTCGAGACGCGAGACGGCCTCGGCGATCTCGTCATCGGTGATGTTGAGCGCGGGCAGCAGGCGCAGCACGTTGTCTGCCGCGGGCACGGTGATGACGCCGGCGTCGTAGCCCGCCTTCACGAGATCCGCGGGCGCCTTGCGGCACTTCAGGCCGATCATCAGGCCGAGGCCGCGAACGCCCTCGAAGACGTCCGGGTGCGCGGCGACGAGACCCTCGAGCTTCTGCGAGAGCAGGCCCGCGCGGCGGTTGACGTCCTCGAGGAAATCCGGGTCGGCGACGCGGTCCATGACCGCCGCGCCCACGGCGCACGCCAGCGGGTTGCCGCCGTAGGTCGAGCCGTGGGTGCCGGCGACCATGCCGGTCGCGGCCTCCTCGGTGGCCAGCACCGCGCCGAGCGGGAAGCCGCCGCCGATGCCCTTGGCGACCATCATGATATCGGGATCGACGCCCGCCCATTCATGCGCGAAGAGCCGGCCGGTCCGGCCCATGCCGCACTGGACCTCGTCGAGGACCAGCAGCACACCCTTCTCGTCGCAGAGCTTGCGCAGACCCTGCAGGCACTGGTCGGGCAGCGGGCGGATGCCACCCTCGCCCTGGATCGGCTCGACGAGGATGGCGGCGGTGTTCTCGTTGATCGCGGCGTGCAGCGCGTCGTGGTCGCCCCAGTCGACGTGCCGGAAGCCGGGCAGCACCGGGCCGAAGCCCTTGACCATCTTCTCGGACCCGCTGGCGGCGATCGCCGCGGTCGACCGGCCGTGGAAGCAGCCGGAGAAGGTGATGATCTCGACCTTTTCGGGGTGGCCCTTCTCGAACCAGTACTTGCGCGCCATCTTGACGGCCAGCTCGCAGCTCTCTGTGCCCGAGTTGGTGAAGAAGACCGTGTCGGCGAAGCTGGAAGCGACCAGCTTCTCGGCCAGCGCCTCCTGCTGGGGGATCTCGTAGAGGTTGGAGACGTGCCAGAGCTTGTTCGCCTGCTCGGTCAGCGCGGCGACGAGGTCGGGGTTGGCGTGGCCCAGCGCGTTGACCGCGATGCCCGACCCGAGATCGAGGAATCGGCGCCCGTCTTCCTCGACCAGCCAGGAGCCTTCGCCCTTCACGAAGTGCAGGGGCGCGCGGTTGTAGGTCGGCAGGACGGCGGGGATCATGGTCGTATCCTTTCTCAGGAAGCCCGATAGGTGCCAAGCGGCAGGGGCCGAGTCAAGTTTGCGGGGGTAGTATGACACGCGTCGGCGGCGCGCCCGTTGGGGGCGCGGGATGGAAGAGCTCAGGCTCGTCGGATGCGAAGCGCGTTAGTCATGGCCTCGCTCATACCGAGGATTCGCCTCGGTGCAAGCGGGAATCCGGGGCCGCGCGCAATTTTTGGGCCCCGAAGCGGCGGCTCAGGCGAAGGGATCGTCGGGGTAGCCCACCCCGTCGAGGTAGAGCCCCTGCGGCGGGCAGACCGGGCCGCAGGCGGCGCGGTCGCGGGCCTCGAGCGCGTGTTTGACATCCTCCGGGGCCCAGGTCCCCGCGCCCACCCGCTCGAGCGTGCCGACGATGCTGCGCACCTGGTTGTGAAGGAAACTGCGCGCGCGCAGGAAGAAATGCACCTCGGGGCCGGCGCCCGTTTCCGCGGGCTCGATGCGGATCTCGTCCATGGTCTTCACCGGCGAGGCGGCCTGGCAGATGGTCGAGCGGAAGGTCGTGAAATCGTGGTGCCCGACGAGGTGCACCGCACCCTCGCGCATGGCCGCGACGTCGAGCGGGTTCATCACCCGCCAGACCTGCCCCGCCTCGAGCGTGGCGGGCGCGCGGCGCATCAGCAGGCGGAAGACATACCGCCGCTCCACCGCCGAGAAGCGCGCGTGCCAGTCCCCGGACACAAGGGCGCAGGCGCGGATCGCCACCGGCGCCGGCTTGAGGTGGAAGTTCAGCGCCTCGGACAGGCGGAAAGGGTCCCAATCCTTTTCCATGTCGCAATGCGCCACCTGCCCGCGCGCATGCACGCCCGCGTCGGTGCGCCCGGCGGCGGCGATGGAATGGTCGCGCTTTTCGAGTTTCGCCAGCGCGGCCTCGATCGCGCCCTGCACCGAGGGCTGATCCTTCTGCCGCTGCCAGCCCGAGAAGGGCCCGCCGTCGTATTCCACCAAGAGCGCGTATCGGGGCATGTCAGCCCCTTAGCCAATGGCCGCGCCCGCGTCCATCCCGCCGCCCCCTCTGGCAAGCCCGCGCTGCCGGGTCTATCTAGGGGTCAACGGAAACAAGGGGGCATCCTTGGTCATCGGAACCATCGCCGACACGCTGACACGCGGCGTCGAGAACGTGACGGACTCGCTGAGCGGCACCTTTGGCGAGCCGGTCATCCGGCTTGGCGTCACCGGCCTGTCGCGGGCGGGCAAGACGGTCTTCATCACCTCGCTGGTGGCGAACCTGCTCGACCGGGGGCGCATGCCGCAGCTCGCGGCGGAATCCGAGGGGCGAATCTTGGCCGCCTTCCTGCAGCCGCAGCCCGACGACACCATGCCGCGCTTCGACTACGAAACGCACCTCGGCGCGCTCACCGCCCGCACGCCGCACTGGCCCGACAGCACCCGCGCGATCAGCCAGTTGCGGCTCTCGCTCAAGGTGCGGCCGACGGGACTGCTGGCGGGGCTCTCGGGCGCGCGGCGGGTGCATGTCGACATCGTGGACTATCCCGGCGAGTGGCTGCTCGACCTCGGGCTCATGGACAAGAGCTATGCCGAATGGTCGGCGGAGACGCTGGCGCGGATGCAGGAGCGCCCCGGCGCGACCGAGTTCCTTGCCATGGCCCGCAACGAGGACGCCGCACGACCTTTCGAGGAAACGCGCGCCAAGGCGCTCGCCGCCAGCTTCACCTCGGCGCTGCACCGGGCGCGCGACGCGGGCTACTCCGACTGCACGCCCGGGCGCTTCCTGCTGCCGGGCGAGAAGGAAGGCAGCGCCATGCTGACCTTCGCGCCCCTGCCCGACACCGGCGAGGGGCGCCGTCGCTCGGTCTTCTCGCGCGGGGCTGGCAGCCTCGCAGACGAGATGGCGCGGCGGTTCGAGGCCTACAAGCGCGAGATCGTGCGCCCCTTTTTCCGCGATCATTTCTCGCGCATCGACCGGCAGGTGGTGCTGGTCGACGCGCTGGGGGCGATCCACGCCGGGCCCGCCGCGGTCGAGGACCTGCGCCGCACCATGGCCGAGATCCTCGGCGCCTTCCGGCCGGGATCGAATGCCTTCCTGCGGCAGGTGCTGATGGGCAAGCGGGTCGAGAAGATCCTCTTCGCCGCGACCAAGGCCGATCACCTGCACCACACCCAGCACGCACGCCTGACAGGGGTCATGCAGGCGCTCACCCGCGAGGCCGCGGATCGCGCGCAGTTCTCGGGCGCCGAAACGCAGGCCATGTCCATCGCCGCCCTGCGCGCCACCGTCGAGGAGACGATCACCCACCAGGGCCAGGCGCTGGAGTGCGTGCGGGGCACGCTGCTCAACGATGACGGCACGCGCGGGCGGCAGGCGGCCTTCCATCCCGGCGAGCTGCCCGAGGACCCGGGCCACCTGCTGCGGCCCGCGCGCGACGGCGCCAAGGCCTGGCTCGACGGCGACTATTCCATCATGCGCTTCGCGCCCGCGCCGCTGACGCTGAAGCCCGGCGAGGGCCCGCCGCACATCCGGCTCGACCGGGCCGCGCAGGTGCTGATCGGAGACCGGCTGTGACCGCGCGCCTGCGCCCGGCGCGCTCGACCGATGCCGGCACGCTCGGCGCGCTGATGACCGAGGCCGTCGCCCAGCGCGCCTGGAAGCCGCGCCTGCACAGCGGGGCGCAGGACATCGCCCACGCCGGTCGGATGATCGACGCGGGATGGGTGACCGTGGCCGAGGACGCCGCAGGCGCGCCGCTGGGCTTTCTCGCCCGCGAGGGGGCCTATGTGCACGCGCTTTTCGTGGCCGGTCCCGCGCGCGGGACCGGGCTGGGCCGAGCCCTGATCGGGGAGGCTCAGCGGGCCTGCGACCGGCTCGAGCTCTGGACCTTTGCCGCCAACAGCGGCGCGCGGCGGTTCTACGAACGCGCGGGCTTTGCCGAGGTGCATCTCGGCGACGGCCGCGACAACGACGAAGGGCTGCCCGACGTCCACTACCGCTGGGAGCGCCGAGGCCACGCCGTCGCCGCCCCGGATCACGCCGCAGGAAAGGCCGCGCCATGAGTGACCGCAAGGGCCCCGTTCTCATCGACCTCGACGAGTCTGCTCCGGGCCAGACCCCGTCCGAGGCGCCGCCCGTCCCCGACCCCGAAAGCCCCGGTCCGCGCGGCGAGGCGATGACCACCGTCGCCGCGCTCACCTCGCGCCGCTCGTCGCGGCTGGCGCGCTGGTTCTGGGCGCTGCTGGGGATGCTGGTGGGCACGCTGGTCTCGATCGCCGCCTGGCGCTTCGTGACCGACCTCGTGGCCTCCGTGCCCTGGCTGGGCTGGGCGGTGACCGCGCTTATGGCGCTCTTCGCGCTGGTCGTGGTGATGATCGTGGTCAAGGAGATCGCCGTCATCTCGCGGCTCAAGCGCGTCGACGCGCTGCACCGCGCCGCCGACGCGGCGCTCGCGGGCGAGGACCTCAAGGCCGCGCGCGCCGTGACGCGCGATCTCGCGGCGCTCTACAAGGGCCGCGACGACACCCGCTGGGGGCGCGAGCGCCTGCGCGAGCGCGAGGCCGAGGTCTTCGATGCCTCGGGCCTGCTGGGCGTCGCCGAGACCGAGCTGCTGGCCCCGCTCGACGCCGCCGCACGGCGCGAGGTCGAGGCCGCGGCCCGGCAGGTGGCGGCCGTGACCGCACTGGTGCCGCTGGCGCTGGCCGACGTGGTGGCGGCGCTTTCGGCCAACGTGCGCATGATCCGGCGGATTGCCGAGATCTACGGCGGACGCTCGGGGACGCTGGGCAGCTGGCGGCTGCTGCGGGCGGTGATGTCGCACCTCGTGGCGACCGGCGCGGTGGCCGTGGCCGACGACATGCTCGAGCCGGTGCTGGGCGGCGGCATCCTTGCCAAGCTCTCGCGGCGCTTCGGCGAGGGGCTGATGAACGGGGCGCTCACCGCCCGCGTCGGCGTCGCCGCGATCGAGGTCTGCCGCCCCCTGCCCTTCGCCCGCCGCAAGCGCCCCTCGGTGCGGGAGATCATCCGCACATCGCTGTCGGGCCTCGTGCAGACCTCGGGCAAGTAGCCCGATCTTGACATGGCTCATGGCCGCGCGGGCCCCGGCCTGCGAGGCTGTGCCCAGCCAGGGACATGCCATGACCGAACCCAGCAAGACCGACACTCCAGCCCCGCCGCGCCGCGACGGGCACGGCCACCTGCGCGACATCGTCTACGGGGCCATCGACGGCTCCGTCACCACCTTCGCCATCGTCGCGGGCGTCGCGGGCGCGGGGCTCTCGCCCTTCGTGATCCTCGCGCTGGGGTTCGCCAACGTGCTGGCCGACGGCTTTTCCATGGCCGCCGGCAACTACTCGGCCACCAAGGCCGAGCACGACGACCTTGCCCGCCTGCGCGGCCTCGAGGCGGCACGGATCGACCGCGACCCCGCCGAGGCCCGCACCGCGCTGCGCGCCACGCTGGCCGACAAGGGGCTCTCGGGCGACACGCTCGAAGCCGCGACCGACCAGGTCACGCAGGACCGCGACCGCTGGATCGCGCTTCTGCTCGACGGAGAGCACGGTCTCAGCGCGCATGACCCGCACCCGATGCGCGCGGCGCTGGCGACCTTCGGCGCCTTCCTCGCCGCCGGGATGGTGCCTCTGCTGCCCTTCCTGCTGGCCCTGGCAAGCGCCTTCGAACTGGCGACGGTCCTGACGCTGGTCACCTTCTTCGGGATCGGCGCCTACAAGAGCCATTGGTCCCTGGCGCCGTGGTGGCGATCGGGCACGGAAACGCTGCTGATCGGGGGCGCGGCGGCGGGAATCGCCTACGTCGTGGGCACGCTCTTCTCGGCGTGAGGCCCACAGTCCGCGGGTCAGGAATTCCACCGTGCCGCGGAGGGCGATTCGCTGCTACCGTCACGTCATCGCGCCAACTGAATTCCGGCGCTGAAAGACCCGACAAAACTCCAGATGCATTTCATGAACGGGGATCGTTTCATGCCCGATCCGCTTGCCGGACTGGATTTCGCCGACTTTTCCCGCAGCCTCGGCGTCATCGGCTTCCTCTTCTACGCGGGCAGCTACGCCATGCTGTCGGCCAGGGCCATCTCGGGCGACAGCATGCTCTATTTCGGCCTCAACACGATCGCGGCCGTCTGTGTCACGGTCTCGCTCGTGCATGACTTCAACCTCGCGTCGCTGATGATCCAGAGCTTCTGGATCGTCACCGGCCTTGGCGCCATGACGATCCGGCTGCAGGCCCGGATGCGCGAACGCCGCATCGCGCATATCCCCGTCCCGCTGCATCACCCGGCGCCGCAGTCACCGGCCGCGGGGCTGCAGCCGCACGAGGTGCCGGCATCGGCCTGAGCCCGGCCCGCACGTCACTCCAGCAGCGCCGACGTGCCGCCCGGGGGCGGCGCGACCGGTTCGGTCGTGCGCAGGAGGCTGATGCCGACGATAAGACCCAGCGCGATCAGCACGCCGACCAGCAGGCTGGCGAGGAAGCCGCCGCTGCGGCGGGCGGCGATCAGGCGCGGAGACGACACGTCCTCGTAGAGCATCGCGTGGGGCAGTTCGTTGGTATCGCGGGGCATGGCAGCGTCCTTGCAGCATGGTGCGGCGCCACGGGCGGCGCCTTTACACAGCACCAACCACGAACCGCGGCTTCCGGCCCAGGTCTTCGCGCGAAGGCCCCGAAACCGGCATGCGACCGCCACAACCGGCCCGCGTCCTGCGCCGATCCCCGCCGTCCAGCCACCGCCCCGGGACCCGATCGGCGGGAACCGGCGCAAGATCCCGTCGGGGCGGTGGATTTCCGCCCCCCAACCTGCGCGCCCGCTGCCTCTGGACCATCGCGAGTCGCGCGCCTATAAGGCCGCGCAAGATGACCTGTCTCGCGATCATCCATCGAATTACATGCCCGGCGCTCTGACAGCAGGAGTCGCCGGGACAAGGCGTCCGCCCCGCCGCGCCGCCCTTCATCTTTCATGACGACACCGACCTTCCGGGACCGATCCCATGTGCGCCGACACGCCTGATACTTCCAAGACGACCGACTACAAGGACACGCTGAACCTGCCCCGCACGGACTTTCCGATGCGCGCGGGTCTGCCCAAGCGAGAGCCCGGCTGGCTCGAGCGGTGGGAGAAGATCGGCATCTACGACCGCCTGCGTGCGCAGGCCGGCGACCGCCCGCCCTTCACGCTGCACGACGGCCCTCCGTACGCCAACGGGCACCTGCACATCGGTCACGCGCTGAACAAGACGATCAAGGACATGATCGTGCGCGCCCACCAGATGATGGGCCACGAGGCGCGCTACGTCCCCGGCTGGGACTGCCACGGCCTGCCCATCGAGTGGAAGATCGAGGAGCAGTACCGCGCCAAGGGCAAGAACAAGGACGAGGTGCCGGTCGTCGACTTCCGCCAGGAATGCCGCCGCTTCGCCGAGGGCTGGATCGACGTCCAGCGCGACGAGTTCAAGCGCCTCGGGATCACCGGCAACTGGGCCGATCCCTACCTCACCATGAACTTCCACGCCGAGCGCGTGATCGCCGAGGAGTTCATGAAATTCCTCATGACCGGCACGCTCTACCAGGGCTCCAAGCCGGTGATGTGGTCGCCGGTCGAGAAGACCGCGCTGGCCGAGGCCGAGATCGAGTATCACGACCACAAGAGCAGCACGATCTGGGTGCCCTTCCGCATCGCGCGCGGCGGCCATGTCGCCATGCCCGAGGGCGAGGACGACGATTTCGCCGGCGCCGACTCCGAGCTTCTGGCCAAGGACCTGCAGGGCGCCAAGGTGGTGATCTGGACCACCACGCCCTGGACCATCCCCTCGAACCGGGCCGTCGCCTACTCGCCCGAGATCGCCTACGGCCTCTACGAGGTCACCGGCCGCCCCGAGGAATGCTGGGCCAGGATCGGCGACCGCTACATCCTCGCCGACGCGCTGGCCGAGCAGACGCTCTCGGCCGCGCGGCTTGAGGACACGATGTATCGCCGCCTGCGCGATGTCTCGCCGCAGGAGCTGTCGACGCTGACGCTCGAGCACCCACTGAACGGGGCCGAGGGCGCCGAGGGCTTCTGGGACTACGACGTGCCGATGATCGACGCGGACTATGTCACCGACGACGCCGGCACCGGCTTCGTGCACACCGCCCCCAGCCACGGCGCGGACGACTACGAGAGCTTCCTCAAGCGCGGCTGGCTCGACCGGATGACGCACAACGTGGGCGAGGAATCGGAATTCCTGCCGCATGTGCCATTCTTCGCCGGGCTCACGGTCTTCGACCGCAAGGGCAAGGAAGGCAAGGCGAACGGCGCGGTGATCGCCAAGCTGGTCGAGGCCGGCGGCCTCATCGCGCGCGGCCGCATGACCCACAGCTACCCCCATTCGTGGCGCTCCAAGGCACCGGTCATCTTCCGCAACACGCCGCAGTGGTTCGCCGCCATCGACCGCGAGGTCGGCGACGGCCACGACGGCTACGGCACCACGATCCGCGAGCGCGCGCTGCGCTCCATCGACGAGCTGGTGAAATTCACCCCGCCCTCGGGCCGCAATCGCCTGCACTCGATGATCGAGACGCGTCCCGACTGGGTGCTGAGCCGCCAGCGCGCCTGGGGCGTCCCGCTCACCTGCTTCACGAAGAAGGGCGCGCTGCCGACCGACCCCGACTTCCTGCTGCGCGACGACAAGGTCAACGCCCGCATCGCCGAGGCCTTCGAGGCCGAGGGCGCGGACGCCTGGTACGTCGAGGGCGCCAAGGAGCGCTTCCTCGCGCCCGACTACGACCCGGCCGAGTGGGAACAGGTCTTCGACATCCTCGACGTCTGGTTCGACAGCGGCTCGACCCATGCCTTCGTGCTGCGCGACCGCGAGGACGGCACCCAGGACGGCATCGCCGACGTCTACATGGAGGGCACCGACCAGCACCGCGGCTGGTTCCACTCCTCGCTGCTGCAGGCCTGCGGGACCATGGGCCGCGCGCCATACCGCAACGTGGTAACCCACGGCTTCACGCTCGACGAGAAGGGCAACAAGATGTCCAAGTCGCTGGGCAACGTGATCGCCCCCGACGAGGTCGTGAAGCAGTACGGCGCCGACATCCTGCGGCTCTGGGTGGCGCAGACCGACTACACCGCCGACCAGCGCATCGGCCCCGAGATCCTCAAGGGCACCGCCGACAGCTACCGCCGCCTGCGCAACACCATGCGGTTCATGCTGGGCGCGCTGGGGCACTTCTCCGAGGCCGACCGCGTCGATCCGGCCGAGATGCCGGAACTCGAGCGCTGGGTGCTGCACCGGCTGGCCGAACTCGACCAGGTCGTGCACGAGGGCTACCGCGCCTTCGACTTCCAGCACGTCTTCAGCCAGGTCTTCACCTTCTGCACGGTCGACCTCTCGGCCTTCTACTTCGACATCCGCAAGGACGCGCTCTATTGCGACGGCGACACCGCGCGGCGCCGCGCGGCGCGGACGGTGATGGACCTGCTCTTCCACCGGCTGACGACCTGGCTGGCGCCGATCCTCGTCTTCACGATGGAGGACGTCTGGCTCGACCGCTTCCCCGGCCAGGAGAGCTCGGTGCACCTGCAGGACATCCCCGAGACGCCCGCCGCGTGGCGCGACCCCGAGCTTGCCGGCAAGTGGCAGAAGGTGCGCCAGGCCCGGCGCGTGGTGACCGCCGCGCTCGAGATCCAGCGCAGCGACAAGGTCATCGGCGCCTCGCTCGAGGCCGCCCCGGTGGTCCACGTCGAGGATCCGGAGATCCTGGCGGCGCTCAAGACGGTGAACTTCGAGGACATGTGCATCACCTCGGACATCACCGTGACCGCCGACCCGGTCCCGCCGGAGGCCTTCCGCATGGCCGAGGTGCCGAACGTGGGCGTCGTCTTCGAAAAGGCCGAGGGCGAGAAATGCCAGCGCTGCTGGAAGATCCTGCCCGACGTCGGCACGCACAAGCACGAGGGCACCTGCGCCCGCTGCGACGCGGCGCTCGGCTGAGCACCGCGGAAAATCGCTTCGCAAACGGCCGGAAGGGGACTACCCTTCCGGCCTTTCTTGTCCGGGATTCTCCATCATGCTCCGCCGCTACTTCCTGCTGATCGCCGCCTGCGCGGGCCTCGCGGCCTGCGCTGAAACCGGGCCGGTGAACATCGCGCCCGACACCACCATCTACATGACCCGCCACGGCGACCGCGCGGCCGAAAACCTCAGCGACCTCGGCCGTGACCGCGCCCGGGCACTGGTCGCCGCGCTGGAAGGCGCGCCGATCGACGCGATTTATTCGCCCGACATCCAGCGCAACCTCGACACCGCCGCCCCGCTCGCCGAGGCACGCGGCCTGCCGGTCGAGACCCGCGCACCGCAGGCCCCCACCGCGCGGCTTGCGCGCGAATCCGCCGGGCGCAGCGTCGTCTGGGTCGGCAACAAGGGCAACATCACCACGATCTGGGAGACCCTCGGCCTGCCCGGCGCACCGCCGCTGGGCTACGGCGATCTGGCGGTGATCCGCACCGACGCCGAGGGGCGCGTCACCATCGAGCGCCGCCGCTACGGCCCGTGACCGGCGATGCGGAGATCGCCCGGGTCCTGCGTAACCTCGCGAAGGAGCGCGGCGCCGAGCGCAGCTTCTGCCCCTCCGAGGCGGCCCGCTCGCTGGCGGCGGACTGGCGCCCGCTCATGCCCGAGGTCCGGCGCATCGCACGCGAGATCGGGCTGGTGGCCACGCAAAGGGGACAGGAGGTCGATCCGGTCTCAGCGCGCGGCCCGCTCCGCCTGCGCCTGCCGCCGGGCGACTGAGGCCTCAGCCCTCGCCGGCCTTCTTGCGGACGTAAAGCTCCATGCGGTGGTGCACGATCTCGTAGCCCAGCTCGGCCGCGATCTGCTTCTGCAGATGCTCGATCCGATCCGAACAGAACTCGATCACCTCGCCGCTCTCGACGTCGATCATGTGGTCGTGATGCTCGGTCTCGGCGTGTTCGAACCGCGCGGCGTCGCCTTCGAACTGGTGGCGGTGGATGACGCCCTGCTCCTCCAGCGCGGTGAGCGTCCGATAGACCGTCGAGAGCGAAATTCCGGGCATTCGCGCCACAGCACGCCGGTGCAGCTCGACCGCGTCGGGGTGATCCTCGGCATCGGCCAGCACGTCCAGCAGCGCCGCGCGTTGGCGCGTGATCCGAATGCCCGCGTCGCGCAGGGCCTTCTTCAGTCTGTCGGTGCGCTGGTCCGTGGCTGTCATTGCATCTCAGTTGCATATCCGCAGGGCAGGCATCAAGCCCCTCCTGCAAGTCAGTTGCAGGAGGCTTGACAGTTGCAAATCGTTCCTAGATGCATGTCACAAGACCCCACCGTCATCCGGGAGATGCCCATGTTCGTCCGACGCTCGATCCTCGCGCTGCCGCTGGCCCTGCTCGCCGGCCCGCTCGCCGCGCAGGAGGACCGGCCCAAGGTCGTCACCACCTTCACCGTGATCGCCGACATGGCGCAGAACGTGGCCGGCGACGCGGCCGAGGTGGTCTCGGTCACCCGCCCGGGCGCCGAGATCCACGGCTACGCCCCAACCCCCCGCGACCTGCTGCGCGCCCAGGACGCCGACCTGATCCTGTGGAACGGGCTGAACCTCGAGCTCTGGTTCCGTCAGTTCCTTGCCAACCTCGGCGAAGTGCCTTCTGTCACTATCAGCGACGGCATCGACCCGCTGCCGATCGCCGGCGGCGCCTACGAGGGCAAGCCGAACCCCCACGCCTGGATGGCGCTGGATTCGGCCGAGATCTACGTCGACAACATCCGCGACGCGCTGAGCGAGATCGACCCCGACAGCGCCGAGACCTATGCCGCCAACGCCGAGGCCTACAAGACGCGCATCGCCGAGACCGTCGGCCCCCTGCGCGAGGCCGCCCGCGCCCTGCCCGAGGATCGCCGCTGGCTGGTCACCTCCGAGGGCGCCTTTTCCTACCTCGCGCGGGACTTCGGGCTGCAGGAACTCTACCTCTGGCCCATGAACGCGGACGCACAGGGCACGCCACAGCAGGTGCGACAGGTCATCGACCGGGTGCGCGAGCATGACATCCCGGTGGTCTTCTCGGAATCCACCGTCTCGGACAAGCCGGCGAAACAGGTCGCCCGCGAGACCGGCGCGGCCTACGGCGGCGTGCTCTACGTCGACAGCCTGAGCGAGGCGGACGGCCCGGTGCCCACCTACCTCGACCTGCTGCGCGTGACCTCGGAAACCATCGTGGAGGGGCTCACGCGATGACGGACGGCATCCGCGCCGAGGGGCTGACGGTCACCTACCGCAACGGCCACACGGCCCTGCGCGACGCCTCCTTCTCGGTCCCCGAGGGCACGATCACCGCGCTGGTGGGCGTGAACGGCGCGGGCAAGTCGACGCTTTTCAAGGCGCTCATGGGCTTCGTCCCGGTCGCCAAGGGCAAGGTCGAGATCATGGGCCGGCCGGTGCGCGCCGCGATGAAGCAGCAGACCATCGCCTATGTTCCGCAATCCGAGGAGGTCGACTGGTCCTTCCCGGTGCTGGTCGAGGACGTGGTGATGATGGGCCGCTACGGCCACATGGGTTTCCTGCGCCGCGCGCGCGAGGCAGACCACGAGGCCGTCGAGGCCGCCCTCGCCCGCGTGAACATGAGCGATTTCCGCAAGCGCCAGATCGGCGAGCTCTCGGGCGGGCAGAAGAAGCGCGTCTTCCTCGCACGAGCCCTGGCGCAGGACGCCCGCGTGATCTTGCTCGACGAGCCCTTCACCGGCGTCGACGTCAAGACCGAGGAGCAGATCGTCGCCCTGCTCAAGGACCTGCGCACCGAGGGCCGTGTGATGCTGGTCGCGACCCACAACCTGGGCAGCGTGCCCGAATTCTGCGACCGCGTGGTGCTGGTCAAGGGCACGGTGCTGGCGCATGGCCCCACGCGCGAGGTCTTCACGCCCGAGAAACTGCGCGAAACCTTCGGCGGCGTGCTGCGGCACTTCATGCTCGAGGGCGAACGCCTGCACGACGACGCCGACCCCCGGCGGCTCGAGGTCATCACCGACGACGAGCGCGCACTGGTGGTCTACGACGACCGCTACCGCACCAAGGAGCCGCGCAACCGCGACCGCGGGACCGGGGAATGAGCGTGCTGCTGGAACCCTTCGGCTACGGCTACATGACCAACGCCATCTGGGTCTCGGCGCTGGTGGGCGGGGTCTGCGCCTTCCTCTCGGCCTACCTGATGCTCAAGGGCTGGTCGCTGATCGGCGACGCGCTCTCGCATTCCATCGTGCCGGGAGTCGCGGGCGCCTGGATTCTGGGCCTGCCCTTCGCCTTCGGCGCGTTCCTGTCGGGCGGACTGGCGGCGCTGGCCATGCTCTTCCTGCGCCAGCGCACGGGGCTCAAGGAGGACGCGGTCATCGGGCTGATCTTCACCTCGTTCTTCGGGCTGGGGCTCTTCATGGTCTCGCTCAACCCCATGGCCGTCTCGGTGCAGACCATCACCATGGGCAACATCCTCGCGATCACGCCCGAGGACACGCTGCAACTGGCGATCATCGGGGGCGTCTCGCTGGTGGTGCTGCTGGCCAAGTGGCGCGACCTGCTGGCGGTCTTCTTCGACGAGAACCACGCCCGCAGCATCGGGCTGAACCCCGGCGCGCTGCGGCTGCTGTTCTTCACGCTTCTGGCGGCCTGCACGGTGGCCGCGATGCAGACCGTGGGCGCCTTCCTCGTGATCGCGCTGGTCGTGACGCCCGGAGCCACCGCCTACCTGCTGACCGACCGCTTCCCGCGCCTGCTGATACTCTCGGTCGGCATCGGCACGGTGACCAGCGCGGTCGGCGCCTACGTCAGCTACTTCCTCGACGGCGCCACGGGCGGGATCATCGTCTGCCTGCAGACGGCGCTTTTCCTGCTGGCCTTCGTCTTCGCGCCCACCCACGGCACGCTGGCCGCGCGCCGCCGGGCCCGCGCCGCACTGCGGGAGGCGCCGTGATGGACACGCTCCTGCTGCCTCTGCAATTTCCCTTCATGCAGAACGCGCTGCTGATCGCGGCGCTGATCGCCCCCGCGGCGGCGATCCTGTCGTGTTTCCTGGTGCTCAAGGGCTGGTCTCTCATGGGCGACGCCACCAGCCACGCGGTGCTGCCGGGCGTGGTGCTGGCCTATGTCGCGGGCATCCCGCTCATCATCGGCGCCTTCGTGGCTGGACTGATCTGCGCGCTGGCCACGGGCTTCATCAAGGACCACTCCCGCGTGAAGCAGGACACCGTCATGGGCGTGATCTTTTCCGGCATGTTCGGGCTGGGCGTGGTGATCTACACCCAGATCGAAAGCGACATGCACCTCGATCACATCCTCTTCGGCAACATGCTGGGGGTGGGCACGGCGGATCTGTGGACCTCGGGCCTCATCGCCGGCGCGGTGGCGATCATCCTCGTGCTGAAATGGCGCGACCTGCTGGCCCATGCCTTCGACCCCGTGCAAGCGAGGATGGTCGGGCTCAACGCAGGCCTTCTGCACTACGGGCTGCTGGCGATCCTCTCGGCGACCATCGTGGCGATGCTGTCGTCGGTGGGAATCATCCTCGCCATCGCGATGCTGATCGCGCCAGGCGCCATCGCCTTCCTGCTGGCCCGGCGCTTCGCGACCATGATGGCGGTGGCGGTCGCCGCGGCGCTGCTGGCGGGCCTCTCGGGCGTCTACGCGAGCTTCTGGATCGACAGCGCGCCGGCCCCCACGATCGTGCTGATTCTGACCGGGCTCTTCCTGATCGCGATGTCTGTGCGCAACTGGCGGCTGAAGTTGGCCACGGCGCGAGGATCGAAGCTGGAGGAGAATGGTACCGCCTCCCCGGCTCGAACGGGGGACCTCTAGATCCACAATCTAGCGCTCTAACCTACTGAGCTAAGGCGGCACGTGGCGGGGATTTAGCGCCGCCCCCGCGCGATTGCAACCCGAAATCCGCCCCTAAAGTGCCCGTTCCCAGCCCTGTTCGACAAGGTCCACGCCAAAGCTGTGGCAGGGTTCGGACCGCACGAGGGCAAAGCCGTTGCGGGCGTAGAGCGCGCAGGCGGCGCGGTGGCTCTCGTGGGTCCAGAGGCTCATCCGCCGATAGCCCGCCTCGCGCGCGAACCCCATGCAGGCCTCCAGCATGCGCTGGCCCAGCCCCCGGCCCCGCGCCTCCGGCACCAGCAGGAAGAGCCGCAGCTTGGCCGTCTCGGCGTCGGCGCGCACGCAGAAGATGCTGCCCAGCGGCGTCTCGCCCTCCCAGGCGATCCAGCCCCGCTCGCATTCGGGATCGTGATCCGCCTCGAAGGCCTCGAGAATCTCGGCCACGAGCGCACCGAACGAAGCATCGAACCCTTCTTCGCGGCCGTAGAGCAGCGCGTGCTGCGCCACCAGCCAGGGCCGGTCGTCGGGCGTGTAGGGATGCAGCGCGATCTCGGTCATGCCGGAACGATTTCACCGGCACGCTTGCAAATCAAGCGGTCGCGGTCTACCTGCCATCCACCCCTGACGGAGGCGAGAATGGGTATCAACACCGAACGCGACATCGAGGCCAACCTGCAGATCGGCCCCACCGACCACGGCATGGTGCGCCTTTTCATCCTGGGCGAGGACTTCGAGATCCCGATGGATTTCGACCCCGAAGAGGCCGAGGAAATCGCCGACGAGATCCGCGCCGCGGCCGCGGCCGCCCGCAAGGCCAAGCCGCGCCGCTGAGGCGGGCCAAATCTCTCCGAAAAGATCTGCAGATTCCTTCGAAGGAATTTGCGCCTAGACGCCCGCGTCGAGCCGCGCCTCGGGGTCGCGCAGCGCCTGCAGCCGCCGTGCCGCATGCTGCGCGAACCGCCGGATGAGCGCATTGCGGCGGGCGCCGGCAAGCTTTGTCTCGGGCCCCATGCGCAGGATCTCGGCATCGTAGGCATCCGCGATGATGAGCCCCGTGCCCTCGGGCAACAGGTCGGTCGGAAATTGTTCGTCCACCGCCCAGAAATAGCGGTCGCACCAGTCGAGATAGCCCTGCCACTTGCCGTCGCTGGTGAAATCGGCCCGGCTGCTCTTGCATTCCACGACCCAGATCTCGCCCTTGGCGCCCAGCGCCATGACGTCGACGCGCTTGCCACGCTCGGGGACGAACTCCTCAACCACGGCAAAGCCATGGCCGGCGAGGTGACGGCAGACCCCGCGGGCCAGCAGCTGGCCCGGCATGAGTGCGCTATCGGGTTGGTAGGTCATGGGGCGAAATTATGAACATATAGTGAACAGATGCAACCCCGCGCGCCTGCCCCTTTTATCCGACGCCTCGGGCATTAACTTTTCAGCAACGCGAGACGGAGACACGGGTATGACCGACGAGACCGGCCTGACGCAGGCTCAGGCGCGCGGCGTGCGACACGCGCGCGAACTCGAGGGCCATATCGGCTGGCTCGACACCTTTTCCGGCACCGCCCTCGGCGTGCTTTCGGTGGCCTCGGGGATCTACACCTACCTCGGCGTCTCCTCGCTGCTGGACGAAAACGGCGCCATGTCGGTCTTTGCGGCCATCGCCTATTCCACCGCCGTCTCGGTCGGCATCTTCGTCTTCTGGTCCTACATGCTGCGGCTCTTCCCCTCGGTGCGCACCGCCCGTGCGCGCGCCGGCCTCATGGCAGCCATGGGCGTCGGCAGCCTCGCCATCGTGGCGATGTCGTCCTGGCTGAACGCCGCCGCGCTTGCGGGCTCGGCCGCCGTCGAGCAGCACCTTGCAAAGACGGTGCAGGACTACCAGACCTCGCTTGAACGCAGCCACGAGATCACGCTCTCGGCCCAGTCGCTGGAACGCGACGTGGCCCGCGTGCGGCAGAGCTTCGTCGACCTGTCGGAGCAGGAAGCAGCCGGTTCGCTTTCGGGACTGGCGGGGCGCGGCGCGGTCTTCCGCGTGCTGCGGCAGAAATCCGACGAGCTGGAGCGTCTGCAGAACCAGATCGCCGAGCAGGAGCCGCTGGTCTCGGAAGCCTTCGCGCGCGGCAACACCATCCTGTCGCGAATGCGTGCGCTCACCGTCGAGCAGGGCCCGGTCGAGGCACGCACCGTGGAATTCTCGGAATCCGCCGTCGAGCTGCAGGGCATCATCGCGCAGCTGCGCCAGCTCTCGGTCGCGCCGCTGGTCGAGCGTGCCGCGCAGGACCTCGCCGAATCCGTTGTCCTGCCCGAGCTCGACGCCAGCAATGCCGCCGACCGCGGCAACCAGTCCGCCACCATCGAGTCGGTGCTGACGGTCCTCGGCCAGCGCGCCAACACGCTCATCGGCGCCGCACAGGGCGTCATGGCCATGACACCGGCGCCCGAAGTGAACTACACGCCGGTCTCCTCGGCCGATGCGGTGATCCTCTACGCGCGCAACTTCGTGCCCTCCTGGGCCGGGGCCATCGCGATCGACCTGCTGCCCGCCGTGCTGGTCTTCATCCTGGCCATCACCCAGGCCGCCATTCGCGACGGCCGCGAGGGCGCCGCGGTCGAAGACACGCTGACGCTCGCCGAACTGCGCGCCGCGCTCAACGCGGTGCGCGACGTCGAGGGCGCGCTGGCGGAGATGCCCGACGGGCGCCGGCACGAGGCGGCGCAGGACGAGGCTCAACAGGACACCGGCAGCGAGATCAAGCGCCTGCCCGGGAAGTCGGCCTGATGCGCGCCTCGGCCGTCTCGCGCGTGCTGACGGGCGTGCTGGTCTTCCAGCTCGGCATCGGCGCCCTGCTGGTCTTCGGCGACATGCGCACCGGCGGCTTCTCGCTGCCCGGCTTCGGCCCCGAGGCGCCGCGCCTCACGCAGCCCGTGCGCCCCGGCGACCAGCGGCGCGTCTTCTCTCCGGACCGCGACGCGCCGCCGCACTCGCCCCTGCGCGACGCGGGCCCCCTGCCCGAGCGTCTCACCCTGACACAGGTCGAGGGCGCCACCTGGCGGCTCGAAGGCGGCATCGAGGCCGGCGACGCCGAGCGCATCGCAGGACGGCTGGCCGAGGTCGAGCCGGCGGTCGAAGAGGTCGTGCTCCAAAGCCCCGGCGGTTCGGTGCAGGATGCGCTCACGCTCGGGCGGGTCCTGCGCGACAGCGGCATCGCCACGCGGATGCTGAGCGGCGAATACTGCTACTCCGCCTGCCCCTATCTCTTCGCGGGCGGCAGCGAACGCAGCGCCGAGGACGGCGCCTCGGTCGGCGTGCACCAGCACTACTTCGGCCGCAACACCATCCTGCCCGCCTTCGTCGCGGTCGAGGACATCCAGCGCGGCCAGGGCGAGGTCATGGCCTACCTCGACGAGATGGGCGTCGATCCGCTGCTCATGCAGCCCGCGATGAGCACCGCCGCGGACGAGATCTACATCCTCCTGCCCGAGGAAATGGAGCGTTACGGGCTGGTCACCACCGGCGACTGACCCAAGCGCATGACAGGGCGATGAAACGAATTCTGCGCAGCCCCTTGTCCGACTCGGGCCGGCGCCTTATCTCGCGGGTCAGGCGGGTTCTGCCCTTCCCGTGACATGGTTGCATTCCGGTGGCCTTAAGCAATTCCGAGGGAGCTGGCTCTGTCCGGATCCTGGTCCGGTTACCTGGCGCCCACCTGTATATACAGGTCCTCGGGAATGAGATAACCCCACGGTTGGCGTGGTTCCCGCCGCTTCGCCTTTTCTGCCAAGCAAGACACGAAAAAGCGCCCCTCGGGGCGCTTTCGTCGTTCACACGCAGTCGCTGTCAGAGCAGCCGGCGCCGTGCCCGCTGCTCGCCTGCGGCGGCCTCGACCCGGACCGGCACCGGCGCGCGTGTCGCGGGCTGCCTGCGGCCGCCCGACGGCGGCGTGCCGTGGTCGGCCATGCGCATGATGGTGATGCCGAACTGCACCCCCGCGAAGACCAGCCCGTTGAAGAGCCACAGCAGGAAGACCGCCAGCATGCCGGCCTCGGTGTGGGTCACGAGATGCGCCAGGTTGGCCACGTTCTGCCAGAGCAGCAGCGCGACAAAGACGCCGGACAGGCCGAAGCCGATGGTGCATTGGAGGATGTAGAGTCGCACGAGTCGCGGCATGGGCGCCTCCCGGTCGATGCGTTTCGGATGCAACAAAGGTAATATGTTTCGCGCCCCGGTCAACGCCGCGATCCGCCCCCGAGGCCAAATGCCCCAGGTCGGCGCCGGTTCAGAGCCGCCCGGCCGTCCGCGCCAGCGCCACGAAGGAGATGCCGCTCGTCAGCAGGTTGATGCCCAGGAACAGCCCCAGCGCCCAGAGCGCTGTGCCCGGCAGGCCCGCCAGAAGCAGCACGCCCAGCACCAGCGACACGACGCCCGAAAGACCGGCCCAGGCCCAGCCCGGCCCCGCGTTGCCGTGGCCGGGGCGGTGCTGCCAGGACATGGCCAGCTCGAAGATTCCCTGCGCGACAAAGACGATGGCCATGAGCACGGTCAGGCCCACGAGCCCCGTTGTCGGAAAGAAGGACAAGTAGACGCCACCCGCGAGGTAAAGCACGCCGATGAGGCCCGTCAGAACCGCGGGCGTCCAGCTGCGCGCCTGGAAGGCATACCACAGCAGCACGGCGCCGCTCACGAGGAACAGCCAGCCCAGCAGCACCTTGATGGCGATGGAGGCGAACAGCGGGAAGACGATCGCGAGCAGTCCGATCACGATCAGCGCGACGCCCATCCACTGGAAGGTCTTCGCGTTCTGCTTGATGGCGCGCTGCAGGTCGCTCGGCAATTCCGGTGGTTCCTGCATTCCGGTGGCTCCCGTGACTGCTCCCGACAGGAACATGGGGCCACGACAAGGCCGATTCTGCAATGTCTTCAAGCGCTCGGAGCCAAGCGAAGGATCCGGCGGACACAGTCGGGCGAAGCAACGCGGACACCGAACGGCGCGCCCCTTTGATCCGCCATGGGAGTTGCGGGAATCATTCGCGCGCGCGACACTCCGTCGAGGCAATGGCCGGTCCCGCGCACTCGGGCCGGATCACGCCGAGCCCACCGAGCACGGAGGCCGCAAGTTTCCGGCCCCTGGACGGATCACGTCTGAAGTAGTTGCTTTTAACCAGTTGATACGAGGCCCACATGGCAATCATCCAGGAAACCACCGACGCCGCCGCCGATCTGTCCACCAGCTACAGCATCACGCCGGGCGACCGTTTCGACGGCGAAATCGCAGAGGGCGGCGACATCGATGTCGTCGAGATCACGCTCGAGGGTGGCTATTCCTATGGCATCAGCGTGGGCGCCTCGGCATACCTGAATGGCATCGACGATCCGTACCTGCAGATTCTCGACGAGTCGGGGCGGATCGTCGACAGCGACGACGACGGAGGCCCCGGGACCGACGCGCTGATCAAGCTGACGCTGGACGAAACCACCACCTTCTACCTCGCTGCCTCCGATCACTACGGCAGGTCGACCGGCGGATACTCTATCGAAGTCATCCAGGAGATCGCCGAATCCGCGGCAACGCGGGCCACGCTGGCGGCCAATACGATTTTCGAGGGACAAGTCGACTATTTCGGCGACGACGACTGGTTCGAGGTCACGCTCGAGGCCGGCCACAGCTACGGCATCGCCCTCTCCGGCGATGACCGCGCAGGCGAGATCCCAGATCCCTATCTGGTCCTGCTCGACGCGGGCAGCCGCGTCGTGCTGCGGGACGACAATGGCGGCCAGGATACGGATGCGCTGATCGAGTTCACTCCGACCGAGAGTGCCACCTACTACGTGTCGGCAGGAAATGACGACTATGCCGGCACCGGCGGCTATTCGCTCGAACTGATCGAGGAGGTCGCCGAAAGCACGCTGACGCAAGCCGAGGTCACGCCGAACCTGCTGTACGAGGATTCCATCGACTACTACGGCGACCAGGACTGGATCGCGATCACGCTGCAGACAGGCTATTCCTACGGCATCCAGCTCTCTGGAGACGGTCGTTCCGGCGAACTGGTGGATCCCTACCTGGCCCTATTGGATGGCGAAGGGCGTGAGGTCCTGACCGACGACAATTCGGGACGCGACACCGATGCGCTGATCGAGATCACCCCCACGGAAACCGGCCTGTACTATATTTCGGCGGCCGCGGACGACGATTTTGGCACTGGCGCCTATGCCTTGATGGCCTACGAAGAGATTGCCGAGTCCACGACGACGACGGCGTCGCTCGGTCTCGGAACGCCAGCCGAGGGACGGATCGAGTATTACGGCGACGCGGACTGGTACGGCGTCGAACTGGTCGCGGGCGAGACCTACCAGTTCGATCTCGAAGCATTCGGCGAGACGGCCCCCTTGAGCGATCCATACTTGAATCTCTACGATCCCAGCGGCGCTTACCTTGTGTCTGACGACAACAGCGGCGCCGGGCGCGCCTCCCATATCTCCTTCACCGCCCCCGAAAGCGGCACGTACTTCATCTCCGCCTCCGACGACACCTACAATGCAACCGGCGATTACCTAATCTCAATGGGCGGCGACGCGATCGGCGACGTGATCGGCGACAACGGTCCGAACCTGCTTGAGGGCGGGTCCGGCGACGATTACCTCCGCGGTCTCGGTGGCAACGACACGCTCGACGGCGGCGCCGGCGCGGACCTGCTCGACGGTGGCGCCGGCCGGGACACGGCAAGCTACGAGAGCTCCACGACCTCGGTCCGGGTGGACCTGCTGAACGACGCCTTCATGTACGGCGATGCAGTCGGAGACAGTTTCGTGGGTATCGAGGTCTTTCGCACCGGCGGAACGGTCGATCAACTGCGCGGCGCCGACGCCGACGACGAGTTCTACACAGGTGGGCTCAGCGACCGCCTTTACGGGCGCCGCGGCGACGACATGCTTTTCGGCGAAGATGGCGCGGACGCCTTCTACGGCGGACTGGGCGCCGACGTGATGACCGGCGGCGAACAGGAGGGACGACGCGACCGCTACATCTATTTCGCGATCCAGGAATCGGGCGTCGGGGCCGGAAACCGCGACCTCGTGACCGACTACGTCGCCGGCGAAGACCGGATCGAGATCTCGCGTTTCGATGCGGACACGACGCAGGGCTTCAAGCAGGCCTTTGCCTTTGTCGGCGACGCCGGCCTGTCCGGCACGGCGGGGGAACTAGGATACCGCCATGAAAGCGGCAACACCATCGTTCAGGCCGACGTGGACGGCGACGGCGCGGCCGATTTCGAGATAGAACTCGCCGGCATCATGGAGTTGACCGAGGCCGACTTCCTGATCTAGGGCGCAAGCCCCGCCTCAGAAAGCCTCGGGCCGGGCCTCGCGCGCCATGTGGTCGAGCACGGCGTTGACGAACTTGGGCTCGCGGCCCTCGGGGAAGAAGGCGCGCGCCACCTCGACGTATTCCGAGATCACGACGCGCGGCGGCGCGTCGGTCGCCACCAACTCGGCCCCGGCGGCGCGGAAGAGTGCGCGCAGCGTCGGGTCGATCCGGGTGATCGGCCACTTGGCCACCAGCGCGCGGTCGGTCATCTGGTCGATCCGCGCCTGCCAGTTGATCGCCTCGGACAGGATCTCGACGAAGAGGTCGATGTCGCCGTCCAGCAGCTCTACGCCCTCCTCGATCTCGGCGCCGAAGCGAAAGTCGAGGAACTCGCGCTTGACCTTCTCGAAGCCCTGATCCGTGACTTCCATCTGATAGAGCGCCTGCACGGCATAGAGCCGCGAAGCGGATTTCATGCGGCGCTTGAGATTGCCGGAGGGTTCTGCGGGGGCAGCGGTCATACGGTCAGTGTCCTAAGGAATCGCCCGCGATCTGATATTCGTCTCGGGCGGGCACGAATCCCACCCCCTTGCGGGCGCCGCCCCACCTACGGGCCAGCGCGATCAGATGCAAGGCCGCCGCGGCCGCGCCGCCGCCCTTGTTCTGCCCGGCCGGGTCGGCGCGTACGTCGGCCTGGGCCTTGTTCTCGACCGTCAGGATGCCGTTGCCGATGCACAGCCCCTGCAGCCCCAGCAGCGTCAGCCCGCGCGAGCTGTCGTTGCAGACGGTCTCGTAATGCGTGGTCTCGCCCCGGATCACGCAGCCCAGCGCGACGTAGCCGTCGAAGTTCGACATGCGGCCCGCGATGCCGATGGCCGAGGGCAGTTCCAGCGCGCCCGGCACCTCGACGGTCTCGTGAAAGCCGCCCGCCTCCTCGATCGTGGCGATGGCGCCCGCCAGCAGGTTGTCGGCGATGTCGCGGTAGAAGGGCGCGACCGCGATCAGGATCTTCGGCGCCTTGTCGAAGCTCGGCAGCGGCAGGGTGGCGTGGGGATCGTGTTCGGCCATCAGGCGCCTCCGGGGATCTTGCGGGTGCCGACGATCTCGAGCCCGTAGGCGTCGAGCCCCACCACGCGCGGGAGCGGTGAATTGGTCAGCAGGATGAGCTTGGACAGGCCCAGCGAGGACAGGATCTGCGCGCCGAGACCGTATTGCCGCAGCGTCTTGGGCGAAACCTCGTCGTGGGCGTCGAGCTTCATGGCGGTGTCGCGCAGCAGCACGACCACGCCGCGGCCCTCGTCGGCGACGGCCGTCATGGCGTCGCGGAACTCGTCGGCGCGGCCCCCGGGGCCGGCGCCCACGATGTCGAGCATCGGGTCCATCGCGTGCATCCGTACCAGCACCGGCTCGTCGACCGAGACATTGCCCTTCGTGAGCACGATGTGCTCGTCGCCGTGGGTCGTGTCGGCATAGATGCGCATCCGCCATTCGCCGCCGAACTCCGACGAGATCATCTCGTCCTTCTCGACCTGCACGAGGTTGTCGTTGCGCCGGCGGTAGGCGATTAGGTCCGAGATCGTACCGATCTTGAGCCCGTGGCGCTGCGCGAAGGAGACCAGCTCGGGCAGCCGAGCCATCGAGCCGTCCTCGTTCATGATCTCGCAGATCACGCCGGCGGGGCTGAGCCCTGCCAGCCGCGAGACGTCCACCGCGGCTTCGGTGTGGCCGGCGCGGACCAGAACGCCGCCGTCCTTGGCGCGCAGCGGAAAGACGTGGCCGGGCGTCGCGATATCGGCCGCGCCCTTGGAGGCATCCGTGGCCACTGCGATGGTACGCGCGCGGTCGGCGGCCGAGATGCCGGTGGTCACGCCCTCGCGCGCCTCGATCGAAACGGTGAAGGCGGTCTCGTGCCGGCTGGAGTTGTTCGTCGACATGAGCTGCAGGCCCAGCTGCTCGATCCGCTCGGGCGTCATCGACAGGCAGATCAGACCGCGCCCGTGGGTTGCCATGAAGTTGATCGCGTCCGGCGTCGCCCATTGCGCGGGAATCACCAGGTCGCCCTCGTTCTCGCGGTCCTCGTGGTCGACCAGGATGAACATGCGCCCGTTTCGCGCGTCCTCGATGATCTCCTCGACCGACGAGATCGCGTCTTTCCAGTCGTCTTCCACCGGGCCGGCGGTCTGGTAGTCCTGCATGGCGCCCTTCCTTGTCTGGTCCCTGCCAGATAGGGGATTCAGCCGCCGGAGGGAAGCGTGCTCTTGCCCGTGGCGGCGCGCGGAGCGGCCCCTGCCCGACCGGCGGTCAGTCGAAAATGTCCTCGATGAGATCGAAGAGGCCCTTCGCCGCGCTCTTGCCTTTGCGCTTTTTCGCCAGCTTCTTGCGGGCCTTCTTATGCACCTTGCGCAGCTTCTTGTCCCAGGGGCTTGCGGGCGGGTCGTCGCGGGGCGTCTGGCGCGGGGCCGGCTTGCGGCGCGGCGAGTCGCGGTCGACGGCGTCGGAGCGCAACTGCTTGAGATCGTGCAGCGGCGCGCCGCAGGAGGCGCAGGTCAGC
The DNA here is from genome assembly GCF_000442255.1 of Salipiger mucosus DSM 16094. Classification (GTDB taxonomy): domain Bacteria; phylum Pseudomonadota; class Alphaproteobacteria; order Rhodobacterales; family Rhodobacteraceae; genus Salipiger; species Salipiger mucosus. The sequence continues at coordinate 95,185 of NZ_KE557276.1, read as the reverse complement.
TCGTGCCGGCCTTGGTCCAGAACCAGCGCGGCCCGGGTGCCGCAGTAGGTGCAGGTGGCGATCTTGGTGTTTCTCGACATCACCCCGATATGGAGGCACGCCGATCCGTGCGCAAGCTCATGGACGCGCTGCGTAAAGCGCCACCGCCGCCGCGTTCGACACGTTGAGCGAGCCGAAGCCGCCCGCGAAATCGATCCGCACCAGCGCGTCGCAGGTCTCGCGGGTTTTCGGGCGCAACCCCGGCCCCTCGGCGCCCAGCACCAGGGCGATCGGGCGGCCGCGGCGCCCTTCGATGGCCTCCTCGACCGTCTGCGGCGCCTCGCCGTCGAGACCCAGCACGAGGTAGCCCATGTCCTGCAGCGCCCGGATCGTCTCTGCGAGGTTGCGCTCGCGCAGGTAGGGCTGGCGCTCGAGCGCCCCGCTGGCGGTCTTGGCGAGCGCCCCGGTCTCGGGGGGCAGCGTGGTGGATCGTGCCGATCACCGCCACCGCGCCGAAGACCTCGGCCGAGCGCAGGATCGCGCCGACGTTGTGCGGGTCGGTCACCCGGTCGAGCAGCACCAGCCGCGCCGGCCGCTCGCCCTCGGGGATCGCCATCTCGGCCAGCGGGCCCCAGTCGAGCGGCTTCACCTCGAGCGCGGCGCCCTGATGCACCGAGCCTGGATCGAGCGGGGCGCGGAACTTGCGCGGGTCCTGCACCTCGGGGGTCATGCCCGAGGCCTCGATGGCATCGGCGAGCTTGGCCTGCGCGTTGGGCGTCACGATGAGTTGCAACCGCTCGCGCCGGGGATTCTCCAGCGCGTCGCGCACGGCGTGCAGGCCGAAGAGCCAGAGCGTCTCGGCGGCGCGGGCGCGTTTCGCCTGCTCCTTTTCCACCACCCATTTCGGTTTCTTCGCCATGGTCCCCGCCCTTTCGCTGGAGTGCCGATCACTGCATCCGCGCCGCGCCCGCTGCAAGGGATTTTCCTGTTGACGCCGAATTTCGGCAATTGTAGTCAGCGCCTCACACCGCAGCGACGGTGTTGAGTGGGCGACAGGCCGCAAGGTGTGGCAGGGGACTGTAACTCCCTCGCGGAGACGCACGCTAGGTTCGATTCCTAGGTCGCCCACCACTCATCCAACCGAACGCGATGACCGCGGCTCTGCTGCAGCTTGGCCCTTTTGCAGGGCGTTTCCTTGACGGCACGCCGGTAGTCCACGGCGTGCCATTTGCGTATTTAGGAACAAGAAGAAGGACCGGGGCCGGCCCGGCCTCAGCCCCTCCCCCGGCCGAAGGCGGCGCTTGCTAGGAAGATGACCGCGGCGGCGCAGACCATCGAGGGTCCGGCCGGGGTGTCGAAGAGCCAGGCGGCCTCGAGCCCCGCCAGTGCCGCGGTCCCGCCGACGGCGGCGGCGATGAGCGCCATGGCCTCGGGCGTGCGGGCGAAGGGGCGTGCGGCGGCGGCCGGGATCAGCAGCATGGCGCCGATCAGCAGCGCGCCCACGACCTTGATCGCCACCGCCACCGTCACTGCCAGGGCCAGCGTCAGCACATGCTGCTCGCGCCGCGGATCGATGCCGGAGGCATGGGCGAGATCGGGCGAGAGCGTCGCCGTCAGCAGCCGCTGCCAGCGCCAGAGGATCAACGCCACGACCAGCGCGGCGCCGCCCCAGATCACCGCGAGATCCGTGCGGGTCACCGCGAGGATGTCGCCGAAGAGATAGGCCGAGAGATCGAGCCGGGCGCCGGGCACGAAGGTGATCGCCACGAGGCCCGCCGCCAGCGCCGAGTGCGACAGCACGCCCAGCAGCGTGTCCACCGCCAGGCCACGCCCGCCCAGCGCGCCCACGGCGAGTGCCATGATCAGCGCCATGACCAGCGTGCCCGCGAAGATCGGCAGCGAGAGCGCGAGCGAGAGCGCCACGCCCAGGATCGCGGCATGCGCCGTGGCGTCGCCGAAGAAGGCCATGCGGCGCCAGGCCACGAAGCAGCCCAGCGGGGCCGCGGCCAGCGCCAGCCCCAGCCCCGCCAGCGCGGCGCGGATCAGGAAATCGTCGAGCATTCAGGAAGCGTCCGCGTGATCGTGGCTGTGGGTGTGTTCGTGGCGGTAGAGCGCCAGTGCCCCGTGGGTGCCGGTGCCGAAGAGCGCGCGGTACTCCGCCGCCTGTGCCACCGTTTCGGGGTGGCCCTCGCAGCAGACATGGCCGTTGAGGCAGACCACCCGGTCCGAGGCGCTCATGACGACGTGCAGCTCGTGGCTGACCATGACGACGGCGCAGCCGAGGTGGGCGCGGATCTCCTCGATCCGGCGGTAAAAGGCGGCGGAGCCGGGCTGGTCCAGTCCCTGCGTCGGCTCGTCGAGCAGCAGCACCTGCGGCTCGTTCAGCAGCGCGCGCGCGAGCAGCACGCGCTGGAACTGGCCGCCGGAGAGGCCCGCCATCTGGCGGCCCTCCAGCGCCTCGGCGCCGGCCTCGCGCAACGCGGTGCGGGCCGTCGCGGTCTCGACCCGGGCGGGCAGCGACAGGAAGCGGCGCACGGTCATCGGCAGCGTCGGGTCGATGCGCAGCGCCTGCGGCACGTAGCCCAGCCGCAGCCCCGGCGCGCGGGTGACGCTTCCCCGGTCGAGACGCACCGCGCCGATCAGGCTGCGCAGCAGCGTCGACTTGCCGGACCCGTTGGGCCCCACGATGGTGACGATCTCGCCCGGATCGATATGGAAATCGACGCCCTGCAGCACCCCGTGGCCGCCCAGCGTCACCTGCAGGTCGCGCGCACTCAGCAGGCTCATGCGGCGCGCTCCCGGCAGGCCGGGCAGAGGCCCTCGGCCTCGACCACCATGCGCTCGGGGAGGAAGCCCAGGTCCGCGGCCGCCTCGCGCACGGCGCCGGCGATGGCGCGCGAGGGCATCTCGGCCACCGTCCCGCAGGTGCGGCAGATCAGGAAGGCGGGCGCGTGACGCTCGCCCGGATGCGTGCAGGCGACGAAGGCGTTCAGCCGCTCGATCTTGTGCGCGAAGCCATGCGTCGTCAGGAAGTCGAGCGCGCGGTACACCGTCGGCGGCTGGGCGCCCGACTTCTCGGCGCGCAGCACGTCCAGCACCTCGTAGGCGCCCATGGCACGATGCTCCTGAAGCAGGATCTCGAGCACGCGGCGGCGCTGCGGCGTGAGCGAGAGTGCCTGCGCGGCGCAGGCCCGCTCGACCGAGGCGAGGCCGTCTGCGATGCAGCTGCCATGATCGTGGGGAGCGAATCCAAGCGGGTCCATGCGATCTCCTTTGCAGGGGTTGATATGTTATATCGTTTCCAGTAGCAACCGATGTGACGTTATAACATCACACAAGGAGACTGCATGCTGCGTCGCGTCCTCCCGCCCTTTTCGTCGCGAGCCCCCTGGCGGCCGAGCCCCCCGCCGTCGTCGCCGACATCGCCCCGGTCCATGGCCTCGTCGCCGATGTCATAGGCGAACTCGGCGAACCGGGTCTGCTGGTGCCGCCCGCCACCTCGCCGCACGGCTACGCGCTGAAGCCCTCCGAGGCGCGCGCCCTGCAGAACGCCGAGGTCGTCTTCTGGGTGGGTGAGGCCCTCACGCCGGACCTCGGCCGCAAGATCGGCTCCATCGCCGGCGATTCGCGCGTGGTCACGCTTGGCGAAGCGCCGGGCACCGGGCACCTGCCCAGCCGTGAGGCGGCCGTTTTCGGCGCGCAGGAAGCGCCGCATGGCCATCACGATCACGAAGACCATGACGACCACGGCCACGCCGAGGAGGAGCACGCACACGAGGAAGACGCCCATGCCGGCCACGCCCACGGCCCGGACGATCCGCACCTCTGGCTCTCGCCCGACAACGCCGCGGCCTGGCTCGACCATATCGCGACCGTGCTGGCCGAGACCGACCCCGAGAACGCCGAAACCTACGCGGCCAATGCCGAGGCGGCCCGCGCCACGCTCGAGAGCACCGTCGCGCAGGCCCGCGAGACCCTCGCTCCGCATCACGAGGATCGCTACATCGTCTTCCACGACGCCTACCAGTACCTCGAGGCCTCCTTCGAGTTGCAGGTGGTGGGCGCGATCCAGGTCTCGGCCGCGACGCCGCCCAGCCCCGGCCGGCTGGCCGAACTGCGCGAGGCGGCCGCCGAGGCCGGCGTCACCTGCATCTTCGCCGAGCCGCAGTTCGACCCGCGCCTCGTCGCCACCGTGAGCCAGGGCACGGAGCTGCCCGTGGCCGAGCTCGACCCGCTGGGAGCCACGCTGACCACCGGCGCGGGCTTCTACCCGGAACTGATCTCCGAGCTCGCCGGCCGCATCGCCGATTGCGCGGCGGACTAGGACAGCCCCCGCACCGGCGCTCAGACCGCGCCGGTGCGCCCCGAGAAGACCTCGAGCGTGACGCCCGCGCCCTCCAGCGCGCCGCGCACGCTGCGCGCGATCTCGAGCGCGGTCTTGCCGTCGCCATGCAGGCAGATCGTGTCGACCGCCGCCGGGATGCGCTTGCCGCTCTCGGTGACGATCGCACCCGCCTGCACCATCTCGACCATGCGCCGCGCAGCCTGCTCGGGGTCATGGATCACCGCCCCCGGCTGGCTGCGGTCCACCAGCGTCGCGTCATCGTTGTAGGCGCGGTCAGCGAATATCTCGCCGGCCCAGCGGCAGCCCAGCGCCTCGACGGCCTCCTGCTGCGCGGTGGCGGCCAGCACCATGACGATGATCTCCGGATCGACCGAGAGCGCCCCCTCGTAGGCCGCGCGCGCCAGCGCCGCGTCCTCGGCGCACATGTTGGCCAGCGCGCCGTGCAGCTTGAGGTGACGCACCTCGCCCCCTGCCGTCTGCGCCAGCGCACGCGCCGCGCCCAGCTGGTAGGCCACGAGGTTGCGCAGGCTGTCGGGCGGCACATGCATGCGCCGCCGGCCGAACCCCTGCATGTCGGGAAAGCCGGGATGCGCGCCGATCCCGGTGCCGCGCGAGACCGCCGTGCGCATGGTCGCGGCCATCACGTCCCAGTCGCCGGCGTGGAAGCCGCAGGCAATATTGGCCGAGGTGATGACCTCGAGCAGCGCCGCGTCCTGCCCCATCACCCAGGGGCCGTAGCTTTCGCCCATGTCCGCGTTCAGATCGACGCTCGTCATCTCGCTCTCTCCCTCAGTGGTCGTGGTGCTCGCCGCTGGAAAAGCCGCTGACGAGCTTGTGGCTCAGAAGATCCGGCACGTCGGCAGGATCGCGCACCAGCGCCTCGACGCGGCGCGGCAGCTCCTTCAGCGCCCGACGGCGTGCGGCCTCCGCCTCCAGCGCCTCCTCGAGCGTGACGAAGCGAAAGCCCAGCTTCGCCCCCGCCGGCGCCTGCGCCACGCGCGGCAGGTCGGCGGGTATCACCGTCGCCAGCCGCGGGTAGCCGCCTGTGGTCTGGCATTCCGCCATCAGCACGAAGGGCGCCCCGTCGCCGGTGATCTGGATGTCCCCCGGGCTGATGACCTCCGAGACCACCGAAAGCCCGCCCTCGACGCCATAACCCGCGCCATCGGGCACCACCTTCACGCCCATCCGGTTGGCGCGCTGGTCGCGGGTGAAGCCCTCCTGCCCGAAGCGCGCGCGCTGCTCCTCGGGGAACAGATGCGTCTGCAGGCTCTCGACCACCCGCAGCGTGCCGCCGGAAAACCGGTCCTCGGCCCTGATGCGCCGGCCTGTCTCGCCGCCCCGGTCCGGCCCCACCGCGAGCCGCGCACCCGCCACGATGCGCGCCCCGAGGTTGGCCGTCAGATGCGCCGACTGCGCGCCCAGAACTTCGGGCTCGTCAAAGCCGCCGCCCAGGCTCAGGTAGCCCCAGGCCCCGGCGGTCACCGGCCCGATCTCCAGCACCGCGCCCGCCGGCAACAGATGCGCCGCATGCCACTCGACCGGCGTGCCGTCGATGCTCGCGCGCATCGGCGCCCCGGTCAGCGCGACGCGCATCGCCTCGGTCGCCTCGAAGGCGCCGCCCAGGCCCCCCATCTCCAGCGCCGTGCCAAGGGGCTGCCCCAGCAGCGCCGCCCCCTCGGCCAGCGCGAGCCGGTCCATGGCCCCGCCGCGCGACAGCCCGTAGGCGATCCAGCCAGGCCGGCCCATGTCCTGCAGCGTCAGCTGCGGGCCTGCCTCGCGGACGATCAGTGCAGCGCTCATGACAGCGCCTCCCAGCTCGCGCCGCCCGCGGCCTCCGCGCGCATGTTCGCGAACTCGGCCTCCGAAACGGCCGGAAAGATCACCTCGTCCCCCGGCGCCAGAAGGAAAGGCCGCTCGTCGCCCATGCGAAAGAGCGGCGCCGCCGTCTGGCCCACCTGGCGCCAGCCCGTCGGCGCGGTGACGGAAAAGATCACGAACTGCCGGATCGCCAGCACCAGCGCCCCCTTCGGCACCTGCGGCGTCAGGTCCTGCTGGCGCGGGATGTCCCAGGCCTCCGGCAACTCGCCCAGGTAGGGCTGGCCGGGCGCGAAGCCCAGCGCCGTCACCCGCACCCGCGCGCCAGAGAGCGACTCGACGGCCTCCGCTTCACTCATCCCGGCCGCCTCAGCCGCCTCGGCCAGCTGAGGCCCGCTCTCGCCGCCGTAGCAGGTCGGGATCCGGTGCAGCCGCCGCCCCTCGGGCAGCGGCGCCTCCAGCCAGTCGCGATCCGCGATCAAGTCCTGCAGTCGCGCCGTCAGGTCGGCATGCGACAGCCCCAGCGGATCGAACCGCAGGTAGGCCGAAACCAGCGACGACGAGGTCTCCTCGACCCCCGACCAGCCCGCGCGCTCCACCGCCGCGCGAAAGGCCAGCGCGGCCCGGTTCGCCGCCTCCGACAGCCGGTCGCCGAAGCTCACCAGCATGCCGTCGGTGCCGACGGTGCGGATCATGGGAAAATGGCCTGATTCCGGCGACATGCACAGCACTCCTGCCCTCGGGATACCCCAAGTGTCGGCCAAACGCGCCCCCGCCGCAAGCGGGCGCGGCCCGCGCACCTTCTTCTTGGTCCAAATACGCCGGGGTGAATGCCGCCGCAGGCGGCAGAGGGGCTGGCCCCTCTGCGCGCACCGCAGGTGCGCGCCCCCGGGCGACGCGGCGCAGCCGCGGCGCAACCTCAGGCCGCGAGGATCTCCTTCATCGCGCCCAGGAATGCCGCCACCTCGGCCTCGGTGTTGTAGTGGGCCAGCGACACGCGCACGCAGTCCGCCTGCCCCAGCGGATCGAGGATGTTGCCCGAGTAATGATCCGCCTTGCGCGTGTGCACGCGGATGCCGTGCCCCTCCAGCGCGCTCACGACCTCGGGCGAGGGCCGCCCCTTGGCCCAGAAGCTCACCAGCCCCTCGCGCGCCGGGTTCTCGACGCCGCCCACGACCTCGACCCCCGGCATCTCGGCGAGGCCCGCGAGGTTGCCGGTGCCGTGCAGCATCGCGTCGGTCAGGCGTGTCTCGTGATCGTGGATCGCGCGGCCCGCAGCCTCGATCCGCCCGCGCGGGTCGGGCGCTTCCGAGACCTGCGCTCCCAGCCACTCGAAATATTCCACCACGTCCGAAAAGGTCGCGTAGGCGCCCGTGTCTCGCGTGCCCAGCTCCCAGCTGCCCGCCGGGCCGCCCTTGAGCGCATCGTGCGGCAGCGCCGTCAGCCTATCCGAGGCCCAGGCCAGCCCGTAGCCGTGGCGCGAGAAGACCTTGTAGGGCGAGATGACGTAGCCGTCGATGCCGCAGGCCTCGATGTCGATCCCGCCGTGGCAGGCGTGCTGGATGCCGTCGACCACGATGATCGCCTCGGGCGCCACCGCACGGATCGCCGCGGCGATGGCCGGCACGTCCATCGCCATGCCCGTCACCGGCGAGGTGTGCAGGATCGTCGCCACCTTCACGTCGGGCGTGACATGTTCGGCATAGGCCTCGGCCGTGACCCGCCCCGTGGCGTCGTCGTGCGGCACCTGGACATAGTCCTTGCCCGCGACCTCGGCCCAGCGCGCGCAGGCGCTGCGCGAGGCGGGGTGTTCCACCGTCGAGCCCAGCACCTTGCCCGGCCCCGTGCCCAGGCAGGCATCGGCGATCAGCCGGAACAGCAGCTCGGTGCCGCTCTCGCCCACGAAGACCGCCCCGCCCGAGGCGCCGAGGAAGGCGCGCGCGTCCTCCTTGGCCTTGGAGATGATCTCCATCAGCGCGCCGGAGGCCGCGTTGGCCCGGCCCTGGTTGTCGGGAATCGCGGCGAAGCGCGCCGAGGTCTCGACCACGGACTTCAGCGTCAGCGCGCCCCCGGCGTTCTCGAAGAACACGCGCGGCCCGGTGAAGGGGCATTCCTCGACATGGGCAAAGCGCCCGCGGATCTCGGTCAGAAGCTCGGGGGTGATCATGCTCAATGCTTTGTCTGGTCGTCATCGCCGCGCAGGGCGGCCCGTTCGGCGGCCTCGAAGGCCTCCTCGATGTCCTGCGGATCGCGCGAGGGCACCGCGTAGTCGCCCTTGAGCCACTTCGCGAGGTCCAGATCCGCGCAGCGCCGCGAGCAGAAGGGGCGATAGGTCTTCGCGGTCTCGTTGCCGCAGATCGGGCAGCTCATCCCAGCACCTCGTGCAGGGGCACCCGCTCGCGCTTGCGCTGCAGCTCCATGAGCCCCAGCTGCGTCCAGCCGGCGAGCACCGTTTCCATCTCGTCCTGGCGCAGCGCGGCGCGCAGGACCTGTTCCATCTGCTTGCGGTCCTTCTTGGGCGCGGGCGCGGGATCGACGATCACCTGCCCGCCGAGGCCCCGCAGCCGCAGCTGGCGCGGCAGTTCGCGCAGCGCGGCCATGTTGGCCTTCAGCCCTGCCGCCGGCGAGGTGTCGCCGCCGGTGTTCACGTCGACCGCCACCAGCGCGCGCGTGGGCTCGATGCACATCGACCCGCCGCCCGGCAGCGGCACCAGCGGGCGGCGCAGGGCGTCGATCATCTCGTGCACGCCGTGGCGCTCGAAGGCCCCCGGATCGGCATCGACGTCCGGCGCGTCCCATTCGCGCCAGGCCAGCGCCTGCGCCCCGTCGCCCTCGACCAGCACCTCGGCCTCGCCCGAGGCATCGGCCAGCACCTGTTCGCAGATCCGGCAGGTCGCCACGATGTCGGCGGCGATGTCGTCCTCGTCCGCCCCCGCGCAGGAGGAGCGCAGGATGAGCCCCGTGATCCCCCTCCATGACCTCGTGCGCGATGCCGAGCAGCGCGTCGCGCGTGTCGTCGTCCTTGATCTGGCGCGAGACGTTCAGCCCCGGCGCGCCGGGCGTGACGATGGCATAGCGTGACTTGAACAGCAGCCGGGTCGTGACCGGGATCGCCTTGCCGGGCTCGGCAAAGCCCGTGACCTGCACCAGCAGAGGCTCGCCGGGGCTCAGGCCCTTGACCTGCCGCAGGAAGGCCTTGCCGTCCGGCGTGCGCAGGAACATGCCGCCCTGCCCCTTCATCGGGCGCTCGGCGATGCCGCGATAGATGGTGCCCGGGCGCGGCCGGTCGGTGTCGATCAGCAGATCGTGCAGCTGCCCGTCCACGATCAGCGCGGCGGCCTCGGCCCCGTCCAGGGTGTCGAGCGCGATGGTCCGTCCCTTCATGCCACGGTCCCGTAGAGCGGGTATCCCGCCGCCTGCAGCAGCCCGGCCGTCTCGGCCAGCGGCAGTCCGACGACGGCCGTGAAGGAGCCGTTGATCCACGGGATGAAGGCCCCCGCGGGTCCCTGGATGCCGTAGCCGCCCGCCTTCCCGCGCCAATCCTCGCTGGCGAGATAGGCGTTCAGCTCCTCGTTCGAGAGCGGTTTCATCTTCACCTGCGTGACCACGTCGCGCTCCCAGACCTTGTCGCCGCGCCGCACGGCGACGGCGGTGATGACGCGGTGGCGCCGCCCGGAAAGCTTTGTCAGGAACTCGGCCGCCTCGCCCGCATCGGCGGGCTTGCCGAGAATGCGGCGGCCCATGGCGACGGTCGTATCGGCCGAGAGCACGATCTCGTCCGCGCCGGCCTCGATCGCCTCGGCCTTCTCCCGCGCGATGCGCACGCAGTAGGGCCGCGGCAGTTCGCCGTCGCGCGGATCCTCGTCGATGTCGGGAGGACGGACGTCATGCGCCTCGACGCCGAGCTGCGCAAGCAGGTCGCGTCGGCGCGGACTGCCCGAGCCGAGAATCAGTCGCGGCGCCGGGCCTTCGCCGGTCAGCCCGTCGCGCACGATTACTTGAAGCGGTAGTTGATCCGACCCTTGGTCAGATCGTAGGGGGTCATTTCGACCTGGACCTTGTCGCCGGCCAGAACGCGGATGCGGTTCTTGCGCATCTTGCCTGCCGTGTGCGCGATGATTTCATGGCCGTTCTCGAGCTCGACCCGGAAAGTCGCGTTGGGCAGGAGTTCCTTCACGACGCCGGGGAATTCGAGAGTGTCTTCCTTGGCCATGGTGTCTCCTTGCTGTGCGGATCCGCTCTGTCGCGGAACGCCGATCATATGCGCCCATTGCGAACGATTTTCAAGGGTTCATATCACCTGAGGTCCCGCAAGATGGCAGGGCGGTCACGCCCGGCCTGCTCGTCCCAGTGGGTGCGGTTGAGCACGACGCCATCCTCGCGAACCCGCGCCACGGCGTCAAGGTCGAGCTCGGCATAGGTCCAGCCGGGCACGTCCAGCGCCCCCTCGGCCAGCACGCCCGTCGAAGGAAAGCCCTTGTCCGGCGGGCCGAAGACGCCCCCTGCCCCGCGGCTCGTGTCGACCGACTCGGACCAGTCGCAATCGCCCACGGTCGAGGCCATGACCGTCACGCACTGCTGTTCCAGCGCCCGCGCCATCGCGCCGATGCGCACCCGCCAGTAGCCCGCCAGCGCCTCGGTGGTCGAGGGCACGAGGATCAGCTCGGCCTCGCTCAGCGCGCGGGCCAGCAGCGGGTACTCGCTGTCGTAGCAGATCAGGATGCCGATCCGGCCCAGCGCCGTGTCGAAGAGGCTGAGCGGCCCGCCCGGCACGACGCCCCAGTCCTCGCGCTCGAAGCGGGTCATGATCTGCTTGTCCTGCACGCCCACGGCGCCCCCGGGCGTGAAGACACGCGCGCGGTTCACCGGGCGCGGCCCGATCTCCGGATCGAAGACCGGCGCCGAAGCCGCGAGGATGTGGACGTCGTGACGCGCGGCCAGTTCGGCGTGCAGCGCGTCGGCCGCGGGGATCCGCTCGGAGACCGCGTGCAGCGAGGCCTCGAGATCGAGCGCCACCTCGCGGCCCGCGAGCGTCGCCAGCTCCATCGCGCCATACTCGGGAAAGACCAGCAGGTCGGCGCCCTCGCCCGCCGCCTCGGCCACCCAGGCCGCGATCTTGTCGGCATAGGCCTCCCAGCCCTCGAGGAAGTCCATCGGGTAGGCGGCGGTGGCGATCTTCATGAGGGGGGCCTTCTGTTCTGGCGGGGTTTGAGGGCTCTGCCCTCTGCCGCGCTGCGCGCGGCATTCACCCGGCGTATTTGGCGGAAAGATGAAGGACGGGGCGGGCTAGAGAGGGCGGCTCCAGAATTGCAGCTCGTGGTCGGTCTCGGCGGGCTGGTCCACGTCCTTCCAGCGGAAGGTGGCGGTGACGCCGGGCAGCGGCGCATAGCCGCGCTTGCGCCAGAAGGGGTCGAGCGGGGCATGATCCGCCGGCCGCAGCGGGTGTTCGGCGGGGCGCAGCACGCCGCAGAAGGCGCTGATCCTGCGGCCCATGGCGCGGGCATGGTCCTCGCGCAGGTCGAAGAAACGGTGGCCGATGCCCCGGCCGCGATAGCCGGGCAGCAGCACGGATTCGGCGCAGTAGAAGATCTCCTCGAGCGGCATCCCCGTGCCCTCGAAGGCGGCGGCGAAATCCTCGGCGTGGTCCTCCATCGGCGTGCCCGTAGCCGCGCCCACCAGCCGGTCCCCGTCGAAGGCGCCCACCAGCACCGCGCCGGGGCTCTCGCGGTAGGTCTGCAGGTAGTCGCGTTCGTAGGCGACATCGCCGTCGTAGAGGTAGGGAAAGTCGCGGAAGACCGTGATGCGCAGGCGCGCCACCTCGTCGAGCGCCGCGTCCAGCGCGGGCCCCGTCAGCACCTCGACCCGCATCAGGAGACCTGCGCCGTCCAGTCGGCGAGGTTGTAGTAGGTCACCACGCGGGCGATCTTGCCGTTCTCGACGGTAAAGAACGATCCCGCCGGCAGGCGGTAGGTCTGGCCCTGCGCCTCGGGCAGGCCCTCGTCGGTCTGCAGGTAGGTGCCGTTGACCACGTATTCGGCGGCGGCGCGCGTGCCGTGCTCGGCCTCGAAGACCACCATGTCGGTCAGCCGCTCGTCGTAGCAGCGCGCCATGTGATCGCAGAAGGCGGCGAAGGCCTCCTTGCCGCGGCGGATCTGCCCCTCGTTGACGTGATGCGCCACGTCCTCGGCAAGGCAGTCCAGCATCGCGGCGGTGTCCTTGGCGTTGAAGGCCGCGAAATAGCGGGCGATCAGGTCGGTGGTGCTCATGGCGTTCCCCATTTCTCTTCGAGCCGTTCGCGGATCTGGTCCCGCGTCTGGCGATAGGCCTCGAGCTTGGCCTCGCGGGTCTCGCCGAGGCCCGTCGGGTCCATCACCGGCCAGTATTCCACCTTGAGGTGGTAGAATCGCGTCAGGTCCAGCGCCGCGCGCTGCGAGGCCGGCGACATCGCGACGATCAGGTCGAACCCCGAGAGCGCCTCGCCCATCTCCTCGAGCTCCTCGAAGCTGCGCGAGCGGTGGCGGTCGAGCTCGACCCCGATCTCGCGGCAGACCGAGATGGCGAAGCCGTCGATCTCGAGGTCGTTCACCACGCCCACCGACTGGACGTAGGCGTCCGTGCCGTAGAGCTTCTTCATGATGCCCTCGGCCATGGGCGACCGCACGGCGTTGTGGTCGCAGCAGAAGAGCACCGATTGCGGCAGAGACGCCACGTCAGGACCCGTAGTGCAGCACGCAGATGAGGGTGAAGAGCCGGCGCGCGGTGTCGTCGTCGACCTCGGCCTTGCCCTCCAGGCGCTCGCGCAGGATGCGCGCGCCCTCGTTGTGGATGCCTCGGCGGGCCATGTCGATGGTCTCGATCTGGCTGGGTGCGGCGGTCTTGACCGCGTCGAAGTAGCTCTTGCAGATCTGGAAGTAGTCCTTGACCACCTGCCGGAAGGGCGACAGCGAGAGGTGGAATTCCGCGGCCTTCTCGTCGCCCTCGGTGGCGACGTCGAAGACAAGCCGGCGCTCGCGGATCGACAGCCCCAGCTTGTAGGGCCCGGGCAGCACCTCGCGCCCGTCGCGGGCGGGCAGCGAAAAGCTGTTGTCTTCCATGAGATCGAACATGGCGACGCGGCGCTCCTGCTCGATCTCCGGCGTGGGCGGCGGGAGATTCGCGTCGTCCAACTCGATATGCGCGATGTGGCTCATGGGCACTGGTCCTTCACCGGATGCGAAAGGCTTAGCGCGTGCGCGGGCGCGCCGCAATGCGGCCGGCGCCCGGCCGGTTCATCGCAGAACGAGCCCCGCCAGCATCAGCGCCAGCCCGGCAAGCTGCGCGGCAAAGGTCGCGCGGCCGGCGGCGGTGCCCGGCATCGGCGGGTAGAGGCGCACGAGGAAGGGCATGAACACCAGCTGGAACAGGATGTAGCCCTCCGACAGGCCCTCCTCGCCGGCATCGGCCATCATGCCGATCACCAGCAGCAGCGCCAGCGGCGGCACACCCGCGTAGAGCAGCGGGCCGAGGCGGCGCCCACTGAAGGGGCGCCTCAGATCGAAGCGCCCGCCACCGTCGGCGGGTTTCGCGCGGCCGGCCGCCACCATCGCGACGAGGCCCAGCACGGCGCCGCCCGCGACGCCCGCCACCAGGCCGTGCGGCAGTCCGGGGCTGCCGTCCCATGACTGAAGCGCGAAGTAGGCGCCCAGAAAGCAGGCGAACTGGCCGACGAGGCCGATCCTGTGCGACGCTCGCGCCCGGCCGCCCGAGACGCCCAGCAGCGCCGCCTGCAGCGCGCCGAATCCGAAGAGCCCCAGCGCGCCGGCATAGACCGCGCGCATCGGGCGGTTGTCGACCGCGCCCTCGCCCCCGGTCACGGCCCAGAGCACCGCCGCCATGCCGAGGCCGGCGAGCAAGGGCGCGAAGGCGCCGAGACGTGTCGCCAGTCGATTAGCCATTGAGCTTGCGCAGCCTTGCGGTGACGCTCAGCCCGTGGGCCTGCAGGCTTTCCGAGGCCGCCAGCCGCTCGGCCGCCGGGCCGATGGCCTGCAGCGCGCCGGGCGACATCCGCGCCATGGTCGTGCGTTTGAGGAAGTCCAGCACCGACAGCCCCGACGAGAACCGCGCCGAGCGCGCCGTGGGCAGCACGTGGTTCGGGCCGCCCACGTAGTCGCCGATGGCCTCGGGCGTCCACTGCCCGAGGAAGATCGCGCCGGCGTGGCGGATGCGCCCGGCCAGCGCATCGGGATCGGCCACGCAGAGTTCGAGGTGCTCGGGCGCCACACGGTCCGAAAGCCGCGCCGCCTCCTCGAGATCGCGCGCGAGGATGACCGCGCCGAAGTCGCGCCAGCTTGCCCCCGCGATGCTGCGGCGGTCGAGCGTCTCGAGGTGGCGTTCGACCGCCTCGGTCACGGCCTTGCCGAAGCCTTCATCCGTGGTGATGAGGATCGCCTGCGCACTCTCGTCGTGCTCGGCCTGGCTCAGCAGGTCGAGCGCGATGAAGTCGGGGTCGTTGTCGGCATCGGCGATGACGAGAATCTCGGAGGGGCCCGCGATCATGTCGATGCCCACCTTGCCGAAGACGCGCCGCTTGGCCGCCGCGACATAGGCGTTGCCCGGCCCGGTGATCTTGTCGACGGGCGCGATGCTCTGCGTGCCGTAGGCCAGCGCCGCGATGGCCTGCGCGCCGCCCACGCGGTAGATCTCGTCGACCCCGGCGATGCGCGCGGCCAGCAGCACCAGCGGATTCGCCTGGCCGTCGGGCGTGGGCACCGTGATGCACAGCCGCTCTACCCCCGCCACCTTGGCCGGGATCGCGTTCATCAGCACCGAGGAGGGGTAGCTCGCCAGCCCGCCCGGCACATAGAGCCCTGCCGCCGCCACAGGCGTCCAGCGCCAGCCCAGCGTGGCGCCCTCGGGGTCGGTCCACTGCGCGTCGTCGGGCATCTGCCGCACGTGGTAGGCGCGGATGCGCTCGGCGGCACGCTCCAGAGCCGCGCGGTCCTCGGCCGGAACCTTCGCGATTTCCGCGTCCATCTCGGCCCGGGTGAAGGCCAGCCCGTCCGGGGCCAGCGACAGCCGGTCGAAGCGCTCGGTCAGGTCGATCAGCGCCGCGTCGCCGCGCGCGCGGACGTCGGCGATGATCCCGGCGACGGCTTCGTCGACGTCGGGGCTGTCCTCGCGCTTGGTGGCGAGAAGCTGCGAGAACTGGATGTCGAAATCCGCCTCGGCGGTGTCGAGAAAGACGGGCATGCGGGTCTCCTTGTCGGTCCTCTGCTTAGAGCCATGCCGCCGCGCGCTCAAGTCGTTGAGGCCGCTCATCACTCGGCGCCCGAATGACAGCCGTCACGGAACGCGTCGCCGCGCTCGGGTAAAATCGCCCTGTCGGCATGCCTTCGTGCCGGGAGCATAGGGAGACGGACCATGAGACTGCATCGAATCGGAGCCTACCTGTTCGCGATGGGGATGGCCGCGGCTGCCGCGGCCCAGAGCGCGGGCGAGGCGGAGTACATGAACGCCTGCGCGTCCTGCCACGGCGCGGAGGCCAAGGGCGACGGACCGCTGGCCGAGTTCCTGACGGTCGAGGTTTCCGACCTGACGCAGATCGCCGCGAGAAACGACGGGGTCTTTCCGCTGATCGACGTCATCCACATCATCGACGGGCGGACCGGCGGCCGCCCCCATGGCGACCCGATGCCGGTCTGGGGCCAGCGCTTCAAGGAAGCGATGGGTGAAGCCGGCCCCTACGCGAGCGAGATCGTTGTGCGCGGGCGCATCCTGTCGCTGGCCTACTACATCGAGTCGATCCAGGCGGAATGAGGCCCGACAGGCGGCGGTGCGCGCCTCATTCCGGGTGGCGCGGCGCCTTGCCCGAAATGGCCTCGTAGGGGCGCGTGACATCGCGCAGGCGCAGTTCCAGCGCCTCGACGTCCGCGCGCAGCACCCCGTCGCCCGCAAGGGTAAAGAGCAGACGGCCGGCGCCCTCGGCGCCGGGCTCGAAGGCCACGGAGAGGATCGACAGCACCGTCGTCGCGTTCCGACAGGTCCAGACCCTGGCGTCGCGACGTGCACCACGTTCTCGACGCTCAGCATCGCGCGCACCCGCTCGGGCGGATCGGCGTGCAGGCCGTCCTCGCGACGCAGCCGGTTGACCAGCAGCGCCAGCCGCTGGTGCCGCTTCTGCCAGGCCACGTCGGAGAGCGTCAGCACCGAATCCTGCAGCAGCGCCGAAAGCACCTGCAGGTCCTCGGGGTCCATGGCCGCCAGGTTGAGCGGCCGCCCGCCCGCGTCCTCGAATCGCGCGTCATCGGTCATTCCGCCGGCACCCTCTCGATCTTCGCGCCCACGCCCGAGAGCTTGCGCACGACGTGCTCGTATCCGCGGTCGAGGTGGTAGACGCGGCTGACCTTCGTCTCGCCCTCGGCCGCGAGGCCCGCCAGGATCAGCGAGACGCTCGCCCGAAGGTCGGTCGCCATCACCGGCGCGCCCTTGAGCTTCTCGACCCCGGTGACCCTGGCGGTCCCGCCCGAGACGTCGATGCTCGCCCCCATGCGCATGAGTTCGGGCGCGTGCATGAATCGATTCTCGAAGATCTTCTCCTCGAGCACGCTGGTCCCCTCGGCGGTGCAGAGCAGCGCCATCATCTGCGCCTGCAGGTCCGTCGGAAAGCCCGGGAAGGGCTCGGTCGTGACATCGACCGCCTGGATGCGCCCGTTCTTGCGCGCCACCTTGAGGCCCGCGTCGGTTTCCTCGACCGAGATGCCGGCCGCGTCGAGCCGTTCGCAGAAGGCCTCCAGCAGGTGGATGCGGCCGCCCAGGCACTCGACCTCGCCGCCGCAGACGGCGGGGGCCAGCATGTAGGTGCCCAGCTCGATCCGGTCGGTCACCACGCGGTGCGTGGCACCGCCCAGCCGGTCGACGCCCTGCACCTCGATCTCGTGCGTGCCCTCGCCGCTGATCTGCGCGCCCATCTTGCGCAGGCACTCGACTAGGTCCACGATCTCGGGCTCGCGCGCGGCGTTCTTCAGCACACTCGGCCCCTTGGCCAGCACCGCCGCCAGCAGCGCGTTCTCGGTCGCCCCGACCGAGACCAGCGGGAACTCGACCACGCCGCCCTGCAGCCCGCCGCGCGGCGTGCGCGCATGCACGTAGCCATCGCGCAGCTCCATCTCGGCGCCCAGCGCCTCCATCGCGCGCAGGTGCAGATCCACCGGCCGCGCGCCGATCGCGCAGCCGCCCGGCAGCGAGACCTCGGCATGCCCTTCGCGCGCGAGCAGCGGGCCCAGCACGAGGATCGAGGCACGCATCTTTCTCACGATGTCATAATCGGCGCGCGTGCTGGTCAGCGCGTGGCTCGACAGCGCGAGCACCTGCCCGTCCTGCAGCGCCTGAACCTCGGCGCCCAGCGACTGCAGCAGCGTGGTCATCGTGCGGATGTCGGAAAGCCGCGGCGCATTCGTGAGCGTCAGCGGCTCGTCCGAGAGCAGCGTCGCGGGCATGAGGGTAAGGCAGGCGTTCTTCGCGCCGGCGATGGGAATCTGCCCGGAGAGCGGGCCGTTTCCCGTGACGATGATCGAATCCATGCCTCAGCTGTCCTTTTCTTCGCTGCTCGTGACGCGGTCGTCCGCGGCGTCCTCGGCCCCCTGCGCGCGGGCCTTCGCCTGTGCCTTGCGGCGCGCGAGGTTGGTCTTGAGCGCCGCCTTGAGCCGCGTCTCGCGGGTGTTGTCCTTCGGGGGACGGTTGCCTGTCTTGCGCTCCATGGGCTCTCTTTAAAGCAGGGTGAAAAAAGCGTCCAGATTGCGCTTGCACCCCCGCGCGATTGCGTCTAATCACCCGCCACGCCAAACAGGGCGCCCGGCGCTGCCGTAGCTCAGGGGTAGAGCACTCCCTTGGTAAGGGAGAGGTCGAGAGTTCAAATCTCTCCGGCAGCACCACTTTCCAGCACCTCCCGAATCATACGCACCAAGGCACCGCCAGGGTCCCTGCGCGCGCGAGCGATCGTACGAATTGCTCCGAATCCTTACCCAAGGTAACCTCCCGCCATTGATTGAAGGCCGGTTGCCGCGCCCGTCCCCTCGGACCGGGCGCGCGTTGCAGGCGGTCGATTTTTTCGGCAGGGGATTCTTTCATGGCATTGATCGAAGGCGACAGCACCAGCGAATTTCTCGAGGGCACGAACGGCAACGACGTCATCCGCGGCTTCGGCGGCGACGACGAGATTCGCGGCCTTGCCGGCAACGACAGGCTGGAGGGCGGCGACGGTGGCGACACGCTCGACGGCGGGGCCGGCAATGACAGCATGTTCGGCGGCACGGGCGTCGACTGGTTCCGCGAAAGCGCGGGCGACGACACCTTCAACGGCGGCGAGGGCCGCGACCGCCTCGACTACCGCGAGGCGGTGGCCGGCATCTCGGCGAATCTCGCGACCGGCGTCGCGACCGATGGCACCGGCGGCACCGACACGCTGATCGACATCTTCCGCCTCATCGGCTCGGAGTTCGACGACGTGATGCGCGGCGACGACCTGCACAACAGCTTCACCGGCGAAGGCGGCGACGACCTCATCGACGGGCGCGGCGGCTGGGACTTCGTCTACTACGGCCGCGCCGGCGCCGCGGTCACCGTCGATCTCGACAGCGGCGTCGTCACCGGAGGCGAAGGCAACGACACCCTGCGCGGCATCGAGGGGCTCTCGGGCAGCGCCTTCGCCGACGTGCTGCTCGGCAACGCGGACGACAACTATTTCCAGCCCGACGTCATCGACGGCGGCGGCAGCGCCGGAACCGGCGGCGCCGACACCATCGACGGGCGCGGCGGCCTCGACGAGGTCAGCTACGAAACCTCGCCCGCCGGGGTCGAGGTCGACCTCGGGGCCGGCACCGCGCACGACGGATTCGGCTTCGTCGACAGCCTCAGAAACGTCGAAGGGGTCTGGGATTCGCCCCACGACGACGAAATCACCGGCACCGATGGCCCGAACGTGTTCCGGGACACCGGCGGCAACGACAGCATGCTGGGCCTCGACGGGGACGACGTGTTCATCAACCTCGGCGGCGGGCTCGACACCTACGTCGGCGGCGCCGGCAGCGACACGCTCGTGACCGATCTCACCGGCCTCGCGCTGAACGTCCTGCGCTTCGACGCAATCGCCGGCACCCACGGGCGCGACGGCGCCCCCGCCGGGGCGCTCGACACTGTCGACGGGATCGAGAACTTCTCCATGATCGGCGACTGGAACGGCATCCTGGTCGGCGACGATGGCGCCAACAGCCTCGTCTCGGATGCTGGCGACGATACGCTCACCGGCAACGACGGCAACGACACGCTCTCGGGCGGCGGCGGCGCGAACGTGATCGACGGAGGTCCCGGCCGCGACCTGCTGGACTTCGCCGATGTCGAGGGACGCGCCTTTGCCGATCTTCGCATCGACCAGCGCGGTGCAGCCTTTCTGCGCTTCTACGACGTGGGCCAGCCCCAGGGCGACACCTACGCCGGGATCGAGGATATCGCCGGCGGCGACTGGGCCGACAACCTGCGCGGCGACGGCGGCGCAAACCATCTCGCGGGCGGCGGCGTGTCGGACCGACTCTACGGTCGCGCGGGCGACGATCAGCTCGACGGCGGCACCGGGGCCGACGCGCTTTACGGCAACACCGGGGCCGACGTAATGACGGGCGGCCCGGACGAGGGCCGACGCGACCGCTACATCTATTTCCAGGCCGAGGAGTCGGGCACCGGCGCGGGCAACCGCGACGTCATCACGGATTTCGTCGCCGGCGAGGACCGGATCGAGTTGTCGCGCTTCGACGCGGACACCACGCAGGGCTTCAAGCAGGCCTTCGACTTCATCGGCGATGCCGCCTTCTCCGCCGCCGGCCAGCTCGGCTATCGGCACGAAGGCGGCAACACCATCGTGCAGGCCGACTTCGACGGCGACGGTGCGGCGGACTTCGAGATCGAGCTCGGCGGCGTGATGGACCTGAGCGCAGGCGACTTCCTGATCTGAGCGCCCGACCGGCTGGCGACCCAAGGCGCGATCCCGCCCGCGGGCTTGTGTCGCGCCCCTGCGCCCCGTAAGCCGCATGGCGTGCCCGGGAAGGATCGCCATGCCCCTCTACCGCCTGCTGGTCTCGCTCTTCGCGCTCTGGACGCTCGCCCGTGCGGCGCTGCGCGGTGATGGCACGGCCCTGCGCGAGCGGCTGGCCTTCGGCCCGGTGGAGCCCGGCCCGCACCTCTGGCTGCACGCCGCCTCCAACGGCGAGCTGGCCTCGGCCCGCCCGGTGATCGAGGCGCTGCGCCGCGCGCGGCCCGACCTCGCGATTCTCGTGACCTGCAATTCGGCCACCGGCGTGGCGCTCGCCCGCGACTGGGGGCTGACCGCGCGGCTCGCGCCGCTCGACCTCGCGCATGTCGCGCGCCGCATGCACCGGCGCTGGCAGGTCACCGCGCATGTCGCGATGGAATCCGAGCTCTGGCCGCACCGCGTGCTGACCTGCCCGGGTCCCGTGCTGGTGCTGGGCGGCCGGCTCAGCGCGGGCACCGCGCGCGGCTGGCGCGCCTTCGGCGCACTGCAGCGCCGCGTGCTCGGGCGCCTCGCCTGGGTCTCGGCGCAGGACGCCGCCTCGCTCGAACGCTACCGCGAGGGCGGCCTGCCGCCCGAAGCCGCGGGTCCCGTCGTGGATCTCAAGTCCTTCTACGCCCCGCCCGACCTGCATGACCCCGCGCTCGAGCAGGCCTTCGTGCGGGGCAGCACATGGCTCGCCGCCTCGACCCACCCCGGCGAGGAGGAGATCGTCCTCGATGCCCACCGACGCGCCCGCAGGCAGGAGCCGGACCTCCGGCTCATCCTCGCCCCGCGCCACCCGCGCCGCGCGGACGAGATCGAACGCATGATCGAGGCCGCCGGGCCGAGCTGCGCCCGCCGCAGCCGGGGCGAGGCACCAAGGGCCGAGGTCTACCTCGCCGACACGCTGGGCGAGATGGCCCTCTTCTATCCGCTGGCGGGCCGGGTCTTCATCGGCGGCACGCTGACCGACCGCGGCGGCCACACACCCTACGAGCCCGCCGCCTTCGGCGCGGCCCTGCTGCACGGGCCGGACGTGGCCAACTTCCGCGCCCCCTTCGCGGCGCTCGATGCCGCGGGTGCCGCCCTGCCCGTCGAGAACGCCGCCGGGCTGGCGCAGGCCCTCGGCGAGCTGCGCGCGCCCGCCGAGCAGCAACGCCTCGGCGCCGCCGCACAGGAAACGCTGGCATCGGGGCAGGATGTCGAATCCCTCGTCGCGGAGGTGCTGCAACGGGTGGACTAGGGCCCCGCCCTGGGTCAGTTTGCGACCAAGGGGGCGCCATGACCAAGCAACCCAAACACGAGCAGCTTTTCTCCAACGCACCGGATCAGGTCCCGCACCTGCAATATGCCGCCCTGTGCTACCGCAGGCGTGGCGGCAAGCTGCAGATTCTCATGATCACCAGCCGCGGCGGGCGGCGCTGGACGCTGCCCAAGGGCTGGCCCATGCGCGGCCGCACTCCCGCCGAGACCGCCGCCCGCGAGGCCTGGGAAGAGGCCGGCGTGCGCGGCACGCCCGCGCGCAATTCGGTCGGCGGCTACACCTACCGCAAGCGCAGCACCCGGCAGACCCACCTTGCCATGGTCTTCCCGATCGAGGTCAGCAAGCTGGACAAGCGGTTCCCCGAACGCCGGATCCGCAAGCGGCGCTGGGTCAGCCGCCGCCGCGCCGCCGAAATGGTGGCGCAGCCCGATCTCGCGCAGCTGCTCCTGCGCTTCGATCCCGATAACCTTGGCCGTTAAGAGACCTTGAACTCGCCCTTGCCATGTTTACTTTGGGTCCAGCCTTCAGACAGGCGTGAAAGATGATCAATTACTCCCTGAAATGCGGTGCGGACCACCGCTTCGACAGCTGGTTCCAATCCGCCGAGGCCTTCGACAAGCTGCAATCGGCCGGCATGGTTGCCTGCGCGATCTGCGGCTCGACCGACGTGCAAAAGGACCTCATGGCGCCCAGCGTCAGCTCGCGCCGCAAGGACGGCGCGCCGCCAGAGGAGAGCGCGCAGCAGGACGGCGGCGACGAGGCGCCCGCGCCCGGCCCGCTCAGCGAGCCGGCCTCTCCCGCCGAACAGGCGCTGCGCGCCCTGCGCGCGCAGGTCGAGGCGAACTCCGATTACGTCGGCCGCGACTTCGCCCGCGAGGCGCGCGCGATGCACTCCGGCGAGGCGCCGCAGCGCGCCATCTGGGGCGAGACCCGCGGCGACGAGGCCAAGGCATTGATCGAAGAGGGCGTGCCCGTCACGCCCCTGCCCTTCCGGCCGACGCGAAAGAACAACTGATGCGCGCCGCGACCGGCTCCGCGTGAGCGACCCGCGCCTTCCGTCCGATCCCGGCGACTTCCCCGCCGCCTTTGCCCGCGCATGGGCCAGTCGCGAGGGCGCCGAGATCGCGGCGCTCTTCACCGAGGACGCTGATTTCGTGAACGTCACGGGCCTCTGGTGGCACGGCCGCGCGGCCATCGCCGCGCCGCACGACTACGCCTTGAAAAGCTTCTTCTCCGAGACGTCCCTGCGCATCGGCCGCTGCGAGGTGCGAATGCTGGGCCCCGACCACGCGCTCGTCCGCGCCCGCATCCACCTCAAGGGCCAGCGCACGCCCGATGGCGGCACCGCCGACCCGCGCCAGACCATCTTCCTGTTTGTTCTGCAACGCGATGTCAGTGGCTGGCGCGCGGTCAGCGCCCAGAACACCGAGGTCAGCCCGGGAAAGGAAACCCACCTGTCAGAAGGCGGCGGGCACCGCGCGGTGGACTACCGCGCGGAGTGACGCCTCAGCGGTAGGCGACCAGCCGCCCGTCTCCGGTCGCGAGGTAGAGCACCCCGTTCGCGATCGCCGGCCGCGTCGTCGCACCGCCGGGGATCTCGACGGCCGAGAGGAGCGCGCCGTTCTCCGGGTTGAAGCTGCGCAGCGCCCCGTCGGAGGAGGCGACGATCAGCCGTCCGCCCGCCAGCACGGGGCCATGATGCGCATAGGCCGAGTCGCGCCGCTTCTGCGGACGCCGCACCGGCTCGTAGCCGGGCAGATCCACCGCCCAGACCTGCTCGCCGGTGGCGGCGTCGAGGCGGACCAGTTCGTTGCGGTCGGACACCAGGAAAACCGAATCTCCCGCCGGCCAGACCGGCCCGCGCGCGCCAAGGTCCGCGGTCCAGAGACGTTCGCCGTTCTGAAGCTGCAGCGCCACCATGCGGCCCGAATGGTTGCCCACGTAGACGCGGTCGCCGTCGATCAGCGGATCGCCGGTGATGTCGTCCACGGTCGAGATGGCGTACCCGCTGCGCTTGCCCACCACGTCGGCGTTCCAGACCCGCAGGCCGCCCTGCCGGAAGGCCCCCTGCACCGCGCCCGAGCCGAAGGCGAAGATCGCGTATTCGTCGCTCACCGCGGGCGCCGGGGCGCCGGCCACGTTGTTGATGTTGTCCGGCGTCTCGAGCTGCCAGCGGATGCGGCCGCTGTCGGCCTCGATCGCCCAGCCGCGCGAATCCGCCGAGGTCACGTAGACCAGCCCACCGAAGGCCGTCGGCGCGCCGGTGGCCGTGCCGCCCAGCTTCTGGGTCCAGATCTCGGCCCCCGTCGCCGGGTCCAGCGCGGCCAGCCGGCCGAAGCCCGAGGCGACGTAAAGACGTCCGTCCGCCGCGGCGAGACCGCCGCCCTGCGCCTGGTAGGCAGCGTCGCGCAGCGGGACCATACTCTTCTGCCAGAGCAGCTCGCCCGAGGTGGAAAAGGAACTCAGCGTGTGATCGGCGTCCATCGCGAAGATGCGCCCGCCCGAGACCACGGGATCGACGTTCAGCCGCTTGCGGCGGGTGTCGCCCTCGCCCAGCTCGACCGAGAAGACGCGCGACAGCGCGCCGTTCAGTGCCGGGTGATCGACCCGCGCGAATTCCGAAACGGGGCTCTGAGCCCAGTCAGCATTGCCACGCGTCGCGGACAGCGCGATGGCGCGGGCCGTGTTCGGCGGTGTCGGCGCGTCCGACAGCGCCGCGTCCTGCAGGACCTCGCGCGTGCCCAGCCGTTCGCCGGGCAGGATGACCTCGCGCTCCCCGCAGGCCGCCAGGATCGTGAGCCCGACAAGCCCCGCCGAAATCGTGGTGATGCGCACGTTCCTGCCCCCGTCTTCTGCCGTTGCGCGCCGGTTCACCCGGCCTCTTCGGGCGCGCCGCCCAGCGCCACAATCAACTGAGACGCCCGCTGGCGCAAGCCCGGCGTCACCTCGGAATCCTCGACGATGCGGCCCAGCCGTTCGACCGCGGCATCGCCCTCGCCCTGCTCGACCTCGAGCAGCGCGAGCTGTTCCTCGGCCAGCAGTCGCAGCGGACGGCCCGGCGTCGCAAGGGCCTCGAGCCGCTGGCGCCGGTCCTCGACCGACATCGCCTCGCCCGCGCGGGTCACCGCCTTGAAGGCCGCGATCTCGCGGTAGATCTCGGGGACCTCGCCGTTGCCGGCCACGCCTTCCAGCGCCGAGACGGCGGCGTCCTCGTTGCCCGCCGAGGCCCGTTCGGCGGATTCCAGCATCCGCAGCACCGCCGCGCCCTGCGCCCCCGGCGCCTCGACCGAGGCCAGCGCCTCGGCGCGCGCCTCGGGATCCTGGGGCTCAAGCGCTGCAAGGATGGCGTCGCCAAAGGCCTGCGCCTCGGCCCGGTCGCGCGAGGCGGCGTATTCGCGCCAGGCCGCACCCGCCACGATCAGCACGACCAGCAGGATCGCGATCCAGCCGTAGCGCCGCATCATGCCGAAAAGCCGGTCGCGACGGACCTCTTCGGTCACCTCGTCGATGAAGCTGTCTGTCTCGCTCAATTTGGCCTCGCTCGCTCGATTTGCCCCCTCTTACAGTGGCGGGCCGGGCGTGCCAAGGCGTCTCGCCGGGGCGAAAATGCACCGCTCCGCGACAGCCCGACGCAATCTCCTCTACGAACTTGAAGGAATCCCCGGCAGCGCTTAAACTGAACCAAGCAGTTCAGTTGGGCGCCACAGACGAAGGCCGCGCGTTCGGGGGGACTGCCCGACCCGTACAAGTGAACCACCGTCTGCTGCCTCGCGTACTTCGTAGTAAAGGTCATGAAATGCGCATCATCTCGATCCTCGCCGCGGTCATCGTCGCCGCCGTGCTCTACGCCGTTGTGATCGAACGCGACCGGCTGCTCGACTGGGCCCAGCGGATCGCGCCCGCCGAAGGCCCCGAGACGGCCGCCGCCGAGGCCCCGGAAACCGTGGCGCCCGAAACCGCCGATGCGCCCGAAGCCGAAGCCGAGGCGGACGAGCCCCGCGTCGTGCGCGTCATGGCGATGCACTCCACCGCGCAGGAGATCGACGACGCCGTCGTCACCAGGGGCGAGACGCAGGCCTCGCGCGAGGTCACGGTCATGGCCGAGACCAGCGGCCGCATCGTCAGCGCCCCGCCGTCCCAAGGGCAGCCTCGTGACCGAGGGCGAGCTGCTGTGCGAACTCGACCCCGGCACCTCGGGCGCCTCGCTCGCCGAGGCGCAGGCGCAGCTGGCACAGGCCCGCGCCCAGCGCCCGCAGGTCGAGGCGCGCATCCCCGAGGCCGAGGCGATGCTCGAACAGGCCCGTGCTCAGGTCGAGGAAGCCGAGATCAACCTCACCGCCGCCGAGGAACTGTCGCAGGGCGGCTTCGCCTCGCGCACCCGCGTCGCCTCGGCCCGCGCCGCCCAGCGCACCGCCGAGGCCGCCGTCAGCAGCGCCGAGGCCGGGTTGAA
Source organism: Salipiger mucosus DSM 16094 (assembly GCF_000442255.1). Lineage (GTDB taxonomy): Bacteria > Pseudomonadota > Alphaproteobacteria > Rhodobacterales > Rhodobacteraceae > Salipiger > Salipiger mucosus. The sequence goes on along the minus strand of NZ_KE557276.1, from coordinate 69,291 downwards.
ATCCGCCCAGTCGGGGCTCGAGGGCCTCGAGGCGCAGATCGAAAGCGCCCGCGCCGCCGTCGCCCGGGCACAGACGGTGGTCGACAACCTGACCATCGAGGCGCCCTTCGGCGGCGTGCTGGAAAGCGACACCGCCGAGCTGGGCGCGCTGATGAGCGTTGGCGCCCCCTGCGCGACCGTGCTGCAGCTCGACCCGGTCAAGCTCGTGGGCTTCGTCCCCGAGACCGACGTCACCCGCGTCGAGACCGGCGCCCGCGCCGGCGCCCGGCTCACCGGAGGGCAGCAGGTCGTGGGCGAGGTCACCTTCGTCTCGCGGCAGGCCGACGCCACCACCCGCACCTTCCGGGTCGAGGTCACGCTGCCCAACCCCGACCTCGCGCTGCGCGCCGGCCAGACCGCCGAAATCGCCATCGAGGCCGAGGGCGCCAAGGCGCATCTGCTCCCGCAATCCGCGATGACCCTCGACGACACCGGCGCCATCGGCATCCGCGCCGTCTCGGACGAGGGCACCGCCCGCTTCATGCCCGTCACCGTGCTGCGCGACACCCGCGAGGGCATCTGGGTCGCGGGCCTGCCCGACGAGGTCGACGTCATCACCGTCGGCCAGGAATACGTCACCGACGGCGTCACCGTCGACGCATCCTTCGAGGAGGTCCTCCAGTGACCGGCATCGTCGACTGGGCCGCCACGCGGGCGCGCATGGTCCTGGCCTTCATCGTGCTTTCGATCGCGGCGGGCGGCTACGCCTACTGGACCCTCCCCAAGGAGGGCGAGCCCGACATCGAGATCCCCGCGCTCTTCGTCTCGGTCCCCTTCCCCGGCATCTCGGCCGAGGATTCCGAGGCCCTGCTGGTGCGCCCGATGGAGACCGAGCTGTCGGACATCGACGGGCTCAAGACCATGTCGAGCACCGCCGCCGAGGGCTATGCCGGCGTGGCGCTGGAATTCGAGTTCGGCTGGAACAAGACCGAAACCATGGCCGAGGTCCGCGACGCCATGAGCACCGCCGAGGCGGATTTCCCCGAAGGGGCCGAGACCTACACGATCAACGAGATCAACTTCTCGGAATTCCCGATCCTCATCGTCTCGCTCACCGGCCCGATCCCCGAGCGCACCATGGCACAGGTCGCCAAGGACCTGCAGGACGAGATCGAGGGCCTCGACGCCGTGCTCGAGGCCGGCATCGCGGGCAACCGCGACGAAATGCTCGAGGTCACCATCGACCCGCTCAAGCTGGAGTCCTACAACGTCACGGCGGGCGAGCTGATCAACGTCGTGCAGAACAACAACCTGCTCGTCGCGGCGGGCGAGGTCGAGACCGACCGCGGCGCGTTCTCGGTCAAGATCCCCTCGAGCTTCCACGACCCGCGCGACGTCTACGACCTGCCGGTGAAGGTGAACGGCGACCGCGTGGTCACGCTCGGCGATCTCGCGACGATCCACCTCACCTTCGAGGACCGCGCCGGCACCGCGCGCTTCAACGGCGACACGACGGTCGCGCTGCAGGTGGTCAAGCGCAAGGGCTTCAACGTCATCGACACCGCGCAGGCCGTGCGCGAGACGGTCGACGCCGCCCGCGCCGACTGGCCCGACGAGCTCAAGGCGGCAGTCACCGTCACCGCCTCGAACGATCAGTCGCGCATCGTCGAGTCGATGGTGAAACAGCTCGAGGGTTCGGTGCTGACCGCCATCGCGCTGGTCATGATCGTGGTGCTGGCCGCGCTCGGCACCCGTGCGGCGCTGCTCGTGGGCTTCGCGATCCCGACCTCCTTCCTGCTCTGCTTCGTGCTGCTGGCCGCGATGGGCATCACCATCTCGAACATCGTGATGTTCGGCCTGATCCTCGCCGTGGGGATGCTGGTCGACGGCGCCATCGTCGTGGTCGAATACGCCGACAAGCGCATCGCCCAGGGCACCGGCCCGATGCACGCCTACGTCGAGGCCGCCAAGCGCATGTTCTGGCCCGTGGTCTCCTCGACCGCGACGACGCTCTGCGCCTTCCTGCCCATGCTCTTCTGGCCCGGCGTCGCGGGGCAGTTCATGGGCATGCTGCCGGTCACGCTGATCTTCGTGCTCTCGGCCTCGCTGGTGGTGGCGCTGGTCTACCTGCCGGTCATGGGCGGCGTCACCGGGCGCTTCTCGCGCAGCCTGCACCGCGCCTCGACGCGCCTGCGCCGGGCGCTGCCCGCATGGCCGCTGCGCGCGGCGCTGGTGCCCGTCACCCTGCTGGGCATGTTCACCGGCGCCATGCTGGTGCTGAACCCCGACTTCCTCGGCGTCACGCCCCTGTCGGGCTACACGGCGCGCCTGCCCGGCGTCGCGGTCTTTCTCGCCTTCGCGGTCGCGGCCTCCGTGGCGCTCGACGCGGCCAAGCTGGAGCACCGCCGCAAGCGCATCCGCGGCCGCTACCGCCGGCGGCCCTTCGGGCGGCTGATCTGGGCGCTCACCGCCAACCCGGTGATGCCGCTGGTCACCATCGGCGCGGTGATCTTCTTCGTCATCTCGGTCTTCAGCTACTACGGCGAGAACAACAACGGCACCGAGTTCTTCCCCCCCACCGAACCCGAGCAGGCGCTGCTCTACGTCCGCGCGCGCGGCAACCTCTCGATCCAGGAAAAGGACGCGCTGGTGCGCCGCGCCGAGGAGATCGTGCTGGCCCACCCCGGCATCGAGACGGCCTTCTCCTTCGCCGGCGACGGCGGGCTCGAAACCAACACCGGAGGCGCCCAGCCGCCAAAGGACACCATCGGCCAGATCCAGATCGAGACCGTCCCCTGGGAAGACCGCCGCGACCGTCCCGAGCTCGACGGCGACCGCGTGCTGGCCGAGATCACCGACCGGCTCGACGCGATCCCCGGCATCAAGACCGAGATCATCAACCTCGCCATGGGGCCCTCCTCGGCCAAGCCCGTGCACCTGAGGCTCAGCGGCGACGACTGGGAGGACCTGCTCGCCGCCACCGCCACCGCCCGCGAACGTTTCGACGCCCTGCCCGGCCTGCGGCTGGTCGAGGACACCCGCCCCCTGCCCGGCATCGACTGGCAGATCGATGTCGACGTCGAAAAGGCCGGCCGCTACGGCGCCGACGTCGCAACCGTGGGCGCCATGGTCCAGCTCGTCACGCGGGGCGTCCTGCTCGACACCATGCGCGTCGAAAGCTCCGACGAAGAGATCGAGATCCGCGTCCGCCTGCCCGAACAGGACCGCGTGCTCTCTACCCTCGACAGCCTGAAGGTGCGCACCAACGACGGGCTCATTCCGCTGTCGAACTTCGTCACCCGCCAGCCGGTCGAGAAGCTGGCCGAGATCAGCCGCGTCGACCAGACCCGCACCTTCGACCTCAAGGCCGCCGTGGCCGAGGGGCTGGTGAAATTCACCGGCGAGGGCGAGGTCCGCGGCTACGGCCGCGAGGACGCGGACGGCACCCTGCAATTGGGCGACACCCGCTACGCGGTCACGCAGACCGCCGGGGACACCGAGACCGACACGCTCTCGCGCATGGCCGCGGCGGGCGCGCTGTCCGCCACACCCGTCACGCCCACCGACCGGATCGACATGCTGACAGGCTGGCTCGAGAGCGATCCCTTCGCGGGCGACATCGGCTGGGAATGGACCGGCGACCAGGAGGAACAGGCCGACAGCCAGGCCTTCCTCGCGCAGGCCTTCACCGCGGCGCTGGCGCTGATGTTCATCATCCTGCTGGCGCAGTTCAACAGCTTCTACAACGCGGTGCTGGTGCTGCTGGCGGTGGTGCTGTCGACCGCGGGGGTCTTCATCGGGATCCTCGTGCTGGACCAGACCTTCTCGACGATCATGTCGGGCACCGGCGTCGTGGCGCTGGCGGGTATCGTCGTGAACAACAACATCGTGCTCATCGACACCTACCAGGACTACGCCCGCTACATGCCCCGGATCGAGGCTATCATCCGCACCGCCGAGGACCGCATCCGCCCGGTCTTCCTGACCACGGTGACCACCATCGCGGGCCTCGCGCCGATGATGCTGGGCCTCAGCCTCGACTTCTTCGCCGGGGGCTACTCGGTCGACTCGCCCACCTCGCTGATGTGGAAGCCGCTGGCGGCGGCGGTGGTCTTCGGTCTCGCCATCGCGACGGTGCTGACGCTGGTCTTTACCCCCGCAATGCTGGCGCTGAGGGTCTGGTTCACCACCTACCTGCACTGGATTGCCCGGGCGCTCGCCGCGCTCTCGCTGGGCCGGCAAAGCCGCGCCGCCCGCGACTGGGCGCTCAACCGCGCCGCGCGCGGCGTCCGCGCGCCGGAAATCGTCTGGGACGAAGCGCCCGACCGTCAGGACATCGCGCCCGCGCCGGGCACGCCCACGGTCCGCGCCGCCGAGTAGCGGCCCGGGCCCCTACCCGGAGGCGGCCCTGCCCGCCTTCGGCTTCACGCGCCGGCACCGGTCCGAGCAGTAGCGCACCTCGTCCCAGACCTTCGCCCACTTGCGGCGCCAGGTGAACGGGCGCCCGCAGGTGGCGCATGTCTTGGTCGGCAGGTCGGATTTGCGGCGCATTCCCATGAGGCCGCATGATGGGGCATCCCGCGCCCCTGTCCAGTCGGATCCGCGCACGAAAAAGCGGCGCAACGCCACGCGCTGCGCCGCTTTTTCCGCGATGGGCGGCCGATCACTCGGTCGCCGCCGCCTCGCTGCCGGTGGCTGCCGGGGTCTCGACGGTCGCGCCGTCCTCTGCCGGGTTCAGCGAGTAGAACGCGAGCCATCCCACGAACAGCAGGGCAACCACGATGAGAGCGCCCCAGATGCCCCAGAGCGACGGACGATGCGCCCGTTCCTGGTTGCGAACATTGGTGTCGGGTGCCGACATGGATACCTCCTGTACTACATCAGCCCGCAGCGCGGTTGCCGCTGCGGGTTCAGGGGCATAACACTGCGTCGGACCCCCATGTTCCGTCCCCTCACGGGGTCGAGAGGAGAGAGTGATGAAAGACGCCAGCCCCCAGACCATCCACCTTGCGGACTACACGCCCTTCGGCTGGACGGTCCGGGACGTGCACCTCACGGTGAAACTGTCGCCCCGCGCGACCCGCGTCGTCGCCCGCATCCACTTCGCCCCGCGCGGCGATGCCCCCGCGCAGGATTTCTTCCTGCATGGCGAGGAGCTGACCCTCCTGCGCGCCGCCATTGACGGCGCCGAGGTCACCCCCGAGATCACGCCGCAGGGCCTGACCTGCCCGGTGCCCGACGGCCCCTTCCTTTGGGAGAGCGAGGTCGAGATCGCCCCCGCCGACAACACCGCGCTCGAGGGCCTCTACATGTCGAACGGCATGTACTGCACCCAGTGCGAGGCCGAGGGCTTCCGCAAGATCACCTACTACCCCGACCGCCCCGACGTGATGGCCACCTTCACCGTGCGCATCGAGGGCGACGAGCCGGTCAAGCTCTCGAACGGCAACCCCGCCGACAGCGGCGCGGGTTGGGCCGAGTGGCACGACCCCTGGCCCAAGCCTGCCTACCTCTTCGCCCTGGTCGCGGGCGACCTGCGCAACCACCCCGGCAGCTTCACCACGAAGTCCGGCAAGGAGGTCGAGCTCAACATCTGGGTCCGGCCCGGCGACGAGGGCAAATGCGCCTTCGGCATGGAGGCACTCAAGAAGTCCATGACCTGGGACGAGGAGGTCTACGGCCGGGAGTACGATCTCGACATCTTCAATGTGGTGGCCGTCGACGACTTCAACATGGGCGCGATGGAGAACAAGGGGCTGAACATCTTCAACTCCTCCTGCGTGCTGGCCTCGCCCGAGACCTCGACCGACGCCAACTTCGAGCGCATCGAGGCGATCATCGCGCACGAGTATTTCCACAACTGGACCGGCAACCGCATCACCTGCCGCGACTGGTTCCAGCTCTGCCTCAAGGAGGGGCTGACGGTCTACCGCGACAGCCAGTTCACCAGCGACATGCGCTCGGCCGAGGTCAAGCGCATCTCCGACGTGATCGCGCTCCGCGCCCGCCAGTTCCCCGAGGACCAGGGCCCACTCGCCCACCCGGTGCGCCCCGAGAGCTTCCAGGAGATCAACAACTTCTACACCGCGACGGTCTACGAAAAGGGCGCCGAGGTCATCGGCATGCTCAAGCGGCTCGTCGGCGACGAGGAGTATTACAAGGCCCTCGACCTCTACTTCGAGCGGCACGACGGCGACGCCGCCACGATCGAGGACTGGATCCGGGTCTTCGAGGATGCCACCGGCCGCGACCTGTCGCAGTTCAAGCGCTGGTATTCGCAGGCGGGCACCCCGCGCCTCTCGGTCTCCGAGGACTTCAGCGAGGGGACCTATACCCTCACCTTCCGCCAAACCACGCCGCCCACGCCCGGCCAGCCGGACAAGGCGCCGCAGGTGCTGCCCATCGCCGTGGGCCTGCTGAACCCAAACGGCCACGAGGTCGTGCCGACCACCGTGCTCGAGATGACCGAGGCCGAGCAGAGCTTCACCTTCGAGGGGCTCTCGGCCAAGCCCGTCCCTTCGATCCTGCGCGGCTTCTCGGCGCCCGTGGTGCTCGAACGCGACAGCGCGCCCGAGGAACGCGCCTTCCTGCTCGCGCATGACACCGACGCCTTCAACCGCTGGGAATCCTCGCGCGATCTCGCCCGCGACTGCCTCGTCGCCATGGTGACCGAGGGCGCCGCCCCCGACACCGCCTGGCTCGACGGGCTCGAGCGCGTGATCCGCGACGACACCCTCGACCCGGCCTTCCGCGCGCTGATGATGGGCGGGCCCACCCAGTCGGAAACCGCGCAGGTGCTGCACGAACGCGGCCACGTGCCCGACCCCGACGCCATCTGGGATGCGCACGAGAGCCTGCGCCAGGCCATGGCCGAGCGCTGGCAGGACCTGCTGCCCGCGCTGGCCGAGGAGGCCCGCGTGACCGAGGCCTACCGGCCCGACGCGGCGCAGTCGGGCAAGCGCGCGCTGGGATCGGCGGTGCTCGCGCTGCAGACCCGCCTCGACGGCGGCAAGGCGGCCGAAGCGCAGTTCGCCTCGGCCGACAACATGACGCTGCAGCTCTCGGCGCTCGCCTGCCTCGTGCAGGCCGGCCGGGACGAGGCCGCGCTCAGGGCCTTCCACGACCAGTGGCAGGACGACCGGCTGGTGATGGACAAGTGGTTCGCCCTCCAGATCGCGGCCACCACGCCCGACAAGGCGCCCGAGCGCACCGCCGCCCTGACCGAACATCCGGCCTTCGACTGGACCAACCCCAACCGCTTCCGCTCGGTGCTGGGCGCGCTGGCGATGCACCACACGGGCTTCCACGCCAAGGACGGGCGCGGCTACAAGCTGCTGGCGGACTGGCTCATCAAGCTCGACGCCAAGAACCCGCAGACCACGGCGCGCATGTGCTCGGCCTTCCAGACCTGGAAACGCTACGACGCGGACCGCCAGGCCCTGATGAAGGCCCAGCTCGAACGCATCGCCGCCCGCCCGGGCCTCTCGCCCGACACCGGCGAAATGGTCTCGCGGCTGCTGTCGTGATGCGGTGAAGTTTTAGAACAATAAGAGGCAGCCTCAACTCATTCGGGGCTGCCTGTACTCCACGTACTTGCGTCGCCGTTAAGGCTGTGCTTAGGCGCTCCAGCGGCAGGAACAAGTCGCATCCACACCGTTCCATGAGCTAGTATAATGAATCTGCGTCTTAAATCGCCTTCCTTCGCAAGAACTTGCATCCAGGCGATGCGAAAATGATACTGCAACTCATTGTCTCACGGCTCCAAATCTGTTTTTCAATTCTTTTAGCCCGATCTGCCCAACCTCCCGGTCTCTCATCCATGCGTGCGCTAAACGATGGCAGTTCGCGCAAATGGCAATGAGGTCGTCTTCGTCGCTTTGCCGAACCCCTTGCGAAAGCGGCAATAGATGATGCGCTTCAATAACATTCTTCCCAATGCAACCATATTTCTTGGCGTAGTCTACGCCACAAACTTCGCAGACCCCTTGAGCATGTTCTCGAACTCTCCGGGCGAGCTTTTGATTGCGTTCATACCTCCTATGAAGTTTTAGATATTCCGCTCCTTCTGAGCGACCAGCCTTGCCTCCGGAGCCTTCCTTGCGGTTCAATAACGGCAGGCCATCGTGAAAGTGAAATCTAATCTTGTCACCGGGCCTGCAGTCCTTCAAAGCATCGATTAAATTGGCACTATTAAACGTCAGCTCTTTTCCACTTGTTATCCCGCAGGCGAATGGTATGGGCGCATGCTTTTTGGGAAATTCTGCGTAACCTTTCACTTTGCGACCATCTTCGGCCCAACCGGCAAACTGTTCGTTCGACAGACTTAGTCCGAATGTCTTTCGGTTAGGGTTATGAACCTCATAGGCAACAATACCGTCTTCTTCAATCCAAGGCGTTCCCACCCGACGACCACTGCTTGACTTCTTGTTCATCTTCACCCCTTTCATTCAAATGGGTATTCCACTGGCAACGGCAACCAATAGCGTAGCAGGATCCCACTTATCAATCAAAACTCCCCTCATTTATCAGAAGAACTCATAGCATTGGGGATATTCTGGTCCACAGTTTTGCCCTGTTTTTGTTGCCATTATGGTCGTTCACTAGTCACTTGTTTCGACGCTGTAGGTCCACTAGCCTGACCTTGGCTGTTATTGCGTCGCGAGACCTCCGTGCCGTTCCCGCAGGGCCCGCTCGCCGGGGCCAGCGTGATGTTCGTCTTCATCGACAGCCTCGTGCAGCGCGACGCAGAGGGAAAGCCGCTCTCGCCGGCCAGCCGCCGCGCGGTGGCGCTGGTCTCGCTCGGCAAGCAGGACGGCGGCGACGCGGTGCGCCTCTACGTCCTGCGCATCTACACGACCACGCCCGGGGTCGATCCCTACGGCGTCAACGTCGCGGCCGAGATCGCGCGAACCCTCACCGTCGAGGGCCCCGCCAACGGCGGCCGCCAGCGCAGCGACGCCTGGGCGGTCACGCTGCCCGACGGCGGCACGCTCGAGCTGGACCTCGGTTACACGACCGGCAACCGCAACTGGACCCCCGGCGAGGCCTTTCCGCACTCGGCCAGCGAGCCGGAGTTCTCGCGGATCTACCGGTTCCGTCAGCTCGTGGACCTCGTGGCCAGCACGCCGCTCGGCAAGCCCGCCTCCGGCGAATTCAGCCTGACCGGCAGCGGTCCCGGGCTCTCCGCCCTGCTCGACGGCACCGAAGAGATCGTCGCCGTCATGGACGTGCCCGTCTACGTGCGCGAGATCTCCCTGCCCTGACCACACACCGGGGCAACGAAAAGGGCCGGCGCCTCACGGGAGCCGGCCCTGTCGTGTCAGATGCGGCGCCTCAGCGCGCGGAATAGGCCGGGTGCGTCCTGTCGTAGTCCGAGGGATCGGCGTGGCCCGAGGTGGCGATCACCTCGTCGGTCGCGGGCGAGGCCGGGCGCGGCGTCAGCGAGCGCATCTTCGGCCGGTCCGAAACACCCTCGGCCATGAGCTGGGGCACGTCGATCTCCTCGGGGCGCGAGACCGGGCGCAGCGAGCGCGGCAGGCCCTTGCAGTAGGGCTGGCTGCGCGTCCAGGCAATCATGTCCTCGCGCTTGACGCTCGAGTGGAACGGGCCCCAGTCGGCGGCCACGCCGCGCATGTTGCGGCTGACCACGCGGTCGCGCGCCACGGTCTTGGCCATGATGCGCAACCCGCAGGAGAGGTTCTTGTGCGGGTCCTTGAGCGCCGCGCCGGTGCGCGCCTCGCAATCGTAGAGCCGCGCGGTCGATGGCAGGATCTGCATCAGCCCGAACCACAGACCGCCGCCGCCCACGACGCGCGGGCGCCAGGTGCTCTCGTGCTTGGTCAGCGACGAGACCAGCCCCAGCCAGAAGGCCTCGCGGCTCGCGCGGGTGCCGCTGGCGTAGGAGGGGCACCAGGTCGAGATGTCCTCCGGCGTGATCTCCGGCAGGCGGCTGGCATGGCCGCGCAGTGCCGACAGGACGGTCAGCGACCAGCGCCGGCGTTCGCCGCTGTCCCCCCAGCGGGCCTCGGGAACGACCATGACGCGTCGCGCGACCGGTCGCGGGGACCGGGCGACGGCATTGACGGTTGGCGCGACCTCGGAGGGCGCGCCGGCGAAGGGCGCGACCGCGACGGGCACCGTCATCTGGGCGGCCGTGCCGGCCAGAAGCGGCGCCGGCAGCACGGCCAGCGCGATGGATAGGAGTCGTGGCAGCAACATGGCGCGGACCATGCCCCAGCGCTGACGTTCGGGCAAGCCAGGCGCCTTGACGCATCGGCGAGTCTTTGCCAACGCGGGCGCAAACGCCCTTTCGGCTCCGCCGTCTCGCCCTCACCCTGCCCCAATCGGGGAAGAGAGTCGGCTTCATGAAATTGTCCCTCAACATCCCGGCGATGGCCGCGTTTTCCCCGCGCCGCGCCGCGCCCACCGCGGCGGCCCCGGGCCCCGCGGCGCCGGATGCCCCCGGCCCTGCCCCCGAT
>NZ_KE557276.1:8292-58320 GCF_000442255.1 Salipiger mucosus DSM 16094 | reverse complement strand
CCGGCCAGCGGCGCAGCTGCTGGCCGAGGGCGCGCAGTCCGACGCGCTCGACAGCGCACGCGCCGCGGTCGAGCGGGGCGATCCCGCCGCCGTGCGCGGCATCCTCTACGAGCTGGGCGATGCCGTCGACGAGGCCGAAACGGGTCTGCCCGGCGCGCTCGTCCTCGCCACGGCGCATCTGTGCGTCGCAAGGGCCTGGGCCGGCCGCCCCGGCGCGCCCGAGCCCTCGGCGCTGCGCCGCGACGCCCGAGCCCTACACCTCGAGAGCGCCGACCGCCTGCTCGACCGCTTCGACCCGCTGGAAGAGGATTCGCCCATGCTGGCAGCCCTGCGCTGCCACCTGCTCGAGCGGCAGCCCCGCGCGGCGGCCCGCCTGGCCGACGACTACGAGGACCTCATCGACCTCGACCCCGCCTGCCCCGACCACATGCGCGCGCTCGGCCGCGACCTCGCGCCCTCCCGCTTCGGCAGCTGGGAGCGGCTCGACCACGAGGCCCGCCGCACCGCCGGGCGCACCGCCGACGTCTGGGGCACGGGCGCCTATGCCTGGGTCTGGTTCGACGCGCTCGCCGCCGACCCGGCCGGCTTCGAGCACGTCGAGTCCGAGTTCTTCGCCGAGGCCCTGCACGACATCCTCGAGTGCCGCCCCGACCAGCACACCGCGAACGTCATCGCCGCCTACTGCGGGCTCTCGCTCTCGGGCACGGCGGAACGCGGCTCGGCAAGGGCGCGCATCGCGGGCTGTTTCGGCTGGATCGTCGCCGACCACCTGCGCGAGGTGCATCCCGCGATCTGGGCCCGCGCCCGCCCGCGGACCGGCGCGACCGACCCCGCCGCCGCGCTGCGCCGGGGCCGGGTGCGGGCGCTCTCGACGCTGGCCGAACACTTCGCCCCGCAACTGGCGCGCGGGGCGACGGTCGTGATCGACGCGCGCGGAGTCCACACCGAACAGGGTCCCGCGCCCACCACCCCCGACACGACGGGCGGCCCGCAGGCCCAGCCGCCGGGCACCCGGGCCGCGGTCTGAACCGCCGCGGACTTCAGATCAGGAAGTTGTCCTCGGAGAGCGTGCGCAGGCCGGAAAGCTCGATCTCGAAATCCGCGGCCCCGTCGCCGTCGAGATCGGCCTGAACCAGCGTCACCTCCGCCTCCTGGCCATAGCGCAGCTCGCCCGCGGTGCCGCTGAAGGCTGCCGTGCCGACGAAGTCGAAGGCCTGCTTGCCGCCGGTCACGGTGTCGGCATCCAGCCGGCTGATCTCGATCCGGTCGAAGCCGGGCTGGAAGTCGGTGATGACGTCACGCGCCCCCGCGCCCACGCCGCTCTCGGCCGCGCTGAAGTAGATGTAGCGATCGCGCTGCGCCTGATCCCCGCCGCTCATGGTGTCTGCGCCGAGGTTGCCGTAGATCGCGTCCGACCCACCACCGCCCGACAGCGTGTCGTCGCCCGCGCGGCCATAGAGCCGGTCCCAGCCCGCGCCGCCCTCCAGCACGTTGCCGCCGCCCTCGCCGCGCAGGTTGTCCGAGAAACGGCCGCCCGTGGCATGCTCGATCTCGCTGAAGACATCGCCCTCGGGCGCGCCCTCGACGAAGAAGCGCGCGTAGTCCGCGCTGCCCACGTCCCGGGAAAGGTCGACCAGAACGCGCCCCTCCGCGCCGGCGAAGACCACCGTGTCGATGCCCTCCCAGCCGTAGAAATAATCAGCCCCGGCACCGCCCTCGTAGGTGTTGGTGCCCGCGCCGCCCTCGAGGGTGTCCTCGCCCGCACCGCCGCGCATCACGTCGTCACCACCCTCGCCCATCAGGTAGTCGGCGCCCGCACCGCCCTCGAGCGTATCGGCCCCCTCGTCGCCCCGGAGCGTGTCGTTGCCCGCGCCGCCCTGCACGAGGTCGTCCCCGCCTGCGCCGCTCAGCACGTCGGCACCGTCGCCGCCATCCAGCTTGTCGGCGCCCTCGTCCCCGTAGAGCGTGTCGTCGCCGTCCACGACCCATCAGCAGGTCGGCGCCCTCGTTGCCCCGAAGCGTGTCGTCGCCCGCGCCGCCATCCAGCGTGTCGTTGCCTTCGTCGCCCTCGAGGGTGTCGGCATCGGCGCCGCCCTCCAGCCGATCGTCGCCCTCGTGGCCGCGCAGCAGATCGGCGCCCGGGCCGCCCTGAAGCAGGTCGTCGCCCGCGTCGCCCCACAGCGTGTCGGCGCCGCCTTCGCCCTGCAGCGTGTCGTCGCCGCCGAAGCCGGCCACGAGGTCGTCGCCCCCGCCCGCGCGGACCAGGTCGTGCAGGCTGCTGCCGACGATCTCCGAGCCCGCGTCGCCCCAGACCTGGCGCGCCTCCATCGCCGCAGCGTCGACGGTGAACCCGCGCCAGCCCGACGCGCCCGGCTGCGACGCACCCGTGCCGTAGATCGCCGCCACCGCCTCGGCGTCGAAGGTGCCGAGGGTCATGACCCCGTAATCGACCCGCGGCAGCATGATCGTGTAGCGCTCGTCGAAATAGCCCGATTCCAGCGTGGGATCTCCGCTGCCGGGGTGCTTGAGCCCCAGCGCATGGCCGATCTCGTGCAGGATCAGGGTCGTCGCCATCGAGGCCATCTCGCCGATGTCGATGAAGACGTCGCCGGCGATCTCCGACTCGTAGGACGACCAGGCCGTGACACCCCGGCCCGGATAATAGGCGTAACCGTCCGAGGTCGAGTACCCGTCGCGATAGCCGAAGTTGTAGTTGCCCAGCCGGATGTCCCCCGTCCCCGCCGCGACCTCGACGAAGACGAGCCCGCTGGCGTCGGCCCACATCTCGAAGGCGCCGCGCGTGGTGGCCTTCTGCGCATCGTTGAAGGCCTCGAAACTGTCGAGGAAATCCTCGGTGTGGTCCGAGCGCTCGGACAGGTACTCTGCAGGCACCGTGTCGAAGGAATAGGTGAGCACCGTGGGCACGCCCTGCTCGGCGGTCCAGCTGCTGCCGGATACAAGCGCGGTGTAGTCTGAAACGGTGGGCATCTGCGGACCTCCGGGAAATCGATGCGAACTGGCAAAGCGCCCCCATTCCTACCGCATTGCGGCCGTCGCGCAAACTTCGCGGCAGGGCCTCTTGCCCGTGCGCAGCGGCTGACTTAGAACCGCTCCGACCTTTCAAGGAGCCGTGACATGCTGGACCTGACCTACGAGCCGCCCAAGCCCAAGGTGATCGCGGGCGCCAAGCACGACTGGGAGCTGGTGATCGGCATGGAGGTCCATGCCCAGGTCGCCTCTCGCGCCAAGCTCTTCTCGGGCGCCTCGACCCAGTTCGGCGCCGAGCCCAACTCGAACGTCTCCTTCGTGGACGCGGCCATGCCGGGCATGCTGCCCGTCATCAACGAGTTCTGCGTCGAGCAGGCGGTTCGCACGGGTCTTGGGCTCAAGGCGGAGATCAACCTGAAGTCGGCCTTCGACCGGAAGAACTACTTCTACCCCGACCTGCCGCAGGGCTACCAGATCAGCCAGCTCTACCACCCCATCGTGGGCGAGGGCGAGGTCATCGTCGACATGGAGCCCGGCATCGCGCGCCGCGTCCGGATCGAGCGCATCCACATCGAGCAGGACGCCGGCAAGTCGATCCACGACATGGACCCGACCATGTCCTTCGTCGACCTCAACCGCACGGGTGTCGCGCTGATGGAGATCGTCTCGCGCCCTGACATCCGCGGCCCCGAGGAGGCCGCCGCCTACATCGCCAAACTGCGCCAGATCCTGCGGTACCTCGGCACCTGCGACGGCAACATGCAGAACGGCAACCTGCGCGCCGACGTGAACGTGTCGGTCTGTACGCCAGGGGCGTACGAGCGGTACATGGAGACGCAGGACTTCTCGCACCTCGGCACCCGCTGCGAGATCAAGAACATGAACTCCATGCGCTTCATCCAGCAGGCCATCGACCACGAGGCGCGCCGCCAGATCGCGATCCTCGAGGCCGGCGGCAGCGTCGAGCAGGAGACCCGCCTCTACGATCCCGACAAGGGCGAGACGCGCTCGATGCGCTCCAAGGAAGAGGCGCACGACTACCGTTATTTCCCCGACCCCGACCTGCTTCCGCTCGAGTTGGAACAGGCCTGGGTGGACGAGATCGGCGCCAACCTGCCCGAACTGCCCGACGAGAAGAAATCGCGCTTCGTCAAGGACTTCGGCCTGTCGGAATATGACGCCGGCGTGCTGACCGCCGAGGTTGCCAATGCCGCCTACTTCGAGGAAGTCGCAGGCAGCGCGGGCGACGGCAAGCTCGCCGCCAATTGGGTCATCAACGAACTCTTCGGCCGGCTGAACAAGGAAGACCACGACATCACCGAGAGCCCGGTCTCGCCGGCGCAGCTCGCGGGGATCATCCGCCTGATCAAGTCCGACGCCATCTCGGGCAAGATCGCCAAGGACCTCTTCGAGATCGTCTACACCGAGGGCGGAGACCCCGAGAAGATCGTCGAAGAGCGCGGCATGAAGCAGGTGACCGACACCGGCGCAATCGAGTCCGCGGTCGACGAGATCATCGCCGCCAACCCCGCGCAGGTGGAAAAAGCCAAGCAGAATCCGAAGCTTGCAGGCTGGTTCGTGGGCCAGGTCATGAAGGCCACCGGCGGCAAGGCGAACCCCAAGGCGGTAAACCAGATCGTCAGCCAGAAGCTGGGGCTCTGAACCCCGCTGGCCGGGGGAACGCAACGTAAGGAATCCCCCACTCGTTGCCAAGTTAACGCTACGGTAACACTTTGCTCACGGGTATCGTGAGTGGCCCGTGACCGCGGTCAGGACAGATCGGCCGCAGGGAAAAGTGCATACAGACAGCGATACTGCCACGCCATTTCTACAGCGAGCGCCGGGGGGCGGCCATCTCCGTCCCCCGGCCTTTACTTGTCGGTTCGGCTTCACTATCCGATGTCGGGTTGCGGCCAGAGCCAGGGAATCCCAGCCATGCAAACCTATGAATACCGGGTCGTCGCCGCGCCCTCGAAGGGCGGGAAGGCCAAGGGCGTCAAGGGCGCGGAAGAGCGCTTTGCCCATACGCTCGAGGCGCTCATGAACGAGATGGCGCTCGAGGGCTGGGAGTACCAGCGCGCCGAGACCCTCCCCTCCGAAGAGCGCAGCGGCCTTGCGTCGAGCCATACCGTCTGGCGCAACCTGCTGATCTTCCGCCGCGCCGTGGGCGGTCAACCCGCCGCGGTCATGCCGCCGATGACCACCGGCGACGCAGAGCCGGAGCCGCAGCCCGACACGCCGCAGGAAACGGCCGCAGAGGCGCCCGCGCAGGCCGAGACCGGCATGCCCGAGGCCCCGGCGCCGCACGATCCGCGCGACGCCGCGCTCAGGGCCGATGACCGCGAGACGGTGCCCTCGGCCTTCGTGGAGCGTGCCAAGCGGCTGCGCGCCGACTGAAGCGCCCGCTCACTCGCCCAGATCGAGCGACAGCGCGTGGATCGCGCCCACGAGCTCCGCGCCAAGCGCCTGGTGCACGGCGCGATGGCGGGCAATCCGGGTCTGGCCCTTGAAGGCCTCGGACCGGATGCGCACATGGTAATGGCTTTCCCCGCCCTCCTGGAAACCCGCGTGTCCGCGATGGCGTTCGCTGTCGTCCCGAACGTCCAATTCGCGTGGCGCGAAGGCGTCGCGCAGACGTGTTTCTATTTGCGTGGTGCGGGACATTTTTTGCCTCCGGGCCTGTTTCAACTGGATGCCGATGGTCTAGACTTCCGCGTCCGAGTCGAAAAGGTGAGACTATGAGCAGAACAGATCCCTTCGGATTCGACATGTCGATCAAGTCGGCCAAGAAGAAGAATCCGCGCGGCCGCCGCGGCATGTCGGGCGAACAGGAAACCTCCACGCGCATCTGCGACCACGAGGGCTGCGACCGGCCGGGCAAGTTCCGCGCCCCGAAGGCGCCTGACGTGCTGGATGACTTCTACTGGTTCTGCAAGGACCACGTCCGCGAATACAACGCCAAGTGGAGTTTCTTCGACGGCAAGACCGAGGCGGAGATGAACGCGCAGGCCACCTCGGACAAGGTCTGGGAGCGCCGCACCAAGGACTTCCGCGACCCCGAGCAGCGCGCCTGGGCGCGGCTTGGGATCGAGGACGCGCACCAGGTCCTGGGCGAGAACGCCACCCGCAACCCGGGACGTAACGGCCAGGGCGGCGGCCGGCGCCTGCCCCCGACCGAGAAGCGCGCGGTCGAGATCCTCGAGGTCGAGAAGGCCGAGACCAAGGCCGAGGTCCGCAAGGCCTACAAGGCGCTCATCAAGGTGCTGCACCCGGACATGAATGGCGGCGACCGCAGCCAGGAAGAGCGGCTGCAGGAGGTCGTCTGGGCCTGGGACCAGATCAAGGACAGCCGCAACTTCAAGTGAGGCGGCGATCCGCCGGTCTGACCCGCCTCTGCGCGGCTTTCTGCGCGGGCGCGAAAATTAGCTTGGACGAAACCGTATAGGTTGTGCTAACAATTGAGTGTCGGCGGAATTAGACGCTGGCGTGCTACTGCGCTTCCCTGTGTCAGGCACTCACGGACCAAGGGCCTGTGCGTCGATCCCCTGGACGCGCAGGCCTTTTCTCGTTCGGCGGCAGGGATAATGCCGGGCGTACCCCTTCTGGACATCGTCACCAAAAACGGGCGGCCCGTCTCCGGCACCGCCCATTCCGCAGTCTCGTCTGTCGCCCCTCAGGCCGAAGCCGGCCGGAAGGTCAGCGACACCCCGTTGATGCAATGCCGCTTGCCGGTCGGTGGCGGTCCGTCGTCGAAGATGTGCCCCAGGTGCGAGCCGCAGCGGTCGCAGTGCACCTCGGTCCGCACCATGAAGAGCGACCGGTCGGGCTTGGTCTCGACCGCGTCCGGGAGCGGCTCGTAGAACGATGGCCAGCCGGTTCCGCTGTCGAACTTGGTGTCCGAGGCATAGAGCTCCTGGTCGCAGCCCTTGCACAGGAAGGTGCCCTCGCGCTTCTCGTCGTTGAGCGGCGAAGTGAAGGCGCGTTCGGTGCCCTCTTCGCGCATCACCTTGTACTCGAGGTCGGTGAGCATCGCGCGCCACTCCTCTTCGCTGCGCGTCACCTCGAAGTTTTCGGCGGCATCCGCGCCGCCGCTGCGGGTGGCAAGCGCCCCGCCCCCAAGCATCGCGGCGGTGACGGCAAGAAATCCTCGTCGTGTCATGATCGGTCCTCCTCGGCTGAGGAAAAAATGTGCCCCCGGCCCGTTGTGGACAAGCCGGGGGCTGCGCACGATTGCGCGAGAGCCTTGAAACGATGGGGATACGCGGCCCCCGCGGCATCGGCGCAGGTACCCGGACCGGGACATGGGACGGTCCCGGCCGGGCATCCGGTGATTACATGGCGGGCAAGAGGACCCGGTCGATCACGTGGATCACGCCGTTCGACTGGCGCACGTCCGCGATAGTGACGTCGGCACTGCGCCCGCGCTCGTCGGTGAGCGTGATCGTGCCGCCCGACATCTTCGCCTGCAGGGTGCACCCGCCCACGGTGGGCACCGGGTGCATGCCGCCGTCATCGGCGATCATGCCCGCGATGGCATCGGACATGGCGCTGGTGGCGACCACGTGGCAGGTCAGGATCTGCGCCAGCTGGCCCTTGTGCTGGTCCATCATGAGCTGCGACAAGCTGTCGTCCGAGATCCGGTCGAAGGCCGCGTCGGTGGGCGCAAAGACGGTGAAGGGCCCTTCGCCGCTCAGGGTCTCGACAAGGTCGGCCTGCTTGACCGCGGCCACCAGCGTCTCGTGATCGGCCGAGTTGACGGCATTCTCGACGATGGTGCGATCCGGGTACATGGCGGCACCGCCGACCATGGGGTTGTCCTGCGCCAGCGCCGGGGTTGCGAGCGCGGCCACGGCCGTGGCGGCAATGGTCATGAGCGTGAAGCGTGTCATCTGGTCCATCCTCCTCTTCCCCGCCGTTGCGGCGAGGTCATGCGTAGCCACGGAGGGAGACAGCACGGAGTTTCAGATTTTTTCTCACAAAATTCTCACCATGCATCACGGACACGTGATCCGCCGGCTTTTCAGATCCGCCTCAATCCGAGGGGATGCATCAAGTGCAATGACTTCCTTATCGCAGCGGCGAACCAGGCTGGTGTTGATCACGCAGACACCCGCCTCCGTCGAGGACGCTCCAAGTGCAATTCGGAGAAGGACGTGCTCAGCGCGAACCAGACGCTCTGGAACCCGGCCGACATTTCTCTGCCGCCCCCGGTCCTGCTCGCGCTCGCGAACCGCAAGGCGACGGCCCCCGGGCTGCTCCATCCCGTGGCAGCGCCAGCAGTCCAACGTGACGCTTCAGCGCTCCGCGAGCTGCCCGGTATCGAGGATCGGACCGGTGGGCGCGCCCGTGGGCGAGCCGCCCGACGGCTCTTCGGAGATCGCGACCGTGGCGCCCGGCATCAGGGCGGCGATCTCGTCCGGCACGGGGATCGAGGTGAGCTGGTCCTCGACGATCAGGCCAAGCGAGATCGGCGCAGCCTCGGGCCCCGGAATGAGCCAGATCTCGAGCGACCGCTCGGCCGGCAGATCGCCCGCGTCTCGGCGCACCATGAAGGTCTCGCTGTCCGGCGCCCAGTGCGCCAGCAGCTCGAGGCCCCGCTCGCCGGATTGCAGTTCGGCGTAGAGATGGGGTTCGGTGTCGAGCGACAGCAGCCCCGAGAAGACGGCCGCCCAGGCGATGGCCGCCGCCGCGACCGCGCCCAGCAGGTAGGGCATCACCTGCTGCCAGAGCGGTTTGCGAGCGCGACCGAAGAGCGCCGCCTCGACCCGGCGCAGCACCTGCGGCGGCGGCGCCACCTCGGGGACCGGGTCGGTCAGCGTCGCGAAATACTCTTCCCAGGCCTGCACGTCCTGCCGCAGCTCGCGGTCCTGCGCGAGCCGGGCCTCGAAGACGCGCACCTCGTCCTCGGGCAGCAGGCCCAGGACGTACTCCGCCGCCGCGGCATCCCAGCCGCCGGGAAGATCGCTGTCGTCGGGCCCGCTCATCGGCTCAGGCACTCCCTCAGTTGCAACAGGCTGCGGCGCAGCCAGGTGCGGACGGTATTGAGCTTGGTCCCCGTCGAGGAGGCAAGCTCGGCATATGTGACGCCCTCGAGATAGGCGCGGCGCACCATCTCTGCACGGTCGCCCGGCAGCTCGGCCATGCAGTCGGCCAGGGCCTGCGCCTCGGAGCGCGCCTGCACCTGCTGCGCGGGGCCAGGCGCCGGGTCGGCCACCAGGTCGGCGGCGTCGATCGGAGCGCCGGCCGCGCGGCCGCCCGCGTCGCGACGGCGCCGGCGGTCAACGGCGGCGTTGCGCGCCAACGTGATCAGCCAGGTCATCGGCGAGAAACCGTTGACCCGATATTGTCCGGCGCGGTGCCAGATCTTCATGAACACGTCCTGCAACGCTTCTTCGGCCAGCGCCCTGTCATCCAAGACACGCAGGCAGACACCGAAGAGTTTCGCGGACGTGCGCTCATAGAGGAGTCGAAAGGCCGCGCGGTCGCCCATGGCAATGCGCGCGATCAGGTCTTCGATCTCGGCCTGGGGGGAAGTCACTGGTGAGCGCTGCCTGGAAATTGAACCACTGGTGGCAACCTATAGCGGCAGGTGGCCCCCGGCAAACCCAATCGCGGAACGCCCTTTGGGCTGTTGCAGCGGGGTCCCCTTGCCCTTGCCGGGGATATGGTGCACGAACGTGCTCAACCTTTCACGAGAGCGGACAGAGGCTGCAAGATGGCGGACGGCATGATCGACCCTAACGCGAAACCGACCGAGGAAATCGAGGTTCGCGAGGTGTTCGGCATCGACACGGACATGATCGTCCATGGCTTCCCGGACCGCACCGACCGGGTGCCGGACCTGGATTCGACCTACAAGTTCGACCCCGACACGACGCTGGCGATCCTCGCGGGCTTCCGCAACAACCGTCGCGTGATGATTCAGGGTTACCACGGCACCGGCAAATCGACGCACATCGAACAGGTGGCGGCGCGGCTCAATTGGCCCTGCGTTCGCGTGAACCTCGACAGCCACATCAGCCGGATCGACCTGATCGGCAAGGACGCGATCAAGCTGGTGGACGGCAAGCAGGTCACGCAGTTCCAGGAAGGCATCCTGCCCTGGGCCCTGCGCAACCCGACCGCCATCGTCTTCGACGAATACGACGCCGGCCGCGCGGACGTGATGTTCGTGATCCAGCGGGTGCTTGAGACGGACGGCAAGCTGACCCTTCTGGACCAGAACGAGGTCATCACCCCGCACAAGCACTTCCGCATCTTCGCCACGGCCAACACGGTTGGCCTCGGCGACACGACGGGCCTCTACCACGGCACCCAGCAGATCAACCAGGGCCAGATGGACCGCTGGTCGCTGGTGGCGACGCTGAACTACCTCAGCATCGACGCCGAGACGAGCATCGTCCTGTCCAAGGCGCCGCACTACAACACCGAGAAGGGCCGCAAGACCGTCCGCCAGATGGTGACGGTGGCCGATTTCACCCGCCGCGCCTTCATGAACGGCGAGCTGTCGACGGTGATGTCGCCGCGCACGGTGATCGCCTGGGCGACCAACACCGAGATCTTCCGCAACATCGGCTACGCCTTCCGCGTGAGCTTCCTCAACAAGTGCGACGAGCTCGAGCGTCAGACCGTGGCCGAGTTCTACCAGCGCTGCTTCGACGAGGAACTTCCCGAGAGCGCGGCCAACATCACGCTGTCGTAAGATGCGCATCGCGGCGGCGGTATTCGTCCTGATGTCCGCCGCCCCTGCATCTTCGGATCAGGCCGAGGATGTCGCCGATTGCGCCGCCTTCTGGGCCGGTGCGGCGCAGGTTTTCGAGCGCAACCCGCAGCTGGACATCTCGCCGGACACGACCCGCGCGCTTGCGCAGGAGTTTCGCGACATCGCTGGCGCGGCCGGGATGTCGGCGCAGGACATCGCAGGCATCGAGGCGAAGCGCACCGCCGACTACCGCCTGCTGCACCGCCGCGCCATGGGCAGCGACGCGCAGAGCCGCGACATCGTGGAGCGCAAGTCGGGGCGCTGCGAGGGCCTGCTGCCCGCACCGGGCCATCCCTGACACCGCCCTTTCGTTAGAATGCGCGTCATTCCGCGCGGTCGCGTTACCGACTGGTAACCCTGCCGCGCGCAGCATGGCGCCATGCGATACCTCCTGCCCCTCGCCCTGCTTCTCTGCCTTGCCGCGTTTCCCCGGTCCGGCAGCGCGGCGCGCGATGATCGGGCCGGGATCGCGACGGAATACGCCGTCTGCACCGGGCGGTTCGCGGCCATGGCCCAGCATGACCGGATGCGCCGGGATCCCCGCCACGACGCGGCCGAGATGCGGCGCGACTGGATGCGCGCCCTGCTCGACGCGACGCGCAGCGACCTCATCGCCAGGGCCGATGACGACGGCGCACTGGCCCGGCGCTTTCTGCTGGCGCGCAGCCGGGCCGCCCGGGCGCAGGCACGGCTTCTGAACACCGCCAGCTACGACGAGGATCCCCGCCGCGCCCGGATGGCACGGGCCACGGCGATGCGCCACCTGCGCGCCTGCCACGGCCTGTTGACCCGCTGAGGCGAAATCCCCTCGTACGAAGGGGGGCCAGACACCGGATTGCCCCTTGCCAATCGGGCCGTGCGGCGCGAAACCTGTGCCATGGCGCGTAACGACGACAACCCCGCAGATCCCTTCAAGAAGGCGCTGGCCGAGGCCACCAAAGTCATGGCCGACGACTCGGACCTCACGGTCAACTACTCGGTCGACCCGGCCGGCGTTTCGGGCGACATCATGCGCCTGCCGCAGGTCTCGCGCCGGATGTCGCACGACGAGGTGCTGCTGGCGCGCGGCACCGCCGACGCGCTGGCGCTGCACCGCCGTTACCACGACGCGAGCACCCACGCCCGCTACGTCCCGCCGGGCGAGATGGCGCGCGAGCTCTACGAGGCGATGGAGACCGCCCGCTGCGAGGCCATGGGCGCCCGCGACATGCCGGGCACCGCGGGCAACATCGACGCCAAGATCGGCGCCGAGGCGGCCAAGCGCGGCTACGGCCAGATCACCCAGGCCAACGAGGCCCCCCTGCCCGTCGCCGCGGGCTACATGATCCGCCAGCTCGCCACCGGGCGCCAGCTGCCGCCCGACGCGGCACACGTGCTGGACCTGTGGCGCGGCTTCATCGACGACCAGGCCGGCGGCACGCTGGAGGGGCTCGAGGCCAACCTCGCCGACCAGTCGGCCTTTGCGAAATTCGCCCGTCAGGTGATTACCGACCTCGGCTACGGCGACCAGCTGGGCGACGATCCCGACCAGCTCGACGACGACCAGCAGGACGAGGCCGAGCCCGAGGGCAGCGACGAGGAAGAGCCGGACTCGACCGGCGACGAAGGCGAGGACGAGGACCAGGTCGAAGCCTCGCCCGAGCAGAGCCAGGAGCAGACCCAGGACGAGACGCAGGCGCAGGTCTCGATGGACGAGCTCGCCGACCAGGAGATGGGCGAAGAGACCGAGATGCCCGAGGGCGAGGCACCGATGGAGCCGCCCGCCCCGCCGGTCTCGGAGGCCGACCCGGATTACCGCGTCTACGACAGCAGCCACGACGAGGAGATCCCCGCCGAGGAGCTGGCCGAAGCCGCCGAGCTGGAGCGCCTGCGCGCCTATCTCGACCAGCAGCTCGACCCGCTCAAGGGCGCGGTCTCGCGGCTGGCGAACAAGCTGCAGCGCCGGCTTCAGGCCCAGCAGAACCGCAGCTGGGAGTTCGACCGAGAGGAAGGCATCCTCGACGCCGGGCGTCTCGCGCGCGTGGTGGCCAACCCGACGACGCCGCTGAGCTTCAAGGTCGAGAAGGACATGGAGTTCCGCGACACCGTCGTGACGCTGCTGCTGGACAACTCCGGCTCGATGCGCGGACGGCCGATCTCGATCGCCGCGATCTGCGCCGACGTGCTGGCGCGCACGCTCGAGCGCTGCAACGTGAAGGTCGAGATCCTGGGCTTCACCACCCGCGCCTGGAAGGGCGGCATGGCGCGCGAGGCCTGGCTGAACGCGGGGCGCGAGCAACAGCCCGGGCGCCTGAACGACCTGCGGCACATCATCTACAAGCGCGCCGATTCGCCCTGGCGGCGGGTGCGCGACAACCTCGGGCTGATGATGAAGGAAGGCCTGCTGAAGGAGAACATCGACGGCGAGGCGCTGGAATGGGCCCATCGCCGCATGGCGGGCCGGCCGGAGGCGCGCAAGATCCTGATGGTGATCTCGGACGGCGCGCCGGTGGACGACTCGACGCTCTCGGTGAACCCGGCCAACTACCTCGAGAAGCACCTGCGCGACGTGATCGCCATGGTCGAGCGCAAGAAGCAGGTCGAGTTGCTGGCCATCGGCATCGGCCACGATGTCACCCGCTACTACGACCGCGCGGTGACGATCACCGACGTCGAACAGCTGGCCGGAGCAATCACCGAGCAGCTCGCGGCGCTCTTCGACAGCGACCCGCGGGCCCGGGCGCGGGTCATGGGGATCAAGCGCGCCTCCTGAGACGGGTTTCGGACCGGCCCTGCCGGTCCGACCGGCGCGGCCTTCGGCCGCGGGTGTCGGGGCGCTGCCCCCTTTGCGCCTGCGGCGCAAATTCCCCCGGCGTATTTCAAGGAAAGATGAAGGACCCGGCGGCCCTCGCGGCGCAGGAAGATGTGGCGCGCCGCGGTCTGGCTGTTAGGGTCCACCCGCAACGAGGAGAGCGGCATGTTCCAGAGCTTCGAAGAGACGGCACGCCCGGACCAGGGGCCCGCGCGGCTGGAGGCGTTGCGCGCCGAACTGGCGCGCGAGGGCCTCGACGGGTTCATCGTGCCCCGCGCCGACGCGCACCAGGGCGAATACGTGGCGCCGCACGACGAGCGGCTGGCCTGGCTGACCGGCTTCACCGGCTCGGCGGGCTATTGCGTGGCGCTGACCGACCGCGCCGGGGTCTTTGTCGATGGCCGCTACCGTGTACAGGTCAAGGCGCAGGTGGCGGATGTCTTCACGCCGGTGGACTGGCCCGAGACCGGGCTCGCCGCCTGGATCGCCGAGGCGCTGCCCGGCGGCGGGCGCGTGGGGGTCGACCCCTGGCTCTTCTCCGTCGACCAGATGCGCCGGCTGCGCGAGGGGCTGGACGGGGTCGAGGTGGTGGCCTGCGAGAACCTCGTCGACCGGATCTGGGCCGACCAGCCCGCGCCTCCGATGGGCACGGTGCGTGCGCATCCCCCCGAGTTCGCGGGCGAGGCGCACGAGGACAAGATCGCGCGGTTGGCCGGAGGGCTCGGCCCCGCCGAGGCCTGCGTGCTGACCCTGCCCGACAGCATCGCCTGGCTGCTCAACATCCGCGGCTCGGACATCCCGCGCAACCCGGTGCCGCACGGCTTCGCGCTGCTGAACCGCGACGGCTCGGTCGAGCTCTTCATGGCACGCGAGAAGCTGGCCGAGCTGGGCGACCACCTGGGCAGCCGTGTCTCGGTGCTGCCGCCCGAGGGCTTCGTGGCGGCGCTGGCCACGCTCGGGGGGCCGGTGCAGATCGATCCGGCGAGTTGCCCCGTGGCGGTGCTGGACTCGCTCGACCGTGCCGAGGTGATCGAGGCCGAGGACCCCTGCCTGCTGCCCAAGGCCTGCAAGAACGACGCCGAGCTGGAGGGCAGCCGCGCCGCGCACCTGCGCGACGCCGCCGCCATGGTGCGCTTCCTGGCCTGGGTCGATGCGCAGGCGCCGGGCGACTTTTCGGAGATCGACGTGGTGCGCCGGCTCGAGGCCGAGCGCGCCGCCAGCAACATGCTGCGCGACATCTCCTTCGAGACCATCGCGGGCTCAGGGCCGCACGGTGCCATCGTGCACTACCGCGTGACCGAAAGCACCGACCGCAAGGTGCAGGCGGGCGAGCTTCTGCTGGTGGACTCCGGCGGCCAGTATGCCGACGGCACGACCGACATCACCCGCACCATGGCCGTGGGCGACCCGGAGCTCGTCGACGAGGAGACCCGCGCGGCCTTCACCCGCGTGCTCAAGGGCATGGTCGCGCTCTCGCGCCTGCGCTGGCCCGAGGGGCTGGCCGGGCGCGACATCGACGTGCTGGCGCGCGCCGCGCTCTGGGAAGCGGGACTCGACTACGGACACGGCACCGGGCACGGCGTGGGCGCCTACCTCAGCGTGCACGAGGGCCCGCAGCGCATCGCGCGCACCGGCACGGTGCCGCTGCGGCCGGGCATGATCGTGTCGAACGAACCGGGCTTCTATCGCGAGGGCGCCTATGGTATCCGCATCGAGAACCTGATCGCGGTCTCAGAAGCGCCTGCCCTGCCAGGGCAGACCGTGGCGCGGATGCTCTGCTTCGAGACGCTGACCTGGGTGCCCATCGACCGGCGGCTGATCCTGCCGTCCCTGCTCAGCGAGCCGGAGCGGCGCTGGATCGACGACTACCACGCCCGCGTGCTGGAGAGAGTGGCCCCGCTGCTCGAGCCACAGGACCGGGCCTGGCTCGAGGCGGCTTGCGCCCCTCTCTGACCACGCCGCAAGGGGCGCCCGATTGCCGCATGGGGGCCGTGACACAGGACTGTCGCAATGTGACTGATATATGATGCGGGAAACCGCGGGAGAGACGCAACATGCTGAAACACATCACCATCCGCCCCGCCACGGGCACCTGGGTTGTCCGCGTCGGCGGCGCCGTCATCGCCGAAAGCACCAAGGCGCTGGAACTCAGCGAGGGCGAGCTGCCCGCGGTCATCTACTTCCCGCGCTCGGACGTGGCGATGGCCTTCCTCGAGCCCTCGGACTACCGCACGACCTGCCAGTACAAGGGCGATGCAAACTACTTCGACATCGTCTCGCGCAGCAAGACCTACAAGGCCGCCGTCTGGTCCTACGAGGAGCCCTCGGACGACGTGGCCGAGATCAAGGACCATCTTGCCTTCTACGTGCAGGACGGGGTGACCGTCGAGCAGGTCTGAGGCCTGCCCGACCTCAGGCCTCGGGCCTCAGCTGTGTTCCTCGGCCGCCGTCGCGGCGAGGGCACGGTTGTAGGCCTTGAGCGCGTCGACGTGGAACAGCGCGCCCTGCAGCACGGGCGTCTGGTCCTCGCCCTCCAGGGTCACGACCGGCAGGTAGGCGACGCCCGATTTCTCGAAGCGCGGCAGGGCCGTTTCCAGCGTTGCCGAGGCCTTTACGAAGAGCCCCTGCTCGATCATGCGATGGCAGGCCGCCTCGTCCGCAGCGCCCTTGTCGGTCGGCTTGCGCATCACCCCCTGCACCCGGAACATCGCCAACAGGTAGGCTTGCGGCCCGGCGGCGAGGTGCACGTTCCGGTTCTCGAGTTGCGACAGGAAGAAGCTGCGGTCCACCAGCCGCGAGGCCAGCGCGGTGGACATCGAGACCGAAACCATCACCGCTAGGCCGGTCTGCCAGTCCCCGGTCATCTCGAAGACGATGAGCGTGGTCGAGATCGGCGCACCGAGCACCGCCGCGGCGACCGCGCCCATGCCGGCAAGAGCATAAAGCGTGAAGGCCGAGGAGACCTCGGGGAAAAGGCCCGTGGCGATGTGGCCGAAGACGAGGCCCGTCAGCGCGCCCACCATCAGCGAGGGTGAGAACACCCCGCCGCCCATGCGGCCGGCCATGGTGATCGAGAGGGCCGCCACCTTGACCACCGCAAAGGCCAGCGCCTGCCCGAGCGCGAGATCGCCCGAGAGCGCGCGCGAGGTCGTCTCGTAGCCGACGCCGATGATGTGCGGAAAGGCGATGGCCACGGCCCCCAGCAGCAGGCCGGCCACCGCCGGGCGCAGCCAGTGCGGCAGCGAGAGACGGCGCTGAATCACTGTTCCGGTGTTGTCGGCGAAGAAGATGGCCTTCATCGTCAGCACAGCCACCAGGCCGCAGACCAGCCCCAGCAGGAAGAAGGCCGGCAGTTCGAGGTAGAATTCGACCGTCGTGGTTCCCGGAAGCACGAACTCGGTCACATCGCCGTAGGCCAGACGGTTGACCACCGTGCCGGCGGCACTGGCCACCACGATGGGCGCGAAGGCATGCAGCGCGAAATGCCGCAGCACGACCTCGAGCCCGAAGAGCGCGCCGGCGATGGGCGCGTTGAAGCTCGCCGAAACCGCGGCGGCCACCGCGCACCCCAGAAGATCGCGGCCGGTGATTCCATCGACGGCCAGCCGGTTCGAGACCCAGGATGCAATCATCGCCGCGATATGCACGACCGGCCCCTCGCGCCCCGTCGAGCCTCCGGTCGAGAGCGTGATCCAGGAACAGACCGCCGAGGCCATGCCCGCCTTCTTCTCGACGCGGCCATCGTTCAGCGCCGCGCCCTCGATCACGTCGGCGACCGAGCGCAGACGCCCGTCCGGCGTGGCCCTTTGCAGGATCAGCCCCACGATCCCGCCACCGATGGCGGGGATCATCAGGACCCAGAACCATGGCAGTGTCTGGGCGAAACTCGCAAGCGTGTTGACGTCCTCGTGGGCGTAGACGGTGGCCTGCAACCGCTCGACCGCGAACCGGAAAAGGATCGCCGCCAGCCCGGAGGCCAGGCCGACCGTCAGCGCGATGAACCAGAAGGAAACCTGCCCGGGGCCGCGGTGGTACAACAGGTCCCATCCTCGTGCACAAAGATCACGAGTTTCGCGAGATTGTTTCCTAATATGCGATAGCATAGCGCCATCCTTTAACACCGGGCACGGCATCGGTAGGATCGCCTGCGGTCTTATCCGGAGGAAGTCATGTCCATCCCGCAGGCGCTCGACGCCTTGTCAACGTTCCTAGGCGAACGGCTCACCCGGTCCAAGCCGGAACTGGACGCGCACGGCCGCTCGGAATCCCATTTTCCGCTCACGCCACCGGACGCGGTGGCCTACCCCGAAAGCGCGGCCGAGGTGCAGACGCTCGTCGAGATCTGCGCGCAGCACGGCTGCCCGGTGGTGGGCTGGGGCGCCGGCACCTCGCTCGAAGGGCACGGACTGGCCGTGAGGGGCGGCGTGGTCGTGGACTTCACCCGCATGAACAAGGTGCTCGAGATCCGCGGCGCAGACATGGACGTGACGGTGCAGCCCGGCGTCACGCGCGAGTCCCTGAACGAGGAGTTGCGCGCCACGGGCCTGTTCTTCCCGGTCGATCCCGGCGCGAACGCCTCGATCGGCGGCATGGCCGCGACCCGCGCTTCGGGCACCACGACGGTCCGCTACGGCACGATGCGCGACAATATCCTCGGGCTGCAGGCGGTGCTGGCTGATGGCCGTGTGATCCGCACCGGCAGCCGCGCCAGAAAGAGCGCGGCGGGCTACGATCTCACCGGGCTCTTCGTGGGGTCCGAGGGCACGCTGGGACTGGTGACCGAACTCACGCTCAAGCTGCACGGCGTGCCCGAGGCCAGCAGCGCCGGCATCTGCGCCTTTCCGGACATGGACGCGGCGGTGACCGCGGTGATGGAAACGATCCAGATGGGCATTCCCATGGCCCGGATCGAGTTCGTCGACGAGGCGACGGCGCGCGCCTTCAATGCCTATGCCGGGGTCGAGATGACGGAGGCGCCTCATCTCATGGTCGAATTTCACGGCTCTCCCGAGAGCGTCGCGCAGGATGCCGAGCGCTTCGGCGAGATCGTGGCCGATCACGGCGCCTCGCCCTTCCGCTGGTCGACCCGCGAGGAGGAGCGCCGCGCGCTCTGGGCCATGCGGCACAACGCCTATTACGCGGTGCTCGCGCTGCGGAAAGGCTGCCGCGCGCTTGTCACCGACATCTGCGTGCCGATCTCGCGGCTCGCCCAAGCGGTCGAGGAGACGCAGGCCGACATCGCGCAAAGCATCCTGCCTGGGCCGATCCTGGGCCATGTCGGCGACGGCAACTTCCACGCGGTGCTGCTGGTCGATCCCGGGCAGCCGGCGGAACTGGAGGCGGCGAAACGCCTGTCCCACCGCATGGCCGAGCGCGCCCTGCGGCTTGGTGGCACCAGCACCGGCGAGCATGGCGTGGGCATGGGCAAGACCCCCTACATGGAAGCCGAGCACGGCCTGGGCTGGGAGGTCATGGGCCAGATCAAGCGCGCGCTCGATCCGCAGAACATCATGAACCCGGGCAAGCTCGTGCCGCAGGACTGACGCGCAGGAATTTTAGAAAATTCCTTGGGAAGGAATTTGGCGCCTAGCCCGCCAACAAGGCCCGTGCCGCGGCGCGGGCCTCTTCCGTCACGGTGTCGCCCGAGAGCATCCGCGCGATCTCGCCCTCGCGGGCGCCCGGATCGAGCGGCACCACGGTCGAGAGCGTCGCGTCGTCCTCGACCCGCTTCTCCACGCGCCAGTGATGCGCCCCGAGCGCGGCCACCTGCGGCGAGTGGGTCACCACCAGCACCTGCCCGCCCTGCGCGAGCGAGGCCAGCCGCCGGCCCACCGCGTCGGCGGTGGCCCCGCCGACGCCGCGGTCGATCTCGTCGAAGATCATCGTCACGCCGCGATTGCGCTCTTCCGAGAGGCACACTTTCAGCGCCAGCAAAAAGCGCGACAGCTCGCCGCCGGAGGCGATGCGGTTCAGCGCCCCTGCCGGCGCGCCGGGGTTCGTCGCCACGGTGAAGGCCACGGCATCGCGGCCCTCCGGGCCCGGCTCGCCCTCGGTGATCTCGGTCCGGAAGACCGCGCGTTCCATC
Organism: Salipiger mucosus DSM 16094; assembly: GCF_000442255.1. Classification (GTDB taxonomy): domain Bacteria; phylum Pseudomonadota; class Alphaproteobacteria; order Rhodobacterales; family Rhodobacteraceae; genus Salipiger; species Salipiger mucosus. The sequence goes on along the minus strand of NZ_KE557276.1, from coordinate 38,694 downwards.
TTGAGCGGGGCAAGCTCGCCCGAGACCGCCGCGTCGAGCCGCGCCGCCGCCTCGGCGCGGGCCGTGCTCAGAGCCTCTGCGGCAGCGTCGTAGGCACTGTCCGCGTCCTTCACCGCGCGGCTCAACCCCTCGATCTCGTCCGCGCCCCGGTCAAGCGCCTCGAGCCGTCCGCCCAGTGTCTGCGCCAGTTCCGGCAACTCGTCGGGCAGCACCTGGTGCTTGCGGGCCAGAGCGCGGATCGCGAAGAGCCGCTCCTCGGTCTCTTCCAGCTCGCGCGGGTCGAACTCGAGCGAGTCCAGCGCGTCGGCCACCTCGCGGCCAGCCTCGTCCAGTTCGGCCATGGCGCGGGTCAGCGCCGCCATGCCCGCATCGAGACGCCCCTCGGCCTTCTCCGCGGCCCCCTCGAGCCAGCGCAGCGCGTTCGCCATGGCGCCCTCGGCACCGTCGTAGCCCAGGGCCTCTGAGGCGCGGGCGATGTCCTCGCGGATGCGCTCGGCGCCCTGCATGCGGCGGCGCGCGACATCGAGCGCGGCCTCCTCCTCGGGCTGCGGGTCAAGCTTGGTCAGCTCGTCGACGGCGTGGCGCAGGAACTCTTCCTCGGCGCGGACCGCCTCGAGCGCCGCCTCGGCCTCGGCCAGGCGCTTGCGCGCAACGCGGCGCTCGGCCCAGGCTGCGCGGGTGGCCTCCAGTCCGGTGCCAAGATCGGCGTAGGCGTCGAGGATGGCACGGTGCCCGGCCGGGTTCAGCAGCCCGCGATCGTCGTGCTGGCCGTGCAGTTCCACCAGTGTCTCGGAGAGACGACGCAGCACCTCGCCGCTGGCGCGGCGGTCGTTGACCCAGCCCGTCTTGCGCCCGTCGGCGGTGTTGACCCGGCGCAGGATCAGCTCGTCGGCAACGGGCAGGCCCGCCTCCTCCAGCACATCACGCGCCGCGTGGCCCTGCGAGAGCTCGAAGACCGCCGTCACCTCGCCCTGTTTCGCGCCGCCGCGCACCAGCTCGGCGCGACCGCGCCAGCCCAGCACGAAGCCCAGGCTGTCGAGCAGGATCGACTTGCCCGCCCCCGTCTCGCCGGTGAGCACGTTGAGGCCCGGCTGGAAGGCAAGATCCAGCCGTTCGATGATCAGCATGTCCCGGATTTCAAGCGCGCGCAGCATGTTCCGTCGGGCGGGGCCGGACCCCGCCGCCTCCTATAGCCACTCGCCCTTCACCATCTGGCGATAGATCCGCGCCAGCCAGTTGTCGCCGCGCGCCTTCATCTCGAGCCCGGCGCCGGTCAGCAGGTCGTAGCTGTCCTGGTACCACTCGGTGCCCTGGTAGTTGTAACCCAGGATCGCGCCGGCGGTCTGCGCCTCGTCGGTGAGGCCCAGCGACAGGTAACCCTCGACCAGTCGGTGCAGCGCCTCGGGGGTGTGGGTGGTGGTCTGGAAGTCCTCGACCACGACACGGAAGCGGTTGATCGCCGCGCCGTAGTGCTGCCGCTTCAGGTAGTAGCGGCCGACCTCCATTTCCTTGCCCGCGAGATGGTCGAAGGCCAGGTCGAACTTGAGAATCGACGACCGCGCGTATTCGCTCTCGGGATAACGCTCGATCACCGTGCGCAGCGCCTGCAGCGCCTGGAAGGTCAGGCCCTGGTCGCGGCCCACTTCCTCGATCTGGTCGTAGTAGCTGAGCGCGAGAAGGTACTGCGCGTAGGCGGCGTCGTCATCGGTCGGGTAGAAGTCGATGTAACGCTGCGCCGAGGCGCGGCTGTTCTCGTAGTCCTTGTCGAGGTGGTGGGCATAGGCCTGCATGATCAGAGACCGCTTGGCCCACTCCGAATAGGGATAGAGCCGTTCGACCTCGCCGAAGTAGTAGGCCGCCTGCTCGTTGTCGCTCTGATCGAGTTCGTACTCGCCGCGTTCGAAAATCTGCTGAGCCGTGTAGGTCTCGAGCGGGGCGCCCGTCGGGCCGAAGCCCTCGCGCTCCTGCGCACCGCAGGCCGCCAGGGCGACCAGCCCGGAAAGCGCCATTCCGATCACAAGCTTCCGCGATCCGCCGCCTGCCATGCCCGCGTGTCCTCATCTTCCTTGCGCCGCCCCGTTGGCCGGGGCGTGGCATGGTCCTAGCACAGAAAATTCCGGTGCAAAACGCCTTAACGGGGGTTTTGCCAGGGCCGTCTCGCTCAGGCGACCGCCGGGATTTCTTCGCGCGCCACGCCGACGCCCGGCAGCTGCGCGGCGGTGATGTCGTCGCAGGCTCGCAGGCGGAAGGCGCCCGGCTTGGCGAAGAGTTCCTGCAGCAGCATGTTGGTGATCGCGTGGCCGGCCTTGTGGCCCTCGTAGTGGCCCAGGATCGGCGCGCCGGCGGTGTAGAGATCGCCAAGGGCGTCGAGCATCTTGTGGCGCACGGCCTCGTCGGCATGGCGCAGCCCGCCGGGCGAGAGCACCTGGTCGCCGTCGACCACGACGGCGTTCTCGTAGGTGCCGCCGAGGGCGAGACCGTTGGCCTGCATCGTGTCCACGTCCGACTGGCGGCAGAAGGTGCGGCTGTCGCAGAGCTCGCGCACGAAGGCGCCGTTGGCCAGGTTCAGCCCCTTGTCCTGCGTGCCGATGGCCGCATCGGGGAAGTCGATGTGGAACTGCATGGTGAGCCCCTGCCCCGGCCGCGCGGGCGACAGGCGCGCCCAGCCGGCGGCGGTGGTCACCTCGACGGGCTCAAGCACCTCGATCGCGCGCACCGGCGCGGTCAGCGCCCGCACGCCGCGCGACAGGATCCCGCGGACGAAGGGCGCCGCGGAGCCATCGAGGATCGGAACCTCGGGGCCGTCGATCTCGACCAGCGCGTTGTGCACGCCGCAGCCGGCGAGCGCGGCCATGACGTGCTCGATCGTCGAAACCTGCGCGCCGGCGCGGTTCACGATGCGGGTGCAGAGCGGCGTGATCTCGACCGCGTCCCAGCGCGCCGGGACCAGCGTGTCGCCGAGCCGGATGTCGGTGCGCTTGAACCAGATGCCGTGCTCGGCCGAAGCCGGGCGAATGGTCAGGCGGGCCGGACGGCCCGAATGCAGACCGACACCCTGGAACGTGATAGCGCTGCGGATCGTGGTTTGCATGGCGAATACCTCGGGTCACGGAACGGCTTTAGAGTGTGGCTGTTCCTTTGATCCGGGAGATACAGTCGCCCCCCCACGCTCTCAAATCAAACAATGTGTCCGTCTGAAACATCCTCGAACCGCTTTGGGCGGATGCACGCCGGAGTCTGCGGAACGCAACGCAAAACTTTGTTTCATAACGAAAAATATAGACTTATCCACGTCCCGTTCGAGCGACCGGCGTGGGTAATCCGTGACCGGTTGCAACACCGGTGAGGGCTTTTCGTGACAGGTTGTGACAGCGTCTGACGCCGCGAACGCAGGCCCCGGCCCGGCCTAGACGGTGTCCCGACCGCGCCTTTGAAACGCGAACAGGCGCCCCGGACGGGACGCCTGCTTGCATGACTGCGATGTCGCTCGGGCTCAGTTGGCCTGGCGGCGCAGGAAGGCCGGGATCTCGATCCGATCCTGATCCGGCTCCTCTTCGGTGTCGTGCACCGGCGCGGGGGCCTGCGAAGACACCGGCGGCTGCTGGCGGCGCGGCGCCGGCTGAGGCTGCTGCCCCCCCTCGTGGCCGTGCCCGGTCATCCGGTTGATCAGCGAGTTGATCCCGAAGCGCGAACGCTCGCCCTCGGCACCGCGCTGCGCGGCGGGCTGCTGCTGCGAGGACTGCGGCTGCTGCGCGGCGCGCGACTGCGTGCCGGGGGCCGCCTGGTGACGGCTGCGCGCGGCTGCGGCCTGAAGGCGGGCCATGGTCTCCTGCGAGGGCTGACCGGCTTGCTGCGGGCGCGGGGCCACGAATTCCTCGGGGTCGGCATCGAGCGAACCGGACTGCGGCTGGAACTGCGCCACCTGCGGGCGGTAGGCCGGCGGCGGCAGACCGTCGTCGTCCTGCGCAGGCTCTTCCTCGACCACGTCGTAGGACTGGTCGCCATACTCGCCGCTCATCGACCCGAAGAGCGAGGGTTCGTCCTCTTCGTACTGCGGCTCGGGGGCGCGGGCAGCGGCGGGCGCCTGCTGCGGCTGGGCCTGCGGTGCCGGGGTTTCGGCCACGACGGGCTGCGGCTCGGACTGCGGATGCGGCGCGTGCGCCGGCGTCTCCTCGACCACCTCGGCGGTGGGCTTGAGCGGCTGCGCCAGCGAGCGGCGCGGCAGCGGCACGTCGTGCTGCACGTTCGAGGCGTCGATGCCGGTGGCGACCACCGAGACGCGCATCATGCCGTCCATGGTGTCGTCGAGCGTCGAGCCCACGATGATGTTGGCGTCGGCGTCCACTTCCTCGCGGATGCGGTTGGCGGCCTCGTCCAGCTCGAACAGCGTGAGGTCGTGCCCCCCGGTGATGTTGATGAGCACGCCCTTGGCGCCCTTGAGGCTGATCTCGTCGAGCAGCGGGTTCGCTATGGCCTTCTCGGCCGCCTGCACGGCGCGATCCTCGCCCTCGGCCTCGCCGGTGCCCATCATGGCCTTGCCCATCTCGTCCATCACCGCGCGCACGTCGGCGAAGTCGAGGTTGATGAGGCCCGGACGCACCATCAGGTCCGTCACGCCCTTCACGCCCTGGTAAAGCACGTCGTCCGCGAGGCTGAAGGCCTCAGTGAAGGTGGTCTTCTCGTTGGCGAGCCGGAACAGGTTCTGGTTCGGAATGATGATGAGCGTGTCGACGACCTTCTGCAGTGCATCCACACCGTCCTCGGCCTGGCGCATCCGCTTGCCGCCCTCGAACTGGAACGGCTTGGTCACGACGCCCACGGTCAGCACGCCCAGCTCACGCGCGGCCTGCGCGATGATCGGCGCGGCGCCGGTGCCGGTGCCGCCACCCATGCCGGCGGTGATGAAGCACATGTGCGCGCCCGCGAGGTGATCGACGATCTGCTCGATGCTCTCCTCGGCCGCTGCGGCGCCGACGGAGGCCCGGGCGCCCGCGCCCAGCCCCTCGGTCACCTTCACGCCGAGTTGCACCTTGTTCTGCGACATGGACTGCTGGAGCGCCTGCGCGTCGGTGTTGGCGGTCACGAAGTCGACGCCCTCGAGCGCCTTCTCGATCATGTTGTTGACCGCGTTACCGCCTGCGCCCCCCACGCCGAAGACCGTGATCCGGGGCTTGAGCTCTTCCTGTCCGGGCATGGAGAGATTGAGTGCCATGTGTTGTCCGCCTGCTTTTTTAGACTTGCTGAACGCCTGTCCTGCGCCTGTTAGGGCCAATGATTACCGAGATCTTAGCATTGGGTCACGCGAAAAACGAGGATTCGCCGCAAAATATGGGTGAATCGGCCCCACCGGTCGCGGGATTTCGCCGACACCGCGAGATATTGCGGACAATGCCCGGACGCACACAAGACGTCAGCAGACACCGTCCTCCAGTGAGGCGGCGCCGGTCGGTGATTTGCGGGAGCCTGCTCGACATCCCTCTGTCCGCGTCTTCTGCGCGGGTTCTTCCGAAGTGCTACCAGAGCGGCCGAGTGGCGTCACCCTGAAAATGCCCCGCGCGGTGGCGCGGCGCACCGAAATCCGATGTCCTCACCAGTTCTCGCGGAACCAGTGCAGCGCGCGCTTGAGCGAGCGCACCGGGTACTTGTCGACCGGGATCTCGAAGTCCCACCACTCGTCCTGCGGATGCGCGGCGAAGAGGCACATGCCGACCGCGCTGGCGAAGTTCGGGCCTGTCGCCGCCTGCGGCAGCCCGTGCACGCGCATCGGCCGGCCCAGTCGGACCTGGCTGCCCAGGATGCGGCTGGCCAGCCCGTCGAGGCCGGGGATCTGGCTCGCGCCGCCGGTCAGCACGATCTGCTGGCTGGGCATGTGGTCGAAGCCCGCCGCGTCGAGACAGGCGCGCACCTCCTCGAGGATTTCCTCGACGCGCGGGCGCATGATGCCGATCAGCTCGGCTCGGCTGACCTGGCGGCGGTCGTGGTGCCAGTCGCCGGTGTCGCCCGAGATCTCGATCATCTCGCGGTCGTCCATGCCGGTGGCCACCACCCCGCCGTGGAAGGTCTTGATCCGTTCGGCCATGGCCATGGGGATCTGCAGCCCCATCGAGATGTCGCCGGTGACGTGGTCGCCGCCCATCGGGACCGTGTCGGCGTAGATCATGTGCTTCTTCATGAAGATCGAGACGCCGGTCGCCCCGCCCCCCATGTCGATGCAGGCCGCGCCCAGCTCCTGCTCGTCCTCGACCAGCGCGGCCGAGCCGCTGACATAGGCCGAGGAGGCCAGGCCCGCGAGTTCGAGGTCGCAGCGCTTGACGCAGTGGGCGAGATTCTGGATCGCCTGTGCGTTGCAGGTCAGCATGTGCATGTCGCAGGCCAGCTCCTGCCCGATCTGGCCGCGCGGATCGTTCAGCCCCGAGCGGTGATCGAGCGCGAAGTTCACCGGCTGGGCGTGCAGCACCTCGCGGCCCACGCCGATGTCGGGCGGATCGCAGGCCGAAAGCACGCGCGCCACGTCCTGCTCGGTGACCATGGTGCCCGCGATCTCGACGCGCCCGGCCAGCCCGTAGCTGCGCGGCTCGGCCCCCGAGAAGCAGGCGATGACGTGATCGACCCGGATGCCCGCCATGCGCTGCGCCGCCTGCACGGCGGTGCGGATCGCGCGTTCGGTCTCGCCCATCGCCGCGATCTCGCCGAAGCGCACCCCGCGCGAGCGCGTCGTTGCCGCGCCGATCACCCGAAAGCCGGTCTGCCCGGCCAGCGAACCCACGCCATCATCGGGCATCGGCCCGTCGGTGCCATCGAAGCGCAGCACCAGGCAGGCGATCTTGGAACTGCCCACGTCGAGCACCGCGACAACGCCCCTCTGCATCGCCGCCTTGCGCACGTTGCGCATCGCCCGCTGGGATTCGTAGAGCTCGATCATTGTTGTTGTTCTCCGGTCTCAAGGGCCTTGATCCGCCAGTAATCCTCGACCGCGCCGCCCCGCAGCCGCAGGGTGGGCCGGCGCGGCAGGCGCAGGTCCACGGCCGCGATGTCGCGCGCCAGCATGTCCACCGCCTCGTCCATCGCCAGCACCCGCTCGAGCGCCTGCACCGCGTTGCGCGACGGCAGCTCGATCCGCTGTGCGCGGTCCAGCACCACGTCCCAGCGCCGCTCGCCGACCCGCTCGAGGCCCCGCAGCCGCCCGGCCAGCGGCGCCGCCGCGTCGAAGAGCGCGAGCGCCTCGTCGACATGCGCCTCGGCGCCGGGCCCGGCGATCACGGGAAGGTCGGGGCGCTCGGCGCGCGCCTGCGCCGGGCCCACGCGGACGCCGCTGGCGTCCAGAAGCTGCAGCCCCGCGCCCGAGCGCCAGAGCACCGCCGGCACACGCTCGACCACCTCGACCTGCAGCACGCCGCCCTGGCGGATGCGCAGCTGCGCGGTCTCGACGGCATCGAGCGCCACCACGGTCTCGCGCATGGCGTCGAGATCCAGATCGAAGGAGCTGATCGGGAATTCCAGCGGCAGCAGCGCGCGAATGTCCGAGGCCACAGCGTCGCCCGCACCGTCGACGGCCATGAGGTTCACCATGAACTCGGGCCGCGTCTCGAAGGCGTCGCGCAGCTCGGCGATCTGGCCCATCAGGGCCTCGCGGTTGCTGTCGTAGGAAAAATACCAGGTGGTCGCGCCGAAGCCGATGACCAGCGGCAACCCAACCCGCAGCGTCACGCGGAAGAGCGGCGTGAGCATCAGCCGCTCGAGGCGGTATTTCAGGCGCGAGGGCGCAGGATCGGGGTGGTTCACCTGCGGCTCGGGCCGGGTGACGGGAGGCTCGCGGCGCATCATCTGTCGCACGAGGCATCCTCCACCATCCAGCCGCACATCTCGCCGAAGGAGATGCCGCAATGCTGCCCCTGCTCCGGCACGAGCGAGGTGGGCGTCATGCCGGGCTGGGTGTTGGTTTCGAGCAGGATCAGCCCGTCGAGGCCGCGCGCCTCGTCCCAGCGAAAGTCGGTGCGGCTCACGCCCCGGCACCCGAGCGCGTCATGGGCGCGGCGGGCGTAGTCGAGGCAGGCTTCGTGGATCTCGGCCGGAATCTCGGCCGGAAGCACGTGGCGGGACCCGCCTTCCTTGTATTTCGCGTCGTAATCGTACCAGCCGTCGGTGAGGATGTCGGTCACCGTCAGCGCCCGGTCGCCCATCACCGTGGTGGTCAGCTCGCGCCCTGGCGCGAAGGCCTCGACCATGACCACCTCGGGCATGTCGCCTGAGAGCCGCGGCGGCGTGTTGGCCGCGCGGTCCACGAGGTAGACGCCGACCGACGAACCTTCGTTGTAGGGTTTGACGACGTAGGGCGGCACCATGACGTGCTGCGCCATGACCTCGGCCTTGGTGGCGAGCTGGCTGGACACCACCGGCAGCCCCGCGTCGCGGTAGACCTGCTTGGTGCGCTCCTTGTCCATCGCCATCGCCGAGGCCAGAACGCCGGAATGCGTGTAGGGCATCCGCAGCCATTCCAGCAGCCCCTGCACGCAGCCGTCCTCGCCCCAACGGCCGTGAAGCGCGTTGAAGACCACGTCGGGACAAATCTCGTCGAGTTGCTGTACGAGATCACGGCCCGCGTCGACCGTGACAACCTCAAACCCCTGTCCCCTCAAAGCCGCGGCGCATTCCCTGCCGGAACTGAGCGAGACCTCGCGTTCTGCCGAGGGTCCGCCCATCAATACCGCAACTTTCGGGAGTGTCCTGCTCGACATCCCCAAAACCGCCTCGTTCAGGGCGTTTTGCCCTCGTTTCTGTGCGGGGGTTGGCCCCCGTCATCGTCGCGGCCTGCCTGTGGCCACCTAGTCTTGTCCGGGCGTCTCCGGCCCGTTTTCAGCGGCCGGTTCACCGATCCGCATGATTTCCCAGTCTAGCTGCAAACCGCTGTGTTGGAAAACCCTTTTTCGCACTTCCTCGCCCAGCGCCTCGAGATCGGCCGCCGTTGCATCGCCGGTATTCACGAGGAAATTCGAATGCTTGGGCGACATCTGCGCCCCGCCCCGCGTGGCACCGCGCATGCCGGCCTCGTCGATGACCTTCCAGGCCTTTAGGTCATGCGTGTCGTCGGCGCGCCCGGTCGAGCTGAAGCCCGAGGGGTTGCGGAAGGTCGACCCGGCGGTGCGGTCCTTGGTGGGCTGCGTCTCGTCGCGCTTGGCAACCTGGGCGGTCATGCGGTCGGCGAGGTCCTCGGGGTCGCCCTCGGGGCCCTCGAAAGTGGCTTCGACCAGCACCCAGCCCTCGGGGAGGTCGCTCTGGCGGTATCGCAAGTTAAGGTCCGACGGCGTCAGCGTGACGCGGCGGCCGTCGCGGGTGACGGCGCGGGCTTCGACCAGGCGGTCGGCGACGTAGGTGCCGTAGCAGCCCGCGTTCATGCGCAGCGCGCCGCCGATGCTGCCCGGGATCGTGCGCAGGAAGGTGAGGTCGACGCCCTCGGCCGCGGCGCGCTTGGCGACCTGCGCGTCGAGCGCGGCGGCGCCGGCGGTGACGCGGGTGCCCTCGATGGCGACATCGTTGAAGCCGCGCCCGAGGCGGATCACCACCGCGCGCAGACCGCCGTCGCGCACGATCAGGTTCGAGCCGACGCCCATCGGAAAAACCGTAACGTCTTCAGGCAGTTGCGCGAGGAAATCGCGCAGGTCGTCAAGGTCGGCGGGGCGGAAGAGCCAGTCCGCCGGACCGCCGACGCGCATCCAGGTCAGCTCGGAGAGAGCGCGGCCGGGCGTGAGGCGGCCGCGAACGGGGGGGCAGATCGTCAGTCATGAGCTGTCTTCTGCCCTGCCCTGCGGCGGCGGTAAAGCCCCAGCGCGCCGCCCAGCAGCAGGCCCAGCGTGCCCGGAAGCACCAGCAATCCCAACACGATGGCATAGCCGAGCGCGTCGTAGCCCTGTTCCGCCCGGCCCTGCACCAGCGCCCAGGCGCCCGCGAGCACGAGGCCCAGGAGCGCGATCAGCACCCAGCCGGCCCGCCCCGCGCGGGCCAGCAGGTGGCCGAGAATCGCGAAGAGCGCGCAGGCGACGGCCGGGACGAGGTAGACCAAGGGGCATGTCCTTCATGTACGTGTCGTACGGGGTTTTCGTACGGTCGGGCCTCAGGCCCCGCGGCGGGCGCGGGCACGCACCCAGCGCAGCAGGTAGCGCAGCGGCCAGCGCAGGACACTCATCCCCGCGAGGAGCACCAGCAGCCCGACCCAGGGGCCGTTTTCCCAGGTGACGTAGCCCAGCAGCGGGATGCCGAGGGCGATCAGGATGTAGGCCCGCGTCCAGTGGTTGTCGCGCGAGGGCAGGATGCCCATCACGGTGGCGAGAATGGCCCAGAGGCAGGCCAGAAAAAGTGAAATCGTCATCACGGTCCCCGAGGTGCTGCCCCCCAGGCCAGCCGGGGGCAGGATGCCGCAATCACCCCGACCCGGCAAGGCCCGCAAGGGGCGTCGTCGGCGTGTCGGTCAGGTCAGGACCGGCTCACGCACCGGGGCGCCCCGCCGTCAGAGGAACATGCCGGTGACCCAGCGGCGCAGCGGCCAGCTGAGGGCCAGCCCGCCGCCGGTGGCGGCGAGGATGGCCGCGCCCTCGGCCGGGTCGTGGCGCAGGTGCAGCACCAGCAGCACGCCGAAGGCCAGCGCGAAGCCGAAGAGGAAGCGCCGCACCAGCCGCAGGGCCGAGACGGCGAAGAGCAGGACCACCACGGCGGCCATGCCCCAGAGCCAGCTCACGGGCGGACCCCCTGCGCAGAGCGGCCGGGCATGACGCTCACTCGGAGAGCCGCGCCGGCAGGTTGTTGGCCCATGCCGAGATCGTCCCCGCGCCGAGGCAGACGACCATGTCGCCGGGCTGGGCCTGCTCGCGCACGAGGTGCTCGAGGTCGTCCTCGGTCGAGATCGCGCGCGCGTGGCGGTGACCGTGGCGGATCAGCCCGGCGACGAGATCGTCGCGGGTGGCGCCGGGGATCGGCTCTTCGCCGGCGGCGTAGACCTCGGCGATGGCGACGACGTCGGCCTCGTTGAAGCAGGCGCAGAAGTCGTCGAAGAGGCTGGAGAGCCGCGAGTAGCGGTGCGGCTGGTGCACCGCGATGACGCGGCCCTCGCAGGCCTGGCGGGCGGCCTTGAGGACGGCGGCGATCTCGACCGGGTGGTGGCCGTAGTCGTCGATCACGGTGACGCCGTTGACCTCGCCCACGCGGGTGAAGCGGCGGTTCACGCCGCCGAAGGCCTCGAGCGCGGCGCGGATGCCCTCGCGCGACATGCCGAGGTGACGCGCCACGGCGACGGCCGCGAGCGCGTTCGAGACGTTGTGATCGCCGGGCATCGGCAGGGTGCAGTCCTCGATGACCGAGTCCTCGGCCTGCAGGAGGATGTCGAACTTGGCCTTGCCCGTCTCGTAGCGCAGGTTCACCGCGCGCACGTCGGCCTGCGCGTTGAAGCCGTAGGTCATCACGCGGCGGTCGGTGACGCGGCCGACGAGCGCCTGCACCTCGGCGTGGTCGGTGCAGCAGACGGCGAGGCCGTAGAAGGGGATGTTCGAGACGAACTGGTAGAAGCCGTCGCGCAGGTTCTCGATCGAGCCCCAGTGCTCCATGTGCTCGGGGTCGATGTTGGTGACGATGGCGATGGTGGCGGGCAGCCGGTTGAAGGTGCCGTCGCTCTCGTCGGCCTCGACCACCATCCACTCGCCCTCGCCCATGCGGGCGTTGGAGCCGTAGGCGTGGATGATGCCGCCGTTGACGACGGTGGGATCGTAGCTGCCGGCGTCGAGCAGCGTGGCGACCATCGTGGTCGTCGTCGTCTTGCCGTGGGTGCCGGCGACGGCGACGTTGGACTTGAGCCGCATGAGCTCGGCCAGCATCTCGGCGCGGCGGACCACGGGCAGGCCGCGGCGGCGCGCCTCGTCGAGCTCGGGGTTGCCGGGCTTGATCGCCGAGGAGATCACGACGACCTGCGCTGTCTCGAGGTTCGCGGGGGCCTGGCCCTCGAAGATCTGCGCGCCGAGGTCCTCGAGCCGCTTGGTGATGTTCGAGCGCTTCAGGTCGGAGCCCTGCACGCGGTAGCCGTGGTTCAGCAGCACCTCGGCGATGCCGGACATGCCGATGCCGCCGATGCCGACGAAATGGATCGGGCCCACGTCGCCCGGGAGCTTTGTCGCTGCGTTCATCGGCCTGGCCCCCTGCGCCATGCGGTCGTTCTTGTCGTATTTCACGGCTGCCTGTCCCCTATCTACTGCTCTTGTTCTTGTTGGTCGTACTCGATGCCGGCCAAACCCTCGACGAGCATGGCCAGTTCCTCGGCCGCGTCGGGTTTGGCGACGGAAAGTGCCGCCTGCGACATCTGCAGCGCGCCCTCGGGGTGGTCGAGCACGGCCATGATCGACTCGGCCATGCTTTCGACCGAGAGCTGGCTTTCGGGCATGCGGATCGCCGCGCCCGCGTCGACGAGGGCCTGGGCGTTGACGGTCTGGTGATCGCCCGCCGCCACGGCATAGGGAATGAGGATCGCCGGGCGCCCGATGACCGAGATGTCGGCGACCGACGACGCGCCCGAGCGGGAAATCACCAGCTGCGCCTCGGACATGAGCGCGGGGATGTCGGTGAAGAAGGGCTGCACGTCGGCGTTGATGCCGTTCTCGGCGTAGAATTTGGTCACGCGCTCGCCGTCCTCGTCGCGGGCCTGGTGGCTGACGCGCAGATTGGCGAGCACCTCCATCGGCAGCTGCGCGATGGCGGGCGGGACCACGTCCGACAGGATGCGGGCGCCCTGGCTGCCGCCGATGACGAGGATCGACATGGGGTAGTCGCCGGGCACGATGTAGCCCGCGCCGGCGCGTTCCTTGACCGCCATGCGCACCGGGTTGCCGGTGTGCACGCCGTGGGCGCCTTCGGGCAGCTCGGTCGGCCAGGTGCCGCAGGCGACGATGTCGACCTTGGGCGCGAAGATGCTGTTCACGCGGCCGAGCACGCCGTTCTGCTCGTGGATCATGCGCGGCAGCTTCATCAGCCGGGCCGCGCCGAGCGCGGGGATCGACGGGTAGCCGCCGAAGCCGACGACCACGTCGGGCCGGTCGCGGCGGAAGCGGCGGCGCATCGCCAGCACGCCCGAGGCCACGCGGAAGGGCACGCCCAGTTTCGACAGCAGGCCGCCGCGGGCGAAGGTGGCCGAGCTGACCTCCTCGATCTCGACGGAATGCGGAAAGCCGCCGGTGTAGCGCGCGCCGCGCGCGTCGGTCGACAGTTTCACCCGCCAGCCGCGCCGGAGCATCAGTTCGGCCAGCGCCTGGGCGGGGAACATGTGCCCGCCGGTGCCACCCGCCGCAATGACCAGAAGGGGGGGCCGGAACCTCTCTGACATGATCGCCGTGGACCTCGCTCGCTTCGGGGGCCGCGCGGTGCCGCGGGCCCCTGCCCTCGTGGCCGCCCGGGGCCCCTGCCCCCGGCGGAATGTCGGGCCTCCTTATCCACTCCCGCGCGCCGGGAAAAGCGACGCAGCGGCGCTCGTGCGCTATCGCGGCCGACCGCGCAGGATTTCGCCGATCTCGCCCTGCGGGCGGGTCCGGGTGAAGGCCAGCAGCATGCCCACGGCGAGTCCGCCGGCGATCAGCGAGGAGCCGCCGTAGCTGACGAAGGGCAGCGTCATGCCCTTGGCCGGCAGCAGCCGCACGGCCACGCCCATGTTGATCATGGCCTGCACGCCGAAGATCGCGGCGAGCCCGGTGCCCGCCAGCCGGATGAAGGGATCGCGCTCGCGGATGAGGCGCAGCATCGAGCGCACCACCACGGTGGTGTAGAGCGCGATGATGACAAGCACGAGGATGAGGCCGTATTCCTCGGCCGCCACGGCGATGATGAAGTCGGTATGCGCGTCGGGCAGCGACCATTTCACCTGCCCCTCGCCAACGCCCACGCCGAAGAAGCCGCCCTCCTGGATGGCGTTGGTGGCGTAGCCCATCTGGGTGTTGGGGTCGATGTCGGGGCTGAGGAAGCCGTCGATGCGGCGGGCGAAGTGCTCGGAGTTGTCGTAGGCGAACATGCCGCCCACCACCACGAGCCCCGCCATGCCCACGAGCAGCAGCATCGGCGCGCCGGCCACGAACCACATCACGCCCCAGCCGAAGAGCACGAGGCAGGCCTGCCCGAAATCGGGCTGCAGCGCGAGGATCACGACGATGATCATGCACAGGCCGAAGGACCACGACCGCCCCGGCGGGCCGCCGATCTCCTGGCTGGCGGCCATCATCCAGGCCGCGACCACCACGAAGACGGGTTTGAGGAACTCCGACGGCTGCACCGAGGCGAAGCCGAGGCTGAACCAGCGCACCGCGCCCTTGCCGAAGTCGGTACCGAAGAAAGGCAGCAGGAAGAGCGAGGCGAAGGCCACGACGAAGCCCAGCACCGCGAGCCGCCGCACCACCGTCGGCGAGAACATCGAGGTCAGGAAGAGCGTGCCCAGCGCCACCGCGCCGAAGACCGCCTGCCGCTGCACGTAGTGGAAGGGCATGAGCCCGTTGCGTTCCGCCAGCGGCGGCGAGGCCGCGAGCCCCAGCAGGATGCCGATGCCGAAGAGCATCAGCACGCAGGACAAAGACCAGCGATCGACCGTCCGCCACCACTTGGGCAGGACGGGCTCGCCCTCGCGCACGGGAACCGTGCCGTATACCATTTCCGTCATTGGGAACCGCCGCTCGTCGGGTTGCACTGCCTCACGTCGTCCGGGTTGTCCCGGATCTTGGGTGCGATGCTACCACCGGGCGTGGGCTTTGGGAAGCCTCGCCTGCCGTGGCGCGCGCGCCGCTTGCGCCGCGCCGCGATCCATGCTGATAGGCGCGCCATGCAGGTGGAGACGCTCATCCTCGGGGCCGGCGCGGCCGGGCTCATGTGCGCGGCGCAGGCGGGCGCGGGCACGCTCGTGATCGACCATGCCCGCAACCCGGGCGAGAAGATCCGCATCTCGGGCGGCGGGCGCTGCAACTTCACCAACTACGAGGTGGAGCCCGCGCGGTTCCTCTCGGAGAACCCGCATTTCTGCAAGTCGGCGCTGGCCCGCTACACCCAGTGGGATTTCATCGAGCTGGTCTCGCGCCACGGCATCGCCTGGCACGAGAAGACGCTGGGCCAGCTCTTCTGCGACGGCAAGTCGACACAGATCGTCGCCATGCTGCTGCGCGAGATCGAGGCGGCGGGAGCGGATCTGTGGCTTTCGACCGCGCTGCGCGAACTCTCGCACGACGGCAGCCGCTTCACCGCCCGGCTCGAACGCGAGGGGCGCGAGCAGCAGGTGACGGCGCGCAACGTGGTGCTGGCGACCGGCGGCCGCTCGATCCCCAAGATGGGGGCGACGGGGCTGGCCTACGATCTCGCGGCGCAGTTCGGGCTGGAGATGACCGAGACGCGGCCCGCGCTGGTGCCCTTCACCTTCCCCGAGGGCCGGTTCTCGGCCCTCTCGGGCCTCTCGCTGCCGGTGCGGGCCGCCGCCGGGCGCGGCAGCTTCGACGAGGCGATGCTCTTTACCCATCGCGGGCTGTCCGGCCCCGCGATTCTGCAGGTCTCGAGCTACTGGCGCGAGGGCGAGGAGATCGCCATCGACCTGCTGCCGGGGCAGGACATCGCCGCCGCGCTCAAGGCTGCCCGCGCCGAGAGCGGCCGGCGCGCGCTGACCACGGCGCTCGGCCAGATGCTGCCGCCCAAGCTGGTGGCCCACCTCGCCGAGAGCCTGCCGCTTGGCGGAAACCTCGCGGATCTGTCGGACGCGCGCATCGCGGAGCTGGCGGCGGCGCTGCAGGGCTGGGTGCTGCGGCCGCAGGGCACCGAAGGCTGGCGCACCGCCGAGGTCACGCTGGGCGGCGTCTCGACGGCGGGCCTCTCGTCCAAGACCATGATGGCGCGCGACGTGCCGGGGCTCTACGTCATCGGCGAGGCGGTGGACGTGACCGGCTGGCTGGGGGGCTACAACTTCCAGTGGGCCTGGTCCTCGGGCGTGGCGGCCGGGGACGCGATCGCGCGCGACACTTGAACTCGTCACGCGTCTGTTACATTTTCGTTGGTCAGTCTTAACGAAACCGTCGCGACCCCGTCATGGCCTTTGCAGATCATCCGACCCTCCACCCGGCCAACTGGCTGAGGGACCTGCAGGCGCAGGTGCCGCGCAAGCTGGCGCGCGACTACTGGAACCGGCTGCGCTTCGGCCCCGAGGCGCCGCAGTCGGACGAATGCGTCTACGTGGACCCGGGCCGGACGCACTTCAGCTACGATCCAAAGGCCGCCCGCCGCAAGCTGCGGCGCAGCCATAGCGGTATGGTGCTGGGCGGCGACTGGGACCGCTGCCGCAGGCCGCTGGACAGCCACGTCAAGATCGCCAGCGTGCGCGAGCGCTACCTGGGCGGCGTGCCCTGGGAGCAGACGGCGCTCTTCGACAAGCTGCTGCGCGAGATCCGCGACGGCCACCACCCCGACGGGCTCGAGAGCCGCAAGGAGCTGGTGCAGCGCTACGAGGTGCTGGACCGCGTCTTCGAGGAGACCCGGCGCCGCGGCCGGCTGCTGACCCGCGCCGAGCTGCCGGAGTTCTTCCGGCGCGAACACGGCGGCATCCTGGTGCACATCGACCGCGAAGGCGCGCCGATGCGCGCGGGCGGCGGGATGCACCGCTTCGCCATCGCCAAGGTGCTGGAGCTGCCCGAGATCCCGGCGCAGCTCGGCGTGGTGCACCCGCAGGCGCTGCGCGCGGGGCTGCTGGCGCCGCTGCGGCAGTCGCTGGCGGCGCGGACCGCCGCCTAGGCCTCGAGCGCCGCCTGCACGCGGGCGGTGAAATCGGCGCCCCGCGCCTCGAAGCTGTCGTACTGGTCGAAGCTGGCCGCCGCCGGCGCCAGCAGCACCACCTCGCCGGGCTGCGCCTCGGCCGTGGCGCGGGCGACGGCGGTCTCCATGTCGGTGCAGATGTCGGCCTCGACGCCGGGCAGGCCCAGCGCGAACTGCGCCGCCTCGCGGCCGATGACATAGGCCTTGGCGACATTGCCGAAGCCCGGCGCGAGGCCCTCGAGCCCGCCCTCCTTCATCAGCCCGCCGCAGATCCAGCGGATGCGGCCGAAGGCCAGGAGCGCCTTGACCGCGCTGTCGACGTTGGTGGCCTTGGAGTCGTTGACATAGGTGACCCCGCCCGCCTCGGCGACGATCTGGCTGCGGTGCGGCAGCCCCTCGAAGCTGCGGAAGCCCGCCTCGACCACCCGCGGCGCAAGGCCCAGCGTGCGCACGGCGGCATAGGCGGCGCAGGCGTTCTGGTGGTTGTGGGCGCCGGGCAGCCCGCGCATCTCGCGCAGGTCGATGGCGCCCACCTGCCGGCCCTTGCGCCACTCGGTCAGGAACCCCTTGCGCGCGAAGACCATCCAGCCCGGCCCCGACAGCTTGCGCCCCGAGGAGACGCGGATCACCCGGTCGTCGGTCGGCCCCTCGCCCATCTGGTTGGCAAGGTAGCGGCCCTCGTCCTCGTCCACGCCGATGACGCAGCGGTCCGGCCCGCCCTCCGAGAAGAGCCGCCGCTTGGCCGCGAAATAGCCCCCCAGCCCGCCGTGCCGGTCGAGGTGATCGGGCGTGAGGTTGGTGAAGACCCCCACGTCCGGCGTCAGCGCCCGCGCGAGGTCGGTCTGGTAGGACGAAAGCTCCAGCACCACCACGCCGCCCTCGCCCGGCGGGTCGATGTCGAGCACCCCGCGCCCGATGTTGCCCGCCAGCTGGCTCTCGCGGCCGGCGTGCTGCAGCAGGTGGTGGATCAGGGCCGAGGTGGTCGACTTGCCGTTCGAGCCGGTCACCGCCACCACCTTGGGCGCCACGTCGAACATCTCCCAGTCCGGCGTGGCGACCGAGCGGAAGAAGAGCCCGATGTCGTTGTCGACCGGCACGCCCGCCTCCCAGGCGCGCGCGATCACCGGGTTGGGCGCGGGATAGAGGTGCGGGATCCCGGGCGAGACCACGAGCCGCGCCACCCCCTCGAAGGCGCCCTCGCGGGCCAGCTCGCGCAGGACGAACCCCTCGGCCTCGGCGCGTCCGCGGGCGGCGGCGTTGTCGTCCCAGCACAGCGGCTCGGCGCCGCCCTCGCGCAGCGCGCGCGCCGCCGAAAGCCCCGAGCGTCCCAGCCCGAGCACCGCCACCTGCTGCCCCTCGCACCCCCGAACCGGAATCATCGCGCGCCCCTTATGCCGCCATCGTCCAAGCGGGACCGCCGGCCCGAAGGCCCGGTCCCCGTGCTTCTTCTTGTTCCAAATACGCACCCCCGCGCAAGGCGCAGGCGCACCGGCAGACCGGCGGCCTCAGCGCACCTTGAGCGTCGCGAGGCCGATCATCGCGAGGATCAGCGCGATGATCCAGAAGCGGATCACGATCTGCGGCTCGGCCCAGCCCTTCTTCTCGTAGTGGTGGTGAATGGGCGCCATCAGGAACACCCGTTTCCCCGTCCGCTTGAAGTAGAGCACCTGGATGATGACCGAGAGCGCCTCGACCACGAAGAGCCCGCCCACGATGGCCAGCACGATCTCGTGCTTGGTGGCGACCGCGATGGCCCCCAGCGCGCCACCCAGCGCGAGGCTGCCGGTGTCGCCCATGAAGACCGCCGCCGGCGGGGCGTTGTACCACAGGAAGCCCAGCCCCCCGCCCACGAGGGCCGCCGAGAAGATCAGGATCTCGCCGGTGCCGGGCACGTAGTGGACGTCGAGATACTCGGTGAAGTCGGTGCGGCCCACGGCATAGGCGATGATGCCCAGCGTGCCGCCGGCGATCATCACCGGCATGATCGCCAGCCCGTCGAGCCCGTCGGTGAGGTTCACCGCGTTGGCCGCGCCCACGATCACGATCATCGAGAAGGGCACGAAGAGCCAGCCGAGGTTGAGCAGGAAATCCTTGAAGACCGGGAAGGCCAGCTGCCCGGTCAGCTCGGCCGGGTGGAACCAGGCCGCCCAGGCCCCCGCGAGGCCCGCGATCAGGAAGCCCAGCAGCAGCCGGGTCCGGCCCGAGACGCCGGCGGTGTTCTGCTTGGAGACCTTGGCGTAGTCATCGGCAAAGCCGATGGCCGCGTAGCCCATGGTCACGAAAAGCACCATCCAGACGAAGGCATTGTCCAGCCGCGCCCAGAGCAGCGTCGAGCTGAGCAGCGCGCCCACGATCAGCAGGCCGCCCATGGTGGGGGTGCCCGCCTTCATGACGTGCCCCTCGGGGCCGTCGTCGCGGATCGGCTGGCCCTTGCCCTGCCGTTTGCGCAGCACGTTGATGAGCGGAAGTCCGAAGAGGAAGCCGAAGACCAGCGCGGTCAGAAAGGCTCCGCCCGCCCGGAAGGTGATGTAGCGGAACAGGTTGAAGACGTCGCCGCCATCGCTCAGTTCCGTCAGCCAGTAGAGCATAGGTGTCCCCTTACCCGTTCAAGCTCGCGGCGCCATGTCCCATTTTCCGGATCGCGTCAACCACGCGCCCCAGCGCCATCGACAGCGATCCCTTGACCAGCACGACGTCGCCCGCGTCGAGGTCCTGGACCACGCGGGCGGCCATGGCGCTGCTGCCCTCGGTCCAGTGGCCGCGTTTCTCCTCGGGCAGCGCGCGCCAGAGCTCGCGCATGAGCGGGCCGACGCAGTGCACGATGTCGATCTCCTGCATCGCGGGCAGCGCGGCGAGGTCGCGGTGCATCTCGCCCTCGGAGCGGCCGAGTTCCTTCATGTCGCCGAGGTAGGCGATGCGGCGGCCCTGGCTGACGCGGCCGAGCCCGTCCTCGGGCTGGGCGCCTGCCAGCACCTCGAGCGCCGCGCCCAGCGAGGCGGGATTGGCGTTGTAGGCGTCGTCGATCAGTTCGACCCGCAGATGCGTCTCGACCGGGTCGAGCACGATCGTCTCGCGCAGGCCCCGGCCCGCCCCCGCCTGCCAGCGGCCCAGCGCGGTGACCGCGAGCGCGCGGTCGAGCCCGAGCGCGTGGGTGACCGCCAGCACGCCCATCGCGTTGACGGCGAAATGCCGCCCCGGCACCGGCACCTTGAAGAGCACCGGCGTGCGCCAGGCGCGGCCCTGCGCGACGGTGGTGGCGTCGCCCACGGTGACGCTCTCGACGCGGTGGTGATTGGCGGTGGCCTCGCCGAAGTCGATGACCTGGGCGGCGCGCGCCTCGGCCAGCTCGCGCAGGATCGGGGTCACCGGCAGGTCGCCGTTGATGACGGCGGTGCCGCCGGGCTCCAGCCCCTCGAAGATCGCGCCCTTCTCGCGGGCGATGCCCTCGAGGCTGTCGAAGGCCGCGAGATGCGCGGGCGCGACGATGGTGACCATCGCCACGTGCGGCCGCGCCATGCGCGAGAGCGGGGCGATCTCGCCGGGGTGGTTCATGCCGATCTCGATGACGGCGAAGTCCACGTCGGCGGGCATCCGCGCCAGCGTCAGCGGCACGCCCCAGTGGTTGTTGTAGCTCTTCTCGGCGGCGTGGACCGAACCCTGCGCGCCCAGCACGGTGCGCAGCATCTCCTTGGTCGAGGTCTTGCCGACCGAGCCGGTGACCGCGACGACCTGCGCGCGGGTGCGGTCGCGCGCGGCGCGGCCCAGCGCCTCGAGCCCGGCCTGCACGTCGTCCACGACCAGCAGCGGCGCGTCCTCGGGCAGGCCCTCGGGGACGTGGCTGACCAGCGCCGCCGCCGCGCCCGCCTCGAGCGCCTGCGGCACGAAGTCATGCCCGTCGCGCGCCGCCTTGAGCGCAACGAAGAGATCGCCTTCGGCCAGCGTGCGGGTGTCGATCGAGACCCCGTTTGCCGCCCAGCTCCCGGTCGCGCGGCCGCCCGTGGCCGCCGCTGCCTCGTCCGCCGTCCAGAGGGTCACGAGCCCCTCCCGTCGAGGGCGGCCACGGCCACGCTCGCCTGTTCGACGTCGTCGAAGGGGTAGATCGTGTCGCCGACCACCTGCCCGGTCTCGTGGCCCTTGCCGCAGACCAGCAGCGCGTCGCCCGGGTCGAGCATGTCGACGCCGCGCAGGATCGCCTCGGCGCGGTCGCCGACCTCGGTGGCGCCGGGCGCCCCTTCGAGCACCTGCGCGCGGATCGCGGCGGGGTCCTCGGAGCGGGGGTTGTCGTCGGTGACGATGACATGGTCGGCATGTTCGAGCGCCGCCGCGCCCATGAGCGGGCGCTTGGCGCGGTCGCGGTCGCCGCCGGCGCCGACGATGGCGATGAGCCGGCCCATGACGTGCGGGCGCAGCGCCTGGATGGCGGTGGCCACGGCGGCGGGCGTGTGGGCGTAGTCGACGTAGACCGCCGCGCCGTTGTCGCGGGCGGCGGCGAGCTGCATCCGGCCGTGCACGGTCTCGAGCCGTTCGAGAGCGCGGAAGACCTCCTCGGCCTCGGCGCCGCAGGCGATGACGAGACCCGCCGCGACCAGCGCGTTCTGGCCCTGGAAGCCGCCGATCAGCGGCAGGCGGATCTGCTCGACCACGCCGTGCCACGAGAGCCGCAGGTCCTGTCCGGTGGCGTCGAAGCGCTGGCCCAGCAGGCGCAGGTGCGCGCCCTCGGCCTCGCCCACGGTGATGACCTCCTGCCCGCGCGCCTTGGCGATGGCCAGCATGTCGATGCCGCGGGCGTCGTCGATGTTGACGACGGCGGTGCCGTCCTCGGGCAGGACGCGGGCGAAGAGCCCGGCCTTGGCGGTGAAATATTCCTCGAAATCAGCGTGGTAGTCGAGGTGATCCTGCGTGAAGTTGGTAAAGCCCGCCGCCGTGAGCTGCACCCCGTCGAGCCGCCGCTGGTCGAGCCCGTGGCTCGAGGCCTCCATCGCGGCGTGATCGACGCCCGCCGCCGCGGCCTCGGCCAGCGCCTTGTGCAGGGTGATCGGCTCGGGCGTGGTGTGGCGCAGGGGGGCCTGCCAGTCGCCCTCGACCCCGGTGGTGCCGAGGTTGATCGCGCGGAAGCCCAGCTCCTGCCAGATGCGGCGCACGAAGGTGGCCACGCTGGTCTTGCCGTTGGTGCCGGTCACGGCGACCATCGTGCCGGGCTGGGCCCCGAAGAAGAGCGCGGAGGCGAAGGCCAGCGCCTGGCGCGGCTCGGCGGCGATGACCAGCGCGGCCTCGCTTTCGGCCAGCGCCGCCTCGGCCATCTTCGCGCCCTCGGCGTCGGTCAGCACCGCCACGGCGCCCTGCGCGAGGGCGGTGTCGATGAAGGTGGCGCCATGGACCTTCGTGCCGGGCATCGCGGCGAAGAGATGCCCCGGCATGACGGCGCGGCTGTCCACGGAAATGCCGGTCACATGCGCCTCGCGCCCGCCGCGCGCGGTCAGCCCCAGTTGCGACAGGCTTCTGCCCTCGTCCATGACGGCCCCCTTCCTTGCCCGATGGCGATTGATCGGGATGCGGTCACTGACTGACCAGCATCACCTCTGCCATGTCGCCCATATCATACTCGGGGCGCAAGCCAAGAAGGGGCGCGATCCGGCCGATCATCTCGGCGGCAACCGGCACGGCGGTCCAGCCGGCGGTGCGGCGCGGCTTGGCGCCCGAGGTCTCGACCGGCTCGTCGAGGGTGACCACGAGGACGTAGCGGGGATCGTCGGCGGGGAAGATCGAGGCGAAGGTCGCGATGACCTTGTCCTTGTAGTAGCCGCCGCCGCGCTCCTTGGGCTTGTCGGCGGTGCCGGTCTTGCCGCCGACGCGGTAGCCGGGAACCTCGCCGAAGCTGGCGGTGCCCTCGGTCACGACCTTGCGCAGCATGATCCGCGCGGCGTTGGCGGCGCGTTCGGACATCACCCGCTCGCCCAGCTGCGGGCCCTGCTGGCGCAGCAGCGTGGGCCGCACGCTGCGCCCGCCGTTGGCGATGGCGGCATAGCCCGCCGCGAGGTGCAGCGGCGTGGTGCTGATGCCGTGGCCGTAGGAGATGGTCACAGTGGACAGATCGGTCCAGCGGGCGGGCAGCAGGGGCTGGCCGCCCTTGGCCTCGATCATCTCGAAGGGCACGGGCTGGAAGAAACCGAGGCGTTCCAGGAACTCCTTCTGCCGCGCGGTGCCGATGGCGAGCGCGAGCTTGCCGGTGCCGCGGTTCGAGCTTTTCACGATGATGTCCTCGACCGACAGCTCGCCGTAGTTCTTGTTGTGGAACTCGCCGATGCGGTGGCCGCCGACCTTGAAGGGCGGCTTGGTGTCGATCACCGTGTCGGGGCTCACGAGGCCGAGGTCCACGGCCTGCGCGGCGGCGAAGATCTTGAAGGTCGAGCCCAACTCGTAGACGCCCTGCACCGCGCGGTTGAACAGCGGGCTGTCCGAGGGGCTGCCCTCGACCGGCGGCCGGGGGCGGTCGTTGGGGTCGAAGTCGGGCAGCGAGGCGATGGAGATGACCTCGCCCGTCTTGACGTCCATCAGCACGCTGGAGGCGCCGCGGGCGTTCATCAACCGCATGCCGGCGTCGAGCACGCGCTCGGTCGCGGCCTGCACGGTGAGGTCGATGGACAGCTCGAGCGGCGCGCCCTCGCGGGCGGGATCGCGCAGCGGGTCGTCGAAGTACTTCTCGAGCCCCGCGGTGCCGATCACCTCGGCGGAATGCACGCCCTCGCGGCCGAAGCTGGCGCCGCCGAGGATATGCGCGGCGAGCTTGCCGTTGGGATAGAGCCGCATCTCGCGCGGGCCGAAGAGCAGGCCCGGCTCGCCGATGTCGTGCACCGCCTGCATCTGCTCGGGGCTGATCTTCTTCTTGACCCAGAGGAACTTTCGCTTGCCGGTGAAGTCCTTGACCAGCCGCTCGCGGTCGAGGTCGGGGAAGATCCCGACCAGCGCCTCGGCGGTGCGCTCGGGCTCGATCATCTGGTGCGGGTGGGCGTAGAGGGAGTGCGTCTCCATGTTGGTGGCAAGCACCCTGCCGCGCCGGTCGACGATGTCGGCGCGGCTGGCGATGATCGAGGCGCCGGAGGCGCGGGCGCGCGGCTCCTCGGGCTCGGACGAGGCGAGCACGCCCATGCGGGCGCCGACGGTGACGAAGGCAAAGAAGAACATCGCGCCCAGCACCAGAAGGCGGCCCTCAGCGCGCACGCGGGCCTTGTCGCGCATCTGTTCGTGGCGGATGCGCAGGTTCTCGCGCTCGATGGCGTCGGGGTTCTCGCCCTTCTGGCGGGCGTCGAGGATGCGGGCGAGCGGGCGGAGCGGCGTTCGGGTCATTGGCTGGCCTCTCTATCGGCGTTCGCGCTGTTCACGTCGACGGGATCGGTCACCACCAGCGCCCGGGTCTCGGGGTAGGAGACCTGGTCGACGCTGCCGAACTGGTCGGCGCGCAGGGGCAGCAGGCCGAGGCGTTCGAAGTTGATCTCGGCAAGGTCGCGCAGCCGGTCGGGGCGGTTGAGGTAGGCCCATTCCGCCCGCAACACCGCCAGCTTGGCGCGGGCGTCGGCGATGTCGCGCTGCAGGTCCTCGACATGCTCGAGCGAGGCCTGCGTCTGGTAGTTCTCGCGGTAGGCCCAGAAGGCCAGCCCGATGACGGTCAGGAAGGTCGTGACGTAGATGACGGAATGCATCAGCCTTTCCCCTTGAGCTGCGGCATGGAAATGGTCTTCGCCCCGATCTCGCCGGCCGGTGCCTCGGTGCGGCGGCCGATGCGCAGGCGGGCCGAGCGGGCGCGCGGGTTCTGCGCGAGCTCGTCCTCGTCGGGGCCGGTGGCCTTGCGGGTCAGAAGCTCGAAGCGCGGCGCCTCGGTCTCGACGGCGGGGGCGTGGCGGCTCACGGTGTCGAGCTTGCCGGTGCGGGACTGGAAGAAGCGCTTGACCATGCGGTCCTCGACCGAGTGGAAAGTCACGACGCAGAGCCAGCCGCCGGGTTTCAGCACCCGTTCGGCGGCCATGAGCCCCTGCCAGAGCGCGGCGTATTCGTCGTTCACCGCGATACGCAGCGCCTGGAAGCTGCGGGTCGCGGGGTGCGACTGGCCGGGCTTGGGGCGCGGCAGGCAGGACTCGACGATCTCGGCGAGCCGGCCGGTGGTCTCGATGGGGGCCGCGTCGCGGGCCTTGACGATGGCCCGCGCGATGCGGCGCGAGGCGCGCTCCTCGCCGTAGGTGAAGAGAATGTCAGCGAGCGCGGTGGCGTCGAGCCGGTTCACGAGGTCGGCGGCGGTTTCGCCCGACTGGCCCATGCGCATGTCGAGCGGGCCGTCCTTCTGGAAGGAGAATCCGCGCTCGGCGCGGTCGAGCTGCATGGACGAGACGCCGAGGTCGAGCACGACGCCCTCGACCTGCTCGGCGTGGCGGTCCATCTCGGCGAAGTTGTCCTCGACCAGTTCGAGCCGGTCGCCGTAGGCGGGGGCCCAGTCGCGGGCCATCTCGTGCGCGAGCGGGTCGCGGTCGATGCCGATGACCTTGTCGGCGCCGGCCTCGAGCAACCCGCGGGCATAGCCCCCCGCCCCGAGCGTGCCGTCGATCCAGGTGCCCTGCACCGGCGCCACGGCGCGCAGCAGGGGCCGCAGCAGGACCGGGACGTGCGGTGCGGCGGTGGGGTCTTCGGCCGCCGGTGCCATTCAGACCTCCTCGTCCGCGTCGTCGTCCTCGTCGAGAAGCTCGAGCGGGTCGCCGTCGAAGTCGTCGAGCTCGTCCTCGGTCTCGGCCACGTCGGCCTCGTAGGCGCCCGGCTCCCAGATCTGGAAGGTGTCGACGTTCCCTGCGAACTGCGCCTCGGAGGTGATGCCGATCTTGTCGCGCAGCTTGGCGGGGATGACGATGCGGCCGGTGTCGTCGACGCTGGTGGTGATCGACTGGGTCGAGAAGAGCCGCTCGAGCATGCGCCGGCGCTTGGAGCCGCGCTTCATCCGGCTGATACGGTCCTCGACCTCCTCGATTTCCTCGATGGTGTAGCACTCGAGGTAGCGGCGGCGGTGGTCGCCGTAGACGATGACGAAGTTGGGCGCGAGGCCGTCGGTCCAGTCGGGATCGCCGGCCTGCAGGACACGGCGGAAAGAGGCCGGGATCGAGACCCTGCCCTTCGTGTCGACCTTGTGCCGACTCTCGCCTCTGAACCTAAGCCTGCGGCCCACTGTCCCTACTCGCCCCCTTTTAAACGAAATACGGCGGGTTGATCTGCTGCCACTGATCAACCCGCCGCCTTGACCCGCCGAGCGGGTTAGTCCGACTGCGCGCGCCACCTGGGGGGATGCTGCTCGCCCGCGCGCCGGATTCTGTTGTCACGATGAGAGGCGAGCGCCTGTATGAACCTGCTCTTTTATTTTTTGAGATGCCTTGGCGCCGTCTTGGTGGCGCCCTTTGGCCCGTCCCTCATCGTGGTTAAATGTATGTCATGGGAATTCATGGTACGCAACAGATTTTTATGGGAAATCGCCACAGCATCTTGTCCACAGGGGGTGTGGAAAACAAGATATTGGGGTCAAAATGGCCGGATTTCACGAACATGTGGTGAGCGGGAACCAGCCAATGTCCATATATAGTTGCGGTCTTGCCGTCCCACGAAATGCCATGAAGCCGGAATTTTCTTCCGGTGAGGGGCCGGATCGGTGGCCGAATAGCAGGGCCACCCGGAGCGGACCACAGCGAAAAACGCAGGAATCGCGGGGTGTGGCAGGAATGCCGAGTCGGATTCGGGCGGTGCTCCCTGCCCCGCCGCCCATGCCGGTGACAGGTCGGCCCATGATTTCCCATGAGCCCGCCCGCCACGGTCCGGCGGCTGACCGGGATTGCGCCTTGCGCGGGCCGCCGCGCCGCAGTATCGACGGCCTGCCTCGGTCCGGGCCAAAATCCGGATAATAGGGAACGCGGTTCGATGCCGCGACTGCCCCCGCAACTGTGAGCGGCGAGCGCGTCCGGCACATGCCACTGGACCGAGAGGTCCGGGAAGGCCCGAGGCGCGCGGAGACCCGCAAGTCAGGAGACCTGCCCAGGCGATCACCCTCCCCTTGCGCGGGGCGCGCTGCGGGGAACGGTCCTTTCCGTTCGTGGTGACGCAAGCGCCGACGACGGGGGGCCTTTCGTCTTCCGCGCCGGCATCGACCATCGCCCCTCGGGGCCCCCGTGGAAGGGAACAACACGCGATGACACGCATTCTGACGACCGTCTCCGCCCTCGCGCTGGGTCTGGGGCTGCCGCCCCAGGCCGCGCAGGCGCAGGAGGACGCGGCGCCCGTGAACCTGGGCACGCTCACGCTCTATGCCAACCTCACCGAGTTCCGGCTCTCGCGCACCGGCAGCGCCGTCGAGCTGCTGACCGAGGAGGAGCTGGACCGCGCGCCCGAGACCACGTTGGCCGACCGGCTGGACCGGCTCCCGGGCGTCACCAGCGCGGCCAACGGCGGGCCCGGCCAGACCGCGAGCGTCTCGCTGCGCGGACTGCCGAACCGCTATGCGCCGGTCTACATCAACGGCATCGAGGCGACCGACACCTCGGCCCCGCAGGCGATCTTCAACTTCGGCAACGTGCTGCCCGGCGGCATCGCGCGCGCCGAGGTGGTGAAGGGCTCGCAGTCCGCGCTCTACGGCTCGGAGGCCGTGGGCGGCATCGTCGCGCTGGACACCGTGAAGGCACCGGACGCGCCGGGCCGCGAGGGCAAGGCCTCGGCCGAGGTGGGCAGCTTCGGCACCAGGAATGCCACGCTGAGCTACGGCATCGCGGACGAGCGGTCGGGCCTCGCCATGTCGCTGTCGCACTTCGCGACCGACGGCTACAGCGCGGTCGAGGCGGACGGCTACGACGAGGACGACGGCTTTTCGGGCACGCAGCTGGGCTTCGACGGCTACTACGATGCCACCGACGCGCTGCGGCTGGGCCTTTCGGGCTTCTACACGCGGGTCGAGGGCGACTACGACGCCAACGGCGCGCCCGACCCGGAGGCGGGCGATTTCGACTCCGACAGCCGGGGCCTGCGCGCCTATGCCGAGTTGCAGACCGGCGCGGTGCTGCACGAGCTGTCGCTGTCGCGCTACCTGATCGACCGGACGCTGGGCGACGGCAGCTTCGACGACGACTACGACTCGCGCCGCGACGTGCTGGCCTATACCGGCACCTGGGAGATCGACGCGGACCGCAGCTTCACCTTCGGGGCGGACACGACCCGCGAGGCGGCGACCTTCTCGGCGGCGGTCTACGATGCGAGCTTCGCGCGCGTGGGCACGGCGACCAACGACGAGGACGTCACGACCACCGGCGTCTTCGCGGAATACGCCTGGGCGGTGACACCCGAGATCGACACGGTGCTGAGCCTGCGCCACGACGATCACTCGGAGTTCGGCGGCGAGACCACGGGCCGCGCCGCGCTGAGCTGGCGCGCGACCGAGGGGCTGACGCTGCGGGCGACGCTGGCGACGGGCTACCGCGCGCCCTCGCTCTACGAGCTCTACGATCCGACCTACGGCAACGACGGGATCGACCCCGAGACCAGCCGCAGCGCCGAGATCGGCGCCGACTATGCCTTTGCCAACGGGGCGACGCTGGGCGGGACGCTGTTCTACACCGAGATCGACGAGCTGATCGACTACAGCTTCGCCGCGGGCGGCTATGACCAGGTGGACGGCACGACCGTGTCGCAGGGCCTCGAGCTGAGCGGCAGCCTGCCGCTGGGCCAGCGCGTCGACCTGACCGGCGGCTTCACCTATACCGACGTGCGCGACGCGAACGACGATCCGCTGCAGCGCGTGCCGCGCTACGACGTGACGCTGGGGCTGGACGCGCGGATCACCGACCGGCTGTCGGGCGGCCTGAGCGTGACGCACAAGGCGGATTTCCCCGACACCTACGGCGTGGGCTTCGCGCCCGAGCCGGTGGACGACTACACGGTGGTCAACGCGCGGATGGGCTACACCTTCGACAACGGGACCGAGGCCTATCTTCGGATCGAGAACCTGACGGACGAGCAATACAACGTGGTGCCCGACTACCAGACCTCGGACCGCGCGGCCTATTTCGGGATCCGTGCGTCCTTCTAGGCTCATATCCCTTGCCGCCGCGCTGGTCCTGACCGGCGCGGCGGCGCTTGCCCAGGCGCCCGCGCGCGTGGTCTCGCTGAACGTCTGCACGGATCAGCTGGCCATGCTGCTGGCGGCGCCGGGGCAGATCGCGGCGGTCTCGAAGCTGTCGCGCGATCCGCGCACCTCGTCCATGGCCGAGGCGGCGCGGGACTATCCCGTCACCGGCGGCGCGGCCGAGGCGGTGGTGCTGCTGGAGCCCGACCTCGTGCTTGCCGGGCGCTGGACGACGCGGGCGACGGTGCAGATGCTGGAGCGGCTGGGCTACTGGGTCGAGACCTTCGACCCCGCGACCTCGCTGGCGGATGCACGCGCCAACATCGAGCGCATGGGCGCCCTGCTGGGGCGCGAGGACCGGGCCGCCGAGGTGATCGCGCGCTTCGATGCACGCCTCGCGGCTCTGCGCGAGACGCCCGAGGCGCGCCCGCGCGCGGTGCTCTACCAGCCGCACGGGGCGACGGCGGGGCCCGGCTCGCTCGCCGACGACATCCTGGCATCGGCGGGGATCGAGAACATCGGCGGCGGGACCTTCGCGATGGAGGAGCTGGTGCTGGCCGAGCCGGACCTGATCCTCGTGGGAGAGCCCTACGGCGGGCACGCGCGGGCCACGGAATATCGCCGCCACCCGGCGCTGCGCGCGACGGGCGCGCTGCGCGAGGTGCCGGACGGCGCCGACTGGGTCTGCGAGACGCCGCACCTGCTGGACGCCGTCGCGACCATGCGCGCGTTGCGCCGCGACTGGGAGGCCGCGCGATGAAGCTCTGGCTGCCGCTCTGCGCGCTGGTGCTGGCGCTGCTGCTGGCCTCGCTCTTCCTCGGGCATGCCGCGATCCCGCCGGGACCCGCGCTGGCCGGGCTCTTCGGCGGGGGCGAGGACCTCTACGCGCTGGTGATGCAGCAGATCCGCCTGCCCCGCGCCCTGCTGGCCGCGCTGGTGGGCGCGGCGCTGGGGCTTTCGGGGGCGGCGATGCAGGGCTACCTGCGCAATCCGCTGGCCGAGCCGGGGCTGATCGGCGTCACCGGATCGGCGGCGCTGGGGGCGGTGATCGCGCTGCAGA
This sequence comes from Salipiger mucosus DSM 16094, assembly GCF_000442255.1. Classification (GTDB taxonomy): domain Bacteria; phylum Pseudomonadota; class Alphaproteobacteria; order Rhodobacterales; family Rhodobacteraceae; genus Salipiger; species Salipiger mucosus. Next base: position 8,707 of record NZ_KE557276.1, on the reverse strand, counting down.
CGGGGCTCGCGGGCGCCTTCGCGCTGGCGCTGCCGCTGGCGGCGCTGGTCTTTGCCGCGGGCGCCGTGGGGCTGATCCTGCTGCTGGCGGGGCCGCGCGGCGGATCGCTGACGCTGATCCTCGCGGGAATCGCGGTCTCGGCGCTGGCGGGGGCGCTGACCTCGCTGGCGCTGAACCTCTCGCCCAACCCCTATGCCACCTACGAGATCGTCTTCTGGATGATGGGCTCGGTCGCCGACCGCACGCTCGAACACGTGGCGCTGGCGGCGCCGCTGATCGCGCTGGGGGCCGCCGCGCTGCTGAGCATGGGCCGCGGCCTCGACGCGCTGACGCTGGGCGAGGACGCGGCCGAGGCGCTGGGGATCGGGCTGCGCGGCATGCGCCTGCGCCTGCTCTTCGGCACGGCGGCGGCGGT
>NZ_KE557276.1:0-8167 GCF_000442255.1 Salipiger mucosus DSM 16094 | reverse complement strand
ACGAGAGCCGCGCGGGCCCCGCCGGCCGCGCCGCCGTGGACGAGGCGCTGGCGCGCATGGGGCTCGAGAGCTTCCGCCACCGCAAGGCGACGGAGCTTTCCGGCGGCGAGCAGGCCCGCGCCCTCATCGCCCGCGCGCTGGCGCAGGAGGCGCCGCTGCTCATGGCCGACGAGCCGATCGCGGGGCTGGACCCGGCGGCCCAGATCGCCACGCTGCGCGTCTTCGAGGGGCTCGCGCGCGAGGGCCACGCGGTGCTGGTCTCGCTCCACGACCTGACGCTGGCGGCGCGGCACTGCTCGCGGCTGCTGGTGCTCGATGGCGGCCGGCTGGTCGCCGACGGCCCGCCGATGGAGGTGCTGACCGAGCGTCTGCTGGCCGATGTCTTCCACCTGCGGGGCCATATCCTGCGCACGCCGGACGGCCCGCTGCTGCAACCGCTGGACGTGATCCCATGAGCCTGCCCGAGCGCATCGTCTGCCTGACCGAGGAAACGGTCGAAACGCTCTACCTGCTGGGCGAGGAGGACCGCATCGCCGGCGTCTCGGGCTATGCCGTGCGCCCGCCCCGCGTGCGGCGCGAAAAGCCCCGCGTCGGCGCCTTCACCTCGGCCGACATTCCCAGGATCCTGGCGCTCGAGCCCGACCTGGTGCTCACCTTCTCGGACCTGCAGGCGGACATTGCCGCCGAGCTGATCCGCGCCGGCGTGGCGGTGCATGCCTTCAACCAGCGCGACGTGGCCGGCATCCTCGCGATGATCCGCACGCTGGGCCGGCTGGTCGGCGCCGCCGCGCGCGCCGAGGCGCTGGCGGCGGGCTACGAGGCCCGCATCGCCGAGATGCGCGCCGCCCCGCCCGCGCACCGGCCGCGCGTCTGGTTCGAGGAATGGGACGAGCCGCTGATCTCGGGCATCGGCTGGGTCTCGGAGCTGATCGGGATCGCCGGCGGCGAGGACATCTTCCCCGAGCTCGCGCGGGCGCAGGCCGCCACCGGGCGCATCGTGGACCCCGAGGCGGTCATCGCCCGGGCGCCCGAGATCATCCTCGGCTCCTGGTGCGGCAAGAAGGTCCGCCCCGAGCGCATCATGTCCCGCCCCGGCTGGGAGGCAACCCCGGCGGTGCGCGCGGGCGCGGTGCACGAGATCAAGTCGCCGCTCATCCTGCAGCCCGGGCCTGCCGCGCTGACCGACGGGCTCGACGCGCTGCGCCGCATCATCGGGCAGGGATGAGCCGCGCCGGGTCATCTGCTTGACCCTCCCCTTGCCTTCCCCGATACCAAGGCGCAAAGGATGCGCGCATGACGACACCCGCAATCACCGACAGCCACTGCCATCTCGATTTCCCCGACTTCGACGCGGAGAGACCGCAGGTCATCGCCCGCGCGCTGGAGGCCGGGGTGCACCGGATGGTGACCATCTGCACCCGCCTGCGGAACGAGCCGCAGGTCCGCGCCATCGCCGAGGCGAACGACCCGGTCTTCTACGCCGCCGGCACCCACCCCATGAGCGCCGCCGAGGAGCCGCTGGCCACGGTCGACGAGCTGGTCGCGCTGACGCAGCATCCGAAGTTCGTGGGCATCGGCGAGACCGGCCTCGACTACCACTACACCGCCGAGAGCGCCGAGGTGCAGAAAGAGAGCCTGCAGGTGCACATCGCCGCGGCGCAGGAGACGGGCCTGCCGCTCATCATCCACGCGCGCGACGCCGACGAGGACATGGCGGCGATCCTGACCCGGGGCTACCGCGACAAGCCCTACAATTGCGTCATGCACTGCTTCTCCTCGGGCGCGGACCTCGCGCGCGCGGCGCTCGACTGCGGCTTCTACCTGTCGATGTCGGGCATCTCGGCCTTCCCCAAGTCCAAGGAGCTGCGCGCGATCTTCGCCGAGGCCCCGCTCGAGCGGATCCTCGTCGAGACCGACAGCCCCTACCTCGCGCCGCCGCCCTACCGCGGCAAGCGCAACGAGCCGGGCTACACGGTGCACACGGCCAGGGTCGGCGCCGAGACCTTCGGCCTCGACTACGCCGACTTCGCCGCCGCGACCGAGGCCAACTTCGAGCGCCTCTTCACCAAGGCCGCCGCCTGGACGCCGGCATGAGCGAGCTGCGCTTCACCATCCTCGGCTGCGGCTCCTCGGGCGGCGTGCCGCGGCTGGGCGGCAACTGGGGCGACTGCGACCCGGCGAACCCGAAGAACAGCCGCCGCCGCTGCTCGCTGCTGATCGAGCGCGAGGGCCCCGGGGGCACCACGCGGGTGCTGATCGACACCTCGCCCGACATGCGCGCGCAGCTTCTCGACGCGGGCGTGGGCCTGCTCGACGCGGTGGTCTGGACCCACAGCCACGCCGACCACGTGCACGGGCTCGACGATTTGCGCCAGGTCGTCTTCAACCGCCGCGAGCGGCTGCCCGTCTGGGCCGACGGCGACACCCAGAACGCCCTGCTGACGCGCTTCGGCTATGCCTTCGTGCAGCCCGAGAGCAGCCCCTACCCGCCGATCCTCGAGATGCACACGATCGAGCGCGCCCCCTTCACCATCGAGGGCGCCGGCGGGCCGATAAGCCTCACGCCCTTCCGGGTGGACCACGGCAGCATCGAGGCGCTCGGCTTCCGCATCGCCGATCTCGCCTACCTGCCCGACGTGATCTCCATCCCCGACGAGAGCTGGGCGCACCTGCGCGACCTCGACTGCTGGATCCTCGACGCGCTGCGCCGCACGCCGCATCCCACCCACGCGCATCTCGACCTCGCGCTGGAGTGGATCGAGCGCATGGCCCCGCGCCGCGCGGTGCTCACCAACATGCACATCGACCTCGACCACGACGTCGTCGCGGCCGAGACCCCGGACCACATCACCCCGGCCCACGACGGCATGGTCATCCGCTATGAGATCTGACGGCGCGCGCCTCCGCGGGCCGCGCCCGCCCCGCGCGCATCTTCTGGCCGCAAATATCCCCGCCGGAGGCCCCCGGCCGGACGCCGCGCCACGCCGCGAGGGCGCCCACGAGCGCGTGCGCTGACATGCAGGCACTCGTCGACGTCATCCTGCCGGTCTTCCTCGTCATCGGCGCGGGCTACCTCGCGAGCTGGCGGGGGCTGCTGACCGAGAACGCGGTCGACGGGCTGATGGGCTTCACCCAGACCATCGCGATTCCCTGCCTGCTCTTCCGGGCCATGTGGACGCTGGACTTCGGCGCGCATTTCGAGCCGCTGCTGCTGCTGGCCTTCTACACCGGCGCCACGGCGGGCTTCGCGACCGGGCTGCTGGGGGCGCGCTACATCTTCAAGCGCGACTGGGAGGATTCGGTCGCCATCGGCTTCTGCGGGCTCTTCTCGAACTCGCTGCTGCTGGGCCTGCCGATCACCGAGCGCGCCTACGGGGCCGATGCGCTCGCGGGCAACTACGCCATCATCGCGCTGCACTCGCCCTTCGGCTACATCCTCGGCATCACCGCGATGGAGATCGCCCGCGCCCGCGGCACGGCGCTGCGCAAGGTGCCGGGCACGATCCTGCGGTCGGTCTTCCGCAACGGGCTGGTCATCGGCATCGCCATCGGCGTGGCCTTCAACATCGGCAACGTCTCGCTGCCCGGGCCGGTGACGCAGGCGCTGGACCTGGTGATCCGCACCGCGCTGCCCTCGGCGCTCTTCGCGCTGGGTGGCATCCTCTTCCGCTACCGCCCCGAGGGCGACATGCGCACGATCCTCTTCGTCTGCGCGATCTCGCTGGGGCTGCACCCGGCGATCATGTGGAGCCTCGGGCAGGCCTTCGACCTGGGCACCGACGCGCTGCGCTCGGGCGTGGTGACGGCGGCGGTGGCGCCGGGGGTCAACGCCTATGTCTTCGCCAATCTCTACGGGCGGGCCAAGCGGGTGGCGGCCTCCTCGGTGCTGCTGGCGACGGGGCTGTGCATCTTCACCATCTGGGCCTGGCTGCACGCCCTGCCCTGACGCCCCCCGCGACGCAAGGCCGCGCGTGCGTCCGGGTCCGAGAAACAGGTTTCCCCGCCTCCGCCACATGGCTATACGGACCCGGGTTTCATCACCGGAGGTTCGGCATGGCAAACGTGGTCGTCGTGGGCGCCCAGTGGGGCGACGAGGGCAAGGGCAAGATCGTCGACTGGCTGTCGGAGCGCGCCGACGTGATCGCCCGCTTCCAGGGCGGGCACAACGCGGGCCACACGCTGGTCATCGGCGGCACGGTATTCAAGCTGCACGCGCTGCCCTCGGGCGTGGTGCGCGGCGGCAAGCTGAGCGTGATCGGCAACGGCGTGGTGCTGGACCCCTGGCACCTGGTCGAGGAGATCGCGACGATCCGCGCGCAGGGCGTCGAGATCACGCCCGAGACGCTGATGATCGCCGAGAACACGCCGCTGATCCTGCCCATCCACGGCGAGCTCGACCGCGCCCGCGAGGAGGCCGCCGGCAAGGGCACCAAGATCGGCACCACCGGGCGCGGCATCGGCCCGGCCTACGAGGACAAGGTGGGGCGCCGCTCGGTCCGGGTGGCCGACCTTGCCGATCGCGCGACACTCGAGGCGCGGGTCGACCGCGCGCTGCTGCACCACGACGCGCTGCGCCGGGGGCTCGGGCTCGAGCCCGTGGACCGCGCCGCGCTGATGGTTAGCCTCGAGAAGATCGCGGGCGAGATCCTGCAATACGCGGGCCCGGTCTGGAAGGTGCTCAACGAGAAGCGCCGCGCCGGCAAGCGCATCCTCTTCGAGGGCGCGCAGGGCGCACTGCTGGACATCGACTTCGGCACCTATCCCTTCGTGACCTCCTCGAACGTGATCGCCGGGCAGGCCGCCACGGGCACCGGCATCGGGCCGGGCGCGGTGGATTTCGTCCTCGGCATCGTCAAGGCCTACACCACCCGCGTCGGCGAAGGCCCCTTCCCGACCGAGCTGGACGACGACGACGGCCAGCGGCTGGGCGAGCGCGGGCACGAGTTCGGCACAACCACGGGCCGCAAGCGCCGCTGCGGCTGGTTCGACGCGGTGCTGGTGCGCCAGACCTGCGTGACCTCGGGCGTCAACGGCATCTCGCTGACCAAGCTCGACGTGCTCGACGGCTTCGACACGCTGAAGATCTGCACCGGCTACGAGCTGGACGGCGAGGTGCTGGACCACCTGCCGATCGCCGCGGACCAGCAGGCGCGCTGCACGCCGGTCTACGAGGAGATGCCGGGCTGGAGCGAATCGACCGAGGGCGCGCGCAGCTGGGCCGAGCTGCCCGCCAACGCGATCAAGTACGTGCGCCGCGTCGAGGAGCTGATCGGCTGCCCGGTGGCGCTGCTCTCGACCTCGCCCAAGCGTGAGGACACGATCCTCGTCACCGACCCCTTCGCGGACTAGGTCCACGCGCATGGCTCTCAAGCACAAGACCCGCAAGCGCCTCTCGATTCTGCTGCTGGTGGTCTGGCTGCCGCTCTACATCGTGGCGGCGGTCAGCCTGGTGAACGCGCTCTCGCGTCCGCCGATCCTGGTCGAGCTGCTGGTCTACGTGGGGCTGGGCTTCCTCTGGGCCCTGCCCTTCAAGTTCGTCTTCAAGGGGGTCGGCCAGCCCGACCCCGACGCGCCCGACGACCGGGGCTGAGGCCCCGCCAGCGCCAGCGCGCCCAACGCGCGGCTGCCGCGCCAGACCTGACCTGGTAGCGCAGGCCCAGCCGGTCGCGCAGCAGCGCCATGGCCACGATGAGCGGCAGCAGCCCCAGCAGCATCCATGCCACCAGCATGTCGGGCGCCAGAAACTCCTCGATGCGCCGCATCGAGGGCAGCCCGTGGCGCGCGGGGATCAGGAAGGCCACGACGGGGACGACGAGACCCGCTGCGGCATAGCCCAGCCACAGCATGCGCGGCGCGGCGCCGCGCGGGGAAACCCGGACCGATGACATGACGACACACTCCGACACGCGTGGCCCGAACCGGCCACGCCCGCGAGTCTCGCGCCGGTGCCCGCTGCGCGCCTTGTACGGGGTCAAGCCGGGGTCAGCTTTCGTCCTGTTCGAGCCCGTAGCGCTTGAAGAGGCTGCCCTGCGCCAGGAAGAAGACGAAGACCGCCGCGGTGAGGCCGAAGGTCTTGAAGTAGACCCAGGCCTCGGTCGTCATGGTGCGCCAGACCAGCTCGTTGAGGATCGCGAGGCCGAAGAAGAAGGCCGTGAAGCGCTTTGTCAGGATCATCCAGCCCTCGTGCCGGAGCGGCATGAGCCCCTCCATCACCGTGCGCAGCCAGCTTTCGCCGCGCAGCAGGCCGATGCCCAGCGCCGTGCCGAAGAGCAGGTAGATCAGCGTCGGCTTCATCTTGAAGAAGCGCTCGTCGTTGAGCCAGACCGAGAGCCCGCCGAAGACCACGATCAGCACGGCGGTCACCACCTGCATGCGGCTGAGGTGGCCGGTCAGCTTCCACAGCAGCCCGGTGCAGGCCAGCATCAGCGGGATGAAGCCGGCGGTGACCACGATGAAGCCGTCGTAGGCCTCGCCGCCGATGGTGAAGACCCGATCCTTGAGCGCGAGGTAGGCCACGAAGAAGACGAGGACCGGCCCGATCTCGAGCGCCGATTTGAGGAGTGGGTTGATCTGCCGTTCCGCCATGAAGCTCTCCCTGTTCGGGCGAGAGATAGCCGCCCGCGCGCCATAGCTCAACGGCCCCGCGGTCACAAAGCGCCTGCCGCCACGGAGGGCGCGCGGCGCTGGAACCGGCGCAGTCGCGAATCTGTTACCATCCGAACCCCAACAGCCGGAGCGAGCCATGCTGGAACAGATCATCTCGGAGTTCGAGGGCACCTTCTCGGTGGTGCCGGCGCCCGTTGCCTTCGCGCGCCTGCTGGCGGCGATCGTGCTGGCCTCCGTGATCGGCGCCGAGCGCGAGTGGCGTCACAAGCCCGCGGGTCTGCGCACGCATATCCTGGTCGCGGTGGCGGCCTGCCTCTTCGTGATCCTGGGACGCGAGCTGGCCGCGCTGGATTTCGGCGAGGGCGAGCAGCGCAACGACCCCATCCGCATGATCGAGGCGGTGACGGCGGGCGTGGCCTTCCTTGCCGCCGGGCTGATCTTCACCGCAGGCGGCAAGGTCAGGAACGTGACGACCGGCGCCTCGCTCTGGCTGGCGGGGGCCGTGGGCCTTGGCTGCGGGGCGGGCCAGATGCCGCTGGCGGCCATGGCCACGGTGCTGGTCGTGGTCGTGCTGCTGGTCCTGCGCCAGTTCGAGCGGGTTCTGGGCACGCACGACTGAGTCGCGCCCCGGCCCGGGCGGCCCCGGCCGGCCTGTCAGGCCTCGAGCCCGGTGAGCGCGGTGGCGAATTCCTCGGGGTCGAAGGGCTGCAGGTCGTCGATCTGCTCGCCCACGCCGATGGCGTGGATCGGCAGGCCGAACTTGTCGGCCAGCGCCACCAGCACCCCGCCCTTGGCGGTGCCGTCGAGCTTGGTCATCACCAGCCCCGAGACATCGGCCACCTGGCGGAAGATCTCGACCTGCCGCAGCGCGTTCTGGCCGGTGGTGGCATCCAGCACCAGCAGGGTGTTGTGCGGCGCGTCGGGGTCCTTCTTGCGGATGACGCGGACGATCTTGGCCAGCTCCTCCATCAGGTCCTGCCGGTTCTGCAGGCGCCCGGCGGTGTCGATCATCAGCAGGTCGGCGCCCTCGGCCTGCGCCTTGGTCATGGCGTCGAAGGCGAGGCTGGCGGGGTCGCTCCCCTCGGGCGCGGTCAGCACCGGCACGCCGGCGCGGTCGCCCCAGATCTGCAGCTGCTCGACGGCGGCGGCGCGGAAGGTGTCGCCGGCGGCGATCACCACCGACTTGCCGGCGGCGCGGAACTGGCTGGCGAGCTTGCCGATGGTCGTGGTCTTGCCCGAGCCGTTGACGCCCACCACCAGCACCACCTGCGGCGTCTTGGGGTAGAGCGGCAGCGGCCGCGCGACGGGCTCCATGATGCGGGCGACCTCGGCGGCGAGCAGCTCCTTGATCTCGCGCGCCGAGACGCGCTTGCCGTAGCGGCCCTCGGCGATGTTGGCACTGACGCGCAGGGCGGTGTCGACGCCCATGTCCGAGGCGATGAGCAGCTCCTCGAGGCTTTCCAGCATCTCGTCGTCGAGCACGCGGCGCACCTCGGGCGTGCCCGGGGCCGCGCCCCGGCCCAGCAGGCGGCCGAGCAGCCCCGGGCCGCGGGCGGCGCCC
>NZ_KE557275.1:492992-550914 GCF_000442255.1 Salipiger mucosus DSM 16094 | reverse complement strand
GTCGTGGCGGCGTCGGCGGCGACGGCGGCCATGGCGCCGCGCGAGGCCTGATCGGCGGCCATGACCGCGCCGCGCCGCCGGGCCAGGTCGATGAGCGCGGGGGCCTCGTAGCAGCCGGCCCAGTTCAGCGCCGCCAGCTCGCCGAGGCTGTGACCGATGGCGAGGTCTCCGCCGATGCCCAACCGGGCTAGCAGGGCGGTGCCCGCCGCCGAGGCCGTGGCGATGGCGGGCTGCGCGAAATCGGTGTCGGAGCGGTCCGCGAAGGACTGGAGGTCCGCCGCGTCGTAGAGGGCCGCGACCTCGGGGAAGCGCCGGGCGTGCAGGCCGCCCCGGCAGCGCGCGGGAGCCGCCTGCCCGGAAAAGAGGAACCCGATGCGGGCCGGCTCGCGGCGGGAGGAGAGGAAGACCTGCCGCTCGGTGTCGAGGTGCAGCGCGTCGTCGCCGGCGGCCTCGACCTGCGCCCGGAGCGTGTCCAGCGCCTCGGCCAGCTCGGCGGGTTTCGCCGCGACCACCGCGGCACGCCAGCGGAAATGACCGTCGCGGGCGGCGCGGCGGCCCAGTTCGACGGCGAGGTCGCCCATCTCGGCGCGCGAGAGCTCGGGCGCGATGCGCCGCACGTGGTCGATGGTCCAGGCGAGATCCCAGGCCGAGGTGGCGGCGAAGAGGAAGAGTTCGCAGTCCTGCGCGGTGTCGAGACGGGCACGCGGCAGGGTGACGGGGACCGAGGTGTGCGACCTGCGCGGCGGCTCGGCCAGGGTGACATGCGTGTTGATGCCGCCGAAGCCCATGGCGCTGACCCCGGCGCGGCGCTCCTGCCCGGCGGGGTCCCAGTCCTCGGTCCGCTCGCCGGGGCGGAGGTTGTCGGCATGGTCCGCGAAAAGCGGGTGCGGGTCGTGGCAGGCGGTGGTCGGCGGCAGAACGGCGTGGCGCAGGACCTGCGTGGCGCGCAGCAGGCCCGCGAGGCCCGCGGCGGCCTTGGTGTGGCCGATGTTGGCCTTGATCGAGCTGATGACCGCCGGGCGCAGGGGCGCGCCGGTCTCGGCGCGTTCGCGGATGAGGGCGGACAGCTCGGCCGCGTCGCCGACGCGGGTGCCGGTGCCGTGGCCCTCGAAGTAGCCGACCGTGTCGATGCCGTAGCCCGCGCGCCGGTAGGCCCGCGCGAGGGCCATGCGCTGGCCGTCGACCTCGGGGCGCGTGAGCCCGCCCCGCCCGTCCGAGGAGATGCCCCAACCGGTGATGACGGCCTGGATGTCCTCGCATTGCTCGAGGGCGTCCTCGAGCCGCATCAGCGCGACGAAGCCGCAGCCCTCGCCGGGCCAGAAGCCCTCGGACCGTTCGTCGTAGACGCGCATCTCGGTCCGGGCGAGCGCGGAGGTGCGCGAGAAGCCGACCAGCTCGAATGGGTCGAGGCTGAGGTCCACGCCCCCCGCAAGCACCATGTCTGCATCGCCCATGACCAGCGCAGTGCAGGCGTCGGTGACCGCCAGCAGCGAGGAGGAACAGGCGCCGTCGACGGAAAAGCCGCCGCCCTTGAGGTCGAAGTGGTTGCAGATGCGCCCGGCGATGGTGTTGGCCAGACCGCCAGCGAGCATGTCCTCGTTCGGGCGGGCGAAGGGCGCCTTGTAGCGCGCCTCGAGCGCGGCGAGATGCGCGGCCAGCTCGGCCTCGGGCATGTCGGGGCGGTCCTCGCGCAGCTGCTGCGCGACGACGCCGCGGACGTAGGGCCAGCGCAGGCGCATGAGCGCGGCGCGGGAGAACTCGCCGGTGAGGGTGTTGCCCACGACCACGCGCACCGCATCGTTCGAGACCGGCGCGCCGGACTTGCGGAAGCGGACGGACTCGATGCAGTCCTTCGCGACGGTCAGGGCCAGCCAGTGGGTGAGGTCCGTGACCTCGTAGCTGGCCTGCGGAACCCGGAACCAGTTGCGGTCGAAGGAAAAGCCGTTGAGCACCGCCGCCTGGTCGGCATAGGCCCGGTCGGCGGCGCGGCCCTCGGGGTCGAAGTAGTGCGCCGACAGACGCCCCGCCGGCATCCGGCGGAAGGCGCGGCGCTGCGCGAGCGAGTTCTCGAAGAGGGCATCGACGGTGTCGGCCTCGGGATACCGGCAGGCCATGCCGACGACGGCGATCGGGCAGGATCCGGGCATGGGGGCACCCCGCGAAGGTCTGGACGGGTCGGATGGGCCGGGCCGCTTCGGGTCCGGCCCGGCGCACCGGGCGGGCGCGGTGTCAGGACAGCGTGACGGGGTTCGAGGGCGCCTTGCCGATCGGCGTGTCCTTGGTCACGAGGACCTGCGTCAGCGCGCGCGAGGTGGGCGTGTACCACTTGTACTCGGCCGACTCCGCGTCGAGTTCGAGCACCCGGGACATCAGTGTGCCCTGGTAGACGTAGGCCAGCTCGCCCGGCGGGCAGGAGAAGGTCATCGACTGCGTGGTCGACTTGCTCCACTGCTCGGTGAAGGAGAGCGCGAAGGTGATCGAGGTCTTCTCGGTGACGATCTCGATGTTGACGCCGATCTCCTCGGTGATGCTGAGCGACTGCGTGGAGCTGAAGGTGAAGCCGGTGGTGACCGAGGTGGTGTAGCTGCTGGTCACCTTCGACCCGGTGTTGTCGAGCGAGGCGATGAGCTGGAGGTTGGGACTGAAGAGGATGATCGACAGTGCCTCCTGCTGGGTGGCCGTCGAGGGCACGCCCGCCTTGAAGGTGCTGTCGGTGGCCGGGGGCACGGTATCGAAGATCTTCAGTTCGTGGCCGGATGGAGGTCCAAATCCCATGGCGAGGTCTCTTTCCAATCGATGAAACAATGGCGGACCCGGGACGGGCCCGGGCTGTGTCAGACCCGGCAGGTGGGGGCCGTGGTCGGGTCGATGGCGAACTGCTTGAGCACCGCGTTGTAGTCGGTGCAGAGCACGCTCGGGTCGGAGTACATCACCGCGCCAGCGTTGATCGTGAGCGTCGTCGGGTGGGTGTCGCCGCCGTCCTTGTCCTTGCGCTTGTAGTCGGTGATGATGAGGTGCCACTTGATGAAGAGCACGCCGATCCCGTCCGCGTGCTGCGTCTTGGGGTCGTAGTTGTCCACCAGGAAGATCGCGCGGCTGTCGGTGACGTTGTAGTTGCTGAGGTTGGCGTTCGACAGCGGCTGGATGACGTTGGTCAGCGTCGCCTGCATGGTCGACTTGTCGAGCCCCTTGACCAGCGTCGCCGAGGCGGTGAGCCCGACGCTGACGAAGAGCTTCTGGATGGCCGCGGCGTTGTCCTCGTTCTTGGCGATGGTGGGCGGGTTGTCGATCACGCCCGCGAAGCCGTTGGTCGCGCGGTTGTCGTAGAGCCACTGGAAATGGGTCGGATACTGGATGATCTCGAGGTTCGGGGCATAGCCCTCGGCCTCGTCGTTGATGGTCCAGTTGCCGGTGGCCGCGCTGACCATCGGCTGGGCCTGCGCCGCGAGCGAGGTGGCCGCGACGATCCTGTTCTCGCCGAGCATGGGGTTCGCCACGTCGCCTTGCGGCGCCTTGATCGCCATCGACTGCACCTTGCCGTCAGCGAGTTCGGCGTTCACCTGGTCGATGTAGCCGCTGAGGTTCTGGTGACTGAGCTGGGCGCAATCGAGCCCGATATTCGCGAGCTGTTTCTTGAGGTTGGTGCTGTCGAAAGGCGTGGGGGTCGCCGCATTCAGCTGCCCCACATCGATACCCGGCGGAGGTCCGAAGCCCATGTCCCTGTTCTCCTGAAAAATGCTGTCTGTTATCAACGCATATGCCCGCAAACATTGCGAAAAACTGGTAATCCAGACGCCGGGGGCAGCCCCTGGCAGCCCCTCGGGAACACCGATTGACCTGACGCTAGGTAAAGACGCGAGTCGCGTCAACTTAAATCGCGCTAAGGTTTAGTATTTCGAAAAATCCGCTGAGATTCGGGAATTGGAGGCGAGATAATTAAGGGCAGATTGGCCGCCGCTTTTTCGCCATTATCGGCCTGCCATTTTCAACAGGCCCGGAATTGAACGAACGGCATAATTCCGAAAACATGCGAATGTCTCATAGGCGACAATTGCACCTCTACGCGAATGTCCTCACGAGCCCCGGGAAATCGGAGGTGCGCCCTGCGCGGCGTCGCATTTTTCTAAAGATGTCCCAGAGGCCCCTCCCGCAGAAAGATTGCCCGATGCAGCGAATCAACTCAAGATAGAAAAATATCCTTTTCGGGTACCATTATGGATCGAAGATCATTTCTATTCGCGGCCGGAGCCGCCGCCGGTGGCATGTCCGCCAGCCTCGGAGGCCGACCGGCCTTTGCCGCCCCCTCGCCGGGCCTTCCGCTTTCCGCCACGCTTCGGGATCAGTTCGCGCGCAGCGTCCGGGCCGGGTTCGGGCCGGGCTTCCGCGTCGTCTCGGCCGAGATCCGCGGCGGCAGCCTGCACGCGGTGATCGAGAACCGAGGCAACCGCACGCGGGTCATCTCCTCCGATCTCGTGACCATCGAGGTGGTGGAAACGCCATCCCTCTGACGGGGCGCGCCGCCCCTCCGACACCATCCAGCGCCGGGAGACGCCGACATGAACGGGGACATCACGCGGATCAGGGTTCATCCCGGCATCGGGATCGCGCGGCTGGGCGACAGCGAAGACCCCGAGACCAAGTATTTCATCGGCCCCGAGGCGCCGGGCGCGGTGCCGGACCCCGGCCCGCCCGAGGGGCCCGGCCCGGAGGGGGGCAGCTACCGCGACGCCGAGATGCGGCTCAAGCGGCAGGCGCAGCGGTTCCGGGTCTATGCCTACGACGCGAACGATACCTGCATCGGCGAGTTGACCACGGCGGAGTGCGAGAGCATCTCGTGGCGGGTGCACGTGCGCAACATGAAGGCGGCGAACTATGCCTTCCAGGGAGCATACCTCTTCGACCCCACGCAGCTGCGCAATCCCAACATCCAGGGCGACACGGCCGACCCGATCGACCGGACCGATCTCATCATCGACCCGGGTCCGCAGACCATCGACCAGGGCCAGTCGGAGGAGCTGCGGCTGGCGGGCGATGTCTTCACCAACGTGGGCGAGAGCCAGCTTCCCGGTTACCTCGACTACGACGACCCCGAGCTCTGCACCCGCGATCCGGCGCAGTTCGTGACCGTCACCTACACGCCTGCGACGGATGTCGAGATCGGCCGGATCAAGGCCGATGACGCGGGGCGGCTGATCTTCATCGCGGGGCCGGGCAAGGCGGACTGCGTGACCACGCCCCGGATCAAGCTGTCGAACCCGTCGGAGCACTTTGAGGCGCCCAACGGGCCCACGCTGGAGGACCGGCGCTACCAGCCGCTGGTCAACCAGTTCGCCTATTTCAATGTCCCCGGCTGGTGGGACGACACCTGTGGCGGCGAGATCGACGCGACGGTGGTGCTGAAGGACGGCACGGTGCTGAGCACGCGCGACGGGGTGACCGCCCCCGGCGACGCCGGCACGCGCAACGCCGAGAACGGCGCCTGGGTGGTGACCGCGCCGCCGAAATACGCGCCCTACATGTACCACGTCGTGTCGATCAAGGACCGCGTGCTCGAGGCCTTTCCCGAGGCCGACCCGACCCGTGGCCAGCCGACGGACTTCTACCGCGACGTCTATCCGATCCTGTCGCGGGCGGTGAATTACGGCTGGGTCAGCGCCGAGGCGGCGGGGGTGACGCCTGCGAACCGCAACCTCGCGCATGGGCCGAAGCAGGCCGGCAATCTGCTGAGCGAGGCCAACCTCGCGGTGCTGTCGGATCCTTCGGAGGCGGCGCGCTTTGCCCGCTCGCAGATCTACCGGCTGATGCGCGATGCCGAGGGCGGCAGCCTGCGCGCCACGCTGCCCGATCCGCCGCCGGCCCCCGCAGGCCCGCCGGTGCAGGCCAGGCGCGGCGCGCGCGGCAACAAGATGCCCAAGCTCTGGGGCACGGGCGGCAAGCCGCTGCAGAACGCGCAGCTGGGCAACAACCTGCCGAACCAGTACCTGAGCCTCACGCGCAACGACCTCGACCGCCTGCGCGACTGGGCCGAGGGCAATTTCGAGACCGGCGCGCCGGTGCCGGTGCAGCCGCTGGCGGACTACCCGGTGGCCGAGCAGCCCTTCGCGCTGGACTGCGCGGCGGTGGAGCCCACCATCGGCGGCGGCTTTCACCCCGGCATCGAGTTCCCCTACCTCATCTGCTACCCCGAGCTCTTCGCCGGGGCCTTTCGCGTCGCGCAGGGCACCGAGCCGGGGTCGGTCGCGGCCTACATGTCGAGCCCCTGGCAGGGAGACTACTGGTCCTGCAACACCGCGTGGTGGCCGGTGCAGCGACCCGAGATCGTCTTCACCTACGACCAATCCGACGGCAGCCGCAGCTACCGCGAGTGGTTCCGGGGCTACGATTCCCACGGCCAGCCGCTCTCGGGCTCGGACGGGTATGACCAGATGGTCTACGCCTGGCCCAAGCTGGGCATGGTGCTGCCGGTCAAGGCCGAGGGCGGCGGCTTCGTCATGCAGAACGGCTCGGTCGTCTACGAGGAGTTCGAGCGCGACCCGAGCCTGAACGCGCCGCCGGAAAACCCCAAGCCCGTGGCCTGCCCGACAGAGCTTGCCGAGACCGATGACGACGCGTGACGCCATCGTCCTTGGCGCCGGTCCCGCCGGTGCGGCCACGGCGATCACCTTGGCGCGGGCGGGGCTGCGCGTGCGGGTCGTGGAACGCCGCGCGGCGGCGCCGCCAGCGGGCTTTCCCGAGACGCTGCCGCCGGCCGCGAAGAGCAGCCTTGTCCGGTTGCTGGGGCCGGGCTGGGCCGACGCGGATTACTGCCGCGAGAGCCGGGGCAACGTCTCGGCCTGGGGCGGTGCGGCGCCGCAGGTGCAGGATTTCTTCTTCGCGCCGGAGGGCTGCGGCACCTGCGTGGATCGTGGCGGGTTCGACGCCGCGCTGCGCAATGCCGCCCGGGCGGCGGGGGCCGAACTGGTGACGGGCGCGCGATTGGCGGCCTGCACGCCCACGCCGTACGGGGGCTGGCGCGTGGTGCTGGAGGACGGGACCGGGGTCTCGGCGCCTTTCGTGGTGGATGCCTCCGGGCGGCGGGCCGCGCTGGCGCGCCGGTTGGACCTTGGCTGCGCGCAGGACGACGGGCTTTTCGCCTATTCGCTGGACTTCCGCACCGAGCGCCCGGACGACGACGGGTTCACCCGGATCGAGGCCTGCCGCTTCGGCTGGTGGTACAGCAACGCGGTGCCCGACCGGCCCGGGCGGCGCGTGGTGGTGCTGCACACCGACCGCGACCTGCCCGAGGCGCGACAGGCCGCCACGCGCGCCGGTCTCCTGCACCTGCTGGCCGAGGCGCCGGGGCTGCGCGACTTTCTCGCCGCGGGCGGTCATGCCGCCGAGGCGCAGGATATCCGCGGCGCGCCCGCGGGCGGGGCGCAGGCGCACGACCTGCCCGAGGGTCTGCTGGCCGTCGGCGATGCGGGGCAGGCCCACGATCCGCTGTCCTCGCAGGGGCTGTTCCACGCGCTGCAGTCGGGCGAGCTGGCGGGCACGGTGATCCGGCAGGCGCTGGAACAGGGCGACCGCGCCGGACCGCCGGCACAGTACCGGCGCATGCGCGCCGAGGCGCGGCAGCGCTACCTGCGCGAGCACGCGCGGGTCTACGGCATGGAGCGGCGCTGGCCCGATCATCCCTTCTGGGCGCGCCGCCAGGGCGCCTCGCAGACCGTCACCACCGAACCGGCAAAGGACGCAACCTCATGACCCGGCGCACGCTGAAGCTCGCACTTTTCGCCCTGCCCGTCGCCGTGGCCGCCCCGGCGCTGGCCAACGACGGGCGGACCGTTCCGCCGCCGGTCTTCCAGACCGGCGACACGCCCAGCCAGCCCCTGCCCGAGAAGGGCGATGCCGCGCAGGGGTTCATCGACTTCTTCAACCGCACCTACCTCTCCGAGGGCCCGCAGCTGCCGCTGCTGGGCCGGCAGGACGTGGTCTGGTTCCCGCCGCAGAGCGCCGGAGACACCTCGCTCGAGATGGTGGCGCGCGAGACGCCGGGCAATCCGGCCAACTGCGACCCGGGCGATCCGGGGTATCCGCCGCAGGGCTACCCGCTGGTCTGCGAGAACGACTTCTCGACCGGCGAGTTCTGCCAAGCCTGTCACGACAGCGCGCTCTACGTCGAGGGCGGCGGGCTGCCCGAGATGATGTACTACTCGAAGGACGAGCACGAGACATGGCTCGCCAACTGGTCGCAATACGGCGACTGGAACGCCACGATCATGCGGCTGGCGACGCGCGACCCGATCTGGCAGGCGCAGATCGAGACCGAGACGAACCAGCATCCCTATGCCGATCCGAACGTCATCCAGGACGTCTGCTTCAGCTGCCACGGCGAGATGGGCGAGCGGCAGATCGGGGACGACCACGGGGTGGATACGCCGTTCTGCACCGACATCTTCTACGCCACGCTGCCGGGCATCCTGTCGGACGCGGAGCGCGGCAAGCCCTTTCCCTTCACCGACAGCTGCGCGCCCATCGAGGGCAAGACCGTGGGCGATCACCCCGAGCTCTACGCGAAATACGGCGCGCTCGCGCGGGACGGTGTCTCCTGCGAGACGTGTCACCGCATCGGGCCGGAGGGCGGCGCCGGGCAGTGGACGCCCGGGCCGGATGCCGAGAGCTTCGACGTGTTCTACGGCCCCAACCGCTACGACGTGCACCTGCGGCAGCCATCGGAGCAGAAGCTGCCGTTGCAGCACGAGTTCACCGCCACCTTCGACTACGACATGGACAACATCATGGTGCCGGACCCGGTCTCCGACCTCGATGCCGTGCCGATGATGGAGGACGACGGGCTGGCCATCGCGCAGGCCCTGGATACCGAGAACGACGTCAGCTACCTGAGGCAGTCGGTGATCTGCGGCGCCTGCCACGTGCTGATCGTCCCAGAGATCCCGACGGCCTTCAAGCCCGGCGGCCCCCTGCCGGACGACGAGACATTCGGCAAACAGTACAAGTACTGGGATCGCCCGAAGGCCTGCACCGAAGACATCGAGAATTTCCAGGGCTCGACCGAGGACCGCTACGGCAATCCGCTGACCGATCCCTGCGTGACGCTGGGCTACGAGCAGGCGACCTACCTCGAGTGGATCAACAGCTCCTTCGCCAGCGAGCAGGACAACGGGAGCACCTGCCAGGGCTGCCACATGCCGCTGGTGACGAACGCCGACGATCCCTCGGACCACGGAGCGATCATGGCGCAGTCGACGCCGGGGCTGACGCCCAAGACCTACCGCCGGCATCGGCTGATGGGGATCAACCTGCCGGTCTTCGAGATGTTCGTGCAGTTCCCCGAGGTGCTGGGCGTCTCGCGCTACGACGACAACGCGCCCGACTTCGCCACAACCTCGATGGGCGAGGAAATGGCGGTGATCCAGAACTACCTGCTCAACGGGCAGATGGCGATCGTGGAGCAGGCGACCAGCCAGGCCAACGGCAACGGGCTGCGGCCCGACAGCCTGACGCCCGACCCGCAGGCGGCGGTCGAGATCGAGATCCTGTCGACCTCGGTCGCCGGGGGCACGGTCGAGGCGGACCTGATGGTGACCAACAACGCCGGGCACAAGTTCCCCTCGGGCGCGGGGTTCCGGCGCGGGTTCCTGCGCTTCGAGGTTCTGGACGCGGCGGGCAACCGGCTGTGGATCTCGGGCGAGACCAATCCCTATGGCGCGATCTGCGCGGGCACCTGCACCGAGGCGGCGGACGGCAGCTGGAACCTGCTGCCGAGCGAGACGCCGATGGGCAAGCCGGCGAACCTGCAGCCGCACCACGCGGTGGTGACCGACCCCTCGCAGGTGCAGATCTACGAGGTGCAGGCGGTGGACGACACCGGCACGCTGACCTCGCGCACGCTGGCGCTGTTCCACGACGCCAAGGACAACCGCCTGCTGCCGAAGGGTTTCACCCTGCCCGCAGCGCTGGACTGCGCGGCCGACCCGGGCGCGGGGCCCGAGATCTTCGGCATCGCGCGGTGCACGGCCGCCTATGCGACGGCGCCGCAACTGGAGCCGCTGACCGTCGGCAGCGCCATAGACGGCGACCCCTACTACAATGATCCGACCCTCGCCGGGGCGGACCGCATCAGCTATCGCGTCACCCTGCCCGAGGGCAGCGCGGCGCCCGACCGGGTGCGGGTGTCGATGGAGTACCAGACGATCCCGCCGGGCTTTCTCGCGCAGCGATTCCAGGACGGACACGTCGACGGCCAGGGCTACCTGCCCGCGACCGAGCGCAGCATCTACCTGACGAGCCACCTGAACACGAACCTGCCCCTCGAGAGCGAACACCCGGACAACCCGGGCCTTGGCTTCACCCGCAACTGGACGACCACGATCTACCGGGCCGAGGCGCAACTCTCGCAGTGACCGGACAGAGGAAACCCGCGTCCGCCGGGGGCGGGCGCGGGCTGCGAGGGAGCGCGTGTTCGGGAGACCGCGCCGAACAGGGGCCCGGCGCGGGAGGGATCAGGCGGCCGACCGCCCGGCAAGCCGTGCGCGCAGCGCGGGCGGCAGGAGACGGGCCGCCGAGATACGCGGGAGCGGCATTTCCGCGATGGTCGTCTCTTCGCCGTAGAGCGCGCGATACTCTTCGTGATTGTCAAAGCTGCGCCGCGCCACGTAGTCGATGTAGGTCTCGGCAGCGGTGCCCTCGGCCAGGATCAGGTCATGCGCCTCGGTCTCGACGTGGTAGACGGTGTAGCTTGCCCCCAACTCGGAGAGCGGCACCCAGTCGATGCCCGCGCCGTTGACCAGCGCCGAGGCGTTCACCAGCAGGCCGTCGACCAGAAGGGCGTGATCCGCCGTCACCCGCAGGTCGCGACGCGGCAGGCCGTCGCCCAGCGCGCCGGCGCGGATGCGCACCGGCATCAGACGCTCCGCCGGCGCGAAGGCGCAGACCACGCGCTGCCGCCCGATCCAGCGCACCGGCACCGTGTTGCCCTCGGCGGTCAGGATCTCGTCGCCGATGCGCAGCTTTTCGACCTCGGTCTCGCCAGAGGGCGTGGCGATGCGCGTGCCGGTCAGGAAGCACTCGGTCAGCGACGAGGCGGTCGCCGCGCCGAGATCGGAGGGCAGGTTCGACGTGTCGAACCCGGCGGGAGTCACCACGTAGAGAACCACGTCGCCCAGCGTGCCGCCGCTGTCCGCCTCGCTGAAGATCGGATAATCGAATCCGTTGATGTCGATGGTGCCGACAAATGTTCCGGTGCCCACGAACGTATTCGCCGTGTCGTCCACGACTTCGCCGGGCGTGAAAACGGAATCGCCGCCGTCGTCGGAAATGACTTCGCCACTCACGAAATTGGACAGGATGAGATTTCCGTTCTGGTAGAAATGCGCGGTTCCTGAGTACGTGGCCATGTGATCCTCCTCCACTGATACGGGGTCACGCTACTCTATGGCGGGAATTGAATCGATTCATTTCCACTCATGATTGAACAAATGTTGTCGCGCGCGGCATGGTGTGTTTCGATCCGCCTCAGCGGCCGCGTTTCGGTCCGCGTGCATCAGGACGGACCGCCTGCCATGACCATCGACCCGATCACCGCCTCGGCCGAGGACTTCGCCCCCTACGTCGGAGACACCTTTCGGGTCGAGAGCGTCGCCGGCCCGGTTCCGCTCGTGCTGGACAACGTCAAGCGCTTCGACCGCTCGGACGTGCGCGACAAGCGGGTCGAGATCGACGGGAGCGTGTTGCCCGCCCGGCAGGCCTTTGCGCTGACCTTCGAGGGGCCGGTCGCGCCGGTGCTGGTCAGCGACACGGTCGAACTGGCACATCCCGCGCTCGGCCGCCTCGTGCTGTTCCTCTCGCCGTTCCGGCAGGATGACGACTGCATGCTCTACGAGGCCCTGTTCAACTGACCCGCGCGGTCATAGCTCGCGCGGGCGCGTGTCGGGCCGCCATTCCAGCGACAGGTGATGCCCCTCGGAGCCGGTCTGCCGGAACCCGTGGCGCTGGTAGAGCCGCAGTGCGGGGCTGGTGCGTTCGACCTTGAGCCGGACCGGCACCTTGCCGCCGTGCGCCTCGTTCAGGAGGCTGCGCAGGATGTCGGTGCCGATCCCGCGCCGCTGCCAGGCGGGCAGGAGCGACAGCTCGATGATGTGCAGCACCTCGTCCCGGCGGTCGATGTAGAGCCGCCCGATGTCGGTGCCGTCCAGCGTGATGATCCGCCGGACGGCACCGGGAAAGGCGCGGGCGTAGTGCAGGTCCTGCGCCTCGAACTGACGTTGCAGGAAATCGCGCTTCTCGTCCTCGGGCCAGACAGTGAGCGTGAACTCCCATTCGCGCGTCGCCGCGTAGACCTGCCGGAGAAAGGCACGGTCGGTGTCGTGGATGACCCGGAAGGCGATCTGCCTGCGGTGGTGATCGAGCATCGGCGGCCCCGGTCTGGCGTCGAAGGGCCGCGTCAGCTGCGCGACGGGTAGATGCCCTGCAGGGCGATCTCGTAGTTCAGCACGAGATAGGGCGGCATGTGGTCGAAGGGCTGCTGTCCGCCCGTGTTGCCGACCGAGATCGCGTCGGAGGCCATCTCGCGGTTGGGCGCCTCGCCGGGCGGGGAATAGACCTGCGCGAGGCCGAGAAGATTGCCCGTCGGGTTGGTTTCCGTCGCCGCTCCGGTCTCGGCCATGAGGCTCGCCTGGTGCGTGTGCGAGGGCATGTTCTGCACACCGAGCGTCGTGCTTTCCGTTCCGCCCTTCTGCCCGATGGTGCGCAGGGACAGGCCCGCTCCGTGGCCCTGGCCGATGGCGGTCCGGCCGGCGAGGTCCGGCAGCCCGAAGGTGGTCCGGCCGTCGCCGCCATAGTTGGTTCCCAGCAGGGAAAAGAGGGCGCTGTTCTGGGAGATGGGCATCAGCTGGCCCTGGCAGAGGGCAAAGCCCCTTTGTGCAAAGTCGTAGCCTACGAGATAGATCTGGCCAACAAACGGTTCGGACATGATTTTTGTGCCTGTTCTGGTCGGACGGTCCCGCGGCGAGCCCTCCCGGCAAGACCGTCGAATCCCTGTCCTCTTCAACAATCAAGACACCCGTGGCGGGCGCCCGGGCGGAAATATCAACCCGTGGTTGTCACCCTACGAGAAATTCACGTTACGTCAACGTTTTGTGGAAATTTTCAGCAGCAAGAGAACCGCGGGAGGGCGAGCCTCCCGCGGGACAATGTGTGCGGACCGGGCACCCTGGGTCGCCAAGGCTGATGTGCGGTGCCGGCGGGCCGGTGTCAGTCGTCCCAGGCGACGTCGAACTTTGTCACCAGGGCCGAGACGTCGGCCTCGGTCAGGGCCCGGGGCGAGAGGCCCCGGGTCATCATCGCGAGCCGCGCGCCGGCCTCGAGCTCCTCGATGGCATAGACGGCCGCCTCGAGCGACTTGCCCGCCACCACGGGGCCGTGGTTGGCCAGCATGACCGCCGACCGCTTACCCGCGAGACCGCGGATCGCGTCGCCGATGGCCGCGTCGCCGGGCATGTAGTAGGGCAGCAGCTTGACCCGGCCGAGCTGCATGATCGGATAGGGCGTCAGGTGCGGCAGGAAGTCGTCGGGATCGACCTCGGGCATCATCGACAGCGCAACGGAATGGCACGAATGCAGGTGCACGATGGCCCCGGCGGTGCTGCGCGTCTCGTAGAAGGCGCGGTGCAGGGGCATTTCCTTGGTGGGCCTGTCGCCCTCGACGTGGTTGAGGTCGGCGTCGAACCGGCTGAGCCGCGCCGGGTCGAGCGTCATGAAGGACGAGCCCGTGGGCGTGACCAGCAGCCCGCCGTCGGGCGTGCGCACCGAGATGTTGCCGGTCGAGCCATGCGTCAGGCCGCGCGCGTGCAGGGCACCGGCAAAGCGGCAGACGTCCTCGCGCAGGTTGGTGATGTCGCTCATGTCCGCCCCGCGAGGGTCGCGAGGGCCTTGGCGAAAAAGTCCTCGTCGCCGAAATTGCCGGACTTGAGGGCCAGCACCAGGTCCCGGCCCTCGGCGGCGACGGCGGGCACGCCGGGGGCGATCTCGGGGCCGATGCGCAGGGCGGTGATGCCCAGCCCCTCGACCACGGCGCCCGAGGTCTCGCCCCCGGCGGTGACGAGGCGCGTCACGCCGCCCACCGACGAGCGCCCGGGCGGTTTCCGCGAAGAAGGCCTCGAGACGGCCGGCGACGATCTCGCGGCCATAGCGGTCCTGCGCAGCCTTAACCGTCTCGGGATCGGCGGAGGAATAGAGCAGCATCGTGCCCTCGGCGTCGAGCGCCGCGCGCGCGGCCTCCGCAGGGGTGACGCGCTCTTCCATGACGTCGTCGGCGGTGATCTCGCGGGCCGGGTTGCTTTCGGCCCAGCGTTTGATCTGCGCGCGGGTCATGCGCGAGGCGGAGCCCGCGATCAGCGCGGCGGGGCCCTCGAGACCCGTCCAGGTCTCGGAGGGGGGCGCGGCCCGGCCCGGCTCGAGCAGGTTCGCGGGAAGGCCAAGCGCCACGCCGGAGCCGCCCGTGATGAGGGTCAGGCCGCGGGCGGCGCGGCCGATCTCGCGCAGGTCCTCGTCGCGGATCGCGTCGACCACGGTCAGCGGGCGCCCTGCCCCGGCCTCGGCCGCGAGCGCCTTGGCGATGGCCTCGGCCCCCTCGAAGACGGTGGGCGCCGCGACATGGCCGACGGCCCGGCGGGTCTGCCGCGCGAGGACGCGGCGGATGTCAGGGTCGGTCATCGGGGTCAGCGGATGGCTCTCCATGCCCGACTCCGACAGCAGCGCGTCGTTCACGAAGAGATGCCCCTGGTAGACCGAGCGCCCGGTCGCCGGGAAGGCGGGGCAGACGATGGCCGTCTCGGTGCCGAGCCGGTCGAGCAGCGCGTCGATGACCGGGCCGATGTTGCCCTCGGGCGTGGAATCGAAGGTCGAGCAGTACTTGAAGAAGAATTGCTCGCAGCCCTGCGCGCGCAGCCAGTCCAGCGCCTCGAGCGAGAGGCGCACCGCCTCGGCGGCGGGAATGGTGCGCGACTTGAGCGCGACCACGCCGGCGTCGATGTCGGCGGGCGCGGGGCCCTCGGGGACGCCGGTGAACTGGGTGACCCGCATCCCCTCCTTGGCGAGGTTGTTGGCGAGGTCGGAGGAGCCGGTGAAATCGTCACCGATGCAGCCGAGCTTCATGCGTGGTCTCCGGGGTTGTCCGTGGGTGTGGTCTCAGGCATCGCGCAGCGCGTCCTTGCGGGCCTTGCGGCGGCGCAGCAGCGGCATCACCACGGTCATGACCACGAGCGCGATGGCAATCGCCAGCAGGATGGCGCTGATCGGGCGCGTCCAGAAGACGGAGGGGTCGCCCCGCGTCATGGCCAGCGAGCGGCGCAGCTCGCTTTCCGCGATGGGGCCGAGCACGACGCCGAGGATGATCGAGACCAGCGGGAAGCCGATCTTTTCCAGAAGGAAGCCCGCCACGCCGAAGCCCAGCATCAGCCAGACGTCCATCATCGAGTTCTGGACCGAGTAGGTGCCGACGATGCAGCAGATCACGATGACCGGGCCGAGCACCGAGTAGGGCACGTCGAGCAGCTTGGACAGGATCGCGATGAAGGGCCGCGAAAAGACGAGGATCAGGATGTTGACGATCAGCAGGCCAACGAAAACCGCGTAGATCAGGTCGCTGTTGCCGGTCATGAAGGTCGGCCCGGGCGTCAGGCCGTGCACGATGAAGGCGCCGAGGATGATCGCCGTCGTGCCGGAGCCCGGGATGCCGAGCGCGAAGAGCGGCACCAGCGCGCCCATGGCGGCGGCGTTGTTCGCGGCCTCGGGGGCGGCGACACCCTCGGGCGCGCCCTTGCCGAAGCTCTTGCGGTCCTTCGACCAGCGGACGGTCTCGCTGTAGGCGACCATGGCGGCGGTCGAGGCGCCGATGCCGGGCAGGATGCCGATGGCCGTCCCGAGGAGCGACGAGCGCATGACGGTCATGCGGATCCGGCGGATGATCGGCCAGTCGAAGATGCGGATGGTGAATTTCTTGGTGGCGAGGTGGATGTCGCCTTCCTGGCTGCGCTTGAGCACCTCGGAGACGGCGAAGAGGCCGATGATGACGGGGATCAGGTTGATGCCGCTCATCAGGTGCAGGCTGCCAAAGGTGAAGCGGGTCGCGCCGGTCAGCGGGTCGAGCCCGACGGAGGCGATCACGAGGCCGATGCAGACCCCGATGAGGCCCAGCAGCAGGTTGCCGCCCAGCGAGGCCACGACGGTCAGGCCCAGCACGGCCAGCGCGAAGAACTCGGGCGAGGAGAATTGCAGCGCGATGTCGGCCAGCAGCGGTGTCGCCACGATCAGCACGACGGTGCCGAGCATGCCGCCCACGGCCGAGGACAGGATGCCGACGCCGAGCGCCTTGCCGGCCTCGCCCTTCTGGGTCATCGGGTAGCCGTCGAGCGCGGTCATCACCGCCTCGGGCGTGCCCGGCGCGCGGTAGAGGATCGCCGTTATGAGGCCGGAAAAGACGCTGGAGGCGTAGATGGCGGTCAGCAGCATGAAGGCCCCGGTGGGCTCCATGGAGTAAGTGACCGGCAGCAGGATGACGACGAGGATCACGCCGCTGATGCCGGGCAGCGCGCCGCCGACGAAGCCGATCAGCACGGCCGAGGCGAGGATCAGCAGGTTGATCGGCTGCAGCACGACGCCGAAGCCGCCGATGAGGTCTTCAATCATTGCGCGTCCTTTCGGGGGCGCCCGCGACGGGGGGCGTCAGGGCAGCGGGATGTTCAGCAGCCGGTCGAAGACCACGGCCACGAGCGCGACAGCGACACAGGTGGTCAGAAGGATCCTGAGCGGCTTGCGCTCGCCGAGGATCACGTTCGCGATGGCAGCGAAGACCGCCGTGGCGATCAGGTAGCCGGTGTAGTCCATCACCACGGTATAGGCGATGGTCGCGACGAGCATGCCGAGGTGGCGGTAGGTGAAGCCGCTCGCGTCGTCGCGTTGCACGGCCTCGTCCGCGATCTCTTCCTGCGGCGTGTCGCCATCGTCCTTCGTGACGAATTGTCCGGGCCCGCGGGTCACGAGCAGGACGAGCATCAGGACCACCAGCGCCAGCATGATGACGAGGATCAGCAGCGGCCAGGTGCGCGGTCCGATCAGCGTGGTGACCTCTGCGCCGCCCGGCAGCTGAAGCGCGAGCCAGAGGAACAGCAGCCCGGCCAGCGCCGAGGCCGCGACGAATGAGTAGAGTCGTGCCGTCATGTCGAAAGCCGCCTTTCCAATGCTCGGGCTGGCCACACCGGGTCCGTGCGCGAAGCCGCCCGGGGCGCTTGCGCGCTCCGGGCGGCCCGCTTGTGCCGATTACTGGTCGGCCAGCAACTCTTCGAAGAACGCGAGGTTCTCTTCAAGCACCTTGCGGTAATCCTCGCTGCCGAGCCAGCCGGAGCGGACGTCGAGGTTCGCCTTGGCGGCATAGGCCTGGTAGTCTTCGGAGTTGAAGACGTCCTCGAAGGCGGCTTCGATGGCGGCGATGATCTCGGGATCGGTCTCGGCATTGATGAAGACGCCCCGCTCGTTGCCGAAGGTGAACTCCCAGCCGTTCTCGACGGTGGTCGGCATGTCGGGATAGGCCTCGAGACGTTCGTCCGCAAGCGCCAGCACCGGCTTCATCTCGCCCGATTCCATGTAGCCCTGGATCGCGCTGATCTCGTTGAACATCCCGTCGATGTTGCCGCTCAGCAGGTTGGCCGAGGCGGCGCCTTCGTTGTCGTAGGGGATGAAGTTCAGGTCAAAGCCCGTCGCCTCGTTCAGCGCGAGGAAGGCCATCCGGTCGACGCTGGCCGCGTGGGTGCCGCCGATCACGACCTCGCCCGGGTTTGCCTCGGCGTAGGCGCGGAAGTCCTCGAAGGTCTCGTACTTCTCGGGGTTCACGACGAGCGTCAGCACGTCCGACTGCATCCGGGCGACCGGCGTCAGCTGCTCGAGGCCGATGGGGTTCTGGCCCGCCGCGCGGCTGGTGATGAAGGTCGAGGAGGCGAAGTCGAGCGACTCGCCGTTGGGCTCGCTCTGCGCGGTGCGCTGGTGCGCCAGCGCGCCGGAGGCCGACGGCAGGTTGATGACGGTGATGTTGGTGCCCAGCCGCTCTTCGAGCATCGGCTGCACGGTGCGGGTGAAGTTGTCGGTGCCGCCGCCGGCGCCGGCCGCGACGAAGGCGGTCATGCTGGAGGGGCTGAACTCGGTGTCCTGCGCGAGGGCCGGGGCCGCGATCATGAGCGCGACGAGCGCCGGGGCGGCCGTGATGTGGCGAAGGGTCTTATGCATGGGTATCCTCCCTAGGGTCTGATGCATGTGGTGGCTTGAACCGGGGCGCCTCCTGCGCCCCGATGCATGGGTCTGGCTGCCTCAGGCGGTCAGCTTGCGGTCGGCGAGACGCCGATCCTGTTCGTGCCGCAGGCGCAGCAATTCGCTGTCCTCGTCAAGCACGAGATCGCTCATGCGGATCGGCTCGGCCGCCTGCACGTCGCGGGCAAGCACCCGGTTCGACGCGATGTAGAACGGGGCCGGGCCTTGCGGCGTGAGCGGCGCGCCGGGCACCATCCGCGACGAGACGCCGTCGATGGAGTGGTGATGGCCGCCCATGTCGAGCCGGGCGCCCGCGGGAAAGTCGCGGTCGGCCACGGCGACGAGGTCGACGTGATGGCCGGGGCGTTCGGCCCCCGAGGAGACGCCGCGCAGGGCCATCTCGAAGACGGTGGTGGCCGCCTCCATGCCCAGCAGGTGGCGCGGGATGTAGACCATGGCCGTCTTGCCGTCGCGGCTGAGCACGTGGCCCTTGCCGCGCAGCAGGTCCCAGGTTTCCTCGTGACGGCAGCGGACGACGACGAAGACGCCGCCGGCGAAGCTGATCTCGCCCGGGGCCCGCAGGCAGTGGAAGACGTCGAGCACGCCCGCCTGCGAGAGGATGCCGCCATCAGCCGCCTCGCAGAGGATCGAGGGCACCTCGTCGATGCGGGCGATGGGGCAATGCAGGTCGGGGCGGTCCGGCAGCATGCCGCAGGAGTTGGCGACGATGGTCATCTCGCAGAGGTCCGGCACCGCGCGCTGCGGCAGCGCGGCGGTGGCTTCGGACCGGCGGGCCACCATGTCGGGCACGGCGGCATCGCCGAGCCGTTCGAGACCGGCAAAGCCCGGCACCTCGTGGACCGTGCCGTTGCAGTCGATGGTGCCAGTTTCCGGGTCGTAGACGAAGTCGTACTCGCTGGACTTGCCCGCGCAGACGATCTCGAGGCCCAGCACCTCGGCCCAGGTCACGAGACCGATGAGCAGGCTGGGCTGATCGCCGTCCACGGGCGAGACGATGACACCCGCCTCGCGCGCCATGTCGGCGAGGCCCGGTCCCGCAACGCTGTCGACCTCCTTGGAGACCATCGCCACGTGGCAGCCGGCCTCGATGGCCCTGGCCGCGTGGTGGGCGCCGACCTCGGGGTTGCCCGTCGCCTCGACGACGACCGCGACCGGCAGGGCCGCGACCGTCTCGTAGCGGCCGGTGGCGATGAAGGCGCCGGCCTCCCAGGCGCGGTGCGCCTCCTCGGGCGTGTGACACTCGCGGATGTCGGCCTCGGCGATGCCCACCGAGCGCAGGCTTGCGGCGGCGATGGCGGCCTCGACGTCGACGGCGACCCGCACCGAGAGACCGGGCACGACAAGGCCCTGCGCGAGGAAGCTGCGTCCGAAGCCGCCGGTGCCGATGATGCAGCACTCGACCGTCCTGTCGCCCCGTCCGAAGTAACCGTGGTGGTTCATGTCCTCTCCCGTGCCCTCTCCGCGGATCGGTCGGCTTGCATGCAATGCGCGGGATTTTCCGCACCAGAGGCAGCCTTCCGATGAATTTCGGGATTAATTGCATGCAATATTGGCTCTGTCAAATCCCTTCGGGCGTTTCCTGTTGCTGCTGGCGGACATTGCATGCAATTCAGGGACATGACTGCCGACACCCCCACCCTCGAGGCGCCGCGCGGCACCCGGTCCGCCTTCGTGACCGAACGCGTGCGCGACATGATCACCAGCGGCCAGCTCGAACCGGGCAGCCGAATCAACGAGCGCGTGCTGGTCGAGCAGCTGAACATTTCCCGCACGCCGCTGCGCGAAGCCTTCAAGATCCTCGAACGCGAGGGGCTGATCTCGATCCGGCCCAACGTCGGGGCGACGGTCGTGGTCTTCACGATGGACGATGTCGAGGCCTCGATCGAGGTGCTGATCGGCCTCGAGAGCATCGGCGCCGAGCGGGCCGCCGAGCGCGCGACCGAGGCGGAGATCGCGGAAATCTCGGATCTGCACGATCGCATGGTGGCGGCCTTCGAGGCGGGCGAGTTGATGACCTATTTCCACATCAACCAGGACATCCACCAGAAGATCATCGACGCCGCGCACAATCCCGCGCTCTCGCGCGTCTATGCCGAGGAATGCGCCCGCATCCGGCGCTTCCGATTTGCCGGCAACCGCGACGAGGCGCGCTGGACGCGGGCCGTGCACGAGCACGAGCAGATCCGCGACGCGCTGATCCGCCGCGAGGGGCCGCTGCTGCGGGAGCTGCTGCGCGCGCACCACGTCGCCGGCTGGACCGCGGCGCGCCGTGCCCTCGAGGCCGAAGAGGCCGCGACCGGGCGGGCTGTCGCACAGTAAGGCGCACCCCGCCACCGCTGGAGAGGGCGGGGCCTGCCGCCGGTTCCGGCCGGCACGAGTGAGCTACGGACTTTCCGGCGCCGGGGCTGGTCACCACCCGCCCCGGCCCTCCCGCATTGGCGTCAAGCCGCAGGAATTTCCGGAAACCCTGTGCGCCCGCAACCGCCGGCCACATGGTTGCAGCATCGGCGCCCCCTATGGTTCCCATAGCTCCCTTCCCTCCGGCCGCCGGGACAGTTGACTCCCCGCCCGCCCGACGCTCAGCTAAGCGAGCGGAATTTCGGAAACGTTCCTTATTTCAAATGGTTACCGATTTCCTCACGAGAGGGCCGCGCCTGTTTCGCAGAGGGAGGAGAAACATGACTATTCGCAAAGCAGCATTCCTTGTCGCCCTGACGGTGCCGGCCGTTCCGGCTTTCGCCCAGGACTACCCGGAAATGACATTGCGCTACGCGATGCCGGTGTCGCAGGGCGTTGTTGCAGAACTCAGCGGGTGAAGGATTCACATCGGGAATCCATGCGATTAGACGAGCAGCATGAGCAAGCCCAAGCCCGCCCGCTACCGCACGACGAACTGGTCCGCCTACAACGCTGCGCTCCGCAAGCGCGGGTCTTTGCTGATCTGGCTGGACAAGGAGATGGTCTGGCACGCGCCGCATGAGGGCCGCCCTGGGCGCCCGCCGGTGTTCTCGAATGCGGCGATCCAGTTCTGCCTGTCGATCAAGGTGCTGTTCAAGCTGCCGCTCAGGCAGACCGCCGGGCTGGTCGCCAGTCTGCTGCGTCTCGCGGGGCTGGACTGGCCCGTTCCGGACTATTCGACCTTGAGCCGGAGGCAGAAGACCCTGAAGGTGCAGATCCCCTATCGCCGTGCTGGCGGGCCGCTGAACCTGCTGGTGGATAGCACCGGCATCAAGTTCCTCGGCGATGGCGAGTGGCAGGCCCGCAAGCACGGTGTTCAGGGGCGACGCCAATGGCGCAAGGTGCATCTGGCGATGGACACCGCCACATCCGACATCCGCGCGGTCGAGTTCACCCCCAGCCGGGACGGCGACAGCCCCGTCCTGCCGGACCTGCTCGACCAGATCCCCGAGGACGAGGACATCGGCACCGTGACCGCGGATGGCGCCTACGATACCCGCCGCTGCCACGGTGCCATCAACGCACGCGGTGGCACGGCGATCATCCCGATCCGCAAGAATGGCCGACCGTGGAAGGATGATTGCCCAGCCGCCCGGGCCCGCAACGAAACCCTGCGCGCCACACGTCACTACGGTCGGGCGTTCTGGAAACGGTGGACGGGATACCACGCCCGCAGCCGCGTGGAGGCCAGGATGCGATGCCTGAAGGCCTTCGGCGAGCGCATCGCCGCACGGGATCCTGATCGGCAAACCGCCGAAATCCACATCCGGGTCGCCCTTATCAATCGCTTTAATGCCCTCGGCACCGCCGAGATCGTCCGCGTGGCCTGAAACTAAAGGGGAAAGGGGAAGTCACGCCTCAAGCCGCCTTTCTGCAACAATGCCGTGTCGCAGACGACAGTCCAGTCGCAGAACGTCCAGCAATGGGCCGACGAGATCAACGAGAAGAGCGGCGGCAACATCAGCATCGAGATCTTCTGGTCCGAGTCGATGGGCAAGGCCACCGAGATGCTGAGCCTTCTGTCGAGCGGCGCAGTGGACCTCGGGTCGCTGTCCCCCGCCTATTTCCCGTCGCAGATGCCGTTGACCGGCGTGACGCAGCTGCCGAATGTCTACCCCGACGTGGCGGCCGTCTCGCGCGTTGCCCACGCCCTGGATGCCACGCCGGAGGTGCAGGCCGAGAATGCGCAGAACAACCTGGTTCCGATGTTCTGGACCAGCCTGCCCGTCTACCACATCGTCTGCAGCAAGAAGATCGCGTCCATGTCGGACTTCCCCGGAACGCGCATCCGCGCCTACGGCGAATACGTCCCGCAGATGTGGTCGTCGCTGGGGGCCACAGGTGTCGTGACCACGGCCACCGAGCAATACGAAGGGATCCAGCGCGGCGCCGTCGACTGCGCCTACGCGGCGGACGACTTCTCGCTCAACTACAACCTCTACGAGGTCGCGGACTACTACGTCGACGCCGGCTTCGGCGCGATCACCAACTACCCGACCTACATGAACGCCGCGAAATGGGAGAGCCTGGACGAGAACGTGCAGAACCTCTTCCGCGAAGCCAGCGAGAACGCGATTGCCCGCGATGTCGCCGAAGTCGAGAGCTTCGCGGCCGATGCCCGGGACGAGATGCTGTCCAAGGGTCTGGAACTGGTCGAATTCACGGAGCCCGATGCCTTGCAGGAGGCGACCCCGGATTTCCTCGAACTCTGGGCCACCCAGATGGAGGAACGTGGCGCCGGAACCGAGGCGGAGGCCGTGATGCAGGTCGTGCGCGACAACCTGTCCGCCTCGAACTGATCAAGACGCGGCGGGCGCTTCGTGCCCGCCGCGATTCATCGATACGGGACACTTCACCGTCATGGTCCGACTTACTGACGCCCTGAACGCGGTCGTGCTGCGGGCGGGCGATATATGCCTCGCGATTTCCGCCGTGGTGATCCTTTTCCTCGCGGTTGTCGGAAGTGCCGATGTTCTCGGGACCTACCTGTTCCTGAAGCCCGTCCCCGTGGCACGCGAGCTGAGCGCCGAGTTGCTGGTTCTCCTGATTTTCGGGGCCCTGCCACGCGTGGAACGCATGCGCCGCCACATCGAGGTGGACCTAGTTATGGAGCGCATGCCCGGCCTGCTGCAGCGCCTGAGCCGTGTCCTGGCCCTTGCCACGGGGCTCGCGGTCTTCCTGGTTCTCGCGCAAGGGGCGCTCGCGATGGCCACGGAAAGCTACGAGTACGGCGAGTTCGCCGCAGCGGTGATCCGGTTCCCGGTCTGGCCGATCAAGGTCGTCTTCGCGGCCATGGTCGTGACCAGCGTTGCCGAATACCTCCGCCAGATCGTCGTTGCGATCTCGACGATCCGGCATCCGACACGAGCCACGGAAGGCGGCACCGATGGGTAATCTCGCAGACGGCTTCCTGATCATCGGGATCCTGCTGGTCGTCATCGCCGCGGGCATTCCGGTCGGCATCGCAATGGCCGCGGTCGCGATGGCCGGGCTTGCCCTCACGGCCGGCCTTCCCTTCATGCTTTCGACCGCGGAATCCCTGCCCTACGCGCTGGCCAGCGACTTTGCCTTCGTCGTGGTCCCGATGTTCGTGCTGATGGGGGCGCTCACCTCAAGCGCCGGCATCACGCAGGAGCTCTATTCCGCCGCCTACAGGTGGAATGCGGGGGTCCGTGGCGGACTCTACTACGCGACGACGCTTGCATCCGGCGGCTTTGGCGCGATCAACGGATCGACGGTCGTCAGCGCGACGCTCTTCACCCGGATCGCCCTGCCCGAAATGCTGCGATACCGCTACTCCGGCTCCCTGAGCGCCGGCTGCATCGCGGCCGCGGGGACCTTCGCGGCCCTGATTCCCCCGTCGCTCGGCATGGTGATCTACGGCATCCTCACGGAGGAAAGCGTGGGCGCGCTGCTGGTGGGAGGCCTGTTGCCCGGCCTGCTCACCGTCGCCGTCTATTTCGTGGGTATCTTCGTCCTGGTGACGCTGAACCCGTCTGCAGCCCCGCCGGTCGAGGAGCGTTTCACGCTGCGAGAGAAGCTCTCGAGCCTCAAGGGAATATGGGCCTTCTGCCTGCTCGCGGCCATTGTCATGGGCGGCATCTACTCCGGGGCCATGTTCCCGTCGACGGCCGGCGCGGCGGGTGCCGGAGGGGCCCTCGTCATCAGCCTCCTGCGCGGACGCATGAAGATGCGGGCCCTCTGGGACTCGCTGACGGAAGCCGTGGTCATGTCGGCCGCCCTGTTCATCATCATCATCGGCGGCCTGTTCCTGTCGCGTCTTCTGCTGATTTCCGGGTTCATCAGCGAGATCTCCGGCTACGTGACCTCCATCGACCTGGCCATCTGGCAGTTCATGGCCATCCTTGTCGTGCTCTACCTGATCCTGGGAATGTTCGTCGAAGGCATCTCGATGCTCGTGATGACCATTCCCTTCGTCTACCCTGTCGCGACCAGCCTCGGGCTCGACCCGATCTGGATGGGCGTGATCGTGGTCAAGCTGGTCGAGATCGGCGCCATCACCCCGCCGGTCGGCATCAACCTCTTCGCGGTGATCGGTGCTTCGGAACGCAGGGTCAACTCGAGCATGATGTTCCGCGGGATCTTTCCCTTCATCCTGATGGAGACCGTGACGCTGGGCCTGCTGCTCGCCTTCCCTGCCATTTCAACCTGGCTCCCCTCCGTCAGCTACTGACGGAGACGGCCTCGAAGAGGACAGATCATGGCCACCGACAGCAAGGTTGCCGTCATCATCGGCGCCACGTCGAAGTGGCAAGGCGACGGCGCCAGCACCGCGACAGCGCACGGCGCCGCCGTGACGGACGAGGCCTTCCCGCCCGGGCTTCGCTGGGGCGTGGGCGGGGCTCTCGCACAGAAGTTCGCGGCCGAAGGCTACCTGACGATCATCACGACGCGCCGCGCACAGAACGCTGCAGGCCTGGTCGGTGTCATCGAGGCCGCGGGCGGCCGCTGCCGGGTCGTGGACCTCGATCTCGCGCAACCGGCGTCGATTGCCGAGGCCTTCTCCGGGATTGTCGAAACGCACGGCGCGCCGGACGTGGTGATCTACAATGCCGGCTACAGCCACGGCCGCGAGCTGCCGGCCGGGAACGAACTGATCGAGCATGTTCCCGAGGAGATCTTCGAGACCGCCATCAACCTCGCCTGCCGCGGTCCCTACCTCGTCGCGCGAGCCGTGCTGCCTGCCATGCGGGCGGCAGGGGCCGGGTCCTTCTTCCTGACCAACAACCAGTACAGCCTGCGCGGGCGCCAACGACGGACCGGGGAATCCCTGTACTACCCCAGGGTCCTGATGCGCGCCTTCGCCCAGGTCCTGACCGAGGAGTATTCCCCGCACGGGATCCATGTCGCCAACGTCATCATAGACGGAATGATCGACTCTCCGGGAACCCGGGCGGCATCCAGGGGGCCGCATGGCGGCGAGGAGGAACAGCTCATCGATCCGCGGAAGATCGCGGAGGCCTACTTCTACCTGCACGCGCAGGACCCCACGTGCTGGAGCCACGAAATCCAGCTCACGCCAAGCAAGCGACCGGTCACTTTCTAGGCGTGCCGTTCTGGATCGGGCCCACGGATCGAGGCCTGCTGCTGCTCTGCATGGATCAAGGCCGGAAACCACCGACCTTCCCGCCCGTGGGCTTCTCCATCAGTCGCGGCGTGTCGCAGGCGACGGCTTTGACGCGGCCGGCGTGACATCTCGTGCCGGACCCCGCTCCCGGCCGGGCGGCAGACAGGCCCTCATGAATACGCGCGAGATTGCGCGTGAACGCGTGCCCGGTGGTCATGGGCATTCCCGGAGTTCCGAACCCCCGGGTCGAGGCCCATCGGCCGGGCGTCCGGGCACCTACGAGTTGCTGGCGTCTGCCCGGTGACGGGCTTCGGGATGCCGGTGGTGATCCGCAAACCCTGTCACGGCCCGCGACGGATCGTCGGCCCCGCGCGTTCCGTGATTGTTGTCCGGACCGACCTCGCGAGCCGGCTGAGCCAGTTCGTCCAGGCTGCTCCAGTCATCGATGACCTTTCGCCTCGCAACCCGCCAGATGCCATCGCGTTTCTCGAAACGGTCGAGATAGCGACCGACCCGCATCCGGATCCAGTGCTTGCCATCTTCTTCCCGGCGCTGCGAAGCCATGAAGTAGGTCTCGACATCTGCCACGTCGCCGCGCAGGTCGATCAGGATATTGCCGATGTGGTGGACCGACGACGAAACAGCGGGGTTTTTCGCGCTTTTCGCGAATGCGGCGAGCGCATCGTGCTTTGTCCCGCGGAAATTCCCGTGGTCATCCTCGGCATCCTCGTGGAACGCAGGATCGAGCAGCGTGGCATCTCCACGATCGATGCCGCGCGCGTAGGCGTAGATCGCCTGGCGAATATCCTCGTGATCCTTCAACCGCGTCACCTCGGCGGCGAGGTCTGCCAGCTGCCTTTCCATGTCTGTCATTGTCGCCCCCTCCGGAAACTGATGAACGTGATGTCTTGTGCCCGGCAGCATGGCCAGGCCGGTCGCATTGGTCAGGCGCCCCATTCCGCGACGCGACACGTCTCTGGATCTCAGATCCGCGCACAGGTCTGCATGGGCTGGATACCTTCGCCGCCGTCACATCAACTCTCATAAACGAGCCGGTCAAGAACCTCGATGGATTCATGAGCCCTGATACGCCGGACTGGCGAGCATCCCATGCGTCTTCGGCAAGCAGGGCCGCAGCTGGTCCACATGCGTATCGCGCTGCCGGACAAGGTCGCCCATCGGCGGCCTCCGTCACATGGCGACTGGATCACGCAAGGCCGTGCCGATCAATGATTCCACGCCGAAACGGAGCCCAATCTGGACCCGATGGCGGTCTGTGATTTCGAGATCAGTGGTGAGCCGTGCAGGATTCGAACCTGCGACCCACTGATTAAAAGTCAGTTGCTCTACCAACTGAGCTAACGGCCCACTGTGCGGGGGCTTCTAGAAAGAGCGGCGGGTGGGGTCAACCCCAAAAAAACGCCTTTTCCCCGTCACGTGCGTCCGCAGCGCCCGCTGGCTCTGGAAAGGTGCAATCGACAGGCGTATATGCCCGCCATGACACGCGGCGGCGACAGACTCCCCTTCATGAAGATGCACGGACTCGGCAACGATTTCGTGGTTCTCGACGCGCGTGCGCGCGACATCGACATGACCCCCGCGCTGGCCGAGGCCATCGCCGACCGGCACCGCGGCGTTGGCTTCGACCAGCTCGCAGTGATCTCGCCCGCGCAGGGGACGGGCGACGCCCGCCTGATCTTCTACAACGCAGACGGCTCGACCGCCGGGGCCTGCGGCAACGCCACCCGCTGCATCGCGCGATTCCTCATGGAGGAGACCGGCCGCGATCGCCTCGCGCTGGTGACCGAACGCGGCACCCTGCAGGCCCGCGACGCCGGCGAGGGGCTGACCTCGGTCAACATGGGTCAGCCGCAGACCGACTGGGCCGAGATCCCGCTGGCCGAGGCGATGGAGACGCTCGAGCTGCCGATCGAGGGCGCGCCGACCGCCACCGGCATGGGCAACCCGCACTGCACCTTCTTCGTCGCCGACGCCGAGACGGTACCGCTCGCGCAGTTCGGCCCCCGCTACGAACACCACCCGCTCTTCCCGGACCGCACCAACGTGCAGGTCGCCAGCCTCTCGGGCGAGAATCGCCTGCGCATGCGCGTCTGGGAGCGCGGCGTCGGCGTGACGCTGGCCTCGGGCTCCTCCTCCTGCGCGACGGCGGTGGCCGCGGTGCGGCGCGGGCTGACCGGCCCGCGCGTGACCGTGGATCTCGACGGCGGCACGCTCGAGATCGACTGGCGCGACGACGGCGTCTGGATGACCGGCCCGACCGCGCATGTCTTCGACGGCAGCTTCACCGCCGCCTGGCTGGAGGCCCTCGCATGAGCGCGCCCAAGTTCACCACCCTGGGCTGCCGGCTCAACGCCTACGAGACGCAGGCGATGAAGGCCCTCGCGGAGGACGCGGGCATGGGCGATGCCGTGGTCGTCAACACCTGCGCGGTGACGCAGGAAGCCGTGCGCAAGGCCCGGCAGGAGATTCGCCGCCTGCGCCGCGAGAATCCGGGCGCCCGCGTCATCGTGACCGGCTGCGCGGCCCAGATCGACCCCGACAGCTTTGCCGCGATGGAGGAGGTCGACTCGGTCATCGGCAACACCGAGAAGATGTCGCCCGACACCTGGCGCGGCCTCGCGGGCGATTTCGTCGGCGAGACCGAGAAGGTGCAGGTCAACGACATCATGTCCGTCACCGAGACGGCGGGCCACCTGATCGACGGCTTCGGCACCCGCAGCCGCGCCTACGTGCAGGTGCAGAACGGCTGCGACCATCGCTGCACCTTCTGCATCATCCCCTACGGCCGCGGCAACTCGCGCTCGGTGCCGGCGGGCGTGGTGGTGGACCAGGTCAAGCGGCTGGTGCAGTCGGGCTTCAACGAGGTGGTGCTGACCGGCGTGGACCTGACCTCCTGGGGCGCCGACCTGCCGGGCACGCCCCGGCTGGGCGACCTCGTGATGCGGCTGCTGAAGCTCACCGACGTGCCGCGCCTGCGGATCTCCTCGATCGACAGCATCGAGGCGGACGAGAACCTCATGCAGGCCATCGCGACCGAGCCGCGCCTGATGCCGCACCTGCACCTCAGCCTGCAGCACGGCGACGACCTGATCCTCAAGCGGATGAAGCGCCGCCACCTGCGCGACGACGCCATCGCCTTCTGCGAGGAGGCCCGCCGCCTGCGCCCGGAGATGACCTTCGGCGCCGACATCATCGCGGGCTTCCCGACCGAGACCGAGGCGCACTTCGAGAACTCGCTGAAGCTGGTCGAGGACTGCGACCTGACCTGGCTGCACGTCTTCCCCTATTCCGCCCGCCCCGGCACGCCGGCCGCGCGCATTCCGCAGAAGATCGACGGCCGCACGATCAAGCACCGCGCCGCCCGCCTGCGCGACGCGGGCCGCGCGGCGGTCGAGCGTCACCTCGCGGCGCAGGAGGGGCAGACCCACCGTGTGCTCATGGAAGCCCCCGACATGGGCCGGACCGAGCAGTTCGCAGAGGTCGGCTTCGACACGCCGCAGACCGAGGGCGCCGTCGTCACGGCGGTGATCCGCGGCCACAGCGGCCAGCGGCTGACGGCCTGAGCCGATGCATCCGAACCCGGCCTTCCGACAGGCTGACCGCGACACCGCCCTCGCCCTTGCGCGCGACCGCGCCTTCGGCACGCTGGCCGTCGCCTCCGAGGGCCCGCCACTCCTCAGCCACGTGCCCGTCCTGCTCTCGGCGGATGGCACGCAGGCCGAACTGCACCTCGTGCGCTCGAACCCCATCTGCCGCGCCGCCCGGCAGGGCGCCCCGGCGCGGCTCGCCGTGACCGGGCCGGACGGCTACGTCTCGCCCGACTGGTACGGCCTCTGCCCCGACCAGGTGCCGACCTGGAACTACCTCGCGGTGCATCTCACCGGCCGGCTCGAACCCATGCCGCCCGAAAGCCTGCCGGACCTGCTCGCCCGCCAGTCCGCGGCCTACGAGGTGCGTCTGCCCAAGACGCCCTGGACCATGAACAAGATGCAGCCCGAAACCCGAGACAGGCTGCTGCGCATGATCCTGCCCTTCCGGCTCGCGATCGACAGCGTCGAGAGCACCTGGAAGCTCGGCCAGAACAAGCCCGCCGAGGCCCGCCACGCCGCTGCCGGGGCGATGGAGACCGGCATCGGCTCCGAGCTCGCGGCGCTCGCCGCCCTGATGCGCGGGGCCGGCGACTGACGCCCGCGCCGGACGCAGATTGCGCTCCGGCGCCGGATGGGCCATGACATCGGCATGACACTCGGCACGCGCGCGCTTCTCGTCCACCTGCTGACCGCCACCGGCGCGGTCTTCGCCATGCTGGCGCTGCTCGCCGCCGCGCAGGAGCAGTGGTCGATCATGTTCCTCTGGCTGGTCGTGGCCTTCGCCGTGGACGGCTTCGACGGCCCGCTGGCGCGCAAGTACGACGTCAAGACCAACGCCCCGCGCTTCGACGGCGTGCTGCTCGACCTCATCATCGACTACCTGACCTACGTCTTCATCCCGGCCTTCGCGCTTTTCCAGTCCGACCTGCTGCCCGGCTGGACCGGCTGGATCGCGATCATCGTCATCACCTTCGCCTCGGCGCTCTACTTCGCCGACAGCCGCATGAAGACCGACGACAACTCCTTCCACGGCTTCCCCGGCTGCTGGAACATGCTGGTCATCGTGCTCTTCGCCATCAAGCCGGCCTTCTGGCTCATCCTCCTGCTGGTGGCCGTGCTGGCCGTGGCCATGTTCCTGCCGCTGAAGTTCATCCACCCCGTGCGCACCGCGCGCTGGCGCGCGCTCTCGCTGCCGCTGGCGCTGGCCTGGACCTTTTTCGCGGGCTGGGCCGCCTGGGTCGACTTCCACCCCGAAAGCTGGGCGCACTGGGGCCTCGTGACGACCTCGGTCTACCTCGTCTTCGCCGGCATCGCGCAGCAGGTCATCCCGCAACGGCGCGGCTGACCCCGGGACACGGCACGCCCCCGTCCCTTCTTCTTGTTTCCAAATACGCAATGGCCGGCGCCCGCGTCCCGGCCCGCCGCGAGGGCGGCGCCCCGCGCCGGACTTGCCAAGCCCCCGGCGATGTCGCAAGGCAGGCGCATGACGCCCGCCACGCCCAACCCGGCCCTCGCCGCCGCCTTCACGCTGATCGCCTCGGCCTTCGTCGCGGCGACGACGCTCTGCGCCAAGATGCTGGGCACCGACACGCTCGGCCCGCCGCTGCACCCGCTGCAGGTCAGCCAGGGCCGATTCGTGTTCGCCTTCCTCTTCCTTGCCAGCGCCGCCGCCGTGATGCGCCCGCGCCTCACGCGGCCGGCCTGGGGCACCCATGCGCTACGGGTCTTCTTCGGCTGGGGCGGGGTAAGCTTCATGTTCGCCGCCGCGGCCTTCATCCCGCTCTCGGACGCCACCGCGATCAGCTTTCTCAACCCCGTGGTCGCCATGCTGCTGGCGATCCCGGTGCTGGGCGAGAAGGTCGGCCCGGTGCGTTTTTCCGCCGCCGGCATCGCGCTGGTGGGCGCGATGATCCTGCTGCGCCCCACGCCCGAGGCCTTCGACCCGGCGGCGCTGCTGGCGCTCGGGGCGGCGGTGGCGCTCGGCTGCGAGATGATCGTCATCAAGCGTCTTTCGGGGCGCGAGGGGCCGTTCCAGATCCTGCTGGTCAACAACCTGATCGGCGTCGGCATCGCCACGCTCGCAGCCGCCTGGGTCTGGCGCATGCCGACGCCCGGGCAGTGGGCGGCACTGGCGGCCCTCGGCGGGCTCATGGCGCTGGCGCAGGTCTGCTTCCTGCAGGCGATCCGGCGGGCGGACGCGAGCTTCGTCTCGCCCTTCTGGTACGGCACGCTGGTCTTTGCCGCGCTCTACGACTTCGCCATCTTCGGCGAGGCGCCCGGCGTGGTCTCGATCCTCGGCGCGGCGGTGATCGTCGCGGGCGCGGGGCTGCTGGCCTGGCGCGAGGCGCGGCTCAGGCCTTCAGGCGCCAGCCCGTCCGGAACAGCGCCCACGCCCCCAGCAGGACCGCCGCTGTCGCACCCACCGCGACCACGAAGCCGAACAGGGGATGGGAATCGCTGACCCCCAGCATGCCGTAGCGGGCGCCGTCGATGAGGTAGAAGACCGGGTTGAAATGCGTCACCTGGTAGAGTCCCGGCGGCAGCGCCTCGACCGAGTAGAAGGTGCCCGAGAGGAAGGCCAGCGGGGTCACGATGAAGTTCGTGATCGCCGCCATCTGGTCGAACTTGTTGGCCCATAGCCCGGCAAGCATGCCCAGCGCGGACAGGAAGGCCCCGGCCAGCAGCACGAAGACCAGCAGGATCAGCGGATGCTCGGGCACGAGGCCCGTGGTCACCATCAGCCCGACCATGATCGCCACGGCCACCAGCAGCCCGCGCGCCACGCCGCCTGCGAGGTAACCGGTGATGAGCTCGCCCGGCGAGAGCGGCGGCATCAGCGTGTCGACGATGTTGCCCTGCACCTTCGAGATCACGATCGAGGACGAGGTGTTGGCGAAGGCGTTCTGGATCACTGTCATCATCAGGATGCCGGGCGAGATGAAGGTGGTGAAGGGCACCCCCATGACGTCGCCCCGGCGCGGACCGATGGCGATGGTGAAGATCACCATGAAGAGCCCCGCCGTCACCAGCGGCGCCATGAGCGTCTGCGTCCAGACCGAGGCGAAGCGCAGGATCTCGCGCCGGCACAGCGTGTAGAGGCCCAGCCAGTTGATGCGGCCGAAGCGGCGTTCGCCGGGGTCGGTCATGGGAATGTCGGTCATGGGTCGTCCTTTCGCCTGCGCGCTGCTTGTAACTCGGCAGTCGATGACTACAATAGAGGTTCGAGCGGAATTTCCAGGCGGCCCCGCGCTCCGGTGGCCGCTTTTTTCAATGAGGATACACGATGTCCTGGACCGATGAGCGCGTCGAGCTTCTGAAGAAGATGTGGAACGAGGGCCAGTCGGCGAGCCAGATCGCCAAGGAACTCGGCGGCGTGACGCGCAACGCCGTGATCGGCAAGGTGCATCGGCTCGGCCTGTCGAACCGCAACGGCGGCACGCCCGCGCCCGCGGCGGCTCCCGCCAAGGAGGAGAAGCCCGCCAAGGAAGCGCGCCCCAGGCCCGCGCCGAAGGCGGAGCCTGCGCCGGAACCTTCTCCGGAGCCTGCCGCGGCGGTCGAGCCCGAGCCGGAGACAGAGGCGGAGGCCGCACCGGCGGCGCCGCCCTCGCGCAAGCAGATCATCCCGGCGGGGCAGCCGCTGCCGCCGCAGCCCTCGGCCAACGAGATCAGCCCCGAAGCCCTGGCGAAAGTGAGCGAAGTGGAAAAGAAAGCGCGAAAACTGGGTCTTATGGACCTGACCGAGCGCACCTGCAAATGGCCCGTGGGCGATCCGGCGACCGAGGACTTCTGGTTCTGCGGCCTGCCCGTGCAGCAGGGCAAGCCCTACTGCGAGGCGCACGTGGGCGTCGCCTTCCAGCCGATGTCCTCGCGCCGCGACCGCCGGCGCTGAGGCTTCTCACGTACCGGACGTACGGGCTTTCCGTACGGGTCGCGGTGCGAAAGATCCCGCGAAAGATTTCCAGCCACATCGTGCCGCCCGACCGCTCCGGTCCGGGCGGCGCGTGACGTTCGGAGACGGCGGCGGATCGTGATACCATCCCGCCCGAAACGGGGTCGCGGGAGGGCGCGGGGGATGTTCGAGCCGGTCGAGGAAATCGCCGTCACCTGCGACGGGGGTCACGCGGCGGATCGTGCTGGCGCAGGGCGACCTCGCTCGGATCGATCCGGCGGACGGGGTCGACCTGCTGGTGATCTCGGCGCTGCCCGACGACTACACCCCGACGCCGACCTCGCTGGTGGGCCAGCTGGCGGCGCGGGGCATCTCGGTGGCGCGGCTGGGGGCGCTCAAGGCGCGCGACCTGCGCGAGACCACTGGGGCGTGGCTGTCGCACCCGGTGGAGGAGGCGGGCTTCGGGCGGCTGGTCTGCTTCGAGCCGGGATGGATCGGCGATCCGCCGCAGGTGGTGGGGCAGCTGTTCCGCGCGCTCTTTCCCTTTCTCGACGAGGCGGAGGACCAGGTCATCGCGATGCCGCTGATCTCGTCCGGGGACGCGGGCTGGCCCGCCGAGGCGATGATGCCGCCGCTGCTGGACGCGGCGGTCGAGTGGCTGCGGCTGGGGCTGCCGGTGCGCACGCTCTACATCGTGGCGCGCAACGCGCCGCAGATCGAGCGGATGCGCGAAGCCTTCGAGACGAAACGGCGCGAGGAGGCGCCGGAGGTATTCGAGCGACGTTCCGCCGCCTCTTCGGCCGAAGCCATGCCGAGCCCGATGTCCGCCCCCCTGCCGAAGGCCAGCAGGACGCCGTTTTCGATTGCTGCATTGATCGGGCTCGCCGCGACCGTCATGGGCGCCAGCCTGGCGGTGGTGTTTTTGTCCGGCGGGTCCGTGATCTGGGCGCTGGT
The DNA here is from genome assembly GCF_000442255.1 of Salipiger mucosus DSM 16094. Classification (GTDB taxonomy): domain Bacteria; phylum Pseudomonadota; class Alphaproteobacteria; order Rhodobacterales; family Rhodobacteraceae; genus Salipiger; species Salipiger mucosus. The sequence continues at coordinate 516,596 of NZ_KE557275.1, read as the reverse complement.
GCCGCTGCTGCTGGCGACGATCTTCCTAGCCGCATGGCTGCTGTCTTCTTCCGGCGGCGGCGCCCCTGCCCCTGCCCCGGCCGAGGCACCGCGTGTCCCCGAGGATTGGGATGCCCCGCTGGACGGCCCCCCGGCGAAACAGGTCTTCCTGAGCTTTTCCTCTCGCGACGCCGAGGCCGCCGACCGGATCGCGCAGGCCTTCCGCGAGGTGGCGCCTGAGGTCGAGGTCTTCGACTTCCGCCGCGACATCGAGATCGGCGTGTCCTATCAGCGCAGGATCGACGCGGCGCTGAAGGAGTGCGAACACGCGCTCTGCCTGCTGAGCCCCGACTACATGAGCTCGGGCGAATGCGAGGAGGAGCTTATGGTCGCGCGGCTGCGCAACAAGCGCATGGGCTTCGAGTTCCTCTGGCCGGTCTACTGGCGCGGGCTGCCCGGCGATCTCGAGGACTGGATCATGATCCTGAACCTCGCCGATTGCCGGGAAGAGGACGCGGGCGAGCTGGACGCGACGGCGCGGCGGCTGGCCGCCCGGCTTGTCCCGGCGCAGCCGGGTCCGGTGGCCGGTCCGCCTCCGCGCGGATAGGGCGCGCCGGCACGAGCCGACCGGGGTCTTCGGAACGAAAGCGGGATGTTCCGCGTTCTCACTCGGAGCGCCGCAGGGACAGCGGCACAAACGATTGCTTGAGAAAGAAGAGCCAGGCCTCCGAGGGACGGGACACAGGACCACCACCGCACAGGCACGCCGCCAGCCATCCGCCGCGCGGTCAGATGCTTTGCGTCGAGGTGTCCTTTTTCACGACAAGACACGGCATCACGATGCCCGACCTCGACAGGCCGGCGGGAAGGACGCATGGGCAAACGGAACTCACCACCGATGGGAGAGGTCGAGATCTGCTCGGCCGCCACCCTGATGGGCATGGAACTGGTCATGACGCAGGTCATCGCGGAAATGGCCCGCCGCGACGAGAACCCCGAGGGCGTGCTGAACCGCTGCCTTGCGCCGCTGGACCAGGCGCCGGCCTGTTTCGCCGATGACGCCGGCCCGTCCACCGTGGCGCGCGATGCGCTGACGCAGCTGGCGGCCTCGCTGCGCAAGGGTGTCGCGGCGACGCTGGGCGCGCCCGACGATCCGACGCAGCTTCCTCCGCAGGTGCGCTGACACCGGAAGCCCCTTCCCCGGCGCCCTGCGCTGCCCTATATGGCGCCCATGCAGAATCCCCCCGATCTCCGCCCCGACCTGGCGCGTGCCCGCGTTTCCGAGACCGCCCGCGAGGGTCAGCCGACCATCGGCATGGTCAGCCTCGGCTGCCCCAAGGCGCTGGTCGACAGCGAACGCATCCTGACGCGGCTGCGGGCCGAGGGCTATGGCATCTCGCCCGACTACTCGGGCGCGGACGCGGTGATCGTGAACACCTGCGGCTTTCTCGACAGCGCCAAGGCGGAAAGCCTCGAGGCCATCGGCGAGGCGCTGAACGAGAACGGGCGGGTGATCGTGACCGGGTGCCTCGGGGCGGAGCCCGAGTACATCACCGGCACGCATCCCAAGGTGCTGGCGGTGACCGGGCCGCACCAGTACGAGCAGGTTCTGGACGCGGTGCACGGCGCGGTGCCGCCGGCGCCCGATCCCTTTGTCGATCTGCTGCCGGCGAGCGGGGTGAAGCTGACGCCCCGGCATTACAGCTACCTGAAGATCGCCGAGGGCTGCAATCACGCCTGCAAGTTCTGCGTGATCCCCGACATGCGCGGCAAGCTGGTCTCGCGCCCGCAGCGCGCGGTGCTGCGCGAGGCCGAGAAGCTGGTCGAGAGCGGGGTGCAGGAGCTTCTGGTCATCAGCCAGGACACCAGCGCCTATGGCACCGACTGGAAGGACCGCGAGGACAAGTTCCCGATCCTGCCGCTGGCGCGCGAGCTGGGGCAGCTGGGGGCCTGGGTGCGGATGCACTACGTCTACCCCTACCCGCACGTGCGCGACCTTGTCCCGCTGATGGAGGGCGCGGCGGAGGCGGGCAGCAACCTGTTGCCCTACCTCGACATTCCCTTCCAGCATGCGCATCCCGACACGCTGCGGCGCATGGCCCGGCCGGCGGCGGCCTCGCGCACGCTGGACGAGATCGCGGCCTGGCGCGCGGCCTGCCCGGAGATCGTGCTGCGCTCGACCTTCATCGTGGGCTATCCCGGCGAGACCGAGGACGAGTTCCAGACCCTGCTGGACTGGCTGGACGAGGCGCAGCTCGACCGCGTGGGCTGCTTCCAGTACGAGAACGTGTCGGGCGCCCGGTCGAACGCGCTGCCCGATCACGTGCCCGAGGAGGTCAAGCAGGACCGCCTGGGAGCGCTTCATGCAGAAGTCGCAGGAGATCTCGGAGGCCAAGCTTGCCGCCAAGGTGGGGCGCCGGATGGAGGTGCTGGTGGATCTGGTCGAGGAGGATGCCGCGACCTGCCGCACCAAGGCCGACGCGCCCGAGATCGACGGCAACCTCTTCATCGACGAGGGCCACGAGCGGCTGAGCCCCGGCGACCGGGTCATGGTCGAGGTGGACGAGGCCGGAGAATACGACCTCTGGGGCCGGCTGCTGGACTGAGCGCGCGGCGCGGTCACGGCGACTCAACACTGCACGATTCCTGACCGGCTGATCAAATTCCTGCCCATACGCGCGGAAGTCCGCCGAGACCGCCTGTCTTTTCTGATAGGTCCCGCGCGAAAATTGTGGCGGATTCCGGAGCGGCGCGGGGCTGCGGCCCCGGAATTGCCGCACAGGAAATTAACGATGTGGTAATATTGGTTTATTCAGTCGGATGTGCCGGGACAGGTCAGAACAGACTCTACACGACAAGGCGCCGACTACGCAGGGGAAAGAGCTTTTTGGCATGGGCGGAGACGCCCGCTATCCCTTCGCGTGAGAGACCTAAGCCCCTTCGGGGAGAGCTTATTTTCCATCTTGATTTGAGCACGTAAGGGATGCCTCCGCGTTGCGGGGGCATCCTTTTCGTGTCGGGTGTTTCGCCTGCGGCCGGGTGTCAGCGGCGGAGCACGGGGCCGACGGGGTCCATCTCGATCATGGTCTGCACGGCGTCGTCGCTGCGGTTGAGCGGGTCCGGCAGGACGCCCAGCGACATGGCGAGCGCCGCGAGCTCGGCCCGGCTGCCGACGCCGGTGTTCTGCATGAGCGAGTTCAGGCGCTGGCGGATGGCCGAGATCGAGACGCCGAGGCGGTCGGCGATCTGCTTGTCCTGCAGCCCGCTGCCGATCAGCTCGAGCAGTTCGAGCTGCTTGCGGGTGATGCGGTTCCGCTCGGGGAACTCGCGGGCGAAGTGGTGGAGGTAGCGCTGGTGCCCCATGAGCGCGGCGGTGGTCAGGGTCCAGCCGTGGGCGCGGATGATGGCCAGCATCTCGCGCCGGGAGTGATCGCCGGCGAAGGTCATCAGCGCGGCCTGCGGCGGGGCGTTCTGGCGCAGCGGCACCGAGTAGCCGGCGCGCATGCCGCGGCGGGCGGCCTCCTCGAGGACGCGGACGCGGCCCTCGGGGAGCGGGTAGTAGTCTTCGAGGAACTCGAGCCCCACGGCGATGGGCGTCAGCCGGTCGAGCGCGTGGCTGCGGAAGTAGGACCAGCGGCCGACCTCGGGGTCGTCGTTGTGCGGCGCGAGCCAGGTCGCATCATACGAGGTGCGGATGAAGAGGGTCTTCTTCCAGTTGCGGTAGGAGCTGGAGGAGATGAAGTCGATGAAGGGCAGGTTCAGCTCGCGCCCCAGCTCCACGATCAGGCGCCAGACCTCGCGCGAGCTTTCGGTGACCTCGAGCCTCACGAGGAACCGCTGGAGCAGTTCCGGGGTGTGGCGCTCGGCCTCGACGAGGTTGCGCAGAGGGGGGCGTGTGTCGGTCAGAAGCGGATGCCTCCGGCGTCTTCGGCGCCCGGGCTGCCGCGCGGAGGGGCGGCACATGTCCTGCTGTCGCTGGCGGCTCCGAGGGAGCCCGGATCTGGCTTGTGCATTGCCTATCATAGGTCCGTCACGGGCAATCTGTCATGATAAATCTTGCCCTTACGGGGTGTCTTGCGCCGGGACGGCCGCTGCGGCATTGGAACGCGCATGGCAAAGCTGCACTTTCACTACTCCACGATGAACGCGGGCAAATCGACTCTGCTCTTGCAGGCTGCGCACAACTACCGTGAGCGGGGAATGCAGGTCTGCCTGCTGACCGCGGCGCTGGACACGCGGGCGGGCGAGGGGCGGATCGGCTCGCGCATCGGGCTGGGCCAGCCGGCCGAGGTTTTTGCCCCCGGCGACGACCTGCTGGCGCGGCTGAGCGCGCGGCTGGACGAGGGGCCTCTGGCCTGCATCTTCGTGGACGAGGCGCAGTTCCTGACCAAGGCGCAGGTCTGGCAGCTGGCGCGGGTGGTGGACGACCTTGGCGTGCCGGTCATGGCCTACGGGCTGCGGGTGGATTTCCGGGGGCAGCTGTTCCCGGGCTCGGCCGAACTGCTGGCGCTGGCCGACGAGATGCGCGAGGTGCGCACGATCTGCCACTGCGGGCGCAAGGCGACCATGGTGATCCGGCAGGATGCCGAGGGCCGGCCTGTGATCGACGGCGAACAGGTGCAGATCGGCGGGAACGAGACCTACGTCTCGCTGTGCCGCCGGCACTGGCGCGAGGCGGTGGGCGACGGCCCCGGCGCCTGAGCGCGAAACCGCGCGCCCCGGGGGAACCAAGGGGGTGCAGGGGCGTTGACAAGGGCTTTCGCGACGGAGGGGACCCATGCTGTCACAGATCCTGGCCGGAATTGCTGCCCTCGTCGTCTGCGTCGTGGGCATCGGAGCGGCACTGCGAGCGCGGCGTGTGGCCCCGCTCGACGATATGACCCAAGGCTACAACGCCTCGGACATCGCGCACATCAAGGCACGACTGGAAAAGCGCGGCCCGCTCTGACGGCGGAACCGGGCCCTTTCGCCGCGCGTTTTGCCGGTGAAAGGAGGACCGTCATGGACCGTTTCGCCCTTTTCCTCATGCTGCTCAGCGCGACCGGCATCGCCGGAACGCTGATCATCGTCTTCATGAGCCTTGGCATCTACAACGCCTGGTGGTTCGTCGGCGCGGGCGTCGTCGGGCTGGTCATGGCCTGGCCCTCGGCCTGGGTGGTCTCACGCTACGTGAAGAATCAGGACCCGAGCTGGGAGCCCCGCCACAAGCCCGGCGACTACGGGTTGATCCCGCCGCGCGACGCCCCCGAGGTGTGAGCGCCCCGGCATGAGCGCCACCGTCAGCCGGTGACCGGGTTCGGAACCTCCTCGCCGGCGAAGAAGGCGCGCAGGTTCTCGACCGCCATGCGGCCCATGTCCTCGCGCACCTCCAGCGTGGCGGTGCCGAGGTGGGGCAGCAGCGTGACGTTGTCGAGCGCGCGCAGCGCCTCGGGCACCTGCGGCTCGTTCTCGTAGACGTCGAGGCCCGCGCCCGCGATCTTCCCCGATTGCAGCGCCGAGATCAGCGCCGCCTCGTCGATGACGTCGCCGCGCGAGATGTTCACGATATGCGCCGTGGGCTTCATCGCCGCGAGGACCTCGGCGTTCACCATGTGCCTGGTCTGCGGGCTGCCCGGCACGGCCACGGCGAGGACGTCGACTTCGGCCGCCAGCGCCTCGGGCGAGGCATGGCGGGTGGCCGGGAAGTCGAGGTCTTTTTCCGAGCGGCTGGAATAGGCCACGGACATGCCGAAGCCGTAGTGACAGCGCCGCGCGATGGCCTGCCCGATGCGGCCCATCCCGAGGATGCCGACGGTCTTGCCGGTCATGTGCAGGCCCAGCATCTCGACCGGGTGCCAGCCCTGCCAGTCGCCTGCGCGGACGAGACGCTCGCCCTCGGCGGCGCGGCGGCAGGTCATGAGCATGAGCGTCATGCCGATGTCGGCGGTGGCGTCGGTGACGGCGCCGGGCGTGTTGGTGACCACCAGCCCGGCCGCCTGCGCGGCGGCGACGTCGATGTGATTGTAGCCCACCCCGAAGTTCGCGAGAATCCGGGCGCGGGGCGTGCCCGCCGCCTCGAAGACCTCGGCCGGGAAGCTGTCGCCGAGCGACATCAGCACGCCGTCGTGGTCGCGCAGGGCAGCCACCTTTTCGTCATGGCTAAGCGGCTCGGGGCGGTCGCGGTAGGTGACGTCGAAAAGCGCGCGCGCCTCGTCGACGACGGCGGGCGGCAGGTTGCGGGCGATGAGGACGCGGCTCAATGCAGCCTCGCGCCGAGCGGCACGTCCCCGTCAGGCGTGGCAAGGACGATGGCGCCGTCCGCGTCGGAGAAGCCCAGCGTGAGGCATTCCGACATGAAGGGGCCGATCTGGCGCGGCGGGAAGTTCACCACCGCCATGACGCGGCGGCCGACCAGCGCCTCGGGCGTGTAGTGCACCGTGATCTGGGCCGAGCACTTGCGCTCGCCGATCTCGGGGCCGAAGTCGATCCAGAGCTTGAAGGCGGGCTTGCGCGCCTCGGGGAAGGGCTCGGCGCGGAGCACCTGCCCGACGCGGATGTCGACCGCGAGGAAGTCGTCGATGCCGATCTCAGCCATTGGCCAGTTCCCGCGAGCGGTGGGCGGCGGCGGCGACGGTGGCTTTCATCAGCGGCGGAAGGCCCTTGTCCTCGTCCATCAGGACCTCGAGCCCGGCCTGTGTCGTGCCGTTGGGCGAGGTCACGTTGCGGCGCAGCTGGGCCGGGTCCTCGCCCGACTGCATGGCGAGCGCGCCGGCGCCCGCGACGGTGGCCTTGGCGAGCTGCATGGCGAGCTCGGGGGCTAGGCCCTGCGCCTCGCCGGCCTTGGCGAGGCTCTCGATCATGTGGAAGACGTAGGCGGGGCCGGAGCCGGAGACGCCGGTGACGGCATCCATCTGCTCTTCGCCCTCGAGGCGGACGACCTCGCCCACGGCCGAAAGCAGGTCCTCGGCCATCTGCATCTGCGTCTCGGTGGACTGCGGGTTGCCCGCGATGGCGGTGATGCCCTGCCCCACGGCGGCGGGGGTGTTGGGCATGGCGCGGATCACGGGGGTCTGCGCGCCGAGCATGGATTCGTAGGTGGCGATCTGCACGCCCGCCGCGACCGAGAGGAACAGCGTGGTGCCGTCGCCCAGCGCCTTGAGCGTGGGCAGCGCGTCGGCCATCATCTGCGGCTTCACGGCGACGAGGACGATGGCGGGATCGCCGGGCAGCGCCTCGTTCAGGTGGACGCCCTGCGCCTGCAGCCAGTCCGAGGGGTTGGGGTCGTTGACCCAGACCGATGCGGGGGGAAGCCCGCGTTTCAGCCAGCCCTCGAGCATGGCCGATCCCATCTTTCCGCACCCCAGCAGCACCAGCCCCCGGCGCGCGATTTCTCCGTCCTGCATGTCGCGTCTCCCTGCGTTGGGCGGCAGAATGACGCGGCGGCGGGGGCGTTGCAAGCCGTCCGGGGGCGGGCCCCGGACGGCTTTTGGCGCGCTACTCGGCCATGACGGACATGGGGCGGGTGCCCTCGTTCAGCCATGCCTCCATCGGGGTCATGGGATCGACCGAGGCGGCGTTGAGGCCGTCCTGTCCGGGCAGGATGCCGCAGTGGTCGAGGCCGGGGATCATGAAGAGCGCGACGTTCTCCTCGAGCGCCGCCTCGCCGCCGGCTTCCTCGGCGGCCTGCTCGTACCACTCGACAGTCTTGTAGGGCGTGACGATGGAATCCGCCCAGCCGTGCCAGACGATCATCTTGCCGCCCGCCTCGCGGAAGGCCGAGAGGTCGGGGCTGTCGCCGTTGTAGACCTGCGCCATGGTCTCGAGCCGCGCGGGGTCGGTCTCGAAGTCGAAGTCCTGCGGCGACCACTCGGGGCCCGGGTCGGTGGGGAAGGCCATGTAGCGGCCGAAGTCGGTGACGAAGGCCGGGACGAGCTTGCCCGCGCCGTCCGGGTTGCCGGTGAGCCAGAGCCACCAGAAGCGCTCGGACCCCTCGGGGATGCCGCCGGGGTAGAGCTGCGCGCCGGAGGAGTCGCGCGGGCCCTGGCGCCATTTCTCGAGCGTGTCCATCTCGGCGGTCGAGAGGCAGGCCTCGCCGTCCTCGCCGTTGCAGGCCAGCGCGGAGAGGTCGATGTCGCAGGCGCGGGGATCGGCGATGAGGCCGTCCTCGGTGCCGTCGGTGGCATCGCATTGCGACATGACCGCCTCGCCGATGAGGTCCGCTTCGCCGGGGCCGAGGATCTGGTTGCCCTCGGCGTCGGTGTTGGCCTGCACGAGCCAGGCCATCTTGGTTCCCACGAGGCCGGTGTAGTCCATCGCGGGGGCGCCGGAGATGATGCCGTCGAACATCTCGGGGTAGCGCTGCGCGGCGACATGGGCCATGCGGCCGCCGGTGGAGCAGCCCTGGAAGATGGCCTGCTCGGCGGCGGCACCGTCGTAGAAGGCCGAGACGAGGGCCTGGCCGACGCGGTTGGTCTCGCCGATGGAGCGCCATCCCCAGTCGCGTTCGGCGCCGGGGTTCGACATGGCCCAGGAGGCATCGGTGACCGAAAGGCCGAGGTGGCCGCTGTCGGAGGTCGCCGTCGCGTAGCCGCGTTCGAGGCCGGGGCGCATGGCGTTGACCCAGCCGCCGCTGGCGTCGGCGCGGCCGAGGATGCCGCAGTAGCCGCCGCAGCCGGCCTGGTAGAACTTGCCGTTCCAGCCCTCCATCGGCAGGCGCACCTCGATCGAGATCGCCGGGCGGGCGGTGGCGCGGACCTCGCAGTAGGCGGGCAGCGTGTCGCCGGCCGGCACCACGCGGGCCGAGGTGACGGCGGCGCCGTCGACCACGGCATCGCGCAGGGCGGTGCACCGGTCGTCGGACTGCTGCGCGAAGGCCGGAACGGCAGCGGCCACGGCGAGTGCCGTGGCCGGGGCGAGATATTTCATGGTTGGTCCTCCCTGGGTTGTCCTCCAGGGTCAGGATCGGGGCAATCGGCGCACCGGGCAAGCGATGCTTGCGCGCGGACGCGACGTCACCCGGCGCCGGTCAGGCGCGGCCGTAGGCCTCGGCGATGGCGATCTGCAGCGCCTCCTCGGCGGTCTTGCCGGCCCATGCCACGAGCTGGAACGCCGGGTAGTAGCGTTCCGACGAGAGCACGGCGGCCGAGATCATGGTGTCGATCTGCTCGGGGCTGGCGCTCTGTCCGCCCGAGAGGACGAGGCCGTAGCGGTAGACCATGAGCTTCGGCTCGGCCCAGTAGCTGAAGGAGCCCGCCCAGCACCGGTCGTTGACGGCGTTGAGCCCGGCGTATAGCTCGCTCATCGCGTCCTCGGGGGGCTCCATCTCGAAGGAGCAGATGAGGCGCAGCGTCTCGTCGTAGGGCGACCATGCGAGGGTGATCGAGTAGGTGCGCCACTGGCCTTCGACCGCCATTGCGATCTGGTCCTCGGCGACGCGGTCGAAGTCCCACTCGTGGTGTTCGGCCAGCGTCTCGACGATGTCGATGGGGTGAATCTCGTCGCTCAGGAACTCTTCTGTCAGGGCCATGCGCCACCTCTTTATGGTTGTAGCGATCAGGGCTGGGCAGAGCCCCAACGGCTAGGTGCCTGCTCTAGGAGATGGGAAGGTTAGCCCCTCTCCTTACCACATATCGTGCCTGTGGCTGCTGCACCCTGTAAAGCGAAATGTTTGCGACAACCGCAATAAGTTGTGGACTCCTTTGCGACTTGTCCAAGATCGGGGCTGTGGATTTGTGGATGATTCGCGCGGGCCGCTCAGGACGGGTTTCCGGCGAGCGCCTGGGCGGTCAGGACGACGGCCTGCTCGAAGATCTGCCGGGCCTGCGAGGGCGCCTCCTGCGGGCGGGCCATGAGGCCGACGGGCCCGGCCGTCGCCGCCATGTCGAGCGGCAGGCGGACCAGCCGCCCCTCGGCGAGGTCGCGGGCGACGACGCCCTCGGAGATGATCCAGACGCTGTCGGTCGCCGCCGTGTGGTTGCGGCCGAAGGCGCCCGAGACGCTTTCGACGCGGTCGCCCAGCGGCCCCGCCCCCTGCGCGATGAGCCAGCGGTCGACCAGAGGCCGGATCGCGGCGCGGGGCGGCGGGTAGATCACCGGCCAGTCCGCGAGGGCCTCGACCGTGACGCGGCGCCCGGCCAGCGGATGGCCGGGGCGGACGACGCAGACCACGTGTTCCATGTAGAGCTGGGTGAAGCTGACGCCCTGCATGGTCTCGGGCGCGCCCTGCCGGCCGATCACGAGGTCGAGCGCGCCCTCGCGCAGCTCGGCCACGAGCTGGGCGTGCGGGCCGTCGCGCAGGGTGACCATGACATCGGGCGCCATCTCGCGCAGGCGCGTGACGGCGCCCGGCATGAGATGCGCCGCGACCGAGGGCAGCGTGCCCACGCGCAGCGGCATGGCCCCGGTGCCGCGCAGGGCGCCCACGCCCTCGACCCCGCGGCGCAGGGCGGCGAGGCTCATGCCCGCGTACTCGAGAAAGACGCGCCCCTCGGGGGTGACGCGCGCCCCGCCCCGGTCGCGGTCCAGAAGCCGCGCGCCGAGGATGCCCTCGAGCTCCTTCAGCGTCTTGGAGAGCGCCGGCTGCGTCAGGTGCAGCTCGGCGCAGGCGGCCTTGAGCGAGCCCATGCGCGCGATGGTGGTGAAGGCCTCGAGATGGCGCAGCTTGATGCGTCGGTCCAGCATTGCATTACCATATGGACAAGAAAGACGGATGATAAGTCATTTTACATGCGCATTCGGTTGATCGATGATGCGACCTGACAAGGGAGGCGTCATGACAGACAGATATGCAGACGGCATGACCGTGCGCCGGGCCGTGCTGGGCGATGCCCACGTGGACCGCGCCGAGGCGGCCAAGACGGACTACGACGTGCCGTTCCAGACGCTCATCACGGAAAGCGCCTGGGGGAACGTCTGGGCCTCGGACGCGATCCCGCGCCGGGAACGGTCGATGCTGACGCTGGCGCTGCTGGCGGGGACGGGCAACTTCGAGGAGATCCCCATGCACGTCCGCGCGGCGACGCGGACCGGGGCCTCGCGCAGCGACATCATGGAGGCCTTTCAGCACGTCGCGGTCTATGCCGGGGTGCCGAAGGCGAACCACGCCATCAAGCTGGCCAAGCAGGTCTGGGCCGAGCTGGACGCATCGGAGGCGCAGGCATGACCGGGGCACTGAAGGGACACGGGGCCGGCGCGCCGGCCGAGTACTACCAGCGCGACCGCGATCTGCAGCCCCCGGCGCATACGCCGATCTACAAGACGAGCGTGATGCGCAGCCCGCGCTGTTCGCTCATCTCGCTGGACCAGGGGCCGGGCGAGATCACCGGGCCGACCTTCGGCCACGGCGACCTGCAGCCGGGCGACAACGACCTCATCACCAACTACGCGCAGGACGGGCTGCCCATCGGGCCGCGCATGATCCTGCACGGGCGGGTGCTGGACGAGAACGCGCGGCCGGTGCCGAACACGCTGGTCGAGATCTGGCAGGCCAACGCGGGCGGGCGGTATCGCCACAAGAAGGACACCTACCTCGCGCCGATCGACCCCAACTTCGGCGGCTGCGGGCGGACGCTGACGGACGAGAACGGCTATTACGTCTTCCGCACGATCAAGCCGGGCGCCTATCCCTGGCGGAACTACGTGAACTCGTGGCGGCCGGCGCATATCCACGTCTCGGTCTTCGGGCACTCGTTCTCGCAGCGGCTGATCACGCAGCTCTACTTCGAGGGCGATCCGCTGATCGCGACCTGCCCCATCGTGAACACGATCCCCGACCAGGCCGCCATCGGGCAGCTGATCGCGAAGATGGACATGAACGCCACCGTGCCGATGGACGCGATGGCGTGGAAATTCGACATCGTGCTGCGCGGGCGCCGCTCGACGCTGTTCGAGAACCGGCCCGAGGGCAACTGAGGAGGAGAGCATGGTGCAGAAACTGGAGTACCTGCGCGAGAGCGCCTCGCAGACGGCGGGGCCCTACGTGCACATCGGGCTGGCGCCGGGCGCCGCGGGCTTCGACATCTACGAGCGCGAGCTGGGCTGGGACATCGCCGGGCCGAACGCCGCGGGCGAGCGGATCACCGTGACGGGCACGGTGATCGACGGCATGGGCGCGCCGGTCAAGGACGTGCTGCTGGAGGCCTGGCAGGCCAACGCGGCGGGCGTCTATGCCCACCCCGAGCACCCCGGCGAGGTCGAGGCGGGCTTTCGCGGCTGGGGCCGCGTCATCACCGACTTCGAGAGCGGCGAGTGGCGCTTCGAGACCGTGAAGCCGGGCGCCGTGACCGGTGCCGACGGCCGCGTGCACGCGCCGCACATCAACCTGTGGATCGTGGCGCGGGGCATCAACATCGGGCTGAACACGCGGCTCTACTTCGCCGACGAGGCCGAGGCCAATGCCGCCGACCCGGTGCTGACCGGCATCGAGTGGGAGGACCGCCGCGCCACACTGGTCGCCGCGCGCGACGAGCGCGCGGAGGGGCAGGCCTACCGCTTCGACATCCGCCTCCAGGGCGCGGGTGAAACCGTCTTCTTCGACATCTGAGGGGCCTCATGAGCAAACCCTGCATCATCTGCATCGCCATCACCGGCTCGCTGCCGCGCAAGGCCGACAACCCGGCGGTGCCGATCACCGTCGAGGAACAGGTCGAGAGCGCGCAGGCCGCCTTCGAGGCCGGCGCCACCATCTGCCATGCCCACGTGCGCAACGACGACGAGACGCCGAGCGCGGACCCCGAGAGGTTCGGGCGCCTCGTCGAGGGGCTGCGCAAGCACTGCCCCGGCATGATCGTGCAGCTCTCGACCGGCGGCCGGTCGGGGGCGGGCAGGACGCGCGGCGGCATGCTGCCGCTGCGGCCGGACATGGCCTCGCTCTCGGTGGGATCGAACAACTTCCCCACGCGGGTCTACGAGAATCCGCCGGATCTCGTGGACTGGCTGGCCTCGGAGATGAAGACCTACGGGATAAAGCCCGAGATCGAGGCCTTCGACCTGAGCCACATCTTCAAGGCCGCCGAGATGAACGCCGACGGGCGGATCCCCGGCAAGCTCTATGTCCAGTTCGTGATGGGCGTGAAGAACGCCATGCCCTGCGACCGCGAGGTCTTCGACTACTACCGCAAGACGGTGGCGCGGCTGGCGCCGGACGCCGAATGGTGCGCGGCCGGGATCGGGCGGCACCAGATCGAGGTGAACGAGTGGTGCATCGCCGCGGGCGGGCACACGCGCACCGGGCTGGAGGACAACATCCGGCTGGACCGCGACACGCTGGCGCCCTCGAACGCGGCGCTGGTCGAGCGGGCGGTGGCGCTTTGCGAGAAATACGAGCGCCCGGTGGCGAGTGCCGCGCAGGCGCGCGAGATCCTGGGGCTGCGCGCGGCCTGAGACGAGGGGGGGTAGCGGGTCTCTGCCCCGTCCGCGGCCTGCGCCGCGGACGCCCCGGGATAGTTCGGGCCGGAAGACGCCTGCGGGGCGGCGTGTGCCGGTCCGGGGGTGTGCTGTCGCTTCGGCGCTGGACGGGTTGGGGCTCTGCCCCGCCCCGGCCCTTCGGCCGGGACTCCCCGGGATATTTGAGGCCAGAAGATGCTTGCGGGGCTGCGCGCCGGTTCGGGCTGCGTGGTGGTCCCTGTCCCGGGGCGCTGTCTCATCCCGGGCCGAGACGGGGCGCCCCGGGTCTTCGGGGGCGGAAGATGCCTGCGGGGTGCGGGGCGCTGCGCCGGGACGGCTCGCCGGGGCGCGTGCTCAGGAGACGAAGTCCTGGCCGTAGCAGGCGGAGAGGACGGCGGGGGCGGCGAGTTCGGAGACGACCTCGAAGTGCTGCTCCATGAGGACCTCGCCCTCCTGCAGGAGCGTGAAGCTCCAGGGGCCGGGCTGCATCTCGAAGGGGTGCTCGAAGCTGAAGAGGTTGAGGCTGGGGCCGGTCTCGTCCGGGGTGGCGGTCCAGCTTTCGCGCTCGATGCCCTCGGGGCCCATCGGCGGGTGGCGGACGACCACCTGCACCTGTTGCGAACCGCTGCCCGGGGCCAGCATGAATTTCACGCCGAAGCTGATGCCGAGTTTTGCCGGCACCACGCGGGTGGTGATGTCCATGTCCTGCGACTGGCGGATCAGGTTGATGTGGCCGGCGAGCGTGTCGGGCGCCTCGCGCGCGCCCTCGGGGGTGGTCTGGCAGATGATGCCGTGGTCGACCAGCACGACGGGGTCGCGGGTGAAGGAGCGCGGCGGCTCGGCCAGCGCGGGCAAACCGGCGAGGAGGATCGGCAGGAGGAGGGCGGCGGCGCGGCGGATCATGCGGGGTCTCCCTGCGGGCGGTGTCTGAGGGCCTGTTGTCCCCGGGATAGGGGCGATGCGGCCGCGGGGGAAATCACGACTGGCTCATACGCGGGGATTCGCGCGGGGGCGGCGTTGCCGAAGAGCGGGCGGCCCTCGCCCATGCGCGCGAGGATGCCCCAGGCTGCGAGGGCGAGCAGCAGGACGAGCGGCGCCGCGCCGAGCACGAGCCAGAGCGCGAGGCGGCGGGTGTCGCGGGCCAGGTCCGGGTCGGTGCCCGCCGCCGCGCGTCGGATGAGGCGCGAGACACTGCGCGCCACGCCGAGGAGGGCCGTGCCGATGAGCAGGAAGCCCGCCGCGACGCCGAGGGTGAGGATCTGGAAAGTCGTGCCCTGCGGCGCGCGGCCGGGCAGCAGGAGGCCCGCGGCGGTGGCCACGGCGGCGAGCAGCGCCAGCAGGGCGCCCAGGATGTAGAGGGACCGGAAGACAGGCAGCATGCGGCGCATCCGCTGTCGTTGGAGCGAACCCGGACCGTGGGGTCCGGGCGGTGCACCGGCCGTTTCCGGCCGGCGCCGTGACGCGGGCTCAGCCGATGGCGGCGGCCTTCACGTCGTCGTCGATGTAGGGCACGTACTGCTCGAAGTTGTCCGCGAACATCTTGACCAGTTTCTGCGCCTGCTCGTCGTAGGCGGCCTTGTCCGACCAGGTGCGGCGCGGATCGAGCAGCAGCTCGGGCACGCCCTCGACCTCGACCGGGACCTCGAAGCCGAAGTTCGGGTCCTTGCGGAAGCGGGCGCTGGCCAGCGAGCCGCCGAGGGCCGAGTGCAGCAGCGCGCGGGTCGCCTTGATCGGCATGCGGTGGCCGGTGCCGTAGGCGCCGCCGGTCCAGCCGGTGTTGACCAGCCAGCAGGTCGCGCCGTGCTTGGCGATCTTGTCGCGCAGCAGGTTGCCGTACATCTCGGGGCGCAGCGGCATGAAGGGCGCGCCGAAGCAGGTCGAGAAGGTGGGCTCGGGCTCGGTGATGCCGCGCTCGGTGCCGGCGACCTTGGAGGTGAAGCCAGAGAGGAAGTGGTACATCGCCTGCGCCGGGGTCAGCCGCGCGATCGGCGGCAGCACGCCGAAGGCGTCGCAGGTGAGCATGATGATGTTCTTCGGGTGCCCGCCCAGCGCCGTGTCGGAGGCGTTCGAGATGTAGTCGAGCGGGTAGGCGCAGCGCATGTTCGCGGTGAGCGAATCATCGTCGAAGTCCAGCTCGAAGGTCTCGGCGTCGTAGACCATGTTCTCGATCACGGTGCCGAACTTGGAGGTCGTGGCGTAGATCTCGGGCTCGGCCTTGGGCGAGAGGTTGATCGTCTTGGCGTAGCAGCCGCCCTCGAAGTTGAAGGTGCCGCGGTCGGACCAGCCGTGTTCGTCGTCGCCGATCAGCACGCGCTCGGGGTCGGCCGAGAGCGTCGTCTTGCCGGTGCCGGAGAGGCCGAAGAACACGGCGGTGTCGACGGGGTTGTTCGGCGCGTGGTTGGCCGAGCAGTGCATCGCCATGATGCCCTTGAGCGGCAGCAGGTAGTTGAGCAGCGTGAAGACCGACTTCTTGTTCTCGCCCGCGTACTCGGTGCCGCCGATGAGGATGGTCTTGCGGTCGAAGTTGAGCGCGATGACCGTCTCGGAGCGGCAGCCGTGCTTGGCCGGGTCGGCCTGGAAGCTGGGGCAGTTGATGACCGTGAAGTCGGCGATGAAATCGTCGAGTTCGTCACGCTCGGGGCGGCGCAGCATGTGGCGGATGAACAGGCCGTGCCAGGCCAGCTCGGTCACCATGCGGACCTTGATGGAATGCGCCGGGTCGGCGCCGCCGGTGAGGTCCTGCACGAAGTACTCGCGCCCCTTCATGTGCTCGACCATGTCGTCGTAGAGGGCGTCGAAGCCCTCGGGCGTCATGGGGGCGTTGTTCTCCCACCAGATCTTGTCCTCGACCGAGGGGGTGCGCACGACGTGCTTGTCCTTGGGCGAGCGTCCGGTGAACTTGCCGGTGGTGACGTAGAAGGCGCCGCCCTTGCCCAGCGTTCCCTCGTCGCGCTTGAGCGCCGCCTCGATCAGCGCCGGCTCCGTCAGGTTGTAATAGACATTCTCCAGCCCGACGATCCCCTGATCTTCAAGCCGGAATTGCGGGTTCACCCGTCCAGATGTCATCTGCCAAGCTCCTGTAGCCGCGGCGCCCGCGGCGGTCTTCATCAACAGCGGGCAGATGCCCGCTCGCCGGTCGCGCTTGCGTCCGGTGGCAATTGCTTAACACGGGGTCGCAAGGCTGGAACAGGACCGTGAGCCGCAGTTAGCGCAACCAAATCGAGTTTAGCGTTAGCACCCGTTTCGGCCTGCCATGTGGCGATCATGTCACTGATGCATTTTAGCCATTCATTACCATGATTCGGGTCCTATGCCCCCCGGTCGACCAAGCGATTCGCAGATATCATTTGTTACAATGAGCGGAATCCCGCATAGTGGCCGAAAAAAGGCGCTGTGAGCAGTTAAAGGAAACAGTCCATGTCCAAGATCGCCCTCGTGGATGATGACAGGAACATCCTGACATCCGTGTCCATGACTCTCGAGGCCGAGGGCTTCGAGGTCGAAACCTACAACGACGGACAGGCCGCGCTGGACGCCTTTGCCAAGCGGATGCCCGACATGGCCGTCTTCGACATCAAGATGCCGCGAATGGACGGCATGGACCTGCTGCAGCGCGTGCGGCAGAAATCCCGCATGCCCGTGATCTTCCTCACGTCCAAGGACGACGAGATCGACGAGGTCCTGGGCCTGCGCATGGGCGCCGACGACTACGTCAAGAAGCCCTTCAGCCAGCGCCTGCTGGTCGAACGCATCCGCGCGCTGCTGCGCCGGCAGGAAGCGGTGGCCGGCGAGGTGGTCGGCGACACCGAGGACACCAAGCTGATGACGCGCGGCAGCCTGACCATGGACCCGCTGCGCCACTCGGTGAGCTGGCGGGGCGCGGACGTGTCGCTGACCGTGACCGAGTTCCTGCTGCTGCAGGCGCTGGCGCAGCGTCCGGGCTTCGTGAAGTCGCGCGACCAGCTGATGGACGTGGCCTACGACGACCAGGTCTACGTCGACGACCGCACCATCGACAGCCACATCAAGCGCCTGCGCAAGAAGATGCGGCAGGTCGATTCGGATTTCTCGGCCATCGAAACGCTCTACGGCATCGGGTACCGTTACAACGAAGAGTGACGCATGGCCCTGGCCGAAAGGATCCCGATGCGCGACGATCCGGCGGGTGAACGGCAGGACGCGGACGTCGTCCTCGGCGACGACTGGATCGCGCCCGACAGCACGGTCGAGAAGGAGCTGCGCGACAGCCGCGCGCGGCGCCGGCTGTTCTCGCTCAACCGGTCTCCGCTGACGCGCAAGATCATCACCTTCAACCTCATCGCGCTGAACGTGCTGGTGGCCGGGATCCTGTGGCTGGGCTCGTCGCGCGACGTGCTGGTGCTGCAGCGCGCCAACGCCATGGGCGCCGAGGTCGAGCTGATCGCCGACGTCTTCGAGACGCGGCTGCCCGCGGGGGTGCCGGTGAACCTGGCCTCCGCCGATGGCGTCGACGTGCCCGCGACGATCGCCGAGCTCGACCTGCGCGAGGGCGCGCGACTCATGGTCTTCGACGCGGCCAACTTCCTGGTGGGCGATGCCGACGGGCAACTGGCGCCGCTGCGCCCGATCGAGGCGCCGGAGCACGGCGGGACGATGATCTCGGACTTCCTCGACCGGATCTGGCAGGGCATCTCCGGGGTCTTTTCCTATTTCGAGGACGCGCCGGAGCTGACGCTCGAGGACCGGCTGCGCCGGGCGATCGAAACGTCCGACCCCACGGTGACGCGGGTGGAGTCCGATTCGGACAGCCGGGGCGACACGATCTTCACCGCGCTCTCGCCGATCCGGCAGGGCGCCTCGGTGGTGGGCACGGTGGCGCTGGTCTCGCGCGCGGCCGAGATCGATGCGGCCGTGAGCCGCGAGCGCGAGCGCGTGCTGCAGATGTTCGTGATCGCGACGCTTGTCTCGATCGGGCTGAGCCTGGTGCTGGCCTCGACCATCGCGAACCCGATCTCGGACCTGGCCGCGGCGGCCGAGATCGGCCGCGAGCGCAACGCTCGCAAGGGCGCCAACCGGCGCATCCGCATCCCCGACCTGACCGCGCGGCCCGACGAGATCGGCCGCCTGTCGGGCGCGCTGCGCGGCATGGTGGCGGCGCTCTACGACCGGATCGACAGCAACGAACAGTTCGCCGCCGACGTCGCGCACGAGATCAAGAACCCGCTGGCGAGCCTGCGCTCGGCCATCGGCAGCCTGCGCATCGTCAAGAAGGACGAGCACCGCGACAAGCTGCTCAACGTGATCGAGCACGACGTGCGCCGGCTGGACCGGCTGGTGAGCGACATCTCGAACGCCTCGCGGCTGGACAGCGAGCTGGTCAAGGAGGAGCAGCACGAGTTCGACCTGCTCGAGATGATCGGCAACCTCTCGCAGTTCCTGGGCGAGGATGCGCGCAAGCAGGGCATCGAGTTCATCACCGACCTGCCCGGGCAGCCGATCAGGATCCACGGGCTGGAGGCGCGGCTGGCGCAGGTCTTCGTCAACCTCATCACCAACGCCATCTCGTTCTGCGAGGACGGCGACGCGATCCGCGTCTGGGCCCGCAAGCGCGAGAACCGCGTGCTGGTGGTGGTCGAGGACACCGGCCCCGGCATCCCGGAAGAGGCGCTGCAGAAGATCTTCAAGCGATTCTACTCGCAGCGGCCGGAAACCGACTTCGGCAACAACTCCGGCCTCGGGCTGGCGATCTCGAAGCAGATCGTCGAGGCGCACGGCGGCGTCATCTGGGCCGAGAACATCCGCCCGACCGAGGCCGACGTGACCTCGGAGCCGCTGGGCGCGCGATTCGTCGTCGGCCTGCCGATCTGAGCCATGCCCGACCCCGACCCCCCGACCCTGCACGCCACCGCGGTGGCGGTGGACGGCCGCGGGCTGCTGATCCGCGGCGCCTCGGGGAGCGGAAAGTCGGGGCTGGCGCTGGAGATGATGGCGCGCGGCGCGCAGCTTGTCTCGGATGACCGCGTGATCCTGCGCGCCGCGGGCGATGCGCTCTGGTTAACCGCGCCGAAACCTCTGCGCGGCATGATCGAGGCCCGCGGGATCGGGCTGCTGGGCGCCGACTGCACCGACAGGGCGCGCCTCTGCGCCGTGCTCGACCTCGACCGGGAGGAGGAGGCACGATTGCCGCAGCGCCGCGAGATCATGCTGCAGGGGCACAGAATCCCCTTGCTTCACAAATCCGCGCATCCCTATTTTGCCGCATCGCTCGTGCAATATCTAAAGGGTGGCCGAAGAGAGTAGCCACATGAAAGACCAGCCTTCGGGCAATCAGCGCGTGATCCTCGTAACCGGGCCTTCGGGTGCGGGGCGGTCGACTGCGATCAACGCGCTCGAGGACCTCGGGTACGAAGCGATCGACAACATTCCGCTGCACCTGATCCCCCGCCTGCTCGAGGCCGAGAGCGTGCCGCGCCCGCTGGCGCTGGGGGTGGACATCCGCAACCGCGACTTCTCGGTCGGGGCGCTGCTGGACCTGCAGCGCGAGATGACCGCGCATCCCGGCATCGCGGCGCAGCTGCTCTATCTCGACTGCGCGCCGGCCGTGCTGGCGCGGCGGTTCTCGGAGACGCGCCGCCGGCACCCCATGGCCCCCGACGACAGCTATTCCGAGGGCATCGCCATGGAGCTCGAGCTGCTGGAGGAGGCGCGCACCGCCGCCGACATCCTGCTCGACACCAGCGAGCTGAGCCCGCACGACCTGCGCGCGCAGATCGAGGGCTGGTTCGGCGACGCCACCGGGCAGCAGCTGGCGGTTTCGCTGCACTCCTTCTCGTACAAGCGCGGGCTGCCGCTGGGCGTGGACATGGTCTTCGACTGCCGCTTCCTCGACAATCCGCACTGGGAGCCCTCGCTGCGCGGGCTGACCGGGCTGGACGCGCCGGTGGCCGAGTATGTCGCCGCCGACGCGCGCTTCGCGCCCTTCGTCGAGAAGCTGACCGACCTCGCGCTTTTCGTGCTGCCCGCCTGCGTCGCGGAGGGCAAGGCGCACCTGTCGTTCGGACTGGGGTGTACCGGGGGGCAACACCGCTCGGTTGCCGTGGCGGAAACCCTTGCCCGTGCCCTTGCGGATCACGGCTGGCAGGTATCAATTCGCCACCGGGAGCTCGAACGTCGCGGACTGGCCGCGCGCGAGCGTGGCGGGACAGGCGAAGGAGCGCAGGCTTGATCGGCATCGTGATCGTGGCACATGGGGGGCTGGCGCGGGAATACCTCTCGGCGGTCGAGCATGTCGTCGGCCGCCAGCCCGGCATCACCGCGATCTCGATCGAGGCGAACCACGACCGCGGCGGCAAGCAGGCCGAAATCTGCGAGGCGGCGGATGCCGTGGACACCGGCGACGGCGTGGTGCTGGTGACCGACCTGTTCGGCGGCTCGCCCTCGAACCTGAGCCTGCTGGCCTGCCAGCCCGAGAACCGCCGCATCCTCTACGGCATGAACCTGCCCATGCTGATCAAACTGGCGAAAAGTCGCAAGAAATCCGTGCCCGAAGCGGTGCGCAGTGCGCTGGAAGCCGGGCGGAAATACATTGACAGTCAGAACGTGAGGCCCGATCCCGTCTGAGGCCCGACCACTGCCTGCCCGGAAAGATTCCCGAGATGTCCGACACCATCCGCCGCGTTCTGGAGATCAGGAACGAAAAGGGCCTGCACGCCCGCGCCTCCGCCCGGCTGGTGGAGGTGGTCGAGGGGTTCGACGCCAGCGCCGAGGTCACCAAGGACGGGCACAGCGCCGCCGGTGACAGCATCATGGGGCTTTTGATGTTGGCAGCGCCCAAAGGAAGCTCTATTGAGGTCGAAACCTCCGGGCCCGATGCCGAGGCCCTGGCCGACGCGCTGGAAGCGCTGGTTGCCAACCGCTTCGGGGAGGACAATTGAGTCCCCGACGCGGGGTGGGAACACGGAAGTCGAGTGGCCGCATGGTGGAGAGCTATCAGGCGACAGCCGGACAGGGTGGCGTGAGCCTCCGCGAGCCCGCCCCATACGACAAGCGCAAGCTGTCCTACGCCAACACCTTCACCAACCCGTGGAAGGCCAACACCATCCGCGCGATGGAGTGGGCGACCGGGAAGATCCCGCTGATCCGCATGGTGCGCCGCTTCGAGCGCATGGGCCCGGCCGAGGGGCAGGCCTTCTGGAAGCAGGCGCTGGGTCTGATGCGCATCGACCTGCAGACGCCCGCGGAGCAGATCGCCCGCATCCCGCGCGAGGGGCCGGCCATCGTCGTGGCCAACCATCCGCATGGGCTGGTCGACGGGATGATCCTGGCCGAGCTGATCGGCCGCGTGCGCACCGACTACAAGATCTTGACCCGCTCGCTGCTGACCGGCGTGAAGGAGATCGAGGACTTCATGATCCCGGTCCCCTTCCCGCACGAGGAGACCGCGCGGGAGCAGAGCCTCGAGATGCGCTCGCGGGCGATGGACCACCTCAAGAAGGGCGGCGTGATCGCGCTGTTCCCGTCGGGGGTGGTGGCGGCCTCGCAGTCGCTCTTCGGGCCGGCGGTCGAGGCGGTGTGGAATCCCTTCACGGCGAAGATGGTGCAGCGTTCGGGCGCGACGGTGGTGCCGATCTACTTCCCGGGGCAGAACTCGCGCGCCTACCAGATCGCCAACCTCGTCTCGCCGACGGTGCGGCAGGGGCTGCTGATCCACGAGGTCATCCATGCCTGCGGACGGCCGCAGGCGCCGGTGGTGGGCGAGCCGATCTCGCCCGAGGCGGTGAAGGCCTGGACCGGCAAGCAGCGCGAGTTCGTGGCCTGGCTGCGCGAGGTCACGCTGGGCCTGCGCGGCACCTGAAGCGCGCGCTGTCGCGCATCGACTGCGTTTTCCCTGTATACTTTGACACGCGAAAGCGCTAAGGCAGCGCTTTCCGCCACCCTCCGAGCCCGGAGCGCGGCGCTTGCTACACGCTGAACGGTTTCCCGATGATCCAGACTCTCGCAGACGCGCTCGCCGAGCGCGGTTATGACACGCTGACCCCCGTGCAGGAGGCGGTCACGAACCCCGACCTGCGCGATGCCGACCTGCTGGTCTCGGCCCAGACCGGGTCGGGCAAGACCGTGGGCTTCGGCCTGGCGATCGGGCCGACGATCCTGGAGGAGGACGGCACGCTGGCGCCCGCCGCGGCGCCGCTGGCGCTGATCGTGGCGCCCACGCGCGAGCTGGCCTTCCAGGTGACGCGCGAGCTGGAGTGGCTCTATGCCAAGGCCGGCGCGCGGGTGGCCTCCTGCGTGGGCGGCATGGACATGCGCGACGAGCGCCGCGCGCTGGAGCGCGGGGCGCATGTCGTCGTGGGCACGCCGGGCCGCCTGCGCGACCACATCGAGCGCGGCTCGCTGGACATGAGCGGCCTGCGCGCCGTGGTGCTGGACGAGGCGGACGAGATGCTCGACCTCGGCTTCCGCGAGGAGCTGGAGTTCATGCTGGGCCAGGCGCCCGAGGACCGGCGCACGCTGATGTTCTCGGCCACGGTGCCGCCGATGATCGTGACGCTGGCGAGCCATTACCAGCGCGACGCGGTGCGGGTGACGACGCTGTCGGACAAGAGCCAGCACGCCGACATCGCCTACCAGGCGCTGCGGGTGGCGCAGGCCGATGCCGAGAACGCCATCATCAACGTGCTGCGCTACCACGAGGCGCAGACCGCCATCGTCTTCGCCAACACGCGGGCGGCGGTGAACCGGCTGATGGCGCGGCTGGCCAACCGGGGGTTCTCGGTCGTGTGCCTCTCGGGCGAGCTGAGCCAGACCGAGCGCACCCACGCGCTGCAGGCGCTGCGCGACGGGCGGGCGCGGGTCTGCGTGGCGACGGACGTGGCCGCGCGGGGGATCGACCTGCCGAACCTCGAGCTGGTGGTGCATGCCGACCTGCCGTCGAGCTCCGAAAGCCTGCTGCACCGCTCGGGCCGCACCGGGCGCGCCGGGCGCAAGGGGATCTCGGCGCTGATCGTGCCGCCCAAGGCCACGAAGAAGGCCGAGCGGCTGCTGAAGAGCGCGCGCATCACCGCCGAGTGGACCACGGCGCCGGGCGCCGAGGAGATCCTGCGCCGCGACGAGGAGCGGCTGCTGGCCGATCCCGACTGGTCGGCCGCGCCGAGCGAGGCCGAGGCGGATTTCGCGCAGCGGCTGCTGGCGGCGCATCCGCCCGAGGCGGTGGCGGCGGCCTTCCTGCGGCTCTACCGCGCGCGGCACTCGGCGCCCGAGCTGCTGTCGGACCCCGAGGCGCGC
>NZ_KE557275.1:423711-492518 GCF_000442255.1 Salipiger mucosus DSM 16094 | reverse complement strand
TGCGGGTGCTGAACGAAGGGTTCGGGACAGGCGACCTGCCCGGCGAGTGAGCCGTGCCGTGGGGTGGGTGGAGGGCTCCGCCCCCTTCGCCTGCGGCGAATTCCCCCGGCGTATTTTGCGGAAAGATGAAGGGCGGGGCCGGTGCTAGCGCGTCGGCACCGGCTCGTCGCCACGGTAGTCGTAGAAGCCGCGCTTGGTCTTGCGGCCGAGCCAGCCGGCCTCGACGTATTTCGTGAGCAGCGGGCAGGGGCGGTACTTGGTGTCCGCGAGCCCGTCGTGCAGCACGTTCATGATCGCGAGGCAGGTGTCGAGGCCGATGAAATCGGCCAGCTCGAGCGGGCCCATCGGGTGGTTGGCGCCGAGCTTCATCGCGCGGTCGATGGAGCGCACGTTTCCGACGCCCTCGTAGAGGGTATAGACCGCCTCGTTGATCATCGGCACCAGGATGCGGTTGACGATGAAGGCGGGGAAATCCTCGGCGCTGGCGGCGGTCTTGCCGAGCTTCTCGACCACGCCGAGGCAGGCCTCGTAGGTCGGCTGGTCGGTGGCGATGCCGCGGATGAGCTCGACGAGGCTCATGACCGGGACCGGGTTCATGAAGTGGAAGCCGAGGAAGCGCTCGGGGCGGTCGGTGCGCGAGGCCAGCCGGGTGATCGAGATCGACGAGGTGTTCGAGGTCAGGATCGTGTCCGGGCCGAGGTGGGGCGCGAGGCTTTCGAAGATCTTGTGCTTGATCGCCTCCTGCTCGGTCGCGGCCTCGATCACCAGGTCGCAGGGGCCGATCTCGGCCATGTCCTGCGTGGTGGTGATGCGGGCGAGCGCGGCGTCGCGCGCCTCGGCGGTGATCTTCTCGCGGCTGACCTGGCGGTCGAGGTTCTTCGCGATCAGGGTCATGGCGCGCTCGAGCGCCTCGCCGTCGATGTCGTTGAGCTTCACCTCGTAGCCGGCGACCGCCATCACGTGCGCGATGCCGTTGCCCATCTGGCCCGCGCCGACGACGCCGATGCTCCTGATATCCATCCTCTGCCCTCTGCCTTTGTTCGCGCCGAGCATGGCGCGGCATGGCGCGGGTCGCAAGGCGAAGGCGCGGGATATGCCGTGGTTTTTGACCTTAGCGAATCGGAAAGGAGTTTGTCGCACTCTGGGCGCGGGTGAGACAAAAGATGGTGGGTGGCATGACCTGTGCTGTAACGGCCCGGGGGGGCCTGGAGTATTATCCGTGCCGGTATGGCCGGTCGCGCGTGCTGTTCCGCGGCCCGCGCCGGTCGCTGGACGAGTCCTACGTCGCCTTTCTGGGCGGCACCGAGACCTATGGCCGCTTCGTCGCGGCGCCCTTTCCGGCGCTGGCGGAGCAGCGGCTGGACCGGGTCTGCGTGAACCTGGGCGCGGTGAACGCCGGGCCGGATCTGTATCTGAACGATGCCGGGGCGCTGGATGTCGCGGCGCGGGCCGAGCTTTGCGTGGTGCAGATGATGAGCGCGCAGAACATGTCGAATCGCTTCTACGGCGTGCATCCGCGGCGCAACGACCGCTTCCTGCGCGCCTCGGAGGGGTTGCAGGCGCTCTATCCCGAGGTGGATTTCACCGAGTTCCACTTCACGCGGCACATGCTGGGGCGGCTTCGCGAGGTCTCGGCCGAGCGCTTTGCCCAGGTCACCGAGGAGCTGCGGCAGGCCTGGATGGCGCGGATGACGCAGCTGCTGACGGTGCTGCGGGGGCGGGCGCTGCTGCTCGTGGCTCGCGGATCATGCGCCGCCCGAGGGGCCGCTGGACGCGCTGGGGCCCGATCCGCTCTTCGTTGACCGGGCGATGATCGCGGCGCTGCGCCGCCGGGCGGCCGGGCTGGTCGAGGTCGTGCCCTCGGAGGCCGCGCGGGCGGCGGGCACCGAAGGCATGGTCTTTGCCGAGGTCGAGGCCGGCGCCGCCGCCGAGCTGATGGGCCCGGCGGCCCATGCCGAGGCCGCGGAGGCGCTGGTCCCGGCGCTGGAGGAGCTGGTCCCGCGCGCCGCCTGAGCGCGCAGGCCTGCCGCAGGAGCGTGCAGCGGGGCCACGATGCCGTGCTGCGGCAAGCGGACGCGGCATCGGGTCATGGAAAGAGGCCGCCCGTGCCGTAATGCTGACCGGGACCGGGACCGGGCCGCGCGGCGCGCGGCGGACAGGGCGGAGCCAGGACCCATGCACATCGAGAACCGGACCTTCGACGAGCTGAAGATCGGTGAGACCGCCGAGCTGCGCCGCCTCTGCACCGCCGACGACCTGCTGGTCTTTGCCAATGTCTCGGGCAACCACAACCCGCTGCACCTCTTCGACGCCGATGGCGACGGCGATGGCCACCCCGAGGCGATCGTGCCGGGGGCCTACGTGGCGGCGCTGGTGACGGCGGTGCTCGGCAACGTGCTGCCCGGGGCCGGCACGCTCTACCGCTCGCAGACCAGCGTCTTCCACGCCTATGCCCATGCCGGCGAGGAGCTGGTCAGCAAGGTCACCGTCACCGACAAGAGCGACCGCGAGAGCATGGTGACGCTGGCGACCGAGGTGCGGCGCGCGGGCGATGGCGTGGTGGTGCTCTCGGGCGTGGCCGAGGTGACGGCGCCGCGGCGCAAGGTGGCCTACGACAGCCACGACCTGCCGGGCCTCATCGTGCAGCGCCACCGCCATTTCGAGCGCCTCCTGCAGAAGGCCGAGCCGCTGCCCGCGCTGCGCACCGCCGTGGTCTGCCCCGAGGAGCCCAACGCCCTGGGCGGGGCCCTGAAGGCGCGAGACCACACGCTGATCGAGCCGGTGCTGATCGGCGCCCCGGACCGCATCGCCGAGACGGCGCGCGAGATGGGCGTTTCGCTGGAGGGGATCGAGATCCTGGCCGAGCCCGTGCACCGCGACGCCGCCCGCCGCGCCGTGCAGCTGGTCCACGAGGGCCGCGCCGAGGCGATCATGAAGGGCCACCTGCACACCGACATGCTGCTGCGGCCGATCCTCGACAAGCAGACCGGGCTGCGCATGGGGCGGCGCCTCACGCATATCTTCGTGATGGACGTGCCGGGCGTCGACCACCCGCTGCTGGTGACCGACGCGGCGATCAACATCGCGCCGGATCTCAAGACCAAGGTCGACATCGTGCAGAACGCCATCGACCTCGCGATCTCGCTGGGGATCGAGCAGCCCAAGGCGGGCGTGCTCTCGGCGACCGAGACGGTGAACCCCGACATCCCCTCCTCGATCGACGCGGCGCTGCTGTCGAAGATGGCCGACCGCGGGCAGATCACCGGCGGGCTGGTCGACGGGCCGCTTGCGATGGACAACGCGGTCGACATCGCCGCCGCACGGACCAAGGGCATCCGCTCGGCCGTGGCGGGCCGGGCCGACATCCTCGTGGCGCCCAACCTCGACGCGGGCAACATGCTGGCCAAGCAGCTGACCTACATCAGCCACGCCGAGGCGGCGGGCGTGGTCATGGGCGCGCGGGTGCCGGTGATCCTCAACAGCCGCGCCGACGACGACATGAGCCGGCTCGCCTCCTGCGCGGTGGCGGCGCTGCACCACGCGCGGACCGGCGGCGGCGCGGGCTGAGCCGGCCCGCGGCGGCGCGCCGTGCGGCTTGCGCGGCGCCTCATATTTCATTAATTCATGAAATATGGAAACGACTCGATTCGAACAGCTCGCGACTCTCAGTCATCCGCAGCGCATGGCGGTCTTCCGCATGCTGCTGCGGCGCTATCCCGACGCGGTGCCGGCGGGCGAGATCGGGACGGCGCTGGACCTCAAACCCAGCACCGCCTCGGTCTACCTCTCGGCGCTGAGGGACTGCGGCCTGGTCTCGCAGCGGCGCGAGGGGCGCTCGCTGCTCTACCGGGCGGAGATCGCGGGCATTCAGGGGCTTGTCGCATTCCTGTGGCAGGACTGCTGCCACGGGCGCCCCGACCTCTGCCCCGCCCCCGTCCCTGCCCCCGGAGACACGGCCATGCCAGACCGCAAGTACAACGTCCTGTTCATCTGCACCGGCAATTCCGCCCGGTCCATCTTTGCCGAAACCCTGCTGCGCCAGATGGCCGGCGACCGGTTCGAGGCCTTCTCGGCGGGCACGCGCCCCTCCTCCGAGCTGAACCCCATCGCGGTGGCGATGCTCGAGGACAAGGGCATGGACACCGCGCCGCTGCGCGCCAAGAACGTGGCCGAGTTCCAGGGGCCCGAGGCGCCGGCGATGGACTTCGTCTTCACCGTCTGCGACCGCGCCGCGAACGAGGATTGCCCGGCCTGGCCCGGCCAGCCGATCAGCGCCCACTGGGGCCTGCCCGACCCGGTCAAGGCCGAGGGCACCGAGGCCGAGCGGCGGCTCGCCTTCCAGCAGGTCTTCGGCATGCTCAAGAACCGCCTGACCGCCTTCACCGCCCTGCCCATCGACACACTCGACCGGATCTCGCTGCAGCGCGAGGTCGACCGGATCGGCACCACGGACCACGAGGACACCCCCGCATGACCACCTACGCCCTGAACGGCCTCGGCCGGATCGGCAAGCTCGCCCTGCGCCCGCTGCTCGAAAGCGGCGCCGAGATCGCCTGGATCAACGACGCGGTCGGCGATCCGGCGATGCACGCGCACCTGCTGGAGTTCGACACGGTGCACGGCCGCTGGCCGGCCGCGTTCGGGCACGACGAGACCGGCATCACCGTGGACGGCACCCGCCTTCCCGTCCACGGCGAGAGCCGCATCGAGGACCTGCCGCTCGAGGGCGTGGACGTGGTCATCGACTGCACCGGCGTCTTCAAGACCGCGGCGAAGCTCGCCCCCTACTTCGAGGCCGGGGTGAAGAAGGTCGTGGTGTCGGCCCCGGTCAAGGACGGGCCCGTGGCGAACATCGTCTTCGGCGTGAACGACGACGCCTATGATGCCACCACGCACGACATCGTCACGGCAGCGAGCTGCACGACGAACTGCCTCGCGCCCGTGGTCAAGGTGGTTCACGAGGCGCTCGGGATCCGGCACGGCATGATCACGACGATCCATGACGTGACCAACACCCAGACCATCGTGGACCGCCCGGCCAGGGACCTGCGCCGCGCGCGCTCGGCGCTGAACGCGCTGATCCCCACGACCACCGGCAGCGCGACGGCGATCACGCTGATCTACCCCGAGCTTGCCGGCAAGCTGAACGGCCACGCGGTGCGCGTGCCGCTGCTGAACGCCTCGCTGACCGACTGCGTCTTCGAGCTGGAGCGCGAGACCACCGCCGAGGAGGTCAACGCGCTCTTCCGCGCGGCCGCCGAAGGCGAGCTGAAGGGCATCCTCGGCCACGAGGACCGCCCGCTGGTCAGCAGCGACTACACCAACGATCCGCGCTCGGCCGTCGTCGACGGCCCCTCGACCATGGTGACCGACGGCACCCAGCTCAAGGTCTACGCCTGGTACGACAACGAATGGGGCTACGCGCACCGCCTGGTCGACGTGGCGCGCATGGTCGGCGACAGCCTCTGACGCCCGCCCATTCATCTTTCTCCAAATACGCAAACCCGCTCTCGCCACAGGACACCCGCCCGAGATGACGCGCCCCTCCGACAACCCGCTCGGTGCCTACATTGCCGTGACGGCGGCCTACTGGGCCTTCATGCTGACCGACGGCGCGCTGCGGATGCTGGTGCTGCTGCACTTCCACACGCTGGGCTTCTCGCCGGTGCAGCTGGCCTACCTCTTCGTGCTCTACGAGATCGCGGGCGTGGTCACCAACCTCTCGGCCGGTTGGATCGCGGCGCGCTTCGGGCTGACCTCGACGCTCTACGCGGGGCTGGGGCTGCAGGTGGTGGCGCTGGTGGCGCTGGCGCAGCTCGACCCGGGCTGGGCGCTGGGGCTCTCGGTGGCCTACGTCATGCTCGTGCAGGGGGCGAGCGGCGTCGCCAAGGACCTGGCCAAGATGTCGTCCAAGTCGGCGGTCAAGCTGCTGGCGCCCAAAGGCGAGGACGGGCTCTTTCGCTGGGTGGCGGTGCTGACCGGGTCCAAGAACGCCGTGAAGGGCCTCGGCTTCCTGCTGGGCGCGGCGCTGCTGGCGCTGGCGGGATTCAAGCCCGCGGTGCTGGGCATGGCGGCGGTGCTGCTGGTCATCCTCGTGGCGGTGGCGCTGAAGATGCCGGGCGGTCTCCCCGCGGGGCGCAAGGGCGCGAAATTCCGCGAGGTCCTGTCGAAGAACCGCAACGTCAACTGGCTGAGCGCGGCGCGGGTGGTCCTGTTCGGGGCGCGGGACGTGTGGTTCGTGGTCGGCATCCCGATCTACTTCTACGCGGTGCTCTCGGACGGGACCGAGGCGGGCGACCGCGCGGCCTTCTTCACCATCGGCACCTTCATGGCGGTCTGGGTGATCCTCTACGGCGCGGTGCAGGCCGCGGCGCCCCGGCTGCTGCGCGCGAAAGAGCGCGGCGAGGCGGAGCTGGTGCATGCCGCGCGGGGCTGGGCCCTGGCGCTGACCGTGGTGCCGGCGCTGCTGGCGGCGCTGGTCGCCGCCGCCGGAGACCCGGCGCCCTGGCTGACCGCCGCGCTGATCGCCGGGCTGCTGGTCTTCGGCGCGATCTTCGCGGTGAATTCCTCGCTGCACAGCTACCTGATCCTCGCCTTCACCGAGGATCGCCGGGTGACCATGGACGTGGGCTTCTACTACATGGCCAATGCCGCCGGGCGGCTGCTGGGCACGGTGCTGTCGGGCGCGACCTACCAACTCGGCGGGCTGCCGCTCTGCCTGGGGACCGCCGCCGTCATGGTCGCGCTGAGCGCCCTCGCGGCGGGGCGGCTGACGCCCGGGCCCCGCGCGGCCCGGGCCTGAGCCCTCCGCGTCACGCCGCCAGCATGCGGCGCAGGCGACGGCGCTCGGTGAAGCTGCGGATCTGGCTGGTCAGGATGTCGGCCGAGCGGAACGACAGGCTGCCGGCCTCGCCCTCGATCTCGTAGCGCTTCTTCCCGCCGTAGATCTTGTGCGCCTGCTGCGCGGCGACCATGACGGTGAACTCGATCCAGTCGCAGTCGTCGAGCCGGATGTCGCGCTGGGTGTTCCGCGCGACGCGCTCGCCGATGTTGCGGAAGCTGCCGATGTCGACCGCCTCGCCGCCCTTGAGCGGGCCCTGGTTGGTGCGCTCGCGGAAATCGCCGCCGAGCGGCTCGTCGGCCTCGATCCGGTCGGTGACGAGCGAGCGGTAGACCTCGCCCTTGCATTCCAGCTCGACCATGATGCCGAGGATGTAGAGCGAATCGGCGCTCATGTTGCTGACGAGGCAGCGGCCGTCGTTGTGCCCCTCGGTCGCCATGCCGATGTGGACCACCGCGCGGTTCGAGCGCAGGAAGCTGGTCAGGAACAGCTGGAGGTAGGCCAGCCAGATCACCAGCATGGCGATACTGCTCAGCGCGTTCAGAAGCGCCGTGTTGTCCTGCATCCAGCTCCACATGGGGGCGCCTCCTGTTCGTCGATGGGTGTGTCGAGAGCAAGCCTAACACGCCCGCTCCCCGCCGCGTTCCGGGCCTTCGGACAAGAATCCGCTTGCAGTGGCGGGCAGCGCATCCTATATGCCCGGCATCAGCGGCGCGTCGGAGCTCTCCGAAGCCCACCGGGAAAGAACGACGGGCCGCGCGCCCGTTTTTTTGTTCGCATCGGACCCGGAATGACCGACCTGATCGCCAAATCCGCAATCGACCGTCGCATCGCCGAGATCATCGGACCTGTCGTCGAGGACATGGGCTTCGAGCTCATCCGCATCCGCCTCATGGGCGGCAAGACCTCGACGCTGCAGGTCATGGCCGAGCGCCCCGACGGCACCATCGAGGTGGACGACTGCGCCGAGATCTCGACCGCCATCTCGGCGGTGCTGGACGTGGAGGACCCGATCCTCGACGCCTACACGCTCGAGGTGTCGAGCCCCGGCATCGACCGCCCGCTGACCCGGCTCAAGGACTTCGAAAGCTTCGAGGGCTACGAGGCCAAGATCGAGACGCACGAGCTGATCGACGGCCGCAAGCGCTGGCGCGGCATGCTGGCCGGCGTCGAGGGCGGCGAGGTGCTGCTCAACGTCGAGGAGAACGGCGAGGAACAGACCATCGGGCTGCAGTTCGACTGGCTCGCCGATGCCAAGCTCATCATGACCGACGAGCTGGTCCGCGACATGCTGCGCGCCCGCAAGGCCAAGGCCGTGAACGAAAGCGAATTCGACGACATCGAGGCCGACGACGCGGCCCCCCAGGAGGACTAGGACCTATGGCAATCACCTCTGCCAACCAGCTCGAGCTTCTGCAGACCGCAGAAGCGGTCGCGCGCGAGAAGATGATCGACCCCACGCTCGTGATCGAGGCGATGGAGGAGAGCCTCTCGCGTGCCGCCAAGAGCCGCTACGGCTCGGAGATGGACATCCGCGTGAAGATCGACCGCAAGACCGGCCGCGCGACCTTTACCCGCGTGCGCACCGTGGTCGAGGACGAGGAGCTGGAGAACTACCAGGCCGAGATGACCGTCGAGCAGGCCCGCCAGTACATGGCCGAGCCCAACGTCGGCGACGTCTACACCGAAGAGGTGCCGCCGGTCGACATGGGCCGGATCGCCGCGCAGTCGGCCAAGCAGGTGATTCTGCAGAAGGTCCGCGAGGCCGAGCGCGACCGCCAGTACGAGGAATTCAAGGACCGCGCGGGCACGATCATCAACGGCGTGGTCAAGCGCGAGGAATACGGCAACGTCATCGTCGACGTGGGCCGCGGCGAGGGCATCCTGCGCCGCAACGAGAAGATCGGCCGCGAGGGCTATCGCCCCGGCGACCGCATCCGCTGCTACATCAAGGACGTGCGCCGCGAGGCCCGCGGCCCGCAGATCTTCCTGAGCCGCACCGCGCCCGAGTTCATGGCCGAGCTGTTCAAGATGGAAGTGCCCGAGATCTACGACGGCATCATCGAGATCAAGGCGGTCGCCCGCGACCCCGGCTCGCGCGCCAAGATCGGCGTCGTGTCCTATGACGGCTCCATCGACCCCGTCGGCGCCTGCGTCGGCATGCGCGGCAGCCGCGTGCAGGCCGTCGTCAACGAGCTTCAGGGCGAGAAGATCGACATCATCCCGTGGAACGAGGACATGCCGACCTTCCTCGTGAACGCGCTGCAGCCGGCCGAGGTGAGCAAGGTGGTTCTCGACGAGGACGCCGAGCGGATCGAGGTCGTGGTGCCCGACGAGCAGCTGTCGCTGGCCATCGGCCGCCGCGGCCAGAACGTGCGCCTCGCCTCGCAGCTGACCGGCCTCGACATCGACATCATGACCGAGGAAGAGGAAAGCCAGCGCCGCCAGAAGGAATTCGAGGAGCGCACCAAGCTCTTCATGGACACGCTGGACCTGGACGAGTTCTTTGCCCAGCTGCTGGTCTCGGAGGGCTTCACCAACCTCGAGGAGGTCGCCTATGTCGAGCAGGACGAGCTGCTGGTCATCGACGGCGTCGACGAGGACACCGCCGAGGAGCTGCAGACCCGTGCCCGCGAGCACCTCGAGGAGCAGGCCCGCAAGGCGCTGGAAACGGCCCGCGAGCTGGGTGCCGAGGACAGCCTCATTGAATTCGAGGGCCTGACTCCCCAAATGGTGGAAGCACTGGCGAAGGACGGCATCAAGACGCTGGAAGACTTCGCCACCTGTGCCGACTGGGAGCTGGCCGGTGGCTGGACCACCGACGGCGGCGAGCGCGTCAAGGACGACGGCCTGCTCGAGCCCTTCGACGTCGATCTCGCCGAGGCGCAGAACATGATCATGACCGCGCGCGTCATGCTGGGCTGGGTCGACCCCGCGGACCTGGAGCCCGAGGCCTCGGAAGAGGACGAGGATGCCGAGGGCGGTGAGGACGGCGAAACCGCGGGCCAAGAGGAAGAGGTCTGAACCCGGAATGAGCCGCGGAGGCCGAGACAAGGACCGCACCGGCGCCCCCGAGCGGCGGTGCATCGCCACCGGCGAGACCCGTCCGGTGACCGAGCTGGTACGCTTTGTCGTCGGACCCGAGGACCAGGTGGCGCCCGACATCGCCGGCAAGCTGCCCGGGCGCGGGATCTGGGTCACGGCCGATCGCGCGGCCCTGGAGCGGGCGGAGGCCAAGGGTCTTTTCGCCCGGTCCGCGAAACGGCCGGTCAAGGTGCCCGAGGGGGTGCCCGGGCTGGTCGAGCAGATGCTGGCGCGGCGGGTTTTGGAACTGATCAGCCTGGCGCGCAAGTCGGGCCGGGCCGTGGCGGGCTACGAAAAGGTCAAGGACTGGCTGGGGCGCGACGATGCGCGCGTCCTGCTCCAGGCCTCGGACGGATCGGAGCGCGGCAAGGGAAAGCTCAGCACGCCCTACGGGGGCGACTGGATCGGTTGGCTGACGGCGCAGGAGCTGGGGCTGGCCTTTGGACGGGAAAAGGTGATACACGCCGCGCTTGGCGCTGGCGGACTCACCAAACGTGTTGTAGACGAGGCCCAAAGATTGAAGGGCCTGCGCGCCGGAGCGTCCGGTGCGGAAACGGCGACCGTTGTCGCCGGAGGCGGCAGGGGCCGCCGGAAAGGACAAGAGAGCTGAATGAGCGATAACGACGGCAAGAAGACTCTGGGTGTGCGCGGCGGCGGGTCCCGTTCGGGATCGGTGAAGCAGAGCTTCAGCCACGGGCGCACCAAGAACGTCGTGGTGGAAACCAAGCGCAAGCGCACTGTCAGCGCGCCGAAGCCCGGCGCCGGCAAGGGCGGCGCCGGCGGCCAGGGTGCGGCCGGCGGTGGCGGCGGCAAGCGGCCTGCCGGGATTTCCGACGCGGAGATGGAACGCCGCCTGAAGGCACTTCAGGCGGCCAAGGCGCGTGAGGCCGAGGATCAGGCCAGGCGCGAGGCCGAGGAAAAGGCCCGCGCCGAAGAGCGTGAGCGCATGCGCGCCGAGAAGGAACAGAAAGAGCGCGAGCAGCGCGAAGCCGAAGAGCGCGCCAAGGCCAAGGCCGAGGAAGAAGAGCGCAAGGCCCGCGAGGCTGCCGAGGCCGCCAAGAAGGCCGAGGCCGCGCCCAAGCAGGCCGAGGAGGCGCAGCCCCAGCAGCCGCGCGGCGGCGGCAAGCCGGCTCCGGCCGCGGCGCCCCGCAAGGCGGAGCGCGAGCGCGAGGAACGCGGTCGCGGCGGCAAGGGCCGCGGCGACGGCGGCCGCCGTTCGGGCAAGCTGACGCTGAACCAGGCGCTCTCGGGCGAGGGTGGCCGCCAGAAGTCCATGGCCGCGATGAAGCGCAAGCAGGAGCGTGCGCGTCAGAAGGCGATGGGCGGCTCGCAGAACCGCGAGAAGATCGTGCGCGACGTGCAGCTGCCCGAGGCCATCGTGGTCTCGGAACTGGCCAACCGCATGGCGGAGCGCGTGGGCGACGTGGTCAAGGCCCTGATGAACAACGGCATCATGGCGACCCAGAACCAGACCATCGACGCCGACACCGCCGAGCTCATCATCGAGGAATTCGGCCACAAGGTCGTGCGTGTCTCGGACGCCGACGTCGAGGACGTCATCAAGGAGGTCGAGGACAAGCCCGAAGACCTGCAATCGCGTCCCCCGGTCATCACGATCATGGGCCACGTCGACCACGGCAAGACCTCGCTGCTGGACAAGATCCGGCAGGCCAACGTGACCTCCGGCGAGGCCGGCGGCATCACGCAGCACATCGGCGCCTACCAGGTGACGACCAAGGGCGGCGACGTGCTGTCCTTCCTCGACACGCCGGGCCACGCGGCCTTTACCTCGATGCGCTCGCGCGGTGCACAGGTGACGGACATCGTGGTGCTCGTGGTCGCGGCCGACGACGCGGTGATGCCGCAGACCGTCGAGGCGCTGAGCCACGCCAAGGCGGCCGGCGTGCCGATGATCGTCGCGATCAACAAGTGCGACAAGCCCGAGGCGAACCCGACCAAGGTGCGCACGGACCTGCTGCAGCACGAGGTCGTGGTCGAGGAGATGTCCGGCGACGTGCAGGACGTCGAGGTGTCGGCGCATACCGGCAAGGGCCTGGACGAACTGCTTGAAGCCATCGCGCTGCAGGCCGAGATCCTCGAGCTCAAGGCCAACCCCGACCGCGCCGCCATGGGCGCCGTGATCGAGGCACAGCTCGACGTGGGCCGCGGCCCGGTCGCGACGGTGCTCGTGCAGAACGGCACGCTGCGCCAGGGCGACATCTTCGTCGTGGGCGAGCAGTACGGCAAGGTCCGCGCGCTCATCAACGACAAGGGCGAACGCGTCAAGGAAGCCGGTCCCTCGGTTCCGGTCGAGGTGCTGGGTCTCAACGGCACGCCCGAGGCGGGTGACGTTCTCAACGTCACCGAGACCGAGGCGCAGGCCCGCGAGATCGCCGAGTACCGCCAGAACGCCGCCAAGGAGAAGCGCGCCGCCGCAGGTGCCGCGACGACCCTCGAGCAGCTCATGCAGAAGGCGAAGGAAGACGAGAACGTCTCCGAGCTTCCGGTGCTGGTCAAGGCGGACGTCCAGGGCTCGGCCGAGGCGATCGTGCAGGCGCTGGAGAAGGTCGGCAACGAGGAGGTGCGCGTCCGCGTGCTGCACTCGGGCGTCGGCGCCATCACCGAGACGGATATCGGCCTGGCCGAAGCCTCGGGCGCGCCGGTCATCGGCTTCAACGTCCGGGCCAACGCGCCCGCGCGCAACTCGGCCAACCAGAAGGGCGTCGAGATCCGCTACTACAGCGTGATCTACGACCTCGTGGACGACGTGAAGGCGGCGGCCTCGGGCCTGCTGTCGGCAGAGGTCCGCGAGAACTTCATCGGCTACGCCGAGATCCGCGAGGTCTTCAAGGTCTCGGGCGTCGGCAAGGTGGCGGGCTGCCTCGTCACCGAGGGCATCGCGCGCCGCTCGGCCGGTGTGCGCCTGCTGCGCGACGACGTGGTGATCCACGAGGGCACGCTGAAGACGCTCAAGCGCTTCAAGGACGAGGTGGCCGAAGTCATCTCGGGCCAGGAATGCGGCATGGCCTTCGAGAACTACGAGGACATCCGCCCCGGCGACGTCATCGAGATCTTCGAGCGCGAGGAGGTCGAGCGCACGCTCTGACAGGTGTCGCGGCGGCCCTGGGCCGCCGTCCCGATCATCCATTGGATCGCGCCGCTCCCACGGGGGGCGGCGCGATTTTCTTTGGCACCGTGGCACTTTCGTCCAGTGCCGACGGGTCCGGCGACTTGTCCATCCGCGCCACCTCAGCTAGTTTTTCCTTGTTTTTGTCACAAACTGAAATGGCTTACACGATCATGTTCAAGTACCTGCAGGCTGCGGCCTGCGTTGTTCTGATGCCGCTGGCCGCCCAAGCCGCCACCGTCTCCTCCTTCTACGATTCGAGCTATGTCGATACCAGCCGCGAGGCGCTGAACATCCGTTCCCAGGCCACAACCCTGGGCAACAGCGTCTCGACCTTCACCGGCACGGACCAAGCCAACTGGGCCGCCGCCATGACCGGCGTCGACGCGCTGCTGATACCGGAGCTTGAAAGATCTGCCCTGACGTTGGATTCGGCCACCCGATCCGATGTGGCCGATTTTGTCGGATCCGGCGGCAACCTCGTCGTTTCGGCCTCCTACGCCAACAACGAGGCCGCCCTTCTGAACGCCATCTTCGGCTGGTCGCTTACCGGCGGCAGCGGCTCGGGCGCGATGCAGCTGCAGTCCGCGGCCGCAGGCACGGATTTCGCGGGCGGCCCCGCAACGCTGGCGAGCCTCAACGGAACCTACGACCTGCTGTTGTCGTCGCTGCCCTCGTCGGCCACGGCGATCTACGCCGACAGCAACAGCGCACGCGTCTTTTCGGCGGAGGTCGGCGCGGGTTCGGTCACCTTCCTGGCCTATGACTGGTACGACACCGCCACCGACGCAGACTGGGGCGCCGTGCTGAATACCGCGCTGAACGTCGACGTTTCGCCGGTTCCGCTACCGGCGGGCCTGCCGCTGCTGCTGGCGGGCCTTGGCGGCCTTGTCGCGCTGCGCCGGCGGCAGAGCCGCGACTGATACCGAGCCCTCGGCAGGGCAACGAAAAAGGGGAGGCCGCGCGGCCTCCCCTTCTGTATTTGGCGCTGTTCGCGCGGTTTCCGTGGGGCTTACGCCGCCACCGGATGACCGGTGAAAAGCTGGGTGCCGACGCGGACCGCGATGCGGCCGTCCGGCAAGGTATTTTCGAGAAGTCCCTGAACAGACACGCAGCTGCCCAGAACGATCGTTCGCAACATGTTTCGGTTCCCCATCCAACTATGACGAAAAGATGAATACGGCATAACCGTTAACAAAGCTACAAGCATGGGGCGAATTAATGCCGAAGTATTAAGCAAACGCGCTGAAATTTCAGTATTTTCTGCGCTGCAGCAGGAAATGTCTGGACATTCCCCGAATCGTCAGAGCCAGTCCCGCAGGATCGGGAT
Source organism: Salipiger mucosus DSM 16094 (assembly GCF_000442255.1). Classification (GTDB taxonomy): domain Bacteria; phylum Pseudomonadota; class Alphaproteobacteria; order Rhodobacterales; family Rhodobacteraceae; genus Salipiger; species Salipiger mucosus. Next base: position 478,136 of record NZ_KE557275.1, on the reverse strand, counting down.
CAGCGGCAGGTCGGCCGGCGGCATGGGGTAGTCGCGCAGCTCGCGCACGCCGACCCATTTCAGGGCCTGGCCCTCGCGCGATTGCGGCTGGCCCTGCCACTTGCGGCAGGCGAAGAGCGGCATGAGCAGGTGGAAGTCCTCGTAGGCATGCGAGGCGAAGGTCAGCGGCGCGAGGCAGCTTTCCCAGGTGTCGATGCCGAGCTCCTCGTCGAGCTCGCGGATCAGCGCGGCCTCGGGGGTTTCGCCCGCCTCGACCTTGCCCCCGGGGAATTCCCAGAGCCCCTCCATCGACTTGCCCTCGGGCCGCTGCGCGATCAGCACGCGGCCGTCGACGTCGATCAGGGCGACGGCGGAGACGAGGATCATTCGGGACATGCGGCGGCTCCGGTCAGGTGGCGCGCGACGGCGGGACGTCGCGCAGCTTTGCGTATTTGGAGAAAGATGAAGGGGCGGGGCCTCAGGAGCGGTAGTCGGCGTTGATCGAGATGTAGCCGTGCGTGAGGTCGCAGGTCCAGACGGTCGCGCGCCCTTCGCCGAGGCCGATGTCGACCGAGATCTCGATCTCGGGCTGCTTCATCAGCTCGGCGCCGGCCTCCTCGCGGTACTCAGGCGAGACCCAGCCGTTCTCGGCCACGAGCAGCGCGCCGAAGTGGATGGTGAGGCGGTCGCGGTCGGCCGCCGCGCCGGACTTGCCCACGGCCATGACGATGCGGCCCCAGTTGGGGTCCTCGCCGGCGATGGCGGTCTTGACCAGCGGCGAATTGGCGATGGAGAGCGCATGGGTGCGCGCGTCGGCGTCGCTGGCGGCGCCGGTGACGTTGACGGTGATGAACTTGGTCGCGCCCTCGCCGTCGCGGACGACCTGCTGGGCGAGGTCGAGCATGACGCGCTCGAGCGCCTCGGCGAAGGGAGCGTCCTGCGCGGTGACACTGACGCCGGAGGCGCCGGTGGCGCCCATGAGCAGGGTGTCGGAGGTCGAGGTGTCGCTGTCGACGGTGATGCAGTTGAAGGTGCGCGCGTTGATCGCACTGACCATCTGCTGCAGCTCCGCGCGGTCGATCTTCGCGTCGGTGAAGAGGTAGACCAGCATGGTCGCCATGTCCGGGGCGATCATGCCCGAGCCCTTGGCGATGCCGGCGATGCGCACCTCGCCCTGCGGCAGGCTCACCGTCTCGGTGGCGCCCTTGGGGAAGGTGTCGGTGGTCATGATCGCCTGCGCGGCGCCGGCGATGCCCGCGGGGTCGAGCGCGGCGGTCAGTTCGTCGAGCCTGGCGGTGATGCGGTCATGCGGCAGCGGCTCGCCGATGACGCCGGTGGAGGAGGAGAAGACGCGCGCCTCGGGCAGGCCGGTGGCCGCGGCCACGGCCGAGGTCACGGCGCGGGTGGCCTCTTCGCCGTTGCGGCCGGTGAAGGCATTGGCGTTGCCCGAGTTGACCACGATGGCCGCGCCCGCGCCCGACTCGGCACCGATCTTGGCCTGGCAGTCGAGCACGGGGGCGGCGCGGGTGGCCGAGCGGGTGAAGACGCCCGCCACGGTGCTGCCGGGGTCGAGCACCGCCAGCATGACGTCGGTGCGCCCGGCGTAGCGGACGCCCGCCGCGATGCTGGCGAAGCGCAGCCCGCCGATCACCGGAAGGTCGGGAAAGGCGGCGGGCGCCAGCGGCGATCGGGCGAGCGTCCTGGCCACTCAGTCCTCCAGCAGGCCGAAGTCGTTCAGGACCGAGGTGTCGACCTCGGCCTTGTCGGTGCGGGTGACCTCGGCGCTGCCGACCTGGGCGTCGATGTACTCGCGCACGACCTGTTCCTGCACCTGCTGCTCGATCTCGCCGCGCACCTCGTCGAGCGACGGGGCCTCCTGCTGGCGGGTCTCGTTGAGCTTGATGACGTGCCAGCCGAACTGCGTCTGCACCGGGTCGGAGATCGCGCCGGGCTCGAGCCCCTCGACCGCCTCCTGGAAGGCCGGGACCATCATGCCCGCGCCGAACCAGCCGAGCGAGCCGCCGTTGGGGCCGGACGGGCCGGTGGAGTTCTCCCGGGCAAGCTCGGCGAAGTCGGCGCCGCCGCGGGCCTCCTCGGTGAGGGTCCGGGCCTCTTCCTCGGTCTCCACGAGGATGTGGGCGGCGTTGTATTCCTGCCCGGTCTCGCCTGCGGCATATTGCTCGTCGTAGGCGGCCTGCACGGCCTCTTCCGTAACGGCATCCTCGGCGATGGCGGAGATCGCCTCGGCGGCGAGGAGCGCGCGGCGCTCGTTCTCGATGGCGACGCGGACGCGGGTGGTTTCCTCGGCGTTCTCGCTCTGCGACAGAACGGTCTGCTGCACCAGCTGGTCGAGGATGCCCTCCCAGAGGACATCCGGGCCAAGTTGCTGGTATTGCTCGGGGAGGTTGGCGCGGATCACCAGCATGTTCCCCAGCGTGATGTCCTGGCCGTTCACCGTGGCGACCACCGTGTCGGCCGTCATCTCGTCCTGGGCCTGCGCCGGCAGGGCCAGCGCGAGGGCCACGGCGGCGGCGGACAAGGTCTTGAGCGTCTTGGCCATTGTCGGGTCCTTTCCGGGTCTGTCCTGGGTGCCGCCCGGGCGGGCAGCGTTGACACTATTCGGCCCGCCCCTTACATGGCGCCAGAGGCTCTGCAAGGCCGATCGTTCCCCTGTGTCATATGGGCTGTGTGCGAGGCGGGCAAGCAGGTGCCGCGCGCGAAACACGACTTTGTCAGACAGGACGCACAGGCCATGCTCGGGATCGGAAAGCTCACGCGGAAGGTGTTCGGAACGCCCAACGATCGCAAGATCAAGGCGACCCGTCCGCTGGTCGAGAAGATCAACGCGCTGGAAACCGAATACGAGGCGCTGGATGACGCCGGTCTGATCGCGCGGACCGAGGATTTCAAGAAGCGCATTGCCGATGGCGAGAGCCTGGACGCGCTGCTGCCCGAGGCCTTCGCCAACTGCCGCGAGGGCGCCAAGCGGGCGCTGGGGCTGCGGGCCTTCGACGTGCAGCTCATGGGCGGGATCTTCCTGCACCAGGGCAACATCTCGGAGATGAAGACCGGCGAGGGCAAGACGCTGGTCGCGACCTTCCCGGCCTACCTGAACGCGCTCACGGGCAAGGGCGTGCACATCGTCACGGTGAACGACTACCTCGCCCGGCGCGACGCCGAGTGGATGAGCAAGGTCTACGGCGCGCTGGGTCTGACCACCGGCGTGGTCTACCCGCAGCAGCCCGAGGACGAGAAGCGCGAGGCCTATGCCTCGGACATCACCTACGCGACGAACAACGAGCTGGGCTTCGACTACCTGCGCGACAACATGAAGTCCGAGCTGAACCAGATGATGCAGCGCGGGCACAACTACGCCATCGTCGACGAGGTCGACAGCATCCTGATCGACGAGGCGCGGACGCCGCTCATCATCTCGGGGCCGGCGCAGGACCGTTCGGAGCTCTACCAGTCGATCGACCGGCTGATTCCCGAGCTGACCGACGAGCACTTCACCATCGACGAGAAGACGCGCAACGTCACCTTCACCGACGACGGCAACGAGTTCCTCGAAGAGCTGCTGCACAGCCGCGGGCTGCTGCCCGAGGGCCAGTCGCTCTACGATCCCGAGAGCACGACCGTCGTGCACCACGTGAACCAGGGGCTGCGGGCGCACAAGCTCTATACCCGCGACAAGGACTACATCGTCCGCGACGGCAGCGTCGTGCTGATCGACGAGTTCACCGGCCGCATGATGGTGGGCCGGCGCCTGTCCGAGGGTCTGCACCAGGCCATCGAGGCCAAGGAAGGCTGCAAGATCCAGCCCGAGAACGTCACGCTCGCGCAGGTGACCTTCCAGAACTATTTCCGCCTCTACGGCAAGCTCTCGGGCATGACCGGCACGGCCACCACCGAGGCCGAGGAATTCGCCGAGATCTACGGCCTGGGCGTGGTCGAGGTGCCGACGAACAAGCCGATCGCGCGCGTCGACGAGGACGACAAGGTCTACCGCACCGCGCAGGAGAAATACGACGCCATCGTCGAGGAGATCCGCCTGGCCCACGACAAGGGACAGCCGGTGCTCGTGGGCACGACCTCGATCGAGAAGTCGGAGATGCTGTCGCAGCTGCTGACGCAGGCCAAGCTGCCGCACAACGTGCTGAACGCGCGCCAGCACGAGAAGGAGGCGCAGATCGTCGCCGACGCCGGCAAGCTGGGCGCCGTGACCATCGCGACGAACATGGCCGGCCGGGGCACCGACATCAAGCTGGGCGGCAACGTCGATTTCCAGGTCATGGAGGCCATCGCCGCCGATCCCGAGGGCGATCCCGAGGAGATCCGCAAGCGGATCGAGGCGTCCCATGCCGACGACGAGAAGAAGGTGATCGAGGCGGGCGGCCTCTTCGTGCTCGCGACCGAGCGCCACGAGAGCCGCCGCATCGACAACCAGCTGCGCGGCCGCTCGGGCCGCCAGGGCGACCCGGGCCGCAGCTCGTTCTTCCTGTCGCTGGACGACGACCTGATGCGCATCTTCGGCTCGGAGCGGCTGGACAAGATGCTGTCGCGTCTCGGCATGAAAGAGGGCGAGGCCATCATCCACCCTTGGGTGAACAAGTCGCTGGAGCGGGCGCAGGCCAAGGTCGAGGGGCGCAACTTCGACATCCGCAAGCAGCTGCTCAAGTTCGACGACGTGATGAACGACCAGCGCAAGGTGATCTTCTCGCAGCGGCGCGAGATCATGGAGGCCGAGGACCTCTCGGAGATCGTGCAGGACATGCGCCACGAGGTCATCGACGAGCTGGTCGACATCCACGTGCCGCCGAAGACCTACCACGACCAGTGGGACACGCAGGGGCTCTATGCCGCCTGCCTCGAGAAACTGGGCATCGACGTGCCGGTGATCGGCTGGGGCGAGGAAGAGGGCGTCGACCGCGAGGTGATCCGCGAGCGGCTCGAGGAAGCCTCGGACGAGTTCATGGCCGAGAAGACCAAGGCCTTCGGCGAGGACTCGATGCGCCAGATCGAGAAGCAGGTGCTGCTGCAGACCATCGACCAGAAGTGGCGCGACCACCTGCTGACGCTGGAGCACCTGCGCTCGGTCGTGGGCTTCCGCGGCTACGCGCAGCGCGACCCGCTGAACGAGTACAAGAACGAGGCCTTCCAGCTGTTCGAGAGCATGCTCGAGTCGCTGCGCGAGCAGGTCACAGAGCAGCTGTCGCGCGTCCGCCCGATCTCGGAGGAGGAACAGCGCGCCATGATGCAGCAGCTGGCCCAGCAGCAGGCCGAGCTGCGCCGCCAGACCGAGGCCGCACAGCCCGAGTCCGGCCAGGCGCCCGGCGAGCAGGGCGACCAGCCGGCGGCGGCCCCGGCCGAGCCGCTTGTCGCCGGCTTCGACGAGACCGATCCCTCGACCTGGGGCAACCCGGGCCGGAACGAGCTTTGCCCCTGCGGTTCGGGGCGCAAGTTCAAGCACTGCCACGGGCGGCTGACCTGATGTCCCGGGCGGGCCCGCGCGGCCTGCCCGAATGACTCCCCCCCTGTGCCCAATGGCCGCCCCTTTTCGCGTCTAGCTCTTTTGCCGAGCAGTTTTGTGAGGGGAAGCCCGACATGGCACGTTTCAAGACCTACCTTCTTGCCGCGGCGACGATCTTTGCCGCCCTGGCCATCGGCTTCGTCATGCAGCGGAGCGAGACCCCGCCGCGCGCCGGTCTCGAGGGCCCCGACCCGGTCGAGATCACCGCCATCACCGACACCTCCTCGGCGGCCACGCCCCGGCTGCCCGCCGGTCCGCAGCTGGCCGGGGTGATGCTGCCCGGCGCCCGGGTCGAGCTGACCGCGGCCGAGGCGCCCGATGCGGGCGCGCAGGCCCTGCCCCGGGAAAACGCCGCCGGCGGCTTCGACTGCGCCATCGACATGAGCGCCGAGCCGCGCGCCGGCGCCCTTGCCGTGCTGACGGTGAGCGCCCCCTGCTACGCCTCCGAACGGCTGACGATCCATCACCAGGGGCTGATGTTCACCGAGGTCATGCAGCCCGACGGCACGCTTCAGGTGGATGTTCCCGTGCTGGCGGAGCGCGCGCTCTTCATTGCCTCCTTCGACAACGGCGAGGGCGCGACCGCCACGGCCGAGGTCACCAGCCTGCCCTTCTACGACCGCGTGGTGCTGCAGTGGAAGGGCGACACCGGCCTGCAGCTGCACGCCCGCGAATTCGGCGCCGACTACTTCACCGAGGGCCACGTCTGGGCCGCTTCGAGCGGCGACATAACCCGCGCGGCGCAGGGCGAGGGCGGTTTCTTCGTCCGGCTGGGCGACGACGAGACGCCGGGCGCGCGCATCGCCGAGGTCTATACCTTCCCCGCCCAGACCGCGCAGCGCGACGGCACGGTCGAGATCAGCGTCGAAGCCGAGGTGACCGAGACCACCTGCGACCGCACCGTCGAGGCGCAGACGCTGGAACATCACGGCGACGCGGGCCTGAAGGTGCGGGACATGTCGCTCGACATGCCCGCCTGCGACAGCGCCGGGGACTTTCTGCTGTTGAAAAACATGATCGAAGACCTGACAATCGCCGCGAGATAGGGGACGGCGCGACCGAGGTCATCCATGCGATCATTCCGTGCGGCGATTTTCGCCGCACTTTTCATTGCGGTGGCCGGGGCCGCCGCCGCGCAGGACGTCACGCTGCAGTCGCGCGACGGCGGGATCGAGCTGACCGGCACGCTTCTGGGATTCGACGGCGAGTTCTACCGGCTGCGCACGCGCTACGGCGAGCTGACGGTCGACAGCTCGGGCGTCACCTGCGACGGGCCGGGCTGCCCCTCGCTCACGGACTACGTGGCCGAGCTGCAGATCTCGGGCTCCGCCACCATCGGCGAGGTGCTGCTGCCGGCGCTGCTCGAGGGTTTTGCCCGCCGCAACGGACTGCAGACGCGGCGCGAGCCGATGGAGGGGCAGCATTTCCGCTACGTGCTTTCGGACCCCGAGCAAGACCGCGACGTGGGCCGCTTCGCCTTTCACGTCACCAACACCGAGGAAGGCTTTGCCGACCTGCTCGCGGACGAAGCCGACATCGTCATGGCCCTGCGCGAGATCCGCCCGCGCGAGCGGCGCCTCGCGCGCGATGCCGGGCTGGGCGACCTTGCCGAGCCGAACCGCAGCCGGGTGATCGCGCTCGACGGGTTGATCCCGGTGGTCGGCGACACGAACCCGGTCAATGCCATCTCGCTGAGCGACCTGACGCGGGTGCTGTCGGGGCGCGTGACCAACTGGTCCGCGCTTGGCGGGCCGGACGCCCCCATCGTGCTGCACCTGCGCGACACCGGCTCGGGCCTGACGCAGGGCATCGGCGACCGGCTGCTGCAGGCCTCGGAACTGATCCGGCGACAGGACGTGCGCCGCCATGATGACAACGCAGCGCTGGCCGAGGCCGTCGCGCGTGATCCCTTCGGGCTGGGGCTGGCCAGCTTCTCCGAGATCGGGACGACGCGGCCGCTGGTGCTGACCGGGCCCTGCGGCTTTCGCCTGCGCGGCACGCGGGCCGCGATCAAGACCGAGGACTACCCGCTCACCGCGCCGATGTTCCTCTACCTGCCGGCGCGCCGCCTGCCCGCGCTGGCGCGCGATTTCCTGACCTACACGCGCAGCCCGCCGGCGCAGATCGTGATCCGCCTCGCGGGCTTCGTGGACCAGGCGCCCGAGGAACTGCCGCTGAACGCGCAGGGCGACCGGCTGGCCAATGCCATCGCGGTGGCCGAGGGCGAAGCGGGACTCGCCGAGCTTCAGCGGCTGATCGAGACGCTGGTGCCGATGCAGCGCCTGACGACCTCGTTCCGGTTCGAGCCGGGCTCCGCGCGGCTGGACGCGCAGTCCCGCTCGAACGTGCAGCAACTGGCACGGGCGCTGGAGACCGGCGACTACGACGGGCGGGGACTGGTCTTCGTCGGGTTTTCCGACGGACAGGGGCCGGCGGCGGGCAATATCGAGATCGCGCGAGAGCGGGCCGAAGCCGTGCGGCAGGCCGTCACCGCCGCCGCCGAGACGGCGGACCTGGCGCGCGTGACGCTCGACACCGAGGCCTTTGGCGAGGCCATGCCCATGGCCTGCGACGACACCGTCTGGGGCCGGCAGGTCAACCGGCGGGTGGAGGTCTGGGTGCGCTAGGCGCGCTCACAGCAGCCCCTCGGCGCGGAAGCTGAGCTCGCGCGATTTCCCGATCACGAGGTGATCGTGCAGGGTGACCCCCAGCGCCTCGGCCGCCACCTGGATCTGCGCGGTCATGTCGATGTCGGCGGCGCTGGGAGTCGGATCGCCCGATGGGTGGTTGTGCACGAGGATCAGGGCGCTGGCATTGAGCTCCAGCGCGCGCTTGACCACCTCGCGCGGGTAGACGGGGACGTGATCCACCGTCCCGCGCGCCTGCGCCTCGTCCGCGATGAGCACGTTCTTGCGGTCGAGGAAAAGGATGCGAAACTGCTCGATGTCCTGGTGCGCCATGGCGGTCTGGCAGTATTCCAGCAACGCGTCCCAGGAGCTGACGACCTGCTTCTGCATCACCCGCGAGCGGGCCAGCCGGTGGGCCGCCGCCTCGACGATCTTGAGCTCGGTCACCACGGCGTCGCCGACGCCCTTGATCCCCGCCAGCCGTGTCGCGGGGGCCGAGAGCACGCCGTTGAAGTCGCCGAAGACCTCCAGCAGGTGACGCGCCAGCGGCTTGACGTCCTGCCGGGGGATCGCGCGGAAGAGCACAAGCTCAAGCAATTCGTAATCCGGTAGCGCATCGGCGCCGCCATGGCGAAACCGCTCGCGCAGGCGCGCGCGATGGTCGCGGATATAGGAGGGCGGGCGCCGCGTGCCCGGCGCCTGTGGCGCCTCGTCCGCGTCGAAGAGCGCGGCCTGGGAATCGGAGAACTGCGAGGCGCGGGTCATGCGCCAAGCCTGCGCGTGATGGGTTAGCGAAGGGTTAACCGGGGCTTGAGGGAGGGCCAGCGCCCGTCCGCCGGGTGGGCGTTCCTGCCGGGAGAGGCCTGGCACTTTATCCCTCGGCCATATGCCCGTGCTGGATACGGCAGGCCAGACGTCGAAATGCGCCCGCCCGAGCGGGCGGACGGGCGCTGGCCCGGCGGCGCTGCGCGCCTTGATTCCGGGCCGGGCCAGGCTTGTGCGGTTTGGGAGGAGCAAAGAAAAGGCCCCGGTGGGGCCTTTTCGGTGTGTCGGTCTGTGGTGCCGGGGCTCCGCCCGTTCGGCCCTGAAACGCTCCACTGGAGCGTTTCCGAGACGGGCCTCCCTTCGGGCCGGGGCTCCGCCCGTTCGGCCCTGAAACGCTCCGCTGGAGCGTTTCCGAGACGGGCCTCACCCCTTCATCGAGTCCCAGAAGCCTTTTACGGATTTGAAGAAACTGTGCGATTCCGGGTTGTTGTCCTCGCTCAGCGCCTCGAACTCGCGCAGCAGCTCTTTTTGCTTCGAGGTCAGGTTCACCGGCGTCTCGACGGCCAGCTCGATGAACATGTCACCCGAACCGCCGCCGCGCAGGGCCGGCATGCCCTTGCCGCGCAGGCGCATCTGGCGGCCCGACTGGCTGCCCTGCGGGATCTTGACCCGGCTGCGGCCACCGTCGATCGTCGGCACCTCGATGTCGCCACCCAGCGCCGCCGTCGTCACCGAGACCGGCACGCGGCAATGCAGCTCGGTGCCGTCACGCTCGAAGAGCTCGTGCGGCCGCACCTCGATGAAGATGTAGAGGTCGCCCGGCGGACCGCCGCGCATGCCGGCCTCGCCCTCGCCGGCAAGACGGATGCGGGTGCCCGTCTCGACCCCGGCGGGGATGTTGACCGAGAGCGTCCGCTCCTTCTGCACGCGGCCGGTGCCACCGCACCCTTGGCAGGGGTTCTTGATGATCTGGCCCAGCCCCGAGCAGGTCGGGCAGGTGCGCTCGACCGTGAAGAAGCCCTGCGTCGCGCGAACCTTGCCCATGCCGGAACAGGTCGGGCAGGTCGTGGGCTCGGCCCCGCCTTCGGCGCCCGAGCCGCTGCATTCGTCGCAGGCGACCGAGGTCGGCACGTTGATCGACTTCTGGAGGCCATTGTAGGCCTCTTCCAGCGTCACGCGCAGGTTGTAGCGCAGGTCGGCGCCGCGCGCGGCACGCTGCCGCCCGCCGCCACGGCCGCCCATGAAGTCGCCGAAGAGGTCGTCGAAGACGTCGGAGAAGGCCGAGGCGAAGTCGCCCTGACCGCCGCCGAAGCCACCGCCGGGACGCGGACCGCCGCCGCCGCCCATGCCGCCTTCGAAGGCCGCGTGGCCGAAGCGGTCATAGGCCGCCTTCTTCTCGGCGTCCTTGAGAACCTCGTAAGCCTCGTTGGCTTCCTTGAACTGGGTTTCGGCCTCGGGATTGTCGGCGTTGCGGTCCGGGTGCAGCTCCTTCGCCTTGCGGCGATAGGCTTTCTTGATCTCGTCCGCCGAGGCGCCCTTGGAAAGGCCGAGCACGTCGTAATAGTCACGCTTGGACATTCATGCCCTCCTGGTTGCGGAACGAACAAGGCCGGCCCGGCGTCCGGACCGGCCCCAGATGTTCCGGGAGCCTCGCTTAGCTCCGCTTGCTGTCGTCGAGGTCCTCGAAGTCGGCATCGACGATGTCGTCATCGCCCGAGCCGCTGTTCGAGCCGTCGGCCGCTTCGGGCTCGTCCGGCGTCTCGCCGGCATCGGCCTGCGCCTTGTAGATCGCCTCGCCCAGCTTCATGGCCGCTTCGGTCACGTTCTGGATGCCCGACTTGACCTTCTCGGCGGAGACGTCCTCTTTCTCGAGGTCCTCCTTGAGGGCCGAGATCGCCAGTTCGATGGCCTCGATGGTCGAGGGGTCGACCTTGTCGCCGTGCTCTTCCATCGACTTCTCGGTCGAGTGGATGAGGCTTTCGGCCTGGTTGCGGGCCTCGACGAGCTCGCGACGCTCCTTGTCCTTCTCGGCGTTCTCCTCGGCGTCCTTGACCATCTTGTCGATGTCGTCGTCGCTGAGGCCACCGGAGGCCTGGATCGTGATCTTCTGCTCCTTGTTCGTGCCCTTGTCCTTGGCCGACACGGAGACGATGCCGTTGGCGTCGATGTCGAAGGTCACCTCGATCTGCGGCATGCCGCGGGGCGCCGGGGGGATGTCCTCGAGGTTGAACTGGCCGAGCATCTTGTTGTCGCTGGCCATCTCGCGCTCGCCCTGGAAGACGCGGATCGTCACGGCCGACTGGTTGTCCTCGGCGGTGGAGAAGATCTGCGACTTCTTGGTCGGGATCGTCGTGTTGCGGTCGATCAGGCGGGTGAAGACACCGCCCAGCGTCTCGATGCCAAGCGACAGCGGCGTCACGTCGAGCAGGACCACGTCCTTGACGTCACCCTGGAGCACGCCGGCCTGGATCGCGGCGCCCATGGCGACGACCTCGTCCGGGTTCACGCCCTTGTGCGGCTCCTTGCCGAAGAACTTGGTCACTTCCTCGAAGACCTTGGGCATGCGGGTCTGACCGCCGACGAGCACGACCTCGTCGATCTCGTCCTTCGAGATGCCGGCGTCCTTGAGCGCGGCTTGGCAGGGCTTGAGCGAGCCCTTGATCAGGTCGCCCACGAGGCTTTCCAGCTTGGCGCGGGTCAGCTTCATGACCATGTGCAGCGGCTGGCCGTTCGAGCCCATCGAGATGAACGGCTGGTTGATCTCGGTCTGGCTGGAGCTGGACAGCTCGATCTTGGCCTTCTCGGCGGCTTCCTTGAGACGCTGCAGGGCCATCTTGTCCTGCGTCAGGTCGACCTGGTGCTCTTTCTTGAACTCGTCCGCCAGGTAGTTGACGATCCGCATGTCGAAGTCTTCGCCGCCCAGGAAGGTGTCGCCGTTGGTCGACTTCACTTCGAAGAGGCCGTCGTCGATCTCGAGGATGGTGACGTCGAAGGTGCCGCCGCCAAGGTCATAGACCGCGATCGTCTTCGATTCCTTCTTGTCGAGACCGTAGGCCAGCGCGGCGGCCGTCGGCTCGTTGATGATGCGCAGCACTTCGAGACCGGCGATCTTGCCGGCGTCCTTGGTCGCCTGGCGCTGCTGGTCGTTGAAGTAGGCCGGGACGGTGATGACCGCCTGCGTGACCTCTTCGCCGAGGTAGCTCTCGGCGGTTTCCTTCATCTTGCCGAGGATGAAGGCGGAAATCTGGGAGGGGCTGTACTTGTCGCCCTTGGCCTCGACCCATGCGTCGCCGTTGCCGCCATCGATGATCTTGTACGGCACGATCTTCTGGTCCTTGGTCACCTCGGCGTCGCTGGTGCGGCGGCCGATGAGGCGCTTGACGGCAAAGATGGTGGCTTCGGGGTTGGTCACGGCCTGCCGCTTGGCGGGTTGGCCGACGAGGCGCTCGTCGTCGGTGAATGCGACGATGGAGGGGGTGGTCCGGGCACCTTCGGCGTTCTCGATCACGCGCGCCTGGCTGCCATCCATGATGGCGACGCAGGAGTTCGTGGTGCCAAGGTCGATACCGATCACTTTACCCATGTTTCGATCCCTTTCGTATTCAAGGCGATGGCACGAGGCATCCGGACCCGATTACGGCATCCTGCCCCGCTTGTGACATGCCGTTCGGCGGGGGGCCTCGCGGCGTTCGGAGGGTATATAAGGAGGGGGTTTTGGCGCTGCAAGCGCCCGCGCCCGGCTCATTCGCCCATTTGGCGGGAAATTCTTTGCACGCCCGGGCGATATGCGGAACAAAGACGCCATGTCCGAGGTGATCGAACGACGCGGTTTCAAAATCCACGCGGGCTACCTGGACCGCCCCGCGCAGGAGGCGCTGGTCGAGGCCCTGCGCGACTGCCTGCGCGTGGCGCCGCTGTTCCAGCCGGTCACGCCGCGCGGCCGCCCCATGTCGGTGCGCATGAGCGCGGCCGGCCGCTTTGGCTGGGTGACGGACCGCAGGGGCTATCGCTACGAGGAGCGCCACCCCGAGGGCATGGCCTGGCCGCCGATCCCCGACGAGGTCATGGCGATCTGGAACGACGTCTCGGGCGCCACGCGCGATCCGGAGTGCTGTCTCATCAACTGGTACGGCGAGGGCGCGCGCATGGGCCTGCACCGCGACGAGGACGAGCAGGATTTCTCGCAGCCCGTCCTCTCGGTCTCGCTGGGGGACGAGGGGCTGTTCCGGATGGGCAACCCCGAGCGCGGCGGCAAGACCGAGTCGATCTGGCTGCGTTCCGGCGACGTGGTGGTCATGGGCGGCGAGGCGCGGCTGCGCTATCACGGGGTGGACCGCATCCGCTTCGGCTCGTCCACGCTGCTGCCGCAGGGCGGGCGCATCAACCTGACACTGCGGGTCGTGACCTGAGGCGCCCTCAGCGCGGCGCGATGGAGCAGCAGCCGGTCAGCGCGCGCGAGACCTGCCCCGTGAGCACCAGCGTCGCCGAAAGGCCGAAAAGCCTGTCGGACATGCCGTCGGAGCACTGCGCGTCGGGGGTCATGACCAGCACGGCCTGACGCTCCGGCGCCCCCGCGACCGAGACGTAGGGCGCGGAATGCCCGGCGGCCCGGCGGACCGCATCGGCCTGCAGCGTCGCGGTCTCCTCGTCGACGCCGGAAAAGGTGGCGCTGCCGGATTGGGTGACCGCGTAGTTCCAGAACGGCTCGGTCCCGAAGCATGTCACCGAGGACACCTCGGGCAGCGCGCCGCCCTCCTGTGGTGCGAGGTAGGAGAGCGAGGCCCAGGCGTGCCCCTCGCCGGTGTTGACGCGGCCCCATGTGCCGTCGTCGTTCGCCGCCGTCACCTCGACCCCCGTGGCATCGGGCGCCAGCGTGCCGCGGATCTCGGCCCCGGCGTCGGGGCCCGCGCGCAGGTTCAGCACGTCGTCCGGGGCCACGCCCGTCACCGCGTGCAGCGCCGGGTAGTCCTGCGCCGCGGCGGTGCCCGCCGCCAGCATCATCGCCATTGTCGTCCGTATCATCGCCTTATCCTCTCCCTGCGGGCGTCAGCGCCGGGCCATCCAGGAGGCCGAGGCGTGCCGCCGCGTGTAGAACTCTCCCATGAGTCCGATCATGATGAGCACGAGCGACAAGTACAGCGCATATTCCCAGCTCGAGTTGCGGGGGAAATAGTTCGAGAAGGCATAACCGCGCGACTGGTCGATGGCGTGGAAGAGCGGGTTCCAGTCGAACATCACCAGCATGTAGCCGGGCAGCGTGTTGGCCACGAACATCTTGCCCGAGGCGATCATGTTGGCGCGCTGGTAGACCGTCGAGATGATGTTGACCGGCGTCGGGAACCATGGCTTGGCGGCGAGGAAGACCATGCCGATGGCCGCGCCCGAGAACCAGGCCAGCAGCATCATCGCGAGACAGCCGATGGGATCGTGGATCTCCTGCATGACGAAGGGATTGAAGGCCACGTCGTAGACGAAGAGGATCGCGAAGAGCGACAGCACCTGGATGTAGAGCGTGCTGAGCATGGCCGAGGCGATGGCGATCGCCGTGTTCATCGGCGCGTGCTGCATCATCGGGCTTGCGGGCCCCTCGGACCCGACGACCGCGCCCAGCGTCTTGGAATGGGTCATGTAGAGGAAGACGCCGGTCATGATGTAGATCATGAAGTCGCCCCGCAGCGCGCTGCCCCGCATCCCCAGCACCATGAACATGAAGTAGAAGGCCAGCACGAAGACGACCGTCTGCAGCATGTTCATGAAGATCGCCATGAAGGCGTTGCCGTGGGTCTTGCGCACCGCGCGCACCGAGTTGTGGTAGATCAACTCGCAGACGTAGAGCGCCGAGCCGAGCCGCGAGCGCGGTGCATGTGTCTGAAACATGGCCTGTCGTCCCTGAAACGCCTGCTGCGATGGCGGGTTTTCTTGCCCCTTGCGCCTGTCGGGACCATAAGGGGCGGAGACTTTCAGATCAATGAATCCGCGTCCTGCGCGGAAAAGGAGTGGCGCTTTGAATTACGAAACCCTGGTCACGGCGATGCGGCGACTGGCGCTCGAGGCGGGCGACAAGATCATGGAGATCTACAACTCCGACGACTTCGACGTGAAGGTGAAGTCCGATTCCAGCCCCGTGACCGAGGCCGACGAGGCCGCCGACGCCCTGATCTCGGCCGGCCTGCGCGACGCCTTTCCGGACATGCCGCTGGTGACCGAGGAACAGGCCGACAGCCATGACGTCGAGGCGATGACCTTTCTCATCGTCGATCCGCTGGACGGCACCAAGGAATTCGTGAAGCGGCGCGGCGATTTCACCGTGAACATCGCACTGGTCGAGGACGGCGTGCCGACGCGCGGCGTGGTCTACGCGCCCGCCAAGGGCCGGATGTTCTACACCGATTCCGTCGGCCACTCGGTCGAGGAGGTCGGCCCCTTCGACAAGGAGACGCAGGGCGAGACGACGCCGATCAAGGTCTCGGAGGCCGACAATTCCGCGCTGATGGTCGTGGCCTCGAAGTCGCACCGCGACGAGGCCACCGACACCTACATCAACAAGTACGCGGTGAAGGATTCCAAGAGCGCCGGCTCCTCGCTGAAGTTCTGCCTTGTCGCGACGGGCGAGGCCGACATCTACCCGCGGCTGGGCCGCACGATGGAATGGGACACGGCGGCCGGCCACGCGGTGCTGCACGGCGCCGGCGGCCGCGTGGTGCGCTTCGACGACCACACGCCGCTGGCCTACGGCAAGCCGGGCTTCGCCAACCCCTTCTTCATCGCCTACGCGCCCGGGGTGGACCTCAAGGAGGGCTGACCGCCCATGCCCGCGCCGGTCAGCGTGGTGATCGTCAGCCGGGGCCGCCCGGCGGCGCTGGACCTGTGCCTGACCGGCGTGGCGCAACTCGACCACCCCGCCTTCGAGGTGGTGGTGGTCGCCTGCCCCGAGGGCGCGGCGCGCGTCCGGTCGAGGCCGGACGCGGCGCATCTCAAGCTCGTGGCGTTCGACGAGGCCAACATCTCGGAGGCGCGCAACCGCGGGATCGCGCGGGCTGCGGGCGGGATCGTGGCCTTCCTCGACGACGACGCGGTGCCCGAACCCACCTGGCTGACCCATCTCGCGGCGCCCTTCGCCGAGGCGCGGGTGGCGGCCGCCGGCGGCTACGTGCGCGGGCGCAACGGCATCGACTTCCAGTGGCGCGCGCGCACCGTCACCGCGACGGGTGACGAGGCCGAGCTGCCGCTGTCCGGCGCCGCGCCGCGCGTGGTCGCCCCGTCCGAGGCCACGCTCAAGCTGCAGGGCACGAACATGGCCTGGCGCCGGTCGGTGCTGGCGGAACTCGGCGGCTTCGACCCGGCCTTCCGGTTCTACCTCGACGAGACCGACCTCGACCTGCGCCGCGCTGACGCCGGGCTCTCGGCTGCCGCCGTGCCGCTGGCGCAGGTGCATCACGGCTACGCCGAAAGCACGCGCCGGAGCCGCGACCGCACCCCGCGCGACCTGACCGAGATCGGCGCCTCGATGGCGGTTTTCCTGCGCAAGCATTGCCCCGAGGCGCAGCGCGACTCCGCCTGGCGCACCTTCCGCGCCGCGCAGCGGCAGCGCCTCGTTGTCCTGATGCAGCGCGGCCCGCTGGGACCCGACGACGCCTGGCGCCTGTTGCGCGGCCTCGACCGGGGCGCCCGCGAAGGGGCGCGGCGGGCGGCCGTCACACCAGCCCCGCTCTCGGCATCGGAAACCCGCTTCCAGCCCTATCCCGGGCGCCCGGGCGCCCTGCGTTCAGTCGTTGCCGGCCGGGCCTGGTCGCGGGCTGCATTGCGCCGCGAGGCGGCCGCGCGGGCGGCCGCCGGAGAGATCGTCAGCCTGTTCCGTTTCTCGCACACGACACTCTACCATACCGTGCATTTCCACCCCGACGGGTACTGGGAACAGGCGGGCGGCCTTTGGGGCCGCAGCACCCGGCTGGGACGGCTGATTCGGCCCGGGCTCTTCCGCCGGCGGCTGCAACTCGAAGTTGTTCGCGTCTCCACGGTGCGCGGCATCGACACCACTGCACAAACGGGCATCCCGGGCACCGGCAAAGACACACGCGAGCGCATTTGAACGGTGTCACCCGACGCGATAAAGTGTTAGTGATCGAACAGTATTCGGCGCCCCCGCGCCACAAGTTGATCAAGGAAGACGTCTGATGCGCAACAAGGTGACCAAAGCAATCTTCCCGGTGGCGGGACTGGGCACCCGTTTCCTCCCGGCGACCAAGTCTGTTCCCAAGGAAATCATGACCCTGGTCGACCGCCCGCTCGTCCAGTACGCCATCGACGAGGCGCGCGCGGCCGGGATCAAGGAATTCATCTTCGTCACCTCGCGCGGCAAGGGCGCGCTGGAGGATTACTTCGACCGTGCCCCGCAGCTCGAACAGGAGCTCAAGAACAAGGGCAAGGACGAGCTGCTGGAAATTCTCGAATCCACCAACATGGAATCGGGCGAGGTCGCCTACCTCCGCCAGCACAAGGCGCTGGGTCTCGGCCACGCGGTCTGGTGCGCCCGCCGGCTGATCGGGGACGAGCCCTTCGCCGTCATCCTGCCCGACGACGTGATCGCCGCCGACACCCCCTGCCTGCAGCAGATGACCGCCGCCTACGAAGAGACCGGCGGCAACATGGTCGCCGCCATGGAGGTGCCCGCCGACAAGGCCTCGTCCTACGGCATCCTCGACGTCGAGCAGGACATGGGCAACCTCGTGTCGGTCAAGGGCATGGTCGAGAAGCCCAAGCCCGGCACCGCGCCCTCGAACCTCGCCGTGATCGGCCGCTACATCCTGTCGCCGCAGATCCTGCGCAACCTCGACGAGAAACAGACCGGCGCCGGGGGCGAGATCCAGCTTACCGACGCCATCGCGCGGCAGATCGGCAGCGAAACCGACGGCGTCTTCGGCTACCGCTTCAACGGCCAGCGCTATGACTGCGGCTCCAAGGCGGGCTTCCTGCAGGCGACGGTCGCCTTCGGGCTCGACCGCCCCGACCTGCGCGACGATCTCGAGGCCTACCTGCACGAGGTCGTCTCGGCCCGCAAAGCCGCGGAGTAAGACATCTTGACGAACGTTCTGGTCACCGGCGGTGCGGGCTATATCGGCTCGCACGCCTGCAAGGCGCTGCGCGCCGCCGGATATACCCCCGTCACCTACGACAACCTCGTCACCGGCTGGCGGGACGCGGTGAAGTTCGGCCCGCTCGAAGAGGGATCGCTGTCCGACCGCGCGCGGCTGGACGAGGTCTTTGCGCAGTATCAACCCGTGGCGGTCATGCATTTCGCCGCGCTCAGCCAAGTGGGCGAGGCCATGGCCGAGCCCGGCCTCTACTGGCGCAACAACGTCGAGGGCTCGCTCACGCTGATCGAGGCGGCCTGCGCGGCGGGCTGCAAGAGCTTCGTCTTCTCCTCGACCTGCGCCACCTACGGCGAGCATGACAACGTCGTGCTGGACGAACACACCCCACAGGAGCCGCTGAACGCCTACGGCGCCTCCAAGCGCGCGGTCGAGAACATCCTGCGCGACTTCGAGGCGGCGCACGGGCTGAAGCACGTGATCTTCCGCTACTTCAACGTGGCGGGTGCCGACCCCGAGGGCGAGGTGGGCGAACACCACCGCCCCGAGACGCACCTGATCCCGGTGATGCTCGAGGCGATCGACGGCAAGCGCCCGGCGCTGACGATCAACGGGACCGACTACGACACGCCCGACGGCACCTGCGTGCGCGACTACGTCCACGTCATGGACCTCGTCGACGCCCACGTGCTGGGGCTGGAGTGGCTGCGCGAGGACAAGGGCAGCCGGGTCTTCAACCTGGGCACCGGGGACGGCTTTTCCGTGCGCGAGGTGATCGACGCGTCGCGCGCCGTCACCAACCGCGAGGTGCCGCACTCCGAGGGGCCGCGCCGCGCCGGCGACGCGACCAAGCTGGTCTCGGGCTCGACCCGCGCGGCGGCCGAGCTGGGCTGGACGCCCGGACGTTCGACCATGCCGCAGATGATCGCCGACGCCTGGCGCTGGCACCAGAATGGACACTACGAGGGCTGACCCTCCGGCGCGACTTCTCGACCTGACGCGGCTCGTCTCCCGCGCCGGGCGGCCCTTCACGGGCGTCGACCGGGTGGAATACGCCTATCTGTCGCGGCTGCTGGCCGAGGACGTGCCGCTTTTCGGGCTGGTGCGGTCGACGCTGGGATTCATCCTGCTCGACGCGGCGGGTTGCGCCGATTTCAGGCGCCGGCTGGATGCGCAGGACTGGGCGCCGCCGGACCGGCTGTCGCGGCTGCGCCGCGGCACCGATCCGACCCGCGCCCGGGCCGAGGCGGGCCTGCGGCGGGTGGCGCTGGCGCGGACGCTGAAGGCGCAGCTGCCCGAGGGCATCGCCTATATCAACACCGGCCACACCAACCTGACCGACCGCACCGTCGCCGCGCTGAAGGGCATCCCGGGCGCGCGGATCTCGGTGCTGCTGCACGACACGATCCCGCTCGACTTTCCCGAATACGCGGCCGAGGGCGTGCCCGAGCGGTTCCGCGCCTTCCTGGAGCTGGCGGGGGCCGAGGCCAGCCTGCTGATCTGCAATTCGCATGTGACCGAGGCCGACGTGCAGCGGCTGCTGGCGCCGCAGGGCCTGCACCCCGAGACGGTGGTCGCGCCGCTGGGCCTCGATCGCCCGCAGCCGGGGCGCGCCCCGCGCGGGCCCTGGACGGGGAAGCCCTTTTTCGTCGTTCTGGGCACCATCGAGCCGCGCAAGAACCACGCGCTGCTGCTCGACATCTGGGAGCGCGAGCGCCCCGAGGCGCATCTGCTGATCTGCGGCACGCGCGGCTGGAACAACGCCGATGTTTTTGCCCGCCTCGACCGGGGGATCCCGGGCGTGCACGAACGGCCCGGCTGCAGCGACGCCGAGGTCTTTGCCCTGCTCGCCGACAGCGCCGGGCTGCTCTTTCCCAGCCACGCCGAGGGCTACGGCCTGCCCCCGCTCGAAGCCGCCGCCCTGGGCGTGCCGGTCGTCGCATCCGACCTGCCGGTGGTGCACGAGACGCTGGGCGATATTCCCGTTTACGCCGCGGTGACCGACCGGTATCGTTGGATTGAAACGATAAAACGCTTGACCGAGGAGCATCGGGCGGCCCCGGACACACGCGACGACAGGGCCGGCGGCTTCGCGCCGCCGACGTGGGACAGCCATTTCAAGACGGTGTTAACCCTCACCTGATAGCCGCGAGGCACGAGCCAGCCGATCGAGGAACACGTCTTTTGGGCGCATGGCAGTCATATCGGCTGAGGCTACAACGCAGGCGCTGGCGCCTCCGCGCCTTCCGCAAGCGGCGCGAGCTGAAGCCGGTCGCGAACCGCACCGACGCGATCCGCGCCTCGGACCTGCTGGTCTTCTGCACCCAGCGCAACGAGGGCGTCCGCCTGCCCTACTTCCTGAAATACTACCGCGACATGGGGGTGAACCACTTCCTCTTCGTGGACAACGACAGCACCGACGGCTCGCTCGACTACCTTGCGCGGCAGCCCGACGTCTCGGTCTGGTCCACGCGCGCCAGCTACAAGCGCGCGCGCTTCGGGATGGACTGGATCAACTGGCTGCTGCGCCAGCATGGCCACGGCCACTGGACGCTGACCGTCGATCCCGACGAGTTCTTTCTCTACCCATTCTGCGACACCCGGCCCCTGCGGGCGCTGACCGACTGGCTGGATGCCTCGTCGATCAAGAGCTTCTCGGCCATGCTGCTCGACATGTATCCCAAGGGCCGGATCGACGCGCAGCCCTACGAGGCCGGGCAGGACCCGCTGCAGATCGCCTCGTGGTTCGATGCGGGCAACTACACCACGCGGCGCAACCGGCGGTTCGGCAATCTCTGGATCCAGGGCGGGCCGCGCGCGCGGATGTTCTTCGCCGACCAGCCGGAACGCGCGCCGGCGCTCAACAAGATCCCGCTGGTGAAATGGGACCGGCGCTATGCCTTCGTGAGTTCGACCCACATGCTGCTGCCGCGCGGGCTGAACCTCGTCTACGACGAGTGGGGCGGGGAAAAGGCCAGCGGGCTGCTGCTGCACACCAAGTTCCTCGACACCTTCGGCACCAAGGCCGAGGAAGAGCTGCAGCGCCGCCAGCACTACGCCGGGTCCAAGGAATACCTCGCCTACGCCGAGGGCATCCGCGAGAATCCCGACCTGTGGTGCCGCTTCTCCGAGACCTACATCAACTGGCGCCAGCTCGAGATCCTCGGGCTGATGTCCAAGGGGAACTGGGCGTGAGCCTCGGCATCGTCATGCTGGTGCACACCGCCTTCGGCCGGGCCGAACAGGTGGCGCGGCACTGGAGCCGGGCGGGCTGCCCGGTGGTGATCCACGTCGACCGCAGCGTCGCGCCGCGCGTCTACCGTGCCTTCGTCGAGTCGCTGTCCGACCTGCCCGACGTGCATTTCTCGCGCCGCCATCGCTGCCAGTGGGGCACCTGGGGCCTCGTCGCCGCGAGCCAGGACGCCGCCGAGCTGCTGCTCGACCGCTATCCCGGCGTGCGGCACGTCTACCTGGCCTCGGGCGCCTGCCTGCCGCTGCGCCCGGTGGACGAGCTGATCGCCTACCTCGACGCGCGGCCGCAGACCGACTTCATCGAAAGCGCCACCACCGCCGACGTGCCCTGGACGGTGGGGGGGCTCGACCGCGAACGTTTCACACTGTTCTTCCCCTTCTCGTGGCGCGGCAACCGCTATCTGTTCGACCGCTTCGTCGAGGTGCAGCGCCGGCTGGGGCTGGCGCGGCGCATCCCGCGCGGGATCGTGCCGCACATGGGCAGCCAGTGGTGGTGCCTGACGCGCAAGACGCTCGAGGCGATCCTGCACGCGCCCGACCGGCGCCGCTTCGACCGCTACTTCCGCCGCGTCTGGATCCCGGACGAGAGCTATTTCCAGACGCTCGCGCGGCTGCATTCGGAGCACATCGAGAGCCGCTCGCTGACGCTGTCGAAGTTCGATTTCCAGGGCAAGCCGCACATCTTCTACGACGATCACCTGCAGCTGCTGCGGCGCTCGGACTGTTTCGTCGCGCGCAAGATCTGGCCCCATGCCGACCGGCTCTACGACGCATTCCTCAACCATCCCGAAGGTGCGGCCAACCGGCAGGAGCCCAACCCCGGCAAGATCGACCGCATTTTCGCCAAGGCGGTGGACCGGCGGACGCGCGGGCGCGCGGGGCTCTACATGCAGTCGCGCTATCCCAACCAGGGCTGGGAGAACGGCGTCACGGCGGGCAAGTATTCGGTCTTCTGCGGCTTCTCCGACCTCTTTCGCGAGTTCGAGGACTGGCTCGCGCGGGCAACCGGCGCGCAGGTGCACGGGCATCTCTACGCGCCGGAGCGGGCCGAGTTCGCCGGCGGACAGCGCATCGTCAACGGCGCGCTCAGCGACACGGCGGGCCTGCGCGACGCCAACCCGAAGGCCTTCCTGACGAACCTTGTCTGGAACACCCGGGGCGAACGGCAATGCTTCCAGCACGGCCCGCGCGACGCGCAGGCGATCAACTGGCACATCACGCGCGATCCCAACGCGCAGATCAGCGTCATCACCGGCGCCTGGGCGGTGCCGCTCTTCAAGTCGGACGAAAGTTTCGCGGTGTTGCGCCGCGAGGCGGCCGCGCTGCAGAAGATCGAGCGCCGCATGCTGGACGAGCTGCATTCGCCCGAGGCCAAGGCACGCATCCGCATCTGGTCGATGGCCGAGTTCATCGAGGCGCCGATGGAGCCGTTGCAGGTGCTGATCGACGAGATCGGGCAGGCCTCGGGACGGCGGCTTGCCGAGGCGCCGGTGATGGAGGACCTGACGGGCTTCGGCCAGTTCCTGCAGAACCTCAAGAACCAGGGGATGCACCCCTATCTCATGGGCGACTTCCCCGTCGAACCCGCCCCCCGCGACGCCCGCCCGCGGGCGCGCAAACCGTATATCGTCAACCAGTAGGGGCGCATGTCCGACCGCTTCGACCTTTTCGTCATCTTCGCGGAAATGCGGACCGGGTCCAATTTCCTCGAGGCCAATCTCAACGCCATCGACGGGCTGACCTGCCACGGCGAGGCCTTCAATCCGCATTTCATCGGCTACCCCAACGCCGACGAGATCCTCGGCATCCCGCAGGACGAGCGTGACCGCGACCCGGGTCGCCTGCTGACGCAGATCCGCACGGCGACGCCCGGCGGCATGGGGGGCTTTCGCTATTTCCACGACCACGATCCGCGCGTGCTGCCCGCGATCCTGCAGGACCCGCGCTGCGCCAAGATCGTGCTGACGCGCAACCCGGTCGACAGCTACGTCAGCCGCAAGATCGCGCAGTCCACCGGGCAGTGGAAGCTGACCAACGTGCGACGGCGCAAGGACGGGCTGGCGCGGTTCGATCCGCAGGAGTTCGAGGCGCACCTGGCGGAGCTGCAGGACTTCCAGGTCATGCTGACCAATGCGCTGCAGGTGAGCGGGCAGACCGCCTTTCACGTCGCCTACGAAGACCTGCAGGACGTCGCGGTGATGAACGGGCTCGCGACGTGGCTGGGCGTGCCGGGGCGGCTGGAGAGCCTGAACACGGCGCTCAAGCGGCAGAACCCCGAACCTGTGTCCGAGAAGGTGGCGAACTTCGACGAGATGGAGCAGGCGCTGGTGCGGCTCGACCGGTTCAACCTGTCGCGCACGCCCAACTTCGAGCCCCGGCGCGGGCCGGTGGTGCCCTCCTACGTGGGCGCCGCGCGAACGCCGCTTCTCTACATGCCGATCCGCTCGGGACCAGAGGCGGCCGTGCGCGCCTGGTTCCGGGCGCTGGACGACTGCGGCGATGCCGATCTCGTGCGGGATTTCAGCCAGAAGACCCTGCGCCAGTGGAAGCGCGAGCGGCCGGGGCATCGCAGCTTCACGGTGCTGCGGCACCCCGTGGCGCGGGCGCACGATGCCTTCTGCGCGCGGATCCTGACGACCGCCAAGGGCAGCTTTGCCGGCATCCGCAAGACGTTGCGCCGGGCGCACAACCTGCCCATCCCCGAGGGCGAGCCCGGCGGCGACTACGACGTCGCGGCGCATCGCGAGGCCTTTTCGGCCTTTCTCGCCTTTCTCAAGGCGAACCTCGCCGGGCAGACGGCGGTGCGGGTCGACGGACACTGGGCCAGCCAGGCGCAGTGCCTTCAGGGCATGGCCGAGTTCACCCTGCCCGACATGATCGTGCGCGAGGACGAGATGGCCGCCTACCTTCCGGCGCTGGCGATGCAGGTGGGGCATGGCGCCCCGCCCGACCCGGTACCGGTCCCCACGGCAGCGCCCTTCTCGCTGGCCGAGATCTACGACGCCGAGATCGAGGCCCTCGCGCGCGAGGCCTACGCCCGCGACTACATCATGTTCGGCTTCGACGACTGGGGGTGAGGCCCGTCTCGGAAACGCTCCAGTGGAGCGTTTCAGGGCCGAACGGGCGGAGCCCCGGGCCGAAAGGCAGGCCCGTCTCGGAAACGCTCCAGTGGAGCGTTTCAGGGCCGAACGGGTGGAGGCCCAGCCACCTTTCAAGGCAGCGGGCCGGCGACCGACAAAAGCAGCGCGGCCCGGAGCATGCTTGCTCCGGGCCGGCTGTCATTGACTTGTCGGGGATGACCCTCAGGCGGCCTGCGAGGCGCGGCCTTCGGTCAGCAGGGCGTGCAGGGTCGCCGGGTCAGGGTTCGCCCGCAGCTTGTTGCACAGCGTGGTGTCGCGCAGCGTGCGCGACACCAGGGCGAGCGCCTTGAGGTGCTCGACACCCGCGTCCTCGGGCGCGAAGAGCGCCATGACCACGTCGACCGGCTGGCGGTCGACCGACTCGAACTCGACCGGTTTCTCGAGCAGGATGAAGACACCGCGCACCGCGTCGAGCCCCGACAGCCGCGCATGCGGCAGTGCGACCCCGTGGCCCACGCCCGTGGGCCCCAGGCTTTCACGTTCCATCAGGGCCTCGACGGCCAGCGGGGCACGCACCCCGTAGGCGGTTTCGGCGAGTTCGGCGATGTCGTGCATCAGCCGCTTCTTGCTGCTGGCCGCGGCCACGACTTTCACGGCCTCCGGCTTCAGTAGTTTCAGAAAGGTCATGAGACGCCCTTCTATCTCTGGTCAGGAGCGCTGATGCACGGCCATTGCGGCGGATTTACGGATCAATCCACCCGATGTTGCCATCATCGCGCCGGTACACGACGTTCACGCCGTCCTTCTTCTCGTTCCGGAACACGAGCACCGGGGCGCCGGCCAGTTCCATCTGCATCACGGCTTCACCCACGGACAGCGATGGAATCCGTGTCTCCATCTCGGCCACAATGATGGGCTGCAGCGAGTCGGGCTCTTCGTATTCCTTCGAGTCCTCTTCGCGCGCGAGCACATACGAGACCGCTTCCATGATTTCAATGGGCTCGGTGCGCTCCTTGTGGTGGTCCTTCAGACGGCGCTTGTAGCGGCGCAGCTGCTTGTCGATCTTTTCGCAGCATGCGTCGAAGGCCGCGTAGATCTCGACCGCCTTGGCCTTGGCCGAGACGTTCAGCCCGGTCGAGAGGTGCACCACCACCTCGCAGGCATATTCATGTGCGCTCTTGGAAAAGATGACGGTCGCATCGGTGGGCCGGCCCGGATACTTCTCGATGGTCGTGCCCAGCTCGGTCTGCACGTGCGTCTGAAGGGCCTCGCCGATGTCGATCTGCTTTCCAGTGATCTGATAGCGCATTTTCGTTCCTTCTCACTTTGGACCCGGCGCCGGTCCGGAGACCGCGCTCCGGGTGATCTGGCGTCGGATCAGGAAAGACGCAAGGCTGCTGCACGTTGCCGACCGTCCCTCTCCTCGGGGAACCGCTTGGCCGGGCGTGCAGGGATGCGCTGCGTCATATTGTCATTTGAGGTGACTCCCCGTCGTCTTGTCAATGATCTGTCTCAAACCGGTCGTTACCGGCTGGTTAATCGCAGGGGGCCATTTCAGCCGATCCGGAAGTTCTCGCCCAGGTAGACACGGCGCACGTTCTCGTTCTGCACGACCTCGGCCGGGGTGCCGGACATCAGGACGTGGCCGTCGTGCAGGATGTAGGCGCGGTCCACGATCTCGAGCGTCTCGCGCACGTTGTGATCGGTGATGAGCACCCCGATTCCGCGCTTGCGCAGGTCGGCCACGAGGTGACGGATGTCGCCCACGCTGATCGGATCGACCCCGGCGAAGGGTTCGTCCAGCAGCAGGTACTTGGGATTCGCCGCCAGGCAGCGGGCGATCTCGACGCGCCGCCGCTCGCCGCCCGAAAGCGCCAGCGCGGGCGCGCGGCGCAGGTGCTCGATCGAGAAGTCGCCCAGCAGCTCCTCGAGGCGTTCGCGCTGGCGGTGGCGGTCCGAGATCGCGATGTCGAGCACCGCGGCGATGTTGTCCTCGACCGAGAGCCCGCGGAAAATCGACATTTCCTGCGGCAGGTAGCCGATGCCCAGCCGCGCGCGGCGATACATCGGCAGGTAGGTGACATCGCGGCCGTCGATGCGCACCTCGCCGCCCTCGGGGTTCACGAGCCCGGCGATCGCGTAGAAGGTCGTCGTCTTGCCCGAGCCGTTCGGCCCCAGCAGCGCGACCACCTCGCCGCGGTCGAGATCCAGCGTCACGTCGCGGATCACCACCTTCTTGCGGTAGCTCTTGCGCAGGTGACGCACGCGCAATCCGCTGTCGCCCTCGGTCACTGTCAGTTCGGGTTCGGCCATCGGCCTACTCGTCGCCGCCGCTCTGGATCACGGTCCGCACACGGCCCGCCATCTCGGCGGTGCCGTTCTCGAGGTCCACGATCATGCGCTCGGATGTCAGCGCGTTCTCGCCCTGGGTCAGCAGGACGTTGCCGGTCATCTCGATGATCCCGGCCTCGATGTCGTAGTCGGCGCGCTCGGCCTCGGCGGCCTCGTCGCCGCTGACCAGCGTGACGCCGCCGGTGGCCTCGAGCCGGTCGATGCGGCCCTGCCCCTCGACGTAGACGACCAGCACGCGCGGCGCGGCGAGGCGCATCTCGCCCTGCCCGATCACCACGTTCCCGGTATAGAGCGCGGTGCCGTCGGACTGGTTCACCTGAAGCTGGTCGGCGCTGACCTCGACCGGCGCGTCGGGATCCTGCGTCGCGCCGCCAAAGGCGACCTGCGCTCCCTGCGCGAGGGCGGGAAGGGCCAGCACGGTCATCGCGGCAGCGGCGGTCAGCGTTCGAAGCATGGGGCAGCACTCATTGTTTTTCAGGCTCGTATACCAGATTTACCCCATCGGTGAAGAGCAGTTGCACATCGCCTTCCTTCTCACCCGAGGTGATGCGCAGACGGCCGGCGGTGAATTCCCCCGCGGGCCCCGAACCGCTGACCGGCCCCAGGGTGTCCGCCTCGATCCGGTCGAGCGCGGTGCGCATGCTGTCGGACCGCATCACGTAGCCCGTCGAACTCTCGATGACGACCCCGTTCTCGAGCAGCGCGCTGGCATCGGAATCGTCCAGCGTGGCCCGCGCCGCCTCGAGCGTGATGCGGCTGCCGTCGGCAAGATCGAGCTGCGCGGTCATCGCCTCGGCGGCGAGATCGCCTTCGCCATCCGCCAGCGGCCGGGCCGCCCGCGCGGTCATGGTCAGCGCGTCGCCACTCTCGGTGGTGCCGGTATAGTAGGGCGCGGTCACCTGCTCGGAGGGTCCGCCGTCCTCGGGCAGGCTGCCGCCGATCGGCATGTTGTCCATCGGATCGCCCCCCCGCGGCAGCAGGAAGAGCGTCGACAGCATGGCCAGCGCGGCCATCGGCAACAGGATCTTCAGCCAGGCGATGATGCTGGAATATGTGTCGCCGCCGCGCGCCATGCTCAGGAATGCGCGAAGATGTCCGTCTCGGGCCAGCCGGCCAGATCGAGACGCGCCCGGGTCGGCAGGAAATCGAAGCAGGCCTGCGCCAATTCGGTGCGGCCCTCGCGCGCGAGCATCCCGTTCAGCGCGTCGCGCAGGCGATGGAGGTAGAGCACGTCCGAGGCGGCATAATCGAGCTGCGCCGCGCTGAGCTCCGTCGCGCCCCAGTCGCTGGACTGCTGCTGCTTCGAGATGTCGACACCCAGCAGTTCCTGCGTCAACGCCTTGAGCCCGTGCCTGTCGGTGTAGGTGCGCACGAGGCGGCTGGCGATCTTGGTGCAGTAGACCGGCCCGGCCAGCGCGCCGAAGGTGTTGTACATGGCGGCGATGTCGAAGCGCCCGTAGTGGAACAGCTTGAGCACCTGCGGGTCCTCGAGAAGCCGGGCGAGGTTGGGCGCTGCGGTCTGGCCGCGCGCGACCTGCACGAGATGCGCGTCGCCGTCGCCGGCCGAAAGCTGCACCACGCAGAGACGGTCACGCTGCGGATTGAGCCCCATCGTCTCGCAGTCGATGGCGACCTCGGGCCCGAGATCGAGACCGTCGGGCAGATCGCCCTGGTGAAGATGGTTGGCCATCGCCACGCTCCTGATGCTGTGTTGCGCGAGGCAGGACATAAGCCGAGCCCGCCGCACAAGCAACGGCCGCGGGCCCGGGCGGAGCTTGGCTGCAGGCGGGCGCGGCGGGACGGGCGGCATGGGCCGGGGTCGATTCGTCGAAAATCGGGCCGGAAACGGGCAGAGATTAACGGGCTGAAATATTTCGTGAGCTCGCCACTCGACCTCTGCGTGTCATTGCCTCCGGCGCTTCGAGGACCCGCGGCGACGGGCACCTTGAGGGCTGGGTCGGGAGCGCGCGGCGCCGGGCGAGATCGCCGGCAGGAGGCGCCCGGCGCAAACTGTTTCCAAAGGCGGCCGATCGTCGGCCGACTGCCCTGGCACGCCATTCGGAGGCCGGGGCCTCGCCGTCAGGTTCGGGCACAATTTTTGCAGATCGTGAATATTGTCGCAAATAATGGGACAATTCATCCGGAGTTCTGGAAGAATTGTTTACGCCCTCCGCTTGCTGCAATCGAGCAAAGGCGCAACCCAAGGGTGCATAGATATCATTGAAATCATCCATTGCATATAACGGCTATCCGTCCGGCCATGACGCACCACGCCTTCGAAGCAAAGGAGACGGAAAAAAGGCAGCCACTACCATAAGTTGTGACCTAAAGGTTTTGTTGACGATACCGCAGCACAAAGGCATAACAATTCCAGTCAACTAAAGGACACATTCTCGACACATTGAGGCACCTGGGGGCTGGTGCCGAGAATTGGGAGCTGCCAGCACGGCAATTCGCCGCCTGTTCGGATCACTTCGCATGTCGACCGAGTCATGACCGCCACGATTCCGGCGGACTGGCTGATCCGTGCAATCCGAAGCCGGCGAAACGTCGTGCCTCCCGCCCACCCGCGCCTCCAGGAGGTCATACGACGATGCAATTTCGCCCGACCGTTCAGACGACCGACATCAAGCCCCTTTTCGAGACCGCCGCCCGTGCGCCGCGCGAGGCTTTCTACCATGCCGTAGCAAAGCGCGCGCTCGACGTCTGCCTGGTGTTGCTGGCCGCGCTGCCGGCGCTGATCGTCGTCTCGGTCCTCGCGGTTCTCGTCGCCCGGGACGGGCATTCGCCCTTCTATCGCCAGGACCGGCTGGGCCTGAACGGCCGCGTCTTCCGTCTCTGGAAACTGCGTTCGATGGTGCCGGACGCCGAGGCCCGGCTCGAGGCGCATCTCGCCGCCGACCCCGAGGCGCGCGCCGAGTGGGACCACGCGCAAAAGCTGCGCCACGATCCGCGCATCACGCCCGTCGGGCGGTTCATCCGCAAGTCCTCGCTCGACGAGCTGCCGCAGCTCTGGAACGTGCTGCGCGGTGACATGGCCCTCGTGGGGCCGCGCCCGATGCTGGTCGAGCAGCGCGCGATCTACCCCGGCACCGCCTACTATGCGCTGCGTCCCGGCATCACCGGCTTCTGGCAGACCTCGGTCCGCAACGAGTCGAGCTTCTCCGAACGCGCCGAGTTCGACGCCGACTACCTGTCGCGGATGTCCCTCGCGACCGACCTCCGGGTCCTGCTCAAGACCGTGCGCGTCGTCGTCCGCGGCACCGGCTGCTAGGATTCAGGCCGCCTCGGCCTGCATGCAGAGCCGCCCGTCGGCGCCGCGCACCCAGAGCGCCGTGCCCGAGCGGCAGAAGCTCACCCTCTCGCCCGAGATGACCGGCGCCGTGGCGCGAAAGCGGAACCGTGCCAGCCCGCCCTGCCCCGCCGCCATGAGCATCAGGCGCTGCGCCAGCAGCGGACCGTGCACGACAAGTCCGGCATAGCCCTCGACCGTGCGGGCATAATCCGCGTCGTAGTGAATCCGGTGCCCGTTGAAGGTCAGCGCCGAGTAGCGGAAGAGCAGCGTGCTGTCGAAGGTCTCCTCCACCGCCTCGGCCTCGTCGGTCCGGGCTTCGGGCGGCACCGGGGCCGGGGCCGCCGGGTCGGGGTCCTCGCGGTAGACGAGATCCTGCCGCTCCTCGACGCGAAGCCGGCCCTCCTGCCGTATCTCGTGCAGCAGCGAGACGAAGGCCAGCGGCCCCGAACGGCCCGTCTTGCGCGTCACCGAGGTGCAGCGCGCGCGTTTCTCGGCCGGAACGCCCGCCAGCAGGGGCGCGTGAAACGACAGGTCGCCACCCGCCCACATGCGGCGCGGCAGCCCGAGGTCGGGGACCAGCCCGCCGACGCGCGGATGCCCGTCGCGGCCCAGCGCAACGGGCGGCTGCGGCTCCCAGAAATGCACCTGGTGAAAGAAGGGCGGGAGCGGCGTGCCCGCCTCGATGGTCGGCGCAAGGCCCAGCGCCACCTGCAGTGCCCGTCCCCGCGCGGGGTCCATCATGTCGGTGACAGTCTCAGTGGGCGACCCGGCTGCGGTCATGACCTCTCCTCGCAAAAAAGCGCCGCGGAGAGCCCCCGCGGCGCCGTATCCTGTCCTGCCTGTCGGCGGAGCCTCAGCTCGTCGGCAGGATGATGATCTCGACCCGGCGGTTCTGGCGCTTGCCCGCGGCGGTCAGGTTGTCCGCGATCGGCTGGTTCTCGCCCCGGCCGATGGACTGAACGCGGTAGGAGGGCACGCCCTCGGAGACCAGCAGGCTGGCCACGGCCTGCGCGCGGCGCTGCGACAGGCCCATGTTGTAGTCGGCGTCGCCGTCGCTGTCGGTGTGGCCCACGACCTGCACGGTGGTGTCCGGGTACTGCTGCAGCGAACGGCCGACGGTGCGGATGTCCGACTGCAGCTGCGGCTGCAGCGTGGCGCTGTCGGTGTCGAACAGGATGTCCTGCGGCATGGTGACGATCAGGCGGTCGCCGGTGTTGCGGATCGTCGAGTTGTTGCCCAGCTGCTGGCGCAGTTCGGCTTCCTGCTTGTCGAGCTGGTTGCCGTAGAGCGCGCCGCCCGCGGCGCCCAGCGCGGCACCGGCCGCGATGGTGCGGTTGCGCTCGGCCCGGTCGTCACCGCCGACCACGGCGCCCGCGAGCGCCCCGCCCACGGCACCCAGCAGAGCGCCCTGCTTGGCGTTCCGGTTCGGGTCGGTCTCGTCGAACATCTGGCCGTTCTCGCAGGCGCTCAGCGCCAGAACCGCGGCCAGGGAAAGGAAAATTGGGGATTTCGCCCGGATCATGTCTTGCCTCGTTCCGTTTTGCGCCCGTTGCGGGCGTCCACCTCCGTCATAGACCGAACCTGCCTGTCACCAAAGTGGTTGTCACGGGGAAATCGGCGGCTCTCCGCCCATCCCGGAACACGTTACAGTGCGTCGCGCTGTGCCGCCTCGCGGGCGAGGATCGCGCGCTTGACCGGCAGGCCCCAGTGATAGCCGCCCAGCCCGCCCGACTTGCGCAGTGCCCGGTGGCAGGGGATCAGCAGCGAGATCGGGTTGCGCCCGACCGCCGTGCCCACCGCGCGCACCGCGCCGGGATTGCCGATGGCGCGGGCGATCTCGGAATAGGTGGTGACCTCGCCCGAGGGGATGCGCATCAGTGCCTCCCAGACCTTGATCTGGAACGGCGCCCCGATGAGGTGCAGCGGCACCGTCCCGCCATCGTCCAGAGCACCGAAGGCCCGCTCGGCCCAGGGGCGCAGTGCCTCGGGCGCCTCGACGTAGGCGGCCCGGGGCCAACGCCGCTGCAGGTCCTCGAAGGTGGCCTCGGCGGTGGTCTCGGCCGAAAAGCCGATGCCGCAGAGGCCCTTGTCCGTGCCCATGACCAGCGCCGGACCGAAGGGGCTGTCGAACCAGCCCCAGCGGATCGTCAGGCCTTCGCCGCCCCGCGCGTAGTCGCCGGGGCTCATCGCCTCCCACCGCAGGAAGAGGTCGTGCAGCCGTCCGCTGCCCGAGAGCCCGGCGGCATGCGCGGTCTCGAGCGTGCTGAAATGCTCCTGCAGCAGCGCCTTGGCATGGCCCAGCGCGAGGTATTGCTGGAACCGCTTGGGCGAGACCCCGGCCCAGCGCGAAAAGAGGCGTTGGAAATGCGCCGGGCTCATCCCCATGCGCTCGGACAGCGCCTCGAGCGAGGCCTGCGGACCCATCTCGTCCACCAGGTCGATGGCACGGCGCATCACGGCAAAGTGGTAGCCGCTCTCGCCCATGGGCGCCATGTCAGTCGTCATTTCCGTCATTTTCGCCACTCCCGCGACCATCCGAGGCCCCAGTATCGCGGTTTCGCGATCCCCTTGCGACCCGGATGTTGCGCATCCGTCCCCCCGCAGGCATAGACGCCCCCATGGCGAAACAGCTCGACTATCACAGCCTGCGGGAGGTCTTCACCCGCTTTCAGGACGCTGAACCCGAACCCCGGGGCGAGCTGGAGCACGTCAACGCCTTCACCCTCGTGGTCGCCGTCGCGCTTTCGGCGCAGGCGACGGACGCGGGGGTCAACAAGGCGACGCGCAGCCTCTTCAAGATCGCCGACACGCCGGAAAAGATGCTGGCGCTGGGCGAGGAGGGACTGGTCGAGCACATCAGGACGATCGGCCTCTATCGCAACAAGGCGAAGAACGTGATGAAGCTGTCGCGCATCCTCGTCGAGGACTACGACGGCGAGGTTCCCAACTCCCGCGCGGCCTTGCAGTCGCTGCCGGGAGTCGGCCGGAAGACGGCCAATGTCGTGCTCAACATGTGGTGGCACTACCCGGCGCAGGCGGTGGATACGCATATCTTCCGCGTCGGCAACCGGACCGGCATCTGCCCGGGCAAGGACGTCATCGCCACCGAGCGCGCCATCGAAGACAACGTCCCCGTGGATTTCCAGCAGCACGCGCACCATTGGCTCATCCTGCACGGACGCTACACCTGCGTCGCGCGCAAGCCGAAGTGCCCCGCCTGCCTGATCCGCGATCTCTGTCAATTCGAGGAAAAGACCCTATGAAGAAGTACCAGGTCGTCGGCATCGGCAACGCCGTCGTCGACGTGATCACCCGTTCCGACGATGCCTTTCTGGAGAAGATGGGCATCGAAAAAGGCATCATGCAGCTGATCGAGCGCGACCGCGCCGAAAGCCTCTTCGACGCCATGGAAGAGCGTGTTCAGGCCGCGGGCGGCTCGGTCGCCAACACCCTCGCGGGCCTCGGGAATCTCGGCCTGCGCACCGGCTTCATCGGCCGCGTGCGCGACGACGAGCTGGGCACCTCCTACGTCGCCTCCATGAAGGAAGGCGGCACCGACTTCGTCAACGCGCCCGTGCCGGGCGGCGAGCTGCCCACCTCGCGCTGCATGATCTTCGTCTCGCCCGACGGCGAGCGGTCGATGAACACCTACCTCGGCATCTCGGCCGAGCTGGGCCCCGACGATGTCTCCGACGAGGTCGCGGGCGAGGCCGAGATCGTCTTCCTCGAGGGCTATCTCTTCGACAAGCCCAAGGGCAAGGAAGCCTTCGAGCGCACCGCGCGGACCTGCCGCAAGGCCGGTGGCATGGCGGGCATCGCCATCTCCGACCCCTTCTGCGTCGAGCGTCACCGCGAGGACTTCCTCAAGCTGATCGAGAACGAGCTCGACTTCGTGATCGGCAACGAGGCCGAGATCCGCTCGCTCTTCCAGGACGACAACCTCGACGCCGACCTTGCCCGCGTGGCCGAGATCTGCCCGCTGGTGGTCTGCACCCGCTCGGGTGACGGCGTGAGCATCATCCGCAACGGCGAGCGCACCGACATCGCGGTCGACAAGATCACCCCGGTCGACGCCACCGGTGCGGGCGACCAGTTCGCCGCGGGTTTCCTCTACGGCCTGGCCCACGGCAAGGACATGGAAACGGCGGCGCGCATGGGCACCGTCGCCGCGCGCGAAGTCATCAGCCACATGGGCCCGCGCCCCGAGACCAGCCTGCCCGCCCTCTTCCGCGAGGCCGGCCTGGCCTGAGCCAAGCCAGAGGCACCCGAACGGGGCGTTATTCACGCCCCGTTCACGACGACCCGCTTCCCGCACACAACCTTCGGTCGTATCCTGTTATCGTGTAGCGATATCCGGTCGGCAGGAGGCAACATGGCACGGTTCATCATGCTGCGGGACGACAACGCCGCTCCGCGCGCCCCCGTGGGGCGCCTGCCGGAGGAGGCCCCGATGTTCGCGGCGCCGCCCCGGCCGCGCCTCGAAACCCACGACATGAGCCCGCACGATCTGCGCGACGCGCAGCGCGACCCCTCGGTGCTGACGCTGGCGCGGGCGATGCCGACGCGCCTGATCGAGCCCGAGCCCCTCGACGACGTGCGCGAGGCCGAGGCCGAGCCCGCATGGGGCATCGAGGCCATCGGCGCGACGCTGACCGACATGACGGGGGCGGGCGTGCGGGTGGCGGTGCTGGACACCGGCATCGACGCGGACCACCCGGCCTTCACGGGCGTGACCCTCACCCGGGCCGACTTTGCCGGCACAGGCGACCAGGACGCCAACGGCCACGGCACCCACTGCGCCGGCACGATCTTCGGCCGCGACGTGGCGGGCACGCGAATCGGCGTGGCGCGCGGCGTGACCGAGGCGCTGATCGGCAAGGTGCTGGCCGACGACGGGCGCGGTTCCTCCGAGATGCTCTTCGACGGCATGCGCTGGGCCGCCGACCAGGGCGCGCAGGTGATGTCGATGTCGCTGGGCTTCGACTTTCCCGGTCTCGCCGAACGGCTGGTCGAGGACGGCTACCCCGTGCTGCTGGCAACCTCGGTCGCGCTCGAGGGCTATCGCATGAACCTGCGCATGTTCGACGCGCTCATGGACATGTTCCGCGCGCAGGCGGCCTTCGACGGCGGTTCGGTGGTGGTCGCGGCCTCGGGCAACGAGAGCCGGCGCCAGGTCTCGCCCGATTTCGAGGTCGGCGCCTCGGTCCCGGCGGCGGCCTTCGGCGTGATCTCGGTCGGCGCGCTGGGACAGGGCGAGGCGGGGCTCAGCGTGGCACCCTTCTCGAACAGCAACCCGGTGCTCTCGGCGCCGGGCGTGGGCATCGTCTCGGCCGCGGCGGGCGGCGGGCTGCGCGCGCTCAACGGCACCTCCATGGCCTGCCCGCACGTCGCCGGCGCCGCGGCGCTCTGGTGGGAGGCGCAGGCCCGCAGCGGACGGCCGCTGACCGCCGCCGCCGTCGCAGCGCGGCTGCAGAGCTCGGCGACGCTGGCGGGGCTCGACCCGGCGGCCGACCGCATGGACGTGGGCCAGGGGCTGGTGCAGGCCCCACCGGCCGCCATGGGCTGAGGCGGGGCCGGCCACCTGTGCCAAATCTGTCAGCCTTTGCGTGCCCTTGCATGGCGGGAGGCGACACGGGGCGGCGGGCCTGCTAGGCTGCGCGCAGCATTCCGGGCTTGGGGGGCCGGAGGGATGCCGCGACTCCGGGACGTGCGACACGAAAGATGCCGAACCCTCTCGCCTACCTGGCGCTGGCCATCTGGCCCATCGTGACCATCGTGCTGTTCCGCCGGCTGCCGACGGACCGTGCGCTGATCCTGTCGATGATGCTGGGCTACCTCTTCCTGCCCGAGCCGCCGGCGATCTTCGACCTGCCGCTGATGCCGCCCCTCAACAAGCACAACATCCCGGCGCTGACCGTCTTCGCGGTCTGCCTCTGGCGGCACGGGCGCCCCGGGTCGATCCTGCCGCAGAACCCGCTGGGCAAGGTGCTGCTGCTGGTCTTCGTCTTCTCGCCGCTGGCGACGGTGGCGACCAACACGGCGCCGGTGGTCTTCGGGCAGGTCGGGCTGCCGGGGCTGGGGCCCAAGGACGCCATCGCGCTCATGGTGCAGCAGTTCCTGCTGGTCCTGCCCTTCCTGCTCGCGCGGCAGTTCCTCGCCACCGGGGGCGCCCAGCGCGAGCTTCTGCGCGCGCTGATGTGGGGCGGGCTGGTCTATTCGCTCTTCATGCTGATCGAGATCCGGCTTTCGCCGCAGCTCAACAACTGGATCTACGGCTACTTCCAGCACAGCTTCGCGCAGTCGATCCGCTTCGGCGGCTACCGGCCGGTCGTGTTCCTCTACCACGGGATCTGGGTCGCCTTCTTCACCATGACCGCCACCATCGCGGCCTGGTCGCTCTGGCGGCTGGGAGGCGAAGGCAAGCCGTCCCTGCTGATCGCGGCCCTCTACCTCACCGCGATCCTGGTCATGGCCAAGTCCTTCGGCGCGATGATCTTCGCCGCGCTGCTGATCCCGGCTGTGCTGTTCCTGACGCGGCTCATGCAGATCCGCGTGGCCATCCTGATCGGCCTGCTGGCGATCGGCTATCCCACGCTCAAGGGCGCCGAGCTGATCCCCGAGGAGCGGATCCTCGCCGCCGCCGGCGCGGTGGCCGAGGATCGTGCGAACTCGCTGCAATTCCGCTTCGACCAGGAGGGCACCCTGCTGGAGCGGGCCAAGGAAAAACCGCTCTTCGGCTGGGGCAGCTGGGGGCGGAACCACATCCTCGACCCGGTGACCGGCTTCATCCTGACGGTGACCGACGGGCGCTGGATCATCGTTCTGGGCGTCTACGGCTGGGTGGGTTTCCTGGCCGAGTTCGGCCTGCTCGTGCTGCCGCTGGTGCTGCTGTGGCGCGAATCCGTGGCGGCGCCGCACGAGCGCATCTCGCCCTTCATCGCGCCGCTCTCGCTGCTGCTGGCGATCAATGTCTTCGACATGATCCCAAACGCGACGCTCACCCCGCTGACATGGCTCATGGCCGGCGCGCTGACCGGCTATGCCGAGGCGTTGCGGGCCGAACGGCTGCGGCTTGGACGCACGAAAAAGGACAAGGGGCTCAAGTGGCAATCCATCATGTAGGCAGGGGACGATGACCGCAGACGGCACGCCCGCAAAACCGCGAGTCCTGCTGGTCGCGGACGAATGCAACCCCGAGTGGCCCTCGCTGCCGATCGTGGGCTACAAGTACGCGCGCGAGATCGCGGCACTTTGCGACGTGACCGTCGCCACCCACGTGCGCAACCGCGAGAACATCGAGGCGGCGGGCGACGCGCCCGAGATGGTCTATATCGACACCGAGTGGATCGCGGGGCCGATGTATCGCATCGCCCGCGTCCTGCGCGGCGGGGACGAAGTCGGCTGGTCGACCTCGATGATCTTCAATTACCTGCCCTACCTCGCCTTCGAGCATGGCGTCTGGCGCCGTTTCGGCGCCGACCTGCGCGCCGGGCGTTACGACATCGTGCACCGCATCACGCCGATGTCCCCGACCCTGCCGAGCTGGCTCGCGCACAAGGTGCCGGTGCCCTTCGTCATCGGTCCGCTCAACGGCGCGCTGGACTGGCCTGCCGCCTTCGCCGCCGAGCAGGCCCGCGAAAAGGAAGGGCTGCGCCGCCTGCGCGATGCCTACAAATACCTGCCCTACGCCCGCAGCACCTTCGACGACGCGGCGGCGGTGCTGGCAGCCTTCTCGCACACCCGCGCCGATCTGCGCCGGGTCGAGGACGCGCGGCTGGTGCCCTTCCCCGAGATCGGCTTCGACCCGGCCATCTTCCACGCCGAAGGCACGCTGCCGGCCGGGCGGCGCAGCGGCGACGGAGAGCTGCACTTCCTCTATGCCGGGCGGCTCGTGCCCTACAAGCTGCCGGAACTGCCGGTGCGCGCCTTCGCCGAATCCGAGGCGCTGCGGCAGCACCATCTGCACATCGTCGGCGACGGCCCCGAGCGGCCGCGCATCGAGGCGCTGATCGCCGAGCACGGGCTGCAGGACCGCGTCACGCTCGAGGGGCGCCGCTCGCAGGCCGAGGTGGCGAAGATGATGCGCGCCTGCGACGCCTTCGTCTTTCCCTCGATCCGCGAGCTGGGCGCCGGGGTGGTGATCGAGGCCATGGCCTGCGGCATGCAGGTGCTGGTCGCGGATTACGGCGCGCCGGGCGACCTTGCGGGCGAGGAGCGCGGCGTGCGGGTGCCGATGGCCCCCTTCGACGCGATGGTCGAGGGCTTCCGCACCGAGATGGAGCGCTGTTGCGCCACGCCCGAGCTGATGGCCGGGATGGCCGATACCGGCCGCGCCTATGCCGAGGGCAATTTCCCCTGGCGCCTCAAGGGCGAGAAGACACGCGACATCTACGAGGCGGTTCTGGCGGGCCGCCCGCTCGACGGGCTGGGCTACTGAGCCGCCGTTTCGGCGCGCGAGATCACCCGCGCCGGGATGCCGGCCACCGTGGCCCCGGCGGGCACGTCATGCGTCACGACCGCGTTGGCCCCGATCACAGCGTGATCGCCCACGCGCAGCGGCCCGATCAGCTTGGCCCCCGCGCCCACGTCGACATGCCCGCCCAGCTCGACCGCACCGGCCAGCGTGACCTGGTGGAAGATCATGCAGTTGACCCCGATCCGCGCCTCGGGGTGGACGATGATGCCGGTGGGATGGGTCAGCCGCAGCCCGCCACCGACCTGCGTGTTGAGATGCAGCTCGCTCTGGCAGATCGTCGACCAGAAGAGGTGGTTCGCCGCCCAGTATTTCGCCGCAAGCCGCGCCAATGCCCCACCCCGGGCGCGCGCCGCCTGGTAGCGGCGCAGCGCGCGCAGCAGCTTGGGCCCCGGGTCCCAGAATCGCCGCACGTCCTCGCGCGACCAGTCCGCCACCTCCGCCGAAATGCCGTCGTCCGTCATCGCCTGTCCCTGCCTGCCGCTCGCGGGC
The DNA here is from genome assembly GCF_000442255.1 of Salipiger mucosus DSM 16094. Lineage (GTDB taxonomy): Bacteria > Pseudomonadota > Alphaproteobacteria > Rhodobacterales > Rhodobacteraceae > Salipiger > Salipiger mucosus. The sequence continues at coordinate 439,202 of NZ_KE557275.1, read as the reverse complement.
AGCATGGGCGATTTTCAGCCCCGCCGCCAGAGCGCGCAGATCGGCAACAGCCCTGCGCGGAATCGCGATGCGCCCGCGCTTTCGCTTGTTCCGAGGCCATTGGCGGCGCTATACAAAACAGGCGTGCGTGGGGGCGTGACGCTGAACGAGTGCTGCCATGACCCTGACACCCCTGCCCCACGGACGGCCCCTCTAGATGCCGACGCCCGAGAACAGGTCGCTGCCCTACCGCAGCGAGATCGACGGGCTGCGCGCCATCGCCGTGATCGCGGTGGTGCTCTATCACTTCGGCGTGCCGGGGCTCTCGGGTGGCTTCGTCGGCGTCGACGTCTTCTTCGTGATCTCGGGTTTCCTGATCGGCGGCATCCTCTGGCGCGAGTATGACGCCACCGGGCGTATCTGGCTGCGGCACTTCTACATGCGCCGCTTCCGCCGGCTGGCGCCCGCCTTCTTCACGATGGCCGCGGTGACCACGCTGCTTGCATGGGCGCTGCTGCTGCCCTTCGAATTCCGCGAGTACGGCAAGGCGCTGATCTCGGCCACGGTCTACCTGTCGAACGTGCTGTTCTACCGGCAGGCCGGCTATTTCGACACCGCCTCCGAGGACAAGCCGCTGCTGCACACCTGGTCCCTGGCCGTCGAGGAGCAGTTCTATATCTTCCTGCCGCTCTTCATCCTGCTGCTGTCGCGCAACCGGCGCGCGCTGCTGCTGGCGCTTGCGGGATGCTGGGCGGCCTCGCTCGCGGCTTGCATCTGGCTCACGCCAACGCATCCCTCGGCGACCTTCTACCTCTTTCCCTTCCGCGCGTGGGAGCTTCTGTCGGGCGTCCTGCTGGCCATCTGGGGCATCGAGACCGGGCGGCGCTGGCGCGGCTACGCGGTGCTCAGCTGGCTGGGGCTGGCGCTGGTGCTGGCTTCGGTCCTGCTGATTCCGGCCGGGCGGCACTTCCCAGGCCTGCTGGCCATGGCGCCGGTGCTGGGGACCGTCCTGCTGCTGGCGAACGGGACCGGCATGAACCCGGTGAACCGCCTGCTCTCGGCGCCGGGGCCGGTGTTCTTCGGGCGCATCTCCTATTCGCTCTACCTGTGGCACTGGCCGGTGCTGACGCTTTCGCTCTACCTGCGGGGCGGCTATTCCAGCTGGGCCGAGACGCTGGCCTGGATGGCGGTCTCGGTGGTGCTGGCCTGGCTCTCGTGGCGCCTTGTCGAGGCGCCGATGCGCCGCGCACGGCTGCCGGGATTCGTCTTCCTCGGCGGGACGGTGGCGGCCTCGGCGGCGATGCTGGCGGTGGGCGGGTGGCTCTACGTGAAAGACGGCCTTCCGGGCCGGTTCGGCGCGGAGGTCCGGCCTCATATCGCCGCCTCGGGCGACTTCCTGCAGGACTGGAGCCGCTGCCATCGCCCGACCGAAGGCCCGCTCATGGGGCTCGAGGTCTGCCCCATCGGCCCCGAGGGCGCGCCGCGCGTGCTGGTCTGGGGCGACAGCCACGTCCGCGCCGTGAAGGAGGGCCTCGATCGCACCGCGCATGAGGCCGGCACGCCGGGCCTGATTCTCTGGCGCGCGGGCTGTCCACCGCTCTTCGGCCTGCGCAAGACCGAGAGCGCCGCCACTCCGGCGCAGGACACCGCCTGCACCCAGGCCAACCTGCAGATCCGGCAGGCGCTGCCCCGGCTCGACAGCCTCGACAAGGTGCTGCTGGTGGGCCGCTGGGCCTATTACGCGACCGGCACCGGCGTCGGGCTGGACGAGGCCAACCGCATCGCCATCCATCCGGCCGAGGCGCCGAGGCAGGTGGGCGTGCCGCAAGTCGAGACGCTGACCGAGGCGGCCGAGACGACCGTCTCGGGCCTGCTGGACCACTTCGACGAGGTCATCGTCCTGCGCCAGCCGCCCGAGGTCGCGCAATACGACAGCCGCCTTGCCGCGCGCGAGGCCGCGCACGCAGGCTGGCCGCTGGCCCGCGCGCCGGTGACGGAGACGGCGATCCCCCGCACCGCGCTGTCCGCCCGCGCGGACGCCGCAGACGCACCCTGGCAGGACATGGCAGAGGCCGGCGCGATCAGCTGGATCGACCCCTGGCCGAGGCTGTGCGACGATGCGGCCTGCCACGCCTTGGTAGAGGGCACGGGTTACTACTTCGACAACAACCACCTGACCAACAGCGCCGCGCTTGCGCTGCGCGGGCTTTTCGCGCGGGTCTTCACCCCCGAGGGCGCGGGCTCATGAGCCATCCGGCGCTGCATGCCGACTGGGACGTCATCGTCATCGGCACCGGCATGGGCGGCGGCACCGCCGGCCGCGCGCTGGCCGAGGCCGGGCTGCGGGTGCTCTTCCTCGAACAGGGCGCCGCCGGGCGCCGGACCGAGCGCAACGGTCTCTCCGAGGTCTTCGTCCCCGAGGCCCGGCTGGCGCGCGGGCTCTGGCCGCAGCCGCTGAATGCCCGCGTCGATGGCATCGACAGCACCTTCTACGCGCCGCTCGGCGCGGGGGTCGGCGGCTCCTCGGTCTTCTACGCCGCGACGCTGGAACGGCCCGAACGGCACGACCTCGACGACAGCGCCGAACGCCCGCATCCGACCGGCGGCTGGCCGGTCGGCTTCGACGGCTTCCGGCCCTGGTATGACCGCGCGGCGCGGCTCTACCGCGTGCATGGCACGCCCGATCCGCTGTCGGACGAGCCCCCGATCCCGCTGCGCGATCCACCCGCGCCAACCGCGACCGAGGCGGCGCTGACGCAGGCCTTCCGCACCGCCGGGCTGCATCCGTACCACGCGCATACCGCCATCGACCGCACCGAGGGCTGCCTGAGCTGCCTCGGCACGAAATGCCCGAGGCGCTGCAAGATGGACGGCCGCTCGGCCGGGGTCGAGCCCGCGCTGGCCACCGGCCGCGCGGCGCTGATCGACCGGGCCGAGGTCACGCGGCTGCACGCCGGCCCCGACCGGATCGAGGCCGTCGAGATCCGCGTCGCGGGCGAAACGCACCGTCTGCACGCCCCGCATGTGCTGCTCGCGGGCGGCGCGCTGGGATCGCCCCGGCTGCTGCTCGCCTCGGCCTGCGAGGCCTGGCCCGAGGGCCTCGCCAACCGCTCGGGCCTCGTGGGGCGCAACCTCATGTTCCACCTCAACGAGATGCTGGCGCTTTGGCCGCCACGCGGGACGCCGGATAGCGGCGCGACCAAGGCCCTGTCGCTGCGCGACCTCTACCACCGCGAGGGTGCACGCCTCGGCACCGTGCAGGCCATGGGCATCCGCGCCTCCTATGGCGAGATCGTGCACTACCTGAACCTGATGCTCGGCCGCAGCGCACTGCGACGCCTGCCGGGGCTGCGCCACCTCACCCGGCTGCCCGCCGCGCTGGCGGTGCGGCTGCTGGGGCAGGCGCAGATCTTCGTCGGGCTGATGGAGGACCTGCCCTACCCCGAAAACCGCGTCACATATGATCCCAATGCGCCCGAGCGCCTGTCGGTCGACTACCGGTTTCACGACGAGTTGCTGCAGCGCCGCCGCATCTTCCGCCGCGCCATGCGCCGCGCCTTCCGGGGGCAGCGGCACCTGTTCCTGGGTCTGGGGCCGGAACTGAACTTCGGCCATCCCAGCGGCACGCTGCGCTTTGGCGAGGATGCGACACGTTCGGTGCTCGACCGCGACTGCCGCGCGCACGGGCTGCGCAACCTCTGGGTCGCGGATGCCTCCTTCATGCCGACCTCGATGGCGGTGAACCCCAGCCTGACCATCGCGGCCAACGCCCTGCGCGTGGCCGACGCCATCACCAAGGAGGCCGCCGCATGACCCGGCTCAAACCGCAGGACGGCATCGCCGTCGTCACCGGCGCGGGCGGCGGGCTGGGCCGCGCGCTGGCCCTCGGGCTCGCCCGCGAGGGGTTCGAGGTCGTGGGGCTCGGCCGCCGCGCCGAAGCGCTGCAGGAGACGGCGGCAGAAGCCGCCGAAGGCCGATTTCACGCTTGGCCGCTGGACGTGGCCGATCCGGCGGCGGTGGACCGTGCCTTCGAGGAAATCCGCGCCAAGCATGGCCCCGTGGCGCTGCTGATCAACAACGCCGCCGTCTACCCGCGCCGCGACATCCTCGACGAGAGCGGCACGAGCTTCATGCAGACCGTGGCGGTGAACCTCGGCGGCACGGTCGCCTGCACGCGCGCCGCGCTCGAGGACATGTGCGAGACCGGGCGCGGGCGCATCCTGAACGTCGCCACCTTTGCCGATCTGAACCCGCTGCCCGCGTCCTCGGCCTATTCCGTCTCGAAGGGCGCCGCGCGCATCTGGACCCGGGCGCTGATCGCGGACCTGGCCGACCGCTTCCCGGAAATCGTCATCGGCGACTGGATGCCCGGCATGTTGCGCACCGGCATGGGCGTGCCCGACGGGCTGGCGCCCGAGACCGCCGCCGCCTGGGGCGTGGAACTGGCGCTGCGTATGGACCCGGCGCTGACCGGCGCGGTCTTCGAGATGGACACCGAGGTGCTGCCGCCGCGTGGCCTGAAGTCCAAGCTCAAGGACACTCTGCTCCTGCGCCGCAGGAAACCCCGGCGTCTCTAGCCGCGCTCAGATCCGGCGCGAGCGGAAGCGCAGCACCATGGCGCGCAGCACCTGCCCCGGCAGGATCGCGACGCAGCTCAGGTAGCGCCGGCCCAGCCGGCCCGGATCGCTGATCGCGCGCCAGAGCCATTCCATCGCGAAGCGCCGCGCCCATTCCGGTGCGCGTGGCTGCACCCCGGCGAGGAAATCCAGCCCTGCGCCGATGCTGACAAAGCCCACGGCGGGCGCGTGCCGGCGCCCGGCGGCAGCGAAGATCTCCTGCTTGGGCGCGCCCAGCGCGACAAAGCACAGCCCCGCACCCGAAGCGCCCACCTGGCGCAGGATGTCGGCGGCCTCCGGGCTGTCGGGATCGAAGCCCATGGGCGGCGAGATGGTGCAGACCACCTCGAGATCGCGCACCTCGCGTTCGAGGTAGGTCCGCGCGCGCTGCAGCGTAACCTCGGTGGCCCCCACCAGCGCCACAGGCACGCCCTGCCGCGCGGCGATGCGCGAGAGCGGCAGGATCGCGTCCGAGCCTGGGATCAACTCGACCGGGCGCTTGGCCAGCCAGGACATCCACATGATCGGATGCCCATCGGCCGTCACGAAGTCCTGCGCGGCATAGGCAACGCGGAACCGCTGCGAGGCCCGCAGTTTCACGAGATGGTCGAGGTTGATGGTCGCAAGGGCAAATCCCTGCTGCTGCGCCAGGCGTTCGGCCACGCGCGCACGCAACGCAGCCCAGGTGGGCACGTTGACCGCAATACGCGCTCCGCCGATGTTGAACTCCATAACGACAGCATCTCCCTCGGCCGAAATCCTAGCGAAACAATGCGCGAAAAGATGCCGTTATTCAGGCGATTCCATGCCGACCGTGGCGCGAAGGTCGCAGGTGCCCGTCCCGACCGGCTGCAGTGGCACGATTTCGACCTCTGCCGAATTATCGACAGATTTTGCGGCGCATAAAGGGCCACGCCAGGGATGCCGAAGAATCGGATACGGAACCGACATGATCGTCACAGCCACGCGCCGCGCCAGCCGAGCGACCGGGTCCGGCCGGCCGATGGGGGTGTGCCGATGAAACAGGTCTCGCTGCTGGGCTGCGGCTTTGTCGCCGATCTCTACATGCGCTCGCTGCAGGTCATGCCGGGGATCACGGTCGCGGCGGTCCACGACCGCGATGCGGATCGGCTGCGCGAATTCTGCGCGCACTGGGGGCTGACCGCCTGCGACACCTTCGAGGAATTCCTGGCCGCCGCGCCCGCGGGCGGGCTGATCCTGAACCTCACGAACCCGGCCGCCCACTACGCGCTGAACCTCGCCTGTCTCGAGGCGGGGCATCACGTCTACTCGGAAAAGCCGCTGGCGCTGGAGATGGACGAGGCGCGCGCCCTGCACGCGCTGGCCACCGAGCGCGGCCTGATGCTGGCCTCTGCGCCCTGTTCGGTGCTGGGCGAGGCCGCGCAGACGCTGGGACAGGCGCTGCGCCGGGGCATCGCCGGCACCCCGCGCGCGATCTATGCCGAGCTCGACGACGGCTTCATCCCGCAGGCCCCGCACGCCGACTGGTTCAGCGAAAGCGGCGCCCCCTGGCCCGCCGGGGACGAGTTTCGCACCGGCTGCACGCTGGAGCACGCGGGCTATTACCTGGCCTGGCTGATCGCCTGGTTCGGCTCGGTGCGCACGGTGGTCGCGGCCTCGGCCGACACCGGGGCGGACAAGGGCGTCGCGGGGCCCGTGGCGCCCGATCTCGCGGTCGCGACGCTCTTCTTCGAGGACGGGCCCGTGACGCGGCTGACCTGTTCGATCGTCGCGCCGCACGACCACTCGATCCGCATCGTCGGCGACAAGGGCGTGCTGAGCTGCGGCGCCGCCTGGGACAATGCCGCCAAGGTCCGCTTTGCCCGGCGCCTCACGCTGCGGCGGCGGCTGATGGAGCATCCCTTTCCGCGCCGCCTCCGTCTGGCGAAGCCCACGCACCCCAAGGTCAAACGCTGGGGCGCGGCGGCGATGAACTTCATGCTCGGCCCCTCCGAGCTGCTGGACGCGCTGGACGAAGGCCGCCCCTGCCGCCTCTCCTCGGATTTCGCGCTGCACCTGACCGAGGTCACGCTGGCGATCCAGAACGCGGGCGAAGATGCCGGCGCGCAGCGCCCCGCCCGCGGACTGGGCGCAGGACGGCGGAATCTCGGTCCTGCGCGGCGACCTCGCCGATCCCGCCGGGCACGCGGCCCTCGCGGATGCGGCCCGCGCCTGTGACGCCGTGATCCATGCTGCCGCGCACCTCGGCGGCGACGCGGTGGCGCATACCTCGGACACGCTGCGCGCCACGCGGCAGCTGCTGGACGCGATGCCGCCGGGCCAGCGCCTGGTGCTGGTCAGTTCCATCGCGGTCTACGACACGATGCGCGTGGCGCCGGGCGGCACGCTGGACGAATCCGCGCCGCTCGAGGACGCGGCGCAGCCGCGCGACGCCTATGCCGCCGCCAAGCTGGGGCAGGAGGCGCTGGTGCGCGACAGCGGGCGCGCGGCCTGGCTCATGCGGCCGGGCGTGGTCTGGGGGCCGGGACGGACGTGGCACGCGCTCATGGGATTTCGCGTCGGGCCGCTCTTCGTGCAGGCGGGCTCTGACGGGGAGCTGCCGCTGGCGCATGTCGGCCGCGTGGCCGAAACGCTGGTGCGCGCAGCGCTGACCGACCCCGGCGGCGTGAAGGCTCTGAACGTCATCGATGACGACCGCCCCGACCGCGCGCGCTTTCTTTCCGCCCACCGCCGCGCCGCCGGATGGCCGCGCGCCGCGCTTTCGCTGCCCTGGCCGCTCTGGCTGGCCGCCGCCCGCGCCCTGCGTCCGCTGGGCGAACGGCGCCCCGGCCTGCTGCGCGAGCCCGTCTTGCGCGCCCGCCTGATGCCGCTGCGCTACCCGAACGCCGCCCTGCGCGCCGCGCTCGGAGGCGCCGATGCCGCGCCCTTCGAGACTACGCTGCAACACGCAGTAGAGGCGGCACCATGAGCCGGCCCAGGCTCGCCTACCTGACCGGGGAATATCCCCGCGCCTCGGACACCTTCATCCAGCGCGAGGTCGCGGCCCTGCGCGCGCTGGGGCACGAGGTGCTGACCTGCACGATCCGCACCACCGGCGCCGAGCATCTCGTCGGCCCCGAGCAGCGCGCCGAACACGCCAGCACCATCCGCGTGCTCGACTCGGCGAAACGCCCCCTGCGGCTGGCGCGCGCGCACCTGCGCTGGATCGCGACGCGGCCCGGAGGCTACCTCGCCGCCCTGCGTCTCGCGTGGACCACCGCGCCCAAGGGCCTGCGCGGGCGCCTCTACAACCTGCTCTATTTCCTCGAGGCCGGGGTGCTGGCCGAGGTGCTGCGCCACGAGGGCGTCGAGCATCTGCACAACCACATCGCCAAGGCCTCCTGCACCGTCGCGATGCTGGCGAGTGCGCTCTCGGGCGTGCCCTACAGCTTCACCATCCACGGGCCGGACATCTTCTTTGAGCCGCATCACTGGCGCATCGACGAAAAGACCGCCCGCGCCCGCTTTGTCGCCTGCATCAGCGACTACTGCCGCGCGCAGCTCATGTGTTTCGCCTCGCCTGCCGACTGGGATCGCCTGCATGTGGTGCACTGCGGGATCGAGCCCGAACGCTATTCCGTCGCCCCGCATGACGGCAAGCGCCTCCTCTTCGTCGGGCGTCTGGCGGGGGTCAAGGGCGTGCCCGTGCTGCTCGACGCCGTGGCGGCGCTGCGCGCGCGCCATGCGGACCTGCGGCTCGACCTCATCGGCGACGGGCCCGACCGCGCCGTGCTCGAGGCACGCGCCGCCACGCTGGGGCTGACCGATGCTGTGCGCTTTCTCGGCTACCGCAGCCAGGACGAGGTGGCCGGGGCACTGGCCGGGACGGACGTCTTCGTGCTGCCCAGCTTCGCCGAGGGCGTGCCCGTGGTGCTGATGGAGGCCATGGCCTCGGGCGTCCCGGTGGTGACGACCCGGATCGCGGGCATCCCCGAGTTGGTCGCGGACGGCGAGAGCGGCCTTCTGGTGCCGCCCGGTGACGCTCCGGCGCTTGCCGCGGCGCTGGACGACCTGCTCGCCAGCGCCGACCGGCGCCGCGCCCTGGGCGCGGCCGGGCGCGCGACGGTCGAGGCCGGCTTCTCGGTCCGCACCGAGGCGGCGTGGCTGTCGCGCCTGATCACGACCTATGCCGAGGGCGACCCGCCCCCGGCCAAGCGCGCGGTGCCGGAATGAGCGCTGTCGACGTGGTGCTCATCGGCCGCAACGAGGGCGCGCGTCTGGTCGCGGCGCTGGCCGCGACGCGGGGCGCGCGGCAGGTGGTCTACGTCGACAGCGGCTCGCGCGACGACAGCGTGGCGCGCGCCCGCGAGGCCGGGGCGACGGTCGTCGAACTGGATCGCTCTGCGCCCTTCACCGCCGCCCGCGCGCGCAACGCAGGCTTCGCGGCGCTGGAGGCGCCCGACCTCGTGCAGTTCGTCGACGGAGACTGCGCGCTTGTCCCCGGCTGGCTTGACGCCGGCCGCGCGCATCTGGACGCGCACCCGGAGCTTGCGCTCGTGACCGGCTGGCGAGCCGAGATCCATCGCGATGCCTCGCTCTACAACCAGCTGGCAGACGCCGAGTGGCGCCGCCCCGCCGGGCAGATCCGGGCCTGCGGCGGCGACATGATGGTGCGCGCCGCAGCCTTTCGCGCCGTGGGCGGCTTCGACCCCGGCGTCATCGCCGCCGAGGACGACGAGTTCTGCACCCGCCTGCGCAAGACCGGCGGGCAGCTCGAGCGCCTCCCGCAGGAAATGACGCGCCACGACGCCGACATGCACCATTTTGGCCAGTGGTGGCGGCGCGCGGTGCGCACGGGCCACGGCTTTGCGCAGGTGGGCCACCTGCACCCCGACTACTTCGTTGCCGAACGCCGCCGCGTTCTGGCCTACGCGCTCGCCCTGCCGCTGGCGATCCTGCTGGCCGCGACGTTCTCGGGCTGGCTGGCGCTGGCGATGGCCGCGCTCTACCCGCTCAACTGGTGGCGCACCGCGCAGGGACTGTCGCGCGACGGCCTGCCCAAGCCAGAGGCGCGGCGGCAGGCGGTTCTGCTCACCCTGTCGAAATTTCCGAACCTGATCGGCATGGCGACCTTTCATCTTCGCCGGCTGAGACGCGCGCAGATGCGCCTTATCGAGTACAAGTAAAGGAACCGTTATGTCAGACCCCATCCGCGTGGGCCTCATCGGGGCCGGATACATCGCCGCCTGGCATGCCGACGCGCTTGCCGCCACGCCCGAGGTCAGGCTCGCCGCCGTCTGCGACCTGTCGCAAAGCGCGGCCCAGGGGCTGGCCGAGGCTCACGGCGCGCGGGCCTTCACCACGGTCGAGGACATGATCGAGGCGGGCTGCTGCGACGCGGTGCACATCCTGACGCCGCCGCAGCTGCACAGGCCGCTGGCGCTGCAATGCCTCGAGGCGGGCCTGCACGTGCTGGTCGAGAAACCCGTCGCCGAAAGCGCCGCGGAAACGCGCGAGATCGCCGCCGCCGCCGAAACCGCCGGCAAGCGCTTTCATGCAGGGCACAATTTCCTCGGGCTGCCGGGCTGGCTGCGGATGAAGGAGATGGCCGACGCGGGCGAACTGGGCCGCGTCTCGGGGGCCGAGATCACCTGGGCGCTGCCGCTGGCGCCGCTGCGTTCGGGGCCCTTCAACCTGTGGCTGCTGCGGGAGCCGAAGAACCTGCTGCTGGAACTGGCACCGCACCTGCTGGCCTTCGTGGTGGACCTTTTCGGGGCACCCGAGATCCTGCACGCAGAGGCCGGCAAGCCCGTCGCGCTGCCGGGCGAGGACATGCGCCCGCAGGCCATCCGCATCCTCGCCCGCGCCAGCGGGGTCGAGATCACGATCACGCTCTCCTTGGTCGAGACCATCGACGACCGCTCGGTCACGCTGCGCGGCTCCTCGGGCCGGGCACGGCTGGACTTTGCCGCCGACGTGCTGACCGTCGAGCGCGAGAACGCCTCGGATCTCGTGGTGAACCCGCTGCGCCGGCAGCTCGACCTTTCGGCGCAGCACCTGCGCGAGGGGCTGCGCAACGCCTGGGTGCAGGGTAGATCATTGAACCAGAAGGGCCCCTACGCGCTCAGCTTTCGCGGCATGATGGCCGGCGTCTACGGGTCGCTCGCCCACGGCCGGGCGCCCGACTCGCGCTTTGCCGGCGCGAGCGCCAGTGCCGTGATGCAGGCCATTGACGACGCAATCGCCCGCTTGCCGGCCGAGGTGCTGGCCACCGCCGCGCCGGCCGTGCAAACGCGCCAGCCGAAGCCCTCCGCCATGGTCATCGGCGGTACCGGCTTCATCGGCCGCGCACTGACGCGCCGGCTGGTGGCCGACGGCCACGACGTGCGCGTGATCTCGCGCGGGCGGCACGGGCCCTTTCCCGACCTGCCGGACCAGGTCGAGACCCTGCCCGTCTCGCTGCATGACCTCGAGGCCCTGACCGGGGCGATGCAGGGCATCGACGTGGTCTTCAACCTTGCCAAGTCGCTCGACACCTCATGGGCCGATGCGCTGGTCAACGACGTGGGCGTCGCCACCCGGATCGGCATGGCCTGCGTGCAGGCCAATGTCTCGCGCCTCGTCTACACCGGCACCATCGCCAGCTACGACATGTCGGACCCAGGGCAGACCATCACCGAGGACACGCCCTTTCCCGCCGACATGAGCGACCGCAACCTCTATGCGCGGTCCAAGGCCGAATGCGAGCGTCAGCTGATGAAGCTGCACCGCGAGCGCGGGCTGCCGCTGACCATCGCGCGGCCGGGCATCGTCGTGGGCCCCGGCGGGCCGCTGCAACACTGGGGCATCGGGCGATGGCACGGCGCGGGCGCGGTGCGAATCTGGGGCCACGGGCGCAACACCCTGCCCTTCGTGCTGATCGAAGACGTCACGGACGGGCTGGTGCGCATGGCCGCGCGGCCCGGTGCGGTGGGTGAAAGCTTCAACCTCGTGGGGCCGCCTATGATGTCGGCGCGCGACTACTTCGACGCGATCCACGAGACGCGTGGGCGCCCGCATCCAGGTCAGCCCCGGCAACCTCACGGCCTTTTACGCCGCGGACGCGGTGAAATACGGCCTCAAGAAATACGCTCTACGCAAGCGCGGGGTGGTTCGCCCCTCGCTCGCCGACTGGAAAAGCCGCGCGCACTTCTCGCCCTTCGACAACACCAAGCCGCGCGAACGGCTGGACTGGGCGCCCGAGACCGACCGCGTGCGGTTCGTCGATCAGGCGATCACCCGGGCGGGCCTCTTTGGGTTCTGAGGCTGGGCATGCGTCAACAATCCCCCAATTCGGACCTTATTCCTGCCCCGTTCGTTTGGTCCTATCCTTGCGACGGACACACGAGGCGGCGGTATCCCCGGATATGCGCCGGGAATCGGCACCCCATGTATCGGACCGCGCCATTGACATATTCTGAACACGGCCCCGTTTCGGCGCCGCGCCGCTTGAAGTGGTGCGAGATCGCCGAGGGGGCGGAGTCCTGACGATGGCCGAACGCCGGAAATTCCAACGCCGGAAGCGGCGCCTCTCCGAGGACGTGGCGCCCGAAACGCCGATCGCCGAGCCTCGGCCGGAGGACAGGATCGATCCCGCTGAGCCCAGACGCCCGGAGCAGGACCTCCGCGCAGATGTGGAGCCGGCCCACCGGGAAAGGGCTCAGGCGACGATGCGCAGGATCGCCGACGCCCGCCGGGCCTCGGAGGCGCGGCTGAAGGCGCAGCAGGCACACGAGGCGGAGAAGGCGCGGGCCGCCGAAGCTGCGAAGGCCGCAGAAGAAGACGCCGCGCGCGCTGCCGAGGCCGCCCGTGAGGCGGAGGCCGAACGGAAAGCAGACGCCGCCCGGACGGCAGCTGCCGAGCAAGCCGCCGAGGTCGCTCGACAGAAAAACGCCGCGCGCGAAGCCGAGGCCGCTCAGGAAGCCGCCCGCGCTGCGGAGCAGGCAGACCAAGAAGCGGCGGTCGCGCACGACCCCGAGCCGGACGCCGATGGTGCCGCGCCCGCCGCGCCCACGCAGGCGGAAGCGCCCGTCGCGAAAAACAGCGCCAGGGGCACCACGACCGCCGATCCCTGGGACGCGCTGCGCAGCATCTCCGTCGATGAACGGCAGCTCGACCGCAACCGTGTCATCACCGCCGGGCGGCACGATCCGGCACATACCGCCTTCGACGTGCTGCGCACGCGGCTGCTGCAGGCGCTGGCCGAACACGGCTGGACGCGCGTCGCGATCACCTCGCCCACCAAGGACTGCGGCAAGACCTTCACCGCCGCGAACCTCGCCATCAGCCTGTCGCGGCAGGAAAACTGCCGGACGCTGTTGCTGGACTGCGACCTGCGGCGGCCCAGCCTGCACCGCGTGCTCGGCGTCGAACCACCCGGCGCGATGGGCGACATGCTGCGCGGCGTGGTGCCGCCCGAGCAGCACATGCTGCGGATGGGACCGAACACGATCCACGCCGGGCACAACATTGCCTTCGGCTTCAACACCGAAAGCGAACCCTACGCCTCGGAGCTGCTGCAGGACCCGCGCACCGCCGCGACGCTCGACGACCTGCAGACGCGCTTCGCGCCCGACGTGATGCTCTTCGACCTGCCGCCGGCGCTGTTCTACGACGACGTGATCGCCTTCCGGCCGCTTTTCGACGGTGTGCTCATGGTCGTCGGCGGCGGCATCACGACGGAGCGCGAGGTCCGCGAGGTCGAACGCCGCCTTGGCGACAGCACGCCCCTGCTGGGCACCGTGCTCAACCGCGCCGAGGACACGCAGATCCGCAAGTATTCCTACTGACCCCGCCGCGCGGACCGGTCAGGAGGACTGCACGCTGCGCGGCAGGATCCGTTCCAGAAGACCCTGCAGCGGCCCGAGATCACCGACGAACCGCAGCCCCGCCCAGACCGCCCCGGCCAGCAGCGCGACCAGCGCCAGCAGGCCAAGACCGCGCCGCCGGTGATGGCCGCGCGAGCGGATCACCGGGACCGCGATCACCGGCTGGATTCCAAGGCTGCGCTCCATCTGCGCGGCGCTGCGGATCGCCGGGTTCATCAGCTCTGCCAGGAAGGCGATGCCAAGGCCGGCCAGCAGGCTGGCCACGCCGCCCGCCATCGCCAGCTTGCGCCGGCTTTGCGAGGCGGGCACCTCGGGGACCAGCGCTGTTTCCAGCACCTCGAAGCGGTCGGTCTGCTCGCGGTCTTCCAGCATGCTGCCCATCTCGGCCTCGGCCTTGCGGCGGGTGATGACGGAATACTGCTCCTGCAGGCTGCCCAGCTGGCGTTCCATCTCGTTCAGCTCGCGCTCCACGTCGGGCGCGCGGCGCAGCGTGTCACGGATCGTCTCCGAGCGCTGCGCGATCAGCGCCTTCTGCTCCTGCAGAAGCGCGACCTGCCGGTCGAGCACGTCCTCGCGCTGGCGGGCCGAATTGGTCCGCAGCGCGACGATCTCGCGGTCGAGTTCGAGCTCGTTCTCCTCGAGGGTGACGAGCTGGCTGCGCAGCGAGGTGATGCCGCCCGGCAGCGCCTCGGCGTTGGCGCGCTTGAAGTCGGCCAGGCGCGATTCCTGCTCCGAGATTTCGGCCCCGATGCGGGCCTCTTCCTTCTCGAAGAACTCCAGCGTGTCCCGCGCGCTCGAGGCGCTGCGACTGCGCGACTGTTCGATCACCGTGGTCATCAGCTCGTTGGCGACATCCGCGGCCTTCTGCGGATCGCCCAGCCGAACCGTGATGGTCAGGCCCGAAGGCACCTCCTGCGAGGCCTGGAAGCTGCCGGAATTGCTTCGGATTTCCTCGATTCTCGCGGCCATGCGCATCTGGTAGACACGCTCGTTCATGGTCATCTCGGGGGCATCCGTGAAGAGGTCATGCTCTTCCATGATCCGCATGAGGTTGTCGCGCGACATCAGCCGCTGCTCGATCAGCCGGACGCGGCGCGCGGCATCGGCGTTCTGAGCGGCGCCGCCGGTCAGGCGCTCGGGCACACGGGCCTCCTCGATCTGAACCACGGCCGTCGCCTCGTAGGCCTTGTCCTGGTTCAACGCGACCCAGACCGACAGGGCACAGCCCACGACGGTCACGAGAATGATGATCCAGGCCCGGCGACGCAGCGCGGCGAACACGGATTCGATCGACTGGAACTGTGTCACGGCGGAGTCCCCCGCAAGAGTGTGGCCCCCACCCTGCGAACGCCGGCGGCCCGATGTCGGTGCGCATTGCGCCCGTAGTGAGCCGCCTTCGCGTCAACATTTAGCCTTTCCGCCCAATTTCGGCCATGATTATCGGCGGGATATTTGGAAACATACCGTGTCCGGATCGGAATTTCCGAACACTTTTTTGCCATTATTGTCGATCGTGGCCTGCCTGCGCGTTCGGACCTGCGCTCAGCGCGGCCAGGCGCAGAGCGACACCACCAGCCCCGCGCCGACCCATTGCCGCATCGGCAGCAAGGTCCCGGCGCCCGGGCCAAGGTCGGCAACCATGCGCATGGTGCCTCCCTGCAGGTCGGCCGTCATGGCCTCGAAGCCGAACATCGCGCCGGTCTCGGGGAACTGCGCCTTGAAGGCGGCTTCCTTGGCCCCGAAGACCCGCAGTGCCGCCGCGCCGCGCGACAGCGGGGCGAGAGGGGCAAGATCTTCGAGCGTGGCGATCTCGGGGATCAGCGCATCCTCGAGCGGGGAATCGGCCGCGAGGTCGATGCCCAGCCCACGCCAGGTGTCGGTGCGGCCCGCCACCGCGAGGCACAGACCGCAGGCATGGGTGATGCTGCCGGTCAGGCCCTCGGGCCAGACCGGGGCGCGGTCCGCGCCCATGGGAAGCGGCGCTTCGGGCAGGCCGAACTGCCCAAGCGCGCGGCGCGCGGCGCGGCGGCCCCCGGCGAAATCGGCCACCCGCGCGGGCACCGCGCGG
>NZ_KE557275.1:381589-423528 GCF_000442255.1 Salipiger mucosus DSM 16094 | reverse complement strand
CGACCGTCTCGGTGCCCGGACCGGAGACCGACGCCACCGGCGCCGCGACCGGCGCGGCGGGCCTCGGCGCCGCCACGCGGCGCGCCGAGGGCGCGGGCAGCGCCTTGCGGTCGACCTTCTTGTTCGGCGTCAGCGGGAAAGCCTCGAGCCGCAGCAGGTGCGCCGGGACCATGAACTCGGGCAGCGCCGCAGCCATCGCCGCGCGCAGCGCCGCCTCGTCCAGCGGCGCGCCGGAGGTGTAGTAGCCCACGAGCCGCGTGTCGCCCGGCTGATCCTCGCGCGCCACCACGACGGCCTGCGCGATGCCGGGCTGCGCCTCCATCACGGCCTCGATCTCGCCCAGCTCGATGCGGAAACCGCGCAGCTTGACCTGCGTGTCGACGCGGCCGATGAAATCGATCCGCCCGTCGATGCGCCGCCGCACGAGATCGCCGGTGCGATACATCCGCCCGCCATGGACGGGGTTCGCGGCAAAGCGCTCGGCGGTCAGCTCGGGGCGGTTCCAGTAGCCGCGCGTCACGCCCCGCCCGCCGATCCACAGCTCGCCCGGCTGGCCCACGCCCACCGGCGCGCCCGCCTCGTCCAGCACGTAGAGCTGCTGGTTCGCCAGAGGGTGCCCGATGTTGACCACGCCTTCACCGGCCTGCGCCGCCTCGGTCGAGGACCAGATCGTCGTCTCGGTCGGCCCGTACATGTTGGTGACCGTGGCGTCGGTGATGCGGCCGAACTCCTCGACCAGCGCGCCGGGCAGCGGCTCGCCCCCGAGGTAGAGGTGCCGCACCTTCGACAGGGCAAAGCGCGCCTCGTCGTTCATGGCGATCATCCGCGCCATCGCAGGCGTGCACTGCATGTGCGTCACCCCGTGGCGCAGGATCTGCGCGGCAATCGAGAAGTCGTCCTCGGCCAGTTCCGGCGCCGCATTGGCGCGTGTCACCACCTCGGCCAGCGGGCGCAGCCCGTCCAGCACCTGCGCCCGGTCGATGCCGTAGTCGATCAGGCAGGCGATCTCGGTCACGCCGATGCGCTTGAGCTGCTCGGTCCGCGTCAGCGCATCCTCGACGGTGCCGAAAAGGCCGCTGTCGTTGAAATAGCGCTCGAAGGCGAAGTCGAGGATCGCGTCCAGCTCGTCGGGCTCGAGCACCTCGAGGTCCAGCTCGAACGGGTTGTTCACCCCCTGCGGCCGCTTGAACGCCGGGAAGGCCCAGGCGTACTGCTTGATGAGCCCGGCGGCCGAGCGCAGGTAGTCCTTCATCGGCTCGCGGGCGATCTCGCGGGCCTCCTCGCGCGTCGCGGCAAGGCAGGTGTGCAGCATCAGCGAGACGGTGAAGTCCGCCGGGTCGTGCCCGGCCGCGCGCAGCGCGTCGTGATACAGGCGGATCTTCCCGGCGACCTCCTCGATGGATTGGCCCAGCAGGTGCGTCAGCACGTTGCAGCCTAGCCGCCCGGCCTCCTTCCAGGTCTCGGGATTGCCGGCGGTGGTGACCCAGACCGGCAGCTCCGACGAGACCGGACGCGGCTGCGTGACCACCTCGTGCAGCGAGCCGTCCTTGCGCGGAAAAGCCACCGCCTCGCCGCGCCAGAGGCGGCGGACCTGCTCGATGCTCTCGATCATCGCGGGCTTGTTCGCGGGCGGCGTGTTCTCGGGGCGCAGGACGAAGTCGTCGGGCTGCCAGCCGGAGGCGATGGCCAACCCCGCCCGCCCGTTGGTGAGGTTGTCGATCACCGCCCATTCCTCGGCGATCCGGGCGGGATGGTGCAGCGGCGCCACGACCGATCCCGAGCGCACGGCGATGTTGCGCGTCACCGCCGCGACCGCCGCGCCGGTGACCGAGGGATTGGGATAGGGCCCGCCGAAGGCGTGAAAGTGCCGCTCGGGCGTCCAGACCGCCGAAAAGCCGTGGCTGTCGGCGAATTTCGCGCCTTCGAGCAGCAGCGCGTACTTGTCGCGCCCAACCCCGTCGTCGTTGCCCCAGTAGTAGAGCGAGAAGTCCATGCCGTGATCCGACATCGGCATCGGCCCGCGCGAGATCAGCCCGCGGTCCTCGTCCGAGGTCAGCACCACCTTGAACCCGCGCGCCGTGGTCCAGAACAGCTCCAGCACCGAGATGTCGAAGCTCAGGCTGGTGACGGCCAGCCATGTGCCCGGCGGATCGTGCGGCACCTGCGCGTCCATGCCGGTGTAGAAATTCGCCACGTTGCGGTGTTCGACCATCACCCCCTTGGGCGTGCCGGTCGAGCCGCTGGTGTAGATGAGATAGGCAAGGTCCTCCGGCCCGCTGGCCGGGGCGGGCGTGGCATCCGGCGCCTGAGCGAGGCGCGGGTCCGCGTCGATCACCAGCAGTTCGGCGGCATGGTCGGGCAAATCGCCCCTCAGCGCGGACTGGGTGACGATCACCGGGCAGCCGCTGTCGGCGATGTAGTGGCGCAACCGGTCGGCGGGATAGGCCGGGTCGAGCGGCAGGTAGGCGCCGCCCGCCTTGAGAATGCCCAGCGCGCCGACCATGAGGTCGACCGACCGGCGGGTGCAGAGCCCCACCACCGTGCCGGGCCGCACGCCCATCCCGCGCAGGACATGCGCGGCGCGGTTCGCGCGAGCGTCCAGATCGGCGTAGGTGAGCTGCTGCCCCTCGAAGACCAGCGCCACGGCATCGGGCGTGGCCTGCGCCTGCCGCTCGAAGGCGGCCTGCATGGTCAGCGCCTCGTCGCGCGGCGTTTCGGTGGCGTTCCAGCGGTTGAGCACCATCTCGCGCTCGGCCTCGGGCAACAGGGGCAGTGCGGCGAGCGGCGCCTGCGTGTCGACCCCGGCAAGAAGCTCCAGCCGCGCTGCCAGAAGCTCGGCCTGCGCCGCCTCGATCCGGCCGCTGTCGTAGAGCAGCTCGGCCGCGCCGTCGCGCAGCTCGACGGTCAGGATCGTGCCCGGGATGTGCCCCGCGCCAAGGCTCAGGCCGACGTGCGGCACCTGCGGCGCCGACAGCGCCGGATCGCGCGCGGGCAGATCGGTGGCAAAGCCCTTGCGTTTGCGCGCCTCGGCGAGCGCCTCGTTCAGCGCAGCGGAGACTGCCGTCAGCGTCTCGTCCTCCGGCACGCGCAGCGGCACCCAGGGCGCGACCATGCCGCCCTCGGCCAGCGCGGCAAGTTCTGCGTTGGCAAACGCGAGGTCGGCGTGATCCGCATCCAGCCGCGCGGCCCAGAGCGCAACACGCGCGGCGGCCTCTTCGCCCAGCGCGAGCGGGCGCTCCGCGATGGCGCCCGGGGTTCGGCCAAGGCCCTGAAGCTCGATCGGCGACAGGTCGGCCAGACGACGCCGCCAAAACGCCTCGTGAGGCGCCACGGCGGCGATCTTCGCGTCGATCCGCGCCCGTGCCTCGGCACCCGGCACGTCCAGCACGTCGCCCGGATGCGCGACCTGCGCCACCAGCGCCGGTGCCCCGCAGACCCGTGCGAAATGCGCCAAGCGCAGCGCCCCCGTTCCGCAGGCCACGGTCAGGTGGTCGTCGGTCGCCTCGATCACCTGACCCGGCGTGCCGGTGCCCGCCACCGCGCGTGCCTCGCCCACAAGCCAGAGCGCGCCATGCGCCCGCACCTTGGGCGCCGAAAGCGGGTTGGCATAGCCGCCGTGATCCAACGCGCGCACCAGCCAGGCCAGCTCCTCGGCGGGACGGGTGAAATCCAGCAGCCCATGCGCCGGGGGCCGGTCGGCCAGCGCGTGGTAGCTGCGCTGCGTCAGGTCCTGCGGCACGCGGCGCAGCCCGTGTTCCAGCTGCTCCAGAAGGTCGCCGAAGCTGTCGATGGCCGCCTCGAAGGCCTTGGTGTTCAGCGTCAGCGCCGTGTCCGTCGGCGCGATGTCGAAGCCGCGCGAGACGAGGATGTCGCCCTCGTCCACGCCGCCCTCGATCATGTGCCAGGTCACGCCGTGCCGCGTCTCGCCCTCGATCAGCGCCCAGACCGGTGCGTTGAGCCCCGCGTGGCGCGGCAACGGCCCGTCGTGGAAGTTGACCGCACCCTTCGCGGGCAGCGACAGCACCTCGCGCGGGATCATGTCGAGGTTGGCGATGGAGAGCAGCCAGTCGAAGGCCTGCGGCAACCGCGCCGCGAGGTCCGTGCCGGGCGCCACGACCGCCAGCCCCCGGCCCGTCGCCCACGCGGCCACGTCGGCGTTGCGCGTCACCACCGCGCGGATCGCGTGACCCGCCGCCAGCAGCCGCTCGCCGCACTGCACGAGCAGGGATTCGTTGCCGATCACCACGCAGGAAAACTGGGTCATCTCCGTCACTCCGCCGGGGCCTCTGTCGCGGCGGGCCCATTGCCCGCCTCGCGCCGGGCCGGCAGGGGCCGGACCAGCGCCGCGAGGTCATGTGAAACAAGGTCGCGCAGGAAGCGCGGCGGGTCCGCCGGCGGCTTGCGCTGGATCAGCATCCGCGCCCGCCACAGCAACCCGCCCGCGACATGCGCAAGCGTGGCCAGCGCCGCGTAGGCCCGGCCGTGCGTCTTGGTGAAATAGTGCCATCGGCTGTCGAGCCAGAAGCCCGGGATGCGCGCCCAGCGCTTCATCCCGGTCGAGACCGAGCCGATATGCGCGACCGCGCTCTCGCGCACGTAATGCGTCCGGTGGCCGGCCCGCGCGGCGCGGCGGCAGAGGTCGGTTTCCTCGAAGTAAAGGAAGAAGGTCTCGTCGAAGAGCCCGATCTCGTCCAGAACGCTCTGCCGGATCATCATCGAGGCCCCGGCCAGCCAGTCGACCCGCTGGCCGGTCTCGGGCACGCCGATGGGCACCGCCTTGCCGCGCAGCATCCGCGAGAAGGGCCCGAAGCGCGCCGCGCCCTCGAACTCTGACCAGGCCGAGGGGAAGCGGAAGGCCGTGACATGCGCCGCGCCGTCCTCGCCGTGGATGTAGCTGCCGGCGATGCCCGTCTGCGAGTCGGCCTCGAGATGCTCCAGCAGCGCCCGGACCGCCCCCGGGCCCGGAAAGGCGTCGGAATTCAGCAGGTAGACGTAGTCGGGCCGGGTGCCGTCGGACCAGCCCGCGCGGATGCCCATGTTGTTGCCCGCGCCGAAGCCGCCGTTGCGCGCCGAGCGGATCACCCGCACCGGCGCGCCCTGCGCGATGTCCCTTGCCAGACCGTCGCGCAGCGCCTCGAACGATCCGTCGCCGCTGTCGTTGTCGACGACCACCAGCTCGGCGTTGAGCCCCGCCATCTCGCGCAGCGCGGCGCGGACCGAGCGCAGTGTCATCGCGGCCGTGCGGTAGTTCAGCGAGACGATCAGCAGCTTCGGACCCATGCGCTACTCCGCCGCCCGGTGGCCGGGGAAGTCGAGGACCTCGCTGCCGTGCAGCTGCGCCTCGGCACCGGCGATGGCCTCGCGCATGAGCGCGGCCAGCACGCGCACGTTGGGCTCGAGCACCATCGAGTCGTGATCGCCCGGCACCTCGTGCACCTCGACATGCGGCACCGTCAGGCCCCAGTCGTTGTCATGCGTGACATAGGCGCGTTCCGAGTTCACCATCGCGCCCCCCGAGACCGGCCACTTGCCCACGAGCGGCGGACGGTAGAGCACCAGCCGCCCGTTCCAGGGCCGCACCTCGTAGGCGGCGACCGCCTGCAGGAAGGCCGCCTCGATCTCGGCGTTGTGGAAGCCGTGCTGCACCTCGGTCTCCGCCTGCGGGCGGCGCTTCTCGATCTCCCAGAGCACGCGGTTGCGCGCCCAGGTCAGCGGGTAGAGCGGCCCCCGCGCACGCAGCTCCTGCAGCTGGATCAGCGCCCGGTCGCGCCCCGAGAGCGGCCGCCGCCTGGGCAGCGGCGTGTCCAGCAGCACGCACAGCGCCACCTCCTCGCCCATCGCCTCGAGCTGGCGCGCGATCTCGTAGGCGGTGATCCCGCCGCCCGAGAATCCGCCGACCATGTAGGGGCCCTCGGGCTGCACCTGCCGCATCTCGGCGATGTAATCGCGGGCCATCGCCTCGATGCTGCGATGCGGCTCCTCGCCGCCGTAGAGCCCGCGCGCCTGCAACCCGTAGAAGGGCCGGTCGGCGCCCAGAAGGTGCGCGAGGTGACGCAGGTTCAGCACGTTGCCGAACATCCCCGCCACCAGGAAGAAGGGCCGGCGCGGCCCGCCCTCGCCGTCGTGCATGGGCACGATGTGGGTAAAGCGCCGCTCCGGCGCCCGCGGGCGCGCCTCGTCCGGCGTGCCGGTGTCGCCCGTCCGCTCCGCGATCAGCGCCGCGCAGGCCCGGATCGTCGGCGCCTCGAAGAGCACCGAGATCGGGAAATCGACACGGAAGGTCTTCTTGACCATCGAGAACAGCCGCACCGCGATCAGCGAGTGCCCGCCAAGGTCGAAGAAACTGTCCCCGACGCCCACGTCCTGCACGCCCAGCAGCTCCTGCCAGAACCCGGCGAGCGTGCGCTCGATATCCGTTTCCGGCGCCACGTAGTCGCTGTCGAGCTGCGGCCGCTCGAAGCCCTGACCGCCCGCGCGCTCCTCGGTGCCCGCCGCCGCCTGCCGGGTCAGCTGGTCGAGATCCAGCGAGGACACGACGACCTGCGGCTGCCCCAGCGCCAGTGCCCGTCGGAAGGCGATGACCCCCTTGGCGGGCCGGATGCCCTGTTCGAGGTTGTGCGCCAGCCGCTCCTCGGCAGCCGAAAGCGGCTGCGCCGGACCGCCCTCGTCGACCTCCAGCTCGGCGGCGGTCAGACGCGGGGCAGCCTGCAGGACATCGGCCGAGACCAGCTTGTGAATGGTGAAGCCCGCGATCTCGACCAGCACCGTGCCGTCGGGCGCGCAGAGCGTGACGTCGAAGCTGGCCGTCTCGGCATCGGCCCGGTTGTCGGCGGCATTGCGCACCCAGCTGACGATCTGCCC
The DNA here is from genome assembly GCF_000442255.1 of Salipiger mucosus DSM 16094. Taxonomy (GTDB): domain Bacteria; phylum Pseudomonadota; class Alphaproteobacteria; order Rhodobacterales; family Rhodobacteraceae; genus Salipiger; species Salipiger mucosus. The sequence goes on along the minus strand of NZ_KE557275.1, from coordinate 416,667 downwards.
GGTCAGCGGGGCGTGCACCCGCACGCGGGAATAGGAGACCGGCACCCAGAGGTGCGTGGGCTGCCAGCCCTCGATCAGCTCCATCGCCCAGCCGGTCGCGATGTCCATCAGCGCGGGATGCAGCAGGCAGCCGTCGCCCCGTGCCTCGGGCGGCAGAGACAGCTCCGCGATGCCCTCGCCCGTGCCAAGTGCGCGGCTGTCCAGCACCTTCCAACGCGGACCGAAGGCCAGTTGCACCTCCTGCGCCGAGGCCAGTTTCTGCCCCGGCCCGGCGCTCACCGAGGCGCCGCAACGGTCGCGGATCGCCTCGAGGTCCAGCGCCTCGGGCCGCCGCATGGGCATCAGCGCCAGCGTCGCCTGCGCGGTCAGCGCATGGCCGCGCCGGCCGCCCAGCGTGGCGTCTGCCAGCACCTCGAAGCCATAGCCCTCGTCGCGGCGGGTGAGCCGCACGCGGACGTCGCGCGCGCCGGTCTCGGCCACCCGCAGAGGCCGCAGGAAGGCAAGGTCGCGGATCTCGAAGGGCGCCTCCTCGGCCTGCGCGCGCAGCGCATGGGCGGCCAGCGTCAGGTAGCCGGTGCCCGGCAGCAGTGCGTCGCCCGCCCGCGTGCGGTGCTCGTCGATGACCCAGTCGCCGGTCGAGTATTGCGCGGTGAACAGCCGGTTGCCATGCGCGTCGAAGGTCTTGTCCCCCAGCAGCGGCCAGCCCGCGGGCTCGACCGGCGGGGGCGGCACCTCGCCCCGGCGCGCGGCGACGCTCTCGGCGGCCATGCCGACCTCGGACCAGATGCCCCAGTTGATCGCGACCACCCGCGTCTGACCACCGGCCCGCGCCCGGGCGAAGGCGTTGAGGTATTCGTTCGCGGCGACGTAATCCACCTGCCCTGCGGGCGCCGTGACCGTCGAGGACGACGAGAGCAGCGCGATCCAGTCTGTCGCCCCGTCGGGAAAGACCTGCCCCAGCACCTGCGTGCCGTGGATCTTGGGCGTGAAGACATCCTCGATCCCGGCGGGCGTCTTGGCCAGCAGCGGGCCGTCGTCGATCACCCCCGCGCCGTGGATCACGCCGGCGATGCGGCCAAAGCGCGCCTCGGCCCGCGCGCGAATCTCCTGCATCTGGCCCAGGTTGCAGACGTCGGCGGCCGCCAGCATGACCTCGGCGCCCGCCTCTTCCAGCGCGCGGACGGCGCGGATGCGCCGCGCGACACGGTCCTGCGGCGCGTGGCGGGCGAGGTAGTCGTCCCACTGCTCCCGCTCGGGCAGCTCTCTGCGCGCCACCAGCACGAGGTTCGCGCCCCGCGCCGCGAAATCCTGCGCCAGCGTCAGGCCGATGCCGCCGAAGCCGCCGGTCACCAGGTAGGTGCCGCCCCGCTCGGGGATCGGCGCGGGCGCCTCGTCCAGCAGGGCCGGCTTCATCGCGCAGTCAAAGCGCCGCCCGCCGCGCAGGGCGGCCTGTGCCTCCGAGGGCTCGGAAAGCAGTTCCTCGAGCACCTGGACCGTCAGTGCCTCGACCGCCGCCGCCCGCGCCGCCTGCGCCCTGCGGCGCGACAGGACGCCGCCCTGTGCCGCTTGCGGCAGTGCGAGGTCCAGCGTCGAGACGCTGATGCCCGGCAGCTCGCGCGGGATCACGCGGGCGGGGCCGGCGACGGTGGCCTTGGCCGGATGCGGCAGCGCCTCGTCGCGGACCCTGGCCGCGCCGCTAGTGACCACGGTCAGGTGCAGCGGGCGCGGCAGATTTTCCTCGGCCATCGCCTGGGCCAGGAACAGCAGCGAGTAGAAGCCCTGCTCCTGCAGCCGGTGAAAGAAGCTCGAGCCGGGGCGGTGGGTCTCGCCCTCGGTCACCAGCCAGAAATGCGCGATCCGCGAGGGCACGTGGCCGCGCAGCGCGAGGTCCTGCATCAGCAGGTCGTATCCTTCGCGCCCCCGCTCGGGCGCCAGCATGTAGGAGGTGTCGGAAAGCCGGGTGAAGCTGTCGCCGGGGCGCACCTCGACCACGGTATGCCCCGCCGCCGTGAGCCGGGCCGCGGCGCGGGCGGCAAGCCCGGCCTCGTCCATGAACATCAGCCAGGTGCGCGGCTCGGCCTCGGACAGCCCCTCGGCGACGTCGACCTCGGCCTCGGCCGCGCGCGGGCGCCAGACGGGGCGCCAGCCCCACTGCGCAATGTCGTCGCTGCGTGTCAGGAAGCTGGGCGCCGCATCGGTCTGCGCCTTGCCCGGCGCGATGAAATAGGGGGCACGCTGGAAGGCGTAGGTGGGCAGCACGACGCGGTTGCGCCGCGCCTCGCCCCAGACCTGTCCCCAGTCGAAGCTGGCGCCCAGCGCCCAGAGCCGGCCCAGCACCTCGAACATGTGCCTGTCGTCGGCGATCGCCTCGTCGCGGTGCCGCAGCGAGGACAGAACCTGCTGCCCCGGCACGGCATCGTGCTGCCGCGCCAGCGCCGAGAGCGCCTTGCCCGGCCCCACCTCGAGGAAGATGCGGTTCGGTTGTGCCAGCGTACCGATGCACCCGGCGAACTGTACGGTGCCGCGCAAATGCGCGACCCAGTACTCCGGGTCGGTCGCCTGTTCGGGCGTCATCATCTGCCCCGTGCGGTTCGAGGTCAGCGGGATCTGCGGCGCGTTCAGGTCGATGCTGCGCAGGTAGGCGCGGAATCTCTGGAGGATCGGCTCCAGCATCCGGCTGTGCGCGGCGATGTCGATGGCGATGCGCTGGCAGTCGATGCCCTCGGCCGTCAGCCGCGCCTGCAGCGCGTCCAGCGCTGCCTGCGGCCCGGAGGCGACCGAGAGCCCGGGCGCGTTGACCGCGCCGAGGTCCAGTTCATCGCCCAGCCACGGCGCCAGGTCCTCGGCCGACAGGGCAACCGACAGCATCCCGCCCGCCGGCACGCTGTCGAAGAGGCGGCCGCGCAGGTGCACCAGCCCGATGCAGTCCTCGAAGGACAGGACCCCGGCAAGGCAGGCGGCGGTGTTCTCGCCCATCGAGTGCCCCACCAGCGCGGAAGGCCGGATGCCCCAGCTCATCCAGAGCTGCGCCAGCGCGTATTCGGCGATCATGATGAGCGGCAGCTGCCGCGAGGGCCGCGTGAGCGCCTTCTCCGCCTCGGCCCGGTCGGCATCGTCGGGCAGCCAGAGCGCGCGGATGTCCTCGTCGGTGATCTCGGCCAGGGCCTCCAGCCCGCGATCCATCCACTCGGCAAAAACCGGCTCGGTCTCGTAGAGATCGCGCGCCATGCCGGCGTATTGCGCGCCGCCGCCGGGGAACATGAAGGCCACGTCGGGCCGCTCCAGCGCGCTGTGCGAATGCACCCGGCGCGCGTCGCCCTGTTCGAGCAGGCGCGCGGCCTCCTCGTGGCTTTCCGCAACCACCACGCGGCGCGTCTCGAAGGCGGCGCGGCCCTCCTTCAGCGTCCAGGCGACGTCGGCCAGCGGCTGCTCGGGGTGGGCGCGCAGGTGCCCGGCCAGCCGCGCCGCGTTGCCGTCGAGCGCGGCCTTCGACCGCGCCGAGAGCGTCAGGATCTGGAACGGCCAGTCGCTGGCCTCCGACGCGGCGCGCTCGGGGGCCTCTTCCAGCACGACATGCGCGTTGGTCCCGCCCACGCCAAGCGAGTTCACGCCCGCCCGCCGGGGATGGCCCCGCCGTTCCCACGGCGTGAGCGCGTCGTTCACCACGAAGGGCGAGTTTTCGAAGTCGATCGCCGGGTTCGGCGCCTCAAAGCCCAGCGACGGCGGCATTTCCCGTTCGTGCAGCGCCAGCGTGGCCTTGACCAGCGAGGCGACGCCCGCCGCCGTGTCGAGGTGCCCGATGTTCGTCTTGACCGAGCCGATGCGGCAATGCCCCGTCGCGGCCGAGGTCTCGCGGAAGGCCTCCGTCAGCGCCGCCACCTCGATGGGATCGCCCAGGTAGGTGCCGGTGCCGTGGCACTCGACGTAATCCACCGTGTCCGCCGTGACACCTGCGATGGCCTGCGCGTCGGCGACGGCCTCGGCCTGCCCCTCGACCGAGGGCGCGAGGTAGCCGGCCTTCTGCGCGCCGTCGTTGTTCACGGCCGAGCCCTTGATGACCGCCCAGACATGGTCGCCGTCGGCCAGCGCGTCCGACAGGCGCCGCAGCACCACCACGCCCACGCCCGAGCCGAAGACCGTGCCCTGTGCCCTGTGGTCGAAGGCATGGCACTGCCCGTCGGGCGAGAGGATCTCGTTCTCCTTGTAGAGATAGCCGCGCCCCTGCGGCAGCTCGATCGTCGCGCCGCCCGCCAGCGCCATGTCGCACTCGCCGTTCAGCAGCGCCTGCGCGGCGTAGTGCGTGGCGACCAGCGAGGTCGAGCAGGCGGTCTGCAGGTTGATCGAGGGCCCGCGCAGGTTCAGCACGTGGCTGAGGCGCGTGGTCATGAAGTCCTTGTCGTTGCCGGTATGGCGCAGCAGGAACATGCCCGTGTTCTCGACCAGATCGGGGTTCGAGCAGACATTGAAATAGAAATAGCTGCCCATGCCGCAGCCCGCGAAGACGCCGACATCCCCATCGAAGCTTTCGGGCACGTGCCCCGCCGTCTCGAGCGCCTCCCAGGCGGTCTCGAGGAATTGGCGGTGCTGCGGGTCCATGATCGCGGCGTCCTTTGGACCCAGTCCAAAGAAGTCGGCATCGAACATCTCGAACCCGTCGAGCGGCGCGGCGAAGGGCACGTAGTCGCGGTGCCGCATCAGGCCCGGGTCCTCTCCCGCCGCGCGCAGGTCGTCCTCGCTCAGTTTCCGGATCGCGCTGCGGCCCTCGCGCAGGTTGCGCCAGTATTCGGCGATATCCGCCGCCCCGGGCAGATGCGCGGCCATGCCGACGATGGCGATATCGGTCTCGGTCTCGTCGTGCATGTCAGATGTCATGGTCCCGAAGTCCACCGCTTTACCCCAGGGTCACACCTAGCACCGGAATGCGGAGCAATTGCGGCGCATTTTAGCCTTCTGCCCGCTTCTTGCTGCAATTTAACCAAGCCGGCGGGTCATTGTCGCGCGCCGCGAAACGCTGCGGCACCATGTCCGGGTCCGCTTCAAGGCCGCGCGACTCACCCCCCGGCGCCCGCCAATGCCACGACCGGCGTCCAGTTCAGCCAGATCGCCAGCCCCCCGAGCGCGAGGCCCAGCGCGGCGAAGGCGGTGTCGTGCAGCGGGTCCCATGCGCCCATGCGCCGGGCCAGCCAGACCACCACCGGGTAGGCCAGCAGGAAGGCCGCGCCCTGCCCCAGCAGCGCGCCCACCAGGCCCCCCGCCTGCAGGCCCACCAGCAGGCACGAGACCATGAGCACCGCGCGCACCAGCGCCAGCACGAAGAAGCTGCGGCTGTCGCCTGCCGCCAGCGCCGCCTGGTCGTAGGTCTGCACGACGATCTGCGGCATCTGCATGCAGGCCAGCACCACCGCCACCGCCCCGGCGGCGGCGTAGCGCGGGTCGTACATGAGGTCGACCAGCCAGTGCCCCAGCATCGCAAAGCCCCCCACCATGACCATCAGCAGCGCGGTCACCGCAAAGCGCATCCGGCGCAGGCGCAGGAAGTTCGCGCGGCTCTCGGTCGGCGGGGATTCCCGGTAGATCGGGATCAGGATCTTGCGCGTGACCATGCCGCCCAGCAGCATCGGGAAGGAGGCGAGGAAGAAGCCGATGTTGTAGATCCCGAAGAGGTCCAGCGGCACGAAGCGCCCCACGAGGATCTTGTCCGCCTGGCTGAAGAAGAAACCGCAGACCGTCGAGAGAAAGATCCACTTGCCGAAGGTGATGAGCTCCTGCGCGGCGGCCTTCTCCCAGCGGAAGCGGTTGCGCTCGCCCGGCAGGAAGGCCGCGTTCAGCACCACGTCGCAGACGCTGTTGACCAGCCCGCTCGCCACCAGCGCCCAGACCGAGCCGGTCAGCCAGGCCAGCCCGATCCCCACCGTCAGCGCGACGATCTGGGTGCCGAACTCGACCAGCGTGACCCGGCCCAGCACCAGGTGCCGGTTCGCCGTGTCCAGCCGCGTCGGACGGAACCCCATGATCAGCAGCGTGAGGCTTGCCACCGGCAGAAGCTGCGCAAGCTGCGGCTCGTCGTAGAACACGGCCATCGGCCAGGACAGCGCGCAGGCCACCAGCCAGAGCCCGGCGCCCCGGATCACCTGGATCGTCCAGGCGGTGTCGAGGAAATCGCGCTCGTCGCCGCGCTTGCTCTGCAGGATGGCCGGCGTCACGCCCACGTCCGAGAACTGCGCCAGTCCCATCATGAAGACCGAGACCAGCGCCATGAGGCCGAAGGCTTCGGGAAACAGCAGCCGCGTCAGCACCAGGTTCGAGGCCAGCCGCAGCGCCTGGCTCCCGCCGAAGCCGCCCACGGTGAAGACCGACGACCGCACCACCCGCGCGCTGAGCGAGATGCCCCGGAACCGCTCGACGAAGGCCATGCTCATCGTCCCCGGCTCCAGCCCTGCGCCCGCGCGGGCGTCAGCCGCACCGCCAGCGCCACACCCGCGTAGACGGCAAAGCCCAGCGGATCGCGCAGTGCCAGCCGCAGCTTGTCGCGCGCCGGAAAGGGCGGCGTGTCGTCGTTGGCGCGAAGCTGCGGAAAGGCACTGCCGATCTCGGCGACGCCGGCGTCCTGCCGCCGGCGGACGCGCACGAGGTTCGCCAGCCCTTCGGCCACCGGCCAGCGGTAGGGGGCGGGCACGCCCACCCGCTCGGCCGGGGCGAAATTCAGCCGCACGAAGGTGTCGTCCGAGATGATCTCGGGGAAGGCGCCCCAGCGCGCGCGACCGGCGGCATTGACCGCGAAGACACCGCAGCCCGGCACGCCCCGCGCCATGAAGGGCACCTGCCGCCAGACCCGCGCATAGGCGCGCGCCATGACGCCGCCCGCCGTGATGTCGAGCCGCCCGCTGGCGTAGCGCGGCCGCGCGGTATCCAGCGCATCGTGAAGCTGCGCCAGCAGGTCGGGCGAGACGGTCACGTCGGCGTCGAGGTAGACCCGCACCGGCCCGCGCGCCGCCGCGTCGCCGGCGTTGAGCGCGCCCAGCTTGCCGCCCTCGGCCCGCTCGATCACCCGCAGGGGCCAGCCCCGCGCGGCAAAGGCGCCGGCCTGCGCGCGGGCGCGCCCGGCAGTGTCGTCGCGGCAGCCGTTGGCGATCACGAGAGTCTCGACAGGCGCCGCCGCATTCCAGCGCGAGGCGACGAGCGAGGACAGGCAGCGCGCGATCAGCGCGGCCTCGTTGCTGGCCGGAAGGATGACCGAAAGGGCCGGCATCGCCGTGGAGGTCGAATCGTCAGACAGGTTCCGTACCAATGCAGCCACACCCGGCAAAAATTATGCCCCCGACCGCCTGTCGAGTGCCAGCCAACTGTGGCCAAAGAATGAAAAGACTTGAACCCTTGTCGGAAAGGCGGAGCTGAACCGCCGTGCGGTGTCGATCGGAGGGATGCGTGGCGGATCCATTGCGCATCGGATATCTCGTGCCCCAATTTCCGGGGCAAACCCATATCTTCTTCTGGCGCGAGGTGCGCGAACTCGAGCGGATGGGCCACGAGGTGCACCTGCTGTCGACGCGCATGCCGCCGCCGGGGCTGATCTCGCACGACTGGTCGCAGGAGGCGATCGCCCGCACCACCTATCTGGGCGAGGTCGCGCCGCTCGATGCGCTGACTGCGCTCGCCCGGCTGCTTCCGCGCGGCCTGCCCGGCTGGATCCTGCGCGAGGGGCCGCAGTTCGGCCGCGACGTGGCGCTGACCCTCTCCGCGGCGAAGGCGCTGACCCGCTACGCGGCGGCGCACGGCCTCGACCACGTGCATGCCCATTCCTGCGCCCGCGCCGGGCTCATCGCGGCGCTGGCCGCGCGCATGGGCGGGCCGGACTACTCGCTGACGCTGCACGGGCCGCTCTCGGACTACGGCCCCGGCCAGCGCTTCAAGTGGCGCGGCGCGCGCTTTGCCACGGTCATCACCCGCAAGCTGCTGGACGAGGTGCACGAGGAGTTGGGCGATGCCGTCCCCGCCCGCACGCCGGTCCGGCCCATGGGCGTCGACACCGAGGAGCTGCGCCGCGAGACCCCCTATGAGCCGGCCGAGCCGGGGCGGCCGATCCGGCTCTTCTCCTGCGGCCGGCTGAACGTGGTGAAGGGCCACCAGGACCTTATGTCGGCGGTGCGGCAACTGCTCGACCAGGGCGTGAACGTTCGGCTCGAGATCGCGGGCGAGGACGACGCCGGCGGTTCGGGCTACCGGCAGGAGCTGGAACAGCACCTCGCCCGGCTACGGCTGCGCGATCACGTCAAGCTGCTTGGCGCGATCAGTGCCGACGCGGTGCGCGACAAGCTGCTGGAATCGCATGTCTTCGTGCTGGCCAGCTGGCACGAGCCGCTGGGCGTCGCCTACATGGAGGCCATGGCCTGCGGGCTGCCCACCATCGGCACCGACGCGGGCGGCGTGCGCGAGCTGATCGAGGACGACGTGACAGGCCGTCTCGTGCCGCCGAAGGAGCCCTCGGTGCTGGCCCGCGCGATCCGCGAGCTGGCGCAGAACCCCGAAACCGCCCGGCGCCTCGCCGACGCGGGCCGCGCGCATGTCGAGCAGCACTTCCGCGCGAGCCTCGGCGCCGAGACGCTGGTGGAGGAAATCCGCCACGCGCAGGCCACGCGCCCCTAGGCGCGCGTCACAGCCCTGCGGTCTCGATCGCGGCCTCCGACCCATCCTCGAAAGCGATGCGCTCGATCTCGGTGAGCCAGACCTCGATCCCCTCGCGGGTGGCGATCAGGCGACCGTCCCGGCGCGCAAAGCTGTAGCCCTCGCGCGTGCCCGGCAGGATCGCGGTATCGGTGCCCGCGCCACCGTGCAGGCGGTCGGCGCCGCCCGCGCCTGACAGCACGTCGTCGCCCGGCCCGCCCAGCAGCACGTCCTCCTCGGGCGTGCCCTCCAGCCGGTCGCCGCGCCGTGTGCCCTCGACGATCTCGCCCTCGGCAAAGGTGCCCTCCGGCCGCGGGTCCCAGTCGGTCGGCGCCGAGGCGTTGTAGGCCATCAGCATGTCCCAGCGCGGATTGGCGTCATCGAGATGCCGCAGCGCGCCCCAGCTGCCCCACTTCGTGGCCCCCGAGACGTCGACGAAGGCGTTGAACAGCGTGCCCCCCGCCGCGACCCAGCCGGTCAGCAGCGACTCGTAGAGCTTGGCCATCTCGGGCGAATAGTTCAGCGTCTCGAAGAAGGCGGTCAGGCGCTCGTCCTCGAGCCGCGTGCCGTGACCGACCACATGCGTGCCGCCCTCGTACATCACCAGCCGCAGGCCGGCGTCTTCGGCCGCCTCGGCGTGATAGGGAAAGAGCTCGTCGGTCAGCTCGGCCAGCGAACCCTCCTGCAGCGCCATGGCCGCCGCCGGGATCGCCGCCTCGAAGCGACGGTCGCGGACGAACTCGCGCAGGGCCACGCGCTGCAATCCTTGCGCCTCGCCCGCCTCGATGGCCTGCGCCTCGGCCCGGTCGAGCCAGCCCTGCACCTCGGCCTCCATCTCCGCGCCGCCCAGCTCGTAGCCGAAGTAGCCGGTCACCGCATAGGCGTCGAAGCTCTCGCGCGGAGGGCGGCCCAGCTCGAGAAAGGCCAGCGGCGCGGTCAGCACCTGCTCCTCCAGCCCCGGCCAGCCGGTGTGCATCGCCGCCACGCGCACCAGCCGCTCGTCGGCCGCCTCGCCGAAGACCTCGGTCCAGATGTCCATGATCTGCGCCGCGCGCAGCCCGTAGAACTGCATCCAGCCGGTCTCGCTGCGGCCCCAGCGCGCCTCGGCCTGCGCCCCCGCCCAGTCCGCCTGCGGAAAGATGTGGTTCCAGACCTCGTTGGAATACTCGACATACGCCTTCAGGCGCGGGTCCAGCCCGTCGCGCACTGCCCCGGCGAAGCTCCGGACATAGTCGTCGTCCGCCGCGTGGGGCATGTTGAACCAGGGATCGGCGCCGATCTCGTTCGCGAGGCGGATCATCACCGGCAGCGGCACGCCCCAGGCGGTCCAGGTGTAGTCCGACATCCGCGGCCGCGTGTCCCAGTCGGTGACGGCGGTGCTGTTGGTCTTCATCCAGTCCATGAAGCGCACCGCCCGCAGGTCGCGCACCCGCGCGATCCAGTGCGGATCGAAGAGCGCACCCGCCTCCCAGAGCGCCAGGTGCCGCTCCTGCACGACGTGGATGTCGCGGATCGGGTCCTCGGGGTCGAGCTCCGAGATCGCGATTCCGACCAGCCCCTCGCCGGGCGTGTAGTGGAACCGCGCCCATCCCTCGCCATAGCGCGCGCGGCGGGCACGACCGATCAGCTCGAGCTTGCCCTCGCCCTCCCAGAACACCCGGTAGTCGCCGCGCAGGTGCTGGGCATCCTCGGGCTGGTCGGTGAGGATCAGCGCCTCGATCCGCTCGACCCCCTCGGGCAGGCGCTGCGGCCAGCCGTCCGCGTCCAGCAGCCCGGCGGCGCGCATTTCGTCGGCGCCGACCCCGCCCCACTGGCCGGGCAGGTGGCCCACCCACTCGCGGGCGGATTTCATCTTGTCGATGAAGGGATGCTGCGTCGACCAGTCCGACAGCCCGTTGAGCCCCATCGCCAGCGCCGGTGCACCCTCGGGACGTGCGCCCGGCCCGGGCAGCGCCACGCGGCCGCGGCGGGGCAGCGGCGCGGGCTCCGCTTCGGCTTCGGCGCTCCGGGTCTCGGGCTCGGCATCTGGGGCGGCCTGCGCCTCGTCCACGGGCCAGGCCGGCGCGTCGCCCGCCTCCCGCGCGGCCTGCACCTGCTCCCGAACGAAGCCCGCCAGCTCCGGATAGTCCGCGACCACGCGCGGATGCAGCGTGTCCGGCGGCAGGAACCCCTCGGGCGGCGCCCGGTCGTAGAGCGTGGCATAGGTCACCATCGCCGCGAGGAAGTAGAGCGTCGGCGTGCCGTGCGGGTCCGCGTCGACGTAAAGCGCCTCGGCCGGCAACTCCTCGAGCGGCCCGTCCTCGCCCAGCAACCGCGCCAGCACCCGCGCCACCGGGATCACGCCCGGCCGCTTGCCATCCCGTGCCTCGGCCACGCCCTCGGCCAGGGCGCGATACCAGTCGTCGTAATCGCCCAGGTTGGCCGCCTGGTAGCGCCGCAGCCGCCGCGCGTTGGGCGGAAAGCTCCAGATGTGTGGCTCCATCTCGGCCCAGCCCTGGTAGATCCAGACCGGCGCCCCGGGCGTGCGGCTCTCCAGCCAGTCCACGATCCGCAGAACCGCGCCCAGCGGACTCTGTTCGTCGGGGTTCTCGCCGTCGTAGGGCGCGTCGGGCGCCTGGTACTGGGTGAAGTTCGCCGGCGTCACGACGATGGCGTCGTAGCCCGCGTCGCCGAAACTCCCGCGCCCCGGGCTCCAGAGGCTCTGCACCGCCTCGAAGGACCAGTTCGGCTTGGGCGGCAGATCCTCGGCGAAGTTGCGCAGAAAGCCCCACTGCCCGTCGAGCGCCAGGTCGCGGCCATCGGCCTCGGCCAGTTGGGCCATCCAGTAGGGCACGTTGCTGTGCGCCTCCTCGCCCAGGTGATGCACCAGCGAATTGCCGAAAACGTAGAGCGAGAGATCCTCGCGCCCCTCCTGCGCCCGCGCGGCGCCAGTCACCGACAGCGCAACCAGTGCCGCGCCGATCCACCGTTCAAACATCTGATCCCCGCCTGCCTTGCGCCCCCGCGGCCCGAGTATGCCGCAGACGCGCGGCCGCTCAACCCCCGGCCGGCGCGGATGCCGCGGCGCGGCGTGGAATTCCGGCAAGAATCTCACCTTTTGCGGTTTTCATTTAACCGTGAGTGCGTATATTCCGCCCTCATGATGACCCTTGGCCATACCACGTTCCCTGCTCGCGCATCCCGCGCGACGGCGTCGGCTGGCCTGCGTCTTCTCCTAACCCGCCTCTGAGCGCGGCGTCTCGGCGCGACCGCTCAGAGGAAGAACGTTTCGCGCCGTCGAGACCCGACCGGGACCCCAGGACGAAGACCGACAAGAGATCAGACCATGACAGACCAGACCAAAGACCGCGTGTTCATCTTCGACACGACGCTTCGCGACGGCGAGCAATCGCCCGGCGCCACCATGACCCACGAGGAAAAGCTCGAGATCGCGGAGATGCTCGAGGACATGGGCGTCGACATCATCGAGGCAGGCTTTCCCATCGCCTCCGAGGGTGACTTTGCCGCCGTGAACGAGATCGCCAAGCGCAGCCGCGAGTCGGTGATCTGCGGCCTCGCCCGCGCGCAGCCCGCCGACATCGACCGCTGCTGGGAAGCGATCAAGGCGGCGCCGCGCCCGCGCATCCACACCTTCATCGGCACCTCGCCGCTGCACCGCGCCATTCCCGACCTCACCATGGACGAGATGGCCGAGCGCATCCACGAGACGGTGACCCACGCCCGCAACATCTGCGACAACGTGCAGTGGTCGCCGATGGACGCGACCCGGACCGAGTGGGACTACCTCTGCCGCGTGGTCGAGATCGCGATCAAGGCCGGTGCCACCACGATCAACATCCCCGACACCGTGGGCTATACCGCGCCGGTGGAATCGGCCGACCTCATCCGCCGCCTGATCGCCACCGTGCCGGGCGCCGACGAGGTGATCTTCTCGACCCACTGCCACAACGACCTCGGCATGGCGACGGCCAACGCGCTCGCCGCGGTCGAGGGCGGCGCACGCCAGATCGAGTGCACGATCAACGGTCTCGGCGAACGCGCCGGCAACACCGCGCTCGAGGAAGTGGTGATGGCCATGCGCACGCGCGGCGACATCATCCCCTTCGACACCGGCATCGACACGCGCAAGATCATGCAGATCTCGCGCCGCGTGAGCACGGTCTCGGGCTTCCCGGTGCAGTACAACAAGGCCATCGTCGGCAAGAACGCCTTCGCGCATGAATCCGGTATCCACCAGGACGGCATGCTCAAGAACGCCGAGACCTTCGAGATCATGCGCCCCGAGGACGTGGGCCTTGCGGCGACCAGCCTCGTCATGGGCAAGCACTCGGGCCGCGCCGCGCTGCGTGCCAAGCTCAAGGACCTCGGCGTCGAGCTCGGGGACAACCAGCTCAAGGATACCTTCGTGCGGTTCAAGGAACTCGCCGACCGCAAGAAGGAAGTCTACGACGAGGACATTCTTGCCCTCGTGACCGCGACCATGGCCGACGAGCAGGCCAACCACCTCGACATCGTGTCGCTCAGGGTCGCCTGCGGCACCGGCGGTCCGGCCGAGGCGACGCTCGAGATGGAGGTCGGCGGCGAGACCATGACGACCACCGAAGAGGGCGACGGCCCGGTGGACGCCACCTTCAAGGCGGTGCGCAAGCTCTACCCGAACGAGGCGCGGCTGCAGCTCTACCAGGTGCACGCGGTGACCGAGGGCACCGACGCGCAGGCCACCGTCTCGGTCCGGCTGGAAGAGGACGGCAAGATCGCGACCGGCCAGTCGGCCGACACCGACACGGTCGTCGCCTCGGCGCGGGCCTACGTGAACGCGCTCAACCGCCTCTACGTCCGCCGCAGCAAGACCGGCGGCGACGTCAAGGAAATCAGCTACAAGGACGTGAGCTGACGGCTCTGGCGCCGGGATCACCCCGCCGCCATGCAGAATCGAAGGGGCCGCGCATTGCGCGGCCCCTTTGGCTTTGTCAGATCAGGAAGTCGGCCTCGGTGAGGTCCATCACGCCGGTCAGCTCGATCTCGAAGTCGGCCGCGCCGTCCCCGTCGAAGTCCGCCTGCACGATGGTATTGCCGCCCTCGTGCCGGTAGCCAAGCTGCCCCGCCGCGCTGAAGGCATCGTCGCCGATGAAGTCGAAGGCCTGCTTGAAGCCCTGGGTCGTGTCCGCGTCGAAGCGCGACAGCTCGATCCGGTCTTCGCCCGCGACGAAATCGGTGATGATGTCGCGGTTGCCGGCGCCGGTGCCCGACTCCTCGGTCTGGAAGTAGATGTAGCGGTCGCGACGGCCTTCGTCGTCGCCGCCGGTCATGGTGTCCGCCCCGAGGTTTCCGTAAAGCGCGTCGGCCCCGGTGCCGCCCATGAGCACGTCGTCGCCCGCCCGGCCGTAGAGCCGGTCGGAGACGCCGCCGCCCTCGAGCACGTTCGTCCCCGCGTCGCCGCGCAGGTTGTCGGCGAAGGCGCCGCCCATGACGTTCTCGATCCCCGCGAAGGTGTCACCCGAGGCGGCGCCCTGCGTGAAGAAGCGGGCATAGGCCTGGCCGCTGACGTCCTGCTGCAAATCGACCAGCACCCGGCCGTCGGCCATGTTGTAGTCCAGCCAGTCCACGCCCGCCCCGCCGTCGATGACATCGGCGCCCGAACCATGCGCATACAGCAGGTCGTTCCCCGCGCCCCCGAGCAGCGTGTCGTTGCCGTCCTCGCCCCAGAGGGTGTCGTTGCCGGCGCCGGCATCCATGAGGTCGTTGCCCTCCTGGCCGCGGACCCAGTCAGCGGCCGTACCGCCGGTGAAGCTGTCGTTGCCGGTGCCGAGGAAGGTGTAGGCGGTGTGGTTGTCGCTCGCCGTGACGCTGTCATCGCCTGCGCTGACATAGATCTCGGCCTCGACCGAGCCCGAGACATCGGCCGCGACGACCGAGTCGTTCTGCCGCGTGCCGACAAAGGCATAGGCGCTGTTCACCGCGTCGCCCATGTCGGTGATGATCAGCTGGCGCGGCGCCACGGTCGACTGGTCGGCGTTCGACCACTGCACGTATTGCACCGAGTCGGTCCCGCCGTAGATCTCGGTCACGTGGCCATGGTAGGACGTGCGGATCAGGTCGCCCGCGTCGTTGATGTAGAAGTCCTCGGCATCCGGGCCCGGCCCGTCGAGCAGACGCAGGATGTTGACGCCGCCGTCGTCGAAGATGCGGACCACGCCCTCGGCCTCGCTGCCATCGACGACATAGAGGTCGTTGCCGATGCCGCCGAGAAGCTGGTCCTCGCCGCCGCGGCCTTCGAGCGTGTCGTTGCCGCCGCGCCCTTCGAGCCGGTTGTCGGCCAGCGAGCCGATCAGAATGTCGTTGCCGTCGCGCGAACCGCGCGCGTCCTCGATGCTCGCGAGCGTGTCGACGAAGGTCACGCCATCCCAGCTGCCGACGGCCTCGCCCTCGGTGAGGTTCACGTTGACCTGGTCGACCTGCCGCCGGTCGTAGCGGACGAGGTCGCGCCCGCCGAGGCCGTCCACGGTGTCATTGCCGTTGCGGGTGATGAAGCGGTCATCCCCGTTCGAGCCGGTCATGCGGTCGGCGTAGTCGGTGCCCTGCAGCTCGATCCGGCCCTCGCCGGTCGCGTTGATCGTGTCGCGGCCGCCGTAGCCGTCCTGCGACACGATGCCGGTGTTCAGGTTCGCGACGATTCCGGTGGAGGCTCCCGCCGACTGGCCGACCCAGTCGTAGGTGATGCGCAGGTTCGAGTACTCGGCCAGCGTGGCGTTGATGACGTCGTTGCCGGCGCCCGGGTTCACGCCGATGAAGTCGTCCGTCGAGGTGGTCACGTCGAAGGTGTCGCCCGCCGTGGTCCCCATGATCTCGAGACCGCCAAAGCCATCGCCCACCGGCCGCGCGATGTCGACGATGGTGTCTGTCCCGGCGCCGGAGCCGGTGATGGTGGCGGTGTTGGCGGGCGTGTTCACCGTGACGCTGATCGGCGTCGCGATCGTCGAGTAGTCCAGCTGGTAGTAGCTGGAAGGCGTTGCGTTGGACAGGATCACCCGGTCGTTGCCGCCGCCGGGCACGATGATGTCCTCGCTATCGTTCGACAGCGGATTGATCGTGTCGTTGCCGGCGCCCCCCTTCGAGCAGGTCGCTGTCCGCGGTCCCCACGATCGAGTCGTTCTGGGTCACCGCGACGTCGAGCAGGCCGGCGAAGGAGATCAGCGTGCCGGGCGCGAAGGCGCCGCCGGCCGCGTCGAGGTAGGTGATCGAATCCAGGAAGTTGTCCACCTGCCCCGGGGAGGAGAAGTTCGGCAGATCGGCCCCGCCGATCGCGAAGACCCGCTCGAAGTCATCGGGGTCGGACTCCAGGTCGATGCTGAGGATGTAGGTCGTGCCGCCCGACCAGTTCGCCTGCCCGAGCGAAAACGAGAAGGGTTCGAAGTCTTCCTGTGTGTAGCGGACCCCGTCGACGACGAGGTTGTAAATCGGCCCCGTCGGGACGATATCGACCTCCGGCAGGCTGAAATCCTCGGTGTCGGAGATCGAATACCGGAAGCCGTCGGTCCTGTCGGCCATGACGAACTGGACGGTCGCGGACCCTACGGAGATGGTGGGGCCATCATCTGCGGGAAACTGGATGCCGTAGCCCTGGAGCGTGTATGTTGTCATGGGAAGACCCTCTTGAAACGCCTGTAATATCAGGCAATTGATTAGTATTTCAGGACATTCCAGGTGGGGGAGATACCCGGTCGACCCGACACTTTCGCGCGGCGGAGGTTACCGGCTCCGCCGTGCGAGGCAAGAAAAAGCTGACCGTGCCAGCGGGCTTTTTCAGATCAGGAAGTC
Organism: Salipiger mucosus DSM 16094; assembly: GCF_000442255.1. GTDB lineage: Bacteria > Pseudomonadota > Alphaproteobacteria > Rhodobacterales > Rhodobacteraceae > Salipiger > Salipiger mucosus. The sequence continues at coordinate 400,188 of NZ_KE557275.1, read as the reverse complement.
GCTCGCGCCGAGGTCCATGACACCGGTCAGCTGGATCTCGAAATCGGCAGCGCCATCGCCGTCGACGTCGCCCATGACGATGGTCGCGTTCGAGGTCTGGCCGTAGCGCAGCTCGCCCGCCGTGCCGGAGAAGGCGTCGCTTCCGATGAAGTCGAACGACTGCTTGAACCCCTGCGTGGTGTCGGCGTCGAAGCGCGAGATCTCGATCCGGTCCTCGCCAGCGACGAAGTCGGTGATGATGTCCCGGTTGCCCGCGCCGACGCCGGTTTCGGACATGTTGAAGTAGATGAAACGGTCGCGGACGCCGGCCTGGTCGCCGCCGGACATCACGTCCGCGCCGGCGTTGCCGTAGAGCGCGTCGCCACCGAGCTCGCCCATCAGCGTGTCGTCGCCCTGGCGGCCGTAGACCCGGTCCCAACCGAGCCCGCCATCGAGGCGGTTGTCGTCGTTGTCGCCACGGAGCTGGTCGGAATAGTCGCCCGAGAGAACGTTGCTGATATTTTCGTACTGATCGCCCTGCGCTGCACCCACATCGTAGAAACGGGCATATCCCGCGTCCGAGACGTCGGCCAACAGGTCGACCAGCACCCGGCCCGCCGCGGCGGAGTAGTCCGCGAGGTCGTTGCCGGACCCGCCGTCGAGCATGTCGCTGCCGGAGCCGGGCCGGAGCGTGTCGTTCCCGCTGCCGCCCATCAGCGTGTCGTTGCCGGCGCCGCCCATGAGCACGTCGTTGCCGCCCATGCCCTCGATCATGTCGTTGCCCGCGGTGCCGGTCAGCGTGTCGGCTCCCGGCGTCGGACCGGGGGTCGCCTCATCCGCCTCGGCGTCGAGCTTGACGTTCGCGCCCCGGATCGTGACCGTTTCGGTCACCTGGCCGTCGAGGCCACCGCCCGAGAAGACGACCGTGTACTGCCCGGCGGGCAGTTCCATCTGGTAGCCACCCGCGGCCCAGGTCGTGGTGGTGAAGGTGCCGGCCGTGCCAGTGGCCGTAACGGTCACGCCGCCCATGCCCTCGCCCACGTCGTAGAAGGCATCGCCGTCGGCGTCGTCGATGACCACGCCCAGAAGCTGCGGCGCGTATTCCCAGGTCGTGCCGAGATGCTGCGTGATGACGAAGGGGCCCACGTCGGTCTCGGCATCGCTTTCACGGATGACCGAGATCCCGACTTCGGTGAAGACCGCGTTCATGATGTTCTCGCGGTGGCCCGCCGGATCCTGGATGCCGGTGGGGGTTTCGCCCCAGTCGATGAAGAAGCCCGCATGCGCGTGCAGGATGTTCTGGCCGAAGGTGTACAGGTTCTCGCTGACAGACCGAATCGAGCCGTATCCCGCGTTCGCGATCCGGTCGAGGAGACCGGGCTCGTCCGGGAGGTTGTGGCTCTGGGTGTCGAAATCGATCATCAGCTGGTTATGGGTGCGCGCGGAGTCCGCGAGCAGCCCGTCCCAGGCCAGCGGCGCCTGCGAGGAATAGCCGTCCAGCTGCGTCTGGAGCAGCGAAAGGTCCGTTCCGAAGAAATCAAGGGCGTTCTGGATGGGGGCATTGGCATTCGTGACCAGGTGGACGTATTCCCCGGTGGGATCGGCCCTTGCCCGGTTCAGCATTTCCAGCATCAACTGCTCGTCGGCGCTCGGCATACGCGGCATCGATATCTCCTCATGGCGGACATCCGTCCGCGAATCCTGTCTTCACCGCCGTGGGGCGGCCTGCAGCACCCCACGGTCTTGCACCGGAATGGTTGACCAAACCTTTCCGCCAACCTGTCCAAAGGGACAATTCGGCGTCCGGTCCGCCGGTAGTGACACACCATCCGACGCGGCGTCGTGGTAAAAGTGAAACGTGGTCGAATCCGGGCGGAACCCTGTCGAGAACGCAACCTTTGCGCAACAACTGGCCGATTTACGCAGCGTTGCCGTGTATGATCAGATCAGGAAATCGTCGGCCGTGAGGACCAGAACCCCGGAGAGCTCGACCTCGAAGTCGGCCGCCCCGTCTCCGTCGACATCCGCCTGCACGATGGTCGCGCCGCCCTCGTGGCGGTAGCCAAGCTGCCCCGCCGAGGTGAAGTCGACGTCGCCGATGAAGTCGAAGCGCTGCTTGAACCCCTGCGTCGTGTCGGCGTCGAAGCGGCTGATCTCGATCCGGTCCTCGCCCGCGACGAAGTCGGTGATGACGTCGCGGCGGCCGTCGCCGGGCCGGGATTCGGCGATGTTGAAATAGATGTAGCGGTCGCGCCGGCCTTCCTGCGCGCCGCCGGTCATCACGTCGGCACCGAGCCCGCCGTAGAAGGCGTCCGCGCCCTCCTGTCCGAAGAGCGAATCGTCGCCCCTGCGACCGTAGAGCCTGTCCGACAGCCCGCCTGTGTAGAACTCGTTGTCGCCATCGTCGCCGCGCAGCTGGTCGACGGTGCCGCGCGTCCGGAAGACCTCGATATCGACGAAGGTGTCGCCCACGGCATCGCCATACATCAGGGCGTCGTTGAGCAGGTCCACACGCACGGACCGCGTGGCACTGTCGTAGCTCACGGTGTCGCGGCCCGGCCCGCCGTCGAAGTGATCGGCGCCGGTCCCGCCCTCGAGCCGGTCGTTGCCCGCACCGCCCAGCAGCGTGTCGTCCCCCGCACCGCCGTCGAGCGTGTCGTCCCCGCCGAGCCCGGCCAGCCGGTCGGCGCCGCCTGCGCCCTCCAGCGTGTTCGCCAGCACGTTGCCGGTGATCGTGTCATCTCCGGCGCCGCCCATCGCCACCTCGATCGCGACGCCGTTGGCGATGGTGAAACCGCCGACCACCTCTTCGGCGTAGGAGGGCCAGCCACCCGCGCCGGCGCCCTCGAGCGTCGCGGCGCGCAGGTCGATCGTCGTGTCCCGGGTGCTGCCGTCGGCACTGATCGTGTCGGTGCCGCCGGTGTCCCAGATGCCGCGCCAGCCGGTGCCGGAGGCATTGACCAGCGGCAACGCGTAGAGGTCGTCACTCCCCGCATGCGTCGTGTTCGGCCCGTAGATCTCCTGGATCGCCGCGATGTCCAGCGCCATGGGTGTCGCCGGATATCCCCAGTCTTCGTCGCCGAGCCAGACGGCATGGTCGGGATACTCGGTGATCCAGCCGTCGTTGTAGGTCATGATGGTGAACACGCCCTGGTTCAGGTCGTGGTCGCCATAGTCGTCGTAGGGCGCCAAGACGCCGGGAAAGACGGTGCTGGTCCCGCCCGTGTCGTGCGGATGCGCGAGGCCCATACCGTGGCCCACCTCGTGCAGCAGCGTCAGGAAACCGTAGCCCCCGGGCATGAGGCCGGTCGTCGTCCAGCCCTGACCGTCGTAGGCGAAGACCCCGTAGACCGGCTCGGTCGTGGTGGAGGCATCGGGCACCTCGTGCCATCCCAGCGCCTGCACCTCGGATTCCCGGCCCTGCCAGTACCAGATGTCGGCGATATCCGGGTCCGAGGTCTCGCGGATCTCGATGTCGGCCACGGCGGACCAGGCCTCCATGACGGAGGCGACCGCCGCGCGTTCGGCGGGTGACCAGGGATCGCCCGAGCTCACGCCGCTGAAACCCAGCGGATCGACCCCGCTGCGCAGGACGTAGTCCACCACGATGGCCTGCGTGCCGGAGGTGGCGGTCCAGGCTCCGCCCCAGAGAAGCGCCGATATCCAGGGGTTGGTGCCGCTGTAGGTGAAGCGTCCGGTGGTGGTATTCAGACCCATGTAACACTCATGCTGCGCACGGCGGTGGGGATCTCCGCGCCGGGCGTCAGCATATAACCCGGGTGCTGTCCCCGACCAACCCTCGCCGCGCCACGGCGGCTCAGATCAGGAAATCCCCCGCCGTGAGCCGCATCACCCCGGTCAGTTCGATCTCGAAATCGGGCGTCCCGTCACCGTCGAGATCCGCCTGTACCAGCGTGATCCCCTCGGAGCTGACGGCGCCCGCGCGCAATTCGCCCGGGGTGCCGCTGAAGGACCGCGCACCGATGAAGGTGAAGCCCTGCTTGCCCCCGGTCAACGTGTCGGCGTCGAAGCGGCTGATCTCGATCCGGTCCTCGCCGGGGGTGAAATCGGTGATGACGTCACGGTTGCCCCGGCCCACGCCCGACTCCTCGGCATGGAAATAGATGAAGCGGTCGCGCCGCCCCTCGTCAGGACCGCCGGTCATCACGTCGGCGCCGCGGTTGCCGTAGAGCGCATCCGCCCCCGTGCCGCCGTCCAGTACGTCATCCCCGTACCGGCCGTACAGACGATCCGACACGCCGCCGCCCTTGAGCGTGTTGCGCCCCGCGTCCCCGCGCAGGTTGTCGGCGTAATCGCCGCCGATGAAGCGCTCGACGGCGGTATAGGCATCGCCCGAGGCATGGCCGAAGTCGAAGAAGCGCGCAAAGCCCGCGCTGCTCACGTCGGTCTGCAGGTCGACCAGCACGCGGCCCTGCACCTTGCTGAAATTCACCGTGTCGAAACCGGCCCCGCCATCGAAACGGTCGCCCCCTGCCCCGGCGAACATCACGTCGTTGCCGCCGAGCCCGCGCAGCTCGTCACCGCGGGTGCTGCCTTCGAGCCGGTCGTTTCCCATTGTGCCGGTCACGCGCTGGCCGGTGGTGATCTCGCGCAGCGGAATCCAGTCAGTGGCATAGTGCGAGGGGCCGAAGGTCACCGCGATGTCCTTGGACTCCAGGGGCTTGCCGTCGGCGCTTTCGATGGCGATCTCGAGGTCGCCGAAGACCAGCAGGGCGCCATCTTCGTCCGGCAGGACGGTGAGCTGGTCCATCGAGTAGAGCATCGGCACCAGCGACAGGTCGATCACGTCGCTGCCGGGGCGATAGTCGGCGACGCTGTCGCGCCCGCCCGCGCCGTCGAAGACGAAGACATCCGTCCCGGCTCCGCCGGTCAGCCGGTCGCGCCCCGCTCCGGCGACAAGCGTGTCGGGGCCGCCCGTTCCCGTCAGCCTGTCATCTCCCGAGGTTCCGGTCACGGGCCCGGCGCCCATCGCCACGTCGAAGGCACCGATGCCGGCCTCGGTCCCGCTGGCCGCGAAGATCCGCAGCCCCGCGCCGGTGGATACCGCCGCCAACGCCGAGACATTGTCGAGCGGCGTGTCCGTCGCGTCCGCGATGGCATCGAGGTGCAACAGCTTTCCGTCCGGCAGCAGCGAGAAGAGGCTCATCCCGTCATCCGCCCCCGCCGCGACAAGGTAGCCCTTCCCGTCGCGCGTGACGGCGGTCAATTCGCTGGCCCCGCCGAAACGGGTGTCGAGCCCGTCGACAAGGTGATCCACCGCACGCAGGCTGCCGCTCGCCCCGACGGACAGCACGCTCAGCGACGCGGAGTCCGAGGCCGCCACCACGACATAGGCCGCGCCCCCGGCCTCGGTCACCGTCAGCGCGACCGGCCCCGCGAGGCCCAGACCATCGTCCGGTCCGATGCGCGCGGCTTCGCTCAGCGCGCCGTTCGCCCCGATGCGCCAGCAGACCACGACATCCCGCGTGGCCGCGGTGCCCAGCAGGAAGGCCGTGCCCTGGACCTCGACCACCGCCAGCGCCGTCACCTGCCCCAGCTCCGAGCCCAGGCTGCGCAGCTGCGTGACCGCGCCCGAGGCATCGACGCGATTGACCGAGAGCCCGCCGCCGCGATGCCCCGCGAAGAGCAGCTCGCCCTGCACCGCGAGCGAGATCGCGTCGTCGATCCGCCCGCCCGAGATCGGCACCCGCGTCGCGGCCTCCGCCAGGGCACCGTCGCCCCCGACCGCGAGGCGCTGCAGGCCCGGCTCGCCGTGCAGCGCGGTCACGATCCGCGACCGGCCGTCGATCTCCATCAGCGCGATCGAGGCATCCGAGAAGGCGCCCGTGCCCTGCGCATGCACCGCCTGGTCGGCCAGTGTGACCGCCCCGGTGGCATCGACGCGATAGACGCTCGTGCCCGCCCCGTGCCCTGCCGCGGCGAAGAGAAAGGTGTCTCCGTCGATCTCGGCGACCTCCATGTCGCCGATGCTCGCGCCGAACCCCTGCAGCCCCTGCCGCAGCGACGCGCGATACTCCATTTCCGCCATCCCGGCCCCCGCAATGAAGGCCCTCACCCGAGGACGGGTCCTGTCACGCCCCACGGGCGGACGCAGGCGCGGGATGCGGCGATTTCCGGGCGTTTGCCTCGGCTTTTCAGACAAGTCGCGCGAATCCATGCGACATGCGCGCGGCTGGATGCGGCCTTGTGACATTTGCAATCGCGCCGCGTTTCTGACAAGCAACATGGAAGGACAGGGGACATTTCATGACGCAGCCACGGGCGTTCATCACCGGAGGTGCGGGCTTCATCGGATCGCGCTTGGCTGCGCGGCTGGTGGACCAAGGCGCCGAGGTCACCGTTTTCGACAGCTTCCTGCCGCAGGTTCACGCCGGCAACCCGGGCAACCGCGCGCGGCTCGAGGCCTGCGGCGCCCGCATCGTCGAGGGCGACATCCGCGACCGCGCCGCCGTGGACAACGCCCTGCGCGAGGCGGCCCCGGACATCGTCTACCACCTCGCCGCCGAGACCGGCACTGGCCAGAGCTTCGACCTGCCCGCGCGCTACAGCGAGGTCAACGTCATGGGCACGGCCCACCTGATCGAAGCCGTGCGCAGCCACGGCCCGCAGGTGCGGCGCATCGTGCTGGCGGGCACCCGCGCGGTCTATGGCGAGGGCGCACATGTCGACGCCGAGGGGCGGCTCGTGACCGCCAGCGCCCGAGACGACGACGCGATGGCCTCGGGCGATTTCGAGGTACGCGATGCGCGCGGCACCGTGCTGACGCCGGTCGCCACCAACGCGGACTGCTCGGTCGCACCGGCCTCGATCTACGCCTCGTCCAAGCTGATGCAGGAATACCTGCTGCAACAGGCCTTCTGGGGCACCGGCGTGGCGGTCGGCGTCCTGAGGTTGCAGAACGTCTTCGGGCCGGGGCAGTCGCTCAACAACCCCTACACCGGTGTTTTGTCGATCTTCTGCCGCCAGATCCAGGAGGGCGCGACGCTGGCGATCTTCGAGGACGGCGAGATCACGCGGGACTTCGTGCTGGTCGACGACGTGGTGCGCGCCTTTGCCATGATGGGCAGCGCCGCCGAGATGCCGGGCGAAATCCTCGACATCGGCTCGGGCCAGACGGCCACGATCCGCGACATCGCCGGGCGGCTTCTGGAACTCTTCGGGGCCTCGCGCGACCGGCTGCGGGTCACCGGCGCCTTCCGGCCCGGCGATGTGCGCCACGCGCTCGCCGACATCTCGCGCGCCCGCGACCGGCTGGGCTGGACGCCCGAGGTGACGCTGGACGAGGGACTTGCCCGGCTGGTCGAGTGGTCGCGTACCACCGCAGGGACCGAGGCCGAGGCCGCAACGGCACGGGTCGGCGCCTGACCGGTGATGTGGCCTTGCCCCGGTCGCGCGGCGGTCTCATGATGCGCGTCCGGACGCCCCGAGGCGGCCGGCGTTGTGCGACAGGAAAAACGAGTTCGACGCGATGAAGGGACAGGACTTCGGGAAACACTGCGGCGGGGACGCATGAACAGGCACACGCCGCTTCCCACGGTCACGATCCTGCTGGGGACGCACAACGGGGCGGCCCATCTCTCCGCGCAACTGGCCTCCATCGCCCGGCAGAACCACCGCGACTGGCGGCTCTGGGTCACCGACGACGCCTCGACCGACGCCACGCCCGAGATCATCGACGCCTTCGCCCGGGCCGTTCCCCAGGAGGTGCGGCGGCTGTCCGGGCCCGGCCGCGGCGTGGCGGGCAACTTCCTGGGCACGCTCTGCCATCCCGAGCTGCCCGAGGGGCCGGTGGCCTTCTGCGACCAGGACGACATCTGGTATCCGCACCGGCTGGGCCGGGCGCTGGACCGGCTGCAGGCTGCGGACGCGGTCCCGGCGCTCTACTGCTCGCGGACGGACGTGGGCATCGACCCGGACAGGCCCTGGGGCACCTCGCCGCTCTGGCAGCGGCCGCCCTGCTTTCGCAATGCGCTGATCCAGACGGTCGCGGGCGGCAATACCATGGTCCTCTCGACCGAGGGCGCGGCGCTCGCGCGGGCGGCTGGCTGCGATCCGCTGCCGGCCTTTCACGACTGGTGGTTCTACCAGCTCGTCAGTGGCGCGGGCGGGCGGATCCTCTACGACAGCCAGCCCACGCTGTTCTACCGGCAGCACCACAAGAACCAGCTGGGCCGCAACCGGGGCCTGCAAGCGCGCTACGCACGGCTGGGCACGATCTGGCAGGGCAAGTATCACCACTGGATCACCCGCAACCAGCGCGCCCTGCAACGCTGCGAGCATCTGCTGACCGAGGAGAACCGCGCCATCCTGGCCGAGTTCGTCGCGCTGCGCAGGCGCAAGGGGCTGGGCGTGGTCAGCGGCTGGCAGAGGCTGGGCTTGCACCGGCAGGGGCGGCTCGAGACCGCGCTGATGACCGGCGCGGCCGCGCTGGGGCGGATCTAGCCCCCGCTAGTCTCGGCGCTGGAGCAGGAGGAAGACGGCGACGTTCTTGAACGGCTTCAGGATCTCGCGCGAACGGGGATAGCGCGTCAGCGTGCGCCCGTAGACATCGCGCAGCGAGCGGTAGAGCGCGCGGCGCAGCGGCAGGCCGCGCGTGTCCAGTTCCAGCTTCTGGTCGACCACGTTGTTCGACGAGCAGTGGGCCGCGTACATCTGCGCCTTGTATTCCAGCCGGGCATAGTCCTGCGCCGCGCGCCGCGGCTGCATCACCTGCACGATGCGGTAGCCGCGGTCGTGCACCGCGTAGCCGATCAGCCGCTCCTGCACGTGGGCGACGCCGCCGTCGATGTGATGCGGCTCGGCGTTGTAGTCGGTCCACTTCCAGCGCCAGTCGAACATCTTGCGCAGCGCGTCCAGCCGGAACCAGTACATCGTGCCGTAGGGCGCCACCGGCGTGTGATCGTCGAGCGGCACGTCGATGTACATCTCGGCGGCGAGCGCGGCGAGCGTGCGCTTGTTGTTGTACCAGGCGTGCCCCAGCGTGCCGAAGCCCACGTGCACCAGCGGCGGCAGCACCAGGCCGAGGTCGGGCTGCGCCTCGAAGAGGTCGAGCACGTTGTTCACGTAGCCCGGGCTGGCGGCGAGGTTGTCGAAGAGGTGGTCCTTGAAGTTCTCGCCCACCTGCCGCGAGACCTGCGGCGTGCGCTTGGAGTGCAGCCGCAGCGCCACCTCGTAGCGGCCCGAGAGCGCCACGTCGCGCCAGGTGATGAAGAGCGAGGACATGTCCCGGCCCCGGTTCTCCTCGACCACGCGGACCTCGCGCGCCTCGGCGGGCCAGCCCTTGTCATCGAGGAAGGCGCGGATCGCCCCGGCGTTCGCCTCGGTGGCGGTGGTCAGGAAGAGATGCGCGTCCCCGGGCAGGCGCCCGATGATCTCCCAGAACTCGGGCATCATCTCGGCGTAGAAGGCGTGGATGAAGACCGCGACGGGCCCGAAGCGCCGGCCGCCGGCGCGCTGCGGGGCGCTGTCGGTGGTGGGCACGATCTCGTACTGGCCGGCGATGGTGCAGAAGTCGCGCGCCTTCACGTGGCGCGTGGCGAAGCGGATCACCGCGGCGTAGAGGTCGGGGTCTTCGGCGCGCAGCCGGTCGATGGCGGCGCGCAGGTCGATGGCGCCGACGTCGTGCAGCAGCGGGTCCAGCAGCAGCACCGAGACCGGCAGGCAGGGCGCCCCGGCGGCCAGCAGGCGGTCGACCTCGAAATGCCGCGGCTCGGCCGAGCCGGCGGTCTCGTCCGGCACGGCATAGGCCACCTCGTGCCCGCCGTCCTCGAGCAGGCGCCCCAGCGCCACCGGCCCGTCGAGCATGTCGCGCCAGGCGTCGGCGCGCGGCGCGAGGTCGCGCCAGAAGGCGCGGAAGGCCGCGTCCGCCATGAGCCCGGGCGAGATCACCGTGAAGTCGAGCATGGGCACGCGGTCCGGGGCCTCGGCGGCCGAGAGGCGGTGATCCTTGCCGCAGTCGTGCCAGTAGGGGGCCAGCAGGGCGGCGCCGTCCGGCCGCCCGTAGCCGCCCGGGGCCGAGGGGTCGGCGGGCCCGGTGGGGCCGAAGACATGGCTGCCGGTCAGCAGGACCTCGCCCGCGTGCCCGGCCGCGAAGAGCCGTTCCAGCGCCTCCTTCCAGCCCGCGAGCGGGGTGTGCACCGTGCCCTCGAAGGCGGTGACCTCGAGCCCGGGCAGGGCGCCCAGCAGCTTGTCGAACCGCTCGCGGTGGTCCGGCTCGGCGATCACCTCGACCCGCGCGTGGGTCCGCGCCAGCCGCGTCGCCGCCAGCCGGATCGCCATGTCCTCGTTCAGCCCCTGGCCGATGACATAGACGGCGAGGCTGTCGGTGCTCATGCCCTCGGTCTCCGGGCTCACGCGGTCTCGTAGCCGAGCGCGGCCATTTCCTTGCCCCACCGGTCGACGAAGCGGCTGACCTGCTCATCGCTCAGGTAGTTGCGGAAATTCTCGCGCTGGCGCTTCCAAAAGAACTTGCCGTTCTGCTTGGTGCGCTTGTCGGCCGCGCGGTAGACGGCGGCGAGATCGACCTCGCCGAGGCCGAGGAAGCCGCAGATTTCGGCGACCGAGCCGTCGAAGTCCTCGAAGAGGTCCTCGTAGCGCAGGATGTGCACCGGCTTGCCCGCCTCGCGCAGGTTGCGGAAGTTGGCGACATGCTCGAAGACGCCGCCGAAGGCCTTGTTCCGCGGCACCAGCGTCGCGTGCTGCAGGAAGATGCCGAAGAGCGTCTCCATCTGCTCGGGCGTCAGGTCCTCGACCCGGTCGAAGGCGAAGGGCAGCTGCTTGCCCGCGTTGGGCGAGACGTTGCCGGAGACGAAGTTGAGGTAGGAGACGAAGACGTCGAGCGGGTGGCGGTAGATGTAGACCACCTTGTTGGTGGTCAGCGGCTCGCCCTCGTCGTCCTCGAGGAGGGTCTTGCGGTGCGACTTGTAGAAATACCAGTCGGTTCCGTTGAAGGCCCAGGGGTTCTCCATCACGCGGCCGTAGTGCGTGTCGGTCACGTATTTCTGCATGACCCCGGCGCCCATCGGCATGCCCGTGGCCCCGGCGATGATCGCCCGCAGCCAGGTGTTTCCGCTTTTGGGGAAGGAGTAGAGGCCGACAACCTGTTTCGGCAATTCCTGGTCGTTCATCGAACCGCTTTTTCTATCATTTCCTCGTCGCAGATCAGGTCGAGCGCCTTTTCGACGCGATCCTGGAAGCTGCTCTCGTCCTTGCCATCCTTCGGCGCGGCGGGAGCCTCGCCTTCGGTATAGTGGCGCATGAATAGCCGCATCACGTGGTCGACGCCAGCCCGTTCCACCTCGCGCAGGTCAGGCCCGAAATAGGCGCCGCGCGCGTGGTTGCCGGTGATCACCTCGTAGGACGGGAAGTAGTGGCAGTCGGGCAGGCTCTGCGACAGCTGCTCGGTCGCAACCCGCAGCACCGCCTTGGAATAGGCGGTGGCGGCGATCACGCTCTGGTCCTCGCGCGCGGTGGCGATCAGCGGCACCGGCGAGACGGTCATGAGGATCTTCACCTCGGGATTCCGCGCGCGCATCAGCTCGACGAAGGCTGTGAAATCGGCGGTGATCTCGTCCACGGTGAAGTTGTGGAAGACGTGCCGCTCCGCATCGAAGGTGCCGCCGGCGACGCCGGGGGCCAGCGGAAAGACCGCGCCGTCCTCGGCCGAGGTCCAGGCCTCGGTCAGGCCGAAGGTGAAGACGAAGACATCGGCACTCTCGATCATCTCGCGCACGGCAGCGAAATGCGTCTCGCGGGCGGCGTCATAGTCCTCGCGCCCGGCGAAGGGCTCGGGCTGGATGTTGGGGCGGAAAGGGTCGATGAGCCCGCCCTCGGTCTCCCAGGCATCCTCGGCCGGACGGAAGGCGCCATAGGCGCGCCGGGCCAGCTGCAGGAGCTGGCGCACGGTGTAGATGTTGCCAAAGCGCGCCGTGAAGGTGCCGTAGCCGAAGCGCGCGGCGATCTCCGGCGCGATGATGGGATGCGCCCGCTCGGTCACGAGGTAGTTGTAGCCCTGCGCCTTGAGATGCCGCGCGATGTGCTGGGCAAAGCAGCTTCCGGCGGTGGCGATCTTCATCTCGGGCGTCAGGGTGAAGCCGCCCTTGACGACGGGGTCCACCTCGGAGGCGGGTTTGCCGCGGTGGCTGCGCGACCAGAAGCAGTGGTCCGGCAGGTCGGAATAGGGCGTCTCGCGGCTCATGCCTCGGCCTCCTCGTCCAGCGCCATCGAGCAGACGTGGTCGAGGATGACCATGCCATAGTCGACGTTCCCGTGCGTCGGGTCGCTCTGCCAGAACTGCCGCGACAGGCAGCCGTCGGTGAAGACCGCCGGAGGCAGTGCGACGAGCGTCGTGTTCGTGCCCGCGACGGCCTCGTCCAGGACCTCGCAGTAGAGCAGCCACATCTTGCGCCGCAGCGTGACGGGCGAAATGCCGTAGTCCGCCACCCGGTCGGCGAAGGCCCCGGGGAAATCGCGGATGTGCGCCTCGCTGGCGATGGGCGGGGGCGGCGGCAGCATGTAGATCGGCACGTCGCCCGCGACATCGTTGAAGAAGCGCCAGAACAGCAGCGCGTTGCGCTCGGCGGTCGCGCGCACCTGCGCCTTCATCAGGGCGTAGGGGATTTGCGTGACACCCTCTTCCAGCGGCAGATCGCTGCCGGGCAGATCGAAGTCGAAGGGCTCGGGGTGCCGCAGCATGCCCAGCGTGTTGTACTCGTTGCCCATGCAGGCCAGCACGATGCCCGCCGGATCGCGCTCGGCCAGAAGTTCGCGCAGGTGCGTCTCGAGCTTCTCCGACAGCACGCGCACCTTGTCGCCCTTGGCGATGTCGCGCGCGCCGGGCGTGCGCAGACGCGACATCAGGCGCGCGTGGGCTTCCTCGCCCGCCTGGCGGGCGGCCTTGACCTTGCCGAGGCCGACCAGCTCGAAGTTCGGCTGAAGCTGCTTCTCGCCCAGCCAGTGAAGCTCGACCGGCGGGGCGCCCTCCGGATCCTCCTCGACGTAGGTCTTGTGGGCGCGGGAGAGCGCCGAAAGGTGGGAATGGCCAAAGGCCAGGAGGGTCTTGCCCGACATCGCGGAGGTCCTTCAGGTCGTGCGCCGGGCGCCGGGCCCGGGCTAGAGCAGGCCCCTCAGATAGGCGCCGTACTTGTTCTTCTTGTAGCGTTCCGCCTGCGCGGCAAGCTGGTCGTCGGTGATCCACCCCTGCAGGTAGGCGATTTCCTCGGGGCAGCCAGTCTGCAGGCCCTGACGATTCTCGAGCGTGCGCACGAAATTGCCGGCATCCAGCAGGCTGCCGTGGGTGCCGGTATCCAGCCAGGCATAGCCGCGCCCCATGCGCTGCACGTGCAGCGTGCCGTCGGCGAGGTAGCTTTCGAGCAGCGTGGTGATCTCGAGCTCGCCGCGTTCCGAGGGTTGGACCTGTTTGGCGCGTTCCGGCGCCGTACCGTCGAGGAAATAGAGCCCGGTCACCGCCTGGTTCGAGGGCGGCACCTCGGGCTTTTCGACGATGGCCTTCACCGTGCCCGATGCGTCGTAGTCCACCACGCCGTAGCGTTCCGGGTCGGCCACCTGGTAGCCGAAGACCGTGGCGCCGGACTGGCGCGAGTCGGCGGCGCGCAGCAGTTCGGGCAGACCGTGGCCGAAGAAGATGTTGTCGCCCAGCACGAGGGTCGAGGGTGCGCCGTTCAGGAACTCCTCCGCGAGGATGAAGGCCTGCGCCAGCCCGTCGGGCGAGGGTTGCTCGATGTAGGTGAACTCCAGCCCCCACTGCGAGCCGTCGCCCAGGAGCCGCTCGAACTGGTGGCGATCCTCGGGGGTGGTGATGACCGCGATCTCGCGCATGCCGCCCAGCATCAGCACGCTGACGGGGTAGTAGATCATCGGCTTGTCGTAGATCGGCAGGAGCTGCTTGGAAACGCCCATGGTGATGGGATAAAGCCGCGTGCCCGAGCCGCCGGCGAGGATGATGCCCTTGCGTTGCGTCATGGCTTGAGTGCTCCGAGATCGTTCAGGATATCGCGCAGCCCGGTGCGCCAGTCGGGCCGGTCGAGGCCGAAGGCGGCCTTCGTCGCGCTGTTGTCGAGCCGCGAGTTCAGCGGGCGCTGTGCCGGCGTGGGATAGTCGGCGGTCGGAATGTCGGCGACCTCGCAGGTCAGCCCGGCCTGCGCGAAGATCTCGCGCGCGAAGTCCGCCCAGCTCGTGTCGGGGCCGCCCGAGATGTGGTAGGTGCCGCTCTTCGCCGGGTCGTCGCGCAGCTGCGCGGCGGCGGCGAGACAGAGCTCGGCGATGTCGCCGGCGGGGGTCGGTCCGCCGATCTGGTCCGCGACGATGGTCAGCCGGTCGCGCTCGGCCCCCAGCCGCAGCATCGTCTTGACGAAGTTCTTGCCATGCGCCGACACAACCCACGAGGTGCGCAGGATCGCGTGCACGCCGCCCGCGTTGCGCACCGCCTCTTCGCCCGCCAGCTTGGTGCGGCCGTAGACGCCCAGCGGGCCGGTCGGTGCGTCGGTGGCAAAGGGCGTCTCGCCCGCGCCGTCGAAGACGTAGTCGGTCGAGACATGCACTAAGGGCACGCCCATGTCCGCGCAGGCGCCCGCCATGGCACCGGGCGCCACGCCGTTGACCGCCAGCGCGGTGTCCTCGTCGCTCTCGGCCTGGTCCACGGCGGTGTAGGCGGCGGCGTTGATGACCGCGTCGGGCCTGTGCGTGCGGATCGCCTGCACGCAGGCCTGCGGGTCGGTCAGGTCGGCCTCGTCCCGGCCGAGGCACAGCGCGTCCGGGGCGCGGCGGCGCAGCTCCTGTGCGACCTGTCCCGTCTTGCCGAACACGAGGATCATGCCGTCACCCCCAGCCGCTCGCCCACGCCCTTGCGGGCCTGCAACGCCTGCCACCAGGGCTTGTTGTCGAGATACCAGCGGACGGTCTTCTCGAGCCCCTCTTCCACCGTGACAGAGGGCCGCCAGCCCAGTTCCTCGCGGATGCGCGTCGGGTCGATGGCATAGCGGGCGTCATGCCCCGGTCGGTCGGTGACGAAGGTGATGAGATCGGCGTAGGACCCTTCGTTCCGCGGATGCGCCTCGTCGAGAATTGCGCAGATCGTCTGCACCAGCTCGAGGTTGCTGCGCTCGTTCTCGCCGCCGATGTTGTAGGACCGGCCGAGCGGACCCTTTTCCAGCACCGTCAGCAGCGCGTCGGCGTGATCCTCGACGTAGAGCCAGTCGCGCACGTTCGAGCCGTCGCCGTAGATCGGGATCGGCTTGCCCGCCAGCGCGTTCAGGATCACCACCGGGATCAGCTTTTCGGGGAAGTGGTAGGGCCCGTAGTTGTTCGAGCAGTTGGTCATCACGACCGGCAGGCCATAGGTCTCGTGCCAGGCGCGCACGAGGTGGTCCGAGGAGGCCTTCGAGGCGGAATAGGGGCTGTTCGGCGCATAGGGCGTCTCTTCGGTGAACTGCCCCGTGGCGCCGAGGGTGCCGAAGACCTCGTCGGTCGAGATGTGGTGGAAACGGAAGCCCTCGGGTTTGCCGGCCTGCACCCAGTAAGCGCGGGCGGCCTCCAGCATGTTGTAGGTGCCGGTGATGTTCGTCTCGATGAAATCGCCCGGCCCGTCGATCGAACGGTCGACGTGGCTCTCGGCGGCGAGGTGCATCACCGTGTCGGGCGCATGCGCCGCGAAGATGCGGTCGAGCGCCGCGCGGTCGCGGATGTCGGCATGTTCGAAGGCGTAGAGCGGGCTGTCCGCGACCTCGGCGAGGTTGTCGAGGCAGGCGGCATAGGTCAGCGCGTCGAGGTTCACCACCTCGTGGCCGCGCGCCACGGCGAGCCGCACGACGGCCGAGCCGATGAAACCGGCACCGCCTGTGACGAGAATCTTCATGGCGGTCACCCCTCGTAGACGAACGGGCTGTCGAAGTCGCTCAGCACCGGGGCCGCGGCGTCCTTGTCCGACAGCAGCGGCTCGACGCCGTCGAGGCCCCAGTCGATGCCGATCTCGGGGCTGTCGAAGCGCACCGCACCGTCGCATTCGGGCGCGTAGAAATCCGAGCACTTGTAGATGATCTCGGTGTCGGGCTCGCGCGTGACGAAACCGTGCAGGAAGCCCGCGGGGATCAGCAGCTGGCGCCCGTTCTCGAAGGACAGCTCCTCGCCCACCCACTGGCCGTAGGTCGGGCTGCCCTTGCGGATGTCGACGGCCACGTCGAAGAGCCGCCCCCGCCCGCAGCGCACCAGCTTGGCCTGGGCATGCGGCGGCGCCTGGAAATGCAGGCCGCGCACGGTGCCCACCTTCGCGCTGAGCGAATGGTTGTCCTGCACGAAGTCGAAGTGCAGGCCCGCGGCCTCCATCGCCTTGCGGTTCCAGCTTTCCGAGAAGAAGCCGCGCGAGTCTCCGAAGCGGCGCGGCGTCAGGATCCTGACGCCCTCGAGTTTCGTATCTTCTACCTGCAACAATTCACACCTTGTCCAAATACCTGTCGGCGCCTGCTTAGCAAGCGTCGCCGACAGGCGCTAGAGCATGGCCGGCACGACCTGGTCCGGCGGGCGGTGTCCGTCGGCAAATGTCTTCACATTGATCAGCACCTTCTCGCCCATCTCGACTCGACCTTCCATCGTGGCAGAGCCCATGTGCGGCAGCATCACCACGTTGGGCATGTTCACGAGCTCGGGGTTGCCGCGGAAGCCGTGCTGGTAGACGTCGAGCCCCGCGCCGGCGAGGTCACCGGCCTTGATCATCCGCGTCAGCGCGTTCTCGTCGATGACCTCGCCCCGCGAGGTGTTCACGATCACCGCCGAGGGCTTCATCAGCCGCAGCCGGCGCGCGTTGAGCAGGTGAAAGGTCGAGGGCGTGTGCGGGCAGTTCACGCTGATGACGTCCATCCGCGCGACCATCTGGTCGAGACTTTCCCAGTAGCTCGCTTCCAGCGCCTCCTCGGTCTCGGGACGCAGGCGGCGGCGGTTGTGATAGTGGATCTGCATCCCGAAGGCCCGCGCCCGGCGCGCGACCGCCTGGCCGATCCGGCCCATGCCGAGGATGCCGAGCCGCTTTCCGCCGATCCGGGTGCCGAGGAAGGCCGTGGGCGCCCAGCCCTGCCATTCGCCGCCCTGCATGACGGTGAGCCCCTCCTGCATCCGGCGCATGACGGCCAGCATCAGGCCCATGACCATGTCCGCGGTGTCGTCGGTCATCACGCCGGGGGTGTTCGACACCATGATGCCGCGCGCGCGGGCGGTCTCGACGTCGATGTGATCGAAGCCCGCGCCGTAGTTCGCGATGAGCTTGAGCCGCTCGCCGGCCTGGCCGATCAGCCCGGCGTCGATCGTGTCGGTGATGGTCGGCACCAGCACATCGGCCTCGGCCATGGCCCCGGCGAGCTCGTCCCGGGTCATGGGCGTGTCGTCGTCGCGCAGCGTCACGTCGAAGAGCTCCTTGAGGCGGGTCTCGACCGCTTCGGGCAGGCGTCGCGTCACGACAACACTCAGGCGATTATTCGGCATGGCGCGCCATCCCTCCCTTTCCTCAGGCTCCTCGCGTTGGCACAGTGTCCCATGAGCGGACGGGGCACAAGAACCCCGCCGGAAAATTCGGGCAGGACGGAAAAAGATGCTCAGGACACTCCTGTTGGCGGCCCTCGCGGCGGGTCTTCTGACGGTGAAGGGTGCCACGGCCGCCGAGAGCCGCGGCCCTGTCACCAACCTGCCGCTGCCGCGGTTCGTGTCGATGAAGGCCAGCGAGGGCAACGTCCGGCGCGGCCCCTCGCTCACCCACCGGATCGACTGGGTCTACGTCCGCCGCGACCTGCCGCTCGAGATCACCGCCGAACACGGACACTGGCGCAGGGTGCGCGACCGCGACGGCGCGGGCGGCTGGGTGCACTACTCGCTGCTCTCCGGCGTGCGCACCGTGCTGGTGGAAGAGGACATGCTCGACCTGCACACGCGCCCGAACGCGGACATGCCGGTGACCGCGCGACTTGCGCTGGGGGTCATTGCCGAGCTGGGCGACTGCGAGGCCGACTGGTGCGAGATCTCGGCCGGAGGCTACGACGGCTGGGCGCCGAAGACGGCACTCTGGGGCGTGGACCCCGAAGAACTGCGCAACTGAGGGGCGCCTCGCGGCGCCCCCCGGGTCGCTCAGGTCTCGCTGCCGTAGCCGACGCGGCCGATGCTGTCGTAGGCCTCGAAGCCGGCGCGGCGCGCGTCCTCGGGGGCGTAGACGTTGCGCAGGTCCGCCATGCGCGGCACCGACATGCGCTCGGACAGCGCAGAAAGGTCCAGCGCCCGGAACTCGTTCCACTCGGTCAGCACCACCAGCAGGTCCGCGCCCTCGGCGGCCTCGTAGGGGTCGTCCATCCAGCTCACGCCCGGCAGCAGCGCCTCGCCCTCGCGCCGGCCCTGCGGGTCGACCGTGCGCACCCGCGCGCCGCCGCCCACCAGCGCCGGCACGATGGTCAGCGCCGGCGCGTCGCGCATGTCGTCGGTGTTGGGCTTGAAGGTCACGCCCAGCACCGCGACGGTCTTGCCGTTGAACGAGCCGCCGCAGAGATCGAGCAGCTTGTCGACCATGCGCCGCTTGGTGTCCTCGTTGATCTTGATGACCGTCTCGATGA
>NZ_KE557275.1:306033-381454 GCF_000442255.1 Salipiger mucosus DSM 16094 | reverse complement strand
AGGAAGGCATTGGCCGCGTACTTGATCATCTCCGCCGACTCGAGGTCGGTGGTCAGGATCGGGAACTCGCGCAGGTAGAGCGGGCGGTAGATGTCCGCCATGACCTGCGCGGCGCGGTCGGTCTCGACGCCGACGACAACACGGTCGGGCTTCATGAAGTCCTCGATCGCGGCGCCCTCGCGCAGGAACTCGGGGTTCGAGGCGACGTCGAAGTCGAGCCCGGGGTTCGCGGCCGCCACGGTCTCGCGGACCTGGCGGTTGGTCCCGACGGGCACCGTGGACTTGGTGACGACAACGAGGTGATGCCTGGCCGCGCGGGCGATCTCCTCGGCCGCGGCCATGACGTAGCGCAGGTCGGCGTGCCCGTCACCGCGCCGCGTGGGCGTGCCCACGGCGATGAAGACCGCCTGGGCGCCATCGATCGCGCTTTCCAGGTCCAGCGTGAACGACAGCCGCCCTGCCTCGACGTTCTTGTGCAGGAGCACGTCGAGCCCGGGCTCGTAGATCGGCACCTCGCCGCGCTCGAGCATCTCGATCTTGCGCGGATCCTTGTCGACGCAGACCACCTCGTGCCCGAAGTCAGAAAAACACACCCCCGAGACGAGCCCGACATAGCCCGTTCCGATCATCGCAATCTTCATCGTCCTGCCCCTCGCACATTGACGTGATCCGTTGTGCTGCTCTCCACGGCGCGTGTCAACGAAGCGTCGACCGCGCACCCGCCAACATCGCGCTGGCCGGCGCGGAAAGTGCGCAGCAAATATGGTGGAGAGGATTACTGGTGCCGGTGATAGGACTCGAACCTACGACCCCATCATTACGAATAAGCCATGAACATGAGGCATCCCCTAGACATGAGGATGGATGTCACAATGGCTTCAGTAAGAGAACGATCAAACGGAAAATACTGCGTGCAGATCAGGTTAGCGGGCCACAAGCCGATTTCCAAGACCTTCAGCGACTACGAGACTGCGAACGAGTGGGCCCGCATCAAAGAGCAAGAGCTTTCAAGCGCCACTTCAACGCCGGAAGTCCGCCCGCACACGCTTCTGACACTGGGACAGCACTACTGCAACACACAGCTCAAGGGAAAGCCGTCCAGGCATCACATGTTGGGCCGGATCGAACGCATCGCACAGCACTTCCCCCAGTCCTTCCTTCAAATCAAACGTACAGACGTGAATGCGTACAAGGTGAAACGCCTTCAAGAAGCCAGCGGCCCCACGGTTCGAGAAGAGATACAAACCATCAACAAGCTTTTCCGATGGGCCGAGAGGGAAATGATCTTCGGTGAAGCTCCGGTACATTCACCTGCCAGCAACATTGCTTTACCCTCCGCGTCCAAGCCGCGCTCCCGAGTTGTAGAGAGGTCCGAACTCGACACGCTGCTCATGGCGCTCAATCCGCTGATGGCCGAGATAGTCGAGCTCGCATATGAAACCGCAATGCGTAGGGCTGAGATCACCAAGTTGATACCCCGTCACCTTTCGCTCGGCCAGCGCGTTCTCGTTGTTGAGGACGGCAAGACAGGGGATCGCATTGTTCCCCTTACAAGCAGGGCTATAGATCTTCTCAGAAGCGCATGTGAGCGCTGCAGGACTCCCGAGACTCGACTGTACCCGGTTGCACCGCATAGCATCTCAACGGCTATTAGGAGAGCGCGTGAACGTACTGGGCTTCCAGATCATGTTCGTATGCACCAGATGCGGCACACCCGCATCACTGAGGTCGCGCGACGCGGGTTCAACCAAGCTCAAATCATGATGGTCAGCGGCCATCGTGACACTAGGAGTGTCCATAGATACACCCATTTAAGCGTGAAGGACGTAGTCGATCTTCTGGAATAACCGAACAAGACACGCACCATTTATCGGTGCGGATTATCGGCGCGCAGTCAACTATATGCACTGACCCATGATGCCAACTACTATCTCCTGCGTCGTACATCCACGGTACAGCGCACCTTTCCGTTGTGTCGTACCGAGCCCAAGCAGCACCAATCGGCCACACCCTTGCTCGACGCCAAATCATTCATCGCGACCTCGCCTCATAACACGAAGCAACTGATCCCGCTTCAAGCTAGCTTTCTTCTTATTCCTAATTCTCTCAGAATCCTTGCGATCGTCACCGTACAATTTTGCAAACGTGGAACTAATATACTCTTCCAGATTCTGTGAGTCGCGCCTATCCAGTGCGCCAAGTCTGAAAACTTCGCTTGCCTTCGACAACATAGCCTCATGAAAATATTTTTTACCCGAAGCGTGCTCATTAAATTGACCAGGCACCTTGGACCACCCGCGAAGTTTAAGGTCAATATACAGACAATCACGAAAGAAACGTGAAATCTTCGGCTCATCGACATCTGCCAGATCCCTCTGTCTCAGCTGCGCTTCCAGCTTTTCTGAGCCCAAAAAAATGAACATTAAGCGCGCCAATTCTTTCGGCATGCTAATAGCAATCATTTTCGCCACTTGATCATCGCTAAATTTCTTTGGATATATTACAACATGCCGTAATCCGTTGATAACAATACTACGATGCTTCACTAGACTCGGAATATGAAGGAATGATCCATAAAATACATGCGCCCAACTCTTGAGCACGTTGGCGAGATGAAGGCGTTTCTCGTGATCGGGAATTAGCTCACTATTGCGCACAAAACTGGTGTACATGAAAAGCGAAAGCATGAATCGTTCAGAGCTGTCTCTGGGAGCGGGTCTATATACCTCTTGGCGACCTTCTGCGTCGCGTGGGATTTCTGTTTCAAGCAACTCATCGCGCTCTTCTAGAGATAGAGGCCCTTCACTCAACTGCTCAGCCAAACCGGCGGCGTAGGATTCACTATCCTCGAGACTCATTGGCAGGTTTAGATTATCTTCCGACATAATCTTAGCAAAATCTGGCGAAAATTCATCCCGAAGAAGCTGCAAATGGCGTTCCGAAACTAACTCCAGAGCGCCAAGGTCTGACCGCTTGAGACCAGACAGGTATTCAACTTCATTTAAATAACTCAGATACCGTGATTCATCGAATATCCAATCGTAGAGGAAGGTCTGAACTACGGCTTCGGCTTCGCCGACATCCGGCCATCCGGGCTGTGAAATCGGTGCGTGAGCCCGAGGCGCATTTGATTTCGCCGGATTTGGCATTGTTGAGGCCCCGAAACGGGGTCCTCGGACAGAGTCCGGCTCATGGCATCAGCTTTCTTCGTACGAGGAACAGGTTGCCGAGGGCGAACAGCGTGAAGAGTTGCGCGCGGTTCTTCGCGAGGCCACGGTAGCGGGTCTTCAGATACCCGAATTGGCGCTTGAGCACGCGGAATGGATGCTCCACCCGCGCCCGCACCATCGCGATAATCCGATTGATGTGCTCGTCGATGGGGTCCAGCGCAGCGCCCTTCGGCCCGACCTTCGGATAATGAGGCTCGATCAGCGCCAGCAGACGCATCCAAGGCACCACCGCGTCCATCTCCGCGAGAAACTTCTCACGCCGGGTCTGCTTCTTCTTCATCGCGTGGCGGAGACCGGGAAACGCAGGTTGCTTGGGCATCGGTGGGCATCCTTCTTCGTCTCGCCCAGTCTACCTCAACCCGGCCAAGGCGCGAGGTTTTTCAGACTCTCCTAGAAATCATGATCTTCGGACATTCTCTTAGCCACAAAGTACTCAAGAAATGCTCTAAAACGAAACACCACTCGATCATCATTTTCCTTATACGAAAGGACACGAGAGTTCAGCAGCCCATCAATCAACTCTCTCGAATTGAACGCAAGACCAAAATCATGTAAGTATCTTGCAGTAAACTCCGAAAGACTGTCCATTGAAAAGAAATAAGCATTTTCGCGACACATATGCTCAGCGACAACACCCAAAAAGTGAACCTGATTGGTGAAGTCAAACTTTCTTCTTTGAGCTTGCTGCAGGGATCTTTTTTGAAGCAGGGTCTCAATAAATCGCTCAATTAAATTTGGCCTGTTGATGGGCGTATAGGTCGGGTCACTTGTAACGATATCAATCAGCAGAGAACTATTAATTGGAGTTTGAGGCACATTTATCGCACGAAGCTCAGAGATAACTCGCTCAAGAAGCTTTTCCTCACCGATGTTCGGATCGTCCCATTTGCGAACTAGCGTGCGAAGGTTTTTCCTACTAAACGGATCGAGAACAACGGAATGGAAATACTGGGCCATACCAAAGTCAGGTTCCAAAAATCTAGTATCACGGTTCCGAGTAGTCGAAAGAATAAAGCGGTTCAAACTATACCGTGATGCAAAGGAAGGTCTGAACTACGGCTTCGGCTTCGCCGACATCCGGCCATCCGGGCTGTGAAATCGGTGCGTGAGCCCGAGGCGCATTTGATTTCGCCGGATTTGGCATTGTTGAGGCCCCGAAACGGGGTCCTCGGACAGAGTCCGGCTCATGGCATCAGCTTTCTTCGTACGAGGAACAGGTTGCCGAGGGCGAACAGCGTGAAGAGTTGCGCGCGGTTCTTCGCGAGGCCACGGTAGCGGGTCTTCAGATACCCGAATTGGCGCTTGAGCACGCGGAATGGATGCTCCACCCGCGCCCGCACCATCGCGATAATCCGATTGATGTGCTCGTCGATGGGGTCCAGCGCAGCGCCCTTCGGCGCCTTCCGCATGACGCCCCAGAACTTGTCCGGGCCGGAGAAATGGGCCTCGCGCGCAGCGCTGACATAGCCCTTGTCCGCCCACACCGACGTCTCCTCGCCATGGAGGAGCTCATCCCAGACCTGGCTGTCATGCACCTTCGCCGTGGTGGTCTCGAGGCTATGCACGATGCCGCTCTCGGCATCGACGCCAACGTGCGCCTTCATCCCGAAGAACCAGTCATTGCCCTTCTTCGTTGACGACATCTCCGGATCGCGCGCCCCGGCTTCGTTCTTGGTCGAGGACGGCGCGTCGATGATCGTCGCATCGACCAGTGTGCCCGAGCGCAGCGTGATGCCCTGATCGGCCAGATGTTTGTTCACTTCAACGAACAAACGCTCCGTCAGCGCGTGCTTCTCCAGCAGGTGTCTGAAGTTCAGGATCGTCGTCTCATCCGGGACACGATCATCACCGAGTTCGATGCCTGCGAACCGGCGCATGGACTCGCTGTCGTAGAGCATCTCCTCAGCCATGGGATCGCTCAGCGCATACCATTGCTGCAGGAAATACACCCGCAGCATCGTCTCCAGTGGCATCGGCGGCCGACCGCCCTTCGGCCCGACCTTCGGATAATGAGGCTCGATCAGCGCCAGCAGACGCATCCAAGGCACCACCGCGTCCATCTCCGCGAGAAACTTCTCACGCCGGGTCTGCTTCTTCTTCATCGCGTGGCGGAGACCGGGAAACGCAGGTTGCTTGGGCATCGGTGGGCATCCTTCTTCGTCTCGCCCAGTCTACCTCAACCCGGCCAAGGCGCGAGGTTTTTCAGACTCTCCCAAACTGTCGCAACTCACGCATGCGCACCGCATCCGATGGCTCGACGTCATCTACACAGACTGTAAAATATCCGGCCTCCAAGATACTTTGAACGGTACACCCATTCGGAAGATCTGGCAGTGAAGACCGGATCGCTCGCTCTACCCTACGCGATCCAGGCTTAAATGCCTGAAAATCTAAAAAGACCGATACAAAATTTCGACTCGAGGACCCGCTCGCTGTATTGGATATATTCAAGCAAGCACGCTTTAGCAACGTAGTCTTTCCGTATTCAGGGTGAGCTGAAACGATGAAGTTCGAGCTGCTAGAGACAATGTCGGCTAACGTTTTCCGCTTTTCTATAGTTTGCGGAACGTCCAGTTCGGCGGACCCTTTCTCGAACACAATTTCAATAATTGGCGGCTCAACAAAAGTATCGGACACTGGCCTATCAAGTATTCCTTGATCAAATTCCTCGGCTTGTAAAGAGTAGTTTGCGGAAGCGCACCACTCTCTCAGGATCTGAATATCGCCAGGCGACCACATTTTATCAAAGAAACTGCGTGCATCGTCTCCAGAATAGAGATGCCCGGACGTCTCGCTTATGTCGTTGGCCTCAGAAAACTCCTCCCTTTTGGGATAGTACGTACGCCAAATGGAATGTACAAACTTTTCACGTGGCGTCACACGAATAATCGAGTAACCCATATATCTATCATCTCGGGAGGTAAACAAAGCGCCCGTCTGGTTCGAAAACGCTTTCCCGTTGTAAGCTACTTCTATAGTTGGCCTAGGATCATGCACGTGCCCAAACAAATACATGTCCGCAACTTTATCCAACTTTGTCCGAAGCAACTTTTCACAACTTTCAGAAACCCAACTCCACGGATGATGGTGCGCGCAAATTACGAATCTGTTCTCAGGCACCTTAGACAGTGCGTTTGCGATTGAAGCGTCAGGAACTACAAGTTTCCTAAGATCATTTTCTCCATTCAGCCCCCCCAACCCCGCAAACGATGTATTCAGAGATATAACTACGATGCCTTTTTCCTCGTAGTCACGAACCTCAACAATTCGATCTGCGAAGATTATTTCTTCAGATTCAAAAAACTCTGAAAAATCCCAGTAAGGCAATTGAACACAATCAATCACCTCTCGAATTGCTCCATCGGAATATCTCTCATTCGCGGCTGCCGGATCGTCGCAACTCTCCCGAATGCTAGTCAACATCTCCCACCGCTCCTCGACGGCGGAACGCTTTAAATCGTGATTCCCCGGAGAAAATATGATTCGGCTATATCCTCAGTCTGCAACCTCCAGTAAGTCCTCAACGAATTCGTCAAACAAGCGCTCGTAAGCGTCTTCATCATCGGCGCTGTGTACCAGATCCCCGGTGAACAAGATAAAATCCGGGTTTCCATATTCCTCAATCTGCTTCTTCAGATCCTTCAGAAAAGCGGAAAGTACAATTCTTTGATCATTCAAGCGCGAGACCTTAAAATGAAGGTCCGAAATATGAAGTATACGGACCTCGCCCAGCTCTTGTTTTTCTTCGTTCACGTCCACTCACCTCGGAGCCATAACAAATATTAATCTTGGGTGCCCCCATTTTAGTAGAGGCACGGGGCAATATACTAACAGCGCACTTTGCGCGATTTCAAGACCGTTTCGAGGCAGCTCCCCAGAGAGATTTTTAGCAACGCACATACTCGAACAGGTCGGCCAGGATTTTGCCTGTTGAAGAGCGCCGAACAACATTAGTCGAGGCGCTCTAGTCTAGTTGTGCAACTGGATGGTCAATGTAGCCGCTTCCGTCGCTCGTTTAACACGATATTCTTCGGCGGTGTCCGAAGTCCTCATCTTCGAGCTACGCGGGCTACACAGAGCTCGAGTATGATCCTTACAGGACGTACGTACCCTTAACCCTTCCCATAAACGCGTTGACCAAGTACAGTGTGCTAATGGCCGGGCTTTGGGGTAAAGAACTTGTGCTTCTGGATACAAATAACGTGAACTGACGATGTTCTATAAACTTTCAGGTAGCGTAGGCTCGGGCAAGACACAGGCAGTGCTAGAGCATATTCGGGACAACCTTGGGGTTGGCTACCTTTTAGTAGCCCCAACAATTCACCTATGTGGAGAAATCTTTAAACGAGTCCAAAAGGTTCTCGTTGATAGGCCTGAGTATTCGAACAATGGCCCGATCCGTTTAGTGGTGTCAGATGAAATGGACGCCGAGGGTGTCTATCCAAGGGCTATGAAAGCCTGCGAAGACTACAACTCAGGCGTTCCCCCCATCGTCATTGTTACGACCAAGACCTTTGAGTATCTGCTCGACCACCTTCCTGACTATGTGAAGAACCGGTTCGCTGTATACATTGACGAGGGGCTTCCACCAATTCGCATGGTGACCTTCTCGCCGAACGACAAGGCGACCTACCTTCAGCACTTAAACGTTGACCAAGCCCACCTCACCACTCCGGCGGAGGGAGAGCAAGAAATTCTCGCATGGGCGGCATTTAACCCAAAGAAGTTGGCCGGTAAGCAGCTGGATCATCTGAACTCCCCCAGCTTTAGGGAGATCAGCGAACTTGTTCTTAGCCTACATTATGACGCGTTCCTGTGGGAGACTGAAAAATCAATCGAGGTCATCGCGGTTTTCTCTCCCCGCCAGATGCAAGCTTTTCGTTCAGTGACATTGATAGTCGCAATTTTTGAACGGACCTTGATGCCTCTCTTATGGGAGCAACGCTATGGCTTGAAGTTCCAAGACTCCCCCATAGCTGCCGATCTCTTCGATTCCCATGCTGCAAAAGGCCCATTGATTTCAGTGTGGCACGCCCTTCACGAAGCCGACTTGCCAAGTAGGAACAACTTTCGCCGAAACTTTGAAACTGGTGAGCAGGGGGAGGACGATCCGCGAAAACAGGTGATCTTTGAGGCTGCCCGCCAACTCAACGAGCAGTTTCCGGATGGTGCGTACTGTTGGGCTGCAAACTCGGACTTCAAGAACCCAGACAACGTACTCGAGGGGGCGAAGATGCCTCCACACAACGCAGGACTTAACCACTACCAGAACTTCGACACGGTGTTCTCACTCTTGTGCATCAATCCACAACCTTGGGTGAAGAAGCGGATGCTTGAGCTTTTTGACCTAGAAGAAGCGCAGCTCTACGAGCTTTGGCGATTTTCCCATACGTACCAAACAATTGGGCGTTGTTCACTAAGGCTGCGTGACAGGGAGAACCCGATCAATTTGGTGGTGCCTTCCAGCTTCTGCGCCGCTCAGGTTGTGGACCTTTTCCCTGGCGCAACGAACAAGGGCCAGATCACGAAGCTACCGAGATTGAGTAAACCAACCCAACAAGAGAAGGTCTTGAACGGTCACGGCATCCACTACACGAAGCAAGACAACAGCGCGTACTCGAAATATCGCAAGCTCCTGAATGACAAAGGAGAGGTTCCGCTAAAGAAGCACGAGTGGTACGTGGAGATCAGATCTCCAAACCTCAAGGCCAAGGGGTAACATACGCTTTACTATATAGGTCTAATGTTACCCCTAGTGCTTCCACGTCGACCAATACACTAAGGGCATTGCGACTACAACTGACACTAACCAAACTTCGGTTACTCAGCATTTCTTAAGGTATTGAAATATAATGAATTTTCTTCGTCCCCTGTTTTCTTCGTTACTGCCGAAGGCGTTGGCTGGCGAGCATCTGTTACCCTGCGCACTGGGTTGTCATTGCAAGCGCCCTTAACCGCTCTCAGGATGTCAGGCTGGCCCATCTCTGAGATTTTTCACGAGAAAATTTTGGGTTCCGATGATTCATAGACGCCTTGATGGCATCCCCCCCTGCCCCCTTACTTAACGGATCGTGGAGCAATCCCACGGCACCATCAATGAGCATGAAGCGCATTACCCAACGAAGTCAGGTGGTTACTAGCTTTGTCACAGAAACTCTCACTGTGACTGCTCCCCACCCTTCGTTTCACAATGCCGACTGTCAGAATTTTACTGAGAAAATCTCGTGGCTGGTCAGCCTACCCACGGTGCCGGTGTAGCTCAGCTGGTAGAGCACGTCCTCGCTGCGAAGCGAGCCGGTCGAGTGCAACGAGACCATTCATGATGATGGGTCTCGCATAGTCATATACTTGGAATCGGCCAAGGATGTCACAAGGCGGGCTGAGAATCTTGCAGGGGCGGACTGTGACAACTGTGACGAAGGCTGTGACAAACCCTAGTTGATGGGGTACCCTAGCTACGCACGCAACTCGGGAAGTGCCTCATCTTCTTAGGTTTAACTGGTGCCGGTGATAGGACTCGAACCTACGACCCCATCATTACGAATGACGTGCTCTACCAGCTGAGCTACACCGGCACCGTGGGCGGGCTATTAGCACCGCCCTCGGCGCAGGAAAAGACCTATTTTGCCTTCTCTTTCTCGCGCTCCTCGGAGGGCTCCGCCTCTTCCGCCGCAGGCGGTTCGGTGGCCTCGGCCGCAGCGCGGCCGGCCTCGGTCGGAGGCTCGGGCGCCAGGATCTCCGGCGCGGCCTCCTCGGTCGCGGGGGGCTCTTCGGCCGACTTGTCCTCGAGGCTTCCCACGATCAGCGGCAGCATCTCGGCGCCGGTGGCGCCCGGCGAGTCGGGATGCGGCGGACGCTTCCACGCCAGGGTGTCGAAGGCCTCGCAGTTCTCGCAGACCGGCACCCACTCGGCGTGGATGTGGTTGCAGTTCTCGCAGACCCACTGCGGCCCGCGCGGCGCGGTCAGCGCCTTGGCCAGCCAGCCCCGCACGACCTCGTCCTTGGCGCCTTCGCCGCGCTCGATGGCGGCCATGACCGTCAGCACCCGCGCGTCGGGCTCTTTCTCGACCAGGTCACCCAGCGCACGGCGCGCCTCGGGGAAATCCTCGGCCGCGAGCGCCAGCTCGGCCTTGAGCAGGCGCGTTTCGCGGTGTTCGGGCCGGACCGAGGTGAGCGTGCGGAAGCGCTTGATGCGTTCGGCGGGCGTCTCCTCGGGTGCGATCTCGGCGAAGGCCGCCGCGAGATCGGGGTGCGGCTCGACCGACCAGCCCTTCTTGAGCACGCGCACCGCCAGCTTGGGCTTGCCGTCGGCGATGTGCGACCGCGCGGCCATGCAGGCGGCCGGGATCAGGTCGGGCGAGGACTTGGCCGAGGCGATGGCCGCCTCGCGCGCCTCGATGGGCTTGTCCTCGTCGAGGATGTCCTTGGCCTCGGAGAGTGCCAGCACCGCGTCGCGGCGGCGGTAGACGTCGCGCGGCAGTGCCCCGTGCTTGAGCTTGGCGGTCAGCGTGCGGCGCGCGCCCTGCCAGTCGTGCTTCTGCGCCTGCAACCTGAGCAGGACGTCCTGCACTTCCTCGTGCTTCGGTTTGAGGGTAAAGGCCCGCTCGGCCAGCTTCAGCGCGGTCTCGGAATCGCCGCGGGCGAGCTTCTGCTTCATCATGCCGCGGATACCGACAAAGCGGGTCTCCTCGTTCGCGATGAGCTTCTTGTAGACCTCCTCGGCCTTGCGGGTGTCGCCAGACATCTCGGCGGCCTGCGCCGTCAGCAGGTTCGTCACCTCGGGCTTGTGCAGGTAGCGTTCCGCCTTCTGCGCCTTGGCCATCGCCAGCCGCCCCTCGCCCGAGGCGAGCGCCAGAAGCCCTTCGGAGAGCGCCTGGTAGCCCTTTTTCTCGCGGTTGCGGTCGAAGTAGCGCGAGAGCGCGGTGTCATCGCCGTTGATGAAGCGGATCAGCGCCACCAGCAGCGACACCAGCTTGAACAGCACGTAGAGCGCGATCACCAGCACGATGACGGCGATCACCGATTGGAGCGGGCCGAGGTTGAACTCGTAACCGCCGGCGGTGATCTGGAGGCCGCCCTGGCTTTCCATCACGTAACCGGCGCCGAGGGTCAGGGCCGCGACCGCGGCGACGAAGATGACGATCTTCAGAAGTGACCAGAGCATGTTGCGACCCTTATTCCTCGTTCAGATTCTGTGCCACGCCCTGCGCGGCTGCAATGGCCTCGGCCCGCGTGGTCGCGCGCGCCATCCAGTCGGACAGCACCTCGGCCGAGGGCTCGGGCAGCGCCTCGAGTTCCTCGAGCGTGGCCGGCAGGTCCCCGGCGCGCAGCGATTCCTCGGCACGCGACAGGATGGCATCTGCGCTGTCGCCCTCGCGCGGGGTGACCGAGCGGGCGCCAAGCTGGTTGGCCAGGAAGGTGGCGAACCGGCCCGCGCCGTCTTCGTCGCTCGATTCGGCGCGGCGTGCGGCGGCGAGCGCCTCGCGCGCCAGCGGCGGGAACTCTTCGGTCAGGACCGCGAGGGTCGGGACGCCGTCGGCGGCCGGGGCACTGAGCGCTTCCGGGATCGACACGCCCGTCGTCTCGAGCGCGCCGAGCTGCGTGGCATAGGGCTCGCCCTCGCGCAGCGCGGCGTTGACCTCGGCCAGCGCCTCGCGCGACTGCGCGAGGCTGGCCTGCTCCTCGGCGTTGGCCTCGGCGGCGAGCGCTTCCTCGGTCATCGCCTCGACCTCGCGGCGCTGCTCGGCCATGGCCTCGCGGAAGCCCTCGAGCTCACGTTCGTAGGCGGCGATCGCCTCGGGCGAGACGGTCTCCTCGACCGGGGCCTTTTCCAGCGCGGTCAGGCGGCTGTCGAACTCGTCGAGCCGGGCAGACAGCGCGCCGAACTCGCCGGTGGCGGCATCCAGCTGTTCGGAGAGGTTCGCGACGGCCTCGTCGATCCGGGTGTCGGCATTCTCGAGGGGCGTCAGGTCGATCCCGTCGACCCGCGACGTGGTCTCGTCCAGCCGGCCGGTGAGCGTTTCGATCTGCGCGGTCTGCTCGTCGAGCGCCGCGCGCGTGTCATCCTCGAAGGTGTCGGGCACCGCTGCAGAGTCGAAGGGCCAGGTCTGGTTCACCCAGGCCGAGGCGCCGTAGCCCAGCGCCGCGGCGATCACGCCGCCCAGCAGCACCGGAAAGAAGCCGCCCTTGCGCTCGACCACGGTCTCGCGGACGATCTGTGGCCCGGCGCCGGTCGCAGTGGCAGAGGCGCCCCGGTCCAGCCGATCAGGCTCTTCGCCGACGGCCAGCGGGCTGTCCTCGCCCGAGTCGTCCTGCTTGAGCTCTTCGGCCTCGCCGACCGAGAAGATCGCGCTGTCCTCGTCCGTGCCGGCGGTGTCGTCGGCGCTGGCCGCACCGGCCCATTCCGCGCGCGGCTTGCCTGCCGGGTTGTGCACCGGGGCGACCAGGTCGGGACCGGTGCCCGTCATCGGCTCGGTCGCCGGGCTGTGCACCGGCGCCTTCAGCGTCCGGCCATCGGCACCGTCCGTCGCGTCGTCCTGGGGTCCGTCCACGGGGTTCTTTTCGTCGGCCACGCGCTCCACCCTTTCCATCCATCGTCTTGGCACGCCTTCGCGTGCCGCCCTAACCTTTCACAGACCCGCGCGGGTCCACAAGCTTTTGCGCCATCTTTAGCGCCTCGGCCACGGCCTCTGCCATCGCCTGCCCGTCCGGGCGCCGGGCCGTGACGAGTCGTTCCGAATATAGCCCGCCCAGCGCCGCCGACACCTCGTCACTCATCGCTGCGACGATAAGAGGCGCAGCGCCCGGCGACAGGTCACCGAACAGGGCCGCGCTGCGCGGCGAGAAGAGCGGCGCCACCACCGGCACGTCTGCCGCCAGCGCCGCGCGTGCCGCGTCGGTCAACGGCAGCGCCGGCTGATCGTAGATCGCCGCGCCCTCGGCCGCCAGCCCGTCGGCGCGCAGGCGATCGGCCACGCGGCCGCGGGCATGGGTGCCGTGCAGATGCACGAGCGGCACCCCCGGCGCATCGCGCAGGATCAACGCCACCAGGTCGTCCGCGTTCCCGCCCGCGCTGCGCGGCTCGAATCCGGCGTCCCGTGCGACGCGCGCCGTGGCCGCGCCCACGGTATAGCAGGGACCCGCGCCCTTGCCCCCTAACGCGGTGAAGGCCCGCACGCCGTTCGCGGAGGTGAAGACCGGCTGCCGCCCGGCCATGTCGGGCAGCGGCCCGGTCGGGGCAATGCCGATCAGCGGGCTGATCACGGGGGCAAAGTCCGGCGCACGCGCCCCGCGCAGGGCGTCGATGAAGCGCCGCGAGTCGCGCTCGGGGCGGGTCATCAGAAGCACGGGCAGCGGCGGGGCCATGAACGCTCCGATATTGTGGGAAACCCGCGACGGTGGTAGCTGCTGCTCCGTCATTGTGCAACGGACGGCGCCATGCGCGATCTCACCATCCTCGGACTTGAAAGCAGCTGCGACGACACGGCCGCCGCCGTGCTGCGCGGCCGCGAGATCCTGTCCTCGGTCGTCATGGGACAGGCCGAGCTGCACGCGGCCTTTGGCGGCGTCGTCCCCGAGATCGCCGCCCGCGCCCACGCCGAGAAGCTCGATCTCGCCGTCGAACAGGCGCTGGAGCAGGCCGGCATCCCTCTTGAGGAAATCGACGCCGTGGCGGTCACCGCAGGGCCGGGACTGATCGGCGGTGTGCTTTCGGGGGTCATGACGGCCAAGGGCATCGCCGCCGGGCTGGGCAAGCCGCTGGTGGGGGTGAACCACCTCGCGGGGCACGCGCTGACGCCTCGGCTGACCGACGGGCTGTCCTATCCCTACCTCATGCTGCTGGTCTCGGGCGGGCATTGCCAGTTCCTCGTGGTGCGCGGGCCGCAGGACTTCTCGCGCCTCGGCGGCACCATCGACGACGCGCCCGGTGAGGCCTTCGACAAGACCGCGCGCCTGCTGGGCCTGCCGCAGCCGGGCGGCCCCTCGGTCGAGGCCGAGGCAAAGGCGGGCGATGCGGCGCGCTTTGCCTTTCCGCGCCCGCTGCTGGACCGGCCGGGCTGCGACATGTCCTTTTCCGGGCTCAAGACCGCGCTGCTGCGGATGCGCGACCGGCTGGCCGAAACGCAGGGCGGACTGCGCGCGCAGGACCGCGCCGACCTCTGCGCCGGGTTCCAGGCGGCGGTGCGCGACGTGCTGGCGGAAAAGACCCGCCGTGCGCTGAAGACCTATCTTGCCGAGGCACCCGCCGAGCCCGCCTTCGCCATCGCGGGAGGCGTCGCCGCCAACGGCGAGATCCGCGGGGCGCTGCAGGCGCTCTGCGCCGAGGCCGGCGTGCGCTTTACCGCGCCGCCGCTGCGGCTCTGTACCGACAACGCCGCGATGATCGCCTATGCCGGGGGCGAGCTTCTCGCGGCGGGCGAGGCCTCGGACATGAGCCTTGCCGCACGGCCGCGCTGGCCGCTGGACAAGGGCGCCGCGCCGATGCTGGGCTCGGGTCGCAAGGGAGCCAAGGCATGAGCGTCTCGGTCCTCGGGGCCGGGGCCTTCGGCACGGCCATGGCGGTGGTCCTGGCCCGGGACGGGCACGAGGTCACGCTCTGGGGTCGCGACACCGGAACGATGGCGCAGATCGCCGAGACACGAGAGGCGCCGCGGCTGCCCGGGGTGACGCTGCCCGGAGGCATCGCCGTGACCGACGACCTCGACGCGGCGGCACAGGCCCCCTTGATCCTGCTGGCGGTGCCGATGCAGACCCTCTCCGGCCTGCTGCGCCGGATCGAGGCGCCGCTCCACGGCACGGCTCTGGTCGCCTGCAGCAAGGGCATCGACCTCGAGACCGCGACCGGCCCTTCGCGGATCATCGCGACGGTGAAGCCGGGCGCGACCGCCGCGGTGCTCACCGGCCCCAGCTTTGCCGCCGACATCGCCCGCGGCCTGCCGACCGCGCTGACGCTGGCCTGCGCCGATGAGG
The DNA here is from genome assembly GCF_000442255.1 of Salipiger mucosus DSM 16094. Lineage (GTDB taxonomy): Bacteria > Pseudomonadota > Alphaproteobacteria > Rhodobacterales > Rhodobacteraceae > Salipiger > Salipiger mucosus. The sequence goes on along the minus strand of NZ_KE557275.1, from coordinate 366,254 downwards.
CGGCCGGCCTGGCGCTGCAGCACGAACTGTCGGCCGCGACCCTGCGGCTCTACCGCACCACCGACGTGACCGGGGCCGAGACGGGCGGCGCGCTCAAGAACGTCATGGCCATCGCCTGCGGCGCCTGCATCGGCGCGGGCCTGGGCGACAGCGCCCGCGCGGCGCTGATGACGCGCGGCTTCGCCGAGATGACGCGCCTGGCCACCGCCTACGGCGCACAACCCGAAACGACTGACCGGGCTCTCGGGGCTGGGCGACCTCGCACTGACCTGCACCTCCGAACTGTCGCGGAACTACCGCTACGGCCATGCGCTGGGGCGCGGCGACGACATGGAGTCGGGCGTCACCGTCGAGGGCGCGGCCACCGCGCGGGCGGTCACCGCCATCGCCGCGCAACGCGGGTTGCCGATGCCGATCTCGGAGGTCGTCGCCGGGCTGGTGGAGGGCCGCCTGACGGTGCAGGATGCGCTCAACGACCTGTTTTCGAGACCGCTCAAGGAGGAATGACCATGCTCGTCGCGCTTTTCGCCAAAGACAAATCCAATGCCCTGCAGATCCGCAAGGACAACCGCGAGGCGCACCTTGCCTACATCGAGTCGACCGGCGTGGTGTCGCAGGCCGGCCCGCTGCTGGACGAGACGGGCGAAATGGCGGGCAGCCTCGTTATCCTCGACGTGGCCGACATGGCCGCCGCGCAGGACTGGGCCGACAACGATCCCTACGCCAAGTCCGGGCTCTTCGACAGCGTAGAGCTGGTGGCGTGGAAGAAGGTGATCGGATGAGATACTGGCTGTTCAAGTCCGAGCCTTCGACCTGGTCCTGGGACGACCAGGTGGCCAAGGGCGACGCGGGCGAGGAATGGGACGGCGTGCGCAACTACCAGGCGCGTAACTTCATGCGCGAGATGGCGGTGGGCGACCGCGGCTTCTTCTACCATTCGCAGAAGGAGAAGTCCGTCGTCGGCACCGTCGAGGTGATCGCCGAGGCGCATCCCGACAGCACGACCGACGATGACCGCTGGGAGTGCGTGGACATCAAGGCGCTGGAAACAGCGGCCACGCCGGTCACGCTCGACGACATCAAGGCCGAGCCGGGGCTGGGCGACATGGTGCTGGTGAAGAACTCTCGCCTTTCGGTGCAGCCGGTGACCGAGGAGGAATGGCGCATCGTCTGCGGCATGGCGGGCCTCACGGCCTGAAGCCGGGCAGCCGATCCGGCGGAAGCGCGAAGAACGAAGGGGCCCGGCCGAAGCCGGACCCCGTTGCCACCCCCATGTGCTCCCACGCACACTGCGGCAAAACCGGATCCGGCCATTCTGGCCGTTTTCCATACCTTATCCGCCCGGGGCGTATCGGGCAAACTCCGAATACCTAAAATGCGCGCCACCTGCGCGCGGCAGGCTCAGGCGTAGACCGCTTCCTTGCCGAAATGCTTGACGAGCATGTAGTAGACGACGGCCCGGTACTTGTCGCGCTCGGACCGGCCGTAGGTCTCGATGACCGACTCGATCGCCTGCATCAGCTCGGGACCGTCGGACAGGCCCAGCTTCTTGATCAGGAAATTGGTCTTCACCGTCTCCAGCTCACCGGGCTGCGAGGCCGCGACGGTCGATGCATCGGCATCGTAGATCGCCGGCCCGCAGCCGATGGTCACCTTCGTGAGCAGCGCCATGTCCGGCTCCATCCCGCACTTGCTGCGCAGATCCTCGGCGTATTTCTCGATCAGGTCGTCCCGCTTGCCCATGACTCGCTCCCTTTCTTGCAGACCGACGGCCCGCTCCCCCCGCCCATTCCGGGCACATGGGCCAGTCTAACCGCCAAATCGGCGATCAGAAGGGAAAAATTGCCCGCAGTTTCCACTGCATGACGCCAGTGCGCGTCAGAGTTGAAAGATTTTCCGTGACAGCGAGGTCACGAAGCGCAGAGCATAGGTGAATTCGCGGCGCAGCTTATCCCGCGGCGGAAAGCAATTCATAACGGGGGTTCCAGAAGATGAGTTCCGAAGTCTTTGTCGTGGCCTACGAGGGTGCCCAGGACGATCCTGGCGTTCTTGGCTACGCCATGCAGCGCGCCGCCGTCGAGGGCGCCACGCTGCTACTCGTCCACGTTCTCGAGTGGTCGCCCTATTCCTTCCTGACACCGGAAGAGCTCGAAGAGCGCCACGGCCGGCGTGCCAAGGAGATCGAGCGCGCACGCTCGGACGTGACCGGCCCGGCGCTGGACAAGGTAAAGGCCGCCGGGATCGAGGCGGAATGCGTCATCCGCTACGGCAACGTGGTCGAGCTTGTCGTCGAAGAGGCCGGCAAGGCCGGCGCCGGAATGATCTTCGTCGGCCGCTCGGGTTCGCAGTCCGTCGCGGCACGGGTCTTCGGATCGGTCCCGATGGGGCTGGCGCAGATCTCGCCCGTTCCCCTCGTCATCGTGCCCTGAGCCAAGGAGCCTGTTTCCATGTCATATCGCAAAGCCTACCTCGCGGCGCCACTTGCCGCGCTCCTGCCGGTGCAGGCCGCCGCACAGGGCATCGACGAGACCATCAACACCATCTTCGCCGACTACACCGGCTGGTATGTCTCGCTGATCTTCGCCGACCTTCCCGGCACCAACTTCTCGTGGATCGCGCTTTGGCTCGTGGTCGCCGCGCTGGTCTTCACCTTCTACTTCGGGGCCATCCAGCTGCGCGGCTTCACGCATTCCATCGCACTGGTGAAGGGTGACTACTCCGACCCCGACGACGCGGGCGAGGTCAGCCACTTCCAGGCGCTGGCAACCGCGCTATCCGGCACGGTCGGCCTCGGCAACATCGCGGGCGTCGCGGTGGCCGTGGGCATCGGCGGACCGGGCGCGACCTTCTGGATGATCGTCGCCGGCCTCTTCGGGATGGCGACCAAGTTCACCGAGTGCACGCTCGGCGTCAAATACCGCAACGAGTATCCCGACGGCCGCGTCTCGGGCGGCCCGATGTACTACATGACCAAGGGTTTCAGCGAACGCGGCCTGCCCGGCGGCAAGATCTTCGCGATCCTGTTTTGCATCTTCACCATCCTCGGCGCCCTCGGCGGCGGCAACATGTTCCAGGCCAACCAGGCGCATGCGCAGCTGTCCGGCGTGCTGGGCGAATACCCGGGCTGGATCACCGGCCTGCTTCTCGCCGGGGTGACCTTCATCGTGATCGTGGGCGGCATCAAGTCCATCGCCCAGGTGACCGAAAAGGTCGTGCCCTTCATGGGCATCTTCTACGTGATCGTCTCGGTCATCATCCTGCTGATGAACTTCGACATGATCGGCTGGGCCTTCGGCCAGATCTTCATGGGCGCCTTTACCGGGCTGGGCGTGCTCGGCGGCTTCACAGGGGCGCTGATCCAGGGCTTCCGGCGCGCGGCCTTCTCGAACGAGGCGGGCATCGGCTCGGCCGCCATCGCGCACAGCGCGGTGCGCACCAAGGAGCCGGTGACCGAGGGCTACGTCGCCCTGCTCGAACCCTTCATCGACACCGTCGTGATCTGCACCATGACCGCGCTGGTCATCGTCATCACCGGGGTGCTGAACATCGACCCCGAGACCGGCCTCTACGTCTGGAACTCCGAGGCGGGCCGCATCTCGACCGAGGGCGAGGTCGCGGGCGTGGAACTGACCTCCGCCGCCTATGCGCGGGCCTTCTCGTGGTTCCCGGCGATGCTGGCCATCGCGGTGGTGCTCTTCGCCTTCTCGACGATGATCTCGTGGAGCTACTACGGCCTGAAGGCCTGGACCTATCTTCTGGGCGAGGGTGCGGCCAAGGAGACCACGTTCAAGGTGATCTTCTGCCTCTTCATCATCATCGGCGCCTCGGCCAACCTTGGCCCGGTCATCGACTTCTCGGACGCGATGCTGTTCTCGATGGCGGTGGTCAACGTGATCGCGCTCTACTTCCTCATGCCGATCGTGAAGCGCGAACTCGAGAGCTACGTCTCGCGGCTGAGGTCGGGTGAGATCAAGCGCTTCAAGAGCTGACGAGCGTTCTGCACCGACACCGAAGGGGCGCGGCCAAATGGTCGCGCCCCTTTTGCGTCGGACCATGCGGCTTGCGCCCGGCTCCGTTGAGCCCCGTCAATGAGCCCGGAGCGCCGCTGCGCTACCCTCGCCGGCAGGACGTCCCGAGCGTCCTTCAGCAAGGATGACCGGCGGTGATCGCACCAGCTTCCCCTCCCCGCGACGGGCTCGATCTGCGCATCGATACCGACGCGGCGATCCGCGAAATATGCAACTACATCTCGGGCATCGTGACCCGGGACGCCACCCACGGGGTCCTCATGGGGATGAGCGGCGGGCTCGACAGCTCGGTGCTCGCAACGCTGGCGGTCCGCGCGGTCGGACCCGGGTCCGTCTACCTCGTCACCCTGCCGGACCGCGTCAGCTCTCCCGACACCGTGAGACGGGCGAAGATCATGGCTGACTGGCTCGGGACGGAGCTGAAGGTGCGCGATATCACCGCCGAGATGCGCGCGCGCGGCGTCTACGCGCCGCTCTTCCTGAAGGCGCTCGAGATATCGTCCGTGGTCGCGCGGCTCAGCGTCTCGATCTATCGCGCGGTGTGCGGCGAGAACCCGTTCCTCTCCTCGCTGAAGGACGGCGGCGGGAAGCCCCTGCACCCCTGGTGGAAGCGCCTGATGTTCCGGATGACGATCGCCAGGCTCGATGCCGGCTTCCGCGCGCGCCACGTGTTTCGCCGCACGCACCTCGAGAACGAGGCGTCGTGGCGCAATCTCAGCCTGATCGGCGCCGCGAACCTCTCGGAATTCGAAGTCGGATGGTTCGTCAAGTACGGCATCGACGATCTGCCCGTGCAGCCCCTGTCCGGCCTCTTCAAGACCCAGGTCCGGCAACTGGCCGAGGCCCTCGACCTGCCCGAGGAGATCCGCGGGCAGGTCCCGTCGCCCGACATGGCCAAGGGCGTGACCGACGAGTTCGGAATCGGGCACGACTATGCCATCGTCGACCGGGTAATGGACGGGATGGACCGCGGCCTTGGGCGCGAGGGACTGGTGGCAGAGGGCCTCTCCCCCGACGAGATCGACGACATCCTCGCCCTGCGCCGTCATTCCGCATGGAAACGGACCTCGTACCACGAGGCGCCACCCGTCAGCGGTCGCCACGGCTCTCCGCTCAGGCGCAACGAGGGCGAAGGCAGCCCGGGCCCCGCTCCGGACGCCGAAGTCGCCGGCTAGTCGTTCGCCGGGACTGGATCATGCCTCCGGCGCATGGAAAGGGGCGCGACCTGCCGGCCGCGCCCCTGTTGTAAAGCTCCCGAGGGAAGCGCGCAGGTTACTGCGATTCCTCGGTTTCGGCTTCGCCTTCCGTGGTCATCTCGGCGTCGCCTTCGGCGTCACCTTCCGTCGACATTTCGGCATCGCCCTCGGCATCCGCCTCGGCGCCTGCTTCGGTGTCGCCCTCGGTCGTCGCCTCGGCATCGCCCTCGGTCGTCATTTCGGCGTCACCTTGGGCGCTCGCGTCCGCGTCGCCTTCGGTCGTTGCTTCGGCGTCACCCTCGGTGGTCATCTCGGCGTCGCCTTCGGCCTCGGCCTCGCCGCCAGCCTCGGAGCCGCTGGACTCGGCATCCATCTCGTCGCCGCTCTCGGCTGCATCGCCGGAACCGGACTCGCCGCCCGAGGATGCCGCATCACCCGATGCCTGCGCATCGTCCGACCCGGCATCAGACTCACTGTCCGACCCGCCGGCTTCTTCCATCAGCTGGGCGACGGTGACCTCCTCGTCGATGCTCTCGACGCCGGATTCATCGAATTCCTGCTGCTCCTTCAGCGTCTCCTTGTCGGAGGGGAGCACCAGGGCGTTGCCCTCGTCGTTCAGGTCGAAATCCGAAAGCGGCAGCGCCACGGTGTATTCGCCAAGGCCAAGGAAGCCGCCGATGCCCAGCACGGCCGAGGGCACGCCCTCGTTCATCACCACGTAGTCGACCTCGGCGATCTTGTTGCCCTCCGGGTCGAAGGCGGTCATGTCGAGCACGTCGCCGACGGTCATTTCCTCGATGCTGGTGAAGACTGCGGGCGCGCTGTTGCCCGATGCCATCTCGTCGCCCTCGGGCACGGTCTCCGCCGCCATGCCCGACGTCCCGGACTCGTTCGCGGTGCCGCTGCTGTCCTGCGCGAGCGCGCCGCCTGCAAGAAGTGCTGCCAGGGCCGCGCCGGTCGTGAGTTTGCTCAGTTTCATCTGATCCTCCATCGGATGGTTATCGGTCGTTCGATACCCGGATAAGAGGATTGCGGGCCCCGTCGTTCCGGCGAGGGGCCCGATCGGGGGAATCCGGCAGGCCACCGCCAGATTCCGCATATGCACCAAGCCGGTTCCCGCCGGCGCAGTGACCGGCGGGATGTCGCTTTCAATCCGCGCGCGCGGCCTGCTTGAGCAGGTCTATGTTGATCTCGATGCTCGAGATGTCGTCCTCGCGCTCCATGCGGATGTCGACGGCGTCGCCCTCGACATGGACGTGCTTCTTGATTGCGGCGAGGATGTCGCGCTGCAGCAGCGGCAGGTAGTCCGGCCCCGACCCGGACCCCTCCGTGCCGCGCTCGTGCGCCAGCAGGATCTGCAGCCGGTCCTTGGCAGTCTGGGCCGACTTCGCCTTGCGGGATCTGAAGTTGAAACCGAACATGCTCATGCCGTGCGTCCGAAGATCCGCTGGAAGAAGCCCGGACGATCCTCGCCTTCGATCCTGATCTCGATCTGCTCGCCGGTCAGCCGTGCCACGGCTTCCTCGTAGGCGGTCGCCGCGCGCGACTTGTCGCCCATGACCACCGGCACGCCCTCGTTCGAGGCGCGCAGCACCGCAGGGCTTTCGGGGATCACGCCCAGCAGCGGGATCGCGAGGATCTCGAGCACGTCCTCGACGGTCATCATCTCGCCGTCGCCGCTGCGCTTGGGGTCGAAGCGCGTCAGCAGGAGGTGCGCGTTGATCGGCTCGGCGCCGTCTTCCTCGGCGCGGCGGGTCTTGCTGTTCAGCAGGCCCAGCATGCGGTCGCTGTCACGCACCGAGGAGACCTCGGGATTGGTCACCAGCACCGCCTCGTCGGCATAGTACATCGCCAGCTGCGCGCCGCGCTCGATCCCGGCGGGGCTGTCGCAGACGATGTAGTCGAACTCCTCGCGCAGCTCGTCCAGCACCTTGCCCACGCCCTCGCGGGTCAGCGCGTCCTTGTCGCGCGTCTGCGAGGTCGGCAGAACCGACAGGTTCTCGAGCCGACGATCCTTGATGAGCGCCTGCTTCAACTTGGCGTCGCCCTGGATCACGTTGATGAAATCGAAGACCACGCGGCGCTCGCACCCCATGATCATGTCGAGGTTTCGCAGGCCCACGTCGAAATCGATGACGACGGTCTTGTGACCCTGCTTGGCAAGTCCGGCACTTATGGCGGCGGCCGAGGTGGTCTTGCCCACCCCGCCCTTCCCGGACGTGACGACGATGACTTTGCTCACTTACGGCTCCTTTGGTTCGGTCGCGGATCAGAGCGGTTCGACACGCAGCCGCTCGTCCTCGAGAAACACCTGCACGGGCTGGTTACGATGCGCATCGCCGAGGTTCTCGCTGGTGCGGTAGAGCCCCGCGACCGCCAAGAGCTCGGCGTCAAGGTTCTGGCAGAAGATCCGGGCGGTCTCGTCGCCGTGCGCGCCCGCCATGGCGCGGCCGCGCAGCCGGCCATAGACGTGGATGCTACCGCGCGCGACCAGTTCGGCGCCCGAGCTGACGGGCCCGATCACGGTCAGGTCGCCGTCCTCGGCCACCACCATCTGCCCCGAGCGCACCGGCCGCGTGATGATCCGGTTCTTGAGCACGGGCGCCTTGGCCGGCGCGGCGGAACGGGTCTGCCGCTCGGTGCTGCGCAGCGGCGCGTCGCGCCCGCCGGTCACGGTGATGAGGCCCATCGCCTCGGCCTGGATGCGCTGCGCCTCGCTCGCGCCCTGCACTCCGAAGACGGCCAGCTTGCGCGCGCGCAGCGTCTCGATCAGCCGCCGCACGTCGTCGGGACCGACGCGGTCCTCGGCCAGCGCGAGGTCGAGCACCACCGGCGCATCGACGAAGAAATTCGGCGTCTGGTCGAGACGGAAATCGAGGAATTCGACGAAATCGTCGTCCGGGGGGCCGGAGACGCGGACCGCGACTGCGGTCAGGAACCGCCCGCGGAACTGGATGGGTTTGACGGTCGAAACGACGGAGTCGCCCCGGCCGCTCGCGACATTGGCTTGCACGTCGGAGTCTCTGCCTCTGCTCGGTTTCGGCGCGATTCGGTCCCGCCTTGTTGTTTCCCCCTCCTAGCCGTCAAGAGCGGGCTACGCCACCGTTATGCGACACCGGGCCCGGCACAGGCGCAACTCTGCCGACGACGACCGGCCACAAAGGAAAAAGCCGGCCCCGCGGGGCCGGCTTCGGAATGTACAGGCGCGAGGATGCCTCAGTAGCGGTAGTGTTCCGGCTTGAACGGGCCCTCGGGCGAGACGCCGATGTAGGCGGCCTGCTCGGGCGAAAGCTGGGTCAGCCTCACGCCGATGCGCTCGAGGTGCAGGCGCGCGACCTTCTCGTCGAGGTGCTTGGGCAGGATGTAGACCTGGTTCTCGTACTCGCCGCCGTTCTTCCACAACTCGATCTGCGCCAGCACCTGGTTGGTGAAGGAGGCGGACATCACGAAGGACGGGTGGCCGGTGGCGTTGCCGAGGTTCAGCAGGCGGCCTTCGGACAGCAGGATGATGCGCGAGCCCGAGGGCATCTCGATCATGTCCACTTGGTCCTTGATGTTGGTCCACTTGTGGTTCTTCAGCGCCGCGACCTGAATCTCGTTGTCGAAGTGGCCGATGTTGCCGACGATCGCCATGTCCTTCATCGCGCGCATGTGGTCGATGCGGATCACGTCCTTGTTGCCGGTCGTGGTGATGAAGATGTCGGCCTGGTCGATCACGTCCTCGAGGGTCACGACCTCGAAGCCGTCCATCGCCGCCTGCAGGGCGCAGATCGGGTCGCTCTCGGTGACCTTCACGCGCGCGCCGGCGCCGGCCAGCGAGGCGGCCGAACCCTTGCCCACGTCACCGTAGCCGCAGACCACGGCGACCTTGCCGGCCATCATGGTGTCGGTCGCGCGGCGGATGCCGTCGACGAGCGATTCCTTGCAGCCGTACTTGTTGTCGAACTTCGACTTCGTGACGCTGTCGTTCACGTTGATCGCCGGGAAGGGCAGCAGACCCTTCTTCTGCAGCTCGTACAGGCGATGCACGCCCGTCGTGGTCTCCTCGGAAACGCCCTTGATCGCGTCGCGCTGCTTGGTGAACCAGCCGGGGCTCGCGGCGAGGCGCTTCTTGATCTGGGCGAAGAGACAGGTCTCCTCTTCGCTCGTGGGCACCTCGATGAGGTCGGTCTCGCCGGCCTCGACGCGTGCGCCCAGCAGGATGTAGAGCGTGGCATCGCCGCCGTCGTCGAGGATCATGTTGGCGGTGCCGTCCTCGCCGCCGAACTGGAAGATCCGGTCGCAGTAGTCCCAGTATTCCTCGAGCGTCTCGCCCTTCACGGCGAAGACCGGCGTGCCGCCCTCGGCGATCACGGCCGCAGCGTGGTCCTGCGTCGAGAAGATGTTGCAGGACGCCCAGCGCACCTCGGCGCCCAGCGCCACGAGGGTCTCGATCAGGCAGGCGGTCTGGATCGTCATGTGCAACGAGCCGGCGATCCTGGCGCCCTTGAGGGGCTTTTCCTCGCCGAATTCCGCCCGGCAGGCCATCAGGCCCGGCATCTCGGTCTCGGCGATGTCCAGCTCCTTGCGCCCGAATCCGGCCAGCGCGATGTCCTTGACGATGTAGTCCTCTGCCATGCTGCAGTGCTCCAGTCCTGTTGGAAACGTTGGTGCGCAGATACCACCAGCCGATTTGTCAGGCAACGCGCATCGCGGCCTGCCGTGGGAACAGGCAGTTCGCTCCGGGGAAACGGCGCGAAAGGGGGCGGTCCATTGACCCTGCGTCACGGTCGGCCCCGGGCATGGCTCCGCCGGGACGGCTTTACAGCTGCGCCTGCGCCCGCTAGCTCATTGCGCCGTCGCACCACGGAGCCCGCATGCCGTCTTCCCGCAAAAAGCCCCGCGCCTGGCAAAGGATGCTCTCGGGCCGCCGGCTCGACCTGCTCGACCCGACGCCGGTCGACATCGAGATCGAGGACATCGCCCACGGCCTCGCCTTCGTCGCACGCTGGAACGGGCAGACGCGAGGCGATTATCCCTACTCGGTGGCCGAGCACTCGCTGCTGGTCGAGGCGCTGTTTTCGCGCATGTGGCCGCGGGCCGGCGCGGCCGACCGGCTCACGGCGCTGCTGCACGACGCGCCGGAATACGTCATCGGCGACATGATCTCGCCGGTGAAGGCCGCCGTCGGACCGGAATACGGCGAGCTCGACAAGCGGCTCTCGGCGGCGATCCACATCCGCTTCGGCCTGCCCGCGCTGACACCGCCCACGCTGAAGAAACGCATCAAGCGCGCCGACTCGGTCAGCGCCTGGATGGAGGCGACGCAGATCGCCGGCTTCACCGAGACCGAGGCCACGCGCTTTTTCGGCCGCCCCGCGCCCGAGCTGACCGAGGGCCTCGACATCCACCTGCGCCCCCCGGTCGAGGTGCGCCGCGCCTTCACCGCGCGCCACACCGAGCTGCTGGAGCAATTGCCATGACCGAGATCCTGACCCGCCGCGCAGGCCCGCTCGACGCCCGTCCCATGGCCGAGCTGCTGAACGAGATCATCGCCGAGGGCGGCACCACCGCTCTGACCGAACCGGTCGCGCGGGAGACGCTTCTGGGCTGGATGGAGGCCGATCCGCGCTCGATCTGGCACGTGGCCGAGGATGCGGCGGGCGAGATCCTGGGCTTCCAATGGATCGAGCCGCACCGCGAGCACGGCGAGACCGTGGGCCAGATCGCGACCTTCGCCCGGCGCGGCCGCACCGGGCTGGGCATCGGGTCGAAACTCTTCGAGGCGACGAAGGAGGCCGCGCGCGCCGCCGGCTATGCCTGGATCAATGCCGAGATCCGCGCCGACAACGCCGGCGGGCTGGCCTACTACCAGAGCCGGGGCTTCGAGGATTACGGCCGCATCGACGGCTACATGATGGCCGACGGCATGGTCGTGGACAAGGTGCTCAAGCGCTACGACCTGTGACCGCGCTCAGCGCGGGCTGCGTTTCGCGAGGATGCGCTGCAGCGTGCGCCGGTGCATGTTGAGCCGCCGCGCCGTTTCCGAGACGTTGCGGTCACACAGCTCGTAGACGCGCTGGATGTGCTCCCAGCGCACCCGGTCGGCGCTCATGGGGTTCTCCGGCGGCGGCGGCAGGTCGTCGCCGCGCGACAACAGCGCGTTGATGATGTCGGTGGCATCGGCCGGCTTCGACAGGTAGTCGGTTGCGCCGATCTTGACCGCCGCGACGGCCGTGGCGATGGCGCCGTAGCCCGTCAGCACCACGATCCGGCTGTCGGGACGTTTCTCGCGCAAGACCTCGACCACGTCGAGACCGTTGCCATCCTCGAGCCGCAGGTCGATCACCGCGAAGGCGGGCGGGCGGGCCGTTGCGACGGCGGTGCCGCCGGCGACCGAGTCGGCGGTCTCGACCTCGAAGCCGCGCTTTTCCATCGCCTTGGCGAGGCGACGCAGGAACGGCTCGTCGTCATCCACCAGCAACAACGTCCGGTCGTCGCCGAGCTCATCCATGGTCTGGTCCGCCACCCGCAATCTCCCAATCCGGTTTGCCGCGTGGCAAGGGTCATATCCTGCCCCTTGCATGCGGTCAAACTAGGCGAGTTCACGCCGACGTCGATTCCGACGCGGCGTCGGGTCGATCACAGACGGTCGAGGAAGCAGGCAGCACGGTCGGCCGCCTCTTCAGCCGACAGGTCGCGGCGCAGGTAGTCGAGGAATCCCTCCCCGGGCACGACCAGGTAGGTGAAGGTCGAATGGTCCATGAGGTAGTATTCGTCGCCGGTGTCGTTCTTCTTGTAGTAGGTCCGGTAGGCCTGGCTCGCGGCCTTGATCTGCTCGGGCGAGCCGGTCAGCCCGATCATGTCCTCGCTGATGTTGTCCGCGAAGTCGCCCACCACCTCGGGTGTGTCGCGCTCCGGGTCGATCGAGACGAAGACCGTCTGCGCGTCGTGGCCGCGATCCTGCAGCAGGTCGACCGCGTCGGCGTTGCGCACGGTGTCCAGCGGGCAGACGTCCGGGCAGAAGGTGTAGCCGAAGTACATCAGCGTTGGCTTGGTGATCACCTCTTCGTCCGTGACCGTCTCGCCCTGCGCGTTCACGAGTTCGAAGGGCCCGCCGATCTGATCGGACCCGCCGGCAATGGCGGTGGCGCGGCAGGGATCGAAGCGATCCGCCGAGTTCCCCGCAGGGCGCCAGAGAAACCAGGCACCGCCGGCCAGCACGACAAGGACGAGGGCGGCGGCGAGGGCTGCGAACCAGCGCATGAGGAATCTCCGGGATCAAGGGAGCGCACAGGGTTTGCGCGCGACGCGCCGTATACCTAACAATTGCCCCGAGCGGATCAAGTGACGAAAGCGCGCAGATGAGCCAGGCCGATCTGGGACTGCTGGGGGAACACCAGCGCAGCAACTTCATCCGGTTGCGCACGATGATCCTGCTGCGATGGTTCGCCATCACCGGGCAGATCACCGCCATCGTCGTGGCCCGCACGCTCTACGATCTGCAGCTCGAGCTGGGGCTCTGCTACCTCGCCGTCGGGGTCGCGGTCATCGGCAACCTCGTGGCCATGTTCGTCTTTCCCGAGAACAAGCGCCTCTCGGAAGCCGAGAACTTCCTCATGGTCATGTTCGACCTGCTGCAGCTGTGCTTCCTGCTGTTCCTGACCGGCGGGCTGCACAATCCCTTCTCGCTGCTGGTCCTTGCCCCGGTGACGATCTCGGCGGCGGCGCTTTCGCTGCGCTCGACCGTCATCCTCAACATCACCGCCTTCGCGCTCATCACGATGATGGTGGTCTTTCACCTGCCGCTGCGCACGCAGGACGGGGTGCTGCTGCGCGTGCCCGATATCTTCGTCTTCGGGCAGTGGACCGCGATCACCATCGCGCTGCTGTTCCAGTCCGTCTATTCCCGCCGCATCACGCGCGAGATGAACGCCATGTCCGACGCGCTGGCCGCGACGCAGATGGCGCTGGCGCGTGCGCAGAAGCTCAACGACCTGGGCGGCGTGGTGGCCGCGGCGGCGCACGAACTGGGCACACCGCTCGCGACGATCAAGCTCACCTCGGCGGAGCTGGCCGAGGAACTCGACGACCGCCCCGAGCTGCGCGAGGACGCGATGCTGATCCGCGCGCAGGCCGACCGCTGCCGCGACATCCTCCGGTCGATGGGCCGCGCCGGCAAGGACGACCTGCACATGCGGCGCGCGCCGCTCACAGAGGTCATCCGCGAGGCGGCCGAGCCGCACGAGAACCGCGGCAAGCAGATCCACATCGAGCAGACTCTGCCGCCCGAAGACGACGGCGCGCAGCCGCAGATCCTGCGCCGTCCCGAGGTCATCCACGGGCTGCGCAACCTGATCCAGAACGCTGTCGATTTCGCCCGCAGCGCCGTCTGGATCGAGGCGACCTGGAGCGACGGGACGGTCTCGATCCGCATCATCGACGACGGCCAGGGCTTTCCGCCGCACCTGATCGGCCGCATCGGCGACCCCTTCGTGCGCCGGCGGCGCGGCGAGGGCGAGCGCGGGGCACGCCCCGGCTACGAGGGCATGGGGCTCGGGCTCTTCATCGCCAAGACACTGCTGGAACGCACCGGCGCCGAGCTGAGCTTCGCCAACGGCGCGGACCCCTTCGAGGATACCCGGCGCGGCACCCCGCGCGGCGCCATCGTCGAGGTCGCCTGGCCAAGGCACGAAATCGCGCCGGACCCGGAGCCCGCGGGTCAGGGTCTGGGCGAGAACCGCCCCATCGAGATCTGACCCGCAATACGCGCATCGTGCGGACGTGGGATCTTCCGCCCGTGCGCCGCGAGGTTAACGGATGATTAACCATTACCACATACCGACGTTAGACGGCTGACGAGTAGGTTTGCGGTGAGCACAAGGTGGACGTGATCGTTGCAGTAAGTATCGGTGCGGGGGCGGGACTGGCCTCCATTCTCGGGGCATGGCTGGTCTTCCGAAGCGAGGGCCGCGACCGTCTGCGGCACGGCCATGCCACCCCCTCCGAAGAGCGGACCACCCTCCTCGTCGAGGACGGAAAAGTGCGCGATGCCACGCGCTCGGCCCGGCGGCTGCTGGACAGCGCCGAGGGCGAAACGCTCGACTGGACCGACGTGCGCAATGCGCTGGCTCCCATATTCGGCCCGCTGCCGGACCGGCCGCCGACACGCCGCGCCACCCTGTCCGCGAGCGGAGATCGCGACATCCAGATGCGGATGCAGCCTGATGGCCCTGCCCTGCGGCTGGAGGTCGAGACGCGGCGCATCTGCCCCGGCGAGTGGCTGCGCATGCGCGCCGATCGCGCGGAGTTCGACCGCCTGAAGCTTGCCATGGCCCATGCGCCCTGCCCGATCTGGCAGACCGACGAGGCGGGCCGCGTCGTCTGGCGCAACCCAGCCTACGACGACATCTGCCAGCAGCTCGGCACCGCCGCCGAGGACGCCGCGTCGCCCTTCGAGATTATCCCGGCCGATGGCAACGAGCCGCAGGTCGCGCGCGTCAGCCTCGGTGACCGGGACGCCCCGCAGCGGATGTGGTTCGAGGTTCATTCCCACCGCGTTCCGGGCGGGCTGATGCACTTCGCGCTGGACATCGACGCGGTCGTCGACTCCGAGAATTCGCAGCGCAACTTCCTGCAGACCCTGACCCGCATCTTCGCGCACCTGCCCATCGGGCTGGCCATCTTCGACAAGGACCTCCGCCTCGTGCTGTTCAATCCGGCACTGGTCGATCTCACGCAGCTCACGGCGGAATTCCTCAGCGGACGGCCCAACCTGCTCAGCTTCTTCGACATGATGCGCGAACAGCGCCAGATGCCGGAACCCAAGAACTACGCCAACTGGCGCGAGAAGCTGTCCGAGCTCATCGCCGCCGCCAGCAGCGACCTCTATACCGAGACCTGGAACCTGCCCTCGGGGCTGACCTACCGCGTCACCGGGCGGCCCCATCCCGACGGCGGGATCGCCTTCCTGTTCGAGGACATCAGCGCCGAGATCGCCCTCACCCGCCATTTCCGGCAGGAGATCGAGGTCACGCAGGCGGTGCTCGACTGCATCGACGACGCTGTCGCGCTCTTTTCGCAGACCGGCGTGCTGACCTTCTGCAACGAGGCCTACCGCGAGATGTGGGAGAGCGATCCCGAAAGCGCGGTCACCGACATCACCATCGCCGAGGCGTCGCTCGAATGGAAGGCGGCCTGCAAGCCCTCGCCGATCTGGCCCGACCTGCGCGAGTTCGTGCTGACCCTGCGCGACCGCGCCTCCTGGGACGCGACACTCGAGACGCACGGCGGCGAGACCGTGATCTGCCGGATCGAGCCCATCACCGGCGGCGCGACGCTGGTGCGATTCTCGCGCCAGCCGGGCCTGCCGGTCCCGGTGACCGAGGTCCGGCACGCGCGGATCTGATGGATGCTTGCCTCGCGGCGCGGCGCGGGTATCTTGCGCCCATGTCACCGCCCCGCGCCGCGCTCACGCTCGCCTCTCCCGAAGACACCTGCGCCCTTGCCGCGGCCCTGGCACCCGGGCTGCGCCCCGGCGACGTGCTGCTGCTCTCCGGCGAGATCGGCGCCGGCAAGACGCATTTCGCCCGCTGCCTGATCCAGGCCCTGCAGGAGATGCCCGAGGACGTGCCCTCGCCCACCTTCACGCTGGTGCAGAGCTACGACACCCCGGCGGGCGAGGTCTGGCATGCCGATCTCTACCGGCTCGGCGATCCGGACCAGGTCGAGGAGCTGGGCCTCTTCGAGGCCTTCGAGACGGCGATCTGCCTCGTGGAATGGCCCGACCGCCTGGGCGAACTGGCGCCGCCCGAGGCGCTCTCGCTGCATTTCACCGCCGGCGAGGACGAGGACGCGCGCCGTCTCGAGGCCGCCTGGACCGACCCACGCTGGGACGGCGTCATCCCGCCGCTGGCCGCATGAGCGACATCCTGACCGGAACACCCTGGGCCGATGCGACGGCCGAACCGCTGGCGGGAGATGCCTCGGCCCGGCGCTACTGGCGGCTGCGACGCGGGGACGAAACAGCGATCCTCATGCAGGACCCCGAGGGCGACGTGGCGCTTTTCGCGCGGCTGGCGCAGCACCTGCTGTCGCTGGGCCTCAGCGCCCCGCGCGTGCTGGCCGAGGCGTCGGACGGCCTGCTGCTCGAGGACCTGGGCGACGGGCTGATCGCCCGGCTGGCGACGGATGCCGGAACGGAAACCCGGCTCTACCGCGCGGCAACCGAGGCGCTGGTCGCGCTGCACGGCCATGCCCCGCCCGCAGACCTGCCGCGCGCCACGCCCGCGCAGCTTGCCGAGGCCACGGACCTTGCCTTCGACTGCTACGCTGGCGGTGCCGGCCGCCCGGCGCCCGGTGCGCGCGACGCTTGCATCGCGGCCTTACACGCGGTCCTGACGACGCATGCGAACGACACCAGTGTCATTGTGCTGCGCGACTACCACGCGGAAAACATCCTCTGGCTGCCGGACCGCAGAGGCCACGCCCGCGCCGGGCTGCTCGATTTCCAGGACGCTCTGCAGGGGCATCCGGCCTACGATCTGGTCTCGCTGATCGAGGATGCCCGCCGCGACGTCGCCCCCGCCACGGCCGAGGCCTGCATCCGGCACTACCTCGAGGCCACGGGTCGCGAGGAAGCGCCGTTCCGTGCGGCGCTCGCGGTGCTGGGCGCCCAGCGCAACCTTCGGATCCTCGGCGTCTTTGCCCGGCTCGCCGCGACGCGGGGCAAGCCGCATTACATCGACCTGATCCCGCGCGTCTGGGGCCACCTGCAGCACGACCTGCGCCACCCGGCGCTTGCGCCCGTGGCCGCGATCCTGCAGGACGCGCTTCCGCCGCCCGATCCCGTCACGCTGCAAAGGCTCAAGTCCCCATGCCCGACGCCCTGATGCTCTTCGCCGCCGGGTTCGGCACCCGGATGGGCACCCTCACCGCCGACCGGCCCAAGCCGCTGATCCCGGTCGCCGGACGACCGCTGATCGACCACGCCCGCGCCCTGGCCGAGGACGCGGGCGCGTCGCGCGTGGTCGCCAACGCGCATTACCGCGCCGACCAGCTTGCCGCGCATCTCGATGGAACCGGCGTGGCCCTGTCGCGCGAAGCGCCCGAGATCCTCGACACCGGCGGCGGCCTGCGCGCCGCGCTGCCGCTGCTGGACGCGAACCCTGTCTTCACGCTCAACACCGACGCGGTCTGGGCCGGGCCGAACCCGCTGAGCGCGCTGGCGCAGGCCTGGGACCCCGACCGCATGGACGCGCTGCTGCTCTGCGTGCCGCCCGCGCAGGCCGTGGGCCGGAAGGGCGGCGGCGACTTTACCCTCGGAAGCGACGGAAGGCTGAGCCGCGGCGGCGACATGATCTACACCGGCGCGCAGATCCTGCGCACCGACCGGTTGGCGGGCGTGTCCGACGCGGTCTTCTCGCTGAACATGGTCTGGAGCGAGATGGCCGCCGAGGGCCGGCTCTTCGGCCAGCCCTACGGCGGTCACTGGTGCGACGTGGGCCACCCCGAGGGCATCGCGCTGGCCGAGGCGATGCTGGCCGACCATGTTTGACCCCGCCCCCGGCCCGCGCCTCTTCGCCCTGCCGCCGGGCGTGGACTTTCCCGCCGCGCTGGTGAACGGGCTGCGCGAACGCATGGCGGGCCAGCCGCCCGAGGCCATGGCCCGCGTCGAGCTGATCGTGAACACAAGCCGCATGGCGCGGCGGGTGAAGGCGCTCTTCGACGAAGGCCCGGCCTGCCTGCTGCCGCGCGTCCGCCTGCTGACGGCGCTTGGCGATCCGGTGGCGCTGGCCGACCTGCCCGAGCCCGTCTCGGGCCTGCGGCGGCGGCTGGAACTGACCGAACTGGTGTCGAAACTGCTGGACCAGCAGCCCGACCTGGCCCCGCGCACGGCGCTCTTCGACCTTGCCGACAGCCTCGCCACGCTGATGGACGAGATGCAGGACGAGGGCGTCTCGCCCGAGCGTATCGCCTCGCTCGACGTGAGCGACGAATCCGGCCACTGGCAGCGCGCGCTGAGCTTCCTGAACATCGTGCAGCGCTATTTCGAGGCCGGCGACGACTCGCCCGACGAGACCGCGCTGCGCCGGCTGGCGCTGGACCGCCTGCTCGAAAGCTGGGAGAGCGATCCGCCCGAGCACCCCGTGATCCTCGCGGGCTCCACCGGCTCGCGCGGATCGACCAACCGGCTGATGCGCGCCATATCCAGGCTGCCGCAGGGCGCCGTGGTGCTGCCGGGCTACGACTTCGACCAGCCGGCGCAGGTCTGGAGCGGCCTGACCGACGCGCTCTCGGGCGAGGATCACCCCCAGTTCCGCTTTGCCCGCCTGATGCACGACCTTGGCGTCGCACCCGATGACATCGCCCGCTGGACCGACGAGGCGGCCCCCGCGCCCGACCGCAACCGCCTGATCTCGCTCGCGCTGCGCCCCGCGCCGGTCACCGACCAGTGGCGCCGCGAGGGGCCGCAGCTGCCGGACCTCGTGCAGACGACCGAAGGCGTCACGCTGGTCGAGGCGCCCGCCCCCCGGGACGAGGCGCTGGCCATCGCGCTGCGCCTGCGGCAGGCGGCGGAGGACGGGCAGACGGCGGCGCTCATCACGCCCGACCGGATGCTGACGCGGCAGGTGACGGCGGCGCTCGACCGCTGGGACATCCTGCCCGACGACAGCGCCGGCACGCCGCTGCAGCTCACACCGCCGGGCCGCTTCCTGCGCCACGTCGCGGCGCTCGCACAGCGCGACCTCACGGCCGAGGCGCTGCTCACGCTGCTGAAGCACCCGCTGACCCACAGCGCCGGCGGCCGCAACGACCACCTGCTCGCCACGCGCGAGCTGGAGCTGCACATCCGGCGCAAGGGCTGGCCCTTCCCGACGGCCGAGCGCATCGTCGCCTGGGGCGAGGCGCGCGACCTCGGCACATGGGCCGACTGGGTCGCGCGCTGCTTCTGCCAGCCGCCGAGATACGGCACCCGGCCGCTGGCCGAGTGGCTCGACGATCACCTCGCCCGCGCCGAAGCCATCGCGCAGGGCGCGCAGACCGGCACCTCGGAACTCTGGCAGGCGGCGGCTGGGCGCAAGATGCACCAGACCGTCGAGACCCTGCG
Organism: Salipiger mucosus DSM 16094; assembly: GCF_000442255.1. Lineage (GTDB taxonomy): Bacteria > Pseudomonadota > Alphaproteobacteria > Rhodobacterales > Rhodobacteraceae > Salipiger > Salipiger mucosus. The sequence goes on along the minus strand of NZ_KE557275.1, from coordinate 346,941 downwards.
GCGGGAGGCCGAGCACGGCACCGATCTCGACGCGCGCGACTACGCCGACCTGTTCTCGGCGGTGATCGGACGCGGCGAGCTGCGCGAAACCGACGCGCCGCATCCCGGCATCCTGATCTGGGGCACGCTCGAGGCGCGGGTGATGGGCGCCGACCTGCTGATCCTTGCCGGGCTGACCGAGGGAAGCTGGCCCGAACTGCCCGGCGCCGATCCCTGGCTCAACCGCCGGATGCGGCACGACGCGGGGCTGCTGCTGCCCGAGCGGCGGATCGGGCTCTCGGCGCACGACTTCCAGCAGGCGGCCGGCGCGCGCGAGGTCTGGCTGACCCGCGCGCTGAAATCCAACGACGCGGAGACCGTGCCCTCGCGCTGGCTGAACCGGCTGATGAACCTGATGACCGGCCTGCCCGACCAACAGGGCCCCGAGGCGCTCGAGGCGATGCGCGGCCGAGGCGCGCTCTGGCTCGACCGGGCGCGCGCGATCGAGGCGCCGGTGACGGCGCCGCCCGCACCGCGCCCCTCGCCGGCGCCGCCTGTCGAGGCGCGGCCCCGCCGTCTCAGCGTCACCGAGATCAAGCACCTGATCCGCGATCCCTTCCACGTCTACGCCAAGCGCGTGCTGCGGCTTTCGGCGCTCAACCCGCTGCAACGGGCACCCGACGCGCTGCTGCGCGGCATCCTCAGCCACGCGGTGCTGGAACGCTTCGTCAAGGACACGGTCGCGGACCCATCGCAGCTTTCGCCCGAGGCACTGACCCGGCTCGCCGCCGAGGTGATCGGCGATCCGCAGACGGTGCCCTGGCCGGTCACGCGGCACCTGTGGCAGGCCCGCATGGGCAAGATCGCCGACTGGTTCGTGCGCACCGAGCAGGCCCGGCAGGCCGAGGCCGCGCCGCGCCACTTCGAGGTCAAGGGACGCGGCGAGCTGCCCTCGCTGGGCTTCGTGCTGACCGGGCAGGCCGATCGCATCGACATCGACGAACGCGGCAACGCGCATCTCTACGACTACAAGACCGGCAAGGCGCCCAGCGCGAACGAGCAGAAATACTTCGACAAGCAGCTCCTGCTCGAGGCCGCGATGGTCGAGAACGGCGCCTTCGCCGACCTTGCGCCCCGCCACACCGAGCGCGCGCGCTTCGTCTCGATCGGCAGCCCGCCGAAGGAGGTGCCCGCACCGCTGGACGAGATGCCCGCGGCGCAGGTCTGGGCCGAGTTCGAGCAGCTGATCCAGCGGTGGTTCGAGCCTGACCGGGGCTATACCGCCCGCGCCGCGCTGCTGCGCGAGAACGACCGCGCGGAATACGACCACCTCTCGCGCTTCGGCGAATGGGACGTGATCGACGAGCCGACCCGGGAGGACCTGTCATGAGGCGCGACGAGGCCAGCGAACGGCAGGTCCAGGCGGCGCGGCCCGATGCCTCGACCTGGCTTGCCGCCAACGCGGGCAGCGGCAAGACCCGCGTGCTCACGGACCGCGTGGCGCGGCTGCTGCTCGACGGCGTGCTGCCCGAGCACATCCTCTGCCTGACCTACACCAAGGCCGCCGCAACCGAGATGCAGAACCGCCTGTTCCGCCGTCTCGGGCAATGGGCGATGAAGGATGACGTCGCGCTGGCCGAGGAACTGCGCGGGCTGGGCCTCGACGGGCCGCTGCCCGCCGACCGGCTGGCCGAGGCGCGCACGCTCTTTGCCCGCGCCATCGAGACGCCGGGCGGGCTGCGCATCCAGACGATCCACTCCTTCTGTGCCAGCCTGCTACGGCGCTTCCCGCTCGAGGCCGGCGTCTCGCCGCAGTTCGCCGAGATGGAGGATCGCGCCGCCGAGATCCTGCGCGCCGAGGTGCTGGATGCGCTGGCCGAGGGGCCGCAGGCGCATCTCGTCGGCGCCATGGCCGACGAGCTGCCCGAGGCGCCCGAGCCGCTGCTGCGCGCGATCTGCGGCCATCGCGACGCCTTCCTGCCGCCGCGCGACCCGGAGGCGATCCGCGAGGCCTACGGCGTGGCCGGCGTGACCCGCGAAGACCTGCTGGCCCGCGTCTTCCTCGGCAGCGAGGGTCAGCTCGTCGCCACCGCCCTGCCCATCCTGCAGGCGGGCAAGGCGACAGACCAGAAGACCGCCGCCAAGCTCGCCGAGTTCGCCGGCCCCGGCGTCGAGGGGCTGCTGGTGCTGGAAGACGCGCTGCTCACGCAGGCGGGCACGGTCAGCTCGCGCGCGATCACCAAGGACTGCAAGACCGCGCTGGGACCGGATGCCGAGGCGCTCGCGCAGCTTGCGGCTCGCGTCGAGGAGGCCCGAGAGACCCGCCTCGCGATCACCGCCGCCGAGCGCGAGGTGACGCTGCACCGCTTCGCGCAGGCCTTCCTGCCCGCCTACGAGGCCGAGAAGATGCGGCGCGGCTGGCTCGACTTCGACGACCTCGTGACCCGGGCGCGCGACCTGCTCTCGGACGATGCCGTCGCGCAGTGGGTCCTCTTCCGGCTGGACGGCGGCATCGACCACATCCTCGTGGACGAGGCGCAGGACACCGCGCCGGTGCAGTGGCAGGTCATCGCCCGGCTCGCGCACGAGTTCACCAGCGGCGAGGGCGCGCGGGCCGACGTGCGGCGGACGATCTTCGTGGTGGGCGACAAGAAGCAGTCGATCTACTCCTTCCAGGGCGCCGACCCGCGCGAGTTCGACCGCATGGCCGAGGATTTCGCCGAACGCCTGCAACGCAGCGCAGCACCGCTGTCGCGGATGCAGCTCGACTACAGCTTCCGCTCGGCCGAGCCGATTCTGCGTCTGGTGGACTGTACGTTCGAGGGCCGCGAACCGTCCGGTTTCTCGCCCGACCAGACGCACCGCGCCTTCAAGGCGGCGATGCCGGGGCGCGTGGACCTCTGGCCGCACCTGCCGCCGGTGAAGGCGGAAAAGGACGAGACCGAATGGTTCGAACCCGTGGACCGCGTGGGCGAGACGCATCACAAGGTGGTGCTCGCCCGCCGCATCGCGCACTTCATCGGGCAGACCGTCGGCACACCCCTGCCCGAGGAGATCGGCAACAGCGGCGACTATCGTACGCGCCCGGCCCATGCGGGCGATTTCCTGATCCTCGTGCGGCGGCGCGGGGCGCTCTTTTCCGAGATCATCCGCGCCATCAAGCAGGAGGGACTGCCCATCGCCGGTGCCGACCGGCTCAAGGTCATGTCCGAACTCGCGGTGCGCGACATCGGTGCGCTGCTGTCCTTCCTCGCCACGCCCGAGGACGACCTCTCGCTCGCCACGGCGCTGCGCTCGCCGCTTTTCGGACTTTCGGAAAAGGATCTCTTCTCGCTGGCGCATGGACGCGGCGAACGCGCCTACCTCTGGCAGGCGCTGCGCGCCGCTCGCGACCGGTTCCCCGAGACGCTGGCGATGCTCGACGACCTGAACGCCCGCACCGATTTCCTGCGGCCCTACGACCTCGTCGAGCGCATCCTCACCCGCCACGGCGGCCGGCGCCGCCTGCTGGGGCGACTGGGCGAGGAAGCCGAGGATGGCATCAACGCGCTGCTGCAACAGGCGCTGGCCTACGAGCAGACGGCGGTGCCCTCGCTGACTGGCTTCCTCGAGTGGATGCAGACCGACGACCTCGAGATCAAACGCGCCCCCGACAGCGCCGGCGCCCGCGTGCGCGTCATGACCGTGCACGGCGCCAAGGGGCTCGAGGCACCCATCGTGATCCTGCCCGACTGCGCGCAGCCCGACACCACGGTGCGCGATGCGCTGCTCTCGGACGAGGACGGCGTGGTCTGGAAGGCCGCCTCCGACGCGCAGCCCGCCCGCCAGCAGCAGGCCCTGACCAGCGCCAAGGAAGCGGCGGCGCGCGAACGCGACCGGCTGCTCTACGTCGCGCTCACGCGAGCCGAGAAATGGCTGGTGGTCGCCGCCGCGGGCACGCTGGGCAAGGACGGCGACGCCTGGTTCGACCAGGTGCGGCTGGGCATGGAGGCGGCGGGCGCCGAGACGGCGCTCTACGATTTCGGCCCCGAGGACCGGGCCGAGGGCCTGCGCCTGGGCCCCGCAACCTGGCCCGAGCTCGACCACGTCGTGCCGAAGGAAGCCGCCCGCACCGAGGTCGACCTTCCCGCGCATCTCGTCACCCCGGCCGCGCCGCCGCCCGAAGCTTCGGGCGCGCGCAGCCCCTCGGACCTCGGCGGGCCCAAGGCGCTGCCCGGCGAGGAGGGGGACGACACCGAGGAGGCCATGCGCCGCGGCACCGCGCTGCACCTGCTGCTGGAGCACCTCGCCCCCCTGCCCGACCACCGCCGGGCCGCTGCCGCCCCTGCGGTGATGGCCCTGGTCGAGGACCCCCCGCTCTCGACCGATGGCCTGGTCGAGGAGGCGCTGGCGGTGCTCGCCGCGCCCGCGCTGGCGCATGTCTTCGATCCCGGGGCGTTCGCCGAGGTCCCGGTCTCGGCCGAAATCGCGCCTGTGGGCCGCATTCACGGCGTGATCGACCGGCTCATCGTGACCCCGGATCGCGTGACCGCCGTGGACTTCAAGTCCAACCGCCGCGTGCCCGCCGGACCCGGGGAGGTGCCGGAGGGCCTGCTCCGCCAGATGGGCGCCTACGCGGCAGCGCTGGCGGCGATATACCCCGACCGCGTCATCGAGACGGCGCTTCTCTGGACGGCGACGCAGGAATGCATGGCACTGCCTCATGATCTTGTGTCCGAGGCGCTGGCACGCACCACGTCGCCTTGACGACTCTCCGGGCCGCCCATACGTTCCCTGTCCAAGTTACAGCTGCCCAACGCGCAAGGAGGGTCTCATGGCCACCGTTCCCGTCACCGACGCAACCTTCGACGAAGAAGTGAAGAATTCCGATGTCCCCGTCGTGGTAGACTTCTGGGCCGAGTGGTGCGGCCCCTGCAAGCAGATCGGCCCGGCGCTCGAAGAGCTCGCCAACGAATACGGCGGCAAGATCAAGGTCGCCAAGGTCGACGTTGACCAGAACCCCAACACCGCCGCCGCCATGGGCGTGCGCGGCATTCCGGCGCTCTTCATCTTCAAGGACGGCCAGGTCGTCTCGAACCGCGCCGGCGCGGCCCCCAAGGCCTCGCTGCAAAGCTGGATCGACGACTCCATCTGATCGCCGCCACAGGCGAAACGGGAAAAGCGCCGCGCCCGCCGCGGCGCTTTTTTCATGCTGGGGAGATCTCAGCCGATCTTGCGGTAGATGCGCCCGCCATCGGCCTTGCGCCCGGTGTCCTCGACCCCGGGCAGGTCACCTCGCCGCACGGCATCCAGAAAGGCGTGCCCCAGCCGCACGCGGTCACCGATCGGCAGTGCCTTCCAGCCCGCGCCGTAGACCTCCGGAAAGTGGAATTCACCGGGCGCACGATCTTCGATGTGCCGGCGCAGCCGGTCGAGCAGGGATGCATCCATTGTCCTGACCTCCGTGGGCGGAACGCATGGCCCCCGACCGGGTTTCCCCGGCCGGCCCTTCGCTTTCCGGCGCCGCTGCGCTAGGGCATGCCCCAACGGAAGCCGACTTGCGGCTCGCGCCCCCGCGCCCCATATCGCGGCAAGCATGAAAGGAAGACCCATGTCTGAAAAGGAATTTCCCGGCTGGCACGGCACGACGATCATCGCCGTGCGCAAGGGCGGGCAGGTGGTCATCGCCGGCGACGGACAGGTGAGCTTGGGCAACACGGTCATCAAGGGCAGCGCGCGCAAGGTGCGGCGCATCTCGCCCGGCGGCTACGATGTCGTCTGCGGCTTCGCCGGTTCAACTGCCGACGCCTTCACCCTGCTCGAGCGGCTCGAGGCCAAGCTCGAGAAGTCGCCCGGCCAGCTGCAGCGCGCGGCGGTCGAGCTGGCCAAGGACTGGCGCACCGACAAGTACCTGCAGAAGCTCGAGGCCATGCTGATCGTCAGCGACGGCCGCGACCTCTACGTCGTGACCGGCGCCGGCGACGTGCTGGAACCCGAACATGACGTGACGGCCATCGGCTCGGGCGGCAACTACGCCCTCGCGGCCGGCCGCGCCCTGATGGACGGCGAGCATTCGGCCGAGGAAATCGCCCGGCGCGCCATGGCCATCGCCTCGGACATCTGCGTCTTCACCAACGGCAACCTCACCGTCGAGACGATCGCCGGCTGACGGATGTCCACCGGACACCCCACGCCGTCGCATGCGAAAGGACCTGACATGACCGACCTGACCCCCCGCGAGATCGTCTCCGAACTCGACCGTTTCATCATCGGACAGAAGGACGCCAAGCGCGCCGTCGCCGTGGCGCTGCGCAACCGCTGGCGCCGCAAGCAGCTCTCGGACGAGCTGCGCGACGAGGTCTATCCCAAGAACATCCTGATGATCGGCCCCACCGGCGTCGGCAAGACCGAGATCTCGCGCCGGCTCGCCAAGCTCGCCCGCGCGCCCTTCGTCAAGGTCGAGGCGACCAAGTTCACCGAGGTGGGCTACGTCGGCCGAGACGTCGAGCAGATCGTGCGCGACCTGGTCGATGCCTCCATCGCCATGACCCGCGAGCACATGCGCGAAGAGGTCAAGAGCGCCGCCCACAAGGCCGCCGAGGATCGCGTGATCGAGGCCATTGCCGGCACCGATGCCCGCGAGTCGACGCGCGAGATGTTCCGCAAGAAGCTGCGCGACGGCGAACTCGACGACACCGAGATCGATCTCGACGTTGCCGAGAGCGCCTCGCCCTTCCCGCAGATGGAAATCCCCGGCCAGCCCGGCCAGAACATGGGGATGAACCTGGGCGACATCTTCGGCAAGGCCTTCGGCCAGCGCACCACGCGCAAGCGGATGACCGTCTCGCAGAGCTACGAAGTGCTGATCTCGGAAGAGGCCGACAAACTGCTCGACGACGAACAGGTCAAGCAGGCCGCGATCCAGGCGGTGGAGCAGAACGGCATCGTCTTCCTCGACGAGATCGACAAGGTGGCGGCGCGGCAGGACGCCAAGGGCGGCGACGTCTCGCGCGAAGGCGTGCAGCGCGACCTGCTGCCGCTGATCGAGGGCACGACCGTCAGCACGAAACACGGCCCGGTCAAGACCGACCACATCCTCTTCATCGCCTCGGGCGCCTTCCACATCGCCAAGCCCTCGGACCTGCTGCCGGAGCTCCAGGGCCGCCTGCCGATCCGGGTGAACCTGCGGGCGCTCACCGAAGAGGACTTCGTGCGCATCCTCAAGGAAACCGACAACGCGCTGACCCTGCAGTACCGCGCGCTGATGGAGACCGAGAAGGTCCAGATCGTCTTCACCGAGGAGGGCATCGCGGCGCTGGCCCGCATCGCCGCCGAGGTCAATGAGAGCGTCGAGAACATCGGGGCGCGGCGGCTCTACACGGTGATGGAACGGGTCTTCGAGGAGCTGTCCTTCGCCGCGCCCGACCGCGCCGGCGAGACGGTGACCGTGGACGCCGATTTCGTCGAAGAGCATCTGGGCGAGCTGACGCGCTCGACCGATCTGAGCCGCTACGTGCTCTGATCCGGCGTCCTGCCCGACCGCGACCGCCGGCTTTGCGTATTTGAAAACAAGAAGAAGAGACGGGCGCGCTCCCAGGCTTCTTCTTGTTCAAAAATACGCAAAGGCCTCGCCCCTCGGCACGGCGGACCCTCCCGACTCTCGGCCGGTGCCGTCGTCATCGCCCGGTAGAAATGAGAAGGGCCCGGCGGATGCGCCGGGCCCCTTTTTTGTTTCGCGTTCAGCTTACGCCATCCACCACCGCTCGGTGAGGCGGGCGTTGTCGACCTTGTAGACGTTGCCGATGGTCTCGGGGTGCGCGACCTTGTTGGTCTTGGCACCGACGAAGTTGGCGTACATCGGGATGACCGCGCCGCCGTCCTCGTTCAGGATCTTCTGCATCTCGTGGTAGATCTCGCGCCGCTTGTCGGTGTCAAACTCGGTACGGCCCTTGACCAGCAGCTCCTGGAAGCGTGGTTGGTCCCAGTGGGTGTCGTTCCACGGCACGCCCGTCTCGTAGGCCGAGGAGAACATCAGGTCCTCGGTCGGGCGGCCCGACCAGTAGGCGGCGCACCAGGGCTTCTTGAGCCAGACGTTGGACCAGTAGCCGTCGGCCGGCTCCTGCACGAGGTTGATGGTGATGCCCGCCGCCTTGGCCGAGGCCTGGTAGAGCTGGGCCGCATCGGTGGCGCCGGTGAAGGCCGCGTTCGAGACCGAGAGGTCGACCGACAGGCCCTCCATCCCGGCTTCCTTGAGATAGAACTTCGCCTGGTCCGGGTCATAGCTCGTCTGCTCGAGATCGTCGAAGTAGTACTGGTTCGCCGGCCCGATCGGGTGGTCGTTGCCCACGGCGCCATGGCCCAGCAGGATCTTGTCGACCAGCTCCTGCCGGTTCACCGCGTACTTCAGCGCGCGGCGCACATTGACGTCGTCGAAGGGCGCCACGTCGGTCAGCATCGGGAAGGTGAAGTGCTGGTTGCCCGTCACCTCGAAGATCGAGGTCTGCGGGTTCGCCTTGAGCAGCGACTCGGTCTTGAAGTCGATGTCGGTGATGACGTCGACCTGCCCGGTCAGCAGCGCGTTCATCCGCGCCGTGATGTCGTTGATCGCGATGAATTCGACCTCGTCGAACCAGCCGGCCTCGCCGTCCTTGTAGTGGCTGTCGACCCGCTCGCCGACGAAACGCACGCCGGGATCGAAGCTCACCACCTTGTAGAGGCCGGTGCCGATGCCGTTGGCGATGGATTCCTCGATCTGGCCGGCGGGATACATCAGCAGGTGGTAGTCCGACAGCAGGTAGGGGAAGTCGGCGTTGCCCTGCTCGAGCACGAACTGCACCTGGTGGTCGGTGACCTTCTTCATCTCGGAAATGGCCGAGACGATGGGCTGGGCGGCGGATTTCACGCCTTCGCCCACGTGCATCTTCAGCGACTCGATCACATCGTCGGCGCCGAAGGGCTTGCCGTTGTGGAAAGTCACGCCCTGGCGCAGGTTGAAGGTCCAGGTCTTGGCGTCCGAGGAGGCCTCCCAGTCGGTGGCAAGCTCGCCCTTGAGCGAGCCGTCGGCGGCCACCTCTGTCAGCGCGTCGTAAACGGTGCCGAGACCGGCGGCGTTCATGAAGATGTCCGAGTGCGTCCGGGCATCCCAGCTGTCCGAGGTATTGGCGCCGTTCAGGCCAACGACGAGGCGCCCGCCCCGCTTTGCCTGAGCGCGCAGCGGCAGGCCGCTGGCTGCGAGGACACCGGCGGCGGCGCCACTCGTGAGCAGGCCGCGTCTGCTGATTCTCACCATCTGAAACTCTCCCTTTGTCGTTTTCCGGCGAGCAAGGCCGCCCCCACCCCTGCGGGTGATTCGTTCATTGCATCTTATCAGCCGCCGCATCGCCGATGTTATCAACTCCGCGTTCGGCCAGAAGGTTGGTCAGCCAGTCCGGGTCCATCTCCGGAACCGAACTGAGCAGCAGGTCGGTGTAGGCGTGGTGCGGCGGGCGGAACATCTCGTCCTTGGGGCCCTGCTCGACCACGCGGCCTTCCTTCATCACGACGACCCAGTCGGCGATCGAGCGCACGGTCGCCAGGTCGTGGGTGATGAACATGTAACTCAGGTGAAGCTCGTCCTGCAGCCGCGCCAGAAGCTTGAGGATGCCCTCGGCGACCAGCTGATCGAGGGCCGAGGTCACCTCGTCGCAGATGATGAAGCGCGGCTCGGCCGCCAGCGCCCGGGCAATGCCCACGCGCTGTTTCTGCCCGCCCGAGAGCTCCGAGGGCAGGCGGTGGCGGAACTCGTCGCCCGGCAGCTCGATCTGGTCGAGCAGTTCGTCCACGCGGCGGCGCTTCTCGCGGCCGCGCAGGCCCATGTAGAACTCGACCGGTCGGCCGATGATCTCGGCGATGCTCTTGCGCGGGTTCAGCGCGGTGTCGGCCATCTGGTAGATCATCTGGACCTGCCGCAGCTGCATCTTGCTGCGCTTGCGGTAATCCGGGGGCAGTTCCTCGCCGTCCAGCAGGACCTTGCCTCGCGCCGGCGGCAAGAGCCCGGTGATGCAGCGCGCGGCGGTTGACTTGCCCGAGCCGCTCTCGCCCACGACGGCCACCGTCCGGCCCTCGTGGATCTTGAAGCTCACATCGCGCAGCACGGTCGTGTCGCCGTAGGCCGCGGTGACCTTGTCGACCTCGATCACCGGCACCGCGCCCGGCGCCGCGTCGGGCTTCTGCGGGCGGCGGAATTCGCGCACCGCCCAGAGGCTCTTCGTGTAGTCCTCGCGCGGGTGGTCGAGCATCTCGCGCGTCTCGGCCTCCTCGACCTCGTCGCCACGCAGCAGCACCTTGATGCGGTCGGCCATCTGCGCGACCACCGCGAGGTCATGGGTGATGTAGATCGCGGCCGTCCCGAACTGGTCGACGATGTCGCGGATCGCCGCCAGAACCTCGATCTGGGTGGTCACGTCGAGCGCGGTGGTCGGCTCGTCGAAGATGATGAGATCGGGCCGGCACGACATGGCCATGGCGGTCATCGCGCGTTGCAGCTGACCGCCCGAGACCTGGTGCGGGTAGCGAAAACCGATTTCCTCGGGATTGGGCAGGCGCAGGCGGCGGTACAGCTCGATGCCGTCCTCGACGCTGTCCGAACGCGACATGACGCCGTGCTGCACCGGCGCCTCGACGTGCTGGTCGATGAGACGGTGCGCCGGGTTGAAGCTGGCCGCCGCCGACTGGGCGACATAGGCGATGCGCTTGCCCAGCAGCGCGCGCTTGGTCGCGGCCGAGGCCGAGAGCAGGTCGATGCCGTCGAATTCGACCGATCCGCCCGAGATGCGCACGCCGTCGCGGGTATAGCCCATGGCGGCGAGGCCCAGCGTCGACTTGCCCGCGCCGCTTTCACCGATGAGGCCCAGCACCTCGCCCCGGTGCAGGTCGAGGTCGACGCCGTTGATGATCGGCATCCAGGTCTCGTCCGCGCGGCCCTCGATCTTCAGGTCGCGGATCCGGACCAGCGGTGTCTGCTCCTGCGCCTCGGTCATCGGCTCACTCCTTCAGTCCCGAGCTGCGCTGGAGCATCCAGTCGACCACGAAGTTCACCGCCACGGTCAGCAGCGCGATGGCCCCCGCCGCCATGATCGGCAGCGCGGCGGTCAGCGGCGAGAAGGCCGCGAAGTTGATGAACTGCGCGAGGTCGCGGACCATGGTGCCCCAGTCCGCCAGCGGCGGCTGGATGCCCACGCCGAGGAACGAGAGCGCGGCGATGGTCAGGAAGACGAAGCAGAAGCGCAGCCCGAACTCGGCCAGCAGCGGCGCGGTGGCGTTGGGCAGGATCTCGCGGAAGATGAGGTATCCCAGCCCCTCGCCGCGCAGCTTGGCGGCCTCGATGTAGTCCATCACGACGATGTTCATGCCCACCGCGCGGGCCAGCCGGAAGACGCGCGTGCTGTCGATCACCGCGATGATGAAGACCATGTAGACCGTCAGCAGCCATTGCTGCGAGCCCGCCCAGGCGCTCGCGATGGTCATCAGCAGCAGCGCGAAGATCAGCGAGGGGATCGCCATGAGCACGTCGACCGCCCGGCTGAGGATATTGTCGAACCAGCCCTGCAGCGTCGCCGCGAGAAAGCCGAGGCTGCCGCCCAGCAGGAAGGCGATGCAGGTGGTGGCAAAGGCGATGCCCACGGTGTTCTGCGCGCCGTAGATGAGCCGCGAGAGCAGGTCGCGCCCGATCTGGTCCGTCCCGAGAAGGTGGTCCGGGTTGCCCCCGTTGGCCGCGTCGCCCCCGGGCAGCGCGTTCACCTGGTCGAAGACCGCCTCCTGCCCGTAGGGCGCCAGCCAGGCGGCGAAGATCGCCGTGAAGGCGTAGAGCAGGATCACCAGAACGCCGAAGGCGGCGGTCAGGGACATGTCCCGGAAGAGCTTGCGCGAGCCCCCTGTCCCCACGTGCCGCCCCGCCAGCCGGAAGAGCCAGGCCGCAAGCGCGAAGATGACGAAGCCATGCAGCGCCCAGCGGAAGAAGGTCACCCCGGCGTCGGGGGTGCCAGCCTCGGTCATCACGGGCTGGAAGTAGTACCAGACCGCCAGCGCAAGCGCCGAGGCCGCCAGCACGTAACCGAAGGCCACGGCAAAGGGCATGTCGCGGAAATACGGGCGGTTGCCGGTGATTTTCTGCGCCACGAAGCGGAAGAGCCAGCCCCCGGCCAGCAGCGCCGCCAGCGCGGCGAGGATCCACATCCACCAGGTCATTTCGGCTGCCTCAGGCGCGGGTTGGTGGCGATCGACAGGATATCGGCGGTCAGGTTCAGCAGGATGTAGGCCGCCGCGAAGATCAGGCAGCAGGCCTGCACGACCGGGATGTCGCGGATCTTGACGCTGTCGACGAAGAGCTGCCCGATGCCCGGGTAGACGAAGACCACTTCGACCACCACGACCCCGGTGATGAGATAGGCCAGGTTCAGCGCGATCACGTTGATGATGGGCGCCAGCGCGTTGGGCAGCGCGTGCTTCACGATCACCCGCATCGGCCCGATCCCCTTGAGCCGCGCCATCTCGATGTAGGGCGAGGCCAGCAGGTTGATGATCGCCGCGCGGGTCATGCGCATCATGTGCGCCGTGACCACCAGCGTCAGCGTCAGCGCGGGCAGCAGCGTCTTCACCAGCCGTTCGCCGAAGCCCATGTCGGCGTAGATGTTCGAGAGCGAGGGCAGCACCGGGTTCAGCACCGCGAGGAACAGGATCAGTACGTAGGCGAGGAAGAATTCCGGGCTCGAGATCGAGGTCAGCGTCGCCACGTTCGCCGCCTTGTCGAAGGCAGAGTTGCGGTAGAGCGCCGCCAGCACGCCCAGCGTCACCGCGAAGGGCACGGCGATGGCGGCCGTCACGCCCGCGAGGAACATGGTGTTGGCGAAGCGCGGCGCGATCTGCTGCGCGACGGTCACGCGGGCGCCCCCGCTGCCCTCGCCCACGAAGCTCGAGAAGTTGGCCTGCGCGAAGGAATTGCCGAGGTCGCCCCGCAGCGCGTCGCCCAACCATTGCAGGTAGCGTGTCACCGGCGGCTGATCGAGGCCGAGATCGCGGCGGATCGCCTCGACCGCCTCGGGCGAGGCGCCCTGCCCGAGGATCGCCTGCGCGAAGTCGCCCGGCAGCATGTTCACCGCCGTAAAGATCACGATGGAAACGATGAAGAGGGTCAGAAGTCCGAGCGCGAGGCGCTGAAGGATGATCTTAACGACAGGATTCACAATACCGTCGGGGGTTTGTTATCGGTATCGGCCAGATTACCGGTCCAGCGGCGTGTGTAAACCCTCGTGCTCCGCGATCTGGTCCATCGTGCGCACGAGCTCGGCGCTGATGCCGGGCTCGGACAGGGCGTGGCCGGCGTTGCGGATCATGTGCAGGTCGGCCTCGGGCCAGGCGCGGGCGAGCTCCCAGGCGCGCTGCGGCGGGCAGATCATGTCGTAGCGGCCCTGCACGATGACGCCGGGAATGCCCTCGAGCCGGTCGGCGTTCTTGAGGATCCAGCCGTCCTCCTCGAGAAAGCCGCGGTTGGTGAAATAGTGGTTTTCCAGCCGCGCGAAGGCGCGTGCGTAGTCCCCCGGTGCCTCGCCGCCGGCCCCGTTGGAATAGACCGAGGCCAGCGCGTTCTCCCAGCCCGACCAGGCGCGGGCGTGGCGCGTCTCTTCGCGAATGTCGCCCGAGAACAGCCGCCGGTGATAGGCGCCGATCATGTCGTCGCGTTCGTCCTCGGGGATGAGGTCGCAGAACCGCTCCCAGGGCTCGGGCCAGAATTGTCCCGCGCCCCCGCCGTAGAACCAGTCGAGCTCGACCTGCGTCATCATGAAGACCCCGCGCAGCACGAGGTGACGGACGTGATCGGGGTGGCTGATGGCGTAGATCAGCGCCAGCGTGGCGCCCCAGCTGCCGCCGAAGACGATGAAACGCTCGATCCGCAGCGACTCCCGGATCCGTTCGATATCGTCGACGAGGTGCCAGGTGGTGTTGTCGGTGACGCTGGCATGGGGCCGCGAGCGCCCGCAGCCCCGCTGGTCGAAGAGCACGACGCGAAAGACGCGCGGATCGAAGTAGCGTCGCATGGCGGGCGAACAGCCTCCGCCCGGACCGCCGTGCAGGACGATCACGGGAATGCCGCGCGGGTTGCCGCACTGCTCGACGTAGATGCGATGGCCGTCACCGACTTCCAGCATCTGCTGATCGAATGGGTCGACGGGAGGATAGAGATACTGCACTGCGCGCTTTTGGCCCGGGAATTTGTCCATGTCCCATCTATATTGGTAATGAAACCCGAAAGACCATGGGAAAAGGCTCATATGACCGTCACAGTCGACCCCTCCGAGATCGCCAAGTTCGAGGCCATGGCCGCGGAATGGTGGGATCCGGACGGAAAGTTCAAGCCGCTGCACATGATGAACCCGGTGCGGCTCGACTACACCACGCGGCAGATCGCGGGCGAGTTCGACCGCGACCTCTCGTCGCCCGCCCCCTTCGAGGGGCTGCGCATCGTCGATATCGGCTGCGGCGGCGGGCTGCTCTGCGAGCCGATGGCGCGGCTGGGCGCCGAGGTGGTCGGCGTCGACGCGGCCGAGCGCAACATTCCCGTCGCGCAGCTGCACGCCGAGCAGTCGGGGCTGGAGATCGACTATCGCCACACCACGGCCGAGGCGCTGGCCGAGGCGGGCGAGCGTTTCGACGTGGTGCTCAACATGGAAGTGGTCGAGCACGTGGCCGATCCGCTGGCCTACCTGACCGCCTGCCGCCAGCTGCTGAAGCCGGGCGGGCTGCACCTGTGTTCGACGATCAACCGCAACCCCAAGAGCTTTGCCATGGCTATCGTGGGCGCGGAATACGTCATGCGCTGGCTGCCCAAGGGCACGCACGAATGGGCCAAGTTCATCACGCCGGACGAGCTTTTCGAGCTGCTGCGCAACGCCGGAATGGAGCCGGTGGACCGCAAGGGCTACGTCTTCAACCCGGTGAGCTGGGCCTGGAAGATCTCGGACCGGGACCTGTCGGTGAACTACGTGACGGCGGCGGTGGCCTGAGGGCGGGCTTTCCCCCGGCCCGGACACAAGGCGCGCAGCGCACTTCAGGCCGATCCCGCGCACCAAACCTCTCGGAAGGGCCGGCGCCCGACCGCGGGTGGGCGCTCCTGCCGGTCGAGACAACGCAGTTTATCCATCGGCCATATGCCTTCGCGCGACACGGCAGGCCTGTCCTCGAAAAGCGCCCGCCCGGGGGGCGGTCGGGCGCTGGCCCGGCGGCGCTGCGCGCCTTGAATCCGGGCCGGGAACGGCCTCAGTCCGCCTCGAGCTTCACACGCAGCTCGCGCAGCACCGGCAGCGCGGCGCGGACCTTGGTGTCGCCCAGCTCGCGCACCATTTCGAGGATCAGCGGCGTCATCGCCGAGAGCGCCGCCTCGCGGGCGCGCTGGCCTGCCGGGCTGATCGCCACCATCTTGCGGCGCGCGTCGTCCCAGTCGGGGCGGATGTGCACGTAGCCGGCGATCTCTAGCTTGGTCAGCGTGTTCGTCATCGCCCCGCGCGTGACGTGGAAACTGCGCGCCAGCTGCGCCGGACTGCGCTCGCCCTGAACCCGCGCAAGATGGTTCAGCACCGAGAAGTGCGAAATCTCCATCTTGTTCGGCAGAACCCGCGTGAGCCGGTTCCGCAACAGCTGGTCGGCTGTCAGAAGCTCGCTGAAGAGCGAGATGGCAAGCGCGGTGCTGTCACTCATGCGGGGCCGGAGAAGACACGGTCATGTTCCAAAGACGGGACTTGGCTGCGCGCTTTCTGGACTTGCGCGGGGTCGAGGTCAACAAACACCACGCCCGGCTCGGTGCCCGCGTCGACCAGGACCTCGCCCCAGGGCGAGACCGCCATGGAATGCCCGTAGGTGCGTCGGGCCCGCCCGCGCTGCGCCGGATGCTCGCCGGTCTGCGCGGGCGCCAGCACGTAGGACCCCGTCTCGATCGCCCGCGCGCGCAGCAGCGGCTCCCAGTGGCCGGGGCCCGTGGCCGGCGAAAAGGCCGCCGGCACCGTCAGGATCTGCGCCCCCGCCTGCGCCAGCGCGCGGTAGAGATAGGGAAACCGCACGTCGTAGCAGACCGAGAGACCCAGCATGCCGAAGGGCGTCGGCGCTGTCACCGCGCGGTCGCCCGGCGCGAAGCCAGCGGATTCGCGGTAGGTTTCGGTCTCGGTCACCTGCACGTCGAACATGTGCATCTTGTCGTAGCGCGCGGCAATGTTGCCCGAGGGGTCGATCAGGAACGACCGGTTGGCGAAGCGCTCTTCCGGCGGCTCGGACTTCACCGCGAGCGAGCCGATCAGCAGCCAGATGCCCAGCGCCGAGGCCGCGTCGCGCAGCCCGGCAAGCGTGGTGTCCTCGCCCTCCTGGCGCAGAACACCCTGCTGGTGCGTGCGACTGGCCGAGACGCAGTTTGTGACCTCGGGGGTCAGCACCAGCTCGGCGCCCCCCTCGGCCGCCTCCTGCAGCATCGGCAGCAGCATGCGCAGGTTTCCCGCCGGATCGTCCGAGGCGGTGATCTGGAGAAGCGCCGCCCGCATCAGCCGGCGAGCAACGTGTCGAGCTTGCCCGCACGGTCGAGCGCGTAAAGCTCGTCGCAGCCGCCGACGTGGGTGTCGCCCACGAAGATCTGAGGCACGGTCCGGCCGCCGCTGGCGCGCTGGATCATCTCGGGCTTGCGCTCGGGGTCGGCGGCGACGTCGATCTCGGTGAAATCGGCACCCTTGGAGGTCAGAAGCCGCTTCGCGGCGTGGCAGAAGCCGCAGAACGGCGAGGTATAGATCTCGATCGATTGCATGTCGGTATCCCTTTCACGGGCGAAACGCCCGGGTGTCACGGGATAACCTAGTGATCCTTGGTCACGCGTGCCAGAACGCTGACGCAAATCTCCGTGGCTCCGGCGGCATGACAGGCCGCCGCTGCCGCCGAAAGTGTCGCACCGCTGGTCATCACGTCATCCACCAGGAGCACCCGCCGCCCCGCCAGCCGCCCCGCGCGGCGCGGCACGGCCGTGATCGCGGCATCCAGCGTGGCGAACCGCTCCTCGCGCCCGCGCCCGTCGAGCGAGGGCGTGTGCCGCCCGCGCCGCAGCGCGTCGGGGCACCAGTCGATCCCCAGCGCGCGAGCCATGCCCCGCGCGAGCAGCGCCGCCTGGTTGTAGCGCCTCTTCAGGTGGCGGCGCGGGTGCAACGGAACCGGAACCGCGAGCATCCCCTCCCGCAGGATCGGCCGCGTCACCCGCGCCATCCACCCCGCCGCCGTCGCGGCGATGTCGTGCCGGTCGCCGTGCTTGAGCATCAGCACCAGCCGCCGGCCGTTGCCGGCATAGACCAGCGGCGCCCGCCCCTGCGCCCAGGGTCTTGGCGTCGCGAGACAGTCGTCGCAGTGCTCGGCCCGGTCCGATTGGCCGGGCAGCGGCGCCCCGCATAGATCGCATGCCAGCCCCGCCGTGAAGGGCGTGTCGCGCCAGCAGGGGCCGCAGAGACCGAAGTCGCTTTCGACCAGCCCGCCGCAGACAAGGCAGCGCGGCGGGTAGATCGCGTGAACCGCCGTTTGCAACGCCCGCTCCAGCACCCTATTTCCCCGTCATGTCCAGCCCATCGCCCCTTGTCGACCGCACCGCCCTGTCCCTGCACCGCGCCCGCGCCGCCCGCGACCCCGCGCTGTTCCTGCACGAGGCCGCCCGCGACGAGGCGCAGGATCGCCTCGCAATGGTTAAGAGAGAGTTTACGACGCCCGCCGTCGTGACGCCTTTCCCGCAGGTCTGGGAGGGCGCCCTGCCCGGCGCCCGGCTGATCCCCGACGACGAGACGCTGGCGCTGGACGAAGGCGCGCACGATCTGGTCATTCATGCCCTGGCGCTGCACTGGGCCAACGACCCGGTGGGCCAGCTCATTCAGTGCCGCCGCGCGCTGAAACCCGACGGGCTGTGCCTCGTGCTGGCTTTCGGCGGCGAAACCCTCACCGAGCTACGCGCCGCACTGGGACAGGCCGAGATCGAGGTCACCGGCGGCCTCTCGCCCCGGGTCGCGCCCATGGGCGAGATTCGCGACCTTGGCGGGCTGCTGCAACGGGCGGGCCTCGCCCTGCCGGTGGCGGACTCGTTCCCGCTGGCTGTCAGCTACGGCTCGGCGCTGCACCTGATGCGCGATCTGCGCGGCATGGGCGAGACCAACGCGCTGACCGGCCGCCTGCGCCATCCCACGCGGCGGAGCGTGCTGCTGCGTGCGGCCGAGATCTATGCCGAGAGCTTCGGCGCGGAGGGCCGCGTGCCCGCGACCTTCGAGCTGGTCACACTGACCGGCTGGGCGCCCTCGGCCGATCAGCCTCAGCCGCTGCGCCCCGGCTCTGCGGCGCAACGTCTCTCGGACGCATTGAACACCACGGAAACGCCGGTCGAGGATTGATCTATTCGGCCCAGCCGATACGTAACTCCCGCAACACGGGACAACATCAGGACGGTACAGATGCTCGACGCCACGAACAGCCCGCAGCGGCCCGCAGCGGCCCCGGCCGATCACCCCAAGGTCGCTTCGCCGAAGGTGGGCGTTCTGCTGGCGAACCTCGGGACGCCGGATCACTACTCGTACTGGCCGATGCGGCGCTACCTGAACGAGTTCCTCTCGGACAAGCGCGTGATCGACTACCCGAAGTGGAAGTGGCAGCCGATCCTTCAGACCATCATCCTGACCAAGCGGCCCTTCGCCTCGGGCGAGGCCTACAAGTCGATCTGGAACGAGGATCTCGACGAGAGCCCGCTGATGACCATCACCAAGCGTCAGTCCGCCGCCATCGGCGAGGCACTGCACGCGCGTTACGGTGACGAGGTGATGGTGGATTTCTGCATGCGCTACGGCAATCCCTCGACCGAGTCCAAGGTCCGCGCGATGGCCGAGGCGGGCTGCCGCAAGATCCTGTTCTTCCCGCTTTACCCGCACTACGCCGGCGCCACCTCGGCGACCGCGAACGACCAGTTCTTCCGTGCGCTGATGAAAGAAGCCTGGCAGCCCACCGCGCGAGTCGTGGACCCCTATTTCGAGCATCCCAAGTACATCGAGGCGCTGGCCCGCTCGGTCGAACGCGGCTACGAGGCGGTCGAGGACCGGCCGGACATGCTGATCGTGTCCTATCACGGCATGCCCAAGCGCTACCTGATGCAGGGCGATCCCTACCACTGCCAGTGCCAGAAGACGACGCGCCTGCTGCGCGAGCGCCTGGGCTGGGACGAGAGCGAGATCCGCACGACCTTCCAGTCGGTCTTCGGCCCCGAGGAATGGCTCAAGCCCTATACCGTCGAGGAAGTCGCCCGCATCGCCCGCGAGGAAGGGAAGAAGAAGATCGCGGTGATCGCACCGGCCTTCTCTGCCGACTGCATCGAAACGCTCGAGGAGATCAACGAGGAGATCAAGGAGAGCTTCGAGGAAGCGGGCGGGGAGCAGTTCACCTACATCCCCTGTCTCAACGATGATCCAGAGCATATCGAGGCCCTGACCACGGTCATCGACGAGAACCTCGGCGGCTGGGTGCGCTGAGGCGCACCCCGATCATCCGCACGGTGGCCCCGGTGGTGTGCGGACAAGAAAAAAGGCGGTGCGTCCCGGCACCGCCTTTTTCCATTTTGGAATGATCGAAGCGATCAGTCCGAAGCGGCCGCAGCAGCCACGACTGCGATCAGCAGCAGCGGGATGACCAGGCCGGCCGAGGAAGAGGACTGTTGGGTCTCTTCCACGACGACGACGGGCTCCATGACCACTTCGTCTTTTGCATAGGAGCCGGCCATGGCGGAGCTGGCCGCACCGGCGAACGCGACGGCGAGAGCGAGTTTTTTCATGTTATCCTCCAGATAATCGCCTGCCGCGTCCCACCCCGGGACGCACGGCAAGCACCCAAGACTTACCTCGTGAATTCGAGTAAGCACCAAACCGCCGAGATTGCAAATCCACTTTGTCTTCGCATTTTCCGCGGCTTGACCATGTCGTCAAATAAGCAACACCTGCGTTCCGACCTGGGCCATGCCGTACAGCTCTTCGATATGCTGGTTGTAGAGGCCGATGCAGCCATTCGACGAACGGCGGCCGATCTTCCGCGTGTCGTGTGTGCCGTGGATGCGGTAATAGGTCCAGCTCAGGTGCATGGCCCGGGTGCCCAGCGGGTTGTCGGGGCCCGGCGGGACATAGTCCGGCCACTCGGGATTGCGCTGCTTCATCGACGGTGTCGGCCGCCAGTCGGGCTCGGGGTCCTTGAGCACGACGCGGGTGCGGCCACGACGGGTCAGGTCTTCGGTCAGCGGCACCGAACAGGGATAGAGGTGGTAGCTGCCATCTTCCTGCCAGTAGTTCAGTGCCCGCGAGTCGATGTCGACGAGGATCGCGCCGTTGTTCAGGTTGTTGAAGTAGGGCTGCCAGTCCCGCGCCCGGAAGGCCGAGATGTTGCGGCGCACGCTCTTGGACAGGTCGCGTTCCATCTCGACGGTGCCTGGGCCCGTGACGCCCTGCGCCAATGCCGGGGTAGCGAGCAAAGCGGTTCCGCTTGCCAGGAATGCTCGCCTGTCAAATCGCTTGTGTGCCATGACCTTCTGATCCTTGTATGGCGGGAACGTATGGGAATCGCACGAAAGAGCAGGAAAGTTCCCGATACGCGAGTATATGATCCGAAAACCTCAGTCGCAAATCAATCGGCTGTCATGTCGCTCCCTCACGGGCATGTGCGTTTGCCCGCCCTGCCCGGGCGCGATAAGCATGAAGAAATACGCAAGAACCGAAGGCACCCCGATGCAAAGACGCAGTTTCCTGATGCTCGCGGGCGGACTCGCCGCCGCGGCCTGCAGCCCGGTCCCCGCACCTCCGCGCATGGGCGCCGACGGCAAGCCGCTGCCGAGGGTTTATCGAATTACGCCCGCCGACGCCGCGCGCATCGAGTACCGCGTGCTCGATTCGGTCAATGCCCTGCGCGAGGCGGCCGGGGCGCCGCCGCTCAAGCTGAACTCGCGGCTCAACGCCGCCGCCGAGACCCATTCGCGCGACATGTCGGTGCAGAACCGCCCGTGGCACTTCGGCTCGGACGGCTCCTCGGCCATCGACCGGCTCGAGCGGGTCGGCTACCGCGGCCGCTTTGTCGGCGAGAATGTCTCGGAAAGCTACGAGACCGAGCTGGCCACGCTGAGCGCCTGGATGGAGGACCCGGTGACCCGGCCCGTCATCCTCGACCCCAACGCGCGCGAACTGGGTTTCGCCTGGTACCAGGAGCCCAACGGCAAGATCTGGTGGACCATGGTGACCGGCACGCCCGAGGGCGCGACGCTGGGCGGCGACGACGCGACGGGGGCCTGAGCCCGTCCGGCGCCCCGCCGCCAGCCGCGCCTAGGGCCGGATGGTGATCGGGGTGCCGTCGCGCACCATCGCGTAGATCTGCTCGATCTCGTCATCGGTGACGGCAATGCATCCAGCCGTCCAGTCCCGCCGACCGTCGCGGTATTCCGGCGGCCGCCCGTGGATGAAGATGTCACCGCCCGGGCTCTTGCCCTGGGTCGAGGCGAAGGCATCGTCGTACTTGTTGGGATACGACACGCCGATGCTCAGGTGATACTTCGAGTTCGGGTTGCGCCGGTCGATGATGTAGGTTCCCTCGGGCGTTCGTCCGTCGCCGCTGAACCGTTTGTGCCCCCGCGGGGCGAAGCCAAGCCCGATGTCATAGTCGCGCAGAACCTCGTCGTGATGCAGGAGATACATCCGACGCCGGGATTTATACACGAGGACGTGGGTCACATCTGGCCCGCGATATGTCTTGAATTTGTCGTCACGCCTGCTGCTGCAGCCTGCGAGTGCCAAGAGCCCCACCGCCACGACAAGTCGCCTGTTTACTTGCATCTGTCTGCTCGCCGTTTTTTTTCGGAATGTACCTCAGAGCGGGACTTCGGGATAGGGACGATTCAGCGCCGGACATTAGCTCACGAAGCTGTGAGTCGGAAGCCTGCGACGAGTTCCACGTGGGTCGACCAGCGGAATTGGTCCACCACCTGCACGAAATCCAGCACGTAGCCCGCCGCCACCAGGCGCGCGGCGTCGCGGGCGAAGGTCACCGGGTTGCACGAAACGCAGGCGAGTCGCGGGATGCCGGCGGCAGCAAGCTCGGCGATCTGCGCCTGGGCCCCCGCGCGCGGCGGGTCGATCACGGCGGCGTCGAAGCCCGTCAGCTCGTCGGCTATCAGCGGCTCGCGAAACAGGTCGCGCGCCTCGTGGGTGACCTGCCGCAGCCCCTGCGCGTGCCGCCAGCCCCGGTCGAGCGCCGCGACCATCGCCCGGTCGCCCTCGACCGCGTGAACGCGCGCACGCTCGGCCAGCGGGAGGGCGAAGGTGCCGCAGCCTGCAAAGAGGTCGACCACGCGCGTCGCGCCCTCGGTGATTTTCAGCACCTCGGCCAGCAGCGCGGCCTCGCCCTGCGGCGTGGCCTGCAGAAACGCGCCGGGCGGAGGCACGACGGTGGCGCGCCCCATGCGCTGCCCGGGCGGGCGGCGCGTCAGCGCGATCTCGTCCCCCCAGGCGATGCGCGCGACATCGTGGCGCTGCGCCAGCTCGGCGAGCCCGGACTGCATCGCGGGCTCCAGCGCCTTGCCGCCGCTCACCGACACGTCGAGCCCGTCCTCGCTGACCGTGCAGAGCACCGAAAGCTCGTGCTTGCGGCTTGCGCCCATCACGGCCAGCTCCTCGGCCAGCGGAAGCGCCGCCGTGAGGCGCGGATCGACCAGAAGGCAGTCCGGGATCTCGACGATCACGTCGGAACGTTTCATGTGAAACCCTGCCTGCGCGCCCTTCTTGGTGCGCCGCGCCGAGAACGACGCCCGCCGCCGCGAGCGGGGCGGCGAGGTCACGCAGGGCCGCACCTCGGCCTCGAGCCCCTGGGCCGCCAGCGCCTGGCGCACGACGTCTTCCTTCCAGCGGGCGGTGAAGCCCTCGTCGGCGTGCTGCAACTGGCAGCCGCCGCAGCTTTTGGCATGACGGCAGGGCGCGCGGACGCGGGTATCGGCGGGCGTCACGATGCGCGGCTGCGCCATGACGCCGTTCTCGACGGTGCCCTCGACCTCTTCGCCCGGCAGGGTGCCGGGCACGTAGACGGGGCCCGGTGCGATGCCGTCGCCGTGATGTCCGAGGCGTTCGATGATGAGACGGTCCATGCCACGGCTCATGCCGTGGAATGCGCGCTGCGTCGAGTCCCCGCGTGACCGCCCGGCCCTACTCCGCCGCCTCGGGGTTCATGAAGCCGCCCGACTGCCGGCTCCAATAGCGCGCGTAGAGCCCGCCCTTCGCCAGAAGCTCGTCATGCGTGCCGGTTTCGGCGATGCGTCCGCGATCCAGCACGACGATCCGGTCCATCTCGGACAGGGTCGAAAGGCGGTGCGCGATGGCGAGCACCGTCTTGCCCTCCATCACCCGTTCCAAGGCCTCCTGGATCACCGCCTCGACCTCGGAATCCAGCGCCGAGGTCGCCTCGTCCAGCACGAGGATCGGCGCATCCTTGAGGATCGCGCGGGCCAGTGCGATGCGCTGCCGCTGTCCGCCGGACAGTTTCACGCCCCGCTCGCCGAGATGCGCGTCGTAGCCGGTGCGCCCCATGTGATCCTGAAGCCCCTCGACGAAATCATGCGCCTCGGCCTTGCGCGCGGCGGCGATGACCTCGTCCAGCGTGGCGCCGGGCTTGCCGTAGCGGATGTTGTCCAGCGCCGAGCGATTGAACATGGCCGTTTCCTGCGTGACCATGGCGATCTGCCGGCGCAGGCTTTCCTGCGTCACCTGCCCGATGCCCTGCCCGTCGATCTCGATCGCGCCTTTCTCGGCGTCGTAGAGCCGCAGCAGAAGCGCCACCAGCGTCGACTTCCCCGCCCCCGAGGCCCCCACGACGCCGACCTTCTCGCCCGGCGCGATGGTCAGGTCGATGTGCTCGACCCCGCCGCTCTCGCGGCCATAGGCGAAGGCCACATCCTTGAAGGCGATGCGCCCCTCGGACACCTCGAGCGCCCCGGCATCCGGCGCGTCCAGCAGCGTGTGCGGCGGCGTCAGCGTGCGGATCCCGTCCTCGATCTCGCCGACGTTTGCGTACATCCCCATGAGCGTGAAGCTCACCCAGCCGGTCATCTGCGCCAGCCGCAGCGAGATGGTGCCGGTTGCCGCGATGTCGCCGGTCGAGACCATGCCACTACTCCAGTAGACCAGCGACGCGCCGATCAGCATGACCGGCAGAAGCCCCGCCAGCGCCATGAGGCAGAACCGGAAGGCCGAGGAGACGCGCCCGAACTCGAGGAACCGCTCGCGGTACTTGCCCATGGCGGTCAGCGCGGCCTCGTCCTCGAAGTCGTCGTGGGCGAAGAGCTTCACGGTCTTGATGTTGGTCACGGTGTCGACGAGTTGCCCGGTGACATTGGCCCGCGCCGCCGCCCGCGCCTTGGACCGCGCCCGGATGCGCGGCATGAAGAAGCGGATCAGCCCGGCATAGGCCGCCGCCCAGGCCACCAGGCCCAGCGCGATGCGCCAGTCGACCGAGCCCAGCAGCAGCACCGAGCCCACGACCGCCGAGAGCGAGAACAGCACCGCGTTCATCATCTCGGAAACAACGTCGTTCAGCGCCCGCGCGGTCTGCATCTCCTTCTGCGAGATGCGACCGGCGAAATCGTTGTCGAAGAAGGTGACGGCATGGCCCAGCGTGTAGCGGTGCACGCGCGACAGGATCAGGTTGAACACGTTGGGCTGCATCATCACCGACTGCGCAAAGGCCGACAGGCCCATGACCGCCGGCCGCAGCAGCAGGAAGAAGCCCAGCACCAGCGCAAGGAAGCCCGCCTCGCGGGTCAGCACCGTCTCGGGCGGCCCCGCGAGCGCGCGGTCGATCACCGAGCCCAGGATCTTGGCCGCCAGCACGTCGAGCACGCCCGCGAAGGCCGAGATCGCCCCGGCGAACAGCATCACCGGCCAGGCGCCGGACAGCGCCCAGGCGATGAAGGCGCCCAGTGAGCGCGGCGGCGCGCTCTCGGCTCGGGCGAAGGGATCGATCCACTGTGAAAAGGTCATTCGGCAGCCCTGGTATCGGGGTCGAGGAATCCGCCCGACTGGCGGGCCCAGAACCCGGCATATAGGCCGCCCTGCGCCAAAAGCGCGTCATGGCTGCCCTGCTCGACGATGCGGCCCTCGTCCATCACCAGAATGCGGTCCATGTGGGCGATGGTAGAGAGCCGGTGCGCGATGGCAATGACGGTCTTGCCCTCCATCATGCCGTAGAGCGTGTCCTGGATCGCCGCCTCGACTTCCGAGTCGAGCGCGCTGGTCGCCTCGTCCAGCAGCAGGATCGGCGCGTCCTTGAGGATCACGCGGGCCAGGGCGACCCGCTGCCGCTGTCCGCCGGAAAGCTTCACGCCCCGCTCGCCCACGTGGGCGTCGTAGCCGGTGCGCCCCTGCGGATCCGCGAGCCCGAGGATGAAGTCATGCGCCTGGGCCTGTTTCGCGGCCTCGATCATCTGCGCCTCGCTGGCCTCTGGGCGGCCGTAGAGGATGTTGTCGCGGACCGAGCGATGCAGCAGCGCGCTGTCCTGCTGGACCATGCCGATCTGCCGCCGCAGGCTTTCCTGCGTGACGCCCGCGATATCCAGCCCGTCGATCAGGATGCGGCCCGTCTCGGCGTCGTAGAAGCGCAGCAGCAGCTTGACCAGCGTCGACTTGCCCGCGCCCGACCGGCCGACCAGCCCCACCTTCTCGCCCGGCGCGATGGTCAGGTCGATGGCGTCGAGCCCCCCGCTCTCGCGGCCGTAATGGTGCGACAGGTGCTCGAGCCGGATCTCGCCCCGGTCCATCTCCAGCGGCCGCGCGTCGGGCGCATCCAGCAGTTCGATGGGCTGGGCGATGGTCTCCATCCCCTCGGAAACCACGCCGAGCTGGCGGAAAAAGGTCGTCAGCGCCCACATGATCCAGCCGGTCATGGAATTCAGCCGCAGCGTCAGCGCCGTCGCGGCGGCGACCGCCCCAACGCTCGCCGCGCCCTGCATCCAGAGCGCCAGCGCCCAGCCGACGACACCGACGACCAGCAGGCCGTTCAGCACGACCAGCGCCACGTCCATGATGGTGAAAAGCCGCATCTCGGCCTGGAAGGTCACGCGCGCCTTCTCGATCGCCTCGCCGGCATAGGCGAGCTCGCGGTCGTGGTGGGCGAACATCTTGACCGAGTGGATGTTGGTGTAGCTGTCCACCACCCGCCCGGTGACGAAACTGCGGGCGTCCGAAGCCGCCTTCGAGGCCGGACCGATGCGCCGGATCGTCCAGCGCATGAGCAGGCAGTAGAGCGCGAACCATGCCGCCAATGGCAGCATCAGCCGCGGGTCGGCCTCGCCCAGCAGGATCAGCGCGCCGATGACATAGGCCAGCGAGAAGGTGATCGCGTCAAAGACCTGGAACACCGCTTCTCCGGCGGCGGGTGGCGTCTGCATGATCCGGTTGGCGATGCGACCGGCGAAGTCGTTCTCGAACCAGCCGACCGACTGGCGAAGGACATGGGCGTGCGAGCGCCAGCGGATCAACGTGCCGAAGTTCGGCATGATCGCGTTGTTCAACACCAGCACGTCCAGCGCCTGGATCGCCGGTCGCAGCAGCAGCACGAAGACCGCGAGCCCGATCAGCGCCCAGCCGTGGTCCGCCCAGACCTGCGCCGGATCGCCTCCCAGGATGTCGACGACCCAGCCCATGGCCCGGATCAGCCCGATCTCGACCGCCGCCACCGCGATCGACAGCAACGCCGCCCAGACAAAGACCCTCCGGAAAGGCCGCGCATAGCCCATGAGAAAGGGGAACAGCCGCGTCGGCGGCCGGTCCTCGGGCGCGTAGTCTTCGTAGGGGTCGACGAGATTTTCAAAGTGACGGAACACGGGACGAACCTTTCGCGCGGGCGCAGTCTGGTCGGTCTTCTACAGGAACACCATGACGGAAAAGACCGCCAGCGCCACGGCCATGATCCGGGTAAAGATCCGCCAGGCCAGCGGCGTGGTCAGAAGCAGGGTCAGCAACCGCCCGGCCGAGGTCCAGAACAGGCAGCAGAACAGGTTGATGCCGGAAAAGGCCGACCCCAAGCGCGCCGCCTCGACCCAGGGACGAGCCGCCGGGATAGGCCGACGCCGCGGCGAAGGCCACCGCCCAGACCTTCGGGTTCACCCATTGGAACAGCACAGCCTCGATGAAGGTCATCGGCCGCGCGCTTTCGGTCTTGCGGCGCCGGTCGGCGGTCCAGACGCCCCCAGGCCATCCACAGGATCCAGAGGCTCGCGGCGATCTTGAGGCCCAGCTCCAGCATCGGCGCCTGCCGCAGCAGCGCCGCGATCCCCAGCCCGGTCAGCCCGGCCGTGACGCCGACGCCCACCACCACGCCGAAGAGGTGCGGCAGCGTCGGCCGGATCCCGAAGCGCGCGCCGGAAGCGGTCAGCAGGATGACGTTCGGGCCGGGCGTGAAGAGCCCGAAGAACACGAAGGCATAGAGCGGGTCGATAATCATTCCTCCAGCAGCTCCGCCCGCGACAGGGCAAAGCCCGAGGCAATCCAGCGCGCCTCGAGTTCCGACAGCCGCTCGCCCAGCGCGGGGCCTTCGTAGGTGGGCATGAGGTCGCCGGCGGTGATCGGAAAGCGCGCGCGGCGCCCCGTCTCGATATCCGCCTCGGCATCTGGCGGCACCGGCGTGCCCAGCACCGCCGCGCGCAATGCCAGTAGGTCCCGGGCCAGGTCGGCCCCGTGGCGGTAGGCAATCTCGGCCACGCCCTGCGCGCCCTCGAGGAGCGCGCGCAGCGTTTCGAATGTCCGGCGATTCCGCTTCGACAGCCTCAGCGTATCCGCGTCGATCATGCCCAGCGCCGCGAGGCGCCGCATCGTGCAGGGCGCGAGGCCGAGCCCGGCTTCTTCGCTGACCAACGGCGCCAGCGGCGCGGCCACGGCCCCCGGCAGTACGCGGCGCAGCACGCCCACGCGCTCCATCACCGCCACCGAGGGGGCCGGATCGGGCGCCGAGAGCAGCTTGCGGATCTCCTGCCCCACCCGCTCGCGCGAGAGCGTCTCGAGACCCTCGAGGTTCGACGCGATCCCGTCCAGCGCATCCGCGTCGAACCCGGCCTCGGGATCGCCGTACCAGGCCATGAATCGGAAAAAGCGCAGCGTGCGCAGATAATCCTCGCGGATGCGCTCGCCCGCGTCGCGGATGAAGCGCACGCGCCGCGCCTGCAGGTCGGGCAGCCCGCCCAGCGGATCGAAGAGCGTGCCGCGCGCGTCGGCGTAAAGCGCGTTCATGGTGAAATCGCGCCGCGCGGCATCCTCGCCGATCTCGTCGGAAAAGCGCACCACGGCGCGGCGTCCGTCGGTCTCGACATCGGCGCGGAAGGTGGTGATCTCGTGCGGAATGCCTTCGCTCACGACCGTCACCGTGCCGTGGTCGATCCCCGTGGGCACGCATTTCAGGCCCGCCGCCGCGCTGAGGTCGGTCACGCGCTCGGGGCGCGCTTCGGTCGCGATGTCCACGTCTGTCACCGGCACGCCCATGAGCGCATTGCGCACGCATCCGCCCACGGCATAGGCCTGATGCCCGCCCCCTTCGAGCATCGCCATCACCGCCTGCGTCGGCGCGCGGCTCAACCAGTCACCGGTGACCTGCGTCATGAGCCCATCCGCCGGGCCAGCGCATGCAACATCCGCGCCGTCGCCCCCCAGATGTAGTAGGGCCCGAAAGGGACGGTGTAATAATACCGGCGCTGCCCGCGCCAGCGCCGGTACTGTACGCTGTAGCGCGCCGGCTCCATCACGTGATCGAAGGGCACGCGAAAGATCTCGGCAACCTCACCCGGCTCGGGCACCGGTGCAAAGGGATCGCGGATCAGCGCCACCACCGGCGTCACGCGAAACCCCGTCACCGTCTCGTGCGTGGGAAGCGTGTCGAGGATCTCGACCTGCGCCGGGTCCAGCCCCACCTCTTCGCGCGCCTCGCGCAGCGCGGCGGCGACCGGGTCGGCGTCACCCTCGTCCTGCTTGCCGCCGGGAAAGGCGATCTGCCCGGGGTGATGCTTGAGCCGCGGCGAACGCTTCGTCAGCAGCAGGTCGAGGCCGTCCGCGCCGGGCAGAAAGCCCGCCAGCACGCCCGCGGGCCGCAGGGTGCGTCCCGGCGGCAGCACTGTCTCGGGGTTCAGGTCGAAATCCGACGACGGCTCGGTCTCGCGGGCCAGCGCCCGGCGCAGCGCGTCGACCTGCGCCGCGGCCCGGCTCACTTCCGGGCCTCGAACCCCACGGTCGCGGGGTCCAGCCGGTAGTGCGCGCCACAGAACTGACAGTCGGCGGTGACGATGCCCTCGTCCGTCGTCATCTTCTCGATGTCGCGGGCCGAGTAGATCGACAGCGAGTTGCGCACGCGCTCTTCCGAACAGGTGCAGCCGAAGCGCACCGGCTGCGTGTCGAAGACGCGCGGCTGCTCCTCGTGGAACAGCCGCACCAGCAGGTCGGTCGGCGGCAGGTCCGGGCCGATCAGCTCGAGCTCGTCCACCGTGTCGACGTGGAAGTTCACGCGGCGCCAGTTCTCGCCGTCATCGTCGCCGAGCAGGTCCTCGGGGCGCAGGATGCCGTCCTCGGTGCTGGGGGCGATCCTTCGGCGAAAGGGACGGACGCCTCGGGCGATGTGCTGGATCATGATACCGCCCGCGCGCCAGCTCCCGGTCGCCGTCGGCTTCCATCGCCTTGCCATAGTTCAGCGCGAAGCGCGTCGCGATCTGCTCGGACTGGGCGAAGTAGGCCTGCGCGCAGTCGGCCAGCGAACTGCCGGCCAGCGGCGTGATGCCCTGGTAGGGCGTGGTGCCCCGGCCCTGGTCGATGAGGATGGCAAAGTAGCCCTCCTGCAGCTGCTCGAAGGCGGGCGCCTCTGTGATCTGGTCACGGTCGAAGCTGGCATAGGCGCGGATGCGGGCCGCCCCGCCCTCTTCCTCGGGGGCGAAGTAGTCGGTCGCGATCATCCGCAGCGCGCCGCGGGTCTGCACCTGCAGCGACAGTTTCCACCGCAGCTTCACGGTCTGGCCGATCAGCGCCGTCAGAAGGGCCATCTCGGCGATCAGCGTCTCGACCGCGTCGGGGTAGTCGTGCTGCTTCAGGATACCGTCAAGAACTCCGTCCAGCCGGGCGACCCGGCCACGGATGTCCGCGTGGTCAAGCTGAAAGGGCAGGACGGTGTCGTCCCAGGCGAGTTTGCCGATGGTCATGGGGTTTCCTTATGTGCCGCGCGTTGGCATATCGGCACCATATAGTCAGGACAAGGCCGGAACCAAGGGGGTCCCGCATGACACCACGCTACGGACACCCGCCCGAGGGCGGCCGCCGCTACACCCTGCGGCCCGGCGCCTACGCCATTCTGCCGCGCGGCGGTGCCCTGCTGCTCACCCACCAGTCCGAGCCCTGGCCCGAATTCCAGCTGCCCGGCGGCGGCATCGACCCCGGCGAAACCCCGATCGAGGCGCTGCACCGCGAGGTCTGGGAGGAGACCGGCTGGCGGATCGCCCGGCCCCGGCGGCTGGGCGCCTTCCGGCGGTTTGCCTACATGCCGGAATACGACCTCTGGGCCGAGAAGCTCTGCATCATCTATCGCGCCCTCGCCCGTGCGCCCGCCTGGGCGCCCCGGCCGAGCCCGGGCACGAGGCGCACTGGATCCTGCCCGAGGTGGCCGCCGAAACGCTGGGCAACCCCGGCGACCGCGCCTTCGTGCGGCGCCACGCACTCTAGGCACCGCCGTATTCGATCAGCGCCGCCGAGACGTCGTCCTCGAGCTCGGTTCCGGCCCGCGTTTCGCGAGTGAGCCGCCAGAAGAGATCGTCGAGAAACTCGGTCCCCGTGGCATCGCGACAGGCCAGCGCGAGCCGCAGAAGCCCCTCCTGCTCCAGCATGGCGCCGTCGGGGCGCATCGCCTCGGTAAGGCCGTCGGAATAAAGCAGCAGGCGGTCGCCGGGCCGCATCCCGAACCGAAGCCGTTCATAGCCTGCCTCGGGCACGAGGCCGATGGGCAGCCCGCCGGCGCCGATAAACTCCTGCGTGCCGTCTGCGCGCAGCAGCAGCGGCGGCGGGTGGCCCGCCTGCACCAGGTCGACCCGTCCGCTGTCGAGCCGAAGCGTGGCATAGGCCATGGTCAGGTACTCCGCGACACCCGGATCAGCCGCCAGCCGTTCGTTCAACCGCCGCGCGACCTCTTCCGGCGGGCGCAGGACCGTGCCGTGCATCATCCGCTCCAGCGCGACGTTCTGGTCGGGGAAATCGCCGCCGAGGTAGCCCGCCACCCGCGCGGTCATCAGCGCCGATGTGATGCCGTGGCCCGAAACGTCGATGCTGTAGACGCCCACCTCGCGCTCGCACTGGGCAAAACTGCCCACGAGATCGCCGCCGACGTGCCCGCAGGGTTTCAGCAGAAGGCTGACCTGCGTATCGCCGAAGCGCCGGCTGCGTCGCGGCACCAGCGCCTGCTGGATCGTGCGCGCCTGCCGCAGGTCGCGGTCGATGGCGTCATAGGCATCGCGCAGCCGGCCCAGGGTCTCCGAGAGGCGGCGCTCCATCAACAGGATACGAGCACCGGCATTGATCCGTGCATGCAGTTCCTCGGCATGGATGGGCTTGGTCAGGAAATCGTCCGCCCCGGCATCCAGCCCACGTGCGATCTCTCCTTTTTCGCTCTTCGAGGTGAGCAGGATGAAATAGCCGTAGGTCTCGCGCGGCAGGGCGCGGAACCTGCGGCAGAAGTCCAGCCCGTCCATCCCCGGCATCATCCAGTCCGAGAGCACCGCGTCGGGCTGCTGCGCCGCGCAGATCTCAAGCGCCTCCTCGCCACTGCGGGCCTGCCAGACCTCGAACCCGCGCCGCCGCAGCATGGACGACAGGATCTTGAGCTGCAGCGGGCTGTCATCGACCACCAGCACACGCCTCAAGAGCGCGCGGGCCTGCCCGGCATCGGCGTGGTCGGATGTCTCGGGCAGCACCGCTCTCTCCGCTTCGGACTCGTCCGCAGCGGCCCTAGCACCGCGGGTCTTAACGTCCCGTTTCGACGGGTTGGCGAGCGTCCAAAAGACTTCCTTCACCTTTGGCGGCTAGCAGGGTCGGAGGAGGTAACGGCATGATCGACTGGGACCGCGTGGCGGAACTGCACGAGGAAATCGGGCCGGAGGACTTCGGCGAGGTGGTGACGCTTTTCCTGCGCGAGGTCGAGATGACGCTCTCGGAACTGCCTTCGTGCCGCGATTCGCCCCCGATCCTCGGTGAACAGCTGCATTTTCTGAAGGGCAGCGCGCTGAACCTCGGATTCTCCGCGCTCGCCGCACTCTGCGAAACGGGCGAGGCGACAGCAGCCTCGGGCGCGGCCGAGGCAGTCGACATCGCGGCGATCCGTGCCGCCTATGCCGACTCGCGCCTGGAATTCCTGCACGAGCTGCCGGTTCGCATGGCTGCCTGAGCCCGATGCGGCTCAGATCACGAACTGCGCGAGCACTTCGTCGTCGGTGATATCGCGGTAGACGTACCCGTGTTCGTCCAGCCGCGCGAACAGCGTGGCGAAGCTCTCGGGTGTCACGGTCTCGATCCCGATCAGGACGGACCCGAAGTTCCGCGCCGACTTCTTGAGGTACTCGAACCGGGCGATGTCGTCGTCCGGGCCCAGCAGGTTCAGGAAATCGCGCAGGGCGCCGGGCCGCTGCGGCAACCGAAGGATAAAGTACTTCTTGATGCCGGAATACCGCTGCGCGCGTTCCTTCACCTCGGGCAGTCGCTCGAAGTCGAAATTCCCGCCCGAGGTCACGCAGACCACCGTGCGGCCACGGATCGACTGGCCGAGATCCTTGAGCGCATCCACCGCCAGCGCCCCCGCGGGCTCCAGCACCACGCCCTCGACGTTCAGCATCTCGAGGATCGTCGTGCAGAGCCGGTCCTCGTCCACGGCCAGCGTGTTGGCTATGCCCACGCCCTTGAGCCGTGCAAAGGTCTCCTGCCCGATCCGCGCCACCGCGGCGCCGTCGGCAAAGGTGTTCACTGTCTCCAGCGTCACCGGCTTGCCCGCCTCCAGCGCCGCGCGCAGGCAGGCCCCGCCCGAGGGTTCGACGAAGGTATACTGGCAGCCGGTGCCGAAATAGCTCACCAGCCCGGCGCTGAGGCCGCCGCCGCCCACCGGCACCACCAGGTGATCCGGCACGCGGCCAAGCTGCGTCTCGATCTCGACCCCGACGCTCGCCTGGCCCTCGATCACGTCCGGATCGTCAAAGGGCGACAGGAAATGCCCGCCGTTCTCGGCGCAAAAGGCCTGCGCCGCCGCGAGACAGTCGTCGAAGTAGTCGCCGATCATGCGGATCTCGATGAAGTCGCCGCCGAACATCCGCGTCTTCTGGATCTTCTGCTGCGGCGTCGTGACCGGCATGAAGATCACGCCGCGGATGCCGAACTGCCGGCACATGTAGGCCACGCCCTGCGCGTGGTTGCCCGCGCTCGCGCAGACGAAAAGCCCCGCATCGCGCCGCTTGCGCATGGCGTTGAAGGCGCCGCGCAGCTTGTAGCTGCGCACCGGGCTCAGGTCCTCGCGCTTGAGCCAGATGTCGGCGCCGAACCGCTCGCTCAGATGCGCGTTGCGCAGCAGCGGCGACTCGGGAAAGACCGTGCGCATTTCCTGGGTGGCCGCGAGGGCGGTATCGTGAAAGCTGTCCATTGTATTGGCTTGGCGCATCGTGGCCCGCAAGGCAAGCGGTCAGTCGACGGGACGGTGCTCGACGAAATGGCCGTAGAGCGTCGTCAGCACCGAGACGCCGATCATCGTGACGAACCAGTTCAGCACCACGCGATAGACCAGCGCGATCAGGCTACCGCTGTCCTGGTCCAGCAGCGCCGGCACCTCGACCAGCAGGCCGACCCCGATCACCAGCACCGCAAGCGTCACCACCGCACCGTCGTCATCGCGCGTCGCTGCCCAGGATTCGCCGATGGTCATCCGGCGCCCGAGGGCCGCCG
Source organism: Salipiger mucosus DSM 16094 (assembly GCF_000442255.1). Taxonomy (GTDB): domain Bacteria; phylum Pseudomonadota; class Alphaproteobacteria; order Rhodobacterales; family Rhodobacteraceae; genus Salipiger; species Salipiger mucosus. The sequence continues at coordinate 312,952 of NZ_KE557275.1, read as the reverse complement.
CCGGCAGCACGAGGCCCAGCCGGAAGAACAGGTAGCTGCAAAGCCCCAACAGTCCGAAGATCAGAACTCCGCCAAAGCCCGGCACCGCCGTGGCCACCAGGCCAATGACGACGCCCGCCGCCAGCGCCGCGAGGATGACGACAAGCCCGATCAGCAACGACTGACCGAAATACCGCGCGATCTCGGAACCGTGCCAGCGCGGCAGCAAGCCCGCCGGCAATTCACCGGTGAGCACATAGCGATGCCAGGCCACGGCGATCCAGAGGCTTGCCAGAAGCGCGAAGATCGAGAGCGTCAGTTGCAGGCCCAGCCCCTCGGGCACGGCCGTGGGTTGCTCGCCCGCCATCGGCGCATTCACGAAGAAGGTCAGCTGGCTCGCGACCTGCACGAGATACAGAACCATCGAGACGCGCAGCGCCGCGCCGAGATTGTCGATCACCATCCGCGCCGAATGGAGGAAGATCCGCCAGCCTTTCATCGCGCCACCCCTTCTGGTCACGCCGCAGGGCTAGCACACCCGCGCCCCCCGTCAACGGCGCATCCTTGCCCCCCGCGACGAAACGCATTACTCCGCCTGCCAAACCGACCTGAGGAACCAGCACATGTCCGCGCCCAAGAAAGTCGTCCTGGCCTATTCCGGCGGCCTCGACACCTCGATCATCCTGAAATGGCTCCAGACCGAGTACGGCTGCGAGGTCGTGACCTTCACCGCCGACCTCGGCCAGGGCGAGGAACTCGAACCGGCGCGCCATAAGGCCGAGATGCTGGGCGTGAGCGAGATCTACATCGAGGACCTGCGCGAGGAATTCGTGCGCGACTTCGTCTTCCCGATGTTCCGCGCCAACGCGCTCTACGAGGGACTCTACCTGCTGGGCACCTCCATCGCGCGCCCGCTGATCTCCAAGCGACTGGTCGAGATCGCCGCCGCGACCGGCGCCGACGCCGTGGCGCACGGCGCGACCGGCAAGGGCAACGACCAGGTCCGGTTCGAACTCGCGGCCTATGCGCTGAACCCCGATATCAAGGTGATCGCGCCGTGGCGGCTGTGGGACCTGACCTCGCGGACGCGGCTGATCGACTTCGCCGAAAAGAACCAGATCCCGATCGCCAAGGACAAGCGCGGCGAGGCGCCCTTCTCGGTTGACGCGAACCTGCTGCACACCTCCTCCGAGGGCAAGGTGCTGGAAGATCCCTCCGAGCAGGCGCCCGACTACGTCCTGCAGCGCACCGTCCCTGTCGAGCAGGCCCCGAACGAGCCCGAATTCATCGAGATCACCTTCGAGAAGGGCGACGCGGTCGCCATCGACGGCGAGGCCATGTCGCCCGCGACGATCCTGACGAAGCTCAACGAGCTGGGCGGCAAGCACGGTATCGGTGTGCTCGACCTCGTGGAAAACCGCTTCGTCGGCATGAAGTCCCGCGGCATCTACGAAACGCCGGGCGGCACCGTCCTGCTCGAGGCGCACCGCGGGATCGAGCAGATCACGCTCGACAGCGGCGCCGGGCACCTCAAGGATTCGATCATGCCGCGCTACGCGGAGCTGATCTACAACGGCTTCTGGTTCTCGCCCGAGCGCGAGATGCTCCAGGCGCTGATCGACCGGTCGCAGGAGCATGTCTCGGGCACCGTCCGGCTCAAGCTCTACAAGGGTTCGGCCCGCACGGTCGCACGCTGGTCGGATCACTCGCTCTACTCCGAGGCGCATGTCACCTTCGAGGAGGACGCGGGCGCCTACGATCAGGAAGACGCCAAGGGCTTCATCCAGCTCAACGCGCTGCGCCTCAAGCTGCTCGCGGCGCGGGAGCGGCGGCTCAAGGGCTGAACGGCTACCGGCACGCCCGACCGACGGCTGCCTCCGGCGGGGATATTTGACGGCCAGAAGAAGCTCCGGGCCCTGCGCCTGCAGCATCTTCTGGCCTGAAATATCCCGGGGAGTCGCGGCTTGCCGCGACGGGGCAGAGCCCCCAGAATGACCGGGCAATCGTGCATGGGGGACCGTTTGGCAGAGTTCCGCGAATTCCTCGACGCGCAGGACAGAGTGTGGCCGCAAGTGCTTGCCGAGCTGAGGGCCGGCCGCAAAACCACGCACTGGATCTGGTGGGTCTTTCCCCAGCTCGCCGAGCTCGGACGATCCGCGCGGGCCCGGCATTTCGGACTGGCGGGTCCGGAGGAGGCTGCGGCCTACCTTGAGCATCCCGTGCTGGGACCCCGCTTGGTCGAGGTCTCGGGCCTGTTGCTGGAGCACGTCGGAACATCTCCGAATGACATCCTCGGATCGGTCGATGCGCTGAAGGTGCGTTCCTGCATGACGCTCTTCGAGGCCGTGCCGAACGCGCCGCCCGTCTTTGCGGAGGTTCTGGACAGGCTTTACGGCGGCGAACGCTGTCCGGTCACGCGGGACAGGCTCGTCTAGGGCCGCCCCCGCGTCGCGCGCGGGAGCGGCTTGTCGGCTTACTGGGCCGTGATCGTGGTCATCACCAATTCGCCCTCGGGCTTGATCGGCCCATCCTCGGTGGCGCCGAGGGTGTATTCGAAGACGCCCGTCTCCATGCCACCGGCCTCGCTGTGCACCATGAGCATCAGCATGTCGCCCGGTGCAACCTCTTCGGTCAGGATGGCGGCGACGTCGGCGGTCTCGCCGGCGCGCAGGGGTGCATGGCCGACCACCGGGCCGGGCGCCATGTCGGAGTCGGTGCGGTGCACGACCAGCCAGCCGTTTTCCGGGGCGTTCACCACATCGGCGCTGACAACGCCGTTTTCAACGCTCTGGTCCGTAGCCTCGACCATGGGCGTCATGGAATGGGAGGCGGCATAGGCACCGGTGGCGGTGCTCAGCGCGGCGGCGGCAATCAGGTATTTCATCGTGTCGCTCCTTTCGGTTGCAGACGCGGGCGGCGTCATGCCGCCCGGCCTGCCCGAAGGCACGCAGATCGCGCGGCCGGAGTTTCACGAATTGTAAGATTAATGCGCGCTCAGTGCCCGTGCGCGCAGTTTTTCGTAGTGTGGCATGGCCTCGTCCGCGAGCCGCGCGGCATCCCCGGAAAGCGCCGGTAGCCGCCCTTCGGCGCTGGCGAAGCCGGTGGAGCGATGGACCGAGGCGTACCAATGCGGGGCCCAGGCGCCATCCTGCGGATGTCCGCCGGCCGGCCAGGACAGCATGCCTTCGTCGAAGGGCAGCCCGATCGCCCCGCAGAGGGCGCGCAGCATGCCATCGGGGTCGCGGCGGATGTCGGCGCTGTCGATCACCACCGGAGCCTGGCCCAGCGACCGAACGTGATCGTGGAGCTCGGCCTGCGTCTCGAAGCCGATGTCCTCGGCCCCGGCATGCGCGTAGCCCTTGGTGAAACTCGCGACCACGCGCGCCGGGTGACGGATGAGGAAGACATTGACGCAATCGGCCATGAAATCGCGCGGGATGCCCTCGATCATGTGCTGGCACATGTGCTTGTGGTAGGCATGCGGCTTGCCGCCGGGGATCGGGCCCAGAAGATCGCGGGCAACCTCACCCGCGTCCTCGGGGCGGCTTGCCTTGATCTCGTCCGCCATGGGATGCGGCAGGCCGGTCAGCCGCAGGTAGGGGCCATAGAACGGCTCGTCCACGACATGACAGTCGCCGCGGTTGGCAAAGGAGTACATCATCGCGGTCGAAAGGTTCCGCGGGCCGGACCACATGGCGATCCTCATGGCGTCACCAGTTCCTTGTAGAGGGCGCGGAGGCGCTTCGTGACCGGGCCCATCTCGCCGCCTCCGATCACGCGGCCGTCGATCTCGCCCACCGGGGTCTGGGCGCCGAAGGTGCCCGTGAGGAAGGCCTCGTCGGCGCCGTAGGTGTCCACGAGGGAATAGTTGCGTTCGTGTACGGGGATGTCGTTGGCGCGGCAGAGGTCGATCACCTTCTGCCGGGTGATCCCGTTCATGCAGTAGTCACCGGTGCTGGTCCAGACCTCGCCCTTGCGGACGATGAAGAAGTTGCAGGCGTTGGTGGTGTTCACGAAGCCATGCACGTCGAGCATCAGCGCCTCGTCCGCGCCGGCCTTTTCGGCGGCGATGCAGGCAAGGATGCAGTTCAGCTTGGAATGAGAGTTGAGCTTGGGGTCCTGCGTCATCGGCAGCCCGCGCTGGTGCGGCACGGTCGCGAGCCGGATTGGCCGCGGGATCGAGGGGCGCGAATGCTCCATCAGGATCACCACGGTGGGCCCTTGCCGGCTGAGGGCGGGGTGCTGGAAGGGCCGCGATTTCACGCCGCGCGTGACCATCAGGCGGCAATGCGCGTCGGTGTGCATCCCGTTGGCGCGCTGAGTCTCGAAGAGCGCCTCGGTCAGCTCGGCGCGACTCATGCCGATGTCGAGGTCGATGGCCAGCGCCGCCTCGAAAAGCCGGTCGAGATGCTCGTCGAGGAAGGTCCAGCGTCCCTCGTAGAGCCGCAGCCCCTCCCAGATGCCGTCGCCCAGCATGAAGCCGGAATCGAAGACCGAAACCATGGCCTCGGCCCGCGGTTTCAGGGTGCCGTTGATCCAGATGCGCACCCTCTCGTTGCGCGCGTCCTCTTCGGCCTGGTGGGTGGTGACGTTGTCCATGCGGCGCAGGCTAGGCAGGCCGCCGGGGAAAGGAAAGAGGGTCACGCCCTCTCACCAAGTGGTGAGACCGCGTTTCAGCGGATTGATCGACGGGGGGTCTCGGCGCAGCCTCTTGCGCAAACGGAGGAAAGCGACATGAAAGCCATCGTTCTGACACTCGCGCTCGCGCTGGGAGCCGGCGCTTTCGCCGAGCGCGCCGCCGCTGCGGACATCACCGTCGCCGGCGGATGCTTCTGGTGCGTCGAGGCCGACTTCGAGAAGGTGCGCGGCGAGGGCGACGCCGTCTCGGGCTACACCGGCGGCACGGTCGCCAATCCGACCTACAAGCAGGTCACCCGTGGCGGCACCGGCCACTACGAGGCGGTGCGCATCCCCTTCGATGCCGGGCAGGTGTCGCGCGACCAGCTCTATTCGATGTTCTTCCGCTCGGTCGACCCGACCGATGCCGGCGGGCAGTTCTGCGACCGCGGCGAAAGCTACCGTACCGCGATTTTCGTGGACGGTCCCGAGGACCGCGCGGCCGCCGAACGCGCCAAGGCCGAGGCGGAAAAGGCCCTGGGCCAGGAGATCGTGACGCCGATCCTGGATGCCAAGCCCTTCTACGAGGCCGAGGAATATCACCAGGACTACTACAAGAAGGACGACCTGATCCTGTCGCGCTTCGGTCCGATCTCGAAGGAGAAGGCCTACGACCGCTACCGCGATGCCTGCGGCCGCGACCAGCGCGTGCGCCAGCTCTGGGGTGACGCGGCACCCTTCGCGGGCAGCTGACGGCTCAGCCCTCGTCCCGACCCAGAAGGCTGTCCTGCACGTCCTTGAGGTCGGGGATCACGTCGGCTGTGCCGCGGCGGGTGACCATGATCGCCGCCGCCCGCTGCGCTTGGGCGATGGACTGCGCCATCGGCATCCCCCGGTCCAGTCCGGCCAGCAGGTAGCCGGTGAAGGTGTCCCCTGCCCCGGTCGTGTCGACCGGCGTCACGCGGTAGGCCGGGAAATCGCGCGACGCGCCAGTGGGCGTGTGAACCCAGCGGCAGCCCTCGGACCCCAGCGTGATGATGACGTCGCGGATCGGCAGGGCCTCGGGCGGCTTGCCGGTGGCCTCTTCAAGTTGCTCTGCCTCGACCGCGTTCAGCACGATCAGGTCCAGCAGCGGCAGGACACGCTTGACCGCCTCGGCGTCGAAGGGCGCGGCGGCATGAGCGACCCGCAGGCCCTTCTCGCGCGCCATTTCGGCGCCCTCGGCCTGCGCGCTCGTCTCGTTCTGGAACAGGAAGAGATCACCGGGCCGCGCCATGTCGAGTGCGGCGGCCACCATTTCGGGCGTGATCGCCGCGTTGGCGCCGGGGTGGATCAGGATGGTGTTCTCGCCCGCCTCGTCGACCGCGATGATCGCGTGACCGGTCGCCGCGTCGACCCGCGCGATGCTCCGGGTGTCGACGCCATATTCCATCAGGCGCTCGACGGCCCAGGCTCCATCCGGGCCGACCGCACCGATGTGGGCGGTCCGCCCGGCAGCGCGGGCCGCGGCCACCGACATGTTGGCGCCCTTCCCGCCCAACCCGCGGTCAAGCGATTGCGTCGCGATGGTCTCGCCCGGGCGCGGCAGGCGCCGCACCCGGTAGGTCATGTCGGCATTGATCGAGCCGAGATTGAAGATCGTCATGGTTCCGGTCCCGCCCGGTGCGCCCCGTGGCCGGGCCACGGGGCTGCCGGATCAGTTCGTCGACGCGGCCCGCGCCGCCGTGGTCACGAGCGACGGGGTGATCTGGGAAATCACGCGGCCCCAGCGCGTCACCGGCTGCTCGGCCACGAAGATCACGTCGTTCGGCCGCAGCTCGAAACGCGTCGCCAGCATGAAGTTCGTCGCGTCGCGGCCGTCGAGCTGCCAGGCCGTCACGGCCCCGAACTCGCGCGGATCGGGCGAGCCGCGCAGCACGTAGATCTCGCGCACGTTGCCCGATTCCGTCGGCACGCCGCCGTTGCTGTAGAGCGCGTCCGCCAGCGAGGCGGTCTTGCCGAAGGGCAGCGGGTAGCGCGCCTGGCTGTCGACCTCGCCGGTCAGGTAGACGTAGTCGCGGTCGACCGAGTCCAGCTCGAGCCGGGTCATGTAGTTGTCCCGTGCCTCGCCCAGAGCGTTGCGCCGGATCGACATCTCCGAGTTCAGCTCGTTCAGCGCGGCGACCCGCGATGCCTGACGGAATTCCGAGATGCGGATCTGCTGCTCGAAATAGGCCTGCGCGAGGTCGAGCTCGTAGGCGGTGTCCACGAAGACGCTGTCGCCGTCGACCAGCTGGATGCGGCGCAACCCGTTGTTGGAATAGAGATCGCGCAGCGGCACCTG
>NZ_KE557275.1:184046-305913 GCF_000442255.1 Salipiger mucosus DSM 16094 | reverse complement strand
GTCGTCCTGCACGGTATAGCCTTGCCGGCTGTTCGACGCAGCGAGAAGCCCGGTCAGCTGCTCGACGGTCGAACCGGTCTGCGGCGTGGCCAGCAGGACGACATCGCCGATGCCCACGCGGTAGGGCCCGGGCGAGACCGGCGGCGGCAGCCGCGTCTCGAGCCCGCCGGGCCGGGCACGCGATTGAAAGACCGGGTCGGGCACGGCCCCTGCCCCGCGCGTGGCGCTCGGCGCCCCGGCGGTCTGGAAGAACACGGCCGGCAGTTGCTGCGGGCTGTAGGTCGAACTGTTGGCGACCAGCACGCTTTGCGGCGTAATCTCGGCCACGCGAACCTTCGTGTCGCCGTCGCGAACAGGATTCACCTTGGGCGATTGATAGACAACGTCACATCCCGCCACTGCCAGCAACGCGCAGGCGGTTAGAATCGTCCGGATCATGTCTTACCCCTATCCCTCAATTCCATCTGAACGCGGCTTCTGTTTTTCGTCCTGGCCGCGCGTATCCCGTCCATGAAAAAGGGGAGCAGAACACGCGGTTCCGCTCCCCTTCTACAATTGAATGTCGCGTCTGTCAGTTCAGGAAGGGAGTCGTCGACGGCGTGGTCACCGTGGACGACGACGAACCGCTGCCGCTGGCCGACAGTGCGGCGGCCGCGGTCACACTCCCGACGACAGCAATCGTGCCGGCGGTGCCGAGCGTGCCGACAAGACCGGTGGTCGCAGCCGTCGTTCCGGCACCGGCCGGAATCAGCGCGCCGTCCGGGTCCTCTTCGGTGTCGGCGTTCTGTGCAGTTGCCGCAGAGCCGAGTGCGATGGCCGCCATGGTGACGGCGCTGAGAATGGTCGAGCGAGTCATGGTCGTACTCCTCTATGGGGGTTGAATCGTGGGTAACGCATTCGCAGCAATCCCGCAATGCGCGAAGTCCTGAATGGCTCTGCAAGCTTATAGAATCTCGCAATTGCAAAATCATTCATCTTTCAGAAGTTCGATTTCCAGGTAACCGACCTCCGGACCGACCCATTGGACCGATTTCCGCAGGGTTCCGCCACCGTCGAACCAGTAGTGATTCTCGAAATCGCGGTCCGGGTTGGTGCAGTCCTCGACGACGTGTAGCGCGCGGAAGCTGCGAAACGCCGTGCTGGCCGCAACGCCGGACTCGCGCCGGAAATCGCAGACGAATGCACTCGTGTAGAGGTGATCCTCGCCGTCGAGGTAGCGATGGACCCGCACCGCCCGGCTGCGACCGCCGCGCAGCGCTTCGAAAACCTGCGTGATGTCGGCGCTCATCAGGTCGCCGCCCAGTCCGCGCGAACCGACGAGCACGCCGCTCACCATGTCCAGCGCGATGCGGTCCTGCGTCTGCCATGTCCGGACGGCGCCGTTTCGCGCTATCGCCGTGAGGGTCGCCTGGGCATCGCGGTCGGGAATCCCGGCGAAGATGACCGGGCCCGGGACGCCGGCGACCATCTGCGGGGTCAGGCTGTCGCGCAGATCCACCTGGGGGCCGTCCTGCGCGACGAGCGAGCCAAGCTCGGCCAGCCCGAGGCGCACGGCCTCCCACCGGCCGTCGTTGCCGCATGCCGCCGTCAGCGCCAGCGCCGCCAATGCAATCCGAAGGCCGTGTCTCATCTCCAGAACCGCCCCCATTCGGATTGCAGGTCGGACCGCTGGTAATCGCGCACGCTCTCGTAGAGCCGCCCCGGTACCGCAAGACGCGCACCGCCGTCCCGCTGGGTCGGACGCACCGTCCGCGCCAGCGTCTGTTTCGACGGCTGCCCGGAGATCACAGACAGCGGGATCTCGATCCGGAAACCCTTGTCGAAGGAGCCCTCGCCGAAGTCGTCGAAGGACACGTCCGTGAAGGTGGCGAAGGCACCCAGCCGTACGCCGTTGTCGAACTCGCGCCCGACCGACAGGGTCGCGCCCCAGTCCCCGGCAAGATAGCGGCCCGCGTCGACCTGGTACTGAAAGCCGTTGCGTCCCTCGACATAGGTCGAGAGGTGGCCCGTCAGGATGTCGTAGTCCTGGAAATCGAACCCCTGGTCATAGGCCCGCTTCCGCGCGTAGTTCATTTCGAGTCCGACGCCGATGCGGCTGTCGACAGGCTTCCACAGAAGCTCGCCCGAAAGGCCGCCGAACATGGGCTCGAGGTAACCGGCGGTCACCCGGCCGTAGAGGTCCTTGCCCGGACGGAAATACTTGGCGGCCGTCAGGTTGGACAGGGCCGTCTCGCCCTCCTGTGCGTAAAGCGCGACGTCGGTCCTTACCCGCGGCAGGACGGAGTCGGAGCGCGGCAGGTCCTCGACGTTGCCCGTCAGCCGGTGGCGAACGGCACCGGAAAACACCAGGCCCGGCGTCGGCTCGAACGAGGCGCTGGCCTCGATCCCGACATCGGTGCGAAGCGGCTCGCGCGGGTCGAAGACGGCCGTGCTGAGATAGGGCCCGACGCCCCAGTTGAAGATCGGAAAGCGGCCCTCGGGCGCGATCGCGTCTTCCGCGACCGGATGCGCATCCTCGAACCCTGCGCGCGCGAACATCTGCCACGATCCGTCAGGCGCATGTTCCAGCTCCTCGAGATCGCCGCGCCGCACGACCACGCGCGAGACCGGCAGTCCGCTGGCGGTCACAGGCACCAGCGCGATCGTCTCGATCGAGCCGGGCAGCCGCGAGAGAACGCGCGCCGCGCGACCAAGCGCCTGGGCGCCGTTCATGTAGGTCGGGTTGCGGAACCGCACTTCAACCTCGCGGGCACCCACGGACATCGCGTCGAGCAACAGGCCCTCGTCGGCCAGGGCCTCGGACACACTGGTCCGCAAGGTGTCACCGACGCCCGGGCGCTGCGTCCACCCGAGATCGTCCGCCGATCCCGCCGGCCGCATCGCGACCGGGACCGGCGCGCGCCCGGTGCCGCCCGGCAGGGTCCCCGGCGACTTCGGGTTGAAGGTGTAGCTCAGGTTCACCGCGACCGTGGACCCATAGAGATAGGCGCCGGTCAGTGACACCCCGTTGTCGAACCGCCACGTGGCGCCGAGGTTGAGCGGCGAGTCGCGGTCGAACCCGATGTTCTCGGACTCGGCCTCGTAGGCGTCCGAGGAATACTCCGCCGTCAGGGTCAGCTTGTCGTTGACCCGGTATTGCAGGCCGCCGAAGAACGCGGCGTCGCCCTGGAACCACTGATCGGCATCCAGCTGACCGGTCTGCGCGATGCCCCCGGTCTGGTCCGCGCGGTCCTCGAAGCGGTTGTCCAGCACGGCCAGCGGATTGCGAAAACCGTTGAAGCTGCCGAACCGGCCCCAGCCAAGGCCGCCCGTCGCCCGCAGTCGCCCGAAGGTCTTGGTCGCGGCCACGTATTCACCGGCAAAAATGCCGGTGCCGCCGAAATCCTGAAGGCCGACAGACACCGCCGGCCGACGCGCCGTTTCCTCCATCAGGAGGTAGCGCACGTCGAAACTGCGGTCATAGTAGTCGCCGCGCCCGAGATAGTTGTCGATATAGGCGTATCGAAAGACACCGGACAGCCGCGGCGTGATCTGGAAGTGCAGCGTCCCGCGGGCGGTTTTCTCCATCGCCGAGACCGTCAGCGAAAGATCGGCGTCGTCCATGGCATGGCCCGACGGCATGTCGATCAGCCCGGGCACGCCCATGAAGTTCAAGGTAGGCCGGGTCCAGACGCGCTCCTGCGGCGTGGCGGCGCCGGGAACGAGGATCAGCGACAGGCTCCCGCCCAGCAGAATCGGCCGGAACGCTCGGATAAATCCGTCACTGGTCATCTTGCCTGCCTCTCCGTGTCCGGGCGACCGTCACGCGGTCAACTTTCTCGGCATCGCAACCCAGGGTGGCAACACCTCGCCCTCGCATTCCCTCACTGTCTGGCGACTTGGACTGACGATGGAAACAGCTTATTTCCCCGGCATGAGATTTTTCCGACGAAAGCGTGCCCCGAAGATCGCATTCGATGCACCGTTGAGCCCCGAACTGCCCTTCTACGCGGTGGGCGACATCCACGGCTGCGAGGGCCTCGTGCGCCAGCTTCTGACCCGCCTCGAGGCGGGATCGGACGCCGACGCGGCAAAGCTGGTCTTCGTGGGCGACTACATCGACCGGGGCGACGAGAGCGCCCAGGTCCTGACCCTTCTCTCCGGCATTCAGGAGGAGATGGGCCGCGAGTCCGTGATCTGCCTCAGGGGCAACCACGAGCAGATGCTGATCGATTGCCTCGACGATCCGGTCGGCACCGGCGCGCGTTGGATTCGAAACGGCGGGCTCCAGACACTCGCCAGCTACGGTGTCGCACCACCGCAGCGCGCCGAGGGCGACGACGCCTGGCTTGCCATGCGCGACAGCCTGCGCGAGGCGATCGGTGAGCGGGTCGAGACCTGGCTGCGCGGGCTTCCGGTCATCTGGCGCACCGGCAACGTCGTGGTTGTCCACGCTGGCGCCGATCCAGCCGTGCCAATCGACGACCAGTGGGAGGACATCCTTGTCTGGGGGCACCCGGATTTCAGAAAACGCCCCCGGACCGACGGGCTCTGGATCGTCCACGGACACACCATCGTCGACGCGGCGCACAGCGAGAACGGCCGCATTGCCGTCGACACCGGCGCCTATGCCACCGGGCGCCTGACCGCAGCGCATGTGCGCGAGGGCGCGGTCGACTTCTTCTCGACCGGCTGAACGCCCGCGAGGCTCAGTGCAGCGGGACGCGCCGCAGCACCGTCGCGAGGATCAGCCGCGCGTCGTAGCAGAGGGTGCGGCGCCGCGCGTATATAAGGTCGAGCCGCGCCTTCCGGGGCACGCAGCGCCGGGTATAGACCGCCTCGGTCTCGTCGGCCGAGGCGCAGGGCGCCAGCAGCCTTTCCTCGGTGCGGTGATAGGCCAGCGTGGCAAGCCCGGTGACCCCCGGCCGGGCGCGCAGCACCTCGGCGTAGAGCGCGGGAAACATCTCGGTGTAGCGACGCAGCGGCGGGCGCGGGCCGACGAAGCTGATGTCGCCGCGCAGGATGTTCCAGAGCTGCGGCAGCTCGTCCAGCCGATAGCGGCGCAGCACACGCCCCGTTCGCGTGATTCGGTCGGTCTTGTCGCCGCCCGAGACGCCCCGGTCGGCCGAATCGGGCCGCATGGTGCGGAACTTCCACAGCTGGAAACCCCGCTCCGGCGTCGTCATCCGCTCGGAGAGGTAGAACACCGGCCCGCCGTCGCGCAGCGCGATCAGCAGCGCGATCGCCGCGATGACGGGGATGAGGACGACCGAAAGAACCAGCGCCAGAGACAGGTCGAATGCCCGCTTGCCCGCTGTCATCGGGCCCGCCTTGCGGCTTCGATCGCCGTCTCGGTAGGCGGGTTTCCGCGGTGATGTGTTGCCGCCACTGTCCTGCGCTCAATCCCGTTGTTCTCGAAGCTTGATCTGTCTATCACCGAAAAGAGCCGTTAAGGAAGGCCGGGACCGTCTCGGCAACTACTGGGGGGTAGTGAATTGGCCTCGACACTCAGACTCATGGCCCTCGTGGCGACCGCCTTTCTCGCGGCGGCCTGCAGCCTGCCCCGCGGGGCGGCGCTTCAATCCGAGGTTCTGCGGGAATCGCGGGCCGAGATCCCGTCCTTCCAGGTGGTCTCCGTGACCCGGGCCAACATGTCCGCCATCGCTTCGTGGCCCCGTACCGGCTGGGAGAGCGGCTACAGCTGGCCGAAGACGCAGAACGGCTCGAACTCCAACATCATCCACACCGGCGACCGCGTCGACATCACGATCTGGGACAACCAGGAAAACTCGCTGCTGACCAACGAAGCCGAGAAATCGACCGTTCTCTCGGGGGTCGAAGTCGGTCCGAACGGCGCGATCTTCGTGCCCTATGTCGACGAGGTCTACATCCGCGGCCTCACCCCGGCCGGCGCACGCGCCCGCGTGCAGGCCGAGCTGGAGCAGATCGTGCCCTCGGCGCAGGTGCTGCTGTCGCTGACGCAGGGCCGTGCGAACTCGGTCGAGGCCGTGGGCGGCGTCGCCGCGCCCGGCAGCTTCCCGATGCCGTCGCGCAACTACAAGGTGCTGGGCCTGCTGGCCGATGCCGGCGGCATTTCGCAATCGCTGCGCAACCCCCGCGTGCGGCTGATCCGCGGTGGCACCACGTACCAGATTTCCGCCGACGCCCTCCTCGAGGGCGGTGCCTACAACGCGCTGCTGCGTGCCGGTGACACCGTCGTCGTCCAGGAAGACGACCACAGCTTCACCGCGCTCGGTGCCTCGGGGACCGAGGACCTGATCTATTTCCCCAAGGACGACCTTGCCGCGCTCGAGGCGATCTCGCTGATGGGCGGGCTTTCGGACAGCCGGGCCGACCCCAAGGGCGTTCTGGTGCTGCGTGAATACGACGTGCGGCATCTGCGTTCGGACGGCAACGCGCCGAACATGCAACAGGTCGTCTTTACCTTCGACCTGACTTCGGCCGACGGTCTCTTTGCCGCCCGCAAGTTCCTGATCCATCCGGGCGACACCGTTCTTGCGACCGAATCGCCGGTCACCCAGGCCGAGACGATCTTCGGGCTGGTGGGCAGCGCCTTCGGCCTGACGCGCCAAGTCGCCACCGTCACGAACTGAGCGGCGGCGTCATGACGCCGTCCCTGCCACGGACCCCGGCCCGATGACCACGATGATTCCGGCCTGGGTCGATGGCACGCTGCAGCCCGTTGAAAAGCTGCGCGCCCACCGCGAGGCGCTGCGACACAAGGCCGTTTCCGTCTTCGTGATGCGGAGAGACGCGCTGCTGATCCAGCGCCGTGCGGCGGGCAAGTACCATACGCCCGGGCTATGGGCGAACACCTGCTGCACGCATCCCGACTGGGGCGAAGACCCGACCGACTGTGCCCATCGGCGCCTGCGTGAGGAACTCGGGATCACCGGGCTTTCGCCCCGGCATCGCGGCGTGGTGGAGTATCGCGCCGATGTCGGCGGCGGACTTGTCGAGCGCGAGGTGGTCGATCTCTACACCGCCGAAGCGCCCGCCGACATGCCCCTCGCGCCGAACCCGGTCGAGGTCATGGCAACCCGCTGGATCACGCTTGCCGACCTGAGGCAGGACCTGGCCGAACACCCCGAAGTCTACACGCCCTGGCTGCGCATCTACCTCGCCGAGCACGCCGACCGAATCTTCGGCACCGACGGCTAGCGGCGACGCTTCAGGTAGACGTAGTAGGCTCCGCTGCCGCCGTGCTTGATATGCGCCTCTGAGACCTGCAGCACCGCCGGCGCGACCGGCGCCATGCGCAGCCACTGAGGCACCTGCGTCTTGAGCACCCCGCGCCGCCGCGGCATCGGATCGTGCGGATCCTCGCGCAGACCCTTGCCGGTGATGACCAGCACCAGCCGCAACCCGCGCGCCTGCGAGGACAGGATGAATCCCGTCAGCGCCGGGTAAGCCTGATCGAGCGTCATGCCATGCAAATCGATGCGCGCCTCGGGCACCAGCTTGCCGCGCTTGAGGCGTCCGTAGGCCTTGGAATCCATGCGCACCGGCTCGCGCGAGAGCCGGTCCGACGTCGTGCCGGAAAAGTCGTGCGTCTCGGTCCGTGGAAGGGCGCGCGTGCCCATGTCGAAGCGCGGCAGCGGCGCCGGATCGGCCTTCGGGGTTTTGACGCCGGCGCCTCGGTCACGTCATTTTTCTTCGGCTCGGGCTTGCCCGGCAGCGGATCGGCCGTGCGCGCGACCTGCCGCCAGAGCTCCAGCTCATCCTTTCGCAGCCGCCGTCTGCTCATAGAATGGATTCCGGCAGCAGCGCATAGGCCCGCTGGATCGGCAGAAGCACCACCATGCGGCCCGGGTCCTTCAACTGCCCGGCCAGCCGCCCGGCCTCGTCGCCAGTGCCAAAGAAGATGTCCGCCCGCTGCGCGCCCTTGATGGCCGAGCCGGTGTCCTGCGCCACCATGAGCCGCCGCATCGGTTCGGCGCCATCCTTCTCGAGCCAGACCGGCGCGCCCAGCGGCACATACTCGGGATCGACCGCGACGGAGCGTAGCGGCGTGACCGAACGGTTCATCGCCCCCAGCGGCCCCTTGTGCGCGGGCACCTGGCTCACCTCACGGAAGAAGACGTAGGAGGGATTGTGATACAGCAGCTCGGTCCCGTCGTCGGGGTTGCCGCGCACCCAGCTGCGGATGGTGCCGGCCGACACCTCGTGCAGGTCGAAGGTGCCGCGCCGCACCAGTTCCTGGCCGACGGACCGGTATGGATGGCCGTTCGCCCCGCCATAGCCCACGCGGATGCTGGTCCCGTCCGGCAGACGGATGCGGCCAGACCCCTGGATCTGCAGAAAGAACAGCTCGACCGGGTCATCCACCCAGGCGATCTCGAGGTCGCGCCCCTCAAGCACGTTGGTCGTCAGGATCTCGCGGCGCGAAAGCCAGGGGCGCGTGTCCTGCGCCTCGGGCGGCATGCGGTGCACGGGATAGCGGTAGCGGGGGCTGGGATACAGCGAGCCGTTCAGCTCGGGCTCGAAATAGCCGGTAAAAAGCGCGTCCTCGGGATCGCCGATCAGGACCGGGCGAAAGAACAGCTCGAAGAAATCGCGCGCATCGTCGGTGTCCTGCGCGACGGCGCAGAGGCTGCGCCAGTCGGGCTCGTCCAAGTCACGGCATGTCTCGAGGAAGACCGAAAGCGCCGCGCCGTGGTCGTCCTCGGACCAGCCGTCCAGCGCCTCGAACGGCAGGATCTCGAAGGAGGGACCATCGGTCCCGGCCGCGTCTGAAGTGCCGGTCATCGTGAAACCCGCCAGAAGCGCCGCCAGGACCGACCGGGTCATTCGTCCGTCGCGACCAGTTGCCAGTTGGGATCGTCGCTGCCCATGTTGCGCGCAAAGGTCCAGACGTCCTTCTGGCGCTTGACCGCGGTCGGGCTGCCCTCGATCACCTCGCCCTCGGCGTCCTTCACGACCGAGGTCAGCTCGCCGACGTATTTCACGGTGATCTCGGCCAGGCCGTCGCTTTCGTCGAAGGTCGCATCGGCCAGCGACAGCTCGCGGACGCCGATGAACTCGGCCTCGACGGTCAGGCCCTGCTCGCGGCGGGCGGCGACGACGCCGTCGAAGGAGTCATAGACATCGTCCGCGAGGAAGGGCCGCAGCTCGTCCATGTCGCCACGCTCGAAGCCCATGAGGATCATCTCGTAGGCACCGCGCGCCCCCGAGAGGAATTCGCTCACGCTGAACGAAGGCTCGACGCGCTTCATCTTGGCCAGCGCCTCGGCGGCGGGGCTGTTCTCGGGGACGTGGTCAACGATATCGTGATCGGGACCTCCCTCGATCACCTCGAAATCGCGCCGCGCGTCGTCGCGACGGCCTTGGGACGAGGGCACTTTCGGTTTCTCGAATCCATCCCGCGTGCCCAGGACGCTGCGAAGACGCAGGATCAGGAAAATGGCGATCCCGGCTAGGACAAGCAGTTGGACAATTGGCATGTTCATCGGCACCTCTTGGGCGGAACGGATGGAAGTTCGTACGTTGCATTCCTATGTAGGTGTTGAACGCGGGCAAGTCTACCAGCCCGCCCGGAACGAAGGGAGTGTCAGCATGTGGCTGTTCCTGGCCTTTCTGGCCGTGCCGCTGATCGAGATCGCGCTTTTCATCCAGGTTGGCGGGCTGATCGGCCTGTGGCCGACCCTTGGCGTCGTGGTCCTGACCGCGATCCTGGGCACCTGGCTCGTGCGCAGTCAGGGCCTCAAGGCCATGGGCGATCTCCAGTCCGCCTTTTCCCGGCTCGAGGACCCCTCGGCGCCGCTGGCACACGGGGCGATGATCCTGCTCTCGGGCGCACTGCTCCTGACGCCGGGGTTCTTCACCGACGCGGTCGGCTTTGCCCTGCTCTCGCCGCAGGTCCGCACAGGGCTGATCCGCTACCTGTCCAAGCGCGTGACCGTCAGCCGGTTCGAAATGGGGCAGGGGCCGCACCCGCAGGCCGGCCCGCAGGGGCCGCGCGGTCCACAGGGCCCGGGGCCCCGGCCCGGCCCCCGTCGCGACCCGGGCGACGTGATCGAGGGCGAATTCACCGAGGTCCCCAGCGAGAAGCGCCCGAACCACCCCGGGTCAGGCTGGACTAAGCATTGAGCAGCATCCCTGACGCTGCTAATCATCAGCAAATTTTTCGAGGAGAGAGACCGTCTCATGGCAGATACGCCTGACAACGGCGCCGATACCGGCGCAGCCGAGGCCGCGGGCCAGCAGCAGCCCGCGCAAGTGAAGATGAACGTGCTCGCGCAATTCGTGCGCGACCTGTCGTTCGAGAACATCCTGTCGCAGAAGGGCACCTCGGGCGACGTCCAGCCCGATGTGCAGGTTCAGGTGAACCTCGACGCAAAGAAGCGCTCGACCGAGCACCAGTACGAAGTCATCATGAAGCTCAAGGTCGAGTCCAAGTCCAAGAGCTCGGGCGACATGCTGTTCATCCTCGAGATGGACTATGCCGGCGTCTTCCAGATCGAGAACGTCCCGGACGAGCAGCTGCACCCCTTCCTGCTGATCGAGTGCCCGCGCATGCTCTTCCCCTTCGCGCGTCGTATCGTCTCGGACGTGACCCGCGACGGCGGTTTCCCGGCGCTGAACCTCGAGACCATCGATTTCGTGCAGCTCTATCGCGCCGAGATCGCGCGCCGTCAGAAAGAGACGGCCGGCACCGAGCAGAAGCTCGACGCCTGATCGCTCAACCTCGCGTCCAGAGCGCGCCATCTCCGAGCTTCTCGACAAAGGCGGCGTGAGCCGCCTTTTCCTTTTCGGTGATGCGCGAGGGCAGGGGCGTCTCGCGCCGCTGCGGGCGCCAGTCGTCGTCGGTCTCCACTCCGGCGCCGCTCCGCACGGGTCCAAGCGCGAAATCCGGCTGCTTGCCGCCGATCAGCTCGAGATAGACCTCGGCCAGGATCTCGCTGTCGAGCAGCGCGCCGTGCAGCGTCCGCGAGGCGTTGTCGATGGAAAACCGCCGGCAGAGCGCGTCCAGCGAGGCCGGCGAGCCCGGGAACTTGCGCCGCGCCATGTCCAGCGTGTCGATGGCGCAATCCGGCGGCAGCAGCGGTCGCCCGGCCCAGCCCAGCTCGGCATTCAGGAATTTGACGTCGAAGGCGGCGTTGTGGATCACCAGCTTCGCGCCCTCGACGAAGGCGCGGAAGTCGTCGACGATTGCGTTAAAAACCGGCTTGTCGCGCAGCGTCACTTCACCGTTCTTCGGCTGGCGGGGGCTGGCCAGCAGGTCGGGGCCGATGCCGTGCACGCCGAAGGCCTCGTCCGGCATGCCGCGTTCGGGGTTGATGTACTGATGATACGTACGACCCGTAGGGACGTGGTTGAAAAGCTCCAGCGCGCCGATCTCGACGATGCGGTCGCCCTGATGCGGTTCGAAGCCGGTGGTCTCGGTATCGAGCACGATCTCACGCATTGAAACGCCTTTCGATGTCCTGAAGCACCTTGTGCACCTGCGCCCGCGCATTCTCAAGCGTATCGGTCTCGATGACGTAGTCCGCGCGGTCACGTTTTTCGGCGTCGGGCATCTGCCGGTCGCGAATGCGCTCGAAATCGGCCTCGCTCATCGTCTTGCGCGCCAGGACGCGCGCGCGCTGAACCTCGGGCGGGGCGGTGACGCAGATCGTCGCGTCGAACTCGTCCTCGGACCGGCCCTCGAAAAGCAGTGGAATATCAAAGACTCCGATGGCGCCGGGATGCGCGTGATCGAATGTCTCGCGGTCGGCGCGCACCAGCGGATGCACGATGTCCTCGATCCGGGGCAGGGCGCCGGGATCATTGGCGATGATGGCGCGCAACCGATCGCGCGACACCGCCCCGTCAACGATCGCGCCGGGAAACACCGCCCCCAGAGGCTCCACCGCCGCGCCGCCCTCGGAATAGAGCCGGTGCACCGCGGCGTCGGCGTCCCAGACCGGGCAGCCTGCCTCGGCGAACATGGCCGCGGTGGTCGATTTGCCCATGCCGATGGAGCCGGTCAGGCCGAGACGCACCTTCATCCCAGCACGGCGGCGCGCGTCGCCTCGTCGACCTCCGGGCGCTGGCCGAACCAGCGTTCAAAGCCCGGCACGGCCTGGTGCAACAGCATGCCCAGCCCGTCGACGCAAGTGCATCCCTGCTCGGCCGCAACCCGCAAAAGTTGTGTTTCCAGAGGAGTATAGACAATGTCCGACACCACGGTTCCCGGCCGCAGTCCGTCCAGTGGGACGCGCAGCTCGGGCTTGCCGACCATGCCGAGCGAGGTGGTATTGACCACGGTCGTGGCATCCTCGATCGCGTTGCCGGCCTGCACCCAATCGACGACCTGAACGCGATTTCCGAAATCCGCGCGCAGTTTCTCCGCGCGGGGACGGGTCCGGTTGCTCACGCGGACCTCGGGCACGCCGGCGTTGAGCAGCGACGACAGCACGGCCCGCGCCGCACCGCCCGCGCCGAAGACCATCGCCGGTCCGGCCTCGGCCCGCCAGTCGGGCGCAAGCTGGCGCAGGTTCTCGATGAAGCCGTAACCGTCTGTATTGTCAGCATGAATACGTCCGTCGCGACCGAAGGTTATGGTATTCGCCGCGCCGATCAGAGTGGCGCGGTCCGAGACCTGATCGGCCAGCTCCATCACCGTTTCCTTGTAGGGAATGGTGACGTTGGCGCCCACGAACCCGAGCGCGGGCAGCATGCGGAAGGCGGCCTCGAAATTCTCCGGCGCGATCTCGAGCGGGACGTAGTGGCCCGGAAGCCCGTACTTGCGCAGCCAATGGCCATGCAGCGCAGGCGAACGCGAATGAGACGCGGGCCAGCCGATGACACCCGCGAGTGGAATGGACGGCGTTGTCATGACTCTATGATCCCCCGCGTGGTCAGGTAGGCCAGCAGCTCAAGCAGCGGCAGACCCAGGATGGTGAAGTGATCGCCCTCGATCCGGGAAAAGAGGCGTACACCCTCTTCCTCAAGCTTGTAGCCCCCGACCGAGTGCCGGACGCTCTCCCAGTTCCGGTCGAGGTAATCCTCGAGATAGGTGTCGGAAAAGGCGCGCATCGTCAGGCGGGCCACGCCGACATGGCGCCAGACGGGTTCGCCATCCTCGTAGATGACGGCCGCTGAATAGAGATGATGCCGCTCGCCGCGCAGGGCGCGCAGCTGATCGCGCGCCTCCTCGGGCGAGGCGGGCTTGCCCAGCACCTCGCGCCCGGTGGCGAGCACCTGGTCGCAGCCCAGAACAAGCGCGTCGGGCGTCTTCTGCGCGCCGCGCAGGGCCTTCGTTTCGGCCAGCGTGTCGGCGACATCGCGAGGCGATGCCTCTTCGGCCGCGAGCGAGAGGCGCAGCGATTCCTCGTCGACCCGGACAGGGTCGATTCGGAACGGCACCGCTGCCGCGCGCAGCAGATGCGCCCGGATTTCCGACCCCGAGGCGAGGACGAGCTCTTGGGTCATGTGGATAAGCCTGTCGGTAGCTCTGCGATCATTTGTACGGATGGTTCTGGGGAAAATGCGCCAGAGTTTCAAGCCGGGGGAAAACCCGGTCGGTCCAGGCTGAGTCGCGGTGAGTCCTCCGGCTGTTGATCTTGATAACTCTGCGATGGGGATGACCGGGGCACAGGGGAGAACTACAGGTTTTGTCCACCGTCGGGATAGTCGAGAATTACGCTCTGTTTCCAGATGCTTGTGATCTTAGGATCAAAATCGTCGGAACGGCGTCTACAGATTTATCCACAGGCTGAGACATGGTGGATAACCAAGCTTGGAACATTTGATCCCCAGCCGGACAGTGCCCCTAACACATCATCATCCTTTCTATTTCTTTCTTTTTGATTGATAGAGGTGCCGAGAGGCCTGGGTTCCGCTCAGGATTGACTTGGACCAAGTGCGTCTATAGCTAGGCCTGCAACGCCCGTCCGGGCGGGACTTTCCCAGACAAAGACCAATGACGCGGCCGCTGGTTCGGCCCGGAGGTACCCATATGACCGAAGAGCTGATCCAGGAGCGGCTCAACCTGTCGGACCTGAAGGCGCAGAGCCCGAAGGACCTGCTGTCGATGGCCGAGGAGCTCGAGATCGAGAACGCCTCGACCATGCGCAAGGGCGAGATGATGTTCCAGATCCTGCGCGAGCGTGCGGACGAGGGATGGACCATCTTCGGTGACGGGGTTCTGGAGGTCCTGCAGGACGGTTTCGGCTTCCTTCGGTCGCCCGAAGCGAACTACCTCCCGGGTCCGGACGACATTTACGTGTCGCCGGACATGATCCGGAAGTATTCGCTGCGGACGGGGGACTCCGTCGAGGGCGAGATGCGCGCCCCGGACAACGAGGAGCGCTATTTTGCCCTCGTCGACGTCACGCGCATCAATTTCGAGGAGCCCGAGCGCGCGCGTCACAAGATCGCCTTCGACAACCTCACGCCGCTCTACCCGGACGAACGTCTGCGAATGGAGATCGAAGATCCGACGATCAAGGATCGCTCTGCACGGATCATCGACCTGGTCGCGCCCATCGGGAAGGGTCAGCGGAGCCTGATCGTTGCCCCGCCGCGGACCGGTAAGACTGTTCTGCTGCAGAACATCGCGACCTCGATCGAGCGCAACCACCCGGAGTGCTACCTGATCGTGCTGCTCATCGACGAGCGGCCCGAAGAGGTGACGGACATGCAGCGTTCGGTGAAGGGCGAGGTGATCTCCTCGACCTTCGACGAACCGGCAACGCGGCACGTTGCGGTCAGCGAGATGGTGATCGAGAAGGCCAAGCGTCTGGTCGAACACAAACGAGATGTTGTGATCCTTCTGGACTCGATCACAAGACTTGGTAGGGCGTTCAATACGGTCGTGCCATCGTCGGGTAAGGTTCTCACCGGCGGTGTCGATGCCAACGCGCTGCAGCGGCCCAAGCGCTTCTTCGGTGCGGCGCGGAACATCGAGGAGGGCGGCTCGCTCACGATCATAGCGACGGCGCTGATCGACACCGGCTCGCGGATGGACGAGGTGATCTTCGAGGAATTCAAGGGCACCGGCAACTCCGAGATCGTTCTTGATCGGAAGGTCGCGGACAAGCGTGTCTTCCCGGCGATGGACATCCTCAAGTCCGGGACGCGGAAGGAGGAGCTGCTGGTCGACAAGGTCGATCTGCAGAAGACCTTCGTGCTGCGCCGGATCCTCAACCCGATGGGCACGACCGACGCCATCGAGTTCCTGCTCTCGAAGCTGAAGCAGACCAAGACCAACTCGGAATTCTTCGACTCCATGAACAGCTGACGGCGCACGGGAGGCGGCTTTGGACACGATCTTTGCGTTGGCCAGCGCCGCCGGGAAGGCGGGCGTGGCGGTCGTTCGGCTGTCCGGGCCTCAGTCTTGGGCCGCGGTTGCCCGGCTGACCGGCGAGTTGCCGGAACCGCGCATGGCCCGATTGCGCGCCTTGCGCGACGCTTCGGGCGATGTCCTGGACCGTGCTTTGGTGATCCTTTTCTCGGAGGGCGCAAGCTTCACCGGCGAGGAAAGCGCCGAGTTGCACCTTCACGGCAGCGCGGCGGTCGTTCGCGCGGTTCAGCGCGAGCTCGGGGCTGTGCCCGGATGCCGGCTGGCGGTGCCGGGCGAGTTCACCCGGAGGGCGCTGGTGAACGACCGGCTGGACCTGACGCAGGTCGAGGCGCTGTCGGATCTTCTGGAGGCCGAGACAGAAAGCCAGCGGCGGCAGGCGATGACCGTGCTCTCGGGTGGTCTGGGCGAACGCGTCGACGTGTGGCGGCGCGACCTGGTTCAAGCGGCATCCTTGCTTGAGGCCACGATCGATTTTGCCGACGAAGAGGTTCCGGTCGACGTCACCGACGATGTTCGAGGTTTGCTCGCTGGCGTGTTGGCGTCGCTCGAAGAACAACTCTCCGGCATGGCGGCAGCAGAGCGGATCCGCGCCGGCTTCGAGGTTGCGATCGTTGGGCCGCCGAATGCCGGAAAGTCGACCTTGCTGAACGTACTTGCCGGGCGCGAGGCGGCGATCACCTCGGAAATCGCCGGGACGACGCGGGACGTCATCGAGGTGCACATGGAGATCGCGGGTTTGGCCGTGACTCTGTTGGACACTGCTGGATTGCGTGACTCGGAGGATCCGATCGAGAAAATCGGGATCGCGCGTGCACGCGAGAGGGCGGAGACCTCTGACCTGAGGGTGTTCCTTGGAACGCCGGAGGATATGGGGATGGCGGCGGACAATGACGATATTGTCGTCAGCGCGAAAGCCGACCTAACCGGAGATGCGGCCGGTATCTCGGCGAAGACAGGGCAGGGAATTGATGAACTGGTCCAGTCCATTGGTCAAAAATTGGCAGAGCGGACGCAGTCTGCGGGCCTGGCCACGCGCGAGAGGCACCGCGAGGCATTCCGTGACGGCGCTGAAGCGCTTACTTCGGCATTGTCGCTGCTTGACCAAGGCCCGGCCTGTTACGATATGACGGCAGAGGAAATCCGGACCGGGATTCGGCGCCTGGAACTCCTGATCGGCCGTGTCGACGTCGAAAACGTGCTCGACGAGATCTTCGCGAATTTCTGCCTTGGCAAGTGAGAGGTGTTTCACGTGAAACATTGCGACTTCGATGTCATCGTCATTGGCGGCGGGCACGCTGGCGCCGAGGCAGCCGCGGCGTCTGCCAGGGCAGGGGCGAGCACCGCGCTTGTCACGCTGACTCGGGACGGGATCGGCGTCATGTCCTGTAATCCTGCGATCGGCGGCCTGGGTAAGGGGCATCTCGTTCGCGAAATCGACGCGATGGACGGCGTCATGGGGCGGATTGCCGATTACGCCGGCATTCAGTTCCGGCTTCTCAATCGTCGCAAGGGACCGGCGGTGCAGGGGCCAAGGACCCAGGCAGACCGGGCTCGCTACAAGCGCGGGATGCAGGATTGCCTTTCAGCCCTGCCTGGCCTGGAAATTATCGAAGGCGAAGTGACCGATTTCCTGATGGATGCGGACCGGGTGCACGGCATCGTTCTGGACGGGGATCAATCGTTGAATGCCCGTGCCGTGGTCCTGACCACGGGCACGTTTCTTCGCGGCGTCATCCATATTGGGGACCGCTCGAGGCCCGGTGGCCGCATGGGCGACAAACCCTCAGTTCGCCTGGCAGAGCGGATCGATTCCCTGGATCTCGGGCTTGGGCGCTTGAAGACCGGCACACCGCCGCGTCTGGATGGTCGTAGCATTGACTGGACCTCTCTGGAAATGCAGCCCGGCGATGATGATCCGGTTCTCTTTTCCTTCATGTCCCACAAGCCGGCCGCACGTCAGATTTCCTGTGGTATCACCCACACGAACGCGGCGACGCACGAGATCATTCGCAAGAACCTGGACCGCTCTGCCATGTACGGCGGACATATCGACGGCGTGGGTCCGCGCTACTGCCCGTCGATTGAAGACAAGATCGTGCGTTTCGCTGACAAGGAATCGCACCAGATCTTTCTCGAACCCGAGGGTCTGGAGGACGACACGGTTTATCCGAACGGGATTTCGACCTCGCTTCCCGAAGAGGTTCAGGAAGACTATGTCCACTCAATCGAAGGGTTGGAACAGGCGAAGATCATCCAGCCGGGCTACGCCATCGAGTATGACTACGTCGATCCGCGCGCGCTGGACCTGAGGCTAGCGGTCAAGTCCGTCCGCGGGCTTTTCCTCGCGGGACAGATCAACGGGACAACGGGCTATGAGGAGGCTGCTGCCCAGGGCATGGTTGCCGGGTTGAATGCCGCACTCGAGGCACGCGAGCGGGATCCGGTCGTGTTCAGCCGCTCCGACAGCTACATCGGGGTCATGATCGACGACCTGACGTCGCGCGGGGTGACGGAGCCGTACCGGATGTTCACATCCCGCGCAGAATACCGACTGTCGCTACGGGCTGATAATGCGGATCAACGGCTTACGCCCTTGGCCATCGCGATCGGCTGCGTGTCTGAGGATCGACGCGAGGTCTTCGAACGCAAGATGTCGCAGCTCGAGGCCGGGCGAAAAGTGCTGTCCGATGCGTCGTTTACAGGGCGGCAGCTCTCTGAGATCGGCGCGAACGTGAGCGCCGATGGGCCGCGGCGGTCGGGTTACGAAGCCTTGTCGCTACCAGGCGTGAGTGGGTCATCCATTTCCGAACTGATCGAGGGAGCGGAAGAGATCGCGCCTGAGGTCATGCGGCAATTGGAGCGCGATGCTGTCTACGCAAACTACATCGAAAGGCAAAAGCGAGATGTGGAAGCGCTAAAAAAGGACGAAGCTCTGGAAATTCCGGCAGATTTTGATTTCAACGCGATTGTCGGCATGTCGAACGAGATGAAAATCAAGCTGTCGCAGGCGCGTCCCGCCAATCTGGCGCAGGCGTCGAGAGTCGATGGCGTTACTCCGGCGGCGCTCTCGTTGCTTTTGATCCGCTTGCGTCAGATGCAGGGTAACAAGGCTGCATCATGACCGATACCCATCGCGGCCTGCCGCTGGATGTTTCACGTGAAACACTGGATCGGTTGGAAACGCTTACAGCGCTGCTGACCCGATGGACGGAAAAGATCAACCTCGTGTCCCGCAACTCGGTCACGGATGCCTGGACGCGCCACATCGTCGATTCAGCCCAGGTTTTCACCTTGGCTGAAGATCAGCCGAGCCATTGGGCCGATCTTGGGGCAGGGGGCGGCTTCCCGGGTCTCGTGGTTGCTGCGCTCGCGCGAGAGCACAGTCCGGAAACGAGGGTCACGCTGGTCGAAAGTGACTCGAGGAAGTGCGCTTTCCTGCGGACTGCGCTGCGGGAGATGGAGATCGAGGCGACCGTTCTGACCAAGCGGATCGAAGCCCTAGCTCCGCTGGACGCCGACGTTGTCAGTGCGCGCGCGCTGACGGCCCTCCCGGGACTGCTGGAGTATACCGCGCAACACCGGACCAAAGACGGGCTGGCGCTGTTCCCAAAGGGTGCGCGCTGGAAAAAAGAGATCGCGGAAGCGCAGGAATCGTGGCAGTTTGAGTACACCCATCGTAAAAGCATCACTGACCCTGACGCGGTCGTTCTGAAGATCGGAGCGCTGACCCATGTCTGACCCGTTGAGGCCAAACGGCCCCAAGATCATTGCCGTTGCCAACCAGAAAGGCGGCGTTGGCAAGACAACCACGACGATCAATCTTGGCGCAGCGCTGTCCGAGCGCGGGCTCAAGGTCCTCGTGGTCGATCTGGATCCCCAAGGCAATTCTTCGACGGGCCTGGGTATCGAGCCGGACGACCGGGAGCACACCACCTACGAGCTTCTTCTCGACGACGTGCCGCTCGAGGAGATCATTCTCGACACGCTGACTCCCGGTCTGAAGCTTGTCCCGGCGACTATTGATCTGAGTTCCGCCGATATCGAGCTTCATGCCAACGAAAAGCGCAGTTTCCTGCTGCATGACGCGCTCCGGCAAGTCGGGATGGATCGCTACGGCTTCGATTATGTCCTGATCGATTGCCCGCCGTCTCTGAACCTTCTGACTGTAAACGCCATGGTGGCCGCGCATTCGGTGCTGGTGCCGCTACAAAGCGAGTTCTTTGCGCTCGAGGGCTTGTCGCAACTCATGCTGACCGTCCGCGAGGTTCGCCAGAGCGCCAACCCGGATCTGCGCATCGAGGGTGTGCTGCTGACCATGCATGACTCTCGCAACAACCTGTCGCGCCAGGTTGAGGACGATGCCCGCGACAACCTAGGCGATCTGGTCTTCGCGACGGTCATTCCGCGCAACGTGCGGGTCAGCGAGGCGCCGTCCTACGCGCAGTCCGTACTCAGCTACGACACGCAGTCCAAGGGCGCTGCGGCCTACCGTGCGCTGGCCGACGAGTTGCTCCGCAAGAACACCAAGGCCGCAGCCTGATAGAATAGAAGAAATGAGCAGAGATGTCGGATAAGAAAGAAACCCGCCGCGGTTTGGGCCGTGGCCTGTCGGCGCTGATGTCGGACGTCGACGTTCGGCCGGCCGCGCCAGAGGAGTCCGAAACGCCGCGTCAGCCAGATCGTGTTCTGCCGGTCGAAAAGCTCGTTCCGAACCGGGAACAGCCGCGCCGGACCTTCACCCAGGAGCAACTCGACGAACTGGCGGAGTCCGTCCGCACTCGGGGCATCATTCAACCGATCATTGTTCGGCCCGCGCCGGGGGAGGGTGGCAACTACGAGATCGTGGCCGGCGAGCGCCGCTGGCGCGCAGCGCAGCTGGCGCAGCTACACGAGGTCCCGGTTCTCATTCGCGAACTCGACGACCAGGAAGTGCTCGAGGTCGCGATCATCGAGAACATCCAGCGCGCCGATCTGAACGCCATCGAAGAGGCGGCGGGCTATCGTCAGCTCATGCATAAATTCGGACACACGCAGGAAAAGATCGCCGAGGCGCTCGGCAAGAGCCGCAGCCATATCGCCAATCTCCTGCGCCTGCTGAACCTGCCCGAGACGGTCCAGGACAAGGTCGTGTCCGGTCATCTGAGCGCAGGGCACGCGCGCACACTGATCACCGCCGAAAACCCCGAGGCTTTGGCAGAACGTATCGTCGCCAAGAAGCTTTCGGTCCGCGAGGCCGAGAAGCTGGCGCAGGAGGGCAACAAGCCGCGGCGGCGCAAGGCAGCACCCGAGGGTGCGTATCCGATGGACAAGGACGCGGATACCAAGGCGCTCGAGGGTGATCTATCTGCAGCGCTTGGCATGAAGGTGACGGTGGATCATAAGCCGGACACCGAGACCGGGAAGGTGACGATCGCTTTCGACAGTTTCGAGCAGCTTGACGCGCTGTGCATGATCCTTAGCTCGTCGCGCTAGTCGGTCAGAACCGCACCCGTCAGCGAATTCAGGACCATCCGGCCATCCCGGGTGGCCCCGAGCCGATCACCGTCACGCCACAGCAGTCCATGACCGATCAGGTCGGTGATCTGCGTCTCATCCAAGGTATTCGCCCGCATCGCGGCGGCGCGCGACACCGACAGACCCTCGGTTAGTCGCAATGACATCATGACATATTCTGTCAGAATGTCGGAAGGGCTCAAGGGATTGAAGACCGAGTCCGCAGACCCGCCTTCGGCCGCCTGCAACCAGGCTCCCGGCGCGAGCGGTGTTTCCGAGGCATGGCGGACTCCGTCAAGCGTGACCCGGCCGTGAGCGCCGGGCCCGACGCCCACGTAGTCGCCCCCGCGCCAGTAGACGAGATTGTGCCGGGATTCAGCTCCCGGCGCTGCGTGATTGGAGACCTCATAGGCCGGCACGCCGGCCGCTTCGCAGATTTCCTGCGTCGCGATATACATGTCGGCCGACAGGTCCTCGTCCGGGAGACCGCGCAGCTTGCCCGCGCGGGCGCGGTCCCAGAAGGCCGTGCCCTGCTCGATGGTCAGCTGGTAGAGCGACAGGTGATCCGCCGCGTGATCGAGTGCCTCGCGCAGCTCGACTTCCCAGTCCTGCAGGCTTTGTCCCTGGCGCGCATAAATCAGGTCGAAACTCACGCGGCCGAAGGTCTGCTTGGCGATGTCGAATGCCGTCATGGCCTCGTCCACGTCGTGCAGGCGTCCGAGACGGCGCAGATCGTCGGGGCGCAGGGCCTGTACGCCCAGAGAGACGCGGTTCACGCCGGCGCGGGCAAAGCCTTCGAACCGCCCGGCCTCGACCGAACGGGGATTGGCCTCAAGCGTGATCTCGATGTCGTTGGCCCAGGCCCAATGCTCGCGCGCGGCGCGCAGCACCGTGTCCACCGTTTCCGGCGTCATGAGAGAGGGCGTTCCGCCGCCGAAGTAGATGCTGTTCAGCACGCGGCCCTCGGTCAACGCGCCATAGCGGCGGATTTCCGAGGCCAGCGCCGCCGCCCAGCGGTCCTGGTCGACGAAGCTTACGACGTGGCTGTTGAAGTCGCAGTAGGGGCACTTGGCCTCGCAGAAAGGCCAGTGCACGTAGAGGCCGAACCCGCCGGCCCGCCAGGTCGGGATCTCAGCCAAAGCAGTGCGTGACGAACCTGGCGAAGGCATCGGCGCGGTGGCTAATGCGGTTCTTTTCCCAGCGGTCCATCTCTCCGAAGGTGATGTCATAGCCCTCGGGCTCGAAGATCGGGTCATAGCCGTGCCCCTGGTCTCCGCGCATCGGCCAGACGACCCGGCCGGGCATTTCGCCCGGGAAGACGTCGTCGCTGCCGTCCGGATGCGCCAGCACGAGTGTACAGCAGAAACGGGCGGTCCAGGGCTCGGGCTTGCCGCTGTCCAGCAGCGCGCGACGCGCCTTTTCCATGGCCATGACGAAGTCGCGCCCCGTCTCGGTTTCGGCCCAATCGGCGGTATAGACGCCCGGCGCGCCGTCCAGCGCGTCGATCGCGATACCGCTGTCGTCGGCCAGTGCGGGCAGGCCGGTGGCCTGCGCCGCGGCATGTGCCTTGATCCTGGCATTCTCGACGAAGGTGGTGCCGGTCTCCTCGGGCTCGGGCAGGTCCATCTCGGCAGCGCCCACGACGGTCACGCCGTAGGGCCGCAGCAGGTCCGCGATCTCTTCCAGCTTGCCGCGGTTGTGGGTCGCCACCAGCAGCCGGTCGCCCTCGAAGCCCTTGCTCATGCCACGGCCGCCTTCTGCGCGGAGACGAGCTCGGACACGCCCGCCTGGGCGAGGTCCATCAGTTGGCCCATCTGGTCGCGCGAGAAGGTCGCGCCCTCGGCCGACATCTGCACCTCGATGATCTGGCCGTCGCCGCGCAGGATGAAGTTGCCATCGACGCCGGCCTCGCTGTCCTCGGCGTAGTCGAGATCCACCACCGGCTGACCGGCGTAGATGCCGCAGCTCACGGCCGCCACGGGCGAGAGCAGGGGGTCCGAGATCACGTCGCCGGCCTTCATCAGCTTGTTCACAGCCAGCCGCAGGGCCACCCAGCCGCCGGTGATGGCGGCGCAGCGGGTGCCGCCGTCGGCCTGGATCACGTCGCAGTCCACTGTGATCTGGCGCTCGCCCAGGGCAACGCGGTCGACGCCGGCGCGCAGCGAGCGGCCGATCAGGCGCTGGATTTCCACCGTGCGGCCACCCTGCTTGCCAGAGCTGGCCTCGCGCCGCATGCGCGAGCCCGTCGAGCGCGGCAGCATGCCGTATTCCGCTGTCACCCAGCCAAGGCCCGATCCCTTGATGAAGGGCGGCACACGGGGCTCGAGCGAGGCGGTGCAGATCACGTGCGTGTCACCCACCTTTATGAGGCACGAGCCTTCGGCATGCTTCGTGACGCCCGTTTCGATTGAAACGCCGCGCATTTCGCTTAAATCTCGTCCTGACGGTCTCATGGAGCACCCCTTCTCGGTTGCGCCCGGGATAATCCTGCCGAACATCCCTCGCAACCCCGATTGACCGGACCGGAGCGGTGCCTTTAATTGGCCCGTCAGCCAGGACGTGTGGAATGACAGAGCGAACGAAACTGCTCGAAGAAATGAATGATCGCTCGCGCGAGGTATTCCGGCGGGTGGTGGAATCCTATCTGGAATCCGGCGAGCCCGTGGGTTCGCGGACGCTGACGCGTACGCTCAGCGAAAAGGTCTCGGCGGCGACCATCCGCAACGTGATGCAGGATCTCGAATACCTGGGGCTGCTCGACAGCCCGCATGTCTCGGCGGGTCGGATCCCCACGCACCAGGGCCTGCGGATGTTCGTCGACAGCCTGCTCGAGGTGCGCGACCTCGAGACCGAGGACCGCGAGAAGCTGGATGCGACGCTGGGGCCCAACAGCGGCGATGTGGGCGGGTTGCTGGACCGCGTGGGCTCGGCACTGTCGGGAGTGACGCATGGCGCCTCGCTGGTCCTCACGCCCAAGCACGAGGCGCCGATCAAGCACATCGAGTTCGTGAACCTCGGCGCCGACCGGGCGCTGGTGGTGCTCGTCTTCGCCGACGGGCATGTCGAGAACCGCGTCTTCACGCCGCCGCCGGGACAGACGCCCAGCTCGATGCGCGAGGCCGCGAATTTCCTCAACGCCCTGATGGGCGGCAAGACGTTGTCGGAGCTGCGCCGCGACATGCAGCGCGAGATCAGCACGCGGCGGCAGGAGATCGACGACCTGGCCGCCGAGATGATCGAGGCCGGCGTCGCTGTCTGGGAGGACGAGGCTGACACCTCGGCGCGGCTCATCGTGCGCGGCCGGGCGAATCTGCTGGCCGGGGAGTCCGAGACGGTCGAGCTGGATCGCATCCGCATCCTGTTCGACGACCTCGAGCGCAAGCGGGACATTGCCGAGTTCCTGGAATTGACCGAAACGGGCGAGGGTGTGCGCATCTTTATCGGCTCGGAGAACAAACTTTTCTCACTTTCGGGTTCCTCTCTGGTGGTCTCTCCTTATATGAACGCGGATCGTAAGATTATCGGCGCGGTGGGTGTGATCGGCCCCACCCGTCTCAACTACGGGCGGATTGTCCCGATCGTGGACTATACGGCCCAGCTGGTCGGCAAACTGATCGCCGAACGACGCTAGAGGTTAGGAATGGCAGACCCGAAGAACGACGAGTTTCTCGACGACATCGAGGCCATGGAGGCCGAGGCCGAGGCAGAAGCCGGGGAAGAGATCGATCCCGAGGCGGCCGAGGTCGACGCGCTGCGCGCCGAACGCGACGACATGAGGGACCGCTTCATGCGTGCGCTGGCCGATGCCGAGAACGCCCGCAAGCGCGCCGACAAGGATCGGCGCGAGGCCCAGCAATACGGCGGCACCCGCATCGCCCGCGACCTGCTGCCGGTCTACGACAACCTCAACCGCGCCCTTGGCGTCGCGCGCGAGGAAGAGTCCAGCACCGCGCTGGTCGAGGGCATTGAGCTGACGCTGCGCGAGCTGCTAAACGTCTTTACCAAGCATGGCGTCACCGCCATCACGCCCGAGGTCGGCGACAAGTTCGACCCGCAGCAGCACGAAGCGATGTTCGAGGCCCCCGTGCCCGGCACCACCGCCGGCGAGATCATCCAGGTCTCGGCCGAGGGTTTCATGCTGCACGACCGTCTGCTGCGCCCGGCGCAGGTTGGCGTGAGCTCCTTCAAGGGCTGAATGCCCGATGGACCGACGGGCCCGCGCGGCCCGTCAGTCCCCAAGCAATCCCTTCAGATCGTAGATTGCCTGCAGCGCTTCGCGCGGGGTCATCTCGTCCGGCAGCAGCTCGGCGAGCCTTGTCTCGACGCCCGAGGGCTCCGCAGGGGCCTTGGGCTGCGGCTCGGTGGTCGCCGCCGCGGAAAAGAGCGGCAGGTCGTCGATCAGCGCCTTGGGCGAGGAGCGGTCGCGCTCGCCGGCCTCGAGCGCATCCAGCACGCTGCGCGCGCGTTCGATCACCGGGCCGGGCAGGCCCGCGAGCTGCGCCACCTGCACTCCGTAGGAGCGGTCGGCCGCGCCGGGCCGCACCTCGTGCAGGAAGATCACCTCGCCGTCCCATTCCTTGACCGCGACAGTGGCATTGTCGACGCCCTCGAGCTTGCCGGCGAGCGCCGTCAATTCGTGGTAGTGCGTGGCAAAGAGCCCGCGCACCCGGTTGACGCCGTGCAGGTGCTCCAGCGTCGCCCAGGCGATGGACAGGCCGTCGTAGGTGGCGGTGCCGCGTCCGATCTCGTCGAGGATCACCAGCGCCCGGTCGTCGGCCTGGTTCAGGATCGCCGCCGTCTCGACCATCTCGACCATGAAGGTCGAGCGGCCGCGCGCGAGGTCGTCCGAGGCGCCGACGCGGCTGAAGATCTGGCTCACCAGCCCGAGATGCGCGGACCGTGCCGGCACATAGCTGCCCATTTGCGCCAGCAGCGCGATGAGTGCGTTCTGTCGCAGGTAGGTCGACTTGCCCGCCATGTTGGGGCCCGTCAGCAAGGTCACGGCCGCGTGGTCGCCCTGTGCCGTGAGGGCGCAGTCATTGGCGATGAAGGCGCCGCCGCCCTGTTGCTGCAGAGCGCGTTCCACGACCGGGTGCCGCCCGGCCTCGATGGCGAAGGCGCGGCTGTCATCGACCGTCGGCCGGCACCAGTCCTGCGCCTGCGCTAGGTCCGCCAGCGCGATGGTCACGTCGAATTCGGCCAGCGCCTGGCCGGTCTCGGAGACGCGCGGCGCCTGCTCGAGAATGGCGCCTTTCAGGCTGTCATAGAGACGCTTTTCGATCTCCAGCGCCTCGTTTCCGGCGTTGAGGATCCGCGTTTCCAGCTCGGTCAGTTCGACCGTGGTGAAGCGCACCTGGTTGGCCGTGGTCTGGCGGTGGATGAAGGTCTCGTTCAGTGGCGGGGACTGCATCTTGGCCGCGTGGGTGGCCGTGGTCTCGATGAAGTAGCCCAGCACGTTGTTGTGCTTGATCTTGAGCGAGCCGACGCCCGTCTGCTCGGCGTAGTCCGCCTGCATCCCGGCTATGACCCCACGCCCCTCGTCGCGCAGCTTGCGCGCCTCGTCGAGCTGCGCGTCGTAGCCCTCGGCGATGAACCCGCCGTCGCGCGCGAGGAGCGGCGGCTCGGCCACCAGCGCGGCGTCGAGGAGGGCCAGCAGCTCGTCGTGGCCGGTGAGCGCGCCGCGCGCCTCGTCCAGCAGTGGGGGCAGCTCGGTGCCCGCCAGCGCGGCGGCAATGGCCTCGGCCTGGGTCAGGGCGTTGCGCACGGCGGCAAGGTCGCGCGGGCCACCGCGGTCCAGCCCCAGGCGCGAGAGCGCGCGGTCGAGGTCGGGCACGCGGCGCAGGCTGTCACGCAGGGCAGGGGTAGTGGTTTCCGTATCGCCCACGTCCAAGCGCCGCCAGTCGGCCCGACGATCACCGGGAGTTCGCGCGAGGGCGAGGACACCCGCCGTTCCAGAAGCCGCGCACCGCCCGGCGTCACCGTCCGGTCGATCACCGACAGCAGCGAGCCCTGCCGCCCGCCGTTCATCGACTGCGTGAGCTCGAGGTTGCGCCGCGTCGCCGCGTCGATCTGCAACAGGCGCGAGACGGCGTCCTTCTGCGGCGGGCGCAGCAGCGGCAGGCGGCCCTTCTGCGTGATGTCGAGGTAGTCGACCAGCGCACCCATGGCGCCCAGCTCGGCCCGGTCGAAGGTGCCGAAGCCCGAGAGCGTCTGCACCCGGAAGAGGGTGCAGAGGCGCCCCTCGGCCCCGGTGGAGTCGAAGGAGGCACGTCCCAGCACCGTCGGCAGCACGCCGAGGTCGGTGAGCACTTCGCGCAGGTCCTCCTCGACCGCGTCCGAAACCAGGAGTTCGGAGGGCGCCAGCCGCGCCAGCTCGGCGCCGATGCGCGCGCGGCTGAGCGTCATGACGTGAAACGCCCCGGTCGAGATATCGGCCCAGGACAGGGCCCAGTCGTCGCGGACCTTGCCGAGCGCCGCGAGGTAGTTGTGCCGCCGTGCCTCGAGCAGCGACTCCTCGGTCAGCGTGCCGGGCGTCACCAGCCGCACCACGTCTCGTTTCACGACGGACTTGTGCCCGCGCTTCTTGGCCTCGGCGGGGCTTTCCATCTGCTCGCAGACGGCCACGCGGAACCCCTTGCGGATCAGCGTCAGCAGGTAGCCCTCGGCGGCATGCACGGGCACGCCGCACATCGGGATATCCTCGCCCGCGTGCTTGCCGCGCTTGGTCAGCGCGATGTCGAGCGCCTCGGCCGCGGCGGCGGCATCGTCGAAGAACAGCTCGTAGAAATCGCCCATCCGGTAGAACAGCAAGGCGTCCGGATGGGCGGCCTTGATCTCCAGATACTGGGCCATCATCGGCGTCACGGCCGTCATGTCGTCTCCCTGTCCGGTTGCCCCCGGCATAGCAAAGCCCGCGAACCCCGGCGAAAGCCGAAAACAGCGCGGTTGAGCGGGACTTGACCCTGCGCTAAGACCGGCTCTGCCGCATCGGAGGGAGAGGGCACCATGGCCAGCCGCAAGTTTACACGCGAGGAGGCGCTTGCCTTCCATCTCGAGCCCACGCCGGGCAAGTGGGAGGTGCAGGCCACCGTGCCCATGACCACCCAGCGTGATCTCTCGCTGGCCTATTCGCCGGGCGTCGCCGTTCCCTGCGAGGAAATCGCCGAGAACCCCGAGCTGGCCTACGACTACACCAACAAGGGCAACCTCGTCGCCGTGATCTCGAACGGCACGGCGGTGCTGGGATTGGGCAACCTTGGCGCGCTCGGCTCGAAGCCGGTGATGGAGGGCAAGTCGGTGCTGTTCAAGCGCTTCGCCGACGTGAACTCGATCGACATCGAGCTCGACACCGAGGACCCAGAGGAATTCATCAAGGCCTGCAAGCTGATGGGTCCGACCTTCGGAGGCATCAACCTCGAGGACATCAAGGCGCCCGAGTGTTTTATCATCGAGCAGCGCCTCAAGGAAGAGATGGATATCCCGGTCTTCCACGACGACCAGCACGGCACGGCGGTGATCTGTGCGGCGGGGCTGATCAACGCGTTGCATCTTTCCGGCAAGAAGATCGAGGACTGCCGCATCGTGCTGAACGGCGCGGGCGCGGCGGGGATCGCCTGCATCGAGCTGCTCAAGGCCATGGGCGCGCGGCACGAGAACTGCATCGTCTGCGACACCAAGGGCGTGATCTACCAGGGTCGCACCGAGGGCATGAACCAGTGGAAGTCGGGGCATGCCGTCAACACCGACCTGCGCACGCTGGAAGAGGCGATGGAGGGTGCCGACGTCTTCCTTGGCGTGTCGGTGCGCGGCGCGGTCACGCAGGAGATGGTCGCCAGCATGGCCGACAACCCGGTGATCTTCGCCATGGCGAACCCGGACCCCGAGATCACGCCGGAAGAGGCGCACGAGGTTCGCGTCGACGCCATCGTCGCCACCGGACGCAGCGACTACCCCAACCAGGTGAACAACGTCCTGGGCTTTCCCTATCTCTTCCGCGGCGCCCTGGACATCCACGCGCGCGCCATCAACGACGAGATGAAGATCGCCTGCGCACAGGCGCTGGCCGAGCTTGCGCGCGAGGACGTTCCCGACGAGGTGGCGCTGGCCTATGGCAAGGCGCTGACCTTCGGCCGCGACTACATCATCCCCACGCCCTTCGATCCCCGGCTGATCCACCGCATTCCGCCCGCCGTGGCCAAGGCCGGCATGGACACCGGCGCAGCGCGGCGGCCCATCGTCGACATGAACGCCTACGAGGAGACGCTGAAGGTCCGCATGGACCCGACCGCCTCGATCCTGCGCAGCATCAACGCACGGGCCCGCTCGGCGCAGGCGCGAATGATCTTTGCCGAGGGCGACGATCCGCGCGTGCTGCGCGCGGCGGTCATGTATCAACGCAACGGACTGGGCAAGGCGCTGGTCGTGGGCCGCGAGGCCGACGTGAAACAGAAGCTGGAGGAGGCCGGTCTGGCCGATGCCGTGCGCGAGCTGACCGTGGTGAACGCGGCCAACACGCGGCATCTCGAGACCTACAAGGACTTTCTCTACCGCCGGCTGCAGCGCAAGGGGCATGACTACCAGGACGTTCACCGGCTCGCGGCGCGTGACCGGCACGTCTTTGCAGCGCTGATGCTGGCGCATGGGCATGGCGACGGGCTTATCACCGGGGCGACGCGCAAGTCGGCGCACGTCATGGAGCTGATCAACCACGTTTTCGATGCCGACGCGCAGCACGGTGCCGCGGGCGTGACCGCGCTGCTCCACAAGGGGCGGATCGTGATGATCACCGACACGCTTGTGCATGAATGGCCGGAGCAGGAAGACCTCGCCAACATCGCCGAGCGCGCCGCGGACGTGGCACGGCACCTCGGACTCGAGCCGCGGGTGGCCTTCGTGTCCTTCTCGACTTTCGGCTACCCGGTCTCGGAGCGCGCCCAGAAGATGCACCACGCGTCTCAGGTGCTGGACGCGCGCGGGGTGTCCTTCGAATACGAGGGCGAAATGACGGTGGACGTGGCTCTGAACCGCCAGGCGCAGGAACACTACCCGTTCCAGAGGCTTACGGGCCCGGCCAACATCCTGGTGGTTCCGGCGCGGCACTCGGCCTCGATCTCGGTGAAGC
This sequence comes from Salipiger mucosus DSM 16094, assembly GCF_000442255.1. Taxonomy (GTDB): domain Bacteria; phylum Pseudomonadota; class Alphaproteobacteria; order Rhodobacterales; family Rhodobacteraceae; genus Salipiger; species Salipiger mucosus. Next base: position 276,010 of record NZ_KE557275.1, on the reverse strand, counting down.
TCATGCAGGAGATGGCGGGCGCGACGGTGATCGGTCCGATCCTGGCCGGTGTCGACGAGTCGATCCAGATCTGCTCGACGACCTCCACGGCAAGCGACATCCTCAACATGGCGGTTCTGGCAGCCTGCAAGGTCGGCTGAAAGCGCAGGTCAATCTGACGTTCGGAGACGAAGGGTCGGGCAAATGGTCTACCATGTGCCCGATCAGCCAGGGCCCGGCACCCGATTCAGTGCTTTCGCACGCACATAACGCTCCGGGGCTGGCATCGTTCCCGATGAATTGTTAATCTTTAGTTGAAACGTGTTGCGATTTTTGTGCAATTGCTCACGCGATTTTGGAAAATTTTGGCCAATCCATCGTGAAAAGTAGTGTTTGCAGGTGCAGCATGTAGACAACCTCCAATGCTATTCCTAGGGTAGGGTTAACGAAGCCCACTCAACTTTAACGAGATCTATTGCCGAGTTTCCGGTGCAAATGGTGCAACCGGGACTTAAGGAGGTTTAGACGTGATTTCGGCATCCATACCGCTTCAAGACGCCCATGCCGCGCTGGATCTGCACGAGAGCCGGGTTGCGATCCGCCGCGAAAGCCGCACGTTCTACACGGTCGTTGCCAAGCGTATCTTCGACATCGCGCTCGCCGTTGCATTGCTCCCGGTTCTGCTCCCGGTCATCTCGGTGCTCTGGGCCATGACCGCCCGCGATGGCGGGCCGGGCTTCTTCGGTCACCGTCGGATCGGCCGGAACGGCAAGGTCTTCCGCTGCTGGAAGATCCGAACCATGGTGCCCGATGCCGAGGCGCGACTGGCCGAGCACCTGATGAGCAATCCCGAGGCCGCAGCGGAATGGGCCCGGGACCACAAGCTGCAGAACGATCCCCGCATCACGAAGATGGGTGGCTTCCTGCGGTCGACCAGCCTCGATGAATTGCCGCAGATCTGGAACGTGCTGCGGGGCGAGATGAGCTTCGTCGGTCCGCGTCCCGTGGTCCGCTCGGAGATGAAGAAATACGGCCATGCGCGCACCGCCTACCTGTCGCTCAAGCCGGGCATCACCGGGCTCTGGCAGGTCTCGGGCCGCAACGACGTGAGCTACGAGGAACGCGTCGCGATGGACCTGCAGTACTTGCAGACGGTCTCGTTCCTTACCGACCTCAGGCTGATTGCCCTCACCGGCATGTCGGTCCTGGATCGCACCGGACGCTGAGGCCGCCAAGATCCGCATCACGCTACGTTGAAAAGGAAAACGCCGGACCCTCGGGTCCGGCGTTTCGCGTTTCGGGGCGGGGCGCAGCCGGGATCAGCCGCGCGCGTAGACGTCCTCGTATCGCACGATATCGTCCTCGCCGACGTAGGCGCCGGTCTGGACCTCGATCAGGACCATCGGCACCTTGCCGGGGTTCTCCATGCGGTGCACGGCGCCGAGGGGCACGTAGATCGACTGGTTCTCGGTCACGAGCTTGACCTCGTCGTCAACGGTGACCTTGGCGGTCCCCTCGACCACGATCCAATGCTCGGAGCGGTGGAAGTGCGATTGCAGCGAGAGCGAGGCGCCGGGATGCACGAGGATTCGCTTCACCTGGAATCGGGTACCCACGACGAGGCTTTCGAACCAGCCCCAGGGCCGGTGATCCTTGGGGAAGCAGGTGGCCTGCGAGGCGCCCTTGGCCTTCAGAGCCGTGACGGCCTGCTTCACGTCCTGTGCCCGCGACATGTCGGCGACAAGCACGGCATCGTTCATCGCGATGGCCATGATGTTCTTCAGGCCGATTCCCACCACCTCGAGGTTTGAACCGTCCGAGCGCAGCAGGGTGTTCTCGCAGTCGATGGCCGTGGCCGCCTCGGACGTCACCACACCAGTCGCGTCCGGTCCGCTTTCACGCCATACAGCGTCCCAGCCGCCCAGGTCGGACCAAGAGGAATCGAAGGGCACCACGGAGAGGGCATCGGCCTTTTCCATGACGGCGTAGTCCAGCGAGATGTCCTCGGCCTTCGACCAGGGTTCTGGCGCGAGGCGCAGGAAGCCGAGGTCGGGCTTGGCCTCGGCCAGGGCGTCGCGGACGGGTTCGATGACCGAGGGTGCAAAACGCTCGAAGGCGGCGATGACATCCGAGGCACGGAAGAGAAATATCCCGGCGTTCCACAGGTAGGTGCCTGCCTGGAGCATCTTTTCCGCCGTGGCCGCGTCGGGCTTTTCGACGAAACGCTTCAGATCGACCGCAGCGCCGGAGCCGTCCGACGCGCTGGCCATTTCGAGGTAGCCATAGCCGGTTTCAGGGCGGTCCGGCGTGATCCCGAACGTCACCAGGCTGCCCGCCTCGACAGCCGCCATGCCGCGCTCTACGGCCGAGTGGAACGCTTCGATGTCCGGCACCACGTGATCCGATGGCGCGACCAGCAGGATGGCCTCCGGGTCCTCGGCGGCGACATGTAGCGCGGCGGCCAGGACGGCCGGAGCGGTATTGCGTCCCTCCGGCTCGATCAGCACGGCGCCGGGATCTATGCCCACGTCATGAAGCTGTTCGGTCACGATGAACCGGAAGTCGGCGTTGGTCACGACCACCGGCTTGTCGAAGAACATTTCGGCCGTGTGTCCGGACAAACGCCGCGCTGACGCCTGGAACAGCGTCTCCTCACCCATGAGGTGAACAAACTGCTTGGGGTAACTCTTGCGGGAAATGGGCCACAACCGCGTGCCGGAACCGCCGCAGAGGAGAACGGGATGAATTCTGGTCGTCATGTCTCTTGCCAATTCGTAATACAATATAAGCGGCAGACTTCGTCGCCGGCGCCGCCAGAATGCAGCGAAAAATTCGAATCATCAAAATATCTTGTCGGGACCACAGCCGACCGACGTCGCGCCATTTCTGTCAGTCGTTCGGCAAGCGGCGCTCAGCGACGCAGAACGTGCGTACTCACGTAGCCGGTGATGCGCCCGAGCCACTGACGTGAGGCGACGATCTGGCCTGAAGGGTCGACGACGTAGTAATCCACGAAGGGCGGGCCGACATCGCTTGTGCAGGCCGCCACGACCTCGCGCGCAGGAGTCTGGATAAGGCCCATCGACACGTCGATGGACTTGTCCGGCTCGACGCTGCAGCGATAGGTCAGCGGCACGGTGCGATCGTCGGACCTCAGGAACCGCTGGATGTAGACCGCCTCGCCCTTGGTACGGCTGCGGACCAGCGAAAGAAGTTCGTCCTCGTCCACCGACATCAGGTCGCCGCCAAGACCCCGGGTCGCGACGATCATGCCGTCGCGGATGGTTACGGCCTGACGCGTCGGCGTGGCATAGGTCCGGTAGGGCGGGTTGCTTTCGATATTGACCAGCAGGGACTGGGACTCGCGCTCGTCGATCTCGAGGAAGGTCACCGCGCGGTCGCCTGCGCCCGCCAGCGTCTGGGCGATGGCCTCCTGCGTGAGTGCACCGGGCGCACCGTCCCCGCCGGGGCGCAGCGACTCGTAAAGCGTCGAGAAGGGATCGGCCTGGTAGGGGCTGTTCCCGCAGGCCGCCAGCGCGGCGAGAAGGCCCAGCGGCGCCAGCCGGCGCAGCGTCCGTCGGATCATCTCCAGAACCTCCCCCAGCTGTCCACGACATCGGGTTCGTGCCATGTGCGCACCTTTTCATAGAGCCGGTCGGGCACGAAGACCCGTGCGCCGCCGTCCCGCTGGACCGAGCGCAGCGCGACTGTCGATGTCGTCCGGGACGGTGTGCCGAGGCCGACCGAGAGCGGTATGGTGATGAGGATGCCCTTGTCGAACGAGCCTTCGCCGAACTCCTCTTCCGAGACGTCGGTGAAGGTGGCGAAGGCGCCGACCTTCCAGCCGTTCGCGAACTCGCGGTGCACGGTGATCGTCGCGCCGTAGTCCCCGGCGAGGTAGCGGCCCACGTCGAGCTGTCCGTGGAAGCCGTTGCCGAAATCATAGTAGGCCGAGACATGGCCGTTCACCTCGGGGAAGGTGAGCTCGGCGCCCGAAACCGGGTCGACGGTCACGTTCTCCTGGATGCCCAGCATCTGGTCGAACTCTCGGCGGCGGACGTAGTTGACTTCGACCCCCAGCGCGAGGCGGCTGGCCACGGGTTTCCACAGCAGCTCGGCCGAGGCGCCGGCATACATCTGCTCGAGGATGCCGAAGGTGAACCGGCTGTAGAGGTTGCGCCCCGGGCGCCCGAAATGGGCGATCGTGAGCTGCTCGATGGCGGGATCGCCCTCGCGGTTGTAGGCGCCGTAGTCCGTGCGCACGCGGGGTAGCTTGGACTCGTCCTCGCGGTCGATCTGGTCCAGGTTGCCGATCACCCGCTTCTTGATCTTCCCGGTCAGGATGACGTTCGGCGTGAGGAAATAATCGCCGGTCAGCCGCGCGCCGAAGTCCATGCGCAACGGCGACTGCGGGTCGAACGTGCTGTAGGCGTAGTAGGGTTCGAGCGCCCAGATGAACTTGGGATACTCGGTCAGGTCCATCTCCGGCGCCTGTCCGAAGGCGTCGGTGATCCGCGTCCGGGCCAGCATCTCGACCGCAGCGTCGTTTTCGTGCGCCTCGAGGTCCGAGCGCTGGAGAACGACCGCCGACATGGGCATGCCGTTCTCGACCGGGACGATGACGAATTCCTCGACCGAGGCGGGCAGGGTGCGCGTCATGACCCGAGCCGCGCGGCCGATGGCCTGCGAGGGCGCCCCGTAAAGCGGGTTGCGCAGCCGGATCGTGGCCCGGCGCGGTTCCAGCCGGAAGCCCTCGATCTCGAGGTCCTCGCGCTGGAGGCTGGTGGCCAGACGCTCGCGCGCGCTTTGCTGGCGTTGCGGCAGGTTGGCCGTCCAGCCGAGATCGTTCACGTCGGACGGCTCGCGCGGCTTGACCGGAACCCCGGCATCCTCGACCCCGCCGGGCATGCCCAGCGTCTTGGGGTTGAAGGGATAGGTCAGCTGCAGGCCGACCTCGCTGCCGTAGGCGTAGTAGGCCGAGACCTGCGTGCCGTTCTTCAGGGTGTAATCGACGCCCAGGTTCACCGGGGCGGCGTGATCGAACGTCGCGTTGGTCGACTCGACCCGGTAGTCGTCCGAGGAATATTCCAGCTTGAAGGTCAGCCGGTCGGTGGGCGACCAGCTGATGCCGCCGAACGGCGCCACGTCGCCACGGAACCAGCGGTCGTAGGTGGGTGTGCCGCCGGTCTCGTTGGCGCCGGTGAAGATGTTGTTCGCACCGAGGATCGGCGGCCGCGAGCCGAAGGTCGCGACGGAATTGTAGGTGCCCAGCCGGCCCCAGCCGAGGCCCGCCGTGACCTTGAAGTTGCCGCCGAGGGTCTTGGTCGCGACGACGTATTCGCCGCTGTAGACACCTGTACCGATGAAGTCCTGCAGGCCCACGGCCACCGCCGGCCGCAGGTCCGTTTCGTCCCAGAGCTGGTAGCGAAGGTCGAAGCTGCGGTCATAGTAGACCCCGTCGACCGCGCCCAGCGCCTGATAGTCCTGGATGCCGGTATAGCGGAAGGCGCCGGTGAGTTTCGGCGTGATCTGGAAGATCAGGGTGCCGCGGTTGCTGTCGCCCAGCTTGCCGTAGCTCAGCGCGAGCGTGCCGTCCGGCGCCGCCTCGGCCGAGGGCATGTCGATCATGCCCGGCATGCCGTACAGGTTGAAGGAGGGCATCTCCTGGGCATGAAGCGCGCCCGCCGCCAGCAGCGCACCCAGCCCGGTGCCCGCCATGAGCGCGCGCCCGAGCCGTTTCGCCGCATGAAATTCCGCTGCGTGCGCCATGAAGCGTCCCCGTCCCGCTGCCGCAAGTCCGATTCACTGCTAGTCGGAATCCCGTGGCCTGTCCATCTTACCCGGCGTGTGCCCGGCACGATGTGGGATATTCGGCACGTCGGGTCCCCTGAGCTGCCCGCGATAGCGCCGACATTTTGAAATGTTAAGCGAGGGGTAAGGCGCACGCCGGTATCCCCTCCGCGGGGTGTGAAAACAGGTGGTGGATATGAGCGTGGACAGCAATGTCGCGCCGGTCATCATCAAACGGAAAAAGGTCGTCGGTGGCGACGGGCACCATGGTGGTGCCTGGAAGGTTGCCTACGCCGACTTCGTCACGGCGATGATGGCCTTTTTCCTGCTGATGTGGCTGTTGAACGCGACGACGGAAAAGCAGCGCAAGGGGCTGGCCGACTACTTCAGCCCGACCGTGGCGATCGCCCGGGTATCGGGCGGCGGCGACGGGGCGCTGGGGGGCGAAAGCACCATGTCCGAGAACGTGCTGCCGCGCGTCGGCACCGGTGCCACGAACCTGCGCCCGACCGAATCCAAAGCCGCGCGCGGCGCTTTTTCGCCGATGGATGCCGAGCAGGACAGATCCGCCGCCGAAGAGGCCGAGACGCGCGCGCTCGAGGCGCTGGAAGAGGCGCTTGTCGGTCGGTTCGGCGAAAGCATGGTCGATGACGGGCTGATGCGGCATATCGTGACGCGCGTCACCGATGAAGGATTGGTGGTCGAGCTGTTCGAGACCGACGGCGCGCGGCTCTTCGAGGACAGTGGCGCGCCCACGGACCTGCTGCGCGACCTTGCGGGTGTTCTGGTCAGGGTGGCGGGCCTCGTGACCAACCCGGTGGCGGTCGAGGGGCATACCAGCGCTTTCCCGGTGGTCATGGCGCGCGATCCGGCGTGGGAGCTGTCCTCGGCCCGGGCCGAGAGTTTTCGTGGCCTGCTGACGGCCAATGGCCTGGATCCCGCGCGCGTGGCCCGCACAACGGCGCATGCCGACCGGGAGCCGGCGCAAGCCAACCCGATGGACCGGCGCAACAATCGCCTCGAGGTGATTTTCCTGCGGCAGACCTGATCCGGAAGTGGGCGGCTTTTTATCTGTTAGCCGGACATTAAGCCGCCGCCCGTATCTGTTGGCCTCGAAGACCAATCGAGACAGCAGAAAGGCGTGTCCATGACAATCTCCTCGTCCCTGAATGCCGGTGTTTCGGGCCTCTCGGCCAACGCGAACCGGCTGGCGGCTATCTCCGACAATATCGCGAACGCATCGACCTACGGCTATCGCCGGGCGGTGACCGACTTCAATTCCTTCGTCGCGACCAACGATTCGCGGACCTACGTCGCTGGTGGCGTGCGGGCGACGAACATGCGTCTCGTGTCGGAGCGCGGCTCTTTGGTGGCCACGGGCAACGCGACGGACCTCACCGTCCGCGGGCGCGGAATGATGCCGGTGGCGAACCAGGCGCAGGTGCTCAGCGGCAGCGACGAGCTGGACATGATGCTGACCTCTACCGGCTCGTTCCGGATGAACGAGAACGGATATCTCGCCAATACCTCGGGCTCGCTGCTCATGGGCTGGCCGGCGAACCAGGACGGAAGCTTCCCGACCTACGCCCGTGACAGCATGGACGGGCTCGAGCCGATCCGCTTCACGCCGAATGTCTCAAACGACCCGACCACTGCGGTCGATCTCAGCCTGAACCTGCCCGCGACCGGCACCGACGCCGGCGGCTCGGGCGAGGCCGAGACGATGACGATCGAGTATTTCGACAACCTCGGCAAGTCGCAGACGATCACCATGACCTTCACGCCGACGGTGCCGGCCACCGGCGCCTCGAACGAGTGGACCATGGTCATGACCGACTCCGCCCAGGATGGTGCGGTCATCGGCGAATATACCCTGACCTTCGACGATACCGTGGGCGGTGGCGGCACGATTTCGGCCGTCACCACCGTGACCGGCGGTGCCTACGACGACGTGACCGGTCTCTTGAGCGTCGACGTCCTCGGAGGGCCCATCGAGTTCGACATCGGTGCCCTTGGAGATACGACGGGAATTACCCAGCTGGGAGACGATTTCGCCCCCATCTCGATCGAGAAGGACGGCTCTACCACCGGCAACATGGTCTCGGTCGAGGTCGACGAGAACGGCCTCGTTCGTGCGCTCTACGATTCCGGCGACAGCCGGGTTCTCTACAAGGTCCCGCTTGCCGACGTGCGCAACTACAACGGCCTGATCGCGATGGACAACCAGACCTTCGGCGTCTCGCCGGAAAGCGGGCCGTTCTTCCTCTGGGATGCGGGCGAGGGGCCCACCAGCGGAATCCAGTCCTACGCGCTCGAAGAAAGCTCGGTCGATATCGCCGAAGAGCTGACCGACATGATCCAGACGCAGCGGGCCTATTCGTCGAACGCCAAGGTGATCCAAACCGTCGACGAGATGCTGCAGGAAACCACCAACATCAAGCGCTGATCCCGCACGGGATCGGCCCACCACGGGAGGCCGCTGAATGTCGTTGTCCGGAGCTCTTTCCAACGCCCTGAGCGGCCTCACCGCCAACAGTCGCGCCGCGACGCTGATATCGTCCAACATCGCGAATGCCACAACGGAAAGCTACGGCCGTCGCGTCTTGTCGCTATCGCCCCGGACCGCGGGAAGCGCGGGTGGCGTCTGGATCGACGGCGTCCAGCGCCAGGTCGACACAGGCGTCCTTGCAGATCGCCGCCTGTCGGATGCCCAGGCCGGTTTCGCGGGCGACATGCAGACCTTCGCAACCCGCTTCGCGGACCTTCTCGGTGAAAGCGGCGAAGAGGGATCACTCACGGCACGCTTCACCGCCTTCGAGAACGCGCTGACCTCGGCATCGTCCAACACGGCATCGACCCAGCGCCTGCAGACAGTCGCCCATACCGCGCGGGACTTTGCCCGGACAATGAACAGCCTGTCCGGAGACGTTCAGCAAGCACGCGTCGAAGCCGATCAATCGGTCGCCCGGCAGGTCGGCACTCTGAACGGGGCACTGCAGCAGGTCAGACAGCTCAATTCTGCGATTGCCGAAACAATGGTGCGTAACGGGGACGCGTCATCGCTCATGGATGAACGTCAGCGTGCGATCGATACGATCTCGGACATCGTGCCCCTGCGCACCGTTGAACGGGACAACGGTGGGCTTGCGCTCTATGCGGCATCCGGAACGGTTCTGCTCGACAGCATGATCAACAGCCAGCCGGCCGAAATCGGGTTCACGCCGACTGAACCGATCACGGCAGACATGACCCTCACCGGCGGCGCGCTCTCGGGTCTCAGCATCAATCGTCAACCGATCAACAGCGGAAACGCAGGACCGCTCGGCGGCGGCACTCTCGGGGCCCAATTGCAGATCCGCGATAGGGCGGCGCCCGACATGCAGGCCGTTCTGGACGGTCTTGCACGCGACCTCGTCGAGCGCTTCGGTCCCGGCGGTCCGGATGGCACCCTCACGCCAGGCGATCCCGGATTGTTCACCGACGCCGGTGCAGCATTCAACCCCGTCGACGAAACGGGCCTCGCCGGCCGCATCTCGCTCAATTCGCTGGTCGAGCCCGACGGGGCCGGACTGTGGCGTCTGCGAGACGGGTTGGGAGCCGCAACCCCCGGTCCCGTGGGCGATGCGACGTTGATCGGCGGCTATTCCGATACGCTCGATGCACTGGTTGCACCGGCGTCTGCCGCCCTCGGGACAGGTGCGCGCAGTTTCGCCTCGCATGTCGCGGATTTTCACGCCGCGGTCTCGGCTGCGCGGGTCCGGGCGGATGGCGAGGTGGCGTACAACACGGCTCGCCACACAGCCTTGCGGGAACTCGAGCTGTCCAAGGGTGTCGATACCGACGCCGAACTGCAGACCCTGATGCGCGTGGAGCAGCACTATGCGGCAAACGCGCGGGTCATGACCGTCGTCGACGATCTCATGCAGACCCTGCTGAGCATCTGAGGAGGATACATGGATACCGTTGGAGACTTGGCACGCATGCTCGTGCTGCGCACGAACCAGACCCGCCTCAACCGCGACCTGGATCGACTCGGGGTCGAGATGGCCACCGGTTTTGTCCGCGACTCCGCCACGCATCTTGGTGGTGACGTGTCGGGTCTGGTTGCCATCGACCGGACGCTGGCCAAGCTCGAAAGCTACCGTGTGAACACGACTGAAGCGAGTTTCCTGACCGGAACGATGCAGACCACGCTCGACGAGATCCAGGAACGGTCGGAACAACTGTCGCAGGTCCTGGTCTCGGCCGAGCTCACGCCCAGCGAAGAAATGCTGCGCACCCTCGCGGACGAGGCGGAAACCGCGATGGGCCAGATCGTGAACGGGCTGAACCGTTCGGTCGGTGGGCGTTATCTGTTTTCGGGCATTGCCACCGATGGGCCGGCGCTCGCGGATGTTGATACCATCCTGACCGATCTGCGAGCGGCGCTGTCAGGCGAGACGACAGCCGCCGGGGTGGATGCCGCGCTGGACACCTGGTTCGACAGTCCGGGCGGCGGCTTCGAGACGGCGGGCTACCTCGGTTCGACGACGAGCCTTGCACCGCTGAAGCTTGGCGAGGGTGAAACCGCCCGGCTCGATATCCGGGCCGACGACCAGGTCTTTCGCGACCTGTTGAAATCGGTCGCCAAGGCCGCGCTTGCCACGGATGATGGCCTGGGGTTTCCGGACGATCTCCAGATCAAGCTCATTTCCGATGCGGCGAGCACGCTTCAAGGCGACCAGGCGGAGGTTGTCGAGCTCCGAGCGAGCCTGGGTGCGCTCGAAGCGCGGGTCGAGGAAACCGCTACACGGAATGCCGCAGAGCGCACTGCGACGTCCTTGGCCCGGCTCGAACTGGTTGGCATCGACGACTACGAGACCGCGGCGAAATATGAGAATACGCGCGCTCAACTGGAGTCGCTCTACGCAATATCGGTTCGGTCTTCGCGCATGTCGCTGGTGGAGTTTCTGAGATGATGCGTTTCGCCCCGATCATCATTGCCGCGATGTCCGTTCTCGCGTGCCCATCCGACGCGCAGAGCGTTCGCATCAAGGATCTCGTCGAAGTTGACGGCGTCCGGTCCAACGACCTCGTCGGATACGGGCTTGTCGTCGGTCTCAACGGGACGGGCGACGGTCTGCGGAACGCGCCCTTCACAGAGGAAATCATGCAGAACATCCTCGAACGCCTGGGGGTGAACGTCACAGGGGAAGAGTTCCGTCCGCGTAATGTGGCCGCCGTCTTTGTGACGGGCCGGCTCCCGCCATTTGCCCGTGCCGGAAGCCAGATCGATGTCACGGTTTCCGCGATCGGGGACTCTGACAGCCTGCTGGGGGGGACGCTCATCATGACCCCCCTCAACGCCGCCGACGGGGATATCTACGCGGTTGCGCAGGGTACCGTGATCGCCGGTGGGGTGGAGGCCGAAGGCGACGCCGCACGTGTCGTGCAAGGCGTACCAACGTCCGGCGTGATACCTGCTGGCGCCAGGATCGAGCGCGAGGTCGATTTTGATTTCTCCCAGCTCTCGTCCTTGCGCCTGGCGCTGCGCGAGCCGGATTTTACGACGGCCGCAAGGATCGAAACGGCGATCAACCGTGCCGTGGGCCGGCGGGCGGCGACGATGATGGACGCAGGCACGGTGTCGGTCGACCTTGCAAGCACCGGCGCGCCCTCCCCGGCGCGCGCTGTCGTTGCCATCGAGAACCTGCCGGTCCAACCTGAGCGGCGTGCCCGTGTGGTGGTGGATCAACGGTCCGGAACCATTGTCATGGGAGAGGATGTGCGGATCTCTCGTGTCGCGGTGTCCCAGGGAAACCTGACGCTTCGTATCGAGGAAACGCCCGTCGCGGTACAACCCAACCCCTTCGCCGAAGGCGAAACCGTGATCGTACCACGCACTCGAGCCGGTATCGAGGAGGACCCAGGCATCGCGCTCGCGGAGATCCCCGGAGGCACTTCCTTGTCCGAGGTGATTGGTGGCCTGAATGCCCTCGGCGTATCGCCGCGCGACATGATCGACATCCTCAAGAGCATCAAGGCTGCTGGAGCGCTGCACGCGGAATTCGTCGTGATGTGAGGCCGAGGCCTTTTCTGAACAGGCTTTGTTAACGGCGCAGGGTCTAGAGAAAGCACAACGCTTGTGAAGGAGTCGCCCAGATGCTCGGCATGGTCGGTATCATCGTGATTTTCGGCATGGTTTTCGGAGGATATATCCTTGCCGGGGGCAAAATGGCCCTCATCCTCAAGGCTTTGCCTTTCGAGATGATGATCATAGGCGGCGCCGCGCTTGGGACCTTCCTGATTGGCAACGACATCGGTGTCGTGAAGCACACGCTCAAGGATGTCGGCAAGGTCTTCAAGGGCACGAAATGGAAGCCCGGCGACTATCGTGATCTTCTATGTCTGCTCTTCGAGTTGATACGCCTCGCGCGACAGAGTCCTGTGGCGATCGAGGAGCATGTAGAGGCGCCGGGGGATTCGGCGATTTTCTCGAAATATCCCAAGATTCAAAAGGATTCGGTCGCCATAGAGCTTATTTGCGACACGCTGCGGTCCATGTCGATGAACTACGACGATCCTCACCAGGTAGAAGAGGTGCTCGACAAGCGTATCGAGGGCCTGGAGCATCATCGCCTCCATTCCAGCCATGCACTACAGGCCATGGCCGATGGGCTTCCGGCGCTTGGAATCGTTGCGGCCGTGCTGGGTGTGATCAAGACAATGGCATCGATCGACCAACCACCGGAAGTGCTGGGAAAGCTGATCGGCGCGGCGCTGGTTGGCACGTTCCTGGGGGTCTTCCTGGCCTATGGTTTCGCGGGTCCCTTCGCGAACAAGATCAAGAACGTGGTCGCTGATGATCTGCACTTCTACCACCTAATTCGTGAAGTCCTGGTCGCGAACCTGCACAACCACGCGACCAATATCTGCATCGAGGTCGGACGCCAGAACACGCCGGCCCATTTCCGTCCCAGCTTCGTGGATCTCGAGGAAGCGTTGAAATCCGTCAAACAGGTGGCTTCGTGAGAGGCTTCGGACTCCTGCTTGCGTTGCTTGTTGTCTTCGCCGCTCCACTTCGGGCGCAGCAAATCGTGGCGCGATCCGGAGAGCACGGCAGCTTCACCCGGTTGGTGTTCGATATGCCGGATGGATCTGACTGGGAGATCGATAGCAGAGAAGCATCGGAAGGCATTCGGATTTCGTTCTCAGGTGCGCAGACAGGGATAGACGTCAGCCGCGTCTTCGATCGGATCGACCGATCACGCATAGCATCCGTATCCGTAGTGGGGTCGGGGCCAACCGTCGCGATCACGCTGAACTGTGCCTGTTCGACGGAGGCTTTCGTCGCGAAGGACAACATGCTTGTGATCGACGTGGCTCCAGCGCCATCGCCAGACCCTCAGGCGGAAGAAATGCAGACATCCGGGTCCCGGAAAGAGTTTACCCGGATACGTGTCGGGTCCACCCCGGGGGTGGGGCCACCTCTGAAAGCCAGTGACAATCTTCTGAAACACGACTTCACGCCGAGCTTGGAAGATATCTCGACGTCGGATGGGCCCACAGAATTCGAAAGGCACCTCGCCGAACAGCTCGCCACCGCCGCGACGAGGGGGCTCTTGACTGCTGCCACCCGGCTTACCACCCGCAGCCTATCGGAGGGAAAACCCCGGGCTGAGCAAATGGAGACGGCGGGGAAGCGCGAAAGTACCGCGACAACCTTCGATCGCCTATCGGAGAGCCTCCATGCGGAGGTCGGCTTCGAATCCGGGGAAGCCCGCCTTCGCATCGGGGGCGATCGATGCGTGCAGGACCGCGAACTGGACCTTGCGGCCTGGGCGGACGAAGATCGCGACTTCAGGCTCCAGATCGGAGAGTTGAGGCGAGAGTTGTACGGAGAGTTCGATCGGTTCAACCCCGAGATCGCGGAACGACTGGCTCGGCGATACATTCATTTTGGTCTTGGCTCGGAAGCCATGCGAATAGTGGATCTCGATCCGATGCACTCGGATCCTGTCCTGGTCGCCCTTGCGAGGCTGGTCGAGGGAGGGCAGGACACGACGGGAGTCTTCGCAGCGCAGACCAGCTGCGATGGCCGTGCGGCCCTGTGGGCCCTGCTTGGCTCCAGATCACTGCCGTCCCTGTCGACGATCAATACTTCTGCGATCCTGAGAAGCTTCGAGGAGTTGCCGGTCAACCTCAGGCGACATCTGGGACCCGCGCTCGCCGGACGACTTGCCGAGGAAGGACAGGCCGACGAGGGCCGAAACCTTCTGGCAAGGCTGGAGCGAGCGACAGGTGTCTACGATGAGGATATGACGTTCCAGGGCGCACGGATCGACAGGATGTCGGGGGCTGTCGAGACGGCCCGTCCAATCTTGGAGGATTTGGCTGTATCGGACGCCCCTAATGCTCCCGAGGCTTTGGAGGCCGCCGTGGAGATCGCGTCGGAGCATGGCGAGAGGGTGCCGGAGCGCGTGATCGACCTGTCCGCGGCATACGCCATGGAATTTCGCGGCTCGGAGCTTGGCGACAGGATGCGGCTGACAAATCTCCGTGCCCTGGCGACAAACGAAGAGTTCGAGGAAGGCTTTTCAGCGCTGGGCACGACTGAGGACATCGCGTCGGAATACAGGACCCTCGCAATCGAGGCTCTTTATTCTGCACTCGTGCGCAAGGCGGAGGATCCGTTGTTCCTAAGGTTCGCGGCGGCCGATGATCCTGGTCATTCGGAAGCGCTGTCGAATGCTACGGTCCGTGACACCGTCGCGCGGCTACTCGACGTCGGGCTACCCGAGCTGGCGGCAGATTGGCTGGCCGCTTCGGGCGAAAGACTCCCTGAGCAGGTACGCGGAATGCTCTTGGCGCGAATACATCTCTCCCGGATGAACCCCGAAGACGCCGAGAATGCTCTTGACGGGCTCGACGGCGGGGATGTGGCTGCATTGCGCGCGCAAGCACGCGGAATGATGGGAGATTTCGATTACGTCCAGACCACGATGGAGGAGATCGGAGCGCCCGAGGACGCGCGCGACGCTGCCTGGCTCGCTGGTGATTGGACACGGGTCGCCGGTACTGGCGATGATGCGCTGTCGTTGGCCGCAGGCCTGATGAGCGATCCCGGAGACAATCTTCCTGATGGGGTGCCGGGTCTGCAGGTGGCGGAGTCAATTGCCGACGACAGTGCAGCGGCGCGCGATGCCGTGACGCGACTGCTGGAAGAAACCCGAGTCGACGAGAATTGATACGGTGCCCAAACACGGATTGGTAACCAAGTTTCTCTAACTGTGCTCGCGCATGGATGTATCCGGGTGGATCAGAATGATCTTTCAACAGATAGTACCGCCTTCCCCAACGAGGCGATTTTCAGGATGCCACCGCAGGCAACAGTTCGTGCGGTCGGCCAACAATTTGGGCATCTGTTCAGCCCGTTGTGAGGCCTGATTGATGGCAACTCGGCGCCAACCGCTCTTCCGTCCAACGGTTTTGCTTGCCGTGGCGCTCATGGCGATCATCGTCATGATGATCCTGCCGGTGCCCGCCTGGGTGCTCGACGTCGGATTGGCGGCGTCCTTCGGACTCGCAATCCTGATCTTCACGGTCACGCTCTTTATCGAGCGACCCCTCGATTTCTCGGCCTTTCCGACCATCCTGCTGGCATCGCTAATGCTTCGGCTGTCGCTGAACGTGAGTTCCACGAAGCTCATCATCGGGGACGGGCACACCGGGACGTCTGCCGCGGGCGACGTGATCGAGGGCTTCGCGAATTTCGTGATGGGTGGCAGCGTGTTCCTGGGGCTCGTGGTCTTCGGCGTCCTGATGATCGTGAACTTCGCCGTGATTACCAAGGGCGCTGCCCGCATGGCCGAGGTGGGTGCACGCTTTGCGCTGGACGGCATGCCCGGCAAGCAACTTGCGATCGATAGCGACATGTCCGCGGGCGCGATCGACCACGCCGAGGCCAAGGCGAGGCGTGAGCGCGAGCAACAGGAAACAACCTTCTTCGGGTCACTCGACGGCGCCTCGAAATTCGTGAAGGGCGATGCGGTCGCCGGCCTCCTGATTACCCTGCTCAACATCGTGATGGGGATGGTCATGGGGGTTGTCGTGCACGACATGGCGATTGCCGATGCCTTCGAGACCTACGCCATTCTGACGGTTGGCGACGGGCTCGTGTCGCAGATCCCGGCAGTCATCATATCGATTGCCTCCGGCCTTCTCTTGGCGCGCGGCGGCGCCACCGGGGCGACAGATGCGGCGATGGTGGGTCAGCTTGCGCGGCATCCCGCGGCACTTGCGACGGTTGGCCTTCTCATGGCGCTGTTTGCCCTTGTCCCTGGGCTGCCTTTCCTTCCTTTCATCGCGGGAGCGGGCGTGCTTTGCGGGGTCGCGTGGTACATGTCGCAGAAGCCGCCTGAAGCGGAAGATGGCGATTTGGAAGCGCCCGAGCCCGAGGCGCCGCGCACACGTCCGATCGGGGACGTGCTGGACGTCGATGAAATCCACGTGGAATTCGCCCCTGATCTTGTGAACATGGTGCTCGACCCGGGCACCGGGCTGGATGCGCGGATTTCGAACATGCGCACACATGTGGCCTCGACGTTCGGCCTGATCCTGCCCGAGATTCGACTTACCGACGCGGCGGCGCTGGGAACCGGGACCTACCTGATCCGGATCCAGGGGGTCGAGATTGCGCGCGGCGAGTTGAATCCGGACCTCGTTCTTGCCTTGGTTCCCGAAGATCAGGCGCAGCTGCCCGAAGGGCGCGACGTTACGGAACCGGTCTACGGGGCGCCGGCCCGCTGGATACGTCCGAGGGACCAGGAGCGCGCCGCGATCACCGGTGCAACGATCGTCACACCCACAGAGGTGTTGGCGACACACCTGCTCGAGGTCGTGAAACGGAATTTCGGACGCTTGCTGACTCTGAAGGCCCTGCGTCGCCTGCTCGACGAGCTCGTGTCGCTCAGCGACAAGACCCGTGCCGAGGCCAATCGCCGGCTGCTCGATGAACTCGTCCCGGACAAGGTGCCGATCGATACGCTCCACCAAGTGCTGCGCCTGTTGCTGGAGGAGCAGGTCAGCATTCGAAACTTGCCACTGATACTCGAGGCCGTCGCCGAAACCCGCGGTCAGCAGGCCGCGCCGGAAGCGATCTGCGAACAGGTGCGCCAACGGCTGGGGTTTCAGCTTGTCGCCTCCATGCGGCGCGATGATGGGACGATTCCGCTGGTTCAATTGGCGCCGGAATGGGAGGAGACCTTTGCCGCCTACCAGATCGAGGGCGCGCGTGGCACAATCGACGTGGCCCTGCCGCCCGAGTCCTTCGAGAGCCTGACCAACGGTGTTGCCGAAGAGATCGGCGAAGCGGCAAACAAGGGCATCTTTCCGGCGCTTGTGACTTCAGCCAGGCGCAGACGGTTCCTGAGGACAATCCTATCAGCCAAGGGCATTTCCAACCCGGTGCTGTCCTTCGAGGAAATCGGGGTCGAGGCACGGCCGGCACTGGTTGGCGTGGTGGCCGCATGACCGGGCTGACCGCCTTCGTCGATCTTCTGGCAGGTGGAGCCTGGGCCGGGCTGCTGGTGTTCCTGCGCGTCGGGGCCACCATGACGGCCCTGCCGGCGTTGGGAGAGCAGAGCCTTCCGGTCCGGGTCAGGCTCGTGGCAAGCCTGATGATGACCGTCGCGATACTGCCCGCAGCCATCACGCGGATCGACCTTCCCGCTGCCGGGCTCGGATCCTTTGCCACAGCCCTCGCGACCGAAAGCGTAAACGGGCTCGTCATCGGCCTCGTGCTCAGATTGTTTGTTCTCGCGCTGCAGACTGCGGGCAGCATCGCCGCTCAGTCGACCTCGCTTTCCCAGCTGCTGGGAAGCGCGGGGACCGACCCGATGCCGGCAATCGGTCATATTCTCACGATCGCCGGACTTGCCCTGCTGATGGCCACCGGTTTTCACGTGAAGGCTGCAGCCTTGCTGATCCTGAGTTACGACCTCATGCCGGCGCTGCAGTTTCCAGACCCGGCCACCGTGGCGGATGTCGGCAGGGAGCAGGTGACCCACAGCTTCGCGCTGGCTTTCGGGCTGGCGGCACCATTCGTCATCCTCTCGGCGCTGTATTACCTGACGCTTGGTTTCATCAACAAGGCGATGCCGCAGCTCATGGTGGCCTTTGTCGGCGCGCCTGTGATCACGCTCGGGTCGGTCGCGCTGCTGATGCTCACTGCACCGATTATGCTCGCGGTTTGGCTCGATGCCGTCGACGCCTTCCTGACCAATCCCTTCCGGTAGGCGACCATGGCCGAGGACGAGAGCGGCGAAAAATCCCACGAGCCGTCGCAGCGCAAGCTGGACGAGGCGCGTCGCAAGGGCGAGATTCCGCGGTCGACCGATATGCTGACCGCAGCGGCCTATCTCGGTATGCTTCTGACGGGGTTGGCCCTCGGTGGCGGCAGTTTCGTGCGCCTGGGAGAGGCCATGCTGCCCTTGATCGAACGCCCGGAGCGGTTGGTTCCGCTGTTTTTCGGCGATGCCGGGACGACCCCGGCGGGCGGGTTGCTCTTAGAAATCCTGTCACCGCTTGCGCCCTGGCTGGCGGTGCCCGGCTCGCTCGTGCTGCTTGCCCTATTTGCCACGCGCGGGCTGTTGTTCACCCCCTCGAAACTGGTGTTCAAGGCCAACCGTCTGTCTCTCCTGGAAAACGCCAAGAACAAGTATGGCCGCCGCGGCCTGTTCGAATTTGCCAAGAGCTTTTCCAAGCTCGCGCTTTATTCGATCGTCTTGGGTCTGTTCTTGTCGTCGCGGCTGGACGAGATCATCGGCGTTCTGCAGGCGCCGCCGCGCCATGCGGCAGCACTGATGACCGAGCTGATGCTGCGGCTCATGGGGCTTGTGGTGCTGGTCGCCATTGCACTGGGCGCGGTCGACTACCTCTGGCAGCGGAACGAACATCTGCGGCGCAACCGGATGTCGCAGAAAGAGATGCGCGACGAGTTCAAGGAGGCCGAGGGCGATCCGATGTTCAAGCAGCATCGCCGTCAGCGGGCCCAGGAGATCGCGATGAACCGGATGATGGCGGATGTTCCCGAGGCCGACGTGGTGATCGTGAATCCGACGCACTATGCCGTCGCGTTGAAATGGAGCCGAGCGCCCGGCGAGGCTCCGGTCTGCGTCGCGAAGGGGGTGGACGAGATCGCGCGCCGAATCCGCGAGATTGCCGAAGAGGCCGACGTTCCGGTCCACGCCGATGCGCCGACCGCCCGCGCTCTGCACGCCACGACCGAGATCGGCGACCAGGTCACGCCCGAGCACTATCGCCCCGTGGCCGCGGCCATCCGTTTTGCCGAGGAGATGCGCCGGCGCTCGGGTCAAACGAAAGGAACGGTACGATGACCGAAGATCCGGCCTTGCTTCTGCAGATCACGGAGCTGCTGCGCGATCGCGCCGTAGACAAGTATCGTCGCGACTTGGCCGAAGAGGCCGGCCTGCGCGGTGAACGCGACGAAATCGATCGCCTGCGGGCGGCCGCGCGGCTCTCGTCCGGCGGGGTGGATGCACGGCAATTGACCGGGAGCGATACGCTTTGGCAGGGGTGGCTGTTGCAGCGGCGTGGCGATCTGAATACCGGCATGGCGATGGCGCGAGCCAAACAGGCGCATTCCATTCAGCGCGCCCGGGATGCCTTTGCCAAGGATGCCGCAACACGCAGCTTGCAGGACCGGGCGCAGGCCAAGCGCCGGGCCGAACGCCTCGCGCGGGAGGAGCGGATGCTGGAAGATCTGGCGCGGCTGGCTTCGCAGCGCGAGCCTTGAACGCGCGCTTTCAGGCGTCCTGCCGGGCGATTTCGGTGATCAGAACGTCGATGACGTCGCCGCCAAGGATCGAACGCGCCGTCTCCAGCAGCGCGCGACCCAGAAGGTCCATGCGGTGACTTTCCGTGAAATTTCCCTCGAAACCGCCGATGTTGGCGTGATCGAAGAGAACACGAAGAAAGGAGTCGCGCAGTTTCGGTTCGCGCTCGTAGACCGTTTCGGTCGCGGCAGGCACGACCTCGAGGCTTATGCTGATCACCACCAGCGAGGAAATGCGGTCGGCACCGACCACGGGGACAATGAACTGATTGCTCAGCTTTGCGAAGGCGGTCTCTGCCGGCGTGCCGTGCCCGTCGTCATGGGACTCCGGGGCGGCGTGCGATCCGGTCGTCTCGTGGCCAGTGCCGGGCTCGGTTGCGGAATGCTCGGCCTCGGCGGCACCTTGCTCCTGCCCGGGAGCGAGCAGGATGCCTGCTCCCACGCCTGCCCCGGTTCCGAGCAGCGCCAAAAGGATCGGTAGCAGTTTCTTCATGCCCGGGCCTCCTCAGAACGGCAAAATGACGTCGAGCACCTGCTGTCCAAGGCGTGGCTGCTGGACATCGGTGATCTGGCCGCGACCGCCATAGGAGATCCGGGCCGAAGCGATCTTGTCGTAGGTGATCTCGTTCTGTCGCGAGATGTCCTCGGGGCGGACGTAGCCCGATACCAGAAGCTCGCGCAGTTCGAAGTTGACGCGCACCTCCTGCGATCCCTCGATGGCCATGACGCCGTTCGAGAGCACCTGCGTCACCGTCGCGGCGACTCGCAGCGTGAGCGACTCGCTGCGTCGCACCGATCCGTCGCCGCTGGAACTGCTCTGGCTCCCCAAGTCGACCGCGTCCCCAAGCGTTGCGCCATCGGGCAGCTTCGGATCATGCCGCTGCGGAATGCCGAACAGTTGCGGAATGCCCAGGCTCTCGGATCCTGAGCGCGAACGCGAGGTGCTGTTGGAAATCTCGGCCTGCTCGTCGATCTCGATCACAACGGTCAGGATGTCGCCCTGCTTCATGGCGCGGCGATCCCCCAAGAGCGAGCTTTGGTTGCCGCTCCAGAGCGAGGCATGGTCCGAGGTGCGCTGCGGGATCGTGACCTCGGGCGAGGCGGCATAGGCCATCGCGACATGTTCGGCGCTCTTTTCCTTGGGCGTGAAGCTTGGGGCCTTGCCGAGGTGATCGAAACGACCGCAGGCGGCAGGAAGCAAGAGGAGCAGGGGAAGGATGCAGGATTTCATGGTCTATTCGCTCGCGACAGAGACCGAGCCGTCCGGCCGGATCGTGCCGAACAGGACGGTGCGGGAGGATTGATTCATCACGCGGATCCGTTCGCCTGCGCCGCCCCGCCCCAGCGCCCGGCCCTCGGTGGCAATACGCAGGCCGCCGCGCGAAAAGATGAGCTCGACCATCTGGTTACGGTCGACAAGGGCAGGGGGCCCGACCGACCCGCGCAGAAGCGGGCGTCCGGGATAGAGCGTTGTGCGTGCCTCGAAGCCGACGACCTTGTCGGGGTTCGCATAGGCGCCGTCGACCCGCGCGGGATCGACGCGGACCGCGTCCGGTGCCACGATCTCCTGCGCACGGATGGTGCGCGTCGCAACGACGGTCTCGGCCGCCGCGGAGAGCGCGAGGACACATAGAGGGCAGGCAAGGGCCGCGCGCCGCAACATCACCGGACCTGCGTTGTCGCGCCAAGCATCTGGTCCGCGGCCGAGATCACCTTGGAATTCAGCTCGTAGCCGCGTTGGGCCTCGATCAGCTCGGTGATCTCGTAGACCGGGTCGACAGTGCTGTCCTCGAGGTAGCCCTGACGCAGGGTGCCCAGCCCGTCCTCGCCTGCGGTCCCCTGAAACGGCGGCCCGGAGGCCTCGGTCTCGGCGAAGAGATTGCCGCCCAGCGCCTCGAGGCCCTTGGGGTTTGTGAATCCTGCCATGCTGAACTGGCCAAGAAGTTGGGCCTCGACTGCGTTGGCGAAATGGGCATAGACCTCGCCGGAGGCATTGATGGACACGCTGCGGGCGTCCTCGGGGATCACGATCTCGGGCGCGACGGGCAGGCCGTCAGAGGTGACGATCAATCCCTCGCCGTCGCGTTTCAGCGCTCCGTCGCGAGTATAGGCCGGCTGTCCGTTGGGCAGGGTCACCTCGAAATAGCCCTTGCCCTCGATGGCCAGGTCAAGGTCTCCGCGGGTTTCCGACAGCGCGCCCTGCGCCAGCTTCACCGATACCGCGGCCGGGCGCACGCCCATACCCAGTTGCACGCCGGTCGGCAGGACGGTGCCGTCCTGCGCGTTGACTGTTCCGGCGCGGGCTACCTGCTCGTAGTGCAGGTCGGCGAATTCGGCGCGGCGGGCATTGTAGCCCGTCGTGCTCATGTTCGAGAGGTTGTTCGAGATGACCTCGACCCGCATCTGCTGGGCGCTCATGCCAGTGGCAGCGATTTTCAGTGCGCGCATGACGCGATCTCCTGTTTACCGGGTAAAAGACTTGATGGCGGTGCGGATCCGTTCGTCCTCGCGCTCAAGAAAGGACTGGCCCATCTCGTAGGCGCGCTGCACTTCGATCATGCGCGCGACCTGCAGGATCGGGTCGACGTTCGAGCTTTCGACAAAGCCTTGCCGCAGCGTCGGATTTTCCAGGGGCTCGAAGCCGGCGTCGGCCCGGAAGAGAACCCCGCCCTCGCGCACCATGGCCTGCGCGTCGAGCGGCCGTACCAGCCCGAGTTGCCCGATGGGTCGGCCCTGCGTGCTCAGCGTACCGTCCTGAGCGATCGCGAGGTCCGAGGCATCGGGCGGCACGAAAAGCGGCGCGCCACCGGCGTCCAGCACGGGGTAACCATCCTGGGTGACGAGATCACCCTGGCTGCTGAGCGCGAAGGCGCCGGCGCGGGTGAGCCGCTCGCCCTGCGGTGCCGCCACAAGGAAGAAACCTTCGCCCTCGATGCCGACATCGAGCTGACCGCCGGTCTGCGTCAGGGTGCCCTGCTGGTAGGAGGTGTTCTGGATGTTCGCCGCGGGCATCGACAGGCTTCCCGCGAGGTCCGTTTGCCGGATGTACTCCGAGAAGACGATGCCCTGCTGCCGGTAGCCGGTGGTGGACGCATTTGCGATATTGTTGGCGATCAGGCGCATCTCGCGCATGAGCCCTTGTTGGCGCGACAGTGAAACGTAGGTCGACGACTCCATCTCAGCCCCCCGCGATCATCGGCACGATCCGGTCGCGGAAGAACCCCACCAGCGTCTCGGTCATAAAGCTCATCGACAGCCAGAAGACGACGACGATCGCCATAAGCTTGGGTACGAAAGTAAGGGTCATTTCCTGTATCGAGGTAAGCGCCTGGAACAACCCCACGCCGACACCGGCGACCAGCGCGGCCGTGAGAATCGGCACCGAGGTGATGGTCGCGATCCAGAGCGACTGGCGCAGGGTGTCGTAGAAGACGGTTTCGGTCAGCATGGCTCAGACCGGCATCCGCAGGATTTCCTGGTAGGCCTCGACGACCTTGTTGCGCACCGCCACGACGGTTTCGACCGCCAACTCCGACTGTGCGAGCGCCTCGACGAGGGCGTGCGGGTCGGCGTCTCCGGTCATCGCCGCCTTCGAGGCCTCCTCGGCCCGTTGCAGCGTGGTGGCGAAATCCTGTGCGGCCTCGGTAGCCTTTTCGAACGCCCCAGGGGCACCGGCCTGAGGTTCGGTGGCGGGGCGTGTGGCCGCGTATTTCTGCGCGGCAAACAGCGATCGGACGTCCATTCTGGTCTCCATCGGTGGGGGTGTTAGCGGCGCAACAGGTCCATCAGGCTCGAGGACATCTGCCGCGTCTGTTCGAACATCTTGAGGTTGGCCTCGTAGCTGCGCTGGGCCTCGCGAGCGTCCGCGATCTCGACGATCAGATCGACGTTGGATCCCTCGTAGTTGCCTTGTGCATCGGCCAGGGGGTGCGCGGGATCGTGGACCGTGGAAAGCTCGCTTCGGTCGAGGTTCACGTCGCCGGCACGAACCGTGCGCAGGGTGGCATTGGGATCCCGGGCGAATTCGAAAGGCACGGTCTTGCGCCGGTAGCCCGGCGTGTCGGCATTCGCGATATTTTCGGACACCACCCGCAGGCGCGTCGCCTGGGCGCGCAGGCCGTGGCTGGTGACGGACAGGGCATCGGAAAAGGCACTCATCTTCATGCTCCTTGCGGTCAGCGGCCGAGGCTGGTGCGCAGCAGCGTCAGGCTCGACCGGTAGATCGCCAGCGCGCGGTCGTGGGCGCGGCGGGCGTTCACGGCGGTCATCATTTCTTGTTCCAGCGAGACCGTGTTGCCGTTGGGATCTGCGGTCTCGCGCCGTTTCGAGATGGTCGGCGCCTGGGTGCCATCGACCTGGCCGAAGAGGTGGCCGGGGCGGGTGGCGCGGGCCGCTCCCTGCATTGCGGCGAAGGTTTCTGCGAAGTCGGGGATCTCCAGTGCGCGGTATCCCGGCGTATCGGCGTTCGCGATGTTCTGCGCGCTCACCGCCTGCTGGGTGCCGGCGTGGCGCGACATGGCCATGGCGGTGCGAAAGACATCCAGATTTTCGAACATCGGGGCTTCTCCCTCGATTGGCTTCAATCAAGGCTTAACGCTGATTCCTTTAGAAATGGTTTGAAGCCGATGAAGGGAGCGCCCGATGGAGCATGACGATATCGCCGGCCTTCGATCACGCATCGGGCAGGTCGAGCCGGTGCGCGCCGTTGGTCGGGTGCGCTCGGTCGACGGGACGGTGATCTGGATCCGCGGACTGGCGCATGTCGCCTGTATCGGTGACCGGCTACGGCTGTATCGTGCCGGAAGCACGCTGGATGGCGAGGTCCTGCGCATACGCGAGGATCTTGTCGCGATGTTGCCCGACGAAGGCGCCGATGGCGTTGCGCAGGGCAACCGCGTCGCCGTGATCGGAGCGCCGACGCTCGCGCCTTCCGATAGTTGGATCGGCCGGGTCATCGATCCCTACGGCAAACCGCTCGACCAGGCTCCGCTCAGCCCGGGCGCGCAGCGCCGGGCGTTTCGCGCCCACCCGCCTCCCGCCGCGCGTCGTCGTGGACTGGGTGCGCGACTGGAGACGGGCCTCGCGGCCTTCGATACCTTGCTGCCCATCGTCGAGGGGCAGCGCATGGGCCTGTTCGCTGGATCGGGTGTGGGAAAATCGCGTCTGCTTGCATCGCTCGCGCGTGGAATGTCCGCGGATGTCGTGGTCCTGGCCCTGGTCGGGGAGCGTGGCCGCGAGGTACATGACTTCGTACATGGAGTTCTTGGCGAGGAGGGGATGGCGCGCAGCGTGGTTGTGGCCGCGACCTCGGACCGATCGCCACTGGAACGGAGGCGCTGCCCGCTTGCTGCCATGACGGTGGCCGAACATTTTCGCGACCAGGGCCGACACGTGTTGTACTTGGCCGATTCCATCACGCGTTTCGCAGAAGCCCACCGCGAGGTTGCGGTTGCCGCCGGTGAAATGCCGGCGCTGCGCGGGTTCCCCGCATCCACGGCGAACCAGATCATGCGACTGGCGGAACGTGCCGGACCGGGCCTGCCTGGATCGGGAGATATCACCGCGGTCTTCAGCGTGCTTGTCGCCGGATCGGACATGGACGAGCCCATTGCCGACATTCTGAGGGGGGTGCTTGATGGACATGTCGTATTGAGCCGCGAGATCGCGGAGCGGGGTCGCTTTCCGGCCATCGACGTCCTTCGATCGGTTTCGCGCAGCCTGCCCGAAGCGGCGAGCCCAGAAGAGAACTCCGCCATTTTGCAAGCCCGTCACCTGTTGGGCGCCTACGTCCGATCGGAAACGATGATCCGCGCGGGCCTCTATCGCGATGGCGAGGATCCGGTGCTCGACCAGGCCATCCGCGCCTGGCCGGACCTGGACGCCTTTGTCGGGGATACCGCGCCCACCGGCTCGTCGGCCGCGTTCCAACGTCTGGGTCTGTTGCTGCGTCGCGCCGGTGCGACGGTGGAGGGGCCTAGCCCTGAGGCTCGCCGCCCAATACGCCAGAAATCGGTGTCACGGCCTCTGCAACAAGCCAATGGGCAGAATGGCCGAGAGGCCAAGAACCGCCACCTTTTGTGAAATCGCCTAGCGAGGTGTCTGGGCTTGGCTAGCGGAAATCGACCGCATGAGGGTCAGGGCAACCTGTTGGGATCGCATGCCGGCTGTCTGAGAGAGCTGCTCCTGTAACAGGTAGCCGTGGATGACCCGGTTCAGCACACCGGCGTTTTCCAGATCGCTGAATTGCTTGATGCCGTAACGGCTTTGGGCTTTTTCCTTGATCATCTCGAGCTGCTTGTCGATGTCGATCTGCGCGAAACCGTTTGGCAGGTTCAGTGCGGTTTCGAAGACGTCCCGCATCGTCGTGCTTCCGAGCACGTTAAACCACTTTGTGTCTTCGCTGACACCGCTCGCGGAGAGTTCAGGGATGGACCTCTGGAATTGAAGCGCAGCTCCTATGGCGGGATCGACATCCGTCACCGCATCCTCGAAGCGTTTCCATCGATATTCCTCGGCGATCTTGTCCGAGAACCCGGAATCCTGGAGCTTCGACGTGGCTACTGACTTGTCGAAAGAAAATGCGTCGGCCAAGGCGATCAGCTTTTCGTCTCCCAGGACATTCGCCAAGGCGTCCGTGTCGCCCGCGCCCTCCGCGAGAACGCGGCCGAGAAGAGACACGCTGCCTGCGCGATCTTCCAGGCCGAAGGCCTTGAGTGTCACTAGCTTGAGCTCACGGTCGTCCAGCAGATCCTTTGGCGAGGTCACGGAGGCGATATTCTCTTCGAAATAATTGCGTTCCATTTCGATGTTGGCTTCGACCTGCTGTCGAAACATTTCGGCCGCTTCCGGATTGCCTGCATATTCAGGTGCGTTCAGGGCAATTTCAAGATCGGCCAGAACGTTTGCTTCGTAGGATGCAAGAATGGCGTCGGCAAATCCGTCTTCCTGCGTTCGGAAGGTTGTAGTCTTTTCGAAGTCAAACGCATTAGCAAGGGCAGTAAAGCGACCATCGTTCAGGCTGGTTGCCAAAGCGCCTTCTGCGTCAACTTCCTCTGATAGAATCCTTTGCACCAGATACTTGCTGTCGATCTTGTCGCCGAGACCGAAGGCCGACAGCGCAACGGAAAGAAGCCGTCTGTCGTTAACCAGGTCTTCGGGTGTGTCCACTGCGCCGATGTTTTCCCGGAAATAATCATCAGCACGCTGGATCTCGGCACTGGAGTTGAAGGCCCGACGCTGATCGTCCATCGTGGATTGCAGAACCTGCCAGCCGATCAGGCCGGTGCCCGGAATCATCGGCGTGAAGGTCATTGCTTCGACGCGGCAAGAAGCCGGTCCTCGCGCGGTATCAAGGTTTTGAGATGCTTGAGGCACTGGTAGTATTGTCCGTCTAGCAGCGCCTCGGTCGCTAAGGTCAATTGGCGACGGCTGTCAGGGTC
Source organism: Salipiger mucosus DSM 16094 (assembly GCF_000442255.1). Lineage (GTDB taxonomy): Bacteria > Pseudomonadota > Alphaproteobacteria > Rhodobacterales > Rhodobacteraceae > Salipiger > Salipiger mucosus. The sequence continues at coordinate 248,968 of NZ_KE557275.1, read as the reverse complement.
GGTCAGAATTCGACTGAGCTCCTCGACGCTTCGAAGCAATTCGGAACGAGAATTTCCTGCTGCCACGTCACCAGTCAGGATCAATTGCACTGAATAGCACAGTCGGCGTACTGGCGTTCGGGCCTCGTCAGGATGGATGGCATCGCGCAGACGCAAGATATTGGCGTTCGGCGTGACTATGGACAACCGGCTACGCCGATCGCCGTTCTCGATCACCGCTCCATTAATGAGGACCCGTTCTTTCGGTCCGAGTTTCAGCACCAGTCCACTCATTTCTTATGTCTCCGGCCGTTCAGTCCGCGCAGGATGGCGGCATTCACTTCGAGCAGGGGTGCGAGCCGTGCCTTGCGGGCGAGAACCTTTCCCGTATGCGCCTGCACGAATTCGGACAGGAAGAAGATGCGGGAGCGCAGGTCGGCCGGGAGGCCGTTGTCGGAATCCGCCACATCCACGGCAAGGGCGGTCCAGAGCCGACGGTTGTCGTACAAGGCCTCGACGAGCTTGGGATAGGCCGCCGGTCCAGCTTCTGCTGCGGCCTTGATGCGATGGGTGACGCGCGCAATGAGGTCGTACTCTAGGGCACGGTCTGTACGCGTTGTTGCGGAACTCTGTGCGTAGGCGCGCTGCGCCAGGGTTTGGGCGTTCACGGCAGAACCTTCTGACTCTGGAAAATGCAATCGTGCGTCTCAGGGCGGAGGCCGGCAGCGCCGGCCTCCGGAGGCTCATCTTAGCGGAAGAGCGAGAGCAGCGACTGCGGCGCCTGGTTGGCGATCGACAGCGCCTGGACGCCCAGCTGTTGCTGAACCTGCAGCGCTTGCAGACGTGCCGAGGCTTCTTCCATGTCGGCATCTACCAGGGTGCCAATGCCGGATTTCAGAGCGTCGGTGAGGCCCGAGACGAATTCCGTCTGCGTCTCGATCCGCCCCTGGGCCGAACCGAAGGCGGAGGCGGAGTCGATCGCGGTCTGAATCAGCCCTTCGACCGCGCCCAACGCCGCCTCAGTTCCTGCATCCGTGGTTACGTCGAAGCTGGCCAGAAGTTCGAGGCCACCGCCGATGGTGCCATTGTTCTCCGTGTTATCGGCGGACTGGGTCGCGTCACCAGCGGCCACGGTGATGGAGGCGCCTGTGTTGTTCGTGAAGTCGATTTGGCCGGCGGTGGTCGCATTCTCGGCGAAATCGACGTCGATTCCATCCGAATCCGCCTGGAAGTTGAGGCGCGCCACGAGCTGGTCGGTCACGTCTTGCAGTGTATCTCCTTCGCGCGCGACGTAGGTCACGTCTGCCGACAGCCCCATGCCACCGCCAGACGCAAGTTGATACGACATGCCGGCCTCGGGCGTGCCGGTCACGGTGAGGGCCGCAGCGGTTGCGCCATCGGCCACGGCGCCGCCGTCTCCGATGTTAGTCGTCATCGCACCTGCGGTTGCGGCGCCTGCGCCAAGGTCCTGCTTGCCGACGGTAATGTCAGAGGCTCCGACTCCACTGGCCGAGCGATCAAGGGACGACAGGATGTCGATGCTGCCCGATCCCGCGGTTGTGTCGTCGTTCGAGAGAAGGTTGAGGCCATTGAACTGGGCCGCACCGACGACGGCCGAAATCTGGTTGCGCAGAGCGTCGATGTCCGTCTGGATCTTCGCGCGGTCGACGTTTTCTTCCTGCGCGGCGACGACCTTACCCTTCACTTCGGTGAGCAGGTCCGTGACGGTTTCCGACGCCTGGCGCGCCACCGCGACGGTCGATTGTCCGAGGTTCAGGCTGTCGGAGATGCCCTTGAAGCCCTTCACGTCGGCTTCCATCACCTTCGAGATTGCCCAGACCGCGGCATTGTCCTTGGCGCTTGCCACGGACTTACCGGTGGAAATCTCCTTCTGAGTGGTGGCGAGACCGGAGTTGATCGACTTGAGAGTTTGCAGCGCCACCATGGCGCCATTGTTCGTCAGGATGCTTGACATCGTATATTCGTCCTTACAGCTGGGCGCTTCGCGCCGGAAGTTGGCGGCCTTGACCGGCCTGTGAGAACGTCTTTCTGACGAATGCAGTCCGGACGCCCCGCCCGCTGCGCCATCCGACTGGATGCGGGCTCAACATCGCGTCAGAGTCCTAATGGAACGCTAAGCGCAGAGAGCGGGATCGATTGCATTTGAGTCGATGCTGTCAGGCCCGCTTCTCCATACTGGCCTGCGCATGACCCTCGATGATTTCGCGTTCTCCATTGGCGGTATAAATGTTCATCGATTTGCCTGCCGTTCGCATCATGTCCAGTCGCTTGGCGACAGCGCGGACCCCCGCGAGGGCACTGTCATAGAGTTCCTGGTTGCGCTGTAGTTTCGCTTGGAGGGATCCGAGTTCTTCCGCGTCAACCGTCTCCCTCTGGGCCAGCTCTTCCATCAGGAGAGTCTTTTCCTCGACTAGGGGCTCGATCTCCTGAAGCGCCCCTTCGAGCAGGATGCATCGCTCACGTTCGAGCAATTGAAGCAGGTCATCGACGGGTTCGCGTTCATCAGACATCATTCTGTTCCTTCAAGGTGTTGTAGATCGATTCGGCGAGGCCGATCCCCCCCTGTGCGGCAAGCGCCTTGGCATGTTCGTGTCGCAGAAGAGATGCGAACTGCTCCTCCCCGGCGCCGCCGCCGAATGCGCCGGGAGTCTCTCCGAGGCCGGCGGCCTTGAGCATCTCGGATAGAAATCCGGTCTCGAGCCGTGTGGCCGCCTGGCGCAGGGGATCCGGCCCGACACCCCGTGACACACTAGAAATCTCCATGCTGTCGCTCCAATTCAATTCAACTGGCCTCAGTTAAGGCGTGCGGAGTAAAGAAGCGGTAAGGATCTGCGCGATAGGGTCGTTTCCGTGGAAGAATTCCAGGAGAGATCATGCTGAGCAAATTGGGCGGTCCGGCCGGGTTTCTGACGTCGAATTCGGCGTTGCGCGACGGGCAGGAAAAGAACGTCACGACGCGAGATTTTGCCAGCGCCTACAATGAAGGTCGCAGGCAAGGTGAAGATGCGGTCTTTTCCTTGTCCGAGGGAGAACCGACCGAAGAAGATCCTAAGGCGGATGATGCTGAGGCCGAGCTTGCGGAGCGCGACCTGCCGGAGGCGGCCGTCGCGGACAAGCAGCCGCCGGTTGGTCGAGATTCGCGCAACTCGTCAGAGACTTCCGAGTTCGGCGCGAGCGATGTGAAAAGCCTGGCAGGGGAAGACGAGGCGGAAGCCTTGGCCAAAGAGCCTGCTGCACGACCAGATGCTGTTGCGGGGCGCACGTTGAGGCGTGCTGGCGCTCACGGCATGCCTGTTGGACCGGAAGGTTCCGAGGGGTATGCGAAAGGATCGTTTTCGGACCTGGAAGCGGGTTCAATTGCATTGCCGAACGCGACAGAAAGGGCGACCCGATCCGATGAGGCGGCGGGTATTTCTGTTCAATTCCCGCCGGATGCGCAGCCAAAACGAGATTTGAACCCGCCTTCGGATTTTGGAAACGTCGCCGCTGCGAACCAGCTTGCGCCGGAGAGAACTGGCCGCGCTTTCCAATTGGGCACCCATCCAGGGGATCTGTCGAAACCTCCCGTTGATATTATCCGCTCGGTTGAGGTCCATGCATACGGACTGCGGGAAAGTGAGCTGCCTGAAGAGGCAAAGGAGGTTCATGGCATCCGAAATGAAGGGCGGAGCGCCGCATTGGGGAAGGTAGCGGGAAATGGTTTTCTTGCCATATCGCCGCCAGACCGCTCCTTGTTCGAAGGTGGCACTTCGATGCCTTCCGAGTCGCGCCATTCCAGATCGTTTCAAGCGCCAGAGACCGCTCTTGCGATTTCTGAGGATGGCGCGTGGGCGGACAAAATTAGTAGTGAAGACAGAAATTCCGCGGCCCAAGGTGGAAAAACGGACTCTGCTTCGTTGGTAGAGCGAAAGCCTGAGTCAGCACAGTTTCGGTCTCGCCCGTCACTGCAAGAAGCGCAGGACCCCATTACGGGGCGTGATCTTTCCCTTGCGGAGGACGGAGGTCGTGTGAGGTCGCGAATCGATGGGCCTGACGCCGATATGGCGCCCGTAAAGTCAATTCCGAACGCTGAAACTGCGACCGCCTTTTCCGCGCGCTGGAAACAAGACGCGGACGACAGAAGAATCAATCCTGCCTGGAAATTCCAGCCTATGGGGGACTCTAGGGAGGTGCCAGGTGACATGAATAGGAAAGTTCGTGCTCCAGTCAAAACAGTAACCGCGCTGCCGGAACTTGACCAAGATTTCCGAATTGGAATGAAAAAAACGGAAATAAAAGTGCCAGCGGATTTGACCGCGCGAACGGCCGGCTCGATGGAAAATTCTGAAGATATCGAGGCCTCCGGTAAATGGCTTGATGGCAGACAGCCGCATCACTCAAGGTCCTTTCCATCCTACTGGAGTAGTGATGTTGACGAGAAGACGTCCAGAGATATTTCAGTCAGAATCTCGGCTAGAAGGAAATCAGTGCTGCCGTCAGACCGTTATCCGAAACGCACCATGGATCCCCGTGTCGCGCCAGACGTTTCCCTTCGCTCGTCTCGGTATCCAGATCATTCCGGATTCGTCCGTCCCGAGGTGGCGCTGGATCAAAGGATGAAGGAACCTGTTCCCCGAGATCGAAGTATTCCGAACCTGGAGCTGGGTTCGGCGCGCATTGAAGGTACGCAATCCGGCTCGCAGCATACCGGAGGGAAATCGCGCGGCGATCACCTGCCGCAACGCATGCTGGCCACGGTTGAGTCCGGTATGAAGGAGAACGTAAGGCAAGAGCCTGGCGTTGGCGGAGCGCACGCAAGCGTCCCGCGCAGGTTCTTTCAGTTCGCTGTTGGGGAAAGCATCAATCCGGTTCAAAAGCAGGCTGGTGTGATCGATGCTCAAGATTCTCAAGGAGAGTCTGAAAAACCTCGCGCCTTGGCCGGGTTGAGGTAGACTGGGCGAGACGAAGAAGGATGCCCACCGATGCCCAAGCAACCTGCGTTTCCCGGTCTCCGCCACGCGATGAAGAAGAAGCAGACCCGGCGTGAGAAGTTTCTCGCGGAGATGGACGCGGTGGTGCCTTGGATGCGTCTGCTGGCGCTGATCGAGCCTCATTATCCGAAGGTCGGGCCGAAGGGCGCTGCGCTGGACCCCATCGACGAGCACATCAATCGGATTATCGCGATGGTGCGGGCGCGGGTGGAGCATCCATTCCGCGTGCTCAAGCGCCAATTCGGGTATCTGAAGACCCGCTACCGTGGCCTCGCGAAGAACCGCGCGCAACTCTTCACGCTGTTCGCCCTCGGCAACCTGTTCCTCGTACGAAGAAAGCTGATGCCATGAGCCGGACTCTGTCCGAGGACCCCGTTTCGGGGCCTCAACAATGCCAAATCCGGCGAAATCAAATGCGCCTCGGGCTCACGCACCGATTTCACAGCCCGGATGGCCGGATGTCGGCGAAGCCGAAGCCGTAGTTCAGACCTTCCTCAAGGATATGAAGACATCGTGGTACGGTCGGCGGCTGAAATCGCCCGGGCCCGGAATGGCTTTCGTGTGAATGGCGGGCATGTCGGAAACGCAGGAGATTCGCGTTCGCGTATGCGGAGACTAGATTCACAGCCTCATGGCCAGGCGCTTGGCAATGAAGTTGATTTCCTGGGATCGGATCGGAGCAAAGTTCGAGCGAACTTCACTAGGGCCGGGATGGGAGATCCAGATCCCTTGGGATCAGGCCGGAGCGACACGTCGGACGTCGCCTCTCAGGGGGGCTCCGGGCGGGGCGAACGACTGGCGTGGCAAACACGGCAGCGGGCGGTTTCCTCCGGTCCGTCAGATGTCCCGGTCGCGCAGGACAAGTGGATGAAGTGGTCCGAGGGGGGCGTCGTCAACGTGTCTTCCAAGAGGATTGGAAACGTGGACGGCAGCAGGCCTCTAGGGTCACCGGTCTCGAGCCAAGGAACCGAGACCGTATCGCCCAAACCCGGAGACCTACTCATGAAGCGCCGCGATCGTGCGGCATTTCGCGGCGCACCGGAGCAGCCGAAATGGGCAACCGAAGACGATAAATGGGCCCAGGCGGTGAAAGAGGGCTCGTCCTCCGTCGCCATTCACAATCCGGGTCGGGCGCCGGCCGCGTCTTTTGCGGCGATGCGTTTCAAAGGGCAGTTCCACGGAAAATTGGCGGGCGCCATGCGGCAGGGAGCGGGTGGTTCGCGGACGACCTCGCAGCAACACTCGCGCTTAACGGAGCAAAAGGCTACACAATTCGCCCCAAAGCGCACCGAAGCGGTTCGGGCCGTCGAAGCGGACAGAGCCTTGGCTGGGCCGGATGCCTTCCGGCAAAGCGAGGTCGTGGATTTGGCTAAATTGCCAGCGCGCGGGGGAGCCGAGGGAAAGCCTCTGCGCACTCGCGATGAATGCGGGCGAACCAAAAACTTCGTCGCCTTCCGGCGGGGGCCATCCCGCGCGGAGTCGGATCCTTCACTGCCACAACAGCGACCACCAGGCGATTCGCGGGAACCTTCCCTCGTGCTGGGAGACGTCGGAAAGGACCCGAGGGCACGCAGGGCAGGTCTCGCCGAAATGGATGGAGTGCCTGCGCGAAAGATGACGCGAGCGGCGGCCGATGGACAATTTGCTTCGACAGGGAATGTGGCGAGCGAGGTGTTTCGAAGCGGTCGACGTAAGACACCCTTGGAGTTGCGCGACAGAGAGACCCTCAAGGAAGCCCGGGAGTCCTCGCGCGACCCTGGTCCGAGGATAGAACCTATGGCCGGGGCAAGCCGCTCGATCAGCGCGCCGCCGGAGCCTGGCGGGGTCATGGTCGCAACGGGTTCGCACGCGGGATTCTCTGAGCCGCTGGTGGTCGTCGCTTCCGCCGCGAGCCATTTTTGGGCCGACACGGAGTCGGATACGATGCCGCACGATGCTCCAGCCGCGGGCTTGTCCGATGGCGTTCGGACAGCGACGATCGGACCACAGCAGGCTTCCGGCATGCGGGTCGATGGACATACCGCCGTCTTGCGTCAGGTGAACGATGCGCTTGACCGCCTGCGTGACGGCCAGGTCGAACTGCGGTTGGACCCCGAGGAACTGGGCCGCGTGCGATTCCGCATGTCGCACGGTGATTCGGGTCTTGTGCTCCACATTGCCGCGGACAGGCCCGAGACGCTTGATCTCCTTCGCCGTCACGCCGAGCAGTTGTCCGCGTACCTTTCGGAAATGGGGTATGACACGGCGAGTTTCTCCTTCGGAAGTGACCAGCAGCAAATGGGCGATCATGGCGATCGGGACTTGGAGGCAGCCAGCGTCGCGCGGCGCGAAGACTGCGAGGATGAGCATGGCGCCGGAATTGCGGAGCTGTCCGGCATGCCCGGGGTGCCCAGCGATGGGCTGGACCTCAAGTTGTAAGGATCGAGGCGAATGACCGAAATGACAACAAAACCGGCTTCCATGGCGACCGTCGGAGCCAATGCGACGACCAACACCGCCGCTGCAAGGAGTAACGCCGCGGTGCTGAGTTCGGATTTCGAAACCTTTCTGACCATGCTGACCGCGCAGATGCAGAACCAGGATCCGCTCAATCCGCTCGACGCATCGGACTATGCCACCCAGCTGGCAACCTTTTCGCAGGTCGAACAGCAGGTGCTTACCAACGACCTTCTCACCAACCTGGGCGCGCAGTTGGCAGGGAGTGCATTCCAGCAGATGGCCGCCTGGGTAGGCATGGAGGCGCTGGCCCGCGCGCCGGTCCGCTACGAGGGTCAACCGATCGAGCTGCGTCCCGAGGGCGCGAATGGCGCCGAGAGCGCGCGCCTAGTGATCTACGATTCATCCGGCGACGTGGTTGCCACGCACCAGCTCGACCTTTCCGACCCATTCTTCACCTGGGACGGCAAGGATGGCGGTGGCGGTGATGTGCCGAACGGGGTCTACAGTTTCGAGATCGAAAGCTACGCCGAGGGGGAACTCATCAACACGCATACCGCGCTGGCCTACAGTGAGATCGGCGAAGTGCGTGAGGAGGCGGGATATGTGTACCTGACTCTCTCGGATGGGTCTCTGGTTCAGGCCGACACGGTGATCGGCCTGCGCTCGCCGGACGGGGCGAGCTAGCCCTGGGTCTCGCGGTAGCTGCGATACCAGTCGACGAAGGCCGCGACGCCCTCGTCGAGCGGGGTGCGGGGCAGGGGGCCGGTGAGCTGGGTGAGCAGCGCGGTATCGGCCCATGTCGCGGGCACGTCACCGGGCTGCATGTCCATGTAGTTGCGTTGCGCCGGCTGGCCGAGGGCCCGCTCGATGGCCGAGACGAAATCCTCGAGCGGTTGCGGCGCGCCGTGCCCGATGTTGAGGACGCGAAACGGGGCCACGGGCGACAGGCTGTCGCCCTCGACCGACTGGCCGATGACCGGGGGCACCCCGGCCAGGCGTCGCAGCCCTTCGATCAGGTCGCCGACATAGGTGAAATCGCGGCGCATGTTGCCGTGGTTGTAGATGTCGATGGGCCGGCCGCCGAGGATCGCTTCCACGAACTTGAAGAGCGCCATGTCGGGCCGTCCCCAGGGCCCGTAGACCGTGAAGAACCGGAACATGGTGATCGGCAGGTCGTAAAGATGCGCATAGGAATGCGCCATGGCCTCGTTCGCCTTCTTCGTCGCCGCGTAGAAGGACATCTGGTGATCGGCCTTCATCGTCTCGCGGTAGGGCATCTCGGTGTTGGCGCCATAGACCGAAGAGGTCGAGGCCATGAGCAGGTGCGCCGGTGGCACGGCCCGCGCCGCCTCAAGCACCTCCATCGTGCCGAGCAGGTTGGACTGCGCGTAGGACCGCGGCGCCTCGATCGAGTAGCGAACGCCCGCCTGTGCCGCGAGATGCACGACAAGGTCCGGCTTCACCCGGTCAAAGAGCGCAGCCAAAGCCCCCACGTCTTCGATCCTCTGGATCACCGGCTGAAAGCGCGCGTTGCTGCCGAGGATCGCGTGCCGCCGTTTCTTGAGCCCCACGTCGTAGTAGTCCGTCAGCGCGTCCACGCCAACGACGCGGTAGCCCTCGTCCAGCAGGCGCTGGCACAGGTGGAACCCGATGAACCCGGCGGACCCGGTGACAAGCGCCGTGCGATCGGTCTCTGCCATGCGATCGTTCCTTTCAGGATCGGGGCCCGTCGGGCCGAAAAAGCCGGGTTGCCAGGCTGTCAGGCCGAGACATGCCAGAGCAGGACAAGCGCCGCGCCAAGGGCGGTGCCGCCGCCGCCCCAGAACAGGCGCCCGGGCCATGGGTTGCGCCTGGGCGGCTCTCGCGGATCAGCCTGACGGATGAGCGCGGCCTCGACAAGGCCCGGCAGGCGCGGGCCGAAGCGCGCGAGCACCTGCGCCGCGCGGGTCAGGTCGCGGACCGAGGCGCGGGGGCCGATGGCGTTCTTGATGTAGTCCTCGACCACGGGGTGCGCGACGCGCCAGATGTTCATGTGCGGATTGAGCGAGCGTGCCACGCCCTCGACCACCACCATGGTGCGCTGCAGCAGGATCAGCTCGGTCCGTGTCTCCATGCCGAAACGCTCCGTCACCTCGAAGAGATAGGAGAGCAGCCGCGCCATGGAGATCCGCGTGGCGTCCATGCCGAAGATGGGCTCGCCCACCGCGCGCAGGGCGCGGGCGAATTCGTCGACGTCGCGGTCCGCGGGGACGTAGCCCGCCTCGAAGTGCACCTCGGCGACGCGCTTGTAGTCGCGGCGAATGAACCCGTAGAGAATCTCGGCGTAGACCCTTCGGGTGTATTCGTCGATATGCCCCATGATGCCGAAATCATAGGCGACGATATCGCCGTTGGGCGCGACCTTGAGATTGCCCTGGTGCATGTCGGCGTGGAAATAGCCATCGCGCAGGGCGTGGTTCAGGAAGAGCTGAAGCACCCGCTCGCTCAGTGCGACGCGGTCGTGGCCGGCCCGGTCGATGGCGTCGTTGTCGCCCAGCGGCACGCCCTCGGCCCAGCTCATGGTCATGACCCTGCGGCCGGACAGGCCCCAGACCACTTCGGGCAGCTGGAAGCCTGCGTCACCCTCGGTATTGGCGGCGAATTCGCTCGCGGCGGCCGATTCCAGCCGCAGGTCCAGCTCGCCCAGCACAACGCTCTCGAAATGCGCGACCACGTCGCGAGGCCGGAGCCGGCGCGCCGAGGGCGCGAGCGTCTCGATCACGAAGGCCGAGAAGTAGAAGGCGTCGATATCCGTGCGGAAGGCACGCTCGATCCCCGGGCGCAGCACCTTGACGGCGACGGGCTGGCCGGTTTCGGCCAGACGTGCCTTGTGCACCTGCGCGATCGAGGCCGCGGCGACCGGTTCGCCGAACTCGGAAAAGGCCTCCTCCACGGTCAGACCAAGCTCGGCCCGGACCTGTTGCCTTGCGGTCTCGATGGAGAAGGGCGGCAGCTTGTCCTGCAGAACGCGCAACTGCTGAGCCAGCTCGTTGCCCACCACGTCGGGGCGGGTCGAAAGGATCTGCCCGAACTTGATGTAGGCCGGCCCCAGCGCAGAGAGCGCGCGCGTGGCCGGCGGCATCGAGGGGTCGCCCTCGTAGCCCAGCCACTTGAAGGGCCAGCCCAGCAGGCGCGCGGCGATGCGCAGCGGCCGCGGCGCGTCGAAGGCATCCAGCACGACGCCCATGGCGCCGGTGCGTTCCAGCGTGGCGCCGGTGCGAACCAGGCGCCAGATATTGTGCGGGCCCTTCACGCGCTACAGCTTCCAGCCGGAATGCAGGCAGGCAATGCCCATCGAGAGGTTGCGGTATTTCGCCTGCCCGAAACCCGCGTCGCGCACCATGCCAAGGAAGGTTTCCTGGTCGGGGAAGCGGCGGATCGACTCGACGAGGTATTGGTAACTGTCGCGATCACCCGCGATCAGCTGGCCCATGCGCGGGATGATGTTGAAGGAGTAGAGGTCATAGGCCCACTGCATCAGCTCGTTGGGGATCTGGCTGAACTCCAGCACCATGAGGCGGCCGCCGGGTTTCAGCACGCGGTAGGCCTCGGCCAGCGCATCCTGCGGCCGGGTGACGTTCCGGATGCCGAAGGAGATCGTGTAGACGTCGAAGCTGTTGGCCGGAAAGGGCAGCGCCATCGCGTCCCCCACCACCCAGTCCAGCTGATCGGCCATTTCCGCCGCCTCGGCCCGCTTGCGGCCTTCGACCAGCATGGGCTCGGTCAGGTCCAGCACCGTGGCGTGGCCGTATCCGGCCCGCTTGAGGAAGCGGAAGGCGATGTCGCCTGTGCCGCCGGCCACGTCCAGCAGCCGCTGGCCGGGACGGGGCGCAAGCCAGTCCATCATCGCGTCCTTCCACACCCGGTGGATGCCCATCGACATGGCGTCGTTCATCACGTCGTATTTCGACGCCACCGAGCCGAAGATGCCGCGCACGCGGCCGGCCTTTTCCGTCTCGGGGATCTCGGCAAAGCCGAAATGCGTGGTTTTTCCAGTCTCGTCGGTCATGGCCCTTGCCGTCTGCTGCTCGGGACTCCTTATAGGGCGGCGGGGGCGCGCTGCAATGCGACCCATGCGAAAGAGGACGTCCATGCCCGAACTGCCCGAGGTCGAAACCGTGCGCCGTGGCCTTGCCCCGGTGATGGAGGGGCTGCGCATCGCCCGGGCCGAGGTGAACCGCCCCGACCTGCGCTGGCCCTTTCCGCCGCGCATGGCCGAGCGGCTGACCGGCGCGAGGGTGGAGCGGCTGCGGCGGCGGTCGAAGTACATCCTTGCCGATCTCGACAGTGGCGAGACGTTGCTGGTGCACCTCGGGATGTCGGGGCGCATGCTGATCTCGGGCGACCCGCTGGGGCGCTTCGTGCACGACCATCCGGCGCCCGCGAAGCACGATCACGTCGTCTTTCACATGGAGAGCGGCGCACGGGTGACCTTCAACGACCCGCGCCGCTTCGGGGCGATGGACCTGATGCCGACCGACGCCACCGAGGCGCATCCCCTGCTGGCCGCGATCGGGCCGGAACCGCTTGGAAACACCTTCAGCGAATCCCATCTCGTTGCGGCGCTGGCGGGGCGGAACACCCCCATCAAGGCCGCGCTGCTCGACCAGAAGATCGTCGCCGGGCTGGGCAACATCTACGTCTGCGAGGCGCTGTTCCGTTGCGGCATCCATCCCGCCCGCAGGGTCAGGCGCATTTCCGAACGCCGCATCGCCACCCTGGTGCCCGTCATCCGTGCGGTGCTGGACGAGGCCATCGCCGCAGGCGGATCGTCATTGCGTGACTACCGCCAAGCCGATGGTGAGCTTGGATATTTCCAGCATTCCTTCGACGTCTACGGCCGCGAGGGGCAACCGTGCCGCACGCCGGACTGCACGAAGACCGTGCATCGAATCGTGCAATCCGGGCGCTCGACGTTCTACTGCCCGGCCTGTCAAAGATAACTTGATCGCGGGCTCCAAGGTGTTAAGGCTCGCGTTTGGACGCTAACGCTTGGGAGCCCGAAGCCATGGCCTACGAGTCGATCATCGTCGAGATCGAGGACCACGTCGCCATCATCACCCTGAATCGCCCGGATGCCCTGAACGCGCTGAACAGCCAGCTTCTGCAGGAGCTTTCGAAGGCGCTGGGTGAGGCCGACGCGAACGACAAGGTGCGCTGCATCATCATCACCGGCTCGGCTAAGGCCTTTGCCGCCGGTGCCGACATCAAGGAGATGTCGGACAAGAGCTTTGTCGACATGTACATGTCGGACTACTTCGAGCCGGCCATGCGGACGATCTCGAACGTGCGCAAGCCGGTGATCGCCGCGGTCGCGGGCTACGCGCTGGGCGGCGGCTGCGAACTGGCGATGATGTGCGACTTCATCATCGCGGGCGAGAACGCCAAGTTCGGCCAGCCCGAGATCAACCTCGGCGTGATCGCCGGCATGGGCGGCACCCAGCGCCTGACGCGCTACGTCGGCAAGGCCAAGGCGATGGACATGCACCTCACCGGTCGCTTCATGGATGCCGAAGAGGCCGAGCGCTCGGGGCTGGTGAGCCGCGTCGTGCCGCCGAAGAAGGTTCTGGAAGAGGCGCGGCAGGCCGCCGAGAAGATCTCGGAGAAGTCGCTGCTTGCCTCCATCGCCGCCAAGCAGGCGGTGAACCGGTCCTACGAGACGACCCAGGAAGAAGGCCTGCTCTTCGAGCGCCGCCTGTTCCATTCGCTCTTCGCCACCGAAGACCAGAAGGAAGGCATGTCTGCATTCCTGGAGAAGCGCAGCCCGCAGTTCCGAGACCGCTGAGGCCTTGTCCGGCTGCCCGGACGGGAGGTTTTGCGCGAATGCCTTTGCATTTCGCGCAAAACCGTCTATAGGCGCCCGATACATGCGTGTGATGCCCGCTCAGGCTAGAATCGGTCCGGTCTCGTGACCCGGGTCTGACAGGTGTTGCATGCCGAACAGTCACTGACCCGATACAAGACCAGGAACGATCATCATGGCCAACACGCCGCAGTCCAAGAAACGCGCCCGCCAGAACACCAAGCGGTTCGACGTCAACCGCGCGCGCCGCTCGCGTATCCGCACTTTCCTCCGCAAGGTCGAAGAGGCGATTGCCTCGGGCGACAAGGCCGCCGCACAGGCCGCGCTCCGCGCCGCTCAGCCCGAGCTGATGCGCGGTGTGACCAAGGGCGTCTTCCACAAGAACACCGCCGCGCGGAAGATGTCGCGCCTCTCGTCACGGGTGAAGGCGCTGGGCTGAAAAGCCACAGTCGACTCGAGCTGATCGAAAAGGCGCCACCACATGTGGCGCCTTTTGTCGTTTGAGCCACTGAATATCGTTTCGCGAGATTCTTTTCTGGAATACCGTGAGTCAAGGCAGATGTTCAGTTGCCGCTCTTTGTCGAAGGTTGGTAATTTCCCCGAGCGAGTCATATCGCTTGGGGGGACAGGCAGGCAGAGACGCGGCCCATATTGCGTGGCGAGCTCTCTGCGGGTTTGACGGTCTGCTGCAGGCCGGCAATTCCACGGGCATCACGCCCGGCCAGTCCAATATATCGATGCGCGAACAGCGCCTGCATGCGGGATCCGGACAGGCACCGGCCACGCAACTCGGGACGCTTTTCGACAGGAATGGCAGGCCATTCCAGCCCGTGCCGTCAGGCAACGGGGCGTGCATCCTTTCCCCGGGCGTTGCTGGCTCGCGACGGGCAATTGCGGATTTGGGGTCCGCATCACAAAAGCGGGGACGAGATGATAAAGGAACAATGGGGCGCGTTGCAGGACCGTCTGAGCAGCACCATCGGCGAGAACAACTACAAGACCTGGATCAAGCCGCTCGAATTCCACGGAATCGAGGACGGCGAGGTCGCGGTGTTCCACGTGCCGACGAACTTCATCGGCACCTACGTGTCGCAGAACTACGGTGATCTTCTGCTGTCGCATGTCGCGTCGCTGAACGACCAGGTGCGCCGGCTGCAGTTCCGCGTCGCCAACGCGCCGCGCCCGGACGCCGGCACGCCGCGGGCGGCCGCTCCGACACCCGCCGCCCAGCCCCAGGCGACCAACGGCGCCGCGACCGACCTGCTTCCCAGCGCCCCGCTGGATGCCCGCTTCACCTTCGAAAGCTTCGTCGTCGGCAAGCCGAACGAGCTCGCCCACGCGGCCGCAAAGCGCGTCGCCGAGGGCGGACAGGTCACCTTCAACCCGCTGTTCCTCTACGGCGGCGTCGGCCTCGGCAAGACGCACCTCATGCACGCCATCAGCTGGGAGCTGCGCACCCGCCACCCCGAGCTGAACGTCCTCTACCTGTCGGCCGAACAGTTCATGTACCGCTTCGTGCAGGCCCTGCGCGAGCGCCGGATGATGGACTTCAAGGAGCTCTTCCGCTCGGTCGACGTGCTGATGGTCGACGACGTGCAGTTCATCGCCGGCAAGGACAGCACCCAGGAAGAGTTCTTCCACACGTTCAACGCGCTGGTGGACCAGAACAAGCAGATCGTGATCTCGGCCGACCGCGCCCCCGACGAGATCAAGGACCTCGAGAACCGCATCCGCAGCCGCCTGCAGTCGGGCCTGGTCGTCGACCTGCACCCCACCGACTACGAGCTGCGCCTCGGCATCCTGCAATCCAAGGTAGACAGCTACCGCAGCCAGTATCCCGCGCTGGAGGTGGACGCCGGCATCCTCGAGTTCCTCGCGCACCGCATCTCTACCAACGTCCGCGTGCTCGAGGGCGCGCTGACCCGCCTCTTCGCCTTCGCCTCGCTGGTGGGCCAGCCGATCACGATGGAACTCACGCAGGACTGTCTCGCCGACGTGCTGCGCGCCTCGGACCGCAAGATCTCGATCGAGGAGATTCAGCGCAAGGTGGCCGAGCACTACAACATCCGCCTCAGCGACCTGATCGGGCCCAAGCGGGTGCGCAATTTCGCCCGGCCACGGCAAGTGGCGATGTACCTGTGCAAGCAGCTCACCGCACGGTCACTGCCCGAGATCGGCCGCCGCTTCGGCGGGCGCGACCACACCACCGTCATGCACGGCGTGAAGCGCATCGAGGAGCTGCGCTCGCAGGACAGCCAGATCGCCGACGACGTCGAATTGCTGCGCCGCGCGCTCGAAGCGTGAGACCCCATCACAACACAAGCGCATGGGCCCGCGGGAACGGGCGCCATGCCCTTGACGCTGCCGGAAAACTCTTCGATCAATCGGCAAAACAGGGTTGGAGCATGCCGCGCAGGGCGCTAGGCTGCGCCTCCGGCCATGCGGAGGGCGAGGGTGATGAAAGTCAGCATTGAACGGGCGGTCCTGCTCAAGGCGGTAAGCCAGGCGCAATCGGTGGTCGAACGCCGCAACACGATTCCGATCCTGGCCAACGTGCTGATCGAGGCCGAGGGCGATACCGTCAGCTTCCGCGCGACGGACCTCGACATCGAGGTGCTGGACCGCGCCCCGGCGCAGGTCGAGCGCGCGGGCGCCACCACCGTCTCGGCCGTGACCCTGCACGAGATCGTCCGGAAGCTGCCGGACGGCGCGCTGGTGCAACTGGCCGACGATGCCGCCTCCGGGCGGCTGACGGTCACCGCGGGCCGGTCGAACTTCAATCTCGCGACGCTCCCGCGCGAGGATTTCCCGGTCATGGCCTCCTCGGAGTACTCCTCGAACTTCTCCGCCAAGGCCGAGGTGCTGCGCCGGCTCTACGACAAGTCGAAGTTCGCCATCTCGACCGAGGAGACGCGCTACTACCTGAACGGCGTCTACATGCACGTCGCGGAGAGCGAGGAGGGCCGGGTGCTGCGCTGCGTGGCAACCGACGGCCACCGGCTCGCCCGCATCGACGCGGCGCTGCCCGCCGGGGCCGAGGAGATGCCGGGGGTGATCGTGCCGCGCAAGACGGTGAATGAGCTGCGCAAGCTGCTCGACGACGACGAGATGGACATCGCGGTCTCGGTCTCCGAGACCAAGGTGCGCTTCGCCACGCCCGATATCACGCTGACCTCCAAGGTGATCGACGGCACCTTCCCCGATTACTCCCGCGTGATCCCAATGGGCAACACGCGCCGGCTCGAGGTCGATGCCAAGGAATTCGCCAAGGCCGTGGACCGTGTGGCCACCGTGTCGTCCGAGCGGTCGCGGGCGGTCAAGCTGCAGCTCGACGAGGACCGCCTCGTGCTGTCGGTGAACGCTCCGGACAGCGGTGCCGCCGAGGAAGAGCTGGCCGTGGCCTACGGCGACGAGCCGCTCGAGATCGGCTTCAACGCGAAGTACCTGCAAGAGATCGCCGACCAGGTCGACCGCGAGAACGCGGTATTCCTGTTCAACTCCTCGGGCGACCCGACGCTGATGCGCGAGGGGTCCGATACCAGCGCGGTCTATGTCGTGATGCCGATGCGGGTGTGAGCTGGCCGCGACCCGTCCGCCAGAGCCGCCTTTGCGTATTTGGAGAAAGATGAAAGACCGGAATCCGCATCCCTTTCATCTTTCCGAAAATACGCATGATCCCCTGTCGTCGCGGCACCGCGCCCGAGGGTCCGGCGCATGAGCCTCCACCTGTCCCGCCTGAGCCTGTCGCACTTCCGCTCGCACAAACGCGCTGTGGTGGAGGTCGATGCGCGGCCGGTGGCGATCTTCGGCCCGAATGGTGCTGGCAAGACCAACCTGATCGAAGCGGTTTCACTCTTCTCGCCGGGTCGTGGGCTGAGGCGCGCGGCCGCGCCGGACATGGCGCGCCGACCGGAAGACCTCGGCTGGACCGTTTTGGGCCTTCTGCAGACCCCGGGGGGCCTGCACGAGATCGACTTCCGGTCCGAGGGTGGATCTGCGCGGCAGGTGCAGATCGACGGAAAGCCGGCGCCACAGACGGCGCTGGGGCGTCTGTCCCGGGTTCTCTGGCTGGTGCCCTCGATGGACCGGCTCTGGATCGAGGGGCCCGAAGGGCGGCGTCGATTCCTCGACCGAATGGCGCTGAGTTTCTTTCCGGACCATGCCGAGGCGGCGCTGGCCTATGAAAAGGCGATGCGCGAGCGCAACCGCCTGCTCAAGGACCAGGTGCGCGACCCGCACTGGTATGCCGCGCTCGAGGCGCAGATGGCGCAGGGCGGCGCGGTGCTGACAGCGAACCGGCGGGCCGCACTGGAGCGGCTGTCGGAGGCGCAGGCCGGTGCCGAGACCTCGTTTCCGGCGGCCGAGCTCGAGCTGGTCTCGACCGAAGCCGAGATCCCCGGGACCGAGGCCGACCTTGCCGCGGCGCTCGCCGAGAGCCGCTTTCGCGACCTGGCCGCCGGTCGCGCGCTGGTCGGGCCGCACCGCGCTGACCTGCGCGGGGTCTATGCCGCCAAGGGTGTGCCGGCGGCCGACTGTTCGACCGGCGAGCAGAAGGCGCTGCTGATCTCGCTGATCCTTGCCAATGCCCGGGCGCTTGCCACTGACATCGGCGCACCCCCGATCCTGCTGCTGGACGAGGTTTCGGCGCATCTCGATTCCGACCGGCGTGCGGCGCTTTACGACGAGATCTGCGCGCTGGGTGCCCAGGCCTGGATGACCGGCACGGGCCCGGAGCTGTTCGACGATCTCGGCGCCCGGGCGCAGCGCCTGCACGTCACCGAGGAGGCCGGCCAATCGCTGGTTGAAAAGCGCGAATGACCCCCCCAAATCTTGTGTCAGCGGCGTGACAATCTCCCCCGTTCCGCGTATAAAATCCTCAAATATCATGAAGGAAGGCGGCATGGCCGAACCCGCAGGCGCCCAGAACGATTACGGCGCGAATTCCATCAAGGTTCTCAAGGGCCTGGAGGCGGTGCGCAAGCGCCCCGGCATGTATATCGGGGACACAGATGACGGCTCCGGCCTGCATCACATGGTCTACGAGGTCGTGGACAACGGCATCGACGAGGCGCTGGCCGGGCATGCCGATTTCGTGCTGGTCAAGATCCACGCCGATAACAGCGTCTCGGTCCGGGACAACGGTCGCGGGATCCCGGTCGATTTGCACGAGGGCGAGGGTGTTTCGGCAGCCGAGGTCATCATGACCCAGCTGCACGCTGGCGGGAAGTTCGACCAGAACTCCTACAAGGTCTCCGGCGGCCTGCACGGCGTGGGCGTCTCGGTGGTGAACGCGCTCTCGGTCTGGCTCGAGCTGCGCATCTGGCGCGACGGCAAGGAGCACTATGCCCGTTTCGAGCACGGCGAGACGGTCGAACATCTGCGCGTCACCGGCGAGGCCGAGGGCGAGACCGGGACCGAGGTGCGCTTCCTGGCCTCGACCGAGACCTTCAGCAATCTCGACTATGAGTTCGCCACGCTGGAGAAGCGCCTGCGCGAGCTCGCCTTCCTGAACTCGGGCGTGCGCATCATTCTCGCGGACGAACGCCCGGCCGAGCCGCTGCGCAGCGAATTGCACTACGAGGGCGGTGTCCGCGAGTTCGTGAAGTATCTCGACCGCTCGAAGCACCCGATGATGTCCGATCCGATCCACATGGTGGGCGAGCGCGACGGCATCGGCGTCGAGGTGGCGATGTGGTGGAACGACAGCTTCAACGAGATGGTGCTGCCCTTCACCAACAACATCCCGCAGCGCGACGGCGGCACGCACATGGCGGGCTTCCGCGGGGCGCTGACCCGGACGCTGACACGCTATGCGGCGGACAGCGGGCTCGCACGCAAGGAGAAGGTGAATTTCACTGGGGATGACGCAAGGGAAGGCCTGACCTGCGTGCTCTCGGTGAAGGTGCCTGATCCGAAATTCTCGTCCCAGACCAAGGACAAGCTGGTGTCCTCCGAGGTGCGCCCGGCTGTGGAAAACCTTGTGAGCGAAAAGCTGGCCGAGTGGTTCGACGAGCACCCGAACGAGGCGAAGGTCATCGTCGGAAAGATCGTCGAGGCGGCGCTGGCGCGCGAGGCGGCGCGCAAGGCGCGCGAGTTGACGCGGCGCAAGACGGCGATGGACGTGAACTACCTCGCGGGCAAGCTCAAGGATTGTTCCGAGAAGGATCCCTCCAAGACCGAGCTCTTCCTGGTCGAGGGCGACTCGGCCGGCGGCTCGGCCCAGACCGGGCGTGACCGGGGCACGCAGGCCGTCCTGCCCCTGCGCGGCAAGATCCTGAACGTCGAGCGCGCGCGCTTCGACCGGATGCTGGGCAGCCAGGAGATCGGCAACCTCGTGATGGCGCTTGGCACCGGCATCGGCCGCGACGAGTTCGACATCTCGAAGCTGCGCTACCACAAGATCATCATCATGACCGACGCGGACGTCGACGGGGCCCACATCCGGACGCTGCTGCTGACGTTCTTCTACCGGCAGATGCCCGAACTGATCGAGGGCGGGTATCTCTACATCGCGCAGCCCCCGCTCTTCAAGGTGACGCGCGGCAAGTCCGAGGTCTACGTCAAGGACCAGGCGGGCCTCGACGACTATCTGATCCGGCAGGGTGTCGACGGGGCACAGCTGACGCTCGGCAGTGGCGAGGCCATCGCAGGCCAGGACCTGACCCGTGTCGTGGACGAGGCGCGCCAGCTCAAGCGCGTGCTGGATGCCTTCCCGACGCATTACCAGCGCCACATCCTCGAACAGGCCGCCATTGCGGGGGCCTTTACGCCGGGCGCGGTGGAGTCGGACCTGCAGGGCGTCGCCGACCGTGTGGCGCAGCGGCTCGACCTGATCGCCGTCGAATACGAGAAGGGCTGGCAGGGCCGCATCACGCAGGATCGCGGCATTCGCCTTGCCCGCATCCTGCGCGGGGTCGAGGAGGTGCGTACCCTCGACGGACCGATGCTGCGCTCGGGCGAGGCCCGGCGCACCGGCAGTTTCACGGAGGCGCTGCAAAACATCTACAACGTGCCCGCGACGCTCGAGCGCAAGGATCGGCGCCAGGCGATCTACGGCCCGCTTGGCCTGCTCGAGGCGATCCTCGATGAGGGCGAGAAGGGCCTGACTCTGCAGCGTTACAAGGGCCTTGGCGAGATGAACCCGGACCAGCTGTGGGAGACCACGCTGGACCCGGATGCGCGGACCTTGCTGCAGGTGACCATCGACGACATGGCAGAGGCGGACGACCTCTTCACCAAGCTGATGGGCGACGTGGTGGAACCGCGCCGCGATTTCATCCAGCAGAACGCGTTGAGCGTCGAGAACTTGGATTTCTGAGGGATGTAGGCGCGCGTAGTTTTTCGCCGCGCGAATATTTTTTCGCGTAGGGATGACGGGTTAAAAGTGAAAAATTTATACTTGTCAGTAGGTTGTCGAAACTTTCAAAAGCGGCAACCTACTTCGCAAACTGATCAAGCGTAGAGCCTTTACGGAGCGAAGTGGCCAGCAGCCTCTTTCTGCTCTGGCCCAGAATTGGCCATTGCCCATGAAGGCTGCGCTGAGCAATTCTCCATAGAATGAAGTTGCCAAGGGTCGGAGGTTGCGGCTTAGAGCGAGATGACCGGCGGCAGGCGGACCTTGGGATGACGAGCGGGATGCCAGAGGGCTTGGGCTCACGGTGCATACTCGGCAGCGGTTACCATGGAGGGAAGACGGAAGCTCCGCTACCTTCGAGACAACTGGTCGTCGACCCCGGTCATCCGAGCTCGCCAAGCCAGCATTTCGCGGCTGACCAGATACTGGCTGACCTGCTCCCCATAGAGTCCGCGTTCTTTAGTTCGCTCTGTTCAGCGTTTGGTCCTCGACTGACCGTTGGTGATACTCCCACGGTGAGCCCGTCGAGGCTCGTGTGGGGGCGGTGGTGATTGTAGTCGTTGCGCCATTCAGCGATCAGCTCCCGGGCGTGACGCAGGTTGGTGCCATCGTAGATCGCGCAGGAGCCAGAGCCGCTTTGCCAGCCGCCACCGTGCAGCCAGACCATGACCGGCAGGCCCTCGGCGCCCTGGGGCGCCCAGATGTTCAGCGCCAGGCAGTCGTCCCCGGCCTCGGCGTAGTCTGGCGGGGCGAAGGCGGGGGTGACAGGGGTGCCGTCGACCGGTTCAGGGCCCTCGCGGGGCGGTGTCGGCGTGGCGGTCGGCGACAAAGGATTCGGTCCAAGAGACGACTGGTTGCGGTGGAAGGAAGCGGTTTTCGCCCGCGATGGATCGCGCGTAGGGAATGCCGAGGAAGAGGGCGGCGCCGGCCCCGGCCAGGACCGCGCGTCGGCCGAGGCTGAAGTCGGAAAGCACGATTGTGATGATCGTCTCCTTCGTTGCGGCTGGGCGCGCCGGTCTACTCATGTGAAAACCGCCGCCCCGGAGGGCGGCGGCATCTGTCATCGGGCGGGCGTCACGCAGGCGAAGCTGTCGATCGACGCTTCATCGCCGCCGGTGTATTCGGCTGTGGCCGGGTAGGCGCAGACCGGCATCTGGCGGTCCGGCATGGACGGGGCAGAGGCGGGCATCCGTTCCGGCGCTTCGCCGCTGTCCTGCCAGTCTTCCAGCAGCGTCAGCGGATCGAAATCCTCGAAAGCGGGGCCGCCGCCGCAGTGGGTCATGCCGGGCACCACGAAGAGCCGGGCGAAGTCATCCCCGGTGTCCTCGGTCGCCGCGTCATGCCAGCGGGCGATGTCATGGGCGGAGAAGATCGGGTCCGCCGCCCCTTGGAAGATCACCATCTTGCCACCGCGCGCGGCATAGGTCGTCAGGAAGGTCTCGTCCGCGTCGAAATATCCGCCGACATCAGCCACGGCGCGCGCGAGTTCGCCGAAGTCGAGATCGGCGGGCACCTCTTGCGGAGGCGTCATGAAGACGGCGCCGGCCGACGGCACGCTGAGGCTCTGGTGCATCGCGGGCCGCTCGGCGGTGCCCAGCTTCCAGGCGCGCCAGCCGTCGGCGCTGATACCCGGATCCCAGGGATAGCCGGTGTAGACCGGGTTGCCCGCGCTGTCCTTGGCGCCATCCATGATGGCCAGCAGGGCGTCCAGCTTGTCGTCGTCCAGCTGCCCGCGCAGCGCCTGCGGGTCGAAGTCGCACTGGCCGTAGGCGGCGACCACACCGTCCTCCAGCTCGTCCAGCGCATCGCATTGGGCGAGGACCTCCTCCGAAACGAGGTTCAGATCCTCGGGCGTCAGGGCCGCATGAAGCTGCCCCTCGGGAGCGATCGGCATTAGCTGTTCAACATCCCAGACCGAGCCGACTGCGGCCCGCGACAAGTGAAAGCCGGGGTTGCCCACGACCACGCCGTCGAACTCCAGCGGGAAGCGTTGCGCGGCCATCATCGCTTCGCGTCCGCCGTTGGAACAGCCCATGAAATACGACTGGCCGGGCGCGCCGTCATATTAGGCGCGGATCAACGACTTGGCCGTGTCGGTCACCTTGCCGATGGAGGCATAGGCGAGGTCCAGCCGTGCCTGTTGATCGGCGGTGAAGTCGAGGTTGAGACCGTTGTGTCCGCCGTCCATGCTGACCACGGCATAGCCCCGCGCCAGCGCCGGGGTCGCCGTCGATCCGGTCGAGGGGATGGCCCCGATGGCCGGCGCGATGAAGCCGTCGGTGCCGCCGCCGCCCTGGAACAGGGACCGTCCGTTCCAATCCTCGGGCATCCGGAGTTGGAAGCGGATGCCGTATTGGTTGCCGTCAGCACCGGTGCGGTCCTCGATCTTGCCCTCGACCAGGCAATGCGCGCCAACCTCGACCGGGCGGGGCGAGCCGCCGGTCATCGCGCTCATCGGGTCAGGTGGCAGAGTTCCTGCACCCTGAGCGCTGGCGGTGCGGATCTGGGTCGACGGCAGGTCGATGCCGGTCAGCGCCGCGCAGGCATCTCCGGATTGGGCCAGCGCGGGACCGGCCAGCGTGGTCGACCCCAGCAGGGCAAGGGTGAGCAGTTGGGTCTTCATGGGGGTGTCCGTCTTGGTCTTCGTGGGGTGTCTGCCTTGGCATTTCAGCCAGGATGTCCATATAATTGACTTATGGTCAGATAAATAGTGACCGCCGGTCATTTAGCAAGGTCTGGCCCCGGTGCAAGGAAGGAAATCGACATGGTCTTGCCGAAAAACAGGCAGCGTGCGCGCTCGGACAGCGAGAAAGAGGCGCGGCGCGATGCGATCCTTGCGGCGGCGCAGCGCCTGATTGGCAGGGTCGGGATCGACGGCATGACCATGAACGCCCTTGCGACCGAGGCCGGGGTGTCCAAGGGCACGCTCTACATCTACTTCAGCAGCAAGGAAGAGGTGCTGCTCGCGCTCTTCGTCGATGCGATGGCGCAGGTGGTCGCGATCATCGAAGCAGAGGCGAACGCTGACACGCTGATCGAGGTCATGGGCCGTGCGCCGACCGAAGCCCCGCTGTTCGTGCCGCTTTTGGCGCGGCTGGTGGCGGTGATCGAAGCCAACGTGCCGGACACGTCGCTCTTTGCGGAGAAGCGGAAGATGCGGGACATGGGGCAGCGCGTTGCCGCCTTCATCGCGCAGGTGACCGGGGCGCCGGAGCACAAGGCGCGTGAGGCCAGCACGGCGCTGATGCTGACGATGCAGGGGGCGGCGCAGTTCGATATTTCGGCGCGGCGGGATCTGTCGTCGGTGCCGGACGACATGCGCCCCATGTTCGAAGGCCAGTCCTTCTCCAAATCCTTCCCCGCGGCCGCTCGGCTGATCCTGTCCGGGGTCACGTCGGATGGCCCGTCCTGAAGCCTGAGGGGCTCAGACGGCCGCGCTGTCCTGATCGATGAGGCGCTTCAGGTCCTTGGATGGGGCCAGGCCGAACATCCGTGCATATTCGCGGCTGAACTGAGAGGGGCTTTCGTAGCCGACCGCGAAACCCGCACGGGCGATCTCGGTGCCTGACAGGATCGCGCGCCGGGGGGCCTGAAGGCGCAGGGCCTTCTGGTATTGCAGGGGGCTCATGCCTGTGGCGTTTCGGAAATGGCGGTGGAAGGAGGCGATGCTCATCCCGGCGCAATTGGCCATGTCCTGCACCGGAACGCTTTCGTCCAGGTGGGTGCGGATCCAGGTCAGCGCCCGGCGCACCTGTGTCAGCTTGGGGTCCGAGGCGACGATCTGGTGCAGGGCGGCGGCTTGCGGCCCGCGCAGCAGCCGATAGAGCAGCTCGCGCTGAATCAGCGGGCCGAGGATCGCGGCGTCCTCGGGGGCATCTTGCAGAGCGAGAAGGCGCGCACAAACCTCCGGCGGGCCCTCGGCGACTGGCCCGAAGGCATAGCATTTGCCCTTCTCCGCAGCGACCTGGGGCGCATCGGCCAACAGGTCTGCCAGGGCATCGCGCCGCAGGGCGACACGGATGGCGAGATAGGGCGCATCACGGCTGGCCCGGGTGACCCGGCCCGTCACCGGCAGGTCGATGGAGCCCACGAAACAGGTGCCCGGCGCATAGTCCAGAATGGCCTGCCCGATGGTGACCTCCATCGCGCCCTGCAAGACGATCACGGCCATCGGTTCAAAGAACATGGCCATGCGGCTGTCGGTCGATCTGGCGGACAGAAGGGTCACGCCCTCCAGAAGGTCGACCGCATCCTGCTGCGCGACGATCCCGGCCGCGCGCGCCGCCAGCTTTGCGATGTCTTCGGGCATTCGGGCCTCCTGCATGGGCAGCCGGTTTGATCGGATCAGGCAAGTCTCCGAGAGAATGCATGATGGCGCCCGATGATCCTATGCATACCTTCACTTTGCAAGACAGGGTGTTGCGCCTTCTGCCGCTAGGGGGCGCGCACTGCCTTTCGGCGCGCGGGCCCGCCCGGGCTGCACGGATCGGGCAGGCACCCCCTGTCACAACAGACACCAAGACCCCTGCGCGGGCGCGTGCGCCCCGCAGGCAAGACACGGAGATCATACCGTGGCAGACCGCATCAAGGTCGGCTTCATCGGCCTCAACCCCGACAGCAACTGGGCCTTCAACGCGCACCTTCCGGCGCTGAAGACCCTGACCGACGACTTCGAGATCACAGGCGTTGCCAACAGCACCCCCGAAAGCGGTCAGCGGACGGCCGAGGCGCATGGGCTGACAGCCTTCGACACGCCCGCCGACCTCGTCACCTCGGACCAGATCGACCTGGTCGTCGTCACGGTCAAGGTGCCTCACCACTTCGAACTGGTCAGGCTCGCGTTGAACGCGGGCAAGCATGTCTATTGTGAATGGCCGCTGGGGAACGGGCTGGAGGAGGCGCGCAAGCTTGCCGCGCTGGCCGAGGAAAAGGGCGTTGTCGCCGTCGCCGGCACCCAGGCGCGTGCGGCGCTGGAAGTCGAGCATCTGAAGACCCTGATCGCCGACGGCTATGTCGGGCGCGTGCTCTCGACCTCTCTCATCGGGTCGGGCGGGAACTGGGCGAACACGACCTCTGCCGCGCTTTACTACCTGTTCGACAAGGCCAATGGCGGCACCATGGAGGACATTCCGATGGGCCATACGCTTGCCGCCGTGCGCGACGTGCTGGGCGATTTCGGCCCTCTCAGCGCCACCAAGACCTTCAATTTCGACACGGTGACGGTGACCGATACGGGTGAGGAACGGCCGAAGACCGCGCCTGATCAGGTCATGGTGCAGGGCCAGATGGCCAGCGGCGCGGCGCTGTCGCTCCATTACCGTGGCGGCACCAATCGTGGGACCAATTTCCTGTGGGAAATCAACGGGACGGAGGGCGATATTCAGGTCACCGCAGGGCTTGGTCACGCGCAGATGGTGCAACTGACCATCAAGGGCGCGCATGGGGACGAGACCGAGCTGACCGAGCAGATGCCGGACGCGTCGCTCTACGAGGGCAAGCCCGAGTTTCCGGGCGCGCGCAACGTGGCCGGGGTCTATGCCCGCATGGCCAACGACATCCGATCCGGATCGCGCACGGCGCCAAGCTTTGCTGATGCCGTAGAATTGCACGAAGTTCTGGACCGGATAGAACGCTCTGCGTCGAATGCCTGATTTTGGCTCTTGGCCGGCCCGACAATCGGGCCGGCGCTCGAAGCGGCGCGGGCCAGACAGGACCTGAGGAAGACGCCCATAACGAGGCCGCGAGCAGGACGGCCTCGGCAACTGACATGGGCGTACGCTTTCCCGGCAAGATTGATGAGCGCCCATCATGAGCGTCCGCGTCCTGCGCAGCATAGTGCGTCGCAGAGTTCAGGTTAGTTTGTTCATCATAAGAGACGGTTCGTGCTGCTGATGCCAGAGCTTCGCGGTGTCGCCCGCAGGTCGACGAAACAACAGGAGAGCTTGATGATGAAATCCCTCAAACCCCGTGCGCTTGCCGCGACTGTCGCGGTGCAGTCCTTGGTCCTGGCCCCGATGCCGGCGGCTGCCCATCATGGCTGGAGCAGCTTCGAGACCACACGCGCCTATTACATCCAGGGCACCGTGACGGATGTCCGCTGGGGCAATCCGCACAGCGAGGTCACGATCACCGTGGACCAGACAGAATTGCCGGATGGGTTCCGGGAACGTCCATGGCCACAGGGCGCCAACCCGTCGGAGGGCGATGCAACCATGGCGTCGGCCCGGCCCTATGAGGGCGAACACCAGGAGATCCACCTGACCCTGGCAGGGCCCGGCTGGATGTCCCGCTGGGGCCTCGACCGGCCGCTCGAAACGGGGGAAACCCTCGAGGTGCTGGGATATCTTGGTGCCGAAGACGCGTATGACCTGCGCCCCGTGATGTTCTGGCTGGAAGACGGGCAGGGCGTCTGGCAACAACTGACGGCCTTTCCCAGCCAACCCGAACCGGCGAACTGATCCTTGCCAGCCTGGTTTGTCTCTGCGCTCGCGGACCTGGAACGCACGCCAGTGGCGATCTGGGTCCGCATGGCGCCGCAAGCCTACCCTCTGCTCGAAAGCCTCCACATCCTTGGGATCGCCCTGTTGGTCGGAGGGGCGATCGTCGTCGACCTGCGTCTGATGGGGCTGGGCGGACGGCATGTGCCCGTGACCACGGTGACCCGCAACGTGCTGCCGCTGTGTCTTGTCGGTTTCGCGGCCGCGGCGATCAGCGGCGGCCTGATGTTCACGGGCGTCGCCCGTGCGGTCGGTCTCAGCGCGGCGGCGCCTTGGAAGCTGGGGCTTATCCTGATCTCCGGCGTGAACATCTTGATCTTCCATGTCGGCATCTACCGATCCGTCCATGCCTGGGATCAGGCAGCGGTTCCTCCCTGGCCCGCCAGGATCGCCGGGGCGCTCTCGATGATTGGTTGGGTTGGCGTTCTGGTGGCTGGCCGGTATCTTGCCTATGTTTAACAGGCCGCTGAAAAACTCCGGCCTCGACGCCCGTAGCGGAACATGACTCATCGCCACCACGGCATGGATGGAGGTGGCGATGCGCGGACCGGACCAGGTGACGGTATCGCTGTTCAGCTACGTGGATCTCGAGGAGCGCACCTGCGTCGAGGAGACGGTGATGCCCAGCCGATCCGCCTCGGCGTGCCCGTCAAAGCCCAGCGGGTTGACGATGAACAACGCCCCGCCGGGTTTCAGGCTGGTCAGGAGGCGTGCCGCAGCTGCCCCGCCGACACAGTCGAGCACCAGGTCCAGGCCCGTGCTGACCTCTTCGGGGGTCTCCTGCGTGTAGTCGATCACCTCGTCCGCGCCGAGATCACGCAGCAGGTCCCCGTGACGCCCCGAGGCGACGGCGATCACATGCGCGCCCTGCCATTTTGCCACCTGAAGCGCCAGGTGCCCGACGCCGCCCGCAGCGCCGTTGACCAGCACGCGCTTGCCCTTCAGCGGAACGGGGACGTGCGCCACCGGCTGGAACGGGTTCGGAGCGTCGTGGCCGACCTCGATCAACCACCCCGCCCGCTCCGCGCTTCGATAACTGCGCTGCAGTGTCACCTGCGCTAGGTCGGCGGATCGCCGAGGTCGTCGCGTTCGATCTGGGACGGGAAGATCCATCGCTGGCGGACCAGGCCCTTGTCCTCTTCGAAAGCGCAACCCATGCGGCGGTCCATCGTGGAGCAGAGGCCGTCTCCGCAGCGCGCGAAGTTGCGGCCACGCTGGTCGAGGGCGCACGACCATAAGCCAGGCGCTGCGCATCGGCGTGACGGGCTTTGACCTTGCAGCCCTCACCGTGCTGGCCGCGGTCTTCCGATCCAGCAAAGCGCACAGGTCTGCGCCAGAACAGCCGGTTTGAATTGCACGTCTTCCCACGGGCCAGGCGGCTTGATTTCCAACTCGGAGAGAGCGTCGGACAAGCTGGAACTGGCGGCAACTTGACCTTGGGCGATGCTGCCGCGGTCTTCGAAGCAGCGTTTCCCGTCGGTGTATCGTGGCAGTTATCCCTCCTGCATCAAGCGATGCGGCCTCGCGGATCTGGCGTCACCGGAATGCAGGTTCGCTTCCTGCGCACCGCTGTCATTTGTCCAAGCCGCAGCGAACGACAGCGCGCCGGCCTTCGGCACAGCCGGGCGGCCGGTCTTCTTGGGCTTTCCGTTACGATCTGTCCGATCCCTGACGCATGAAACGAAAGCGCCCCGCGCTGCCCTTGGGCGGCGCGGGGCGCAGTGTCATGCCTTGAGAAAAGGCCTCAGCCGAGGATGCCGTTCAGCGTGGCCGAGGGGCGCATCACCGAGAGCGTCTTGGCCTCGTCGCCGTGGTAGTAGCCGCCAAGGTCCACAGGGCTGCCCTGAACGGCGGCCAGTTCACCGACGATCTTGTCCTCGTTCGCGGCGAGCTTTTCGGCGATGGGCGCGAAATAGGCCGCGATCTCGGCGTCGTCGGACTGTGCCGCCAGCGCCTCGGCCCAGTAGCGGGCGAACCAGTAGTGGCTGTCGCGGTTGTCGGGCTGGCCGACCTTGCGCGAGGGCGAGCGGTCGTTGTCCAGCACGCCCTGCGTCGCGACCTCGACGGCCTTGCCCAGCACGCGGGCCTTGGCGTTGTCCTTCTGGTCGGCGAGGAACTTGAAGCTCTCGCCAAGCGCGCAGAACTCGCCCAGGCTGTCCCAGCGCAGGTGGTTTTCCTCGACCAGCTGCTGCACGTGCTTGGGCGCCGAGCCGCCCGCGCCGGTCTCGAAGAGGCCGCCGCCGTTCATCAGCTTCACGATGGACAGCATCTTGGCCGAGGTGCCCAGCTCGAGGATCGGGAAGAGGTCGGTGAGGTAGTCGCGCAGCACATTGCCGGAAATCGCGATCGAGTTCTCGCCCTTGCGGATGGTCTCGAGCGTCTTGCGCGTGGCCTTGGCCGGCGAGAGGATCTCGAACTTGTCGGCGACGCCCTTGGCCTCGAGGATCGGCTTCACATACTTGATGAGCTCCGCGTCATGCGCGCGGTTCTCGTCCAGCCAGAAGATCGCCTGGCAGCCCTCGGCGGCCTGGCGGTCGATCGCCAGCTGCACCCAGTCCTCGATCGGGCGCTGCTTGGCGGTGGCCGAACGCCAGATGTCGCCGGGCTCGACCGCGTGTTCGTGCAGCACGTCGCCGTTGGCGGCGATCATCTTGACCGTGCCCTTGGCCGGGATCTCGAAGGTGGTCGGGTGGCTGCCGTATTCCTCGGCCTTCTGCGCCATGAGGCCGACGTTCTGAACCGTGCCCGAGGTGGTCGGGTCCAGCTTGCCGGTCTCCTGGAAGTATTTCACCGTCTCGTCGTAGACCGGCGCGTAGGAGTTGTCGGGGATCACGCAGTTGGTGTCGTGTTGCGCGTCGTCCGGGCCCCAGCCCTTGCCGCCGTCGCGGATCACCGCCGGCATCGAGGCGTCGATGATGACGTCCGAGGGGACGTGCAGATTGGTGATGCCCTTGGACGAGTTCACCATGTACATCGGCGGGCGCTGCTCGCGCACCTCTTCGATGGCGGCGAGGATCTCGGGCTTGTCCTTGACGCGCTCCAGCAGGTCGCCGAGGCCGGAGTTCGGGTTCACGCCGGCGGCCTTCATCTCGTCGCCGTACTTGTCGAAGACCGGCTTGAGCCAGGTCTTCACCGCGTGGCCGAAGATGATCGGGTCCGAGACCTTCATCATCGTGGCCTTCATGTGCAGCGAGAACAGCGTGCCGTCCTTCTTGGTCTCCTCGATCTGCTCGGCGAGGAAGGCGTCGAGGGCCTTGGCGCTCATGAAGGTGGCGTCGACCACGGTGCCGGCGTCGAGCTTCACGCCCTCCTTAAGCACGGTCTCGGAACCGTCGTCACCGACGAGCACGATCTTCGCGGCGCCGGCCTGGTTCTCGGGGAGCGTCAGGCTCTTCTCGTTCGAGAAGAAGTCGCCGCCCGACATCGCCGAGACCTTGGTCTTGCGTGTCCGAGGACCACTCGCCCATGCGGTGCGGGTTCGCCATGGCGAATTTCTTGACCGCGGCGGCGGCGCGGCGGTCCGAGTTGCCCTCGCGCAGGACCGGGTTCACGGCCGAGCCCTTGACCGTGTCGTACTTGGCCCGGACGGCCTTTTCCTCGTCGGTCGAGGGGGAATAGGGGTAGTCGGGCAGCGCGTAGCCCTGGTCCTGCAGCTCCTTGATCGCGGCCACGAGCTGCGGCTCGGAGGCGGAGATGTTCGGAAGCTTGATGACGTTGGCCTGGGGCTGCTTCACCCAGTCGCCCAGCCAGGCAAGATCGTCGCCCTGCTTCTGCTCGTCGGTCAGCACCTCCGGGAAGGTGGCCAGGATGCGACCCGCGAGCGAGATATCGCGCGTCTCGATGCTGACGCCGGCGGCTTCGGCAAAACTGCGTACGATCGGCAGAAGCGAGTGCGAGGCCAGCTCGGGCGCTTCGTCTACCTTTGTATACACAATATCGGGAGTCGAGTTCTCAGCCATGGTACAAATACCCCTCCTAGAGTCGATGGTGGCTTAAACGAGCGCGCCGCCAAGGTCCACAGCCCGGAATGACGCGGCCTAGATCCGGCGTGCCCGAAGCGTCAGAACCTGTCGAATTGCCCGGTGCGGCGGCACCGTGCGGAAGATGTCGCCCAGCATGGCGGCATCGGCGCGAAGCCCGGCGAGGCGGCCGTGCTTGGCGTATTTCAGCGGGCTATCGACGGCGGGCCAATGGACCACCGAGACCCGCATCCTGTTCTCGAGCCAGAGCCCGTTGATGAAGACCTCCAGCCCGAAGCGCGGCAGGCGGCGGATCGTGTCGGTGTGCGGAAGCAGCAGGTCGCGCGGCATGACACGCTCGCCCGAGATGTAGTCGATGCCCAGCAGGTGCCATAGCCGCGGCGCGTTGCGGCGCAGGCTGATCGCCACGTCGGCCCGCCCGGCCAGCACCGGCGCCGCGAGATCGCTGAGGTGATCGGCGCCGAGCCCCAAGAGGTCGGCATCAAGAAGCATGATAAGCCGGCCCTGCGCGGCCTCGATCCCGGCGGCGACGGCGCGGCTCTTGCCGCCGTTCTCGGGCTGGCGAAGGATGCGCCGCCCGGCGTGATCGCCGGCCGCGGCCTCGGCGATGTCGGCGGTGCCGTCGTCCGAGCCGTCATCGACCACGATCACCTCGTCGATCAGGGGGTGACCGCGCAGCGCGTCCAGCACCGTCTCGATGCGGGGCGCCTCGTTGAAGGCCGGGATGATGCAGGTGAGGGCCGTCATGCCTGTTTCTTCGAGCGGGTTTTCATGATGTAGACGAGGCCGCCAAGCACCAGCACTGCCAGCAGCACCAGCGAGACGCGTGCGATCCAGCTGTCGATCTGGCTGTAGGCCGAGCCGAAGGCATAGCCGAGGCCGACGAAGAGCAGGCTCTTGGGGACCGTCGCGACAAGGTTGATGCCGATGAAGCGCAGCAGGGGCATCCGCGCGAGGCCCGCGGCGACCAGAACGGCGGCGCCGGCCGAATGGGTGAGCTTGCCGATCACCAGCGTGCGCCCGCCCTTGGTGCCGAAATGTGACCCCAGGGCCGTCAGCCGCGCGCGGTTCAGTCCCAGCCGCAACCGCCAGCGCGGGGGCAGGCGGTTGATGCCCCAGCGACCCAGCGCGTAGAGCACCACGTCGCCCAGCAGGTCCGCGAGGATCACCACAAGGGTCACGCTCCACAGGTCCATGAGGCCACGGCTGGCCAGCCAGGCGGCGATCACCGTGACGATCGGCCCCTCGATCAACGCGATCGGCGCGAGGATGGCCAGGCCGTTCTTGGCGATCAGGGCTGCGACGGTTTCAAGTCCGAACAAGCGTCACTCCGCAGGGCCGGGAGCGGGCTGCCTGCCCATCTCCGTGCCTCGCCAGCTAAAGCCTTTGGCGGTCCATGTCACGGCCCAGATCGCGGGCAGCAGGGCGTCGCGGATCAGCATGGCGGCCAGATCGCGGGGTCCGTGCGGCCAGCCTGCAACCCGCGCCAGCGCGATCTCGGCGCCGTACCAGGCGATGAGCAGCGGGGGCAGCGTCCAGGCTGACGCACTGCCCGTGGCGACCAGCGCCGCGAGCGCGGCCAGCGGCAGCAACGGGCCCTGGGCGATCTCGGCCGTGAAGAGCAGGGGAAAGCCGTCGCGGCGCACCTGGCTCCAGCGCAGCTGCCGGGCCCAGACCTCGGCAGCGGCGCGCGTGCCGATGGGCTGCGCGAAGAGCCGCCGCGTCAGGCGCACTTTCAGGCCCTGCCGCCGCACCAGCTTGGTCGAGGCCACGTCCTCGGCGAGGTTGCCGCCGAGTGCGCGCAGCCCGCCGCCGGCCTCGAGGACGGCGCGCGGCCAGAACAGCGTCTTGCCCTGCGCAAAGCCCATGCCCAGCGAGTCCGCCGCCAGCTGCCAGCGCGCCTGCGAGCTGTTGAGAAAGGCGCATTCCACGGCGCCCCAGAGGTTGCCAGGCCGGATACCCACAGGGGGTGCGGTCACGAGACCGGTTTGCAGGTCGCGCGTGGCCACGAGGCGGTGCAGGTAGTCCGGCGGCAGCAGCAGGTTGCTGTCGGTCATCGCGACCCAGTCGCCCCGCGCGGCCATGTAGCCCTTGTGCAGGTTGTTGAGCTTCGGGTTGCCGGTGATGGCCGGATCTCCGATCAGCAGCCGCGCCTCGACTGCCGGATGCTCGGCGATCAGCCGGCGGACGAGCGGCACGGCGGGGTCGTCCGCATCCTGCGCGCAGAAGATGATCTCGTAGCGCGGGTAGTCCTGCGCGAAGGAGGACCGCAGCGTCTCTTCGTCGAAGGCATCGACGCCGCAGACCGGGCGCACCAGCGAGACGAAGGGCAGGGCGTCGTCCCGTGGCGCAGGCGCGCCGGGGCGCAGATAGCGCCAAGCCGCCAGCGCGGCCGACAGCAGGTGCACGCCGAAGGTCGCCGCGACGAGGAGCAGAAGCGTGGCCGTCAGAAACGTCATGCGATGCCCCCGGCCAGCGCGCCGCCCTCGGCTGGGCGCGGAAGACCCTCGGCCGGGCGCGCGGGCGCCTTGAGCGCCTCGGTGCCGTGGCGCAGCAATTGCAGCCGGCCGTCGCGATCCTCGGCCAGCGCGGTGAGGCTGTCGACCCAGTCGCCGCAGTTGGCGAAGACCATGCCGTCGCGCGTGCTGCGCAGGCCGGGCTTGTGCGAATGGCCGCAGATCACGCCGCGTGCCCCGGCGGCCCGGGCGAGCGTCGTCAGGCGGTTCTCGAACCGGTCGCCCATGGCCAGAAGCTGGTTCGCCCAGCCGATGACACGCTGCCCCGGGGTCCGGGCCGGGTCGAACGGCCCGGCCGCCGCCTGGATCCAGTGATCGAGCTGGCGCAGGCTGCCGTCCAGCCGGCTGCCCAGGCGCGTCATCGCGTGCCAGCGCAGGATGCGCGGATCGCACTGGTCGCCGTGCAGCACGAGGTAGCGCCGTCCGTCCGCCGCCTTGTGGATCACGGCCTCGCGCAGCTCCCATCCCTCGATCCGGGCATCGGGCGCGCGCATCACCGTGTCGTGGTTGCCGGGCAGGTAGACGATGCGCGCCCCGGCGCGGGCGCGGTCGCGCAGGTCCTCGAGAACATCGTCATGTGCCGCCGACCAGTGGACGCGGCCGCCGTGCCAGAGGTCGAAGATGTCCCCGACGAGGTAGATGGTCTCGGCCTCGACCGTGCGCAGGAAGGTGCGGACCACGTCCGCCCGGCTGGCCCGGGCGCCGAGGTGCAGGTCCGACAGGAACAGGGTCCGGTAGAACTGGCGGGCGTCGGCGCCGGAAGACGGCATGGCGTTGGATCCTTTCCGATTTCGCCAGCCTTATGACGATTCGTTGTATCGGGACTGTGACGGCCCTCAACGTGTGGTCAGGTTCCATGTTCCATCACGGCACCGGGATCGACCCGGCGTTTGCCAGGCTCGCGAACGCACGAAAACGGCCCGGTGCGCTGGGGCACCGGGCCGGCGGAAAACCCCTTGTTGCAGGCGTCAGCCCTGCGTTTCTGCCGAGATCGCCGCGCGGATGCCCTGTTCCAGCATGACCCGAAGCCGCGCCTCGACGGCCGCGCGCCAGGCGTCGCTGGCCTGCAATGCCTCGGGGAAGAGCCCGGGCAGCGCCATGAGCCGCGACAGGATGTCGCCCGCACCCTCGGCGCCCTCCAGCGTCTCGGCGATGGCCGCCTCGCGCGGGTCGCGCAGGGCATAGGCCTCGCCGGCGTCGGTCCGGCCCACGGCGTAGCGCATCCAGGCCGCAGCGGCGAAGGCGAAGGCATCGAGCGATTGCCCCGCCTCGAGCGCCGCGCAGGCGGGAGCGAAGATGCGCTGCGGCAGCTTCTCGGTGCCGTCCATGGCGATCTGGTAGGTCTCGTGCGCGAGGTGCGGGTTCGCGAAGCGGTCGCGCAGCGCCTGCGCGTAGTCCGCGAAATCGACTCCCGCGAGCGGCGCCAAGGTCGCTGCGGCGGCATCCAGGTGCCGCCCGACCAGCGCCGAGAGCTCCGCATCGCCCATCACGTCGCGCACGTACCTGTGCCCGGCGAGGAAGCCGGAGTAGGCCAGCATGGAATGCGCGCCGTTCAGCATCCGCAGCTTCATTTCCTCGTAGGGGCGCACGTCCGCGGCAAAGATCGCGCCACCCGCGCCCCAGCGCGGTCGGCCCTGCGGGAAGTCGTCCTCGATGACCCATTGCCGAAAGGCCTCGGTCTCGATGGCGGCGGCGTCCTCGTGGCCGGTCATCTCGCGGGCAAGCGCCAGCGTGCCCGCGCCGCGCGCCGGCGTGATGCGGTCCACCATGGTCGAAGGGAAGGCCACCTCGGCCGAGATATGGCCGACAAGCCCCGGCGCCGTGCGGTCTGCGAAGTCGACTAGCAGCGCGCGCAGAAGTGTGCCGTTTTCCGGCAGGTTGTCGCAGCACAGCACGGTGAAGGGCTCGATCCCCAGCTCGCGGCGGCGCCCCAGCGCCCAGACCAGCAGGCCCGCGATGCCCACCGGGTTCTCCGGGTCCACGAGGTCGGCCGAGATGGCCGGGTGCGCCGGATCGACGCCCCCGGTGGCGCGGTCGATGCCATAGCCCTTTTCCGTGACGGTCAGCGAGACGATGCGCGTCGCCGGATCGCAGAGCGCGTCCAGCACCGCCTGCCGGTCATTCGTCAGCGAGAGGGCCTGCGCAATGGCGCCGATCACCCGCGCCGAGGTGCCCTCGGCGGAATGTTCGATCACCGTGTAGAGCCCGTTCTGCGGCGACAGTTCCTCGGCCGGGGCGGTGCTGCGCAGGCTGACGCCGATGATGCGCCAGTCGCCGCCGCCCTCGGCCAGCGCGTCGTCGGTGTAGACCGCCTGGTGCGCCTTGTGAAAGGCGCCAAGGCCGATGTGCACGATCCCTGCGCCATGCGCCTCGGGGTCGTAGCCGGGCCGGGCCACCGTGTCGGGTAGCCCGTCGAGCGAGGTCAGGCGCCGCGTCATGCCAGCTCCGCCGTGACGCGGGGCTCAAGCGCGGCGATGATGCCGCGCAGCTCGGCCAGGCCCTTGAGCCGGCCGATCGCGGGATAGCCCGGCTGCGCCCGGCGGCCGAGGTCGTCCAGGATGTCCTGCCCGTGGTCGGGTCGGAACGGGATCGACCAGTCGGCGCGGCCCTCCGCCTTGCGGCGGGCCTCTTCGCGCAGCGCGGCTTCGACCAGCGCCACCATGTCGGTGTCGCCGCCCAGGTGTTCGGCCTCGTAGAAGGAGCCGCGGATCTCGCTCGTCTCGCGCTTGACGTTGCGCAGGTGCAGGAAGTGCACCCGGTCGCCCAGTCGCTGCATCATGCCCGGCAGGTCGTTGTCCGGCCGCGCGCCCAGCGAGCCCGAGCAGAGCGTGATGCCGTTCGCGGGGCTGTCCACGGCGCGCATGACCTCGGAGTAATGCGCCTCGGTCGACATGATCCGGGGCAGGCCCAGCAGCGGCACCGGCGGATCGTCGGGGTGGCAGCACATGCGCAGGCCCAGCTCCTCGCAGGTGGGCACCACCTCGGACAGGAAGTCGACGAGGTTCGCGCGCAGCTGCGCCTCGCTCATGGCGGCGTATTCCGCCAGATGGTCGCGCACGTCCTCGAGGGTAAAGCTCTCGGCGGCGCCAGGCAGGCCGAAGACCACGTTCTTGGCCAGCGCCATGCGCTGCGCGTCGCTGGCCTGCGCGTGGCGGCGGGCGGCCTCGTCCTGCAGGGCGGCGTCATAGTCCTCGGCCGCGCCGGGGCGTTCGAGCACGTGGATGTCGAACATCGCGAAATCCGCGAGGTCGAAGCGCATGCAGGTGGCGCCGCCGGGCAGCGTCCACGCGAGGTCGGTGCGGGTCCAGTCCAGCACCGGCATGAAGTTGTAGCAGATCGTCTCGAGCCCGGCCTCGGCGAGATTGCGCAGGCTCTCGCGGTAGGCGTCGATATGCGCGCGCCAGTCGCCGGACTGCTTCTTGATGTCCTCGGAGACGGGCAGGCTCTCGACCACGTCCCAGCGCATGCCGGTGTCGGTGCCGTCGGCTGCCGTCGAGATCGCCTCCCGCCGTGCGGCGATTTCCCCCGGCGTCCAGACCGCGCCCGTGGGCACGTGGTGCAGCGCGGTGACGATGCCCTCTGCGCCTGCCTGCCTCACGTCCTGAATCGATACCTGGTCCTGCGGACCGAACCAGCGCCACGTCTGTCTCATTGCGGCTCCTCCCGAGTCGTCTGCGTCGGGAGTCCATAACATTCCTGTTGGTTGCTGACTAGTATGGAAGTATGGTATCGGCATGCGGAGGGAGGACGAATCATGAAGCCGGGCACCCACATTCTGGAGTCTCTTGATCCGGCTCGACCGATTTCTCCCCAGATTTCGCGCGGGCTGCGCGATGCCATCATCCGAAACCGTCTCACGCCCGGAAACCGGATCTCGGAGTCCGAGATCGCGCGTGGCTGCAACGTGAGCCGGCAGCCGGTGCGCGAGGCCTTCATCAAGCTCGCGGCGCAGGGCCTGCTGCTGATCCTGCCTCAGCGCGGCACCATCGTCAGCCGCATCGCCTATTCCGCCGTGCTCGACGCGCGCTTCCTGCGCGAGGCGATAGAAGCCGACATCGTCAAGATCCTCGCCCAGCGGGCGGACCCGACGCTTGTCGCCGACCTGCGCGCGCAGGTCGAAAAGCAGAAGGCGGTTGCCGGCAGCGCGCCGCACGATTTCATCCAACTCGACGAGACCTTTCACCGCACGCTGGCCGAGGCGGCCGGCAAGGCCACGGCCTGGCGTCAGGTCGAGGGGCTCAAGGCGCAGATGGACCGCGTGCGGTTCCTGTCGCTGGGCCAGTTCCCGGTGACCAAGCTGATCGCCCAGCACGGCGCCATCGTCGATGCCATCGCCAAGGGCGACGTGCCCGCCGCCGAGCGGGCAGTGCGCCTGCACCTGCGCGAAATCCTGCGCGACCTGCCGACGGTGGTCGCCGCGCATCCCGATTTTTTCGAGTTGCCGGACGGGGCGCTCCCCGAGCCGGTGAACGTGCCAATCCAAGGAGGAGACCTGTAATGGCATTCAACTGGAAACCCAAAGCCATCGCTGCGGCGACGGCCGTCATGCTGGCCGGCCCGCTTTCGGCGCAGGAGACGACCCTGCAGCTGGGCCACCTCGCGAACGAGGACAACTCGTGGCACAAGGCCGCCGTGAAGTTCGGCGAGGAGCTCTCGGCGCTGACCGACGGCCGCATCGCCGTCGAGGTCTACCCCAACGAGTCGCTCGGCAAGGAGATCGACCTCATCAACGGCATGCAGCTGGGCACCGTCGACATGACGATCACCGGCGAGAGCCTGCAGAACTGGGCGCCGATGGCGGCCCTTCTGGCCGTGCCCTACGCTTACAGCTCGCTCGAGCACATGGACGAGGTCGCCAGCGGCGAGATCGGCGACCAGATCGAGGCGCAGATCGTCGAGCAGGCGCAGATCCGTCCGATCGCCTACTTCGCCCGCGGCCCGCGCAACCTGACCTCGAACCGTCCGATCACCACGCCCGACGAGCTGGACGGCCTGAAGATGCGCGTGCCCAACGTGCCGCTCTTCGTCGACGTCTGGAAGTCGCTCGGCGCCCAGCCGACCCCGATGGCCTTCTCCGAGGTCTTCACCTCGCTGCAGAACGGCACCATCGGCGCGCAGGAGAACCCGCTCGCGCTGATCCGTTCGGCCAACTTCAACGAGGTGCAGAGCCACGTGAACATGACCGAGCACGTCCGGTCGTGGATCTACCTCACCATCTCGGAAATGACCTGGAACGAGCTGTCTGCCGAGGATCAGGACGCCGTGATGGAGGCCGCGTCGCGCGCCCAGGAGTACGAGCGCGAGCTCTTCCTCCAGAGCCTCGAGGATGACCGCGCCTGGCTCGAAGAGAACGGCATGACCTTCGTCGAGGTCGACGGCCCGGCCTTCCAGGCACAGGCCAAGGACGCCGTCCTGGCCAACGTCAACGAAGAGATCACGCCGATCGTCGAGGACCTGTTCTCGGCGTCGGAAAGCAACTGATCACTCGCGGAAGCGCGGCGGTCCCGGTTCAGGGGCCGCCGCACCGCGCATGGTGGACGCTATGAAGACTGCCGAACGCATCATCCGGATCCTCTCGCTCCTCGCCCGCATCGGCGCGGGAGTGGCCTTTGCCGTCCTGATCGCCGCCGTCCTGATCCAGGTCGTGACGCGGACGCTGGGCAACTCGCCCGTCTGGACCGAGGAACTAACACGCTTCGCGCTGCTCTACCTCGTGGCCTTCGGCGCGGGGCTGGCGCTGCGCACGGGCGACATGGTCAATGTCGACGTCATCTGCGAACACCTGCCGGGCCGCGCCCCCTGGGTGCTGCGCCTGGTCTCGGCCGTGGCGACCGCCGGGCTGGCGCTCTACCTGATCCCGGCCGCCTGGAAATACACCTCGATCGGCGCGATGCAGAGTTCGCCCGCGCTTGGTCTGCAAATGAATTTCGTGCATTTCACCATCACGCTGCTGCTGGCGCTGCTGGCGCTCTTCGCGTTGCTGCGGGTGGTGGGGATGCTCTCGGGCGCCGAGGACGGCAAGCCCGAAAAGGCCGTCGACGCGCCGGAAAGCTGACAACATGGAAGTCTGGGTTCTCTTCGCCGTCTTCGTGGGCGGGCTCATCATCGGCATCCCCGTGGCGATCACGCTGGGGCTGTCCTCTCTCGTATACATCCTGCTGTCGGGCATTCCGGCGGTGGTCATGCCGCAGAAGATGTATGCCGGCATGGATGTCTTCGTTCTGCTCTCGATCCCCGGCTT
Organism: Salipiger mucosus DSM 16094; assembly: GCF_000442255.1. Taxonomy (GTDB): domain Bacteria; phylum Pseudomonadota; class Alphaproteobacteria; order Rhodobacterales; family Rhodobacteraceae; genus Salipiger; species Salipiger mucosus. Next base: position 209,129 of record NZ_KE557275.1, on the reverse strand, counting down.
CATCCTCGCCGGGAACCTGATGAACCAGGGCGGCATCACGAACCGCATCATCCGCTTCGCGCAGGCGCTCATCGGCTGGGTGCGCGGCGGGCTCGGGCTGACCAACATCGGCGCCTCGATGCTCTTTGGCGGCATCACGGGCACCGCCGTGGCCGACGCGGCCTCGATCGGCGGCGTGATGATCCCCGGCATGAAGAAGGCCGGCTACCCCGGCGATTTCTCGGCCGCGGTGACGGCGGCCTCCTCGACCGTCGGACCGATCATCCCGCCCTCCGTGCCCATGATCATCGTCGGTGCGCTCTCGGGCATCTCGGTCGGCAAGATGTTCCTCGCCGGCGCCATTCCCGGCATCCTGATGGGCGTGGCCATGATGGTGACGGCCTACGTGATCTCGGCGCGCAAGAACTTCCCCCGCCAGCCCTGGCAGGGCTGGGGCGAGGTCGCGCGCAGCTTCGGCGGTGCCTTCTGGGCGCTGGCGATGACCTTCCTCATCATCTACGGGCTGCTCTCCGGCCTCGCCACGCCGACCGAGACCGCCGTCGTCGCCTCGGTCTACGCGCTGATCGTCGGCGCCTTCATCTACCGCGAGCTCAAGCTGCGCAAGGTGCCCGCCATCCTCGTCGACAGCGCGATCTCGGCGGCCGGCATCCTCGCGCTGGTGGGCTTCGCCAACGTCTTCGGCTGGATCCTCGTCTCCGAGCGTATCCCGCAGGCCATCGCCGACGCGGTGCTCGGTTTCACCGACAACCCCTTCCTGGTGATCCTGATCATCAACCTGCTGCTGCTCTTCGTCGGCATGTTCATGGAGACGATCGCCGCGCTCATCATCCTCTTCGTGCCGCTGCTCTCGCTGGCGCAGGCGGTGGGGATCGATCCGCTTCACTTCGCCACCTTCGCGGTGCTGAACCTGATGATCGGCCTGACAACGCCGCCGGTGGGGGTCTGTCTCTTCGTCTGCGCAGGGATCGCGCGGCTGCCGCTGGCGCCGGTGATCGTCGCGGTGCTGCCGTTCCTGTTGACGAACATCGCCGTGCTGCTGCTTGTCTCCTACGTGCCGGCCATCGCGACATGGCTGCCCAACACGCTCATGCCCTGAAGGAGGGTCCCATGGACACCCGCGTCTGCCGTCTCCACCAGAAGGGAGACATCCGCATCGAAACCCTCGACGTCGCCGCGCCCGGCCCGGGCGAGGCGCTGCTGGCGCTGTCCGCCGGCGGGATCTGCGGTTCGGACCTGCACTACTACCAGCACGGCGGCTTCGGCCCCATCGTGGTGAAGGAGCCGATCATCCTGGGCCACGAGGCCTCGGGCACCGTGCTCGCGGTGGGCGAGGGCGTGACCGGGCTGGAAAAGGGCGCGCATGTCGCGATCAACCCCTCGCGCCCCTGCGGCGACTGCGAATACTGCAACGCGGGCCTGCCGACGCACTGCCTGAACATGCGCTTCTCCGGCTCCGCCATGCGCTTTCCGCATGAACAGGGCCTTTTCCGCGACCGCATCGTCGTGGACGCGGCGCAATGCGTGCCGGTCTCGGGCGATGTCTCGCTGGCCGAGGCGGCCTGTTCCGAGCCGCTCGCGGTCTGCACCCACGCCCACGCCATGTCGGGCGGCACCGAGGGAAAGCGCGTGCTGGTCACCGGCGCGGGGCCCATCGGCGCGCTCTGCGCGGCCGTGGCAAAGGCCGGGGGTGCCTCCGAGGTGGTGGTGACCGACCTGCAGGACTTCACGCTGTCGAAGGCCGCCGAGATGGGCGCGACCGAGACGGTCAACATGGCCACGCAGGCCGACCGTTTCGCGCGCTTCACCGAGAACAAGGGCCATTTCGACGTGGTCTTCGAGTGCTCGGCGGCGGCGCCCGCCATCGCCTCTGCCATCTCGGCGCTGCGCCCGCAGGGCAAGCTGGTGCAGGTCGGCGTCGGCGGCGAGACGAAAGTGCCGCTTAATGCCATCGTCGGCAAGGAACTCACCTTCCAGGGCACGCAGCGCTTCCTGCGCGAGGACTTCGAGACGGCGGCCTCGAACATCTCGTCGCGCCGCATCGACGTGCGGCCGATGATCACCGGCTCCTTTCCGCTCGAGGACGCCGACGCCGCCTTCAAGCTGGCCGGGGACCGGACGCAGGCCGTGAAGGTGCACCTCAGCTTCGCGGGCTAGGGCGCCGGGCCGGCACATCATCACGACAGGCGCGCGGGCATCCGCCCGCGACAGCGAAAAGGCCGCCGGCACCCGTTGCCGGCGGCGTCACATGGGAGGACATCATGACGGACCGCTATTCGCGCGACGATCTCAAGGCGCTTGCGCTGGACATGCTCACCAAGGGCGGGCTCGCCGCCGAGAAGGCCGAGGTCGTGGCCGAGCTTCTGACCCGCACCGACGAGCTTGGCGTCACCACGCATGGGCTGTCGATGGTGCCCTACTACCTGCCCGAGATCGCATCGGGCGGCATGTCCTCGGAGGGAGAACTCGAGGTGGTGACCGACAAGGGCGCCACGATGGTCTGGGACGGCAACTACCTGCCGGGTCACTGGATCATGACGCAGGCGCTCGAGACCTGCATGGAGCGTGCAGGCAGCCACGGTATCGCCGCGCTGGCGATCCGGCGCAGCCACCACATCGGCTGTCTCTCGACACTCACCCGCATCGCGGCCGAGCGCGGGTTCGTCTGCATGATCTCGACCTCGGACCCCTCGGGCCGCTGGGTCGCACCCTATGGCGGGACGGAGCCGACGCTCACGCCCAACCCCTGGGCCGTGGGGTATCCGGCGGGCGACCACCCGGTGCTGATCGACACCTGCGCCTCAATCACGACGGTCTCGAAGGTGCGCGAGTACATCAACAGCGGGCGGCAGTTCGACCACCCCTGGATGCTGGACGGCGAGGGCAACGCGACCACCGACCCGACCGTCGTGAACGCCGATCCGCGCGGCACGATCCTGCCGGTGGGCGGCATGGACCACGGCCACAAGGGCTATGCCATGGGGCTGACGGTCGAGATGCTGAGCCAGGCGCTTTCGGGCCACGGCCGGGCCGAGGAGGTCACGCGCTGGGGCGGCAATGTCTTCGTGCAGGTCATGGACCCCGAAGCCTTTGCCGGGCTCGATCCCTTCAAGGCGCAGGTTGACGCGCTGAACGCGGCCTGCCGGGCGAACCGGCCCGCGCCGGGGTTCGATCAGGTGCGCATCCCGGGCGATCGCGCCGCGGCCATGGTCGAGCGCAGCCGGACCGAGGGCATCGCGCTGCCCGACGAGGTCTGGACCCGCGTGCGCGCCAGCGCAGAAGAGCTGGGTGTGGCGCTGCCGGAGCCGCTCTGAAGGCAGTTTCAAGCCGGGGAACAAGGGCCGGCGCCCGACCGCGGGCGGTCGCGGTGCAAGTGGTGGTTCCCCGGCCCGGAATCAAGCGCAAAGCGCGCCGGGCCAGCGCCCGTCCGCCCCCTCGGGCGGGCGCTTTTCGACATCCGGCCTGCCGCCTCGATTGCTGGCATATGGCCGAGGGATAAAGTGCCGGAGCCTCTCGCGGAAGAAGCGCCCACCCGGCGGACGGGCGCCGGCCCTCCCGAAAGGGCCGGCTTCGAGCCTCAGAACTTCGCGCGCAGATCGCAGAGCGCGGCGCGCAGGACCAGGACGTCGCCGCCCACCGCCACGAACTCGACGCCCATGTCGACGTAGTCCTTGGCCACGTCCGGCACCGTGGCCAGCACGCCGGCCGCCTTGCCGCCTTCCTGGATGCGCTTGAGCGCCCCGGTCACGGCCTCGCGCACCTCGGGAGCGTCGGGTCCGTAACCCATGTCGGTGCCAAGGTCGCTGGGTCCGATGAACACGCCGTCCACGCCCTCGACCGCGAGGATATCGTCCAGCGCCTCGAGGCCCTTCAGGCTCTCGACCTGCACCAGCAGGCAGACGGTCTCATTCGCGGTCTGTGTGTAGTCACCGATGGCGCTGTAGCCCGAGGCCCGGGCCACCGCCGCGCCGACGCCGCGCACGCCCTTGGGCGGGTAGAGCATGGAGCGCACCGCTTCGCGCGCCTGCTCGGCGGAGTCGATCATCGGAACGAGGATCGTCTGCGCGCCGATGTCCAGCATCTGCTTGATCGTCGCGCGGTTGTCGTCGGGGACGCGCACCACGGGGTGGCTCTTGTCGCCCACGGCGCGCAGCTGGCCGAGGATGTCGCGCAGACCGTTGGGCCCGTGCTCGCCGTCGATCACCAGCCAGTCGTAGCCGCAGCCTGCGGCCAGTTCGGCGATGCTGGCGTCGCCCGAGGACACCCAGAGGCCGACCTGGGTCTCGCGGGCTTCGAGCCGCTTCTTGAAGGTGTTGGCGGGTGCGGGCATGAGGTCTCCTCCGGTTGATCCGGCGCGACCATAAGCCGGGTTTCAGGGCGACCGCCAGCAGATATCCCGGCGCCGCAAAACCGTGCGCCGATGCCGCGCTGCGGCAGGCCGACCGCGATGGCCCCTTTACAAGTGGGCGGGAACGTGGCGCTAAGGAGGTATGAGCGATGCCCTTTCCATCGTCGTGGTCGAAACCGACCGGGATCGCGCGCTGCTGATCGTCGACAGCCTGCGTGACGCCGGGGCGTTCGACGTTCACGTCATCTCGGAGCCCACGGGCCTGGCCCGCAAGATCCTCGCGCGGCAGCCGGACGTGGTGCTGATCGACCTCGAGAGCCCCTCGCGCGACACGCTTGAGGAACTGGCGCTGGCCTCGGGGCCACTCGACCGTCCGGTGGCCATGTTCGTCGACCGCGACAACGAGGGACTGACCGATGCCGCGATCGAGGCGGGCGTCTCGGCCTATGTCGTCGACGGGCTACAGCGGCAGCGCGTGAAGCCCATCCTCGACGCCGCCATCGCCCGCTTCCGCATGTTCCAGCGGATGCGCACCGAACTGGCCGAGACCAAGCGCGCGCTGGAAGAGCGCAAGGTCATCGACCGCGCCAAGGGCATGCTGATGAAAGCCCGCGGCGTGGACGAGGACGAAGCCTATGCCCTGCTGCGCAAGACCGCCATGGACCAGGGCCGCCGGGTGGCCGAGGTGGCGCAGGCGCTTGTCACGGCCGCGGGGCTGCTGTCATGAGGGCCGCGACCCTCTCGGTCGGGTTCATCCCGCTGGTCGATGCCGCGCCGCTGATCGTGGCGCAGGACATGGGCTATGCCGCCGAGGAGGGGATTTCGCTCGACCTGCGCCGCGCCGCCTCGTGGTCGAGCCTGCGCGACATGCTCAACTTCGGCCGGGTCGATGCGGCGCAGATGCTCTCGCCCATGCCGATCGCGGGCGCGCTGGGACTGGGCGGCGCGGGACCGACCATGTCGGTCGTGTCTGTCCTCTCGATGAACGGGCAGGTGGTGGGCGTCAGCAATGCGCTGGCCGCGCGGCTGCGCGACGCGGGCCACGACTTTGCCTTCGACGACGCACGCCTCGCGGGCGAGGCGCTGATCCGCGTCAGCCCCGAACCGCTGCGCATCGGCGTGCCCTTTCCCTTCTCGATGCATGCCGAGCTCCTCTATTACTGGCTCTCCGCGCTGGGTCTGCCCGCGCCGCAGGGGGTCGAGATCCGCACCGTGCCCCCGCCGCTCATGGCCGATGCGATGGAGGCAGGCGAGATCGACGCCTTCTGCGTGGGCGAGCCCTGGGGCAGCCAGGCCATCGAGACCGGCGTCGGCACGCTGCTGCTGCCGGGCCGTGCGATCTGGGAGTTCTCGCCGGAAAAGGTGCTCGCGGTGCGCAACGACTGGGCCGAAGCGGAAGAGGCCATGCTCGGCCGGCTGATCCGCGCCGTCTGGCGCGCGGGGCGCTGGCTGGCGGAGCCCGGCTCGCACATCCTCGCGGCCGAGATGCTCAGCCGCAGCCCCTACCTCGACCTGCCCGCCGAGATCATCGAGCGCGCGCTGACCGGGCGCATGGTCATCACGCCGCAGGGCGACGAACGCCGCGTGCCGCGCTTCATCGAGTTCCACGGCGGCGCCGCCACCTTCCCCTGGCGCAGCCAGGCGCAGTGGATCGGCCGTCAGCTTGCCGCCCGCACCGGGCTCGACCGCGACGCGGCTGCCCGGGCCGCCGCGCGGGTGTTCCGTTCGGACCTGCACCGCGCCGCGCTGGCCCCGACGCGCGCCGACCTGCCGGGCGCATCCTCGAAGATCGAGGGCGCGATGGGCCAGCAGACCGCCGTCGCCTCCGGGGCCGGGCACCTGATTCTGGGCCCGGACCGGTTCTTCGATGGCAAAGTTTTTGATCCCGGGCACGACTGAGCGGCGCGTTTTTGTGCAGCTGCAGCATCGACGGCGCCGAAGACCGGGAAAGATGCGGGGGATCGGAACTTTTTCATTGCTCGGGCCGGGTGCGAACATGAATAACGGGCTCACGATCCAGCAACGGAGCTGAATCGGCGAAACATTCTCCCAAAGCCTGGGATTGCTGAGCAAAGCCGCTCGACCTCTGCGACATCCGTCGCGGTGCGTCAGCGGCTTTTTTGTTTTGCCCGGTTCCTCCGGGCGCACTTCAGGGACGGACACGACATGAAGAAGACCCTCATCGCATTCGCTGCCTCCACGGCGCTCACCTCGCCCGCGCTGGCCCAGATGCTGGAGCTGGAAAAGGACGAACTCACCTTCGGCTTCATCAAGCTCACCGACATGGCGCCGCTCGCGGTGGCCTACGAGCAGGGCTATTTCCTCGACGAAGGGCTCTTCGTCACGCTCGAGGCACAGGCCAACTGGAAGGTGCTGCTCGACGGCGTGATCGACGGGCAGCTCGACGGCGCGCACATGCTCGCGGGCCAGCCGCTGGCCGCCACCATCGGCTTCGGCACCGAAGCGCACATCATCACGCCCTTCTCGATGGACCTGAACGGCAACGGCATCACCGTGTCGAACGAGGTCTGGGAAGCGATGAAGCCCAACATCCCGACCAACGACGAGGGCCTGCCGCAGCACCCCATCTCGGCCGAGGCGCTGGCGCCGGTGGTCGAGCAGTACAAGTCCGAGGGCAAGCCCTTCAACATGGGCATGGTCTTTCCGGTCTCGACCCACAACTACGAGCTGCGCTACTGGCTCGCCGCCGGTGGCCTGCACCCGGGCTTCTACTCGACCGAGAACATCTCGGGCCAGATCAACGCCGACGTCTTCCTGTCGGTGACGCCGCCGCCGCAGATGCCCGCCACGCTCGAGGCCGGCACGATCCACGGCTACTGCGTGGGCGAGCCCTGGAACCAGCAGGCGGTGTTCAAGGGCATCGGCGTGCCGGTGATTACCGACTACGAGCTGTGGAAGAACAACCCCGAGAAGGTTTTCGGCATCACCGCCGAGTTCGCCGAGGAAAACCCGAACACCACCCAGGCCGTGGTCAAGGCGCTGATCCGCGCGGCCATGTGGCTGGACGAGAACGACAACGCCAACCGCGAGGAAGCCGTCGAGATCCTGTCGCGCCCGGAATACGTCGGCGCCGACGAGGAGGTCATCGCGAACTCGATGACCGGCACCTTCGAGTATGAAAAGGGCGACACCCGCTCGGTCCCCGACTTCAATGTCTTCTTCCGCTACAACGCGACCTATCCCTTCTACTCCGACGCCATCTGGTACCTGACCCAGATGCGCCGCTGGGGCCAGATCGCCGAGGCGAAGCCGGACAGCTGGTACGACGAGGTCGCCAAGTCGGTCTACAAGCCCGAGATCTACCTCGAGGCGGCCCGCGCGCTGGTCGACGAAGGCCTTGCCGACGAGGCCGACTTCCCCTGGGACAGCGACGGCTACAAGGCGCCGACGCCCGCCGAGGACATCATCGACGGCATCGCCTACGACGGCCGCACCCCCAACGCCTACCTCGAAAGCCTGCCCATCGGCCTGAAGGGCGAGCAGACCGTGGTGGGCAACGAGGTCGAGGGCTGACGCCCCGCGCGGGGTGCGCCGCGACGCGCGCCCCGCTCCGACCACCTTCCGAACAGCCATCCTCTCTCCGAAGGACCGCGAACCCATGACGACCGTCGATCCCGAATACGCCCGTGAAGCCGAGCGCGAAGCCCGCCGGGCGCGCCTCTTCACCCGCATCAACAAGGCCGACTCCTGGTTCCAGGTTCTCGGTCTGAGCTGGATCACCCCGATCCTCAAGGCCGCCGCCGGCGACAACCCCCGTGCCCAGGGCAAGGAGATCTGGCGCCTGCTGGGCGTGCCGCTGCTGGCCATCGCCGCCTTCCTGGCGCTGTGGTCCGCCCTGGCGCCGCAGGTGCAGACCTCGCTGGGCGCCGTGCCCGGACCCGCCGCCGTCTGGGAAGAGGCCGTGAACCTGCACGAGGACGCCGAGGCCAAGGCCGTCAAGAAGGAGCGCTTCGAGACCATGGTCGCGCAGCGCAACGAAAAGCTCATCGCCGCCGGCCGCGAGGACGAGGTCAAGACCATCGCCTATACCGGGGCGCCGAGCTACTACGACCAGATCTGGACCTCGATCCAGACCGTGTTCTTCGGCTTCCTGCTGGCCACCGTCGTCGCCGTGCCGCTGGGCATCGCCGCGGGCCTGTCGCCCTATGCCAATGCGGGGCTCAACCCGATCATCCAGATCTTCAAGCCGGTCTCGCCGCTGGCCTGGCTGCCCATCGTCACCATGGTCGTCTCGGCGGTCTACACCACCGACGACGGGCTCTTCGCCAAGTCGTTCCTCGTCTCCGCGATCACCGTGACGCTCTGCTCGCTCTGGCCGACGCTGATCAACACCGCGCTTGGCGTGGCCTCCATCGACAAGGACCTCGTGAACGTCTCGAAGGTGCTCAAGATGGACACCCGCACCAAGATCGCCAAGCTGGTGCTGCCCTCGGCCCTGCCGCTGATCTTCACCGGCCTGCGGCTGTCGCTGGGCGTCGGCTGGATGGTCCTGATTGCGGCCGAGATGCTGGCCCAGAACCCGGGCCTCGGGAAGTTCGTCTGGGACGAGTTCCAGAACGGCTCTTCCAGCTCGCTCGCCAAGATCATGGTCGCGGTCTTCACCATCGGCATCATCGGCTTCCTGCTGGACCGCGTGATGTACGCGCTGCAGTCCCTCTTCACCTTCTCGAACAACCGGTGAGCGGCGCTCACGTAGCGACCCGATAGCGCGAAAGGACATGCCATGAGCATCCTCAAGTTCGACAATGTCTCCAAGAGCTTCGGCCAGGGCACCCGTGCCTCCCACGTGCTGAAGAACATCGACCTGGAGGTCCGCGAGGGCGAGTTTCTCGTGCTCCTGGGCTTCTCGGGCACCGGCAAGACGACGCTCATCAACCTGATGGCGGGTCTCGAAAAGCCGACCTCGGGCGAGGTGACCTTCAAGGGCCAGCCCGTCACCGGCCCCGGCCGCGAGCGCGGGGTGATCTTCCAGAACTACTCGCTGATGCCCTGGCTCACGGTGAACGGCAACGTGCGGCTGGCGGTCGACACGGTCTTCCCCGGCATGCCCAAGTCCGAGAAGGAGGCCAAGGTCGCCCACTACGTCGAGATGGTAGGCCTCGGCCACGCCACGACGCGCCGCCCGGCCGAGCTGTCGGGTGGCATGCGCCAGCGGGTCAACGTCGCCCGTGCGCTGGCCATGTCGCCCGAGATGCTGCTGCTGGACGAGCCGCTCTCGGCGCTCGACGCGCTGACGCGGGCCAACCTCGCCGATGAGATCGAGCACATCTGGGAGCAGGACAAGAAGACCTGTGTGCTCATCACCAACGACGTGGACGAGGCCATCCTGCTGGCCGACCGCATCATCGCGCTGAACCCCGACGGCACGCTGGGCGAGGAGTTCCCGGTGAACATCCCGCGCCCCCGCGACCGGGGCGAGATGAACCACGACGAGGGCTTCAAGACGCTGCGTGCCAAGGTGACCAATCACCTGATGGACGTGGGCATCGAGTCCAAGGCCGAGGGCACCCGCAGCCTCCCGTCCGTGACGCCGGTGCACGGCATGGCGCCCGATGTGCCGCAGGCCGTCGCCCGCGCGAACGAGGGCCTGATCGAGGAGCGCTTCCTCGACTTCTCGCAGCTTCACAAGGTCTATCCCACGCCCAAGGGCCCACTCACGGTGGTCGAGGACTTCAACCTCAAAATGGACCGGGGCGAGTTCATTTCGCTCATCGGCCACTCGGGCTGCGGCAAGTCCACGGTGCTGACCATGGCGGCAGGGCTCAACGACATTTCCAAGGGCGCGATCAAGCTCGACGGCCGCGCGGTGCAGGGGGCCGATCCCGAGCGTGCGGTGGTCTTCCAGTCGCCCTCGCTCTTCCCCTGGCTCAGCGCGCGCGAGAACGTCGCGGTGGGCGTCGACAAGGTCTATCCCAAGGCCTCGCAGGGCGAACGGCAGGACGTGGTCGACTACTACCTCGAGCGCGTGGGCCTCGCCGATGCGATGGACAAGCCCGCTTCCGAGCTGTCGAACGGGATGAAGCAGCGCGTGGGCATCGCCCGGGCCTTTGCCCTCTCGCCCAAGCTGCTGCTGCTCGACGAGCCCTTCGGCATGCTCGACAGCCTCACCCGCTGGGAGCTGCAGGAGGTGCTGATGGAGGTCTGGTCGCGCACCAAGGTCACCGCGATCTGCGTCACGCATGACGTCGACGAGGCGATCCTGCTGGCCGACCGCGTGGTGATGATGACCAACGGTCCGCAGGCCACCATCGGCAAGATCGCCGACGTCGACCTGCCCCGCCCGCGCACCCGCAAGGCGCTGCTCGAGCACCCCGACTACTATCTCTACCGCGAGCAGGTGCTGAACTTCCTCGAGGAATACGAACACGGCAAGCACGGCAAGTCCGAGTCATCCGCCGCCAAACCCGCACGGAAGGAGGCCGCGTGATGGACACGGCGATCGACAGCGTGACCGACACCTTCATCCAGGTCTCCGAGGTCTGGGTGCCCGACACCGAGACCGGCGAGACGCTGGTTCTGGCCGAGGGCTCCTACGGCGAGCTGGCGGGCTTCGAGGCGGCCTCGCGCCGCGAGAGCTTTGCAAAGGGCGAGGGCCTGCCCGGCAAGGCCTGGGCCGAGGCGCGGCCCGTCGTGCTCAAGGGCTTCGACGGCTCCTACTTCAAGCGCACCGAGGCCGCGCGGGAGGCCGGCCTCACCGCCGCGGTGGCCGTTCCCGTCTTCGACGGCGACACGCTGAACGCGGTGCTCGTGGTGCTCTGCGGCGACGACGACACCCGCACCGGCGCCATCGAGGTCTGGGCCGACACCGACGGGTTGCTGATGCTCGACGACGGCTACTACGGCGCGGCCAAGCACTTCGAGTGGGTCAGCCAGCACACGCATTTCCCGCGCGGGCAGGGGCTGCCCGGCGGGGTGCGGGCCTCGCACACGCCGATGCTGATGCGCGACCTCGGCTCGGGCTACCGCTTCATCCGCGCCGACAGCGCGGGCAAGGCGGGGCTGACGACGGGCCTCGGCCTGCCGGTCCCGGTGCCGGGCGGCGCGGGCTATGTCCTCACGCTGCTCTCGGCGCGGGGCACGCCCATCGCGCGGCGCTTCGAACTCTGGGACGCGCGCTCGGTCAAGGTGGGGCGCGATCGCGCCGCCGTCCTCGCCGATGGCGTCTGCCAGCGCGAGGGCCCGCTCTGGACCGACGACACGCAGGAGCCGCCCCGGCGCGTCGCCCCCTGGCAGGGGCAGATCGGCAAGGTGCTGGCCACCGGCGTGCCGGTCGTCACCAGCGGCAATCCCGGCCTCAGCGCCGGCTACGAGACAATGGTCGCCCTTCCCATCCACGACGACGGCGAGATCGCACACATCGTCGCCTGGTATTGCTGAAAGGACAGGACATGCAGAAACTGGTCGTCATCGGTGCCGGCATGGCCACGGGCCGCGCGCTCGAGCACCTTCTGGACACCGCGCCCGGCGCGTATGACATCACGCTCTTCAACGCCGAGCCGCGCGGGAACTACAACCGCATCATGCTCTCGCCGGTGCTCTCGGGCGAAAAGAGCTACGAGGAAATCGTCACCCACGACGCGGACTGGTACGAAGAGAACGGCATCACCTGCCGCTTCGGCGAAAAGGTCGTCAGCATCGACCGCGAGCGCAAGGTCGTGGTCGGCGAACAGGGCGAGGTGGCCTACGACAAGCTGATCTTCGGCACCGGCTCGTCCCCCTTCATCATTCCCGTACCCGGCCACGATCTGCCCGGTGTCGTCGCCTACCGCGACCTCGAGGACACCAACGCGATGATCGAGGCCGCGGGCAAGCCCGGCGCGCGCGCCGTGGTCATCGGCGGCGGCCTGCTGGGGCTGGAGGCCGCCGCTGGCCTGCGCCTGCGGGGCATGGAGGTCACGGTCCTGCACCTCATGGGTCACCTCATGGAGCGCCAGCTCGACGAGGCGGCGGGCTACCTTCTGAAGAAGGACCTCGAGAGCCGCGGCATCGAGGTCCGGCTTGAGGCCGCGACCAACGAGATCTCAGGCGACGGCAAGGTGGAACGCGTCCTGCTCGAGGACGGCACGGTGCTGGACGCCGACATCGTCGTCATGTCCGTGGGCATCCGCCCGGCCATCGGGCTCGCCAAGGACGCGGGGCTCGACTGCGGCCGCGCGCTGAAGGTCGACGCCCAGATGCAGACCTCGGACCCCGACATCTACGCCCTCGGTGAATGTGTCGAGTTCGACGGCAATGTCTTCGGCCTTGTCGCGCCGCTCTACGACCAGGCGAAAGTGCTGGCCAAGACGCTTGCGGGCGAAGCCGATGCCTTCGTGATGAAGCAGCTCTCGACCAAGCTGAAGGTCACCGGCTGCGACCTCTTCAGCGCGGGCGATTTCGCCGGGGGCGAGGGCCGCGAGGACATCGTCTACCGGGACCCTGCGCGCGGCATCTACAAGCGGCTGGTGATCGAGGACGACCAGCTGATCGGCGCCGTGATGTATGGCGACACCGCCGACGGCAACTGGTTCTTCGGCCTCATCAAGGACGGCACCGACATCTCGGAGATGCGCGAGACGCTGATCTTCGGGCCGGCCTACCAGGGAGGTGCCGCCGCGGACCCTCTCTCAGCCGTTGCAGCATTGCCGCCTGATGCGGAGATCTGCGGCTGCAACGGCGTGTGCAAGGGCGACATCACTGCCGCGATCGAGGGCGGCGCCACCGACCTCGGCGCCATTCGCGCGCAGACCAAGGCCAGTGCCTCCTGCGGGACCTGCACCGGACTCGTGGAGCAGGTGCTCTCGGTCGCGCTGGGCGACGATTTCGTCATGCCGACCGCGCAGCCGGTCTGCGGCTGCACCGACCTCACGCACGAGGACGTCCGGCGGCTCATCAAGGCGCGCGAGCTGAAATCGCAGCCCGCGGTCTGGCAGGAGCTGGGCTGGACCACGCCCAACGGCTGCCACGTCTGCCGCCCGGCGGTGAACTTCTACCTGCTGGCCGATTGGCCGCTCGAGTACAGGGACGACCCGCAGTCGCGCTTCGTGAACGAGCGCAACCACGCCAATATCCAGAAGGACGGCACCTACTCGGTGATGCCCCGCATGTGGGGCGGCATGACCGACGCGAACGAGCTGCGCGCCATCGCCGACGCCGCCGACAAGTACGGCGCCACGGTCAAGGTCACCGGCGGCCAGCGCATCGACCTGCTGGGCGTGAAGAAAGAGGACCTGCCGGCGATCTGGGCCGACCTCAACGGGGCCGGCATGGTCTCGGGGCATGCCTATACCAAGGGTCTGCGCACGGTGAAGACCTGCGTGGGCAAGGACTGGTGCCGCTTCGGAACGCAGGATTCCACGGGCCTCGGGATCGCGCTGGAAAAGCGGCTCTGGGGCTCCTGGACGCCGCACAAGGTCAAGCTGGGCGTCTCCGGCTGCCCGCGCAACTGCGCCGAGGCGACCTGCAAGGACATCGGTATCGTCTGCGTGGATTCCGGCTACCAGATCGGGGTCGGCGGCGCGGCCGGGATGGACGTGAAGGAGGTCGAGCGTCTCGTCGACGTCAAGACCGAGGAAGAGGCGATCGAATGGGTCGTGGCCTTCGTCCAGCTCTACCGCGAGCACGCCAAGTACCTCGACCGGGCCTACAAGTGGCTGGGCAAGGTCGGGCTCGAGTGGGTGCAGGAGGTGCTGGCCGACGATGCCGAGCGCGCGGCGCTGGTCGAGCGTTTCGACCTGTCGCAGAGCGTCTACCAGACCGACCCCTGGGCCGAACGGGCCGAGCCCGAGGCTGCCCGGCGCTTCCAGCCGCTGGCCGATCTCACGCTGGAGGCGGCGGAATGATCCCGGGTGTCAGCGGCCCGCGTGTCCGGCCCGGCCTGCAACCGATCACCAAGGAGACTGCGTCATGAACTGGATCGACATCGGTCACATCGACGACGTGCCCCTGCGCGGCGCGCGCCTCGTGAAAACCAGCGCGGGCTGCATCGCGGTTTTCCGGACCGGCAAGGACGAGGTCTTTGCCGCCTCGGACACCTGCCCGCACAAGGGCGGCCCGCTCAGCGAGGGGATCGTGCACGGGCAGAAGGTCACCTGCCCGCTGCATAACATGGTCTTCGACCTGAACACCGGCGCGGCGCAGGGCGCGGACGAGGGGCAGATCCCGACCTATCCCGTCCGCCTCGACGGCGGCCGCATCCTGCTGGACGGCGACGCGCTGGCGAACCGGAGTGCGGCGTGATGGACGGCTCCGGGCTTCCCGAGACGCGCTCGACCTGCGCCTATTGCGGGGTCGGCTGCGGCGTGCTGCTGCGTCCCGATGGGCGCGGCGGGCTCGAGGTGCGGGGCGACCCGGACCATCCTGCGAACCTCGGGCGGCTCTGCTCCAAGGGCTCGGCCCTGGGCGAGACGGTGGGCACCGCGCACCGGCTTTCCGCCCCGCGCCTCGACGGGCGCGACACGGACTGGGACAGCGCGCTGTCGCATGTCGCCGAGCGCTTCCGCGAGACCATCGACCAGTACGGGCCCGAGAGCGTCGGCTTCTATGTCTCGGGCCAGCTTCTGACCGAGGACTACTACGTCGCGAACAAGCTGATGAAGGGCTTCATCGGCACGGCGAACATCGACACCAACTCGCGGCTCTGCATGGCCTCGAGCGTGGCCGGCCATAAGCGCGCCTTCGGCACCGACACCGTGCCCGGCACCTACGAGGACCTCGAGGAAGCCGACCTCGTGGTGCTGACCGGGTCCAACCTCGCCTGGTGCCACCCGGTGCTCTACCAGCGCGTCCTCGCGGCGAAACAGGCGCGTCCGCGCATGCGCGTGGTGGTCATCGACCCGCGCCGCACCGCCTCCTGCGACATCGCCGACATGCACCTTCCGGTGCGGCCCGGCTCGGACGTGGCGCTCTTCAACGGGCTGCTCTGCGCGCTCTACGAACGCGGCGCGCTGGATGCCGCCTTCCTTGCGCATGTCGAGGGCTTCGACGACGCGCTTGCCGCCGCGAGCGGCGACGATCCTGCCGAAACGGGGCTGAGCGAGGCGCAGCTCGAAGCCTTCTACGCGCTCTGGGCCGGCACGGAAAAGGTCGTCACCGTGTACAGCCAGGGCGTGAACCAGTCTTCGGCGGGATCGGACAAGGTCAACGCGATCCTCAACTGCCACCTCGCCTCGGGGCGGATCGGGCGGCCGGGCTGCGGGCCCTTCTCGGTCACCGGGCAGCCCAACGCCATGGGCGGGCGCGAGGTCGGGGGGCTGGCCAACACGCTGGCCTGTCACCTCGACATCGAGAATGCCGACCACCGCGCCGCCGTGCGCGCCTTCTGGGGCGCGCCCGCCATTTCCGATCGGCCGGGCCTCAAGGCCGTCGACATGTTCCGCGCTGTCGAGACCGGGCAGATCCGGGCGCTCTGGATCATCCACACCAATCCCGCCGTCTCCATGCCTGACGCCAACCGGGTGCGCGATGCCATCGCCGGTTGCGACTTCGTGGTGGTGAGCGACATCACCGACGCCACCGACACCGCCCGGCTGGCCGACGTGCTGCTTCCCGCCGCCGCCTGGGGCGAGAAGGAGGGCACTGTCACCAACTCCGACCGTACGATCAGCCGGCAACGTGCGGCGCTGGCCCCCTGGGGACAGTCCCGTCCCGACTGGGCGATCCTGGCCGAGGTCGGGCGGCGCATGGGCTGGCAGCAGGCCTTCGACTACGCAGGCCCGGCCGAGATCTTCCGCGAATACGCGGCCCTGTCGGGCGTCGCCGGGGGCTTTGGCCGCGACTTCGACATCTCTGCCCACGCCGACATCGCCGACAGCGCCTATGCCGACCTCGCCCCCTTCCGCTGGCCTGCCACGGGCGCGCGGCAGGGCGGGCGGTTCTTCGGCGACGGGCGCTTCTTCACCGAAAGCGGGCGGGGCCGGATGCTGCCGGTGCACTGGCGCGCGCCGGTGGCCGCGACCGGGCGGGATTTTCCCTTTCGTTTCAACACGGGCCGCATCCGCGACCAGTGGCACACGATGACCAGAACGGGCCTGTCGCCGCGCCTCTCGGCGCACCTGGCCGAGCCCTTCCTCGAGATCCACCCCGAGGACGCCGCGGCCCAGGGCATCGCGCCGGCGAGCCTTGTCGAGGTGAGCAGCCCGCAGGGCCGCGCCATCCTGCGGGCCTGGGTGACCGACACGGTGCGGCGCGGCGACGTCTTCGCGCCGATGCACTGGACGGGCGAGACCGCGCCCTCGGCCCGCGTCGACGCACTGGTCGCGCCGGTGACCGATCCGGTCTCCGGCCAGCCCGAGAGCAAGGCGGCCGCCGTCGCGCTCGCGCCCTTCGCGGCGCGCTGGTACGGTTTCGCCGTCTCGGCCGGCGACATGCATCCCGACTGTGCCTACTGGGCCTTGGCGCCGACGACCACGGGATACCGCGCCGAACTGGCGGGGACGAACACGCCCGCCGACTGGCTGGCCGAGGCGCGGCGGCTCTTCGGCCTTGACGAGACCGCCGAGGCGCAGGTCGCGAGCGATCCGGCGAAGGGCGGCTTCCGCGTGGCCTTTCACCGCGACGGCCGGCTCGAGGCGGCGCTGTTCGTGGCGCCGACGCCGGTGGCGGTCATGCGCAGCCACCTTGCCTTACTGCCGGGGAAAGAGGCCTGGCACGCGCTGTCCGGCCGGTCGCCCGCCGACCAGCCGGACCCCGGGCCGATGGTCTGTTCGTGCTTCAACGTGGGGGTCAACACCATCCTGACGGCGATCGAGACGAGGGGCCTGATGAGCGTCGAGGAGATCGGCGCGGCGCTGGAGGCGGGCACGAACTGCGGCTCCTGCCGGCCCGAGATCGCGGCGCTGCTGGCGAAGGCCAAGCCGCGGGAGGCGGCGGAACAGGCTTGAAGCGGGGGCGGGCGCCGCTAGCTCGCCTGCCATGGAAAAGGCACTCATCATCGGCGCCAGTGGCGGCATCGGCACGGCGCTCTCCGCCGCGCTCGCCGCGCGGGGCGTGGCGGTCACCGGGCTCTCGCGCTCGGGCGACGGGCTGGACGTGACGGACGAGGATAGCGTCGCCGCGGCGCTGGGGGCGCTCGAGGGGCCCTATGACCTCGTGCTCGTGACCACTGGCGCGCTCGAGATCGATGGCGCCACGCCGGAGAAGACGATCAAGTCTCTGGATCCAAAGGCTTTCATGGACCAGGTCGCGCTGAACGCCATGGGGCCGGCGCTGGTGCTGAAACACGTCCTGCCGCTGCTGCCGCGCGACCGTCCGGCGGTCTTTGCCGCGCTCTCGGCGCGGGTCGGCAGCATCGGTGACAACCGCATCGGCGGGTGGTATTCCTATCGCACGGCCAAGGCGGCGCTGAACCAGCTCGTGCACACCGCGGCGATCGAGCTGGCGCGGACACACAAGCAGCTGGCCTGCGTGGCGCTGCATCCGGGGACTGTGGCGACGCCCTTTACCGAGAAATACCTCGGCCGGCACAGCTCGGTCCCGCCGTCCGAGGCGGCACGCAACCTGCTGGGCGTGATCGACGGGCTGACGCCCAAGGATACCGGGCGTTTCTACGACTGGGCCGGCAAGGAGGTTGTCTGGTGAGCCGGCTGGTGCTGGTGCTGGGCGACCAGCTGTCCGAGGACCTCGCCGCGCTGCGCGAGGCGGATCGTGACAACGACGTCGTGGTCATGGCCGAAGTGGCGGCCGAGACCGACTATGTACCTCATCATCCAAAGAAAATCGCGCTGATCTTTGCGGCGATGCGCAAGTTCGCCGCCCGCCTGCGCGAGGCCGGATGGGACCTGCGCTACACCCAGCTGGACGACACCGAGAATGCCGGGTCGATCCCAGGCGAGCTGCTGCGGCGGGCCGAGGAGACCGGTGCGCGCGAGGTGATCGCGACGGAGCCCGGCGAATGGCGCCTGATCGAGGCGCTGGGCGAGATGCCGCTCGAGGTGCGGATGCTCGAGGACGACCGGTTCCTCGCCTCGCACAGGGATTTCGAGAGCTGGGCCGAGGGGCGCAAGGCCCTGCGGATGGAGTATTTCTACCGCGACATGCGGCGGCGAACCGGGCTGCTGATGGAGGGCGACGACCCGGCCGGCGGGCAGTGGAATTACGACAGCGAGAACCGCAAGCCGCCGCCGGAGGGCATCGACTTCGGCGGGCCGATGCAGTTCACGCCGGACGAGACGGTCGAGGAGGTGCTCGATCTCGTGGAGGCGAAATTCCCGAACAATTTCGGTGATTTGCGGCCGTTCCACTACGCCACGGATCCGGCTCAGGCGCGCCGCGCGCTGGCGCATTTCATCAAGAATGCGCTGCCGAAATTCGGCGACTACCAGGACGCGATGCTGCGCGAGAACGCGCATCTCTACCACGCGGTTCTGTCGCCTTATCTGAACATCGGGCTGCTCTCGCCGATGGAGGTCTGCCGCGCGACGGAGGAGGCTTGGCGCGATGGAACGGCGCCCTTGAACGCGGTTGAAGGGTTCATTCGGCAGATCATCGGGTGGCGGGAGTACATTCGGGGGATCTATTTCCTGCAGGGGCCGGAGTATGCGCGGCGCAATGCGCTGAACCACCAGAGGAGCCTGCCGGGGCTGTTCTGGGGCGGGGAAACGCGGATGAATTGCCTGTCGCACGCGGTGGATCAGACCCGCGAACATGCCTATGCGCACCACATCCAGCGGCTCATGGTGACGGGGAATTTCTCTTTGATTTCAGGGCTTAACCCGCAGCAGGTGCATGAGTGGTACATGGCCAGCTACGTGGATGCCTTCGAGTGGGTGATGACGGCCAACACCATCGGGATGACGCAGTTCGCGGACGGGGGAATCGTCGCGTCGAAGCCCTATGTCTCGTCGGGGAACTACATCGACCGGATGTCGGATTACTGCCGCGACTGCCATTACAGCGTGAAGGCCAAGACCGGCGAAAATGCCTGTCCTTTCAACCTGTTGTATTGGCATTTCCTCGACCGGCACCGGGACAGGTTCGAGGAGAATCCGCGCATGGCGCAGATGTATCGCACCTGGGACCGCATGAACGAGGACAAGCGCGAGACGGTGCTGCGCGAGGCGGGCGAGTTCCTCGACAGGATGAGCGCGGGCGAGACCGTGTGAGGTGGCTCATGTACGGGTCGTACGGGGTTTTCGTACGGTTCGGACAGGCCCCCGAGGCCGAACCGTACGGTTCGCGCCACGAGGGGCGCCGGGCGGCCGGTCGGGGCGGATTCCGGACCCGCCCCGCGACCCGTTTCAGGGCTTGATGTAGGTGTAGCCCTGCTGCTGGAGCTTCGACAACTCGGCCACGCCCGAGGGGACGATGTCCTCTTCCCAGACGTCGTAGAGATCGTTCGAATAGTCGATGTTCCGGCCCTTGAGGGTATTGGCGCAGACGTTGAAGCCGACGTTCTGCGACTTGAGCGAGCCGACCGAGGTCTGCAGGCGGTCGTCCTCCTTGGCGGCCATGAGCAGGCCGAGGCCGTTGCCGTGCATCACCACCTTCACCTCGAGGTTCTCGGCGCCGACGGCGTTGATGTGGTTCTGGATGTTGCGCAGCGCGCCCTTGTAGGACTTGTTGTCGTCGCCGCCGTTGTAGTTGATGTGATAGACCACCTTCTGCTTGTCGTAGCCCGCGCCCTGCGCGGAGACCTGCGGTGCCGTGGCGGCCAAGGCCGTTCCGGCCAGGGCGACCATCGCGAAAATGCGTCTCGAAATCATCTCGGTTCCTCCCATTCCTTGCACGGGCAGAGCGCCCGGTCGGAACACGGTGGCACGGGGCGGGCGAGGTGCGAACCGGCCGAAACCCGTGATTTCTGCCCGAAAACGACCCCGGGAAAACCCTAGGTCGGGTCCGGATCTCTGCTTCCGCGCACCATGTTGCCCGCGACGCTGACGAGTTGTGCAGCGCTGCGCACATCGAACTTGTGCAGCAGGTTCGAGCGGTGGAACTCGACGGTCTTGGGACTGATGCCCAGATCGGTTGCGATTTCCTTGCTGGAGAGGCCGCGGCTCACCAGGGTCAGCACCTGCCGTTCGCGGCGGGTGAGGCTGACCTCGGGCAGGGCGTCGGCGGCCGCGCCACGGGGCAGGGGCAGGGCCGGCAGGCGGTGGCGGAAGCGCAGCGCCAGCAGGGCCAGCAGCCCGAGCGTCACCAGCGCCGCGGCGGCCCAGGGGGCGAGGGCGCGCGCGGGGCCGGGGGCGGGCTGGACCGCGGCGGTGTAGGCGTCGAGCAGGCGGCGCACGGGCAGGTAGCTGACCGGGGCGCGCCAGATGTCGGTGAGCTCGCTTTCGGCGCTTTGCAGCAGGGCGAGCGCGACGGCATCGACAAGCGCGTCGTCGGTGCCCGAGACGGCGGCGAAGGGCCATTCGGGCCAGAGCCGGGTGCTGACCGCGTCGGGATGGGTGTAGCTGGCGCCGGGGTCCAGCGTCTCGATGGCGTCGGGGTCGAGCCGGCCCTCGCGGATCATGCCCTCGATCAGCCCGCTGCGGACGATGCCGATGTCGGCGTCACCCGCCAGCACCGCCTCGACCACGCGGTCCATCGGGAAGCCGAGGTGCACGATCTCGGAGGGCGCAGCGCGCAGGTCGATGCCCTGTTCGCGCGCCTCGTACCAGGCGGTCTGGAAGCCGCCGAAGGCGCGCGGGCTGACTGCCGCGAGCCGGATGCCCGCGACGTCGGAGTAGGAATCGAGCCCGCTGCCCCGGCGGGCGACCAGCACGCTGCCGAAGGCGGTGGCGCGACTGCCGTCCGAGAGGCGCCGGGCGCGGGTGGCCAGCACGCTCATCGGGTAGGTCTCGGCAAGGGTGAGGTAGTGGCCGGGGTTGGTGGCGAGGAACTGGATCGCGCCGGTCTCGATCAGCAGGGCGGCCGAGCTGAGCGTCACCGGCACCAGCCGCACCGTGCGGCCGCCGAGACGATCCGAGAGGTAGCGCGCGAGAGGCTGCCAGTCGTTATGCGCGCTGTCCCAGCCGCGATAGGCCAGCACGCCGAGGCGCAGCTCGTCGGCCTCGGCCTCGTCCTGGGCTGCGGCCTGTTGCGGGGCGAGCGCCCAGAGCAGGCAGAGCGCGGCCGCCAGCAGGCCGCCGCGCAGCCGGGTCAGTTGTCCGCAGACTCCTCGCCCGCGGAGTCCGCCTGCTGGTCCGATCCGGTCCCGTCGCCTTCGGCCTCCGCGTCGTCGGTCTGCACCGGCGTGTCGGTGGTCAGCACTCCGTTGACCCATTCGCCCGTGGTCTCCTCCCCACTGGCATAGCGCATGGTGCCTTCGCCCTGGCGCTTGCCGTCCGCGAACATGCCCTCGTAGACATCTCCGTTGGCGTAGGTCGCGACGCCCTGGCCGCTGATCTCGCCGTTCTCCCATTCCCCTTCATAGCGGAATCCGTCGGGCATGACGATGGTGCCGCGCCCGTGGCGCTGGCCGTCGCGGAACGCGCCCTCGTAGACGGTGCCGTCGGGGTAGGTGGCGGTGCCCTGGCCGTGGCGCTGGCCGTCCTGCCATTCGCCTTCGTAGCGGTAGCCGTCGGGATAGGTCATGACGCCCTGTCCCTCGTTGCGGGCGTTCTCGAATTCGCCCTCGTAGACGAGGCCGTTGGCATAGACCGCGCGGCCCGAGCCCTCGATCACGCCGTCGACCCAGTCGCCCTCGTAGGTGGAGCCGTCGGGGTAGGTGATCTTGCCCACGCCGTTGGCGAGATCGCCGACGAATTCGCCCTCGTAGACCGAGCCGTCGGGGTAGGTCACGGTGCCCTGTCCCTCGATCTGGCCCGAGACCCATTCGCCGGAATAGCGGTAGCCGTCCTGCCCGGTGAAGGTGCCCTGCCCGTGGCGCTGGTCGTTCTCGAAGTGGCCCTCGTAGACGTCGCCGTTGGCATAGGTGACCTTGCCTTCGCCGTCGCGGCGACCCTCGACCAGTTCGCCCTCGTAGACGTCGCCGTTGGGCTGGGTGAGCGTGCCGACGCCGTCGATCTGGCCCTCGCGCCACATGCCCTCGTAGACGAGGCCGTCGGCCATCTCGAGCTTGCCGCGGCCGTCTCGCAGGCCGTTGGCGACGCGGCCCTCGTAGACCGAGCCGTCGGGGTAGGTGATGGTGGCGTTGCCTTCCTTGACGCCGTTCACCCAGTCGCCCTCGTAGGTGTAGCCGTTGGGCGAGGTCATGGTGCCGCGCCCGTGGTGCAGGGCGTTGCGGAAGTTGCCCTCGTAGCGGACGCCGTTGGCGTAGACCGCGACGCCCTTGCCGGTGATCTTGCCGTCGCGCCAGAGCCCCTCGTAGGTGCCGCCGTCGGCAAAGACGATGCGGCCGGCGCCCTCGGGCTTGCCCTTGGCGAACTGGCCCTCGTAGACCGAGCCGTTGGGGAAGCGCGCGACGCCCTCGCCGCGGATCTCGCCCTCGACCCAGTCGCCTTCGTACTCGTAGCCGTTGGGCAGCCGGTAGGTGCCGGTGCCGTGCTGCAGCCCGTCCTGGAAGGTGCCCTCGTAGACGCCGCCGTCGTCGTACTGCTTGGTGACGATGTCTTCATCGTCCTCCTGCGCCAGCGCGACGCCCGCCAGCGCCAGCAGCGCTGCCGTCGCGACGGCTCTGCCTGCGATCTTCATGCCCGATCCTTGCCGCAATGCCATCTCCTGCTGCGCGAAACGTAAACAACGGCCTGTGCAGGGGCAATCTCTTTTGCCCGGCGGTGCTTTTCCTCGGGCGTGGTTCTGCTATGTCGGCACCGGATGTGACCGAGAAGGACAAGGGCCATGGCCGACAGGTTCCGCCTGACCATCGCGCAGTACAATCCCATCGTGGGCGACCTGGCCGGCAATGCCGCCCGGGCCCGCGAGGCCTGGGAGGCGGGCAAGGCGGCGGGCGCCGACATGGTGGCGCTGCCCGAGATGTTCGTGGCGGGCTACAACCCGCAGGACCTGCCGATGAAGCACACCTTCACGCTGGACTGCATGGAGACGGTGCGGAACCTGGCGGCGGACTGCGCCGACGGGCCGACGCTGGCGGTGGGCAGCCCCTGGATCGAGGGCACCGAGCTTTTCAACGCCTACTGCATCTGCACCGGCGGCAAGGTGGTCACGACGGTCTTCAAGCATCACCTGCCCAACTACAACGTCTTCGACGAGCTGCGGATCTTCGACAGCGGCGAGATCGGCGGGCCCTACGCGGTGGGCAACACGCGGCTGGGCAGCCCGATCTGCGAGGATGCCTGGTACGAGGACGTGGCCGAGACGCTGGCCGAGACCGGGGCCGAGTTCCTGCTGGTGCCGAACGGCTCGCCCTACTTCCGCAACAAGTACGAGACGCGGCTCAACAAGATGATCGCCCGCGTGGTCGAGACCGGGCTGCCGCTGATCTACCTCAACATGGTGGGCGGACAGGACGACCAGGTCTTCGACGGCGGCTCCTTCGTGCTGAACCCGCACGGGGCGGTGGCGCTGCAGCTGCCGGTCTTCGAGGAGGCCGTGGCGCATGTCGACCTCGAGCGCACCGACGAAGGCTGGCGCGCGCTGGAGGGCGACTTCACCGTGCACCCCGACGCGATGGAGCAGGACTATCACGCGATGGTTCTGGCGCTGCGCGACTACTGCCGCAAGACGGGCTTCGGCAAGGTGCTGCTGGGCCTTTCGGGCGGCGTGGATTCGGCGCTGGTGGCGACCATCGCGGTGGATGCGCTGGGCGCCGGGAACGTGCGCTGCGTGATGCTGCCCTCGGAATACACCTCGGAGCATTCGCTGGAGGACGCCAAGGCGGCGGCGGAGAACCTCGGGTGCCACTACGATTTCGTGCCCATCGGGCCGGGCCGTGACGCGATCACCGAGACGCTGGCGCCGCTCTTCGAGGGGCGCGAGCCCGACGTGACCGAGGAGAACATCCAGTCGCGCCTGCGCGGGCTGCTGCTGATGGCGATGTCGAACAAGTTCGGGGAGATGCTGCTGACCACCGGCAACAAGTCCGAGGTGGCGGTGGGCTATGCCACGATCTACGGCGACATGGCGGGCGGCTACAACCCGATCAAGGACCTCTACAAGACGCGGGTCTTCGACATCTGCCGCTGGCGCAACGACAATCACCGTCCCTGGATGCAGGGCGGCGATGGCGCGGTGATCCCCGAGCGGATCATCTCGAAGCCGCCCTCGGCCGAGCTGCGCGCCGACCAGAAGGACAGCGACTCGCTGCCCGACTACCCGGTGCTGGACGGCATCCTGCAGATCCTCGTGGACGACGACGGCTCGATCGCCGACTGCGTGGCGGCGGGCCATTCGCGCTCCGATGCCAAGAAGATCGAGCACCTGCTCTACATCTCGGAATACAAGCGCTTCCAGGCGGCGCCGGGGGCGCGGCTGTCGAAGCGGGCCTTCTGGCTGGACCGGCGCTACCCGGTGGTGAACCGCTGGCGCGACGAAAGCTGAGGCGATGGGCGCCTCGGTCCTCTTCGTCGTCCCGCGGTTCCACACAAACCTCTTCTTCGCGACCCGCACGCTGGTCGAGGCCGGGCACCGGGTGACGGTGCTGGCCGCCGAGGCCGTCGAGATGGAGGATCATCGCCACGTCGCGCCGCGGGTCATGGGCCGCGATCCCGCGCGGGCCGAGGTGCGCGCGGCGCTGGAGGCCGCGCAGCCGGACCTGGTCCTGCTGCGCAACGCGGGCGGCCTGTCGGACCGTGTCGCGCGCGAGGGCCGGCGCATGGGCCTGCGGGTCGTGGGCTACGACCTCAAGCCGATGACGCGCCGCCGCAGCCTGCGCAAGCGGCTGTCGCTGCGCCTGCGGT
>NZ_KE557275.1:138104-183628 GCF_000442255.1 Salipiger mucosus DSM 16094 | reverse complement strand
GGCGCGCTGCGGCGGCGGCTGTCCGGGGCCGCCCGCGCGACCGCCGCGACGGAGTTGTCGCCGGGGCGGTTCCTGGAGCGGGTCGAGAGGCTGCTGGCGGACGGCGCGCTGCGGCGGCGGCTGTCCGGGGCCGCCCGCGCGACCGCCGCGACGGAGTTGTCGCCGGGGCGGTTCCTGGAGCGGGTCGAGAGGCTGCTGGCGGCGGGGTGAGGGGCCTTGGCGCCGTTCGCGGGCGTGCGAGGGTGCCGTGGGCTTTGGGGCTCCGTCCGTGAGCACCTCAATCGCTCCCCCGGAGCGATTGCCGGCCCTCCGGGCCGGTCCGCTCGGGGCTCCGCCCGTGAGCATCTCAATCGCTCCCCCGGAGCGATTGCCGGCCCTCCGGGCCGGTCCGATGCTCACTCCCACCACCGATCAATCGTGGCGATGTCGTCGTCGGACCAGCCGAAGTGATGGGCGAACTCGTGGACGGTGACATGGGCGACGAGGTCGGCGAAGTCGATGTCGCCGCGGTCGCGCCATTCCTGCAGGATCGGCTCGCGGAAGAGCCAGACCGTGTCGGGGAAGGACGCCGGGTCGGTCACCGATTTCTCGGTCACCGGGATGCCGTCGTAGAGGCCCGTCAGGTCGAGCGGATCGTCGATGCCGAGCTCGTCGAGAAAGTCGTCCGGGGGCCAGTCCTCGACTCGCAGCAGGACCTGGGCCGCGCCCGCGCGGAAGGGCTCGGGCAGGGCCTCGACGGTGCGGCGGGCGATGGCCTCGATGTCGTCGTCTTCGGGGGCACTCATGGCGTGGTTATGCGCCCGGCGAGGTCCTCGGCCTCGGCGCTGTCCATGCGCAGGACGAAGGGCGCGGGGTCGGTGCCCGCCGCGAGGTAGGCGAGCGCGGGGCCGGAGGTGTCGACGATGACCTTGGCGCCCTTGCCGGCGAGCGCCTCGCAGAGGCGGGTGGGAAACTCGACCGGCACGCCGGGGGGCTGGCTGCCGCTGAGCACCACGATGCCGCCCTCGGGCACGGCGCCGGCGATGGCCGAGAGCGCCTGCGCGACGTGCGCCTCGCCCCAGTCGGGGCCGGGCATGACGAAGCGGTACTGCTCGCCGGTGCCGCGGTCGGTCACGGCGAGGCTTTCGCGGGTCGCGCCGGGGGCCTTCATGCGCACCAGCGGGATGCGGTGTTCGGCCAGCGCGTCCTGCAGGCGCATGCCGGTGGGCCCGCCGAGCGCCACGAAGGCGCGGGCGCTGCCGCCGAGCGCCGCCACCACGCGCGCCACGTTGATGCCGCCGCCGCCCGGGTCGGCCTCGGCCGCCTCGCAGCGCAGCTTGAGGCCGGGGACGACCCGTTCGGCGCCGGTCGAGAGGTCGAGCGCGGGGTTCAGCGTGACGGTCAGGATGTCGGTCATGGGCGGTCCGTTGCGGGGTCTCGGTCGGGGCCGAGCATGGCAGGCCCTCCGCGCGGGGCCAAGGTCTGCCAACTGGACAATTGCGCGCGCTTGTGAAATTGCCTCGCGCGTAATCTGGAGGCCAGAATGACCGTCACCCGTTTCGCCCCGTCGCCCACCGGTCACATCCACGTCGGCAACCTGCGCACCGCGCTGTTCAACTACCTGATCGCCCGCAAGGCCGGCGGGACCTTCATCCTGCGCATCGACGACACCGATCCCGAGCGCAGCAAGGAAGAGTACGTCGACGGCATCAAGCGCGACCTCGAGTGGCTGGGCCTGACCTGGGACCGCATCGAGCGCCAGTCCGAGCGGCTGGACCGCTATTCCGCCGCCGCCGACAAGCTGCGCGAGATGGGCCGGTTCTACGAGGCCTTCGAGACGCCGACCGAGCTGGACCTCAAGCGGCGCAAGCAGCTGAACATGGGCCGCCCGCCGGTCTACGACCGCGCGGCGCTGGCGCTGTCCGAGGACGAGAAGGCCGCGCTGCGGGCCGAGCGCGGGGCGGGGCACTGGCGCTTCAAGCTCGACCAGGAGCGGATCGTCTGGCAGGACGGCATCCTGGGCGAGATCTCGATCGACGCGGCGAGCGTGTCGGACCCGGTGCTGATCCGGGGCGACGGGCAGGTGCTGTATACGCTGGCCTCGGTGGTGGACGATACCGAGATGGGCGTGACGCATGTCGTGCGCGGGTCGGACCACGTGACCAACACCGCGACGCAGATCCAGATGATCGAGGCGCTGGGCGGGCAGGTGCCGCAGTTCGCGCACCACTCGCTGCTGACCGGCCCCGCGGGCGAGTCGCTGTCGAAGCGCCTCGGCGTGCTGTCGCTGCGCGACCTGCGCGAGGCCGGGGTCGAGCCCGAGGCGCTGCTGTCGCTCATGGCGCGGCTGGGCTCCAGCCAGCCGGTCGAGCTGCGGATGTCGATGGACGAGATCGCCGAGGGCTTCGAGCTGTCGCAGTTCGGCTCGGCGCCGACCAAGTTCGACGTGAACGACCTCTACCCGCTGACCGCGCGCAAGCTGCACGCGCTGCCCTTCGAGGCGGTGGCCGACGAGATC
The DNA here is from genome assembly GCF_000442255.1 of Salipiger mucosus DSM 16094. Taxonomy (GTDB): domain Bacteria; phylum Pseudomonadota; class Alphaproteobacteria; order Rhodobacterales; family Rhodobacteraceae; genus Salipiger; species Salipiger mucosus. Next base: position 181,131 of record NZ_KE557275.1, on the reverse strand, counting down.
GCGGCGCTGGGCGTGCCCGAGGACAAGGCGGGCCTCTTCTGGTCGGTCACGCGCGAGAACATCACCACGCGCAAGGATCTTGCCGGGTGGTGGGAGCTTTACTGCGACGGGGCCGAGCCGGTGGTGGCCGAGGAGGACCGCGAGTTCGTGGCGCAGGCGATGACGCTGCTGCCCGAGGGGCCCTTCGACCGCGAGACCTGGGGCAACTGGACCAAGGCGGTGAAGGAGGCCACGGGGCGCAAGGGCAAGGGGCTGTTCATGCCGCTGCGCAAGGCGCTGACGGGCCGCGAGCGCGGGCCGGAGATGGCCGACGTGATGCCGCTGCTGCAGACGGTTCCGGCCCGGAAGCTGGCCGAGGGCTGAGCCTTTCGGGAGGGGCCTTGGCCGGCCGTGCCCGGTGCTGCCGTGCTGCGCGACCTCTCGGGAAGGCCGGCGCCCGGCCGCCGGGTGGGCGTCCTGCCGGGAGAGACGCCGGCACTTTATCCATCGGCCATATGCCTTTGTTCGCGACGGCAGGCCCGGCGGCGCCGCGCGCCTTGATTCCGGGCCGGTGGCGCTGCCGCAGGCGCTCTACCTTTCGCGGTCGGCCTTTTCCTGCAGCCACTTGCGGTCCGGCTCGACCGTGATGGCGGCCTCGGCGTGGGCGATGGCATAGTGGCGACGCTCGCGGGCGGCCGCGGCGAGTTCGGGCCAGTCCTCGCGTTGCAGAACCTCGAGCCCGTCCAGCAGCGCGCCCACCACGTCGGGCCGGTTCGCGCCGTCCCGGGCGATCTGGTCGAAGGCATCCGACAGCAGGTCGAACGCGCTCGCCGGCACGATGCTGATGTGCGGGCAGCGCGGCGCGTCCTCGGAAGGGCGGCCGGCCTCGGTCAGCATGCGGATCAGGCGGCGGATCACGTCGATCGCCGTGCCGGGATCGTTCACCGCCGGCGAGAGCGCGCGCACCGCGATCTCGTTCAGCAGCTGCGCGCCGAAGCGCACGTCCTGCTCGAGCGTGCGGAAGACCCCCAGCGTGAAACAGGCGCGGATCTGCTTCTCGTCGATGCCGTCGCCCGAGATCCAGCCCAGCGGTTCGCCCTGGATGACATGCGCGCCCGGGATGGCGGCGACCTGGAACTCGGCCCCGGCATCCGACAGCCGCTGCTCGAGCCGCGCCATGTCGATGAACTGCACGTGCCCGCCGCGCTCGGCGGTGACGGCCCTTGAGCCCTGCGGCGGGAGCGTGCCTGCCTCGATGGGCACGCCGCCCAGCGTGGGGCTTTCCATGTAGGCGCGCAACGGGGTCTTGGCGTGCGACTCGGCCATTTCCAGCGTGTCGTCCATGCTGCCCAGCGTGCTGAGGTGATCGATCCAGCGCAGGATCGCGACCACGATGGCGACGATCACCCCCATCGTGACCCAGAAGACCACCACCGCCGCCGGGTCGCTGTAGATCTTGGCCCGGAACAGCGCGATGGCCGTCAGCGAGTAGAGGAAGGCGCCGGTGAAGGTGGCCAGCACCGTGTGCGTCGTGGTGTCGGCGAGGTGCAGCCGGTAGGCGCGCGGCGTCGCCTGGCTCGAGGCCGCGCGGAAGGCCTGCACCATGACCGAGAGCGAGAAGGTCGTCACCGTCAGCATCGACGATGCGAGGATGGTCAGGATCGGCAGGACGGAGTCGCGGCCGAAGCGGTCGGTCCAGCCATCGGGGATCAGCGGCTGGATCAGAGGCGCCAGCAGCAGGATCCCGAGGGCCAGCAGCGCGCCGAGAAGCACCCGCACCGCAAGCCGCCGCGACAGGCGGCCCAGGAGCATGAGCGACTTGGAGAGCATCAGGCCGCCACCCGGCAGTCGAGCCGCCGCAGCCAGTCGTCGACGTAGGCGCGCTCGCCCGCCTTGAGCTTCTGCGCGCGGGGGTAGCGGGGCGTGGCGCGGTCGTCGAGAATCGGGGCCTCCCAGCCGGAGGTGGTCTCGAAGAAGCGGTCGGCGCCGGCCTCGCCGAACTCGGAGAGGTAGCCCTGCACCACGACGTCGAGGTAGCTCAGCAGCACGGGGTGGGTGCCGTCGGGATCGCGCATGCGCTCGGGCGCGATGGCGTAGAGCGCGAGCTGCTCGACGCCGCCGGCTTCGTGCTGGACCCAGTCGCGGGCGTCGCGCCGGTCGTAGGCATGTTCGCGCTGATCGAGCGCGGCCCAGCCGTCGTCGGGGACCGGGGCGATGAGGCCCTCGATCTCGCATCCGGCGTCGGGAATCGCCGTCAGGTAGGCAACCTCGCGGTCGGCGGTGTAGCGCCAGGCGCGGCGCCAGCCGCGGGCGCGGGCGGGATGCGCGGGGTCGAATCCGTGCGTCAGACGGTTCACCAGCGATCCGTAGCCAAAGAAAAATGCCGTGCTCATGGGGTCTTGGTCTCCGAATTGATGCATGTCAAAACCTCATTTTCCGCGCCGTGGTACGTAATCCGGCGTGGGATCAGGACGAGGGGCCAGCCGTGCGTGTTACCAAGAGAACCAATATCGCGGTCCGCGTGCTGATGCACTGCGCGGCCAATGCCGGACGACTCGTGACGAAATCCGAGATTGCCGAGAGGTGCAATGCCTCGGAGAACCACCTCGCGCAGGTCATCAACCAGCTGGCGCAGCTGGGCTACCTGCACACGCAACGCGGCCGCAACGGCGGGCTGGCGCTGGGCCGGCCGGCGGACCAGATCCGCATCGGCGACGTCTTTCGCGCACTCGAGGCGCCGGTGCCGCTGGCGGAGTGCTTTGCCGACGTGGACAACACCTGCCCGCTGACCGAGGCCTGCCGCCTGCGGGTGGCGCTGAGCGATGCGGCGCATGCCTTTTACGCGACGCTGGACCCGATCACGCTGGATGCGCTGGTCTGCGACAATGCCCCTTTGATGGACATTCTCGCGCCAAGTGGCGGTTGCACGGCGGCGCGGGCGCCGCGCGCTGTTGCAGCGGCGGACGCCGTATCGTAGGTTCGCCTGCAACGCGATGGGAGAACCGGCAGCCGCCGGTGCCGAAGGAGCAACCGCCCCGGAAACTCTCAGGCCCATGGACCACCGCGGACCGAACACTCTGGAGAGAGGCGCAAGCATCGCGCCCGCCGAAGGGATAACGATCTCAGGCAGACGGACAGAGGGGGCATGAAGCGCGGGATGGTCCCGCGCGGAGTGCCCGGCACCGCGCCACATGCGCAGCATCCGGGCCGCAGGATGTGAGGACGCATGGACGCGCTGAAACGCACGCCGCTATACGAGCTGCACCAGTCGCTGGGCGCGAAGATGGTGCCCTTTGCCGGCTACGAGATGCCGGTCCAGTACCCGCTGGGGGTGCTCAAGGAGCACCTGCACACCCGCGAGGCCGCGGGGCTTTTCGATGTCAGCCACATGGGGCAGGTGATCCTGCGCGGGGACGACCCCGAGGCCGTGGCGCTGGCGCTGGAGGCCCTCGTGCCGGTCAGCGTGGCGGGCCTCAAGGAGGATCGCCAGCGCTATGCCCTGTTCACCAACGACGAAGGCGGGATCGAGGACGACCTGATGATCGCCAACCGGGGCGATCACCTGTTCCTCGTGGTCAACGCCGCCTGCAAGGAGGCCGATGTCGCGCGCCTGCGGGCGGGGCTCGAGCCGAAGGGCGTCACGGTCGAGTATCTCGAGGACCGCGCGCTGCTGGCGCTGCAGGGCCCCGGCGCCGAGGCGGCGCTGGCGGCGCTGAACCCCGCCGTGCGCGAGATGCGCTTCATGGACGTGGCCACCGTCGAGCTGGCGGGCGCCGAGGCCTGGGTCTCGCGCTCGGGCTACACCGGCGAGGACGGCTACGAGATCTCGGTGCCCGAGACGGCGGCGGAGGAGCTGGCGCGGGCGCTGCTGGACCAGGCGGGCGTCGAGCCCATCGGCCTGGGCGCGCGGGATTCGCTGCGGCTCGAGGCGGGGCTCTGCCTTTACGGACACGACATCGACACGACGACCACGCCGGTCGCGGCGAGCCTGCCCTGGGCGATCCAGAAGGTGCGCCGCAAGGGCGGGGACCGCGAGGGCGGTTTCCCCGGCGCCGAGGTGGTGCTGGCGGAGTTCGAGACCGGCGCCGCGACGGCGCGCGTCGGCCTGAAGCCGGAGGGGCGCGCGCCGATGCGCGAGGGCGTGGCCCTCTACGAGAGCGACGCGGGCGGCGAGCCCGTGGGCAAGGTGACCTCGGGCGGTTTCGGCCCGACGGTCGGGGGACCGGTGGCGATGGGCTACGTGCCCGCGGCGCTGTCGGAGCCCGGAACGCGGGTCTTCGGCGAGGTGCGCGGCAAGCGGCTGCCCGTCGAGGTGGTCAAGCTGCCCTTCGTGACCCAGACTTACAAGCGATAGGACAACAGGGGAATGCAGATGAAATTCACCGAAGAACACGAGTGGCTGCGGGTCGAGGATGACGTCGTCGTGGTCGGGATCACCAATCACGCGGCGGAACAGCTGGGCGACGTGGTTTTCGTCGAGCTGCCCGACGAGGGCGCGACCGTGAGCAAGGACGACGAGATCGTCGTGATCGAGTCGGTCAAGGCGGCCTCGGACATCCTCGCGCCGCTGGACGGCGAGATCGTCGAGGTCAACGAGGCGATCGTCGAGGAGCCGGCCAAGGTCAACGAGGACCCCGAGGGCGATGCCTGGTTCTTCAAGATGAAGGTCGAGGATCTCTCGGCGCTCGACGACATGATGGACGCCGCCGCCTACAAGGACTTCATCGGGTGAGCGCCGGCCCGGCCTGGGGCCGGCGAAGGCTCCGGCGGAGCCTTCGAGGCGCGAACGGGCGGAGCCCCGGACGTGCCGCCGGCCCGGCACGGACTCAAGCGCGAAGCGCGCCGGGTCAGCGCCCGACCGCCCCGTCGCACCGGAGGTGCGCCTCCGGCGCAGCGGGCGGACGCTGATCGAGGACGTGCCTGCCGCCCCGGCTGCGGGCCTGTGGCCGATGGACAAACTGCCAGGGTCTCGACCGGCACCAGCGCCCACCCGGCGGTCGGGCGCCGGCCCTGTCCAAACGTGGCGCGCGATCCGGCGGACGCAGGGCGATGACGCCCCGACGCCGGATCGACGCCTGCCAGAAAGGATGCAAAGGACACCATGAGTTTCAAGCCAACCGACTACCTGCCCTACGATTTCGCCAACCGACGCCACATCGGCCCCTCGCCTGTCGAGATGTCCCAGATGTTCGAGGTGCTCGGCGTCGACGGGCTCGAGACGCTGATGGACCAGACGGTGCCCAAGGGCATCCGCCAGGACGAGGCGCTCGACTTCGGCAAGCCCATGTCCGAGCGCGAGATGCTCTGGCACATGCGGCAGGTCGCGGGCCAGAACCGCGTGCTGACCTCGCTGATCGGGCAGGGCTATCACGGCACGGTCACGCCGCCCGCGATCCAGCGCAACATCTTCGAGAACCCGGCCTGGTACACCGCCTACACGCCCTACCAGCCGGAGATCAGCCAGGGCCGTCTCGAGGCGCTGCTGAACTTCCAGACCATGGTGAGCGACCTTACCGGGCTCGAGATCGCCAATGCCTCGCTGCTCGACGAGGCGACGGCCTGCGCCGAGGCGATGACCATGGCGCAGCGCGTGGCCAAGTCGAAGGCCAAGGCCTTCTTCGTGGACGAGAACTGCCACCCGCAGAACATCTCGGTGATGAAGACCCGCGCCAAGCCGCTGGGCATCGAGGTGATCGTGGGACCGGCGGACGAGCTTGAGGCCGACAAGGTCTTCGGCGCGATCTTCCAGTACCCGGGCACGCACGGGCACGTGCGCGACTTCACCCCCGAGATCGAGAAGCTGCACGGCGAGAAGGCCATCGGCATCATGGCCGCCGACATCATGGCGCTGTGCCTGCTCAAGGAGCCGGGCGCGATGGGCGCCGACATCGCCGTGGGCTCGACCCAGCGCTTCGGCATCCCGATGGGCTATGGCGGGCCGCACGCGGCCTACATGGCCGCGAAGGAGTCCTACAAGCGCGCCATGCCCGGCCGCATCGTGGGCGTGTCGATCGACAGCCACGGCAACCGCGCCTACCGCCTCGCGCTGCAGACGCGCGAGCAGCACATCCGGCGCGAGAAGGCGACCTCGAACGTCTGCACGGCGCAGGCGCTGCTGGCGGTCATGGCGGGCTTCTACGCGGTGTTCCACGGGCCCGAGGGGCTGAAGGCCATCGCGCAGCGCATCCACCGCAAGACCGTGCGGCTGGCCACCGGCCTCGAAGAGGCGGGCTTCGAGGTCGAGCCGGGCGATTTCTTCGACACGATCACGGTGGACGTGGGCCTGTTGCAGCGGGGCGTCATCCAGTCGGCCGTGCAGCAGGGCGTGAACCTGCGCCGCGTCGGCAAGACCAAGGTGGGGATCACCGTGGACGAGACCACGCGCCCCGCGACCATCGAGGCGGTCTGGCGCGCCTTCGGGCTGGAGAAGTCGGACGACGACTTCACCCCCGCCTACCGGCTGCCCGATCCGCTGCTGCGCACCTCGGACTACCTGCAGCACGAGATCTTCCACATGAACCGGGCCGAGACCGAGATGATGCGCTACATGCGGCGCCTCGCGGACCGGGACCTCGCGCTCGACCGGGCGATGATCCCGCTGGGCTCCTGCACGATGAAGCTCAACGCCGCGGCCGAGATGCTGCCGGTGAGCTGGCCCGAGTTCGCCGACCTGCACCCCTACGTGCCGGCCGAGCAGGCGCAGGGCTATCGCCGGCTGATCGACGACCTGTCGGATCGGCTCTGCACGATCACCGGCTACGACGCCTTCTCGATGCAGCCCAACTCGGGCGCGCAGGGGGAATACGCCGGCCTGCTGACCATCGCCGACTGGCAGACCGCCCGCGGCGAGGGGCATCGCAACGTCTGCCTGATCCCGGTGAACGCGCATGGCACCAACCCGGCCTCGGCGCACATGGTGGGCTGGAAGGTCGTGGCGGTGAAATGCGACGACATGGGCTCGATCGACATCGAGGACTTCCGCGCCAAGGCGGAGAAGCACTCGGCCGAGCTGGCGGGCTGCATGATCACCTATCCCTCGACGCACGGCGTCTTCGAGGAGACGGTGAAGGAGGTCTGCGAGATCACCCACGAGCACGGCGGGCAGGTCTACATCGACGGCGCCAACATGAACGCCATGGTGGGCCTGTCGCGGCCCGGCGACCTGGGCGGCGACGTGAGCCACCTCAACCTGCACAAGACCTTCTGCATCCCGCACGGCGGCGGCGGTCCCGGCATGGGGCCGATCGGGGTCAAGGCGCATCTCGCGCCGCACCTGCCCTCGCATCCGCTGGAGCCGGGCGTGGGCTCGGTGGCGGCGGCGCCCTACGGCTCGCCCTCGATCCTGCCGATCTCCTGGGCCTACATCCTGATGATGGGCGGCGAGGGGCTGACGCAGGCGACGCGGGCGGCGATCCTGAACGCCAACTACGTGGCCAAGCGGCTCGAGGACGATTTCGACATCCTCTACACCGGGCCCAAGGGCCGGGTCGCGCACGAGTGCATCATCGACGTGCGGCCCTTCGAGAAATCGGCCGGGGTGACGGTCGAGGACATCGCCAAGCGGCTGATGGACTCGGGCTTCCACGCGCCGACGATGAGCTGGCCGGTGGCGGGCACGCTGATGGTGGAGCCCACCGAGAGCGAGACCAAGGCCGAGCTGGACCGCTTCTGCGATGCCATGCTGTCGATCCGGGCCGAGATCCGGGCCATCGAGGAGGGCAAGGCGGACCCGGAGAACAACCCGCTCAAGAACGCGCCGCACACCATGGAGGACCTGGTGCGCGACTGGGATCGTCCCTACACGCGCGAGGAGGGGTGCTTTCCGCCCGGTGCCTTCCGGGTCGACAAGTACTGGCCGCCGGTCAACCGCGTGGACAACGTCTATGGCGACCGGCACCTGATCTGCACCTGCCCGCCGATGGAGGCCTACGCCGAGGCGGCGGAGTGACGTCGGGGGTGTGACCGGGGCGCGCTGGCGCGCGCCGCCGAGGGGCTCTGCCCCTCGGGCACCCCGGGATATTTGCAGCCAGAAGATGCCCCGGGGGTGGAGATGCCCCCGGGGTTTTTCGTGTTTTCAGGCGAGATGCGCGAGGACGAGGTCGGCGCGGGCGGCGACATCGGCTTTCGGGAGGATGATCGGGGTATAGCCGAGGCTTTGGCAGGCGGCGCGGAGGCGGTGGTATTCGCGGATGCCCTCCTGCAGGTCCTGGCGGCGCTCGGGGTCCGGGTGGTGGATCTCGGGCCAGGGCGGCGCGAGGAAGACCCGGTCGTGAAAGCGGGCGCGGGTTCGCAGTGTCTGGGCGGCGGGCTGGCCGGTGGCGTGTTCGAGCGCGACGGCGGCGTCGACGAGGCCCCGGTCGAAGAAGACCGGGCCGGGGGTGTCGGGGAGCTGCGCGCGGTCGCGGTCGGCCAGGGCGATGGCGCGCCGGGCGAAGGCGGCGAGGTCGACCCAGGGCAGGGCGCGGCCCTCGCCGCGCAGCTCCTCGGCGACGATGCGGCGGCCGGGTTCCGGCACGGTGGCGTGGCCGCGCCGCGCCAGTTCGGCCAGCAGCGTGGATTTCCCGCCGCCGGAGCAGCCGGAGAGGATGACGTGTCGGTGCTGCATCGCGCGGCGCTCCGGGGGCTGGCCGGGGCGGTCGCGCGGTGGCGGCGTTCAGCCCGCGGCGGGGGTGTCGGTCTCGGCTTCGGCTTCTGTCCCGGTCTCGTCGAGGAGGAAGGAGAAGGTGTCGCGCAGGCGGCCCCAGGTGGCGGCGTCGGGGGCGAGGAGGAGGTAGCCCTCGCGCTTTTCGGCGCTGTATTCGGAGCCGTCGAGCATGGCGACATGGCCGCCCGCGGCGCGGGCGATGAGCACGCCGGCCGCATGGTCCCAGGGCGTCAGGCGGCCGATGAGCATGAAATCCATGTTGCCCTGCGCGAACATGCGGAATTCATGCGCGGTGCAGCGGAGCGTCATGGTGCGTTCGAACCCCGGGAGGGTGGCGGCGACCTGCGGCTGCACCTCCTTGGGGAGGTTGTAGAGCTGGATGAAGCCCTGCAGCTCCTCGATGGGGGCGCCCTTCGAGACCGTGATCTCGCGCGTGGTCTGGCGGCCGGGCAGAGTGAGCACCGCAGGCTCGCCCGAGGCGGCGAGGGCGCAGTCGTCCATGACGGGATCGTAGATCAGGCCGAAGACCGGCTTGCCGAAGCGCAGCATCGAGACGATCACGCCGAAGGTGGTGAGCCCGTTGGCATAGGCCCAGGTGCCGTCGACCGGGTCGATGGTGAAGGCCTGCTCGGCCTCGGGGATGCCGTCGAGGATCCCGGGGTTCTCGGAGACCGCTTCCTCGCCCACGATGAGGGCGTTGGGGAAGAGCCGCGAGAGGCCGCGGGCGATCATCGCCTCGGCGGCGCGGTCGGCCTCGGTCACGAGGTCCTGCCGGCCGGTCTTTTCCGCGATGTCCGAGGCCTCGAGCGAGCGGAAGCGCGGCAGGATCTCGGCCCGGGCGGCGCGGCGCACGAGGTTCAGGATGCTGGTGCGCTGGGCCTTGGTCAGCGTGGAAATCGGCATGGGCAGGGAATCGGTCATCGCGTCGCGGGTCCGTTGGCAGACAGGGGTTGGCCCATGCCTTGCCAGCACGGCGCCCGTATATCAAGGCGCCGCGCCGCGGCGAGGCCTATTCCCGGGCGCGCAGCACCTGCGCCGGGCGGGCCGCGAGCGGGCGCCAGGCGAAGGCCAGCCCCGCCAGCAGCGTGGCCACCACGCCGCCCGCGACGATCCCCAGCGCCGAGGGCCAGATCACCGCGAAGGAGGTCTCCATCAGGAAGGTGCTGACCGCCCAGCCCCCGAGGATGCCCGCGACGATGGCCACCACCCCCGCCGCGCCGCCGAGCAGGGCCGAGCGCAGGGCGAAGCTTTGCAGGATGCGGCGGCGGCTGGCGCCGAGGGTCTTGAGCACCGCGGCCTCGTAGGTGCGGGCGCCTTCGCCGGCCGCCGCCGCGCCGATCAGCACGAGGAAGCCCGTCACCAGCGTCGCGGCCGCGCCCCAGCGCACGGCGCCGGCCACGCCGTCGAGCAGCTCGCTCACCCGGTCGATGGCGTCGCGGACGCGGATCGCGGTGATGTTGGGGTAGGCGTCGGCGAGATCGCGGAGGATCCGGGCCTCGGCCTGCGGCTCGGCGTAGACGGTCGAGATGAAGGTATGCGGCGCGCCCTGCAGGGCGGCGGGGTTGAAGGTCATGACGAAGCCGATGCCGGCGGTGGAGAAATCCACCGCGCGGAAGCTGGTGATCGTCGCGGTGATGTCGCGGCCGAGGATGTTGACGGTGACGGTGTCGCCGATCTGCAGGCCGATCTCTTCGGCCTCCTCGGCGGCGAAGCTGACCTGAGGCTCGCCGCTGTAACCCTCGGGCCACCAGTCTCCCTCGGTGACGGTGGTGCGGCTGTCGGGCTGCGCGGCATAGGTGATGCCCCGGTCGCCGCGCACGACCCAGTGGTCGCCTGCCACGTCCTGCGCGCGCTCTCCGTTGATGCGGGTGACGACGCCGCGCATCATCGGCGCGGTGTCGACGCGGCTGACGGCGGGGTCGGTCTCGAGCCGCTCGCGGTAGCCGTCGATCTGGTCGGGCTGGATGTCGACGAAGAAATACGACGGTGCCACCTCGGGGAGGTCGCGGGCGATGGCGGCGCGCAGGTTGCCGTCGATCTGGCCGATGGCGGCGAGCACGGCGAGGCCGAGGCCGAGCGAGAGCACCACGGAGGCGGCGGTTTCGCGCGGGCCGCCGATGGCGGCGAGGGCCCAGCGCCAGGCCGGGCGGCCGCGCGTCGCGGGGGCCGCGCGGCGGGCCAGCCAGCGGATGCCGACGGCGGCCAGCGCGAGGATCACCAGCGCGGCGAGGATGCCGCCGGCGGTCCAGAGCGCGAGGGCCGGGTTGCCCGAGAAGACGGCGGCGAGCCCCACGAGCGCGACGACCAGCAGCGCCGTGGCGACGACGTAGCGCCTGGCCGGGATGGCGCGGGCGCTGTCGAGCGCGTCGCGGAAGAGGCTGGCCGCGCGCACCTCCTCGGTCCGGGCGAGGGGCCAGAGGGTGAAGATCAGCGCGGTGAGCAGGCCGTAGATCGCGGCCTCGGCCAGGGGCACGGGATAGAGCGTGAAGAGCGCGGGGATCGGTAGGGCGGCGGTGATGAGCGGCGCGAAGAGCAGCGGCACCGCGGCGCCCAGCACGAGGCCGATGGCGATGCCCAGCAGGCTGAGCGCGCCGACCTGCAGGAAGTAGGTCTGGAAGATCGTCGCGCGGGAGGCGCCCAGCGTGCGCAGCGTGGCGATGACCGAGGTCTTGCGCGCGAGGTAGGCGCGCACCGCCGCCGAGACGCCGATGCCGCCCACGGCGAGGCCCGAGAGCCCCACGAGCACGAGGAAATTGCCCAGCCGCTCGACGAAGCGCGCGATGCCGGGCGCGCCGTTGCGGGCGTCGCGCCAGCGGATGCCGCGGCCCTCGAAGCGGGCCTCGGCCTCGGCCTCGAGTGCGTCGAGATCGGTGCCGGGGGGCAGCAGGAGGCGGTATTCCGTTTCGTAGAGCGAGCCGGGCGCGAGCAGTCCCGAGCCCTCGAGATCCTGGGTGCGCACCATCGTCCGGGGGCCAAGGCCGAAGCCGTCACCGGCGTCGTCCGGCTCGGTCTCGATCACGGCCGAGAGGGTGAAGGTGTTGTCGCCGAGGCGGAAGGCGTCGCCGGGCGAGAGCCCGAGGCGGTCGGCGAGGACCGGGGCCATGACCGCGCCGGGGTGGTCGTCGCCGTCCAGCGCCTGCGCCAGCGGCATGGGCGGGTCGAGGACGATCTCGCCCAGCAGGGGGTAGGCGGCGTCGACGGATTTCACCTGCGTGAGGCCGCGGGCCCTCTCGCCGTCGCGGTCGACGGTGGCCATCGAGCGGAAATCGGTGATCTCGGAGACCTCGGTCGAGATGCTGTCGAGCCAGGCGCGTTCGTCCTCGTTGGCGAAGCGGTAGGTGAACTCGGCCTGGGCATCGCCGCCCAGCAGCACGGCGCCCTGGTCCGAGAGGCCGGCCTGGATCGCCGTGCGCACCGAGCCGACGCCGGCGATGGTGGCCACCCCCAGTGCAAGGCAGGCGAGGAAGATGCGGAAGCCCCGCAGGCCGCCGCGCAGCTCGCGGCGGGCGAAGCGGGACGCGATCCGAAGGCTCATTCGGCGGCCCTCACACGCGCGGTGTCGAGCCGCCCGTCGGTGAGGCCGACGACGCGGTCACAGCGCTGCGCGAGGTCGGGCGCGTGGGTGACGAGCACCAGCGTGGCGCCGTGGCGGTCGCGCAGGCCGAAGAGCATGTCCATGATCGCCTGACCGTTGGTGCCGTCGAGGTTGCCCGTGGGCTCGTCGGCCAGCAGGATGTGTGGACGCGGCGCGGCGGCGCGGGCGAGGGCCACGCGCTGCTGCTCGCCGCCCGACATCTGCGCGGGGTAGTGGTCGGCGCGGTTGCCGAGGCCCACCGCCTCGAGCTCGGCCGCGGCGCGGTCGAAGGCGTCACGGTGGCCGGCCAGTTCGAGCGGGGTGGCGACGTTTTCCAGCGCGGTCATGGTCGGGATCAGGTTGAAGGACTGGAAGACCACGCCCATGTGATCGCGCCGGAAACGGGCGAGCCGGTCCTCGTCCATGTCGGTGAGGTCTTCGCCCAGCACCTCGACCCTGCCCGAAGTGGCGTTCTCCAGCCCGCCCATGACCATGAGCAGCGAGGATTTGCCCGAGCCGGAGGGGCCGATCAGGCCCACCGTCTCGCCGCGCGTGACGTCGAAGCTGATCCCGTGCAGGATTTCCACCGGTCCGGCATTGCCCCGCAGGCTGAGGGTCACATCTTTGAGGGCAATGGCGGTGTCTGACATGGAGGATGATCCGTAACATGCTGCGTTTGGTGACATATGGGGTGCGGGCGCGCCTGAGCAAGGCGGCCGCGCTGCTGCTTCTGGCCGCACCGGCACAGGCGGATCAGGTGCACCTGCTGGCGCTGGGCGACAGCCTGACCCAAGGATATGGGCTGATCGAGAGCGAGGGCTTCGTGCCTCAGATGCGGGCCTGGCTGGCCGAGCGGGGGCACGACGTGCGGCTGGTCAACGGCGGCGTCTCGGGAGACACCACCGCGGGCGGGCTGTCGCGCGTCGAGTGGTCGCTGACGCCCGAGATCGAGGGGATGATCGTGGCGCTGGGGGGCAACGACCTGCTGCGCGGCCTGCCGCCGGAGGTGGCGCGCGAGAATCTCTCGGGCATCCTCGAGGTGGCCGAGGCGCAGGACGTCGAGGTTCTGCTGGTGGGGATGTCGGCGCCCGGCAACTACGGCGCCGACTACAAGGCGGCCTTTGACGCGATCTATCCCGATCTGGCCGAGCGTTACGGCACGCTTTATCACCCGGATTTCCTTGGCGGTCTGCTGGAGGACGGGGAAACCCCGGCGGATGCGACGGACCTCATGCAGCCGGACGGGATTCATCCCTCGGCCGAGGGTGTCGCGCGCATCGTCGCGACGATGGGGCCGGCGGTGGAAGAGCTGATCGCGCGGATCGAGGAGTGATTGCCGAGGCCGGCGCCGGCGCCCGGTTCCGGGCGATCAGGTGCGGGCCGGCGTGCCCTCGTCCCGGATCTGGTCCATGTCGACGAAGGCAAGCCTGACGAGGGGCAAAAGGCCCAGCCCCAGTGCGCAGCCCAGGTAGATGGCAAAGGCCCCGAGAAGGGACACGTCGAAGGCCAGCCACGCGACCAGCCCGGTCACGGCGCCCAGAAAGCTTCCCACAAGAAGTGACACGGCTGCCATCCGACTCTCCATGCTGCACACTCCTTTGCTAGGGCCTAAAAGTTTCTCAAACCTTTCTACTGGGCGTTTTGGGCGAATCGACGACGCGATCCGCCCTTTTTACGTCATATTGACGGGTCGGCCGGAGCCTTGCCGTCAGAGAACGGTGACCGGGGTGCCCACGGGCACGCGCTGGTAAAGGTCGATCACGTGTTCGTTCAGCATGCGGATGCAGCCGTTCGAGACCGAGCGTCCGATGCTTTGCGGGGCGGTGGTGCCGTGGATGCGGTAGAAGGTGTCGCGCCCGTTCTGGAACAGGTAGAGCGCCCGCGCGCCCAGCGGATTCTCGGGGCCGCCCGGCTGGACGTAGTCATTGTCCTTGAAGCGGCCGTAGGTGTCGGGTTCGCGCTCGATCATTTCCTGCGTGGGGCGCCAGGTCGGCCATTCCTTCTTGACCTCGATGACGGCCTTGCCGGTGAATTCCAGCCCGGCGCGGCCGACGCCGACGCCGTAGCGCAGGGCCTGTCCCGGCGCGTCGACGTAGTAGAGGAAGTGCGCACGCGGCAGGATGAAGATCTGTCCGGCCTCGACGCCGGGCTTCATGCGGACCTGCTGGGGCTTGAACTTGGTCTCGACCTCGAAGGCATGGGCCGGCAGCGCGCCAAGCGCGGTGCCCGCGGCGGCGCCGGCAACGAGGGCGCGTCGGGTCAGGTGGGTCACGTGCGAAATCCTTTATCTCTGGGCGGTGCCAATTGTCTCGACCCAACACCGTGAATCAATGTCGAGTTTCATCGCGGCGCCGCAAGCCATTGCAGGAATGTCGTCGGGGTCACATATATCGTCAAACGAATGTATATCGGAGCACGACATGACGAAACTCGTGTGTCTTTCCTGCGGCCAGACCAACCGCTTCCCCGAAACCCGCTCGGGCGCGGCGGCGAAATGCGGCGTCTGCGGCGACGCGCTGATCGACGGCCGGCCGCATGACGTCGATCTGGCGACCCTGCGCAAGGCGATTCGCAACGACGGGTTGCCGCTTCTCGCAGACTTCTGGGCCCCCTGGTGCGGCCCCTGCCGAATGATGGCACCCGCGTTCTCGAAGGCGGCCGAGGCGCTGCGGGGCCAGGCGCGGCTGGTCAAGCTCGACACCCAGGCGCAACTCGACGCGGCGGCGGCCTTCGGCATCCGCGGGATTCCGACGCTGATCGGTTTTGTGGGCGGCAAGGAGGCGCTGCGCCAGTCGGGCGCGCTGCCGGCCGCGCAGATCGCCGAACTGGCGGGCCGCCTGCGGCAGACCGCCTGACGCGTCATTCCTTCGGCACGTCGGCATTGCGTCCTGCCAGCGTCACGCTGACGGTATAGGCCTGCTCGGGGCTGAGGCCCGCCATGATCGCCGCTGCCGCGTCGGGCCGCATCCGCCCGAGGAAGCCGGCGGCGAACTCGGGGTCCATCCGCTCGAACAGGGCTGCGGCCTGCTTGGGCTTCATGTTGGCATAGACCTGCGTCAGCCGCTCGACGTCCTGCTCGGCGGCGTCCTGCGCCACCGAGAGCGTGGCGCGCAGGCGCTTCTCGGCCTCGGTCAGGGCGGCCATCTTGCGGTCGATCTCGGTCTCGGCGACCTTCAGCGCCTGGGCGCGGGTGCGCATGGCGGCCTCGCGCTTTGCGATCCGCTCTTCGCGGGCGCGCAGCGCCTCGAGCAGCGGACCGAGCTCTTCGTCGGACAGGTCGGCACCGATCCTGTTGTCCTGAGGGGCCTCGTGCTCGGGCTCGGTGGTCTCCCGCGCTGGCGGGTCCTCCGCCGCCTGGGCCGGCGGGGTGGCGGAGTCGGTGTCGAGGGCCAGCGCCGCGCCGGCCTCGGACCCCAGCCGTACCAGCGCCGAGGCCACCAGAAGGCCGCCGATGATCCGGAGCACGCCGCGGCCGCGCCGCCGGGCCCCGGACTTTTTCTTTTGCCTTTCAGGGGGTTTCTGTTTCGCCATCATCTTGCTCCGCTCGCGGGGCGGCGGAAGACCGCGGGCTCGTCGTCGGGCGCGGCCGGGGGTTCACGCCCGCCCTCGGGCAGGTCATGCATCGAGGCGAGCATGAGCTCGAGCCGTTTCGAGACCTCCTCGGCCCGTGCGGTGAGGTCCTGCAGCGATTCGGTCGAGCCCGAGGCCGACGCCTGCGCCGCCTCGAGCGTGCGGGTCAGGTCGTCGACCTGCGCCGACAGGACGGCCACGGCCCCGCCAACGCCGTTTTCGAGATCGGTGAACCTCGTCAGCCGCCGCGACAGGATCAGGCAGTAGAAGCCCGCGCCAAGGGCGCCGGCGGCAAGCAGGATGTCGGCGATCACGTCCATTCCGTATCCTTTCAGTTCAGTACGAATTCCTGGACCAGGAGGTCCTGCACCGCCTCGCGCCCGGTGACGAGCTGCACCCGGCGCAGCATCTGCGCGCGTAGCCGGATCAGCGCGCCCGGCGCGTCGATGTCGGAGGGCTCCAGCGCCCGGAGGTAGGTGTTCAGCACGTCGACGACGCGCGGCATGAGCGTTTCGACATCGGCGGCGGCGCTGGCCGCGACCTCGAGGCTGGTCCGGAAGCGCAGGTGGTGCATATCGGTCGTCGTGCCGAGCGAGACCACGAGTTGCGGCACCTCGACGAAGGCGACGTCACCCATTGGCACCGCGACGCCGGGGTCATCGGGCGCGGCGTGATCGCCGGTGCTGCCGTGATCCCCGGGCGCGGCGTGACCGGCATCGCCTTCGTCCGCATGGGCGGAGCCGCCGAATGGCAGCATCCCTGACCAGGCGGCGAAAAACCCGCCGCCGCCCCCCGCGAGCGCCAGCACGATCCCCAGGATCAGCGGCAGTTTCGACGATGTCTTCTTCGGTGTCTCGGCGTCGCCGGCGGCGTCTGCGGTCGCGTCGGACATGACCACACCCTCCTTTGCGGTTCGGCCATCGTATAGACTCGCGGGGACTAACCGATTGTTAAGTCAGATGGTCCAAAGATGCGCCAACCGAGCAGAATGGTCGGAACGGAGGTCGGTCTTGGATCAGGTCACGACAGTCTGGAACGCGCTGGGCGCGAAGCGCCGCATCGTGGTCCTTGCGGCGACGGCGGCGATGGTGCTGGCGGTGCTGGGCATGGCGCGCATGGCCTCGTCGCCGTCGATGTCGCTGCTCTACGCGGGGCTCGAATCGGGCGCCGCGGGGGACGTGGTGGCCGCGCTGGAACAGCGCGGCGTGGAATACGACGTGCGCGGCGGGGCCATCTTCGTGCCCGAAACGCGGCGCGACGCCCTGCGCATGACTCTCGCGAGCGAGGGGCTGCCGGCCAACAGCACGCAGGGCTACGAGTTGCTGGACGGGCTTTCGGGCTTCGGCACCACGAGCCAGATGTTCGACGCCGCCTACTGGCGCGCGAAGGAGGGCGAACTGGCCCGCACCATCGTCGCCAACCCGCTGATCGCCACCGCGCGGGTTCATATCGCCAATTCCAGCGCGAATCCCTTCCAGCGGGAGGTGACGCCCTCGGCCTCGATCGCGCTGACCACGACCGGAGAGGTGCTCTCGCCCGGGCAGGCGCGCGCCTTTCGGCATCTCGTGGCCTCGGCCGTACCGGGCCTGGTGCCCGATGCCGTGACGGTGATCGACGGCCAGGGCGAGCTGATCGGCGGCGAGGACGCCACCGGCGCGGGGCCCAATGCCGACGACCGGGCGGCCATGCTGCGCGACCGGGTGCAGCGGCTTGCGGACGCGCGCGTCGGCCCGGGCAATGCGGTGGTCGAGGTCAGTGTCGACACCGTGACCGAGACCGAATCGATCCGCGAGCGGCGCTTCGATCCCGAGGGCCGCGTGGCCATCTCGACCGAGACCGAGGAGCAGAGCAGCACCTCGCAGGACAGCGGTGGCGGCGATGTCACGGTGGCCTCGAACCTGCCCGACGGCGAGGCCGGTGGCGGTGGCGACAGCTCGTCCAGCCAGTCGAACGAGACGCGCGAGCGGGTGAACTACGAGGTCTCGGAAACCATGCGCGAGATCACCCGCGCGCCGGGCGCGATCAGCCGTCTGACCGTGGCGGTGCTGGTCAACGGCACCTACGAGACCGCCGCCGACGGCAGCCAGACCTTCGTGCCGCTGCCCGAAGAGGAGCTTTCGGCGCTGCGCGATCTGGTCGCCTCGGCCGTGGGCTTCGACGAGGACCGCGGCGACGAGATCACCATTCGCTCGCTGCCCTTCGAGCGGCCCGAGGGGGCTGGGCACAGGGCCTATCGCGCCGGGCTGGTTCCAGATGCCGCTGGACCCCATGTCGCTGATCCAGATGGGGATTCTCGCCGTCGTGGCGCTGATCCTCGGGCTTTTCGTGGTGCGCCCGATCCTCGCCGGCGGCGCTGCGGCGGGAGCCCAGGCGCCGGCGCTGGCGCTGCCGGGCGGCGGCGCCGAGGAGGGCGCGGCGCTCGACGGCGAAATCGATCCCGAGGAGGAGTTCGCGCAGTTTCCGGCGCTCTCGGGCGGCGGCGATTTCGGCGGCATGGGCATGGTCGACTTTGACGCCCCGACCGAGCAGGACCCGGTCGACCGCCTGCGCGGCCTGATCGAGGAGCGCCGCACCGAAACGGTCGAGATCCTGCGCAGCTGGCTTGACGAGACCGAGGAGGCGCAATGACCGCCCTCCGCGACGTTCTCGAGGATTTCGGCGCCCCACGCGCTTCGGCCGCGCCCACGGCCCCGCGCTTTGACGAGGGCGAGGTGGAGACGGCCAAGCTTGAGGCCTTCGACACCGGCTACCGCGCCGGCTGGGACGACGCCATCAAGGCGCAGAGCGACGATCAAGCGCGGATCTCGAGCGATTTTGCGCAAAATCTTCAGGACCTCTCGTTCACCTACCACGAGGCCTGCGCGCAGGTGCTGAACGGGATCACGCCGCTGCTGGACGACATGGTGCGCGTGCTGCTGCCGGGAATGCTCCGCGACACGCTGGGCGCGCACGTGGTCGAACAGCTTGCCGAGCACGCGCGCCAGATCGGCACCCGCGACGTCGTCATCGCCGTCGCCCCCGGCGCGGCCGAGGCCGTGCAGCCCATGCTGGAGGCCGATTTCGGCTTCCCGCTGCGGCTCGAGGAG
Organism: Salipiger mucosus DSM 16094; assembly: GCF_000442255.1. Classification (GTDB taxonomy): domain Bacteria; phylum Pseudomonadota; class Alphaproteobacteria; order Rhodobacterales; family Rhodobacteraceae; genus Salipiger; species Salipiger mucosus. The sequence continues at coordinate 162,278 of NZ_KE557275.1, read as the reverse complement.
GACGCGACGCTGGCCGAGGGGCAGGCCGATATCCGCTTTGGCGAGACCGAGCGGCAGATCGACCTTGGCGGGCTGCTCGACGAGGTGCGGCAGGCCGTCGAGGGCTTTGCACATGACAACCGAAGGACGATTTCCCATGGATGACAGCCAGGACACCGCGCGCGCGGAGGCCGCCTCGCGGACCGCCACGCCCTTCACCTCGGTGCCGATCGACATCACGGTCTCGGTCGGGCGGGCGCGCCCGCTGGTGCGGCGACCTGCTGCGGCTGGCCGAGGGCTCGGTCCTGACGCTGGACAAGAAGCTCGACGATCCGGTCGAGCTCTACGTCGGCGACCGGCTGATCGGAATGGGCGCGCTCGAGGTCGTGGAGGGCGGCGAAGGGGGTCTGCTCGCGGTGCGCATCACCGAGGTCGCCGACCTGAAGAGCCCGACCTGAGCGATGCGGTGGCCCGGCGCGGCACTGGCCCTCGCGGGCGTTTTGCTGCCCGGCGCGGCGGCGGCGCAGGGGATCTCGATCGACCTCGGCGGCGAGGGCGGCTCGGTCACCGCGGCCAGCCTGCAACTCATCGCGCTGATCACGCTGCTGGGCCTCGCGCCCGGTATCGCGATCATGGTGACCTGCTTTCCCTTCCTGGTCACGGTGCTGTCGATCCTGCGGCAGGCGGTGGGACTGCAACAGTCGCCGCCCAACATGCTGATCGTCAGCCTCGCGCTGTTCCTGACCTATTTCGTGATGGAGCCCACCTTTACCGCCGCCTGGCAGGACGGGCTGGAACCGCTGATCGACGAGCAGATCGAGGTCGAGGAGGCCTTCGACCGCACGCTCGCGCCCTTTCGCGATTTCATGGCGGCGCGGGCCGATCCGGACACCTACGACACCATGGCCGAGCTGCGGCCAGACGCGGCGGGCACGGTGCTGGAGCCGGGCGCGCCGCTTTCGGTGCTGGTGCCGAGCTTCATGCTGTCCGAGATCGCCCGCGCCTTCCAGGTGGGCTTCCTGATCTTCCTGCCCTTCCTCATCATCGACCTCGTGGTCGCGGCGGTGCTGATGTCGATGGGCATGATGATGGTGCCGCCGGCCATCGTGTCGCTGCCCTTCAAGCTGGCCTTCTTCGTGATCGCGGACGGCTGGTCGCTGATCGCGGCCTCGCTGGTGCGCAGCTACTTCTGACGGGGTGTCAGCTCACCAGCTTGGGCTGCGCGGCGAAGGGGCTGAGACCCAGCCATTGCTGCATCGCTGAGGCGACGCCGGGGTCGCCGTCCAGTTCGAACCGGTCGGCGGCGGCGCGCACGGTGGTGAGGCCCATCCAGACCTCGGTCATGGTCCGCAGGTCGGTGCCGACGTAGAGGTCGACGTCGAAGCCGGGATCGCTGAGGCAGAGGTCGGTGCCGCCCGAGGGCTCGACGACGAGCCACCAGAGACGCTTGGCCGGGTGCTGGTCGCTGAAGGCGAAGCGCAGCACCGTGCGCCGGTCGGGCAGGGGGCTGGGATCGAGGTTGCGGCGCATGTCCCACATGAGCAGCGAGACGTCGAGCTTTTCCAGCGAGGGGTCCGACTGAACCCATTTCTGCCCCCAGAGCCCGAAGGCCTCGACCACCGGCAGGAGATCGCGGCCGGCCGGGGTGAGCAGATACTCGACGCTCTGGCTGCCGGGCACGGGGCGACGCTCGACGATGCCGGCGGCCTCGAGCTCGCGCAGGCGTTGCGCGAGCAGGGTGCGCGACATGCGGGGCACGCCGCGGCGCAGGTCGTTGAAGCGCGAAGAGCCGGCCACCAGCTCTCGGACGAGCACCATGGTCCAGCGCGTGCAGAGGATCTCCGCCGCCATGGCGACCGGACAGAACTGGTGGTAGCTGCCGTTCGACATCGAAAGAGTCCCCTTGGGTGAATGATACCTCGTGCGGACCCATCCGATCCAGTCCTGAATCTGGACCGGCCGGTCCAGTTCCTGCACTGGCTGGCGACGGGCCGAATCGACATCCTCGAAGGCGGGACCCGGGCCGCGACCCGGCCTCCCTCCATTTTGACCCGACAGGCGAGGCGCCGGCGGTGCCCTGCGCCGGATTTGAGAGGATGACCATGGCACAGAGGATTGAACTCAATGCGCTCGACGGCGGCAGGGTGCCGATTTCCGACGAGGCGCTGGACGCGCTGGGCGCGGGCCTGCGCGGCGAGGTGGTGATCGAGGGGGCGCCCGGCTACGAGGCGGCGCGCACCATCTGGAACGGCATGATCGACCGCAGGCCGGGGCTGGTCGTCCGGGCGCTTGGCGCGGGCGACATCCGCGCGGCGGTGAATTTCGCCCGGGACAACGGGCTGCGCCTCGCGGTGCGGGCGGGGGGCCACCAGATCGGCGGGCTTGCCGTGGAAGAGGGCTCGCTGCTGCTGGATCTGTCGCAGATGCGCTCGGTCCACGTCGACCCGGAGGCGCGCACCGCGCGGGTCGAGCCCGGCGCGCTGCTGGGCGACGTCGACCGCGAGACCCAGGTGCACGGGCTGGCGCTGCCGGTGGGCGTGAACTCGACCACGGGGATCGCCGGGCTGACACTGGGCGGGGGCTTTGGCTGGATCACGCGCAAGTACGGCATGACCATCGACAACCTCATTTCGGCCGACGTCGTCACCGCCGACGGCAGCATCCTGCGGGCCTCGGAGAACGCGCATCCCGATCTCTTCTGGGCGATCCGCGGGGGCGGCGGCAACTTCGGCGTCGTGGCCTCCTTCGAGTTCCGCCTGCACGCGGTGGGCCCCGAGGTCCTGTCGGGGCTGGTGGTCCACCCCATCGCCGAGGCGCCCGCGCTGCTCAAGGAGTTCCGCGCGATCTGCGACGAGGCGCCGGACGAGCTGACGGTCTGGTCGGTGATGCGCAAGGCGCCGCCGCTGCCCTTCCTGCCCGAGGAGTGGCACGGCAAGGAGGTGCTGATCTTTGCCGCCTGCTACGCGGGCGACATGGCCGAGGGCGAGGAGGCGATGCGCGGGCTGCGGGCGCTGGGCAACCCGATCGCCGATGTCATCAGCCCGCATCCCTTCGTGGGCTGGCAGGCGGCCTTCGACCCGCTGTTGACCCCGGGCGCGCGCAACTACTGGAAAAGCCACGACTTCATCACGCTGGGCGACGGGACGATCGACACGATCCTCTCGGCGGTGAATACCCTGCCGGACCCGCAGTGCGAGGTCTTCGTGGCGCATGTGGGCGGCGCGATGGCGCGGGTGCCCTCGGGGGCGACGGCCTTTCCGCAGCGCGACGCGCATTTCACGATGAACGTGCACACCCGCTGGAGCGACCCCGCCAAGGACGAGGCCTGCATCGGCTGGGCGCGCGATCTTTTCGACCGCTGCGCGCCCGACGCGGCGGGCAGCGTCTACGTCAACTTCATGCCCGAGGACGAGGACGGCCGGCTGGGCGAGGCCTATGGCGGGAACCTCGACCGGCTGCGCGAGATCAAGGCGACCTACGATCCGGGCAACCTGTTCCGGGTGAACCACAACATCCGCCCCGCCTCGATGGCGCAGGCGGCGCAGTAGGCCCGAAAGACAAACGGCGCGGCCCGGTCCGGGTCGCGCCGCCTTGCGTTCGTGGGGTGTGACGGGCCTCAGCCCAGCACGGACTTGACCGCCTTGCCAAGCTTGCCGGCGACCTCGTCGGCCTCGGCTTGGGTCATGCAGAAGGGCGGGGCGAAGCCGATGATGTCGCCCTGCGGCATGGCGCGGGCGATCACGCCTTCCTCCAGCAGGGCCGACGCGACACGGGCGCCGACCTTTTCCGAGGCGTCGAAGAAGGCCCGCTTGTCACGGTCCTGCACGAATTCGACCGCGCAGAGCAGCCCCTCGCCCCGGACTTCGCCGACGTTGGCGTGAGCGCCGACGGCCTCGTTCAGGGCGTTCTTGAAGTAGGCGCCGACGGTGCCCGCGTTCTCGACGAGGTTCAGCTTGTCGATGAGTTCGAGGTTCGCGACACCCGCCGCGGCGCCGATGGGGTGGGCCGAGTAGGTCCAGCCGTGGCCGATGGGGCCCAGCTTGTCGGTCCCCTCCTCGAGCACCTTCCACATCTTGTCGGAGACGATGGTGCCGGACAGCGGCGCATAGGCCGAGGTCAGGCCCTTGGCGATGGTGATGAGGTCGGGCTCGATGCCGTAGTGGAACGAGCCGAACATCGAGCCCAGACGGCCGAAGCCCGTCACCACCTCGTCGGCGATGAGCAGGATGTCGTGCTTCTTCAGCACGGCCTGGATCGCCGGCCAGTAGCCCGCGGGCGGCGGCACGAGACCGCCGGTGCCCAGAGCCGGCTCGCCGATGAAGGCGCCGATGGTGTCCGCGCCCTCGCGTTCGATCAGCGCCTCGAGTTCGTCGACGCAGTGCTGCACGAAGGCCTCTTCCGACATCGAGACGTCGGCCCGGCGGTAGTAGTAGGGCGCCTCGGTGTGGATCACCTGCGCGAGCGGCAGGTCGAAGGCCTTGTGGAAGAGCTCGAGCCCGGTGAGCGAGCCGGTCATCAGGCCCGACCCGTGGTAGCCGCGCCAGCGCGAGATGATCTTCTTCTTCTCGGGGCGGCCGAGGATGTTGTTGTAGTACCAGACCAGCTTGACGTTGGTCTCGTTCGCGTCCGAGCCCGAGAGGCCGAAGTAGACCTTGGACATGTTGCCCGGCGCCCGGTCGAGCACCATCTTGGCGAGCGTGATCGAGGCCTCGGTGCCGTGGCCCACGTAGGCGTGGTAGTAGGCGAGTTCCTTGGCCTGCTCGGCGATGGCGTCCGAGATCTCGGGGCGGCCGTAGCCGACGTTCACGCAGTAGAGGCCGGCAAAGGCGTCGAGCAGCTTGACGCCGTCGCGGTCGGTGATGTGGCAGCCCGAGCCGGTCTTGATGACGCGGTTCGGAACGTTGCCGCGGGCGAACTCGGCCAGGTGGGTCGAGGGATGGAAGAAATTCTCGCGATCCCACTCGTCGAGCTGGTCGTTCCTGAGCATGGTGCCTCCTTTCATTTCGAGGCCACCATAGGCGGGCAATGGCCGCACGGAAAGGCTTGTGCCCGGTCTTTCCCTTGTTTCGTCAGCCGTCTGCGTCGAAGCCGTCCTCGGGCACATCTGCGTGCAGGTGACGCTCGCCGCGGGCCCGGGCGAGGGCGATCTGCTTCTGCCGCTCGCGGAAGCGCGCCTTGTCCTCGTCCGAGGTCTCGTCCACGCAGAGATGGCAGGCGACGCCGTGCTCGTATTCCGGGCGGGCGCGGTCCTCGGGCAGGATCGGACGGCGGCAGGCGTGGCAGAGCTCGTGCGGGCCCTCGCGCAGGCCGTGCTCGACCGAGACCCGCCCGTCGAAGACGAAACAGGACCCCTGCCAGGTGCTGTCCTGCTCGGGCATTTCCTCGAGGTATTTCAGGATGCCGCCCTTGAGGTGGTAGACCTCGGGCACGCCCTGCTGCAGCAGCCAGTTGGTGGATTTCTCGCAGCGGATGCCGCCAGTGCAGAACATGGCGATGCGCTTGTTGTGGAAGCGCTCCTTGTTGGCCTCCCACCAGGCGGGAAAGTCGCGGAAGCTCTCGGTCTGCGGGTCGACGGCGCCCTCGAAGGTGCCGATGGCGACCTCGTAGTCGTTGCGCGTGTCGATCACGGCGACGTCGGGCGAGCGGATCAGCTCGTTCCACTCGGCGGGGTCGACGTAGTGGCCGACGCTGGCGCGCGGGTCGACATCGGGCTGCCCCATGGTCACGATCTCGCGCTTGAGACGCACCTTCATGCGGGCGAAGGGCCGCTCGGTCGCGGTGGAGAGCTTCCATTCGAGGTCGGCGCAGCCGGGCAGGGCGCGGATGTGCGCCAGCACCGCGTCGATCCCGGCGCGCGGGCCCGCGATGGTGCCGTTGATGCCCTCGTGCGCGAGCAGCAGCGTGCCGGTGATCTCCTGCGCGCGGCAGAGGTCCGCCAGCGGGCCGCGCAGGGCCTCCGGGTCGTCGAAGCGGGTGAAATGGTAGAGCGCGCAGACGGTGAACATGCGGGCGCTTTACGCCGCGCGCGCGAGTCGGGCAAGCCGGCGGGCGCGGCGCCATTGACGCAGTGCGGGGGCGGTCCTACCCCTGTCGCAAAAGGAGGCTTCCCATGCACGCGCTCATCGTCGTCGACGTCCAGAACGATTTCTGCCCCGGCGGGGCGCTTGGCGTTGCGGAGGGCGACGCGGTGGTCGCGCCGATCAACGCCATGATGGGCGCGTTCGACGCCGTGATCCTGACGCAGGACTGGCATCCGGCGGGCCACAGCTCCTTTGCCAGCGAACATCCGGGCCGCGCGCCGATGGAGACGGTCGAGATGCCCTACGGGCCGCAGGTGCTCTGGCCCGACCACTGCGTGCAGGGCAGCCCCGGCGCGGCCTTTCACGCCGATCTCGACACCACGCGGGCCGAGCTGATCATCCGCAAGGGGTTCCGGCCGGGGATCGACAGCTACTCGGCCTTCTTCGAGAACGACCACGAGACGCCCACGGGGCTCGAGGGCTACCTGCGCTCGCGGGGGATCGGACGACTGACCATGGTGGGGCTCGCGACCGATTTCTGCGTGAATTTCTCGGCGGTTGACGCGGCGAAGCTGGGCTTCGACGTGACCGTGCACGAGGCGGCCTGCCGGGGGATCGACCTCGACGGATCGCTCGCGGCGGCGCGCGGAGGGGATGCGCGCGGCGGGGGTCACGCTGGCCTGAGCCTGTTGCGGCTTCCTTAACCTCCGATGGGGTAGACCCGCTCCGCAACAAGGAGCGAGGTGTATCGCCCCATGCCGCAGATCGAAGGCGCGGACCGGCCGTCACTGGCCGAATTCGAGGCGCGCGTCAGCCCGGCCGGCCGGCTCGAGCGCTATGCGCGCGGGCGGGTCCGGCATTTCCTGTCCCGGCAGGTCGCCACGCTCGCGGGGTCGCTCGCGCTGGGCCTGCTGGTGTCGCCGATGCTGGGGCTGTTCACCGCGGCGCTGGCCCTGCTGGGCGAGGCGGTGGACTGCGGCGTCCTGCGCCGCGTGCCCGCCGCGCTGGCGGCGGGCCGGTCGGTGCGCGGGCTGCGGCGGCTCACGACGTTCACGGCGGGCATCCAGGCGCTGACGATCTCGGGCTGCGTTCTGGCTGCGCAGGCGACCGCGATGGGGGGAGAGGCCTCGCTGTTCTCCTTCGCCTTCCTCGCGGCGGCGGTGCTGAACGCGGGGGTCGTGCTGACCTATCACCCTGGCGCGGCACGGGCGCGCATCGCGATCTACGCGGCGGTGGCGGTGGTCGGCTTCCTCGCCCAGATCGTCACCGGCGAGACGGGGCGCGGGCTGGTCTACGACGCGGTGGGCCTCGCGATGCTGGGGTTCATCGCGGCGGTCTTCCTGCGTTTCGTCGAGGGCGCGGAGCGCCGTCGGACCGAGGACAGCCGCCGTCTGCTCGAGGGCCAGCAGGCGCTGGCCCGCGCCAACGCCGAGCTGCGCGACAAGCAGGCCGAGGCGCGGCGGCTCGCGCTTGTGGCGCGGCACGCCAGCGACAGCATAATGCTCTGCGATCCGCGGGGCCGGATCCAATGGGTGAACGAGGGGTTCACGCGGCTGCGCGGCCATTCCGTGGCAGAGGCCGTGGGTCGTCATCCGGTCGATCTTGCGGGCCTACCCGACGGGGATCCGAGCCGCCTGCGCCGGATCGCGCGGGCCATGCTCTCGGGCGAGAGCTGGCGGGGCGAGATGCGGGGCGTCACCCGCGACGGTCGCGAGATCTGGGTGGATACGGTCGTGGTGCCCATCGCCGCGGAGGCCGGAGGGATCGAGCGGATCATCGTCACCGAACGCGACGTGACCGAGGCCCGCCACCACGCCGAGGACCTGGCCGAGGCCAAGGCGCGGGCCGAGGAGGCGGCGCGCGCCAAGGCGGCCTTTCTCGCCACCATGAGCCACGAGATCCGCACACCGATGAACGGGATCATCGGCATGGTCGACCTGCTGACCGAGACCGCGCTCACCCGCGACCAGGGACTCTATGCCGACACCATCCGCACCTCGGCCGAGGCGCTGCTGAAGATCATCAACGACATCCTCGACTACTCCCGGCTCGAGGCCGACAAGATGCCGATCGTCTCCGAGCCCTTCTCGCCCGCGGCCTGCATCCGCGACGCGATCGACCTGCTGCGCCCGCAGGCCCGCGAGAAGGGGCTGTTTCTGGACCTCTGCCACGAGGCGGCCCTGCCCGAGGCGGTGCGCGGCGACAGCGGGCGGCTGCGGCAGGTGCTCATCAACCTGCTGGGAAACGCGGTGAAATTCACCGAGGCCGGGGGTGTTACCCTCGGCACCGGGATCGCCTCGGACGAGGACGGCCACCTGCTGACACTGCGGGTCTCCGACACCGGACCCGGCATCGCGCCGGCGCGGGCGGAGCGGATCTTCGACCAGTTCGAGCAGGCCGATAATGGCAACACGCGGCCCTTGGGCGGCACGGGGCTGGGTCTTGCGATCTCGCGCCAGCTCGCGCGGCGGATGGGCGGCGACCTGACGCTGATCGACAACGAGGCGCCTGGCGCCTGTTTCGAGCTGACGGTGCGGCTGGGCCGGGCGCCGCCTGGGGCGGTGCGCGACCACCTCGACCGGCTGGGCGTTGCCGGCGGACGGGTGCCGCCGATGCGCCTGCTGCTGGCCGAGGACAACGCGACGAACCGCCTGCTGGTGCGGCGCTTCCTGCGCGACCAGCCGGTCACCATCGCCGAGGCCGCAGACGGCCGTGCCGCGACCGATGCGGTGCAGGCCGCGCCGCCGGACGTGGTTCTCATGGACATGGCGATGCCCGAGCTCGACGGGCTGGCCGCGACGCGCCTCATCCGCGAGATGGCGATCCCCCAGCCCCGGATCATCGCGCTGACCGCCAATGCCTTTGCCTCGGACCGCGCGGCCTGCCTCGAGGCCGGCATGGACGATTTCCTTGCCAAGCCGCTGCGCAAGGCCGCCCTGCTCGAGGCGCTGGCGCGCGCCGGCGCGGCGGACGGCCGGGGCAGGGCGGGCCCGGAGAAACAGGTTGGCCCTTCGCCGCCGGATGCCGTATCACCGGATCGACCCGAAGCGCACGAGGCCCCGATTTGGACATCGCGACAAGAGTCTGGAACCACAAGTGGAAGATCGACCCGATCGTCCGCTCGCTGATCGACACGGACTTCTACAAGCTGCTGATGTGCCAGTCGGTGTTCCACAATCACCGGGACATCCAGGTCACCTTCAGCCTGATCAACCGCTCGTCCCATGTTCCGCTGGCCCGTCTGATCGACGAGGGCGAGCTGCGCGAGCAGCTCGACCACATCCGCTCGCTCTCGCTGTCGCGGGGCGAGTCCACCTGGCTGCGCGGCAACACCTTCTACGGCAAGCGGCAGATGTTCCGCTCGGACTTCATGGAATGGTTCGAGAACCTGCGCCTGCCGCCCTACCACCTCGAGCGCGTGGGCGACCAGTACGAGCTGACCTTCGAGGGCAGCTGGCCCGAGGTGATGCTCTGGGAGATCCCGGCGCTGGCGGTGCTGATGGAGCTGCGCGGCCGCGCCGTCCTGCACGACATGAAGAAGTTCGAGATGCAGGTGCTCTACGCGCGCGCGACCACCAAGCTTTGGGAAAAGGTCGAACGCCTGCGCGAGGTGCCGGGCCTGCGCATCGCCGATTTCGGCACGCGCCGGCGGCACAGTTTTCTTTGGCAGGACTGGTGCGTGCAGGCCATGACCGAGGGGCTGGGCGAGGGGTTCACCGGCACCTCGAACTGCCTGATCGCCAAGAACCGTGATCTCGAGGCGATCGGCACCAACGCGCACGAGCTGCCGATGGTCTATGCCGCGATGGCCGAGGACGACGCGGCGCTCGCGCGCGCGCCCTACGACGTGCTGGCCGACTGGCACCGCGAGCATGACGGCAACCTGCGCATCATCCTGCCCGACACCTACGGCACCGAGGGGTTCCTCGAGCGGGCGCCGGACTGGCTGGCGGGCTGGACCGGCATCCGCATCGACAGCGGCGACCCGGTCAAGGGCGCCGAGACGGCCATCGCCTGGTGGGAGGCCCGGGGCGAGGACCCGCGCAAGAAGCTGGTGATCTTCTCGGACGGGCTGGACGAGGAGAAGATCCTCGACCTTTACCGGCGGTTTTCCGGGCGCGTGCGGGTGTCCTTCGGCTGGGGCACGCTGCTGACCAACGATTTCCGCGGTCTGACGGAGGACGACCGGCTCTCGCCCTTCAGCCTTGTCTGCAAGGCGGTGAGTGCGGGCGGCAACCCGACGGTCAAGCTGTCGGACAATCCCAACAAGGCGATGGGCCCGGCCGAGGAGATCGCGCGCTACAAGCGGGTCTTCGGCGTGGGCGAGCAGGAGCGGCTGGACGTCGTCGTCTGAGGCCGGGCGCCAAGAATATTCGGACGAATTTTCTTGCTGGGCGCGCGCGGTGCCGCGAAGGGTGGCGTCGGCGGCGCACGCGCTGTAGAAGGTCGCGGACCATCTGGAGGCGCGACATGGCAGGCATCGAACCGCAGCCCGGCATCATGGAAATCTCGCTCTACGTCGGCGGGAAATCCAGCGTCGAGGGCGTGTCGAACATCGTCAAGCTCAGCTCGAACGAGAACCCCTACGGCCCTTCGCCGGCCGCGCAGGAGGCCGTGCGCCGCAGCCTGCACGAGATGCATCGCTACCCGCCCACCGATCACGCCGCGCTGCGCGAGGCCATCGCCGAGGCGCATGGCCTCGAGGCCGACCGCATCATCTGCGGCGTCGGCTCGGACGAGGTGCTGCAGTTCCTGTGCCATGCCTATGCCGGCGCCGGCGACGAGGTGATTCACACCGAGCACGGCTTTGCCATGTACCGCATCCTCGCCCATGCGGTCGGTGCCACGCCCGTCGAGGTGCCCGAGCGCGAGCGCGTGGTCTGCGTGGACAGCATCCTGGAGGCCTGCACCGAGCGCACGCGCCTGGTCTTCATCGCCAACCCGAACAACCCCACCGGCACGATGATCGGCCTCTCGGAAATCGAGCGGCTGGCCGCGAACCTGCCCGAGCGGGCGCTGCTGGTGCTCGACGGCGCCTATGCCGAGTATGTCGAGGGTTACGACGGCGGGGCCAAGCTGGTGCATGCGCGCGACAACGTGGTGATGACGCGCACCTTCTCGAAGCTCTACGGGCTGGGGGGCATGCGCGTCGGCTGGGGCTACGGCCCGCGCGAGATCATCGACGTGCTGAACCGCATCCGCCAGCCATTCAACCTCTCCGGCGTGGCTCTGGCCGCCGCCGAGGCGGCGGTGCGCGACAGCGCCTACGTCGAGAAGTCGCGCAGCGAGAACACCCGCCTGCGGGCCTGGCTGGCCGAGGCACTGGCCGAGCACGGCGTGCCCTCGGATGCCTCGACCGCCAACTTCGTGCTGGCGCGCTTCGCCGATGCCGAGGAGGCCGCCGCCTGCGACACCTACCTGCAGGGGCAGGGCATCCTCGTGCGGCGGGTGACGGGCTACAAGCTGCCCGCGGCGCTGCGCATCACCGTGGGCGACGAGGCCTCGTGCCGCCGGGTGGCGCATTGCATCGGGCTGTTCAAGGCAGGTGCGCGATGAGCTATCCCCGCGTCGCGCTGATCGGGCTGGGCCTGATCGCATCGTCGATGTTCTGGGCCATGCGGCGGGCCGGCATGCAGGGCCATGTCGCGGGCTATGCGCGCTCGGCCGAGACGCGCGAGACCGCGCGCCGCATCGGGCTGTGCGACAGCATCTGCGACAGCCTCGAAGAGGTCGTGAAGGACGCCGATCTGGTGGTGCTGGCGACCCCGGTGGGCGTCATGGGCCGGGTGGCCGAGACCATCGCACCGCATCTCAAGCCCGGCGCGACCGTGACCGACGTGGGCTCGGTCAAGAAGGCCGTGATCGAGGCGGTCGGCCCGCACCTGCCCGAGAGCGTGCATTTCGTGCCCGCCCACCCCATGGCGGGGACCGAGCATTCCGGCCCCGAGGCGGGCTTTGCGCAGCTTTTCGACAACCGCTGGTGCCTGATCGTGCCGGAGAGCGCCGACGAGGCCGCGGTCGCGCGGCTCGAGGCCTTCTGGCGGGCGCTGGGCGCCAATACCGAGCGCATGGATGTCGAGCATCACGATCTCGTCTGCGCGGTGGTGAGCCATATCCCGCACCTCATCGCCTATACCATGGTGGGCGTGGCCGACGACCTGCGGCGGGTCTCGGACCAGGAGGTCATCAAGTTCTCGGCCGCCGGTTTCCGCGACTTCACCCGCATCGCGGCGAGCGATCCGACCATGTGGCGCGACGTCTTCCTGACCAACAAGGAGGCGACGCTGGAGATCCTCGGCCGCTTCACCGAGGAGCTCTTTGCCCTGCAGCGGGCGATCCGGACGGGTGACGGCGAGACCCTCTTCGACTACTTTACCCATACGCGGGAGATCCGGCGCGGCATCCTTCAGGCCGGCCAGGACACCGACGCGCCCGATTTCGGACGGATCAAGACGGAGACATGATGCGGTTCGCGGTTGCCCTGATGCTCGGCCTGACCCTTGCGGGGGCGGTCGCGGCACGGGCGCCGGAGCAATCGACACGCCCCGTCGCGCGGGGCGAGACCGTCGTGGCGGCGGATGCCGCCGAAGCGCCCGCCGCGGGGCCCGAGCGCCGTCCGCGTCTGCGGCCTGCCGAGATGTCGGGCACCCTGGCCGAGGCGCGGCTGGCGCAGGAGCTGAAGGCCGCCGGCGTGCCGGGGTTCGTGCCCGAGACGGCGGCGCTGTCGATCGCGCGGGCGCAGGCTTTTGCGACGCGCTCGCCGCAGGCGATCGGCGCCTCGCTGCGGCCCTTCCTGAGACCGCCGGCCGTGGTGCAGAAGGCCATGGCGAAACGCCGCGAGGCGCGCCGCGGCGCGGTCTGCGGCGATATCTCGATCCAGGGCGAGGCGCTGGGCTACGTCCCCGGCCGCATCGGTGGCTGCGGAATCCAGAAGGCCGTGAGGCTGCGGTCGGTCGCGGGCGTGGGCTTTACCCAGCAGCCGGTGATGGACTGCCGCACGGCGGGCGCCCTCAAGACATGGATCAATCGCTCGCTGAAACCGGCGGTCGGGCAGCGCGGTGGCGGCGTGGCACGGATCCGGGTGGCGGCGCATTACGCCTGCCGGACGCGGAACAACCAGCGCGGCGCCAAGATCAGCGAACACGGAAAGGGCCGGGCCATCGACATCTCGGGCTTCACGCTGCGCAACGGGGGCGAGGTCACGGTTCTGGGCGGCTGGGGCACCAGCCGCGACGGCCCCATGCTGCGCCGCGTCCACTCTGACGCCTGCGGGATCTTCGGCACGGTGCTGGGGCCGGGGTCGGACGGCTACCACGCCGATCACCTGCATTTCGACACGGCGCGCTATCGCGGCGGGGCCTACTGCCGCTGACGGGCTTGCATCGCGGGGGGCCGCGCCGCAGTCTTCCCCGCGGGAGGACATATCGCATGAAGCTCAAGCTGCACCACGTCAATCTCTCCACCGAGAAGGTGGAGGAGATGACCGAGTTCTACCGGCGGGTTCTCTGCCTCGACGAGACCGAGGAGGACATTCCCGTGCTGGAGAAGACCAAGGGCTATTCCGGCGACGTGGGGTTCGTCTGGGACGGAGCGGTGCAGCTGCACCTCGCGCAGAAGGACGTGCTGGCGGGCTTCAAGACCGGGCAGATCGTGAACCCGCTCGTGAAGGGCCACATCGCCTACCGCACCGACGATCTCGCGGCCTTCAAGGCGCATCTCGAGGCCGAGGGCATTCCCTACTCCGACTGGGAGAACGCCGCCGTGCAGGGCTGGCGGCAGATCTTCTTCTACGACCCGGACGGCAACATCGTGGAGGTCCACGAGGTCGGCTGAGCGCCACTGCCGTTAACCTTTGCCTTCAAGTTGACACAATCCTGGGCATGTTGGCCGCCGGGGCGCGATCCTGCGTCCCGATGGCCGGAGATGTTCCATGGATTCCCTTCTCGTCACGCCGTCGACGCTCTACCGCGTCGCCGAGGGCACGGGCGATGTCACGACGCTGATTGCCGACATGTCGGAGGTGGCGGGCACGGTGACCGACGTCGCCGTCGGGCTGGACGGTACGCTCTACCTGCTGGACTACACGACGCTCTACCGCGCCAGCCTGGCGGGGGGCGTTTTCGGGTCGGGGCCGATTGCGAGCTTTGCGGGGCAGGATGCAAACGCGCTGGCGGTGGACGAGGCGGGCCTGCTCTACGTCGGCTTCGAGAACGTCTCGGAGGTGGCCGTTGTCGATCCCGCGTCGGACGCGGTGGTGCGCACCGTCACGCTGCCCGACGGGGTCACGTCCTCGGGCGATCTGCTGGTCGAGGACGGCGTCATTCTGCTGAGTGCCGCGGGCGGCGATCTGCTGCGGCTCGACGCGGACACGGGCGCCGAGTTGTCGCGCGTCGTCTCGGGGCTGGCCGCGATTCCGGGTCTGAGCCGCGATGACGCGGGGCCGATCGGCTATACCGGCGATAACGTCTACCGGCTCGATCCCGATGCGGGCGGGGCCACCTTCCTCGCCACGCTGGGCGTGTCCGGAACGCTCCTTGGCGCCTCGCCGCTCGCGGATTTCTACAGCTTCGAGGGCACGGAGGCCTCCGAGGTGCTGCGTGGCACGCTTTTCGACGACCGGATCACGGGCGGGGCCGGTGATGACACCCTTCGGGGTTATGCCGGCGACGATGTGCTCGACGGCGGAGCGGGGGCCGATCACTTCATCGGCGGGGCCGGAGAGGACACCGTCAGCTACGAGAGCGCGTCCCGTTCGGTGCGGGTGGACCTGCTCAACGATGTCTACATGTACGGCGACGCGGTGGGCGATACATTTTCCGGCATCGAGGTCTTTCGGACCGGGGGCACCGTCGACCAGCTGCGCGGCGACAACGGGCACAACGAATTCTACGCCGGCGGGCTGTCGGACCGGCTTTACGGGCGGCAGGGCGACGACCTGCTCTTCGGCGAGGACGGGGCGGATGCCTTCTACGGCGGGATGGGCGCGGACACGATGACCGGGGGCGACCAGGAGGACCGGCGCGACCGCTACATCTACTTCAACATCGCCGAATCCCGGCCCGGCGCGGGCAACCGCGACGTCATCACCGATTTCGTCTCCGGCGAGGACCGGATCGAGATCAGACGGTTCGACGCGGACACGACGCAGGGCTTCAAGCAGGCCTTCGACTTCGTGGGCATCGAGGGCCTCAGCGGAACGGCGGGCGAGCTGGGCTACCGGCACGAGGGCGGCAACACGATTGTCGAGGCGGACGTCGATGGCGATGCAATCGCCGATTTCGAGATCCAGCTGACGGGCATCATGGACCTGACTGCGGACGATTTCCTGATCTGACGCGACGGGTCCTGTCCCGTCCGTGATGCCGGAACGGAAACGATTCGACGAGGCGGACAGCATTGTTGGCCCGGCCTGGTGATATGTGGCCGAAATCCGGCAAATCTCTTGCTTTGCGTCAATTTTTCGACACATTCGGCGGCGTGGGTGGGGGCCCACTTGCCGGAGGTCGCGTCGTGATGCGCCGTGTTGCCGTCCTGCTTGCCGCCCTGGCAGTCGCCGGGGCCGCGCGTGCCGATATCGCCTGGCAGACCATGCGCATGGCGCCGGGCTCGCTCATGGTGATCGAGGACGAGGACGGCGGCGTCGTCAGCCATGTCGCGCGCGGGCGCGAAGGCGGGCTTTTCCGCTTCGACACCTACGAGGGGCGCGAGGCCCGGGTGGTCTTTGCCGGCAGCTACTACACGACCCAGCGCGGCGAGGTGGTGCGCGAGGTCTCGGCCGGGGGCGCGGTCACGCGGTTCGAGCCCTTCCGCTGCGCACGGACGGCGGGGGTCTGCGATTACGTCATCCTGCATCCCGAGGGCTTCCGCGAACTGCGCCGCCGGGTGACGCTGGAGACGCCCGGCGGCCTTGCCTGGAAGGAATGGGGCCTCGACGGGCGGATCGCGACCGGGGCGCTGGAGCTGGACCGCATCGGCGCGGCGCTTTCGGGATGGCGGCGCGATCACCGGAGCGGTCGCCGCATCCGGTCACGACGAATCCTGATGGCGCTGCGCTGAGCGCGGGCGCCGGGATCAGCCCCCGGCGCCGATCAGCGCCCCGATCACCGCGCGCGCCTCGTCCGAGGCCCAGTCGGCATCGCCCTGAAGGCGCGCGACTTCCTCGCCTTCGGGGTTCAGGATCACGGTGATCGGCAGGCCCAGCACGCCCATCTCGCGGGCGAGCGCCGATTTGGGGTCGCGGTGGAGCGGCAGGTTGTCGACGGCGATCTCGTCGAAGAAACTCGTCATGGCGGGCTTGGGGTTGCGCCCGGCCGCGACGGTCACGACCTCGAAATCCTCGCCGCCCATGTCGGTCTGAAGCTGCGCCAGGGCCGGCATCTCCTCGCGGCAGGGGGCGCACCAGGTGGCCCAGAAATTCACCAGCACCCATTTCCCCTGCCAGTCCTCGAGCGTCAGCGGGTCGCCGTCGAAGGACTCGAAGGCATTGGTGCCGGCCGGTTTCGCCTCGGCGTGGAAATTGAGCTTCTTCATGTCACCGTCGCGCAGCGCCTGCGCGGCCTCGACATCGGCATGGGCCGGAATTGCAAGGACCGTGGCGGCGGTATAGAGGAGCGCGAGAGCCAGTTTCTTCATCTTCCCTCCGGAAAGGCAGAGCATGACGGACAAGACCTCGAACCAGATGTGGGGCGGCCGCTTTGCCGCGGGGCCGGATGCGATCATGGAGGCGATCAACGCCTCCATCGGCTTCGACAAGCGGCTCGCGGCGCAGGACATCGCCGGCTCGAGAGCCCATGCCGACATGCTGGCCGCCACGGGCATCCTCAGTGATAGCGATGCGGCGGCGATCAAGGAAGGGCTGCTCACGGTACTGTCAGAGATCGACGACGGGCGCTTCGTCTTCTCGACCGCGCTGGAAGACATCCACATGAACGTGGAGGCGCGGCTCAAGCAGATCGTGGGCGAGCCCGCGGGCCGGCTGCACACCGCGCGGTCGCGCAACGACCAGGTGGCGACGGATTTCAAGCTGTGGGTGCGCGACCAGCTCGACGCGGCCGAGAGCGGGCTGCTGGCGCTGATGCGCGCGCTCGTCGGCCAGGCCGAGGCGGGGGCCGACTGGGTGATGCCGGGCTTCACCCACCTGCAGACCGCGCAGCCGGTGACATGGGGCCACCACATGCTGGCCTACGTCGAGATGTTCGCCCGAGACCTGAGCCGGGTGCGCGACGCGCGGGCGCGGATGAACGAGAGCCCGCTGGGCTCGGCCGCGCTGGCGGGCACCGGGTTCGCCATCGACCGGCACATGACGGCCGAGGCGCTGGGCTTCGACCGGCCGACGGCCAACTCGCTCGACGCGGTGAGCGACCGCGACTTCGCGCTCGAGTTCCTGTCGGTGGCCAGCATCTGCGCGATGCACCTGAGCCGCTTCGCCGAGGAGCTGGTGATCTGGTCCTCGGCCCAGTTCCGCTTCGTGACGCTCTCGGACCGGTTCTCGACCGGCTCCTCGATCATGCCGCAGAAGAAGAACCCCGACGCCGCCGAGCTGATCCGTGCCAAGATCGGCCGGATCTTCGGGGCGAACGTGGCGCTGATGACGGTGATGAAGGGGCTGCCGCTGGCCTATTCCAAGGACATGCAGGAGGACAAGGAGCAGGTCTTCGACGCCGCCGACAACCTGATGCTGGCGCTGGCCGCGATGGAGGGCATGGTGCGCGACATGTCGGCCAACCGCGAGGCGCTCGAGGCGGCCGCCGCTTCGGGCTTTTCCACCGCGACGGATCTCGCCGACTGGCTGGTGCGCGAGACCGGGCTGCCCTTCCGCGAGGCGCATCACGCGACCGGCGCGCTGGTGGCGCTGGCCGAGCAGAGGGGCTGCGATCTGCCGGACCTGACGCTCGAGGACATGAAGGGCGTTCACGATGCCATCACCGAGGGTGTCTTCGACGTGCTCGGCGTGCATAATTCCGTGGCGAGCCGCACGAGCTACGGGGGCACGGCCCCGGTGCGGGTGCTCGAGCAGGTGACGCGCTGGAAGGAGACCCTGGGATGAGACCACTTCTCGCGATCTGCGTGCTGGGACTGCTGGCGGCCTGCGGCGCCGACGGCGAGCCGGAGCGGCCCGAACCCCGGCGGCCGATCGACATTTCGGTGAGCGGCACCGCGGAGATCGGGATCCACAGCCCGTGAGCCCGCGGCTGCGGCATCTCTGGCTGGTGCTGGCGGCCTGGGGCGCGGTGCATCCGATGTACTGGTTCATCACCTGGCTGGCGGGCAACGGCTGGGACCTGGGCGGAATGATCGACGCCTGGTACGTCAATGCCTCGACCACCGGGCTGACCTGGGACCTGACCATCGCGGCGGTGACGCTGACGCTGTGGATCCTGGCCGAGGTGGCCCTGCGCCGCAACTGGGTGGCGCTGCTGGCGATCCCGGCGACCTTCTGCATCGGGGTGAGCTGCGGCTTTCCGCTCTACCTGTGGTTCCGGTCGCGCCCGGTCTGACGGCGCGCGGCGCCGAGGGCGGGTTTGCGTATTTGGAACAAGAAGAAGCCGGGGGACTGGCGTGATCGCCGCCCCTGCGCTATCTGCGGCGCCGAAGGAAGCGGAGGCCGGCTTGGACCATTTTCTCTATCGTGACGGGCAGCTCTATGCCGAGGACGTGCCCGTGGCCGAGATCGCGGCCACGGTCGGCACGCCGTTCTACCTCTATTCGACGGCGACGCTGCTGCGGCACTTCCAGCTTTTCGACGAGGCGCTGGCCTGGGGGCCGCACCTGGTGTGCTACGCGATGAAGGCGGCGAGCAACCAGGCGATCCTGCGCACGCTGGCCGAGGCGGGCGCGGGCATGGACGTGGTCTCGGGCGGGGAATACGCGCGGGCGAAGGCCGCCGGCGTTCCGGGCGAGCGAATCGTGTTTTCCGGCGTCGGCAAGACGCGCGAGGAGATCCGCATGGCGCTGGAGGGCGGCATCCGGCAATTCAACGTCGAGAGCGAGCCCGAGATGCGGGTGATCTCGGAGGTGGCGGTCTCGCTGGGCGTGGAGGCGCCGATCACGGTCCGGGTGAACCCGGACGTGGACGCCAGGACCCATGCCAAGATCGCCACCGGCAAGAGCGAGAACAAGTTCGGCATCCCGATCTCGCGAGCGCGCGAGGTCTATGCCGAGGCGGCGGCGCTGCCGGGTCTGAAGGTGGTGGGCATCGACGTGCACATCGGCTCTCAGCTGACGGACCTCGAGCCCTTTGCGCTGGCCTACCGCAAGGTGGCCGAGCTGACGGAGGTGCTGCGCGGCGACGGGCACGAGATCACGCGGCTGGACCTGGGCGGGGGCCTCGGGATTCCCTACACGCGCAGCAACGAGGCGCCGCCCCTGCCGGTGGAGTACGGCGCGCTGATCGAGCGCGAGCTGGGGCACCTGGGCTGCGAGATCGAGATCGAACCGGGGCGGCTGATCGCGGGCAACGCGGGGGTTCTGGTCTCGGAGGTGATCTACGTGAAGCAGGGCGAGGGGCGGGATTTCCTGATTCTCGACGCGGCCATGAACGACCTGATCCGCCCGGCGATGTACGACGCGCACCACGACATCGTGCCCGTGGTCGAGCCCGAAGCGGGGGCCGAGCAGGTGCCCTACGACGTGGTGGGCCCGGTCTGCGAGAGCGGCGACACCTTTGCCCGCGGCCGCACGATGCCGACGCTGTCGGCGGGGGATCGCGTGGTCTTCCGCTCGGCGGGCGCCTACGGCGCGGTGATGTCGAGCGAGTACAATACGCGGGCACTGACCCCCGAGGTCATGGTGAAAGACGATCAATTCGCCGTCATTCGTCCGCGACCGTCCTTTGACGACATGATAAAGCGCGATACGCTGCCCGAGTGGCTGTAGGGCATCCTCCCGGCGGCCACCCGGACCGCAGGGAGACCCCATGGCCTCGACCGAGCCCGACCGCGCCGACATCCTGACACCCATCAAGTGGCCGCTGCGCCTCACGCTCTGGGGCATGGCCGCCGAGCGGATCACGCGGGCCTTCTGGCCGTTGTGGTCGGTGCTCATCGCCGCGCTGGCCATGCTGATGCTGGGCGTGCAGGACCTTGTTGCGGTGGAATGGGTCTGGGCCGGGGCCGCGGTCTTTGCGGGCGGGGCGCTCTGGGCGCTGTGGTACGGGGTGCGGCGCCTGCACTGGCCGCGCCGGGCCGAGGCGGTGGCGCGGCTCGACGGGACGATGCGCGGCAACCCGATCCAGGCCGCGATGGACGACCAGGCCGTGGGTGCGGGCGACATGGGCTCGCATGCCGTCTGGGTCGCGCACCAGGCGCGGATGCGCGCGCGGCTGGCCAGGGCCCGCGCGGTCGAGCCCGACCTGAAGGTCTCGCGCGCCGATCCCTTCGCGCTGCGCTACGTCGCGCTGCTGGCGCTGCTGGTGGCGCTGGTCTTCGGCTCGTTCCTGCGGGTCTCCTCGGTGACGGCGATGGGGCCGAGCGGCCCGGATCTCGCGGCGGGGCCCGCGTGGGAGGGCTGGATGGAGCCGCCGGGCTATACCCGGATGCCGGCGGTCTACCTCAACGACATCACCGCGCCCGGCATCGACGTGCCCGAGGGCGCGCAGATCACGCTGCGCATGTACGGCGAGGTGGGCGCGCTGAGCGTCGAGGAGAGCGTCTCGGGCCGGCCGCTGGAGAACGAGGAACAGGCGCAGGAGACGGCGCAGGAGTTTGCCGTGGTGCGCTCGGGGCGGCTGGCGGTCGAGGGGCCGGGCGGCCGCGCCTGGGAGATCGCGATGACGCCGGACGCGGCACCCAGCGTGGCGCGCGAGGGCGAGATCGAGGTCAGCTACGAGGGCGAGGCGCAGATTCCCTTCACCGCGCGTGACGACTACGGCGTCGTGGCGGGCACGGCGCGGATCACGCTGGCGCTGGACGAGGTCGACCGGCGCTACGGGCTGGAGATCGCGCCCGAGGAGCGCGCCGCGATCGAGGTGCCGCTGCCCATGCCCATCGCGGGCGACCGGGCGGAGTTCACCGAGACGCTGGTGGGCAACTTCTCGGAGCATCCCTGGGCGAACCTGCCGGTGCGGTTGAACCTTACGGTGCAGGACGAGGCCGGGCAGACCGGCGAGGACGCGGGCGAGGTGATCACGCTGCCCGGGCGGCGGTTCTTCGATCCGCTGGCGGCAGCGCTGATCGAGCAGCGCCGGGCGCTGCTGTGGAACCGCGAAAACGCGGACGATATCTCGCAGATCCTGCGGGCGGTGCGGCACCGGCCCGACGACATCTTCCGCTCGGCGGTGCATTATCTGCGGATGCGCACGATCCTGGCGCGGCTCGAGGATTTTGAGGCGCAGGGCATGACGCCCGAGCAGCAGGACGAGTTGGCGCAGGCGATGTGGGATCTCGCGCTGATCCTCGAGGAAGGCGATCTTGCCGACGCGCTGGAGCGGCTGCAGCGGGCGCAGGACCGGCTGACCGAGGCGATGAAGAACGGCGCCTCGGAGGAGGAGATCGCCGAGCTGATGCAGGAGCTGCGCGAGGCGACCGACGACTACCTGCGCCAGCTGTCGCGGCAGCAGCAGCAGAACCCTGACCAGAACCAGGACATGGCGCAGAGCCAGAACTCCATGGAGATGAGCCAGAACGACCTGCAGCGCATGATGGACCGCATCCAGGAGCTGATGGAGCAGGGCCGCATGGCCGAGGCGCAGGAGGCGCTGGAGCAGCTTCGGCAGATGATGGAGAACATGCAGGTCACCCAGGGCCAGGGGCAGGGCCAGTCGCCCGGCGAGCAGGCCATGGACGGCCTTGCCGAGACGCTGCGCGACCAGCAGGGCCTGTCGGACGAGGCCTTCCGCGACCTGCAGGAGCAGTTCAACCCCGGTCAGCAGGGGCAGAACGGCCAGCAGGGCCAGCAGCAGGGTCAGAACCAGGGCCAGCAGGGGCAACAGGGCCAGGGCCGCGAGGGCCAGCAGGGCCGCGACGGCGAGGGCCAGCGGCAGGGCATGGGCCAGGGCTCGGGGCAGCAGCCGGGGCAGGGCCAGCAGGGCCGGGGCGGCGAGCAGTCGCTCGAGCAGGACCTGGCCGACCGCCAGCAGGCGCTGCGCGACGAGCTGAACCGCCAGCAGCAGAACCTGCCCGGCGCCGGCACCGAGCCGGGCGAGGCCGCGCGCGAGGCGCTGCGCCGCGCCGAGGAGGCGATGGAGGGCGCCGAGGAGGCGCTGCGGCAGGACGATCTTCCGGGGGCCATCGACGACCAGTCACAGGCCATGGAGGCGCTGCGCGAGGGCATGCGCAACCTCGGCGAGGCGCTGGCGCAGCAGGGCCAGCAGCAGAACCAGGGCGCGCAGGGGCAGGCGCAGGGCACGAACCCCGGCCAGCAGCGCGATCCGCTGGGGCGCAACGCGGGCTCGAACGGGCAGCTCGGGACCGACGAGACCATGCTGCAGGGCGAGGACGTCTACCGCCGCGCGCGCGAGCTGCTGGACGAGATCCGGCGCCGCTCGGGCGAGGGCGAGCGCCCCGAGGAAGAGCTGGAATACCTCGAGCGG
The DNA here is from genome assembly GCF_000442255.1 of Salipiger mucosus DSM 16094. Classification (GTDB taxonomy): domain Bacteria; phylum Pseudomonadota; class Alphaproteobacteria; order Rhodobacterales; family Rhodobacteraceae; genus Salipiger; species Salipiger mucosus. Next base: position 139,751 of record NZ_KE557275.1, on the reverse strand, counting down.
TTGCTCGAACGCTTCTGAGCCGCGTCGTCGCGGGACCCGGGGCCGGACGGACGGTCTTGCCCCCGGTTCCGCGGCGGTGCAACTCTGGCGACATGATCGCGCGCGACCTGTCATGAACCCGCATCCGCCGGACCAGCAACCTCCGCTCGAGTTGTTGCAGGCCATGCTGCAGGATCTTCTCCACTGGGGAGATTTCTACCTGCAGATCCTGACGCGCGAGTGGAACCTCTACCAGCTTCTGATTGCCGCGGGGCTCTTCGCGCTGGCGCATGTCATCGCGGCCGGCGTGCGGCCGCGGTTCCACGACTGGCTGCGCGGGCGGGACGGCTGGCCGCGCTGGCGGTTGCGGGTGCTCATCATCGTGCATCGCCGCATGCGGATGATCGTCTACGTCGTGCTGCTGTGGCTGGTGGTGCTGGCGATGCGGGAATGGACATGGCCCTCGCGGTCCTATGTCCTCGCGATCATCGCGCAGCTGGCCACGGCCTGGCTCTTCGTGACCTTCGCGACGCGGCTGATCGGCAACGCGCTGCTGCGCAGCCTCGTGCGCTACGGGGCCTGGACCTGGGTCACGCTCGAGATCCTGGGGCTGACCGACGAGACGCAGACGCTGCTGGACGGGATCGCCGTGTCGCTGGGCGAGGTGCGCCTGTCGGCCTGGCTGCTGGTGCAGGCGATCGTCCTGGTGGCCGCGCTCATCGCGCTGGCGCGGTTCCTGTCGGTGACCTCGGCCGAGCGCATCCGGCGCAACGCCGAGATCTCGCCCTCGATGCAGGTGCTGGCGGTCAAGATCCTGCAGGTGGTGCTCTACGGCGCGGCCTTCTTCCTGGGGCTGCGGCTGGTGGGCGTGGACCTGACCGGCCTCGCGGTGCTTTCGGGAGCCATCGGCGTCGGGCTGGGCTTCGGCCTGCAGAAGGTGGTGTCGAACCTCGTGTCGGGCGTGATCATCCTGCTCGACAAGTCGATCAAGCCCGGCGACGTGATTTCGCTGGGCGAGACCTTCGGCTGGATCAACAGCCTGGGCGCGCGCTATGTCTCGATCACCACGCGGGACGGCAAGGAATACCTGATCCCGAACGAGGATCTGATCACCGGGCAGGTGGTGAACTGGTCGCATTCCAACGATTTCGTGCGGCTCGACATCTATTTCGGCACGGCCTACGGCGACGATCCGCATCTCGTGCGCCGGGTCGCCATCGAGGCCGCCAAGGGCGTGACCCGCGTGCTGCACGACCGTCCGCCGGTCTGTCATATCGTGGGGTTCGGGGACAGTTCGGTCGACTACATCCTGCGGTTCTGGATCTCGGACCCGACGGGCGGGCTCACGAATATCCGCGGCAACGTCTACCTCGCGCTCTGGGATGCCTTCCGCGAGAACGGCATCTCGATCCCCTTCCCGCAGCGCGAGGTGCGGGTGCTGAACGAAGGGTTCGGGACAGGCGACCTGCCCGGCGAGTGAGCCGTGCCGTGGGGTGGGTGGAGGGCTCCGCCCTCTTCGCCTGCGGCGAATTCACCCGGCGTATTTTCGGAAAGATGAAAGGTCAGCGGAGCTCGACCGAGACGCGGGCGGCGTGGCCCCCAGCTCCTGGCGCCCGCGCCCGGCCCCGGCTTCACCACCCTCTCCGTCATCGACGCGCGGGGCCACGC
>NZ_KE557275.1:71231-137725 GCF_000442255.1 Salipiger mucosus DSM 16094 | reverse complement strand
CGCGCGCCTCGCCGCCGACCCGCGCGGCGTCCCGGTCAAGCTGCGTGGCGGCAGGCCCCCCTTCACGCTCATGGCCGACGGCGCGGTGCTCGCGACCGGCCTGCGTGGCCCCGCGCGTCGATGACGGAGAGGGTGGTGAAGCCGGGGCCGGGGGTCCAGCGCAGCGGGCGGGCGGTGCCGCCGTTCGCGAGGGCAGCGTAGAGGGTGACCATCTCCTCGAGCGTGACGCCGACACCGCCGAGGCTGACGGCGAGGCCGGGCGCGCCTCCGGGCAGCTCGGGGGCCATGCCGGCGCGGCGCAGCGCGGTCATGAGATGCGCGGGTCCCAGCGCCTCGGTCAGGCGCACGACGGGGACGTTGCGCGAGAGCTGGAGCGCGCGGGCGGCGCGCATCTCGCCCATGAAGATGCCGTCGAAGTTCTGCGGCGCGTAGGTGCCGAACTGCACCGGTGTGTCGGCGATCAGCGTCTCGGGATGGGCGAGGCCGCGATCGAAGGCGAGGCCGTAGACCAGCGGCTTGAGCGTCGAGCCGGGGGAGCGTCGGGCCCGGGTCATGTCGATGAAGCCCTGCCCGCGCGTCGCGGCGTAGTCCGGCGAGCCGACCGAGGCGAGGATCTCGCCGCTGCGGTGGTCGGCCAGCACCAGCGCCGCCGAGAGCCGGACATCGCGGCCGGTCATATGCGTGGCGACCAGCGCCTCGAGCTGTCGTTGCAGCCCGGCGTCGAGCGTGAGGTCGTGGCGGCCGCGCCCCTGCGCCAGTGCCCGGTCGGCCATGTGTGGCGCGAGCATGGGAACGGGGTGGCGGCTTTCGGGGGCGGGATCGCGCATGGCGGCGCGGGCGGTGTCGCTGTCTATGACGCCAGCCGCCGCCATGCGGGTCAGAACGCGGTCTCGGGCGGCGCGGGCCGCCTGCGGGTGGCGGTCGGGGCGCCGGGCCTCGGGGGCCTGCGGGAGCGCCACGAGCAGGGCGGATTCGGCGGGCGTCAGGCGGCGCGGCTCCTTGCCGAACCAGGCCAGCGTGGCGGCACGCAGCCCCTCGATGTTGCCGCCGTAGGGCGCGCGTTCGAGGTAGAGCTGCAGGATCTGCGTCTTGGAGAGCCGCCTCTCGAGCGCCAGCGCCAGCCGGACCTGCCGCAGCTTGCCGCGCCAGGTGCCGGTGGCGCCCTCCTCGAGCAGGCGGGCGACCTGCATGGTCAGCGTCGAGGCGCCCGAAACGATGCGCCCGTGCCGGAGGCCCTGCGCGGCGGCGCGCAGGGCAGCCCATGCGTCGACCCCGGCGTGACGGGCAAAGCGCTTGTCCTCGTAGGCGATCAGCATTGCGGTGAAGCGCGGGTCGACCGCCTCGGCCGTGACGGCCATGCGCCAACGGCCGTCCTCGACGGTATAGGCGCGCAGAAGCTCGCCGTTCCGGTCGCGCACCTCGGGGGAGGTGGCCTGCACCAGCAGGGGCAATTCGGTCGCGTCGATCCAGCGATCCGCCGCGTCCCGTCCCAGTGCCAGGGTCCAGAGCACCAGGACGAGGGCGAGAAGCCTAGCCACCATTGGCCTCCCAGAGGCCGGGATAGGAGGTCACGAAGCCGTGGACATCGGTGACGAGGTGAGTGTCGAAGCCGGTCTGCTCGGCGTGGTAGGCTACGAGCTGCCCGCGCTCGCGCCGGTAGCTCTGGTCGAGCGGCGAGAGCTGAGGTCCGGGCAGGCGCAGCCAGGCCGCGCGGGTGTCGAGCTTGCCGACCTCGGGCAGGCGGTGCAGCGGCATGAGGTTCGTCGCGGGCGTGAAGGCGAAGTCCACGTCCTCGCAGCCCGAAAGCTCCGGTTGCGGGTCCCCGTTGAGGGTCCAGTCGTCGCCCTCGCGTTCGAGCCGGAGCGCGATGTCGGTGCCGGCGTGGATGCCGGTGACGTCGGCGCTGCGGGTGAGCCAGCCGCCGTCGATGCGGACGACGTAGTCGAGCGCGGCCCAGCCGGCGCCGTCGCGGAAGCGGGCGTGGCCGACCAGCATGTAGCCGCCGTCGAGGTGGGCGAGCCGGCACTTGTCCTCGCCGTCGCGGTCGAGGGCGCGCCAGTGGATCGTGGCGATGGTTTCCGTCATTGGACCACCACCATGCCAGAGGCGGTCGTCGCGCGATAGTCCGGGCGGTACATGTCCTCGACCAGAGCGGCGGGGTGGTGGAAGCGTCCGGGGGTGACGGCACGCACGACATAGGCCAGCCGGATCGGGGCGCCGTCCTGCTGGTCCACGGCCGCGAGGAAGCGGTCGGCGCGGAACTCGGCGTGGCGGGCCTCGGTGGGGTCGAGCCAGTCGAGCGCGCGGATGTCGCCGGCGCGCAGCAGGTTGGGGTTGTCGATCTCGAAGCCCGCCGGCAGCGGGTCGTCGACGATGAGCCGCGCGGGCGTGTCCTCGGCCGGGCGGACGGTCAGCACGGCGACCATGCGGTCGCCCTGCGCTATGGGGTCGGTCACGGGCGTGCCCTCCATCGTGTAGTAGGCGCGTTCGATGGCGTAGCCATAGCCGCCGGCCTCGGTCTCGCCCGCCGGCACGCCCAGTGTCGTGAGCGTGAGCGGCACCGGCGCGCTGCCGGTGTTGGCGATCTGCATGGGGGCAAGGGCCGTGCCCTTGATCCGGCGCAGGAGGGGGCCTGTCACCGGGGCACCGTCAACGCTGAGGCCTGCGGCGCCCGGGGCCTCGACCAGCGCCCGCGCGGCCATGAGCGACCAGGCCTGTTCCTGCGTCGAGAGCGGCCGGTCGGCGGCGCTGATCCGCGCGATCATGGCGGCGGTGTCCACCGCCTGCGAGCGCGCCTCGGAGGCCAGTGTCAGCAGCCCGGCGGCGTCGCGCAGCGGCGTTCCGAAGTCCTCGCGCCAGCGCCGCCTGTCCTGCTGCGCTGCCAGCGAGGCGGCGGCGAGGCGGAACATGCGATCGGCGCGCGCCTGGTCGCCGTAGGCAGCGAGCGCCGCGCCAAGCTGCGCCTGCGCCAGCGGCGTGCCGAGCGCGGCGCCCTTCTCGTCGGCGTAGTAGCGCAGGTCGCCCACCGCCGCCGCGCCCTCGCGCGCGAGTACGAGCAGGGCATAGGCGAGGTCCTCGCCGCCGCTGTCGAAGTCGGGCGCATAGGCGATGCGGTTGCGCAGGTTGTCGAGCGCCATGGTCATGGCGCGGTCGGGCACCGCATGGCCGGCGGCGCGGGCGCGGCTCAGGAAATCGGTGACATAGGCGTCGAGCCAGCCGTCGCCCGATCCCGCCTGCCAGAGCCCGAAGGCGCCGTTCGGGGCTTGCCGGGTCAGCACCAGCGCGATGGCCTCGTCGATCTTTTCGGCGATCCGGGACGGGGTGCCAAGGCCGAGCTGCCCGGCGGTCGTGCCCATCGAGAGCAGCGGCAGGGCCTGCGAGGTCACCTGCTCGGTGCAGCCGTAGGGGTAGCGGTCGAGCGTGGCCAGCATGCCCGGCACATCGAAGCGTGCGAGCGGCCCGGCCGAGACAAGCACCTCGGCGCTTCCGGGCCGCAGGCCGGCCAGCGCGTCGCGGTCGAGGGTGAAGGTCTGGCCCGGGTCGAGCACGAGCCGCCGCGTGCGGCCCTGCGCCGGGTCGTTGGCGCGGGTGCCGATGGTGAGGCGCTTCGTGAGGGTGTCGCCCTCGGGCGTTCCGAGCGCGATCTCGATGGCGTGGTCGCCGGGGGCCTCCGCCGTGAGGGGAATGTCGATCCGTGCGGTGCCGCCCTCGGCCAGCGTGACCGTCCCGGGGATCGCGGCGCGGTCGAGTGTGATGCCGCGCGCGGTGATCTCCAGTGGCATTTCGCCCGCGGGGCCCTTGGCGTGGGTCAGCTCCAGCCGCAGCCGGGTCTCGTCGCCCGGGGCCAGGAAACGCGGCAGGGAGGCTTGCATCACGACCGGGTCGCGCACCAGCACCTCGGCCTCGGCCTGACCGACGGCGCGGGGGCTCCAGGCGACGGCCATGAGCCGGACGGTGCCGTTGAATTCGGGCATGTCGAAGGTGACCTCGGCGCGGCCGTCCGGCCCGACGGTGACCGGCCCGGAGAAGAGCGCGACGGTCTCCTCGGTCGGCGGGGGCGCTTGCAGGCGCATCGCCGCGCCTGCGTCCCCGCCCGAGCGCAGCCGCCCCATGGCACCGTCGCGCCCGTCGATGAGGCGCCCGTAGAGATCGCGGATCTCGACCCCCAGCCGCCGCTGGCCGAAGTAATGCGCCGAGGGGTCGGGGCTCTCGAAGCCGGTGAGGTTGAGGATGCCCACGTCCACGGCGGCGACGGTGACATGGGCGCGCTCGCCCTCGGCCAGGCCATCGACCCGCAGCGTGGTCCGCAGGGGCGCGCGCGGTGCGCTTTCCGCGGGCGCGTCGATGGCGACCGAGAGCTGCCGGTCGCCGGGGGCGATCCCGGCATGGGCCAGCCCGAGGCTGCGCGCGGGCACGCGGCCCTCGGCCTGCGCGGCGGGGCGCAGGACCTGCGCCGTCACATAGACGCCGGCGCCCCAGTCGTCGGTCACGGGCAGTTCGATCACGCTTTCGCCCTCGGGCACCTCGACCGCGCGCATCGAGATGACGCGGTCGGCCAGCACCGTTACCAGCGCCTGCCCGGCGGCGCGCGGCACGATCCGCAGGCGGGCGGTGTCGCCCGGGGCATAGGCGGGCTGGTCGAGCGAGAGTTCCAGCGTGTCGGGCGTCGCGACGGCCCCGGCGGGGGCGAACCAGCCGGCCTCGAACCCGACCGAGGAGGCGACATGCGTGCCGTCGCTGCGTGCGACCACCAGCTCGTAGCGGCCCCAGTCGACCGGCGCGGCGATGCGCTGCGGGCTGTCGCCCAGCGTGGCGATGCCATTGTCGACGGTCTCGCGCGTGGTCACGGGCTCCCAGTTCCAGTTGCCGTAGAGTTCGTACCACTGGTAACGGAGGTTCACCCGCTCGAGCCGCCATTCCGCCTCCATCGGCACCGGGGAAAGGTCCGGGCCCACGGCCTGCAGCAGGAAGGCGGCCTCGGTCCCCTCGGGGACGGTGCCGTCGAACTCGGGACGGATGCCGATGATCGGGCCATCCGGGGCGACGGGACGGGCGATGCTGCGCTCGACCGGGCGGCCAGAGCCCTCGGCGACGCGCAGGGTCACGCGGGCCTCGTGCGGCTGGCCGGCGATCTCGGGCAGGGGAAGGGCGAGGCGTGCCATGCCCTCCGCGTCGGTGCGCAGGTCGGCGGGCAGGGGGCGCGTCTGCGGCCCGGTCTCGGCGTCGTGGCGGCCGAAACGGTAGCCGGGCAACGCATCGAGCGTGGTGAGCGGCGAGAGGGTCAGCTCCCCCTCGACGGGCAGATCGGCGCCCGGCGCCCCGAAGAGGTAGCGCACCGCGACCTCCAGCTCGGGCGGCGCGGTCGGGCGGATCGGCCCCTCGGGCAGGGAGAGGTCGACGTCGATGCGCTCGGGCACGAAATCCTCGAACAGGAGGGGGCGCGTGACCAGAGGCTCGGCCTCGGGGTCGGCGAAAAGCGCAAGCCGCCAGGTGCCACGCGGCACCGTGGGCGCGAGCGCGAGGTCGAAGACATGCCCGGCGTCCATGCCCTGCGCCGAGACCTCGCGCAGGTATTCCACGCCGTCGGGCCGCGTCAGCACCGCCGTCAGCGGCAGGCCATCCACGGCGGCAACCTCGGCGTCGCGCAGCAGGGCGGTGGCGTGGATCGTCTCGCCCGCGCGGTAGACGCCCCGATCGGTGGCGAGGAAGGCGTCCACCGGCCCCGAGGGCGCGCGGCCCGCGACGCCCCGGTCCGAGAGGTCAAAGGCCGGGTCGGTCAGCGACAGGAAGGACAGATCGTCCTCGCCCCGCGCGGCCATGACCAGTGCGGGCGCGGCGCCGCCGGTGCCCCGCGCGAGGCCGGGGGCAAAGCGCGCGACGCCCTGCGCGTCGGTCGTGGCGGTCCCGAGCGCGCGGTTCGAGCGCGAGAGCAGCGTGACCTCGAGCCCTTCGAGTGGCGCCGCGTCCGAGAGCCCGCGGGCAAGGACCGTCAGCCCGTCAGTGCCCTGGAGCGTGGTCAGCCCGATGTCGGAGAGCACGAACCACTGCGTCGCGCCCGGCTCGTCGTAGGGATCGGCGCCCGGCACCGAGGCGGTCAGCGCGTAGATCCCCGCGGGCAAATCGCCCAGGACCTCGCCCATGGGCAGGCGTGTCGTGACCTCGGCGTTGAGACGATCCTCGACCTCGCCGGTGCCGGTCCAGATCTCTTCGGCGATGTCCTCGGAAAACTGCCGGTCCTGCCAGCCCGAGAGCGGGCGACCGAAGTAGCTTTCCTGGATCGCGCGCAGGAGGTTGCGGTCCGAGACGCGGCGCAGCTTCAGTTCGATCTCCGACAGGTTCACGGTCTCGACCGGCAGCCCGGCGTCGGGGCCCTTGGGCAGGACATAGGCCCGACCCGGGAAGGCCACCGAAGGCGCGCGGTCGCGCACGTAGGCGGTCAGCGGCACGTCGCGCAGCAGTTCCTCGCCTTCGGCCGAGGGCAGTCCCGCGCGGAAGGTCAGCGTGTAGCGGCTGCCGTGCTCGACGCCGCTCACGCAGAGGCGGCGGTCGTCGGCGCTGACGGCGAGCCGGTCGTCGGGCAGGCGCACGTAGGGGGCATAGTCGACGCCCGCGCGGGCCAGCGGCTCGGAGAAGCGCGCGCAGACGCGGGGGGTGGCGCTGTCGGCCTCGACCTCGGTCTCCACGATTCGGAAGCCATACTTCCCGACGGCATCCTCAAGCGCACGCGTGATCTCGGGGCGGGGGTCCAGCCGGTCGGCCAGCCTGAGCGCCGGGATCATGGTGCGGGTGCGGTCCGTGGCCTCCAGCGCCTCGGCCATGCGCAGCAGCGCCGTGGCGCGCGAGGCCGGGTCGGTGGCGCGCAGGTAGGCGTTGATCGCCGCCAGCAGGGCACGGCGCTCCATCTCGCGCCGGTCGCCGCCGCGGAGCTTCGCGGCATGGCGAAGCGACAGGCGCGCGTAGTCCAGCCAGCCCCGCGCCGTGTCGGAGCGGGCCAGCGCCGCGCCGGTCCAGTGCACCGCGTCGCGCAGGTTGCCCAGCGTCTCTGCGTTTCCGGCCGCGTCCTGCAGTTGCGAGACGCTCCACTGCCCGGCGGCGTGGCGTGCGCCGAGCGCAAGCGCCTCGTCACGCCCGCGGGCGAGGTCCTGCGGCTCGAGGAAGTCCAGCTCCGCCGCGCGGCCGGTGGCGGCGGCCAGCGTCGCGGGTTCGGTTGCCAGCACCTCGGCCGAGATGGCGCCGTCGTAGGGGCGGCGGTCGGTCACCTCGGACTTGGGGAAACAGGCACCGGCCCGCCCGTTGAAGGTGAAGGCGCGGCAGGACGGGTCGTCGAGGCAGAGCGCCTGGCAGGCCTCGAGCGTGGTGTCGAAAAGGGCCTGCAGGTCGGCGCCGTAGAAGTCCATGTCACGGGTGACGACGAGCCTGCGTTCGGGGATCGGCGCCTGTTCCTGGGCGGCCAGTGCGGTGACGGACAGGACGACGGCCATGGCCGCTGCAATGATGCGCATCTCGAAACCTCCCGTGACAATGCCGCCATGGTGCACCTTCGGACGCGCCGCTGGCAACGATTCCCCGGATCGGGCTTAAGGCGATGTTCACCATCGTGGCCCAAGAGTGCCCGCGGTTTCAGGAGGATCCGGGTGCATGAGTCTGGCGGCACGGCTGGCGGAGGAGCGGCGCGCACGACTGGCCGCCGAGCGGCTGCTCGAGCTCAAGCAGGCCGAGCTCTTCGCGGCGAACCGCAAGCTGGGCAAGCACGCCCGCCAGCTCAGCCACGAGATCACCGAGACCCGCGCCGAGGTGGCCGAGGTCCGCAACGAGAACCTGCGCGTCAAGACGCAGCTGGGCGCCGCGCACCAGAAGATCGAGCTGGTCGAGGGACAGCTGTGGAAGGCGCTGCAGACCATGCGCGACGGCTTTGCCCTCTTCAGCGCCGAGCGGACGATGGAGCTGGCCAATCCCGCCTACCTTGGGGCCTTCGAGGATCTCGACACCATCGGCCCCGGGGCAAGCTTTCACCACGTGCTCGACATGATGGTCGAGGAGGGCATCGTCGACCTGCAGGGCGAGGACGGACAAGCCTGGCGGGCCCGGATGCTCGCCCGGTGGCAGGTGGACCCGATCCCGACGGAGATCATCCGCCTCTGGTCGGGCCGCTTCGTCAAGATCGAGGACCGGCACCTGCCCGACGGCGGCATCGTCAGCCTCTGCGTCGACATCACCGAACTGATGCGCATGTGGTCCGCCATCGAGGAGCTGCCCGACGGCTTCGTGATCTACGATTCCGACGATCGGCTGCTGATGTGCAACGCGCCCTACCGCCGGCTCTATGCCACCAGCGCTCCGGCCATCGTGCCCGGCGCCGGGTTCGAGGACATCCTGCGCTACGGTCTCGCGCAGGGCCAGTATCCCGAGGCCGAGGGCCGCGAGGAGGCTTGGCTGGAGGAGCGGCTGGAAAAGCACCGTGGCGCCTCGCAGGAGATCGAGCAGCAACTGGACGACGGGCGCTGGCTGCGCGTCCTCGAGCGGCCGCTGACCGACGGCGGTCGTGTCGGGCTGCGCATCGACATCACCGACATGAAGCGCACGCAGGAGGAACTCGACCAGGCCCGCCAGAGGGCCGAGATCGCGAGCCGCGCCAAGTCGACCTTCCTCGCCAACATGAGCCACGAGATCCGCACGCCGATGAACGGCGTGGTGGGCATGGCCGAGCTCATGATGGAGACCGACCTGACCGAGGAGCAGCGGCTTTATACCCAGACCATCCGCAATTCGGGCGAGGCGCTGCTGGCGATCATCAACGACATCCTCGACTACTCGAAGATCGAGGCCGACAAGCTGACGCTGGTGCCGGAGCCCTTCGACCTCGAAAGCGCGGTGCACGAGGTGGCGATGCTGCTGCAGCCCGCCGCGCGCGACAAGGGGATCGAGATCCTCGTCGACTACGACCTTTTCCTGCCCACGCGCTTCCGGGGCGATGCGGGGCGCGTGCGGCAGATCCTGACCAACCTGCTGGGCAACGCGGTCAAGTTCACAGCGCAGGGTCACGTCCTGGTGCGGGTCACCGGCCGTGTCGGGGCAGGGGGCGAGACCGCAGTTCACATGGCGGTCGAGGATACCGGCATCGGGATCGAGCCCGAAAAGCTCGAGCACATCTTCGGCGAGTTCAACCAGGTCGAGGACGAGCGCAACCGCGCCTTCGAGGGCACGGGACTCGGCCTCGCCATCACGCGGCGGCTGGTCGGCCTCATGGGTGGCGAGCTATGGGTCGAATCCGCGCCGGGCGAGGGATCGTGCTTCGGCCTGCGCATCGTCCTGCCCGCCGAGGAGTCCGAGGCCTGCGAGCCGCGGAGCCTGCCGGAGGGTCTGAGGCGGGTGCTCGTGCTCGAGGACAATCCGGTGACGCGCAGCATCCTGGGCCGGCAACTCGCGGCCGCCGGCCTCGATGCCGTCTTTTGCGCCAGCGTCGCGGACCTGGGTGATGGCCTCCGCGATGCGCCGGACCTCGTCATCGCCGCGCAGGAGCTGGCGGAGTCGTCCGTCCGGCCCATGCTGGCCGATCACGACATTCCGCTGGTGCTGATGTCATCGGACCCTGTGGGCCGGACCGGGGCCGGAGCGGCGGAGGGGTCGGTCACCGTGCTGCAGAAACCGGCACCGTGCCGCGCACTGCTGGCCGCGATGACGCAGGCCTTTGCGGCGGGCGGGGCGGATCGCGCTCCCGCGACCTTCCTGCGCCACCCCGCGCCCGGGCCGTCACCCCCGACGCCCGCAGCGGCGCCGCTCGACGTGCTCGTGGCCGAGGACAACCGCACCAATCAGCTGGTCTTTCGCAAGATGATCGAGCGGATCGGGCGGCCGCTCGACCTGCGTTTCGCGGACAACGGGCTGGAGGCCATCGAGGCGGTGCGCGCCCGGCGCCCGGACATCGTCTTCATGGACATCTCGATGCCGCACATGGACGGCAAGCAGGCGACGCGCGAGATCCGCAAGATGGAGGGGCCCGGCCCGCGCCTGCCGATCATTGCCGTGACGGCCCATGCGATGACGGGCGACCGTGACAGCTTTCTCGAGGCGGGACTCGACGACTACATCACCAAGCCGGTCCGGAAGGCCGCGCTGCAGAGGCTGCTCGAAACATGGACGGTGCCCGGCAGTCAGGCCGGGTAGGGGCGCACGAAGACCGGCTGTTCGGGCGTCGAGCGGTCGGCGTCCCAGGCATATCCGCCGGTGTCGAAATCGCGCAGCGCCTCGGGGTCGGTCAGCCGGTGCTGGACGATGTAGCGTGCCATCGCGCCCCGCGCCTTCTTGGCGTAGAAGCTCACCACCTTGGGCGCGCCGCCCTTGTCCTCGAGGAACTGCGGCGTGATCACCCGCAGCCGCTTCAACGCTTTTTCCGGCACCGCGCCGAAGTACTCCTGGCTCGCGCAGTTGACCAGGACATCGCTGCCCACCGCCTCGGCCTGCGCGTCGAGCGCCTCGGCCAGCGCGTCGCCCCAGTAGTCGTAGAGCGATTTGCCGCGCTCCGTCTTCAGCCGCGAGCCCATCTCCAGCCGGTAGGGCTGGATCGCATCGCGCGGCCGCAGCAGCCCGTAGAGGCCCGAGAGGATCCGCAGGTGATCCTGCGCCCAGTCCAGCTCCTCGGGGTCCAGCGAGCCCGCCTCGAGCCCCTGGTAGGTGTCCCCGGCAAAGGCCAGTGCCGCTGGCCGAACGGCGTCATCGCCGGGCGTCTCCGCGAAATCGCGGAACCGCTCGCGGTTGAGCTTCGCGAGGTTGTCCGACAGCCCCATCAGTTTCTTCAGTTCGTCCTGCGAGAGCCCCCGCGCGACCTCGGCCAGGTGCAGGGCATCCTCGGCAAAGGCGGGGGCGGTCGTCTCGGTCTCGCGCTCGGACCAGTCGAGCTTCTTGGCGGGGGAAATCACGACAAGCATTCAGGTCTCTCCGTTCGGGGTCGCAGGGCGATCTAGTCCGCCTGCGCCAGAACGTCCAGAAAGGCCGCGCCGAAGCGGTCGAACCGCCGCTCGCCCAGAAGCCGCGCCATGTCGTCGGCGCTGCCCGGGCGGTTCTGCGCCACCTTCGCCAGCAGCGAGGCCGAGCACGACAGCGGCTTTTCCGTCCCGTCCACCCCGCGCGACAGGTCGGCCTGCGCCGCCATCAGCCGATCGTAGACCTCGCCCGCGCCGCGCGCGGCGAGCTTCATGCGGGTCGGATGCACCTCTTCCTCGGCGCCGGTGATGACGGACAGGAACTCGGCGCCGTAGCGGTCGAGCTTCTTGGCGCCGACGCCGTTGATGCGCGCCATGTCGTCGAGGCTCTGCGGCCGGGTCTCGGCCATCTCGATCAGCGTGCGGTCGGGAAAGATGACATAGGCCGGCACCTGCGCCGCCTCGGCCAGCGCGCGGCGCTTGGCCTTGAGCGCCGAAAGCAGCGGCGCGTCCTCGTCGCTGACCAGCGTCTTGACCGCCGGGCGCCGCTCGGTTGCACGCGCCATGATGTCGCGCCGCAGCGAGATGCCCTGCTCGCCGCGCAGGATCGGGCGCGCCGCCTCGGTCATGACCAGCGCGCCGTGGCGCTCGGGGTCGGGCCGCACGAGGTCGTGTCCCATCATCTGCCGGAAGACCGCGTGCCACTCGCCCTTCTTCAGCTCGCGGCCCACGCCGAAGGTCGGCAGCTCGTCGTGGCGGCGCTGCTTCACCTTGTCGGTCTCGTTGCCCGTCAGGATGTCGATCAGGTGCCCGGCGCCGAAATTCTCGCCGGTGCGCAGCGCGGCCGAAAGCGCCTTGCGCACCGCCTCGGTGCCGTCGAAGACCTCGGGCGGCCGGTCGCAGAGATCGCAGTTGCCGCAGTCCTCGGCCATCTCTTCGCCGAAATAGCGCAGCAGCTGGCGGCGCCGGCAGCCCAGCGCCTCGGCCAGCCCCAGCAGCGCGTTGAGCCGCCCGTGGTCGGCGGCGCGGCGCTCGGGCGGGGCCATGCCCTCGTCGATCTGGGACCGGCGCAGGCGGATGTCCTCGGGCCCGAAGAGCGTCAGCGTCTCGGCCGCCGCGCCATCGCGCCCGGCGCGGCCGATCTCCTGGTAGTAGGATTCGATGCTCTTGGGCAGGTCGGCGTGGGCAACCCAGCGGATGTCGGGCTTGTCGACGCCCATGCCGAAGGCCACCGTGGCGACGACGATCAGCCCGTCCTCGTTGGCAAAGCGCGTCTCGACCGCGCGCCGCGCCTCGGGGTCCATGCCGCCGTGGTAGAAACAGGCGCTGTGCCCCTCCTCGGACAGGGCGCGCGACAGGCTCTCGGTCTTGGCCCGCGTGCCGCAGTAGACGATGCCCGAGCGGCCCTTGCGCGCCCCGGCGAAGGCCAGGATCTGGCGCCGCGGCTGGTCCTTGGCCTGGAAGGCGAGGTGGATGTTCGGCCGGTCGAAGCCGCGCAGGAAGCGCTGCGGCTCGGCCCCGTCGAAGAGCCGCGTGACGATCTCGGCCTGGGTCTCGGCGTCGGCGGTGGCGGTGAAGGCCGCCAGCGGCACGTCCAGAGCGCGCCGCAGCTCGCCGATGCGCAGGTAGTCGGGGCGGAAATCATGCCCCCACTGGCTGACGCAATGCGCCTCGTCCACGGCGATCAGCCCGACGCCCGCCCGCGCCAGCATCCGCTGCGCGCCCGCCGAGGCCAGCCGTTCCGGCGCGAGGTAGAGCAGGCGCAGCGCGCCCGTCTCCAGCATCTGCCAGACCTCCTCGGTCTCCTCCTCGGTGTTGCCCGAGGTCAGCGCGCCGGCGGCGACGCCCGCCTCGCGCAGGCCGCGCACCTGGTCGCGCATGAGCGCGATGAGCGGCGAGATCACCACCGTCACCCCCTCGCGCATCAGCGCGGGCAGCTGGTAGCACAGCGACTTGCCCCCGCCGGTCGGCATGATCGCCAGCACGTTGCGGCCGGCGGCCACCGCCTCGACGATCTCGCCCTGCCCGGGCCGGAAGGCGTCGAAGCCGAAGATCTCCTGCAACAGCGCCTCGGGCGCGACCGTATCGCGGGGCATGTCCCTGCCTCGATTGTCACTACATCTGCTCGAGTGGAACAATCGCACACCAAGATTCGGTGAACAAGAGCGCGCCCGGCGACGGGATGCCCCGGTGCTTCTTCTTGTTCCAAATACGCAAACCCCGCCCGCGTCGCCGCCCTCCGGCAGCGGCGGCGCGAGGGCCGGGCGTCAGTATCCGTAGAAGACGCCCGCGTTGTTCGCGAGGATGATGCGGATCGCGTAGACGCCGATCAGCGCCACCAGCGGCGCGAGGTCGAGCCCGCCCATCGGCGGCAGGATGCGGCGGATCGCGGAATAGGCCGGTTCCAGCAGGCGGCTCAACCCGTCCCAGATCTGGGCCACGAGCGGCTGGCGCAGGTTCAGCACCTGGAAGTTGATCAGCCAGCTCATGATCACATGCGCGATGATGATGAACCAGATCACGTCGAGGATCAGCATCAGGATCTGGAACAGGGACTGCATGGGCACGCTCTCCGCTTGTCTGGGCCGCGCACAGACGTAAGCGCCCCGGCCCCGGAGAACAAGAGTGCCGCGATGTTCCGGTTGACCTCGCGGCGCGCAGCCGAAAGGTGGCGCCAAAGGAGGCTCCGCATGTATCCGTTCATCCGCATGGCCCGGCAGATGGCCATCGCCCGCCGAATGCCCCCGCTCGGCCCCGGCGAGATCCACGTCTCGCACCACCGCTGCTGGCCCTGGGATCTCGATCTCTGGAACGAACTCAACAACGGCCGCACGCTGACGCTCTACGATCTCGGGCGGCTGCCGCTGGTGCATCGCTCGGGCCTTGCCGCGACGATGAAGCGCGAGGGCTGGGGGATCACCATGGCGGGCGCGGTGGTGCGCTATCGCCGGCGCATCCTGCTGATGGAGCGCGTGGAGATGCGCTCGCGGCTGATCGGCTGGGACCGGCGCTTCATGTACCTCGAGCAGAGCATGTGGAAGGCCGACGGCGAGTGCGCCAACCATGCCGTCTACCGCGGCGCGGCGGTGGGCCCCGAGGGCATCGTCGCTCCTGCCCGGGTGGCCGGGGCGATGGGGATCTCGCCGGTCTCGCCCGAGCTGCCCGGCTGGGTGCGCCAGTGGCTCGAGGCCGAGGACGCCCGTCCCTGGCCGCCGATGCAGGATGCGACCGCCTTCGAGGCGCCGCCCGCGCCCTGAGCTGCGCAAGACGCCTTTGCGCTTGCCTCCGCCCCCGCCCGCGGGTTCTATCGCCGCGCGGACAGGGGGTAGCATGGCACAGGCGGGACTGCGCAGACGGATCTGGGGGTGGTTCTTCTTCGACTGGGCGAGCCAGCCCTACAACACCCTGCTCATCACCTTCATCTTCGCGCCCTACGTCAAGGAACTGATGGGCGATGGCAGCCGCGCACAGGCGGCCTGGGGCTTCGGCATCGCCGCGGCGGGCGTGGTGATCGCCCTGCTGGCGCCCGTGCTGGGCGCGCTGGCCGACACCGGCGGGCACCGGATGCGCTGGATCTGGGGCTTCTCGGCGCTCTACGTCGTGGGCGCAGGCATGCTCTGGTTCGCCGCGCCGGGCGATTTCGACCTCCTGACCACGCTGGCCTTCTTCGCGCTGGGCCTGATCGGGATGGAGTTCGCCACGATCTTCACCAACGCCATGCTGCCCGACCTCGGCCCGCCCGAGCAGATCGGCCGCATCTCGGGCAACGGCTGGGCCTTCGGCTATCTCGGCGGGCTGGTGGCGCTGGTGCTGATGCTGGGCTTCTTCGCGGAAAGCGCCGAGACCGGGCGCACGTTCCTGGGCCTGAGGCCCGCGCTGGGGCTGGACCCGGAGGCGCGCGAGGGCACGCGTTTCGTCGGACCCCTGACGGCGCTGTGGTACGCGGTCTTCATGGTGCCCTTCTTCCTCTGGGTGCGCGATCCGCGCGGAAAGGGCGCGCCGCCGGGCGCCGTGCGCAAGGCGCTTTCCGGGCTCGGCCGGACGTTGCGGCACCTGCCGCGCAGCCCCTCGCTCTTTGCCTATCTCGCCTCGTCGATGTTCTACCGCGACGCGCTGAACGGCATGTATGCCTTCGGCGGGATCTACGCGGCGGGCGTGCTGGACTGGACGGTGGTCGATACCGGCGTCTTCGGCATCATCGCCATCGTGGCCGGCGCGCTCTTTGCCTGGCTGGGCGGCAAGGCCGACGCGCGTTTCGGGCCCAAGCCGGTCATCACCGGCTGCATTCTCGTGCTGACCTTCGTTGCCGTCTCGATCGTGCTGGTCGACCGAGACACGCTCTATGGCATCCCGCTGCCCGAGGGCTCGGCGGCGCCGGACTACGCCTTCTGGGTCTTCGGCGCGGTGATCGGCGCGGCGGGCGGTGTCCTGCAGGCCGCCTCGCGCACGATGATGTGCCGCCAGGCGGACCCCGCGCGGGTGACCGAGGCCTTCGGGCTCTACGCGCTGGCGGGCAAGGCGACCTCGTTCCTCGCGCCCGCGCTCATCGGGGTGGCGACGGCCGCGACCGGCTCGCAGCGCGTGGGCGTTTCCCCGATCATCGGGCTTTTCGTGATCGGGCTGGTTCTGCTACTCTGGGTGAACCCGGACGGAGATCGAGCAGAATGATCCGAACAATCCTGGGCCTCACGCTCGTGCTGAGCCTCGCCGCCTGCGGCGAGCGTCCCGCCCCCGAGACGACCGAGGCCGACCTTCCCCGCATCACCGGCGTGCTGTCGACCCGAAGCGCCAAGCAGCTCTTCGGGGCGCACGACAATGGCTCGCCGCAGAGTTCCGCACCCTACGGCAGCTATGCCAAGGGCTGCCTCGCCGGTGCCGAGCAGCTGCCCGAGACCGGGCCGACCTGGCAGGCGATGCGCCTGTCGCGGAACCGCAACTGGGCCCACCCCGAGCTGATCGATTTCGTGCAGGACCTGTCGCGCCAGGCCTCTCGGCAGCCCGGCTGGAACGGGCTCTACGTCGGCGACATGAGCCAGCCGCGCGGCGGGCCGATGCTCACGGGGCACCGCAGCCACCAGATCGGCCTCGACGCCGACATCTGGATGCGCCCGGCGGACAACCTGTCGCTCAGCCGCGGCCAGCGCGAGAACATCTCGTCGATTTCGCTGCGGCGCTCGAACGGGGCCTTCACCAACGACAACTGGACGCCCCAGCACCACGAGATCCTCAAGGCCGCCGCGAGCGACCCGCGCGTCGCGCGCATCTTCGTCTTCCCCGGCGCCAAGGTGCGCATGTGCAACGACGAGACCGGCGATCGCGCCTGGTTGCGCAAGATCAGGCCCTGGTGGGGGCATCACTACCATTTCCACGTCCGGCTCGCCTGTCCCGACGGCGCGCGCGGCTGCGTGAACCAGACGCCGCCGCCGCCGGGCGACGGCTGCGGGCAGGCGCAGGAATGGGTGAACAACATCCTCAACCCGCCGCCGCCGGACCCGAACGCGCCGCCGCCCGAGCCGCGCCGCGAGCTCACGATGGGAGACCTGCCAGCCCAATGCGCCACCGTCATCGCCGCGCAGTAGCGGCGGCCCTGGCAGTGCTCGCGTTCTCGGCCCCGCTCGGGGCCGAGACAGCGCGTTTTGCCGGTCGCCTGACATGGACTTCGGACGAACCCGGCTTCGGCGGGTTCTCGGGGCTCGAGGTCTCGGAGGACGGCAGCACCTTCACCGCCATCAGCGACCGCGCGATGATTGTCTCGGGGCGCTTCATCCGCGAGGGCGGGCGCCTGACCAGCATCGAGACCGGCCCACTGGAGATGCTGCCGGGTCCGGACGGTGGGCGCATGGCCCGCAAGGTCGGCGACGCCGAAGGGTTGGCGCAGCGCGCTGACGGGCGGCTCTTCGTCTCCTTCGAGGGGGTCGCGCGGGTCTGGGCCTATGTCACGCCCGACAAGGCGGCGCGCCTGCCGCGCCCCGACGCCTTCAAGACATTCGAGCGCAACGCCGGCCCCGAGGCGCTGGCCATCGACGGGCAGGGCCGGCTCTACACGCTGCCCGAACGCTCGGGCCAGATGGACCGGCCGTTCCCGGTCTGGCGGCTGGACGCGCGGCACTGGGATCAGCCCTTCGACATCCCGCGCCGCGGGCCCTTCCTGCCGGTGGGCGCCGATTTCGGACCTGACGGGCGGCTCTATCTGCTGGAGCGCAACTTCACCGGCTATTCCTTCCGCAGCCGGGTGCGGCGCTTCACGCTGGACGCGGACCGGATCGTCGCTGAGGAGCAGTTGCTCGAGACCGCGTCCTTCAGGCACGGCAACCTCGAGGGCCTGTCGGTCTGGCGCGACGAGAGCGGCGCGATCCGCCTGACGATGGTGGCCGACGACAACTTCAGCGCCCTGCAGCGCAGCGAGATCGTCGAGTACAGCCTGCCGGAATCGCTTGCGTCAGCGCCCCCGAGGCCTTAGAGGCCCCGGTTGTCCGCCGCGGTGGCGGACCAAGTCCCCGCAACCTTGTCAAAACGGGTCAGAGATTCATGACACGCGCACATCTTCCCGGCATCGCTGCCATGGCCGCCATCGTGCTGGCCTCGAACATCCTCGTCCAGTTCCTGTTCGGCCAGTGGCTGACATGGGGCGCCTTCACCTATCCGCTCGCCTTCCTCGTCACCGACCTGATGAACCGCCTCTACGGCGTGCAGGCCGCGCGCAAGGTCGTCTTCGCCGGCTTCATCGTGGGCGTCATCTGCTCGCTGATCGGCACGCAGATCATGCTGCAGGGCGACGGCTTCACCTACCCGGCGGTCACGCTGCGCATCGCCATCGGCTCGGGCGCCGCCTTCCTCGTGGCGCAGATGATGGACGTCGCGGTCTTCGACCGCCTGCGCGAGGGCCGCTGGTGGCGCGCGCCGCTGGCCTCGACGCTGATCGGCTCCTCGCTCGACACCGCGATCTTCTTCACCGTGGCCTTTTCCGCCGGCCTGAGCTTCATCGAGCCGGGCAACGACGTGTCCTGGGCCAACGAGCCGCTGCCGCTTCTGGGGGCCGGGCCGATGGTGCCGCTCTGGGTCTCGCTGGCCGTCGCGGACTGGATGGTGAAGCTCGCGCTGGCGCTGATCGCGCTCATTCCCTTCCGGATGATCGTTTCCAAGGCGACCGGTCGGCCCGCCACCGCCTGACCTGCAGAAAACGCTTTGCGAAAGCCGGCACCCGTGCAAGGCTGGACCTGCGTTTTTCAACAGCTGAAAGGAGGTGATCCAGTGTCTAGAGAAACATTGGAGAGAGGTGTCGGAACAGCTCGGAGGGACTGGCACTAGGGCAGCCCCTGGTGAACCGGAAACACGGGTTGGCCTCTGCCTAACCGGCACGCCTCCTTGATCTCGAATGGGTCGCCCGACAGGCCGGGCGGCCCATTTCATTTGTCCCGGCCTGTGCTGTATGACTGTTTCATGCTGAAGATCACCGACCGCATCCAGATCGAGGACTGGGAACTCACCGAGCAGTTCGTCCGCGCCTCCGGGCCCGGCGGGCAGAACGTGAACAAGGTCGCCTCGGCGGTCGAGTTGCGGTTCGAGGCGGCGCGGTCGCCGAACCTGCCGCAGCCGGTCAAGACGCGCCTGCGCAAGCTCGCCGGCCGGCGCTGGACGACCGAGGGCGCGCTGGTGCTGCAGGTCGACGAGACCCGCAGCCAGGCCCGCAACCGCGAGATCGCCCGCGACCGGCTGGCCGAGCTGATCCGCAAGGCGCTGGAAAAGCCCAAGCGGCGCATCCCGACACGCCCGACGCTGGGCTCCAAGCGCCGCCGGCTGGAGTCGAAGAAGGCCACCGGCCAGAAGAAGGCCCTGCGCGGCCGGGTCGATCCCGACGGCTGAGCGGCCCGCGTGGGCAGTCCGCCGGGCTTGATAGACTCGGGGCGAGGCTGTATATCCCGCGCGATGGATCGCTTTGTAGACATGGGCGACCGCGCGCGTCTGCGCGAACGGTTCCACGGCGCCACCCGGACGGTGCTGGCGCGCCTATAATCCTGCCCGAGCCCGCCATGCGGCGCGGGCGGATGACCCGCGCCCAGCCAAAGCCAGACGATATCCGGAGGACACCCATGTCCGGCAAGACACTCTACGACAAGATCTGGGATGCCCACGTCGTCCACGCGGACGATGACGGCACCAGCCTGCTCTACATCGACCGTCACCTCGTGCACGAGGTGACCTCGCCCCAGGCCTTCGAGGGGCTGCGCCTCGCGAACCGCCAGGTGCGCGCTCCGCAGCGCACCATCGCCGTGCCCGACCACAACGTGCCGACCACCCTGGGCCGCGAGAACCCCGACCAGATGCCCGAGGACAGCCGCATTCAGGTCGAGGCACTCGACAAGAACGCGCGCGACTTCGGCGTGAACTACTACCCGGTGTCGGACATCCGGCAGGGCATCGTGCACATCGTCGGTCCCGAGAACGGCTGGACGCTGCCCGGCATGACCGTGGTCTGCGGCGACAGCCACACCGCGACGCATGGCGCCTTCGGCGCGCTGGCGCATGGCATCGGCACCTCCGAGGTCGAGCACGTGCTGGCCACGCAGACGCTGATCCAGTCCAAGTCCAAGAACATGAAGGTCGAGATCACCGGCAGCCTCGCGCCGGGCGTCACCGCCAAGGATGTGGTGCTGACGATCATCGGCCACACCGGCACTGCCGGCGGCACCGGCTACGTCATCGAGTACTGCGGCGACGCGATCCGCGAGCTCTCGATGGAGGGCCGCATGACGATCTGCAACATGGCCATCGAGGGCGGCGCCCGCGCAGGCCTGATCGCGCCCGACGAGAAGACCTTCGACTACGTCAAGGGCCGCACTCACGCGCCGAAGGGCGCCCAGTGGGAGGCCGCGCTGGCCTGGTGGAAGACGCTGCACTCGGACGAGGACGCCTACTGGGACAAGGTCGTGACCATCCGCGGCGAGGACATCGCGCCGACCGTGACCTGGGGCACCTCGCCCGAGGACGCGCTGCCGATCACTGCCAAGGTTCCCGCCGCCGAGGATTTCTCGGGCGGCAAGGTCGAGGCGGCCAAGCGCGCGCTCACCTACATGGACCTGACGCCGGGCACACCGCTCGACGAGATCGAGATCGATACCGTCTTCATCGGTTCCTGCACCAACGGCCGGATCGAGGACCTGCGCGCCGCGGCCGAAGTTCTGAAGGGCCGCAAGGTCAAGGACGGCATTCGCGCCATGATCGTGCCGGGCTCCGGCCTCGTGCGCGCGCAGGCCGAGGAAGAGGGCCTTGCCGATATCTTCACCGAGGCGGGCTTCGAGTGGCGCCTCGCGGGCTGCTCCATGTGCCTCGCGATGAACCCCGACCAGCTGGCCCCGGGCGAGCGCTGCGCGGCCACTTCGAACCGCAACTTCGAGGGTCGCCAGGGCCGCGGCGGACGCACGCACCTGATGTCGCCGGCCATGGCGGCGGCGGCGGCGGTCACCGGACGGCTGACCGACGTGCGTGAACTGATGACCGAAAACGAGCCTGCCTGAGGAGTCCCGGCAATGGAAAAGTTCGAAAAGCTGACCGGGGTGGCGGCGCCGATGCCGCTGGTGAACATCGACACCGACATGATCATCCCCAAGCAGTTCCTGAAGACGATCAAGCGCACCGGCCTCGGCGTGCACGCCTTCGACGAGATGCGCTATGACGATGACGGCAACGAGGTGCCGGACTTCGTGCTGAACAAGCCGCAGTACCGCGATGCGCAGATCCTCGTGGCGGGCGCCAACTTCGGCTGCGGCTCCTCGCGCGAGCACGCGCCCTGGGCCCTGGCCGACTTCGGCATCCGGGCGATCATCTCGACCTCCTTCGCGGACATCTTCTACAACAACTGCTTCAAGAACGGCCTGCTGCCGATCGCGCTGCCGCAGGAGGCGGTGGACGTGCTGATGAAGGATGCCGAGAAGGGCTCGAACGCACGGATGACCGTGGATCTCGAGAACCAGGTGGTGACGACTTCCGACGGCGAGGCGTTCTCCTTCGAGATCGATGCCTTCAAGAAGCACTGCCTGATGGAGGGGCTCGACGACATCGGCCTCACCATGGAGAAGGTTACGGCCATCGACAGCTTCGAGGCGGACGCTGCCCAGGCCCGTCCCTGGGTCTGAGGACGCATCTGCGGGCGGTGCATCGGTGCCGCCCGCCTCCGGCGCCGGTCAGGCGGAACGCGATGGTTCGGGCTGCCTCCGGCGGGGATATTTGAAGCCAGAAGATGCTCGCGTGGCGGGTCCGGTGCGCAGGTGCCGGTACGGGCCGCGGGGTCGTCTCCCGCAGGGAGACGGGGGCGGAGCCCCCGCCCGTCCGGATCGCCGCGCGGCAATCCGAGCATTTCAGATCGTTCGCGACAGGTCCATCTCCGGCACCGTGCCGGTTACGATCAGTTCGGCGGTGGTCGCGGCCTGGACCTGCTCGACGGTCACGCCGGGGCCGGTCTCGAGCAGGTGGAGGCCGTCGTCGCGAGGCTGCATCACGCCAAGTTCCGTCACGATCAGGTCCACCCGCCGCTGCGAGGTCACCGGCAGGTCGCAGGCCGGCACGATCTTGGAGCGGCCCTTGGCGGTGTGCATCATGGCGACGATGACCTTCCTGGCGCCGGTCACGAGGTCCATGGCGCCGCCCATGCCCGGCACGAATTCGCCCGGGATCATCCAGTTCGCGAGGTGCCCCCGTGCGTCCACCTGCAGCCCGCCCAGCACGGTCAGGTCGAGGTGCCCGCCGCGGATGAGCCCGAAGGAAAAGGCCGAGTCGATGATCGAGGCCCCCGGCACCGCGGAGACCGTGGTGCCGCCCGCGTCGGTCAGGTGACGGTCGGTCATGCCCTCGGGCGGGCGGTGGCCCAGGCCGACCACGCCGTTCTCGGACTGGAAGAAGACGCCCATGCTCTCGTCGAGGTGGTCCGAGACCAGCGTGGGGATGCCGATGCCGAGGTTGACCAGCGACTTGGGCCGGATCTCGAGCGAGACGCGCCGCGCGATGATTTCCTTGGGGTCCATTTCGGTGAAATCCAGAATGTCCTTCATGACGCCCTCTTGATGACATGGTCCACGATGATGCCCGGTGTCTTGACCGCGTCGGGCGGGATGACACCGACCGGCACGATCTCCTCGGGTTCGGCGATCACCACGTCGCCGGCCAGCGCCATGATCGGATTGAAGTTCGTGGCCGAGAGCATGTAGCTCAGGTTGCCCACGTAATCGCAGGTCCGCGCCGCGATCAGCGCGAAGTCGGCGCGCAGCGGCGGCTCGAGCAGGTAGGTCCTGCCCTCGACCTCGACGGTCTGCTTGCCCTCGGCGATGCGCGTGCCGAGCCCGGTGGGCGTGAGCACGCCGCCCAGGCCGACCCCTGCCGCCCGTACGCGCTCGACGAAGGTGCCCTGCGGCACCAGCTCGACCTCGAGCGAGCCCTCGCGCATCTGGTCCTGCACGTCGGGGTTCAGGCCGATGTGGCTGCCGATGAACTTGCGCACGCAGCGCGCGCGAACCAGCGGGCCGACGCCGGTGTGCGGGCGCGCGGCGTCGTTGACGATCATCGTCAGGTCCTTCTTGCCCGAGGCCGCCAGCGCCCGCACGAGCGTATCCGGGGTTCCGACCCCCATGAAGCCCGACAGCATGACGCGCGCGCCGTCCGGAATCATCTCGACCGCTTCCTCGATCGAAATCGCCAATTGCATTTCTGTCTCCGTTTCCGTGCCTGTCCTCCCGCTGGCCCCGTTCAACGCCTGTTGCGCCGCGGCGACCATGCGGTAGGTCAAACCTGACCCGAAAAACCCGACCCGGAGCAAATTTTCGGGAGGCGGCAATATCTTGTGGGTGCCGCGTCTGTCACCCCAATTCTACAGGCCAATTGATGCAATTTCGCACCGTTCTCACCACGAAAGCGCCAGAATCGCCTGCTGTCGTTTCGTCTTCGCTTGCTGGGTGCGGGGGAAGGCGGCAAAAATTGGGCAATAATGAGGCATATCGCCAAGACGGCGAGGTCCGGCGCAGATCGAGACGCGGCGAAGAATCGTGTCCGGCCGGATCCAAAGGGCGGAATCTGTGATCGAGCGGGTGGCAAAGGCCGGCACGCGCGCTGTCCTCGTGGCGGTGCTGATGGGAATGCCGACGGTGCTTGTTCCGGGCTACGCCCCGGACGCCGTCCAGCTGATCCTGCTGCTGTCCCTGATCGCCGCCGTCCTGACCTTTGTCGAATACGTGGGCGACTATCCCTCGATCATCGAGTTCCGCGACGCGCCGCCCTTCAACCGGATGCGGTTTCTCGCGCTGTTTCTCACGCTCTTCGTGCTGTCGATGATCCTGCGCGGTGCGAGCAACCCCTCCGCGCTGAGTCAGGCGCTGACGCAGGCGGGCACCGTGCTGGGGCACGCGATGGATTTTCCCTACTCGCCGGTGCGGCTGATGGTGCTCCTGCGCACGGAGGCGATGAGCGCCGCCGACGTGGCGATGATCCGCACCAGCGCGGGCATCGCCTACCTGATCTCGCTGGCGACCATGATCGCCTTCTTCGTCACGGTGCGCCTGCTCAACTGGCCGATCCGGCGGGGCGCCTTCAACTTCTGGGTCAACCTGCCGCTTTTCGATCCGACCACCGGGGGCGACGTGCTTTACCGCCTCAAGCGGGACGGTCAGGTTAACACTGCATTAGGGTTTTTGCTGCCATTCCTGATCCCGGCGGTGATGAAGCTGGCGTCCGAGGTCATCGACCCGATCTCGCTGACCGAGCCGCACACACTGATCTGGACGGTGAGCGCATGGGCCTTCCTGCCGGCAAGCCTGATCATGCGGGGGGTGGCGCTCATGCGCATCGCTCAGCTGATCGAGGAAAAGCGGCGCCGCGCCTACGCGCAGGCGGACCTGCAGGCCATCTAGGCGCCCTTCTTGTCGCGCTGGTCATGGCGACGGCGGCGGCGGCGGAGAGCCTGACGCTCGCCACCTGGCATGTGGACCTGTCGCGGCGCGGGCCGGGGCTGCTGCTGCGCGACCTGCTGGAGCCGGCGGCGGAGATCGAGGCCGTCGTAGCGGAGATCGCCGCCGTGGACCCCGACGTGCTGGTGCTGACCGACATCGACTACGACCGCGAGCTTGTGGCGCTGACCCGGCTGGCCGCGTTGCTGGAGGCGGCGGGCGCGGCCTATCCCTACCGCTTCGCGCTGCGGCCGAACACGGGCCGGCCCACGGGCCTGGATCTCGATGGCGACGGCCTGCTGGGCGGGCCACGCGACGCGCAGGGCTACGGCGAGTTCTCGGGGCAGGGCGGCATGGCGGTGCTCTCGCGGCGTCCCTTCGGCGCGGTGCGGGATTTCTCGGCGCTGCTCTGGGCCGACCTGCCGGGCAACCTGCGGATCGAGAGCGATCCCGCGCCCGGGGTGCAGCGCCTGTCGTCGAGCGGGCATTGGGCGCTGCCGGTGAAGACGGCGGCGGGCCCGGTCGAGCTGCTGATCCACCACGCCACGCCGCCGGTCTTTGACGGGCCCGAGGACCGGAACGGGCGACGCAACGCGGACGAGCTGCGGCTCTGGCTGCGCTACCTCGACGGGGATCTGGGCGCGCCGCCGCCCGCACGCTTCGTGCTGATCGGGGACGCCAATCTCGATCCCGCGCGCGGCGACGGGCGCCATGCTGCGATGCGCGACGTGCTGGAGGACCCGCGGTTCCGCGATCCGCTGCCGGGGCAGGCCACCGTGAGTTGGGAGCAGACCGGCCCGATGCGGGTGAGCTATATCCTGCCCTCGGCCGGTCTGCGGGTGAGCGATGCGGCGGTCAGGCCGGTCGCCCCACCGCTCGCGCACCGGCTGGTCTGGGTGACCCTGTCCCTGCCCGCAGGTGCGCCGTAGCGACACGCAGGGCGTCCTCGGGCGGAGTCGAGGCGAAGCCCGGCAGCAAGGTCTCGAAGGGCGCGGGGTCGATGCGGTGGGGCATGTCCCAGAGATACCGCATCTCGAGAAGGTGCCGCGCCATCGGCCAGACCGGCGCGGCCAGGCGCAGCGGCCACCAATGCATGCGCCTGACCCGGACCTCGCGTCCCATGACGGACGTCAGCGTGGCCGCCATCTCGCGCCCCGTGAGCGTGATTCCGGGGAATGGAATCTCGGCAAAGGCGGGCAGTTCCACGCGCCGCTCGGCCAGCGCGACGGCGGCGCGGGCGAGGTCGGGCAGGAAGGCCCAGGCGTGGGGCACGTCGGGGTTGCCGGGGTAGGTGAGGGCGCCGCGCGGCAGCTTGGGCGCCATCATCCGGTCGAACCAGTTGCCCGAGGCACGGGTGTCGAGGAAATCGCCCGCCCGCAGCAGGATCACCCGGCAGCCCGAGGCGCGCCACGTCTCTTCCATCTCGCGGCGCAGGCGGCCCAGCGGGTTTTCTGCCCGGTGCGGTGTCGCGACACCCAGCACCTCGGGCGATCCCGCGCCGTAGACATAGAGGTTGCCGGGGATCAGCACCGTGGCGCCCGAGCGCCTTGCGACCTCGATCAGCCGGCGGGTCTGTCCGGGCAGATCGCGCGCCCAGTCGGGATAGGCCGGGTTCCAGCCGTTCACGATCACGTCCGCCCCCTCGGCCTCGGCGTCGAGGTCGCCACTCGCGCGGTCGAAGAGCCGCACCCGCCAGCCTGCGTTCCAGAAGGCCTCGGCCGCGTTGCTGCCGAACCGGCCGGAGCCGCCGAGGATCAGAACCGTTCCCGTCATGGCACCCTCCCTTTCCTGGTGTCGGGAGCATCATCACCTGTTCGCCTGAGTCGGGGAATTGTCTAAAATGTCAGGCCATGTATTCATGAATGAATGGATGGTGCGCTGAATGAACTCGATTGGTCGCTCGTGCAGGGCTTTCTGGCGGTGGCCGAGACGGGCTCGCTGTCGGGGGCGGCGCGGGCGCTGGGGCTCAGTCAGCCCACGGTGGGCCGGCAGGTGCGCCAGGTCGAGAACCGGCTCGACGTCACGCTGTTCCGCCGGCATCCGCGCGGGCTGGAGCTGACCGAGACCGGCGCGGCGCTGTTGCCACACGCCCGGGCGATGCAGGAGGCGATGAACGGTTTCAGCCTCGCGGCAGCGGGCCGGACCGAGGGGCTGCGCGGTACGGTGCGCATCACCTCGAGCGTGGTGACGGCGCTCTATCACCTACCGCCCATCGTTGCCCGGATCCGCGCGCTCGAGCCGGAGGTCGCCGTCGAGATCGTGCCCGACGACGCCTCGCGCAACCTGCTGTTCCGCGAGGCCGACATCGCGGTGCGGATGTATCGTCCCGAGCAGCTCGACATCGTGGCGCGGTACCTGGGCGAGCTCGAGCTGGGGTTCTATGCCGCGCGCGCCTACCTCGACCGGACCGGCCGGCCCGAGACGGTCGACGAGATGTGGCGCCGCGATCTTGTCGGCATGGATCGGGGCGACACGATGATCCGCGGCTTCCGCGACTTCGGGGTGCCCGCGACGCGCGACTGGTTCGCCACCCGCTGCGACGACTTCGCCGTGGCCGCCGAACTGGTGCGGGCGGGCTGCGGCATCGGCATCGTGCAATGCGTGCTGGCCGAGGGCGACCCGGGCCTCGAGCGGCTTTTCCCGGAGACGCCGGTGCCGAGGCTGCCGCTCTGGCTTGCCGCGCCCGAGGCGATGCGGGGCACGCCCCGCATCCGCCGCGTCTGGGACCTGCTGGGCGAGGGGCTCGCACCTCTGGTTTCTTGACCGCGCCCCTCCCAGCGGCTACGGCCAAGCGGTATTTTCGAGGAGAGGACCCACCCCATGAGCAACCCTTCGCTTCTGATCCTGCCGGGCGACGGCATCGGCCCCGAAGTCATGGCCGAGGTGCGGCGCATCATCGACTGGTACGGAACCGCGCGCGGGATGGTCTTCGACGTGTCCGAGGATCTCGTCGGCGGTTGCGCCTACGACAAGCACGGCACGCCGCTGCATGACGACACGATGGCCAAGGCGCAGGAGGTCGACGCCGTCCTGCTGGGCGCCGTGGGCGGGCCCAAGTACGACGCGCTCGACTTCAGCGTGAAGCCCGAACGCGGTCTGCTGCGCCTGCGCAAGGAGATGGACCTCTTCGCCAACCTGCGTCCGGCGCAGTGCTTCGACGCGCTGGCCGACTTCTCGTCGCTGAAGAAGGACGTGGTCGCCGGGCTCGACATCATGATCGTGCGCGAACTGACCTCGGGCATCTACTTCGGCGAGCCGCGCGGCATCATCGAAGAGGGCAACGAGCGCGTCGGCATCAACACCCAGCGCTACACCGAGTCCGAGATCGACCGTGTCGCGCGCTCGGCCTTCGAGCTGGCCATGAAGCGGAACAAGAAGCTCTGCTCGATGGAAAAGGCCAACGTGATGGAGTCCGGCATCCTCTGGCGCGAGGTCGTGACCGAGGTTGGCAAGGACTACCCCGAGGTCGAGCTGAGCCACATGTACGCCGATGCCGGCGCCATGCAGCTCACCCGCTGGCCCAAGCAGTTCGACGTGATCGTGACCGACAACCTCTTCGGCGACATGCTGTCGGATCTTGCGGCGATGCTGACCGGCTCGCTGGGGATGCTGCCCTCGGCCTCGCTCGGCGCGCCTATGGCGAACGGCCGGCCCAAGGCCCTCTACGAGCCGGTCCACGGCTCGGCCCCGGACATCGCCGGGCAGGGCAAGGCGAACCCGATTGCCTGCATCCTGAGCTTCGCAATGGCGCTGCGCTACAGCTTCGACCAGGGGGCCGAGGCCGACCGGCTGGAGAAGGCCGTCGAGGCCGTGCTCGCCGATGGCAAGCGCACCGCCGACCTGCTGGGCGAGGAGGGCGTGCAGCCCGTCACGACCTCGGAAATGGGCACGGCGATTCTCGAGAAACTCGACGCGAGCCTCTGAGCCGACGGCTCATTTCAGGGCGGTCCAGGCGGCCGCCACGACGCGCCCGGCCCCCGGGCGCGTTTTTCGTTCCCCAAGGGTGCAATCAGCGTCGAATTCCGGTCGATCTGATCTTGCCAAGGGCGCGGGCTTGGTCTATCCCGCGCGCCACGGTCGGAGTGTAGCTCAGCCTGGTAGAGCACTGTCTTCGGGAGGCAGGGGCCGTGAGTTCGAATCTCGCCACTCCGACCAATATCCCGCCACCTACGTTGAACCAGACCCGCTGACGCGGGCGTGAGCGCGCGGCGCGTTGCGCCGCCGTCGGCCGCGCGTTACGCTCGGCCAATTCTTCGACCGGAGGCAGTGACATGGCAGGTGGGATGATTTCGAGGATGCGCGCCTGTGGCGCCGGGCTGGTGCTGGCTGCGGGCCTCGCGTTCCCCGCCGGGGCAGAGACGCTGGCGGGCGACTACCTCGCCGCACGGCAGGCCAGTTTCCTCGGCGACTATTCGGCCGCGGCGGAGTACTACGGCCGGGCCATCGCCCATGACCCCGCGAACCCCGAACTGCTGGAGCGCGCCACCCTCGCGCACATGTCGCTTGGCGAGATGGAACGCGCCGCGGCGCTGGCGGAACGGCTGGCCGACGAGGGCTATGACAGCCAGGTCGGCCACATGGCCGAGGTCGCCACGCTGGCCAAGGCACAGGACTTTGCCGGGCTCATCGACCGGGTGTCGGAACAGCGGGCCATCGGGCCGCTGGTCGACGGGCTGGTCGCCGCCTGGTCCGAACTGGGCCGCGGCGACATGAGCGCCGCGCTCGTCGCCTTCGACGAACTGGCGAAGGAGAAGGGGCTTGCCGGGTTCGCGGCCTATCACAAGGCGCTGGCGCTGGCCTCGGTCGGCGATTTCGAGGGGGCCGATGCGGTCTTCGCCGGCCGCCAGGCAGGCAGCATGCAGACCACGCGCCGCGCCATCGAGGGCCGGGTGCAGATCCTCAGCCAGCTCGACCGCGAGGACGAGGCCATCGCGCTCATCGACGAGACCTTCGGCCCGACGCTCGACCCGCGCCTGACCCAGCTGCGCGCCGCGCTCGAGGCCGACGACACGCTGCCTTTCTCGCTGGTGCGCACCGCGCGCGATGGCGTGGCCGAGGTCTTCTACACGCTCGCCGGTGCGCTTTCGAGCGAGGCGAACGACGATTTCACGCTGCTCTATGCCCGCATCTCGCAGTTCCTGCGCCCGGAGCACTCCGGCGCAATCCTGATGACGGCGACCCTGCTCGAGAAGCTGGGCCAGCACGACCTCGCCGTCGCGGCCTACAAGACCGTGCCGCGCGACGACCCGGACTTCCATGCCGCCGAGATGGGCCGCGCCGACGCGCTGCGCGCCTCGGGCAAGCCGGATGCGGCGATCGAGGTGCTGGAACAGCTTGCCGCCAGCCACGGCGACATGCCCGCGGTACAATCGGCGCTGGGTGACGTGCTGCGCCAGCAGGAGCGCTACGAGGAGGCGATCGAGGCCTACGGCCGCGCGCTCGACACCTTCGAGGAACCCGACCCGGCGCAGTGGTTCCTGCACTACGCGCGCGGCATCAGCCACGAGCGGTTGAGCCACTGGGACGCGGCCGAGGAGGATTTCCGCGCGGCGCTGGAGCTGAACCCGGAACAGCCGCAGGTGCTGAACTACCTCGGCTATTCGCTGGTCGAGCGGCAGGAGAAGCTCGACGAGGCGCTGTCGATGATCGAGAGCGCCGTCTCGGCGCAGCCACAGAGCGGCTACATCGTCGACAGCCTCGGCTGGGCGCTCTACCGGCTGGGCAAGTACGAGGAGGCCGTCGTCCACATGGAGCGCGCGGCCGAGCTCATGCCGGTGGACCCGGTGGTGAACGACCACCTCGGCGACGTCTACTGGGCGGTCGGGCGCGAGGTCGAGGCCGAGTTCCAGTGGAAGCGGGCGCTGAGTTTCGCGACTTGGGACGACGCGTCGGACGAGGTCGACATGGAGCGTATCCGGCAGAAGCTCGAGGTCGGTCTCGACCAGGTGCTCGCCGAGGAAGGCGCGCCGCCGCTGCGGATGGCGAATGGCGACTAGGGTCTTCGCGCCGGCAAAGGTCAACCTGGCGCTGCACGTCACGGGCCGCCGCGACGACGGCTATCACATGCTGGATTCGCTGGTCAGCTTCGCGCCCGTGGGCGACTGGCTGATCGTCACAGAGGCCGAGGGGCTGTCGCTGACGGTCGAGGGGCCCGAGGCGGCGGGCGTGCCCACGGATGCCGGAAACCTCGCGGTTCGCGCCGCTGCCCTGCTGGCCGGGGCGCGTGGTGCCGCGCTGCGGCTCGACAAGCGCCTGCCCGCGGCCTCGGGCATCGGCGGCGGGTCTGCCGATGCGGCGGCGGCGCTGCGGGGCATGGCGGCGCATCTCGGTCCTTGCGCAGGACAGCCCGAGCGGCTGCTGGAAGAGCGCGGCGAGGCGATCCTCGCGCTCGGGGCGGACGTGCCGATGTGCCTGCTCTCAAAGCCCCTGCGCGTTGGCGGGATCGGCGAGGCGCTGAGCCCCGTCGCTCTGCCCGATGTGCCGGCCGTGCTGGTCAACCCGCGCCTGCCCGTCTCGACCCCGGCGGTCTTCAAGGCTCTGAGCGCGCGTGACAACCCGCCCATGCCCGACCCTCTGCCGCAGATGCAGGATGCCGCCGCCCTGATCGCGGCGCTGCGGGGCATGCGCAACGACCTGGAGGCGCCTGCGCGTGCGGTGCAGCCGGTGATCGGCGCGGTGCTGGACGCGCTGCAGGGGCAGCCGGGATGCGGGCTGGCGCGCATGTCGGGATCGGGAGCGACATGCTTCGGCCTCTTTACCGAGCCGACCGAAGCGCAGGCCGCCGCGCGCGCGCTTCAGGCGGCGCATCCGGACTGGTGGATCGCTTCGGGTCTGCTGGGCGACCAGTCGGAGCTGGCGATGCCGCGGGTGGACGAAGGCGCCGTGCCGGGCGCCTAGTAGAGCCGCGCTACCACGAAATCCGCGAGGTCGATCAGCACGTCGCGCAGCTCGGTGCGGGGCAGGGCCTCGAGCGAGGACTTTGCCTTGTCCGCCCAGCCCCGCGCATCCGCGCGCGTGGCATCGAGTGCACCGTGCCGGTCGAGCAGCGCGAGCGCGTGGTCGAGATCGCCGTCGCGCTGGTCGCCCTTCTCGATGGTGCGGGCCCAGAAGGCGCGCTCCTCGGCGTCGGCGGCCGCCACGGCCTTGATGACCGGCAGGGTCAGCTTGCGCTCGCGGAAATCGTCGCCGACGTTCTTGCCGGTGGCCGTGCTTTCGCCCTGGTAGTCGAGCAGATCGTCGGCAATCTGGAAGGCGATCCCCAGTGCGTCTCCATAGTCGAAGAGGGCGCGGATCTGCGCCTCCTCGACGCCGGCGATGACGCCGCCCACCTCGGTCGCGGCCGAGAACAGCGCCGCCGTCTTGCCGCGCACCACCTGGAGGTAGATCTCTTCGTTGGTGCGCAAATCCTGCGCCGCCGTGAGCTGCAGCACCTCGCCCTCGGCGATGGTGGCGGCGGCGTTCGACAGGATGTCGAGCACGCGCAGGTCGCCCGGCTCGACCATGAGCTGGAAGGCGCGCGCGAAGAGGTAGTCCCCGACCAGCACGCTCGACTTGTTGTCCCACAGCAGGTTCGCCGTCGGGCGCCCACGCCGCTTGCTGCTCTCGTCCACGACATCGTCGTGCAGCAGCGTCGCGGTATGGATGAACTCCACCGTCGCGGCCAGCTTGGTGTGATCCTCTCCAGCGTAGCCGCACATCCGCGCGGCAGCCAGCGTCAGCAGCGGGCGCAGCCGCTTGCCACCGGCCTCGACCAGGTGCGCCGTGACCTCGGGAATGCGCGGGGCGTGTTTCGACGCCATGCGCTCGCGGATCAGCGCGTTGACCTGACCCATGTCGTCGGTCAGCAGCGCGGCCAGCCGGTCGTGCGGCTTGTCCTTCGGTGTGTCCAGCCCCATCGCTCTCTCCGGCGAGGCTCGACAAAGCGCCGGCCCCGGTCTTACATCCCCGTCATGGAAGAACTTCTGCGAACCACCGACATCACGTTGATCCCGCTGGTGAAGACCCTTCTCGACGACGAGGGTATAGACAGCTTCGAGTTGGACGTAAACATGAGCGTGCTCGAGGGAAGCATCGGCATTTTGCCGCGGCGGCTGATGGTCCGCAGGGACCAGATCGACGACGCGCGGCGCATCCTGCGCATGAACGGCGTGTCCTTTGAGGGCTGAGCCCTTTGCCGAGCCCGAGCTGACGCGCAACGCCTTCCTGGGCGGGCGCATCGCCCTGTGGCAGCCGCGGGAGGGCTACCGCGCGGGAATCGATCCGGTGGTTCTGGCCGCATCCGTGCCGGCGAAGGCGGGGCAGAGCGTGCTGGAACTGGGCTGCGGTGCCGGACCCGCGCTTGCCTGTCTTGGTGCACGGGTGCCGGGCCTAGCGTTGGCAGGGCTGGAACTGCAGCCGGGCTATGCCGCGCTGGCGCGGCGCAACCTCGCGGACAACGGGCTGACCGGCGAGATCCTGGACGGCGACGTCGCCGATCCGCCCGCCGCACTGCGGCAGCGGAGCTTTCACCACGTCATGGCCAACCCGCCCTATTTCCGCGCTGGTGCCCGCTCGACCGCCGAGGATGACGGCCGCGAACTGGCCCTGGCCGGACCCGTGCCGCTCTCGGACTGGGTGGCGCTGGCGGCGCGGCGGCTGCGACCGGGCGGCACCATGACCGTGATCCAGCGCGCCGAGCGCCTGCCAGAGCTCCTCGCGGCCCTTTCCGGCCCCCTTGGCGCGCTGGAACTGCTGCCACTTGCCCCGCGCGAGGGCAGGGCGCCCCGGCTGGTTCTTGCCCGTGGACGCAAGGGCGGGCGGGCGGACTTCCGCTTTCATGCGCCGATGGTCATTCACCGTGGCGCGACTCACCTTGCGGATGGCGACGACCATACCGAGGTTTTCCGTACGGTCCTGTGGGAGGGGGGCGCGCTGAAATTCCCCGCGTGAGCCCGCGTCTCGGCGGATTGTAACAGTTGGTTGACCGTTTTCGCTGACGCAGCGTGACTCGCGGGTCAAGTTGTGCTGCAGTGAAGGTCCAACCCGGAAAAAGGAGGATCCCATGAGCTTGAGTTCGCACCTGCAGGAACTGAAGAAGAAGCACCAGTCCCTCTCCAGTGTGGTCGAAGAGATGCAGCGCAGTCCGGGGGTCGATGACCTGCGCGTTGCCGAACTGAAAAAGCAGAAACTCCGTATCAAGGAAGAGATCGCGCGCCTGACCGACCGTCCTCAGTGACCGCCTTTGCCCACCGGTCCCAGCAGCGCGCGATCCGGGCCGGTACACCACTCACGTTTCACCAGTGACCCAAACGGAAGCCCCGGGCACATGACCCGGGGCTTTTCGTGTCTTTCGGTCCGGCGTGATGCCGGGGCAGTTCAGACGAAGAACTGGCCGCCGTTGGCCGAGATCGTCGAGCCGTTGATGAAGCCCGCGTCGTCCGAGGCGAGGAAGGCCACGCAGCGCGCGATCTCCTCGGGCTCGCCAAGGCGTCCGGCGGGGATCTGCGCGATGATCTTCTCGCGCACCTTCTCGGGCACCGCCATGACCATCTCGGTCGCGATGTAGCCGGGGCAGACCGCGTTGGCGGTGATGCCCTTCGAGGCCCCCTCCTGCGCGAGGCTCTTGATGATGCCGAGATCGCCCGCCTTGGTGGCGGCATAGTTGACCTGGGCGAACTGGCCCTTCTGACCGTTGATCGACGAGATCACGACGATGCGGCCGAAGCCACGCTCGCGCATGCCGGGCCAGACCGGGTGGATGGTGTTGAAGACGCCGGTGAGGTTGGTGTCGATCACCTCGTTCCACTGCTCGGGCGTCATCTTGTGGAACGGCGCGTCGCGGGTGATGCCCGCGTTGGCGACAACGATGTCGATCGGGCCGAGATCGGCCTCGACCTGCTCGATGCCGGCCTTGCTTTCGGCATAGTCGCCCACGTTCCACTTGTAGGTCTTGATGCCCGTCGCCTCGGTAAAGGCCTTGGCCTTCTCGTCGTTCCCGGCGTAGGTCGCCGCAACCTCGTAGCCTTCCGCCTTGAGCGCCTTCGAGATCGCCTCGCCGATACCCCGGCTTCCTCCCGTGACCAATGCAACCCTTGCCATGCTTTCCTCCGATCTGGCCTGTGATATGTAACGGATTCCTAAAATTTTACACGATGATACGCAACTTTATTGCGCTCACGCAGATCACGTCGTTCCCCCGGCGTCAAGCCAACGCTGCGCATCACGTTCACCCTGTGCCCAGGTGTCGCGCAGCTTCTGCGGATCGGTGAAGTCGATCTTGTCGGCCACCGTCTCCTCCGAGGGATGAACGTAGCAGCGCCCGGAGACGTCCGGCACACGCTTGTAGTCGCGGGTCAGCAGCACGAGCGTGTCGCCCTCGTCCGGATCGGGCAGCGGCGCCTGATCGGCCATGCCGCCGTCCACCACGCGCCGATCCTCCCAGAGGGGCGGCTCGAAGACGGGCGGGATCACCGCTGCGGCCGAGATCAGCTCGACCAGCTGCCCCTCGCGGGCGGCGGCGTTGGCATCGACCAGCTTCGAGGTCAGGCCAATCTTCTCGGCCCAGTCGAAATGCGGCGAGTTCACGGTGTGAAGTTCGGCCTCGTAGGCCACCGTCATCGCTGTGCCGGTCAGCGTGGGGAGCCCGGTGTCGGGCGGATGCGCGATCAGGATCTGCAGCTGCGGCCCTTCGGCGATGATGCGGGCCGCCTCGTCGTCGATCACGCGGCTCACCACCTCGCAGTAGAGCTCCTGGTGGGGCGTGATGCCGTTCTTGTCCGCGGCGAAGAGGTCGAGGTTCGAATCCCGCTCTTCGAAGGCGGCGCACATCTCGTCCAGCAGGCGTTTCTCGCGCCCGGTGAGGAAGGCCGCCGCGGCGAGCGCGCCGCCGCTGACGCCGGTGACGCGCTTGGGTTTCAGGGGCCATTCCCTGCAGAGCGTCGTCATCACGCCGCCCTGCCAGAAGCAGCGCAGGCCGCCGCCGGAAAAGACGATCTGGTCGGGGTCTCTGGGGATCTCTCTCATGAGGGGGAGCGGGCCCCGAGGGGCCCGCCTGCGCTCAGTCGCGCTCGACGCAGAGCGCCACGCCCATGCCGCCGCCGATGCACAGCGTGGCAAGGCCCTTCTTGGCGTCGCGGCGCTTCATCTCGAAGAGCAGCGTGTTCAGGACCCGCGCGCCCGAGGCGCCGATCGGGTGGCCGATGGCGATGGCGCCGCCGTTCACGTTCACGATCGAGGGATCCCAGCCCATGTCCTTGTTCACGGCGCAGGCCTGTGCCGCGAAGGCCTCGTTCGCCTCGACGAGGTCGAGATCCTCGACCTTCCAGCCGGCCTTGTCCAGGGCCTTGCGCGAGGCGGGGATGGGGCCGGTGCCCATGATCGACGGATCGAGACCGGCGGTCGCGTAGGACGCGATGCGCGCCAGCGGCTCGATGCCGCGCTTCTCGGCGTTCTCGGCGGTCATCAGCAGCACGCCGGCGGCGCCGTCGTTGATCCCCGAGGCGTTGCCCGCGGTGACCGAGCCGTCCTTGGTGAAGGCCGGGCGCAGCTTCTGCATGTTCTCGATGGTGGCGCCGTGGCGGATGTACTCGTCCTTGTCGACGACGGTCTCGCCCTTGCGGGTCTTGACGGTGAAGGGGATCACCTCGTCATCGAACCGTCCGGCGTTCTGCGCCGCCTCGGCCTTGTTCTGCGAGGCCAGGGCGAACTCGTCCTGCTGCTCGCGGGTGATCTGCCACTGGTCGGCGACGTTCTCGGCGGTCTGACCCATGTGGTAGCCGTTGAAGGCGTCCCAGAGGCCGTCGCGGATCATCGTGTCGATGTATTTCACGTCGCCCATCTTGTGGCCCATGCGCAGGTTCTGCGCGTGGGGGCTCATCGACATGTTCTCCTGGCCGCCGGCGCAGATGATGTCGGCGTCTCCCAGCAGGATGTGCTGCGCGCCGAGTGCCACGGTCCGCAGGCCCGAGCCGCAGACCTGGTTGATGCCCCAGGCCGCGCTTTCCTTGGGCAGGCCGGCGTTGATATGCGCCTGGCGCGCCGGGTTCTGGCCCTGCGCGGCGGTCAGCACCTGGCCGAGGATGGTCTCGCTGACCTCGCCCTTCTCGATGCCGGCGCGCGCAACGAGCGCCTCGAGAACGGCGGCGCCCAGGTCGTGCGCGGGGGTTGAGGCGAAGGCGCCGCTGAAGCTGCCCACGGCGGTGCGCGCGGCGGATGCGATGACGACGTTGGTCATGAAAAATGTCCTCCAAGCAGAGCATACCGGCAGGTGCTCCGACCGTCGACTTGACCAGCCGAAGGCGCCCGCGTTGTGTCCGTGACTATTTGATAACTTGGCCCGGAGGCACTGGACAGGGTGTCGTCACCGATTTTTCGCGGTTTTTCGAATATGCCGCGGCTGGCCGCCGGTCAGGCGGTGGCGCGGGTCGTCCCCGTGTTGCGCCACGGCGGGCTGACGGTGGGGGCGCCGAAGTAGTAGCCCTGCATGCAGTCGACCCCCAGCGCGACGAGGCATTGCGCGTCCTCGGCCCGTTCGACCGATTCGGCCACGGTGAACATGTCGAACTCATCGGCGATGGCGACTAGGGCACGGGTCAGCACCTGGTTGTCCGGGTCGCGCGCGATGCCGCGGGCGAACTGGCCGTCGATCTTCATGATGTCGAAGCTGAAGCCGCGCATGTGGCGCAGCGCCGTCTGGCCGGCGCCGCAATCGTCCATGGCGAAGGTGATGCCGCGGCGTTGCAGGTCGGTCATGAAGCCGCTGACCAGCTCGGGCACCAGCATGGCCGAGGATTCGGTGATCTCGAGGATGAGGCGTTCGCCGATCGTCGGCGCGCTGTCCAGCCCGCGCAGAAGGACCTGCATCCAGCGGCCATAGCCGATGGAGCGGGCCGACATGTTGACGGCCAGCCGCAGGCCGGGCTGCCGCGCCAGTTCGGCAAGCCCCTGTTCCAGCGCGATGCAATCAAGCTCGCGCCCTGCCTCCGTCTCCTCCACAGCCATGATGAAGTCGCGCGCGGGGATGATGCGCCCGGTCTCGTCCAGCACGCGCACCATCGCCTCGTGAAAGGCCACCCGCGTGGTATCGGCGGCCTGCACGACGGGCTGGAAGGCGAGCATCACCTGCCGGTGCCGGATCGCCTGGCGCACCATGTCGAGCGTGCCGTCGTCGCGGGTTTCCAGCGCCGCCTCGAGCGCGTTGCGGGCAAGTGTCATCGAAGCCGATTCCCTGATCCGTGCCGTGGCCTGCAAAGTCGCCACGCCGGCACAGTGCCCCGCCCCGCTTAAGCCCGCGTAAAAGACGGCATTCGACGTAAATCCCCCGTATGGCACTGCGCGGTTGACTCCACGCGGCATGCGCATATAAGCGCGCCTTCACTGGTGTTGGTGGCCCCCGCAAGGGGATGCCTGTCAATCCGGGCAGCCGGGGGTCCGGTCCGGGGAGAGGACAACGCCCTTCGAAACCTGAACGAAGGAGATCAGCCGTGACCAAACGCACGTCTGCCAAGTACAAGATCGACCGCCGCATGGGCGAAAACATCTGGGGCCGTCCGAAGTCCCCGGTCAACCGCCGCGAGTACGCGCCCGGCCAGCACGGCCAGCGCCGCAAGGGCAAGATGTCCGACTTCGGCCTGCAGCTTCGCGCCAAGCAGAAGCTCAAGGGCCACTACGGCGACCTGAC
Organism: Salipiger mucosus DSM 16094; assembly: GCF_000442255.1. Taxonomy (GTDB): domain Bacteria; phylum Pseudomonadota; class Alphaproteobacteria; order Rhodobacterales; family Rhodobacteraceae; genus Salipiger; species Salipiger mucosus. Next base: position 100,220 of record NZ_KE557275.1, on the reverse strand, counting down.
CGAAAAGCAGTTCCGCCGCATCTTTGCCGAAGCCGAGCGGATCAAGGGCGACACCGGTGAGCTGCTCATCGGCCTGCTCGAGCGCCGTCTCGACGCCGTCGTCTACCGTGCCAAGTTCGTGCCGACCGTCTTCGCGGCGCGTCAGTTCGTGAACCACGGCCACGTGCTGGTGAACGGCAAGAAGGTGAACATCCCCTCCTACCGCGTGAAGGAAGGCGACGTCATCGAGGTTCGCGAGAAGTCCAAGCAACTGGCGTCGGTCATCGAGGCCACCCAGCTGCCCGAGCGCGACGTGCCCGACTACCTCGAGGCCGACCACTCCAAGATGACCGCGACCTTCGTGCGCACGCCCAGCCTGGCCGACGTGCCCTTCGCGGTGCAGATGGAACCGAACCTCGTCATCGAATTCTACGCGCAGAACTGATCCGGTTCCGCGCCATCCGATGCGAAAGGCCACGCCCTCGGGCGTGGCCTTTTTCGTTGCATGCTTTTTCAGCACCGCCTCGCGCTGATCGCGCCTCCAGATATTTTACCAGTTGATAAAAAAATCGACCTGTGGAAGCCTTTTCGAAAGCGCAGGCAGCGGGAGGCGACCGATGGACGCAAAGGCTCTGGCCCCGGGCATCAAGCCGGGACGGCTCGACGGGGAACTGATCGCGGCGGGGTTCTCGGACCTTCATCCGCCGCTTGACGGGCACGAGGCCCATGTCGCGGCGGATCGCTGCTACTTCTGCCACGACGCGCCCTGCGTCACGGCCTGTCCGACGGACATCGACATCCCGCTCTTCATTCGCCAGATCTCGACCGGCATGCCGGAAGCGGCGGCACGCACCATCCTCGAGCAGAACATCCTCGGGGGTATGTGCGCCCGCGTCTGCCCGACCGAGACGCTCTGCGAGGAGGTCTGCGTGCGCGAGACGGCCGAGGGCAAGCCGGTCGAGATCGGGCGGCTGCAGCGCTACGCGACTGACACGGTGATGGCGAAGGGCGTGCATCCCTTCATGCGCGCGGCGCCCACGGGCAAGCGCATCGCGGTCGTGGGCGCGGGCCCGGCGGGGCTGGCCTGCGCGCACCGGTTGGCCATGAAGGGCCACGAGGTGACGATCTACGAGGCGCGCCCCAAGCCGGGCGGGCTCAACGAATACGGCATCGCCGCCTACAAGAGCACCGAGGATTTCGCCGCCCGCGAGGTCGACTGGCTCATGCAGATCGGCGGCATCACCCTGCGCGAGGGGCAGGTGCTGGGCCGCGACATCACGCTCGACGGCCTGCGCGAGGCGCATGACGCGGTCTTCCTCGGCATGGGTCTTGGCGGTGTGAACGCGCTGGGTGTCAGCGGCGACGACCGCGAGGGCGTGACCGACGCGGTCGACTTCATCGCGGACCTGCGGCAGGTTTCGGACCTCGCGGCGCTGCCGGTGGGGCGCGACGTGGTCGTGATCGGCGGCGGGATGACCGCCATCGACGCGGCGGTGCAGTCGCGCCTTCTTGGGGCGATGAACGTGACGCTGGTCTACCGCCGCTCGCGCGAGCGCATGGCGGCCAGCCGCTACGAGCAGGATCTCGCGGCCTCGAAGGGCGTGCATATCATCTGCGGTGCCTCGCCGGTGGCCGTGCACGGCAACGGCACGGTCCGCGAGGTCGAGTTCGAGTTTACCGACGACGACCTCGCCCCCACGGGCGAGCGGTTCCGGCTACCCGCCGACCAGGTCTTCCGCGCCATCGGCCAGACGCTGGTGGGCGAGGGGCTGCCCGAGCTCTCCGGCCGCAAGATCGCGGTCAGCGGCGCCGGGCGCACCACCGTCGATGGCGTCTGGGCCGGCGGCGACTGTGCCGCCGGGGGGGACGACCTGACGGTGACCGCCGTGGCCGAAGGGCGCGACGCGGCCGAAGACATTCACGCGCGGCTGATGGGCTGAGGCCCGGACGAGGAGGACACGACATGGCAGACCTGACCACCAACTTCGTGGGCATTACCTCGCCCAACCCGTTCTGGCTCGCCTCGGCGCCGCCGACGGACAAGGAATACAATGTCCGCCGCGCCTTCGAGGCCGGCTGGGGCGGCGTCGTCTGGAAGACCCTGGGCGAGGAAGGCCCGCCGGTCGTCAACGTCAACGGTCCGCGCTACGGCGCGGTCTGGGGCGCGGACCGGCAGCTCCTGGGGCTCAACAACATCGAGCTCATCACCGACCGGCCGCTCGAGGTGAACCTGCGCGAGATCGCGGCGGTCAAGCGCGACTACCCGGACCGCGCGGTGATCGTCTCGCTCATGGTGCCCTGCACCGAGGAGGCCTGGAAGACGATCCTGCCGCTGGTCGAGGAGACCGGCGCCGACGGGGTGGAGCTGAATTTCGGCTGTCCGCACGGCATGAGCGAGCGCGGCATGGGCTCGGCCGTGGGGCAGGTGCCCGAGTACATCACCATGGTCACGCGCTGGGTGAAGCAGTATTCCAACCTGCCCTGCATCGTGAAGCTGACGCCCAATATTACCGATATCCGCAAGCCGGCCATGGCGGCCTTCGAGGGCGGAGCCGACGCGGTGAGCCTCATCAACACGATCAACTCGATCACCTCGGTCGACCTCGATCTCTTCGCGCCCGAACCGACGATCGACGGAAAAGGCGCGCACGGCGGCTACTGCGGCCCGGCGGTCAAGCCCATCGCGCTGAACATGGTGGCCGAGATCGCCCGCGACCCGGAGATGCCGGGGCTGCCGATCTCGGGCATCGGCGGCGTCACCACCTGGAAGGACGCGGCGGAGTTCCTCGCGCTCGGGGCGGGCAACGTGCAGGTCTGCACGGCGGCCATGACCTACGGGTTCAAGGTGGTGCAGGAAATGATCTCGGGACTGTCGCAGTATCTCGACGACAAGGGCATGACGCTCGACGACCTCGTGGGCCGCGCGGTGCCCAACGTCAGCGACTGGCAGAACCTGAACCTCAACTACGTCACCAAGGCCCGGATCGACCAGGACGCCTGCATCAAGTGCGGTCGCTGCTATGCCGCCTGCGAGGATACCTCGCACCAGGCGATCGACATGTCCGAGGACCGGGTCTTCACCGTCAAGGACGACGAATGCGTGGCCTGCAACCTCTGCGTCAACGTCTGCCCGGTAGAGGACTGCATCACCATGGAGCGGGTCGAAGCCGGCGCGACGGACGAGCGGACCGGCACCGTGGTGCCGGCGGAATTCGGCGACTGGACGACGCATCCCAACAACCCGATGCGGCGCACCGCGGCGGAGTGAGGCCAAGGCACGCGAAGGCGCGGATGGTGTTGCATCCGCGCTGCCTTGGGCGATTCCGGTCAACGCTTCGTTGGTTCCGGCGTCAGAAGCCTGCGGAACATCGTCTCGACATGGGCGTCGGCGCCGTCGCCCTCGGGCAGTAGCACGCGAAGCTGGGCGTCGAAATCCGCGTAGTGCTGCGTCACGGCCCAGATCGTCAGGATGAGGTGTCTCGGGTCCATCCGCGCGATGCGCCCGGCCTTCATCCAGCTTTCGATCAGCGCGCATTTCTCGTCGAAGAGCGGCTTCAGCCGGCGTTCGAGGTGCGGCTTCATGCGCGGGGCGCCCTGTATGATCTCGCCCGCGAACAGCCGGCTCTCGCGCGGATACCGGTGGCTCATCTCCATCTTGCGGCGCACGTAGCCGAGGATTTCCGTCATCGGATCGCCCTCGGCCTTCATCTCGATCAGCGGGTCCAGCCATTCCTCCATGAGCGCGTTGAGCAGCGCGACGTGGATCGCCTCCTTGCCGTCGAAGTAGTAGATGAGGTTCGGCTTCGACATGCCCGCCGCCTCGGCGATCTGGTCCAGCGTCGCGCCGCGGTAGCCGTGCTGCGAAAAGACGTCGAGCGCGGCGTCCATGATCCGCTTGCGGTTCTTCAGCTGGATCCGACTCGGTTTCTTCTCCGTGTTGGCGCCCATGGTCCTCCACCCTCTGCCGATTTTCCGTGCAGCCTCGCCGGAATTGCGGGCATGTCTCCGGCCCGGTTGCGCGGTCAATTCTTGACAGCTTCCCGACCCGTTGCAATCGTGCCTTTACCAAATGGTAAAAAACCGGCGCAAGGCGCGATCGTCGCGCCGTACAAGCCGACAACAGGGGGCAAAGGGATGGCGGCACCGGGCGAGAATCTCCGGATCGACGGCGACCGGCTGTGGGACAGCCTGATGGAAATGGCAAAGATCGGTCCCGGCGTGGCCGGCGGCAACAACCGCCAGACGCTGACCGATGCCGATGCCGAGGGCCGCGCGCTCTTCCAGAGCTGGTGCGAGGCCGCGGGCTGCACCATGGGGCTCGACACCATGGGCAACATGTTCGCGCGGCGTGAGGGCACCGACCCGGACGCGCTGCCCGTCTACGTTGGCAGCCACCTCGACACCCAGCCCACCGGCGGCAAGTACGACGGCGTGCTCGGTGTGCTGGGCGCGCTGGAGGTCATCCGCTCGCTCAACGACATGGACATCCGCACCAAGCATCCCATCGTCGTCACCAACTGGACGAACGAGGAGGGCACCCGCTTTGCCCCGGCCATGCTGGCGTCGGGCGTCTTCGCGGGCGTCCATGCGCAGGACTGGGCCTACGACCGGGTCGATGCCGAGGGCAAGCGCTTCGAGGACGAGCTGAACCGCATCGGCTGGAAGGGCGAGGAAGAGGTCGGCGCGCGCAAGATGCACGCCTTCTTCGAGCTGCACATCGAGCAGGGCCCGATCCTCGAGGCCGAGGGCAAGGACATCGGCGTCGTCACCCATGGCCAGGGCCTGAGCTGGACGCAGGTCACGATCACGGGCAAGGAATCGCACACCGGCTCGACCCCGATGCCCATGCGTCGCAACGCCGGGCTCGGCATGGCGCGGGTGCTGGATCTCGTGGACGAGATCGCCGTCGCGCACGGACCCCACGCGGTTGGCGCCGCGGGCCATATCGAGGTCTTCCCCAATTCGCGCAACGTGATCCCCGGCAAGGCGGTCTTCACCGTCGATCTCCGCTCGCCCGACCTGGCGGTGATCGAGGAGATGGTGTCCCAGATGAAGGCCGGCGCGCAGAAGATCTGCGACGAGATGCAGCTGAGCGTCGAGTTCGAGAACGTCGGGGGCTTCGACCCGGTCGAGTTCGACGCAGGTTGCGTGACCGCGATCCGGAACGCGGCCGACCGGCTGGGCTACAGCCACACCAACATCATCTCGGGCGCGGGACACGACGCCTGCTGGATCAACCAGGTGGCGCCGACCGCGATGGTCATGTGCCCCTGCGTCGACGGCCTCTCGCACAACGAGGCCGAGGAGATTTCCAAGGACTGGGCCACGGCAGGCGCCGAGGTCCTGTTCCACGCGGTGCTCGAGACGGCGGAGATCGTCGAGTGAGTCCGGGGCTCCGCCCCGTCCGCGGCCTGCGCCGCGGACTCCCCGGGATATTTGCAGCCAGAAGATGCCGCCGCGCCGGGATCTGACAAGGGAGCGAGACATGACCAAAGTCATCAAGAACGGCACGATCGTCACGGCCGACCTGACCTACGAGGCGGACGTGCTGGTCGACGGCGGCAAGATCGTCGAGATCGGCAAGGACCTGACCGGCGACGAGGTGCTGGACGCCACGGGGTGCTACGTGATGCCGGGCGGGATCGACCCGCACGTGCACCTCGAGATGCCCTTCATGGGAACCTATTCCACCGACGATTTCGACACCGGCACCCGCGCGGCGCTGGCCGGCGGCACCACGATGGTGGTGGACTTCTGCCTGCCGCAGCCGGGGCAGGGCCTGCTGGACGCGATCCAGATGTGGGACAACAAGTCCACGCGCGCGCACTGCGATTTCTCCTTCCACATGGCGATCACCTGGTGGTCCGAGCAGGTCTTCAAGGAGATGGAGACCGTGGTGAAGGACCGCGGCATCAACACCTTCAAGCACTTCATGGCCTACAAGGGTGCGCTGATGGTGAACGACGACGAGCTCTACGCCAGCTTCCAGCGCTGCGCCGAGCTGGGCGCGATCCCGATGGTGCATGCCGAGAACGGCGACGTCGTGGCCGAGCTGCAGCAGAAGTTCATGGCCGAGGGCAACGACGGCCCCGAGGCGCATGCCTATTCCCGCCCCCCCGAGGTCGAGGGCGAGGCCACCAACCGCGCCATCATGATCGCCGACATGGCGGGCGTGCCGCTTTACGTCGTGCACACCTCCTGCGAGGAGAGCCACGAGGCGATCCGCCGCGCGCGGATGAACGGCAAGCGCGTCTGGGGCGAGCCGCTGGTGCAGCACCTGACGCTGGACGAGAGCGAATACGCCAATCCCGACTGGGACCACGCCGCGCGCCGCGTGATGTCGCCGCCCTTCCGCAACAAGAAGCACCAGGACAGCCTCTGGAACGGGCTTCAGGGCGGCTCGCTCTCGGTCGTGGCGACGGACCACTGCGCCTTCACCACCGAGCAGAAGCGCTACGGCGTCGGCGACTTCACCAAGATCCCGAACGGCACCGGCGGGGTCGAGGACCGTCTGCCGATGCTCTGGACCTACGGCGTGGGCACCGGCCGGCTGACGCCGCAGGAGTTCGTGGCTGTGACCTCGACCAACATCGCCAAGATCCTGAACGTCTACCCGAAGAAGGGCGCGATCCTCGTGGGTGCGGATGCCGACATCGTCGTGCTGGACCCGGAGAAGGAAAAGACCATCTCGGCCGAGACCCAAGCCTCGGCGATCGACTACAACGTCTTCGAGGGCAAGCATGTCAAGGGCCTGCCCCGCTACGTGCTGACCCGCGGCATGGTGGCCGTCACCGATGGCGAGATCACCTCGGAGCCCGGTCACGGCGAGTTCGTCAAGCGCGACCCGGCAGGCCCGGTGAACAAGGCGCTCTCCTCGTGGAAGGAGCTGACCGCGCCGCGCAAGGTCGAGCGCACCGGCATCCCGGCGAGCGGTGTGTGAATGCGCCTAGGACGGAACGCAGGCCTCGAGCTCGGGCAGGAGCACGACGCTCTCCTGCTCGTGCGGATCGGTGCGCGCGATGACGGCGACCGCTTCGGTGTCGCCGTCGTTGATCGGCAGGTGCGGCACGTCGGCGGGGATGTAGACCATGTCGCCGGCGACGGCCTCCATGAGGTTCTCGAGACGCGGCCCCCAGTGCATGATGGTGCGCCCCTCAATCACGTAGATCGCGGTTTCGTGGTTTTCGTGCATGTGGGCCTTCGCGCGGCCGCCGGGCGGAATGCGCAGGAGATGCATGCAGATCGCCTGCGCGCCGGTGCTCTCTCGCGCGATCCCCTCGAAATAGGTGAAGCCCTGCTTTCCGTCGTAGGTGCTTTCGGCCCGGATACGGCGGCATTGCCCGGTCGTTGCGGTGGTCATGGCTCGTCCCTCGCTGAGGTTGCGGCATGACCCAGCAGGCGGCCGCGGACAGTTCCCTGTCAAGCGTCATCTCGGCGCGGGACCTCGACCTCACCTTCCAGACGAACGACGGGCCGGTCCAGGCGCTCAGCTCCGTCAACCTCGAGGTCGGCAAGGGCGACTTCGTCTCCTTCATCGGCCCCTCCGGCTGCGGCAAGACCACCTTCCTGCGGGTCATGGCCGACCTCGAGCACCCCACGGGCGGCAGCGTCACGATCAACGGTGTCTCGCCCGAGAACGCGCGCAAGGCCCGCGCCTACGGCTATGTCTTCCAGGCGGCGGGGCTTTATCCCTGGCGCACCATCGGCGGCAACATCCGCCTGCCGCTCGAGATCATGGGCTATTCGAAGACCGAACAGTCCGAGCGCGTGGCGCGGGTGCTCGAGCTGGTCGAGCTGGCGGGGTTCGAGAAGAAATACCCTTGGCAGCTGTCGGGCGGCATGCAGCAGCGCGCCTCGATCGCACGGGCCCTGGCCTTCGATGCCGACATCCTGCTGATGGACGAGCCCTTCGGCGCGCTGGACGAGATCGTGCGCGACCACCTCAACGAGCAGCTCCTTGCGCTCTGGGCCCGAACACAGAAGACGATCTGTTTCGTCACGCACTCGATTCCCGAGGCGGTCTACCTCTCCACGCGGATCGTGGTGATGTCGCCGCGTCCCGGCCGGATCGCCGACGTGATCGAAAGTCCCTTGCCCCGCGAGCGTCCGCTCGACATCCGCGATACGCCCGAGTTCCTCGAGGTCGCGCACCGCGTCCGCGAGGGCCTGCGCGCGGGGCATGCCTATGATTGAGACAAGTCATGCCGCGATTTCCTGCGATACGGTGCGGAGGACCACGGGACCGCATTTCGCGCGCCCGCATCCCCCGCAGCCATCCCGCGCTTTGGGTAAGGACGCGGGCCCCTTCACCTTTCGCGGTCATCGGCTCGCCAGCCTGTACCGCACGACCATCGAAACCGAAGATCCTTTCATCTTTCTAAAAATACGCAAATCGACTCCTCGGCCGCGACCGGGGTTTGCGTATTTGGGGAAAGATGAAGGCATGGGGCGCGCGGCATGAGGTCTGTGCTTCCCGTCCTGACCGTCGTGGCGGTGATCCTGGGGCTCTGGTACGCGGCCTCGGTCTGGCTGAACGCGCAGTGGGCGCTGGACATGGCGGCGCGGCAGGATCGCGAGCTGGGCGGCATCGCGCTGGTGCTCGACACCTGGAGCCAGGACAAGCCCAAGCTGCCGGCGCCGCACCAGGTCGCGGCAGAACTCTGGAAGACCACCATCGGCCAGAACATCACCTCGAAGCGCAGCCTGGTCTATCACGGCTGGGTCACGCTGAGCGCCACGCTGGCGGGGTTCGGGCTGGGCACGGTGCTGGGGATCTCGCTCGCGGTGGGAATCGTCTACAACCGGGTGATGGACATGAGCGTCATGCCCTGGGTGATCGCCTCGCAGACCATTCCCATCCTCGCCATCGCGCCGATGATCATCGTGGTGCTCAACGCCATGGGCATCTCGGGGCTGCTGCCCAAGGCGATGATCTCGATGTACCTGTCGTTCTTCCCGGTGGTCGTGGGCATGGTCAAAGGGTTGCGCTCGCCCTCGCGCATGCAACTCGACCAGATGCGGACCTGGAGCGCGACGCGGCCGCAGGAGTTCCTGCGGCTGCGGCTGCCGGCCTCGATGCCCTACCTCTTCGCCTCGATGAAGATCGCCATGGCCGCGAGCCTTGTCGGGGCCATCGTGGGCGAGCTGCCCACCGGCGCCGTGGCGGGCCTCGGGGCGCGTCTGCTTGCAGGCAGCTACTACGGCCAGACCATCCAGATCTGGTCGGCGCTCTTCATGGCGGCGATCGTCGCGGCCGGCATGGTGGGGCTCATCGGGCTCATCCAGCGCGTGACGCTCAAGCGCATGGGGATGACGTGATGTGGATCGCACTCGGCATCCTCGCCTGGGTCGCCGGCTGGGCGCTGAACGTCTGGCTCGCGGGCCGCGCGCGCAGCCGCGCGACGGCGCTGGCCGTGCCGGTGGTTTTCGGCCTGACCATCGTGATCGTCTGGGAGGCCGTGGTGCGCGGCTTCGGCATCTCGCCGGTGCTGCTGCCCGCGCCCACGGCCATCGCCGCCGAGTTCGGGCAGAGCGCGGGGGTCCTCTGGGAGGACTTCGTGCAGACGGTGCTGAAGGGCGCGCTCTCGGGCTACGTCATCGGCTGTGGGGCCGCGCTGCTGACGGCGGTGGTCGTCGACCGGTTCGATTTCCTCCGCCGCGGCCTGCTGCCGGTGGGCAACTTCGTGGCCGCGCTGCCCATCGTCGGCACCGCGCCGATCCTCGTCATGTGGTTCGGCTTCGACTGGCAATCCAAGGCGGCGGTCGTGGTCGTCATGGTCTTCTTCCCGGTGCTGGTGAACGCGGTGGAGGGGCTGCGCGACACCAGTGTCATGCAGCGCGACCTGATGCGGACCTATGCCGCGGGCTACTGGACGACGCTGCTCAAGCTGCGGCTGCCGGCGGCCATGCCCTTCATCTTCAACGGGCTCAAGATCGCCAGCACCCTGGCGCTGATCGGGGCCATCGTCGCGGAATTTTTCGGCTCGCCGATCCGCGGAATGGGCTTTCGCATCTCGACCAGCGTGGGGCTTCTTGCGCTGGACCTGGTCTGGGCTGAAATCGTCGTCGCGGCGTTGGCGGGTTCGGCCTTCTACGGCGGGCTCGCGCTAATCGAGAAGGCGGTGACCTTCTGGCATCCCTCGCAGCGCGGGCAGGGATGACGGCACCGCAGAAAACAAGAACGACAACAAAGACAACCAACCGACGACAACATGGAGGTAACATGAAACAGACGATCAAGCTGGCCGCGGCGGCGGTGATGGGACTTGCCGCCGGTGCGGCGCAGGCCCAGGACGAGCTGACGCTGCAGCTCAAGTGGGTCACGCAGGCGCAGTTCGCCGGCTATTACGTGGCGCAGGACCAGGGCTTCTACGAGGAGGCCGGTCTCGACGTCACCATCAAGCCGGGCGGACCGGACATCGCGCCGGTGCAGGTGCTGCTGGGCGGCGGCGCCGACGTGATGGTCGACTGGATGCCCTCGGCGCTGGCCGCGCGCGAGAACGGTGCGCCTATCGTCAACATCGCCCAGCCCTTCAAGAGCTCGGGCCTGATGCTGACCTGCCTCAAGGAACACGGCATCGAGAGCCCCGAGGACTTCCCCGGCCACACCCTCGGCACCTGGTTCTTCGGCAACGAGCTGCCGCTCTACTCCTGGATGTCCAAGCTCGGCTACCCGACCGATGGCTCGGAAGGCGGCGTGACGATCCAGAAGATCAACTTCAACGTCGATCCGCTGCTGCAGAAGCAGGTCGAGTGTGCCACCACCATGACCTATAACGAGTACTGGCAGGTCATCGACGCGGGCCTCACGCCGGAGGACCTCGTGGTCTTCAAGTACGAGGACGAGGGCATCTCGACACTCGAGGACGGGCTCTACACCACCGAGGAGAACCTCGAGGATCCCGAGATGGTCGAGAAGCTGGTCCGGTTCGTCAGTGCCTCGATGCAGGGCTGGAAGTGGGCCGAGGAGAACCCCGACGAGGCGGCCATGATCGTGCTCGAGAACGACGCCACCGGCGCGCAGACCGAGACGCACCAGAAGCGGATGATGGGCGAGATCGCCAAGCTCACCGCCGGCTCGAACGGCGCGCTGGATCCGGCGGACTTCGAGCGTACGGTCGAAGTGCTGCTGGGCGCGGGCGCCGACCCGGTCATCACCGAAAGCCCGGGCGATGCCGCTTGGACGCACGAGATCACCGACGAAGCGCTCGACTGATCGCAAACGCGAAAAGGGGTGGCGCAAGCGCCACCCCGGGTCGTGCTGAAATCGATCTCGAAATGCTTCGGGGGGGACAGGCCGGAACTGACCGGCACCTTTGCACTCGTTACGGACTAGCCGATGCCTAGGCCTTTCCCGTGACAGCGATATGACATCGCCGATGGCCCGCGCACCCTGTGCTCAGCGGGCCATGGTGCGTTTCAGATGCGCCTCGAGATCCTGCGTCCGGAACGGGCGCACGAGCACGTCGAAACCGGCGGCGGCGTGCGATTCCTCGGCCGCGTCGCCGACCAGAAGCAGCCGGGCTCCGCGTTCGCGCAGCACCGCACCGACCTGAGACTGGTGGACTTCGTCCGGCGAGAGGTGCACGACTGCCATGTCGAGGTGGGGCAGGCCTTCGAGCTTGCCGGGCACGTCCTCGGGCTTGGATGTTGAAGTTATGATCGCGTCCGGGAAAAGTTCCGTCACCGTGCGTGTGACGTCCTCCACGACGAAGGCGTCCTTCACGAAAACGAAAACAACCGGTCGGCGCGCGACGGCGTCGTCATAGGGACACATGGATGTATTCTTGCCTTTCTTCCGATGTTGCGCGCACCATGGACCTCGGCGCCCCGATCTGCATTAAACTGTGACATATGGCATCAACACGGGGCGCAACATGAGCTCGATTTCCTGTCGTGACTGTCCGATCCGCAGTCTGGACGTCTTTCGCCGCTTCACCGGCGAAGAGCTCGACTTCATGCAGGACTTCAAGTCCGGCGAGCTGTCGGTCGAAGCGGGCACGCAGCTCCTCATCGAGGGATCGAAGTCGCCGCAGCTTTACACCGTGCTCAGCGGCATGGCGCTGCGCTACAAGCTGCTCGAGAACGGCCGGCGGCAGGTGATCAATTTCGTCTTTCCGGGCGATTTCGTGGGCCTGCAGTCCGGCCTGCTGGGCGAGATGCAGCACTCGGTGGAGGCGGCGACCGACATGGAGCTCTGCGTCTTCCGGCGCGAGGACCTGTGGTCGCTGTTCCGGGGCCAGCCGTCGCTGGCCTTCGACGTGACCTGGATGTCCGCGGCCGAAGAGCACTTCCTTGGCGAATCGCTCGTCACGCTCGGGCAGCGCGACGCGACGCAGCGCATCGCCTGGGCGGTGGTGAAGCTCTACCAGCGCATGCAGTCGGTCGGCCTCGAGGGCACGGGCGGCGTGCCCTTCCCCTTCCGCCAGCAGGATCTCGCGGACGCGCTGGGCCTGTCGCTGGTGCACACCAACAAGGTTCTGCAAAGCCTGCGGCGGCGCCAACTCGTGACCTGGACCAACGGGACGCTGCGGGTCAACGACCTGACCGAGTTGGCCAATATCGCGATGATCACGCCGGAGGCGCCGGTCGAGCGCCCGCTGATCTGACAGGGGCGCCCGCGGTCAGTGCCGCAAGGTGTCGCCGTAGGCGATCTTGGGCGTCAGCTCGATTACTGAATCGAAGCTGGCGTCCGGATCGTTGACGCGCGATGCGATGATCTCGGCCGCCTTGCGGCCGATCTCGGCGCGGCAGGCGTCCATCGTGGCCAGCCGGCGCGGCAGCCCCTCGAGCAGCTCGACTCCGTTGAACCCGGCGAGACCGATGTCGCCTGGGATGTCGCGGCCCTGTTCGAGCAGGTAGAGCAACCCGCCGGCCCCGATCATGTCGTTCGAGTAGTAGAGGAAATCCAGCTCGGGCTCGCGCTCGAGGATGGCCTGCGTCATCTCGCGGCCCTTCTTCAGCGCCGAGCCGCCCGAGTAGAATTCCTGTTCCATGACCTCGACGCCGCCCTTGGCCAGCGCCTCGGTGAAGCCCTCGAAGCGTTTCCGGGCGCGGTAGTCGAGCGGCATCTTGGTTCCGAGGAAGCCGATCTTCTGGTAGCCGGCGCGCAGGATGGCGCGCGCCATCTCGCGGCCCGCGCGGCGGTGCGAGATGCCGACCGCGCAGTCGATGGGCTTGCCGTCGGTGTCCATGATCTCGACCACGGGGATGCCGCTGGCGCGGAGCATGGCTTTGGAGGCCTCGGAATGCTCGATCCCGGCGATGATGACGCCCGAGGGCCGCCAGGAGAGCATCTCGTAGAGGACGCGCTCTTCCTTTTCGGGGGTGTAATCGGTCACGCCGACCACGGGCTGCAGCTCAGTATCCTCGAGCACGGCCGAAATGCCGGCCATGACCTCGGGAAAGACCATGTTCCGCATCGAGGGGATGATGACCGCGACGAGGTTCACCCGCTGGCTGGCAAGGGCGCCCGCGATCTTGTTGGGCACGTAACCCAGCGTCTTGGCCGCCTCGAGCACCCGGGCGCGCGTCGTTTCGGACACGTCGCCACGATTGCGCAGCACGCGGCTCACGGTCATTTCGGATACGCCGGAGGCTTCTGACACGTCACGAAGGGTCAGCGGGCGGGGATCGTCGTCAGCCACTTGCGGCCTCCTCCATGCTGCTCATGGGCCGATGTTAGCGGATTTGCCCACGGGCACAAGATGTTGGCGCAACCGCTTCGACATTCCCTTTGCGGGATGACAATTCCGGCGGCAATCGGTAATCAGGGCAGGCCGACGGCCGGGCCCGCCCCCGGACGGACCCGCCGCACCGGCCAGCGGCCCCGTGGCTCAACTGGATAGAGCAGCCCCCTCCTAAGGGGCAGGTTGCAGGTTCGAATCCTGCCGGGGTCGCCATCACCCGCGCAGCCGCGTCAGCAAACCGCGAGAGGGCTCGCCCGTGATCGGAAGGCCTGCGCGCGCCTGGTAGGCCTCGATCGCCGCCTCGGTGCGCGAGCCCAGCACGCCGTCGGGAGTGCCCGCGTCGAAGCCGGCAGAGGTGAGGCGCCGCTGCAACTCCTTGCGGTCCTCGATGGTCAGGCCGAAGCGGTCGGGCGGGAATGTCCCCCGCAGCGGGCCGCCGCCGAGCAGGCGGTCCGAGAGGTGGCCGACCCCGATGCCGTAGTTCTCGGAGTTGTTATAGCGCAGGATCACGCCGAAGTTGCGGAACACCAGGAAGGCCGGGCCGCCGCGCCCGGAGGGCATCAGCACCGACCCGGGCCCCGCGTCGGGCAGGGCGCCGCCACCCACCGGCGTCACGCCGAGCGCAGCCCACTGGCCGCTGCTGCGGGTCGTGCCGCGACCGGCCAGCCCGGCGGGGAAGTCGTCCGGCAGGCCCACCTCCAACCCCCAGGGCTGACCACGGCGCCAGCCGCTGCGCGAGAGGTAGTTCGCGGTCGAGGCCAGCCCGTCGGTCGGGTCCTCGGACCAGATGTCGCGCCTTCCGTCGCCGCGGAAGTCGACGGCGTATTCCTGGTAGGTCGTGGGAATGAACTGGGTGTGGCCCATGGCGCCGGCCCAGCTGCCGACAAGACGCGAGGGCGTGGTGTCGCCGCGTTCCAGCAGCCGCAGGGCCGACATGAGCTGCGCCTCGAAGAACGCGCCGCGCCGGCCGTCGAAAGCAAGGGTCGAGGTGGAGGAAATCACCGGGATGTTGCCGCGCCGGGCGCCGTAGTTGCTCTCCATGCCCCAGACGGCCGCGACGACCTCGGGCGGCACGCCGTAGCGGTCGACGATCTCGCGCAGCAGGCCCATCCGCGCGCGCAGCCGGTCGCGGCCGGTGGCGACCTTGGTCTCGGAGGCGGTGATGGCGAGGTAGTCCTCGAGCGTGCGGGTGAACTCGGTCTGGTTGCGGTCGCGTTCCACCACGCCGGGCAGGAAGCCCGCGCCGCGAAAGGCTCCGTCCAGCGTCGCGCCCGAGATCCCGCGCGCGCCCGCGCGCTCGCGGAAGCGCGCGACCCAGGCATCCCAGCCGGGGTTGGGCTGCGGCTGCAGTTCGGGGTCTGCGGCGGGCGCGCTCACGCCGGCCATGCGCGCGGTGCCGCCGCACCCTGCCACCAATGCCGTGGCGGCGGTCATCATCCATCTGCGTGTCACGGCCATTGTTCTGCCTTTCTGCTCGCTTTTGCGGCCAGTCTGTCCGCTTCGGGGCGCCACCTCAAGCGCCCTGTCAGCGTCGCGCGCCCCGGTCCGGCGTCGCGGCGGTCTTTCGCCCAATCGGCCCGGGGCGCCGCGGGACTTGCCGTCTTCGTCCCGAGAGTCCATGACCAAGGGACGGCGCCGGCGCGGGCGCGAGACGGGAAAGGACGCGGCGCTGGAACGGCTTCGGAATCTCTACGAGGGCAGCGACGAGCGGGCACACCGCTTCCGCACCGCGTTGCTGTTCTTCGACATCGCCACGGTGCTTTTCGTGATCGCCACCTCCTTCACCGACCACGGCCCCGTGGTCGAGACGATCGACGCGGTGGTCGGTGTCGTGCTCCTGGCGGACTTCGCGGCGCGGTTCGCCTGCGAGCGTCGGCGGCTGCGGTTCCTGGTCCGGCCGGTGACCATCGCCGACATGATCTCGATTGTCTCCTTCCTCGCGCCGCTGGCAGGCGAGGGGCTGGGCTTTCTGCGCGTGGTGCGCACGCTGCGGTTGCTGCACACCTACCAGCTGTTGCTGCGGCTGCGGCGCGACTACCGGTTCTTTCGCGAGAACGAGGAGGTCATCGTCGCGGCGCTGAACCTGATCGTCTTCATCTTCGTGATGACGGGGCTGGTCTATGCCACGCAGTATCGCACGAACCCGCAGATCGGAAACTACGCCGATGCGCTCTACTTCACCGTCACGGCGCTGACGACCACCGGTTTCGGGGACATCACCCTGACTGGCACGCTCGGCCGCACCATCGCGGTCGTGGTGATGATTTGCGGTGTCACGCTGTTCCTGCGGCTGGCACAGGTGCTGTTCCGCCCCACGAAGGTGCGCCAGCCCTGCGAGACCTGCGGCCTGCTTCTGCACGACGCCGACGCGGTGCACTGCAAGCACTGCGGTGCCGTCATACGAATCGAAACGGAGGGGCTCGAATGAGCACCGAAATCACCCTGCGCCCGGTCGCGGAAAGCGACCGGGACGCGCTTTGGCACATGCTCGAGCCGGTGTTCCGGGCGGGCGACACCTATGCCATCGACCCGGACATCCCGCGCGAGGCGGCGCTCGACTACTGGTGCGGGCCGGGCCGGGCCGTCTTCGTGGCCGAGGACGCGGAGCGGATCCTCGGCTCCTACTACATCGTGCGGAACCAGGGTGGGGGCGGCGGCCATGTCTGCAACTGCGGTTTCGTCACCGACCCGGCGGCGCGCGGCCGGGGTGTGGCGCGGCAGATGCTGGCCCACGCGCTGGAAGAGGCGCCGGCGCGCGGCTTCCGTGCCATGCAGTTCAACTTCGTCGTCTCGACCAACACGCGGGCCGTCGCGATCTGGGAGGGCGCCGGGTTCGAGACTGTCGGCCGCCTTCCGGGGGCTTTTCGTCACCCGCAAAAGGGTTACGTCGATGCTCTCGTGATGTACAAGCGCCTCGACACCTGACCCGAACCAGCGGAGCCCCCACGTGCCCGAAGAAACCCGCCTTCTCGCCGTCCTGATCGACGGCGACAACACCTCGCCCAAGTACGCGAAGGCCATCTTCGACGAGATCGCCAGCATCGGCGAGGCCAGCGTGCGGCGCGTCTACGGCGACTTTTCCAGCCAGCAGATGGCCGGCTGGGCCAAGGTCTTTGCCGAGTTCGGCATCGTGCCGCATCACCAGCCGGCCAACACCGTGGGCAAGAACGCCAGCGACATCGCGTTGGTGATCGACGCCATGGACCTGATGCACTCGGGTCGATTCGACGGCTTCATGCTGGTCAGCTCGGACAGCGACTTCACCCGTCTCGCGCAGCGCCTGCGCGAGCAGGGGCTCGATGTCTACGGGATGGGGATGCAGAAGACGCCGGACGCCTTCCGCAAGGCCTGCAAGCGGTTCATCTTCCTCGAGAACCTCGACGGTGCGCCCGGCAAGGCGCAGGGCGAGAAACCGGCCGAGCGGGGCCGCCTGGACGAGGCGCGTAACCTCATCTTCACGGCGATGGACGCGATCGAGCAGGAAGACGACTGGTACACGCTGGGCCAGCTCGGCCAGTTCATCACCGCGGCCAACCCCGATTTCGACACGCGCACCTACGGCAAGCGCAAGCTGTCGGACCTCGTTTCGGACCTCAAGGTCTTCGAGACCAAGCGCGGCCCGGGCAACCAGCTGCTGGTGCGCCGCCTCGACTGAGGGTCAGGCGCTGTAGCGGGCCAGAAAGGTCTCGACGGCGCCATCGACCACCCGCGCGATCTCGGCCTCTTCAAAGCTGTCGCGGATGCCGAAGACCGTACGGATCCAGAGATCGGCCTTGCAGAGCTCGGTGAACTGGTCGGCCGCGAGATCGAGGTCGTCGATGCACAGCTCGCCCCGGGCCATCGAGGCCTGCATGTAGCGGGTCACGGCGTCGCGCATCAGCATCGGCCCGCTCTGGTAGAAGCGGCGGCCGAGGTCGGGAAAGCGGTCGGCCTCGGCCACGCAGATGCGGAAGATGCGCTGGCCCGTCTCGCTCAGGATGAAGCTCAGGAAGGTCTGCGCGACCTGCGGCAGCACCACGCGCGGCGGCTGCGACTGGTCGATGGTGGTCAGCGCCTCGTCGGCCTGCCGCGCGCACTCCAGCGTGGCCATCTCCATGAACAGCAGGCGCTTGTCCGGGAAGTAGCTGTAGAGCGTGGCCTTGGAGACCCCGGCGGCACGGGCGATCTCGTCGACGCTTGCGCCTTCGAAGCCGTCGCGCATGAAGACCTCGCGCGCGCCTGCCACAACCTGATCGTACTTGCGCCCGCGGCGCACTTCGGCTGGCTCGGCCGTCATTCCGGATCTCCTTGATGTGGTAATTTAAACAGAACGGTTCAGTATCGACAAGGCGGGCCGCGCCATTTGCCGCAGCGCTTGCGAGGGGCTTGCGGATCCGGCGGGGACTTGTAGATTAGAATGGTTCTAAAGAGGGCCGGCCATGCAATTCTTCACCCAGCGACGCCATTTCCGCGATCTGAGCGAGCAGGAAGTGCTCGCGCTGGCGATCTCCTCGGAAGAGGACGACGCCCGCATCTACCGCAGCTACGCCGAGATGCTGCGTGCGGACTATCCCGACTCGGCCAGGGTCTTCGACGCCATGGCCGAGGAGGAGGACGGTCACCGGCAGGCGCTGATCGAGCTGCACCGCGCGCGGTTCGGCGAGGTGATCCCGCTGGTCCGGCGCGAGCATGTTGCCGGCTTCTACGCCCGCCGGCCGGTCTGGCTGGTCAAGAACCTGCCGCTGGAACGCATCCGCGAGCAGGCCGAGGGAATGGAAGCCGACGCCGAACGCTTCTACCTCGAGGCCGCGAAGCGCAGCACAGACGCGGCCACGCGCAAGCTGCTGGGCGACCTCGCCGCCGCCGAGGCCGGCCACCAGGACACCGCCGAGCATCTCGAGCGCGCGCATCTCGGCGAAGAAGCCCGCGCCGACGAGGACCGCCTCGCGCACCGAAAGTTCGTTCTGACCTGGGTGCAGCCCGGGCTGGCGGGGCTGATGGACGGCTCGGTCTCGACCCTGGCGCCGATCTTCGCCACCGCATTCGCCACGCAGGACACCTGGACGACCTTCCTCGTGGGCCTCGCGGCCTCGGTCGGCGCCGGGATCTCGATGGGCTTCACCGAGGCCGCCTCGGACGACGGCGAGCTTTCGGGCCGCGGCTCGCCGATGAAGCGCGGGATCGCCTCGGGCGTGATGACCACCGTGGGCGGGCTGGGCCACGCGCTGCCTTACCTGATCCCGCACTTCTGGACGGCCACGATCCTCGCCTGGATCATCGTCTTCATCGAGCTCTGGGCCATCGCCTGGATCCAGAACCGTTACATGGAGACGCCCTTCTTCCGCGCGACCCTGCAGGTCGTGCTGGGCGGGGCGCTCGTGCTGGCCGCCGGTGTGCTGATCGGCAGCGGCTGACGCCGCATCGCCTCTGGAAGCCCCGGCGCCGTCGTGGCATTGCTGGTCGCGCACGACGGCCAAGGGAGACGGCGCGATGACCCAGTTCGGCAAGGGATGCCACCTGCACCTGATCGACGGATCGGCCTTCATCTTCCGGGCCTTCCACGCGCTGCCGCCGCTCACGCGGAAGTCCGACGGCATGCCCGTGGGCGCTGTGCAGGGCTTCTGCGACATGCTGCGCCGCTACCTCGACCACGATCACGGCAACGACGCGCCCACGCATATCGCGGTGATCTTCGACAAGGGGTCGCACACCTTCCGCAACGACCTCTACGACCAGTACAAGGCCAACCGCGAGGAGATGCCCGAGGATCTGCGTCCGCAGATTCCCCTGACGCGCCGCGCGACCGAGGCCTTCAACATCGCCTGCAAGGAGATCGAGGGCTTCGAGGCCGATGACATCATCGCCACGCTCTCGTGCCAGGCGCGCGAGGCCGGCGGCCGCGTGACCATCGTGAGCTCGGACAAGGACCTGATGCAGCTCGTGGGCGACGGAGTCGAGATGTTCGACGCCATGAAGAACCGCCGCATCGACCGCGAGGGCGTCGAGGAGAAGTTCGGCGTGAGCCCCGACAAGGTGGTCGACGTGCAGGCGCTGGCCGGCGACTCGGTCGACAACGTGCCGGGCGCGCCGGGCATCGGCATCAAGACGGCGGCGCTGCTGATCAACGAGTGGGGCTCGCTCGAGGAACTCCTCGAGAACGCCGAGCAGATCAAGCAGCCCAAGCGCCGTCAGACCCTGATCGAGAAGCGCGAGCAGATCGAGCTGTCCAAGAGGCTGGTGCAGCTCGACTGCGAGACGCCGCTGGAGTTCACGCTCGACGATCTCGAGGTGCGCGACCCCGACCCCGAGACGCTGCTGGGCTTCCTGTCGGAGATGGAGTTCCGCTCGCTGTCCAAGCGCGTGGCCGAGACGTTGGGCCGCGAGGCGCCGGTCATTCCCGACACCACCCCCGAGGGCGCCAACCCGCCGGAGGACGACGCCCCCGATGCGCCGCCCATCGACCCCGAGGCCTATGAGCAGGTCTCGGACATGGCCGCGCTGGAGCGCTGGATCGAGAAGGCCCGCGACCGTGGGTGGGTCGCCGTCGACACCGAGACGACGGGGCTCAACGAAATGGCCTGCGGTCTCGTGGGCATCTCGCTTTGCATCGAGGCGGGCGAGGCCTGCTACATCCCGCTCGCCCACCGGGCGGCGGCGACCGACGATCTTTTCGGCTCCGACGACCTGGCCGAGGGGCAGATCGACATGGACAAGGCGCTGGAGGCGCTGAAGCCGCTCTTCGAGGACCCGGCCGTCATGAAGATCGGCCAGAACATGAAATACGACGCCAAGATCTTTGCCCGCTACGGCATCGAGATCGCGCCGATCGACGACACCATGCTGATGTCCTACGCCATGAACGCCGGCCTGCACGGGCACGGCATGGACACGCTGTCGGAACGCTACCTGTCGCACACGCCGATCCCGATCAAGTCGCTGCTGGGCTCGGGCAAGAGCCAGATCACCTTTGACCGCGTCCCGGTGGCCGATGCCGTGAAATACGCGGCCGAGGATGCCGACATCACCCTGCGGCTCTGGCAGCTCTTCAAGCCTCAGCTCCACCGCGCCCATGTCACCCGCGTCTACGAGGGGCTGGAACGGCCGCTGGTGCCGGTGCTGGCACAGATGGAGATGGCCGGCATCAAGGTCGACCGCGACGTGCTCTCGCGCATGTCGGGCGCCTTCAACCAGAAGATGGCCCAGCTCGAGGAGGAGATCCACGAACTCGCGGGCGAAAGCTTCAACGTCGGCAGCCCCAAGCAGCTGGGCGAGATCCTCTTCGACAAGATGGGGCTTGAGGGCGGCAAGAAGGGCAAGACCGGCGCCTATGCCACCGGCGCCGACGTGCTCGAGGATCTCGCGACCGAGCACGACCTGCCCGCCCGCGTGCTGGACTGGCGGCAGATCAGCAAGCTGAAGTCGACCTACACCGACGCCCTGCAGGAGCACATCAACAAGGAGACGGGCCGCGTCCACACCTCCTACCTGATCGCCGGGGCCAACACCGGGCGGCTCGCCTCGACCGATCCGAACCTGCAGAACATCCCGGTGCGCAGCGAGGAGGGCCGCCGCATCCGCGAGGCCTTTGTCGCGCCCGAGGGCAAGACTCTGGTCTCGCTCGACTACTCCCAGATCGAGCTGCGCATCCTTGCGCACATGGCCGAGATCGACGCGCTGAAGCAGGCCTTCCGCGACGGGCAGGACATCCACGCGATGACCGCGTCCGAGATGTTCAACGTGCCCATGGACGAGATGACGCCCGAGGTGCGGCGACAGGCCAAGGCCATCAACTTCGGCGTGATCTACGGCATCTCGGGCTTCGGCCTTGCCCGAAACCTGCGCATCCCGCGCAGCGAGGCGCAGGGCTTCATCGACCGCTACTTCGAGCGTTTCCCCGGCATCAAGGCCTACATGGACGAAACCACGGCCTTCGCGAAGGAGCACAAGCGGGTCGAAACGCTCTTCGGCCGGGTGATCCACACGCCCGAGATCGCCGCCAAGGGCCCGCGCGCGGGCTTTGCCAAGCGCGCGGCGATCAACGCGCCGATCCAGGGCACCGCCGCCGACATCATCCGCCGCGCCATGATCCGCATGCCGGAGGCGATCGAGAGCCTGCCCGCGACCATGCTGCTGCAGGTCCACGACGAACTGCTTTTCGAGGTCGAGGCCGGTGCCGAGGACTCGCTGATCGATGCCGCGCGCAAGGTCATGGAGGCCGCGGCCGAGCCGGTGGTCAAGCTCGACGTGCCGCTGGTGGTCGACGCGGGGCAGGGCGCGAACTGGGCTGCGGCGCACTAGGGCCTCTCGTGCCATTGCCGGCGCCCGGATCGATCCCGCCCACATGGCCCGGAAAACCACCTGACGTGTCGAGGGATTTCCGCTCATCCCCCGGATCGCGCAGGGGAATTTGCTGGCCTCGCCGTCCGCGCTGCCCTAGCGTTCGGGACGAAGGAGGGATCGTTCCCGCATGACGGACCAGCCCCGGATCGACACCGCGCCCAGGGTCTCGGACGAGATCCGCAAGACCACCTGCTACATGTGTGCCTGCCGCTGCGGCGTCGACGTGCACCTGAAGGGCGGCAAGGTCTCCTACATCGAGGGCAATCGCGATCACCCGGTGAACCGGGGCGTGCTCTGCGCCAAGGGCTCGGCCGGGATCATGCAGCACAATTCGCCCGCGCGTCTGCGCAAGCCGCTGCGCCGCACGGGGCCGCGCGGTTCGGGCGAGTTCGAGGAGATCAGCTGGGACGAGGCACTGAAGACCGCGGCCGACTGGCTCTCGCCGCTGCGGCACGAGGCGCCCGAGAAACTGGCCTTCTTCACCGGCCGCGACCAGTCGCAGAGCTTCACCGGCTGGTGGGCGCAGATGTTCGGCACGCCCAACTATGCCGCGCACGGCGGCTTCTGTTCGGTCAACATGGCGACCGCGGGGATCTACACGCTGGGCGGCTCGTTCTGGGAGTTCGGATCGCCGGACTGGGAGAACGCGCGGCTCATGCTGCTCTTCGGCGTGGCCGAGGACCACGACTCCAACCCGATGAAGATGGGCCTTGCCCGGCTCAAGGAGCGCGGCGCCAAGGTCATCGGCGTGAACCCGGTGCGCTCGGGCTACAACGCCATCGCGGACGAATGGGTGGGCATCACGCCGGGCACCGACGGGCTGTTCATCCTGTCGCTGGTGCACGAGCTGCTGCGCGCCGGGCGAATCGACCTCGACTACCTCGCGCGTTACACCAATGCCCCGGTGCTGCTGGACTGCGATCCGAAGTCCGACACCCACGGCCTTTTCCTGCGCGACGAGGACGGCAAGCCGCTCGTGGTCGATCGCGCGACCGGACGGACCGCGCCCTGGGACGGGCAGGGCGTGCAGCCCAAGCTCACCGGCCACATCCGGCGCGCGGGCGTGACCCACCATTCGGTCATGCACGAGATCGCCGAGCGCTACCTCGACCCGAAATACGCCCCCGAAAAGGTGGCCGGCCGCTGCGGCGTGGCGCCAGACCGCATCCGCCGCATCGCCGCCGAGCTGGCCCGCGCGGCCTTTGACGAGGCGGTGGACCTGCCCCGCCCCTGGACCGACTTCCGGGGCGAGCGTCACGAGAGCATGCCCGGCCGTCCCGTCGCCATGCACGCCATGCGCGGCATCTCGGCCCATGCCAACGGCTTCCAGACCTGCCGCGCGCTGCATGTGCTGCAGGTGCTTCTGGGCGCGGTCGAGACCCCGGGCAGCTTCCGCTTCAAGCCGCCCTATCCCAAGCCCGCAGACGCGCACCCGCGCCCCCATGCCGTGGCATGCCCCGACGCGCCGCTGCCGGGGCCGCACCTGGGCTTTCCGCAGGGCCCCGAGGATCTCGCGCTGGACGCGGACGGCACCCCGCAGCGCATCGACAAGGCCTTCACCTGGGAGAACCCGCTCTCGGCGCACGGGCTGATGCACATGGTGATCTCGAACGCCGCCGCGGGCGATCCCTACCGGATCGACACGTTGTTCCTCTACATGGCGAACATGGCGTGGAACTCCTCGATGAACACGCGCGGCACCATCGAGATGCTGACCCGCCAGGACGAGGACGGCGACTATGTCATCCCTCGCATCATCTGCTCGGACGCCTACTCGTCCGAGACGGTGGCCTATGCCGATCTCGTGCTGCCCGACACGACCTACCTCGAGCGGCACGATTGCATCTCTCTGCTGGACCGGCCGATCAGCGAACCCGATGCCGCCGCCGACGCGATCCGCTGGCCGGTGGTGGAGCCCGACCGCGACGTGCGGCCCTTCCAGTCGGTGCTGCTGGACCTCGGCGCCCGGCTGGGCCTGCCCGGCATGGTCGAGGAGGACGGCTCGCCCACATATGCCGACTACGCCGACTACATCGTCAACCACGAGCGCAAGCCGGGCGTCGGCCCGCTGGCGGGCTGGCGCATGGGCGAGGCCGGGCTGACCCACGGCCGGGGCGAGCCCAACGCGGCGCAGCTCGACAGCTACATCGCGCAGGGCGGCTATTTCACCGCGCATGTCCCCGAGGAGGCGGCCTACTACAAGCCCTGGAACATGGCCTACCAGGACTGGGCGGTCGAGATGGGCCTTGCCGAAGCGCCGCAGCCCTACCTGATCCAGCTCTGGTCCGAGCCGCTGCGCCGCTTCCAGCTCGCCGCCGAGGGCAAGGGCGAACGGCAACCGCCCGAGCATCTGCGCGGCCGGATCGCCGCCACCTTCGATGCGCTTCCAGACTGGTACGCGCCGCTGTCGGACGCCCACGAGGACCCGGCCGAGTTCCCGATCCATGCCATCACCCAGCGGCCCATGGCGATGTATCACTCCTGGGGCTCGCAGAACGCCTGGCTGCGGCAGATCCACGGGGTGAACCCGCTCTATCTGCCGACCTGGTGGTGGGAGAAGCTGGACCTTTCCGAGGGCGACTGGGTGCGGGTGATCTCGTCGCACGGCGAGATCACGGTGCCGGTCGCGCACATGGCGGCGCTGAACGCCGACACGGTCTGGACCTGGAATGCCATCGGCAAGCGCAAGGGCGCCTGGGCGCTGGACGAGAAGGCGCCCGAGGCGACCAAGGGCTTCCTGCTCAACCACCTGATCCACGAGTTGCTGCCCGAGCGCGGCGACGGCCACCGCTGGTCCAATTCCGACCCGATCACCGGGCAGGCGGCCTGGTTCGACCTGCGCGTGCGGCTCGAGAAATCCGCCGTCCCCGACGAGGCGCAGCCCGTCTTCGGCGCGCTGAAATCGCCCGTGGGCAAGGGGCCCGGAGCGCTGCGCTGGAGGGTGGGCGAATGAGCCGGTATTCGCAGCCAATTCGGGACGTTGGCGGCACGGCGCGGCACGTCTTCATGCGCGGCCCGGCGGCGCTGCCGCGCCCTGCTTCCGGGTCGGCAAGACGACTGCTGCAATCTCAGGCTTGGCGGCATCCGACCTTGCTTCCGAGCGAGGAACCGCGACAGCAGGCCAAGGCTCATGAAGAGCCACGGTGTTTTCCATGACCGCGCTACCCGATCATACCGACCGCAAGCTCGGCCTGGTCATCGACCTCGACACCTGCGTCGGCTGTCACGCCTGCGTCGTTTCCTGCAAGGGCTGGAACACGCAGAGCCAGGACAGCCCGCTCTCCGACCAGGACCCCTACGGCGCCGACCCGACCGGCACCTTCCTCAACCGCGTGCACAGCTTCGAGGTCACGCCCGAGCAGGGCCCGCCGCAGCTTGTGCACTTCCCGCGCTCCTGCCTGCACTGCGAGGACGCGCCCTGCGTCGCCGTCTGCCCCACCGGCGCCAGCTACAAGCGGACCGAGGACGGCATCGTGCTCGTCAACGAGTCCGATTGCATCGGCTGCGGCCTCTGTGCCTGGGCCTGCCCCTACGGCGCGCGCGAGATGGACGCGGCCGAGGGCGTGATGAAGAAATGCACGCTCTGCGTCGACCGCATCTACAACGACAACCTCCCCGAGGAGGATCGCACTCCCGCCTGCGTGCGCACCTGTCCCTCGAACGCGCGCCACTTCGGCGACCTCGGCGATCCCGAAAGCGAAGTTTCGCAGCTCGTGGCCGAACGCGGCGGCATGGACCTGATGCCCGAGCAGGGGACGAAGCCGGTCAACAAATATCTCCCCCCACGCCCACGCGACGCCTGGGAAGGAGAGACCGACGTGCTCGCGCCCTACCTCGAGCCCGTGGCCGAGGAGCCGCGCGGCCTGCTGGGCTGGATCGACCGCACGCTGGGGAAGCTCTGAGATGCACGCGGCCCCTTCGCTCGTCTTCTTCACGACCCTGTCGGGGTTGGGGCTGGGGCTGCTGACGTGGCTGGGCATCGACCCGACGCCGCCCACCGGCTGGGTGGCGCTGGTCTTCTTCGCGCTGGGCCACGGGCTGACGCTGGCGGGGCTGGGCGCCTCGGCCCTGCACCTGCGGCGGCCCGAGCGGGCGCTCAAGGCCTTCACCCAGTGGCGCACGAGCTGGCTCTCGCGCGAGGCCTGGGCCTCGGCCGCCGCGCTGGGCGTCATGGGGCTGCATGGCCTGCTGCTGATGCTGGGCGTTGTCGTGCTGCCGCTGGGCTGGCTGGGCGCCGCGCTGGCGCTGGTGACGGTCGGCACGACCTCGATGATCTACGCGCAGCTGCGCACCGTGCCGCGCTGGCACCACTGGACCACGCCCGCGCTCTTCCTGTGGCTTTCGCTCACCGGCGGTGCGCTGCTGGCAGGCCGCGCGGGTGTCGCGCTGGGCATGCTGCCCCTGGCCGGCGCGCTGCAGCTCTACACCTGGTGGGATGGCGATGGCCGCTTCGCCCGCGCGGGCACGAGCCTCGAAACCGCCACGGGGCTCGAGAACGCCTCTCGCCCGCTCTTTCCGCCGCACACGGGCAGCAACTACGTCATGCGGGAGATGGCCGGGACCGTGGCCCGCCGCCATGTCACCAAGCTTCGGGCCATCGCGTTGTTTCTCATGGCGATCCTGCCGGTCGCGCTGCCATTGCCCCTGCCGCATGTCCTGGGCGTGCTGGCCCTTGTCTCGCATGTCGCGGGCGTGCTTGTCTCGCGCTGGTTGTTCTTTGCCGAGGCCGAGCATGTCGTGAGCCTCTACTACGGGAGACGCTGAGTGTCCTTTCTCGCCGGGTTTGCCCCCGACTGGCACGATGCCGCGGCCTATCTCGACGCGCTTCGCCGCGATCTGGGCGAGGCACGGCGGCTGGACCGGGTGCCCGAGTATCTGGCCGGCGACGTGGTCTCGCACGGCGGCGGCGGACTGGCGATGTCGGGCCCCGCCGAGGTGGCCGCCGATCTCGCGGCGCGGCGGGCGGCCTTTCCCGATCTCTCGATGCTGCCCGAGGAAACGCTCTGGACCGCCACCGCGCAGAACGCGCTCGTTGCGGCGCAGCGCTTCCAGATGGCGGGCCGGCACGACGGGCCGGGCCTCTACGGGGCGCCCACGGGCCGCGCGGTGGGCTGCATCGTCATGACCGAGCGCTGGTGCGTCGCCGGAAAGCTGCGCGAGGAATGGATCCTGCGCGACGAGGCGGCGCTGTTGCGCCAGATCGGCATGGACGAGGAAGAGGGCGCCCGTTGGCGTCTCGCCACGGCGCCTGCGCCGGGGGGCGACCTGCCCGCGCCGGGCTACGCCGGGACGGGCAACGACGATGCCTGGGGCCACACGCTGGGCGACCTGCTGCACCGCGTCATGTGCGGCGAGACCGACGTGATCGAGCGCCACTACGACCCGGCGGCCGAGCTTTTCCTGCCCGGCGGCGACACCGGCTGCGGACCGGGCGAGGCGCAGGCCTTCTGGATCGGATTGCGCGCGGCCTTCCCCTCGGCCGAGTTCCGGGTCGAGCACCTGCTGGGGGCCGAGGAAGCGCTCGGCCCGCCGCGCGCCACCATGCGCTGGCGCCTGACGGGCCGTCACGACGGTCACGGCGCGCTGGGGCGCCCGACCGGGGCCATGGTGGACATCCTCGGGATGACGCAGGCGGAGTTCGGCCCCGACGGGCTGCGCCGCGAGTGGACGCTCTACGACCGCCCCGGCGTGCTGGCGCAGATCCTGGGCCAGACCGGCGCCTGAGCGGGCCTCAGGCACGGCCGACCAGAAGGGCGCTCAGACCTTCTTGCGCCCGAAGAGCCCGCGCACCCGGTCGCCGGCGTCGGCCAGCCCGTCGTTCATGTCTTCCATCACAGGGTCGATGCGGCGCTGTCGGAACCGGCGCCAGCGGACCCAGATCGCCCAGACCACGGCGGCCAGCGCCACGAGGATCACGATGTTGAGCCAGGGCACGATGGTCACGTCCGGTCCCGCCACAGGGCGGATGCTGACGGCGTTGGGATAGATCGACAGGAACTCGTTCCGCCAGCCGTAGTGACGGATCACCACCCACTGCGGATCGGCCGCGGTCGAGCGCATGTCGGCGGCCTCGGCCTGCAGGTTCGCGGTGTCGAACTTGAAGTAGGGCGGCCAGCCCCAGCCGGTGTCCTCGTTGCGGTAGACCATCACCCCGTCCGAGGCGAGCCGCGTCTGGATGAAGAACACGTCGCGGTTGGTCGCCAGCGTGCTGTCGCCCGAGGCGGCCTGCGACCAGAACCAGCTGTTTTCGCCCGGGTCGATGCGCTTCTCGTAGGTGTCCGTGATCCGCGCCACGTCGTGCTGCGGCAGCGTGTAGTGCAGGAACCCCGCCACAAGCAGCCAGAACAGCGCGATGACGGCCCATTTGAAGTATCTCATCTCGGCGGACTCCTAGTGGAAATTCGTCAGATAGACGATCAATGCCACAACGCAAGCAGGAACGATATAGACACCCAGAATCAGTTTGCGCCGGAGCGAGCGATCGTAGGCCCGCAGGCCCCGCGCGACGTAGTCCGCGCGCGTGCCGGGGCCACCGCGGGCATCCCACCGCGCCTGCAGCTTGCGCCGCCGCACCGACCGCGACCAGGCCGAGAGCGCCAGGTAGATCACCGTCAGAACGGCGAATCCGATCAGCAGGAAACGCGCCAGGGCATACATCGTGATATCCGTCCGGGTCGGGCGGGCGCGCCGCCCCTTTGCTTGGCAGCTGACCGCCTGACGGCGGCGAAATCAAGCGCCCGTCACGGAAATTCCGTCGCGTGGTGGCCGGGACGCGCTAGGCTGGCGGCGTCATACGACCAACAGGGAGACCGAAGATGTGTGATGTCTGCGTGATGAACAAGGTTAAGGACAGAATGCTGTCGCGGCGCGGGTTCTTCCGCGCCTCGGCCGGGGCGGGCGCCGCGGCGGCGCTGGGGGCCGCGGCCGGGCCCGCGATGGCGGCCTCGCACGGCGGGGGCGGCACCGGCGGCGTGGCCGACCTGACCCACACCCTGCACCCCGG
>NZ_KE557275.1:57156-71204 GCF_000442255.1 Salipiger mucosus DSM 16094 | reverse complement strand
GCGCCGCCATGCGCGATCCCGCCCCCGAAAGCCGCCACCCCGTTCCCATGCTCGCGCCACACATGGCCGACCGGGCACTGGCGCAGGGGCGCGGCCGCCACGACCTCACGCTCGACGCCGGGCTGCAACGACAGCTCGAGGCGCTGGTCGCCACGCATATGACCGGCCGCGATGTCCGGCTCTCGGCGGCGCTGGGGGCCGCGGCCGGGCCCGCGATGGCGGCCTCGCACGGCGGGGGCGGCACCGGCGGCGTGGCCGACCTGACCCACACCCTGCACCCCGGTTTCCCGACCTTCTTCGGCGAGCCGCAGTTCGCGGCCGAGCAGCTCTATTCCTTCGGCAGCGACGGCTTCAACCTCTTCGAGCTGACCGTGAACGAGCATACCGGCACCCACATCGACGCGCCGCTGCACTTCTCCGAAGACGGCGCTTCGGTCGACGAGATCCCGCTCGGTCAGCTGGTGGCGCCGCTCTGCGTGATCGACATCGCGGCCCGCGCCGAGGAGGACGCCGACGCCCAGGTCACGCCCGACGACATTCGCGCCTGGATGGCGGCCAACGGCGAGATCCCCGAGAACGCCTGCGTCGCCATGCACTCGGGCTGGGCATCGAAGGTCGACACCGACGGCTTCCGCAACTTCGACGGGACGGCCATGCACTTCCCGGGCTTCCACGTCGAGGCGGCCGAGATGCTGATCGAGGAAACCGGCGCCATGTCCATCGCGGTCGACACGCTCTCGCTCGACTTCGGGCCCTCGCCTGATTTCGCCGCGCACTACGCTTGGTTGCCGACCGGCCGCTTCGGGATCGAGGCGCTGGCCGGGCTCGACGCGGTGCCTGCCGCCGGGGCCACGATTGTCGTCGGCGCGCCCAAGCATCGCGGCGGCTCGGGCGGACCGGCGCGGGTCTTCGCGCTGATGTAGGTTCCCTCCCGGGGTCCGGTATCTCGCACCTTGCTCCGCCACGTTCCGCCGCGGCAGGGTGCGGGATATCGTATTTCTGCACGGGAGGTTTTCATGATCCGTTTCCTGATGCTCGGCACCGCCGCCGCGCTGCTGCTCTCCGCGCCGGTCCGCGCGGACGAGATCACCGACACGCTCAACGGCGCCATCGAGGCCTACGAGGCCGGCGACGTGCAATGCGCCATCGAGGAGCTGGACTACGCCCGTCAGAAGCTGATGGAGATGAAGACCGAGGCGCTTGGCGGCTACCTGCCGCCCGCCCCCGAGGGCTGGAGCCGCGAGATCGGCACCGAGGCGAACGCGGGTCTCGCGATGATGGGCGGCGGCGTGGGGGCCGAGGCGGAGTATGTCTCGCCCGAGGGCGAGAGCTATTCGCTGACCCTGATGGCCGACAATCCGATGGTGGCCTCGATGGCGCCGATGATCATGAACGCCTCCGCCATGGGTCTGAAGATGGAGCGCATCGCCCGGCAGAAGTTCGCGGTGCAGGACGGCCAGCTCATGGGGCTGGTGGCCAACCGGATCCTCGTGCAGCTCGAGGGGCCCGACCTCGACACCGGGAAATCGCTGCTCGAGACGATGGACTTCGACGCGCTGGCGGCTTTCGGCTCCTGACGCCCGGAGGCGGTGCCGGCGGCCCGGCCCGGGCGGACCGCCGGGGGTGCGAGGGGGCGGGGCCCCGCGATCAGCCCACCACGTTGAACCCGGGCCCGTAGGGATAGCCCGTGATGTTCTCGGCGCCGTCTTCGGTGATGATCAGGATGTCGTGCTCGCGGTAACCCCCCGCGCCCGGCTGCCCCTCGGGGATGGTCAGCATCGGCTCCATCGAGATCACCATGCCGGGTTCCAGCACCGTCTCGATGTCCTCGCGCAGCTCCAGCCCCGCCTCGCGGCCGTAGTAGTGCGACAGCACCCCGAAGCTGTGGCCGTAGCCGAAGCTGCGGTATTGCAGCAGGTCGCGCTCGGCGAGGAAGGCGTTGATCTTCGCCGTCACCTGGTCGCAGCGCGCGCCCGGTGTCAGCAGCGACATGCCGTATTCGTGCGCCGCGACGTTGGCCTCCCAGATCGCGAGCGAGGCGTCGTCGACCTCGCCCAGGAACATGGTCCGCTCCAGCGCCGTGTAGTAGCCCGAGATCATCGGGAAGGTATTGAGCGACAGGATGTCCCCGCGCCGCAGGACGCGGCCCGTCACCGGGTTGTGCGCGCCGTCGGTGTTGATGCCCGACTGGACCCAGACCCAGGTGTCGCGGTATTCCGCGTCCGGGAAGCGGCGGGCGATCTCCAGCTCCATCGCGTCGCGCCCGGCCATGGCCACGTCGATCTCGCGCAGGCCCTCGCGCACCGCGTCGCGGATCGCATGGCCGCCGAGGTCCGCGACCTCCGCGCCCTGCCGGATCAGCGCGATTTCGGCCGGCGACTTGTGCATCCTCTGGCGCATCGTCGCCGGCGCAATGTCGAGGCTCACCACCGGCTCCAGCCAGTCCTCCAGCAGCTCGCGCTGCGCCAGCGTCAGGTGGTCGGCCTCGTAGCCGATGACGCCGCCCTGTCCGGTCACCG
Source organism: Salipiger mucosus DSM 16094 (assembly GCF_000442255.1). Taxonomy (GTDB): domain Bacteria; phylum Pseudomonadota; class Alphaproteobacteria; order Rhodobacterales; family Rhodobacteraceae; genus Salipiger; species Salipiger mucosus. Next base: position 68,685 of record NZ_KE557275.1, on the reverse strand, counting down.
ACATCACCGCCCGCCAGAGGTTGTTCCGGGCCCAGTCGGTGTAGGTGATGTTGTCGCCGTGGCAGCGCCGCCAGGGCTGCGCGCCGTCGATGCCGGCGCTGATCGTGACGCTCTCGGTCTCGGTGACCACCAGCGCGTAGGGCCGGCCGAAGCTGCAGTAGAGAAAGCCGGAGTAGTAGGCGACGTTGTGCATCGAGGTCAGCACACAGGCGCTGACGCCGGCCTCGTCCATCGCGGCGCGCAGGCCGGCGAGCCGGGCGTCGTATTCCTCGGGGGCGAAGGGCAGAACGCGATTGCCCTGGTGAAAGCGGTAGGCTGCGGGACGGTCCATGCCGGTCCTCCTTGGATGATCGCGGAGGGCCGGACCCGACCCTGCCGCAAGGCAAAGCAAGGTCCCGGCGTTCAGGACGGATGTTCGGGCCACGTGAAAGGCGACGCCATCGCCGGGCCGGGCGCGATCATGGGCGCCCCTCCGGGATTCGGCAAGGCCCGGCAGGCGCGGTCAGACCGCACCTGCCGCGAGCCAGAGCTTGTATTGCAGCCGCGCGCCTTCGTCACGGGCAAGGCGCAGCTTGCGCCGCACGAGGTCGTAGGCCGCGCCCGGGTCGAGGTGGTCCTCCCAGTTCTCGCCCGGGGCATCCGCGCCGATGATTTCCCAGTCCACGTCGCGGGGCGGCTCGTGCAGGGTCATCGCGGCGGCCTCCATCATCCGCACGCCCTCGCCCCGCACCAGCGCGTAGCGTGCCAGCGCGAGCGCTTCGCCGGGCCGCAGCCAGGGCGTGCCCGCGCCGGAATGGCCCGCCACCATCCAGGCGCGCAGGCTGGCCGGCGGCGGGGCGTCGTGGTCGTTGAAGGCCGGCGGGCGCGTCACACGCTGAGGCACACGTATTTCATCTCGAGGAACTCCTCGATGCCGTGGTGGCTGCCCTCGCGGCCGAGGCCCGACTGCTTGACCCCGCCGAAGGGCGCCAGCTCGGTCGAGATGATGCCTGTGTTCACGCCGACGATGCCGTATTCCAGTGCCTCGGCCACCTTGTAGACCCGGCTCAGGTCCTTGGCGTAGAAGTACGAGGCCAGGCCGAAGATCGTGTCATTGGCCATCTCGATGACCTCTTCCGCGTCCTCGAACCGGAAGAGCGGCGCCAGCGGGCCGAAGGTCTCCTCCTTCGAGAACTTCATGTCCTGCGTGGCGCCGGTCACGATGCAGGGCCCGAAGAAGGCGCCGTCCTCCTCGTGGGCCTCGCTGCCGAAGACCACGTCGCCGCCCTTGGCCTTGGCGTCCGCGATGTGCTCCTGCACCTTGTCGATGGCCTTCTGGTTGATGAGCGGGCCGAGGTCGGTGCCCTCTTCCAGCCCGTCGCCGACCTTGAGCTTGGCCACCGCCGCCTTCAGCTTCTCGGAGAAGGCATCGTAGACGCCGGACTGCACGTAGATGCGGTTGGCGCAGACGCAGGTCTGGCCGTTGTTGCGGAACTTGCACTGGATCGCGCCCTCGACCGCCTCGTCGAGATCGGCGTCGTCGAAGACGATGAAAGGCGCGTTGCCGCCCAGCTCCATCGAGCACTTCATCACCTGGTCGGCGGCCTGCCGCAGCAGGATGCGGCCCACCTCGGTCGAGCCGGTGAAGGTCAGCTTGCGCACCTTGGGGTTCTCGCAGAATTCCTTGCCCGCTTCCGAGGCCGAGGAGGAGGGCACCACGTTGAACACGCCCGCGGGGATGCCGGCGCGCTCGGCCAGCACGCCCATGACGATGGCCGAGAGCGGCGTTTCCTGCGCCGGGCGGCAGACGAAGGTGCAGCCGGCGGCGAGCGCCGGTGCCGCCTTGCGGGTGATCATGGCGTTGGGGAAGTTCCAGGGCGTGATCGAGGCGGCGACGCCGATCGGCTGCTTCATCACGGTGATGCGCTTGTCGCGCTGGTGGCCGGGGATGGTCTCGCCGTAGACGCGCTTGGCCTCCTCGCCGAAGAACTCGATGAAGCCGGCGCCGTAGGCGATCTCGCCCTTGGCCTCGGCCAGCGGCTTGCCCTGTTCGGCGGTCAGGATCGTGCCGAGATCGTCCTGGTTCTCCATCATCAGGTCGAACCACTTGCGCATCAGCTGGGCGCGCTCCTTGCCGGTCATGGCGGCCCAGTCCTTCTGCGCGGCATGGGCGGCGTCGATGGCCTCGGCGATCTGGTCGCGCGACAGGTCGGTCACCTCGGCGATGACATCGCCGCGGGCGGGGTTGGTGACCTTGAAGGTCGTCTCGCCGTCGACCCAGGCGCCGTTCACGTAGGCCCGGGTCTCGAGCAGGGACGGGTCCTTGAGCAGCGAGGCGAGATTGGTGGCTTGGTCGAGCATGGCGGAGGTCCTTCGGGATTTTCTTGCTGCAGTGGGCAGATCATTTGGTATGTCGGAAGTCTAGCGCAGCACGGAAGGAATGCCATGGAGGACCTGAGCGACGCCTACGACAATATCGGCTACATCCCCGACGGGGCGACCTGGCCCCAGCGTTGGGCCGAGGCGGCCGAGAGCTTTCGCGAACGCAAGGCCGTCGAGGGCCGGATGCGCCCCGGGCTGATGTACGGCCACGGCCCGCGCGAGGCGATGGACCTGTTCCTGCCGCGCGGCATCCCCGAGGGGCTCGTGATCTTCGTGCACGGCGGCTACTGGATGAAGTTCGACCGCTCCTACTGGTCGCACCTGGCCGAGGGCGCGCTGGCGCGGCACTGGGCGGTGGCCATGCCCTCCTACGATCTCTGCCCGCGGGTGCGCATCGCCGACATCACCCGGCAGATCGCCCGCGCGGTGACCGCGGCGGCGCACGAGGTGCCGGGCCCGATCCGGCTTGCCGGGCACTCCGCCGGCGGGCACCTGGTGGCGCGCATGCTCGAGCCGGGCATGCTGCCCGAGGAGGTGGCGGCGCGGATCGAGAATGTCCTGTCGATCTCGCCGGTCTCGGACCTGCGCCCGCTGATGCAGACGGGGCTGAACGCCGAGCTGAACATCGACGCCGAGGAGGCCAAGGCCGAAAGCCCGGTCAACATGGCCGCGCCCAAGGTGCCGGTCACCGTCTGGGTCGGCGCCGACGAGCGGCCTGCCTTCCTCGACCAGGCGCGCTGGCTGGCCGAGGCCTGGGGCTGCGGCCACGTGGTCGACGAGGGCCGCCACCACTTCGACGTGGTCGACGCGCTCGCAGACGGCGAAAGCGCCATGATAAAGCGCCTGATCGGCTGACAGGCCCCGGCGGGGCGGCCCCGAACGTCCGCGAAGGAATTCGGGTCGCCCCGCCCCCGCGGCTTTCATGAAACCGTAACGCCGCCGTCATGCCTCCGTCACCTGTCGCCCGCTACCCCGTGCGGGCAACAGACAGGGGAGACACCATGCGTATCCGTGCGCTTGGCCTGACCTCGGCGCTGGCGCTCTGCGCCTCCGCCGCGGCGGCCGACATGACCTTCAACCGCATCGCCAGCTTCGCGACGCCGCGCAACATGGCCGAGGGCGAGGACACCTCGCGCGCGACCTCGTCCGAGATCATCTCGGTCACCGACGACGGCATGACGCTGGTCTACACCGACAGCCCGCTGGGCGTGATCGGCCGCATCGACATCACCGACCCGGCCAACCCGCAACCGCTGGGCAACGTGTCGGTCGACGGCGAGCCCACGGCCGTCTCGGTGATCGGCAGCACCGCCTATGTCGCCGTCAACACCTCGGAAAGCTACACCCAGCCAAGCGGCTACCTCGCCGCGATCGACGTTGCTTCGGGTGACGAGCTGGCGCGCTGCGATCTCGGCGGCCAGCCCGACAGCACCGCCGAGGCGCCCGATGGCTCCTTCGTGGCCGTGGCCATCGAGAACGAGCGCGACGAGGACGCCGGCGACGGCCGCGTGCCGCAGATGCCCGGCGGCTACCTCGTTACCGTCGATGCGACCGAGGGCGGCCTCGACTGCGACAGCCTGGTACAGGCCGACGTGACCGGCCTTGCCGAGATCGCGCCCGAGGATCCCGAGCCCGAGTTCACCGACATCAACGGCCTCGGCGAGACTGTCGTGACGCTGCAGGAGAACAACCACATCGCCGTGGTCGCCCGCGACGGTTCGGTCGTGAGTCACTTCTCCGCCGGCGCCACCGACCTCGAGGGGATCGACGCCACCGACGAGCGCGGCGCGCTGCTCTTCACCGAGAGCCAGCAGGACCGCAAGCGCGAGCCCGATGCCGTGCAATGGATCGACGACGCGCATCTCGTGATCGCCAACGAGGGCGACATGGACGGCGGCTCGCGCGGGTTCACCGTCTTCTCCAAGGACGGCACCGTCGTCTACGAGAGCGGCACCTCCTTCGAATACGCCGTGATCGAGGCGGGCCACTATCCGGACAAGCGCTCGGACGCCAAGGGCGTCGAGCCCGAGGGCATGGAGATCGGCACCTTCGACGGCACGCCGATGATGTTCCTGCTCTCCGAGCGCGGCTCGCTGGTGGGCGTCTACGACATGACCGACCCGGCGGCCCCCGAGCTGATGCAGCTGCTGCCCTCGGGCATCGGGCCGGAGGGCGTCGTGGCCATTCCGGAGCGCAACCTCGTGGTCACCGCCAACGAGGAGGATCTCGGCCCCGACGGCGGCGTGCGCGCCCACGTCATGATCTACGAGTATGCCGAGGGCGAGGCCGCCTATCCGACGCTCACCTCCAAGGGGGCCGACGAGCTGATCGGTTGGGGCGCGATCTCGGGCATGGTCGCGGGCGATGACGGTATGGTCTACGCCGTGAACGACAGCTTCTACGGCTACCAGCCCCGCATCTTTACCATCGACCCGTCGCAGAGCCCGGCGCGCATCGTCTCGGCGATGGACGTGACCCGTGCCGGCCGTCCGGCGCAGAAGCTCGACCTCGAGGGCATCACCACCGACGGGCAGGGCGGCTTCTGGCTTGCCTCCGAAGGCCGCACCGACCGCGTGATCCCGCATGCGCTCTACCACGTGAACGCCGAGGGCGAGATCGAGGACGAGGTGGGCCTGCCCAAGGAGCTGCTGGCGGTTCAGCGCCGCCATGCGTTCGAGGGCGTTACCATGATCGACGGCACCCTCTGGATCGCGGTGCAGCGCGAGTGGGACGACGATCCCGAGAACCACGTCAAGCTGCTGGCCTATACACCCGAGACCGGAGAGTGGGGCGCCGTGCACTACCCCAAGGCCGACCCCGAGACCGGCTGGGTGGGTCTTTCGGAGATCACTGCGCATGGCGATCACGTCTACGTCGTGGAGCGCGACAACCAGATCGGCGCCGATGCGGTGACCAAGAAGGTCTACCGCATCCCGATGGCCGAGATGCAGCCCGCGCCGCTCGGTGGCGAGCTGCCCGTGGTCACGAAGGAAGAGGTCCGCGACCTGATCCCCGACCTGCAGGCCTGGAACGGCTTCGTGGTCGACAAGGTCGAGAGCCTGGCGATCACCGGGGACGGCACCGTCTACGTCTCGACCGACAACGACGGCGTCGACGACAGCTCGGGCGAGACCTTCTTCTGGTCCTTCGATCTGGAGTGATCCGCCCAAGGGCCTGACGGTTCAGAAGGCGCCCCGCGGCATGTCGCGGGGCGCCTTTTCATGCGCCGCCGCGCAGCAGGCCGGGCAGCATCTCGGCCAGCAGGTCGAAGACCAGCCGGACCCGACGGCTGGTGCGCAGCTCGCGGTGGGCCACCAGCCAGACGGGATAGTGGAAGTCCGGCTCCTCCGGCAGCACACGGCGCAGCGTCGGGTCGGCATCGCCCAGCCCGTGCGGCCCCGCGGCAATGCCCAGCCCCCGCCGCGCCATGTCCCACTGCACGAGATGGCTGTCGCAGATCAGCGGGAAATTGGCCTCGGTCACCGGCGCGCCAAGCTGGTTCAGCATGGCGATGTAGCGGTCGGTCTCGTCGAAGCCGATGAACTCGGCCCGGGCAAGATCGCCGAGACCCGTCAGCGGGCCCAGCCGGTCGAGGTAGCCGGGCGCGGCGTAGAGCGTGCCGGAATCCTCGGCCACGCGCCGCGCCACCAGCTCGGCCTGCTCGGGCCGCGTGTTGCGGATCGCAATGTCGGCCTCGCGCCGCTTGAGGTCCCGCACCGCGTTCGAGGCCACCACGTCGACCACCAGCCCCGGCGCCTCGGCACGCAGCCGCGCGATGACCGGCGGCAGCAGCCAGGCGGAGTAGAGCTCCGAGGCGGTGATGGCGACATGGCCCGCCACCTCCTGCGACTGCCCGCCGGCCGCCAGCGAGACGCGCCCCGCCGCCTCGCCCATGGCGCGGACATGCTCGACCAGGTGCAGCCCGCTCTCGGTCAGCACCAGCCCCCGGCCGACGCGCTCGAAGAGGGTGACGCCCAGCTCCTCCTCGAGTGCCGAGACCTGACGGCCCAGCGTCGGCTGCGTCATGTTCAGCGCGCGGGCAGCGGCCGAGAGCGAGCCCTCCTCCGCCGTCACGAGAAAGGCCCGCGCGCGATTCCAGTCGAAGGTGATGCTGCGCCAATCCATGCATGAATGCATGGATGAGATAGGGTTTCTGTCAATTCCCATGCGCATGTCCGGGGTGTATCTTCACGGCAGTTCGACACACGCCGCCCTCGAAAGGACACGCCATGCAAGCCGCCACCGCCCGCCGCTACGGCCCCGCCGAGAGCCTCCGTATCGAGGATCTGCCCGTTCCCGTCCCGGGGCCGGGCGAAATCCTGATCCGCGTGGAGGCCAGTTCCGTCACCACCGCCGACTGGCGGCTGCGCGCCTCGGCTTTTCCCGGCGGGCTATGGCTGGCGGGTCGCATGGTCGCCGGGCTGCTGCGCCCGAGGAACCCGGTGCTGGGCTCGGACGTCGCGGGCACCGTCGCCGCCGTTGGCGCCGGGGTCACGCGCTTTGCCGCGGGCGACCGGGTCTTCGGCTTCATCGGTCACGGTGGCCACGCCGAATACGCCATCGCCCGCGCGGATGGTGCGTTGCAGCGCACCCCCGACAGCCTCACAGACGCGGAGGCCGCCGCGCTGCCCTTCGGCGCTTTCACGGCGCTGGCCTTCCTGCGCGACGTGGCCCAGGTCCGGCCGGGGCAGGCCGTGCTGATCGTCGGTGCCTCGGGCGGGGTGGGCGCCTATGCCACGCAGATCGCCAAGGCGCTGGGGGCTCATGTCATCGCTGTGGCCAGCGGCGCCAACGCCGACCTGCTGCGCGAGCTGGGCGCCGACGAGGTGATCGACTACCGCGCCGAGGATGTGCGCCGCCACCGTGATCGCTATGACCTCGTCTTCGACACGGTGGGCGCGACCGACTGGCCGGGCATGCGCCGGGCGCTGAAGCGCGGCGGCCTCTTCCTGCCGCTGAACTTCGGCCTGCGCGACCTCTGTCACATGCTGCGCGCCAAGCTCGCCGGCGGCCCGCGCATGGTGCTGCACGTCAGCGGCGACACGGCCGAGGCGCTGGCCGACATCGTGGCGATGATCGAGGCCGGCAAGCTGCGCCCGGTGATCGACAGCCACTACCCGCTGGCCCGCATCGCCGAGGCGCACGCCCATGTCGAAGGCCGCCACCGGCGCGGCGCGGTGGTGATCGACGTCGCCGAAGGGGCCGCCCGCGCGGCATGACAGCGGCATGAAAAAAGCCCCGGCGCGTGACCGGGGCTTCCCTTGGCATCGCGGTGAGCGGATCAGTTGACCTGCTGCGAGTCCACGACGTCCTTGCCGATGGCGCGGCGCTCGGGCTTGGCGATGGCGATCCGGCGCGGTTTCAGCGCCTCGGGAATCTCGCGCCTGAGCTCGATGTGCAGCATGCCGTTTTCATGCGTGGCGCCCTCGACGCGGACGTGATCGGCCAGCGTGAAACGGCGCTCGAAGGCGCGGGTGGCGATGCCGCGATGCAGGTAGCTGCGGCCCTCGTCCTCTTCGGCCTTGCGGGCCGAGACCACGAGCTGGTGATCCTTCACCTCGACCGAGAGGTCGTCGTCGGCAAAGCCGGCCACGGCGATCGAGATGCGGTAGGCATCGTCGGCCGTCTTCTCGATGTTGTAGGGCGGGTAGGTGGGCTGGGTCACGTCGGACGCCAGGACCCGGTCCATCATGTCGGCAATCTGGTCAAAGCCGACAGTGGCACGGTAGAGCGGTGCGAAATCGAAGTGTCGCATGGGTTATCCTCCGTTGAGCGATACCGTCACGTTGTGCGCCTTCCCGTCGCGGGACAGGCGACTGATGGTGCCGCGGCCCTGTCTCAGGCGCCCCGGCAGGATAGATTTGGGAGGGGGGCGCGGGGTTTCAAGACCCCCGAGATCACGGCCGCACGAAGCGTGCGCCGATGCCCTCGCGATTGCCGCCGACGGTCACGCGGCGGGCGCCCGCGCTGACGCTGGGCCGCGCATCGTCGCGGCGCAGGCGGGCCGCGAGCCGGGCGACGGTGTCGGGCAGGCTGGGGCCGAAGGCCTCGCCGCCGGACCGGCCGAGGTCGGTGCCCCCCGAGACCACGGACAGGATGCGCAGCCGTCCGTTCTCGCGCAGGAAGACCGGCGCCCCCGACGAGCCGAAGGTCACGTTGCAGTCGAAGCCCATGATGCCGCCGCGGTAACGCCGGACCATGGTGCAGCCGGCCTCGCGCGAGAGCACGTCCTCGCGGCCCCGCCCGTAGGAGACGACGCTCACATCGGTGCCCTCGGGCGGGATCTCGTGGACGCGAAAGGGATCGGCCTGCGCGCTCGACACCGCGCTCTCGAGTTTCAGCAGCGCCACGTCCTGCGCGATGGCACTGCTCCCGATCTGGCCGCCGGCCGTCGGGACATAGCCTCCGGGCACGACCCAGCGCAGCACGCGCCGCTGGACGATGGACTGCCCTCGGTGAAAGCCCGCGCGGAAGATCATGCCGCGCGCCTCGACAGGGGCCCCGGTGGCGCGGTCATGGACGCAATGCGCGGCGGTGAGCACGATGTCGGGGGCAATCAGCGCCCCGGTGCAGAAGCCACCGGGCAGGTCGAGCCGTCCGACTCCCTCCCAGCCCAGCATCTCGCCGGGGGTCTGCATGGTGTCCAGCCCGCGCATGTCCTGCGCGCGCGCCGCCGGCACGATGACCAGCGCGGCAAGCCCGAGGGCCGCGAGATATCTCAGGGCTTTATGAATTTCGCACCCGTGTCGCGCCGCATTCCCGCGCTGATCGGGTCGCGCACGTCGTCATGCTCCAGCTGGCCCAGAAGCCAGGGCAGCGCCTCCTCGAGCCCCGTGCCCAGCGACACCGGCTGCCCGCCGGCCTCGGCCTTGGCCGAGATCACCGAGACGATGCGCGGCGTGCCGGTCTCGAACGAGAAGACCGGCGAGCCCGAGCTGCCGAAATCGGCGGTGCAGGACAGCACCAACATGTCGCCCTGCCGGTCGAGCACGTCGCAGAGATCCTGCATCGAGGGCGCCTCGGACCGGTCGTGCGCATAGGAGACGACGCCGACCTCGGCGCCCGACTGCGGCGCGGGGTCGGTGTGGAAGGGCGTGATCGTGGTGTTGCGGATCGGCAGCTGAAGTTCGATCAGCGCGACGTCCAGCTGCACCCGTTCGGGTCCGGCCGGGGCGTTGTAGACATAGTCCGGATGCACCAGCGCCCGCCGCACGCGCCGGTAGGCCGAGGCCCGCCCGTTGCGCCATCCGGCCAGGAACTGGATCTCCTCGGGGGGCACGACGGCACCGGTGCTGGCGTCGAAGACGCAATGCGCGGCGGTCAGCACGAGCCCCGGGGCGATCAGCGCGCCCGTGCAGAACCCCGTGCCGCCGATCTCGAGCCGGCCGACCGCCTCCCAGGGCTGCCCGTCCTCCCGGCTTTCCATCGAGAAAAGCCCGCCCGATCCGGCCTGGACCGGCAGCGCGAGACAGATGGCTAGAAGGATCGCGAAAACGCGCACGGTCGGGCTCCTGTCTGGTGGTCCGACCGGACTAGGCACGGGATGTGTCAAAATTTGGGCAAATACGATGCATCCCGGGGAACAGTGCGTTCACGCCTCCCGCAGTGCCGGGGGCTTCGGCCCGCCGGTGGCCCAGTCAAGCAGCTCCACGGTGTGCACCACGGGCACGCCGGTGCCCGAGCCGATCTGCATCATGCAGCCGATGTTGCCGGCCGCGATGACCTGCGGTTTCTTGGCCTCGAGCGTGCGCACCTTGCGGTCCTTGAGCTGTCCCGAGATCTCGGGCTGCATCAGGTTGTAGGTGCCCGCGCTGCCGCAGCACAGATGCGTATCGGCCGGCTCGACCACCTCGAAGCCCGCGCCTTTCAGCAGCGCCTTGGGGTGGGTCTTGATCTTCTGCCCGTGCTGCAGCGAACAGGCGGCATGGTAGGCCACGCGCATCCCCGCGCAGTCCTCGCGCAGCGCGGGCCGTTCCGGCGCATCGGTGCCGGCCACATCCTCGCGCGCGGGATCGGCCGGGGCCGCCGGCGCCTCGGCCATCAGCTCGGACAGCAGTTCGCTCACGTCGACGGCGATTTCCGAGACCTTCGCCGCGTCCTCGGCCAGCGCGTCGTTGCGGAACATGTGGCCGTAATCCTTGACCGTCGTGCCGCAGCCGCTGGTGTTGATGACGATGGCATCGAGCCCCTCGCCCTGCATCTCCGAGCGCCAGGCCCGGATGTTGCGCGCGGCCGAGGCGTGGGATTCGTCGTCCTTGCCCATGTGGTGCGTCAGCGCCCCGCAGCAGCCGGCGCCTTTCGCCACCACCACCTCGCAGCCCAGCCGCCGCAGCAGCCGGATCGTCGCGTCGTTGATGTCGGTGTTGAGCGCCTTCTGCGCGCAGCCGGTCATCAGCGCCACGCGCTTGCGGCGCGGCGCCTGCGCCGCGAAGCTCTGAGGATCGTCGTTGCGGCTGACCGGCGGGATGGTCTTCGGCGCCATGTCCAGCATCGCCTTCAGCCTCGGATCGGGCATCAGCCCCCGCAAGGGCCGGCCGATCTTGGCGCCCAGCAGGGCCAGCCGGAAGCGCCCGGGATGCGGCAGGATCCGCGCCAGCACCCAGCGCAGCGCGCGGTCCTTCCACGGGCGGCGGTAGCGCGCCTCGATGTAGCTGCGCGCGTGATCCACGAGGTGCATGTAGTGCACGCCCGAGGGACAGGTCGTCATGCAGGCCAGGCACGAGAGGCAGCGGTCGATGTGCTTGACCGTCTTCTCGTCGGGATCACGCTCGTTCTCGAGCATGTCCTTGATGAGGTAGATGCGCCCCCGCGGGCTGTCGAGCTCGTCGCCGAGCACCTGGTAGGTGGGGCAGGTCGCGGTGCAGAACCCGCAGTGCACGCAGGCGCGCAGGATCTCGTTGCTGCGCGCGATGCCGGGGTCCTTGAGCTGGTCGTCGGTGAAATTCGTCTGCATGTCCGGCTTTCGTCAGGAGGTCATCATCCGGGCGTAGGCCAGCCCGAACCACGGAAGGGGCGTGGCCAGCAGCCCGGCCACGGCGATCCAGCGCCGCGGCGCGGAGGCGGCGATGCGTCGGCGCAGGGCCAGCGCGACCAGGGCCAGCGCCAGCACCCAGGCCAGCCAGAGCGCGGCCAGCGATCCGCCTGCCAGGGCCTGCGCCTGCAGCCAGA
>NZ_KE557275.1:32950-57151 GCF_000442255.1 Salipiger mucosus DSM 16094 | reverse complement strand
TCCGAGACGCGCACGCCCCGATCGCGCCAGGCGGCGCGCGCCTCGGGCGTGCGGTCGTCGTGGCTTCCCATGATCACGCCGCGCGCGCCCAGCCCTGCGCAGAGCGCGTCGAGCGCCCCTGGCACCGCCGCGCCTGACCGGGCAGGCGCTGAAGTCCGGCCGCAACCCGGAGGCGCATCTCGCACTGATGCAACGCCTGCACGCCGAGGGCGCGGCGGTGCCAGGGGCGCTCGACGCGCTCTGCGCAGGGCTGGGCGCGCGCGGCGTGATCATGGGAAGCCACGACGACCGCACGCCCGAGGCGCGCGCCGCCTCGAGCGTTTCGGGAAACTCCGAGACGCGCACGCCCCGATCGCGCCAGGCGGCGCGCGCCTCGGGCGTGCGGTCGTCGTGGCTTCCCATGATCACGCCGCGCGCGCCCAGCCCTGCGCAGAGCGCGTCGAGCGCCCCTGGCACCGCCGCGCCCTCGGCGTGCAGGCGTTGCATCAGTGCGAGATGCGCCTCCGGGTTGCGGCCGGACTTCAGCGCCTGCCCGGTCAGGCGCGGCGGTCGGCGCCCCTCGGCCAGCCGCGCGTGGGGCAGGTGGTCGTTGAAGACGACGTAATCGATGCCCCAGCGGTCGATGGCCGTCTCGGCGCGCTCGAAGGATTCGAGGTAGTGCGTCTCGAGCCGCAGTTGCAGGCGCAGGTCCACGGGCACCGTCGGCGCGACCTCGGCGACCGAGGCAAAGACCTCCTCGGCGAAGTCGGGGCCGCGCATGCCGCCCTCCCAGGACCAGAACTGCGCCAGCGCCGCCGTGGTGATGCCGCTCGCCGCAAGCTCGGCCGCGCAGGCCACGACACCCGCCGCCCGTTCACGCAGGGCGCCACGGCGCGGGGCCATGTGCCGCTCGAAGCCGTCGCCGTGGGCGTCCACGATCCCCGGCAGAAGGTCGTAGCCGCGCAGGTCGATCCGGCGTCCGGTGGGCGCCTTGGCCACGCGCCCCCCGGCGAGCGGCAGCGGAACCTGCTGCCAGCCGTCGGGCGTCATCACGCGGGCGCCGTCGAGGGTTGCGTCGATCATCGGTTCGGTCGGAGGCAGAGAGATGGCGTCATGGCGCTTGAGATACGGGGTCGGGCCGCCCTATGAAAGGGCGAAAGGAGCCCTGCACATGTCCGCCTCTCCCCGTCTCGCCTGCCGCGCGGTGATCCTGCGCGACGACCGGCTGCTGATGGTCAACGCCTGGCCCGGGCACCGCAGCGACCTGTGGTGCGCCCCCGGCGGCGGCGTGAACCCCGGCGCCTCGCTGCCCGACAACCTCGCCCGCGAGGTCCACGAGGAAACCGGCCTCTCGGTGCATGTCGGCCCGCCCTGTCTCGTGAACGAGTACCACGACCCCGGCAGCGGCTTTCACCAGGTCGAGATCTTCTTCCGCTGCACCATGACCGCCCCCGAGCTGCCCGACGACTGGGCCGATCCCGAGGGCATCGTGCACACAAGGCGCTTCTTTTCGCGCGAGGAGATGGCCGGCATCCGCTTCAAGCCCGACAGCCTGCCCGAGGTCGCCTGGAACCGGGGCATGGGCTACGACCCGCTGGAGCTGCTGGCGCGCTGAGCCGTGCCCGTGCTCAGAGCGGCCCTTCGGCCGCGCCGGGCGCGAGGCTGATGATCCCCAGCGCATCGAGCCCGCCAAAGACCGAGTCCACCGCGATCGTCGCCAGCACGATGCCCATCACCCGGCTGATGACACTGGTGCCGGTGTTGCCGATCAGGCGGTAGATCCGCCCGGCCAGCAGCAGCACGATCAGCGTGAGCAGCAGCACGGCCACCAGCAGACCGGCCGTCACCGCCTGGTCCGAGAGCGTCTCGGTGTGGTTGTCGGTCAGCACCACGATGGCCAGCATCGCGCCGGGCGAGGCGATCGAGGGCATGGCCAGCGGAAAGACCGCACCGGCGAGGTGGTCGCGTCCGGCCTCCTCGATCTCGCGGTCGGGCTTCGATTCGCCGAAGATCATCGTCATCGCGAAGAGGAACAGGATCACACCGCCAGCCACCTGGAAGGAGCCCAGCCGAAGACCCAGCGTCTCGAGCACCACCTGGCCGCCGACGAGGAAGGCCAGCAGCACCAGCGTCGCGATCAGGATCGCGCGCAGGGCGAGGCGCCGGTGCAGCGCCGCCGGCACGGCCTGCGCGGCGAACAGGAAGACCGGGATCGTCCCGATGGGATCGATCACGACGAGTAGCGTGATGAACTCGCGGATGAGCGCGGCGGTATCCAATGCGCGGGTCCCGGCTGCAGGGTGGCGGAAGCAGGCTGTCCGGTGTCACATGCGGGCGCGTGGCGTGAATGTCGAGGGTCGAACGCCGGAAATCGACGCCCTTGGCGAACCCGTGCCGGCGATTTGCGCCCTCTGCCCGCTGGACCGTCCGGCCGCGCGCGCCTAGGCTCCGCCGCATGGGGTTCTACGCGCTCAAACGTCTGATCTCGCTGGCGGTCTCGCTGCTGGTCGCCTCGCTGGTGATCTTCCTCGTGGTCGAGGTCGCGCCGGGCGATCCGGCGAGCTACATGCTGGGCATCAACGCCGATCCGGGCACGGTCGCCAACCTGCGCGCCGAGCTCGGCCTCGACGTCTCGCGGGCCGAGCGATACCTCGACTGGGTCGGCGGCATGCTGACCGGCGATTTCGGCACCTCCTACACCTATCGCACGCCCGTCGCCGGCATGGTGGCCGAGCGCCTGCGGGTCTCGCTGCCGCTGGCGCTCTACGCGCTGGGCCTCGCGGTGCTGCTCGCCTTCCCGGCGGGGATCTACGCCGCCGCGCGGCGCGGGCGGGCCGGCGACATGGGCGTCATGGCCGCGACGCAGCTCGGTGTGGCGATCCCGAACTTCTGGTTCGCCATGCTGCTGGTGCTGTTCTTCTCGCTGACGCTGGGCTGGTTCGGGGCCGGGGGCTTTCCCGGCTGGGACGACCCGCTGCAGGCGATCAAGGCGCTGACCCTCCCGGCGGTCGCGCTGGCGCTGCCGCAGGCGGCGATCCTCGCGCGGGTCATGCGCTCGTCGCTGATCGACATCCTCGGCGAGGACTTCATCCGCACCGCGCGCGCCAAGGGGCTGAGCCGGCGGCAGGCGCTCTGGCGGCACGGGCTGCGCAACGCGCTGATCCCGGTGCTGACCATCATCGGGCTGCAGTTCTCGTTCCTGCTGGCCGGCGCCATCATCATCGAGCAGGTCTTCTTCCTGCCGGGGCTGGGGCGGCTGATCTTCCAGGCGATCACCCAGCGCGACCTCATCGTCGTCGAGTCCGTGGTCATGCTGCTGGTCTTCGCCGTCATCACGGTGAACTTCCTGACCGACCTGGCCTATGCCGCCGTCGATCCGCGCCTGAGGGTGCGGCGATGAGCGCGAAACTGGTCACAGGCGCGGCACTCACGGCGCTTTTCCTGGCCGCCGCCGCGCTGTCGTTCCTCTGGACGCCCGGCGACGTCGAGGCGATGAACATCGCCGCCCGGCTGCAGCCGCCCTCGCGCGCGCACCTGCTGGGCACCGACCACTTCGGCCGCGACATCCTGAGCATGATCATGACCGGCGCGCGGACCTCGATCGCGGTGGCGCTGGTGGCGGTGGGCATCGGCATGGGCGCCGGCGTTCCGCTGGGCCTCGCCGCCGCCGCGCGGCAGGGCGGCTGGCTGGACGAGATCATCATGCGGGCGAACGACCTGATCTTCGCCTTCCCCAGCCTGGTGATCGCGATCCTCATCACCGCCGTCTTCGGCCCCGGCGCGGTCAACGCGATCGTCGCCATCGGCATCTTCAACGTGCCGGTCTTCGCCCGCCTCACCCGCGGGGCGGCGCTGTCGCTCTGGCGGCGCGAGTTCATCCTCGCGGCCCGCGTCGCGGGCAAGTCCACCCCCCGCATCAGCGCCGAGCACATCCTGCCGAACCTCGCCAACCTGCTGATCGTGCAGGGCACCATCCAGTTCTCGCTGGGCATACTCGCCGAGGCGGGGCTCAGCTACGTGGGCCTTGGCGCGCAGCCGCCGGTGCCCTCCTGGGGGCGGATGCTGGCGGATGCGCAGACCATGGTGGCGCTGGCGCCGCACGTGGCGATCATCCCCGGCCTCGCCATCGTGCTCATGGTGCTGGGGCTGAACCTGCTGGGCGACGGGCTGCGCGACCGCTTCGATCCCCGGCTGCGGGAGCGGCGCGCATGACCGAGCTGCTCGAGATCGAGAGCCTCGGCGTCGCGGCCGGGACCCACCGCATCCTGCGCAACGTCTCGCTGCGCGTCGCCCCGGGCGAGATCCTGGCGCTGACGGGCGAAAGCGGCTCGGGCAAGTCGATGACCGCGCTCGCCGTGATGGGGCTGCTGCCGCAGGGGCTCGCGGCCCGGGGCGCGATCCGTCTCGACGGGCGCGACCTGCTGGGCCTCGCCGAGCCGCAGCTCTGCGACATCCGCGGCCGCGAGGTCGCGATGATCTTCCAGGAGCCGATGACCGCGCTGAACCCGGTGCAGACCATCGGCGCGCAGGTCATGGAGACGATCCGCGTGCACGGCGCCGCGCCCCGGGCGGGCGCCGAGGCCCGCGCCCGCGAGGTGCTGGAGCGCGTGGGCCTGCCGCCCGATCGCGTGCCGCTCACGCGTTACCCGCACGAGCTCTCGGGCGGGCAGCGCCAGCGCGTCGTCATCGCCATGGCCATCGCCCTGCGGCCCCGCCTGCTGGTCGCCGACGAGCCGACCACGGCGCTCGACGTCACCACGCAGGCGCAGATCCTCGAGCTGCTGCGCGGCCTCGTCCGGGACGAGGGCATGGGGCTGCTCATGATCACCCACGACCTTGCCGTCGTCGCGGGCATGGCCGACCGCATCGCGGTGATGCAGGAGGGCGAGGTGGTCGAGCAGGGCCCGACCGCCGACCTCTTCGCCCAGATGCGCCACCCCTACCCCCGCCGCCTCTTCGAGGCCTCGCGCCACCGCGCCGCGCTGCCGCCGCCCGCGCCCGATGGGCGCCTGCTGCGCGTGGAGGAGGTCCGCCGCGACTACCCGCTGCCGCGCCGCGCGCTCTTCGCGCCGCGCGCCGCGCACCGGGCGCTCGACGACGTGAGCTTCGACATCGCGCGGGGTGAGCGGCTGGGCCTCGTCGGCGAAAGCGGCTGCGGCAAGTCCACGCTGGCCCGCGCGATCCTCGGGCTCGAGCCGGTGCAGGGCGGCACCATCACGCTGGATGGCCGCCCGGTGCTGGACCACGGCCGCCCCGACCCCGAGGTGCGGCGCCGCGTGCAGGTCGTCTTCCAGGACCCCTACGGCTCGTTCAACCCGCGTCACCGCGTCGGCCGGCTGGTGGCCGAGCCCTTTCACCTGCTGCCCGACCCGCCGCGCGGGGCCGCGCGCGAGGCTGCCGTGGCGGACGCGCTGACGGCCGTCGGCCTGCGCCCCGAACATGCCGAGAGCCACATCCACGCCTTCTCGGGTGGCCAGCGCCAGCGAATCGCCATCGCCCGGGCACTCATCATCCGGCCCGAGCTGGTGATCTTCGACGAGGCGGTCTCGGCGCTGGACGTCAGCGTGCGGGCGCGCATCCTCGACCTCATCGCCGAGCTCTCGCGGCAGTACGGGCTGACCTATCTCTTCATCAGCCACGATCTCGGCGTGGTGCGGTCGATCACCGACCGGGTGCTGGTCATGCGTTCTGGCGAGATCGTCGAGCGCGGCGCGACCGAGGAGGTGTTTGACAACCCCGGGCATTGGTATACCAAATCGCTTGTAGCGGCGGCTCCGGTCCTGCCACCGCTCGAGGGAGGAGGAAAGACCGATGCTGGACATGACATCCCCTGACACCGCGCGCGTGCTCATCGCGGGCGAATGGCGCGACACCGCCGAGACGCTGCCGCTGGTGAACCCCTCGACGGGCGAGGAGATCGGCCGCATCGCACGCGGCACGGCCGGCGACATCGACGACGCCGTGAACGCGGCGCAGGCGGCGCTGGATGGCGAGTGGGGCCGCTGGCCCGCATTCGAGCGGGGCCGCATCCTCGCGGAGATCGGCAAGCTGGTCGAGGCCAACATCGACCGCCTGGCCGAGCTCGAGGCGACCGACGTCGGCAAGCCGCTCAAGCAGGCGCGCGCCGATGCCGTGGCGCTGGCGCGCTACTGCGAGTTCTACGGCGGCGCGGCCGACAAGGTGCACGGCGAGACGATCCCCTATCTCGACGGCTACACCGTCTACACCCTGCGCGAGCCGCACGGGGTGACGGGGCACATCATCCCCTGGAACTACCCGATGCAGATCATCGGCCGCTCGGTCGGCGCGGCGCTGGCCATGGGCAACGCCTGCGTGCTGAAGCCGGCCGAGGATGCCTGCCTCACGGCGCTGGCCTTTGCCCGGCTCGCGCAGGAGGCGGGTCTGCCGGCGGGTGTGCTGAACGTCGTGCCGGGGCTGGGCTCCGAGGCGGGCGCGGCGCTGTCCTCTCATCCGGGCATCCAGCACATCAGCTTCACCGGCTCGGTCGCCACAGGCGCCGCCGTGCAGCAGGCGGCGGGCGCCAACGTGATCCCGGTGACGCTGGAGCTGGGCGGCAAGGGTCCGCAGGTGGTCTTCGAGGACGCCGATCTCGACAAGGCGCTGCCCTTCCTCGTGAACGCGGGGCTGCAGAACGGCGGGCAGACCTGCTCGGCCTCCTCGCGCATCCTCGTGCAGCGGCCGATCTGGGACGAGCTGACCCGCCGCATGGCCGAGGCCTACGAGGCCCGCGTCGTGGGTCCGGCGCTCGACGACCGCGACATCGGCCCGCTCATCAACGCCACGCAGAAGGCCCGCGTCGAGGGCTTCCTCGAGCGCGGCGCCGACCTGCCGGTGCTGGCGAAGGGACGCTTTGCCGAGGGGCTGCCCGAGGGCGGCAACTACGTCACGCCCACGCTCTACGGCCCGGTGGCGCCGGATCACGCGCTGGCGCAGGAAGAGATCTTCGGGCCCGTGCAGGTGGTGATCCCCTTCGACACCGAGGAGGAGGCCGTCGCCATCGCCAACGGCACCGACTACGGGCTGACCTCGGGGATCTGGACGCGCGACGGGGCGCGGCAGATGCGGCTCGCCAAGGCGATCCGCTCGGGGCAGATCTACATCAACAACTACGGCGCCGGGGGCGGGGTGGAGCTGCCCTTCGGCGGCATCGGGAAGTCCGGCCAC
The DNA here is from genome assembly GCF_000442255.1 of Salipiger mucosus DSM 16094. GTDB lineage: Bacteria > Pseudomonadota > Alphaproteobacteria > Rhodobacterales > Rhodobacteraceae > Salipiger > Salipiger mucosus. The sequence goes on along the minus strand of NZ_KE557275.1, from coordinate 49,987 downwards.
GGACGGGAAAAGGGGTTCGAGGCGCTTTACGGCTTCTCGGTGCTCAAGACCGTGGCGGCGCATCACGGCTGAGAGGCGGCCGGAACGGGAGGAGACAGACATGAGACTTGAGGGCAAGACCGCCATCGTCACCGGTGGCGGCTCGGGCTTCGGCGCGGGCATCGTGCAGCGGTTCACCGAACAGGGCGCGAAGGTGCTGGTGGCCGACATCAACGCCGAGGCGGCCGAGGCGGTCGCGGCCGAGCACGGCGGCGTGGCGCAGCAGGTGGACGTGGCCGACGGCGCCAGCGTGACCGCCATGGCCGCGAAGGCGATCGAGGCGCTGGGCCACGTGGACATCCTGGTGAACAACGCCGGCATCACCCACGTGCCGACGCCGATGGAGGAGGTCGACGAGGCCGAGTTCGACCGCGTCTTCGCGGTGAACTGCAAGTCGGTCTACCTGACCGCGCGGGCGCTGGTGCCGCATTTCAAGGAACGCGGGCAGGGCAACATCCTGAACATGGCCTCGACGGCCGGCGTCTCGCCGCGGCCGCGTCTGAACTGGTACAACGCCTCGAAGGGCTGGATGATCACCGCGACCAAGGCCATGGCGATCGAGCTGGCGTCCGAGGGCATCCGCGTGAACGCGCTGAACCCGGTGATGGGGCAGACCGGGCTGATCGGCCGCTTCCTGGGCGACGACACGCCGGAACGGCGCGAGGCGATCATCTCGACCATCCCGCTGGGCCGGTTCTCGACGCCGGACGATCTTGCCATGGCGGCGGTCTACCTCTGCTCGGACGAGGCCAGCCTCGTGACCGGCGTTTGCATGGAGGTCGACGGCGGACGCTGCATCTGAGGAGGGCGAAGATTTTTCGGCGAAAAATCTTGGCGGGGGCGCTGCCCCCGGCCGCCCTGCGGGCGGCGAAGAGCGTATTTTGGGAAAGATGAAGGGCGGGGTTGCGCGCAGCGCGGCCTCGCGTGACCCTGCAGCCGTCCTGACGCCGGAGGTGGCATGCGACCCGGACCCCGCAATCTGATCACCGATGTCGCCGGCTTGCGGGTCGGCAGCGCCTCGGAGGGCGCGCTGCGCTCGGGCGTGAGCGTGGTGACGGGGGATGCGCCCTTCACCGCCTCGGTCTCGGTCATGGGCGGCGCGCCCGGCACGCGCGAGACCGACCTGCTGGCGCCGGACAAGACCGCGCCCGGCGTCGATGCGCTGGTGCTTTCGGGCGGCAGCGCCTTCGGGCTGGCCGCCGCGCAGGGCGTGATGGAGGCGCTGCACGAGAGGGGCCGCGGTTTTCCCGTGCTCTCTGCGCGGGTGCCGCTGGTGCCGGCGGCGATCCTCTTCGACCTGCTCAACGGGGGTGACAAGGACTGGGGCGTCAATCCCTATCCCGCGCTGGGACGCGCGGCGCTGGAAGCGGCCTCGGAGGATGTCGTGCTTGGCAGCCAGGGCGCGGGGGCCGGGGCGCAGACGGCGATGCACAAGGGCGGGCTCGGCTCGGCGAGCCTCGTGCTCGAGGGCGGCGTGACCGTGGGTGCGCTGGTGGCGACCAACCCCATGGGCAGCGTCACCACGCCCTCGGGGCGGCACTTCTGGGCGGCGCCCTTCGAGGTGGACGAGGAGTTCGGCGGGCTGGGATCGGATCCGGCGCGGGGGCTTCAGCCGCAGCCCGCGAGCCGCAAGGTCGCGGCCATGGCGGGGCAGGGCAACACGACCATCGCGGTCGTGGCGACCGACGCCGTGATGGACAAGGCGCAGTGCCACCGCCTCGCGGTGGCGGCGCAGGACGGTATCGGGCGCGCCGTGGTGCCGGCGCATTCGCCGATGGACGGGGATCTCGTCTTCGGCGCAGCCACCGGCCGCGTGCCGCTGGAGGAGCCCGCGCTGCAGCTCTCCGCGATCGGCCATGCCGCGAGCCTCTGCCTGTCGCGGGCCATCGCCCGCGCCGTCTGGGAGGCCACGCCCGCCCCCGGCGACACGCTGCCGACCCTGCGGCAGGAGCTGGGGCTGGCGTGATCTAGCGCAGGATCGGCGGGCGGTCGGGGTCCGAGCCCGGCGCGGGGCGTTCGGCCTCTTCGGGCGTGGCCGGCTCCGGCAGGTCGAAGCGCAGGCCCACGCGCGCCAGCCGCGCGGCGAGCTCGTCGCTGTCGCGCAGGAAGAGCACGTCCAGCGCCCCGGCCTCGATCCCGGAAAAGACCAGCGCCTCGTTCACCGCGCGCGCCAGCGCATCCTCGGCGCCCGGCACCGCGCCGGCGAAGGCCAGCAGGTGCCCGCGCGTGCCGTCGGCATAGGCCGCGCCGGCCAGCCAGGCGCAGCGCGCGAAACCCGCCGCCGTCGCGAGCTTGGTGTCGAGCGCCGTCAGCAGCGCCTCGGGCAGGCCGGCGGGGGCCGAGACCTCGGAGACCTGCGCCTCGGCCTCGGCGGGGCCGTGGCCGAGCGTTCCGGCGAGCCAGTCCACCGCCTCCGCGGGCAGCAGCGTCGAGGAGGGCGCGACCTCGAGGTTGACCCCGAGACCGATGCCCTGGCCGGCCAGCATGTTGGTCACCGCGCGGCCCGAGAGCGCCGCGTAGGGCGCGGCCTGGCCGACGAACTGTGCCAGCCGCTCCTCGCGGTCGAAGACCAGCACGAAGCGCGCGTCGCCGAGGTCGAAGAGCTCGGGCTCGACCTGGTCGCCCTCGGCCTCGCGGGTGAGCAGCAGGAAGAGCTCGCTGTCGGCCAGCCGTTCGTAGAAGCGCAGGCGCGCGGCATCCTCCTGCGGCGCGGCCTCCATGGCGGCATGCGCGGTGTCGAGCGGGGTCTTGGTCATGTCATCACCTCGGCGACGCGGGCCCGCAGGACGGGCAGCAGCTCGTCCTCGAACCAGGGGTTTCGCTTGATCCACGCGGTATTGCGCCAGGACGGATGCGGCAAGGGGATCGCGCCGGGCAGATGGTCGCGCCAGTTGCGCACCGTCTCGGTCACGCCGGTCTTCACGCCCAGGTGGTACTTCTGCGAGTAGCCCCCGATGTAGAGCCGCAGGCGGACCTGCCCCAGCGCCTCGAAGATCGCGTCGTGCCAGGTGTTGCGGCAAACGGCGGGGGGCGGCAGGTCGCCGCCCTTGGCGTCGTAGCCCGGAAAGCAGAAGCCCATCGGCACGATGGCCACGCGGTCGCGGTCGTAGAAGGCCTCTTCCGAGAGGCCCAGCCAGTCGCGCAGGCGCCGGCCCGAGGCGTCGGTGAAGGGGCGTTCGGCCTCGTGGGCGCGGATGCCCGGCGCCTGCGAGGCGATGAGCAGCCGCGCGCCGGGCCGGAACCAGACCACGGGGCGCGGGCTGTGCCGCGTGGCCGTCGCCGCGAAGCGGTCGGCGCAGAGGCGGCAGCCCGAGAGCCGGTCGGCCAGGTCTGAGAGCGTGTCGGTCATCGCTTGGCAGGTAGGCGCGCGGCGGCCGCCTGACCAGTGGCCCGGGGCATTTCGCGCGTGATATTTCGACGATCATCGAAGTCAGGCTTGCCGCGGCGTGAAATTTCGATAATGCTAGAAATATGAAAAATGATTCGCCCCCCGACCTCCTCCCCGAGATGCCGCTCGAGATCGCGGCCTCGAAGTTCGCCGCGCTGGGCTCGGAGCAGCGCCTCAACGTGCTCAAGACGCTGGTGCGCTCCGGCCCCGAGGGGCTGAGCATCGGAGAGCTGGGCCAGCGCGCCGGCGTGGGCGGCTCGACGCTCACGCATCACCTGCGCATCCTTACGCAGGCGGGGCTGATCACACAGGCGCGCAAGGGGCGCAGCACGATCTGTGCCGCGGCCGACTACTCCGAGGTGCGCAGCCTGTCGGAGTTCCTCCTCACCCATTGCTGTGCCGATTGTCCGGCCCCGGAGCACGACCATGACTGACACGACAAGCCCCTCCCCGCGCTGGCCGCGGATCGACAAGGCCTGGATCGCGAGCGCCCTTCTGCTGGTGATTGTCGGCATCTTCGACCCGGCGCAGGTCTGGCCCACCGCCAGCTTCGCCGGCGGGGCGCTGCTGCACACCGCGCCCTTCGTGCTCTTTGCCGTGGCGGCGGTGGCCTACGTCAAGGCGGCCGGGGCCGAGACCCTGCTGGCCCGCGCCTTCGAGGGGCGCGAGAGCCGGATGATCCTCTTCGCGGGGCTGCTGGGCGGGCTCTCGCCCTTCTGCTCCTGCGAGGTGATCCCCTTCATCGCCGCCCTGCTGGCGGTGGGGGCGCCGCTGAGCGCGGTCATGGCCTTCTGGCTGGCCTCGCCGCTGATGGACCCGGCGATGTTTCTGGTGACCGCGGGCACGCTGGGCTGGGGCTTTGCCGCGGGCAAGACGCTGGCCGCCGTGAGCATCGGCATCCTCGGCGGCTTCGGGACCAAGCTGCTCAAGACCTCGCCGGTCTTCGCCGATCCGCTGCGCGAGAAGCCGCAGGTGGGCGGCTGCTGCGGGGTGAAGAAACCCTTCCAGGGCAAGCCGGTCTGGCGTTTCTGGACCGAGGCCGACCGGCGCGAGACCTTCCGCGAGACGGCGCTCACCAACATGGTGTTCCTGCTGAAGTGGCTGCTGCTGGCCTACCTGATCGAGGCCGTCATGCTGCGCTACATTCCCGCAGACGCGATTGCCGGGGTGCTGGGCGGTGACGGGCTCTGGCCGATCCTGCTGGGGGCCTTCGCCGGTGCACCGGCCTACCTCAACGGCTATGCCGCCGTGCCGCTGGTGGACGCGCTGCTGACGCAGGGCATGGCACCGGGCGCCGCCATGAGCTTCGTCATCGCCGGCGGCGTGAGCTGTATCCCCGCCGCCATCGCGGTCTGGGCGCTGGTCAAGCCGCGCGTTTTCGCCGCCTACATCGGCTACGCGGTGGTGGGCGCGGTGATCGCCGGCCTTGCATGGGGCGCCATCGCCTGACGCCGGGCGCCATCCCTACGACATCCGGGCACGGGCCCGCCGCGCATCACGCCGGCGGGCCGTTTTGCGTCCGGGGCCCACGCGGAACGGCCAAGCAGGAATGTGGCGGACGCCGCAATTCGGACATATTGTAACCACTGTCTTTCTCTAAGGCATGCTTAACGCGGCCTTTGTAGAGGTTGGGTCTGCGCAGTTCCGAGGCGACCGCGATGCTGGAATTCGACATGGTGAGCAAGTCCTTCTGGACGGGCCAGCGCCGGAAGGTGATCCTCGACCGTGTCTCGTTTCGCGTCGACCTGGGCGAGTCGCTGGGCGTGCTGGCGCCCAACGGCACCGGCAAGACCACCCTGATCCGCATGATGGCCGGGCTCGAGAAGCCCGACGAGGGCGAGATTCGCCGCGGCTGCCGCATCTCCTTTCCGCTGGGCTTCATGGGCGGGGTGGTCAGCAAGATCTCGGCGCGCGAGAACGCCCGCTTCATCGCGCGGATGTACGGGCTCGACCCGGACTACGTCGAAAGCTTCTGCCGCTGGCTCTGCGGGCTGGGGGAATACTTCGACCAGCCGCTCGGGACCTACTCCAGCGGCATGCGCTCGCGGTTCACCTTCTCGCTGATGCTGGCGCTGGATTTCGACATCTACCTCGTGGACGAGGGGATGCCGAACTCCACCGATGTCGAGTTCAACCGCAAGGCCGGCGACATCCTTGCCGAACGCCTGCGCACGACGACCATGGTCATCGTCTCGCACCAGCCCGCGGTGCTGGAGAAATTCGCGCGCAAGGCGGCCGTCCTGATGGATGGCAAGCTGCACATGTTCGAAACCTTGGAAGAAGCGAAACAGCTCTATGACTACGAAACCCAAGGCTAGGAAATTCCGTGTCCGCCGCAGCGCGCCCGCCGACGCCTCTACCGAAGACAAGGCGCCGTCGCTCGACCAGGCGGCGAAAGCCGCGCCCGACAGCGCCCAGGCGGCCGCGGGCGGTCCCGCCGAGCCTGAGCTTGAGGCGATCGCCAGGGAGGGGCTGACCGGCCGCCAGCTGCGCATGGCCCGGCGCGTCGCGCAGAAGAACGGCCTCGCGCCGACCTCGGACTTCGACGCCGTCCGGCTGCTGCGCGCGCGCGGCATCGATCCCTTCCAGCGCACCAATGTGCTCGAACTCGTGGTGCCGCCGGGCGGTGGCCAGGGCGGCCAGGGCGGTGGCACCGGGGCAGGCGGCGGCAGCGCCGCGCAGCCGCCCGTGCCGCGCGACAACATCCACCTGCCGCAGACCGTGCCCGACCGTCAGCGCGCGCAGTTGCCCTCGACCCAGACCGCCAGCCCGGCGGAGCGCCGCGCCGCCGAGATCATGCAGATCCAGCGCGAGATGGCCGGCCGCCGCCGCCGCAAGATGGCGCTGCTGCTGACCCGGCTCGCCTTCTTCATCCTGCTGCCGACGCTGATCGCGGGCTACTATTTCTACGTCGTCGCCACGCCGATGTACTCGACCAAGTCCGAGTTCCTGATCCTCAAGGCCGAAAGTTCGGCCTCGGGGATGGGCAGCATGTTCTCGGGCACGCAGTTCGCCACCAACCAGGATGCCATCGCGGTGCAAAGCTACCTGCTGTCCAAGGACGCGATGCTGCGGCTCGACCGGGACGAGGGCTTCAAGGCGCATTACACGCAGGCTTCCATCGACCCGATCCAGCGGCTCGAGGAGAACCCCTCGAACGAGGAGGCCTACAGCCTTTACAAGCGCAACATCGAGATCGGCTACGACCCGACCGAGGGCGTCGTGAAGATGGAGATCATGGCCGCCGACCCCGAGACGGCCGCGCGGTTCAGCCGGGCCCTCATCGGCTACGCCGAGGAGCGGGTCGACAACCTGTCGATGCGCAAGCGCTCGAATGCCGTGACCGATGCCGAGGCCGGCCTCGACGAGGCCGAGCAGGCCCGCATGGACGCGCAGGAGCGGCTGGTGCGGCTGCAGCAGGAGGGCGCCATCGTCGACCCCGAGGGCCGCATCGCCGCGCTGCGCGGGCAGATCAACAACGTCGAGATCCAGCTGCAGGAAAAGCGCCTGCAACTGGCCGCGCTGATGGACAACGCCCGCCCGAACGGCAGCCGCGTCGCGGGGGCCGAGGGCGACGTGCGCCGTCTCGAGGCCCTGCTCGACGACCTCAACGCCCAGATGACCACCGCCACCACGGGCGAGAACTCGCTGGCCGAGACCGCCGTGCAGATCCAGCTCGCCGAGGCCGACCTCGCGACCCGCGACCTGATGCTGCAGACCGCGCTCGAGCGGCTGGAGCAGGCCCGGCGCGACGCCGACAGTCAGGCGCGCTACCTCACCACCTCGGTGCAGCCCGTCGCCTCCGAGGACCCGAGCTATCCCCGCAAGTTCGAGAACACGATCCTCGCCTTCCTGATCTTCTCGGGCATCTACCTGATGATATCGCTCACCGCCTCGATCCTGCGCGAGCAGGTCTCGAGCTGAGCGCATCCCGCCGCACGTGAAAGGGGCTGCCGGATCGCTCCGACAGCCCCTTCGCATGTCCTGCCCTTGCGGCGATCAGGCCGCCTTGCGCAGCAGCTCCTGACGCGCGGGCGTCAGCGCCTCGGCCCAGACCTGCAGCTCGTCCAGCAGCCCGGCGGTGCCCTTGTGCACCTCGTCGTTCGGCGTGAGCGTCTGCTCCTCGGTGATGTCGCCGAAGACCATCGGGATCGGCACGACCTGCTTGAGGGGCATGACGTTCATGTTCGCCAGCAGCGAGCGCAGCTCCTGCGCGGCGCGCATGCCGCCCGAGATGCCGCCGTAGCCGACGACGCCGGCGGGCTTGCGGGCCCATTCCACCACCAGCGCCTGGATGGCGTTCACGATCGAGGCCGGCGGGAAGTAGTCGTACTCGGGCGTCACGAAGATGAAGGCGTCGCCGTCGGCGATAGCCGCGCTCCACTTCTTCGTGTGCTCCTGGGTGTAGTCCTGCATCGCCGGGTGGTTCGGCTCGTCCAGCAGGGGCAGGTCGAAGCTCGCCAGGTCGACGATCTCGACGTCGAAGCCGCCATGCTCCTTCGCCTGCTCGGCAACCCAGTTGCTGACGATCGGGCCGATGCGGCCCGGACGCGTGCTTGCGGTGATCACTTTCAGTTTCTGCGCCATCGGTGCATCCTTTCCTTCAAGGGTGACGTGGTATCCTGACGCAGAACCTATGCTTCTGCCGCGCCGCGGCAATCCGGGCTGGTCGCACATGAGACGTGCGACAGTGCACCCGACAGTCGCGATCGCGCCATATGCCATACCCGTCATGGTAGAGTTCCTGTCCGGAATTCAATTTATTGGGAACAACGCGATTGTCGCCGCGTTGAGCCGAGATTTCTTTTGCCCGAATTGGGGACGCCAATGGATGGACTGGCACGTCGGCTCGGCCTGCGCACGGATTCAACGATCTTCTTCAGCGCCACGGCGTGCATGGTCGTGTTCCTCGGGGCGCTCCTGATCGCCCCGGCGGCCATCGGGACCTTCTTCGAGGCAGGCCGCGCCTGGGTGGTCACCAACCTCGGCTGGTTCTTCATCGCCGGCGTCAACATATGGCTCGGCTTCCTGATCTGGATCGCCTGCAGCCGTCACGGCCACATCAAGCTGGGCAAGTCCGATTCCACGCCCGACTTCGACAACGTGTCCTGGTTCACCATGCTTTTCGCGGGCGGCATCGGCACCGTCCTGATGTTCTGGGGCGTGGCCGAACCCATGAGCCACTTCTCCGAGCCCCCGCGCGAGACGGTCGAGCCGCACTCGATCGAGGCCGCGCGGGACGCGATGTCCTTCGCGCTCTATCACCTCGGGCTGCACACCTGGACGATCTTCACGCTGCCGGGCCTGGCCTTCGCCTACTTCATCCATCGCTACGACCTGCCGGTGCGCGTCTCCTCGGTGTTCTACCCGCTGCTCAAGGACGGTATCTACGGCAAGGCGGGCAAGGTCATCGACGTCGCTGCGATCCTCGGCACGCTTTTCGGCGTCGCGGTCTCGCTCGGGCTGGGCTCGTCGCAGATCGCGGCCGGCCTGTCCGAGCTCACCGGGTATGAAAGCTCGACCTGGATGCGCATTGCCATTATCGCCGTGCTGACGGCGGTCGCGGTCGGCTCGATCGTTGCCGGGCTCGACAGCGGCGTGAAGCTGCTGTCGAACATCAACATCGGCATGGCCGTGGCGCTGATGGTCTTCGTGCTGGTCACCGGCTCGACCCTGTTCCTGCTGCGCGGCATCGTGCAGACGCTGGGTCTCTACCTCGGCAACCTGCCGCAGCTCGCCTTCTGGAACGACATGCTGGCCTACGCGCACCAAAGCGGCGACGGCTGGGGCTGGCAGGGCAGCTGGACCGTCTTCTACTGGGCCTGGACGGTGACCTGGTCGCCCTTCATCGGGCTGTTCGTGGCGCGCATCTCGCGCGGTCGGACGATCCGCGAGTTCGTGCTGGGCGTGCTGCTCGCGCCCTCGGCCTTCACGCTCGTCTGGTTCGCCATCTTCGGCTGGCAGGCCATGCAGATCGACGGCATCGGCGAGACCGCCCGCGCCGCCATGGGCGACGAGGCTGGTGCCCTGTCCGAGGCCGTGGCGAACTCGGTGCCGCTGGCGATGTTCGCCTTCTTCGAGAACTTCCCCTTCACCACCATCATCCAGGGCCTCGCCGTGGTGATCGTGGCGATATTCTTCGCGACCTCCTCCGACTCCGCGTCGCTGGTGGTGGACATGCTCTGCACCGGCGAGGAAACGCCCGGTCCCTGGCCCCAGCGCGTCTATTGGGGCGTGACCGAGGGCACCATCGCGGGGATGCTGATCTGGCTCGCCGGGGACGAGGGGCTGAACGCCCTGCAGCAGGTCATCACCGTGATCGGGCTGCCGATCTTCCTGCTGATCTTCATGATGATCCCCTCGATCCTCAAGGGCCTTGCCGCGGAAGAGATCGACTACGTGCAGATCAAGGATGAGCCGGAACTCGAGAACATCTGATGTCCGCCCCGGACCGCGCATGAAAAAGGGCCCGCCGAGATGGCGGGCCCTTCGTGTCTTGTCGGCGTGCCGCGCTCAGAGCTTTTCGGTGAGCTCGGGGACGGCCTGGAAGAGGTCCGCGACGAGGCCGTAGTCGGCGACCTGGAAGATCGGCGCCTCCTCGTCCTTGTTGATCGCGACGATGATCTTGCTGTCCTTCATCCCCGCGAGGTGCTGGATCGCGCCCGAGATGCCGCAGGCGATATACAGGTCCGGCGCCACGACCTTGCCGGTCTGGCCGACCTGCCAGTCGTTCGGCGCGAAGCCGCTGTCGACCGCCGCGCGCGAGGCACCGACCGCCGCGCCCAGCTTGTCCGCCAGCGCCTCGATGATCCGGAAGTCCTCTTCCGAGCCCACGCCGCGGCCGCCCGAGACCACGATGCCCGCGCTGGTCAGCTCGGGGCGGTCGCTCTCGGCCATCTTGTCCTCGACCCATTCCGACAGGCCCGGGTTCTCGCCCGCGCCGATCTCCTCGACGGCGGCCGAGCCGCCGGTGCCGGCCGCGTCGAAGGTCGAGGTGCGGAAGGTGATAACCTTCCTTTCATCCTTCGACCGTACGGTCTGCACCGCGTTGCCGGCATAGACCGGGCGCTCGAAGGTATCCGCATCCACCACGGAGGTGACATCGGTCAGCACCATCGCGTCCAGCAGCGCGGCGACCCGCGGCAGGATGTTCTTGGCGTCGGTCGTGGCCGGCGCCACGATGTGCGAGTAATCGCCCGCCAGCGACACGATCAGCGCCGCTGCCGGCTCCGCCAGCCGGTGACCGTAGAGCGCGTCCTCGGCGACCAGCACCTTGGCCACGCCCTCGATGGTCGCGGCCTCGGCGGCGGCATCCTTGGCGGTGGCGCCCACGGCCAGCACGGTGACATCGCCCAGGGCGCCGGCCGCGCTCACCGCCTTGGCGGTGGCGTCCATCGACAGGTGCCCGTCGTTGATTTCCGCAAGAAGGAGAACAGCCATCACACGACCCCCTTTTCCTTGAGTTTCGCCACCAGCTCGTCGACCGAGCCCACCATGATGCCCGCCGCGCGCGCCTCGGGCTCGGCGGTCTTCACGACCTCCAGCCGGGGCGAGACGTCGACGCCGTAGTCCTCGGCGGTCTTCTCGTCGAGCGGCTTCTTCTTGGCCTTCATGATGTTGGGCAGCGAGGCATAGCGCGGCTCGTTGAGGCGCAGGTCGGTGGTGACGATGGCCGGCAGCGTGACCTTCACGGTCTGCAACCCGCCGTCGACCTCGCGCGCCACGACCGCGGCGCCGTCCGACACCTCGAGCGTGTTGGCATAGGTCGCCTGGGCCCAGCCCAGCAGGCCCGCCAGCATCTGGCCGGTGGCGTTCATGTCGTTGTCGATGGCCTGCTTGCCCATCAGCACCAGGCCCGGCTCTTCCTCGGCGACGATCCTGGCGAGGATCTGCGCCACGGCCAGCGGCTCGATGTCGGTGTGCACGTCGTCCGCGGCGGTCACCAGGATCGCCCGGTCCGCGCCCATGGCGAGCCCGGTGCGCAGCGTCTCCTGCGCCTGCTTCACGCCGATCGACACCACGATCACCTCGTCGGCCTTCCCGGCCTCCTTCAGGCGGATCGCCTCTTCCACGGCAATCTCGTCGAAGGGGTTCATCGACATCTTCACGTTGGCCAGATCGACACCCGATCCGTCCGCCTTCACGCGGACCTTAACGTTGTAGTCGATCACCCGTTTGACAGGTACGAGTACCTTCATGAGCGGTATTCTCCCGGATTTCGCCGCGTCGGGCGCGGCTCCCATGTGACCCTTCGGCGTGTTGATAGCGAAGTGCACGCAGGGGAAACAGGGGAAAAACGTCACGTTGGCGCCACCGAACGCCGCGTTCGCGCCTCCCGGCGCCCATCAAGGGGTCAGTCAGGGGCGCCGCAGATGCCCTGCAGCGCCCGCCACTGCCCGGGGTCGAGCGCCGGGGTGACGGCGCCCTCCGGCGGCGGGGCGGCGCGGGCCCCGTCGATGCGCTCGCTCAGGCGGGGATGCGACATGAAATGCGCCAGCGCGCCGTCGACCTCGCCGCCAAGGTCGCGGAACCGCTCGAACATCTCGGCCAGCGCCGCGGGCGGCAGCCCCGCGTCGCGCAGCATGGCGTGGGCGTAGATGTCGGCCTGCGTCTCGGCCTCCTGCCCGTAGCTCGCGTTGATCAGCCGGTCGGCCAGAAGGACCATCGCCGCGCCCCCGGTGAAATCTCCGAAGAGCAGCCCCAGCAGCCCGACCGAGCCCGCCGCGCGCAGGGCGTTGCGCGTGGGATCGCGGTGCACGACGTGGCCGATCTCGTGCGCCAGCACGGCGGCCACCATGTCGGGGCCCTCCGCCTTGTCCAGCAGCCCGCGCATGACCACGATCTGCCCGCCCGGCGCGGCGAAGGCATTCACCATGCCGCTGTCCAGCACCCGCACCCGCAGATCGTAGTCCAGCGCGCGCCCCTCGGTCAGCCGCGCGACCATCGCCTCGAGCGCCGCCGTGCCGCCGGGCGCCTCGCAGTCGAGCGACCCAGGGCTCTCGGCGCCCAGCATCCGCTCCATCTGCGCGGTGACGGTCCGGCCGAAGGCCACCTCGCGCTCGACCGGCAGCAGGCGGGCGAGTGTGCCGGCCATCGAGGGCAGGATGACGAAGAGCATCAGCAGCACCGCCGCCAGCGCGCCGCCCAGCCGCAGGGCCACGCGCCGCCCGGTGCCGGCGCGCAGGTCGCGCCGGTGCAGGCGCGGGCGGGTGCGGTGCAGCCATTCGATCAGGCGCGGGTCCTCGATCACCAGCCGCGCCGGGTCGCGGGGCAGGGCGTCGGGCACGTGGTCCGCGTGCCGCGTCACCACCAGCCGCGCCGCGTCGGCGTGATCGCCGAGGGCACGCAGGTCCGCGAGCGGCCAGCGCAGCGGCGCGGGCAGGCTGTCGCCCTCGATCACCAGCGCCTGGTTGTCCTCGCTCAGCCGCAGCCGGACCTCGTGGCGCGCGGCCGTCCCGCCATCGTGAAAGCTCGCGCGCCCCTCCATGCCTCAGATCGCCCCGCCGATATCCAGCGCATCGGCAAAGCCCTCGGCGTCGGCGCCCTTGTCCGCGGCACGCTGCCGGATCTCTCCCAGTGCGTCGGGGTCGATCACCGTCAGAGTGTCGACGTAGTGCTTGAGGATCGGCTGCGTGATCAGCGCGAGCCCGCCCGCCTCGGCCGCGACGAAGACGAGGATATAGGTCATGGCACCGCCGAGCAGCGGCAGCAGCACGGCTGGCCCGCTCGGGTCGATCCCGTCGAGCCCGCCCGTCGAGGCGAGCCCGCCGAAGATGATCGCCGCCCCGCCGCCCACCAGCGCAAGGAAGATGCCCACCGCCGCGCCGACGATCAGGCTGCCGACGATCCACGTCAGGATCACGGTCGAGGTCTCGGGCCGGGCGTGAAAGCCCACCTGCTCGTCCAGCACCTTGGTCCGGGCGAGGTAGGCGAAGCTCTGCACGCGGTAGGAGATGACGCCGATCGCCAGCCAGACCGCGCCCACGGGGATCGCCGCGATGCCCGCAGCCCCCCAGCCCCAGTCGCCCGCCGCGCCGGCGGCGGCGCCGATGCTGCCCAGCACGATCAGCCCGATCCCGATGAAGACGTGTCGCATCCGGCCGTAGAGCGCCGTCCAGTGCCCCTCCTGCCGGAAGCGGGCGTCCCCGAACCAGGTGCGGTCGGTCATGTACTGCTCCAGCCGGAAGGTCTGCAGCGGCAGCATCAATCCCAGCGTCAGCAGCGTCAGGGCCCAGTAGCCCATGGCCCGCAGCGCATAGCCCCAGGCGTTCCTGTCCATGCCGAAGCGGATGCCGCGCCAGCGCGTCCTTGCCATGCGGTAGCGCCTTGCGCGGTAGACCGCGAAGAAGACGAAGGGCAGCACCGCCAGCACCGAGGCGTTGACCGCCACGACCGAGGTGGCGGCGTCGGCGCCGCCGAAGAGCGAGATGCCGAAGTAGAACAACACGATCTGGATCACCCCGAGGTAGACGGCGAGAATGATCACCGCCATCAGGAAGCCCAGGAATTTCTCCAGCCCCGTCCCGGTGTATTCGAATCGCGAGCCGTCCAGTTCGACCGCCGACCAGATGTAGCGGCGGATGCGGGTCTTGGCCCAGAAGCGGTAGATCCCCAGCGTTACCAGGGTCAGCAACCCCGTGCGGAAGGCCAGCCAGAACAGCTGGCCGTTGTCCCCGGCGTAGCGGGCGTGGGCATACTGTCCCTCGGCCATGGCGGACCCTCTCGAAATGCCTTTGCCCTGTCGGGCGAAATCGGTCCCCGGGGGCGCCGCGCGGGCGCCCCTCAGGTGAAGCGGTTGTCGCGCGGGAAGCCGCGCGGGGCCATGCGGCCGGTGCCGGCGCGCTTGCCGTACCAGTCGTCGAGGGTCGTCTCGGTGCGGGTGCGGCCCGCCGGGTCGCGCCACGACAGGCCCTCGGCCAGCGTGAAGGTCGTGACGTCGGACATGCCGCCATCCTTGTACTTCTGCAGCCGCACGCCCTTGCCGCGCGTCATCTCGGGCAGCTCGTCGAGCGGGAAGACCAGCACCTTGCGGTTCTCGCCCACGACCGCCACGGCATCGCCCGTCACCGGCTTGCAGACCCGCGCCTTGACCTCGCCGCGCACGTTCAGCACCTGCTTGCCGCTGCGCGTCTGGGCGACGACCTCTTCCTCGGGCACGACGAAACCGTCACCGGCCGAGGAGGCCACCAGCAGCTTGCGCCCCGGCTTGTGGATGAAGAGATCCACGATCTCCGCCTCGTTGGGCAGGTCCACCATCAGGCGCAGCGGCTCGCCCATGCCGCGCCCGCCGGGCAGGTTCGCGGCCGAGATCGTGTAGAACCGTCCGTTCGAGCCGAAGACCAGCAGCCGGTCCGTCGTCTCGGCGTGGAAGATGAAGCGCGGGCCGTCGCCGTCCTTGAACTTCAGCTCGCGGTTCAGGTCGATGTGGCCCGTCATGGCGCGGATCCAGCCCATCTGGCTGCAGACCACGGTGATCGGCTCGCGCTCGATCATCGCCTCGAGCGGCACCTCCTCGACCTCGCCCGCCTCGGCGAAGGAGGTCAGCCGGCCGCCGCGCTCGAGATCCTTGGCGAAGGCCTTCTTGGTCTCGCGCAGCTGCTCGGAGATGCGCTTCCACTGCAGGTCCTCGCTGTCGAGCAAGTCCTCGAGCCCCGCGCGCTCTTCCATGAGCCGGTCGCGCTCGTTGACCAGCTCGATCTCCTCGAGCCGCCGCAGCGAGCGCAGGCGCATGTTCAGGATCGCCTCGGCCTGCACTTCGGTCAGGCTGACGGCGCCGTCCTCGGCCAGCGGGGCAGGGGCCACGTAATCGGCCTCGTTGGTGGCGCGCACGTGGTCGCGTCCCCAGTCCTCGCGCATCAGCGCGGCCTTGGGGGCCTCGTCGTAGCGGATGATGTCGATCACCCGGTCGAGATTCAGGAAGGCCACGATCAGGCCCTCGAGCACCTCAAGCCGATGGTCGATCTTCTCCATCCGGTGGCGCGAGCGGCGGCACAGCACGTCGCGGCGGAAGTCGAGGAAGGCGCGCAGCACCTCCTTCAGCGAGCAGACCCGCGGCGTCACGCCGTCGATCAGCACGTTCATGTTGAGCGAGAAGCGCACCTCGAGGTCGCTGTTCTTGAACAGCATGCCCAGCAGCAGCTCGGGGTCCACGTTCTTGGACTTCGGCTCGAGCACCATGCGGATGTCCTCGGCGCTCTCGTCGCGGATGTCGGCGAGGACCGGGACCTTCTTGGTCTGGATCAGCTCGGCGATGCGCTCGACCAGCTTGGACTTCTGCACCTGGTAGGGGATCTCGGTCACCACCGCCTGCCACTGGCCGCGGCCCAGGTCCTCGACCTCCCACTTCGCGCGCAGCCGGATGCTGCCGCGCCCGGTGCGATAGGCCTCGGCGATGCGGTCGCGCGGCTCGACGATGACGCCGCCGGTCGGGAAGTCGGGGCCGGGCACGAAGTCCAGCAGCTTCTCGTCGCCGGCGTTGGGGTACTTGATCAGGTGCAGGCAGGCGTCGATCAGCTCGCCGATGTTGTGCGGCGGGATGTTGGTCGCCATGCCCACCGCGATCCCGCTCGCGCCGTTGGCCAGAAGGTTGGGGTAGGAGGCGGGCAGCACGGCGGGCTCTTCGAGCCGGCCGTCGTAGTTGGCGCGGAAATCGACCGCGTCCTCGTCCAGCCCCTCGAGCAGCGCCTCGGACATGACGGTCATCCGCGCCTCGGTGTAGCGCGAGGCCGCCGGGTTGTCGCCGTCGATGTTGCCGAAGTTGCCCTGGCCGTCGACCAGCGGGTAGCGGATCGTGAAGTCTTGCGCGAGCCGCGCCATGGCGTCGTAGATCGCCGCGTCACCATGCGGGTGGAAGTCCCCCATGGTGTCCCCGCTGATTTTTGCCGATTTCAGGAAGCCACCGGCGGAACTAAGCCGAAGCCGGCGCATTGCATATAAGATACGGCGGTGCACGGGCTTGAGCCCGTCACGGGCGTCCGGAAGGGCCCGGTTCATGATCGTCGAAAGCGCATAGGTCAGATACCTGTCGCCGATGGCTCGGCGCAGCGGTTCTGCCAGATTGCGAGGGTTCATATTGGGGTCATCGACGATGTCATTCATGGATATTGGGATACCGCCGCAGACCGGCACGGTAAAGCGAGCAAGCGCCTCGCGCCGGGATTTTTCCGAATTCCGCGACCGCGCGTCCCGCGAATCGGGTATCATGGGGCGCGCACCGCGGCTCTGCGGCGCGGCATTTCATGACGCATTTCTTTTCCAGACCGGAGGTATTCGGCCATGAACAAGTTGATCCCAGTGACTTTCGGTTTCCTCGGGCTGGCCTGGTACGAGATGTCGGGCGGCGCGGACTTCCAGCCGGCCGTCAGTGACCCGCAGCCCGCGATGGCCGCACAGGCCGACACGCGCTCCGCCGAAGAGGCGCAGCAGGCGCAGCTCGCCGCCGCGCGCCGCACCACGGCCCCCGCGCCCGAGGTCAGCCGCGCCGACACCTCGGCCGGCAGCCTCACCGGCTTCTCCGCGGTCGACAAGGGCGCCGAGCTGGGCATCACGCTCGCCTCGGTCTCCGACGCGCCCGTCTCGTTCAAGCCGGCGCTCGGCGCGACGGCCGGGGC
>NZ_KE557275.1:0-32546 GCF_000442255.1 Salipiger mucosus DSM 16094 | reverse complement strand
CGCCGCGCGGCGGCTGCGGCAGCGGCTCGACACGCTGATCCAGGTGGCGGATGCGCGGCTGGCGCTGCCCGTCGCGGGCAACCAGGCCTTTCCCCGCCCGCCCGAGGCCGACTGGGCCTGGCGCCCCGAGCTGTGGTGCGGGCCGCTGCCGGTGCCGGGCATCGCCTCGGTCGGGCAGAAGGCGGCGCTGGGGCGGGAGGCGACGCTGTTCCACGACTGCGCGCGCTCGGAGATCACGCTGCGCCAGCTGCGCAACCTGCGCAACGCCGACCTCGCGGCCTACGGGCTGCGGCTGGACGTGTTCCGCTTCGATGGCTCCTACCTGTCGCTGGCGGTCGACCTGCCGGACGCGGCGACGGAGGGGCTGCGTCGCAACCACCTGGTGCGGGTGGACACGATCGTCGAGATGGAGAAGCCGCTGGAGATCTTCGCGCGGCTCAACATCAAGCACGGGCCCAACACCGAGCAGCTGGTGCGCGAGCTGCCGCTGGGCGACGAGGAGATCCGCGTGGAGTTCGACCTGGCCTATACCCGCGTCAACGAGAAGCGGGTCGAGCGCATGTGGCTGGACCTGATCTTCGAGGGGCCGGAGATGAACCAGGTCATCCTGCGGGACCTGACCTTCAGCCGCCGCCCGCGCGCCGCGCTATGAGGAGCCATGCCATGAGCGCCTACACGCTGACCAAGACGCGCTTTCGCGAGGGCACCTGGGAGGGGCTGATCGTGGCGGAACGCGACGACGCGCCGCCGCCCGAGATCGCGGTGACGCTGGAGGGGGCGCCGGTGCGCGGGGTCATCGTGGCGCAGGCCGGGGCCGCGGGGCGCTGGGCGATCGAGGTGCCGGTGCCGGTCGAGGCGGTGGGCGACGGGGTGCGGACCTTTCTCATCAACGACGCCGAGGCGGGCGAGACGCTGGAGACCTTCACCGTGATCGCGGGCGAGGCGGCGGGCGACGACATCCGGGCCGAGGTGGACCTGCTGCGGGCCGAGCTGGACATGCTCAAGCGGGCGTTCCGGCGGCATTGCCTCGAGACCGGCTGAGCGCCTTGCGCCAGGCGCGGGGCGGGTCTGCATACTGCGAACCCGGCCTTGCGATTGCACTTTTTGTCGCGGGGGTTCACTAAGGCGGTATTCACGCCCCGGAGCCTTCATGTCCTCATTGCGCGGCATTGCGCTGAAAATCGCCTCCGTCGTCCTCTTCGTCGTCATGGCATCGCTCATCAAGGCCGCGTCGGACGAGGTGCCCGTGGGCGAGGCGGTGTTCTTCCGCTCCTTCCTGGCACTGCCGGTGATCATCGGCTGGCTGGTCCTGCGGGGCGAGCTGGCGACGGGGCTGCGCACGCGGCGGCCGGGGATGCACATCGTGCGCGGGCTGGTGGGCTCGTCGGCGATGGGGCTGAACTTTGCCGCGCTGGGGCTGCTGCCGCTGCCCGAGGTCACGGCGCTGGGCTATGCCGCGCCGCTGATGACGGTCATCTTCGCCGCGATGCTGCTGGGCGAGAAGGTGCGGATCTTTCGCCTGAGCGCGGTGATCGTCGGCCTCGTGGGCGTCCTGATCGTGCTCTGGCCGCGGCTGACGCTGGACACGGTCGAGGGCGCGGCGATGCTGGGCGTGATCTGCGTGCTGGCCTCGGCGGTGTTCCGGGCGCTGGTGCAGATCCACATCCGGCGCATGGTGCAGACCGAGCAGGTGGCGGCGGTGGTCTTCTACTTCACCGTCACCACGACGGTGCTGTCGCTCTTCACCGCGCCCTTCGGCTGGGTCATGCCCGAGACCGGCACGCTGTGGATGCTGATCGCCGCCGGGCTGATCGGGGGCGTGGCGCAGATCTGCATCACCTCGGCCTATCGCGGCGCCGAGGCGGCGCTGCTGGCGCCCTTCGACTATGCCTCGATCCTCTTCGCCATCGTGATCGGCTACGTCTTCTTCGGCGAGGTGCCGACGCTGGCGATGCTCGCGGGATCGGCCATCGTGATCGCCTCGGGCATCGCGATCATCCTGCGCGAGCGTTACCTGGGCCTGCAGCGGATGCGCGCGCGGCCAACCATGACGCCGCACGGCTGACCCTTCAGAGATCCAGCGCCCCGGCGACGGCATAGGCCGGGGCGAGCAGCGCCCGCCGCCAGCGGCCCAGCGGAAAGCGTTTCGGCGGGCGGCGCATGGCCTCGGGCCAGGGGCCGCGCGGGGCGCGGCCGAGCGCGAGGTCGGCGAGGATCGTGCCCGCGTGGCTGCCCATCGCGACGCCGTTGCCGTGGTAGCCGAGGCCCGCGAAGAGGCCCGGGTGATCGGGCACCGGCCCCGCGAAGGGCGTGAGATTCGCCATCAGGCAGACGAGGCCCGCCCATTCGTGGGCCACCGCGACCTCGCGCCATGCCGGGAACATCGCGGTGAAATCCGCGCGGATGCGTTTCGAGATCGCCGCCTGCGCGCGGGGCGTGGCGGTGAGCCCGCCGCGCATCCCGAAGAGGAAGCGGTTGTCGGGCATGAGCCGGAAGTAGTGCAGCAGAAAGCGCGTGTCGTAGGCCATCTGGCGCGAGGTCCAGCCCTGCGCCTGCTGCCGCTCGGCCGAGATCGGTTCGGTGACGATGACCGAGGATTGCACCGGCAGGTAGCGGGCGCGCAGCCAGTCGGGCAGATCCTCGGAGGAATAGCCGTTGGTGGCGAGGATCACGCGGTCGGCGGTGAGCCGTCCCCGCGGCGTGTCGAGCTGCCAGCGCCCGTTGCGGCGCAGCGCGGTGACCGGCGTGTGGGCATGCAGCGTGGCGCCGGCAGTTTGCGCGGCGCGGGCGAGGCCCGCGTGATACTTGCGCGGATTGAGCGCGAAGCCCTGCGGCACGGTCATGGCGCCGTGGAAAGGGCCGCCCAGCCCCTCGGCGGCAAGGCCTTCGGGCGGGGTCAGGCGCGGGGTGACGCCGTGGTCGGCCTCGACGCCGTCGGCGCCGGACTGCAGCGCGCGCCAGGCGCGGGGACTGTGGGCGAGCAGGGTCTCGCCCTCGGAATGGGTGTCGGCCTCGATCCCGTGCTCGGCGATGAGGCGCGCGGCGGTCGCGACGGCGGCGGTCTCGGTGGCGCGCCAGGCGGTCCGGCCGTCCTCGCCATACTGGCGGCGAAGCTGGGCGTCGCTGGCCTTGGCGCCGCCGAGGCAGCAGAAGCCGCCGTTGCGCCCCGAGGCGCCGTAGCCGGGGTGCTCGGCCTCGAGCAGGGTGACCTCGGCGCCGCCTTCGGCAAGGTGCAGCGCGGCGGAGAGGCCGGTGAAGCCGCCGCCGATCACCGCCACCTCGGTGTGGCGCGGGCCGGGCAGGGCGGGCCAGGCGCCGGGCGGGACGGTCCCGGCCCACCAGCAGGCGCCCTGCGGGCCGTAGGCGGGCGGCTCGTAGAGGCGTTTCATTCGGCGCGGATCGCCGCCTGTTCGTCGCGGGCCTGCGCCACCGCCGCGCGTTTCGACATGATCGAGGCGGTGATGACGCCCAGCGTCACCACGGCGATCAGCAGCGTCGAGAGCGCGTTGATCTGCGGCGAGACCCCAAGCCGGATGGCCGAGAAGATGCGGATCGGCAGCGTCGTGGCCGAGGGGCCGGTGGTGAAGCTGGCGATCACGAGGTCGTCGAGCGAGAGCGTGAAGGCCAGCAGCCAGCCCGAGATCACCGCGGGCGCGATGATCGGCAGGGTCACGAGGCGGAAGGCCGCGAAATGCGAGCAGCCGAGGTCGAGCGCGGCCTCCTCGAGCGAGCGGTCGAAGTTGGCGAGCCGCGAGGAGACCACCACCGAGACGTAGCACATCGAGAAGGTCGTATGCGCCAGCACGATGGTGAAGACCCCGCGGTCGATCCCGAGGCCGATGAAGAGCAGCAGCAGCGAGAGGCCGGTGATGACCTCGGGCATGACGAGCGGCGCGTAGATCATGCCGGAAAAGAGCGTGCGGCCCCAGAAGCGCCCGGCGCGCACCATGACGTAGGCGGCCATGGTGCCGAGCACCGTGGCGATGGTCGAGGAGAAGACCGCGACCTTGACCGTGACCCAGGCGGCGTCGAGGAACTCCTGGTCGCGCAGCAGCTCGCCGTACCATTTCGTCGAGAAGCCGGCCCAGACGGTGACGAGGCGGCTTTCGTTGAAGCTGTAGACCACCAGCAGGATCATCGGCAGGTAGAGGAAGGCGAAGCCCAGGGTCAGCGAGGTGGCGTTGAACCAGGAAAAGCGTCTCATGGGCGCGCCCCTCCGCCGACGGTGCGCGGCGCCGGGACCGCGTGTTTGCGTATTTGGAACAAGAAGAAGATCCGGGCGCTCATCCCTCGGCCTCCCGCGCCTTCTGTTCGTTGCGCTGGAAGAGGATGATCGGGACGATCAGGATCGCCAGCAGGACCACCGCCACCGCCGAGGCGACGGGCCAGTCGCGGTTGGAAAAGAACTCCTCCCAGAGGACCTTGCCGATCATCAGCGTGTCGGAGCCGCCGAGCAGCGAGGGGATGACGAATTCGCCGATGGTCGGGATGAAGACGAGGAAGCAGCCCGCGACGATGCCGTTGCGCGAGAGGGGCCAGGTCACCAGCCAGAACGCCTGCAGGCGCGAGCAGCCGAGGTCCTCGGCGGCCTCGAGCAGGCTGTCGTCCATCTTTTCCAGGGCCGCGTAGATCGGCAGGATCATGAAGGGCAGGTAGGTGTAGACGATGCCGATGTAGACCGCGGTGTTGGTGTTCATGATCTGCAGCGGTTCGTCGATGACGCCGAGGAAGAGCAGCACGTTGTTGAGCACGCCCTCGGTCGAGAGGATTCCCATCCAGGCGTAGACGCGGATCAGGAAGGAGGTCCAGAAGGGCAGGATCACCAGCATGAGCAGCGTCGGGCGCCATTCGCGCGCGGCGCGGGCCATGCCGTAGGCGATGGGGTAGCCCACGAGCAGCGTCAGCAGGGTCGAGACGAGCGCGATGCGCAGCGAGCTGAGGTAGGCCTTCCAGTAGAGGTCGTCGGTGGTCAGGAAGACGAAGTTCTCGAGGTCGAGGCCGGAGAGGAACTCGCGGACCCCCTGCCAGCCGGCCGAGAGGTCGAGCTGCGGCAGGTAGGGCGGGCGCGCCAGCGCGATGTCCGAGAGCGAGATCTTGAGCACGATCACGAAGGGGACGAGGAAGAGCGCCAGCAGCCAGAGGTAGGGCACGGCGATGAGGACGACGCGGCGCATCCGGTCAGCCCTCGAGCACGACGCCGGCGGTCTCGGTGAACCCGACCCAGACCTCGTCGTCCCAGGTGATCTGGCGGTTGGCGAGCCGGCGGGCGTTGACCATCTGCGCCTTGATCATCTGCCCGCCCGCGAGCTCGACGTGGTAGGTCGAGATGTTGCCGAGGTAGGCGATGTCGATGACCTTGCCGCGGAAGGCGTTGGGGCGGTCCGGGCGTTCGGTGTCGATGGTGACCTTCTCGGGGCGGATGGCGAAATGGCAGGACTGGCCGCGCGCGAAGGCGCTGTCGCTGCGGGCGGCGATGGGCGCCTGGCCCTCGGCCCAGTCGATGCGCAGGCCGGCGCCCTCGGGTGTGGCGCGGCCCTCGACGATGTTCACGTCGCCGATGAAGTCCGCGACGTAGACGCTGGCGGGGGCCTCGTAGATCACGTCGGGGGTGGCGACCTGCACCAGCCGGCCCTCGTCCATCACGGCGATGCGCGAGGCGACGGTCATGGCCTCTTCCTGGTCGTGGGTGACGATCACGAAGGTGGTGCCGGTCTTTTCCTGGATGTCCATGAGCTCGAACTGGGTCTCCTCGCGGAGCTTGCGGTCGAGCGCGCCCAGCGGCTCGTCGAGGAGCAGCAGCTTGGGCGCCTTGGCGAGGCTGCGCGCCAGCGCCACGCGCTGCCGCTGGCCGCCGGAGATCTGGTGCGGCTTGCGCTTGGCGAAGCGCCCCAGCCGGGTGAGGCGCAGCATCTCGTCGACGCGGGCGGCGATCTCGTCCTTCGGGCGGCCTTCGCGCTTGAGGCCGAAGGCGATGTTCTCCCAGATCGACAGATGCGGGAAGAGCGCGTAGTTCTGGAACATCATGTTCACCGGCCGCTTGTTCGGCGGGATGTCGATGATGTCCTGTCCGCCCAGCCAGATGTGGCCCTCGGTCACGCTTTCGAAGCCCGCCAGCATCCGCATCATCGTGGTCTTGCCGCAGCCCGAGGGGCCGAGCAGGGCGAAGAACTCGCGTTCGAAGATGTTGAGCGTCAGGTCGTCGATCGCGGTGAAATCGCCGAAGCGCTTCGAGACGCCGCGGAACTCGATGAGCGGGCGCTCGTCCGGATCGTCCCAGGGGGCGAAGGCGGTCTGGGCCATGCAGGGTGTCCTGTCGCGGAGGAAGGTCCCGCGCCGCCGGGCGGCACGGGACGGAGGACCGGGCTCAGGTGCCCGACTTGATCTTGGTCCAGAGGCGCGTGACCGTGCGCTGCACGCGCGGCGGGTAGGGCGTGGTGGTGAAGGTGTTGTCCAGCGCCTCGGCGTCCGGGTAGATCGCCGGGTCGCCGATCACGTCCTCGTTGAGGTATTCCTGCGAGGCCTCGTTGCCGTTGGCGTAGTAGACGTAGTTCGAGGCCTGCGCCATGTTCTCGGCGTCCATGATGAAGTTCAGGAACTCGTGCGCGGCATCCGGGTTCGGGGCGTCGACCGGGATGGCCATCTGGTCGAACCACATCTGCGCGCCCTCCTTGGGCGCGAAATACGAGATCTCGACGCCGTTGTCGGCCTCGGCCGCGCGGTCGCGGGCCTGCAGGATGTCGCCCGACCAGCCGACCGCCACGCAGATGTCGCCGTTGGCCAGCGCGTTGATGTATTCCGAGCTGTGGAACTTCTGGATGTAGGGGCGGATCGGCATGAAGACGCCCTCGGCCTGCTCGATCACCTCGGGCTCGTGGCTGTCGGGGTCCTCGCCGATGTAGTTGAGCGCGGCGGGGATCATCTCGGCCGGCGCGTCGAGGAACATGACGCCGCACTCCGCGAGCTGCTCCATGTTCTCGGGGTCGAAGACCAGGTCCCAGCTGTTCACCGGAGCGTCCTCGCCGAGGATCTCCTTGACCATCGGGACGTTCACGCCCAGCCCGGTGGTGCCCCACATGTAGTTGATGGAGTAGGCGTTGCCGGGGTCGTACTTCGCGGTGCGCTCCTCGATCACGTCCCACATGTTCTCGAGGTTGGGCAGCTTCGACTTGTCGAGCTCCTGGAAGGCGCCCGCGGCGATCTGGCGCTGCAGGAAGGTGCCGGTGGGCACCACCACGTCGTAGCCCGAGCCGCCCGCCAGCATCTTGGTCTCGAGCACCTCGTTGCTGTCGAAGACGTCGTAGATCAGCTCGATGCCGGTCTCTTCCTCGAACTCGGCGAGCAGGTCCTCGTCGATGTAGTCCGACCAGTTGTAGACGCGGACCTCCTGCGCCTGGGCGAGGCCCGCGGTCAGCACGACGGCGGAGGCCGTCAGCGTAAGGGGTGTCTTCATGATTGGCTCCCGTTGGTCCCGGGGTCTTCGCGCCCCTGGTTCCTGCATTTGATCAAATGTTGCCTTGGCTGGCAACATGGGTGATGTTTCCACGGCACCGGCCTGCTTGGCAAGCCGGGTTCTCGGGGGCCGTGATCAGTCGGGAGGCAGGTGATGAAGGACCGGGCAGGCAGCGCGGGGCCGCCGGCGCATGAGGTCGTCTACCGGCGGCTGCGCGAGATGATTCTCTTCGGCGAGATGGCGCCGGGGCAGCCGGTGACGATCCAGGGGCTGGTCTCGGACCTGGGCGCGGGCATGACGCCGGTGCGCGAGGCGCTGCGGCGACTGACCGCCGAGGGGGCGCTGGATTTCCGGGGCAACCGGCGGATCATCGTGCCGGTGCTGGACGCCGCCACCGTGTCGGAACTGACCGAGGCCCGCGTGGCGCTGGAGCCGCGACTGGCGCAGCGCGCGGCGCAGCGGTGTTCGGCGGCGGACCTGCGGCGGCTGGCCGAGATCGACGCGCGGCTCGACGCGGCCATCGCGGGGGGCGACCTGCGCGGCTACCTCGTCGAGAATCACCGCTTTCACGCCGAGCTGAACGCCATCGCCGCGGCGCCGGTGCTCTCGGGCCTGGTCGAGGGGCTCTGGCTGCGCTTCGGGCCCTCGCTGCGGGTGGTCTGCGGTCGGCTGGGCACGCAGGCGCTGCCCGACCGCCACAAGGACCTGCTGGCCGCGCTGGACGCGGGCGACGCAGGCGCCGCCGCCGCGGCGATGGAGGCCGACGTGGTGCAGGGCATGGAGCAGATCGCCGCCGGGCTGCCCTGACTCGATTGACAGCGCGGAATTTGATCATATTCTCGGCGCCAGATCCCGCAACATCACCGGAGGCGCCGCCATGGCCGTGATTTCCCCCAACGCCCCGACCGCCGAGCTCCAGGCGCTGGACGCGGCGCACCACCTGCATCCCTTCACCCACGGCGCCGGCCTGCGCGACAAGGGCGCCCGCGTCATCACCCGCGCCGAGGGCGTCTGGCTGACCGACAGCGAGGGCGAGCGCATCCTCGACGCCATGGCGGGGCTGTGGTGCGTGAATGTCGGCTACGGCCGCAAGGAACTGGCGGCGGCCGCCGCGCGGCAGATGGAGGAGCTGCCCTACTACAACACCTTCTTCCAGACGACCCACGTGCCCGCGATCCAGCTGGCGGCGAAGCTGGCGGAACTGGCGCCGGGCGATCTGAACCACGTCTTCTTCGCTTCCTCGGGATCCGAGGCCAACGACACCAACATCCGACTCGTGCGCACCTACTGGGCCGAGAAGGGCGAGCCGCAGCGCGACGTCATCATCGGCCGCTGGAACGGCTACCACGGCTCCTCGGTGGGCTCGGGCTCGCTGGGGGGCATGAAGGGGATGCACGCGCAGGGCGGCATGCCGATCCCGGGCATCCACCACATCGACCAGCCCGACTGGTGGTCCGAGGGCGGCGACATGAGCCCCGAGGACTTCGGCCTCGCTCGCGCGCGCGCGCTGGAAGCGGCGATCGAGCGCATCGGTCCCGACCGCGTCGGCGCCTTCATCGCCGAGCCGGTGCAGGGCGCGGGCGGCGTGATCGTGGCGCCCGAGACCTACTGGCCCGAGGTGCAGCGCATCGTCGACAAGTACGGCATCCTGCTGATCGCCGACGAGGTGATCTGCGGCTTCGGACGCACCGGCAACTGGTTCGGCAGCCAGACGCTGGGGGTCAGCCCGCACATCATGACCGTGGCCAAGGGGCTGAGCTCGGGCTACCAGCCCATCGGCGGTTCCATCGTCAACGACGAGGTGGCGGCGGTGATCTCGGGGACAGAGTTCAACCACGGCTACACCTACTCCGGCCACCCCGTGGCCTGTGCCGTGGCGCTCGAGAACCTTCGCATCCTCGAGGAGGAAGGCGTGGTCGACCGCGTCCGCGAGGAAACGGGCCCCTACCTCAAGGCGCGCTTCGAGGAGCTCGCCGATCACCCGCTGGTGGGCGAGGCGAAGATCGTCGGCATGATGGGCTCCATCGCGCTCACGCCGGACAAGGCAACCCGCGCGCCCTTCGCGGCGGACGCGGGGACCGCGGGCTACATCTGCCGCGAGCGCTGCTTCGCCAACAACCTCGTCATGCGCCACGTCGGCGACCGAATGATCGTCTCGCCGCCGCTGGTGATCTCGAAGGAGGAGATCGACACGCTGATCGAGCGGGCCCGGCGCTCGCTCGACGAGGCACATGCGCAGCTGACGGAGCAGGGGCTGATGGTCGCGGGGCAGCGCTGAACGGCGGCGCGCCCGGCCTCGCGGCCGGATTTGCGTATTTGGGAACAAGAAGAAGTTCTGGACGTCGCCCGGTCCTTCTTCTTGTTCCAAATACGCAAAAAAGCTGTCGGTCCCGGCGCGGCGGCCGGGGCGGCGCGCGTCAGCTCACGACCTGGGGCGCGCCGGTGGCCATGTTGGTGCCGATGTAGGGCTTCTTGGAGCCCTTCCAGGCGCCGAAGCCGCCTTCCATGTGCGCGATGCGGCCGAAGCCGGCGGCCAGCGCCTCGCGGGCGACCTTGTCCGAGCGCGCGCCGGAGCCGCAGTGGAACACGATGCGCTTGTCGCTCTGGCCCGGCAGTTTCTCGGCCTTGAAGAAGGCGAGCGGCATCAGCAGCGCGCCCTCGATGTGTTCGAACATGAACTCCTGCGGGGTGCGCACGTCGATCAGCACGATCTCGTCGTTTGCAAAGGCCTCCTCCACCTCGTCGGCGGTCCAGGTTTCCAGAATGCTCTCGCCAACCTGTTCGGTCTTCATCGGTCCTCTCCTTGGTGGTCCCGGGAACGCGTGTCCCGCCGCAAAGGTGGGGACTCTGGCGCCGGAGGCAAGCCCAATCCTGCGCGGCGCGGCGCGGCGGATCGACCGCCCCGACGTCAGGCCGGATGCGGACATGCCCGCTTCGGAGGCAGTTGCATCGCGCGCGCGGACGCGCGAGGGAGTTTCGAGGTGCAATTGCCGCGCGGCTGGGGTCTTGTCATCGGCAGCCGCGGGACGACGGACGGAGACGGGACATGTATGATTTCATCGTGATGGGCGCCTGGCTGGAGTTCGCCGTGCGCTGGCTGCATGTCATCACCGCCATCGCCTGGATCGGATCGTCCTTCTACTTCATCGCGCTGGATCTCGGGCTGCACCGCGACCGCGCGCTTGCCTCGGGGGCCGACGGCGAGGAGTGGCAGGTGCACGGGGGCGGATTCTACCACATCCAGAAATACCTAGTGGCGCCGGAGCGGATGCCGGGCGACCTCGTGTGGTTCAAGTGGGAGAGCTACGCGACCTGGCTCTCGGGCTTCGCCATGCTGGTGCTGGTCTATTACCTCGGCGCGGACCTCTACCTCGTGGACCCCGAGGTGCTGGATATCCCGTCCTGGCTGGCGGTCATTATCTCGTTGCTGTCGCTCTCGCTGGGCTGGCTGGCCTACGACTGGATCTGCAAGACGAAGTTCGGCGAGGACAACACCCGCCTGATGATCTTCCTCTTCGGGGTGCTGGTCGTGATGGCCTGGGGCTACACGCAGGTCTTCTCGGGCCGGGCGGCGCTGCTGCACCTGGGCGCCTTCACGGCGACGATCATGTCGGCCAACGTGTTCTTCATCATCATCCCGAACCAGACCATCGTGGTGGCGGACCTCAAGGCCGGGCGGACGCCGGACCCGAAGTACGGCAAGATCGCCAAGCAGCGGTCGACCCACAACAACTACCTGACGCTGCCGGTCCTGTTCCTGATGCTGTCGAACCACTACCCGCTGGCCTTTGCCAGCGAGTACAACTGGATCATCGCCAGCCTCGTCTTCCTGATGGGCGTCACCATCCGGCACTTCTTCAACAGCATGCACGCGCGCAAGGGCACGCCCTGGTGGACCTGGGCGGCGACGGCGGTGCTGTTCCTTGTGATCATGTGGCTGTCCTCGGCGCCGCTTTATACCTACGACGCGGAGGCGATGGACGAGCAGGCCAGCGGGCCGGCGCTGCGCTTTGCCGAGGCCGAGGGATTCGGCGAGGTCCAGGATATCGTGATGGGGCGATGCTCGATGTGCCACGCGGCGGAGCCCGGCTGGGAGGGCATCCACTGGCCGCCGAAGAACGTGCGGCTCGACAGCCCGGCGGCGGTCGCGGAGCACGCGAAGGACATCTACCTGCAGGCCGGTGTCACGCATGCCATGCCGCCGGCCAACGTCTCTTGGATGGAGGGCGACGAACGCGCCGCGATCCGGCGCTGGTACCAGGCGGCGCGCGACGGCTGAGGCCGGCGCGGCTTACCAGGTGACGGGCGAGACCTGCACGAAGAAGGTTTCGGCGAAGGTCTTGCCGTAGACGGCAGCGATGAAATCGTAGGTGATCCGGTTGACGGGCATCCGACTGCTCCTTTTTTTATGGCCCATGCGGCCCCGCGGGCAACGATCTTGCATGGTATACCAAGTTTCGCGTCATATTCTTAACGTCGCAAGTTAGACTTTGGTTGCATGACCGCACGTTTCGGATGCTGCAACACCGCATTCCGGCTTTTCAGAATCGGCGCGTGTCTGCTAAGTCTTGTGGAATGAATACGCACAGCCCCAATATGCGCCCGGTGATCCGGCAGCTCGACGACTCCGCGATCAACCGCATCGCGGCGGGCGAAGTGGTGGAACGCCCCGCCTCCGCGGTCAAGGAGCTGCTGGAAAACGCCATCGACGCCGGGGCGCGGCGGGTGACGGTCGAGGTGGCGGACGGTGGCAAGACGTTGATCCGGGTCACCGACGACGGCTGCGGCATGGCGCCGGACGAGCTGTCGCTGGCGCTGTCGCGGCATGCCACCTCGAAGATCGACGGCAGCGACCTGCTGAACATCCACAGCTTCGGCTTCCGGGGCGAGGCGCTGCCCTCGCTGGGCGCGGTGGGGCGGCTGACGATCCAGAGCCGCGCGCCGGGCGGCGAGGCGGCCGAGCTGAGCGTCGCCGGCGGGCAGGCGGGGGCGGTGAAGCCCTGCGCGCTGAACGCGGGCACGGTGGTCACGCTGCGCGACCTCTTCCACGCCACCCCCGCACGGCTGAAGTTCCTGCGCAGCGACCGCGCCGAGATGATGGCGATCTCGGAGGTGGTGAAGCGGCTGGCGATGGCCGAGCCCTCGGTCGGGTTCACCCTGCGCGACGTGAGCGAGGGGCGCGACCGCGTGAGCTTTCGCGCCGATCCGGCGACCGGGGACCTGTTCGACGCGCTGCGGGCGCGCATGGCGCAGGTCATGGGGGCCGAGTTCACCGACAACGCGCTGGGCGTCGATGCCGAGCGCGAGGGCATCCGGCTGACCGGGCTGGCCGCGCTGCCGACCTATTCGCGCGGCTCGAGCACGGCGCAGCATCTCTTCGTCAACGGCCGGCCGGTGCGGGACAAGCTGCTGATGGGCGCGCTGCGCGGGGCCTATGCCGACTACCTCAGCCGCGAGCGTCACCCGGCGGTGGCGCTCTTCGTGGACTGCGATCCGCACAAGGTGGACGTGAACGTGCACCCGGCGAAGTCCGAGGTGCGGTTCCGCGAGCCGGGCATCGTGCGCGGGCTGATCGTCTCGGCGCTGCGGCATGCACTGGCCGAGGCGGGGCACCGGGCCTCGACCACGGTGGCGGGCGCGACGCTGGGCGCCATGCGGCCCGAGGCTCCGGCCGGGGCGATGCGCTCGGAGGCGCCGCTGGGCGCCCCGCCCGAGGCGCCGTCGCAGCCGCGGGTCTACCAGATGGAGCGCCCGTCTGCGGGCGCGCGGCAGGCGGCCTATCGCGCGCAGGCGCCCGCGCCGGGGTTTGCCGAGATGGCGGGCGCCTATTCCGCCCGCGTGGTCGAGGACATGCCCGAGGCGCCGGAGCACGGAGGCCGCCCGAGGCCGCTGCCGCTGGGCGCGGCGCGGGGGCAGGTGCACGAGAACTACATCGTGGCGCAGACCGCCGACGGCATGGTGATCGTAGACCAGCACGCCGCGCACGAGCGGCTGGTCTACGAGAAGCTCAAGCGGCAGATGGCGGAAAACGGCGTCGCCGCGCAGGCCCTGCTGATCCCCGAGATCGTGGAGCTTTCGGCCGATGACGTCTCGCGGCTGATGGAGATCTCGGACGATCTGTCGCGCATGGGGCTGACGATCGAGCCCTTCGGCGGCGGCGCGCTGGCGGTGCGCGAGACGCCCGCGATCCTGGGCGAGGTCAACGCCAAGGCGCTGCTGCACGACGTGCTGGACGAGCTGTCGGACTTCGGCAGCTCGCAGCTGGTGCAGGAGCGGATCGAGGCGATCCTGAGCCGGGTGGCCTGCCACGGCTCGGTGCGCTCGGGCCGCAGGATGCGGGCCGAGGAGATGAACGCGCTGCTGCGCGAGATGGAGGCGACGCCGCATTCGGGCCAGTGCAACCACGGGCGGCCGACCTACGTGGAGCTGAAACTGGCGGACATCGAGCGGCTCTTCGGGCGCACATGATCTCGCTTGGCGGGGAGAACTACGCGCTGGACGATCCGCTGGTGCTGGCCGCGCTGGGCGCGGGCGCCGTCGCGTTGCTGCTGGTCCTGCTGCTGGTGCTGTCGATCCGGGCCGCGAACCGGACGGCGCGGCTGGGCTATCCGCTGAGCCAGCTGTCGCAGCGGGTGCAGGCGCTGTCCGAGGGGCAGGAGCGGCTGTCGGGCGGGTTGCATCACGTGACCGAGGCGCAGGCGCAGAGCCAGACGGCGATGCTGCAGCTGATGGAGCGGCGGCTGGCCGAGGTGCAGGGCCAGATGGCCGAGACGCTGCACGGCACCACGCGGCGCACCGCGCACAGTCTGGGCGAGCTGCAGGAGCGGCTGAAGACCATCGACCGGGCGCAGGAGAACATCTCGCGTCTTTCGGGGGACGTGCTGTCGCTGCAGGACATCCTGTCGAACAAGCAGACGCGCGGGGCCTTCGGCGAGATCCAGTTGAACGATCTCGTGCGGCAGGCGCTGCCGCCGGACAGCTACGACATGCAGCAGACCCTGTCGAACGGGCGGCGGGCCGATTGCCTGATCGGCATGCCCGAGCCGCCGGGCCCCATCGTGATCGACGCCAAGTTCCCGCTGGAGGCCTACGAGGCGCTGCGGCGGGCCGAGGACAAGGAGGCGCGGACGCGGGCGGCGCAGAGCTTCCGGCTCTCGGTGCGCAAGCACCTGCGCGACATCGCCGAGCGCTACATCATCGAGGGCGAGACGGCGGATTCGGCGCTGATGTTCTTGCCCTCGGAGGCGGTCTACGCCGAGCTGCACGGCAACCACCCCGAGATCGTGCGCGAGGGGTTCGCGCTGCGGGTCTGGATCGTCTCGCCGACGACCTGCATGGCGACGCTCAACACCCTGCGGGCGGTGCTGAAGGACGCGCGCATGCGCGAGCAGGCGGGGGCGATCCGGCGCGAGCTGGGGTTGCTCAACGCCGATGTCGAGCGGCTGGGCCAGCGGGTCGAGAACCTCGACAAGCACTTCGGCCAGGCGGCCAAGGACGTGGCCGAGATCAAGGTCAGCGCGGAAAAGGCCGGGCGGCGGGCCACCCGGCTGGACAGTTTCGACTTCGAGGAGGCCGAGGGCGAGGGGCGCGTCGTGCCGCTGTCGCGCGGCTGAGGCGCCCCCGCCGGATCAGATCTTGAGGAAGGGCTGCGCGAGGCGCGGCAGCAGGCCCTTGAAGCGCAGCGGCGCCTCGGTCACCGCGAGACAGATGCAGTCCTCTGAGATGTCCGCGACGGGCGTGTGCTCGATCTCGTCGGTGGCGATCTCGATGTCGCCGCGGGCGAAATGGCCGTCCTCGTCCTCGAAGGCGCCCTGAAGCACCAGCGTCAGTTCCATGCCCCGGTGCCCGTGGTCGGGCATGGCCATGCCGGCGGGGATGTAGAGCAGCCGGGCCGAAGCCTCGGACGAGGTCGGCAGGATGGCCTGCTTGACCCCCATGCCGACCGGGCGCCACTTGATGTCGTCGAGCCCGCCGCCGACGTAATCGGCCAGCGGCTGCGGCAGGACGGAACTGCGCGGCGCGCCGCGCGCGGGCTCGCGGGCGGGGGCCTCTTCGGTGCGGATCATGCCCAGCACCGACTCGAGGCAGTCGTCCGAGACGGCCACGGTGTCGGAGCTTTCGACCATCGCGCCGCCGAGGGCGTCGCAGGCCTCGACCGCTGCGCGGCAGTCGTCGCAAAGCGAGACATGTGTCGCCACGATGAGGTTCACGGCCTCGGGGAGGGTGCC
The DNA here is from genome assembly GCF_000442255.1 of Salipiger mucosus DSM 16094. GTDB lineage: Bacteria > Pseudomonadota > Alphaproteobacteria > Rhodobacterales > Rhodobacteraceae > Salipiger > Salipiger mucosus. The sequence goes on along the minus strand of NZ_KE557275.1, from coordinate 16,868 downwards.
CGCCGAATATCCCATGACGAGGTCGTCGGTCAGGTGATGCTTGATTTTCATTGTTGTCACCTCTGGTCCATCGCATGGCGCAAGCGGTCCAGCGCCAGGCGTATTCGCGATTTGATCGTTCCCAGCGGAAGCCCGGTCTCCTCGGCGATCTCGCTGTGCGACAGCTCGCCGAAGTAGGCCTTCTCGATCAGCACGCGCTGCTTGTCGGGAAGGTCCGAGATGGCCCGCGCGAGGTTGGTGCTGTCCTGCTGGAACTGGACCACCTCCTCCTGGTCCGGTTCGGCCTCGGGGCCCCAGGGAAGATCCTCGGGTTCGGGGCGCTTCTGCCGGCGCAGCAGATCGATGCGCCGGTTTCGCGCGATCGTGAAGACCCAGGTCGCGACGCTGGCGCGCGACGGGTCGAAGAGATGTGCCTTGCGCCAGACCGTGGCCATGACGTCCTGCACGCATTCCTCGGCCTCGGCCGGGTTGCTTCCGGACCGGATCAGGAAGGCCTTCAGTCGCGGCGCGAAGTGACGGAAGAGCGCGACGAATGCCGTCTCGTCCGCATCGTCGCGGATGCGCCTGACGTGATCGGTCCAGTCGGCGGCTGTCGTATCGTGCAGACCCACGTGCCTCGTCTTTCTTGTGCTCGTGTTCGACAAGACATGGCCCGGCAGCCCGCCCAAGGCAATGGCCGCGATCTCGCGTTGATCTTCTATGCTCGTATCCCGCAACATAGTCCTGATACGCCGCACCCGGCGGGATGGATCAGGCGACCGCAAAGAAATTTGCATCCGGCGGCGCGATCCCCGCGTATGCCCAAGGGCAATGACACCAGCGCGAGGACGCCATGCCCCTTGATCCCCACAGCACAACGCCCCGATCGATTGCCGTGATCGGCGGCGGCATCTCCGGCATGGGGGCGGCGCTGATGCTGGGCGACGATCACCGCGTGACGCTCTACGAGGCCGAGCCGCGCCTTGGCGGGCATGCCCGGACGCTGATGGCGGGAAAGCGCGGCGATCAGCCGGTGGATACCGGCTTCATCGTCTTCAACCGCGCGAATTATCCGCACATGGTGTCGCTTTTCGAGCGACTCGAGGTGCCGATCGCGGCCTCGGACATGAGCTTTTCCGCCAGCCTGCGTGGCGGCGAGATGGAATACGGGCTGCAGAACCTTGCCGCGCTCTTCGCGCAGCGGCGCAACGCGGTGAACCCGCGCTTCCTGCGGATGATCCGGGACATCCTGCGCTTCAACGCGCGGGCGGTCGAGGAAAGCCGCGATCCGACGCTCACGCTGGGCGATTTCCTGGAGCGGCTGGGCACGGGGCCCTGGTTCCGGGACTACTACCTGCTGCCGCTCTCGGGCGCGATCTGGTCGACGCCGACGGAAAAGATCCTCGACTTCCCGGCGCAGGCGCTGGTGCGGTTCTTCGACAACCACGCGCTTCTGCACCACACCGGGCAGCACCAGTGGTACACGGTGCGCGGCGGATCGGTGCAATACGTCACGCGGATGACCGAGGCGCTGCGCGCGCAGGGGGCCGATCTGCGCACCGGCGCGCCCATCGCCGGGGTGCGGCGCACGGTCTCGGGAGTCGAGGTGCGCGCCGAGGGCGGCGAGTGGGAGCATTACGACGAGGTGGTCTTCGCCACCCATTCCGACGACACGCTGCGGCTGCTGTCCGATGCCACGCCCTCGGAGAGTGCGGCGCTGGGCAAGATCCGCTACCAGCCGAACCGGGTGGTGCTGCACGCCGATCCGCGCATGATGCCGCGGCGGCGGGCCTGCTGGTCCTCGTGGAACTACACCGAGGATGCGCGCAAGGAGATGAACGCGATCGACCTGACCTACTGGATGAACCGGTTGCAGCCGATCCCGCAGGACGACCCGCTCTTCGTGACGCTGAACTCGACCCGCGAGATCCGCGAGGATCTGATCCACGACGAGACCACGATGCGGCACCCGGTCTACGACATGGGCGCGCTCGAGGGGCAGGCCGAGGTGCGGGCCATGAACGGCCGCGCGGGCACCTGGTTCTGCGGCGCATGGATGCGCAACGGCTTCCACGAAGACGGGCTGGCGAGCGCCGTCGAGGTGGCGGAGGCACTGCGCGGGCGGCTCGCGGCCGGGGTCGCGGCATGAGCCAGGTCGAACACGTCGCCGGGCACACCTACCACGGCCGCAGGGGCGAGGTGCGGAACGGCTTTCGCTACGGCATCGACTACGTGCTGCTGGACGCCGAGGCGCGGGACCTCGAGACGCCGCGGCTGTTCTCGCGCGGGGGACGCAACGTCGCGTCGCTGCACGACCGCGACCACGGCGGTCCGCCGGGGGACGGACGCGGGCCCGCATGGGCGCGCGAGGTGCTGGAAGCGCACCAGGTCCGGGCCGAGGGTGCGCTGCTGCTGCTCGCGCAGCCCCGGGTGCTGGGGCATGTCTTCAACCCGGTCTCGTTCTGGCTGGCGCATGATGCCGGCGGGGCGCTGGTGGCGGTGATCGCCGAGGTGACCAACACCTTCGGCGACCGGCATTCCTATCTTTGCACCAAGGCCGACGGGAGCGCGATCACCGCCGAAGACCGGCTGACCGCGCAGAAGATCCTGCACGTCTCGCCGTTCCAGCCGGTCGCGGGGGGATATGTCTTCCAGTTCGACATCTCCGAAGGGCATGTCGGCATCCGAATCGACTATCGCCACGAACAGGGTGGCGTGATCGCCACGCTGACCGGCCCGCGGCGCCCTCTGACCGACGCGGGCCTGCTGCGCGCGCTTCTGCGGCGGCCCTTCGGCGCGCGGCGGGTGCTGGCGCTGATCCACTGGCAGGCGCTCAAGCTGTGGTGGAAGGGCGCGCGCTATCGCAGCCGCCCCGAGCCGCCGGCCGAGGAGCTGAGCCGATAACCGGCACGGACGCGAGACCGACGTGATTCCCGCTGGACATCGCTCGGTGCGGCCTAGGTCGGAAAGCAGGCGCGGGGCGCCGCGATCCCCCGGGCCTTTCACCAACGGATCGGGAGATCATGGAACCGCTACTCTATTTCGTCGCCGGCGCCCTCATCGCCCTTGCCCTCGTGTTCTGGAAGAGTCGCGCCCTGGGGTTCCTGTCCCAGAGGCCGGGCGACTATGCCGAGGAGCCCGGCCGCGACTTTGACCTGCGGCGGGACCTTGCCGGGCCGCTGACCTGCGACGGGGTGATTTTCGGGCCGAGTGGCCGGGTCGTGTCGCGCTTCACCGGGGATTTCGACGTCGACTGGACCGGCATGCGGGCCGTCATGCGCGAGACCTTCCGCTACGACAGCGGCGAGGTGCAGGAGCGGGCCTGGAACCTGGAGCTGTCCGAGACCGGGCAGATCCGCGCCACCGCCGAGGACGTCGTGGGCGAGGGGCAGGGGCTGCAGTGCGGCCCGACCGTGAACATGCGCTATCGCCTCAGGCTGCCGCCGGACACCGGCGGGCACGTGCTCTCGGCGACGGACTGGATGTACCTGACGCCGGACGGAACCATCGTGAACCGCAGCCAGTTTCGCAAGTTCGGGATCAAGGTGGTCGAATTGGTCGCCACCATCCGCAAAAGGGATGCGACATGAGAGACTGGGCTGGCAAGCGTTACTGGATCGTGGGCGCGAGCGAGGGGCTGGGCGCCGCGCTCTGCCACAGGCTGAGCCGCGCGGGCGTGACGCTGGTGCTGTCGGCGCGCTCCGAGGGGCCGCTGCACGAGCTGGCCGAGGCGCTGCCCGGCCGCACCGAGGTCGTGCCGGTGGACGTCACCGACGCCGAGGGGCTCGAGGCCGCGGCGGACCGCATCGGCGAGGTGGACGGCGTTGTGCACATGGCCGGCGTCTACTGGCCCTTCGGGGCGCAGGACTGGGACGCGGAGAAGGCCAACCTGATGGCCGACGTCAACTTCGGCGGGGCGATGCGGCTGGCGGGCGTGGTCGTGCCGCGCTTTGTCGCGCGCAACCGGGGGCATTTCGTGATGACCGGCTCGCTGACGGGCTTTCGCGGGCTGCCGCGTTCGGCGCCCTACACCGCGAGCAAGGCCGGGGTCATGGCGCTGGCCGAATCGCTCTACGCCGACCTGCGGACCACCGGGGTCGAGATCCAGCTGGTGAATCCCGGCTTCGTGCGCACGCGGCTGACCGACAAGAACGATTTCGCCATGCCCCTGCGGATGGAGCCCGAGGACGCCGCCTCGCGGATCTATCAGCACATGACCTCGGAACGCTTCAGCCTCTCGTTCCCGCGGCGGATGGGCTATGTCTTCCGGTTCGGGCAGTTTCTGCCGGACGCGCTCTACTATCGAATCTTTGCGTGAGATCAAGGACGCGGCCCTCCGCGCGCGCCAAGGTCGTCGCGCATTCGGAAGGAGAGCCCGAGATGGAAGAAATCAGCGTCAGGAAGGTCGCCGCCGTCATCGTCATGGCGCGCGAGATCGGCCGGGCCGAGGGCGAGCTTCGCGCCTTCGTGGACCGCATGACGGAAGAGGAGCAGGCGGCGCTCGTCGCGATCATGTGGATCGGGCGCGATGCCTTCGATGCCGAGGAATGGGACGAGGCCTATGCCACCGCGATCGCCGAGGCCTCGACACCGACGGCCGACTACCTGATCGGCACCCCGCATGTCGCCGACCACCTGGAGGCGGGGCTGGAGGCGCTGGGTTATGACGCGCAGGACGAGGAAGATGAGGTGCTGGGCGGCCGCGCCTGAGCGGCGGGCTCAGCGCAGGGCGCGGCCCTTGAGGATCGCGTCCTCGCCGAAGCGGCGACGGATCGCATCGGTCGCGCGCTCGGCCTCGGCGCGGGCCTGGGCCTGCGGGTCCAGCAGGTCGCCGTAGCGGTCGGCCTGATCGGCAGGCACGAGGTCGGACAGCCCCGCGCCCAGCAGGCGGTAGGGGCCGCGATTGCCGAGCTGATCGAAAAGGCCGCGCGCGGTGCGGTAGAGGCGGTCCGCCATCTGCGTGGCGTCGCGCAGCGACTGGCGCCGCGTCAGGATCGAGAAATCCGACCGCCGCACCTTGAGCGTCACGACCCGGCCCGCGAGCCCCTTGGCCTTGGCGCGGTCGGCCACCTTTTCGCACATGCGCCAGAGATGGCCGTCGAGGATCTCGGGGTCGGCGGTGTCCTCGCCGAAGGTGGTCTCGTTCGAGATCGACTTGACCGGCGCGTCGCGGGTGACGCGGCGGTGATCCTCGCCGCGCGCCAGGTGCCACAGGCGCTCGCCCATCGAACCGAACCGCGCGGTCAGCGCCTCGCGGTCCCAGCGCAGCAGGTCCTCGAAGGTGCGGATGCCCGCGCGGTCCAGCGATTCCTGCCCCGCGTTGCCAACGCCCCAGATCATGCGGATCGGCTTGGGGCGCAGGAAGTCCTGCGTCTCGGCCCGGCCGATGACCGAGAAGCCGTGCGGCTTGTCGAGGTCCGAGGCGATCTTGGCGAGGAACTTGTTGTGCGACAGCCCGATGGAGCCGCTGACGCCCAGCTCGGCGCGCATGCGTTTCACCAGCCGCGCCATCATCACCGCGGGCGGGTGGCCGTGCAGGCGGGCGGTTCCGGTCAGGTCGAGAAAGGCCTCGTCCAGCGAAAGCGGCTCGATGGCGGGGGTCAGCTCCTCCATCATGGCGCGGATCTGGCGCGAGACCTCGGCGTAGAGCTGCATCCGGGGCTTGAGGACCACCGCGTCGGGGCAGAGGTCGAGCGCCTTGAACATCGGCATGGCCGAGCGCACGCCGCGGATGCGCGCGACGTAGCAGGCCGTCGAGACCACGCCGCGCCGCCCGCCGCCGATGATGACGGGCTTGTCGGCGAGGCTGGGGTCCTCGCGCTTTTCCACGCTGGCGTAGAAGGCGTCGCAGTCCATGTGGGCGATGGAGAGGTCCCACAACTCATCGTGGCGCACGATTCGCGGGCGCCCGCATGACGGGCAGCGCTGCGCATCATCGAATTCGGTCAGACAATCGCGGCAAAGCGCGGGCATGGGTGGCAATTCCGGCGCCAGTGGTTAGGTGTCGCAGTATAATGGCATGGCCGGGGAGACGCCACGTGGAGACGACATTCGCGGGGGCCAAGCTGATCCTGTTTCTTGGCGACGACCTGCTCGTGATCCGGCGGGATCACGCGGAGGGCATACCCTATCCCGGCTTCCTGGATTTTCCGGGCGGCGGGCGCGAGGGCGACGAGTCGCCCGAGCAATGTGCGCTGCGCGAGACGCGCGAGGAGGTCGGGCTGGAGGTCGCGGCCTCGGCGCTCAGCTGGCGCCGGTCGCACGGGGCCAGCTGGTTCTTCGTGGCGCACCTTCCGGCAGAGCGTGTGAGCGCGGTCCAGTTCGGCGGGGAGGGCTACGGCTGGATGCTGATGCGGCCCGAGGACTACACGGGCCGCGAGGACGCGATCCCGCATTTTCGCGAGATCCTGCGCGATTACCTGGATGGCCAGCAATGACCCGAGGGATCAGGCTGCGCGGCCGCCGAGCATTTTCAGCCAGCCGGGCACGAGCCCGTGCTTTTCCGGCGTCGGGGCCTGCGCGACGTCGCCGGCGCGGGCCGGGAGATGCGATTGCAGCCCGCCGGGCCGGTCGCGCATGCGCTGGGCATTGGCCAGCAGGCCCTGTGCGGCGATCTCCTCGCCGGTTGTGATGGGGGCGTCGAAATGGCTTGGCACGCGCGTCCGGCCGGTCTCGGTGCGAAGCGTGACGAGCGCTTCGAACCGTTCCTCGGCGGCGTTGTAGCGGATCGTGCCGATCTGACTGCGGTCGTCTGACATGAAACGTCTCCTGCCTGTGTTGCAGGGAAAACGCAGTTCAGGGGCTTCATGTTCCGTAGGGGTGGTATTCGGCCAGTTCACGATCCGGTGCGGTTGGCGCCGTACGGGGTGGAATCAGGCCAGTTCGTCCTGGATCGCGCGGGCCGCGGCGCGGGGATCGGAGGCGCGCCAGACGGGGCGGCCGACGACGATGTGGTCGGCGCCGGCGGCGACGGCATTGGCGGGCGTGGCGATGCGCTTCTGGTCGTCGTCGGCGGCGCCTGCGGGACGCACGCCGGGGGTGACGATGAGCCGGCCCTCGGCCTCGGGGAGGGCGCGGATGCGGGCGGCCTCCTGCGGCGAGGCGATGACGCCGTGCGCGCCGGCCTCGAAGGCGCGGCCCGCGCGTTCGACCACCATGTCGGCCACGTCGCCCTCGCGCATCATGCCCTCGTCGAGGTCGCCGCGGTCGAGCGATGTGAGGATCGTCACGGCGAGGATCTGCAGGTTCGTTCCGGCGGCGCCCTCGCGGGCGGCGCGGACGACGTGGGGGTCGCCGTGCACGGTCAGGAAGTCGAGGTCGAACTGCGCGAGGCCGCGCACCGCGGCCTCGACCGTCGCGCCGATGTCGAAGAGCTTCATGTCGAGGAAGATGCGCTTGCCGTGCTCCTGCTTGAGCTCGTTGGCGAGCGCCAGCCCGCCGCCGGTGAGCATCCCCAGCCCGATCTTGTAGAAGCTGGCCGCGTCGCCGATGCGTTCGGCGAGGGCCATTCCCTCGATGGCACTGGGCACGTCGAGCGCGACGATGAGACGATCTTGCGACATGGGCAGGCTCCTTTGGCCTCCCTCATGCGTAGTCGGGCGCGCTGCGTCAAGGCGTTGCCGGGCCAAATTCGCTGGCACGGAATTTGCGGATCTCTTCGAGGCGGTCCGGTGCCCCTCAGCCGTCGGCCGGGTCCGGGCCGACGAGCCGCCGCAGGTGATCGGCGAAGGAGAGCCGCTGCCGGCCGGTCCGAAACTCGGGCAGGCGCAGGACGCGGTCGATGGCATGGGCGACGATACGGCGGCGCAGGCCGCGTTTCCACGGCGAGAGTCGGGGCGGCGCGGTCATCGCGATGGTGATGCGGTGCCCCTCGCCCACCAGCGACACGGTGCCGGGTTTCTGTCCCTCGGGTTCGGGGCCGTCGAAGCCCTCGAGCTGGATGTCGCGAACGTGCATGGCCTGCCCCCTTGCTGCCCCGGCGTGATGTCACGTTCAGGTTAACGGGCGGTCTACGGGGAACGCCGGACGGCGCCGCTGCATTGCCGGGGCAAAGGAGGATGCCATGAGCAACGAGACCGAAACGCCCCGCCGCACCGCCCTGCGCCCGATCGTCCTGGGTGCCGCCGTTCTGGTTGCGATTGCCGGCGCGGCCTGGTGGACGAACAATCCGCCCGTGTCCGAAACGGATCCGGCCAGTGCCGACAATGTCGTGCCGGCGCCCACTGGCGCCGGCAGCACGCCCGACGGGGTGGCGAATGTCATCAATGACGGCGTCAACGTGCAGGCCCGGCAGGACGACCTGATCGGCGGGTCCACCGACGCCGCCGATCTGACCGGCATTTCGGACCAGGACGCGTCCGTCATCCCGGTCGAGGAGCCGGCCCGCAGCATGGTTGAGCCCGGAGAGGTTATCTCCCCCGAGAACGGGCAGGTCGAGCCGCGTACGGGACTCGTCGAGGCGCCCGATGCCGGGACCCGGCAGGCGTCATCGGACGATGGCGAGGCGCCGTCGAACGGTTCCTGACGGCGCCGTTTTTGTGATCACGTGCACTTGAAGGGGGGTCGCCCGTCGCCCATCTCTTTGTCGAGGCCCGATCCCGCGGTGTGCTGCCAAGCCAGGCGCCGCATGTTTCAAACGGGCGCTTATGGAAGGAGAGACGACGATGAACTTGGAGAAGTTCACGGAGCGGTCGCGTGGTTTCATCCAGGCCGCACAGACCATCGCGATGCGCGAGAGCCATCAGCGGCTCGCACCCGAGCACCTGCTGAAGGCCCTGCTGGATGACGACCAGGGGCTCGCCGCCAATCTCATCACCCGCGCGGGCGGTGCGTCCAAGCGGGTTGTCGACGCGCTCGAGCAGCGGCTCGCGAAGATCCCGAAAGTCGGCGGTGACGCCGGGCAGGTCTATCTCGACCAGCAGACCGGCAAGGTGCTGGACGAGGCCGAGAAGATCGCCACCAAGGCGGGCGACAGTTTCGTGCCGGTCGAGCGCATCCTCATGGCGCTGGCCATGGTGAAATCCCCCGCCAAGGAGGCGCTGGAGGCCGGCGACGTGTCGGCCCAGAAGCTGAACGAGGCGATCAACGACATCCGCAAGGGTCGCACGGCGGACAGCGCCAATGCCGAAGAGGGCTACGACGCGCTCAAGAAATACGCCATCGACCTGACCGAGCGGGCCGAACAGGGCAAGATCGACCCGATCATCGGCCGTGACGAGGAAATCCGTCGCGCCATGCAGGTCCTGTCGCGCCGCACCAAGAACAACCCCGTGCTGATCGGCGAGGCCGGCGTCGGCAAGACCGCCATCGCCGAGGGTCTCGCGCTGCGGATCGTGAACCGCGACGTGCCGGAGAGCCTGGAGAACAAGCGTCTTCTGGCGTTGGACATGGGCGCGCTCATCGCCGGTGCGAAGTATCGCGGCGAGTTCGAGGAGCGGCTGAAGGCCATCCTCAAGGAGATCGAGAGCGCCGCGGGCGAGGTCATCCTCTTCATCGACGAGATGCACACGCTTGTGGGCGCGGGCAAGGCCGACGGCGCGATGGACGCCTCGAACCTGCTGAAACCCGCGCTTGCGCGGGGCGAGTTGCACTGCGTCGGCGCCACGACGCTCGACGAGTACCGCAAGCACGTCGAGAAGGACCCGGCGCTGGCCCGGCGGTTCCAGCCGGTGATGGTGCAGGAGCCCACGGTCGAGGACACGATCAGCATCCTGCGCGGCATCAAGGAGAAGTACGAGCTGCACCACGGCGTGCGGATCTCGGACTCGGCGCTTGTGAGCGCGGCGACGCTGTCGCATCGCTACATCACCGACCGCTTCCTGCCGGACAAGGCCATCGACCTGATGGACGAGGCCGCCTCGCGGCTGCGCATGGAGGTGGACTCCAAGCCCGAGGAGCTGGACCAGCTCGACCGGAACATCCTGCAGATGCAGATCGAGCAGGAGGCCCTCAAGAAGGAGGACGACGCTGGCTCGAAGGACCGGCTCGAGAAGCTCGAGAAGGAGCTGGCCGACCTGCAGGAGCGCAGTGCCGAGATGACCGCCAAGTGGCAGGCCGAGCGTGACAAGCTGGCCGGCGCGCGCGAGCTGAAGGAACAGCTCGACAAGGCGCGGGCCGAGCTCGACATCGCCAAGCGCGAGGGCAACCTGGCGCGCGCGGGTGAGTTGTCCTACGGCATCATCCCGCAGCTCGAGACGCAGCTTTCCGAGGCCGAGGCCGCCGAAGAGGAAGGCGACGTCATGGTCGAGGAAGCCGTGCGCCCCGAGCAGATCGCCCAGGTGGTCGAGCGCTGGACCGGCATTCCGACCAGCAAGATGCTCGAGGGCGAGCGCGACAAGCTGCTGCGCATGGAGGACGGTCTGCACAAGCGGGTCGTCGGCCAGAACCAGGCGGTCCGGGCCGTCGCCAACGCCGTGCGCCGCTCGCGCGCGGGGCTCAACGACGAGAACCGGCCACTGGGCTCGTTCCTGTTCCTCGGGCCGACCGGCGTGGGCAAGACCGAGCTGACCAAGGCCGTGGCCGAGTTCCTGTTCGACGACGACAGCGCGATGGTGCGCATCGACATGTCGGAGTTCATGGAGAAGCACTCGGTCGCCCGTCTGATCGGTGCGCCTCCGGGCTACGTGGGCTACGACGAGGGCGGCGTCCTGACCGAGGCCGTGCGGCGGCGTCCCTACCAGGTCGTGCTGTTCGACGAGGTCGAGAAGGCGCACCCGGACGTGTTCAACGTGCTGCTGCAGGTGCTGGACGATGGCGTGCTGACCGACGGCCAGGGCCGGACGGTGGACTTCAAGCAGACGCTGATCGTGCTGACCTCGAACCTCGGCTCGCAGGCCCTGAGCCAGCTGCCCGAGGGGGCCGACAGCGCCCAGGCCAAGCGCGACGTGATGGACGCGGTGCGGGCGCACTTCCGCCCCGAGTTCCTGAACCGTCTCGACGAGATGATCGTCTTCGACCGTCTCAAGCGCGAGGACATGGGCGGGATCGTCGAGATCCAGCTTGCCCGGCTGCTCAAGCGGCTGGCGGCGCGCAAGGTCCGGCTGGAGCTGGACGAGGATGCCAAGGCCTGGCTGGCCGACGAGGGCTATGACCCCGTGTTCGGCGCACGGCCGCTCAAGCGGGTGATCCAGCGCGCGCTGCAGGATCCGCTGGCCGAGATGCTGCTGGCCGGGGACATCCACGACGGCGACACCGTTCCGGTGAGCGCCGGGACCGACGGGTTGCTCATCGGCGACCGGGTGGCCTCGACCAACCGGCCGCGCCCGGACGACGCCGTGGTGCACTGAGCCCGCGCGGCATGACATGCAAAGGCCCGCCGTTTGGCGGGCCTTTTCGTGTCTGCGAGGCGGGGGCGGTCAGAGCTTGCGCACGACCCAGACGCGGGCGCCGAGGTCGATCTCGGGCAGGTGTTCGCCGTCCTCGGCCAGGAGCTTTTCCACGCGCCCCTCGGAGACCGCCGAGGTCAGGCGCGCCTCGAAATCGGGGTCCTCGAGCGTGTGGTCGTTCAGCGAGACCACGAAGATGCCGCCGGGCGCGAGGCTCGCGATGGCCGCGTCGATGTTCTCGGCCGGGGCCGCGCCCGCGCCGATGGCGCCCACGGCGGCGATGGCGTCGTAGCGGCGCAGGCCGGTGTCGAGCACCGAGTCCGCCTCCGCGACGTAGAGGTCGCGGTAGGGGCCCTTGGCGCGGGCCTTTTCCAGCATGCCTTCCGAGATGTCGGTGCCGTCGATGGTGGTGAAGCCCGTCTCCTTCAGCGCGACGCCCGAGATGCCGGTGCCGCAGGCGAAGTCGAGGATGGGCGCGTCCTTGTCGCCGAGGTGCGCGGCCAGCGCGCGGGCGCAGCGGCCGGGGGTGCGGTAATCGTTCTCGCGCAGGTCGGCGTCGTAGCTGTCGGCCCAGTCGTCGTAGTAGCGGCGCATGCTCTCGCCGCCTTCGGCCGTATAGATGTCGTCCAGGAACGATTTGTCCTGAGCCATGTCGCTCTCCTTGTCGGGTCGGGATTTCGGTTCGGGATTGACGGGTAGGTAGCACCGGGGGCCGGGGCCTTCAATCACGACACCTGACAGGCGGAATGCGACATGAAAAAGCCCCCCGCAGCATCCTGCGAGGGGCCGTCGGGCCGCCCGGCCGGTGGCCGGGCGCCTCCCTGCGATGGATCACTCGGGCATGATCACGCCGTCGATGACGTGGATCACGCCGTTCGAGGCCTCGATGTCGGCGGTCGTCACCGAGGCGCCGTCGACCGTGACGCCACCCTCGGTCATGATCTCGACCGACGAGCCCTGCACCGTCTCGGCCATCATGCCGTTCGTCAGGTCCGAGGACATGACCTTGCCCGGCACCACGTGGTAGGTGAGGATCTCGGTCAGCTGGTCCTTGTTCTCGGGCTCGAGCAGCGACTCGACGGTGCCCTCGGGCAGTGCGGCGAAGGCCTCGTCCGTGGGTGCGAAGACGGTGAAGGGGCCGTCGCCCTTGAGCGTCTCGACCAGGCCGGCGGCCTCGGCGGCGGCGAGCAGGGTCTCGAAGTTGCCGGCCTCGGCAGCGGTGTCGACGATGTCGGCGGACATGCCGGCGAGCGCGGGGCCCGCGATCATGGTGGCGGCGGTGAGGGCGAGATAAGTTCTGCGGAACATCTTGTGGTCTCCTCCTTCTGGGTTGGATGACCGGGATTACGCCCAGTTTCCCGTCCCGGATCAGGAGGATTTCCGGCGCCGCCGGCTTGACCCGAAGGGCGCGGCCGCTAAGCCGCGCCCCTGCGCGATTTCCAGTAGAGTCTTCGTGACATCCGCTCAACGCGGCGTGATCATTCGCGCCCGATCGCGGCCTTCGCGATGCCGTCGAGCATCTCCTGAACCTGCTGCATCTCGCCCTCGGGGAAGGCGCGATAGCCGATCGTGGTGACCTCGGGATCGTCGTGGCGCACCATCACGAAGATGTCGTAGGGGCAGAACATGATGTTCATGGGGTCCGCCTCCATCACCGCGCGCGAGACCTGCGCCGAGCAGAAGCTGTAGACGTCGGCCGCCTCGTAGAGCTCGACGTCCGATCCCACGTCCTCGCGCGTGCGCGCGAGCATCTCTCCGACGTGGCTGACGTGGTCGACCACCAGCCCCGCGTCGATGATCGCGTTCTCGAGGCCGAAGGTGACATCCTCGAAGCTCTGGTCGGTCTGGTAGGTTACGGCCTCCTGCGCGGCGGCGGGCAGCCCCGCGATCAGCAGAAGCGTGGCCAGGGTTTTTCGCATTCTCTCCTCCCGGGTGGTTGCCCGTCCTTGCGGTGCTTGTCACTGTCCCAGAAATACAGAAGATATTCCAGTCATGCAAATGGCTGAATGTGTAGGAGACACCCATGAACGCCGCGATGTACGCCCTTCAGCTTCTGTCGCTTGTCTTTGTCGCGGCGATCGGTGTCGCGGTGCTCGTGGTGGCGGCGCTCTTCGTCATCGACCGCACGCAGGCCGGTGACGCGATCCGGCGCAACTACCCGGTCATCGGGCGCTTTCGCGGGCTCTTTACCAAGCTCGGCGAGTTTTTCCGGCAGTATTTCTTCGCGATGGACCGCGAGGAGATGCCCTTCAACCGGGCGCAGCGCGACTGGGTCTACGAGGCGACGGACGGCAAGGACAACACGGTCGCCTTCGGCTCGACCCGGAACCTCAACGTGCCGGGCACGGCGATCTTCGTGAACGCGGTCTTTCCGCCGCTGGACGACCAGTTCGCCTCGACCGAGCCGATGGTGATCGGGCCGACGGCCTCGATCCCCTTTGTCGCGCGGTCGATCTTCAACATCTCGGGGATGAGCTATGGCGCGATCTCGCGACCGGCGGTCGAGGCACTGAGCCGCGGCGCCGCCGAGGCGGGCGTCTGGCTGAACACCGGCGAGGGCGGGCTGTCGCCCTACCACGAGCTGGGGGCCTGCGATCTCGTCTACCAGATCGGCACGGCCAAGTTCGGCGTGCGCGACGCGCTTGGCAACCTGGACGACGCCAAGCTCGCCGACATGGCCGCGCATCCGCAGGTCAAGATGTTCGAGCTCAAGCTCGCGCAGGGGGCCAAGCCCGGCAAGGGTGGGATCCTGCCCGGCGAGAAGGTGAACGAGGAAATCGCCCGCATTCGCGGCCTCGCGGTGGGGCAGCCCGGCATCTCGCCCAACCGGCACCGCGAGATCGACGACTTCGGCGACCTGCTGGACATGATCGCCCACATCCGGCGCGTCGGCGGCAAGCCCTGCGGCTTCAAGACCGTCATCGGCTCGTCGGACGAATGGGAGGAGATGTTCCGCCTGATCTCCGAGCGCGGCCCCGAGAGCGCGCCGGACTTCATCACCATCGACGGCGGCGAGGGCGGCACCGGCGCGGCGCCGATGCCGCTGATCGACCTCGTCGGGATGCCCATCCGCGAAGCGTTGCCGCGCATCGTGGACCTGCGCGACCGCTACGGCCTCAAGGAGCGGATCCGCATCGTCGCCTCGGGCAAGCTGGTGAACCCGTCGGACGTGGCCTGGGCGATCTGCGCGGGGGCGGATTTCGTGACCTCGGCGCGGGGCTTCATGTTCTCGCTCGGCTGCATCCAGGCGCTGAAGTGCAACCGCAACACCTGCCCCACGGGCGTCACCACCCACGACCCGCGCCTGCAGAAGGGCCTCGTGGTCGAGGACAAGTACATGAAGGTCGCCAACTACGCGCGCGAGATCATCAAGGAGGTCGAGACCATCGCGCATTCCGTCGGCGTCTCGGAGCCGCGGCTGATGCGCCGGCGGCATGTACGCATCGTCCAGGAAGACGGCACCTCGATCCCGTTCAACAAGGTTCGCCCAAGTTTCAACGTCGACACCGCAACGTGAGACGATGTTCTTTTGCCGGTTCCGCTCCGGGCGCTAAGCTGTTCGTGCAAACGGAGAGGAGCGGCGCATGGCGTATCGTTGGAAAGGTGATCTCAGGGAAAGCGACGTCACGGCCGAGGCCGCCTGGCTGAACCGCCGGCAGCTCATGGCCGGTGCGGCGGGCCTCGGGCTGGCCGGGGCGGCCGGTGGTCGGGCCTGGGCGGCCCCCGAAGAGCTCGAGCCCAACACCTGGGAAGAGATCACCACCTACAACAATTTCTACGAGTTCGGCACGGGCAAGGACGACCCTGCCGACAACGCGCACATGCTGACCACTTCGCCCTGGACGGTGACGATCGACGGCATGGTGGACCGCCCCGGCGACTACGCATTCGAGGACATCATGAAGAAGATGACCCTCGAGGAGCGCATCTATCGTCTGCGCTGCGTCGAGGCCTGGTCGATGGTCGTGCCCTGGACGGGGTTCGAGCTGGCCGACCTTCTCGATCTCGCGGGCGTGCAGGGCGGCGCGAAATACGTGGCCTTCGAGACGGCCATGCGCCCGGACGAGATGCCGGGGCTCTCCTCGCCGGTGCTGGACTGGCCCTACGTCGAGGGGTTGCGGCTTGACGAGGCGGTGCATCCGCTGACGATCATGGCCACCGGCATCTACGGCCGCGACATCCCCAATCAGAACGGCGCGCCGCTGCGGCTGGTGGTGCCGTGGAAATACGGCTTCAAGTCGATCAAGTCGGTGGTGCGGATCTCGCTGGTCGAGGAACAGCCGCCCACGAGCTGGAACCGCTATGCGCCGAACGAGTACGGCTTCTACTCGAACGTCAATCCGCAGGTGGATCACCCTCGCTGGAGCCAGGCGACCGAGCGGCGCATCGGCGGCGGGCTGTTCGCGCCCCGGGTGCCCACGCCGATGTTCAACGGCTACGGCGAGGAGGTGGCCTCGCTCTATGCCGGCATGGACCTGGCCGAAAACTTCTGATGCTCGCGGACCGGATCAACGGCTGGCTGCGTCGCCTGCCGGTCTGGATGCTCTATGCCCTCGCGCCGGTGCCGGCGATCTGGCTGCTGTGGCTGGGGCTGACCGGGGGGCTCGGTGTCGAACCCATCGAGGCGCTGGAACACGAGCTGGGCGAGCTGGCGCTGCAACTGCTGATCGCCGGTCTCTGCATCACGCCGCTGCGCCGCTTCGCCGGGGTGAACCTGCTGCGCTTCCGGCGCGCGGTTGGGCTCATCGCCTTTCTCTACGTGGTGCTGCACCTGCTGGTCTGGCTGGTGCTCGACGTTCAGGACCTGGGCCGCATCTGGGCCGACATCCTCAAGCGGCCCTACATCACGGTGGGCATGGGGGCCTTCCTGCTGATGCTGCCGCTGGCGCTGACCTCGAACAACCGCGCGGTGCGGGCGCTCGGGCGTCGGTGGCAGCGGCTGCACCGCCTGACCTACGGGGTGGTGCTGCTCGCTGCGCTGCACTTCGTCATGGCGCGGAAGGGGTTCCAGGTCGAGCCGCTTCTCTATGCGGGCGCGATCCTGGCCCTCCTGGCCCTGCGCCTCGTCCCGCGCCGCCGCAATGCCGCACGCGGGGGTGGCCCGGCACGGGCCACTGCGCGGGGATGACTCGCGAAACGGGAGGGAGTCGGGGGCACGGAATGGCGATTCAGCGAGCTGAATCGCGCCGGCTTGTGGATAAGCCTGTGGGTATGCCGCGACACCCGCAGACATGACCCCGCGCGCAGGGCAGCGCGCGTCCGTTCAACAGGCCGATTGCGAATTTCTGTGCCCGTAAGGCATTGATATTGAACGTATATGACAGAAATCTGAAAAAGTTCCGGATTTCCTTCAAAAAGGTGTTGCAGGGTTTGTTTGGTATGCGTAAAAGCCCCTTCACCGGCGGCGCTGAGGCGCTGACGGGACGCCAGACGGGGCGGCGGCGACGAGGCAACGAGTTGCGGCGGCAGACGAGGCGGACAGTTTCGAGAGGCATGACGGGCGGGCGCGCCGGAAAGTTAGGGCGCACTGGTCTGGTTTTTGTCTCTCACGCTCTTTGACATCGC
>NZ_KE557274.1:387849-702451 GCF_000442255.1 Salipiger mucosus DSM 16094 | reverse complement strand
CGGCCGGTAGCCGGCCCGCGCCTCAGGCGTCCTGCTGCAGGTCCGGCGGCCGCCGGCCCCGGCTGTCGCGCCGCCGCACCAGCGGCGGGCGCGAGTCCCGGCTCGGACGCACCGCAACCACCCGCATCGACGGACCGGCACTGACACTAAGGGGCTCCGCCGGCGCGGCTTCCTCGCCGAGCCAGGGACGTGGCCCGACGGTATCCTCCGGGTCCATCCCGGCAAGACGCATCAGCAGCTCGAGGTCCCGGATCCGGTAGCGCTGCGGGCTGATCCGGACGACGAGATCCTTCTCGGCCAGCTGGCTCAGCGTGCGGCTGATCGATTCCACGGTGGTGTTCGACAGGTCCGCCCAGTCGCGCCGCGACAACGCGATGGTCACCACCACGCTGCCGTCCGGCTGCCGTTCGAGCGGCATGATCCGGCAGGCCTTCACCAGGAAGGCCATGATCCGCTCGCGGCTGTTGAGCAGCCCGCGCTGCCAGATCAGGTCGAGCTGCCGCTCGTGCTGGGCGCAGACCTCCAGCAGGATCGAACGGTGGAACACCCGGTCCCGGGCCAGCAGGTGCGCCACGCTCTGCGGATCGTATGAACAGATCTCGGCATCGGTGGCCGCCTCCAGCGAAAAGGCAAAGCGCTGCCCCGGCAGCCCGCCCACGAGATCGCCCGGACAGGCCAGCCCCAGCACCGTGCGATGCCCGTCCGGCCGCATGCGCTCGCGGCGCAGGTAGCCCGAGCGCAGCACACCCATGAAATGCGCGCTCTCGCCCTCGCTCTCGATCACCTCGTCGCGCCGCAGCCGCCGGATGCGCGGCGGCCGCACGTCGGCCCCGCGCGCCTCCGAGGCCGCGCGGCACAGGCTCGTCCTGCGCAGCTCGCAGTCGCCGCACTGTGCCGGCATCTCGCACAGGCCCGCCGTTGAGGCCGTCTTTCCACGCGCCGCGCCGCTCATTCCAGCGGCTCCGACATCACCAGGCGGCGCACGGTCTCGCGCAGCTCGGCCGCGGGCAGCCCCACGAGGTTCACCGGACGCTCCAGCACGACCGCCGGGCGCAGCCCGGCCGGCATCTGCTGGCGCAGGATGCCCAGCATGCCCGGCTCCGCGAGGATCGCGAGCCGCCCGAAATCCCGCGCCCGATGGTGGCCCTCGAGCATCTCCAGCGTGTCGCTGGCGAAATCCTGCATATCGCGCCGGATCGGGTCCGATCCGGGCTCCATCGCCGAGCGCCGGCCGCTGTGGTCAGAGGCAAAGCTGCGCCCCGAGCGGTCCGACAGGATGTCGCGCAGGTGCGTTGACTCGGCCTTGCTCACCAGTTCGATCGGCTCCTCGCCATCGCCGCCCTCCAGCGCGCGAAGGATGCGCGCGCGGACGCCGTTCGACACGAGCGCCCATGTCCCGCCAGTTGCCTTCATGCTCGCAATCTCCCCCCAATTGCGCTGGTCATTGGCTTTCCACCTATGCACGGAAAACGCCCGCCGGCATTGACGCTCATCAATTAATTCTGGAATATGTAAGATATTGGAGGGCGACACCACCCGCGGTCGCCCGGATCGCAGCCGGTGCGCCTCGGTCCCACATTCACGCGGAGGCGCAGTATGACGACACGCGATTCCGCTTCCGGTGGCTGCCCGTGCAGGCTGTCACAGCTCCACCAGCTGAGCGAACTGGACCCCGCCACGCTCGCCGAACTCGAGTCGCTCTGCCGCCTGCGCCGCTTCGACCATGGACAGACCGTGGTCTACGACGGCGACACGCCCGACGTGGTCGCCTGCGTCCGCAGCGGCGTGTTGCGCATGCAGAAGACGCTCTCGGACGGCCGCCAGCACATCGTCGGCCTGCTGGTCGAGGGCGACATGTTCGGCCGCGTCTTCAACGGGCCGATGCACTTCTCGATCGAGGCGGCCAGCGCGGCCGAGGTCTGCACCTTCCCGCGCGACGCCTTCGAGGCGATGATGTTCCGCGCGCCCGATCTCGAGCGCGTCGTCCTGCTGAACCTGCTCACCGAACTCGACCGCGCCCGCGACTGGATGATCCTGCTCACCAGCCACAAGATCTCGGGTCGGGTGGCCGGGTTCCTGCTGGTGCTCTGCGCGCGCTTCGCGGGCATCGACCACCTGGTGCAACTGGCGCAGACCGGCCTCGACGTGAAGATCCCGATCAGCCGCGCCGACCTCGCGCACCTGCTGGGCACGCGGCCGGAATCGCTCAGCCGCGCCTTCCACGCGCTGGCCGACGCCGGCAGCATCGAGGTGCTGAAACCCGACCTGATCCGCATCCTCGACATCGAGGCGCTGACCGAGGCGGCGGGCGACGACGATCTCGCCACCCATCCCAACCTGCGCGAACTCGTGCAGGTGCTGCAGCGCCGGACCTGAGCCCGGGCCTCACTCGCTCCAGTCGTGCACGTGAACGTCGCGGCCGGAATGGCCCTCCATGATCTTGCGGGCCAGCGCCTCGCGCTCGGGGTCCACCGTGCGCACCCAGAGCAGGATGCCGCCGTGCCGGATCTGCTCGGCATAATAGTCGCGATGGGTCCGCCCCACGCGACGGGCCAGCAGCGTGCCCACCACTGCCGCCGGCCCGCCGCCGATCGCCATGGCCGCGACCGAGGCCGCGAGCGTGCTCGCGGGCGTCAGCAGCGCCGCCATGGCGATATAGGATCCCAGGAAGAAGAAGCCGCCCGCGATGCCGCCCTCCAGCTCGCCGATGGCCTCCTCCGAGACGAAGGAGGCGCGCGGCGCCTGCGGGTCGTCCTCGAGATCGGCCGCACGCCAGAACCGCTTGCCCAGCTTTTCCTCGACCGCGGCCTCGCTGCCCAGCAGGCTGATGTCGTAGCGGCTGAAGCCCGCGATCATCAGGTCGTAGATCGCCGCCTGCAGCGTCTCGAAGCTGTCGAAGACACCCACCGCCTCGGGCACGTCGATTACGGTGGTCTTCGGCGCCGCTGTCGTTTCGGTCATGTCGCTGTCTCTCCTTCGTGGCGGTGGGTCATTCGGCCAGCGTGACGCCCGTCGCGTAGGGGCCCTTGTCGCCCTGCCGCTCGCGGAAGCGCAGGCGCGTGCCGGTCTCGACCTTCTCCCAGTCGTCCGAGGTCAGCGCGTCGCGCTGCAGGTAGACCTCGCGCCCGTCGTCGGCGCGCAGCCAGCCGTAGCCCAGCTCGGGCTCCAGCGTCGTGACCACGCCGTGCAGCACCGGCGGGTGGTGCTTGACCTCGACCGCGTCCATGACCTTCTTGCGCCGCTTGAGCCGTGTCTCCGCGGCCGAGAAGGCGCGGTTCACCGCCAGCAGCAGGTCGTCGCGGGCGCTGCCCTGCGCCACCTCGCGCGAGACCGACAGGTCGGGGCCGGGCAGGTGCAGGTGCAGCCGCACCCGCAGCACCCGGCCGTGCCGCTTGCGCTTCTGCGGCGCGTCGAGGATGACCTCGCAGCCGATCATCTCGGGTTCGATCTTCTCGAGCCCGGCGACCCTGCGGCCCACGATCTCGTTGACCGAGGGCGAGGCGTCGAGGTTGCGGCTGGTGATGACGGGCGCGGTCTGCATGGCCCTCACTCCGGATGTCGCGCCGCGGCCCTCAGGGGCAGGGCGCGCGGTAATAGGTGCCATCGCCGCGCGCGTAGGCGCACATGTCGGTCGTGCTGTTCTGCGCGACGACCGTGCCGATGGCCGCGCCGCCCAGCGCCGCGATCAGGCGCCAGTCGTCGTCGGCCTCCAGCGCCTCGGCGGTGATGAGCCCCGCCGCCGCGCCGCCGGTCACGCCCACCACGGTGCGCTGCTGCGGGGTCAGGTCGTCGCAGCCCGCCACCAGCAGCAGGCCGGCAAGGGCTAGGGGAATGGCCTTGATCGGTCTCATGGTCGAAGTCTCCGTTCTATGGTCGTGAATGGCCTCAGGGGTGATGGTCCGAGACCGCGTGCAGCAGCTCGCCCGAAAGCGCGCGCCCCACCGAATGCGACACGTCGCCGAGGCTCAGCATCCCCACCAGCCGCTTGTCGCCGTCGAGCACGGGCAGGCGGCGGATCTTCTTCTGGTCCATCAGGTGGATGGCATCCTCGACCGTCTCGTGCGTTTGGCAGTAGACGATGTCCTTCGTCATCACCTCCTCGACCCGCGTCTTGTCGGGGTTGCGCCCCTCGGCCACCACGCGCAGCGCGATGTCGCGGTCGGTGATCATGCCGATCAGCCGGTCGTCCTTGCCCACCGGCACCGCGCCGATGTCGTCCGCCTTCATCATCCGCGCCACCTCGCTCACCGGCATGTCGGCGCTCGCCCAGTCCGCTTTCGCGTGCATTGCCTCTGAAATGTCCATTGTCCGATCCTCCACCCGAACATGCTCCGAACTCTAGGCCCGCGCCCCGGCGCCTTCATTGACGGCGGTCAAGGCCGCGCGGCCGGGCAGGGGCCTCAGCGCACGATCACCACCGTGCAATGGGCATGGTGCAGCACCTTCTGCGACACGCTGCCCAGCAGCGTGCCGCGCAGCCGGCCCAGCCCGCGGCTGCCCAGCACGACCATCCCGGCCTTCTCGGCCTCGGCGACGTCGAGAACCTCGTCGGCGTAGTCGCCCGCACAGGCCCGCGTGACGATGTCCTTCGCGCCCAGCGCCTCGGCCCGCGCCCGGGCGCGGGCCAGGATCTCGTCGCCGATGGCCACGATGGCGCAGCCGACGGCGATCTCCTCCTCGGCGGTATGGGCGATGTAGCGCAGCCCGCCGGGCCCGAAGACCTCGGGCGCGTTCGCGCAGCGGGCCAGCTCCTCGATCCCGGCCAGCCGCGCCAGCTCCTGCCGCGGGCGGCCATGCAGCAGAACGTGCACGATGCAGAGCCTCAGCCCCAGCCCGGCCGAGAACTCGGCCGCGCAGTCCACCGCGCGCCCGCCCGGCTCCGAGCCGTCCGTGGCGACGACGATCGGTCCCTTCATGGTGGTGCCCCCTCCCGAACGCTCCCGGTCCTCAGGGGTATCGCGCCTGCGCCCGCGCGTCATTGCGCGCGGTCAACCTCTGCCTCAGAGCCGCGCCAGCACGCCCCGCATCAGCGTCTCGGCGGCCCGCGACAGCTGCTGGCTGCGGTGCCGGATCAGGAAATAGGGCGCCACCGTCATCGGCACGGCAAGGTCGAGCACCCTCAGGTCCGCCGAAAGCGGCGGCTGCGTCAGCAGCCCGGCCACCTCGGCGCTCACCGGGGCCACGGTGTCGGATTCGCGCAGCAGCGAGAGCACCACCAGCATCGACGAGCTGTTGGTGATGTTCGACGGCGGCCGGATGCCCGCCTCCGCAAAGGCCGTCTCCACCGCCTGCCGGATCGGCGAGCCGCGCTCCTGGATAACCCAGCCGAACTCGGTCAGCGCCTCCAGCGTCAGCCCCTTGGCCCCGGCCAGCGGATGCCGCGCATGCACCAGAAGCGAGATCACCTCGGACCGCGCCGGCAGCAGCTGGAAGTCGCGGCTGTCGTAGTCCGGCGGCAGCCGCGCGATCACGAAGTCGAAGCGCCGCGCCTCCAGTCCCCGCACCAGATCGACCGAGGGGCCGACGGCGAAGGTCGGCTCGATCTTGGGCGAGGCGCGCTTCACCTCCAGCAGCGCGGGCACGAGGCACTTGATCGCCGGCCCCGTGACCGAGCCCACGCGCACCTCGCCCGCCTGTCCCATGTTGATGCCGCCCACCTCCGATTCGAGGCTGTCCAGCGCGTTGAGCACCGAGCGCGCGTGCTTGACGAAGGCGGTGCCCGCCTGCGTCGGCTCCATGCCCTTGGGGTGGCGGATGAAGAGCTGGGCCCCGCTGTCCGCCTCGATGTCCGTCAGGATGCGCGAGGCGGCCGGCTGCGACATCGCCAGCGCCGAGGCCGCGACCTGCAGTTTTCCGGTATCCGCGATGCGAACGATGAGGCGCAGGTGATGCGGCTTGAGCCGGCGAAGGAAGTCCATGCGGCCGGGTATAACACGAATGATATGGAAATCAGCCCCAATCGCATTTGAACGGCATGTCATTCCGCGATACCGCATAGGGACGGGCCATCGGTCCGATGACTGAGAAGGCGCCGCCGGGAGGATGAAGGCAGGCGCCACAACGGGAGGAAAGACATGAACGTGAAGGCCATTCTGGCCTCGGCCGCTGCGGTCGTGGCCCTGGGAACGGGTGCGCTCGCGCAGACCGTGGGCATCGCGATGCCGACCAAGTCCTCGGCGCGCTGGATCTCGGACGGCGAGTCCATGGTGAAGCAGTTCGAGGAAGCCGGTTTCGACACCGACCTGCAGTATGCCGAGGATGACATTCCCAACCAGCTCGCCCAGATCGAGAACATGATCACCAAGGGCGTCGACGCGCTGGTGATCGCCGCCATCGACGGCACCACGCTGTCGAACGCGCTGGAAAACGCCTACTACGCGGATATCCCGGTCATCGCCTACGACCGCCTCATCCGCGACAGCGAGCACGTCGACTATTACGCCACCTTCGACAACTTCAAGGTGGGCGTGCAGCAGGCGGAATCGCTGGTGCAGGGCCTCGAGGAGCGCTTCCCCGACACCGAAACCTGGAACGTCGAGCTCTTCGGCGGCAGCCCCGACGACAACAACGCCTACTTCTTCTACGACGGCGCGATGTCCGTGCTCGACCCGATGATCGAGGCGGGCGACATCAACGTCGTCTCCGGCCAGCGCGGCATGGACACCGTCGGCACGCTGCGCTGGGATGGCGCGGTCGCGCAGGCGCGCATGGATAACCTGCTCTCGGCCCACTATACCGACAAGCAGGTGCACGGCGTGCTCTCGCCCTACGATGGCCTGTCCATCGGCATCCTGTCCTCGCTCAAGGGCGTCGGCTACGGCTCGGGCGACCAGCCCATGCCCATCGTGACCGGCCAGGACGCCGAGCTGCCCTCGGTCAAGTCCATCCTCGCGGGCGAGCAGTACTCGACCATCTTCAAGGACACCCGCGAACTCGCGCGCGTGACCGTGGGCATGGTCGAGGCGGTCCTCGGCGGCGGAGAGCCCGAGATCAACGACACCGAGACCTACGACAACGGCGTCAAGGTGGTCCCCTCCTACCTGCTCGAGCCGCTTCCGGTGGATGCCTCGAACTGGGAAGAGCGCCTGATCGAGACGGGCTACTACGACCGCGAAGAGGTCGAGTGATCCCTCCCATCGCTTGACCGGGGCCCCGCCCGCGCCACCACGCGCGGCGCGGGCGGCGGCCTCCCACTTCAACAGGAGCCACCATGCAGACGCTGCTGGAGATGCGCGACATCACCAAGACCTTTCCGGGGGTGAAGGCGCTCGACACGGTCAACCTCTCGGTGCGCCAGGGCGAGATCCACGCCATCGTGGGCGAGAACGGCGCCGGGAAATCGACCCTCATGAAGGTGCTCTCGGGGGTCTATCCCGCCGGGGATTACGAGGGCCAGATCTATTACGACGGCGACATCGCCGAGTTCCGCGACATCTCGGAAAGCGAGGCGCGCGGCATCATCATCATCCACCAGGAGCTTGCGCTGGTGCCGCTGCTCTCGATCGCCGAGAACCTCTTTCTCGGCAACGAGGTCGCCAGCAAGGGCGTCATGCAATGGCAGGAAACCTTCCAGCGCACCGAGGGGCTGCTGCGCAAGGTGGGCCTGCGCGAAAGCCCCGGCACGCTGGTCGACAGCCTCGGCGTCGGCAAGCAGCAGCTGGTCGAGATCGCCAAGGCGCTGTCGAAAGAGGTCCGCCTGCTCATCCTCGACGAGCCCACGGCGGCGCTGTCGGAAAGCGACAGCCAGGCGCTTCTGGACCTGATCCTCGAGCTCAAGGCGCAGGGCGTCACCTCGATCATCATCAGCCACAAGCTCAACGAGGTGCGCCGCGTCGCCGACACGGTCACGGTGATCCGCGACGGCACCACCGTCTCGACCATCGACGCCCGCGCCGAGCCGGTGACCGAGGACCGCATCGTGCGCGACATGGTCGGCCGCGACATGGCCCACCGCTACCCCGACCGCCAGCGGCGCGCGGGCGAGATGCTCATGGAGATCAAGGACTGGAACGTCTGGCATCCCGAGCACGCCGAGCGGCAGGTCATCACCGACGTGAACCTCTCGGTCCGCGCGGGCGAGGTCGTGGGCATCGCGGGCCTCATGGGCGCCGGGCGCACCGAGCTTGCCATGAGCGTCTTCGGCCGCTCCTACGGGCGCAACATCTCGGGCACCGTCGAGATGCACGGCAAACCCGTCGACACCTCGAGCGTGACCAAGGCCATCGAGGCGGGCCTCGCCTATGTCACCGAGGACCGCAAGTCGCTGGGCCTCATCCTCGAGGAGACGATCCGCAAGAACGTCTCGCTCGCCAACCTCGAGGGCGTGTCGTCCAACGGCGTGCTCGACGAGAACCGCGAGACCGAGGTGGCCGAGAAATACCGCAAGGCCATGAACATCCGCACGCCGGGCGTCTTCCAGAAGGTGATGAACCTCTCGGGCGGCAACCAGCAGAAGGTGGTGCTGTCCAAGTGGCTCTTCTCGGGCCCCGAGGTGCTGATCCTCGACGAGCCGACCCGCGGCATCGACGTGGGCGCCAAGTTCGAGATCTACGGCATCATCAACGAGCTCAGCGCCGAGGGGAAGGGCGTGGTGATGATCTCGTCCGAGATGCCCGAGCTTCTGGGCATGTGCGACCGCATCTACGTGATGAACGAGGGCGCCTTCGTGGGCGAGCTGACGGCCGAGGAGGCCAGCCAGGAACGCATCATGTCGCTCATCGTGACCGACGAATAGGAGACCGGCCATGTCAGTTGCCGAACAAACCGGCGAGAGCACCCCGCGCAAGAGCGTGACGGAATACCTCGCCAGCCACCTGCGCGAATACGGCCTGCTCTTCGCGCTCATCGCGATCATGGTCTTCTTCCAGATCGTCACCGACGGCACGCTGCTGCGCGCCATCAACGTCACCAACCTGCTGCTGCAGAACAGCTACATCGTCATCATGGCGCTGGGGATGCTGGTGGTGATCGTCTCGGGCAACATCGACCTCTCGGTCGGCTCGGTCATGGGCTTCATCGGCGCGCTCGCCGCCGTGATGATCGTCCAGTGGGAGCAGTCCGTGCCCGTCACCGCGCTGGCCTGCATCGTGGCCGGCGGGCTGATCGGCGCCGCGCAGGGCTACTGGGTCGCCTACTGGAAGATCCCGTCGTTCATCGTGACGCTGGCGGGCATGCTCGTGTTCCGGGGTCTCTCGCTCTGGCTGCTCGAGGGCCAGTCCGTCGGACCCTTCCCGCGCGAATTCCAGATGATCGCCAACGGCTTCGTGCCCGACATCTTCCCCGAGGGCTTCGGCCAGGCGCTCGCGGGGATCTTCGGCGCGCGCAACATCAACGTGCTGGCGCTCGGCACCGGCATCATCTCCGCCGCCGCCATCGTCTGGCTCGGCCTGCGGGCGCGGGCGCGCAACAAGGCCTACGGCATCGAGGACGAGCCCCGCAGCTTCTTCGTGGCGCGCAACGTCATCGTCTCGGCGGCGCTGGTCTTCATCCTCTACAAGCTCTCGGCCTTCCGCGGGCTGCCCAACGTGCTCATCACCATGGGCGTGCTGACCATCATCTACGCCTTCATCACGGAAAACACCGTCCTCGGCCGGCGCATCTACGCGCTCGGGGGCAACGCCAAGGCCGCCAAGCTCTCGGGCATCAAGACCGAGCGGCTGACCTTCCTCGCCTTCGTGAACATGGGCATCCTCGCCGCCGTGGCGGGCATGGTCTTCGCCGCGCGCCTCAACACCGCGACGCCCAAGGCGGGCTTCGCGCTGGAACTCGACGTGATCGCGGCGGTCTTCATCGGCGGCGCCTCCATGTCGGGCGGCGTGGGCAAGATCGTCGGCGCCGTGGTCGGCGCCTTCCTGATGGGCGTGCTCAACAACGGCATGTCGATCATGGGCATCGGTATCGACTACCAGCAGATGATCAAGGGGCTGGTGCTGCTCGCCGCCGTGATCTTCGACGTCTACAACAAGAACAAGCAGGGCTGAGCCCGGGGCAGGGCGCGCCATCCCGGCGCGCCCCCGCCGCCCGGCCTCGGCAGGGGCGTGCCGACACGCGCCGCAGGAAAGGACACACCAGGAATGAGTTTCAAACCCGCTCAGTGGCCCCGCAAGCTTCGCAGCCAGGAATGGTACGGCGGCACCTCGCGCGACGCGATCTATCACCGCGGCTGGCTGCGCAACCAGGGCTACCCCGACGATCTCTTCGACGGCCGCCCGATCATCGGCATCCTCAACACCTGGTCCGACCTCACCCCCTGCAACGGCCACCTGCGCGAGCTGGCCGAAAAGGTGAAGGCCGGCGTCTGGGAGGCCGGCGGCTTCCCGGTCGAGGTGCCGGTCTTCTCGGCCTCGGAAAACACCTTCCGCCCCTCGGCCATGATGTTCCGCAACCTCGCCGCGCTCTCGATCGAGGAGCAGATCCGCGGCCAGCCGATCGACGGCTGCGTGCTCATGGTGGGCTGCGACAAGACCACGCCCTCGCTGCTCATGGCGGCGGCCTCCTGCGATCTGCCCTCCATCGTCGTGACCGGCGGGCCCATGCTCAACGGCTGGTTCCAGGGCGAGCGCGTCGGCGCCGGCACCCACCTCTGGCGCTTCTCCGAGGCGGTGAAGGCCGGCGAGATGACGCAGGAGGAATTCGTCGAGGCCGAGGCCGCCGTCACCCGCTCCTCGGGCACCTGCAACACCATGGGCACGGCCTCGACCATGGCCAGCATGGCCGAGGCGCTGGGGATGGCGCTCTCGGGCAACGCGGCGATCCCCGCGGTGGACAGCCGCCGCCGCGTCATGGCGCAGCTCACCGGGCGGCGCATCGTCCAGATGGTCAAGGACGACCTCAAGCCCTCGGACATCATGACCAGGGACGCCTTCGAGAACGCCATCCGCACCAACGGCGCCATCGGCGGCTCGACCAACGCGGTCATTCACCTGCTGGCCGTCGCGGGCCGGGTGGGGCTCGACCTCGATCTCGACGACTGGGACAGGCTCGGCCGCGACGTCGCCACCATCGTCAACCTGCAGCCCTCGGGCGAATACCTCATGGAGGAATTCTTCTACGCCGGCGGCTTGCCGGTGGTGCTCAAGCGGCTGGGCGAGGCGGGGCTTCTGAACCGCGACGCGCTCACCGTCTCGGGCGGCGCGATCTGGGACGAGGTCAAGGATTCGGTCAACTGGAACGAGGATGTCATCCTGCCCGTCGAGAAGGCGCTGACCGACCAGGGCGGCATCGCCGTGCTGCGCGGCAACCTCGCCCCCGACGGCGCGGTCCTGAAACCCTCGGCCGCCTCCAGGCACCTGCTGCAGCACCGCGGCCGCGCCGTGGTCTTCGAGGACATCGACGACTACAAGGCCAAGATCGCCGACGACGATCTCGACATCGACGAAACCTGCATCATGGTGCTCAAGAACTGCGGCCCGCGCGGCTACCCGGGCATGGCCGAGGTCGGCAACATGGGCCTGCCGCCCAAGGTGCTGAAGAAGGGCATCACCGACATGATCCGCGTCTCCGACGCGCGCATGTCCGGCACTGCCTACGGCACCGTGATCCTGCACACCTCGCCCGAGGCCGCCGTCGGCGGGCCGCTCGCGGTGGTGCGCACCGGCGACATGATCGACGTCGACGTGCCCGCCCGCAAGCTGCACCTCGACATCTCCGAGGAGGAGCTGACCCAGCGGCTCGAGGCATGGGCCCCCACGCACGAGCGCGCCGAAAGCGGCTACCTCTGGCTGCACCAGACCCACGTGCAGGGCGCGGACACCGGCGCGGACCTCGATTTCCTCAAGGGCTGCCGCGGCGCCCCGGTCGGAAAGGATTCGCATTGATGCTCGTCGCACTCGTCGGAATCGGAAAGATCGCGCTCGACCAGCACGTGCCGGCCATCGCGGGCTCGCCCGACTGGGAGCTTGCCGCCACCGTCTCGCGCCACGGCTCGGTCGAGGGGGTCGAGGCCTGGGACGATTTCACCGCCATGCTCGAGGCGCGCCCCGACATCCGCGTCGTCTCGCTCTGCCTGCCGCCGGTGCCGCGCTTCGCCTACGCGGCCGAGGCGATCCGCGCCGGGCGCCACGTCATGCTGGAAAAGCCGCCCGGCGCCACGCTCTCGGAATGCCACGCGCTGCAGGACATGGCCCGCGAGATGCGCGTCTCGCTCTTCGCCACATGGCACTCGCGCGAGGCCGACAAGGTCGACGCGGCCCGCGGCTGGCTCTCGGACAAGACCCTGCGCCGGCTCACCGTCACCTGGAAGGAGGACGTGCGCCGCTGGCACCCCGGCCAGGCCTGGATCTGGGAGCCGGGCGGCCTCGGCGTCTTCGACCCGGGCATCAACGCGCTTTCGATCGTGACCAAGATCCTGCCGAAGCCCATCCACCTTTCCGGCGCGGTGCTGAAGTTCCCCGAGAACCGCCAGACCCCCATCGCCGCCGACCTCGCCTTCGCCCACCCGGACGGGGCCGAGGTCACCGCCGACTTCGACTGGCGCCAGGAGGGCGACCAGATCTGGACCATCGAGGCCGAGACCGAGGCCGGCACGCTGGTCCTGTCGGACGGCGGCGCGCGCATGACCGTCGACGGCGCCGAGGCCGGCACCGAAGAGGACGCCCCCCTCTCGGGCGAATACCCGCGCCTCTACGCGGCCATGGCGCGACTCGTCCGCGACGGCGCCAGCGACGTCGACCTCGCGCCGATGCGCCACGTCGCCGATGCCTTCACCTTGGGCAGACGCGAGATTGTCGCACCCTTCGAGGAGTAGACCATGACCTCATACGGACGTGTCGAGCACTTCGGCACCGACCTGTACGGAGACCCCGTACATCTCGTACGGTTGCGCGGCGGCGGCACCGAGGCCGCGGTCATGACATGGGGCGCGAGCCTGCAGGACCTGCGCCGCGACGGAGTGCCCCATTCGCTGGTGCTCGGCAGCCCCGATTTCGAGGCCTACCTCGGCCCGATGACCCATTTCGGCGCCATCGCGGGCCCCGTCGCGAACCGCATCGCCGGCGGCCGCGCCCCCCTCGACGGGCGGGTGC
Organism: Salipiger mucosus DSM 16094; assembly: GCF_000442255.1. Lineage (GTDB taxonomy): Bacteria > Pseudomonadota > Alphaproteobacteria > Rhodobacterales > Rhodobacteraceae > Salipiger > Salipiger mucosus. The sequence goes on along the minus strand of NZ_KE557274.1, from coordinate 689,429 downwards.
TGGAGCTCGAGCGCAACGAGAACGGCCGCACCACGCTGCACGGCGGCAGCCGCGGCACCAGCCGCTCGAACTGGGTGCTCGAGGGGCACGACGGGCACAGCTGCCGCATGTCGATCCGGGTCGCGGACGGCACCTGCGGCTTCCCCGGAAACCTCGATCTGTCAGTCACTTACAGCCTCGACAGCGTGGGGGCCCTCTGGGTCGAGATCGAGGGCCATACCGACGCGCCGGGCTTCTGCAGTCCCGCGCATCACGCCTACTGGACCCTCGACGGGCGCGAGGACATTTCCGAGCATCTGCTCACCGTGGCGGCCGACAGCTACCTGCCGGTGGACGCCGACAAGATCCCGCTCGACCCCGCTCCGGTGGCGGGCACCCGCTTCGATTTCCGCACGCCGCGCGCGATCACCGCGCCGGGCGAGGAAGGGCTCGACCACAACTTCTGCCTGCGCGAGACCGAGGGGCTCCACCCCGTCTGCACCCTCACCGCCGGCGGATTGCAACTGGACGTGACCAGTACGGAACCGGGCCTTCAGGTGTACGACGCCGGGGCCATGTCGACCGCGCCCCGTACGGGACACGGCGGACTCCCGTACGGACCGCTCGCGGGCGTCGCCCTGGAGCCCCAACGCTGGCCCGATGCCCCCAACAGGTCAGGATTCCCTCCAGTTGTGTTGCGCCCCGGTGAGACCTACTTTCAGAGGAGTCGTTTCTACATTCACGAGTATTGACGGGGGACACACAATGAACGTGTTCGACGACCGGTCCTGCGGCCTGGGCGAAGGTCCGCTCTGGCACCCCGAGCGGCAACAGCTTTTCTGGTTCGACATCGTGGGAAAGCGCCTGATGACGCGCGACTCCGAAGGGCCAAAGTCATGGGAATTCAATGACATGGTCTCGGCCGCGGGCTGGGTCGATGCCGAGACGCTGCTGATCGCCTCGGAAAAGGCGCTGCTGCGGTTCGACATCGCCAGCGGCGAGAGCGAGCCGGTGAGCCTGGTCGAACACGACAAGGCCGGAACCCGCTCCAACGACGGCCGCGCCGACCCGCACGGCGGATTCTGGATCGGCACCATGGGCAAGCGCGCCCAGCCCGGCGCCGGCGCGATCTACCGATTCTACGGCGGGCACGTCGACAGGCTCTATTCCGACGTCACCGTGTCCAACGCCATCTGCTTCGCCCCGGACGGCCGCACCGCCTATTTCGCGGACACCGCCGTCATGAAGATCATGCGCCAGCCGCTCGACGCCGAGGGCTGGCCCAAGGGCAAACCCGAGGTCTTCGTCGACCTTTCGAAAGCGGGGCTGCGGCCCGACGGCGCGGTGGTCGACGCGGAAGGCGCGCTCTGGAACGCCCAGTACGGCGCCGGCCGCGTGGCGCGCTACCTGCCGGACGGAAGCTTCGACCGCGAGATCGCCATTGATGCCAGCCTGACCACCTGTCCGGCCTTCGGCGGCCCGGACTTCGCCACGCTCTACGTCACCACCGCGCGACAGGGGCTGAAGTCTCCGAGCAAGGGCGACGGCGCGGTCTATGACGGCCCTGCGGGCGTCGCGGGGCGGCCCGAGCCCCGCGTGAAACTCTGAGCATCGGGGGCAGGGCAACGCCAACGGGCGCTTGAGAGATCGCGGCGCAGCCTGTAAACGCGCCGCAATCAACGTCCCGGGAACCGCGCCATGAAATTCCTCGATCTCGCCAAGGTCTACCTCCGCTCCGGCAGCGGCGGGAACGGCTGCATCTCGTTCCGGCGCGAGAAATACATCGAATACGGCGGCCCCGACGGCGGCGACGGGGGCGATGGCGGTGACGTCTGGGCCGAGGCGGTCGACGGGCTCAACACCCTGATCGACTTCCGCTACCAGCAGCATTTCTTCGCCCAGAACGGGCAGGGCGGCATGGGCCGCCAGCGCACCGGCCGCGATGGCGAGGACATCGTGCTGCGTGTCCCCGTGGGGACGGAAATCCTCGACGAGGACGGCGAGACGGTGCTGGCCGACATCACCGAGCTGGGCCAGCGCGTGCTGCTGGCCCGGGGCGGCAACGGCGGCTGGGGCAACCTGCACTTCAAGACCTCGACCAACCAGGCGCCGCGCCGCGCGAACCCCGGTCAGCCCGGGGTCGAGCGCACCATCTGGCTGCGGCTCAAGCTCATCGCGGACGTGGGCCTCGTGGGTCTGCCCAACGCGGGCAAGTCGACCTTCCTCGCCGCGACCTCGAACGCGCGGCCCAAGGTGGCGGACTATCCCTTCACCACGCTGCACCCGAACCTCGGCGTCGTGGGCGTCGACGGGGCGGAATTCGTCGTGGCCGACATCCCCGGCCTCATCGAGGGCGCCCACGAGGGCCGCGGCCTGGGCGACCTGTTCCTCGGCCATGTCGAGCGCTGCGCGGCCCTGCTGCACCTCGTGGACGGCACCTCGGGCACGCTGCTCGAGGACTACGAGACCATCGTGCACGAGCTCGAGGAATACGGCTCCGGCCTGGCCGAGAAGCCGCGCGTCACGGTGCTCAACAAGATCGACGCGCTCGACGACGAGGAGCGCGCCTTCCTGTGCGAGGAACTGGCCGCGCGTTCGGGCGGCGAGGTCATGCTGATGTCGGGCGCCTCGGGCGAGGGCACGACCGAGGTGCTGCGCGCCCTGCGCGCCCATGTCGAGGCCGCGCGTCCCTCCGCCGCCGACGACGAGGATGACGGCGCATGGCATCCCTGAGCGACGCGCAGCGGCTGGTCGTCAAGATCGGTTCGGCGCTGCTGGTGGACAAGGCCACCGGCTCCCTGCGCGCCGACTGGCTGCGCGCCATGGCCGAGGACGTGGCCCGCATCCGCGCGCGCGGCACCGACGTGGTGCTGGTCTCCTCGGGGTCGATCGCGCTGGGGCGCGGCCTGCTGAAGCTGCCCGCGACGACCCTGCCGCTGGAACAGAGCCAGGCCGCGGCCTCCGTCGGCCAGATCGCGCTCGCCCGCGCCTGGCAGGAGGCGCTGGCGCCGCACGGCATCACCGCCGCACAGGTGCTGGTCACGCTCGAGGACACCGCCGACCGGCGGCGTTACCTGAACTCGCGCGCGACCATGGAGACGCTGCTGGGCTTCGGCGCGGTGCCCATCGTCAACGAGAACGACACCGTGGCGACGGACGAGATCCGCTACGGCGACAACGACCGGCTCGCGGCGCAGATCGCCGTGACGGTGGGCGCCGACCGGCTGATCCTGCTGTCGGACGTCGATGGTTTCTACTCGGCCAACCCCGCCGAGGACCCTTCCGCGCACCGTTACGAGAGCATCGCCGAGATCACGCCCGAGATCGAGGCCATGGCCGGCGACGCGGGCTCGGGGCTGTCGAAGGGCGGCATGAAGACCAAGCTGCTCGCGGCCAAGACCGCGACCGCGGCGGGCTGCGCCATGGCGATCACCGAGGGCTCGGGCCTCAATCCTTTGCAGGCGCTCGAGCGGGGCGCCAACGCGACCTGGTTCACCTCGCGCACCGATCCGCATGCCGCGCGCAAGCGCTGGATCGCCGCGATGAAGCCCTGCGGCGCGGTCGTGGTCGATACCGGCGCCGCGCAGGCATTGGGGCAGGGACGCTCGCTGCTGCCGGTGGGCGTGACGGCGGCCTCTGGCGACTTCGGGCGCGGCGATCCGGTGATGATCCGCGACGGCGCGGGCCGCACGCTGGGACAGGGCCTCTCGCGCTACACGGGCGACGAGGCGCGCGCCATCGCGGGCCACCAGTCGGCCGAGTTCGAGGCGCTTCTGGGCTATCCCGCGCGGGCCGTGCTGATCCATCGCGACGACATGGCGCTCTGAGGCCTCGCGTTCGCCGGGGCTTTGCGGCGCGGGACACGCGCGTTATAAGCGCGGCTCACGCGGAACGCCTGAGGAGGGCAAGGCCATGAAGGACGGCACCGACATCCACGCCATGATGAGCGACATCGGCGCGCGCGCCCGTGCGGCGGCGGCGGAACTGGCCTATGCCCCGCCAGAGCGCAAGACGCAGGCGCTGGAGGCCGCGGCCGATGCGCTCTGGACCCGGCGCGCCGAGATCGTCGAGGCCAACGCCAAGGATCTCGAGTTCGGCCGCGACAAGGGCCTGTCGGACGCGATGATGGACCGGCTGATGCTGGACGAGACGCGAATCGCCGCGATCCGCGACAGCCTGCGTGCCATCGCGGCGCAGGCGGACCCGGTCGGTCAGGTCATCGCCGAGTGGGAGCAGCCTTCGGGGCTGCACATCCAGCGCGTGCGCACGCCGCTGGGCGTGGTGGGCGTGATCTACGAATCGCGGCCCAACGTGACCGCAGATGCCGGCGCGCTCTGCCTGAAGTCGGGCAACGCGGTGATCCTGCGCGGCGGCTCGGAGAGCTTTCATTCCTCGGCGGCGATCCACGAATGCCTTGTCGAGGGCCTTTGCGGCGCGGGCCTGCCCGAGGACGCGGTCCAGCGCGTGCCCACCCGCGACCGCGCGGCGGTGAGCGAGATGCTGGGCATGACCGACACCATCGACGTCATCGTGCCACGCGGCGGCAAGGGGCTCGTGGGGCTCGTCCAGCGCGAGGCGCGGGTGCCGGTCTTTGCCCACCTCGAGGGGATCGTGCACATCTACATCGACGCATCGGCCGACCCGGCGAAGGCGCTCGAGGTGGTGCTCAACGCCAAGACCCGGCGCACCGGGATCTGCGGCGCGGCCGAGTGCCTGCTGATCCACCGGGACGCGGTCGACACCATCGGGCAGGGCGTGATCCACGCCCTGATCGACGCGGGCGTCGAGGTGCGCGCGGACGAGACGCTGCAGGCCATCTCCGGGACCCATGCGGCTGTTGAGGACGACTGGGGGCGCGAGTTCCTCGACACCATCATCGCCGCGCGCGTGGTCGAGGACGAGGATGCTGCCATCGCGCATATCCGGCAGTACGGCTCGGATCACACCGACTGCATCCTTGCCGAGGACCAGGCCGCCATCGACCGCTTCGTCGAGCGGGTCGACAGCGCCATCGTGATGGTCAACGCCTCGACTCAGTTCGCCGACGGCGGCGAGTTCGGCATGGGCGCCGAGATCGGCATCGCCACCGGCAAGATGCACGCGCGCGGCCCCGTGGGCGCCGAGCAGCTGACGAGCTTCAAGTACGTCGTGCGCGCGGACGGCGCCGTGCGGTCCTGATCGCCTTGCGCGGGGGCGCGGTCACGCGGGCAGCAGCTCGATCGTGACCGCGGCCTCGCCGGGCATGGCGCGCAGGATCTTGCCCCTCTCGGAGGCAAGCCGCGCGAGGCAGGCGAAATGAACCCGTGCCGGCGTCATCTCGGGGACAAGCGACGTGGTCGAGAGCTGGGCCCAGATCCCGGGTTCGACCGAGATGCGCGGGCCCGTTCCGGTGATCCGCCATGCGCCGGGGTCGGCCCGCTCGATCCTGACCGTGCCGCCCTGGGGCAGCGCGCTTTCGCAGCAGAGGTAGGCCAGGTAGGCAAGCTGCACCTCGCGGCGCGGCGCGTCGCCGGGCGCGCTCCAGTCCGCCGCGAGACGCCCGCCGGCGCCCAGCTCGGCCAGCAGCTTGCCGGCCTCGTTGCGCCCGACCATCTGCTCTGCCGAGGCATGGCCGAAGGCGACGCGGAAGAAGTTGATCCGCGCCCGGGCCGAGGCGCAGCTGTCCTCGATCAGCGCCATCTCGTCGGCGCCGGGCGCGCCGGAGAGGGCGATCAGTTCGAGCCCGTTGCCGATCGCTCCGACCGGGCTCACGAGATCATGACAGAGCCGCGACCCTACCAGGCTGGCGAGTTTGGCGCTATCTTCCGACACTTGGAACTCCCTGGACTGGAGGCGACATGGACGATCTGAACGCACTGCTCGAACCGGGGATGCTGGTCATGCATCCCGAACGCCCCGACTGGGGCACCGGACAAGTGCAATCCAACATCGGCGGGCGCATCACCGTCAACTTCCGCGAGGAAGGCAAGGTCGTGGTCGATGGCACGCGGGTCACACTGATGCCCGTCATCGAGGACTAGGCTAGGCGCCGTTTGGTTACTGAATGGTTAACCGATGCACCCTCCGGCGGCGGGCGAGAAAAGCGGTTTTCCTTTTCCCGGACCCGCACTAGAACCGCCGCAGATCACTGCGAGGAGCGGGATGGCGCTCGATAACAGGGAATTCACGGCGCGGCTGGCCGAGAGCGCGGCGGAGGTCGAGGCGGCGCAGCGCCTGCGCTACGCGGTCTTCGTGGAGGAGCTGGGCGGCGGCGGCCCCTCGGTGGACCACGCCCGGCGGATCGAGCGGGACGCCTTCGACGACATCGCGGACCACCTGATCCTGACCGATGCCGCGCGCGATGGTGCCGTCGTCGGGGCCTACCGGCTGATGCGCGCAGACCAGGCGCGCGCGGCGGGCGGCTTCTACACCGAGGGCGAATACGATCTCGCGCCGCTGCATGCCACCGGCCGGCAGCTGCTGGAGCTGGGACGCTCCTGCCTGCATCCCGACTATCGCGGCGGGGCCGGCGTCATGCACATGTGGCAGGCGCTGGCGGGCTACGTCGAGAGCCACGGGATCGAGTTGCTCTTCGGCACGGCGTCGTTCCACGGCACCGACGTGGCCCGGCTGGCGCACCAGCTTTCGCTGCTGCACGCGCGCCACCTCGCGCCGCCTGAGCTGCGTGTGCGGGCTCGAGAGTTCCAGCGCATGGACCTGCTGCCGCCGGAGAAGATCGACCGCCGCCGCGCCATGCTGGAGACGCCGGCGCTGATCAAGGGCTATCTGCGGCTTGGCGGCACGGTCGGCGAGGGCGCCTTCGTGGACCATGCCTTCAACACCACGGACGTCTGCCTGATCATGGACACCGCGCGGCTCAACGCCCGGGCGGCGGGCATCTATACGCGGGGGCGGGCATGAGCGAGGCCGGCCCGACCTGGCAGGGTGACGAGATGACGCCGCCGCGTCCCGGGCCGGCGGGTTGGCTGCTGGTGGTGCCGCGTGCGCTGCTGATGCTGGCCGCCATCGGTCTCGGCGTGGTGGTCATGGTGCCGCTGCGCGTGATCGAACGTCCGATACACGGCGAGGTCCGGCCCTGGACGCCGCATATCACGCGGGCGGTTTCGCGCAGCTGTCTCGCGATCATGGGGATCGGGTTTACCGTGCGGGGACCGCGCATGCGCGGGCCGGGCGCCGTGGTGGCGAACCATTCGTCCTGGCTGGACATCTTCGCGCTCAACGCCCGCAAGACCGTCTACTTCGTGTCCAAGGCCGAGGTCTCGGGCTGGCCGCTGGTGGGCGGGCTGGCGCGGCTGGTGGGCACGGTCTTCATCACGCGGGAGCGGCGCGACGCCGCCGCGCAGACCGCGCTCTTCGAGCGGCGGCTTCTGCACGGTCACCGGCTGCTGTTCTTCCCGGAGGGAACCTCGTCGGACGGAATCCGGGTTCTTCCTTTCAAGTCAACGCTCTTCCAGGCGTTCTTCGTGCCGGAGCTGAAGCACGAGATCCAGGTGCAGGCGGTCACGGTGATCTATCATCCGCCGCCGGGACAGGACCCGCGCTTCTATGGCTGGTGGGGCGGGATGAGCCTTGCCGACCACCTTCTGGCGGTGCTGGGACGCTGGCGGCAGGGCGGGATCGAACTGGTCTACCATGCGCCGGTGCGCGTCGACGCGCATCCCAACCGCAAGTCGCTGGCGCGGCATCTCGAGGAGCAGGTGCGCGCCGCTCATCCCGGGACCGAGGCCTGAGCCTCAGCCCATCGCCTCCGTCAGATCGTGCAGGGCCGCCACCGGGTCCTCGGCGCTCCAGATCTCCTCGCCCACGGCGAAGAAGTCGGTCACCGGCGCGAGGGAGGCCACGACCTCGGGGGTGAGGCCGCCCTCGGCCACGACCGGCAGTTCGATCATCGCCGACCACCACTCGAAGAGCTCCCGCTCGGCCAGCGTGCCGTCGCCCAGGGCCGTGCCGCCGACCGGGCCGAAGGAGACGTAGTCGGCGCCGGTCTCGCCCGCCGTCAGCCCGTCGTGCCGCGAGGCGCCGCAGTAGGCGCCGACGATGGCGTCGGGGCCGAGCTCCTTGCGCGCATGGCGCACGCCGCGCGCGCCGTCGGGCAGGTGCACGCCGTCGAGGCCCAGCCGCTGCGCCAGCACCACGTGGGTGTCGATGACAAGCGCCACGTCGTGGCGATGCGCCACCTCGCGCACCGCATCGGCGGCGCGCAGCAGGCGGTCCTCGTCGCGGGTGGCGAGCGCGAGGCGGATGCAGGCGATATCGGCCGCGTCCAGCACCCGCGAGAGCCGCTCCGGGAAGCTCGAGGGATCGAATTCCGGCGGGGTGATCAGGTAGATCTGGGGCTGGTCGGTCTCTGCCATGGCGCGGCTCCTTGGATGGTCGGGCCCCTATATCGCGGCCTGCGCCGGGACGCCAAGGGGGCGCGCGGTTTTTCGGCCGTGCCGCGGGTGGCCTGCCCGTGCGGTATGCTGCGCGAGGGAGCCGGCGGCGTGTGCCTCCGGCGGGGATATTTGCGGCCAGAAGATGCCTGCTTGCCCTCGTCGCGACCGGGGCCTAGATGGGCGCATCGACGAGAGGATGCCATGACAGGCGAACAGGGACAGCCGGCCTTCGTGCTGGTGCGGCCCCAGATGGGCGAGAATATCGGCGCGGCGGCGCGGGCGATGTGGAATTTCGGGCTCGACCGGATGCGTCTGGTGGAGCCGCGCGACGGCTGGCCGAACCCGGCCTCGGTGGCCATGGCCTCGGGCGCGGGGCGGCTGCTGGACGGGGCGCAGCTGTCGCAGGATGTGCCCGAGGCGGTGGGGGATTGCGATCTGGTGCTGGCGACGACGGCGCGGGCGCGGGGGATGACCAAGCCGGTCTATTCGCCCGAGGCCGCCATGCGCGCCGCGCGCGAGCGGATCGACGCGGGCGGCCGGGTGGCGGTGCTGTTCGGGCCCGAGCGCGCGGGGCTGGAGAATGCCGACGTGGCGGTGGCCAACGGCATCATCTCGGTGCCGGTGAACCCGGAATTTCCCTCTCTGAACCTGGCGCAATGCGTGCTGCTTTGTGCCTACGAGTGGCGACGCGCGGCGGGCGAGGTCGTGGACGAGCGCGTGGAGCTCGCCGGCGCGGAGTGGGCCAGCACGATCGAGGTCGAGAAACTGGCCGAGCACTACGAGGGGCGGCTGGACGAGGCGGGGTTCTTTTTTCCCGACCACAAGGCGGCGGCGATGAAGCTCACGCTGCGCAACCTCTGGAGCCGGATGCCGCTCACGCGGGAAGACGTGAAGACGCTGCACGGCGTCATGCGGCAGATGGTGCGCTGGAAGGAGCGCGGCTGAGGCGCGGCCCGGCCCGCCGCATGCGACATCGCGGCAGGGTTGCGGGCGCCGGTGCGCCCCCCCTAGTGTCCGCGCGGTATCACGGAGGCAGGCCATGGCGGCAAACCGCAAGCTGTTCGAGGACGTGGGCGAGAAGGCCCCGGAGAGCGCCCCGCGGGGCGGCATGATCGACCGGGGGCGCGGCGGCGCGCGCGGCGCCGTGCGGGCCTGGCTGATGGTGCTTTTTCGCGCTCGTTGTGGTGATGATCGCCGTGGGCGGGCTCACGCGGCTCACCGACAGCGGGCTGTCGATCACCGAGTGGAAGCCGGTCTCCGGCGCGCTGCCGCCGCTGTCGCAGGAGGACTGGGAGGCGGAGTTCGCGCTCTACCAGGAGATCCCCGAATTCCAGCTGCAGAACAAGAACATGACGCTCGCGGAGTTCGAGTACATCTACTGGTGGGAGTGGAGCCACCGGCAGCTCGGGCGCGTGATCGGCCTGGTCTGGGCCCTTGGCTTCCTTGGCTTCCTCGTGACGCGGAAGATGCCGCCGGGCTGGACCGGGCGGCTGCTGATCCCGGGCGCGCTTGGCGGGCTGCAGGGCGCCGTCGGCTGGTGGATGGTCTCCTCGGGGCTCTCGGGCGAGATGCTCGACGTGGCTTCCTACCGGCTGGCGATTCACCTGGGCCTCGCCTTCGTCATCCTCGGGGTGCTGGCCTGGGACATCTTCCTGCTGGGCCGCAGCGAGCGGGACCTCATGCAGGCGCGGCGGGCGCGCGAGGGCAAGCTCTTTTCCATGGGCACCGGCCTCATGCATTTCGCGATGCTGCAGATCCTGCTGGGCGCGCTGGTCGCGGGCATCGACGCGGGGCGGACCTTTACAGACTGGCCGCTCATGGCGGGCGGTTTCTTTCCGCCGCGGCCCTTCGAGCTGCAGCCGGTCTGGCGCAACTTCTTCGAGGACCCGGGGCTGGTGCAGTTCATGCACCGGATCGCGGGTTACCTGCTCTTCGTTTTCGGCGTGGTCGTCTGGCTGCGCGGGCGCCGCTCGGCCAATGCCGACACGCGTTTCCGCTTCAACGCGGTGATGGCGATGCTGCTGGTGCAGCTCGTGCTGGGGATCGCCACGGTGCTCTATATCGCGCCGCTTCACATCGCGATCACGCACCAGATCGGGGCCGTCGTGCTCTGGGTGCTGATCCTGCGCGCCCGCTTCGGGGCGCAATATCCCAAGGCACAATCCATCCGGGGGACCGCATGACAAGCGCCTACGACGACCTCATGAGCTTCGAACGCGAGACCGGTGCGCTGGCACAGGTCGCGGGGCGGCTCGGCTGGGACCAGGAGACCATGATGCCGCGCGGCGCGGGCGACCAGCGCTCCGAGGAGATGGCCGCGATGGAGAGCGTGCTGCACGCGCGGCGCACCGATCCGCGCATCGGCGAGTGGCTGGCCGCGATCGACCCGCAGACGCTGGATGCCGAGGGGCAGGCGCAGGTGCGCCACATCGCGCGCAGTTTCCGCCGCGCGAACAAGGTGCCGGCGAAGCTGGCCGCCGACCTTGCCCGGCTGACCAGCCGCTCGCACCGCACCTGGGCCGAGGCCCGGGCCGACGACGATTTCCAGGCCTTCGCGCCGGTGCTGGCCGAGGTGGTCGCACTGAAGCGCGAGGAGGGCGCGGCGCTGGCCGCCGGGGGCGATGTCTACGACGCGCTGCTCGACGATTTCGAGCCCGGCGCCACGGCGGCCGAGCTGAAAGCGATGTTCGGTGCGCTGCGGCCGCGGCTGGTGGCGCTGCGGCAGGCGATCCTCGAGCGGCCGGAGCCGCCGGCGCTGCACGGTACCTTCGACGAGACGGCGCAGATGGCGCTCACGCGGAAAGTGGCGCAGTGCTTCGGCTACGACATGAGCCGGGGGCGCATCGACAAGGCGGTGCATCCCTTCAGCTCGGGCTCGGGCGACGACGTGCGCATCACCACGCGGACCAATGCGCTCGATCCGTTCAACTGCCTCTACTCGACCATACACGAGACCGGCCACGCGACCTACGAGCAGGCGATCCGGGGCAATTACCGCTTCACACCGCTGGGGCAGGGCGTCTCGATGGGCGTGCACGAGAGCCAGAGCCGGATCTACGAGAACCAGCTTGGCCGCAGCCGCGCCTTCACCGGCTGGTTGTACGGGCAGTTTGGCGAGACCTTCGGCGAGCTGGGTCTCGACGGACCCGAGGCCTTCTACGCGGCAGTGAACCGCGTGCGGAACGGCTATATCCGCACCGAGGCGGACGAGGTGCAGTACAACCTGCACGTGCTGCTGCGCTTCGACCTCGAACAGGCGCTGATTTCGGGCGACCTGCAGGTGGCCGATCTCGAGACGGCCTGGAACGACCGGTTCCACGCCGACTTCGGTTTCGCGGTCGACAAGCCCTCGGACGGGGTGCTGCAGGACGTTCATTGGTCGGCCGGGCTTTTCGGCTATTTCCCGACCTACAGCCTGGGCAACGTCTACGCGGGCTGCCTGCTCAAGGCGTTGCAGGAGGCGGTGCCGGACCTCGAGACACAGCTGGCGGCCGGCGATCCCTCCGGGGCGACGGCCTGGCTGCGCGAGAACGTCCAGCAGCATGGCGGGCTCTACGAGCCGCGCGAGGTGATCGAGCGGGCCTGCGGCTTTGCGCCCTCCGAGGCGCCGCTGCTCGACTATCTCGAGGCCAAGTTCGGCGCGCTCTACGGTCTCTGAAGCGGGACCCGTGCGGGCCGCCGAAGGGCGGCCCTCAGGAGGTCGCGGGGGCGCAGCCCGCGTCCTCGAAGCACTGGACGATCCAGTCGACGGCGCAGCGCATCCCGGGATCGGCGCGGCGGCTTTCGTGGTAGTAGAGCCAGCACTCGCTCAGGATCGCGTCGTCGTCGGGCTGGAGCGGCACCAGCTCCGGATCCCGGCGGGCGACGATCTCGGGCAGGGGGCCAGGCAGCCGCGTGATCTTCATCATTTCGTAAAGCGCCATGATGTTGTCGACCCGCAGCCGCGGCGGGCGTTCGAAAAACGCGGTGGCGACGGCCATCATCTGGGCCTGGTCATGTGCCTCGCCGAGCGCGGCCCAGTCTCCGTCTTCGACCCCGTCGGCAAAGCCGTAGAGCCGCATCGCGATAACGCCCACCTTGCGCGCGACGATGCGGCCCTGCTCCGGCCGGATCGCGTGCACCACGAGATCGTTTTCCCCGAGCCCTTCCTTGAAGATCCGGTCGGCAAAGGTAATGCGCAGGCCGTCAAGCATGTCGGCGCGGCGGCTGAGCCCCGGCACGAGGATCTGGGACCGGACGATGGGCAGGCAGCCGAGGCTGAGCGTGACCATCCCGCGATCGAGGTCCGCGGCCTGCGAGTTCAGGGTCGACTGCAACTGACCGTCGAAGGTCTGTGCGAGCTGGATCAGCGAGGAGATCGACTCGGAGGGTCGCCAGCCCTCGGAGGTCTTGACGAAGGCGGGCATGCCGAGCTCTTCGGAGAGCCGGTCGATACGCCGCGATACGGTCGCCGTGTTCGTGCCTAGCATGCGCGCTGCCGCCGTCATTGTCCCGGTTTTGGACAGCGCGACCAGAAAGCGCAGGTCGTCCCAGTTGTTCATCTGTGTTGGTTCTTGAGATCAAAAATGGAGGGCGGGCCGAAATGGACCCGCATGAACAGTGAGCTGAAGACTCTCCAACTCACCAACGGTATCCGACTCTTGGAACCATGGCTGACACTTATAAGGTGTACCGTCAATTTTCTATCGCTGATCTGCAGAAAACTGGTCCGGATATGTCATTGTCGATACACAAATAATGCGGCCTGCTGAATACGGCCGCATTATCTTTTGGTTTATCGCATGCGTCAGGGCGCTGACGGGACCGGCGCGCGGCGCCTAGCCGAAGGTCGCCCCGAAGGCGCCACGGTAGAGCGCCGAGAGGTCGGCGAGCGGTGCCTCGGATCCGCCCAGCTTGACGCTGTCGCCGGTGAAGCGCCCGACGCTGTGCAGGGTCACTCCCGCACGGCCCGCGGCGATCATCAGAGCTTCGGCCGAATCGAAGTTGCAGGCGATCAGGTAGCGGCCCTGGTCCTCGCCGAAGAGTTCGGCCATGTCCGCGGTGTCGATCTGCACGCCGACGCCCGAGGCCTCGGCCATCTCGAAGGCCGCCATTGCCAGACCGCCGTCCGACAGGTCGGTGCAGCAGTTGATCCAGAGCCGGTTGTCGCGGATGAACTGGCCATTGCGGCGTTCCTCCACCAGGTCGACCTGCGGCGCGTCGCCGTCCTCGCGGTTGAAGACCTCGGCCAGCAGGGCCGACTGGCCCAGGTGGCCGCCCGGCCCCCCTACCAGAAGGGCCACATGGCCGTCGCGGGCGAAGCCCAGGATCGGCTCCTCGTCCGCGGCGATGAGGCCGACTGCGCCGATGGTCGGCGTGGGCAGGATGCCGACGCCATCGGTCTCGTTGTAGAGCGAGACGTTGCCGGAGACGATCGGCATGTCCAGTGCCTCGCAGGCCTGGCCGATGCCGCGGATCGCCTCGACGAACTGGCCCATGATCTCGGGCTTCTCGGGGTTGCCGAAGTTGAGGTTGTCGGTCGAGGCCAGCGGCGTCGCGCCCACGGCGCAGAGGTTGCGGTAGGCCTCGGCCACCGCCTGCTTGCCGCCCTCGGTCGGGTTGGCCTTTACGTAGCGCGGGGTCACGTCGCTGGTGAAGGCCAGCTTCTTGTCGGTGCCGTGCACCCGGATCACGCCGGCGCCGAAGCCGGGGATGCGCATGGTGTCGGCCATGACCTGGCTGTCGTACTGTTCGTAGACCCACTCGCGCGAGCTGTAGTTGGGGCTCTGGATCAGCCACTTGAGCCCGTCGACCGGATCGACCTGCGGCACGTCCTCGAGCTCGGGCGCGGGCTCGGAGGGGGCCCAGGGGCGGTCGTATTCGGGCGCGTTGCCCGAGAGCGCCTTGAGCGGAAGATCCGCCTTCACGTCGCCCTCGTGCACGATCAGGAAGCGGTCCTCGGGAATCGTTTCGCCGACGATGGCGAAGTCGAGGTCCCACTTGTCGAAGACGGCCTTGGCCTCGGCCTCCTTCGCGGGGTCGAGCACCATGAGCATGCGCTCCTGGCTTTCCGACAGCATCATCTCGTAGGCGGTCATGCGGTCTTCGCGGCAGGGCACCTTCTCGAGGTCGAGCCGCACGCCGAGGTTGCCCTTGTCGCCCATCTCGACGGCCGAGCAGGTCAGGCCCGCGGCGCCCATGTCCTGGATCGAGATCACGGCGCCGGTCTGCATCAGCTCGAGGCAGGCCTCCATCAGCCGCTTCTCGGTGAAGGGGTCGCCCACCTGCACGGTGGGGCGCTTGTCCTCGATGCTCTCGTCGAATTCGGCGCTGGCCATGGTGGCGCCGCCGACGCCGTCGCGGCCGGTCTTGGCGCCGAGGTAGACCACCGGGCGGCCGACGCCGCTTGCGGCCGAGTAGAAGATCTTGTCAGTGTCCGCGAGGCCCGCCGCGAAGGCGTTGACCAGGCAGTTGCCGTTGTAGGCGGAATGGAAGCGCACCTCGCCGCCGACGGTCGGCACGCCGAAGCAGTTGCCGTAGCCGCCCACGCCCTCGACCACGCCATGCACGAGGCGCCGGGTCTTGGGATGGTCCTTTTCGCCGAAGGAGAGCGAGTTCATCGCCGCGATCGGCCGCGCGCCCATGGTGAAGACGTCGCGCAGGATGCCGCCCACGCCGGTCGCCGCGCCCTGGTAGGGTTCGATGTAGGAGGGGTGGTTGTGGCTCTCCATCTTGAAGACGACGGCCTGCCCGTCGCCGATGTCCACGACGCCCGCGTTCTCGCCCGGCCCGCAGATCACCTGCGGCCCGCTGGTGGGCAGCCCGCGCAGGTGGATCTTGGAGCTCTTGTAGGAGCAGTGTTCGTTCCACATCGCGCTGAAGATGCCCAGCTCGGTGAAGGTGGGCTCGCGATTCAGGATCTGCAGGATGCGCGCGTATTCCTCGGGCTTGATCCCGTGCGCCTCGATCAGCTCGTCGGTGATGGCTGGTTCCTGCATGTCGTCCCCCGTGTTCGGCCTCGAGCGCTCTTTAAGACATGCCCGCGGCAGGGGGAAGGGGCGCGAAGGCTCAGGGACGTCTTGCGTGGAAAAGGTTGACCCTCGCGGGGACATGACAGCCGTCTTCGTCCTCGTATTCGGCAAATGCGGCCCTGATCCCGGCGGTGATGGCGGCGCGGTCGGTGTCCGTGCCGCCTGTCTCGCGCAGGAGCCCGGGCACCGGGCCGATGTGCTGCGTCAGCTCGGCCGCAGCCGCGGCGCCCTCGGGACTCTCGAGCGTGGTGTCATGCACTTCGGCGCGGGCATCGGTCGCGCCGGCGCGGCTCAGCAGGTCCAGCACCCGCGCCGTGTCGCGGAAGGCCATCGGGCCGGGCGCGTCGGGATCGCCCGGCGTTCCGGGGCCGAGCCGTTCGGCGGCGAGGGCCTTGGTCCGGCTGAACCAGGGATTGTGCTCGGCCGCGGCCCAGGCGGCAAAGACCAGCCGCCCGCCGGGGCGCAGGTGGCCCAGGATGTTGGCAAAGCCCGCCACCGGGTCTGCGAAGAACATCAGCCCCATCCGCGAGAGGCACAGATCGAAGGGCGCGCCTTCGTGCGCCCAGGTCTGGGCATCGGCGACGGTGAAATCTGGCGCGCAGGCGAGGGACGCGGCGCGGTCGCGCCCCACCTCGATCAGCGGCTCGGATATGTCGAGGCCGAGAACATGCCCCGAGGGGCCGACCTGCTGCGCCGCGGCGATCGCCACGGCACCGGCGCCGCAGCCGATGTCGACGACGCGCGCGCCAGGCTGCGGCCGCGCCGCCTGCAGGATCAGGTCCGTGAGCCGCGTGTGGAGCGTGTCGAGCTCGCGGTGGAGCCGCACCCAGTGCTGCCCCGGGCCGGTGCTCCAGAAGGCCTGCTGCGCGGCGTTTGGTGCGGTATCGGTGGTGTCTGTCATGGGGCTACTCCTCGCGTCGGGAGACCAGATACCCACGAATCCGGATAGGGCCAGCGCATGGCCAAAAAAAAAGGCCGAGCACAAAGCTCGGCCGAAGTCCAACAGGGAGGTTGAAGATGATGCGCCAAAGGGCGCTTCAAGCTTCTGCTGCCGAATATGTTATCAGTTGCGAGTCGATCAAGGCTGAGTTGGCCCAAGTGACATCATTCCCGTCATGCGCCATGTGCATGGCTGTCGGGATCACTCGGCGCCCATGGCCCGCAGCTGGCGACGGTGGGCAAAGATCTCGTCCTGGACGAAGTCGCGGAAGGCGGCCACGCGCTTGGAGTGGCGCAGCTCCTCGGGGTAGGCGAGGAAGACCGGCACCTCGGAGGCCTCGACCTCGGGCAGGACCCGCACGACCGAGGGGAAATCCTCGATGATGTAGTCGGGCAGCACGCCGATGCCGAGATTCGCGACCACCGCCTGCAGCACGCCGAAGTAGTTGTTCACCGTGAGCGAGGTCTGGATGTCGTAGGTCAGCAGTTCCTGCACCAGCGCCTTGCCGGCCGTGACCTGCGCCGAGGCGGGATTCTGGCAGATCAGCCGGTGATCGGCGAGTTCCTCGAGCGTCTGCGGCTGGCCGCGTTCCGCGAGGTAGGTCGGCGAGGCGTAGAGCCGCATGCGCACCGACATCAGCCGCTTGCGGATCAGGTCCGCCTGGCTGGGCTCCTTCATGCGGATGGCGACGTCGGCCTCGCGCATGGGCAGGTCGAGCACGCGCTCCTCGAGCATGAGGTCGACCTTCAGGTCGGGGTACTTCTCGTAGAGCTTGATGAGTCGCGGTGCCAGCCAGAGCACGCCGAAGCCGTGGGTCGTGGTGACCTTGAGTTCGCCGAAGACCTCTTCCTCGCTGTCGCGGATGCGGGCGGTCGCGGCGTCGATGCGCTTGACCATGGCGGCCGTCGCATCGAACAGAAGCTCGCCCTGCTCGGTCAGGATCAGCCCGCGGGCGTGGCGGTGAAAGAGCGTCGTGTTCAGCGATTCCTCGAGCGAGCGGATCTGCCGCGACACCGCCGATTGCGACAGATGCAGCGCGTCGCCGGCATGCGTGAGGCTGCCGGCGTCGGCCACGGCGTGAAAGATTCGCAGCTTGTCCCAGTCCATATCCGTAACTTTCCCAGTTCGCGGCCGATGTATACGACACGATTGGTTAATCAATTGGCATCCTAACCGATACCCCGACTTTCACGAAAAAGTCCCTGTTCAGGTCAACATATATGACCTAACATCCATGCAAATCTGCCCTACCTTTAAGCAGTAAGCGTTGGGAGGCGCCTATGGCCAAGCAACAGATATCCCTGAACGACCGCTTCGACCTGTCGAAGAGCCCGGTCCTTTTGAACGGTACGCAGGCACTGGTGCGCCTGATGCTCATGCAGAAGGCACGCGACCGTGCCGCCGGCCTGAACACCGCCGGTTACGTCACCGGCTACCGCGGATCCCCGCTGGGGTCCGTCGACATGCAGATGCGGCGTGCCGAGAAACACCTTGCCGAGGCGGACGTCCTCTTCCGCGAGGGCCTGAACGAGGACCTCGCCGCCACGGCGCTCTGGGGCGCGCAGCAGGCCGAGCTGCGCGGCGAGGGCAAGTACGACGGCGTCTTCGGCCTGTGGTACGGCAAGGGCCCGGGCGTCGACCGCTCGGGCGACGTGATGCGTCACGCCAACATGGCCGGCACCTCGCCCAACGGCGGTGTCATCATGGCGATGGGCGACGACCACACCGGCGAAAGCTCGACCGTGCTGCACCAGTCCGAATGGGCGATGGTCGATGCCTACATGCCCGTGGTCTCGCCCGCCGGCGTGCAGGAAATCCTCGACTACGGCATCTACGGTTACGCGCTGTCGCGTTTCGCCGGCCTGTGGGTCGGGCTCAAGACCATGAAGGACACGGTCGAGGCGACCTCGGTGGTCGATGGCCGGCCGGACCGCATGCAGCTCGTCCTGCCGCAAATCGACCTGCCCGAGGGCGGGCTCAACATCCGCCTGGGCGACTCGCCCCACGCGCAGGAAGCGCGGATGATCGACCACAAACGCTATGCCGCCGAGGCGTTTTCCCGTGCCAACGGCATGGACAAGCGCATCTGGGGCAAGCCGGGCGCCAAGATCGGCCTCGTGGCCGCGGGCAAGAACTGGCTCGACCTCGAACACGCGCTGCGCCTGCTCAACATCGACGAGAACGAGGCCGAGCGGCTGGGCATCACCACCTACAAGGTGGGCCAGACCTTCCCGCTCGACATGCAGAGCTTCCACGACTGGGCCGAGGGGCTCGACCTGATCGTCGTGGTCGAGGAAAAGCGCAAGCTCATCGAGGTGCAGATCAAGGAAGCGCTCTTCGATGACCGCCGCGGCCGCCGCGTCTACGGCTGGTACAAGGGCGGCGCTGGCGGCATGCACCGCGAGGAGCTGTTCCCGACGCGTGGCGCGCTCGATCCCGTGTGGATCGCCGAGAAGCTGGGGAAGGTCTTCATCGAGGAAGGCCGCGACACCGACGGCATCAAGGCCGGCCTGCAAAGCGTTGACGAGGCTCGAAAAGCCGACAACGCGGAGGACCTGGCCACGCGCCTGCCGTACTACTGCGCAGGCTGCCCGCACAACACCTCGACCAAGGTGCCCGAGGGCAGCCGGGCCTATGCCGGCATCGGCTGTCACTACATGGTGCAGTGGATGGATCGGAACACCTCCGGCTACACACACATGGGCGGCGAGGGTGCCAACTGGATCGGCGAGGCGCCGTTCTCGAACACGCAGCACGTCTTCCAGAACGTGGGCGACGGCACCTACAACCACTCGGGCATCCAGTCGATCCGCGCGGCGCTCGCGCAGGACACGAACATCACCTTCAAGATCCTCTACAACGACGCCGTGGCCATGACCGGCGGTCAGGGGAACGAGGGCGATCTCTCGGCCGACCGCATCGCGCGCGAACTGCTCGCCATGGGCGTGCGCGACCTGGCCGTCGTCTACGACCAGAAGGAAGAGCCTGACTTCAGCGTCTTCCCGCAAGGCATTGAAAAGCATGAGCGTGCCGAGATGGAGGACGTGCAGCGGGCCTTTGCGAAGAAGCAGGGCGTGACGGCGATCCTCTACATCCAGACCTGCGCCGCCGAGAAGCGCCGCCGCCGCAAGCGTGGCAAGTTTCCGGACCCGGACCAGCGCGTGTTCATCAACACCGACGTCTGCGAGGGCTGCGGCGACTGCGGCGTGCAGTCGAACTGCGTGGCCATCGTCCCCGAGGAGACCGAGCTGGGGCGCAAGCGCGCCATCGACCAGTCGGCCTGCAACAAGGACTTTTCCTGCCTCAAGGGCTTCTGCCCCTCCTTCGTGACCGTCGAGGGCGCCAAGGTGAAGAAGGCCGGCACCACCGACCTCGAACTGCCCGACATGCCCGAGCCCAAGCTTCCGGCGATCGACGGGACGCACAACCTCGTCATCACGGGCGTGGGCGGCACCGGCGTGGTGACCATCGGCGCGGTTCTGGCACAGGCGGCGCAGATCGCGGGCCTGGGCGCCGGCATGATGGAGATGGCCGGCCTCGCCCAGAAGGGCGGCGCGGTGCACATCCACCTGCGTATCGCCGAGACGCCCGAGGACATCAGCGCGATCCGGGTCGCCACCGGCGAGGCGGACGCACTGATCGGCGGTGACCTCGTGGTCAGCGCCGGGTCCAAGACGCTGGGGCTTACCCGGTCGGGACGCACCGGTGCCGTGGTCAACAGCCACGAGATCATCACCGGCGACTTCACCCGCGATACGGAATTCTCCTTGCCGGCCGACCGGTTGGAGCTGTCTCTTGAGTCGCGGCTGAAGGATGCGCTGATGCTGATCGACGCCTCCGAGCTGGCAAGCGCGACCATGGGCGACTCGATCTTCTCGAACATGATGCTCTTCGGCGCGGCCTGGCAGCGCGGTCTGATCCCGGTGCCGCACGATGCCATCGCTCAGGCGGTGGAGCTGAACGGCGCCGCGGTCGAGAAGAACCTGCGGGCCTTCGAGATCGGCCGCTGGGCGGCGCTGCAT
This sequence comes from Salipiger mucosus DSM 16094, assembly GCF_000442255.1. Taxonomy (GTDB): domain Bacteria; phylum Pseudomonadota; class Alphaproteobacteria; order Rhodobacterales; family Rhodobacteraceae; genus Salipiger; species Salipiger mucosus. The sequence continues at coordinate 669,103 of NZ_KE557274.1, read as the reverse complement.
CCCGAGCAGGCGGCCCGCGTGGCCGAGCCGCAGGTCGTCGAGAAGCCGAAGTCGGTCGACGAGAAGATCGACTTCCGCGCCGATCACCTGGTCAAGTACCAGGGCAAGCGGCTGTCGCGGAAATACCGCGAGATGGTCGATGGCATCGAGGACAAGGCCCTACGCGAGGCCGTGGCCAAGGGCTACCACAAGCTGCTGGCCTACAAGGACGAGTACGAGGTCGCGCGCCTGCACCTCGAGACCCGCGAAAAGGCCAAGGAGCAGTTCGAGGGCGACTTCCGCATGACCTTCCACCTCGCGCCGCCGATGCTCTCCAAGGAGGGGGCCGACGGTCGGCCGCAGAAGAAGCGCTTCGGCGAAGGCATGATGATGCGCGGCTTCGGGGTGCTGTCGAAGCTGAAGAAGCTGCGCGGCACGCCGCTCGATCCCTTCGGCCGCACGGCCGAGCGGAAGATGGAGCGCGCGCTGATCACCCAGTACGAGACCGACATGGCCGAGGTGATGCCCAGTCTCACGCCCGAGACCCGCGACGCGGTGATCGCGCTGGCCGAGCTTCCGCTGCAGATCCGCGGCTTCGGCCCGGTCAAGGAAGAGAACCAGCGCAAGGCCGCCAAGCGGCGCGAGGAACTGCTCGCCGCAATCCGCCAGGGTGGCACGCCCATGGCGCAGGCGGCGGAGTAAGCGCCTCGATGCAAGACCCGCGCCGGCAGTCCGCTGCCGGCGTGGTCCCGCCCGACACGGAAAGGTCACGCAAGTGTCATGAAGTCGGGTCAGAAGGTCCGGACCTCACCCGCATCGATTCGTCCGGAGACCACCCCGATGCCTGACAGGCGTCACGCCGCGCGCGACATTTCCTACGCCCATTCCGCACAGACCCGGCCGGGCCGGGCCATGATCCGCTTCATGGAGAACGCGACCGGCCGCATCGGCCTGATCCGCCGGGCAGAGGGCTACGAGCGCGAGATCGCCTCGGGCCGAGATTTCTGGGAGGTCATGGTCGCGCGCTACGGCCTCAGCCTCGACATCCTGCGCGGCGGGCTTTCGAACCTGCCCGCACAGGGGCCGCTCATCGTCATCGCCAACCATCCCTACGGCATCCTCGACGGACTCATGCTGGGGCATATCCTGTCGATCGTGCGCGGGGATTTCCGCATCCTCGCCCACCAGGTCTTCCGCAAGGCGCAGGAACTGGACCGGGTGATCCTGCCGGTGAATTTCGACGGCACCCGCGCCGCGGTCCAGGAGAACCTCGCGACCCGCAGGGTGGCGCTCGACTACCTGGGGCAGGGTGGCTGCCTGGGCGTCTTTCCGGGCGGGACCGTTTCGACCGCCGCGCGGCCCTTTGCGCACCCGATGGACCCGGGCTGGCGCAGCTTCACCGCGCGGATGGTGGCGAAGTCCGGGGCGACGGTGGTGCCGGTCTACTTCGACGGTCACAACTCGCGGCTGTTCCAGCTTGCGAGCCATTTGCACTACACGCTGCGCATGGGGCTCCTGATGCAGGAGTTCCGCAAACGTGTCGACCGGCCCGTGCGCATGGTGATCGGAGAGGCGATTCCCGCCGGCGAGATCGCCGCCCGGGCGGGGGACGCGCGGGCGCTGATGGATTTCCTGCGCAAAGCGACGTATGACCTGTCCCCGAGGCCGCTCGACTCGCTCGACTACGGCTTCGAGTTCGAGGCAGGACACAAGCCGCGGGTCTGAACCGCGGCGCGGAGGCGGGCAGATGGCGGTAGGCATTTTCGATTCCGGGCTTGGCGGGCTGACCGTGCTCGACGCGGTGCAGGAGCGGCTGCCGGAGGTGCCCTTCGTCTATTTCGCCGACAGCCGCAACGCGCCCTATGGCGTGCGCGAGGCCGACGACATCTACCAGCTCACCACCGCCGCCGTGGAGCGGCTCTGGGAGGCGGGTTGCGACCTCGTGATCCTGGCCTGCAACACCGCCAGCGCCGCCGCGCTGCGGCGGATGCAGGAGACCTGGCTGCCGCGCGACAAGAGGGTGCTGGGCGTCTTCGTGCCGCTGATCGAGGCGATGACCGAGCGTCAGTGGGGCGACAATTCCCCGCCGCGCGAGGTGGCGGTCGAGCACGTGGCGCTCTTCGCGACGCCCGCCACGGTGCGCAGCCGCGCCTTCCAGCGCGAGCTGGCCTTCCGCGCGATCGGCGTTGACGTCGAGGCGCAGGCCTGCGGCGGGCTGGTGGACGCCATCGAGGAGGGCGACATGATCCTCGCCGAGGCGCTGGTGCGCAGTCATGTCGACGCGCTGCGGCGCAAGATGCCGCATCCGCAGGCGGCGATCCTGGGCTGCACGCATTACCCGCTTCTGGAAGACGTCTTCCGCGAGGCGCTTGGCCCCGAGGTCGCGGTCTATTCGCAGGCGAAGCTGGTGGCCGCGTCGCTGGCCGACTACCTCGTGCGGCACCCGGACATGTACGGCACCGGCGAGGGCGGGCGTTTCCTGACCACCGGCGACCCGGCTGTCGTCTCGCGCCACGCAACGCGTTTCCTGCGGCGGCCGATCAGCTTCGAGGCGGCCTGAGGCGGGGTTCGGCGGCGTGGGCGCCGCCGGCGAGAGGCTCTGCCTCTCGCGCTCGTCCGGGATATTTGGGCCAGAAGAAGCTGCGGGGGCTGCGGGCGGCCTGACGGCAAATTGATCTCGCTCACTTACATTCCGGGGTGGGGATGTCATATAGTTGCCAGAAGCGGGGCCGCGGCCCCGATCCAGGTGAGAGAGAGGCCCGGATGTCGCTGATGTCGCTGAAGAAGACGCGCCGCGTGCAGGTGATCGCAATGGCCACCGTGGCGCTGGTGATTTCCACCGCGCTGATCGGATACGCCATGCGCGACGGAATCAACTTCTTCCGCTCGCCCAGCCAGGTGATGGAAGAACCGCCCGCGCCGAACGAGACCTTCCGCATCGGGGGGCTGGTCGAGGAAGGGTCGGTCGTGCGGGGGCAGGGGCACGAGGTGCGCTTTTCCGTGACCGATGGCGGCGCCTCGGTGCCGGTCGTCTTCTCCGGCGTGCTGCCGGATCTCTTTTCCGAGAACCAGGGCATGGTGGGCACGGGGCGCTACGTGAACGGCGTCTTCGAGGCGAGCGAGATCCTGGCCAAGCACGACGAGACCTACATGCCGAAGGAGGTCATGGACGCGCTGAAGGAGCAGGGCGTCTACCAGGAGGCGACGCCGGGCAGCTGAGGCGGCGGCGCGGCCGTCAGGCGAGCGGCATCTCGAAAAAGCAGAGCTTGCGGCGGGCGATCTCGGGCACCTCGTAGCAGGCGTTGCGCCGGCGGAAGCCCATGCGGTCGTAGAGCCGCCGGGCGGCGTGCAGGGTCATGGCCGTGTCGAGGCGGATCATCCGGTAGCCGGTGTCGCTTGCCCGGGCGATGAGGGCCTCCATCAGCGCCTGTGCCACGCCGTGGCCGCGGGCATCGGGCGCGACGTAGAGGCGCTTGACCTCCGTCGCATCGCTGGAGAGCGGGTGGATCATGCCGCAGCCGACGGGTACGCCGCCCCGCCGCGCGAGCAGTATCGCGTCATGCCCCTCTGGCAGCCGGTCGAGCAGCGCGCGGTAGCGGTCTTCGGGATAGAAGGTGAGGAGCGTTTCCCGCATGGACGGGTCGTCGTCGAGCAGGAAATCGCGGTAGGCCCAGCAGAGGGCGCGCACCGCCTCGAGGTCGCCGGGCGTTTCCGCCCCGGCGATGTGCAGCCCGGCCGGGGCGGGCGTGCCGCCTGCCGGCCGGTGGGCGCGATCAGCCATTGGCCTCGCGGATCTTCTCGGCGGCGTCCTTGTCGTAGCCGACGCCGTTCTGCTCGAGCAGCTGGTCCAACTCGCCCGAGAGGGTCATCTCGGTGATGATGTCGCAGCCTCCGACGAATTCGCCCTTCACGTAGAGCTGCGGGATCGTCGGCCAGTCGGAGTAGTCCTTGATGCCCTGGCGGATGGCGTCGTCGGACAGCACGTTCACGTCGGTGTAGTCGACGCCCATGTAGTTCAGCACCCCGGCCACGCGGCTCGAGAAGCCGCACTGCGGCATGGTCTTGGTGCCTTTCATGTAGAGCACCACGTCGTTGGCCTTCACCGTCTCGTCGATCCGGGTCTTCGCGTCGGTCGTATCGGTCATATCGGTCTCCTCGTCGCGCGCCTCGAGCGGCGCAGCGGGTTGCGGTGCCGGCCGGCGGGCCGCACCTGGCAGGGCGCTCAGTCGGGCGCCTTGGTGGTGAGGGCGAGCGCGTGCAGCTCGCCGTGGTTGCCGTCCATCTTGCTCTTCAGGGCGGAATAGACCGCGCGCTGCTGCTGCACGCGGTTCTTGCCGCGGAAGCTCTCGTCGATGACCTCGGCCGCATAGTGATTTCCATCGCCGGCAAGGTCGGTGATGGTGATGCTTGCATCGGGAAAGGCGGCTCTGATGAGCTGCTCGATCTCCGTCGCTTCGATGGCCATGTCGGGGTCTCCGGCTTCTGTCGTCTGGTCATGCGAGATGTAGGGCCCGAGCGCGCCGGACGCAAGCGGCGCGCAGGCCGGGTCGCGTCCGGGCCAGGGGGGCGGGGCCTCAGGCGGCGAGCTCGACCCAGACGGGGACGTGGTCCGAGGGCTTGTCGCGGCCGCGGATCTCGCGGTCGATGGCGCAATCGGTCATGAGGTCGGCGCAGGCGGGCGTCATCAGCAGGTGGTCGATGCGGATGCCGTTGTTCTTCTGCCAGGCGCCGGCCTGGTAGTCCCAGAAGCTGTAGTGCCCCGGGCCGCGATGGCGCGCGCGGAAGGCCTCGGTGAAGCCGAGGTTCACGATCCGGCGGAAGGCGGCGCGGGTCTGCGGCAGGAAGAGCGCGTCGTTTTTCCAGGCGTCGGGGCGTGCGGCGTCCTCGGGCTGGGGGATGACGTTGTAGTCGCCGGCCATGAGCGCCGGTGTCTCTTCGGACAGGAGCGCGCGGGCGCGCGCCTCGAGTCGCTCCATCCAGGCGAGCTTGTAGTCGTATTTCGGCCCCGGCGCCGGGTTGCCGTTGGGCAGGTAGAGCCCGCAGAGCCGCACCGCGTGCCGCTCGCCGGTGACGGTGGCCTCGATCCAGCGGGCCTGTTCGTCTTCGTCGTCTCCGGGCAGCCCGCGGCTCACGTCCTCGAGCGGGAGCTTGGACAGGATCGCGACGCCGTTGAAGCTTTTCTGCCCGTGGGTCACCACGTTGTAGCCGCGGTCCTCGAAGAGCTCGGCCGGGAAGTTCTCGTCCACCGACTTGATTTCCTGCAGCAGCGCGACGTCGGGCTGCGCCTCGTCCAGCCAGTTGCCGAGGGCCTCGGCGCGGGCCTTGATGCCGTTGATGTTGAAGGTGGCGATCTTCATGCGGCGGTCTCCGTTGGGGGCGGGACAGCTATCGCCCAGCCGGGGCGCGCTGACAAGGGCGCGAGATCCCCGGTGCCGCGTCATCCTGCAGGGTGCGGGACAGGGTAGTGCGCTGCGCGAAAAGTGACGCGCAACGCGTTGCCATTACATGGAAAAGCTGGTTCCGCAGCCGCAGGAGCTGGTGGCGTTCGGGTTCTCGATGGTGAAACGCGCGCCGATCAGTTCCTCGGTGAAGTCGATCACCGCGCCGGCGAGGAAGGGCTGCGAGACCGAGTCGACCACCACCCGTTCGCCCGAATGCTCGAGCACGAGGTCGTCGTCGGAGGGGTCGTCGAGCTTGATCTCGTACTGGAAGCCCGAGCAGCCGCCGCCCTCGACGGCCACGCGCAGCACCTTGCCCTGCTGCGCGGCGCCGATCTCGGAGAGGCGGGCATAGGCGCGGTCGGTCACTTTCGGCGGTATCTGCATGATGTCCTCGGCGGTTTATCTCCTGCGATGACCGTAATATATGAACGCGCGGGACAGGCGGCAACCGGGCGCAACGATCCGGTGCCGCGCAGGATAGGGACGACGCCGATGGCGATCTACGCATGCGAGCCCTCGGGGGCGCGGCCCCGGCGCGTGGCCGAGGAGGAGAGCGCCTTCCGCTCGTGCTTCCAGCGGGACCGCGACCGGATCATCCATTCCTCGGCCTTCCGCAGGCTCAAGCACAAGACGCAGGTCTTCGTCGAGCACGAGGGCGATTTCTACCGCACGCGGCTCACGCATTCGATCGAGGTGGCGCAGGTGGCGCGCACGATCTCGAACGCGCTGGGGCTGAACACCGACCTGACCGAGGCGGTGGCGCTGGCGCACGACCTGGGTCACACGCCCTTCGGCCACACCGGCGAGGATGCGCTGGCCGCGCTGATGGCGCCCTACGGCGGTTTCGATCACAATGCCCAGACGCTGCGGATCGTCACCCTGCTGGAAAAGCACTATGCCGAGTTCGACGGGCTGAACCTCACGTGGGACACGCTCGAAGGCATCGCCAAGCACAACGGTCCGGTGACGGGCGAGGTGCCGGTCGCGCTGGCCGAATATAACGCCCAACATGATCTGGAACTCGACACCCACGCCAGCGCCGAGGCGCAGGTGGCGGCACTGGCCGACGACGTGGCCTACAACAACCACGACCTGCACGACGGGTTGCGGGCGGGGCTCTTCACGGAAGACGACATCGCCCACCTGCCGCTGGTCTCGACCGCCTATGCAGAGGTCGACCGGCTCTACCCTGGGCTCGAATCCTACCGCCGCCGGCACGAGGCGCTGCGCCGGGTCTTCGGCTACATGGTCTCGGACCTGATCGACGAAAGCCGCCGCCTGCTCGACGACGCGGCGCCCGGCTCGGCGGACGAGATCCGCCGGCTGGGGCGTCCGGTCATCGCCTTCTCGGACGGGATGTGGCGCGACATTCGCGAGATTCGCGACTTCCTCTTCCGGCGGATGTACCGCGCGCCCGCGGTCATGGTGATCCGCGAGCGGGTCACGCAGGCCGTCGAGGAGCTCTTTCCGCTCTACATGGCCGACCCGAGCCTGCTGCCGCAGCGTTGGCGGGGCGAGATCGAGGCCGCGCGCGACGAGGCGCAGCTCGCTCGGCTGGTGGCAGATTACATCGCCGGCATGACCGACCGTTTCGCACTGCAGAGCCACGCGAAACTCACTGGTCGCGATATCCTGCGCGAGGCGGGCTAGCCCCGCGGGCTCCGTAAGGACTGGACAGCGGCGGTCTCCGCGTCATCTGATGAGGCGCGCCGCGGCGCGGAGAACGAAAGAGGGACGACATTCATGGCGACTGCGGCGAGTGCCGGGCTGGACCCGGTTCTTGGGTTTGCGCTGGTGGGCGCGCTTGGCGTGGGCTCGCAGTGGCTTGCGTGGAAACTGCGGCTTCCCGCCATCGTGCTGATGCTGCTGGCGGGCCTCGCGGTCGGGCCGGGGCTGGGCCTGCTGACGCCCTCCGAGCAGTTCGGCTTCCTGATGCAGCCCATGGTGGCCATCGCCGTGGCGATCATCCTCTTCGAGGGCGGCATGTCGCTGAGCCTGAAGTCGCTCAGCGACGCGGCCACGGGCGTGCGGCGGCTGGTGCTGATCGGGGCGCCGCTGGGCTGGGCCGCCAGTGCAGCCGCGCTGCACTGGATCGCCGGGCTGAGCTGGCCGACCTCGGCGGTCTTCGGCGGCATCATGATCGTCACGGGCCCGACGGTGATCGCACCGATGCTGCGGCAGGCGCGGCTGAAGAAACGCCCCGCGGCGCTGCTGCACTGGGAGGCCATCGTCAACGACCCGGTGGGCGCGCTGGCGGCCGTGCTGGCCTTCGAACTGGTCGTGGTTCTGGCCGATGCGACCTCGCTGAGCCACGCGCTGGCGCAGCTCACGCTGGGTGTCGCCACGGCGCTGGTGCTCGGCGCGGCGGCGGGCTGGGGCCTCGTGCGGGCCTTCCGCAACGCGCTGGTGCCGGAATACATGAAGGTGCCGGTGCTCTTCGTGCTGCTGCTGGGGGTCTTCGCGGTCTCGGACCACCTGCTGCACGAATCCGGGCTGCTGGCGGTCACGGTCATGGGCCTGTGGATCGCCAATGCCGGGCTGCCCAGCTACGTCGAGATGCGCCGCTTCAAGGAGCACGCGACGGTGCTGCTGGTCTCGGGCGTCTTCATCCTGCTGGCCGCGAACATGAGCCTCGAGACGCTGATGACGCTGGACTGGACGGCGCTGGCCTTCGTCGTGGTCGTGATCCTCGTCGCGCGCCCGCTGCCGGTGCTGGTCTCGCTGGCCTTCTCCAACATCACCTGGCGCGAGCGGCTGCTGGTGGCCTTCACCGGCCCGCGCGGCGTGGTGCTTGTGGCCGTGGCCGGCCTCTTTGGCGAACGGCTGGCCGCGCTCGGCTTCGAGGACGGGTCCCGCGTGGCGCCGCTGGCCTTCGCGCTGGTCGCGGCGACGGTGGTGCTGCACGGCTTCACGCTCACGCCGCTGGCCCGTGCGCTGGGGCTCAACGCGACCGAGACGCCGGGCGTGCTGATCGTCGGCGGCTCGCGCTGGTCGACCGCGCTGGCCGCGGTGCTGAAGGAACTCGATCTGCCGGTGATGGTGGCCGACCCAAACCACGCCCACCTGCGCATGGCGCGCGAGGAGGGGCTCGACACCTTCTGGGGCGACATCCTGTCCGAAGCGGCCGAGGACCGTGTCGATCTCGTGAGCTACGACAAGATCGTCGCCGCCACGGACAACGACGCCTACAACACGCTGGTCGCGACCGACCTCGCGCCGGAATTCGGCCGCGAGAACGTCTTCCAGCTCAAGCGCGTGCGGCAGGCCTCGGCCCGGCACGCGCTTCCGGCGACGTTGGGCGGACAGGCGATCGGGGCGAACGACACCTACTTCGAGGCCAACGCGCGGCTGGCCGAGGACTGGGAGTTCCGCAGCACCACGCTGTCCAAGGCGTTCACCCTGCAGGACTGGCGCGAATGCCATCCCGCCGCGGTTCCCATTGCCGACCTTGGCCCCAACGGCACGCTGCGCCTGCTGGGCCCCGAGACCGAGCCCAAGGAGACCGAGGGCACGCGCCTTCTGGCCATGGCGCCCAAGCGGCTTGAGCGCAAGGAGGACCGCCGCGACCCCGAGGGCCGCGACACGCTCAAGGCCGAGTGAGCGCGCGAGCGGTCGCCACCCCGCGCGTGACGTTTGACCCCGCAGGTCAGCGTGGTAGAGGGACGCCGATGGCATGGAGACTGTCCGCATGAACCTTTTCACCGACATCCGCGCGCGCGTCCTGGAGGCGATCGAGGCGCTGCAGTCCGAGGGCGTCCTGCCCGAGGGCCTGAACACCGCGCCCGTGACGGTGGAGCCGCCGCGCGATCCGCTGCACGGCGACATGGCGACCAATGCCGCCATGGTGCTCGCCAAGCCCGCGCAGAAGAAACCCCGCGACATCGCCGAGGCGCTGGCCGCGCATCTGGGCACCGACGACCGCATCGCCTCGGCCGAGGTGGCGGGCCCGGGCTTCCTGAACCTGCGCCTCGCGCCCACGGTCTGGCAGGGCCTTCCGGAAACGGTGCTGACGCAGGGCGCCGATTTCGGCCGCTCGACGCTGGGGCAGGGCGAGAAGGTCAACGTCGAGTACGTCTCGGCCAACCCGACCGGGCCGCTGCACGTAGGCCACACCCGCGGCGCGGTCTTCGGCGATGCGTTGGCCTCGCTGCTCGACTACGCGGGCTATGACGTCACGCGCGAATACTACATCAACGACGGCGGGGCACAGGTCGACGTGCTCGCGCGGTCGGTCTACCTGCGCTACCTCGAGGCGCAGGGGCACACGGTCGAGTTCGCCGACGGCACCTACCCGGGCGACTACCTGATCCCGGTGGGCGAGGCGCTCAAGAACCTCGTCGGCGACAAGTACGTCGACCAGCCCGAGTCCGTCTGGCTGGAGTACGTCCGCGAGTTCTCGACCGATGCGATGATGGAGATCATCCGCGAGGACCTGCGCCTGCTGAACGTCGAGATGGACAGCTTCTTCTCGGAAAAGTCGCTCTACGGCACCGGCCTCATCGAATCCGCGATCGAGAGCCTGCGCGACAAGGGCCTGATCTATCGCGGCGTGCTCGAGCCGCCCAAGGGCAAGAAGCCCGAGGACTGGGAGCCGCGCGAACAGACGCTCTTCAAGTCGACCGAGCATGGGGACGACGTCGACCGGCCGATCATGAAATCGGACGGCGCCTGGACCTATTTCGCGCCCGACATCGCCTATCACTACGACAAGGTGCAGCGCGGCTACGATCAGCTCATCGATGTCTTCGGCGCCGATCACGGCGGCTACGTCAAGCGGATGAAGGCGGCGGTTTCGGCGCTGTCTGACGGCAAGACGCCGCTCGACATCAAGCTGATCCAGCTGGTGAAGCTCTTCAAGAACGGCGAGCCGTTCAAGATGTCCAAGCGCGCCGGCACTTTCGTGACCCTGCGCGACGTGGTCGAGGAGGTCGGCCCCGATGTGACGCGCTTCGTCATGCTGACCCGCAAGAACGACGCGCCGCTGGACTTCGACTTCGACAAGGCGGTCGAGCAGTCGCGCGACAACCCGGTGTTCTACGTGCAATACGCCCACGCCCGCGTCTGCTCGGTGATGCGCAAGGCGCAGGCGGCGGGCATCGACGTCTCGGACGCGGCGCTGGCACAGGCCGATCCGGCCCTGCGCGCGCACGAGGCCGAGCAGGGGCTCGCAAAGAAGATCGCCGAGTGGCCACGTCTTGTCGAGATCGCCGCGCGCGGGCACGAGCCGCACAAGGTGGCGATCTGGCTCAACGAGCTGGCCTCCGAGTTGCATGCGCTCTGGAACAAGGGTCATGACGTGCCGGAACTGCGGTTCCTGCAGGAGGATGACGTTGCCGCCAGCCAGAGCAAAATCGCGCTGGCACGGGCCGCCGCGGTTGTCATTTCCGCCGGTCTTGGTATCCTTGGCGTGACCCCGGCGGAAGAAATGCGCTAAGGCACAAAGCCGCGTCGCCCCGGGGTTCGGGCAAGAACCTGGACAGACCCTTCAAGGGCGGACCAACCGTCCCGGGGCGCAGCGAGGCAGTGATGGCGGATTTCACCTATGACGGGCCGGTCGAGGCCCCGACCGGGCGTAGACTGGCGAACATGGCCAACTGGCTTGGCGCGGCGGTATCGCTGGCGCTGATGGTCGGTGTCGGCATCTGGGGCTACAGGCTGGTGATGCGCGACGTCACCGGCATCCCCGTTGTCCAGGCGATGGAGGGGCCCATGCGCGTCGCACCCGAGGACCCCGGTGGACGGCTTGCCGATCACCAGGGACTGGCCGTGAACGACGTGGCCGGCACGGGCACGGCGACGCCGGTGCCCGACCGCCTGCTTCTGGCGCCGCAGACCGCGGGCCTTTCGGACGAGGACGTGCCCCAGGCAAACCTCCCCGAGGCCGAGCCGCGCCCCTCGGACAAGATTTCGCCCGCCGTGGTTGCGCCGGTCGAACAGCCCGAACTCGCATCCTCGGAAGAAGGCGCTGCAACCTCCGAGGATGTCACCGAAGAGACCGAAGACCGGGCTGCGGCGGCCGCCAAGTCGGCCTCGGTCGAGGATGGCGTCGATCCGATCCAGGCACTGGCCGACCAGATCGCTGCGGATGCCAAGCCGCTCAGTGATCTCGAGCCGGGCGAGGATACGCCGGTGAAAACCGAGCTTTCGGGCGCCGAAGACGACGCGACCGAAGACACCGGCCCCGCGCCCGCCGGCGCGCTGGTGCGCTCGCTGCGGCCGGCGGTGCGGCCGCAGGGGCTGCGCACCGCCACGCTCGCCGCCGTGCCCGAGACGCCCGAAGCACCCTCCGGCCCTTCCGAGATCGATCCCGACACGCTCGAGGCGGGCACGCGGCTCGCGCAGCTCGGCGCCTATGACAGCCCCGAGACGGCGCGTGCCGAATGGGCACGCTTCGCCACGCGCTTCGGCGACTACATGGAGGACAAGGACATGGTCATCGAACGTGCCTCCTCGGGCGGACGCGTCTTCTATCGCCTGCGCGCCCACGGCTTCGACGACCTGTCCGACGCCCGCCGCTTCTGCGCCGCCTTCGTGGCCGAGAACGCGGACTGCATCCCGGTGGCCACGCGGTGACGGGGCGGTTCGGCGCGGCGATCCTCGCGCCCGAGGGAGTCCGGCTGACAGGCGCCGAGCGCCGCTTCTTCGCCGACGCCAATCCCTTCGGCTTCATCCTCTTCGCGCGGAACCTGCACGGCCGCGACCAGATCCGCGCGCTCTGCGAGGCGCTGCGCGACGCGGTGGGCTGGAACGCGCCCATCTTCATCGACCAGGAGGGCGGCCGCGTGCAGCGCCTGCGCCCGCCGCTGGCGCGCGACTGGCTGCCGCCGCTTGACGACGTCGAGCGGCACGGCGCCCAGGCCGCCCGGGCCATGTTCCTGCGCTACCGCATCATCGCCCACGAGCTGCGCGGGCTGGGCATCGACGGCAACTGCGCGCCCATGCTCGACGTGGCGCGGCCAGACACGCACCGTTTCCTGCGCAACCGCTGCTACGGCGAGAGCGTCGACAAGGTGGTCGAGATCGGCGTCGCCGTGGCGCAGGGGCTGACTCAGGGCGGCGTCTACCCGGTCATCAAGCACATGCCGGGGCACGGCCTCGCGCAGCTGGACAGCCATCTCGCGCTGCCGCGCATCTCGGCAGGTCCGGAGGAGCTGGAGCGCGTCGATTTCGCCGCCTTCCGTCCCTTCCACGACCAGCCGCTCGGCATGACGGCGCACCTCGTGTTCGAGGCCTATGCCACGCGCGCCGCCACCGTTTCGGACCGCATGATCCGCCTCATCCGCGAGGACCTCGGCTTCGACGGGCTGCTGATGACCGACGACATCTCGATGCAGGCGCTCGAGGGCAACGTGGGCAGCCGGGCGGCTGCCTCGCTCGCGGCGGGCTGCGACGTGGTGCTGCACTGCAATGGCGAGATGCGCGAGATGCTGACGCTCATGCGGCGGGCGGGCGAGATGTCCGAGGCGGCACAGGCCCGCGCAGAAGCGGCGCTCGCCGCGCGTCCCGAGCCCGACGATGTTGACATCGCGGCGCTCGAGGCGGAGCTTGAGGCGCTGTCACCGGGACGCCTCTGAATGAACGACGAGTTCGAGAACGTCGAGACGCTCAGCGTCTCCGAACGCCTTGCCGCCGAGGCGCTGATCGTCGACGTCGACGGATTCGAGGGGCCGCTCGACCTGCTGCTCTCGCTGTCGCGCACGCAGAAGGTGGACCTGCGCAAGATCTCGGTGCTGAACCTCGCTCAGCAATACCTGGCCTTTGTGGAGAAGGCCAAGGCGCTGCGGCTCGAGCTGGCGGCGGACTACCTCGTGATGGCGGCCTGGCTGGCCTACCTCAAGTCGCGGCTGCTTCTACCGCCCGACCCGGAGGAAGAGGGCCCCTCGGGCGAGGAACTGGCCGCGCACCTGGCCTTCCAGCTGGAACGCCTGCAGGCCATGCGCGACGTGGCCGCCCGGCTCATGGCGCGCGACCGGCTGGGGCGCGACTTCTTCGCCCGCGGCGTGCCCGAGACCGTCGAGCGCGTGCGCAAGGTGCGCTACACCGCGACCCTGCTGGACCTGATGCAGGGCTACGCCCGCATCCGCACCCGCGACGAATTCCGCCCCTTCGTCATGGACCGCGACAGCGTGTACACCATGGAAGAGGCCCTTGACCGCATGAAGGGGCTGATCGGCTTCGCCGGCACCTGGACCGACATTTCCAGCTATCTTCCCGATGGCTGGGACAGCGACCCGGTCAAGTGGCGCTCGGCCACGGCGGCAACCTTTGCCGCCTCGCTGGAGCTGGTCAAGGAGGGCCGCGCCGAGCTGCGCCAGTCCGAGACCTTCGCCCCGATCGAGTTGCGCAGACGGAAAGACGACGATGACTGACGAGACCGAGGATCACGGCGACGAGGCCGACACCCCGCGCGAGTCGCTCTTCGAGGCGCCGCCGATGGGCGAACAGGAGCGCATGGTCGAGGCGGTGCTCTTCGCGTCGGCCGAGCCGGTCACGGTGCGCGAGCTGACCGACCGGATGCCGCACGGCTCGGACCCGGCCGAGGCGCTGGCGCACCTGCGCAAGCGCTACGAGGGGCGCGGCGTGCACCTCGTGAGGGTGGGCGACGCCTGGGCGATGCGCACCGCGCCGGACCTCGGGTTTCTCATGCAGAAGGAGACGGTCGAGACCCGCAAGCTCTCGCGCGCGGCGATCGAGACCCTGGCGATCATCGCCTATCACCAGCCCGTCACCCGCGCCGAGATCGAGGAGATCCGGGGCGTGAGCGTCTCGCGCGGCACGGTGGACCAGCTGCTCGAGATGGAGTGGATCCGCTTCGGGCGCCGCAAGATGACGCCGGGGCGGCCGGTGACATTCGTGGTGACCGAGGATTTCCTCGACCACTTCGGCCTCGAGAACGCCCGCGACCTGCCGGGCCTCAAGGAGCTGCGCGCCGCGGGCCTTCTCGAGAACCGACCGCCGCCGGGCGCGGGCACGCCGGGGCCCGAAAGCGACGACGACGACGAGGACGACGCGACCGAGGGTCAGAGCGAGCTGTTCGAGGACTGACCGAAAAAAGCCCCCGGTCGCGCGGACCGGGGGCCTTCGTTCCCTCAAGAGGCTTGGATCAGCGGACCACCTGCACGATGCGACGGGTCTCAGGGTCGATCACGACCGGCGTCTCGTTCACGTTGAGGTAGGCGTAGTCGCTCTCCGGCACCTCGTAGACCTCGATGTCTTGCGGAATGCCCGCGCCGGTGGCGACTTCGCCGCTGAGGTAGACCGGTTCGACCGGGTTCTCGACCACGTAGGTCACGGTCTTTTCCTCGATCTGCGACTCGGCGCCCGCGACGGCACCGACCACGGCGCCTGCGGCAGCGGCGGCCGGGCCACCGACCAGCAGCGAGCCTGCCAGCGCGCCCCAGCCGCCTGCAGCTGCCGCGCCGACGCCGGCGCCTTCGTCATCCTCGTAGGTCACGGTCTCGACTTCCAGGCGTTCCGTGTTCTCGTAGATCACGACCGGCTCATCCTCGACCGGCGTCGTCAGGTAGGCGGAGTAGGCCCAGCCCTCGCTGCCGTTGTAGGAGACCTCGCACCATTCGGCTTGGTCGAGGCAGCCCATGACGTCGACTTCGTCGGAGGAGGCGATGACATCCTGCACCTCGTACTGCGGACCGGGGCCCGTGCGCAGGTTCAGGTCGGTGGTGGCCGAGGCGCTCATCGCTGCGGCGACAGGTGCTGCGACAAGGCTGGCAAGGGCGGTGCCCAGCAGAATGGTCTTGGTGCGTTGCATGTCGGGTCTCCTCACAGATGCAAGTTGGCGAAGGCGTCTGCCTTCGTGGCGTCACAACAGCAGGGGGTGCAGAACCGTTCCGGTCGATGCGAAAAAGGTGTTTATGATCAGCGAGGAACCGCGCGGCCTTGATGTGGTTTTGGCCGTCTTCCGCCGGTCGGGCAAGGCCGGGAACCCGGGCGGCCATGGCGCGTTCGCGGCCCGATGCTGCGCATTCTAGGCATCGGGCTGAAATTCCCGGAGGCCGGGCTATGCTTCGGATCAGCAGCAATAGGAGCGGGCGATGAGTATCTTCAACACGATTTCGCGCATGGTGGTCCGACGGGCCGTGGGCCGCGGCATGAACGCAGGCATCGACAAGACCATGGGTCCGGGACGCCGCGGCGCCGACGCGCCGCTCACGCCCGAGGAGCGCCGTCAGCGCCAGCGTGCGCGCAAGCAGGCGAAGACCGCAAAGAAGGCCGCACGCGTGGCACGGCGCTTCATCAAGTTCTAGGCGCCCGCTTCGGGCGCGCGGAAGTGCTTAGACAGCTTCAGTCCCTGGCCCTGGTAGTTCGAGGCGATTCCCGCGCCGTATAGCTGGGCAGGCACCTCGTCCATGCGTTCGTAGACCAGGCGTCCGACGATCTGCCCGTGCTCCAGCACAAAGGGGGCCTCGTGGCACCGCACCTCAAGCACCCCGTGCGAGCCCGTGCCCCCCGCGCCCGCATGGCCGAAGCCGGGATCGAAGAAACCGGCGTAGTGCACGCGGAACTCGCCCACCATGGCGAGATAGGGCGCCATCTCGGCGGCATAGGCGGGCGGGATGTGGACCGCCTCGCGGCTCACGAGGATATAGAAGGCATCGGGGTCGAGGATCAGCCGCCCGTGCCGGGCCTGCAGCGGGTCCCAGAACTCCAGCGGATCGTAGTGGCCGATCCGGTCGAGGTCGATGACGCCGGTGTGCCGCTTGGCCCGCCAGCCCGCCAGCGCGCCCTCTGCGGGCTGAAGGTCGACCGAGAAACCCAGCCCGTCGTCGATGAGCGCCGGGCCACCGCCGACCAGCGTCTCGCTGTCGTGCAGCGCCCGCAGTGCCGCGTCGTCCAGCACCGACTGCCCGCGCCGAAAGCGGATCTGGTTCAGCCGCATGCCCGAGCGCGCCAGCACCGAGAAGCTGCGCGGACAGATCTCGGCATAAAGCGGGCCGGTGTATCCCGGCGCCACGCGGTCGAACTCGGTGCCGCCATCGGTGATCGTGCGCGTCAGCAGGTCCAGCCGCCCGGTCGAGCTCTTGGCGTTGGCCACGGCCGACAGGTCGGCGGGCAGGGCGAGGCGCTCCATCAGCGGGACGACGTAGACGCAGCCCTTTTCCAGCACGGCGCCGTCGCCGGTCAGGTCGACGCGGTGCATCTCGAACTCGTCGAGACGCTCCGCGACCGGACGTCCTGAGCCCGCGAGGAAGGAGGCGCGCACGCGGATCGCTTCGCTGCCCAGCCGCAAGTCGAGGCTGGCGGGCTGCACCTGGCCCCGCGCCGGCGGGGCGCCGGTGTCGATCGCGCCCTCGGCGATCAGCGTTTCGATCTGCTGGCTGGCAAGCACGCCTGTCATCGCGGTCCGTCCCCTGTTTTCGGGACTGCTTAGCAATCCTGCGCCGCGAAGGGGAGCGCAAATGCACCGCCGCGCCGACCGCGCGTCGGAGAAATTGTCGTGACAAGTCGGATGATTGGTCGGGCTAGCAGGACTCGAACCTGCGACCTTCCGTCCCCCAGACGGACGCGCTACCAGGCTGCGCCATAGCCCGACTTGTGAGGCCCGTTCATACTGTTTTTCGCCGGCGGGGGCAAGCCCTGAATCGCGGAAATCCGCGCCTGTCTGCGGGTCAATCGGCCTCGGTCGCGGCGCGGCCTTCGACAAGCGCCCGCAGCGCGGCGACATGCGGCGCAAGCGCCGCCGCGCGCTCGGGATCGAGCCGCTGGACCCGCGCCAGATGCGCCAGCGGGCCGGGCGCGGGCGTCGGCAGATCGGCCTCCGAGCGCAGTTCCGGCAGCGGCGCGGGAGCAGGGGCCTGGGCAGTCTGGGCGGGCATGTCCGGCGGCTCGGCCGCAGCCTCCGGAGATTCGGATTCGTCCGAGTCGGCCGGCGCGCTGTCCGCGCCCGGCGCGTCGAATCCGGCCTCGACGGGTTCGGCCATATCGACCTCTTCGTCGTTCACCTCGGGCGACTCGGCCGTGTCGGCGGGCAGTTCGCCCGTCTCGGTCGCGCGCTCCTCGAGCGACTGGGCCAGGAACTCGGGCAAGGGGTTCGGAGGTGTTTCGGACATGGCCGCAGGGGGCGAGCTCTCGCCGCGGCCGAAGAGATCCGGCCAGGTTTCGGCATCCGAGTCGGCCCCTTCACCGGCATCGGCTACAGGCTCGGTATATGTCGTGGGTTCGGAACCGACCGCGGCTTCGGCCTCGGCTTCCGCACCAGCCTCGTGGTCGTGCTCGTCGGTCGGTGTTTGCTCAGCTTCCGCGACCGCCGAGGGCGTGTCCTCGACGGGGTAAGGACCGAGCGCAGGTTCGCTCTCGGTCACCGCATCCGAGGCTTCAGGTGCCTGCGACTCTTGCGCGCCAAGGCCGCCGGGCATGTCGTCGGCGTCAGGTCCGGGAATCTCGGCCGCCAGCGTGTCCTCGGCCTCGGGCGCCATCTCGGGGGGCATCGCGGCCCCGGCCGAAATCGGCTCCGGGGCGTCAAAGGCGTCGTCGGACACTGGCTCGGTCGGCATATCGGTGTCGCTCGGCTCCGCCTCTGGCCACTCTCCATCTTCGGCCGGCGCGGCCTCCGGTGCCTCCGCTTGATCCGGGACGGCACTCTCGGCCACAGTCGGCTCGGCGCGCGGCGGGCTGTCGGGGGCGACGAAGGGCAGGACGGTGCCGCTTTCCTCGGGGGCCTCCGTATAGGGCGCGTCCTCGATCATCTCCGCGACCTCTTCCTCGGCGGCGACCTCGGTCGGCGCGGGCACGAGGCCCGAGACATGGCGCACGCCCTTCTCGCGCAGCACCTTCTGCACGCCCTTGATGGTCATGCCGTCGTCGTGGAGCAGCTTCTTGATGCCGGCCAGCAGGCCGATGTCGCCGGGCCGGTAATACCGCCGACCACCGGCGCGCTTCACCGGCTTGACCTGCGTGAACTTGCTTTCCCAGAAGCGCAGGACGTGAGCCGGCGTGTCCAGCAGCTCCGCGACCTCGCTGATGGTGCGGAAGGCGTCGCGGGACTTGCTCATGCCCGCTTACCCCTTGTTGCCGTCGGCGACGCGCTCTTTCATCAAGTGCGAGGGGCGGAACGTCAGCACGCGGCGCGGCTGGATCGGCACCTCTTCGCCGGTCTTGGGATTGCGGCCCACGCGCGCCGCCTTGTCGCGCACCGAGAAGGTGCCGAAGGACGAGATCTTGACCTGTTCCCCCCGCACGAGCGCGTCGGACATGTGCTGGAGAACCGATTCCACCAAGTCTGCGCTTTCGTTGCGCGACAGGCCGACCTCGCGGAAGACGGCCTCGCTCAGATCCATGCGCGTGAGAGTCTTTTCACCCATTCCCGTCCCTCCGGAGTTTCCGCCAGCATAGGCGCGGTCAATTTTCCGTGTCAACGTCAGGTACTTGAAAGCCGGGCCTGACCCGCGATTTCGGCGGCAGGTCGCCGCCGGACGGGGGCAATCACCAGCGCAGCAGCACCGCGCCCCAGGCCAGGCCGCCGCCGATGGCTTCGGTGATGACCACGTCGCCCGGCTTGATGCGGCCCTCGGCCTTGCCGACGGACAGCGCCATCGGGATCGAGGCCGCCGAGGTGTTGCCGTGGTCCTGCACGGTGACGATGACCTGCTCCATCGGCAGGCCCAGCTTCTTGGCCGTGCCGGTGATGATGCGGATGTTCGCCTGGTGCGGCACGATCCAGTCGATCTCGTCGGTTGTGACGCCGGCCTTCTCCATTGCCGTGGTCGCGGTGGCGGCAAGCTTGGCAACCGCGTGGCGGAAGACCTCCTTGCCTTCCATCCGCAGGTGGCCGATGGAATTCGTGCTCACGCCGCCGTCGACGTAGAGCAGGTCGCGGAAGCGGCCGTCGGAGTGGATGTCGACCGACAGCACGCCGCGATCCTCCTTGGTGCCGTCGCCTTCCGAGGCCTCGAGGATCAGCGCGCCCGCGCCGTCGCCGAAAAGCACGCAGGTCGAGCGGTCGTTCCAGTCGAGGATGCGCGAGAAGGTCTCGGCGCCGATCACCATGATCCGCTTCGCCGTGCCCGAGACGATCAGCGCGTTGGCGTTGGCCAGCCCGTAGACGAAGCCCGCGCAGACCGCCTGGATGTCGAAGGCGAATCCGCGCTCCATCCCGAGGCGCGCCTGCACCATGGTGGCGGCGGAGGGAAAGGTCAGGTCCGGCGTCGAGGTCGCCACGACGATGCCGTCGAGATCGGCCGGCGTGAGGCCTGCGTCGCCCAGCGCGGCCATGGCGGCATTGGTGGCGAGGTCCGAGGTGGTTTCACCCTCGGCGGCAAAGTGGCGCCGCTCGATCCCCGAGCGGCTGCGGATCCACTCGTCCGAGGTGTCGAGGGTCTTTTCGAACTCGGCGTTGGGGACGACATGCTCGGGCAGATAA
Source organism: Salipiger mucosus DSM 16094 (assembly GCF_000442255.1). Classification (GTDB taxonomy): domain Bacteria; phylum Pseudomonadota; class Alphaproteobacteria; order Rhodobacterales; family Rhodobacteraceae; genus Salipiger; species Salipiger mucosus. Next base: position 649,306 of record NZ_KE557274.1, on the reverse strand, counting down.
TGCCCGATCCCTGTCACCTTTGCCCGTATCGTCATTGGTCGGTTCCGTCTTTCTGCTCGTTCGCCGGGCCGTCCTCGGCGGTGGGGCGCGTGTCGCCCGCCGCGGCAATGCGTGCCGCGAGCCGGTCGCCGAACCCCGATTGGGCCAGATCGTAGGCCAGTTCGACGGCGGCTGCCACACCCGTCGCGTCCGCGGCGCCGTGAGATTTCACGACCGTGCCGTTGAGCCCCAGGAAGACGCCGCCGTTCTTGCGGCGCGGGTCGATCCGGGCCTGCAGGCGCTTGAGCGAGGTCAGCGCCAGAAGCGACGCGATGCGGGACAGCGGAGAATAGGCGAAGGCCTCGCGCAGCAGGTCGCCGATGAGCGAGGCGGTGCCCTCTCCGGTCTTTAGCGCGATGTTGCCGGTGAACCCGTCGGTGACGATCACGTCGCAGCGCGTTCCGGGCAGATCGCTGCCCTCGACGAAGCCGACGAAGTCGAACCCGTTCTGCTCGGCATTGGCCGAGATGAGTTCATGCGCCGCCTTGAGCTCGGTCCGGCCCTTGTGCTCCTCCGTGCCCACGTTCAGCAGGCCGACGCGCGGCTGCTCGAGCGAGAGCCCGTTGCGCGCATAGGAGGCGCCCATCATGGCGTATTTCAGCAGGTCGTCCGCGTCGGCGCGGATATCGGCGCCCACGTCCAGGATGACGTTGTAGCCCTGCGGGTTGCGCGAGGGCCAGAGCACCGCGATGGCCGGCCGATTGACGCCCGGCAGCTTGCGCAGGCGCACCATCGACAGCAGCATCAGCGCGCCGGTGTTGCCGCAGGAGACGGCAACCGTCGCCTCGCCGTCGCGCACCGAATCGAGCGTGGACCACATCGAGGTGTCCTGCCCGTTGCGCATGACGTGGCTGGGCTTGTCTTCCATCGATACGACGCGGGGTGCGTCGCGCACGTCGCAGCGGCCGGACAGCGCGGGGCGCTTGTCGACAAGCGCCTGCAGCTCGTCCCGGGGGCCGTGCAGCAGGAAGCGGACGTCTTCGTGCTTGCGTGCAAAGGTGGCAAGGCCGGCAACGATGGTTGCCGGCCCGCGATCTCCGCCCATGGCGTCGATGGAGAGCACCAAGGGCCCGTCCGCCTTGCGGTGATCCGAGAGAGGACTCATGCGGGGACCGGGCCTTCGGCTGTTCAGGCGGCGTCTTCGTCCAGGTCGATCTCGTCGGCTGCGGCGACGACTTCGCGCTCGGCGTAGTGGCCGCAGGACGGGCAGACGTGGTGCGGGCGCTTCAGCTCGCCGCAGTTGTCGCACTCGTTGGGGTTGGCCGCGGAGAGGGCGTCATGCGCCCGACGGTTGTTGCGGCGCGATTTGGATACTTTGTTCTGTTGGACGGCCATGTCTCAACCTCGATCATTCGCGTGTGGGGCAATTTGTTGCCCGGTTCTGGTGTCGGGCGTGTGCCCGGCCTCATAGTCTCAAGGCACGTGGCATGGCAACCCGGAATTCCGATGAAGGCGCGAAAATAGGGATTTGTCGCTCGGACGCAAGGGGATTCGTGTCCCCTGCGCGTCACTCCTTGCCGTTATCGTCCTCTGCCAGCTTGTCGCGCAATCCCGCGAGCTGGGCAAAGGGGTTCGGCCGCTCGGAGGCGGCGTCCGGAGCGTCGTCCTCCGCGGCAACCTCGGGCTCGGGGGCATCGGGACTGCGCGGGTAGGGCGGCAGCGCCAGCGAGAGCGCCTCGGTCATCACGTCGCGCAGGTCGATCACCTGCGGCAGCGGATCGGCGTCGTCCTCGGGCACCTCGGTTTCCGACCCCTCGTCGAGGGACGGGAAGGCCGCCTCCGGCAGGTAGAGCCGCTCGACCGGCTCGTCGATGCGCGTGCTCACCGGCTCCAGTGTTGCCACGCAGGACTGCGTGACCGTCGCACCCAGCGTCGCCTTGAGCCGCCAGCCGTCGCGGCCCTCGGGCGCGATCTCGCCGGCGAGGCGCGCCTTGCGCAGGCCGCGCAGCTCCAGCCTTTCGGCCAGCGCGGCGCGCGCGGCATCGTCGGGGCGGTAGTCGAACCGCGTGGGCCGGCCCGCTTTCAGGGCCGCCACCCGCAGCCGGTGCGTGGCGGTGTCGTCGTCTCTGTCAGCCACCTGTGCCTTCCTTTGCTTGAACGGCTTGGCATGTATATGTAATCGGGGATAGAAGGCCGCCAAGGTCGACACAAGGGTAGTTGCGGGGGCAGAGGCAGGGCCATGACAAGACGGCTGAGAAACGCGCTCATGGCGGGCGGGCTGGTCCTGTCGGTGGCGGCCTGTTCGGCACAATACCGCACCCACGGCTACACACCCTCGGATGACGATCTGCAGCAGATCGTGCCCGGAATCGACACGCGCGGCACCGTCGAGGACGTCGTCGGAGTGCCGACGACCTCGGGTGTGCTCAACGACAGCGGCTTCTACTACATCGAGAGCGAGATCCGCAGCTTTGCCTGGCAGGCGCCCGAGGTGGTGAACCGCGAGGTCGTCGAGATCGCCTTCGACGGTGACGGCGTCGTGCGGGGCATCAGCCGCTACGGTCTCGAGGACGGCATCGTCGTGCCGCTCACACGGCGCGTCACGCAATCGGGCGACGGCGACATCGGCTTCATCCGCAAGCTCTTCGGCAACATCGGCCGTCTGTCTCTCGGCGACTCCCTCGGACAGTAGGAGGGCCGGCGATGCCCCCCGAGCAGCAGAGGCCGGCAGAGGGGGAGACGCTGTTGTCCCGCGGCAGGTTGCAGGCCAGGCAGGCGACGACCGAGGCCGATGTGGCCGCGGCCCAGGCGTTGCGCGGGCGCGCCTTCTTCGGGCCCGATGGCGGACCCGATGCCGACGCCTTCGACACCCGCTGCCGTCACATGCTGATCGAGGATGCGCGAGCCGGCACGCTGCTGGCCTGCTTCCGCTTCCTCTGGATCGAGAGCGGCACGGGCATGGGCGACAGCTACTCGGGGCAGTATTATGACCTGCGGCGGCTCGAGGGATTCGACGGCCCGCTTCTGGAGCTGGGGCGCTTCTGCATCCGCCCCGGCCAGTCCGACCCCGACATCCTGCGCCTCGCATGGGGCGCGATCACCGCGCTGGTCGATGCGCGGGGCGCGCAGCTGCTCTTCGGTTGCGCCAGTTTCAGCGGCACCGATCCGGCCCCCTATGCCGCGGCCTTCGCCTTTCTCGCCAGCCGTCACGCCGCGCCCGAGCGCTGGCGCGTCGGGCGCAAGGCGCCCGAGGTCGTGGGATTCGCGCCCGGCCCCTCCGACGCGCGGGCGGCGCAGAAACTCATCCCGCCGTTGCTGCGCACCTACTTGTCGATGGGCGGCTGGGTGAGCGATCACGCGGTCGTGGACCGGCAGATGAACACCCTGCACGTCTTCACCGGGGTCGAGACCGCCGCGATTCCGCCCGCGCGGGCCCGCGCGCTGCGCGCCATCGCCGGCTGAGCCGCCGCGCGCACTTGACGCCGGGCGCCTGCGGCCATAGCGCATCGCGCATGGCTCAGGCACCGCTTCTGCAACTCTCCGACGTCTCGCTCACCTTCGGGGGCGAACCCGTCTTCTCCGACCTCTCGCTCAACGTTCAGCCCGGCGACCGCGTCGCGCTGGTGGGCCGCAACGGCTCGGGCAAGTCCACGCTACTGAAGGTCATGGCGGGCCTCGTCGAGCCCGACACCGGAACGCGCGTCGTGCCGGCGGGCACCAGCGTCGGCTACATGGAACAGGAGCCGGACCTCTCGGGCTACGACACGCTGGGCGAATTCGCCGCCGCGAACCTCGGCCCGGCCGAGATGTACAAGGTCGAGGCCGCGGGCGAGGGGCTGGGCTTCGATCCCGACCGCCCCGTCTCGACCGCATCGGGCGGCGAGCGGCGGCGCGCGGCGCTGGCCCGCCTCATGGCCGAGGACCCCGAGGTCATGCTGCTCGACGAGCCGACGAACCACCTCGACATCACCGCCATCGGCTGGCTCGAGGAGCAGCTCAAGCAGACGCGCAAGGCCTTCGTGCTGATCTCGCACGACCGGCGGTTCCTCGAGAACCTCACCCGCGCGACGCTCTGGATCGACCGCGGCGCGGTGCGCCGGCGAGAGCACGGCTTCGCCGGCTTCGAGGACTGGCGCGACAAGGTCTGGCAGGAAGAGGACGAGGCACGTCACAAGCTCGACCGCAAGATCAAGGCCGAGGCCAAGTGGGCCGTCGAGGGCATCAGCGCCCGGCGCACTCGCAACCAGGGCCGTCTGCGCGCGCTCAAGGCGCTGCGCGAGGAGCGCGCGGGCCAGATCCGCCGGCAAGGCACGGCGGCGATGGAGCTTTCCTCGGGCACGCAGTCGGGCAAGAAGGTGATCGAGGCCGAGCATCTCGCCAAGGCCTTCGACGACAAGCGCATCGTGACCGATTTCTCGATCACCGTGCAGCGCGGAGACCGCGTGGCCTTTGTCGGGCCCAACGGCACCGGCAAGACGACGCTCATCAACATGCTGACCGGCCAGACCGATCCGGACTCGGGCCAGGTCAAGCTGGGCACCAACCTCGAGATCGCGGTCTTCGACCAGTCGCGCGCGCGGCTCGACGGCGACATGTCGCTCTGGGAAAGCCTGACCGGCGACAAGGAGATGCGCGTCTCGGGCAAGGCCGACCAGGTGCTGGTGCGCGGCGAGCCGCGGCACGTCGTGGGCTACCTCAAGGACTTTCTCTTCGACGAACGGCAGGCGCGGGCGCCCGTGCGCTCGCTCTCTGGCGGCGAGAAGGCGCGGCTGCTGCTGGCCAAGATCATGGCGCACGAATCCAACCTGCTGGTGCTGGACGAGCCGACCAACGATCTCGACGTCGAGACACTGGACCTGCTGCAGGACCTGCTGGGCGACTACGCGGGCACCGTGCTGCTGGTCAGCCACGACCGCGACTTCCTCGACCGCGTGGCGACGACCACCGTGGCGATGGAGGGCGACGGCCGCGCCGTGGTCTATGCCGGCGGCTGGTCCGACTACCGCGCCCAGCGCGCCGAACGGCTCGGCGAGCCCGAGACCGGCAAGCCCGGGAAGGAGGGCCGCTCCTCGGGCGGCGCTGCCAAGGGCGGCGCGGCCAAGCCGAAGTCCGACCAGGGCAAGATGAGCTTCAAGGAAAAGCACCGCCTTGAGGAGCTGCCGAAGGAGATCGAGCGGCTCGAGGCCGAGATCGCCAAGCTCGAGGAGTTGCTGGCCGACCCCGAGCTCTTCACCCGCGAGCCGGTCAAGTTCCAGAAGGCGACCGAGGCACTGACCGCGCGCCACGAAAAGCTCTCGGACTCCGAGGAGGAATGGCTCGCGCTGGCCGAGAAGGCCGAGACCGCCGAGGGCTGACCGCCGGGGCAGGGCGCCCACTTGTGGTCAAATTCCCGCCCACAAGCCATGCTAGGACGATGGCAGGCAAGAGGGCAGGCGCCATGGGTGAGACAGGGCAGGAGGTGCGGCGCAGGCGGGTGTTCTACATCCCCGGCTACGACCCGATCCACCCCCGCCGCTACCGCGAGCTCTACCGGAAGGAGGGTGCGGCGCAGGTCGCCATCTCGGGCTACGAGATCGCGCTCGCGCCCAAGACCGGCGGCGGCGCCTACGGCTGGCACGTCACAGCCTGCATCGAGGAGGCGCAGGTCGCGGCCGACGTCGAGGTGCTGGTCTGGTCCGACATCGTGCGCGACAGCATGTCCACCACGATCCCCGCGACCTATCTGCAGCTCGTCCGCACGGCCTGGGAATACACCGCCACCGGTGCGCTGCGCCGCCTCATGCGGCTGCGCAAGGGCCCGGTCATTGCCGCGCTCTACCCGGTGGGCATGCTGCTGGCGCAGCTTCTCGCGGCACTTCTGCTGGCCTGGGCCGTGGCGGCGGGTCTTGGCACCCTGCTTCTCGGCGTACTGGACCTCGCGGGCCTCGGCGGCACCGCCGCATCGGGCGCCATCGCGCTGCCGTCAGGGGTGGCCGGCCTCACGGCGGGCTACATGCTCCTGCGCGGGTTCAAGGCGCGCGACGGCAAGCTCTTCGCCTACTACCTCATGCACGATTACGCCTATTCCGCGCAGCACCGCGGTGCCAATCCGCCCGCGCTGGAACGCCGGATGGCCGAGTTCGGCGAGACCATCGCCGCCGCGCTGACCGACCCCGTCGACGAGGTGCTCGTCGTCGGCCACAGTTCGGGCGCGCATCTCGCGGTCTCCATCCTCGCCGATCTCCACCGCGCCGGCCGTGTCCCCGCCAATGGCCCGCGCCTGTCCTTCCTCAGCCTCGGGCAGGTCGTCCCCATGGTCTCCTTCCTGCGCGACGCGCATCGCCTGCGCGCCGACCTCGCCTTTCTCAGCACGCGCGAGGACCTCACCTGGGTCGATGTCACCGCCCCCGGCGACGGCTGCGCCTTCGCCCTCTGCGACCCGGTCGCCGTCTCGGGCGTCGCGCCAAAGGACAAGCGCTGGCCGCTGGTCTTCTCCGCCCAGTTCACGAAGACGCTCAGCCCGGAACGCTGGAAACAGATGCGCTGGCGCTTCTTCCGGCTGCACTTCCAGTATCTCTGCGCCTTCGACCGCCCCGGCGACTACGACTATTTCCGCATCACGGCGGGGCCGATCACCCTCGCCACGCGCTATGCCCACCGGCCGCCGTCGAAGAGCCGCATCGACGTGCCGGTGTCGAAATTCACCTCGACCGCCGCATGATCCCGCCAAAGCCGAAATCGCGCCCCGACCGCGTGTCGCTCTGGCGCCACCTGCGGCTCTTCCGCGCCGACATCCTCTCGGCCCAGCCCGCGCGGCTCTACCGCGCCTGGATGGCCGAGTTCCGCACGCCCTTCTTCCGCAGCTACCTCGTGAACCAGCCCGACCTCGTGCGCACCGTGCTCAAGGAGCGTCCGCTGGACTTCCCCAAGTCGGAGCGCGTGGGCGAGGGGCTGCGCCCGCTCCTGGGCGACTCGGTCTTCCTGACCAACGGCGCGCAGTGGCAGCGCCAGCGCCGCATCATCGACCCCGCCTTCGAGGGTGGCCGCCTGCGCGAGACCTTCCCGGCCATGCGCGACGCGGCCCGGGCGGCGCGGGCCAGGCTGATGGCCCGCGCGGGCGAGACGGTCGAGATCGAGGAAGAGACCAGCCACGCCGCCGCCGACGTGATCTTCCGCACGCTCTTTTCCCTGCCGATCGAGGATGCCCTCGCGCAGGAGGTCTTCCGCGAGTTCCGCGCCTACCAGCGCAGCCAGCCGATCCTGAACCTCGCGGCCTTCCTGCCGCTGCCGCGCTGGATGCCCCGGCTGCACCGCCGCGAGACGCGGGCGACCGCCCGCCGCATCCGCGCGCTCATCACCCGCCTGACCGAGGCGCGCATGGCCGAGATCGCCGCGGGCACCGCGCCCGACGACCTCGCGACCAAGATCATGACCACCCGCGACCCGCAGACCGGCGAGACCTTCACCACATCCGAGATGGTCGACCAGGTGGCGATCTTCTTTCTCGCGGGGCACGAGACCAGCGCCTCCGCGCTGGCCTGGGCGCTCTGGCTGCTGGCCGCGCACCCCGAGTGGCAGGAGCGCCTTGCGCGCGAGGCGCAGGACCTGGGCCCGGCGCCCGACGTCTCAGACCTGTCGACGCTGAAGCTCACCCGCGACGTCTTCCGCGAGACGCTGCGCCTCTACCCGCCGGTGCCCATGATGGTGCGCGAAACCACGCGCCCCGAGCGCTTCCGCGACCGCGTTCTGCGGCGCGGATCGCAGGTCGTGCTCAGCCCCTGGCACCAGCACCGCCACGAACGCCTGTGGGAAAACCCCGACGCCTTCGACCCCGCCCGCTGGCAGACCGAGGCCGGCCGCCGCTGCGGGCGCGAGGCCTACATGCCCTTCTCGGCCGGGCCGCGCGTCTGCACCGGCGCGAGCTTCGCCATGGCCGAGGGCGTTCTGATGCTCGCGCTCATCCTGCGCGATTTGCGCCTCTCCACCGTCTCCGGCGACACGCCGGAGCCGGTGGCCTTCCTGACCGTGCGCGCCCGCGACGGCATTCGCCTGCGCGTCGAGCGCCGTTAGCGGGTGCGTTAGCGATAAACGGACGCGGCGTCTCTACCCAAGCCCGCCGCGATGCGCTAGGCCATGACCGACAGCAATCAACCTGCGGTAAGAGGGATCAACATGGCCCAGGACAAGGCGGTTTTCGAGAAGCAGAAAGAGCAGATGGCCGGGGGCAAGGGCTTCATCGCCGCGCTCGACCAGTCGGGCGGCTCTACGCCGAAGGCGCTGCGCCAGTACGGCGTGGAGGAAGACGAGTACAACGGCGAAGAGGAGATGTTCGGCGAGATCCACAAGATGCGCACGCGCATCATCACCGCACCGGATTTCACCTCCGACAAGGTCCTCGGCGCCATCCTCTTCGAGCGCACCATGCGCGGCGAGATCGAGGGCATCCCCACCGCGCAGTACCTGTGGGAAAAGCGCGGCGTGGTGCCCTTCCTCAAGATCGACAAGGGCCTCGAGGAGCAGGCCAGTGGCGTGCAGATGATGAAGCCCATGCCGGGTCTCGAGGCGCTGCTCGACGAGGCCGCGCAGGACTTCGGCATCTTCGGCACCAAGGAGCGCTCGGTCATCCACGAGGCCGACGCCGAGGGCATCAAGCAGATCGTCGCGCAGCAGTTCGAGGTGGGCCGCAAGGTCATCGCCGCCGGAATGGTCCCGATCCTCGAGCCCGAGGTGAGCATCCACTCCGAGTCCAAGGACGAGGCCGAGAAGATGCTCGAGGAGGCCCTCCGGGTCCAGCTCGACACCCTGGCCGAGGGTGAGGACATCATGATCAAGCTCACGATCCCCTCGACCCCCGGCCTCTACGACGGTCTGGCCGATCATCCGCGCGTCGTGCGCGTGGTCGCGCTCTCGGGCGGCTACTCGACCGACGAGGCCTGCGAGCGGCTCTCGAAGAACCACAAGATGATCGCCTCCTTCAGCCGCGCGCTGGCCGAGGGCCTGTCGAAGAAGCAGTCCGACGAAGAGTTCAACGCTCTGCTGGGCAGCAGCATCGACAAGATCTACCAGGCCTCGCTCTGAGGCCCCGCGCCGCCCCGACCATCCCCGGGGCGGCGCCCGCATCAAGGTCCGGCCAGTGCCGCGTGGCATCTTCTGGCTGCAAATATCCCGGGTGAATTGCGCCCGCAGGGCGCAAGAGGGCAGAGCCCTCGGACATCGCCCGCGCCGCCGCGCTCACTTGGCGATGTAGCGGTCCCGCCGGTGGTTGATGGTGATGATGATGTTCAGGATCACCGCCCCCAGCAGCGACCAGATCACGGTTACCCAGTCGAAGAGCATCAGCGCCAGCGCGAAGACGCAGAGATCGAACGCAAGCTGCGTGTTGCCGGCCTTGATCCCGCGCGTGTCCTGCAGCCAGAGCGCGACGATCCCCATGCCCCCCAGCGTCGCCCCGTGCCGGAAGAGCGAGAGCAGCCCGACGCCGCCCACGACCCCGAAGAGCGGCGCCGCCAGCGAGGGCGGCACGTCGACGGTCAGCACGTAGGGCATGGTCTCGGCCAGCGTCGACATCAGCGTCACCGCGACGAAGTTCTTGACCGTGAAGACCCAGCCCAGCTGCCGGATCGCGAGCCAGTAGAAGGGCAGGTTGAGCACGAAGAACACCAGCCCGAAGCTCCAGCCCGTGGGATAGGAGATCACCAGCGAGAGGCCCGCGATCTGCCCGGTGATGAGTTCGCCCGCGCGCAGGAACTGGATCGCCAGCGCGACGAGCGTGGCGCCGATCAGGATGCCCTGCGCGTCCTCCCAGAGGGTGTGACGGTCGGGCTGAGGGGTTTCGAGCAGAAGCATGCCCCAGCATTGGGACCGCGCCGCGCCCGCGTCAATCGCGCACCCACGGCAGGCACGGCCGGTGCGCGGGCGGTGCCGCGGAATGGGGCAGGCGGGGCTGGGCCGGCTCGCGGCGGCCGGGGCGGCCGCCCCCGGGGGGGCTGATTCCCGCAAGAGCGGCCCTCAGGCCTCCACCGGGCAGCGATATCGCCGGGTCGCGGAGCCGAAAAATCGCCGCATGACAGCACTTTCCACGCTCCCGGCGCGGTCGTCATAAAAGCGTTACACAGCTGTCACAAAACCATAGCGCGCCCGGCATAGGCCTCGCCGCAAGGTCCCCGACGGGAGGGGATCGGATACCACTCTGACAGGAGCGTAACATGCCATCCATGAAACTCGCCGCCTCCGCGCTGGCCATCGCCGCCGCATCGGCAACCACTGTTGCCGCCCAGTCGCGCGACAACGTGCAGGTCGCCGGGTCGTCGACCGTTCTGCCCTATGCCTCGATCGTCGCCGAAGCCTTTGGCGAGAACACCGACTTCCCGACGCCCGTCGTGGAATCGGGCGGCTCGTCGGCCGGCCTCAAGCGCTTCTGCGAAGGCGTGGGCGAGAACACCATCGACGTCGCCAACGCCTCGCGCGCCATCCGCGACTCGGAAATCGAGACCTGCGCCGAGAACGGCGTGTCGGACATCATCGAAGTCCGCATCGGCTATGACGGCATCGTCTTCGCCAGCCAGCAGGACGGCCCGGCCTTCGACGCCTTCGTGCCCTCCGACATCTTCAACGCCATCGGCGCCAAGGTGCTGGTCGACGGCGAGCTCGTCGACAACCCGCACACCAGCTGGGCCGATTTCAATTCCGATCTGCCCGACGCCGAGATCGCGATGTTCATCCCGGGCACCAAGCACGGCACCCGTGAAGTCTTCGAAGAGCAGGTCCTGCTGACCGGCTGCGAGGACACCGGCGCGATGGAAGCCATGATCGAGGGCGGCATGTCGGAAGACGACGCCGAGGACGCCTGCCTCGACGTGCGCACCGACGGCGGCCACTCGGTCGACATCGACGGCGACTACACCGAGACGCTCGCCCGCATCGACGCCAACCCGAACGGCGTCGGCGTCTTCGGCCTGGCCTTCTACGAGAACAACCAGGACGCCCTCAAGGTCGCGACCATGTCCGGTGTCGCCCCCTCGACCGAGACCATCGCCTCGGGCGAGTACCCCGTCTCGCGCCCGCTGTTCTTCTACGTCAAGAAGGCGCACATCGGCGTGATCCCCGGCCTCAAGGAATACGCGCAGTTCTTCGTCGCCGACGAACTCGCCGGCCCCGACGGCCCGCTCTCGAACTACGGCCTCGTTGCCGATCCCGAGCTGGCCGAGACCCAGCAGAAGATCGCCGACGAAGTGACCATGGGCGAAAGCATGTAATCGGGCCACAGGCCTTCGGCGGGGCGGCGGCGCAGGCTGCCGTCCCGCTTTCTCTTTTCACACGGGGTCCGACGGGACCAACGGGGGACACATGCCTTTACTCTGGCTCATCCTGATCGTGCTGGGCATCGCCGTCGCGGGCTTCGTGCTCGGGCGCGGCCGGGCGCTGAAGAGCGCCGGGGGCGACGCGCGCAACCTGCATTCGCTGCCGGGCTATTACGGCAACAACGTCGCCATCAAGGTGATCGTCCCCTCGATGCTCGTGATGCTCGTCTGGCTGGTCGTCCAGCCGCTCGTCATCGACGGCAGCGTCTCGGCCACGATCCCCGAAGGCGCGGTGCCCGAAAACTCGTCGCTGGGGCTCGTGATGTCCGAGGTGCGCCGCACCGCCGAGGGGCTCGAGAACGCGGTCGCCGCCGGCGGCATGAGCCAGGCCCTCGCGACCGACCCGGACGCCGATTTCGCCGAGGTCTCGCAGCAGCTTCAGGATGCCGGCCAGGTCGTGACCTCGCAGCTCACGCAGGCCGTGCTGCGCGCCGCGCAGGACTACCGCGAGATGCACGTCTTCGGACGCACGATCATGTCGGGCGTGGTGCTCGTGCTCGCGCTGGCGGGACTGGCCTGGGGGCTGCGGGAATCGCACAAGGCGTTCCGCGCGCGCAACACCGTCGAGATGAGCATCCGCGCGCTGCTGATCGCCGCCGCCTCCATCGCGATCCTGACCACCATCGGCATCGTGCTCTCGCTGATCTTCAACACGATCGAGTTCTTCAAGCTCTACCCGGCCGCCGACTTCTTCTTCGGCACCACCTGGTCGCCCAGCTTCTCGGGCCGGGGCGGGTCTTCGGAACTCGGCGTTCTGCCGCTGCTCTGGGGCACCTTCTACATCTCCATCGTGGCGCTGATCGTGGCCGTGCCGATCGGGCTCTTCTCGGCGATCTACCTGTCGGAATACGCCAGCCCGCGCGTGCGCTCCGTGGCAAAGCCCATGCTCGAGATCCTCGCCGGCATCCCGACCATCGTCTACGGCCTCTTCGCGCTGCTGACCGTCGGCCCGCTGCTGCTCAGCGTCTTCGGCAAGGACGGGCTGGGCTGGATGCAGGCCGGCACCGCGGTCATGACCGCGGGCCTGGTGATGGGCATCATGCTGATCCCCTTCGTCAGCTCGCTGTCGGACGACATCATCAATGCCGTGCCGCAGTCGATGCGTGACGGCTCCTACGGGCTGGGCGCCACCCAGTCCGAGACCATCAAGCAGGTCATCCTGCCGGCCGCGCTGCCGGGCATCGTGGGTGCCATCCTGCTGGCGGCCAGCCGCGCCATCGGCGAGACCATGATCGTGGTGCTCGGGGCAGGGGCCGCCGCCAAGCTCAGCCTCAACCCCTTCGAGGCAATGACCACCGTGACCGCCAAGATCGTCAGCCAGCTCACCGGCGACGCCGACTTCTCCTCGCCCGAGGCGCTGGTCGCCTTCGCCCTGGGCATGACCCTCTTCGTCCTGACGCTGGGGCTGAACGTTCTCGCCCTCTATATCGTGCGCAAATACCGGGAGCAGTACGAATGACCGACGCGAGCCTGAATGGCGCGGAGGAACCGCGCCGCCGCGGGTCGATCCACGAGATCGACGCCCGGACGCGCAAGCGCAACGCCAGGGAAGCTCGCTTCAAGGGCTACGGCATCGGAGCCATCCTCGTCGGCCTGTTCTTCCTGGTCGTGCTGGCCGTCTCGATCGTCAGCTCCGGTCTGCCCGCCTTCACCAAGACCGTGGTCAAGGTCGAGTTCACGATGTCGCAGGAGCAGTACGACGAGGCCGAGTCGACCCTCTTCAAGACCGCGGCCTACTCCGACATCTTCATCGCGCAGCTGCGCGACACGATGGAGGAAGAGGGCGTCGAGGTGGCCTTCGACGAGGGCTCGATCGAGCGTCTTCTGGGCAAGGTCGGCGGCACCCTGCGCGAGTTCTACACCGCGAACGAGGACCAGCTGGGTCAGCCCGTGACCTTCCAGCTTCCGGCCTCCTCGCGCGTGGATGGCTATTTCAATGGCCGCGTGACGCGCGAGGGCCTGACCGAAAGCCGTTTCCTGGAGCTTACGGACCTCGACCTCGTCGATGCACTGGCCGATGCCGGCGTGATCACTCAGGCCTTCAACTGGACCTTCCTCACCGGCTCGGACTCGGGCGTGGACAACCCCGGCGGCGCGGGCATCGGCGTCTCGGTCGTGGGCTCGTTCTTCATGATGCTGGTGGTGCTGGTCCTGGCGCTACCCATCGGCGTCGCGGCCTCGATCTACCTCGAGGAATTCGCGCCGCAGAACAAGTTCACCGACCTGATCGAGGTGAACATCTCGAACCTCGCGGCGGTGCCCTCGATCGTCTTCGGTATCCTCGGCCTCGCGGTCTTCATCCAGTTCATGCACCTGCCGCAGTCGGCCCCGCTGGTGGGCGGCCTGGTGCTGACGCTGATGACGCTGCCGACGATCATCATCTCGACGCGCGCCTCGCTGAAGTCGGTGCCGCCCTCGATCCGCGACGCGGCGCTCGGGGTCGGGGCCTCGAAGATGCAGTCGGTCTTTCACCACGTGCTGCCGCTGGCCATGCCGGGCATCCTGACCGGCACGATCATCGGCCTCGCGCAGGCGCTTGGCGAGACCGCGCCGCTGCTGCTGATCGGCATGGTGGGCTTCGTCGCCCGCGACTATCCCGACGGCTTCGTCGGCGGCTTCACCGAGGCCAACTCGGCCATGCCCGCGCAGATCTACACCTGGGCGGCCCGGGCCGACGCCAGTTTCTACGAAAAGGCCTGGGGCGGCATCATCGTTCTGCTGGTGTTCCTGCTGCTGATGAACGTGATCGCCATCCTGCTGCGCCGCAAGTTCGAACGGAGATGGTGACGATGGCTGCCACTCTCGCTAAGGGGGGACGAACCCATGTATGACGCACCGCTGAGGAAAACCGACGTGGAGACCAAGAATACCAAGATCGTGGCGCAGGACGTGAACGTCTACTATGGCGACACCCATGCCATCAAGGACGTCTCGGTCGACCTGCTCGACAAGACGGTCACCGCCTTCATCGGTCCCTCGGGCTGCGGCAAGTCGACCTTCCTGCGGTGCCTCAACCGCATGAACGACACCATCGACATCTGCCGCGTCGAGGGGAAGATCAGTCTCGACGGCGAGGACATCTACGACAAGCGCGTGGACCCGGTGCAGCTGCGCGCCAAGGTGGGCATGGTCTTCCAGAAGCCGAACCCCTTCCCGAAGTCGATCTACGACAACGTGGCCTACGGCCCCAAGATCCACGGTCTGGCCAAGAACAAGGCCGACCTCGACGATATCGTCGAGAAGGCCCTGCGCCGCGGCGCGATCTGGGACGAGGTCAAGGACCGGCTTCATGCCCCGGGCACCGGCCTTTCCGGTGGCCAGCAGCAGCGCCTGTGCATCGCCCGCGCCGTGGCCACCGAGCCCGAGGTGCTGCTCATGGACGAGCCCTGCTCGGCGCTCGACCCCATCGCCACCGGCCAGGTCGAGGAACTCATCGACGAGCTGCGCGGGCAGTACTCGGTCATCATCGTCACGCACTCGATGCAGCAGGCCGCCCGCGTCAGCCAGAAGACCGCGTTCTTCCACCTCGGAAACCTCGTGGAATACGGCGATACCAGCCAGATCTTCACCAACCCCGAGGACTCGCGCACCGAGTCCTACATCACCGGACGGATCGGATAAGCGACATGAGCGAGCACGAACTCAAGCAGCACATCGTCTCGAGCTTCGACCGCGACCTGGAAGGCATCCAGGCGCAGATCCTCAAGATGGGCGGCCTGGTCGAGGTCGCGATCCACGACGCCGCCAAGTCGCTGGAGACCCGCGACGAGGAACTGGCCGAGCAGGTCCAGAAGGGCGACATGGCCGTCGACGCGCTGGAGGATGCCATCAACGAGGAGGCCGCCCGCGTCATCGCCATGCGCGCCCCCACGGCCATCGACCTGCGCGTGGTGCTGACCGTCATGCGCATGGCCGGCAACCTCGAGCGGATCGGGGACCTTTCCAAGAACATGGCCAAGCGCACCACCGTGCTCAGCCAGATGTCGCCCATCGGCACCTCGACCGCCTCGCTGCGCCGCATGGCGCGCGAGGTCGAGCACATGCTCAAGGACGCGCTCGACGCCTACATCAAGCGCGACGAGGCGCTGGCGCTGGACGTGATCGAGCGCGACGAGGACGTGGACCAGATCTACAACACGCTCTTCCGCGAGTTCCTCACCTTCATGCTCGAGGATCCGCGCAACATCACCTCCTGCATGCACCTGCACTTCATCGCCAAGAACATCGAGCGCATGGGAGACCACGTGACCTCGATCGCCGAGCAGGTGGTCTTCCTGGCCACCGGCGAGAAACCCGAGGATGCGCGGATCAAGGCCGACCGTACCTCCTCCGATGCCACGCTGACGCAGGATATCGAACCGGAGTGAGATGATGGCAGCCGATCAGCCGACCGTCCTGGTCGTGGAAGACGAGGCCGCGCAGCGCGAGGTGCTGCGCTACAACCTCGAGACGGAGGGCTTTCGCGTCGCCGCCGCCGGCAACGGCGAGGAGGCGCTGGTGATGATGGAGGAAGAGCATCCCGACGTCGTCGTGCTCGACTGGATGCTGCCGAACCTCTCGGGCATCGAGGTCTGCCGCCAGCTCAAGACCCGGTCCGGCACGCGCAGCGTTCCGGTCATCATGCTCTCGGCCCGCTCCGAAGAGGTGGACCGGGTGCGCGGTCTCGAGACCGGGGCCGACGATTACGTGGTCAAACCCTACTCGCTGCGCGAGCTCATGGCGCGGGTGCGCGCCCAGCTGCGCCGCGCGCGTCCGGCCTCGGCGGGGCTCAAGCTGGAATACGAGGACATCGTGCTCGATTCCGAAACCCACCGCGTGACCCGCGACGGCCAGGAGCTGAAGCTGGGCCCGACCGAGTTCCGGCTGCTCTCGACCTTCATGGAAAAGCCCGGCCGCGTCTGGTCGCGCGAGCAGCTGCTCGACCGCGTCTGGGGCCGCGACATCTACGTCGACACGCGCACCGTCGACGTGCACATCGGCCGCCTGCGCAAGGCGCTCGGCGCTCACGGCGGCACCGATCCCCTCCGCACCGTCCGAGGCGCGGGGTATGCCTTGGGGTGATTTGCTGACCGGCCCGAAGGGCCGGCAGACGCTCCGGGGGAGCGTTTGTGCAAATCACGGGCGGAGCCCCGGGCCAAAAATCCGGACCGCGCCTTTGGCGCGGCAATCGCTCCAGTGGAGCGATCGGAGGTTTTCCGGGCGGAGCCCCGGGGGCTCGCGCCCAGCCAAGGCAGTGCAATCGTCATCTGTCGGCCGGGTCGCGGCAAGCCGCGACCCGAATGCGTATTTGGAGAAAGATGAAGGGCGGAGGGGCACTTGATCCCTCGCGGGGGGCCGCTATCTGACCGTCGAATTACTCTGGGAGAGCCGCATGTTCCGTTCCGTCCTCGCGCTTGTCTTGTTCTGCCTGTCCGCCATCGCGGCGTCCGCACACGAGGTGCGCCCGGCGGTTGCGGATCTGACGACCGGGGAGGGGCGGGTCGAGATCGCGCTTTCGTTCACCGCCGAGCCGATCGTGGCGGGCGCCGATCTCGAGGGCGTCGAGGATACCAACGACACCGCCCGATCCGAGGATGTGGACGCGCTGCGCGCCCTGCCGCCCGAGACCATGGCGGAGCGCCTTCGCGACCACCTTCCCGAGATACTGGCGGCCATGAACGTGCAGGCCGACGGCACGCCGGTCTCGCTGGGCGCCGCCGAGATCGAGGTCGCCCCGGTGGGCAACACCGAGCTGCCGCGCGACACCTGGCTGGTGCTCGAGGGCGCTCTGCCCGACGGGGCCTCGACCGTCGAGGTGACTTGGCCCGCCTCCTTCGGCACGCTGATCCTGCGCCAGCAGGGCGTCGAGGAGCCCTACACCGGCTATCTCGAGGGCCAGTCGAGCGGGCCGATCCCGCTCGCGGGTGGCGGCCAGCTGAGCGGCTGGCAGGCCTTCGGCGCCTACATCCCCGTGGGCTTCGAGCACATCGTGCCGCTGGGGCTCGACCACATCCTCTTCGTGCTGGGGCTCTTCTTCTTCTCGCTGCACATCAAGCCGCTGCTCTTCCAGGTCAGCGCCTTCACCGCGGCGCATACCGTGACGCTGGCGCTGGGGGCGCTGCACATCGTCCGTCTGCCGGCTTCGATCGTGGAGCCGATCATCGCGGCCTCGATCGTCTTCATCGCCGTCGAGAACATCGTCTCGCGCGGGATGTCGCCCTGGCGGCCGGCGGTGGTCTTCGTCTTCGGGCTGCTGCACGGGCTGGGCTTTGCCGGCGTGCTCGAGGAATTCGGCCTGCCGCAGGGCGGCTTCGTGCCCGCGCTGCTGGGGTTCAACGTGGGCGTCGAACTGGGGCAGCTCTTCGTGATCGCGGTGGCCTTCCTCGCGGTGGGCTACTGGTTCGGGCGCAAGCCCTGGTACCGCGCGCGCATCGCCGTGCCGGCCTCGGTCGCCATCGCCGCAGTGGGCAGCTACTGGTTCGTCGAGCGGGTCTTCCTCTGAAGACCCGCCGCGCAGTCGGGATCACTTCTTCTTTTTCTTCTTCTTGGACGTCTTCGAGGCCTTCTTGGCAGCTTTCTTTTCTGTCTTCCTGGCCTTCTTCTTTGCCGACGTCTTTTCGGCGGCACGCTCAGCCTTGCGTTCCGCCTTCTTGCGGGCCTTCTTCTTTTTCTTCTTGTCCTTCTTGTCCTTCTTGTCCTTCTTGCCCCGCGCCTTCGCGGGGTCCTTCGGTGCTTTCTCGGCTGGCGGGATGAAGGCCGGGTCGGTCGCCGGGTCCTCATGCGCGAGCGGGCTGTCGGGATCGGCCGGGGGCACGAGATCGGGCGCGTCGCCCGGCGCCACGGGGTCCTCGAGCTTGTCGCTGCCCGTCGCACCGGGGTGCGGCGCGGCCTCTGTCTCGGCGGTGCGCGGCACGGAGGCGGTTTCGGCGGTCACGGCCTCCCGGGCGGCGTTGATCAGCATACGGGCGCGCAGCAGCTGCACGCGGGGCAGGGCGGTCAGCCGCTCCGGCGGGCACGCGGCGAGGTCGGCGGCGTCCCGGATCCCCATTTCCTGCATCTGCCGGGCCATCGCGGGGCCAACGCCCCTTACGGAAAGAAGGTCTGCCACGTCTCTCGTCTCCCTTGTCCCTGTGTTTAACGCCGAGTTGATGCACGTCCCTGCGCACTTGTCCAGCGAGGGGCACGCGAGGGCTTGCGCGGGGCGTGCTTTGGGCCTATACGCGCGCCACTGAACCCCGCAGGCGGGGTCGGGCCGTCCGGGGGAGACATCCCCGGCGTGTCCACCGGTTGCCCCGAGCACGGGGTAAGCCCCCGCCAAGGACACGAAACCGGAAAGGATAGACGACATGGCTCTTCCCGAGTTCTCCATGCGCCAGCTGCTTGAAGCCGGCGTTCACTTCGGCCACCAGACGCAGCGCTGGAACCCCCGCATGGGCGAGTTCATCTATGGCGCGCGCAACGGCATCCACATTGTCGACCTGACGCAGACCGTGCCGATGCTCGACGCGGCGCTCAACGCGATCCGCGAAATCGTGGCCCGCGGCGGCCGCGTCCTCTTCGTCGGCACCAAGCGCCAGGCCTCGGCTCCAGTCGCCGACGCCGCCGAGAAATGCGCCCAGTACTACATGAACCACCGCTGGCTGGGTGGCACGCTGACCAACTGGCAGACCGTCTCGAAGTCGATCAACCGCCTCAAGGCCATCGACGAGCAGATGGAAGCCGGCGCCGAGGGCCTCACCAAGAAAGAGCGCCTGCACATGGAGCGCGAGCAGGAGAAGCTGACGCTCTCGCTCGGCGGCATCCGCGAGATGGGCGGCCTGCCCGACATGCTCTTCGTCATCGACGTGAAGAAGGAATCGCTCGCGATTGCCGAGGCCAAGAAGCTGGGCATCCCGGTCGTGGCCGTGGTCGACACCAACTGCTCGCCCGAGGGCATCGACTACATCATCCCCGGCAACGACGACGCGGCCCGCGCCATCGCGCTCTACTGCGACCTCGTCAGCCGCGCGGCGCTGGACGGCATGACCGGCCAGATGGAAGCTGCCGGCGTTGACCTCGGCGCGCTCGAGGAAGCGCCCGCCGAAGAGGTCGTCGCCGAGGGTGGCGAAGCCCCCGCCGAGCAGAACGCCGAGGGCTGAGGCCCGACCGCGCTGTCGCGAAAGCGTCACGCTGACATGACATGAGCGGCCAGGCCCGGGGCAGGGCCGGCCGCAAGACCATTCGATAGGAGCCGAGAGATGGCGATCACTGCTGCACAGGTGAAAGAACTCCGCGAGATGACCGGCGCGGGCATGATGGACGCCAAGAAGGCGCTGACCGAAACCGACGGCGACATGGACGCCGCCGTGGACTGGCTGCGCACCAAGGGTCTGGCCAAGGCGGCCAAGAAATCGGGCCGCACCGCGGCCGAGGGCCTCGTGGCCGTCAAGGTCGAGGGCGGCACCGGCGTGGCCGTCGAGGTGAACGCCGAGACCGACTTCGTCGCCAAGAACGCCGAATTTCAGGACATGGTCTCGGGCATCGCCGAAGCCGCGATCTCGGTCGATGACGTCGAGGCGCTGAAAACCGCCGAGGTGGCCGGCAAGCCGGTCAACGACCTCATCACCGACAAGATCGCCAAGATCGGCGAGAACATGACCCTGCGCCGGATGGCGAAGATCGAAGGCGGCACCGTGGCCTCCTACATCCACAACGCCGCCGCGCCCGGCATGGGCCAGATCGGTGTGCTGGTCGCCATGACCGGCGGTGACGAGGCCTTCGGCCGCCAGGTCGCGATGCACATCGCCGCCGCGAACCCGCAGGCGCTGAACGTCGACGATCTCGACGCATCGGTCGTCGAGAAGGAGCGCCAGATCCAGATCGACATCGCGCGCCAGTCGGGCAAGCCCGAGCAGGTCATCGAGAAGATGATCGAAGGCCGCATGCGCAAGTTCCTGGCCGAGATCACCCTGCTGGGCCAGCAGTTCGTGGTGAACCCCGACCTGACCGTGGAAAAGGCCGCGGAAGAGGCCGGCGCCACCATCACGGGCTTCGTCCGCCTGCAGGTCGGCGAGGGCATCGAGAAGGAAGAAGAGGATTTCGCGGCCGAGGTCGCAAAGGCCGCGCAGGGCTGAACCATCCTCTCACGGCCGGCATCACGCCGGTCCGAAACGGCCGGAGCCGCCCACTGGGGCGGCTCCTTCCCTTTCCGGCCCCCATTGGCATTGGGGATGAGGCGGGGGTCCGGTTCGGGGGTGCCGGGCCGGCAGCGCGGAAATTGCGCCCCCGGACCCGACTCCGGCTTTCACCGGAAGAGCCCGGCTGTCCACGAAATCGCGAGGCGCCCGACCCTCAGGTTCCCATGGCCAAAGCCACCACTCACGGAACACAGGTAATCTGACAAGAAACGTTGCGTCGTTGAAGTCGGGTATTCCCGACCGGTTCAATTTTTCCTTAAGAATTCGTTTCTACACGCACGGATTTCGATTTTTGAAATCTGCACGAAAGCATCCCGAAATCCAGCGGCCGGAAAGGCGGGTGCGACCTAGCGCGAGGCCCGATTCGCACCGGCTGATTCGAGCGCGGCCGAGGGCGGATCGATGACGAACATCTGATTCTGGAACGCCGCCTTGGCCACCGCCTGGGCGGTCGTCTCGACGTTCAGCGCCTCGCGCGCGAGGCGCAGGTGCTTTTCCACGGTGGCCTGCGACAGCCCCATGATGGCGGCGATGTCCTGCATGGTCTTGCCGTCGCCGACCCATTCCAGCGCCTGCCGCTGGCGGCGCGTCAGGGTCTGGTCGCCGGGCACGTAGGGCAGGGTGAGCAGCTTGAGGTGCACGATGTTGTTCATCAGCACGATGTCCTCGCCGTGCTCCTCCCAGAGCGCGTCGACATCGGTCTGCGGCGTCCCGGCCCGCGCGGTCAGCGCGATGGCGCCCTTGGCCCGGCTCGACACCGAGCGGAAGCTGACCGAGTAGCCGGCGCGCACGTCCTGTGACAGGTTGAAGTCGATGACGCGGCGCTCGCCGTCGCTCAGGTTGCCCTGTTCGACCATCTCGCCCAGCACACGCCAGGAACAGGCGCCGTCGTTCTCAAGTGCCCAACGGACCATCGGCGCCTCGTGGTAGAGACCCTGGCCGATGAAGACGTCGGTGTATTCCGCCGCGTGGTTGGTCAGCAGGACGAAATCGTTGGGATCGCCGAGCGAGGTTTCGGTCCGGTAGCGGGTGAAACCGTAGAGCAGGCGGTCGAACCCGTGCAGCGCCATGCGCTCGACGTGCATCGCCCAGAGGTCCTCGACGTTCGAGGCATTGGTGAGCGCAACAAGGTAGTCGCGATCCTCCGGTGTCATCTCGCTCTCTCCAGATGGGCCTGCATGGCGTCCATCGCCAGCGTGTAGCCGCGCGGGCCGAAGCCGCAGATCACGCCAACGGCGACCTTGGCGATGTAGCTGACATGCCGGAATTCCTCGCGGGCGTGGACGTTCGACAGGTGCAGCTCGATCGCCGGAACCTCGGCAGAGCTGATGGCGTCCATGAGGGCGACCGAGGTGTGCGTGTAGGCCCCGGCGTTCAGGATCAGACCGTCGAGCCGTTCGCGGCAGGAGTGGATGTGATCGACCAGCGTGCCCTCGGAATTGCTCTGGGCGAATTCCACGGTGACGCCGATGCGCTCGGCGTGCTCGCGGCACATGGCCTCGACGTCGGCCAATGTGGTGTGGCCGTAGACCTCCGGCTGGCGCAGGCCGAGCAGGTTGAGGTTGGGACCGTTGAGAATGAGGAATCCGGGCATTGTCGTCTCCGCTGGGCCGCGTGACAGTTAGCGCGCATCCGGGCCCGATGTCCAGTTTCGGGCCGCACGCACACGCCGTCTCCGGCGCCGCAGCATCTGCCAGGCGATCGCCGCGATGACGACGCAGGCCAGCAGGCCCGTGATATTGCCCGAAACGGCCGAGATCGCCGGGATCATCGGCGCGAAGGCGGCGCCCATGCCCATGTAGAGGGTCACCCAGACCGTTTCGCCGGCCAGGCCCCAGCCCAGGAAACGGCGCCAGGGCATGTCTCCGGCGCCGGCCACGAGGTTCAGCGCGGGCCCCAGCGGCGCGACCAACCAGCGGCTGAAGAACACCGCGCTTCCGCCGCGCGTCTCGAGGTAACGGCGCGCCAGGTCCATGTTGCCGTCCTTGCGGCCCTCGGGCAGTCGCCGGCCCAGGGCGCGGCCCAGAAGGAAGCCCAGGTTGTCCGCCGTGACCGCCGTGACCAGGCAGGTCAGCGCGGTCGCCACAGGTGCCAGTTCCTCGCTGACGACCAGCGTGCCCGAGACCATCACCATGAGCGAGGCCGGCATCAGCGGCACGCCTAGTGCACCGAGCCCGATCACCAGGACCAGCGCCGGCAGCCCGAGGTCGGACAGAAGTTCGAGCAGCTCGTCGCTCAAGGTTCCAGGGCCTCGACTTCGCGGCGCACGATCGCGAGCAGGTCTTCGAGCGGGATGCCGCGCGCCTCGGCGATGTCCTCCAGTGGCTGGCGTCTGTAGTCGGTCTCGAAGCCCAATGCCGGGCCCAGCGTCCGGGGCGGCAGGCGGTGCGAGCGTTCGATGTATCCCAGAGTCATCCAGCCCTCGGGCGCTTGATCGCGATGCGCGGGATCGCTCCAGTAGATGACGTGGTGAACCGTGCGCACCGCGTAGAACCCGGCGCCGGCAAGGGCCAGCACGATGACAGCTGTCAGGAAGCGGGTTCTGGGCACGGCGCGCATGTCCCGAGCATGCGCGAGAGATCGAGCGGCGTCAAAGCCTTGGACGGGGCGCTTCGACGCATCCGGTTACCGATTACTTTTACATAATACTGATTATAAGAACAATGGACTTGGGCAGGTGGATTCACAAACGAAGTGCAAAGTCTGTATGAAATTAGAAGCATGCATGGAGGATGTGAATGGGCCGCTGCTACCCCCACCTGACTTTCGAGGAACGCCGGAAGCTCGCGAAGTGGCGCGAAGCAAAGATGCCGGTTCCGGAAATCGCGGATCGGCTGGGTCGTGCGCCCTCCACGATCTATCGCGAACTGCGCAGGAATGTCTTTGAAGACGAGGAGATGCCGGAGCTGAATGGCTATCATGCCCTCGTCGCCCAGAAGATCTACGAAGAGCGGCGCGCGGTGCATCGCAAGCTGATCCGCAATCCTGAGATCAAGGCTGCCGTGGAAGATGCTCTGAAGAATGGGTGGTCACCGGAGCAGATCGCTGGCCGGATGCGGCTGGAACGCCATCCGATCCGAGTTAGCCATGAAACGATTTACCGCTTCGCCTACTCAAAGGAAGGCCGCGCCGAGCAGTTCCACCGCCACCTGCCCGAGCATCGTAGACGTCGCCGACCGCGCGGCCAGAGACGGCATCACCGCGGGCATATCTTCGATGCCCAGAGCCTGCGCAATCGACCTGCAGAGGTGGCGGACCGTGCCGAGTTTGGTCATTGGGAGTGCGACTTGCTAATGTTCCGCAAGGAAAACGGCAAGGTCAATGTGACTTCCTTGGTCGAGCGCGTCAGCCGGTTCACGGTAGTATTGCGCAACGAGGACCGCCAGTCGAAACCGATCATGGAGGCGCTCATCGGCGGGTTGTCCAAACTACCAGCCGATGCCCGGCGTTCGATCACCTTCGACCGCGGCACGGAGTTCTCGGCCTGGCCTCGACTGAAGGACGGCATGGGCACCGACAGCTGGTTCTGCGATCCGCAGGCACCATGGCAGAAAGGCACCGTCGAGAACACCAACAACCGACTTCGGCGACACCTGCCCCGCTCGACCGATCCGATATCGCTGACCCAGCAGCGGCTGAGGACCATCTGCCGGAAACTGAACGCCACGCCGAGGAAATGCCTCGGCTACCGCACCCCCGCCGAGGTCTTCGAGAGCCGTCTACTGGAGATCAGGAACCGGCCGGAATAGCGTCAAGTGTCAGACGTTGCGCTTCGGCGTGAGTCCACACCGCAAAGCTTGTGTGGTTGCCGCCTCCCATGCAAGGAGAACATTGCCTTTCTGAGCATGTGATCGAGTGCGAGCTTGTGTCAGGCCTTTTCGTGCGGCCTTACAAGCGCCGCTGGCCGATATGGAGATCCGCGGGTCAGCCCCAAAACTAAAATCCGGACTTCTTTGTCCTTAACTTTGCGCTGGTTTCGCTGACCCTGATCTGTTCGATCATTGTGCCCATATGGGGCATTGCCTTCCTCACATTCCTTTTTGCCTACCTTTCTCAGTTAGGGCGCTGTTTCATGCCGTCACTGGCGCTCGATATGCTTCGCGCTTGACCAACATCGCCCAGATGGCCCGTGCCATCTTGTTGGCCAACGCAACGGCGACGACCATTCTTGGCTTTCTGGCCAGCATGGAAGCCAACCACCCCGTCGTTACACCATGACCTCGAGAGGCCCAGTTCACCACTGACATCGCGCCGATGATCAGAAGGCGTCGGATATCGCGCTGCCCCATCTTCGATGTGCGCCCCAACCGCTGTTTCCCGCCGGTCGAGTTCTGCCTTGGAACCAACCCCAGCCAGGCGGCGAAGTCCCGTCCCCGCCGGAACGTCTCCATCGGCGGTGCGAAGGTTTCAATCGCGACGGCCGTGATTGGCCCGAGCCCCGGCATCGTTTGTAGCTGCTGCAACGTTTCTTGTTGCCGGGACTTGGCATGGATCTGCTTCAGTGCTTCATCAATCCGTTCGGTCTTCCGCCTGATTTCGTCCAGCAGGTCGCCGCAGATTTCCCGAACGTCATCCGGCAGCGTCCCCGTGTCATTCGAGATCAGCTCCGCCACCCGTCTCAGATGTCGGGGTCCCTTTGGAATGACATGTCCGAACTCGAACAAATAGGACCGGATGGCGTTGATCAGCTCGGTACGCTGTTTAACCAGCTTCTCCCGGAAACGAAACAAAACAGCACTCGCCTGTTGCACCTCCGATTTCGGTTCTACGAAGCGCATCGATGGACGTAGCGCGGCCTCGACAATCGCCTCAGCGTCGGCGGCGTCATTCTTCTGCCTCTTCACAAATGGTTTCACGTATTGTGGCGAAATCAGCTTGACCTGGTGCCCCAGAGCCTCCAGTTCGCGCGCCCAAAAATGGGCGCCACCGCACGCCTCCATGACGACAACAGATGCAGGCTGACCGGCCATGAACCGATGGAATTGCGGGCGTGAGAGCTTCTTTCGGAAGATGACCGACCCGTCCGCGGTCGCGCCGTGGAGCTGAAACACGTTCTTTGCCAGATCAACTCCGATGATAGTACCTTCGTCCATGGTTGCCGTCCTTCTTTTGCGTGGTCTCTACACTGCGCATTCTTGGCATATTGCGATGCCGTCGGGAGATGGCGGCAACCACCCCATCTAAAATGTCACCCGTGAGCAAAGCAGAAGTGTCACTCTCGCCTGCAGTGAGGACAGGTCGAGGGATGGGACATGGGATGGGTCATCATGAGCGAACGCGAGTTGCGGCGTGTCGAGGTTCTGGCGCAGATCGACGATGGTCGGCTGAGCGTTGAGAACGGCGCCCATGTACTGGATCTGACGAGGCGCCAGGTGTTCCGGCTGCTGAAGCGCTATCGAACGGATGGCGCGGCGTCGATCCGGCACAGGGCGCGCGGCAAGACACCGAACAATCGGATACATCCAGCCAAGCGTGATTATGCGCTGGCGTTGGTCAAGGATAACTATTCGGACTTCGGTCCGACCCTGGCGGCGGAGATGTTGGCCGAGCATCACGGAGTGAAGATCTCCCGGGAGACATTGCGCAAATGGATGGTCGAGGACGGCCTCTGGTTGTCGCGCAAGCAGCGCAGGACGTTTCATCAACCGCGCGTTCGCCGGGAATGCGTTGGAGAACTGATCCAGATCGATGGCTCGGACCATCGATGGTTCGAGGATCGTGGCCCGCCCTGCACCCTGCTCGTCTTCATTGACGATGCGACCAGCACCTTGATGGAACTGCGGTTTGTGAAGTCCGAGAGCACCTTCAGTTACTTTGAGGCGCTCGAGAGCTACCTGCTGAAGCACGGCCGCCCCGTGGCATTCTATTCCGACAAGCATACGGTGTTCCGTGTCGCCAAGGACGATGCCAAGGGCGGCGCAAGAATGACCCAGTTTGGCCGCGCGCTGAACGAGCTGAACATCGAGATCCTCTGTGCCAACAGCAGTCAGGCCAAGGGCCGCGTTGAGCGGGCGAACCGGACACTGCAGGATCGCCTGGTGAAGGAATTACGGCTGGCAGGCATCTCGGACATGGAGGCCGCGAACGCCTATCTGGACGCCTTCAGGGACCGCTACAACGCCCGCTTCGCCAAACTCCCGGCGAGACCGGACAACCTGCATCGTGCCTTGAATGTGGAGCCGGACCGGCTCGCAGATATCCTGTGCTGGCGCGAGAAGCGCTATGTCGGCCACCAGCTCACCTTTTCCTACGACCGCAAGCGGATCATGCCATGAAGCACCGCGATCGCGCTCCGGAACAGGATGACCTGCTGCGACCGCGGCTGGTCGACATGATCGACATGCGGCACGAGTTGGTGAAGCTGGCAGGCTTGATCGACGGGGAGTGGTTCGAGCGGGAATGGGCAGGGTTCTTTCCGGCACCCGCTGGCCGGCCGCCACGCATCCCCGACTCGTGGCCGGGCTCATGTATCTCCAACACACCTACGGCCTGTCGGACGAGGCCGTGGTCGCGCGGTGGATCGAGAACCCGTACTTTCGGCATTTCACCGGTGAGACGTTCTTTCAGCACCAACCGCCCATCCATCCCTCCTCGCTCAGCCGCTGGCGGGACCGGATCTGCGAAGAGGGCGCCGAATGGCTGCTGACCAAAACGATCGAGGCTGGTCGCTCGGCCGGGGTCGTCGATGACGACCGCCTGTCGCGCGTCTCCGTCGACACCACGGTGATGGAGAAGAACATCGCGCATCCGACCGATGCACGCCTCTTCGAGAAGGCACGGGCGAAACTGGTCGCGCTTGCGAAGGATCTCGGCATCGATCTGGCTCAGACCTATGCGCGCAAGGCGCCGCGGTTGGCCCAACAGATCGGGCGCTATGCCCATGCGCGCCAGTTCAAGCGCATGCGCAAGGCGCTGAGAACGCTGCGCGGGTACGCCGACCGTGTCATGCGCGATATCTGCCGGTAGCTCGACGCCATCCCGGAAGGTGCGGTGCGCGACGGCGTGGCCGAGATGCTGGCGCGGGTCTCGAAGCTGCTGTACCAGGCGCAGAAATCCAAGGGGAAGATCTACGCCCTGCACGAGCCCGAGGTCGACTGCATCTCAAAGGGCAAGGCACGGGTGCGCTACGAATTCGGCTGCAAGGTCAGCGTCGCCACCACCATCGACGGCGGGTTTGTCGTCGGCATGCGCGCCATGCCGGGCAACTCATATGACGGCCACACGCTGGCCGAGGCGCTGGAACAGGTCGAGACGCTCACCGACCAGCGCCCCAACCTCGCCGTCGTGGACAGGGGCTACCGCGGTCACGAGGTCCGCGGCACGCAAGTGCTGATCTCGGGCATGCGCCGCGGCATGACGCAAGGGCTGTGGGCGCAGCCGCAGAGTACGGCGCAGCGCGATCGAGCCGGAGATCGGCCACATGAAATCCGATGGCCGCCTGGCGCGATGCCCGCTCAAGGGCACCACAGGCGATGCGATCTTCGCCGTACTCTGCGGCTGCGGACACAACATCCGCAAGATCCTGGCCCGGCTCAGGCTTCTTTGGGCCCTGCTTCTCGTCTGGATCGCTGCCGCCGGAAGACCCTATCGCAAGGTCAACGGCAGCGGGCGCCTCTGCGAAATGGCCGCGTAGGCGTTATTCAAACCCGACTAAAGTAGTGTCTGCGATTTCATGCCCTGCAGCTCGATCATCATGACACCTCTGATCGGTTGCCAGTCAAACACCGATCTCATGCGCTGCCATGGTCTCCAGCGCACGGACCAGGGCCGAGTGATCCAGTTCTCCATGCCCCTGCGCTGCACAGGTGTTGAATAGTTCTTGTGCCAGCGCGGTCGATGGCAGCGCCAGCCTGAGACTACGGGCCGATTCCAGCGCGTTGTTGATGTCCTTCTGGTGTAGCGAGATACGGAACCCTGGTTCGAACGTCCGGTCGATCATGCGCTTGCCGTGCATCTCCAGGATCTTCGACGAGGCTAGGCCTCCCATGATCGCCTCTCGTACCTTGGCGGGATCGGCGCCCGCTTTCGAAGCAAAGAGCAAGCCTTCGGATACCGCCTCAATGGTCAGGGCGACGATGATCTGGTTAGCAATCTTCGCCGTCTGGCCCGCTCCGACGTCCCCCACCAGGGTGATGTTCTTGCCCATGGCCTCAAAGAGCGGAAGAACTTTGTCGAAATCCTGTTGTGCCCCGCCGACCATGATGGACAGAGTGGCTGCTTTGGCGCCTGCTTCGCCCCCGGAGACGGGCGCATCCAAATAGGCGCAGTCCAGCGAAGCGATGCGGCTGGCGAAATCTCGCGTTGCCACGGGAGAGATGGAGCTCATGTCGATTACGGTCTTGCCAGAGCTCAACCCCTCGGCAACGCCGTTCTCACCGAACAAGACCCCATCGACGTCCGGTGTATCCGGCAGCATGAGGATGATGACGTCAGAGGCTTCGGCAACCTCCCTAGCAGAGTCCGAGGCATGTCCGCCCATATCGACCAGCGGGCGGGACTTGTCCTTGACGCGATACAACTGGAGGTCGTGCCCCGCCTCGATCAGATGCCCTGCCATAGGCTGTCCCATAACACCGAGACCAATGAAACCGATTTTCATGTCGAATTTTTCCTTGTCTTGAGTAGAGTTTGCGGGCCATGCCACCAAGTGATGGGCTCAGCCTTTGGACCAGCTGTCCTCTTCACTGATCTGGTTCAGCATTTCTTGGCCCGTCCGATAGCGGTGCAGGTTGTCCAAGATCATCTTCAGTGACCTCTCGGACCGATCCGGTAGCTTGGCCGAGAAATGCGGCGTGATCAGCAAGTTGGGTACATCCCAAAGCGGGTGACCCTCAGGAAGAGGCTCCGGCGTCATGACGTCTATACCGGCCCCCGCAATTCGTCCTTCGGTGAGGGCCGCGATCAAAGCGTCCTGATCGACCACCGCCCCGCGCGCGAGGTTCACCAGGATGGCCGAGCGTTTCATGCGCGCGAACTGTTCCGCCCCGATCATGTGATGGGTAGCATCGGACAGGTTGATGACCAGCGCAACGATGTCGGCCTGTTCCAGGATCTCGTCGATCCCCTCGCCCTTGTCGCTGCAATACATCTGGTCCACGCCCTCGGGGGCCGGTTCGTCGCGGCGCCGGTAACCCAGGACCTTCATGTTGAAGGCCTTGGCGCGGGTGGCGAGCTCCTTGCCGGTATTCCCCATGCCGATGATCCCCATCGTGCGGCCGGAGAGCGCAAAGAGATCGTCCATTTCTGGCACCCGGCGCCATTCATGCCGTTTCTGCGCCTCGTAGAAGTCCGGATAACGGGCGCAGAGCATCAGCGAGAACATCATCACATGCTCTGCCAGCGCCGGACCCGACCGGCCAGCCGAACCGGTGACGATCAGCCCCTTTTCAAAGACCTCCGGGCGCGCCGACCTGGTCAGGCCCGCATGGTCGCAATGCACCCATTTCAGCCGTGGGGCGTCGATGAAGCGCTGATCGAGGTCGCTGTGGAGGATCGCGATCTCGGCCTCGGCCAGCGCGGCTTCGACGGCCGCATCGTCGCTGGTATCGACACGCAGCATCCGTCCCGGCGGAAGCACCGCCTCGAGCCGGGCCCACTGGTCG
This sequence comes from Salipiger mucosus DSM 16094, assembly GCF_000442255.1. Taxonomy (GTDB): domain Bacteria; phylum Pseudomonadota; class Alphaproteobacteria; order Rhodobacterales; family Rhodobacteraceae; genus Salipiger; species Salipiger mucosus. Next base: position 619,231 of record NZ_KE557274.1, on the reverse strand, counting down.
GTATCAAAGGGCAAGTTGCTGGAAAGGAAAGTTGCCGTGTTTGTCATTTGCCCCGTCATCGCCCCTCAGGTTTCTACATTATTTTATTCACTTAGTGTGCTATATTCAAACGAAAACTGCGCTCATGACCTGAGAACATGCGACAAGCCTCTGAAATACATCGAGAACGGCCGCCGATGATGCGTGACGGATCATCGGTTCCGGTGCAGCACCACCGGACCGTCGCGGAAAGCCGGAACTCGGATCGTGAACCGGTTCGGCCGCTCAGTCGGCCGCCTTCAGGCGCTTGCGGCGCAGGCGGTCGAGGAAAGCCGTCTGCGTGTTGACAAGATGCTCCTTGATGGCGCGCCCGGCTTCCTCTGCCTCGCCCTTTTCCACGGCCTCGACGATGCGCCAATGCTCGGCAGAAGACCGGCGCATCTGGGCAAGCGTGGGCGGGTCCGACTTCGACAGGGCCTGCAGCCAACTGTCATGTTTGCGGATGATCGAGACGGCCTCGGTGTTGTGGTGGCTGTCCACGATACAGCCGTGGAAAGCGAGATTGGCCTCGCGAAACCCTATCTCATCGCAGGCCTGGACTGCCTTCTCGCAGTCTTCCTGGTGGCGTCGCAATTGGGCAATCTCGTCGGAAGACGCGGATTCGACGAACCCCTTCGCGACATATTCCCACAGAACGATCTTCAGTTCGAACACGTTCAGGAGCATGTCCTCGCTGATTCCGCGCACGCTGGCGCCGCGGTTGGGCTCGATTGTGACCAGCCCTTCGCCCTCCAGTACCTGAAGCGCCTCGCGCGCGGGATTGGTGCTGGTGCCGTAACGCTTTGCGACCTCGGAGACTTTCAGGCGCGTCCCCGCCATGAGTTGCCCACCAAAGATCTCTTCGCGAAGCAGATGCGCAATCCGACTATAGCCGGGTTCCCGGACTTTCCTGGTTTTCGGCCCGGCACCCGAGCTGAGCTGCGTATTTCCTGTTGCCGGATCCATTGTTTTCCTCTCGCTCGGACGTTTGCCCGGTTGTTTTCGGCGGGCAGGATCATTCCGAGCCCTACAGTCCACCGAGGATTACATGACTTCGACGGTATATACCAATACGACGAACTTACACATTATGCGCCCGCCCGTGGCCTTGAGCAGGCAACACGTGGTTTCGGCGGATCGACGATCTAAGCGCAAGCCCGCTCATGGCCACGCCTCCCATCCTCGGAGATATGCACGACCGACTCCGCATGCCAAAGTCCGCGATCAAGATGTCCCAGGTCAGGAACCGGCCCTGCCATTTAGGCGAAATGGACTTGATCTTGTTGGCATTGTCGAAGGACAGGCTGATCTCAAGCACTATCAGAACGGCACAGGTAAAGAAGAGCGTCAGTATGCCGGAGGCCGTGCCGGTCGCGTTCCGGCAGTCAACCGCACCAAGAACCAAGCCTAGTACAGTGACGGCAAAGGCCCAGCGAAGATGATGGATCATTGGCTCGCCAGTACGGCGGATGGTCTCAGTGCTCATCGTGCTTGATCCGATGGTAGAAATAGGAGGCATCCTTAGCCGCAAGCCATGCCTCGTAGGCAGCGCGATTTTCCTCTTTTGTGCACGGATAGAGGCCAATGATCGTGTCGCCTGTGGCCACCCGTTCGGCCACGAAAGCCTCGAACGCGGTCATCTCGACACATTCATCTGCGACCTCGTCGGCGATCCCGGCCGGAACCACGATCACGCAATCCGCGTCACCCACTATCACGTCACCCGGAAAGACCGGCGCGTCGCCGCAACCGATCGGCTCGTTGATGGCAATGGCCTCGTTATTGGTCAGGTTCGTCGGGCTGGACGGGCGCGAATGGTAGGCGGGGATGTCCAGCGTGGCGATATTCATTGCATCGCGAAACCCACCGTCGGTGACCACCCCAGCCCCGCCGCGTTTCATCAACCGCGTGATCAGGATGTCCCCCGCCGAGGCGGCCTCTGCCTGCTTGCGGCTGTCCATGACCAGAACATGCCCTTCCGGACAGGTTTCGATGGCGACGCGCTGCTTGTGCTCTGGATTACGAAAAGCCTCGATCCCGTTGCGATCCTCGCGGGCGGGCACATAACGCAGGGTGAAAGCGGGACCGACCATGTTCTGCCCCTTCCAACCCACTGGATGCACGCCCTGGATCACCTGGTGGCGCAGACCACGCTTGTAGAGCGCCGTGGCAATGGTCGCGACAGAGATATGCTGGAACTTCTCGCGGGTGCTCTTTTTCATCGTCAGGTCCTTGAGGTGAAGTTCGAAGTTCAAAGCGCCAGCGTCCAGCTGGGCACGGCACCGATTTCAGTCCGGGTGACGCGATCGGGCAGCCCGTCCCCGTCAATACGATAGACCCATGCCTCGCCACTCTTCTCGCCAAGTGCGACAAGGTGGCGTCCCGTGACACATAGGTCAAATGCAGTCGGGCACTCTGGCGCAGGAACGGCACCGATCAACTCCATCCCGCCGTGTGTTCCGGTACGGTAAGCGAAGATCTGCGAGGTGCTGCGCTCGGAAGCATATAGCACAGTCTGATCCGGCCCCAACCGCAGTTCGGCGGCCCAAGCCCTTTTCACGCCAGGCAGCATCTCGACCCTGTCCAGCACAGACAAAGAACCAGTTTCGGCATCCACGTTCAGTGACGTCAGCGTCCCCGCGAATTCCGACAACAGGTAGGCGCGTGTCCCGTCTGCGGTGAAAACGATGTGCCGCGGCCCGGAGGCCTCCGGCAGTTCGAGCCGGGTCAAAGGTTTCAGATCACGGCGCGCGGCATCAAAAGCGTAGCTCTGAACGAAATCGCCCCGTAGGCTGGTCACATAGGCCAGTCCATTCGCCGCCATGACCAGGCAATGTGCCTTGAAAGCCTCCTGCGTCAGGAGCGGGTCGCCCGCCCTGCCCTCCTCGTCAATCACGCTGACAGCGATCACGCTGCCCGTGTTGGATGTCGACAGCACAACCTGGCCGCATGAGGAGACGGTGGTATAACACATGCTAGCGGGCAGGCTGGCGCCCCCAAGGCAGGTCAGGCGGCGTGCATCGCGATCAAGGGCAAAGCTGAACAACCGGAATGCTTCGCCGCGCCAGGCGACGTAGATCCGGCCCTTGTCCGCGCTCGCGGCCATCGGCACGCCGCGGCAGCTGCCCGTGCCCCCGGGCAGAAACTGCTTGTCTATGACGTCAAACGCGCCCGTCACCGGAGCCAACGCGCAGAGCGCCACCGCACCTTCTCCCGCCAGAGCAACCGCCCATAGGCCGTCCGCTGTCTCATGTCCTGTGTCCACTGCCAGAACCATGCCCGCTCAGGCCTCGTCCGACCGCTTCAGGCGCAGGCGAGACCGCCGGCGCAGCCGGGGCTGAAAATAGACGCATTCGCCAAAAGTTCCCGGCTCATAGGCGTTTTCGTTGTCCGGCATGTCCGCCACATTGCGTTGGCTGGGGTACTTCTCGATTTCTTCTTCGACCAGTTCCACGCCAAGACCCGGTGCATCCGGCACCGGCAAGGCGCCATTCTCAGCCTTGAGCACCGGTGTTACAACCTCGTAGCGGCCCTGCCAATCGATCTCGACCCGTTCCAGCATCAGCACATTCGGGATCGTCGCCATGACATGCAGCGCGGCAAACTCTGCCACGGGACCAAGCGAACCGGAGTGCGGCGCCATCGTGATGTAATGGGACTCGGCCATTGCCGCCATCTTGCGCATCTGGGTTAAACCCCCGGCCCGGCCGGTGTCGGGTTGGATGACGTCCACAAGGTCGCGTTCGACATAAGGACGGATGCCCCAGATCGTGCTGACACGTTCGCCCGCAGCTAGTGGGATGTCTACAGCATCGCGCACCCTCTCCAGCGCGTCGAGGTTTTCCGGCGCAACTGGGTCCTCGTAGAAAAGCAGGTCCAGTTTTTCCAGTTCGCGCCCGACCGCTATCGCGTCGGCGGGGGTCATCCAGGACGGCCCGTGCGCGTCGACCATCACGTCGGCCTCCGAACCCACCGTCTCGCGGATCGCCGCCACGAGATCGAGATCCACGCCGCCGGTGAAACCGACCTTCACCGCGCTGTAGCCGCGCTCCATCAGCTCGCGCGCGCGCTCGGGCGACTTCGCGTGGCCGTAGACAGGGATCGTGTCGCGGAACTTGCCACCCAGAAGGTTCCAGACGGGCTGGCCCAGCACCTTGCCCTTGATGTCCCAAAGCGCCATCTCGATGCCCGTCAGGGCGCCGCCGCCGACGGTTCCGGTAATGCCGTGGCCCATCGTCCCGACATAGAGACGGTGCCACAACCGGTCGATGTCACGCGGATCCTCACCGATCAGGATGGAGGCAAGATCCTGCACCGCCCGCTCGATGACCCTTGGCCACCCCGAGCATTCGCCAATGCCGTAGACGCCCTCGTCGGTTTCAACCTTTAGGAAGAGCCAGTTTCGCGAACCGCGGAATGAACCGGCCCCGGCCGGCATGCCCGGCCGCGAGCCGACCTGCATCAGAAAGGTCTTGATGTCTGTTATCTTCATGAAAGGAACCTCAGATGGCTTCGCGGTAACGAACACGCTGCTTCTGTCCGCGCGCCCGCGGATCCGCCACCGGGACGGCCGAAAGCAAGGACTGGGTGTATTCGTGCTGTGGAGTGTTGCAAACCGTCTCGGTATCGCCGGTTTCGACGATCCGGCCGCGATACATGACCGCGATGCGGTCGCAGAAATAGCGGATGACGGCGATGTCGTGGCTGATCAGGATGAAGCTCAGATCCAGCCGCTCCTGAAGATCCAGTAGCAGGTCGAGGATCTGCGTCCGCAAGCTGACATCCAGCGCCGAGGTCGCCTCGTCCGCGATAATGATGCGCGGGTTGGGCGCGATCGCACGGGCGATGGAGACACGCTGACGCTGGCCGCCCGAGAAAGCGTGCGGATAGCGCATATATGCCGACACCGGAAGCCCCACCAGTTCGAGCAACTCGTAGACTCGTTCACGGATCTGCGGGCCGGTCAACTTGCCTTCGACGACAAGCGGCTCGGCGATGATCTGGCCTATCGTCATGCGCGGATTGAGCGACGAGAACGGGTCCTGAAACACGGTGCGAATGTCGCGCCAAGGTTGCTCCAGCTGGTTTTCCGTGAGCGGCGCGAGATCGCGCTCCAGTCCGGAGCTGTCGGTGTAGAGGATCCTCCCGGCAGTGACATCGTGCACGCGCTGCAGACAGCGTCCAAGCGTGGTCTTGCCCGAACCGCTTTCGCCGACGATGCCCAGGTTCTCGCCAGAACGAAGCTCGAGCTCAGCGTCGTTGACGGCGACCAGGCCTTCGACCTCCGTTCCGAACCAACTCTTGCTACCACCGAACACCTTGCGGACGTTGTCCGACACCAAACATGGCGCGCCCACCGGACGTTCCTTGCGCATGGCAAGCCGCCGTTCCGACGGGTGATCGAGTTCGCGAACTGAATTAAGTAGGCGTTGCGTGTAGTAGTGCTGAGGTCTCTCGAAAATGTCGTAGACATCACCGGTCTCGACCACCTTGCCGAACCGCATGACCGCGATCTCGTCCGCGATTTCCGCCACCACGCCCATGTCGTGCGTGATGAACAGGACCGCCATGTCGCTGTCGTCCTGGATCGAGCGGATCAGGTCGAGGATCTCGGCCTGGATGGTCACGTCAAGCGCCGTCGTCGGTTCGTCCGCGATGAGCACCGTGGGATTGCAGGCCAGCGCCATGGCGATCATCGCCCGTTGCCGCATGCCCCCCGAAAACTCGAAAGGGAACTGGTCGATAGCCTTGCCCGGGTTCGGGATCTCGACCTTGCGCAGCAACTCGAACGTCCTTTCGCGCGCGTCCTTCTTCGAGACCGGCTCGTGCAGACGGATCGCCTCGCCGACCTGATCGCCGATCCGGTGGACCGGTGACAAGGAACTCATCGGCTCCTGGAAGATCATGGCGACGTCGCGCCCACGCAGGCTGCGGATCGCCCTGGACTTTGGGTTGAGTTTCAGCAGGTCGACAGTCTCTTCCCCTGCACCGGCACGCGCAGTGCGGTGCCGGTGCAGGAGCGCCTGCCCCCCGGCCACCCGGCCCGGCGGATCGACGATCTGCAGAATCGAACGCGACATCACGCTCTTGCCAGAGCCGCTTTCACCGACGACGCACAGGGTCTTGCCGGCGTGAAGTTCAAGCGAGACGTCATCAACCGCGCGGAAGGCTCCGCGCTTGGTCACGAATTCGGTCGTTAGGTTCTTGAGTTCCAGAACCGGCGTGTTCCACTCGGAAGTCATTGTTTCACCATCCATCAGTGACTGTCCTGCACATAGGGGTCGGCCGCGTCACGCAGACCATCGCCTAGGAAATTCAGAGCCAGCACCGCAAGGCAGACTGCGCCACCGGGTGCGAAAAGCCAGGGGGCCTGGGCGATAGAGCGGATGTTCTGCGCCTCCTTCAGCAGCACGCCCCAAGAGATGATCGGCGGCGTCAGCCCGAGCCCGAGAAACGACAGCGACGTCTCGGCAATGATCATCACGGGGATCGCCAGCGTAACCGAGGCGATGATGTGGCTCACCATCGAGGGCATCATGTGCCGGAAGATCACCCTGCCACGCTTGCAGCCATCAAGCCGGGCCGCGGTCACGAAGTCCTCGGTCCTCAGAGCCAGGAACCTACCACGGACGACACGGGCGAGTTCAGTCCAGGCCACCAGTGACAGGATGATGGTGATCGCGAAGTATCGCGCCAGAGGAGACCAGTCCTGCGGCAGTGCCGCGCTCAGGCCCAGCCAGATCGGAATCGTCGGCAACGAGATCACCAGCTCGACGATACGCTGGATGAACATGTCGACCTTGCCACCGTAGTAGCCGGAGACCCCGCCAAGGATCAGCCCCAGCAGCAGGCTGAGCCCCACGCCGATCAGGCCGATGGACATGGAGACCCTGGTTCCGTAGATCGTCCGGCTGAGCATGTCACGCCCCAGGCGATCGGCGCCCAGGAGGAAGAACCTCTCATCGGAGTTCTCGGTCGTGAGGAAATGGCGCTCCATCGGGATGAGGCCCCAGAGCTTGTAGGGCTCTCCCTTGCCGAAGAAGTCGAGGTAGATCTTATCCTCTGGGTTCTCGGTATAGGTGGTCTTGAGCGTAAACTTGTCCCGCTCCATCGTCATCCCGATCACGTGCGGGCTAAAGGACCAGCCGCCGTCGGCGTCGTGGTCGATGAAACGAACCATCTGCGGCGGGTGGTAGATGTTTGCCGACGAACTCTCGTTCGGGTCGAATGGAGCGAGGATTTCGGCAAAGGCACCCACGAGGTAAAACATCAGTACGATGATCGCGCCAGTCATGGCCAGCCGATGCCTGCGGAAGGCGATCCAGATCAAGCGCCACTGAGACGCGAAATCTTCCGGTTTCTGTTCAAGGGCTCGGGGGTCGGTTTCGGTATTGGCAGTCATGTGTGTCACCGGAAGCGAATGCGCGGGTCGATCACCGCGAGCAGGATGTCGGAAACGAGCATCCCGACGATGGAAAGACAGCAGAGCAGAAGGATGAAGGCGCCCGCGAGATACATGTCCTGTGCCAGAAGCGCCTGCAGCATGAGCGGTCCCGATGTCGGCAGCGAGAGCACGAAGGCCGTGATGACGGCGCCCGAGATCAGTTGCGGAAAGGCCCAGCCGATCGTCGAGATGAACGGATTGATCGCGATGCGCACGGGATATTTCATGATGAGCCGGAACTCGGACAGACCCTTGGCCCGTGCGGTCGTCACGTACGGGCGGTACAGCTCATCCAGAAGGTTGGCGCGCATGATGCGCACGAGGCTTGCGGTCGCGCTGGTGCCGAGGATGATGACGGGAATCCAGATGTGCGACAGGAGGTCGCCGACCTTCGCCAGGGACCACGGTGCGTCCTGATACTCGGAGGAAAAGAGGCCGGAGACGTCCGAACCGAAGTGGACCACAGCGACGTACATGAGGACGAGCGCAAAGAGAAAGTTCGGGGTGGCGAGGCCGATGAACCCGATCGTCGTGAAAAAGTAATCGCCGATCGAGTACTTGCGTACAGCCGAGTAGATCCCGATGGGCAGGGCGACGGCCCAGGTAAACATCAGGGTCGCCAGCGCCAGGGTGACCGACAGCGCCATGCGCTCCCAGATCAGTTGCCCTACCGGCTGCTGCCATTCAAAGGAAATTCCGAAATCACCCTGAAGAACGCCGCCGATCCAGCGGAGGTACTGGACGATGAACGGCTGGTCGAAGCCATAGCGTTCACGCAGCGCATCAAGCCTTGCCTCATCCACCACGTCGCCAGATTGCGCCAGCGTCGCGGCGAAGGTCGTAAGATAATCCCCGGGCGGTGCGGAGATCAGCGCGAAGGCAATGAGCGACACCGCGAACATGAACGGGATGGCCCAAAGGACGCGGCGTCCGATGTAGAAAAGTAGCATCAGAAAGCCCCAGTGTGCTGTTTGCTTCGTCCGGAGCAGGCCCGCCTTGCTCTATTGTCTGCCGAACAAGGGAGCGCATGGTCCACGCATGAACTGTCCGGGGCGAGTCCGGGCTGGAGTTGTTTCGTCATCGGTCCATTCTTTCGGAAAGCTGTCTTAGGAGCGGTGACACGAGCGTGTTGCCACACGCGGCGGGTCTAGCTCGGGGTGGCTGCGCCGCCCTGCGGGTGGCGCAGCCTGGAGAGGTTCACTCGTCCTGCCAGAACCAGGTCTGCGGCAGGGTCGGCGACGGCGTCGGATAGTACCAGGAACTCGGCATGCTATCCGGCACGTTCTTCAGGTCGTTCTTGACGATGCCGTAGGTCGGGACCGCTGTGGAAACGCCGATCACCTCGAACTCTTCCGCCGCGATGTCGGCGATCTTGTGGAAGGTCTCGATGCGTTCCTGCGGATCGGTCAGACCGCGCGCCTTTTCGTAGAGTTCCAGCCGCGTCTTGATGGTCTCAGGCGGCTCTTCGCCTTCGGCACCACCGCTCAGATACCAGTCCCGCCATGCGATGCCGTAGCGGCTGTCATGGTGCACCGGGACGAGCATCTGCGGGATCTGGCCGGGAACCCAGCTTTGCGTCGCCCGCCAGACTGCGGCGTCATGGTCATTGCTGTTGGAGGTCCGCTCGTAGAAGAACGTGCGCTCCATCGGGTTGATCTCCATGTCGACGCCCAGTTCGGCCCACTGCTGCTCGATCAGTTGCAGCGAGTCGACCCAGGTGGGATCAAAGGTTGGGATCACATCGACCTGGAAGGTGACCGGCTCGCCGTTGTCCATACGCCGGATGCCGTCTTCGCCCCGCTCCAGTCCGAGACCATCCAGCAGTTCGTTCGCCCTTTCCGGATCGTGCTCGAGATACTGCGTGGCAATCTGCTCATGGTAATAGGGATGATCCTCGAACGGCCCTTGTTGCCACGGCTCACCCTCGCCCAGCATCACCGTATCGATGATCTCCTGGCGATCCATGCCGAGCGAGAGCGCGACGCGGAAGTCCTCCTCGTTGAACAGTTCACGCAGATCGGGATCCTTGTGCGTCAGGTTTAGGCTGATCGACATGTCCGTGCCGCCGGTCGACTTGGCCTCGAAGAAGCGGTAATCGCCTTTCTCCCGATTTTCGGCCAGAACCGGCCGGTTCGACGGCGGGTCGATGTGGCGCAGACCGAAATCGACATTGCCGCCGATGACCGACAGGATCAGGCTTTCGACGTCCTGATCCACCGGCGCGACAACCTGGTCAATGTAGGGAAGCTGTTTGCCCTCGGTGTCGATCTGCCAGAAGTACGGGTTGCGCTCGAGGACGACGCGTGTCGTACCGCCGACGTAGGGCTCCTTGATGACCCAGGGGTCCAGCGTCGGCCGCTCGGGATTGCCCCAGCGGGCAGGGATCTCGAGGTCGCCGCACTTCTGCAGGAACAGATTCTGCCAATCCGAGGCATCGTTCGCTTCGATCAGCTTATCCAGACTGTCGTTGTAGCTTGGCAGAAACTGCGAGCAGTAGTGCTTGGCGTAGAGAACCGGGTGCTGACCCAGAGGGCTGGCAAGCTCTGCGAGAAAGTCGCCATAAGGCTCCTTGAAGGTGAAGCGCACCGTGTAGTCGTCGACCTTCTCGACCTTCATGGGCTCGCCACCGGACATGTAGCGCGGCGGGGTCGGCGCGAAGTCCTCGTTCATGACGAGGTCCTCGATGTTGAACATGATGTCGTCTGCCGTGAACGGCTCGCCGTCCGACCACTTCATCCCGTCCCGGAGATGGAACGTGAACACGCGACCGCCTTCGGTGACCTCGAAGCTCTCGGCCACGTTGGGAACGATCTCGGTGTAATCGGGATCCCAGCGCACGAGCCCCTGGGGGCCGACGACACGCAAGATATGATTGTGGTCGGAACTTCCCCGCAGGTAGATCCGAAGATCGCCGCCGTAGTCGCCGACGGCATTCAGAGGCTCCACGACCTCTGGCTCGTCGCTGACGCGCTCGACCACCGGCGGCAGCTCCCCGGCCTCGACCATCTGCGCCAGCCCGGGCGCCTGTCCCGTCGCGGTCTGCGCGACTGCTGGAATCGCGAGCATCGGAAGTACCGCAGCGCTCAGCATCAGGTGAGCCATCGAGCGCCTCGCGGGCCCGGATGCGCCCGAAGCAATATCTCGTTTCATTTCCATCCTCCCTTTTCGGGCGCGCTCACCTCCGGCCCTGGTCTCCATCCCTGACCGACGGTAGCGCGCAACAATGTTGGTAATGCACCAATTTACACTAATCAACCTTTATTATACATTATTTATGGCGTAGAATGCAGTTGAGGATCTGATCCGCTCTGCCTCCGTCCGCCAGGAGGCGGTAAATGACCGTAAAATAGAGAGGAAACGCATGCCACCAGCCCATGGACAGCAGTAGAAGTGAACTTAAAATTGTACATTCTCTTGACCACAGCGCCGAAAGCACGGCATCTCTGCAAGCGGTCCGGGGCGTTTTCCGCCTGGCCTCGCAAACTGAAAAGAACAGTCCCATCGCCTGCGCTGCGTGAGCCATACGAGCGCTTTCGCAACCGTGCGGGGATCGTCCCGCCCGGGCCTGAACACACGCTGCACCGGCGACTTCCCGAGGGCATCTGACACATGTCGAACAACACCCAATCGACCACCGATCGAAGGCTGCACACCCCAGAGTCGCCCCTGCGCCACTCGACCAGCCGCATCGCCCTGACCGGCGGAGCCGGCCGTGTCGGCACGGCGCTTCGTCGCGCCCTTGCGGGCAGAACTGGGGGAATCAAGATCGTCGATACTGCCGATCCCGGCCCCCTCGCAGCGGATGAGACCTGGGACCGGGTCGACATATCCGACGGCGAGGCCCTGACGGCATGCGTTGCAGATACAGACGCCGTGGTGCACCTTGCCGGGTACCCTAACGAGCGCGGCATCGAAGAGATCCTTCACATCAACGTCCTGGGAACGCACAACGTGCTCGAGGCGGCGCGCCGCAACGGGATCGAGCGCGTGGTCTTCGGCTCCTCGAACCACGCGGTTGGCTTCTACCCGCGCGAGACCCTGGTCTCCAACACGGACCCGATGCGTCCCGATACCCTCTACGGGCTGAGCAAATGCTGGGGCGAGCTCGAAGCGGGCCTCTACTTCGACAAGTTCGGGATCCGGACGCTGAACATCCGAATCGGCAATGCCGGCGACCGCCCTACCGATGCGCGGGCGCTCAACATGTGGGTCAGCGCGCGCGATCTCGCGCAGCTTGTCCTGATAGGGCTGGAGCACCCCGACATCACCTGCACGACGGTGTTCGGCGTCTCCCGCGTGCCTTCCGGCTGGTGGGACAACAGCGCCGCGACACGGCTCGGCTACGTGCCGGCGGATACCTCCGAAGCGCTGGCCGGCCCGGAGACGCGCCACGAGCGGCCGTCGCCCCTGCCACAAGTCGCCGGGTATTTCCAAGGCGGGCGATTCTGCGTCATCGACCATGATGGCGAGATCCGTCAGCGGCTGCCATGACCGCGCCCGGGACATTCTTGGCGCGGGAGCGCGAGACCTACGACATTCGCAACGCCCGCCTCGCGGCGCGCTTCGCGCCCTCGGCCGGCGGGCGAATACTGTCGCTGACCCACGTCGAGCACGGCGATATCCTGGTGCCGTTGCGGGACACATCTTTCGACCCGGCGAACTGGCCTAAAGCGGGGGCTTTTCCGCTGTTCCCGTTCCACAACCGGTTGCGCGATGCCGCCTTCCGCCTCGCAGGACAGCAGGTCAGGCTGCGCCCCAACACGGCAAACGGCAAGGACGTCATGCACGGCCCGGCCCACCGCCGCCCTTGGCGCCTGGCCCTGCGAGAGGCAGACCTTCTCGAGATGGTTCTGGATTATCGCTCCGACGAGGACTGGCCATTCGACTTCACAGCCAGGCAGCGTTTCGAGCTGAAGGAGGACGGCCTTGCCATCCGGCTGGAGCTGACGAACACGGGCCGGTTCGATATGCCCGGCGGCATCGGCTGGCACCCGTATTTCATGCACTCCGGGGAAATCCGCGTCAGGGTCACTGCGGCGCGGCAATGGACCCCCTTCGGCCCAGCGGGACTGTCCGCATCGGTCGCATGGAACAACGCCGCCTCGTGCGACCCCGGGCCGGCAACGGGCGTGACCCGGCACTACTCGGGCTGGAGGACCGCGACGGCCCAGGTCGACGATGGCATCGCTATCAGCCTGTCGGGCGACGCCGCGCTCTCGCATCTCGCAGTACTGCAAAAAACCGACTACCTCTGCATTGAACCCGCTTCGCATGTCGCCGGCGCGCTCGAAACTCTGCCGAACGCTTGTGCCGAGACCGGCTTGCGACTCCTCCGTCCAGGGGAGCGCCTGTCCGGCACTACCCTGTTGCGCGTCAACTGAACTGCCCATGGTGGGGGCGCCCGGTCGGACAAGAGGCGCCACCCAGCCCCGATCATCGCCTGTTGAGGCTGACCATGCGCCAAGCCAGCGGCGTGACGCAGGTGGCGAGGCACAGTTTCAGAACGTCCCCGACGAGGAATGGCTCTACGCCCCACGCGAGGAGAGGCCTGTCCCAACCAAAGAGAACGCCCAGCCATGCAAGCCCCGGCAGATAGATGACGACATTGCCCGCCAGTAATGATAGGGCCATCCGCGGGACAGACCGATCCCACCCGGCCCGCGCCGCCAACCCGATAACCAAAACCGCGAAAACGTAGCCTGCCAAGTAGCCGCCGGTAGGGCCCACCATGTAGGCAAGTCCGGTTTCGGAAGACGCCGTTCCGGAGAAGACATCCAGGCCGAGCGCTCCGCAGGCGAGGTAGGCCATCACGGTGATCAGCCCAAGACGCGGCCCGTAGACCGCGCCCAGGGTCAGCACGGCGAAAGTGCCCATGGTCATCGGCACCGGCCACATCGGCACCACCGTTTTGGCAGCCAGCGTCAGCGCGAAGACGCCCACCAGCACCAAGCCGAACGGACGAAACCCCGTCCATGCCGCCCGACCGGGCATCACCATTTCGACCAAAACGGCCTGTCTGTGTACTGTCAGCATCGCTAATCTCCTCAAGCTCTCTGCCGCCACGACGGGGTTTTCTTGGCAAAGAAGGCAGCGATGCCTTCCTGCGCTTCCTCTGTCTCCCAGCGATCGGCCAGGGCGTTGGCGGTCATGTCTCCCGCCTCCATCGGCTCCGGCCCAGACAGGTCGCGGCACAAGGACTTGGCCGCCGAGACCGCGCCGGGCGCGCAGTCGAGCACGGCGGAGACTTCGTCCTCCACGGCCTCGGCAAGTCCGTCGGCCGGGCAGATACGGGCCACCATTCCCGCACGCATGAGGAAGGCCGCGTCGAAGGGACGCGCGGTGAAAAAGACCTGCCGGGCAAAGGCCTCGCCCATGCGCGAAACGACGAAGGGCCCGATGGTTGCCGGGATCAGGCCCAGGCGTGTCTCGGTAAGCGCAAAGCGGGTGTTTTCTTCGGCAACGACGATATCGCAGACCGCGATCAGCCCGATCCCGCCGCCATATGCCGCGCCGTGGACCTGCCCGATCACCGGCTTCGGCATGCGGTTCCAGAGGCCCAGCATCCGCGCCAAGCCCTGCGCCTCCTGTACCTTGCCCGCACGGTCCTTTTCGGCTTGCGCGCGCATCCAGCCCAGGTCGCCCCCGGCGCAGAAACTCCGTCCTCGGCGGTAAGGATCACGGCCCGGACGCTGTCGTCGGCGGCAAGTGCGTTCCGCGGCCTCGCTGAGCTCGGCGATCATCGCGGCGTTCATGGCGTTGTGTTTTTCCGGCCGCGCAAGCGTTACGGTGGCAAGCCCTCGCGCGTCGCGGGTCACGCGAATGGAATCGTGGCTCATTGTTCGATCTCCTTTTCCTGAGCGAGCTCCGCGACCAGCCGTTCGGCCTCGGTCAGCCGGGAACGGTTGAGGCCGGTGGCGAAACCGCGATCTTCCAGCATCGAGACAAGCGCGGTCGTGGACAGGTTGCCCTTGGCACCCGGCGCATACGGACACCCTCCCAGGCCACCTATGGCGCTGTCGAAAACTCGCAGCCCCATCTCCAGCGCTACCTCGACATTCGCCAGCGCCTGCCCTGAGGTGTCGTGAAAATGTCCGGCCAGACGCGCGGCAGGGATTACGCCCAGAACGGCCGCGAGCATTGCCCGTGTCGCCTCAGGCGGAGCGCGGCCGATGGTGTCAGCGAGGGAGATCTCGTAGCAGCCCATCTCTTGAAGAGCGCCTGCCACGTCACGAACCGCACTCGGATAGACCGCCCCGGAATAGGGGCATTCCAGCGCGCAAGAGACGTAGCCCCGCACAGGGATACCAGCCCGCCGTGCCGCGGCCATGAGCGGGTTGAAACGGGCCAGGCTCTCCTCGACCGAGCAATTTATGTTTTTCAAGCTGAAGGCCTCGGACGCCGAGGCAAAGACGGCGACTTCGTCCGCCCCCGCGGCGAGCGCACGTTCAAAGCCTTTCAGGTTGGGTGTCAACACGGCGTAGCCGACGCTTGGAACGCGGGTGATCCCGGCCATGACCTCGGCCGCGTCGGCCAGTTGCGGCACCCATCTCGGCGACACGAAACTTGTTGCCTCGATCCGGTCGAACCCCGCCACAGAAAGAAGGTCGATCAGGGCGATCTTGTCCCGCGTCGCAATATGCGCCTTCTCGTTTTGCAAACCGTCGCGCGGGCCGACCTCGAATATCCGGACAGGATCGGCCATCACGACGCCTCCGCTTCGAGATTGACCAGGATCGCTCCACCTTCGACGGCATCTCCCGCGGCGCAGAGAACCTCGGACACGGTGCCGATGCGCGGCGAGACTAGGGCGGTTTCCATCTTCATGGCTTCCATTACGCCCAGACGCGAGCCTTCCTGGACCTGATCGCCGACGACGACATCCAGCGCGACGATTACGCCCGTCATGGGCGCCACCACGCTGTCGCTCGCATCGACCAGCGCAGCGCTGCCCGCCCTGGCGTCGGGAAGGAGAAGTGTCCGCGCGATTCCCCCCGTCAGCACCGAGATCAGAAGTCCGGTGTCCCGCCGCGCAGTACGAACGGTCGCTTCGATCTTCTCATTCGTGCTACCAGTCCGCGCATGGACCGTGGCTTCGTTGATAGACAGCCCCGTGAGGGCGAGAGCCTCGGCCCCTTCACGATAGAGGCACACATGGCCACCGGATTGTAACGCCAGTCGGCAAGAGAACGGCGCACCGTCTATCACGAAGGTAAGATCGTGCACGGCATCGCCCCAGAGCCGCCAGCCCAGGCGCGGGGTTCCGGGGTCGACCCCCAGCGCGGCAAGCGCCGCGATCGCCACGTGAACGTCGCTTGGCGGCGTTTCGGCGATCAAGCTCTCGAGATCGCGCCCGATCAGCCCGGTGTCGAAAGTACCGCCGGCGAAGCCGGGGTGATCGGCCAGCGCGGCCAGGAATTCGGCATTCGTCGCAGTGCCCACCACGTGTGTCTCGCGCAGGGCGCGCAGCAGCGCACGGCGTGCGCTCTCCCGGTCAGGCGCGTGGCTGATAATCTTGGCAATCATTGGATCGTAGAAGGGGCTGATCGCATCGCCGCTACGCACGCCGGTGTCGTTCCGGGCCGCGTCGCTGAACGACAGGTGCTCCAGCGTGCCGGTGGCGGGCAGGAAACCGTTGACCGGGTCCTCTGCGTAAAGCCGTGCCTCAAAGGCGTGGCCGGTGATGGCGAGCTGGTCCTGCGCCAGCGGAAGCCGCAGACCCGCTGCCACCCGGATCTGCCATTCGACAAGATCGACGCCGGTGACGGCCTCCGTCACAGGATGTTCGACCTGCAGGCGGGTATTCATCTCCATGAACCAGAACCCGTCCTCTCGCAGCGGGCCGGATCCGTCGGCGATAAACTCGATGGTGCCGGCTCCGGAGTAGTCGATGGCCTCCGCCGCTTTAACCGCAGCCTCTGTCATCACGCGGCGCACCGCGTCGGTCATGCCCGGAGCGGGCGCTTCCTCGATCACTTTCTGGTGGCGGCGTTGCAGCGAACAATCGCGTTCGAACAGGTGCACGACCTGGCCGTGATTGTCGCCAAAGACCTGCACCTCGATATGGCGCGGTGCAGTGACATATTTCTCGATAAGTACATGCGGATCACCAAAAGACGCCTGCCCTTCCCGCCGGGCCGATTCCAAGGCCTCGGCGAATTCCTGCGGCGCGTCCACCTTGCGCATCCCCTTGCCGCCGCCCCCGGCACGGGCCTTGATGAGGACCGGGTAGCCGATGCGCTGCGCCTCCGCAGCCAGGAAATCCGGGTCCTGGCTTTCGCCCTGGTATCCGGGCACGATCGGAACGCCGGCCCGCGCCATCAGGTCCTTAGCTGCATCCTTGAGGCCCATAGCCCGGATTGCGCCCGACGAGGGACCGATGAATGTCAGGCCCGCCGCCTCGACCGCATCAACGAAGTCCGGGTTCTCGGACAGGAAGCCGTACCCGGGATGGATCGCCTGCGCCCCAGTCGCACGCGCCGCGTCGATGATGCGCTCTACCATCAGGTAGCTTTCGGAGGCCGGAGACGGGCCGATATGCACCGCCTCGTCGGCCAATGCCACATGCAGCGCCTGGGCATCGGCATCCGAATACACGGCCACAGTGGCAATTCCCATGCGATGTGCGGTACGTATCACACGGGCCGCGATCTCGCCCCGGTTGGCGATCAGTATCTTGGAGAAGGTCTGGGTCATTGTCACATCCTGAACAGGCCGAATTTCGTATCCTCGACGGGAGCGTTTAGCGCCGCGCGCAGCGACAGAGCCACCACGTCACGCGTCTTGCGCGGATCGATGATCCCATCGTCCCACAGCCGCGCCGAACCATAGATCGGCTTGGACTGGTGCTCGAACATGTCCAGCGTGGGCTGCTTGAAGTCGGTCTCATCCTCGGCCGACCAGGTGCCGCCCTTCGCCTCGATCGCGGCGCGGCGTACATCCGCGAGTACGCCCGCGGCCTGCGCCCCGCCCATCACCGCGATCCGCGCATTCGGCCACATCCAGACGAAGCGTGGCCCAAAGGCGCGCCCGCACATGCCGTAGTTGCCCGCCCCATAGGAGCCGCCAACGATCACCGTGACTTTGGGCACCGAGGCCGTCGACACCGCCGTCACCAACTTGGCGCCGTCCTTGGCGATACCGCCCGCCTCATATTTCGAGCCCACCATGAAACCGGTGATGTTCTGCAGGAACAGCAGCGGAATCTTGCGCTGACAGCACAGCTCGATGAAATGCGCCCCCTTCGCTGAGCTTTCCGAGAAAAGCACGCCGTTGTTGGCAATGATTCCCACTGGCACTCCGTCGATATGCGCGAAACCGGTGACAAGAGAGGTGCCGTAACGCGGCTTGAACTCGGCAAAGTCCGACCCGTCCACCAGCCGCGCGATCAGCTCACGCGCGTCGTAGGGTGTTTTCTCGCTGGCAGGCACGATGCCCATGATGTCGTCGGCGGGATGAAGTGGCTCCCTAGGTTCCTTGAAGTCGACATCGGGCCGGGGTGCGGGACCCAGGTGGCTGACGATCTCGCGCGCTAGCGCCAGCGCGTGCCGGTCGTCGTCGGCAAGATAGTCGGCCACGCCCGACAGCCGCGTGTGCGTGTCGCCGCCTCCAAGAGTCTCGGCGTCGACGATCTCGCCCGTCGCCACCTTCACCAGCGGGGGGCCAGCCAGGAAGATGGTCCCCTGCTCACGGACGATGATGGTCTGATCGCTCATCGCCGGCACATATGCGCCGCCAGCGGTACAGGACCCCATCACCACCGCGATCTGGGCAATCCCCTTGGCCGACATCCGCGCCTGGTTGAAGAAGATCCGCCCGAAATGGTCGCGGTCGGGAAAAACCTCGTCCTGATTGTTCAGGTTCGCGCCGCCACTGTCCACGAGGTAGATGCAGGGCAAATGGTTTTCCTCTGCGATTTCCTGCGCGCGCAGGTGCTTCTTCACCGTCATCGGGAAATAGGTGCCGCCTTTGACCGTCGCGTCATTGCACAGGATCATGCAGTCCCGGCCTTCGACACGGCCGATTCCGGCGATGGCCCCGGCCGAGGGCACCTCGTCGCCGTACATACCCGAGGCGGCGAACAACCCGACCTCGAGAAACGACGACCCCGCGTCCAGAAGGCCGGAGATCCGGTCACGCGGAAGGAGCTTGCCACGCGAGACATGCCGCTCACGCGACGCTTCGGAGCCGCCCCGCATGATGTGCGCCGCCTTTTCTCCAACCTCGGCGTATTGCGATTCCATCGCCGCGGCGTTCTCGGCGAAACTCGGGGAATTGGGGCCAAGGCTGCTCTGCAATATGCTCATTCGTTTTCGGTCTCCGTATGTTTGGCGCACAGTTCTCCTGTCCCCTCGCGAGAGGGCAGTCGTCTGGCGCAATGCGGGGTGGTGCGGCCGGGCCGGCGTTAGCGCGTCATGAGGTCCGGCAGGAAAAGCGTGATCTCCGGGAAGGACAGCAGCAGGATCAACACAACGATCTCCATACCCAGGAAGGGCAGGATCCCGCGGAAGATCGTGCCCAGGGGAACGCGGGTCTGGGCGGCCGCCACATAGGCATTCAGGCCCAGGGGCGGCGTCAGCAACCCGATCTCGACCGTCTTAGTCACGACAATTCCGAACCAGACCGCATCGTAGTCGAGCGCCATCGCCGTCGGGAAAGCCAATGGCATGGCAAGCGACAGGATCGCGAGCTGGTCCATGAACATGCCCATCACGAGAAGCACGAGAATGATGATGCCCATTATGACCTCGCGCGGCATTTCCGTCGTCGCAACGAATTCCAACATGGCATGGGTGATGCGCGTGAAGGCCAGGTAATTCGAGAAGATCGCCGAACAGGCCACGATGGCCACGATCATCACCGTCGCACGGATCGCTCCACTGACCGATTTGTTGAACTGCACGAAGCTCAGCGTGCGTTGCGCCAG
The DNA here is from genome assembly GCF_000442255.1 of Salipiger mucosus DSM 16094. Classification (GTDB taxonomy): domain Bacteria; phylum Pseudomonadota; class Alphaproteobacteria; order Rhodobacterales; family Rhodobacteraceae; genus Salipiger; species Salipiger mucosus. The sequence continues at coordinate 599,846 of NZ_KE557274.1, read as the reverse complement.
CACGATCACCAGCGAGCCCATGACCCCCAGTGCCGCCGCCTCGGAGGGAGAGGCGATGCCGCCGTAGATCGCCCCGATCACGGCCACCATCAGCAGCACCATTGGAACGACGTGACGGCTTTCGCTTACGGCTTTCTTCAGGACGAAAGGCTCTCCCTTGGGAGCCTGATCCGTGGTTTGGGCAATGATCTTGATGACTACGGCCAAACCGGTGGCCGTCAACAGCCCGGGGATGATGCCCGCGATGAAGAGCTTGCCGATCGAGGTTTCCGTCAGCACGCCGTAAACGACCAGCACGATCGAGGGCGGCACCACCACGGCAAGCGTTCCGCCGACGCTGACCACCGCTGCGGAAAGCCGGTCAGAGTACCGGTGCGCGCGCATTTCAGGAAAGGCCGAAGCCGACATCGCCGCAGTCGAGGCGGTCGAGCTTCCGACCAGGGCCGCAAGGATCACCGAGGCGGCGACCGTCGCCATGGCAAGCCCGCCTTTGACATGGCCGATCCAGGACTGACACGCGATGATCGCGCGGCGCGTCACGTCACCCGCGGTCAGCAGTTCCGCCATCAGAATGAACAGCGGAATGGCCACGAGAATGAAAGAGGCGGAGGTATCGAAGAATGTCCGCTCAAGAACCGCCAGCGATGGGCGTACGCCGAGTTGCGCCGCAAGGCCCAAGGTCCCCGCGATCCCCATGGCGAATGCGATGGGCACCCTGAATGCCATCAGGACGGCCAACAGAACGAGTATGGCAAGAAAGGTCAGCATCTTTGGCCCGCGCGCGTTATGTGAGCAAGACAGCCGCCCGTCGCGGCGGCTGTCTCGGATGAAGTGTTCATGGCAGTCTTATTGGCTGATTGCCGCGCGATAGGCCTCGAGCACCGCCTGGGCCTGGTCATTGTCGATCCGCTCCGCCCAGTCGAGGCCGACGGCCTTCAGTTCCTCGCTTACAGTTGCCAGCTCCTCGTCGGTGAAGCTGTAGGTGTCGATGCCCTGAGCCTGCCATTCCTCGATCAGCCCCTCGACGGACTCGTCTTGGGCCCGTGCCACGTGCAGCGCGGTCTCGTCGCCAAGGCGAAGCAGCTCGGCCCGGACTTCCTCCGACAGGCCGTCGAACAGGTCGCTGCGGATCACCATGACAAAGCTGTACCCGCCGAAGGAGCCATTGGTCGAGATGTGACTGACCACCTCGTTCAGCTTGTAGCCAGGCACCGAGGCCAACGGGAACAGCACCGCGTCAAGACGTCCGCGCTCAACTGCAGTATAGACTTCTGGGCCGGGGATCGAGATGCCGACACCGCCCAGGGCGCGCGCCGTCATGGCCTGGGTGGAACCGGAGGTGCGGATGTCCATTGCATCCCAGTCGGCCGGACCTCCCAGCCGCTTCTTGGCAAGCACCTGATAGGGCGGCAGCACGAAACCGAAGATCGGGGTGACGCCCGTCGCCAAGATCTCCTCCCGCAGCGGGCCCTCCTTCAGCATGCCCTGCAGCGCCTTTGTCCCCTGCTCGGCCGAGCTGTAGAAACCCGGCAGGGCGACCACCGAGTTCAGCGGCAGAACGTCGGCGTGATAGGGCGTGCCCAGAAGCGCCGCATCGAGGATACCGTTGTTCACCGCGTCCAGCTGGGCCTTGGACTTGGCGGCCTGTTGTGAGGGAAAGTGCTGGAACGAGATCTCTCCGTCGGTGGCTTCCTCAACGGCGTCCATCCATTTGGTGGTGCCCTCGGCGGACACGATATGGCTGGTCGACTGGAAATCGCCGAGACGCAGAGTCTCAGCCTGGACCACGGACGGTCCGAACGTCAGTACAGCGGCTAGGGCTGCAAGGCATGTGCTCTTGGTATTCATCGTTTGTCTCCTCCCATTCGACAAAGTTTTTAGGTCTCTGACGCGCCGCCATTCAAAAAGGCGTCGTGCAGAAGCCGCAGGACCAGCACGCCGCACCCTAGGGGAATGACGGCATAGGCCCATCCGAGCGGCCAATCGATCACCCCGTATTCCACATCCCCGTGGGAAATGGCTTCGAAGGCGAATTTGCCGGACATCGCCGTCACGGCGACAAAGAATGCCGCCGGCAGCAGAAGGCGCAGCTTGACGATCACCGCTCCGAACACGCCCGGCAGGCGTTCGGGTGTGAATTCCAGCGCCAGGTGGCCGCCGTCGCGGAAAACCCGCGACAACGACAGGGTGGCCAAGGCCGGCATCAGATACAGCTCCGTCAGTTCGAACTGGATCTGCACCGGCCGGCTTGCGAACAATCTCAGTAGAATGTCCGCGTTGACCAGTAGGGCCACTGCGAGAAGGCAGAGACAGCCCGCCAAGTGAAGGGCGTCCTCAACCTTGCTCAGGACCTTTTCAAGCATCGGCATTGCCTCCCTTGCCGTTGCGTTTCCCGGTCTTAGCGCTTCGGCAGCTCGACGATGGCCGAACCCATGGCCGACAGTTCGCCGTCTTGCTGCTCAGCGCGCTGCTGGATTTCCAGAAGATAACGGCCGCCCTCCTCGAATTTCCGGACCACCGTTCCGTGGATCAGGATGATGTCGCCTTCGGGATTGTGCCGGCGGACCTGACACTTGGCCTGGCGCAGGAAGCCGTCATCGCCCATCCAGTTGGTGATCTGGTGCGTCAGCCACGAGGTGCGCTCGGGACCATAGTCATAGGCGCCCGGCGCGCCGACCTCGAGTGCGAATTCTTCTTCCCAGTGCACACGCTCGGGGCAATCCGGGATCCCATAGCGGTTCTTGGGACCGGCACTTGGGTGCTTCTGCTGCAGCTGCCAAGCCAGCTTGTTGGCGCGGATATAGAGACCGCCCCAGCCCTGCGCGTAGGCGATGAAGCCAGTCGCGGTCATCGGGCCCTTGACCATGGTGGGCAGTTCTTCTCCTTCAACGACATCGTCCCAGTAGCGGGGCTTGGCGCCGCGGATCTCTTCCTGTTCGTAGTATTTGTAGTATTCCTGCAGCTCCTCTTCCGTCCAGACGCGACGGCCCTTCTCCTTGGCATCGGTGTACTTGGTGCCGTTTTCACGCGCCTGGTCCCGGTCAGTCCGGAAGCACCAACTGTCGGCATCGGCCACGAGGTCACCCGTCATATTGTCATAGAAGTCCACGTGGTAGATCTGCTGCACCGCACGACCAGCAAAGCGCGTGTCGTGCTCGACCAAGTCCTTGAGGTATGCCTCGGTGCGGAATTCCATGTTGCGGGTGATCGTCTTGTGCCAGTTCCAGTTGGCACCTGACCACATGGCGTGGACGCCCGGAAGGCCACCGACATAGCCCGAGATGATCCGGTTCGTCGCGAACAGGAAGCTGGGCAGCGCGATGACGTCACCGTATTTCGTAGTCTGCGCGTAGGCAGGATCGCACCACAGCGGATTGTCGTCACCGATGCCGTGTGCATAGTGGCGAATGTTGTCGCGGGTGGCCTCATAGCACCAGGGCTCAACCGTCTTCTCGATCTTCACGCCGATCCGAGCACGTAGGTCGTCGAGTCCCTCCTGGGTAATCTTCGGGAATTTTCTTTGCGTCATCTCGTTCATAGTCTTCTCCTCGGAACGGTATGTTGGTGCGCGGATCACTCCGCGACGGAAAATTTCTCGGCTTCGCGGTCGCGCAGGATCTTGCGGTTGACCTTACCGGCGGGTGTTTTCGGAAGCTCGGTGACGAATTCGATCTGGCGTGGGTATTCGTGCCGCGCGAGGCGGGCACGCACATGATCCTGGATGGCTTCTACCAGACCCTCGGTCTCGGGCTGCTTGAGAATGACGAAGGCCTTGACGACAAGGCCGCGCACCGAGTCAGGCGCACCGATCACACCGCATTCCGCGACCGCCGGATGGCTGAGCACGGCGTCTTCCACCTCGACCGCGCCGATGGTCCAGCCGGCCGAGATGATGACGTCATCCGCGCGACCGCCGTGGTAGAAATACCCGTCCTCGTCAACGCGCCCCAGATCCTTGGTCGGGAACCATTCGCCCCGTTTTTTCACCATCAGCTCGCCCGTCTCGCCGGGGTCGGCGGGGCTGCCGTCGGGACGCTGAACCTCGACCTCGACGCCCGGAACCGCCTTGCCCATCGCGCCGTCGCGCACTTCGAGGTCGTTGGCGCCGGGATAGTTCGCGATGATCACGCCGATCTCGGTCGTGCCATACATCGAGCGGACCTTGGTACCGAAAATCCGTTCAACATAGGCGGCGGTCTCGGAATCGATCGGCTCTCCGGTAAAGGACAGCTTGTTGAAGCAGTAGGTGAAACGCTCGGCTTCGCCCGAATTCCGCATCATCCGGTAATGCGTGGCCGCAGCGGTAAGATTGGTAATCCGGAAGTCCTGCAAAGCCTTCAGCAACCGGACCGGGTCGAACTTGCCACTGAAGGTGCCGGTCGAGACACCCATCGCCAGCGGGGCAAACGTGCCATGCCACAGCCCGTGACCCCAGGCCGGCGAGGACGGACAGAAGAACCTGTCACCCGGACGGATACCGGTGGCGTACAGCGCCGCCACCATCAGCGTCACGATCGACTGGTGGCTGTGCTGCACCGCGGCCGGCAAGGCCCGGGTCGTGCCGGAGGTATATTGCAGAACCGCCAGATCCCGGCCCGTGGTCTCCCAATCGAATGTTTCAGGAAGATCATCCAACCCGTCCAGGAAATCCCGATCGACTACGATGACGTCCTTTGCACCGCCCTCGATGGCCTCCGGCGCCTTGTCGGAATTCGTGAAAAAGACTTCGGGCTTGCAGTCGTCTACACGCAGCCGGATGCCATCGGGACCGAAGAGCGAGAACATCGGCACCGCCACGGCGCCGGCCTTGATGACTCCGAAAAGCGCACAGTAAAAGGCCAGCGATGGGTCGATCATGACCGCGACACGGTCACCCTTGCCGACCCCCCTGCCCTTCAGGAAATGCGCGATCTGCGATGATCGACGCGAGAGCTCCGCAAAGGAGACAACCTCGTCGGAACCATCCGAATGCGCGATCCGCAACGCAACGTTGTCGCCCTCCACGTGCCGATCGATGCATTCATGGGCGATGTTGAACCGCTCCCGTGTTCCATCGAAGAGCGCCCAAAGACCCTCTTTCGAATAATGCTTCTGAGCATCTGCATAGGACGTGAAATCCGTCAGGCGGGTCATTCCGGTCTGTCTCCCAAGTCTCGTCTCCGGTGCACCGCAAGCGGGTCATCCGGCTCGTTGACAACCGTACGGATCACAGCCAATTATTGTCAATACGCTATCTTCATTGTATATACGCAATGCATGACCATCCAGCCAAGGCCGAAAGATGACAGAAAACCAGATCAACCCTTCGACCAAACGACAGGTGCCCGCTGTCTCCAGGGCCTTGGCAATATTGAGGTTTCTTGCTCGTTCACCCGAACCTGTCGGCGTCAACCCGATGGCGCGCGAGTTGGATCTGGTGCCAAGCACCTGCCTCCACATTCTCCGCGTTCTACAGGACGAGGGCCTCGTGGATTTCGATTCGAACACCAAGCGCTATATGATCGGAATCGGAATCCTGCCGCTGGCCAGATCGGCACTTCAGCGCAACGCCTTCTCGTCCCTCATACAGCCGCGACTCTCGAAACTGTCGGAAACCTTCGGCGTCACCAGCATTGCCACGCAATTGGCCGAACCCAACCAGATGATCGTCGTAGCCCTTTCACAATCCAATCTCCCCTTCCGCCTTCAGGTCGATCTCGGCAGCCGCTTCCCGACACTCATCAGCGCCACCGGCCGCCTGTTCGCAGCCTTCAACGTCAGCGACGAGACCACGCTGAGACAGAGGTTCGACAAGCTGGTCTGGGATCACCCGCCCGCCTTCGAGACATGGCTCGACGAAGTGCGGGAAGCGCGTGAACGCGGCTATTCTGTCGACCAGGGGACCTACATTTCGGGCGTAACGGTCGTGGCGGTACCAGTCTTCGGCATAGGCGGCATGATGTCGCGATCGATCGTCGCCATCGGCATTTCAGAGCGCCTGCAAGACACGGAAATTCCGAAACTCGCGAAAGCCATGCAATCGGTCCGGGATGAGATCCAGGACCTTCAGATCGAAACAGGAGGCTGAGACGTGACTAGCCAAGGAACAGTATCGGACGAGTGGAAAGCTGTCCGAATCGATGGATTCATGGAGACGATAGGACCGTTGCTTCGATCCACCGAAAGCGAAGACGGGCAGAAGTACGGCTTGCAGACCACTGACCGTCACAGGAACCATATTGGCCTTGTGCACGGCGGGGTTCTCACCAGCCTCATGGATCAAGTGGTGGCCCTCGTCGCCTGGAACGCAGCGGATCGCCAGCCCGTCGTCACCATCCAAATGGAAACGCGTTTTCTGGGTGCCGCCAAGGTGGGCGACTTCCTGGAAGTGCGCGCCTCGATCCGCCAATCCACACGCTCGCTGATCTTCCTGGACAGCGATGTCACCTGCTCAACCGGGCAGGTCGCAAGCGCGACGGCCATCATGAAAATCTCAGCCAAGGCAGTGCAAACGAAATGAACGACACCGTGACGCCCAAAGAAGCAGCCCCGCTGGCCGGAGTGAAAGTGCTGGATTTCTCGCGGATTCTGTCAGGTCCCTACGCGAGCATGGTCCTCGCCGACCTCGGCGCTGAGGTCATCAAGGTGGAACCGATCGAAAGAGGTGACGAGACTAGGAATTTTCCACCGTTTCAAGGCAAACTCAGCCACTATTACATCGCGCTCAATCGCAGTAAGAAAAGCATCTCGTTGAATCTGAAATCGCCCGAAGGCCTTCAGGTCGCAAAGGACCTCGCCCGGCAGAGTGACATCGTGCTGGAGAACTTCCGCCCAGGGGTCATGGAGCGCCTCGGACTGGACTACGAGACGCTACTGCAAGAGAACAGACGGTTGATCTACGGGTCGATCACCGGATTCGGACAGGACAGCCCACTTGGCGACAAACCCGCTTTCGACATAGTGGCACAAGCTCTCTCCGGCGTGATGAGCGTGAATTGCGAGCCTGGCATGGCCCCGAACAAGCTGGGGATACCCATGGGCGACATGGCCGGCAGCATCTTTTCGGTATTCGGCCTTCTGGCTGCTTTGCACCAACGCAATGCCACCGGGGAAGGGCAGCATGTCGAGGTCGCCATGCTGGACAGCTTGATCGCCCTGCAAGGTTACCTTTCGCAGATTTATTTCGTGAGCAAGAAAAGCCCTCAGCCGGTCGGAACGGAGCACCCGAGTATCGTCCCATACGGCTCGTACCCGACATCCGACGGTCATGTGATCGTGGCATGCCTGACAGAACAGTTCTGGCAAAATTTCGCTCGCTGCCTCGGCTGTGAAGATTTGATCCATGATCCGCGTTTCGCAGCCTACGAGCAGAGACTGCAAAACCGTGACGCCCTGCAGGATATTGTCCGCGATCGAATGATAAAGGACTCGACAGCCTATTGGCTCGATCGCCTGAGCGAATTCGATGTCCCCAACGCCCCTATTCTTTCAATTGGAGACGCGTTGGAGCAGCCGCATGTCCGCGCACGCGGGCTCGTGGAAACGGCCGAACACCCAAGTGAGGGCAAGCTGCGGCTGGTCCGCGGACCGATCCGTTTCGATGGAAAAGGTCCTTCGGCCGCCAGGGCACCAAGCCTGCTTGGTGAGGACACTGGTGGCGTCCTGAAAGACTTGCTTGGCTATGGCGATGAAGAAATCGACCATCTGGCGGCAAGCGGCGTAATCCCAATCAAAGAGTGAGCATGGCACTACGCCCGTGAACTGGCCTCACCTTCGACCGGACACCTTGGCCTGAACCAGGAGCCTCAGCAGGCAGGCCAAGACGTCGAGCTATGGCAGAATTTGGGTGAGCGGCCGGAGAAGCCAGCGTATCGTGGCGGGTGTCCCGGCAGCGCCCCAACACGGCAGGGACGTCATGCCGGGCCCACCGCCGGCCTTGGCGCCCGGCACTGCCAGAGACAGATCTTCTCGAAATGATTCTTGACTGTCTGCATCGATCACATGGAACGATGCCGCTTCAGTTGACCTCGAGCCGGCAACAGGCGTGATCCGGTACTATTCGGGATCGGTCGCCGCGCCCGCGAGAGCGGCGACCGATCCCGGCGCCTGATGATGATCAGCGGACCAATGCCGGGGATCATCATCAGGCGCCGGGCAACCACATTCTCTCTGGCACCCCGGTCGATCTCCGCATCTAGGATCTCGATATGTCGAACGAGCTGCGCGAGCGTCGCAGTCAAGACCTGCAATGAGACTCGTGCCGGTTTCGGCAGGCCCACCTCTTCGTCGGCGACTGCCGCGACCAACCGCCGGACATTCGTCGCTCCCTGCGGCACTACCCATCCGTATTCGCTCAAGTGCCCGCGGAGGGCATTGATCGTCTGGCTGCGCTGCCGGATCAGCAGTTCCCGGACACGGAAGTTGCTGGCAGTGCCTTGCGTTTCTTCGCTTTCCACCGGGACGAAGCGCATGTTTAACCGAAGGGCTGCCTTGCAGATTGCTTCCGCGTCAGCCGCATCATTTTTTTCCGCTTCACGAAAGGCTTCACGTAGGCGGGCGGGATGATCCTAATCTCGTGGCCCAGCTTTGCCAGTTCCCGTCCCCAGAAATGCGCGCCGCCGCAGGCCTCCATCGCCAACAGGCAGGGCGGCAGCTCGGCGAAAAACTCCGGCACCTCGGCCCTTCGGAGCTTCTTGCGAAGGACTACCGCGCCACTGTCATCCGCGCCATGGACATGAAACACGTTCTTCGCCAGGTTGAGCCCGACCGTGATAATCTCCGACATGACCACCTCCGTATTTGGATTCTCGCGATCCTACCTCGGCACATCAATGCCGTCTGGCGCGGCTACATCATCATCATCGCCGGTTGGTGTCACTGCTCCTTCAGGAAGTTTTCCGCCAGGCGTCGGGCCGATCGAAAGAAAAGGTCGTTTCGCCCGCGTCCGCGCGCCATCTAATTTTGAAGAAGCGCAGACAGCCCCGAATCGAAATCCGGACCTCTATCGATCCACGCAGTGCCAGCTGCCACGACGCAGGCCGTGCCGTCAGGACGGAGCATGAGTATGGTCCAGTTTCCGTTTTCCGCGGAACGCCATATTTCAAAAAGTCGTGTCGGGGTCTCGAGACCCTGGCCGATCACACTTTCCTGGTAAGCTTCGAGCCGCTCGGATATCACCGTGTGCGGTCCGCAAAGTGTTTGCGCAAGCGCGGGTGGCGCGGTGCTTGCAAGCCCGAAAGTCAGTGTCATTGCTATAAGTCGCTTCCACATCGGTATCTCCTTTCCGTTTCGCGGGGTCGGCAACGTTCAAGACACCGCCCCTTGCTGCAAGAGGTACGTATAGCCAATATATGGGGATTTCCGGGACCGATTGCTCGGATTGTTACGCAGGTTTGAAAGCCTTTGACAGGCGCTCCCGCGCTCGCCATCAGCTGCCGGCGTTCCGAAAACCCTCACGAGCGCCAGTCTTGCGCGCGTCGGAAAGGATCCGCGCCACCATATGATCAGCGACTTCGTGGCACGGAACAGCGTGCCGCCGCGCCTCTGACGGCAATGACAAGAAAGTCATCTCGGCTTCGTCCAATTCACGGTGTGTCCAGGCCCGGTCAAAGATCGGTAACGCTTCGCGCGCGGCGCTGATCCCCCGCCCGAATTCACCATGTAATCCGGACAATATGTGATGCCGCGGCCATGCGATTACCAAACTATTTTCCGGACGCTACCTCAGGGCGCTATAAGCTGGTCCCGGGACAGTTCTTTACACAGTTCAACATACGGCCCGCTCCCGCAAAGGGAGTCTTGACCTGCCACATTCGTCAACGATCCAACAATATTTCAAGGAACGTCTGATCTACCGCTTCGGCTGCGCCGATTACCGGGCCCTCGCGTTTTGAAAGCGGCAGATGCGCTGCGGACCGGGCTTGTTGCACCTGATCTGTGGATCTCGAGCGCCCAATACCGCGTCTGAGGACAGACTCCGCCTCACGCCATCAACCTCCGTCGCACGAGAAAGAGGTTGCCGAGGGCGAACAGCGTGAAGAGCTGCGCGCGGTTCTTCGCGAGGCCACGGTAGCGGGTCTTCAGATACCCGAATTGGCGCTTGAGCACGCGGAATGGATGCTCCACCCGCGCCCGCACCATCGCGATAATCCGATTGATGTGCTCGTCGATGGGGTCCAGCGCAGCGCCCTTCGGCGCCTTCCGCATGACGCCCCAGAACTTGTCCGGGCCGGAGAAATGGGCCTCGCGCGCAGCGCTGACATAGCCCTTGTCCGCCCACACCGACGTCTCCTCGCCATGGAGGAGCTCATCCCAGACCTGGCTGTCATGCACCTTCGCCGTGGTGGTCTCGAGGCTATGCACGATGCCGCTCTCGGCATCGACGCCAACGTGCGCCTTCATCCCGAAGAACCAGTCATTGCCCTTCTTCGTTGACGACATCTCCGGATCGCGCGCCCCGGCTTCGTTCTTGGTCGAGGACGGCGCGTCGATGATCGTCGCATCGACCAGTGTGCCCGAGCGCAGCGTGATGCCCTGATCGGCCAGATGTTTGTTCACTTCAACGAACAAACGCTCCGTCAGCGCGTGCTTCTCCAGCAGGTGTCTGAAGTTCAGGATCGTCGTCTCATCCGGGACACGATCATCACCGAGTTCGATGCCTGCGAACCGGCGCATGGACTCGCTGTCGTAGAGCATCTCCTCAGCCATGGGATCGCTCAGCGCATACCATTGCTGCAGGAAATACACCCGCAGCATCGTCTCCAGTGGCATCGGCGGCCGACCACCCTTCGGCCCAACCTTCGGATAATGCGGCTCAATCAGCGCCAGAAGGCGCGTCCAGGGCACCACCGAGTCCATCTCCGCGAGAAACTTCTCACGCCGGGTCTGCTTCTTCTTCATCGCGTGGCGGAGACCGGGAAACGCAGGTTGCTTGGGCATTGGTGGGCATCCTTCTTCGTCTCGCCCAGTTTATCTCAACCCGGCCAAAGCGCGAGGTTTTTCAGACTCTCCTCAAGCAAATCAACATACGCCTCTCTCACGCATAGGTTGCCTTGACCTGCCACATGCGCCTAGGGTTGAAGTAACCTGTTATTGGTCAAAGGATTCTGCTCGATGGCGCCTTTCACGCCCGCTTTCTCCCGCTCGGCTTTTGCCCTGTCACTCGCCATGGGCACACTTTCCACCGGCGCCTCGCTCGCTCAGGAATCCGCGGCGGATCTTGCCTTTCGAGATGCGGTCAATACGCCCCCAGTCGACTACAGCGGGCCGGTGTTCGAGCTAAGCCACGACTACCCTAAACAGGACCCCGGAGAATGCGGCAAGCAGGAGTGTCCGTGGCTGTTCATCGACGTGGATTTCTCCTCGGAAGCTCCGCTCGATTGGCAAAGCGGCCCTTGGAAAGACTACATCGCTGCGATCATGGAAGTCGTGCTGCGCGGCCAGGACCCGAACCTGTCCAATGAGCTGGGCTTCCAGACGAACGTGAACGGCGAGACAGCTTGGTTTCACATGCCCTGGATGGCCTATGATCCAACGATGGGCCGCGAGTTCGCTCATGGAACCACCAATGAGCGCACCGCGCATCTATCCGATTTCCTTGGAAGCCCGATGCCCAACGCGACCCCGATCTCGGGGATGACCGAGGCCTGCCAGGCCCGCTTTGCCCATGGTTTCGAAAGCTGGGCGGTCGGAGTCTACAACAAATGGGGCGCCTATGCCCTGGGTCAGGCCTTCCCGGAGGACGGCGCACCGGCGCTAGTCGAGCAAAACGGGAAAACGGTTCCCGCCGGCCTCCCCTTTTCCGAAGGCACGCTGGTCGCCAAGTTCCTGACTACGAACGCGACGCCGGACTGTGTGCCCTATCTCGCGGACTCCGCAGTCTGGCAGGTGAACCGCCACCAAGTATCCTCGGACGAGGAATATACCTGCCAGCGCGGCCTGCAGACCACGCGCCTCACCCAGGTCGATGTGGCCGTCGTCGATCATCGCTCCCCGACCCGCTGGGTATACGGCACCTTCGGCTATTCCGCCAATGCGCCGGGCGACACCGTGCTCGAGCGGCTGGTGCCGCTGGGGCTGCAATGGGGATCTGATCCGGACACCTTTCCGGCCGTGCCCCGTGCCGACAGCGTCCCGGCGTCGCAAAGCGTGCTCAATACCAAGATCGACACCTACGAGCATTGGGGCTGCGCGGGCCGCCTGGCCGGCCCCGTAGACAACCCCAAGTCGTCCTGCGTGTCGTGCCACACCGCTGCCTTCGCCGCCGCCGACCAGACCAGCGCGGACACCGGTCAGGACATCCCCCCGGTCTTCGGCTTTCCGGGCATCTGCGCCGATGGCGGCAGCCCGCAGAACGCCGCCTATTTCTCCAACTACCAGTTCCCGGACCTCTACCCCAGCGGCGCATTTCCCGGAGCGATCCCGCTGGATTCCTCGCTTCAGATGGCCGTGGCCTTCGAACAGCATTCGGTTTTCGCTAACAAGGGCACCCCGAACGCCTGTACCGATCCCAACCAGTTCTGAACCGCCAGGAGCAGCTTCATGGTGAAAGTGACACGCCGGGGTTTTCTATCCCGTTCTGGCGGCGTGCTGGCCGCGGCCGGTATGCCGGTCCAGGCCGGCAGTCAGACCGCGCCGCCTTCGTCGCCGAAGACCGGTCCGCAGCGCAACTACCAACTGACGGCACAATGGCTGAGTAAGACGTTGGACGGCACGCCGGTCAAACTGCGTTCTTGGAATGGCACGGTTCCCGGCCCCCTGCTGGAGGCCCGCCCGGGCGAGACCTTGAATGTCGATATCGTCAACGACCTCACGGCCTATGATTCCTCCGAATGGGACGGCAACCACAATGTCCCCCACGATCTGAATTCCACCAACCTGCATATGCACGGGCTGGAAATCGCGCCGCATATCTTCGAGCCGCTCGGCACCTCCGACCCTCTGGCACCCATGATTTCGGTTCCGCCCGAAGGCGGGCAGAAATCCTACAGTGTCATCATCCCCGAGGACCAGCCTCCCGGCCTGTTCTGGTACCACCCGCACAAGCACGGCTCGACGGCGGTGCAGGCGGTCAGCGGCATGGCCGGCGCTATCCTGATCCGCGGCGATCTCGACGAGGTGCCGGAACTCAAGGCCGCGCAGGAGCATATCCTCGTGGTGCAGGACATCGGCCTGTTTCCGACCGACAACCCGGACAAGGATGGCGCGGGCACCTATATCTACGAGCCCCGCCAAAACGCGATCTGGCAGACCTTCGGCAGCAACGTCACCATTCATGGCGAGGTACAACCGGACCTCAAGGGTGGCTTCACCACGGGGGACTACCGGCTGCGGTATTTCCTGCTCAATGGTGAGCCGATTTTCAAGGAGGTGCACAACCCCAACGATCCGGCGCACCCGCATGGCACGCAGATCGATACCGGCATTCCGACCTATACCCTGGCGCAGGGCGAGGTTGCGCGGTTCCGCATGCTCAATGCCAATTCAGACGATGTCATGCCGATCTATCTGCAGGGCCATGATCTGCACCTGATCGGCATGGACGGGGTCAACCTGCCCCGGCTGCGCCGCCTGCCAGCCCTGCCACCCGGGGCCCCCGCGACCGACAGCCAGTTGCTTCTTGCGCCCGCGAACCGCGGCGAGTTCCTGGTCAAGGCCGCTGCGAAGCCGGGCATCTACGAACTGCGCCAAGCGCCGCAATCGCTGCAATTCCTCAAAAGTGACGGGCGGCTTCTGGCCCGCATCGTGGTGACCGAGGATCGCAAGGACATGGCACTGCCCGCCAAGCTTCCGGTGCAGACGCGTCATTTCCCCCTGCCCTCGGATTCGCAGGTCTCCAAGACTCGTTATATTACCTTCGGCATGCAGTTTCCCGCGAAGGCAAACCCGGTTGTCGGCATTGATTTCTTTATCAACAACCAGCAATACGAGGAGCTCAGCGTCTCTCAGGTGGTCATGCTGGACACGGTGGAGGACTGGATCATCGGCTCTCCGGGACACCCCCAAATGACCCGACAAAAATGCCTCGCCCGGCCATCAGAACAATTCCGAAGGACACCCCTTCCACATCCACGCCAATTCCTTTGCTGTGATCGGCATTGCAGATCTGGCCCCCGACGGGACGGTCACGAACGAGATCCGCTACGACGATGACGAGATCCTCATTCAGGACACGGTTTGGGTGCCGATGGGCAAGCAGGTGACAATCCGCCAGACCTATCGGCAATGGACCGGGAAAATCGTCTATCACTGTCATATCCTGCCGCATGAGGACACCGGCATGATGCAAAACATGCTGATCCTGGATCCGGCCCAGGCGCGTGGCCATGGCACACACGAAAAGGGCTGATCGAGGCTGCCCGGCTGGCGCCCGAAGCACGCGGCGCTTCGGGATCATGACGAAAGGAACATCCACATGAATCACGCTCCTGCCGCCAATACGCCGTCCCTGACGCGCCGAAAATTTCTCTCTACCATGACGGCAGTTTCCGCGCTGTCGGCCCTGCAGTTTCCGGCAGGAGCCTTTGCCGCCGGGATGGAGCCCCCCGACTTCCTCGCGTTTTCGGAGAAGCTGACCAGGCAGGAGGGGCTTGATCAGGATATTGCCTCAGTCATGCTCAAGGCCTTTTCCGGCCTCGGGCGTGGCGATGACATCGCCGCCATGGTCGCTGGCGATACAGATGACGATGACCTGGCCAATGCTATCGTATCGGCCTGGTATACCGGAGAATCCCCCGATCCCGAAGATCTGGACGTGTTGACCTATACGGATGCTCTGGTGTGGCAGGCGGTGGATTTCAGCAAGCCAATGGCATCCTGCGGGGGCGGCATGGGGTATTGGTCGGACCCGCCAGAAGGCTGACGTCCTGATCGGCGCCCCATCTCCCACCCTCTTCCAGCAAGGACGGCTTGCCATGGCTTCTGATATCACCGCAGACATTCTCATCATCGGCACCGGGGTCGCTGGCGCCCTGGCCGGCGCCAAACTGGCGCAAAAGGGCCTGACGGTCGCATTTCTGGAAAGCGGAAAGAAGATCGACCGCTTCGATGCCGTCGATAGATTCTGGAAAGCCAAAATCAAGGTGCCGGAATCGCCCTATCCGAACGACGATACCGCCCCGCATCCGCTAAGCCACAAGATCGAGGAGTATTATCAGCAGGCCGGCCCAGAGAATTTCAAATCCACCTATGTGAAAGTGGTCGGCGGCACGACCTGGCACTGGCTGGGAACGACCCTTCGCAACCTGCCCACCGATTTCAACTTGAAGTCGACCTACGGCCATGCGGTGGACTGGCCCTTTGACTATGATGCGCTTGAGCCTTTCTACCTGGCCGCCGAACAGGAAATCGGCGTCGCCGGGGACAGCACAGAGGATCTGGGATCGCCCCGGTCGGGCGACTTCCCGATGCCGGGGATTCCGATGACCTATTCGGATAAGCAGATGTTCAATGCGCTGGAGGGCACAAAATACAAAGTGCGCTCAACCCCGCAGGGACGCAACTCGGAGTTTCATGCGGAGCGGCCAGAATGTTGCGGCAACGGATCGTGCATCCCGATCTGCCCGATCCAGGCCAAATACGATGCCACCGTGCACGTCGCCCAGGCCGAAGCCAACGGCGCGACCGTTCACGATCAGACCACCGCCACGCGCCTCAACCTCGGGCCTGACGGCAAGATCTCCTCGGTCGATTTCCGCCGCGCCGATGGCAGCACCGGCACCGCCACCGGCAAGGTCGTCGTCCTCGCGGCCCATGGCATCGAGACCCCGCGGCTGTTGCTCAACTCCGCCCAGGAGGGGGCCGAGGCCGGCATCTCCAACAGTTCCGACCAGGTCGGGCGCAACCTGATGGACCATCCCTCCAAGCTTAGCTGGGCCATGGCACCAGATCCGGTCTGGCCCTTCCGGGGCCCGCTCTCCACCTCGGGAATCGAAAGCCTACGCGACGGCGCATTTCGAAAGGACCGCGCGGCCTTTCGGATCGAGATCGGCAACGACGGCCACAACTGGCCCACCGGTGCGCCCCTCTCGACCGCTGCCACGCTGGCGAAGACCGGATTACGCGGGACCGAGCTAGACGCCGCAATCAAGGATGCGACCTCGCGCCAGATCCGCCTGACCTCATTGGTCGAGCAATCGCCGGACCCGGAAAACCGGGTGACGCTGGACCCCGACAAGCGCGACGCCAACGGCATGCCCCTGCCCCGCATCCATTATGCCTATTCCGACTATACGCGCGCCGGGCTGCAGGCCGCCCAAGACGCCCATGCCGAGATCTTCGCCGCCCTGGGTGCCACCGACATCAACCATGCCCCGGACGCCAAGGGCGCCGGCCATATCATCGGCACGGTGCGCATGGGCTCTGACGCGGCAAACGCAGTGGTCGATGGCGACCTGCGCAGCTTCGATCACCGCAACTTGTTCCTGCTGGGCTCGGGCACCTTTCCAACATCGGCCACGGCGAACCCAACGCTCACCATCGCAGCCCTGTCTCTGCGCGCCGTGGATACCATTGCCGCCAGCGCCGCGGACAATTGACGAAGCGGGGGATCGGGGCCCGTCGCCCATGATATCGGCGACGGGATGCATTCACATGGGCGCAACTGACCCTAGGTATTCTGGACGCCCAACCAGACCAACGCATGACACCCGCTCCCACACCCACCGCACCGCAGCCCACGACGCGCAGACGGATCATCCACATCGACATGGATGCCTTCTTCGCTTCGGTCGAACAGCGAGATCGCCCCGAGTTGCGCGGCGTCCCGGTGGCCGTGGGCCGTGCGAAGGCGCGTGGCGTCGTGGCAGCCGCCAGCTACGAGGCCCGGACATTCGGCGTGAAGTCGGCCATGCCCTCCACGAGCGCCGCCCGGGCGTGCCCGGACCTTGTGTTCGTGGCCCCGAGGTTCGATGTGTACCGGGCCGTCTCCGCGCAAATTCACGAGATCTTCCTTCGCTACACGGACCTCATCGAACCACTCTCTCTCGACGAGGCCTACCTGGACGTCACCGAGGCGTGCGATGCTGGCGCAACGGCCACCGACATCGCCACGGAAATCCGTGCGGCAATCCGAGCCGAAACCGAGCTGACTGCGTCCGCCGGCGTCAGCTTCAACAAGTTTCTCGCTAAGCTCGCGTCCGACCAGGACAAGCCCGATGGCCTCACGGTCATCCGCCCATCGCGCGCGCTGGACTTCGTGGCCGCCCTGCCCGTCGGCCGTTTCCACGGGATCGGGCCGGTCACCGAGGAGAAGATGCATGGACTTGGGATCGAGACCGGTGCCGATCTCAGGAACCGTGATATCACGTTCCTGCTCGAGCACTTCGGCTCCTCGGCCGAGCACTACCACGCCATCTCGCGTGGCATCGACGACCGCCCGGTGCAACCCCATCGCGAACGCAAGTCCGTCGGCGCCGAAGAGACCTTCGAGACCGACCTGACGGATCTCGAGCCTGCCGTCCACGAGCTCGGCAACATCGCGCAGAAGGTCGAAACCCGCGCCCGTGAAAAAGGCGTCGTCGGACGGACGGTCACCGTGAAGGTGAAGTACGTGGACTTCGAGCAGATCACGCGGCAACGCACGCTGAGCACGTCAGTCCGTGATGCCCCGGATGTCTCACGGATCGCCGCCTCGATCCTTGGCGAAGTGCATCCCTTCGAGAAGCCGATCCGTCTCCTGGGAGTGAGCTTGTCGTCACTGGAGGACGACACCGTGTCCGCGGCTCAGCCGTCGTTTTTCGATCTTCTGGATGCCAGGTGACCTCATCCGAAGCCGGATAGGCACCCTCCCCGATTGCCCGAGGTTGCCTTACCTGGCAACATGAAGTATCCTTGACAACACACCATGAATAATGAACAAATCATCTTCTATGGAGACCCGCACGGCCGCTGGGACCCGCTGTTCGAAGCGCTGAAAACGCAGCCGCGCGCCGTGATCGTCCTGGGCGATCTTGCCGAGGGGAAACTGGACCCGAACGGCACGGAAAAGGCCCGCCGTGCCTTCGATGCAGTCCTGGAGCGTGGCATCGGCCTGCACTTCATCACCGGCAACCACGACAACTCCTGCGACAGTCTTTGGGAACTCGTGGAGGAGTACGATGCCCACCGCATCGACGGCCGAGTCATCGAAATCGACGGCATTCGGATCGGCGGTCTCGGAGGTGTCATTCGCGGAAAACTCTGGCGTGGAGATGGCGAGGCCCGGTTCGACACCGAGGAAGAGCTCATCGCGAGGACGCCGCGGCAGGAGAGATGGAAAGGCACCCTGCCCCGAAAACACCTGACGACGATCATGCCGTGGACCGTCGAGGATCTCCGGCAGCACCAGGTGGATGTCCTCGTGACTCACGAGGCGCCTTCGAACCATGATTTCGGGTCGAGTTCCTGGACCGCCTGGCAGCAGATATGCAGGCGCGCCTGGTCGTCCACGGACATCATCACCGAACCTACACGGGCGAGATCGCCGGTGGAATCCGCGTCCAGGGCGTGGGCCTCGCGAAGGTCTGGGATCTATGTGCGGATTTCAGGTCAGTGACGGCTTGAGCCTCCAAGTGCGCCGATGTTGCGTCGGCACACACCTCGAGCAGGTCCACTAGATCTTCTGCCACTTTGTATCAGCTGGCAGACCTCCAAGAGCGCGGTATTCTTCCTCGGTTTGAGCACCCTCCATGGGGGCGCCGTGGACATTCCAGAAAACCCGCATGTCCTCTGCACCAACCTATCCGCATCTGGAGCATCTTGCCCGAGGCAGAATCTCGGTGCGCAATGTCGTGTTCTCCATCGACCATGGCACGGTGCTTTGGTTCCCGCACCGGCACAGGATCCAGAGATAGCGCTGCCCTTCGCTCATGTCGCCCTCGCCAAGCCGCGGCCGTGTCGAGCGGCGCCCTCCTCAGCTATGCGCCTCCACGGTCCCCGACAAGGAACAAGTCACTTCCGCAGGCGCCGCCGCTTGAACGCCCGGATGCGTTGCCCGCCCCACCTGCGCGCTCGAATGAAGCTTCCGGACATGGGCTTGCGCAGGATCGGCACATCGAAGGCCAGGAACAGCAAGCCCAAGGGCAGCATCCAGATCCCGAGAACCGGAAGGAACGACAACAGCCCGCCGACGATCATCAAGGCAGAGAACGGCAGACGCACGGCTCCCCAGCCCCGGCGCATCAACGCCTGTGACGGCCGTTTCAGGATCGGCATCTTTCGACCGAGCGCATCGATCTGCCGTGTCAGTCTGCGATGTTCCTTGTCGTGCATGTTCGTATCCACCCGAGCACTGGCAGTATGTGCCGCTCACATGTGAATTTGACCCTGCGTCCGGATTAACGTCGTTTAGAAGACGGTTTCTTTCCCAGTCGATAGCAAGTCTATGTGATGGAGAGGAATTAATCGCTTTGCCGACACCCATTCCGCGGCCATGACCACGGCGCGGCGCGGACTGGGTGTCGGCGCTCGTCCCAACGTCACCTTTACCATCAGGCGCCGCCTACGCCTCAACCCGCAGCCTTGCCTGCCGAACGCGTCCAACGCTGCCGAGAATAGCCACGTAAAAGACCGGCACCAGGAATATCCCGATGAACGCCGCGGCGGTCATGCCGCCTAGAACGCCGATGCCGATCGACTGCTGTGCGGCGGCGCCAGCTCCCGAAGCGATCGCCAGGGGCAGCACGCCGAACATGAACGCTAGCGTCGTCATCAGGATCGGACGAAGGCGCATCCGGCAGGAAGTGATCGCAGCCTCCACGAGGCCCTTGCCTTCGCGCCGCTGCTCCTCGGCGAATTCCACGATCAGGATCGCGTTCCTTGCGGCCAGGCCGATCGTCGTCAGAAGTCCGACCTTGAAGTACACGTCGTTCAGCTGGCCGAAGAACAGCGCCGCGCCGATGGCTCCGAAAATGCCGACAGGGACCGTCATCATCACCGCCAGCGGCAGGGCCCAGCTTTCGTAGAGCGCGGCGAGGGCGAGGAAGACGACGAGCGCGGACAACGCGTAAAGGAGCGGCGCCTGATTGCCCGACAGGCGCTCCTGATACGACAGTCCGGTCCATTCGACGCCGAAACCTTCGCCGAGGTCGGAGACGAACTCCTCCATCAGCAGCATCGCGTCGCCGGAGGATACGCCCTCGGCGGCGGTGCCGGTCAGCTCGATCCCCCGAGTGGCAGCGAAGCGGTTGATGGATTGAGGCTGCTCGTCCCAGACAAGCGAGGTGAAGGCATCGAGCGAGACCATCTCGCCAGAGTCGTTGCGGGCATACCAGCGCCCGATATCCTCGGGCTGCGAGCGGGCCTCGGCCTGTCCTTGCACGATCACCGGGCGCAGGTCGTCGGCCATCGGGAAATCGCCCACCTCGCGCCCGCTGAAGATCACCGAGAGCATCGCATTGACCTCACTGACGGACAGGCCGAGGGCGGCCGCCTTCTGCTGGTCGATATCGATGCGGAGCGAGGACTGGATCGGGTTGTCGTTGCCGCGCAGGTTGGTCACGCGCCCGTCTTGCTGCGCTGTCGCCACGACCTCGTCGGCCGCCTGCGCCGTGCGCTCCGCGCCTTGGCCGCCCCGGTCAACGAGGTACATCGAAAAGCCCGAGGCTGCCCCCATGCCCTGGATCGCCGGCGGCTGCAAAGCGTAGACGGTGCCCGCCCGACTGTTGAGGTAGAAGTGCTGGTTGATCCGCCCGGAAATATCAGCGGCGCTCGTGCCCTTGCGCTCTTCGTAGTCGGCCAGCTTGACAAACAGCATGGCCGCCGTTTGCCCCGAGCCGCTGAAGCTGAAGCCCATCACGCCGAAGACAGATTCGACCGCCTCGCCCTGCGTATTCAGAAGATAGTCCTCGACCTCTGCGACGCGCGCTTCGGTCTTGGGGGTCGTGGACCCGTCGGGAGTCGAGACCATGACGAGCAGGACGCCCTGATCCTCCTGCGGGATGAACGAACTGGGCAGGCGGTCGTAGAAGTAAAGCGCACCCCCGGTGATCGCGGCCAGCACCACCAGCATGGCAAAGGGCCGCCGGATCAGATCGCCGACCGCGCGGCCATAGCCGGACGTGGTGCGCTCGAGGGAGGTGTTGAACCAGCGCGCCGGCGCAAAGCCGGATCGGCGGATACTCTGCTTGAGCAAGGTTGCGCACATGGCCGGTGTCAGGATGACCGCGACACCCAGCGACAGGACCATGGCGGTGATGATCGTGATCGAGAACTGGCGGTAGATCGCCCCGGTGGAGCCTGTCATGAAGGCCATCGGCAGGAAGACCGCACAGAGGACGAGGACAATCCCGATCAGCGCCGAGGTGATCTCCCTCATGCTCTTTTCGGTCGCCGCGACGGGGCCCAGCCCTTCCTCGTCCATAACCCGTTCGACATTCTCGACGACCACGATGGCGTCGTCGACCAGAAGGCCGATGGCGAGAACCAGCGCGAACATCGTCAGGGTGTTGATCGTGTAGCCGAAGAGCAGCAGCACGCCGAAGGTCCCGAGAAGCACCACGGGCACAGCGACCATGGGGATCAACGTCGCCCGCCAGCTTTGCAGGAAAACGAAGATCACGAGGAAGACGAGGACCACCGCTTCGATCAGTGTGTGGTAGACTTGGGTGATGGATTCCTCGATGAAGGGCGAGGTGTCGTAGGGGTAGACGACCTCGACGCCCTCGGGCAGCGCCGCCCCCAGGGTGGCTAGCGTCTCGCGGACGAGATCGGCGGTGGCGACGGCGTTCGCGCCCGGTGCCAGCGACACCGAAAAGCCTGCCGCGGGCTGGCCGTTGTAGCGCCCGCCGGTGCCGTAGGATTCCTGCCCGATGGCAATGTCGGCGACGTCGCCGAGGAAGACAGTCGATCCGTCCCGAGAGGTCTTGAGCAGGATGCGTTCGAACTCTTCGGCGGTGCTGAGCTGCGACTGCACCGACAGGGCCACCGTGATCTGCTGGCCCTTGGCGATGGGCTCGCTGCCGAGTTCGCCCACCGTGACGTTGGAATTCTGATCGGAGATCGCGGCGGTCACGTCGGCGGGGGTCACGCCGTACTGGTTCATCCGCAACGGGTCCATCCAGATCCGCATGGCGTAGCCGGTTCCGAAAAGCCGGGCCGAACCGACGCCGTCGAGGCGCTGCACCGGGCCCACGATCCGGCCCGTCACCAGATCACCCAGCTCCAGCGAGGTGCTGTTGCCGGCGCGGTCGACCAATGCGGCGACCAGCAGCGTCGAGCTGGTCGAGCGCCGCACGGAAACGCCGTTCTGCTGCACGATCGACGGAAGCTGTGCCGTGACGCGCTGCATCGCGTTCTGCACCTGCACCTGCGCGATGTCCGGATCGACACCGTCCTCGAAGGTCAGAACGACGCTGCCACTCCCCGCCGAGGATGACGAGGTCATGTAGATCACGCCCTCGATCCCGGTCAGCGCATCCTCGATCACCGTGGTGACCGAGTTGGCGACGACCTCGGCGTTGGCGCCGCCGTAATTGGCGCTGATGTTGATCGTCGTCGGGGCGATCTGCGGATACTGCTCGATCGGCAAGCGCCACAGGCTGATCGCCCCCATGAGCATCACGAGAACGGCGATGACCCATGCGAAGACGGGCCGGTGGATGAAGAACTGAGCCATGATGTACCGTTATTCCGCTTCGGCGTCGTTGGACGCGTTGGGGCCCTCGAGATCGCGGACCACGCCGTCCTCGTCCAGCATCGCCGGAACGGTCCGGACCTCGGCGCCAGGTGTGAGGTTCGCCAGTCCGTCGATGGCCAGAAGCTCTCCGGCCGCGACGCCATCGGTCACGATCCAGCCGTGTTCATGCGTGCCGATTTCCTGCAGACTGCGCTGCTCGGCCGTTTCGTCCACGACGACCCAGGCTGTCAGCTCTCCGGTTGGCGCGCGCTCGGTGGCCGATTGCGGCACGAGGATCGCCCGCGTCGATCCCAGCATGACTTCCGACCGAACGAACATGCCGGGGAGAAGCACATGGCGGGGATTCTCGAAGCGGAAGCGGGTCGCGCGGGAGCCGGTCGTCTCGGATACGTTCTGACCGGTCGCGACCATCTGCCCGTCCGCATCGAAGGCGCGGCCCGTCTCGAGCGTCAGCGTTGCCGTGATCGACTCCGCGATCTCCACCCGGTCGCTCGACACATCCTCGATCAGTGACAGGATCCGTGCCGAGGGGGCCCAGATCTCCACGTCGATCGGGTCGAGTTGCGTGACGGTCGCAAGGGCATCCGCCTGGTTGGCCGAGACCAGATCGCCAACCGAAACGGTCGCGAAACCAGCAACCCCCGTGATGGGGCTCGTGACTGTCGTGCGGTCCAGGTCCGTCCGCGCCAGGTCGCGGGTCACGGTTGCCGATTGCAGCGTCGCCCTTGCCTGTTCGAGCGTGCTGCGGGCTGTATCGACCTGCGCCTGCGACGTCCCGGTCCCGAGCAATTGCTCCGACCGATGCAGGGCCGCCTCGGCTTCCGCTACCGACGCCTGTGCCGCGGCGAGGTCGGCTTCTGCCGCACGCAAATCGGCCTCGTATGTCGAAGGATCAATCTGGAAGAGCACATCGCCAGCCTCGACCGGCCGCCCGGCTTGGTAGACAATCTCCATTATGGTGCCTTCGACGCGCGGGCGGATATCCACCTCGGCCGAAGCAATCGCGCGCCCGGGCTCGACAATGGTGCGCGGAATAGCTTGGGTTTCGAGTTCTATCACACCAACGGTCGACGGCGGCATCTGGGCATTCGCGGCGCTTGCAAGAAAAACGACGGCGAGTAGGTGCGTTAAGCGAAAGGTCATTTGTATTCCTCGTGCGGGCCGGTGCAGCGCGCCCGGCTTTGCCAACTCACTTCCACAAAATTGCACTCTGTGCAATAATCTGAACCAAACGTGATGGAGTGTCGCGATGGGCGCCCAAAAAACACCGGCCACTTCCAGAAAGCGGACAAAGACAGCGCGCGCGATCCAACGCGCGACCCTGCAGCTTGCGGTGGACCATGGATACAAGGCCGTAACCATCGACATGATCGCTGAGCATGCCGGGATTAGCCGGCGCACATTCTTCAACCATTACAAAAACAAGCAGGACGCCATCGTCGGGCCGAAAACCGAACGGTTTGGTCATGCCTACGACTGGCTCGAGATCTCGGAAAAGCCGCTCCTGCAGGATCTGCAATGCCTGGTAAGACAGGTCGCTACCGATGCGGCGCCTGACCGCTCCGTCATCCGGAACATCGGCAAGATCTTAGGTGAATCGCCCGACCTTCAGCCAGTATTCAGTGCCATTATCACGAACTTCACTCGGGAGCTGACTCCTCTCCTGTCGCGGCGCTTGGGGCGCGGACAGGAACCCGCGGCGCACTTAATCTCTCACCTCGTCTCGCAAGCGATCGCGCTTTCTTTCAAGGACTGGACTGCAGGAAACGACATCGCCCTCGACCAGATCGTCGATCAGGCCAACAGAAGTATCGCCTCCGTGGTGCAGGCACTCGACCCCAAGTAGGCGGCGCCTGACTTCTAATGACGCTGCCACCCGTTTTCGGAGCCGCTGGACAGATCTCGAGACCTTCCAGTTCTGTGGTCTTCGGGATCAGCCGGAAGGCGTTCACCTCGGCTCCCTCGCCCAGGCCAGGATGCGCGCCGGCCGCGGCAGCGTTCTCGAGGTCACTGTCCACGGCGAGCGTTTCGATCTTCCCGAGGTGAAGCGTGTCAAAGACCGGTCCGGCTCCTGGAAGAGCACTAACCAACGAGCCCGCCGCGCAGGCGCATCCGCCCTCGTCTATCTGAACCGCTACGAAGGCGTCACCACCACGGCCCTGGAACGGATCCTGGAAATCGGCAGTGACAAGGTGGACCGCATGAGCGACGCGAAGCTCAGGAAACTCGTTCCCGAGCTGGAAGACAGCTGGGTCATCCTCGATCCGGCGGTGATTACGATTGAGCGGGTACTGACACCCGATGATCCATCACCGGAATGCCCTGACGCGCGCCAGCTGCCCAAGCCGCCAGGGATGTGAGGCACCGTCACGCCTGGTGCGGCAGAACCATCGCCTCGTCGCGAGCCCGTGCAAGAGACGCATAGGCCGCTCTCGTTCCCTCCAGCGTGTACAGGGTACCGAAACGGGTTTCGGTCGTCCGGATCCGGTACCCGTTCACCGTGTCGACCACGCAGGCCTCTTCATGCGCACGCAGGAGTGCCCCGAATTTTTCCGGGCCGACCTCCTCGATCAGTGAGAGCCTGGCTTTTGGATCGCTCCAGTCCATGCCGCTTCCTTTCCGTCCTGGCCACAGGGTGCCGTCTTCGCAGGTGGTTCCGCAAGTCTTCCAAACATCTGCGATCCTGAAAATTGCACGGGATCGCGCAGATCACGATCATGAGCACACCGAATTTCAACGACGCGCTGGGCGTTCGTGATCTCAATCTCGCGCAACACGGGCGCAAGATTCACAAGGGTCGGATGATCGATTAGCGGCATGCGCTGGTGGTCTTCCCGGGCCAGCGGCAATCCTCGGTCCACCTCTGGGATACGATCACGGCCAGCTCCGTCGAGTCGCGGGCCCTGCCCTTCACCCTGAAGGACCCGTTCTTCATCGACGACAAGGAAGCTGCGGTGATCATCGACGCCTTCCGCGAGCTGGCACCCCGCCTCTCGTTCGAACTCAACGAAGGCGAGCCTGCGGCGGACGCGCGGACAACGATCTATGTTCCCGACCTGTCGCCGATGCCATCTTTCGCTCCCTCGGACATCCGACCTGACGAAGACGAAACCTCCAGGCTCGGCTACGCCAACCCAGTCAAGGCACTCCAGGTGACGAAGGCCTGCGAGGCACAGCTCCCGGGCAAAGGTCTGACCGGTCGCGTCCTCCAGGCCAGGGTCGCCGGCGTCTTCTTTGACGCGACCGATGTCGATGACCTGGACGCCATTGAGGACGAACTTGCGGCCGAGGGGTTCGTCGGCGCGACTTACGAGGTCGATGCCGCTCGTCACTGCCTTGTCTTCGACGCTGCGGATCTCGACTACGCCGGGCACGTGCCCGAAACGGTCTGCCATGCCCGCAACAAGAAGACAGGGTACCTGGGACGGTTCGAGAACACGGCCCAGGTGACAAGCGAACGCCCGACGACGGCGCCGGCGGGACCATGACAAGGTGTGCCTCTGTTAGGCACCGACCCCGAGTTTGCCCCTAATCGGCGCGCGGCGCGCTCGACAGTACCCGAAGCTGCCGTTCATGCGGTGCGCAGCGAACTTCCGCTCCGAGCCTATTTTGTTGAAAAACTCGCGCTTGATCGAGGGGCATCTTGCTGATTCAATTCCGCCAACGGGCGGGAGGAATGGCGATGATGGGATCCAAGCAGGAGGCGCAGCCAGCGCTGTTCTACGAGTTCTCGCTGGAAGATCACGTCCCCCGGGATCATCTGCTTCGATCCATTGATCGGTTCGTCGATCTCAGCAGCATCCGCGCCTACCTTGCCGATTTCTACAGTCACACAGGGCGCCCCTCCGTCGATCCCGAATTGCTGATCCGCATGCTCCTGGTCGGAT
Organism: Salipiger mucosus DSM 16094; assembly: GCF_000442255.1. Taxonomy (GTDB): domain Bacteria; phylum Pseudomonadota; class Alphaproteobacteria; order Rhodobacterales; family Rhodobacteraceae; genus Salipiger; species Salipiger mucosus. The sequence goes on along the minus strand of NZ_KE557274.1, from coordinate 573,368 downwards.
ACTGCTTTGGTATCCGGTCCGAGCGGCGGCTCTGCGAGGAGGTCCATCTGAACCTGGCGTATCGCTGGTTTTGCCGCTTGGACCTCAGCGATCGGGTTCCGGACCATTCCACCTTCTCGAAGAACCGCCATGGTCGTTTCCGCGAGAGCGAACTGCTCCGCCACCTGTTTGAGACGACCGTCGCGCGGTGCATCGAAGAGGGCCTGGTCAGCGGACAGCGCATGGCCATCGACGCGAGCCTGATCGAAGCCGATGCCAACAAGCAGAACTCGACTCCGAAGGAGGAGTGGGATCCGGCGCAGGTCGATCCTGCTGATGCCCCGCGGGCCGTTCGCGAGTATCTTGAGACTCTGGACGAGGCAGCGTTCGGTGCTGCCAGCGAGGTGCAGCCGAAGTTCACGTCGCATTCCGACCCGGCCAGCCAGTGGACGGCCGCACGTAAGGGTCCGGCTTTCTTCAGCTATTCTGACAACTACCTGATCGACACCGACCATGGCGTAATCGTAGATGTCGAAGCCACCAGGTCCATTCGGCAGGCCGAGGTCGGTGCGACCAAGACCATGCTGGAGCGTGTGAAGACCAAGTTCGCCCTCCATCCCGAACGCCTGATCGCGGACACGGCCTATGGCAGCGGGCCGATGCTGGGCTGGTTGGTCGAGCGCAAGATTGCCCCGCATATCCCCGTTTTCGACAAATCCGGACGATCCGATGGGACTTGGACACGCGTCGACTTTGAATGGGATGCGGAGAACGACCAATACATCTGCCCCGAGGGGCATGAGCTGAAGCAGTTCCGCCGGAACTATTCCGATCCGAACCGCGGGCCAACCGGCAAGGGCACAGCCCGCTATCGGGCGCTGAAAGAGGTCTGTCAGGCATGCCCATCAAAAGCGAAGTGCTGCCCGAATGCGGATGCCCGCAAGATCACTCGCGAAGAACATGAAGATGCCCGGGAGGTCGCTCGCGAGATCGCCAAAACCGAGCAGTATGTGATCTCGATGAAGCTGAGGAAGAAGGTCGAGATGCTCTTTGCCCACCTCAAACGGATCCTTGGCCTGAACAGGCTGCGATTACGTGGTCCACGCGGCGCAAATGACGAATTCCTTCTTGCCGCAACCGCCCAAAACCTCCGCAAACTGGCCAAGATCCTTCCTGCACCGCAGCAACCGCGAAAAGCCTGACAGGAAAGGCGCACGCCCCGTGTTCTGCAATCGATATTCTGCGCTTGCGAACGGGTGTTTTTCCACAGAATCAGCCCTTCCTCCTCATTCGATTAGGTGGCGGGCTCGGACAGTTCCGGCATTGGACCCCGTTCGAGGTAGGTGCCGAGGACGACGTAGCTGTGGGTCGAACGCACCCCGTCGATGCACTGTATTCGCAAGAGGAGTCGTTCCAGGCCCGCCGGGCCGCTGCATCGAAGTTTCAGGATCAGGCAGGCGTCCCCGGCAACGGTGTGTATCTCTTCCACATCCGCCAGGTCGCGCAGCGCTTCGGTCGGTGCCGTCATGCCCCAGCCCTCGGTCATGACATGAACGAAGGCGAGGAGCGGGCATCCGATCTTTTCGCCATCGAGCTGTGCGACCGTTTGGCGGATGACGCCATCGCGACGCATACGTTTGACGCGTTCGTGGACCGCGGGCGGAGACAGATGAACAGCCTCGGCAAGATCAGCATAAGAGCGATCTGCGCGCTCGGCGAGAAGCCTTAACAGTATTCGGTCGATCCGGTCGAGTCCGGACGGATGAGAGGGGGATCTTCGAATGCCGTTCGTTTCTGTCACTCCGTCCTCCTTTCACTCTTGAACTTATCGGGTTCGTCGCGTGATCAGGGCTTATGACATACAGTAGTAACGCAAAAAAGCAGAACAATATTCTCCTTGCCTTGCGCGTCCCGGCTCTCTTGATGGGGGTGATGATGGTGGGCGCCAACTCGTTCGTTCTCAGCCCGATCCTTTCCAACGTCGCGGCGGATCTCGGCGCGTATCCCGCGCAGGTGGCATGGGCGATCTCGGTCTTCGGTGCGGCCACTGCCCTCTCCGCGCTCGGCTTCGCCACGATGATCGACCGATGGTCCGCCGGCCGTGTCCTGGGTGGCGGCGCCCTCCTTCTGGCCCTGGCCCAGGCTTTGAGCGGCATGAGTCCGGGGTGGGTCTGGCTCTGCGCGTCACAGGCCGTTGCCGGGCTGGCAACCGGCGTGCTGCTGCCCGGTGCCTACGCCACCACCGCCGCGACCGCGCCGGAAGGCCGGGCGCCCGCTCGACTTGGCGTCGTGCTTACGGGATGGGCGATCTCTCTGGTGGTGGCAGTGCCCTTGGCGGCGTTCGTCGCAGAGCAATCGGGGTGGCGCATGGTCTACGCTCTGCTGTCGGGGGTATCCCTGCTGACGGCCGGGTGTCTGTTCATGACCTTGCCCCGCGTGCGCAATGCGGTTTCCGGCCCCGCCGGCCCCTGGCGGGCGGCCAAACTCCCGGGGGTGCCGACCTTGCTGGTGATCATGTTCGCCTACATGACGGCATTCTACGGCAGCTTCGCATTCTACGGCGAGGGCTTGCGCCACGCCTTCAGCGTCGATGCCCAGGGAGCCGGCCTGTTCGTGCTGGCCTACGGGATCGGTTTCGGGGTGGCCGGCATCGGGTTGGGCATACTGGCACCACGTATCTCTCGAGCCTATATGCTGTCGATCTTCGTTTGTCTCGTGTTGAGCTATGGGGGATGGCGCTTCGCGCTGATGTCCCCGGCTTTGGCCTTCGCAGCTGCCGTTATCTGGGGCGGATTGAACCAGCTGGGTCTGAATGCCCTCGTGGTCTCCCTGAACCGGCAGGCGGAAGCCGCGCGCGGTGCAGTGATGGGGCTCAACAGCGCTGTCACCTACTCGGCCGTTTTCGCCGGCCCTGCAATCATGGGGCCGCTCTTTACCTCTTTTGGTTTTGCGGGCGTAACCAGCGTGGCTGCTGTCTCCGTGACAGTCGGCGCTCTCCTCACTTGGAGAAACCTCTGATTGGTAACGTCAGCTTCGTCCCCGGAGCCGACGTCGCGGACGCCTGGCGGGCAGCAGTCGAGGACGATGTGGCGGGCAGCCGTAGAGAGGCCATTGGAGATCGGTAAAATCGGGACCTTCAATCCGGCGTTGCTCCGAATGGCCGCGACAGGATCCTTAGCAACCTGGTCGCCACAAAGATCCGGTTGCGCGCGTAGCCTGTCTTTTCCTCGACCACGCCAAGGACTTCCAGTCGCGACAGCCCGTCGGAGGCCGCCTTGAAACTGACGCCCAGCCGATCAGCAAGAGTCCGGGCGCGCAACACCGGGTATGCCTTCAAGAGATGAAGAGCACGCTCGGCGGTGGAGTTCCTGCGCAGTCGAAACCTTGTTCGCCACTCCTCCTCGACCGCATCCACGGCGGCCACGGTTGCATTGAACTCCTGCTCGGTGCCAATGACCGCGCGCGCAAGAAGATCAATGATCGGTCCGTGATCCAGCCTCTGCTGGGCGCTCTTCAGGGCTTCGTAGTAGTCAGTCTTGTGGGCCTCGATCCACGGTGAGAGATAGAGGGGCGCATGGCCGTCCGCCGCGAAGGCGAGCGGAAGCATCAGGCGCCCGATCCGGCCGTTGCCGTCCTGAAACGGGTGAACAGCCTCGAAATGGGCGTGCGCCACGGCGGCACGGACGATCACCGCGATCTGCGAGATGTCCTCGGGCTCGGCACGCATGTACGCCATGTTGTCTTCGATGCAGGCCGGCACGTCATCGGGCGGGGGCGGGTTCCAGGTCGACGTCGATGGATCCCTTCCATGCCCGCCAATCCAGACAACCTCGGTCCGAAGAACGCCAGGCGTTCCACGGAAACCAGCCATGTCCGCGGCCAGGCGCCGGTGGAGCTCCAGAACCATCGGCACCTCGAACGCGTCGTGCCGTCTATCGCGGATCTCTGCCAATCCATGATCGAGCGCCAATGTGACACCCCGTGTTTCCTTGGCGTCCTCGTCGCCGTCACCGTCCTCCTCGAGCTCGAGAAGCGCATCGAGCGTGCTGTTCGTCCCTTCGATGGACGAGCTGCTCACGGCTTCCTGACGCTCCAGGATCCGCGTCAGGGCAAAGGCACTGCCGGCTCGCGTCTGCGTTGAGAGCCGGGCAAGCGCACGGTCCGCCTCTGCAACGCGCTGCCCTGTTTCCGGGCCGCCGATGCGCACGGCGCCACGCGTTGGCGGAGCGGGCACGACGCCGAAATGAGCGGCGTGCGGCGCGGGGTAGTGTTTCAGACGGGCGCGGACCGCCGCAGAGAGGCCATTCTGGTTCACCGAAAACCTACAACATGGTGACGAGTATATCCGCCACATTATATTTTAAGGCCATAACATTCAATATAGGCCATGAAGCGGCGCCATGTTGTAGGTTGGGAACAGACCGGCACGGCGCCCAAGCCCCGTCTTTCGCCGTTCCGCAAGCGATGATACCGCCGCCCAGGAAACCAAGGGACGGGTGCAAAATGGATCTTCCGACGCTCCAGTGGATGTGCGCACTATCTGGAATTGTGCTCCTGGCGGCGTCTTTCGCCATCGAGGCCTTCACCAGGCTCAAGCACGGAGAACCGACGGCGTCATCCGGCACCATACCCGGGGTCGCGATCCAGCTGCAGTACCTCGCCTACCTCAAGACCTCGTCCGGATCCGCCGCGATGGCCTTCCTGTCGCTCACGATGTGGTCGTTCACCATTCCGATCCTCGGCATTCCGATGATCATCCTCTCCGGAAGCCTGTTCATTGCCAGCGTCATCGTCCTGATCTCGCTCTCGTCGAGGCACCTCAAACTGGTGATGGGACACGAACGCCTGCTGACCATGCGGAAGGGGGATCTCGAGGTCCCAATAGTCCTGAAGGCCGGTTCCTACGCCGTTTTCGGGTTCCAGCTGACGGGAGGCGTCTATGGCGCCTACATCGTCTCCTTGCTGGTCTGAAACAACAAACCGGGGGTCAGGGCCCAGGTGCCGGATGGGCTGCGAGCTCGTGCTTCTCGATGTGCGTGATGGCGTCCATGTCCAGGAGCACGCTCATGTGGGAAGTGCCATCCGTCTCGACGATCTCGACGGCGCCATATCCCGCACCGACCATTTGGTCGCGAAGGTCATGAAAATAGGCCTGCGGATCTTGCCGTGCGTCGGCCTTGTCCGTGAGCGTGCTCCTGGACGGACATCCGGTAGCTTGGGACCGGCTTGCAGTGAACCTCCATGACAATGCCATGGTCTCCGGCGAAGCGCTCACCAAGCCAGTACTCATTTGCCATCCAGACGCCGAGCGCACCATTCGAGGCGCCGTCTGAGCGAGATCCACACCGGTCGAGATCGAACGCGTCGAAGTCAGTCTTGGTGCCATGGAAGAACGTGGCTCTGCGCGGAATGTCCGTCATCACACCGCCCCTTCTTGTTGGATGACACGAAGGAGGTCGGCACCGGCATGCTAGTCACACGACCGCCGGAAGTTACCGGACGGAGAGCTCGGAGAACGCGGTTCGGATTCCGGCGGGGGCCTCTCCGAGCGCATTGTCCATGGTCACCTCGAGGCGCTCCCGGAGCCAGTCAGACATCGCAGTGTGATCCTTCGCGTTGGCGGCAAAATCGACAATGGCATCGGCGATGGTCTTGAAGTCTTCCTTGATGCGGTAACCGGCGCCGCGGAGTGTCATCTCGGCCGCGCCCAGTGCGGTGCGCTTGTTGCCGTCGGCGAATGGGTGGTTCTTCATTATGCCGAAGGCGAGCTTCGCCGCCGCATCGACCTGGTCCATGGACGGATCGAAAGACATGGCGTTGACGACACTCCCGACAGCGGATTCCAGAAGGCCTTCGTCACGCAGCCCCGGCAGACCACCGGAGCGGCCCACCTCGATGTCGTGGAAGATCACGAGCGTATCGCAATTCGGAATTCCGAGCTCGTCCTCGACTGCCAGTGGATTGTCGTCAGCGGTTCTTGAGATCATCGTAAGTTGGTCCGTTCTCCTGCAAGCTCCGCATGCCGCCCTGGAGAAGCTTGCGCTGGGCAGGGCTGAGGAACCTTTGCCGCGCCGTCTTCTCTTCCTGGGTCGCGTCCTCGGTCTCGGACGTCTGGTCTTTGTTCTGATCGGTCATGTTGAAGCTCTTGGGTTTCGGCTGCCTTCCCGGAAAACTATCATCGGCGCCTGAAATCGACAAACCGCGCCGGTCACATAGCCGGCGCTGCTTCGCGTTCGGGCTCCAGGAAGTTCTCGACCTCGTAGCTGAAGCCGTAGGTGCGCTCGTGCAGGTCATCCATGAACTGCCACCAGAGCAGCTCGTCGTCCCCTGCCCCGAGCTCCTCGTAGCGGTCCTCGTGGACCATGTCGAAAGCCTTCTTGACGGTGTGTCCGTTGTTGCGTTCGCCACTCAGGACCGTTGCCAGGAACTCCGCACCGTCCGCCACGAACGGTTTCCGGCTGGCCTCGACCGCGGCCGCCAGCATGTAGGCCCGCTCCTGGTCGACAAGGCCACCTTCGTCTTCCGGGATGTGGTGATGGAACCCGATTCCGGCATCTGCCTCCTCACAGAACGAGACCACATATCCTTCCGACGGGCCCGCCTGCGTCCGCGGCACGCTGTCGAAGGTCTCGATGCGGGAAACCCAGATCTCCTGGCCTTGGTCTCGAAGCGAGCGAGTGCGACGGGTGAAGCCGGGTTTCTCGTCGGCCAGACCGAAGCCGCTGGCCTGGTAGATCAGGCCCGGCGTTACCTTCCCGTCGAGAGCGGGAATGGTTGCTCTGCGCTGCGCCGGGTCGCCGACGGCCACGCGCCGGCGTTCAGCCTCGAGATATTCCTGCAGCCGGTGGTATTGCTTGTGGGCCTTCGGATCGTCCGGCGGGAATGCCTTGTGCGCCACATCCGAGTAGGATCGGCCAAGACGCTTTTGGATGGTGCAGACCGCCTCGACAAGACTGTCTGCCGTGAAGGCTTCAAGGCAGGCGATCCGGTCGAGCATGTCAGTTGCCGGATCATCGGAATCCGCCATCAGAACGTCTTCGCGATGCTTCGGTCGCGCATTGCGACTGTCCTGGAGCCAGATATTCATTCCGGATGTGTTGGCCGGGAAGGTGCGCTCGGTCACGTATACCGCGATCTCCTCGTCACCGTTCAATTCTCGGTGGAAGAACTGCCCGTCCCAGGTTTTCATGCCCGCGGCGAAGCCTTCGGCCAGGAGAGCGTCAATCGGGGTCTGAAGATCGGACATGCGGCACCTCTGTTTTCCGGATCTCGGGTACAGGTGCGTGGTTTCTGGAAAGTTTCAGGCAAAATCGCACCACCGAGACGACTTTACCGTGCGGCACAGCGGACAGGTGCCGGCCCGTGCCATTTGCGGTCAGCAAGACGTTTCCCGCGATGGTTCGTAGCGTCTCGTGGTAGACTGGTGCCGTGAGTCTCGAGGGCCGTCCCGCATCGAGCCGGACAAGCCTGGCCCCGTCGCACACGCCAAGGGAGGAGAAGACATGAGACGATTTTCTGTTGTAGGTGCAATGATGCTCTCGTTGAGTTTTCCCGGAGCCGGGTGGGCCGAGGACGTGGATCTGGACGCGCTGAGAGCCGCCATGGAGAAATACAAGGACGTCGAGGTGGCGCTTGCCGACGGCTATATTCCTGATCCGTCAGGGCATTGCGTCTCGGCCGCGGCCGAGGGGTTGCCAGCAGAGCTTGGGGGCATGGGCATCCACTACCTTCAGCCAGCGCTGCTGGGGATCACCGGGGACAAGCCTCGCGTCAACGGCAACGGCATCCATACGGATTGGATGGCCCCGGCCATTCTGCTCTACGAACCGCAGGAGGACGGGTCACTCGAACTCGTGGGGATCGAGAACCTGGTCTGGCAAGCGGCCTGGGCTGAAACCGGACACGCTCATCCCGAGATCAACGGCCGGATGTGGGATGCCATGGCTGACGACCTGGCGACCGTGGCGGACGAGGCCCACGGCTTCGAGCCGCATTTCGATCAGCATGTGTGGCTCTTCAGGGAAAACCCGAACGGAGACCTGGAGCCGTTCAATCCAGCGGTGACTTGCGAGCATCACATGACGCACTGACGTCTGCCATTGGTCCAGCTGTGCGTCGCTCCCTCCTCCTGACCGACAGCTGGACCGTCTCCGTCAGGAGGAGGGAGCATGACGCGGAACGACTGTCCGACGTCGTATGCTCCCGCCTCGATTCACAACGCGCGAGCCGAAGAAGCTTTGCTCCGATGTACGCCAGCGGACCCTCGCCTGGTCGAACAGATTTGACCGGGAGCGGTTCCAGTGAGACCATCCCCTGGTATCGGCACGGTCGAAAGTGTGCGTCGCGCACTTCCCGTAACCGATGGGAGGACCAACTCATGTGTCAAGTCTTCGCGGGTCAGGACCCCGCACGCTACGCATCGACAACCAGACGCCTTCGCCTCAACGGGCAAAGCACCAGCATCCGGCTGGAAAACGCCTTCTGGGACACGCTCGACGAGATCGCGAGGAACCAGGGAATGTCGACACCCCATTTCCTGTCGACCCTGCATTCCGAAGTGCTCGAACTGCGCGGAGAGCCCGAGAATTTCACCTCGCTCCTGCGCACAACCTGCCTGATCCACCTCGGGCGCAGCGGCCAGACCGCCGCAGTCGCGGCCGAGTGAGTTACGACCAAAGGTGTATGCCGGTAGTAACGGTCTACTACCCCTAATCCGGCCCTACCTGCACATTCTGTGAGCATACTGCTGCACAGGAGGGACCATGGCGAAGGCCATACACAGCATGATCCGCGTCCTCGACGAGGCGCGCTCGGTCGCATTCTACCGTACCGCCTTCGGGCTCGAGGTGGCGGACCGGCTCGATTTCGACGACTTTACCCTCGTCTACATGTCGAATGCCGAATCCGAATTCGAGGTCGAGTTCACGGTCAACAAGGGCCGGACAGAACCCTATGACCTCGGCGACGGCTACGGCCATCTCGCCGTCTCGGTCGAGGACCTCGACGCCGAGCACGCGCGCTTCGAGCGTGAGGGCCTCGCCCCCCGCAAACTGGTGGAATTCGCGCCCGGTGGCACGCTCGTCGGCCGCTTCTTCTTCGTGGCCGACCCCGACGGCTACCAGATCGAGGTGCTCGAACGCAGCGGTCGGTTCAAATGACGTGAGGACGTCCCTGCCCCCGCGCGGAAGAGGAGTCGCAACGGGGCCGGAAAACCCAACACAGGGAGGAGAAAAAGAATGATCGAGACACGGTCTCTCAGGACGCTGACGCGTCGCCAGCTTCTGTCGCGCGGTGTCGCGGCGGGCGCGGGCCTCGTCGTCGGGTCCGGCTTCGTCGCGGGCAGCGACGCGGCCTGGGCGGCGGAAATGGATGCCATGAAGCCCGAAACCTTTGCCACGCTGGTCCAGATGGCGCGCGACATCTACCCCCACGACAAGGTCGGTGATCGCTTCTACGCGGCTGCGGTCAAGGGCTACGACGCGCCCCAGGAAGTCGAATTCGCCCAGGCCGGCACCGACATGCTGGACGACGCCGCCAGGCAGGCCGGCTTCGACGGCTACCGCGGCGCCGGCTGGGAGGCCGACCGCGTCGCCATCCTGCGCGGGATCGAGGACAGCGACTTCTTCCAGCGTGTACGCGGCGGCCTCGTGACCGGCCTCTACAACCAGAAAGAGGTCTGGCCGATCTTCGGCTACGAGGGCGAATCCTACTCGTTCGGCGGCTACATCGACCGCGGCTTCGACGACATCACGTGGATCTGAGGCGGGGAGGAAACTGACATGGCTGCACCTTTCGAAATGACCGACGACAACGTGGTCGTCATCATCGGCACCGGCGCGGGCGGCGGCGTCCTGGCCAACGAATTGGCCCAGAAGGGCGTGAGCGTCGTCGCGCTCGAGGCGGGCGGACGCTACCTGCCGCAGGACTACGTGAACGACGAGTGGGAAAGTTTCGGCCAGCTCGCCTGGACCGACACGCGCACCACCAGCGGCGACTGGCGAGTCGCCAAGGACTTTTCCAACCTGCCCGCCTGGATCGTGAAGGCGGTCGGTGGCACCACCACACATTGGGCCGGTGCCTCGATCCGGTTCCAGCCGCACGAGTGGAAAGCCCGCACCACCTATGGCGAGGTCGAGGGCGCGAACTTGCTCGACTGGCCCATCGATGCTGAGGAGATGGCCCCCTACTACGACCGCGCCGAGGACAAGCTGGGCGTCACCCGCACCAACGGCATCCCCGGGCTGCCCGGCAGCAACAACTTCAAGGTCTTCGAGGCCGGCGCGAAGAAGCTGGGCTACAAGGAGGTCCACACCGGCCGCATGGCGATCAACAGCGAGGAACGTGACGGCCGCATGGCCTGCCAGCAGACCGGCTTCTGCTTCCAGGGTTGCAAGTGGGGCGCCAAGTGGTCGGCAGCCTATACCGACATTCCGGCGGGCGAGGCGACCGGCAATCTCGAGGTGCGCGAAAAGGCCCACGTGGCGCGCATCCTGCACGATGAAAGCGGCAAGGTGACGGGGGTCGAATACTTCGACACTGACGGGAACCTGCAGATGCAGCGTGCCCGCGTGGTCTGCGTCGCAGGCAACTCCTTCGAGAGCCCGCGTCTGCTGCTCAACTCGGCGTCCTCGATGTTCCCCGATGGTCTGGCCAACAGCTCTGGCATGGTCGGCAGGAACTACATGCGGCACCTGACCGGCTCGGTTTACGGCATCTTCGAGAAACCGGTGCACATGTATCGCGGCACCACCATGGCCGGGATCGTGCAGGACGAGGCGCGCCATGACCCCTCCCGCGGCTTTGTCGGCGGCTACGAGCTCGAAACGCTGTCGTTGGGCCTGCCCTTCATGGCCGCCTTCCTCGATCCCGGCGCCTGGGGGCGTGAGTTCACAACCGCCCTCGACGCCTACGAGAACATGGCCGGCATGTGGATCGTCGGCGAGGACATGCCGCAGGAGAGCAATCGCGTCACCCTGTCGGACGTCGAGGACGACTTCGGCCTCAAGGTGGCCAACGTGCACTACAGCGATCACCCCAACGACAAGGCGATGCGCGAGCATGCCTATCGCCAAGGTGCAGCGATGTACGATGCGGTCGGCGCGACCAGAACGCTGCCGACGCCGCCCTACCCCTCGACGCACAACCTCGGTACCAACCGGATGTCCGAACGTCCCGAGGATGGCGTGGTGAACCGCAATGGGCGGGCGCACGACGTGCCCAACCTGTATATCTCAGACGGGTCACAGTTCACCACCGGCGCTGCCGAGAACCCGACGCTAACGATTGTCGCCCTGGCCATCCGGCAGGCTGAACACATCGCGGGAGAGATGAACCGCGGCTCACTCTAACCAATAGCGATCCGGGAATGGATGCATTGCGGTGTGCGCGAAGTATGCCATTCCCGGATTCCCTATCCTTGAGCTCAATGCCGCACGGCCGGTCGAACCTGATCGTCAGTGTCGAGGATGAGCGCCGAGCGCCACAACGGTGTCTTGAAACACATCCGGGACGATACTCCGCCACCATCGATTTCCTGCAGGGTCACGAGGCCCGCCCAAGCCAGTGGCCTAGTGACACATTGGGAGAACGCTACGATCTCCCGCCAACCGTCGTTGTCCCAGTTCGGACCGTCTCCATAGAACTGTTGGAAAAGATCACGCTCGGTAGCGCCGTCCTCGACCTCGACGTTCAGAACATTCAACCAGATGTCCCACGTTCCGACTGGGCGCCGACCGAAGCGTCCATAGGACGCATGATCCACTTCGAAGAGGAAGAACGGGACGATGCATGAAAACAGGTCGCCAGGGCTTTCGGCAAGCCCCCGCCCCTTGGCAGTCAACCTAAACTCGCCCTTGTAGTGTCGGCCAAGCCGGGTGTGCAGGAGCAGGAAATGAATAACCTGCAGCGGGACGAACTCGTACTCGTTCAGGACCTTCCTGAACTGGAAGGCTTGTTGCGGCCCGAACCCGGGCCATTCGAACGCCTCCACCGACCAGTGCACGAAATCACGCTTGAAGTTCTTCCTTGTCGTCAGACCGATAGACCCATAGTCGCAGGCGTACTCAAGTGTCCGCTGCGCAGCTCGCAGTAGCGGTGAGAATTCGAGAGCGGGATCGTCATCCGACAAGGGCTTCAGCTCGATCATCACCGCATACTGGCAGCGCTAGCTTCCTTTTGCCAGATGCGGGGAGCTCCCGAGCTGCCTTTCGGAAAACTTTCAGGTGCGGAGGACGACATAGCTGTGTTTTGAACGTACCCCTTCGATATCCTGTATCCGTAAGAGCAGGCCCTCAAGGCCAGCCGGGCCGTCGCATCGAAGCTTCCGGATCCAGACCAACCCGACGAAGCGTGACTCTCCGACCTCTTTGAAAGGCTGCGTCGCGAGACGTGGGCTGTGAAGCCGCACCCGTCGGTCGCGCACCCGTGATAAAGGGGTGCACCTACAACCGAGCGGATTTCTGGAAAAATCAGGAAGTCTGGCCCCTGGGCGAAAACTTCACTTAATCCGGGCGCAGCACCTCTCTGAAAAAGAGGTGTTTCATGACCAGCAGCTTCCGCGACTCCACCGATGCAATCTTCCAGGCCACCATGGACAAGCTCGACATGGATCCCGGTCTCTCAGAGAAAATCAGGGTCGCCAACTCGACCTACACGGTGCGCTTCGGCGTGAAGCTTCGCGGCCACATTCACACCTTCACCGGCTACCGCTCGGTACACTCCGAGCACTGTGAACCGGTCAAGGGCGGCATCCGCTACGCTCCCACCGTGAACCAGGAAGAGGTCGAAGCCCTGTCCGCGCTCATGACCCTCAAGTGCGCGCTCGTCGATGTGCCCTTCGGCGGCTCGAAGGGCGGCCTTTGCATCGACCCCTCGAAATGGACGGAAGACGAGCTCGAGAAGATCACCCGGCGGTTCGCCTACGAGCTCATCAAGCGCGATCTCATCCACCCCTCCCAGAACGTCCCCGCCCCGGACATGGGCACCGGTGAGCGCGAAATGGCCTGGATCGCGGACCAGTACTCCCGCATGAACACCACCGATATCGACGCGGCCGCCTGTGTCACCGGAAAGCCGGTCGGACAGAACGGAATCCGTGGACGCATCGAGGCCACCGGTCGCGGCGTCCAGTACGGCCTTCGGGAATTCTTCCGCCATCCCGACGACGTCTCCCGGGCCGGTCTGCAGGGAGGCCTGGCCGGCAAAAGGGTCATCGTCCAGGGCCTCGGAAACGTCGGCTATCACGCTGCGAAGTTCCTGTCCGAAGAAGACGGCTGCAAGATCACCGCGGTCATCGAGCGCGACGGGGCCGTGGTGGATCACGACGGCATCGATATCGAGCACCTGCAAACGTACATTCGCGAGCGCGGTGGCGTGACCCACTACCCGCACGGGACCGTCATCCGCCAGGGCGACGCCATCCATGTTCTCGAGGAGGACTGCGACATCCTGATCCCCGCCGCCGTCGAGGGCGTCATTCACGACGGGAACGCTTCCAGGATCCATGCAAAGGTCGTCATCGAGGCCGCCAACGGCCCCACGACGGCCAGGGCCGACAAGATCCTGAAGGACCGCGGCATCACCGTGATCCCGGATCTCTATGCCAACGCCGGCGGCGTCATCGTTTCCTACTTCGAGTGGGTGAAGAATCTCAGCCACATGCGCTTCGGCCGCATGCAGAGGCGTCTCGAAGAGTCCCGCAACATCATGCTGATCAACGAGATCGACCGTGTGATGTCACGCAACGGCATGGAAGGCATCGGCGAGAGCTTCAAGCGCACGTACCTGCATGGCCCACGCGAACTCGATCTCGTCCGCTCCGGCCTCGACGACACCATGCGCGAAGCCTACCAGGCGATGCGGGAGATCTGGCACGGCGACCGCAAGTTCGGGGACCTGAGGTCCGCCGCATACGCTCTCAGCATCAAGAAGATTGTCGCGGCCTACGACAGCAAGGGACTGTGAGCTCCAGGCGCGAGGGACGCTCTACAACCGAGCGGATTTTCGGGTGCCCAATGGCACCCGTTACATCGGCTTACATACGATAGGCAGCCTCGTAGGCGATATCATCGATGCTGACGCGTGGGATGCCGATGTCGGCAAGATCGCGGTCGGTCATCCCTGAAAGTTCCCGGCGAACGCGGTTGTACTCGGCGCGCTGGGCGCGGCGAACCTTCCAGGTCTCCAGAAGTGCCTGCACGCGGTCACGCATGCCGTTGAGCGGGGTGGTTTGTGTGTCGATAGCAGCCATGTCGGCCTCCTTGAAAGATCATCTGTGTTCTCTGTTGCCGCTAACATTTGCCTCCCCGCTCTCAATGACAACGGACACAAACTGGATGCCGCCTTGCGTTTGCTGCAACGCGGCATGAGCCGACCCCGCTACGACCGAGCGGATTTTCGGGAAACTCAGCAGAAGGCCGGAGCCGGAACCGGATCGAACGCGTCGGGATCGGCTCCCTGGTCACGGATCCTGGCAATGCGCTGGGCTGTCACGTGCACCGAATGGCCACGTTCGGAGAACCCCAGCCCCTGGGAGGCCTCCAGTTCCCCGTCCCAGGCCAGATCCTGAAAATGGTCCGCATAGGCCAGGATCATCTCGACACCGAACCCGAGGCCACGATGCGCCTCATCGATCCAGGCTTGGAAACGCCAATAGAACCCGCAGGTCACGCCCTCCGGAGAGAACAGGACAACCGCCGGCTCGTCGAAACACTCGATGGCCCGGATGAAGTAGCCATCCTCGGAGCGCTCAATCACCGGACCATCTTCCGGGTCGACCTCGAGCAGAAACGCATACTCGTCCGTGGTCCCATCGATCTCGAAAGCCGGAGAGATCAGCGCTGTTTCCAGAACGTGATCCAGTTCTGCGTCGACCAGCCTGGACATCGAAATCCTCCACACAATAGACCGCAAAGTTTGCGGGCCGGTCGCATGGGTCAATTGCCGAACAGGTCCCGGATGATCGTTTCCTGGTCGCTCTGCGAGGACTCCAGCAATCTCTGCACGGACTCCAGAGAGCGCAGGCCTGTCATCTCCTGCACGGATCGAAGGCTCAACCGGTCCTCGGTCGCCTGCCGACAGGCCCGGACGATGAATGTCGCCCGGGCCGTCAGCGCAGATGCGTTGGCGATCCCCGCCTTTTCCATGATCTTCCAGTAAACGTAGGAGATGCTGTCCCGGCGCATGGCCCGCAGCGGCTTCGATCCCGGGTCCTTCGTGGCCCCGCCACCATCCACCGCGCGTTCCGAGATGATCAGGGGATCGCCAGGGACAGCCGGCGCGTTCTCAAGCAGTGAGTGCAGCGCATTCCAGAGACGCCCTTCGCGGGCCATCGGTATCACCCGGGAGGTGAGATACACGCCCGGCTTCGCCCGCAGGTCTATGGCCTCTCCCAACAGATCGTCATCCCCGTAGACGTGGTAGCGTTTCAGGAAGGACATTTCCCGCGGCGTGAGACCGGCATCCGTGCCAAGCAGGATAATCGCCCGGTTCCGGATCGGGTATCTCGTTTTCGATGCGACGGTCAGCATGTTGTCGACATCGAGATCGGACAGGATCCGGATCCCGTTGACCGTCCTTTCCTTGATCCTCCTGCTCTTTCCTACAGAACGGGCCATCTCCATGCGCTCCTGACCTTGACAAACAGTCTCATGGAACAGATTCTCGCACGGAAATACGGATCTCGCAATGACTGAAGAAAATCCTCGCCCCGCGGCGGATTCAATCACCTCGGAGTGGCTTGTGCAGGCAGCTCTGGGCTATCTCAAGAGCTACGAGACGACGACCGGTCACCTCCGGGTTGTTCTTGAAAGAAAGATCCGTCGCCGACTTCGTGGGACTGAAACAGATCTGTCGGAGTTTCACGCCGAAATCGATGCGGCCATCGCGTACTGCACCGAGCGGAACTACGTCGACGACCGGCGTTTCGTGGAGCTTTTCATCGAGAACGCTCTCCGGACCGGAATGTCGCTCCGGAAAATCGACGGGAAGCTGAGACAGAAGCAGATCGATCCGGAACAGTACCGGGACGTCATCGACGAGGCGGAATACGATGAGCTGGAAGCCGCCATCGCGTTCGCCAGGAAGAAACGGGTTGGTGCTTTTCGGCCGGAAGACCAGGATCAGTACCGTCAGAAGGATATGGCGAAACTCGCCCGGCAAGGCTTCGGGTACGACATTTGCCGCCGGATTGTGGAAGAGAATTTCGCTGATGAAGATTAACACTAAGCGGCTCAAGAAGCAGACGTCGCGGAAAGAGAAAACGACGCGCGAGAATAGCCCCGCGGCAGGCGCGGAGTCGCGACCATCATCAGCGGGTCGGTCGCCATCACCCGGCAGCAACACCTCGGTCAAGGACCTTCCATGGTTCTGGCTGTTCAAGGACCGGGGATACAAGGACACGGCCATCCCCCGGGATCCTCCTCCCCGCATCAAGAGCTACGAGAAAATCGAAGAGTGGGTCACCGGAGGGGGATGGATCCTCGACGAAGATGCGGATCTCGCGATGGACATCTGGCTGCGCCGCGTGGATCCGCTCAACTACGAACGGCAAGTGACCCGAGAGCCGTCCAAGCCGGCCCGGCAGGCATCTTCGTCCACCCAAGCCCCAAAGACCGACCCTGCAGGATTTTCGACAGGAAAAAAGAGCAAACGCTTCGGCAAGCGGCGCCGGGAAAGGGAAGCTGCTCACGGCCCGTCCGGGCCGTGACTTTCACGGAAAATCGGTCAATGCTCTGGTCAGATCATTCTGGATTGACCGGCGGGCCCGCTCTGCGTCGTTGATCATATCCTCGGCAATTCGCAGCGGCTTTTCCATCGCCGAACGCTCGAACGAAAGTCCCGCTTCGCTCGTCAGTTGTGTCGCAGTAATACTGATCGGGCCACTCTCGTAGCCCGGAGCATTGATCGATACGTCGAGGAACCTGTCATTCCCTGCAGCGAATGGCGTGTCGAACGACACGATCCTCGTCCCGAGCACCTCGGGTTCTCCGAACCTCTCCTCCGTTTCCCAGGCTGCCACCGTAATCCCGAGGGATGAAAGGTCTTGTTCCGTGCCGTTCCGGGTCTGAACGTTGATCCGAAGCGTGTCATCGTCCTGATCGACCTGCGGCTGGATGAACGAGATCAACGCGAAGACTTCCTCGAGCTGTTCGTCCTTTTCGACCAGAGTCTCGCGCTTGGCTCGAAGGTCCTCGAGGTACCTCAACAGCGCATTTCTGTACTTCGTCACGGCGTTTTCCTGATGAGCCGCACCCATCGTCTTGATACTCTCGAACGTAACTCCGCCGTTGCCGATCCGCTCAGCCTCTACCTCGTAGAAGCTTGACAGAAACTCGCTCGAGAAAGGGTCGGAAAGACCTTCGTACATGTCGACTTCGGGAAGGTCTTGTCGCATATCCTCGACGGTGACCGTCAGCGGCTTGAGCCGCATGATCTGGGCCATGCCACGAACGACCGAGGTATACTCTTCCCGGTCGGCATACCGCAGATCGCGCAGCTCCGGCCGGATCTGAGACAAGAACGGGCCGACGGCGTCGGCCTTGAACACCGCAGGGTATTTCTCGCTCAGCTCTGCCTCGATGTCATCGGCCGGATCGGAGTCCCCGCCTGGCCAGCAAGCACCGGTCATGACCGTCACGAAGCTCAACAGAGCCACGCGGGTCATCATTCGTCCGAACTTTATCATTCGTCTATCTCCGGTCGGCAATCGTGATGGAACGATATTCCCGCCAGGTTAATCCGACGTGTCAGGCCTGTTCGACAGTGCTCTTCGAGCTTTCGTCTTCGTCCATTCCGCGGATAGGCTTGAACGGCCAGAGACGGTCCGTGGAGTGTCATTGGAAGACCTTCGGGACCTCAGGGTCATCGAAGGTCGGAAAAGCAACACAGGGCCGTTCCTGCGGCTTGTACGCCGCATCTCCACATCTCTGCTCCGCAAACCGGAGGCCATTGGCGCATCAGCGCCTCGGGAAACCGGGATTCCGACTCTGCCAGACGCGTAGAGAGATCGCGCTGCACCGTTGAACAGGTTTCTTCGGTCGGTGAAGGAAACTTGCTTCTGCCAGGAAACCAATTTGCATTGGTCGGTGATCACGACTGGCAAGGCGCGTGACCGCGCCGGCATGAGCCCTGATCTCGTCGTTGCCACCCCGATACCCGGGTGCGCACGCGCCTATCGGTTCCAGTCCTTGATCCGGGAAACGTTCGATCCTACCCGGAACCTGATCCAGGACCGGTCTTCCGGATCCGTCTGGCTCGGTCACGCGCCCTTGGGAATCCGACTCCCTGCACATTCTTCGGCAAGCGGATCACGACCTGGACCTTCAGGTCCAAAACAGGAAACGGATGACAGGACCGGCGAGCCCCGGTCTTCCTGGCGCGCTCACGCGCTCTCCGGAATCAGTCTTCCGAATGTCGGACTCGTGTGCATCCGGCGCGGTCACGCGCCATCCGGAATCTGAATTCCGAAGGGATCTTCGGAGTCTGGCTCACCAGAAGGGCCAGGACTCGGCTTACCGACCAGGAGGAAGCAGGTTTCCCGGGCACGGTCACGTGCCACAGGTTCCCTGTTCCTTCCCGGGTAACCATCGACGAAACAGGGAACCGGATACCCGGCACGGTACCCGATTTCCTACAAGCGCGGTCACGCGCCGTTAGGAATCCGATTCCAGAAAGCTGAGCGGGAAACTGGCTGACGAAGTCGCGGCCACGCGAAGTACGGTAACCAGGTTGTCTCCCGGAATCCGGCTCGGGGACAGTCAAAGGTCGGCGGAAAGCCCGACGCCTCGCGCGCGTAGGCGCACGCACGTACAGGCGCACGCGCACGCGCGCGCATTCAATATTCAGGGGGGTTCTGGGGGTCAGTTAAGTTATTGCCATGACTGGGACAATTCGGGCGTTAACTCCCATTTGCCCTAAGGATTTTATGGAAGTTCCCTAAAGATTTTATGTCAACATTCGAAAAATCTCTGTTCTTCCCCTACAGATCTTATGAAGTTCACTTCATTTTCTTGTTGTCCTTTAGGGGAAACAAGGATAGGTGACTAGTGAAGTTCAGAACAGACGTAGGGAAGTTCACCTATCCATGAGCAGTCGAACCGCGATATCCAGGCAGGCCTCGGTCTGCAAAAGTTACGAGGTCATCATGGCCCGTGGGAAGCATCAGCTCGACCTGCAGGACATGAAGACCTTCCTTTACCTTCTTCACCGGTCCTACAACGAGTCCGCCGACGCCGGGATCCAGAGCGTGCCTGTCGCCGAACTGCTGAACTATCTTGGCCACACGAGCATCAAGCTGATGCACCGGTCCCTCAAGAACCTCGGCAGCGTCAAGATCGACATCGATTACCGTGAAGGAGACGATGAGCATTCCGTCAGCTGCCATTTCCTGTCCTACGACGTCTCCCGGACCTCGAACGGCATGCTGGAGTACGCGTTCGATCCCATCCTGATGCGTTTCATCTTCGAGCCGCAGATCTACGGCAAGATCAACATGTCGCTGTTCTCGCACTTCAAGACGACGCACGGAGCCAAGCTCTACGAGATCATGACCCTGTTCAAGAACCGGTTCCATCGGACCTGGACCGTCCCGGTCGACGAATTCCGCGACCGCTTCGGGATCGGGACCGACCAGTACTGCCGGTTCGACAACCTGAAACGCCACGTGATCGAGAAGGCCGTCAAGGAAGTGAACCGGATTGCCCCCTTCGGGATCGACGTGTCCTACATTCGCGGCGGCAAGGGTGGCAAGGTGGAGACCCTGCGGTTCACGGTGATCCCGCGCACCGAGCTGCCGTCGGAGGCCGTCGCAACCGGAAACGATCCCATTCCGCGCGGACGGGACCCGAAAACTGTCGACATGCTGACCGGCCAGACCGACGAGGAAAACACGCTCAACCTAACCGTTTCCGACGAAGCCCTCGAGGAAGCCGTCTTCATCATGTCTTCGAACGGCACCGACGAAGGGGAGCTGGAACGCTACCTGGACGACTGGCGGGCCTCAGTGGCCGGCCAGCGGGTGACCGACCCTGGTGTGAACTTTCTCCGTTGGCTGCGCCTGAAGTTCAGCACGCGGAAGGAAACCGAAATGGAACAGCTCGACGATTCCGTCATCGACAGCATCCTCGCGGAGTACGAATGACCTACGCCAAGCAAGACATCGACGCACCCCTGCACTACGTCAAAGGCCTCCTCGCCCAGCTGCATGTCGAGCCGACGCTGCTGGAGGTCATCGACAAGGAAGTCGAAGAGACCCGTTTCACGGCAGACGCTCTCCGCCGGGAGTGGATCAACGATGTCCTGAGCCGGCCTCCGGAAGATCCCGTCCGGGCCGCTGCCCTCGAGAAACCCGACATCCAGTTCTACCGGTATGTCGAGAAGCGGGCAGCCGATCCTCTGTCCCCTGCCCCGCGGCTCGTGCGTACGCTCGTGGACGAGTTCGGCGTCGAGGTTGTTGCCCCGATCCGGGAGCACACATGGCACCGCCAGATCGACTGGGCCCGTCGGCTCCAGATGCACCCGGACGACGAGTTCGTGTTGCTGGCCAAGTTCTTCCTACGGGAAGCAACCGGAGAGCATTGCGATCAGGCCTTCGAAGGGCTCATTCGGTTCCAGCGCGAGCAGTGTGATCCGGCCGCCTACGAAATCATGGTCGCGCACGACCACACCGGCGAGGACATCGCGACCCTGAAAATCGACGATCTGGAGACTTTCCCGACCTGCATCGAGTACATGCGGAGCAAGCGGGCGGCGAAAATCGCCACGATGACACCGAAGATGCGCAGCGACGTTGCGGCCGGTATCCGGCGGCAGAGTCAGATCGAGGCACAGTCGGACCGCATCGCACGGCTGAAGGAAAGCTACGCGAAACGCCCGGTCTACTTCAGCAGCCTCATTGCCGTCGAAGCCGTCATCATGGGCCTTTCGAGCGATGACATCCTCTCGGTCAACGATGACTTCATCGCATCCCTCGAAACCCAGGGGCCACCGGACGGCGACACGGGGACCGCGGAAAGCCGGTTCCTTGCCCTGATGAACCGGTACACCCGGGAGCAACGAACCGTTCCGGAAATCAGCCCGGCCCAGCGCAATGACCGCATGGACCGGATCCTCTCAATCGGACCCGGCTGGGCAAAGAAACTCGGTGCCATCCACGCTGACGTGGACGGGCTGAATCCCTCCAACTGGAACCGGTGGCTCAGAACCATTCACCACGGCGAAAGAACACCTCCCCGCGACTGGTCGCTCGACTACTACCTGTTCTTGCTGAAGATCGTGCGGGGATAGACAAATGAACGCCAATCCTTTACAACCACCAAGAAATTCGCGAGAACCACACCCATGAGCTCAGACTTTTCCTTTTTCGACGACGTCCTCGGCCGTGACACTGCCCCCAAGCCGGCTCCGGCCAAGCAGCAGTCCAGGTCCAAGACCGTGGCGCGATGGCCGGAAGCCCCTGCAGAAGGATCGGAGCGCCAGCCACGGTCTCAGAAAACGCAGGCGCTTTCCTTCGACCCGGACCAGTTTAGCGCATCGACTTGGGATCGGCACAGGCAAACGGATGACGTCGTCGAGCCCTACGCGCCCAGCGCGCCGCGCAAACGTCCGCCGCGTCGGATGAACCCCATCAAGGCACCTGCCCAACAGGCTGCTGACCCCGAACCCGAGCCGGCCCCGGAAAAGGACGCCAAGCCGAAGCAGTTTCTCCTGCCGGCGCCGGAGCCGGAAGAGATCACGCCGCCCGGACGCAGTGCCCGGACAGAAAAGTCGCGTCCGCGCCACCGAACGGATGCAGAGCGGGCATGGTCGAAGACGGTTGAAACCGTGAAATCGATCTAGCGAATTTAACCGCCCAAAATCAATGATTTGACGCGTGGCCCTTGTTGACGAACAGGGCCACGTCCGTCTCTGCGTCTTCAATTTTTGTGGGATTGTAGCAAGCCCACGCCCGCCATACCTGGCTCCTTCCCCGCCAGTGAAGAATAGAACGAATAAACCGAAAGGATGAACATGACTCCGCCAACTGCCCAGGGCCTTCGCCTTACCCGCCACTTCACCACGGACCAGGAAGGTCCCTACGATCTCATCGATTTCGAACCTCGGACGTCGGAAATCCGACAGCCGAGTGGCGAGGTGGTCTTCTCGATGGTCGACTTCGCTGTTCCGAAGGGGTTCAGCCAGGTGGCGGCGGATGTTCTGGCGCAGAAGTATTTCCGGAAGGCCGGCGTTCCCGCGCGCCTCATGAAGGTTGCGGAAGACAACGTGCCCGAGTTCCTGCAACGGTCGGTTGCCGACGAGGACGCCCTCCGCGAGCTGCCCGAAGACCAACGGATTGTCGGGGAAACGGACAGCCGCCAGGTATTCGACCGCCTCGCCGGGACCTGGGCCTACTGGGGGTGGAAAGCCGGGTACTTCGCGACCGAGGCCGATGCCCGGGTCTACTACGACGAAATGCGCTACCTGCTCGCGTCGCAGCGCTCGGCACCGAACTCCCCGCAGTGGTTCAACACCGGCCTGCACTGGGCCTACGGCATCGATGGACCCGGCCAGGGGCACTACTACGTCGACCACTTCACCGGCGAGATGGTGAAATCGCAATCCGCCTACGAGCATCCGCAACCGCATGCCTGCTTCATTCAGTCTGTCGGGGATGACCTCGTCAATGAGGGCGGCATCATGGATCTCTGGGAGCGCGAGGCGCGCCTGTTCAAGTACGGCTCAGGGACCGGCACCAACTTCAGCGACATCCGTGCCGCGGGCGAAAGCCTGTCCGGCGGCGGCAAGTCGTCGGGCCTGATGTCCTTCCTGAAAATCGGCGACCGGGCAGCCGGCGCCATCAAGTCGGGCGGCACCACGCGCCGTGCCGCCAAGATGGTCATCTGCGATGTCGACCACCCGGACGTCGAGGAGTTCGTCTCCTGGAAGGTCAAGGAAGAGGAGAAGGTGGCCGCCCTCGTCGCCGGCTCGAAGACCCACCAGGAGAAGCTTAACGAGATCTTCGGCGCCATCGCGGAAATGGAGGGCCCCGAGGCCCACGATCCGAAGGCCAACCCCGCGCTCAAGAAAGCAGTGAAATCGGCCAAGCGGGCCCATGTCCCGGAGACCTACGTGAACCGCGTTCTGCAGTACGCACGTCAGGGCTTCACCAGCATCGAGTTCCCCGATCTCGATACCGACTGGGACTCCGAGGCCTACAACACCGTGTCCGGCCAGAACTCCAACAACTCCGTGCGCGTCACCGATGCCTTTCTCAAGGCGGTCGCGAACGACGATGTCTGGGAGCTTCTGGGGCGCAAGGACACGAGCTTCCGCAAGGAAATTCGTGCACGCGATCTCTGGGCACAGATCGGCGAAGCCGCATGGGCATCGGCCGATCCCGGCATCCAGTACCACGACACGATCAACGCCTGGCACACCTGCCCCGAGGACGGTCCGATCCGCGGCTCGAACCCCTGCTCGGAGTACATGTTCCTCGATGACACGGCCTGCAACCTGGCCTCGATCAACCTCCTGCCCTACTATCAGGGTGGCCGGTTCGACGTCGACGGCTTCGAGCACTCCTGCGAGCTCTGGACCCTCACGCTCGAGATCTCGGTCACCATGGCCCAGTTCCCCTCGAAGGAGATCGCCCAGCGCTCCTACGACTTCCGCACCCTCGGCATCGGCTACGCCAACATCGGCGGTCTGCTGATGAACATGGGCCTGGGCTACGACTCGAAGGAAGGTCGCGCGCTCTGCGGCGCCATCACGGCACTGATGACCGGGGTGGCCTATCGCATGTCGGCGACCCTCGCGGTGCCTATGGACCCGTTCCGTCGCTTCGAGGCCAACCGCGAGCACATGCTGCGCGTCATTCGCAATCACAGGAACGCGGCCTTCGGCAAGGAGGACGCGTACGAAGGCGTGAACGTGAACCCTGTTGCACTCGATGCGGCGGGCTGCCCTCAGGACGACATCGCCGAGGCGGCCCGCGTGGCCTGGAACCAAGCCCTGACGTTCGGCCAAGAATACGGTTTTCGCAATGCGCAGGTTTCGGTGATCGCCCCGACGGGCACAATCGGCCTCGTGATGGACTGCGACACGACCGGCATCGAGCCCGACTTCGCGCTGGTGAAGTTCAAGAAGCTGGCCGGCGGTGGCTACTTCAAGATCATCAACCAGTCGGTGCCCGCGGCACTGAGCAAGCTGGGCTACACGCAGGCCCAGAGCGACGAGATCATCGCCTATGCCGTCGGTCACGGCACGCTGAAGAACGCCCCGGCGATCAACCACGAGAGCCTGAAGGCGGCCGGCTTCACGGACGGGATCATCAGCGATATCGAGAGCAAGCTCGCCTCGGCGTTCCACATCCAGTTCGTCTTCAACCGTTTCGGTCTCGGCGACGACTTCTGCCGCAATGTGCTCGGCCTGTCGGATGCACAGCTGAACGACCCGGCCTTCTCGATCCTGAAAAGCATCGGGTTCTCCAAGGCGGAGATCGAGGCGGCCAACGAGTACGTCTGCGGGACCATGACCCTCGAGGGGGCGCCGGGCCTGAAGGACGAGCACCTACCGATCTTCGACTGCGCCAACCCGTGCGGCTCGAAGGGCACCCGCAGCCTGTCCTACCAGGCGCACATCGAGATGATGGCGGCCGCGCAGTCGTTCATCTCCGGTGCGATCTCGAAGACCATCAACATGACCTCGGATGCCACCATCGAGGACTGCCTGGATGCCTACCTCCTGTCGCATGCCCGCGGCGTGAAGGCGAACGCGCTCTACCGTGACGGTTCCAAACTGTCCCAGCCCCTGTCTGCCGCCCTGGTCGACGAAGATGATGACGACGAGGCGGACGAGCTGGCCTCGGCGCCCGCGACCGAACAGGCGCAGGCCGTTGCCGAGAAGATCGTCGAGAAGGTGATCGCGAAGACCGAACGCACCAAGCTGCCGACCCGTCGCAAGGGCTACACGCAGAAGGCGGTACTGAACGGTCAGAAGGTCTACCTGCACACGGGCGAGTACGATGACGGCCGCCTGGGCGAGATCTTCATCGACATGCACAAGGAAGGTGCAGGCTTCCGGGCCCTGATGAACAACTTCGCCATCGCGGTCTCGGTCGCTCTGCAGTACGGGGTGCCGCTCGAGGAATTCGTGGATGCCTTCACGTTCACGAAATTCGAGCCCGCCGGCATGGTGCAGGGCAACGACAGCATCAAGAACGCGACCTCGGTGCTCGACTACATCTTCCGCGAGCTCGCGGTGTCCTATCTCGACAGGACGGACCTCGCGCATATCAAGCCGAAAGGTGATCACATCGCCTCGGTCGCGAAGGATGCCGAAGAAGGCTCGGAGCTGGAAGAGGACGTGCAGTCCGTCCGCCAGATGTCGTCGACCGGATACCTGCGACAGCGCGTTCCTGAGGCTTTTGCCAGCCGGGATCGCGCCGTGGCTCCCGAGGCAACGGCGGCCGTCGTCGAGAAGGTTCTCGAAACGGCCAATGCCGAGGCGGAAGCCGACCCCGCTCCGGCCATGGATGAACGCACCATGGCCAAGATGAAGGGCTACGAGGGGGATCCCTGCGGTGAATGCGGGAACATGACCCTCGTGCGGAACGGCACCTGCATGAAGTGCAACACTTGCGGGTCCACCACTGGCTGTTCGTGAGCAGGAAGAGAAAGGCACGGTCCGATAAGGGGCGCCCGCGGGCGCCCCTTATTTCAAGGATTCTCTGCCACTTTTCCAGCTGCCAAACGAACCGGCCCTAATCGACATCCGGCTCGATCAGCAGCGCCGGGTTCAGATCGACGAGCTTTTGCGCAAGCTGAAGAAGGTCGGTCGCGGCCTTGCGATCACCCCATCCACATAGGCGGGCGCCGAAGTCGTCCCTTACGAAGCGACGTCTTCGGACGGGGCCGGAGCAAGTCTGCCGTCCAGCTTCACCTGCATGAAGGCCAGGTCGAGCCACTTTCCGAACTTCGTTCCCACCTCGGAAATCTGACCAACCTTCTCGAACCCCAGTTTTTCGTGCAGCCGTATGGACGCGACGTTTCCCGCTTCAATGCCGGCGACCATCACATGTTTGTCCAGGTCCCGTGCTCGCTGCATCAGTTCGATCATCAGGGTTCGTCCGATCCCACCGCCGCGCTCACTACTCAAGACATATACGGAATGCTCGACAGAAAAGCGATAACCGTCAAAGGCTCGCCAATCCCCAAAGGTCGCGTACCCGACGATCTTGCCCTCGTCCGACTGAGCCACGAGAACGGGATACCCAACCCGCAGGCGCTCCCGCCACCAGGCGAGCCTGTTGTCCCTGTCGACCACATTGTCGTTCCAGATCGCCGTCGTATTGCGTACGGCATCGTTGTAAATTTCGGTGATCGCGTCGATGTCGTTCTCTTCCGCGTCGCGTATCTGCATGTCGCCCTCGCTCTGCTGATTTTCATTAGAATTTTGCCATTATGGTGCACATCGCCGTACCCGAACTTCACTCTTCGGCGCGATGCCTGCGCCGGCATTTCGTGTTCAATCATCCCAATCAGGCGTGATCAGCCGAAAAGACAGGCGCTCACTCACTATACTGATGAACATTCACTCACTCCTCTCAAGAAGGGGCCTTGCTTTACTACTATAGTGTACGAATCAGCATCTCTCGTTCAGCTCGGTCCGGGACCGCATACGGTCAGATAACGGAGAACACGATGACATACGAAAACGAGAGTTCGGGCGTGACACGCCGTGGAACAATGTTCGGAATGGCTGCTGGCGGCGCAGCGATACTCGGCGGGGCCGCAAAGGCCGCGAATGCAACGGAAGAGCGGCTCAAAGGCGGTGCGGCCGCAATCCCCGAACTTGCGCCTCATTGGCAGGAACTCGACCTGAGGGAAATCCTTTCGAGGCCAGCAGCCTTCATGTCGGTGAGCCAGGTAAAATCACTCTACGAGCCCTGGGGGGTTCAAGCGGCCGAGCGCCACTGGGAGCGCGGCAGTCTTCCCGCAACCGTCAAGGCGGCAAAGGCGGCCCGTGCTGCCGGGAACTTCGTTTCTTTCAACTGGATCGGATACCCGGTTTATCGGCCGACGCACCCGGTGAATGATTTTGACGCGGTTCAGTATGCATCCTGGACTGCCGGCGCGGACCAGACCGAAGAGCAGGCTGCGGCGGACAACGACCTAGCCGATGATCTGCAGGCCCTTGTACGTCCGGGCGACAACGAGTTCAGCGAGGTCGCGCTCCAATGCGCGTGGTTCGGAACACCGCTACCACTGGAACTCACCCGCAAGCAGGTGCAGCCGATTGTCCTGACCGGCATTCACCTCGACTGGTGTATCGAAGGCAACGCAAGGGTCGCGCGAGACAACGGTTTCCTGCCCATCGTCATCGGCGACGCATGCGGCTGCGTCCGACCGGACCAGGAAGCCGCCGCCATGGACAGGATCAACGCATTCTTTGCACCGGTGATCTCGTCGGACGAGTTCGTTCGACTGGTCTCCTGAGTAATCTTTGTGTGGCGAAACCGCTTGGTGGCGGTTACAAGAACAGGGCACTGAGGGGTCGCTGACTTGAACGAGCCATTCGCCAGCAAGGCAACCAAGACTACCGCCGTTCCGCAGAGTTTTGCGGAACGGCTCTTGAAGCTGCGAAAGGACGCGGGTTGGAGCCGGCAACACCTCGCCGGCCTTGCCGGGGTCTCGCAGGGCATGATCAACAAGCTCGAACGTGGGCAAAGCAGTCCGACAATGGAAATGGTCGGGAAACTCTCTGCCGCCTTTGGTATGACGGTATCCGAGATCGTTGCCCAACCAGAGATGGCAGAACTGCGGGTGGCTCGGCAAACTGACCGGGCCACGTTCTTCGATCCGGAAACACGACTCTCGCGCGAAACCGTTTCTCCGGACGGCTCCAACACCGGGATGGATGTCACCAAGGTCGTACTCCCGCCCCATGCAGAGGCCGAATTTCCGGCGGAAGCGTACACGTTCATTAACCAATTAATCTGGGTCCTCGAAGGTGACCTGACCATTGTCTGCGGTCCGGAGACCGAAGTTCTCGGGGCTGGTGACTGCATGTCGCTCGGCCCGCCTACTCCTGTTACCTTTCGGAACCCAACGGATCGTTACGCGATCTATGCGGTGATTGTCCGCCGGCGGTGAGACGTCCACTGGGATCTGTTCAAGCCATATATTTTATTCTTGACCACGAAGCCAAAGGATAGTACCTATTCATTCCATCATTTGAGAACACGAGGACCAGCATGGCATTTTCCCTTCGCAAACTGAACTCCCTGCAGCACGAGATCCGTGCTCAGATCGAAGCGCTGGAAACTCCCCCGGTCCTCGAGGTGAATGCTTTCGACGATCCCGTGCAGCGGGCCCCGATGGTCGCCGAGGAATGGTCCGGAAAGCGCCAGGATGCAGAAAAACTCCGCGAGGTCCTGTTTGAGATCCGCAAGACCGTCTCTGCCGCGAACCACGTGTCGGGTCTGAATGACGTTCTCGCCGATACCGCCATGGTCGACGAGAAGATCAAGGCCACGAGGAAGGCGCTGGAGAAGGATGCGCGACCGAGCGACGATGTTCTCTCGGGCACGAAACAGAAGATCCTCGAAGACGACGGACGAAGCACCATGTTCGCCGAATACAACCACAAGGTGCCATTCGGCGCCCTGAACCAGGAAGTTCGGGGCGAGCTCGAACAGGAGCTTACGCGCCTTCGGAAGCAACACCGGGACCTGAAGGATCAGGCCCTCGAGATCAACGTCGAGAACAAGGTCGACCTGTCGCCCTCCTCCGTGTCTGTCCTCGAACAGCACGGGGTCATCTGAACATCAAGATGACGGGAGCCGGAACCGATCCTGAAATCGGGATCACGCCGGCTTTCGTCCGGGAAGGGTTGCACGAGACAGCAATCTTTATGACCTAGTCCGCGTGACAGCGCGAACGAACGCAAACCCCGGGCTCCTGTGGCAATACCAGCCACTTGCACATTGCTACCCGGCCACGTGTTCCAGTCGCGCATTGCAGCTTGCGCCTTGTTGCCCTTGCGGCTGCATTTTGCTTCGCCTGACGGCACCCTTCCCGACCAAAAATCCGCGATCTCTCCCAAGAAAAGACTGCCAGTAGAATTGACAACAATCGCAACACGTCATATCTATCAATTAGGACTTGACGAGATGGTTGGATAAATGCCATGCGGCTATCCACGACGCAGCTTGCGCGCAGAGAAAGGGTAACGTCTCAGACGATCAGGCGTTGGATTGAGGACGAACGGTATCACAGATACGAACGTACCATCGGAGGACATTATCGCGTCTGGATCGATGCAGATCCGGAAACCGTCCTCTACGCCCGGGTTTCTAGTGCCCGTCAAGCTTCTTCCCTCGATAGGCAAGTACAGATTCTTCGGGAACGATATCCAGACGCGCGAATTGCCCGTGACATTGCCTCTGGATTCAATTTCCGTCGACGAGGCTTCCTCGCCATACTGGAACGCGCTTTGCGCGGAGACCCAGTCCGAGTGGTGGCTACCACATCGGACCGTATCACCCGATCCGGACTCCCGCTCATCCGACACATCCTCGAACTATCTGGAGGTGGAGTCGAGCTTCTGGAAGAGCAAGATCAAGCCGATCCTTTCGACGTGCGCGAACTCGTTGCGTTTATCACTTCCTTCTGCAACTCCGTCCATGGAAAGCGCGCACATCAAAGGGACCGAAAAGATCCGCGTTTACCCAAGGGATGAGGCGTTTGTCATCGGTCTCTGCCGGCAGCATCGCCGGGCCTACAACCAGGCCATCGGATGCTTCGTGGAAGCCGACGAGGGGTATATCGACCGGAATGATCCCGACCTGCGGAAGGTCAACCTGAGGCGCATCATCCGGGACTTTGTCCGCGCGGAAGCGCATGAGCGGGGCGAGACCTTCGGCTCCGCCGCATGCGACGAAGCCGTCGTCGAGGCGTTCAAGACACGCGATGCCGTCATCAAGAAGCGCATGCGCGGCGAGAAGTGCGACTATTCCTTCAAAAGCCTCAAGGAGGTACGGCAGGGCTTCATCATCCAGAAGCTCACGCCCTACTTCGTGACGCGGAATTTCCACGTCTCCGAAGCGCTTCCGGAGGAAGCCTTCGGAGCACAGACGAGAATCATTTCTGAGCGGGGGCAGTGGTTCATCTGCGCTCAGAAACACATCACCACGGTCGGTCAGGACGAAATCCAAGCCCAGTCCGTCGTGGCTATAGACCCCGGTGTGCGGACCTTCGCGACCGCGTACTCAGTGGACCAATGCACCACCTACGGAGAAGATTTTTACATCACGCGGATCTGGCCGTTGTTGGAAAAGCTCGACGAGCTCATCGGCAAACGGGCGAAATCCCGAAATAGCCAGTGGACACGGCACTTCCAGAAGAAAATTGATCGTGCCATGGTCCGGGTGCGAAACCTCGTGGACGACCTGCACAAGCGGGTCGCACATGATCTCGTGAAATCCTTCGACGTGATCCTGCTTCCGACCTTCGAAACGTCCCAGATGGTCGAAAAGCAGGAACGAAAGATCAACACCAAGACCGTCAGGTCCATGCTGGGCTTGGGCCATTACCGCTTCCGGCAGAGGCTCGAGTGGATGTGCCGGAAGTACGGGAAGCGCCTGGTGATGGTCAACGAGGCATATACCTCGAAGACCCGCTCGTGGGATGGTGTGATCCACGACAACCTGGGTGGTGCAAAGAAGATCAGCGACGGAACAATCGTTGTTGACCGGGACGTAAATGGCGCGCGGGGCATCATGCTGCGAGCGCTATATGGCGACCAGGAGCCATGTACGTAAGACTAACGGTTCAATTCTCTGAATTGTTGCGTTTGTTGTGTACGAAACTTGGTGTCTCCGTTGCCGTGCGGGCGAGCTCGGCCGATACCGTGCCTCAAGTCTTCAGGGCCGAGGGGCAGGCCCAGCCGGACAGGCGGACCGCTCTCCGATCCGAGGCGTCGGGAACCGTGGCCCACGTTGCCGTTCGGAAAGGCGCGGACCTGGCGGCCGGGCAGGAGATCGCCCGCCTCGTGGATCGGGATCTCGAGGCCGCGCTTCAGCAGGCGAGCGAAGAGCTCAACCGCGCCCAGCGCGAATTCGACAACGCGCGCTCTCTCTTCGACCGCGGCGTGGCAACGGCCGACCGCGTATCCGATGCCCGCGCCGGTCTCGCCAGCGCAGAAGCCCAGGTTGCTCGCGCAGAGGAAAACCTCGACAATGCCGTCATCCGGGCGCCCTTCGCCGGGCGTCTCGATGCCCTCGATCTCGATGAAGGCGAGTTCGTCCAGGCTGGCACGGAAATCGGCACGGTCCTGGACACCGACCCCCTCGAGATCGCCATCCAGGTCCCCCAGCAGTCCGTGGCACGGATTTCCGAGGGACAGGCCGCGCAGGTCGCGTTCATCACCGGGGAACAGCGCACCGGCGAGGTCGTCTTCGTGGGCGCCGACGCCGATCCGGAAACACGGACGTTCAAGACCGAGATCCGGGTGCCCAATCCTGAAAATGATCTGGCGTCCGGTCTATCGGCGCAGGTGCGCATTCCCACAGGGACATTGCAGGCCCACTTCGTCTCCCCGGCTGTGCTTTCGCTCGGTACAGATGGGACCCTGGGCGTGAAGACCGTCACCCCTGACGACGAGGTCGTATTCCACCCCGTGAGTGTCGAGAGGACGCAGGTCGATGGTGTCTGGGTCAGCGGACTTCCTGAAAATGCCGACATCATCACCATCGGTCAGGGGTTCGTTCGGGACGGAGAGATCGTGGACCCGAGTCCTGAAAAATCAGAATCCGAGCAGGGCACCGGAGGCCAGCAATGAATCAGCTGATCGATGCCGCGTTTTCCAGATCGCGCGTGGTCGCGATTGTCATCCTTATCGTGCTCGCGACAGGGGCCCTCGCCTATTCGATGATCCCCAAGGAGTCCTCGCCCGAGGTCCCGATCCCCATGGTCTTCGTCAACGTCGGCCTGGAGGGGATCGCGCCGGAGGATTCAGAGCGCCTGTTGGCAGAGCTGTTGGAGACCGAGCTCAGCGGGATCACCGGGCTGCAGGAGATGACGGCCACCGCCGGTGAGGGGTATGCGAGCGTGCAGCTCGAGTTCGATCCCGGCTTCGATGCCGACGAGGCGCTCGACAAGGTGCGCGAGGCCGTCGACACCGCGAAGACGGATTTGCCGGCGGATGCGAACGATCCCACGGTCACCGAGATTAACACTGCCCTGTTTCCCATCCTGACGGCGATCCTGTCCGGGCCTGTTCCCGAGAGGACCCTGAACGACCTGGCGAATGATCTCCAGGATGACCTGGAGGGCGTCTCCGGTGTGCTCGAGGTCGACATCGGGGGCGCGCGCGACGAGCTGCTCGAGGTCCTGATCGACCCGACGGTCTTCGAGACCTACAACCTCAGCTTCGACGAGCTGATCAACCAGATCAGCCGGAACAACCGCCTCATCGCCGCGAGGGCCATCGATGGTGGCGCCGGCCGGATGGTGCTCAAGGTGCCCGGGCTGATCGAAGACCTCCAGGATGTCATGGAGCTGCCGGTGAAGGTGCGCGGGGACACAGTGCTGACCGTCGGCGACATCGCGACCGTGCGCCGGACATTCGAGGATCCGACCGGCTTCGCGCGGATCAACGGGCAGCCGGCCCTCGCGCTGGAGATCAAGAAACGCGTTGGAGCGAACATCATCGAAACGGTGGCCGCCGTTCGCGACGTTGTCGACCGGTCACAGGCGGATTGGCCCGACAGTGTCCGGGTTACCTACATGCAGGACGAGTCCGAGCAGGTGAAGACCATGCTCAGCGATCTCGAGGCCAATGTCATCGCGGCCGTTCTGCTGGTGATGATCGTGATCGTCTGGTCCCTGGGTCTGCGCTCATCGATCCTCGTTGGCATGGCGATCCCGGGCGCTTTCCTAAGCGGTGTCGCGGCCCTCTATTTCATGGGGTTCACCATGAACATCGTGGTCCTGTTCAGCCTGATCCTCGTGGTCGGCATGCTGGTCGACGGCGCCATCGTCACGGTGGAGCTCGCGGACCGGTATCTTCTGGAAGGAGATACCCCGAGGGACGCCTACTCGAAGGCCTCCAAGCGGATGGCCTGGCCCATCATCGCGTCCACGGCCACCACGCTCAGCGTGTTCTTCCCCCTGCTCTTCTGGTCCGGTGTTGTGGGGGAATTCATGAAATTCCTGCCGATTACGGTTCTCCTGACGCTCTTCGCGTCGCTGGTGATGGCGCTGATCTTCATTCCCGTGCTGGGCGGGATCATCGGCCGCCGGCAGCCGCAGACCGCGGCACAGGCCCGGCAGATCCACGCGGCGGAGAAAGGCGATCCCAGGAACATGACGGGACTGTCCGGCCTCTATGTCCGGGCATTGGAGTGGGCCATCCTGCGCCCTGTACGGACTCTGATTTTTTCCGTGCTCTCTCTGGTAGGTGCCTTCCTGGCTTATGGGGAACTCGGAAACGGGGTCAGCTTCTTTCCCTCGGTGGAGCCCGATTTCATACAGGTCCAGGTCCGCGCGAGCGACAATTTCTCGATCCATGAAAAGGACGACCTCGTCCGTGACGTCGAAGAGCGCCTTCTCGAGTACGGCAACGTGGCCAGTGTCTATGCCCGCACCGGTGGCAGCCAGCGGTCCGATGCGGAAGAGATCGGTACGATCCAGCTCGAGCTGACCGAGTGGGACACCCGCAAGCCGGCGAAGGAGATCGCAGCCGACATCCGCGAGGACATGTCCGATATCGCCGGCATCGATGTTCAGGCACAGGTGCAGTCCAATGGCCCCTCGGGCGGAAAACCGGTGAACCTGAAGGTGATCTCCAATGACCGGGACGCGCAGGCGACCGCCGTCGAGGAGGCGCGGGCGGCCATGGACCGGATAGGTGGCTTCACGGACGTGACCGACACCCGCCCCCTGCCCGGCGTGGAATGGGAGCTCGACGTGGACCGGTCCGAGGCCGCCCGCTTCGGCGCCGACGTGACCTTGCTGGGGCAGGCTGTTCAGCTGCTGACCCAGGGCATCACGGTTGCCGACTACCGTCCTGACGACACCGACGGATCGGTCGACATCCGGGTCCGGTTCCCCTCTGAGGAACGTACCCTGGAAGAGCTCGAGAGCCTGAGGGTCCCGACAAGCAACGGCCTGGTGCCGGTATCGAACTTCGTCGAGTTCCGGCCCATTCCCCGGTCCGGCGCCATCGAGCGGATCGATCAACAGCGCGTCATCGCCATCGAGGCCAACGTGGCCCCCGGCCTGCTGGTCAATGACCAGGTCATCGCCCTGCGGTCGGCGCTCGAGGAGATGGATCTTCCGGACACGGTCGAATGGACCTTCGGCGGCGAGGCCGAGGACCAACAGGACGCCATGACCTTCCTTGTCGCCGCCTTCGCTGCCGCCATTCTCATGATGACGATCATCCTGGTGACGCAGTTCAACAGCTTTTCGCAGGCCATGATCGTGATGAGCGCGATCATCTTCTCGGTGGCCGGCGTCCTTCTCGGGCTGATCGTCACCGGGCGTCCGTTCGGGGTTGTCATGGGCGGCATCGGGGTCATCGCCCTGGCCGGCATCGTGGTGAACAACAACATCGTCCTCATCGATACCTACAACGATTTCAGGAAGAATGGCATCGATGCCCGCGAAGCGATCCTGAGAACCGGTGCCCAGCGCCTCAGGCCCGTGCTTCTGACGTCCATCACGACCGCCCTTGGGCTCCTTCCGATGGTCATCGGCGTGAACATAGATTTCTTCACCCGGGAGATCGTCTATGGCGCACCGTCAACGCAGTGGTGGACGGAGCTCAGTTCCGCGATTGCCGGCGGGTTGGTCTTTGCGACCGGTCTCACCCTGATCGTGACGCCGTCCATGCTGATGGTTGCGCATCGGCTTGGAGGTCGCAGGCATCTTCGCAGGAGTCGAGCGTCATAGGACGACTGGCGTCCGAGCACGGCCTGGAATAGCATTCTTCGAAAACAAGGAGTCCCGAATGCTACTCGCTCTAGGAGACATCTGCTTTGGCAACCTTGCACTGGGCACGATCCGTGTGACCCAGCTGGATCCGACCGATGCGGCAGACAGGCTCGCGCATGCCATTTCCAGTGGAGACGCCCTCGGGATTTTTGAGTTCGGTGCCGTTCCTGACACCGGATCAGAGAAGACGTTTCGGGAGGTTCTTGAGGCCATCTCCAATGTGCACGGTGTGACGGTCCCTCCTGAGATTTTCTTTTCGGGATCCGGAGAAGACGACGACCCGGTCTTCCCGTTGCCGCCGAACCTTGTTCAGATGCGGCGCGACAAGCCCATCCTTCTGGTCACCTACATGCTCGAACGTGACGAGAAAAACAGAGCCTCCACGCCAAGCACGGCTCCTCTCCCTGGAACGGATAGAGAAGCCGTGATGGACTTCCTTCGAAGTCGCTTCCCGACCAGGGTCGCCAGAGACTCGCTCGAGTTCCACTTCGTGGAGCTTCTTGACGACCGGGAATAGCCAGTCGTCAATCGCAATGACGAGCGTCAACCTCGCCGGGTCTTTTTCAATGCCTTCGACTGCCGTTCGATTTCCGGCATGCGCGCCCGGATCCGGTCGAGGTCATCGGGAACGAAGTGCCGCGCACCGACAGTGCCCTGTCCGGTGACCCGCATGCGCCGATGGAAGGAGGCCTCGACGAGTCCTTCGCGCTCCCACCGATCCAGACGACCCTTCGGAATCTCGAGGTATTCGGCGGCGGCCGTCAGGCGCATCCCGGGACGCCGGTATTCGCTGACCCGGGCGATCTGATCCTTGTTGAACCCCAAAAACCGGAGTTCTTGCTGGCTGTAGATGGAACGCGCACCGGTCAGAGCTGGATCGTCAGATTCCCAGATGCGTTTTTTTCTTCGTCCCAATACCGCTTGATCTCGGCCCGCCGCTCGCGATGACGACGATCCGCCTCTTCCCGCTCACGTTGTTGCCGCGCTTCTTTCTCGGCGGCATGTTTGAACCACTGGTCCAGTCGCTCCCGTTCCTGATCGGTCAGGCAGGCGAGGTCTTCGTCCGTCAAGCTATCCCTGTACTGCAGGATGAGCTGGAATGTATTCTTTTTGCGGATACGAAGCTCACTAATCTTCTGCTGGAAGGGCTTCTTTTCGTATGGAAGATCGAAGTCCGGGCCAATGATTTCGCGCACCCGCTGATCTTCCCGATTTTTGCGCGCTTTCTTTCGTTCCTTGGCCTCCCTGGCTCTCTCCTTCTTGGACTTCGTCTTATACTTCAGCATTTCAGCGGGGTCCGAATATGCTTTCTCGACCGAATGCCGCTCCTCGGGGCTCAGTTCCTGCAGGTCGTCCTCAGTCAGCCTCTCGAAGTTCTGGATCGCATACCAGAGAATGTCCTTACCGAGCGCCTTCCTTTCGCGGATACGCTCCCAGAACGGCTTCCACCTTTTCTTCTGGACGCGGCCTTCAGAAGGCTCTTCCTTCGGAGATACAGTTTCAGGGTTGGCGACACGCGAATTCTGTTCTTGGATCATGTCAACAATTCTAGCGCCCTGTCAGCCTTGTGTAAACCGGCCACCTCAAGAAAAACCCAAGAGGGGAAGCTCGCGCATCCGCGACCACTGCCCAAAACTTCATCTTCCCGAAAACCTCTTTCCTACATCAGAGGTTGTGACCGGTCGGCATCTTTTCTTTGTCGCTTTCGTCCTCAGCGGTACCTGCAGAAGTATCGAAGAGACGATGGAATGAGTGCTTTTTTCGATTGTGATGCTGCCTTGGTCGCAGAAGCGACATTCAACCTACGCCGCGGACGGGTCTTCCCCGTTTCGCGGCTTTTTTTTTGGAGATCCCGATGGGCAAACCAGTGAAGAAGACCACCCCTGACAATGTGACCGTGATGTTCGAGGAGGAGCAGGACACCTTCCCTTCCCCGAAGATTCAGGGTTTCACGCCGCGCAGCGACGGCCAGAAAGCCCTCCGCCGTGCCATCGGGATGCATGACGTCTGCTTCGGGCTGGGCACCTTCGGGACTGGCAAGACATTCGTTCCGGTCGCCATGGGGGTCGAAGGTGTTCAGCGCGGCTTCTTCGAAAAGGTGATCTTCGTGCGGCCGGCCGTGGAATCCGGGGAAAAGCTCGGATCTCTGCCAGGGGACGGGAACGACAAGATCGCACCCTTCATGATGCCCATGCTCGATTGCGCGGTCGACTTCGCCGGAAAAAAGACGGTCGACCGGATGCAGAACACGCGTCAGATTCTCCTCAGGCCCATCGCTCACATGCGGGGGAGCACGCTATCAGACGCGATGATTGTCGTGGACGAGGCCCAGAACTGCACCTATGGGCAACTCAAGATGATCTACACCAGGCTCGGGCACGGCTCGAAGATCGTCTTTGTCGGTGATCCCGATCAGAGCGACATCGGTCAGAAGTCGGGCCTGATGGAGATGGTGCGCAGGATCGGTGACGTGGAGGGCATCGCCACCCATCGCATGGGCCCGGAAGACATTGTCCGTCACCCGATCCTGTCCAAGACAGCTCACCTGATCTGAGGGGCGAGCTCAGCCCAGCGCCTTGAAGAGCGTCGGGCTGAGCTCTCGCTCGAAGGCACCAAGATCGGTGTCCTCGAACCCGCGGCGGCGCAGGTAGGCCGCCAACCTGGGGTTGTTGACGCATTCCACGACGATCCCGTCGACACGGCCGCGGCAATTCGCTTCGAGATGAGCGAGCAGCTCGGTCATGCGGCCTTTCCCCATCTGCGCCTCGTCGTACACGTCGATTGCGGCGATGGTCAGAACATAGCGTTTGCCATCGATCAGCGGCAGGAAGCGGTTCTGAACGCGCGTATAGACCTTCATGTCCTCGCCGTAGACGAACTCGCTGATTCCAAGCATTTTTTCTCGGCTCGTTCGGTCGAGCAGCGCACACATGGCGTCGGCGATTTCTCTGGTATCCATGGCGCCCGCATCCGAAGTCTGATGGCGGACGCTACCTTCGAGAGCGGTCCACCACAAGCAGGACGCCGTGTAAGCGTGCTTCGAAGCGTGCTTCTCATCGGTCGAAGTACCGCAACGGGTTCGGATACCGGGTTCAGGTTTGTCCCCAGTTCACGGGGACAAACCTGTGGATGACCTTCGCGGACATCAGGCCTTGAAGGGCAAAGTACAGTATGCTCATTTTTTGAGCATACTGTCAGAGTGCGGTTCTACCACGGCACTCCGGATGGTGGTCTAGTCGTCGCGCACCTTCGACTTGAGGTCCTTTCCGGGCCGGAACATGATCCTCTTGGATTCCGGGATCATCCGGATCTCTCCGGTTGTCGGGTCCTTGCTCTTGCAGGCTTTCCGGGTGGTGACCCGGAAGGAGCCGAACTTGGAGATCCGGACGTCCTGCCCCTTGCCGATAGCATCCCCGATGGTCTCGGTGACCGCCGACATGACCCGGGACACATCCTTCCGTGTCATTCCGAGCTCCTCTGCGACCTTGGCCTCAATCTCCACCTTGTTCATCCAAGCTTTCCTTTTTTGTAACTGCACTTGTCACTTGTAATGCGAAAGTATTCAGTTAGGATTTACGCGAAAGGATAAGCTCGGATAGAACCCGGGCGGGCAGTTCATGAACGATATTGTACGAGACCATTCGGCGGCCGCGGGGAACGACCTCCGACCGACCGGGCTTACAGATTTCACCGGGCAATCGGATGCGCTCGAAAACCTGTCCGTCTATGTCCGCAGTGCCCGGCGGCGCGGTGATCCGCTCGACCACGTGCTGTTCCACGGTCCACCCGGGTTGGGAAAGACGACGTTGTCCCAGATCATCGCGAATGAAATGGGAACCGGTTTCAAATCCGTCTCAGCTCCTGCCATCAAGAAGCCCGGTGAAATTGCCACCCTTCTCGTCGCCCTGGAGCGTGGCGACGTGCTCTTCGTCGACGAGATCCACCGCCTGCCGCTTTTCGTCGAAGAGGTTCTCTACTCCGCAATGGAGGACAGCAAGATCACGATCCTCGTCGGGGAAGGCTACCAGCAGCCCGAGCCCATCGAGGTCCCGATCCAGCCATTCACCCTCGTTGGCGCCACAACCCGCAAGGGATCCCTCTCGCAGCCACTCCTGGACAGGTTTGGCATCCCGGTACGATTGGAATACTACGATGACGAGGCGCTGACGGAGATCCTGAAAAATGCCGCGCGGAAGATGGGGGAGTTCCCGGGGGACGAGGAGTGCCGAGAAATCGCCCGTCGGTCACGCGGTACGCCGCGGATTGCCATCCGGATCCTGAAACGACTGCGGGATTTCCGAGAAGATGCCGGCGTCGAATACGACATGGATTTCGTCATCGCCTGTCTCGACCGCCTCGGAATTGGTCCGGATGGCCTGGATGAACATGACACGCGCTATCTGGATGCCCTTCGGGACATGTTTGGCGGCGGACCGGTGGGGATCGAAACGATGTCCATCGCCCTCTCCGAGAGTCGGGATACCCTGGAGACATCCATCGAGCCCTTCCTGATCCGGAATGGATTGATCGCGAAAACGAACCGGGGACGCGTTCTTGTCGACGCGCAAGAATAGATCCTTGAGTCTTTGCCAACACTGATCTAATGTGGAGGAAACGTACAGGTTTCCTACCATGGCACTTGCAGCACGCACCCCGCGTCTCAAGAGATCTCTTGCCCGCGTCCGCCGGACGCCGCCCTCCGTCCCCGCGCCGGAGGACGTGATCGACGAGGCCCCCGAGAGCCGGGAAAGTGAAAATCACGATGGCATCGGTGAACAACCGATGATCAATGGCGCGCAACAGGTCGAAGCCTTCAAGGGCATGCCACCGTGCTATGTCGGTCACGTCAAACTGCTCCGGTGGGGGCACACCTCGTCGTCCGGCATGTCCTTCACCCTCGAACTACTTGATGCGGATCAGGACGAGTCCCACCCCTTCAAGGGATTGCGTGCCGCGCGCGGCACCAAGACCGAGGGGCAACGCCTCCGCATCTTTGTGTGTCATCCGGAACATCTCTCGCAGACGCCGGGCGAAGAAGTCTATGCCGGTGAAAGCCTCCTGATCTGGTGGGCCGAGGACTGTGCCGAGGGCATGAAGGTCACCCTGCGGCTCGATGAGGGGCCCGACGGTGCAGGCCCTGTCCACCCCTGTGACGGCATGGCGCACGGCAAGAAGAACGGCGAGATCCTGTCCCTGGTGGTCTGGCCCCTCAACGATGAAGATCAGCCGGACGCCCCTTCCGCCCGCAAGAAGCGCCGGAGTTTCGATGACCTGTCGCCCACGGCACAGTCGCACATCCTGTGCAACGACGAACGCTTCGGGCACTGGCTGGCGCGCCGCGAGGAGCGTTTCGTACAGGACCCGATCTGCCGGGCCGACCTTGGGCACCTGCGGGGTGTCGATGCGAAATCCTACGCGGAACACGTTCTGAAAATCTGGTGCGGAATCGAAAGCCGGGCCGAACTGACTCACGACACCGACCGGGGCCGACACGCCCGGGATCGATGGTCGATGATGCTTTCCGCCTACCAGGATGAGCGCTGGGGACGTCCGGCCGGATGAGGAAATTTCAGGATTTCTGAAAAAATATTCCCGATTAACCAAAATCAGGGTTTTTACTTTCAGGATCGATATAAAATTTACAGGAAAGCAGACAAACCGGATCGGTAACCAAGATGGCCAGAGACGAGACATCCAGCGGCGTGAAAGCCTACTCCAAGGAGGAGATGCTTTCCGGTGCCGAAATTTGGAAGAACTACTCGGCCGCCCTCTCGCAGCGGACGGGCGGAGCTCTGTCCGGCTTGCTGAAGGACAATAGCTTCGACAACGTCTGAATTTCTGAACTTCTGAACGCTCTCCATAGCGCCAAATTTGTTTACCGGGCCGTAAGCGTCCGCACTTATATTCTTCGGAGCATCGGAGAATATGATGGAATACTGCGACTTCGAAAGATGGAGACGACAAGAAGGCCTCCGCTTCGACACCAAGACAGCTGACAAACTCGGCACCTCGGCACAGACCCTGCGGAACTGGCGGGGTAAGGGGAGGACACCGCTCTGGGTGGATCATGCCACGCGGGCGATTTCGTGCGGCTGTGAGCCCCTCGTGCTGACCGTGACCACCGTGAAGGATTGGCAGATCCGCAACGGCCTCGATACCTACGAGGCGACCGCCAAGGTCTTCGGGTACAAGCGCCAGGCCGTCCACCAATGGTTCAGCCGGGGAAGTTTTCCGCGATGGCTGGCCATGGCCGCGCCCGGCTATGAAATAAAGGATCACTTAAGCGATCCGGGCAATGTATCTGCAAAACGCGCGAGTTGATCCATGAATTTTCGACCCTCATTCCTGCTGTTTCTCGCAGCCGCCGCGGGCGCGGCGCCCGTCCATGCCGAAGAGCCGGTGACCGGGTTCGGTGACAGCATTCCGCTGACCTTCGCCGTCGACCAGATCCTTCCTGACAAGTACGAGGTGACGTTCGGCCCCGGGGTCGACGTCGATCAGCGCGTGTCCTGGAAGGGCGGCGATGCCTGGGACGTGGTCCTCGAGGACACCCTCTCCGAGGTCGGCCTGTTCGCCGACATCACGGAAACGGATCGCGTCCGGATCACCACGAACCCGCAGGCGCGCCGGGAGCTTTCCAGCGGCCTGCGGATCTCGGAGTACAGCCGGCCGAAAATCGGGCCACGCAAGGACAGCTACCCGGATGATCTCCAGGGAACCCCGGGCCTGAAGCTCGGCGGCCAAGAAGACGCATCGAAGGCCGACCCTGGAACACCCGGACTTGCCGTTCTCGATCACTCCCTGCGTCCCAAACTCCGCCCAAAACATCTCGGCGAGGACGCGATCCTGGTTGGCGTGGATGAAACGAACATCGCAACCGACGACGAGGTCTGGCCCGTCTTTGCCGGGTCCTCGCTCGAGGAAACCTTGAAGGACTGGGGTGATCGCGCCGGTTGGACCATCCACTGGAACAGCGAATACAGCTATCCAATCGAGGCCTCCGCGGAATTCGAAGGCAACTTCATCAGCGCCGTCAACGCGCTCTTCAACGCCTTCGACAGCATCACCCCGGCCATCCAGGGCGATCTTTTCAAAGGCAACAACGTTCTCGTCGTCTCGAACCCCGTCGAGGGCGGCTGAAAGGAAATCTCATGACCAAGGCACAGATCCTGAAATCCATTTCCGCCCTCACATTCCTTGCGGTCGCAGCCTGTTCGACGCCGGCCGTTCAGGAGGCGGACAAGGTGACTGACAATG
Organism: Salipiger mucosus DSM 16094; assembly: GCF_000442255.1. Classification (GTDB taxonomy): domain Bacteria; phylum Pseudomonadota; class Alphaproteobacteria; order Rhodobacterales; family Rhodobacteraceae; genus Salipiger; species Salipiger mucosus. The sequence goes on along the minus strand of NZ_KE557274.1, from coordinate 531,159 downwards.
CCCGGCAGGAAACCGAGCGCCTGATGGTATCTTCTGCGCAGCCCCTGCCACAGGGCAACACGGCCAACGTGCAAGTCTCCGACAAGATCTGGCTCGGCAGCCAGGCACGCGAACTGCGCAATGGCAAACCCCTGCCCCGCGCCGTGGAGCGCGAGGGCGTGACCCTCGTGTCGTTCCAGGACCTGGATATCATGGGGATCGCGGCACTCCTCGACGAAACGACAGGTATCCCGGTCAGTGTCGAGGAATCCATCGTCAGCAACAGCGGTTCTGGCTACCCGAGAGAAATGTCGGTGGACTACGAAGGGAAGCTGAGCAAGTTCCTGGGCCGGGTCGGCAACCATTTCGGGATCAACTGGCGCTACGATGGCGACGAGATCGATTTCTTTCTCCACCGGACCCGGACCTATGCGGTTCGCCTTCTCCCCTCGAGCAGCACGGGCAACATGAGCGTGAGTTCCGGCGGTGGCGGATCCGGTGGTGGCGGTGGCGAGGGCTCTTCGGGGTCATCGAGCCAGTCCATGAACTCCACTTTCAGCATCAACATCTGGGAGGAGCTGGTCACGGCCATCCAGGGCATTGTCCAGCCGCGCGGAACGGTTACGGCGTCGCGTTCAACGGGCACCTTGTCGATCACGGCTCCGAACGCGGTGCATGACAAGGTTGCGGACTACATCGCCCAGCAGAACAAGCGTCTGAGCAAGCAGGTTGCCGTCAGCGTCCAGGTCTTCAACGTGTCCATGGATGACAGCGGCGAGCTCGCCACTGATTTCTCCCTTGCCGACGTGGAGTCCGGCGAGTTCGATTTCCGGTCGAGCGGCGGAAGCAATGATCTCGCGTCCTCGCTTGGATGGCAGATCCTCGAACCCATCGGGCGCATCGGCAACCTGTCCGGTGCCGTGCGTATGCTCGAGGAAAAAGGCGACGTGAGCGTGGTCACGACTGCCAACGCGACCACGCTGAACAACGTGCCAACTCCGATCCAGGTCGGCAACGAACGCAGCTACGTGTCGGAGATCTCGGAAGAGACCGACCAGGAAACCAACGAAACCAGCACCACCTTCGAGACCAGCTCGGTCCAGACCGGTTTCAACATGCAGGTCCTTCCGCGCGTGGTGTCGAACGGACAGATCGCGTTGCAGTACAACATCTCGACCTCCGAGCTGGTGGGATCCGAAGATGGCTTCGAACGTTTCGCGGTCGGCGGCAGCGAGGTCCAGCTTCCCAACATCAACAACCGCAGCTTCACGCAGCAGGTGATGGTTCCGCAGGGCAACACGCTCGTTCTCAGCGGCTTCGAGCAGACCACGTCGCGCAGCGACAGGCAGGGTGTCGGCAGCGCCGAGAACTGGCTCACCGGTGGGCGGGTCAGCGGCTCCCTCGAGCGCGATGTCATGGTCATCATGATCACGCCCGTCATCCTGGATACCGGCAAGGCCATCGAAGAAATCAGGTGATCGCCTATGAACTCCGACGAGGAAATCGACGAGCTCTTTGATACCGACGGTCGGAATACCGGCTCGGATCCGGAGGAGTCGGCCGATGACGAGGGTATCTTCGACGACTTCGAGGAGACCGAAGTCGCCCGGTCCACGGGAAGCGGCACCCTGGATATCGGCAAGAAGACCTACGCCATCGGCCTGACTTGGAACTCGTCGTCGGATGTTTCCTCCGCAAAGAAGGAGGCCCGCGCCGCATCCGAAAACTACGACATGACCGCGGAGTTCTACTGCGTTCGGAACGGCGATGTTGTCCAGTACGGTTTGGGCTCGAAAGCCCTTGGTCACAAGGTCGGCATGCCGGCCCTGGCAGATCGACTGTGCAACAACTTCGAGGGCAGCTGGCTTGTCGTGTTTCGTCTTGGGCAGACTTACTACCTGGCCGCCGCGCGCGATGGCCAGGTCCTGACGGACTGCGACCGCCTGTACTACGACGAGGAGGATGCGCGCGAGCGCTTCATGTCCCTGATGCATTCGTCGGAATGGGACAGGATCGTAGCGCCGGCCAACTGGCCCGTCGACGACGCGGAAACCATCGATCTGCGTCAGTTGAACCTGTCGGGTCGGGGATGCAAGCTTCGCCAGACGAACCCGACCGGCACGATCATCCTTGCCGGACTCGTCCTTGCCGTGATCGCCGGGAGCGCTGGCGGCGGGTACTACTACTACAACAAGAAGCAGGAAGAGGCCCGGTACGAGGCCACCCAGGAGCGCATCGCGCGGGAAAACGAGATCCGGTCCGCCCTCGACGCCGTTTCAGATAGCGTAAACCCTGTCCTGCGACTGGAAGAGGAGCGCCAGGTCGAGGAGACACCACCCGACCCGCCCTGGCTCGGAAACCAGACCGGCCCCGGCACGATCATCGTCTGCGTGGATGATATTCTGAAGACGCCCATCGACGTGCCTGGTTGGGACGTCTTCAGAATCCAGTGCCGCAACGCCGCGATCTCCATGCGCCTGGAAAAGAACATCGGGACCGTTCCCTGGGCCGAGCACTATTTCCGGACGAATGGTTATCCCGAGACCGATTTTTCGGCGAACGCCATGACCTCGACGCTGCGCTTCGTGCGGCCGGGATCGTTCGTCTCAGACTACGGTGCAGGGATCACCACAAGATCCCTCGAGGAGATCCGTCGTCACCTTCTATACTACTTCGAGGAACTCCGCCTTCCCATCGAATGGAGCCGGCACACGGCGAACCGCCAGGTGAAACTCGACCGTTACTACAAGCGCGCATCCTTCTCCTTCACGACGCAACACAAGCCGACCGAGTTTCTGCCAATCCTGGAAGAGATCCCTGCCCTGGTTATCGATTCCATCGAGTTCGAGCCCGAGTCCGGCAACTGGTCAATGACCGCAAACGTCTTCGAGAAGCGCGCCACGCCACTGCCGAAGCCGGTGGAAGAAACAGAGGAATAAGCATGCAACCAGTGAACAGACTTCTGAGCGCGAGCGCGCTTCTCATGATCGTCAGCACCTCCGCCCATGCACAGGGCTTCCTTGGCGGAGACGGATCGAGCAATCGTGGGGCCAGCGAGAGCCGGTTCCAGCAGGACTCGCGATCCAGCCAGGGCGGTTCGGGCAGCGGCGAGGACTTGCCGCCCATGGGTGAGGATGTCTCCCTCGACCAGTTCGACGAGTACTACGACAGCCTCGTGAACGAAGTGGATGACCGGCTCGGGCAAATGTCCGTCACCGAGGACGAAGAGCAGGAAGAGACCCTGCAGGGTCCCGACGTGTCCAGGACGCAGTCCGATCTGGACCAGATCTCGAAATCCCAGCGTGAGATCCGCCTTCTCCAGCTGAAACTGGAACGGGCCCGTCTGGCGAAGGAGCTCTGGACCGAGCTCAGCGCGGAAAGCATCGACGACATGCGCAGCACCATCACCTCTCTCGAGGAAGAGCTGCAAATCGCCCGGCAGGAGCATGCCCAGGAACTGGAAACCCTTGAGACCCGGGCCGCAACAGCCGAGGAAGATCTGGCCGAAACCACCGCCGACCTCACGGAAGCGGAACAGGAAATCGCGCGGTTGCGACAGGAACGGGACGATGCACTGGCCCGGGTGCGTCAGCAGGGACCGGCAATGCAACCCACGGCCACGCCTGATCCCGGTGTGGCGACTTCCGGTGGCTTCACCGCCTCCGCGCCGCGCGTCCAGGATATCCGCATGATTGGCGGACGGGCGACCGCCGTGCTGTCGTACCCCGGGGGCGTGGAGCGTACGGTTTCGCTTCACGACGAGCTGCGCGACGGCAGCCGTGTCACTGCCATCGGCCGTACCGGCGTGGAGGTTTCGCAGGGGGACAACTCCTACATGCTGGACCGCGGCTCCTATGCCGGAAGCCGGCAACAGCAGACGTCCCGGCCGAGCTCGGAATCCAGCCGGACGCGCAACGCGGCTCCTGCCGGGGCCCCCGGGTTCCTTGGACAGGCGGCAGATAACGCCAATCCCTGAATCTCGAGGCTCGACAAGGCGCCTCCGAGCGATTATCAATCCTTTAGCCCTACGCGCATAGCTTGCTCATGCCGTAGGGCATTTAGGATACGCGTGTCAGTGACCCCGGACTAAAGTCCGGGGCTTGAAGGCAGCGGTGCTGCCTTCGGGTCCTAGATCGAGGTTCGGCGCGTAATCCACGCGCATGCTGACCAGCACAAGAAAGAAAGGAGTTATCTTATTCAATCTACGTTGAACCATACGTCAAAGACCGACGGTCGTGTGCCTCCTCAGCACGGCCCTCTTCTCGAAGCACCGTCAGTAGACAAGCCGGGTCAGGCACGAAACGGGGCGGATGCATGTGCGGGTGGTCAACATGTGCGAGAGGAGACCGTCAAAAGACGGCGCCACCGGAGGGGGCAGCCCTCCTCCGCGAGCGGCGTAAGCCGCGTATTCGTGCTTGCCCGCAACGGCAAGCCCCTCATGCCGACGCGGCCCGCAAGGGCCCGCCGGCTCCTGAAGGACGGCCGGGCCGTCGTTCACAAGACCTACCCCTTCACGATCCGGCTCAAGGATCGTGCGGAAGGGGACACGCAGGATGTCGAACTGCGGGTCGACCCTGGCTCGAAGACCACCGGCATGGCGCTTGTCCGCAAGGACGAGGCGGCCGATGATGTCCTGCACCTCTCCGAGGTGACCCATCGTGGCGGCGCCATCCGCAAGAAGATGGACCAGCGGCGTGGTCACCGGCGCCGTCGGCGCTCCGCGAACCTGCGCTACCGTAAGAAGCGCTTCGACAACCGGCGCCGGGCCCCGGGGTGGCTGCCGCCATCCCTGCAATCGCGCGTCGACAATGTCGCCAGCTGGGCGGCACGGTACCGCAAGCTGGTGCCGGTCACATCCATCGCCGTCGAGCGCGTGCGCTTCGACATGCAGATGCTCGACAACCCGGAGGTCTCCGGCGCCGAGTACCAACAGGGCACCCTCGCTGGCTACGAGGTGCGGGAGTATCTTCTGGAAAAATGGGATCGCCGCTGCGCCTACTGCAACGCGCGGCATGTGCCGCTGCAGATCGAGCATATCCACCCGCGCTCGCGCGGCGGATCGAACCGCGTGTCCAACCTGGCGCTGGCCTGCGAGCCCTGCAACCAGGCCAAGGGCAACAAGCCGGTCGAGGCGTTCCTGGCAGGAAAACCCGCCAGGCTGGCCAGGATCCGGGCCCAGGCAAAGCGGCCGCTGAGGGACGCGGCCGCGGTCAATGCGACGCGCAATGCCACCTGGCACGCTTTGCGGGCCACGGGCCTGCCGGTGACGACGGCCACCGGTGGCCGCACGAAATACAACCGGGCGGCCCTGGGCATTCCCAAGACGCACAGTCTCGACGCGGCCTGCGTCGGTGAGGTCAACAGTCTGACCGGCTGGGATCAGCCGGTCCTGCGGATCACCGCCATGGGCCGCGGGAGCCACGCACGGACGCGGCTGGATCGGCATGGTTTCCCGCGGGGATATCTCATGTCGGAAAAGTCGATCCACGGTGTCCAGACGGGCGACATCGTCAAGGCGAGCGTTCCGAACGGCCGCAAGGCCGGGACGTATACTGGCCGTGTTGCCATCCGCCGGAGTGGGTCGTTCAACATCCAGACCCGGACGGGTACCGTCCAGGGCATTTCGCATCGCCACTGCCGTATACTTCAGCGCAACAACGGGTACGGATATCATATTGCAACAGGTAACTTCCGTAATGGGCATTGGTTGGTCAAGTCCCGAGTGTCACACGTCGCCGGTTTCATGCTTCCGTTCGTGGTCGGCGCGCGGCCGCCACATCATGCCATCCAGGTGAACCCCGAGCGCCTATCTGAAAAGCGTGCTCCACGGCCGAGGACGTGTCACGAGCAACCTGCCGGCGTCATCGAGGTTCGCGTCCCGGCGACGGGACCTCTAAGAACCGGCAGCCCAGTGCCGGCTCAAACCTTTTCCGATGGGCTCAGCCGGTCCGGACGACCTCCTTGCCGAAGCGGAACGTCGAGCCGTCGATCCACATGCGATGGAGAACGGTGGCCAACTTCCGCGCCACGGCGACGATTGCCCGGTTTCGCCCTCGCCGCTGTGCAACTCGCAAGCCCCACGCCTTGAGCCGCGAGAAGCTCTGCGTCCGGGTCAGCATCGCCTGCGCCGCCTCGTAGAGCATCGAGCGCACCATTCCGTCGCCGGCCTTGGTGATTCCGCCGGTGATGTCCGTCTCGCCGGATTGGTGCTTCTTCGGGGTCAGACCGAAATGCGCTCCGACCCGTTTCGATGAGCGAAAGCGGCCAGGATCGTCCACCGCGGACATGAAGGTTAGCGCCGTCAGCGCGCCCACTCCCGGCACCGTCATCAGCCGGCGGCAGGTCGCTTCATCCCGCGCAAGATCGCGTGCGCGCTTGTCGAGCGCCGTCATCTCCGTCTGCAGCGCGTCGCGCGCGCGCAGCATCGCCGCTGACACTTGTTCGAGCATCGGATTGCCGTGCGCCAGCTCCCGCACCCGCCGGGCGAAGCGGCCCCTACTGATCTTGCCGATCCTGAGCCCGAAGCCCCTGAGCACACCACGGAGACCGAGCTCGATGTCGAGCATCTTCTTCTGGAGCTGCTTGCGCGCCGTCAGCAAAGCGCGCACCTCTTGAGCCGAGGCGGACTTGCAGTGCACCGGTCGGAACCATCCCATCCGCAAGAGCTGCGTGATCCCGCGAGCGTCGCGCCGGTCTGTTTTGATCGGCATCGCCGATAGTGCCGCCTTCACCTGCCGGGTCTCCATGAGAACCACCTCGACACCCGCCGCCGTCAAGCCGGCATGGAGCCACTGCGACAACGGCCCGGCTTCCATGCCGAGGAGCGTCACCGGATGGTCCAGGCGCCCCAGGAAGTACAGAAGCGCCTCCGGGTCGCTCGCTACCTTCGCCTCCCGCTGGATCTTGCCCGTGCGATCCATCACACAGACGCTCGACTCTTCCAGCGACACGTCGATGCCGACATACTGTTCCATGGCTGTCTCCCTTTGTGGCCCTTGGGGCCGCGTCTGCGGACCCCGTCACAGCTTCATACTGGGGGACAGCCACCGACCCCGCCAACCGGCGCGGCCCGCCCATTACGGCATCTGATAAGGCGCTCCCTCCCCGGACTTTAGTCCGGGGAGGGAGCGCCAATTTATTCGGATGAAATCTCTGGTGAACGATATTCTCGAGAAGATCGGGCTTCGAACCTCCAAGAAGTCCGCAGGAAAAGCCCGTTCCCCTCGCAAACAGGAGAACGCTGCCTCTTCGCGTCACCAGGAAACCACCCGGCCGGGCATTCTTCGGATGCTCGGTCTCGAGAAAATGTTCGGGAAGCCGACTGGTAAGCCTTCGGGGAAGGCTGCATCCAAGGGTGGAAAATCAGGGAAGAAGACAAGCGCGTCCGGCTCCTCCGGAAACAAGAACCGGAAACAGGCTTCCAGGAATTCAGAAAGTCCGTCAGCGAAGGCCGACGGTGGTAATCCCGAGCCCCGGGGGACCGGCCGAAAGGCCATCGGATCGTCCAGGGAAAAGGCCGCCGCGAAAGAGCAACAGCGCAAGAGATACCGCCACGCCACCGCGGTCGATGCGAACAACGTCCAGATCAAGGATTTCCTGACGAACCGCGAGCGGGAAGTCATGACCCTTTCGGAAGGTCGGATCCCCACGTCCGAGGAACACCGCAAGAAGGCGCTGCTGTTCAGCGACGGGATCCTGCTGATCGCGACACCGGATTACCTCGATCCGATGCTCGTGGAAATCAGGAACCGCGCGGAGCAACGCTCGATCCGCATCCGTCAGGAATTCCGGGTTCCGAGCGAAATCTTGCAGAAGATCTACATGCGCGCGGAAGCCGCCCGGACGCGGGGGCGTGAGCGTCGGGGCTCCGATGACGCCAAGATGCGGCGGGATTTCTTCAACCTCGTCGAGGAAGCCTTCAACAACGGCGGCACCGACATCCACCTCGTGAAGGAACGCTTCGAGGCCATCGTTCGCGTCCGTAGCAACGGTGTCATGGAGGACTTCAAGTCCATTCCCGCGTCCCAGGCAGACGAGCTTCTGTCTGCGATCTTCTACATGTCGGACGTCAGTGATCCGTCCTACCAGCCGTACAAGTCCCAGCAAGCCCGGATTTCCTCGAGCGACGTGACGCTGCCCGAGGGTGTCGGGTCGATCCGCCTTCAGTTCAATCCATTGGCCAACAGCGGCCGGGAGCTGATCGCCCGGATTCTGCCCGAACAGGACGTAGACGAGGACCAGGATTCCGACATCGATGTCCTCGGGTACTCGCAGCGGCAAATTCGGGACATCAAGGCGATGCGGAAGAAGAAATACGGCATCGTCATCATTTCGGGCCCGACCGGTTCGGGCAAGTCCACGACGCTCCAGAAGGCGCTGACGGCCCTCATCCGGGAAACCCGCGGCGAACTGGCCGTGCGCACCATCGAGGACCCGCCGGAATACAACATTCCCGGCGCGCCCCAGGTGCCGGTGACCGCATCGGACGACAGCGGATCCCGCGAGGAAGCCTTCGAGGCGACCATTCGCGACGCGCTTCGTTCCGACCCGGACGTTATCATGATCGGCGAGGTCCGCGACGCGAAGTCCGCCACGCTGGCCTTCCGCGGTGCGATGACCGGCCACCAGGTCTGGACGTCGATCCACGCCAACGACGCGATCTCGATCCTGAACAGGCTGCGGGACATCGAGGTGCCGGACTATCTCCTTTCCGATTACACACTGGTGACCGGCCTCGTTGCCCAGCGCCTTGTTCGGATGCTTTGCCCGCACTGCAAGATCCCGATCCAGGACGCCATGGCCTACGAGGATGCTCGCGTCATCGACCCTGAAACTGTCGAAACGGTGAAGGAAAAGATCGGGAAGGAACATCTCGACCAGTTGTACCTGGCGAACCACAACGGCTGCGAACACTGCCGGCGCGGCACATCGGGCCGTTCCGTGATCTCGGAGACCATCACCCCGGATCGCCATTTCATGCAGTACATCTCGGAAGGCGACAAGATCGGCGCGTACGAGCACTGGCTCAATCACATGGGCGGTATGACCATGGCCGAGCACACGATGATGAAAGTACTCCAGGGCAACGTGGATATCCGCACGGTGGAGGCCGAACTCAGGGAAGTCGACAAGGAAAGAATTCCGCTCGTGCTGGAAGAAGCGGAAACTGAGTCATAATTGGGATTGAAAGCGGAGTTTTGAAATGAATATCCAGCACAAACTTATTATTTGGCAGATATCCGGGAAGAAGCGGCTCGCGATGTATCGCAAGCTCATGAAGTTCCTCCGGAACGGGGTCTCCCTTCCCCATGCTCTGGACACCATATGGCAGTTCGAGTCCGCGGACGGGAAGAAACCAAAGCGACCCATGGCCAAGATGATCGATGCCTGGCGTCGAAAGGTCCGGGACGGTGCGCCCTTCGGCAGCGCCGTGAAAGGATGGGTTCCTGAGCAGGACGCCGTGGTGATCGCCTCCGGGGAATCCGCGGGCAGCCTGGACGTGGCCCTGGAGAACGCGATCTACATCCGCGAGGGCGGCAAGAAGATCAAGGCAGCCATCGCGGAGGGCCTGGCCTACCCGGTCCTTCTGATCGCCGTTCTGGTCGCCTTCCTCTACCTCGTGGCTGTGAAGATCGTGCCGGCCTTCGATGACGTCTATGCCAAGGAAAACTGGACCGGCTCCGGCGGGAGCCTGGCGGCGGTCGCTGACTTCATGAACAACTACCTGGTGCCCAGTGGCATCACCCTGTTCGTGGTGATCCTGACCGCCATTCTGGCCCTGCCCCGCTGGACGGGAGCCGGCCGAGTTACCGCGGACAAGATCCCGCCATTCTCGATGTACCGGCTCTCTGTCGGCGCCGGCTTCCTGTTGTCCATGTCCGCGATGGTCCGGGCCGGCGTCGCATTGCCGCGGGCTCTGAAGATCATGCGGCGCAACGCCAGCCCCTATTTCAAGAGCCGCCTCAACGCGGCGCTCGGGCACCTTCTCGAAGGCAAGAACTTCGGTGACGCCTTGCACGCATCGAAGCACGATTTCCCGGACAAGGAAGCCGTCAACGACCTCAGGGCATACGCCCTTCTCGACGGCTTCGACGAGACACTGGAAACCCTCGGGTCGGAATGGATGGAAGACAGTGTCGAGAAGATCAAGGAACAGTCCGCGATCATGCGCAACGCCTCCATGATCATCCTCGGTACCGTCTTCGCATGGATTTCCTCTGGTATCTTTTCTCTGCAGACGCAGGTGACCCAGGCACTCCAGTGAGGCGCCGATAAAACGAGTGTTAATGCCCAAAACCATTTCGACAGAGATGCTGCCAGACAGGAGAATTTTTTCATGGACCATCTGATTAAAAACGACCAAGACACCCGACCAATGCGCGGCGCCAAGCGTGCGGCCGAGCGCGGCAACGCCCTTCTGGGCATCGCCATGGCGCTGATCATCTCCGCGGTTGTTGCCGCCGGCTACCTGGTGTTCTTCAACAACGCCAACAACAGCGCCAAGAACAACGACTTCATGGCCCAGCTGGCTGCCGTCCAGACGGCCGTGCAGTCGCTCTACTATGGTCAGTCGACGTACACCGGTCTCGACACGGCCACGCTCGCGGATTCCGGAACCCTGCCGGAGAAGATGCTCTCGGGGTCGGCCATCAAGCACCCGTTCAACGCTGACATCACCGTGGCGCCGGGTGGTACCAACGACACCTTCGTCGTCACGGCCACCAACATCCCCGAAGCGTCATGCACCACGCTCGTGACCAAGGACCTCGGCCGCAGCCTTGTGCGCCTGCAGACCGACGTGGCCGGCAACGCGGTGAACAAGCGCGCCATGTCGCCGGCTGAGGCCCAAGCCAATTGCACCGATCCCGGCGATGGCGTGATTACCATCATCTGGGAGTTCTACTGATCTCCACGACAAGGGCCCCGATCTCCGGGGCCCTTGTTCCGCAACCAGGTAGGTTGGGAAAAATGCCGAAGCAAAAGCACGAGACAGGTCTCGGTCTTCTTCAGATAGCCCTTTGCCTCGTTGTCGCGACAACAATCACCTCTGGCGTGATGCTGAAATACTCCGAGTACCAGAAACAACGAGAAGTCAGCTCCGCAATTGACGATATCCGCCTGATCAAGAACAGTGTCCGTCGGCTTTTTTCCCACAAGCGTGATTTCACTGGCCTGAACACCGACTTCATCATTGAGCATGCTGGTCTTCCGGAAAGCATGCTCAATCGCGAAGACGGAACGATCCAGGGGCGTTTCAACTTCTACCATCAGGTCGGAAACTATATTGTGGTCCCGCACACGGCCGACCAGTTCCAGATCGGAGCCATGTATGTGAGCGACAACGCCTGCCCTAAGTTGTTGACGTCATCCCTCGCCGAAGAGGCCCAAAGCGTGAAACTGCGGAACATGGGCGGGCAGGAAACATTCACGTCGAAACCCTCCCTGAGCGATGTTCAGGACATCTGCTTCAACGAACGGCCGGCAACCCACATCCGGTTCCGGTTCGGCAGGTGATCTGATGAAGACTGTTCAACCCACCCGACACCTAGCCGCCCGGGAGCGCCGGGAACGTGGTATAGGAGTCCTTCAGATAGCATTGTGCCTTGTGGTCGCGGCGTCCATCGCCGCAGGAACGATGATGAAGTACTCTGAATTTCGGAAGAACCAGGAGATCGCGGCCACGATAGAGGATATGCGTATCATCAAGGATCAGGTGGAAACCCTGTTCGTCCATCGCCAGGACTTCACAGGTCTGGACAACGAGTTCCTGATCGCGAACGGAAACCTCCCGGAGCGGCTCATCGACGGCGACGTCATCCACGGCCAGTTCAACTTCAACCAGAGCGTCGGAAACTACCGCGTGAGAGGCAACGGGACCCGGTTTCAGCTCAACGTGATGTTCGTGAGCGACAATGCCTGTCCAGCGCTGGCAACCTCGAGGATCGCCTCGTCTGCCGCCACGATCTATATTTGGGACCATGGCGGTCAGCGGACTTTCACGTCCAAACCCTTCCTGAGCGACGTTCAGGACATCTGTTTCAACGACCGCCCCGCGACACACATACGATTTGTATACGAGGAGTGATCTTTACCATGGCATCGAGGCGTAATCATCCATGCAAGCTTTCCCAGAGAGGCATCGGTCTCCTTCAGATTGCGCTCTGCCTGATCGTTGCTGCGTCCATCGTCGCGGGCGTGATGATGAAGTACAGCAGGATGCAGGAAGATCAGGACGTGGACACCGTCAATCGCCAGGTGATGGCGATCCATGACGAGATCGCCCGCCTGTATGCGAACCGTCCGAATTTCGACGGAGTGACCCCGGAGTACGTTGCCGTCAATGGGAACCTACCCGAGTCCATGATCCGGTCATCTGCCGGTACGACCGAATTGGTCTCTCCATTCGGAAAATACGAAATCAGTCCGATCAGCATCGATTGCGGCCTGTGCCAGAACACATTCTATGTCAACGTCAGGTCCATCCCCCGGTCCATGTGCGCAAGGATTGCAAGGACCGCAGTTGCCTCCACGGCAAACCGTATACGTCTATGGAACCATGGACACGGTACCTTCTTTGAAGAGCGCCCGACCATGTCTCAGACGGACTCGGTCTGCCAAGACCCGGACTGGAAGCCGAACGTCCGCTTCGACTTCATCAGGTAGGAACACAGCCGTGAGCAAGACAGGACAAATTTCAAGGAAATCCACGCCGAGACATGAACGCGGCCTGTCGCTTCTCAGCCTTGCCATCGGTCTGACCCTGGTGACCTCGATTCTTGTCTCGACCATCATGTGGTACTCGAGCATGAGCCACAAATCGAAGGTCAGTTCCGTCGCAACCAACGTCCAGGTTCTCGCAAGTAATATCCAGGACGCGTTCCAGTTCAAACCGGATTTGTCGGATCTCGATAATAACTGGGTTGTACAGAACGAAATGCTGCCCGACCGCTTCACCATGACCTCGATGGCCATGGCGGCTCCCGACATCAAACATGGGCTTGGCGGTGACGTGACGGTCTATCGGTCGAACCCCAATGAGATGGGCATTCGGCTCGATGGCCTTGAGCCGGAAAGCTGCGTCCAACTGGTCAGGCAGACTGCACCGAAGCTCGACAGCAACCTCGGAAGGCTGGCATTTCCCATCACAGGGGACACATTCACCCATAACGGCGGAGGCGCCCCCTCTCCAGGGGAGGTCGTGAACCTTTGCGCTTCGACCAACGCGGACGACACCACGACGGTGGTATTCTTTTATCGGAAGTGACAGATGCTGAAAATGCGCCACAGGACCATTGATCAACGCGGCTTCGGAACGTTCGAGGTCGCCCTCGTGATCATGGTCTCCGCCATGATTTTCGCCGGCGGGCTCTGGATCATGAGAACCGTAAAGCCTCAGATCCAGGCGGAGCAATTCCGAACGCATCTCGAGACGCTTATCGATGTTGCCGATCAGGTCACGGCTAGTCAGCACGACTATCGCGGCCTGACGGCAACCAGGATGATCGACTCCGGCCTCCTTCCCAACGGCATGGTTAATGACGGGAGCATCATGAACCCGTTCGGCGGGGCAACAAGTGTGAGTGCAATCCAAGCCGGTTCGTCATGCACAACCAGCGAATGTCCGCAGACACTGCAATTCATCGTATCAGGGATCCCCGACGCTGATGCATGTGTGCGTACCGTCCGGATCGCTCAAGACTTCAACGCGACCATGATTGCGATCCTCGGGGCGGGCTACGTGGAATTGCCAGGCGACGTCATCGGCATCTGCAGTTCCGTCACCGACAAGCGCGTTTTCATACGGTTCTAGGAGGAGAGACCATGTACGTCATCTACATCATTTCCCTGTGCATGATGGTGATCTCCTTCGTCGTTCTCGGATCCTTTGATGAAGGCCAGGGCGGTCAGGCCAAGAAGTCAGACATCGAGGCTGGCCAAATGGTCATTCTTCATCAGGCCGCGGAAGAGTATTGCAGGGACAATCCGGCAAGCTGCAGCTCCGCGGTGCGCCTCGCCAACGCGGATCTTCTTCCCTACGTTCCCGGGATGGCCTCCAATGGCGGGAGCTATTCCGATGAGCACCAGTTTGCCAGCTTTTCGGACGGCAGCGGACACGTCTTCACCACCATGGTGGTCGGGATGGCCACGACCTCCCAGGTTGGCAGCACGACCTGGGACAATGAAGAGGCTCTTCTCAACGGGAGAACGGCCGACATCCGGCGCTTTCTGGTAACCACGACGCGGCAGAGATACTTCGCCGGCCCCTATGACCGGGCATCCCAGACCCTCGCTGGTTCCGAGGGTACGTCTGTGACCCTTCCCAAGGACATCGATGGATGGTCCATCATGGATGACGCCCCGACCGTCGCAAGCGCGTGGTGACGGCCCCTCCGAACTGTTCATGAAAACTTCCTGATTTTTACTTGCATAGGGATCTATTCTTATGTAGCGACTATCCTTGTTGCTTGCCGCCGATCCTGAAAGTTCACTGGATACCGGCACACAAGGATAGACTGATGACCAAGACCACCGACATTCGCGACCAGATGCGCGAAATCATCTACAGCACCCCGCAGGCCAGTGTCCTGGAGGAGGCCCATGTGGAGCGGTGGATGGATCGTGTTCTCGAAAACGAGCCGGACCGGGCCCTGTGGCACTGCATTCGCCTCCAGGGCTCCGGTGGGTCCGAGGTCGGTCCCCTTTCCAAATCGCTGCGGGGCGAGGCCAATAACTTCACCTCCGCGCACCAGATCTGTGCCGGAAAGCTTTGCATCATCCCGCCCGGCAAGGGAGACGAACACACCCGTCGCGGACAGGTCCTCGAAGACCTCGTGCGCGACGTTTTCGAGACCCAGATGGAGGCCAAGGGTTTCAAGCTCGAGCGCCTGACCGAAGAGCGGGAACGGGACATCGAGAACAAGGAAAACGACAAGTATTTCTGGATGCGGTCCTCGCTCGACGAGTTCTACAGGGTTACCTACCCCGATGGGAAAACCACCGAGAAGTGGGTCGTCGACTTCAAGTGTCCGAGCCCGGACATGATGGCCAAGTACGTCTCTGACTGCACCAAGATCATGGAGCAGACCGAGGCAGAAACCGAGCTGGGCTACGTCATCCCGCGGGGCGAGACACGGCGCGCTTGCGGCTGGGACAAGGAACCGGAATTCGACGACTACATCTACCAGCTTCACCACTACCGCGAAGACGCCGACATCAAGGGCGTCGAGGTCGACCGTACGGTCCTTGCGGTTTTCGACTACATGCGCGCTTCGATGACCATGTTCGACGTCGAGTACGATCCCGAGGTCGTCGCCGGCATCGTCGAGGCAAGCGAGTTCTACTGGAACGAGTTCGTGCTCAAGGGCCAGGTCCCGCCCCCCGAAAAGAAGCAGGTCATCGATCCGGAGCACATCGACGACGAGATCAAGGAGGCTGCGGCGAACTTCGTGAAGTACAAGACCGTGGAGAGCCAATTCAAGGACAAGTCCGCGACCGTGCGGGCCAGGATCGAGGACGAATTGGCCGGCGTCGGTTCTCTCGGGGACAATGTCCTGTCCCTGTCCGGCGCCAACGTGAAATCGGACATCGTTCCCGATGAGGATCTCGCCTACAACCGTCTGCTCGAGCTCGGCATGAGCGAAGAAAAGATCGATCAGCTTCGCAAGCCCGGCAACTACGACACCACGAAGGTCAAGAAGCTCTGGCACGAGCTGATCTCGGAGTTCGGCATCCTCGAGGAAAGCGTCACGAACGGGGACAAGCCCGGCGTCCAGAGCGCGATGCTGAACATCCGTGAACTCCGTGAAAAGGTCCCGCAGAAGAAAAAAGGCGCATTCGATGAAAAAAAGTTGCGGGACACCCTTCTCTCTTTCGGTGAGGACGCAAACTGCTTCTTCAAAGAAGAGCTGAAAACGGAGCAAGCTCGAGGAAAGAATGCAGAGCGTGATCTCCTTAAGGATCAGGTTCTGGATAGAATGGAAGAAATCGAGGATCTCCTCAGCCGGCCGGAACCGGCGATGGATCCCTCACCAATCGGTTAACAAGGAGACCATTATCCATGGCGATGAAGCGCAGAACAGAGGCGAAGCGTCAGTCCAGCGGCGGCGGCGGAAACAGCAACGCCTGGACGAACGAGATCCTCAAGGTCGCGGACCCCAAGAAGGACATCGTGATCGACAGCACCGGTGTGCACTTCACCGGGACCCTGGTGTCGGGCAAGAACGAGGGGCAGGAAGTCACCGTTTCGGCGCGCGACAAGCGGACCGATGCCGTGAAGGGCTACCTGCAGGGCAAGGAGCAGCTCAAGAACATGGCCCAGCCGAACACCACGGTCATCCTGGAAGGCTTCCATGCCGAGGGTGACGGGTACCGGTTCAACTTCGCGCGCCCGTTCCTCGAGCCGAAGAACGTCATGGACTTCTCGAACATCAACGAGGAGACCGGCAAGCCGACGCCTGTTTCGGTCCACAACATCCGCACCGACCAGTACGTGCAGCTGGGCCGCGGCTTCACTCGCAAGAAGGAAGACGGCACCGTGAAGTACGGTCGGAACGTGAACATTCACCGTCCCGACATGGCCTTCGGCGTCAGCGGTCCGGCCGGCAACGGCGATGAAAACCCGCTGTCCGCCACTCGCGCCATCGCCGCCCAGGCGGTCGAGGACCTTGCGGAGGTTCGCGACGAGCTCGACGAGGAAACCCTGGATATCCTCACGCGGGCCGAGAAGTTCGACGAACTCAACGGCCTGGAGAAAATGGCTGTCATCTGGGACATCTACGTGATGTCCGGCGAGCTGACCGACAACGCCTCCAAGGGCTTCTCGGGCACGCTGCGCGCCATCGACATGGAGGACGACGGCATCGAGATGTACGGTGGCGTCCTGCAGGGCGGCAACATCCAGGATGCCGAGGGCAACTGGCGTCCGCGCTACTTCGCGGAAGCGGTGGAGAACACCCTGAACTTCTACTCGGACGCCGACGAGGACCGGGTCACCTTCGACGAGATCCTCGAGAAGGGCGTCATCGATGCGATGGAGAAGAAGGCCACCTACACCGATGACGACGAAGTCCTCTACGAGGAGAAGAACCCGCGCGGCAACAACGCCCGCCGCATCCCGGTCGGCATCGTGGACATCCTGGATCACGTGCAGAACTCCTGCATGGAAGAAGATGCCCAGAACAACGTTCTGATCGAGATCATTCCGGTCGAGCGCCTGGACATGGGCAACGACACCGCGCAGAACAGCGCCGCCGAGGCCGAGCCCTTCCATCCGCAGAAGGAAGCCACCGACAACGAGGGCAACCACTACACCGAGTCCGTCATCTCCACCGGCCACGTGGCCTCCCGCGTGATGACCTCGAAGGACGAGGACGGCATGGACGTGGTTCCGCCGGAAGGCGAACGCCACAACATCGTCACCAAGGTGCAGGTAAGCCAGTCCTTCGGTGTTCCCGGCAAGCCCACCCGCGCGACCGGCTGGGTCGGCCGGCCCAGCATGCTGCCGACGCCGAACTCGGACCAGATCCCCGCGGTCAAGTCCCACCTCGAGAAGACGCGTCAGGAGTACGCCAAGCAGTTCGACTCCCGCAACTGGGGCAAGAGCAACTCGAAGGACAACGATGGCCCGTCCAACGAGGAGAACGAGTACGAGGCAGAAGGACGCTCGCCCGGAATGGGCTGAGGTCCGGCCAGACGAGAAGACCAGGGCCCGCATTCACGTGCGGGCCCTTTTTTATTGGACGGAGGGAACATGACCGCGCGCACGATTGAATGGGTCGACCTGGGAGACGGACACAGTCGCCTGTACCGAAGCTACTTTCAGGATACCGGGCTCGAATGCGTCGCCATCGAAACATCCCGTCATCCTGACTTCCGGACGATGCAGTCCCTGAAATCTTCCGGGTTCACCCGGATCGGATCCTGGTTTCTCCGCCCCGGTCGCGAAATCAGGATGTCCGAAATCACCGCGGCATTCCCTGGTGCGAAGAGACAGGCACAGCCGCTGACCGAGACCCGGCTGGCGTTCGAGGATGAGACCCCGAGAGTGCTCGAAGGCCACCTTTCTGCCGATGCAGTCGTGGCCGGGGCTGGCGACAGCCTCCCCATGCTCAACAGTTTCCAGGCCAAGTACGTGCCGGCCAGCGCCGGTGGTGAGCCGATTGCTGCCATCCCCCTCAGCCTCGCGGAGGGAACCATCGAGGCTCTGCAGAGGGTCAGGGATCGTCACGGCGATATCGATGCCTGGGTGCGCGGCGAGCTCGAGTACCCCTCCCTCGAGGCGATGCACAAGGTTCTCTCGCCCGAGCAGATCGACGCCGTCGCCCTGTCTATCGATGGGTGCTACGAGGAGTCCGGGGCGATCTGCGCGGACCAGACCGGTCTCGGCAAGGGCCGCGTCGGGGCTGCACTCGCTCGCTGGGCCGCGTTGAACGACCGCCGGTTCGTCTTCCTCACGGAAAAGGCCAACCTCTTCACCGACTTCATCCGCGACGTGATGGATACCGACTCTCTCGACATCATCGGAACGCCCTACATCCTCAACGACGGCGCCCGCGTGCTCGATCAGACCACTGGCGAGGTCCTCTTCCGATCCCTGTCCCAGAAGAAAAACAAGGAGGTGATCCGGACCCAGGAGCTCCCCGAGGGCACGAAGATGGTCATGGCGACCTATTCGCAATTCAACAAGGCGGGATCACCGAAATCCCAGTTCTTCACCGAGATCTGCGAAGGCGCCCACCTGCACGCCGACGAGAGCCACAACGCTGCCGGGGAGGGGTCGAACACCTCCATCGTCTTCGACCAGGCGGTCGCACGGGCCACGAGCTTCTCCTACTCGTCCGCCACTCACGCCAAGCGGGCCGCCAATCTCAAGGCCTACATGCCGCTCCTGCCGCAGTCCGTGACGCGGATGGAAAACATGACCGACGTCCTGGGCGCCGGCGGGATGCCCCTTCTGGAGGCGCTTTCGCAGATGCTGGCGCGCACAGGCCGGCTGATCCGCCGCGAACACGATCTCTCTGACATGACCATCCCGGTGGTGGTTGACGAGAAGCGCACGGAAGACCACGAGGCGCTGTCCGACCAGCTCGCGCCGATTCTGTCGGAACTGAGCCGGCTGAGCATGGATATCTCGACCCACCTCGAAAAGAAGACCGAGGAACCGGAGGCCAAGGATCGCAAGGAGGTCTACTACGCCGTCCACTGGGGCGTGCGTTTTTCGGGCGTGATCGAACAGTTCATCTCCGCCTGTGGCGTGGAACACTGCATCGAGCAGGCAGTGGATTGCCTGCGCAACGACAAGAAGCCCGTGATCGTCGTGCAAAACACGATGGAGGCAGTGCTGCGCGAGGTCATGACCGATGCCGACGGAGCGCTGGCTGGATACCTGACCGACAACGCTGGAAGCCAGCGTTCTGCGGAATTCAAGGATGTTCTGAAATTGCTCGTGGACCGCTCCATGACGGCCCGGATGCGACGCGGGAAGGATGATCCGGTCACCATCGATATCGAGGACCCCGAACTCGAGGAACGGGCCCGCCAGCTGCACGAATGGATCGAGTTCTTTCCCCGGATGCCGATCTCTCCCATGGACGCAATCATCGAGGGCGTCGAAGCCGAGGGGCGCCGGCTGCACGCGGCCGGAGAGATCGAAACCCCCTGGTCAATGGGAGAGATATCGGCGCGGGGCATCAAGGTCGCCTCCGGGGAGGTCATCCCGACACAGGAAGCCGACCGAAACGTGACGATCAATCAGTTCCAGCATGGCCATCTCGACGGCATCGTTTTGACCCAGGCAGCCTCGACTGGCCTGTCACTGCACGCGAAGGAAGGCATCGAGGACCAGCGCGTTCGTCGGATGCTGGAATTCCAGATCCCCAAGGACCCGGTCGACCGGGTGCAGTTCTGGGGCCGGATTAAGCGCCGTGGTGGCGTGAACGAGCCGGAATTCGCTTGCTTGTCAACGGGGATGTCCCTGCAGCTCCGGAGTCTCGCGGCCCAGAACAAGAAGGTCGAGGCCCTCAGTGCGAACGTGTCCGGAAGCGGGGAGGCCGCGGTGAAGCTGGACGTGCCCGACCCGATCAACGCGCTGGGCGACCGTATCGCGCGACGCGTTCTGCAGGAAAATCCGCAGGTGGCGGCGAAGATGTCGATTTCCCTGAAAATCGAGGAAGAAGAATCCGCGGAAAGCCTCTACTACGTGAACAAGATCCTCTCCCGCCTGGCTCTCGTCAGCAGCTCCGAGCGTGACGCGATCTATTCGACCTTCCTGGATGCCTACCAGGACGCCCAGCGCTCTTTGGCCTCAAAAGGCATCCATCCCACGCGCCCCCGGGAGCTTCCCGGACGCTGGCGCGAGGTGGACCGGGCCCTGTTCGATGCCGGAACCCCCGAGGACGGACCGGTCTTCGGGGCGCCAGTCTACCTGACCACCATCGAGCGGGAGGAGTATGTCTACCCGATCAGTCGCGACGATCTCCTGAACATCCTCGAAGACCGCAAGGCCCGGGATGCGAAAATGGAGGAGACGCGGGACGCTTTCCTGGCTCACCTGAAAGACAATCGGAAGGACTTCCTGAAAAACTCGCTCCCGAAAGAGTATCGCTCGGTGGTCGATGCTCTGAATTCGCGGAAGACCAACATGGTTAAGGTCGAGGCCGACCGTCTCACCGGAATCGAGCGAGCCCTGAAAACCGTGCGTCCCGGGATCCAGGCAACCGTAACCGACGACAACAACGAACCCCGCGTCGGCGTTCTGCTTGGCATGAAGTTTCCTCGGGATCCGGCGGACTATCACAAGGCGAGCTCCTACCTGATAGACTACCTCCTGCCTGGGGACGAAGAGCCGCGCCGGGCGACGCTCGCGACGCTGCGCAACGATCCGGCCTTCCAGATCCACAAGCCGGCCGGGACCTACCAGGAGCCCTATACCGAGTTCGAGAACCTCGAGAGCGGCAAGGTTACCATTCAGCGCAAGATCCTTGATGGCAACGCCTTCATGGCCACCATTCTCGGCGTCCAGAGCGAGGTTGGAACAACAACCAGGATCACCATGGAGGACGGGCGGACGCATTCGGCGGTCCTGATCCCGGTGTCCCGGCAGCGGGACACCGTCCGTATTCCCGGCCGGACCACTGACCCCGACGTGGCATTCGAGATCCTGCGCGAGGGAGGCGAGGTCTACTCCAACTCGGCCGGCCGCAGCGAGGGCATGATCATCGAACGCGACGGTCCGAAGCTGAAGGTGACCATCCCCGGCAAGAAGTCATTGGCCAAGCCGTACCAGACCCCGGAAATCGAAGCCATCACGGGGAAACTGAACGGTGACTGGCGCGGCATGCGGGGCTGGATCGATCCCGACGACCTCACTCCTCTGGCAGAGGCGCTCGGAGAGAAGGGCATGGCGCTCAACTTCGCAGGCCTCTGGCGAAGTCTCGCCAACGAAGCGACACTGGAAAAGCAGCGAGAGGCGGCCCCGGACACCTGCGCTGTTTGACGCCTGTTCTTCTCTGGTGTAGTTCTGTTCTTGTTACCTTGCTTTCAGGTTTCGGCGCCACTTCTTCATGCGGCGCCACCATAAGGATAGAAATTGCCCCAGCACCTGTTCATCGCAGAGAAGCCCTCGCTCGCAGAGGCCATCGCGAAAGCACGCGCCGAGCAGATCGGTGCGAAAGCCACGAAGTCCAACGGAGCGTGGGAGGTCGGTGAAGACCGAGTGTGCTGGCTCTTCGGGCACATGTACGAGCTCTGCGCGCCGAGTGAATACGACGAGCGCTACGCGAAATGGTCCCTCGACAACCTCCCGATCATTCCCGACAAGTGGAAGCTGAAGGTGGTCGACGACAAGCGGGACCACGTGGCCGCCATCCAGAAGCGCATGAAGAGCGCGGATGTCGTGGTGAACGCCGGGGACGCCGCGCGCGAGGGCCAGCTTCTCGTGGATGAGCTCCTCATCGACAGTGGCTGGGACGCCTTCTCGGACAAGACCAAGCGTTTGTGGGTGAAATCCGTCGCCCAGAAGGACCTTCTCAAGGCCTTGGACGACATGCATCCAAACGCGGAAAAGGAACGCCTGTATCTTTCCGCCATTTGCCGCCAGCGCGCCGACTGGCTGCATGGTCTCAATCTGACCCAGCTCTACACGCTGAAGGCCCGGCAGGCGGGCGCGGACCAGCTGGTCAGTGTCGGCCGCGTGCAGACCCCGACGCTGCGTCTGGTCGTGGACCGCGACCTTGAGATCAAGAACTTCAAACCGGTCGACCACTACCTGCCGAAACTGACGTTCACCCACGAGAACGGGACCTTCGAGGCCAACTATATCCTCCCCGAAGATGGTCCCGGACAAGACAGCGAAGGGCGCCTGACAGACAAGGCCGTTGCCGACGAGGTTGTCGCCAGGGTTGCCGGGAAACGCGGTGCGGTCTCCAGCTTCGAGGCCAAGGACCGCAAGAAGTCACCGCCCTCCTTCCCTTCTCGCTTTCGGCCTTGCAGACGGAATGCTCCTCCAAGCTGGGGCTCTCGGCCCAGCAGACTCTGGATGTGGCCCAGAAGCTCTACGAGACCCACAAGCTCACCACCTACCCCCGCTCGGACAGCCGTTACCTCCCGACAGCGATCCTGAAAGACGAGGCACCGGGCATCCTGCAGGCGCTGCGGGCCGTTGATGGTGCCCTTGGGAAAGCGGCCGACGATGCCAACCCGAAACTGAAAAGCGACGCCTGGAACGACGGCAAGGTCAGCGACCACCACGCGATTATCCCGACATCCGATGCAACCGCGGCCAAGATAGCCAACCTGGAAGGCGTAGAGGCGAACGTCTTCGATATCATCGCCAAGACCTTCGTGGCCCAGTTCTATCCCGATCAGCGCTGGAAGGCACTCACGGCGAAGATCTCCGTCGAGGAGGATCATTTCAGCGCAACCGGCCGCAAGGAGATCGATGCCGGCTGGAAAGTGGTCTTCACCGGTGACGTGAAGGGTGACGACGAAGAGGACGACGAGGAGGGCGGACAGAGCCTGCCGACCATGCAGAAGTCCGATCCCGTCACCGCCGACAAGGGCGAGGTGAAATCCAAGCGCACGACGCCGCCGCCGGCCTTCACCGACGGTACGCTCATCGCCGCGATGTCCAACGTTCACCGCTTCGTCCCCGACAGCGAAGCCAAGAAGCGGCTCAAGGAAAACGAGGGCCTCGGGACGGAAGCCACCCGGGCCAATATGATCGAAAAACTGATCAGCCGGAAATTCCTGCAGCGGAAGGGCAAGAACAAGCTGGTGTCCACCCTGACAGGACAGTCGGTTGTCCAGGCCCTCCCCCAGGAGGTGACCGACCCGGCTCTCACAGCGATCTGGGAGGGCTACCTCGACAAGGTATCGCGTGGCGATCTCGACTACGAAAAATTCATGGAGGGCCAGACCAAGAACGTCGAGAAACGCGTTCAGGAAGGCAAGGAAGCCGAGGTCAAGATCAAGGGGGTCAAGACTATTCAGCCCCTCGAAGGGCACGGGGAGACCTGCCAGAAATGCGGCCAGGGCAAGATGGTCACCCGCGAAGTGAAGAAGGGAAAGCACAAGGGAAAGAAATTCCTGAGTTGCGACCGCTATCCGGACTGCGATGCCGTCCACTGGCCCAAGCCGAAAGTCGACCCCATCGAAGGTCACGGCGAAACCTGCCCGAAGTGCCAGAAGGGAAAGATGGTCACCCGGATGATCCAGAAAGGGGATCACAAGGGAAAGAAGTTCCTCTCCTGTGATCAATACCCGGAGTGCGACTCCGTCCAGTGGCCGAAACCCAAGCCCATCGAGGGCCACGGAAAGCCCTGCCCAAAATGCTCGGACGGCATCATGGAAACCCGCAAGTCGAAGAAGGGCACCTTCTTCCTGGGGTGCAACAACTACCCCAATTGTGATGCCGTCGAGTTCCAGAAGGACAAGGTCAAGCCGATGAAGGGCGACGGCGAGACCTGCACCAAGTGCAAGAATGGAACCATGCGGACCAAGAAGATCCACAAGGGGGATCAGAAGGGGAAGACCTTCCTGGCCTGCAACCAGTACCCGGAGTGCAAGAACGCGGTCTGGCCCGATTAACCATCTCTAAACTGGCTCTCCTTAGGGTGCCGTCAAATTTCGAGGTCATCATGAAAAAACTGATTTTGCTTTCCACGGTCGCGGCCTTCCCGGCCGTCGCACAGAACTCACAGAACGCGCAGGCCCCGGCGATCCCGTCGGTGCCATCGGAATCCGTCATGAACTCTCTGAGCGGCAAGGAGGCTCCGGAGGTCCTGGAGTATCTCATGGATAGCGGCGTCAAGCTGACCTATCTCGGGGATGCCGGCGGGCTGAAGGGATATCTCGGCGAAAGCCCTTCCGGCAAGGTGCAGACCTTCTACATGACGCCGGATGGCAACCACGTGGTCGCAGGTGTTCTCTTCCGGTCCGGCGGTACCAATGTCACCGGTGTCCAGGTGTCCGACATGGAGAACCGGTACAAGGCCGCCCAGCGCAACGCGCGTATCGCCCGCGGCCAGGCCGATGTTCCGGTGACCGAGGTTCCCGAGCCTACGGTGTCCAACGGACTGGATGAAGTGAGCTCCGAAGAGATCCAGGACGGCGATGCGGCCATGCATGACGTTTCGGAATACCAGTCGGACCGGTCGGACAGTAACCTTCGTCAGGATCTCGAAAGCGCGGCCTGGTTCCAGGTCGGCTCGGATGACGCCCCGGTGGTCTACATGATCGCGGATCCGAACTGCCCCTACTGTCATCAGGCCTGGCAGGACCTGCGCCCGCGCGTGATGAACGGGGAGATTTCCCTGCGTGTTCTTCTGATCGCGGGGCTGCAAGGCAGTGAGGCCAAGTCGCTGTCGCTCCTGTCGCGAGAGAACCCCTCCAGGGCCTGGTTCGCCGGCGAAGGATCGACACGGACGCAGCCCGTCCAGGATCCCCCGGCAGTAGACACCGATGCCTTTGGACGGGCCCAGCGCTACCTGAACCGCAACATGCGGCTCTTCGAGCGCCATGACCTGACCTCGACGCCAACCATGTTCTATCACGACAGCGAAGGCACCCTGTACGAGACCAGCGGCCTTCCGCGCGACATGGATGTCTTCCTCGGCGAGGTGGCCCAATGACCGAGACCGGGGAAATCGTCGCGATCAACGGACTGGCCGGTGCCGGCAAAAGCACGGCGGCCGGGTTCTTCATCGACCAAGGGTACGTCCGCGTGAAGATGGCCGACACCTTGAAACGGATGACGGCCCTGCTCCTCGAGGAGGCCGGCGTTCCGAAAGATGATGTCTGGCGTTTGATCGAAGGATCCCAGGAAGACAAACTGGAACCCGTTCCCCACCTCCGCGGAACCACCAGCCGGCATATCATGAGAATTCTCGGCAACGAGTTCCGTGACCTGATCTACTCGGACGTTTGGGTCGACATCGCCTGTCAAAAGATCGGCCGCCTGCTCGGTGACGGGAAGAGAGTCGTGGTCGATGATATCCGGTACGATCACGAGATCGCCTACCTGCGCTACATGTTCGAGGATCGCGCGCAGTTCCTGAAAATCGAGGCCGCCAACCATGACGAGCTCGATTTCACCGAAGCCCATCCCAGCGAGACCCCGATGGAGGACGGCAAGTTCACCCATGTTCTGCGCAACAATGGTACCATCGGGCAACTGCACGCGGCTCTCGACCGGGCTCTTTGGGAAGGCGCTGCGAGAGAAGCCGGAGCCCGGCTGACATGTGACGACCTTCCGGTTGCCGAGAGCTCCTTTCCGGCTTCTGTCTCTCGCCTGGCCTGATATGCTCACCGGATGGATATCGTCATCATTACCGCGATCATCGCGTCCCTGTTCTTCCTGATCGGCGCGGCCGAGCCATTGGCCGCGCGCCTCCGCCTTCCCTACAGCGTGATCCTTGCGGTCCTCGGTATCCTGATAGGCGCCGGGGCAATCTTCTTTCTGCGAACGGAACTGACCGACGCGCTAGATCCTGTGGCCGAGGCGATCATTGACCTCCCGATCCGGTCCAATGTCTTCCTCTACATCTTCCTGCCGACGCTCCTGTTCCAGGTGACGCTTGGCATGAACCTGAGGCGCATGCTGGACGACTGGGTCCCGATCCTGGTGCTTGCCGTCGTCGCGGTGGTGGTGGCGACCTTCAGTGTCGGCTACGCGCTCTCCCTTGCCAGTTCCCTGCCGCTGGCCGCTTGCTTGTTGCTGGGTGCCATCGTATCGACAACGGATCCGTCGGCCGTTGTCTCGATCTTCCGCTCGATTTCCGCACCGCGGAGGCTGGCCAGGATCATCGAAGGTGAAAGCCTTCTGAACGACGCCGCGGCCATTGCCCTCTTCGGGCTCTTCATGGGCTACGTCATGCTCGGTGTCCCGGACCCGGAGCTCGGTGACGCCCTCGCCCGGTTCCCGGCCCTGATCGCGGGTGGTGCAGTGGCCGGATGGCTGGCGGCGCGGATCGCGGTCCGGATCATGGCCCTGTTCCGGCGTCATGAGCTTGCACAGCTCTCGATCTCGGTCGCTCTGCCCTATCTCGCCTACATCGGTGCTGAACAACTCGTCGGCGCATCCGGTGTCATCGCCGTCGTTGCCGCCGGCCTGACCCTGAACCTGACCGGGCCCGGCCGTATTCCGCCCCAGGCCTGGACCAACCTCCGCGAGCTCTGGGATATCCTGGCGCATTGGTCCGGGGCCCTGATTTTCATTCTGGCGGCCCTGCTCATCCCCCGGCTTCTGGAAGAGGTGCGCGTCGATGACCTCGTGTTGGTCGGTGTCGTGATCCTTGCCGCAATAGGCGCCCGGGCGCTGATCCTGTTCGGCCTCCTCCCGCTTCTGTCGGCCCTCAATTTGTCCCCTGTCGTTGAAAGACCGTACCGGACGGCGATCCTCTGGGGCGGCCTTCGTGGCGCCGTAACCCTCGCACTGGCGCTCGCGGTGACCGAGAGCATCCGTGTTCCCGACGACATTCAGCGGGTGGTCGGCATCCTTGCCACCGGCTTCACCCTGTTCACCCTGATCGTTCAGGGCACGACACTCCGCTGGGTGATCGGGCGTCTGAAACTGGACAGGCTCTCGCCCCTCGACGAGGCGCTTTCGAAACAGGTGGTTGCCGTTGTCCTTCAGACCGTGCGGGAAGACGTTTCTCGTACGACAGAAAACTACGAGCTCAGCCACGACACTGTACGCTCCGAAGCCAAGCGCTTCGGGGATCGTTTGAACGACGCCGTGAAATCCGCCGAGGACAGCGCAGACATTCTCGACAGAGATCGAGTGACCCTGGGTTTGATCGCGCTCGCCGGCCATGAACGCGACACCATCCTTGCCCGGGTCCGCGAGCGCACGATTTCCGCTCGAATGGCGGACCAGGTCCTGTCGGATGCCGACCGCCTGATCGAGGGAGCCAGGTCCCAGGGCCGCAGCGGGTACCAGCAGGCCGCGCGCCGCAGTGTTGCGCACGGACGGGCTCTTAGGATTGCGGCCAGAATTCATGGCCGAATGGGCGTGCCCGGACCCCTGGCCCGGATGACCGCGGACCGGTTCGAGTTGCTGCTGTCGCAACGCCTGATCCTTCGGGATCTCGGATCCTTCATTGATGGCCGCATCCGGCGGATTCACGGGCAACGCGTGGCCGACCTCTTGCGCGAGCTGCTCAACCGACGGGTCGATATGGTGGAAACGGCGCTCAAGGGCCTGCGCGTGCAGTACCCGGGTTATGCCGAGAAGCTGGAGCGCCGTTTCATCCGCCGCACGGCCCTGCGCCTCGAGGAACGCGAATACACGACCATGCGAGAAGACGGCCTGATCGGGTCGGAAGTGTACACCACCCTCATGCACGACCTCGATGCCCGTCGCGCCGCTGCCGAGGAACGCCCCCGGCTCGACATCGCTCTTCAGAGAGCTGAACTCATCCGGCAGTTCCCGCTTTTTTCAGGCCTCGACGACGACAGGCTGAACCGCCTGGCTCGGGCACTCAGGACCCGTTACGTCGATGCCGAGGAGGTGATCATCCGCCGGGACAGCCCCGCTAGGAGCGTGTTCTTCATCGCCTCCGGCGCCGTGGAGCTCAAGGCGGCCGGACAGACCTGGAGGATGGGGCGCGGCGAAATGGTCGGGCAGATGGCGATCCTCATGAAGAAGCCCCGCCGCGCCGAGGTCCGCGCCCTCACGCCTTCGACGCTGCTCGTGCTCGACGAGGCCCGCTTTCTCCGGCTTCTGAACCGAAGCGAGACACTTCGGGAGGCGGTCCGAGAAAGTGCCGAACGCCGCGGGATCGATCCGTCCGGTCTCCTGCCTCGTGGACCAGCGATCTCATGACGTCCAAGCCCTCCGATTCAATCCGATTTTTCTTCGCACATCACAGTTGCGACCACGATGTTCACAGCACATCAGCGAATGGAGACAGATCATGTCCGATGACCCTGCCCGCGCCCCACTGACCTTCCGCGCCCCGACATCCGAGGACGGTTCAGATGTGTGGGACCTCATCCAGAAGGGCGGCCCACTCGACGAGAACTCGATGTACTGCAATCTCGTGCAGTGCGACCACTTCGCCGACACCTGCGTGATCGCGGAGCTCGACGGCGAAATCGTCGGCTGGATCTCGGCGTTCATCCCGCCTGATGCGCCGGACACGCTCTTTGTCTGGCAGGTTGCTGTCGGCGAGTCCGCGCGCGGCAGAGGTGTTGCCAAGAAAATGCTGACCGAGCTCTTCGACCGACCCATCTGTGCCGACGTCACGCAGCTCAAGACCACGATCACCGCTGACAACGAGGCGAGCTGGGCCCTGTTCAACAGCTTCGCGGAGAACATGGATGGGGAACTGGACCACGAGACGCACTACGAAAAGGATGTGCACTTCGGCGGCAAGCACGCGACGGAATACATGGTCACAATCAGCGACATCGAATCTGCTTCCGAGAATGAGCAGCAGCCCAACGCCGACGTCATTTGACACTGGGATCACCAAAGGATCCTGAAATTTTGGATCTCTCAGGACCCTGCGGTGTCAGTCGTCGCTGTCGTGGAGACGCTTGCAGCGGTCGCAGATCCGGTTGTGCGCGCCCTCGCTCCAGAACGGGGTATCGCAGGTGAGGCACTTGCGCATGCGCTCCTTGTAGCGCTTGTCCACGATGGTGCCGCGTTCCGCGTAGGGCTTCTCCCCGCTCTTCGTGTCAAGCGCCTTGTCCATGATATCCCGGATGTCTTCGGGAATGTCGACCTTCTCCGCGAATGCAGCCTCGCTGCCGAACTGTTCCTGCAGCTTCGCCGCAATCGCATCGACGCTTCGGTTGAGATCAGCCGCGATGGAGTAGATATCGATCATCCCTGCGCCTGTCGTGTTGTCCTTCAGGGCCGCCTCCAATTGACGCTCTTCGGTGCGTGACCAGCGACGGCGATGACGGTGAAGTTGTTCGCTCCGACGTGGCAGGGCAATCCGGCTCGCCTGCGTCTGCACGGAGGACTGGCTGCGACCGAGGAGGATCGAGATGATCACGATGCTCCCGATCTCATCCCAGGTGCGGATGAGGCGCTCTGTTTCGTCCGAGCTCCAGGGTTTTCTCTGTACTTGCGTCATATGTGCATCCTGAAAATGGAACTGATCTTCTGTTCTTAATCTGGATTTACACCAGCCGGATAAAAGCCGGTTGAAAGCCCCATTTTCCGCCTCTTTAAGAATTTCTCTGAATATCAGCCGCAGTGAAGGCGTCGTCGGAAGGCGGTCGCGCAGGGAATATTTGAATGGCGAAGCACCCGAAAACCAACCAGGACGGCAGCCGGACCAGGGGCAAGGCGACGAAGAACAAGGCGCCATCCTCGCGGAAGTCGACCGAGGCGCCGCGTTCTCCCGTGGAGGACGTCGTCGCCACGCGCATGCTTCGGGACACCACGGTTCGCGAGAAGGTCTACCTGCAGAACAGGGTCCTGCTCGTCGTATCCGTGGCACTGTGTCTCTCGATCATCGCGAACGTCATGCTGGCCCTTCGGGAACCCGACATCCAGTACTTCGCGACCGACACCAATGGCAGCCTTCTGCCGCTGACGTCTCTCGACCAACCGGTGCAATCGGTCAACGAGGTCCTGAGCTGGTCCACCGATGCGATCACCAAGGCCTACACCTTCTCCTTCGCGAACTACCGCCAACAGCTGCAGGACGCGCGGGACGCCTTCACTACGGAGGGCTGGAGCGGATTTCAGACTGCGCTGGAAGAGAGCGGCAACCTGCGCACCGTGATCGCGAACCGCTTCGTGACGACCGCGGTGCCGCGCGGCGCGCCGGTCGTGGTCAGCGAAGGGTATCTCAACGGCCGCTACGCCTGGAAGATCGAGGTCCCGATCCTCGTGACCTACGAGTCCGCCAACAAGAGCACGACGCAGGATCTGATCGTGCAGGCCGTCATCGTGCGCCGACCCGAACTCGAACATCCGAAGGGCATCGGAATTGCCCAGATCATCGCTCAGTAAGAGGCTCCCCATGAAGTACAGTCGAAACCAAAGATTCCTTTCCATGGTCGCTGCCTGTGCGCTGGCGACCGCCGCACATCCCGCGTTCGCGCAATCCGGGGGTGGAGACGGTGATATCGTCATCTATTCGGAACAGGCCAATCCTGAAAATCCGATCTCCATCCGGAACACCTCCGGGGCGCAGGGGCGGGCTTCCCAGAGCCAGGTCTCCATCAACGCGCAGCAGACAAGCACAGGTGCGCGTGGCGACATTCCGGAAAGCTCGCTGTCCGATCTGCCCGAGATGACCCCGGAGGAAGCCGAGGCCATGTCGGAGATCTTCAAGATCATCGAGAAGAGCAATGCCGTCGACGAGATCCAGGCCGACGATCCGCTTTCCGGGATGTCGCCCCAGCAACGGGCATTCATCGAGGCCATGCAAGGCGTCGTTCCGATGACCCCGGATCAGATCAGGCTGTTCAAACAGCGCTATGACCAAACGCAGCGCGCGGAACGTGAGAGCGTGGGCGAGGACCCGGCACGGACCAGCCGCTCGGTGGACCTTTCCCTCAAGCCAGGCGAGGACATCCCGGTGATCCGCATGCAGCCGGGCCGGGTGTCGACGATCACCTTTTCGGATCGCAATGGAAACCCCTGGCCGGTCCTGTCGGTGACCACCGGCGACTCCAGCGCCTTCGCGGCTCAAACGGCCGGCGAGCAGGGAGATACGAACATCCTGGTGGTCAACCCGCAGCAGGACTACGCCTCCTCGAACATGGTGGTGACCCTCGTGGACAACCCGGTTCCCGTTCTGCTGACCCTCGAGGCCCGGGACGAGGAAACGGTGGATTACCGAACCGATGTCCGGATCGACGGCAAGGGGCCAAACTCGAACTACGCCATCACCGAAGAGCGCGGCCTGTCCCCCACCGGGGACAAGACGATGATGTCCTTCCTGGACGGACTGCCGCCGCGCGGCGCCGAGAAGATGCAGACGTCGAACCCCGGCGTCGAGGCCTGGATGTTCCAGGGCAAGATGTACGTCCGAACCCACGGTGAGGTTCTGTCCCCGGCCTATGTCGCGAAGAGCTCGAACGTCAGTGGCGTCAGCGTCTTCGTGCTCCAGGAAAACCCGATCCTTCTGATTTCGCAGAACGGGGAAATGAACAGCGTCTCGGCGCGCAGGAACTGAGGACCAGAATGGCGGACGACAAGAAGAACGCATTCCAAAGGATCGCCGGAGACAAGAGCTCCAAGCGCATTCTCTTTTTCATCGGAGGTATCGTGCTAGTCATTTTCACAATCGTCTTCTTCCTCGGGGGCGGAGAAGCCGCCGAAGGTAACGAAAGCCGACTGCGCTCGGCTCCGAACCAGCGCGACGATATCATCCAGGGCGACGTCAGCGACAACTACGAGCAGGCACTCCGGGAATCCGACCGGCAGCGGATCGAACAAGCCAGGGATGAGGGCAGATCCGCCCTGCCCTCCATCATGGGATCCTCCGTTCAGGACGAAGACCAGGTCTCCCTGAATGTCGAACAGGACCCGGAACCGGAAATCATCCGCCCGGATGTCCAGGAATCCGGCGAGATCGAACCGGTGGCCATCCCTCAGGAGGTTGCACCCGAGGAGGAAGAGGCTGCCGATCCGCGTCCCATCATCCGGCCTCGCGATACCGTTCAGGAGCCTCGCTCCATGGAGCCACGCAACCGGCCGTCGCAGTCCGGGCCCAACCAGACGGAGCCACAGCTGGTCGAACGTCCGCAGCCAAAGACGGACGATAATCTCCGGTCGCTCTATGCCCAGCAGATGTCACGGATTGCCCAGCGCATGGATAGCCAGCCTGGCAGCCCCTCGACGCAGTATGTCTACCAGCCCGACACTTCGGCGCCTGGCAATGCGAACGCCACCGCATCGGCCGGTGCTCGGGGATCTCAGAGCGGTGACATGCCGCCTGCGATCCTGCGCGAACGTGGGCAAGCAGGTGGTCCCGGCGGCTCCAGCGCCCGGGCGTCCGTTACCGATAGCCCGCAGGCCGAAATGGCCAACCAGGGACCTCCGCAGCAGGAGAAACCGCCGTTTCAGAAGCCGATGCCCGGCGAAATCATCTACGCGTCCATGATCACCCGTGCAGACAGCGATGCCCCGGGGCCCGTCGTAGCGAAAATCCTGCAGGGTGAACTGGCCGGCGCGAGGGTTCTGGGGAACTTCTCGGTGAACAACGAGAAACTGATGCTGGAGTTCACGACGCTTTCGGTCGACGAGACCATGAGCGGCAAGCAGGTGAACAAGACCTACGGCATCCGGGCGGTGGCGGTCGATACCGAACACGTCGGGACCGGCATTGCCACCAGCGTCGACCGTCACCTGGTTTCCAGGATCGCGGTCAAGGCGAGCACCGCTTTCCTGTCCGGGCTCGGCTCGGCCATCGCGACTTCCGGCCAGACCGTGAACTCGCTCGGGGATGGCCAGAGTGAAACGGAAACGCCGGAAAGGTCCCTGCGCACGAACGCTCTGATCGCCGGTGGCGAGGCCGCCAGCGAGACCGGGGCCATCATCGACGAGTATCTCGGCGGACGCCCCACCACGGTGCGTGTCGAAGCCGGCACCCCGCTCGGGATCCTCTTTTTACAGTGACGAAAGCGCGCCTTCCAAGGTTTTCAGGATAGTGGAGTTAGCACATGGCCGACGACGAAGAATTTGAAAAAGAGCTCAAAGACATGGCTCAGGGCGGCTTCCCGGGAAGCGGCTCGGACGATGATGACGAAGATATCTTCGGAGGTGACCCTGATTTCTTCTCTGACCTCGAGGACGAGGAGGAGGACGATGACGTGCCGCCCCCACCGGCCGGCGATCCGGACGACGAGGACTTCGCCGAAGATCAGGCCGGCGAAGATCCTGATTTTTTCGCGGACGAGGACGGCGCGGATGATTTCGAGGACGAGGATCCGGATGACGAGGATCCACTGTCGGAATTCATGGAAGACGACGATGATGACGAAGAGGAGGATGACGACGCCTTCTCCGAGGAGTCGGATGGCGCCGGTAAGAAAGGGAAGATGATCTTCTGGGGCGCTGTCTCGGCCCTGGCGTTGACCGTAGGGTCCGTCGGCTTCTTTGTCGTGGTTCCCATGCTGACAGGCGGAAACGCCCAACCCGAACCCAGGACCCCTGCGACCTACGAGCAACCGGCAAACGTCTCCCGCGGGTATTCTCCGGATTCCGAACGCAACCCGGTCAGCATTCCGGGTGAAACCGGCAACGGGTCCGGGGCCCAGCGCCCGGAAGGCCTTCCTTCGATGCCGGGCAATTCCGGGCCGGCCGGCAACGGTGGCGGCCAGGAGCCCTCGCTGGATGAGCGGCCGTCCCTGGGTGGCGGGAATTCAGGATCCGGAACACCGTCTCTCGAACTTGATGGACCGGATGGTGGCACCTCCCCGGGGATGCAGCTTCCCGGCGGGACGGGCGACCGCCCCGAGAAAACGGACGCCTCAACGGATATGCCGGGCAACTCCCTCATGCCGGACCTGACCCCGGGAGACGGGGCACAGGAGGCCGATCCTGAAAATGCCTCGGCCGACGCGGACACGGGAACCATCGTCGCGAAACTCGATGATGTCATCACGCGCCTGGACGGGTTCGAGGACGAGTTCCTGACCGAGAAGGACACGCGTGAGCTTGTCGGCGAGATCGTTGCCCGGGAAGTCTCCAAGGCGAAGACCACCACGTCCGGAAACGATGCAGCAGGCTCCGGTGAGGTCCAGGTCCTTCGTACGACCCTGGAGGAAATGTCCAAGCGCCTCGAGGCCATGGAGGAGAAACAGCGCACCAGCCTCGAGGATCTCGAGGAGCGGATTGCCGTCATGGATGACGAAGGGTCCGGACCGCGCGGGACATCGGCTGATGACCCCACGCTTCAGCTTCCCGATGTCACGGCATCGACGGGATCCGACGAGCCGGAGGATGAAACCGCGGCGAAGGAAGACGATACCTCATCCGAGGGCGCCGAGATCAAGAAGGCAAAGTCGGAAGCCGCGCGTCTGCGCCGCCAGCTGGCCAGCAAGAAGCGGGAACTGGACGCCATCAATGCGAAGGGGCGCGGGGTCAGTCCGCCGTCACGGCCGCACATGTTCACCGACTACCGCCTGGCCGGGATGTCGAACGACCTGGCATGGATCGAGACCCCCACGGGCGTCTCCATGTTCGGCGTCGGACAGGACGTGCCGGGCGCGGGCCGGATCCGCGAGTTCCGGGAGATGGACGGCAACTTCGCCGTCATCACCACCAAGGGCGTGATCTTTCCCTGATCCTTCCAGGGAACCAGACATGTACCAGAACAGCTCCCGGAGATT
Organism: Salipiger mucosus DSM 16094; assembly: GCF_000442255.1. GTDB lineage: Bacteria > Pseudomonadota > Alphaproteobacteria > Rhodobacterales > Rhodobacteraceae > Salipiger > Salipiger mucosus. The sequence goes on along the minus strand of NZ_KE557274.1, from coordinate 496,380 downwards.
TCTTCGGGAGCTGTCTTTCCAGGAGTTTCACTTGGCGGTCTTTGCACTCTTTGCCGGGATGTGTTCTAGGTTGCGCACCCGATCAGTGAACTCTTGACCACCTGCATGACCGACCTTCTCGTTTTCCTACCTGCTTGCTTTGCCTTGAACCTGGCATTCGGTCCAAACAATCTCCTGGCACTCACGCATGGAGCGCAGAATGGCGTGGCCTTCGCACTCAGCGCCAGCACCGCACGCTTGGCCGCATTCGTTCCGATGATCGCTGCCAGTGCGCTCGGCTTGGGTGTCCTGCTCTCGACCTCGGCACTTCTTTTCGGCGCGGTGAAGATCGTTGGCGCAATCTACCTGATTTGGATGGGCGTCAAACTAATATTGACCAAACCGGCGCCCGACGGTGTCGAGACAGACCATCTCAAGCCAACAATCCGGCAAGCATTGCGGCGCGAGGCGATGATTGCAGTCAGCAACCCCAAGGCGATCCTGATTTTCGCTGCGTTCTTTCCGCAGTTCGTCGATACCTCCTCCTATTGGCAAAGCTATGCCACTTTGGGCGCAATCTTCATCGCGCTCGAAGCCTGCGCGATCACCCTATATGCTGCGGCCGGACATTTCGCGGCCGCGTTCGCGTACACACGCCTGCACTGGTTTCAACGCACTTCTGGCGCTGGCATGATCGTCTTTGGATTGATCCTTTTCTTCAGCCGGCAACCCGGACGTGCATAGGCAGAGGCCCGATTTCGGGGTGAAATGGCAGTTGGCTCAGCTTGCCAGTTTCTCCTGGCGGGCAAATGGGCTGAGGCCCAGCCATGTTTGCATGGAGTCGGAAAGGTCCGACGATCCAACCAGAACCAAGTCCTCCCGTTTGACGGCGTCAGCGACCGAACGCAGGCCCATCCAGATTTCTGTCATCGTGCGCAAGTCCGAAGTCGCATAGAGATCGACATCGAAGCCAGGGTCGATGTGACAGAGATCCACGGTGCGGTCGGCTTCCACGATCAGCCACCATCGGCGCTGAGTCTCCGGGAGATCCGGATAGATGAACTCGATCACCACGCGTTGATCCGGAACCGGGCTCGTGTCGAGGTTTCGACGCATGTCCCACATCAGGAGTTCCGGGTCGAGGTTCTCTAGCGAGGGTTCGGTTTCCACCCACTTCTGTCCCCACATGCCGATGGCTTCGACCACTGGCTGCAGATCACGGCCGGCGTCGGTCAGACAATAGGCTTCCACATTCGTCGGACCCGGCACCCGTTCACGTGTTACGACACCGGCCGCCTCCAATTCGCGCAGGCGCTTGGCCAACAAGGCCGGTGACATCCTCGGGACTCCACGGCGCAACTCGTTGAAGCGCGTCGACCCGGCAACCAGCTCCCGCAAAAGGACGACGGTCCACCGAGTGCAGATGATTTCAGACGCCATCGCGACGGGGCAAAACTGCTTGTAGCTCGCGTTGGTCATTTGTGCACCTCCCAGACTGGTGGGGGGAAGTCTGCCTGTCGCGTTCGAGTCTAGCTAGTTCAGATATTGAACCGGGACCGGTTCATTTCGTGAACTGGCCAGCCGGACCCTTCGAATGCCAGGATTTTCAGTACGACGTCGTATTTTCGGCGTGTCGTCCACTGATTGAGTTCGAGGAGAACGAAATGCCGCTTGTAGACATTCAACTTATTGAAAGCGTGGTTGACGCGGACCAGAAACAGAAATTGGCGGCAAGCCCATGACCTCGGCCGACGTCAAGGACGCCCAGGGCGGAGCCCCTGCATGCAACGCCATAACGAGAAAGGAGGCAGCCATGTCCCCGACACTCGCAGAAGACCTTATGACCGTGACACTCTTCGAACGCCTCGGAGGCACCGCCGGCATCCGCAGGATCGTCGACGGGACCGTCGCGGCCCACATGGAAAACCCGCTGATCGGTCACCGGTTTCATCCCTACGCGAACCAGCCCGACCGGGTCGCAGAAATCAAAGAGCATACTTGCGATTTCTTTGCCGCCGGTAGCGGCGGGCCGGCTCAGTACAACGGCCGGAGCATGCCCGAGGCCCATCGAGGCATGGAGATCGAAGATGCGGAATATGATTCCGCGGCCAACGATATCCTGAATACAATGGAGGCTCTGAACTATGACGCGGCCACTCGCGCCGAAGTCAGAGCGATTCTGGAGTCTCTGAAGCCCGAAATCACCCACGTATGATCGAGCCGGCCGCTGGTCGATTTACGGAAAGGAGTCCATGATGACCGCAACTATTGAAACCCGCCGTTTCGAACGTCCGGATGACCGGCTCGACATGAAGGAGCACGGCGGCATCGACATCGTAAAAACCGCGGAAGGTTCCACGGGCATGTATGCCGTGTTCGAGCCCGGCTGGACCTGGGAAGCAGACGAAAAACCACTTCTGGGCTCTCCGGACACATGCCCGATGCATCACACCGGATACTGCCTTTCTGGCAGGCTGATCGTGAGAATGGTCGAAAGCGGGGAAGAGACGCCGATCACAAAGGGGGACTTTTTCGAAATTCCGCCGGGCCACGATGCCTATGTCGCTGGCGATGAACGGGTCGAAATGGTCCTCTTCGAAGCCGCCCATAGTCACTCCTGACCGGAACAATCACATCGGACGCAATGGTCGGATTCCCGCAATCCACCGTTCGCTGTCCGATGTCTTCGGTATCTCGCAGGGCTTGCAAAAGCGCCGCCGAAAGTGGCGCGATCATCAAAGCCAAGCCGCAATCGCGAGTGCAGTCTCTCCAACAAAGCATGGAGAGACTCATGGAATTCGAGATTAACGGAGACCTCGTATCGCTTCCGGAGAAGCTGCGGCACGCATCGCTATTGGACGTCATACGGGATCATTTCGGCCTCAAGGGTACAAAGTTCGGTTGCGGCCGCGGCCTCTGCGGAGCCTGCACGGTTCATGTCGACGGCTTGGCGACGCGGTCGTGTCAAATGACGCCGGCGTCCGTGGCAGGCTCATCAATCGTCACAATCGAAGGTCTGGTTGACGGAGGACGGCTGCACCCGGTGCAAAAAGCATGGATATCTGAACGCGTGCCGCAGTGCGGATATTGCCAGCCAGGACAGATTATGACGGCAGTGGCGTTCCTTCGGCATTCGCCGTCCCCCTCGGATGCCGACATACGGGCAACGATGAGCGGAAATCTCTGCCGCTGCGGGACATATCCTCGAATCCGTGCCGCCGTGGCGCGGGCGGCCAGGGACGCCGGCCATGACTGACCGGGGTACTGTCCTCGATCCGGAGCGTCGTCGCTTCCTGAAGTGCACTGGTTGGGCCGCCGCAGGTGTCGCCGCCGTTTCCGCGGGTTGGTTCGGGAACTCTGCCATCCCGGCAATGCCGACCTTGTCGAAGCCCGATTACCAGGACGGCCTGGCCTGGGTGCAGATGATGCCGGGCGGTCGTGTCCGCATCTTCTGCCCGCGGATGGAGATGGGACAGGGCGCTGGATTGGGGCTGTCCCAAGTCGTCGCTGAAGAATTGAACCTCCGCCAGGACGCCGTGGACCTGGTGCGGCCGAACACCTCTCAAGTGTCTCCGTTCATGTTTACGGTTGGCAGCGACAGCATTCGGCTTTTCGTGGGCCCACTTTCACAGGCATCCGCGTGTTTGCGTGATCACCTCCGAACGCGGGCGGCTGTGTTCGAGGGTCTTTCTCCCGATGAACTTCAGGAGGCCAATGGTGGCTTCATACGCCCGGACGGTGCGCACGTTGCCTACTCAAAGCTGGTTTCCGAAAAGCCGGTCGTGCTGGACGCCGGTATGGCCGAAGTATCCCCCTCGTCCCAGATCGACTACAGGAGCAAAGCTGCTCCGCAGGCCATTGGTGCCTCCTGGGCGCATCCGGAACTCGAAGCAATCGTCACCGGACGCGCTCCATACAGCCGGGACGTCGTATGCAAAAAAATGCTCTTTGGCGCGGTCCGCCCACCCCCCACATTTGGGCGCCCGCCTGCTGGCTGCGGATCGAAATGGCGCACTAAGCGTGACGGGCGTGATCGATGTCGTCGTGGACACCGAGGCGAATTTTGCAGGTATCGTCGCGCGAGACCCGTTTGTTCTGGATGCATCGCTGGAGAAATTGGCACCAAGATGGTCCGCCGAGAAAGATGGAGCGGAAGACCTTCAGGATTTCATGAACAGCGTGCATCTGCAGCAAACCGAAAGTTTCGAGCATGAACTCGTCGAGGAGGGCTCCGGAAACACCTCGTCGGAAGAGGAGATCCGGACAATTTCGGCCGAGTTCAGGACGTCTATGGCGGCTCACGCGGCAATGGAGCCACGCGCGGCCGTGGCGGATGTGGGGCCCGACAAGGCAGAAATCTGGTGCGGTACGCAGGACCCTTATTTTGTCAGGGCCCGGATCGCGGCGCTTCTCGGACGCCGCAGGGCAGATATCGTCATCCATCCGCAACGTATGGGCGGCGCCTTCGGTGGTCGCGTGGCCTGTGGCGCCGCGGAACAGGCCACGCGACTATCGGCGATGGTCGGCAGGCCAGTCCGCGTCCAATGGGATCGCGAAGCGGAATTCCGAAACAGCTACATGCAGCCACCGTTCGCGCATCGCGTATCGGCCGAAGTCAACGCGGCCGGAACTCTGACACGCTGGATGCAGGACTTCGTCTCGGCGCCGATCACCACCGGGCCTGTTTCCGCGCTCGGCGACGGGATGAGCCAGTTCATCGCAGCAGGGATTGACTGGTTCTCAGCCGACACCGGTACCGCGCGCGGAGCAGAGCACCCTTATTCCGCTGCGATCCAGCGGATTCGCTATTCAGATATCCGTACGGATTTGCCGTTCGGGCCATGGCGCGGCCTGGGTGCCGGCCCCAATACTTTCGTCACCGAGAGCGTCATGGACGAATTGGCAGAGGCCGTGGACATGGATCCGGTCGCCTTCCGCTTGCACAATCTCGCAAGTGGCCACGACCGTCTGGCCCACGTTCTGAAACGTGTCGCAAAGCTGTCAGGATGGGCAGGTCGTGCCTCGCAGGAAGCGTCGACAGGCGCACAGGGAGTTGCCTGCGGCATATATAAGGGCATGACCTACGTCGCTGCCGTCGCTCAGATCGAGGCCCTGCACGCCCAGCGAGAGATACGTGTGCGCAAGGTCTGGTGTGTTCAGGATTGTGGATGCGTGGTGAACCCGGACCAGGTTCGCGCGATGATCATGGGGAACATCGTCTGGGGGTGCGGCATGGCCCTGAAAGAGGAGCTGACGCTTGATGGTACCAGCGTCAGGCAAGATAACTTCGATACCTACGAGATCATGCGCAACGACGCCTGTCCCGATGTGGAGATCGAGCTTGTCCCCTCCGAGGAACCGCCGGCAGGAGCTGGAGAAGCCGCACTCGTGTCCATCGCGCCGGCAATAACGAATGCCGTACACGCCGCGACCGGTAATCGCATCCGACGCTTGCCCATTCGATCCGAAGATGTGTTCATCTGATCCATGACCCGTTGCGAGAGACCACCCAATGTTCAGGATTTCGCTTCCTCGAGTCTTGCCGAACTGATCCAGGCTTGGGTGAAGAAAGAGGCCGACAACGCGGCAGGAAACCGCCGGATTGATCCGCTGCGCGAGGGGCGGATTGAACCGCAAGCCAAGCGTGACTTGCTTGCGCGCGTCGTGCAGGTCTCAGGACCCTTCGCGCCGACAAAGGTGTGCGAAATGCTCGATCATATCGCGTACCATCCGATCTGGGCTGCCGCCCTTCGGTCGGCCACGCCAAGCGTGCTCTTCGACAAGTGGGCGCGCTTCGAGCGTTTCGCACACTCCAGGAACCGGCTTTCCATAACGCAAAACGCGGAGAACTCTGCAATCTGTCGACGGACAGCTGTGATTGGCGACATGCCATCCGACGCGGAGAACTTGTTCATCTGCGGTCTGGTCGTCGCACTTCTTGACGGTATTGGCTGTCGCGAAGTGACCTGCTACATGCGTCGTTCTGACGGAGGTGAGTGGTGCCTCGGCGGTTTGGGCCGGTTTACCTTCCCAAGGTCTTTGGCTGAGTTGGACACCGGTTTGTGGCGCCTGAGCTGGACACGTACCCAAGGCACGCCAGCAGACGTAGGCGAAAGCCCCCGGCCTCTCGTCTTGCCGACCAACGTGGAAACACCCGCGGATGCCAGGACACTTCGCCGGGTCGCAGCGTTAATAGCTCAGGATCCCTCTCGTCGGTGGCGCTTGGAGGATCTTGCCGACGAAGTTCAGCTTTCCAGGCGCACTCTCCAGCGACGACTTGGCGCCTGCGGTTTTCCGGTTTCCCGTCTCATCCGCCTGGTGCGGTTACAGGAGGCATGCCACCTTCTCGCAACTGGCAGTCTCAGCGTGACGGCTGTCGGCTTCTGTGCAGGCTATTCAGACAGTGCGCATTTGAGCCGGGATTTCCGGGACGCGATGGGGATAAGTCCGACAGAATTCCGCCGTGTACACGCCGAAGGTGATTTTTCGGATGAGTTGCGAATTCCGGCCCTCGTCTGACTCTCGCCTTCACCACTTCTGAACTCACCGAAAACAGATTGTTACGAGGAACATCTCAGGTGACGCATGAGCGGCGATCCCAGACTCAGACTCTCGGTAAAGGCGAAGAACTGGCGGATGAACGACGAAGGCTCCGAGGATGCAGATGCCGAGTTCGGTCTCGTGCGCCGGAAGGTCCTCGAGCGTGACGACAGCACCTGTCAGCTCTGCGGCTTCAAGGCCAAGAAATGGCAGGAGGTTCACCACGTCAACGACGACCACTCCGATAACCGCAAGGAGAACCTTCTGACCGTCTGCTCGTATTGCCACATGTGCCAGCACATCGGCCTGGCCGGCCGCAACAAGGAAGCGGTCCTGGTGTGGCTTCCGGAGATCCCGCAGGCCACCCTGCATCACGTCGTCCGTGCCATTCAGGTTGCCCAGCGCTGGGCCGAGACAGCCTCCCAGGTCCGTAGCGTGAAACCGGATACGGTTCGTGCAGCCCAGAACATCTCGGACGGCGCCGGGAAACTCCAGGCCGCCTTGCGGGAGCGCGAAGACCATGCCGAGGCCCGCCTCGGAACAACCGACCTGGTCGAGATCGCGAATATCATGATGGCCATGCCGGACGACGTCTATGAGCGCCGCGGCGAGATGTTGCACGGTTTCAGGATGCTGCCGCTCGGTGTGCGCACCAACGAGAACGAGAACACGATGGAGAAGATCGTCGACAGCTGGATGGAGCCGGGCGGGCCCTACGTCAGCCTGAAACCGCAGACCTGGCTCGGCATTTTCAAGTCGGCACTTCGCAGCTGAAGAAAGAGACGACCTTGGCAGAGAAAGACGGGATCACGCGCAGGTTCGGCTATGTCGCCTTCGACAACGAGGGTGAGCCGGCGGACGGTTTTGCCTCGGTGGCAGGGCAGCCGGCAAAACGCATTTCCAGCATCTACGAACTGCCGACCGACGTGATCTGGTGGACGAACATCACTTTCGACGCCTTCTACAAGAAGTCCGATGCCTGGCGCAGTCCGTGGCTGAGGCACGACAAGTACCTCGTGGTGTCCCCGAAGGACGTCCTGAAGGAATGGGGCATGAACCCCACCGACGCCGACGTGACGACGGCCGCGCCAATCATCTCGGAGTTCTTCTCGCGGGTCATGCAGATGAGCTTCCGGCTCATTCGCGACGTGGACCCGCGCTCGCGCATGGAGGATGTTTTCGTGGGGCGCTTCTTGCGCGAGGACCTGCGGTGCGTTCTGCCGGAAGCCGAATACCCGAAATCGGAGGCCGCCACGGTCATCAAGTCGGGGAACGCCTGGCAGGAATTCACGCAGACCGGTGTCAGCCCGGTACGCGGTGGGCGTTGGGTCATGCTGCGCCGGCCGCGGGTTTCCTACGCGCAGGAGATGTTCCACACGCCGATCCCGCGCGGGCCCTTCGAGTTCTACGGGCGTTCGGAGATCCGCTCTGTGGCCAAGGACAAGATGAAATGGGTGCTCGACAACAACAACCCGTGCATCGCGGAGGTCACGGTCAACCGGATCGACGGAGACATCGCGCCGATCTATGGCTTCGGGAACGCCATGGAAAAGGAGAAGCGGATCGCGCGCAGCTGGGTGGCGCATCCCGAGCTCGTCGTCATGGACCACTTCACCGAGATCGACGTGAAGTCCCTCTACATGGGCTCCGAATACGATCTGATCGGGCCCAACCTGCCGGAGCCAGTGAAAGACTTCCTGTCATCAAAGTACACCGAGATCTCCTGGTCGGCCGGCGTTGTCGCCGAGACGCTTTGGCGCGCCTGCGCGCTGGGCGAGGAGAAGTCGAAGGTGCAGGGCCAGGAGCGCGCGCACACGAGCTGGCAGGGCGTCTGGATCAAGGGTGCCGACAAGGCCAACATGTTCCTGACCGCCATGCAGCTGGCCGAGAAGGGCTACTCTGTGGTCTCCTACGGCCTCGGATGGGTGCGCGCCGCTGTTCTCGAGGAGGACATCCCGGATCTCATCCGTCACGGGCTCTCGCTCGGGCTGCTGCCACAGGTGTCGGATCTGCCGAAGGGGCTCTTCTCGCATGACCGCAAGGTGCCCTGGCAGGGAGGCGTGGGCTCCATGGCGCTCGCGCAGTTCACCTTGACCGGAAATCGTGACCTCCTCTGGGGCATGGACACCATTCCTCTTCTCGGCCGGAAACAGCGCAAGCAGACGTTCATGGAACTCATGAAGAAACACGGCGGCGGATGAGCCAGACGGCGCGGCGCAGAGATCCCGTGCATAGACGCACATTGAAGTCAGGAGCCGGCAGATCAGTTCAACCCATCCATTCTCAACAACTTTGTAAGCGTTGGCTGCGCCCCACGCGCGTTCAGCTTGACGGCGGGAAGTTCCACGGCAGGAGATCGTCGATCCGACCTTGCGGATAGCCAGCGGCGATGGCCTCAAGGGTGGCCTTGAGATAGGCGAATGGTTCGACGCCGTTGATCTTTGCGGTTTCGATCAGTGACGCGATGCGGCCCCAGGCCCTGCCGCCCTCGTCGTGACCGGCGAACAACGCATTTTTTCTGTTCAGAGCGATAGGGCGGATCAGGTTTTCGNGACAGCGAGCCGGATATCGCGCCCCACGGCGCTGCTCTCCGCCTCTGGCGCAGGAGACCCCGCGTCACACACCACGAGAGGCGCGAACACCGCCTCATCTCCGGCGCCCTCATCGGCCGGCAGGACAAGCTTGCCGTCCTTCGCCATGCGCCGCCACGCCGACAGCTGGTTCGGCTGGATACCGAACCGCGTTGCAACATCGTTCACCGTCATTCCCGGCTGGAGCGTCTCGGCGACTGCCTGCGCCTTCGCCTCATCCGGCCAGCGCCGGTGTCCGGACGCGTAGATCTCCACACCGAGCGATCTGAGAAACGCATTTGTAGCGCACATTGCGAACCGCACTCCCTAACTCACGATAAGGATGCTCTCGCATTCGCCGAAACATCGCGGAAGGTGACCGCGGGACAGCGCTTACACAACTTTCCGGAGTGCCATGTTGAAAATCGATGGTCACAAACTGAAAACCGACATCGAGAAGACGTCCGGAACGAGTACTCGCTTCCTCCAGGAGCTTCGTCAACAATCGGAGGCCACCATGTCGCCCGACACCCTGGTACGAGCAGTCAAAGGCCAAGCATCGGCGAGGACACTATTCCTCATTTCCTCAAGACTGGGTGTTCCCGAGGATCACTACGTGTTGCCGGAAACATCGTGATTTTGAAATTCAAAATCCTGAATAGCACCACATAGTCCTGACCTGTTTATTTGAAGCATTGCCTCTGACCAGGCGGCCAGCGCCACCTGGCCCTTCGCTATGATGATCGCGAATGACCAAAGTGCAGATCTTCCCGCTGTTTGCCGCAAGAGCGAGATCGCAAATTCTGTGCGCCAAGAATCGATACAAATAGGTGGCCTGCAACATTGCGAGCAGATATGTGCATCAATGGGAAAAATACATTCCTTTTCTGATGAAAATCAATGATCCATACCGGACCTAAATCTAAGAAGAGCCACCTTGGCAACTTCGGGAAAGTCGATCAAATTCTCGGGGCATCTCTGCAGGGCATTCAATATATTGAATGTGCACACTAAAACGTGATCTTCGGGTCCGTGCAGCCTACCGTGATTGAACCTACCGTTGCGGTGTAGCGATTGCGATGTTCAGGGAATCAACCGAGGGCTGAAACTTATGAAAAGAATTGCGTTATCAAAGGGCATCCGTTCGCTGCTGGCCACGCTTGCTGCTACAATCCAAGCGTTGGCAGCTCTGCCAGCCCTCTCGCAGCCGACGTCGCAAACGGTGATCCCAGATCCTGTTATCAGTATCACCGGCTACGTCTCGGATCGCAAGGGAGCGCAGTACACCATTCGGCATAACAATGGCAGCATGTACGTAGACATGTCGGGGTGGCCACAGACCGACTTAGCTGGCAACAGTCCGGGAATCGTTGGGGACACGATCACTGCCACCGGAGATTTCAATGCTGCGTTCCTTGGAACACGGACATTGGAAGCTGACAGCGTTTACAATTTTGACAAGCGCTCCTACCGGACATTTGTAGACCGGGCGCCACAATCATGGCGAGCATACCAAATACCTGAAAACGACTGGGATGAAAATGTTGTGGCTAGTGTTGTCGGGCAAGTCGCTCAACTTGGTGATGAGCAGTTTACGATTATCGTGGCAGATCAGAAAATCAGAGTTTCGACAACACCGTTACGGTACAACCCGCTCGACGATCTCGGGGGCCTTCGGTTGACAATCGGGGACTACATCCGCGTAAGCGGCGTTCCGACCAAAAATTTTTTCGACAAACCGGCCATCAGAGCGCACCGTCTGACCTCCATAGATCTTCTCAAAGCAGATACGTGAGCAATGCTTTGTTCATCCGAAGTTAGGCAAAGAAAACGTTGTGTCTCTTGCTTGGCGGGTTACCACGACCCTCATAGCATTCTTAATCATCTCACTGTCTCTCTCGCATGTTATTGCGCAGACGAACGTGATCCAGATGACATTGAACTCGCATCCAGAACACCTTGCATCTGGCTGGGAACATGATATCGGCTCCGACGAGCTGGGGATCTCAGTGCACCGCGCGCAGATCAAGCACCCTACCTGCTCGCAGCTGTCACCTTTAAAGATTAAATGGAATTGACCTTATGAAAGATACTGACCAGACCGCCTCTGTGAAAGTTGCTCTTTTCCGCTTCATACTAATAACGTCATTAATCGTGTTGAGCATGGCAGCCGTAGACTTTTTCACCGGCCCCGGCGAAATAACAGAGATCGAGAAACCCGCAGTCCGGAAGCTCTGAAGGATCAGAGCGCCTCGGTCAGGTCGGCGATCCCGTCCATGGACTTGAGGCGGCTTTCCACGGCGTTGGTGATCATGAACTTGCCGTCGAGAACCTTGCCGCCCTCGAAGTTTGCGCCCTTCATGAGCTCGAGACGAACCACACTGGCGGCCGACGCGTCCTGGTCAGGCAGTTCACCCTGACCGGAAACCGTGACCTCCTCTGGGGCATGGACACCATCCCTCTTCTCGGCCGGAAACAGCGCAAGCAGACGTTCATGGAGCTCATGAAGAAGCACGGCGGCGGGTGAGCCAGACGGCGGGCCGCAGAGATCCCGCGCGGCTATGGGCGGAGTTCGAGGCGTGGATAGCGACGCCCGAGGTCCGACCAGGAGATCTCAGTGGGCTTTCCCGTCGCAATCGTAACATTTGGGCACGCGTACGTTGACGTTCATCCGAACGGCACATATCTCTTCCTCAACAACACCCCCCAGGCGACCGGTCGAAAGGCCGAGCTCAAGTACCGGGGGTTACTCATTTTTAGGGGTCTGGGCGATTCACTTCGCTTCAGGCCGTCGCTTCGAGTTGAATCGGAATGCCGCTTCCTCCTAGAGATTCGGCAACAAACTACCTGTTGCCGGAAGCATCCTGATTTCTGTGCGCTAGGATCAGGAGGCCTTCCTATGTGAGCGGGTTTCCGCCAACGCCGCAAAACTGCTCACCGGACATTGATATGTCGCAATGCTCCTACCGCCCATTCCGGCAGGTTCCCACCGTCCTATCGAACCTGGAGGAAGAATCGAGATGGTCAGAGCAACCAAGACATCCATGCAGCGCCCGGACGGTCCGGCACGTGCGGCGTTCGGCGCGTGCGGCGTTCGGCGCGTTCATCAGCGAGGGTCAACTGACGCAATCGAGCATCAGAATCCAGGTGCATGCCATCGATCATGCTATCCGGATGAACCAGGACCATCTTGGGTTCCTGAACAAGCGGCTTGATCGAGACCGCGCGCTCTTCGCCGATCTTTCGGGCCTGCGGAACCCCATCGAGGTGGTATCCGACTGGGCAAAGTTCTATCGGACGACCCAAGAGGAATACGCGGAAGAATTCAACAGGTTGATGGGCCTTTTCGCCGACGGAACGCGCGAGACCACGGCCGAGATCCAGCACGACCTGGAGGAGGCAGCGGCGGTTGCGACGAAGGCTCTTCCGGATTCCGAGGGCAGCTCGAGAACGGAGGCTGCCTGAGATGCGGGTGAAGACGGTTCTCACCTATTGGGATGGGTCACCAGCTGGCGACCAGCAGTTGCAGGCAGCAATCGACACCGCACAGTGGTTTGACGCCGCACTGCATGTGGCATCGGTTGCCTATGAGCACGATTTGACAACATGCTCGGATCCCGGTGGACTGGCGAGAGGCGTGATCAGCAGACGCGCCATTCGTGAAGCCGGGAAACGAACCAGGCAGGCGACGGCTCACATTCAGAATGCCGGCCTCGACGGCGAAGCATTTCCGATGGTCGCGACCCGTGCGAGCCTTCCGGAACAGTTTGCTCTCCTCGAAAGGGAGGCGGACGTGGTCGTGCAGCTCCGGCCTCCCAGCGAGACAACCAAGGTTTTCGAAGATCGGTTCGCAAGCCGGTCTGAAACGCAGCGCCCATCACCATGCCCGAGCTTGCTTGCGTGATGTCTTGACGCCGCACGAGTGAGCCGAACCGCGCCCGGAGCGAGACTGTCGTTCCGGACGCGGTTAGTTTGTCAGATCGCCTCGGTCAGGCCGGCGATCCCGTCCATGGACTTGAGGCGGCTTTCCACGGCGTTGGTGATCATGAACTTGCCGTCGAGAACCTTGCCGCCCTCGAAGTTTGCGCCCTTCATGAGCTCGAGACGAACCACGCTGGCGGCCGACGCGTCCTGGTCGGTTTCCGATTTCACCTGGTCAAGATAGTCCCGGAGCTCCTTGAGGCCGGTCTGGACCCGGATTTGCTCGGCATGGGCCAGGGCCCGATTATAGTCCTCGTCAGAGATCTTCCCGTCCCGATGCTGTCGGTCGGCATCCATCTTGATTTTCGTGCTGTCCGAGGTGTCGGCAAATTCCTCCAGCTCGCACCGGATCGTCAGGTCCCCACGAATGTCGCTGGCCACATCGTCAGCCGGCGCGATATCACGAAGGAAAATGTCCATGTCCTCGTTGTCGCCCTTGAACACGAGGTCGATCCGCACGACGACGGGCGCCTTGTTGGCCTGCGCCGCGGCGGCCACCTCGTGGGCCTTGTCCATGGGCGGTCCCTTGCCGCCCCGGGGTCCGAAGTACGGCGCGGAGAACGCCGACATCTTCTCGGCCACGGCGACCCAGAGATACCGGTTCCCCTTTTTCGATTCCTTGATCAGCGCCTTGTCGACCATGACACAGACGAGGGCACCCGTTTTTTCGCCGCGGCCGCTCTCCTGCATGAGACGGACGTGTTCATCGAGGGGTTTCACCCCTTTCCGGCGTAGCTTGGGAAGGTAGTGATCGATGGGGTGCTCCTTGAAGTAGAAGCCCACGGCTTCGAACTCCCGTTCGAGACGGTTTCCCCAGTCCTTCATTTCCACGAGGTCCTTGGGCAGGGAGTCCTCGATCATGCCCTCGAAGAAGCTTGCCTGGCGCTGGTCCTTCTTGGCGTTCTTGAGATGCCAGTTGATCTCGGCGAGTGCCCGGCGGCCATTCTCGTCGAGATCGTCGAAGGCACCGGCGGCCGCCAGGTTCTCGAGGCGGGACTTGTTGAAGAACCCTGCCCCTCGATCCGCGAAATCCTTGATCGACGCGAAGGGAGCCTGCTGGCGGGTCGCGAAGAAGTCGGTCATCTCGCCGGAGATGCCCTTGATTGCCGTGAGGCCGAACCGGATCCCGAAGCCGCCGGTCGAGTCCTCGTGCTCTTCCGGCCGGAAGTAGGCAGTCGACCGGTTGATCGACGGCGGAAGCATCTCGATGCCGAACACGGCCATGTCGTCCTTGATGGCGGCCATGCGCTCGGCCTTGTCCTCGTAGGACAGAAGGGCCGCGAAGAACTCCGCGGGGTAGTGGGCCTTCAGCCATGCGGTCTGGTAGGCGATGTAGGCATAGGCCGCCGCGTGCGACTTGTTGAAGCCGTAGCCCGCGAACTTGGCAATCGTATCGAACAGCTCGTTCGCCTTGGCCTTGGACGTCCCGCGCTCGGTGGCGCCTTCGACGAACTTCACGCGCTGGGCGTCCATCTCCGAGGCGATCTTCTTGCCCATGGCCCGGCGCAGCATGTCGGCGCCGCCAAGCGAGTAGCCGGCAACCTCCTGGGCCACACGCATCACCTGCTCCTGGTAGATCATGATGCCGAAGGTCTCTTCCAGGAAAGGCTTCGTGCGCTCGACGGGCTCCGGGTAGGTCGGCTCCACCTTGCCGTTCTTGCAGGCGGCGTAGTGGGGGATGTTGTCCATGGGGCCGGGCCGGTAGAGCGACACGGCGGCGATCAGGTCTTCCATGCGCGTCGGTCCCACATCCCGGAGCACCTTCTGCATGCCTTCGGATTCGAACTGGAACACGCCGATGGAATTGCCTTCCCGCATCATGGCGTAGACCGCCTCGTCATCGAGTGGGACCTTGGAGATGTCGATCTCCTTGCCGCGCGTGCGCTTGACATGATCCACCGCCGTCTTGATCACCGACAGGGTCTTCAGCCCGAGGAAATCGAATTTTACCAATCCGGTGCTTTCCGAAGCCTTCATGTTGAACTGGGACACCGCGCGCCCGGTTTCTTCGTCCCAGCGGATCGGAACCAGATCCTGCAGGGGGCGATCACCGATAATCACACCGGCCGCGTGGGTGGAGGTGTTCTTGTAGAGCCCCTCGATGAGCTTGGCCTTGTCGAAGAGCGCCTTCAGCTTGGTGCTTTCGTCGATCTGGCGGCGGAATTCCTCGGAATTCTCGTAAGCGTCCGCCAGCGGCTGGGGCTCCGCGCTCGTTTCCTGCTTGGGAACCATCTGCGTGAGCGTGTTCAGTTCCCCGAAGCCGTAGACCCCGAACTGCGGGTGCATGAGCGCCCGGGCCGCGTCCTTGAGAGCGGCCTTCGACTTGAACTCACCGAAGGTGTTGATCATCGAGACCTGTTCTGCGCCGTACTTCTCCTGGACGTATTCGATCACCTGATCGCGGCGATCCGGGCAGAAGTCGATGTCGAAGTCCGGCATGCTGACACGATCCGGGTTCAGAAAACGCTCGAACAGCAGGCCGAACCTGAAGGGATCGAGATCGGTGATGAGCAGCGCCCAGGCCACCATCGACCCGGCGCCGGAACCACGCCCGGGGCCGACCGGGATATCGCGCTCCTTTGCCCATTTGATGAAGTCGGACACGATCAGGAAGTACCCGGGGAACCCCATGCCATCGATGATCCCGAGCTCGTATTCGAGCCTGTCCTCGTATTTCTTGCGCTCCGCTTCGTCCAGATCCCGGTCCGCCAGACGGTTTACCAGGCCTTCCTGGGACTGACGCCGCAGCTCGTCGATTTCGCTGGTGTTGCCATCGGTGAAGCTCGGCAGGATCGGGTCCCTGTCATTGACGATGAACGAGCAGCGGCGGGCGATATGGTTGGCGTTCTGCAGTGCCATGGGCATGTCCGCGAACAGCGCCTCCATCTCGTTCCGGTCACGCATGTAGTATCGGCCGGCGGTCTGGGCCGACACGCTCGTTTCATCGATCTCGATTTTCCGGTTTTTCTCGATGGCCTGGAGGATCTCGAAGGCATCATGCCGGTCCGGCGTCGTGTAGCGGACCTCGGATGAGGCCACCACGGGAACACCGGAGAAGCTCGTGCCGTCTGCCCGCTTGGCGCCGAAGGATGTGTCCGTCGCGATTTCGACCAGCTGACGCTCGATCTCAGGATCGTCCAGTTCGGTGCCCGAGCGATTGACCTGCAGATAGAACCGGTCCCCGAAGACCCCTTGCAGGAACGTCACCATCTGCCGGGTTTCCTCTCGCATATCCTTGCGGAGCATGTTCGCCAGAACGCCGTCTTCCCCGCCACTCAGAGCAATGATGTCGTCTGAGTGTTCTGCAAGCAGGCGACCGCCCACCACGTACCCGATGGTGCCGTGCTCGTTCGGTTTCTGGGCCTCGCGCATGATCCGGCAAAGGTTCCGGTAACCATTCTCGTTTTGGGCCAGGAACACCATGTAGCCGATGTCGCTCGCGTCCGTGCCGAATTTAAGAGGAAGCTGGACCCCCAGGATCGGCTGGATCTCTTCCTTCTTGGCGAGCTTGGACAGCTCGTAGGCGCCGTACATGTTGTTGCGGTCGGTCAGGGCGATGGAATGCGCCCCCTTGTCCTTGGCTGCGGACAGGAGGTCTTTCACTTTCGATGCGCCCTCGAAAAAGGAATACTGGCTCTTCACGAGAAGATGCGTGTGCATGGCGGCTCACTCCGGATTACTATTCTTCATTGACATCCCCCACCTAGAAAGTCAACATTACTGCAGGAAACAAAGGATAGACTATGCTTGACCTGGACTTCCTCGATGACGACCAGAGGGATGCCGTGACCGCGCGCGATGGCGTGGTCCGCATCATGGCCGGCGCCGGGACGGGAAAGACGACAACCCTGAAATCGCGCATCGCCTACATCATCGATCAGGGGCTTGCGCAATCCAGCGAGATCATGGCCGTGACCTTCACCAACAAGGCGGCCCGTGAAATCAGGGAGCGCGTCGAACAGACCGTGGGTGAAGACGCGGCCGGGGTGCGCATGGGCACCTTCCACGCCTTGTCGCTGCGGATCCTGCGCCGCTACGCCGAAATGACCGGTCTGGAGTCGGCGCGCTTCACCATCGTCGACGACGACGAGATCAAGCAGATCATGGACGAGGCCCTCACCAACGCGGGGGTCTATCCGGAATTCGAGGAGCCGCCCAAGCTCGAGGGCATGACCGACAAGGTGCATTCCGACCTCAAGAAGAAGGAGAAGCGCGCCTACGACAAGGATCGCAAGGCCTTCCTCAAGGAAGCCACCCAAAAGATCCAGCGCTGGAAAGAATGCGGCCTGCACATCGAGCAGGCGACCGCCGCGGAGTCGCTGGCGAACCAGGAGCGCCAGTTCGTCGCCCTCTACGAGGAATACCAGTCGCTGCTCGACATGAAGAACATGTGCGATTTCTCCGACCTGCTTCTGCGCGTCGTGCATCTTTTCGACCGCAAGCCGGACATCGCAGCGCGCGAAAGCCGCCGCATCAAGTACCTGCTCGTCGACGAGTTCCAGGACACGAACATGCTGCAATTCCGGTGGCTGCAGCACCTCTACCGTCACTCGGGCAACCTGTTCGTCGTCGGGGATGTCGACCAGTCCCTCTACTCCTTCCGGGGCAGCGCGCCGCAGATCATGGAGCGCCTGTCCGACAGCGCGCCCTACGACGTCGTTCTGAAATCGAACCGGCGCTGCACGCAGGAAATCCTGGCGCCGGCCAACCGTCTCGTGGACTGCAACTCCAGGCCCTCGCCCAAGCAACTGGATGCCGGCAAGCGGGGCGATCCGGTGAAATACGTCGAGGCGGCGAACGACTTCAGCGAGGTGAAGGTCGTCGTGAAGCGCATCAAGGAGCTTATTGCCGCCGGGGAGGACCCGGACGAAATGGCAATCATCGCCCGCGCGGCCTTCGTTCTGAAGCCTTACGAGAAGGAATTGATCACCGCCGGCATCCCCTACTACCTGATGGGGGGCAACACGCTGCTCGAGAAGGAGGAGGTCAAGGATATGCTGGCTTTCGTGAAGCTGGCCGTCGACCCCTACAACGAGATCGCCTTCTCCCGCGTGGCCAACAAGCCCAGCCGCGGTCTCGGCCCCACGACGCTGAAGGCGATCACCGACGTTGCGGCCGCCCGGCGCGTTCCGATGCATGAAGCCTGTTTCCTGATCACCACCGACGCCGTCGAGACCAGTGTCGGGAAGTCCAAGATCGAAGCGGTCGCGGCACTGGGCGCCGCGTTGGCCGAGCTTTCTTCGGCCGTCGAAATGGACGTGCAGCCGGCGCTGGTGATGGACATGGCCTACGAGGACACCGGCTACTGCGACTACATCAAGGATCGCAACGAGGAGGACGACGCCAAACAGGCCCGCATGCAGAACGT
Organism: Salipiger mucosus DSM 16094; assembly: GCF_000442255.1. Taxonomy (GTDB): domain Bacteria; phylum Pseudomonadota; class Alphaproteobacteria; order Rhodobacterales; family Rhodobacteraceae; genus Salipiger; species Salipiger mucosus. Next base: position 477,942 of record NZ_KE557274.1, on the reverse strand, counting down.
CGATTTCCTGCGGACGCTGTCATCGAAGTTCCCGGACATCATCGAGTTCATGCAGGAGTTCTCTCTGATGACGGACACCGCAGACGAAGAGACCGGTGTGCGGATCGGCAGCATTCACTCCTCCAAGGGTCTCGAGTACGATCACGTCTTCCTGCCGGCCTGGGAACAGGGCGTGATGCCGTCCCAGCGCGCTCTCGAGGAAATCCCGGGCGATATCGACGATCCCTGGACAGGTCCGCCCATCGGCGGCGTCGAGGAGGAGCGTCGGATCGCGCACGTCGCCCTTACGCGGGCCCGCAAGTCGGTCATGGTGACCGGGGCCAAGGCCCGCAACAAGCAGAAGACGCGGCCCTCGGCTTTCCTGCAGACCGGCGGGATCGGTCGCCCGGCACGTGGTCCCGAAATCGAGGAAATGGATGACGCCCAGGCCTCCGGCGGTCCCGAATGCTCGGGCATCACATTTCCCAATGCGAAAGCACCGCGGCGCCGGCATCGCCCGAACGTGCGGTTCAGGAAGCGTGAGAGCCGACCACGTCCAGAGCTTCAATAATAGCGTCGTTGCGGGCCGGGGACACGGATATCCATATTCCGTCCGGCCCGTCGATGCAGACTTTCCAGGACTGTTTGGACACGATCATGCGGTCGTCACTGTACGTGATCCCGTTCAGGGCGTCGGACACGGATTTCTCGAGGTTGTCGAGATCCCCATCGCCCTGCCCCACCGGCCAGACATCGTTCCGGCCGGACAGCATGAAGACCAGCTTGAGCTCCACCGGCCCCTCGATGGCGGGCTGTCCCTTCATCTGCATGGAGGCCGCCTGGGCAACGGCCTTCTCGAAGGTCCGCGTCTCGCTGGTGGTGACGGTCCGCATCCGGAGATGTTTCATGAATTCTTCGACGCTTCCCTTGGCCTCCCGGAACCCCTTCCGGATCGACCGCTCGTCGGGATAGGTCCGTGGCCGGTGCTTGCTCTGGGGGCGGAGCGGGACGAGAAAGGTGACCGGCGCCCGTTCCGGCTCTTCCGATGATACCGCCACGCGTCCCTTGTCGGGCGCCTTTCCGGGCCTGGTCGCTTTCTTGCCGGATCCCTCGTCTTTCGAAGACGCTCCCAGGCGCGCGGCCTGGGCCCTGGTCATTTTCAGAGTCATTTTCAGGATCCTTCCGGCCGCATGGCTCAGTTCTCTCGTGTCACGCTCAACATCCCGCGGATGATGGCCTGGGTTTTCTGGGAGTTGCGATGCTTGCGTGCAAGCAACCACATTCCCGGGCCGGTCGGGCAGCCCTCATCGAAATATGCTCTGGACGCGTCCTCGATCACCTCTGTCATCGAGGTCCACTCCTCGCTTTTCAGGATCAGGTCCATCATCCCGGCGGTCTGCACGGAGACCGCCTTCACCTGCCGTGCGGCCAGCTCCCGGCAGGTGGCATCCGCGTCCATCGCCGATACGCGAGCCAGGGCCCGGGCAAGGTCAACCTCGATGCCTTCCGCGTAGGTCTCGGCTTCCTGAACACGGCCCTCGCCGACCATGCGAACGAGAACACGCCGGGGATCGGAGTCGGTCCATGCCTTCACCGCGATGATGGCCCAGGCGAGCAAGATCCCCCACAGGATTTCGCGGCGAAAGCCTTTGAGAATCCGGGGCAGGAAGCGGGAGGGAGAGATTTTATTCATGGTTGAAAGAATAGTCGTGAGATACTAAACCTGTCAACAAGAAGGATTTGGAAGGGCGACATGCAGAAGGATATCGTTTTCGACACCGAGACCACCGGGTTTTCTCCCGAGAAAGGTGACAGGATCGTGGAGGTCGGCTGCGTCGAGCTCGTGAACTTTGTGCCCACCGGCAGGGAATTCCATGTCTACATCAACCCAGAACGTTCGGTCCCCCTGGAGGCCGCAAAGATTCATGGCCTCAAGACAGACTTTCTGAAAGACAAGCCGGTTTTCGCGGACATCGTGGATGACTTCCTGGAGTTCATCGGGGACGGTCGACTTGTGGCCCACAATGCGACCTTCGACATGAAGTTCATCAAGGCCGAAGTGAAGAAGGCCGGACGTCCTGCCCTGACCAACAGCGTTGTCGACTCTCTCGTCTTCGCTCGCAAGAAGCTGCCTCACAAAGGCAGTCACAGCCTGGACACGCTTCTCAACCACTACAAGATCGACAAGACCTCCCGGTCTGACGGCCATGGCGCACTCATCGACGCCCATCTTCTCGCCAAGCTCTGGCTCGAACTCAACGGCGGCGCGAACTACTCGCTGGACCTCGAGAAGGATCAGGAGTCGAAAGCGCCATCGAAAAAGCGGACGCGGCCGAACCTGCGCAAGGGTCTGGCACGGAAGGCCACCGGGCGGGCGGGTGCAACGTCGGCCCGAACATCGAATGGACCGGATACCACGCCACAACCGGATGAAGAGCGCCGGGACAGCGGCACGCAGGCGTCCGTCGAAAATAAAATCCTCGGGCTCGTGGAGATTAAGCCGAGCGAAACTGAAGTCTGCGAAAACAAGGTGTTCAGAGAAGCCAACGGCTTTCCCGAGAAAGGTTACATGCATGAATAAAATCGACTTGAACACCCCTGCAGACGCGCCTCGGCAAGGTCAGCCGGGCTCGCCCATCGAGGGCACGATGCATCGGTTGACGGAGACCCTTGCCAAGCACAACCAGCAGCGCAAGGACCTGATGGAGGCGGTCCGGGATCTCAAGAAGGAAAAGGCCGAGTCCCAAGCCGAACTGGCCAGCCTTCGCAGGGAACTGGAAGACAGCCAGGCGGAGCTCGCGAAGGTTCGCGAAAACAGTGCCGCGGAAATCGAGGAAGCCCGGCAGGCCTTCAACGCCCAGATGTCGGCGAACCAGGCCTACAACACCGACCTTGCCAACCGGGTCTCGGCTCTGCTCAAGGAGGTCGAAGCCAGGGACGAGGAAATCAAGGCCCTCACCAAGTCGGTCGAGGAAGCCGAGACGTACGTCGCCGAAGCCGAAGAGATGAAAAAGAAGCTCAACGACACCGTGATGTCGATCCAGAGCGACGCCAATGCCAAGGTCGCAAACGCGCAAACCCGCGCGGAGGAGGCCGAAGCCAAGGCACAGGACCTGATGCACAAGCTTCAGCGTCATCAGCGCAACGCCGCCCGGAAGGTCGATTCCATGACCCGGGATCACGAGTCCGAAATCGGGAAGGTGCGTGCGGATGCCCAGGCGCGCGAAGAGGAGCTGCGGAAGGAGATCGCCCGCCAGCGCGGGCGCGCGGACGACAACGAGCAACAGGTCCAGCACGCGAGGATGGAGAACGAACGCCTCACGACCCTCATGTCTTCGCTCCAGAAGCAGGTCGAAGGACAGCTCGAGCGCGATCTCTGCTTCTCGGATCTGGCAACCGAAGTCGTCGAGATTTCTTCGCCGTCCGATGTCGAGCCCGCCGCCCGGCAGAGCGAACACACACCCAGCGTCGTCCTTCCGTTCCGGCCGGGCGATATCACCGATGCAGAAACCGTGGAGGTCGAAAATGGACGCCGTCAATAACGAAGAGATCTCTCGCGCCAGGGAGCAAGTCGCGAACTTCCGGAATCGCGAGCTGAAGGCAAGCGCGTCCGCGCTTCGCCAGATCTCTCAGCTCGCAAGCCGGACCAGCCAGATGAGCGCGCGCCAGCAGGAGATCAGTCGCCAGAACGAGGCGCTCCTGACGGAGAACGAAAGCCTGCAGGAGAAACTGGACGACAGTGAGGATCAGTGCTCGGCACTGCGAAGCGACGTCGACAGGCTGAACAAGCTCTGCGACGAGCTCAAGACCGAGGTCGACAACCAGGAAAACCGGGCTTCCAACGTCACCGTGGAACGGGACGAGTGGCGGGCCCTCTTCTTCGAACTCAAGGAGGGGATCGAGGAAAGCTTCAGCGACCAGGAAGATACAGTCCAGGTGATCCTGGACGACGAGTCGCCGGCCGGGGCCGTTCCCGCGTAAATTCAGAGAAAGCCCTTCGTTGCATTTGTCGACGAAGGGCTTTCCTCGAGGCAACCAATGCGATTTCTTTCCGAATTCAGAACTTCCGGCCTGGTCATGCTGGCCGCCATCTGCACGATCTCCATGCTGTCAGTGGTGTTCGTGGCTTTGTCCGTCACGGCGACTGTTGCCGACCTCCAGACTCCCTTCGCGAACCTGTCAGAGGTGGAGGCGTCCTCACTCCGCAAGACTGCGGTCACCTTGTCCGAACAGGTCCGGAATCTGGCCATTCTCTCAGGCGTCAGTCTTCTTGGGTTCGGCCTCCTCGGAACCTGTGTCCTGCTTGTACGTCACGCCACCAGATCCGCCGAGAAACATCGACGGAACATGGCAATGAAAACCGTTCGCGGCGTTTCCGACGAGGTCTCGCGCATGCTCAAGCGAGACAGTGACAGCACCTCCGGTCTCCGCCGGAGTACTGCCGCGCTTGACCAGGACACCGATGCCGGCGCCGCGGCGGCCGCGCTCTTCGAGGCTGTCTGGGTCGCGAACGAGGAGCTCTCGAGGCACCGCAGCAAGGTCAATGAACTCGTGGTGGAGAACGCCACGCTGGAACATCGCGTCAAGGATCTCGAGGATACCACTTTCAGGCTTCGAAATAACGGCGGTGACAGCGGGGGCGATGGCGACCGGGTGGCCGACCGGACGTCGGAGGTGCTCGCGCAAATCACGGGCCTCGAGTCCGAGATGGAAGCCTCGATCCCGGAGTTCATCGACGCCTTTCGACGCGAACTTCAGGCCCTCGTCGAGAAGGTCGAGAAGGACCGCCGCCTGGCCGCGCAACGTGACCAGGACCTGGGCGTCACGGCAACCTCGCTGCAGACCCAATTGCGGGCGGTCCGGGACGCTGTCGACGATATCGAAGACGGTATCAAGAACGTCGGAAACATCGCCGAGAGAACCAATAACCTGGCCCTGAATGCCTCCATCGAAGCCTCCCGGGCCGGGGACGCAGGTCGCGGGTTCAGCGTGGTTGCCGGGGAGGTGAAAGGGCTCGCGGAACGCACGAAGCAGTCGACCACGGACATTTCGGGACGCATCAAGCAAGCCAGTGACGTGTCTCGTCAGGCTCTGGCGACGGCCGAAGCCCTTGGCGAAGGAAAAGACGCCGGCCACCCTGCCGATCAGGATTTCGGCCTGGATCAGGAGGAAATCGACAAGATCACCGACCGTTTCCGCTCCAGCCTGTCACAGGACATCCAGTCGACCTGTGCCCGGGCGCGTGCAGCGATCCAGCCAGGGCAGCCGGCGAAGTCATGACCCCGATGTTCGCGCGTCTGGTCCGGCGCGCCGCCGGCGGAGCTCCCTGCCCTCATGCAGGTGAGTGTTGCCGTCCGACAGGCTCACCGCCGACCGCCGTCTTCCGCTTCTGATGTATCATGAGTGCGATTTCCTCGAGTTCCGCACGGTCCCGCTTTTCCTCGGCTTCGCGCAGGCGGGTCCGCGCGGATCCGATGACATGATCGAGAGTCTTCACCTCTGCGAATGACGCCCTGACAGCGGCCTCTTGCTCGGCACGCTTCTGTCTGGTCTCGACCAGATGGGAGTCGATGATACCAGTCTGGGCCTTCACTGATTTCACGAAAAGGGGAATGTAGCCGGCCGTTTCCACCGGCTGTTTCGCGTTGTCCCGCCGGAGGAGCCCGTCGAGGCGAGCCTTCTCCCCGTCCAGCATGCTTTCCTTCTGCCGCAGCTCGCCGAGATGGCCAGCCTGTTTTTCCAGCTCGATGTTTCGGACTTTCCGGACGAGCGCGAGCCCCTTGATCTGTTGTGGTGTCATCGGCGAAAGTTCAAACCTGCTCTTCCATGCGCACCTCGAGTTCGTCCTGCTCGAAGATGCTGCAATGGGTGGCGGCCGCGCAGAAGAGCAGATGGATCTCATTCAGGTCACTGATCTCTTCGTCGAGCATTTCCGCGATGACCAGTTCGAACCCCTGCGACTTGTTGCGGTAAAAGTAGGGCTGAGCCTCGAGATGCTCGCCGATCCGGGCCCCGATGCCAAGCTCACCCTTGGCAATGACGCAGCGAGGGTGATCCAGGTGGACCAGATATTTCTCGATGCCTTCCACGTCTTTGCAGACGCCATCCGTTCCCTTGTCGGCCGCTGATCCGATAATCCAGTTGGACATAATAACCTCGCTGTATTCATTGGAAAATATACACGACGAAGGCTTAAACAATGGTCTATGCGGTGATCGGGCACGGTGACGTGGTGCCTGTTTTCCATGGCCACCTCGGTCGAGATGGTTCTGCTGCCCTCGAAGATGGCTGGTTGGGGACAATCTTTGGTTGACCGTGTCACAAGAATCTAGCCAAGTTGAAATCATGCGAATTACGTGATCTCGCAAGACGATAATATTCAGCTTTCCCGGTACAAGGATCTCTACCTTATGGCTGACGTTCTGGACATATCATTATCATCCGACGGCCTCGACGTAGACATCACAAGCTTTGAAATCTCCGTGGCCGGAGAAATCATGTCCGAAACGGAGTACGCCGAAGGTCCCCTGCCGGCGACGGAGCTCGTCTATTTTGGTCGAGTCATGGAAGTTCCAATCAACCCACTGCCCGGCATCACAGGATCCTCTGGCTCGCAAATGAGGGTCGTTGGCGATGTTTACGTCACGAAGGTTCGTTCGGTTATTGAGGCCTACGAAAATGGCGACATGTTATACAACACGTCGTACCAGTTCGATGCTGCCGCCATTGAACGATCTACATTCTCCACGGTTGGGATTTTTGATGGCCCGACGAGCGACCTGACAAACTACCGGATTGGTCTGAGTTTTAGGGACACGACGTCCTACGAAGCGGTCTCATTCAATGCGTCGGACCTCATGTCGGGTGATCTTTCGTTCGCTCCAAGGATGGAATTCAGGTCTTCCGGCAATAGTACGATTCAGGCTGGCAGTACGGATGACGTGATCTTCGGATCCGATGGTGCCGACACTCTGCAAGGCGGCAGCGGGGAAGATGAACTCATGCCGCACGCTGGTTTCTATGCTGATGAATTCGCTGACCGTCTGACCGGCGGTGATGGCTATGATATTTTCACTATTTCTGTCGTCGCGCAGGGGGAAGGCGGAGGCAACGCGCCAGCCGTCGCTGATATAATCACGGACTTTACCATGCAGGACGTGATTTCCGTCAACGGAGAAGCTAGTTACCGCGACCAGGTCATCGATTTTCAGGACCCTGAAGAGGTGACTTGGCAAGCCATCGGACGGACCTCCACCGAGTCGGAAACCGTGCTGCATTTTGATATCGACTTCGAGGTCGGCGCAGACAGCAGCATCAGGTTGGAAGGCGATTTCCGCGACAAAGTGTTCCTGTACTCGGCCGAACTCGGCACGATTACCATACAGGACGGCGACCCTCTGTTCACAGAAAGCGGGGATGTTGTCGATTTCCGGAATCTGACGGAGGAACAGTTTCTGGGAACCGGAGACAAGAACGCCAACGCCGACGCCCTCGGAGGGGACGATGTTGTCACCCTGCCGGAAGCCTACGAGGACTACGCTAAGTTCCTATATATAACCAGTCACGATGGCGCCTTCGTCTGGGAGTTCCATGGCGGCACCGGGGCAGACATGATCCGTGGCGGCGACGTTCGCGACTACCTGGTCGGTGACCCGGACGGAGCGGCCTTCAATGACACATTGTTGGGTCTCGGCGGCGGCGATTTTCTTTTCGGCGGAGACGGTGACGACGAGCTGGACGGCTTCACGGGAGACGATGAACTGTTCGGAGGGCCCGGAAACGATACGCTCGTGGGCGCATCCGGTGGCTCCGACACATTGAGCGGCGGATCCGGCTCCGGTGATCGCACTGTCTATGAGGATTTTTCAAGGGCGGACGTGGAGGTGACCGCTCCGAGCTGGGTCGAACTGGGTCTCGGGCTGGGCGACTACAAGTTCGAAGTCAGTGGACCTTTGTACACGGATCGAATCCTGCATGATGTGGAAGAGATCCACTTCAACGGCAAGCCACTGGACGTAAAGGCCACCGAATCCATGGCGGCAGCCGGGCAGGCAATACACGCTGGCGCCTATGTTACTGCGGCCGCCGCGGCATTGGGTGGACCGCCCGGATGGGCAGTGGCAGCTGGCATTCTTGTCGCTGCACCGATCTTCGAGCGCTTCGTCATGACGCTGAGATCGGAAGACGTCGGTCGGGCCGCGTTTGTCAATTCCGTCGTGAGTTTGGTGGACGTCACGACCGGATCATTCTTTGGTCGCATGTTGGAAAAAGCGTTCGGCCCTGCCATAAGTCTGCTTCCGGACCCGCTCGAAGCCGCCTTGAACGAGGTCCTAAACAACACGCGCGTGTTTGCGAATGACCTTTACGACGACCTGCTGGAACTCTTCGGCGACGAGGTCGTGACCAATAGGGACGGTTCCCGTTCTTTGTCGCAGAGCTCAGAGGAAGCCGCTCAGGAATTGATCGGCAACGCTCTGGCCGAGGCTCTAATCTCTCGTATTGACGAAGTCACCGTCGCACTCGAGATCGAGTTCGATTCCTATCTGCAGGACTTCGGTCTCGATCTGGAAGCCGTGAAAACCGTCGAGGATACGCCTCCGGATTTAGACGGACTGTCTGACATCTTTTCCGTCGACGTCATGCCTCCTCTCGCGTTGGATCCCGAAGACTCCAGCATCGTTTCGGCCAGTCTCGCTGCCGCGGACGGGCTGATTGTCCAGCACTTCGGACAGGACGACACCATCGTCATATCGGACAGCAGCGTCTCGCAAGACGATGTTACCGTCACCTACGGTTCGGCGATCCTGGATATCGACGCGGACGGAGACGGAAACTCCGATGCCACGATCACGCTGGAAGGCGATTTTTCCGGAGAAAGCTTCGTCGTATCCTCCGACGGTGGAGCCACGAAAATCAGGATCGCGTCCGACGATGGCTGGGTGGTGGGCACGGGAGACGGTGATGAAATCACCGGTGTCGCCGCAGCGGAGATGATCGATGGTCTTGGGGGCGATGACACTGTCACCGGGGCCGGTGGAGATGACACGCTTCTCGGGGGCACCGGAAACGACTGGATACTTGGCTTCGCAGGTCATGACCTGCTGCGCGGCGAAGACGGTCGAGACACCCTCATTGGCGATGCAGGAAACGACCAGCTGTTTGGTGGCGCCGGAAACGACAGGCTCGTCCCGCACGGCGCCGGCGCAGATGTTCTAAATGGAGGAACCGGTGTCGATGAAGTGAACTACATCCGCGCGGATGGCCGGGTCATCGTCGATCTGGAGCGGGATGTCACTGACGAAGACTTCGTCCGCTTTTTCACTCAGGGTGCGGGATCGGGCGATACATTTTTCGGGATCGAAAACGTCATGGGCGGAAACTTCGCCGACAATCTTCGCGGCGACGCCGCCGACAACCATCTCCAAGGTAGCGGGGTATCGGACAGGCTCTACGGCCGCGGCGGCGACGACACGCTCGACGGAGGAACAGGTGCCGACGCACTCTACGGGAACCTCGGCGTAGATATCATGACAGGCGGCAGTGACGAAGGGCGACGTGACCGCTTCATATATTTCCAGACCCAGGAATCCGGACCCGGCGCGGAAAACCGTGACATAATCACCGATTTCGTCCCCGGAGAGGACCGGATCGAGCTGTCGCGCTTCGATGCCGACACCACACAAGGTCACAAGCAGGCCTTCGACTTCATCGGCGACGCCGCCTTCACCTCCGCCGGCCAGCTCGGCTACCGGCATGAGGGCGGCAATACCATCGTCCAGGCCGATTTCGACGGAGACGGTAATGCCGACTTCGAGATCGAACTCACGGGCGCCATGGACCTGACCGAAGCGGATTTCCTGATCTGAAGTCGATGCCCGGACCCTATAAGGGAGGTCCGGGCATCGGAGACCGACAAGGCTGCCGACAGAAACATCATCACGGGCGACATGACCTTCGCGATCCGGGCCGCCCGGGTGACAAATTCCAGGTGCCCGGATATCCCTGCGCCATGGTCAATCAGTACACAGATCTCCTGTTCCAACCACTCAAACTGCCCTGCGGGAAGACCCTGAAGAACCGCATTGCCAAATCGGCGATGTCGGATTCACTCGGGAACGGCCGCGGAAACCCGACAGCCGCCCAAATCCGCCTTTATGAGCGCTGGGCGGAAGGCGGTGTGGCCGTTTCCATTGTCGGTGAGGTGCAAGGGAATCCCAACTTCGCCGAGAAGCCGGGCAACCTCGTTCTCGGCATGGCCTCCGATCCCGACCTCTTCAGGTCCCTGGCGCATCGTGGCGCCGCCAGCAACACGCATCTTTGGCTCCAGCTCGGTCATGCGGGAGCCATGGCCCATCCTCCCATCAGCACGCCGAAAGGGCCCAGCGCGCTGAACATCCCGGGACTGACCTGTGAGGCCCTGACAATTGACGAAGTGCGAACCCTGCCAGCCGAGTTCGCGCGCACCGCCCGCCTGGCGAAGGAACTCGGCTTCGGCGGCGTACAGGTTCACGCAGCACATGGGTTCCTTCTAAGCCAGTTCCTGTCGCCACTGTTCAATAAGAGAGATGACGCCTACGGCGGGCCAATCGAGAACCGCATGCGTCTGCTTCTGGAAGTCGTTGAAGAGATCCGAAGTGAGGTCGGGACGAGATTCCCGGTCGCGCTGAAACTGAACTCGACCGACCAGCTTGAAGGCGGCCTCGGCGAGGAAGATGCGCTGTCCGTCATCGCAGCCCTAGATGGCACATCTATCGACCTGATCGACATCAGTGGTGGCACCTATTTTCCCGGGGCCCGCGCCGCCTCCGACAGCGATGGCTCCGGGCCGTACTTTCTGAAATTTGCGGAGGCTGCGCGCGAGATGACTGGCAAGCCACTCATGTTGACCGGCGGTTTCAAGACCCGCGACCAGGCAATCGATGCACTCAACCGGGGCATCGACATCGTTGGTCTCGCGCGCGCACTCGTTCTCGATCCGGCCCTTCCGAAAGTCTGGAAATCCGAAGCTGTTGACCCCCACTTTCCCCGATTTCAGAATCCTCCGGACGGCGGGGTCACGGCATGGTACACAATGCGCCTCCTCGATATCGGACATGACCGTGAAGGCGAGAACACCTGGGACCTTCGAGCCCAGGTTCAGGCCTATGAAGCCCGTGATCGTGTTCGTGTTCCGGTCTGGAACGCCAACACCTGGGAATGAGTTTCCTGACATTTCCAGGCGCCAAGCGCAAAGGAAACAGGACTTCTGACATGCCCGGGAGGTGGTGCCCACCAACCGTCGGTTGACGAGACCCGAACGAGACAGCAAGCTTCGCACGTCGATTTCAAAGAAAATATTATTGTTCGGAGTTCCCAATGCCCACTGTCTCGGATTTCACCGCCCTGCTCTCCGGCAGCAGCTGGACAGCAGAGGCCGGCACACCAACGGTCCTGACTTTCTCGTTTGCTTCGGGGGAATATCATCCCGGTGTTTACCTCGACAGCACCCTGCCGCTTTCAGACGAGATGTTCTTCAGTATGCAGGCTTTCACCGAGGAACAGCGGAATACCACGCGTCAGGCTCTTGACCTCTGGGCCGACGCCAGCGGACTTGTCTTCGTCGAGCTCGGGACGCCCGGCGCCGTTGGTGACCTGTATTTCGCAAACTATGATTTTTCGCTCGACACGGGCGACACCCTGACTGGCGACGGATTCGCTCTCCACCCCGCCAGATCCCTCAGCCAGCCTTGGGGGGAAACCGCTCGGATCGGAGGCGACGTGCTGATCGACAGCGCAACGATGACCGAGATGCCGCTGGCACTGATCCTCCACGAGACCGGCCGTGCGCTGGGCCTCACGCATCCGTCCGAGGGAGACGTGACGCATTCTCCGGGGGTCCTGGACGGACACGCAACGATCATGGCGCTCGACTTCGACATCTCTGCCTCGCAGCTGGGACCTCTGGACCGAGACGCCATCGGAGCTCTGTACGGTGACGGCTCCCTGGACCCTGAAGCGGCAGGAATCCGAAATTTCTCGGTCGATGAGGTGGCATTCCAGGCCACGCAGGCTTGGGGCGGCGGAGATTCCGAAATCTTCGGAAGCAGTCTCGACGATGTTGTGTCCGCGGGAGCGGGAGACGACACCGTTTCCGGTTTTGAGGGCGCCGATATTTTGCGCGGCGAGGACGGAAGTGATCTTCTTCATGGCCACCTCGGGGCCGATACCCTCGAGGGCGGGAACGGAGCGGACGTTCTCGTCGGTGGATCAGACAACGATGAGCTGCGAGGTGGCGCCGGCAACGACACGTTGCACGGAGACTTTTTCGGCGGCTACCCGCCACTCTATGGAGCCGCTTTCCCGGCATTCGGCGGTTCGGACAGCCTGTTCGGTGACGCCGGCTCAGATGTTCTCCGCGGCGGTGATTACGACGACCTGCTTGTTGGCGGTGATGGTGACGATACCCTTGAAGGCGGCGAGGGCGCAGATACGCTCGAGGGCGGTTCAGGCGCCGACAGTTTTATCGGCGGTCCAGGGGATCTTGCTGGTTGGGAGATCGATACCGCCTCGTTTGCAAACGCAGGCGGACGCGTGCTCGTCGACTTGCAACAGGATGTCTCTGAAGCCGTCTTCGCGAAGTTCTTCGAAGAGGGCGCTCCCGAAGGCGATACATTCACGGCGATCGATGCCCTGATCGGAAGCCGGTTCTCTGACAACCTGCGCGGAGACGCCGCCTGGAATATTCTCGAAGGCGGCGCGGGGTGGGACCGCCTCTACGGACGCGCGGGCAATGACGAGATCCATGGCGGCGGGGGCACGGACGCGATCTACGGGAACCTCGGCGCCGATGTCATGAGTGGCGGCACGCAGGCCCAGCGCGACCGCTATATCTATTTCAGCGCCGCGGAGAGCGGCGTCGGCGCGAGCGCGCGGGATGTCATCATCGATTTTCAGCCCGGCATCGACCGAATTGAGATCAGCCGCCTGGATGCCGACACCACACAAGGTCACAAGCAGGCCTTCGACTTCATCGGCGACGCCGCCTTCACCTCCGCCGGCCAGCTCGGCTACCGACATGACGGCGGCAACACCATCGTACAGGCCGACTTCGACGGCGACGGCGCGGCCGACTTCGAGATCGAACTCACTGGCGTCATGGACGTGACCGAAGCGGACTTCCTGATTTGAAGCTGACCGACCGCAGTTCAGAGGGCGGCCTTGCCTAGCATGGATGCCTCCGACTGAAGTCTTGGCGCAAGAATCTTTCATGAGCGCGCGGCATCTGTCAGGGTTCGCACAGGGAGGACTTCAAGATGGCTTCAGGGTCTCGGCATGTCGATCATGTTCTGGGGATTGCGACGCATCCAGGTGCCGCAGCGAAGTCGCGCCTCGCCGCATCGTGGAGACGGTCACTCGATCATCACGGACTGGATCCCGGTCAAAGGGACGGCGTGCACCGTATCGCCGGAGAAGAGCTGGCATACCGCAAAGAGCGCTCGGAAGGCATGATCCGAGCGGCCAGTCCGAAATTGGATGCCCTGTTCCAACTCGTGGGTAGTTCCGGATGTGGAGTGCTGCTTACCGATGCTGACGGCGTCGTTCTGGATTTCCGTACGGCCGATGGTGACCGGTCTACGTTCGAATCCTGGGGACTGATTCCCGGGTCGGACTGGTCTGAGGCAAGCGAAGGAACCAACGGGATCGGCACCTGCATCGCCGAGGGGCGCCGCGTGATCATCCACCGCGATGAGCACTTTCATGCGCGGAACACCGGGATGAGCTGTATGGACGCGCCGATTTTCGGGGCGCAGGGGGAGCTCATCGGCTCGCTCGATGTATCGTCGGCGCGCGCTGATCAGACAGAGGCTTTCAACCACCTCATTGGCGCGATGGTGAGCCAGACCGCGCGGCAAATCGAAACCGACAATTTTCGCGGAGCTTTCCCTAACACGCGGATCATTGTGGCCAACACGGATGACAGCGAAGCGGCAATGCTTCTGGCAGTTGACCAAGACGATATCGTTCTCGGTGCGACGCGCGGGGCTCGGAAGGCGTTCCGTCTGGCCCCCTCGGGAGCCATTGCACCAATGGCCGCCTCCGACATCTTTGGGCGCGAGGACGGGCCTACCGGCTTCGAAAAGGCCGAACGTGCGGCAATGAAAAGGGCCCTGATACGAGCAAACGGGAACATATCCGAGGCAGCCCGAAGTCTCGGTATCGGCCGGGCAACACTATACCGACGGATGAAAAGGCTCGGCATGAGCACAAAACAAGATTGATCTGTCTCAGGCCTGAGACAGGTCTCCCAGACTTGCTTCGTATCGTGGGATGACGCACCTCTCGCCTTGGATCAACCTCCGTTCAGCTACCGGTGGAGGACCGGAGCACAAGTGGAGGACATCCGATGAACGCACTGACGCAGGTCGTGAGCAAGCACGTCTCACCCTTTAAATCCCGCTACGACAACTTCATCGGGGGCAAGTTTGTCGCGCCGACGAAAGGACAATATTTCGACAACGTAACCCCGATCACAGGCGAAAAGGTCTGCGAAGTGGCCAGATCGAGCGCTGAAGACGTCGAGCTAGCGCTGGACGCGGCTCACGCCGCAAAGGATGCATGGGGAAAGTTGAGCGCCACGGAGCGCTCGAACCTGCTTCTCAAGATCGCCGACCGCATCGAGCAGAATTTGGAACTGATCGCGACGGCGGAGACCTGGGACAACGGCAAGCCGATCCGCGAGACGATGGCCGCAGATATCCCATTGGCGGTAGACCATTTCCGCTACTTCGCAGGTGTTCTACGTGGCCAGGAAGGAACCATGTCGGAGATCGATCACGACACCGTGGCTTACCATTTCCACGAACCTCTTGGCGTCGTCGGCCAGATCATCCCTTGGAACTTTTCTATCCTCATGGCGGCCTGGAAGCTGGCACCGGCGCTTGCTGCAGGAAACTGCATCGTCCTGAAGCCGGCGGAACAAACCCCGGCCGCGATCATGGTGCTGATCGATGTCATCGGTGATTTGCTGCCTGACGGTGTGCTCAATATCGTCAACGGGATGGGCCCCGAGGTTGGCGGTCCCCTGGCACAAAGCCACCGTATCGCGAAGATCGCATTTACAGGATCGACCGAGACCGGCCGGGTCATCATGAAAGCGGCTACCAACAACCTGATCCCGGTGACTCTGGAGCTTGGCGGAAAGAGCCCGAACATCTTTTTCTCCGACGTCATGGCCGAGGACGACGCGTTCCTGGACAAGGCGGTAGAAGGTTTCGTTCTCTTCGCCTTCAACCAGGGTGAAGTCTGTACCTGTCCGTCCCGAGCGCTGATCCAGGAAGATATTTACGAGGATTTCATCACGCGCTGCATCGAACGCGTCAAAGCCATCAAGCAGGGCGATCCCCGGGAGATGGAAACCATGGTCGGTGCGCAGGCCAGCAAGGAACAACAGGACAAGATCATGTCCTACCTGACCATCGGTGTCGAAGAGGGAGCAGAAGTTCTCGCCGGCGGTGAGGTAGCATGCTTCAACGGCGAACTTGAGAACGGATACTATGTTCAACCCACGATCCTGAAAGGACACAACAAGATGCGTGTCTTCCAGGAAGAGATCTTCGGCCCCGTCGTGTCGGTGACCACCTTCAAGACCGAAGAGGAGGCTCTCGCCATCGCCAATGACACCATGTACGGTCTCGGCGCTGGTGTCTGGACCCGCGACGCCACCCGGGCCTATCGTTGCGGGCGAAACATCGAGGCCGGGCGCGTTTGGGTCAACAACTACCATGCATACCCCGCCCACGCTGCCTTCGGCGGCTACAAGCAATCAGGCGTTGGTCGAGAAAACCACAAGATGATGCTCGACCACTACCAACAGACCAAGAACATGCTCGTCAGTTATAATCCCAACAAGCTTGGCTTCTTCTGATGTGATCTTGCGCTTCGATGCCGGCCTCGTTGGCCGGCATCGTCTGTTATTACGTTGCGTATCGTGATCAGGAATAACCCAGGATCGCCCTGACACCGGCCAGGTCGTGGTGTGAATAGCCCCGTGTATCGTGGACGCCTTCTTCGCTAATTTTGAGGCAAGGAGGCCATGATGAGCAGCAGCAAGTTCAGCGATGAGTTCAAGCGGGACGCGGTCGCGCAGATCACCGAACGGGGCTACCCGGTCAGGGAAGTGTCGGAGCGTTTGGGGGTCAGCGCGTATTCGCTCTACGCCTGGAAGAAGAAGTTCGCGAAGGCGTCCTCGGGAGAGGCGGAGAAGGACGCCGAGATCCGGCGTCTGAAGAAGGAGCTGGCGCGGGTCTCGGAGGAGCGCGACATCCTAAAAAACCGTTCCGGGCCACAGCCCGCCTGTGCGCGGTAGCAACAGCTTGTGCTAAGCTCGTAGTGAGGGGCAGTTGCCGATGGCTTATTGGTGGGCTGGACCCCGTTAAAAAACGTGGCACATGGGCTGATGCGCACTTGAGAGTGGTGACGGCGCGCTCGCGGCGATCCCGGATAGGAAGATGACGAACTTGCATGGCCCACGCCCTTCGTTCTGAACGGAGGAGATGTCATGCCCAGACTTACGACCGGCGACCACCCGGACCTGAAGATGGTCAATCCCAATGCGGCCGCGATCGACATCGGCTCGACGATGCACATGGCAGCGGTAAACCCGTCCAGCTGTGACATGCCGGTGCGCGCCTTCGGCACGTTCACCCAGGATCTGCACGACCTCGCCGACTGGTTCCGGTCTTGCGGCGTCACCAGCCTGGCCATGGAATCCACCGGCGTCTACTGGATCCCGGCGTTCGAGATCCTCGAGGCCCGAGGCTTCGAGGTGATCCTGGTGAACGCCCGTTATGCCAAGAACGTGCCCGGCCGCAAAACCGATGTCAGCGATGCAGGATGGCTGCGCCAGTTGCATTCCTACGGCCTGCTGCGTGGTAGTTTCCGCCCCGAAGCCGAGATCGCAACCCTGCGTGCTTACATGCGCCAGCGCGAACGTCTCACAGAGTATGCGGCCGCTCATATTCAACACATGCAGAAGGCGCTGATGGAGATGAACTTACAGCTGCACCATGTCGTCTCCGACATCACCGGCGCGACCGGCATGAAGATCATTCGCGCCATCGTCGCGGGTGAGCGCGATCCGGACGTGCTGGCCGATTACCGGGATGTGCGATGCAAATCCTCGCCGGAGACGATCCGGGCAGCACTTGTGGGCAATGACCGGGCGGAACATGTCTTCGCTCTGGCGCAGTCGCTTGACCTTTACGACTTCTACAAAGCCAAGATCGAGGAATGTGATCAGCGGCTGGAGGCGGCTGTTGCCGCCCTCTCAGTCAAGGGAGGGGACGATCGGCCCCCGCTGCCGAAGGCCCGGATCAAAGGTAGGCAAGTCAATGCACCGGCCTTCGACGTGCGAGCAGCACTTTACGGGGTATTGGGAACCGACCTGACCCAGATACATGGCCTTGGTCCTTCGCTGGCGCTGAAGCTGGTGGCTGAGTGCGGCACTGATCTGCGCGCGTGGAAGACGGCAAAGCACTTCACATCCTGGCTCTGCCTGGCACCCGGCAACAAGATCTCCGGGGGCAAGCTTCTGTCGTCGAAGACGCGGCGCTCCTCGAGCCGGGCGGCGGCCCTGTTGCGATTGGCCGCCACAACCATCGGACGCAGCGACACCGCTCTGGGCGCCTTCTATCGCCGTCTCTCGGCGCGGATCGGAAAGCAGAAGGCGGTGACGGCGACCGCCCGCAAGATCGCCGTCCTGTTCTACAACGCCATCCGGCATGGAATGACTTATCAGGATCAGGGCGCCGCAGCCTATGATGAGCGACACCGCCAGCGCGTTCTCGCAAACCTCCAGCGGCGCGCCAAGACCCTGGGCTACGCCTTGGCGCCCGTTTTGCCTGAACCGGCTGTTTCTTAGGAAGGGCGAGGCATGTCCGCCATTGGTCCGAGGACAATGCCGAGCGCGTATTTCGCCAGGGATGCAAAGTGAGATACGCGTTCGTGGCCGAGCATCGCGGGCAGTTCTCCGTCAGGGCGATGTGCCGGTGTCTGTGCATCCAACCGAGCGGCTTCTATGCGTGGGTGAAGGCGCCGCTCAGCAAGCGCGCCCAGGAAGACGCCCGCCAGACCGAACTGCTGAAGGAGGCCTGGGTCGAAAGCGGCAAGGTCTATGGGCACCGCAAGCTTCACGACGATCTTCTCGATCAGGGCGAAAGTGCCTGTCTGAACCGCGTTGCCCGCCTGACCAGGCTGGCCGGGATCACGGCACAGATCGGCTACAAGCGCCGCCCCGGGAAGTATGGCGGCAAACCCTCGGTCGTGGTCGACAACACCTTGGATCGACAGTTCGACGTGGAGGCTCCGGACAAGGTCTGGGTGACCGACATCACCTACATACGGACGCAAGAAGGCTTCGCTTACCTCGCTGTCGTAATCGACCTGTTTTCTCGGCGCGTGGTCGGATGGTGCATGCGGTCACGCCAGACGACCGACGTCGTGCTCCAGGCCCTGCTCATGGCCACATGGCGAAGGAAGCCGAAGGCTGAGGTGCTGATCCACTCGGATCAGGGCAGCCAGTTCACAAGCATAGACTGGGCCGCTTTCCTGAAAGCCCACGACCTCGAGCATTCCATGAGCCGACGCGGCAATTGCCACGACAACGCCGTCGCCGAGAGCTTCTTCAACCTCCTCAAGCGCGAGAGGATCAGGCGCCGCACCTACCGGACCCGCCAAGAAGCGCGGCGGGACGTGTTCGACTACATCGAGATGTTCTACAATCCAAAGCGCAAGCACGCGCGGAACGGAATGCTGCCGCCTGTCGAGTTCGAGCGGCAGCAAAAACTGAGACAAGAAGGCGTCTAAGAAACGCGGGGCTATTCAGTGGTCTGCGCCGATCTTCCATTGGAAGAGCCCGATGATTTCATCCTCGTCGGGCTCTCCCACCCCGAGATCGGAGACCTTTTTCTTGTGCGAGGCCTGGTGCACCGCCTGCCCGGAGAAATGCGAGAGCTCCGCCTCCGCCGGAACAGAAAAGGTTTCCCGGAAATACGCCTCGTCGGAGACCAGCCGCTCCATCTGCACGGTCTCGCATCGGGCCTTCAGCGCCGCGACCGTGAAGCTCATGACGTGGTTCACCGCAAACGCGAAGAGCGCATTCGGGAACGTGTTCCGCACCGGTGATTGCGCCAGGACCTCCCGGTCGAAGGCCACCAGTTGCATCTGGGCACCCTCGTCTCCGGACAGGACCTTTTTCACGATCCATGCATAGCAGCTGCGGATCTGTCTGATGGGGTCCCGAACGATGACCATGTGGCGCCCGCCCTTCATACGCGTCAGGGCCCGGGCTTCTCCGGGTTTGAAGACGGAATGCACCGCGTATGCTCGGCGACCCTCCACCTCACTGGCCTTCATCGCCTCGAGAAAATCAGAAAGCGTCATGTCGTCATGCCCGAGCGGTCCCTTTTTCAGGAAGTTCTTGGACCCGTGACTGACATCCGCGTTCGGGATCTCCTCGAGGATGCGACAGATCGTATGCGTGCCGGCGAAGCCGATGGAGTCGGCGATGATCATGTTGAGAATACCTGTTCTTGGTTCCGCGCCAATGTCACCGGTCGAGGATAAAGTGAGGTGAAAACGACCGTTCTTCGCCGCCGATCAGACCGTCGTTTTCGGCAACCATCATCCCGACGCAGGCGTCCTCGACCATCCAGGATCCGATCACGGCACTCCGCGCCGGCGACAGCGCACCGGGCGGCGTACGGCTTCCCTCAAACACGGGAACGTCGGTCGCGTCCTGCAGAATGCCGGCCGCCGCGCCTTCCAAAATGACACCCTGCTCCTCCCGGGCCAGGACGCGGCCGTTTTTTCGCGCCTCGATGCCTTCCCCATTTCCCGAGAAAAGCGGCTTGAAAAAATGGAGCCCGTCGAAATCCACGTCCTCATCCAGGAAGGCGGATTTCAGGATGTTCGGGTGGCCGCGGTGACGTTCCCAGAGCAACGGCAGCAAGGCCTTGCTCGACAGGATCGATTTCCATGCAGGCTCGACCATCCGGCAGCCGCTCGCAGGGATCGCTTCGCAGAACGCCTCGAAGAACATGAAATCCCAGGCATAGAATTTCACGAGATCCCGGATGATCCGCTGATTGCCGTCGGTGAAATGGCCATCCTGATCGATCCTGATTTCGTCCATCAACGTGAAGTGCGGCGTCGATCCGTTCTCAAACAACAGGCGGCCAAGCAACTCGGTGTATGCGTAGTCCTCCTCGAATGAAGCGCAGGTGAAGTGCACGTCGCTCCCGGCCGGGTAGATCGCTGCAAGCCGATCCCGGAGCGCTTCTTGCAAGGTATTGAACTGGCCGGCATCTCCGGGAAGAACGCCGAGATCAATCTGCTCCGCGAGCCAGTCGCTCTGTGTCACCGAGCTCTCGACCCCCATCCCCGGGGTCTCCGCGTTGTACTCAAGCATCTTCGGAACACCGCCCCCGCCCAGCGCCAGATCGAACCGGCCGGCAATACCCCGGTCGCGCTCCGTCCGCCAACTCTCGGCGATCATGTTCCAGTGCACCTCCGGAATCCCGAAGCGTCGCATCAAGGCTTCCGTTTCCACCACATCAGACACCAGATCGAGACACATCGCATGGAGCTCGTCGGAGGCATGCCGGATCCGGTCAACCTCTCCCGGACTGAGCTCGTATACTCGGCCCTCTGACCAGTAGACTTCTCCATCGACCGTGTGGAACGGAAGGCCGGTATCCTCGACCTTTGACTGCCAACCCTCTCGGGGCGTGAATTCTTTGAGTCGCAACAAGAGCTCCATTCTAAACTTACACGGTGGAGGTACACCAAAGAATATAAGTTGACAAGACACCCTATTCTTTTCTATTCTATTTTTACTAGGAGAGAGTATGCCCAAGAAAATGACGCCGGCCGAGAAGCTCGTCGGTCGCAAAGTGCCCAAGCAACCGAAATACATCGACCAGGTGATGGCCCGTTTCGTCCGAAACCGGGATGCCGAAGGTGCTGATCGGTTCGGTGCCCGCGCAACACCCGACGAGTCCTGGTTGCGCCGCGCTCACAGGCAAGCACGCAAGAACGGGTGGATCCGGGTTGGCCTCAAGGTCAAGATCGGCACCTGCCGCCAGTCCAATCTCTGGTTCCTGACGGAAACCGGGCAAGCGGCCCTCACCCTAACGCGCAACGAACGCAACATCGCGTTCTGAGCGCCGGGTGGGGTGCAGACTAAGAAAGGAGAAATCCAATCTACGTTAGTGGCGTGATGAAATGCTTTGGTGAACGCCAGCCATTGCCTCTTTCGCCCAGCTTTAAGTCTCTCGCGCGAGCGGGAGGGACTGAAAGGTCCAGTGAGTTGGGCACACGAAAGCGCCAGTAACCTTGTCGAGGCAAACTTAACGGCCTGAGGGCCAGAAAGGGACAGAAATGTCCAACTATGTTTTAGTTCTGGATGACGGTCGGCGACCCTTATCGCCGACGTCGCCAGCACGAGCGCGGCAGTTGCTGCGCGATGGGAAGGCGGCGGTGTTTCGTCGTTATCCCTTCACGATCATCCTCAAGCGGAAGGTGCCTGATGCGGAGCCCGCACCGGTTGAAGTGAAAATCGACCCCGGCTCCAAGGTCACGGGTCTGGCGCTGGTGCAGGGTGACAAGGTTATCTGGGGCGGGGAGCTGACCCATCGTGGCCACCAAATCAGGGACCGCTTGCAGATGCGCCGTGAGCGCCGTCGTGGACGGCGGAACAAGCTGCGCTACCGCAAGCCACGTTACAGGACAAAGGCTCAGATCAACAACGCCGGCCGAAAGCGTGAGAAGGGTTGGCTCGCACCGAGCCTGATGCACCGCGTCGAAACGATCATGACCTGGATGGACAGGTTCTGCCGCTACGCGCCTGCCGCCTCCATCGCGATGGAACTGGTGAGATTCGATCTGCAGCAGATGCAGAACCCTGAAATCAGCGGCGTCGAGTATCAGCAGGGCGATCTGGCAGGCTACGAAGTGAAGGAGTATCTACTCGCAAAATGGGGCCGCAAATGCGCCTATTGCGGGGCAGAGGGCCGCCCGCTCGAGGTTGAACATATCCAACCCAGGTCGCGCGGCGGCTCGAACAGGGTCAGCAACCTGACGCTGGCCTGCGAGCCCTGCAACCAGAAGAAAGGCAACCGCCCCGTCGAGGACTTCCTGTCGGGCAGGCCCGACCTTCTGGCGCGCATCAGGAAACAGGCGAAACAGCCTCTCAGAGACGCGGCATCGGTCAACTCGACACGCTGGGTCTTGATCAACGCACTGAAGCTGACGGGGCTGCCTGTCACGACGGGAACAGGCGGCAGGACCAAGTACAACCGCAAGCGGATGGGCTGGCCCAAGGCTCATTGGCTCGATGCTGCAGCCGTCGGCCGCGTGGATGCCCTGACCCTTCGCACCGACAAGCCGTTGCTTATCTCTGCCAAGGGTCAGGGTGGTCGACAGAAGGGCGTGTTTGACAAACACGGCCAGCCCCGCCGCAACAAGGCGGGCGCCGCTCAGATCCGCCCGCTCAAGCCCATCCACGGCTGGCGCTCCGGCGACATCGCCAAGGCGCGCGGGCTAGAAGGTCGCATCTCTCCGCGCACCAAGGGTAATTTTGAACTCCGCGCCGCGGGACGGAAACCATGCTCATTCCCGCTTCGCGACTTCGCGGCGATCCATCGCAACGACGGATACGCGTATCAATGATGTTGCGTTCGTTGCGGAAAACTGGGGCCGCCCTGGAGGCCCATGACCGCTCCAAGGCACAGTGGGCCGCCCGAGATCAATGGGCTCGGGATTTTCTCGCAGCACGACGTCAACTTCGTGAAACGAAAAATCAGGATGTAACGGTCTCGGGGGTGAGCGCATGACCAGCACCACGTCCACCATTCCGGCCAAGCCCGGCAAGCCGACCATCGTGCATGTGAACCGGCAGCACATCGGTCAGAATGCCAAGGATGGCGGAAACCGACCGGTCTATACGGTGAAGTGTCCAGACGGCCGGACCCGCTACGCTCGCGAGGTCACCTTCGAAGGTCGCACCCGCGCGATCTATAACGGCGCTCAACTTCGCTGCGGAGCGCGGGCCTGGCTCGAGACAGAATGCGACATCACGCTCATCGACGAGATGAGTTTTCAGGACGCTTGGCAAGCGGTGTAACGCAGCCGCTCTGAAAATTTTCAGGATCCATTTTCACAGGAGTTCCAATGACCAAAAAAACCACCTCCCCGGATGCCGATCTTTCGAGCATCGAGGCCGTTCTCTCCGGGGACGCCGATATCTCGTATCGCCAAGGCTACGTCGTCCTGTCGACCCGGCGATTTCAGGAGATCCTGAACGAACGGGACCGGCTCCTCGCCGAGGCTCGAGCCCAGATCGCGACCGCAGGAGCCGGGGAATGCGCCAACAACCTGGACCCGATTTTCCACGAGGTCGATGACGAATGCCGGCGCCAGGTCGAGGTCGAAGGCTGGACCGCCGAAAACGACGACAGATATTTCGCGGGCCGCCTGGCCGCGGCCGGCGGGACATACGCCCTGCAGGCCGCCGATACCCTAATGGGCCGCCCAGCGCCCGAAAGAGAGATCCCTCGGACCTGGAGCATGGATCCGAAAGCCTGGAAGCCCAAGGATGCTCGGCGGGACCTGATCCGCGCGCTCGCGCTGGGCGTGGCCGAGCTCAAACGAATGCAGCGCGCGGAAACCCCCGCCGCCCGGAAGCACTGAGGAGCACCACGATGTCCGAGCAACTCTCGCTCGAAGAGCAGAATCCCGAAATTTCAGATGCGGAAGACGAAGGCACTGTCGAGGACGGGCCCGCGCCGGTTCTCGAAGAGATGGAGCGTTTCCTGAAGCTTGGCCAGAAGTACACCGACCTTCTTGCCAGATACAGCCTGCTTCATGCGGATGCGGACGACGGACGTCACAAGGTCGCCGGGGAGATGTTCAAGGCGCGCAAGGAAATGCGCGCGATCCTCGACGATGTCACCGAAAGAGCGGGAGAGATCGCATGATGATGTGGGGAAAACGAGTCCTTCGAGAAGCCCGGATCGCGCGCGCCTGCCCGGAAATCCGGGCGTTCGTCCTCCGTCGCTGGGGACTCGGAATTCTGGAAATGATCGCGGTGGTCGTGCTGATCCCGGTCTGGGTCCCGATTGCGATCCTGATGTTGGTCTCGGGCATCACAGCGACGGTCGCCGACCTGGCTCATCGTGTCGGTGGCGTCTTGCTTTGGCCGATCTCCGCAATTGAACGCGCCAGGAAACGGCAACTCACCAACGCGCACGCCACCATGTCTGCCGATGAGATCCGGGAACGCCTCGGTGAGAAGACGCCGCGGATCGTTCCGAATTCGATCCGGTTGCGGGACGCTTCCGAAGAAGCTTGAATTTGGCAAAAGCGGTCAATTTAATCGAGCATGGCCTCGGCGCCCAGGCCGAGAGAAATCAGGATCCCTGCGGTCAGGACAACCGACGCTCCGCCGATTGCGAGGCCGACAGTGGTGGCGACCCCATCCCGTTCAACGAGACCGACGCCGATCACGAAGAGCGAGATCGCCGGAAACCAGCCCGTGAACGGCAGCGGGATGAAAAGCGCGAAAGCGATCAGGAAGAGCAGCGATCCAAGCAGTCGATCATGGCGGCGATCCAGCAGTGGCGAGTGCCGTTCCCGCAGAATGCGCTCCAGCCGGCGGGTGATCGGCCGCAATCGAAGCACGGTTTGCCTCATCTTTCCCTGGTCGAGGCGAAACCGGGAGAGGGGACCGGGGAGCTTCACGCTCGGAAATCCAAGCGCCATCTGCCCGGTTGCAACCAGAAGCGGGACGGCCGTGACCAGTGACGACCCTGGCGGTAGAGGCAGAAGCGTCAGCAGTGAGAAGATGACGATGGCCCACGCGAACGACGTCTCCCCGAGCTCAGCCAGGAGACTCCCGAGCGTCAGCGCCCCTGCGCGCTCCTGGCTGCGGCATGTGCGCAGGATCGGGAGCGATAGAGAAGGTCGTCGTCTAGGTCCTGCCTCGATTTGCATCGGTTCTCACTTTCCGGCGTTTGCAACGCATCTCGGGCCCTCCGGGCAGACATGCAATCCCTGAACGCAGCGGGAGGCCATTTCGTGCCGATTTTCACGCCTGATTGACGTAGGGTCATTTTTGGAGGTGCCAAAGTCTGCGAGATGCCGTAGAAATCCTCCGGGGAGGATACGTCATGCCGTACACGAACAGGATGAATCTAGGCGATTTTGCCATGCCCGCTCAGTGTCAAGGCGAGTTGCTGGCCGAGAACAGGAAGCTGAAGTCGGATCTGCGCAGCTTTGTTGCCGTCGCCATGCAAAATGGACTGCAGCACTACTGCTTGAAGCGTCATCCCGACATCGTGCGTGACCTGGAAGCGGGCGTCCAGCGATCCGAGCAACTTGCCGAGAGCAAGTACGGAAAAGTCCTGTCGATGATCCAGGATGTTCCAGGCCTCCGGGCAACTCGCGGCGAAACCGGAGAGCGCACGTACTATCTCAATGCCGTCGACAATGTCGCTTACCTCGAGCACGAGCTCCTGGACAGGCGCTTCGTCCTGCACGGGATCTGGGTCGCGCCGTCATATCGCGGCCAAGGTATCGCACATCGCATCCTGCGCCGCTTGGTAGATGCCGCCGACGAAGCTGACTGCGGTCTCGCGCTCTACCATGAGCCGTTCGGCTCCGAGGGCCTCAACAAGGAGGAACTGGAAGCTTTTTACGGTCGGCACGGCTTCCAAAATCATGGATGCACGCCAGGCGGCCTGTTTCGGTTCCCGAAGAGTCCGTTGGACTTGTATTCCCGGCGTCAGCTCTGAAAATGGAGCGGCTTGTGCACAGAGTCCGGCAACCTACCAGGCCAGTCTCTGTGCAGCGAGGACATCGGTCTCCGAGCCTTGCTCAGGCAGCTTCAAGACAGTCGATGTACAATCGACCAGCGGTCTGAAAACGCCGCAGGACAAACGGGCCATCACCGCCTTGCCCGGGCTCCTCGAGTATCTTGAAATCGACGCTATCGGCCGCCACCACCGGCAAGGCCCGCCCTTCGGCCTCAAGCGTCAGCCCCAGCAGCATCGACAGCGTTGGGGCCACGTCCACCAGACTGGTCGGTGCGGTTTCGGTCCCAATCCGCCCACCGGGTACGTTCCATATCATGGTGGTGGTCATCTCGTGGCGATTGAGCCCGCCATGCATTCCCCCGCCGAGCGGCACGCCGCCGGTGTACGCTCGACGCCCGGGCAAGCCCCATGTGTCCAGTCCATCATCTGACCGCATGACAAAAAATAGATCAGGCGCTCGTGCGTGTCCGTGCCGAACCAAGGATTGAGGCAGTGCCCCCGGAAGCCTTTCGCAGAGTTCGTCGCGGGCGAATACAGCTCCGACCTTCGGATGCCCCAGCAAGAACGCGGTCGTCGCCGGAAGGAGCGCTGGATCCTCACGCAGAGCCCGCAACTCGCCGGTGGCGCCATTAACCATGGCGAGCTTTGTGTCGGTGTCTGGGGTTGTGCTCGCCGTCAAACCTTCCCTCGTCAGCGCGGCAGCAAGGTCGACTTCCTCATCCGTCGAAATCTGACCGTGGTCTGAAAGCGCAAGGATGGCCGTTCGTTCGGCGTCCGGCCCACTACGGATGTAATCGACAACTTCTCCGAATACCGCATCGGCGGCACGGCGCGCCTTCCGGCTGGCTTCGGATCCAATTTCTCGAAAGTGGAACGACGTGTCCGGTTCGGGTAACCAGAGCCACGCGACGTCGGCACGGTCCTGTGCAAGAGCAAGCTCGCGCAGCACCCTGCCAGCGTACCCGGTTGCATCGATCTTGGGAATCTCCATCTCCGGCAATGGCCCGCATGCGGCTACGGCACGCCGGACGGCTTCAGGTGTTTGGGTCTTGCCTTCACCATGGACGGAAATCGTCCAGTGACCGTGCTTTGCGGCTTCGTGGTTCACAAGGAATGCAGAGCCTGCCGACCCGGCATGTACCGTAGCCATCTTCTTGCCCGCCCGGGCCAATGCATGCCCCAGACTGTCCGCAGTCACGATGTCGCCGAGCGTCGCACGGATCCGAGCCAAATGTTCGAAGTCCGATGTATCGACGGCTCGTCCCTGCAAGACCTGCGGCAGATGGAAGGCGTTTCCCACGATCCCATGCGACTCTGGCCACGTCCCCGTGGCAAGAGACGTGGTGCAGACCCGCGTGAGCGACGGGAAGACTGAGCGCGCGTTCGCGAAATTCAGGCTCTCGGCTGCAAAGGCCTGCAGGTTGGGCATCGTCTCGTCGATGAGATCCGGACGCAGTCCGTCGAAGACGACGACGACCGCCTTTTCGACAACGGGGCTCATGCCGCGTTCACCCTTGCCGCAAAGTCCTGTGCAGCGCGAAGCGTTGCCCGCTCCGCGTGGCTGTGGAAGTTGCGCTTGATCTCGATGACCGCGCGGGTGCCCGAGCGTACCGGAAGTCGGTCGGCCAGCGCGTCGAAGTCCACCGACCCCATGCCGCGCGGCGCATGCATGTCGCCGACACCGAAGAAGTGCTTTTCACCCTCGTGTGTGTAGGGGAAGGTTGCCGGCACGCCGGTGCTGTCGGAGTAGTGGATGTGTCCGATCCAGGGCCCCAACGCGACGCATGCCTCGATCATGTCGAAGCCACACAGCACTGCACCCTGTTGGGCGTGACTGATGTCGAGACATGCGAAAACCGCCTTATGGTCGAGCATCGAAAGCTGATCGGCAAGCTGTCGCGGATCCAGAGAATATGAGGTCTCAAGCCCCTCGATCACCCGCCGGTTGGGCGAGATGTTTTCGTATGCGATGGCAGTGCCGAGGTTCCGGGCGTGCGCTGCCACGGGCGCCAACCGCTCGAGTTCGCGCGCCAGCAGCTCCTCGCGACGTTCGGCCCAGGCAGCGGGATGGCAACGCCCCGGGTGGATAACGACAGCACCTGCGCCAATCTCGGCCGCGAGTTCCATCGACACCATCGCAGCGCGCTGCATCAGATCACCGTGCTCCTCGTCCATGAGGTTGATGGCGATGGGCGCATGCATGGAATAATTCAATGGATAGCGGGCCATGATCTCGCGGATGCGGGCTACCCGTTCCGGGAGTAGCCGGCACGAAACCACGGCGTCCAGCCCGGTCGCGGTGATCTCGGCACCATTGCATCCGATCTCCGTCATGTGCGCCAGACGGGCATCGAGACGGTCCAGATCGGCTTCGGCCCCGGTGTTGAAACCAACCGCGGCGATACGGACGGCGCCAGCCGGGGTTTCGGGGGTAAGGATATCGGTGGCTGTCATGTCTCAGGTCTCCAGAGATGGGTCGAGTTTGATACGCAGCCAGTCACCCAGGACCGACATGCTGAGTGTCGTTAGGAAAATCACCATTCCGGGGATCACGGCGAGCCACCATGCATTGATAAGGTAGTCGCGCCCGTCGCCCAGCATCTGGCCGAGCGATGTCATCGGCGGCCGTATTCCGAGGCCGAGAAAACTGAGCGAAGTCTCGAACAGAATGGTGCTGGGAAAATTGATCGTCAGCTGTACGATCAGCGGGCCCGCGATATTGGGCAGAATGTGGTGCACATAGACGCGCGAAGGCTTCCCTCCAAGCCCTCGGACCGCCAGAGCGTAACCTTGTTCGCGAGCAGACAGAACCAAGCCCCGGGTGATGCGGGCGTAGGTCTCCCATCCGTAGAGCGCCATGATCCCGATGAAAATCACCATGGAATTCCCCATGAAGGCGAGGATGGCGAGCGCGATGATGAACCACGGCATGGCGGCTTGGAAATCGACCAGCCCCATGATGACCTCGTCCCAGAGTCCGCCCTTGTGCGCTGCGACAAACCCCAGCGCGATGCCCATGACGGCTCCCAGAACCGTTCCGAGGATCGAAAGGAGCATCGATGTCTGGGCAGCAACGAGAAGCCGCGACAGCAAATCGCGCCCCAGGGTGTCAGTTCCCAGGGGATGCGTCCAGGTAGCGCCCGACAGCGGAACAGGCGGGGTCATCCGGTTCATCAGGTCCACGTGGTCGAACGCGTATGGCTGCACGAGCTGGGCAAAGGCCGCGACGAAGAGCATGAGGGCCATAAAGCACATGGCGCAGATCACCACGACAGGAAGCTGGGAAAGCCCTGCTAGCCACCTGCGGGTGCGCCCCGGGCCAACTGAGTCAATAACGCTCATGCCTGTGCCCTCCGTCCCACGCGGACCCTCGGGTCGAGCCAGCCATAGATCAGGTCGACCAGCATGTTGGCCATGACCATGGTGAAAGCGAGGATGATCATGATGCACTGGACGACCGCGAGATCGCGCGTGGCCACGGCACTGGTCAGCAGTCGCCCGATCCCGGGCCATGCGAAGACTGTCTCGGTCACAACAGCCCAGCCCAGCATTTCCCCGATTTTTATGCCGAGGACGGTGACGACCGGCACCGAGGCATTGGGAAGCGCGTGGCGCACAACCCTTTGCCCCAGGCTCGCGCCCTTGGAGCGCGCCGTTCGCATGTAAGCCTTCGACAGCACCTCGATCATCGAAGATCGCGTGTAGCGGGCGATCTGCGCGGCGAACCCCGTGCCCAGCGTTGCGGCCGGCATGATGAGGTGTTGCCATGTGCCGGAGCCGGACGAAGGAAGCACCCGAAGTTTCAAGGAAAAAATCAGGATCAGCAGGATGCCGAGAAAGAAATTCGGCATCGAGAAGCCGAAGACAGCGATGCTCATGACGATGCGATCCAGCCAGCTATTGCGATAGACCGCGGCAAGAACGCCAAGGGGCATGCCGATCAGCAAGGCGACCGCGATGGAGGCGAGCCCCAGGAGCGCAGTCTTCGGAACGCGTTCCCACACCACCTGGAAGGCGTCGAGGTTGTTGCGGAACGAAACGCCGAAGTCGCCTTGCAGAAGCGCCCGGAGGTAGGAGGTGTATTGCTCCCACAGGGGTAGATCCAGACCCCATTTTGCACGATAAAAGTCCCGTGTTGCCTGGTCGACGTCATCTGGAAGAAGAACCATCGTCGGATCGCCGGAAAGGCGCAGGACAAAAAATACAAAGGTCAGCACAAGCCACATCGTGACCAGGGCCCGGAGGAGTTTCAGCGAAATCCAGGTCATTGTGACAATTCCTCGACGCGGTGGCAGGCGGCTCGTCGGCCTCCGAAATCGCGCAGCGCGGGGCGCTCAGCGCGGCATACGTCCGTTGCGAACGGGCAGCGCGGATGGAAGCGACAGGCCGGCGGAGGCGCCGCCGGGTTCGGCGGATCGCCGATGCGGGGTGCGGCCCGGCTGCGCCTGGCCGGATCGGGGACCGGCACCGCCTCGAGAAGCGCGCGGGCATAGGGGTGCAGGGCACCGTCGAAGAATGCGTCGCGCGGCGCTTCCTCGACCACCTCTCCTAGGTACATGACGGCGACCCGATCCGAGACGTGGCGCAGCACAGACAGATCATGGGTTACGAAAAGATATGCCAGCCCCCGATCACGCTGCAGATCCTGGATCAGGTTCACAATCTGGGCCTGAATGGACACGTCGAGCGCCGAGACCGGTTCATCCATGACGATCAGATCCGGATTGAGCGTCAAGGCGCGGGCGATAACCACGCGTTGGAGCTGGCCGCCCGACAGTTCGAAGGGGTGCCGCGATCCCATTGCGGGAACAAGCCCCACGTCTGCCATCGCCTTCTGGGCACGTTCCAGCGGAAGGCCATGAATCCGCAGCGGCTCCTCGATCTGGGTGCGTATGGTTTGACGCGGGTCGAGGGCGCCTGCAGCATCCTGGTAGATCAGCTGGACCCTGCGACGCAGGCGGCGCCACGCTTCGGTATCTTGACCGGGCAACGGCGTCCCGTCGAAGACCACGCCGCCTTCATCGCAAGGGCTGAGCCCCAGCACGAGGCGCGAGAGCGTCGACTTGCCGCACCCGGACTCGCCCACGATCCCCAGGGTCTCGCCCCGCTCGAGCGTGAGTGAGACCCCATCCACGGCGTTGAACCGGCGAGCCTTTCGAAAAAGGCTCCTGCGCCCCACCTGGTAGGATTTGCGCAGGCTTTCGGCGTGCAGAAGTGCGGTCATGAGTATTCTCTCTCGCGCCGCACGACCGGGGCGGGCGCGGGCGTCAGCGGATGGTGGCAGGCATATCCCAGAGCCATTTCTGGCACATCCGCCGCGCACCGTTCGCTCGCGCGCGGGCAGCGGGGCGCAAAGGTGCAGCCCGGCGGAAGCGCGTCGATGGTCGGCACCGTGCCCGGGATAGTGGAAAGTCTCTCGTTCTTGCGTTGGCGCTCCGGCAGCGACGCCAGCAATCCCCGCGTGTAAGGGTGACGCGGTGCGGCGAAGAGGTCGGCCACATCGGCGCGCTCCACGACGCGACCGGCATACATGACCGCCACCCGGTCGGCATTCTGCGCCACGAGACCAAGGTCGTGGGTGACGAAGATCACGCCCATGCCGAGGCTCTCGCGAAGATCGGCGATCAGGTCGAGGATCTGGGCTTGCAGCGTGACGTCGAGCGCGGTCGTCGCCTCGTCGGCGATCAGAAGCTTCGGGTTCCCGGCGATGGCAAGCGCGATCATCGCGCGCTGGTTCATGCCCCCGGAGAACTGGTGCGGATATTCCCGGGCGCGCCGCTCGGGGTCTGGCAGGCCCACACGGCCAAGAAGACGTACCGCCTCGGCCTGCGCCTCCCGTCTGGTGGCGCCCTTGCGCAGGCGGACGGCCTCGGCCACCTGCCAACCGATAGAACGGACCGGATTCAACCCGCCCGTGGCATCCTGAAAGACGCTGGACAGGCTGCGGCGGCGCAGGGTGCGGGCGTCTTTCTCGGAAAGCGCGCAGAGGTCGCGTCCCTCGATACGCAGCGCGCCACCGGCGACCCGCCCACGCTTCGGCAGAAGGCCCGCGATCGCAAGGCAGGTCATCGACTTGCCGCAACCGGACTCGCCGACCAACGCCAGGGTCATGCCGGCCTCGAGCGAAAAGCTCACATCCCGGACCGGGCGCACGGGAGAGTTACGGGGACGGTCAACTTCGACCGACACGTTTTCAGCTGAAAACAGCATTTCGGACTTTCGGAAATCGGAGGAACGGTCCCGGCGTTCAAGACGCCGAGACCAGGTCGCACTCAGTTGTTCGGAGCGTCTCCGAAGGTCAGGTTGTAGGGCCGCAGGTCCATGTAATAGAGGCCGTAGGGCTGCCACTGGATGTCGCGACGCATCGCGTAGGTTTCCAGCGGGTTGTACAGCATCGTACCGGGGGCCTCGTCGACCCAGATGTCCAGCGCGTCGCGATACGCTTGCTGGCGCTCATCCCAGTCGGTCGAGGTCACGATCACGTCCTGCAGGTCGTTGAATGCCTCGGGCGCCTTCCAGCTGCGCGCCGGATCTTCGTTGTTGTTCTGCACCCAGCTTTCCTTGCCCCATTGCGGCACGAAGCTGCCGGTCGGATCGGGAAGACGGTGGGTATTCGACCAGGGACGGATATGGACGGTCTGGTCAGGGTCGTTCACCTGCGACCAATTCTCGACCGGCTGCAGCGTCACGTTGAGGCCCACCTCGCTCCACATCTGCTGCATCGCCTGCGCCGCCTCGAGCGACATCAGGTAATAGTTGAGCGGCAGCTTGTAGACGATTTCTTCACCGTCGTAGCAATCGCAGGCGGCCAAAATCTCGCGTGCCTTCTCCGGATCGTAAGCGAAATCCGGGTAGTCCTCCATGTACATCTCGTAGGCCGGCAGCTGGTGGCCGTTGGGCGTGTAGTTCTTGTCGGCCCAGAGCGCCTCGCGCAGCAGATCGCGGTCAATGCCCAGGCTCAGCGCCTGGCGCACGGCCTTGTGCGCGGTCGGCCCGTCGTTGAAGAAGACCAGCATGTGCGTGTTGTCGAGAACGATTTGCTCAACCTTCAGATCGTCGTAGCCTTCCACGACAGGGATTTGGTCCGGCGGGATGTTGACCGAGATGTCGTATTCACCGGACACGAGGCCCGCGATCCGCGCCGAGACTTCAGGAACCTGCACGAAGGTCACCGACTTGGCGGTCGGCTCGCCTCCAAAATAATCATCGTGGGCGACAAGGCGGATGTACTCTCCGTCGACCCATTCGTCCATTTTGTATGGACCGGTGCCGACAGGGTTCCGCGCGAATGCGTCCTTGCCCTGCGTCATGTAATTCTTGTTCTCGACCACCCAGAAGGCATAGCCTGCGAGGCGCTGTTCAAGCAGCACGTCGGGCTCCTTCGAGACGACACGTACGGTGTACTTGTCCACCGGTTCAATGTGGCTGATGGTCAGCATGAAGCGCTTGGCGGCGCCGATCAGCGGGTCGTAGCCATGGCCGCGGCCGGCACTGAATGAAAAAACCACGTCATCCGAGGTCAGTTCCGAGCCGTCATGGAACTTGACGCCCTCGCGCAGTTTCAACTCGAGCGTCCGGTCGTCGATCCGGGTCCAACTTTCGGCCAGACCCGGCACGAGTTTGGATGCGCTTCCGGAACCGTCGGCGAGGAAATCGCGGCGGATCAGGCTGTCGAACATCGAGTAAGAGATCCGTACGGCAACATTGCCCATCTCCTCGATACCTTCCAAGCTGCCGGGAAGGTCATTGACGGCTACCGTAAGGTCGGGGCGCTCGTCCTGTGCCGCGACCGGAAGGGCCGCCGACAGCGAGACGAAAGCCGCTGCTAAATATGTCTTGAAGCTTTTCAGCATCGGGTTTCTCCGGGTTGTGGCTTGCGGCCGAGCCGCGCAACCCACGACTTTCATCCGAATGAATCTCCGACGTGTATGCGATGCGAACTTTTTGCGCAGGATTTGTCACAATATGACGACGCCCGATGTTCCGTCACGGGTCGAGTAATACAGGCGGTGTAGGGTCCGCGAGCAGGTCCAAGAGTAAATCCTGGAAGAGGCTGAGCCCTCCAACCTGGCAGTGGATAGGAGCCGAAACCGTGATCTCTTCCTTTTCAGAACAGTTTGCATGGCACGGCCAGGAAACCACTCGCACATCGAGATGAGAATGGTGCGGATCGTTCAACCATCGCTGCCATGCCGTTTGGAAGCGTTGCAAGATGCTTTGAAAACAGGGGGCAGATTGTAATCGCCCACGACACGGTGCATGACTGATCCGACTGCCAACAGGATCGCCAATGGCCCGGAAGAGCCTCAACAAGAAGAACCTCGTCGACCTCGGACCTGACGTCCTGGCCGACCTGCTGCTCGAGGCCGTCAAGGGAGACGCGGCGCGACAACGGCGGGTGCGCATGGCGCTGTCAGCCGAGCAGAGCCCGCGGGACGCGGCCGCGGACGTTCGCAAGCGATTTGCATCGATCCGCCGGTCCCGCAGCTACATCTCGCGACAGACGCAAAAGAAGGTCGCGACGGAGCTGTCCGACCTCACCGGACTGATCGAGACCCGGATCGCACCGGACAGCCCTGACATCGCCTTCGATCTCCTCTGGGACCTGCTACGCCTCGCACCCGGCATCCACGAGCGGACCGATGACAGCAACGGCCTGATCGGTGACGTCATGGACGAGGCAATGGACGTCATCGCACATCTCTCGCTGAAGATCACCAAAGACCCGGCGCAACTGGCAGAGATGATCTTCGACGCGCTGCAGGACAACGGATATGGCGAATTCGATCAAGTGGTGCCGGCCCTCGCCGACCCTCTCGGTCAGACAGGCCTCGAGCGTCTCAAGGACCTTGCCGAGGAGATGCGCACGGCACCGCTGAGCGACACGGACCTGGCAATCTATGACTTCGTCGATGAACCGGAACGGCAGCAGGCGCTTGCGCGGGATCGCCGAAACCTGACGGCCGAGATGATCCTGCAGGATGTCGCGGACCTTCAGGGCGATGTCGACGCCTGGCTCGCAAGATACTCGGCCGAGCAACTCACTTATCATATCATCGCTCCCGAGGCCGCCACCCGCCTGCTGAACGCCGGGCGTGCCGAGGAGGCGCTCCGGATCGTCAGGCAGGCGCTAAACCGCGACGCGCGCGACAGCTCATGGTTCGACACGCCTGAGCTCAACGAGGCGCATTTCGCCTGCCTCGAGGCTCTCGGACGCGAAGAAGAACTGCGGCACGCCCTTTGGGCCCGCTTCGAGCGCCGCCTCTGCCCAAATGCATTGAGGGGCCTTCTGAAACGTCTGCCCGACTTCGACGATATCGAGGCCGAGGATCGGGCCCGCGATGTGGTCCTGGCTTACACGCCCATCGAGGCCGGGCTCGCGTTCTGCCTGTCCTGGCCGGATACCGCATTGGCGTCCAGACTCGTGCACAGCCGATCCGACGAGCTTGACGGCAACGCCTACGAGAACCTCACGCCGGCTGCGGAGGCGCTGTGCAGCGAACACCCGCTAGCTGCGGTCCTGATCTGGCGCGCCATGATCACCTTCGCGCTCGAGCGCGGCAGGTCGAGCCGCTACGGGCACGCCGCCCGCCATCTCGCCTCCTGTGCGGCGGCGGATGCTTCGATTGCCGATTACCAGCGACACCCGGGCCATGATGCCTTCGTGGAGCATCTGCGGGCCGTTCACGGCCGCAAATCGGCATTCTGGGAGCGGACAGGAGGTGCTTAAGCCTTTCGCCAGTTCTTTGTGAACGTGCGCCAATCTTGGTCGCCAGGACGCGTGATGATGCCAGCGCCGCAGGCCGCGAGGTCGCGGTGCCACGTGACACCGCTTCCCCAAAGGTCCAAACGAAGGGCGAAGCCCATTAGTTTTGCACCACGACTGAAGTTATCTTCTTTCCGCTTATCCTGAGCGGCACCTTGGATGACATTACCTACATCCTTGAGTTCGCATATCCGGACGAATGGAGATTATGTACTTACAGCACACATCGGATACTCTTCGCGCAACGAATGTTGCTTGAAGTAGGGATTTGTCTCCCTTGGATCACAAGCACTCTCCCTGGTGCCCTCCTTGCCTCGTTTTGGTCGAGAGACCGCGGCGAGGTTCGGGTACTGCCCATCGAAGCGGCGAACAATCTCGCGCAGGGTTGCGCTTCTCGTTCGCGACACCGACAGGGGAACACGCGGCCGTCTCCGGTGGCGGCAGGGCTTAACGCCGCGCTGGGCGGAACATCCGCCAGCGTCCTCTGCCGACCCGGCCGCCGCAGCGATGTTCCGGGCCCCATTAACGTCCGCATGAATCTTCTTGCCGCAATGGCGGCAGTGGAATTTCTCTCCGTTGCGCTGGCGGCCATCGACGTAGCCGCAGCTGGAGCATGTCTTGCTGGTGTAGGCCGGATCCACTTCGTGGATCTCGATCCCGTGTCGATCCGTCAGATCCTTGAGCTTCTCGCGCACCACGCCGCGGCCACAGCTCGACAGGATCCGGTTCATTCGCTTGCTCAGGTTTGAGCCGCGAAAGTCGAGCCTCTCGACAGCGATCACGCGCGGCTTGTGCAGCTCGACGGCCAGATTGAGCGCGCGGTTCACCTCGGTCTCGATCAACCCCCGAATGCGCGTGATCGCATCCCGGTAGGCCGCGCAGTCGCGCGGCTTGCGGCCATTTCTTTGCTCCCTGGCGGCGATCCGGTCCGCGCGTTCGACGAGCGGCATGATGTTGCCCAGGTACCCCTGGCCCAGGAGATCGCCCTCGCTGGTCGCGAAGAGGGTGCGCAGGCCGAAGTCGAGGCCCAGCACGTCGATCTTCGGCTCATAGGCGTCCCGGGAAGCCGCGAATACCTCGGTCATGTCCCGGTCCAACGCGACACGCAGTGTTCCGTCCTCGTTGCCAACGAGGTTGATCGTCTTGCCGAGGGCCCCTTCGCGATTGGCGCCTTTGCCGGTCTTGTTCTTGCCGCGTCGCCAGCCGCGGACCGGCAGGGCGACGCGGCCGGAGGGTGTCTTGAGATTGATCCACCAGGTAAAAAGCCCGTCCTGTTCCGGCTCGAGCCACCGGTTACCGGCGCCCGCCCGGGAGTCGAGGCGCATGGCCATGTTGCGGAACTTCGGCCAGGACCGGCGGGCGGCAAGGCCGAGGAACATTTTCCGCGCGATCCACTGCGCCTTGGCCGAGACCGGTTGTCCGCCCTTTTTGCGCAGGATGGTGGCGTCAGGAGACACCATCCACATCTGCTGGTCATTGATGGCCCTGAGATCGGCCTTCAACTCGGCGAATTCGTCTTCGAGTGCGCGGCGTCCGTCGTCCGGCAGGGCTTCGAAGCGGCGCCGGGCCTTTCCGCGCCACCGCTTCGGGGTGTACCGCCGCTCGATCATCTCGGCGATTTCGTTCTCGCGGTTGCTGATCCAGCTCTTGATGGTGCCGACGGCCTGCGCACGCACCATCTGCTGCTCGGCCGCGCCGAGGCGGGCTTTCGACGCGACAATTTCGGGTTCGCGCGCTTCCTCGGCGGCGAGAAGCTTTTCCCGGAGGCCGCGTCCGCTCATCACGTCGCGCCGTGCAACCAGGGCCTCGGCGCGCAGACCTTTTTGCCAGTTGACCCAGAGCTGCTCGACCGCCTCGATCTTGCAGGCATTTGCCGGGACCTCGAACACATCGGCGCGTTTGATCTTGTCCTTTTTCTTCTTTGCCGGAACAGGTTCCGCGCCAGCCCACCCACCATCGCGGAGATCGCGACTCTCACGTCGGCTCGGTTCAATCCTGGAACGGGCGGTAGTGCACATTGAGGGTCATGTACAACAATCCAGAACAGATTGGAACCCGCTCAATGAACAAAACCCACAAGATCTTCGTATCTGAGCCTGCCTCGGGCGGACATCGCCGATGACAGCCAGGACAGTACGTCCGTTTCACGTCTCGATCTTCGAAACGAAATATCGGCGAGGTAGCGCGCCAGGTGTTTCCGGCTGATCCAGTGATGGACCCCCATCACCATGCGGCGCAGATCAGCGTGACAGCTCTCGGCGGTGTTCACGTGTACTTCAGTTCCGTCCGGATCGGTCCTGGCGTACTCCTTGGCCGAATGCGTCACCGAGCGCCGCGTCTCCGCGAGGTAGCCGTAGGCCGGGAGCGCATCCGTCATGACGGTGCCCGCGGCACCGATCATGGCCTCGGCCGCGGATTGGATGTCCTTGCGGCCATGGCTGGCGATCACGCGGAATCGGGCCTCGCCACCACGCGCGGCCGCCGTCAATACCAGCGGTCGGCGTGGCCCTCGACCGGACGCCACGCCGGTGGGCTGTCCGCCCTGTCGCCGGCGTGGCGGCGCGCCGGCATAGACTTCGTCCATCTCGACAATCTCGCCGGAGATGGGCGGGCTCACGACCCGGGCCATCATCGCGCGGACGCGGTGGGCGAGGAACCAGGCCGACCTTTGCTGGATGCCCAGCATCTCGCCGAGTTTCGTCGACGAGATGCCTCTTGTGGAGGAGAGGATGAGCCACATGGCGCGCATCCAGAGGGACGCCGGCAGGCGAGAGCACTCCATGGGTGTCCCGGTGCGGATAGAGAACTGCCTGCGGCAGTTCCGACACCGGTACCGGCCCGGTCTGCCTGCAATCCTGGAGATGTCCTGAGACTCGCACCTGTGGCAGGTAATCCGGTCTCCCCAGCGGAGACGTTCCGCGAACGCGATGGCCTGCTCTTCTGTTCCGGTCTGCCTCACGATCTCTGAGAAGGAAAACTTCGACTTTGGCATGCCGTCCAAATTGGCATGAACTGCGACAGTGCAAGCCCCCGTGTGCAATAACTACATAAGCCCGGGAGGAATTAGCGAGCTGAAATGTACACGCGGAACATATACGCACAACATCCCCCCGTAAGCAAAAACCTATCGCTGGGAATGACATTTCCCGGGTCTGATCAGCTGGCGCATATCCCGCGCCAGCCGCCCTCAGTACAAAGTCAGCATAGGCAGATACGAAATCAGCAGCAACACCAGCATAGACACCAAGTAAAACGGCAGCAGTGCTTTCACAGTTGCCCCGACACCCACGCGCGCGATTGCCGATGAGATGAACAGTGTCGTCCCAACGGGTGGCGTGTAAAGTCCGATCGAAAGGTTGACGACCATCATCAGCCCCAGTTGCACCGGATCCAGCCCGATTGCTTGACCGATGCCGACAAAGATCGGACCCAGCAGCAGAACAGCGGCCGGAAGGTCAAGCACGGTCCCTACGAGCAGCATCACCACATTGAGGGCCATGATGACCATCCACGGTTGCGAGAAGGTCAGACTGACCCATTCCGCCAAATGCTGCGGCACCCGTTCAAGCGTTAGCACCCACTGCATCGTTGAGGAGGCCATGATGATGATCATCACTGCCCCC
This sequence comes from Salipiger mucosus DSM 16094, assembly GCF_000442255.1. Classification (GTDB taxonomy): domain Bacteria; phylum Pseudomonadota; class Alphaproteobacteria; order Rhodobacterales; family Rhodobacteraceae; genus Salipiger; species Salipiger mucosus. Next base: position 438,724 of record NZ_KE557274.1, on the reverse strand, counting down.
GTCATCATCACCGTGGCGACCGAGGATTCCCACAGTACGCGCCACGACAGGTCACGGTAGAGAAACCCGCTGACGGCCATCGCGTAAGCCACAGCCATGACACTGACTTCCGTGGGCGTGGCGATGCCGAAGCGAAGCGTGCCGATCACGAAAACAGGCATTAACATGGCGGGCAGAGCAATGAGCAGTTGCCCCTTGAAGGCAGAAAAACCTCCTTCCAGTGGAGCGCGCGGCAGGCTGCGCCGGTTGCCGACCAGTGCCACCGTCCCCATCATGCCCACCGCCAGCAGCACCCCCGGCAGGATGCCAGCGACGAAGAGGTCGACGATCGAGACGTTGGCGATCAGCCCGTAGAGGATCAATGGGATCGACGGCGGGATCAGCACCGAGACGGTGGAGGAGGAGGCGTTGACCGCTGCCGAAAAGGCGGGGGGATAGCCGCTTTGCTTCTGAACGGGGATCAGCGCGTTGCCGAGCGCCGTGGCGTCGGCCACGGCCGAGCCGGAGACGCCGCCGAACATCACCGAGCCAAGCACCGACACCTGCCCCATGCCGCCCTTGAAGCGGCCCACCAGAAGGCGTGCGGTGTTGACGAGATACGTGCCGAACTTGCCGGACATCATCAGGTTGCCGGCAAGGATGAAGAAGGGGATCGCCAGCATGGGGAAGCTCTGCGTCGGGGAATAGAGCCGCTGCGCCAGTACGGCCATCGACTTTCCGTCGAGCCAGAGCGCGCCGGCAACGCCACCGAGGATGGCAAAGCCCACCGGGACGGCGCCGAGCAGCAGCAATACGAACATCCAGATCATTGTCGCAGACATGGTCGAGGCTTTCCTGTCAGGGTCTGATCAACTCAGACTCGTGGGCGTTGCGAGACTCTCTTCCAGGGTCTCGTCCCGCAGGATGAGGCGCAGCAGGTCGCATGTAGCGATCACGCTTACGCAGGCGAAGGAATATGGCAGGCTTGCGTAGCCCCAGACCTGCTTGATCCCCAGCGTCGACAACGACTGGAAGGTCGAGGCGCGCAGGATCGGCTGGCCACTCCATAGGATTGAGACGGCGATCAGCAGCATGAGAGCTTGCACCATGATGAGGATGAGGCGCCGCATCGCGGTGGGCACGAGGTCGGGCAGCAAGGTCACAGCGATGTTGCAGTTCTTCGCTGAGGCCACGACCAGCCCACCAGCCACTAGCCACGGTAACAGCACCGCATGGACCTCATAGGCCATGGGGATGCCAGTCGTGAAGATGTAGCGCAACACGACGTTCATCAGCAGCAAGGTAAACATGATGGCCATGGCCGCGACCGCAATCACGCGTGCGCTGATGTCGAGCCCGCGGGTCAGCACTCGGCACAGTGTCAGGAATCTATGGACAAGGGGGCGCTGCCGCCCCCCTGTCGCTTCCGAAGAAGACTGGCTCATTGCCCTTGCGCTGCCTCGCGCAGGGCCGCGACCAGATCCGGATACGTTTCCGCATACTTGTCATAGACAGAGGCAGTCGCCTCGACGAAGGCTTCGCGGTTGGCGGTCGCGAAGACCGCCCCTTCCTCTTCCATCGTGGCCTGAAGTTGCTCGTTACCTTCCTTATTCAGCTGGCGCTGCAGTGTGCCGGCTTGGCGTGTGGCATCAGTAACGCAAGTCTGGGTCGCTTCGTCCAGGCCTTCCCACCATGCCAGGCCGACGACGACCGGCGAAGCCTCGTACATGTGGCCAGTCAGAGTAATGTAAGGCGTGATCTCGTGAAGCTTGGCGAAGTATATGTTGGTCAGGGGATTTTCCTGTCCTTCAAATACGCCCGACTGAAGCGCCGAAGGCACCTCGGACCACGCCAAAGGAGCCGGTGACGCACCGAGCGCCTCGAAGATGTCGACGGTCATCTCCGCCGGAGGGGTGCGGATACGCATGCCTGCAAGGTCTGCCGGTTCCAGCATATGCTTGGACAGGTGCGTGATATGGCGGATCCCATTGTCCCAGTAGCCGACGACCTTCAAGCCGGACGAATGCGCTTTTTCGTCGATCATCTTCCCAACCTCACCATCGACGGTTGCCCATGCAGTTTCGAGGTCGGGGAACAGGAAGGGAAGACCCAAAAGACCGATCTCGGGCACGATCTGGCTGAAGGAACCCTGGGAATTGGCGGTGATCTGGATGATGCCAGCGCCAACCGAGGTCAGCATTTCCACGTCGTCTCCCATGGTCGCCGAAGGGGCGACGTTCACCGAGGATCCGGTGCATTCCGAGTAGAGCTCGGCCCATTTCTCCGCAGCAATGTAGCGCGGGTTGCCCGGGTTTTCGCCATGCGCGAAGATGACGTCCTCGGCCTGTACAGCTCCCGCCAGCAGGATGGTCCCCGCCGCGATTGCAGTCATTCTGGTAGCCATGTCTCACTCCTCCGTTATGTTTGACATTCACCATGTAAGGTCTTCAGGATCTGCCGGATAAGGTGCCTGTGATCCTGACAGGTCTTCCGGGCCCGCTCGCAGTCGCCTGCCGTGATTGCAGCAACGATGAGCCTATGCTCCTTCACCGAATTCGCCCGGTCGACATGGACGGGGCTGATGAAGGACAGCACCGACCGCATCTGGTTTCTCGCCGACTTGTAGCCGTTGGCGAGCAGCGGATTGTCCGCCATCTCAAAAATTGCCCCATGGAACTGCCTGTCCAGGTCCGCCCAGGTCCGGACCTGATCGCGAGACAGATTCCGTTCCATCTCATCCACGAGCGGGGTCAGAAGCGCATCGATTTTTCCGCCCTCGATTTCGCCTGCCTTCACCTTCTCGGCCACCAGGTAGCCGGCCATGCCATCCAGTCCCTCGACCAGCTCATATCCCTTGATCAGGTCCTCGATCGTGTAGTGGCGCACGAACGTTCCCGAGCGTGGAAGCACCTCGACCAGGCCGTCGGCCTCGAGCTTCTTGATCGCATCCCTGACGGGCGTGATGCTCATCTCCAACTCCGCCGCGATGCGATGGGTGTCGAGAGGCGTTCCTGCCCTGAGCGCGCCGGTCATGATCTGGTCCTGAAGAATTTCGTACGCCTTCCGCGAAAAGTTCTGAGCCATACGCCCCCTCTGAGATGCCAGTTCGGTCACATGAGGTCGGTGTATACCGCTGCGATGTCCTTGTCCGAAAGGGGGACGTAATTGTTTACAAGTAGCCGCTGCTGGGTCTCGATGACCTTTGCCGCGTAGGGACGGCGGTCGCCCTCGGTCATGCCGTATTCGTCCAGGCGCTTGGTCGGAACGACCTTCGCCAAAAGCGAGTCCAGCGCGTCGAAGGGGTTCGTACCGTCCTGCGGCACCTTGAGAATTTCCGTGATCAATTGAGCGATCTCGGTGATCTTTCCCTCGGGCGCCTTGCGGTAGTAGATCTTGAATACGGGCGGCAGGAAGAGCCGCGTCGCCTCTCCGTGAGGCACGTGATGAACGCTGCCGAAGTGCATCGCGATGGCGTGAACGCCCCCCGCAAGCACGTTGGCCAAGGCGATCCCGGCCATGTTGCTTGCGATAAGGTAGGCTCGCGCGTCCTGCTGGATGGATTCGCGCCCGTGTTCGACGATACGCATGTAGCCCTCAAGGATCGATTTGATCGCGGCCATGCAGAACATGTCTGTGTAGGGGGTGGCCTTGGGCGCGAGGTAGATCTCCATCGCGTGAACCAGCGCATCGGCCGAGGAGGTGGCGAAAACGGGGTAGGGAATCTTCGACAGGAACTCGTCCACGAGAACCGCGTGATCCGCGAAACCGGCGTCAAAGGCCTTGCCAATCTTGCTACCGATGGAAGGGAAGTCGAAGACGGAAACGCAGGTTACCTCGCAGCCCGTGCCGCAGGTGGTTGGGACGAGGATCAGCCCCGCCTTGCGGCTCGGCTGCACGCCTGCCTCGAAGAGCCCCGCGACATCGACCTCGGAATCCAGTGCCAGCACCTTGGCGCTGTCTAGGATGGATCCACCGCCGATCGCGACGAGCCGGTCGAAATCCATTTTGCGGATAGCCGTCAACATCTCGTCCACGGCGACGTCCGTCGGCTCGCCATCACAAAAGTCGTCGTAGAAAAGGACCTGAGCGGCGCTGTCCTGCATGAACGTCTTGTGAAGGATGCGCTGAGTGAAGATCAGGTCCCGCGCGCCAAGGGTCTGCGCCTCGGCGAACGCTGCAAAAGTTTCATGGCCGTGGAGCTGTGGCCGCAGGGCAAAATGCATAGTGTCAGGCCTCCGCGCCGATGCGCATGGCGGCGATCCGGTCAAGAAGCGCGCCGTAGATCGCCTGGTCGTCGGGCACCGGGTGGCCAAGCGGCTCAGCGATGCGGGTCGTGTTGTAGTAGTGCTTCTGCGTCACGTTCTCGGAGATCGAGTTGCCGCCCCAGCTTCCGCAGCCAAGCGAGAAAGTCTTGGCAAGGCCGTTCGCCCAGCTTCCTGAGTTCGCCACACCGTGTGGCTGGCGTACGATGACCCGCGAGGTGCGCGTCTCGAGGCCGAGGCGCAGGATGCGATCGGCGTCGTTGGAATGGATGCCGCAGGAATGGCCCGACCCCGAGTACTCCGTGATGGCATTCACTAGACCGATGGCCTCGTCGAAGTTGTCGTACTTGTAACAGGTCAGGACGAGACTCAGCTTCTCGCCCGAGAAGGGATGATCCGCGCCGGTGCCGGTTTCTTCCACCACGAAGAAGCGCGTGCCCGGCTTCAATTCAATCCCGGCGACGGCGGCGATCTCCTCCACGGGACGGGCCACGACCTTTCGCGAGACATGGCCATTTTCCCAGAGCACCGCGCGCAGCTTGGCCTTTTCCTCGTCGGAGGCGATGTGCGCCCCCTCGGCTTCAAGAGCCGTCAGGAAACCGTCATAGATGCTGGACTGCACGATGATCGAGTTTTCCGCCGAACAGCCCGAGGCATTGTCGCCGGTCTTGCCGATGCGAATCTTCTCTGCCGTCTCTGCATGGTCGACCGTCTCGTCGACGATGACGGCGGCGTTGCCGACCCCCACGCCGTAGGCGGGCTTGCCCGCCGAATAGGCCGCGTGGACCATGTCGCCGGAGCCTGTCGCCATGCTGACGTCGCATTGTGCCATCAGTTCTCCAGCCAGCGCTTTCGAGGGGGTCTCGATGCAGAGTACAAGGTCCTCGGGCGCGTTCATGGCGCGCAGCACCTGCCGGATGACCTCGACCACGTAAAGAGTCGTTTTCTTGCTGGCCGGATGCGGAGCGCAGATCACGGCATTGCGGGCGCGGATGCCCAGGACCGCCTTGAAGATCGGCGTTGCCTCGCAGTTCGTGCTGGGCACGAGGGCGGCGATCACGCCGTAGGGCTTCGCGATGGTGGTGATCCCGTTCGCCGTGTCGCGGTCGATGACGCCGACGGTCGGCTCCTTGCGGATGTCGTGGAAGATCGCTGGCATCTTTTGCGCCAGCTTGGCGCGCTTGCTCTCGACTAGCCCCATGCCGGTCTCTTCAAAGGCCATTTCGGCGATGTGTGAAGCCATTTTTGGCTGCGACAGGTGATAGACGATGGCGCCTGTTATCAGGTCCACTTGATCCTGCGTATAGCTGTTCAGCACTGCCTGAGCATGGCGTGCACGCGCCACGAGTTCTGCGATCTGTTTTGCCGGTTCGGTCATAGGCCCTCCGCATCGCATCACCGCTCTCTCCAAGGCCTGTGATGCATCAGAAAATACATCAGATTCGGTTTCAAGCGTCAAGCTGCCAGCTGCGCCCTGCCCTGTCAACTGATGCATCAGTTAAAATTTCTGTTGATGTGTCAAAGCGCGATTGCTTATGTTTCGTCGACCGTAATCGTAGGAACACGACCATGACTGCACAGCCGGAAAAGGTAGAGATCAACGAGGTCGTGCTGCGCGACGGCCTTCAGAACGAACCGGAATTCGTTGCGACCGAGGACAAGATCCGCCTTGCCGAAAGACTGTCGCGCACGGGCATCCGACGGCTGGAGGTCACCTCTTTCGTGTCACCCAGGGCGATCCCGAATCTCCGAGACGCTGCAGAAGTGCTGGCGGGCATCGAGCGCGTCCCCGGTGTTCGTTACACGGCGTTGGTGCCGAACGTGCGCGGGGCCGAGCGTGCCCTTCAAAGCAACATCGATGAAGTAAACCTCGTGATGTCCATAGGAGAGCAGCACAACCTCGCAAACATGCGCATGACCTGCGCGCAGTCGCTAGAACAATTCGCCGATATCATGCGCGTGATGGAGGGGTCCGGAGTTTTTGTGAACGGGACGTTGGCGACGACATTTGGTTGCCCCTTCGACGGGCGCCAGCCCTTGGACCGCATTCTCTGGGGGATCGAGGAATACCTCGCGCTGGGGATCGAAGGCATCACCATTGCTGACACGATCGGGGTAGCCAATCCGCGCCACGTCTCCGAGGTCGTATCCACCATCCTCAGCCACCACCCGACGTTGCCCTTGACGCTGCACCTTCATAACACGCGCGACATGGGCATCGCCAATGCGCTCGCAGCCTATGATGCCGGAATCCGCAGCTTCGATACTTCCTTGGGCGGAATCGGCGGCTGCCCTTACGCGCCAGGCGCTACGGGCAATGTTTGCACTGAAGACCTCGTGCACATGTTTCACCAGTGCGGAGTCCAAACGGGAAGCGACCTCGCATCGCTCGTCAAAATCTCAAAGGACTTGCCAGAAATACTCGGACACGACGTGCCGGGCTTCATCATGAAGGCTGGCACATCCGAACGCCTCTATCCCTTCCCGGGAAAACACGTTTAACAGGCTGCTTCCGTAATGGGCATTGGTTGGTCAAGTCCCGAGTGTCACACGTCGCCGGTTTCATGCTTCCGTTCGTGGTCGGCGCGCGGCCGCCACATCATGCCATCCAGGTGAACCCCGAGCGCCTATCTGAAAAGCGTGCTCCACGGCCGAGGACGTGTCACGAGCAACCTGCCGGCGTCATCGAGGTTCGCGTCCCGGCGACGGGACCTCTAAGAACCGGCAGCCCAGTGCCGGCTCAAACCTTTTCCGATGGGCTCAGCCGGTCCGGACGACCTCCTTGCCGAAGCGGAACGTCGAGCCGTCGATCCACATGCGATGGAGAACGGTGGCCAACTTCCGCGCCACGGCGACGATTGCCCGGTTTCGCCCTCGCCGCTGTGCAACTCGCAAGCCCCACGCCTTGAGCCGCGAGAAGCTCTGCGTCCGGGTCAGCATCGCCTGCGCCGCCTCGTAGAGCATCGAGCGCACCATTCCGTCGCCGGCCTTGGTGATTCCGCCGGTGATGTCCGTCTCGCCGGATTGGTGCTTCTTCGGGGTCAGACCGAAATGCGCTCCGACCCGTTTCGATGAGCGAAAGCGGCCAGGATCGTCCACCGCGGACATGAAGGTTAGCGCCGTCAGCGCGCCCACTCCCGGCACCGTCATCAGCCGGCGGCAGGTCGCTTCATCCCGCGCAAGATCGCGTGCGCGCTTGTCGAGCGCCGTCATCTCCGTCTGCAGCGCGTCGCGCGCGCGCAGCATCGCCGCTGACACTTGTTCGAGCATCGGATTGCCGTGCGCCAGCTCCCGCACCCGCCGGGCGAAGCGGCCCCTACTGATCTTGCCGATCCTGAGCCCGAAGCCCCTGAGCACACCACGGAGACCGAGCTCGATGTCGAGCATCTTCTTCTGGAGCTGCTTGCGCGCCGTCAGCAAAGCGCGCACCTCTTGAGCCGAGGCGGACTTGCAGTGCACCGGTCGGAACCATCCCATCCGCAAGAGCTGCGTGATCCCGCGAGCGTCGCGCCGGTCTGTTTTGATCGGCATCGCCGATAGTGCCGCCTTCACCTGCCGGGTCTCCATGAGAACCACCTCGACACCCGCCGCCGTCAAGCCGGCATGGAGCCACTGCGACAACGGCCCGGCTTCCATGCCGAGGAGCGTCACCGGATGGTCCAGGCGCCCCAGGAAGTACAGAAGCGCCTCCGGGTCGCTCGCTACCTTCGCCTCCCGCTGGATCTTGCCCGTGCGATCCATCACACAGACGCTCGACTCTTCCAGCGACACGTCGATGCCGACATACTGTTCCATGGCTGTCTCCCTTTGTGGCCCTTGGGGCCGCGTCTGCGGACCCCGTCACAGCTTCATACTGGGGGACAGCCACCGACCCCGCCAACCGGCGCGGCCCGCCCATTACGGCATCTGAAAAAGGCCGGCCTCGACGCGGTTTCGAGAACATGATTCACCCCTGTCACGGAGACGGAGGCGGGTGTGATGCGCGGAACGGACGAGGCAAGCGGGACGCTTTTCAGCTATGTGGACCTTGAGGAACGGGTTCCCGAGGGTCATCCGCTCCGCAAGATCCGGCAGATCGTGAACGACGCGCTGGCGAGCCTCGATGCCGAGTTCAACGCGCTCTACACGGATTTCGGCCGTCCCTCCATCGCGCCGGAGCGGCTGATCCGGGCGAGCCTTCTCCAGATCCTGTTCTCGATCCGCTCGGAGCGGCAGTTGATGGAGCAGATGGATTACAACCTGCTGTTCCGCTGGTTCGTCGGGCTTGGCATCGACGACCCGGTCTGGGTCCCAACGGTGTTCAGCAAGAACCGCGACCGTCTGCTGACGACCGACATGTCACGCAAGCTGATGGCCGCGATCCTTGCGCATCCGGAGGTCACACCGTTGCTGTCCGACGAGCACTTCTCGGTCGATGGCACCCTGATCAAGGCGTGGGCTTCCATGAAGAGCTTCCAGCCGAATGATCCCCCTCCGCCGCCGCATGACGATGATCCCGGCGGGCCACCACCGCCACCATCCGGCGCAACCTCCGCAGACCCCGACGGCCTAAAACAGACTGAGACCCAGCCGATGCCCGACACGCCCCGCCAGACCCGGAACGCAGAGGTGAACTTCCGGGGCGAAAAGCGCTCGAACGCGACGCATGCTTCAAGCACCGATCCCGATGCGCGGCTCTACAAGAAATCCCCGGGCGCGGCGGCCATGCTGTGCTTCATGGGGCATACGCTGATGGAGAACCGCAACGGCCTGGTCGTGCAGGCAGACCTGACCCATGCCGACGGCCGCGGTGAGCGCAGGGCGGCGCTCGAGATGATCAACCGGCATTCGCCCGGTTCAACCCGGCGCCTGACGCTTGGAGCTGACAAGGGCTATGACAGCGCCGACTTCGTCGCCGCGCTCAGACGGATGGTCGTGACCCCGCATGTCGCGCAGAAGGCCCGGTATTCCGCCATCGACGGGCGGACCACGCAGCATGCCGGCTACGCGTTGTCACAGCGGTGCCGGAAGAAGATCGAGGAGCCCTTTGGTTGGGCCAAGACGGTGGGCGGCATGGCTCAGACGCTCCACCGAGGTCTCGACCGGGTCCAAGCGCAGTTCACGATGACCATGGCCGCCTGCAACCTCGCCCGGTTGCCAAAGCTCTTGGCAGCCTGACTGCGGGACCGGCGGGGCTGGTGATCGCGTCCGTGTCGGGCTGCCTTCGACGCCATTCAGTCCGGAACAACGTCCTTTCACCCCGACTTCTTCAGATGCCGTAATGGGCGGGCCGCGCCGGTTGGCGGGGTCGGTGGCTGTCCCCCAGTATGAAGCTGTGACGGGGTCCGCAGACGCGGCCCCAAGGGCCACAAAGGGAGACAGCCATGGAACAGTATGTCGGCATCGACGTGTCGCTGGAAGAGTCGAGCGTCTGTGTGATGGATCGCACGGGCAAGATCCAGCGGGAGGCGAAGGTAGCGAGCGACCCGGAGGCGCTTCTGTACTTCCTGGGGCGCCTGGACCATCCGGTGACGCTCCTCGGCATGGAAGCCGGGCCGTTGTCGCAGTGGCTCCATGCCGGCTTGACGGCGGCGGGTGTCGAGGTGGTTCTCATGGAGACCCGGCAGGTGAAGGCGGCACTATCGGCGATGCCGATCAAAACAGACCGGCGCGACGCTCGCGGGATCACGCAGCTCTTGCGGATGGGATGGTTCCGACCGGTGCACTGCAAGTCCGCCTCGGCTCAAGAGGTGCGCGCTTTGCTGACGGCGCGCAAGCAGCTCCAGAAGAAGATGCTCGACATCGAGCTCGGTCTCCGTGGTGTGCTCAGGGGCTTCGGGCTCAGGATCGGCAAGATCAGTAGGGGCCGCTTCGCCCGGCGGGTGCGGGAGCTGGCGCACGGCAATCCGATGCTCGAACAAGTGTCAGCGGCGATGCTGCGCGCGCGCGACGCGCTGCAGACGGAGATGACGGCGCTCGACAAGCGCGCACGCGATCTTGCGCGGGATGAAGCGACCTGCCGCCGGCTGATGACGGTGCCGGGAGTGGGCGCGCTGACGGCGCTAACCTTCATGTCCGCGGTGGACGATCCTGGCCGCTTTCGCTCATCGAAACGGGTCGGAGCGCATTTCGGTCTGACCCCGAAGAAGCACCAATCCGGCGAGACGGACATCACCGGCGGAATCACCAAGGCCGGCGACGGAATGGTGCGCTCGATGCTCTACGAGGCGGCGCAGGCGATGCTGACCCGGACGCAGAGCTTCTCGCGGCTCAAGGCGTGGGGCTTGCGAGTTGCACAGCGGCGAGGGCGAAACCGGGCAATCGTCGCCGTGGCGCGGAAGTTGGCCACCGTTCTCCATCGCATGTGGATCGACGGCTCGACGTTCCGCTTCGGCAAGGAGGTCGTCCGGACCGGCTGAGCCCATCGGAAAAGGTTTGAGCCGGCACTGGGCTGCCGGTTCTTAGAGGTCCCGTCGCCGGGACGCGAACCTCGATGACGCCGGCAGGTTGCTCGTGACACGTCCTCGGCCGTGGAGCACGCTTTTCAGATAGGCGCTCGGGGTTCACCTGGATGGCATGATGTGGCGGCCGCGCGCCGACCACGAACGGAAGTATGAAACCGGCGACGTGTGACACTCGGGACTTGACCAACCAATGCCCATTACGGAAGCAGCCTGTTAACAACGTTTGTGGTTGCCGCCCGTGATGCAAGAAGTTACTGACGCTGTTTGCATGTGATCGAGTGCGTACTTTTGTCAAGCCTTCACGAGGCGGCATTTTCAAAAGCCGCAGGCCGGGATGGTGATCAGCGGATGAGGTCCAAATCTGAATTACGAGCTTGGGCTCGCAGTTGCTAGGCCGTGTTGACAAAAGGGATTCACAGCGCGCGGCAGGCGTGATTCAAGCTGGCAACTGCGATGGAGACTAGCTTGGCACGAGACCTGATGTCCGACGACGAGTGGGCGTTCTTTGAGCCGTTCATCTGCGCCGTCCGCGCCTCGAACGGGCGCAAACCGATCAACCACCGCCTTGTTCTCGATGGGATTTTCTGGATCGCCCGAACCGGAGCCCCGTGGCGGGACCTGCCCGAGGAGTTCGGCAAGTGGTCGAGTGTCTACCGGCAGTTCCGGCGCTGGACCCTGGCAGGAATCTGGGAGGACATCATGGAAGCGCTGAACCGCAGCGGGGCCGTGCCGGACGCGCTCCAGATGATCGACAGCACAGTGGTTCGCGCTCATCATCTGGCGGCGGGCTCAAAAAGGGGACTCCACGACCGGGTCTCGGCAGTTCTCGTGGTGGTTTCACGACCAAGATCCACCTTCTCGTCAACGCGCACGGCCTGCCCATGAGAACGGAGATCACGCCGGGCCAAACGTCGGACTATGTCGGCTTCGATCTGGTGATGGCCGACAACCTGCCCGCCCCGAGTGCCTTGCTCGCCGACCGGGCATACGACGCTGACAGTATTCGGAGAACCATAGAGCAGCGCAATGCCTTGCCAGTGATACCAATGCGGAAGTCCCGCAAGAGGCGCGTCGGCGTGGATCGCTCCCTCTACAGGCTGCGTAACCTGGTCGAACGCTGCTTCAACAGGCTCAAGAATGCCCGCCGGGTCGCCACCCGTTACGACAAGACTGCGGAGAGCTTCCTGGGCTTCATCGACATCACGTCAATCCGGCTTTGGCTCCGCCATTTGTCAACATGACCTAGAATTGCATGTGTGTAGCAACGACACTGTTGATAGAACAACGCAAAGGATGATTTGAAAATCCTCGTGTCATCCAGACACGCGCTCAAAAGGTCAGAGAAAATCCTTGCATCGAAGGGGGCATCCAAACATGGACGCCGATAGGGGATCAACATTGCGTGCCGATTAACAAAGGTCCTCGCTACGGATATCCTTCTTTCCCTCGGGGTCCCAAAGCGTCACGTCCGCATCCGCGCCGATCCGGATCGCGCCCTTGCACAAGCCATGTCGCATCATGCCCGAGTGCTCTGTCACAGTAACGGTTTGGGTCCTAGCGCAATCATGGACAGTCACGCTGTTCTTCCTAGTCATCGTTGACGGCAAACTTAGCAAGAGTTCCGCTTTTCCGGGATCACCTCACATGCTCCCGTATGCCCGACCGTTACCACGGTGCTCGGTTCAAGAGCTAGCCGTCTATCAGGACCGGCGGCACGCAATGAGGCCCAAAAGATCTCCCGAAAAGATCAAGGTTCTCCAGCCGTGCCATCGGGTCCTTGGCGTACGAAAACCTACTGGAACCTATCCCCGGGGTAGCGCAGGGGCGGTTTCAAGAGGCTCAAGAGTGGATTTCAGCCAGTCGATGAAGCGGCGCACCTTGCGCCTGTTCAGATGAGGGCTGGGGCAGACCAGCCAGAGCGATTGCTGCCAGACGTCCTTCAGGCCCGGCTTCATTGGGCAGATCAGTCGGCCGCTGGCAAGTTCTGCCGAGGCGGTGAGACGCGATTCCAGCACAATGCCGACGCCGCTTGCCGCCATGTCGATCGACATATGCGCCCGGTCAAACAAAGTTCGGCAAAGCGGCTTGGCAGGCTCAAAACCCTGTATCTCGAACCAATTTGCCCATTGCGTCACGTTCTTCACCGAGTGGATCAGCCGATAGTCCGGGAGGTCCTCGATATCGAGGCTTGCGGCAGCGGCGTAGTCCGGCGCGCATAGCACTTGCACCCGCTCATCGGCCAGACATTCCACGTACATGCCGCGCCAGTCTCCAGTCCCGTGGCGAATTTCGAGATCGATGTTCTCGCGCCCGAAATCCGGCGGGTCATTGGTGGCATCGAGACGCAGCTCGATGTCGGGGTGCTTTTCCATGAAATCCGGCAGGCGGGGCAGAATCCACTTGTTGGCGAAGGTAGGGGTCACGCGGATGTTCAGCACGGTGAAAGAGCTCAAGCCGCGCATTTGCTCGGTGGCCACGGTGATGCGCTCTATCTCGTCCCGGATCAGCTCGTAGTACCGCTCCCCTGCCTCGGTCAGCACCACCTTGCGGCCGGTGCGGCTGAACAGACGGACACCGATATGCGCTTCGATGGCCTGGATCTGCTGGCTGACGGCAGAAGCGGTCACCCCCAGCACTTCGGAAGCGCCCTGCATGCTGCCAGTTCTGGCGGTAGCGTGGAAAGCGGTTATGGCACGGAACGGAGGAGACATAACACTTAAGATAATCTAATGAGTTTCGTCTGAAAAGTCGTTTGAACTTCATCATTTCGGGAGCCTACGGTACCGGCATGCCGTCGATCTGCGCTTCGGAGGAGCGAGGCAATCGGGGGCAAATCGTAAGCGCCTGTTTTGGCGCCCTGGGAGGAAACCAATGAAATTCAATCACCTGGCGCTTTCTGCGCTGTCTCTGGTCGTGTCCGCCGTAGCAGTGGACGCACGCGAAATACGCCTTGGTCACGCATCCACGGAAGCAAACCCGCGCCACGATGCCGCTCTGTTCCTGGCCGACAAGGTCGAAGAGTTGTCGGGGGGCGAGCTGACCGTCTCGGTCGCGTCCAACGCCCAACTCGGCGACGATGCCGAGATGATGACCGCCCTGCGCCTTGGCACGCTCGACATGTCGATTTCTAGCCAAGGAGCCATGGCAAGTATCATCGAACAGGCCACTGTTGTCGGCCTTCCCTTCCTGTTCGACAGCGCTGATGCGGCCTGGGCCGTAATGGATGGCGAGGTCGGCGACATGCTGACTGAACGCGCTGAAGAAAAGGGGGTGATCGTTCTGGGTTACTGGGACAACGGCATCCGCCTTATCACCAACAACGCGCGCGCCATCGTCGAGCCTGCCGACCTCCAGGGCCTCAAGATCCGCATTCCGTCGGACCCGATGGCGAATGACATCTTTTCGACGCTCGGCGCGAACCCGGTGCCGATCCCCTTCGCGGAAACCTACGTGGCGCTCCAGCAAGGCGTCGCCGATGGCCAAGAGAACCCCGCCGTGAACATCGAAAGCCAGAAGTTCCAGGAAGTGCAGGACTATATCTCGCTGTCCTACCACAAGTGGGAGTTCCTGCCGCTGCTGGCCAGCAAGATGACTTGGGCGCAGCTCACCGAAGAAGAGAAGGGCTGGCTGTCCGAGGCCGCGGCCGCCGCGACCGAGTACCAGCGCAACAATGCCAACGAAGCCAACGAGAGATCGCTCGAGATCATCTCCGAAGCCGCGGAGGTGAACGAGATCGACACTGAGGCGTTCCGCGAAGCGACCGCGCCAGTCTATGACAAGTGGCGCGAGAAATACGGCGATTTCGTCGATGCCCTGATCAGCCAGTCGCAGGCCCATTCGTCCGAGGCCGTGTCGCAATGACCGACCGCAGCGCGACCTGTCGCGACGCGCAGGATCCGGGCATAGCCCGGATCGGCTGGCGCCTCGCCGAGGGAACGGACGCGATCATCACGCGCCTATCCCAGATCACCGGTATCCTCTCCCTGGTCGGACTGTTCGTGGCCATCCTCGCCGGGGTCGCGCTGCGCTATCTGACCGAACAGGGGGCGGGCTGGGTGAACGAGATCCCCTATCTCCTATTTCCCTGGCTCTGCGCGAGCGCCTTCGTGCTCGCGGCCCAGGCTGGCGGCCATATCTGCGTCGAGGCGCTGCAGTCGTCTTTGCCGCACCGCCCCGCCGCGCTCATGTCCCTGCTTGTCCACGCGACCGCCATGCTCCTCTTTGCTTGGCTGACCCGCACGGGCTTGACGGTGATCGAGGTGACCATGTCCGAGTTCTACCCCATCCTGCGCATCCCCACCGCATGGGGCTATGGCGGGCTTACCATGGCATGCGCGCTTCTCTCCCTCACTTCCCTGACCGGCATCCTACGAACCCTCCTGACCGGTGAGGATGCCAGCCAGCAACGCCGCGGCATTGCCGCCGGCACCGAAACGGAGGTGACGCTGTGAGCATTGCCCTCCTCGTTGCCTTCGGGCTTCTCATGCTGACCGGCCTACCTATCGGTTTTTCTCTGATCCTTGCTGCCGCCATCGCCCTTGTCGGGTTCGGCGGCCTGCCGGATACCATCGTCATGCTGCGCTTCTACCAGCCGACGCAGAATTTCGTGATGATCGCCATTCCGTTCTTCATCCTCTCGGGGATGCTGTTGATGACCGGTGCGCTCGGCCAGCGACTGATCGACTTCGCCACGCGGCTGGTTGGGCGTTTCCGCGGCGGGCTCGGGCAGGTCAACGTCATGGGTTCGACCCTATTCGGCGGAGTCTCTGGCTCGGCGGTGGCGGATGCCTCGGCCATGGGCGGGATGATGATCCCCTGGATGACCCGCGAAGGCTATCCGGCCGCGTTCTCGGCGGCGATTACTGCTTCGTCCTCGATCATCGCCGTGCTGATCCCGCCCTCTATCCCGCTGATCCTATTTGCCACCGTCTCAAACGAATCCGTGGCCGACCTGTTCACCGCCGGGGTCGCGCCCGCGCTGGCGCTATCCTTCGGCCTTATGTTCACCTGCTGGCTGATCGCCAGGCGCCGGGGTTTCCAGGTCTTCGAGGGCGGCGCCGGCGGCCCAGCCATCGGGCGGGTGATCCTCGCGGCGCTTCCCGCGAT
Organism: Salipiger mucosus DSM 16094; assembly: GCF_000442255.1. Taxonomy (GTDB): domain Bacteria; phylum Pseudomonadota; class Alphaproteobacteria; order Rhodobacterales; family Rhodobacteraceae; genus Salipiger; species Salipiger mucosus. The sequence continues at coordinate 422,934 of NZ_KE557274.1, read as the reverse complement.
CTCGCTGCCGGTGCTGATCGTGGTCTCGCTTCGCTTCGGCATCGCCACTCCGACCGAGGTCAGCGTCTTGGCGACTGGCTATGCCTTGCTGTTGCGCGCGGCTCTCTACCGCGACCTGACGTGGGCCTCGATCGCGGCGGCGCTGATCGGCACGGTGATCACCACGGGTGTCGTCATGCTGGTGATCGCGGCCTCGAACTTGGTAAGCTTCGTGCTGGCATTCGACAACGTGCCGGGCCAGGTCGCCGATTGGGCAACCAGTAACTTCAGCGAACCCTGGCAGATCATCCTGCTGATGAACGTCTCAATGCTTGTCGTGGGCATGTTCATCGACCTTTCGGCAGCCATGCTGCTCATGGCGCCCCTCTTCGTCGCACTGGCCAATGCCATCGGTCTAAATCTAACGCAGTTGGGCGTGATGATGACCATCAACCTCGGCGTGGGCCTGTTCACGCCGCCCGTGGGCACCACGCTGTTCATCTCGTCCGCGATCGCGCGCGTTCCGGTCGGATCCGTCGCCCGCGAGATGTGGCCCTTCTACCTGATCGCGGCCTCGGTTCTTGGCCTGACCGCCTTCGTCCCTGCCTTCACCGTCTTCTGAGGAGAATAGACATGAACCTTTATGCCAAACTGATGCAGCGTCAGAACGACGGAAAGCCCGTGCGCGTTGGCCTGATCGGATCGGGCAAGTTCGGCTCGATGTTCCTGAGCCAGGTGCGGCACATTCCCGGCATGCACCTGGTCGGCATTGCTGACCTTTCGGCCGAGCGTGCCCGAAAGGCTATGCTCAACACCGGCTGGGATGCGGATGCCGCCACCACGACCGATCTTGGCGATGCCATGAACACCGGCAAGACGTGCCTAACCGAAGACAGTGCCGCGCTGATCGCGACACCCGGTCTCGACGTGGTGGTCGACGCTACCGGCAACCCCGCCGCGGGCATCCGTCATGCGCTCCTGGCCGCAGAGAACGGCTGCCACATGGTCATGGTCAACGTCGAGGCCGACGTCCTGGCCGGCGCCTACCTCGTGCAGGAGTTCGACGAGGCAGGCCTCGTCTACTCGATGGCCTATGGCGACCAGCCGGCGCTGGTCTGCGAGCAGATTGACTGGGCGCGCACCTGCGGCTTCAAGGTCGTCGCGGCGGGCAAAGGCACCAAGTATCTGCCCAAGTTCGCCACCTCTACCCCCGACACCGTGTGGGACTACTATGGCCTGACGCCGGAGGAGGCGGCCGAGGGCGGGATGAATCCGCAGATGTTCAACTCCTTCCTCGACGGCACAAAATCTGCGCTGGAGATGGCGGCAATCTCGAACGCGACGGGCCTGCTCGCGCCGCGCGACGGGCTGCTCTTCCCGCCGGTCGGCACTCATGACCTGCCCGAGGTGCTCAAGCCTAGGGCACATGGCGGCGTGCTCGAAGAGTCGGGCATGGTCGAGGTGGTCTCGAGCCTTGAGCGCGATGGCCGACAGGTCGTCGGTGATCTGCGCTGGGGCGTCTACGTGACGCTGGAGGCGAGCGACGAAAGCGGACTTGGTGCCGATTACGTGCGCCGCTGCTTCAAAGAATACGGCGTGACCATCGACAGCTCAGGTCGTTATGCCACGCTCTATCGTCCGTCCCACCTGATCGGGCTCGAGCTTGGCGTCAGTGTCGCCAGCGCCGCGCTGCGCAACGAGCCGACGGGCCGCACCAACGACCTGACCTCGGACGTGGTGGCGGTGGCCAAGAAGGCACTGAAGCCCGGCGAAATGCTCGACGGCGAGGGCGGCTTCACCGTCTGGGGCCGGATCGCCCGTGCAGAGGACTCTCTGGAGAACCACGGTCTACCCATCGGTCTGGCCCACGGCATGAAACTCAAGCGCGATGTTGCGGAAGGCGCCATGCTGACCTGGGACGATATCGAAGCCACGGACAGCCAAGCCGTAACTGTACGCCGTGCCATGGAAGACATGTTCCGGGCACGCCTGAAGAGCGCCGCCTGATCCCTGTGTCCGGCATCCGTGACGCGGCTGCCGGCCCCACCCTCGGAGACTTCCCATGATCTACCTCGTTGCCATGCACCGGGCCCGTTCCGGCTGTGAAGACAGGCTACGCAAGTCGTTGAAGGACCTCATCGAACCGACCCGGAGCGAGGCTGGCTGCGTGCAATACGACCTGCATGAATCCAGCGTCGAGCCAGGGAGTTTCCTGTTCTACGAGATCTGGGAAACTCAGACTCATCTCGACGCCCACGCTGCATCGGATCACCTGACCTCTCATGTTGAGGAAAGTCGTGACTGGGTCGCGCAGACAAAACTACTACCGCTCGACCTGATCGGCTGAGAAAGGAGAGACCGATGCTTCTGGGATGCATTGCCGATGATTTCACCGGGGCAAGCGACCTTGGCAATACACTGAAATACACTGACCCGTGTCGGTCTTCGCACCACGCTGATGACCAGGATGCCCGCAAGCCAAGATGCCTTGGATTGCGAAGCGGCCATCATCGCGCTCAAGACCCGCTCGATCCCTGTGGAGGAGGCGGTAGCACAATCGCTCGTCGCGCTCGATTGGCTGCGCTCGCAGGGAGCAACGCAGTTCCTCTTCAAGTACTGCTCGACCTTCGACAGCACCGCAGAGGGCAACATCGGCCCGGTGGCGGAGGCATTGATGCAGGCGCTCGGCACCGACCGAACCGTGTTCGTCCCAACATTTCCGGGCACAGGGCGGCGGTGTTCATGGGGCATCTTTTCGTCAGTGACATGCTGCTGAACGAATGCGGAATGCAGAACCACGGTAGTGCCCCCGAGAGATGGTGTAAGAGCGCCGACCTTCGGAGAGGTCCAAGGCTGATCAGGTCGCCACGGCGGACAGCCTAACGGTTGTAGTGTCGGTGATCCGCCCACTCTCCCGCACTTTCACGTAGGTCGCGTCAAGCCAGAGTTAGGGCCAAGCGCCTTCGAGCGGCCGGGAGAGGAATGCATTCACCCGCTCGTCGATTTCGACACAAAGGCGACTGACTTGGCTCTTCGACATGCCGCCAGCGCCCATCGCCTTCACCAGATCGTCTACGGAGCGCGTGGAGACCCCATGGACGTAAGCCTCTTGGATCAACGCCACCAACGCCTTGTGTGGATGCCGCGCGGAGTGCAAGGACAGATTGAACCTCGTGAGACTGTGATCGAGTGCGTGCTTGAGTCAGGCCTCTGATTGCGGCTCTTCACATGCGCCGCGGGCCGGGATGGTGGTTCGCGGGCCGGGTCCAATACTTCTCACCGGGCTTGAAGCCCTTACGCATTATCTGGTTTTCCCTGCCCCGATCCGGTCGATCAGTTGTCCATTCAGCTCGTGCCTTCCTCACATCCCCGATATCCGGCGGACCGGCAGCAACCTGTTAGGTCATCGCCAGTGCCGGATCCCGGTAACTTTCACCCTTCGTGATCATCGCCCAGATGCGCCGTGCCATTTTGTTGGCCAGCGCGATGGCCGCGAGCATGCGGGGCTTTCTAAGCATCAGCTGTCCCAACCATGTGTTTTCGGAGATTCCACGCCTGGAAGCCCCCACTATTGCGGACATGGCGCCCACTATCAGCAATCTCCGGATATCGTGTTGCCCGGCCTTCGAGACCTTGCCCAACCGCGCCTTGCCGCCGGACGAGTTCTGTCGTGGCACGAGACCCAGCCACGCGGCAAAGTCGCGGCCGCGCTTGAAGCTCTCCATGGGCGGTGCGAAGGCCTCGATGGCCATGGCGGTAATCGGGCCGACCCCTGACATAGTCTGCACAAGTTCGGCGCAGTGGCTTTCCTTAGACAGTTCCGCGATTTGCGCATCGAGCGCGCGAATCTCGTGATCGAGGCTCTCAATCTGGCGTAGGATCGCTCGACAGGCGGGGCGTGCGGGCCCGGGCAGATTGCTTCGCTCGTCCTCGACCATCGCAATCAGCTTCGGCAGATGCCGCACGCCGACTGGCGCGATGTAGCCGAACTCGTATAGATGCGAGCGTAGCGCGTTCACCAGCTCGGTCCGTTGCGCGATGGCCATCTGACGGACACGGAAAACCACGGCACGGCTCTGCTGGTCGGCAGACTTCGGTTCTACGAAACGCATGTGCGGCCGGGTGGCAGCCTCGGCAATCGCTTCGGCGTCAGCTGCATCGTTCTTCTGCCGCTTGACGTAGGGCGTGACATAGTGAGGCGAGATCATCTTTACGGTATGGCCCAGCCGCTCCATCTCCCGCGCCCAGTAGTGTGCGCCTGGGCAGGCCTCCATCGCCACCGTGCAGGCCGGATGCGCAGCCATGAAGCGCTGGAACTGCGGACGCGTGAGCTTCCTTCGGAATACAGGCTGCCCTTCCGCCGTGGCGCCGTGTAGCTGGAACACGTTCTTTGCCAGATCGATCCCGATCATAGTAACCTCTTCCATGGATGCCGTCTCCTATTCTGTCTTGTGCTTTGACATCACAAGCATGGCACATCGCGATGCCGTTAGGGGAGCGCGGCATCCACCCCATCTTCTCAGCTGTCCGTCGCGGCTCCAGGAAGCTGGCCAAGTAGCTCCCCATTCTCAGCCGCGGGATTGCAAGCGCGATCCGCCCGGCACGAGTGTCCCAGTCGCGGTCCCGGTAACCGTTCCGCTGAACCTCCCGCAGGGGAGAGCGAACGCCCTTCCCGGCACCGGTTCGCGCCTCGACCTCCGCTTCCATGATCCGCTCGGCCGCGAAGGCCAGCATCGCGCGGACGAGGTCGCCATCCGCCTGCTTCTCAACCAGCTCAATCAGCGCCATTCTGTCATCGGTCATCGTCAGCTCCGTTCTTGGTTCAAGGTCTCGCAACCCGAACCTTCTCGAAGATCGACGGTGGCCGCCAGCGTCACACCCGGCCGCGCGCTGCGCTACGCCGGGGGCTCCGCGCGCGGCCTCCTACACCAAGCGTTGGGGTACTACCCGCCGAGGTCTTGGCCCGCCCCAGGTGCAGAACCTTGGAGTGCCTCAAATTCAACGAGTATCGCACGACCCGGAGAGGGGATCTTGCCTCTAAGATTGACGGTCGGCTTCTATAGGTTCAATCGGACCTCAACCGTGCCAAGGCTTTGGCCAAACGCTTGCTGCGATCTTCATCGGCGTATGGCGTTGCCTCCATATACTCGGCGACCGAGAAGTCAGGGGTTAGCGCACTGGCGGCCGCCAATACCGACTGGGCGCGTTCCGGTTCCCCCAATTCGGAGTAGGTCGCGGCCAACGTTACGAAGGCAGGCACAAACCCCGGCGACGTCTCGACCATGAGTTCCAATAGTGACCGGGCAGCACCGGCATCCCCGATCTGGAACCGGATGTGGCCCTCGATCCAGTGATAGCTTGCAGGATGATGCGGATGCAGACGCTTGGCATGCCGGATCGCCTCCAGCGCCTCGTCCAGATCACCACCATAGACCCCTGCTTCGGCTAGGATGGCGTAACCATCGGCGAAGTTCCGGTTGAGACGGATGGAATGCCGCGCGGCGGCAAGCGCCTTGTCGTGCTGTCCAATGGCGAGGTTCAGGATCGCAAGAGCGAGATACGCGTTGGGCAGGTCCGGCTCGAGCCGTATCGCCGTGATCGCCGCCTCGAGTCCCGTCTGAACGGAACTGCGCCCGTGTCCGCCTGAATAGGCGAAGAGCGTGTCGCGCCCGTGAGCAACAGCAATGTATGCATGGGCGCGCGCATAATCCGGGTCGAGTTCGAGCGCGCGTTCGAAATACTCGCGCGCAAGGCGGTTCCCGGCGACAGTGTTTTCCCGCAAGGGCTCGAGCCCGCGCAGCAGCATGAAATAGGCGTCAGGCGAAACGCGCGAGGGGGCATCTTCCGCCTCGAGCGTCAGCGAAAGCGCGTCGACCACGGCGCGTGTGACGTCCTCCTGGACGTCGAAGGGATCCTGCCTGACGCGGTCAAAGCGCTCAGCCCAGACATTGACGCCCTTGTAGGGGTCGATCAGCGAAACGTTGATGCGCACGCGCGCGCCGGAATGGCGCACGGTTCCGCGAACGAGATAGCGCACACCGAGATCCTGCGCGATATCCCTGAACCCCGCCTCGGCATCGGTAAAGTCGCCGCTCGAGGCAAACGAGATAACGGTCAGGTCCGAGACCTTGGCAAGGTCGGTGGTCAGGTCCTCGCTGAGCCCGTCGCCGAAATACTGCAGGGCCTCGCCACCGCCGAGATTCACGAAGGGCAGGACGGCGAGTGTCTTGTCTGGAACGATGTCGGGCGTGACGATGGTGGCGTCTGCGGTGCCGGGAGCGGACCCGGACCAGCCCCGCCAGAGGCTCGCCCCAGTGGCCAGCAACGCGATCGCCGCCACGATCGCCATGACGCGCGGAAGGCGCGTCCAGGCCGCAACCCGGGGCGCCTCCGGGGTCGCGGTCGCCACCAGCCGGTAGCCGATCTTTGGATGGGTCTCCACCGCATCCTTGCCGAGCGCGCGGCGGATGTCGGCGATACACTGGATGAGTGAGTCGTCTGTGGTCGCGACGCCCTTCCAGACGGCGTCGATGAGCCGCTCGCGGCCGACCACCTCGCCCGCATGCGCGGCCAGCACCGAGAGGACCTCCGCGGACTGCCGCCGCAATCGCACCGGATTGCCATCCGCCCCGACAAGCGCACCCGAGTCGAGATCGTAGCGATATACTCCGATCAGCAAGCTACCGGATTTCGTGACAATATCGGGTTTCATTCAGGACATCCCGGCACTCTTTCCGGCAAGAGTTTAAAGGGTTTCTGGCGGCATAGCCACGGAAGCCGGAACACTCCAACCTCATCATGGGAGGCCAACATGTCCCACTCATCCCTGATCCGCAGCGGCCTTGCCGCCCTGTGTCTCACCCCGGTCGCAGCGATGGCCGGACAATACGTCGTTGAACTCGAGGCACCTTTCGAGACGCCGCCGAAGGCGCTTTTGCGGGAGCACGGGTTGACCGTTGACGAAACCCTGTCGGCCGGCGCCGACAGCTATGTGGTGCTCAGCGCCGACGACGAGGCGAACGTGCATGCCCTGCTGCGGGATGCATCCGTAACATCCGAAAAGATCTCCGAGGTCCTGTTCGTCAACTCGCCGACTGTTGGCGGCGGTCGACCCGCCGGACCCGAACCGCGTGCGGGTCACCAGGTTTACGTCATCGAGCGCCCGATCCCCGGAGTCGGCTTCTTCGGCCTGGAAAAGAAACAGAAGATCTCGGCAGGATCGAACGCGGCCATCGCGAAGCTCGGCGACATCATCGAGTGGGACCACTCCTATCTCACCGGCGATGGGACCTATTGCGTCTATCGCGCCGACAGTCCGGACACGCTGCGTGAGCATGGCGCGCTCGCCGGAGCCCCTATCGGCAAGATCACTCCCGTGATGCAGGAATAATTCGACGAGCCCTCGCCTGGTATGGCGATAAACTGTCCGACACCTGCTCGTTGCGGTTTCTTCGCTCCAGGCCGGTACCGGCGCGGCGATGACGGCAGCGCGTCGCGCCGCCGTGCGTGGTCTGATCGGTTCGACGATCGCCCTCCCCGTCGCATCGCGAGGTCAAGGCCGCGCTTCGCGGATGAGATTGAACGACGTCTCGGCCGAAGCAGCCGAAGCCCGCCTTGCGTAAGATGTCGGACAGCCGCGCCTCACCGGCCTGCGCGCCAGGAACGTGATTGCCCTCCTGCGAGATTGCATGCGCGCAGCAGAGCATGATGGAGACGGCGTAGTAGAGCCGCCCGATAGGGGTCAAGTTGTCCTCAAGCCGGTCCTGGGCGTAGGGCTCAACCTGCATCACCGTGCCGTCTACGAGCGCTGCCCGGGCAGCCTCGGCCGCGGCTACTGAATCTCCGCGCAGCGCCTTTGGTGGGCCTGGCGAGCGCTGTCACCACTGGCCTGGCTGCATGAAGACGGGCGTGGTTTCGTTATTGCTTCGGCGAAGCCAAGATCCTCAGCGCTGAGGCCGGTGTCATTGAGCAGTTGCTCGGACATCTGCGGATCGTTGATCCAGTGGGGCATCGGGCCGCAGCGCGGGGGCGTTGTACGGCCGCGCAAACCGATCAGGTGGAAAATGCGGAAGATGGCGGGGCGGGTCCAGGTTGCGGTGATCATCTGGGTCTTCCTTCCTGTCTGGTTTGAACGGGTCGTGCACCCACCTTGCCGAAGGTCCACAGGCGCTGCTTGAACACCGCATCAGGAATCCTTGGTGATTGCATGGGGATTGGGTAACCTTGCCCTCATGGAATACGTGTTTGGGGAATACATCCTCGACGTGACGAGGGGAGAGCTGCAGGGGCCCGACGGGCTCGTGCCATTGGAGCCGCGCGCCTTCACCCTGCTGGCACACATGCTTGAGCAATCCGGCCGCCTAGTCGACAAGGACGAGTTGATCGCTGCGGTCTGGGCGGACGGATCGTCTCGGATGCCGCGATCTCGACCGCGATAAAGGCCGTGCGGCGTGCGCTTTGCGACGACGCGGCCAACCCGACGTGGCTGATCACACTGCGTGGTCGCGGCTTCCGCTTCGACGGAGAGGTTCAGCGTAGCCAGACCTCAATGCCGGATGCTCCAATTGCTCCCAAGACACCGTCTATGGCGATCTTCGACCGACCTTCCGTGCTGGTGGTCGGTTTCGAATGCGCTGGTCAGGGCGGGCGCGACACGACCCTCGCTCTCGGGCTTGCGCAAGAGGTGCGCCTGAACCTATCTCATTGGCGCTGGTTCCCGGTCATAGGCCCAGAAGCTCTAGGCTATCGGACCGTTCGAGACATCGACATCCGGGATGTTGGGCGCGAGCTTGGAGCGGCCTTTGCGCTCACTGGGTCCGTGCGATCCATGGGCGACCGCGTCCGGGTGAATGTGACACTGACCGAAACCGAGGACGGACGCTCGCTCTGGTCCCGGCATTTCGACGGTTCGCTCGAGAACCTGTTCGACTTCGAAGAAGAAGTAAGCCGGGCAATCGTCGCCCAAATTGAACCTGAATTATCTCGCGCCAACTCGCAGCGGCTGATGCAGTCGCCGCCGACCGACTTGTCCGCATGGGAACTCCTGCTGGCGGCCAGCCAGTCGCAGAGACGCGGCGGCGACGGGTATGGCACTCCGGAAGCAAATGACGAGCAGAAGCAGCTGGTCACGCAGGCGCTGGACAAGGACCCGCAGATGGCGCGCGCCTGGGCCTGGCTGGCGAAATGCTATTGGCGCGAGACGCTTATGGGCTGGACCACCGACCGCGAGGCTGGAATGAGCAAGACGCTCGACGCCTCGCAGACCGCAATGGAAATCAACCCGGCCAACTGGGAGGCGCGCTGCTACCGGGCCCTGGCCCTGCTTTTCGGGCGGCATGAGTTCGTGGAAGCCGAGTTTCATGCCCGCGAAGCAGTCCGACTGAATCCTTCGGATGCGCAGGCGCGACACATCCTCGGCTGCGTGCTCGAGAATGTCGACCCCACGGAAGAAGCGCTGGAGCATCTGCAGACGGTCTTCGTCCTGAACCCCACTCACCCAAATTCCGGAGTTCTCGGGGATCTCGCGACCTGCCACATGTTGTTGGGCCACGACTCGGAAGCTATCGACGTGGCCTTGCGATTGATCACGCTAGCCCCGAACTATTCGCGCGGCCTGCAAAGAGCGGTCGCCGCACTGGCCAACGCGGGCGAGATCGAGCGAGCCCGGGACGCCGCGCGGCACCTTCTGACCCTTCAGCCCGACTTCAACGAGAGCTACGTGCGCTCGACCTACCCGTTCCGAGAGACGGAGATGATGGAAACCTACATTTCCAGTCTGGCCCGGGCTGGGGCCTTCATCAGACTGGACTGACGCCGGCCACACATCCGCCTGAAAAGCACGGTTTAGGCGTTGGCGTAGAACGCAGCAAGGCGCTGACGGCAGCCTTGGGAGCAGCGAGAGCCCTAGCGCCCTCAGCGGCCAGCACAGCGCCCCTGCTGACTCATTGGCACCTAGGCCACCATAACCGTCTCGGCGCGCCACGGACCGAAACGCGCGAACGGGCGGCGACGTGAGCCAGAAACACTGTTCCACCATCATGCCGGCAGGTCCAGCTTCGGCAGTCCCCGAACGATCTTTATTGTCTCGAGGCTCACGGTGATCACGCGGCGGAAGAGGTCCAAGGGATAGGCCGGGTCGCCCATGGTGTCATTGGCGTAGTCGTTGGCGTCGTTGACGATGCCGCTGGCCCTGTCGGTCTTGACCACCTGACGCTCCATCACCCATTCCAGCGCCGGCTTGCCGTTGACGACGTAGTCGTAGGCCTCGAGCGGGATGTCGGTCATGGTGATGTTGGCGTTGTAGATCACCGTAGTCTTGTCCTTGTCGCGCGCCTTGCCGCCGAACTTCATCTTGTTGACGCGGTAAAAGGCCTTGGGATCACCCACATTCCAAAGTGCGGCCGTGCCCTGCTTGTAGGTGACGGGGTATGGCTCCACCGTCTCGTAGTTCACATGTAGATCGCCAAGGCGGCGCCCCGCATCGGAGAAGGCACGGAAATCGGCGTAGGTCTTCACGCAGGGGATGCGGGGCAGTTCCTTGGTCAGGTTGTCGCCGTAGCGGTCGTGGTAGTCGAGCGAATGCAGCAAGCCGTAAACGTAATAGAAGATGTCCTTCTTGGTGATCTCCTCGCCCGGATAGGCCGCCTGAAAATGCGCCAGCCCGGCATCGGTGATCGCGTCACGGCGCTGAAGGCCGGAGGACTGGCCTTCGAAGAGGCCACCGGGGTCTTCGTCCTGCTAGTCATAGAGGTAGAGGGGAAAGCACTGGGTGCCGCCATCAGTCTGAAGCTCAGGCAGCACATCCATCAAGAGCGCGAGATTGCCGTCACCCGACCAGCGTTGCTTCAGCATGATTATCCGCTCGCCGCGCTGGCCGAGATCGCCGGGTGTTTCGCCATCTGGGCCTGGTGGCGTGGCGCCTCGACACTCTGGCTGCTGCCGGACCTGACGAGCCTCGCCTTGTTCGGCTGGCTGCTCGCCCAGGTCGAGGCCGGTTTCGCCGGTCGCGCCTTCGCCGCCTATGGCGGCATCTACATCGTCGCCTCTCTGCTATGGATGTGGGCCGCGGAGGGGCAGCGACCCGACCTATGGGATCTCGCGGGCGCAGGCCTGTGCCTGATCGGTGCCGCCGTGATCCTCGCCGCCCCGCGCGCGGGGTGATTTCGATGTTGGAGCCAGTGTGGCCCCGCAATTGCGGTCGAGCGCCCTCGGCGAGCCACTGGTGATGCAAACCGATGCCGGGCACTCTACGGCCCCGACACGGCAATGACGGGCCAGCGGTCCTCGAGAGGCACCCCAGGCACAGCGGGGTTATATTCAAAAGGCTCCCACTGGACATGAACAGCTTGGGCGTCGCCAGGGAAGCCTTCGACCCTTCGTTCGCGGCGGAGCCTGAGTGCATCCCGGGCGAGGCAGCTCGCCATTCCCAAGCCTTCGCGTTCCCCTCCCCATCCATGCCGCTGTCGAACCTCAGGCAGCGACCGTTGCTCAGCCGCAGCTCGACCGGAACCGACCGAGACGGCGCGGGGGCGCTTGCCGGCTCCGGGCACGAACCGAAATCCACCGGCAGGAAAACAGCACCGCGATCCGGCGACCATAGGCCCTTCTTCTTCAGGTCACGCCGCCAGCCGTAAATCTGGGAGCGCGTGATCTCGTGGCGCTGTGCGACCTGTGTCACCGAAGCACCGCAGACACCCACCTCAGACAGGATCTCGAGCTTCTCGTCCTCGCTCCACCGCCGGCGCCGCTCAACGCCCAGAACCTCGCCCAGCATGGCTCCTCCGAATAAGACACGTGCATAACGACATCGTTATGCACGTGTCTTAGCTAGGAACCCCGCCGTCAGGCAGGCGGCTCCAATCGGTCGGTTACCTCTTAACCTTGTCTTCGACCGGATCGAGGACCTTCTGCTTGAAGAGATCGATCAGCCCTGTCGCGCCGACGAGCCCGAGAGCGCCGAGGCCCGCCAAGCCGCCGGACAGACCCGCATCGAGAGCCAAACTTGGGACCGCAACGAGCATGAGCGCCGGCAAGTGCGCGACGAGTGACGCCCCCGATGTGCAGATCTTATCGCGGAGCAGCCGGCCGCGCGACATCGAGCTCAGATCGGCACCCTTCGTGTTGCATCCGACAAACAGTGATCCGCGAAACTTATCCGGATAGTCTTTGCTCTCGAGTGCGTCGTATCCCTTCCGCTCGAGCTCGAAGTTCGTCGTGTCGCGCAGCGTGTCTTTCAGAGATGCACCGGAAAAATCGGTTCTCGTCACAGCAGCACGCCCCCAGTCTGCATTGTCGAGAACCGCGCCGGAGAAGTCACTTCGCGTGATCCGCGTGTGCGTGAAGACAGCGTCCGTCCATTCGGTTTTCCGATTGCCGAATGTCGTTGCACTGACCTCTTTCAATGCCGCGCCGCGGAAGTTCGGCGCCGTCAGAACCGATGCCGTGAAGTTTGTCCGGAAAGCCGAGGACCCGCAGAACAACGTCTGCTTAGACGCTGTCGTCAGACCGAGACCTGTCCGATGCAGCTTGCACTTCGAAAAGTTCGATCCGCCGACTTCGCTCCCGGTCAAGTCAGCGTCCGTCAGATCAGAACCCTTAAAATCGAAGTTCGAAAGATCTTGTTCGCTTAGATCGAGCCCGGAAAGATCGAGATTTCGCCAATCACGGAGCTCGATATTGTCCCGCGCGTTATCGACGATCTCACGCAAGAGCTCCGTTCGTGTCTTCCCGCGGCCGCTCTTCCGAAATCGCACGTTGCCGTTCAAGTCATGTATCTCGAGCTCGACAAGTGGCTCGTGCACCGCTTCACCGGACGACCGGAACCCTTTCTTCATTGCGTGGTGAACACTGCGCGGCGTTCGCGCAGCGCGCATTTGTCGGCTTTCCATGATGTCCTCGACGTTGAGAAATGTTTCGAACTCGCCTCGAGAAGTAGTCATGAGAACGAAAACGAGAGCGCTGCGCCGAAGCCGAAATCGTGCAAAATTTCCCCTTGCATCGAAAGACAATAATTTGTTAACTTCCCTTAAACCCCTTGTTTGTATGATCATTTTCGGCAGCTGGAAAAAGATCCTCCGAGGGTGCAGGCTGTCAAACGCTCTTTGAAAACATGGATTTGCAAGGCAAACGGAAGACCTTTCCGCCGAGTAGGCGGCTTAGAAGAGGGTCGAAGCCATGACTGATATCATCCGCACCCTTTCCGCCGAGTAGGCGGCTTAGAAGTTCAACCATTTCCTCGATGAAGCTTGGCTCATCCTTTCCGCCGAGTAGGCGGCTTAGAAGCGCAAGCGGGTGCGGGCCGCACCACTCCTCTCCTTTCCGCCGAGTAGGCGGCTTAGAAGTACAACATCGGCGACGGCAACGAGCGCAGATCCCTTTCCGCCGAGTAGGCGGCTTAGAAGAGTAAGGTCAGTTGACCTACCATTTCCGCCGGATAGGCGGCCTAGAAAAAGCAGCTCAGGCTGCTTGCTCGCTTTCGACGACATCGTTCAGAAGACTGACAACGAGACTCCGGACTTTCGTGTCCGTGTTGTCGTCTTCGAACATCGTCTCGATCTGCTCTCGAATGACTGTGCCGTCATCTGTTTTCGAGAAGTCTTCGCTGTCTTCGACTTGAATGAGCTGCACGAAGACGCTTTCGAGCGACTGTTCTTCGTCTTCACTGTCTTCAGTGATGCTCGAAATCAGTCGACCAGTCAGATCGAAGACGTCTTTGCGATGCGTGAGTTCGAACGGCTCGATCCGGCCATTCTGATCGAAGCCCCAGACACGCGGCGTATGTTCGATTGCGTCAACGGCTTGACGCGTGATGTTTCCGGGATTGAACCATGTCGTCTCGCCTTCCTTCCGGATTTTCTTCATCAAATGCATGTGCCCGTTGACCGCGAGCTTGCAGCCTTTGATTTCGTGCAGCGGCCGCGATCCGGGATACGCACCTTCGAAAGCAAGGTCGTGATGCGTGATCCAGACGACGCTCTTGCAGTCTCCCGGGAACATGTCCGAGACATCATCTGGAATGTCTTCGCCGTAGGGCGTCCCACCGAGACCGATCCGGGTCCCTTCGAAATCAAACACGCCGTAGGGACCACTTTCTCGGATCAAATCGAACGCACCCGAATTTTCAAGAAGCGGCAGCGTATCATCGTCAGACAGCTTCGCATGCGTGCGTTCATGATTGCCGAGCAAGTTCACGACTTTGAAGCGTGCCGATTTCAGAATCCGGATGAGCCGGTTCTTCAAGCTTTCGCTGCCGGGTACCGGCTCGTCGAGCAGATCACCGAGGATCACGACAACATAGTTGTGCTCGTTCGCGATCCGGACGGCTTCCGCGAGCTTGTTCAAGATCGTCGTCTGATAGTCGTCGTCCTTGCGACGGCCCGGCCGTCGCGTGCTGACGTGCGGATCTCCGACGAAGAGGAATCCGGACGCGCGGTCTTCGAAGACCAGCTCACGCGTCGCGTCGTTTTCATCGAAATGATCGGTGTCAGAGGATGTCATGTGCGTGCTCGATGTTGTTTTTGCAAAGCGGACAGACGTTGCCCGCAGAAGCGAGCGCCGCGTCAAGCTTTTCAGCTGTCACGCGGAGATCGGCGTCGATCTTCGAAGACGACGTGTGTGCTGCAGAGATCGCATTTTCAGTCTTTTCGAGCTTTTCGATCAGTGCGTCGATGCTCGACAGATCAGACGACACCGGCGGCTCGGGCAGTTCATCGGGCAGCGCCGATTTCGTTGCTTCCGCGCGCTTCAAGCGTGTCTCGATGTCTGCAAATGCGCGGCCGATCCGCGAGATCTCTTCGCGCTTCTCGGTATTCTCTCTGATCGACGGAACGTCATCCGGGATGACTTCGAGGACTTCCAAGATCGGCTGCGTCGCATCGATCTGTCTGTCCGCAGCTTCGAGTCGCTGCACAAGCCGCCCTGCGTCTACAGTTCGTGCGTGTGCTTCACGGAATGTGCTCAGCTCACCGTCAATGTCACGAAGATCCCCGGCGATCTCGGTGAACGCGTGCAGTTTCTGCAGTTGTTCTTGAATTTGTGCGACTTCTGTTTCCCCGCGCTTGATCAGATCGGCATCCGAGCGGCTTTTCTGGCGCTGCCGCTCGATCATTTTCTGAACGTAGCCTGACTCCCGGCCAATCGAGAGCACGCTCGCGCGCGTGGACGGCTTCTCTCCGAGCAAGAATACCGGGAACTTCTGATGCGAGAGTTGGTGCTCGAGACCTTCGAATTTTTGGATGCCCGAAATGACACCGACCCAGTCTGGCGCGGAACGGCCCCCGCTCCGATATTCTGTCCGTGTGTCGGCATCCGTCAAGATATTGCCTTCGAGATCTTCGAGCGTCCATTCATTTACAGGGTTGCGGCCGGGCTGACGTGTCAGCCGGATCACGCGACCGTTCTCGATCTCGATCTCGACAGCAACTTTCTTGCATCCGTGCTGAATGTCCGCGTCCGAGATCTCACCGTATGTCACCGCACGCAGCGCTCTGATGACGCATGACTTACCAATGTGATTGTCGCCGATGATCGCAGTTGCTCCAGGCGCGAGCCGGACGTCTGTATCTTCGTGACTCATGAAATTCAGCATCCGGATCCGACGGATGCCGGCTTGCTCGTCTGACCACGTATCGGCTGTCGGATCGTTTTGACAGATGATGCGATCACCGTCCTTGTAGAGCTTCGAGATCGCGAAACCCTCGGGCATCAACTCGAGCGCGTGGTGACTGATGAGCAGCGACTGCATGTCGAGCTTCTCACCGACATCATCGATCACGCCGTAGAAATTTGGCACCTTCGACGGTGCGATCCAGCAGTCCGGTTCGTCGAGTGCGACGAACTTGCGCATGCCCGAGCGCACGGTCGCGATCATGCGCAGACCGAGCGAGACGACATTCGTCATCGATCCACCGCAGCCGTCGATGATGTTTTCGCGGTGCTCGCCGGATTTCACGAAGATATCGAGCGCGGGAAGGCCGCGTTCAGTGTATAGATCGAGACCAATTTCATCGTCGGTCTTCAGAACGTCGTACGCGAGCGCAGTCAGCAACCGCTCGTAACTGCCGACGGACTTCTTGTGCAACGATGCTTGCAGATCTTGCAGAAAATCGTCGACGTCAGTCTTGAGCAGCTCGCGCCCCTTTGCTTTGCCAACGTCGTCGTTGAGCTGCGCGAGCCGGCGCTCGAGCGTTTCCCGCTGGCCGTCGGATTTCGCAACGGCTTGCCGCGCGTTCGAGAGCTTTTTGTCGATTTCAGACAGCGCGTCGGAGATTCCACGAACGGCCTCGTCTGCCGCCGGAGCAGATGTCGAAGCCGGACCAGCAGGTGCCCCGCGGAGCCGGCCGGTGCGTGGACGAAGCTTGTTCATGCGGCCTCCAGCGAAGCAAGGCGTTCAGAGATGCCGTTGATCTGCTCGCGGAACGCAGCAACTTTCGCATTGTCTTCTTCGAGCAGCTTCTCGTACAGCGCACGGAGATCGTCGACGTTGTCGACGCCGAACTTCTCCTTCATCTCGGATACCAGCTCGGCGCGCGCACGCTCGTGCTGCGTGATCTCTGCGTCGGCCGCCATCTTCTTCCGCTCGAGCTCTTTGTGCTTCGCTTTCAGCTGTTCGAGCTCTTTGACGTTCGTGTCTGCTGTCATCTATCCGTCCTTTCGCCCAACATTATTCTATCCAAGCACCCCATGTCAACAATAGAGAAAACTTTCGGAAAAGCTTCTCGCGCACATAGTTGTTGAGTAAGAACTGGTGTCCAATGTTCAAGAACAAGAAAACAAGCGAAGTGCTGACAAGCGCAATCGGAAGCTTCTTCGTCATGATCCTCTCGGCGCTCCCCGTGGCGGCCCAGGACGGCGGTGACGGGATTGGCGGAGCATGCACCGGCGATACCCTCGGCGGCATGTTCTGCACGCTGCAAGAGTCGTCTGTTGCTCAGTTGATCGCACTCTTGCTTGCCGCGTGTTTCGTGATCGGCTTGTTCTTGTTCTATCGAGCGCTCACGACGCTGATGAAAGTCGGCGACAATCAAGCTCAACCAGGTATTCTGAGCAACGGCTTGCTGACGCTTGCCGCGGCGACGTTCCTCGTCGCGCTTCCGTCGACGATCATGGTTGGCTTGACGACAGTCGGCTTCGGCGGCGCCTGGGATTTCGGTATCCAAGATGACGTCGGCGGCGCTGACGGAACACTCGGCTCCGACAACTTCATCAGCATGATGGGCAACTTCGCGCTGAACGCGGCGGGACCGCTGTCGACGCTCGTCATGGCGATTGCCGTACTCGTCGGGATCTTCCTCGTCGCGAGCTCGATGATCGGCGTCGCGAACATGAACAACCCGCAGTCCGGCCGACAGCAGTCCTTCGGTTCAATCGGCACGAAGTTCGTCGTCGGCATCGCGCTGGTCAATATTTTCCTTGTTATGGAAGTCATTGGCGCGTCGTTCGGACTTCCGAGCGCAGACACGGGGCACTTCACCGGCATCACTCAGACAGCGAGTGAATACGCGCATGTTGCGAACTCCGATGGCATCTCAGTGCAAGAGCGCTTCGACACGGTTCTCGAGATCGCGTTTCTTGCACTCGTTCCCTTCGGTCTGATCGCGTTCGTGCGCGGACTGCTGATCCTCAAGGACACGACGGATCAAGGGAAGCAAGCGAGCCTCGGCATGGGCGCAACGCACATCGTCGGCGGGGTCGCCCTCGTCAACGCGAAGCCGGTGTCATGTGCCGTGATGGCGACCCTCGTCGGGAGCGGCGCGGGCTTCTGTTCGTGATTTTGAGTGCGTTCAGTGTTCGGCGTGTGTCGACACGATGTTCGAAAAAGCTGTTTTTCTTCGAAACCCGGCCCTTCGCTTCCGTCTTCAAGCCGCTCTTGGAATTCGCAAGTCTCTGCGCACTTCGCGAAATAACCACGATTTTAAAGAAGACGGTCCAGGTCCTTCTGGACTGCGAAGGATTTCGACATGGCTGGCGAACACAGTGACACAAAGAGCTACGTGAAGACGGAAGCGCAAGACTTCGTCAAGGAAGGTGTTCTTGGATCGCGTGAATGGAAACAGTCAAAACTCTGGTATCTGACTGGACTCGGCTCGATCTACTCCGGCGCGAAACGCGGGCTTTCCGGTGTCGGATCGGCAGGAACACGGACGGTGTCGCTGCTGCGAAGTGCATTCCGCGCTGAGCGTGAAGCACCACTCAACTGCGACAGCAACGACCCGGCAACCCGGTTCCGCGCTGCAATGGCTCGCTACGGCCTCGATGACGCCGACGTCCAGGACATCCAGCGCAGCTCGACGATGCTGAGCTACGTGTGGATGTTGATCGTTGTCGCGCTGACCGCCTGGGGCGTCTACTATGCCGGCAATGCAGACAGCGCGGCCGGCGGCCTCTTCGGATTCGTCGCTCATATTTTCGCGGTCCCGATGATGATCCGGCAGCTCTTCTGGAACTACCAGATCCGCCGGCGGTCGCTCGACTCGTTCGGTGCCTTCCTGAAATCCGGTGACTGGCTGCCGTCTGCGAAGCCGTCGACGGTGCAATCATTGCTCATCGCACTGTTCGGAGCCGCGGCAGTGACCCTCGTGCCGGACGCAGCACTTGCTCAAGACGCCCCGCTCGACTTTCTGACAGACGGCGCATCTCAGCCGGGAACGCTGTACTACGAGCTTCTGCAAGTTCTCGCGCCAGTCGGTCCGGTCGAACCTGGCGTCATGCAGTCGCCGTGGGCCGGACCGCTCAGCAACGCGATGAAGGTGTTCAACACGACCCTCCTTGCCGTCGGCGGCGCAATGCTCGGCTGGCATACTCTTTCGGGCATGATCGCGACAGCTCATGAAGGCAAGATGCTGGGCCAGAAGTGGCACCAGGTCTGGGCACCGGTGCGTGTCACGGCGGGCGTCGGCTTGCTTGTTCCCGCGGCCGGCGGCTTCGCTGCCGTGCAGCTGCTTGTTCTGCAAGTCGCCCTTTGGGGCAGCGCGTTCGCTGA
Source organism: Salipiger mucosus DSM 16094 (assembly GCF_000442255.1). GTDB lineage: Bacteria > Pseudomonadota > Alphaproteobacteria > Rhodobacterales > Rhodobacteraceae > Salipiger > Salipiger mucosus. The sequence goes on along the minus strand of NZ_KE557274.1, from coordinate 403,976 downwards.
TACAGTTTGGGACGCTTACACTGACTCGTTCCGTGATCGTGCGTACATGACGAACTTGCTGGATGTCGGAGAAGATTACCGTGACGAGGACGGAAATGTCGTCCCGCGCAGGAACCTCGATGCGTCTCTAAAGGGGTTCATTGACAGCTCGGCCGCCCAGCAGTTCGTTTTCGGGATCCTCGAGAGACAGGCGTGTCTGCGCGGCGTCGAAGGCGCGCTCGAGAAGACCGCCGGGAGCTACAACAACATCTACGGGGACTCCCTGCCTCAAGACATCTCCGGGCTCTCGGGCAGCGAGCAGGAGAACCTGATGTCGATGTTCCGAGAACGCGCTCCGGACCTTGCTCAAGGCATAACCGAAGATGGATCGAGCGGGACTCTTCCGTATCTCCATGCATTCACGCAACGTCCGGAACACGCTGTGGGCATTTCTACGGACAACGGCGTACTTCTCAGTGAAAACGGTAGACCTGTCGGTGGCGAAAGCACCCAGCACCTTATCCGCGAGGGCGGCACGGCGGCCGTGAATTGGAATTTCGGGCCCTGCGGCAGCATGACCGTCAACCCGTTCTCGATTGAAGATCTCGAACAGATCTTGTCCGTCGATCCGGACAGCTACAAGACATTCCGCCAGCTTGGTCCGATGACCCAAGAAGAGGAATTCGATGACGAAGCGCTCGCTGACGACCTCGCTCGCCACCGGGTCGCGTACGACCTGATCATGAATTCCGCGGAGAACATCGGCGCACGCGTTGACTCGGAGGTTCTACCGCTGCTCGCTCCCGTCGCAGAAGTGATCTACGCTGCTTCGTCCGCGGATCCCGGAACGATGCCCATGGCTGACGCACGCAAGACGCTTGCCGGGAAGGACACTCAGGTCATGGCGTCCGTCGCCGCCGCCTACCAAGCGTGGAAAGACATCCTTGCGGATGAGCGGGCATCAGTCGGTGACAACGTGTACGACCTCGTCGACACGACAGACATGGATCCGTACATCGACCTTGCCCAGGAGAAAGGCTGGGCAGCTTCAGGTGCGTTCTACATGGTTCTCGCGCGCACGGTCGAGAACGACTACAACCTCGATGAGCTCTCCGCGAGTTTTGAAGGTGGGTTTCTGACCTGGGAATCGATCTCGGCACAGGACTCCATTCAGGAAATCTTTTACGGTGATCCGGGCCGTCTTGGTCTGATTCCGGTGTTCGAAGCATATTCGAAAACGACATTCCAGTCTGTCGCTGATCATGCCGACTCGATTGCGGAAGAGTTCGCTCAGGATGAAATCGACGAGCCTGGCTTCCTTGAAGACATGGTGGAAGGAAACCCGACCGCAAAACTCCTGGTCCCGGACGAAACGATCAATGCAATCGGGGATGCGCTGAGAGAAATCGGGAACATGCTCGGCAACTTCGTGCTCAATCTTATCCTTAGCACCGAGCCAGATCCTTACTTCGCTCTCACGGATATCGTCGATATGGGGCTCACGATCATCAATATCGCCGCCGTCATTCTGGGCATTTCACTATTTGGCTCGGTTCTCGCGTCAGGCGTCAAGAGTACAATTATATCGAAGCTCTCAGGAGGTGTCGTCGGGAAAGTAGCAATGGGCATTGCCGGAATCGGTCAGATGGTGGGTACGATCATTCTGATCCTGGGGGTGGTGCACGCGTATATCATCCCGATGGTCCCCTACATCATGTTCACGATGTTCGTGCTCGGCATGGTTATCTTGATCGCGGAAGCAATGGTCGCGGCGCCAATCTGGGCGCTTATGCACGTCCGCATGGACGGCACCGAATTCGTCGATCAGATGCAGCGGCCGGGCTACATGATCGTTTTCAACCTGTTCCTCCGTCCCACACTGGCGATCCTGGGCCTGATCCTGAGCTTCAGTGTGTTTTCAGCAGGGATCTGGTTCATGGATGAGACATTCAAGATCGCTGCGCGCAGCACGATGTCAACCGGTGTCGGCGTCATCGGGGCGCTACTGATGCTCGCGATCATGACGTACATGCACTACCAGATGGCGATCCGCGCATTCGGACTCATCACAGAAGTTCCTGATCGCGTGACGCGCTGGTTCGGCCAAGGCGGTGAGCAACTCGGCGAGGCAGACGAAGCGAAACGCACCGTTGGGCTCTTTGTTGGCCAAGCTGAGCATAGGTTCCAACAATTTGGCGGCGTTGCCAATGGTGGACGTAACCCTGCTGGGGGGGAGCCGAAATCCGGAGGTAGCGATGAGAAGGATGGAGCCGGAAAAGAATCAGGAGGAAAACCCTTGAAACCAGGTGGCAAATAAGAAAGGGGCTAATGCCCCTTTCTTAGTCAAATATCCGCGAGCCACGTATGAGGTCCCACCAGTCAGACCATTGCTTGAAGCGGGTCTGAGCAAGCTCACGAACCTTCTTTAAGTATACGACATCGCGCTTCTGGAGGCGCTGTCCCTTCCGTGCCCCGTTCGGTATTCGAAGCTCTTCATTCGTGAGTTCTCGCGCTGGATTCTTGTTGGCGCCACCGCACCTATCGTCCAAAACAGTTAGCAAGTAGTCGCGCTCAGCCTCCAAGCCAAGATAATGCATGTTCCAAGCGTCGATTTGATCCTTTTGACCTCGGATAGTGTTCTCGAGATCTGCGCAGTGCGCTTTCCAGCGCTCGACATTGTCCAAGGCTTTTTCCGCCAAGGCTTTGTTATAATACATCGCGTAGCTCATATCAGCCATCGTCCTTTCTGTTTCTGTCGCGGGCTTCTGTAACCGGTCGGGCCCCATTCCGGGAGCCTCGCCTCCGGAATTGAAGACAGAAACCCACGCGTCTGTAGTTGAGTATATAGGGCCAATCTATCCTTTGTCAACATTCTATCCATACCCAATGCCTTCGATGAGTAGGCTGGCGCCACCTGTTCTTCCGCGCCCTCCGTACGCCAATCCGCAGGCCTCGGCAGCCAAGCCTTCCCTTGGACCTCGACAAGAATAGATGGGCGCCGCCGCCCCTGCTTCCAGACACGCAGAAAGGAGCGGGAAGCCGACTTGGCCTCCCGCGTGCGTATGCCGGTCGATAGCCCGGCTGTATTCTCATGTCCTCACCGTTACGGCGAGCGCCCCGTATGCACATTTCACGTCTCCATAACGCGGAGCTTACACATGAGGCACGGAGAGCATCAAGAGGCCTAACAATGCGCCATCTATCCTACGCTACACCTATTCTTTTCGCCATGGCAACTTCGGCAGCGGCGCAACAAACCTTCGAGTCAGGTCGTATCGACGTCGTGCGCCCGATTTTCGAAGAAGTGACCAGGAAGCCGGCTCGTGCGGACAGTCTGGATCACCTCGTTTTCGACCTCGATGGCGACAACAGAAACGAGGTGATTTTTCTCGACAGGCGGTCGTGCACAGACGTCGTCATCTGTGAGATCACCATCGCGAGGCACGATCCGGAGACCTCCCGGTGGCTGAAAATCGGGCGGTCGTCAGGCAGCCGGATCTCAGTCAGAACTCCGGCAACAGGGGACGCTTTCGCGCCGATCACGGTCTACCAGGGAAATGGCTACACGGCTGACGACGTCGAGCTCACCTGGAGTGCCGGCATGTATCGGATCGATGTCGGTCAGTTCGGAGATCTGGTGCCATTCTCAGATGATCTGAACAGCCAGCCTGACCGGTTGTCGGAGATCTTGCGTCCCTCGTTTTCGGCTGAGCGAAACGCACTGATCGAGACCATGGCCTCGGATGGTGACAGGGCCCTCTTCGGCGGCGCGGATCTCAATCACGATGGGCAGCCGGAGTACATGGTTTTTCTCGACTACGAGTATCTGTGCAATGATGCCGCCGGCTGTCCGCTGTTGCTGTACTCGTCGCTCGACACCGGGCCTTTTGCACGGTTGCGGTCTGCTGCTGAAGAGGTAGCGGTTCCTGGTGACGCAGAAGACGGGAAACTGAAGTCGATCTACACGGCCGGCCCCGACGGAGGCGTAGTTCACTGGAGCTGGGACGCCGAGGCGGCCCGATATGAAGAGGTCGGTAAATGATGTACCTGCTCGCAAAACTTCCGGCGTGGCAGTCGGTCTTAAAAACGATGCTGAAGGGTGTCTTCGTTCTCGCGCTGTGCATGACCTGCATTCAGGTTCTCTTCGGTATGATCTCGGCCAAGCCGCGGAAGTTCGCGGATCAGACGGCCGCGCTGTTCGTGTTTCTTGTCGGCATTTTGATCTCGGTGCCGGTCATGATCGGGATGCTGGAGCCCTTTGTGGCAGTTTTCGACGACGTGTCAGTCTCTGACGTCGACATGCTGCGTGCCGCGACATTCCAAGTTGTCGCGGTTTTCGCGGGATACCTGATCGTGATTTTTGGTCGCCGTCTTGAGGGAAGCATCGCCGTGAAGGGGCTCCGGATATCAATGTCACGTCTCGTGATCGTGCTGTCTGCGACCATCTTCGTGGCGTTCTGGATATTGGTCGATGCCGAGCGCGGAAGTGTCTGGTCTGTCACCGGACAGATCGCCAAGGCGGTCCAGACGGCCGATACCGAGGAAAGAGACGAGCTTCGTTCGCTTGTTGAGCAAATGGTCGACAGTAAGTGAATTGCGGTTTGCCTCGGTCCGGACAGTTCTCTCGAAAATACTCAGGAGTACGAGATGGATTCTTTGAACGATGAGCAACAGCACAAGCCCATTACGATGGATTCCTTGACCGAAGAACAAAGGAAGGGCGTCCACAACCCGTTTGAGGAGGCTTGGGAGCTATCGCAGCAGATGCGCGAGGAAGACGAAGAAAAGGAGAAACAGAAGGCCCGCGAGGCTGAAGAGCCGCCGGCCGACAAGTACGGTGAAAACGACGACGATGCCTCTGCGCCGGAACATGCCCCAGGGACATTTCGGTTGGACGGCTCTCAGGAGATCAGCGACCCAGACCAACCCAGCCCCTCAGCCGGTCAAGGGCAACAGATGATGGCGCCTCAACGGTCGAGCGGTACAATCGGTGACGCGCTCGCCGGTGTCATTATCGGCACCGGTACGTTGGTCGGGAATACCGCAAAAGCCGGGGTGAAAGGCACGGTCAAAGGCGTTCAGGGTGCGGCGAAGGGTGTCGAGTACACCGGGAAAGGTGCAAATTACGCGGTCTCGGGCTTCCAGGATCGAATGCGGAAGAAGCAGCAGGAACAGTTCACTCGACACATCAACGCTCTCGAGAATACTGAGGAACGCCTTGTGAAGAAGGTGGATGCGCACAACCAGTCTTACGAGCCCTTTGCACAGCGAGTTCGTGAGCTGGAGGCATCGGATACGTTCAGGCAGCGCTTCACTGACGAGAAGGAGCGCCGGGAGAAGGCGATGTCGCGAGCGTTCGATGACATGCCCGAGTTCGCGACGGACAAGGCGATGGACGGGTACCAAAAATCGTGGAACGACATCGAGACGCTCGCGAACGATCATATGTCGGCGCTCCACGCATCGCAGGGGTTCGAAAAGGCACTTCAAGTCGCGCCCGAAGACGCCCAAGAACGTTTCAAGAATGCGATGACCCGCAGTACCGACGTCAACGGCGCGCTCGACAAGGTGAGCCAGGCCGCGACGATGAGCGATGACGACGAGACGATCCGCGAACGCATCAAAGAGTCCGTCGAGCGGATCCGCGAAGCGATCATGAACTTCATCAACAAGTTCCTGCCCGGCTCGATGAGCCTGGGTCGCTGAGGGTCGCTTCGACATCTGCAAACAAAGAGGGGGCGCCGCCGGCGCCCCTTTCCGTTCTGTGCCGGCGCGATGTTCGTGAGCGTCAGGCGGCGAACTGCATGTGTTGGCGCACGTAGGTTGGCAGCAGGCGTTCGAGCAGTTTGAGTTCGTTTTCGTCGAGCTGCACTTCGGCGGCGTTCCAGGCGTCCTGGATGCGCTCTTCGATTGCGCCCAGCGCGCTGTTTGCTTTTTCGATCCGGGCGCGGACACGCTCGATCTCTTCGGAGCCCAGTCCGGCGAACTTGAGCTCGATGTCGTCAGCGAGTGCGGGATCGTTGATGAAGGGCAGCGTCTGGTCTTCGCAGGCTTCGAGCTCCTCGAGAACCTCGCGAGCGCTCTCGACCCAGCGTTCCATCGCCGTCTTTTCGCATTCGAGGTCGAGAATGCCGGCCTGGATGTAGGCTTTCTTGCGGGAGAGCTCGAGGGAGGCGATCATCCGCAGGGCGTCGCTTTTCTGCTGCAGCATGTCTGCGGCGGAGGATTGCTGGTGTTCCGCATCGCGGCGCGCGTCTTTCTGGAAGACGGGGATGGAGATCACTCCGCTGATCGCGTGTTGGACGACGTCTTTCTCGAGACGGCTGATGAGTTCGTCTACTCGGAGGAGCTTAATACTCGACTGCATTCCTGAAGCTTGCCTTTTGTTCCTGCCCCCCCTTACTATCCTTCCAATTAGATAGTGTCAACATCTTCACGCGCTCTATTCATCATGAATTCACCGCTGTGCTTCATGTCGAGTGCATGGTGCGCCGTCGAACACAGAACAGGATGCGCAGGAAGCCGCGCAAGAGGGTGAAGAGGTCATCTCGGCGTAGCAGCCAGCGCGGCTACGTCTATGTTCTGACGAACCCGGCGATGCCCGGCATGGTGAAAATCGGATGCACGACGCGCACGCCGCGGGAACGGGCGAGGGAACTTTCTTCGACGTCGGGCGTTCCCGCACCGTTCGAGGTGAGCTTCTGTCTGAAGGTGGCGGACGCGTATCTGGTCGAGAAAGGGGTGCATGCGATTCTGGCGAAACACCGGTTTCGGAGGAACCGCGAATTTTTTTGTGTGCCGAATCGGCTCGCAAGAGATAGAATTGTAAGGATTGCAAAGCGTGACCAATCCAACAAAATCTGGCCAGTTCTTGGCATACTCGGCCTGATTGTAGCCAAAATCGCTCTGATTGCACCTCTGGCAGTCTCCTGAAAATCCGCCGCTTTCCTCCTTGAGTTGAAGAAATCGCGAAGGATATTCGCGCCTAGGTTGTGCGTCTCGCCAAGGAGAATTGTGGCGTTATTGCTATGAATCTGCCACCGTCGCCAGAGAAATTCTTACAATTCGGCGATTTCCCGCTGCCGTCTGAGGCGTTACTCAGTCGGCACGTAATCCAACGACGACGGAAGACACTATGGAACGCAGCACATTCAAACATCTCCTGTGGAGCAACGACATCCAGTTCGCCGGCCCGGCTTACAAATCGCGCGCCGGGCGGATGTTCTCGGTAATCATGCCGATTCCGTTGATTCGGCTCGCGTCTAAGGACGCGAAAAACTGGGTCTCGCTTCACGAGGCGCACGAGGTTGAACGCCTTCTGCCTGCCGGCGACATGGTAGACGAAGAACTCGACATTGATGTCCCGCAAGAGAGCCTTGTCGTGGTGGAGAACCCCAAGGTCACTGAACGCGCGACCGCGTCGAATGCGTCGTACCAGGTTGGCCACATGGTTGCGCAGGTGCTGAACCGCCTGGTTAGCATCGGTGACTTCGGCGTCACGCGCGAGACGACTGCGCTCTACGGACTGGCAACATACTTCGTGAACAAGTCGCGTTGTGATTTTTGCGAGGATGTCGGCATCAAGCCTAACGACTTCTGCATGGGTATGGCGAGCGAGCTGGCTCGGACATGGTCGGGAGCGAAATCCGTCTCGCAGGATCCGAGTGGTTTCTTCTTGCGGCCGAACTTCTTGGAGACATCGGATTTCTGCGAGTACCTCAGCGAGGTCGACCCGAGTTTCGTGAAACTCCACAACTTGCAGTACCCTGAGTCCAGGCTCGGTGAGCAAGACACCCAAAGCGGGGTTCGCTGGACAAGGAAGATGATCGAGCTCGTCCGGCACGACCTGGACACGTACCTCGGAAAAGAGAACAGCACGGTCAATCTTCCGCGTAGCCTACGTTTTAATCGGTGAGAAAATTGGCGGAGCTAGACTACCCGCGTCATACCCGGAAAGGGAAGAATGATCGCTCCAGTCGCGCGAACGCTCCTTACCGTCAACGACGGCGAAGCAGTGTGCGACCTTGTTTGGGCCGGTCTTGGCATTGGCATGTTCCCAGGCTTCATCGCGCTTCCGAATAATGAATGCGGCGATCTGACGGTCGTGCTGCCATACTGGGAGACGAGTGCACTTCCCATCGCGGCAGCGTGGCCACCCATTCGCCCGATGCCTGCAAAGGTTCGTGGCCTAATCGATTTATTGTCGATCGAGCTGGCGGAAGTAGCGCTATGGAGAACCTGCTGAGCTGTACGGAAACTCAACCGAATTTGGACGAGTGGGGTCCTGTTGCCAGTCGCTGAAGAACGAGTCCATTTGGGAACAAATCGCCCCATCGTGAAGTCAATTCCACGGAAGAAGGAGGCGTTGCTGTCCCTTAAACTCTGCTCTGAAAATAGCAACGAGGGCGTGATGCGCTGAATGCAAGATTACGTGCCAGACCGTGTTCTCGGCGGGTTTCTTCGCCTTGTCAGAAATTTTAACGCCCACGGCGAACTGCGGGAATGCCCGCACCCCAGTCATCCAACTGATTAGGATGATACGCAGCATTCGCACGGCTGTTCCGGGGAAGCCGTGTCGCAGGATCTGTCGAGCGGCCAACGGCCGCAAAAGTCCGTTTTATTTTAAGTACGGGCTACCGAGTTTAGGAGCGTGTGTCGATTTGATCGAGTAGGGATTTGTAATCATCTCGTCAGCGCGCATCTCTCATAGTCATTCAAGAAGCGGTGCAAGTCCCACCAACCGGTCTATTGGCGCGAAATCATCTGTCAGGGGCTGGGCATCCAATCGGGTGATGATTTGCTCGATATAGGTCGGGTCCAGCACCGCAAAGCGTTTTGGGTCGGGTGTCAGGGTCTCGATCTGTGAAACCGGGCTTTCTGCGCTACCTGCCAGCAGGACAAAGACGCGGCGCTCTCCGGGTTCCGGGGGGAGCGCTTCGGTCCAGACCTCGACGCTAGGAAAGACTTCCTGCAAGGTCACGACCAAGGCGGCCAGCGCCTGCATCCGGTCCACATAGTCGATAGCATTCATGGCAAAGACGCCGCCAGGCAGCAGCTTGTCGGCCACCAGCGAGAAGAACTCTGCTGTGACCAAATGCGCAGGCACGGCGATGTCAGTGAAGGCATCGCCCACGATCACATCGAACTTGCGCAGGCTTTCGTGCAGCGCAGCGCGACCATCGCGGTGGATCACCTCGGCGCTGCCCGGGTCGAACCAGAAGTCCCGTACAGCCGCTTCGGTCACGGCGGGATCGACCTCGCTCACCACAATCGTAGAAGCCCCGCGGTCGGACCAAGCGCGCGGCACCGAGTAGGAGCCGCCACCGATATGGAAGGACGAAAAATCGTCGCGTCCCATTCGCATCCGCGGCAGCGCGTCGAGCATTGCAGTGTGGTCGGTCAGCATAATACGAGGTTCGTCGCGAGCGCTGATGCCATGAGCCAGGTGATCGAGAACCATCACGTTGACGGGGTCCGGCGCACCGGAGAGCGCGACGGTTCTGATGCAGTAATAGTTGCTCTCATCGTCGCAGATCTTGGGAAAGTTCAGCACCCAACCGCCCATCACAATCGGCAGTGCGAGCGCCACTGCCGCGCGTCGTCGTGCTTTGCCTGAAAGACCGCCGAGATAGAAACACAGCATCGCACTGACCCCATAGATCAGCGCCATGAGCAATAGTGTTCCGACCGATCCCACCCATGAGATGAAGACAAAGCCCGCGAGAAGCGTCCCCAAGATCGCGCCCACGGCGCCGGCGGCAAACATGGCGCCCAGAACGCGTTCGGACTGAGTTGCACCGCGCATAGCGACGACGGCCAGCACCGGCGAGGGCACGCCCGCAAAGAGCGACGGCAGAAAAAAACCAGCGCCGTGAGTACCCAGATCGCCAGCAAAGGCTCTGCCACGGTGAGCAGGACATGCGTCGCCGTCCAGCGCAGCACAAGCGATGCAGAAGCGGTGACAAGTGCGGCCATTGCCAGGATCCAACCGGTGGCAGTCAAAGCCTCCGCACTCGCCCGCGCGGCCAGCCGGCCGCCCCACCAATGCCCGATGCTGAACCCGGTCAGAACCACTGCGATGATCGCAGTCCAAGTGTAAAGGCTCATCCCGACGTACGGTGCAATCATCCGGCCTGCGACGATCTCCACGACCAGTCCACCGGCGGAAATCGCCGCCTGAAGCCCGATCAAAAGCCACAAAGGACCGGTGCTCTGATGCGCATCATTCATATGCCCATTAGGCCGAGTTTCCCTCGCCCGTCAATTGGCAGGCAGCGCAGCAGTTGGCCTGTCGGCGGCCCCCGTTCTCGTGCCATTTTCGCGCGCGATTGGTCGTTACGCGCGACTGGCCAAGAACGACCGCTCCTGAAGATCGGTCCCGCAAGCATTGCATCTGAGAAAGAAGCTGGACGCCTCCGGAAACCTCTGGCTGATGTGCAGCGGTCGTGATTCACTTCCGATGACGGGTGGAGGGTTACATGGCCAAGCAAGCAGGGTTCTGGAGGCGTCCACCTGCAAAGCGTTATCGCCCTCACTCAACGACGACCGGAGCCCTGCGTTCAAGCACTTGACGTGCAGGAGTTGGGTCAGCACGCCGGATTCGGGCGGTCGGGAGCCATACCGCGACATTCATGCGTGCCGGATAAGTTGATCGTCGCTTCGTCCGTCGTCAGCACGAAGCGGTCATTCCGCCCGCATCTCCTATGCGCGGGCGCAACTGCAAGAAGGGCGGGGAGCGGACCTTCTCTGCGCGTGCGAATGCGACCTCGCCCGAAGGCGTAAGCGGACATTCAGTCGGGTATGTCCTGCCGGGCCGTGGTGATCGACAGGGAGGGCGGGGAGCTGACTTTCGCTGCGTCCCGCACGAACGGCCGCGATGCGTAGAGAGTTCTCTTTGTGCTCTCGCTCGTTTGCCATCTCGTCCCAAGTGGAGCATGCTTCCAATGATTACGAACTGTTTGTGAGGGTCACTCGTGAAAATTTCGGTTGATGAATTCTCGGCACGGCTGGCGGATATGTTTCAAAATTACCGGAAACTGGATGAGAGTTTCCATTTGGGTGTTCATGAACCTGAAGTTCACCCAACACACCTACACTACGCTTTTGACGACGATATCCCATTTCTGGAGGCATTGTTGCCGACAGCTGATACCTTCTCTGGGAAATACGTTGGACGTCGGAAGAAGTTTTTGGCACGCGGGCATACTGATGCCGAGCGATATTCACTCACCCCCACGATTTTCCGGCGTCCGCAAGGCGAACATGCAGGAAAGCAGTTCGACGGCTTCATGAATGGCTACATCCATGGGGTGACCATAGACTACGAGACCAGCATTTTTTCCTCGTTTTTGTCCGGTTTGAACGATAGTTCGGCACTTCTTTCAAGGGAAAGTATCGCGTTGCTCCAGTCGCATGAAAACAGGGCGGCAACAGAAGTTGCGAATTTCCTTGGGCCACCATTGCCTTTTTTCCATGTGAAGAACTTTCCAAACGAAAACCTTCTCCACGAACTAGCTATCGCCCAGCACCACGGCGTCCCAACCCGCTTGCTTGACTGGTCGACGAACCCGCTCAAAGCACTTTTCTTTGCCTGTGCAGGAATTGGCCCCCTCCCAAAAGAAGAAGAGAAGCGGATCGGCGTTTGGCTCTTCCCTCTCGACTATCTTGAAATGTGCGAGCTGCTAGGCGTCGTTAAAGTGGTCAGGGCCGCGAGTTTTCAGAACACCTATATCGCTCGGCAGAATGGGGTCTTCACGCTGCACAACATGAGATATCAATCAGAGGATATGTGGAACGATGTGAATGAAGTTACCAAGACCGTGTTGCCTCTTGATGACTATCTGACGAACAACCCAGACGGCAAAGACTATATCAAACCTTTAATTGAGCACATTGGCAAACCCATCCTCATGACGTTACCCCACCGTGACGCGGTACGAATTCCTGACCGGCTCAGAGAGTTCGATATCAGCTATGCTACGCTTATGCCGGGCCCGCATGGAGCGGCGTGCGATGCGCTTCAACGCCTCAAGCACTTTGGGATCACCTATGGCTGAAAGTGATGCCCTAGGGGGTGTTGTATCGGCGAGCCGGTCAAGTTGCGACAGATAATGGTCGACTATTCGATCAAATGTCAGGTTTTTCGGTACGTGTGATCTCCATCTATCCAAATTTGCTGCAGGGTGTTGCGAAGGGCCGGTTAGGGGAAGTAGCACCGCAGTGATGAGCGACAGCCGAATGGCCGGTCAGGGCCGTCAGCGCCCGCAGGCCTGGCGCGCCAGGGCGAGGGTCCTGCCGCGCCGCCGCAGGTCCGCTTCGAGCCCAATTTGACCAATGCCGCGGCCAGTTCCAATGTCCGCTAGCAGACACAGCCAGTGAAACTAGGTGTCCAGTCCCGGCATCTGGTGGATCGGGGTGGGCCATGCCGACATACCTATTGTCCGCGAACCACGCCGAGACGATCCGCGATTTCGTCGTGGATGCGTGCACGCTCGGCGGGTTCTGTGTCGCACAGGGAGACAACGCCGCCGTCCTCTGCCAGAACATGTTTGCCCTTTGGCGTGCAGATGGGAAAGGCGTCGTAGCGTTTCGCGGACTCGATCACCGCCTGCGGCAGGCCGGCGGTGGAGAACCGGCCGCGATCCGGGGCGCCCAGCCAGATCACCCGAATATCGGCCTCTTGCGCCCTCAGGCTCGCGGCAAGGAAGACATCCGCATATTCCGGATCGATGGCAATGGCGGTGCCGATCCGGGGATCGCGATGTGTGCGTTCCAATGCCCCGGCATCAACGGAGGCCAACGATACACCGTGTGCGTTATACCATCCGCAGTCAGGACCGCCTTCGTTGGTCTCACACGAGCTCGCGAAAACGTCGGTGTCGAACGCACCGCCCGCCAGGGCCAGGGCGGCAGTGCCGCCAAGCGCATATCCTGCCACGGCAATCCGGCTGTGATCCACGGCATTAGACCAGACCGGGTCCCGAAGAATCCGATCAAGCACGTGCGAGACATCCTGCGGCCGCCGCCAGATCTCGTCCACGGCATCTACTGCGCTCTCCGGACGCGGGCCGTTCACTTCGACCACAACGAAGCCCTCTTCTGCCAGCCGGCCACTCAGCCAAGCCCCGGAATCCGCCGCTGATCGCAATCCGCCGTGCGAGAGCAGGACAAGGGGATACGGTCCCGGTGCCATCGCGGCATCGCGATAGGCAGGTTGTCCGACGAAGACCGCGTTGCCACCAACATCTTCCAGCGATCTGCCTTCCTGCGCAGGATACCAAATCGAAAGCGAAAGGTGACGCAGGTCGTCCTCGCCATGCGTGGTCATGGTGTGAACCCCGATACGGGGCTCCGCGATACCGGGTTCGGCACAAAGACATGCCACCAGAAGGATCGAAATGGATTTCAGCATGGGTCTTCCTGTTCAGCGAGATCTTCTGTCGTGAGGGCTTATGTCCGGCGTTTGGTTGCCGTGCGGGCGGCGAACTCCATCAGGCGTTTGAACTTCGGACAGTCCATGTGGCTTTCGGCTGGGCAATCCGCTACGTGACGCAGGGCGTCGCGCAGCCGCGTGAGACCCCGGATCTGCTCGTCGAGCGCATTGGCGCGCAGCTGCAACTCGGCACGCGGCAACTGGGGCGTACCGTCCTTGGCGAACATGCCCTTGATGTCTTCCAGTGAGAACCCGGCCATCTTGCCCAGCGAGATCAGCGCAAGTTGGGTGACCGCTTGCGCATCGAACTGCCGCCGCAACCCGTGCCGCCCGACCGATTGGATCAGTCCGATCTCCTCGTAGTAGCGCAGCGTCGAGGAGGAGACGCCACTCTTTTCCGACAGAATCCCGATATCGAGAAGTTTCACGGTTGACCTCAAGTTGGCTTGAAGTGGGAAGATAGCTTCCACTGATCATCAACGCTAGTGAACTTACCATGAAAAAACCGAACGAGGCGCGCGCGCCGCTTCCCATCCTGACGGCGCTGGCCGCCGCCACCCTGACCGCTTCGCTGGGGCTCAGCGTCGCCTCAGTGCTGCTGCCCACCCTGACACGCAGTTTCGATGTGACCGTGTCGGACGCCCAGTGGGTCGTGCTGGCCTATCTCATGGCGGTGACGGTCGCCATCGTCTCGGCCGGGCGGCTTGGCGATCTGTTCGGCCACCGCCGGGTCATGGTTTCCGGCTAGGTCGTCTTCATGGCCGCGTCGCTCCTCAGCGCTATGGCACCGAGTCTCGGCGTGTTGATCCTGGGGCGCGCGCTTCAGGGAGTTGGCGGGGCGATCCTGATCGCGCTCCCGATGTCGATCGCCCGGGACATGGTGCCTCAAGGGCAGCTCGGCACCGCCATGGGCCTGCTAGGAACCACCTCCGCCGCCGGGACCGCGCTCGGGCCCTCGCTTGGCGGTTTCGTGCTGGCCTGGAGCGACTGGCGTATGACCTTTTGGCTCCTCGCCGGGTTTGCCACGCTGGCACTGTTTCTTGTTGTCCTCTTCATCCAGCATGAGAGTCAGCGGTCTCGGGCACGGTTCAAGTCGCTGGATATCCCGGGAACCGTTGTGCTGATCGTTGCCCTTGCGGCCTATTCACTCGGCACGAGCGGTGGCGCCTCAGGCGTTCCGGTTTCGCCGGCGGTGCTTATGGCAGGCGCGCTGTTCGCGGCTGCAATCTTCGTGGCCGTCGAGACCCGCGTGAGCACGCCACTGGTGCCAATGACTGTCCTTATGGACAGGATGACGGCAGCAGGGTTTGCCATGAACATCCTGGTCGGCACCATCATGATGGCGACGCTGGTCGTCGGCCCATTCTTCCTGACGTTCCCCCTTGGACTGGACGAGGCAATCGTCGGCCTGGTGCTGGCCATTGGACCGGTTGTCGCCGCGCTGTCCGGCGTGCCCGCGGGGCGGTTGACGGATCGGTTCGGCGCGCGGCGCGTGATGCTTGCCGGGCTTCTTCAGACCATGCTCGGTCTGCTCTGCCTTGCCCTTCTGCCGCGCTATTTCGGCGTCGGCGGGTATATCGCGGCGCTGATCACACTGACTCCGGCCTTTCAGATGTTCCTGGCGGCCAACAACACCGCAGTCATGTCCGGGGCTTCGAAGGAGCAGTGCGGGCGGCTTTCCGGTCTGCTCGGCCTGTCTCGCAACCTTGGATTGATGACAGGTGCTTCCGCGATGTCCACCCTGTTCGTCGCAGCAATGGGCACAGGTGACGCGGCAAAGGCGACAATAGCGGACGTCTCCTATGCCTTTACGATGACATTCTTCTTCGCCGCCGCTCTGGCCATGATCGCCCTTGGCGTCGCGATCTGGAGCAATCCCAGGCGCAGACAAGTTGCGCCGGAGCCAGTGTGAAGCTCAAACAAAATTCGCGCGCCCTGAGGCATGGACCCGTTTCCTTCACAACTGCGGCCATAGGTCATTGGGCATTGGGCATTGGGCATTGGGCATTGGGCATTGGGCATTGGAAAGGTTCGGTTGGTATTGGAGGGAAACCCACCTGTTCTGCACAGGCCAGATTCGGAGCGCAAATGATGACCTACGCTCTATCATGATCACGGTCGAACCCCAAAAATGGCTGCGGACGTGGAGAACGAAGCCCATGAGAGGGGCGGCCCCATCGGCGACCAATGTGCGAAAGCGAACATCGAATCTCAACGTTTGACCGGCAGGTTCGTCCGCACTGCCGACCTCGGGTCGTTGGAAATGCTACGGCGGGGATGGATGGCCGCTTCGGCGACGCTGCGCTGCGACACCGGCGGTCGCTTCGAACGGCCGGATTGGGCCGCCTCCGCCGGGCAGGCCGTCTCAACAGAGCGAGTTGGCCGCTGCGGTGGCGCGGGTCCGCTTCGAACCCGGCTGAGGGTCCAGATCAGCAGCAATGATCTTTCAGTTCCTGTCGTCTGCCGCTCATGAGGATCGCGCTGCACGCGATCAGGGCGATCCCGAGGGCTTCCCGGGCCGTGGGAATGTCTCCGAAAAAGACGGCGCCACAGACGGCCGCGAAGCCCAGGTAGGCGGTATCGAAGACACCGACAACCGGCGTCGGGGCCACCCGGTAGGCCGTCGCGACCGCCGTGGCGATCACCGCCAAGAGGCATCCGAGCACGAACGCGAGGCTCCAGTCCGCGAGCGTGAGCCTTGGCCAGAGCGCCAGAA
>NZ_KE557274.1:350638-387715 GCF_000442255.1 Salipiger mucosus DSM 16094 | reverse complement strand
ACGACGCGCCTGCGCGGCGGCTCCTCCGGCACGGGACTGGTCCTGCATTGCCAGCTTTGCGAGGCCTTCTACTGGCTCATGCCGCGCCTTGCGGGCTTCCACGAACGCCATCCCGGTCTGGAAGTGCGGGTTGTCAGCGCCCTGTCGCCGCTGACGGCGGCGCCCGAGCCCTTCGACGTGGCGATCCAGACGACCGGCCGGGCCGCAGGCTCGGCGCGTCTGGCCTTCACCGCCTCGGACGAGATCTTTCCCGTGGCCGCCCCAGGCCTCGTGCCGTCCAGGGCTCTGCCGCTTCCTGCCGCGGGGCTGGCCCGATACCCACTGCTGTCGCATCGGGTCCTGCCGCAGGACTGGATGGATTGGCCAGGCTGGTTCGAGGCCGTCGGACATCCCATGCCGAAACGCGCGCGGATCACCGGCTTCGACAGCTTTCCCTTGGTGCTACAGGCGGCGGTCGCAGGTCAGGGGATCGCGCTCGGCTGGCGCAACACGGTGAGCGGGCTCATCGCCGACGGCAAGCTCCTGAGGCTTTGCGATGAGGCGGTATTCCGCCCGACCGAGATTTCGGTCTTTCGCGGCGCGAGGCGTGGCAATCACGCGGAGACCGATGCCCTGCTCTCGTGGCTCCGAGAAGAATTGACCGAGCGCCCCACCGGATAACTGCTCCTGTCCGCGCTGCGGACCTCTGGCTCTTGGTAGAAGCTGAGCTGTGCCATGAAAGTCCGGTCTGATGAAGGCCGCGCTGCGGCAATGGTAACCTTGGCGAACGGCAGCTCTGGGCCGTCAGCGCCCGCAGGCCTGGCGCGCCAGGGCGAGGGTCCTGCCGCGCCGCCGCAGGTCCGCTTCGAGCCCGTTGCGGAAGTGTCAAATTCTCGCTGCGCGCGCTCGCAGCGGAACTTTTACTGTGACGCGGCAAATCTTTATGCCGCATCGCAGCTGTGGATCCGGTCGTTCGTGCGCCGCGCAGCGAAACCCTCGGGAGCAGTGACCGCAGCGCGGACGGAGCGGACCCCCGACGAATGGCAGCTAACGATCTGGGACAGAACCGGTGGTTTGTGAGCGCTAACGTGATCTCAACCGATGCGGGAACGTTTTCGCAGAGCTGATCATACGCTCGGCGCACGTGTCTAGGTCGGCTGTTGCTGAAGACGGACGTTCGCCTTGACCTGCACCCCTGAAGTGTTCTCGCTTTGTGGCGCCTCCTGTGCTTTGACTGTGTTCCCACTGCCGGATTGACTGACCATTCAGGCCATCGTATCCGCACGATGAAGTCACGAAGGATGAATGATGGCACTCGTGCTGAAAAATAACGTTCTCTATCTGCATATCCCAAAAACTGGAGGGAACTGGCTGACCAAAATGGTGCACGACCAAGGGCTGGTTGTCGGCAAGTTGGGCCATAAGCACGCAACTTTTGATTATATTTCGCCGCGACCGGGGCCATTGCGCTCAATGGTCAGTTCTTGGAAACATCTAGCGGGATCGCCGACGGTGTTTTGTGTGGTTCGCGATCCGTTATCTTGGTACGAATCTTGGTTCCGATACCAAACTAGCAAGCAATGGCGAGACTGGGGCGAAGCAGGTAATCCGGCGCGGTGGCATGTATGCGCAGCATTGAACGCCTGTAAAAGCTCCGATTTCATGACTTTCATGCGGGCTGTAAATAAGCACGTTCCTGGGTTTTTAACCTGCTTTTTTGGTCGCTACACTCATGGCGCCAATGCCACCGTGCTACGAAATGAGTCATTGGCTCAGGACTTCGTAGCATTTGCGGAACGCACTGGCCTCCCAATCGATAGCAAAGCTCTGCTAGCAGCTGGTCGTGTAGGCGAGAGCCCCAAAATGAAACTCGAATGGGATGATGAGGTCTTGTGCGAAACGGTAGCAAATGAAATGGCAGCGTATCGCGCCTATGGTTATGAATTGCCTAAGAGCGTCACCAAATAGCCTAGAGCTCCACAGTGTACTCGCCCGCAAGCACCCTATGCGGGTATTCCCATACGATGTCAGTGTCAAAAAAGGTCGTTTCTGTCCCTCCCTAAGGGGGCTTGCGTCTACAGAAGGTTAGCCGGGACAGAACCCTAATGCAAAACCCATGTGGTTTTGGCACGTTTTTGGGCTGCTCGCGAGAGCGGCCGTTCGCTGCAGCCCGTCGAATGAGCAAGAAGGGCTCAGTGCGGCCCAATGCTTATGCAGCAAGGGACGCGTCAAACACGTCGCGGAACCGGTCATAGGTGGGCCGGGCTAAGCTATTGATCTTGATCGACGTCGCTCAACGCGCCGACGTTGGCAGATCAGGAACCGTTGTTGATGCTTCCGGCGGCGAAATCTGACTGCGAGCCCTTCCACGACATTCGTGAACCATTGTAGTTTGCAGCGACTAAAGGCGGCGATCTTTACGCCGTCCTTACGCCCACTGCCCATCTTCCATATAGCCACTTTACAGCCCTCGAGCGCACATTCCGCCTATCCACCGGATTGGAGCGTGCGATGACCGACCTGCTGTATCTTTGCCTTGGCCTCCTCTCGTTCGGCGCCTTCGCGGCCGCCGTCCCGGCCGTAGCGCGGCTCTGAGGAGACCTTCCCATGTTCGATATCCTCCTGGGCCTCGCCGTGGCGACGGGGCTTCTCGTCTATCTCGTCGCGGTCCTGCTGCGACCACAGAAGTTCTGAGGGCAGGCCATGACACCGGATCTCGCTTCCGTTCTCCTCTATCTCGTTGTGCTCGTCGTACTGGCGGTCCCGCTCGGCCATTTCATGGCACGGCTTTATCGCGGTGAGCGCACTCTTCTGACGCCCGTGCTGGCGCCGGTCGAGACCGCAATCTACAGCATCGCGGGTATCCGCGCCGAGGAGAGCCAGTCTTGGCGTGCCTATGCCTTCGCGGTGCTCGCGTTCAACGCTGCGGGCTTCGTCTTTCTCTATGCTATGCTGCGTCTTCAGGGCTTCCTGCCGTGGAACCCCGCCGGGCTCGCGCCCATGGCGCCCGACCTCGCCTTCAACACCGCGGTGAGCTTCGTCACCAACACCAACTGGCAGGCCTATTCGGGGGAGGTTCAGCTCTCCTATTTCAGCCAGATGGTGGGGCTCACGGTGCAGAACTTCGTCTCGGCTGCCACCGGCATGGCCGTAGCCGTGGCGGTGATCCGCGGCTTCGCCTGCCGCGGAGAGGGCCGACTCGGCAACTTCTGGACCGATCTCACCCGATCGGTGCTCTACGTGCTGCTGCCGCTCGCGACGATCGGTGCGCTGATCCTCGTCGGCCAGGGCGTTGTCCAGACCCTCTCGTCTCACGTCACCGCGACGACCATGGAAGGCACTGAGCAGGTGATCGCGCAGGGTCCGGCCGCGAGCCAGATCGCGATCAAGCAGCTCGGCACCAATGGCGGCGGTTTCTTCGGCGTGAACTCGGCGCACCCGTTCGAGAACCCCACAGTGCTCTCGAACATGCTCCAGGGCCTATACATCCTGCTGATCCCGGTCGCCTTCTGCTTCACCTTCGGCCGCATGGTCGGCGACCGGCGCCAGGGCATCGCGATCTTCGCCGCCATGGCGACGATGTTCGTCGCGGGGCTTGCTGTCGTGGCCTGGTCCGAGGCCGCCGGCAATCCCATGATCTCGCAGATCGCAGGCACCGCCGGGCCGAACCTCGAGGGCAAGGAAATGCGCTTCGGCGCAACGCTTTCCGCCCTCTGGGGCACGGCCACGACCGCGGCCTCGAACGGCTCGGTCAACGCGATGCACGACAGCTTCATGCCGCTCTCGGGGCTCGTCTTCCTCGTCAACATGATGATCGGCGAGGTGATCTTCGGAGGCGTCGGTGCCGGGCTCTACGGCATGCTTCTCTACGTCGTGTTGGCGGTCTTTCTCGCCGGTCTGATGGTGGGGCGCACGCCCGAATATCTCGGCAAGAAGATCGAGGCGAAGGAGGTCAGTCTCGCGGTTCTGGCGTTCCTGTCGATGCCGCTCGGCATCCTAGTCTTCGCCGCACTATCGGTGGCCGTCCCACAGGCGCTTGCAGCAGTGCAGGACGCCGGCCCGCACGGTCTGTCCGAGGTGCTCTACGCCTATGGCTCGACCACCGGCAACAACGGCTCGGCCTTCGCGGGCTTCGGCGCAGCGGACCCGTTTCATACCACGCTTCAAGGCATCGCCATGCTGCTGGGCCGTTACGCCATCATCGTGCCGATGCTCGGGATCGCGGGCGCCCTTGCGGTAAAGGTTCCAGCCGCGCCGACCGCAGGCAGCTTTCCGACCCACGGACCGCTCTTCGTGGTCCTGCTGATCGTGACGGTCGTGATCCTCGGCGGCCTCACCTTCTTCCCGGCGCTGGCCCTCGGTCCGCTTGCCGAGCAGGTGAGCCTGGCCGCCGGCACGCGCTTCTGAGCTGATCCCCGGGGCCATCGGCCCCGGGCACTTCCTTCATCCAAGGATGACTGACATGTCCCGCACCGAAACTGCCGCCCCTCGCAGCCTCTACGCCACCGCCGCGCGGCAGAGTGTCACCAAGCTCTCGCCCCGCCTGCTCCTGCGCAACCCGGTCCTCTTTGTGACCGCGATCGTAGCCGCGATGACAACGCTCCTCGCCCTGCGCGACCTCGTCGCGGGCACGGGCGGAGGGGTGACGATCCAGATCAGCTTGTGGCTCTGGATCACCGTGCTCTTCGCCAACTTCGCCGAGGCGCTCGCCGAAGGGCGCGGCAAGGCGCGGGCCGACTCGCTTCGGACCACTGGGCAGGAAACGCGCGTGAAGCGGCTCGCCTCCGCCGACGCCGAGCACGGCAGTGCCGAGTCGGTCTCCTCGACCGAGCTGAGGAAGGGCCAGTTCGTGCTGGTCGATGCGGGAGACCTGATCCCCACCGACGGCGAGGCCGTGGCGGGCGTCGCCTCGGTCAACGAGAGTGCCATCACCGGCGAGAGCGCCCCGGTCATCCGGGAAGCCGGCGGAGACCGCTCCTCGGTCACCGGCGGCACCACGATCGTCTCCGACTGGTTGGTCTTCAAGGTCACAGCGGAACCGGGCAAGAGCTTCCTCGACAAGATGATCGCCCTCGTGGAAGGCGCCGAACGTCAGAAGACCCCGAACGAGATCGCGCTGTCGATCCTGCTCACAGGTCTGACGCTCATCTTCCTCTTCGTCGTCGTGACCCTCCAGCCTTTCGCCCTCTATTCCGGCACCTCGATCCCGGTCGTCTTCCTCGCCGCGCTTTTCGTGACGCTGATCCCCACGACCATCGGCGGGCTCCTCTCGGCGATCGGCATCGCCGGCATGGACCGGCTGGTGAAGGCTAACGTGATCGCCAAGTCGGGACGCGCGGTCGAGGCCGCAGGCGACGTCGATGTCCTGCTGCTCGACAAGACCGGCACCATCACCTTCGGCAACCGAATGGCCGACGGTTTCCTGCCAACCCAGGGGGTGAGCGAGAAGCGCCTCGCGCAAGCCGCCTGGCTCGCTTCGCAGGCCGACGACACGCCCGAGGGGAAGTCGATCGTCGAGCTCGCGACACGCGTGCTCGGCGACGACATCCCCCGCATCGCGATCAAGGAGCATGTCGCCTTCTCGGCCCAGACTCGCCTTTCTGGCGTCGACGTCGAGCACGGCACCACGATCCGCAAGGGCGCCGTGGATGCCATCGTCAAGCATACCGGCACTGAACCCAACCCGATCCTGATAGGCAACATCGAGAACATTGCCCGCTCCGGAGGCACGCCGTTGCTGGTCAGTCAGGACTCCCAGATCCTCGGCGTCATCCACCTCAAGGATATTATCAAGCCTGGCGTGCGGGAGCGCTTCGCGGAACTCCGGGCCATGGGCGTGCGCACGGTCATGATCACCGGGGACAATCCCCTGACCGCGGCGGCCATTGCCGCCGAGGCCGGTGTCGACGACTTCATGGCCGAGGCAACGCCCGAAGCGAAGCTCGAGCGCATCCGGGACGAGCAGGCCCAGGGCCGGCTGGTCGCGATGTGCGGCGACGGCTCGAACGACGCGCCGGCGCTGGCGCAGGCCGACGTGGGCGTCGCGATGAACTCGGGCACACCCGCGGCCAAAGAGGCCGGCAACCTGATCGACCTCGACAGCGACCCGACGAAGCTCATCGAGATCGTCATGGTCGGCAAGCAGCTCCTGATCAGCCGCGGCGCGCTCACCACCTTCTCTATCGCCAACGATGCGGCGAAGTATTTCGCGATCCTGCCGGCGCTCTTCCTTGGCGCTTATCCCGGGCTCGCGACGCTCAACGTCATGGGACTCTCGAGCCCCGAGAGCGCGATCCTCTCGGCGGTGATCTTCAATGCCCTCGTGATCGTGGCTCTGATCCCGCTGGCCTTGCGCGGCGTGCGCTACGCGCCGGCCTCGGCCTCGGCGCTCCTGCGCAACAACCTCCTGATCTACGGCCTCGGCGGGCTCGTCGTGCCGTTCATTGGCATCAAGGCGATCGACCTGATCGTCGGCGCCCTCAACCTCGCGTAAGGTGATCGTTATGCTTGCTATTTTCCGTCCAGCCCTGGCGATCCTCGCCCTGATGACCCTCCTGACCGGCGTCGCCTATCCGCTTGCGATCACCGGAGTCGCCCAAGTCGCCATGCCCGTGCGGGCCAACGGCAGCCTGATCGAGCAGGGCGGAACGGTGATCGGTTCGGTGCTGATCGGCCAGGACTTCACCTCGCCCGGTTACTTCCACCCAAGGCCCTCCGCCGTGGGCTACGATGCTGCCTCAGCTGGAGCGTCGAACCTCGGTCCGACCTCAGCCGAGCTCCTCGTGACCGTCGAAGAACGAGCCGAGGCCTGGCGCCGGGAGACCGGTGAGAGCGACGTCCCGCTGGACGCGGTAACTGCCTCAGCCAGCGGACTCGATCCGGACATCTCGCCGGAGAACGCTCGGGTGCAGGCCGTGCGCGTTGCCGAAGCCCGCGGGGCGCCGCGAGACGAAATCGTGCGGATCGTCGAGGCGGCGACCACTGGCCCCTGGCTCGGCATCTTCGGACCCGCCCATGTCAACGTGCTTGAGGCCAATCTCGCGGTCGACGCGGCCTTCCCTGGAGGAGTGGAGTGACCGAGACCGACGAGGCGCGCCCTGATCCGGAGGCACTCCTGGAAGAAGCCTCCGGGGAAGGCCGCGGCAAACTCAAGATCTTCCTCGGCGCCGCCCCGGGCGTCGGCAAGACCTACGCGATGCTGGAGGCCGCCCGGAGACGGGCGGCCGAAGGCGTCGACGTGATCGCGGGTGTGGTCGAGACGCATGGGCGCATCGAAACCGAGACGCTCCTCGCCGGGCTCGATGTCCTGCCGAAGCGGGCGCATTTCTACCGCGA
Organism: Salipiger mucosus DSM 16094; assembly: GCF_000442255.1. GTDB lineage: Bacteria > Pseudomonadota > Alphaproteobacteria > Rhodobacterales > Rhodobacteraceae > Salipiger > Salipiger mucosus. Next base: position 380,401 of record NZ_KE557274.1, on the reverse strand, counting down.
GCGCATCCTGCACGAGATGGACCTCGAGAGCCTGATCGAGCGCCATCCGGAGCTGGCGCTGATCGATGAGCTCGCCCACACCAACGTGCCCGGCAGTCGGCACGAGAAGCGTTGGCAGGATGTGGAGGATGTGCTCGCGGCCGGGATCGACGTCTACACCACCCTCAACGTCCAGCACCTCGAGACGATGAACGACCGGGTGGCGCGCATCTCGGGCGTCAAGGTGCGCGAGACCGTGCCGGACCGTCTGCTGGAGCAGGCCGACGAGATTGAGCTGATCGACCTTCCGCCCGAGGATCTGCTGGAGCGCCTGCGGGCCGGCAAGGTCTACGTCCAGGATCAGGCGGCCCGGGCGGTGCAGAACTTCTTTTCCAAGGGCAACCTCACGGCGCTGCGTGAGCTCGCAATGCGGGCCGCGGCCGACCGCGTGGACGCCCAGCTCATGCGGCATATGCGATCCACCGCGACGAGCGGTCCCTGGCCGGTGCAGGAACGCATTCTCGTCTGCCTCGACGACGGCCCAGTCGCACGCGAGGTGGTGCGCGCGGGCAAGCGGATGGCGGATCGTGCCCGGGTCGGCTGGACCGCCGTGCATGTCGCCACCGATCGCAGCGACCGCATGAGCGAAGGGGAGCGCGACCGTCTGGCCTCCGCCCTGCGCCTTGCCGAGCGTCTCGGTGCCGAGACCGCGACACTGCGCGAAGGCGAGAGCGTTGCCACCGCAGTCCTGGAGCATGCTCGGCGGATCAACGCCAGCCGCATCGTTCTCGGCCGCGGCCGTGACCGCCGGACGGGAGCGAGCCTCTTCAGCGAGGACGTGGCGGGCGCCGTGGTTGCGCGGGCACGGGATTTCGAAGTCACGCTGATTGCCGACCCGCCGCAAAAGGAGGAGAGGAGCAAGCGCCGCCTTCCGCGCTGGCGGCCCCGAGCCGAAAGCGGGGCCTATCTTCGCGCCGTGCTGGTCATGGTAGCATTCAGCATGGCGGCCATGGCGCTCGAGACGGTGCTGCCGGTCACCGCCCTGTCGCTCGTTTTCATGACGGGCGTGGTCGTCGTCGCCTCGATCTACGGGTTGGGGCCGTCGATTGCTGCCTCGGCGATCGGCTTCGTGGCCTACAACTTCTTCTTTACCGAGCCGCGCCTCACCTTCCGCGTTGTGCGCGAGGCAGAACTGGTGACGCTGGGGCTGTTTCTCGTCGCCTCGATTGTCACCGGCAACCTGGCGGCCCGCCTGCGGGCTCGGGCCATCGCGCTCCGTGATAGCGTCGAGCGGACGACCATCTTGCATGAGTTTGCACGGGGCATTGCCGTCGCGCCCTCCTCGGAGGCGGTCGCCCGTGCCGGGGTCGAGCAGATCGCTGCGGCGATGGGGCTCGATGCTCTCGTGCTCCGTCGCGTGGGCTCACAGGTTACAATGATCGCCTCGGAGCCGGAGGCAGCGCCGCTCGACATGCGCGACCGGACTGCGGGCGGATACTCGCTGGAGAAGGGGAACCCCTCCGGTCGTGGGACCGATACGCTTTCCTCGAGCCAGTGGCTCTTCCTGCCTGTCCGCGCCGCCGAGGAGACCCTGGCTGTGCTCGGTCTGCGCTCCAGCGAGGAGCGCGCTATGACGACCGAAGATCGCCGTCTGCTCGAGGCTTTCGCGAGCCAGCTTGCCCTTGCGTTCGAGCGCACTGACCTCAACGACGCGCTGGAGGCCGCGCGGCTTTCGTCGGAGACAGAACGCCTTCGCTCGGCGCTCCTGTCTTCTGTCAGCCACGATCTGCGCACGCCGCTCGTGAGCATCATCGGCGCTGCGTCTTCTCTGGCTGATACCGAGACGGGCTACACGGCCGAGATGCGCCACGAGCTCGCGGAGACGATCCGCGAGGAAGGCGAGAGGCTCGACCGCTACATCCAGAACCTCCTCGACATGACGCGTCTCAGCCACGGCGCCCTTACGCCCAGACGCATTGCCGCGGACCTCTCCGAGATCGTTGGCAATGCCCGGCGCCGCCTGCGCGGGGACCTGGCGCGCTTCCAACTCGAGATGACCCTCCCGGAGACCTTGCCCGCGATCGACGTCGATCCGCTCCTCATCGAACAGGTTCTGGTCAACGTCCTCGACAACGCGGCGAAGCATGCGCCCGAGGAAACGGCGATCCGGCTCATGGCGCGCGTTGATGGGCCGGCGATTGAACTCGCGATCGCGGACCAAGGACCCGGCATCCCACCGGAAGTGCGGCACCGGGTTTTCGAGATGTTCTACCGCGTCACCACGGGCGATTCGCAACGGGCCGGGACGGGTCTTGGCCTCGCCATTGCGCGCGGCATCGTCGAGGCCCATGGCGGCTCCATCCGCGCAGACGCCACCCACCCAGACGGCAGCGGCACGACCATCGTGCTCCGGCTGCCGCTTGCCAATCCGGAGCTCTGATGGCCCGTATCCTTGTCATAGACGACGAACACCAGATTCGCCGCTTCCTCCGGATCACCTTTGAAGCAGAGGGGCACTCGGTCTCCGAGGCTTCCACGGGGCGTGAGGGCGCGGCCAAGGCGGCAACGAACGCACCCGATGTCGTCATCCTTGACCTTGGGCTTCCCGACCGGGACGGGAAGGACGTCCTGCGCGAAATCCGAGGCTGGTCGGAAGTGCCGGTCCTCGTCCTCTCGGTCCGGGCGGACGAGGGCGAGAAGGTCGAGGCCCTCGATCTCGGCGCCCAGGACTACGTGACCAAGCCCTTCGGCACCCGGGAACTCCTCGCGCGCCTGCGCGGAATACTCCGCGACCGAGGAGCCGAGCGCGCGAGCCTCTCCCGGATCGAGATTGGCGGTCTCACTCTCGACGCCGCGGAGCATTCTGCCCGTATCGATGGAGATCAGCTCTCCCTAACCCCGAAAGAGTTCGATCTGCTCTGGCTCCTCGCCTCGCATGCCGGCCGCCTCGTCACGCAGCGCATGGCGCTCGAGACGGTCTGGGGCGCGGCTCACGCCAAAGACAGCCAGTATCTACGCGTTTTCATCCGCCAGCTCCGCGCCAAGCTCGGCGACGACGCGGCTGACCCGGCTTGGATTTTTACCGAGCCCGGCATCGGTTACCGGTTCCGGGACGCCTGAGATCACCATGCCTTTCGTTGCCTTCATCAATAGCCTGCTTCTGCTCGGTATGGGCGCCCTCATGGGCTTCACCGCCCTGATGTTTCCGGCCACTCGCTTCGTTTTCCTCGAGGCGGCGCTTCTGACCCTGACGGTGGGCGGATGCATCTGTTTCAGCACCATGAACCAGCGCGGTGGGTGGAACCGTCTGCACTCCTTTTTGCTCACCGGAAGTGCTTGGATCACAGCTGCCTTGGCAGGCGCTCTTCCTCTGTGGCTATGGGATTTGTCGTTCATCGACGCTTTCTTCGAGGCCATGTCCGGCATCACCACGACCGGGTCCACCGTGATGAGCAGCCTCGACGATACCGAGCGCGGCATCCTGCTGTGGCGCGCGCTGCTGCAATGGATAGGAGGTGTCGGCTTTATAGTCGCTGGCATCGCGCTTCTGCCGATCATGCGCGTCGGCGGCATGCAGCTTTTCCAGACAGAGAGTTCGGAGAAGGGCGAGAAGGAGTTAGCCAGTGCGGCGCGCTTCGCCTCGGCGACGATCTGGGTCTATCTCGGCCTCACCTTCGTTTGCACCCTCGTCTACATCTCGGGTGGCATGACGGAGTTCGAGGCGATCGCCCATGCGCTGACAACGGTCTCTACGGGCGGTTACTCGACCTCGGATTCCTCCTTCGGACTCTTCGAAAGCGCTTACCTGCAATGGATGGGAACGCTCTTCATGCTGGCCGGCGCGCTGCCCTTTGCCTGGTATATCCGCGTGCTGAACCGCGGGGTCTTGCGCAGCGAGCAGGTCCGGGCGTTGATCGTGACGCTGGTTGCGGTGATCCTGGGCCTGACCGTATGGCGGGTCCTGACGGGCGGCACGCCTGTCCTCGAGACCCTCCGCCTCGTTGCCTTCAACGTCGTCTCGGTGGTGACCACAACCGGTTACGCGACCACGGATTACACGACCTGGGGACCGTTCGCCGCTGCGGCCTTCGTCTGTCTCACCGCCATGGGGGGCTGCACCGGGTCGACCTCGGGCGGCGCCAAGATGATGCGGTGGATCGTGCTCTTGCGGAGCGTGAATGCTCAGATGAAGCGTATCCATGCGCCCCACGGCATCTTTTCGGTGCGCTATGAGGGGCGTCGTGTTGATGACGACGTGATGAGCGGGGTGATGACTTTCTTCGTCTTCTACGGCGCAACGATTTTGGGACTCGCGATCGCACTCGGCCTGTTCGACCTCGATATGACAACCTCGCTCAGCGGGGCGCTGACGGCGGTTGCCAATGTGGGGCCCGGGATCGGCGAGGTCATCGGGCCGGCGGGGAATTTCGCGGCGCTGCCGGACGGTGCGAAATGGCTGCTGTCGTTCGGGATGTATGCCGGGCGGCTCGAGATGCTGACGGTCTACGTATTGCTCGTGCCAGCGTTCTGGAGAGAGGTGACGTGAGGCAAAACTTGGATCGATCATCCCGGTGAAGGAGGTCAGCTTTGTCCGCATCGGCGGCGCTGCGACGAGGCGCAGCGAAAGGTGGGTTTAGATTCCCTGGTTTGACGCAGCCTTCAACGACCGCTTCCGTGATCTGCGCCGCGACGCAGAACCCCGGTTGCTGCAGCTGCGAGCGCCTCCATTGTCATGCTGCAGTTGCATCGGTCGGCCACCGAATGACCGGAAAGTCCGCCGCTGTCGACCTCGGGTCGTTGGAAATGCTGCGGCGGGGATGAATGGCCGCTTTGGTGACGCTGCGGTGCCGCACCGGCGGTCGCTTCCAACGGCCGGACTGGGCAGGGAGCGCCGGTCGGTGCTGCCGACCAGGCGCCCGACCCGCTCGCCGCCGCATGGCCGCCTCGAGCCCCTACATGACGTTCGCTCTGCTGTAGCCCGCCGACTAAATTCGATACCCGCCGGATACCGTCAACACTTCACCAGTGATGAAACCAGCTTCGTCACTCGCGAGAAACCGCACGGCACGCGCGATGTCTCGAGGTTCACCAGTACGGCCAAGTGCGGTCTCCTTCACGAACAGTTCGGTAAGGTCCTTGGATCGGGGCGCCTCTGGAGTATTTACTGCCCCTGGTGCGACCGCATTGACCCGGATTCCCCGATCTCCGAGTTCTTTCGCCATGGCGCGCGTCCATAGGCTTAGTGCAGCTTTGCTGGCCCCGTATATTGACGCGCCTCGCGGAGGCAGCACGGCATTCACCGAAGAGATGGAGAGTCTGAAAAACCTCGCGCCTTGGCCGGGTTGAGGTAGACTGGGCGAGACGAAGAAGGATGCCCACCGATGCCCAAGCAACCTGCGTTTCCCGGTCTCCGCCACGCGATGAAGAAGAAGCAGACCCGGCGTGAGAAGTTTCTCGCGGAGATGGACGCGGTGGTGCCTTGGATGCGTCTGCTGGCGCTGATCGAGCCTCATTATCCGAAGGTCGGGCCGAAGGGCGGTCGGCCGCCGATGCCACTGGAGACGATGCTGCGGGTGTATTTCCTGCAGCAATGGTATGCGCTGAGCGATCCCATGGCTGAGGAGATGCTCTACGACAGCGAGTCCATGCGCCGGTTCGCAGGCATCGAACTCGGTGATGATCGTGTCCCGGATGAGACGACGATCCTGAACTTCAGACACCTGCTGGAGAAGCACGCGCTGACGGAGCGTTTGTTCGTTGAAGTGAACAAACATCTGGCCGATCAGGGCATCACGCTGCGCTCGGGCACACTGGTCGATGCGACGATCATCGACGCGCCGTCCTCGACCAAGAACGAAGCCGGGGCGCGCGATCCGGAGATGTCGTCAACGAAGAAGGGCAATGACTGGTTCTTCGGGATGAAGGCGCACGTTGGCGTCGATGCCGAGAGCGGCATCGTGCATAGCCTCGAGACCACCACGGCGAAGGTGCATGACAGCCAGGTCTGGGATGAGCTCCTCCATGGCGAGGAGACGTCGGTGTGGGCGGACAAGGGCTATGTCAGCGCTGCGCGCGAGGCCCATTTCTCCGGCCCGGACAAGTTCTGGGGCGTCATGCGGAAGGCGCCGAAGGGCGCTGCGCTGGACCCCATCGACGAGCACATCAATCGGATTATCGCGATGGTGCGGGCGCGGGTGGAGCATCCATTCCGCGTGCTCAAGCGCCAATTCGGGTATCTGAAGACCCGCTACCGTGGCCTCGCGAAGAACCGCGCGCAACTCTTCACGCTGTTCGCCCTCGGCAACCTGTTCCTCGTACGAAGAAAGCTGATGCCATGAGCCGGACTCTGTCCGAGGACCCCGTTTCGGGGCCTCAACAATGCCAAATCCGGCGAAATCAAATGCGCCTCGGGCTCACGCACCGATTTCACAGCCCGGATGGCCGGATGTCGGCGAAGCCGAAGCCGTAGTTCAGACCTTCCAGATGTTGACGATAGCGGCCCCCTCGCCGAGGTGAGGCAGCGCGGCGGACAAAAGAGCACTTGGAGCTAGAAGGTTCACCGACAGAATTTCTGATGCCTCATCAATAGCGAAGTGCTCTTTCGGTGATTGCCGAATGATGCCAGCGTTATTGACAATGACGTCCAGTCGGCCGAAGCGACGGATCACTTCATCAATCACACGCTGGGGGGTTCCGGGCCTGCCGAGGTCTGCTTGAACATCAATCATCTCGTCCGATAGGCCTTCTGGAGGGGTCGTGTTCCAGGTGATCGCGACTTGATGGTCACGGCTCAGGTCTTCTGCGATCGCGCGACCGATACCGCGAGTTCCTCCGGTCACGACAGCCACCTTTGCCATCTGCCACCCCAAAAATTGTTGCCTAGGTGTCCCAGCACAGCGGCAAAGGACGCCTAGAGGCTAGCTGACAGCCTACCTGCCCGCAACGCCGTCACTGGCGGCGGCTCGTGCTTTGCGATCGTAAAAGGAGTCTAAGGTGTGAAGAAGCCGGGTAGAGGATAAACGTCCGGAAAGTCCGCTCTTCCGAACTCCGATCGTTCAGAATGCTGCGCCCAGGAGGAATGACCGCTTCTGTGACACTGCGGTGGGGCGTCCTGGCCGAGGGCCAAGGTCAGCTCTGGGCCGGAGGTGACGGAACATTTTCGCTGCCCTTGCGAGATGCCGCGCGGCGGCATGTGGCAATAAGGGCTCGGAGCGGTCATGCGGCGGCGCGGCAGGCATGGCGGCCTCCCAGGCCGGTGTCGTGACGCGCCTGGCCGTGAGCCAACCTTCGTGCCTGGCGCGACGGAGGGCCGGTGTCTACGCCTGCAGCCGTACAAGTGTAGCCACATGCCCTGCTGAAATACTGTTCATATTTGGGACAGGCCCGGTAGCGCACTTCGTCCTGACCAGTTGGTAAGTCGGCATAGACAACTTCACATGTAGGTCTTGATCGACACCACGCTTCTGGCATTGCTGTTCGTGAACTCGAAAACGTGGCAGAAAGGACGCTTCAATCCATCGGACAGAGTTCTTTCCCCGCTGGCCATGCCGACCTTGCCGTGTGCGATCGCGTGCTCGACCATGATCTTCATCGGCAGACGGGTAGAAGATAACGCCTGGAGGACCGCAGCTTGCCCCTCGACCGTCTCTGTCGAAGTCCGGGTCCACGTGACCTCTGGATCAAAGATTTCGGCCGAGGCGACGCCGGTCTCCAGGGCAATCGCGATGTCCTGCACGAATGCATTCTTGGGGGAGTTTCCGCAGTCCGCGCTCCCGATGATCTCCGTCGGGCCCATAGTCATGGGTCCGGCTCGCCACGCAAGGCGGCCTCGATCGTCGCGATGTCGATCCTGCGCATTTCCATCATGGCCGCTTGGGCGCGCGCAGAGGCTGCAGCGTCCGGGTGCGACAGCGCCTCCATCAGGACCCGGGGTGTGATCTGCCAGCGAAAGCCCCAGCGATCCTTGCACCAACCGCACATGATCTCTTCACCACCATTGCCGACGATCGCATTCCAAAGCCTGTCCGTCTCGGCCTGATCGTCGGTGTAGACCTGGAGCGAGTAGGCATCGTTGGGTCGCACATGCGGACCGGCATTGAGCAATGCATAGGGCAAGCCCAGCAGAGTCATCTCAACCACCTGAACGCTGCCCGCGGGCCCGCTCGGCGTCTCGCCCCGCAATCGCACGATCCGGTCCACATGGCTGTCCGGAAAGGTTGCCGCATAGAACTCGGCAGCGGCTTCGGCCTCGGTGTCGAACCAGAGGAATACGGCGGCCTTGCGCCCTGTCATGGCCTGTCCCCTTTCCGGTCAAAGGCAGCATCGCCGGTTCCGGCTGTGGTGATCCGGTGGTCGATAAGGGGCAACAGCCAGTCCGAGCGGCTCGTGATCGAGAGATGTGTGGTGTCCGGCAGAACCGCCAGCTGTGCCCCGATGAGCGCCGCCATATGCGCGCCATGGTCGACCGGGGTGAAGTCACTGTCACCAAGGGCGAGCGGGGTCGGAACCGCGAGCGTGGCAAGCTCCTCGTCACTCCAGCCCCAGTCGGTGACAATGAAGGCCTGCAGCTGCGCAAAGGTGCGCTGGAACTGCTCCGGGCCATCCGGGTTGTCGGCGAAACCCGCCCGCATGCGGGCGAAGTCCTCTTCGCTCGGCACCAGCTCCAGCGCCTCCGGTGAAGGCGTGGCCTGTGGGTTCCGGTTCATCTCTGCGATGGCCGGGTGCATCCCGTCGAGGTTCTGGCTGGCCGAGATCGCGGTCAGCGTGGCAAGGCGCTCTGGCGCGGACAATGCCAGGTCCAGCGCCAGCATGCCGCCCATAGAAAAGCCCACGACGTGAACCCACTCGACGTCGAGCGCGTCCAGCACGGCCAGGGTGTCTGCGCGCATTGCCGCCAAGGTGACCGGCGTGTCACGTCCGCCGGTCCGCCCATGGCCCTGTTGGTCCACCCCGATCACCGGGCGCCTTGCGGCGAGGGACGGCAAGAGGGCACCGAAATCCCCTTCGATGGTGCCCATGCCCCCATGGAGCACGAGAAATGGCACCATGCCAGAGCCGAGATCGCCGTGTACCTGATAATAGATCCCGAGGTCCCCGGACATGGCCCGGCCCTCGGTGTCCTGCGCCAGCGCGGGCGTAGCCATCGCTCCGACAAGGACCGAGGCCTGCAGGGCCCCCATGCAGGACCGTGAAGTCGAAGTCAGTGTCATCATTTCCTCCTCCCATGCGTTGTGGTCTTTCCCTGGGAACGGCAAGCCGCCATTCATGCCTCGCGGGTCTCGTCGGCCCTGGAGAAATGCGCGATCTGGTCCGCATGTGCCTTGGCAAAGGCCGGCCGCGCGCAAATCCGATCGATGTAGGCATTGGTTGCTGGATAGTCGCCGATCCCGCGGATCCAGGGCGGACGCAGGACATCGGCCAGGATCAAGTCCGCCGCGGTAAAGCGGTCATCCACCAGCCAGTCGCGTGCCGTCAGGACGTCTTCCAGCACAGCGAGACGCGCCCGCAGCCAGCCCTCCAACGGGTTCTCCGGCGGGGACGACAGCCCGACGAACCACCAGGGCACGCTGACCATCTCGACCGAGTTCAGGGCCGAGAGGATCCAGGACAAGGTTTCCGCCCGCAGCGTCCTCTCCTGCGGCATGAGCGTCTCGCTCTTCTCGGACAGGTGCAGCAGGCAGGCGCCGCTTTCAAACAGGCTGACATCCCCGTCCGTCAGGTACGGCACCTGCCCAAAGGGCTGCATGGCAAGATGTTCCGCCCCGCGATCCTTGAAGGGCACGGAGCCCACGCAATAGCTCAGTCCGGCCTCTTCGCAGGCCCAGCGAAGTCGCAGGTCACGCACATAGCCCCGCGGCCCCTCAGGCACCCAGTCGAAGGTCCAGATCGTCAGCCCGTCGGACAGCTCCGACACCACGGCTCAAACGCTTTCTTCGAAGATCGGTGTAAAGCTGCCCCACATCATGCGCCTGCCGTCGAACGGCATGTCCATGTCCTGCCAGCGCGGATCGCTCTGCATGCTGGCACCGCACCTGTCGTGGGTTTCCTTGTCGGGCCAGATCATCCACGAGAAACAGACCGTCTCTCCGTCTTCTAACGCGACGGCCCGCCTGAAGTCGGTGTGCTCGCCCGCGGGCACCTGATCGCCCCAGGTCTCCATGATTTGCAGGGCCCCGTATTCCTTGAAGAGGGACCAGGCCTTGCGGGTGCTTTCGATGTAGGCCTGCTTGTTCCCGTTCGGCACTGGGGTCAGAAATCCGGCAACATAGGTCATGCGAGTTCTCCTTGTTTCGCTTTGAGCTCCGCCATCCATTCGTCGAAACCGGGCGGCGGATTGCCCGTGAAGCCGGCAAGCTGACCGGACAAGGCCTGTTGGAAGGCCGGCCGTTCGGTGGCCCGCGCGACATAGTCGGCAAGATTGGGGAAGGCTTCGAAGAGGCCCTCGCCCTCGATGATCCTCAGAACGCTGACCGTCATCAGGTCGCCGGCAGAGAAACTGCCGCCGAACCACTCCGCGGTGCCGAGGCGATCGGACGCTTCCTGCAGGCGTTCGTTGATCCGCTCGTCGACGCCGGGAAGTCGCGGCTTGGCCCAGGGCTCGGCCACTTCGAAGATCGTCATCTGTGCCCGATCCATGATCGGCGGCTCCAGGGTGTTCAGCGCGGCAATCAGCCATTCCAACGACCGGCACTGCGCCGCCGGATCCGACGGTCTGAGGCCGGGGAACCGCTCAGCGATATGCCAGACGATCGCCCCGCTTTCGAAAAGCGTGAGATCACCTTCCTCGTAGGTCGGAACCTGGCCGAACGGTTGGAGGGCGCGGTGCGCGGCTTCCTTCTGTTGCCCTTGTGAGAGATAGCGAACGGCGTAGTTCTGGCCGGTTTCTTCCAGTGCCCAGCGTACCCGCAGATCGCGGACCTGCCCCTGGGCAAAGTCCGGCACCCAGTCGTAAGCGGTGATGGTGATGGCGGCTTCGGAATCAACCGGCATCGGACACCTCCGCCGGACCCTTCTCGACGGCCTCGGCACTCATCCACATGGGCTCCCAGATATGGCCATCGGGATCCGCAAAGCTGCGCCCGTACATGAAGCCGTGGTCCTGCGCCGGGCAAGGGTCGGCCATACCACCGGCAGAGACCGCCGCTTCGGTAATGGCATCAACGGCTGCCCTGTCCTCACGGCTGATGCAAAGGAGCACCTGCGCCTCCTGCGCCGGATCGATGCGGCGACGATCCGTGAAAGTTGCCCAGAACTCATGGGTCAGCAGCATCACGCAAATGGTGTCCGACAGGACCATGCTGGCCGCCTGGTCGTTGCTGAACCGCGGGTCCCGGGAAAAGCCGATGGCCTCGTAAAAGTCGACAGATCGCCTCAGGTCCGCGATCGGCAGGTTCACGAAGATCATTTGCGGCATTGCCATTCCTCCCTTGCCGTATCGTAACTATGGACAGCGTAGCGGCATGAGATTACAAAAAGCAACCATGAAGAAACAAAAAGTAACCAATTCGGCGGAATCCCCCCACGGACGGTGGTATGCAGATGCATGCGGCACGGCGTTCGGGCTTGAACTTCTCGGCGAACGCTGGGCGATGCTGATCGTGCGCGAACTCATGTTCGGCCCCCGTCGTTTCACTGACATCCGCGCAGATCTTCCAGGGCTCAGTGCCAAGGTGCTGACAGAACGCCTTGCCGGCTTGGAAGCCAGCGGTGTCGTCACTCGCTCCACCGCCCCAGAACCAGCTCCGGCGCAGCTCTATGGCCTGACGGATTGGGGATACGCGGCCGAGCCGATCCTGCAGGCAATCGGCCGCTGGGCCGCCGCATCACCCCTGCACGACCCGACGCTGCCACTCTCCCCTGTCTCCTTCATGCTGTCATTGCGCACTATGCTGGACGCGGCAGCCGCACGCGGCATGTCCGTGGTCACAGTCTTTGAAATCGGGACGGCGCAGTTCACCGCACGCCTGGATGACGGCGCCATGCCAGTGCAACGCGGCGCGACAGAACGGCCCGACCTCCGTTTCAAAGCGCAAACCGCGCCGCCACTCGCGGCTGTCTTCTACGGGGATTTGGCGCCAGAGGCTGTCGGCGTGGAAGTCTTCGGTGATGCCGCGCTGTGCCGAGACTTAGTCGCGCTCTTCAACCTCCCGAAGGCCCAGGCGAACGTGGCCTGCCCTCGACCGGGAGAAGACTGACAAAGCCTGTCGCCTGATTGAACTGGCCTCTGTCAAATCTGCCTCCGCTCCCCAAAGCGCCGGTGTCATTGGCTGACTTCGGCATGCACCGGTCATCCAGGGGGAGCTCGCACGCCGGCCGCGACCTGCGCATAGGCGCGACCTTGGTGCGCGGCGCAGAGTGTGGGTCTCTGTTGCTAGGGCTTAAATGGCCGCTTTTTGCCTGTCTGGCACGGAACCTTCGCGGACGCAGCGGAGGTCCGGAATCCGCCGATTCTGTGGAAAAACACCCGTTCGCAAGCGCAGAATATCGATTGCAGAACACGGGGCGTGCGCCTTTCCTGTCAGGCTTTTCGCGGTTGCTGCGGTGCAGGAAGGATCTTGGCCAGTTTGCGGAGGTTTTGGGCGGTTGCGGCAAGAAGGAATTCGTCATTTGCGCCGCGTGGACCACGTAATCGCAGCCTGTTCAGGCCAAGGATCCGTTTGAGGTGGGCAAAGAGCATCTCGACCTTCTTCCTCAGCTTCATCGAGATCACATACTGCTCGGTTTTGGCGATCTCGCGAGCGACCTCCCGGGCATCTTCATGTTCTTCGCGAGTGATCTTGCGGGCATCCGCATTCGGGCAGCACTTCGCTTTTGATGGGCATGCCTGACAGACCTCTTTCAGCGCCCGATAGCGGGCTGTGCCCTTGCCGGTTGGCCCGCGGTTCGGATCGGAATAGTTCCGGCGGAACTGCTTCAGCTCATGCCCCTCGGGGCAGATGTATTGGTCGTTCTCCGCATCCCATTCAAAGTCGACGCGTGTCCAAGTCCCATCGGATCGTCCGGATTTGTCGAAAACGGGGATATGCGGGGCAATCTTGCGCTCGACCAACCAGCCCAGCATCGGCCCGCTGCCATAGGCCGTGTCCGCGATCAGGCGTTCGGGATGGAGGGCGAACTTGGTCTTCACACGCTCCAGCATGGTCTTGGTCGCACCGACCTCGGCCTGCCGAATGGACCTGGTGGCTTCGACATCTACGATTACGCCATGGTCGGTGTCGATCAGGTAGTTGTCAGAATAGCTGAAGAAAGCCGGACCCTTACGTGCGGCCGTCCACTGGCTGGCCGGGTCGGAATGCGACGTGAACTTCGGCTGCACCTCGCTGGCAGCACCGAACGCTGCCTCGTCCAGAGTCTCAAGATACTCGCGAACGGCCCGCGGGGCATCAGCAGGATCGACCTGCGCCGGATCCCACTCCTCCTTCGGAGTCGAGTTCTGCTTGTTGGCATCGGCTTCGATCAGGCTCGCGTCGATGGCCATGCGCTGTCCGCTGACCAGGCCCTCTTCGATGCACCGCGCGACGGTCGTCTCAAACAGGTGGCGGAGCAGTTCGCTCTCGCGGAAACGACCATGGCGGTTCTTCGAGAAGGTGGAATGGTCCGGAACCCGATCGCTGAGGTCCAAGCGGCAAAACCAGCGATACGCCAGGTTCAGATGGACCTCCTCGCAGAGCCGCCGCTCGGACCGGATACCAAAGCAGTATCCGACCAGGAGCATGCGGATCAGCAATTCGGGATCGACGGAGGGGCGCCCTGTGTGACTGTAGAAATCGGCAAGGTAGGCGCGGATGCTGCTGAGATCGACGAACCGATCAATGGATCGAAGCAGATGATCCCGGGGGACGTGATCTTCCAGCGAGAACTCGTAGAACAGCGCTGGCTGCGCCTCCTGCTTGGATCCCATCATCGCCATTCCTCCCGCCCGTTGGCGGAATTGAATCAGCAAGATGCCCCTCGATCAAGCGCGAGTTTTTCAACAAAATATCCGCACTGCGGACCTCCCGCGCGGAGGCCTCCCGAAGATTTTTTCGGGAAGTTTTGTCGGACAAAGCGTCAGGCCCACAAGGAACTTGGCCACGAGTTTCACCACGAAATGCAAAGGGCTGGGCCGATTGGCGTCCTTTTCTGTTGGGGACGATGTCACCCCACCGCACCGGCGTGGACCACGCGGCGTGCCATGGCAGCGAGCATGTCGGTGCGGGTGACGATTCCGACAGGCTTTCCGTATTCGATGATGGGGACTGCGTCGGTGTCCCCATCGGCGACCATGTGGAGCAGAACACCAATGGGTGTTTCCGTTGTCGCGCGCGGACAAGCAACCCGCATGATGTCGCCGGCTCTCGTGGGTGCTTCACGCTCTCGGTCCAGGAGTCGTTTGAGCGCGGGCCAGTATCCGCGCTTGAGGCGGGTGGCGTCGGACCGGGTTTGAACAATGAGATCCATCTGGAAAATGACGCCGAGGAACCTGTCGTCGGAATCCACCACCGGCAGGGAAGTGAACTTGTGCCGCGTGAAGAGCTCGGCAATCGTTCCAATGTCCGTGTCTTGTCGAACCGTGACGAGGTTCCGGGACATGATGTCCTGAGCCGACAAGGGGCCGGTCGACTGCGCCGCGACCTGCAACTCGGCGGCGCCAATCAGTCGGGCCAGATCTTCGACGCCGATGTTGAATGACTGGCTATAGCGCTCGAGAATTCCGGTCAGTTCGTCTTCGGAAAGGCCCAGGCGTTCTTCCGGGTCCCGATCTTCTGTCCCGTGCCTGCTTGCATCGTCGAACTGCCTGAACGGGTAGTGCCGGCCCGTGATGCGCGCGTAGCCGGTTGCGACCATGACAAGAAATGCCGTCCCGACAGCAATTGGTGAGAGTGCGAACCAGAAGCCGAGTTCGGCGACCGCATCCGGCGACATGGCGGCCGTCATCGCAACGGCGCCCGCCGGCGGATGGACGGCCCGGCACAATATGGTGGCCGTGATCGCGAGACCGACGGCCAGCGCAATCCTCAGGACGGGATCCGTGACCGTCAAACAAACGGCCACCCCGACGAGAGCTGCAACCGTGTTGCCGACAATCGCGGACCACGGCTGCGCCAGTGGGCTGTTCGGTACCGCGAACAACAGGACGGACGAGGCTCCGAATGGCGCAACGAGATAGAGACCGAGCTCGGTGTCAATTTCCGGAGAAAGCAGAAACAGCCCGGTCAGCCCCAGTCCGACCAGAGCTCCGAGCCCGGCCCGAATGGCTTCCAGGCCGGAGACGCGGGCAACGGCAGGGCCAAGCGATCTCAAAAAATGCAAGATATCGTCTCCTCGAGTTGCGCCGCAAAAGGTTCCCCGCCGGTGTAGGTGTTCCGCGTGAAGGTTGCCAGACGCCGATGGGGATGACGATGTCAGCGCCGGTCACGGAGACGACTCCCGCAGAGCCTGTGTCAGCTCCGCGCTCTCGATGACGTACTGTCCGAAGCCAGGTCGCCAAATCAGTCCCTTGTCGCGTAGGGCATCGAGAGCTTTCTGCACCGCACCTTTGCTCGGTGTCTTTTCGTCCGGAACCAGGTCACGCCGTGTGTCGATAGCAAACGGAGTGAAGTCTATGCCGTCCCGGGCCATAAGGTAGAGTATCGCCTGGCGCAGAAGGCTTTGAATCCGCAGGACGTCACTTCGGCCCAAAGTCGGCGACGCCACTACGAAAGAAGGCGAACGACGCAAACGAGAGGGCATCCGCAAAAGTACCCCCGAGTATCCTCGAGAGGTATACTTTGCCGCAACACACTGATAAATCGCAAAATTCGCCGCGCAGGCGATTGCTTCCTCGCCTGCGCGGCGGCGGATGGCAGTTTGAATTTCCGCGGGACCGCTCAGTACCCTGGCCTATGGGAGGCGGGAGCATCGTTCCGCGCGATGACGCACCAGCCTCCTGCGCCAAGTAGGCTCCGAGGGGGGCCGGCGCGACAGGCAAGCAACTGTGCATCAATGCCAAGCGTGACCTGTGCAGCGAACGGTAGCTGTCCGCCCTTCGTGCCGAACTTAGAGACTGTGTTCAGGTTCGGTCCCCCAGCTCGATGGCAACTAGGCTCACCCAGTAGGCCACGCCGAACGGGATCAGCGCATCATTGAAATCATACGCGGGCGTATGCACAAAAGCGGCGTTCGGACCGTCCCCGTTGCCGATCATGACATAGGCGCCAGGGATCTTTTCCAGCATGAATGAGAAATCCTCTGAGCCACCGGCAAGAGGCGCCTTCGGGTCGACAAGTGGCTCACCGACAATAGCGGTCGCAGCCGAAACCGCATTTTCGACCTCAGCCTTGGTGTTCACCAGCGGTGGATAGCGGCGGGTATAGATCAGCTTCGCGCTGACGTCATGCGGTGCCGCACAGCTGGTGGCGAAAGCGCCGATGGTGTTTTCTAAGATGTCGCGCACCTCGGCCCGGTAGGAGCGCGCGGTTCCACGCACAACAACACTCGCCGGGATGATGTTGGGGCTGTTGTAGTCCCCCCCATCGATATGCCCGACCGAGATTACCGCCGGGTCAGTCGACGGCACCTTGCGAGAGATGATCTGCGAAAGGCTGGCGATGAACTGTCCCGCGGGTACGGTGGGATCGGTGGCGGCATGGGGCATGGCGCCATGCCCGCCCGTACCCTCGAAGATCACTTCCCAGGTGTCGCCTGCGGCCATGAAGGCGCCCGGACGCGTCTGCACCCGGCCCAGGGGCTCTTTCGGACCATTGTGAATGCCGTAAATCGCGTCGCAGGGAAAAAGGTCGAAGAGACCGTCCTCGATCATCACACGTGCACCACCCAGGCCCTCTTCGGCGGGCTGGAAGATGAAATTCACGGTACCGGCGAAGTCGGGATTGGAGGCCAGCTTCTCGGCTGCGCCGAGAAGCATGGCGGTGTGACCGTCGTGGCCGCAGGCATGCATCTTGCCCGGCACTTCTGAGGAATAGGGCAGCCCGGTCTGTTCCTCGATGAAGAGCGCATCCATGTCGGCGCGTAGTGCGATCACCCGTTGGCCGGGGCGCTTGCCTTTCAGGGTTCCGACCACTCCGGTGCCACCTAGGCCACGATGGATCTCGATCCCCAGCTCAGTCAGCCGGTCAGCGACGATTTGCGAAGTCCGGTGTTCCTCGAAGGCGGTTTCGGGGTGGCGGTGGATGTCTTGGCGCAAAGCGGTCAAGCGGTCGATGAAGTCTTTGTCGGCGCGCAGGGTATCAGGCGTGATCGGAGACATTGGCGGGTCTTTCGGAAGTTCTTGCCAACGGCCTTGCAAACCCGCGCGCACAGTGCGCCAGGCCATGCAGGAAGATGGCGATGATGAAGATAGGGACGGTCACGGCGACGAAGATTGTCGGCATGTCGAAGGTCTCGGCCGTGGTGTAGAGGTTGCGTGCAAGGAAGGAACGGGCCGGGTTCAGCCCAGGTCCGTAGAAGCAATAGAACAGTATCGGACCGAGGAAGACGACCACTGCGGCACCGCGCAGCATCGCACCCAGGGCTAGCACCGGACGCGGCAGGGCCGCTGGCAGATTGACCAACTTCGGGTCGAACCCGGCCCGGAACGAGATCGATGACCCTAGCAGACCAACCCAGACCATCGCATAGCGCGCGGCCTCTTCAGTCCAGGCGGGTGGCGCTGCAAAGCCGTAGCGGGCCACCACCTGCAGGGCGATAAAGGCCACCATCAGCACCAGGCCGACGAGGGCAACCAAGCGCAGCACGCGGTCGATACCGCGGCTAAGTCGGTCAAGGAAGGTTGCAATGGAAGTCATGTCAGCCTCCGGCGGGAAGGAACTGTAGGATGGGGGCAGGGCAAGGAACCGTGCCCCCGGGGTGCGCGGATCAGTCGACGAACTTGGAGATGTAGTCGACGTCTTTCTGAGGCACGATCTGGTTCCAGACTGAGCGCGAGGCCTCGATGAACTTGGCGCGTTCCCCCTCTGCCAGGGGCGTGATCTCGACCCCACCTTCCAGGATCTTCTGCTCGAAGTAAGAGGCCTGCTCCAGCGCCCATGCGCGATTCACCGCGATGCCGTCGGCGATTGCGTCATCGACCCAGACCTGTTCTTCCTCCGTCAGGAAAGAGTACCAGTCGTCCGACAGCATGATGACCTTTGGGACGGGGCCGGCGTCCAGCGGGGTGAAGTAGTCAAGCAGCTCGACCTGGCCAGCGGCCACGACTGTCGAGGGCGGATTGAAGTGCCCCACTGCAACGCCTGTCTGCAGCGCGTTCGGCGTCTCCGCCCAGCTGACGACGGTGGGTTTGGCGCCCCATTCGGACATGAAGGTCACCTGGTCTCCGTTCTGGGCGCGCAGGCGCATATCGCTCACGTCCGCGAGGGTCGTGACGGGCTTTTGCGTGTTGAACAGGCCGAGGGTGCCGCCGCGCATTGCGAAGCCGGCAACCTTGATGCCGAGCCGCGAGGCCTCCTCGTTGATGCGCTCCAGCGCATCGCTTTCCTCGACCAAGCGGTCGAAGGAAGCCTCGTCTGAGGTCAGAAACGGCAGGAAGAGGGTCGACGCCCACTTGGAAGCCTTCATCAACGAGCCGCCGTTCCCGATGTTGACGGAGATCAGTCCCTGGGAGGTTTGGTCGAAACGGTCGCTCTCCTTGCCCATTGTGTTGGAGGGATGAACGATCACGTTGACACCATGATCCTCCAAGCTTTCGGCGAAGGCATGGATGAAGACATATTCCGCGTCGTTCTGTAGGTCCTCGGTCCCGGCAAAGGCGACGATCACGTCGTCCATTGCCTGAGCGGCGGTACCGGATAGCGCTGCAAGGCTCACGGAGGCGGCGAGAAGGGTCTTTTTCATCTGTGTTCTCCTGTTGGTGAGGTCAGTTCATGAGGCCGAGGTATCTCGGCAGGGTCAGAGAGATCGCTGGGATGTAGATCAGCATTCCCAAAAGGATCAGCTCGACGATCAAGAAGGGCAGTGTGGCCCGCACGAGGCGCCAGTAACCGATGTCGACCACGGTCGAGAGGATCAGCAGCACGCCGCCCAACGGGGGAGTCAGCAAACCCACGGTGAGGTTGAAACCAACGAGGATGCCCATGTGCACCGGGTCGACGCCGAGAGCGATGGCCGGCGGGATCAATAGCGGGCCGAGCAGCGCGACGGCGGCCTTCACATCCATGATCATGCCGGCGAGCAGGAAAATCAGGTTGAGCACGATCATGTAGCCGGTCGCGTTGAGTCCGATGTCCCCGATCAACTCGGCGAGTTTGCGTGGCAGCTGCTCAACCGAGGTTAGGTAGCCGAAGGTCGCCACTGCTACCAAGATGATGAAGACAGCGCCCGACAGCATCACCGTGCGGTTCAGCGCCTCATAAATGTCTTGCAGGGTCAGCTTGCCGTAGAACATCCCCACGGCCTGCGCCGCGATGGAAGCCACCCCCGCAGCTTCCGCAGGCGTCATGAAGCCGAAGAGGATGCCCGACAGGATGATCACCGGCAGCGAGAGAGCGGGTAGAGCCGTTAAGAGCGACGACCAGAATGGCGGGATCTCGGATCCCTTGCCGCCCGGGTATCCATGGCGGTGCGCCATGAAGGCATTCACAACCATCAAGACGCCGGCCAGCAGCAGTCCCGGCACCACGCCTGCGGCAAAGAGAGCCACGACAGAAGTGTTGAGCAGCGCTCCGTAGAAGATCAGGATGATCGACGGCGGGATGATCGGCCCAATGATCGACGAGGCTGCGGTGATCGCAGTGGCGTAGTCACGCGAATAGCCCTGCCGCTCCATCTCTGGCACCAGAGTGTTGCCGAGCGCAGCCGCATCGGCCGTGGCAGAGCCGGATATGCCCGCGAAGAACACCGACGTCATGATGTTCACATGCGCCATTCCGCCCTTGAAGCGTCCAAGCATCGACAGGCTGAAACGGATCAGCGCCTGAGTCACCCCGCCGCGGTTCATCAGTTCTCCCGTCAGGATGAACAGAGGCATAGCCAGGAAAGCGAAGACGTCGAGCTGGCTCATGGCGCGTTGCGGCAGCGCAGCAAGATAGCGTGCCTGGTCTTGGGTGAAAAAACCGATGATGGTCGCGCCGCCTACGAAATAGGCGATGGCAGAGCCCGAAAGCAACGTCGCGAACAGGAAGAGGAACGGTAAGATTGGCATCGATGTCTCCTTTCGGGGGAAACAATTCAACCCGAGCCTTATAGGCAATACGATAAATTTTGCGCGAGCCATACGCATGAGCTATGGCTTGGCAGGAACCTGCAGGAAAATCGCCGCAGGCCCGGCCTGAATTCCGGGTTGGCAAACTAACAGGAGAAGAGATTGCCTGCGGCCGCGCACCTGCAAACGTCTAAAATTCAGGCAAACGGAGACCACATGGACGGCATCAATCTTCACCGGCTTCAGGTATTTCGCTCTGTCTTCGAGACCGACAGTGTCAGCGCTGCAGCACGGCGCATGCGCCTATCCCAGCCCACGGTCAGCCGTCATCTGCAGATCTTTGAGGACGAGCTGGGGGTTGTCCTTTTCCGCAATATCTCGGGCCGACTAGAGCCGACTTGGGAGGCACAGCGCCTCTATGCCGAATCTGGTGGCCTGTTTGAAAGGCTCAGCCAGATCGAACAATCGGTTGAATCGATCCGGCGCGGCCAGCAGGAGGCGCTCCGGATCATGGGCACCGCCGCACTGTCCGGGACGGTGCTGGCCGAGGCGGTCGGGCGACTTTACCGCGATTTTCCTGACTTGGAGATCGTCGTAGATGCCGGCAGGCAGAGCCAGCAGCTTCCAGCGTTGCGCGAGGGGTCCATCGATCTGGCCGTGGGTGGCGCCTGGGAAAACCGCCCGGAACTGACTCAATGGAAAATCGGCAGCATGCCTCTCATGGCGGTGTTGCCGGTCGATCACCCGAGATCCAAAGAAGCCACCTTCGATCTTGCTTGGCTGGAGGGAGAGGATTTCGTCAACCACAATATCCACGCGCCACTCGGGGCCCTGATTTCTGCGGAGCTGTCCAGGCGCGGAATCGTTCCCCGACAGCGTCTCACGGCCCTCAGCATCCCCTTTGCCGTCAGCCTCGCCCGGGCTGCCGGTGCTTGCGCGGTCGTCGATCATATCTCGGCGAGCTCGATTGACCGGACAACAATGCGCGTATTGCCGCTGTCACATCCTCTGTCCCTCAGCCTGACGGTTACGCAGCTTGCCTCGCGACCAGAGCGCACGCCTGTCAGGGCCTTTGTAGCAACGATGCGGCAGGCATATGCACGCCTTATTTGAGGTGCGCACCTCACGCCAGGGCACAAAAAAGGAATGCCTGCACGACGCCGCTCAGTACCCTGGCCTATGGAAGGCGGGAGCATCGTTCCGCGCGATGACGGCTGGCTCGTCATCCTCCTCGGCCTTGCGCGCCTCGAGAACCGAGGCGGGGTCGTGTTCCTCGAGCAGGCCGAGCTTCCGCGCATAATCGGTCGCGAACCGCATGTGCTCGGTGTTCTCGCGATCATACTTCAGCGTGAAGTAGGCGATCCGCTTGCTCATGACCGAAGAGAACCAGTCCATCGTCTCGTCGAAAGTCCGGTAGCGGCCGTTCTTGATGAATATCGACCGGTTTGCCTGGATGGGCTTCCACATCGACCGGACGGTGTTCACGTGAGCGTGCGGATTGCGGTCCAGGTTTTTCAGGAACACCGAGGCGTTACCGGAACCGAGGAAGTGGGTGACGTAGTACTCGTCGAGCTCGAGATCGCGGCCGATTTCGCTGGTCACGGTCTTCTGATCGTCCAGCATCAGGGCCGCGGCCAGCAGCGCGGCATCGTGAACGTCGTCGCGCATTTTCAGGATCCGTCTTGCCGAGGACGCGGAGGCGAACCAGGTCTTCGCT
This sequence comes from Salipiger mucosus DSM 16094, assembly GCF_000442255.1. Lineage (GTDB taxonomy): Bacteria > Pseudomonadota > Alphaproteobacteria > Rhodobacterales > Rhodobacteraceae > Salipiger > Salipiger mucosus. The sequence continues at coordinate 358,589 of NZ_KE557274.1, read as the reverse complement.
CCCTGACCGTGGATTTCGCGGGCCTCGCGGTCGAACCCGAAGGCCGGCCCCAGCTTCTTGATCGTGTTGCGCCAGGTTCCCTTCGTGAACTGCATGAGCCCCTGCGCCGAGCTTGTGGGGGCGGAGGCCGTTTTCACGAAATTGCTCTCCTTGGATGCGAAAGCATAGAGGACCCCTTTCGGCACGCCGGTCAGATCGGCGGCCCGCTCGATGGCATCATGGGTCTCGCGGTCGATGTATCCGTCGGGGATATCGAACATGTCGGGGGTGACCTCGGGAATGATGACCCCCGAGCCGGCCACCGCATGGCTCACGCGCATGGAATTCGCCAGCACCCCTTGGAAGTCCTGGTAATGGAAGCCGCCCGCGGCCGGTTTGCTCGGCATGTCGGGAGGACCCGCGTACGGATCTGTCGGGGTGCGCAACGTCGGCGCCGCGCGGTTGGGAAGATGCGGGACCTTTGCGGGTGCCGCGACATCGATTTCAGGATCCGCCGGCAAGGCGCGGGCGTAGTCGAGTTCGGACTCAGCGAAGTGTCCCCCAACCGTATACGCGACCGCAGCCGCCAGGCTCAGGTTCGCCAGGAACGCGGTCTTTCGGTATACCCGGAAGCCGGAACCGAAAAACGATTCCAGGCGGCTTGTCTGCTCTTCTTTATTCATCGTATTCTCAAATCCGTTGTTCGAAACCTGCGTCCTGGAACGCACTCAACAAGCAAGAGGCTTCGTGTCCTGAGCAAACGCGTGATGAAGGCCTCGGGAGCCTTCGCCTGGAAGGAATCCCGGGGGCTCCGGATCCGGACCTGATCGAGAAGAACCTCAAGACTTCTCGGTCTGCCATCCAGGCGCGATATAAACAGGGCGACCTCGCCCGCGTCGTTAATAACGAATTCCGGCTCCATGAGCGTCAAAATGGAGTTTAAAGAATAAGATTTCGTCAAGAAAGATCCCGAACGGGCCGAATGTTCTCGAACGAAGATGGCGGCACGAATTTTCCGCAACGAACGCAACATCATTGATACGCGTATCCGTCGTTGCGATGGATCGCCTTGAAATCACGAGGTGGGAACGAGCGGGGTTTCTGTCCCGCGGCGCGGAGTTCAAAATTGCCCCTGGTGCGCGGAGAGATGCGACCCTCTAGCCCGCGCGCCTTGGCGATGTCGCCGGAGCGCCAGCCGTGGATGGGCTTGAGCGGGCGGATCTGAGCGGCGCCCGCCTTGTTGCGGCGGGGCTGGCCGTGTTTGTCAAACACGCCCTTCTGTCGACCACCCTGACCCTTGGCAGAGATAAGCAACGGCTTGTCGGTGCGAAGGGTCAGGGCATCCACGTTGCCGACGGCCGCGGCATCGAGCCAATGAGCCTTGGCCCAGCCCATCCGTTTGCGGTTGTACTTGGTCCTTCCCCCTGTTCCCGTCGTGACAGGCAGACCCGTCATCTTCAGTGCGGTGAACATGGCCCAGCGTGTCGAGTTGACCGATGCCGCGTCTCTGAGAGGCTGTTTCGCCTGTTTCCTGATGCGCGCCAGAAGGTCGGGCCTGCCCGACAGGAAGTCCTCGACGGGGCGGTTGCCTTTCTTCTGGTTGCAGGGCTCGCAGGCCAGCGTCAGGTTGCTGACCCTGTTCGAGCCGCCGCGCGACCTGGGTTGGATATGTTCAACCTCGAGCGGGCGGCCCTCAGCTCCGCAATAGGCGCATTCGCGCCCCCATTTGGCGAGGAGATACTCCTTCACTTCGAAGCCTGCCAGATCGCCCTGCTGATACTCGACGCCGCTGATTTCAGGGTTCTGCATCTGCTGCAGATCGAATCTCACCAGTTCCATCGCGATGGAGCTGGCAGGCGCGTAGCGGCGAAACCTGTCCATCCAGGTCATGATCGTTTCGACGCGGTGCATCAGGCTCGGTGCGAGCCAGCCCTTCTTACGCTTTCGGTCAGCGTTGTTGATCTGAGCCTTGGTCCTGTAACGTGGCTTGCGGTAGCGCAGCTTGTTCCGCCGTCCACGACGGCGCTCACGGCGCATCTGCAAGCGCTCCCTGATTTGGTGGCCACGATGGGTCAGCTCCCCGCCCCAGACAACCTTGTCACCCTGCACCAGCGCCAGACCCGTGACCTTGGAGCCGGGGTCGATTTTCACTTCGACCGGGGCGGGCTCCGCATCCGGCACCTTTCGCTTGAGGATGATCGTGAAGGGATAACGACGAAACACCGCCGCCTTCCCATCGCGCAGCAACTGCCGCGCTCGTGCTGGCGACGTCGGCGACAAGGGCCGCCGGGCGTCATCCAGCACAAAAACATAGTTGGACATTTCTGTCCCTTTCTGGCCCGCAGGCCGTTAAGTTTGCCTCGACAAGGTTACTGGCGCTTTCGTGTGCCCAACTCACTGGACCTTTCAGCCCCTCCCGCTCGCGCGAGAGACTTAAAGCTGGGCGAAAGAGGCAATGACTGGCGTTCACCAGTGCATTTCATCACGCCACTAACGTAGATTGGATTGCTCCTTTCTTAGTCTGCACCTCACCCGGCGCTCAGAGCGCAATGTTGCGTTCGTTGCGCGTTAGGGTGAGGGGATAGAGAGCAGGGTAGGGACCGTGGCCCCCTTCTGTTTCGAGGCTCCCCTGCGAGCCCAGGCGGTCAGGCCGCCAGTGCACCTGCTGGTGCGCGGTTGAAGTTTGCAGTTGTTGCAATGGAACAGTAACGGATTTCCACCCGACGCTCTCCACTCAACTACGACACCAGTCTATCCTGTTTCGGCCCCATCAGAGACAGTCCATCGCCTGCGCGAGCAGCAGGTCAGCACCTCTTCATGTGCCTGCCCCGCAGTCGCAACCCGGCTTTTCGGCGGCAATCGGACGAACCGTTCATTGCGCCATGAACTGCCCTTGGTGGAGCCGCCCGGTACCGCCCCGGGGTCCTGCATGCCTTCGCATCGCTTCCACAAGCGCAGGACACAGGTAGCACTCTTGAGGCCGTTGTTCAAGCCTGTCCATGAAAATTTGCCGCCATGTTGGCATGAATAAATAAGAATAGAATGTTGACGATGGATCTTCCTCGGGATAGGTTGGCGGTCAGAGCATGGTGGAGCCGCTAACTGCCGATTTTCCGAAGAGTGTAGATTATTCGGATTTTCGGCAGTTAAGGTGGCAACGAAAGGAGATCCCTTGCCCAAGATCATCTGCATCTATCACGGAAACTGCCCGGATGGGTTCACCGCGGCCTGGATTGTACATCAGTGGTTGGCCTTGCAGACGATGAGGAGGGAGGTCAGTCGTGATGTCGAGATCGAGTTCCACGGAGACTCCTATGTGACGCCAAACCCGCCGGATGTCACGGACGCGCACGTGATCATGGTCGATTTCAGTTACAACGCCGAAACGCTGACAGCCATGAACGACGAGTGCCGCTCGATGCTGGTGCTGGATCACCACAAGTCGGCTGGCAAGGAACTCGAGGGAACGATCAGGAAACAAACCGACCGCTCCGCAATGGAGAACTGGATGGTCGCCATCCGGGAGGACTCACGTCATGCGAGCCCCATCGGGATCTTCGACATGGACCGGTCGGGGGCCCGTCTGGCTTGGGATGTCCTCTTCTACAGCATGACGGCCCCGGCCCTTGTGGAATATGTTGAGGATCGCGACCTGTGGCGGCATGAGCTCCCTGATACCCAGGCCATCAACCAGTACATCATGTCCTTCGACCAGACCTTCCAGAACTGGAGCCGAATGGACGCCGCACTCAACGAAGACAGGTCGAAAGCCATTGCCCAGGGAGAAGCGATCCTTCGGCAAAAGAACCTCGACATGGAGTCCGTCGTCCTGGAAGCCCGGCGCCGCATGACCCTGTTCGGATACGACGTTCCGGTTGTGAATGCGCCGCACTACATGGCGTCGGACATCGCCCGGAAGCTGTTCGACGGATCGCCCTTCGTCGCGATCTACTACGATCTCGCAGACGGGCGGAAGTTTTCCCTTCGGGCCCCGGATGAGTCCAGCGTGGACGTAAGCGAATTGGCCAGCACCTTCGACAACGGTGGTGGACACGCGAAGGCCGCCGGATTCACCGCCCCAGCCGGCTGGGAAGGATAACCGCGCCGGCCTGGCGCGATCACAAGACACACGATTTCAACGGAGAAAGGAAACCGCATGGCCCCTCGTGGCAAGGCAAACGGCAAGGGTGACGACAAGTCCACCCAGGAGAACAAGCAGAAGGCGCTGGACGCGGCGCTCGGGCAGATCGAACGCCAGTTCGGCAAGGGCTCGATCATGAAACTCGGCGAAAAGAACGCCCTCGACATCGGCTCGACCTCGACCGGCTCGCTCGGCCTCGACATCGCGCTGGGCATCGGCGGTCTTCCGGACGGTCGGATCGTCGAGATCTATGGCCCGGAAAGCTCGGGCAAGACGACGCTCACCCTGCATGCCATCGCCGAAGAGCAGAAAAAGGGCAATGTCTGCGCCTTCGTCGATGCCGAGCACGCCCTCGATCCGCAGTACGCCAAGAAGCTGGGCGTCGATCTTGACGAGCTGCTGATCTCGCAGCCCGACACCGGCGAACAAGCCCTAGAGATCGCCGACACCCTGGTCCGCTCAGGCGCCGTCCAGATGGTCGTCGTGGACTCCGTGGCGGCACTGACGCCGAAATCCGAGCTCGAGGGCGACATGGGCGACTCCAGCGTCGGCGTTCAGGCCCGCCTGATGAGCCAGGCCATGCGCAAGCTGACCGGCTCGATCAGCAAGACCAACTGCCGGGTCATCTTCATCAACCAGATCCGCATGAAGATCGGCGTCATGTTTGGCTCCCCGGAAACGACAACCGGTGGCAACGCCCTGAAATTCTACTCGAGCGTTCGCCTCGACATCCGGCGCATCGGGTCCGTGAAGGACAAGGATGAAGTGGTCGGCAACCACACCCGCGTCAAAGTCGTCAAGAACAAGGTCGCGCCGCCCTTCAAGCAGGTCGAGTTCGACATCATGTACGGCGAGGGCATCTCGATGACCGGCGAACTCATCGATCTCGGCGTGAAGGCCGGCGTCGTTGACAAGTCCGGCGCCTGGTACTCCTACGAAGACGAACGCATCGGACAGGGCCGCCTGAACGCGATGAAGTACCTCAAGGAGAACGCCTACATCGCCGCGGAAATCGAGGAGAAGATCCGCGCGGCGGCCGGCCTCGGTGACGCGGAGGATGACGCCGTGTTCGACATCGACGAGATGCAGAACGACGACGACGGCTCCGACGAGGAAGAAGACTTCATCGCCGGCGCGGACGCAGACGCGGGCTGACACCAGGACAGGGCGGGCATCCGGATTTTGGTGCCCGCCGATTTTCATTTCCATATTTTTCGGAGATTTTTCATGCAAGATCATCGCAAATTCAATGTCATCGCCTTTGCCATTTCCCTCGCTATCGGGATGTCCTTCGCGCTCGCCGTCGGCATCGGACTGTATTTCGTGATCCTCGGGAAGCAGACGGTCTCGCTGGATCAGCCGACTGCCGAAGACTACGTCTATCAGCCGACAACGGCCGAAGCCCGGCTCGCCGACAATGGTGGAGACGGATACATCCTGATTTTTGGAAGCGTGTCCTGTCCGCACTGTCGCGACCTGATCGTCGAAGACCTCCCCGGCATCATCGAACGGGCCCCGGGAAAGGTCGTCTACCGTAACGTGATTTCACCGGACTTCCCGGTCACGGCTCTCGCGCAGATCATGTTGTCCTGCATGCCCGAGGAGAAACGCGGCCCGGCTGTCCGGAAGGTCTATGAAAATCAGGATGCGTTGTTCGAAGAGAGCGACCGATACGTGCGCGACATCTTCCTCGAAAGTGCCGGCCTTGATCTCGAAGGCAAGACCGCGGACTGCCTCGACGACACCTCCGAAAACCGCATCATGGACCTGATCGACAAGCACAACGAGCAACGCCGGATTTTCGATATCTCGGCGACGCCCACCATCGTCGTCGACGGAGAGACCTTCGTCGGACGCCAAGACGCCGAGTCCCTCGGGCTCTGAACGGAAAACGAAAAGGAAAAAATGTGAATCTCACAGACGAACAGAAAGCCGACATCGCCGCTCTCCGCGCGACCCCGGCGCAGACCCTCCGGGCGACCAGCGAAGGCATGGAACGCCACCTCTACGAGCCCAAGCCCGTACTCGACCATGGCTTCGTGCGCGTCATCGACTACATGGGCGACGACACGGCGATCACGCAAGCAGCCCGCGTGAGCTACGGTCGCGGCACCAAGAGCGTGTCCAACGACGAGGGACTTATCCGCTACCTGATGCGGCACTGGCACTCGACCCCTTTCGAGATGTGCGAGCTCAAGCTGCATGTGAAGCTGCCGGTCTTCGTCGCGCGCCAGTGGATCCGCCACCGCACCGCCAACGTGAACGAGTACTCAGCCCGCTACTCGATCCTCGACCGCGAGTTCTATATCCCCGCACAGGACAGCTTGGCCGCGCAATCGACCACCAACAACCAGGGCCGGGGAGACACCCTCCAGGGAGCGGAAGCCGAACGCGTTCTGAACTACCTGCGCGATGACGCGATGCGCGCCTACGACCACTACGAGGAGATGATCTCGACCGAGGGACAGCAAGGCCTGGCGCGCGAACTGGCCCGGATGAACCTGCCGGCGAACATCTACACGCAGTGGTACTGGAAGGTGGACCTGCACAACCTTCTGCATTTCCTGCGCCTGCGCGCGGACAGCCACGCACAGTACGAGATCCGCGTCTATGCCGATGCGATCTGCGAGATGGTCAAGGACTGGGTTCCCTTCGCCTACCGCGCCTTCGAGGACTATCGCATGGGCGGTGAAAACCTCTCTGCCGCGGCGCTCGACTGCATCAAACGAATGCTCGCGGGCGAAGATGTGACCCAGGAAACCTCGGGCATGTCGAAGGGCGAGTGGCGCGAATTCCAAGCCATGCTGGACTGAACACGACGGGTCCCTGCTGAGGTGTGCCTTGCCTGGGTACGCGCAGTTGGGACCCGTTACACGAACACTGGAGGGCGCATGGAACTGCCATCGGTCGACCTGAAAATCACCAACCCGCGACTGAAGGATCTCGGCGCCCTACCTAGACGCGCCACCGATGGCTCGGCCGGCTACGATATCGCCGCCTGCATCGACAGCAAGGTGGTTCTCTTTCCGGGTCAGACCTTCGATTTCGACCTCGGCTTCGCGATTGCCATTCCGGACCCGCGCTGGGCGCTGTTCTTCATCCCGCGCTCCGGGCTTGGCGTGAAGTCGGGCATCATCCTCGCAAACGGGGTCGGTCTGATCGACAGCGACTACCGCGGCACATGCAAACTCTCGATCTGGAACCCTCACCCTAACGCGCAACGAACGCAACATTGCGTTCTGAGCGCCGGGTGAGGTGCAGACTAAGAAAGGAGCAATCCAATCTACGTTAGTGGCGTGATGAAATGCACTGGTGAACGCCAGCCATTGCCTCTTTCGCTCAGCTTTAAGTCTCTCGCGCGAGCGGGAGGGGCTGAAAGGTCCAGTGAGTTGGGCACACGAAAGCGCCAGTAATTTTGTCGAGGCAAACCTAACGGCCTTCGGGCCAGAAAGGGACAGAAATGTCCAACTATGTTTTTGTGCTGGATGACGCCCGGCGGCCCTTGTCGCCGACGTCGCCAGCACGAGCGCGGCAGTTGCTGCGCGATGGGAAGGCGGCGGTGTTTCGTCGTTATCCCTTCACGATCATCCTCAAGCGAAAGGTGCCGGATGCGGAGCCCGCCCCGGTCGAAGTGAAAATCGACCCCGGCTCCAAGGTCACGGGTCTGGCGCTGGTGCAGGGTGACAAGGTTGTCTGGGGCGGGGAGCTGACCCATCGTGGCCACCAAATCAGGGAGCGCTTGCAGATGCGCCGTGAGCGCCGTCGTGGACGGCGGAACAAGCTGCGCTACCGCAAGCCACGTTACAGGACCAAGGCTCAGATCAACAACGC
>NZ_KE557274.1:66466-350584 GCF_000442255.1 Salipiger mucosus DSM 16094 | reverse complement strand
CCCTGACCCTTCGCACCGACAAGCCGTTGGTTATCTATGCCAAGGGTCAGGGTGGTCGACAGAAGGGCGTGTTTGACAAACACGGCCAGCCCCGCCGCAACAAGGTGGGCGCCGCTCAGATCCGCCCGCTCAAGCCCATCCACGGCTGGCGCTCCGGCGACATCGCCAAGGCGCGCGGGCTAGAGGGTCGCATCTCTCCGCGCACCAGGGGCAGTTTTGAACTCCGCGCCGCGGGACAGAAACCCCGCTCGTTCCCACCTCGCGACTTCGTGGCGATCCATCGCAACGACGGATACGCGTATCAATGATGTTGCGTTCGTTGCGGAAAACTGGAACCGCACGCCCCAGGGCACGGAACCGCACGAGATCAGGCCCGGAGACCGGATCGGCCAGATGGTCTTCATGCCCGTCGGCTTGCCGGTCTTCAACGAGGTCGACGAGTTCGATTCCGAAACCGCTCGAGGAGAAGGCGGCTTCGGATCGACGGGTCTCACTGCCTGAGCATCGAGACGCTGAAGTTCTTTCCCTGGAGAAGTCGCTTCAGGCGAGACATTCCCCGGCTTTCGATCTGGCGCACCCGCTCACGGGTCACGCCGAGGCTCTGGCTGATTTCCTCCAGTGTCTCCGGCTTCTGTGCCAGTTTGCGGCGGATGATGATGTCGCGCTCACGCTCGGTCAGCTCGCCCATGCATTCCTTCAGAAGATCCTCCCGGTACTTGTTTTCCGACGTCTTCACCGCCGACTCCTCGGGGTTCATGCGGGGACATTCCAGCATGTCCATCGCGGTCATGCCCTCGTCATCGTTGATCGGCGCATCGAGATTGATCGCCCCGAAGACGGCCATGTGCGCCAGGTGCTTGTCCGGTCCGCTGACCCGATCCATCTTCGTGTCGATGAAAGTCCGCGAGGAAATATCGATGACCGCCTCGACCTTCGGAAGCGCGCTCGTAATAAAGGTCAGAACCCACCAGTTCGCATAGGTCGCGAACCGGTTGCCCTTCTCGAGGTCGAACTTGTCCGCAGCCTTCATCAGGCCCATCATGCCTTCTGTGGCCAGGTCCCGCTGGTGTTCCGGGTTGTTCGAGTAACGGTTCGCCGTCGAATGCGCGATCCGCGCATGGGAACGCAACAGGATCACCAGTGCATCCTCGTCCCTGGATTCCTGCCAACGGCGGATGGCGTCCTTTTCCTGCTCGACCGTGATGAGCGGCTCGTTCATTGCCGCCCTGTAAGAGAGATCTATCATATGAGCTTACCTCGAAATTCTGTTGCCGCCGGGATGGTCAGCGATGGACCATTAGACCCCACCAAGGGAAAAAATGAATTAAATCAACTGGATGAATATGTTGACGGAAAGCCAAGGGCGACGCAGGCAGCGCCGCCCGTAAACATTCTTCGCTCCAAAATTTTTCCCTGGATCACGTGAAATGTGACTGCTGTCGCAAGATTTCAGGGAAATCGCCCGCGCCGGGAACGCCGCTGTCCCGGTCGATCTTCCGGAGTTCGGCCCCGGCGGGGAAAGGATAGTCGTTCCCGCGGTAGGGTTCCGCCACGTTATCGAAAACGCCGCGAACAATAGGCGCCGCGGTCCGTCCGCCCGCCTCGTACCGGCCAAGCGGGCTGGGATCGTCGAATCCCACGTAAGCGCCGACCAGCAGATTTCGGGTAAATCCGATGAACCAGGTGTCCTTCGATCCGTTCGACGTGCCCGTCTTCCCCTGAAGCTCGTAGTCCGCGGTCTCGAACGCCCGCCATGCCGTGCCCCGCTCGACCACACCGCGAAGCATCGAGCGTACCTGCGTCAACGTAATCGGATCGAAGACGGGCACGTCGAACGGATCGCTATCCATGTTCGATGCGCTGGGCACGCCAGTGTCCGCCTCCGGTGCCTCGATCCCGCGCACCTCGTTCAGGAATGTCGGCGTCACCGGTCGTCCATCGGATGCGAGGGCCGCATAACCCGACACCACGTCCAGAAGCGCCGCCTCCTCGGCTCCGAGAGCCAACGATCCGTGCGCCGGGGGTGCATCGTACACGCCAAGGGTCTCGAGCGTTTCCGCCACCGTCTCCGCGCCCAGCGCATCGAACAGGCGAAGGGTCACCGTGTTGCGCGATTTTACGAGACCCGTTCGAAGCGTCACGTATCCACTGTCCGAGTACCCGTGATCCCGCGGCCGCCAGACCGCCTGGCCCGCGCCCGGATCCAGCGCCAGACCGCCGTCCAGAATGGGAGAATTCGGGGCCCATCCACTTTGCAGGGCCTTCGCGTAGATGAAGGGTTTCAATGCGGACCCGGGCTGCCGGCGCGCCATCGTTGCCCGGTTGAAGAAGGCATCTCCCTCCCGGAAGGCCCCGCTCAACCCCAGCACGCGTCCCGTCCTGGGATCCATTGCGACAACAGCCCCCTGGACATCCGGTTCCTGGCGCAGCTCGGCGACGCCGTCTTCAATCTCCACGACAACCGCGGACCCAGGCGAGAGCGAGGAGTCCGACCTGTCCGCCCAGTCCACCGATGCTTTCGAAAGCGGCGCGGACTCCAGACCGAACGACACACTGTACTCACCGTCTTTCCGGATCAGCAAACCGACGCGCCAGTGATCCAGGGCAGGCTCGTGATCCAGGGTCACGTGACCCCTCCACTCACCCTGCCGGCGGTCGTAGGCCATCAGGCCATCCTGCAACGCACGCTCCGCGATCTCCTGAATTTCAGGATCCTGCGCCAGGTGAATCTCGAGACCTCCCTCCGTCAGGGACATGTCGCTTCCCATCAGGGACTTGATTTCAGGAAGCGCCGCCTGGAGATAGTGCGATTGCTTGAGGAAGGTCTCCCGCTCCCCGTCCAGGACCAAAGGCGCCTCGAGCGCAGCCGCGTAGTCGTCTTCGGTCAGGTATCCTTCCGACTTCATGCGTCCGAGGACGTAGGCTTGCCGTTCCTTCGCCGCCGAAGAAGACCTGCCGAAACGACTCGGCGCCTTCGGAAGCCCCGCCAGAAAAGCAGCCTCTCCAGCCGAAAGATCCTCGAGCGCCTTGTCGAAATACGTTTCGGCCGCAACGGCGACCCCGTAGGCACCGCGCCCCAGGTAGATCTCGTTGAGATACCGCTCGAGCAGGGCCTCCTTCGGCAACAGATTTTCCAGCTCGGCCGCGGCCAGGGCCTCCACTGCCTTGCGCTCGATACTCTGCTCGTTCGTCAGCACCACGTTCTTCACCAGCTGCTGGGTGATCGTCGATGCGCCCGACTGCACTTCACCGCTGACCGCATTGCCCAGTGCGGCGCGCATGATCGCCCGGACATCGAAACCGGGATGCTCCCAGAAATTCTGGTCTTCCGCCGCGATGAAGGCATCGATCACGACCTTCGGAATATCATCGATCCCGGTGGGCTCACGCCGCTCGGTCCCGAACGCGAAGACCTCCTGCCCGGAGGCATCGTAGACCGAGGAGTGAACAGCCGGGCGGTAATCGAGAAGGGGCTCCAGGTCAGGCACCTTCTCGGCCTGCTCGCGAATGTATGCGAGCCCCGTCGCCGCAGCCAGGAAAGCCGCGACGAGAGCAGTGACAAGAACGGATGACAGGATATAGACAGCGTAGCGCATGAAAAAGCCTCGAGGTTTCCCCTCGGGGCTATCACCGTCCACTTAATCCCGCGTAAGCGCGGCGGGACACCGAACTGTCAGGCAGCGCGGTCGAAGAGCCCGATCAGCTGATTGTGCCCGATCCTGTGAATCGTCGGCCGGCCATGATTGCAGGTTGCCGAGCTGGGCATGGCTTCCATTTGCCGAAGGAACGATGACATCTGCGCCAGGGTGAGCTCGGTTCCGTTCTTAATCGCGCGCTTGCATGCCTTGTTCGCGAGATCGAAGGCCAGGCGACGGACCACGTCCCGGCTCGGAACCTCCTCACTGAGCGCCTGCACGAGCGATGCGGGATCCAGCGAGGCTCCCTGGAGAACCGGCGCCGCAACCAGGTACGTTTCGGTGCCATCATGGCGCAGCTCGATGCCGATATCACCAAGCTCGGCCTCGATCTCCTCGAGCCGCATCTGGGCTCCGATGTCATCCGCCACCAGAACAGAATTATCCAGCCGCGCCGAGGAAAAATCAGGATCCCTGTTTTCTTCCAGCATGCGCTCCATGAGCATCTTTTCGTGCGCCGCATGCTGATCCACGACAATGAGACCGCCGGCCGCTTCGGAAAGGATGAACCCTTGCTTGTACTGGCCAATCGGCCGACCGAGGGGGCCGTCGACATCCTCGAGGTCGACCGCATCGCCCGGGATGCTTCCCGTTCCGGCGACCACGTTATGCTGGAAAGCCCCCGGCGCATCCTCGCGTAGCGCGTCGTGCAGTGCGGTTTCCAACGCCGCCATGATGCCGGCGCCCTCCCGGAAGATCACGGATTTCTTCTGCGGGTGCGCGTTGTAGTTCACGTTCCGTGTTCCGTTCACGGGACACAACGAAAGAACATAGGAGAAATTCCGATTTCCGACAGAGAAAACGGTCTTCCAGACGTGCTTCACGGCGGTCTCGATTTCCGGGACATCCAAGAGAAACTGGCCGACGGAACAGACACGCGAGCGTTCCGTTGCACGGCCACCGGGCGCCAGCGGCAAAATCCAGCCGGACAGGGCCCAGTCCTCTCCATCGGCCGTGAACTGCACATCCACCGGTGTCGCGTTGTTCCGGAAATCGGATCCCAGAACGTCCCCGCAGCGACGCTGCGGATCATCCGTTGCCTGCAGCGCCTTGACCTGAGACGGATACTTCAGGGAGAACGAAATTTCAGGATGCTGCAGGGCCACGCGCTGCACGAAGGTCTTCAGGCGCGCGACATCTCCTCGCGGAGATGTCGAACGTCCCGCATCGGTGCCTCACCAAAGGCTATTTTCGGAATCCAGCTGACGAGCCTCGCCGCGCATTGCTAACCGAGCCGTCAACCATTCGTGGTCCGAACTGGAACTTCGAAGCAGCATTCACGAGCGACGCAGCGCGGACCGTCATGACGTTCGGTGCCCGATGTTCGATATTTCCACGACTGGGAATGCGTCGGTTTGGGCGGATCGTGTTGAAGAAGTTGTTTCCCGGGTAGTCCGGAAACAACAGCGCGCCGCCGTCCTCGACACGCACGAAGCCCGGCGGGCCACCCCGGTGCGAGGCGTCAAAGCCATTCGCGGCGCCATGCCGTTCCGTCCTATGGCCGGAGCCGATGAAGAAGGTATCTACCGCGGCAATCCGCTCCGCTTGAGCGTCGTCGAGCCGGCCGGAGGTCCGGGAGCGCACGGCAGCGGTCTCCGCACGGTGCCATTCCCGCTCATGGATGTACTGCGGGCAGTTGCCGAAACTCTGGCTGACGGCGACGGTGTATCCGCCGGTGGTCGCGGTCAGCCGCCCATTCAGCCGATTGCGGCGCCTTGTGGCAAGCTCGATCCCGAGCAGCCCGACGGGGCGGTCCGGGACAAGGCTGTCCGCCAAGGGGTCGTCCGCGGCCAGCGACGCGTCCAGCTTCAGTATCCCCGGACCGGGCGAGGAGGCAAACCCCTCCGGACCTTCGAGGATCGAGACCCAGGGCCGGCCCTCGGTGTCGCCGGCGGTAATCACGAGGAACGGCAGCGCGGCGAAAAACGCCCGGTGCTGGTCGGGCATGTGTCCGCGGATGAACCCGCGGCTTGACGCAGCGATGTCTTCGACGCCCGCGCGACGCTGGGCCTCGAGTTCACCGGCATGGAACGGATTGGTTTGGTTGGACATGGTCCTGTTCTCCATCGGGTCTGGATGTGTCGCGGTACGGTCCAGTCAGGCCAGCTCGGGCGAACGCGCCATCGCGACGAAGTGCGGTAGCGCCTCTATGCGTCCGAGCCATGCACGGATCGCCGGATAGGGGGACAGGCTGACCCCACCTTCCGGAGCGTGCGCGATGTAGCTGTAGCCCGCGATATCGGCGAGCGTGAGCCGATCCGCGGCGAGCCAGTCGCGGCCATCCAGATGCTGCTCCATCATCCGGAAAAGAGCGTGCGCGCCGGTCTTGGCCGCGTCGTGGTCGAGCGTGGCGCCGAACACGGTGACGAGCCGCGCCGCGCAGGGGCCCGCGGCGATTTCGCCCGCCGCGATGGACAGCCAGCGCTGGATCTCCGCCGCCTCTACGGGCGTGCGGCCTCGCCAAGTGTCGGCCTCGCCGTAGCGCAGGACGAGATAGGTCACAATGGCGTTGGAATCCGCCATGGTGACGCCGTTGTCGTCGATCGCGGGGACCTGCCCCAGGGGGCTGATCTGTAGGTAATCCGGGGCCTTGTGCGCCCCGTTCGCCATATCGAGGTCAACCGTTTCATAGGGGACGCCGAGAAGGGACATCATCAGTTCGACCCGATGGCAGTGACCGGATTTCGGGTTACGAAAAAGGCGCACGGGGGCGGCGGTCTGGACAGTCTCTGCGCACATGGACTTTCTCCTTTTCGATCCTGGCTTGTGTCTGCCAGGAGAGATGGAGATGATCGATATCCGAAGGAATGGCCGCAGTGCGAAGCTGACAATTTCACAAACTGAAGGAATAAAGCTCCGTGGATCGACTGCAATCGCTCCGAGTCTTCGTGGCCGTCGCCGAGGCCGAGAGCTTTGCCGGCGGCGCCCGCGCGGTCGGCCTGAGCGCTCCGTCTGCCACGCGTGGCGTCGGGGATCTGGAAACGGCGCTGGGCGCGCGGCTCTTCTCACGCACCACGCGCAGCGTACGGCTGACCGAGGTCGGTCGGGCCTACCTTGAAGAGGTGCGCGACATCCTCGAACGCCTTCAGGTGGCAGACGACGCGGCCTCCGGGGCGGCGGAACGGCCGGTCGGCAAGTTGCGCATCACCTGTCCGCAGGAGTTCGGGCGGCTGCATGTGGCACCGCTGGTCGCCGACTACCTTGATGCACACGAAGGGGTCAGCGCTGAAGTTCTCATGGTCGATCGCGTGGTGAACCTTATCGAGGAAGGCATTGACGTTGCGGTCCGGATCGGTCCGCTCCCGTCCTCGGACCTCACCGCACTGAAGGTCGGAACGGTGCGGCGGGTCGTATGCGGCGCGCCCGGCTATCTCGACGCGCAGGGTACGCCAGAGGTGCCACGCGATCTGGCACGGCACAAGCTGATCGCGACGCCGACCGACACCGCGTCAGGGATCTGGCGTTTCGGACCGGACGAGGCGCAGGCGGTGAAGGTCGCGCCGCGCCTTGCGATGACCAGCGTGGCGGCCGCGATCCACGTCGCAAGACAGGGCTGGGGACTGACCCGCGCCCTGTCCTACCAGGTTGCGGAGGACATCGAAGCCGGGAACCTGCGCACCGTGCTGGATGCGTACGAGCCCGCCGCTCTGCCGGTGCATCTGGTCCATGTCGAAGGTCGGCGTGCGGCGGCGAAGGTCCGCAGCTTCCTCGACTTCGCCGCCGCGCGCCTGAGGCAGGTCGGACAGCTCGGGTAGTCCAGGCTTCCAGGCACGCCTTGGCTCGTTTGTCAGCCCTGAGCGGATGGTCGGATGGTGATGTCGCCGATCTCTACCGAGTCCGGCTGCGAGACCGCGAACAGGATCGCGTTGGCAACGGCTTCGGGCGAGAGACCGATCTCCTCCATGCGTGCCTCGATTGCCGCCCGTACCTCCGGGTCCGACATGGACCCAGCGAAGTTGGTTTTGACGAACCCGGGCGAGACATTGGTGACACGAAGATTCGGCCCAGCCTCGGCCCGAAGTCCCTCGCCAACTGTCCTTACGGCGTTCTTGGTTGCGGCGTAGACCGCCATACGGGGCGAGACGCCCTGCAGTCCCGCCACGGACACCACGTTGACGAGATGTCCACCGTCCTGGCGCCTGAGCACAGGAAGGACGGCGGCCAGAACGTTGAGCGCGCCCATGAGATTTATGTCGACCATCAGATCCCAATCCTCCACCTGCAGAGCGTCGAGCGGAGAGATCGGGCCGATCCCGGCATTGTTGATAAGCGCGTCGATCCGGCCGAAGGCCGCGCAGGCGCTGTCCACGAACGCCTGAACGGAGGCACGGTCGCTGACGTCCGTCGGCAGGGTGACGACGCGGCCGCCCGCTGCCTTAATTTCCTCGGCCACGGACCGGAGGTTTTCGGCCCCACGCGCGGCCAAGGCCAGACTTGCGCCATGCCCCGCCAGCGTCATGGCCGTGGCGCGGCCGATGCCGCTGCTTGCGCCGGTGATGGCGACGACCCGGTCTGTCATGCAGTTCATCTTGCATCTCCTCATGTTGCGAAGATGCAGATATTGCGCCCTCCTTGGAGGATCGATATTCAATATACCATATTCCTGTCGAGATCGTCCAGAACATGCGTGACACCCTGACGTCGGTCTTCCAGCTTCTCGACCTGCATTCCGCGCGCTCCACGCGGCTCGAGGCGGGCGGCGCATGGTCGCTCAGGTTTCCGGACCGGCACGTGCTGAAGTTCGCGGCGGTGACACGGGGCGGCTGCTGGATGCTCCACCCCGAGCACCCCGAGGTCGAGCTTCGGGCGGGCGATGCCTTCCTGCTTTGCCATACGCCAAGCTACGTGCTGGCGAGCGACCGGTCACTGCCGCCCGAGAACGGAGCTGAGGTTATCGACTGGTCCGCATCGGATACCGGGCGTTACGGCGGTGATGAGGTCGCGCTGCTGGCCGGTGCCTTCGCTGTCAGCGCCCTGCATGAACGGGTGATCCACGACGCGCTGCCCCGCCTGATGCTGCTACGGCGCGAGACGGCCGCGGCCGCGGCGATCATGCGGACGCTCGAACTCATGGAAGTCGAGTTCCAGGCGGCGCGCATGGGTGCGTCGCTGATGCGGCACCACCTCGCCGAGATGCTGCTCGTCCAGATGCTGAGGGCCCACGCATCGGCAGAAACGGTCCGGGGCGGATGGATCAGCACCCTGACCGACCCAAAGCTCGGGGCCGCGCTTGGCGCCATTCACGGCGCCCCGGAGCGCCACTGGACGCTGCGCGAGCTTGCGGGCATCGCCGGAATGTCGCGCAGTGCCTTCGCGCAGGCCTTTCAGCGCGCGCTCGGCCGCACACCCATAGACTACGCCGCGCATTGGCGAATGCAGGTGGCCGAAGACCTGCTGGCCCGAGGCCTGAGCGTGACCGAAGTTTCCGACCGCATGGGGTACTCAACGCAGAGCGCTTTCGGGGCGGCCTACAAGCGGATACGCGGGCAATCCCCGGGAGCTGTCACCCGGAGGGCCGAAGCCAGGCCGTGATCAGCGAGGCAAGATCCGACACTGCATCCGCCTTGGAAATCCGCTCCCGGATCATCGCGTCCGAGAGCGCATCCGCCGCGCCGATGATGGCGATGCAGCGGCGCCCGATCTCTGCTTCGGACAACCCAGCCAGCGGCCCGAGCGCATCCGCATAAAGGGCGACATGCCCGTCCACCATCTCGCGTTGATAGGCCTCCATCTGGGCATCCCCTTTCAGGGCGCCGCCGATGGCATGGAATTCCGGCCCGACGGCTTCGTGACAATCCATGTAGGCCTGAGCCAGAAGATGCGCGATCCCGCCAAGCTCCGGCGGCGCTTCTGCCAGCGCGGCCTCGGTGGCGCGGACCTGCCTTTCGTTGATCTGCCGGTACAGCTCGATCATCAGGCCTGAGCGGGTCTCGAAGTGATTGTAGGTGATCGGCTTGCTGACCCCGGCGCGGTCGGCAAGCGCGCCAAGCGACAACGCATCGGTCCCGTTCTCGCGAACCATGATCCGCGCCGTCTCGAGCAGTTGGGCGCGCCGTTCGGCCTTGGGCATCTTCTTCGACAAGTTTTCCTCCCGCGGTTGACAGGGCAGTTCCGGCTCACATATTACTAATAGTAACTTACTATTCGTACGTTACCAAGTGTAATACATGAACCCACGGGGAGCCACCCCTGAAAGGAGCAACCCATGAGTGCCACGTCGCGCCAGTATCACCTCGTCAGCCGTCCGGACGGCATGCCCGAAGCGGGCAATTTCAGCCTTGAGTTCGTCCCGCTTGGCTCAATGGAAGCGGGGCAGATCGCGGTTCGCAACACATGGCTGTCAGTCGATCCCTACATGCGCGGCCGGATGAACGACCGGCCGTCCTACATTCCGCCGTTCGAGCTGAATCGGCCCATGGACGGCGCCGCCATCGGCGTGGTCGAGGAAAGCGCGGACGACCGCTTCAAGCCAGGCGACACGGTGAGCCATTTCGCCGGCTGGCGAGACCGTGCCGTCATCGACGCCGACAGCGCCAGCCCGGTCGAGCCCTCGGTCCCGCCGCAGGCTTACCTCGGTCCGCTCGGCGTGCCCGGTCTTGCCGCCTATGCCGGCCTTCTGCGGATCGGAAAGCCCAAGGAAGGCGAGACCGTCTTCGTCTCGGCCGCCGCCGGAACGGTCGGATCGCTCGTCGCGCAGATCGCAAAGCTGAAGGGATGCCGCGTGATCGGATCGGCCGGATCGGAGGACAAGATCCGCTGGCTGCGCGAGGTCACCGGTGTCGACGCCGTGATCAACTACAGGACCGCGCCCGACATGACGGCGGCGCTGGCCGAGGCCGCACCGGAGGGGATCGACATCTACTTCGACAATGTCGGCGGCGACCACCTGGAGGCGGCCATCGCCAACGCGAAGGATTTCGCGCGCTTCCCCATCTGCGGGATGATCTCGCAGTACAACAAGGCGCCCGAGGGGCCGAGCAATATCTTCGGTCTCGTGGAAAAGCGGATCCTCATGCAGGGCCTGATCGTCATGGACGAATTCGGCATGATGCCGGACCTGAAGCGCGACATGACCGACTGGATCGCCGACGGCAGGATCACTTGGCAGGAGACGGTCCGCGAGGGGCTCGAGAGCGCCCCGGGTGCCTTCCTGGACCTCTTCTCGGGCGGCAATTCCGGCAAGATGCTCGTGCGGCTGCCGGACGCCTGACCAGACGCGCGGGCCGCACAGGCGCCGCCCGCGCCAACCTCCACACTTTCGACAGGAGACTGCCATGTCATCCGATACGCTTCGCGGCGATGCCGCATCCGCGCCCTGCTGCGCCGGCCGTCATTGGTCAAGACGTCGCATGCTCCAAACCTCCGGCATGATCGGGTTCGGGCTCGGTCTTTCCCCGACCTTCGGAGCCGCGTCGGACGGCGGAACCGATCTGCCGGTCCGCAGCCGTATGGTCGACGCCATCGATGGCCGCTTCCACGTGATCGAGCAGGGTGAAGGCCCGGCCGTGCTGTTTTGCCACGGCTTCCCGGACACCGCCGAAATTTGGCGCAGCCAGATGCGGGCCGTGGCCGAGGCGGGCTACCGGGCCGTCGCGTTCGACATGCGGGGGTATGGCCGAAGCCACGCGCCGTCCGACCCGGACCTCTACACCTCGCTCCATATCGTTGGCGACCTTGTCGGCGTGTTGGACGCTCTGTCGATCGACACTGCGGTGATCGTCGGACACGATTGGGGGGCCGACCACGCACAGCGCGCAGCCCTGATGCGACCCGACCGGTTCCGGGCGATCGCCAGTCTCAGCATTCCCTTCGCCCCGCGCGGGGAGATCGACCAGTGGCAGGCTTTGCGCGATCAGGGCCTGGGCGACACCTACTACGCCTTCAACCTGATGAAGTCGGACGCAGAGGCCCGCTTCGCCAAGGCGGCGCAGTCGATCCCGAGCATTCTCTACTGGCTTTCGGCCAGCCCGGAGCCTGCGCAGCGCTGGGATCCGGCCGATCCAGAGCTCCACATGCTGCGGCCTGCACCGACAGCCGTGCCGGACTGGGCCGAACCCACCTACGTGCACCACACCATCGAAACCTTTCGGCGCACTGGCTTCCGCGGCGGGCTCAACTATTACCGCGCCTTGCCCCGGACCTTCGATCTGATGCCGGCCTACAAGGACGCCGTCATCCGCCAGCCGGCCCTCTACATCTGGGGCGCGGCCGACGGGCTGTGCCGGCTGTTTCATCCGGAAACGCCGAGCCTTGCGGAGTTGCGCGAAGCGCAGCCCAACCTCGTGCGCCAGGTGCGGCTCGAGCACGTCGGCCACTGGGTGCAGCACGAGGCCGCCGAGCGGGTGAACGCGGCCCTCACGGACTTCCTCTCGGACCTCTGAGCTTTCCACCTCGCGGGGCCACGGCCGTCCCGTCTCAGGCAGCGCCGCGGCTTCAACGATTCGACGCGCCATCATCGAAAGGACGTGCAATGACACATGACCCCATTCTCTTCGTCGGCGGCTCCGGCATCGTCGGCCGCCAGGCCGCGCGATACCTGCGTGACGCGCACCCCGAGGTGCCGCTTCTGATCGGCGGTCGCGACCTCGGGCGTGCCGAGGCTGTCGCCGCGGAAATCGGCAACGCGGAGGGCGTCGCCGTCGACCTCTCGGCACCGGATCTCGGCCTGGGCAATCGGCCGGTCGCGGCCCTCGCCCTCTTCTTCAAGGACGACGCCATCGCGTGTCTGCGGTTCGCACAGTCGCGTGGCATTCCGTATCTGAGCATATCTTCCGGCGTCCACGAAATCGGCCCCGAGGTCGCGGCCTACATGCATGCGCCAACGGCCTCTGCGGTCGTTCTCGGCGCCGAATGGCTTGTCGGAGCGACGACCGTGCCGGCAATGCTGGCCGCGCGGGAGTTTTCGACCATCGATAGCGTGCTGATCAGCGCGGTCATCGACGAGCAGGACGTGGGCGGAGCCGCCACCGACGCGGACATGGAGCGCCTGACAAAGACCATGCCCGCGGCGCTTAAGGTAAAAAACGGCGACTATCTCTGGCGGACGAGCGACGATGCGCAGACCGGCGTCGTCGCGCTCGACGGCACGCGGATGCCGGCCGAGGTTTTCTCCCCCTATGACGTGCTGGTCCTTGCGAACGAGACCCGAGCGCGCGATGTAGAATTCCGCCTCGCCGTCGGCGAAAGCTCCTCCCGCCGGCGGGGAGACCCACTTTCCACCGAAATCATCGTGGAGATATCCGGGACCGACCACGCAGGCCAGGCGCTTGAGGTGCGCCAGGCGGTCGTACATCCGGGGGGCCAGATGCCGCTGACCGGCCTCGGGGTTGCCATTGTCATGGACAGGCTGGCGGGTCTGCAAGACGAAGCGATCGGCGCCGGCCTCTACTTTCCGTTTCAGCTCATCGCCCCGGAAACCTACCAGAGCAGGCTGAAGTCGATCGGAGGATCGATACTTCCTTTGCAGACAAAAAAGTAGGGGGGTGCGTTCCCGGGCGGTCGGACCACCGAGTGATTTGTTTGCAGGCGCTTGCGGCAACCCTGTTGTCGCGGCGCCGCTGCGGTCGACTTCGCCCCCACTTTCAAGCGGTCCGCAGGAGCCATGCATAGGGCCTTCAAAAGCCGAAGGCGAGCAGTCACGTCCGGCCGACGTCTCCGATCGAGGCCTTCAGGCCGGCCGTGATGGCCTTGCTCTGAACCATCAACTCGGCCCGGGTCGGGGTTTGCCCCCGGACAACCATCCTCCAATAGAGCGGAGCAACGAGTAGATCGAGCGCGAGATCCCGGTCGATCATCTCGGGCAGGTCACCCCGGCGCACGGCACGGTCCAACAGGTTTTGCGCCTGCTCGCGTCTCGCCTCGGCCAAGCGGTCGTTGATCGCACGCATCTCCGGCGACCGGGCAGCTTCGGCGTGGAGGTCCGGCAGGATTCTGCGGGCAAGCGGATGACGCAGCACCGCACGTATCCGCAGCAAGAGATCGAACACGTCCTCCTCAAGCGTCGCACGCTCCGGCTTCGGCAAGGCAATCCCCAACCCGAGAGCGGAGAGCGCAGCGTCCGCGAATGCCAGACGTGAGGAAAAACGGCGATAGATCGCCGCCTTGCCGGCGCCGGCGCGGGCCGCGACCCGTTCGAGACTGAGCGCGGAAAAGCCGCGCTCGGCCCATTCCTCGAAAAAGGCGCGATAGAGCGCTGCCGTCAATTCCGCGCGTGGGACCGCTGCGCCGGAAGGCTTGCGCCGTGATTTTTCGTCGGAACGCTTGCGTTCCATTCAAGAATCTCCTAGTTGGTTGATACGCTACCGTTCCATCCATAGGAGCCTTTCTCATGGACGACAAGTTCGACAGTTTCTCGGGTCTCTTGCGCGGCGCCCTCGGCTCCCGCTTGGAAACGGGACCGGAAATGGTGGACATCTTCGCCGAAGACGTGGTCTTCGAGTTTCCCTATGCCCCCGATGGCCTCCCCAAGCGCCTCGAGGGTCTCCCGGCCCTCGCCGATCACCTGGCACGGCTCGGCCCGATGCTGGAGCTGGCGGAGTTCATGCTCCACGAGGTTCACCCCTCCGGCGAGACCGTGGTCTTCGAGTTTTCCTGTCGGGGCCGGGGCGTTGCCAAGGGCCTGCCCTACGATCAGGACTACATTTCCGTCGTGACTCTCCGCGAGGGGCGCATCGCCCGCTACCGCGACTATTGGAACCCGCTCGTCGCGCTCTCCGCGCTTGGCGGGGCGAACGCGGCTGCAAAAGCCTATGAAGGGGAAACGGCCGATGAATGATCGCATTTTGGTCATTGGCGGCAAGGGAACGACCGGCCGTCGGGTGGTGAAGCGTCTCGACGCCACTGGTGCCGAGGTCACCATCGGCACCCGCAGGCCCATCAACCCCCAGGACCGTTTCTTCGACTGGGCAGACCCGGCCTCCCTCGCGGCCTTCGACGGCTGCTCGGCGGTCTATGTGGTCGCGCCCACGGACCGCACCGATCACCTCGATGTCATGCGTCCTCTTCTGGAAGGTGCCATGGAGCGTCAAGTGCGCCGCTTCGTCCTGCTCAGCTCTTCCCTGCTCGAGCGCGATGGGCCGATGATGGGCGAGGTTCATGCCTGGCTGGCCGGCAACGCACCCGAATGGGCAGTTCTGCGCCCCTCGTGGTTCATGCAGAATTTCTCGGATGGCCCCCACGCCCGCACCATCCGTGACGAAGATGCGATCTACAGCGCAACAGGCAGCGCCCGCGTTGGCTTCATCGATGCCGACGACATCGCAGCGTCAGCGGTCGCCTGCCTGACGTCCCGCGAGCCCCTGAACGACGACATGATCCTGACCGGCCCCGAGGCGCTCAGCTACGAGGACACCACCGGCATTCTCTCCGAGGTGACCGGCCAGACGATCCGCCATGTTGCTCTCTCCGGCAGTGAGTTGGCCGAACGCTTCGAGGCGCAGGGCCTGCCACCCGAATACGCCCGCATTCTCGCTGGCCTGGACGAAGCGATCCGCACCGGAGTCGAGGATCGCAGCACCGATTGCGTCGCGCGACTGACGGGGAAAACGCCGGAGTCGTTTAGGGAGTTTGCCGAACGGCCCTCAGACCGCTGGCGATCTTGACCTCTACGGACCTGAGACGTTCCACGGATCGGGTCGGTATCGCCTCGCTTCGGGAGAGGGCCGTCTGGCAACCCAAGGCTGGCCTCATCCTGCGACCCGCCGATCCGGCCATGAGGAACGCTGAGCGATGGGTGAACGACCGCAATTGGGAGTTCACAGCGTTGTATTGGTTCGACAGTTGAACGGCGGCAAAGGGCCGCTCACGACATGACGTTCATTGCTGCGTCTGCGAGGTAGCCACCTCCCGCGACAGTAAATTTGGGCTCGCTCCGGTCATCCGCTGCGCCTCGCCTGATTGGCCGGAGCGCGGACCAAGCCGACCTTCGAGGAACGGCGGCTTTCGGTGTGGGACCCAAACGGTAGATTTTGCCCTTCGACAAATAGCTTTCGTGTCCTTCTCCGGAGCTGCGGTGGGTCAACCGGCCTGTTGGATTAGAATCTCCTGAACACTTGGCATGTCTGTCAACCGGAGTAGACCGGGGATGCGATCCTCGGTCGCTTCGATCAGTCCCAACGCGGCAGTGGCAAGAACCTCGGCGGTCAGGTCCGCTTGCGGACCGCCTGTCAGAGATTTTCTGCCTAACAAGTTGCCTTGCACGTCATATGCTTCAACGACCAGGTGCGTACCGGTTCCGCCCATCGTAGGCATTCTTAGGATCGACCGTGCGAGGGTCGCGGCGTGGTGCTGGATGATACTCGCGAGTGCAGGACGGCTCAGCCAGCCCAGAACGCGCGTCATCCAGCCTGGATCGACCGCGAGATATGTGCGCGCGCTGTCCAGGGCGTTATCGCGCGCGATGCCTTGCTGGTCGCAGAAGGCGAACCCGATGGCCGAGACGGTACCCGTATCGGTCTCGAAGGTCCGGCGCAGCGCGCCCGTGCGGATGTGCTGCAATTTGGCATCCACCTTGACCGGATAGGTCCGCCCCAGCGATTGCAGGGTCCATTCGGTTGCGGCGAATCCGTGATGTACGCCCATGCCCATCTCGATCAGCACGTCGATGCGGGCCGTTTCAGGATGATCGCGGCACAGACCTGCGGCCATGACGTTGGTCAGGCCCGGCGCAAGACCGGCTTCGAGAATGGCGCTGGCCTGCGGGCTTGCCACGGCCTCGATCGCGCTGCGCAGCGCGGTCACGTAATCGGGCGACGCCGAACTGTCAATGAAACCCGTGCCTTCAGCAACCAGGGCCGCGGCGAGGCCGGGCGGCGTGGCCTCGGTCAGGCTGACGCAAAGTGTCATGCCCTTCAACCGTGTGGCCGCTTCCGTCGCCTTGACGTCGAGGGCCATGCCTTCGCAGCGCTCGCCTATGGTCCGCGCGACCCGTGCAGCCTTCGTGCCATCGCGCCCGGCAAGGAGGATACGGGCATCGCTGCGCGCATGCAGCAGACGCGCAACGCGCAGGCCGACATCGCCGTAACCGCCGAGGATACAGATTGTCTCTTCGTTCATCGCGTTTCCCTGGCTTTGTCGAGCGACAGGGATTGACCTTGGAACAGCCGCCGCGCCGGATCATGCGTGACCTCGATGATGGCCAGTCCGGTCCTTTTGCGCTCCCTGCAGATCATATCGCGGGCCGCTTCCCACCGGCCCGCATCGAGCCCGCCGAGGGCCTCGTCCAGCAGCAGGATATCGGGCTCAGTGCTCAGGGCGCGCAGGAGCGCAACGCGCTGTGCCTGTCCTTTCGACAGGGTCGCGGCCGGTCTGTCGGCCATATCCTGAAGTCCAAGTTGCGACAGGGCGGGCATCATGTCCCGACCGTCCGAACGGACAAGGGACAGGTTCTGCGCCACGGTCAGGTCTGGCAACAGCCGCGGCTCTGCAAAGGCGAAACCGGGCCGCTCGAAGCGGCGCACCAACCGCGTGGCATCCGGCGTCTCAAGGCCGGCGATCACGCGCAGAAGGCTTGTCTTGCCCGCGCCACTCGGGCCGGAGAGAAACCAGCAATCGCCCTTGCGGATGCTCAGCGACAGGTCCGAGAATGCGGGCGCGCCCGCTGCGTCATATCGCAACGTCATGTTTGCGCCTTCGAAGAGAGTCATGCGCGACCTCCCGTTCCCGGCAGGCGAGCCAATGCGGCGTCGAATGCCGCTACGAGGGCGAGGATAATCAGCACCAGCGCGAAAAGGCGATCTGTCTGCAGGTAGGTCTGCGCTGTCTGCACGGCATCGCCGAGCCCGTTCGCGCCGCTGAGCAGCTCGGTCAGCAATGTCACGCGCAGCCCGTTCGCCACGCCGATCCGCAGGGCGGGACCGAGGGCAGTCCAGAACGCGGGCCAGATAACGTGGCGTACCCGCTTGGACAGGGGCACCCGGAACAGGCGGGCCATTTCGTCGATCTGCGGATCGACGGCGCGCAAACCTTCGGCAACCGCGACCTGAAAGACGGGCATGAGCAAGGCCGCGACGCTCAGGATCACCGTCCACGTGCCGCCACGCGTCCAGAGTATGAAGAGAATGACCAGGATCGGCGCGGGTATCCCCATGAGCAGAAGCCGCAAAGGGGCCAGGAACGCAGCCACGCGGCATGAGCGGTGGCCGATGATCCCGAGCGGAATGCCGGCGGCGATTGCCAATGACAGACCGCCCGCCATGCGCAAAAGGCTCGGGGCAAGCGCACCGCTCCAGAACGCGGGATCGGCCAGCAATGCCACGGTCGCGGATGCGACCGTCATCGGCGCGGGCAGGAGCGCGGGCAGGGTTTGCCATGCGACGATCTGCCAGGCGCCCACGAGCAGACCGCAGCCCAGTGCAAACGCAAGCAAGTTCCGTTTCCAGGCCGTCATTCACTGGCCGGATCGAAGAATGCGGCATCGGGCAATTCGCCGCCCAGTGCCTCGGGCGCGATGCTGAAAATCTCGGCATAGAACGCTGCAAGGACCGTGCGATTTTCAGGCAGGCTCAGGGCTCGCGGTGCCATCTCCGCGTAACCTTCGCCCGTGTCCGGCAGATCGGGAAAGACGCTGGCCAACAGGGCCGCGGCCTGTTGCGGAGCTGCCGCGAGCCGTGCGAATGCCGCTTCATAGGCGGCTTGCAGATCGGGACGGTCCGCCGGGATGTTCGATACAACCGCGCCGCCGGGAGGACAGGCCTCCAGCGTGGTCTGCCCGCGCCACAGCTCGCAGACATCCGCAAGACGGGCCATATCCGGCGCCTGCGCGACGAGAACGCTCGCCAAGGGCTCGGGCAGCAGGGCAATTTCCGCGCGACCGGCCAGAACCAGCTGCATCGTTGCCATGTAATTGCCCGTATAGGTCGGCGTGAAGGCATCTGGGGCATCTGACGCAAGCCGCTGCATCAGCAAATCGGGCAGATTGCCCTTGAACGGCAAGGCAAGGCTGCGCCCGGCAAGATCGCTCGGGTTCTCCACAGCCGGGCCGCGTCCGACGATCCAGAGTGCCCCTTCCGCGCTGGTGGCGCTCCACACCCGCAAATCGATGCCGCGCGCCTCCCAGAGCGCCGCCGTCAGGCTGGGTGCCACGGCCACGAGCGATGCCTCATCCATCAGGCGCGTGCGCAAATCCTCCGGGCTGGTCCACGGGCGAAAGGTGAACGTGACCCCGCGATCCGCCAGAGGCTGATCCTCGGCCAGTGCGATCAGGGGCGCGGTTTCCCAGGTCGGAGGGCCGGACAGGACGATTTCCTCGGCACGGGCTGGCAGGCCGATGATGAGAAGGAGGGCAAAAAGGCGCATGACATCAATCCCTTTTCCGCGCGAGGTCGAGGCGGAACCGTCCGAAAGCCGTCGTCACGGTTTGCGTTTCAAGGTCTGCCAATCCGGCATCCGACATCGCATCGGCGATCTCGCCTTCTGCGAAGGACACATCCCCTTGCCGCAGCGAGGGCATCAGCCGCCCGATGACATGCTCGGGCGGTCCCGTCCGGGCATCGTGCAGCGCTTCGTGAAAGCTGACCAGGACGCCGTTTGGGGCAAGAAGGTCCGCTAGCCGTTCGATCAGCCGTTGCAGACCGTTGTCGCGAAAATAGAGCGACATGGAGCACCAGACGATATCGAATGGCCCCTCGGGCAATGTGTCGTTGTAGCTGCCTGCCACGACTTCGACGGGCAGGTCGGCAGTGTCCACGCGGATGCGGTCGGCAACCGGCGGAAGATCCAGCAACGTGATGTGCAGCTCGGGGCGCCGCGCCAGAAGGCGGCGGGCCAGCACGGCGCTGCCGGGGCCGACCTCCAGAAGCGATGCCGCCCGCGTCCATTCGGGCAAGCCCACCAGACAGGGCTCCATCGCGTCGGCGGCGACCGCCCGGTGAAACGCCTTCAGCGACCCATGCGCACGATCCCAATGGGTCGCATCGAAAAGCGGGCGCTCGGGTGCAGGGCGGTCGGGGCGCAGGAGGTCCGCGATGTCGTCCAGACCGGCATGACGCATTCCGGCCATCGCCCGCAGGTTTTCCCGCAGGTTGCGCGAACCGTCGGCTACGACGAAGGGCAGGATGTCGGGGGCGGTGTGAAACACGCCTGCCGACTGCTCCAGAAACCGGGCTGCGACCAGTGCCCGCAGGACGAGGGCGACCTGTCCTGCATCGAGGCCCCTCGCATCTGCGACGGCCTTTGCGGTTCGTCCTTCTGCGCAGAGGTCGAACAGACCGGTTTCAAGCGCCCAGTCGAGCAGGGCGAACCGGATTGGACCTTCAATTGTGGTATAGAGCCGTGCTGCCCCTTCGGATTGCGTCATGCCTACCACTCCATGCGATAGTTGACGCCGAACCGCCGGGCCGCCCCATCCTCGACCACCGTTCCGCGCACGGTATTTGCGGCGCTTGCGTAATACTCTTCATCGAAGAGGTTGGTTGCCCAAACCGTCAGTTTGCCCTTGTCGAACTGGCGGCTGACGCTGACATCCACGGCATGATAGCCGTCCTGCTCTATCGTGTTGCCGGGGTCGAAGTAATAGTTTCCCGAGCCGTTGAGGGCGATTTCACCGGACCAGCCATTCCGCCCGTCGTAGGAAAGCGCAAGCCCGTAGGTGGTCTCGGGGGCCAGCGGAAGGGCATTGCCCGAGTAATCCACCGGACGCAGCCCGCCCGTTCCCGGATCGAACACCGTCGTCTCGAAGGATGTCGCTCGGGCCTTCTGCCAACCGGCGGTCGCGCGAACGCTCCAGCCTTGTCCAAGAGGCGCGCTGGCTTCCGCCTCGATCCCGTAGGTTTCCGCCTCGGCCGCGTTCGAGATGCGCTGCGCGGCGCCCGGAATCGTCTCGGCGATCTGCTTGTCGTCGATCCGGGTATAGAACCCCGCCAGCCGCAACGCCGCGCCGCTTGCAAAATCCTTCTTCACGCCGGTCTCGAAGCTCCAGCTGTATTCCGGGTCATAGGTCAGGCTGCCCGCATCACTGGCGAAGGCGTAGTTGTAACCGCCGGGCAGATATCCGCGCGCAAGCGTTCCGTAGAGGGTGGTGTCGGGTGTCACGTCATAGGCGGCGGTCAGCTTTGGCAGCACTGTCAGGTCGCTTTGCGAGCCCTCATAGCGGCTGCTGCCTGCCATCGTGGTCAGTTGCTGGGTCGCATCGCTCTCGGTCCAGTCGAGGCGAACCCCCGCGCCCAGCCTCAGCCGGTCGTTCACCGCATACTCGCCGAACCCGTAGAGCCCGATCCCGCTTTGCGTGATCTCGGTCTGCCGGTCGGTGGAGAGTGCGCCGAGGTTGAACGCCACGTCGGTTTTCTGTCGGTAGACATGCACCCCTGCCGACCACTTGAGCGGACCGGCCCCCTCAGGAGAGGTCAGGCGGATTTCCTGCGACAACATCCGGTCTTCAAGATCGAGCGTGGTCACGCCCAGAGGCAGGCGCGAGCTGTCGAAATCGAGGGTGAAATCGCGGTTGAAAGTCGTGAATCCGGTGATCGCGGTCAGGTCGAACCCGTCAAAGCTTTGAGAATATTCCAGTGCGGTCACGCTCATGTCGCGGGTTTCCGACGAAGGATCGCTGTAGCTCGATTGAAAGCGCCCTGTCGCCTGCGGCCCGCTGACATAGCGGAACTGTTCCTTGTTCAGATCCTCATGTTCGGCAACGCTTGTCAGCCGCAGGCTGGCACCGTTCTCAAGCGCCCATTGCACGCCGAAAACAGCCGTGAGGCGCTCGCTCTTGCCGCCATCATCCACACCCGTCGCCGGGTCGGTGATCACACCCTGATCGCCTGCCATCTCGGCCCCAAAGGTGAGCGCAACATCGTCGTTCAGCCAGCCCGAGTAGAGCAGCGACCCATTCGCCCCCAGGGGCGACGCACCGGCATCCGACCCGTTCACGCCGATTTCCGCCTGCCAGCCGTCGAGGCTGCCCGGTGCAAGCGTGTCGTAGCTCAGCAATCCCGCCTCGCTGTTGCGCCCGATGGTTGTGCCCTGCGGACCTTTCAGCAGCGTCACCTGATCTGCGGCAAAGAAATGCGGCAATTGCAGGGTGCCCAGCGGCAGCGACACGCCGTTGACGCGATACCCCACAGGATCGGCCAGCGCATTGTCGAAGGCCGAGATGCCGCGCACCACCAGACGCTCGCCGGAATTGGCGCGCTGGAATACGACGTTTGCGCTGCGGTCGGTGATGGCTTGGAGATCGCGTTTGGGAGTGCCGTCCCTGTCTTGGGGCGTCAGGACCGTGGCACTGGTCGCGGCCTGGCTGGCCAGCTCGTCCCAGTGATGAACCGACACAAAGATGGGCGGCAGTTCATAGGGCGTTTCCTGTGCGAGGGCCGGAAAGGCGCAAAACGCGGGCAGGATTGCCATTAGCAAACAGGTGGAGCGGGGCATCGCAGAATCCTTTTTTCCGCGATGTGCCACGCCTGGTCGCGCAAAACTTATATCTTACTAAAAAACTCTTGTATTTTAAGAAAGCTGGCCGCTTTGCCGGGATTTTCGCCATGCTCTGGGGCTCGCACCGTGAAGGTCGCGCCAGGCCTTGCTCAGGTGGGACGGGCTGGAAAAGCCGCATTCGAAGGCGATCTTGATGAGTGAGCGGTCGGTTTCGCCAATCAGATGCGCCGCCTTTTCGAGACGCATGGCGCGCAGGTGCTCGAATACCGAACGGCCGGTCTCAAGCCGGAACGCACGGTTCAAAGTGACATGACTGACGCCGAGACTTCGGGCCAGATCGGACAGGACGATTCGTTCGCCCAATCGTTCAGCCAATATCGAGCGCGCCCGCGCGACAAGCAGCTTCGGGTCCGCGCCGCCCCGAACTTTGGGCGCGTCCTTGTCCAGCTCTTCCAGGGCATGGCCGATCAATGCAAGGCATTGCCCTTCCTTGCGGATCAGGGCGGAGGGCGTGTCCAGCCCATCGAACAATGTGGCAAGGTCGGCCCGTCCGGGAACAGGCAGACCGAGGCGGTGAAAGACGCCGGACCGGGGAAATGCCCGTTGCAGCGCCGAGCGCAGGTGATCCGGAAGCGCCGCCAACGTAAGCGATAGAACGATATTCGCGCAGGCGGTGCCCTTGGGCACGATCCGGCGAAAGGCGGCTTCTCCGGGCCTGATGGCCCATCCCGCCCCGCGCGAGATGACATGTTCTGCGTCCGGCGTCCTGATGGTCATCTCACCCGTCAGGTTGAATGCCAGAAGAAGCTGACCGGGTGGTCGCTGGATATCGTCGTTATGATCCTGATCCGGCGAAAACCGGCTGCGCGCGATGGTCATGCCCTCGCTGATGCAAACCACATCGACCAAAGGCGAGCGTGGCTGGCCGGGCAGCGTCACGGAGGTGCCGCGCCCGGCCTCGCGTGGCCAGAAATGTGTAGGGTTGAATTGGGCCATTATGAAGCACGCATGGTCTATCTATTGAACCTCATACAATGAAATGTTCTTTAGCACCGACATTCGCTGCATCTCGACGAAGGAGCAAGAAGGGTTCCTTGCGGCCGTCCGCCGCTGCCTGCTTCACGGCCGGATCGCGGACTTTGCCGACTCTGGTCGAAGGCCACTGTGACTACTTTCTTAAGGGACGCACTTGTCAGGCCGAGTTTGCGCCTAGTGAGTCGCACTGTGCAGTTCTTGTGTTAGAGCGGCAACCAGCTCGGCGGCAGGCAGCGAGCGGGCGAGCGGGGCCCCCTGGCCGGCCCAGTGGGCCCCAAACCCATGCTCGCCCTTCTCTTTCGCGGCGCGGTGCAGGGCCTTTCCCGCGTCGTAAGCCATCGGATAGGCTGGCGGCCGGCCTGTCAGATGACGACCTTCGGCGCGCGTGAAGCGGCTGTCCAAAGCGCGAGCGGGTCGCCCCGAGATCACGGATGTCAGACGCGTACTGTCGGCCCCCGGCCCGTGCAGCGCCTCTCTGTAGGCCGTATCGGCACTGGATTCCGGACAATCTATGAACGCCGTTCCGAGCTGTGCAGCGGCTGCGCCGAGATCCAACGCGGCCCCGATGCTGGCGCCGTCCATGATGCCGCCTGCGGCGATGATCGGAAGCTCGATCTCGGTAGCCAGCAGGCGCGTCAGCGCGAGAGCGCCAAGGTGCGGATCGGAAACCGTATGGTCGAAAACGCCGCGGTGGCCGCCGGCTTCGATGCCTTGTGCGACAACGCCGTCGATTCCCGCATCAGCGATCGACCGTGCCTCCTCGAGGTTCGTCGCGGTTGCCAGAAGCGTGATCCCGGCGTCATGGAGGGACGTGATCGCCTCGTCGAAGGGCAGGCCGAAGTGGAAACTGACCACTGCCGGGCGCATCTCCAGAAGAAGTTCCAGCATGTCGGGGGCATCATTGAAGCTCTGGTAGATTGTCCGCAGTCTTGTCGGCGGTTCGGCATCGAATTCCGCGAAGAGCGGCCGCAGGGACTCCAGCCAAGCGCGTTCGCACTCAAGATCGGCCTGCGGCGTCGCATGGGTGAAAACGTTGACGTTGAACGGTCGATCGGTGCGCTGACGGGTTTCCGCGATCATCCGGGAGGCCTCTTCCACACCGGAGGCGCCGATGCCGATCGCGCCCAGGCCACCCGCATTCGAGACCGCGGCGGCGAGCTCCGGCGTCGAGACCCCTGCCATCGGCGCCTGGAGGATCGGGAGAGAGATGCCGAGTTTGTCCAGCATGGGAGGTCCTTTCCGTCGATGATCTACGCTCACTTTGTTTCCTCATCAGGAATCATGTTTGACGATCATTATCACATACAGAATGATTTGCGCCAGCCATTTCCGGAAGGAGATCGACATGGATCTTGCAACACTCGCCGTCTTTCGTGCCGTCGTCAGGGAGGAAGGCGTGACCCGCGCGGCCGAACTTCTGGGGCGCGCTCCGTCCAATGTGACCACCCGCATCCAGCAGCTGGAGGCCGAGTTGGGCACCCAACTCTTTCACCGACACCGCAAGCGCATGACCCTGACTGAAGAGGGTCAGACCTTCCTGGACTATGCCGAGCGCATCCTGAACCTGGCCGACGAGGCCCAGCAGCGCCTGGACCCGTCCAGCCCGCGCGGCACGCTTCGGATCGGGTCGATGGAGAGCACCATCGCCAGTCGGCTGGCCGGCCCACTTGCAAGGTTCAGCCGCGATTGGCCTGAGGTGACCCTCGAGCTGACTTCCGCGCCGAGCGGCCCACTTCTGAATGCGCTCCGGGCCCGTCGGATCGACTGCGCCCTGGTTGCCTTTCCCAGTGACGAAGACCCTGCCCAGGCAGACGACCTCGAGCTGCTACCGCTGTTCCGCGAAGAACTCGTGCTGTTGCTGCCCTCGGACCATCCAGAGGTTCAGACTGCGTCGGACCTGCGGCTGCGATCGCTTGCGGCCTTCGCCCCCGGCTGCACTTATCGGAAGCTGTCCGAAGACTGGCTTCTTGCGGAGGG
Organism: Salipiger mucosus DSM 16094; assembly: GCF_000442255.1. Taxonomy (GTDB): domain Bacteria; phylum Pseudomonadota; class Alphaproteobacteria; order Rhodobacterales; family Rhodobacteraceae; genus Salipiger; species Salipiger mucosus. The sequence continues at coordinate 325,514 of NZ_KE557274.1, read as the reverse complement.
CGGCCCCGCGCCGAAGGTGCAGGAGGTGCCCTCTTACCATGCGATGTTTGGCTGCACCGCCGCCGGTGCCTGCATCAGTATCATGCCGCGGAGCGTCGTGGCCCTCATGGGCCCGCCGGGCGCGGTGCGGGAAATGCCGCTGATGCAGGTCGTGACCTATCTGGCGTGTCGCGCCGGGTTCGACACGGCGGCGTTCAACGCCTTTCGCGAATGCGTAGCCGAGGCAACGAACCTGCATGCGGAGCGCGGTCATGCAAGGTGACCGCGACCTCGCCGCGACCATCGCGGCATCGCTTGTCCTGGTCGTTGGCATGGGGGTCGGACGATTTGCGTTCACGGGCCTCTATCCGCTGATGATCGACGAGGGCCAGCTTTCGGTTTCCGGCGGGTCCTACGCGGCCTCGGCCAACTACGCAGGGTATCTTGTCGGAGCTCTGCTGGCTTCGGTGAGATTGCCCCTGTCAAGCAGGGTCCTCTGCCAACTGGCTGGGGTCGCCACCATGCTCACCCTTGCGGCCCTGGGCTTCGATTTGCCCTCATGGGCTATCATCGCCGTGCGTGGCATCTCCGGTGCGTTCAGCGCGATCGCCATGGTCGCGGCGTCTCACTGGCTCATTCATGACCGGCACCAGCATCACGCGGCGCCCACGCTCTACGCCGGGGTCGGACTTGGCATTCTGATATCGGCAGAGGCGATTGCGCTCGGAAGCGTGGCCGAGCTGGGCAGTCGCACGATCTGGTTTGGCCTGGCAGGGATCTGCGCTGCCCTTCTGGTGTCGGCGCTCGTCATGCAGGCAGGTGACCGGAGGCGCACCCAAATGACACGGCCCGAGCAGGCCCTGTCTGGGCGGCAAGGGACGTCTCTCGGTCCTTGGCGGTTAATCCTCGTCTACGGTCTTGCGGGGCTGGGCTACATCATCACGGCGACCTACCTACCGCTTCTGGTGAAGACGGCGTTCCCGGCGATCGGGCCGGTCCAGGCCTGGGCTCTTTTCGGCCTCGCGGCGGCGCCCTCATGCTTCTTGTGGCACAGATTGCACCTGCGGCTTGGAACCTCGCGGAGTCTCGCCCTCAACTTGAGCTGCCAGGCGCTCGGCGTGGGCCTGCCGCTTTTGCACCTGCCGATCGCCTATCTCGCCAGTGCCGTTTTCGTGGGGGGCACCTTCATGGGCGTCGTGACCATTGCGATGCCGGCCGGGCGCCATCTGGCGCACAGGGTCCGGTTCAACATGCTCGCGATCATGACCGCCTCATATGGCTCCGGGCAGATCATCGGACCATTGATCGCGGACGAACTCTACTCCCTCACTGCTTCCTTCGACATCTCGCTCCTCGTGGCTGCCTTTGCCCTCTTCGCCGGCGCGGCGCTCTCCTGGGAGGTGCGGCATGACACGCCGCAACCGGCAGCTTCTTGAAGGTGCTCTTCACGCCAACCTTACAGCCGCCGGCAACACGTTACTGCATCACATGCAGCGGGCCGGGAAGATCTGGCAGTCGCTCCCATTGCGCGTAGTGCGAAGGTCGTGAAAGGGTTCTGAGCCAGCGTTGGTGGGTCCGCTGCGGCGCGTCCGGTCACGGATGGCGAACGGCATTCGCTGTTCGCCGAGATTATCAGATGTCGACCGACTCGGCGATGCTCAGGGCATCCTCAAGTTCGACGCCCAGATACCGGACTGTGCTATCCACCTTCGTGTGACCAAGCAGGAGCTGGACCGCGCGAAGATTGCCTGTTTTGCGGTAGATCTGCGCCGCCTTGGTGCGCCTCAGCGAGTGCGTGCCGTAGCCGCTCGGCTCGAGACCGATCGCCGTCACCCACTCCCGAGCGAGCCGCGCGTACTGCTGCGTCGAGATGTGCGGTCTGTCGTGAAACCGGCTCGGGAACAGGAAGGCGCAGCCGATCATCTCGGGCCGCGCCACCCAAGCCGAGATCGACGCACGAGTGTTTTCCGTGACTTCGAACTGAACGGGGCGCTGGGTCTTGCTCTGGATGACGGAGACGCGTTCGCGAACGCAGCCGCCGACGACGAGATCGGCGACCTTGAGCCTGACGAGGTCACAGCCGCGCAGCTTGCTGTCGATGGCCAGGTTGAACAGCGCCAGGTCGCGCAGGTTTCCCGCGAGTTCGAGGCGCGCGCGGATCGCCCAAACCTGCTTCGGCAACAGCGGGCGTTTCTGACCGACGAGCCTACCGCGGTTCCAGGGGCACCGCTTCGGCTGGGTGACGGGGAGCTGGATCTTGGACATGAGACTTCCTCCATCCGTCCCTCCCGGCCCAGGCGTCGACATCGCGTGACCCCGCGATAGTAAGCGAGATCGCGAACGACCGGTGACGAAGCTTATCGCCAGCGCTCCGACGCCGCGCTGCCGCAGGTCGGCTCCGAGCCCTCTTTCCCGGATGCTGCTATTGGAATGAACGGCCGCTTCCCGAATTTCGTCCGATCACGGCAGCCTGACCTCATAATTATGCGTCGGTCCGAGATGTGCGAGCCACGCCAAGAGCATCCCGTTGTTCCGACACGAGCTCGCGCAGGAAGTTCGCGACAGCCTGCACCCGGCGGGAAAACACCAGATCGGTTTGCGTCACGAGCCAGATCGGCTGGTCGATGCCGAGATCAGCGTCAAGGCAGACCAGTTGGCGCGGCTGCGCCAGCAGATGCGGCAAGACGGCGAGGCCCAATCCCGCGGCGCAGCCGGTCACTTGAGCTGCAAGCGAGGTGGTCACGACCGCCGGTGCCCGACCGCGAAGGGCGCGCTCGATCCACTGTGCGGCGGGAAGGTGGCCGTACCCCTCGGCCCAAGCGATGAACTCGTCGCGCTCAAGGTCGATTTCAGAACCTCCGACGCGGCCTTTCATGTACGACTGCGCGCCATAAAGGCCGTATCCAAGCGTTCCCACACGCTGCACCGAGACATGCCCGCGGTCGGGCTTGGTCATTCGCAGCGCGATGTCCGCGTCACGGCGGTGCAGGTTCACAGTGGCGATGTCGGTCGCAATCTCGAGCGTCAGCCGCGGATGGGCGCGGCGCAAGCGCGGCAACGCAGGCAATATCAGCGCGGTTGCGAGGTTCTCGGCCGTGGCAAGGCGAACGGTTCCCGACACCTCCGGCTCTTCCGGCAGCCCCGATCCGAAGGCCCGCGCCGCGGCTTCCATCTCCTCGGCGCGTTCGACCAGAGCCGCGCCGTCTTCGGTCAGTCGGTAGCCCGTGTGGTGCCGCAGAAAGAGCGGGCGTCCGAGACACGCTTCCAGGCGTTCGATCCGCCGCGAAACGGTCGCCAGCCCGATGGAGAGCGCCGAGGCCGCGCCGCTGAGCGAGCCCGACCGGGCGACGGCGAGGAACACGGGGACGTCGTCCCAAATAATGCCTTGTCTTTCCATTATCGGAATCCTGTTTGCCGTTCACGGCCATTCACCGGCGCGTTCGGAAATGCCACCTCCCTGTCGATCGCACAAGACAGGAGAGAAACATGGAACGACGGACACTCGGCACCGACCTCTCGGTCTCGGCGCTCGGCCTTGGCTGCATGGGGATGAGCGAGTTCTACGGGCCGCGCGACGATGACAGCTCCCTGCGCGTCCTGCACGAGGCGGCGGACCTTGGGATCGACTTTCTCGACACCGCGGACATGTACGGTCCGCACCACAACGAAGAGCTGATCGGTCGTTTCCTGCGCGAGACGTCGACCCCCATGAAGGTCGCGACGAAGTTCGGCATCGTCCGCGCGGCGGGCGAGTACCGGCGCAGTTTGGACAACGGGCCGGACTATGCGCGGCAGGCCTGCGAGGGCTCGCTACGACGTCTCGGCGTCGAGCGGATTGACCTCTACTACGTTCACCGGGTCGAGCAGGATCGACCCATCGAGGAGACGATGGAGGGCCTCTCGCACCTCGTGAACGAGGGCAAGATCGCGCGGGTCGGTCTCTGCGAGGTCAGCGCCGAAACACTTAGGCGCGCCCATGCCGTGCATCCGGTGACAGCGGTGCAGACCGAATACTCCCTTTGGTCCCGCGGACCAGAAGAAGAGGTCCTGCCCACGTGCCAAGAGCTTGGCATCGGATTCGTACCATATTCCCCGCTCGGTCGTGGCTTCCTCACAGGGCGCTTCCAGGACGGACAATTCGAGGAAGGCGACTTCCGTGCCTCGCTGCCTCGGTTCCAGGATGATGCGGCACAGGCAAACCGTCGGATCGCCGATCTCGTCGCAGGGATGGCGAAGCGGAAGGGCTGCACACCCGCGCAGTTGGCGCTCGCCTGGCTTCTCGCGCAGGGAAAGAACATCGTCCCGATCCCCGGTACGAAACAGTCGAAGTACCTGCACGACAACGTAGGAGCGGCGGAGGTTGCGCTCTCGGACACCGATCTCGCCGACATCGACGCCGGCCTCGCCGAGCGCCCGGTCTCGGGTGCCCGCTACACTGCGGAAGGCATGAAGGGAGTGGACGCATGAGCACCGCATCCAATCGCCTGACCCGTGCCCTTTCCCTTCTCGACGACCTTGAACCGGGAGCGCCGCAACGGGTGAAGGCCAACCTTGACACGTTCCATGCGGACACTGCGGAACTCGTCCTCGGATACGCGTTCGCGGATGTCGTCGGCCGTGACGGGATCGACCTCAAGACGCGCGAAATGATGACCGTCGCCATGCTCGCGGCCATGGGCACCGCGCAGGGGCAACTTGAGTTCCACATGCGCGCGGCGATGAATACCGGTGTGAACCGCGAGGAAATCGTCGAGATCGTTTTGCAAGTCTCCGTCTATGCCGGTGTACCTGCCTGCATGAACGCGATCACGGCAGCCAAGAAGGCGTTTGAAGCCGCCGAGAAAGGGTGACCGGAGATCCACATCGCTGTCATTCGTGGATTATGCAGCGAACGGCAGTTTGGTCCCGCATAGTGTGAGTTCGTCTCGGCATCGATCTCGCGGTCGCAGCGAACGGCCGGTCTGGCGAAAGCCGCGTTGCAGAAGGCGTCCCTCGCGCGAAGGCCGGTCAGGGCCGTGAGCGACGTCGCGCGAGGGGCGGCCAGACGCTCGGCCCTGCAGCGCTGCGAAGGTCGGGAACGAGCCCGTAATGATCGCGGCGCAAGGGATAGAATTGCGCGTGTAGCGATGCAGGCCTCGACATGGTCAGCCCGAACCGGACTCCGGGGAGGCACATCACGGCCGCAGCCACGCTTCCCTGAAGCGGTCTGTCTTTCTGGCAAAGTCCTTTAGTGCGGACAGGGTGCGTCACTCCCAGCACCTGAGGCAATGGCGTGAGCCGCTATGAGCCGGGCCGATCATGCGTAGGTGATGGTCTCGCTGGTTTCTTCGGCCAGGACCGCCCGGACGATCCCGGCCACATGGCCTATTCCCGGGTCATCCGTATTCCTGTCATGCCACGCGAGATGAAGCGGAAAGCTGGCGACTTCGAGCGGAGGGGGAAGCCCGACGAGGTCGCTCCCGCTGCGCGCCTCGAACGACTTGCGGGGCAGCATGGCGAACAGATCGGTCGTGGCGAGGATCTCGGGGACGAGTTGAAACGAGGGGACCACGAGGCCGACCTGACGAGAAAGGCCGATAGCCCGTAGGCTAACATCGAGCGGCGTATGGCGTTCGCCCCGGCCCGACACCACGATGTGTGGCCACGCCAACCAGCTTTTGAGATCGAAGCTTTCGGCCGCAGGGTGTTCACGGCGCATTGCGACGACGTAATCCGCCTCGAACAGCGTCTCCGTCTTGATGTGATCGCCCCGCCGGTCGAAGAGCGCGAGGCCAAGTTCGGTCTCGCCATTCGTCAGTTCGCGCGCGACGATGTCCAGACCCAACCACGGCTTGAAGACAATCGAGATGTTGGGTGCCGTTCGGCCCAGCTTCTCGATCAGAGGCCGCGCCAGGAGGGCCGTCGGCGCATCGGCCGCGCTGATCCGCACGACCTGTACCAACTCCGACAGCCTGGGCGCGGGCGGGTCGAGAAGATGTCTTACTTGGACCAGCACGTCACGGATCGGTCCGCGCAGCATCTCGGCCTTGGGCGTCAGCTTCATCTCGCCCCGCCCCCGCTCGAGGAGAGGGTCGTCGAACAATGCGCGACAGCGTTGGAGCGCACTTGAAACGGCCGGCTGGGAAAGGTTCAGCCGCTGGGCGGCACGGCTCACGTGCGCTTCGTCCAGCAGCGCATCCAGGATCACGAGAAGGTTGAGGTCGACAGTCCGCAAATTCATGATGCGAATAATAGACTATATCTTATATCTCTTGGAGTAATTTATTGCGGGACGCCATCTTGGGTTCATCGTCAACCCAAGGAGGCAGATATGTCCCGCACTCTCATCCTTCTGTTTCATCGAGACATCGCTCAGTCGTACGCAAACCTTGCCCTGCGCGACCGCGCCGCCACAGTCCCCGGAGTCAAGGTCGTCGACATGCAGAGCCTCTACCCGGGCGGCGTGATCGACATGTTCACCGATGCCGGCGCCGAGGCGCAGCGCCTTCTGTCGGCGGATCGGATCGTCCTGCAATTCCCGGTCCAGTGGTACTCGACGCCCGCGCTTCTCAAGGCGTGGCAGGACAGCGTCCTGACCCGCATGTTCTACGTGTTCGCCGAGGACGAAGGCGACCGGCTGGCGGGGACGCCGCTGATGGTCGCGGCCACCGCGGGGAACATAGCCGGCGCCTATGGGCGGGGCGGGGCGAACCGCTTCACGATCGACGAGATCTTCACCCCGCTCATGGCCACCGCCCATCGCTGCGGCCTGCCGTGGCACGCCCCCTACATCACGTTCAGCGCGGACAAGCTGAGCGAGGCCGAGCTGGCAGACGCTGCCGAGGGCTATGCAGGTGCGCTAGACGCGTTCATCGAGGCCACTCCGGCAACGCTCGGACAAGAGGTGGCATGAGCATGACCGCGAGCAACCACGACGCCTTCAGGGATCTTTCGTCCGGGACGCCTGCGCCCTTTTCCCTCGCCGCCCGCAGCTTGCCGGTCGTTCTGGGCCTGCAATTTCTGCTGGCCGGCCAGGCTCTCTACGGTGGGATCGGCTGGGGCGCGCATGCCACCGTTGGCGGGCTCGTCTCACTACCCGTTTTGGCGCTTGCCGGATACGCGGTCCTCGTGCCGTGGCTGCGGGGCTTCGCATGGTGGGCCGGTGCCCTCCTTGTGCTGTATCTTGGGCAGGTCGCTCTGGCCGCCAACGGTGGGGCGGCGCTTGCCCTTCACCCGTTCAACGCCGCGCTGCTGCTCACCGCATCGCTCGTTCTGCTGTTCAAAGTCGAGCGGCGCAACGCCCGATGTCGCGACACCAAAGCCTCTTAGCCGCGGCAGGGCTGAGACAAGCATTTCGGCGGAGGGTCGTTTTGGGCCGGGAGCATGGGGGACCGGCTGGCCGCCGTTCTCCCACCGCTGCGCAGCCGCAAGTCGGCTCCGAGCCCGTTTTGCGCAAGATCCGGCTCGAATAGACGTTCGCCGAACAAAAATCGCCTCAGGCGACCATTCAACGATCAGGAGACAGTTAATGCCAATTGATCTGGGAACCTTGGCGGCCTTCTCGTTAGGCATGCTCGCGGTGTTTCTCGCCCCGGGCGTGGATATTGCTCACATGGCCTCCAAGGGCATGAGGCACGGAGTCCGAGGCGGAGTCGTGGCAGGGCTTGGAATAGCGATCGGTGTGGCCGTCCAGGCAGTCGCGGCCGCCTTGGCGGGCACGCTTCTCTTCAAGGCCTCGCCAGTCATATTCACAGTCGTAAAGTGGGCGGGTGTCGCCTATCTAATCTGGCTGGAGATCAACGTTCTCAAACAGCACGACGAGACGACGAGCGTTTCGGGTGAAAGAGAATGGTCCGTCCTACGAACGCTGGCCAAAGGTGCCGCAATCAACCTGCTCAATCCGAAAATCGCCCTATTCTTCGTAGCGTTCCTCCAGTTCGTCTCGCCAACCCAAGGCAGTATGACATTTCAACTTGCGTTGCTTGGGGGGATATTAGCGGCGGCTTCGGTGGTATGGTGCAGTTTGGTAGGCGCCACTTTCGGCGGCCTGGGAAATCGATTTGGCCGGTCGCCGACGGTTCAGAGATGGCAACGTCGAGTGACAGGAACGGCATTCGTCGGATTTGCGACGGCGCTCGGATTTAGCGATCTCAAGCGGTAGAAAGGTCCGCTTCGTCCGGACAGCCGAGGTCTGGCCGCCCGAAATGCTGCGGTCTGTAATCAATGGCGGCTTCGGGAAAGCTGCGGTGCGGCGTCTAATCTCACGGCCATGGTCGGCTCTGGGCCGGGAGCGACGGCCGCCGCAGCCTGCCAGGCACACGACCTGCTGCGTCGCCGCATGAGCGCTCCGAGCCCCTTACTAACCACGACCGAGCAAATGACATTCGCAGTTGCAGCGAGGCGCTCCTCGCCGCGACTGGCCCAGTCCGGCCGTTCAGCGATGGCCTGACGCTGCGGCGCGGCTTCACCGGACCCGCCATTCGAACCAGTGTGCAGCGTATCTTTGGGGCCAAAGTCAGTAGCACGGACTTTCCGAGCCTTCGCTGCGACTGCGTAGTGTGGAATATGCGCAGTGGCCTGAAGGCTATCCTCGGGCCCTCAGGCAGCCTTGTAGCTTGAGAAGATCTCCGTGCTGCCGTCTTTCCGGATCAGGAACACATCGTAAGCTTCCCGCTCATCCTCTGGACCCATGCCTGGTGATCCGTAAGGCATGCCGGGCACGGCGAGACCGACGGCATCGGGGCGCTCGGAAAGCAGTCTTCGAATGTCGGGCGTCGGCACGTGTCCCTCAATCATGTAGCCCTCGATCTCGCCGGTATGACAGGAGGTCATGTTCTGGGGGATGCCGTTCTCAAGCTTGTGCCGGATCAGGAGGGTCCCGAAGCTGCGCTCGGTGGTGACGGTGAAGCCGTCCTCCTTCAGGATCTCGATCCAGGCGGTGCAGCACCCGCAGTTCGGATCTTTCAGGACGTGGATCGCGGGAGAGCTTTGGGTCAGACCTGTGGTCGGCGCTGTCGCGGTGAAGCACACGGCGGAGGCCATCATGGCGCGGCGGGTGAGGATCATCGGTGTCTCCTTTCAGGTCGTTGCGGCTGCGTGATCGGGGCGTGCCTCCTCGGCGGTCGGACCGACGCGTTCCGTGGGTTCAGCCGTTTCGGTGGGCCGGAAGAACAGCAGCCGGAGGGCGTTCATAGTGACCAGCACCGTGGCGCCGGTATCCGCGAGGATCGCGATCCACAGGCCGGTGATTCCGAGCACGGTCGTCACGAGGAAGACCGCCTTGAGTCCGAGCGCAATCGCGATGTTCTGGCGGATGTTCGACATGGTGGCCCGAGCGAGGCGGACCTTGCCTGCCACATCGGTCACGCGGTTGCGCAGGATCGCCGCGTCGGCCGTCTCGAGCGCGACATCGGTGCCCGAGCCCATGGCAACGCCGACATGCGCGGCGGCGAGCGCGGGCGCGTCGTTGATCCCGTCGCCGATCATCATCACCCGTGCGTCCGCCGTCAGGTCGCGGATCGCCGTAACCTTGTCTTCCGGCATTAGCTCCGAGCGATGCTCGATCCCGAGCCCGTCTGCGATAGCCTGCGCCGTGCGCGGGTTGTCCCCGGTCAGCATGACCGAAGAGATGCCGAGGCCCCGCAACTGCGCGACGGCTTCCGCCGCATCGGCGCGCGGCTCGTCCCGCAGCGCGATGAGGCCTTGGGGCACGTCATCGCGCAACACGATGACCACGGTCTTGCCGTCGGCTTCCAGCGCCGCCACGCGGCTCCGCAGGTCGTCCGCGAGCGCGCCGCGCTCCTCCGCCAGCCGCGGAGAGCCGACGCAGACCGTCACGTCGTCGATGGAGGCCTCAGCCCCCTTGCCGGGGAGCGCGCGGCCCCCCGTGGCTGCCGCCGCACCCACGCCCCGCCGCTCGGCCTCCGCGCAGATCGCCTGTCCGAGAGGGTGGCTCGCGCCGCTCTCAACGCCGGCCGCAAGGGCCAGAAGGTCGTCTTCGCTCCCGCTCAGCAACGCTACGTCCGTCACGCGGGGCCTGCCATGCGTGAGCGTTCCGGTCTTGTCGAACGCGACATGGGTGGTGCGCGCCGCCGGCTCGATCACTGCGCCGCCCTTCATCAGCAGGCCGTTGCGCGCGCCGGTGGACAGTGCCGAGGTGATCGACGCGGGCACCGAGATCACCAGCGCGCAGGGGCACCCGATCAGCAACAGTGCCAGCGCGCGATAGATCCATTCGCCCCAGGCCAGCCCGAAGGCCAGCGGAGGTATGACGGCGACAAGGACAGCGGCGCCGACCACGGCGGGCATGTAGACCCGGCTGAACCGGTCGATGAAGCGCTCGGTCGGGGCGCGGGCGCTCTCGGCCTCTTCCACGAGGCGGACGATGCGGGCGATGGTGTTGTCCTCGGCCGCCTTCGTGACCCGCACGCGCAGCAGCGCCTCAGCGTTGATCGAGCCAGCGAAGACCTCCTCGCCGGGCTCCTTGAGGCTCGGGACACTCTCGCCGGTCACCGGGCTCTCGTCGACGCCCGAGGTGCCCTCGATCACCTCGCCGTCGCAGGGCACGCGATCGCCGGGGCGCACCTGCACGATCTGGCCAACCTGGAGTTTCTCTGCCGCGACTTCACGCGTCTTGCTGCCCACTTCGAGCCGCGCGGTCTTCGGCACGAGCTTCGAGAGCGCCCGGATGCTGTCACGTGCCTTGCCGGCCGAGACGCCTTCCAGGAGTTCACCAACGGCGAAGAGGAAGACGACCAGCGCCGCTTCCTCCGGCTCGCCGATCACCAGCGCGCCGCCGGCAGCGATGGTCATCAGCATCTCGATGGTGAAGGGCATGCCAGCCCGCGTCATGGAGAAGGCACGCTTTGCAACGGGCACGATCCCGACGAGGGTTGCCAGGACGAAGACCCAATGGACAATCTCGGCCGGGAGGACGAGGCGGGACGCCCAGGCCGCGGCAAGCAATGCGCCGGTGCCGATCACCAGTCGGCCCTTGGAGGATTTCATCCACGAGCTTGGCGCCTCTTCGGCTGACTCGTCGCCATTCTCCGGCTCGCTGTCGGTCTCCGAGCCCTCAGCAGCATCTGGAAAGGCCCCATCCGGCAGGACGAATCCGCCCTTGGGCTTCTCCGGCCGTGCGCCCTTGGGCGCGATGCCGAAGCCGACGCCGCGCACGGCTTTCTCGATGCGCTCGGGCGGTGTCTGTGTCTCATCGAGCGTCAGTCGCAGCCGCTCGGCCATGAGCGCGACATCGACATCCTCGACGCCAGGCAGGCGCTCGACCGCGCCGCGCACCTTGGCGGCGCATGACCCGCAATCCATGCCTGTCACGCGCCATTCGCGTTCTCCTGCGCTCCCGTCCGCCATGATGGCTCTCCGTCGTGATTCTTCGATCGGAACTCGATATACGACCTACAGCAACTGTAGGTTCAAGGGCGAATGACAATTTCTCCAAGACCAGACGATATCCGAGCGTCAGCTGGAGCCACGGCACTACGCCTCCATCGCGCGCCGTATCTTGGGGAGCGCAAACTCGCGCGACTCGTGGTAGTCGATGATGGTCACATGGCGCCCATCGGCGCCGAACAGGAAAACGCCTGACGTGTGGTTCATCGTGTAACCGCCTCCCTCCAGGGGGACCTTCTCGTAACGCACCCGGAAGTCCTCGGTCGCTCGGTCGATCTCCGATGTCCTCCCTGTCCATCCCCTGATGGACGGGTGGAAATAGCCGACATATTCCGAAAGAGCCTCGACGGTGTCGCGCTCCGGGTCGACCGTGATGAGAACGACGTTCAGGTCTTTCGCATCCTCGTCGAGCCCGTCGAGCCAGGTCGAGATGTCGGCCAACGTCGTGGGGCAGACCTCCGGACAGTAGGTGAACCCGAAGAAGACGAGCGAGGCGCGCCCCAGAAGGCTCTGCGGACCAACCGATTTTCCTTCGTGATCCGTGAGCCGGAAAGACATCTCGGTCAGCGGCAGCGGACGCTTCCCGACCGGCGCGTCCGCGCCGGGACCGTCCACCTGCCACCATCCAATCCCCAGCGTGGCAGCTATCGCGCCGGTGCCGGCCGCGCCATATAGCAGGAAGCTCCGCCTGCGCATCAGTCCTGCGGACCCCGCGCCGCGATACCACGGATCGGCACCTCGAGTTCGATCTCTTCTCCATCGGAGAATTCGAGCGTCAGGGAGAAGCTTTCCCCCTCGATCATGGGGCGCTGGAGCTGCATCAGCATCGCATGCAGCCCGCCCGGCTCCAGGGCGACTGTCTCTCCCGCCGGAATGTCGATGGTCCCGGCCGGCGCCATCGATGTGACGTTCTCCTCGTTGGTCGTGCTTCGATGGATCTCAGCCATCGCAGCCAGGTCGGTCGAAAGGCCGGTCAAGCTCGCTGCATCCTCTCCGGTATTGTGAATGGTCATGTAAGCCGCCCCAGGCCGGCTGGTGCCGATGGAGGCACGCGACCATGCGTTCTCAACGGTGATGTCGTCCGAGCCGGCAAAGAGTGGCGCAGGCATCAGGAAGGCCGCCACGGCGGCGAAGGGAACGAGGTTCTTCATGGTATATCCTTTCATGTTGGGCCGCACGGACCTTGGAAACAGTGGCGAAGCAGGCCCTTGGTTCAGCTGCTATCGGCGGCGATCCGCGGCTCCATGTCTGCCGTGATCTCGGAAGGCGGGGTGCCGTAGCTGAAGAGGCGAACCAGCTCGTTCTGCGGGTTGAATAGGAAGAGCTGAGACGTGTGGCCCATGGAATAGCCATTCGGTGCCTGCGGCTCGTCCACCTTCTCGTAGTAGACCTTGAAGGTCTTGGCAGTGCTTTCGATCTGCGCAGGCGTTCCGGTCAGGCCAAGGAACGACGGGTGGAACTGAGGCACGTAGTCCGCAAGCGCCTGGACATCATCGCGTTCCGGATCGACGGTAATGAACACAGGCTGAACCTGGCTGGCCTGCGGTCCCAAATTGTCCATCACCTGGGCAACATCAGCGAGCGTCGTGGGGCAAATGTCCGGGCAATGGGTGAAGCCGAAGAAGATCAGGCTCCACGTCCCGCGAAGATCCTCTTCGGTGCGAACCATGCCGTCGTGACCGGTGAGCTCGAAATCGGCGACGATGGCCGGTTCGCTCTCAGCCGTCGGAGTGGAGGTCGTGCGTTGCCACAACACCGCGCTGCCAAGAACCAGGATGCCGATGCCGCACAACAGCCATACCAATTTCCGAACTCGAGCCATTCGCAGGACCCCTCTTTGCCTCGTCAGACGGCGGAGAGATACAAGCTACAGCAGGTAGAGGTTCAAGGCGTTTCTCCGGGGGAGGCCGTGACCTATTGTCCTGTTCTTCACCCTTCTCTACAGCAGCTATAGGTATCTGCGGAGGTCGACAATGCTCACCATCGGCACGCTGGCCAAGCGAACCGGCACCAAGGTTCAGACAATCCGCTATTACGAGCAGATCGGCCTCATGCCGGAGCCCGGCCGGAGCGAGGGCGGCCAGCGCCGCTACAGAGATGCTGATCTCGATCGCCTTGCGTTCATCCGGCACTCGCGGCAGCTCGGCTTTTCGTTGGAGGCGATCCGGGAACTTCTGGACCTTTCCGACAGCCCTGAACGATCCTGTGCTCAGGTCGACGCGGTCGCACAAAAACAGCTCCGCGAGGTCGAGGATCGTATCGCCCGGCTCGAGGCGCTTCGGGTCGAACTGCAACGAATGCTCAGCGAGTGCAGTGCCGACCGGGTCGCTGACTGCCGCATCCTCGAGGTGCTGCGCGACCACGAGGAATGCCTTGCGGACCACGGCCGGCCCGCCACCTGATGCCAGCCGCGGTCATCTATCCGCTCGCCGCTTTGGCCGAGATCGCCGGTTGCTTTGCAGTCTGGGCCTGGTGGCGCGGTGCCTCGAGCCTTTGGCTACTACCGGGAATTGCGAGCCTTGCTCTGTTCGGTTGGTTGCTCGCGCAGGTCGATACCGACTTCGCCGGCCGGGCTTTTGCTGCCTACGGCGGCGTCTACATCGCAGCCTCACTCGTCTGGATGTGGGGTGCGGAAGGGCAGCAGCCGGACCTCTGGGATCTCTCGGGGGCAGGCCTGTGCCTAATCGGGGCCGCAGTGATCCTTGCCGCGCCGCGCGCCGGATGACTGAGGCTCAGAGCGGCCAAGGGACGACATAGAAATTCTCGCGTTTCGGAGAAGAATTGTAGGTCTGCTATTTCAACTCGCGTCGCGCCGGCTCGCAGGTGCGGCGAAGGTCGGCTCTCGCCCTTCAAGTCGGACGCCTATGCAAATGCAGCGTGAAGTGAGCAACCGCAGCGAACGGCAGAAAGGTCCCGCGGTGCGGTCGCTGCTCCTGAGGATTTCGCTACGCGGCGCACGAACGACCGGATTCAGAGCTGCGGTGCGGCATGAAGATCTACCGTACGTCAACAGAGGTTCTTCTGCGAGCGTGCTCAGCGAGAATTTAACACTTCCGCAATGGGCTCGGAGCGGACATTGCGCTCCGAGCCCTTAGGCCCGTTTGCAACACGAATTGCAAAGGGCCGGCCAATCGGCGTCCTTCTCGCAAGCTTGGCGGTTTACCTCAATCGCACTCGTTGGCGAAGGCCCGTGATGCCGTCATGCCGTAGAGGCTGTATTCGTCGAAGACGTAGGTGCCGTCGGGCTTCGTCCACTTCACCTCGAGCTCGCGGCCGGCCTTCATTTGCTGGACGGCCTTCTCTTCGAGCTCCTCGGTTTTCAGGAACCCCGTGCCCTTGTAGACGAGCAGCTGGAACGGGAGCTCTTCATCGATCCTGATCGTGCCCTCGATGTTGGCTTCTTCACCGAAACCGGAGACGACGGCGATTTCGTCTTCGACGCCTTCCTCGAACCGGTTCGAGACCGTGACGTAGCGGTCGCCGCCCGGGCGTTCCGCCTCCGGGAAGGTGATGGCAAAACAGACGTCATCCGCCTTGTGCCCTTCCCAGGCTTCGTTGATTTCGGCGTCCGCGGCGATGGCCGGGGCGCCCAGGACCGCCACGAGGACAGCCACTCCGGAAAATAGGTGTTTCTTCATCAAGACCTCCAAAACTCTGCCCAGGATGACATGAAAGAGTTTATCAGGGATAAATCACCGAAAAATTTGTTACTTGCGCCTCACTGCAGAACCTGAACAATAATTCTTGAAATTGAAGAGAGACCCTTATGGCCGACAAGACTCCAGAACGCACCGACCACAGCGCTGTTCAGGTGAAATCCGTCCGGTATGGAAAGACGGCAGCCAAGGATTCCAGGCCGCCGGTGTTCTATGCCTTCCTCGAGGGCGAGGCGAACGGTGAGAAAATCGACATGATCGCTTACAACGCGACGGCGCTGTCCACCGTGGAGGTGCTGCGCGATCTTATCGGCGACACGATCCAGACGCCGCACCCGGGCTCGCTCCGTGATGGCAGCTACTTCAAGGGCGATGTCGACGGCGCCGATATCACGTTCGACTTCAAGGACTGCACCCGCAAGGAGCGCGACGGGCAGGTCATCCACAGCTTCAAGGATTTTGCCCCGGGCTACGCGAATACAGTCGGCTCCGTGAAACTCGAGCATGCCCGTCAGCAGTATCTCGAAGCCCTTCAGGCTGCGTACCAGGGCAAGACGCTTTCCCAGGAGATCGATCTGTCCGGCGACGAACACACGGACACGGCCGAGGTCGAGCCCGACGTTGCGGATATGCAGGAAAACTCATCTCCCGACCCGGAGGTGACCGGAGAAACGCCTGTGGCGGATGCCTCGGCTCCGGACGAAACAGAAGCGTCGAAGCCGTCGGCAGAAACCGATACCGATCCGTCAGCTGATGCCGCCGAGAGTGGACCCGAGCAAGATACGCCCGCGGAGACCGTGGATGATGCGGCGGACGTCGACGCTCCGGCGGCATCCGAGTCCGCCGATGACCCGTCATTTGGCGGCGAGGAGGACAGCAAGGAAGACTACCAGTCCCGCGATGCCGAGATGGAAGCCTCCGCCGAAGCCGACGCGCAGGACGCCGCGGAGGCGGAGCAGGACGCGCCGAAGAAGGGCGGCCGCCTCGGGCGTCGTCGTGCGGCACGGAAAGCACCGGAAAAGGCCCAGGAGACGACCTCCAAGCCGGTCGACGAGCCATCCGAGAACACCTCGGAAGAAACTCAGGAGACCCCTGCAGAGCCTTCGGAGGTACCGGCGACATCCGAGCCAAAGGAAGACACACCGGCGCCCGCAGCGTCCAAGCCGGCAGGTCGCCCTCGTCCGAAGCTCGGTCGCCTGGGCGCACGGCGTGCGGCGTCCTCGGCGCCAACCCCCTGAGACCTGTCTTCCAGACTATTCGCGTGCGGGAGCCGGCCTCGAGAAAGGGCCGGTTCCCTTCATTTTGTCAGCCCTGTGGTTCCGACACCTGGTTCCGGCGACGCAGGGCGTTCATCGCATCATGCAGCAGAACTGGCCGGAAATCGTTCACTTCCACGCAGGTATTGAAATAGCGGGGGTCGGGGACCGGGCCGTCTTCCGTCTCCATTGTCACGGGACGTTCGTGAGTATGGGCATGGATGTTGCCCAGACACCATGTCGGCAACGATCCCGGGTGCAACGGGCGGTGACTGATGATGAACTGGTCGACCTTCTTCTCGGGCAGGATTCTTTGAAAATATTGAAGATAGTCTTGCATTGGGTGACTGTCGTGATTCCCCATGATAAGGATCAACTTGCCATTCAATGCTTCAAGTCTTTTCAGACCCCATCGAGCCATGGCCACGTCGCCGTTCACATAGACCGTGTCCTTTGACGATATGGTTTCTTGCCAGCGTTGGCGGATGTACTCGTCGCCATCATCCGCATTGTCCGCGTAGGGCCTAATGAGGTTCCCATCGTCGTCCTTGAATGAATAGATATTGTGGTGCCCGAAGTGCGGGCATCCGATGACCCAGGTTTTTGTCATGTATTGCTCTCCTTACCTCGATCCGGTGAGGCTTTGTTCCTTTCTATTCCGGGGAAACATGTAGTTCAAGGAGGGCCACTCATGCTTAACAACGTTTCCATTCTGATCGACGGAACACACAGGATGCACATTGGCGACATGGGAATGACCGCCGACCAGGTTCTTTCGACGGTCTCATCCATTGGAGAGCCCGTGGCCGGCATCGAAGGTACGGACGAGAACGGCGAACGCATGACCTGGACGGAGGCCACTGGATGGCAGGTCGGACAGGACACCGACCGCAGTCTCGTGGCCGGTGATTTTCAGGATCGACGCGTTCTGTGCCAGGACAGTGAAATGGCCGGCTTCCTTGGGTATGGACGCGTTTTCGCAATGGTCGGGACCGGTACCAGCGACGACGACCGCATTGTCTGCGTCTTCCCGACACTTCAGGGCGCCGAGATTGAAAGCGAGCTCGCCCTCGATGCCGTCACGCTGCTGAGCGACCGGATCGAGATGACGGTGGAAACCCCTGGGCAAAATGACGTTGTCTTGGATGTCACCGATGACGTGCTCCGAATGGAAGACGAGGACATCCTGAAAATCATGGACGGTCCAGTCGACAGCTTGCCCGGCCCCCTGCGCCAGGCAGCGCTCGTGGACGAGTCCACCAATTCACAAGATCAAGCCAGGGCCCGGATCGTGGACTCTGTCTGCGACTATTTCGGTGTGACACCCGTTGCGGCCGGACCGGATGGGACCCGTCGCGTTTCCGAGAGCGCGTTCACGGATGCCCTGGAAAACACGCGGCAGTGTCGTCTTCTTCGAGACATGGAACTCGCTCACACCCGGACTGCCGACCTCATGCAATGAGCGTCAGCATGCAAATCATTGGATATGCATGCTGGACGTCGCTGCACATCATATAATGTTCATGCCTTGGCAGCTGGCCGAGAGGCCAGTCAAAAAATTCAGGCCTGCCAGATCTCCAGGTTACGGAGGCTCTCGAACGCTTGGTGAGCAAGCTCCTGCCGATAGGCGGAAGCAATGGCTCGCGAAGATCTCCACTCGGCGGTATGGTTTCCCGGATTCTGAAATGACACCGTCGGAGTGAGTATCATGGAGTTGAGGAGATCCTGTTTTTTCGTTGCGCTTTCGGTTGTGTTGCCGGCATTCGCAATCGCCGGTGACACAACGGCAACGCCAGATTGGTTTCCCGCTCCGCTCACGCTTCCCGAGGATGCCGAGGTGGTGACATCCCGGGAGATCGGGTCGACGATGCGCGTCTTCCGGTTCGCGACGGAACATGAGCCGAGCGGCATCCTGGAGGATTGGCGGGAAGATCTGGTGCAAGCCGGTTTCTCCGTGCGCGAACCAGGAACCGAGTTGGAGGTCCGCCAGATCTTCTTCTCCGGGCACGGAATCAACAATGGACAGATTTCCGTTCCGCAGCGCGCCGAGCAGAACCGCACGATCATCGAGTTCGACGCAACGCTCGGGAACTGAAACGGTTTCGCTTCTCTTCCGCAACTGCGCGGGACAAGACCAGTGCATCGTTCGACCTCGAATTCGGCGTCCATCGGACAAGCATCCTTAACTTCACACTACAATTTTCAGGATTCATGGTGACCATGAGGCTCTGGAACCAGCATGCGTGTCCTATCGGCGATCCTGATTTTTCTGATGACCGCGCAGGCGGCCTGGTCGGCCTGCGCACTTCCCGAGGCAATTGACGGGAACCTGGTTCTTGGCCAGGAACTCGACCGTGCCCCATCCTCGTCTATCGGGCGCATGCAGCTGTCTCATCCACTGGACCCGGAGATCAAGGTCCGCCTTGAAGCCCGCGCTGGGCGAGCCCTGTCATCGATGGATAGGGCACATCTCCGGAAAGTGCTTCAGCTTGAGGTACGTGAGCAGATCAAGACCGTCCGCCAACAGCCCTCGGATGTCGTCTTCCATGGTGGACCCGAATATGGCTGGACCGGCACATGGCGATACGACGGACGCCGGCAACAGGTCTCCCGGGTCTGGGTTTCCAGGAACTGTCGCCTGACGGCGGTTGTCGACACCCCTGCCCGTTACGCGGGAAGCGCCGTTGCCGAGCGGATCACGGAGGCCATCACGTCGGTCGTCGAAATTTCCATGGAAGGCAACGGATACCCCCGGCCGATGCGAGAGACCTGGCGTCCGTCCGGCATGGACTCAGTCCTGGCCATGGCTATCGGCATTGGACTCGTCTTTCTCGGGATCGGGGTCTTGCACGCGACACGGTTTCACGCGTTCACCTACCTGTCCCTCTACGAGAAGACGCTTGCCGGTCTTCTGCTCGTGGTCCCGTCCGGATGGGTGGCAATCCGCACCACCGGGCTGATCATTGATCGCGCGTCCCTCGAGCAACTGGAGATCGCACTCCTCAACATGGGCGTATTCGTCGGGGGGATTGCCTGGTTCCTGTGGTGCTATCGTCGGCAGGCCGTCTATTCACTCTCGATGCAAGGCGCCCTGATCATTGTCCACGCTGGGTACCTCTACAAGGGCTGGATCTACGACACCTTTGCCGGCAAGGTTGCCCTGACAGGACACGTTGCCGCGCTGATCGGCCTTCTGATCCTCTTTCGGCATGCCCGTACCCGACAGAAGTTCGAGAAGGGCGCCCGTGCTTTTCTTGCGAGGCTCGATTGACGCCTATTGGCCGCGAGATTTCAGGATCTCTTCTCCCTTCGCGCTGCGGATGGCGCTGACAAGGTCCTCGGCCCCGGCGAACCCCTGGTAGAGGGCATCATTGACGATGAAAACCGGCAGGTCCCGGGCTTCCAAAGATTTCAGGATCTCCGAGTTCACAACCAGGGAAGAGGTCCACTCCTCGTAGCGGTCCAAGCGTGCCTCGAGCACTTCAATGTGCCCTTCACGATCCGCGATGTCGCGCATGAAGACCCTGGAATCGAGCTCCTGTTCGGTGTCGACAGCTGCCATGGATCCGAAGTGGAAGAGTTCGAACATCTTGGGATCGATCCCGTAGAGAACGGTCTCGACCACGGCATGGAAGTAGGATTCCTCGGTCAGCCCCACTGGATGGAAGGTCACGTCGATGTCTTCACCGCGGCGCAGGAGCGTGAACAGGGCACGTGATGCATCGACACAGGGCGCACAATCGTGGCTGTAGAAGTACTCTATGGTCACATCCGCATCCGGGTTTCCCGCGCGTGGAAAGATCGGGAATCCTGGGTCATCGTTTCGGCCGGTCAGATCCTTCATGCTCTCAGAGGTACCAAAGAAGTCATCCGGCAAGGGGGCGTCCGGGGTCTGGGACGACGGTTGGGCAGTCACCTGCCCGGCTGACAAGAGCCCCATCAGCACCAGGGCGGTCTTTGACGGAAAGATCATGGTTTCGAAAACTCTTCTGCATAGTTCATCCATAATTGTACAACGCGGGTCCTTTCATGAAATTTTATCGGCTTATCTTGACCACCGCAGTCCTGACGACGCTGGGGACCTTCGCATCCGCAAGGGATGCGAGATGTGTCGATGTCTTCCAGGGACATCGGTCGTATCCTCAGGCCGATGTCCGCCTGGTCCCGGTTACCACGGACGTTGTCTATGATAGTTCATTGGAGCGGGGTCAGCTTGCGGAACTTTCGGACGGTCGCATTGCCCGTCACCCGGACACGATGGTCAATGGATTGACGGTGGCGAACCTGACATCGGAAATCCGGGGAAATTTCAGGATGGCCAGGATGGGCGACGGAACCACCTGCGTCTGGCCTTCGGATCTCGAGGTCTCGTTGGGATATGACAGCATCACGGTCTACATCGCGCGCGAGTTCCGTCCGAATACCTGTCGGTACGACGTCACGATGGAGCACGAAAATACGCATGTCGACATTAACCGGCGTGTCCTGAATTCTCATGCTGCCTCCATCCGGGAGTCGATTTTCCGCAGTGTGCGACGTCGCTTCCCCCGCAGCTACACCGGCTCAACATCCGTTGTTTCCCGGGCGATCCGGACACTGAAGGATGACATCACCCCGCGTATCCAAGCCATGGTCCGGGAGCGCGAGGCACAACATGGGGAGCTGGACTCCCCGGAATCCTACGCGTATTGGCAGTCTCTTTGCGACCGCTGGTGACCGATCTATTCTTGAGTCGGTTGCGATATTCGTTTATCTTTTCAGATAGGAATAAACGACCAACATTGACCCGAGGAGTTTTCCATGTCCGATGCCACCAACGTCTTCGAGCGCGAAGGCTTTCACACCCTTGCTCATGTCGCCGACACCGGTCGGAAAGGGCAGATCAGCTCAATCTTCGAAGCTGAACAGGAGGCCCGCATCGTCGTCGATTTCGAAGAGGACCACGACGCGTGGGATGACGACTACGATGAGATCCCCGTTCGCGAGACCGTACAGGTCGGCCCGGGGGACATCATGTTCGACCTGGATGACGGCCGCCAGGCTGTCCTGACGCGCGACCAGCTCGCGGAGAGCACCTTCCGGTTTTCCGGCGACATCGAGCCGGGCACCCGGGCCGTTGAGCTGTCCAACCACCGCGTGATCGCCGTGGGCGACATGGGCGACATCGTCGAGTACAACGCCGAGACCGGCCGCCTCGACGCTCGCCCCGTTGAATCGCCGGAATACGCCAGTCTGTCGTTCGTCGACGGCAATGGTGACTACGTGGCGCCGACCTTTTCCGCGCGCATCGCGTCGCATTTCCAGAGCGTCATCCAGAAGGCCGATGACGTCGATTTCGACATGTTCGCATTCTTCGACGCGCTGAGCGAAGGCATGCACCAGCGCATCGAGGAGCGCGATGACGTGCCGCAAGGCGTCAAGCATGACGTCTACCTACTCAACAACGCCATCGAGGTCGCCAAGGCCGAACGGGACGTCGGCGAGACCGTGAGTGCCGAGCCGGGTCAAAAGGCCCTCTCGGCCGACAGCTGGGAAAACGCGCTCGCCAGCCTCGGCCCGACCTTCCAGCTGCCCGGGTACAACCACACGTCGGCACTGTGTCCGCTGAGCACCATGATCCCGATGATGGCGGCGCAGGACCCTGCCATCGTGAAGACCGCGCGCCAGATCTACGCCCCCCTGACCGAGACCCCGATGGAAGATGTCCGCGTCTTTCAATCGACGCGCGGCAGCGAGCAGATGATGGCAGCAGAAGCCCCGCAGGCAACCGTGCGCGCTCACGTGCAGAGCTACCTTGAGAACGGCCAGCGTCTCGAGATCCCGGAAGCGACACACCGGGCCGTCAGCCGGGTCTACGCGCCGCAGGAAATGGATCTGATCGAGGTCGAGGACATGAAAGTACTCTTCGTCAGCGACGAGATGGGGGACGCGCTCTACTTCTTCCCGTCGAACCCGGAGTTGGTCGACAAGGCGGACTACGCGGAAGAGCGCGAGCGCGAGCCGGCCATTCGGTTCGGGTGACCCCGGGCCCTACGCATTCTAACGAAAACAGGGCTGTCCTTCGGGGCAGCTCTTTTTTTTCACGGAGATTCAGATGACCAACACACGCGAAGAGAATGTGGCGGACTTGACGAGAGAGGAAGCAGATCAGTGCATACTGGCCGCTGCGGTCGAAAAGGCCCTGGACGACAATCCCGACTACGAGGATGTCGCCCGCGAGCAGTATGCGGCGGACGAGATCGATTTCGACGAATGGTGCGCGGAACTGGGCGTGGATCCCAGCTTTGTCGGGACTGGCGCGGACAGACCAGGCTACGGAGACATTTTCGACGCCGCCGTTGAGCGTGTCCAGCACGCGCCCAACCTGTCGTCTCCTTGACGTCGATAGCACTTCAAGCCAGTCAAGCCCTGACGGATCGGCTGCGGCATGGCGCACCACCGTGCCCTGCCGCAGCCGCCGTTGGTCAGTCCGCGATTTCGGATTGCTTTTCGTACAGAGATTGCATGCCGGTGATGTCCTTTAGGCCCATCTCCACGATGGCCTGAATGGACAGGTCGATCTCCTGCGAAAACTCGGCCAGCTGCTGAACTTTCCCGTAGTCGTACCACCCGCCCACGCCGCGGCGGCCACGCCGGCAGTGCGGGGTCTGATCGTTGCTGCGCGCCTTTGATTTTCCGTTCCTCCGGCGCACGATGCGATGATGTCCCATCTCCAGGAGCGGTTTCTTCCCATGGGCGGTCATGACCGCGTTGATCGCACGGGCAACGACTTCCTGCTTGGACACACCGTCCTGTTCTTCTTTCCGTTCCACCGCTTCGGCCAGCGCTGGTTCGACGTATGCGATGACTTGCTTCTTTCCTTGCCTGCTCGGCGGTATGGCTGATTTCAACTTCATGCTCGACTCCATTCGCCGCACAGTTGACATGCTAATTTAAGTTTTGTCAACAACAATTTATGCGCCGCCGCTCATTAATATAGAATAGTTGACACTGGAGGGCAAGAACTATACTACTATCATGATTTACAAGGATACACAGTTCCCATGAGCAACGAAGACGTCCAGGCACCTGAATTGTACGACGGCGGAAGCATCAAGGTCCTCAAGGGGCTCGAGGCTGTCCGCAAGCGTCCCGGCATGTACATCGGCGACACGGACGATGGCTCCGGTCTTCACCACATGATCCAGGAGGTCGTCGACAACTCCATCGACGAAGCGCTGGCCGGCCATTGCGACGTGGTGCACGTGATCCTGAATCGGGACGGCTCGGTTACCGTCAGTGACAACGGGCGCGGGATCCCGGTCGACATGCACAAGACCGAAGGCCGCCCCACCGTCGAGGTCATCATGACCGAACTGCATGCCGGCGGCAAATTCGACCAGAACTCCTACAAGGTTTCCGGTGGCCTCCACGGCGTCGGCGTCTCGGTGGTCAATGCCCTCTCCGAACGGGTCGAGGTGACCGTGTATCGCGACGGCAAGCAGCACTTCCTGACCTTCAAGGACGGTGTTCTCGATCAGCCGCTGGACGTCGTTGGAGATGCGCCTCGCAAGACCGGCACAGTCGTGACCTTCTGGCCTTCGCCCGAGGTCTTCTCGAGCATCGAGTTCGACGGCAAGATCGTCGAAAAGCGTCTTCGTGAACTCGCCTTCCTGAATTCCGGGGTGCGCATCAACTTCCACGACAAGTCTCGCAATGGCGTCGGCCAGCACGACCTCTACTACGAGGGCGGGGTTTCGGAGTTCGTCAAATACGTCGACCGGGCCCGGACACCGATCATGAAGAAGCCAGTGGTCGCTCGCGGCGAGCGCACGGTTACCGCCGGAGACGGCGAAGTGACCATCGGCATCGAGGCCGCAATCCAGTGGAATGACGGGTATTCCGAGAACGTCCTGGCCTATACCAACAACATCCCGCAGGGGGATGGCGGCACCCATATCTCGGGGATGCGGGCAGCGCTCACTCGCTGCATCAGCAAGTATGTCGAAGAGAACATCAACAAGGGCCGGAAAAAGGTCGAGCTATCGGCCGACGACATCCGCGAGGGCATGACCTGCGTTCTGTCGGTGAAGGTGCCCGATCCGAAGTTCTCGTCCCAGACCAAGGACAAGCTCGTCTCCTCCGAGGTCACGGGACCGGTGAAACAGGTCCTGAACGATGTCTTGAATTCCTGGCTGGAAGAACACCCCGACGAGGCCAAGGCGGTCATTGGAAAGGCGGTGGAGGCCGCGGCCGCCCGTGCCGCGGCCCGCAAGGCCCGGGAAATGTCCCGCAAGAAGGCTTCCAACGACATCGCGAACCTTCTTGGCAAGTTGAAAGACTGCCAGACCAAGAATCCCAAGGAGTCCGAGCTGTTCATCGTCGAGGGCGACTCGGCCGGCGGCTCCGCCCAGCAAGGGCGCTCGCGGAAAAACCAGGCAATCCTTCCGCTGCGGGGCAAGGTCCTGAATACCGAGCGGGCGCGGCTCGACAGGATCCTGAAATCTGAACAGATCGGCACCCTGATCAATGCGCTGGGCTGCGGCATCGGAAAGGACGGCTTCGACATCGAGAAGCTGCGCTACCACAAGATCATCATCATGACCGACGCGGACGTGGATGGTGCGCACATCCGGACGCTGCTGCTGACCTTCCTGTATCGCAACCTGCCGGAACTCATCGAGAACGGGCACGTCTACATCGCCCAGCCCCCGCTCTACAGTGTCTCCAAGGGCCCCAACAAGCCGAAGACCTACCTTCTGGACGATGCGGCCCTGGACGGCCACCTGCTCGACCGCGGTGTCGAGGGGGTCACGATGAAGCTCGCGGACGGGACTCTGCTGCAGGAAGAGAGCCTGATGGAACACTTCATGTCGCTTCGGCAGACGGTGAAGATGATCGAGACCGTGGACAACGAGATCGGCTTCTTTCCGTTGACGTCGGCCATGGCTGTATCCGGAGCTTTCCATCCCGCGGCGTTTGCGGACGAGGCTTCGAAAAGGAAGACGGCCAATTTCCTCGCCCGGACCATGGAACCCCGCGTTTCTGCCACCCGGTGGTCGGGAGACGTGGACGGCGGAGAGATGGTGATTTCCTACCGTCAGCGCGGCGTCGACAACGCGATCCGGATCCCGGATACCGTCAGTGGCAACCCCTCGGCCCGCATGCTGCTCCAGGAGTATGGCAACCTGTCGCGCATCTACCTGGAGGGCGCCACCATTGAAACGCCGGGTGGCGAGACCCGGACCTGCTTCGATCCCAAGGAGGCACTGGACTTCGTGCTTGCGCGCGGCGAGAAGGGCCTGACGCGCCAGCGCTACAAGGGCCTGGGCGAGATGAACGCGGATCAGCTGTGGGACACGACCCTGAACCCCGAGAACCGCAAGATGCTCCGGGTCCGTATCCAGGATGCCGAGCAGGCGGACATGGTGTTCAGCACCCTGATGGGGTCGGTTGTCCCGCCGCGCCGCGAATTCATCGAACAAAACGCAGACGCAGTGGAGAACCTCGATGCCTGAATTTCGCGACAACACCTCCCCTATCTGGAAAAAGGTGCACGACATCGCACCCTATCTCCTTCAAAACGATCTCGGCGGGGAGTCCCTGGTCGAATTCGAACACGAGGAGGGCTGGGATCTGATCGTCGTGAACCTGGCGCGCGCCATCGACCGTCATGTCCGACACCAGGCAAAGATCGATCCGGAATCTTACGATCTGGACCTCATCTACTTTTCCCAGGTCAAGGAAAAGAAAGGTTCGCTCCGGGCCTACGTGACGATGCCGGATGCCATCATCAACGCCTACGTCGATTTCGCCGAGCTCATGAGCGAAACGACCTGCGAAGTGACTGGCCGACCAGGGCTCCTTCACACAAAGATGGGCTTCGTGAAAACGCTGCACCCCGATGTCGCAGCAGAACGCGGCTTCAAACCTGTCGACTGATCTCCGGATCGACCGCAAGAACCACGTCGAGACCCCGCGCAGCTCCCGGCTTCGCGGGGTCTTTCTTGGATGAGACCCGGGGAGGCATGCCGGAAACCTTGCCGCGGACCTGCCCTATTCTTTTCGACCCATCTTTTCTCGAAGTTTTTCATCAAATCTGTTGACTTCTATCCTTTTCAGGGGTATTCAATGCTTACTTTGCTTGACGGCAAGGCTTTCACTGAGCACTTCGGGCCAGACGGGTGGCCAGGGGAGCATGATAGATTAGGAGATCAGATCAGAATGGATTCCAGGAACGAAACTGCAAACACCGGCGACACGTCCAGTGACGTGACCGTCTTCGCATCCGGCGGCGTTTTCCGGGGCGACTTCGAGACAGAGGGCGATGTTCGCATCGTCGGTGATTTCGAGGGAAACATCAGCTGCAACAAGCTGATGATCGAGCTGGACGGCAACGTCGACGGCAACGTGGATGCCGATACCGTGTCCAGCTCCGGCCGTCTCGTTGGCGATGTCACCGCCAACAACATCTTCGTGACCGCGTCGGCGACGCTCGAAGGCAACTTCATGGCCATCAAGTACGGCCTGGAGCCGGGCGCCAAGATCCGCCAGGCCAACCTCGACAGCCCCGAGGAAGACGCCGTCCAGAATGCCGGTCCGTCGGTCCGCCGCCACCCGCGCATCATGAAAACCCATTCTGCCGAGCAGAAACCTACCCCCGCTGAGCAGCGAGAGGCAGCCGGGTACACTCCCCGTCCGAGTGCCCCGGGACGCGACCTCTCCCACGCGACGTCGGACTGATCAGTCCAGCGCAGCGTGCGCATCAGCACAAGGGCGGGCCAAGGTGCCCGCCCTTCCTGTTTTCAGCTATTCTTTGCGTTTGTTGACACGGAAACCTTTTAAGGATAGATTGCCGCAAGACATTAAAAGGCATTCCAATGACGCAAGAAGCAATCGAGAACCCGTCTTCCTCCGACGACGTGGACATCAGCCAGGTCATGCAAACGTCCTACCTGGACTACGCGATGTCGGTGATCGTGTCTCGAGCCCTTCCCGACATTCGCGACGGCCTCAAGCCCGTGCATCGCCGGATCCTCTTCGCGATGATCAAGGGCGGCTATTCCAAGGACAAGGCCTACAGCAAGTCGGCAAGGATCGTCGGGGACGTGATGGGTTCCCTTCACCCGCACGGTGACTCCGCGATCTACGACACCATGGTGCGCATGGAGCAGGACTTCGCGATGCGCCTGCCGCTCGTCGACGGGCAAGGCAACTTCGGCTCCCTCGACGGAGACAGTCCGGCGGCCATGCGCTACACCGAGGCCCGCATGACACGGGCCGCGCACGAGATGACCCGGGACTACGAGCGCTCCACCGTCGACTGGACGCCCACCTACGACAACAAGGACGTGGAGCCTGTCGTGCTCCCGACTGTGATCCCAAACCTGATCATCAATGGCGGCGCGGGCATTGCCGTGGGCATGGCCACCAAGATGCCGCCCCACAACCCTGCCGAAGCCATCGACGCTTGCCTGCTCAAGCTGAAATCGCCCGAAGCCGATCTATCGGAAATCATGAAGGTCATGCCCGGCCCCGACTTCCCGACCGGCGGGGTGATCCGGGGCAAGTCCGGGATCCGCGAAGCCTACGAGGACGGCCGCGGCGTGATCGCGATCAGCGGGGTGTCGGACATCGAGGAGATGAAGAACGGCAAGAGCCGCATCGTCATCAGTGAGCTGCCCTACAACGTGAACAAGGCGACGTTCCAGGAAAAGATCGCCCACCTCCTGAACGAACGTGTTCTCGAGGGGATCACGGACGTCCGGGACGAGTCCGACCGGGAGAACAACGTGCGCGTGGTGATCGAACTGCGCCGGGACGCCGATCCCAACCTGATCTTGAACAAGCTTCGGAAGAACACCGACCTGGTGTCGTCCTTCGCCGTGAATGCGACCTGTCTGGATATTTACGGGCGCCCGAAGGTGATGAGCCTGATGGAGCAGATCGAGGCGTTCGTTGACTTCCGCAAGGACGTGGTGCGCCGGCGGACCATCCATGACCTGACCAAGGCCCGCGATGCGTTGGTGAAGCAGGTGGGGCTGTATGCCGCCGTATCCTTGGTCGACAAGGTGGTCGATCTCATCAAGTCATCGTCCGATGGCGATCATGCGCGTACCCGTCTCATGCAGCTTGCCTTCCCGGTCGAGGGCGATTTCCAGAAGCTCCTGGAGGATGCGGACCCGGACAATGAATTCCACTCGGCCGAGAAGGAATTCTACCTCAACGAGGGGCAGGCTTCCGCCATTCTTTCCCTGAACCTGCGCAGCCTGACCGGCATGGAACGTGACAAGATCGCCGAGCGCTCGCGCGAGATTTCCGCGGAGATCCGTGGCTACGTCCGGATCCTGAACAACCGTGATGTCCTGATCGGTGTCGTCGAGCAGGAACTCATCGAGGCCCGGGAGAAGTTCTCCGATGAACGCCGGACCCGGATCGAGGCAAACGAACTGGACATTCTGTCGGACGAGGATCTCATCGACCGTCGAGATGTGGTTCTCAGCTTCACCAATGGCGGATACGTCAAGCGGACCGACCTCGAAAGCTACCGTGAGCAGAAGCGTGGCGGAAAAGGTCGCAGTGGCATGGACATGAAGGACGGGGACTTCATCACATCCGTGATGACCTGCTCTTCGCACAGTCCCCTGCTCTTCTTCACTTCGCGCGGGATCGCCCACAAGCTGAAGGCCTGGCAACTTCCCGAAGGCGCCATCAACGCCCGAGGCCGGCCGATGATCAACTACATGCAGCTGCGCTCGACCGAAGGCGAACGTCTGTCTTCGGTGATCCCGATGCCGGAAACCGAGGAAGAGGCAGAGGGACTCAGCATGGTCTTCGTCACCGATTTTGGAAACATCCGTCGCAGCCGCGCATCGGACTTCTCCAACGTCAACAAGCGCGGGAAGATCGCCATGCCGCTCGATGATGAGAACGGGAATCCCAAGGGCAAGCTGGTGAACGTCCTTCTCTGCAGTGACGAGGACACCATCCTCATGGCGACGCAGAAGGGCCAGTGCCTGCGTGTGCGTGTCGGGGACCTGAGGGTTATTGCATCGCGCACCTCCACCGGTGTCCGGGGAATGTCGCTTGCCAAGGGTGACCGCATCATCAGCGCATGCCTCCTGTCCGGGAACGACGCAAGCGAAGAAGAACGGCAAGCCTACAATGCCGGCGGGAAAACCATCCTGGGCGGCGAGAATTCCGAACGCGAGGTCGAACTGACCTCCGAGCGGATGCAGCAATTGGCCGACCAGGAAGACATCCTCATCACCGTTTCCGAAAACGGTTTCGCCAAGAGGTCCAGTGCCTACGAGTACCGGACCACCAACCGGGGCGGAAAAGGGTTCTCGGCCGCCCAGATCAACAAGAAGACGGGCCCGTTGCTGACCTGCTTTCCTGTGACCGAAGGTGATGGCCTGGTCATGATGACGAAGGATGGACAGACGATCCGCATCCCGGTCGAAGGTATCCGGAAAGCAGGTCGAACCACGCAGGGGGTCAAGCTCTTCAACATTGATGAAGGCAAGACCATCACCACGGTGGCCAGGATCCCGGCGACCGAGAACGACGCCACGGAAGAATAATGCGAGGCCGGGAAATTCCCGGCCCCTATTCTTATTGTATTGACAGCCCACTCTATGTTGTCATAGAATAGACGGGACCAAAGGAGCAAGACATGAAGGATCTTCTGACCATTATCGGCGACGGCGAAAAGATTGCCGTTCGCGTAACCCAGACCGAGTCCGAGGTCGCCAATCTGAACAGCGAGATTTCCGAGATGGAAGCGGCCCTCGAGGCGCTGCGCAAGAAGGGCGCAGACGCGCAGGGGCGTCTCGACCAGGGACACCAGGATTTCGAGGAATTCCTCGGAGACCTTCCCGAGGATCTCGATGCCGACAAGACCCGGAACATGATCGACAGCCGTGTGTCGCAGCTCGCCGAGATGGGCATGATCGATAAGGTCGAGGTCAAACAGAAACGGCGCGGCGGCAACCGCAAGAAAGCCAGCAAGTCGGCCAAGTCCGAGGAAACGACCGAGATCGCAGCCACCGCCGAGGCATCGGCTGTGCCGGCGACGCCTGTGCAGGACACCGAAGTGGAGGCACCGCAGGCCGAGAATGTCGACGATGCTGCGGCGGCCGATGCCCCCGTTGCCGACGATACCATGGTGACCGTGGAGACGTCCCAGGTGCAGGGATCCGAAACCGCAATGCCCGAAGCCGCGTCGGCCCAGGACATCGAGACCGCGAATTCGGATGCCGAAACCTCGGAGGCAGGATCCGAGAGCGACGAAGATGCTCAGGGTCCGTCGGTTGATGACGCGGATGGCGCCAAAAGCGAGGCAGACGACGCCGATGTGACCGATGTCACCATGTCGGAGGAATCCGAAGGGGATGCTGACGATAAGAGCACTGCAGACGAGGTCACCTCGGAAGTTTCCGAAGCGTCGGACGACACCGACGAAACGGACTTTCTGCAGGAAGCGCAGGACGAAGCGGATCTGGCCTCCGAGGATGAGCCGGAAGATCTCGAAAATGAGGCCGACGACGAACCATCGCCCGAAGACGATCCCCATGCCGACTTGGTCTCGGATCTCGCTTCCGAAATCGCCGGCGAGACTGAAGACGGGGCCGAGCAGAACGTCGACGATATCGCGATGCTGGCCGCGGAGGATGGCGCCCAGGAAGCAGAGAGCTCGGACGCCACTGCGGAAAGTGAGGGCTCTGAAGCTAACCGTGAACCGGAAGCCAGATCCAAAAAGGAAGATGACCTGAACGTCGCCTTCCCCACGTTTCTTCAGGAAACCGGGTAAGGTTCGGCATTGAGTTTGTTGTCTCGGTTTGCAACTTGGTGCTGAACGCTTTAGTGGCGCTTGTGCACCTGTCAAAGCAAACCGAGACAATACAATGAATTCAGACAAACTCCTCGAAATGAACCGCGAACAGCTCCTGCAGTTGCGCGCGGATATTGACGCTCAACTCGAGAAGCGTGAGGTCGAGCGCAAGAACGAAGCGCGCGCCGCTCTGAAAAAGATCGAAGAGCAATACGGCTTCTCGCTCGATCAGCTGACAACGAACGGCAATACCGCCAAGAAGACGAAGGGTATTCCCAAGTACGCGAACCCCGACGACCCGTCGAAGACCTGGACCGGTCGCGGACGGAAGCCCCAGTGGGTCATCGACGCTCTCGATCAGGGAAAATCTCTGGACGATCTCCTGATCCAGTGAGCGGCCTTCAATCGCTGGAACACAGAACGGCGCGAGCTTCCTGAAATTGTTCGCGTCGTTCTGGGGTCCCGATCATTGAGTCCCCATCGCCACACACGACCCTGAGGACCATGGCCCGGTCGATGTCGGTCGCGTCCTTTTCAAGGATGTCCCCCGGTAGAGCCGACAAGGCTTTCTGGATCGCAGCGCGTTCCGACACCGACGGCCTTTCTTCCGAAGTATCCTGAGGGTCGGGAAGATCGCCGGGATCCGGCACATCCACTGAGCGTGGCTGGGCCGCACGCGCACCCTCCGCCCCGTCTGTGGCCTCCCTATCAGGGCGCCCGCCCTCTGCCATTTCCTCCAGTTGGCTCCGCATGCGGTCGAGGATTGCGCTCTCTTCCGGCGATCTTTTGTGTCCTGGGATCTCCTGGATAAGGTTTCTGCTCGGAGCCTCGGTATCCGCCGATGGATCCGTGGATCCTGCCGCAACTCCCAGGTTCGGAGACAGCACGGCAATCAGCGATACAGCTGCAAGCAGGTTCCGGTTGGTCTCCATCGACATAAATCCTCTCAATACTCTTCCCATATAGATTTGCGGTGAACTTTAAACGAGAGATTGAGACGATGGATATTTTCAGGTTTTCGGTACCGGCGCTGATCGCAGGTCTCACTTTTACAGCCGCAGCATCGGCCCAGCAAGATGATGGGGGAAGCGTCACGCTCGGTTTGCCCATGGGGACTCCCGCCGCTGATCTCGTGGTCGACTTCGAAAGGAGCCGTGATCTCGGGATTGGCACGACGAAGAACCCTGAAGTCTCGTTGGTGAGGGTTCCCAGGGCGAGCGATCTTTGGGCGCGCTTCGAGGCCGTCGCGACCCCCGAAACCGGCGTTTGTGCGCTCGGTGGGCATTCTCCCAGGCGGGACACTCAAGGCGCCGCTGTCGAGCTTCTGGTTTCCGAGACCATCGAGGATCGGCTCCTGCCGTTCATGGACGATGTCGGCTCCTTCGCCGTGGAGATCGACGGCGACTACAGGAGCGAAATCCAGATCCAGGCGCTGGCCGATAGGCTCCGGACGCAAGGGCATGTTGTGTTCCACTCCGCGGCGCAGAACGTCCCCGAGGGCCTGTACAGCCAGTTCGTGATGTTCCTGGAAGATGGAGAGGTCTTCGAGGAATACACCATCCTCTATGAAAACTACCCGGATTGCATGGCACAGATCTCAGACGGGAAAAAAGATCCATAGGCCGCCGCATCGGCGTGAACCGAAAGGGCGACGACACTATGTGCATCGCCGCCCTGATTCAGTTGTCCAAGAAGGTGACAGTGCCCGTTATCGACCGCCTGGCTCCATGATCTTCCGAAGTGCCCTGACCTCGCGGAGGATCGTTCTTTGTGCGAGCGTGAAGTACTGGGTGATGTCGTGCTCGGATGCGTTCTCGGCGCTGTCCATTTCGAAAAACAGCGAGTCGTTGTCGGCCTCAGTGATCCGGAAGGGGTTGCGCATCAAGGCATAGCCCTCTCCCCGATAGGCCTCCAGGAAGCTCTTGATGTCGGAGTTGACTGCCGACAAGGTGTCGCGCTTCTTCTCCGAGAAGATGCTTCGATCCAGGAAATGCAGGTTCACGGAATCGATGTCCATCTTGGCGATGGCCAGCTTGATGATGTGGCCCTGCAGCTTTCCCTTGGCTGCGAGAACGCTCTCGCAGTCAAGGGCCGAGCGCTCGGACTTGTCGACGAGGAAGGTCTCCATCCACTGGTGCAGGATATCGAGCGAATTCAGGAACGCGGAAAAGATGTTGCGCACCTGGTGAGTTTTCTGTCGGTCGGTCGGCAAGGCATCGTCAGGGACGAAAAAGCCGAACTCCTTCAGGGTCGCCGTCAGTTCGCGCACGTCGAAGCCGAAGGGCATGATTTCCTCGAAAAGCTCGTGCTTCGAGGCCATCTCGTCGAAGAACTCCTGCATCTGCGTCGCCCCTTCGTCCGGAGACCGATGACTAAGTGACAGCATGATCGTGTTGACCCCGCTTCCCGACTGAACGTGGGAAATCAGAGTCTCCAGCCGGGCGCGGACGTCGGCCGGCATGCGGGACTGGTTCGTTTTCCAGCGGTAGACCTGATCCTTGCTATGCATCAGGATACGCGCCAATTCGCGCTGGCTGCAGTTGAACACGGACTTGGCCTGGTCGATGACCTCCGCATTGCTCAGGGCAACTGAACTTGTCATGAATGGATACCTCAAGAATTGATAGTGTCCGAATACATCCACCCTGGCGTCCTGTCAATGAATTCATCTCCGCCTAACCTTTGCAATCCTTTTGCGAACATCCTTCCCGCGCCAATGCGGTTTACGGTACACCACCTTGCCGTTCCGCGCCCGGAAGAGATGTCCGGAGACAGGGTGGGCCACCGGGCTGCGGCGCGCTGCGCCACCCGCGTCGAAAGATACCTGACCTTCGGTCTTTGAACTTCGGAAATGACTTGAGACGATGTCTTTGTCGATGTCGAGGGACACGACCCCCAACCTTTCCGGTCCTTGCTTCCCTCGGGTGCGTTTGCGAGCACGGGAATTCTTTCCTCCCGTTGCGGATGTCTTTCCCGCAGGGCGAACGTCGACATCGTCGAGTTCAAGCAAGGCGGCCATGGCAATTCCGAATATGATTTCTCCGTCCAGGTCACTGCGGAAGGTGTCGAGCATCGCCTCCATTTCGTTCCGGGCGAGGGCGGCCATCTCATGCAGGTAGTCACCGGCCGCCGGGTCGACACGATAGCGGCAGATGCAATTGAGTCTGTACAGGGCGAAAGCCCGGTCAATGATGGCCTTCTCTCCAAGCGTTCCGGAAATGGCCTTCTGCGCTTCCAGAAACGGTAGGAAGTCGGCATTCCCCGCTCTGCATTCTTCGATGAATTCCTTCTTCGTCAGATGGGACCGACGATTGACGTCGATCTCGATCCTGAAAATTGACCAGTTCAACGTCAGGAGCCTTTTCAGAGTCTTCCGGGACTTTTTTGGACACTCGATCTCCGCCAGGAACCCGTCGTCTGCAAGGTCACGCATGGTGTTGAGAGGATGAATCCAGGCGGTCTGCAGCGTCGCGCGCCCGCCGCCATGCACATCCAGGCAGATGCCGACACGGACAGGCTGGCCATAGTCGACCGGGACATCGACGCTGGGCATCGTCGGCACACGGGAGAAAGCGCGCTGACGGTCCGCCCAGTTGGTTTCCATGAACAATCTGCGCGGGGTTTCCAGAACCTTCTCGGCGATGGCCTCCAGGCCTTCCTGTCGCTCCGTCTTCAGATCCGATGCGGCCACCAGCGCACTGCGGTCGAACGCATAGAGATCGTAGTCGCGCATGAGCACCCGGGAGTGATCGAGGACGAAGTTTATGCCGGCTACATGCGGGATTCGGGCCGTCGCCTTGGCAAAATCAGGATGTTCGAGTTCTGCCAGTATCTGGTTCACGACTTCAGCGAGATACATTTGGCACCGCCACCTGCTTGTTCTTGGATCAGCCAACTTTCTGCTTCATCCCGCCAGCTAAAGATTGACTGCAGGAAGATTAACATCTATTCAATAAGCATGTCCAGGAAAATTGTCGAAATAGGTCGTCGCCGCTCTCAGATGTTCCCCGAAGAACGTGGTGACACGAACTTGAAGGAATTCCTCATCGATACCTTGGCCGGAAGGCCAGAACTGGCGTGGAAGGACGGTGAGGCCACGTTCCGGGTTCTCCCTCAGGAAGAGCGGGATTCCGGCGCGATCATTCTCAAGGAAGGCGAAAGCTTCATAAAGCTGCCGGACGGGCGGATCGAGGACGTCAACCTCCTCTATCCATGCGAGGATCGACAAACTCTTTTGGACGACCTCCTGGATGTTGCGCCAGACTTCCTTCAAAAGAAGCACTACTGCCGCAGCTTCAACCTGATGCCCGGGTCGCTCATTTTCAAGGTCCCGAATACCTTGCCGGCCGGCGACTACGCCTTCTATGCCATGGTCATGGCTTACGCCATGGTCGACGGGCCGCCGTTCATCTGTCGCGTGCCGGCTGACTTGCACGGAAGCATGCGCGTCGAGCCATTCGTCGACCCCATCGAGGTCATAGATGCCATGTTGAGCCTGACGATCATGCGGGTCCTGGAAGACGATCTATCCGATGACGAGTTGAACGAACAACTGTTCTGGTACGCGAACATCTAGCGGCTCCTGATCGCGATCAGGCGGTATGACCGATCCTCAATGGATCCGTCATAGAGGCCTTGGAACGCTTCCGTATCCCTGGTCCCATAGGCCGCCACGAAGGCGCCCACCGCGCCTCTGAGGTCGAAAAAGAGGAAGTACTCCTTTGTCTTGGGGCGAGCCCGTTGGCCACTGTATATCGACGGTCCGCCGCCTTCCAGGTACCCGAGGTGCCGATAGCCTTCGGGAGACTGGAAGTAGGAATCCAACTTGGCGGTCGGCGGCTGATGGATGATGCCCTGGTCCTGGGCATTGGTGATGGTCAGCGTTGGCGATGACAGGCTGGCCCAGGACTTCTGCGTGAGGCCAAAGACGCCATTCCCCGGCGGACTGAGCAGAATGCGACCGGCCCAATCGGTATCCTGGCCGGCGGCAAGGCCGCCAAGCGTTCCAACCCGTGCTCCCGACAGCAAGAGGCCGGTCATGGCGCCGAAGGAGTGCCCCATGAAAATCGGGTAGGAGGCATCGATCTCGATATTTATGGTTTTCCCGATCCGGTCA
Source organism: Salipiger mucosus DSM 16094 (assembly GCF_000442255.1). Taxonomy (GTDB): domain Bacteria; phylum Pseudomonadota; class Alphaproteobacteria; order Rhodobacterales; family Rhodobacteraceae; genus Salipiger; species Salipiger mucosus. The sequence continues at coordinate 289,310 of NZ_KE557274.1, read as the reverse complement.
TGTGAATCCCGCGCATCGAGGCAGTCTTGCATGCGCCGCTCCCAGATCCGCATATCCTCCATCAACTCTGGAAAACGCCATCCTTCATCGGTCTCGCGCGTACGGAGATCCTGGACCTGTCCATCAACATGGAGCGGCGCAACAACGCAGAACCCGTGGGTCGTGAGGAACTCGAGGAGTGGCGCATAGACCCGGGGTTTCGCGACGACCCCATGGCTGAAGACAACAAGCTTGGCCGACGTCACGTCTGGCGAGACGTATACGAGCGTCGAACGGCCGGTTTTCTCCTCGGTGACCCGAACCGGGACACGGGCCGGTGTGAAGGGACCATTCCTCGCCAGGCGCGCATAAAGGTCACTGCGCAGCGCCAGCTCGGTGTTGGGCTGGATGACCACGCGTTCTTGGGCCCGCCCGGCGGTAGCGCCCAAAATACTGAAACAGGCGGCTGACTTTATGAAATTGCGTCGTTCCATCGAGATCCTCAGGCTGCAGTTCACAAAGTGCCTGCCCCATATTCAGTGCCGGTAAACATTTGACTTACTATATTTTGTGTATTAAGTTATCTTCGACGCAATATATTGAGGTGAGAAATGGAAATCGGCAAGATGCGGATCGAGGCGTTTCGTGCGGCCATGGGACTGGGAGAGGAATTTCCTGAAAATTCGGACCCCGACCTGAGGTGGGATATCCCTTTCGAAGGCGGTGGCGAACACCGGCGCCTGCAGGTCGAAGCCGTCGAAGAAGACGAACAGTTCCTGATTCAGGTCACGCTCGACGAATGGGTCGAAGGAGTGCGCACCGGGCGGACACTGGATTTCGAGGCCTACTACATGCCGGGCGTGGAGCAGATGCCTGTCTTCTGCGACAGCGAGGACAATAGTCCGGAGGACATCCTGGAGGTCATCTCTGCGGCCATGGACGTCAGGAAGGTGCCGGCCGGCGTCTGATCGGCCCTCAGGACCGCGATTTCGCACGATTGATTTCGCTCCTTCGAAGGTTGACCTTCGCAGGCAGACAACCCTGCGTCCAGACGGAAGCTTCAAGGTCCAGAACACGGGTGACCTTTCGCTTCCAGGCTGCGTCGATACGCGGAAAAGAGTCCTCGGGACGCCTTCACCTCTTCAGGACTCTTCTTCCGCAGACGGGTTGAAGGGAGCTTCTTCTGCTGTCCTGAAGAGCTCGTCGATTTCATCCTGTCCGACGGGCTCTTCGGGCAGTGCGGGACCATTCAGAAGGCCCTTCTCACGTTGTGTTTTCCGGTAGGCTTTTTGCGCTTTTGGTGAATATCCGCCCTCGCCACCAAGCTGGGTTTCGATCTTGGAGAGCTGACCGTCGATGCTTTCGATGACCTCGACGACCTTCTGAACCCGTTGTCCCGTGATGTCCTGGAAGCTGCAGGCCAACGTGATATCGCTGCAACTTTTCAGGATCCGGTCGAGATCATCCTGATGGATGCCGTTCGTCCGGATGGCACGGACGACATCCTCGATGTCATCGACACGGTTCATGATGTTCGTCGTCGCCTGCTCGGTATCGTGAGTGATCGCCTCGAGCTCGTCTCCGACGCCGTTGAATGACGTGGAATCCCGCTCACGTGCCATGTTCGTGAGCGCTTCGAGTTCTCTCCGGGTATCGTTGATCTTCTCGAAGATGTGTCTGACGACCGCGGCCAGATCGAGCTCCGATCCTTCGGGAGGATCAGATACTTCAGACGAAGGCGGCATTTCGCGCTCCTTGGCGAGATAGTTCTCGACCCCGCGCAGCATTTCGGTTCGGATCCGTGCCTCGAACGCGGCAAGGAAGGCTTCTCCCTCACGCGTTTCACGGATCCGTTTTTCCGTTGTCTTGAAGTCTGTTTCTTCCGCCAAGAAGGCCCCCTTTCGCGCTGGCTGGTCTTCAGTCCAGGGGGCCGAGGACGCTTTCGATCTTCTCCCTGATCGTCGCCGGAGTGAAGGGTTTCACCAGGTAATTGGATACGCCGGCATTCTTCGCTGCGAGAACGTTCGCCGGCTTGGATTCAGCGGTAACCATGATGAAGGGGAGCGATTTCGTCTTCGGATCTTCGCGAACAGCCTCGAGAAGCTCCAGACCGGTCATCTTGTCCATGTTCCAATCGCTGATGACGAGATCATAGTCTTCGGATCCGATCATTTGGAGTGCCTCTTCTCCGTCCGAGGCGACATCGATATCGTCGAAACCGATCTCGACGAGCAGTTTTTTTATGATCCGGATCATCGTATGGTAGTCATCGACGACCAGAACCTTTTTCTTAGCTGCCTCACTCATGGAATGCCTGCCCTCTCGTTTATTCTTGGAGAGAGTTAGCCACGCCGAATTAAGGAAACGTCATCGGCGCGGCGTTCAGTAGGCGTCACCGCGCGGTTCCCGCCATGCGGTTCGCTCTGTCCCAAGCATACCGTAGGGCAGCCGCGCCGTCTCCGTCGAACACTTCGAACGCCGTGTAGTCCAGCATGTCCTCGTAAAACGGGTAGAGACCCCTGTGACCCGGCGCGTCGTCCAGGGACAGTCGACGGTCTCCTGGCAGGACCCCGTCTGCCAGGGGATCTCCCTGCAGGCCCATCACGTAGATTTTCGGGAAGGACGGGATGATGTACTCTAGGAGCTCCTGGGTGACCGCAATGCTCTGGATCTGCGCGGTCCCCGTGGCACTCGAGCTCTCCATGCATTCATGGATCCCGAAAAGGGCATCCATCGTGGCATCGCTCAAAGGTGGAACCTGCCCGACATTTCCCGGAACGTCCGAAAGGGCATCCCCCAGGGCCGGCGGAAGTGCCGATGATCCGCCTCCATGCGCATCCAGTCGAGCGGCCATGGTCCCTGCCGGCTTTGGGGCGGTGAAAAGCGGGCCGCTTTCTTCCACCACCGTGACCGGCGGTCCCATCCCGCCAATGACGCTCTGTCCGCATTCAGCCTCCAGAGCGGCCGCGACTTCGTACTTCCAGTGCTCCGTCAGTACACGCTGGGCGTGCCCGACCGCATCCATCCCGACATTGGAGTGCATTCCGTCGACAATATACCGCACGGCGGTGTCGCCGGCCTCCGCCAGAAAGCTCGGGTCTCCGCCGCCAAGACCGAGCATCATGGCAGAGAAAGCGATATCGCGATCCAGGTTCGCGGAGTTCGAATCCGAGATCCAGGCGGTTCCAGCACAGTTCGAAATCTGCATCAGGAGGTTGAAGGCCCGAACGTCTTCACTGGAGGGATCGTAGACGGCGCGCTGGTTCTCGAAGGTGAAATCCAGGTTCGGCAAACGGGAGGCGACGTAGGAGAGGGTCGCATGGGTTTCATTGGAGCCCACGGGCATGTTCAGGAAACATATGCTTCCGGTCCTGCCGTCGGGCATCGTGAAATCCATGACCCGGCTGTAGCCGTCCGGGTGCGTGACATAGCTGAAGTAGGCAATCGGGATGTCGCAGGTCTGCATGCCCAGCGCATCGCATGCCTGCTCCCGCTTCCACTCCTTGGCTTCGAGGCCGGTGTACCCGGTGTCGTTCACGATAATGTCCGTGTCGAGTGTCTGCTCGAAGGTCGGTATGAGCGCCATGATGGCCGCCACAAGTGTCTGCCCTGCCATTTTCAGTCCTCCTGGGTCTTCCCCGTCAAATAGGTTGGCGCGATGAAATCCTCGTCAGGCGAGTTTCGGCGCCTCTTGCTGCGACTGCTCGACTTCGGAGAAGGTCGGTTGCATCTTGCTGGGAACCGCGCCGCGGCCGAGTTCGATGGCGATCACCGGCGGGTGGCCATGCGCGGTGGCGACGATGACGTCCCGGATCACCTTGAGGAATGCGCTGTCTTCTTCCTCGATCTGCGTCAGGCGGCCGGCAAGCGGCGCGACGAAGCCGTAGGCGAGATAGACGCCGAGAAACGTCCCGACGAGGGCGCCGCCGATCATGCCCCCAAGGACCTCCGGCGGCTTGTCGATGGAGGACATTGTCTTGATCACGCCCAGAACGGCGGCAACGATGCCGATGGCCGGCAGGCCGTCCGCCATCTGCTGGATGGATCCGGCTGGTGCCAGGGCTTCGTGGTGGTGCTTCTTCAGCTGCTTCTCGATGTGGTCTTCGACCTGCATGGGCTCAACGAGACCCAGCGTGATCGAGCGGAAGGTATCCGTGATCAGGTCCATCGCATGGTGGTCTTTCTGGATCTTCGGGTAGCGACCGAAGATCTCGCTTTCCTCGGGCTTCTCGATGTGTGGATCGATCCCCTGGGGGCCCCGCTGCTTGTAGAGGCGTGTGAGCTCGAACATCATCAGCAGAAGATCGGAGTAATCCTGTGACTTCCACTTCGCGCCCTTGGCAACCTTAAGAACGCCTGCCGCGCTTTGCTTGATGAGCGGGATGCTGTTCGCGATCACGAAGGAGCCGATGGCGGCGCCACCGATCATCATGCCCTCGAAGGGAAGTGCGTGCAGGATGATGTCGAACTTGCCCCCGGATAGCACGAAGCCACCGAAAACGAGCCCAATTACGAGAATGATGCCGATGATGAGTGTCATGAAGCCGTCCGTCGGAAATGTCAGGATCCAGGTGCGGCTTCAGACTTCAGGGCGCGTTAATTCCTGGTGTGGCAGGAACCTCAACCGTCAGCTGGTTCAGAATGACATCTCCATGTCCCGCCTAGCATCTGGGCAGTAGTGTAGTATCCCTTCAAACTCGCGCTCGAACATTGTTTCGGGGAAGGCCCTTTGAAGGATCGTTTCCGGCTCAAGATTCCAAATTCTCTCACGGAGTTCTTCAATGCTGGGTTCGGTTTCAACGAAGTGCGGAAGGTTGTCGAAGGACCAGTCCTGACTGTTCCCAACCGGGATACTCGCGTCTTCGACACCTTCGAGGAACTCGACGCGTTTCATGAGCTCGTTCAAGGGATAGACGCCGGCCAGAACGCGAAGGTGAAGTTGGTCCAGGTAACCGTGTAGTCCGTGCTCCGTGAGGCAGTATCGATTTTCTTCGGTCTCTCTCAGATGGCCGACTGTGACCATCTCATGAACAATATCATTGGATATCCGCGGATCGACGCCCAGATCACCATCGGCGTTCCGGGAAAGGCTCAAGACAAAGTCATCCAACATTTCCGAGTATTCCCGGATCCCGTTCCCCTCCCAGCAACTTGCTTCGGAGGCCAACTTGAGCCCTGTCACAACCGAAGCGATATTCCAAAGTTGAACAGTCTCGGATCCGGGCGTGTCGTCTGACATGATCTGCCTAGGATCGGGCTGCTCCACTCTGTCGATCACCGCCACGAAATCCAGGTTCGACCCCTCGACCCCGGAGTCCGCTGTTCCACGAACCTTGAGTAGCAGCTCGAGATCTTCTGGATCCGAGACTGAGTTGGCCGCGTCACGAATAACGCGGCCGGCATGATAGCTCGAGCCCGGTCCAACTCGATCCCCGATTTCGGCCAGGCCTGCGAGAAAGTGTGCGAAATTGCGCTTGAGGTTCTGGTTCTTGGTCATGGAAATTCCCCGGTTTCTGAAAAATCAGATTGGGGAACCGACGAAAGAAAGGAGGCCGATGGGACCAGACTCTTGGGCTCTAGCCGTTCGAGGTGCCGGATTGGTCGCAGGCTTCTCGTTCACCCTTGCGATGCTCCTTGACCCTATGTCTCGGATCCGCTCTCAGCCTTCGATGGCAGTAGCTACCGACAATCACTGGCCACGCACCATATCAGCCAGCCGGCGTCTCTGTTTCTCGTGAATGCGGGCCGCATGCGCATAGAAACGTTTTCGCCACCTTGGGCCGGCGATCAGCAGACCAAGGTCGACGACCTTGGCCCCGATCCAGCCTCTCGCCTTGAACCCGATCCGGCGAAGTTCCCGTCGCATCAGTCCGCCACCGCCGCGATCTTGAGTTCATCGCTGTCCGTGTCCACGGATACGGATGCCATGCCACCGCCCGCCAGAGCGCCGAAGAGGACCTCTTCGGACAGCGGGGTGCTGATCTGCTGGTAAATCAGCCGGCCCATCGGACGGGCGCCCATGGTGGAGCTGTGCCCCTTCTTGGCCAGCCAGTCTCGTGCTTCGGGCGTGATGTCCAGGGTCACCTGCTTATCCGCCAGGCGCTCCTCCAGATCGGCGATCATGGCGTCGACGATCTGGCTGACGGCTTCCCGCGGCAGCTGATGGAAAGAGACGATGGCATCCAGACGGTTTCGGAACTCGGGACGGAAGACATTCTCGATTTCGGGATTGTCTTCGGGTGCGCTGGGCGTGCTGCTCCCGAAGCCGATCCCGGGCTTGGCCATTGCGGAGGCGCCTGCGTTCGACGTCAGGATGATGATCGTGTTCCTGAAATCGATCTTGCGTCCCTGTGCATCGGTGAGCGTGCCGTGATCCATCACCTGCAGGAGCGTGTCCGCGATGTCGGGGTGAGCTTTCTCGATCTCGTCCAGAAGCACGACGCTATAGGGGTTCTTCTGGACAGCTTCGGTCAGTTGCCCGCCGGTGGTGTGACCCACGTACCCCGGAGGGGCCCCGATCAGGCGAGCCACGGAGTGCTTCTCCATGTACTCCGACATGTCGAACCGGATCAGCTCGAGCCCCATGGCTTCGGACAGGCTGCGCGTCAGCTCGGTCTTGCCGACACCGGTGGGGCCGACGAACAGGAAGCTGCCGATGGGGCGCTCGCTTTCGCGCAGACCTGCGCGCGCCACCTTGATGGCACGGCTCACGGTTGACACCGCATCACGCTGACCGAAGATCCTCGAGGCCAGGGTGGCATCGAGATCCCGCAGGATGTCGATCTCTGTGGCACCACCGGTGACCACCGGAACACCTGTCATGAGTTCGGCTGATTTTTCCAGCGCTTCGCGCGAGACGACATCCGGGGACACGCGTTTGCCCTCGGCGGAACTGTAGCCGGCTGCGGTCTCGTCGAGCAGGTCGAGCGCCTTGTCCGGAAGCTTGCGATCCCGGATGTAGCGGATCGACAGGTCGACCGCGTGTTCGATGATGTCTTCTGAAAACGAGACGCCGTGGTGGTCTGACAGGCCATCGGCTGCCTTCTCGACGATTTCGATGGCGGTGTCCCGGTCGGGCTCCTCGACCATCACCTTCTGGAAACGACGCGACAGTGCCGGGTCCTTTTCGAAGACCGAGCGGTACTCCTTGAATGTCGTTGCGCCGATGACGGAGATGTTTCCGCGCGAGAGGGCGGGCTTCATGATGTCGCCGGCGCCCATGGTATCACCACCGCTGTCCCCGATCTCGAGGATGCTGTGGATCTCGTCGATGAACAGGATGATGGTCGGATCGGATTCCGCGATCCCGATGAGCTTCTTCACGCGCTCCTCGAAATCACCGCGGAACTTGCAGCCTGACATCAACGCCGCCATATCCACTTCGATCAGCTGCCGGTTCTTGAGTACGTCCGGTGCACGACCTTCGGCGATCTGCAGGGCGAGCCCCTCGGCGAGCTTGGTCTTGCCGACACCGGGATCCCCGACGAAGACCGGGTTCGATTTTTCCTTGCGACTGAGGATCCGCACAGTCCGTTCGATCTCCGACGCGCGTCCGATGACGGGCGCAATCTGCCCCTCGAGCGCCAGTTCGGTCAGGTTTCGTGTGTAGCTCAGCAGGAAGTCTTCGAGCGCTCGCCCTGCCTTTTTCCGGGATCCATTCCTATGGCCGACCGTACTTGCCTCTCGGCCAGGCCCGCCGTCGGCCTTGGCCGAAATGGCTTCGCTCTTGGTCACGCCATGTTTCGCCCAGTTGACCACATCAAACCGGGTCACGCCGTGCTGAGCGAGAAGGGCCGACGACCACTGGCCATTCTCGGCGATTAGGGCCGTCAGGACCCGAAGATTGTTGAGTTGCGCGCTGCCACTATCCGTCTGGGCCAGGATCCGTGCCCGGCGCATGATCTTGTTCACGCTATCGTCCGCCTCAGGCGTCTGGGCCGGATCCGACTTCAGTTTGTCCATACCGCTCACGACGAAGCTTTGCACCAGTTCGCGGATCCGATCAACGGGTGCATCGCAGGCCGCGATGGCATCCTTGACGCTGTCATCTTCCATGATGGACAGGAGAAGGTGCTCTGCGGTGGTGCTGGAGTGGCTGTTGTCCCGCGCAATACGCTCGGCGTCCGACAGGATGTTCGACAGTTCTCGGGTGTTCTCGCTCATTCAATCCTCAGAGGCCGGCCATGGCCTTTTGTTCTGCTATATTTGTAAGATAAACGCGCCAGGAAGTCAATCACAACGGCCGATGTATCCTTATCTTAACTTGTTGACATGCATCCAGGTAATGTGTAGGCCGTACCCCAGATAGACAAGAATAGCTGCTCAATGACTGTCGCAATGGAAGAATACATCCGCCGTGCGGGACCCTTTGCTCTTTGGGAGGCCCTTTTCGGCTGCCATCCCGAAGACACCGATGTTCTTCAGGGTGAGGAATCCCATGGCGCAGCCATGATCGAGGAAGTTCTGCAAGGCGTCGAGGCTTCCGGACTGAGCCCCGTGTCCATCGGTTTCTCCGACAACAGGACTCAAGATATCACACCGGGAACACTGGCGCTCCTGCGCACCAAGATCATGTCAGGTGTCGTGCTCTCGGCAACATCGGCCAGGAGTGCGCGAAACGCGGCCGAGGTTGGTGATCATGCCGACTGGGAAAGCATGGCGGCCGGCATCTTCTGTGTGATCGGCCAACTGGACGAGATGGACAGTGTTCTGCCGCAGATCTATGCCGATGTGCCGGCCAAAGTCACGCGGAGACTGAAATCCCTCCCTTCCCCGCCGGCCATTCGCACGTCCGGCGGCAAGCCCTGCATCGAGATCCGCCTGCGTGCGCCGGAGCAACTCTGCGCCTTCCTCAACGACATGGTGGAAGCCGCCGTGAAGGGTGTCCTTGAGCGGGCCTACGAGAGCACGCCCCTGTATCGACTGCCCGAGACCGATGTCTCCTACTTTCCGGAAGAACTCGTTCGCCTCGAAGAGGATGATGTCGAGCGCATCAACGCCATCGCTGAGCACTGTGGCGACCGCATCGACGCCGAGGGCTGCAGCCTGAAACGGGCGTTTTCATCCTCGCCCTTCCGCCGGACGCTGGTGCAGAACCTGATCGACCGGATCACGTCCATCTTTTCCGACGAAATGGCGCGCTACGGGGCCGTTCGGAACGGGAATATCCTTTCGCTCGATGTCCCCACGGGGAATGATCTGGGCCCGGTGCTATACCGTCTGTTCGGGGATCCGTCTTTCGAGCTCGAAGGCCTTCTGTGTCAGGAAATCGCACACGGCGTGTCGATCACGTTGCCCGAAATCCCCGAAGCCGCGCCGGAAACATTCCTGCTGCCGCCGAAGCAATCTCTTCTGTCGGAATTCTTCATGTCGCATGGCGGCGCCGATGCCTGCCTGTGCATGTGGGAGACGGAGAACGAAATCCCGGATCGCTATTACGATGAATGTGGTCCGATCCACTCGGTTGTCCCGGTAAACGCCGCATCGGTCCAGGGCGCCGTCGAAGAGATTTCAGGAATTTTCCAGCGCGACGCGTTTGGAGCCATCGAATGAGCAATTTCATGAACGAAGCATACGACTACTTTCTTTTCATCCAGGACACCGAAGAGCTGCGCGCCATCTCCGAGGACTGGCCGGACAACATGGTCACTGTCATCGCAGTCGACACCCGGGAGACTGGACGGAACGCTGAACTCACCATTCATCCACTCCGAAAGGAAGAGATCCCGGACCGGCTGGCGGACATCGGGGAAGCCGACGGCATCGCCCGGGAGGAGCTCCTGGTCGTTCCCGCCATCCAGGGATACGGATCCCGGCGGCTGAGGTTCAGCCAGGAACAGGCCATCGTGAAGAAGGTCGAGGAAGAGATCCATCACGGTGATCTTTGCCACGATGCCGAAAGCTACACCATGAATTACCAGTACGCGCTGGACGAGGGCCTCGACCCCGGGGCGGCAATGCACGGGGATGTCATCCCGGCAGACCGACCGGAAGACGATCCCGAAGACGCGGACACCGATTTCGACGATGTCATGTCGCCCGAATATCCCTCGGGGACTGAGCACCCTGTCGATGAGAGCTCATTCGAAGACACCTTCGAGGGGCCGGAAGGCATCGCGCGGGAACCTGATCCAGTTCCGACAACGTCCGTGATCGAGGAGGTTCCTCAGAAGGTTCATCATCAAGAGGTTCATCAAGAGGTCCATCAAGAGGTAATCCCGGAAGCTCCGGCGGCACGGGATACCTTCGTCCCGGACCCTGTTCCGGAGGCGGTCCCTGCCGAGCGGTTCGATGAGAGCAACGGTATCCGGCACTTGCGTCGGGAACCGGTCCCGGATCCGGCTCCGGCGCCCGAACCCGCACCGGAGCCGGAAACGGAAGCCGATCCCATCATTGAACAGGTCCCGGAAAAGACCCCCGAACCGCGGCAAGCCGCAGAGCCGCCGGCGCGTACGTTGCTGTCTCCGATCCGTCGGACCGGTCAGGAGATGATCGTGGATGTCGATGGCGATACCGGGGAAAGATACCGGGCCGAGGCGGTGTCGGTCACCGAGGGCGGCGGGATCGAAATCCGTGACGTTCCCTCCTATGCAGGTGAGCTCACCATCCCCGAGTACCTGGTCGCAAGCCCCCTCCACGACCATTTCCAGGGTGCCGAATACGCAACGGTCCACCTCCGGGACGGGCGTGTCCGGGTGACCCCGATCCAGTCGGCGCCCCGGCCGGAAACACCAGCACCCATGCCCCAGCCGGCCGAGGAGCCCGCCCCGGAGGTTATCCGGCACGTTCACAAGACGCCCAGGTCCATGTCGCTTGCCATGATGATCCTGGCCCTTTGGGCCGTCCTGTCATCGTTCGGCGGGTACTTCCTGTGGATCCAGTATGATCGGATCCAGGAAAGCATCGAGGTTGCGGGAACGTCCCGTTCGCCCGGCGAACTGGAGCCCGCCTATCTCGACAACCTGCGCGACAGCATCATGGAAGACATCCAGGGTCAGGCCGGCGAATAACCGGCCGAGCCCTCTCGCGCGAGATCGAGCGGCGTGGTCAATCGGTCCCTGATGGTCGTCACGACATCGTGGAAATCAGGAACCGCGTCCCTGAGGTTGGTGCTCTCGTTGAACTTGGCCCATTTGCCGCGGTTCTCCTCGGCGTATTCCTCGGACAGCGCCGGTAGGTCATCCGGCAGGTCGCGCTCCTGCTTGGCAAAGGTCTTCTGGAAAGCTTCCGCGAGCATGTCATCAGAAAAGTCGAACTTCTCGAACAGGATGTGCAGGTCGTAGTAGTCCCTGATGCGCGTGTTGAAGGATCCGAAACTGGCCAGGGCATGTAGCTTTTCCGACACCGCGGTCTCCGGCGGATACATGTGGATCTTCGGCATCGGCAGCGGCGTCTTCTTGTCGGCTCGGAACAGGCACGGATAGTCGCCATGATCGACGGACGGGGTCACCGGATTCCCGAAGCTTACATCGATCCGCACCGGGATCGGTGACGTGTGAAGCTTGGCCTTCATTTCGATCTTCCCGCCGTCTGCGCCCCCTTCTCTCTGGTAGGTGTCGGCCACCGTTTCCGTCAGGAAGTCGATCCCGTCGTCGTATCCGAGGTCATCCGGCGTCATCTGGCTCAGGGCCAGGACCATTTCCTTGAAACCGGCAAGATCACCATCGTTCAGGCCATTGATGTCGATGTCGGCTGTGGGTCGGAACATGTCACCGTCATTCCAGGCCGGCAGAAGCATGCCGCCCTTCAGGCAGTAGTCATCGGCCCAGCGCGATGCGGCCAAGCGACCGAGAAGGCGCTCGTTGGCGTACCGGATCATCATGAAATCCATGGTGACCCGTTGTTGGCGGGCCTGCTGTTTGAGCTTGTCCTTGATCGAGGCGCCGATGTTTTTCATGCGATTCCGGGTCCGTTGCTTTGGTACCCGGCAGGAAATGAAGAAGCGTGATGGCTCTGAGGCGCTCCCCCCATGAGGTCGAGCATCTCCACATCCTGCCAGATGCGATCCTTGACCGAGAAGGTACGGGCGTAGTCCGCAAGTTTCTCCCGGTCGAACTCCGGTTTTTCCATCGCGGTTTTCAGGACTTTCCGGGGGAGCGTGGGATCGTGGAGGTTTGATGAGTACCGAAAGATGTCGGTGACCGTGCGCTCGAGATTGGTGATGCGGATATCCGTCCCCTGGAATGACTTGGTCTCCACGCCCAGGCTCAATGCCTCCGCCTTTCGCCATTTGACCGCTTTCACAGGTGGGTAGTCGAGCCGCGGCGGGCGGCGGCCGTGCTGAATCCCGATCCAGACCTGGTGGGGAACATCCAGCGACAGGCCGTGGTAGGCCACTGCGCTCATCATGCAGATCACGGCATTCGGAGCCTTCGGAATGACTTCCTGGAATTGCTCGAGGTACATGTTGTCGTCTTCAACGTCAGGTGTCTCCTCGGGATCGGGCCGCAGATCCGGAGTGAGTTGATAAGTTCCCCACTCCATCCGGTCCAGGTCACCACGACGGATCATTGCCGAAAGGGAATTGGCGCTGACGCCGAGATCGAGAAGTTCTCTCCATCGCACGATCTTTCCGTCGGCCAGGTGATCCCTGACGACAGTTGAATCCTGGTCGACGCGTGTCGAACTCCGGTGGAACAGGGTGTCGAGATCGACCTTCAGCATTTCACGGCTCACCATTTGACTGCTTCGCAAGTTGTACACATCCATGCAGAGGTCAATATTTTGCCCGACCGCAAGCTCTTCTCCAGCGCGCCAAAAGAATAGTTTAACATCTAAACAGTTATATTTTTTGCACCCACTTTCGATTTTGGGTGCAAAAAATACTGGACGTGTATGCCTCAGGCATATTCTTTATGGAAGTGAGTGCTCATGAGCGTTCGTCGCCCGATAATCCGCGCTTAACACCGTCATGGTAGGGTTCCTCAAAGAACAGAGGAACCCCTGAATGAAGTGTGCGGTCATCACGCCCATCGGCCCCGGTCATGCGGAGCTGTACCAGACGCAATGCCTGGCCTCAATCCGGGCCGCAGCAGCCTACTCCACGGGGCCCTTCGATGAGATCATCCCGTTCGGAATGGATGACACCGCCGGGACCTACGGGCGTTCAGCCCGCCGCAACTCGGCCATCCAGGAGGCCTCCCGGGCCGGTGTCGAATGGGTGTTCTTCCTCGATGCCGACGATGTCCTGGCGCCCAATGCCTTTGAAGCCTTTGGCGACATCATGAAATCGGAGCCGGATCTGGACGCGGTCTGGGGTCTCATCTGCAACTACGATCAGCAGGGTGAGCCGGTCCTCCGAGAAGGCCAGGTGGTGTCGCTGAACTCGCGCGAGGAGTTCCTGGGGGTGAAGCCCTACTTCTCCATCCAGATCGGCGCCTTCATGAAAACCGAGTGCGTGGCGCGGTTCGGTTTCGACGTCGACCTGAATGCCGGCGAGGACTTCAAGCTCTACTATCAGATGTGGGAGACCTTCCGCTGTGCAAAGCGCCCGGCGATCTTCTTCATCAATCGGATCGGTCAGCACAGCTCCGGACCCCGTTCTGCCACCGGCCGTGACTGGGTCGAGACAGTGCACCGTCAGTGGTACGAGCAGATCCGCAATGCCGCCGCTGTTGCATCCCTGCCCCATGGCTCGGACGAAGGCGAACCGCTGCATGCGCCGATTTCCAACCCGGATGATCCGATCCAGGCCGTGCACACGGAGTGCGAGTTCTTCGCGCGCCCAGCGCTGGATGCCCTGAAAGACCGCTTCGGGAAGGATCGTCCTCTCCGTGTGCTCCAGGTCGGTGCGGACCGGGGGAACAACCTTCTCTACTTCGACTACCACATGACCCTGGACCGGCTCATGCTGGTCGAGCCAGATGCCGAAGCCGCGGGAATCGTCACGGATACAGCCCGGATAAACAGGTCTGACGGTCGGCTCGACACGGGCGGGATTGGTGCCTGCTGGGAGGACCTACCCGGTCTTCTCTACACCCAGTCCGTCGATCTCATCACGATCAATCAGCCCGGCCACGAGGTGGAGATCCTTGAATCGCTGGCCGCCGAGATTTCTGCCCAGCGCCCCCTGGTCTGGGTGGAGATGGCCCGCGGCAACGTGATGCCCGTCATCCAGCATCTGTCCCGGGCGCATCGCTACCGCCCCTGCGGCAACTTCGGCAACGCGTCGACCACCAGCTATTTTTTCTCAAGCCAATAAGGACGAACATTTTCATGAGCTATTCGCGGAAGGAACGCCGCTCGCTGATTGCGCGGGCATCCAAGAAGTACGGCATCAAGGGGGAGAACGCGCTCAAGATCCACGAGGCCTATCGGGCCATCGAGGCCCCCTCCCCCGCCAAGGATGCAGCAACCGCCAGCCGGAACGCCTCGGAGGTGGTCCAGGCCGGCGTGAAAAGTCACCACCCGTGGCTGATCCTCGGTGTGGTGGCCCTGTCCCAACGGGAGGGAGAGACCGCGCTGAAGTTCTTCCAGGAGGGGGCCAAGCTCAAGCCCGGCAGTCACGAGATCCGCGCCGGCATCGGCAAGGCCAGGACCCTGATGGCCGACCCGTTCACCGCGGTGCAGGAGTTCCAGGAAGCCATCCGTCTCGGGAGTACCGACGAGGCCATGGCCACCCTGTTCGCAGAGCTCATGCGCCGCATGGGCCGCCACAAGGTCTGCGCCGACGCGGTGCTGCATATGGCGGAGCGGGCCCGGTCGGAACCTCTCTACCGGATCGCAGGCGAGACATATCTTGAAGCCGAGTTCTTCAACGAAGCCGTGAGCTGTTTTATTCGGGCTCACCAGATCGCGCCATCCTCCCGTGGGGCCCGCCTCGGCCGGGTGAAGGCCGACATGCTCATGCATGACTACCATAGCGTTCTCGACCGCGCCCGGACGCTGCTCGAGGAGGAGGCCAGCGACGAGCTGGTCGTCATGCGCATGAACGCGCTTCGCGTCCTCGGCAAATTCGATGAGGCGCTGGCGGAGTTCGAGGATCATGAATTCCAGCGCCCCGAGGATTACCAGCGCGGGCTGATGGTACGCTCCAACATCGAACAGGACCTCGGCCGGGATGACGATGCGCTCGCCACCTACGAGGAGGCCTCCTTTGTCTCCGATCACGCGGCCAACGCGCTCGGCAAGGTTATGGGCTCCTTCCTTCTGCGTCGTGGCGACTATGACCGGGCCTGGGAGCCCTACGCCGCACGCCACCCGAAATCGAACCGCGGTGCGGTGCCGCTCGAGAACGCGTCCCCCGAAAACCTGGCCGGCCGCGAACGGGTCTTTCTCATGGAGGAGCAGGGTGTCGGTGACCAGTTCGCGCTGCTTCCGATGGCCGCGGCAGCGCTTTCGACGCTCGGAGTGAAGGAGGTCTTCTTCGTCACCGAGAGCCGGATCGCCAGGGCACTGGGCGCCAACAGCCTGGCGGTCACCTGTATCGACAAGGAGGAATTCGACGATGGACGTCATCGCGTGCAGGATGGTGAATGTGTTTTCCTGGGGGATCTATGCCGGTTCCTCTCTGACCTTCGCGGCAGTGATCCTGAAAATGCTGCGTTCGGCGGCTATGTGACCCTGGACGAGGAGACTGTCCGGGCGAAACGGCAGCGGTACGGGGGACAAGCCGCCGGCCGCCCGATCTTCGGCATTTCCTGGAAGAGCGCCGGCAGCCTGTCGGGCTACGTACGGTCCATCGATCTCGAGAGGATCCTGAAAATGCTTCCCGAGAACGCCTTCGTGGTGAGCTTGCAGTACGGCGACAACCGCGTTGAACTCGAACGCGCCCGGAAAGCCTTCCCCGATATGAAGATCGTTCAGGATCACGAGGTCGATCCCGTGGCGGATCCGCACGGCTCACTTGTTCAGCTCGCGGCGCTCGACCGGGTTATCACCATCGACAACACCACAGCGCATGCGGCCGGCGCCGTCGGTCATGAAAACGCGACCCTGCTTCTGCCCTGTGGCTCTGAGCGCATGTGGTACTGGGGCGTCGAGGGCAACTCCGACCCGTGGTATGGGACACTCAACGTGATCGCCCAGACCACTCCGCGAGACTGGGACAGTGTTCTGGCCCAGTTGACGGCCGCCTGACCCGTCAGCGCGTGAAGCTGCTACCTCCGGAGGTCCCTACCCGGAGGTAGCTGCCGTGCGGTTCTTCTGTCGGAAGCCAATTCACCGTGAAGTTCACGTGGGACTGCCCAGCTTCATCGTCAGGATCCCGCCTGTGATCAGAAGTGCTGCGACGATCCGCGCAAGCGTGACAGACTCGCCGAGTACAAAAATACCGACAACAAACGCACCAATCGCACCGATCCCCGTCCAGACCATGTATGCCGTTCCGAGGGGCAGCGTTTTCATCGCAACCCCCAGAAGGCTGAAACTCGCGATCATGGTTCCAACCGTGATGGCAGTCGGCGTGATCAGAGAGAAGCCGGCGGACCTCTTCATAAAAAAAGCCCAAACAATTTCCAGCACTCCGGCGGCAAAAAGACAGGCCCAAGCCATTGTCGAACTCCTTGTGCCGGGTCGTCCCGCATGGTGATTTTCCGAGAGGTCGTCCTAGGTGCGGATATATGCCTCCCCCGGATGGTCGGCAACCTGGATTCGACCAACGAACTGTCATGAGACGCTCTGAAGCGACAGCGCGGCAACGTACCTGAGGCTTCTCGCAGTCGCCCGAAGAGAGGCTCCCTGAACGGCCGTCGGGAAGAAGTTCTCGACTAGGAGAAACGATCAGGATTTCTTCACAAGTTAACCTCTACCTAACCTACGGGGGCGGCTTCACTGCTATCGTCTTCATGTTTGTGGATTTCACTATCCACGGACACTTGACGCCTTGAACAACAATCCTTTGCAGAGATCCGACATGCCAGCAGCATCGCTCCTGAAGACCATCGCCACCCAGAACAAGACTTATGCGCAGAAGAGCGCCTCCCCGCACGAGCGGATCATCGACCGCATCAAGTCGGTGCGTGTCGACCGCTTCGAAAAGGTCGGTGAGCAGATGAGTGTTGTCGGCACCGACCTCGCCACGTCGGAGAAGGTCCGCATGTTCCGGGATTGGTCGCGGAGCCCGCGGGTGAAGGAGGTCAATCCGCTCGAGAAGGCTCCGGACACGGTCGAGCCGGGCGGCGTCATCATGTTCACCGATGTGCGCCGGATCACCGGGATCGATGGTGAGGATACCTTCTCATCGGATGGTTTCGTGACCGTGTCTCGGAATGCAACCCGGGAAGAAGCCGAAGTCATTCATGATGTCGAGGCCTTCGTGGATGCTCCGGAGAGCCTGGAGAACGGCGACCTCATCCAGATGTTCAACATCGTCCGGACGGAGGAGGCCAGCAAGACGACCACGCCCGAAGAGTTCTTCCAGGCCTTCAAGACGTTCCTCGAAGAGCGCGGGAGCGCTGAAGACAGCGTCGTGATCCGGGGGTTCTCCGAAGCCGACGGCATGTCCTCGTCGATCCGGGTGTTCGTGGGCCCGAACGAGACATTCCGTGATCGTATGACCCGGTTTCTCGACGAGGATCACTACATCGAGATGGCCGGCGAGATCGAGGGAACCTATGAGGTCAACGGTCGCGACCTGGTCGCCTCCCTGAAAGATCCTGAAAATGACACCCTCTGGGAGGTCATTCCCGTGAGCGTTCTGCGCAAGCGTCTTACGGTCCGCAACGATCCTGAATTTTCCCGGCATCTCGAGGAAAAGGCGGCCCTTCTGTTTCAGAACTTCGTTCACATGGGCGACGGTGCCCTCACCGGGTGTCGGAAAGTTTCCCTCGGCCTGCGCCACAGCACCTACGGCAGCGGGGCGCGCTTCTCGGACGTCGTCTCGGCCTTCCATGCGCCCGGCAAGGCGCGCCCCCTGGCCATGATCGACACCCCGCACGTGAATGGTCTCGACAAGGTGTTCCCCGGCTACGGGAATGACCGGATCTACACGGTTGGCGATGATGAGCCGGACATGGACTTCAGCGCCTATATCGACGACCTGGCCGGCGAGTTGCAGGCCGAGAACATGGATTTCCTGGATCAGCCCGGGCTTCCCGATGTCACACCGAACGCGGCGCCGGATACGGCAGCGGATACGCCGGCCGAGGAAAGCATGGTTGCTCCGCAAGCCGAAGAGCAGGCCGTCACCCCCGCTTCCGATGACCTCGACATCGATCTCTCCCTTTTCGAGCCAGACGCGCCAGAAGAAGAGAGCGAGCCCACCGAGGCAGCCCAAGCTGCGGAGGATCCGGAGGCGGCTGAGGAGCAGAACCCCGATCCTGAAAAGGAACAAGATGGCGGGACGGCTCCCGCACCGGAGGAAGACGGCGATCTCGAGGTGAACCTGTCGGAGCTGCCTGACGAAAACGCGGATCCTGAAAGCGATCCGGACGTCCCCGATCAGCCCGAAGCCGGAGTGGAGGCCGATGATGATGATCTGAATATCGACCTCTCCGCCCTGGACGACATGTCGGCGAGCGAGGAAGACACCCCCTCCGCCGAAGAGGCAACATCCGACCCTGCGCCCGTGGCCTCGGAAAACACCGCCCAGGGCGGAGACGAGCCGAGTGACGACCTGACCGTCGATCTGTCCAGCCTCGAGCCGGAAGCAGACACGCCGGAACCGGCCGCGACCGCGGAGACTGTCACGGAACCTGCCTCCGCGCCAAAATCAGAACCCGAGCCAGAGGACCAGTCCGTTGGCTTCGTCGATCTCGGTGACGCCGACGCGGATGCATTCGAGGTCGACGACTTCCTCGCGGAACCCGAGCCGGACACGGCCCAGAATGGCCAGGATGAAGAACCCCCTGCTGATCTCGAGGTTTCGGACCAGTCTCTTGCTTCTGACGGCACAGATCCTGAGCAGCCCAAGGATAGTGATGAAAAAAAATCAGAGTCCGAGGAATTGATCGAAGGAAACTTTGACGCTATTGCGGGCGCACTGAAATTCTAAGAACAGGCTTATGAATAGATGAGTACCCCGAAGAACATCAAATGGCTCGACCTCTCCGCGTACAACGTCAAGCTCAGCGTCCTGACTGTTCCCAAGGGCGATGACAAGCAGCGCCTGCTCGTCCTGGCGAAGGCCGCCGAGCAGGCGCCAGAGTACGATGCCATGGGTGAGGCAATGGGGCTCAGGAAGGTCGAGCGCGGCGCCGACTCCTTCTACGTCTACCCCGACGGGGAACGCTTCAACCTGGGAGACCTCCGCTCCAAGCTCGTTGATGGGGGCTATGACCAGGTTTCCGTCACGGAGGTGGCTGTTTCCTCGGTATTCCTGAACGTTGAGGCCCCGCAGCCCAAGGCCGAGCCGGCCGCGGAGCAGGCGGAAGAGCCCGCGCCGAATGACCCCGCGAAAAGCGCGCCCGAGCAGGTTTCAGGCCCCGAGAAGGATCGCCTGGCAGAAATCATGCGGACGACCTACGACGTGGGGGTGAACAAGGATGGTCACCACGTTCGGTCTTTTGACGGGGACGGGGAAAATCCCGGCGCCCGCATCGTCCTGACCGAGGACGGGACTGTCACCAACGAAGCCGACTCCGACCAGAAAGGTCTCTTCCTTCGCAGCGTCGATGACCGGTCCTTCAAGGATTGCATCGCGGCGTTCGGCGAACGGATCATCGCTGGCGAAGTGAAACGGCGATCCGACGTCGAGGACTTCCTGAAAACGATCCATGGCACGGAATCACCGACCTCGGAGCAGGAAGACTCCTTCATCCTGGCCCTCGACAACTACTTCTCCGGATGGCTGCGCCGGCATTCCGACCGTTCTCTGAACGAGCTGTTCCAGAAGGCCACGCAGATCACAGAGAACAGTGCCTATCGCACGCGAACCGAGCAGGCGGAATCCGCTGTCAGCGACATCAACATGCCGATCTCCATCGTCCTGCACCGGATTGCCGGATCGCTGTCCGAAGACGATACCAACGCGGTTTTCGTGAACCCCGGCAAGGGCGCGCCGTTCGCCAAGTGGAGGCGCGGCCAGGACGGCAGCATGCGCATCTTCGAGAGCCGAGAGGACGAGGCGGCGACGATCCGCACCTTTTCCCGTGAGCTCGGCCTGCGCGGCGAAGATCCCATCGATGGCAGCGAGCCGTCCTACGATGGATCCGACGTCATCGTGGCCAATGTCGCAACCGGATGGACGGACACCCCGACCCTGCGTAGCGGAGAGACCTTCAGCCGCCGGGAATTTCTGGAGATTTTCGACGCGCTGGACAAGCGGTCCGAGGATGGCAACGCGATCTTCACCTTCCCCCTTGCAGCGGACGGCAGCTCGGACGAGGAATTCGACCGGTTCGTGAAGGTGCTCGGACAGCACTACGCGGTGGAAGGCAACGCCCGTATCGACAGCACCGTCCACGCGGCAAAAGCCGGTGGCGACAAGATGGTCATGCTCTCGGTCGGCACCCGGCGCCCGGAGCCTCTTGATGAGCCGCACGAAGCCTCGCAGCGCCGCCGGGACATTTTCGATTTCGGCGCCCTCTACACCTGGTCTTCCGAGGTCATCAAATCGCGGGCGAAGATCGCCAATTACCTGGCGGCGCTCGATGAGGATCGCGAAGCGGAAGCGACCGCGTCCAAGGCCGAGCGCAACGAATACCAGTCGCCCTACGTATCGGCCTCCCGTGTCGGCGAGCCGGAGACCATGTCGCCGAAGCACCTTGAGGCGCCGATGCGCCAGGCAATGGCCAATGTGCTTCGCAACCACCCGGATATCGACGAGTACGTCGCGAACGGCCTGGGGATCACGAAAGATGAGCTCGGCCAACGCTTCTCTCCGGAGCAGGTCGACGCGATGGCGCTCGAAGCCTTCGGTGAAGAACAAGGCAAGCAGGGGTTCCATATCGGTGACCAGACAGGTGTCGGCAAAGGTCGCACCGCCGCGGGCATTGCCGGCCGTCATATCCTGAACGGCAAGACGGTCGTCATGATGACCGCCAAGACCGCCAATATTTCCGACATCCTTCGCGACCTCGGCGATGCCGGCGTGCTGGAGCACGTGAACCCACTGATCTTCAACAGCGGCACCTTCGAGTATGCCGACGAGAGCACAGGAGAAACGCGCAGGTTCGATGGTCTCACCAAGGACCACGCTCTCGACATCCTGACGGACGTGCACGTCGAGCAGAAGTGGAACGAGGAAACCGAGCAATACGATGACGTCGAAACCCGGGAGGTCGCCTTCCCCGAAGGCTACAACCTGGTGATCGCGACCTACAGCCAGGTGTCGCGCGACCTTGAAAAAATGGAGCACGAGCAACCCGACTCGATGATGACCGCCAAGATCCGGTACTTCGAAAACCTGATCGACGAGAACACCGTGTTCATTCCCGACGAGGCGCAGAAGGCCACCGGCAACTCGAACACCGGGCGCAACATCCGTTCCGCCATCGAGTCCGCGGATCGCACGGTCTTCATGTCCGCGACCCACGCCAAGGGCATCAAGGAAATGGGGCTCTACAATATCCTCTTCCCGGAATACCTGGACGAGGAGACGCTCTACGAGATCATGAACAAGGGCGGCGAGAACGCCCAGGAAGTGATCTCGTCCATGTTGGCACAGAACGGTGTCTTCATCCGCCGTGAGCACGACAACTCGAAGCTCACCTTCGAAACGGTGGACGACGAGGACAACTTCGACCGGAACCGCCAGCTGGTGGATGCGATCTCGCCGATCCTGTCGGAGGTCGCCTTCCTGTCCGGTGACGTGAACCGCCGTGTTCAGCAACGGGTGGAAATGGCCGAGACCGAGCTGGGCAACCTTCGGGCGGAGCGAGAAGCCGTTGCCCTCGATCCGCAGGCCGAACGCAATGATCGCCGGCAGGCGAACAACAACGTCCAGCGCCAACAGGCCCGCGTGAAGAGCATCCAGAACACAAAGCTGGGCTTCGGGTCTCCCCTGTTCCGCATCATGAAAACCATGATTTCGGCTGTGAAAGCCGACAGCATCGCCAATATGGCCATCGAGGATGTTCGCAATGGCCGGAAGCCGGTCATCATGGCTGACGGGACCCAGGGCGCCCTCTTCCAGGAGCTCTACGAGACGCAGCAGGAAGAGGAGCTGGAAACCGCCCCGGAACCGAACATGCGTGACATGCTTCGTCGCGAGATCCGCAACATGTTCTCGGGCGGGATGCAGTCCGGTGCCCAGCGCACCGCAGAAGAGTACATGGGGGAGAATGCACCAGAGCTCTACGAGCGGTTCTTGGCCCGGCAACGAGACGGTGACGAGCGCTCCGCCGAAGAGTTTCTCAGGGACGCCGATCCTGACACGGCGAATGCCTACGCGGACCATGTTCGCCGGTACGCGAGCCGGACTGTCGAGGAATTCCTGGCCGACGAGGATCCGGCACTGGCCGAACGATACGAGACCATCAAATCGCTGATCGACCAGATCCCGGCACAACCGATCTCCCTGATCGACACCGTCCGGAACCGTGCTGCGGATGCCGGCCTCAATTTCGGGGAAATCACCGGTCGGGGCCACGAGTACAGCGGAGGACGCATTCGCCGTCGAAACCGTCCACGCACCATCGATGTCGTGAACGAGTTCAACAACGGTGACATGGATGGTGTCATCCTCAACAAGTCCGGTCTCGAGGGGCTGAGCTTCCAGGATGCTGCATGGTTCAAGAACCACGGGCAACGTGTGCTCTACGAGGGCGATGCACCGCAGGATATCAATGACCAGATCCAGGGATACGGCCGCATCAACCGCCGTGGCTCCCTTACGAACCCGAAGATCATTGCCACCAATTCCGGCATCCCGGCGGAAATGCGGATGCACGCATCGCGGAACCAGAAACTCCGGAAGCTGAACGCGAACGTGTCGTCCAACCGGGACAGCAACACGCTGATGGAGAACATCCCCGATATGCTGAACGGCGTCGGGGACACCGTGTGCTCCAACTACTTTGATCTCAACCCGGAATATCTGCGCATGCTCGGGTTCGACGAGGAGTTCGCGGAAACGAACGAAGCCAACCTTGCCGTGGCGAACGAGGGGGACCAAGCGGAGAGCAAGCGTTCTGCGAACCAGATCCTAGGTCGCATGCTGCTGCTGCCATGTGCCCTGCAGGAACAGGTCCTGGAAGATCTGCAGAATGACTTCGAGGCCTACATCGCCGAGCTTGACGCAGAGAACAAGAACCCGCTCAAGCCCAAGGCCCTGCCAGGTGTGGTCCACCAGCAGTACAGGGATCTGTTCGAGGGGCCGACCGAGGAAAACACGGTCGATGCCTTCGAGTCCCCGGTGTTCCTGGAAGACTGCGTCATGGAGACAACCGCAAGCCCGCTGACCGGCGACGACGTGGACCTCATGGTCAACAACGCACTGGAGAAGGGCGAGGGTCGCGACACCGCGGCCCAGATCGAGCGCATCGAGAGCGAGCGCGCCGACCGCCTGAACCGTCTGATGCGCACGACTCAAGGGTTCGAGACCGTTGAACAGGCCATCGAGGCCGGCAACAACAAGATTGCCGATGCCAACACGCGGATGAGCCAGCTCCAGACTCTTGTGGAGAACGTGAAGCCCGGCTCCGAGATCCGTATCGATGGATACGATGGGGACATGGGCGAAACCGGCATCGTGACCTCGGTGCAGTATCCAGATCCGCGCAAGAGCGCTTTCGCGGCGGCGAAATACAAGATCCAGGTGGTCGTTCCGGGGGATGCCACGCCACGCCCGGTGAGTTTCGACACATTGCTGGCCGACCGTTTCTTCCGGCGTGATGAGCTGAACAACGGATTCCATATCTGGGACGGGCTCAACGATGCCGACGATGACCGCGTCGACGCGATTTTCGCCAGCTTCGACCGGTCACGGGATTTCAAGAAGCGCCGCAAGGTCCAGTTGCTGACCGGGAACCTGTTCCGGGCTCTGCAGATCGCCCAGGAGAACAACAACATGGGCACCATGTGCGTCTACGAGGATGGCAAGTCGGGCATCATGAAGCGCGGCATCGTTCTCCACAAGGACGCCCTGGAAGGCCGGCGAATCCCGGTTGCCCTGCGCACGCCGGAAATGGTGTTTGATGCCCTGCGCGAGAACCAGGCGATCTCCATCTTCCCGGACCGGGATCTGTCCAAGCGTGCGCTTGTCCTGAGGTCGGGCACGAACGGATACCACGTGACGTTCCCGTCTCCCAACAACAAGGACTTCGGCGGCATCTACGACTCCGAGGTCGTTGCGGCCCACTACGACAGGGCCCGGGAGAACGACGACGGTGGAAACGGTCGACGCATGATGGCGGCGGCCCAGATCACCGACGAGGACGAGATGCTCGAGCTCATCCGCGGGATCATGGACGACAAGAGCGTCCGTTTCTGGGCCGGCTCCTCCTACCGTGACTGGGCCAACGACTGGTCCAACCGGATGAACCTTGCACAGATGGAGGCAGATCCCACTCGACAGAACAACGATGTCGAGCTGCCCGAATACTTCGCGCAGGCGGGATAAGTATACATGAGCAAGACCACCAAAGACCTCGTCGCCGACGTCTACGCGCGTCACAAGGAAAACCTCATCGCCGAGACAATGGACACGAACGGGGGCATCGCCCTCGTCGTGTCGGACCTGGAGCGCAAACCCGCGCATGTCCGGGTGCTCGCATTCGACGAAGAGAAAAAGCGGCTCGACAGCTTCGGATTCCTGGAAAACAACCGAATGCAGCGACAGGATCTGCGGCTGCAGAAAGTGAAGGAGCAGGCCCGGAAACTCGCAGACGCCGGCGAAGCACGATCATCAATGGCCGACTTTCAGCCTTACCCGGCTTCGGACTCGATCCGTGATTTCGGCCTCTTCGGGAAAGATCCTGAAATCGGAGAGGTCGCATTCTCGGCATTCGAGACACGTGTGCGGTCCGAACTCGACAGGCCGGATGCCGACGCCGTGCTCGAGAATTTCCAGAAGGACAAGTTCGTGGCCGCCGAGACCAGGCGCCTGCGCAAGCCTCTTGCGGATTTCGGCGTCGATCCGATCCACAAGGACGCGGTCCGGGTCCTGGACGCGCTCGACACGTACGACTGGAAGACCCTGCGCTTCTACGGGGGCGATGACGAGCGTGGCCTGTATCGCCGCCAGGCCGCGGAAATCTACCCGCTGCTCGCGGATTTCTTCGCGCACAACTCCAGCTTCTCGCGCCAGGTGATCCAGAAGCAGAAGCCTCTGAATGCCGAGCTCGCAAAGGTCTTCGGCGTGAAGGAGAAGTCCCTGAAGCGCCTCCGTGGCGTGGCCTGGAACACGAACGGGCTGAGCGTGAGCGAGATCGTCGATCATGCCAGCGCGATCCCGCCGGACTGGTTCCCCAAGGACGAGGACGAGTGGAACGCCTTCACGACCGTATCCAAGACCATCGGCCGCCGGCTCAAGAATGCGCTGGGCGAGCTCACGGATCGCCCGCTCGATGTGCTCTACAAGGGCAGCAAGGGACAGTGGCAGGAATTCCACCGCCGTTGTGCCCAGGCATTCATGGACACCCGCCCTCCCCAGGGGATCGATCCTGATTTCGAGAAGCAGATGAAGGAGACCATCGACTGGAAGAAGGTCGAGAAGGCGGCGAAGCGCGGCGACGAGGACTACCGGTCGGCCGTGGGCCGCCAGCTCTCCAAGCTCGAGTTCTCGGACCAGGAACTACGCGATGATGTCCGGGACTGGATGCTGGGCCTCTATCGCCCAGACATGTCGGAACACAATCTCCAGACGGCCGTCGACCAGACCATGGAAATGGTCGAGTTCGTGCGGAACCACGTCGTGATGCCCGCTGCCGCCACCGCGGTCACCCGGGTCGGAAACATCGACGACATCTGCATTGCGGGAAACCAGTTCCATGCGGCCCGAAACACGGCGATGCAACTCCTGTTCATGCCCGATCTGGAGAACCCGTCTTCCGGAAAGACAGCGCCCAACATTTTCGAGAACACGCGCTACTACCTGAACGACCTGGCGCGCATTACGGCCAACACCATCGGCGATGGTCTCGACGTCAATTCCCTGCAGAGCCTTCCCGAGGGGCATTGGCCGCGCCTGTTCGGCGGAAATCCCCAGGCGCCCAATGGGATCTACTTCGAAAGCCTGACCTGCACGGATGAGCTGGTGGCGGAGGGAAACAATGGTCGCAATGCAGACGGGACGGAAGGCCTGAGGCATTGCGTCGGCGGCTACACGCACCAATGCCAGAGCGGTTTTCAACATATCGTCAGCCTGCGGCGGGCCTGCGAAATAGAGGACCCCAGAACCGGACAGAGACGTCAGTCCTTCCAGAGACTGGCGACGGTCCAGTTCGACAAGATCGAGAACTTTTCGCGCCCTCTGAAACGCAGACAGTTCTACGCCGTCCGGGACACCCGGCCGACCGATGACATGCGCGCGGCCCTCGAGTGGTTCGAACAGTCCGTCCGGGCCGAAGATCTCGCGCTGAACCAGGATCAGATCCAGGAATACATGGCTGCCAACGGCGAAATCGTGATGCTCGACGAGGTCGAGGGGATCTGTGGCTACAAGTGGAAGGAACCCGAGAACATCAACAACGCCATGATGGCCGTCGGCCGCCTCGTTCACCGCGCGGTCACCAAGGATGTCCGCAGCATCGATGACCTGGTCCAGCATCCGGTTCTCAAGCCCACTGTCGGCTCAATCGATCCGATCTATGGTGCCACGATGCATGACATCCCGGACAGGCCTGAGCCTGAACCCGAGGCGGCAGCCGACGCCCCGGTGATGTGAGCGTTCCCGGAAGAGTGTTCGGAATCTGACAATTGATTCCCGATGACTTCAATTGTGCGCCAGTTTGACGTATATGTGGGTTCAACGCGTCACAGGAGGCGGTTATGTTGCCATTTGTTGATCAGATTCTGGAAGCAGAAGGCCGTGCAGATGCACGGATGAGTTTCCGAACCAAGGCTCGCGTCAAAGCGACAATCCAGAAGGCAGCCGCGCTTTCCGGAGTGGATGAATCCACGTTCACAATGTCTGCGGCATACGGCCATGCGCTCAAAGTAATCGATACACATGAGAACACCTTTTTGAAGGATGTCGATCATGAAATGTTTTTTTCCGCACTGGACAACCCGCCAGAACCGACCGATGCTCTGAAAGCAGCGTTTGCGCGGTATGCAAATGAGCTAAAGCGCTAGGCGCTGGAAATTATTCTCTGTAAGTGCATGATCTCCACACTCAGCGACCTCGAGTCCCTGACCCTGGGCCCGCTCGTAGAGGAAACATCTGGAAACGACACGCTCTTCGATGAACCGCGCGCGCAGCATTTCGACGGCGACGGCGCGGCAGACTTCGAGATCTAGTTGACCGGCGTGATGCACCTGACGGCTGACGATTTCCTGAACTGATATGGGGACCTAGCTTTCCGGCACTGGCCTCCATTCAAGCTTGGTGCCGCCTCGCACTCTGCGGCGTGAGAACCCTTTCGGCCGCGGGATGGGGTTCAGCCTTTTCCCGGCCGGTATCATTTTCAGGATCTCTCGGTCCCCCTGCCCTTCGGATGCTGCGCGCCCCGTTTGAGACATCAACAGGACACCGATCATGAAAAGGGCCTCGGCCGACGCCTCCCGGCGAGCCGAGCCGGCCATTGTATCGATGTCGGGGCCCCTGTCCCTCAGATCCTCGAGCACCTCCATCTCCTGCACGTAGCCCTCCGGCACGTGCGTGTAGATCATCGACATCATGCGGGCCCAGCTTTCGGCCGCCACGTGACTGTAGGAATGCCGGGCGCGTCGCGCGAGGTCACCCAGGTGCTCTTCATCCCAGGAGAAGAACGCGGGCGCATGATCGACACGCCCGTCCGGGAAGCGCCAGGCAACCGTCCCCAACACCAGCCTTGTGTCGTCATTCGCGTAGGCAATCATCACTCCGACCCGCTCGGGATGCTCGACATCGTGCATGAGCACGTCGACGTCGGTCCGTCGCGCCCGTTCCGACCATTCGAACCAGCAAACCCCGTCCGGCAAAATCAGGAAGTCGAGGTTGTGTTCGAGTGTGTGGGGGCGCTCATTGAGCGTGTCGGTCACGGACGTCGCCATCTCGTCCGAGATATCGAACCTCCGGGCGGAGGGCAGCAGTGCCAGCAAACGTTCCCGTTCGGGGGCCCCGGGAACCGAGGCCAGCATGGCCTGCAAGTCTTCAAGCAATGACTTCTGTGCGTCCTGGTCCTGATACATGAGGCTCCTTGCGTGTCGTTCGGTGATGAGCGACCTACGCGAGGCTGGTTAAGAGGTAGTGTCCCAACGCTTGGTGTAGGAGGCCGCGCGCGGAGCCCCCGGCGTAGCGCAGCGCGCGGCCGGGTGTAACGCTGGCGGCCACCGCCGATCTTCGAGAAGGTTCGGGTTGCGAGACCTTGAACCAAGAACGGAGATGACGATGACAGAATGACGCTGATTGAGCTGGTTGAGAAGCAGGCGAGGCTCGGCGCCCTCATGGACGCTTCGCGCGACGACGTCCTCGCCTACATGGATTTTCCGCGTGAGCATTGGGCCCAGATCGCGTCGACGAACCCACTGGAGCGGGTGAACCGGGAGATCAAGCGCAGGTCCGACGTCATCGGCATCTTCCCAAACGACGAGGCAATCGTCCGTCTCGTCGGCGCGCTGATGCTCGAGACCAATGACGAATGGACGGTTGCGCGGAGATACATGTCTCTTGAAAGCCTGGCGCGTGTCACCGACACTACAACCGTCAGGCTGTCCGCCGTGGCGACCTGATCAGCCTTGGACCTCTCCGAAGGTCGGCGCTCTTACACCACGACCTGGGACGTCACCGGTGAAAGGCAGAGCGCAGGGCTTCGGTCGGCAAAGGCGGCGAATCTATCGCTTCAAAGAAGTGCTCATGGTCGATCTGCTTGAGATCGGTGCGGTCTGGGCTTTCGATATCAGGCGTTGCCATCTTTTTAGGCCTCCAGGCCAAGTATGGTTTTGCGGATCAGCCGACGGCCGCAACCGAGTAGTGCGGTGTCCCATCCCACACAAGATCCCAAGACGCGCCGGGCCGGACGTTCTGAATTGCATGGGGCTCGAAGCAGACCAGGCAATTCCCGCCCGGTGCAGGAGCCCGGACCGAAGGGTAAATCAGGCCCTTGGATCCGCCCCGACGCAGATGCTCGGCCAGGCTTTGGCCCTCGGGATACCCGACAGCCGTATCCGGATGCAGCGCCGGATGACCTGCCTCATCGGTCATATCGTCGAAGACGCCGATGAAGTCGGCAAGCAGTTCCACATAGCGGGCGCTGTCGTGGAAGCTGCCGGTAAAGCCGAGTTCGCGCGTGCGGTGCCAGGCCACTTCACTGACGGAGACCATCACATCCCATGCGCAGTACCAGGCGCCTCGCTCCTCTCTGTTGAAGCGGTTTCCGCCGGCGCGGGTGTAGGTGAAGGCGGCGTTGACATGACTGTCGCCATAGATTCGCAGATCGCGGCTCCGGCGTTGCCAAGCAAGTTCGCGCGGGTCCAGATGTGGGTTGCGCCCGCGTTCGGCCTGTAGACGTCCACTGGTCAGGCCCTCGATCTCTGCCAAGATCTCCATCTCGTCATCGGTATCGACGAGGCCGCGCAGCGATGGTGGCTTGTGGTAGGTGGCGGGCAGGAGACGAACGAGACCGCGATCAGAAATCTCGGTCGGCTTCATGCCCCACCACGCAACGCATCAAGATAGGTCCGAACCGCGAGGATCTGCGGCAAACCCCCGTCGATGGCGGTGTCGACTGGTCGGCTTCCACCAAAGAGCGGCCCCTTGTTCGGTCGGGTGAACCAGCTTTTTGCCAGAGGCTCCGAGAAGTAGAGTTCGAGCGACTTGAAGATGCCAATTACAGCGCTGAGCCGCAGCAGTTGGTCCTTGGTGAGCTCTCCCGCGAAATCCGGCTTCTTGGCGCGCTTCCACGTGCTCTCTGACATGTCGGCAAGGCCAGCCGCTTCCTTGAGACTGAGACCCCAAGCATCGGCCACGCGTGCATAAGCTTTCAACGCGACCGCGTTGATCTGTGCGGGTTCCCGGATTTTCTCTGCAACGTGCATGGCGTCCTCCATTGGCTTCAATATGGTCCATGTGGACTTACTGTAAAGATCAAATGAACTTTACGCTAAGATCTCTCGGGCTTATGTAGTTATTGCACACGGGGGCTTGCACTGTCGCAGTTCATGCCAATTTGGCATGGCATGCCAAATTCTAAGTTTTCCTTCTCAGAGATCGTGAGGCAGACCGGAACAGAAGAGCAGGCCATCGCGTTCGCGGAGCGGCTCCGCTGGGGAGACCGGGCGCACCCTCACCCTGTTGGAGGACGCTGGCGTAGTTGCTGGTCCATTGTCGGTCGCCTCCGCGTCCCGAATGGTCCATTGTGAGTGTTCAGAGCCAAGTGATACTCGGTTTTCCACGTCCCGGATGGTCCGTTCACCCGGGAAGGGACGGGTTTCAGGCCAATATTACGCGTCGTTGGTGGTCCATTCGTGTTTGGAACACGTCGCCGATGGTCCATTCTCGCCCCGACCACGTGCCGGCTGGTCCATTGGTATCTCGATTGGAAACCGCGTAGTTTCTGGTCCATTCTCGTTAAGCCCTTGTCGCAGCGTAATTTTAGGCGCCACCTCTCCTGCGATGGACCGCCCAGCACGTGGCTCGTCAGACACAGAGCAAAGGGAAACCTGATCGACGTAGTTGCCGGTCCAACAGGTCAGATCCGACGGCCCTGCCGGCCCCTCTGAATCAGTGGTCTCGCGGCCCTGAATCTCGATTCGAGAGACGCATCCCGGGCGGCATTATTTATCCCGCAAATTCAATTAGTTAAACAAACGGACCAGCAACTACGCGATTCCGGTGGGACTCGCTCCGGGGTCGCGACAAAGGTCACAAGCTAAGCTGGACGGACCGGCAACTACGTGCCATGCCTCGCGCGGTTCGAAAACGGACCGGAAACTACGTCAAGTTTCCGATGGATGGACCCGGAACTACGTTGAAATCCGTTTGCCACCTCAAGGCCTCGTGTAGACAATGGCCCCCAACGAGCAGAAAACACAAAATGGGGCCGGTCCAATGGCTTCTACGGGACATGAGACAGTCGATGTGGCAGCACTTGATGGTGTCGAGCACTACGAGGTAGGTCAACTGGACCTCGACCTCGGAGATAGTGGACGTGTGGCCGGCATCGGCAACAAGCCGCTGCTCATGGTCTTCAAGTTCTTTGCTCTCGCCACCACCGAACAATCTCTGGTTACGCGTGCCCCCTGGGACGGGGTCTCTGTCGAGCTCCGTTGTGAACCCAACCCGAAGTATGGGCTCGCGACGCAGTTCGACAAGCACTTCTTCATGTTTGTCATCTCGAAGATGGCCCACATCAAACGCACGTGCGGATCAACACCGAGGAAGGTCGACGTCACTATTGGTGAGTACCTGCGCGCGACCAACACCACCTCGACCGGCTACGCCTATGACCAGGTACGTCTGAGCATCCAACGCCTTCAGAGCATGCGCATCTACACCAACATCGAGATGAACGGCCGCGGCGTGGACGAGTGGTTCAGCTGGTTTCAACGCGCCAGCATGCATTACGAGACGCGGAATGTCGGCGGCAAGGAACGTCGGTGCATGACGTCGTTCACGATTGAGCCCTGCGACTGGATCGTCGCGGCTCTCGAGGAAGACGCCGAGCTGCTGACCTATGCGCCCGAGTACTTCCAACTCAAGAGTGCCTTCGTTCAGCGGGTATACGAGGTCGCCCGGGTCGAAAGTGAGCAGGAGATCTTCAAGATCAGCCTGGAGCGACTGATGCTTCAGACCGGCTTCGGGCACGATGCCAAGGCCTTCCGGAAGAATTTCAGGAGGCAGGTCGTCAACTCGTCTGGCACCGGCCAGACGAACGTGCCTGAACACGCTGTCTACGCCTTCACCGCGGCCGCCCCCGAAACGTCGGTGGACTGGAGCCAGCGCGTGAAGGCGGAGGATCAATGGTATGTCTTCGTCCGGAACGCGCCCCAGCAGGCCGTTCTGGAAAAACATCTCGATGACATCCCCGAGTGGGAACCGTCGCTGAGCGACTACGAAATGCGTACGATCACGCCCAGCGCGGAAAAACTGAAGGAGGCCGTGATGACGTCCTGACAAAAAAAGAGGTGACCAGAGCGGCAACTCCGATCACCTCCTGAAGACACAAGCCCCGAGGGGCCGCGCTCTCTTTCGCACCTTGAGCATAGGCATCCTCGGACAGAGCAGCAAGACCAAAGAGACCGGAACGCAAAATTCCGGCCGGGGCAGACCTATGAGCAATGATATGTCGACGACCTTTCACAGGTCGCCGGGGTGGTGGTATGCGCACCCCGAAACGAACGGCGACCACATAATCGTCCTGAACGCGCTGATGTTGCATGCCGACGCCAAGACCTTCACCTGTTTTCCTTCTCAGGGACGCATCGGCGAGATGCTGAAACGTTCGCGGGCCTGGGTGAACAAGATCATCCGCGAGCTCGTGGAATTCGGTTTCATTCAGAAAACCCACCGCACGCGCAAGGACCGCGGGATGTCGAGCTGCGAGTACCGCATCGTCTATCATGACCCCCGTGTTCCGGACGACGACATGGGGTCCAAGTCCAGCGGAAATCATGATTTTTCTGATGCGCCCACGGTGACAGGGGATGTCAACCAGGACGACACGAACAAGACTCAAACTAAAAATCATACTCTCTCTGAAATCTCGATTGAGGATTGGGTTCCTGCTCCTTCGACCCTGGAGACGATGACGGCAGCATCCGGCAAGTCCATCGCAGAGCGCTTCGTTGCCAAGTTTCGTCGGAAGGTTGCAGA
Organism: Salipiger mucosus DSM 16094; assembly: GCF_000442255.1. GTDB lineage: Bacteria > Pseudomonadota > Alphaproteobacteria > Rhodobacterales > Rhodobacteraceae > Salipiger > Salipiger mucosus. The sequence goes on along the minus strand of NZ_KE557274.1, from coordinate 256,558 downwards.
GAAAGGTTACCAGTATGCGGATTTCGACGTTGCCGTGCTCGAATGGTTCGAGGCGGATCAGCAGCGAGGGTTGGTAACCCAGAACAAGACACGGCCTTCCAGGACGGATCGCAACAAGCGCTCCACGTCCCCCGCCCCGTCTCCGCAGATCGATTTCACGGAGTTCCTGAATACCTCCGAGGTGATTTCGACCCCTGTGAGAACGGCCGTCGTCCGGATCGGGGAAGGTAAACCGGTGAGCCCTGACCTCGATGAGGCGAGCCGTTTCCGTGCCGCCTGCCTGCTACTCGCCCGAACGAAGGGCGTGGGCTTCTACAAGGCGTGGCTCGCTGAGCTGGAATGCGTGGACAACCTCGGAGGTGTCATGCGGGTCTCCGGAGGGACCCGTTTCCAGAGGGCCCATGTCGAGACCAACTGCGACAGCGATCTGCTGGCCTGCTGCAGGATGCTGGGGATCAATCTGCACCGCCTCCGGTACGTGCCATAGATCGACGCCGTCTTTGTACCTTGCGGTGATCTGGACAATCTGGGGAGAACACACACAACGAGGACCAGATCCGTGGAGAACAACCGCACCAGCACCATGGAACAGCGCGCGAAGAAGGCCGTCATGGCATTCGGATACGTGAACAAGCTCACTATCGGCCCGGAGGGTGTCGTCGGACACACCATTCCCGGGCTCGATCTTCCCGAGGACGACGGCACGCTGTACCGCCTGAAGGGAACTGCCGGTCTCAGCCAGGATGGAGAGACGCCGGTGACGAATTTCGTCCTGGAGGTCTCCGAGAATGGCGCTGACTTCGAGCCGAAATCCGAGGGGATCGACATCGATGTCTGTCTGAAACGCTACAAGCGTGATCACGACCTCACCGAGGAGGTTCAGGCGGCCCCGTCGCGCTGACGGGACCCGCTTTCTCAATAGAGGTCTGACGAGAACCCGGCGTTCGCCAGCGCTTGCTCTAGCCCCGGAAGAGTGCCACCCCTCCAGCTAAACTGGACGAGGAAGCTTGACCCGTGATCTTCGACACTGGCAAGCGTCAGGCCCTGCACGGCCTGGATCTTGCTCTGCAGATCCCGCGTGGTGATCGCCCCGTCGTCGATCACCTGCAGGAAGCCGTCAATGGTTCCGCCGTCGGCGGCTGGTTGCCCGACCAGACGATAGCGTGTTGCCCGGCCATTCGACGTGTCTGCCTGCCCGGTTCGGTCCGAGTGTTCCGAGCCGGTTGCCGATGGCTGTCTGACGGCATCCCCATAGGTTGACCAGAAGCCGTCGAGCACGGCCGCCCGCAGGTTCGTGTAGTTGGAGATGTCGATCCCGTCGCCGGCACTGATGGTCCCCATCCAGGCGTTCGCGTCCGACCAATGTGACAGGAGGATCTCGCCGTTGTCGGAGCGGGCCACGTAGAGGATGTGGTCGGCGTTGTACCTGTCGCTGAGGTGGTCGGTCAGCACGTCGAAATCACGTGACCGGTCACTGACGGCACGGTCGTCGGCATCGAAGCTTGCCGGCAGGAACTGGGTCGCACCATCCCGGAAGGGGATGTTCCACTTCGAGGCCCAGGTCGAGTTGCGCCGGGCGATGTCCCATGCGCCGTCGGAGGAGACGGATGCCGGAACAACCATGACCCACTCGGGACGCAGCGCGTCGGGGACGGATCCGCTGTCGAAATCGGTGTCGCGCCGCTGGCTTGCGGCGAATTCGGGATCGTCCCGGCTGCTCAGGACACGAAGCATGGCCTGGTATGTCCCGTCCGTGATCTCCTCGTCCACGATCAGGACCTTTTCCAGGTAATCGCGCTGGGCGGCATCAGGTGCGACCTCGAGAATGGACCCGACATGGTCCGCGGCGGCATCCAGGCTCGAGATCCGCGCGTTCGACATCCCGGTATCGGGAACAGCCGTCCGCAGGATCCATTCACGCGGGCCGATCTGTTCGACCGATGTCATGATGTCAGCACCGGTGGGCACAGGCCTGTTCTTCGGAGGGACGTCGTTCACCTGTGAGAGTGCGGGGCCGGTCAGGGCAACAGCGAGGGCACTGCCGAGGAGTAGTGAAGAATAATGTGTCATGCGCCCGAATTACGCCTGTTCGATTTCGAAAGAATAAATATTGAACACCGCACGTTCCTGTGCAATGTTTTGTGTCCACGCGGAGACTTTCATGGCATCGAGCAAAGCACAGTACGTTCACTATTCCATTCCGGGCGGGGAAAAGACCTTTGCCGAGTGGGAGAAGGGAGACGTGTCCGAGCATGCCAATTCCGCGTTCATCTTTGGTGACTCGAAGCCCGGGAAATCATCGGACGACCTGGCTGACCTCGAGCGCAGCAGGATCGTGCTCGACACGAAGTCCGGGAACCTTCGGGTCCGGTCAAGCCAGGGGGACAGGTGGTTTCGTCCCGGGCACCGGTGTCCCGATTGCGCCGGCCGCCTCGAGCTGAAGAAGAAGTTCTTCGCGTGCGGAAACCCGAAATCACCCTGGTTCTATCTGTGCTCGAACCACGAAGCCGAGACTGCCTGCAAGACGGTTCTGCCGGCCAATACCGGCGGGAGCCTCGCCTCCGATATCGCGGATGCGGAAACCAGGCGCGCGCGCAAGCTGACCCGTGAACAGTTCGACCGGCTCTGGAAAGAGGCCCCCGACATCCTCGATTGGGCGGGGGATCCGGATGACCTTCAGAAGGTCATCAACAAGGCCAAGGCCCGCGCCTACAGGTACCTTGCGCACAAGGCGGAAGAGGAAGGGCTGTCAGAGAAGAATATCGCCGCGATGGACATCCCGTCGCTTCGGATCGCCTTCCGTCTCTGCCGTGATGCCGACCTCGACGACGTGATGACTTTCGGGGATCCCGTCACCGCCTGATCAGGATTCATCCTCGGATTCTTCTTCCGGTGGCGCGTTCGGGTCGACCGGTTCGAGCACCTCGACCTCGTTGGTCTTCATCCACTCGTTGATGGCGGCCTGTTCCTCGTCGGTGATGAACTTCGACGTCGGGCTTTCCCTGCGGCGCTGCCCTCGCCTGATCGGCGCTTTCTTTCCCGGTTTCTTCGCCATGCCGCCTTCCCTGTCTTTCCTGTATTCCAGGGATATGGTCGGCCGCCCTGAACGAAGCGTTAATCCCTTTGAACCTTTGGCGACTACTTGCCCGGCAAGCGGTTACCGAGGCGAAGAGTCAGCGCATGGTGGAAAGAAAAACGCGGGGTCTGACGAACGAGCAGGAGCTCAACGAAGAGTTCCTGGTTCGCGACACGAGGGGCAAACTCAAGAAGTTTGCCGACTGGATCAGGATCCCGAACAACATGCTCACGCTGTTGTTCATCCTGGGCGCAAGTGCCTGGGCGCTGCCTGGCATATCAGAGTTCATCTTTATCTGCGCGGTCCTGTTCTACCGGTGGGGCATGAAGCGCGAAGAAACGGCGCCCTTGAAGATGCCGATCCAGAGCGGATTTTCCGATCCCCACCAGCCGCACCCGGCACATGGCAAGCCCACGTCGGCCAAGGGGATCTTCTTCCTTGGAAACGAGATGAAGACCGGCAAGGAGGTCTGGCTGACCAACGACGATGCCAGGCAGCACTTCCTCGTTGTCGGGACCACCGGCGCCGGTAAGGCGCAGCCGCTGGAGGCCGGTGTCCTGACACCCAACGGGTTCGTTCGCATGGGAGATCTGCGGGTCGGTCATGAAGTATCGACGCCGGATGGCGGACGCGCCGCGGTGAAAGCGATCTACCCCCAGGGAGAGGTCGCGATTTTCAGGATCACACTGGAAAACGGGGCCACCACCGAAGCCTGCGGTGACCACCTGTGGCAGGTTTTCGGGAGCTCCGGGGAGCCGGAAATCATCGATACCCTCGAGATCATTGCCCGGGCGAGCCAGGGGGAGACCCAGGAAATCAGGATCGCGCGTCCTGGCGCCACCCCGGAAATGTCCAGGGTTGCCTCCATCGACCCGGTCGGACGGAAGCCGGCGCAATGTATCTACATCGATCACCCGGATCATCTCTACGTCACGGACGACTTCATCGTGACGCACAACACGGAATCCCTTCTCGGGTTCGCGGCGAACGCTCTCATGTGGGGATCAGGGTTCCTGTTCTGCGACGGCAAGGGCGATGTGGCGCTCTTTGCGAAGGTCTATGCCCTCGCCCGCCGGTTCGGTCGCGAGGACGACCTGCTGGTTCTGAATTTCATGACCGGCAACCAGGACCTCGGCGCCATGGGCGGCAAGCTCATGTCCAACACGCTGAACCCCTTCTCGACCGGCTCTTCGGACTCTCTGACACAGATGGTCGTGTCCCTCATGGATGATGCCGGCGGCGACGGCGCCATGTGGAAGGGCCGTGCAACGGCAATGCTGACCGGTGTGATGCGGGCGCTGACCTGGCTGCGTGACGAGGGCCACGTCGATCTCAACGTGGGCGAGATCCGCGAATTCATGTCTTTGCGGAAGATCATCGATCTCGGCGACGAGAAGAAGTTTCCCGATCTTCCGCAGCCGATCAGGAAGCAGATCAAGTCTTACCTGACCTCCCTGCCCGGCTTTCAGCCCGAGAAAGGGTACAAGCAGGCCCAGACCACCCTCGACCAGCACGGTTATCTCGAGATGCAGTTCACGAAGATCCTCGGGAGCCTCGCGGACGTCTACGGGCACATCTTCCACACGCCCAACGGCGAGGTGGACATGTTCGACGTGGTTCTCAACCGTCGCATTCTGGTGATCATGTTGCCGGCGCTCGAAAAGTCCGGCGACGAGATCGCCAACCTCGGCAAGATCGTGGTGGCCACCCTGAAAGGCATGATGGGCTCCACCCTGGGCTCGTCACTCGAGGGGAGCTGGGCGCAGGTGGTGGAGAACCGCCCCACCAACTCGCCTTCGCCGTTCATCTGCGTGCTCGACGAGGTCGGCTACTACACGGTGGAAGGCATGGCCCTGATGGCGGCCCAAGCCCGCTCGCTGGGCTTCACCATGGTCTACGCCTCCCAGGATATTCCCGCGATGAAACGCCTCAACGAGAAAGAGGCCGCATCGATCATCGCGAACACGAACACCAAGATCTTCATGCGGACGGAAGAAGCCGAGACCACCGGTAAGCTTGCCGTCGAAGCCGGCGGCAAGGGTCTCAAGGCCCAGACCGGCGGCTACCAGGGCAAGGCAGGCGAACTGGGTGTCGGTTACTCTGACCAGATGGACGCCCGGATCGAGGCCACGGACCGAGTGAACTTCACCGACCTCAAGGCCCAGACCGAGGGCATGATGCACATCACCTTCCAGGAGAAGGTGGTGCGCGCGAAGTCGTTCTACGCCAACCCTGAAGGTGCGGTCGACAACAGCAAGCTCAAGCTGCGCGCCAACCACTTCATCAAGGTTCCCAAGCCCGACTACGACGATCTCGAGCGGGCGCGGAAACTTCCTGAAATCACCGATAGGATGCTGTCGGAGGACTTCATCTCCGGAAACAAGACGGCCGCGGAGGAGGCGGTGAAGGAAGCCCGCGGCAGCCGGGATCGTATTGCCAACGCGGTGAAGGTCTTCGACTACATGATCAAGTCGCGCAACAAGCCGGCCGATGCCGGCGCCTGTGCGGTGGCCGCCGTCATTCACGAGCAGTCCGAGGCGCTCGAGGAATTCAATAACAGGATCCTGGGAGCCAATGACGGTGCAGGTGACGCTGACGAGAATGGCAATGACGGTTCTGAAGCCGGGGCCCAAGGCGCAGAGGGCAACGATACGACGGATCAAGCGACCGAGCGCCGGAAGGGGCACATGATCAAACGTGGGATCTCCCACCAGGTCCTGGTCGAAGGAGACGACGATCATGACGAGCGCGAGATCGATATGTCCGGTGACCTGGCGGCCAATGACGATGTCATGAACGCGCTGGCGGCCGTGGATTATGATTCCGACACTTCGCGGGACCAGGTCGAAAAACAGATCATCGACGCCATCGATCCCGCGTCGCTGATGGATGACGAGGACATGCCGCGGCCGGAGGACATCATGACCTCAGATGTCGATGACAACGTCACCCGGGCGGCCGGATCCCTGTTCGACGAGTTGGACGACATGGTGGACGAGGCGGAAAAACTGGATGCGTCGGATGAGGGCGAAGGCTCCGACGCTGGCAGTGGCGGGCAGGAAGGCGGTGATGAGGTGCCGGACTCCGACGATATCACAACCCAGTTGCTGTCCCAGTTCATCGTCGATGACGACGAAGACGACTGATCGAAATTTTTGCTTAACCCAGCCCATGTACTGGGCTGGGTATGGCGAAACGAGAACCGAGAATGCAGCAGCTTGTGATGTTCAACGGCCCACCGCGGGCGGGCAAAGACACGGCGGGCGAGATCTGTCGATCCCTGATCGGCGACATGGCGCACGCGGACTTCGTGAAGTTCACGACCTCGATCAAGAACGCGGCCCACCAGGAGCTCGGGCTGGCGGGCGATGCACATGCGTTCGAGGATCTGAAGGATACACCCTTGTCCGAGTTCCGAGGCATGTCACCGCGCGAATTCTATATCGACAAGAGCGAACGGCTCCGCGCCGAGCATGGATACGACATCGTTGCCCGGCTTCTCGTGCGTAGCCTGGAGACGGTCGATGCGGACATCGTGGTGAACACCGATCTTGGCATGGACTACGAGGCAGACCATCTAATCCGGCACTTCGGGGCCGAAAACACGACGCTCGTTCGGATCCACCGGGATGGACACACCTTCGACGATGATTGTCGTGAGTTCGTCTACCGCGATGACGTCGATAGCTTCGATGTTTCCAACACGTCATTCGAGGATTTCGAGAGGTGCGTTGACCCGATCCTGGATACGGTCCTCCAGCGCGTCAGGGCACATCAGGTACAGCCAGCCTGATACCTAGATCAGGATAACAACACCCCCACGCAACACACCCGACGAGCACGGACAGGGCGGCCGCAACGATGCCCAGCGCCCTGGTCCATCCGCGGAGGTCCGCGTTCTCCGCGGATGTGGTTGCCAGCCTGTCGATGATGTCTTCGCGGAACTTCTCGAGATCGGGATGCTGGGCCACGCATGAACTCATGAGCGCGGAGTGGCCCAGGGGGTGGTTCTCCCGGTGAACATGGAGGGCCGCTCCGGCAATGAGGGTCGCCGAAAGTTGGCGAAGCTGGTTCTCTGACATCGAACCGGACAATGAGGATCTGAGATGGGCAGACAGCTCCGTGTGGGCGATGTCGATCCGATTGATGGCAGTATCGCGCAGCAGGTTGTGTTGGGGGTCCTCGCCCTGGCGGCCGAGGATGGAATCCATCCACCAGGTCGGTTCGGTGTCGTCGCGGCTTTCATCGGTCTTCATATCTTTCTCCATATGGCATCAGGCGATCCAGAAAGGGTAAAAATGCTGCCTCAGCACGTATCCAACCTCGTCGAATGTGTCCGGTCCATCCGTATGGAGGTGGTCGAGCGAAACGGGTCCGAAGCCCTGAAGGTCAAGGGTGGTGCCGAACAGCTTCCCCAGCGCCTGATCGAGCTCCAGAGGGCCCTCGAGGCCTTCGATGCAGCCGAGGGCGATCTCGCCGAAAGCGACATCACGACCGTTTACAGGGCCACGCATCTCATCCTGAAACAGATCAGGGGACGACACGAGATCAAGGGGGATCCTGCAAAGGTGCTGGCCAAGGCGTTCGAGCTTTACGGTGGGCATGACTGGATCGGACGGGCGCATCAGGAAGAAGACCAAGGCCCGGCTCGGTTCGGTCTGCGGAATGCGCTCTCCTCGTCTGACCGTTTCCGGACCCGGGCCATGGCGAAGGCGAGAGCGGACATCGAGCGCCGAGAAGAGCAGCAGGCACTGGAAGACGATGCCCGTGATCCGTTTGCGCCCGGGGCCGGAAGATAGGCGCTCCCGGCCAGCGCCTTCCCTTCAGCGACGGAAGATGGCCGTGGCGCCGGCCGCGATCAGGTAGAACACGCCCAGCCCGACGATGACGGCATGCGGAACCAGGTGGTCGGCCGACAGAAGGTTTTCCGACGGGATCTCCGGAATGCCCATGGCATGAATTCCGAGGACACATTGGACAGCGCCGGCCAGGAGCATGGAGATGGCGGCGGGCTGCCTTGAGATCCTGCCGATGATCTGCGCAATCACCATCGTGGCGAGAACGCTCACCAGGACCGCCGGGAACAGATCCATGCGCGACGTGATCTCCTGCATTGCGAGCCAGCCGCCGGCGACACCCCAGAACAGCGGCATCAGACGGAACTGCAGCGTTCCGAACCCTTCCAGGGCCGCCTTCCAGATCGGACGTTTCCGGGTTTCCTCTGTTTCGACCACGTCTTCCGGCTGTGCTTCGTAGGAGGCCGACATCATCGATTGGATGAGGTCTCGCTTTTGGCTCTCCATGTCTTCGTCGGAAAGCTCCGGGAAGCCGTGGCGTGCGGCGGGATCATCCTCGGCCTGTGCTGTGCCGTCTTGCTCCGGAGTTTCGGCGACGCGCTGTTCGGCTGTGAGCATGACGGGAGTGGGTTCGGTTTCCTCGGGCGCTTCGGAAGACCAGTCGTCCGAGACGTCCTCTACGATCTCCGGCTGCGCGGCGTCTTCGGTCGGCCGTTGGGTATCATCCTCGATGGTTTCTGCAGGCGTATCTTGATGTTCGATCACCTGCTCGCGATGCGAGTCATCATCCGAACGGGGAGAAGCGGGGTCTTCCGTGTTCTCGGCCTGTTCGGTGCTCTTCTCGATGACTTTCTGATCTTCGATGAAGCCGTCGCAGGATTGCAGGTTCTGCTCGACCTTCTCGATCATGGCCTCCGATAGGCGCTGAATGTCGTCCAGGGACAGGTTGTCAGCCGAGTCCTCGATTGCTTCCGGCTGCTTTTCCGGGGGCAGCTGCAAAATGTCTTCCGCGGTCATGCTCATGGCACTGTCCTGTTCTTGAAATAATGCCATTTATTCTATGAACAGGGTTGCCGTCAACCTCATCCTTAGGTGGTAGATGGATTAATTAAGGGGAGGGCAAGGTTCCCGAGTATCTATCGATTGGATTAGAGAGGATTGATGGTCATGGCGCTGGTGGACTTCGGAACTGTGCAGGTGTACGAGATGGAGGACATGGTCGAGGTGGTGTTCCCCTACGACCGGGAATTCGTGGCCTTCATGAAGAAGATGAAGGGGCGCTGGGCGCCTCAGAGGAAGGCATGGCAGATCAAGCCGGCCTTCGTGCGGACTTCCTCGTCGGAGATCGTTCAGAAGATCTCGGAGCAACTGGAAGCCCAGGCGCCGAAGCACTGGTCGCACAATCTCGAGGTCCTTCGGAAGCGTGGATGCATCATGCGCAAGTTCGAAGTCTTCGGAGGGCTTGCGGGACTACGCGTGAAGATGCCTCTTGGGCACCCATGTCACCATTACCTGAAGGAAGTGGATCGGCTAAGCAATGTGCGTGACACTTGGTACATTCCCGCGGTCAAGTTCGGGGACACCGCGGTCCAGCAGGCCGTGGCACGGATTTTCCAGGATGACTTCCATGCCTACGAGGCTGCGTTCGAGGCTGCGGAGGAACGGTGCCTTGTCGGGAAAATCAGGATGGGCGCGGAAGAGGAAGAGGCTCACGGCATGAAGAAAGAGGGCTTCGTGACCGCGGTGCCGGGCTTCCTGAAAACGGCTGATCCGGTGATGGCGGATGTTCCCGCCCGGGAGATTGCCTTCGAAGTGCTCAGCATGCGGCGGATCGACGATGAGACACTGAAGGTGAAGTTCGAGTACGTTGCGCCAGAGGAGGGCCACGCTCATCTGACCGTGCGCCCGTTCGCGTCGAACACACTTCAGGCCATCGGACCCCACCACATGATCGATGACGACTGGGTGCAGAAAAGATCCTGATTTTCTCGACGAGGCCGGAACACAGGTTTCGTAGGCCGCGGGCGGCTGACCTCTTCTGTGACCGACGCCAGTATTCCATCCAGAGCGCGCAGCGCTTGGGTGAAGGTGAAGTCGGTCACAGAAGCATCCTTTCGTTCAGCAGCAGGGTCGCGCGGAAACGCGTTTCCAGCAGATAGTCTTCGGGGCAGTCGCAGAACAGCGGCGCAAAGTGCGTGGCCCCGAGGCTATGAATCATTTCAATCTGATCGCGCAGCGGCGGGTGTACGTTCCAGCGTAGGAACTGCCCGCCATGAGCCATGATCGCTCGGGCGTGGGCCGTCATATGGCCGGTGAAGATCACCGTAGCGTCCCTACCCAGCCGTCCGGTGTCACGCCAGTCCCGCACGATGGCCCAGGCGGCACCTGCATCGGCATTGGGCGTGTCGCAAATCAGATAGCGCGCGTCAGGGTCGAAGGGAGCCTCGATCAGCGGCCATAGGGCCTCGGCCCCGGATGCCACGCCGCCATCCTGCAGCATCTGTCGCAAAGCCGCCCTGCAGGTGTCGTCGAGAGAGACGCCATCGCGCGGCAGCAGATGCAGCGCCAGTTCGCCTGCCCGGCCCGAGGGAGGCACGGGGAGCAAATGCTGGCGATGCGGGCTCGCATCTAGCGCGGCATCCAGACTCGCCCGCCGCGCCTCCTGGGGGATATCATTCAGATGATAGGAACAATCGATCAGCGCCACCGCCGCCTTGGGCGGCGGAGCATATGCGAACCAGTCAGACTCCTCCGACCAGTCGCCGGAAAAGAACAACCCCTCGCCAAGCGCGATGTGGAACCACACACCGCCGCAGGCATGACCGTTGGGTCCTGTGGTCAGCACGGTGCCCGCGATCTCCGTCCGGCCATGCTGCGGCAATAGATGCACATCGGCGCCCGGCGGCAGCGAGCGCGCGGTCTCGACCGTGCAATGGATCGGCAATCCTGCCGTCACCGCGAAACCGGCGCCTCCGATATGATCAATGTGGTCATGGGTGATCAGAACCCGGTCCACACTGTCCAGCCAAGCCGGACAGAACGGAGAGGAGGCTTCGGGCCCTGCGCCGACGTCGAGCAGCCAGACCTCGCGGCCGGTCCAGACCCGGATGCAGGCCGGACCCTTTTCGCCCAGACCCGACAGGACCTCGACCCAGGGAATTGGGCTGCGGGTGGCATCAAGCATCGACCATCACCCGCGCGGGAAATGCGCTTACACCGGGTTCGCGAAAAGCCCAGGGCCGATTGATCCGAAGACCGACCTGCGCGCCCACCACGAGCCGTTTGCGCGAGAAGGCAACGAGGTCCTCGCCCGCCGCGTCCACCACCACCCGGAACCGTCCGCCCTGATAGGTACACCCACGCACCCGTGCGCGCAGGCCGCCCTCGTCCGTCAGGCTTACATCCTCAGGGCGGATACACAAATGGGTCGGCAAGGCCTCACGGCTGCGCACCTTGACCCGCATACCCAGCGCCTCCACTTCAAGACCGCTGCGGTCGAACGGGCCCGCCGCGCGGGCAGAGACCACCGCCCCGTCGCCCACGAAGCCCGCGACAAAGCAATCCACGGGCTCCGAATAGAGAACCTCGGGCGCGGCGAACTGGCGGATCCGCCCGCCCTCCATCACCGCGACACGGGAGGCCAGCGCCAGCGCTTCGCCCTGATCGTGGGTCACGTAGAGCATTGTCGCACCGGTGCGCCGGTGGAAGGCCGTGAAGTTCTCTTGCATCGAGGCGCGCAGCGCCAAGTCAAGATTTGCGAGCGGTTCATCCAGCAGCACTGCCCGTGGTTCGGCCACAAGGCAGCGCGCCAGTGCCACCCGCTGGCGCTGGCCGCCCGACAGCTGCGCCGGGGCGCGGTCCGCGAACTCGGACAATCCGGTTAGCGCGAGCGCCTCCTCCACCCGCCGGGTGCGCTCAGCTCGCGCCAGCCCACGCACCTTCAGCGGGTAGGACACGTTACCCGCCACGGTCATGTGTGGCCAGAGCGCATAGCTCTGGAACACGATGCCCACGCCGCGGTCCTCGGGGGGCACGAAATGCCCCGGCCCGGCCACCTGCCTGTCGCCCATGCGGATCTCGCCGCGCGTGGGTTCCTCGAACCCGGCAGTCAGGCGCAGCAACGTGGTCTTACCGCAGCCCGATGGCCCCAGAAGGGCCACGAACTCTCCGCTTTCGATACACGCGTCGATCCCGTCCAGTGCCGGCCGCGCGGATCCGTCGAACTGTTTCGCCAGGCCGGAATAGATCAGCTCTGCCATGGCACGACTCCTTTCGGCAGACGGCGGGCCAACAGTTGTACTCCCGCCATCAAGAATACGATCAGCAGGACAATCGACATCGCCAGGGCCGATGCCATGACGGTCTCTCCGCTGTCTTCGAGATTGAAGATAACAACGCCCAGGGTCTCGGTTCCCGAAGACCAAAGGAGCGCCGAGACGGTCAGCTCATTGACTGCCGTCAGGAAGACGAGGATAGCTCCCGCCGCAGCGGCCGGTGCCGCAAGGGGTAGCACGATGGTACGCAAGCGCCGGCCAAGCCGTGCCCCCGCCGCGCTGGCAGCCTCTTCCATGGCCGGGTCCAGCTGCCCGACAGAGGCCTGCACCGGGCGCAGCATCACCACGAGGAAGCGGGCCAGATACGCCAGAAGGATGATCCAGATCGTGCCGTAAAGGGTCATGTCAGTGAACGGCAGATCAAGAAACGCCAGGATACAAGCGATGGACAGCACCACCCCCGGTAGCGCATAGGGCAGGTCTGCCAGCACATCTATCGTACGCGCCGCGCGACTGGGCCGACGCGTCATCAGCCAGGCCAGCGGCAGACAGACCGCCATCAGGATCGCGGAGGCGCCGAACGCCAAGCTGATTGAGTTAACGTAGGCGCGGCGGGTCATCGGCTGCCGCAACAGCGCCTCAACCCAGGCGTCAAAGGTCATGTTCGTCCACGTTAGCGACACGCCGTACGCCGGGATCAGCGAGGTAAAGAGCAAGGCCATCAACGGCAACGCGAGGATGGCCGCAATAAACGTCCAGAGTGCAATCTCCACCGGCAACCGTGCGCGGCCCAAGGAAATGGATAACGGCTGTCCCGAGAGGCCCACCAGCCCGTGGGATCTGCGCGCAAGGAGCCAACGCGCCAGCAGCACGCCCGAGATGGCAACGAGGCCGATCAGCAGGGCCAGCACCGCGACCTCGGAAAGCACCGAGGGGCCGAAGCCCACCAGGCGCTGGTAGATCAGTGTCGGCAGTGTGGAATAGCGGGCGGGAATGCCCAGCATCGCAGTAATGCCGAAATTGCCTAAGGCGGTGACGAAGGCCATCGCTGCCCCGGCACCGAGGGCGGGAAGCGTGAGCGGCATCACGATCTGCGCCCAGACCCGCAGGCCGTGCGCGCCGGACATGCGCGCCGCCTCGACGAGATCCGCCGGAATCTGGCGCAGCCCCGCGCGGAGTGTCAGGAATACGATGGAGGCGTGCTGGATCCCCAGCAGCAGAATGATGCCGCCGGGGCTATGCAGCGGCTGCGAGCTGCCAAGCGGTGGCGCAAGCCCCACCATCTTCAGCATCACCGACGACGGCCCCGTGACCTGCATCCACGCAAGCGCGGTGATCTGCGGCGGAATCATCATCGGCACCATCAGGCAGAACACCAAGGCGCCGCGCGCCCGCACGTTCGTCAGTGCCACGAGAAATGCGAACGTGCCACCAATCAGCACGGATAGGATCGTGCCGCCGGCGGCGGTGACCAGGGAATGCACCAACGCTCTGTGCGTGCTGCCCTGGCTGATCACTTCGACCAGATGAGCGCCGGTCAGCCCGCTACCGAACCCAACACCCTCCAGCAGCAGGCGCACAATCGGACCGAGCGCTATAAGCGCCACCGGCAGCAGAAGCCAAGACAGTAGCCGGCCTTCCGACCGGCTACTGCTGCGTTTCGCAAACGAAAGGGTCATTCGACGCCGAAGACCTCGGCAAAGCGTTCCTTGTTGGCGTCTGTGTCCGCCAGGGCCTTTGCAGGTTCAAAATCCATCAACCTAATCTCGTCGCGGGACGGGAAGCCTTCGGGGCTGTTGATGCCGTTGCGGGCCGGGATGTAGCCCTGCTCGACCACCAGCTGTTGACCTTCTTCAGACAGCAGAAAGTCTACGAACTTCTGCGCAGCGGCGTTGCTTTCGGCCTTTTTCATGATGGCGACAGGTTCGGTCACGTAGGACACGCCTTCCTCGGGGAAGACGAAGTCGACCGGAGAGCCGTCGGCCTTGGCGCGCAGCGCCAGAAAATCGACCACTACGCCATAGGGCTTTTCGCCTGAGGCCACGGCCTTGAAGGTACCGCCGTTGCCACCTTCTGCACGGGCCTCATTGTCGGCTAGTGCCTCGTAATAGTCCCAGCCAAGGCTGTCTTCGCCGGTCAGCGTAGCGAGATGGATCAGCGCGGCGCCGGAGTAGAGTGGCGACGGCATTGCGATCATGCCCTCCATTTCGGGCTTGGCCAGATCCGACCAGGACGCCGGCACCTCAGTCGCGCCGGTGTGGTAGACGATGCCGGTGGTGATCAGCTTCGTCGAGTAATAGTAGCCTTCCGCACTGTAGAGCGCCGGGTCGTAGGCCTCGGTCTCGGGCGACTTGTAGGCGGCAAGCTGACCATCCTGCGCCAGACCTTCCAGCGTCACCGTGTCTGCGATCAGCAGAACATCGGGCTGAGGGTCGCCGGCGGCGATCTCGGTCTGCAGGCGGGTCATCAGGTTGGTGGTGCCGTCGCGCACCCATTCCACTTCTACGCCGGGATTGGCGGCCATGAAGGCATCCACGGTGGACTGGGCATCCGCATTGGGCTGCGAGGTGTAGAGGGTAAGGGTCTCAGCAGCCGCAGCTACCGGCAGCGCCAGCGCAACGGACAGAGAAAGAAGAGGGCGAAGCATAGGGTACTCCTGCAGGATTGTCTTTTCGTTCGAAAGCAAATTGACGGAAGTCATTCGCTGTCGCCCTGTTAGTGTGATCGCATGACAGCGGTGTGACGCTTTTCCCTGATTCCAAATTCTAGCTAAATAAGACTAATCATGCGGGTCGGCGCTGGACTCGGCTGGAGCCGCGCGGCAAACCTAGGTGTGGGAAACATGACAGCAGGTTTTCGAACGAAAATGTCTATTGACGAGGCCGCCCGCCGTCGGGATCAGATCATCAACCTGCTATCGGCATATGGCGAACTCTCCGCCAAGGCCATGGCCGCAATGCTGGATGTGACGGTTCAGACGATCCGGTCTGACCTGCGATTACTGGATGATGCGGCACTCGTCCGGCGGCGCCATGGCCGCGCGCGCCTCGCAATCCCGCAAGAGAATATCGGCTTCCAGCCCCGACTGGAGGTGTCGCGCTCAGAGAAGGATAGGATCGGAGCGGCAGTCGCCTCCCTGCTGCCCAATGGCGCATCGGTCGCTCTAGGGACGGGCACCACGGTGGAAGCCATCGCCCGTGCCCTTTCCGGTCACGAGAAACTGTCGGTGGCTACAAACAATCTGCACGCAGTGCTGGCCTTGCGCGCAGCCCCGGACATTTCGGTCTCTGTGGCGGGCGGTCGGGTGCGCATGCGAGATCTTGACCTGATCGGGGCCGAGGCCGGCGAGTTTTACGAGAATCTTCGTATGCAATTTGCGGTCTTCAGTGTCGGCGGGGTGTCGCTCGGAGGAGACCTTCTGGACTTCACCATGGACGAAGTCCGTGCACGCCGAGCAATCGCATGCTGTGCATCGCATCGCATCCTTGTCATCGATCACGCCAAAATCGGCCGTGCCGCGGGCTTTGCCATGGGGCATGTGTCGGATCTCGATACCGTCGTGTGCGGCGGTACACTCCCCGAGACGTTGACATTTGCGTGCAAACAGGCCGGGACTCGCGTCGTACTAGCATGAAATTTGGATCCTGCTGGCGCGCGAGTTATTCACCCGGATGGCTCTGATGATGTGAGCACCGTTCGCCGCGCGTGCTCAGTTAGGGCCGCGGCCGCGAACACCGGATCTTCGGCGCAAACGCGCGCTGGTCGAGCTTGGCCGACGAGAACAGACATCGGATGGTTTCAGATCCCGATGGAGTCAAACACGCTTCAGGCCATCGGACCCCACCAAGTGATCGATGACGACTGGGTGTAGAAGAGATCCTGATTTTTCCGGATCGGGTTACGCCGTTATCGTGGTCGCCTGGCTGCCTAGGACAGGCCTTGTCGTTGCGGCGCGCATGAACGCTCACTCAGGACTTGTTGCCCTCCGCCTCCCCTGACTTGGTGTCGGGGTCATTGTAGTCACTGGGGTCGTAGTCGTCGGGGTTGTAGGCTTCCTTGCCATCAGGGATCCCGGTGACGTGGGTAGTACCGGTCTCTTCGTCGAAGGCCAGACCGTAGGTTGCGCGGCCTTCGGTCTTGTACCGTCGGAATTCGTGGAATCCTGCGTAGACGAAGGCCAAGGTGAAAGGCACTAGGATCACGAGAGCGATGATTTGAGCTTCCATGGTTGGGCTCCTATCCGGTTTGGTCGTCAGGGCCTTTTGCGCGAATGGGATCGTCTCCCCTGCATTTAGCGTATCGTGCACGTCAGGACCCGCGATCCTAACGCACTGTACTCTTGAGGCCAACCAAGCGGTGGCCCTGCCCTCCTTCACCTCTCTCGATGTTGGCGATTGGGGCGCGAATTGCCAGATGTCATGAACGGTGGCAGCGGCGTGTAGGGATCCGGCCCTTCGAACCGGGACCGGCTCGTGACACGACCTGTCGGTCGTCTCGCCTCCGTGCAATGGCGCCGCGTCCCTCAGCTCAGGGTGTTGCGTCTGGTCGGTCAACCAGAGTGATCGGGCCGCAATTATCTTGGAACCGTCAGTGGCAAGCTGCACGATGATCTTCCTAAGCAGAGCGGAAGCAATGCCCTGAGCTGAGGGACGCGTTTCTGTACGACCGACAGGGGGAGACCTCAGATATCGCACCTCTGTTCGGTTTTGCGCTTGGCTTCTGCCATCGCTGCTTTTCTGACTGCCAAAAGGCCTGCCAAGACAACGGACAAAACGGCCAACATGGAACTAACGGCCCCCGTCGACATGCCAGTGCCAGCAGGAGAGACAGAAAAGCCGCCAAGAACAGCACCAAGCGCGATCCCGATATTTCCGGCAGAAATATTGAGAGAACCCGAAAAGGCGGGGAAGTGTGGTGCGGCGTTCATCAAACGTGCCTGGCTCAAAACAAAGCTAGCCGCATGCGCGCCGCCCCATGTCGCTGCAATGGTCACCGCCATAGCTGTTTCGGGTTTATACCCAGTCTGAAAGGCCAGACTGCACAGCGCAACCAATGCCGTTGCACAGCAGCTGGCGCCTAACGGCCACGAAACTACCTTGGCTGCAAGACAGTTTCCGGCGAAGCCGGCCACTCCAAATATGAGAAGCAGAACATCGACAACGTCTCTTTGCACGCCCGCATTTCTCAGGATCTGGGTAATGTGTGCATAGCTTGCGAAAAGTGCTGCGAACGTGAACACTGTCAGCGTCAGATGCCCAAGCAGGTATCCATCAAGGGTTTGGTCGCGCTGCAGCCGACTGGATCCAGGCGCTCCCTCATCAAGGTACTTGAATACTGCTGTCAGGACCAACAGACAAAAGAGCCCCAAGCCAAACATGACACTCTGCCACCCGACAAGCGCGGCAAGGCTAGCGCCGATGGGAGGTGCCAATGCACCACCAGCAACAACCCCTATGTAAAGAAGCGAGGTCCCGTGTCCAGTGCCATATCGTTGTGCCATCCAGACGTTGGCGAAACTCATAAACACTGGCAGAGTGGCGCCTTGAATGGCCCGCAGTGCCAGTGTCGTGGAAAAATCCGGGTAAAAAACAAACGCAATATTTCCAACATACGGCGCCAGCGACCAAGCCAAAACGCGCTTCGCTGGAAATCGTGATAGGTAATAGACCAGACCGGGACCGCCAATGGCGGCCCCGAGAGCGAAAACCGAAACAACAAGACTATATTGTGCAGTGTTGATCGCCAGTGAAGAAGACAGGTCCGCTGCCAATCCCACGACAACGAATTCCACTGCAACAACAAGAAACGCGCCGGTGATGAGCGTTGCCGTTGTGAAGACGCTCTCTGATCGCGAAGTCATGCGTTTGCGCCATTGTCGAGAAGCCAGTCAACGCCCGTGACCGACCTACCAGTCGGCCCGGCGAGAAAGGCAACAAGATCTGCAACTTCGTCTGGCGTGCCATATCGACCCGTCGCTGTCGCCGCGCGCTGACCATCTGCCGCCGGACCGTTTGCCGGGTTCATATCGGTATCTGTGGACCCGGGATGGATGGCCACTGCCGTAATCCCACGTGGTCCTAAATCCCGTGCGAGTGCATGCGTGAATCCGGAGATTGCAGCCTTGCTGGCACTATAGGCGGTTAGGCCCGGAAAACTTGCCCGGAAAGCAAGGTTGCTGCCGATGGAAATGATGCGACCGCCTTCCGGCATGTGATTGATGACGGATTTCGTGGCCACAAATGCGGCAGTCAGGTGCACCATGACAGTTTCGTTGAACAAATCCAGGCTCATCTCATCAATCGGCATAACTTTGAAAATGCCGGCATTGTTGACCAGAATGTCTATGCCGCCCAATGCATCGGCGGCTTCACTGATCGCAGATTCGATCTCGCTCGGTACTATGCTGTTCGCGCGGACTGCCAGCGCGCGCCGCCCCGAGGCCTCCATTGAGTCACGCGAGGGCCTCGGCGGGCCCGGCAGAAGAATTGTACGTAAAGGCAACATCTGCCCCATCTTCTGCGAGGCGACGCACGATTGCTGCGCCCATTCCCCGACTACCGCCAGTAACGAAGGCCTTTTTTCCAGCCAGTTGCATGTCGAACTCCTTTTATGTAGCGACCACTACACAAATCCCCTCTTGCCATGTGGTGTCAACCAATTTATGTAGTCATCGATACAAAAAGGAACGCATCATGACGCGAGGACGGCCCAGACAGTTCGACAGAGACGCAGCGCTGGCGCGCGCCATGGAGATGTTCTGGGCAGACGGATATGCAAACACATCGGTCTCGGACCTGACGCGTGCGATGAACATCTCACCGCCGAGTTTTTATTCTGCATTCAGCAGCAAGGATGCGTTGTATGAAGAAAGCCTGAAATTTTTCGTCGAGCACCACGGCGGGCAGATGTGGGATCGGCTCGATTCGACACCCGCTCTTGGCGATGCTGTTGAAGCCTTCCTCACGGCCTCGGCGTCGGCATTTTCAGGCAGGGGGCATCCGCCCGGATGTATGGTTATTGCCGGATTGCAGGAAATGCTTCCCGGCAGCGCCACCGACGACGCTACCGTCAGCGCCGCCTGGCTAAAGGCGCAAAGAGAAGCCAATGATCGCAAAATGCAGAATAGGTTCAAACGCGCCATCGCGGAGGGCGATGCCCCAGCCGATTTTGATTGCCGGGCGGCGGCGGATTTTGTTCTGACACTTCAAGCCGGGCTGTCGAACACAGCGCGTTTGTCGTTGTCACACTCGCGACTCGTCTCAATCGCCCGTCTTGGGCGACAATCAATTGAGGTAATGTTAGGCTCGGAAACCATTGGTCAGCACGATGTCACGTGATTCAGCCTATGCGAGAAGCAGGATGAATATGAGCGCTGGGCATAGTGACGGTTTCGGCGAGGCGAGCAGGCAGCATTGTCTCGAGAGGTGACGCTAGATGTTAATTAGCAGTCCCTGGAAGCGGACCCGTTGCTCCGGTGATGCCAGTTCGTCCAGAACATGAACCGTAAGCTTGGGCCGCCGGAACTGAACACGCATCGCCGGCGGCAAGACATTGGCATCTGGATTGTCCGAGTTCCAGACAAGGCCCTCGAGCGCCGGGAGGTGGCGGGTGCCGACGAGCCCCAGTGGCGGCGCGGTCCCGCCCTGCCCGTCCGGCAGAACGCCGGCGAATTCCAGGATCGTTGCCACGCGCGCCACGCCGTCCACGATCTCGATCTGATCGGTGTCGTTCGCGGCGAGATAGACATCTGAAATCGTAATCCCGAGGAAAAGGGACTCGATCAGTGCTGATTTCCGGATCAGGGACCATCGGTACCGGTTCTGCCAGCCCGCGGGAAGCGCCAGGTCGCCATCCCGGAAAAGAGAGATCAGCTCGCCCACGGACATGGTCTCGGTGGAGATCCTGCCGGCTAGCGACATCTGCTCGAGTTCGGTGTCCAGGCTCATGTCAATCTCCGTTCCCGTCAGCGACATGCGCGCCGAGGCTTTCGTAGGTTTCTTCGTTATTCTCCCAGAGGAGCTTGTCACGTTCGGCTTGTCGTTCGTAGGTCATTTTCTCCCAGATCCGCGCCAGCGTCAGCTCTGCCTCGATCTCGGCAAAGCACACCTGTTTCTTTTTCAGGATCCCCGAGTTCCCGGCCGTGAAGGTCAACGGATGTGAGGGCAGCTTAGATGACCGACCTTGCTGAAGATCCACGCGCTCCGAACCACGGCGCATGATTTCAACGCCGGCCTGATGTCCGGTATTCCGTTCCCGAACCTGGCGATCCTCGAACTTGCCGAGCTCGATCTCGATGTTGTCCGGTGCTCGGGCCCTGGCCAGCGACTTGATTGCCGCGTCAGGATTTACCGGGTCGATCCGGTCATATGTGAGACCAAGGCGGTCGAGCACCGCGCCGAGACGTTTTTGATGGTCGTCGATACCGGTGCGCACGAAACCATAGGCGTCCGCGCGTTCGGACAGGATGCGGTACGCCGTGAACCCGTGGGTCTTGGCGCCGGTCTGTGTGCCGTCCCGGAAACTGAAGCCGGAGGCCGCCATCTCCTGGATCGCATGGTTACGGTCCGCGAATAGTTCCGGGCACTCCTCGACCAGGAGATCGGGCTGCATGATACCCCCGCATCTCCGGATGGCATCCCAGAAGAAGGACCGTTTGGTCACCAGGTCATCCAGGTGCACCAGATCGTCGATGACGACGTTTTCCGGGATCACCGAGCTCATCGCGAACCAGATCGGGGCCTCGCCCTGGCGATAGACCGGGCGCAGGCGACCACAGAACTGCAGTAGTTCCTCTTCGCGGTACTGCTTCTGGATCATGCGTCCCCACTTGCCGGGATGCATCGGGGTCGGGATCTCCACCACTTCTCCGGATCTCAGCTTGAGCCTCTGGTTCTGGCTCGGCATGAGAAGCGGCTGGTCGCTCTGGTCGTCGTCGCCGTTCCCGCGCAGGCCGGTGCCGTGCTTGTCGAAAGGAAGCTCGGGGTCTTCATCGTCGAAGGTCAGCGCGGCGACGAGACCGTCGATGGTCCGGATGGGCAGCTCCATGCGCCCGATACTGACGGCCGCCGAATGGTGCTTGGCGAAGTCGAGCCCACGCATTGCGCCGAAATGGCACCAATCGACGTTGTCCGGCCCCGTCCAGTCCGTGTTCAGTGTCCGGCGAACAAGGATCGACGAACCGGCCACGACACGGCTGTCGCCGAACCAGGCGCTCACGGACGAAATCATGTGACGCAGGCTGGTCAGGCCGGAGGCAGCCCGGAGCTTCTCGATTTCGGATCCCTCGGGGTCACCGATGATCGACGCGTTCGAGAACGTGCGGTTGACCACTCCGACGACCTTCATGTGGAGCGGCCCGCTGATGTCGTGGGTGGTGACGTCGGCGCCGCCCCAGATCTTCGTGATGATTTCAGGCGCGGCCGAGGCATCCAGCAGCAGCAACGGGATGTTCTCCCAGTTCGGTGTTGTCCTCCAGGAGATGCGGATCGTCTCGCGCGGCGGGCCGTCCGTGTTCAGATCCCGGATCTTCTGGATCCTGAGCTCCCGTTCACCATGCGGCATCTTCTGGCTTGCCCGGTGGGCATCGAGGAGGCGCTGGAGCTTGAGGCGGTGTTCGATAAAGTCGGAGCCGCTGATATCCCGGATCTTCGCTTCGAGGTTGTCGGCCAGGCCGCCCATCGTGAGGCGCTCGATACGGTCGGCAATGATTTCCCAGAACCGTTTCTCTTCGCGAACGTGGTGACCGGAGGGCTTCTCACACATCTCGACGACTTCATCGAGGGTCATCTCCGGCGTCAGGTTGGCGTCCTTGCGCAGGGCGTTCGAACAGATACGGATGCAATCCTGAACGAGTTGTGCGCCGCGGGAGGCGTGCCTGTGTTCCCCGGGCATGTCTGACTGCGCGGGCGGCTGATAGGCCAGAGCCTCGGGGTTCTGTTCGTAATCGAAAAGGCGCTGGGCAGGGCAGGCATCTTCGGACAGGGCCTGCCGGACAATCTCGACGGCTTCCTCGCGCGACTGCGCCAGATCGTGCGCCGTGACGCCCTGCTCTCTTTCGCGGCGCGTGAGGCGCACGGATTTCCGGGGCAGAGACAGGTCCACGACGGGGAATTCCGTCGTATGCAGGAACAGGTGGTGGATGCGTTCATCGGCGATGACCGCGCGCGCGTGCTGCAGCTCCTCGGGGATCGTGAGCTGCATGAAGGGGTGCGGCGTGAAGACCAGGTCGCTCTCCTGGATGCGCGCCTTCTGGGTGATGGCCGGGCATCCTGCATAGTGCGGGCAGTAGACGGTCTCCCGTTCTCCATCCTCTCTGGTGACGTCGGCCTTGCAGAAGCCGGCGGTCCCTACCCCGGCCTCCATGGCGGCCTGGACCTTGTCTGCCATCTGGCATCCCGCCGCGATCTTTCCCTTGTAAACCAGTACGTCGAGGCCGGCATCCATGGCATCCCGCTTCATGTCCTCGAGACGGGATTCCAGTTCCTCCTCCGGAACGAGCCCCTTCTGTGCGGCCGCATCCTTCAACTGGTCATCGTCGAGCGCAGGGTCGAGATTGAGGACTTCGGCCCGGACCCTGACCTCCTCGATGTTGGCGTAGGTCGGCAGGAGGAAGACGATGGGCATACTGCCTTCGACCTCGTTTCCCGACAAGGTTTCGTAGCTGGTCGTCAGGCCCTGTGCGGGCGCGACGATGTTGCCGTCTTCGTCGCGGCGACCGTCGAGACGCGGCCTGTGGGCCCGCGCTTCGTGATCGGCCTTCTTCTCGCCGATGTAGCGGATGGTCCGCGATGTCTTGCCGGCGCCGGTGGGAGCCTTGACGATGTGGACCCTGTTTTCCCCGGGGGTACGGCCGCAGTCGGCCATGAAAACATCTTCGAAGAACATGTCGAGCGCGGCCTCGAGACCGGTGCCGATTTCATCGATCTGCTGTGCACGTTCCTCGTCGGTGAGCGTGACCGGGTCCTGCTTCCCGACGTATTGACCGGGCAGGGATTTCCGGCGGAACTTGTCCGGCAGGAAGCCGAGACCGCG
The DNA here is from genome assembly GCF_000442255.1 of Salipiger mucosus DSM 16094. GTDB lineage: Bacteria > Pseudomonadota > Alphaproteobacteria > Rhodobacterales > Rhodobacteraceae > Salipiger > Salipiger mucosus. The sequence goes on along the minus strand of NZ_KE557274.1, from coordinate 233,381 downwards.
TTCGGCAAGCTGTTCCTTCGAAAAGGGCAGCGAGAAGGTGCCCGGCTTGTTTTCCGAGGCCTTCAGTTCTTCCTTCCGCCGCGGCTTGAGCTCGATTTCACCGGCGTCCTGCTTGCGGATCAAACGGCCCAGCTTGCCATCGATCTCCCTCAGGACCCGGTTCTGGGTCCAGCGGCCGGACATTTCGGCATTCTGGGCGAACTGGTCGTAGATGGAGCTGCGCAGTTGTTCCCGGGCGCCTGGGTTGTTCCGGGCGAATTCGAAGACGAGGTTCGTCAGGTAGGCTTCCCGCCCGTCGACGATCTTGCCCTGTTCGTTTTCCACCCATCCAGTGGCGTTGGACCCGGAGCGGAGTTTCGGAACGTGGATCTTCTGGTTCGGATCCCATTCGATTTCCTGCGGGGCCAGAAGCGCTGAAGGGTTACGGTGGAGACGACGGATGTTTTCGTCGACCGCCTCGAAGAACATCGTGACTTGGTGGGACGTGACCAAGGGCGCGGCCTCGGGGCCGAGCTCTGTTGGGTTGCTCCGAAGCCACTGGAAATAGCGGCCGGTCTTATGGTGCTTGCCCATGAAGGTGATGGGTTTGCCCTCGGCCACGGTTTCGATGGCGTGCGGAGAGGCAATGACCCGGCCGTTATCTGTGGTCTCTGACAGGTGCCGGGACATGCTGGGCACCTTGTCGTCGGCAGGATGCCGGTAGAGAAGCACGACCTTGGGAGCCATGCCGACCCGGTGGAACGGGGTTTCTCCAAGCATTTCCTCGGCCAGCATGACGATGCGGGAGCACAGCTCCTCGTCGGTCACGTCGATATCGAGGGCGAATGTGTGCCCACTGCCCTGCCCCATGGCAGCGCCGACATTCAGCGTCGCGCACTGCGTGATCCATTTTTTCAGAGCTCCCGGCGTCGGCAGCTGCCAGGGAAGCTTGTGATCCGCGGACCAGTTGATCGTGTCGCCGTTGTTCAGCTTGGCCGGCATGCGGTTGATGGTCTGCGGGAAAACCGACCATCCATGCCGAACCAGATCCTCGGCCACGGCGCCGAAGACGGGTTCGGAGGGGTGAAACATGAGGTCGACGTCGTCGGTCTTGGACCACGTGGACGTCGAGAAGGTTTCCCCCTCGAATAGATCGAGGTAGCTGTTGGACAAAATGGCCTCTTGTTCCCGGCTCTGTGTAGCGCCGGAAAGGATAGGTGTCAACTTTTCATGGCGGCCGCAATGCGCCAGTCCGGCAAACTTCCGCTACGGGAGCGGTGGCCGGACTTCTGTTCTTGCCTGATCGCCCGGATCTCGGGGCACTTGTGTCCGCGCGGCTGGCCGAAAGCTTTTAATCGGCGCCGCCGCCGGGGCTGGCGCCAGCGCGGCTTCCAGTGTCTTCGTTTCAACAGAGGGACAGGCGACCTGGCGTTCCGCGTCGGTCAGGGACGCATCGGCAAGGTCCTGGAGCTGCGTGGATATGTTCTCGACAGGCACGGAATTCCCATCGGCCATTTCCGCACCCATCTTCGCCGAGGCCACGAATCCGCCGGTGAGAACGACCGCCGTGATCGCGGCCACACCCATTCGGCGGGCGATGGCCACCATCGGCATGGCAGCGCGTTTCGGGGTCATGGTCGCGTAGCCACGGCTCTTCCCTGAAAAGAAGCGATCCAGTTTCTGTTCGCGGGGCGCACCGCGCGTCCGGGACTTGGCACCAGTATTGAACCGGGCGGCATAGGAACGCGCTCTTTGCGTGCTCACATTGGATGCTGAATCCTCTGCAGGTGCCGCGTCCGGGTGCGTCTGCCGAGGCGGCTTCGAGGTGCGGAGGTCCCAGAACTTGTCGCCATCGGGACCGAGCGAGATTCTGTCCTCTGACGAGGCGGCCGGGCTTGTCGCGGCTTCGGTGTCCTTGTCGGGTCCCCGCGGCTGATCCATAGTGTCAGGCTCGTCGGATGTGTCGACAGCCGAACCGGACTCGAGACCATCCGGCGACGCGCCGATATCCGAGAGCAATGCCTCGGCATCCGCGATTGGGTCTTTCAAGGTGGCGCCCAACTGCGAAGCGATGTCGGCAATCTCGTCCTTTTCGAAGGACCTGGGTTCGTCGACCTCGCTTTGATGTGTCTGTTTGGCGTTGTTTGCTGGCGTTCCGAATGACAGTCCCTCGGAAACCTCGCTGATCGGGATACGCACAGATGACGTGGAGTCTGCACTTCTCCGGTTACGACCGTATCTGCCGAGCCGGCCTCGAGGTGCGGACGCTCCGAAGCCTCCGGTCTCGAAGGAAGCATCTTCCAGGTCATCCGCTGCGCCATCCAGGTCGGACTCATCGGCGGAGACAGTCACGTTATCTTTCGAAATTGTGTCGGCCTTGAGATCGGACGTGCTTGCGTTTTCGGCTTTCGACGGAGCGCTTTCAGAGGGTGCACCCGCCTCGGCGCTCGCCGTCGCCCTGCGGCGGCGTCCCAGACGCCCTGCCCGCTTCGAGCTCGACGTGCCGAAGTCCTCCTGGTCGTCGTCGACGTCCATCTGGTTGTCGTCGAAATCGTTCTCGTCCATTTCCGCGGCCTCTTGTTGTCACTCTATGGAGATGTTTTCGAAGATTTGAATTTTTCCACTCTCCCGGACCTGCGCGATCATGACTTCGTTGTCCCTGTGGATACGGTCGTAGACGGACTGGACGCGGAGCTCGAAGTCTACGCGCGGAAGGTCATCCTGCAGGATCCGGATGCGACCGTTCTCCTTTCGGAGCACGACGGGAAGCTTCGATGTCAGGCCTGCGAAGTCGATACATATGAGCACGGCCCCGTCTTCAGCGATCCTGATGTCTGCGTAATCGAGAGGGCTTGGGGTCGAATTTTCCATTGCCATTCTATCCGTGTGTGAGTAAAGACCGTTTCTTGAGATGTGCGAGGAAATAAGAATAGAGTTACAGGCAGAGAGGCCGGCCTTCGTGTCGGATGCGGTCTGGCATGCCATACCGACTGATGTGCGCGCGCCGGTACTGCAGGATGCATCGACTGGCGTACGCACCGGTGAACCACAGAGGCGCGCGTTCTGGAGTGCAGTGCGGCGACTCCTCGAGCAAGACCTCTTCGACGACTTCCAAGTCGAGCGGACATACGGTGAGTTCGCCTGGCCATTGATCGTCGCGAATTCCGAGGATGATCTGAACCGTGTTACCGAAGCGCTGTTGAAAGCAAAGGCAACTGAACACTGGGACACCCCGGTCTCGAGCATGACGCCCGATGAGTTTTGGATGTCTCTTGAGGTTCCCGTGCCACAGCTGACGTGCGTATATTGCGGAAGCCCCCTTTGGTACGGCGATGTCGAAGAAGGCGAGATCGCATTGCATTCGTCATGTGCTGACGGGATGTCTCACCTGAAGCGCACTGTTTTTGAGATGGTGGTCGGCGAAACGGAACCCGAGACATTTTCGGACGGTGATCAGACTGCGCCCTGCGGTGCAGATGCCGGTTCGCCGAACAGTGTAACATCAATGGCAGAGCCCCCTGCCCCGCCGGCGGTCGATGGCGAGCTTGATGTGGAAGCGCTGCTGGACCTGTTTCCTGGAGGCCCGGTGGCCAGACCTTCAGGTTCGGAACCAGACCTCTGACGGCATTTGGGCTCATTGCCCCCGGGATGTACTCGGCTAAGCCATGTGATGGTCACTGTGTGGATATTGTGTGGTCTTGGTGTGGATCCGGGTGTTCCACCTGATGGACGTCACGAGCAGGTTGGATGGAGTCTGAATGTATGGAGTTGGTTGGCGTGAGTGTTGAACGTCTCTGATTTTGGCGCGGCTTACTTCGTCGAACTCAGCAGGTCATTCTTTCCTGCTTCGTGTGTCGGGTCCGATGTTCATGAATGTCGCGGTTTCGTTGCCGGACGCGGCCGTTTGCCGCTCGGGAGAGCCCTAAAAATGGATGAGAATTACAAGCGAAATGGATCAATACTGGATGTGATTTTCACTCGGTGCGGTCCCAAAATGTATGAGATACGCGCACCGGCGCCCGACGTGGGTTCGTTCCAGATGCGGAGTTCGCACAACGTACGTCCGTGCGATATTCAGGAGGTATCCACCATGGTGCCACTTAGTGTGCGCTGTGTCTGCGATCTTAGTTCCCTAGGTCAGGGATTTTTGGGTATGTTTGAGCGTTTCGTGATCTGGTCGCCGGAGCGGATGCCGAAGGACTGGATTCTATCTGTACTCGGACTGGAGGGTAAATGGCCCCGGGGTGCTTGCTTAGTGAACCTAAACTGTGCCTGACCACTCTTGAAGCCAAGTCCTGGAAAGCTCGATCTTGGTCTGCGAGATCCCGAAGAAGGCGTGCATTGATCCAGACGGAGTAGCCTGGCCTTCAAGGGTGGCTGTGCGTCACACGTCAATTGGATATCCATTTGGTGTGCGAGATGAGTGAAGGGCTAGTCCATGTTGGGTCAAAAGTTGATCGTGTATCCGGGCGGGGCTGTTCCGTTGGGTACCCACCCTGCATATCGTTTGTCGGTCACCTGGATATCCAGTTCGGGGGCAAAACCTATCCGGGATGCATGCTAACGGTTTTCTGTGTGCGTGCATGGCTGTGCTTCCGGTTTCCTGTCTCGACAGAGCACGGCCCTGGATCGGATATGGGGTGGATATCCAGTTCATGCACAGACCGCGGGCAGCATAGGTACAGTGATCGTCCAGGGGTTCGACGATGCACGGTCTCGGAAAACATGCAGTATGAGTGAGGTCGGTTTGAACGGCACAGTCCTCGGTCATGCAGGTATCCAGTTCCTAGCCATAGAGGAGCCACAAGCGGGCCGAATGGTGTTCATGCGGTATGCAGGGACTGGAGGTACCGACCTGCAGGTGGCGAAACAGGGAAACACTGCATACGCGCTGAAGGTGCTCTGCATATCCAAACCATTGCCAACCGAGGGCCAATTCCTTGACTGAATGCATCCACTCATAGCGCTTCGGAGGTCGCGATCCGGGGCCTGTCAGTGGGCAATATGTATCCACTACGCATCCGAAGCGGATTCTTGATATATTCAGTATTCATCCAGTGGGATGTCCACCCAGGGGCCGGGGTTAGGTTGATAGCTAGTCCAACGCACGAAGATGCCATGGGCATCGAGAAGGGGGCTATGAAGGAAGGCCACACGCACACCAGGGAGCCATCCCGTGTCCTCATCAGTGCTGGATCGTGAGGCTACCTCATCCAGTTCGTGTCCAAACTTGATCCGACTACCCGACTTTGGAGAAAGTTTGGATCCAGATTGCAAACGAAATGGCCTTGGACAGGATCTAAACTGAATATCTGGCGAGCTTGGCCGGCAGCGTGGATGGCAGGTGTCCCCGTGGACAGTTCGGACCGGGTTCTCTTTGGGGGGTTCTAACGCAGCGCCCAAAAACAGGGGAAGACGAAGAGCGATGGCTGGTGCGGGTAGGGTTTCCTCGGGCGCGTCGTCCTTCAGGTGCCCCATCTTGGAAGGCCAGGAGCCCCTGCCTGCGAACTCCATCCATGAGGCTGGACCAGTGGTGAACGCTCATTCCCCGCAAGGTGGTAGATGGCCATGCAGGATTCGGTTCTTGGTCGAAGCGGGGCATGTTCAAGTGCGGTCTATGTCCACTTAGCGTGGCATCTATGTCTATGTCGGTAGCAATCTGTACCCACTGGAGCGCCAGAAGACAGCCAATGTCTTGCCTGATGTCCGGAGTTGGCGCATGCTGAGGAAAAACAACGGCAGAAGCACAGGCAGAACGGAGAGCAGCAATGCCCGTAATTTCATGTTCGTCGCCCAAGGGGGGCGTGGGGAAATCCACCTTGTCGGTCGTTCTCGCAACGGAGTTCGCGGCTAGGGGGATCGATGTCGTGATCGTCGACACAGATCCCAACGAGGCGTGTCAAAACTGGAAGGCCGCCGATCCGGACGCGACTGATATCCTCGTCGTCTCGGAGCGTGATGAGAAAAACATCCTCTCGACGATCAGGCAGCATGACAGGGATGGCTGTGTTGTCATCGTCGACCTGGAGGGCGTTGCTTCGATGTTGAACTCCCGCGCGATGATGCGGTCGGACCTGGTCCTGATCGTCTCGCGTGCCGCGAAAGTCGACCTGGACTGTGCGCACAAGGCAGCGGAAGCGATCCATGTCGAAGAGGACACGCTTGGTCGTGACATCGCGCACGCGGTCGTCTTTACGCAAACCCCGTACATTCTTACCCAAGAGGCCAGGAGCGTCATCGAGGTCGTGCGCGGGTCCGGGATTGATCTGGTGACGCCGTTCCTGTCTCACCGAACGCACTATTCGCTACTTCACTCTTACGGTGGTGGTCTACGACAGCTTCCCGAGCACAAGTCTCTGCCGAACGCGATTTCTGAGGCTGAACGGCTGACCGATAGCGTCTATGGGCTCCTCGTGGATGCCATCCGGCAGACGTCGGGAGACAAGAAAGCCGAAGCTGCTTTGAACGTCGCGGCCGAGTGAGGGAAGACAGATGAGCAATTCAGAACGCAAGAAAGACCTCACCAGCATCATGGCGGGATCGTTCGCGGGACGGCGCTCCGCGCGATCCCCGGCGAGTGCGCTGAAATCAGTCCCGAAGCCGGACGATGATGAAGAAAAGCTCGAAAGGGTCAGCAAGTCCGGCGGCTTGGCCGGGTACGGAGTCAGTCGGTCGGCCCAGCCGGACGAGGTCCTCGATCCGGAAAGTCAGCCGGAGGTCGAGGTCAAAGATCAGACTTCGGGTAGTCCTCAAGCCGCTCCTGAGAGTCCGACAGCATCAGAAGCTTCCCCCAAACCTTCGTTCAGTCTCGGTTTTTCGGTCGGGAATGAGCCGAAATCGCGGATCCGGGTCAACGTTTCCCAGCAGATGATCGAGGAAGTCAACTCGCTTCGCACTCACCAGCCCGCTCTGAACCTGACCGCCATCAGCGGAACGATGTGGTCCATGTACAAAGCCGACATGGGCGTTGCTTTCGATGACACCGGAGCGTTGGTCGCGTTCGATGTGCTGAAACAGCAAAAGCTGCTGGCCGGGAACCGGGTAGGGCAGGGGGCTGATGTCCTGATTTTTCCGGTTACCGAGACAAACAAGCGGGAGATCACGACGCTGAAAAAGTCCGTTGGGGGACTGGTTTACAGGGCGATCCTCGAACGGAGCTGGGAACTGTACAAGAAGGAAATGGAATTCGTCTTCGTCGACGGTGAGCTCCAGACCTGAGAGTTCGGGCTGTGTGAACTTGAGTGCCGGCCCGTGTACATGGTGCCGGCACTTTTTGTTTTGACCCTGTGCAGGCCGGCGTAGGTCCATGGACGGATGGTAGCTGAATTGAGTCCGAACCGTGTCCAATCGATATCCAATGGTCGCAGGATGTCAGGTATGGAGCCAATCAATGTGCAGTTCGGCTGCAGAGTGTTGCATTCCCGAAATCATATCGTGTTCAGTGCTTGAGCTCGGCCTCGCGTGTTTGGTCTGCCTGCACGTCGGAGCCACCGTCAATACGCTGAATATCCATTTCGTATGCATTCTCAGTACGCGGGGCATCCGGTTCAAGGTCGCCGAGCATCTGATTGGAAAGGTTGTCAGGAAGCGAGCCGGCGATCTTCTCGGCCAGGATACTCCATGGTTCCCGATCCGGATCATCCATCATCTCCGGCAGGATCCGGTCGCAGGCCTTCTCGATCAGGTTCGACAGTTGCGGGTTCAACAATTCGTCCGGGGATGCGGCAGCCCATGCCTGGCCCTTGTCCGTGAGCTGGAGGTTGTCGTCGCAAAGGCCGCGGCTCATGAAACTGTCGATGTGGTTCGCCCATGTGCTGGGGCGACCGAGGCCCAACGCGACCGCTTTTTCCAGTAGAACGGTTTCCGGCATGCGCTGCGTGGTCGAGCTTTCCTGGAATGTCTTCTCACCGGGAAAACGCGGCCCGATCTCGCGTGTCCAGTTCCGGCTGGCGACGAATTTCGAAACCTTGTCGTCGAAGCCCTGCGTTTTCAGGAAGTCCTCGATCTCGGCGGAGTGGGCGGCCTGGCGTTCGCGAGACAAGGAGGACCGCACCATGTTCCTGGCAACCATGGTGCGGACACCGTGGTCGTCGCCGAGTTTCCTGGGATCCTTCGAGACGTCGACATCGCCGATAGGGTAGGGGGCGTCGTGCACGTCTTCGTCGCCTTTCGCGGAGATACGGTCAGCTTTCCCGCGAAATCCTGATTTCCTGATCATTCGCTCGAGTCGGCGCTGGGCCCCTTTACTAACGCCTTTCGAGTTCGAGCGCGGGTAGGACATCTGCCCGGTCTCGTACATGCTCTGGAGACTCTTGGCGCTCTCCTTCGGCGTCATTCCGAGCTCGTCACCCGCGCGGACCATGATCTCACCCATGTGCATGGCATCACCGGGCGCCGGCTTCCGGGCACGCATGTCGATGGCCGGGAAACTCAGGGCAGTGAGCTTGTCGGCGATCTCCGGCGTGATCGTCTTGTTGGTGTCGAACTCGGTGGCCCAGGGGGCATCGCCATCCTTGGCCGGCGCGACCAGCCGTACCTTGACGGTCCCCAGCTTGTCGCCGTGCTTGGACAGCATGCCAAGCAGCCCTGTCGAGACACGGCCGACGCCGATGCCATCCCGGCTGAAGCTGTGCCCGATCATGCGGTCGATGATGGCCCGGGTTCTTCCGGGAACGGCGTCGGATTTCCGGACGGGGTAGACATCCGCCAGGCTCGCTTCGATGGAGGCCGTGTCCATGCCCTTGAGCTTCATCCGGTAAATTTCAGGATTTATGTCCTTCACAAGTTCATGGACATCCCATGCGATGACGTCGCCCTCGGCATCGGCGTCCGTGGCAACGTAGATGGTCTCCGCTTCTCGGGCCGCCTTGCGCAGGTACCAGATGGCCTTGTCGTTGCGGGCCGTGCGCTTGTGATCCCGGAATGTCTTGTCGATCCCGAGATCGCCGAGGTCTTCCGGCATTTCGTAGAGATGCCCGCTGGTGGCCTGCACCGCGGCATCATGTCCGAGCGTTTTCAGGATGTGTTCGAGCGCCCGGATCTTGCCGGGCGCTTCGATGACGAACAGGGACGCGACCATGTCAGTTGCTGTTGATCGCGTCGACGATGGTGTCGTTGTCCTCGAGCTGGTCTCGCTGGAGCGATACGCCCTCGTTGATGGCGGCCAGGGTCGCAGCCTGAAGGACGCCCATCTGGTCGACTTTCTTGTATAGCTCGTTGTTCTGGTGCGCCATCCATCCGAGAGTCATGGCGACGTCCTTGAGGATCCCGACCTCCGTGTAGTCCTGGTCTGCGGCATCGTAGTCTTTCGACAGCCATTCCTGCGAGCGGATCTGCATGCCCATGGCGTAGCTCATGCCGTTCGGGAAATCCGACTCCTCGTAGCCTGCCATTTTCGTGGCCGTCTCGATGACCCGTTCTTGCGAGGCGTCCATCTTGTTCGAGTTCGGATTCCGGTTGTGGCAGTAGTCGAGCATCACCTTCTGGGCAATCGACATCCGGCTTTGCGACGTGAAGATCGCACGCTGCTGAACGGCGGAGTCCACGGTCGCTTTCGAAGAGGTATTGACAATCCCTTCGCCGCCCAGGCCGGCGGTGTTCTTCATCAGGGCACGGCAGCCCTCGAACACCTGGTCGGAAGAGTAGTTGATCCCGGAAAACATCGATTTGCCGGCATCGTAGTTCATGCCCTGGAGATTGGGTGCCACGGGTGCGGCGCAGTACCCTTGGGACGCGAGAGCCGGATCGCAGAATTTGTTGGCCTGGTCCTTGAGCTCCATTTCGGCCTTCTGCTCCATGGAGTCGTAACGACGCGGCGCACCGGAGCCGCCCACGGGTGTCCCGAGATTCCAGGATGCAAGTTGTTCCAGAGTGTTCAGGGTCTGCTGGCTGAGACGTTCCTCCGGACGATTGAAGACATCGCTTTCGGCCACGCGGGTGCGGATCACGCATTCCTGGTGGGACACGGCCGAGTTTTTCAGGGCCTCGAACTTCTGCCGTTCGATCTCGCGCTGGCGCGCCCGCTCGTCCATCAGCTGCCGCATGTTGGCCTCGGAGCTGATCTGCTCCTTCAGGTTCCCCGACAGCTGGCCGGTCTGCTCGAATTGGGTTTCCCTGATCGCCCGAAGGAGGGCACTTAGGCTATCCCCGACGCTTTCCAGCGTTCCGTCTGTGGCGATGTCTGAAGGCATGCCACCTCCCAAGAATGCCAAGGCTGGCATCGGGCTGGCGATGATGGTGGCCGAGAGGACAGCCGCGACCGCCTTGTTTGCGAATGTCTTGGTCATCATGAAATCTCTCATACTGAATTTCGATTATTGCTGAACGAAGAGGCTGTCGAAACCACCCGCGGCCGGGTCTGAGTTCACGCCTCCGGTGTCGCCGAACCCGCCGGTGTCACCTCCGCCGGTTCCCCCGCCGAGGCCGAAGTTCACGCCGGATGTGTTCGAATTGTAGGACGTGGTGATGGCGCCGAAATTGCCGAGCGGGCCGACGTTCATCCCTTCGGTGGAGAGCTCGCCGGCCAGTTGCTGGAGTTGCCCGGTCAGGCCACCCGTCTGCTCCGCGACCATCTGGTTGACCTGGCTGCAGGCCATGTCCATCGCCTGGCTTCCGATATCCGATAGGGACGGCGCCGAGAACAGGATGTCCAACCCGCCGGTGAAGGCGAAGTCGATGCATGACATCTGGCCGAAGGGTTGTTGCAGCTGGCTGAACCCCATGGTGTCGTCCTGGGCTGCTGCGGCGATCCCTTCGACATAGGCATTCGAGGTTTCCTGCATGCCCTGGCTGACTGCCGGCGCGCATTCAACAAGAACTTCCAGGGTGCCTTCACCGGGTGTGTAGGTACCATCCGTGATTTCCGAAATGTCGACGCCTTCGAACTCCTCCATGCGGTTCATCAGGTAGTTCTGGAGCTCCTGCACATTCGAGAAGCCGTTGGCGGCCAAAACCTCATCGATATCATCGATATTCGCTAGGGCGCTCGCCGAGAAACCTCCGTTGGCCCAGGTGTTCATCGCGCCGGGCCCGAGAAACCAGGAGCCCCCTAGCATGCCGGCTTCGTTGATGGTCACGCCGTTTACTGTCTGGCCAATGGCGCCCGTTGCATTGGAATTGAGCGAATTCCACATGGATGTCGCGAGTTCACCTGCCATCGCGTCCTGAACCGTTCTTCCCGCATCGGACATGAGGAGGTCTTCATAGGATGACACACCCATGTTCCTGGCCTTGTCGGTGAAAACGGCATCGCCCCAGTTCCCGGCGCCGGCCTCGATGTATCCGTGGTCTTCCCAGTTGGCGAGAAGGATCTGGTATTTCCCGACCGCGGTGGTCCCTTGTCCGATGCCGGTTCCGATTGAATCTCCGGGCCCAGCGCCGTTGTCGGCCGCGTATCCGTCATTCGGATAACCCGAACTCTCCTGGCTCGCGGTCTGATCCGCCCATTCAAGGAAGCCGGCCATGGCCGGGATCGGCGCAGACGCGACAGCGAGAATGCAGACACCAGATGCGAGAAGGGCCCTTTTTCTTTGAAATGCCATGCTTGAAACCTCTTATTTCCCGGGCGCGGCCAGGGACATGAACGTGTCTTTTCTGGAATAATCTTGCCCGTCGAAAGCATAGGACGAGAAGCCGAAGCGCCCGAAAGTATAGATTTCACCGTCACCGATCCCGAGGCGAGCTGCATTGGAAATCAGGTCCGCGACCTTGTTTCCGTCCGCATCGAAGACCAAAACCGGGCAGGCGTTCGTGCCCGTGCAGTCCGGGATGATCTTCGACTTCACGACGCTTTCCAGGCTCCCGTCGCCATTGAGATCAACGCGTTCACGCGTCACCTTGGACAGCTCGCGAACATCCGGATCTGCGGCCTCGGCCCGCGAGAGGGATCCGGAGGGCTCGCTGATCTCTTCGATCTCGGTGAATTCGGCCGGCCTGGGCTCGTAGACACCGTTCATCCAGGACCACTGCACGTTGCGGTCGCCGAAAATGTGGCGAACGCCTTGTTGCTTGGTCCGGCCGACCGCGAGTGAGGATGTCGTGGTGTCCAGGATCTCCTGCCACTGATTTCCAGAGAAGTAGAGGATAGCGTGGTCGCAGCGGCCCCCGCTGCAGGTGTCATCGAAACGAACGCCGATCTCGGCATTGCCGTCGTCGTCGAGATCCATGATCGCGGTCGACATCGCCTGGGACCGCCCGTATTTCGACTGTGCCGCTCCGAGGGCGCCGCCGTTGTCCCCTTCGACGAAGGAAATGGTGTTTGCAGACTGGGCCATTGCCATTCCCGCGGAGACCGCAAGGACAAGAGCGGGTAGAAATGCTTGCTTCATGATTCAATCCTTTGTTGCGATATATGCGCAGGGCAGGTTTCCTGCAAAAAATGCCCACGAATTCGTTATTGCGGGGGCGCAGCGGGAGCGTCCGGCTCAGGGTCCGGCTCAATGTCCGGTGCTTGGTCGATGGCCGCATCGTTGAGCGCGGAGAGAGCGACCGAGTCCAGGTTGGAGGTATAGACGCGCGCGGCCACGGCCTCGTTGAAGGCCTTGATGTCCTCGATAAAGAGCACCTGGGTTTCCGAGTGCCCGCCGCCTTCGCTGTCCTCGGCCTCGGTGATCTCTTTGAAGACTTTCACCTGGTAGGGGTACGTCTTCGCCGTGATGGCAGCCAGGAGCCGGATCCGCCCGATGCGACCGAGCGCCCGAAGCTCCTCGGTGGATCCCTCGAGAAGAGTCTTGAGATCGGCAAGCTCTGTTTCGGCGAGCTTGGTAGACAGGGCCTTCAGATCCTCACGGTCCGGATCCGGCAGGTCACTCTTGATCGCCTTCTGAAAGTCGTTCGGCAGCTTCGCGTACCATTGCGCGAGAGAACTGATGTCGAGAGAGATCATGTTTTATTCACCTGCCGTCTCATTTGAGGAAGACGTTGTCCGACAGCGTAAACAGGAATTGAAAAGCAGGAGGCAGACATGACGACACGCGGATTCCCGGGACGGGTTACCGGTGCACACGATCACGAGGATTTCGTCCAGGAGGCGGATATCCGGGCCATCGAGGGGACGTTCCTCGCCCAGACGCTCGCACCGGCTGCGCCGGCCGCGACCCAGGAAGAGACTTTCGACCACACGATGGACCAGACGCCCGATCCCGAACCGGGACAGGCGCCCACACCTTTCTCCTGAGGAAAGGAAACTGCCACCAAGAATAGATGTTGATTGTGTCTATTCTTGGTGCTAGACACTCGCTCACTGCCATTTGGAAGGAAAGACCTTTGAGCGAAGAAGAGCCCAGTGTCGAAGGCGCGGAGCGCCTCGGGAGCTTCATCGAGCGCATCGAGACCCTCGAGGAAGAAAAGTCCGAGTTCACCGAGCAGATCAAGGAAGTGAAGGAAGAGGCCAAGGCCCAAGGCTTCGAGCCGAAGGTGATCACGGCCGTCCTGAAAATCCGGAAGCAGCCGCCGGGAGAACAGGAAGAGTTCAACACGCTGCTCGACACCTACCTGACCGCGCTGGGCATGGAGACGCCCGAACGGATGGGGGATGTGGGTGAACTCGAGGGCGGCGAGAGCGAGCTGTCCGGCTTCATCCAGCGCCTCGAGAACCTCGAGGAGGAAAAGAAGGAGGTCGCTGAGCAGGTCAAGGAAGTGAAGGCCGAGGCCAAGGGCGAAGGCTTCGATCCGAAGATCCTCAACGCGCTCCTGAAAATCCGCAAGCAGGGCCCGGCCGAGGCCACGGAATTCGAGATGAAGGTGGAAACCTATCTCGCGGCCGTGGGCACTTCGTAGGCTAGCTCGGAAGGTCGCTCCAGTGGTTCTTGAGCTGGAGTGAAACAGACAGGAAAGGGGTCTTCTCGAACACCGGGACGACCCCTTTTCCGTTTTTCACCCGCTTGAGTTCGAGCTTGTCGGTCGTCTTGTGTGCCCACGCATTGAACAGACCGGTGGTGAACGGGATCCACAGGCGCATGGGAACCGGGTCCGGCTCCACGCTGTCCACCTGCCGGATGTCCCTGGCCGCGAGGGCGAGCCAGTCCCGGTTCTTGTGACCCAGGATAAATCCGGCGCTCGACCAATCGATGGACTTGATTGCCTTGCTGTCATGGACGCCGACGCCCAGCGCCGGTGTTTTCCGATCCGAGTCCTCGTCGACCCCCATGGCAAAGCGCGCGGCGCCGATGTCGTTCAGGAAGATGTCTCGCTTTCGGATCACGGCCATGGCCCGCTTGTTGAGGTAGGCGTACCAGATCAGGAAGGGGTGTTCGTCTCTCGAAGTCTGCAAGGCGCTGTCCGTCAGTCAATTTTAAGGACCAGTTATCCTTACCGAATATATCCCGGGTAAACGCCTTTCCCGGAGACAGACATGGCGCGGATCGTTCCAGCCAAACCGAAGACGAAGACGGACCACGGAGACTCGTTGCTGACCCGCTTGCAATCGGAGATCGGCGACGAGACGATCATTTTTCAGAATGTTCCGTCCACAGGTGGACTTCTTTGCATGGCCCCGGGGAAGCTTCCGGTTGTGGTCCGATGCGTCGAGACCGTCGGAGCGGTCGATCTTGATGCCCAGGAGATCACGACCGGACACCAGGCAGTGGATATCCCGGATCTCATGGCGGAGGCGACGGAGGCTTCCCAGGGCCACGGCCTCGGTCCGGTTGGCGTGATCGTACTGTCTGCGACGGAGTGCGCCAGGTCCTCTCTTCCGCGGGTGGACGGAATTGCGGAAGCAGCGGTGACGCCTGACCTCGCCGAGGTTGCCGGCGCGATGCGTGTCCAGACCAGCAAGCTTTCGGTCGCCGACATCGAGGCGATCCTGCAGTCACTTGCGCCGGGGGCATCGGCCTACGAGCCGGGCACGGTCACCAAGGCCCAGGCCAATTGGCGAGAGACCCTCCCGGGGGAGCAACCTCTCCCTGAAACCGCGGTCACGTCCCCGGCGCAGGTCTCGACTGAGAAATTCAGACTCAACGACGGATCCCCGAAGCGCGTCCAGCATCTGGAGAAAATGGTCACCTCACTGGTCGACAACCTCGCGAAGGACCGGGACATCTTCGCGGCCGGGCTCGCGGTCGACGCCTCCTTCGTTGGTGCGAGTGACGCTTTTCTGCCGGTCCTCCTGGTGGCAGCCTCCGAGAAATGGTCTCCGGTGGTGGCCAAGGTGGGTCGCGGCGGTTTCGATGTACGTCTCAAACGGGACACCGAGGCCCTGGTCGGGTTCCGGGTGGCCGATGTTCTCGCCTCCTCGCCTTACCTGCTGTTCATGCCCATCGCCCGGGTCGTCCGCGCGGGTGAGACCGGAGAGGGCATTGAGCTCGACAACCTCTTCGCGGTCTTCTCACGCTGGCTGCAAAAATATGATCTCGGGGATGCTCGCATCGAGGACGTGACCGTGTCCATTGCCTTGCAGGATCTTGGCGGCGAAAATCAGGATTAAGCAGACGCGGCTACATCGGTGTCCGGATTATCACGGATGTCGCCCATGTATTTTTTCGACCAGCTGGCCGGTTACCTCACCAATGCGAGTGACCATGCCCCGTGGCTTCTGCTCGGTTATCTTGCCCTGATTGGCGGCCTCCTGGCGTCCTTTGGTGGCCTGGTGATTGATCGGCTCCCGCACCAGCTCGAGTGGGTGGACGAGCCCGATCCGAAACTGACGCTCTGGAGCCCCCGATCCCGCTGCGACCAATGTGGCCGGAGATTGCGGATCCTGGAAATGGTCCCGGTGCTTGGGTGGTTCGTGGCCCGGGGTCGGTGTGGCAACTGCCTCCAGAGCGTATCCAGGGTATATCCACTGTCTGAGCTGGGAATGGCAGTCGCCTTTCCGACGATCTTCGTTTTCGTGCCCGGCACCGTAGAAGCGCTGATCCTGATGCTGTTCGCCTGGGTGGGGTTCGTGATTTCAATGATCGATCTCCGGCATCACTGGATCCCGGCGGTCATTACGACGCCGATGCTTTGGCTCGGCCTGCTTGCCAGTCCGTTTGAGGCCGACGTTTTCCAGCGGGTGGTCGGAGCGGCCGCCGCGGGCGGGGTCATCTGGGTGAGCTTCTTTCTGGTGTCCATTCTCACTCGCCGGCCGCTTCTCGACATGTGGTCGGGAGGGGACGTCGCATTTCTCATGATGGCGGGCGCCTGGTTCGGCGTGGAGGCGGTGATCTGCCTCATTTTCCTGGGATCGGTCTTCTTCATCTGTCACGAGCGAACGGTCTACTACCGGACCGGCGAAAGGTGGGTTCCCTTCGGGCCCTCTCTGTCCGCGGCATTCCTGATCGTGGCGGCTCTCGAGGCCCTTGGTGTCGGCCTGCATTTCGCCTGACAGCGTGGGCGAAGGATACTTTGTGGGCAGGGTCCGGGTTTCTTGCAGTCTGTCAAATAAGTGGCTTCTTGAAGGCAGGCGCGTGCGCATGAATTTACGCGTGCCCAAAGGGATAGATGAATGGCCGCCATTCGGGGTATCGTGAAGAGGGTTCTCAAGGACGGCGACGGTCCACAGGATCGGAGCTTTGCCGTCGTGTCCTACGAAAAGGATGACGGGACCCTGTCCGAGGTTCGTCTCGGCGGCCGGATGGGCGGACTGGGCGAAGGGGACTGCTTTTCGGCCGAGGGCCAGTGGCGAACCAGCGAATACCGCGGCAAGACGCAGCACATCTTCAACGCTCGCAGCATACGGCCGGATTTCCCGAAAACGAGAAACGGCGTCGTTTCCTGGCTGAAGGCAATCCTGCCGGCTGAAAAGACCGGCCTGGGTCCCGCCGACATCGAGGCGGCCATCGACAGTCATGACGACGCGGAGCAGGTCGTCAGGACCCCCGACAATCTGATTGCGAAGTCCTCCGACCCCGAGGAGCACGGGGACGTCATCCGGCGTATCGTCGAATTCCGGTCGTCTGCCAAGCGGGCGACCGACATGATGCAGTCCGCCAAGCTCGACACGCCGTCGATCAATCGGATCCTGTCGGCATTCAAGAACGAGACCTACCAGACCCTGCAGCGGAATCCCTACGACATCATGGTCGTGCCGTCGGTCGATTTCGACAAGGCGGATCGCCTCGGAAACCACATGGGTGTGAGTGGCAAGGACCATCGCCGTGTTGTCGCCGCGGGATGGGACTACATCCACAAGGCCGCGAGCCTCGGCGCCTCCTGTGCCCCGGTGGAAGACATCATCACGAATGTCTCCGAACGGTTCTCCCTGGAACGCGACTACGTGAACCAAATCATCCTGGAAAAGATCAGCAGCCGGGATGCGGACAAGTTCCACGCTCTGCAGATCCCCGGCACATCCACCGTCTACGTGATGTCGGAATCGAGCTATCGGAACGAGATCTCTGCGGCTTCCTCATTGCTCAACGTGCTCGAGCGCAACCGCCGCAATGATCCGGACCTGGTTGCCGCCGCCGCGCAGAAGATCCTGGCCGACACCAGGCTGGACGAGCACCAGAAGAAGGCGGTTGAGGTCGGCGTCACGCATCCGATCAGCGTCATTACCGGCGGCCCCGGGACGGGCAAGTCCACGATCCTGGAAAAGCTCATCGAGGTCTCGAAGCAGGTGGAGGACTGCGAGGTTATCGTGACCGCTCCGACGGGCAAGGCGGCGAAGCGGGCGGAAGAGGTCACCGGTGAACAGGGCCAGACCCTGCAGATGCTTCTTGGGCAACATTACGACGAGAAGCGAGGTCGCAACGCCTTCAGGGTAAACCGGGACAATCCGATTCCCGAAAATACGGTCGTGGTCGTCGACGAGGTGTCGATGATGGACAACGAACTGCTGGCAGCACTGTTCTCGGCCATGCCCCAGAGTGGGCGGATCGTCTTGCAGGGTGACAAGAACCAGCTGCCGTCCGTCGGCATCGGACGGGTGCTCGCCGACCTGATGGAAGTAAACATCGACGGCCAGAACGTCGTCCCGACTGCCGAGCTGG
Source organism: Salipiger mucosus DSM 16094 (assembly GCF_000442255.1). Taxonomy (GTDB): domain Bacteria; phylum Pseudomonadota; class Alphaproteobacteria; order Rhodobacterales; family Rhodobacteraceae; genus Salipiger; species Salipiger mucosus. The sequence goes on along the minus strand of NZ_KE557274.1, from coordinate 215,490 downwards.
TCAACGTCTACCGCCAGGACGAGGACTCCCTGATTTCGAAGGTCGCGGACTCCATCAAGGACGGGGTCGTGCCGGAGCTCAGCGAAAGCCTCCGCGGCGGCGTGATGTTCAAGGAGTGCTCGAGCCGGGAGATCACGTCTCAGATTCTGAACATGGTGCGCCACCAGTTCGTGGCGAAAGGGATCGACCCGGCGCAGGACGTTGCCATCATTGCGCCGCAGGCACCCGGGTTCGGGGGAACGTGGGAAATCAACGCGGCCCTGTCCAAGGAGCTCAATCCGGACGGCGAAGCCATCCCGGGGGTGGTTCGCGGAAAGTACGACGACGAACGCATGCCCCTGCCGAGGGTCGGTGATCGGATCATGCTGACCGACAACGATCACGAGAACAACGTCATGAACGGCGACGTGGGGTTCATCCGAGGGTTCAAGCCGAACGAGAAAAACCCGAACGCGTCGATCATGACGATTGAGTACGACGACGGTCGCGAGGTGGACATGCCGTCTCAAAAGTGGCGGGACCTGATGCTCTCCTATGCCATCACCTGTCACAAGTCCCAGGGTAGCCAGTATCCCATCGTCGTCATGCCGTTCTCGGAAATGCACGAGCGCATGGCTGACCGGTCGCTGGTCTACACGGGATGGACGCGTGCGAAGAAGATGGTCGTCGGCATCGGCAGCAAGGACACCTTCGAAAAGTTCGTGAAGACGGACAAAGCCAGCAAGCGGTTCACGATCCTGCGGCCCATGTTCGAGCACCTGGCCGGGCGTCGGAAAGTGCGTTGTCTCGGAGCGGTGGCCGAGCCGGTGCCTCTCCAGAAACCGCCGAAGATCCCGAGCGGTCGGGCGACGCCGAAAATGCCGGTGAAACCGGCCCAGACATCGCGGCCGGTAAGCAGACCGAAGGTGAACCTGGGCAAGAAGGTCAAGTCCTCTCAGCCGGCGCCGGATGTCGAAGCCGCGCCCACGACCCGGAAGCGGGTCAGCCTCGCCAAAGGGCTGGCCAAGCGCAAGGTCGACACAACACGAGAGGTCAACCCGGCGCCGAAGGATGAGGGCAGGGGGGACACACCGGTGGCGCCCAAGCCCGCCGGTCGGAAGGTGCGCCCCCTGGCAGGACGCATCCGGAAGAAACCCCGGGTAAACGAGGAGGAGGCAGTTGAGGAGCCGCAACCTTCGATGAAGCTCTGATCTGTTTTGAACCTGCTCTCGTTCGACACCGAAACAACCGGGTTGCCCAGTCCCGGTCTTCCGCTGGACCATCCGGTGCAACCGCGCATGGTGCAGCTCGGTGCCGTCCTGTGTGACACCAAAGGCCGTGAGATTCAGGCGCTGAACACACTCATTACGCCGGATGGCTGGCAGGTCGATTACGACAGTGAACAGGTGCACGGCTGGACGACGGAAGACTGTGCCTTCCTCGGGATCCCCGCCGCAGAGGCCATGGCGGCCTTCGCCGATATGTGTGCCCGGGCCGACGTCGTCGGTGCCCATCACCTCGCGTTCGACCGGAGGATCCTGGAAATCGAGGCGGCCTTCCATCCCGAGGCGAAGATGCCCGAATTCCGGAAGGGGATCTGCACCATGATCCGGTCGGCCTCCCTGGTCGGGATCCCCTATGGCGACGGCTACAAGCGCCCCTCACTCGTGGAGGCCGTGAACGCGCTCACCGATGATGAGATCGATGACGACGACCTCCACGACGGGTTTCAGGATGCGCGCTACTGCATGAAGGTCATGCTCGAGCTCGACAATCTCGGTGTGCTCGAAGACGCCCCATGAAGAATCGCGTTTGGCCCTATCTCGGCGCCTATCTCCGGGCATTCTCCAGCCTGTTCCGGAGCTCTGTTGCGGAGACGGGAGCCACGAGCTTCGTCAGCGCGTTCAGACTGATGCTCTTCTGCCCCTCGGGGAGTCGCGAAGTCTCGACCACATAGAAATTCCATTCGGATACGATCCTCTGGTCCGCCCTATCGTGCCAAGCGAAGATGTAAATGTGGGCCATACGTGAGCCTGTATCGTTTGCAACGTAAGTCTCGCCATCGGGATAGTATCCTTTGGGTGTGGCGATAGAAAAGCGCGGCGGGCTTATGGACGGACCCCAGGACTGGTACATTGCCGACTGCTTGATCTCGACCCGAAGCCCGTCCTCCCGCTCTAGGTCCCAAGCAGACCAGTCATTCCCGGTATAGATCCACCCGTCTCCGAGAAGCTCGCACACCATCGCCTCAACCCAGAGTCCTCGCAGGTTATTCTGCATCTCGGGGGCGTCGAACATACTCATTATTCTGGCAAAGATCTTCTCGCGCATACGTTCCGGATGTTCCTTGGCCTCGATGCACAGCCACCGTAGGGCATTCCTTCAGAAAGTTTGGGAAATCGACAATCGTGGACTTTTGGGAAAGTGCGGACGGAGTACAAGACCCGAGCGACGATTCTTGGTCGTCTTTCTCCATGCAGGCCTCAAGCTAGAAACAGAAATTCCATCCTCTCTTGATCGACCATGGGTATCCCCTCTGATCAGTGCCGCTGCACCCAATGGCACCGAAAGAGCAATAGCTCGGAAGCTCAATTACAGATGCTTGGTCATCTGCCCAGAAAATCACGGCGTATTTCGAGAAACTTGTGTAGTCGTAGCTTTTGGTCAGTTTATTGAGCTCTGAGCCCCTCATGACGTCGGCCCGAACCTTATAGCTGGTAGATGTATTGGTGTACGTGGCGCAGACTTTCAGAGTTTCGTAAGCTTGTGCCGCGAACGGCAGTACTGTCAAAATCACGCCGAAAACTGCCGATCTGCACATTGATCACTCTCCCCAAAGCTTACTGAAACTAGTCGCAAAGCTGCTGATGGATCAATGTTTCATCTCATTTTTGAGATTGGGGGCTTGTTCCGTCTGAAACACGAAAATTTCGGAACGTGATGAGGCTGGTGTCAGACCTTCCATGGTTTTCGCCAACACCACGGCATGGGAAGAGCCGCTGATCCCGAACAAACCCTGTTTTCATGTTCCCTGCACAAATGTCTCCGCAGGAAACACGGAGACTCCCGTTCATGGGTATCGCATCGATCAAGTCCGGTCTGGCCTCCGCCCTGGGCGGCATTCTGAAAAAGGACATGGATTCCTTCTTCTTCCTTGAAACCGGCATCTCGGGCACGAACAACGTGGTGGCTGCGGACGGGTCCATCATGTCGGTGATCCGCATCGACGGCCTGAAGAAGATGGCCGGCGCAGAGGAGATGGCCGGCGTCATCGACGAGATGAACCTGAAGTTGTCGAGCTACTTCGACGCCTCGGGGCACGCCCTTCAGGTCTGGTTCGCGCGGGACCCGGATGCCTCCAAGGAACTCGTCTCACGGCTGAATCGCCCGGCCCGGATCGTGTCCGATAAGCTGAAACTCAACCTCGAGGACGTGTTCGACGAACGTGAGAACCACCTGTCTGATTTCATCACCTGGGAGGGATGTTACCTGGCTCTCTGGACCCGGCCGTCGGTTCTCACAAAGACCGAGCTGGAGAGCATCAAGCGCGAGCGGAAGAAACCCGATGCCTGGCCGCAGGCCGCAAGCACGCAGGATGTGTTCCGGGCGTCCCGGCAGCTCATCACGCGCCACGACAGCTTCGTGGCGGCCTTCCTTGCCGACCTCAAGACGCTCAACCTGCGCGCCGACGTCCTCGAAGCTCATGACGCCATCGGCGCGGTCCGCGGCTCCCTCTACCCCGATCTCCAGGGCGCGGACTGGAAGCCGGCCCTTCCGGGGGACAAGGTTTTCCAGAGAAACCCGTCCTGGGCAAAGGGCGACGTGAGCCATCTCTTCGTGCCGCCTCTCAGGGACCAGGTGTTTTCCCGCGGCGGGGAAGTGCTCAGTCCCCGCATCGTGCGGGTCGGCCGGTACAACTTCGCGACGCTGGACATGACGGTCGGCCCGCAGGAGGTTCGGCCGTTCTCCGAGCTTCTGAACCGCATGCTGATGGGCAAGGAGTTCCCATGGCGGGCGAGTTTCCTGCTGGAAGGAAACGGTCTGTCCGGGGAGATGCAGCTGAAATCGACCCTGGCGGCGGTGGTCGGCTTCACGAATTCCGAAAACGTCCAGATCCGCGAAGCCATCAACGCGATGCAGGACCTCAAGCGGAACGGTGAGGAGGTCATCGTCCGGTACCGGGTGTCCTTCGCAACCTGGGCCCCGGTCGATAATGTCCGTCTTCTTGAGGAGCGTGTATCTCAGCTGCAGCGGTCGGTGGAAAGCTGGGGGTATTGCGGGGTCACCTCGAGTTCCGGGGATCCGCTGGCGTCCTTCATGTCCTCGGCGCTGGGCGTGGATGTCGCCTCCACCGGTGCGGCCGGCGCGCCGCCCATGCGCGATGCGCTCTACATGATGCCCTGGAACAGGGATGCCTCTCCCTGGGAGAAGGGATCGGTGTTGTTCCGGACGCCGGATGGGCGCCCCTGGCCCTACGAGCCCGGCTCGTCCAAGCAGTCCACTTTCATCGACCTGATTTTCGCGCCTCCGGGCTATGCGAAGTCGGTGTTCCTGAATACCACGAACCTCGCGCTCTGCCTTTCGCCCAGCGCGACGTCTTCCTCGTCCGGGGTGCAGCTTCCGCGCGTGGCGATCATCGACATCGGTCCCTCGTCGTCCGGTCTCATTTCGCTGATCAAGGAAGCCTTGCCCGCCGACAAGCGCCACCAGGCGCAGTACAGGCGTCTGCGGATGATCAAGGATCACGCGATCAACCCGTTCGATACCCAGCTGGGGTGCCGGTACCCCCTGCCGCTGGAGCGTGCATTCCTGGTGAACTTCCTGTCCATTCTGGGTACACCGGTGGGCGACAAGGCGCCTCCGTCCGGACTTTCGGACCTGGCCGGCATGGTGGTCGACGAGGTCTACAAGGAGCTCGATGACCAGTCGCGTCGCGGCAACCCGCGCCTCTACAGCCCGCAGGAAGACGAGGCCGTCGATGCGGCCCTGAAGCGCTACGACATCAAGCTGGACGAGGAGGCAACCTGGTGGGACGTGGTCGACAAGCTTTTCGAGGTCGGTGACCTGCATGCAGCAACGCTCGCCCAGCGCTTCGCCGTTCCCTTGATCCAGGATCTCAACGTGGTGGTTCGCAAGACCCAGGTCCAGGACGTGCACGGATCGGCGAAGACGACCACCGGTGAACCTCTGATCGATGTCTTCCAGAGGATGATTTCCTCCGCGCTGCGGGAGTACGAGATCCTGACTGTCCCGACCCGCTTCGACATCGGCGACAGCCGGGTGGTGTCCCTGGATATCGACGAGGCGGCGCCCCGCGGCGGGGATCCGGCCGACAAGCAGACCTCGCTGGTCTACATGCTGGCCAGGTTCGTTCTGGCCCGCGACTTCTATCTCAACGAAGAGGTCGTTCATCTCATCCCGGAGAGCTACCAGCGCCACCATGAGAAGCGGATCAACGCGCTTCGTGAAATCCCCAAGAAGATCGTGATGGACGAGTTCCACCGGACGAAGTCGACACCCCAGGTGCGCGACCAGGTCATGGTCGACCTGCGCGAGGGCCGGAAATGGGGCGTCCACATCGCCCTGGCCTCCCAGCTTCTGGAAGACTTCGACGACAGCATGGTCGACGTGGCGACCGGTGTCTGGATCATGGGGGTGGGTACCGAGCGCGCAGCCAAGAAAGCCAACGAGATTTTCGGGCTGTCGCCTGCCGCTAACCGGGTCCTGAGGACCAAGCTGAACGGTCCCGGACCCCGTGGCGCTCCGTTCCTGGCGATCCTGAATTTGAAGGACGGGGCCCACGAGCACCTGCTCTACAATACGTTGGGGCCGATGGAGCTGTGGGCGTTTTCCACCACGCCTGAGGATGCGAAGATTCGGAACAGCCTCTATAACAGGATCGGCCCCCAGGAAGCGCGGCGCCGCCTCGCCAAGCGATGGGCGAACGGCAGCGCGAAAGCCGACGTCGAACTCCGGACGGCGCGCCTCGCCGAGCAGGGTCTTCAACTGGACGATGACCAGGGTGTCATCGAGGGGCTGGTCGACGAACTGGCGGAGGACTGATCATGCCGGCGACCCGCGCACAGTTGGCCGCGGCCCGCTCGAAGGGGCACACGCTCGTCCTGGCCGGCCCCGGAACCGGCAAGACGACGACGCTTATCGAGCGGTGTCGGACCCTGGTGCGGGCGGGCGTTCCGCTCGACGCGATGTTCGTGAGCACCTTCACGGCCAAGGCGGCGACGGAGATCCGAGAGAGGTTGAAAGCCTCTCTCGCCACGACGACTGACGGTGTGGTGGACAAGGACGAGATCCTGAAAAATGCCCACATCGGGACCTTTCACTCGCTGTGTGCCCGTCTTCTCAAGCGGTTCCCGACGGATGTTGGTCTGCCCTATGATTTCGAGATCATCGGGGACGAGGATCAGCGCCAGCTCCTGTACGATCTCGAGATCCAGTGGGACGAGGAAGACGGAAACTACGTCGACATGATTTCGCGCTGGAAGGATCGGGCACGGACTCCGGAGCAGGCCATGGAGGAGGCCCGTGAGCTCGGGGACAAGTTCACGGTCGGAGCCGCCAAGGCCTATGCACGATATGAAGAGGCCCGGAGGGAAACAGCGGCCGTCGATTTTTCCGATTTGATCACCCTGTCCACGCAGATCCTGAAATCGGGCGGGAAAGGGCAGAAATGGTTTCATGGGAACTTCAGTCATTTCGTGATCGACGAGTTCCAGGACACGAACCGGACCCAGATAGATTTCCTGCGCGCCGCGCTGGGCCCGTACGGGCAGATCTGGGCAGTGGGGGACGAAAACCAGTCGCTCTACGAGTGGCGGGGGAGCAGCCCGAGTTACTGCCTGAACTTCGGAAAGATCTTCCCCGGAGCGACGATCCACGAGCTGAACGAAGGGTTCCGCTGCAGCCCGCAGATTGTGAAAATGTCCTCGCGCGTCATTTCCAGGAACCGGTCACGGTATGACAAGGCGATGAAACCGGCGCGCAAGTCCCGGAAGGGGGAGTTCGTCCTGTTCAAGGGCTTCCTCACGCATGATGCGGAGGCCGACTGGATCGCCAAGCAGCTCGCGAAGTTCCAGGCGAACGGCGGAAAGCTTGAGAATGCGGCGGTTCTCTTCCGGACGGCAACCGTCGCCAATACCCTGCAGCGACGCCTGGAGCGGGAAAGGGTCCCGTTCCGGCTGACCGGCACGGGGTCGTTCTGGTCACTGCCGGAGGTGTCCCTGTACGTGACCGCGGTGGCCTCGGTTGCCGGAGACAAGCGGTTCGATACCCGCAAAGGGTTCGGGCGCACGAAGGCCGGGTTCAAGTGCCGGTCTCTTGCCGAAGAGCTTCACGGGGAGACGGCCCGGGTGATCTCCGAGCCGCTTGCTCGCGTTCTCTACGAGCATCGCCCCCGTAGCCTGGACCAGGAACGCCGGTCGAGCTGGATGGCCTCTGTTGAGGCCGTGTCGAACCTCCTTCTCGATTTCGATGATCTCGGAGGCTTCCTCGATTATGTCACGCAGCGCACCGAGGAAGAGGGCAAGCGGGACGGGGACTGCGTGACGCTCAGCACGCTGCACTCCGCCAAGGGGCTCGAGTGGGACATGGTCTTCGTGGCTGGCTGTGAGAGCGAACTGCTGCCGCACTTCAAGAGCACCAACGTGGAGGAGGAGCGGCGGCTGTTCTATGTCGGCATGACGCGGGCCCGGCACCAGCTGCTGATGACCTATGCGCGCCTGAGAAACGACAAGGACAAGAAGCCGTCCCCCTTCCTGCAAGAGGCCAAACTTCCTGAAGGGGAGAACCCCGGCGTCTTCAAGTGGAGCGATCCTGAAAATGGGAAGGGCCGGGACCATGAAGAGGCTCCGGACAAGAAATCAGGATCTTCTTCACGGAAAGACGAGAGCACCTCGGCTACGCGGAGGCGCAAGAGCTACCGCAACAGGGGTGGTCGCTCCCTGATCCCGCCCGAGGAGTACGGGAAGGGGTGAGAGGCCTCTCTTTATCCTGATGTATATTTGTTCTTTCATGGGGCCTGTTCTTGCTCTATGTTTGAAGGGCATTTGAAAGGATAACTATGTCGGGGCTGTCTGTAAGAGGTCTGGAGTGGAGTGCGCCTGAAGAAAAAGAGGGGTCCTTCCCGGGCATTCCGAGCGAAGTCGTGTCCATCGCGTTGAACAGGGGTATCGAAGACCTCGGGGAGTTCTTCAAGCCGACACTCAAGGGCTCCATGCCGGATCCGCTTGTCCTGAAGGACATGGACAAGGCCATCGAGCGGGGAAAGCAGGCCGTCCTGAAAAACGAGCGTGTCTGCATCTTCGGCGACTACGACGTCGACGGCGCGACCTCCACGTCGATCCTCAAGAGGTTCCTGGAAACCATGGGCTGCGAGGTCAGCTTCTACATCCCGCAGCGGCTCACCGAGGGGTATGGCCCCAACGTACCGGCCATCGAGAAGATCGCCGAAGACGAGATCGACCTGATCATCTTCGCCGACTGTGGGACCGTCGCGTTCGAGCCCCTGGCACGGGCAGCCGCGCTGGGCATGGACGTTGTCACCCTGGATCACCACCTGTCCGACGACAAACACCCGGAGGGAATCCTGGTCAACCCGAACCGGAATGACGAAACCGGCGACTACGGGTATCTGTGCACGGCCGGGATCGCCTTTCTCTACGTCGTGGGTCTGCAGCGCGCGTTGCGGGAGGACGGGTTCTTCGAGGACCGAACCGAATACGACATGCATCACCTTCTGGGGCTCGCCTGCTTCGGAACCGTTGCCGACGTTGTGCCGTTGGTCGGGTTCAACCGGGCGATGGTGAAGATCGGACTGCGGCACATGGCGCGGAACCCCGGGCTGATGGCCCTCGCCGAGTGCAACGAGGTCGAGCCGGAAAGCTTCAACGAGCGCACCTGTGGCTTCGTCTTCGGTCCCTGCATCAACGCGGGCGGCCGGATCGATGATACCTGGCTGGGAACACTGCTTCTGACCTGTGACGACCTCACGGAATGCGCCGAACGCGCCAACGCGCTCTACGAGATCAACAAGGAGCGCAAGGCCAAGCAGCAACTCATGGAAGCCGGTGCCTTCGAGCAGGCGGAGGCCCACAGCGACGACAATGTCATCGTTTGCTACAACGAGGACTGGCACCCGGGCGTCGTGGGGATCGTCGCCTCGCGCATCACTGAGGCTTACGACCGCCCGTCCATCGTGATCGGTGAAGGCGGGAAGGGGTCCGCACGCTCAATCGAAGGCTTCGATGTCGGACGGCCGATCAAGAAGGCGGCCGCGGACGGGATCCTGATCAAGGGCGGTGGCCACGAAATGGCGGCTGGCGTTACCATCGATCCTGAAAAACTCGAGGCTTTCCGGGACGCGATGAATGCTGCCGCCGGGCACGTTGACCGGCCGCCGCTGGTCGCGGACATTGATGTCCCGTGTGGCGGCATCAGTCGGCGCCTGGTTGAAAGCCTGAATCTTCTGGCGCCGTTCGGCGCGAACAACAGCGAGCCGCGGGCGATGATATCCGGCGGCATGCTCATCTCCACGAAGGTTCTCAAGGAGAAGCACGTGAAGGGCCGGATTTCCGGAGAAGCCGGCGACATCGACATCATCATGTTCAACGCCAAGGGAACCCCGATGGGGGACGCGATCCTGGCGGCCAAGGGCAGCATCGTCGATGTCTACGGGCGGGTGGAAATCAACGAGTACATGGGAAATGTCTCTATCCAGGTGAAACCCGAGGACGTCCGGCCACAGAAGCAGCCGGAACTCGCGTTCTGATCACTCCGCCATCTCCCGCAGGCCGTCGATGCCGATGGTCTGCGGGGTTGATGTGTTCTCCGCCTCGCCGGCGCCGGCATCTTGAGAGCTCTCGGACATGGAGGCGTCATCCGCCGGCGCGGATTCCTCTTCATTCCCGGAAAGAGCTTCCGAGATGTCATTTGGAGAGGGCGCCTTGCTGTAGCCGAGCACGACACTGATCCGCCGGTTCGTCGGGGCCCGCGGGTTTTCTGTATCGAAGGGCTCCGTGTCAGCCAGCCCGGAGACGCGAACGACGCGTTCGCTTTCGATCCCGGCATTCACGAAGACGCGGCGGGTGGCATTGGCGCGGTCGGCCGAGAGCTCCCAGTTCCCGTACCCGGTTTCGTCGTCCTCGTTGCCGAAGGGGACGGCATCCGTGTGCCCGGAAATCAGGACATTGTTCGGCAGCTTGGCGACGGCCTGGCCGATCAGCCGGAGGAGCTCCGCAGTGCGTGGACCTACGTCAGCGCTGCCACTGTCGAACATGGATTGCCCATCCTGGTCGATGATCTGGATCCGGAGACCTTCTTCGGTCTCGTCGAAGATCACGTTGGGGATGAGCGGTTTCAGGTCCGGAACCTGGTTCATCGCCTGGACGATCTCGTCCTCGAGTTCATCGAAACTCTGCTCATCCTTTTCGCGCAGCGCCTGTTGGATTTCCTGCTGGATCGTCTGGGCTTCCTGTGACGGCTCGCGGTCCTCGTACTCCACCACGGCTTCGTGTTCATCCCGGCCGGCCGAGGAGGCATCCATCGGATCCTGTTGTCCGAACTGCGGCATCGCGACCGTACTCATCGGGGAATTCGAGGACGTCAGGGTGCCCGGTGGGCCAATGGTATCGCCATCGAGGGGTCCATCACCGCCGGGACCATCCGCGGTACTCATGGTCGGGGTGAAGTAGTTCGCAAGCCCCTTGAGCTGCTCTTCCTCGGAGGAGGCAAGGATCCAGAGCAACAGGAAGAAGGCCATCATGGCGGTCACGAAATCCGCGTAGGCCACCTTCCAGGCGCCGCCGTGGTGTTCGTGGCCACCTTCTTCGATGACCTTTTTCACGATGATTGGTCTGTTGTTGTTGTCTGCCATGCGTCCCACCTTTGCGGTGGGAGATGGTTTCGACGTCTTTCCCGTCCGTTAACCGAACAGGTGGGACGCCTTGATGACAGTCGCGTCTTCCGTCGATTTGATCTTCTTCGGGCGGGCCCGTGTCGGCAGTCCGGTTTCAATCCGGATCGGTTTGCTGCGGCAGATACTGAAATACTTGCAGGTCGGGCGCTCTGCGTTCCGCGCGTAGTCGAGGACGACGTTGGCATGGGCGAATTCCATCTCGGCGTGGCTGCCGTCCTGCTGGGTCATGAAACGGTGACGCTTGAGAACGGATTCCAGTCGATGAGCGCCGCTTGTTGCCATGTTCACGATATGCAGGGGGATCACTTCCCATGGATTGTCTTCCGACATGTAGGGCGCGAACACCTGGCTCTTCCTTTTCAGGAAGTTCAGGATGACGGCTTCGTCGGAAAGGCCGGCTTCGTCATCCTGCAGGGAGCGGTAGCAGGCTGCGCCGTGCAGGGATTTCTTTCCGGGTCCCCGCTTGCCGCGAACAACGAAGCCGTTGAGGGGGCCGTACTTGTACCCGAGGAACTTCTTGAGGCGCGACAGGTCCCCGAGAACATCGGTGACCGTCTCTGCTTCGGCCGGCGATGCGATGGCTATTCGGAAATCCTTTTTCGCCTCGTCTTTCCGGTTCGGGGCGTACAGGATCGAGCAGAGAACTTCCGGCATGCAGAGGAACGACGATGTCTCTCTGGCGCTGGCGATATGTCGGTAGGACCAGGGGTAAATCGTTGTCGGGTCCGAAGCGTCCACAAGGACGGCCTGCAATTCGACCAGGTCGCCGATGGACATCTTGTCGGCCAGTCTCGGGACGTCGCCGTGGCAGGCGGGTTTGACGGCGAATTTCGAGTAGACGTCCTCGGCGGGCGCGTCTTTCCTGGCAGCCTCTTCGCTGCGGAATTGCACCGTGACCTCATCGCTGCGGGCCCCGAATGCGTCGGACCTGACGCGGACAACCGGTTTCGGGTCGGTCGAGATCACGGTTGCAAGCATGGTGGCCTGGCTGGCTTCCGTGGTATCGAACACGCTCGTTTGATCGAACGTCTGATATCCTTCCTGGATGCTCTTGCCGCGCTTTCTTTGAACTGTGAATTGTCCGGGGGACCGAAACTGAGTTCTCATTCGCTGCCTTCGGTTTGTGTTTTAACTATTGGAAAACCCAACATAGGGTATAGGTTAGCAGAGACTTAACTCAACTGGGACAAAATGGCATCCATAACCCTCCGAAAAGAAGCGTCACCTGCGCCTTCGTCGACATCCAGTCTGCCTGAATACGACTATATAGGCTACGACTTCGAAGCTCTAGGACTTTTTTGCGAGACCGACCAGCCGGTGCAGGCTGCCTTCGTGCGGCTGGACGAGTGTCTCGACGTGGTCAAGTCGATCAATCTCAAGATCGAACGAAATCCCTATGCTGTGCCTGGCCCCAAGGCGCTCGAGGTGACGGGGCTGCGGCCGTCGGATCTTCATGGTGATGACCGGGTGTCGGAGTTCGAAGCCGCGCGGAAAGTTGCCGATTTGGTCGGACGGAGGTCGACAGCCGAACGCCAGAAGAAAATGCTGATCTTCGGGTACAACATCCTGTCCTACGATGAGCAGTTGCTCCGCTATTTCCTCTTCCGGAATCTGCAGGACACCTACCTGACGACCGGGAAGAACGCGCGGCGCCTCGATCTCTACCCGGCGTTCCAGTACCTGCACTTCATTTCGCCAGGCATCATCCTTCCTGGTCAGAAGGATGACGGAACGCTCAGCTGGCGCCTTTCGGACGTGATGGAGGCCAACGGAAAGGTCAGCGAGAACGCGCACGACGCCGAGGCCGACACCCTGATGACCAAGGATCTGCTCGTGGATTTCATTCACGGCGCGCCGAACACCTTTAACAAGATCGTCGAGCTTTCCGACAAGCGTACGGTGTCCGGCCTCCTTGGCGCAAACATGCATGGCGAAAACTTCGTGTTCGAGTTCTCGCACTTTGGAATGCCCGAAATCACGCCCCTGGCGCCGATGGCGAAGGTGGGGCATTCGGGATACAAGACGCTGGGCGTCGATCTCGCCGTCCATCCGCGGGAGTGGATGTCCATGTCCGCCCGTGAGATCGCCGACAATCTCTACCGCGGTGACAGCCCCTTCCGGATCGTGAAGCACAACAGCTGCCCTCTGATTTTCGACCGGAATGATGCCGATTTGCGCGGCCGGCTGGACGAGATCCAGTACCGTTCGAAGGTCGAGACCTATGAGCGCCGGGCCGAGTACATCCGCCGTCCGGATATCGTCCGCAAGTTCCAGGAAGTGACCGCGCTCATGGAGCAGGGAGCCCGGGACAAGTTCAGCGGCCGCAAGGTGACGCGCGAGGCGGAACTCTACAACGGGTTCACCGCGAACGAGGACAGGAACCTGTGCCGCATCATCAGCGAGGAGGACGACTGGGAACGCCGCATGCCCCAGGTTGCCAAGATCAAGGATCCGCGGATCAAGGAATTCGCCGGCCGTCTGATCGCAATGTCCGCTCCCGAGGATCTGGTGCGGGAGGAAGATCTTCTGGCCCTTCGAGAGCAATACGCCCTACGTCTGAACGATGAGGACGATAGCGGGGTCGTTCAGACCATCGCCATCGCCGAGCAGGAGCTCGAGAACGTCGAGGACCCGGACCTGCGCGCGGAATGTGCCGAGATGCTGAAAACGCTCCGCCTGGAGTTCGCCGCGCAGATCCGAAAGATCGATGAGCGGATCGATGACCTCAAGGCTTTCGAGATCGCGCAGCAGGAAAAGAACGAGATCGATCTCGAGCTCTTCGTGTAAGCGCTGCTGGCGAGGTGCGATGCGGGTGGGCGACCCGGAGACGCCGTGTCGATGCCCGCACCAGTACGGCGCGGGCACTCGTTCAGCAAACCTGCGTCAGGTGGGCGTGGGCTCGGTTGCGGGCTCGGCCCAACCCAGCTGCCGGAGCGCCACTTGGTCGTTCCAGATTTTCGTCATGTGACGAATCTTCTCGTCTTCGAAATCCATCACATAGACATAGTCTGTCGCCACGGGGCGGCCCGTTGGCGCGACCGGCCCACCCTCTCCTGTCTGCGTGCCATGGAAGGTTGCGACTGCGACCACGCGAGGCCGCCCAGCGTCGGTCGCGAAGGCCATCAGCTCGGGGTGACCGTCCGGGATCGGTCCCAGAATGCCTTTGGTCCACTCGGTATAGTCTTCGAGCGTCTGGATATCATCCAGCGTGGGAGCTTGGCAGGAGAAGGTCGCGTCGTCATGGCAGAAGGCGCGGCACGTCTTCCAGCCTTTGCCGCCTTCGCAGGCTTCAAAAAAATTGCGTGCAGTTTGTTCCATACTCATGGTCCGTCCTCCGCTATAATCGGCCCAGAATACCACGATTCCGTTGTGCCGCGGACTTGAACCAGCGTATCAGCCGCAGCGGGCCCGGAATCGGGAGAAGGCATCCTGGGCGGCCGTGAGCGTGACGACGGAAAAGAACCCGCACAGCCCCGCGGTCCCCCAGGTTTTCAGCAGTAGCAGGCCTTGGCCGGTCATGATGGTGCTTTGGAACCAGGGCAGGACAACATCGTACCGTGCCCAGTGATCTAGCGGGAAGGACAGAGCGGCCCAGCCCTGTGACGTGAGGTGAGCGCAATAGATCGCCACGTTGGCCGACAGGAATGCGGTGGCCGCGGCGAAGGTGATCTCGAAACCGTCGGCGACCAGACCGACGGCGCGAAGGCATTTGCGAAGCAACTTCATGATTTCTCCTCCGGTCTTCTGCAGGCCGGCTTTTCCTTGTCGTAGATGTCGTCGTAGATCATCAGCTCGCCGGCGCTGTTGGGCCATGCGGTGAAGTAATCCATGATGATGGGCACGTCGGTTCCGAGCGAAATGTCCCGGGTCCAGCCATCGCGCGTCATCGCCGTGATCTCGCTTTCGCTGCGCTCCAGGAGCCAGGCCGCGAAAGAGAGCGGTTTCTCGATGCGGACACAGCCATGGGACAGGGTGATGGGGCTGCCGTCGTAGAAGTTTTCCCGGTTGCGGGTGTCGTGCAGGTAGATCGCCTGGGAACTGCCGATGTTGAATCGGAACTTGCCCAGCGCATTGTACCGCCCCGGTGCCTGGATGAACTTGCGGACACGGTGCGGATCGGCCGCAGCTTCGTCCAGTGACATCAGGTCACCATCTCCGTCGCGGATCTCGAAGCGGTTCCGCCGGAAAAAATCAGGATCCGTCTCGAGGCGTTCGAGCCAGTCCTCTTCCCGCACAATCGACCAGGGAACGGTCCAGGTTGGATTCAGGCGGACGGAGGTGATCTCGGTGTCGAACTCGGGCGTCTCGTGCTCCGGTTTTCCGACGATAGCGTCCATCTCCATGACCGGAATGCCATTCTCGTACGCGACCAGGGATCCTGCGGCGATGTTGACGAGGACGAACTTTCCGGTGTCCCGAAAAGCGAGATCCCCCAGCTGGTCCACGCTGAGGTCGATGGCGCTGGCGGCCCGGCTGCAGGCGTCCACCATGGGGCG
The DNA here is from genome assembly GCF_000442255.1 of Salipiger mucosus DSM 16094. Classification (GTDB taxonomy): domain Bacteria; phylum Pseudomonadota; class Alphaproteobacteria; order Rhodobacterales; family Rhodobacteraceae; genus Salipiger; species Salipiger mucosus. The sequence continues at coordinate 200,085 of NZ_KE557274.1, read as the reverse complement.
TGCTTTCGAGATGAATTCGGAAATCACATCCTCCCCGCCGGCGACGAGCGCTGACGGGGAGCCGAGGCAGGTGGCCACGATAAGAGATTTCAAGATCCGTGATCGCATCTTCAGTCGGCCGCGTTCTCGGCGACCCACTCGGTGGACCATCTCTGGCCTGCGGCGACATGCTCGGGAGGAAGGTAGGCGGTCACCCAGTCCCGCATGGCCCGGGCCCAGTCCGCTTCACGGTACCCTTCCTCGTCGGCGGCCGCGATGTTGAACCAGGCGTAGGCCATGCCCGGGTTGCGTTCGATGCCGCGCCCCTCGAGGTAGAGTTTCCCGAGAACGTATTGCGAGGGCACATAGCCGTTCTCTGCAGAGCGGATGATCAGCCTGGCGCCTTCCTCAAGATTCTTCGGGGCGCCCTCACCCTTGAGATAGGCGAGACCAAGATTGAACATCGCGGAGTTGTCCTGCTCGGCGGCCCTCTCTCGCCAGGTCTCGATCTCGTTGAGCTTGCGCGCGACCGTGTTGACGTCGCTTGAGGTGCACTCTCGGCACCCGCTTTCGACTGCCAGGATATCCGACAGCATGACCGACTTGTCCGCGAGCGGCGTCTCGAAGAAACGGTGCCAGAGGTCCGAGTATCCCGATCCCATGGAGGCGATTTCCCAGTAGGTCACGTCACCTTCGTTGGCCCAGCCATGAAGGAGATCATCGACGGCCGCATGGGTCTCGGCCTCGGTCGCCGCGGCGGTGGCGACGTAATTGGTCATGAAGCTCTGGGCCTTCGCGTTGCCCTGGTTGGCGGCGGTGGCGATCAGGTCGAGACCCCGGGGCGGGGTCCGGTCCATTCCGGCGAAACCGTAGTAGTGGGCCAGACCGAGGTTGAACCTGGCCGAGGAATTGTCCAGGGCGGCGGCGCGCCGGAGAAGATCGAAGGCCTCCTTGGAGCGTGCCTTGCGGGTGTCCTCGTTCAGCAGAAGGACGGCGAGCTCGTTCATGGCCCGGGTGTCGTCGGAGGCCTCGATGGCTTCGCGGTAGTAGCTCTCGGCGATTTCATGGTTCACCGGGCTGCCAAGGCCATGATGGTAGGAGACCCCGCGGTCGAAGTCATCCACGCCGGTTGTTGGACCCTGGTCCTCCGCCTCGGCAGAGAAAGGGCTCACCGAGTTGGAAATCTGTATCTCGCGAGGCTCGTTCGCGCTACAGGCCGCGACGCCGCAGAGAAGAAGTGTGAAGAGAGGACGTTTCATGCGCATGGGATACTCCGATTTCCTTTCGGAGAACCAAGCACACGGGGGTTAATCTGAAGACAATAAGAAGCCGCCGAGCGCTGGGCCCGGCGGCGACTTGGGTCCGAATGGGACGTCTTGGCTCACTCGGCTTTGGTGCGGCGTCCACGTCTCTTCGGGGAGGCCTTGGCGCCGGTGACCCCGAACTGCATGTCCTTGGCATAGGCCGACTTCGACTCCGAGTAGTTCGGGGCAGTCACGGGGTAGTCTTCCGGGAGGCCCCATTTGTGACGGTACGCTTCCGGGGTCAGGCCGTGGGCTGCCTTGAGGTGGCGCTTGAGCATCTTCATGGAACGCCCGCACTCGAGGCAGAAAACCAATTCGTCGGTGAGAGACTCCTCGATGGGAACAGCAGGCTCTTGGTTGGTCGGTTCGGGGAGTTTCGGCTCTTCTTTCGGAGTCTCGGTCAACGCGCTTGCTGGCGGCGTGGTCTCGACGGCGGCGCTCGTGGGAGCGGGGGCCGGCTTTTCGGCGGCTTTGGCCGGGGCAGGAGCCGGGGTGGTATCCGTTGCCGCGGCGTGGATCGTTTCAGCTCGGGGGGATGTCTGGGCGACCGGCTTTGAGGTCGGTGCCGGCTCGCTGGTCGGTGCCGGCGCTCCGAGGGTATTCTGGAGGCCCGCCACGAGCTTGATGACGTCCTCCGCCGACGATGAATCCTTTGAAGCGAACGCTTCGGCTATCCGGATCCATTCTGCGCCGGGGGATTGGTCATGTTTAGTCATTGAAGTTTACTCCGTCATGTTGGGAGTTCCGTTTTGAGTGCAGGGTCATAATTCTATTTTCAGGAAGTTTCGTCAAGGACATTCTGAAAAAATCAGAATGTATCGGAATCTGTTGAGGCTACAGTCCTTCAATGGGTCGTGTTCTTACTATGTTCTGCTTATATTCATCTAATGTTCGTGCTATACTGTTCTTCAAGCTCAATCCGGGGCCAAGATGCTTACCTTGAGGTGTACAGCGTCAGGAGGCCGCGAGCGTTGGATACTGAAGAATCGAGGTCGTTTTGAGAAAAAATCAGAATGTTTCCGCTTCCGAGGGGGAAGCCCCGCGCGATGTATTGAACCGTGTGTTCGGGTACGAAGACTTCCGCCTTGACCAGGCCGAGGTCATTGATGCCGTCGTGCGCGGGGAGGACACATTTGTCCTGATGCCGACCGGTGGCGGGAAGTCCCTGTGCTACCAGATCCCTGGCCTCGTCAGGAAAGGCGTGGCCATTGTCGTCTCGCCGTTGATCGCTCTCATGAAAAATCAGGTGGACGCCCTGCAGGCCAAGGGGGTGCGAGCCGAGTACATCTCCAGTCAGCTGCCACCACAGAAGCATCGCGAAATCGTGCGTGACATTGAGGAAGGGCGCCTCGATTTCCTCTATGTATCGCCGGAACGGCTGAAGTTGCCGAGGTTCCGGAGCTTTCTGAAATCCGTGGACGTGGCTCTCTTTGCCATCGACGAGGCCCACTGCGTTTCGCAATGGGGGCATGATTTCCGGAGCTCCTTCCGGGACATCGGAACTGTCCTGTCGGACTTTTCAGGCGTTCCGCGGGTTGCCCTGACAGCTACGGCCGATCCGGTGACCCAGGCCGACATCCTTCTTTCTTTAGGAATGCAGGAAGCGCGACAGGTCCAATCGAGTTTTTCCCGGCCGAACCTCTCGGTTGGGGTGACACGGGTGGAGGCGGACGTCTTCCCTCCGCTTGCGGACTTCCTGAAATCCTACGCCGGATGCTGCGGCATCATCTATCGCGCGAGCAGGAAGGATGTGGACGCGACGGTCCTCGAATTGATCGGACGAGGAATGAATGCCGTTGGATATCATGCCGGGATGCCGGCTGAAGACAGGGCCCGGGCCCAGGAGCGGTTCCTCGAAGAAGACGACATCATCGTCGTGGCGACGATTGCGTTCGGCATGGGGATCGACCGCGGTGACGTGCGCTTCGTCGTTCATCTCGACCCGCCGGCCACGCTCGAGGGATATTACCAGGAAATCGGTCGGGCAGGGCGAGACGGAGAGCCGTCCACCGCCATGATGATCCTGCACGACAAGGCGCTGGGGAAACAGCGACAGAAGATCGAGGCCAACCAGGATCTGCCGGACGAGCGCCGGGCAGTGTTGAGGTCCAAGCTCGAGAACATGACGGCGTTCATCGAAACGCCGGGATGCCGGATGCAGACGCTCCTGGCCTACTTCGGCGAAACCGACACGCCGGCATGCGGGAACTGCGATCACTGCAAGCGGCCGCCGCTTACACGGGACGGTGGGGCCCAGGCGCGGACGGTGATCTCGGCAGTGCTGGAGGTCGGGGAGCGTTTCGGGACGGCAACGCTCGCCCGGATCCTGTCGCCCGGCCCCGGTGGGGATGCAGAAGATCACGTTGCCGAGCTTGATTGCTTTGGCGCCGGCAGGGATCTGTCCCAGGATGTCTGGAAGCTGATCATGCGGCAGATGATCGGAAGCGGATTACTGGCGATCCAGCCCGAGCGCTTCGGTGCTTTGCGAGCCACCAGGGAAGGGCGACGTGTCCTGCTCGACAACAAGATGCCCGTCAGGCTCTCCGGGACCTGGTACGCCATTGCGCCGCAGATCGAGATCGAGGAATACGCGGCGCCCTCCGAGGGGCAACGGGATCGTCTCCCCGAGGGTCTGAAGGAGACGTTCACCGAACTGCGCGACCGGTTGGCGCCCGAGATCGAAAGTGGAGAGATCCACGAACGCGACATCGTGCGCATTCTCGAGGCAAGGCCCGAGACCACAGCCGATGTCGCGCAGGTATCCGATCATCCGGCGATCCTGAAAATCGCCGGCGAGATCACCTCGAAGTTTGCCCCTGATCGGAGCGAGGAGCTGTCGTTCGGGATCGAGATCTGACGCCTACGCCGACTGCTTCGCGATGACGAACACCCGGGCCTTGGCCGCCGGAAGGGACGTGTGATCGGTGCTACCGAATTTCTCCTGATCGGCCGGAGCGACATGGTATCTTCCGGTCTGCGCATCTTGCCAGACGGTGCCGAGTGAGGCGCCGCCGTCCCCCGTGATGTCGTAGGTCAATGTCTTCGCGTCGGCCTTCGGGACAAGGCTGAAGCCCAAGCCCTTGATGACGTCCGCTGCGGGCGCCGTCTGGGTTTTCTTCGTGGAAGCCTTGCGTGGTTTGGCGGGAGCTTTCGCTTTGCCGCGCCCCTTGGTGGTCGAGGTCGTTGCGGACTTTTCCTCGGCCGGTGCGGCGGCCGTCTTTTCCTCAGAGGCAGCTTTGGTGGCGGTGGACTTCGCGGTGGAGGTCCTTTTCGTCTTGGACGCAGGTTTCGCCGTGACCTCTTCTGATTCCGTTTCCTTCGGCGCGGCGGACTTCGCCGAAGACTTCTTGGTCTCGGCCTTGGATTTCGTACCAGAGGTCTTTGTCGTCTTGGCCGCGGGTTTGGCCGTCTCTTTCTCTGCAGGAGCGGGTGCGTCGGGGGCGCTTGCCTTGGAGGCCGCCCTTTTGCGAGGGGCCCGCTTTTTGGGTTCCGGGGCTGGGGATGTCGCGGCCGGGGCTGCCTCAGCACTCGCGGCCGCGAATTCCGGAAGGAACTGTTGGGCCGCGGTGGCCTCCTGGACGGCGGGCTCGCTTACGGTCTCGGTCACCGCTTCCTCGGACGTTGCTTCAGTAGCCGTTCCGGACGCTGCCGATGCCTTCCCCTCACCTGCGAAGAGCTGACTCAGCGTCTGGGCAACGGCGCCGAAGTAGGTCAGGCCGATGGTTGCGGCTCGGCCTGTCTGCGTATCGGTTATCGTGACGAGGCCGTCGGTCGGAGCACTTTCCGTGGTAAACCGATCCGGCAGGTCGACTGCATTATCCATGAGAGTACTCCAGGTTTGAAAGAGGCGGCTTGATCCGTCGCCACGATTGGACGCCAGGTGACGGAAGATCTCGGACCGCCTGTCAAAATGGGATTTGGCATCCTCGTCGGGTCCAGCCAAGCAGAATTTCACCATCGGGACCGAAATTTAGCAAAATTCAGCCGCTTGGCCAACCCCGATGCGAAATGGATGGCGAACGCCCTGTTAAGATTGGGAGGCCATCTTCCTCCGGATCCGAGTGCTTCAGATGTCGGAACGGGCAGGGAGGATGCGAGGGATGGACACGGAGGCCATCGAAATCAGGGACAGGGAGGGCAACGTGAAGCTTTCGGTCCGACCGAATGCATACACCGGTGAGTTACCGAGCTGGAACGAGATCTTTCTGGAACTCTCGATCAGGACCGGGTCCCACCTCAGGGACTATGATTTTTCGAGCGCGATCCGGGAAAGGGTGGCGCTCAGCAACATCGTTTTCGAAGACTGCATTCTGGACTTCGAGGATCTGAAGCGTTCGACGTTGACCGGATGCGTTTTCAGGAACGTGACAATCCGGCAGACAAGTTTCCACCATTTGGCGGATCGCTCGGACAGGACAAACAGCCAGGGGACCCTGTTCCAGGACTGTGTCTTCGAGGACGTGGTCTTCTTCAGGTGCGACTTCGTGATGAGCAAGTTCTTCGGTTGCCAATTCAGCCGGTGCCAGGTCACCGAGTGCGACATGCGAAATGTCTTCTGGTTCGACCGGTTTGCCACGCGGGCCAGAACCTGGGAGGCCCTGCCGCGGTTCCCCGACCCGTTCAAGACATGCGAGCTGAGGAAGACGCGGTTCGGGCACCCGGTGGGAAACATGTTCGGGGTTCCGGTGCAGATGATGATCCCGGAAAGCTACACGAGCATCTGGGATCATCTTGGCCTCGTTCAGAGGCGGATGTTGAAGCTCGCCTACACGTTGCGGGAAGAGTCCCACGACGCCTTCAGGTCATCGATCTGACGTGTGGTGGGCGATCATCTCTCCTTGCGACACCGGCTCCTGCTCGGGCTCGGGGCTCTGTGAAAACTGATCGCCGCGCGCCCGGAAGGCATCGTCATAGATGTCGCGGAGTTGCGATTTCCCGGTCTGATCGTCGTATTGCAGCAGGGCGGAGTGTGCGTTCTCCCGGCGCATGGCGCTGATCTGGGCTTCCAGGCCCGCGGTGTGCTGCGACGAGCGGATCAGTTCGTTCCAGAGATCGATCTGGACCTCCTGAGCCGGAACCTCGGTGCTGCTGCGGAGTGTTTCGATGGCCTGTTCGAGGGTTTCGATTTCGCTTCTGGCGTCCGACAGTTCTTCCATGACAGCCATGACGCGACTTTCGGAAACCTCCGTGAGACGTTGGTTCTCGCGCCGCAGGGACTCGATGGTCCGGTTGGCGTCTTCAAGGGCCCTGGTCTTGCGCTGGATGTCTTGCGCCAGGCGCACGTACTGCTCGGACCCGCCGGCTTCCTCGGGGGCGCCGGTCGCCTGGGCGGAGACCTGTTCAAGGGTTCTGCTGCGGTCTTCGAGGAGCCTGCCGGCACGCGTCAGGCGTTTGCGCATCTCACGGTTCAGCGCGATGAGAGACCTGCGAGCCTTTTGTGCTTCGAATTGTTCTGTCGACATGGGTACTTCCGAAATCCGTTTGTGGCATCGGTTCTACAGGCAACTTGTTCCGCTCCGGTTAACGCGGTGCCGGGCGCCCGTTTTCTTGGATTTCATATCGCGGGCACACCTCGCCTCGAGAAGGTGTCTGCGCAGGCGGAATGATGGACAGGAACGCGACCTTGAAGAAACTGCGCGAGGTGGATCGTCTCGCGATTGAGATCCTTCGGCGGGAGGTGGCCAAGGAACAGATTGCCGTGAAGAAGGCGCGGACGTCGTTTTCCGAATTGCAGACCGCGATCACTGAGCTGCGCAGCCGCATCGAGATCCATCGGAAGAGCGGCCCCGGGGTGATCCGTCATGTTCCCTTGTTAGGAGGGGCCCGGGAACGGAAGCACCAGGCAGAGCTCGAGGAGCTGAGCCGGCGGCGCCGGGTGAAAATCAAGGCCCTGAAGGACCTGCGCAGGAAGGATGCCACGCGACGCAGCCGGATGCAGACCTACAAGGACACCGCGGCATGGATGCATGATCGTGTGAAATTCATCGGGAAACATTCGATCCTGATTGATGACGATCTGTCGGAGATCGCTGAACGCCTGTTTTCGGAGATGGTCGGGATCCAGGAGTCTGCCGGATTCAAGAAGGGCCCGGAAGTTGTCGGGGTCCTCGAGGACAATCGACTAAAGATCGAGGCCTGGCACGATGGTGCCCTGACCCGGCTGGACGCCGTGCCGGCCCCGGCCGTTCGCCGAGCTCCGGATGTTTCGGCGTCGGAGTCGGCAGCGCAGGCGGCGCACCTGGGTCGAGGTAAGAAACACAGGATCTACCTCCCGGTGCATCCGTCGCATGCCAACGAGCTGGCCAGTCATGGATTCCGTATCGATGACACCGTGGGGAAAGGGAGCCAGATCTACTTCGATCCCCACAAGGACATGGAGATCGCCAGGAAATGGCAGGGATCGCTTCCGACGGCGGCCAGGATGCACAAGCGGCGGTTCAGCTTCCTGGACATTGCCGATGCTGCCTGGGGGCAGAACGTCCGGAACGTGTTCAAGGAAGAATACTGGAGCACGATGCGCCAGGACCTCAACCTGATGAACGGGCATCGTTGCATGGTCTGCGGCAACCGCGGCGGGAAGCTCATCTCGGAGTACTTCAAGGGCGAGGAGAAGAAGTCGGACAGCGTTGAATGTCACGAGGTCTGGGAGTGGCGCATTCTCGATGAAGATCGCCGTGTCGGCGTCCAGAAGCTCAAGGAGATCCTGGTGCTCTGCAATGACTGCCACATGATGTTCCACGAGGACCTCGCGGTCGATTTGGCGAACAGGAACGGCAAGGATGGTGACGAGGTCCGGGACTTCCTGCGAGCGCGGATGGCACAGGTAACCGGCATGGAGCGCCCGGAGCTGGAAGAGCAACTCCGGGCCGAGCGGGCTGAGCGGGAGTCGCTGAACGAGATTGACCACTGGATCATGGATCTTCAGTACCTCAGCGACCATGCTTACCTGTCGAAGACGGTTCCGGAGTACGAGGACAGCGCTCGCAATACGGTTCCGATGACGAAAATCGCCGGCACCGAATTCTACGACCCGCAGGGCGCGCTGTACGAGGCGCAGGATGTCGATGCCTTGTATGACTCTCTCATGCGGGACCTCGACGAGACGCTGTCGGTGGGCATGACGTCCTGAGGTCAGTGAAGCCGGTTCTGTCGGTCGATCCAGGTTTCCATCTGCTCGATCTTGCCCCGGCGCAGGTTCGCTCGCACGGGATCACCCAGTCCCTTCCCCTCGGCATAGAGCATCTGCATCTTTGGGCCGAAGGGTGTCAGCTCCTGGTTCACGGCCGCCAGGAAACTGTCGGCGATCAGGTGGTCCGCCCGGTCTCCGGCAATCGGCGCCGCAAGCTGGCGCATGGCGTGGAGGGCATCCTGAAGAGTGCCGGCGTGCAGCGTGGTGATCACCAGGTGCCCGGACGTGGCGGCCCGAAGCGCCTGTGCCGTGGCCTCGGGGGTCCGGAGCTCGCCGAGATAGATGTACCTGGGGTGCCAGCGCAGCGCCATTTTCAGATACTCGGCCCACTCATGCTGTTGGTAGACCTCGAATTGGTAGCAACGGCCGTGCTTGCCCCAATTCTGGGACTGGAGATCATATTCCACCGGGTCCTCGATTGAGACGCAGACATCCCCGTTTGATTGAAGGTAGTGGCCGAGCAAGGCCGTGGCTGTCGTACTCTTGCCCGAGCCGGTCGGCCCCGTGAGCACGATCAGTCCGGAGTTCTTCGCATAGAACTTCAGTTTCTTCTGGACGTGGTGCGGAATCCGCAGGTCGGACATGCGTGGCACCGCCCCCGGGATCTTGCGGAGGCTGGCCCAGCGTTCGCCCAGCGCCGTGGTCTCGCAGGACACCCGGTAGCGGATCCCGTCGAAAATCATCGAGAAGTCGTTCTGGGTCTGGGCGGCAATCTTCCTGCGCAAGCTGGAGACCCATTCCTCGAACTTGTCGGGCACAGGCACGATGGGGGGAAGCTTCTTGTCCTGGGCAAACGGACGCATCAGGGTCGGTGCGGCCTCGTCCACCCGAAGATACAGATCCATGAAGTTGACTTGTGACAGGTTGGCCATCGCCGTTTGGTATCTTCTTAAGCCAGTTTCGACAGCTATGTATCGAACGGCAATGAAGAGAACTTGAATGAAACGGCCAAAGGCGGTCCGGAAGGAGTCCCGGAAGCTCTCCATCATCTTTGCGGCAGATGTGGCCGGATACAGCCGTCTCATGGCCAACGACGAGGACCGCACCCTGGCCCTCCTCGAAAGGTCGCGGCGCTACATCGACAAGACGATTGCCGAGCACCGGGGCCGGATCGCCAACACGGCCGGCGACAGCGTCATCGCGGTGTTCGAGAGCGCTACCGAAGCCCTGACCTGTTCCCTGAAAATCCAGCAGAAGCTGACGAAGGAGAACGAGAAACTCTCTCCGGACAAGCGGCTCATGTTCAGGGTCGGCCTGCACATGGGCGAGATCTATACGCGTGGATCCGATGTCCTGGGATCGGGTGTGAACCTTGCCGCGCGCCTGGAAGGATACACCGATCCCGGTGCGATCTGCATGTCGGAGATCTTTCTGTCCATCGTCGACAAGTCGGTCTCCGGGCTTCCCATCGCGGATCTCGGACACGTGCAGCTGAAAAACATCGACACCCCGGTTCGGGCCTTCGAGATGTTGTCCGAACGTGCCGAACGTGGCGGGATCGAATTCAGGAACCAGACGAGGATGACCGCGCAAAAACGCAAGGTCTTCGTTCTGGCGGCCTCGCTCGGTGTCGTCGTGGTCTCGGCACTCGTTGCCGTCTCGCTCGCGATCAGCCTCGCAACGGTGAACGAGATGGCAGAAAAGAACAAGCCGCCGCGCTACCGGATCGAGGACAACCTGACCCGCGAATAGTGACGGAACAGATCCGCCGGCACTTAAACGTCAGGGAAACCATGATCTCCGATAAGTCCCCCTGTTGAAAATCAGAGGGATTGAATCCAATGGATAGAAGAGCCTTTCTCGGAAGTCTCGCCGTCGGCTCCTTGGCGGCAGCTCTCCCGAACGCGTCGATGGCATTCGGCGTCAATTCAGTTCGCGTCATCGAGATGTGGAACACCCACCCAATCGACGGGCAGCACGAGCGCGTGCGGGTCCCCTACTGGCGCAATGGCGGATACGACCCCGACGGCATTGCGCTGCTGGACCATTTCATGCGTGACTGGCGTGACCAACAGAAGAAGCGGATTGATCCCGAGGTCTACGACATCCTCTATGCCCTGCAGGCCGAGCTCGGCGGATCGGAGGGGATTTCCCTGATTTCGGGCTACCGCTCTCCGGATACCAACGAGATGCTTCGGCGCCGGTCCAGTGGTGTTGCCAAGTATTCCAAGCACGTCCAGGGCCGCGCCGCCGACATCCGCATCCCTGGCGTGGCGCTGTCCACGCTCCGCAGCAAGGCGCTCGCGCTGCGCGAAGGCGGCGTGGGGTACTACCCGGGCAGCAACTTCGTACACGTGGACAACGGCCGCGTTCGCCAGTGGTGAACGCGCGATGCTGAGCAGACGAAAGCTGATGATCAATGCCGCGGGGCTGATGGCGGCCAATACTCTGCTCGGCATCCAGCCGCTCCATGGCGGCATCAACGACCCGGCAACCAATCGGACCCTACGCCTGCGCCGGGTCGCCACGGGTGAGCGGATCGAGCTCACCTACTGGCGCGGGAATTGGTATGTTCCCGACGCGCTCGACAAGGTGTCCATGTTTCTTCGCGACCCGGAACAGCAGAGCGTGACGGCGGTGGATCCCGCGCTCCTCGACTTTCTCCATGCGATCCTGAAACATCTCGCCTACGACGGCACAGTCACGGTGTTCGACGCGACCGTTTCGAAAGAGACGATGCGCAAACGCGCTCAGGCGCCCGGAACCGGATATTCGGTTGCACGGGAACGGCTACATGGGTTCGGACGGGCCCTGGATTTCACGATCCCGGCGCTGGGCATGAGCCGCGTTTTCGAGGCGGCATCGGACCTTGGCCGCGGCGGGGTGGGGTTCCTGGAAGGTGACAACATGGTCCACATTGACACGGGGGAGATCGTATCATGGAGAGCTTGACCAACTACTATGCGGGGATCGGGTCCAGGGAGACGCCATTGGATGTCTGCGAGACGATGATCGAGATCGGTCGCCTGATGGCCGAGGCGGACTGGGTCCTGCAATCCGGCGGCGCCGAGAGAGCAGACGAGGCCTTCGAGAAGGGGTGTGATCTCGCCGGCGGACAGAAGCGGATCTTTCTTCACAAGGAAGGCGCGCGCGGGAACAGGTCTCCGCATTTCAACATCCCGGCGGAGTACTTTTCCATCGCGTCTCGCTATCGGCGAAACTGGGACAAGTTTTCCGAGAACTCGCAGCGGCTCCTGGCACGCAACGTGCTACAGGTCCTCGGCTACCCCGGAGATGACGTCGGTCACCCTCCGGACGATCCAGTCAAGGCGATCATCTGCTACACCGAGGGCGGGAAGCTCAAGGGCGGGACCAGCCTAGCGCTGCAGTTGGCCAAGGACACGCTCGGAGATGCGGTCGACATCGTCAACCTGGGCCACCCCGACTACCGAAACGCCACCGCGCAGGAGGTTGTCGACCAGGTCCTTGGCCGTGGCCACATACCTCCCGCGCAGATGACGCTGTTCTGAAACCGGCTTACGCGTTTTTTGCCGATCTCCGGCGACGCCGGCGGTGAATCCACAGTCCAATCGCGCCAAATAGAGACAGCGGCAGAAGATAGGGAACGAGGGATGCCGTCACCTTGACCAGGTGAGCCGTGTTCCGGCTCATGATCGAACTGACTTCCTTCAAGGCATTCTGGATGTAGGGCGGGTGGGACACCGGCCGTTCGAGCGCATCGCTTCGGAAGGAGACGTGCACCGTCGTGCGGTCCGTGACCGTGTTGATCGTGCGCAGTCGGGCGTCCATGCTCTCGATCCGGCCCTGAACCCTGGCCAGCTCGCGTTCGATTTCCAGAAGGTCCGAAATGTCGTTCGGAAGGGGGCGCTTGGTGAGAGCAAGGAGGCGGTCCCTCAGTGCTTTCTGGCTTTCCCGACGTGCCGACAGGTCCTGGAATTCCGCGGTCATGTCCTGCGCGGAGCGATTGTGCTCCAGAAGCTCGAGGGATCCGTTTCCGTCTCGCACGGCAGCCATGAACCGGTCCAACATGTTCGGCTCAATGCGAACGGCGATGTTCGCATGGTGGCTTGCGCCCTGTGTCGAGATCGATCCGTTCAGCATCGTGCACCAGGTCACGGCGCATGCTTCCGTCGTGCGTTGGTAATGGGCGGCGATCTCGTTGCGCTGGGCCTTGAAGGAGAACCGATGGGTCTCGCGTAGTTTCCGGTCCATTGCGGCCGTTTCTTGCCGGGACGGAGCGGAAGACGGAGACTGCTTCATGCGGGCAGCCGCCGGTGCGAAGGAGTTCCCCGGGGCAGCGGCCCGGTCGGCAGAAGCCGGAACGGCCGCCAATTCCTGCATGGTGGTCCTGCCGGGCACCATAGAGGACTGGCGTTGGGAGCTGGGTTCCGGCACGAAGATCGGGGCGGTCATCAGCATCACCCCGGCAACGGCAATGATGCCTACCGGGATGTAAAAGATTCGGGGGGTTGGCATGTGGTCTATCCTTGGTTTCCCAAGTCAGGTGTTCGCCAGCCGCTCGGAAAGCAAGGCCGCGATAGGCCGATAGGAGGCAGTATCTCCGGTTTCGACAGGCGCGGCGATGCTTCCGACCTTCACCATTTCGACACCCATCTTCTGGACACTGCCGATTTCCTGCCCGTCCGTGAGGATTTTCTTGGAGACGAACCGTGCGCTGTCGTCATCGCGGAACTCCAGCGTGTCCACGACATCCTGCAGCTTCAGGATCCGGGACGCGAATGCGCGCAGGTTGCTGCGGCGAGCCCGCTTCTGGTATTCGCGACCTTCCGGACCGGTCGGTTGGACAGCCTGGTCGACGGCATACGCCATCTCAGCCATGGTCGCGTGGATCGGCATGAAGTCGTCTTCGTAGGACTCCCCGCCGATGTGATAGAAATCGACGCCCTTGCGGCCGCTGTGGACCGATGTTGCGCAGCTTCCGTCAAACCCTTCTTCGATCAGGTATTCGACAATCTCCGTGAGATGCTCTTCCCAGAGGGCCAGATCGTCATGTTGCGTGAGCCGGGTCGGGCGGCGGAAGTACTCCTGGATGACGATTTCCGCGAGGGTCATCTTGACCCAGGATCCTTCCCCGGGCAGCACGGCCTGAGCCCGTCCAAAACGCGACAGCCACGTGTGCTCGTTGAGATTGAGAACGAGATCCAGCGGCGAGATGCTGTTTTCGGAATCCGACAGCCTGATCTGAACGGTCATTTCGGTCGGCGCGGAAGTGCTGATGGCATCGGAGCTCATCTTGTCCGTGGCCTCGAGCGCCATGGACATCGCATCATCAAGCGGCGCAGGGGCGCTCGAAATGGCGAGATAGCGCTCTTCATCATCGTTGTCGTCATCGAGTGCGCCGTCGTAGCCCAGTACGGATTCCGTGACCAGGAAGTCTGCTTTGGTGTCTTCTTGCGCGAGTTCGATCAGAGCCTCGTCGCCGGTGATCATGCTGTCCTGTTCAACAGCACGGTCGTCGAGAAAGCCGGCGAATGAACGGCGAACTTCTTCGTGCACATCGGTGGCAGCCAGTGCAGAGTCGGTCGCATCCACGTGGAATTCTGCGGAGAACGCCACGTTCAGTGTGTCAGTTGCATTCGTGAAGCTCGGAAGGTTGCTTCCGGTCGGCATGCCCACTGCTGTGGATTGTTCCATATCGAAGTGCTGGTCTTTCATAGTATCCCTTGATTTCCCCTCAGGTTGTAAGCCCCCTTTAAAGGAATAGAGATGCACGTCAAGCACCTATGAAAAGGAAAACAAAGAAAAACGCATGAGATGAGCAAATGGTTTCGCCGACGAGAGCAAAGAATTAGTCAATTTGACTTTGTCTCAACAGATGGCGGTCCTGATGCCGCAAGTCAACCGCAGGTTGTTTCGATGCCCGACACACCGGAGCGCCGGGCATCGATGGATCAGAAGTGGTAGGCGACACCGAATTCGATCACCGGATAGACGCTGACGGCATCCAGGTGATTTTCGATTTCATCTTCGATATCGTCGATCTCGCGTTCGATGTCGGGGTTGCCTGCACCGGTCCCACCCGTGGAGCGGAGGCTGACGTCCGGCTTTCCTCCGAACACGGCGCCGAGCGACAGGTCATAGGTGACGCGTTCCGTGAGATTGGCGTGCCACCCCACCGACAGGATGGGCGCCACACCCTTGTATTCGATCTCGCCGTCCACATCAGCGCTGCGCTCGACGGACATCCCGCTGACCTGGACGGTTTCCTCGACCGTGGTGTCGAGGCCCACGGAGTTGCTCATGTCCAGAAGGCCGCCGGAGATCCGGAAGTTCTGTCCCGTCGGATAGTAGTCAAGGACCGCGCCATAGCTTCCGAGGTCGATGTCGCCGTCGATGTCCTCGCCTTCGGCTTCAAAGTCGAAGCCATGGTTGAATTCGCGCCACATGCCGCGAACTCCGATCTGTTCGGACGCGCGGTAGCCGACATCGGCGCCATAGCCGAGCGTGCCGACCTTGGGCATGAGATAGAAGGGGTGATCGGCCTGAGATGTAAGTTCCGTGCCTTGAGCCGGGCCGGCAACGGCAGGCGTGATCCCGGCGAGTGCGAATGCGGCCAGGGAGGAGAGGGCAATTTTTCTTGGGTTCATCGAGAATGTCCGTCAACTTGTTGAAATTCGGGGAAGACCCCGCGTCTCGAATAATGAGCGAGCTGGTTAAGTGGATGTTAAGCTTCTTAAAATAAAAGAGGCGCCACGCAGCGCCTCGATCAGGATCCTCGTTCTGAAAGCAGGATCATTGTACCGGAGCGGCATCCGGGCTGGCGGTGGCCGGCGCATAGAGACCGGACTCCTCGTTCATGTCCGACAGGATCATGTAGACCGGGGCGTGGTCCGAGATCTCGCCGCGGGCGTATTCGTTTGTGTACTCCATCTCCTGGGGGAAGCGGAAAATGCCTGAGCTGACCTCGGCCGAGAGACGGCGCGGGATCCAGATGTTGTCGTAGAGATTGGCGTACTGGCCCTCGTTTGTGGACAGGGTGGTCGCACCGTTCGTGATAACCGGACGCGCGTACCGGGTGAGCGGGAGGAAGGAGTCGTCATCCGGCTCCATGTTGAAATCACCCATGAGAAAGAACTGCTCGTTCGGGAAGGTGTCGCCCAGCCATTCCCAGTAGTCGCTCAGGGCGCGGATCTCGGGGGTGCGGTCCGATTTGCTGTCGCCGTAGAGCACGTGGATGTTGGCCAACATGAACGTGGTGCCGGTCTCGAGTTCGCGGAACCGTGCGCTCAGGGGCTCCCGGGCAAAGACGTCCTGCGCATCGAGGTAGACGAGCGCACTGTCCACAAACTCGACCCGGTTCTTTCTCCAGACGTAGA
Organism: Salipiger mucosus DSM 16094; assembly: GCF_000442255.1. Classification (GTDB taxonomy): domain Bacteria; phylum Pseudomonadota; class Alphaproteobacteria; order Rhodobacterales; family Rhodobacteraceae; genus Salipiger; species Salipiger mucosus. The sequence goes on along the minus strand of NZ_KE557274.1, from coordinate 184,315 downwards.
CGTAGTGTTCCTTGTAGCTCCCGCGACCAATGGCATGGGAGGCCATGACGCCCCAGTCCGTCCCGGTGTAGTCTTCGAGTTCATCGACGAGGCGGGTAACCCCGTCTTCTTCCATCGCCTCCTGGATCCCGACCACGTCGAAGTAGCTGAGCACCTCGACGACGGCCGCGAAATCCTTGTTGTCGTCGCGAAGACGCTTGATGTTCCAGGAGGCGATCCGCGTCTCGGCACTGAGTGCGGAGGCGAACGCGATGAGGATCATGAAGGTGACGAGCGGGATGAAAGCGCGGGTGATCTTGTCGATCCCGGCGGGAAGAAGGCTAGGCTTTGTCATGAACAAGTATTAGCTGGCATTGGCTCGCAATGCAAGGATAGTCAGATCATGTATCCTGAAATCCCAACGGATAGCCTGTGCTCTTCCGGGAAGTTTTCGCAAATCTGCCGGAACCGTTCCCCGGGGAGTGCGTGTGCTCCGGTCAGGTGCAGGACAATGGCAACAACCGCGCTGGGCGACCTGGCTCGGCTGGCCGCCTCGCAAAGCCCCCGGACGGGTTCACGATGCAAGCGAATGATGCGGCCAGAGACACGAAATGCTCTCAGGCGTCCGCTCATGAAGAAGTCATGAGCCGGTTGGCCGGTGGTCAGACCTGCAAGAGCGGATTCCATGCCTGGAGCGCAGAATTCACCTCGGTCGCGCATGAGGGCATTAAGCGCCGAATGGTCGGACACCTGGCCATCGGCCCGGCAGTAGATGCCCTTGGCAACAGATCGAATGACGCCTTCCCTGCGAAGGGCCTCGAGGGCGGTCATGATACGCTTGCGGTCGCTGGCTCTGGCAAAATCCGCGAAATCCCCCGCGGTGAAGGCCCAGTCTTCCTGCTTGGACAGCATTCTGTCCCGGATACTGCTCTTCATGTGCCCTCGGGCGACGATACGCTTCCCCTCGGTTCCGCGGGGCGCGATTGAGGAATGACGGGCCTTCGAGCCACTGACGCGCACAAGCTTTCTGCCAGGCTTGGCCCTCCGGCGAAGGCTTCTGGGTTGCGGTAACTCGAATTTCGCAGCCGTGCGCCACCATGCATCGTTGTAGAGGCGAGCTCGTCGCACCAGGGAGAGTGCTCTGGCGGCTTCATGGTAATCCAGTTCGGCGGCCCGTTGCAGCCTCAGGCAGGCTTTCCGGAGTTCCTCGGGCGTCGTTCCACGGAGATCTGCCTGGAGAGCCTCCGCGACCGATATCCATGGCATGTCCTGAAGGGCCGAGAGTCCCTTTTCTATTTCGGTGCGCTCTATGGTCTCGGTGTCGTGGATCTCGATTTCGTTCCCAATGGTGAGATCCATGCTGGTTGCGACATGAGTGGCAGCCTCGGAAGTCATTGCGGATGCGAGCATATCGGGAACCATGAAGGCGGCGCGGGCCAGAGGCGCGAGGGTGGCCTCGCCATCAGCAGCGACACCGGGAATGCTTACCACGTTCCAAGCGCCGCCGAATTCGGATCGAGACAGGTCCTTCAGTGCGCGGCTGTCGCGCTTGTTGTCGGCAGATGGGTCCCAGCGGATGTTCAGGCCACCACGACTGTCGAGGTTTGCCGTTATGATGACGCGGATTTCGGGGCGTTCTCCCCTGTGGGGACGCGAGAGCCACAATGCTTTCAGGTCACGAAGACGGGTGACGTGGCCTGCAAGGGTGGTTTCAAAACCGTCCAGGGCGTCGGTTCCAATGGACTTCGAGGAAGCTCCCCGCATGCTTGCATGAACGGAACGCAGCTGGGTGTTGAACCGGTCCCGAAGGTCAAGACAGAGGTTTGTTTGTTGTCCGGTGATCATTGCGACAGGATATCTGGAAGAACTGGATCTGTTGTTGACTTCTATTCATGTAAGCCCCAAAGTATTTCTTGAAATTTACGGAGGTAAGATTGTCCTACATTAACGACGTCCGCTTGGTCGGGCAACTCGTCGAGGCACCGCAGATCAAGACATCGCGCGCCGGTGCAAAGTACGCCGTCATGCGCATGCAGACTGGTCGGCCTGTCAAACGTGACGGCAAGAAGGTCTGGGTTTTCGTCGAACACCGAGTGATCTGCTTCAAGCAGAATGCGCTGCCGATGATCGAAAGGAAAGGCGAAAAGAACGTTTGGATGAAGGTGCATGGGGAGCTTGGGTACCTCTCCGGCGGTCAATCTGCGCAGATCGTCGTGAACGAAGATCAAGGCAGCGTTGGTCTCATGTTCGCGGACGTCTGGCCCGATCACGAAATCACGGATGAGGAATACGAGCTTGTCGGAGCGGTCGACGGCGCTGGTGGGGATAGCGGTGGAACCAAAACCACCACCGACGATGAAATTCCGTTCTGACGGTGGGGACCAGTTTCAAGAGGGTAAGAGGTCGGCGGTGCCGGCCTCTTTCTTTGGCCGAATGCGCCCAGTATCTGAAACGAAAAGGCCCCGGTCTCCCGGGGCCTTTAAGATAGTTGGCTGCTGCTGACTCGTGTTCAGGCCGTGACGAGTTGCTGCTGGGCCGCCTGCTTCCGCTTGTGCCGACCGAGACCGGTCTTTTTCGCGGCCTTCGATTTCCGCGCAGCGTAGTTCGGCGCGGTCATCGGATAGTCGGACGGCAGGCCCCACTTCATGCGGTATTCGTCGGGCGTCATGCCATGCACCTCGTTAAGATGGCGGCGCATCATGGAAAACTTGCGGCCATTCTCGAGGCAGATGATGCCATCCGGCTGCACGCTTTTCTCGATGGGGACGGCCGGGTTGCCGGGGGCCCTCTCGCCTTTCCACGCGGTTGCCTCGGCGGCCGGCATTTCGTCGATGACCTGTTCGGCGGGATCCGTCTGATCTTCTTGCTCTGCCGGTTCCGGATCGGACTCCGGCAATTCGGTCATGCCCATGACGGCATGAAAATCCAGCGCCATCTTGGCAATGGCGCGAGCCGACATGGGCGAGCCGGCACGTTCATGCGCAGCGGCTTTCGCGGCCACGAGGCCGCAGATCTGTTCGTTCAGTGCATCGTTGATGGTCGTGGCTGCGACCTCGGCATGCATATCGTTCGCCTGGAAATCCTTCATGGAAACCTCTTTTTGCCCCTTGTGCAGGGAGGTTTATAAAGAATTAATTACGATAGGTCAAGCTGATTTTTGCACCGTGTGAATCTCACTGAATAGTGGCAAGGATCTTCATCCTTGCCTAGAGCATCTCTCCGGTCACTGTCTTTCTGCCCACGTCGACTGAGCCGAAGGTCTTCTTGACCCCGTCGACGTCTTCGTTCCAGCTTTCTTTCAATTCACCCTGGGCCAGTTGCTTCCCATCGGTTCCAGGTACGGCAACCGTCGATATCTGGTTCGCAGGTATTTTCGTGGTCATGGTGACACCCCTTTTGTGCAGGTGCAACCTATGGCGAAAAGATGTATCTGGGGTTTTCGTAAGCGTTGACCCGTTCGGTCCTGTATGACAGGCGGACGTTCCGGGGAGGAAACATGTCCCAGGGTGCTGCATTGAGTCGGCGAGGTGAGCGGTCAGGAGGTACGGAATGGAACAGGGGAAGCCTGGCGACGAACAAACGCCGGCATTTATCCTCGTTCTCGAGGATCATCCGGGACTTTCGGCGTCGATTGTCGCGTCCTTGCGCTCGTTCGGGGGGTGGACCGCAAACGCATGTCCGACCATTGCAGCATTGCAAGAGAAGGTGTCTTCTGACGGGATCCCTCCCTTAATCATAAGCGCCCAGGTCCTTCCGGATGGGACCGTCGAAGATGTTCTCGACGACATCGGCGTGGCGGCAGGCGGGACTCAGCTTCTGGCGCTTCTCAACGCTGATAGCGAATTCGACGAGGAGAGGCTGCGTCGGTCAGGGGTCGCGAACTACTTCGTGAAGCCGTTCAATCCGCGCCAGATGATCGAAAAGGTGGCCGAGCTCCTCGGTGAGTTGAGTCCGTTTTCCTCGTTTCGGTCATCGGACGTGCTTTTCATGGATGGAGACAGGAACCTTTCCGTCAGGGGGGCAGGCGGGCGTGTGCGCTTGACCCCGAAAGAAGCCGGACTTCTGGAGGCCCTCCTCGAAAATGCTGGGAAGATCGTGTCGAGGGAATTTCTTTATGAAAGTTTGTATGGTCGGAAGCCCGAGTACGAGGACCGGTCGGCAGACCAGGTCGTTGCCTCCCTGCGATCCAAACTTCGACGAAATCCATTCTCCCGCTCCGTCAACATCGAGACGGTCAGGGGAAGAGGATACCGAATGTTGCTGATCGGGTGATCGGCCCGATTTCCTTGGTATTAACAAGCAATTCCCACCTTGCGGGCAGTCACGCATCAGGTGGGAATTGTGTCAGGTCTCGGAGAGGACATCGAGAAGGTTTTCGGAAGTCGCCCAGCGAGTGGGGCTCAGCGTGAGGCTCTGAAGAGAAGCTTCCACTCGGTACATGATGTCCCTGTCTTGGAGGCGGTGGACGTCCTTGTGTCCGTCGGGTTCCCATCTCTCGCTTCAAGGGAGAAGGCACTCATTGAGTGCCTGACCCAGCGGGTATCCGAAACGATGACAGGCAACGAGTTCCATTCGCCGGCCCATGCCTTTCACGTGGCGATGATCGCAGCGTTGTTCAGCCGACGCATGAGCCGCTTCAGGGACCCTGACCGCGCCAGCATCCTGCTTACCATTGCCGGGTTGGGGCACGATCTGGACCATCCCGGGGCAGGTGCCGCCGATTTCGGGGAGTTCGACATAGAGAAGCGCTCGGCCGACATGACAGCCGAGATGATGCTGGCGCATGGCATGTGCATCGAGGAATGCCATTTTGTTCGGAGGGTCATCGTCTCCAGCCTTGCGCGCTTACGCCAACCGATCATGCGGCTCATGGATGTCATCGAACTCGAAGCCTCCGTTGCCGAAAACGATGTTCGGTTGCCCTCGGTCCTTCCACCGTGTTTTGCCCGTGATCCGGAAGGAATTGCGGGCGCGGCGGTCCTCTCCGACGCCGACCTGTTCTTCTCGATGGGCGTCGACTTCGAGACGACGAGGGAGCTCTCGAGGAGGCTTCTGAGGGAGCAGTGCCCACAGGCCGCCGGAGCGACCGAGGCACAAACGGCGTCTTCCTTTATCGCGGGAGTGTCCTGCGGAAATTTTGCCACCGCCCCGGGGGCGGAATACCTTGATACCTTGCGTGGGATCGCGATCCGCGCAGACAGCGGAACCGACGTCGGAAAGGCCGAGCTTCCTCCTAGGGACATCGCGCTTTCCGTTGCCGGTCGAGAGTGCCCGAACTGGAGAGAGGAGGCCCGGCATTCCGGCAGAAGCCACTTCGTTGATCACCGGGGGCTGGAGATAGTGCGCGGAAGATCTGGCGCGTGGTTCGCCCGTGGGCCAGGGGATCCCTGCTTGCGGATGGTGCGATGATGCGTACCTGGCGATGGAATGATCGAAGGAATGGGGGGCGATGAAGATTTTTCCGGTCGTGGTCGTGCTTTGCATGTTGGCAGGGCCCAATTCTCTAGGCGCTCAGCTCTTGCAATACGAGCCCGGGGGAGGAGCTTCGCGCACATCGGACCCACGGCGCGATGGAGGGTACAAGCGTGAGCTGTACCTGGATGGTGACCGTGCCGACCTTCCATCGGACCTCTCGCATGCCAAGTGGGCCCGCACCAAGCTCCCGTTCTTCAAGTCAATGGATGCGGATGGCGACACGGTCCTCAGCGAGTACGATCTGCGAAGGGTCCCACTGCAGGAGGCGAGGTCCTGGAGCGCGGTCACCGTAGAGGAGATCTTCACCTTCTGGCGCCCGAATGTAGACGATCATTTTCAGGATCTGGGCGACCGAATCCTGGAGCGCTCGGAGGGGCACTTCTATCTGGAAGAAGCCGCGGGTGATGCTCTCGACGATATTGACGGCGCGATCCGAAAGCTTGGTCTGGACGATCATGATCTCGGGTCCGTCTTTGTCTCCGCTCATGCCGGCGAAGTTATCGAGAAGGTTCGCGAAGGACTTGTCGGACCGAAGGCTCGCAAATGGTTCGAGTTCAGGGTCCCGTTCACTCTTCAGGTCGCGCGAGGGGATGATGTCAGCGAATTCCCCATGGTCGCCCACGTCATGGGGATGCTCGCCTTTCCAAGGTACGAAGAAGACAGTCGAATGGTGCTGTGGCGGATCGCCGTGAGCCGGCCGGACGCGCAGTGACCCAGCTCGTTGCCAAGGACCGCGTTGCCGGCAATTAACCGTGTCTGAAATTCTGTCCGGTATCGAGTTCGAACTTAGAATGGAGAGTTCGAATGAAGACGATGATCGTGATCCCTGCGCGCTATGCATCGAGCCGCTTCCCGGGAAAACCCCTATCTCCGATCCGGGGCGCGACGGGCGTCGCGAAGAGCCTGATCGAACGGACGTGGCGTGCGGCGATGGCTGTTCAGGGCGTGGACCGGGTCGTCGTTGCCACGGATGACGACAGGATCCTGGAGGAGTGCCGGCGCATTGGTGCGAATGCGATGATGACGCCGACGGACTGTGAAAATGGCACCGAGCGCTGTGCCTACGTCGCGAAACATTTCCCTGAATACGATCTGTTCGTGAACTTCCAGGGAGATGCTCCGCTGACGCCGCCGGCATTCTGCCACGCGCTCATTGATGCATTCTCGGACGAGTACGTCGATGTCGCCACACCGGCTCTCCGTTGCAGCCTCGAGGCGCTCGGGAAGCTGAAAGCCGACCGCGCCGAAGGACGTGTCGGCGGCACGACCGTGGTATTCGACCATGACGGGGACGCCCTGTACTTTTCCAAGGAAGTCATCCCGTACACGGCCGGCGAACCTGACCCTTCAGCGGAGGTGCCGGTGTTTCACCATGTCGGCCTTTACGGGTATCGGCGTGCGGCTCTGACTCGCTACGCGTCAACGATCCAAGGCACCCTGGAAGCCCATGAAGGGCTCGAGCAACTGCGTTTCCTGGAGGGCGGACAATCGATCCGGTGCGTCCAGATCGAGTCGGAAGAAGCGTTCTGGGAGCTGAACAATCCGACCGACACCGGGATCATAGAAACGGTCCTTGCGGATCGCGGCGTCGAGTGAATTCCCGACGTCATCCATCCGGAGGATCAGCGTGGTGCCATTGGTGACGCAGGCGTTGGTTCCTTCGGATCCTCTGCAGGTTCAAGCAGGTCTCCGGGCTCAACGATGGTGTCCATCCAGGCCCATGAGCCGTTCCAGAACTCTGCGACGTACCATTGGGTCCCGTCACCAGGAACAGGTCGGTCGAGCATCACGAGACTGCCATCCCGGTGACGAAAAACCATGTCTGGTTCCAGTTCGTCGCGATGTTCAAACCAATCCTGCCGCATTCCAGTCTCCGTGTGGCACGCGGGACAGATAGTCTTGTCCGTGCATTTCACCTGCCTTGCAGGACCAATCGGCACCTGCAAGGCAGGTAGGTAGCAGGGGCTGCCGCGTGCGGCGCTTCGCTTCGTCCTCGTCAGGTAACGGTGGCGCCAGGCGCTGGCGGAATATCCAGGGCCGCAGCCGCCTTACGGAGTTGCTGTACTTGCTTGGCATAGACGGCCTGGCGGCGGCGTTGGACCTTTTGCTCGTACGTTTCTTCGGGGACCTCGGGCTCGGGGTCGTGCTCGGGCGTCCACATGGCGCAGAGTGAATTCGGTGTCATCTCGAAGGTGATCTCGCCCTCGATGTCACGTTTCTTCCGGATATCCGCCTCGATGCTGTGAAGCTTGGCGGCTATGTCGTTCGCGGTCCCGCCGTCGATCACCTCATCCAGGTCAAGGTACTGACGGTCGGTCGGGTTGAAGTCTTCGATGCCTGGCAAAGCGGCGTCCTTCTTTTCGTGTGTAGGTGGCTGATATTCCTTCTATTCTTGCGTGTCAATGAATTAGTTGAAACCTATTCTTAACATGTGCGTTTGTGGCGGCTTCTTTCTTTCGGAAATCTTTACCTCCACGTGCACTTGGTTAAGAATAGGAGGATCCTGCCATGAACACCACGTTCGACACACATGGAAACGACACCGCCCGGCCGGATGCGCCGGCGTTCGCGGAAGACGAGCCGAACCACGGCGCGTCCTGGCACCTTTATGACGCTCCGGGGGTCAACATCGAAGGGGCCTGGGAGCACTACTCCGGGGAAGGTGTCCTGATCAGCTTCATGGACAACGGTTTCAAGTATGACGCACCCGAGCTGAGCGGAAACTACCGGGCTGACCTGTCCTTCGATCATGCGGAGGATGATGGTGACATCTACCCGGGAAGCGGGGAGTTCTGGCATGGCACCATGGTGAGCCAGGTGGCAGTCGGCGGCGACAACGAAATCGGTGGCATCGGGATCTCCTACAATGCCGAGTGGTCCGGTCAGCGGGTGGACTTCGCCGCCAACGAAGGTCTGGAAGAGGCCTTCGCGGAAGGCGCCATGAACGCCGATGTCTTCAACAACTCCTGGAGCTTCCTGGATGCCTATGGTGGCAGCTACCAATCACCTTACTACGAAACCCGGTACGGTGACGTTGTCGATGACGCGACGCAGCAGGGCCGAGACGGGCTCGGGACAGTGATCGTGATCTCCGCCGGGAATGACGGTTCGCCGGACGGAGCAAATGCGCCAACCCACAGCCTGAAAGTCGACCCCGGGACGATTGTCGTCGGGAACTACGATGCCACCGACGAGATCAACGCCTCCAGCGGGCGCGGTGCGAACCTGCTTGTCAGTGCTCCTGGGACCGGTCTGCCGGTGCAGGACGGCGACCAGACAAAGTACGGCACGGGGACCTCCATTTCTGCGCCGGTCGTCTCCGGGGTTTCCGCCCTTATGCTGGAGGCCAACGAGGATCTCGGTTGGCGGGATGTGCAGGACATCATCGCGTTGTCGGCCCGCTACATAGACAGCGATCACGACAGCTGGGAGACCAATGGTGCCGGAAACTGGAACGGCGGGGGGATGACCTTCAGCAACGACTACGGGTTCGGTGCCATCGATGCCACGGCTGCGACAAGCCTGGCACGCAACTGGCTCGACGTCGGGACGACGGCATCGCAGCGGTCCGCCAGTGGCTCCTTCGCTCCCGGGGGCGCCCAGACCGGATCACAGTTCACGGTCGATGTGTCGGACGACATCGATATCCAGCACACGCTCATCGAGATGAGCTGGGAAAGCACCTCCTGGGAGGACGTCGTTCTGAAACTGACGTCACCGAACGGGACAGAGTCGGTCATTGTCGAGGGCCGCAGCTATGGCTCGGATTCCATGGTCTTCGAGTTCGGCAGCAATGCCTTCTGGTCGGAAGGCTCCGCAGGAACTTGGACCGTGGACGTCGTGCACCAGGACACCGGGGACCCCTTGGATGTCGAGGTCAGCAACATCGAGATGACCTTCCTCGGAGACGAGACATCGCAGAATGACCAGTACTTCTTCACCGAGGATTTCGCCGCAATGGTCGCCGAGGATGCCTCGAGAGGAACTCTGAATGATGCCTCCGGCCTGAAGGACATCGTGAACACCTCCGCCTCGTCGGACAACAACCAGATCGACATCCGGAACGGGGCCGCCAGCACGATCTCCGGTGGCGAGCTCACCGTTGAAGGCGGCATCGAGCATATCATCGCGGGGGCCGGCAATGACGGTCTCGACGGAAACGGGCAGGCGAACACCATCTTTGCGGATTTCGGCGACGACACGATCAACGGGAACGGTGGAGGAGACTACATCGTCGCTGCTCGCGGCGATGACAACATCTACGGCGGCTCCGGGAATGACCGGATCGTCGCCGGATACGGAAATGACTATGTTCATGGAGATTCCGGCAATGACACCATTCTTGGCGGTGATGGTTTCGACCAACTCAATGGTGGTAGCGGTGACGACCTGATTTTCGGATGGCAGGGCATCGACTCGATCAATGGTGGGAACGGGGGCGACCGGATTTTCGGCGGCCGCGGCAATGACGGGATTTCCGGGTGGGACGGACATGACCGCATCTGGGGAGATTCCGGAGCGGACCATCTCCAAGGCGCGCTGGGCAACGACTCCCTCGATGGCGGAACGGGAAATGACACTCTGCTCGGGCAGGAGGGGAATGACAGGCTGGACGGCGGGACCGGCCAGGACTCGATGTCGGGTGGCACCGGGAATGACGTCTACGTGGTCGACGATGAGGGGGACCAGGTCATCGAACAAGCCGGAGAGGGCAACGATGCGATGTATATCCTGGGGTCAGGATCCTTCGATGTCGGCGACCATGTCGAGACCGGCCGCCTGTTCGACTCCGCAGGCAACGCCGAACTCCATGGCGGGCTGGGAGACAACTCGATCTGGGGGAATGATTACGACAACGTCCTGAGCGGCGGTGTCGGCAGCGACACGCTCCGCGGCGGCGGGGGTGCGGATACCTTCGAATTCACGGATGCATCGGGAGAGACCGACTACATCGTCGATTTCGAGACCGGGATCGACGACATCGACCTGGACGCGATCCTCGCAGATACGGCGACCGATCCATGGGAGTCCTCCGACATCTGGCTGACCGAGGCCGACGGTAACGTCGAAGTATGGATGTCCGCTGACGCCTATGAAGGAGATGTCTCCGGTGACGTGAACGTCGCGATCCTGACCGGGATCTCGCTCTCCGGCATCCAGTAGAGCGACTTCGTGCTCTGACGTGACCACACCCTTGGGGAGGCAGATGTCTCCCCAAGGGTGTGGTGCCGCGTAAACCATGATTGCACCTTTGCCCGGTAGGGTATCTGAACCACCATAGAAAGTGTTCAGACGTGCCTGCATCGACGACTTCAGCGACCCCTGACGCCACCGCGACCGAGACATTCTGGGAAGACGAGCCCTACTTCGACAATGCCTGGCACCTGTCGCATGCGACCGGCATCAACATCACGGCCGCCTGGGAACACTACTCGGGCGACGGGGTCCTGATCAGCCTGCTCGATAGCGGTTTCGATCACTCCGACCCCGAGCTTTCGCCCAACTACCGGCCCGAACTCTCCTATGATCATCACGAGGGAGACAACGAGATCTTTCCCGGCGGGCCCGGTCTGCATCACGGAACGATGACGGCCCTCGTTGCGGCCGGCGCCCGGAATGGAGAGGGCGGCCTCGGTGTTGCCTTCGGGTCCGACTGGGCCGGGCAGAAGGTCAGGTTCGGGGACAGTGACGGCATCGAGCAAGCCTTTCGCGAAGGGGCCCTGAACTCGGATGTATTTAACAACTCATGGGGGTTCGACGGCGCCTACGGCGGGTCCTACGAGTCCCGTTTTTATGCGGAGAACTATGAAAACATCATCGACCAGGCACTGATGGAAGGGCGCGATGGTCTCGGGACGGTCATCGTGTTCGCGGCCGGGAACAACTACGATCCCGACGGCAGTACCATGCCGACGCACAGCATGAAGGTCGATGAAGGCACCATCGCCGTCGGCAACTACATGCAGGGTGGCGCGATGGCGCCAAGCAGCTCGCAGGGCGCCGGCATTCTTGTCAGCGCGCCGGGGACAAATGTGGTCATCCAGCACGACGGGCGCGTGGTGGCCGGTGGAGGCACATCCGCGGCGGCTCCGGTGACCTCGGGGGTCGCGGCTCTGATGCTCGAGGCCAATCCGGATCTCGGGTGGCGCGACGTCCAGGAGATCCTCGCCCTGTCGTCTCGATATCTGCACAGCGACCGGGAAGGTTGGGAAACCAACGGTGGTGGCACCTGGAACGGCGGCGGGATGACCTTCAGCAACTCCTACGGGTTCGGGGGCGTGGATGCCGGCGCGGCGACAGCCTTGGCCCGGAACTGGCTCGAGCAGGGTGTCTCCGGGAACCAGGTTGAGGTCACCGGAGCATCAGCTGGCGGCTACGGAAACCAGGTTGAGACCGACGTGGCAAAGGAAATCGACATCCAGCACGTCCGGATCACCATCGACTGGGCAAGTGCCGGGTCTCCGGAAGGGCTTCAGGTCGGCAACGCGGACGTCGCTTACAAGCTGGTGTCTCCGGATGGCACGGAGTCGGTTTTCCTGTCCGGCCAGAGCAGCTCCGGCGTCGATCAGTTCGACTACTACACCAATGCGTTCTGGTCGGAGAGTTCCGCCGGCACCTGGACGGTGAAAGCTGTCGACATGGAGACCGGGGACGAGGTCAACGTGCCCGCGGAGTCCGTGAGTCTCACCTTCATGGGGGACGAGACCAGTACAAGTGACCAGTACTTCTACACCGCCGACTTCCGGAAAATGTTGGCCGAGGACGCTTCCAGGGGACGTCTGTCCGATACCGTGGGTTCGGACGACATCATCAATGCGGCCGCCAGTCCGCATCCGAATGTCATCAGCCTTCGGGACGGTTACGATTCCAGGATTTCCGGTGGCACCCTGAGCATCGAGGGTGGCATCGAGCACATCATCGCGGGGCAGGGCGACGATGCTCTTTTCGGGAACGAGGCGGCCAACACGATCTTCGCCGACTTCGGAGATGACCGGGTTCTGGGCGGCGCCGGCGATGACTACCTGGTCGGTGGCGGTGGTGACGATTACCTGCAAGGCGGCTCGGGGGACGACCGCATCGTCGGTCAGGATGGACATGACGCGGCCGTTGGTGGCAGGGGCGCCGACACGATCCTTGGCGGAGACGGAAACGACACGATCAACGGTGACGATGGCGACGATCTGCTCTTTGGGTGGGTCGGAGACGATCTCATCCGTGGGCAGGACGGCAATGACCGCGTGCTTGGAAACCAGGGCAACGACACGCTTCTCGGGAATGCTGGCAACGACAGGCTCTGGGGACGCACCGGACACGACGAGATCTCGGGCGGCGCGGACGATGACATGATTTCCAGCGGCGGAGGTCACGACACGATCAGTGGTGGGGCCGGCAACGACCGGTTGGATGGCGGCACATGGGCCGACAGGATGGCCGGTGGTGCCGGTGATGATGTCTATGTCGTCGACAACGAGCGCGATGTCGTCGTCGAGAGGACAGGTGAAGGCAACGACGCGATCTATTTCGTCGGCTGTGGAAGTCACCTGGTGTCGGAGAATGTTGAGACGGGCCGCCTGATGAACATGGCAGGGAAGTCCGATCTGCAGGGAAGTTCCGATGACAACTCGCTCTGGGGGAACGCCTTCGACAACGTCCTGGATGGCGGCGCAGGAAGCGACACCATGGCAGGCGGTGGAGGGGAAGACCGGTTCGTTTTCGCGGACACATCGGGCGAGATCGATTTCGTGACCGACTTCACGCCGGGAGAGGACGTCCTGGACATCGCAGACCTGTTGGCCGGATCTGGTGTCGGCGCCTGGGAAGCTGGCGACGTTATTCTACGGCAGTCGAACGACCACGTCGTGGTATCCTTGTCACCAGAAGCGTTCGCCGGGGAGGCCGCCGAGAATGTCGACGTTGTCTTCCTGAGTGACTTGCAGGTTTCGGACCTTGCGCAAGATGACTTTATTCTATAATTCAGCATGGCGCCGCAGGGCGAAAAGAATAGTTGTCAACATAAAGAATAGCGTGTAGCCTTCTCTGCAGGCGAAGGCGCAGGAGGCACCATGGAACACTATCGCGGGATCATTGAAAAGATCATCTTCCAGAAGAGCGATGGTGGAACCTCATTCTACATCCTTGCTGTTCGATCCCAGGAGAACGGACGGATCTCGGTGAAAGGATCCGCCCCGACACCTCTGCGTGAGGAGATGAAGGTGACTTTCAGCGGCGAGATGTCGGAATACGAAGGGCGCCCGCAGGTCGACGCCATTCGTGTCAGTCCGGACGTCCCCATCACGGCGCGTGGGGCCCGGGGGTGGGTCATGACCGAGCCGGTGGATGATTTCGGCCCCAAGTCCGCACAGAAAGTCATCGACGCCTATCCGGATACCCTTCACGAGGTGCTCACGGACGTCGAGGCCATCGTCTCCGCCGGTATCAGGAAAACGGTCGCCGACGACCTGGCGTCCGCCTGGGGGAGCCTGACGATCCCGAACGACATCCTCGAGATGTTCGGCGTCGAGGGCGTCCCGCATTCAGTCATCAAGAAGATCTTCGACGAGTATGGCGCCAGCCTGACCAAGCAGCTGGAAAGGGACCCTTGGGCCATCGCGCGCCACGTCAGCGGTGTGGGCTTCAAGATGATGGATGCCATTGCCCAGTCGCTGGGCGCCGACATGGAGGCGGACGAGCGCTATCTGGCAATGCTCGATTACGTGATGTCTGCCGAACTCGCGAATGCGGGGCACACGCAGGTCAAACGGGCGTATATCGTGGCCCGGGCGCGCTCTTTGGGTTTCACCGACGGTGAACGGGTCGAAAAGGCCATCGATGCAGCCCTGGGGGAGGGGGGACCCCTCGTTCTGGACACTGAAACCGACCGGATTTCACACCGCACACTGTACCAGGATGAGCAGGCCATCCGGAAAAACATTCAGCGCCTGATGAAGGCGTCCCGGGCCCATGACACGGATCGCGAGGAATACCTTGCCCGCATCAAGAAAGCGGAAGAAGACCTCGGGATCACCCTGGACCAATCGCAACGCGACGCCGCGCTCAAGAGCCTTGAGAATGGGGTGTCGATCATCACGGGCGGACCAGGCACCGGCAAGTCCACGACCCAGGCCGTGATCCTGAAGGCGCTGGGCATGGACAAGGGCGAAACTGTCGATCTGACGGCTCCTACCGGCCGGGCTGCGAAGCGGCTCGGGGAAGCGACCAACAGCGAAGGAATGACCATCCACCGGCTGCTCGCGTACGATCCGATTGAGGGCGGCTTCGTGCACTGCCAGTCCAATCCACTGGAGGCAACCACCATCATCGCGGACGAATATTCCATGGTGGATACCCATATCTGCCGAAGCCTTCTGGACGCGGTAGCTGACCGGGCTCGCGTGATTATCGTGGGGGACGACAATCAGCTGCCGAGCGTGGGCCAGGGGCAGGTTCTCGCCGATCTCATTCGCAGCGAGGTCGTTCCCCTGTCACGCCTGGAAGTGGTCCATCGCCAAGCCGAGCAGAGCGGCATCATCACCGCCGCCCACGCGATCCTCAAAGGCGAGATGCCGGAATTCAACGACCGCGACACATTCTTCTGGGATGCGGACACCACCGAAGCTATCCATGAAAAGATCATCGCGCTTTACGACATGCTCGCAGAGCGCGGCATCGCAGATCCCAACGACATCATGGTTTTGTCTCCGCAGAGGAAGGGTGAGAACGGATCCAACCGACTGAACGAGGTCATCAAGGATCATCTCAACCCGGCCGACCCGGAGGATCCGGACCACACCCTGGTTGCCAATAAGACCGAGTGGAGTGTCGGAGATCGCGTCATGCAGTACAAGAACTGCTACGACAAGGAAGTCTTCAACGGCGAGATCGGGACAATCGTGGCGGTCGCCCCGGGTGTTAAGTCCTCGAACCGGCTCTGGGTCCAGTATCCGGAACGGACCGAAAGCATCGAGTACAAGGACGGGGAATTTCGACAACTTGGCCATGCCTGGGCTTCGACCATCCACAAGGTGCAGGGCTCGGAGGCGCCGGTGACCCTGATCCTGACGACCAAGGCGCACGAGTTCATGCTCGAGCGCTGCCTGGTCTACACCGGTGAAACGCGCCCGAAGGAAGAATGCCATTTTATCGGCCAGAAAGGCGCACTGAAGACGGCCATCGCAAAAACGCGGGCAAGCCTGCGTCGGGCCGGTCTGATGGCCGGACTCCGTGCAGACGCCGGTCTGGAGCCGATTCTGTGGAAAAACACCCGTTCGCAAGCGCAGAATATCGATTGCAGAACACGGGGCGTGCGCCTTTCCTGTCAGGCTTTTCGCGGTTGCTGCGGTGCAGGAAGGATCTTGGCCAGTTTGCGGAGGTTTTGGGCGGTTGCGGCAAGAAGGAATTCGTCATTTGCGCCGCGTGGACCACGTAATCGCAGCCTGTTCAGGCCAAGGATCCGTTTGAGGTGGGCAAAGAGCATCTCGACCTTCTTCCTCAGCTTCATCGAGATCACATACTGCTCGGTTTTGGCGATCTCGCGAGCGACCTCCCGGGCATCTTCATGTTCTTCGCGAGTGATCTTGCGGGCATCCGCATTCGGGCAGCACTTCGCTTTTGATGGGCATGCCTGACAGACCTCTTTCAGCGCCCGATAGCGGGCTGTGCCCTTGCCGGTTGGCCCGCGGTTCGGATCGGAATAGTTCCGGCGGAACTGCTTCAGCTCATGCCCCTCGGGGCAGATGTATTGGTCGTTCTCCGCATCCCATTCAAAGTCGACGCGTGTCCAAGTCCCATCGGATCGTCCGGATTTGTCGAAAACGGGGATATGCGGGGCAATCTTGCGCTCGACCAACCAGCCCAGCATCGGCCCGCTGCCATAGGCCGTGTCCGCGATCAGGCGTTCGGGATGGAGGGCGAACTTGGTCTTCACACGCTCCAGCATGGTCTTGGTCGCACCGACCTCGGCCTGCCGAATGGACCTGGTGGCTTCGACATCTACGATTACGCCATGGTCGGTGTCGATCAGGTAGTTGTCAGAATAGCTGAAGAAAGCCGGACCCTTACGTGCGGCCGTCCACTGGCTGGCCGGGTCGGAATGCGACGTGAACTTCGGCTGCACCTCGCTGGCAGCACCGAACGCTGCCTCGTCCAGAGTCTCAAGATACTCGCGAACGGCCCGCGGGGCATCAGCAGGATCGACCTGCGCCGGATCCCACTCCTCCTTCGGAGTCGAGTTCTGCTTGTTGGCATCGGCTTCGATCAGGCTCGCGTCGATGGCCATGCGCTGTCCGCTGACCAGGCCCTCTTCGATGCACCGCGCGACGGTCGTCTCAAACAGGTGGCGGAGCAGTTCGCTCTCGCGGAAACGACCATGGCGGTTCTTCGAGAAGGTGGAATGGTCCGGAACCCGATCGCTGAGGTCCAAGCGGCAAAACCAGCGATACGCCAGGTTCAGATGGACCTCCTCGCAGAGCCGCCGCTCGGACCGGATACCAAAGCAGTATCCGACCAGGAGCATGCGGATCAGCAATTCGGGATCGACGGAGGGGCGCCCTGTGTGACTGTAGAAATCGGCAAGGTAGGCGCGGATGCTGCTGAGATCGACGAACCGATCAATGGATCGAAGCAGATGATCCCGGGGGACGTGATCTTCCAGCGAGAACTCGTAGAACAGCGCTGGCTGCGCCTCCTGCTTGGATCCCATCATCGCCATTCCTCCCGCCCGTTGGCGGAATTGAATCAGCAAGATGCCCCTCGATCAAGCGCGAGTTTTTCAACAAAATATCCGCACTGCGGACCTCCAGAAAACACCGGTCCCACAGACACGACCGAAGCGCCCGAAAGTCTCGTTGAAGCGGAAGCCCAGCATGGAGATGCAGTCAGGATGACCCGTGTCGCTTGCGTTCCGTTGCTCATTTGATCGAGCAAGGATTGGTCAAGAAATGTCTTGAACAGTCCTTTTCTATCCTATAGTTGGATAGAGGGAGCGGTCGACAGTTCAGAAGGATATGTCGGCCAAATTCGCAAAACGAAAAGTGACGGAAATCCAGCGATGACAACTGTTTCTGCCCGCGGCCTGATCACCAACTTCCGCAATGAGAAGGTCGCAATCGACGAAATCCAACATGCCGAGACCTTCGAGGTCACGTCCGACGGGGCCACCCAGACGACCGATCAGTTCCACGAGGCCGTGGAGATGGTGGCCGACCTCGTACATCATGACGGCCTCAAGATGTCCGACGACACGCCGCGATCCATGATCGAGGCCGTCGAAGAGCAGGTTCGCGACATGGAGCAGGCGCCGGCCATGGCCATGTGAGCGGGCGGACCGGACAACTCTTCAAGAGGGCGCCCTCGCATATGCGCTGGGCGCCTTTTTCTTTCCAATTCAGCCAAGGACCCAGAATGGTATTTATTCAACCTCCGAGCACCCTCTTTGCCATCACCGATCCGGTCTCCAGCGCCGTTGCTGACCGGACGCAGAGACAGGTCGTGCTTGCCACGCTGTCGGAACTCGGAGAACTGGCCGACGAGGTCAACATCGCTTCCGGCTACATTTCCAAGCAACCGGACGAGGATGGCGTGGTAGGGGAGGCCGCCGACGTCATGATTTGCCTGGCCGATCTCGTCTGGAAGAGCTTTCCGGACGAAGACGTTCGGCTGGGTGTGCAGAACCGTATCCGGTCCTATCTGGAGTTGGTTTCCATCCAGCCTGGGGGTTGGGATCTGGTCGAGGCTGGCGTCGCCGGCGTTGCGGAAGTGGTGTCCGACCTGAGCCGCGAATTCAGAACTCTGGGGGCCGACGGACTGAAGGACAAGTCCGGGAAAGTTGCCGCGGCCCTCGATATGTGCGTACACGATCTTCTGGTGGCCGCAAAAACGGAAGATCCGTCGCTTTCTATCGAGCGGTTCCGAGACACCCTTGAACGCAAGTCGGACAAGTGGCTCACCAACTGCAGGCCGGGACGTCCGGTGCCGTGACTGGCATCGGAAATCCTTGAAATGACGGGCAAGAGGGCCTTCCATTTCAAGGATTATTTGGATAGATGCTATCCAACACAGAAGAAAGCAGACACCATGCACATCGTATACCAGGACGAGATCGTCCGCGGGCAACCCGTGGAGGATCTGTGCGCGCAGCGTGGCTGGACGGCGCACCGGCTGGACACCATGCATTTCTCGGACTCGATCCGGGACATTGAACGGACGCTGTTCAAGAGTGCGCTGGGCACGGGCGAGCCGGTCATGTGCTTCACCGCGATCCGGTTGGCGCAGCAGGCGCCGAACCTGAATATCCCGACGATCCAGAGCGGGGTGGTCGCTTCGAGGTTCAAGCTCTCCTGGAGCAACTACGCGGCCCAGTTGCCGAACGATCTCCTGCTCAACCCCTTCGGGATCCTGTTCCCCTGGCAGCACCTGCGGACCGATGACGCTGTTCGCTGCCTGAAATCCTTCTATGGCGATGACGGCGTCTTCATCCGGCCGAACAGCCCCTGGAAACCCTTCGCCGGGTTCCCGACAACCTGGGAGGCCTACGACTACAACATCGACAGCTACGAGAAGCTGGAGAGCATCGAGCCCGGGGAAATCACGGTGATCTTCCCGAAAAAGACGATTTCCAACATCGAGTGGCGGTTCTGGGTGGTCGCCGGAAAGATCGCAACCTGGGCGCCCTATAGCTGGGGTGACATGGAGCCCAGCGCGCAGCGGATGCCGGCCGGCATGACGGAGAAGGTCGAAGAGGTGATCCAGAACCTAGAGTATTACGAGAACAACCTGGTGATCGACATGGTCGAAACCGAGGACGGCGTGAAGCTCGTGGAGCTCAACGGCCTGACGACAGCCGGCTTCTACGAAGGGATGGACGCCGCAGCACTGTTCGATGCGTTGCCAACCATGTTCGGACTCCCGTCCCTTTGAGCTTGCGGCGAACCGGGCACATCCAGCGAAATCACAGGAGACCAGACATGCGGGCAGCACCGCTTCCAGAGATCGACCGCGAGACAGACACCCTGTCCTACTTGGCCACCGACAGGATCACCGGGAAATACGTCACTTTCGGGACTGGTGTAGGCGGCGAGAAGGTTCGCCTCCTGTCCGACGTCCCTGTTCTGATTTCTGACGAAGACCTGGGGTCTCTTCCGGAGGCGGAGACCCGGAGGACAGTGCACCACGAGGACCCGCGCCTGAACGGGACAACCTACATTGCCTGCGACAGCCACGGGCGGATTTATGACAAGGCAACGCAGGCGTTCGGAACCTATGGAGAGGTGCCGGTCAGCTGCCTGTTTTCGGCCGAGGAAGCCAGGGAACTGGAGGCTCAGGACGAGGACTTCCGATCACTTCGGGAAACCGGCGGCGTGTCTGTTCATGCGTTTTCCAGCCTTGTCGGTGAAGTCGAGCTGCAGGCGCGGGACGAGAACGGGGACGCCTATGTGACCACGCTCATTTCCGAGGCCGTGACTGCCGATCTGAGGGTGCAGGTGCGCTACCACGAAACTGACAACGAGTACGACGAGGTCGAGGTCAACGAAGAATTCGAGGTCGACCATGTCACCATGGTCCTGCGCGAGACCGCCGAGTACTTTCCCGGAATGGAGCCGGCCTTCCGTGAGCCGGAACCGGAACGCGCGATTGTGCCAGGATTTGGCTGACCAGAAAATTTCAGGAAGAGGTTTCCACAATGGATATTGCACCCGTCGACACGGCCAAGAAAAGCGAGCTGCTCGCTCCAAGAAACCGGCACGGCGAATACGTTCAGATCGGCCTACCCGGGGAGGAGAAAGCCGCGGAGCCTAGCCCGGACACCCCGCAGGTTCTGACCCGGGACCAGGCAAGGAAGTACGTTCCCAGTCCTGGCGGTTTCTTCTTCGGAGACTACCATGGCGACCCACGCGAGAACGGGCCGACTTTCATCGCGATGTGCGGTGATGGGCATGTCTACAACCCGAGGACGGACGACGTTCAGCTCGACCTGGACACTGACTGTCTGTTCGAGAGCCGGGAAGCTGCCGAGGAGGCGGTGCGGCAATCGAAGGGCCTTCATCTCGTGGATGAGGCCGCCGAAGGAAGCCCGGACGAGGTCGATGTGAGCCACTTTTCCAGCCTGCGGTTCGAGAAAAGCTTCTTCTGGGTCGACGAAAACGACCTGGGCCACCTCTGTGAGCGCCACCAGGCTACGGTCTTCGGTGCGGCCGTATTCGTCGAATATCCTGATTTTGACATCGAAACCCAGGTCCTTACGGAGCGCGGCAACTGCCCGGTCGCAAAGTACCCCGACTACATCGGGCAGATCGCGGAGATCTATCCTGGGATGGAGAAAGTCGAGCCCGAACCAAGCCCGGTACCCGGTCCTTGAAGTGCCGGAGTAAGGTGAGCCTCGCGTGCCGTGACGAAATAGATCAGGCCGCCCTGCCCGCCCGCAGGAGGGCGCTGTCTTGCCCCGTGGCGTGTCTGGTCGCCAGTTCCTTCAACGTCCAGTCGTAGGCTTCGGCGGTGACCTTTTTGTGATTGTCGAAGTTGACCATGGAGGCGCCCGGGAAAGAAGGAGGATTCAGGACCAGGTCACCGGGTTCGGGTCGAATGTCGTAGGTCTGGTGCACCATCATGGTGCGGTAGAGCATGCTGAGGATACCGGGCGCCGAGCGACGCCGCCGTCGCACGGGGAGGAAAGACCGGAGCACGCCAGCACGCCCAGGTAGTTCGTCGTAGTCGATTTTCATGCGTCGCACGCCCGGTCGTCCGAAATGAACCACCACGTTGGGCCCCGCCTTGATCTGTCGCATCACGTCGACCGGCGCGTCGTTCATGATGCTGCCGTCGATCAGCATCATGCCGTCGTCGGTAACGAAGGGCGGAAGGACACATGGAACGGCCGTCGAGGCTCGCACCGCCTGCCACAGCGGCCCCGTCCGGATGACTTCGGTCCGGCGGGCAGAAACGTTGGTCGCGATGGCCGCGTAGGGCTTCCAGCAATCCTCGATCCGCGTGGCGGCGCCGTAGGTGTCTTGCATGGCCCGGTCGAACGTCTTGTGGTCGAGAAGGGAATGGCGCGGCAGGGTGAATTTCTTGAAGCTTCTCTGGCGCACGAAAATATACTCTGTACCCTCGCTGAGCGTTCTGTGGTCTCCGAGGTAGGCCAGTCCGGCCAGCATCGACGAGCCCACGCTCGTTCCCAGCAAGTAGTCGAAACTGATCCCCTCTTCGCCAAGCGCGCGGCAAATCCCGCTGTAGGCCGCGCCCAGTCCGCCACCGCCACCGCCGACGAGGCCCACGGCGCGGCCGGTGATGAAGCGCAGCAGCGCGTCGACGTCGTCGTTGTCCTTCAGGCAGACATGGTGATGCATCGCGGCGGGGATCTTTGCCAGCCATTCGGCGGTGCCGCTCACGACGCCCTGTCGTTCCGGATGAAGCCGCACGAGACGGCGCTGCTCAGACGGGAAGGCCGCGAGCAGCTGGCGCAGGACCGCTTCATCGCGCAGCTCAGCTGCCCGCCCCTCGGTCACGATGATCACCTCGTCGGCATGATCCATCCACGACTGCAGCCGGCGGTAGCCGGGATCGTCGGCTAGGAAGGCAACCTGTCTGCCCTCCGCCGCGCGCGCACCGAGGAAGGACGGAATGTCGGTAGCGTCGTCCTGCGGAACCTCTAAGAGCCGCGTTTCCGTCGAGGCCATGCGATTGCGCAACGCCGACAGGAATGCCACCCGCTGGCCCAAGGCGCAAAGCGGCACGACCAGGACAGAGGGTCTGCGCGCCTGCGGCGCCCCGGCCGTGCGGACCTGACCTGCAAATCCTTCCAACAATGCCGGCGCGAGGCCCGGCACCTCCGCCAGGAGCGCGTCGTGGCTCGGTCGGTCAAGCTCGAACACCTGTGCGGTACGCGTGGCGATCACTGTATCCGGATGAATGCCGCGCGAGAAGAAGGCCTCGGCGTCGATCATTCGGCCTGGTCCGTAGAAAGTCTCACCCGCCCGGAATTGCCCGTGACGCGTGAAAAAGAGCGACTGGGCCGGTGTGCCCGCCTCGGTCAGCACCTCGCCGCGGGCAAGGTCCCTGATCCGCAGCCGGGCCGCAACACGCGACCGGTCCTCGGCCGCGAGCTGCTCCAGCAAGGCCGGCACGGCGGCCTCGCGCGTCATAGCGTCCTGTGCGTCCATGCCTGTTCTCCCCGTTCGGGTTATCCCTGACTACGCGCCATGCCGCGATCCCAGACGCGGAGCAAAGCGCTTGTGGAACACGGGCCCGGACCGGCCTGTCCAGCCGGCTGACACTGGGGCGTATCCGCGCGTCACACGCCTTGGGTACACGCCGGGTCAGGCACCGCTCCACCCACCAATTCTGATCAATTCTGACCAAATCTTCTCTCCATCTCAGGTCCTTGGCAAAAACCACACCACGAAGCCCCAAGACACTTGCGCCCATGCATGCCCTTGCGTCATCAGAAGCCATGCTCGATCTCGAGACACTTCTTCTCGTGCAATTCAGCACGACCACGCTGCAGGCCATCGCATGGCTGCTGATCTGGCTGTCGTGGCGCCAGCTTTACGAGTTGAAGGTGATCGCGGCTGGGTTCACGGCCATCGCGCTAGGCGTGCTGTTGCTTCTCGAACGCGGAACTACACCGATGCCCTTCCACATTGTCTTCGACAACATGACGGTGAAGTTTGGCCTCGTCCTTCTGGCCGAAGGCATGGCGCGCTTTCTGGGCAGGCCCGGTTGCGTGCGCTTTGGGTTGGCCTGCCTAGCGGTCTTCGGGCTGGCATTCAGCGCCGCGCTGACTTGGGCTCCTGCAGACCTGGGCCTGCGCATCCACCTCTCGACCCTCTTCACCACGGTCGTCATGGGCATGATGATCCGCACCCTACTGGGCGAACGGAACCAGCCCCGCTTCGTTCGCTGGATGACCATCGGGATGCTAGGGTTCTACATCACGACGAGCGTCGTGCAGAGTGCCGTCGTCTACATCAGGCCGGCCACCGTTTCGAACGGGCCGATCCTCTCCGACGTCAATGGCTGGTATTTCCTGATGGGGCTGTTTTTCATGAATGGCTTCTTCATATGCCTGCTCATCATGGTCTGCATGCGGCTTTTCATGGACTTGCGCAGCCGAAATACCGCCCTTGCCGAGGAGATCTCTGAGCGGCGCCGGCTGGAACGCGAGCTGTCGACATCGTTGGAGGCCGAGAAGGTAGCGCGCGAGGACCAGCGCCAGCTGACCCGCATGGTCAGCCACGAATTTCGCACGCCGCTGGCCGCGATCCGCTACGCCAGCGAGATCTTGGGAGAGGTGCTGACCGATCCGCCCGAGGCCGTCAGTCGGCGACTGGACAGCATCGGAGACTCGGTTAGCCGGATGACCCTTTTGATTGACCGCTTCCTGGCGACAGAGCGCCTGACCGAGGGGCTCGTGGAGCTCGAGGACCTCGACATGCCGGCAATGTCGACCGAGGTGCAGAAACATTTCGACCGAGTTGGCAAAGGTCACCGGCTGCACTTCACCATGGTCGAGGATGTTCCTGACTATCGCGCCGATGCTGAGATGTTGAGCACCGTCCTGGTCAACCTCGTCGACAATGCTTTGAAATACTCGTCCGGCGAGACGCAGGTCGAGATCGCGGTCTTTACGCGGTCCAACTTGCTCAATATCCGAGTCTCTGACCGGGGGGTCGGGATCCCGCCGCGTGAGCTCGACAACATTGGCCGGCGCTTTTTCCGAGCTTCGAACGTCCGCGGGACGCGGGGCAACGGACTCGGCCTTCATACCTGTTTTCAGCTCGTCGAGTATCACTGCGGAACATTGACCATAGCATCGCGTCCGGGCGGCGGAACGATTGCCAGCGTTCGCCTGCCAGTCGCTGATAGGGAGACCCAGTCGGTAGCCCGAACGCCGCAAATTCAGAAGGCAGGCACATGAACCGTATCGTAGTTGTCGAGGACGAAGAGGTTCTGCGCGGTGACCTCGTGGATTACCTCTCGATGCAGGGCTTCGAGGCGCTTGGCGTTGGTTCGCGCGCGGACCTCGAGGCACTCCTGAAACACGAGCCGCCACCTCAGGTACTGATCCTCGACATCTCCCTTCCCGATGGGGACGGGTTCGACATCGCTCTCGCCGCGCGCGAAACAATTAACTCGGGTATCATCATGCTAACAGCGCATGGCGATACCGAAAGCCGTGTCCGCGGGTTCGAGAGCGGGGCTGACATCTACCTGGTCAAGCACAGCAGCCTGCGCGAGATCGCGGCGGCCGTTCAGAGCCTCCTGCGCCGGATGCACCGCGAAGACGCTCCCGGCCCGGACGCCTGGCTGCACGATCCCGTTGGCTGGGTTTTGACTTCGCCCGAAGGTTTGCAGGTCAGCCTGACGGGCACCGAAAATGCCTTTGTTAGCGCCCTGGTCGAAAGCGCGGGCCAGGCACTGGCGCGAGAAGACCTGGCGCGGTTGGTATCAAACCGGCAGACCCACTTCGATAACCGACACCTCGACGCGGTGGTCAGCCGGTTGCGACGAAAAATTCTCGAGCAGGCCCACTTGGAGGCGCCATTCAAGTCGGTCTATGGGGTCGGTTACACATTCAGTGCTCCCGCGCGGACAGGTTCTGCATCCACGCCCCCGTCCCGGGGGGCTCGGAACGGTCCATGACCTTGGTCCGGTCCTGCGTAAAGGGACCGGACCAAGAATGACGTTTCGGCGAGAAAGGTGCTCATGCCTGCAAGAGTACCTTGTGCACGGATGGATTTCAGTCTCGGTAAGTTGGCGACCTCCAAGCACTCCAGACCGACAGCACGGCGACCTCGATCCCGGGCGTCTTCGCCTCCGGGGACCTGACCGACCACCAGTATCGCCAGGCGATCACCTCGGCCGGCATGGGCTGCATGGCGGCCTTGGAAGCTGAACGTTTCCTGGCGGCCTGACATGCGTCGCTGGAACCAGATCTCATTCAGACAATCTTGGAGGGCAACAACATGCTGAATCCCGCCAAACGGCCCACCGGGTCTCGTGACCTGAGCTACGTCGTGTTTGACGGAGAGGGCATGTACTACCGGGTGAAGACGGGCAAGGACGAGAACACGATCCTGACGACGAAGGTCGGACCCCGCGAGCCGGTTCTGCACGACTTCTCCGACGTTCAGAAACTGATCGGGTCCGAGGACCTGACGTTCGGGCGGCATTACAAGGACAAGCGGCTCAACGGAGAGACCTTCGTCCTGGAAGACCAGGAAGGCCGCTTTTACGATCCGGCTTCCGATTGCTTCGTGCCGACGGTCGACGAGACCTGCGTCATGACCCGGCTCGAGGCCGAGGCTGTTTTCGGTGATCGGTTCAGCGATCTGGATGTGGAAGTGACGCCGTTCTCGAATATCAGGATCGAGGTCTTTCAGATGACCGATGACCCCGATGTCGAAGGAGAACTGGTTCCGGCCGCTTCCGAGGAAGAGGTCAGCAAATTCAACATCATCGTCCGCGTGGACTACATGTCGGGATGTCCCGAGCAGGTCGGGGCGTCCGATGTCATCGAAGCACACGAAGGCCTCGATGCCGACTACTTCAGCATGTACGCGACCTCGGTCAAACAGTCTTACCCTGGCAGTGTTCTGGCGCTGGTGACACCGGAATTGGAGCCCGAAGAAGCGCCGGAGGTCCGTCCGTGATGCACCTCAAATCCCTGTGCTACGTTCCTCGCAACGAGGACGGTGAGTTTGTGGAAATCAGCCTGAAAGCTGTGGAAGATGCTCTCGATTTTCCCGTGTCGAATTTCCCGGATATCCATTCCACTAGGGAAAAGCACGCCGTTCAGAGGTTGGCCCGGATCTTTCATGCCGACCTGGATGTGCATTGGGGACGATACAGGCATGACCCGCGCCTCAACGGAGACACCTTCATTCTGAAAAATGGTGATCGGTTCTTTGATGCGAACCGGGTCGCCTTCACCGACGAGCTCAACGCCGGATGCTTGTTCAACAAATGGGATCTCGAGGCGCTAAGCATGGAAGGCCGTGGCGGTATGCTGCCCGGGCTCGCGCGCATGAGGCCCGAGCTCATGCGTCGAACGCGAGAAGAGGTCTCGGGTCCTGAAATTGTCCAGATGGCTGCGGAAGCGATCCAGGGCTGCCACGAAGTTCTTCACACCCGGCTGACGGCCGAGTTCGCGCTCCGCGAAGGCGGAAGCCATTTCGATGCTGTCGTCAGCGTCGAAGAGATGGGCTTTCAGGGCCGGGGTGCTTCTGTGTGGAAGGTCGAAAGCTACAGGGGCGTCGAGTTGCTCGACTTCGAACATGTCCGTGAGTTCATCGAGCGCGACTACCCGGGCGCGCTGCTCCAGGACGAGGTCTCGACGGATCCCGGCCTGCCGGCACCAAAATAAGAGAGACGAGAGGTTGAGGAAATGAGCTCATCGAAAACAGAACACCGCGTTCCCAGGGATAGCGAGTGGAACTTCCTGAAAATCGACATCGACGGTCAGGGCCAACTCAGGGTCGAACAGTCGAAGAGCCCGGACCTCTGGTCGGATCGCGAGTATCGCCTCCTGGACAAGCTGGGCAAGTTCGCCGAACTGGACGATGTCCTCTGGACGACCCATCACGCGGACCCGACGCTGAATGGAGATACCTATGTGTTGCACGCGGACGGAGGGGGGTACTTCGATATCTCGTTGCTCGCGCCGGTGAAAGAGATCACCCCGGGCTGCCTTCTGAACGCATGGGATCTCGAAGACCCGGACGGCCCCGGCTGGCAAAAGATGCGGAGTGCGCTCCAGAAGAAAAAGGACCGTGCGATCACCGATGAGGACGTGCGGAACGTTGCGGTAGAGTGCCTCCGCTCCGGGGACTGCATGCCGACCCAGTACTCGGCCCTGGAGATCGACGTGATCCACATGGACCCGACACCCGACGGCCCCGACGAAGCCGAGCCGGCCGACGAGATTGGGCCCGACACCGTCTTCCATGCGACGGTGAAGATCACCTATCCGTACACGCTGGAAAACCACACGATTATCGAGGAGATCGAGGACCGGAATCCGGCCGATCTCGCCAACGTGCTGTTTCGGTTCGACTCCCGCTACCCCGGCGCGGAACCTCAGGTGGATATCATGTCATTGGACCCGGACGATGCTCCGGGCGCTCCGGGGCCATGAGACAATTCAGGAGAGAGCTCTTTCATGGCTGATCTGACGATATCAGGGTTCGCGCCGCGCACGCAGGACGGCGAATTCGCTTCGATCAAGGCACATCTGGACCACTCATTCACGGTGGAGACCACGGATCGCCCGGATGTCTGGAGCCAGCGCGAGCAGTTCCTTTTCAGGATGATTATGCAGATGCAAGGACGCGATCCGGAGGTGACATGGTCGCCAATGTACGACAACCGGCTCCTGAACGGGCCGACGTACATCCTGAAAACCGAGACCGGCGGGGTCTATGATCCATCCACTGGATGGACGCCGAAAGAAATCGCCAACGAGTGCATTCTCTTCGGCTGGGAAGTCGATGACCTGAAGGCGAAACTGGGTGACGATCTCGAAGGGCTCACGGTCTGCACGTACTCCAAGCTTGAAGCGGTGGCGCCGCTCTATGCGGCAGTTCCTGGCGAGGAGGACAATTTCGAACCGGCCGACTGCATCGAAGAGGCCGCCACCTTTTCCGTTGGTATTTTGCTTCGCTTCCCAACCACCGACGAGGATGATGTCCTGGTAACCGGGTACGAAGAAAGGGACGTGGGCCTCGACGAAATCGAGGATGTCGTGAACAGTGTCGCTCGGAACTTCCCCGCGGCGGAGATTGACGCCGACCTGTTCGGGGCCCTCGAGACCCTTGGGACGCCCGGTCCGCGCTTCTGATCGTCGGGCGCCTGTCGAAATCCTGTGGAAACTGCGACACTGCACAATCGAGCGACAGACATCAGGCAGGAGATCGACATGCGCACCAAACTCACCGCGTTCCCGGAAGCGGAGTATCGCAGGCGGCTCGAACTGGTCCGGTACGCGATGCACGAGGCTGGCATCGATCTTCTGTACGTCACGAACCCGTCGAACATGAATTGGCTGACCGGCTACGATGGCTGGTCGTTCTACGTTCACCAGGGGGTCCTGATCACTTTCGACGAGGAGCCAATCTGGTGGGGTCGCAAGATGGACGCCAACGGCGCTTTGCTGACCGTGTGGATGTCCGACGATCACGTGGTCGGCTACCCGGACCGTTTCATCCAGAGTTCCCAGATCCACCCGATGCAGGACCTCGCCCAGCACATCCGGGCGCTGGGCCTCGATGGCGGCGTCGTCGGTGTCGAGAAGGAGAACTTCTACTACTCCGCCAAGGCGCACGAAGAACTCCTGAAAATGCTGCCGGATGCCGAGATCAAGGACGCGACCAACATCGTGAACTGGCAGCGTCGCGTGAAATCAGGCGTCGAGATCGACTTCATGCGGCGGGCCGCGCGCATCTCCGAGAAGATCGTCGACGGGTTCATCGAGCGCATCGAGCCCGGCATGGCCAAGAATGACCTGGTTTCGGAGATCTATCGGGATGCCATCGCCGGCGCGGACGGGAACTGGGGCGACTATCCCGCCATCGTGCCCATGCTGCCTTCAGGATCGGACGCCAGCGCGCCGCATCTGACCTGGGACGGTCGTTCCTTCCAGAGCGGGGAGGCGACCTTCCTTGAAACGGCGGGCTGCTACCGCCGTTACCACGTGCCCTTCTGCCGGACAGTGTTCCTGGGGACGCCCCCTGACGAGATGAAGCGCGCAGAGGCAGCACTTCTGGAGGGGCTGGAGAGCGGCATCGACTGGGCCCGCCCCGGCAACCGGGCCTGCGACATCGCAAACGCGCTGGCTGTTCCCCTGGAGCGCGCTGGCATCGAACGCGGGGCACGCTGTGGCTACTCGGTCGGCCTCAGCTACCCGCCGGACTGGGGGGAGCATACGATCAGCCTGAGGCCCGAGGACACCACCGTTCTCGAGCCCGGAATGACCTTCCACTTCATGCCAGGTCTCTGGATGGATGATTGGGGGATGGAGATCACCGAGACCATCCTGATCAACGACGAGGGGGCTGCAGAGCCGTTGGCCAAGCGGTCGCGGGAGATCACCGTGAAGACGTAGGAGGCGTGGCCTTGGCATCTTACTGCCTCGAAAATCGGGTTTGACTTGCCAAGCGTACAATCGGGAAAAGACGAGAGAGAGCAGATGCGGACGAAGTCTATCAAAACCCTGAAAGAGATCTGTGACATGCCGGAGGTGGAAAAGGACAATCTCATTGTGAGTGTCCATTTCATGGTCCGGCGCCCGATCCTGATGAGCGCGACGGATGGCGCCGTGCGGTTAGGGCAGAAGTCGGTCATCCCGGCCTCGATGCTGCGAATGACGGTGGACAAGAAGTCCTTTTACGTCAGTTCGGATCTTCAAAGAGAGGAAGAAGACGGGAGGGCCTTCCTCTTCGAATTCTCAGGAAGCGAAGTCGCCGTCGTCGAGACATTGCGGAAGTCAAAGGCCTGATCGCTGTCTGGCGTCAGCCAGATCCACCGACTGGAGAAAAATCCAGCGGCGCCTCGCCCAGCGCGAAGCAACCGGCCAGTGTCCGACAGAAGTACCTGTTTGCGGCGGCACGAGCTTCCTGTCGGCTCCGGTAGGGGAGGTGGTCGGATTGGACGCCATCCTGTGTTTCCGCACGCCAGAAGAATTCAAAGTTTTGTTCGTCGTCGGTTTCGCCGTGAACACGAAAGAGGCCCATCGGGGTCCGGGCTTCGTTGTCGCGCCAGACCAGCTTGGGACGACGGAGACCGCCAGGCTCGTCCACCCGCTCCTGAAGGGCCGCATTGGCCTTTCCCTGGTGAACCACTTCTACGGCCTCCATTGCCAGCGCGAGTGTGTGCCAGTCTTGTGTCAGGTGGACGCCGTCCACCTGGACGGAAAAGCGGCCTTCCGACGATTTTCGGATCTCGGCAGCCATCGGAACCATTCTACCGAAGCCGACCAGCACGCCGTGTTCGGAAAAGTCACCGAACGGATCGTCGGGCAGGCACATCTTTCAGCGCACCGAGAAGTGCGCCGATGAGCATGGTCTTTTGCCGAGCCTCGTCGGGCATCTCCCAATCGGGATCCCCGAAGTTGTAACCGAGGGCGTTCAGGATCGCATGACAGCGATGCTTCCAGCTGGGCTGGGTTTCTGAAGCAGCCTGAAGCGCGTTCTCGATGCTTTCCTCGAGCTCCGAGATCCGCGTGTCAGAGATACTTTCCGAGGCGTGACCTTCCACGGGCGATGCCGACTGGGCATGCTTCTTGGGCATTCTTTTCTCCTGATGATGAGAAAGAATAGCCGATTCAGTGTGTGGCAACAAGAACAGATAAGCGAATTGTTCAGGGGGTCATGCCAGTCGAAGGTGGGCTGATCTCCTCTTCGAAGGCATCCATGAACTGATCGGCTTCACGTACCTTGGCCACGACCGCAATCGCATGGCGCCGGAACATCTTGACCGTGTCCGGGGTCGCAACCCGCGTGCAGTGATGGGCCTTCTTCAGCGTGTCTTCTGCCTGGCCCAGGAGCTTTTCCGCTTTGGAACGATGCCCGGATTCGCAGTGATCCGCACCAAGTTCTGCCAAGTTCTCAAGGCGAGACTGATGGCTGGATACCTGATCATCGAGCTTTGAAAGCTCGTTCCTCATTCGTTTCTTCAATTCCATTCTCTTCGACATGACGCTCCTCCGCCTGATGTGCTATGCGCCGGGGCTGCTCCCCAGTGGCTAATGTGTTTTTGTCAAAATGAGCATGTTTTGGAAAAGTTGAATACCTGCTTTCAGAGGTAGTCGTTTTCTTTCCTGGGGAATGATAGGGCAGGTTGCGCGGATGACGCGGGGCCCGAATTATTCTTGTCTTCCTTGCTGTCCACGTATTATCTTTGATGCAGGCCGATAAGGAGAATGTAGAATGGGCCCTCAGATGCGCCGGGGTATCGAACTCATGAGCGATGGACAAGTATACAGCGCTCGGGAACTTGAAGACATGGGGATCAGCCGCAGGGTCATGCGGCGTCTTCGAGAGGGCGGACATATCCACTCCATGGTTCGGGGTCACTACTTCGTTGACGAAATCCATGCAAAGAGCTCTGTGCCTGCGGAGATCGAGGAGCGTGAATACATTCTGGAAGAGCTTGCGAAAGCTTGCGTCCTGGGCGGACCGGAAGCCGCGATCTGCCTCTATTCGGCGGCCCAGTGGCATGACATGAGCATCGACATCGGTGTTCCCGAGGTCCAGGTGGGGGTTCCTCACGCCCGCGGCGCAAGCAGGTTTGAGAACGAACCCGTCCAGTTTATCCGGTGGCGCCAGGAGGAATCCCTGGAAATCGGCGTAGAAACGGTGGCGAGCTTCAAGGGCGTCGACGTTCGGATGACGAACAGGGAGCGAACACTCGTGGATCTCCTGCGGTACAGCCCCTTGAATGGCGGAAACGATCAAACCCTGATGATTGATGAGGAATCCGTGACGGAAGCCGTATCCATGTATTTTGGGCAGGAAGGCAGCAGCCCTGCGAAGCTGATTTCCATGGCAGCGAAGTTCGGGCAGGCCGAGCAATTCGATCTGATCATCAAGAGCCGCCAGAAAAACTTTGGGTTCACCGATCAGGAGCAACCGGCGGCGTTTTGTCCTTGAAGCGGGCGCGCCCCCAATCTATTCTGTAGGGGCAACAGGGAGTGTTTCATGGAAGAGAAATCCATCGCGTTGTTCCTCACCGAAGGCAGTTCGGACAAGGAGTACCGGGTCCAGCTCGTTCAGGACGGTGACGGGTGGCGCGTCTTCGCGCAAAACGGGCGCCGCGGCAAGGCGCTGAAGAATGCCGAAAAGACCAAGGAGGCGATCAGCTACGATTCTGCCGTCAAGCTCTACGACAAGACCGTGGCCTCCAAGACCCGGAAGGGATACACCGAAGACGTGACGGGAGCCGCATTTGCCGGCGGTGAGAATGCCGGCCGCAAGACGGCGTTCCGGCCCATGCTGCTGACGGCGATCTCCCACGAAGAAGCCTCCGGTCTGGACGGAGAGTGGCTGGCGCAGCAGAAACACGATGGCGAACGCCGCGGCGTAATTGCCGGTCCCGACGGAATCCACTTTGCGAACCGCAACGGCCTCGAGGTCGGTGTTCGTCAACCCGTGATGGACGACGTGCAGGCCCTGTTCCTGGATCTTCCGGAGGGCTTCGTCCTCGACGCCGAAGACATGGGCGATCACCTGGTCGTCTTCGACGTCGTCGAGCATCCCCAGGTGGAGAAAGGGGTCTCGACTTTCAGGGTGCGGTCCAACGTTCTTGCGGGTCTGCAGAGCACCGCGCAGCAACTCGGCCTGACGGCTGTGAAATTCGATGTTCCCGTTCCGGCCGCCGAGTTCTTCCGGGATCGGGAACCCAGGATGCGGGACGCGGGTGCCGAGGGCTACGTCCTGCGCCCTGCAGACAGCGTCTACGCGGAGGGCCGGCAGCCTGTGGCTTTCAAGATGAAGTACATCGAGAGCTGTACGGCCCGGGTGAAGGCGCGCAACGGCGAGAAGTCCTCCGTGCGCCTCGAGATGCTGGATGGTGACGACTGGATCGAGGTCGGCAACGTGACCATTCCGCAGGGCGTGGAGCAGTTCCCGGAGGCCGGTCAGCTGATCGAGGTCGAGTACCTCTACGCCTACGAGGGCGGATCGCTTTACCAGCCGGTCTTCAAGGGGCCCAGGACGGACGTCGACGACGAAGCCTGCCGGCTGGGGACGCTGAAGTTCAAGCGCGAGGCGGATGCGGCAGCCGCGCCGGCCATGTGATCTCTTTTCCGGGGCCCGATGCTGGGCCCCGGTGTATCCCGGGCATTGGGTTTGGGGAAAATTGTTCCGTGACAGGATCCTGATTCTTAGGACGCCTTTCTGTCTTCCAATCCATCAGACATGCGTCTTGCATGCCCGCGGACACCTTCTGAGGAAATTCAGGGGGTTCCCATGGGTAAGGTCAACAGTAACCTGGGCATGTCTCGCTATGACAAGCTCAAGAACACAGCCAAGAAAGATGGTCGGTTCATACCGGCGGTAATTGAGCAATACGCTTACACGGGCTTCCTGCGCCGGCTGGCGCAGTCCGAATGGAGCGATTTCTTCGCTTTGAAGGGTGGGATGATGATGATCCCGATCACCGGCAACGTTTCCCGGCCAACGCAGGACGTCGATCTGCATGGTGCCAAGGAACTCAGCCTGGAGGAGTTGAAATCCGCCCTGCGGGATATCTCTGCTGTCGATCTTGGAGAAAATGATGATGGCGTTACGTTCGACATCGAAAATATCAATCCGGACAAGGATCGGACCGATGGCGAGATGATCTCGGGTGCGAAGGTCTCTTTCGATGCATGGGTCGGCAAGGGGAAGGCTCGCGTGCGCATCGATGTGGGCTACGAGAACGCCATCACTCCCGAGCTGAAGACCGTGAATTTCCCCGGTCAGCTGAAGGAGGAGGGTGACGTCGAACTGGAGATGTACCCTATCGAGACGTCGATCTCGGAGAAGTTTCGCGCCATGGTCTACTACGGGAGGTCCAACAGCAGACTGAAGGATTTCTTCGATATCCAGACGTTCCGGACCCTGTCCGACTTCGACGCGGACATCGTCGCGACCGCCCTCGAGCGGTCCTGCGCCAAATTCGGGTTCTCGATGCCGCCCCTGGATGAAATCCCTGCTCTCGACACGGATCCTGAAAATGCCGAGAATTTCAGGAAGCAATGGCAGGTGTTCATCAACAAGAACAAGCTGGATGCCACCAGCTTCGAACAGTGCCAGCTCGAAATCAGGGAGTTCCTGGCTCCGGTGGTCGACTACATGAATGACGAGGGCCCCAACCCCGGGCGCTGGGATCCGGATACAGGATGGGAGATCGAAAACCAGTACGCACTGGCCATGTGAGAAATCAGGGCCTCGGCGGGGCCGGCTCCGGCGCATCGGTGAGTTGGATGTACCGCAGATCCCGGCCCTCCAGGTGGGCTGCCACCAGATGATGGTTCCCGTCGATGATGCGGTCGTCTTCCAGGATGACGACGCGGTCTTCGTCGAAGTTCTCGCGCTTGAACGCGATGAGCTCGTGCTGCCAGTCCTCGGCAAGTGCCTCCATGGCCTCGACCACCGTCAGATCTCCCAGGGCCGTCTTCACCGTGGTGATCTGGCCTGCCGGCATCGTGCGAACCTCGAAATCGAACTCCAGGGCGTCGTCGCTCACTGCGTGGAAGAGCATCTCTTCGTCGTCATCGAGGTCGCGCATGTCGTAAAGATCGGTCAGTCTCATGCGAAGCATATGGAGACCGGCCTGCATCTCAGTCATCGGCGATACTCAGGCCGGCCGCCTGGAACATCTGCAGCATGCGACCGACCTCCGTTGCCGCGAGCGTTGTCGTCAGGTTGGCCTGGATCTCGAGCGCCATGTCGCGGAAGGTCAGGATCCGGATCGGGTTCCCGTCCAGCGCGTCGATGAACGGTTGGTAGCTTTCCCAGGCGGCCCGGTCACCACGAACCTTCGCGACAGCCGTGACATAGGTGAACGTTCCGGTCCCTGTCGCGTCCAAGATCGTCTGCATGAACGCTTCCGACCATTTGGGCGAGGTCAGCTCCCGGAAGGCCTGCCACGCCTTTCGACCGCGCAACGTCTTGTCCTGTTCGATGGCCGTGATCTCGGACGCAGGATGGAAACCGCTTTGCCAGCTCTTGCAGCTCACGACCATCACCTTGTCGGGCCCATCGAGTGTCGGGTGGTAGCCCACCACGTCGATGTCTGAGTGGTTGGAGTCCTTGTTCGAGACAAAATCAGGATGATCGCGCCGCGGCAGGAATTTCAGATTGTGCTGCACGAAATACCCGCGGTGGATCAGGTATTCCTCGACGATCTGTTCGAGGATGTCTTCCTTCGTCGCCATCTTCCCTCCGACATGATCCCGCCGCCATGGTGCAAGCTTGCAATGGCATTGGCAACGCGTCCCTCAGCGGGCGAGTTGACCGCCGGCCCGACCCGTTTCACGGAGACGGCGGCTCCAAGGCAGGCTCAACACGAAGAACCCTGATGGCGCCGGGCGGGATCGTTCCGCGGTAGATCAGCTCATAGTCGGCGTCGCTGCGGCCAAGATGTGCGCACATGGCTTCGTCCAGGTCGACTTCGAGAAGGGCAATGTCCTGGTCATCCGGTAAGGCGTCACCAAGCCAGTTAACGATGGCATCCTCGGCCGTTTGCAGGTCCGGGAAAAGATAGACGCCTTCCTCGTCGTTGCCTGCACTGGTGCGCTCACCGCGCCGCGCGGTGAGGCCAATCTCCCGGATCGAGTCGAGATTGTCGGAGATCGTGACATGGATGAAGGGCGTGGTCACTGGAAGGGTGGCGCCCATCTGTTCTTCGCTCTGTTCCGGAGTACGTGACATGGGAAGGCCCTCCGGTTGCATACACAGAATAGATAAAGTATAGATACGAAAAAGGCCGAAAGAATACTCAGGTGAAGATGTTCATGTGTCCAAGTCAGGACAAAGTGGAAGACGTATCGGACTGGGCAGACCCCGTCTGGGAAAGGAATACCCAGCTCATGCTCGAGATGTTCCTTGGCGTGCGGCTCAAGCGGTCCTTCGCGGCCTACATCGGGCATCGGGACGATCCCGACGAGATGCGTGACCTGAGACAACAGGCTTTGAAAGAGGACGTCGTTGCGGCCATGGCGCCTGACGCCCTCACGCGGTGTCAGGCCGAGCGCCTCTACGACAGCGTGCGCCGGTCCGGAAGCCGGTCCGTGTACGAGATCGTATCCACGTACCAGGCGCGAGCAAAACAGATACAGGAAATCTTGAAGGGAGATGCCTGATGGCAAAAATTCTATTCGATTGTGACGACGTCCTGCTCAACTGGGCGCTGGGCTTGCGCAACTACCTCAGGAAGACACGGGGGTTGAGACCAACGGGCCGCGGCCGTGCAACTGGGATCTCGGGGCATGGACGGGCATGGAGAATGCTGCGATCCAGGACATGATCGCGGAGTTCAACGAACGCTCGTCGGACTTCGGCTTTCTCGAGCCAATCGAAGGCGCTCAAGAAGCGGTCCGACAGTTTGTCGATGACGGGCATGAACTGATCGTGGTGACCTCCTGTTCGGAGGATCCTGTTTGCATCGCGCGTCGCGAGCAGAACCTGCTCGACGTGTTCGACGATGTATTCGAGGAGATCCACTGCCTTTCGCGTGGCATCAGCAAACTCGATACGCTGTCTCGGTTCCCGGCGTCGATCTGGGTGGAGGACAACTACAAGAATGCCCTGGCAGGGCTTGAAGCCGGCCACAAGCCGATGCTGCTGGAGTATCCGCACAACGCCGATTTCAAGGCGGAATCTCCTGATGAGATCACTTGGAGCGAGGGGTGGAAAGATCTGCTTCCCAAGATGCAGGAGACTCTGCGAGACGAGCCGAGGCTCACCGTTCACTGAGTTGAACGATGGGAAATGCCGGCCCAGGATCACAGTGCCGACTTTCGGGGGGCCGTCAGGCAGGCATCTCCGCTTCGGCCAACCGCGCCAGCCAGGAATGAAGTCGTGCCGGGACCATGTCGGTTGCCTGCTTAGCGCGGCGTTCACGGGCCACACTCCAATCCGGGTTCTTTGCCTTGACCCGCATCAGCGCTGCGCGCGCGGCCACCCTGTTTCCGAGCTCGGCATGGGCCACGGCGGCGAGCTTGAGGTGGTCGGTCGTGTCCTTGGGCGCAGCGGCAAGAGACGCCAGTGCCTTGTCCGGCGCGCCCATCTGCCAATATGTGCGCGCCTTCTGGTAGGCCAGCTCACCGACACCCAACGGGTTGATCCGCTCCGCAGCCGCTAACACCTCCAGCGCTCGTCGGGTCCGGCCTAAGCCGAGCAAAGGGCTGACCATTCCGGACAGGACCAGCGTGGAGGATGGGTTCAACCGGGCGGCGTGTTCAAGGGCGGACAACGCGCGGTCCATCTCGTTCCTACCCGACAGCGTCCGGGCAAGCGCATAGTAGGCGAGGTAGTTCTCCTGGTTCAGAGTGACCGCCCGGACGGCAAGCTCGTCGGCCCGGCAACTTGCAGCCTGAAGGTCGCCTCCCATCCACCCGGACTCGATCCCCACCCGCAGGGCGAGCGCCTGGCCGAGATGACCCCAGGGCGAGTCGGGGTAGCGGTCAAGCGCAATGTCCTGCTCGTGAATATTGCGATGAAAGGCCTCTTGTGTGGGATAACTCAGCATCCGGCTGCGTGCCGCGTTCTCGATCAGCATCGCGCTGAGCTCGCCGCGATCCATGCGAGCCTCGGCACGGCCGATGATCTTCGCCCCGACGACGTTGGCGACCAGGCGCCCAATCGACCGGACCACCTGCATGAATTCGCTCAGGTCGAAATCCATTTCGTCCACCCAGAGGCACTCCGCCGCCTCGGCGACGACAAGGCGCAGACCGACGCGGGCGCGGTGGCCGTCGCTGCACAGCGTACCGGTAACCAGGTAATCCGCCCGCAGCTGAGTCCCGAAATCCGTTAGTGTCACACGTGTCAGCACGACCATCTCGGGATGGCGGGCCAGGTCAGTGATGATCGCCTCGGCCAATGAGGTCCGGAGTGCAGCGGAGGGGTAGCCGCAGATACCCAAGTCCGCGAACGGCAGGACAGCAATGACCGGCGCAACATCCTGCTGCGGATCCGGCCCCTTGGCGACCGTTTCCTCCCACGAGGTGGCGATGCGCGCAGAAGGCGCGTCCTTACGGAGCGGGGCGGCCAGCCTATAGCCTACGCGCGGGACGGTTTCGATGATCCGCTTGCTGCGGTCACCCAGCGCCCGGCGGATGTCGGCGATGGTTTGGGCAATCGTGTCGTCCGAAGTTGAGCGCGTCTTCCACACGGCCTCGACCAAGGCCTGGCGGCTGACGACCTCGCCCTTGTACTGGAGCAGAAAGATCAGGACCTCGCGGGACATATGGCGCAGCTGGACCTCCTGACCTCCAGCGTCCCGCAGGCGCCCTGTCTGTCGGTCAACCATCATCGGCCCGAGCCGGATTTCAGAAGATTTCATGGCATTTCGTTTGAGAATTCGCATCGCCACCGCCTTTGCTCAAACCATAACATACCGCGGTCCACCGGCGAAGCCGCACGATCTTGGGACCCGGCGAACCAGGGAGATCAGGAATGCTGAACACGTTGCTCAAAACGACTGCCGCAGCTGGAGTGCTGACGCTGGCAGGTGCACCGGGCTGGGCTCATACTCTCGACGCGATGCTGGAGGAGCTCGATCCGGCAACGCTCGGTGAGGTCAATTTCGAGACATCCTGCAACGAGCAGGCGCAGGCCGCCTTCCAAATCGGCCTCCTTCTGCTCCACCACATGATGTACCGCCAGTCCGACAGTGCCTTCCGCGCTGCGACCGAGGCTGACCCGGATTGCGCGATGGCCCAATGGGGCATCGCCATGACCAACTTTCACCCGCTCTGGCCTGGAGGCCCGACCCCGGACGAAATGGCGGCGGGCAAGGCCGCGGTGGACATGCTCTCGGGGATGCAGATCGGAACGCAGCGGGAACAGGCCTATGTCGGGGCCGTAAAGGCCTTCTACTCCGGCGAAGATCTGTCCTTCCCCGTACGGCTGGACGCCTGGGCGGAGAAGCAGCGCGCCGTATACGACGCCTACCCCGACGACATCGAGGCTGCTGCCTTCGACGCGCTGGCGCAGTTGACGGTCGCCCCGCGCGGCGCCGAGGCCGTGCCCGAGCTGCGGGACGCGGGTCAGCGGATGGACGCCCTGAGGACCGAGGCGCCCCGGCACCCCGGCGGCTACCACTACGCGATCCACGCCTACGACCACCCGGCCCTCGCCGAGATGGGGCTCGAGGTTGCGCGCGCCTACGACAGTATCGCACCCAAGGTGCCGCACGCGCTGCACATGCCGTCGCACATCTTCACACGCCTCGGGCTCTGGGCTGAATCGGCGGACTGGAACGCGCGCAGTGCTGCCGCCGTGCTAGAACAACACGAGGGCGAGACAATCGTCGATCACTACCCCCACGCCATCGACTATTCGATCTATGCCCACCTGCAGGCCGGCAACGTCGAGGCTGCAATGGGTCTTCTGGAGGACCTCGCCGCACATCTGAACCTGCAGGACAGCTTCGGCTCGGCCTATGCCATGGCGGCGGCACCGGCTCGCCTCCCGCTCGAGACCGGCGACTGGGCCGCTGCCGCCGGCCTGCCGACTTCGATGAACCCGGCACTGACATGGGAGCGCTACCCCCAGGCCGTCGGGATGCGCTGGTTCGCCGTGGGGATCGGAGCGGCCCGCTCCGGGGATCTGAACGCCGCGCGTACGGCACTCGACGAATTGGCCGGGCTGAGGGAGATGATGACCGAACGCGGCATGGGCTACTGGGTCACGCTTGGCGACGCGCAGGCTGGCGCGATAGAGGCCTGGGTCGCCCTTGCCGAGGGGGACGAAGCTCGAGCGCGAGAGTTGATGACAACCGCTGCAGAGACCGAGGACGCGGTGGGGAAGGCGCCCGTCACTCCGGGCCATGTACTGCCCGCCCGCGAGCTCCTTGGCGATCTTCTGCTGGAATTGGGCGAACCCGACGCCGCCGCCCGCGCCTTTTGAGGCCGCGCTGGAGCAGACTCCTAACCGGGCGCGCAGCCTGGCAGGGCTGGGAGAGGCCACCGAAGGCTGAATAGCGGGATCCAGTGTGTCCGGCCGGATCCCGCGAACAAAAGGCCGTAGGGCGTCAGGAATCCGGCCGGTCGCCGACGTGTATCTTGGTCCCGACTCGGGGATCGTTCTTGCGCCAAGCACGGGTGTCATCGAGCCACAGCCAGTGGCTGACACGATCCATGTTGTGATGAAGCGGGGTCGTTCTGCGCTTGGTGTCGCCGATACTCCAGAACTTCCCGTTGTCGTCCTGGTAAAAACCGAGGATGTGGTCGGAGATACTGTCCAGGTTGTCCCAGTCCGATGAGGTGATGACGAGTCCCAGCTTGCTCCGCGGAACGCCTGCGCAAAGTGACATCGCGATCACCGTTGCTGCCAGATCGTCACAGTCGCCATCGACGTGATCGTGGGAAAACAGCAATGTCTCCGGGTAGGCATCCCAGACGTCCTTGTCCTCTCTTCGGTAATCGAAACGGTCATGAACCATGCGGTCGATCTTCTTGACCGTGGCCAGGTTGTCACCCATTGGCCATCCGGCGTTCTGGTAGGCTTGCTGATACCGGGAGCAGCTCCTGAGTTCAGGATTCCGAGCGAACATTGCGCGTGACTTCGTCAGATGGATCGTCTCTGGAGCCGTTCGCGGGAGGGAGATTTCAGGTTGCGTGGGAGTAGTGCAGGCTCCAACGAGCGCGAGGGTTCCGGCAAGCATGCCGATCTTGACGGTTTGCCGCAGGCCGGCGCGGGCATGTAAGGATAGTGTTTTCATGCGCCGGGTGGTACCCGGTGGCAATTTCTTGCTGATTAATTCTTGGTGGCGTGGCTGGTCAGACCGGTTCTTGTGAGGGCCCAATAATCGGAAGGCGTGTTTGCGAAATTGTCCTGTCGTCTCCTGGTTGCATGTCCAGAGAAGATAACTCAGGATGCGGCAGAACTGAGGTGCGAGTTGAATAAATGTACAAGAAACGGAATGCGACAGGCCGATTTGTTCTGGAAGCCATCGGGGCTTCGGGATGGGTTTTGGCTGGGATGGGAGTGCTCTCTCTTCTATCGGGCTTCACGAACTCTAGCGTGGCAGGCACGGCCGTCTCCGCGGGAAACTCGCAAGAGATCATCCTGGGCATGGCCTCAATGGTTGGAGGCCTTCTTTTGGTCTGTGGGAGCAGGATCGGTGTCGTGACCTACGATCAGAAAAGTGTCTCCATCGAGATCCTGAAAATGCTCAAAATGCACGATGGCCCGACAGATGCCTCCGATCCTGAAAATGCCCTGGAGGATCCGGTCATCGTGGGGGATGCGGGGTCCACCTTTCCTCCAGCGGAACGGAGCAACCAGATCTATAAGGGCGTGGAAGTGTCCTATCACGGCGGGCAGTGGCATGCGCTGGGCACGAAATTCAGCTCGCTTGGGCGTGCAAAGACGGCTATCGCTCGGCGGGCCGGGTGACGCCGGAATACAATGACTTCATAGCCGATCAGGGACAAATCAGGCTTGAGTTTGAGGATTTCCTGGATCACGCTCAGGCGTGTCGATATTGGCGGTGCGTAAATTGGATGTACAAGAAGTCGAATTCTAAAGGGC
The DNA here is from genome assembly GCF_000442255.1 of Salipiger mucosus DSM 16094. GTDB lineage: Bacteria > Pseudomonadota > Alphaproteobacteria > Rhodobacterales > Rhodobacteraceae > Salipiger > Salipiger mucosus. The sequence continues at coordinate 142,628 of NZ_KE557274.1, read as the reverse complement.
GGGCAATCCTGGCTTTTGTTCAGGTGTTGGGCTTCGTCGCGGCCGGGTGTGGCCTTCTGCTTTTTTTCTTCGGGCTGGGGACTACTGAAAGCCCTGGCGCCCTCGGAGTCCTGGGAGTTCTTTGGGGAATTTCAGTGACTGTCGCAGGTTTGGTTCAAGTCGGCATCGCCAAGGTCGGGGTCGCGGTCTTCGATCAGAAAGACATTTCTCTTGAAATGCTTAGGCTGATGAGGGCCCAGGTCGGTGAGGACCATACGGGTCCGGCTCCAGAGCCGCCTGTTCAAGGAACGTCGCAGGCTGGAGCAAAAAAGGCAATCACCCGGGCAAAAGGGTGAGCCAAAAAATAGTGTTGGTTGCAAGTGAAGTACGAAAGGGAGGGACCATGAATTTGTCAATTTTGAAGAAGTCCGGGCCAGGGGTGATTGCTGCCTTTGCCCTCGGGCTATTGGCGGCCTGCGGCACGACCTATGATCTGCCCGAGGCTTCGGAGGGCCACGCCAGCGCGGCCCAGGCCATGTTCGCCGAGGAGCAGAATCCGGCGACAGCGAAATCTGGTCGGAAATTGTCTGGCACCTTGTCGACCCGACAGTTCCGACGTGTGGTGTCCCGTGTCGAGCCGGTAGCGGAAAGGTTTTGCCGCCAGGAGACCGCGGAGCAGGAGAACTTCAACTGCGATATCTTGATCCGGATCGACAGGTCCTTTCCCGGCAAGAACGCCTACCAGACGTACGATGATGCCGGGCGGCCCGTCGTGGCTTTCACGCCTGCCATGATCCAGGATGCGAGGAACCCCGACGAACTGGCTTTCGTGCTCGGACACGAGATGGGACATCACATCGGTCAGCACCAGCACAAGCAGCAGCAACAGGCGATGGCCGGTGCGCTCATCATGGGTGCAATGACGGCCTACGGCCAGGCGCAAGCCAATGCGGCGAACCCCTACCGCTACAGAGGCGGCGAGCAGCGAGCGCTGCAGAACAGCATGGATGCCGGAGCCGGCATTGGAAAGATGGCCTATTCGCAGACCTACGAACTCGAGAGCGACGTCATCGGCACGGCGATCACACGGGCGGCCGGCTACGATCCAGTCAAGGGCGCACGGTTTTTCGCGCGACCGGAAGAGAAGCGCCTCGGAAACGGTGCGCTGAGCTTCTGGGGCACGCATCCGCCGGATGAGAAGAGACTGGCCACCGTGCTTGCGACCATGGAGTCCATCGAAGCGACCGGCGGGCTCGCCCGCAAGAAAACTTCCGACGGTCAGTAAGAACAGGAAGGACCGGTTGCAAAGAGCTGGTCCGTTCGCTATTTATCCTATGCGTTATGATCGGTGCTCCCTGGCTTGGCCTCGTCGCCTTGTTACAGCCCGGTCGTCTTCCAAGAACAGCCTCGGCTGCTGCGGCGGGTCTCTCATCGAGAGCCCGCCTTTTCACATTTTTGGGCCCTCTGCGCCCAGCGCCTCGGCAATCCGGCTGTCCGGTCTCGGGGTCAGCGCGAGCGGTTCCGGTGACAGGACCATGATGTCGCTGGACAAGATCGGCGGGCCGGATGTGAACCAGCTTCTGGGCACCCTTGGCGAAGGCGAGTATGGGCTCTTTGTTTGTCTCGGGGCGTTCAGCCTCGCTGCGACGGATCTTGAACGGAACCGGCCCAAGCTGAGGCTCGTGGATGGCGAAGGCTTCGTGGAGATGTTGCTCGCCAACTACCCCAAGCTGTCTCCGCGGTATCGGTCACTCATTCCTTTGAAGAATATCTATGTGCCGGACATCGGGAGAGCCTGATCATGGGTAAGGGAACGAAATGAAGAAGGGAGGGGAACGCCCCTCCCTTCTCGCTGGCCCGACTTCGTCACTGGGCCAGGATCAACGATATCAGGCTGCGCCTTTCATGGTCTTGCCCTGTTGTCCGTTGGTGAGTTCCAGCTCTTGCCAGATCGTGGAGAACATCTCCTGGTATTCCGGCCGGTCCCGCACGGCGACCGGGTCGGTTACCTCATCCCCCCATGGCACCTCGTGCACGGTTTTCACCGTGGCTGGGCGGTTGGTCAACACCACGATCCGGTTCGCCATGGAAATCGCTTCACCGATGTCGTGGGTGATCAGGATGACGCTCTTGCCTTCTTCGCGGATGATCCGTTTCACGTCGCTCTGTAGAAGGATCCGGGTCTGAAAATCCAGCGCGGAGAACGGCTCATCCAAAAGGATCACCTCCGGTTCGAAGGCCAGGGTCCGCATCAACGCCACGCGCTGCCGCATCCCGCCGGACAGCCCTGACGGCTTCGAATGCTCGAAGCCGCCGAGCCCGTAGCGCTCGATCAGTTCCTGCGCGATCTTTTTGGCTTCGCCTTTCGGCTTGCCACGGACCTCGAGGCCCAGCGTCACGTTGTCGATGACGCTTCGCCAGGGCAGGAGCAGGTCTTTCTGCAGCATGTAGCCGACGTGGCCACTGGCTTTCTCGACCTCGATCCCGCCGACCGATACCCGGCCGCCCTGCAGCGGAATAAGTCCGGCGATAGCGTTGAACAAGGTGGTCTTGCCACAGCCGGAAGGGCCAACCAGCGCAAGCACCTCGCCCTTGCGAAGATCGAGGGAGATGCTGCGCACGGCCTCGACCGGGTTGTCGCTGTCCTCGTTGTAGACGACCCGGGCCTCGTTGGCCTCGAGAACTGTTTCCTGGCCAATACTCATGCGGTCTCTCCCGTCAGGAATTCCATGGCGATGGCATTGAACTCGTCCGGGAGGACCTGGCTCGCGGCATGCCCGCCGTCGGCCATGATCGATAGGCGCGCGTTCGGGATCGCCTCTGCAAGGGCTTCCGAGAAGTAGGCCGGGGTCAGATGGTCGTTGGCAACTCCCATGACCAGCACATCGTGCGTGATCTCGCCGAGATGTGCCGTCATATCGAAGGCCAGAAGCGCATCGATGCGGCTTGCCATGATATCTGGGTCGTGGTGCCCGCTGTAGAAGCCGCTTTCGCCGCGCTCCAGCGCCTCGATATTGTCTCGGACCCACCAGCTGGGATTAAGGAAGAGCGGTGTGGCCTTCAGGTAGGCCTCAACCCCTGCCTCCAGAAGCAGCGTCTTGCGCACCTCGAAACATCTACGGAAGAACCCGTCCGCCTTGGTCCAGCCCGAAGCAAGGATGATCTTGCCCAGCCGTTCGGGTTGTTTCGTGGCGATCACCTGTGCGACCGAGGCGCCCGTCGAATGCCCCATGAAATCGGCCTCACCGATCCCGAGCGCATCCATGAGAGCAAGCGTGTCATCGGCCATCTGTTCGACCGAATAGGTGATCTTGGAACGGCTGCTCTGTCCCGTGCCGCGGTGATCGTGGATGATCACCCGGAACTTGTCCGAGAAAGGTTCGATCTGCGGGGTCCAGTATGACCCGACCCCGCCGAGCCCGGCCACCAGGACAAGCGGACGGCCTTCGCCATGTTCCTCGTAGTAAAGGCTTTCACCGTCAGGAAGGGTAATTGTCGGCATCTCTCACTTCTCCATGTCGAGCATTTTCTCGATCCGTGCGACGACGGCTTCGAGGATGAGCGCCATGAACATCAGGCTGAAAATGCCCACCCAGACGGAATCCAGGTCGTAGAGCTGGCCTGCGTAGTAGACCATGTAGCCAAGGCCTTCCTCGGCCGAAATGTATTCGCCGACCACGGCGCCGATCAGGGCGAAGCCGACGTTCAGCCTGAGCGCCGAGACGATCCACGGGACGCTTCCCGGCATCACGATCTTCCGGAACGTCTGCCATTGCGTGGCGCCGAGGGACTTCATCAACCTGATCAGGTCCTGGTCTACCTCCTGCGTGCCCTTGTAGGCCTGCAGGAAGGCGACGATGAAGGTGATGATCGCGGCGATGGCAATCTTGCTCTCCATGCCGAGGCCGAACCAGACGATGATGAGCGGAGCCAGCGCAATCTTCGGAACGCCGTTCAGCGCGATCATGTAAGGATGCAGGATCTTGGCCCAGAGCGGCGAAAGCCACAGCATCAGTCCGCACAGACTGCCCAGGGAACAGCCGATCACGAACCCGATGATGACTTCCTGGCCAGTCACCCAGAAGTGCCGCAACAGGGTGCCGTTGGCGATCTGCTCGGCAAATGCCTGCATGACGCCCCAGGGTGTGCCGTAGACGTAGGGTTTGAGGGTGCCGGTCCACAGTCCGATTTGCCAGACCGCGACAATCGCGATGAGCACCGCCACCTGGTAGGCCATGATGCGCAGGCGACCTGTCGAATTGCGAGGTCGCCTTTTCGGGGCAGGTGGCGCCGCTGTCTGTTTCTTGGCCTCGCCGATATCTGTCGCCATGGCCATCAGGCGTCCCCGAGGTAGGCGGTCGCCGCGATCTCCACCAGCAGCTCCTCGCGGACCAGTTCCGAGATGATGCAGTACCGCGCCGGCGGGTTCTCACCGAAGTATTCGGCGTAGACCTCGTTGAAGGCGGCATAGTCGGCGCGGTTCTTGATGAAGATCTGGTTGTAGCAGACATCGGCGAGCGTTCCGCCGGCGGCCTCGACCACGCGCTTGACCTCCTCGATAACGTAGCGGGTCTGGGCCTTCATATCGCCCTCGTAGAGGCTTTCGCCATTCTGACCCAGCGCCAGAATTCCGGCCGTGAAGACCGTATTGCCGACCTTGCTGCCCGGGACGAAGGGAGCGATGGGCTTGGGGGCGCCTTCGGGAAAAATGGGTGTGAACATGACGGGTCTCCTTAGGTGTTCGCTGCCGGCGGGGCGGCCAGCGTTTCGGTCAGCGCGTCCAGGGTCGCGGTCCAGCCGAAGAATTTTTGCGTGTTGAAGATGGTCGCTTCCTGCAGGAACGCGGGCCCTGCCTGGAGGCAGCAGTCGCTCATCAGGATGGGGTGGTATTCCAGACCGAAGGCATCTCGTATCGTCGTCTCGACGCAGACGTTGGTCGCCACGCCGCAGACCAGAAGCGACCGGATTCCGCGCGTGCGGAGCATTGAATCGAGTGCCGTGTTGACGAACCCCGAGTAGCGGGGCTTTGGCAGGATGATGTCTCCGTCTTTCGGCTGCACACCATCGACCAATGCATAGTCCCAGCCACCCTTCGCCAAGAGCTTGCCCTGCAGTTCGGGGCGCTCCCGCATGACGCGGAGAGCGTTGGATTTCGCCACGTTGATCGAGGCGGGACCGCCGGCCTCGACGTATTCCGGGTCCCATCCATTCTGGAGACAGATCACCTGGACCCCCGCGCCGCGGCAGAGATCCATCAGCTTGGCGACGTTGCCGATGACGCTGTCGATGCCGGTAAGGTCGAAGCCCGCGATGTCGAGGTATCCGCCCTCGGAGGCATAGGCGTTCTGCATGTCGACGACGATCAATGCCGTGGATTCAGGATCGAACTCAACCGCTTCGGGAAGCGCCGGCAGTGAATGCCGACGCGACTGGTACATGGCGTTCATGACAGGCCGAACTCCTCCGTCGCCTTCTCGGCGAAGCTGTTGTCAACCATCTGTTCGTACGGCAGATCCGCTCGCAACGTGCCGACGCCGTCCTCATGTGCGATGAGCGTGTCCCATTCCTGCTCGGAGATGATGGGATTGCGGGGCACAATGGGGACCTTGCCGAAGAACCGGGGCCGCGCCGCCTCGATGACCGCGGGATCGACCGTCGGGAATTCGGTGGTGGCCACGTCGACGAAGACCTGTTCGTCCTCGTGCAACAGCTTTTCCGCGCCCGCGATGGCGTTGCAGTAGCCCTGCACCAGGTCGGGGTTCTCTTCGGTCAGCGTCTTGGTCACGAAAGTCGAGGAGAAGACTGCCGGCCCGAGGGCCTCGCCCAGCGCGTAGACGACCTCGAGATCGAATTGGGTCGTGCCGATGGAGGCGTCCCATTCGAAGACGGTGGCGAAATCCGCGCGCCCGTCCGCAACTGCCTGGAGCTGTGCACCGAAGGGCAGCTGGAGATAGTTCACGTCCGCTTCCGGATCGAGACCCGCTTGCTTGATGGCGTAGTAGGGCGTCGTGTAGGTGTTCGACGGATATTTCAGCGTGGCGACCGTCTTGCCCTCAAAGTCCTCCGGTCCGTTGAAGGTCGTGCCCGGCTTGGCAAGTACGAAGACGGAGATCTGCCCGGCGATCTTAGCGATGTTCACCATCTGCGCGCCTTCGGCGGTTGCATTGATCGACATGCCGGTGCCGGTGACCGCGAAGTCCGCGGAGTCCGACAGCAGGGCGGGCACGGGCTGGGCGATGCCACCGGCCGATTTCAGCGAGCTGCCCAGTCCCTGCTCCTCGAAGAAGCCTTTGTTGATGGCCGTGTAGAGGGGCATGTAGAGGCCGAGGTGAATGGCCTCGGAAATGCGGGCGGTCTGCTGCTGCGCGAAGGCGCGGCGCGGCATGCCGAGGCCGAGCGCGCCGGCGCTGCCGCCGAGTGCATAGAGAAAGCTCCGCCGGTCCATGTACGATTGCGTCATGGGGGTCTCCTGTTGGTTATCGTTCTGTGCTCCGGCAACAGTAGGCAGGGTAACGGGCCGGACTGCGAACAACGCTACGCGAAAAGAGTGTTTAGAAAAGTGCTGCTTCGGCAAGCCCCTGTTGCGCAATATGCAACACCCAGTGCCTCATCACTGACCTAGAGCCTCGAAATGCTCCTTCAGAACAGCTGTAAGGGCCTTGGCCGCAAATGAAAGTTCGCGATCCCTGTGCAGGCATAGCGTCACACGCGCGTCGCGAAAGGCCGGCGAGTCCAGCTTCAGTGCGCGCAGCCGACCCGCTGCAATATCGTCAGTCACCATGAATCCAGGCATGAATCCGACGGCATCGCCGTTCATTGCAACCCGCTTGGTCAGCTCCAGCGAGTTGGTGTTCACCACCATCTCCGGGCGGAGCGATTCCTGCGACAAGGCCGTATCGATCATCCGCCGCATGCCGAAGGAGGTTTCGGGCAGGGCCAGGGGGTAGCCCAGCAAGTCCCCGACCGTGATGCATCCGTCTCGCGCGACATTTTCCAGAGCGTGTCCCGGTCGAACCAGGCAGTGCAGCGGCTCGGAATGCTCGGCGACGGTCACGATATCCGACCGCTGCGGCCCATTGAAGGTGATGCCGATGTCGGCCACGTCATCCACGAGCGCGGACACGATGGCGTCGGTGGAGTCGAAATGGAGATCGAAACCGATCTGGGGGTGTTTGTCGTGAAAGTCGTTGATGACTTTAGGCAGGAACTCGGCCACCAGACCCTCTGCTCCGTAGAGCGTCACGCGACCACGATGCAGACCTCTCAGATCGTCTATGCTGTCTCGCACGCGATCAAGATCACGAAACATGCGCTGGGTTTGACGTGCGAGGAGCGTGCCGGCGGCGGTCAGCCGCACGCCCTTTCGGCTTCGCTCGAACAGCGGCGCGCCGAACTCGTGCTCGAGTGCCGAAACCGCCCGGCTGACCGATGACGGCGTGACATGGAGCACTTCGCTCGCCCGCCGGATGGACCCCGTCCGCGCAGACTCGTGGAAGTACTTGAGAGCCGTGAATTCCATATCGTCCCTCGCTTGAGCTTGTGTCTAAGCTTCGGCGATGGACCGGAGAATTCAAGAGATCAGAATGCTCAATCGTCCCCGGGGGGTCGTCGGACTGCAAGAAATGCCGGCATTCCGAACCAACTCCTCCTGGGGCAGGGCCCGACCGTGAGTTTTCAGGATTTCCCAGTGCGCGGAAAATTCAGGATCCTTGGTGGCATTGAGCTTGGCTTCGGCACCGGGGAGCTGCGCCAGGTAGCGCTCGGACACACCGCGGCTGGCGCGGAGGAGCTGGTCGATCTCATCAGGAGGCGGCAGGCAGAGGCCCGAGAGATGGGGCGTGGTCATCGCGATAACCAACCCGGCCGGCCCGGGGGGTCCGAAAATACGAACACCGGGCGCCCGAACATTTTGAGGAAATCTCGGGCCGCCGAGGTCGGGTAGGCGCCGTTGTCCCCGCGGTAGAGGATGACCGGATCGACACATGCGCCGGGCATCCTGATTTTGGGGCCACAAGCCAAGCCAGGGGTGGTCCGGACCTATTCAATAGGGCGGCATGACGATTCTCTTCTTCTCAGGTGTCATGCTGATCTGTTGCGATTTGTTCTGTCATGCGCCAAGGTAGGTTGAATAGATAAGGATTGGTGGCATGCCGAGCGTTGGCGGCGACAAAGCTGAGAGCTTCCGGAGTTATGGTGCGACATTCGAAAAGGCCTGGGCGCAGCTGCCGAGTGTTGCGCCCCACGTCAAGGAGGCTCCCGGACTGACAACAGGCGGCGCTCTGACTGTCCTAAAAGTCGCAGGCGACGCCATCGACGCGCTCAAGGTGGAACGTGACGAGGCTCGGCAGGAGAGCGAAAGCTGGCAGGAATTCCTGGGGCCGGCGAACGACTGCATCGAGGAACTGGGGGCCATGCTGATCCAGAGCGGCCATCTGCATGACGGGGTACTGCTCGAGGCCGGACAATCGCAGACCACCGAGGATTATCGCCTCGCTGGACAGAACATCCTGCGCGCCGTGCGGGCGCTGCTCGACGAAAACACCGCTCTCAAGAAGGGCGCGAACACGCCGCTTGAGGTGGCGATGCGCGTGGTCGGCAACGCGGCAAGCGAACGCGCGGCCGGGGACTGGGACGCAGAGATCGAGGGCGAGGAAGGCATGGCGCCGTGGTCTCGGCTGAACCAAGGGCCCCGAGACCGTCTCATGCTATCGGCGCTCACCGGAATGCTCGAGGACTGGGTTCGGGCAGGCGAACACCTCGTGCTGAAGGAGGAGGCGCCGGTCTCGGCATTCCATCCGGACGCAGTTGTCACTTTGGCGGAAAGCCAGACGGCCGGCCAGTTCCACCCCTACACCTGCGCAAATCGAAACGACGGCAATCACCGGCACATGCTTGGGGACCTCGGGGCCCTGGTGCCGACCGTGCGCGGATGGATCTGCCCGTTCTGTGACTACACGCAGGACTGGGCGCATGGTCTACCGCCCGCAGGCGAGGCTCCGGCCAAGAAAGAGGGCGTGGCGCCGAGAGATCCCGAGGTGAAGCGCCACGAGATCGAAACGGCTGCCGAGATCGTGGCGCTGCACGACCGTGCGGCAACCTCCTTCGTACAGCGCAAGATGGGAATCTCTTATGCCCGCGCTGCCGCGATCATGGAGAAACTCATCGAGGAAGGCGTCGTGAGCGAAGCCAACCACGTCGGCAAGCGGGACGTCCTCGACTACAGCGCGCTGGAGAATGCGGCCGGCGTCCGGCAGATGGTAGCTCCCCGCGAAGGAGAACAGTCGTGATCCACGTCCTTCAACGCATTCCCGGATATCCTGAAAATCCAGATGGGACCCTCGCTGTTTCTGCGGACCGGGATCGGATCGAGTTCCGGGCGCGGTTTTCCGACCCGGCTGCCGAGGACGTGATCCGGGATGGCCTCGAGCGTGGCGACTACAACCACGTGGCCGATATCCGGAAAGACCATCTGGAAGTCGCCTATGCCGTCTCACAAAACATCGAAGCCAACTGGACATCGCATTCCGACGTGGATGCAAAGGTCGACAAGGCGCGGTCCACGAGCATGGGGGACATCCTCATCGATGCGGAGGGCCGTTGCCATGTCGTGGTTATGGTTGGCTTCCGGGCAGTCGAGGATCCTGACATCGTTGGGCGCCTTCGAGAACTCGTCCGCTGAGCGCGAGCGGCGGTCTGTCATCTGCACTGCGCGCGAAATGGATAAGCGCACCGACAACTGAAAGGAAAAACATGGATTCCCGCCCGGCAAGCCATCTTGGCGACATCTTATACTACATCGCCGGCACGATTTTCGTGTTGGAGCAGTACGCGCGCGGGAACAACCTGGTGGCGACGGCATTGGCCGCGGTCGCCCTCTGCCAGGCGGCCATGCGTTCTTTGTCGCTGCACAAGACCGGCGGGATCTATCCCCGAATTGACCTTGTCAGCTGTCTCGTGCGGGTCGTCTGTTTCACAATCGCAACTGGCCTGCTCGCGTATGTGTCCAAGGGAGCCGCTTTCCCGATGGCGGCCTCGGCGGTGGCGTTCGCGGTCTCGGCGTGGATCGAGTGGTCTCGTCGTCCCATTGAGCTCGAATGGTCCGCGCATCCGGATTGGATGCGCGGCAAGGTCGCAAACCACGGGCGGCTTTCTTACCACGTCTTTCAGAATGTTGACGATGATTGGAGGGTTGCCGTCATCGTCAACGGCGTCAAGGTCGACACGCTCTCCGCCTGGAACACGAAACAAGACGCCATGGCCGAAGCGCAGCAGGACTTCGACCGGAGGCGCTCGGCTCGCAGTCCCAGCGATTCAGGGAGCAGGCAGTTTACCCCGTCGGCGCAGGCGTCGGTGACATCGGCCGCGGGCTGAAATTCCGCTCGAGACTGCTTCGAGCCATGGAAGATGAGAGGAAAGCGCATGGATAGCTACTTCGGAAGGGCACTCGTCAACGCCATTGATGTTCTGATGGCGTCCGGCGCCGTGATTTACACAGTCTCGCTCGCCATGTCAGGAGAGTGGTGGAACGCGGCCGCGACGTTTATCATCGTCGCCGTTCTGATCGGTAGTATTGTCGGGCAACGCATCCGACCGGACGTCGATCCCTTCGATGTGACGCCGCGGATGAGCCTGGTTCGCGGAGGATTCTTCCTGTTGGCCTCATTGCTGTTCGGGGTCGGTCTGGCATCCGACCTCGTGGCGGCGATGTTCGCCGCGGCCGGTCTGCTGCACCTGCCCCTGGCTTTCGTGGCCGCCCGGGAGATTGCAGATCGTGAGGCGGACTGATGCTTTCGCGTTCCGCGACCGCACGTCCTAAAAGAACGGCCCGGATGCCTGAGACTGAGAAGGAGACGACCTCGTGAGAAATCAGAAAATCACTATGAGACTGCAGATCATCAGCCCGCTGTCGGATGATCAGGTCGCATTGGTCGCAGGGCATTTGGTGGATGAGCATCGGCCTGCGCTTCCGCAAGGGTGCGCGTCTGAAACGGATGTCGCCACTCGTCTCCGCGAAGGCGAAGCGCTCGCCAGGGAAGACAGTGACAGCGCGGCCGGGGAAACATGGGAGCAAGTCCTGATCACCGATGGCATCAGGTTCTCGCGCACGCACTACTTCCATGTCGAAGAGGACGGGCAGAGGTTCACCTACGACCCCGACCGACGCGGCTTCGCAATCGACGACGTGCCGAACTCGGAATCCGTCAGTACTTGAAGCCCGGACTGCTCGAGGCGGCGCCTTGTTCCTGCTGGATGCAGGTTTCCAGGATCACGTAGCTGCCACCGATGCTGCGTGCCACCTCATCGCAATAGCCAGAGGTCCGGCCGGAGATGGATGACCAGGTCCGCTTGAGGCCGTTATAGGCGCTCTGTTCCTGTTGCAGGCAACTGTTTCGGATCTGGTAAGAGCCGCCCACGGTATCGGCGACCTGATCGCAGTAGCCTTCGGCATCGTAGCGCGGAACAGCTTGCGCGAAAGCCAGGCTCGGCACGAGAAGAAGGGCAAAGACGACAAGGCGAAAAGACTGACTGGGAACCATCGGAACAACCTCGCTTTCGGACACGAGTATCCGGAAATCGTCCACCTGGTTCAAGTTAACGATGACTTTCTGTTGCCCGGAATCGCATTCCCGGCTTCACTATCGAAGCGCGATCCCTGGCGCATGGCACGGCTCCCGGATGCCTTCGTTCCTTTCGGCATTCGGGAGCATCCAACGACGACGGAAGGAGGCGGCCATGGCGAACGATGTCGAGGACCGCGAATACGAGAAGCGGTGCATGGCCGCACTTCTCGACTACGTGGAGCGGTACGGGTTGACGGAGCTTGCTCGTGAGGCGCTGGTGGACCGCTCGACGGAAGGATGCGGACCCGTTTCAGGTATGCCACGCGCCTCCGATCCAGTGCTTGGCCGGAGAGAGTGAGTAACCGGATCCGGTCCGGCGGGAACCGTCAGCACGAACCTCTGAATTTTGCAGAGACAGAATAAGCCCGAGGGGGCGACGAGTTCTCGCAAGGCGGGAATCGGTACGCCAATCGGCGCTCTGCACCTCCTTGAGGAGAGGCTCGAGGGTGTAATTCGCAGCGTGGCTTCCTGGGGATTGCTGCCATCGTCTTGGTGATCATCGCGCTGCGAGCAACATGCAGGTCGCCGGAGAAGTATCTGATAAATCGCAATTTTGACCCCTTCAGGGAAGGCGCTTTGGCTGTTGTCATTGAGGCGGTTGACAGGCGCACCTCTTTGCGACCAGTTTGTAGGACAAATAAGTGAGGAGGGGTCAAGATGCGGGTGAATGCCGACATACATCGCGCGTTCGAAATCGCGAAGATCGATGACAGGCTCTACGCCGCGTTCATCGAACACATGGGACGTGCGATCTATTCGGGGATCTACGAGCCGGGTCATCCGGAGGCCGATGCGCATGGTTTTCGTCGTGACGTGGCGCAGATGGTGCGGGACCTGAACATCCCCGCCATTCGCTACCCGGGCGGCAATTTCGTCTCGGCCTACAACTGGGAAGACGGTGTTGGTCCCAAGGAGGATCGCCCCGTGAGGCTCGACCTGGCCTGGCGAAGCAAGGAGACGAACCAGGTCGGCATCAACGAGTTCGCGGTCTGGGCCGAGGAGCAGGGCATCGAGATGATGCTTGCCGTAAACCTTGGGTCTCGCGGGATCACGGACGCGCGAAACTTCATGGAATACGTCAACCATCCCTCGGGCACTTACTGGTCAGACCTCCGACGCAGCCATGGCGTGGAAAATCCCTACGGCGTGAAGATGTGGTGCCTTGGCAACGAGATGGACGGCCCCTGGCAGATCGGCCACAAGGAAGCCAAGGAATACGGCCGGCTCGCCGACGAGACCGCCAAGGCGCTGCGCCAGCTTACTCCCGGCGCCGAGATGGTGGTTTGCGGCTCGTCCAACGACGAAATGCCGACCTACCCCGACTGGGAGCGCGGCGTTCTCGAGGAATGCTACGAGAACGTCGACTACATCTCGCTGCACAAGTATTTCGGCAACTCGTCCAACGATACGCTCAATTTCTTCGGCAAGGTCGAGGAGACGGGCCGCTACATCCAGTCCATCGCTGGCGTGATCGACTTCGTGAAGGCCAAGAAGCGCGCGACGAACGACGTGCACATCTGCTTCGACGAGTGGAACGTCTGGTATCATATCCGCGAGGAGGATCATCGGCGCTGGAAGTCCTGGGACTGGCCGGAGGCTCCCGACCTGCTGGAAGAGGACTACAACTTCGAGGACGCGCTCTTCGTCGCCTGCCTGCTCAACGAGTTCATTCGTCGCTCCGACCGGGTCAAGATCGCCTGCATCGCGCAGCTCGTGAACGTGATTGCGCCGATCCGGGCCGAGCCCGGCGGACCGGCCTGGCGACAGTCGATCTATTGGCCCTACCAGTTGGCCAGCCTCTACGGCCGCGGCACGGCTCTGAGAGTCTCTGTCGACAGTCCGACCTATGACTGTGCGGTTGCCGACGACGTGCCCTACCTCGACGTGGCTGCAACCCACGACACTGCCGGCGGCACTGTGACGCTTTTCATCGTGAACCGGCACCTGACCGAAGTCGCGGATCTGCGCGTATCTCTGACCGGTTTCGAGGGCGCTACGCTACTCGATCACCGGGTGATGGCAGGCCACAACCTACGTGCCACGAACGGACCCGGCAGCGAAGCAATCGCGCCCGCCAAGGGAAATGGCGTCGCCGTGGAGGATGGAACCCTGGGCGGCAGCCTTGCGCCGTTGTCCTACCATGTCGTGCGGCTGAGGGTCTGAGCCATGTCCGGAGTGAAGCTGACCAACGTGAGAAAGTCGTTCGGTGGCCACGATGTCATCCGGGACGTCTCGCTGGAGGTTCCCAAGGGCGACTTCGGTGTTTTCGTCGGACCTTCGGGCTGCGGCAAGTCCACGCTTCTGCGCATGATTGCCGGTCTTGAGGAGACATCAGGCGGCAAGATCGAGATCGGCGGCCGCAACGTGACCGCCGTCGAGCCCGCACAGCGCGGCGTCGCGATGGTCTTCCAGTCCTATGCGCTCTACCCGCATCTGAGCGTGGCGGAAAACATGGGGTTTTCGCTGCGCCTGTCACGGGCCCCGCGCGCGGAGCGGGAAGAAAAGGTGCGCGAGGCAGCGCGAATTCTTCAACTGACCGACCATCTCGACAAGAAGCCCTCCGCGCTGTCCGGCGGGCAACGCCAGCGTGTCGCCATTGGCCGGGCCATTGTGCGCGAGCCTGATGTCTTTCTGTTCGACGAACCGCTGTCGAACCTCGACGCAGAATTGCGGGTGCAGATGCGGCTCGAGCTGACGCGGCTTCACCGCCAGATCGGCGCGACGATGATCTACGTCACGCACGACCAGGTCGAGGCGATGACTCTGGCCGACGACATCTTCGTGCTGAAGGGCGGCCACGTCATGCAGTCGGGCCGGCCGCTGTCGCTCTACGACGATCCTGACAACCGCTTTGTCGCGGGCTTCATCGGCTCCCCGGCCATGAATTTCGTCGACGCGGTGGTCAGCGACAGCGACGACAGCGGCTTTACCGCCCGCGCCGAGGAAGGCGAACTTCGCGTCGCGCTGCAGGGACCGAAGCCCGGGGCCGGCACGCAGCTGGTGCTGGGTGTGCGGCCCGAACATCTCGAGCCGCTCGAGACCGGCGGATTGCCGGTGAAGGTCGAGGTGGCCGAGGAGCTCGGCGGGAATTCCTATGTCCACTCGCGCTCGGCATCGGGGAAGGACATCGTCTTCGAACGCCGAGGCAACCGCGAGAGCCTTGAAGGCCGTGACCTGCAGCTCAGCGCGCCCGCGGACAAGGTCTTTGCCTTCACACCCGAGGGCGAAAGGCTTCGTTAGGCCGGCCTGCCCGGGCGGCCGTAACAGGAGGGAGGCGCGCCTGCGTCTCGAAATTCAGGAGGAGGACAACATGACATTCAAGACACTTGCACGAGCGTCCGCGCTCGCGGCGCTGGTCGGATCGGCAACGCCGGCTCTGGCACAACAGACCATCACCTGGTGGGATTTTTTCGCCGGCGGTGACGGCGTGCGCATGAAGGCACTGATCAGCCAGTTCAACGAGGAGCATTCCGACATCCAGATCGAGGCGACCACCCTTGAATGGGGTGTGCCGTTCTATACCAAGATCCGGACGTCCGCCGCCGTCGGGCAGGGCCCCGACCTGATGACCTACCACCTTTCCCGCATGCCGCTTGGCCTCGAGGAGGGGGTCCTCACACCGATCACCGAGGCAGATCTCGAGGCCGCCGGGCTGAGCGAAAGCGACTTCTTCGAAGGCTCCGTGGAGGCGGCCAAGGGGCCGGACGGCACGCTCTACGCGGTGCCTTTCGACATCCATTCGGTCGTGCTCTACTACAACAAGTCCTATCTTGAGGGCTCTCGTTTTCTCGACGACGACGGCAATCTCACCGGCATCGAAAGCGTCTCCGACTTCGAGGAGGCCATGCAGGTTGCCGCCGAAAACGGCTCCGAGACACCGCTGACCTATGCCACGGGCGATGACGGTGGGGTTTACCGGGTCTTCTACACCTTGCTGTCTCAGCAAGGCGGAACGCTGATCTCCGACTCCGGAGAGATCCTGCCCGGCGAGAGCACCGAGATGGCCGAGCGGGCCGTCGAAATCATGACCAAGTGGCAGAGCGAGGGCTGGCAGCCAGAGCAGGCGCTCTACGAGGCCTCGGTCGCCCTCTTCACATCGGGCAAGTCGGCCTTCCAGATCAACGGCGTCTGGGAAGTCCCCACGATGACCGACCTTCAGGACAGCGGTGAACTGGGCTTCGAGTGGGGCGCCGTCGAGGTTCCCAAGCTGATGGACGAGCAGACCACCTGGGCGGACAGCCATGCCTGGGCGATCCCGGTCCAGGGCGAGGAGGAGATGGACCCCGAAAAGCGCGAAGCGGTCATGACGGTCATCGGCTGGATGGAAGAACACGCTATTCAGTGGGCAGATGCAGGGCACATCCCGGCCTACAAGCCCGTGGCCGAGAGCGAGGAGTTTGCGGCCATGGAGCCGAACGCGACCTATTCTTCGCTCGCCGAGAATGCCACCTACGACCCGCGTAGCGAAGTCGCGGGCGTGGCCTCGCCGGCCTATGATGCGGCCGTCAACATCATCTCGCCGGCGATCCACGGTTACCTCTCGCCCGAGGACGCCGTCGCCCAGATGAAGGCTGAACTGCAAAGCCGCATGAACTGAGACGGATCGCATCCCGCTCGGGGCTACCGAGTGGGATGCTCCTGACTTCGGGAGGAGAATTGAGAACATGGCCATGATCCACAACAGGTCGCGGCACAGGCTGACGGCGTATTCGCTGATCCTTCCCTTCGTGGCCATCTTCGCGTTGGTATTCGGCTACCCGGTGATCGAGGTGATCCGGATGAGCTTTACGGATGCGCCACTGATCGGCGAGGGCGAATGGGTCGGTTGGGACAATTACAAACGGCTGTTCTCGGACCGGCTGTTCTACACATCCGTCATCAACAATGGCTACTTTGTCCTGCTGACCGTTGTTCCGACCACGGTCATCGCGCTGATGATCTCTTTGGCGGTCAATCGTCTGTCGGGGCGAATGCAGGCACTCGCGCTGGTGTTTTTCTTCACGCCCTACGTTCTGCCGGTATCGGTGGTCACGCAGATCTGGGCCTGGATGCTGGATTTCCAGTTCGGCATCTTGCAACCGGTGCTGGAGTTCTTCACCGGCAAGCCGGTTCCGGTTTTCAAGAACCCCTTCTGGGTGATGCCGGCCGTGGCCTTGGTGACGATCTGGTGGACCAACGGCTTCAACGTGCTGCTCTTCATCGCCGGCCTCCGGAACATCCCCGAAGAGCTCTACGAGGCGGCCAAGCTGGATGGCGCCACGCGACGGCAGCTCTTCTTCCGGGTGACCTGGCCGCTGCTCTGGCCCGTGACAGCGCTGGTGCTGACCCTGCAGTTGATCCTGCAGCTCAAGATTTTCGATCAGGTCTACCTGCTGTCCGAGGGCGGTCCCTTCAACTCGAGCTACGTGCTCCTGCTGATGGTCTATCGTGAGGCCTTCCAGCTCAACAACGGTGGTTACGCCGCGGCGGTCTCGCTGGTTCTCTTCCTGCTGATCGTCGTGATCTCGGTGCTCCAATTCCAGCTTCTGCGGGTCGGAGGGAAAGATAAATGACACGTCAACGACGTATCGAGAACGCTGCGCTCACAGGCCTCACGATGGTCGGCGGGCTGATCTGGGTCTTTCCGCTCTACTGGGCCTTCGTGACCTCGATCCGGTCCGAGAACCGTGTGGTTTCCGATGAAGCGGGACTGCTTCCAGACGAGTTCAACCTGAGTTCCTACATCGATGCGCTGTTCAACTCGAGCCTGATCGACTGGTACATCAACTCCATCGGCACCTCGGTCATCGTCACGGCCATCGTGCTGGTGACAGGTATGATGTGCGCCTATGCTCTCAGCCAGATGCGGTTCCCCGGGCGGAAGTTGCTCTACCTCGTGGTCCTGGGCAGCTTCATGGTGCCGGCACAGGCGCTGGTCGTGCCCCAGTTTGTTTTGATGAATGACATGGGGCTCATCAATCGCTGGGGCGGGATCATCCTGCCGCAGCTCGTCGTGCCGGTGGTCATCATCGTCTACAAGCAATTCTTCGACGCGGTGCCCAAGGAGATGAAGGAAGCCGTGGTTCTGGATGGCGGTGGTGACTACACACTCCTGTTCCGGGTCTACCTGCCGCTCAACTGGGGCATCACCACGGCGCTGGGCATCATCACCTTCATTATGACTTGGAACGCGTTTCTCTGGCCGTTCCTGGTCATCACGACAGAAGACATGATGACCATTCCGGTCGGTATCACGCAGGTCAACGATGCCTTCGGCGTAGCCTACGCGCGGATCATGTCGGTTGCACTTCTGGCCGCGGCACCGGTGGTGATCGCTTACCTGATTTTCCAGAAACGGGTGACCGAGGCAGTGATGATCTCTTCCGGCGTGAAGGGCTGACCCGCCTTACACGACGCCGCGCATGCAAGTATCGCCCCGGCTTTTGCGGCCGGGGTGATTTTTTATCGGAGTTCCCGGACATGACGACGTATGGAGCGCCGGCTCAGCCCTTGAGTGTCGGGAGGCCCAGATCAAAAACCGTGGTGCCCCGAGAATCCAGAAGCGCGGTGTCCACGAGTTCGGTCATCAGCCGACGTGCGCCCACCGGGTCGCGGGCCTCGATCCGCTCGAAGACCGCCGCATGCTCATCCACGGGGTTGCGCGTGTGCGGGTTGGACATGTCGCGGTAGCGAAACGCCGTCGTGTGGGCAACCGCCGCACAGATCCCCGCTTCCAGCGAATGCAGCACCGGGTTGTGCGAGCCAACCAAGATCGCGCGATGAAAGCTCGCGTCGGCTGCATGCCAACTGTCCTCGGTCATGTCGCAGTAACGCATCGCGTGCAGCGCATCGCGGAACAGCTGCAAGTCCTCTTCGGTGCGCCGCTCGGCGGCAAAAGCAGCCGCCGGAGGTTCGATCATTGCCCGCATCTCGTAGAGGGCCCGGATATACCAGTCGGGCGGCTTTCCGGTCTCGAAGCTCCAGCGCACGACGTCGGGATCGAGCAGGGACCATTTCTCGCGAGGCGTGACACGGGTGCCGCTGCGCGTCCGGGTCACCAGCATACCCTTGCCAACCAGGCGACGCACAGCCTCTCTATAGGCGCCCCGTGAGATGCCGGTCTCGGCCAGGAAGTCCATCTCCTTGGGAATTGCCTCGCCGCAGGCATAGGTGCCCGAGACGATCTGGCGTCCCAGCCAGTCTGCAATGGACTCGTTCTTGCGTTTCTCCGGCCTTGCGTCCGTATCATAAGACACGGCAGGGAATGATGTTTTGTCCGACATATTCCCATATGTATGGATTTGCACCTGCAGGTCAATCGGCCTTCGAGCAGGACGGACCGAGGCCACCGTCATCCGTTGGCTACAAATCCAAGCCTAGCCCTCGATCATGTAGACCGGAGAGCTGCTGCCATCACGCCGCTCGAAAACGACGGTGTTGTCGGAAATCACGGGCACGCTGCAGAATTCGCGGCCGGTCAGGAACTCCGGCGCAGAATAGGTGCTGCAGACTTCCTGAGTATCGGCGGTGTAGGTGCCGACGATTTCCTCTCCGCGGAGGCTCCCGCCAACCGTTCCATCAGGGTTGAACAGGAACACTCCGCCATTTTCGGTCACCAGACGCTTACCGATGAACGTGTCGACGACCGTGGCTGTCTCCATGGTTTGGCTGCCCATGTTTTCCGGCGTGGCCTGGCACGCTGCCACGCCCAGGCCAACCAGGGCCAAAAATACAATGCGCTTCATCATTCCCTCCCAAAATCTTCAACAATATGATTCTGTGGAAAAACACCCGTTCGCAAGCGCAGAATATCGATTGCAGAACACGGGGCGTGCGCCTTTCCTGTCAGGCTTTTCGCGGTTGCTGCGGTGCAGGAAGGATCTTGGCCAGTTTGCGGAGGTTTTGGGCGGTTGCGGCAAGAAGGAATTCGTCATTTGCGCCGCGTGGACCACGTAATCGCAGCCTGTTCAGGCCAAGGATCCGTTTGAGGTGGGCAAAGAGCATCTCGACCTTCTTCCTCAGCTTCATCGAGATCACATACTGCTCGGTTTTGGCGATCTCGCGAGCGACCTCCCGGGCATCTTCATGTTCTTCGCGAGTGATCTTGCGGGCATCCGCATTCGGGCAGCACTTCGCTTTTGATGGGCATGCCTGACAGACCTCTTTCAGCGCCCGATAGCGGGCTGTGCCCTTGCCGGTTGGCCCGCGGTTCGGATCGGAATAGTTCCGGCGGAACTGCTTCAGCTCATGCCCCTCGGGGCAGATGTATTGGTCGTTCTCCGCATCCCATTCAAAGTCGACGCGTGTCCAAGTCCCATCGGATCGTCCGGATTTGTCGAAAACGGGGATATGCGGGGCAATCTTGCGCTCGACCAACCAGCCCAGCATCGGCCCGCTGCCATAGGCCGTGTCCGCGATCAGGCGTTCGGGATGGAGGGCGAACTTGGTCTTCACACGCTCCAGCATGGTCTTGGTCGCACCGACCTCGGCCTGCCGAATGGACCTGGTGGCTTCGACATCTACGATTACGCCATGGTCGGTGTCGATCAGGTAGTTGTCAGAATAGCTGAAGAAAGCCGGACCCTTACGTGCGGCCGTCCACTGGCTGGCCGGGTCGGAATGCGACGTGAACTTCGGCTGCACCTCGCTGGCAGCACCGAACGCTGCCTCGTCCAGAGTCTCAAGATACTCGCGAACGGCCCGCGGGGCATCAGCAGGATCGACCTGCGCCGGATCCCACTCCTCCTTCGGAGTCGAGTTCTGCTTGTTGGCATCGGCTTCGATCAGGCTCGCGTCGATGGCCATGCGCTGTCCGCTGACCAGGCCCTCTTCGATGCACCGCGCGACGGTCGTCTCAAACAGGTGGCGGAGCAGTTCGCTCTCGCGGAAACGACCATGGCGGTTCTTCGAGAAGGTGGAATGGTCCGGAACCCGATCGCTGAGGTCCAAGCGGCAAAACCAGCGATACGCCAGGTTCAGATGGACCTCCTCGCAGAGCCGCCGCTCGGACCGGATACCAAAGCAGTATCCGACCAGGAGCATGCGGATCAGCAATTCGGGATCGACGGAGGGGCGCCCTGTGTGACTGTAGAAATCGGCAAGGTAGGCGCGGATGCTGCTGAGATCGACGAACCGATCAATGGATCGAAGCAGATGATCCCGGGGGACGTGATCTTCCAGCGAGAACTCGTAGAACAGCGCTGGCTGCGCCTCCTGCTTGGATCCCATCATCGCCATTCCTCCCGCCCGTTGGCGGAATTGAATCAGCAAGATGCCCCTCGATCAAGCGCGAGTTTTTCAACAAAATAATATGAAAAATGAAACTCGATTCGGTGTGACCTTGGCAAGAAATGATGTCGGTCAGCTTCCTTGGCTCTCGTCACACGTACACCCGCACAGGCTCCGCGAGACCAAGACCGCGCACCTGGATGCCGTTCATGAGCTCGTCCGCGTAGCTGATGTGGTGGTGGCCGTGAAAGATCACTTTGGCCCCCATGTCGTCAGCAAGCTGATCCAGGGCAAGAAAGCCGTGCGGTGACACGGCGCTGGGCGCCTCGTGAGTGAGGAGGATATCCGCGCCGATCTGCTTGATGCGCTCGGCGTCGGACGGAAAGATCGAGCTGCGATGACGCAAGGGAAGGCCGCCGCGCCAGGCGCAGTCCTTCTCCTGCAGGAAGGTCTCCGGGCATTGGTAACGTGCCGGGTCCTCGTAGTGCATCTCCGGGTACCAGATCTGCCCGCGAAAGACGCCGCCCAGCGCCGCGACCCGAAGCCCGCTGCTTTTCAGTGTACGGACCCCGCCGTGCAGGTGCCCCTCGGGAAAGCTCTCGAAGGTAGCGTCATGGATCTCGGGGGAGTCCGTGTCGTGGTTCCCGTGGGTCCAGATGATCTCGATGTCTTCCTCCAGGAGCTCGGCCAGCTCCGAGCGGATCGGACGGATGCGTTCGGGCTCATCCTTCGGGGCCGTCATGTCGCCGGCGATGAGCATCGCGTCGGGACGTTTCGCACTGCAGGCATCGATCAGCGGTGCGTAGTTTCCGTGCGGGTCTCCGTAGACCAGGAGTCGTGTTTCTTGTTCTTCATGTTGTCGGGCCTTTATCAGTGACCCGCAGATGACAGATCCGGGTAAACACCCGATTTCTTTGTAGAAGTGACTCCGAAACCCTCCGGAAATCGCGCGACCGTATCCTGTGTGGAGGAGGAGTTTCCACATGCCTGATCCAACGACGCCCGCCATCCATGCGCACCTTCGAAGCCTGTCCGATGCCGGTGGTGACAGGATGCGATCAGCCCAGAAGTCGGCCGGCGACCAGTTCCAGGTCGGAGCGGATGCGCTCTATGCCTGGGGAACCGCGCGCAGCGTCTCGGACATCATGAAAATGCAGTCCGAGTTCGCCCGCAGCACCATGCATTTCATGACCGCCTTCTGGGCCGCGGCGGCCGGGCAGCAGACGACGCCCTCTCCCGAGGAACAGGCTGGCGACCGGTCTTAAATCGGCGGCAACCCGGGCCGGGTACCACATCGGCATTCCAGACAGAGGATTTCAGAATGCCTGACCACAACGATGACGCCCATTCCGCCAGCCGCTTGGCGACCCTTCCGTTCGACATGGCGGCCGGTGCCCGGTCGCGCTTCCTGAATTTCGTGGAGATCGGCATCGAGGCCATCGAGGCGCTGCCCGACGCCCGCAACCCGGTCGACTTCCTGAAAATTCAGGATCGAGCAGCGCAGCGCTTCGCTCGGGAAGCCACCCGGGGAGTTCGCACAGCTATCGGCTTCCAGCTGCAGTTCATGGCCGGGATCATGTCGGTTGGAGTCCGATGACGCCTGACGCGACAGATCCCCGAAAGTCATTTCGCGAGACGCGAGCATATCTCGGGACGTGTCTCGCGGGTCTGCATCTGGCGTTCGCCATCGTCGCCCTGGTTCTCGAGGTCTCCACCGAAGAGGCCGGCCGGCTGGAATTTGTGTTGCCAGTCTATGTTCTAGTCATGGCTCTTTTCGGGCTGATGGCCGTGGCATGGCTACTGACAGCTGGCGGCAAATGCACGGGAAGCCGAGAAGTAACCGACCGGCATTCGGTCCGCGACGGCGCTGAGTAACTTCCAACTCCCCGCTTCAGAATCGACTGGAAGGGCGGGATCGAACACCGCGGTGAGCAGGCTCGAGGTCTAGTTGGTACGGCTTCACAAGGCATTCAGCCGGGACGTGCCATTCGTTACTGATTTTATAGATCATCTCTACAGTCAGCGCGCGCTTGCGGTTCAGTACTTCTGAGGCACGAGGACGAGACCCGAGCAGGTCGGCCAAATCTTTCTGGGTACGTCCCGTGGCTTCCATATGGGCCCTAAGCAAATCCACGGGCTCGAGTTCCGGCATGGGGAAATGGCGATCCTCATAGGACTCGATGAGCTCTGCAAGCACGTCAAAACGGTCAGCTTCTGGCGTTCCCGGCGTGGGTTGATTGTCGAAGTAGGGGGTGATTTCAGCCAGAGCCCAATCCAGATCGTCTTGGGTGCGGATCGGTCGAATGTCCATCAGATCGTCTCCGGGTTGATCTTGTCGTACTCTTTGTGGGTGCCGATAAACTTGATCAGCGCCCGGCGATACGGGTAAGCGAAGTGGACGATCAGGCGGTATTTGTTGCCTCCGATGTCAAAGATAACCCGGTTATCTCCCACGAAGTCGACGGACGTTCCGAAGGCCCTCTTCACGTCCGCCGGGCCAGCCCAATCGGCCTTGTCAGCGATTGCATACCATGCCTGCAAAGGAGCTTCGGCCCTGGGCTCGCGCAACCAAAATGCCCGAAGGGTCGACTTGGCAATGACCTGCATTCCTGCTCCACTGTTCCCATATTGGGAATATGGTGCATGGAGGTGCTCTAGTCAACCGCTTGTTGACCGCACACCCTCTCTGAACGGAGGTCTGGAGCCTGAGTGCCAAGTCGGAAAACAGCACTGAGGTCCACTAGAGAATTGCATGCGGGCGACCATCTCCGTCAGCAACAGACAAGGATATCCACCATGACCAAGATGACCGCAGAGCAAGCCTTGGAAGGCATTCGGGCCCGGATGCAAGGCGAGTGGGACAACCCGTGCCTGCAGGCGCTGGGCCCGCTCGGAGAGAAGGAGGACGATATCCAGCGCCTGCTGGAGATGCCGGAAATGGCACCGGAGGCTGAGAAAGACCTCGACCCCGACACCCTTTTCGTCGTGAACTTCAATAACGACTTCCGTGAGACCGCGATGACATTCCCAAATCGCCGGGACGCGGTTGCCCAGGTCGCGACGGAACTCGGGTACGATGGTGATGCGGACCTGAATTCCGCGGAGTTCTGGGACGAGATCGCGGAGAACTATAACGAGGGTTCCTGGAAGGGCCTGAACGTCAGCGAGTTGAACACCCGGACGCTGGAAATGCAGCCCATCGAGCGGCCGGAGCCCGCGGCGCCGGCGCCCTGATTGGGGGTCATTGCGATGCATCGAGGACCAGGCCCAGCGCCTGGTCTTTTTTGTGGTGATGCCGGAAAGATCAGTCCGAGGCTTCGAGGGATCGTCGCCTCTCCGCGTTTCGAAGTGCATCGTCGAAAGCCTCAAAGGCGTCCAGAAGACTCGTGTCTCCCAGTTCTTCGAGAGTGCTGTGGAGCTGGGAGAGCTGGTCGCTGGCCTGCTCGAGCCAGTCGGGCTCGGCTGCCGAGAAAGCGCGGGCGGATCCCGGGCAGCTCATGAGGCCGGCCGAATCTGAGCCGCTTGGGCATCCATTTCTTCCAGATCCAGGTCGTGATCAACACGTGCGCACAGGCCGGGCGTGAACCGGTTGATGCCGCGCGCACAGCCGACGCAGTAGTAGCCATGAGTGCCGACATTGAAGAACTGGGCATCGTTTTGGTTACATCGCGTGGTGTTGCAGATGCCGCCGAACACGGTGCCTTTGTCACCTGAGTGTTTGGGGTAGCGATTGGGGTGTTTCAAGAGATCTTTGGTCCTTCTTTCTGTTCAATGTCTCTCAACGCGCTGGACGGTGGCAGACTTCCGCTACCGTCCAGCGGAGAATGCTCTTCAGTCCTGTTTTCAGAGATAGTCATCGAAATGATCGGTGAAAAAGCAGGCGTCGCAGAACCTGTGGGGGTGCGACCATGGAAGTGGCTTGTCGCAATCCGGACAGGTTCTCTGGAAGAGGTCCCGCGATGCCATGGCTTCCATGAGGCCGGCCGTGTACTTTTCCCACTGCGTCTCGACTTCTGCCTGATTGATCCGCTGTCCTCGGTCCTGGCGGCAGAACCAGCGCGCAACGGTCAGGCAGCGTCCGATCTCCGTCCATCGGGACAGTTTTGCATCTGTACCCGGTTTCGAAGAGGGCGTTTTCGGAACGGGCCAGGTCCCCTTTTTCCGAAGCGAGGCCATGCCGGCGGAAAGTGCTTTTGTCGCCGGATCGAGGGAATCGTCCCCGATGGGCGCCGTGAAGCAGAAGGGCGCACGCTCATCAGTGGCTGCTTCGTGTTTGTCCGCGATCTCTGCTGCCAGATCGAGATCGGGACCAGTGTCCAGTCGCCATCCTGGCGGGAGGACATTGCGATACGAGCGGATGTCGTGAATGTACGTGCTCCAGCCTGCCGGCTCCGGGAGTTTGGACAAGAACTCAGGGCGAAACCTCACGCCAGGGTTCTCCCAGTCGTAGTCCAGATCATCGTCTTCGAAGTCTGCGTCCAGTGCATCTTGAACAATGGTCTCGTCGAGGCCTGACAAAACTCCGGCGTAGCCGGGGTTGTCGTGGCCACGCCCGGCACGACCCGCAATCTGGCGGATCTCGTGAGGCTCGAGAAAACGGTTAGTGTAGCCGTCGAACTTCACCACTGCGCCGAAGATCACACGTTTGATCGGCAGGTTGAGGCCCATGCCGATAGCATCCGTCGCGACAAGGACCTCTGCTTCTCCGGTCGCAAATCGTTCGGCTTCCCGGCGGCGGACCTCCGGTGGGAGGGCACCGAAGATCACGGCGACGCTCCTTCCTTTCCCGCGCAGTTTCGCGCGGGTGGCCATGATTTGTCGGCGAGAGAAGACGACCACTGCATCACCGGGCTTGCATTTTTTGACAGGTTGGCTGAGAGCATGGAGTTCGGACTTGCGCTCGTACTCGATGATTTCGACGGTTTCACCAGTTTGTTCGAGGACCGCTTCAATCCAGGGCAGGGCATCGGCCGCCCCGGCCAGATGGATTTCCTTTGCTGGTGCTGCCAGTAGCGCCCTGGTCCATGCGGCACCGCGATCAGGATCAGACAACATCTGCACCTCATCGATGACGACGACATCCACTTCCCGATCCGGAGACAATGACTCGATGGTGCATGAGAGGTGCGTTGAGTGTTGGACGCCGATTTCTTCCTCTCCGGTTCGGAGGCCGGTATCCACACCGAGTTCGTTGAGGCGGTCGTATCCCTCCATGGCCAGCAGTCGCAGCGGAGCTGCATAGATCCCGGTCTGCGCGGCGGCGAGCTGCTTCAAGGCCTCGTGGGTCTTGCCGGAGTTCGTTGGGCCAGAATGAAAGACGATCCGACGCTCCATGTTGCGAGCAACCGGATAGGCCTGCCCAGGTGCGTCCATGCAAAGATCTTCCCGGACTTTCTTGCGCCGTTTTTTGTCGGCTTTCCTTTGGGCGCGCTCATCTTCTTCCCATGCCGAGACGAGAGGCATCCAGGAATTGACATCGGCCTCCGAGAACCTTGGCTTATTTTTTGGGGGGTTGGGACGGTTGGGGCGCCCGCTGATGTTACGCCCGCTGATGCCATTACTGGTATGGATGCGCCCAGCGCGCCACCACTTCACAAACTCCTCGTGCGAAATCCCTAGTCGATGACGTACTTGACTTGCTGTGAGAAGAGGACGGCTGCGCCTATCGATGTACTTCTGGATGGACTCCCGGATCCGGTTTTCGGAACGGCTAGGTTTGTGCTTGTTCCAAATATTTAGAATTGCTTTTTGGTTTGGCGTCCACCCGAGCTCGTGAGCAACCTTGAGGATGGTTTCTCCTTCAGGAGTGTGTCTCAGGTGCGGCGGGAGTTCTTTCTGGTCAGTTGAGATGGGAGTGCCCTTCCGTCTTCTGGCAGTTTCGAAAAGGTTAAAACATGACGGTTGGCGCAGCAAGAATAAAGTATCGCTCAGCCCGCGGTTTTCGCTCAATGCTGTTCAGTTCTATTCATGACTTGTGGAGGCTTCGCAGAGGTCGTCAGGTCCCTTGAAGACCAACCGGAGATAGCACGCGGCGACGTGGGTCAGGGTTCGCCTTCCGTCCCGTCCTGCGCGGGAGAAAAGATTGGAGCCCGCTATGGTACCCATGCGGGAAGACCGGTCACTGGGCTGCTGGCGAGACCGCGACGTTCAGGAACGAGACCCTACACTTGGAGCTGCGGCTTTGGTGCCGGTGCGGAGTTTTGGAGGCCTGATGCGCGACCTGGGGGTTGAAATGCTGCACTGCAGCAATCATGTATGATGAGAACTCAGGAACACAGCCCGGAACGGGGCCCCGAAAGGAGACACGACATGGCAAACCAGACCGATTTCACGAAGATGTTCGCCGACATGCCGAACATGATGGACACCAAGGCGTTTGAAGACGGCTTCAAGACTGCGGCCGAATTCAACGAGAAGCTCGCGGGCGTCATGTTCGACAGCGCCTCGAAGGCAACGGACGTCGTGGCCGGATCCGCGAAGGAGGCCTTCGGGAACGTGCGGACGCTGACCGCCGCGCGCAGCGAACCGACGGCCTATGGCCAAGTTTTCAGCGACTTCGTGCAGGCGCAGATGCAGGTCGGCCAGCGCACCACCGAGGCACTTGCCGAGATCGCGCAGTCCGCCGGTGGCGAGTTCACCGGGATCGCGCAGAAGGCCGGCGAGGAGACCGCGGGGAAGGCGGCAACCGCTGCCAAGACTGCCACCAAGGCAGCCTGACAGGCTCGGTATCGGGGACAGGACAGACAGCCTTAGCAAGGCAACTGCGGCGGGTTCGGATCGAGCCCGCCGTTTTTTATGTGTCGGGGTAGGTCTGCCGGCACTGGGAGACGCGCGATTGGTAGGCGACTTGCCGCTCGGCCAGCTGCCCGCGCAGTCGCTCGAGCTTCTTGCGCTCCTCGGAGACATCGATGGCGACGGGTTGTTCGCGCGGGCCGTTGTCCGTCCCGATGCAGGTAGAGACGCCGATCCTGCCGCGACCGCTGCCGGTGCAGATGCCAACCGATGTGCGAGGCTCGCGGGACACGTAGATGGCGTAGCCGCGCTCGATGTTGCCCTCCACGATCTCGATACGTGCTTCCAGCTCGCTCAGACGGGTCCGTGCTTCGGCGGCGCATTTCTCCTGTGGGGAAGCGCATGCGCCCAGCGCGATCAGAAGCAGGATTGCGGAGGTGGATCTCATCTGATGTCTCGCATTCGTTTCACTATGCACCGAGAGCACGCCTGCTCAATTGAATTACAGAGTTCGGTGCCGAGGTACGTCAAGTCGGCTCGATCCATTTCAAGGCGAGCCGCCCCATGGTCCTGGCGCGGATACCGGCTCAGCGGTCAGCCGGCGGGCCGTCTCGATTTGGTCCCGGACAATCTCCCGAACGCGCGCGTGCAGCTCCGGCGTGTCGTCCTCCGCATCGACCGTATAGTGGATCATAGTGGATCGCGGCGCCGAAGTGGCCATCGTACTCAACGTTCGAGATGCCATCGACCTCTGGCTCGCGCCGCGTACCGGCCGGCGGATCCCCGAGGCGTACGAGAAGGTGGTCGTCGTAGTCGATCAGCTCCCCCCATTTCTCCGCCTTGCAGAGGATCCGGAAGGACTCGGTGTCGACCTCGATGCAGTAAGCCGTGCGCTGGGCCTCAGGCGCTCCGATGGTGATGTCTGTCTGCATGGTGCGTGTCCTTTGGGGTCATGGCGCGGGAGAGAGGTCTTCCTGTTGCGCGATTTCGCGGGCCACCTTGACCTGTTCCCGCACGATGTCCCGGATCCGCTCGTGCAGCTCGGGCGTGTCGTCCTCTCCGCGGACCTCGTATTGGATGAGGCCGTCGCACTCGGAATCGAAAAACAGGCTCTCGACCCCTTCGACTTCGGAATTATCCGGGACCCAGCGTCGTCCCTGGATCCAGCGTGGTCTCTGGACGATGCGGCTTTCCAGGTGATCTGCCGGATCGATTTTTTCCTCGGCCTCGGCCTCCGAGATCGCCTGCAGGTCCGCCTGATCGATCTCGATGACGTACTGGGCACGTTCCAGTTCCGGTTCGCTGATTTCAATATCTGTGGTCATGGATGAGTTCTCCTCGTTTCATGCGCCGACGCGGGGCAGGGCCCTGTTTGGTCGGTCGAAGCGGGTCGGGTGTCTCCGAGACCGAGATCCTGAATTTTCCGGTCCGGGTGCGGTGGGCGCGCAGCGGGAAGTCAACGGCCATGCGCGAGAACAACATGCTGTTGACCAGCGCGTAGTCGGACGGCGTCCTGGCGGCCATCACGACGGTCACGCCGGCGTCCCGGGCGCGTCCGGCATCGATGGCGCCCTGAACGGAGCAGTCGCGATTGATGACGACCAGCGGGTGCCTGTCCGGGGTGGCGCGTTGGTGGCGCCCGGAGATCGAATTCAGAGTGTGGCTCGGATAGTGCGCGCTTCGCAGATCATGAAGGACCCAGGGCAAGTCATCCGCCTTATGGGACCTCGCGACCGCGCGGCGTAGGGCCTCGGCCGCCTTCGGGCATGCGAGACCGGCGGGCTGCACGATGATGTGCTGGCCCACCAGGTTCCGTTTCGCGGGGTCGCGGAACAGTCTGAAAATCGATCTCAGCATTTTCAGGATCTTTCCGGCGCGGCCTTTACCAGAGAGGCGTGTCGTGACGGTCGCTGGAGAGCTCCTGGTTGTAGTCGTGGTCATCCACTTCGATCTCGCCCTCGACCGGAATGGTGAGGTTCATGGGCGCCTCGTGCGACCGGTTGTAGGTGTGCACGCGGACGTGATCGTTCTCGAGCTCGATCCAGACCGAGCGGCCGTCGTCAGTGTGCAGCTCGACCGCGTCGTCCTTCAGCGACAGCTTGGCATCGATGCTGGCCGGCGCACGAGAGTCGCGCGCCTCGTCCGGCTGGTGGTCCTCGAGTCGCAGGCGTGCTTCGGTTGTCATTGGTCTCTCCTCTTTTTTTCTTAAAATCTGATGTGCCGGCCTTCGTGAAAGTGAAAGACATGGATTGTCTTGGTCAGGACGCCATCGGCGCCGGGCCCATGATCACGCCGGCCCCGGGAAGACATCGGCCGTGAGCAGGTCGTGCTCCGGATCCGCCGCGGGGATGTCGTGCTTCAGCGTGCCGGCGAAAGCTTTGAAGTAAAAGCTGTTGCGGGCCTCGCGCCACTCGCGGAGGAGTTCCTTGTCGGTCAAGTTGTGCAGACCGGTGGTGCCCTCGAGCTGCGCGTTGTCGATGAAATCGGTGTCGCCGAAGTCTTCCCAGCTGTTGATCGCTTGGGCCGCCGCGGTGATGACGAGGCGCTCGATGAGATCGTTGCGTTCGATCTGCAGCTCGGCGCCGTCCTTGCCCTCGATCTTGAGCATCGTTGTCGGGCATTCAAGGGGCACGATCTCCGGGTCTTCGTGGTCGAAGACCAGCTTCCCGGCGTCGAGGAGCGCGAAGTAGTCGTCCTTAATGTTGTCCCAGTGATCGGAAAGTTTCGCGTTGTCCCAACGGGCCAGGCCCAGGCCGCGGTTCTCGACCAGGTCCAGCAGTCCGTCGTATTCCATGTCGTCGTTGGCGGCGATCAACATGGAGCTGATCTCGAAATTCGAGGCCATCCGGATGACACTCTCGCGGGCAAATGATGTCAGTTCCCCGTTGGCATCGTATGCCGAGACGGGCGACTTGGGGTGCATGGACATGGGGTCTCCCTTTTCTAATCTATTCATGTGTCACATGCGAAGATTTCGTGCAAGTCATAAGAATAGTGTTGACCGGGTCTGCGTGTTCGGGCACGGATTTCGGCAGGAGAACAGAGAGTGCGTCATGCCAGACCTCGAGAAGAAATCCCGCCTGCTTGCGCGCGTACTGCGCCATGAGCCAGGCCTGATCGGCATAGAGCTCGACCGAGGCGGTTGGGCGGCCGAATCCGACATCCTGAACGGCTGCCGTGGGGTGGGAGTGTCGATGACCCGCTCCGAGCTGCACGAGATCGTCCAGTCCGACGAAAAGGCCCGCTTCACACGCAACAAATTCAGGATCCGTGCCGCGCAGGGTCACTCCTTCCAGGTCGATCTCGGTCTCGAGCCACGTCAGCCGCCCGTCAGCCTCCTTCACGGGACCGCCACGAAGAGACTGGATTCCATTTTCAGAACCGGTCTGGACGGCAGGAAGCGTATTTTCGTTCACCTACATGACCATGCATCCACGGCGCTCAGTGTCGGACGCCGGCATGGCAGCCCGGTCATTCTCCGTGTGGCCGCCCAACGCATGGCCCAGGATGGCCACGTCTTTTACAAAGCCGACAACGGTGTCTGGCTGACCGAAAGCGTGCCTGTCGGCTATCTCGAGGTGCATGGATTCGAGCATGATTTCCCGGCTTTCGACGATCTCGAATAGGCCCGCGACGCGGCGCAAGTGAGAGAGCACCGAAATCAGGATGTCGACACTCCAGCCTCAATGCACGGTGGGCTGCTCCTGAAGGATCGTCCGAAGGTCGATCCCGGTTTGCTCGCGGATGAACCTGAAAGCGTCATCTCCCTTGTGGTAGGACCCGCCCACGCCGCGGTAGTGGGCCGCGAGGTTCTTCTGGATCCGGATCGCGCTCGGGCGCTTTGGCTCGAAGAACATCAGGCGGACCGGCGTGTAGCCGGCATCCCGGGTGGCCTCGACGCGCTGGGCCTCCTTGCGGACGTGATCCCCGTCGGTGGTAGCATCCCGCCACTTGATCTCGATGGCATCGGTGTCCTCGACCAGGCAATCGATCTCGAATTTCTTGGGGCTGTCGCCGACCGTGTTGGGGATCAGGGCACGGCCTGCCCCCGGGAAGGCCCGCTGAAGGCAATGCCGAGCGACCTCCTCCATCATCGTTCCCGTGTGGCGATAGACGAGGCGACTGATACTCTGGTGGAGATCAATGTTCGTCGCATCCTCGGCCGAGACGCCCAGCGCCGCGAAGGCCATGTGATGGCCGGTGCTTTCCTCCAGGAGCTCCGTCTTGCGAGACTGGATACGAGCCTGTAGCGCGTTCCGATGGCGCGCCACGATGGCTTCGATCTCCTCTGTGTAAGACAACATCTATGCTTCGCTCAAATGGTCTCCTCTTCATATTCCAGCGAAGGATAGAAAGTCGTTAACGGGAGATAGGAAGCCGTTGACGTTCGTGTTGGCAGGACGCCGTGGCCACAACGACCCATGAAACCCCGAACGCGGGCCCGGGGGTCTTTGCATTGCATTGTTGGTACAGTGGCGGGATGAACGCTTTGTTGAGAGGTAAAAACGATCTCATGAATTGCTCCATCCAGAGCGCTGGCGTCGGTCTTGGCAGCAAGGTCTCTATTGCTAGATCACGCGCCTAGATCAGGCAGCCATCAAGTCCTGCGCCATTTGGGCACTTACCTCCACCGCATGCTTTTCCTGTAGAAGTGGCGTCGGGATATGTTTCAGTCCCGGTGTCCTGAGTGGCGGGCGAGGTCGCTCTCGAAGGTATGACAGTATCTCCAGTGCATGTTCTCGATTGCGCGCCAGAAGTTCAAACCCTTTGATATTCCATCGCCAGTATGCATCGAGAGGCCAGTCGATAGCCACTTTCTCAAAGCTGTCACATTTCTTGCAGTCAAGCATACCACGGTGGTTCAAGCGATACCCCGGCCCATCATCATCCGTTGACTGCAGAAATCTGGGCTTGGAGATCTCCGGATCTACCCAGGCGAAGTGATCAGGGAACAACTCCTCGACGATCAGGCGCCCCCATCGTTTGAAGTTTTCAGGGAGATCATCTGCCCGAATTCCGTTCGTGAACTTGAAAGGCTCCAGGAAATCAGCGCATCCGCCACATTTTGGGCATTTAATTGAAAGTGTGTCGCTTCGCATTCGTCCCGCTCTCGATATAGGCGCCCCCACCTTTGAGTATAAGATAACATGTAAGTGACAGGCATGTTACCCCGCACTTTTTCACGGGTTGACTCAGGCGAAAAATCACCGGCGACCGGATTGATTTGAGCGGATCTCCGCTTTTCTGCATAAAAATGCATCACAACAGATAAGCTTCAGGTTCGATTCTATTCAGTCAAATGGGGCGAAAATTTATCGTTAGACCGGTCTGCGCGCAAGAAAATGCCACGAAGATGGTTCTGTTCTTGTAGGCTCGCCTTTGCATTTTTCGACGGTCGGCGCGCGGCCTTCTAACGACACCGTGCCGGCCTAGGTGGAAATGATGTGATCGAGGGTGGCGCCGGTGTCTATGAACTCTTCGGAGACACAGGGGCCGGCGTTCTCACCGCGGCGGTTCCCAGCCTCGCGAAGCTTGAGCGTAACGATCCCGGCCGTAGATAGAGCGCAGGAGACAGCCGGGATCGATAGCGTGACGGAAGACACCGGGAGCGGCGCCATGCGACCGCTCCAGTGAAGCGCCGTCTCTAGCCTTGGCTCGGCCTGGTGTTGGGGTGCTTGTAGTATCTATTGAGCTTCTTATGTCGCCTGCGCTTGAACCAAGATTCCATGATCTCGCAGAGGCCGGCAACACCTGCCAGAAACCCTACCAACCCCCAAAACGGCTCCATTGAACACCTCAAAACGTTTACTATTCACGTGACTCCGCGGGGTCCTATCAGCCGATATCTTTCCACGCAATGGATTATCGAAGATTCAACAATAAGTATAAGGCATCTGTTCTTGAGGATCGCGAAGGTTGTGTATGTCGCCTAAAAGTATTGTTGCTCCTCGTCTGAGTACCGTGGTGGTTGTGTTCTTCGGCGAATGCCGCACGACGAGTTACCCAGGTCCGAGGATTCCGCGTCCCTCGGGGGGAGACCTCCGGAAACAACAACGCGCCAAGGGCCCGTCAATGCTGGCAAAATCTGAATTTTGCATGTAGGCTAAACGCCGAATAACCAGCTGTAGGGCGACAACATGATCAAGTCGGAACTCATCCAGAAAATCTGCGACGAGAACCCTCATCTCACGTTGAGAGAGGCCGATGTGATCGTCGACACGATTTTCGAAGAGATCACGGAAACCCTCGCCCGGGGAGACCGGGTCGAACTGAGAGGCTTCGGAGCCTTCTCGGTTCGGCATCGACCCGCTCGGGAGGGCCGGAACCCCCGCACCGGTGAAGCAGTGAACGTCGAGGAAAAATTCGTGCCCTTCTTCAAGGCCGGGAAGGGCCTGCGGGAGAGGGTCGACGAGAGCCACAAGCCACAAGGCTGATCAGGACCCGGTCGAGACTGCCGGATCCTGATTTTTCAGGGCTACAGTGAGCGCGGACGGTCAGGCGAACGCCTCCGCCATGTCGCGCAGATCCCGGTAATCCACCAGCCACTGGTTCAAACGCTCATAGATTGTTTTCCGTTCGACGACTCCGGGCTTGTTGTTCAGGGCGTCGATCACCTGCTTCTGCTCCGGCGGCTTCCCGTGAAAATCATGATGCCTGATGAGGTTTCGCAGGTTCTGGGGCGAATAGCTGCGGCGGATTGCCAGCTCCACCATGGCGTCTGACACGCGGGTGGAACTGGAGGAACTTCAGCGGCCGAGACCAGGTGATGCGTCCGGTGTTTCCGGCTTGTTCGCGTCATAGTACTTGCGGTCGAGGTCCAGCTCGACCGAAGGCAATTCGATGTATCGGCCACGCGGGTAGTCACTGGTCTGCTTGTCTATGTAAGATTGGTGTGACCACTGCATCTCGACCAACTCCAAGGCGATCCGCATCTTTCTTTCCAGGACGTCTTGCAGATCGTCGTCGCTGTTGTCGAAAGTGTAATCTTCGAGGTCGCCTTTCCCAGCCATCTGCACGGGAGCCTGCTCGGCGAGGTAGTCGGCTTGGGAAACAGGATCGGCCAAGAGTTGGTTGCCGGTGTGAGTGACTGTGATGGCGTCGTCGGCAGCGAGCAATGTGAGTTCGACCCTTGCGGGCCGGCCTTGCTTCTCACGCCATTCCGCCTGCACTTCCATGACATCTTGTAGTCCCATCACCACGTGGTCCGGGTCCAGGCCGTCAACCCGTGCCGCGACATTGGACGCAATGTTGGTTAAATAGGAGTTCTTGGTGGTCGCCCGCATCGTCTCAAACGAATTTCTGGTGCCGAGGTCGCGCATGATGGAGATTTCATTGCCATCGACGACTGCGAAATCGACATGACCAGTGGCCGAATTGTACAGGACCTGCGCCCGAGGTTCTGATTTTTCGGCAGGCTGTCCCATGTCGGCCAGGGTCGTTGCCATCATGCCCGCGCCGATTACTGCGACGGCCGTCGTGGCGCCTGCAGCGGCCATCACTGCAGGCTTCGACTTCAGCCGGTCCACGGAGGCCGAAATATTCGTCATGGCGCCTTTGACGGCATTGGTGATGGCCGCCATCGGCCCGGACATGTTGGAGGCCGCGTGCGGCGCGTTGTCCTCGGCACGCTTGACGATGGCGACCTTCTCGTCGCCGTGTTTCGCGGTCATCCGGACGGTTGGCGCGTTCTCGCGGCTGCCGTAGTGGGCGGCCGCGAACCCCTCTGTCAACATGGCGGAAAGCTTGTCGGCACGAAGGCCGGCTTCCACGATCTCGTCGGGCGTCAGCGTTTCCGATGCGTCGATGGCATCCGCGATAGTGTCCCGCAGGTACCGGCGCGCGGTGATGTCTTGAGGATTGTGTCCTTCTGGGTCTAGGACCGCCTGGCGGTTCTTCTGGTCCGCGTAGTCCCGGATCAGAGTGAGGTCCCCATCCGCGGAGAGCTTCAGGCGGTCGATCATGCCGTCTCCCGATACCAGGTACATCTTGCCGGAGGCGGCCAGGAACCCTGTGACCTCCTCGAGGCCCAGGTAACGCTGATGCGCCGGATCCACCTCGGCCCCACAAGACTCCCAGATCTTCGAAGCATCGAAGTAGTGGCCATCCGTTTCTGGCCTGCGTCGCTCCATCGCTTCGGCCGCCTGGTCGCGGGCGTCTTGCGTGTCCGGGTCCTCCTCGAGGAACATGCGGGCTTTCTTGTCGTAATCGGCGTCCATGAAAAATCTCCTGCTTTGAGGGGAAAATGGGCGCCGAGATGCAAAGCAGGGTTTCCGCCGGTCTTTGCACAAGAGGGAACAACGGCCGGCCGGCATGCGTTTTCGGTGACGTCGCGAATTCCGTGACCGGCCACTAGACAGAAAGCAATTTCATGGACGCTGGCATCTTCCTTGCAACCGTCATCGTGTCGGGACCCTTTCTTTTCCTCGGGTGCATCGCGGCCCTCTCAACGGATGTGGTTCCCAATCCAAAACGACTTCTGAGGACTGCGACCCGCCGCACGCGCTAGATTTCTCGATCAGGGCTTCGGAGCGGCATCAGATACGCAAGGCACAGGTCACCGATCCTGATTTTTCAGGAGCAGTGACTAGAGCTGGACTGTCGTCTTGGGAGGTTGAGGGTGCGGCGACCCTCAGGGAGGAGGAGAGAGGGCCGCCGCCAATTCCCAGGGTCCAGGGAGGAGGAGAGGACCCCAAGAAACTCAATGACACGTTGCCGCGTCGTTGCCCCATAGCTAGCTAATGCTGCGATGCAGCGCAATGGTCAGCTATGCAGACCCGTTTTGCAGTGTGTGCATGCCCGGAGCAGGCAGGGTCGGCATGTGTCGGGTGGCCGTGGGAGCGCTTGCATCGGATCCAATTGCGCACACATGCCCGAGGCAGATGGAGTGGCCTCATGGACCGAAAGACAGAGTGCGCCGGGAAAGGCGCTAGTCATGCTCTCGATCCCGGAGCAAATTTTCCGGATTCTCATACGGACTGCGGGCTGTCGCCGCGCGAAGGGGGCCCAAACCTGGAGGTGGTCGCGTCCGTATCCCTGCTCGGAGAGCACACGGGCGTCCTTGAGGATGATCTGTTCGCGGTCCTCGTCAACGTAGCCTGAAAGTCTCGGGAAGTAGGCGCCAAGCACTCTCGATCAGCCCTTCCGGGAGGGAGCCGATCACCACAATTTGCGGCTCGCTGTGCTGGCGCGTGGTAAACTGGTGTGGCCCGCGCCACCGACTCAAGAAAGCGTCGGGAGAGGTCGGGCATAGCAAGGGAGAAGACCAATGCTGATGCGTCCCATTCTCGCCGCCACGATACTTGTCCTCGCCACGCCTGCCTTTGCCTTCGAGTGCCCGAGCCTGATGGCGGAGGTGGACAGCGCGCTCGCCGAAGCCAGCCTCACCGATGCGCAGAGGGCGGAGATCGAAGCTCTTCGCGCCGAGGGCGAGGAGCTGCACGCCGCTGGCGATCACGATGCCTCTGTGGCCAAGCTCAATGAGGCCAAGGCGGCACTCGGAATCTGACTGTCGCGCGCCGCGTGACAGACCGGACGCGGTTCTGCGGGAGACGAATTCAGCCTGACGCTCAACTCGGGCGCTTGGGGTAGAGCACGACCCGCGTATCCATCGGGACCTGCTTATAGAGGCTCACCATGTGGTCGTTAACCAGGCCCGCGCAGCCGTTTGAGACGGCGCGTCCGATTGTGTCGGGGTCGTCGGTGCCGTGAATACGCAGAAATGTGTCTCCGCGGTCTTCGGTGAAGAGATAGAGCGCGCGCGCCCCGAGCGGATTGCCGGGCCCGCCGGGCATTCCCTCGTCCGCATACTTCTCGTATTTCTCGGGCTCTCGTTCGATCATGCCCGGCGTAGGCGTCCAGGACGGCCACTCCTTTTTCGCGCCAACGTAGTATTGACCGGACTCGTATAGGTCATCGCGTCCGACCCGGATCGGGTAGGTCCACGCAAAGCTGTCGGGGAGCGTCCAGTAGAGGCGAAAGGAGTCCGGAAAAACATGCACTTCATAAGGTGGCAGGGGACTGCCCAGATGTTCGACGTGCGGCGCCATCAGGTCTGACACCTGTGTTTTTTCTTGCGGCTCTTGCGCAGGAAGAATGGCTGGGCTTGCGACACCGACGACAGCGGCGCCACCAAGCTTAAGCACGCCTCGACGTGTCTTGCGTGAAGTCATGTTTGCAGGTCCCGTTCCTGTTGCGACTGAGGGAGAACGCCCGATTTAAATTCTCGTTCCTGCATGCGATAGGCGGATTCACGCTCTGGGCTCTTCCACGCTGTTCCGCGCCCTGGCGATCCTTTCCAGCCTCACCGCGCGGCCCTGTCGGCCATCGCACCATAGATCGAGGGGTTGCCCACGGTGACATGCCCGCGGTCATCGATCTCGGCGTCGGCGATGTAGCAGTCCTGCCCCTTGAGACAGTCATCCAGGCTATTGCGCCCGTCGTGGACGGTGAGGTTGGATGTCGTCGATGCCCGGACGCTCTCGTTCACCCCGCCCTCGAAGAGATCCCAGTCCTGCGCCTTGGTGGTCCCCTTGCTCGAGATCGTCGGTGAATTTTCAGGATCCGCACTGGTAAGGGATGCCGTATCCGTAGATACGCTTGCGACGGCCTGCCCGTTTTCAGGGTCTTCCTGGCCCTCCAATCGTGCGAGGTCTGTGAGCATGCGCTGCAAGGCACTCGGGTCCCGCGCAAAAAAGTTGTCCGGCAGCCGCGCCAGGAGCCTCGGCTTGGCCGGCGGATCGATGTCTCCACCAATCGGATCCCGCGGGCGAGGCTTGGGGCGCATGTTCGAGCTCCAGGTGATCCGGACCGGCTCCACCCAGATCTTGCGGTCGAGACGCGCCAGCGTGCGGGCGCCCGTCGTGGTCTGTGCAAAGGTCGTCGACATCAGGTGTCGCATTTTGGCATTCCGCTGCCCGGATGTGCTGGCCCCGACAACCACCGCGATCAGGTGACGGTTGGATTTCTCCAAGTTGGTGACCAGATTGAAGCCGGAGGCGCTGGTGTAGCCCGTCTTGATCCCGTCGACGCCGTGCTGCCCCAGTAAAGGGTTATGACCGCCGATCCAGCGTCCGTGGTAGTCGAACCCGGTCTTGCCGAAGATCTCGTAGCCTTTCGGGAAGCGGTCCTGCAGGGCCAGCCCCAGCCGGTACATGTCGTAGGCGGTGGTCACCTGGGCCTCGTTGTGCAGGCCGGACGCGTTCGTGAAAGTCGTGTCCTGCATGCCGAGCTGGTGGGCCGCCCGGGTCATGGCCTCCGCAAAGGCGCGCTCAGACCCGGAATGGTTCTCCGCGACCACCGTGGCCACGTCGTTGGCCGACTTGATCGCCAGGGCATGGATCGCGTCCCTTACGCTGATCGTCGAGCCGGCCTTGACGTAGAGCTTGGACGCGGGCTTGCCGGCCGCATTGGACGAGACCTTAAGAGGCATGTCCATCGTCCATCGGCCCTGCTCGATGGCATCGAGGGCCATGTAGACCGTCATCATCTTTGTCAGGGATGCCGGGTGACGCAGATCGTAGGCATCGTGCTCCGCCAGGACTTCGCCGGTCTTGGCGTCCACCGAGATCCAGGCAAGGCTCTTGGGTGCAGCAGTGGCCGAGGATCCGGAAAATGCGACAGCCGCGGCCGTCGTTCCCAAAATCAGCATTCTGCGCACCCTGCGTCCCAGCATTCTTGCTCTCCCGTTCGTGAGCGCAACATATCCGGTGCAGGCTTCTGCCGGGTAAATGATGGTGGTGGGATCAGTCTGAGTTGCGAACCCCAAGTGACCGCATGTACCCGGGGACGTTCCCAGATCGCGTTTGTCCTGCGTCCGTAGGGCTCTATCCATTGTGTTCTCTGCAGGGGAATCCGCGATTTCTTAAAAAATGAAGGGTTCGCAGAGCCGAAAGGATTGACGAGCCTATCTCAATAGCTTACAGACTGTAAGTCGCACCTCTTGTGGGTGCGTGGATTGAAACGGCTGATGTGGAAAAGACCAGGCCGAGAAAGGACGTCGCACCCCTTGCGGGTGCGTGGATTGAAACCAGATGCCCGGGTGGCTCGGCGGGAGCACGCTCTGTCGCACCCCTCGCGGGTGCGTGGATCGCAGAACTGGCAGTGCCGGGTTCCCTTTCGTGGGGGATCCGGCACTCGTCTTTCAGGTGTCCGGTTCGGTCACGATCTCCAGCAGCTCTGCCTCCGGGACTGCGGTCATCAGGGCCTCCAGCACCACATGCACGGCTGCCCTCTCGGTCTCCGCATGGCAATCGACATCGAGGGTAATGTGGCCGCCCGCCGACAGACCAACCAGGAGGCCGTCATCGATGGGGCCGCCGACGACGTTGGAATAGATCCGGTCGCAAAGATCGATCTCGAGCTCTTCGGCCTGGGCATGCGCGCCCGTCACCCTCGCTTGGGCGAGTTTGGGAGCGCGCAGTCGCATAGTCAGATTGTAGGTGCTCTGGGACATCAATAGACGATCCTCACGTTGGTGTTGCTATGCGAGCAAACAGCTTCCGGATCCGATCCGGTGACCCAGAGATCCCTGTCGACGGTGATTTCGGTGGCGTCGAACGAAGCGGCGTCCGACAGGAGCGCCAGGCAGACCCCACGTGGCGCAGGGACGGTGATCCGGATGAGCCCGTTGACACCATCGACCGACACGGGGTCGATGGTGTCAGAAATCAGGACGCGCTCCTGCTGCACCGCGAGATCCACCTCGGAGAGAGCCTCCTGCATGCCGGCGACCAGGTCCCCTGACGGGATGTCGTCTCCAAAGGTCTCCGTGGCGGCGTCCCGGATGGCCAGAATGGCGTCCGTGGTTTCGGCGCCGTCGATGGCGGCGGTGTCTTCTGCGACCGATGATCCCTCGGGAGGGCCCGCGGCACCGGTGCCTGAAATATCCGGGATCGTGCCGTAGCGGGCCGGGTCCACCTTGGCGAGACGGTCAAGGCGGCCGTC
The DNA here is from genome assembly GCF_000442255.1 of Salipiger mucosus DSM 16094. Taxonomy (GTDB): domain Bacteria; phylum Pseudomonadota; class Alphaproteobacteria; order Rhodobacterales; family Rhodobacteraceae; genus Salipiger; species Salipiger mucosus. The sequence goes on along the minus strand of NZ_KE557274.1, from coordinate 102,147 downwards.
CTGGTCAAGCTGCAGCCAGCCAAATCCCGCAGCAATCGGCTGCTCGGCCGTGATGTCCACCGCGTGCGGGACGCAGTCGAGCTCATGGGTCTGGGAGCAGGCGTCGACCAGGTTGCCGTGCAGGACCTCCGCGTAGGCCGCCGTGTAGGTGGCGCTCAATGCGTAAATCTGCTTGGCCAGCGGTTCCCGGTAGCGCATCCGGCAGGAGTCATCGAGGCAGCTGTCGTCCTGGAATGCTTCGAGGGCCACGTAGGAGAGCCCGTTCCGGCGCGCCAGGCGGTAGCGAAGGGCACAGGTGTTGACGATGCGGTGGACGTCCCGCCGGCCGAGACCACGCTGATCGTCCAGCGCGGCATTCGCCAGCCCGAAGACGATGTCCACGTCACCGATACACCGCTGCATGACGCCGTCTTTGACCGCGAACACGTAGTCGACCTTCGGGGCAGGGTCGGCCTGTGCCAGACCGGTGGTCAGCATGGCGGCGGTACTGATCGAAAGAATTGTCCTTGTAAACATCATCGGTCCATACATTTGCTGCCTACAGGATTATCAGCGAAATCCTAACGACGAGGAAAAATGAGGTCGGGCGCCCTTCTTAATGCGATTTAAGTAACCGGCGCAAAAGTCACCGACGTAGCCCGATGGCCAGGTGCCATGGATTGATCACACAAGGAGTTTGGAGCAAATGAAGGGCATCTTTTCGAAAATCAGGAACGCGCCGCTGGCGGCCACGACTGGCGTCATGGCCTCGTTCTACGCGGGGCAGGCCGCAGCGCAGGACTCGGACCTCGGATCCATTGCCGACAACATCAACGGCATGATGGATAACTTCGGTTCGCTTGCGCTTTCCGCAGCCTTCGTGGCCGGCGTGGCCTTCGTGGGGCTTGGCCTTGCGCGTCTCAAGGCGGCCGTGGACAGCCAGGGCCAGCAGGTGAAATATGGCGAGGGCGTCTGGCGGATCGCGCTGGGATCCGCACTCGTGGCCGTGCCGGCCGTCATCACCGTGATGGGGAACACCATGGGCGTCGACAACAGCGACACGATCAATTTCACCAGTGGTTTCGAGTGAGGCTCCGAAACTGACCTCGAGATCAGAAGGGCTGCCCTCGGGCGGCCCTTCTTCGTTCCCGGAGTCCTCGAGGCTCTCGGGTCACTGCCCGGAAGAAGGTCGGGGGTCGCCACCCTCCTTCGTTTGGCCGGAATGCGAGGACAGAATCTGGTATCCGATGGATGGTGACATTTTGTTGTCTCCCTGTTTTTTGTTGAGGCACATAAAATAGGGCTCGAAGCCAGATAAATCAAGAATTAATCGCCCCCGGATAATCCTGTGAACAATCTGAATGCACAGGATTGCCATGCCCAAGCTGGAACTCTCGGGCGCCGGGGAAGAGGTTGCCGAAGGCCTCTTTGGCGCGAACATCCTTGCCCACCGCAACTCGCTCGATGAGGCGGTCAACTACGACGAGCTGGTCGACGATGTCCGCGTGCACACGCTGCGCTATCCCGGCGGCTCGGTGACCGAGGACTACTTCGACTTCGCGAACCCCGACCGGGAGGTCGTCTTCGACCGCGAGACGGGGGAACAGAGCGACTTCATCCAGATCTCTGAATTCATGCAATTCGCGGAAGACGAGGATCTCTCTGCGGTCCTGGTGCTCAACACCCGGGATCAGCTCTCCGACGAGACGGATGCCAACGGTGACCGGTACGCGGACATCGATGAGGAGGGCCTCCGGCAGTTCGTGAACGATGCGGTCACCGGGAAATGGGGAGACGTGGACATCGCCGGGTTCGAGATCGGCAACGAGTACTGGGGATCCGGGCGCATGAGCGCCACCGAGTACGGCCGGGTCGCCAGCGAGATGGCGACAATCATCGACGACGAGCTCCGCAGCCTCGAGGGAGACTATGCGCAGGCGGCCGACACCGAGGTCATCGTTCAGATGGGGACCAACTTCAATCACTCGAGCCTCGACGAGGACTACGAGGGGATGAGCCACGCCGAGATCCTCGATGCGGTCAACGACCGCTATGACCTCGATCTCGAAGAGCTCCCTTCGAACGGCTTCACCGGGATCAACAACGAAATCATCATGTCCCACTTCGACACCCCGGAGGAGGTGGACGCGATGGATGCGGTCGTCGGCCACGTCTACTCCAAGGTGGGGGACGACACGGGCGACTGGCAGCGGAGTTACATGCTCGACGCCATCGACGAGACCTGGGGACAGGATCCGCGGTTCGCCGACAAGGAGACCTATGTCAGCGAGTGGAACCAGCACAGCAACACCGGCGCGCACGAAGACCACGAGGACTACGGGCTCAAGAACAGCCACGAGCTGCTGAACATGATCGAGGAGTTCGCCGATCACGGGGTCGACGAGGCCCAGGTCTGGCCGCTGCTGCAGAACTCATCCGCCTCTCTCAGCCTCGGGCGCGAGTACCAGGAGCTCACGCCGACCGGCAAGATGTACGCCATGATGTCCGAAAATCTCCCCGGGAAAAGCGTCCTGGACATGCGCGGGGATGGCGAGATGGCCGACAACGCATCCTTCCCGGACATGGACGTTCATGGCTTCTACGGAGACGGCGAGGCCGTGTTCTATCTCGCCTCAAATAGTGATCAGGCTATCAGCCAGGAGGTGGATGTCTCCGGGCTGTTAAAGGACGCCGGCACCCTCGAGATCACTGTGTTGGGCGTCGAGGAGGGGCAAAATCCCGGCGACCAGGCATCCACGCCAACCGTTCGCCAGCTGGATCCCGAGGAGGTCTATAACGAGGGCTACATCTCGGCAGACCTGGAACCCTACGAGATCATGCAGGTCAAGGTATCGGACTTCGAGCCGACAGAAGCCATGCAGGCCGCCATGGATGAGATCGATGGCGCCGGACAGGGAGATGAGGGCGGCGATACCCCTCCGGAGGATGAAGAGGCCGAAGATTCTGAAAATCCCGAGCCCGACCCGCCGGCGGAAGAGGATCCTGAAAATCAGGATGAGGACGAGGACAGCGAGGAGGAGGGTGGCTTCATGGCTGGCCTGGAAGGCCTCGGTCTGGCGGCCGCCCTGCTGCCGTTGCTGGTGCTGATGGGGGCGGCATGAGGAATCCGTACGGCAATCATGCGTCTCTGGGCATGGCGGAGGAGATCATTGCTTCGCAGAGTGCAAAGAGCTAGCCTTCCGGCAACTTGTGGAGAACAGATCCATGGCGGAATTCATCGGCCGGGCATCACTCCGGCCTGGGAGAGGGCTTGGTGATGGCCGTTCGAACTTGAGCAAGTAGGTTGCCCGCACAAAAGGGGAGACATGTTTATCCTTGCGTTCGTGCGGGCGGAGACCTTATGGTGGCGCCTGAATATAAGGATAGGCAGGATGCCCACACGTTTCGAACCGGAACCGGTCTCCAGCGAGGAGGTACGCGATTACCGAGATAGGACTGGCGCAGGTCTCCACGAGGCAAGAAGAAAGCTTTCCCGCAGGAATGCGAAGGAGCCTTTTCGGAAGCTGCGCGAGGAAGGCACCGTCGAAGAAAAAGTCGAGTGGCTTCTGGACCGGTTCGAGGAAAAGCACTTCCCCGAGATGACCTTTCGGAAATCCTGGCTGTCTGAACAGAAGCCGTAATCCAAAATTCTGGGCCCCTAAAGGCGCTGGGCGCCATGCTTGCATTCGGCATGTTTCCTGCAAGCTGACGATGGAGAGTAATTCTTTGAAGGGAGATCGACATGGCGCAGTTTCTTGTGTCGGCGGACGAAAGTGATTGGGGTGATGCCGTCGACGTGGACGTCGTTGGCCACGAGGGTGATGACGATTATTCGCGCCAACTTGCAGCCGAGGACGCGGCCACCAAGATGTTCGAGGGAGAGAACGGTTTTGAAGCCGTGAAGGATGGCGACGAACTTTACGTGAAAAACGTCGAAGCCGGCGATATCACGCGGCACGAGATCTCAATCGATTGGTCTCCCGTGTTCAATGCAGGCCGCGCGATCTCGAATGAAATGTGTCCTTGAGCTCCGATCCCGTGGGGTTGGATTCTGTTCTTGCTGCGCACCTTCCCGTGAAAGAATAGATGTAAGCGGAGATGACTGCTCATGAAGGTCGAAATCGACTACGAACGCGCCAAGAATCGCCATCCGGACCTCGTTACGAAGCTGACAAGGGACATGGCGCGGAAAACCCGCCGTGCCGGTGGGGTCGCTCCTGGCCCGGATGATTTGTCCTGGAGCTACGACTGGAGCGTCGCGGTCCCATTGGCCAGTCCGGACGAAGTTATCGGACTGGGGCCGGATGTGCCCGAAGAGCCATCACGGGACGCACTAGATACCTGTATCGTCAATTTGAGCGCGACCTGGGGGCGCCGGTCGTCCATCGCACCTCTGTCGCCCGGCGATGGCAATGGCTTGGCTCCTCTGACGCCGCGGGAGGCTGTGCCGCCGGAAATCGTGGATTTCTATGCTCCGCAGCAGGAGGTCGAAGCCGCTTTCTATGCCCACACAGCCGAGCTGACGGTCCACAACGCGCACCTCGATGAGGTTGTCGACAAACTTGCGACCAGTGGCTATCGCGACCGGGACGGGCGGGTCTTCATCCACTTCGTCACCGTGGGAGACCGGCTTGATGAACGGGGCCGTGCCACCGAAATCCTGCACGAAATCAGCGACGACGATGCTGTCTGGAGTGGCGGGCTGACCGGAACGGCTCAGGAGCGCTTTGATGCGACCCCAGAAGGCGGGGTCTTCGGCTACCGCAACAAGCCGCTGACGCGACTTACGTCGAGCGAGATCACGGATCTCGTCGGTGGCCGGCAGTTTGCCCTCCGACTGCCCGGAGACACCGAAGAATGCACAGCAGATGAGGAAATCGAGTATGACGCCGAACCATCTCCATATCGACTATGACGAGGGCGTGCCCGGGAGCTACCGGGGAGTTGTCCTGACCGCGGATGGCAAGGAAACCCAGCGCTGGGCGACCGGTGATCCCCAGTCGGACTGGGCAAGCTACCTCGCGCACGCGAAGGAGAATGGGCTTCTGATCCTTCAGAGCTCCTCGATCACCCACTTCTGTTGGGACAACCCCGAGTGGCGCTTCATCGAGGATGCGGACGGACGCGAAGTCCTGGTGCCCGAGGATCGTCCCGAATGGCTCGAGGCCACGGATGCTTGACTGGCGCACGGAATACAAAATGACTCGCCACAAGGTGGCCACAGAGCAGACCCACACGGCTTGTCTGGTGATGGTCTGCCTGGGCGGGGGGATTCCTCCGATGTGGTACTTCGCGGAGCCAAGCAATCCCGCCTGGTGGGGTGTCGGGGTCCTGTTGAGTATCTTCTCAATCGCTTACATTGCTGCCTTGGCGAACGGCTATCGGTGCATGTGTGCCATGGACCGCTACTACCGGTCGCGGGAGACACTCGTGGAGATGGTTGGCGAAGAAGAGGCTGCGAGGGTCATCGAGGAGCGCTCCGAGTAGGTTGAGCACGGCCGCAAAGCCGTCTTTTCAATACCTGAGCCCGACTTGCACAGTGACTTCCAGAGTGGCGGAATCAGTTCTTGCGCTGTCAACATTGGCGTGCAAGAATAGAGCATCCATCGCGAGGTGCGTCCTTGAGCGGAGATCGATGCTCCTTCGAGCACGCACCCAGACAACAGAAGGACACCTGAGATGACCAAAGAAGTCGAAGCGCCGCACAAGTTCCCGTGGGGCCGTGTGATCGAGGACCACGAGATCGGCCCGTATACGATCCGGGAGTACCATCCGCGCAAGGAAACCGAACACGGTCAGATGTTGCGCGAGATCGATACCGACAAGGCGATGTTCCATGGTTATGTCGATGGCACTGACGTCTGCCAATCCTGGGCGTCGCTCGACGCGGCCCTGGCCGGCGTGATCACCTACCGCGCGCAGGGCCCCAATGCTCAGTCGGCCGAGTATTTCATGAAAATGATCTCGGCCTGAGCTCGAGGAGAGCTAGCATGCCAAGCGCAGACTACCGCCCGGCGATTGGAGAAAAAATCTTCGTTTCTCTGTCGGGAAACATCCCCATCCTGATCACGGTCACGGGGTTCGACTACCACACCTACCTCAAGGAAGAAGTCATGGAGTTCGACCGTCTGAACGGCAGATCGGATTGGTCGAGCTACCAAGGGCAAACCTTCTTTCCGGAGATCTCGGCTGACCATCCCTATCTGTATGTCGTTGTGCAGATCGAAGACCGCGAGGATGCCTGGGGATACCAAATCGAGGAAGGCTTCTTCTTCCACCCTGACGAGGCGTTCGCGCATCTCGACAGCATCACTTCGGGAAATGTGCAGCCGGAGAACGCGCATTCGACCGATCCAGACGACTACGTCGTCGAAATCCGGAAAGTCACCTGACCCATGTCAATAATGGTCGACGGCATCAGGATGGATCACGTGCGCCGCTGCATTTGCGGGCGACGCCCGGAGATCGCCACCTGCTACCATGGCATGGATCCTGGCGACGGGCCCTTCATCATCAAGTGCTACTGCGGCCGCGACCCGGATCAGGAGGACGAGGACGGCCGTTCCCCGCTCCCGACCTTCGTACGCTCGTGGAGCAAGACCCGTGCCGTGCGCGCCTGGAGAAGTCTGCAAAGGCGCCTCGAAGCAAAGAAGCCAGTGGCCGGCGCCTGACGGCGCACCCACTGCTGGCCGAGGCCCTTGCTAGATCCTGAAAATGCAGCATCCTGTGGGTGGACGAAAATCAGGATCTCGCCGATGTGCAACCTCTATGCGAACACAATGCCACAGGATGCCATGCGCAGCCTGTTCGGTGTGGCGGCCGCTAATGACCGGCTGGGCAACGCCGAGCCTAAGGCAGCAATCTTTCCGAAGTACGATGGAGCGGTAGTCAGGATCGGCGAGGGCGGTAACCGAGAACTCCTGGAAATGCACTGGGGCTTCGTCATGCCGCAGAAGAGCAAGAAAACGAACAGGCCGATCCAGCCGAAGGCCGTCAACAACGCTCGAGACGACAAGCTACGCAACTCCGGATTCTGGCGGTCGAGCTTCGAGGAACGCCGATGTCTCATCCCGGCCACCAGCTTCTGCGAGGCCAAGGGCAGGGCGCCGGCGGACTATCATTGGTTCTCCGTGATCGACGACGAAGGGCAGCCGGTCCCGTATGTTTTCGCGGGCATCTGGCGGCGGTTCAAAGGCTACTACAAGGACGAGAAGGTGGACATCGAGACTTACTCGATGGTGACCTCGACGCCCAACGAGGTGGTGAAGCCGATCCACCCCGACCGGATGCCGGTGATCCTCCCGCGGGACAGCTACGAGACCTGGTTGACGGGTGAGCCGGAAACGGCCTTCGATCTCCTCAAGCCGTTTCCCGCTGCCAGGATGAAGATCGTCGGCCACGGAGAGGACATGAAAAGCGAGCCTCTCTGACGCCCGAAGTGGCGCCTCTTCGGAGGAAGAGTTTGGTATCCTTGGCAGGGATGTTTTGCGTGCATAGCGATCATGCACTGTTCTTCGTTGCGGCGGGCTGCAGTGCAGCATAGTTGACCTCTGTCACATAGAATAGAGGGCATGGGCCATGACAACCACAGACCACTTCGCAATCCGTTCCGAGCCACGACTGGTTCCCGCACTCCTCCGCATGACCGCGCGCGTGTCGCAGCGCCGCGCGTACAGGAGGACCGCCCGAGAGCTCAGCTCTCTTACCGACCGGGAGCTGAACGACATCGGCGTCAACCGTGGCGATATCGCGCGCATTGCCGACCAGGCCGCCACGGACTGGGCACGCTGAGCAACCGGACGCAATCCGGCGAAGAATTGATGAAGGCCGCCCGAGCAGGAGCGGCCTTTTGTTTTCCCTGCGAGCGACGCCAGGAGAACGGGGCCACGGGATGTTCAAAAGTTGACGTCTGTTCATAAAACGTGGATAGTCCCCGAGGCTCAGGAGGCGCGTATGAATAGGTCGCTTATTGCGGTGAACGATCTTGCACACGGTGACCATGTCGAGGTCACCTTCGATCCACCTCTGGAAGACGGAACCGCCGGGACGGTCGAGGTCATGCAAGGACAGGTGTCGGTCGCCGCCGGCATGAAATTCGTGGCGGCCACCTCGCACCGGAACGAACTCGGCATGCCGACGGTGGTCGACCTGCCCGACGACGGCCGAGCGCAAGTGCGCCTCGTGGAGACCTCGGCCGAGTACAGCGAGCGCAAGCGAGCCGAGGCTCGCGGCGATCTGGTTTTCCGGCAGCTGCCGCGTGATCCCTTCGAGCTCGCCGAGCAACTCGAGACGCTCGCGTTCATGATCCATCGCGAGGAAGACGACCACGTCATCCACGGTCGCAAAGGGCAGCTCCGGCGGCAATTCGACGAGGTCGCCGACCAAGTATTGCTTGCCCAGCGCAAGCGCACCTATGTGCTGACGAAGGCGCGCCTTGGCGGGGACTTCCATCCCTATGAAACCCGGGATCCCCGCGTTTTCAGGATCGGGACCGTTCGCCCGCTGCCGGTGGATTTCGAATTGGACCCTTGGACCCGCAAGGACCGCCTGCGGCGCAAGGACGAGGCCATCCGCATCTTCGGAGAAGCCGAGCGCGAAACGCGACAGTGGATTAGCCGCCTGCGCGCCGCAGGCTACCATGTTCGGCGTCCGCACCCGAATGCCCAGGAGATCTTGGTGCGCGCCGCGCTGGGCGAGACCGAGCGCTACGACATGCGTGTCTATCCGACGCCGAACGGGCTCTGGCAGGTCGAGGTCCGAGATGCGCAGAGCAAGCGGGAGCGCAAGCTGCGAGACAGGTGCCTCCGCCAGGGGCATTTGGTGCGGCTGAAGGATGTCGTGGAGGGGCCCCTTACCTGACCAGACAACCGAAGTTCACATGTGATGCGCTCAGAAGAGCTCGAAATAGCTGACCGCGTAGCCAACCAAGCCCCAAAAGGGCACCGCAAAGATGAGATTTACGAGCAGTCCTTTCGCGCCGTCCTCGATTTCAAATTTCAGTTCTGCGAGGTCTTCCCTCTGTTGGCTGACGGCGGCATTCAACTCGCTGAGTTCATTTTCGAGCTCTGCCACCTCTTCCTCGAGCTGTTCAATCCGTTCGGTCTTGCTCATTCGCTGCCTCGAAACGTTCGTGAGTTGGTGTGTCTGTTTAAAAGATTTTAGTCGCGGGTTCCACAGAGGCTCCGGCATCGTTCAATTGTTGACGTCAATCTTGTGGCTGGTAAGAATAGATGGGGGTAGTAAGGAAATCACGATGAGCGCAAAGCAAAAGTCACTGCACATGGCGTCCTCGGTACTGCGTGGGCGGCTGGCAAGTCTTCAAGAAGAGTACGAACGCGTCAAAGGTCAACAGGACAAGGACGTGAACGCAGCGGATCGGGCGGCCATGGCTGAGCTTCGTCTGGCGGCCGAACTGGTGGAATGTCTGGCGCTCGGACCGGTCCATGGAGATCCGGCGACTGTTGCCCGGCAGCGTTGGGGTCGCGGAGGTCATGCGAAGTACAAGGCGCCGGTGTGAAATGGTCGTAGCGAGAGGGATCCGTGGGATTCGGAAGCTTTTTGCCCGTGATGGTGAGACCAATCGCCTGGCACATCCAGGGGGCAGGCGGTCTGCCGAGGTGCCCGAGCCATCGTTGTCGGGTATCGAGCATTCCTGGATCGACGGGATCCTGAAATCAGGAGATGCCGAGTTCCGAAATGGCGAGTTGCGCTGCAAGTCCTGCGACGGTGATTGCCGCCGGTGCGGTCTGAGCAGGGCGCTGGGCACGTCCCAACAAGCGTTCCTGGCCGGCCCGATGCCCAAGCCGCCCTACCAGTTCCGCGACCTGTATTTCGCGCTGCACGAGAACGAAATGGATTTCGTCGCCGAGACTTGCCTGGGGGAATTCATGATCATGCCCTACCTCAACCATACCCTGCGACTGGTCACCAAGGATCGCGGACTGGTCCGCTTCTGCCGGGGGCAAGGCGAAGGCAGCTTCGAGGCGGCTGTCGTCAGGGCCCAGCAACATCTCGAGCAGACCATGTCGTCCGACCTGGTGTCCGTCGACAGATTGGCCTGCGCGCGAAGCACAGATACGGAAAGCAGGGAGAAAAGAAATGGCTAGCGCCACGGATAAGAAGCAAAAGTTCGAAGATGGTTTCCAAAGCGGATTCGAACGTGGTTTCAAGTCGGGAGTTGAGGCCGGATGTACTCGGGAGGATGAGCTCAAGGAGGCCATCTGGCAAAAGCTCGGGGAATGCCTTGCCGGGACGGACGTCGATCAGATCTCGAATGCGGCCCGTCGGAAAATCCAGGCGGCTCTTATCGAAGCCACAGGGGAGCGAGGGAAGAAGCCGGAATCGCAAGCGAAAGCCCAACTGATCGCGGCCCGGCAGTCTTACGCGGATGCTCTCGGGTGCAATGTGGGCGACATCCACGAGACGATCCGGGGAATTCAGAAGGACCGGACGGCCGGTTGGATTTTCCGGAACCCCGATACCGGAACCGAGATCTCGTCCAATCACCCTGTCGAGAGCGGGGAGTGCCCTGACGCTGAAGACGTTCGTCCAGCATCTGCTCGAGAGCTTCGGCAGGAAATCGAAGACACCTGGGAACAGGGGGCCGAGGATCAGAAGGTTGCCGAAAGCAACGGATACTCGAAAGGAATCCAGGCTGCTTGCAGCGCTCTGTCTGATTACGAAGAGGAAATCGATAAGGATCCGCTGATGGACGGCAGTGAGTGCTACGTACTGGGGGAGGCCGAAACCCGCATCAGCCAACTTCTGGACCCTCAGGAGACGCCCGAGGGCGTTTTCAAGATGTGACACTCCCAAAGGGGCGTCTCCTGTCGCTCAGGGGGAAGCAAAGCCTTGGGTCATGGATCGAAACGTGCCTGACCCGGCGCGTCCACTGATGGCGCCTTGTCACACCTCTCCTTGGTGCGTGAATTGAAATTCAAAAATTCCAAACGGCCCCGATGTTTCATGCGCCGGGGCCGTTCGGTCTTTGGAAGCTCCCGGATTCCCATTTCTGCAGAATTGTGTCGGGCATGCACCTTGCTAAGAAAGAATTAACGGGGTAAAAGGGGGCATGGCGAAGATCTATGCTCACACTATCCCGGGTCGACCGAAGTCCGAGTGGGAAAGTTACCAAGAACATGCGTGGAATGTGGCGACTGGCGCCGAAATCAATGCGGATCCTTTCGGGGCCGGATGGATGGGGAAGGCCAGCGGGCTTCTCCATGATCTCGGGAAGGCAAAACCATCTTTTCAGGCCTACCTGGAGGGTGGTGAGCAGGTGCCGCATGCGGTGGACGGCGCCCTGAAGGCCTTCGAAATCATCAATCCCAACATGGCACAGATGCTCGCCTACGGGATTGCCGGGCACCACACCGGTCTTCCGAACGGGCGCGGGGATGCCATCGAGGGAGCGAGCCCGACGACACCACTGGATGTCCGCCTCGAGGACGCCGAAGCCGTGGACATCCCGCTCGGGACGGAACCCGGCACCCCAGAACCGCCGCAGCCCTCACCCTAACGCGCAACGAACGCAACATCGCGTTCTGAGTGCCGGGTGAGGTGCAGACTAAGAAAGGAGCAATCCAATCTACGTTAGTGGCGTGATGAAATGCTTTGGTGAACGCCAGCCATTGCCTCTTTCGCCCAGCTTTAAGTCTCTCGCGCGAGCGGGAGGGACTGAAAGGTCCAGTGAGTTGGGCACACGAAAGCGCCAGTAACTTTGTCGAGGCAAACCTAACGGCCTTCGGGCCAGAAAGGGACAGAAATGTCCAACTATGTTTTTGTACTGGATGACGCCCGGCGACCCTTGTCGCCGACGTCGCCAGCACGAGCGCGGCAGTTGCTGCGCAACGGGAAGGCGGCGGTGTTTCGTCGTTATCCCTTCACCATCATCCTCAAGCGAAAGGTGCCGGATGCGGAGCCCGCCCCGGTTGAAGTGAAAATCGACCCCGGCTCCAAGGTCACGGGTCTGGCGCTGGTGCAGGGTGACAAGGTTCTCTGGGGCGGGGAGCTGACCCATCGTGGCCACCAAATCAGGGAGCGCTTGCAGATGCGCCGTGAGCGCCGTCGTGGACGGCGGAACAAGCTGCGCTACCGCAAGCCACGTTACAGGACCAAGGCTCAGATCAACAACGCCGGCCGAAAGCGTCAGAAGGGTTGGCTCGCACCGAGCCTGATGCACCGTGTCGAAACGATCATGACCTGGATGGACAGGTTTCGCCGCTACGCGCCTGCCAGCTCCATCGCGATGGAACTGGTGAGATTCGATCTGCAGCAGATGCAGAACCCTGAAATCAGCGGCGTCGAGTATCAGCAGGGCGAACTGGCAGGCTTCGAAGTGAAGGAGTATCTACTCGCCAAATGGGGGCGCAAATGCGCCTATTGCGGAGCTGAGGGCCGCCCGCTCGAGGTTGAACATATCCAACCCAGGTCGCGCGGCGGCTCGAACAGGGTCAGCAACCTGACGCTGGCTTGCACCAAGTGCAACCAGGCCAAGGGCAACAAGCCAGTCGAGGCGTTCTTGTCGAGCAAGCCCGACCTTCTGGCGCGCATCATGAAACAGGCGAAACAGCCTCTCAGAGACGCGGCATCGGTCAACTCGACACGCTGGGCCCTGTTCACCGCACTGAAGATGACGGGTCTGCCTGTCACGACGGGAACAGGGGGAAGGACCAAGTACAACCGCAAGCGGATGGGCTGGGCCAAGGCTCATTGGCTCGATGCCGCGGCCGTCGGCAACGTGGATGCCCTGACCCTTCGCACCGACAAGCCGTTGGTTATCTATGCCAAGGGTCAGGGTGGTCGCCAGAAGGGCGTGTTTGACAAACACGGCCAGCCCCGCCGCAACAAGGCGGGCGCCGCTCAGATCCGCCCGCTCAAGCCCATCCACGGCTGGCGCTCCGGCGACATCGCCAAGGCGCGCGGGCTAGAGGGTCGCATCTCTCCGCGCACCAGGGGCAATTTTGAACTCCGCGCCGCGGGACAGAAACCCCGCTCGTTCCCACCTCGTGATTTCAAGGCGATCCATCGCAACGACGGATACGCGTATCAATGATGTTGCGTTCGTTGCGGAAAATGCGTGCCGATGCTGGGAGCACGGCCGAGCCATTTCAACATCCATTTCTTCATCCGGATGCTGTTCTCGGCGCTGGTCGATGCGGATTTCCTTGCGACCGAGGCCTTCATGGAAGGTCGAGAGCGCCCGGAAGCTCCGGAACTGGATCCCCTACTGGCGCGGCTGGAAAAAACCATTGCCGGGTTCGGCGAGCCGAAGACCCATGTCAATCGTGTCCGGGATCGCGTGCAACGAGCAGCCGGCGATGCGGCGACTCTGGCGCCAGGGCTGTTTTCGATGACGGTGCCGACGGGAGGTGCCAAAACCCTGGCGTCCATGAAGTTCGCCCTGAAGCATGCTGAGCATCATGGAATGCGTCGGGTGATCTACGTCGCGCCCTACAACGCGATCATCGAGCAGACGGCGAGGGAATTCAGGAAATCCCTCGGAAGCGAGCGGGCGATCCTGGAGCACCACTCCAATTTCGATCCCTCCTCTCTGGAGAACGATTTCGCGCGGCGCCAAGCCATGAACGCCGCCCAGAACTGGGACAGCCCGGTCGTGGTGACGACCGCGGTCCAGCTGTTCGAAAGCCTGTTCGCGAACCGGACATCCAAGTGCCGCAAACTGCACAACATCGCGAACTCGGTGATTGCCCGCCTGGGCTGCGACAACGCAGAATACCTCCTTGGCGTCGGAACGCGGGAAGAGACGACAGAGGCCGGGAGGAAAACCCTGGTGCCGGAACTCTCGAAGAGTGCCGCTGACCGTCACGAGAATTTCGCGACCAAGCATCGAGATCTCATTGGCCGGACGAGCGATCCTCACCTGTCTGCGTTCCTGGCTTTCCTGGAGGCCTGGCGGCCGGAGTCCTATCTTGAGCGGGCTCTGCCGCACGCCGCCCTCGGCCAGACGATCCTGGTGCAACTGGGGGAGGGCGAGGACGCCATCCTGCTCCACGAGCACCCTGCGATCCGGGCCGCGGCGCAGGCGTCGGAGGGCGATGAGGAGATCCAATGCCTGATCACGGGGCGCTGGGCCGCGCTGGCGCGAACGCACCCGGCCATCAAGGGTGTTCGGGGCGGCCAGCCGTCCGGGACCTCAATCGTATCCTTCAATCAGGACGCCTTCTGTTCTCTCGGGAAGACGCAGGGTGCGAACTCTCCCGTCTCTGAAGTTGCCGCGCACAATTACACCTCGGCGCTCAATGCGATCCTCGCCGAACGCGGGCCGTCCCGACGCAATCTGGTCATCGGGGGGACGACGACCGTGTTCTGGGCCCAGGCGCCTGATGCCCCCGCGGCAGAAGAGGGGGACTGGATCATGAGCATGGCGATGGATCCACCGAAAGACGCCGACGAGGCCTCCAAGGTTCGCTCCACGCTGTCACGCCTTGCCCGCGGGAAGCCTTCCGAGTTCAACGGCCTGGATCCCGACACCAAGGTATTCGTGCTCGGCCTCGGCCCCAATGCCAGCCGGCTGTCCATTCGGTTCTGGTACCCGGGCCAGGTTGGTGAGTTCGCGGACAACATTCTGAAATTCTGGAACGACATCGCCCTCGATCCGGACGTCTGGGATGGACGTCCATCCATCCGGGCGGTTCTGGCGCAGACGGTCGGACCGAACGCTGATGGGGCGCGGACATCCGAAAACGCCCGTCCCGGGATGGCGGAGCAGATCCTGAATGCGGTCCTGACCGGCCAGAAGCTTCCACGAACGCTTCTCACCAGCGTCCTGGAACGCATTCAAAAGGAACGGGTGGTGACCGGGAAGCAGGCTGCGATCTGCAGGGCGATCATCAACCAGGATAGCCGAAAGGAGGACGTGCCAGTGGGCATCGACATACAATCAGAAAACTCCGCATACAGGCTCGGGCGGCTGTTCGCAGTGCTCGAGAGCGCTCAGCGGGGCGCCATGCCCGAGGTCGGGTCAACACTCAGGGACAAGTATTTCGCGGCCGCATCCACGCAGCCGGCGCGGACCTTCCCGATGATCGAACGTCACCTGGCCCATTACCTCAAACTTATCCGGCGCAACGGCAATGAGGGTCTGGCGGTCTGGCTCGACAAGCAGATCACCGACATCAAGGTCGGGTTGTCCCCCCGGATGCCGCGAAGCTTTGCGCCGGAGGATCAAGGGCGGTTCAGCGTCGGCTACTACCACCAGAAATCGACCAGGAATTCCAGGAAAGAAAAGGACACGACCAACAATGGCTGAACAAGGGAGAAATCCGATCAACAACCGCTACGAATTCGTTCTCTATTTCGACGTGGCCGACGGGAACCCCAATGGTGATCCCGATATCGGCGGCATGCCAAGGCAGGACCCGGAAACCATGCATGGACTGGTATCCGACGTGGCGATCAAACGGAAAATCAGGAACTACGTGGCGGAGAACTTCGAAGACACCGAGGGACTTGAGATCTATCAGACCGATGGATCGGTGCTCAACGAAGCTCACAAGCGCGCCTACGATGCAGAAAAGGTCAAGCCGACGCCCAAGAAGCCACCGAAGGATAAGGCGACGGCGGATGCCATTACCAGGTGGATGTGCGATACCTTCTACGACGTGCGTGCCTTCGGCGCCGTCATGACGACCGAGATCAATGCCGGCTCGGTGCGGGGACCCGTTCAGGTCACGTTCGCGCGCTCCGTCGAGCCAGTGACCCCGTTCGACATCAGCATCACCCGCGGCAGCGTTACGAACGAAAAGGATCGCGACAAGCAAAGGACGATGGGCTCCAAGTACATCGTGCCCTACGGGCTCTATCGCCTCCACGGATATATCAACGCGAACTGCGCCCGGAAATCCGGCTTTGGTGAAGATGATCTCGAGCTCCTGTGGGCGGCCCTCCGCGACATGTTCGACTTCGACCGGTCGGCCAGCCGCGGCGAGATGGCCGCACGGCGCCTGATCGTTTTCCGGCACGATAGCCCGCTGGGCAATGCCCAGGCCCACAAGCTCTTTGATCGGGTCACAACGCACCGTCGTGCACCGGATAACCCGTTTGCAGGTGGCGCGCTCGACATTCCGCCGGCGCGCGCGTTCTCGGACTACGAGATCCGGGTCGACGATACCAACCTGCCGCAAGGGATCCAGATCTTCGAACCGTTCTGATATCCAGCTCGCGATGAGCGAACCTCAAGCGCCAGCCCAGGCCCCGGGAGGTTCGCAGATGGCAGAAATGCTGCCGGGAAAGGTGTTTGGTCACCATCACGGCGGAAGAGGTCATCGATCTCGTAAGAAAGAATTCTAGGTTCGCAGGGCTGAAAGGATTGACTAAACAATCGCAATGGCTTACAGACTGTAAGTCGCACCCCTTGCGGGTGCGTGGATTGAAACTGGTTGCACTTGGTGCAGGCCAGCGTCAGGTGTCGCACCCCTTGCGGGTGCGTGGATTGAAACCGCCATCATGGCGTACATCTTGCCGGTCGGCGTGGTCGCACCCCTCGTGGGTGCGTGGATTGAAAAGGGCCCCGGGATCTGGTGCTTACTGCACTGGGTCTCGGGGCCCTTACTTTTCCTATAGCCCGTTGGTTCACGGTGTCCTGATTTACTGAAAACGTGTACCAACCTTCCCTGATTTACTGTGAAATCAGGACAACCTGTACGCGGGTCAACATGCTTTGCAGGCACATCGTGGCGACATCAATTCAATTTGCCGTTTCGCGATACTTAACTTACTATCCACGATACAAAACTTGTGTCTTGCGATACGAAACCGAACATTTTCCTTACGTGATTTTTTCACTGGCGCTCAGAACGACGCTCCGAACCTGATTTTGGAGATCCTGAAAATCAGAAGTCTCCGCGAGAACTGCAAGGTAGAGGCGGGGCCGGAATTCAGCCGGCCAAGAGCTCACTTGAGCCAGGTTACGCAATACTGTGGGCAACCATCCGCTGGCTGTTACTGAGCGGTGCGGACCTGTGGAAATCGATCTCGGGGAGGCGGTCGACAAGTCGGAGATGGAGGACACATCTGGATCGCAAGACGAAGTTGGAGCCTGCAGGGACATGCCAGAGACCCTGTCAGGGCAGGGTGGTCTACAGCCCTGAAAAACAGGGCGTTCGCGATGTCGCGAAAGGTTTTTGGTCGGTTTCGTAAGAGAAATGTCAAATTCGGGCGTGGGATCCTTACCCCTGAAGGAGCCGCCGCGGCCCGCTTGATATTTTTGTTACTCATTTAAACATCAGCGATACTTGTTTGCCGAGTAATGGGGGGAGAGCTCTCAAGATCAAGAACAGGACCCTTTCCGAGAAACATACGTTCTCCAATCTCGAAAATCGGGCTCCAGTGCCTCGCACGCCCCTATTTCATGACAGAAGTCATTCAAAGAACGAAAACGATTACTGACCCACAGGCTGACCCACAGGAGGATCAGACGATGCCTGATCACCAGGACAAAAGACACCAAACCCCTCCGGGGAAAAACGGGGACCAATCCCCTGAAACCGGAGCCGACCCCGGTCACCCAGGGGATCCAGGATCCCATCCCGGCTCCACCGGCACCCCGTCCGGCTCCGGCCGCCCAGCGTCCCGTCCCCAAGGCCCACAGGGCCCCGACACCCCCAGGAGCACCACGGGCGCCCCAACCGGCACCGGCAAGGCCGCTGACACACCCGGCTCCACCGGGACCCGGCCCGCTGGCCGTCAGCCACCCGGCCCAAGCCACGGCTTGGCGGCCTCAACATCCGTCCGGCGTCGCCGTCCGCGAAGGGCAGGGCCCACCCCTCCTCCGGAGCTGGCGCCCCAACATCTTCCAATGTTGACACAAAACCCCCGACCAGTGCCGGGCCCCGACACCGCTCCGCCAATGTTGACACCGACACCGCTTCACGGGGTCAGGCCACCTCTTCTCCCAATGTTGACAAGGCACCCGCAGCATCCCGCGGGAACAGCTCCCCGACAGGCTCCCCTGGTCAGGGCCCCGACACCCCCAATGTTGACACCCGAGGCGCTGGGCGCAGACAGGCGTCTTCCAATGTTGACAAAACAGCGGCCTCCTCCGCCGAACAAACGGGATCCCCGGCCCAGGCCAGAGGACCGCGGCCGAGCCTCAAGAACCTGAGGTTCCCGGGCGGTGAACCCGAGGGGGGAACTCCCAAGACACCCATCGATCCCTCTCGTCCCCCGGGGCCGGATCCCGAAATCCTCGACCGGGTCAAGGCCGCCCGCCGCAAGCTGCAGGAGGCCAACAAGGATCTCGATCAGACCGAGGGCGCCACGCCATCAATGCAGTCGCCCAGCGCCTATGCACGCGAGAACACGACCGTCTCCAAGGCGACCTCTTCGCAGTACCTCAACCGCGGCCGGATGCTGATCAATCGCTACAAGCGCGAGCAGGGGATCCCGCAGGACTACGACGACTTCGCGGCCGTCGAATTCGTGGCCTGGCTGATCTCCATCAAACCGGAGCTGCGGTCCTCGACCTGGCGGGTCTACCGGCAGGCCGCCTACCATACCCTGATGGGCAAGCCGGACAGCGACATAGACGTGGCCCTGGACATGCTGGACAACGACATCGTCGAAGGCGATGAGACGGCCGGGAAACGATCCGGGCGCGGGGACCGCCTTGAAAAAAGGACCTCGACCATGAAGGAGAAGAAGTTCCCGAAGGCGGAGCTGGACATGGTTCACGCCTACCTGCAGTACAAGTCGAGATCCAAGTTGGCGCCGATCCTGGGCGACTGGCTCGAGGCCTCGATCCACACCGGCCTCCGTCCCATCGAGTGGCGGGCAACTGCTTTCCAGACCTACCAGGACCCCAAGTCCAGGAGGTGGTACAGCTGGCTTTACGTCCTCAATGCCAAGGCGACCAATGCCCGGGGAAATGGAGTGGTCCGGACCCTGGACCTGTCTGACCTCCGGACACAGACCCTGAACGCGATCCACCGGGTGTCGGAACGGGGTCTCCAGTGGCAGGAGGAAGGGCGCTTCGATGTCGTGAAATCACGGGTCGGCAAGCTCCTTTACACGGTCGGCGAAGACATCTTCCCGCGGCGAAAGAAGCACTTCAGCCTCTACAGTTGCCGTCATCAGTTCGTAGCGAACATGAAATCGGTCCTCGAGCCGGCCGAGGTTTCCGCCCTGTCGGGACACGTGGTGACCAAGACAGCTCGCCAGTCCTACGGCCGGTCCCAGTCAGCCTGGAGCCTGGATGACATCGGTCCGCACGCGCGACCGGTGCCCGACGAGGTGACGACCGTCCGGCAGTCCGCCGATTTCTACGAGGATCGCATCGAGAAGCTGAAGCTGGCCGGCGTTTATCACGGCAATACGAGCTCGGAGTTCCCGAGCTGATCATCTGGGAGCGGTCGGAGTGGCCGCCAGGCGACATCGGTGATACCGGTTCCCCGGGCAACCGCTAGCATGGCCACGGCCCGGGAAATTCAGGAGGGCCGGATGGCTGACGATGACAGAGACCAGGACAAGGCGTTCGACCTCAAGTCAGGGGCGACGGATTCCGGGGCCGTATCGGACTACTATGACGACTGGGCCAAGAGTTACGACGAGACCCTGAAATCCTGGAACTACACGGCACCGATGGATGCGGCAGATCTGATCGCCGGGCATCTCAGGCCAGGGGCCCGTATCCTCGACGTGGGATGCGGGACGGGGCTCTTCAGCATCGCGATGCGGATGGCCGGCGATTTCAGGATCCATGGCATCGATATCTCGGAAGAGTCCCTGAAACTGGCCGAGGAGAACGGTGCCTACCAGCGTCTCATGGGTGTCGATCTGCAGGATGTCCCGCTGCCGATCAAAGACAACTCGATGGATGCGGCCGCCTCGGTGGGGGTCCTGACCTACATCGAGGACTCCGCGGCTCTGCTCCGGGATCTCTGTCGGATCGTGAAATCGGGTGGCGTCATCACGTTCACGCAGCGCACGGACCGCTGGGAACAGCTCGAGTTCGGGAAGACAGTGGAAGTAATTGAGCAGGAGGGGCTCTGGACGATCCTGGAGATCACGGATCCGAAAGACTACCTGCCTGGCAATGCCGACTTCGGTGAAGACATCCGGGTCATCCACACGCTGTGCAGGGTCAATTGACCACGCGGCCGGTGTTGGAAGCCCTACAATCGGGCGTATTCGATCACAATTGCAACATTTTGGAGTTGATGCCTGAGGCATAAAAACGGCCTCAAAAATGGTACCAAACTGTACCCAGATTGCCGACCTGGGTACAGTTACGTACCATTTTTTGGAGCCCAAATCGGCCCTGATTTGGTGTACTGTAACAACTGAAACATTTCGTGAGTTGACGCTGAATTTTCAGAGTTTTGGACCGGTCGAGCTGAGACCCTATGCCTCTCATATGCGAACCGCCATAGCTACATCTCGGCGTCACCGGACCGGATGACATGTGTTTCGATTTCGACCGGGCGGTCGGCTCCACCAGCCTCCTTCGAGAAACCGTCAGCACGTGCTGCGGACACCAATCCCCAGGACCAGGCGCAGAATGTCATCGCGGCACCTGCATAGGGCCCGATGCCTTTCATGGTCAGGATCATGATCCACCCGAGGAAAAAGAGGATGAGCTGCGTGGTGCCGGTGGCGAGCTCACCCAGCCGGATTGAGCCGGTGCCGGGAAGGATGACGTTCAGGAAGATCGAGATTGCTCTCATGTGAATTTTTTTCCTTCGGGCACTGACACAGACATGGCCCGAGGACAGAACCAAGAAGGTGACATCGACGAAATACCTCCATTGTCAGGTATTGCGGCAGGTTTTTCATGGAACGAGCAGGAGACCGGCCGCATTGGGGGGACGAGAACAAGGAAAAAGGAAGAATTGAATCATGACCAACCGGTTTCTCACCGCCACTGCCGCAATCGCTATGATCGCCGCGGGCGTCGCCAGCGCTCAGTCCGACAACGAAGCCAGCGTGACGGCCCAGGCCTCCAATGCCGCCGGAGAGATCGCTGACACGGTCTATGCCATCGGCGAGACAGCAACCGACACGGCCCAGGCAGGCGTCGAGGCCGTGGGTGGCGCGGCCGAGGGCGCCTATGCGGGTGCATCCAACATCTCGGCCCAGCTGGATGCGGCCGTGACCGGCGATGCGGTGGTACACTCGAGTGACGGGGAGGTCCTCGGGACCATCTACGAGACCGACATGGACGCAGACCGCGTGATCATTGACCTCGACGGGGAGATGGAGGGCGCCGACGAGCGTGCCATCGAGAACGCGGCGGTGCAGGTGAGCTCACTTGACGTGACCGAGGATGGCGTCGTGCTCGACATGAGCAAGGCCGAATTCGCCGCGGCGCTGCAGACGGCGGCCGAAGTGGAGATGAGGTCAGACGGTTGAGGGACCGGACATACTTCAATCAGGAGACGGTCGCCTTCGGGCGGCCGTTTTCTTTTTCGAGGCTGATCGAGACAAGGGCCTGCCAAACGGTCTGAATGGCTCCAGTCTGACCCTGACCTTGACCTTGACGATCAGATCTGAACTTGGCCTCTCGCGATGGCCAGGGCGAGCGCCTGGTAGGGCGTGCGGGCCTTCATTTTCTTCGACGTGGCGGCCACGATCCGCCAGACGTCGAACTGTGTGATCCCGAGGCGCTCGGCGATCTCGCCCTCGGTCATTCCGTTGGCGAGGTAGGCCAGCACGTCGCACTCGCGAGGCAGCAGGGCCTGCCACCCGGCCCCGTAGGCCCATCCCTCGTGCAGGTTGTCACCCGGTGCGACCAGGCGACTGGCCATCATTGCCGAGATGGCGGAGAAGGCGCGCGCCGTGCCCGGCCCGAAGAGATCCTGAGGGTCTTCCCGGCAGCTCAGCGCGAGGCACATCCCGGAGCCGTCCTCGAACCAGCTGTGTGTGATCATGTGGTTGTAGTCGTATCCCATCATGCCGTTGTGGAGATCGCGGAGCTTTCCGGCTCGTGGGGCGTGGCGATCCATCCCGGCCACGTCGTACAACGGCGGCGCAGCTGCGGACATGGCAGCCTGCAGCAGGGGGTCGACACCGAACAGGCCGTCGTCCGAGTACTCCTCGAGCCAGAGTGGATCCATGGAGCTGCGGATCCAGGCGATCTCGCGCGAGCTGGTCTGGAAGGCTCCGGCATTCACCGCATTGCCCCCGATACTGGCAGCAACTCGGTTCACGGCCCACCAGGCATCTTCACCGTTCTCTGCCCGCGCCAGGATGTCGGCGGTGTCGATGACCAGATTTCCAAATCGCGTGTTTTGCATGTCGTTCCCTTCCCCCGGACAGGGATATTGGAAAGGAACGTTGACGGTGTCCAGATGTGAGGCAGCCCTGATAGACGAATGCCTACATGGCCCTGCTCGGGGAGCGCTGACGGGCCTGAACGAAGGCGGGCCTTCGCGCGAAGGTGGGGTCTGAATTCCTGCGGAGCGTACGTGAATGGTGGAAAAGGTTACGGTCAGCGAGATCAAGGTCGCGGCCTTCCCGCATGTCCGTGCTCTTGCCCAGCGCCACGGGGTGCTGGGTGAGCTCGGAAGATTTTCAATCGAAGATAACTGGATATTTCTTGCACACGATGTGAGTGCGAGGTGGGCACGCTTCGGACCCGTTCTAATGCGGGAATGGAACCATGGGCTATCCTGGCCACCATGAGACGTGTTCTAAGCGTGCTTCTCGTTGGACAACTTGATCATCGTTGGTTTCCCGTTTTTGGCATCGAGATCGCGCCTGTCTGCATTCCGACGCAATCGATACCTTGGAAGAACGCCACAGCGACGACTGTGGTTAGGATGCTTTGCGGTTGGGCGCGGATCAGGACCGCGCCCAACGTCCTTCAGGCAGGAGCTTCGACGAGGATTTTCACGTGTGATTTCTCGGCCACCAGAGC
Organism: Salipiger mucosus DSM 16094; assembly: GCF_000442255.1. Lineage (GTDB taxonomy): Bacteria > Pseudomonadota > Alphaproteobacteria > Rhodobacterales > Rhodobacteraceae > Salipiger > Salipiger mucosus. The sequence continues at coordinate 79,292 of NZ_KE557274.1, read as the reverse complement.
CTCAAAGCCCTCGGCGACGATGTCATCCAGGGAGATCCGCTTGGTCACAAGCTTGTCGGCACTGAAATAGCCCTGTGTCATCAGTTCCATCACCGCAGGATAGACGTTTCGATAGGCGATAGTGCCTTTCAGCTGGCGTTCCTTGAGAACAGCGGTGTTGGGGTTGAAGGAGGCCTCACCCTCCCAGATCGATACGATCAGTGTTTGCCCTTCGTGCCGCGTGGCGTCGATGCATTGCGGTAGCACTTGCGGGACGCCTGTCACCTCGAACGCAACATGCACACCGCCAGTGGCCTCACGGATCGCGGAGACGGCATCACTGGACGTCGGGTCGATGGCCGTGGTCGCGCCGAGCTCAAGAGCTTTCTTTCGCCGCACGTCGGATGGCTCCACGACATGGATCTGAGAGGCGCCTGCCACGCGCAGCGACTCTACGACGAGTAGGCCAATCGGTCCGGCGCCGAACACCGCGGCGGTGTCGCCAGCCTTTATCTTGGACAGGCGGACGCCGTGAAGCGCGACTGCAGCTGGCTCCACCAGGGCGCCCTGTTCCATCGACAAACCCTGGGGCATCTTGTGGACCATGCGAGCCGGCACCACGGATGAGGCGGAGAAACCTCCGTGACCTCCAGATAGGCCCACGAATCCCAGCGACTCGCAGAGATTGTATTTTCCTTCGAGACAGGCCGGGCAGGTGCCGCAGGCAAAGATCGGCTCGATTGCCACACGGTCCCCCTCGGCGAGGCCTTCGACGCCTTCGCCCAGCTGGGTGACCGTGCCGCAGTACTCATGGCCCATGGTGATCGGCGCCTTGTCGTGGCTCAGAGGGTGTTCCGTGTCCACCGGCACAAAGATCGGGCCGGCAAGGTATTCGTGCAGGTCACTGCCGCAGATGCCGGTCCAGGCAACTTTGACTTTCACCTCTCCAGGGCCGGGAGACGGTTCGGATACATCCTCGACACGGATGTCCTTCACGCCATGCCAACGTGCTGCTTTCATATTTTCCTCCAAGTATTGAAATTGCGGCGCGCCCGGCCGGGGAGCGGGAGAGGTCCGGGCGCGCCGAGTGCATCACGACAGGTGATGCACCTCCTGCAGGCCGTAGACGGGGGTGTCCAATCCCTCCATCCGGGCCTTCAGTTGCAGGGCTAGGTAGAGCGAGTAATGCCGCGACTGATGCAGGTTGCCGCCGTGGAACCAGAGGTTCTCCTGTTGGGTGGGCTTCCACATGTTGCGCTGCTCGCCTTCCCAAGGGCCGGGGTCCTTTGTGGTGTCTGAGCCGAGGCCCCAGACCTTACCGACCTTGTCGGCCACTTCCTGGCTGATCAGATCCGCGGCCCATCCATTCATCGAGCCATAGCCGGTTGCCATGACCACCAGGTCGGCCTCGAGCCGCGTGCCGTCTGACAGGACCACCGCGGTTTCGTCAAAGTGGTCAACCTGGCCGTTCACGAGCTTCACCTCGCCATCGATGATCAGCTGGCTCGCGCCGACATCGATGTAGTATCCAGAGCCACGGCGCAGGTATTTCATGAAAAGGCCCGAACCGTCGTCACCCCAGTCCAACTGGAAGCCGGCCTTTTCGAGTCCGGCGTAAAACTCTGCATCGCGTTCACGCATCTGGTCATAGAGCGGGATCTGGAACTCGTGCATGATCCGGTAGGGAAGCGAGGCAAAGATCATGTCCGCCTTCTCTGTGGTGACACCGTTGGCGACAGCTTCTTCCGAATAGAGCGCGCCGAGCCCGATCTCCATCAGCGTGTCGGACCGAACGATATGGGTCGAGGATCTCTGCACCATGGTCACGTCGGCATCGGCTTCCCAGAGAGCGGCGCAGATGTCGTGGGCCGAATTGTTCGATCCCACGACGACGACCTTCTTGCCGGTCCATGCGTCCGGTCCTTCGTGCTGCGAGGAGTGCTGAATCGTTCCCTTGAAGCTGTCCATCCCCGGGAACTGCGGCATGTTCGGCTTGCCAGACATGCCGGTCGCAAGCACCAGCTGGGTCGGGTTCAGGATCACGGTTTCGCCGTCACGGTTCACCTCGACGGTCCAGTTTCCCGAGGCTTCGTCGTATTCGGCCTTCTTGACCTCGGAGCGGGTCCAGTAATTCAGCTCCATGACCTTGGTGTACATCTCGAGCCAGTCGCCCACCTTGTCCTTGGGTGTGAACACGGGCCAATTGTCGGGGAACTTGATGTAGGGCAGATGATCGTACCAAACGGGGTCGTGCAGGCAGAGCGACTTGTAGCGGCTGCGCCACTGGTCGCCGGGGCGGTCGTGCATGTCGAGCACGATGGCCGGAACGCCCAGCTGCCGCAGGCGAGCACCGAGTGCGATTCCGCCCTGTCCGCCACCAACGATCACTGTGTAGGGCTGGGTGTCGTATCCGAGCGAGGCCTCTTCCGCTTCCAGCCGCTCTTTCCAGCTGCTGCGGTTCTTCTGGGCACCATGCTGGGCACCCAGCGGGCGCCGCTTGCCGCGGTGTTCCTCGTATCCCTTGAGCTCCTGCAGCGCGGTCAAAAGGGTCCAGATCCGGTCGTCCTTCAGGCGCATCAGTCCCCAACCGCGGCCCGCCTTGGTCTCGAAGGTGATCCATGCGGTAACGATACCGTCAGCCTCTTCAGGGAGTTCGCCGTCCTGGATCTGGAAACGTCCCGGCCGGGTCTGCGCCAACTGCTGCGTTAGCATGTCGGCAACACCGGTGGACCCCTCGACCGTTTTCAGGTTCCAGGTCACGGCCACGAGGTCTCGCCAGTAACTGTCGGTGGCAAACAGGGCCGCTGCGCTTTCAGCATCGCCGCCTTCCAGAGCGGCATTGAGCCGATCCAGCACCTCCTGGGTGCGGGTCGTCACGGTTGAATCGAGCATCACGTCTCCTCCTCTGCGCGTCTTGCTGGCGGCCAGTATCCGCGAAGCCAAAGCGCACGGTCCATCGTGGGAAGTGGTCAGGCACGGGAAATTCGGACCTGGAGATGAGCCGCGTTGCGCGCGCAACATCACGCAACAGCATGAGCCCGAATACGCAACACGGCCCGAATTCGGGCCTCCTCGCTCATGATTTTGGACACAGGTCCTGCAAAGCTCGGGCGTACGCCCTCAGCGAAATTTCCGGAAACACATCCTGAATTCTTGGAATGGACCTGCATTGTTTTGGGATCCGGCGCTTCGCGTCTCAGGCTCGGAACACCTTCCGAAGCCTGCATGCCCGACCCGACAAAATGTTTCCTGCGCGCTTGCCAAGAGCCGGATCGCAATCCACGTCGTCTCGTAAATGATCTCACGGAGAAGGCGTCGTGATGGAAACTTGGCTTTCGCTCTTGGGTGGGCTTGCCCTGTTGGTGATCGGTGGAGAGCTGCTTGTCCGCGGCGCCGTGCAGGCCGCAGAGCGGATCGGTATTTCACCCTTGGTCATCGGACTGACCCTGGTGGGGTTCGGCACCTCGATGCCCGAGCTGGTGACATCTGTTCAGGCCGGGCTGGGCGGATTTCCCGGGATCGCGTTCGGGAATATCGTGGGGTCCAACATCGCGAACATTCTTTTGATCGCGGGCGTCTCTGCATTGATCTGCCCGGTCATCGTTGCCCGGTCGGCGCTGCGGAGAGATGCTGTCGTGATGCTCCTCGTTGCCATTTCCTTCGCGGTTCTGGCGCTGGTGGTGCCCATGGGCCGGGCCGTGGGGTCCGGCATGCTCGTTCTTCTGGTCGGCTACATCTGGTTCGTGATCCAGCAGGAGAAATCCACCGCGGATGGCGGCGCAATTCATGACAAGAGCGTCGCCCTGGCGGAGGCTGACCCGGGCATCGCCCCTCCGCATGTCCGGAATGGTCTCCTGATCCCGCTGTTAATCGCCTTGGTTGGCCTTGTTCTTATCGTGGCCGGTGGGTCCTTCCTGGTCAGCGGAGCGGTTGCCATCGCGCGAAGCTTCGGGGTTTCGGAGACGGTCATCGGCCTGACAATCGTGGCGGTCGGAACGTCGATGCCGGAACTTGTCACCTCCGTGATTGCGGCGCTGAAGAGACAGGGAGACGTGGCCTTCGGAAACGTCGTCGGCTCCAACATCTACAATGTCCTCGGGATCGGCGGGACCACGGCGCTGATCGCTCCGTCAAACGTCCCCTCGGAGATCGCGCGGTTCGACGCCCCGGTGATGGTTGCCGTTACCCTGTTGCTTGTGCTCTTCGCGACGACAGGGCTGCGCATTGGACGGCGCGAGGGCGCCATCTTGCTCGCAGGATACATCGCCTATGGCTGGATGCTCTGGCCGTGATTTCTGGTGGATGCCGCCTTGCAGGGATACTTGAGAGCGCGGGACGCCGTCTCGTCGCCCGGAACTCCCCGGGTCACCTATAGAACCATGCGGAACGCCTTCCAGGGGAAGGCACGCTCGGCGTCGCAGAACCCGAAGGCCCCAGAGCTGGTCACCTTGAGCGCGCTGCCCGAAATCACCGAGGCGCCGTTCATGCCGTCGGGCTTGGCCGCGAAGGAGACCGGGCCCTTGGCCGCGAGCGTCGCCCCGTGCATTTCCAGGTCGGAGGCGACCTGCATTCCGCCCTCGGTCACGAGGAGCACATCACCGCTCGGCGCACAGTTGTCGACCGCGCCGAAGCGCACACCATTCGGCGCCGAGATCGCCTGCGACGCGGCGTTGCGCTGCACGATGACGGCATTCTCGAAGGCCGTGCCTTGCCCGAACTTCATCTTGCAGTTGGTCCATAGGACGAGATCGCCATAGGTGCCGGTTTCTAGGTCGAGCGTCCCGTTTCCACTACCGCAGTCGAAGACATGCATCTCGCCCGCCATCATCATGTCCGGCGAAAGCTTCAGCTGGCCGTTGACCGTCGTGCGATTGTTCCAGGAATACCGCACGCCCGCCGGGATGTATTCGCTCTCGCCCGTCTCGACCGCGACGGCGAAGTCCTCGATGATCTGGTTAATGTTCAGCCGGGGCGGCATCTCGGTCAGGGCCTCGGCCAGCCCCGGGTTGGATCCGACATCCCCGCTCGGGATCTGAAGATCGGCCGTGTCGGGCAGCGACACGATGGAGCCGGCACCGAAGTCGTTCCCGATGCTCATCTTGATCGTGTGATCGGAATGGATGCAGTAGTTGATCCCGAACGCGTTGGCCGAGGTCATCTCGACGGAGTCCTCTGCCACCAGCCCGTTTTGACTGCAGAGTGTCGGGTTCCCCGCCAGCACCGTCTCCGCCTCGACCTCGAACCCCCTGATCCCGAGCATGTGCGTCAGGAGCCCCTCGACGTAGTTGCCCCGCGCGTCCGTGCGGTGCGCGGTCACGCGGACAGCCTGCTTGGACAGTGCGTTGACCGTGAAGGTCCGGGCCTCGGGGTCCCAGTGCCCGAACTCGAGATCGCCGGCATGGATCGCGACCGCGGCATCGGTTGCGTTCTTGTGGCTGAAGGCCAGCGCCGCCTGGATGGCCTCGGGCGCCGTCATGGTCTGGCGTGACACCAGCGCGGCATGGGCCGTGGCGTCGGCCAGCACCTGAAGGTCGACGTGCGACGCTTCCTTACGGCTGAAGTCGACAGCGAGGCTGCCGACCGTCAGCGAACTGAGGGTCAGGAACACACCCAGGATGGTCATGTTGCCGCTTTCGTCACGGCAAAATCTGCGGATGAAGAAGCGGGCGCTCCTCATGATCAAGGCTCCAGCAGGTGTGCATAGGACATGGTGATGTTCATCTTGTTGAACATCGGCATCGACGCCATCGCGGCCAGGCTGCTGGCGGGCACGCTGATACTGGTCTCGACCTCGGAAGTGCCGATCAGCACGGACCCCACCGCGTCGGGCGCGACGGTGTCGAGCTTCTTGTTCAGGTCGATCTCGGCGGTCGCCGCGTCGGGATACAGCTTGAGGGCCACGGCACGGTTGGTGTCATGCACGATCCGCGAGATCTCGGCCTTGCGATTGAAGACCATCGAAAAGTCGATGATGACAGCCAGCATCACGGCAAAAATCGGGACCCAGAGCACCGCTTCGACGGTATAGGACCCGTCCTGTTCCTTCCGGAACCTGTTCAACCACTTCAGGAACATGACAATCTCCAATGCTTGAATTGAGACTAAATTGGAAAAAGAATGCGTCCAAAAGCGGGCGTAAATGGGTGAGATGAGTGGCCGCCGACACGGTATTGTCCGGCGCCTGGCTACAGTCGGCTCGTTCCGGGGCTACCGGCCATGTATTTGCCGAGTTCTCGCTTTTTGGCCATGCCTCGCGGGGTCTGGGACGGCACATGGGTGCCGCGATTCCTGCACGAGCACAGGCCGAGCACGCGATTCGCCACTAGCACATCGCAGTCGATCTTGAGGCTCCCTGGTCTCAGCGACCAAGAAGCAGGAAGGCCATGGGGATGAGCGTAACCGCTATCGGTAAGCAGGGCATCTACCCAAGGTATGCAAAATGTCAGGATCCGTGTGATGCGGATTCGTGGTATGATTTCTGCCATTAAGAGAGCACCGGTTGGACCGGGTGGGAGGAACTATGATGAAAAGCATTTTTATCGGAGCTGTCGCCGGATTTTTGACAACGACTCTGGCGGTTGCGCAGGAGCAGGGCGCGGAATATGCGCCTGGTGAACGCGAAGAACTCGCACGAGCAGCTCTCGGCGACGGAAAAGAGATCGCGATCCAGCGGGTGACCTTCCCGGGCGGGTGGTCCGGCGCGCGGCACACCCATGGGGGCCAAGTCTTCGTGTACGTTCTCGACGGCAATCTGCAGGTCGAGACAGATGGATCGGAGCCAAAGATGGTCTCGGGCGGCGAGTTGACCGAAGAACCGATGGACACGCCCATGGTCGCAATGAACGAAAGCGACTCGGAGCCGGTAACGATCCTGCTCATTCAGGTGAGCCAGGAAGGTGTGCCGCTCATGACCCGAGTCGAGTGACGACTGTTCTATAGAGAGGCCGTCGGACATCGCCGTATGGCACCTTGAGCCGTGCAAGCGATGATCCAGTGGCACGGCATCCAGCGACGAAAGTCGCTGGATCGGCCGCGGGCGCAAAAGAAAAAGAGGCCCAGTCGTTTGCCGGCACGGATCTCAAGAAAGGTGCGAAGTTGGCAGGTTTTCCAGCCATGCTACTCCGCACTATCCTCAGCGATGCTGACGATGGCGCGCGCATCTGGATCGATGGCAAACCGGACTTTTGCGCCCGGTGACAAATCTATGATTTGCTCACGCGGTTCGACTGAAAAGCTCATCGTCATGGCACCCATGAACCCCTCAATCTCTTCGTGATCGATCACCACACGGCCGCGTCGGGCATCCACTGATACAAGCGTGCCGACACCCTCGAAGAGTTCTGACGGTGCAGGCCCGTGTGGTGCTGTTTCGTCATGTTCGGGCCCATGTGCCTCGGGGCTACCGCCGCCGACGATGATCCGGCCTACCATGCCCATCTTTTCGTGCGTCTCGACATGGCAATGAAACTCCAAGGTGATGTCCTCATCCGGGGTCAGGAACGTGGTCCGTTGCAAGCCTGGACCGGTGAACTCGACGCTGACCATCGGATTGAGCCCGGGTATCATCAGGGCGTGACGCACATCGTCCGAATTGGCGAAGACGAGCTCCACTTCCTCGCATCGGCCAACCGCGATTTCCCGGGGATGGAACCCGAAGACCTCGCCCTCGTCGGCGTGCTCCGTTCCGCCTCGGATCAGGACACGCCGGGTGGCGTTCGGCGTGCCCTCGCAGCTTTCGGCGACGACACGGTGCGAGGCCAGGATATCCGGAACTTGTTCGATTTCATCGCGCCGCGGACGCCGGGCATACTGCAGGCCCCTGTCGACGCCGTCAGACCATCCATCAAGATAGGTTTCGGCAGTGGCACCGAATATCTCGGGGGGAAGACTGGCACGTCTCCCCGGTAATATGCCGGATCGAAGAACTTGCTCAGGCTGCCTGGCACATCGGGCAGTCCAGTCGCCTCGTCTCGATACCCGTCGTAGACGATTGTCGTTATGTCCCCGCCGGGGTTGATCCCGCGGTTCGAGACAGTCCTTTCGGTGTGATCGTGCATGAGCCAGACGCCCGGACCTGACGAGTATATCGGGTCCGCAGTGGTCCGCAGCTCAAGGTCCAGCCTCTGTGCGGCGCCAACCGAATATGTGTCCCGGCTAATCTCTGGGTCACTGGCCACTGCCATGCCGTCCCGGGCTTTGAGAACGGGATGGTGACCGTGCGTGTGAAGGTTGATCATCCGCTCGCCGGCATTGAGCACACGGAAGAGCGCGTTGCCGTCCTCGGTGACGTTGATCGGCGTGTCGAGCAATGTGAAGGGGAAGGCGCGCCCGTTCAGAAGAAACACGTCCGGACGTGCAGCGGTGCTGTCATAGTCGCGGTGCATCCGCCACTCGAGTTCGCGCGGATCGGCAACCTGAAGCGGAAGCCGGTGAAGGTTGCTATCCACGTCCGAATAGACGAGCGAATGCTCGGTCGCATAGTCTGCAGACACAGCTGCCGAGAGGTCCGAAATTTCTCCCGCGCCAATGACGAGCGGTTGGACAGTATTGTCCGGCCGGTTCGGTTCGATGATGAACATGCCGGAAAGTCCCATCCGGACGTGGACGTCGGCCTGCACATGACAGTGGTAGAAATGAGTGCCCGGGTTCTGCGCAACGAACTCGTAGACGAAGCTTTCACCCGGCAAGACGGGCGGCTGAGTGATCTCGGGCACGCCATCCATGGCGTTCGGATGGACCGTGCCGTGGAAATGGATCGTGTGGGGAAAATAGTGCGTATTCTCGAGAACGATCCGTACATGATCGCCCTGCTCGACGCGAATGGTCGGGCTTGGGAGTCGTGCGACGGGCGTCATGCCCGCGCCGGCGGGCGAGAAGACCCAGAAAGCGAGAACCTCGCCGGGAGAGACTTCTTCGACAACCTCGATGATCTCGAGGCGCATCTCGATCTCGTCGGGGTCACCGTCGCCGTCAAGATCGGCACCGTAGGTGACCGTGTCCTGCGCCAGCCCCGGGATGGATTGAAGGTCCTGTGCGACGGCGGGAAAACCGGCAGATGCCAATATCGCGACCTGAATGCCTCGGCGGAACGCGGATAGGAAAAAGCTCATGAGCTCACCTTTCAGATATCCGGCGGGCAATCCCTGCCGCGATCAATTCAGTGCGTCTGCGTCTATTGCTCCATGTATGAAAAGTGCAGTGCATCGGCGGCGCGCGCATGGCCAAGTGCCGCACCGGCCTTCGCTATTGCCCTCGCATGATCAAAGGGGCTACGGGACATTTCGTGGTCATGCTCGCCACCTGCGAGCAGCATCCTTGCGTCATCGACCAGCGCTTGAACGCGTGCCATGTCTTCGGAGGCCATCATGCCCGACATGCCTTCCATGTCGCCGGACACCTTTTCGATCATTGCACGAGCTTCAGCTAGGTGCTCCGGGCATTCGAACGCGAATGCCGGCATGGCCAGGACGCTTACGATTGCGGCACAAGACAACGATATGTAACGCATTGATAATCTCCATTTGATCAAAAAAATTCAAATCATTTTCTAAAAGGAGGATACCATTGCAAGCTGGATGTGTCAGTTCAAGATTCCACTCTGGGTATCAAGGCACTCCACAATGCTGCTCGGAATGCCTTCATGCTAACCCGGATGGATGTCGCGCGGGGTGCAGCCGGCATCGAGAACCACGGCAACCCAGTTGACGTCGGCGCGGAGACCACGCTCATTCAGCCAGGCGTCCTGCAGGCGATAGGCGGACAATTCCTGCGCGGCGGGACAATACCAGTGTAGCGGCGCCTGGCGGTGGTGGACCAGCTCGTGAAGCAGGACGCTCACGTCCTCGGCCCGACTTGGGTTCCAGGGTCTGACAAGCACAATCACGGATCCGTCCGGATCGTAAAGGCCACGAAGCCGACCGCGCTGAAAGCTCGCCGTCGCGCCCAGCCGGGCGGAGGCCTCCGCCGAACTCGACAGGCGGATCTTTGGTTTCTCTTCGCGCCTTTCCCAAGAACTTTCCGCATCTAGCCAGCTTTCAAGGATCTCGACCAGGGCGTCGAGGTCCTCGGCTTGGCGCCACTGTGGCGCGGGGTCCAGGTGTATCTTGATCTCGGCTCGGGACTGCGTCGGGCAAAGGGTGACCAGGGCCGTGGCGAGCGCCACGGCGATGAGGATGCGGGACATGGGGCCCTCCGAGAACTGATTTCGTGATCTGACGAAAGGATGTTACGGTGATCCCGCATTTGCACCGAACGATCATTTTTCAGGCTCGCGAGAGCTCAATTCAGGGGGAGACCAAATGGGACGCAAGCTTCCTCCCTTCGCCGCGGTTCGCGCCTTCGAGGCGACAGCGCGGCGCATGTCGATTAAGGCCGCGGCCGACGAGCTTTGCCTGACGCCCTCTGCCGTCAGTCACCAGATCCGCGCATTGGAGAGCTTTCTTGATACGCAGCTCTTTGAACGCTCCGGAAACCGGCTTGCGCTCACGCTGACGGGGGAAACCTACGCCGGCAAGCTGACCAATCTTCTCGATAGCATCCAGGACCAGACGGAGGCCGTGCGTGAAGGGCCCCGCGTTCTGCGCGTGTTGTCGACGCCGGGCTTCGCTGCGCGCTGGCTGGTGCCGCGCCTTTCGCGCCTGGATTTCGCCCGGGACATTCGATTGCGGGTCTCGAACGGGGCGCCCTCGCTGGATTTCGCGACGAACGACGCGGATGTGGTGATCCAGTGGTCGGACCGGCCGTCTCCCGGCCTTATCGTCGAACCATTGATGGCCTCGGCGAGGTATCCGGTGATCTCTCCGGCGCTCAGGACGCGCGAAGATGTGAGACGTCCGGAAGACCTGCTGCGTCTCACGCTCATCTATGACGAGACAGACGACGCCTGGTCCGAGTGGTTCGCCGAGGCTGGCCTGATCGACGCGGACCTGCCGCCGGGGCCGACCTTCCCGAATTGCGAACTGTCGACCACGATGGTGGAACAGCAGCAGGGGGTATCGTTGGCCTATGACGCCGTGGCACGTGGGACGATTGCGTCGGGGCGCCTCGAGCGTCTTTTCGACATCGAGCTCCTTCCGATCTCAATCTACTCGGTCGCCTGCCAGGAGACGCGAGCGAACGACCCGCGGATCTCGGCCTTCCGCGAATGGCTCCGGCAGGAAGCCGACGCGGAGGGCATCCTACCGGAGCCTCATGCGCGGGCAGCGGAATAGTTCTCGCATCCAAGCCGACCTGAGCAGGTACGGCGGAAAGGTCATCATTGATGCAGATCAGTGAATTTCTGAATGCAAGACGATAAAATCGCGGACATCAGCATAGGAGGGCTGACAGTCATGCGTACAACTTTCAGAAATACAACGTTCAAGTTGGCCCTGAGCGCCTCGGCATTGGCCTTGGCGGTGGGCATGGTTGGCCTCGCCGGAGGGGGTGATGTCTTCGTGGCGCCTGCCCAGGCAGCCGGAGAAAATGCTGGCGGCAACGTCAATGCCGGTGGCTCGGGTGGACCTCAGGGCGATATCGATGGTCGTGGACCGCAGGCAGATGCCGGTGGTGGCGGTAGCACGGGCGGCCAACCCGTCTGGTCGGACGAGGGCATCCCGGAGGTCGAGCTCGGACGCCTCAGCGTGGCGCGGTCGCCGGACCGGGTGATCGAGATGGCCTACGACGAGGCCTTGGTGACCCTGTCCTCCGACATGCTGGACTTCTATAACCAGAGCCTGTCCGAGATCCTCGACGACCTTGCGAACGAGTGGGATACCATCTCCCTCATCGACTCGCCCCTGCAGAACCTCGCGCTGATGCAGGACGCGCTCGACGGCTCCTCGGTACTGGCCGAAAACTACGGGGTGACGACGGACAACGATACACTGCTCGCCGTCTTCCTCGGGGTCGCCTCCGACAAGGAGTTGCCGATCAGCGCCGACACGGTGATCGCCGTGACCACGATCCTGGGCACACCGGTGACGGGTGAGGATGCCGAGGCCCTTGCAGAGGCCGCCGAGGACGTGCGCGAGGCGGTGGTGCTCGGGCACGGGTGACCGTGCTTTCTGAAACAAGCACGAAACGCCGGGCCGCTCAGATACTGGGCGGCCCGGCAGCTTTTCACGCATCGCGTCGGTCGCGTTCAGGTCGACTGGTGGTGGGTCCGAGAGGCCCATCTTCAGTGGCCGTCCGTCTCAGCCCATTGGCAAGCGTCCGGCCCGCTCGGCAGACAGAAGCACGCGGTCATCCTCACTGGCGAGGGCATCCATCGGTCTGCCTCCACCGATTTCAGGCTTCGGACTGACCATCCAGAAGGCGATCTGCCAGGGTGTCAGGTCATCCGGGAGCGAATTCAGGATACGTTCCATCATTCGATAGGGCTGGCCCGCATCGTCGAACTGAAATGTCGGATGCCAGTATTTCCCCAGACTGGGTAAGCCGAGGATGTGACGGTTCTTACATGAACTACTCCACCCGAGCCTACGGCTCTGGGTGATAGTTTCCTGGAGAATCCAGAGGCCTGCACCCGACCCACGGGATTGACTGTCCCGATTTTGCTAGCATCCAACGCAGCTGCGTGGCTCCGGACGCGTGATCGCGACCGATGACACGCCCGTCCGGGAGCCGGTGTTTCCGGTCGCCCAGCCCCTTTTTCTCACAGGTCCATGCAACGGGACATCGTTGCGATGGTTTTACCTGGCGCGTTGGTATCTCGATGTAATCCGCACCAGTCTCTTCCACTTTGTAACGGATCATTTTCAGAAGATCGGCAGGCGCGGTATCCAGCGCCTCCCGATTGTTTCCCGCCTTCTGCCTGACGTTCTTGCCAGGATTTTCGACGGATCCCTTTGCTGACCGCGTCATGTTC
>NZ_KE557274.1:0-65659 GCF_000442255.1 Salipiger mucosus DSM 16094 | reverse complement strand
AGGGGGTCCTGCTGGCGGATCTGCGTCAGTGACTTTTCCTGGTCGGCCTTCTTGACCGAGATTCCGCGTCTGCGGTAAGCGGTGATCCGCTCCTCGAGCGCGGCGTTATAGAGATCGCAGTGCATCCGGCGGGTGTTTTCAAGCAGCTCTTCCTGCTGCTTGTTAGGATAAACCTTGTATGTGACTCTCCGACGCGCCATTGTTCCCATTATGTTCTCGGATCAGTCTTTTGTCAAGCTACGTCACAGCATCTATTCGCTCAACTCCCACCTTGTCCTAGTCACGAAGTACCGGCGGCCGGCGATCAATTCAGACATACTCGCGAGGCTCGAACAGATATCTTCCAGAAGAGCGACGAACTGGGGTGGATCGTTGCGCGAGTTCAACGGTGAGGCGGATCACATTCATTTGCTTCTATCCCTTCCTCCAACGCTTGACCTGTCGAAGTTTGTCAACTGCCTGAAGACGACATCCTCCCGGATCATACGGCGATAGTTCCCTGAGCATCTCTCCAGATTCTATTGGAAGCCTGTCTTCTGGTCCCGGTCATGTTGCATAGTTAGCTGCGGAGGAGCCCCGCTTTCCGTGGTCAAACAGTATGTTCAAAACCAAGACAATCCGGAATAAGCTCTCAATAACCGCCTTCACCTCCACCCAAGCGCTGCGCGCTCTGGATGGAGCACTGGCGGCGGCCTTGGTAGAATGCTGACTGACTGCCAGACGTTTTCATCGATCAGGCCGGCGCGCCGATAGACCTCGGCACTATCGATGACCTCGAAGTTTTCCAGGAAAACGGCGCGCAGTGCTGCAAAATCAGAATCTTTTGGCATCAATAAATCCATGATCGATACGGTCTCACAAAGACATATTCCGAAAACGATACCTTCTACGCTGATTACTGCAAGCCGTTTTCACAACTTACGGGCAAGTGTTCTGAAAACAGCCGGATTGTTCACGAACGAGCTGAGCATGGGGATCGTCATGAAGGTCGAGGAGGTTCCCACGAGCCGCGCGTTGAAGACCGAATGATCCTCTGAATTCGCAGTGCCCTTGAACGCCCAGCGCGACGAGGACAAAACTCGTGAAGTCGGCCGCGCCGACAACTTGGCGGGCGATGGTCCGAATTTGTTAGGAGTGTGGCGTTTGTTCCGCCGTGGGGCTCCGACGTTGACAGGCTGCCCCTACGGAAGGCACGGTCGGCTATCTCACTGTGTTTTGAGTGGACCAGTTAATGCGTTTGTGGAGAGCGGGGAGGGTGTTGTGAGTCAGTATAGCCTGCATGATCTTGGATTGTTTGGCCGGCAGGAGGACAAGGTTTTCGAAATCGTTGTGGACCTCGTAAACACGATGCTGCGACCGAACGTTGCGCTTGTGTCGGTGATCGACGAGGGCAACGATCATCAGGTTTTCAAGGCTGGACGCGGTCTTCCCGATTATGCGTTGAAAGCCGGAAGATCTCTGTCGTCGCCGTCTTTGTGCTACGATGTCGTCTCGGGAAATGGACCTTTGGTCATTCGGGATCTCGCGAGCGACCCCAAATACAGTGACCACGCCGCGTTGAGCGAGTGCGGCATCCGAGCCTATTTAGGGGTTCCTATCTACGACGTGATCGGGGGCCCGATAGGTGCCGTGTGCGCGATAGATATGAATTCCCGGATCTGGTCAGACAGGGATCTCGAGTTCCTTGAGAGCCTCGCATCCCTGTGCAGTCACCAGGTGCTGTTCCGCGCGACCTTGCAGACCATCAAGATCATCGCCTGATGCGAAAGATGTCCGCCGGTCGTGGCATGGCCGGTGATGGAAACATGTTCCGAGGGGCTGGACACAGGGCACCATCAGGAAGCCTAGTTTCGCAGCAACTGGGCACCTGAAGCATCAGGACGGCATCGCTGCAGGACGTGTTACCGCAGGCTGCCAATCAATCATTGACAGAATCTGCTCTCCCGTGTTCTCGGAAAGGTAGCAAAATCTCCTTACGTGAGTTTCCGCCACCTCCAATTATGCAGGAGGCTAGTATTTCGAACGTGTATAGCATTCGTGAATTGGGACTGCTCGATCAGGGGCAGGACGGGGTCTTTGAAAACATCGTCAAACTTGCACACCAGACACTTGGTGCACCTGTGGCGCTTGTTTCAGTGATCGACGATGCGAACGAGCGCCAGGTCTTCAAGGCCAGGCGCGCCGACGCGAGCCGTGGCCTGCTTGGCGCTCACCTTATGGAGAGTTGGTACACACCACTCTCTCATTCTCTGTGCAATGAGGTGCGGATCCGCGACCGGTCTCTGATTGTTCAGGACATGGCCCGCGATCCGTCTTTCCGACATCATCCGGCCGTGACCGAATACGGTGTCCTGGCTTACATCGGAGCGCCAATTCACGGTCCGGCGAATGACCCGATTGGCGCGGTCTGCGCAATGGATAACTGCGTTCGCATCTGGAGCGAGAAAGACCGCAGCAACATCGAAACCCTCGCAGACCTTTGCAGTCAACAGGTTCTCCTTCGGGCCGCGCTGCAGACCATCAAGCGGATTGCCTGAACAAGGTCGCCCGATGCGGCCGGGATCAGATGTACATCTGACCCCGGAACCCGTGCTGGACGATCTCGTCTCGGCGGATACCGCGGGCCTCGAGCTCTGCGTCGCTCATGGCGAGGAGCTTCTCTGCTTTCTTGAGCCGGGGGTTGGCCTCGGCGAGGGCGACCAGGCCGTCGAAGATGCGGGCGAGGATGCCACGGTGTTCGGTGTCGTTCTGCGGGACGGAATGGATGTCGGTTGCTGTCATGTTGGGTCTCCTTGAGTGTCGGGCGCCAAGCACCCGGTGTTGCTAGAGAACTTAGTTTCTGCGCCGCAGCATAACCACCGCCGATGCCGCATCCCCGCGTCCCGCCTGATGCATGACGCCGGGTGACCTCATCGTAAGCGTTGTCCCGCGGTCACCTTCCGCGAAGTTTCGGCGAGTGCGGTTCGCAATGTGCGCTACAAATCCGTTTCTCAGATCGCTCGGTGTAGAGATCTACGCGTCCGGACACCGACGCTGGCCGGATGAGGCGAAGGCGCAGGTAGTCGCCGAGACGCTACAGCCGGGAATGACGGGGAACGATGTGGCGACGCATGGCGAAGGACGGCAAGCTTGTCCTGCCGGCCGATGATGGCGCCGAAGATCAGCACTCTGCAAGTCGCAACCCATGTCGGTGCCCTCAATTTGGATATAGCTAAAACTGGGCGAAATTCCTCGGTCCGTGACCTTGCGCCGTGATCGGAGATCTGGCATCTCAAATATCATCGAGACATCCAGAACCTCACGTCAAAAAGAGAAGGCGCGAAATCCGATGAGCTCAAGACACAAACGGTTTTTCGATCACCTAGGTCGCATCCTATGCCTCGGCACAATGTGTCAAGTACTCTTCCCCCCTTATAGCGCCTCCGCGTCTCCGCTGACTTCCGAGGATTGTCATTTTGTCGAGCTTTATGATGAGCACGAAGGCGAAGGAGAGTTTGCAACGCTGGTCTCCGACATGCTGCATGCCGACAGCGGTTGTGTTGCCGGGAAAGAATGTCCGACTGCTCTGAGAAAGAGGACCAAACCATTTTCAGTGACATTTGATTCGGGTAACCCCCAAAACTTGCGGGGGCTCTATGCAGTAAACGTTGCCTATACGCTTGAGTTTATTAGAAAATTTTCTGGGCTGGCCGCGGGAGCTAACCTACCTTCCGAAGCAGGAGAAAACGAAGTCCATGTAATAATAACAGGAACGGAAGTCGCGGCACATAACACCGAGGCCCCTGAGCAGTTGCGTAATTTTTATGAGCAAGATGAATTAACATGTGCCGTTGCAAATTTCGGCTGGCATGACTCTGGCGATGAGTATTCCGAAATCTGGCTGAAAGGGAGCTTGCCCGAGCCAAAGTTCGGGGACTGCATAAAGCAAAGCATGTATGAAGCAACTGGCTTCCCGGGAGTGCCAGACCTGGAGAACACAATGCTTGGTGATGGAATTTTTTCGGGAAGAAAGCTCGGGCATCCTTTATATGATGGCCTTTCGATGCGTGAACGAATCGTGATGTTGATCGCATTTACACCGGAGCTCGAGAATGGTCAGTCGCAAAGGGAAACACTGCAAGACGTCAAGCGAATAATACGAGAGGCATGCCGGGAATAAATGGGCCACACACGCAATACTAACTAGGCTCAGGATGCATTGATCTCTGTCACGCAGCATGATTCACGGCTCCGAAAACGGAGCGGTGACATGGTTGATCTTTTCTGGCTGAGCGACGCGCAGATGGCACGTCTGGAGCCTTTCTTTCCGAAGTCGCATGGCAAGCCTCGGGTCGATGACAAGCGCGTGCTGAGTGGGATTATCTTCATCAATCGCAATGGCTTGCGTTGGCGCGATGCGCCTGCTGCCTATGGTCCGCATAAGATGCTCTACAGCCGTTGGAAGCGCTGGAGCGAGAAGGGCATCATCGCCCGGATGATGGCGGTCGAGGCCGTCAGGACATTTTACTCGTTTTTAACTCATCCCGACTTGGTCGCGGAGCGGATCCCTCCACCCTGGATTGTCACGGATGCGTAGGAGAACGTGCTGGTTGGAGATCCTGATTTTTCAGGAGAGGCCGTCTGCATGTCCGTCTTGCGAGCCTGCAGTGTCTCGCGTTTCCTGCCGGCGCGCGCAGCCCACTTAGCGCCATGGATCCCGGCGCAGATCGACAGCAGGCAAGCGGCCGCTGACTCCCATGATGCCGGGTCTTCCGACCCCGCCGCCAGCGCGGAGTAGGCACTGGCGCCCGCCGTGAAGAGGGCCACCACGACCAGGGAGACGCTGACTTTTCGGAAGTGAGTCAGGCGGTCGATCTCGTTCTGAATTTCGTCCCGTGTCCGATCCTGCATCCATGTCTCCTTGTTGGGAGGAGGATCATAGCCGGCGGAGATTTCTCCCGATTTTCGGATCTGATTTCAGGATGTTTGCATGTCCGTCGCAGTGAGGCGGAAAGGCTTAATAGCCGCGGGAGAGATCGATCTCGCCGGGCAGGGACGCAGCGCCCTCGCGATGGGCGCGAATGACCCGCAGGGCATGTTCCGCACCCGGTCGGTAGTCGGTGGAGGCCGCGGCGTGAGGTGTCACGATGACCTTGTCGTGGGTCCAGGCCCAGTGATCCTCCGGCAGAGGCTCGGGATCGGTCACGTCGATCATGGCCGAAGAGATCTGGCCGGTCTCTAGGGCCGTGCGCATGTCGTCCATTCGAAGTTGGCTGCCGCGCCCGGCGTGGACCAGCATCGCACCGGCCGGAAGCTGATCGAACAGCTCCTGCCCTAGGATCCCGTGTGTGCTATCGGTCAGCGGCAGAAGGCACACCAAGACGTCGGATTGCTCGAGGAAGGCTGGCAGCGCATCGGCGCCGTACATTTCGACACCATCGTCGGGCGTCCCGCTGCGCGACCACCCAGACACGGAAAACCCCAGCTCCCGGAGGGATGCGGCCGCGAGCCGACCAATCCGGCCCATGCCCATGATGCCGATGTTGCGGTCACGAGAGGAGGGCACAGGGAGCGTGTTCCAGAGTCCGCGCCGCGCCTGGTCGAGGTAGACCGGCATGTCCCGGCAAAGCATCAGGCAGGCCATGACCACCCAGTCGCGGACCTTTTCCTCGATGTCCCGGGACAGGGTCCGGCAAAGGCGCAGGTGATCGGGCAGGGGGATCAGATGGTCGACGCCCGCACCCGTCGAGACGACCACTTCGAGGTTGGGGAAGGTATCGAGGCTCACGTCAGGTTTCCAGCAGACGAGGTACCGGATTTCCTCGGGCCTCGCCACGTTCTCGGAACTCGTGATCAGGGGCTCGTTTTCCGCGGCGAAGACCTCTCGCCAGGCGGCGGCCCGGTTCTCCGGTCCCAGCAGGAGCGTCGTCATGGCTCACCTTGTCTCGTCATGGAAGTCACTTGTCGGTCGTCGGGAGCAGATTGCTACCACGGCCGCATTTCCTCGCCGGATCTCCACTCGGCGAGGCGGTCCCTGGCCTCGAAACCGCGCAGGGCCAGCTGGGGCGCGAAGGCCATGTAGGCCGGCGCGCTGGAGAGCGGTTCGAGCGGCAGGGCAAGGTCATCGGCGGGGCGTTCGTTCGCCCAGTCGGAGAGAACCTGGCCGACGGTATACCCGGTGGGCACGCCGCGCCCGGAGAGGCCGGTCACAGCGACCGCATTGTCGCCCAGGTGGTAAAGCCTCGGGATCGTCCGGCTCTGCATGTCGAGCTCACCGGTCCAGAGACAATCCCACTCGAGCTGCTCAGGCAGATCCGGGTGATGGAACCGCAACCGGCGGCTCATGAGGTCCAGCATCTTCTCGCGGGTGGCGAACATCCGCGGGAACATGGACGCGACGATGCGGCCGAAGGCATCCCGCTTGTAGACCAGGATGTTTCCGCGTCCATCGTGCGCGGTGACGTTCGATGGCAAGACACTGTCGGCTTCCGGCATCGGTTTGGTGGCGGCCACCATGACCCGCATGATCTTGAAGGTATCGGACAGCTTCGGCCAGCCGTCGCGGGTGTAGGCGCCGGTGGTGTAGATGAGCTTTGTCGCGCGCACGGACCCTCGTGGGGTGGAGACGGTCCATCGACCGTGAGCTCGCTCCGCTTTCATTACCGGTGATTTCACGTAGATGTCGGCTCCGTGCTTCCTTGCCGCGGTCGCCAACCCACGTGCCAGCCCCATCGGGTTGAGATGCGCACCGCCGGGATGAAACCATCCGCCATGCTGCCCGCGCATTCCGGTCAGGGCCGCGATTTCGCCCGCGTCCTTGACCTCCGTGTTCTGGCCGACGGCGTTGTAGCTTTCCGCCTTGGCCCGGAGAGACGGCAATTTCCCCGGTGTGGGCGCGGCCATCACGTAGCCGTTCTGCACCCACTCGCACGCGATGTCATGTTCTTTGATAACGTCACCGATCCGATGGGAAGCGGTCGTCTGAAGGTGGATCAGTTTCTCGCCGCGGGTCGGGCCCAGCAATTGGCGGATCTCGTCCAGGCTGTGGTGATGGAATGTCGGCGTGCAGTGACCCGCATTCCGTCCCGAGCCGCCGAACCCGATTTCCTCGGCTTCCAGCACCACCACGTTCTTGCCTTCGCGTGAAAGCTGCAGGGCCGTGTGCAGGCCGCAGAAGCCACCGCCGACGATACAGACGTCGGCTTCGACCGTCTCGGCCAGGTCATCGACGAAGGGGGACGGTGCGGCCGTCTTTGGCCAGAGGCAATCCGAGATCGGGGAGAAGCGTGTCATGCGGGCTCCTTCTGCTGCTGCGTTGCGGACGCAAGCGAGAGATCATCGCGAATGCAGGCTGCCTTGTGACCGCTGGCGAACTCGCGAAGCTCCGGCGTGGAGTGCGCGCATTCCTCGAGCGCATAGGGGCAACGCGTCCGAAAGGGGCAGCCACTCGGGGGATTCAGAGGGCTCGGGATGTCCCCTTTGAGCACGATGCGTTGCCGGCGGTTCTTCGTCTGCGGTGTCGGTGCCGCGGAGAGGAGGGCCTCGGTGTAGGGGTGCTTCGGGCTGGAGAACAATTCCCGGGTCGGCGCGATTTCCACGACCCTTCCGAGATACATGACGGCGACGAAATCAGAGACGTGCCCGACCACGGCCAGGTCATGGGTGATGAACAGCATGGTGAGCTCGAGATCGCGCTGCAGCCGCCCGAACAGGTTCAGGACCTGAGCCTGTACCGACACGTCGAGCGCGGACACGACCTCGTCCGCCATGATGAAATCGGGATGGACCATAAGCGCTCTCGCGATACCGATCCTCTGCCGCTGGCCGCCCGAGAACTCGTGCGGGAACCGATCCACGTACTGGCCGGGAAGACCCACTCGCTCCAGCATCTCCGCGGCCCGATCCTTGCGCTGGGCGCCGTTCAGCTGGGGTTCGTGAAATCTGAGCGGTACACCTAGTGTTTCCGCCACGCTCATGCGCGGATTGAGGCTGCTGAACGGATCCTGGAAGACCATCTGCATCCGGCGCTTCAAGCCGCGCAGTTCAGCCGATGACGCCGTGGCCATGTCGATGCCGTCGAAGGTCATGGAGCCGGCCGTTGGCTTCGTGAGGCCCATGACCGCTTGTCCGAACGTCGACTTGCCCGACCCGCTTTCACCCACAAGCCCGAGCACCGACCGTCGGGGAATTTCAATCGATATTCCGTCGACGGCCTTTACGACCTGGCTCTTGCCACCGAAGAGGCCCTTTCGGAGTGGGAAATGCTGCTTGAGGTCGCGTGTTTCGATCAGGGCTTTTTCACTCATTCCGCGGCCTCCTGAAGGGTCTTCCAACGCTTGCAGCGCACGAGATGACCGTCTCCTGCGTCTTCGATGGGCACGGGCGGCACGTCGCATGTCCCTGCAAGCGCGTGTGTGCACCGCGGGTGAAACGAGCATCCGGTTGGACGGTTGTCGGGATGGGGAACGAAGCCTTCGATGGACTCGAGGTCGCCTTCCTTGAGACCCGCCGTCTCGAGCTTCGGGACGGCCCGCATGAGACCACTGGTGTAGGGCATCAGTGGACGTTCCAGCACGGTTTCCGTGCTGCCTTCTTCCACCATCTCGCCGGCGTACATCACGATGGTCCGGTCGGCGATGTCCGCCACGACCCCGAAATCATGCGTAATGAAGAGCATGGCCATGCCCGTTTCTTCCTGAAGGCGGTTCAGGAGTTCCAGGATCTGGGCCTGGACCGTCACGTCGAGCGCGGTGGTCGGTTCGTCCGCGATCAGGATATCCGGCTCCAATGCCAAGGCGATGGCGATCATGATCCGCTGCCGCATGCCGCCGGAAAGCTCATGAGGGTAGGTGCCGAGGCGGTGTTCCGCATCCGGAATGCCGACCTGATCGATGAGCTCGATGGCCCGCTGCCGCGCGTTCCTTTTCGACATGCGGCGGTGGCTTCGGATCGCCTCGATGATCTGGTCTCCAATCGTGTAGACCGGGTTCAGCGAGGTCAGCGGTTCCTGGAAAATCATGGCGATCCGGTCGCCGCGCAGCCGGCGCATGCGGGACTCGCTGAGCGACAGCAGGTCGATGTCCTCGTCGGAATGCAGAACGATCTTTCCCTGAACCCTGGACTGGGACGGCGACAGAAGACGCATGATCCCGAGACTGGTCACGGATTTCCCGGATCCGCTTTCACCGACCAGGGCCAGTGTCTTTCCGGCTTCGAGGGTGAAGTTCACCTTGTGGACGACGGTCAGCTCGGAGTCTCCGGTCCCGAAACTGATCGTCAGGTCCTCGACGGTCAGTACCTTGGTCATTGTGCGTCGCTCCGTGCGTCGAGGGCATCTCTCAGGCCATCGCCGATGAAGTTGAAGCTGGTCACGGCCGCAGTGATCGCGATCCCCGGAATGATCGCCAGCCAGGGCGCGGTATCCAGGAACTGCTGGGCGTTGTTGAGCATGTTGCCCCAGCTCGGCATAGGCGGTTGGATCCCGTAGCCCAGAAAGCTCACGTAGGCTTCAAGCAGGATGGCCTTGGCGATTGTGAGGGTGGCGGCCACGATGATCGGCCCGATGGTGTTCGGAAGCAGTTCCCGGAACATGATCCATCGGTGAGAGGCACCGCTGATGCGGGCCGCGGTGATGAAATCCCGCTCGCGGAGAGACCGGATCTCGGCGGAGACGATGCGGGCCACCTCCATCCAGCTGGTCACCGCGATGATGAGCGTGATCATGAAGGCATTGGGCTCGAGGAATGCCGCCAGCGTCAGAAGAAGAAAGATCTGCGGAAAGCACAGGAAGGAATCCGTCAGCCGCATGAGAACCGTGCCGGTCACCTTGCCGAAGTAGCCGGCGACCAGGCCGATGACGGTCCCGATCAGCGTGGACAGGATCATGGCGGCGATCCCGACCATGAGCGAGACACGTCCCGCCATGAACAGGCGGGCGGCGAGGTCGCGGCCCATCTCGTCGGTCCCCATGATGAAGGTATCCGTGAGCGGGGGGCTGAACCTGTCGCGAATGTTGATGTCGAGCATGTCGTGCGGCAGGAGCCAGGGCCCCACCACGCAGAGGATCCCGATGCCGACGATCATGACCAGGCCCGTGATGGCCAGTCGGTGGCGAACGAACCGCCGGAGCGTCCGGCTTTCGAAGAAGCGGAGTTTCGAGTTTGTTTGAATCTGCTCAGTCGCTGCAGCCATTATTCGAGCCTCACGCGTGGGTCGACGGTTGCGACCAGAATGTCGGCGATCAGGTTTCCAAGGAGAACGAAGATCGCGGTGAACATCAGAACGCCCATGATGACCGGGTAGTCGTTGTAGCCCAGGCTATCGAGGAACAGGCGGCCGATGCCGGGCCAGGTGAAGACCGTTTCGGTCACGAGCGCGCCGGACAGGAGCATGGGAAGTTGGATGCCCGCCAGAGTGATCATCGGAATGAGGGCGTTCCGGACCACGTGACGGTAGAGGACGCGCTGCCCTGTCAGGCCCTTGGCGCGCGCGGTGCGCACGAAGTCCTGGCCGATGACGTCCAGCATCGCGGAGCGCATGTACCTTGACCAGATCGCGACGCTCACGAGGGCGAGGACCACCGACGGCATGACGAGATGGTGCGCGTAGTCGAGGAAGCTCTCGTCGCCGATGCTGTACATGTTGCCGGACGGGAACCAGTCGAGCTGGAGCGAGAAGACATAGATCGCGACCAGGCCGAACCAGAAGGTCGGGATGCTCAAGGCGATCATGGCACCGACGGTCGCGATGTAGTCCCAGGCCGAGTAACGGCGGGTGGCGCCGAGAACGCCCACGAGTGTGCCCAGCCCGATGGAGATCACGCTCGAGCTCACGACGAGAAGGACGGTTGCGAACAGGTGCCCGGAAATCACTGACAGCACCGGGCGGCCGTCGCGAAAGCTTTCGCCCCAGTCTCCGACAAGGAAGCTCGTGAACCAATCCAGGTACTGGATGGGGATCGGGCGGTTCAGACCCATCCGCTCGGCGATCTGGTTGAGTTCCGCCTGCGTCATCCCCGGCGACAGGGCGTATTGCGAGAGCGGCCCGCCTGGCGCGAGATGAAGGATCGTGTATCCGATCAGTGAAACCAGGAACAGGAGCAGCAGACTGTGCCCCAGCCTGTGCAGGATAAACCGTGCCATGACTGTCTCCCCGTTGTTGTCAGCCCGGCCGGATCGGCCGGGCTGCTTTGGTGTCGAGGGATCAGGCCCAGCGCCACTCGCCGACGTTCCAGGTCTCGATCCGCACGTTCACGTTGGGATCGAAGCCCTCGAGGCCGGCCTTGTGCCCGCGGAGGTTGGCGTACTGGAAGATCGGAAGGAAAGGGAGATCCTCCCGAACGACTTCCTGGAGCTTGTTGTAGATGGTCTTCCGCTCTTCCTGCACGAACAGGCTGGCGCCTTCTTCGAGCAGCTCGTCGACCGTCTCGTTCTTGTACTGCCAGGTGTTCTGACCGGCGCCGCCCTGCGCGCTGATCGCGGTGGAGTGGAAGTAGTTCGAGACGTCCGGGTCGGGCCCCGTGGTGTAGACGATGCCGACCATCGCGGTATCGAACTCGGACATCTGCCAGTACTCGCCCCACATGACGGCCGGTGGCAGGTTGGAGATCTCCATCTCGACGCCGATCTCGGCGAAGTCCTGCTGGATGAACTGCTGCGTTTGCTCGCGCACGCTGTTGCCGGCCGTGGTCGAGTTCTTGAAGGCCAGACGGACGCCATCCTTCACACGCACGCCGTCATCTCCGGGCACCCAACCGGCCTCGTCCAGGATCTGCTTGGCTTTCTCGAGATTGTACTCAGACTTCGGGAGATCCTCGTGGAAGTAGGACGACCCCTTCGGCAGGAAGCTCTCCGTCGGCTCCGGAATGCCATAGTAGATCGCATCGACGATGGTCGTCTTGTCGAGCGCGTAGTAAAGCGCCTCGCGCACGGCCGGA
Source organism: Salipiger mucosus DSM 16094 (assembly GCF_000442255.1). Taxonomy (GTDB): domain Bacteria; phylum Pseudomonadota; class Alphaproteobacteria; order Rhodobacterales; family Rhodobacteraceae; genus Salipiger; species Salipiger mucosus. The sequence continues at coordinate 53,745 of NZ_KE557274.1, read as the reverse complement.
TCCTGAAATTGCGGCTTGCCCAGGTTGAAGCTGATCGATTCCACGGTCGACGCTTGGGTAATCACGACTTCTCGGTCGTCCAGCTGCTTGGCTTGCTCGAAGCGGTCGAACTGGATCCCCTGAAGGCCGATCACGTCGATGTCGCCGGTCCGGAACTGCGTGTAGAGAACCGTCATGTCCGGAATGTAGCGGAAGATGACGGTTTCCAGGTACGGACCGTCGCCCCACCAGTCGGGGTTGGCATTCAGCTGGATGTAGTTGCCGGCGACCCGTTCCCCGAAGCTGAAAGCGCCGGTGCCCACGGGGCTGTTCCGGAAGTCCGTCTGGTTGGGGTCCTCGGCATCGGCCAGGATGTGTGCCGGCACGATGAAGGTCCACGACAGGATCGACGCGTAGGGCGCGAAGGGCGACTCCATCTCCCAGGTAATCTCGTGGTCGTTGACCACCTCGATGTTCCGCACAAGCTCGTGCCCGGTCCGGCGCATGGCGCTGAAGTTCGGGTTCTGCTGCAGCTCGATGGTGAACTTCACGTCCTCGGCGGTGAACGGCTCGCCATCATGCCAGGTCACGCCCTCACGGAGCTTGACGCGCCATTTCAGGCCGTCTTCGGACACGCCACCGTTCTCGACGGTCGGAACTTCAGTGGCCAGGGCAGGGACGAAATCACCGTCCGAGTTCACGGTGAAGAGCGGGTCGAACAGGTTGAAGTGCACACCTTCGTCGACCTCGATGTGGGGCATGTGCGGGTGGAGGACCGTGGGCTCCTGGGAGAACCCGATGATCACCTGCCCGGAAGCGTCCTGAGCGGCGAGGCGGCTGCCCGCGACGCCGGACATGAGAAGCGTGAGGCCGGCCGTGCCGGTTTTCAGGAAGTTTCTTCTGTTCAGGTTGGTCGTCTTCGACGTCGTCATGGAACACTCCTTGTTGGTCCGTTGTTCTTATTGTTCTTGGGGTTGTCCCGATCAGTAGCCCAGATCGGGGGCGATCCGGCTTCCGTCGGTAAACCGCGAAAACCGAAATTCCTTGGGGTCGACACGCGGCGTGCGACCCGTGACCAGGTCTGCCATCAGGCCGCCCGCGGCGGGCCCGATGCCGAACCCGTGTCCCGAGAAGCCAGTGGCCATGTAGAGACCCGGTGTCGCTTCCACTTCCGAGATGACGGGGATTGCGTCGGGCGTGACATCGATGCACCCGGCCCACGTCTGTGCGACCTTCGCGTCTTTCAGCGCCGGGAAAGCGGCCGAGGCGTTGGCCAGCAGCGAATTCACCATTCTCGGCGACGGGGTCGGGTCGAAGATCCGGTTTTCGTCTTCCTCGAACGGCGTGACCTCGCTGGAGGACCATTTCTTTTGCCGCCGGGCTTCCCGCAGGAACTGCTTGCTGATCCTGAAATGAAGCTCGCGGCCCTGCATTTTCAGAGCGCGCAGGTACTTTGCGGCGTAGCGGAACGAGTTCGGAACGATGTCGACGGTCGTTCCCGCGCCGCGAGAGATGGTATAGCCACCGTCCTCGCGTTTCCGGATTGCGAAATCGTTCGTCCAGGTCGCATCCTTCGGTCCGCCCTCTATGGGCTCTGTGCGCAGGACGTGGCTGACGACGCCCAATGCCGGCAGGTCGATCCCCATGTTCCCTGCAAACAGGTTGGACCAGGCGCCGCCCGCCAGAACCACGCTGGCACAGCGGATTTGACCGCGTTCGGTGACGACGCCTGAGACCCGGCCGCCCTCCGTCTCGACGGTCCTGACGGCGCATTTCGTGAGGATGTGGGCGCCGCGATCTCTCGCTGCCTCTGCGATGGCCGGCGTAGCCTTCTGGGGCTCAGCTCGCCCGTCTGCCGGCGTGTGAAGGGCGCCGGCACCGGTCAGCTGGCTTCCCGGATTGAGGTCGCGCATCTCCTGGGGGTTCAGGATCTCGCTCTTGATCTGGAATGGCTCGAGGTGCCTTTTCCAGTTGCGATAGTTCTCGACCGTCTTCTCGTTCTTGCAGACGAACGTGATGCCCGTCGTGCGGTAGCCCGTGGAACGTCCCAGGCGCTCGTCGATGTTCTTCCACAGGCGGAGAGATTCCGCCATCAGAGGGATTTCGCGGGGGTCACGCCGGGTGATGCGCACCCAGCCCCAGTTGCGGCTCGATTGCTCGTGACCGATGCCGCCCTTCTCGCAAACGGCGACACTGTATCCGGCTTCGGCAAGTTCCAGTGCCGTCGAGGTGCCGATGATGCCGCCGCCTATGACAACGACATCGACTTTTTCAGGAAGTTCCGGATCACCCTGAACATGAACTGGCGTGGGGCCGGGCATTAAAACAACTCCTCAAGTTGGCAGTTTACCGAGAGTTCGGCGACCGATGCGGTGTTGGGCAGCTCGATTGCCGTGCGGACAAGCTCGGCGAGGTCGCTCGCCTGCGTCATCGCGGCGGGGTCGGTCTCGGTGATTGCCCTGGCCATGTCGGTGTTGACGAAGCCCGGGCATATGGCGGTCGCGCGGATGCCGTGCTCCCAGCCGGTTTGGCGAAAGCCGTGGACCAGAGCGACCGCGGCATGTTTGGTGAGCGCGTAGGACGAGGAGGCGGAGGACTTCACGCGCTTCCCGGAAAGGGAGGCCAGTACCGCGACCCGTCCCTTGCCGCCCTGCTTGAGCGGCTCCCAGGCTGCGCTCACCAGTCGGCGCGGAGACTTGACGTTGACCTCCCACATCGCGTCCAGCGTTTCGTCGTCGATCTCGACGATGTCCCGGGGTGTCATGATCCCGGCACAACATGCGACGGCGTCGATCCGGCCGAACCTGTCCATTGCGGCCTGCACCCAGGCCTGCTCGTCGGCGCTTCGGGCGTCATGCTGAACGACGTGCTGATGGGAGAGCTCGGGCGCGACGTCCGTCGTGTCCCGCAGGCCCAGCGACAGGGACCAGCCATTCTGTTGGAGTGTTCGCGCAACGGCGAGGCCGATGCCTCGGGAGGCACCGGATATAAGTGCGACACGGGTCGTCATGGGGTTCGGGCCTCGATGATTTTCTTGTAGATACTTTTGGTTATCCGGAGAAGTTCATCCCGGTCTTCCTTTGGGACGTCAGCAAAGAAGTCTTTCGACTGCTGCTTCACGATGTCCCGGACTGTCGCTGCGAGCTCGTGCCCGGCGTCGGTGATGTACAGGCCGGAAGCTCGGCGTTCGTTCGGGGATTCCACCTTTTCGACCAGCCCGTTCTTCAGCATGTGACTGACGATCCGGCTGATGCTCGGGCGGTCCCGGAGCGTTGCCTGGGCGATGGCCGATGGCCGGATTCCAGGATGGCTGTCGATTAGCAGCAGGGCCGTGATCTTGCCCGTTCCCCGGGCGACTTCGAGGCTCTCCAGGCGAGCATCGAGATCAACCGACAAGGCATAGTTGACGGACCGGACGTAGAAACTGAGAAGATCTTCGAGGCAGTCGAGGTCTTCGATACCAAGCGATTTCAGGCTTTCGCTTGGCCTTACGCCGGAGGCGCTTGAGGGGGGCGTGTCGGTCGTCATGCAGATACTGCACGCTACAATGGTTGCGATTCGCAACAGTTGTTTTTCTTAACTGTCATCCAGCTGAGATGTTCTGGCGAAAAAGTCAGATCTTGTGCATGACGTGGCGACGTTTGATGGGCCGGACGGCGATGCTCGCAATCCGAATGCAGGCTGGACGGCCGCGTGTCGGCGTCGCGCATGGCTGCTCGCAAGGCGACAGCAACGCCGACAGTCCTACCGGTCGCTGCGGATGCTCAAGTCTCGCGGCGACTGGGAAGGGCATCTGAGGGAGGACGGTGTCTGGACTTTCTGTGCAGGTGCGAAATGGCTGGGTGGCGCATCGCCTCGACACCCTATTCATTTCAGCGTCGCCGCCAGTCGGATCCCAACCTAAAATCGAACACGGGACCGAGAGCTCTGACACGCTCGCGCTCCGTGAATTCAGAAGTTCCCGTCAAGAAAATGTGGTAGGATTTTGTCAGGCACACATTGGCCTGCTCAACCGAAGTGGTTTCGGTTGAAAACGAATATTATTGCGGTTTCAGCATGGAGGAGAAGATGCCGAGATTTATCATTTCTGGGAATTACACGGCCACTGCAATGAAAGGGATGATCGACACCCCCAGCGACCGCGAGGCCGCGACCAGGGCACTGGTCGAGGCAGCCGGTGGCAAGCTGGAAACCTTCTATCTGACAACGGGTGACAACGACTTTTCCTTGAAAGTCACCATCGACGACGCGTCTGATTTGTTGGCCGCGTTGATGGTCGCCGGCGCAAGCGGTGCAGCAAGCAATCTCAAGACCGTGCGTGCATTCACTTCGGAAGAGTTCACCGAAATCCAGAAGAAGGCCGGCAGTATCGCGAAGGCTTACAAGGCGCCCGGAAGCTGATTGAAGGAAGCTCCACGAATGACGTGACTGAGAGTGGCTTGGTGAGCCGCCGCTCACTGAGTGAGCGGAAATCACGGCTGACGTACCGTCATCTTTGCGTGTGGCGGGCAAGGGATCTCGAGCTGCTTGCGCCGCCGTAAAGCGCCATTATGTCTGAAGGCGTCCGGCCGCCAAAGCTCCTCCAGAGGCGACCGGACTGAGGCAAGATGGCGCCCTCCCCCGGCGGCATCTCACGATTGGTCGGCCCGCCTTGCTCCTCCCGGCGGGTCGGCCTGCAACTTATGGTGGCACCAGACACGACTCGAGCCATCGAGTCCAGAGTCGATTTCACGAGAGCGTGAGGACGACTGCCGACAGTCTTCGCCCAGCGCACCTTGGTGTCAGTCGGGGTCGTATTCCTTCTTCGCCGACTGGCTTTCGACCAGGTCAGTCCCCCTGTCGTGTGTGGATTGGCCCAAGTCAGCGCCCGAACCGCATGCTGACACCGCCGCCGAGGTCGACATGACCAGGATCCGCTGTCTCGAGCGGGCCGATCACCGAGCGGATCCTGGCGTACTTGTCGCCGGCCATGCGGATGTCCTCCCAGTGCTCGACCAGGGTGGCCCAGTACGCGTTGACCTGGGCCATCTCCGGGAGCCGCTCCCGGAGCTCGGGCACGGCCTCGAGCAGGCTCTCGCAGCGCCGAAAGTCACCGCCGTCGTGTGGATAGGCGCCGCTGGTTGGCATACCCAAGAAATGGCGCGCCATCGTTTCGGCCGAGGCGCCGGTCGTCCCGCTCAGGGCCCATTTGGCGATTGCTTCGTAATCCATTGAATTCCGATTCCTTCTTCCTGATCAGAGGCCGGGGCCCTTGGCGCCTGGACGAGGTCCTGCGGTCCCATCCTCCCCGGTCAGGTGCCCGAAAACAGTGTCGATGGAGATCCCGGGGTAGTGCCGGCGGGCACTGTCGATCACCGCCTGCTTGCTGTCGCCATAAAGACGGTCACAGATCGTGAAGCCGGACAGGTTCCCGCCGCCATCCTCGGCCGGGTGGTAGCCGATCTCGGCAGTCCACTGGCCATCAGAGGCGCGAATACGTGCGGTCTCGGCGAAAGCGGGTGTCGTCATGATTACAATCCTTTTATCTGATGCGGTCAGTATCGCGGCAGTTCGTTCTTGGCCTCGGCCGCCGTATCGTACAGTCGCGAAACTGGAAGAAGGCAGCTGCCCTCGACGTCGGCGTCCTTCCTGAATTTGCGGGTGGCGCGCCGGATCTCTTTCTTGGAGAGGTCGATGTCTGTCCAGGCAAGTGGTTGGACGGTTCCGTCATCCAGTCGCAGGCAGAGTACCCTGGTTTCCTTGGTCATCGGATTGGTCCTTTCAGGTCCCTTTTTCTTCGTGCTGCTTGGCCGCGAACCACCCGAGGCGGAAGGCGTCGGAAAGCTGGCTCGGCGTGTCCGGCGACAGGCCATTTCTGAGGAGTTCGTCACGCAGTTCCGGCGGATTCCATTCGGGTTTGTTGTGAAAGCTCATGATCGTTGTCCTTCGTGCGGCTGGACGGCGTTTTCGAACATCAGAGAGCGGCTCCGGCCTGAGCCTGGATGATGTCTTGGAAATGATCCGCGGCCGGCCGCAAGCGCTCGATCAGGGCGCCATCTTCCACGAGATCGACGACCCCATCGTAGCCGACCTCGTCCCAGAGCACTTCGAGCGCATCCGACCAGGCTTCGTGCTCCTCATCATCGTAGGCCGGAAACCCTTTCGGTTGGGTGGCCTCGATAACCTTGAAAAATCGCGCCCAGCCAAGCTCATCCGTCGCGTCGAGGTCGAAAGCAAGCCGCAGGTCCTCGGCGCAGGAGTTGCGCCCGATAGCCTCGCTTGTGCTGCCCGCCGCGAATTCCCATTCGGCCACCAACCCGCACAGCTTCTCGCGTTCCTTCTGGCGCATTTTCAGGATCCTTCCTCGGGCTTGGTTAGAAACGGCGGCAGATGCCGCGGATGAATGGCGCGCTCTTCGGGAACCCACCCATCGGCATCCTGCTTCGGAAAGTGCCCATGCCAGGTGCCAGTGCGGCATTCCGAGCAGATGGCGTCCTCGAAGCTCTTTGCGCACCAATACCAACCGACGGCGGTGTTCTCGATGGCATTGCAGTTCTGGCAGGCAAAAAGAGGCATTAGTAGGGTTCCTTCGCTAGGTTGCCCGTGAGCCCGAGCGGAAGCTCGTCGATCAGGCTGTCGACCTCCCGCCATGCAAGGATCGGGGTCGCGAAGTCGAAATGGAAAAGGCCGTCGATGACGGACAGGTGGCCATTGGAGATCTCGAAACCCTTCGAAAGCGCCAGGCGGCTGCCATGACGCTCCTCGGCAAGCCACAGGAGAACCGCCCGGTCCTTGGGAACCGGCTTGTCCTTCGTCGGGATCCAGGGGCTGTTGCTCATCCTTTCGACCCTTTCGGCATCGTAGGCTGATCCGCATCCTCATCGAGATCCGCTCGGTCAATGGTGACCGTGGGACGTCCGTCAGTCGCGGTCAGATTTCGTTTCAAGCGAGCGATGAGTGTCTGCATGTTGGTCTCCTTCAGGGCCGAAAGGATGTCCTTGCCCGGATCGCTGATTGCGCGCTGACGGTGTTCCGGGTCCAGCAGTGCCAGAATGCGCTCGTGCACGTCCCGGTCTTCCTCGCTTTCGTCATGGAAGGCGGCCGCGGCGCGACGGATTCCGATCTCGTAGCCGGTCTCGAGGCTGGTTTGCATGATCTGCTTTTAGCGAGCCTCAAATTCCTGGCGAAGCGAGGCTTCCCGTTTTGGCGCCACCTCGTCGAGCATGCGAGCCATCTCTTTCAGGATATCCCGGAAGCTCGCGGCACCGGTGGCATTCCAAGTTGCCTGCTCGTCGAACTTCGCGGCGATATCCAGCTTGCGCGCGAGCGGTGCAACGAGATCTTTCCAGGTTTTGGCGGTGTTTTCTGTCATCGTTATTCCTTCCGCATCAGGATCAGATCCCGAACAGGGACCACGCAAGCCGTGCCAGAGAACTGTTCGGACGCTTGAGACTGACCAGGCGCTGCTGGCGCTCGATCTCCGAGATCTCTCCGCGCTCGAACTTGTCCTGAATTCGCCGCACTTCACGCGACTCGAGCACGGCGCGTCTCTTCTTGCGCATCCTGCGGGACAGGACGGAACCACGGATTGCCGAACCAAGCATCGGCGCGCTCAAAGGTCGAACAGCGTGATCGCGAAGCGCTTCATTGTCTGAGCGCCCAACGGCGCCCATGCCTTGAAGCCCTCCTTGCGGGCGGCCTCGGCGACCTCGTGCGCGGAGAACTCGATGACGAAGCTGTCCATGCGACCGGCCAGCCGCTCGAGATCGTCGCGCTGGGCGGTCTCATTTTCCGAGAACCAGCAGCACGCGAAATGGGTATTCCAGGTGGCATCGTTGGGCCGCAGCATCCAGGCATAGTTCTTGTTTCCGGCGCGACCGCCTTCGATGCGTGAGATCTGCATTGGAAGCTCCCTTTGCTTGATAGAAGTGTTAACCGCATAATGAATAGATGGCAAGGCTGGCCGCATTTAATCCTTCAGGTCGTGCGCAATTTCTGCCATGAGACCGGACAGGGAGCAGATCATGACGTCGATCAAGGAAGAGCTTTTGGAAGAATACATCGGCCGCGATGATGATTACTGGGGGGATCGTGCCGAACGAGCACTCCGGCGCCACGTTCCCGAATGGCGCCGGTCTGTACTGCACCGGGTTCGCGCTCGAGATCCAGGAAAAGCTCGGCGACCGCGTGGCCGTCTACGGCTTCTTCGCCGAGGACAACCCGGGGACGGTCTGGGATCGCCTCGCGAATGGCCATGATTTCGCGGTCATCGACGACCGGTTCATCGTCGACCCCTGGGTGTCCGACATGGAGCAGGAAGGGCAGGGGGTCTATGATCTGGAAGACGACGACGACACCGCCGAGATCGCACGCCTCTATGGGGCCCGGGCGAACTGGGACGTCGTGTCGCCGGCGCCCACTCCGGGCAGGCCGGGGCCGTAGGTCCGTTGGCTGGTGAGAACGGCCACCCAAGCCGCCATCATGTCACTTTCCGTGCATCGGAACTCTGCAGGGGCAATATTTCGTGGAACTTGCCGCTTGGAGTGAATTCCAGCGGGTCTCGACTTGCCCGCACCGCGACGTTCTCCAGGCGGTTTTCGGCGAAAACCCGTTTCACGGAGGCAATGACCTCTTCGAAGACGATCTCTGCCGATGCCGCCTCGGCCGCTTGTACGCGCACCTCGAACTCCGTTTCGCCTGTTTGGACCAACTGAACGCGCTGGGCATTCTCGTGCTCCAGCTCGAAGACGAGCGGCGACAGCGTTACTTCACCGACACGGACGAGCGTGGCCTGTCGCCCTTCCACCTCGAAACTGTGAAACGGTGATCCACAGGGGCACGCGTCCTGAAAATATCGGACACAGTCCCCGAGATCGTACCGGATGAAAGGCTGAACTTCGTTGGCGAGAACGGTTAGGAGCACGGTCGCTGACAACGTTCCATCGGGAACGGACTGCATCTTTTCGTCGACCGCTTCTAGGATGACCCAGTCTTCGTTCACGTGTTTCCGCCCGTGGCTGCAGGTGAACGCGAGCGCAAGGCACTCGGTGCACCCATAGAAATCAGCGATACCGTACTTCAGAGATGGAAAGGCCTCCGTGACCCTCTTGCGGAGATCGTTCGTCAGCGTCTCGCCTCCTGTACTGAAGAGTGCCGGTTCGATCCGCAACCGACCGTTTTCCTTTTCTCTGGCAAGAATGGTCAGCATGCTGGGGTAGGTCACGATCCAGGCAACGTTCGGGATCGCATTCAGGGTGCGAATGAGCCTTTCAATCGGCTGCTCCGCCTCGACGAAGGTCAGCCCCAATCCCTTCGCCAGTGCTGGATTGAGCCTTTGCATCAGCTTGTTGAACCCGTTGCCGGCAAAGTGACCGTTCCCGCCGGTGATCGTCACCCTCACGCCAAGCCTCCGGACTTCGCGGATGAGCCTCCAATGGTACCGCTCGAAGCGTGCCATCATGATCCCGTAGTAGTATTCCACGAAGGACGAGGGCAGAACGATAATGGCCGGTTCTCCCGATGTCCCCGAGGTCTGGAAAACGGCGACATCGTCAATCGGCACTCCCACATTTTCGAAGTCTCGGAGGTGCTCGCGGGCCCTATCGAGAGGAAGCGAGCGGATCGTCAGCCAGTCATTGAATTCCCTCATGAGATCGGGTTTGCGCGTCACCGGCAGATCGGCCAGATTGATCTCGCTTGATGGCGGCAGATCCGCGTAGAGCCTGCGGAACAACGGTGAGGCGCTCCGAGCCTTTTTCACGAGACGCCGGAGATTGCGACGTTGCCTGGCCTCGATACGCGGTCGCCCGCCCCAGCCTGTCCAAAGTCCGTCAGCGAAATATCCCAATGCTTTCAGAACGCTGAAACGCATATCTGCTACGATCCCCTTCATGGCATGGCGTGTGACCGCCAATGAGGAAAGCATACCACGAAAATGGCAAGCCGACTGCCGGCAAATCGGGCAGGTGCTGGCGTCTGCGTCAGCTGCTAGAAAACTCTGAAATTAGCGGGCCATAGATCCTGATCAGACTTCGAAGACGAACTGCGGCGGTTGGCCTTCGAGGTCGCGTTGCCCCGGGTAGCCGACCGACACGTTGGCCAGATCGCATCCGGAGATCCTGAAATTGGCAGGCGTGTGCGTGTGGCCGAAGAGCCAGCGCCTCGGTCCGTACCGTTCGATCACTTCGCCGAGGTCAGACGCGTAGGCGGCGGAAACGTCGCTGTCCGGGGTCGAGATGGCGTCGGGATGCGGTGCATGGTGCGTGACCACGGTTGTCTCCCCGATGAACCCGTCAGCCAGCTTACCCTTGAGCCACGAAAGCTGTCGTTTGTGCAGGTCGAGGAGGTCTTCTGGTCGGATCCGCCGGTAACCGTCTCTGCTGATCCTGATTTTCCTGAAATCGTTCATGCGCTGCTTCACATCGTACATGTTGGCATAGACGAGGTTTCTGCCGCCCAGCGCGTAGTCCGTCCACAGAGTGCATGCCAGGACGCGGCGGCTGTCGTCGATCCTGATTTCTGCATTCTGCGCGAAATGACACCCGAGGTCATCGCAGGCCGCCTTCAGCTTGTCTTCCCGGTCGAGGTGATGCCCGTAGTAGTCATGGTTCCCCGGGATCACGTGAACCCGGTCGGGATCGACCCGGTCCAGAACCGCGGGGAGCATCCGGTGCCACTTCTTGGCACCGTTGTTGGAGATGTCGCCGGCCAGGACGACAATGTCGGATTTCCAGATCTCGGGATCCAGGTGCTCGAACGGATCGAGGTGGGCCTCTGCCCAGAGATCCAGGTGCAGGTCTGCGATGGCCGCCAGTTTGGTGGTCATAAGTCGAAGACCAGCACGGCCAGTTTCCGGGAGAATTGCGCGCCGACCGGCGCAAGGCCGTCCCAGCCCTTTTCCTGAGAGGCCTCGAGTACCGACTTGGCGTCGAAATCGACCAGCTCGCCGCCAACCTTGGCATGCAGGGTTTCCAGATCGTCACGACCGGACAGGAGGACATCCGAGCTCTCGGTCCACCATTGCACCGCGTAGTAGCCGTAGGTCTTTTCGGCGCCCGGCATCAGCATCCGTGCGTAGTTCCGACCTTTATAGCCAACGTGGATATTCGAAAAACTCGGCATTCCATCACTTCGATCCGTGTTAACATTTTGGTAGCACACCAAAGAACAAGATCCCAATAGAAAAGAATAGATCATCAATGTTGACAATTCTTACGGAGTGGTCGTTGCCAATCTTGGATCCAGTGCGAGGCGCTCCTGAACTTCACCTTCCATGACGTCGCCCACTCACGCGTAGACGCCGTACTCGAGGCGCGTGAGGTGATCCTCGACTGCTTCGCGGCCGGCGTGCGTTTTCAGCAGGTCGATAGGCTTTCGGTGGTCGAGAGCCATCGCCGGCGTCTTCAGCCACTCCTCTGCTTCTTCACGGCCACCCATGAGGTCTTCTACCCGGCCGAGGATCTCGGCGAACTGCCAGACACGACTGCTCTGCTCGGCGTCGAGCGGATCGGATTCCGACATCGCCTGGAGCGTGCGCAAGCTGATCCCGATCAGGTCCTCGATGTTGCCTTTCAAGAATGGAACGGACGACACAAGGTGACGAAGCACCGGCGACGGAAGTCCGCGCGACAGCAGGTCGTGTGCTTCGAGCGCATTGTGGACCCGCAGCTCCGGCAGAATGTCACCCCCGAGGACCTGCACGGTTCGGGCGACGTCGGGATCGACAGTTCGACAGTTAGGGTCTTCGCTTGCGTGGTCACGGGATCCTCAGCGCCATTGCGACAAGTGACAAAGAGAATTTTACACTCATCGCAATGGCTTTCAACGGTCACGTAGGCCTTCACGGACATCCGCCACCCGAACTGATGAGCGCTGACAGAAGTCGCGGAAACTGATCGGGATCGCATCCGAGACTTCCTGGAAATGCCTGTAGCGCGCCTGGCTCCGGCCGGTGGCAATGACGTCGGAGGCATGGCCGTCGAAGGTCACCACGAATTTGCGATGCGGATCGCCGATTTTCTCGAGGTATGCCGCCAGCGCCGCCCGGCCGCAGTCGGTGACATGAAAGGCTTCGCTATCACCCAGCCACCGCCGGCCGTCTGTCCAGTAGGGTGACCGGCGAAGCTCCTCCGCCTCCGGTCCCTCGTAGCTGGTCAGGAAGCCGTTTCGGTCCGTTTCCTGCGTCGGGTCGAGCGGCCGGCCCAGCGCGTGGTCGATGCGATCCATTTCGGGGTCACAAAGTGTCCGGTTAATGTACATCTGGCGTCCTTCTTCCGTTTCAGGGTGCGCCCGCCCGGGCGATGCATCAGATCTCGTTGACATCCCGCAGGTCGTACCGCGGGTACGCGTGCCTGGCTGGATCTTCCAGGATCTTGCCGGTCACTGGATGGGTTATCGGTTTGTTGTTCAGAACGCGATCTGACACCTCTGGAGCGAGGTCGACGTCCCTATCGTCACTTCGGAGCACGATCCGCGCCCTGAAAATCGCGCACCTGCAACTGGACAGGAACACCGCCGCGGACACTGTCCTCGTATCCAGCTCGTCTCTGCCGGCGAGCTCCAGCAGGTCACCGATGGTGTAGGTCTCACGCTCGCCAACTCCTTCGACAATCGCGAGCGCGTCCGGCAGCCACGGCGTGTCAGCGTACAGGTGTTCGGCCAGGCGAGCCCGGATCGGATGGGTTTCAGGAATGGCCATGATCCGGCACCTCCTCTTTCTTGCGGATCGAGATCTCGAGGGTCGTCGGGTCGTACCCGCGCGCTTCAAGCTGAGCGAGAATGCTGTCCGCCATCTGTCCGTCGAGCTCCATGCGGTAGCGGGCGCCGAAATCCGGCTCGCACACCCGTTCGGTCAACGCGCCCAGGAGCAGGTGGACATCTGCCTTTGCCGTTCCGGGCCCATGGCAGAAGAACAGGTCGCCCTCTCGCTTGCCGTGCTTGATCTTGAGCTGGCCGGGGGCCGCACTTGGATGGCTCACGATTTGTCCTCCTCGAGGTCGTCTGCGATCTGTTTCATGCGCACGAGGTCCAGCACCGAATGCCAGATCAACCAGCGGATCGTTTCCGCCGCGCGCGGGCAGGCCTCGTCGGCTTCGGCAATCACCGCTTTCAGGTGGGTATAGTTCCTCGCCTGGTGTTTCCCGACAATGGCCGGGCCTTCCGGGCGCGCGTCAACGACGGCCTCGAGTCCTTCCCGCTCCAAAGCCAGGTCTCGGGCCAGCATTTCCTGGAAATCGTGAATTTTCATGATGCTGCGCCTCCGGTGAACAGATCCCGGGTCGCCTCACCGAGACTGCGACCGATCCCGGCGCCGTAGAGCGCATCCAGGACCTCGAGGACCATCAATGTCGCAACGGCGATCCAGATGCCTTGCCAGGACCGGTGGCGATCCATGAGCCAGGCACCGAGAAGAACCCCTAACACCATCAGGTCTCCCTCCCGACGGTCGTGGCCGCCATGCTGTTACTGGATTGTTCACAGCCACTCATGTCCGGACTCTTTCTTTTTCGGGCGATGAGGAAGCCGATGAACACACCGCGGATCGTGACCCCGTACCAGCGGATCACGCGGCTCTCCTTTGCGCGCGGCGCGTCGTGGGCTTGCCATTGGTAGCCGGACGTCCCCGCGGGCTTGAACCAGTAGCCATCGTGCATGAACCGCAGGACGCCGGGACGCTTGGGTTTTCCGAGATGAAAGGTCACCATGGCCATGTCCTCAGAACTCCGCGCCCTGCGCGGTGGGCTCGATTGCGAATGCGGGTTCGATGAGGTGAAGGTTCTCGGCGATGGCGCGCGCATAGGTGCGCGGGTCTGCAAAGAATGTATCGAGATCCCCCGGCCGCCCCGCGGTAACCGACTCGATATACGCGGCGGGGCCAACGTCCGGGTCATCGCACAGGCCAACATCGATAGCCCCGGAGGCGAGCGGAAAATCAGAAAGGAGACCGTTCGCGATCTCTCTCTGGAGAGCGAAGGCATCCGTGTCCCCGGGTTCGAGTTCACTCCAAGGAAGACGTGACTGCCGATCCCGATTTTCGGGGTCAAGCACGTCGAGCGGGGTTTCGCTGCAGTGTCTCACGGGGCTTTCCCCGGCGATTACGCCGCCCACCACAAGAAACCTGCGCAAGTATTTCAGATCCCGGTTTGACTGGACGAGGACATCGTGATCGTAGCGGTCTGCACCGATAGCAGTTGCATGGCTTTCAAAGCGATCTCCCGGCTGGCAGAAGCGAACCCGCTCGACCGGATCGCGCATATTGCGAAGAACGGCGCCGACCCCCTGTCGTGCGAGGCGATCCATCTCGTCAGCAACCGCGTGCCGAGAGACGATCCGTGCATCGTCCAGCGCGGAGAGTACGGACGGATCCGAATAGGCATGGACGCATTCTGCGATCCGACTGACCCGGTTGCGAAAGCGGTCGCGTCCCCACAAAGGCCGGTCGCCCGAGTGCTCATGCAGGGTTGCAAAAGGCTCAATGATGTCTCCGAGTTCTTCCACCAGCGCGGCGTAGAGCATGGAGTCTGCGAGGCGGACATCGGCTTCCGTCTCGAAGGGAGGAATGTTGTAGTCGATCTTCATTGAAAAATCCGCTTTCGAGATCAGTGCGGGGCCCGGCGCACGGGCGTGATCATTTTCGACCAGCTTTTCCCGCGAAGGTGCGCGAACTCGTCCCAGACGTCCTCGGCCTGTTGGTAGAGCGTGGCGATCTGGGTCACCGTCCGGCGATTGAACGGGATCCGTTTGTCGCCGTGGCCAATGACGTCGTAGGTCCCGTTGGCATGGAATTGGACCTCTCGTTTTTCCCCGCTGGCATCCACCACGATCCCCGCCACGACGGGCACTGTAAGACCGAGATCGAGAACCGCGATGACCGCGGTCGGACAGTTGCCTTCATCCAGGGTCGTCCGGAGGCGTTCCTCGAAGGGTTGTTCGGCCTGATCCTTTTCCGAAGTCGAAAGGACCGTCCTGGCAACCCCTAGGGGACCATCGAGATCCCAATCCCAACTGATCGCGGTGACCAGGTTTCTCAGCGCCTCCTCGAGCGTTTCGATGCGATCCGCCGCGGCCTTGCAGTCTGCGCAGCCCGATGTCTCCGGATCCTGGCTTTCGGCGCGTGGCTGGAGATAAAAAGAATCTGGAATTTGGAAAGCGGCCATGGGAGTCCTTCTTGTCTCGATTGGTAGCTTGCTGGGGAGGGGCGTCGTCACGAAGATCGGGACAGGGTGCCCAGGAAGGCTGATTGGGCGGCGTAGATGCTTCCGTCGCGCTGCCACAGCTCGCTTTGAAAGGCCTCCCATGCCGGTTTGAAATCGGCGGGGTGGTGGTCGTCCCGGAAGGCATCGCTCAAGAGCCTCGCGGCATGGGCCACGTCCGCGACGGCAGCAGTCGGCTCGGCCTCGCGCTCCGGCGCTTCCTTTTTCAGGATGTAGTCGGCGTGCCTTTCGAGATCTTCCCATCCTTCGCCGGTCCAGAAGTCGCCAAGGTTTTCCCAGACCTCGAGCGCATCGTATGTCAGTTCGGTGAGCCAATCCATGACAGGGCTGCGAAACTCGATGCAGGCGAATGCTGCGGTCAGGATGGTGACACGCCCGTCTGGCGTGAAGGTCATCGCGAAAGGATTATCCTTTGCATCGGTGACGAACGCGCAGACGATGGGCTCCCCGTCATGCTCGAACAGAAAGGCACGGTTCCTCTGGTAGCCGCGGTTTGCCAGGTCCTGAAGCCTGCGCTCGGCATCGGTTGCGGAAAAACCACTCACGCCGATTGCTGTCCGATCCACGGACGCCGAAGCGCCAGGGGTACGGTCGACCGACTGGCGGTCAGCCGAAACCCGCGATTGCTGCACTGCGTTCTGAGCGGTTTTGACAGCGTCTTCTAGGTCTTCGTCGCGGCCGACAGAGGAAATCATGATTTCGAGCGCGGAATTCAGGGTGTCGATCCGGTCAGCCGCAGCCAGGAGTTCCTCCGAGCCATGGATGGCGCCTGTTGCCTCCGCGGTCTGACGGAGAAGGGACGCCGAGGTGTGCCCATCCGTGGAGCGACCCTTGCGGATCATGTCGGGAATACTTGCCATGATTTCTCCTTTGCGGGCGCCGGGCTCGTCTTCCCATGGATTATTAAAGAATAGTGAGGTCATGTCAACTATTCTATTCATTTTGTCGTTGCGGCACGTTGAATAGGGGCGTATGACTTTCTGCATGAAGAATTTGTTCAAGGATATCCGCCGTGGCTCCGGCTATCTCCCGGAGTATGGAACCCACCCCGGAGTGTGGTTCGCCGTCGTGATGACGCTGATCACCGGTATTGTCGGCTTCGAGCGCGGGGTCGGAGGCGGACTCATTGGTCTTGCCGTCGGCGCTGTCGTCTATGGGTCGATCTTTATCGTCGGCGCGATCAGTCGCGCCAGGGCCCATGATCGCCTCATGGGAAAGCGCGCGGCGCGCGAAACATCCTGAAAATGGGGGAGCGACACATGGCGGGCCAATCGAACACGTTGGACCAGGGCATCCTGATGGGAGACGATCTCCCCGAGGTGGATCCTGAAACCGGGGTTGCCATCGATGCCGAGCCCGATGCGGATCGTTGGGTCTCCATCCACGCGGTGCGCCGCATCCGGCAGCGTCTCGGGCTACCGAAGAAGGCCGCCCAGCGCGAGGCGGAGCGGGCCCTCGCGGGCGGGTGCCTGGATGACTTTCGGGCCGCTTCCGACGCCACTTGGACTGGCTGCGATCCCGCCACGGCAACGGCGCCCACTACCGGGTCACCAAGAATGCCATCTTCGCGTTCCAGTACGGGGTCCTGGCGACGGTCATGCCGCTGCCCCGTCAGCACCGCAAGTCCGCGGTCCAGCAGCTCAATGATCTCGAGAGGGCCCGAACTCACCAACAAGCATGGGAGGCAGAAAATCATGTATCCTGAAAACGAAGCACAAAGGGCCGACAGGCAGCAGCACCTGAAAGAGCTTTGCGAACCGCTTGGCCTCGAGGTCGACGGTGACACCGTGACGGCTCGCATCGGCGACAAGGCGATCCAGGTGGATGCTTCAGCAGTCAACACCCACAAGCTCGTGCCTTGCCTGATGTATCTTGCGCGGACGAATGGCGGCGCGCCGAGCAACAGGTTGCGCACACTGGCATTCGAAGGCGGCTCTCTGTCTCGAGGCTGAGAAATCTGGATCCGCTGGCTTGAGTTCCATCGAAGAATCCGGTCTACGCAAGCCAGATAGCGCAAGGACCCGGTGAGAGCCCGGGTGGCTCTTCCGGCCGCTGATCCGCCGGACAACCTCTTAGACAAGCCCAAACTGAAATGCCGGACCGTCTTGCGAAAGGCGCACCGACACAGGGTATGGACTGTTCATATGATCTCTATTTCCGACTACCGACAACAATGGTTCGGCAACATCCGTGGGGATGTGCTTGCCGGCATCGTTGTTGCTCTGGCGCTGATCCCCGAGGCCATCGCCTTTTCCATCATCGCCGGCGTGGATCCCAAGGTGGGCCTCTACGCCTCCTTCTCCATCGCCGTCCTGATTGCCTTCACGGGCGGCCGGCCAGGCATGATCTCGGCAGCGACGGCGGCCACGGCGGTGCTCATGGTGACGCTCGTGCGCGACCATGGCCTCGAATACCTGCTGGCAGCGACGGTTCTGGCAGGGCTCCTGCAGATCGGTGCCGGGCTTCTGAAACTCGGGCGCTTCATGCGCTACGTGTCGAAATCCGTCATGACCGGCTTCGTGAACGCGCTGGCGATCCTGATTTTCATGGCACAGTTGCCCGAGCTCAACTTTGCGAACGAGGGCGTGACCTGGCTGACCTATGCGCTGGTGGCCGCGGGCCTGGCGATCATCTACCTGTTTCCGCGCATCACGACATCGGTGCCGTCGCCGCTGGTCACGATCCTCGTGCTGACCGCGCTGGTGGTCGTCATGGGCTGGGAGGTCCGTACCGTGGGTGACATGGGCGAACTGCCCGACACGCTGCCGGTCTTCCTGATTCCGGACATTCCGCTGACCTTCGAGACGCTCGTAATCATCTTCCCGTACTCGGCAGCGGTGGCGGTTGTCGGGCTCCTGGAAAGCCTGATGACCCAGAACATCGTCGACGACCTGACCGACACGAAATCCAACCGGAACCAGGAATGCATCGGGCAGGGCATCGCCAACACGGCGACCGGGTTCATCGGGGGCATGGCGGGATGCGCCATGATCGGCCAGTCGATCATCAACGTGAAATCCGGCGGCCGGGGACGCTTGTCGGCTTTCACCGCCGGTCTCGTGCTGCTGATCCTCGTGGTCGGGCTTGGGGACCTCGTCGCGCGGATCCCGATGCCGGCCCTCGTGGCCATCATGATCATGGTGTCCATCGGCACCTTTTCGTGGTCCTCCATCAAGGCGCTCAAGGTGCATCCGCGGTCGTCGTCTATCGTGATGCTCTCGACAGTCGTGACCGTGGTCTACACGCACAACCTGGCCATCGGAGTGCTGGTTGGGGTCCTGCTGTCGGGGATCTTCTTCGCGGGCAAGATCGCGCAGCTGTTCCGGATGTCCTCGACGCTTTCGGCCGACGGGCGTGAACGCACCTACGTGCTCGAGGGGCAGCTCTTCTACGGATCCACGGAGGACTTCGCGGAGGGGTTCGATTTCGGTGAGGCGCTCGACCGCGTCGTCATCGACGTGAGCCGGGCCCATATCTGGGATATCAGTTCGGTCCAGGCGCTCGACATGGCCATCCTGAAATTCCGCCGGGACGGTGCAGATGTCGAGGTGGTGGGCATGAACGAAGCCTCGGAAACGCTTGTCGATAAGCTCGCCATCCATGACAAGCCGGGCGCAATGGACGAGCTTTTGGGACACTGAGGGAGGACGACATGGACAAGATACTCGCACTGCTGGACGGATCGCAGTATTCCGAAAGCGTCTGTCATCACACCGCCTGGATCGCCAAGAAACTGAATGCGGGCGTGGAAGCCATGCACGTTCTCGGTCGTCGCGAAGGGGCCGCCTCATCGGACCTTTCCGGGGCGCTTCGCCTGGGCGCGCGAACGGCTCTTCTGGAAGAGCTGACCTCCATGGATGAACAGCGGGCGAAACTCGCCCAGGCCAAGGGCCATGCCATCCTCGAGGACGCGAAGGCGATCCTGGAGGCGGACGGCATCACCGAGGTGACCCCGCGCCTCCGCAAGGGCGACCTTCTGGAGGCGGTGCGCGCCCTCGAAGGAAGCATTCGTGCAATCACCATCGGGAAACGCGGCGAGGGCGCCGATTTCGCCTCAGGTCACCTTGGATCGAACCTCGAGCGGATCGTGCGCGCCTCGTCCGTTCCGGTCTTCGTGGCGTCGCGGGAATTTCGCCCGATTTCGAAAGTGCTCGTCGCCTACGACGGCAGCGCCAGCGCCAAGGTGGCCATCGAGCGCATCTGCACAAGCCCGGTGTTCAGCGATCTGGATGTCTGCGTGCTGAGCGTGTCGCAGGACCCCGCGCGCGCAAGCAAGCTCGCCGACGAAGCGGTCGCACGCCTCCGCGCGGCCGATCTCACGGCATCCGCGCGCACTTCGTCGGGCGAGCCCGAGGACGCCCTGAACAAGGTGGTTCAGGAGGAAGGTTTCGACCTCCTGGTCATGGGCGCCTATGGCCACAGCCGCGTCAGGAGCCTCATCATCGGCTCCACGACCACGGCCATGATCCAGTCGGTGAAGATCCCGGTCCTGCTGTACCGGTAAGGCTCCGACGCGGCCACCGGTTGGCCGCGTCTTCCTCCTCGGGGAAGCGGGCGGCGTCGGCGCCCGGCCCTGTCTCCCGGAGGCCGCGATTTCGACAAAACGCATTCCCCGCCCGACGATCCCGGATTGACAGGTTCGCCGTCGCAGAGCATTGCCCGCGCGCGATTCCTCGCGACCCGATCCTGCCCCCTGATTCCGACCATTTGAGACAATGGAATTCGCATGACCCGCGATACGAAACTGATCCTCTGCCCCGTGAACCTGAGGCACCTGAAATGGAACACCGGCGCCTACGAGGAGGCCGTTGCAATGGCCCGGCGCCGCGACGCCAAGCTGATCGTGGCCACGGTCGCGCCTGAAATGGAGCGCAACCTGAATATCCGGGATTCCGGCGCCTACTGGGGGAACGAGCTGAAGAAGTTCATCACCCAGAACCCCGCCGAGGGCGTGGAGCTGGAGACTATCGTGCGCAAAGGTTCCGTGCACCGTCAAATCGTGAAACTCGCCGCCGAGCGAAACGTGGACTTGATCGTCATGGAGGCCGCGAACCCCAAGATCCAGGACTACCTGCTGGGAACCACGGCCAGCCACGTCGTCACCCACGCGAAGTGCTCGGTCTACGTGGTGCGGGGGTAACGGCCGCAAGCCCGTCCCATTGGTCCAGACGGCCGGGACGGGCGATTTCCCAATAGAGCCAGGCTGGAAGGCGGGCCTTTATCGAGCGAGGTCACCAAGCCCAAGTCAGGGCCCGCGTCCGCCAGATGCGTGAGATCACATCCGCATCCAGACCGGAAGCTCCGGCTGCTCCATCTCTGGGCGGGGTTCGGCATCCGGGTGCGGCTCTTCACCAATCAGGGCGTCGATCTGGGCGAACATGTACGTCTTCTCGAACTCGTCGATTGTGAAGGCAGGCTTCCACTTCACGAGCGCGAGGTCCCGAACTTCCCGAAGCGTCTCGGTCGCGTTGTGAATTTCGGTTTCGATGTCGCCAGTGCCAGCGGACGTGATCAGTGCCTGGGTGGAATCGATGAGTCGCTCCTTGAGGTCCGCGTCGGCCCGGGTGTCAGGCTGCCAGCCGAACAGCCCTAGATTCCGGGCCAACTTGGTAAATTCGATCACCTTCTCCAGGTGCTCTTCACGTTCCTTCTCTCCGCGGGACGCCATGTTCGCGTCTTGGTCATGTGTCATGTTTTTCCTCCAATGACTTTTCAGGTTTTCATTTCTGTTGGCGGTTGCAGATATCCGCTGCTTCAAGGTGTCGGTGCGGACGCTTCTTCAACCCGACGCGCGATCTCGTCTTCTCGGAGGAGATAGGACGTTGCGGCCGCCAGAACGTAGGCGCGCTCGGTCTCCGGGTCGGCACCAGGCGTTGCCGGATCCCAGGGCGCGCCGGCGGCGGCCGTGGAATTCAGGAGATCCCTGAGGGCCTCTGTGGCGTCCTGGCGGGCCTGCGGGTGGGGGCGTGATGCCTGGGCCGCATCCAGCTTCCGATAGAGTTCGATTTTTTCCAGCGCACTGATGGGGTCGGTCGGCATCCAATCATCGAAGGAGCACGCCCTGATTTCACTGATCGCGTCGTGGATGTCGGCCGGCGGGACCGACCGCACCCGGTCGAGATCAGCGACCATCCAAAGATCGTCCGAAAGGGTCGCCAACATCTTTGAAAATTCAGGATCCTTGGTCCAGGCAACCGGGCGGCTGATCAGGTCCGGTGTATCGGACCAGGAGTCTTCCGCGTGCTCCGAAATCTCCGGTACATAGGTTTCACGCAGCGTGGTAGCGGTCTCGAGGAGCGCCACATCCGCCGTCGACACCAGGATGGACCCGAACTGGTCGGCCGTGAGGTCGAGCACGAGATCTTCGTCATCGTTCACGAGCCAGGTGTGCGGGATCGATTTTACACCGTCGTCCGCTACTCCCAGGCCACGGATATCGAGGATGTCGAGCGGTAGGTCAGTGTCGCTCTCGTCGACCGGGACATCGCCGCTTTCGATCCGCCACCCCTCGAAGCCCAACGCCTCGAGCACGATCAGCCCAAACACAGAGCTCTCGCGGCAGCAATGGGTCGACGGAATGGCAGGTGCAGGTGAGATGGGGTCCAGCTCGGCATGGATCGCTGGCCAGCGTGGTGCGAGGAACTCTCGAACCCCGGCCGCGATCCGGGTGAGCTGCTCAGTTCTTTTGTCCACTTTCCTCTCCTGTTCGGTAGCGCCCGTACCATGTGCGTGGAGTGGCGCAGGGAGCAATTCCGAACCGGACTCCAAAGCGGACATGGCCGGAGTTACGATGGTGGAATTCGGTTAACAAGCATCTGGCATAAAGTAATAAATTTTACCGGAGTTACTTTCTCGAACCGGCCCAACAAGCGGAACGCGAATGCGACCCCCGGCACCTCGCGGCGACCGTATCGAGCTGCCGGACAAGGCTCACTCGCTTGCTTGTTGGCAGCGTTCAGTGCCGGAGAGCACGGCCCGCGCGCGATTCATCGCGCCCCGCCACTTCCCACCTGACACCGAGCCGGTCAATTTCAGACGATTTCGAAGAGTTCTCGGGTGTCGTGCTTCCAGATCCGATCCACGCGCGCCCCGTCCCAGTGGTACATGTAGTGTGCGCCTTGTACCGGGATAGTGACGACATCCGGCC
Organism: Salipiger mucosus DSM 16094; assembly: GCF_000442255.1. Taxonomy (GTDB): domain Bacteria; phylum Pseudomonadota; class Alphaproteobacteria; order Rhodobacterales; family Rhodobacteraceae; genus Salipiger; species Salipiger mucosus. The sequence goes on along the minus strand of NZ_KE557274.1, from coordinate 31,428 downwards.
AGAACACGCCGATGCAGCGACCGCCCGGATGACGGACGCTTTCCCAGGTCACGCCGTCGCTGCCGGCGGCGCGGAGCGCGGCACCCTCGACCTGAGATGGCCCGTAATTCACCGGATCCCGGACACCCGGAACGGCATCGACGTCGTCGAGTTCATGGTCGATAGATCCGACGAGAACGCGGAAATTCGAGGTCCAGCCGGGCTCCTCCGCGGTGGCCGCCATCAGCACTTGGTGATGATGGATGGTCTCGGCCAGAGCTACGGTCTCGCTGTCGCCGGCGTAGTGGATTCCGTAGCTGCCATCGGTGAAACGTCCCGGCCGAAGGGTTGAGCAGTGGACGAAGGGCGCCATGACCCAGCTCGCCCCGCCCCCGGCAACGCGGCGGACCGGTGGGACCTTCGAAAGATCGCCTGCTGATGCACGCATCGCACCATTCACTTTGGCGTCTGAGGCCGTGATCGCCTCCCAGTCCGCAGGGTCCGCGATATCCTCGAACAGGTCAATCGGCGGATAGATCGAGCGGATGGTCCGGTATGTTTGCGACCAGTCGACCCGGACTGGGGTCGCGGCTCCGCTCACCATGCGCCGCGCTCCGCATTCAGCCAGTCGCGCAGCGCGATCAGGTCCGTCATCTCGCCGCGGAGCATGAGATCGAGCGCCGAGTGCCCCTCGAATGCGGCATTGGGCTTACGGATCCAGGCGTATCCGCGCCCAGGATCGCGGAAAAGATAACGAAGCCCCTTGTGGATCCCGATGAGCAGAGCCATCCGCAGCCGTAAATCGCGGTCGATCCGGCCGATCTGCCCATCCTTCCAGCGCGCCCAGGTGCGCTTGGACATGCCGCCCAGGAGCGTGCATGCCTGCGCATCGGTGAGCTGCCAGGCCCGAAACAAGTTGACGGTTGTCCGTGCGAGGGCGGCCGCTTCGTCGTCGGTGATGACCGATATGGCGGGCGTGGCGGGGGTCGAGGTGACGAGCTGCATATCCATGGATTCCTCCTTTGGCGGTAACATACCCACTATTTGCCAAACGGCAATTCAAGCCTGCAGATTATCCCCGCTGGACCTTATGGAGAGGCTGATCACATCGGCAAAGCCTTGCGGATGTCATTGTGCTTCTTTGAAAGAACCTGCCAACCGGACTCACGAGCGGACGTGACTTGCACTCGAACAAGGCTAAGACGACGGTTCAGAGAGCGACCGAGTACCGCGCGCGTAGGTCCCGGAGGTGTCGGTCAATCCAGTCGGCCGGCCCGCTCTCCTGCCAGGACTGCCAGAGCTCCGGGTAGCTCATGGCCGTGAAGGCCGGTCTCGTTCCGGCGACGCGCTCGGCGAAGGCCGCGACCTCTTCCCGATGCTTGGCAAACACCGCGCTCTGTTCAGGATTTTCGGGCTCCCAAAAGAGGTACAGGAGCGTCACCTCCTGGTCCGGGAAGGTCCGCGCCAATCCGAATGCGTGCTTCACGAGCTGCGCCGCGTCGAGCCACTCGTAGCTCTCCGGAGCATCGATTAGCCGGAGCATCTCCTTATAGTAGCCGCCGTCCCGCCGGGCATCACGGATCTGCTCGACATAGGCCGTTGAGAATTCGGCACGATGCCGGGTCAGGAACTCGGTCAGCTTGGATTCAATGCCGACAACGCGGTCGGGGCCCGAGAGCACCACGTCGAGGTTCGGCGCCCGCCCTCCGCGCAGGCCTGTCGGGCACTTCCGCTCGAACTCGAGACCCGTGAAGCCGGCGCCTGACGACGGCAACGCAAGGTCGTCGATCCAGCGCCGAAAGGGCGCGAAGCAGTTGACGGCGAGGGCCGAGGAGGAATGGGCCGCCCGGAACTTGGTTTCCAGTTCGTTGCCGTCTCCGGCGGTCAAATCGGCTTCGAAGTCCTCGACCGAGACAAGCGGCAACAGCACGTCGCGATAGGAGGCGGCATAGCCTTTGTTGTCGAGTTCGATGTCGGGTCGTTCGTGTGCCAGGGCATCTCGCAGAGCCTGCGTTGCCAGAGTGCGTGGGGACGTTCCGGAAAGCGATTCACTCGTCATGCGACCACTGTAGCCGGTGCCCGCTTCCAACGCGCTCATTTCTTGCGGCGTGAGGACCGGGGCGTCCGCGACGACGCGGGCCTATGATCCGGCACAGGAAGCGGAACTCGATGCGGAAGAGTCCTGCGATGGAAATATTGGATATCTCTTGCAAAGTCATGCTATATAATCATATTTCACGTCAGAAGCGAGTTCAGGACACGGACTAAAAAGCGGAACTCAGAAAGGTCCAAGATGGCGGCGGGAAGCGACAAGGCCCTGCAAGATGACGGAGAGACGTCTTTCGACATCGAGCCTCTGATCCCGGAGGAAGCATCCAGGCATCGAGGCCATCTCAACGATCTGGCATTCGAACTTGCGAGAGACTCTGCCGAGCTGAAATCGGCACTGCCGGCCGCGGTCCGTCAGCCCCTGAGCGGGTTGGTTCGTTCCATGAACTGCTATTACTCCAACCTGATCGAGGGCCATAGCACGCACCCGGTGGAGATCGAACAGGCATTGCACGAAGACTTCAGCGAGGATCCTGAGAAGCGGGACCTGCAAGTGGAGGCCATCTCGCACGTGCGGTTACAGGAATGGATCGACACCGGTGGGCTGCCTGACCACCCACTGTCGCCGGTCGCGTTGCGCGAAATCCATCGTCGTTTTTGCGAAGGCCTGCCGGACAACCTGCTCTGGCAGGAGGACGCGGATGGCAATCGTGTGCGCACGACGCCAGGTGAGTTTCGAACCGGGTACGTCAAGGTCGGGAGGCACGTTCCGCCCAGCCCGGGAGCGATCTCGCGGTTGTTGGTGCACATGCACAAGATGTACCGAATGCAGGGCTCGGTCGGGCAGGTGCTGGGAGCAGCATGCGCGCACCATCGGCTCGTCTATGTCCATCCGTTCTCGGACATGAACGGCCGTGTCTCCAGGATGGTCGCGCATGCCATGCTTCTCGAGTCCACGCGGTCCCAGGGCCTGTGGTCTGCGTCACGCGGGCTGGCCCGCAATGTCGACAACTACAAGTCCCGTTTGGCGGCCGCGGATGCGAAACGCCCGGGCGGAGCGGACGGACGAGGCGCGCTGTCCGAAGATCGCCTGGCGGAGTTCGCGACGTTCTTCCTTGAGTGCTGTCGCGACCAGGTCGCCTTCATGGAAAGCCTGATGCGGCCTAGGGAACTTAGGGACCGGATCGTGAACTGGGCGCAGAAAAACGAAGCGCGCGGCGCCCTGGTGAAAGGCAGCGACAGAGTTCTTCGCGCCGTTCTCATGGAAGGCGAGCTGGAACGCGGCGCGGTTCCTGAAATGCTTTCGGTGAGCGACAGGCAGGCCAGGAAGGTGACATCGCGCCTGATCGATCTCGAGGCCCTTCAATCTGACGGACCGCGATCACCGTTGCGTCTGCACTTCCCGGCGTCGCTTGCCTCGGAATGGATGCCGAACCTGTTCCCGGAGCTCTGACGCGATCCGGGAAGGACCGGTCGTCCGGCCACCTTGCAAGCTCGCTCCATCTGCATTTTCGTGAAATCGAAACCCCGGTGAAACCATATCCTGCAATGATGCCTCCATGAAGATCCTCGCTGTTTACCGCTATGCTCCGAAAGGCGTTTTCGTGCTTGCTTTTGCCGGCGGCCTGAGCGCGCTGGGCGGGATTCTTGTCCAGCTGGTCACGCCCTACCGCTCGGACGGGATGGACGCGGTCATTGCCGACATCTTGTGCTACGGGGTTGCCGCGTTCTTCGGACTCTACGCTCTCGGCGCGCTGGTGGAGAACGTGTGCCGGTACATCGCAAAGGAGCCACTGCTTCCCCCGGGCGCGTACGGTGGTGAGATCGAAAGCCCGCGGAATGTCTGGCAGATGGCATCCATTCTTTTCTGGATCTCTGTGCAGGCCGGTTTCGCCTTCGGTTTCATCATGCTTGGCAAGGTGCTTTGACCGGGTAGCTCGGCGTGAACCGGTTCAGTCTCGACAATTGGCTGTCTGCCATCTATTCTTTCCGTGAACGCAAAAGGATAGAATAATGCCGCGCCCGTCGCACAGCCACCTGAGCTCTCTCGTTCCGAGAGATCCGGATTTCGACATCGCCTGGAACGAGATCGAGGCCGTGCTCTCGCGCGAATTCGAGGACATGCGGGCGACACCGCAGGACCCTCGCTACCACGCCGAAGGTGACGTCTTGACCCACACAATGATGGTCGTCGAAAGCCTGGTGTCGGACGCCACCTGGCGCGGGCTTCCCGAAGACCGCCGCGAAATCATGTTCTGGGCGACCATCCTGCACGATGTCGGGAAGCCCGCGACCACGCAGCACGAGGAGGACGGATCGATCACCTCGAGGGGGCACTCCCGCGTGGGGGCCGACATCGCGCGCCGGTTCCTGATGGAGGCCGGGTCACCGTTTTGGTGGCGCGAAGAGGTCTGCGGGCTCATCGAGCACCACCAGGCGCCGTTCTGGCTCATGAAGCGCGGAAATCCTGAAAAGAAGGCGATCTCGATCTCCTACGCCTGCAACACGGCGGACCTATGCCTGCATGCACGCCACGACATCCATGGCCGCATTTGCGAAGATCCTGAAAATGTCCTGGAGAACATCGACATCGCGGAGATGCAGTTCGCGGATGCCGAGTGTCTCGGGGCGCCACGGACGTTCCGGAACGACATGAGCCGCATCGAGTACTTGGCCCGTCCGGATCGCTACGTCGACTACGTGGCCCACGAGGACTACCGGAATTACGTGATCCTGATGTGCGGGCTGCCGGGCGCCGGGAAGGACACCTGGATCGCGGGAAATGCACCGACCTGGAACCAGGTCTGCCTCGACGACCTCCGCCAGGAGATGGGGATCGCGCCGGATGACAACCAGGGACCAGTCGTTCAGGCCGCCAAGGAGCGCGCCCGGGAGCACCTGCGCAGAAGGGAGCAGTTCGTCTGGAATGCGACCAACGTGACCCGCCAGAAGCGCTCGGAGTTGCTGTCGCTCTTCCGGGGCTACGGTGCGCACACGACAATCGTCTACCTCGAGCCGGACCTGGAGACCATTCGCTCGCAGAACCGTGGCCGGCCGGACCAGGTGCCCGACAAGGCCTTCGGGCGCATGCTGTCGAAGCTGGAGCCGCCGCGGGTCGACGAGGCCCATTCGGTGGCCTGGGTCGTGGACGGCGGCTTGCATTTCCGCGGCGCGCTCGGGGTGACGCCCTGCCTCGATGAGAAATCTGAACTCATGGAGAGGCTGGCCGGGCCGTGAGGCGGATCCGGTAGGCGACGGAGTAAGGATAGGTCCGCGCCGAGTGTGCCTGCTATTGTGAAATCTTCGATTTTGTTGTATCGAGCGCCTCTATTCATCGAAAGAGAAGACATCATGGCCGAGAACAGCGGCATCGAGTGGACCACTCACAGTTTCAATCCATGGATTGGCTGCACCAAGGTCAGCGCAGCCTGCGACTTCTGCTATGCAGAGGCCTGGGACAACCGTTTCGGTGGCAACCGGTGGGGACCGCATGCGGATCGCACCCGGACCAAGACCTGGGGAAAGCCCATCAAATGGAACCGGGAGGCCGAAGGTGCCGAGGAGCGCCCGCGGGTCTTCTGCGCGTCGCTGGCCGACGTCTTCGACAACCACAAGTCCATCCAGGATTCGTGGCGCCGCGAGCTGTGGAAGCTGATCCGGGACATGCCCAACCTCGACTGGCTTCTGCTGACCAAGCGGCCTCAGAATATCGCACGGTATCTGCCGAGCGACTGGGGAGACGGCTACGACAATGTCTGGCTGGGCGCGACAATTGAGAACCAGACCGAGTTCGACCGGCGGGCCCACCACCTGACGGCCATTCCCGCGAAGGTGCGTTTCCTGAGCATGGAGCCTCTGCAGGGCGCCGTGGACCTGCGTGGTGCGGAAGGCCTCGACTGGATCATCAGCGGTGGTGAGAGCGGACCGAACTACCGTCCGGCGGATCCCGATTGGTTCCGGAGCCTGCGGGACCAGTGCGCCGATGCCGGCGTGGCTTTCCTGTTCAAGCAGTGGGAGGGCATCGATCAGCCGACGATCAAGGCGAAGGGCAGGGAGCTCGACGGTGTCATCCACGATGGCTATCCGCTTCCCAGAGCCGCCTGACCAAGGGTACTGACGGCTGCGTGCGGCGAGCAAGTAGTGGTCAGCACCCCAAGGCTGATCTCGTTTGGCAGCGCTCGAAGTGGTTAGCCAGAAGGCATCGGGCAATCATGGCCACAGATGCCAAACCGCCACTGCAACAATGACAACGCCTCCGAAGATCAGAAAGCGAATAGCGCCTTCAGCGCCGCCAAAGTAGCCACATCCCGGCTCTCTGGCGACGAGGATGTCCTTCAGTCCTTCTAGGAATTTCATGAAAATACTCCAGCGTCAACTCGAGGATTTGCGTACCACGTTCGACTTGGGGGCAGGTTAAAAGGCCCGGCAGATCGCTTCACCGGGCCCTCTTTCGATGACCGTCGCCGAAATCAGGCGAGGATGAAGTCTTCCTCGGTGCCGGTGGCGGGCATCGCGGCCGCGGCGTATTTCGAGAAGAAGGACCGGCGCGCCTGGCTGGCGGAGAACCCCGGGAAAACGAGTGCCGATTATGCCTGCGAGATCGCGGAACTGCCGATGGAGATCAGCCTGCCGGACGGCGTCATTCCGGAATGCGAAGCCAACTTGGAGTAGCCCACCAAAGCCGCTGAAGGTCAGGGAGATCAGCCCATGCCCGGCGCCGGTTGCGGCTCGTCTTCGTCCACGAATGCCTTGGCCGCCTCGATTTGCTCCCTGAGGGTCCCGAGCAGGTACGCCTTGTCCTCCTTCTGGAACTCGGCGTCCGGATGCCATGTCGCTTCGACGGTGTCCGAGATCTCCTGGGCGAGGACGGTCATCCGCATGATGAAGAGGTCATCGTCCGAGGGGCGGGGCGCCTCGGGTGCGGTGCAGGCAATGACGCTTTCGGCGAGATGCTTCTGGTAAACGGAGTCCTGGCTCGTTTCAGACCGACAACGCGTCAGGCCGTCGTGGTAGGCCGTGCGCAGCATGGACCGCATGCTTTCGATCATCTTCTCTGAGCGGGTCTCGGCTTCAGGCATGGCGATCTCCTTCGGGGTCAGGATGGCGCGAACGGCGCGGTTTCGGGAGCGGGCTCCTCGAGATCCACCTCGGGCGGGTCGATGCCGGCGAAGATCTCGAGCGTGGTGTCGATGAGCACCACGCGCATCGCGACCTGGATGCGCTCGCCTTCGCGCGGGTCATAGGCATCGATGCCCCGGCGAAGCTCCTGCAGGTTGGCGATTGCCACGTCAATCCGGTCTCCAACCGGGAGGGTCGGGTCATCGACCAGGGCCAGGGCTTTGGTGATGCCCGCGTGCTTGTCTGCAAGGGACTCGTTTCGGAGGATCCAGTCCGCATCCTGTTGCTCCCGCAGTCCGGCAAGCGTGTCGCGCATTTCGGCGAGCCGTTCCTTGGACGGGAATTCAGAATAGTGCTTTCGAATGTCGTCGACCATTTCGATCCCTCACATGCCCGGGCCGGCCGGCGCGGCGTCTTCGTCAGTCTCCGGGGAAAAGCGAGCTATTCCGATCATCCGGTCGATCCGGGCGACCATGTCGCGCTGGGCGATCACACCGCGGGTCGTGTTGGGCTCCCAATAGATCAGCCCTTGGTCCCGGGCCTCGCGCAGAAGGTTGTTCGCCCGGGCAATGGGATCGTGCGTCCCGTCGCCTTCCGGCGTCAGGAATGCATCGATGCGCCCGATCATGTCACGCTGGGCGTCGGCGCCGCGGTCCGTGTTCGGCTCCCAGTATATCAGGCCCTTGTTGCGGACCTCGTTGAGCATCTCGCAAAGATCCCCCAGCCGTTCATTGTTCTCCTGCGCGGTCTCGATGGCGGTGATGTCGTCGGTCATGTTTCGGCCCCTTGCGTTCTGTCGACGTGATGCCCGCGAAGTGGTGTCCCGGGCGCAAGCGGCAAGGTCAGAACCGGGACCTCCGTGCGTGAAGGGAATTTAATCTATTAGTTATTCTTGTCTACTGTTAACTAATCTTTCTGCATCGTGTTCACCTATTCATGAAATCAGGAGAGAAGACATGCCCGAATCACAATCCTTCAAGCAGGCCGTCGCACGCGAGATCCGGACGCACCTGGGCCGCGAGATCGACCCCGCAAGCTGCGTGGTCAGCCAGCGCCTCGACACTTTCCTGTCCTCGACCCCCTGCGGTGCAGCCCATGTCACCCCGACCGAGGCGGCCGAACAGGTGATCTGCGGGGTTTCGTAAGCGGCGCGCTGGCGCTTTGCGCCCGTCCGTGCACCTCGGAGCCAGGAGGCCCCGAATGACAACTGCCAACCGCAACGCCCTTACCAGGTTCTTCGATGGCGAAGATACTGTCGGGATCAGTGTCCCGTCCGCGAATGCACCTCCCGGGCCCCGACCCATGGAACGGGTCGGCAAGGCACTCGGGAAAGTCGTTCTCGCCAGCGTCGTTCTGACAGGGTCAGCGTCCTACGGTGTCCTCGAGCACCGGATGTCCGAGTCCTTCAAGCCGGTGCCGGTCGAGGAGGCAATGCTGGATGTCGCCGCGGCTGTCGGGTTGGCATCGCCATCGACAACAACGAACGCCGAAATCCAGCGCCGGGCGAAGCTTGCCGATCCTGAAAAAGAAACGGCTCCCGAACTGGGGAGGATGGCACGCCTGGAACAGGCAGTGGACTGGTTCGAAAATCAGGATCTGTCGACCTTCGGCGTCCAGGACGCGCTTGCTCGCTGGGGCGTGCATGGGCACGGCCAACGCTACCACATCGAGAAGGTGCCGGAGTCGGGCGAGGAGATGCTGCCGTCTCCCTGGGCCCTGAAAGCCATGCTGGAGGATGTCGCCCAGCGCGCGGACATCACGGTGCCGGAGGCCGCGGATTTGATCGACGGCGAACTGCGCCTTTTCATGATTTCCGCAGACCTCTGTGAGGCAGGGCACGATGTGAACTGCATCGCCCGGGTCACCACCCTCTCGGGCACCGATGTCTCGCTAGAGATCAACGCGCGCTCCGGAGAGATCGGCCTGCGGCAGGAGTTTCAAGAAGAGATACCGGACGAGCCGGAGCTACTGGCGATGCGCCCATAGTTGACGCATGCGCCCGGAATGCAATTTCAAACCTGATTTTTAAGGAGAGATTCTGAAAATGGATATCGAAGACCTCACCTCCGAAGCCGACCTCGATACGGTCAATTTCAAACGCCACCGGAAAATCTCGGCCGACGAGCATGGGGAGCTGCGTCTTGTCGGGATGGAGCTCGGCGATGAAGAGCAGGACAACCTGATCACCTCCTCGGCGCTGGTGCTCCTGCCGGCCGACGAAGGGATGCCGCGCATGATCTGCGCCGGCAAGGTCGGATCTTGGATGAAGTTGGCCGCGGATGAATTCATCCTCGAACGCGAGCACATGAAGGTCGCCGGCGGTGAGCGCACGGTGACCTCCAATTGCTCGGAGGCGGTCTTCGAGGCGGCCGTCCGGCAGGGGTTCTCCCTGATGCAGCACCCGAACGGCGAGCTGGACTTCAGCAAGACAGATGAAGACCACCGGGTCTCGATCACCAATGTTTTCTGGAGCGGCGAGGAGGACGCGACCGCGTCTCATCCTGTCCAGGCCGGGCATGACATCTGGCGCGTGACCCGCGCCGAACTCGAGCAGGGGGAAGAGGTGGCTCACACGGTCGTCTGGGAAGGCTCCTCGCTGAAGTCCGCATTCAAGACCGCGTTCCAGCTCGGCCAGATCGATCCCGCTCTCGAGGTCGACGGGTCCCTGAAAAAGTTCCACGTCTTCGAGACGCGCCAGGAGTTCCTGGACGCAACCGGGGTCGGAGATCTCCCCCTGGACATGGCCATCGAAGACGTGGGCCCCGAGCCCGAGATGGACCCTGACGTCGATCCGGTCGAACTCATCTTCCGCGAAGAGCACACCCCGGCCGGCATCCAGATGGCGATGTTCTGAGACATGGACGCAAAGATGGAGACCACGATGGAGTACAAGATCCTCAAGCGGAATAGCCATTCCGAACTCATGGGGGACGTGAACGAGCAAATTGCGAAGGGCTTCGTGCCTCTAGGTGGAGTGGCCATGGACCGCTCGCATGGGGGCGCCTTCGCTCAAGCAATGGTGAAGCGACCGTCCGCCGCTGAATAAGACATCGGCCGGCAATCGGATGGCGATGATCCGAGAGTTGAGGCCCGCTTCAACGCAGAGGGCCGCGTCTGTGAGGGGCGCGGCCTGTATTTTTCGAAAAGCAAGGAAGACTAATCAGAATGCAACGCGAGATTATCCATGCGCCGTATGTCACCCAAGACAGGAAGCATTACCGCCTGATGGCAGGGAGCGGCCGTGACAGGAGTGACCAATGCCACCTGTTCCCGATCCGGGAAGGTTATGACCCCGACAACTACAATCGTGTTCTGAGCCTGATGGATTGTGAAGGCACGGATCTTCTCCACACGGATCTCTACACGCAGGTGCGGGCAAGCGCATACTCAGGAATTCGTTTGGTCGAGGCCGCCGAAGACAGTCTCGTACTGGAATCCGATGGGTTATGGTCCCCCGCACAGCGGATTTGGTCTATGGCGGCCATCAGGGACGATCTTTCAGAACGGGAAGCAATCCGCGCCGAGGTCGTCGAGCGCCTGTCGACCCTCGACATGGGGACATCCAACGACGGAACCCCCGAGGCACCGGGCCCCAAGTTCTGAAAGGTATCCAATGGCCTGTCGACCATTGTTCATGCCCAGCCTGAAGGGCGAGTGTCTCTCCCGGGAGATGGATATCGCGTTCGAGTGGGTGCCCGGCCGCGATCTCGAGCAGAAGCGGGCCTGCATCGTCTCATGGCATGCGGCCGCCCGTGAGCAGGCGGGGATCGAAAACATCCTGGAAATCTCGACGCGGTCTGAAAATCCGCTCGGTCGTAGCCTGTCTGCCTTCAACCTGGCGCTCTCCATCCCCGGCAGAGAAGATCCGGTCACCGTCGAGTGCGCCTACCAGGGCTCGAAGGTCTTTGAGCACGGCGGGCCATTCACGGATCTGCTGGGCGTCTCCTCCTGGGAGGCCAAGAAGGACCCGCGGCTGACATCTTCGGGCTCGATTACCTGATATCGGCTTGCCGGCACGGACTGGCCTCTGGAGCCCAGGACAGGCTTCTTCACCCACCTGTACCTCGCGGCGCTCGATCAGAACCCGGATAAGATGGAGGCCCTGGAGGACTACGACGGGTACACCGACATCGCCTTCAACCCGAAGACAGGGCTCAACTGCCAGGCCCGGGCCGCGGCCATGTACGTGTCGCTGGTCAAGCGTGGCCTGCTCAACGAAGCGTTGTCGTCTCCTGAGGCCATCCTGGCGCTCACGGCCGCAGACGAGGCATCGAAGGCGCCCAGCGCTGAGGCCGACCAGATGTCCTTCGGATTCTGAAAATTTTCGGGACTTGGTCCGGGATCATTTCCTACACAAAATAATTTCTGTGTAGGAACGCTGATAAGATCTGAATTCGAGCGCCTTACCCGGGGCGGAGCCTAAAAATCCGCTCAGTTGTAGCTGCCGAATATGCGACCGGCCGCCGCAAGCGTCACGCAGTGCTCACAGCTGGGTTTGCATAGAAATCCGATGGTCTATTCTTTAATGTTGACGGTTATTGGTGAATAAAGGATAGTTGGGACAGCAAGCAAGGAGTTTTCCATAATACCGCCGTCGCAGATCGCCCCGACAGCCTGAAGATCCAGCAGCCGCTGAAGCAGCGCATCATCGACGAGATCCGTCTCATGGGCATGGTCATGCATCGCCTGCAAATGGCGCACCGCAAGCAGTTCCTGTCGACGCGCATCGACGGCAATCCGGTCTGCGCCTGGCTGGGCTTCGAGATCAGCCTGCGGTTCTGGGGTTTCGGGGACGACGGCAACAAGGAGATGTGGGAGGCCAACCACCAGACCACCTACATCGACACCCTGTTCAGCCCGTCCGGCACTCTTTGGGTGTCCACCAGCGACAGCTTTCACACCCAGAACTGGAAAATGACCGGGTCGCACTGGCCGCACTACATGGAAAACTGGGAGCAGGAGCCACGGGATGTCCTGTGGGAGAAGGCCGACAACCTGCTGCCGAAGGACTACTGGGACCGCGCGTCCCGGACGGATGCCATCGACATGATTGCGATGCCCACGCGCCTGCCGGCCGAGCTCGTCGTGGTCGAAACGAAAGCGGGCACCGATGAGCGGGGCCGCGAGACCGACATCGTGAAGAGCCTCGAGCCCTACGAGACGTTCTGAGCGGGAGATCCGGACCACCCGCTCGAACGGACACCAATTCAAAGAGGATGGACCGTATGCCCTGCGAAATCACCAAAGTGCGCTACCGGCAGAAGAAGAAAGAATACGAGGCCACCTTGGTCGAGTACGACGAAACCGGAAAAGAGCGCAGCAGGATCGTTGCCAACTCCAAGTCCACCCGGCGCCTTAAGGAAATGCTCGCTCCGGCCAAGCCGACGAACCTGTCGCGGATCGACGCCCTGCTGCCCGCCGCCGCGGGCGCGGAGCAAGCCTGACCTGCTCTGCCGAACCCAGAAGAGAAGGACTGAAACCATGGAATGGATGCGCTGCAGGGAACACCGCCCGCCGAACGAGCCAGGGGAAATCAGGGTGCGTGTGACCGAGGAGATCCTGGGCCTGGTCATGACGCCTGAATGGACCACCGAAATGCGGTTGTGCGGGATGGGTTTCGGCGAAAGCGAGTGGTGGCCGAACGAGCTGTGCCACTGGAATGGCTCCCGACGGAGGTTCATCGCCGACTACGAATGGCGCCCCGTGCTGGACGGCGATCCCAAGGGCATCATCTGGCACGGCCTCGACATGCTCGACTGCCCGTTCACCGGCAAACAGCCGGAAGTCGGCTACCTCGGTCGATGGATCGGGGCTCCGCCGAACAGAGCGGAATGGCTTTCCCTCAGGTCCCATCTCGTTGATCGCAATGGCTTCATCGATGCTGCCAGGATGCGTGACGCATGGAACCAGCGCGTTCCGCAACCGCAACCCGCACAGTAACCACGAACCCGAAAGGAAGAAGAAATCATGCAAACAGCACCCGAGAAATGGCGCGAGGCCGCCAGCAAGCTGCGCGAGATCAGGGCCATGCTGGATGAATGCCCGACGCAAAGCTCCGATGGCCACATCGAGGCGCTCCTGGAGGCCGCCGACGATCTTGAGGCCGAGGCCGCGGAATACGAACAGGAAGACGCCTGATCGATGGGCATCCGCATGCACCTGGCCATGGGCTACGGCCTGGATCTCGGCGAAGCACCGTTTCTGGATTCCGCCAGGCTAGACATCGACCATCTCGAGGAAAAAGCTCTCTTCGATCTCTGGGAGTCGCGCACGCTGGCTTTTGCAAGGACATCGGGCGAGCTCATGGAGAAGATGATCTTCAAGCAGCAGATGGCGGAAAGCCTGGCGGACATGGTTGTCTTCGATGCCGAATTCGGGCTCGAGGACAAGGTTCTGCTGCAGCCTGCCGGAACGTTCCGCAGGTGGTCGCGCTATGGGGATCTTCTCGATGCCTACGCCTACGAGGCGGAGACGGGTATTGATCCAGAAAATCAGATTCCGACCTGGACGCCCGTCTCGGACTGGCTCCACCCGTACCGCGGATTCATGGTGCCCGATCCATCGACCGAGATCGGCATCCGGAAAATCGAGGATTACGGCCTGACCGAGGTGCCTGAGGAGGCCGTGCCTTGGGTGCCATGGCACCTGTTCTTTCTCATCCAGACGATCTTCGATCTGGACCATGCCGAGACCGTGTCTACGTTCCTTACGCTGCGGCCGCACATCTATCGGTACCAGAGCTGACATCGTCAGGAATTTTCAGGAAGAGGAACCTTCATGGGCTCGTTCAATGCCACCTGCGCCGTCTCCGGCCTGCCCGTTGAATACGACGACGAGGTTCGCCTGATCTTTCTTGCGAAGGCGCCGCGGTACGGCCGGCGGGGAGGGGGCCCGGCTGGGATCCTGATGAATGCCCACGACAGCTGGGCGCCGATCTGTTGCCCGATGAAAGGCAGGTACGAGGACTACGGGAAGGTGGCCGTCGCCGACCCCAAGGACCCGGTGGCGCTCGATTTCCAGTGCCTTCTGGCGGCCGCCCTTTCGGAGCTCGGCGAGGGCGCGAATGCCCACCAGGAACCGGCGACCGCCAAGATGGACATGTTCGACCTCTCCCTGGTTCAGGGCCTCTGCAAGAAAGATCGGGTCTTCGCCGAACCGGTCGCCCACCTCAAGGAGCGCACTGGTCCGGTGCCGGTGGGCTACATGCTGGTGCACGAAGACGTCTACCAAGGCCGCCGCCAGTGCTCCATCCAGAGCGCGCAGCGCTTGGGTGGAGGTGAAGGCGGTTATTGAGAACTTATTCCGGATTGTCTTGGTTTTGAACATACTGTTTGACCACGGAAAGCGGGGCTCCTCCGCAGCTAACTATGCAATACGACCGGGACCAGAAGACAGGCTTCCAGTAGTATTTGGATAACTGCTCGGGGAACTCCCGCCGTATGATCCGAGAGGATGTCGTCTTCAGGGAGTTGACGAACTTCGACAGGTCAAGCGTTGGAGGAAGGGACAGAAGCAAGTGGAATTGATCCGCCTCACCGTTGAACTCGCGCAACGATCCACCCCAGTTCGTCGCTCTTCTGGAAGATATCTGTTCGAGCCTCGCGAGTATGTCTGAATTAATCGCCGGCCGCCGGTACTTCGTGACCAGGACAAGGTGGTAGTTGAGCGAATAGATGCTGTGACGTAGCTTGACAAAAGACTGATCCGAGAACATAATGGGAACAATGGCGCGTCGGAGAGTCACATACAAGGTTTATCCTAACAAGCAGCAGGAAGAGCTGCTTGAAAACACCCGCCGGATGCACTGCGATCTCTATAACGCCGCTCTCGAGGAGCGGATCACCGCTTACCGCAGACGCGGAATCTCGGTCAAGAAGGCCGACCAGGAAAAGTCACTGACGCAGATCCGCCAGCAGGACCCCCTTGGATACGGCGCCATCAACGCCCAGGCATTGCAGGGAACGCTCAAAAGACTGGACGAAGCGTTTCAACATTTCTTTCGGCGGGTGAAGGAGGGACGTGAGGCGCCGGGATTTCCCAGGTTCAAGGCTGGCCGACGCTTCAAGGGGTGGACCTACAAGGCGCATGGGGACGGATGGAGGGTCTTCCCAGGCGCGGACTGGAAGCACGGACGCCTTCGTCTGAGCGGCATCGGGACGATGCAGATCAGGGGAAAGGCGCGAACCCAGGGAGCGCCCAAAACCTGTACCATCACCAAGAAAATCGACGGGTGGTACGCGTCCGTCGTGATCGAATGTCAACCTCGTCGAGACCATGATCAGGACGCCCACGACGCAATGACCATGGACTGGGGGCAGGAAACCTATGCCACGCTGGTCTGGGGGATCGAGGACGACGAGTACGAGGAACTGGCCAACGAGCGGTTCTGGCAAAGCGAAAAAGACAAGATCATCGAGAAGAACCGGGAACTGTCCCAGGCGATCCTCGATGAATACAACGCCTTGCCGAAAGAGGAGAAGAAACAGTGGAAGAAGCCGAGTAAACGCCACCGCCGGAAACGGCGCGAGCTGGCCCGGGCCCATCGTCGATTGTCCAATCGACGCAAGGACCGTAGCCACAAGACCAGCGCCTACATTGCGAAGCGCTGCAAACGCTTCGGCACAGAGAAACTGACCGTCCAGAACATGACGCGGTCAGCAAAGGGATCCGTCGAAAATCCTGGCAAGAACGTCAGGCAGAAGGCGGGAAACAATCGGGAGGCGCTGGATACCGCGCCTGCCGATCTTCTGAAAATGATCCGTTACAAAGTGGAAGAGACTGGTGCGGATTACATCGAGATACCAACGCGCCAGGTAAAACCATCGCAACGATGTCCCGTTGCATGGACCTGTGAGAAAAAGGAGCTGGGCGACCGGAAACACCGGCTCCCGGACGGGCGT
Source organism: Salipiger mucosus DSM 16094 (assembly GCF_000442255.1). Classification (GTDB taxonomy): domain Bacteria; phylum Pseudomonadota; class Alphaproteobacteria; order Rhodobacterales; family Rhodobacteraceae; genus Salipiger; species Salipiger mucosus. Next base: position 15,382 of record NZ_KE557274.1, on the reverse strand, counting down.
GTCATCGGTCGCGATCACGCGTCCGGAGCCACGCAGCTGCGTTGGATGCTAGCAAAATCGGGACAGTCAATCCCGTGGGTCGGGTGCAGGCCTCTGGATTCTCCAGGAAACTCTCACCCAGAGCCGTAGGCTTGGGTGGAGTAGTTCATCAGGCGATGGTGGCCGGCTACTACACCTGGGAGGACGAGTATCGGCACATCGAGGACATCGTCCGCGAGGCGCCGGCCATGATCGACCGGTTTCTCGAGGATCGCGAGGCTGGCATCTCGGATCGTGGAAAACATGGATCAATGACACCGATCCTGAATCCCACCGAGGGCGTTTTCAGCCCATCGGGCGTTCAGGTCGGGATGCACATGTATCCCGGGCTTCTTGTGTCCGGATGGCGGGATCGACGCACCACAGAGGACGACCGGCAATCGAAACTGAGATCCGTCATCGAGGCGGAGCTCTTCGACGGCTCCATGAATGCGCTGGGCCGTCACTACGCGCCGCAGAACAACAGCGGCCAGGATGTCGAGTGGGGACTCCACGAAGAGATCGCGCAGATCACCCTGAAGCACATCCAGGAGCGTCGGCACGATCTCGAGGATGTCGACGAGCCGGCACCGTGACCCGCGCAGGCGCACCCGCGAAAGACGATTTCACTGTGCTTGGGACGATGGTAGACAGTGCCTGAACTGGACGAGATCGACATGACCCAGAATGCCGCCCCCGAGCTGTCCCTCAGGGCCTACGCGACACCGGAGGACCTGCCGGAGTCCCTGCGCAAGTACTGCCAGTCACCGGAGGAGACCGGGACGAAAACATGGTGGTTCAAGCACCCGTTCTATGTCTCCTGGTTCCCGGTAGCGACACCCTGCGATATCGGCGAGCTTATCGACTTCAGGCAGCAGCATTACGAGGCCGAGCTGAAGGCGCGCAACTGGGGTGGCGTATTCGCCGGCGTGGAACGGGCCTTCCGGCTGCCGTTCCTCATGGATCTGGTCTCGAACGGCGAATTCATGGATGCCGAGGAAGATCCGCGGGAAGCCGCCCGGTTCTGGAAAGTGGCAAGAGAGCTCTGGTCCGACGGGGAGGAAGACGAAGACAACCCGATCTGGACCCGGGTGATGACCTGTGGTGTTCCGCACCGCGGCTTCATGACCCGCAGCCGGGATCGGCGCGCACTCCGGGAGATGCCGGAGAACGTCAAGCTCTACCGCGGCGTCCAGTTCGAGCAGTACGAGCGTCCCGATCCCAAGCGGGGCGCGAACGCGGGCTGGGCCTGGTCGTTTTCCGAGGAGACGGCGACCTGGTTTGCGCGGCGTTTTGCCGAACCCGGCGACACGCGGTTTCTCGTGACCGCCGATGTCCCTAAGAGCCGGATCGCCGCCTATATAACCGGGAGAGGAGAAGAAGAGGTCCTGATCGAGCCCGGCTCGGTCGACCCGGCGAGCATGAAAGTGAAGGCAGTCTGATGTTGGACGATCCTGAAATCACACCGCACTCGGAAGGCTGGAAGCCGGCCGGGCACAACATGATGGACGGGATCAGCCGCTGGACGCGCGACGGTGACCTGCTCGTCGTCGGAATGGGCGACGCCCTCAGTAACGGAGAGGGGAGCCCGTATGCCGCAGGCCGTGTCCGTCTCTATCGGTTTAGCGAGCCGGCCAGGCACTTCGACGAGATCGAAGAGGCCCTGCGCGCGGCAAACGAGCCCCGGCGCGCCTTCAAGGTGCAGTTCTCCCTGATCCCGGCCGCGGTGAAGCGGAAGAAGTGACCCGGAAGGCGCCCTGACAGGTTTCTGGCCACGGGCTCTCTTCAGATGACGTGGGTGACAGTCTGGACTTCGAAAACCATCTGCGCGATGCCTTCCCCAGAGAACGCTGGAGACTGACATGGCCGATGGCACCTTCGCCGCGCTGCTGCTGATTGCAGGGCTGACCGACATGGGAACGAACTACTGCCGAACCGCCACCGGGTGCCTCGGTGCCGGGGACCAGGGATCCCGGGTCGCGTTCTCTGCCGGCACGACAGTTTCTCGGCGGGCCGACGAAGGCCCGGAAGGCTACCTGCGCTACGACTTCGGGCGCACCATCGGACCTTTCGGCCAGGCGCTGGGCCTGTCGCTGGGCGAGGAGAGCGGTGCCTGGGTGGGCTACGGGCTGACCTGGAAGACGTTTCTCGGGACCAGCCCGTTCTACACCGAACTGCACGCGATGCCGGGGCTCTATGCCGCGGGGGACGACTTCGACCTCGGCGGGTCCGTGGAATTCCGGTCGGGCATCGAGTTCGGGTACGAGGCGCGCAACGGGTGGCGCTACGGGGTGAGCTACGATCACCGGTCGAACGCTGGCCTCTACGACGAGAACCCGGGGATCGAAAGCGTGCAGTTCCGGGTCAGCATGCCGCTGAGGTGAAGCGCAAGCGGGGAGCCCGTGAGTGTTTCCTGAACGTGCAGTGTCGTCCATTCGACAAGATGGTGTTCACATCTCGGAACCTCGATGGAGGCGTACTGGTTTCGCACCTCCGGCCTACTCAGAACGGTTGGATGCAACGCCCTCTGCAGGAGCAAACTCATGTCGCGCGATACCTGGATGCTTATCGTTGCTATCATGGCCTTGGTGGTCATTAGCTTCGTGTCCGTGCAGATGAGCTGACAGTGAGCGCCCGGGGCAGACATGGCGGGAGGTCTTCTTGCCCGCCCTGCATTGTGGGAGAACTGGACCCCGCGCCCCGGGAGAGTCCTCAATTTCAGGATCCGTGTCATGACCGACGCTGAACGACGCCTCCGGACAGACGGATGGATCTCCGTACAGCCCGACATGTTCGACGCCCAGCGCCAGTCTCACTGGGTCAAGGGCGACTTGGAGCTCGTGCTCGAGAAGGGCGTCTATTTCCTGATGGAGAGCAAGCGTGTTATCTCCGAGAGCGAGGACGTCAGGCTGATCATCGAGAAGTCGCACGAGGTGAAGGTGACCGCGAAGGGAAGGTGAAGTTTGGAGTGTCGTGAGTCATTTCAATAATGCCGTGTCGACGACGCTGGCTGACTCAGTCATTGCTATAATGCAGCAGACGCACTTCGCCGGTATCAACCTGGACGGCATAGATACGGTAACCCCCGGTGACTGGATTGCTGCTGCCGCCGCGCGCGACAGCTTCGAGAAGGAGCCATCCGTTGCTGAACACGTGAGGTGTCAGTGGAGGTCCGTGTTCGTTGCCGTAGTCGAATAGATCGGTCAGTCCGGGAAAGCCCGTGGTCGGGATGAAGATCGAAGAACGACTTCCGTCCAATCCGAAGATCTTGATTTCGCCTGGTCGTGAGAATGCGCCGGTGGCAATCAGCAAACGGTTCTCCGGATCATAGAGTAACCCCGCGGCGTCATACTCGTCGAGGTTGGTCACGACCGCCCATGACCCGGTCTGCACATCGACAGAGTAAAGGTATCCCTCGTCGCCGTACGTGACGCAATAGATCATCTGCGAGCCCGGGTCGTACACCGCCGCTGCCGGCAAGAGGACATCAGTGACATCGGGTGCGACCGCAAACCGGCGTGTGCCTGTCGGGCTCGAAAGGGTGATCCCATTCTCATCGAAAACCAGAGTGAATTCTGTGCTGTCACCCCTGTTCCGGTCCCAGTCGCGGATCTTCGGCGGCAGATCGTCGCTTTCGCCCAAGCGCTGCGAAAGGTAGTCACGCGTGAGACCGGCGGTTCTCGTGTCGATGTAATCCACCCTCACTGGCACATCGGTTGCCTTGTGTACCCCCTGAAAGCTGCTTAGGCGCTCTGTTGCCATAATGTCCGTCACGCTGTCGACCAGCGTTCGGAACTCACGCCCCAGTGGGCGAAAAGCCAAGGGCAGCCCAGAGACCTGTACGCCAGCCACCGGGATCCCGTTAAGAGTGACCTCGCTGTCTCTTGGGCCAGGGCCGCTCCTGATGATTTCACCGATGATGGTTCCGGTCGTTGCTTCGATCTTCCAGTGCAATTCGCCATTGTCCAGCAACACAAGGCCGATCTCCACGCCCCGGCGATCTACCATTATCCGGGCCTCTGGCAAGGCATAGTAATCTTCAGTCTCGTGCCCGTCGCCGACCGACACGACATGGACCTCGCGCTCGGCCAATGCTGGACCGGCAAGTCCTGAGAGAAGGCTGACAAGCAATATTTTATGCAAATTGAACATCGGTGTCCTGTGTCTCATGGAGCGAATGGGCACTAATTGACCGAGGTGTGCGTTTAACAGGACCGCCATGCATCCTATCGCAAAGGCCCACTGTCGTCGAGACTGGCTGCCCAAGGCATTGCGCTCATCGTGTGCCTGTTCAACGTGAAAGGCCGACCTTCGCAGGGGCTCGCCGCTGCGGCAGCATCGCGGAGCGGGGTGCCTTCGGGAGAGCGGGCGGAAAGCGGTCGTTCGCTGCAAAAGCAAGTGAATCTATCGTGGTCACGGAAAGAAGACGTTCAAAGACTCGCAAATAGCGCTGAGGATGTGCTTTCAGAACCAATATATAATTGGGATCTCTTCCTTTAACAGCGGTCGAGGGATGCCCTTAGGCCTCGGCGCACAGCTCCTTAGATTTCTCGCGTGCTGTGACGATAGCTTCCTCTACCTGAGAGAGATTTTTGAGGTGAATCTGCGCGCGTGCCGGTTCAAGGACATCTATATCCAGGTTCAGACGCTTGATGAAATAGTATGCCAACGACAGGCGCATCTCAATCCTCCGCACCCCATCGCGCATGTCGTAGTCGCACTGGATTGCTTCGCTCTGTGCCTCGCTCAAGCCCGGATGCGGGCATAACAGGAGTTCTATCTTGTTTTGCCAAGCAAGGTCATTCTCCGGGTCAAAGGACTCTGGTCTCAGTTTGCCAAGTCGCTCGATCCGTGTCAGGACGAAATCGCGGAACTCCTTTCGTTCACAGCAATATGCACGCGCGTGCCACCTATGACCGTCAAAGGCTAAGGCGTGGGGCGCGATATCGCGCCAGCGCGTACTTGTGAGGGACCGGTAGTGAATGGAGACGGCCTTCTTCGACCGAATGGCCGTCAGGATTTTCTGAAGAACATCGGCACGCACATCGCGAACGATCTCTGGAGCAACATCCACGCTGGGCAACTGACTGAACGGTAGGTCCTCGCGTTTTACGACGCCGTTGACCAAAGCCCGTAGCTGCAAAAGGAGGCGGTTGGCCGACACCTGTAGGAAACGCGGCTTCATTGGTTTGGTCGCGACGAAACGCTTCTCTGTCGCATTGTAGGCGATGTTCTCGCCTGCGACTTCGCGGTAGTTTCGCAAGTCCACTGATGCTTGTGGGGTGGAGATACCGAAGCGGTCCTCAAGATCGCTTCTGTTTAGGTGACCTTCCCAAAAGAGCCGCCACTCGATGAATTCAAACCTAGGAGCGAGGTTGCGGCTCGGAGATGGCACATCATCTGTCATGGTATACCCCTATCGGTTCTTGACAGGTATAGCAGCTATACCCATATAGTTTCAATAGTGTTGATGCGAGTCGGCGGGAGGAGCCTCGGATGGCATTGTTGCAGAAAGGCGGCTTGAGGCGTGACTTCCCCTTTCCCCTTTAGTTTCAGGCCACGCGGACGATCTCGGCGGTGCCGAGGGCATTAAAGCGATTGATAAGGGCGACCCGGATGTGGATTTCGGCGGTTTGCCGATCAGGATCCCGTGCGGCGATGCGCTCGCCGAAGGCCTTCAGGCATCGCATCCTGGCCTCCACGCGGCTGCGGGCGTGGTATCCCGTCCACCGTTTCCAGAACGCCCGACCGTAGTGACGTGTGGCGCGCAGGGTTTCGTTGCGGGCCCGGGCGGCTGGGCAATCATCCTTCCACGGTCGGCCATTCTTGCGGATCGGGATGATCGCCGTGCCACCGCGTGCGTTGATGGCACCGTGGCAGCGGCGGGTATCGTAGGCGCCATCCGCGGTCACGGTGCCGATGTCCTCGTCCTCGGGGATCTGGTCGAGCAGGTCCGGCAGGACGGGGCTGTCGCCGTCCCGGCTGGGGGTGAACTCGACCGCGCGGATGTCGGATGTGGCGGTGTCCATCGCCAGATGCACCTTGCGCCATTGGCGTCGCCCCTGAACACCGTGCTTGCGGGCCTGCCACTCGCCATCGCCGAGGAACTTGATGCCGGTGCTATCCACCAGCAGGTTCAGCGGCCCGCCAGCACGGCGATAGGGGATCTGCACCTTCAGGGTCTTCTGCCTCCGGCTCAAGGTCGAATAGTCCGGAACGGGCCAGTCCAGCCCCGCGAGACGCAGCAGACTGGCGACCAGCCCGGCGGTCTGCCTGAGCGGCAGCTTGAACAGCACCTTGATCGACAGGCAGAACTGGATCGCCGCATTCGAGAACACCGGCGGGCGCCCAGGGCGGCCCTCATGCGGCGCGTGCCAGACCATCTCCTTGTCCAGCCAGATCAGCAAAGACCCGCGCTTGCGGAGCGCAGCGTTGTAGGCGGACCAGTTCGTCGTGCGGTAGCGGGCGGGCTTGGGCTTGCTCATGCTGCTCGTCTAATCGCATGGATTCCCGATGTGAATCCTTCACCCGCTGAGTTCTGCAACAACGCCGCCTCGGATCGAAACGAAGATGCCGCAGCACGAAAGGCTGGAGGATGAGCAGAGATCACGTAGGCCACCGCGAAATCGAGCAGTTTGCGACGGATCGGGTCAACCTTCCGAAGGAAAAGGCGAACGAGTACCGGGCCCAGGCTCGTAGGCTTCGCGAGAAGCTTGAGGGCTACCTCGACGAGCATCCCGACTTCACGCTGCGAAAAATGTTGCTCTCGGGAAGCTTGGCGAAAGGCACCGCGCTTCGGTCGCTGAACGACATTGACGTGGCCTGTTACGTCAGCGGAGCGGACGCCCCTCGCGATGTCGACGAACTCCTCAACTATATTGCCGAGCGCTTGCGCAAGGCATTCCCGAACTTCTCGCCGGATCAGGTTCAGCCGCAGACCTACTCGGTGACCGTCTCCTTCAAGGGGACCGGCTTGGATGTCGATATTGTTCCCATCCTCTACAGCGGTGATCCTCGGTGGTATGGCGATCTCGTGAGCCAGGAGGACGGTTCCTATCTCAAGACCAGTATCCCCCTGCATCTCGAGTTCGCTAGAAAGCGCAAGAAAGCTCAGGAGACACACTTCGCTCAGGTGGTACGGCTCGTGAAATTCTGGGCCCGCCGCCTCAAGAACGAGGATCCCGACTTTCGGTTCAAGTCATTCATGATCGAGATGATCATGGCCAGACTCTGCGACGATGGTCTCGATCTGAGCGACTATCCTGAAGCGCTTCAGCACTTCTTTACCTACATCGCGAGGAGCAGCCTGCGCGAGCGTATAGTGTTCGCTGACTACTATCCACCCTCCAGCGTTGGGTCGCTGGGCGACCCAGTTCAGATCATCGATCCGGTCAATGCCGAGAACAATGTCGCGCGTCTGTACACACCGTCCAACGCGAACATGATCGTTGAGGCCGCGCTTGAAGCCGGCGATGCAATAGATTCCGCGCTAGCGGCGCCAACAAAACAGGAGACCGTTGCCTACTGGCAAAAGGTCTTCGGTTTGACATTCCAGGTTTGAGGTAGAGCAATGTCCTACAGCCTTACAGTTTCCGAAAGCTCCACTTTCACGGTGACGCACGCGCGTCACATGGCGGCCAAGGTGGCGACGGACCTCAAGCGCTTGCAGCGTTTTTATGGGTCGCCCAGCGACACCAGCATCTCCAACTACGAATCCGAGGCGATCGCGCTGATGAAGGCTGGATATCTGAACTACGTTTGGTACGGGTTCAAACGCAACGGTCTCTGGATCGAACCGACGCTGAAATACACGGCGCAGGATCTTTGCAACGGATCGGTCGACGATGATCCAGGAAAGATCCGTCCAGGCGCTGATATCTCCGGCGCGTCCTTCGCCAGCTATCTGACCTACAGCCCCAAATGGCATGCTTTGAGCACCGCTGAGCAGGACGCCTTCGAACGTGGGCTGCCCTACATCCGAACCGGTGCTGCAGAACCGGCGGTCAATGGCTACCTGGCGAACGACAAGACTTACTCGTCCGGTGGGCGGGCACTTGAACGCGCAATGGTGCGGAGCTTCTGATGCAGACAACACCGAGCCTTGACGAGCTCTTCGGTCGACGCCTTGTCTATCCAGATTTCGAGCCGCAAGAGCGGCTTGCTCGTCTGGTTGGCCTTGATCAGCAAAAGGACCGGCTGACAAAAGTCCTTGGCCTTCTGGTAAACCCGGCCGGATTGACGGAATGGGCCGATCGGCATCATCCCGGCGCGACCGCGCTCTTGGACACAGTGCTGCGCAGACCACCACTGGTCGTGCTTGCCGGCGATGTCGGCTCGGGCAAGACCGAACTCGCCGAGACGATCGGCGATGCCGTGGCCCGACAAGAAAAGATCGAGATCACGCTTCTTCCATTGAGTCTGTCGACCCGCGGTCAGGGCCGGGTCGGTGAAATGACCCAGCTGATTTCGGCGGCGTTCGACTACACGTTGGAGGAGGCTGGCAAGCTGACGACGGGCAATGGGCGTAGCCGTGGCGCAGTTATCTTGCTGGTTGATGAGGCGGACGCCTTGGCCCAATCCCGCGAGGCGAGCCAGATGCACCATGAAGACCGTGCAGGCGTGAACGCGTTCATCAGGGGCGTTGATCAAATCGCCAATGCCAAGGCACCTGCAGCTGTTATCATGTGCACGAACCGCCTGAATTCTCTGGATCCGGCCGTCAAGCGCCGAGCGGCTGACATCCTGGAGTTTTCGCGCCCTGACGACACTCAGCGTCACTTCGTTCTCGCATCGCGCCTCGAGCCCCTTGGGCTTTCTCAGCAGCATCTCAAGGCACTGGTTGATGCGACCGGTATGGTCGACGGGAGAAAATACGGCTTCACCTTTTCTGATCTGACACAGCGGCTCATTCCCTCGCTGGTCCTCGACGCCTATCCATCTCGACCGGTTGATGGCGCACGCGCCGTCAAGATCGCACGCGGAATTAATCCGACACCGCCCTTCCAGGACACATCTACAAACGGTTGATGCAAAGCGATGACGCAGGCGGTTACGGCTCGACGCGATGGCGATACATTCCAGGCTCGCCAGTTTTGGCTTCGGGCAGGTCAGTTGCTCGACCCGGCAAGCCCAATTGTTCGTGTTGGCTTTGAAAGTGGTCCGAAAAGCTTCGACGACGTGTGGACGGAATATGCTTCCGGCCGGGAGCCGAAAGACGCGTCGGGCAATCCGCTGGGAAGAGAGCATATTCAGTCGAAATGGCACGCAACGCCAGGAACCTACGGTTACGCCGATCTGACCGATCCGGACTTCATCAACGCGAACGCCCGGTCTTTGCTGCAGCGCGCTCGCGACGCCCAACTACAAAATGCGCCTCGTGGTGCGGGCAGTCAGTTCAAACTGGTGACGAACTGGCACCTCGACCGCGGCGACAATCTCAATCCTCTTATCAGCCTGCGGTCCGGGTCTATCCGCCTTGATCGCCTCTTCGGGACGAAAACCGACAATAGTAAAGCCGGGCAGATCCGAAAATCTTGGCGAGACCATCTGGAACTCGATGATGACGAGTTGCGGCTGTTCGCCGGCACGTTAGCCTTCGGTCCTACGTCCGGGACCCTTGACGAGCTGCGCGGCTGGCTCGACATCCTATTTGCCTCGGTCGGATTACGCCGGGTCCCGGCTCACGAGAGCTCGTTTTTCTACGATGACCTGATCTTTCAGTGGATGGCGCAGGGCCGCCTTGAGTTCGATGAAAAGAGCTTAAGGGCGACTTGCACGGAAGAGGGTCTGTTCGGCGACCAGGAGGATCGACCCAGGGTGTATGGTGTGAAATCGTTCGAACACGCCTACGACCGGCTTGAGAACCGGTGTGACGATGTTTTGAATCTCGTACCGGCTTTCGACAAAAGATTCATTCAAGACGATGCGGATTGGTCGTCGCGCCTTTATCCGGAACTCGCCGCGTTTCTTCGCGACGCTGCGGGGGATCGACAAGAGCTGCGGCTGGCGCTTGACGCACATACGACCTTAGCGTTTGCCGCCGGGAGCATCCTCGATGTGAAATCCGGGCGCCACGTGGAGCTGGAGCAGCGAACGCCGAAGCGAGACGTCTGGAGCGCCGATGATGTTCCGGCGGATCCGAGTTGGCCAGGGCTGAAACAAACGGTTGTCGGTCTGAACCCAGAAGCTCCCGATATCGCCGTCGCCATAGGCATCACGCATGACATCACCGATGATGTCCGGCGCTATGTGGACGGTCACTTGCCTGATGCCGGGCGTTTGTTGGTCCTAGGTCCATCTTCGGGTCCAGGGTACCATTCTGTCGCGGCCGGACGGCATGCGTTTGAGTTGGCTCAATCGGCAAAGAACGCCATACGTGCAGCGTTGGCGGAAGCACCGCAGGAAGCTCACACTCACATTTTCATCGCAGCACCGAATGCGCTTACGTTCTTTCTAGGGCAGCAGTCACCTGTGCTCGGACGCGTTCGGCTCTATGAGTTTGATTTTGAGGGTGCGCGGGATCGGACCTATCGTCCTTCTTTGACCCTTCCTGTAACCACCTCCTAGGGCGGGTGCGTCGGCATCGCAGTGTCTGAAATATGTAGCAAACTTCGGACTCGCTTATGTCCGAAATATGCGGTAATCTTCGGACATGACGGATAGTACATCACCCGCAACTTTGCCCACTCAGATCCTTGACCGGATCAATGCCGAACCCGCGAAGGTTTGGACGCCGGGAGACTTTGCGGATACCGGTTCGCGCGACGCCGTTGACAAGGCCCTCCAGCGACTGGCCAAGTCCGGCGAGCTCCGCCGCATCGAGCGCGGCCTCTACGACAAGCCGCGACTCAACAAGCTGACCGGGAAACCGTCTGCACCGGACTACCGCGCCGTCATCGAAGCTGTCGCGCGGCGGGACAAGGCGCGCTTTGTCGTTGACGGCATGACCGCGGCCAACACTCTCGGACTGACAAACGCCGTACCCGCCAAAATCGAGGTCTTGGTCGATGCCCGCCTGAAACCCATCGAAATGGGCAACCAAAAAATCGTCTTCAAGCATGCTGCGCCCAGCCGTCTCTACTGGGCGGGTCGTCCTGGTATGTATCTTGTTCAGGCACTGCACTGGGTCCATGATGCCATGCAGGGCGACACCGAGCGCTCGAAGGTCGATCGGACCATTCGAAAGCTGCTCAACGATCGTGACGAAGGGCGAAAGCTCGCCGACGACCTTCGCATCGGTCTCTCGGCCATGCCGATTTGGATGCAGGACATCTTGCGTGGACCAATCATGTCGGCAGGTACGGCGAACGACACATGACGACAGACGCATTCTTGAACGTCATCCGTGCAGACCCTGCCGACCGAACTGATCTCTTCCTCACGACGGCCCGGCGGCTGGGAGCGCCCCTGGTCAACGTCGAGAAAGACTTCTGGGTGTGCTGGACGCTCAACACTCTTTACCATCGACTTCCGACGGGCGGCCCACGTCTTCTCTTCAAAGGCGGCACGTCGCTCTCAAAGGCTTACGGTCTGATCAACCGGTTCTCGGAAGATATCGACGTCACCGTCTTTAGGGATGACCTCGGGCACCCTGGCAGCACGGCCGAGATCGCGGCGCTTTCCAACAAGAAGAGGAAGGCTGCTCTTGACGCGATTGCAGCGGACTGCAGCCACTACATCACCAAAAAGCTTCTTCCAGCGGTTTCTGAGGCATTGGAGGCCGACACCGGTGGGATGGGGCGCGTCGAAGTCGATGACGGCGATCCAAGCGCTCAGACTTTGCTTGTTTGGTATCCGCGAGTGGATGCATCTGAAACTGGATATGTGCAAGCCGCAGTTAAGATAGAGTCGGGCGCCAAATCCGCCCTCGATCCGAACCGACCAGTCACGATCGTTCCCTACATCGATGCTGATCTCGAAGCATTGGATCTCAGAGTGCCAGATGTCACGACGATCCATGCCGAGCGCACCTTCTGGGACAAAATCGTCATTGCTCATGGCTTGCGCAGCTGGTTCGAACGGCGCGGCGAGCTTCGCCAGGACGGGCAGCGGATTTCGCGGCACTACTACGATCTCCACTCGCTCCTGACCTTGGATGTTGGTGAGTTAGCTGTCGAGGATTTGCCGCTCGGTATGGACTGTATTGAGCACGCCCGAACCTTCTTCAATCGACCGGACTACAATCTCGCTGCTGCGGCACCTGGATCATTTGCTCTTCGACCGATCGGCGACATGGTTGATCGCTTGGCTCGGGACTACGAAAACACCGAAGCGATGATCTTTGGCGATGCCCCCGATTTCGAGGATATCCTGTCGTCGATCGCTGAGATCGAGGATCGACTCAACGCTTGACTTGCTCAGTACGGCGTAGCCTTCGGATGACCTAAGTTTCCGAGCTGCGTCCTCGTTGAGTTGTCGCAGTGATCAGACCAAGAACAGCGTCATAAGTGGATCGGCTCTCGAACTCAATCTCGATAGGCAATCGCAGGATCTCAGGATCGCTCAGATTGGCAGCCTCGACGACAACCTCCAGCATGGCATTACCACGGTCGGTGCTGGCATCGAACGAATCGATGATGCAAAGGCACTCGAACTCTTCAGCGGCCCCACCATGGCGAAACTGCTCACAGGTTAGACTGAAGCTATCAACGTAAGAGTAGGGGCGCTCGCGATAGAAGAAATTGTTTGGATCTCGAGTTCGATCAACGTGCGGATTCAGGAGGTGTGATGGCGGAAACGGATCCCGTGGCATGAGCTGCTGTCCGAAGGCGGCAAAAGAGGACCCATAGGGGTCAAGCTTCTTCCACTTCCCCTGCGGCGGCGTCGGAGCTTCTGGAAAAGCGATTGGCGTCTCGTCCGAAGGCCGTTCCGATTGGCGCGGCGGCGGCATAATCGCGAGTGGACCATGCGCGGAAAACGAGATGAGCAAATCCTGCGCAGGACGCGTTCCTTCATTGATGAGCGAGATGACAATCTCAAACTGGCGATGAAAGGCTCCAAGGCCTTCATGTGCAGTTACCAACAGGTCACGGCATTTCTCTTGCCACGCCGGGTAATCAGCCTCCGTATACTTTTCGATGTCGCGGTCACTCGCAGTTTCAAACTCATACTGCACCATCCCGAGATTTAGGGCACTCCCGACCGCGTTGCGAGGATTTCGGTCTTTCTCGCGTTCGAAGTTTGTTTCCTTGGGATTGGCGTCCTCAAGTAGTCCCATCAACGTTTCAATTTGGTCCTCCTCCAGTGGTGCGAACAACGGAGCCACGAGTTTGACCGGCGTTTCGACATTGGCCGAAAGCACGAGGCGCGGCTCCTGCAGGCGAAGCCGTTCGACTTCAGCTTTCAGCTGGTCACGTTCCTTGTCTTCATCTGTACGCTCCGGTTCTCGCCGCCACTCATCCGGGATCGGTAGAATCCGCACACCAAGGGCTTTGGCTTTCCGCAGGGGACGGGTGTCGTCCGAGAATAGCGTAACGACAGCATCATACCGAGTGTCGGCGATAGATTTTGCGATCGCGACGAGACGGTCATCGGCGTTGCCCAAATCCAAAGTATTGTAGTTCTCCAGCCCAACGCTTGTGTCATCGAGCACGAGAACAACGCGAGGGTCTGCTTCCTGGATCACGTAGTGCTCTGCTCCAGTGATAAGCATCTCCCGGAATCGCTTCGTCCATTTGATCGCAGATCGTCTCAGTCGTCCACGCGACGATTTTTTGTGCTCGTCGAGTTCTGTCTGCACCTCTTCCGATACGACTAGGACGATCTCGTTCGTTTCTCCGAGGTTGGCCCACGGGAGGTTCTCCAGAGCCCGAAATTCGTGAAAGAGATTTGTGTCAACAACAAGCAGCAACATCGGGCACCTCAGGTTCGCGCAAAGATGGCCCATACTACTCGGCTGTGGCCCTGCGTTGCAGTTTTAGGATACCCAGTCATTTGCCGGAAGGCCATGCTGCACAATCAATGCAGGTCCGCTTTGGCGGGCTGCACCGCAGCGACGAACGTCGGCGGCCAATGTCTCCTTTGGGCCGCCTCCGCCGGGCAGGCCGTCTCAACAGAGCGAGTTGGCCGCTGCGGTGGCGCGGGTCCGCTTCGAACCCGGCTGAGGGTCCAGATCAGCAGCAATGATCTTTCAGTTCCTGTCGTCTGCCGCTCATGAGGATCGCGCTGCACGCGATCAGGGCGATCCCGAGGGCTTCCCGGGCCGTGGGAATGTCTCCGAAAAAGACGGCGCCAAAGACGGCCGCGAAGCCCAGGTAGGCGGTATCGAAGACACCGACAACCGGCGTCGGGGCCACCCGGTAGGCCGTCGCGACCGCCGTGGCGATCACCGCCAAGAGGCATCCGAGCACGAACGCGAGGCTCCAGTCCGCGAGCGTGAGCCTTGGCCAGAGCGCCAGAATGAAGCTCTCAGTGCCGCCCGGCCGAATGAGCGAGAGAAGCAGTAGCGCCGCGGCGGCCACGCAGACGAGACAGACGTTGAGCGTCAGGGCCATCGCACCCGGGCTTTCCGCCTGGCACCGGCTCCAGGTGATGAGGCCCGCCAGAGCATAGAACGCGGCAGCTGCGAGCGGGAGCAGCAGCAGAGGGGTGAACGTGTCGGCCGAGGGCGACACTGCCAGCAGCACCCCTGCAAGAGACATTGCCACGGCGGTCCATCCGTGTCCGCCGATCGTCATGCCCAGCAGGACGCGCCCCAGTAGCGCCATCCAGGCGGGCGCGGTGTAGTAGCACGCTGCGGCGAGGGCGAAGGACATGGCCGGTAGCGCTGCGTAATAGCTCAGCCACATAGCCGCGAGGCAGAGACTACGCGCCCAGACCCAGCCGCGGCGGTTGAGACTAAGGCTCGACCGGCCATGCATGGGCAGGAGCCAGGCGGCGAGCAGCACTGCGGCAACGGTCGATCGCAGCAGGACCAGCTGTGCCAGCCCGAAGCTGTCTCCACTCATCTTCACCAATGCGTCGGAGAAGGACAGAAGCGAAACCGCCGTGAGGATCGCGATGATGCCGTGCGTCGTCCCGTCAGGAGGCGGGCTGTGATCGATTTTCCATGCCATATGCGATGGAAACCACGGGTTGCTTCCTTCATAAAATGAGAATGGCGCGCCAATGCATGAGGATTTGGAATGGTTCGCCGCTCGTTGCCGCCGTTGTCTCGCCTTCCTGCCTTCGAAGCGGCCGCCCGACATGAAAGCTTCACCGCCGCCGCCGAGGAGCTCGGTCTGACGCAGACCGCTGTGACCAAGCAGATCGCCGCCCTGGAGGCGGATCTCGGCCTGCGGCTCTTCGAGCGTCGCAACAGGGCCGTCTTCCTGACCGAGGCCGGGCGCGCCTACGGACAGGTTGTCGGCGCGGCCCTCGCCGATAT
>NZ_KE557273.1:1059571-1200394 GCF_000442255.1 Salipiger mucosus DSM 16094 | reverse complement strand
CGAGATGGGCGCGGCCCTCGGCGCCGCCCGGCTGGGCCGCGTCGCCGCCACCGGCGCCGCCCCCGCCGAGGTCATGACCCCGCCCGAAACCGGCGAGGTGATCGAGCCGGTGGCCGAACTCGTCCCCGCCTTCGACGCGGCCTGGCAGCGCTTCGGCCCGGCCTACCGCGGGGTGAAGGCGATCCAGTGAGCGCCGCCCGCGGCGGCCCCCCGTCCCGAAGCATCTTCTGGCCCCAAATATCCCCGCCGGAGGCGCGGCGGCGCCTGCCCCCGGCTACCCGGCGATCCGCACGAGGTGGTTGTCCCAGGCCGCATCCGCCCGCGACAGCGGGTGCGCGCCCTGCCCGTCCACCAGCAGCACGCCGCCCAGCCCGTCGCTGGCCATGTAGCCCTCCGCATGGGTCGCAAGCCCGCAGACATCCGTCCGGCTGACCGCCCCGAGAAAAGCGCCCGTATCCGAGAACCGGTGCAGCCGCCCGCCGCGCGGCGAGGTGATGGCGATCTCACTGCCATCGCCCGCGAAGGCCACGCTCCCGGCATAGCCCTGCATCGCCAGCTCGTCGCCCAGCGGCGCCTCGCAGAGCACCGGCGCCTCGCCCCGGCGGTGCAGCCCCAGCAGCGGCCAGCCGTCGGCGGTGTCGCCCTGCCACTGCATGGCAAAGCCGACCAGCCCGTCCTCGCGCAGCGCGAGGTGCCGGATCGAGTTCCGGCTCAGCTCGGGGTCCAGCTCGACCTGTTCCAGCAGGTCGCCTTCCAGCGAGACGTAGCTCAGGTTCGGCGTCATGCTGTCGATGTTGAGCTTCTCGCGGTCCCAGCGGTCCGTCCGGATGCCGCCGTTGGCCACCACGAGGCTCTGGCCGTCCGGCATCAGCCGCAGCTCGTGCGGCCCGGTGCCGAAGGTCTCCATCTCGCCCACGCGGGCATACCCCGCGCCCACGTCCCAGACGCCGATGAATCCCCGGCTGTCCTCCGTGCGCTGCTCGGAAGTGTAGAGCAGCCGCCCGTCCGCCGAGTAGGCGCCGTGCCCGTTGACCTGCCGTCCCTCCGGCGGGCTCAGCTCGTGCCGCACGCTGCCGGCGACGCAGTCGATCACCAGCGCGTAGCGGCCCGGGCGCCGGGCAAAGCCCACCGCCTCGGCGCGGCTCGGATGCGCGCAGGCCGCGTGGCCGCGCGCCGGCAGCGGCACCCGGAAGGCCCGGCTGCCGTCGGCGCGGATGCCCGCCAGCGCGAAGGCCCCGCCCGGCAGCTTCGCCGCCGCGAGGTAGGCCGGGTCGCCCACCGCCGCCCAGCCCAGGTGCGGCGCGGTTCCGGCGGCGAGAAGGCTCGCGAGAAAGGCGCGGCGTGTGGTCATGGCATCAGTCTCCGTCGGACGAGTTGAATCCGGGCCGCAGCCCGAGGCGCACGCCGATCTCCTCCTCGATGGAACGGCGCACGTCGCGCACGTGCTGCTGCACGATCTCGACGCGCAGCCGCGCCGAGGGGTCGTCGAGATCCGCGAAGGCCGGGTCGCTCACCTGTGCCGCCGCCTCGCGCAGCCGGCTCATGGCGGCCTCGGTCTCGGGCAGCTCCCAGTCGGCCAGCGCCTTCGCGAGGTCGACCGCGCCCTGCGCGTCGCGCAGCACGTTGCGCAGCGGCCGCCCCGAGCGCCGGGCCTCGGCCCGCTCCGGGCGCGGCCGGTCGAAGGTGCCCAGCGGCCGGCCAAGCCGCTGGTCGGCGGTGAACTCGAGGCTCGTCAGCACCTGCGTATAGATCGCGCGGACGGCCTCTTCCTCGGTCAGGTAGGTCGCGTTGTCCGGCGCCCCCGCGCTGCGCAGCACCGGCGCGAACTCCTCGCGCCAGCCGGTCTCCAGCGCCTCGGCCTGGCCCGCGAGATCGGCGGCGATGGTCCGGACCAGCGTGCAGGCATAGCTGCCCTCGGCGTAGTCCGACAGGTCCTCGCCGTAGAGCATGCGCTCGAGCGCGAAGAGCCCGCGCACCGCGATCGAGGCCTCGGCAAAGGCTTCCGCATCGGTGCCGCGCGCCTCTTCCCCGGAGATGAACCGGTTCAGAGTCCGCGGCGTGAAGCCCCGCGAATCCGGCCAGAAAGCGACCGAGAGCGCGCCGGTCTCCGACGGGCCGATGCGGATGTCGCCCACCCGCGTCCAGGCATCGAAGGCCGCGTTGAAGGCGGGCTTCACCGCCTCGGGCGTGCAATCCTCCGATGTTTCCCCGGACAGCTCGGCGGTCTTCTCGGCAAAAGCGGCATAGCCCGGCAGGATGTGCTCGGTCAGCGCCTCCTCGACGCCCGCCGCGGCAGAGGTGGCGGCAAGGCCGGTGCAGAGGGTCAGGGCAAGTCGCATGTCAGAGGCTCTCCAGGAATCGGATCAGGTCGGCGCGGTCGGCGGGCTCCATCGCAACGACGGCGTCGCGTTGCGTCTGCGCCTCCCCTCCATGCCACAGGATCGCCTCGAGAAGCGAGCGGGCGCGCCCGTCGTGCAGATAGGTCGCGTGCCCCGAGACCTGTTCGGTCATGCCGATCCCCCAGAGCGGCGCGGTGCGCCACTCGCGGCCGTCGGCACGGCCCTCGGGGCGCTCGTCGGCCAGCCCCTCGCCCATGTCGTGCAGCAGCATGTCGGTATAGGGCCAGATCAGCTGGAAGCTCTGCTCGGGCTGGTCCTCGAGCCGGTGGGTCACGAACTTGGGCCGGTGACAGGCGGTGCAGCCGGTCTCGTAGAAGACCCGCTTGCCGTTCAGAACCGCCGCATCGTCCATGTCGCGCCGCGCGGGCACGGCAAGGTTGCGGCTGTAGAAGGTCACGAGGTCCAGCCCATCGGCCGTCACCTCGTAGCCATCCGCGTCGCCCCCGTCGGGCGCCGCGCGGCAATCGCTCTGCGCGTTGGCGCAGTCGCCCCAGACCGCCGGCTGCAGCGGCGAGCTGAGACCCATGTCGCCCGCGAAGGCATTGGCGGACTGTTCCTTGATCGTCGGATTGCCGGCCTTCCAGCCGAAGCGGCCCAGCATGGGGCCGTCGTGCTCGACCGACCAGACCACCGCCGCGCGCCCCGAGATGCCGTCGCCGTCGGCGTCCTCCGGGTCTGCGCCCGCCAGGATGTCGGCCGCGGGCACCGCCTCGAGCAGGCCCAGCCCG
The DNA here is from genome assembly GCF_000442255.1 of Salipiger mucosus DSM 16094. Lineage (GTDB taxonomy): Bacteria > Pseudomonadota > Alphaproteobacteria > Rhodobacterales > Rhodobacteraceae > Salipiger > Salipiger mucosus. Next base: position 1,197,267 of record NZ_KE557273.1, on the reverse strand, counting down.
ATCATCTGCGGCGCCACGCGCGGGCTCAGCATCGCCCCGTCGGACAGCGGCCCGTATCCCAGGTCGGCGGCCCGGTAGGTGGGATCGCGCAGGCTGGCACTCTCGCCGCCCGAAAGCGGCACCTCGATCTCGTCGTAGGTGATGTCCAGGCGGTATTCCGCGGCATGGCCCGGCAGGCCGAAATCCTGAAGCTGGCCGCCGTAGACCGGGTCGGGCTCGGTCGCGATCCAGCCTTCGATATCCGGCACCTCGGCCCCCGGATCGGCGGGCACCGAGACGCGCAGGAACATCGACACGGCGGTGTCCTCCGCCCCCTCCGGCGGATGGCCGCGACCGTCCTTGATGTGGCAGTTCTGGCAGCCGCGCGCGTTGTAGAGCGGGCCCAGCCCGTCCGAGGCCAGTGTCGAGGACGGCGCCGAGACCCAGATCTTGCGGAAGAGCCCGTTGCCCACCTTGAAGGTCAGCTCGTCCTCGAAGCTGATGTTCCCCGAGGGCTGCGAGAAGGCGTCGGCGTTGCGCCGCGCGCGGACCGTGGCCGCGCCCGCCGAGCGCTCCTCGAAGCGCTCGGGCGCGTCGAAGCTCTCGGCTGGCGCGGTAACCGCGGCGACACGCGCGGCCTCGTCATCGGTGCGGGGAATGACATTCAGGTGCGGGTCGCCCAGGTCGCCCAGCAAGCCCGCGTCGGCGAGAGCTGCGCCGCCCGTCAGCAGGGCGGCGCAGAACGCCAGTTCACTCGGCCTCGTCCATCGGCGAGGCGTTGAGAAGCGCATAGCGTTCCTCTCCAAGTTTTCCGAAAAGTTCGATCTGCGTCTCGAGAAAGTCGATGTGGCCTTCCTCGTCGGCCATCAGGGTCTCGAACAGCTTCATCGAAATGTAGTCGCCGACCTCCTGGCAGTACTTCCGGGCCTCGGCGTAAAGCGCGCGCGCTTCGTGTTCCGCCGCGAGGTCCGCGTCCAGCGTCTCCTTCGGCGTCTGCCCGATGCGCAGCGGGTCCAGCTTCTGCAGGTTCGGATGTCCGCCGAGGAAGATGATCCGCTGAATCAGGGTATCCGCGTGGTGCATCTCCTCGATGCTCTCCTCGCGGCTTTTCTTGGCCATGTGGCCCAGGCCCCAGTCCTCCTGCAGGCGATAGTGCAGCCAGTACTGGCTGACCGCCGTCAGCTCGGACCGCAGTGCCTTGTTGAGGTACTCGATAACCTTATCGTCGCCCTTCATGTCGCTTGTCCTGTGTTGTTCCGCGACCGCGAAGATCACGGAGATGCATGGGAACTTCCAGATTGTCGTTCGTGCGCATGGTTTGCAAGAAGAGGCCCATGCATCCGCCGCAATCCGCCTTCTTTCCAAGGGCGTGGTAGATTTTTCCGGGCGTGATGATCGTCTGCTCATCCGCGGCGCGCATCCAGTCGATGGCGGCGTGGATGTCGCGATCCGAAATGTTCATGCAGCTGCAGACGATCATCTTGCCGCTCCCGGTCTTCCTGCCTCGTGGTGACTGCTCGTGGTTACTGGAAAACCGCGTTCGGATCGTCGAGGCTGTCGGACCCCTCGAATTCGATCTGCTGCAGGTCCAGTTCCGCCACGATCCGCTCGATGCTGCGCGTCTGGTCGATGAGCGCGTCGACCGCCCCCATGATCAGCGCCTCGCCGTCCTCGTTGCCGGCCTCGAGCATCTGGTCGTAGGCGAAGCCGCCCTCGGCCGCGTCGCGGATCTCGCCCAGCTCGGCCATCGTGGTCTCGAGCTTGGTCGTCATCTCCTCGTCGAGCCCGGGTGCCGCTTCGGCCACGAGGTCGGTCAGCGCGGGACCCTCGACGACCGAGCCGTCGATCCGCTCGTAGCGGCCGAGGTAGACGTTCTGGATCCCCTTGCCGTCGTAGTAGTGGCTCATGTGGGTGTTGTCCGAGAAGCAGTCGTGCTCTTCCTCGGGGTCGTTGAGCATCAGGCCGAGGCGCATCCGCTCGCCCGCCTGCTCGCCGTAGGAGAGCGAGCCCATGCCGGTGAGCATCATCACGATGCCCTGGCCGGCGTCTTCGGTGACGGCCTCGCGCGCGGCACCGCCCTCGCCCCATGCGGTGACCATCTCCTGCAGGTCGCTCACCAGCAACTCGGTCGCGGCGGCGAGATAGTCCGCCCGGCGGCCACAGTTGCCGTTGGTGCAGTCGTCACCCTGCGCGTAGTCGGTCCAGGGCCGCTCGCCCGCGCCGGCATCGGTGCCGTTCAGGTCCTGCCCCCAGAGCAGGAACTCGATGGCGTGATAGCCGCGGGCGACGTTGGTCTCGATGCCGTCGGCCTCGTTCAGGGTGTCCGCGATGAGCTCCGGCGTGATCTCGGAGGCGTCGACCTCCTGCCCCGCCACCGTCAGCTGCGGGTTGCCGATGACATTGAGCGCCGCCATCGGGTTGGCGTCTGTCGCCCCGCCGTAGGAGGCGTCGACGTAGTCGATCAGCCCCTCGTCCAGCGGCCAGGCGTTCACCTTGCCTTCCCAGTCGTCGACGATCGGGTTGCCGAACCGGTAGACCTCGGTCTGCTGGTAGGGCGCGCGCGCGGCCAGCCAGGCCCCTCGCGCGGCCTGCAGCGTCTCGGCCGAAGGGCTCTCGATCAGCGCATCCACGGCATCGTCGAGTGCCTTCGCGGTGGTCAGGCTGTCCTCGTAGCCCGCCTGCGCGATGTCGGCGTAGGTCTCGACCACGGCGTCCGCCTCGGGGGCGGCCAGCGCCGGTGCGGCGATTGCCAGGGCCAGGCCGGATGTCATCAGGTGTTTCATTCTGTCTCCTCGTTGCGCGGCGCGGCCCCTCTCGGCGCCGCCCGCGGTCCTACTTGGTCAGGATCAGCTTTCCGGCCTTGGTGATCCGAAGGGTGTAGAGCTGACCGTCCAGCTCGATCTCGGCGGTCACCCCGCCGTGGGTGAGCTCTCGGGCATCGTGACGCGGCACGGCGGGACGCGCGGTGTCGGCGTTGAAGCGCGCTTCCATCATGTGGTCGGCCCCCCGGGTCTCGATACGATCCAGCAGGGCTTCGAGCCGCGCATCCGCGGGCCAGAACCCTCCGAAGAAAAGCGCCAGCATGTCGTCCTGCGGGCGGTCGTGCGCGGGCGCGTGTCCCGCGATCCTGTCGCGTGTCATGGTCAGCCTCCTTGTCGCTCGGATCGGGCTCCCCCACGGCAGGTGCAGGGTGGCTGGATATGCTTATAACTGACCAAAAGAATCGGACAAGTCAACCTGAGTAAAGCAGTCAGCTATTATTTTGCGGGCTAGGCACCAGGCGGACGCGCAAGAAAAAGGCCCCGCCCGCGGATTTCGCGGACGGGGCCTGTTCCTTGGGGCGGCCAGATTTTTCTTCGAAAAATCCGGCCAGGGCTTCGCCCTCTTCGCGCCTTTGGCGCGAATTCACCCTGCGTATTTGGAACAAGAAGAAGTGCGGGGCGGCGGGTTCGGGCCGCCCCGGAAGGGGCTTACGCGAGGTCGTCGGGCAGCAGGTCCTCGGGGACGTTCTGGTAGCAGACCGGCCGCAGGAAGCGGCGGATCGCCAGCGTGCCCACCGAGGTCGCGCCGAAGTTGGTCGAGGCCGGGTAAGGCCCGCCGTGGACCATCGAGTCGCAGACCTCGACCCCCGTCGGGAAGCCGTTGACCAGCAGCCGGCCCGCCTTGCGCTCGAGCACCGGCATCAGCCGCTGCGCCAGCGCCGTGTCGCCCGCGTCCATGTGCAGCGTCGCCGTCAGCTGGCCCTCGAAGCCGCGCGCCAGCTGGTCCATGTCGTCCGGGCCGTCGACCCGCACCACGAGGCCCAGCGGGCCGAAGACCTCCTCGCCGAGCGCGTGGTCCTGCAGGTAGCTCGCCGCGTCGGTCTCGTAGAGGTTCGGCGAGGCGTTGCGCCCCTCGCTGTCGGTGGTCATCACCGGCTTCACCGCGTTGCGGCCGTCGAAGCGGGATTTACCGCTCGTATACGCATCCGCGATACCCTGCGTCAGCATGCACTGGGTGTCGACGCCCGTCAGCGCCTCGGCCGCCGCCTTGACGAAGGCGTCGCCCTCGGGGCCCTTCTCCACCACGGCGATGCCGGGGTTGGTGCAGAACTGGCCCACGCCCATGGTCAGCGAGCCCGCCCAGGCCGTGCCCATCTCGGCGCCGCGCGCCTTCACCGCCTCGGGCAGCAGGAACATCGGGTTGACCGAGCCCAGCTCGCCGAAGAAGGGGATCGGCTCGTCGCGCTGCGCGCAGAGGTCGAAGAGCGCGCGGCCGCCGCCGAGGCTGCCGGTGAAGCCCACGGCGCGGATCAGCGGGTGCTGCACCAGCGCCTGGCCCACGTCGCGCTTGCCGCCCTGGATGAGCGAGAAGACGCCCCTGGGCATGCCGCAGGCCTCGATGGCCGCCGCGATGGCCTCGGCCACGATCTCGCCCGTGCCGGGGTGCGCCGAGTGGCCCTTGACGATCACCGGGCAGCCGGCGGCCAGCGCCGAGGCGGTGTCGCCGCCCGCGGTCGAGAAGGCCAGCGGGAAGTTCGAGGCGCCGAAGACGGCCACCGGGCCGATCGGGCGCTGCATCATGCGCAGGTCCGGGCGCGGCGCCGGCTCGCGGTCGGGCAGTGCCTTGTCGTGGCGCCGGTCGAGGTAGGCGCCCTCGCGGATGTGGCTGGCGAAGAGGCGCAGCTGGCCGGTGGTGCGGCCGCGCTCGCCCTGCAGGCGTGCCTCGGGCAGGCCGGTTTCCTGCGTGCCGATCTCGGTGATCTGCTCGCCGCGCGCCTCGATCTCGTCGGCGATCGTGTCGAGGAACTTCGCGCGCTCCTCGCGGGTCGAGTAGCCGTAGCTCCAGAAGGCCTCCTCGGCGGCCTTCGCGGCGCGCTCGACGAGGTCGGGCGTGCCGACGCTGAACGCGTGCACCGGCCCGTGCGCCGGCTCGGACTTGAAGGTCGTCTCGCCGGCGACCCAGTCGCCCGCGATCAGGTGCTTGCCGTGCGGCGTGAAGGTGGACTTGTCGAGCATGAAAAGGTCCTTTCGGAATGCGCGTCCCGGTTCGGGCGCGTCGATGTCGGAAGTCGTGACCCCGCCGCGTGGATGCGCCGGGGATTCGCAAATGGTATACCAGAACCGCAGCCCCCGGCGTCAAGGCGGCCGGGCAAGATGCCCGGCCGCGATGAGGGGCGGGAGCCTCCGCCCGGCATCGTGCGTCAGGCGCATGTCGCGCCGACGCGATGAGATGGCCGGATGTGACGTCTCGAAATCAGCGCGAGCGCCGGTCGGCTTCCCCGTTTCGGGTCAACGCGACGATCAGCACCGCGACAAAGATCAGAGCGCCCAGTCCGGCCACGAAGATATCCGTTGCCATGGGTCGTCTCCATTCTGCTTGACCGTTCAACGCCCGCCCCGCCGACCGGTTCCGGAACTTTCTGTCGCACCCCCGGGTTTGTCCGGACACCATCGAGGGAACGGATCATGCTCATCAGTCTATCGGATCTCTGCAAAAGCTGGCGCGCCCGCGCGGGCAACAACCGCTTTGGCGTGACCGACCTTCTGTTCGACCCTGACCGGCAGCGTGTCACCTACCTGGCGGTGAAGCCCGGCGGCTGGACCAGCACCGACCAGGCGCTGGCCGCGGCCTCGCTCATGGGCAGCGTCGACCCCGAGGGGCGCGAGATCACGCTCGAGATCACCGAGGACGAGCTGGCCCGCGCACCCCGCTGGGCCGGCGAGCGCAGTGGCCTCGCCGAGATGCTCGCGGGTCTGCCGCCGCTCGTCATCGGTCCCTTCGGCGCCACCCATGCGCCCCTCGCGCTGGCCAGCCAGGCCGCCGAGGGCCTTGGCCCCGCGGACGAGGAGACCGACCCGCGCGCGGAGACCGCGCGCGAGCGTTACGAGCAGCTGAGCCACTGGCTCGGCCGGCCGGTCTTTGCCCGCGACGGCGAGGTCGGCGTGGTCGGCGACCTGCTGCACGACCCCGACGAGAACCGCATCGCCTATCTCGTGGTCGACAACGACCGGCTCTTCGGCCGCCGGCAACGCGCAGTGCCCTTCGCCGAGGTCGCCCACCGGGTCGACGACGACCACGGCGGCCACGTCGTGCTCGAGGCCAGCACCACCGAGCTGGAAAGCGCGCCGAGCCGCGAGGACTTGGCCAGCGTCTGAGCCTAGCCGGGCCAGACGTCTGCGGCGGCCGCGGCCTCTTGCTCGGCGGCGGCGACCTGCGCGGTCTGCGTCCGCCCGGCGCGCGCCGCCGCCACCAGCGAGCGGAAAAGCCGCCGGTGCGCGCGGCGATAGAACAGGTGCTCGGGGTGCCACTGCACCCCCAGCGCGAAGGGATCGCTCAGGCGTTCGATCGCCTGGATCATGCCGCCCTCGTCGCGCGCGGCGACGCGCAGCCCCTCCCCCAGCCGGTCCACCGCCTGCGAGTGCAGCGCGTTCACGTAGAGGCATTCGGTCTTGGCGGAATGGGCCAGCAGCGTGTCGCGGCCAATGCTCACGCGCTTGCGCGGCAGGATCGTGCGGATGTGGCGCGAGTCGTAGACGCGATAGGCGTCCTGGTGCAGCGTGCCGCCCAGCACCACGTTCAGCATCTGCGAGCCGCGGCAGATCCCCAGCACCGGCAGCCCGCGCTCGAAGGCACCGCGCAGCACGCCAGATTCCAGCGCGTCGCGCTCGGGGTCGAGCCGAACGCCGAGGCGCAGCTCTCCGCCGTAGAGCGTGGGGGCGATGTCGTCGCCGCCGCCGATCACCACACCGTCCACCGCGTCGAGGTCGATGTCGTCGTCGCCCGCCTGCCAGCAGGTCGCCCTGCCCCCCGCGAGGGCGACGGACAGCCACATGAGCGGGAAGATGCGCCAGCCCGAGCGGCGCGAGACGGTCACGCCGATCAGTGGTTTCACAGCCCGGACTCCTGCAGGATCCGCGCGCTGCGCCATGACCAGTCCGAGCGCGTCGTCGTCAGCGATGCGCGATGCTCGCGCCAGCCCGTCTTCAGCCGGTCGAGCAGATCCGCGTCGGCGGCCACGCGCTCGACCAGGACCCAGCGGTTCCATTCCGCCGCAAGGCACCAGTCGGGCTCGTCGATGCGGCAGTCCGGCAGCCGCAGGTGATAGGTCGGCCGGGCCGAGATCTGCTCCATCTCCATGCTGCGCGCGACGCGGGCGCGGTCGACGTGGGCGAAGAAGCACAGCATGTCGAGCCCGTGGTTCCGCGAGGGCGCCAGGTCGAGGTAGAGGTTGATGAGCTCGGTCATGGTCGCCGGCGGCGACTCCCCGGCGAGCTGGTCGACCAGCGCACGCGGATAGGAATCGACCCAGGGCAGCAGGCGGCGCGATATGTCGATCTCGGCCACCCGGCGCAGGTGATCCTCCAGAAGCGCGTAGGCGGTCAGCGTGGGCAGCACGTCCTCGAGCGCCTCCGAGATGACCTCAGGGTTGAAATGCACGCCGAAGCCCAGCAGCACGCCCGCGCGGGTGCCCGTCGCGCCCGCCTCGCGCAGTGCGTCCACGGCATCGTCGAGCCGGCCGATCTGCGTGAACTCGATCGGCTCGCTGACGATCTCGACCGGCACCACCGTGCGCGCCAATTCGCGCAGCTGGCGGCCCAGCCCGTCGTGGTCGAGCTTCTGCAGCGGGCGGCTGTCCAGGTAGCACTCGAAATCGCCCAGCTCGGTGCCGGCGGCGATCCAGTGGTCCTCGTCGCCGCCGTCCCTGACCTCGCCGCCCAGCGCCTCGGTCAGCACCCTGGCCACCTCGCGCTCGGTCACGCCCGAGAACTCGACCTCGACGCCCACCCGGCGCAGATCGCCCCTGGCGTTCTCGGGATGCGGGGGGTGCAGGGGGTCGGGGCGCGGGCTGTCAGAAATCGGGGACATTCGGTACCTTCGTGGGAGTGGACTCATCGGGCGTGAAGTCCACCAGGGCGAAGCGGACACCCAGCGTATAGCGCCCCTCCTCCTCTTGCTGGTCCAGCTCGCCGCCAAGCTGCGTGGCAAAGGCGCGGATCAGGCGGGCGCCCAGCCCCCGCGGCTCGACCTCGGCCTTTTCGCCCTCGGGGCGCGGGCCGACGGTGTTGGTCACCATCATCTCGGCGCGGTGCCCCTCGAGACGCGCGAAGCGCAGCTTGACGCGGGCCTCTTCGTCGGGACCGGGACCGGCGTATTTCAGCGCGTTGGTCATCGCCTCGGCCGCCAGCAGCGACAGCGGCACGGCCTGGTCGGGCACGGTCTCCACGCTGTCGACCTCGGTCTCGATCGTCACCTTCGAGCCGTTGACCTCGGTCATCTCGCCCATCTGCCGCACCAGATCCTCGAGCAGCCGCCCGGCATCGACGTGGCCCAGGTCCTCGGTCTGGTAGAGGTTCCGGTGGATCGTCGCGAGACTGCGCACGCGGTCCTGCAGGCGGTGCAGGATCGCTCGCGTCTCGGCGCTGTCGGACTGGCGGATCTGCATGTTCATGATCGAGGAGATGAGCTGCAGGTTGTTCTTCACCCTGTGGTGCACCTCCTTCAGCAGCACCGTCTTCTCGCGCAGCGCGTTCTCCTGCTGCGCCTCGTCGCGCAGGATGGCGTCGGCCATGTCGAGGAAGTCGTTCTCGATGTCGGCGAGCTCGGCGGGCATGCGGTCGGTCTCGTTCGGCACCGGGATGCGGCGCGAGCGGGCAAAGGCGCGCATGCGCCGCGACAGCCGCTTGATGTGCCGGATCACCAGCCGGTTCACCGCGAGGAAGGCAACGATCACCGAGGCTGCCCACATCAGGAAGGGCAGCGCCTTGGCGATCCCGCTCACGGTGATGGCCTGCGCCTCGGCGCTGTCCTGTTCCCAGATCCCCAGCGCGTGCACCATGCCCGGCACCAGCGGCGCCGAGGCGTAGACGCGCGTCGTGCCGTCCCGGCTGCGCGCGGCAAAGCTCTGGGATTCCGCGCCGATCAGGCTGCGCAGGTCCAGGTCGGCGGGCAGCCGTCCCTCGATGTTCTCCAGCCCCGAGCGCGAGGACATCACCTGCCCGCGCTCGTTGATCGTCACCACGTCCTCGAAGCCGGCGGGCGGCTGTGCGGCCTGCGTCCCGCGCGGCAGCAGCGCCGAGGGCACCGAGACCAGCACGTGCCCGGCCAGCTGTCCGTCCTCGAAGAAGGGCTGCGCGACCACCAGCACCGAGCGGCGGCTCACCGGGCCGAACTGGTTCAGCCAGGCGGTGGCGCCCGGCGACTCCAGCAACCTCTGCAGCCGCGGATTGTTCTCGACGTCCACCGGCCCGGCGCCGGTGTGGCAGGGCATGTCGCCGTCGACCGTCAGGAAACCGGCAAAGGAATAGCCCGGCGAGGCATCCAGGTAGGTGCGCAGCCGGTCCATGCAGGTCTCGCGATTGCCGAAATAGCTCGCGAAGGTCGCGCCAAGCGCCTGTGCCCCGCCCTGCGCGCGCAGGATGGTCTCGCGCTCGCCCAGTGCCGCCGCCTCGGTCAGCGCCACAAGGCTCAGTTGCGACCGCAGGCGGGTTTCCTCCTGCAGTTTCGCTGTTTGGAAGTAGGCAACGACCCCGATCGGCACGAGAGCCAGCGACAGGAAAAGAATGATCCTGGCCGCAAGTCCCGAAGGTCGAAGACGCGGCCCTGCGGCTCCGATCATGCTACCCCGCTCTGATTTCCCCTCGCCTGCGGCCCGCCACTGGCGGACCGCCTCAGTTCAGCGCACCGGATGTGCGGCGCCCCGACACCACGGCCATGGTGGCCTGATCGGTCATCTCGAGCTCGTCCTCGTCGTCGAGCTTGAGCAGCTCCACCAGACGCGCCCTGGCCCGGTTGACCCGGCTCTTGATGGTGCCCACGGCCACGCCGCAGGTCTCGGCGGCATCTTCGTAGGCGAAGCCCTGCGCGCCGACAAGAATCAGCGCCTCGCGCTGCTCGTCCGAAAGCTGAACAAAGGCGCGGCGGAAGTCCTCGAGCTGGAGGCGGCCGTCGTGCGCCGGCTTCTCGGACAGCGAGTCCGTGAAGGTCCCCTCGGCGTCCGACACCTCGCGTCCGGCCTTGCGGCGATTCGAGTAGTAGGTGTTGCGCAGGATGGTAAAGAGCCAGGCCCGCATGTTCGTGCCCTGCTCGAAGGTATGGATCTTGGACCACGCCTTCACCAGCGTGTCCTGCACCATGTCATCGGCGAGTGCGCCATTACGCGTCAGGGACAGCGCGAAGGCGCGAAGCGCAGGGAGGTGCTCGACGATCTCGTCGCGGGGGTCTGCGCTCATCGGTCCCCGCTTTCGGAATCAGCGGTCTCGCTGGCCTTCAGACGTGCGATGAGATCAAGGAACCGGTCCGGCACCTTCTCGTCCAGCATGTCTTCGTAAACACGACGCAGGTTCTCGTCGATCACCTCCGCCTCCTTCGCTTTTGCCCGGTTCTGACCCATTCTGACCTAGTCGCCTTCTTGCTCTTCCGCCTGCACATCGCACGATAAATACTGGGAACAAATGCCCGTGTTGCACGTTTGGTTCCCGGAAATATCGAAAAAAGGACCTTGCTTCATGACAAAGGCTGATCTGAGCCAGACGATCGGGGCGGCGCTGCCCTACCTGCGGCGCTATGCCCGGGCGCTGACGGGCAGTCAGGCGACCGGCGACAATTACGCCGCAGCCACCCTCGAGGCGATCCTCACCGACCGGGAGGCCGTCGCCGGAACCTCGGATCCCAAGGTGGGCCTGTTCAAGGTCTTCCACGGTATCTGGGTCTCGACCGGCGCCCCGGTGGTCGAGGAAACCACCGCCCCCCGCGCAGCCGCCCAGGCGCGGCTTTCGTCGCTGACCGCGAACAGCCGCGAGGCGCTTCTGCTCTACACCATCGAGGATTTCAGCCTCGAGCAGGTGGGCGAAATCATGCAGATGGACACCGACGAGGCGTCGCAGCTCGTCTCGCTCGCGCGTCAGGAAATGGCCGACATGGTCTCGGGCCGCGTGCTCATCATCGAGGACGAGGCGATCATCGCGATGGACCTCGAGAGCATCGTCGCCGACCTCGGCCACCGGGTCACCGGCGTGGCGCGCACCCGCGATGCCGCCGTCGACCTCGCCAAGAAGGACACGCCCGATCTCGTGCTGGCCGACATCCAGCTGGCCGACAACTCCTCGGGCATCGATGCGGTCAACGACATCCTCGGCGAGCTGGGCGACCGTCCGGTGATCTTCATCACCGCCTTCCCCGAGCGGCTGCTGACCGGCGAACGGCCCGAACCGGCCTTCCTGATCTCCAAGCCCTACTCCGAGGACCAGGTGCGCTCGGCCGTGAGCCAGGCCATGTTCTTCTCGTCCACCGAGACGCTCAAGGCCTGATCCCCGATCCCGGGTGCAGGTAGGGGCCGCGCCTTCGGCTGGCCCTCGAAAAGGCCGCGGTTCGAAAGGAGCGCGGCCTTTCCTATGCGGTGCCGGGTGGCGGGCCATCAGGCCCGGCGCACCAGCTTCATGATGATGGTGACCACGAAGAGCACCAGGAAGATGAAGAACAGGATCTGCGCGATCCCGGCCGAGGCCGAGGCGATCCCGCCGAAACCGAAGACGGCGGCGACGATCGCCACGACGAAGAAAAGCAGGGCCCAGTAAAGCATGACGGTATCCTCCGATATGATGGGATGCGGCTGGGATCAGACGTGAGCGCGGGCGGACTTCGGCCCGGCGATCAGCCAGATGATGAAGCCCAGAACGGGCAGCACGAGCACGAGCAGCACCCAGAGCACCTTTGCGCCGGTGCTTGCGGCGGATCCGATGATCGAGACGATTGCCCAGATGTCGAGAACGAGGACGATGAATCCCCCGATACCTGCAAATTCCATGACAGGTCCTCCTTGCGGTGTGGCCGGAGGACAGAGCGATATCGTGCAGGGGCCATCGGCCCCCGCTTCGGGCAGAGCCCGCGCGGTCCGTCTTCCGTCAGGTTTGGCGGCCCGTCAGCCTCTCTGGCGGGCGTCTGCAGGGTAAACGCCGCTCACCGGCGCCGGGTTCCCGTGCCCCCGCGGCGCTGCGCCGCACCTCTGCGCCACGCAGCGCCGGTGCCGCCCTGCCCCTGCGCGTCCGGCCCCGCTCAGGCGAGCGACGGCAGCCAGAGCACGATGGCGGGAAAGGACACCAGCAGCGCGATGGTCACCGCGTCGGCGATGAAGAAGGGCATCACGCCCCGGAACACGTCCTGTACCGACAGGTCCGGCCGCACGCCCGCCACCACGAAGCAGTTGAGCCCGATTGGCGGCGTGATGAGACAGAACTCGGCCATCTTCACCACGAGGATGCCGAACCAGACCGCGCACATGGGCCCCGACATGCCGAAGGTGCTGTCGGCCGCGCTCACCATCTCGCCGCCGTTCAGCGCCATGACCGCCGGGTAGACCACCGGCAGCGTCAACAGCAGCATCCCGATGGCATCCATGAACATGCCCAGCACGGCATAGGCCAGCAGGATGCAGACCAGGATCAGCATCGGCGAGTAGTGCAGCGAGGTGATCCAGTCGGCAAAGGCCGAGGGCAGGTCCGCGAAGCCCAGGAAGCGCACGTAGATCAGCACCCCCCAGATGATGGTGAAGATCATGATCGACAGCTTCGCCGTCTCGATCAGTGCGTCCTTCAGCTCGCGCAGGCGCATGCCGTGGATCAGCGCCATGACGAAGACGATGAAGGCGCCCACGGCGCCGCCCTCCGTCGGGGTGCCCCAGGCGTCGCCGAAGGGGTTGTAGACGAAGAAGATGATGATCACGACCACCGCCACGATGGGCAGCGCCGGCGGCAGCGCGGCAAAGCGCTGGCGCCATGTGAAGCCCGTGACCGGCGGCCCGAAGCCCTTGATCGTCAGCGCGAGCCCGATGATCAGCGCGGCATAGACGAAGGCCGAGAAGACGCCCGGCAGGAAGCCCGCCAGCAGCAGCTTGCCCACGTCCTGCTCGACGATGATCGCGTAGATCACGAGGATCGCCGAGGGCGGAATGAGGCTCGCCAGTGTGCCGCCCGCGGCCACCACGCCCGCGGCGAAGCGCTTGTCGTAGCCCACCTTCAGCATCTCGGGGATGCCGATGCGCGCAAAGACCGCCGCCGTCGCCACCGAGGCACCCGAGACGGCCGCGAAGCCCGCCGTCGCGAAGACCGTCGAGACCGCGAGGCCCCCCGGCACCCAGGCGACCCAGCGTTTCGCCGCCTCGAACAGCGCCCGCGTCAGCCCGGCGTAATAGGCGAGATAGCCGATCAGGATGAAGGTCGGGATCAGGCTCAGCGCCTGGCTCGAGACCTTGGAATGGGGCACCTGCCCCGCCGTCTTGACCGCCACGCCGACGGCCCAGCCCAGCATCTCGGGGTCGTAGCTGCGCTTCGACCAGAAGACCCAGACAAGGCCCAGCAGCCCCGCAAGGCCCGCGGCAAAGGCCACGCGCATGCCGAGGACGACCATCACCATGAGCCCGCCGGTGACCCACAGACCGATCTCGATGGTGCTCATTGCTCGTGCCCCTGCATCTGCTCGGCCTCGGCCGCCGCCTGTTCCGCCGCGCTCTGCACCAGCGGCACCGCCACCGGCGCCTCCAGCCCCAGCACCAGCGCCCGCCCGTAGCCCCAGAGCTGCAGCACCAGCCGCAGGCACATGACCGAGAAGGCCACCGGCACGATCAGCTTGGCCGGCCAGATCGGCAGGCCGAGGTCGATGGTGCTGTCACGCGACCACAGCGGCGCGCCCATGTCGAAGCTGCGCTGGAAATGCGCCCAGCTGCCCCAGACCAGCGCCGCGATCAGCACGAGGATCCCGAAGGTCGTGATCCATTCCGCCGCCCAGAGCGCCCGGCCCTTCAGCTTGCCCACCACGATGTCCATGCGGATGTGCCCGCCCTGCCGCTGCACGTAGGAAATCCCCAGGATCGCGATCAGCGGCATCGCCGTCTCGATCCAGTCGACGTAGCCGGGCAGCGGCTGGTTGAAGAAGGTGCGCCCGCCCACCGAGATCACCGCCAGGAACATGAGCGCGAAGGCGCCCAGCCCCGACAGGAAGGCAAGCAGGCGTTCGAGATGCTCGAGCCCCCGGTCCATGCGACTAAGGGTCGAGCCGTCCTCGAGAACGGCGGACTGTCCGGCCATCTTGGGCGTCCTTTCGATCGTCTCGATCATCGGAGCGGGACCCCGGGCGCGCGGCCCCGGGCCCCGGCCCGTCATCAGTTGGAGGCGCGCTGCTCGTCCAGCGTGTCGTTCACCAGGTCATAGAGCTCCCGCGCGGGCAGGCCCTGCGCGCCCATGTCCTCGATCCACTGGTCGTGAATCGGATCGGCGACCGACTTGAACTCGGCGAGTTCCTCGTCCGAGATCATGACCTTCTCGACGCCCTTCTCCTCGAGCACCGAATCCCAGCGATCCAGCAGCTCGCCATAGTTGGCAAGGTAGTGGTCGATGGCCTCGGGCACCGAGCTGTCGAAGGCCTCCTTCTCGGCGTCCGACAGGGCCTCGTAGGCGTCGATGTTGGCGACCACCGGGCAGTTCACCGTGCCGGGGTTGAGGTTCGCGGTCCACCAGTCGGCCTCGTTGATGGTGCCGAAGCTCAGGTGCGCGTGCTGGGCGAAGGCGGCGGTGTCGATCACCCCCGATTCCATCGCCTGGTAGACCTCGGACGCGGTCATCGAGGTCGGCACCGCGCCCACCGCGGCAAAGGCCTCGCCCAGCCCGCCGGTCGCGCGCACGCGCATGCCGTCGAAACTGTCGAGCGTGGCGCGCGGATCGCCGGTGCCGACGATGTTGTACTGCGGCATGGGCGAGGTCATCACCAGCATGGCGTTCCAGCCGGCCATCTCCTCGGCAACCGCCGGGTGCTCGTAGACCGCGTGGCTGACCGCGACCTCTTCATCGAGGTTCGACACGCCGAGGAAGGGCAGCTCCAGCACGGTGATCGCGCGGTTCTTGTCCGGGTGGTAGCCGGCGCAGAACTGCGCCATCTCGAAGGCGCCGATCGAGATGCCGTCGAGGTTCTCGCGGTTGTTCGACAGGCCGCCGTAGGAAATGTTCATGGTGAACTCGCCGTCGGTCTTCTCCTCGACCAGCTCGGCCAGCTTGTGGATGTGCTCGGTGAAGGCGCGGCGCTTGCCCCAGACCGAGACGTTCCATTCGGTCGCCGCGGCTTCGGTGGCGAAGGCGGCGGTCAGCGCCGCCACGGTCAATGTGGCCGTGAACTTCATGTGTATCCTCCCATTGGATCGCGGCGGGTCCTCCGCCCGCCTTGGACCCGAGCCTAGCCGCTTCGCGTCACCACGCAACCCCGCCGGCGAGTCGGGACGTGGCGGCACGGCGCGGCCCATACGGTATACCAGGGCATACTGCAGCGTTTTGTCACACCTCTCTGATACCGCAAACAATCATGAGGCGAGCCCGCCTCACCCTCGCGCCCTTCGACCTGCCGCAGGGGCAAGGCCATTGAATCCTCGGGAAGAATGTCGCTCTCGGCAAATAAATTTACAGAACCTCTTGAAACGTGGAAAGCAGTTTACACGAAAATTCATCGTTTACCGTAGGGTATTCCATAATTTTCGGTTTCGAGTATTCTCTTGCGAGGGATGGACATGCCGCGTGACGCGGCGTCGCAAGAAGTGAGGGAGGACTCATGAAAGACGACCAATCCACCGCGACCGGGGTCTACGCACCATCGTCCGACTTCGTGTCGACCGCGCACGTCGATGCGGCGCGGTATGACGAGATGTACGCGCGCTCGATCTCGGACCCCGAGGGGTTCTGGGCCGAGCAGGCGCAGCGGCTCGACTGGGTCGAGGCGCCCAGGACCATCAAGAACACCTGTTTCGACTTCGGCAAGGTCGACATCAAGTGGTTCGAGGACGGCGTGCTCAACGTCGCCTACAACTGCATCGACCGGCACCTGAAGGACCGCGCCGACCAGACCGCCATCATCTTCGAGCCCGACAACCCCGAGGACCCGGCCCAGCACATCACCTATGCCGAACTGTCGGACAAGGTGAACCGCATGGCCAACGTCCTGCTCAGCCAGGGCGTCATGCGCGGCGACCGCGTGGTCATCTACCTGCCGATGATCCCCGAGGCCGCCTATGCCATGCTGGCCTGCGCGCGCATCGGGGCCATCCACTCCATCGTCTTCGCCGGCTTCTCGCCCGACGCGCTGGCCAACCGCATCAACGACTGCGGCGCCAAGATCGTCATCACCGCCGACACCGCGCCCCGCGGCGGCCGCAAGACCGCGCTCAAGTCCAACGCCGACGCCGCGCTGCTGCACTGCTCGGACAAGGTGCGCTGCCTCGTGGTCAAGCACACCGGCGACCAGACCACCTGGATCGACGGCCGCGATGTCGACGTCAAATACCTCATGGCGCATGCCGCGCCCGAGTGTCCGCCCCGCCCCATGGGCGCCGAGGATCCCCTTTTCATCCTGTATACCTCGGGCTCGACCGGCAAGCCCAAGGGGGTCGTACACAGCAGTGGTGGATATCTGGTTTACGCCGCCATGACGACCGAGATCACCTTCGATTACCACGAAGGCGACGTCTACTGGTGCACCGCCGACGTGGGCTGGGTCACCGGGCACAGCTACATCGTCTACGGGCCCCTCGCGCTGGGGGCGACCACGCTGATGTTCGAGGGCGTGCCCACCTACCCCGACGCCTCCCGCTTCTGGCAGGTCTGCGAGAAGCACAAGGTCAACCAGTTCTACACCGCGCCGACGGCGATCCGCGCGCTCATGGGCCAGGGTGACGAATTCGTAACGAAATGCGATCTATCCTCGCTCAAGGTGCTGGGCACCGTGGGCGAACCGATCAACCCGGAGGCGTGGAACTGGTATAACGAGAAGGTCGGCCAGGGCCGCTGCCCGATCGTCGACACCTGGTGGCAGACCGAAACCGGCGGGCACCTGATGACGCCGCTGCCGGGGGCGCATGCGACCAAGCCGGGCGCGGCGATGAAGCCCTTCTTCGGCGTGGAGCCGGTGGTGCTCGACCCCACCAGCGGCGAGGAGATCACCGAGCGGCCCTGCGAGGGGGTGCTCGCGCTCAAGGACAGCTGGCCGGGGCAGATGCGCACCGTCTGGGGCGACCACGAGCGTTTCGAGAGCACCTACTTCCAGCAGTACAAGGGCCACTACTTCTCCGGCGACGGCTGCCGGGTGGACGCGGACGGCGACTACTGGATCACCGGGCGCGTCGACGACGTGATCAACGTCTCGGGCCACCGCATGGGCACGGCCGAGGTCGAATCGGCGCTGGTGGCCCATTCCAAGGTCGCCGAGGCGGCGGTCGTGGGCTACCCGCACCCGGTCAAGGGCCAGGGCATCTACTGCTACGTCACGCTGATGAACGGGATCGAGCCCAGCGACGAGCTGGTCAAGGAGCTGCGCAGCTGGGTGCGCACCGAGATCGGCCCCATCGCCTCGCCCGACCTCATCCAGTGGGCCCCGGGCCTGCCCAAGACCCGCTCGGGCAAGATCATGCGCCGCATCCTGCGCAAGATCGCCGAGAACGACTACGGCGCCCTCGGCGACACCTCCACCCTCGCCGACCCATCCGTCGTCGACGACCTCATCGACAACCGCATGAACCGGGAGTGACGATGATGGACGGACAGACCGTGACCGCCGCCCCCGTGCTCATCCTTCTCGGCCCTCCGGGGGCCGGGAAAGGCACCCAGGCGCGCATGCTCGAGGAGGAGTTCGGCCTCGTGCAGCTCTCCACCGGCGACCTTCTGCGCGCCGCCGTGGCCCAGGGCACCGAGGCCGGCAAGAAGGCCAGGGCCGTGATGGAGGCGGGCGAGCTCGTCTCCGACGAGATCGTCATCGCAATCCTGCGCGATCGCCTCGCCGAGCCCGACTGCGCCCGCGGCGTGATCCTCGACGGTTTCCCGCGCACCACCGTGCAGGCGCAGGCGCTCGACGCGCTGCTCGCCGAGCGCGACCAGCGCATCGACGCCGCCGTCAGTCTCGAGGTCGACGACGCCGCGATGGTGACGCGCATCTCGGGCCGCTACACCTGCGCCGCCTGCGGCGAGGGCTACCACGACGCCTTCAAGCAGCCCGCCACCGCGGGCACCTGCGACAAGTGCGGCGGCACCGAGATGACGCGCCGCGCCGACGACAAGGCCGAGACCGTGGCAAGCCGGCTCGAGGCCTACCACGCGCAGACCGCGCCGCTCATCGGCTACTACGACAAGACCGGCGCCCTGGCCCGCATCGATGCCATGGGCGCCATCGACGACATCGCCGCCGAACTCGGCGCGATCGTGAAACGGGTGACGGGCTGACCGCACCCCGCCGCCCCCGCGGGGGCGGCATCACCTGGAGAGAGGAGGGACCCGCTCATGGCGGATCATACGACCAACACCGCGCAGGCGGCGGACAAGTCGGGGGCGGCCTACTGGAAGGCCAACATCCGGCTCATCGTCATCAGCCTGATCATCTGGGCGCTCGTCAGCTTCGGCTTCGGCATCCTGCTGCGCCCGCTGCTGTCCGGCATCCCGGTCGGCGGCACCGACCTGGGCTTCTGGTTCGCCCAGCAGGGCAGCATTCTCGTCTTCCTGGCGCTGATCTTCTTCTACGCCTGGCGGATGAACAAGCTCGATAAAGACTTCGGCGTGGACGAGGAGTAAAGCGCCATGGATCAGTTCACCATCAACCTGCTGTTCGTGGGCGCGAGTTTCGCGCTCTACATCGGCATCGCCATCTGGGCCCGCGCGGGCTCGACCTCGGAGTTCTACGCCGCCGGCCGCGGCGTGCACCCCGTCACCAACGGCATGGCCACGGCGGCCGACTGGATGTCGGCGGCCTCCTTCATCTCGATGGCCGGCCTCATCGCCTTCGTCGGCTACGACAACTCCAGCTTCCTCATGGGCTGGACCGGCGGCTACGTGCTGCTTGCCCTGCTGCTCGCGCCCTACCTGCGCAAGTTCGGCAAGTTCACCGTCTCCGAGTTCATCGGCGACCGCTTCTACTCGCCCACCGCGCGGCTCGTCGCCGTGCTCTGCCTCATCATCGCGTCGATCACCTACGTGATCGGTCAGATGACCGGCGTGGGCGTGGCCTTCGGCCGCTTCCTCGAGGTGGACAGCACCACCGGCCTGCTGATCGGCGCCGTGATCGTCTTCGCCTACGCGGTGTTCGGCGGCATGAAGGGCGTGACCTACACCCAGGTCGCCCAGTACTGCGTGCTGATCCTCGCCTACACGATCCCGGCGATCTTCATCTCGCTGCAGCTGACCGGCAACCCGATCCCGGCGCTCGGCCTCTTCGGCGACACCCCCTCGGGCGAGCCGCTGCTGGCGACGCTGAACCAGATCGTGACCGACCTCGGCTTCAACGAGTACACGGCGCACAACGGCGACACCTTCAACATGGTGCTCTTCACCCTGTCGCTGATGATCGGCACCGCGGGCCTGCCCCACGTCATCATGCGCTTCTTCACCGTGCCGCGCGTCGCCGACGCACGCTGGTCCGCCGGCTGGGCGCTGGTCTTCATCGCGCTGCTCTACCTCACGGCCCCCGCCGTGGGCGCCATGGCGCGGCTGAACATCACCCAGCAGTTCTGGCCCGAAGGTGTCGCAGGCCAGGCCGTCTCGGCCGAGACCATCGCGACCGATCCGGCCTATGACTGGATGCGCACCTGGGAGCAGACCGGCCTTCTGGGCTGGGAGGACAAGAACGGCGACGGCCGGATCCAGTACTACAACGACGGATCCGACGCGATGGCCGAGCGCGCGGCAGCCGAAGGCTGGGAGGGCAACGAGCTCACCAACTTCAACCGCGACATCCTCGTGCTGGCCAACCCGGAAATCGCCAACCTGCCCTCCTGGGTGATCGGTCTCGTCGCCGCCGGCGGTCTTGCCGCCGCGCTCTCGACGGCCGCGGGCCTGCTGCTCGCGATCTCCTCGGCGGTGAGCCACGACCTCATCAAGGGTCAGCTCAACCCGGGTATCTCCGAAAAGGGCGAGCTGCTCTCGGCGCGAATTGCCATGGCCGCGGCCATCGGTGTCGCGACCTATCTCGGCCTCAACCCGCCGGGCTTCGCGGCCCAGACCGTGGCACTGGCCTTCGGCCTCGCCGCAGCCTCGATCTTCCCGGCGCTCATGATGGGCATCTTCACGAAGGTGAACAACAAGGGCGCGGTCGCGGGCATGGTCACGGGCCTCGTGGTGACGCTGCTCTACATCTTCCTGCACAAGGGCTGGTTCTTCATCCCCGACACCAACAGCTTCACGGACGCCGAGCCGCTGCTGCTGTCGATCAAGTCGACCTCCTTCGGTGCGGTTGGTGCGCTCATCAACTTCGCGGTGGCCTTCATCGTGTCGAACGCGACCAAGCCGATCCCGCAGGAGATCAACGACCTCGTGGAAAGCGTCCGCGTCCCCCGCGGTGCCGCCGCCGCGCAGGACCACTGACGACAGGGCCGCGGGCCGCGCGGGCGGCCCGCCCCTACCCTTCGACTCCCGTCCCGCGCTATGCGAGGGGCGGGATCTTTCGTTTCAGCCACGGAGCACGCCCATGCCGCTCGCGCCCGAAGACCTGCACCGTTTCCTGAACGGCGTGCATCCCTACGACGCGCTCGAGGCCGAGGCGCTGGACACCCTGCTGCCCCAGTTCGTGCAGCGCGCGGTGCCCGCCGGGGCCGAGATCTATGCCTTCGCCGAGCCGCTCGAGGGCATCTACCTGATCCATTCCGGCCAGGTCGAGATCCGCGACGAGAACGGCGTCGCCGTCTCGCTTCTGGGGCCGCGCAACTCCTTCGGCGAACGCGGCCTGCTGCGCGACGGCACCGCCGCCACCTCGGCCCGCGCGCTCGAGCCGACCGAGCTGCTGGTCCTGCCGGCCTATGCCTTCCGCGCGCTCATCCGCGACCACGCCCCGGCGCGGCGCTTCTTCGACCGCTCGCGCGCCGCCCGGCCCCGCCGCAGCGACCTCGCGCAATCACGGGTCGAGACGCTCATGGCCGCCGACCCGCTGACCGTGGGCCTCGCCACCACCGTGCAGGAGGCCGCCGCCCTCATGCGCGCGCGTCACGTCTCCTCGGTCTGCGTCACCGAGAAGGGCCGCCTGCGCGGCATCGTCACCATCCGCGACGTCTCGGGCAAGGTGGTGGGCGGCGGCCTGCCCTTCGACACCCCCGTCACCGAGATCATGAGCGCCGATCCCGTCAGCCTGCCGCCCTCGGCCATCGGCTCGGACGTGCTGCACGCGATGATGGAGCGCGAGATCGGCCATGTCCCCGTCACCTCGGCCGGCCGGCTCGTGGGCATCGTCACGCAGACCGACCTCACCCGCTTCCAGGCGGTCAGCTCGGCCGAACTCGTGGCCGAGGTCGCCCGCGCGGGCAGCGCGCAGGAGATGGCCCAGGTCACCGCCCGCATCCCGCAGCTGCTGGTGCAGCTCGTGGCCGCCGGCAACCGGCACGAGGTTGTCACCCGGCTCATCACCGATATCGCCGACACCGCCACCCGCCGCCTGCTGGCGCTGGCCGAGGCGAAACTCGGCCCCGCCCCGGTGCCCTGGCTCTGGCTCGCTTGCGGCAGCCAGGGCCGGCAGGAACAGACCGGCGTGAGCGACCAGGACAACTGCCTCTTCCTCGACGACAGCGCCAGTGACGACGACCTCGCCTACTTCCGCGAGATGGCGGCGTTCGTCTGCGAGGGGCTCGACGTGGCGGGCTACTACCTCTGCCCGGGCGAGATGATGGCGACCAACCCGCGCTGGTGCCAGCGCGTCTCGACCTGGCGCGAGTATTTCACCGGCTGGATCGACAAGCCCGTGCCCGAGGCGCAGATGCTGGCCTCGGTCATGTTCGACCTGCGGCCCATCGGCGGCACGACGGCGCTTTTCGAGGACCTGCAGGCGCAGACCCTCGCCCGCGCCGCGAAGAACTCGATCTTCGTCGCGCACATGGTCTCGAACTCGCTCAAGCACACGCCGCCGCTGGGCCTGCTGCGCGGCTTCGCCACGATCCGCTCCGGCGAGCACAAGAACCGGCTCGACCTCAAGCACAACGGCGTCGTGCCCGTCGTCGACCTCGCCCGCGTCTACGCGCTGCAGGGGCAGATCGCCCAGGTCAACACCCGCGCCCGGCTCGAGGCCGCCGTCGCCGGCGGCAAGCTCTCCGAGAGCGGCGGGCACGATCTGCTCGACGCCTACGATCTCATCGCAGAGACCCGGCTCGAGCATCAGGCAACTCTGGTCAAACGCGGCGAAAAGCCCGACAACTACCTCGCGCCGGCGGCACTTTCGGACTTCGAGCGCAGTCACCTGCGCAACGCCTTCGTGGTGGTGAAGTCGCTGCAATCGGCGCTGGGACACGGACGCGGCCACCTGGGATAGGGGCCAACAAGGGGGGAGAGGCATGTTTCTGGAACTGATCGCGGTCTTCGTGGCGGGCTTTGCCGGCGCGGGCGTGATGATGCTGCTGACACGGGTCGCGGGCGGCCGCCTGCCGCGCTGGACGGTGCCCGCGGGCGCCGGGCTCGCGATGCTCGCCGCGGCGATCTCGTCGGAGTACGGCTGGTACACCCGCACCCACGACGCCCTCCCCGAGGGCTTCGCCGTCGCCGGGACGCACGAGAGCCGCGCGCTCTGGCGCCCCTGGACCTACGCGGTGCCGATGACCGACCGCTTCATCGCCATCGACGGCGCCAACCTGCGCGCCAACGAGCAGACCGAGGGCCTCTACATGGCCGAGGTCTACTTCTTCGCCCGCTGGCAGCCGGTGCAGTCGGTCGAGATGATGGTCGACTGCAAGGGCCACCGCCGCGCCGACCCCGGCACCGGCGACGGCGGCGACCCGGTCTGGCGCGAGGTGGGCGCCGACGATCCCATCGTCTCCACCGTCTGCGCCGAGGTGCCCGCATGACCCGTCTCGGCCTGCGCCTGCGCATCCTGCTCTTCTTCGCGGCGATGGGCCTCGGGGGGGCGGCGCTGACCGGCCTCGGGCTCTGGCTCGGCCACTCCCGCGCGCTGGAAACCGGGGCCACCGACGGCTTCGTCTTCGCCGCCATCATCGTCGTCTTCGGCCTGCTCGCGCTCACCGCAGGCATCTGGCTGCTCTTCGACGAGAACGTCGCCAAACCCATCGAGCGCATCGCCGCCGAGATGCGCGTGCGCGCCCACACCGGCGTCGCGCGCGACCTCGACGCCCATGCCGCGCGCTACCTCGGCGACCTCGCCCCGGCGGCGCAGGCCGTCAGCGACCGGCTCTCGGACAGCGCCATGCAGACCGCGCAGCAGGTCGCTGCCGAGACCGAGCGCCTCTCGATCGAGAAGAACCGCCTCACCGCGCTGCTGACCGAGATCCCGGTCGCCATGATCCTCGTGAACCCGCGCGGGCAGATCGTGCTCTACGACGGACAGGCGGCCGAGGTGCTGGCCCAGCTTCACCACCCGCGCCTGAACGCGCCGCTCTCGGACTACTTCGAGGCCTCGGGCCTCGACCGCGCGGTGCGCAAGATGCACCGCACCGGCCGCGAGGTCGCCTTCACCGCCGAGGGCGTGGACGGCGCGCAGAGCTATGCCGCGCGGATGAAGCCGATGGACGGCGGCGGCTACATGCTGGTGATCGAGGGGGCGGAGAGCCACTTCGCCCCCGAGGCCGAGCGCCCGCTGGTCTACGACTTCGACCTGCTGACCCGCGCCCAACCCGCCTGCATCGAGGAGACGCCGCTCTCGGAGCTGACCTTCACCGTCTTCGACACCGAGACCACGGGCCTTCTGCCGCACAAGGACGAGGTCGTGCAGATCGGCGCCGTGCGCGTGCTGGGCGGGCGCATCGTGCCGGGCGAGACCATCGACCAGCTCGTCGATCCGGGCATCCCCATACCGCAGGCCTCGACCCGGGTGCACCGCGTGACCGACCGCATGGTGCGCGGCCAGCCCGACATCGCCGAGGCCGGCCGCCGCTTTCACCGCTTCGCCGGCGGCTCGGTGATCGTGGCGCACAACGCGCCCTTCGACATGGCCTTCCTGCGCCGTCACCAGGCGCGCATGGGCGTGGCGTGGGACAATCCCATCCTCGACACGGTGCTGCTCTCGGCGGTGCTCTTCGGGGCCAGCGACACGCATACGCTGGATGCGCTCTGCGCCCGGCTCGGCGTCGAGATCCCCGAGGCGCTGCGCCACACCGCCCTTGGCGACGCGCGGGCCACGGCCGAGGTGCTGATCCGCATGCTGCCCATGCTCGAGGCGCGCGGCATGACGCAGTTCGGCGAGGTCCTGGAACAGACCCGCCAGCACGGCCGCCTTCTGGAAGACCTCAACTGAGGCGGTGCCGCAAAAGCCGTCGCAAGGCTTTGGCAAATGCCCTGGCAAGGACTTCGGGCGCCCCGCCCCCGGGGCTCAGCGCGACAGCTCTTCGGTGATCTCCGCCGCCAGCTGCGCCACCGCCCGGCCGGTCGCATCCGCGATGCTGCCCGGCGTGGTGTCCACCAGCGGCACCGCGATGGCAAAGCGCTCGATCCGCTCGCGCACCACGCGCTCGTAGGACGAGACCGCGTACTGCCCCGTCAGCTCGAAGACGCCCGAGGCGCGCGCCACCATGTCGGTCACCCGGACCTCCACCGCCGCCTGCGCGTCCTCCTCCAGCGGCCAGGGCTCGGCCGCCACGGTGGCATTGCTCGCCCGCCCGATCCGGTCGGCCAGCGCCAGCGTCACCGCGCGCATCGGATCGTCCGCCCAGAGCGCGTTCTCGGCGGGCTCGAGCCCGCCGTCCGCGCTCTCGACCAGGATCTCCGAAGCCTCGGCATAGGCCGGCAGCGAGACGTCGCGCACCTCGAGCGAGGCCACGGCCAGCGGCGCCGGGCGCACCTCCGCCGGGGCCTCGATCAGGTAGCGCGGTTCGGCACCGCTGCAGGCGGCGAGCAGAAGGGCGAGCGGCAGGAATCGATACATGGTGATCAGCGTCCGAATAGCAGCGAATTGGGATTGCGTTCGATCTCGCGGGCGAGCTTGGTCAGCGCCTCGGCGGCCTCGCGCACCTCGCGCAGGGCCGAGACCGTCTCGCGGTTGAACGAGGAGTTGTCGCCGTAGCTGTCCAGCACGGTGCCGGCCTCGTCGACCAGCCCCTGGATGCGCGTGGACAGCGCCGGCAGGCTCTGCGCCGCCTGCTCGATGGCCGAGGCGGCCTCGCGCGCCGAGGCGAGCGTGGCGTTGGTGTTCTCGACCACGCCCCCGGCGCGCAGCTCGGAGAGCGCGGCGCGCGCCTCGTCAAGCGTGGCGCTCAGGCTCTCGGGCAGCGCCCGCGCCTGCGGCGTGTCGATCAGCCGGTCCGCGCCCTCGAGGAAGGCCGAGGCCGAGTTGACCAGCTGCTCCACCGGCAGCCCGTTGGCCTTGGCGACCAACGCGTCGAGATCCTCGATCAGCTGCGGCACGCCCGCCGTCGCCTCGTCGAGGTCGGCGGCCACGCCGGTCACGCTGTCGGCCGCCTCCGAGGCGCTTTCCAGCGCCTCGACCAGCCGGCCCACGGCATCGGCCTCGCGCAGGTCCTCGGCGACGCCGCGCAGCTGCGTGACGGTGGCCGACAGCTCGGCCGGCAGCCCCTGCGCCGCCTCGCTGGCCACCAGCGAATCCGCGTTGCCCAGGAACTCGGTCGCCGCCGCGACCGCCGCCTCGAGCTGCAGCGCATTGGCCTTGCCCGCGAGCGAGCGCAGGTCCTCGACCAGCCCCGGCACGTCCTCGACCGCGGCACTGGCGGCGGTCCCCGCCTCGCCCAGGCCCGCGGCCGCGCTGTCGGCGCTCTCCAGCACCGAGACCAGCTTGTCGACGGCGCCCGCCTCCTGCAGCCGCTCGGTCACGGCGCGCAGCGAGGCGACCGTGGCCGCCACGTCCTCGGGCAGCGCCTGCATCTGCTCGGCGCCGACGATGGCATCGGCATTGGCGACCAGCGCCTCGGCGTCGCCCAGGAACTCGGTCGCGGCCGTCACCGTCGCCTCGAGCTGCAGCGCGTTCGCCTTCTGTGACAGCGCCCGCAGATCGTCGACCAGCCCGGGGACGTCCGCGATGGCCTCGCGCACGGTCTCCCCGACCGAGCCCAGCTCTCCGGCGGCGGTCTCGGCACTCGCCAGCGTGTCGGTCAGCTGCGTGACGGTGCCCGCCTCCTGCAGCTCCTCGGCCACGCCGCGCAGCGCCGCGATGGTGGCCCCGATCTCGGCCGGAAGCGCCTGCACCTCCTCGCTGCCGATGACGCCGCGCGCGTCCTCGAGCAGCCCGGTGAAGGCCTGCGGCGCATCGCGCAGCCCCTCGTCGGCGGCCAGCGACTCGATCGCCGCCATCGTGGTGATCGCCTGGTCGAGCAGTTCCTCGACCGGCAGGTTGTCCACCCGGTTCAGCAGCCCCTCGGCGGTGGCCGCCACGTCGGGAATGTCGGACTCGACCGAGGGCAGCAGCGGCGCCTCCTGCTCGAAGATCCCCAGCGAGGCCTCCTCGGCATCGGGAATCTCGACCAGTTGGACCGTCAGCGTCCGGTTGAAGAGGCTCTGCGACGCCAGCCGCGCGCGCAGACCGTCCTGCACCGCCCGCGACAGGAAGGCGATGGTCTCGGCCGCAGGCGTCTCCGGGTCCAGCCCCAGCGCCCGCGGATCGATCGAGATGACGGCCCGCAGCCGCACCTCCTGCCGGTCGCCGGTCTCCTCGATGAAGGCCCCGATCGAGGTCACGTTGCCCACCCGCAGACCGCGGTAGGTCACCGGCGAGCCCGCCTCGAGCCCCTGCACGGATTCGTCGAACTCCACCGTCAGCTCGACCGCGTTGTCGAGCGACTGGTTGAACACGCTGTCCCGCGCCGAGTCCTCGCCGTCGAAGAGATCGAAGACGTAGTTCTCCTCCACCGGGTTGCCGCCCGAGAAGACCGTGTCATAGGCGATGCCGCCCCGCAGCAGCGCCGCCACCGAGCCCACCGAGAGGTTCAGGCCCCCCGGCCCGAAGTTCACCCGGAAGCCCGAGGTGTCCCAGAACCGTGTCGCGGTGGTGATGCGCTGGTCGTGCGGCGCCTCGATGAAGGCATCCACGATCACGCCGTTGCCGTTGTCGAGCAGGCGCGGCGTCTCGATCCGGCCGACCTCGATGCCCTGGTGAAAGATCGGCGCCCCCGCCGAGAGCTGGTTGCCGTCCTCGGCGCGCAGCACGATCTTGGTGCCCTCCATGCCCGGCAGCACCAGCGGCGCGGTGTCGAGCCCCTCGAAGCTCGTCGCGCCCGAGCCCGGGCTCGGCTCGAAGGCGGCCTGGATGTAGACCCCCGACAGCACCGTCGAGAGCCCGCTGATCCCGCTCGCGGAAACCTCGGGCCGCACCACCCAGAACCGCGCGTCCGCCGGCAGGGCGTCGGCCACGTTCTGATCCATCGCCGCGGTCACCACGACCGATTCCAGGTCGTCGGCAAAGGACACGTCCTCGACCCGGCCGATCACCACGTCGCGGAACCGCAGCGCCGTCTCGTCGGCGACCACGCCGGCGGCGTTCTCGAAACGGATCTCGATACGCGCCCCGCGCTCGGACCAGCTGCGCCAGGCGATCAGCAACGTGATGACAAGCGCCGCGATCGGCACGATCCAGACCAGCGACAGGTTGCTCCAGATCGAGCGCCGGCCGCTCTCCACCTTCATGTCTCCCGGTTGCGGATCGCTCATGCGGCGTCTTCCTCGCTTGCGTCCCAGATCAGCCTCGGGTCGAAGCTCTGGGCCGAAAGCATGGTAAATGCAACAGAAAGCGCGAAACTGACCGCCGCGATGCCGGGATGAATGCTGGCCGCGAAGTCCAGTTGCACCAGCGACGACAGGATCGCCACGACGAAGACGTCGATCATCGACCAGCGCCCGATGAACTCGACCGCCTCGAACAGCACCTGCCGCCCGTGCGCCGACATCGACACCCGGTGCCGGATGCTGAGCGCGAGATAGGCGATGGCCAGGAACTTGCCCACCGGGATGCAGATCGAGGCGACGAAGACGATGGTCGCCACCCCGTAGGAGCCGTGGTGCATCAGGTCGATGACCCCGCCCATGATCGTGCTCTGCGAGGTGCTGCCCAGCATGGTCGTCACCAGCATGGGGTAGAGGTTGGCCGGCACGTAGACCACCAGCCCCGCGAACCACCAGGCCCAGACGCGCTGCAGGCTGCGTTCGTCGCGGCTCTCAAGCCGCGCGCCGCAGCGCGCGCAACGCTCCCGTCCACGGGCGTGGACCTTGCCGCAATGGGTGCAGCCGACAAGTCCCGCGCGCCGCGCGGTCAGGACTGCCGGCGCGCGTCCAGTGTTTTCCAAACCGTTACCCTGCACATGAAATTGTCCTTCAGCACCGTCACGATCACCAGCGCCACGAAGGCCCAGAAGGCCGGCCCCAGCGACACCTGCGCCAGTCCCGCGACCTTCACCAGCGCCACCGCGACGCCGACGATAAAGACCTCGGCCATGGCCCAGGGCCGCAGCGCCTCGACCAGCCGGAAGACCCGCCAGGCATGGCGCGCCGGCGGGCGCCCCGCCGCCATCGGGCCCAGCACGTATATCAGAGATACGAAGCGGATCACCGGCAGGATCACGATCAGCGCCGCCATTGCGAAGGTCAGCGGCGCCGTCAGCCCCGAGGAAAAAGCCGTGACCGTGTCCAGCAGCGAGGCGCGGTTGCTCCGCCCGGCGACCCCCACCTCGAGGAAGGGAAAGAAGATCGCCGCCACCATCAGGATCAGCGCCGCCAGCGCCAGCATGATGATCCGCGTCATCGCGTCCCGCCGGGGCGCCTCCAGCCGTTCGCCGCAGCGCGGGCAGCGCGCGGTCTCTCCGGCCGCCACCTCATGCGCCTGCATCAGCGCGTCGCAGGCCGGACAGGCGAACAGCCCGTCGGTCTCCCTCTCGGCGACCGGCGTCGGTGTGGCAGCGGAATCCGGTATCATGGACATATGTTAGCCCCGCTCCCCCGACATGAAAACCCGGTGCCGCGGCGCAGCGCCGCTCAGAGTCGCTGCCGCCGGCAAAGCCATGCCAGCACCGCCAGCGTCACCACGGGCGCCAGCGCCGCCAACCAGGGCCAGGCCGCCTCGGGCAGCACGTCGATCGCAAGGTTCCACGGCCAGCCCAGCGGCACGAGGTAGACACCCGCAAGCGGATCGCGCGCCTGTCCGAACAGGCCCCATGAGCCGATGGCAAAGATCGCCAGCGCCATCAGGTAAAGCGCGGCGAACAACGCCATGACGATGCGACAGAAAATCGCCATTCCCTCACCTCCTCCCGGTGTCCCGGCCACCCCGTCCTCCGGCGCGCGCATCGCGCACCGGCCCCCTCGGCCGCGACGGCCTTTGACGGAACGGGATCGGCAGATTACCGAGGAGGCAGGACCGTTCCAAGGAGTTTCGCCCGCCATGCGCCGTCCTTCCGTCGCGTCGTCCGCCGGGGCCGGACGCCTGCTCTCGCTCGACGTGGCGCGCGGCGTCGCGCTGCTGGGCATGGTGATCTTTCACCTCTGCTACGATCTGGCCCTTGCCGGGCTGATCCCGCGTGACGTGCCCACCCGCGAGGGCTGGCGGCTCTTCGCCAAGCTCGTGGCCGGCAGCTTCCTCTTCCTCTCGGGCGTCAGCCTCTGGCTGGCGCACGGGCGCGGCATCCGCTGGCCCGTCTTCGTGCGGCGCATCGGCGTGCTCGCGCTGGCGGCGGCGGCGATCAGCGCCACCACCTACGCCATGGCCCCCGACCGCTTCGTCTATTTCGGCATCCTGCACGCCATCGCGGTCTCGAACCTCCTCGCGCTGGCCTTTCTGCGCCTGCCCGCCCTGCTCACCCTCCTCGTGGCGGGCGGGGTCTGGGCCCTGCCGCGTCTCGTGGCGCTCCCCGCGCTCGACCACCCGGCGCTGCACTGGATCGGCCTCTCGACATGGCACCGCCCCTCGATGGATTTCGAGCCCCTCTTTCCCTGGGCCGCCGCCACGCTCGCAGGCCTCGCCTGCACGCGGCTGGCGACCGCGGCAGGCCTCTGGCCACGTCTGCGCGAGCGCGAGAAACCCGCTGCGAACCTGCTGCATCCGCTCGGCTGGCCGGGGCGGCACAGCCTCGCGATCTACCTGATCCACCAGCCGGTTCTGGTGGCCGTGACGCAGGCCATCGCACGGCTGACCTGAGGGGGCGCAACCGCCTAAAACGGCGGAAAGCGTTGATCTTGCGGCGATGCGGCATAACTTGAGGCTCAATTGCCCGAAGCGCTTTGGACGCCGCACCGCCCCCGTTGTCGCCGTTCCGGAGCCGAGGCGCAGCCACGGAAGACGCCATGACGACACCTGCCTACGCCGCAATTCTCGACGGCACCGCCGATGATCTCTTCTCCGTCCTGGGCCCCCGCGCCGACGGCGACGCGCGCCGCCTCACCGTCTTCGCCCCGGACGCCAGCCAGGTCTCTGCGGTGGTCGGAGACAGCACCGTCGACCTCGACCGCGACCCGGGCGACACGGCCTTCTTCACCGGCCGCATTCCCGAGGACGGCCCCTACCGCCTGCGCAAGACCGGGCCCGACGGCGCCACGCTCGAACACCACGACCCCTACGCCTTCGGCCCGGTGCTGGGCGAGCTCGACGAGCACCTCCTCGCCGAGGGCAGCCACGGCCGCCTCTGGGAGGCGCTCGGCGCGCATGTAATGGAGCACGAAGGCACATACGGCACCCATTTCGCCGTCTGGGCCCCCAACGCCCGCCGCGTCGCCGTCGTCGGCGATTTCAACGGCTGGGACAGCCGCCGGGACGTGATGCGCCGCCGCCGCAGCGGCATCTGGGAGATCTTCCTCCCCGACCTCGGCGAAGGCACCATCTACAAGTACGAGATCACCGGCCCCGACGGCACCGTGCTGCCGCTCAAGGCCGACCCGGTGGGCTTCGGCGGCCAGCATGCCCCCGAGAACGCCTCCATCGTGCGCGACATCCGCGGCTACGGCTGGCACGACGGCGACTGGATGCAGAGCCGCGCCGCCCGCAACGACCGCGAGGCGCCGGTCTCTGTCTACGAGGTCCACCTCGGCTCGTGGAAGCGTGACGCCACCCAGAACGACCGCCCGATCTCCTACAAGGAGGCCGCCGAGGAGCTGGTCGCCTACGCCCGCGACATGGGCTTCACCCATATCGAGCTGCTGCCCATCAGCGAGCACCCCTTCGACGGCTCCTGGGGCTACCAGCCGGTGGGCCTCTTCGCCCCCACCGTGCGCCACGGCCCCCCGCACGAGTTCCGCGACCTCGTCGATGCCGCCCACCGCGCGGGCCTCGGGGTCATCCTAGACTGGGTGCCCGCCCACTTCCCCGCCGACGCCCACGGCCTCGGCCATTTCGACGGCACCCATCTCTACGAATACGCCGACCCGCGCGAGGGCTTCCACCGCGACTGGAACACCCTCATCTACGACTTCGGCAAGCCGCAGGTCGCCAACTTCCTCTCGGCCAGCGCCCGCTACTGGATCGAGGAATACCACGCCGACGGGCTGCGCGTGGACGCGGTCGCCTCGATGCTCTACCGCGACTACTCGCGCAACGACGGCGAATGGGTCGCCAACAAGGACGGCGGCCGCGAGAACTACGAGGCCATCGACCTGCTGCGCCGCGTCAACACCGAGACCTACGGCGACGATCCCTCGATCATGACCGTGGCCGAGGAAAGCACCGCCTTCCCCATGGTCTCGCGCCCGGTCGACCAGGGCGGGCTCGGCTTCGGCTTCAAGTGGAACATGGGCTGGATGAACGACGCGCTCTCCTACATGGGCGAGGCGCACGAACACCGCCGGTACCACCACCACAAGCTCACCTTCGGCCTCAGCTACGCCTATTCCGAGAACTTCATCCTGCCGATCAGCCACGACGAGGTCGTGCACGGCAAGGGCTCCATGCTGGGCAAGATGCCCGGCACCGAGGCCGAGAAATTCGCCAACCTGCGCGCCTTCTACGGCTTCATGTGGGGCCACCCGGGCAAGAAGCTGCTCTTCATGGGGCAGGAATTCGGGCAGTCCCACGAATGGAACCACGCGGGCCAGCTCGACTGGCACCTGCTCGACACCCCCGCACACGCAGGCATCCGCGACCTCGTGCGCGACCTCAACCGCCTCTACCGCGAGATGCCCGCGCTGCACCGGCTCGACACCGACCCCGAGGGCTTCGGCTGGATCGACGTCGACGCGACCGAGGCCTCGGTCTATTCCTGGGTCCGCAAGGGCACCGGCGACGACGCCCCCGTCTTGGTGGCGGTGAACCTCTCGCCGCAGGAACGCAGCAGCTGGGACCTCGGCCTGCCCCGGTCCGGCACATGGCGCGAGATCCTGAACACCGACGCCGGCATCTACGGCGGCCAGGGGCGCGGAAACATGGGGCAGGTCACCGCGACCGACACCCCCGCCAAGGGATTTCCCGCCTCCGCCCGGGTGACATTGCCGCCGCTTTCTGCGGTGATGTTCACGCCCGCCGCCTGAGCGCGCCAAAGACAACCACGAGGGACGACAGATCGTGCAGACCACCGACAGCATCGCCGCCGACATCGACGCCGCCGAGGCCAGCGCCGCCTGGTGCGAAGAGATCCTGAACACCGCCGAGGACCGCGTCCACGCCGCGGCCCAGATCGCCCGCCGGCTCGGCGCCCAGGTCGAGAACGGGCATGTCAACTTCGGCTTCTGGACGCCGGAGCTTCAGGACTGGCGCGTCTCCGACAGCGACGTCTTCCTCGAGATCCTGCGCCCGCGCGACCAGATCGACCTGACTCTCAGCCAGTCCGACGTGCGCTTCGACCGCGTGCTGCTGCCGGTCGCGCGGTCCGAGGCCTTCACCTTCGCCGCCGCCACCGGCGTGCACATCGGCTCGCGCGAGCTCATCGGCGATTTCTACTCGCTCGTCTGGCGCGATTCCGAGGGCACGCTGCACCGCATCCTCGACCCGCTCGCGGCCTCCCTGCCCTACGGCGCCTTCGCGCCCGCCGAGATCTACGACGTCGAGGGCATGCTCGCGCAGCGCGCCGACAAGGACTACTGGGCCGGCCTGCGCTCCGAGGCGCCGCACAAGTTCGGGCCGCCCACCTCGATCCTGCAGGTGCACGTGCCCACCGCCACCCCCGGCGGCACGCTGGCCAGCCTCACCCGCCAGTTCGAGCGCATCGCCAGCCGCGTCGGCAAGGGCCTCTCGCTGGAACCCGACGACGAGCTCTTCGTCGGCTACGACGCCGTGCAGCTTCTGCCGGTCGAGCCCACGACGGTCTACGAGGCCGGCCCCGCCTTCTGGACAGAGACCTCCTCGCTCGACGACGAAGTCACCGTGCACCTGATGCGCCCGGATACCACGAACTGGGGCTATGACATCGTCATCTCGGGCATGGCCACGGTGAACCCGGTCCTGCTGGAAAACGCCCGCCCGGACGAGCTGGTCGACCTCGCGGCCGTGCTGCACAACTTCCCCGGACGTCCCAAGAAGCTGATCTTCGACGTGGTCTTCGGCCACTCCGACAACCAGGGGCTCGAGGCGCTCAACAGCCACTACTTCGCCGGGCCGAACATGTACGGCCAGAACCTCGACTACAAGAATCCCTACGTCCGGGCGATCCTGCTCGAGATGCAGCGCCGCAAGGTGAACTTCGGCGCCGACGGCGTGCGCGTGGATGGCGCGCAGGACTTCAAGTGGTGGGATTTCACCGCGCAGGAGCTGCGCCACGACGATGCCTACCTGCAGGAGATGTCCGACATCGTGCAGCACGTCGCGGGCACCGACTACAAGCCCTGGTTCGTCTTCGAGGACGGCCGCCCCTGGCCGCAGGAGGACTGGGAGCTGTCGTCCGACTACCGCGCGGTGATCCTCAACCAGCAGGAGGGCGACCCGGATGTCTTCCAGTGGGGGCCGCTGACCTTCGCCCACAACACGCCCTTCATCTACACCTTCTGGCTGTCGAAATACTGGCGGATCAAGGAAATCCTGCGCTACGGCGCCAACTGGATCTCGGGCACCGCCAACCACGACACGCTGCGCCGGGGCACGCAGGTGAATCCCAAGCTCAACATCAACACCCGTCTCGGCGACACCAAGATGGAGATCCTCGACAAGGCCTATGACAACCCGGCCGTCTCGGTGCTGACCTACGCGGTCTTCCCCGGCGTGCCGATGGATTTCCTCAACGCCACCGCCCGCGCCAGCTGGGGCTTCATCCGCAACCAGGATGACAAGTACGGCGTGAAGGTCGTCTCGGAAGAGGCGATCAGCCTCAAGTGGCAGGTCGACGAATACAGCTACTCCGTCCCCGGCGCCTTCCGCTGGCTCAAGGAGCTGGGCTTCGAGACGCGCGACGACCTCGCCCGCTTCCTCGAATTCCTGCCCGCGCTGGTCGAGGTGACCGACTACGACCTCAACACCATCGCGGCCCTGCTGAACGCGGTCGAGCCGCCGCTCGCCGGGCCGCGCCCGGTGACCGTCGGCACGCTCAAGCAGATCGCGCGCGCCTGGATGGACGACATGCACGAGTACTGCAACGTCTCGCACTCGGTCTCCAAGCTCGACCCGGCGCAGACCTCCGGCATGCTGGCCCTGCGCGAGTTCCGCCACGAGAACCAGTGGCTGCGCGGCAACTTCCGCGACGAGGACAGCTTCCGCTACCTCGAGCCCATCGAGGGCCGGACGGTCTTTGCCGCCCACCGGCACGGACCGGACGGCCGCGAGGTCTTTGCGCTCTGCCACATGGAGGGCGGTCCAACCGACGAGATCGAGCCGCTCTCGCTCCTGCCCGAGGGGGTCTCGCACGACGGCTGGCACCTCGCCATCCGTACGCCCGGCATCGGTGAAGAGTACGGGGGCGGCCAGATCACGCTCAAGGACTCGATGGCGCTGGTCTTCCAGCGCGGCTGAGCCGCGCGAACCGTACGGAACTCCCGTACGTCCGGTACGGCTGGCCAAGGCCCGCATCCCGCGCGCCCGGCCGGCCGACGCCACGGGAGGTGCCTTTCGGCGGCCCTTCGCTCTTGCAATGAAGGGCGAAACCGGCTTGACGTGGACTTGGGATACCGGCCAGCTCGACGGGGGCGCACATGCAGATCGACATCGACATTGCCATGCAATATCAAGTGTTTGGCGACCCGACCGCGCTCCTGACCATCGAGGCGGCCCACTATCCCGGGCAGATCATCCAGTCCCAGTTCATCGACATTGCCGGGGCCACGGTCACCCGCATCCAGGGCGAAAGCGGCGTCGGCCAGCGCATCTGGGCCCATCTCCCCAACGAGAATCTGAGCCTGCGCTACACGGCGCGAGTGGATGTAACCCGTTGTAATACGGACATTTCCTACCTCTCCGCCGCGCCCACGCACACGCTTCCGTCCGAGGCCATCGGCTACCTGCGGCCCTCGCGCTACTGCCAGTCCGACATGTTCCCCGCCTTCGTCTCGCGCCGCTTCGGCCACCTCGAGGGCGGCGCCCGGGTGGCCGCGATCCGCGACTGGGTGCAGGCGGAAATGTCTTATGTTCCAGAGGCTTCCGGCCCCGCGACCACCGTGCTCGACACCTTCGCCGCCCGCGAGGGCGTCTGCCGCGACTACGTCCACATGGTCTGCGCCCTCGTCCGCGCCGCCGGCATCCCGGCCCGCTACGCCTCCGTCTACGGCCCCGACGTCACCCCACCCGATTTCCACGCGGTCGCCCAGGTCTGGCTCGAAGGCGACTGGCACATGGTCGACGCCACCGGCATGGGCAACTCGGACGCCATGGCCATGATCGCCGTCGGCCGCGACGCCTGCGACGTGGCCTTCATGGAGACCCCCGGCCCCGCCATGCTGATCGCCCAAAGCGTGCGCGTGACACCCGCCTAAACCACTGCGATAAAATACATTTTCAACGTGTCGACGCAGGCTTACCTGATCCCCGGCATGTGCTATCCTCGGGACGATGCGACCGACCGTCCTGTCCCTCTGCGCCGCGCTGGCGATCCTCGTCGGGGCCCGCCCGGGCCTCGCGCAGGAGATGGTCTGCGGCGCCCCGCCCTTCGACCACCCCCCGGAAGTGGCCGCGGTCCTCGACGACCTCGCCCCGGTCCTGAAGGCCTTTCCATCCTTTGACCGCACCCTGGACAACGATCTGGACGCGCTTTGCCTCGCCGACCGGCTCTACGGTGTGCAGGGCTACATGGACCCGTCGGACGGCCGGATCGTCATCGCCCGCGGCCTGCCCGAGGGGCTGCGCGCGGCCGTCGTGGTACACGAGCTGCGCCACCTGCAGCAACTGACGCTGGGCGCCTGCCCCGCGCCGGGCCTCGCGATGGCCGAACACGCGCGCGCCGTTCTGGCCATGGAAGCCGACGCCAGCGTGGCGAGCCTCGTCGTGGCCTGGCGGATGCGCGAGCTTGGGCGCGAGGATCTCTGGGAGGCCCTGGCAGGCTGGCCCATGCAGGCGGATATCGCCGTGGCCTTCGAGGCCGAGATGCATGCCTCCGGCAACGTGGCCCTGGCAGCGGGCGCCGCCTTTCAACAGTGGTTCGAAAGCGACTCGCGCGAGGAGGCCTACTACGTCGCCGCCTGTTCGCAATATCTCGACGAGGCCGAGCGCGACCACCGTCTGCCGAGCTACGGGTCGCTGGACCCCGCTTTCGACGCGCGGCTCTGTCGGCTGCCCGACGGCACAGGCTACGCCTGCACGGTGCCCTGACGCGGCCGTGTCGCGCACTGGTCGCGCGGCATTGAAATGTCGAGGAAAAGTGGCGCACCCGATAGGATTCGAACCTATGGCCTCTGCCTTCGGAGGGCAGCGCTCTATCCAGCTGAGCTACGGGTGCCGCGGGCGTGGTCTTACGGCAAAGAGGCGGCGCCCGCAATCGCAAATCCGCGAGGGGCGCCGCCGAATTTTCAGCCTTCGCGCTTGCCCTGCGCGAGCATGGTCATCTGCGGGATCATCTCGTCGACCGAGACGCCCGAGAAGCCGGCCGCTTCCATCTCGGAGGCGAGGCTTGCCGCGTCCACCGAACGCGCCTGCGGCGTGAAGGCGGTGTGCTGCAGCTGCCAGAGAGCCGCCAGCGCGGGGCCGCTGCGGTCGCCGTGCACGATGAAGTCGTGAATCAGCAGCTGACCGCCGGGCACGAGACGCTCATAGGCGCCCTTGATGAGGCCGTCGTGGGTCTCGCCCGGGACACCCGAGAAGAGGTAGGACATCAGCACCACGTCCTGACCGCCCGGCCAGTCGGTCTCGAGCGCGTTGCCGTCGACGTAGGTGATGCGGTCCGACAGGCCCGCCTTTTCCACGAACTCGCGGCCCAGCGAGGCCACGTTGGGGAACTCGACGATGGTCGCCTCGAGGTTCGGGAAAGCCTTGCAGAGCGTGATCGCGAAGGCGCCGGTGCCGCCGCCCACGTCCAGCAGCTTCTTGGCGCCGGACAGGTCGATGCGCTTGGCCAGTTGCCGCGCGGGGCCGAAGGAGCCCGCGTGCTGGCTTTCGGAGTAAAGACGCGCCTCGGCCGGGTCCGAGAACCACTCCTCGTAGGAGCCCGTCGACCCCTCGGGCATCTCGCCCGAGATGGCGGGTCCGAGCTGGTCCATCAGCGCATACATCTGGCGGCCGACCTGCAGCCGCAGGTAGTCGCCGAAATCGTACTTGGCGCCCTGCACGAGGAAGGCCTCGGCGGCGGGCGAATTGGAATAGCGGCCGTTCTCGACGCTCAGCAGGCCAAGGCCCGCGAGCGAGGTCAGCAGCGTCTCGGCGCGGTCGCGGTGCAGTCCGCTCTTCGCAGCCAGTTCATCGGCGGTCAGCGGCGCTTCGGCGAGGTGCGTGAACACCTTGTGGTCGAGCGCGACGAAAAGCGCTTTCGACCCCATGAACCCGAAGGCAATATCGGAAATCTCGTCGGCTTGAGTGGCCAGACCCATTCGCAGTCTCCCTGTTGTCGCGATGGGCGGACGCTATCAACCCGGGCCCGGAAGCACCACAGCAGGGCCGCAGATTTGCCGAAACCGGCGGCCAATGCCTCATTTGCGGGCAGGCCGCACGGGCACCGGGCGGCGAGTCTCCGCCCGGGCACCGGGCGGCGAGTCTCCGCCCGGGCAGGACCGTTCACGCGAAAAGCTCGTGCGCCAGTTCCAGCGCATCGACCAGGGCGTCGACCTCGGCCTCGGTGTTGTAGAGCCCGAAGGAAGCCCGGCAGGTCGCCGAGACCCCGAGGTGATCCATCAGCGGCCCGGCGCAGTGATGACCGGCACGGACCGCGACGCCCTTCTTGTCGAGGATGGTCGAGATATCGTGCGCATGGGCGGCGCCGTCGAGCGTGAAGGAAAAGATCGCCGCCTTGCCGGGCGCCCTGCCCTGCACCTGCAGCCAGTTCAGCCCGCCAAGCCGGTCGCCCGCGTAGGCGGCGAGGCCGGCCTCGTGCGCGGCGATGTTCTCCATCCCCAGGTCCATCATGTACTCGAGCGCCGCGCCCAGCCCGATCTGCTGCACGATGCCCGGCGTGCCGGCCTCGAACTTCATCGGCGGGTCGGCCCAGGTGACCTCGTCCTTGTGGACCTCGCGGATCATGTCGCCACCACCCATGAAGGGCCGCATCTCGTCCATGCGCTCGCGCCGGATCCAGATCGCGCCCGAGGCGCTGGGACCGTAGAGCTTGTGCCCGGTAATGGCGTAGAAGTCGCAGCCGATCTCGGCCACGTTCACCGGCAGGTGCACCGCCGCCTGGCTGCCGTCGACGAGCACCGGCACGCCTTGCTCGCGCGCCGCGCTGCAGATCGCCTTCACGTCCACGACCGTGCCCAGAACGTTGGACAGGTGCGTCACCGCGACCAGCTTGGTCTTCGGCCCGATGGCGTCGATCACCTTCTGCGGGTCGAGCGAGCCGTCGGGCTCGGTATCAACCCACTTGATGACAGCGCCCTGCCGCTCGCGCAGGAAATGCCAGGGCACGATGTTGGCGTGGTGCTCCATGACCGACAGGACGATCTCGTCGCCGGGTTCGATCAGGGGCATGGCCCAGCCGTAGGCCACGAGGTTGATCCCCTCGGTCGTGCCGGTGGTGAAGACCACTTCTTCCTCGTCCGGGGCGCCAAGAAAGCGCGCGATGGTGCCGCGCACGGCCTCGTATTTCTCGGTGGCGAGGTTCGACAGCGTGTGCAGACCGCGGTGGACGTTGGAATATTCCTCGGCATAGCCGCGCGTCACCGCGTCGATCACCGCCTGAGGCTTCTGGGCCGAGGCGCCGTTGTCGAGATAGACCAGCGGCTTGCCGTTCACCTCGCGCGAGAGGATCGGAAAGTCGCGGCGGATGTCGTTTACGTCATACATGAGCCACCATAGCGTCCGGTGTTAGTCCCGTAAGGGACAACAGGAACATGAGCGCGAAGACAAGCCCGATGCCGCCGAGGATCAGCACCGCGAGCGCCTTGAGCGGGTTGTCGAACCCATGCGCCACGTCGAGAAAATTGACCGTGATCCAGAGGCCGGCCAGCATCGCGGCGATCACCAGCAGCGCCGCCAGCCCGCCCGAGATCACGGTGACGAGCGCCACGCCCACCTGCACCAGCGCGCGCAGCGCCTGCAGCCAGACCAGCAGAAGCGCCACGTCCTGCGCGCGCGCGGTGCCGCCCAGCGGACGGCCCGCCCAGGTCATGAAGAGGATCGAGGCCGAGAGCGCCGCCGCCAGCAGGAAGACCAGCATCACCGGCCCCGCCAGCATCGGCATCGCCCCGCCGCCGAGCCCGGCCGCCTGCATCGTGCCGACCACCAGCGCGTTCAGCACGACCACGAGGCCGAAGGCGGTGAGGATCGCCTCCTGCGAGAGGTTCATCGAAAGCAGCAGCCGCGCCACGTCTCGCGGCGCCACGAGCGTCTGCATCGCGAGCCGCAGGAATCCCGCCGGTGTCATGCCGGGGCCCCGCGTTCCGCGACGCTCAGGCCGCGGATCCAGAACCACAGGAACACGGCGAACCAGACCAGCCCCACCAGTGTCAGCTGCGGCCCCGGCCCGATGAGCCCAGCGGCCAGCCCGTTGAGCAGCACAAGCGGGCTCGCCGCCAGCAGGCTCCAGAACAGCGCGAGCCGCGCGCCGTAGCCGGTGCCTTTGCCCCCGAAGATGCGGGCGATGAAGTGCGTGACCGCGGCAAGCGCGTAGAAGAGCAACGGCGCGATGATGAGCCATGCCAACAGCGCGCCGCCCAGCTTCGGGTTCAGCGCGCTGCCGTC
The DNA here is from genome assembly GCF_000442255.1 of Salipiger mucosus DSM 16094. Lineage (GTDB taxonomy): Bacteria > Pseudomonadota > Alphaproteobacteria > Rhodobacterales > Rhodobacteraceae > Salipiger > Salipiger mucosus. Next base: position 1,157,214 of record NZ_KE557273.1, on the reverse strand, counting down.
GAGATGTGCCTGCCGTGCAAGGGCGGGCATCTGCGCGATGAAGAAGATCGCGCAGGCCGCCATCACGAGCATCAGCGCGCGATCCTCGCGCGGTCCCTGCGAGAGCAGCCGGCGCACAACGGCGCCGGGCCCCCGGTAGGTCGCCACGATCTCGCGCGTGAGGCTCATGCGTCGCGGCGCCGGGTCAGCCAACCCTCGACGCGGCCGACGATTTCCTCCTGCAGGCGCTCGTCCTCGATCTCCTGCACCGCCTCGGCGATGAAGGCGATGGTCATGAGATCCTCGGCGATGCCGCGCGGCACGCCACGGGCCCGCAGGTAGAACAGGCTGTCGTCGTCGATCGCGCCGCTCGTCGAGCCGTGCGAGCAGGCCACGTCGTCGGCGTAGATCTCGAGCTCGGGCTTGGCGAGGAACTGGCTGTCGTCGTCCAGCAGCAGCGACTGGCTGATCTGGTAGCCGTCGGTCTTCTGCGCGTCGGGCTTCACCAGGATCTTGCCCTGGAAGACGCCCTTGGCACCGTTGCGCAGCACCTTCTTGAAGACCTGCCGGCTTTCGCAGTTCACCGCGTCATGGGTGATGAAGACCGTGTCGTCGTGGTGGAAGTCGTTGTCGCCCAGGCAGGCGCCGGCCACGTGGGCCACCGCATCGTCGCCGGTCAGCTCGATCACGCATTCATTGCGCGTGAGCACGCCGTTGACGGTCAGCGTGAAGGTCTTGAACACGCTCTCCTGCCCCAGCCGCGCAAAGATATGCGTGGCGGCGCGACGTTCGTGGTCGCGGCCCTGGGCGCGGATGTGGTGGAAGGCGCCGGTATCGGCCACGTCCACTTCCATCACCTTGTTGAAGCGCGCCGCTGCAGGACCGTTTTCCAGCAGGGTTAGCTCGGCGCCCGCGTCGACCTTGACCACGTGGTGCAGCATCGCGTCGGAGGTCTCGGCCTCGTGCACGTAGACCACGCTGATCGGCTTCGCCGCCTTGCCGGTGACGTGGATCAGCAGCCCGTCGGTCGCGAAGGCCGTGTTCAGCGCCGCGAGCGGACGCTCGACCGGGCTCTGGCCGTTGGCTTCCAGCGTGCCGTAGATGTCCCTGGCCCAGTGGATGTCGGGGCCGCCGTCCAGCCGCTCGATGCTGACGCCTTCCATCTCGAGCGCGTCCGACGCCTCGGCATCGAAGACACCGTCACGGAAGACGATGGTCAGCCGGTCGATATCGCCGAAGATCGGCGCCTCGTCGGCCTTGAACGAAGCCGCGGCCGGCGCCTCGGGCGCGGTCAGCGTCTCGGGGCGGGTGTATTTCCAGTACTCGTCGCGCGGATGCGGCAGGCCCATGGCGCGCAGCCGGGCCAGCGCGTCGGTTCGCGCCGCAGCCGACCAGCCGCCCTGGGGCAGCTGGTGCGCGGCGATCCGCGCCTCGGTCGCGTCCAGTTTCTGTTGCGGCAGAGCCATCAGGCCACCTCCTCTTTCAGGTGCTCGTAGCCTTCCTTCTCGACTTCGAGCGCCAGCTCGGGGCCGCCGGTCTTGATGATCCGACCGTTCGACATGATGTGCACGACGTCCGGCTTGATGTGGTCCAGAAGCCGCTGGTAGTGCGTGATGACGAGGAAGCCGCGGCCTTCCGAACGCAGCGCGTTCACGCCGTCGGCCACCAGCCGCATCGCGTCGACGTCGAGGCCCGAGTCGGTCTCGTCGAGGATGCACATCTTGGGCTCGAGCACGGCCATCTGCAGGATCTCGTTCCGCTTCTTCTCGCCGCCCGAGAAGCCCACGTTGACCGGGCGCTTCAGCATGTCGGCGTCGATCTTGAGATCCTTCGCCTTCTCGCGGATGAGCTTGAGGAAGTCGGTCGAGGACATCTCCTCCTGCCCGCGCGCCTTGCGCTGCGAGTTCACGGCGGTGCGCAGGAAGGTCATGTTGCCGACGCCGGGGATCTCGACGGGGTATTGAAACGCCAGGAAGAGACCGGCCGCCGCGCGCTCCTCGGGCTCCATGTCGAGCAGGCTTTCGCCCTCGAGCGTCGCTTCGCCGCCGGTCACCTCGTAGCCGTCACGGCCCGACAGAACGTAGCTCAGCGTCGACTTCCCCGAGCCGTTGGGGCCCATGATCGCGTGCACCTTGCCGGCCGGCACCTCGAGGTCCACACCCTTGAGGATCTGCTTGTCCTCTTCTTCAAGCTTCACTTGCAGGTTCTTGATTTGCAGCATCTTTTCCATCTCCGATCGGCGGCGCCCCGGCCGCCCGTTCCTGTTCGTTCAGTCCCGGTCCAGCACGACAGCGGTGCCCGAGACCGAGACCATGAGCATCGAGTCGCCCACAACCTCGTAATCCAGATCGATCCCGACAACGGCGTTGGCCCCAAGGGCCGCCGCGCGTTCCTCGAGTTCGCGGAAGGCAGTTTCCCGGCCTTCCTGCAGCTTGGCCTCGTAGGCGCCGGACCGGCCGCCGACGATGTCGGTGATCTGCGCGAAGAGATCGCGCACGACATTGGCGCCCATGATGGCCTCTCCCACGACGACACCCTTGTAGTCGGTGATGCGATGGCCTTCGACGGTATTGGTTGTGGTCACGATCATGTCGTTTCTCCAGTGGCTTGCGCGACGATCCTCATGCCGCGCACCAACTCACATCGTCCGTTGCATCCAGGTGAAGGCCATCATCGCCAGCAGCGCCAGCCCGCCCGCTGCCGCGGCCGTAAGCGGCACCGAGTCCGAGATCAGCCCTTCGGTCTTGCCCTTGCGGCGGCGGATCGAGAGGCCGATCAGGACGCCGATGAAGACGCCCAGACCGGCACCGGCCGACTGTCGTGCGAGTTCCAGGATCACGCCAGGCCCTCCTTCGCGGCGGGCCTCAGCCCACCGAGCCTTCGAGCGAGATCGCGACCAGCTGCTGGGCTTCCATGGCGAACTCCATGGGCAGCGCCTGCAGCACCTCGCGGCAGAAGCCGTTGACCACGAGCGCGACGGCCTCTTCCTCGTCCATGCCGCGCTGGCGGCAGTAGAAGAGCTGGTCGTCGTCCACCTTCGAGGTGGTCGCCTCGTGCTCGCAGCGCGACGAATTGTTCTTGACCTCGATGTAGGGGACGGTGTGCGCCCCGCACTTGTCGCCGATCAGAAGGCTGTCGCACTGGGTGTAGTTGCGCGAGTTCTTGGCCTTGGGGTGCATCGACACGAGGCCGCGGTAGGTGTTCTGCGCCACGCCCGCCGAGATGCCCTTGGACACGATCCGCGACTTGGTATCGCGGCCGAGGTGGATCATCTTGGTGCCGGTGTCGGCCTGCTGGTGCCCGTTGGTGATGGCGATCGAGTAGAACTCGCCCTGGCTCTCGTTGCCGCGCAGGATGCAGGACGGGTACTTCCAGGTCACGGCCGAGCCGGTTTCGACCTGGGTCCACATCACCTTCGAGCGGTCGCCGCGGCAGTCCGCGCGCTTGGTCACGAAGTTGTAGATGCCGCCATTGCCTTCCTCGTCGCCGGGGAACCAGTTCTGAACCGTGGAGTATTTCACCTCGGCGTCTTCCTCGGCGATGATCTCGACCACGGCGGCGTGCAGCTGCGAGGTGTCGCGCTGCGGCGCGGTGCAGCCCTCGAGGTAGCTCACGTAAGCGCCCTTGTCGGCGATGATCAGCGTCCGCTCGAACTGGCCGGTGTTCTCGGCGTTGATGCGGAAGTAGGTCGAGAGCTCCATCGGGCAGCGCACGCCCGGCGGCACGTAGACGAAGGAGCCGTCCGAGAAGACCGCCGAGTTCAGCGTCGCGTAGAAGTTGTCGCTGACCGGAACGACCGAGCCGAGATACTTCTTCACCAGCTCCGGGTGGTTCTTGATCGCCTCGGAGATCGAGCAGAAGATCACGCCCGCCTTCTCCAGCTCCTTCTGGAAGGTCGTGCCGACCGATACGGAGTCGAAGACCGCGTCCACGGCGACCTTGCGCTCGCTCTCGCGTGCATCGGCGGGCGCGTCCTCGGCGCCCTCGACGCCGGCGAGGATCATCTGCTCCTTGAGCGGGATGCCCAGCTTTTCATAGGTTTCCAACAGCTTGGGATCGACCTCGTCCAGCGACTTGGGCTTGGTCTCCATGCTCTTGGGGCGGGCGTAGTAGTACTGGTTCTGGAAGTCGATCTTGGGATAGTCGACCATGGCCCAGTTGGGCTCTTCCTTCTGGAGCCAGCGCTCGTAGGCGGCCAGCCGCCATTCGGTCATCCATTCCGGCTCGTCGTTCTTGGTCGAGATCAGCCGCACGATGTCCTCGGAGAGGCCCATCGGCGCGTAGTCCATCTCGATGTCGGTTTCCCAGCCGTACTTGTAGGTCGAAACGGCTTCGACCGCGTCCACGGTCTCCTTCTCGACCCCTTCCTTGACGTTGTCCAAGGCTGCCATGTCGTCTCTCCTGTCCGCGCGCGTGGTCCGCGCGCCTGGTGCGTCTGCCCGCGTCATGCGCAGGCCCGGTTGTCCTCACGCTGCGCGCGCGCGATGTTTCTCATGGTGGCGCAGCCAGCTTTCGGCAAAGCGCATCACCTCGTCTTCCGTCGTCTCGGGCCCAAGGCTGACGCGGATCGCGCCTTGTGCGGCCGCCTCGTCGTAGCCCATCGCCTGCAGCACGCGCGAGGCGCGCACCTTGCCGCTGGAACAGGCCGAGCCCGCGGAAATCGCGAAACCGGCCAGGTCCATCTGCATCACCTGCGTCTCGCCCTTCCAGCCGGGCACCGCAAAGCACGACGTGTTCGGAAGCCGCGCGGCGCCTTTTCCGACAAAAATAGTCTCTTTCGCGTCGGCCGCAACGGCATTCTCTAGAATGTTTCTAAGTTTTTCGACCTCGCTCCAGACCCCGTCGGCCAAGTCCCGGGCCGCAGCCTCGGCCGCCGCGGCGAAGCCGGCGATGCCGATCAGGTTCTCGGTGCCCGCCCGGCGGCCCATCTCCTGCCCGCCCCCGCGCAGCTGCGCAGCAAGATCGGTGCCGCGCCGCATCACGAGGGCGCCCACACCCTTGGGCCCGCCCAGCTTGTGGGCCGAGACGACAGCCATATCGGCGCCGCTCCAGTTGAAGGCAAAGGGGATCTTGCCGAAGGCCTGCGTCGCGTCCGTCAGCGCCAGGCCCTGCGGCAGGTTCTGGATCACGCCGGTTTCCGAGTTGGCCGCCTGCAGCACGGTTTGCGCCGGGTCCTGGACCGTGACGCGCCCCTCGGGATCGACGGGCAGGACGGGATCGATCCAGGCGTCGAGCGCATCGTGCTCGATGCCCGCGCCCTGCAGCCCGCGCCCGGCGCAGGCCAGTGCGGCCGCCTCGGTCGCGCCAGAGACGAAGACAACGTCGGCCCCGTCCGCGCCCATGGCGCTGGCGACCTGCCCCCGCGCCCGCTCGAGCAATGCCTTGGCAGCGCGGCCCTCGGCGTGGACCGAGGACGGGTTCCCGACCACGTCCATGGCCGCGACCATCGCCTCGCGCGCCTCGGGACGCAGCGGCGCCGTGGCGTTCCAGTCGAGATAGGCGCGCTTCATGCCGCCCCTCCGATCATCGCGGGGTGCGGCTCAGCCTGCGGGTTGCACGTCATGCTCGTCCACCACGGCAAAGAGCGTCGGCACCGCCCGGCAGGGAGCGAGGCCGTTCTCGACCACGTCCGACAGGCGCGTCTGGTGCAGAAAGACGTAAACATGCGCCGAAAGGCTCTGCCACAGCCGGTTCGTGAGCGATTGCGCGCGGCTGCCCGAGGCGCCGCCCGAGGCGCCTGCCCCCTTGTGCATGGCATCCACCGTCTCGTCCACGGCGGCGAGGATGTCGACGACCGAGATCTCGGTCGAGGGCCGCGACAGGCGATAGCCGCCGCCGGGTCCGCGCACCGACACGACGAGACCATGCCGCCGCAGCTTCACGAAGAGCTGCTCGAGATAGGGCAGCGAGATGTCCTGACGCTTGGAGATGTCGCCCAGCGTCACAAGGGACCCCTCGGGCTGAAGCGCGATATCGCAAAGCGCCACCATTGCGTAACGCCCCTTGGTACTCAGTTTCATCGCACGCCTCCCTGCGCGGCCCGAAGACAGTTGCTGACAATTGACCTTGTCCGGTCGATTGCCTATCTGCAACACAGCCCGACCCGGCCACGGCGCCGGGTTTAGAATGGTTCTAAGATGGCCGACGGATTCTGTCAACATCCGCACGGCCCGATACAGGAGCAGATCGCACCCTATGCCCGAGGTCATTTTTCCCGGACCCGAAGGCCGCCTCGAAGGCCGCTACCACCCCCAGAAGGAAAACGACGCCCCCATCGCGATCATCCTGCATCCGCACCCGCAGTTCGGCGGCACGATGAACAACAAGGTTGTCTATAACCTGCACTACGCCTTCTACAACATGGGCTTCACCGTGCTGCGGTTCAATTTCCGCGGCGTCGGGCGCAGCCAGGGCGAATACGACCAGGGCATCGGCGAGCTTTCCGACGCGGCGTCGGCGCTGGATTACCTGCAGTCGCTGAACAACAACTCCAAGCATTGCTGGGTCGCGGGCTTCAGCTTCGGCGCCTGGATCGGGATGCAGCTGCTGATGCGGCGGCCCGAGATCACGGGTTTCGTGTCTGTCTCGCCGCCGGCGAACATGTACGACTTCTCGTTCCTCGCGCCCTGCCCCTCGTCCGGTCTCATCGTCAACGGCGGCGCCGACCGGGTGGCCCCGCCCGCCGACACCACGGCGCTGGTGGGCAAGCTCAAGGAGCAGCGCGGGATCACGATCACCCACGAGGAGATCGAGGGTTCGGGGCACTTCTTCGAAGAGCCGCACATGGAGACGATGATCGACACGGTGAGCGGCTACGTGAAGCGCCGCCTGACCGAATCCACCCGCTGACGAGGAGCGCGCCCATGTCGCTAGCCCAGGATCTGGCCGACCAGTTGGCCGAAGATACGTTCAAGGCGATGGAAGCTACCGGCGACGACCGCTTCTTCATGGAGGTCGCCAAGGTCATCGGCGCCTCTTCGACCACGCTGGAAGAGGCCTACCTGACCTCGGTGCGCGTGCGCCTCGCCGAGCGGCGCGCGCGGCAGTTCATCCAGGACCGGCTCGACGGGCGCGGCGAAGCGCCGGGCAGCTACTGAGCCCGTGCCGCCGGACGACCGCGCCGCCACGCCCCGCCTTGACGCGCAGATGGTCTTTCTCATGGAGGCTGACCGGCTGAAGTCGGTCTCCCGCGCAACGCGCATCCACGACGGCTCGCGTTTCGAGAACTCGGCCGAGCACAGCTGGCACATCGCGCTTTTCGCGCTGGTGCTCGGCGAGCACGCCGAGGACGAGATCGACACCGACCGCGTGATCCGCATGCTGCTGCTGCACGACCTGGTCGAGATCGACGCGGGCGACGCGCCGGTCTTCGGCGCGGTCGACGCGGCGGCGGTGGAAGCGGCCGAGCAGGCCGCCGCCGAACGGCTCTTCGGGATGCTGCCGGCCGATCAGGGCGCCGCCCTGCGCGCGATCTGGGAGGAATTCGAGGCCAACGAAACGCCCGAGGCGCGCTTTGCCAAGTCGCTCGACCGGTTCCAGCCGCCGAACCTGAACCTCGCGGCCGGGGGCGGCTCCTGGACCGACTACGGCGTCACGCAGGATGTCTTCGAGGCGAAGATGGCGCCGAAGATCGCACGCGGCGCGCCGAAGCTGTGGCACTGGCTGCGGCCGCGGGTCGCCGCCTTCTTCTCGGCGGCGCGCTGACCCGAACCTTTCTGACGAACAATCCTGGCGCCGGTGTACCGCCTCAGGCGCCCTTCTGAGATGCTCTCAGGCCCCAAAGCCCAGCAAGAGCAGAGAGCAAAAACACCCCGCCCGGGGAAATTGGCACCGTGGCCGCCACCGTATTCACCCGAAAATTGGGGTGTGCAGCGTTGCCGAGGCTGAACCCGTCCTCATTACCGCTGAATCCATCAAGAATGGTGAAGGGGCCGACGTCAAGCGGCAGCAGGGAGTCGAGAAAATAGCCGTTTTCCGTCGGGCCGGCGACCCAGTCGTTCACCCCCAGGTCAGACGGCTGGAACAGGATCGAATATGTCTGACCAGTCGAGAATGAATACTCGAGACCAATGTCATGATACTGCGATCCAGTTCCGCCAAGAACCGCAGTTTTCTCGGCCAGCACGGTTCCAACCGAGTCACCAGCGTAAATCTGGAAATCGTAAGACTGATACCGCAGGTCGGCCAGGATTCCCACACTGTCGATCGTGATGTTCTCGTTCGCAGACAAGACAAGGCCGCGGCCCCTCCCCGGACCTTGAGAGCCCATCAAACTGCCGCCTTCGCCTTCGTTCAACAACACGACGGAAGCGGAGGCCGTACCGGCAAGGCCTATGGTTGCCGTAATGCACGCAATCATCAACTTCATGGAATATCCTTTACATACTCTTAACGCAGGCAAAGGATATCCCTGAATTTCATTCAGACAAATTGCTTTCTCAAGCAGGACCAGCCATCAGTAGTGGATGGCGCGCCCGTAGGCGTCGAGCACGGACTCGTGCATCATTTCCGACAGCGTCGGGTGCGGGAAGACCGTGTTCATCAGGTCCTCCTCGGTGGTCTCGAGCTGGCGGCCCACGACGTAGCCCTGGATCAGCTCGGTCACCTCCGCGCCCACCATGTGCGCGCCCAGAAGCTCGCCGGTCTTCTCGTCGAAAATCGTCTTGACCATGCCCTCGGACTCACCAAGCGCGATGGCCTTGCCGTTGCCGATGAAGGGGAAGCGGCCGACCTTGATCTTGAAGCCCTTCTCCTTGGCCTGCGCCTCGGTCAGGCCGACGCTCGCCACCTGCGGATGGCAGTAGGTGCAGCCGGCGATGCTGTCGGGATCGACGGCGTGAGGATGGCCGCCCGCGATCATCTCGGCCACGGCCACGCCCTCGTGGCTGGCCTTGTGTGCGAGCCAGGGCGCGCCCGCCACGTCGCCGATGGCATAGACGCCCTCGACGCCCGTGCGGCAGTGCTTGTCGACCACCACGTGGCTCTTTTCGACCTTCACGCCCAGCTCCTCGAGGCCCAGCCCCTCGGTATTGCCGACGATGCCCACGGCCGAGATCACCGTGTCGAACTCTTCCTTGGTGGTCTTGCCGCCCTGTTCGATATGCGCGGTGACCTTGCCCTTGCCACGGTCGAGCTGCTTGACCATGGCTTTCTCGCGGATGGTCATGCCCTGCTTCTCGAACTGCTTCTTGGCGAACTTCGAGATCTCTTCGTCCTCGACCGGCAGGATCCGGTCCATGACCTCGACCACCGTCGTTTCGGCGCCGAGCGTGTGGTAGAAGCTGGCGAACTCGATGCCGATCGCGCCCGAGCCGATGACGAGCAGCTTCTTGGGCATGCGCTTGGGCGTCAGGGCGGCCTTGTAGGTCCAGACCAGCTCGCCGTCGGCCTCGAGCCCCGGCAGCTCACGCGCCCGGGCACCGGTCGCCACCACGATGTTCTTCGCGGTCAGCTCCTCGGTGCCCTTGTCGGTCTTGACCGTGACCTTGCCCTTGGACGGGATCGAGGCCTCGCCCATGAAAGAGGTCACCTTGTTCTTCTTCAGAAGGTGCGTGACGCCCGAGGCCAGCTGCTTGGCCACGCCGCGCGAGCGCTTGACCACCGCGTCGAGGTCGTAGCCGATGTTCTCGGCCTTGAGGCCGTAGTCCTTGGCCCGCTCCATGTAGTGGAAGATCTCCGAGGTGCGCAGCATCGCCTTCGTCGGGATGCACCCCCAGTTCAGGCAGATGCCGCCCATGTGCTCGCGCTCGACGCAGGCCACCTTCAGCCCGAGCTGCGCGCCGCGGATTGCGGCGACATATCCGCCCGGCCCGGCGCCGATCACGATCATGTCGAAGTTTTGCGAAGCCATGGGTCCTCTCCCCTCGATCCAGAATTGGTTTGGCATTAAACCATTTCGGAAATCCGTTCAACTTTGAACATCCGAAGCGGCAACACGCCACTGCCTCCGGGGCAGCACACCACAGGAAAACGGCCCGTGCGAGTCTTTTCGCACGGGCCGCCCAAGGTCTTTTCCGGGGATGGGCCGGGTGTCAGGCCGCTTCCATCTGCAGCTTGCGCAGCGTCGCGCCGTAGCCGCCGCCATCGACGAAGGCCTGCTCGGCCAGGGTCGACGCGCGTTCCAGCGCCACGTTCCGCGTCGGGAACCGGCCGAAATCGCGGATCACCTCGCGATGGGCGCGAGCGTGCAGAAGGTTGGATGCGCCGGTCTGAGGCATGCGTTCCTTCATCAGGCGGATGCAGCGGTCCTGGTCGGTCAGGTTCTCGGAGTGCATCAGCGGCAGGTAGAAGAACTGCCGCGCCGGTTCGTCGATCTTGAGGTCCCAGCCTCTCCATATCGCCTGCTTGGAGGCCGCCAGCGCGATCTCGTCCGAGGAAAAGGCCGCACCTTCGCCGCGGAACATGTTGCGCGGGAACTGGTCGAGCAGGATGATGTAGGCCAGCGATCCGCTGGGATAAGTGAGCCACAGGCCGAAACGGCCCTCCATGGCCTCTTCCCAGGTCTCGAGAAAGCGTCCGCGGATGCGGTCATCGAGTTCCGCGTCCGTGGCATACCATTTGTCCGGCCCGCATTCGTCGAGCCAGAACGATAGAATCTCTTCGGGTGCCTGCGTCATGGTCCCCTGCTCCTTCGCAGCGCGTGGTCGTCTCAAAACCGTTACATGTGCCCGGAAGGCTTTGAAGTAACAATTCGTGTCAGTTTCCGACACTGCCGAGACGAATCCGGCGTCGCAACCCGTCAGGCGGCGGAAGAGGTTTCTTCGGCCTGTTCCTGCGCCTCGGCTTCGGCCTCTGCCGCCTCGATTGCCCATTCTTGCGCCGCTTCCATCGCCACGGGCGAGGCCGTGGGCGACATCGCGGTGTAGACGCCGAGCGTATCGACGGCAGGCGCCGGACGCTGTGTCATCCGCCAGATCGCGTAGGCCGCAAGCGTCAGCATGAGCGCGCCGATGAAGATGAAGAAGCCTCTCGGGCCGACCTGCGCCATCAGCCAGCCGGTGACCAGCGGCCCGCTGATCGCTCCCACCCCGTTGACGAAGAGCAGGCCCGCCGAAGCCGCCGCCATGTCCTCGTGCGCGAGGAAGTCGTTGGTGTAGGCCATGATCAGCGAATAGAGCGGGCTGCTTGCGCCGCCGATCATGAAGGCGGCGACCAGCAGCACCGGAAAGCTGTCGGCCAGCGTCACTGCGGCTGCGGCCGAGCCGCCGCCGATCAGGGCCACCGCGGCCACCAGCTGGCGCCGGTCGAACCGGTCGGAGAGCATGCCCAGCGGGTACTGCGTGATCAGTGCGCCGACGTAGAAGGTCGCGACGAAGATAGAGGTCTGCTGCAGGCTGAGCCCGGCCTCGGTCGCGAAGACCGCGGCCATGCCGAACTGCGCGGCGAAGGCGCCTCCAACAAGGAACATGCCGACGATGCCAAGCGGCGAGACGCGGTAGAGCTCGCGCAGGTTCATGGGCTTGGTGCTTTCGAAAGCCGGCGTGGGCGAGATCGACAGCAGGATCGGCGCGAAGGCGATCGAGACCAGCACCGAGGGAATCACGAAGAGCAGGAAGCCCGAGGCGTCGGGCACCAGCAGGATACCCTGCGCCACGATGATGCCCAGCATCTGCACGATCATGTAGAGCGACAGCGCCTGTCCGCGAGACTGGTTGGTCGAGGCGTTGTTCAGCCAGCTTTCCGCGGTCACGTAGACGCCGCAGTAGCAGAAGCCGATGATCGCCCGCTCGATGGTCCAGGTGATCGGGTCGGGATAGGCGGGGTAGAGAATCAGGACTGCCGAAATGAACGAGCCCAGCGCCGCGAAGACCCGCACATGCCCGACGCGCCGGATCATGCCCGGCGTGACGCGCGAGGCGACCAGGAAGCCGGCGAAATAGGCCGACATGACGATGGACATGTAAAAGGCCGAGAATCCCTCTTCGCCGCCGCGCACGCCGAGCAGCGAGCCCTGCAGGCCGTTGCCCATCATGAGCAGGCCCATGCCCAGCAGCAGTGCCCAGGATTGTCTCAACACGTCCAGCATCGTCTGTCTCCGGTGACTCGCCGGTCCATCTGCCACCCGACGGACCCGGGATATTGCCTGTTCACGACACAGCCCTGACGTTCGTGAACCATTCTTTCAAGCGCGGTTCCCGCGCGTCATCGCACGAAGCAGATTTACGTGAGGTTTCCGAGCGCTGCGCCAGTCAGGGGATCAGCAGCGAGGCATCTCCGTAGGAGAAGAAACGGTAGCGTTCCGCAACGGCATGCGCGTAGATCCGCAGCATCCGCTCGCGTCCCATGAGCGCCGAGACCAACATCAGCAGCGTCGACTTGGGCAGGTGGAAATTGGTCATCAGCGCATCGGCCACCCTGAACTCGAAGCCGGGGTAGATGAAGATCTCGGTCGTGCCACGCCAGGGCGCGATGGCGCCGCTCTCGCGCGCGGCGGTCTCGATCAGGCGCAGCGCGGTGGTGCCAACGGGAATGACCCGCCCGCCCCGGGCCTTCGTGTCGGCGATCTCGGCGGCGGCGCTCTCGCTCACCTCGCCCCACTCGCCGTGCATCTTGTGAGTGGTCACGTCCTCGACCTTGACCGGCAGGAAGGTGCCGGCGCCGACGTGCAGCGTGACATGGGTGAAGTCGACACCGTGGTCGCGCAGCGCGGCCAGCAGCGGCTCGTCGAAATGCAGCGAGGCGGTGGGCGCGGCCACGGCGCCCGCGTTGCGCGCCCAGACGGTCTGGTAGTCGTCGCGATCCTGCGCGTCGGCGGCGCGGCGCGCGGCGATGTAGGGCGGCAGCGGCATGGCGCCGGCCTCGGCCAGCGCGGCGTCGAAATCCTCTCCCGTGAGGTTGAAGCGCAGCAGCCCCTGCCCCTCCTCGCGCGCCTCCAGAGTTGCGGATAGCGCCGGTGAAAAGGTCACCGTCTCGCCCTCGCGCAGCTTCTTGAGCGGCTTGACCAGCGCGGACCAGAGACCGTCGGCGCGAGGCTCGAGCAGCGTGACCTCGATCTTCGCCTCGCTCTCGCCCTGCGCCCCCGCGCGACGGCGCGTGCCCGAGAGCCGCGCGGGGATCACGCGCGTGTCGTTCAGCACCAGCCGGTCGCCCGGCCGCAGCCAGTCGGCCAGGTCACGCACGACCGCATCGGTCACGGCGTCGCCCTCGGCCACCAGCAGCCGCGCCGAGGAGCGGGGCCGCGCGGGCCGCGTGGCGATCAGGTCCTCGGGCAGGTCGAAATCGAAATCGGAGAGCTTCATGGCCCCGCTCCTTAGCGCCCCGCGCGGGCGGGCGGAAGAGGCCGCGGCGTGCTCAGTTCTGCTGCGGCACCTCGGGCGGCGGCCTGCGGAAGATGTCGCGGAACATCCCCGGCGTGAAGGCCGAGAGCGGGTTGACCGAGACCTGCGGATCACTGGCGGGACCGCGCAGCGAGAAGTTGAAGCCGATCAGACCCTCGCCCTTGCGCGAGAAGAGCCGCCCGATGCCGTTCAGGATGTAGATGGGCGAGATCACGCCCTGCATGTCCATGACCTTGCGCCCCAGGTCGTAGTAACCGTCGAGCGAGATGCCCATCGAAGGCCCGACCGCCGAGGACCGCGTCATGACGACCTCGGTCGGCGTCAGCCGGAAGCGCGCCTCGATCTCGGAAAAGTAGATGCCCGGGCCGTTCAGCTGGTCGATCAGGCCCACCACGCTGATCGCGTCCAGCAGTGCGGCGATGCCGGGGGCGCCCCGCAGGCGCGTGCCCTCGATCTGCAGCGCGCCGTCGTATTCCCCGGGCCGGCCCGCCACCGGCGACAGCGTCAGGTCGAAGGTGCCGTCGTCCAGCGACTCGAACAGGCCCGCGCCCTCGAGCACGTCCGCGGCGTCGCGGCTGCGGATGCGGAAGGCGCTGCGCCCGTTGCGGGGGACGATCTGGCCGCTGACCGGGGCCTCGCCCCCGACCCTGCCGGTGAAGTCGCCGGTCATGCCCGCGCGTCCCGCGAACGCACCCCGGAACTCGGTCAGGTAGATGCCGTCGGTGATCTGCAGCCGGTCCACCGCGATGTCGAGCGGCGCGCCGCCGCCCGCGCTGCCGCCGCCTCCGCCGCTGCCGAAGGGCGCGCTGCGCAGATCGATCCGCCCGCCCTCCAGCGTCACCGCCGGCGCGGCGCCCTGCCCGCGGCCTCGCAGCACCGCCGCGCTGTCAAGCCAGCTGCCCACCCGCAGAACCGGCAGGCGCAGGGCCTCGAAGCGCCCGTCGGCGCGCAGGTCGAGCGATCCGCGCGCCTCCAGCCCGGCGCCATTCAGCTCCAGCGTGTCGATGCGCACCGGGCTGCCCAGCGTTCCCGAGACCTCGAGCGCCCCGGTCTGCCCCTGCCCCAGCCGCCAGCCGATCTGCGGCACCGACAGGCCCAGCCCGGCGAGATCCGACTCCAGCGTGAAGACCGGCGGCACCCCGCGTTCGAGCTCGATCTCGACCCGGCCCCGACCGCGCCCCGAGAGCGTGCCCGGCGCCAGCCCGAGCCCCAGTGCCTGCGCCACGGGCTCCGACAGCGTGACGTCGCCGGTCACACGGCTCCCCGACCCGGGCGTGAGCGGTTGGCGCCATTCGCCCTCGAATGGGACGCCCGAGAGGTCGGCGGCACCCGAGATCACCAGCCGTTCGTCGTCCACGTCGACGTCGAGCCGGTCCGCCGTCAGCACCCGCCCGGGCACGACCTGGTCGCTTTCCACGTCGTAAAGGCGCCCGTCGAAGTCGATCGCGACGCGCTCGCGCGGGACGTTGCGGATCAGGGGCAGCGTGATCCGGCCCTCGACCTCGGCCCGCCCGCTGCCCAGCTGCACCGGCTTGCCGGCTTTGGTCATGAACTCGAGCTTCGGACTGTCGATCAGCGACAGGATCGCGACCATGGGCGCCTGCGCAACGACCGAGACCTCGCCCCTCGGCGGTTTCTGACGGGTGTTCGGGATCACGTAGCGCGAGCCCGCGACCTCGATCGCCCCGCCCTCGGGCGGCACGATGCGACCGCCGTCGACATGCACCGCCAGCCGGTCGCGGTGAATCGTGAGCTGCGCCGAGGCCTCCTCGAGGTTCGGCAGCGTGCGGGCATAGCGCAGCTCCACGCCCTCCAGCCGCGTGTCGAGGTAGACGTCCGGCCGCTCTCCGGGTTCTGCGCGCAGGGCAAAGATCGCGTCATGCGCCCGCCCGGTCTCGACGTTCTCCACGACCCAGCGGCGGGCCTTGTCCGCGAGGGTCGGCGGCCAATAGTGCAGGACCGTGTCCAGCTCGGCCCGCTCCAACGTCCCGTCGAGCGCGAGGCGCCAGCCGGTCCGCGCGGCATCGAAGCGTCCCGATAGGCGCAGCGGCAGGTCGGGCTGCAGGCTGCGCAGGCGGCCCAGCTCGAAGCGGAACGGGTCCAGCTCGAGCCGCCAATCCATCTCGGCTCCGGCAAGCTCGAGCGGCTCGGGATAGAGCCCTCCGGTCTGGGCGTTGAACCGGGTCACGCGGAACTGGCCGGTCATGGCCCGCGGCCAGCCCGCTTCGAGACCCTCGAGATGCGCCCGCCCCTGCGCCGACAGCCCGCCAAGCGCGCTGTCGACCGAGATCTCGTCAAACCGCAGCGCGGCCTCGGCCGGGTCGTAGGAGAAATAGGTGCGCGCCTGCTCGAAGGGGATCGCCCGGGTCTGGGTGTTGGGCTGAAGCACGCCCTCTCCGATCTGCAGCGTGGCATCGAGCGCGCCCAGCCCGCCGCCCGCCGTCATCTCGCCGCGCAGCGCGCCCGAGATCGGCGCCCGCAGCGCGTCGAGCCAGGCCAGCGCCGGGCTCTGGCTGGCGATGTCGGTCGCGTCGAGCCCGCCAAGCGTCAGCCCGAAGCGCACCGCCCGCTCGCCGATCCGGCTCTCGGCGTTGAGCGCCAGCGTCGCCGCCACGTCGCCGCCGCCCAGCAGCGCCACGTCGCCTGCCAGCCGCAGCGCGCCGTCCTCGCGCGTGAGCCGCAGCCGGCCGCCGTCGGCGGTCCAGCCGCGACGGGCGCGGGCATCCTCGTAACGGATGGTCAGGGCCTCGGCGGCGATCTCGTCCAGCGCCGCGAGCCGCGGATCGCTCAGCGCCTCGTCGACCTGCGCCACGAGACTCGGCAGGTCGGGCATCTTCGTCTCGCCGGAAAAGGCATCCCCGAGCGCGAGCCCCAGACGGCCCGTCGCATCACGCGTCAGCGTGACAAATGCGCCCGAGAGCTGCACCGCGCGCAGCTCGTACTCGCCGCGAAGCAGCTCGGTCACGTCGAAACCCGCCTCGAGGTCGGCAAGGGTGGCAACCTCCTGCCCGGCCTTGGTGCGGATCTCGACATCCGACAGCGCCACCCGCGCGAGCCAGTCCCGCTGCACCGCGAGCCTGATGTCCCCGAAGCGCAGATCGAGCCCGGGGGTGGCCGTCTCGATCCGTGTCTCGATCCGATCGCGCAGCCAGTCGGGTATCGAAAGCGTGCGCCCCTGCAGGTGCCACAGCGTTGCCGCCCCGGCGCCCGCCAGCACCAGCGGCAGCGCCAGCAGCGCCACCAGCCACCACCGCACGCGGCGCGGTCGCGCCGCCGCCTCGGGGGTCCTGTCGCGCGTCGTCACGTGTCGGTCCTGCCTCGCGGTTCCCTTTGCCTGCCCGTCGTTCTACATCTTTCCGCAGCATTGGCGAAACAGGCTTTGGAGAGCATAATGACCGAGACCGCCCCCGACTTCACCCTGCCCGCCACCACCGGCGAGGACGTCACCCTCTCGGCGCTGCGCCCGGCGCCCGTCGTGCTGTTCTTCTACCCGCGCGACGACACCTCGGGCTGCACCAAGGAGAACGAGGAGTTCAGCGCGCTCCTGCCCGAGTTCGAGGCGGCCGGCATCAAGGTCTTCGGCCTGTCGAAGGACAGCATGGCCAGCCACGAGAAGTTCATGAAGAAGAAGGACCTGACCGTGCCGCTCCTGTCCGACGAGGGCTCGGAGGTCTGCGAGGCCTTCGGCGTCTGGAAGGAGAAGAAGATGTACGGCAAGACCTTCATGGGGATCGAACGCTCGACCTTCCTGGTGGATGCCGAGGGCCGCATCGCGAAAGAATGGCGCAAGGTGAAGGTCCCCGGCCACGCCGCCGAGGTTCTCGAGGCCGCCAAGGCGCTCTGAGCGCGCCAAAGCTTTTCGAAAAGATCTGCAAATTCCTTGCCAAGGAATTTGTGCCCGACCGAAAGGACGTGCCGGATGAAGACGCTGGCCGAGATGGCCGTCGACGTGCTCACCACCGCCGACGGCCGCGAGAAAACCGCGAAAAGCCACGCCCATGCGGCCGCATGGCGCGCGGCCCGTGCGGGCGAGGGCCCCGGGATCGCTGTCGGCAGCGCCGCGCCACCGTTGCGCCCGGCGCGCCCCGAACGCCCGGAACTGCTCGACCCGCGCGACGTGCCGCGGCGCAAGCCCGGCTCGCCGCAGGGTCGCATCGCGCTGCTGCATGCCGTGGCGCATATCGAGCTCAACGCCGTCGACCTGCACTGGGACATCATCGCCCGCTTCACGGAGGTGCCCTTTCCGCCGGGCTTCTTCGACGACTGGGTCCGGGCCGCCGACGAAGAGAGCAAGCACTTCAACCTGATGTGCGACTGCCTGGAAAGCCTCGGCAGCCACTACGGCGCCCTGCCCGCGCATGCGGGCATGTGGCGCGCGGCCGAGGACACGGCCGAGGACATCATGGGCCGGCTCGCCGTCGTGCCCATGGTGCTCGAGGCGCGCGGGCTCGACGTGACGCCGGGCATGATCGAGATCTTCCGCAAGGCCGGCAACGACGAGGCCGTCGCCGCGCTCGAGACGATCTACGCCGAGGAAGTCGGCCACGTCGCCTACGGCTCGAAGTGGTTCCACTTCCTCTGCGGACGGCACAACCGCGACCCGCGCGATGTCTTCCACGACCTCGTCCGCACCTACTTCCACGGCGCGCTGAAGCCGCCGTTCAACGAGGAAAAGCGCGCCGAGGCGGGCCTGCCACCCGACTTCTACTGGCCGCTTGCCCAGGAAAAGGGCTGAGCCGTGCGAGGGAAGCCATTGGCGTCGGCGGATTTTTGCCGCTTGTGGCGGGCATCTGCCGCCTCATGCGAATCATGTGCCCAAAAACATTGCGAAATCGCCGACGTCGCTTTACCCCCTTGTCGGAAGATGCCGGGTTTGGGGATCCGAGCGTCGCGACTGGGACGGGAAAAGGGGCAGGCTTGTGCGAACAAGGCTCGCGATCAGGACACACGCGCTCATCGAGCGTTTCTTTCCGGAACGACGGCTGTTTCTCAGATCCGAAGACGACACAAGGTTCATCCGGCTCAGGCCGGAGACCCAGGCAGCGGCCTATCTCGGCGGCACGCTCGTCGTCTCATGGACGATCATCGCCACCGCCATCCTGCTGATGGACAGCATCAGCGCCGGCAATTTCCGCGACCAGGCGCGCCGCGACCAGGTGACCTACCAGCGTCGCCTGAACGAGCTTTCCTCCGAACGCGACGCCCGCGCGGCCGAGGCGCTTGCAGCGCAGGAACGCTTCAACTCGGCGCTCGCGCAGGTCTCGCGGATGCAGTCCCGGCTGCTGGATTCGGAAACCCAGCGCCGCGAGCTCGAAACCGGCATCGACATCATCCAGGCCACGCTGCGCGACACGATGCGCGCGCGCGAGAAGCTGGGCACCCGGCTCGCGGCGCTCGAGGCGCAGGTCGCAGGCGGCGCGCAGGTCGCCGGCGGCGAGGGCGAGGCCTCGGGCACGATGGACCTTCTGGCCGACGCGCTGGCGCGGACCGCCGAGGAACGTGACAAGGTTGTCGCCGACGCGCAGGACGCCCTTATCCGCGCCGACGAGATGGCGACCGAGATCCGCCTGATGGAAGAGAAGAACGACATGATCTTCCGTCAGCTCGAAGAGGCCATGACGGTTTCGGTCAAGCCGCTCGACAAGATGTTCGAGGCGGCGGGCATGGACCCCGACGACATCATCAACGAGGTGCGTCGCGGCTACTCGGGCCAGGGCGGCCCGCTGACCCCCCTCACCTTCTCGACCCGTGGCGAGGAGCCCTCGCCCGAGATGGAACGCGCCAACCGCATCCTGGGCGAGATGGACCGGCTGAACCTCTACCGGATCGCGGCGCAGAAAGCGCCCTTCGCGGTGCCCATCAAGGACCCGTTCCGGTTCACCAGCGGCTTCGGTCGCCGCTGGGGCCGCCTGCACGCAGGCACCGATTTCGCCGCGCCGCACGGCACGCCGATCTATTCCACGGCCGATGGCGTCGTGACGCACGCGGGATGGATGTCGGGCTACGGCAGGCTCGTGAAGATAAAGCACGAATTCGGCATCGAGACGCGCTACGCACACAACTCGAAACTCTATGTAAAGGTCGGCCAAAGGGTCTCGCGCGGGGACAAGATTGCTGCTATGGGAAATACAGGACGGTCTACCGGCACCCACCTGCACTACGAGGTCCGTGTCGGCGGGGAACCCGTCAACCCCATGATCTACATCAAGGCTGCAAACGATGTTTTCTAAGAGCAAGATCAACGAGCCCGGCCCCAAGGCCGAGGACAACGCCGCGCCGAAGTCCGCCGCGCCCGAGGCGGCGCCGCAGCGCCAGCCCGCCGGCGACTACAAGGCCGCGTCCGCGTCCAAGCCCAAGCCGGCGGCCTCGGTTCTGTCGAGCGATCTGCACATCACGGGCAACCTCAAGACCACCGGCGACATCCAGGTCGAGGGCACGGTCGAGGGCGACATCCGCGCCCACCTGCTGACCATCGGCGAGACGGCCACGATCAAGGGTGAGGTCATCGCCGACGACGTGGTGGTGAACGGCCGCATCGTGGGCCGCGTGCGAGGCCTCAAGGTCCGCCTGACCGCGACCGCGCGGGTCGAGGGTGACATCATCCACAAGACCATCGCCATAGAGAGCGGTGCGCATTTCGAAGGCTCGGTGCAGCGCCAGGACGACCCGCTGTCGGCCAAGGACAAGCAGCCGCAGCCTGTGCACCAGCAGCAGCCGAAGCAGCAGCAGAAGCCGGCACCGCAGCCCGCCGGCGCTGGCGGTAACGGCGAGACCGGCTGAACCGGCCGCTCCAGTCAGACCGAACGATGAAACGCCGGGCCTCGCGCCCGGCGTTTTCGCGTTATGCGGGAGCGCCAGACCCTCAGATCAGGAAATCGTCCGCGGTCAGGTCCATGATGCCCGTCAGCTCGATCTCGAAGTCTGCGGCGCCGTCGCCGTCGAAATCCGCCTGCACGATGGTGTTGCCGCTCTCGTGCCGATACCCGAGCTGGCCGGCGGACGAGAAGGCGGCGTCGCCGATGAAGTCGAAGGCCTGCTTGCCGTGCTGCGTGGTGTCGGCATCAAAGCGGCTGATCTCGATCCGGTCCTCGTCTGTCGCGAAGTCAGTGATCACATCGCGATTGTCCGAGCCAACGCCTGAATCGCTCTCGCGGAAGTAAATGTAGCGGTCCGGTCGGCCGAAGCCGGGGCGGTCGCCGCCGGTCATCGTGTCGGCGCCGGAATTCCCGTAGAGCTTGTCTCCGCCGCCTTCGCCGATCAGCCGGTCGTCGCCCGCGCGGCCGTAGAGCCTGTCCCAGCCTTCGCCGCCGAAAAGGTAGTTGCCCCGGTCGTCGCCGCGCAGGTCGTCCGAGAAGGCGCTGCCGTTGAGGTTCTCGAGATTGGCATAGGTGTCGCCCTGCGGCTGGCCGTAGTCGTAGAAGCGCAGAAAGGCCGCGCCGCGCTGGTCGGTCTCGATGTCGGCGAAGGCGCGTCCGTCGACAGCGGAGAAATCCAGCGTGTCGCGCCCGGCACCGCCGTCGAAATGCTGCGCGCCCGGTGCATCGAAGAGCGTGTCGTTTCCAGATGTTCCCTCTTCGAGCGGGCCCCGGGTCAGGGCCTCGAGATCGCCGAGTGTTAGCAAGGCGTCCCTGAAGGCAAAGCTCTCGACCGAGACAAAGACGTCTGTTCCGTCCGACGAAACGACCGTCACCTCATCCTCGGAATAGGTCACAGAGATCTGGTTCGAATCTGCATCGATTTCCGCACGGTCCTGCCCGGCACCACCGACATGCAGATCATCGCCGGAGCCGCCGACAAGCAGATCGTCGCCCGCAGCACCGTCCAGAGTGTCGTTCTGATCCGATCCTCCAAGAGTGTCGTCCCCGTCGCCTCCGACCAGCCTGTCATTTCCGCTGCCACCGTTGACATTGTCGCTTCCGGCATGGCCCACGAAGGTGTCATCGCCGCCGGCCATGCCGATAAAGGGAAGCGTGTCATCCCCATCGACCACCGAGCCTGCGCCGGACAGGTCCAGCATATCGCCGCCATCCGTACCAACGCGCGCTCCGTCTTCGAGATCCACGACCTCGATGCCGTCGTGCGCGGCAATGACAAGGTACTCGATTTCACCAAGATCGACCCGCAGCGTGTCGCTACCGGCGCCGCCAATGAACCTGTCGGCGGCTGTAATGACGTTATAGACGCCGATCTCAATCAGGTCGTCGCCCGCTCCCCCGTCGATCGTGTCATCGCCGCCTTCGTCGGTCAGCGTGTCGTCGCCGCCATCGCCTCCGTGCAAGCTGTCGTTTCCGGTTCCGCCCGCGACACTGTCGCTGCCGGAATGGCCCACGAAGGTGTCGTCCCCCCCGGCCATGCCGACGAAAGCCAGCGTGTCGTCGCCGTTTATCACCGACCCAGCACCGGACAGGTCCAGCATATCGCCGCCGTCCGTGCCGATGTCCGTCAGCCCGTTATCGATATCCACGACCTCAATGCCGTCGTCCTCGGCAATTACGAGATGCTCGGCATCGCTGCGGTTGATCCGCAACGTGTCGTTGCCGGCCCCGCCTTCAAGGACATCATCGGCAGTGATCGTCTCCCAGGCCGAGGTCTCCAGCAGGTCGTTGCCATCGCCGCCGAGAATTGTGTTGTCGCCGTTTTCGACGGTCAGCGTATCGTTTCCGCCGCCCCCGACCAGACTGTCGTCGCCTTCCTCACCTTGTAGGAGGTCGGCGCCGTCACCGCCTTCGAGGGTGTCGCCCCCGTCCCCTCCAGTCAGGGTGTCATCGCCCGCTCCACCGTCGAGGCTGTCGTGCCCGCCGCCTCCCGTCAGGATGTCGTCGCCAAGGCCGCCGATCAGCACGTCTTGCCCGTTGTTGCCCCTCAGCTCGTCGCCATCGCCCCCGCCGATGAGGATGTCGTTGCCGTCGTCGCCGATGAGCACGTCAGCATCGGCGCCACCATCCATGGAGTCGTCCCCGGGACCGCCCCTCAGGAGGTCATAGCCAAGGCCGCCGATCAGGGTGTCGTCCCCGCCGTTGCCGATTAAGTCATCATCACCGGTACCGCCATCTATGAAGTCGTTCCCGCCCCGACCCCGGAGGTTATCGCCTGCACCGTTTCCATAGATCGTGTCCGCGCCGGCGGTACCGGCAATGAAATCAGTGTCTCCGTCGCCCGTGAATGTCGGCATACTCGATACCCTCTCTGAACTGGTCATATTGACGTGACATGGACACAGTTAATCCGCACCGGCCTGTCCCCATCGCAAAAGGATTACTTCAGCTTGCGATTCTGTAAACCATTCACTCCCCAGAACGGCTGGCTTCCTGCAAAGCGCGGGACGTCAGATGAGGAAATCGTCCGCCGTCAGATCCATCGTGCCGGTCAGCTCGATCTCGAAGTCGGCAGCGCCGTCTCCGTCGAAGTCGGCCTGCACGATGGTGTTGCCCTCCTCGTAGCGGTAGCCAAGCTGCCCGGCCGCGGAGAAGCCCGCGTTGCCGATCCAGTCGAAAGCCTGCTTGAAGCCCTGGGTCGTGTCGGCGTCGAAGCGGGACAGCTCGATGCGGTCCTCGCCGGCGACGAAGTCGGTGATCACGTCGCGGTTGCCTGCGCCCGTGCCCGATTCCTGCGTCTGGAAGTAGATGTAGCGATCGCGCCGGCCGACGTCGTCGCCACCGGTCATGGTGTCGGTCCCGAGGTTGCCGTAGAGCGCGTCTGCCCCGGACCCGCCCATGAGCACGTCGTCGCCCGCCCGGCCGTAAAGCCTGTCCGAGACGCCGCCGCCCTCCAGCACGTTGACGCCCGCGTCGCCGCGCAGGTTGTCGGCGGAAGCGCTGCCGATGGCGTTCTCGACATTCGCATAGGTGTCGCCCTCGGCCGCGCCCACGTCGTAGAAGCGCGCGAAGTCGCGGCCGCCGACGTCGGACTGGAAGTCGAGCAGTACCCGCCCGGCCGAGGCCGAGTAGTCCACCGTGTCGATCCCGCCCAGACCGTCGAACGCCTGCGCGCCGGGCGCGTCCGGCAGCGTGTCGTTGCCCTCGGTCGCCACCGGCGTTCCACCCGCCAGCGCCTCGACCTGGGCCAGAGTCAGGATCGTATCGGTGAAGGCGAAGCTCTCGATCGAGCGGAAGCTGTCCGTCCCCTCCGCCGAGATCAGGGTCAGCGTGTCGCCGGAAACCTCGATCGTGACATCCCTCGAGGCGGCACCGATCCGCGCCTGGTCGTTTCCGGCGCCGCCGAAGTACCAGTCGTCGCCGCCCGCGCCGATCAGCAGGTCGTTGCCCTCACCGCCCATGAGCGTCTCGTCCCGCGCCGAGCCGGAGAGCGTGTCGTTGCCGCCCAGGCCCATGACTGCGCCGAAGGCTCCCGTGGCGATCGCGTCGCCTGCCCCGCCGCCGACCGTCGCGCCGCCGTCCGCCAGCGTCTCGGCATCCGTCAGGTCGTCACGCCCCTCGAGGAAGGCGGTCATCGTCGACAGGTAGAGCTCGCCCGCGTGCTCGGCGCCGAAGGTGTTGGTCTGGAAGTCCACCACCGTCCCGTCGAGCGTCACCTGGTCGAAGCGCACGGCATCCGCGATGCGCGCGTTGCCCTGCAGCTGGTCGGTGATGAGGTAGCCCGACAGCAGGTCCGGATTCGGAACGATGTCCTCGGTATTGGCGAAGTTCAGGTGATCGTCGGGTCGCGCGAAGGTGCCGTCGGCCTGCGGCGTGGGAAGCGCGGCGGCGCCCAGCCCCAGCGCCGCGCCCAGCTCGGCGATGACACCGTCGGCAAGTCCGGCCGAAGCGATGGAGACCACCGAGACCGAGAGCTCGGCCTCCCATTGCGGCTTGAGAAACAGGCTGAAGAGATCGGCCATGGACCCGCCCAGCGAGCCGCCGGTCACCACGACGCGGCCCAGCCCCTCGTCCCGGGCATAGGCCAGCGCGGCCTCGAAGAAGGGCAGCAGCATCATGAAATAGGCGCTCTGACCGTCGGCGGTGAAGGCCTGCCCGCCCATGGCCGCATCGACGATATTGTCGGTGCCCCGGATCGCCAGGTAGAGCGTGTCGGTATCCCCGGCGCCCGAGCCGTCGGAGACGAAGGCCACCGCCTCGGCCGGTTTCGCATCGGCGAAGGGCCGGAAGGTCTCGACCGTGGTGCCGGTCGTGGGCCTTCCCAGGATCGCCGTCGCGAAGGCATCGCGCAACTCGCCATCCGTGGCGAAGAGATCGCTGACGAAAATCGAGCCGCCCTGGAACACGTTGCCGCTGTCGAAGACATCGTCGGATCCTGCGGGCAGGAAGGCGCTAAGGTCCACCGATTGCAGGCCGTCCGCCGTGTCGACACCGAGGTTCGACAGGTAGCTGTCCTGAGGGTCGGAACTGTAGGAGGCCTGGGCGGCATAGGCCGCGACGGTGATGTCCTCGAGGGCGAGTCCGGTGGAAAGTGACATGACATGCGTTCCTTGCAGAAATGACTTTGCCCGCGCCGCTCTGACGATGGCGGCCTCCCCCGCATCGGGCCGCCCGCCACCGGACCCGGCACCGGCCTTGATGCTCCCAGCCTAGCGCCGCCGGTAGGACCTGTCTCGGGTCATGTTCAGCAATGGTCGGAACCGCTGCAGCCGCTCGCACGGCAACAGCCTCTTGCCGGCCGTTTGCGGATCTGCCGGCTCAAGCGCGTCGTGTCAGGCACCGTTCCGGGCCTTCCCTTGATGGAGGATGCACCGGCCCCTGCCCGGCTCAGGCCTCGAGTTCGGCGTCCCAGTAGAGGAAGTCCAGCCAGCTGTCGTGCAGGTGGTTGGGCGGGAACTTGCGCCCCACGTTCATCAGCTCCGACGCCCCCGGCTGGCGCGGGGTCTGGCGCAGCGACATGCCCACCTGCCGAAGCGTGCGCGAGCCCTTTCGCAGGTTGCAGGGCGCGCAGGCGGCCACGACGTTCTCCCAGCTCGTGATGCCGCCCGAGGCGCGGGGCACGACGTGGTCGAAGGTCAGGTCGCCTTTCGATCCGCAGTACTGGCAGCGGAATTCGTCCCTCAGAAAAAGATTGAAGCGCGTGAATGCCACGCGCTTCCTCGGTTTGACGTAATCTTTCAGGACGACGACGCTGGGGATCCTGATCTCCCGCGAGGGACTTCTCACCACCTCGTCGTATTCGGCGATAATGTCGACACGATCGAGGAAGGAGGCCTTCACCGCCTCCTGCCATGGCCATAGTGACAGCGGATAGTAGGACAACGGCCTGTAATCCGCGTTCAAAACCAGCGCCGGATGCTGCTTCAGCGCCGAAGGTTCCCTGACAAAATGTGTCCTGAAATCGCCATCCATGGGTGACTCGTTCCCTGCCCTGTCTGCCCGTCTGCCAAGCACCAGAGCGGGACATCCCGCCCCTGCCTGAAATCACTATATATCGCGGAAATGCTCTGGCAAGCCTCGCAACATGCAGTGGTCGCCCCGTGGATATGCGCTGCTCATGACGTGTGCATGACAGCGTTCGACGCCGGACGACGCGCTTGACGTGGGGGCAATCGCTCGGCGACACTCCAAGGGCATATCCGAGCGCGCATTGGAGGCCCGTGGTGATCGTCGAACAGTTCGAGGCCCGCTTCGGGCTGTCCGCGGAGGCCGTCATGGTCGCGGCCACGAGATAGACGATGGTCCAGTCCATCGAGGAGGCGGGCACCGTCTTCCGGTTTTCTGTCAATCTCGAGGTCGAGGACCGGGACGACCCCGTCCGGGTGGACGTGGTGTTCGAGGGCAGCGACTTCACCTTCGTCGGCGACGGACCGGACGGGATCGAGATATCGCGCTTCGACACCGACATCACGCAGGGCTTCAAGCAGGCCTTCAGCTGGATCAGCGACGCGGGCTTCAGCGGCACGGCGGGCGAGCTCGGCTACAGGCAGGAAGCGGGGCTCACCATCGTGCAGGCCGACCGTGACGGCGACCCCGCGCCGAACTTCGAGATCGCACTCTGCGGGGCGGTCGCCCTGACAGAGGGCGACTTCCTGATCTGACGCGACCATCTGCGCGGGCCGCGCTCCTGCCGAAGCGACGGAGCGGATTTGACGCGCGGCAACTGCGCCCCTAGGCAGGACAGACCATGACCGACGAGCTGCCCCCCGCCGATCCGCCACCGCACCTGCTGGAAGCCGCGGTCTACTGCACCGACCTCGACGCGGCCGAGGACTTCTACGGCCGCGTGCTGGGGCTCAAGCGACTGCTCCGGGTCAAGAACCGCCACGTCTTCTTCCGGGTCGGACCCGGCGTGCTGCTGGTCTTCAACCCGGACGAGACGGTGAAACCGCCGGGCAACCCTGACCTGCCGGTGCCCCCTCACGGAGCGCGGGGAGAGGGACACGTCTGCCTCGCCATGCCGGGGGCCGCGCTCGATCCCTGGCGGCATCGGCTCGAAGCGGCGGGCGTGGAGATCGAGGCGGATTTCGAATGGCCGAACGGGGCGCGCTCGATCTACGTCCGCGATCCCGGCGGCAATTCGGTGGAACTCGCCGACCCGGCGCTCTGGGCGCGCTAGTGGCCGAGGACACGGTCGGTCCGTGCGCCTTCGTGAAACGGCGGCTGCGTCCCACCATGGTCGCCGCTCAGATCAGCCGCGACCGCCCCGCGCTCGGCTCAGAAGCCGCACTTGTCGCGCAGAAAGGCCAGCGCCACCGACAGCCCGTCGGGGGCGATGCCGTGGGCGGTGCCCTTCATGACGTGGGCATAGACCTCTTTCCAGCCCGCGTTCTGCAGCGCCTCGGCGGCCTGCGGCAGGGACTCGGGCGGGACCACGTCGTCCTGGTCGCCATGCACGAGCAGCACCGGCGGCTTGCTCTGCGCCTCGTCCGACAGCAGCTCGGGCTCGATCAGCCGGCCGGAGAAGCCGACGATGCCCGCGACCTCGTCCTCGCGCCGGGGCGCGACATGCAACGCCATCATGGTGCCCTGCGAGAAGCCGAAAAGCGCCACCTGCTCGGGCAGCAGGTCCTCGTCGACCATGAGGGCGTCGAGGAAGGCACTCAGATCGCCGACGGCACGGGCCATGCCGGCCATGGCCTCCTCTTCCGAGGAGCCGTCGATCCAGGGGATCGGGAACCACTGGTAGCCGAAGGGCGCGCCGGCGCAGGACTCGGGCGCATCGGGCGCCACGAAGAGCGTGTCCGGCAGGTGTTCGCCCAGCGGATCGGCCAGCCCCAGCAGGTCGGCCCCGTTGGCGCCGTAGCCGTGCAGGAAGACCACGCAGGAGCGTTTCTCGCCCGAAACGGGCTCCTTGCGGCCGGCTTGCAGCACTCGGGTCATGCGATCCCCTCTCGTTGCTTCTGCACGTGGTAGTAGGCCCAGAGCGCCCGCGCCGCAACCGATCTCCACGGCCTCCAGGCCTGCGACATCTCGCGGAAGGCGCGCTCCCTGGGCCTGTCCTCGAGGTCGAAGAGCAGCCGCGCGGATTCCTGCAGCGCGAGGTCGCCCGGGGCGAAGACATCCGCCCGCCCGAGCGAGAACATGGCGTAGATCTCGGCGGTCCAGACGCCGATGCCCTTCACCGCCGTGAGGGTCTTCACCACCTCCTCGGTCGGGGCGTGGCGCAGCGCGTCGAAGTCGATCTCGGCCGAGGCGAGCGCCTGGGCGTAGGTCGCCTTCTGGCGCGAGAGGCCATGCGCGCGCAGGCCCTCCACGTCGGTGGCGAGGATCGCCTCGGGCGAGGTCATGCCCGCGGCCTCGAGGCGGCCCTGGATGGCCCGGGCCGAGGCGACGCTGACCTGCTGGCTGACGATGGCCGACAGCAGCTGCTCGAACCCGTCCGGGCGGCGGCGCAGCGGCAGCGGGCCGGTCAGCTCAAGCGCATGGGCAAAGCGCGGCTCGGCGGCGCAGAGGTGGGCGGCGCCCTCGGCCACGCAGGCGTCGGTCTCGATGATGCGTCCGGGGGTGGGGCTCGCGTCCTGTGTCATGCCCCTCACATAGAGACGGCAAAGGCGTTTCGCCACACCCATTCCCCTCTTGCGATACGTCCGCGCTCCGCATACCGCTAGGCGCCATGACCGTCCAATCCGACAGCCTCGCCAAGCGCAACGTGACCGTCCTGGTGCTCGCACAGGCGATCCTTGGTGCGCAGATGCCGATGATCTTCACCATCGCCGGGCTCGCGGGAGAATCGCTGGCCTCCAATCCCTGCTGGGCCACGCTGCCGATCTCGCTGATCGTGCTGGGCTCGATGCTCTCGGCACGGCCGCTCTCGGCCTTCATGCAGCGCTTCGGACGGCGCGCGGGCTTCATGCTGGGCACCCTCGGCGGCGCCGTCGGCGGTGCAATCGGAGCCTACGGGCTCTACGAGGCGTCCTTCCCGATCTACCTGGCGGGCAGCCTGCTGACGGGCATGTACATGTCGGCGCAGGGGTTCTACCGTTTCGCCGCCGCCGACACCGCCTCGGATTCCTTCCGGCCCAAGGCGATTTCCTACGTGATGGCGGGCGGGCTTGCCGCGGCGATCATCGGGCCGCAGCTGGTCAAGGCCACGACGGACGCCTTCGTGATCCCGTTCCTCGGAGCCTACGTGGCGGTGATCGCGGTGAACCTCGTCGGGGCGCTGCTGTTCCTCTTCCTGCGTATCCCGCCCCCGCCCCGTCCCGCGCACGACGCGCCGCGCGGGCGCAGCGCGCGCGAGCTGCTGACCACGCCGCGCATCGCGGTGGCGGTGATCTGCGCCATGGTCAGCTACGCGCTGATGAACCTCGTCATGACCTCGACGCCGCTCGCGGTCGTCGGCTGCGGCTTCGAGACCGACAACGCCGCCGACGTGGTCACCGCGCACGTGCTGGCGATGTACATCCCCTCCTTCTTCACCGGGCACCTGATCGCGCGCTGGGGCGTGGAAAAGGTCATGGGGCTGGGGCTCTTCATCCTCGCCTGCGCGGGCGGCGTTGCGATGACCGGCGTTCAGCTCGAACAGTTCTTCGGCGCGCTCATCCTGCTGGGCATCGGCTGGAACTTCGGCTTCATCGGCGCGACCACCATGCTCGCCGGTGCGCACGAGCCGCACGAGCGCGGCCGGATGCAGGGGCTGAACGACCTGCTGGTCTTCGGCGCGGTGACCTTCGCCTCGCTGACCTCGGGCGGGCTGATGAACTGCTCGGGCGGCACGGCACAGGAAGGCTGGCTGGCCGTAAACATGGCCATGGCGCCCTTCCTCGCCCTCGCGGGCGGCGCGCTGATCTGGCTCCTGCTGCGGCCCGAGAAACAACCGGCGGAATAACGCGCCGCGGCAGTTTTTGAAGACTTGAGAAAATTCCCTGGGAAGGGATCCCGCTTCAGATCCGGCCGCGGGCCGCCGCTCGCAGAAGACGTATCCGCTTGCCGAACTCCGACAGCTCTAGCTCCCCCGCGCCGACGCGCGCGGGCTCCTTCGCCGCCAGCCGCAGCACCGGGGCCGCCTGCCAGCCCGCCAGCAAGGCCGGCCGCGCCGCCTTGGGCACCGACGTCTGCCGCGCCCGCGCGAGCCGCGCCAGCCCATCACGCGCGATCGCTGCAACAGCCTCGGCCCGGCCGTCGACCAGCGGCACGCGGCCCTTGGACTCGAGCTCGGGCACCGCGCGCAGGAACTGCGCCAGGCCCGCGGCATAGCCCGCGTCCAGCGCCACCTCCTCCGGCATTCCTCCAAGGGCACGGCCGGCGGCCAGCATCAGGTGGCCCGAGGTCTCCTCGATGTAGCGGATGAAATGCGCCTCGTCCTCGAAGGCGTCGCGGTAGATGTCCCAGCGCCGCGCGCCCACCAGCCGGTCGAGCAGCCGCGCCCCCTCGGCATCGAGCACGCGCGAGAGCGGCGTCACGACCTCGTGCCGGCGCACCTGCCCGCCGGCGCCGATTTCTTCCAACGCGTCGCGCCACCACTGCAGGCGCATCTCGGCGATCATGCTCTCTTGCGTGAGCCAGGGCGCGCGGGCGATCTCGAGGTTGGCGGCATAGATGGGGAAGAGCACGGCGCGCGCCTCGACCGGCGCGGCCATTGCGGCGGCAAAACGGTCGGGGTCGCCGCGCTCCACGAGCTGGGCACAGGCGGTCAGGTCATCGTCGAATTCCATGGGGTGCACCTAAGTCGCGACCGGCGGAAAGGAAAGCCTCAGCGCGGCCGCGCGAGCACCAGAAGGTAGGCGATCTGCTCCGGCGCCTGCCGCCAGAGCGCGATCTCGCGCGCGGCCCCGTCCAGCACCTCGGTCATGGCGGCACTCGCGCCCGGGCGCAGGGCCGCGATCTCGCGTTCCAGACTGTCGTAGTAGGCCGCCCAGGGCGTGGCGGTCAGCCAGCGCGTGTCGATCACCGCGTAACCGGCCGCCTCGACCTGCGCCAGCAGCCCGTCCTGATCGGTGATGTCCGGCTCCGCCGACCAGAAGTCGCGCACAGCCTGCGGCACCTCGCCCTCGGGCAGCACTCCCTGCGAGAAGGCCACCGCCCCGCCCGGCGCCAGCGCCTCGCGCCAGGCCCGCAGTCCCTCGATCACGCCGAGGAAATAGATCGCACCCGCCGACCAGATGAGGTCAAACGGCCCCTCCAGCGCGCCCATGTCCCCGGTGCGCACCGACACGTTCGGCACAGCTTCCAGCCGCGTCTCCGCCGCCTCCACGAAGGCCGGCATCGCGTCGACGCCCTCGATGCGCGCCTCCGGCAGGCAGGCCGCCAGCGTGGCGCAATCCGCCCCCGTGCCGCAGCCCTCGTCGCAGACCCGCAGCGGTCCGGCAAGGCCAAGCCGCCCGGTCGCCCAAAGCACGTCGTCGGGCACGCCCGGCCCTTGCCGGTCGAGCCGGGCGTAGAGCTCGAGGAATTCCGGCGGCAGATCCATCACGCCGCCGTCCCGCAGTCGCGGATCAGCTTCCAGCGCACGGCATCCAGCAGCGCCTCGAACGAGGCGTCCACGATGTTCGCGCTCACCCCCACGGTCTGCCAGCGGCGGCCCGAGCCGTCCTGGCTGTCGATGATGACGCGCGTGACGGCCTCCGTGCCGCCCTGGGTGATGCGCACCTTGAAGTCCACGAGCCGCATGTCGTCGATGGCGTGCTGGTAGGGCCCGAGATCCTTGGCCAGCGCCTTGGACAGCGCGTTGACCGGCCCCCGGTCCGAACCCGCGTTGTCGAGGCTTTCGCTCACCGAGAGCTTCTTCTCGCCGCCGACCTTGACCACCACGACCGCCTCGGAGAGCGAGACCATGCGGTTGTACTTGTTCTTGCGGCGCTCGATCGTCACCCGGTAGCGCTTGACCTCGAAGAACTCGGGCATCTGACCCAGCTCGTCGCGCGCCAGCAGCTCGAACGAGGCCTGCGCCGTGTCGTAGACATAGCCCTCCGACTCGCGCGCCTTGATCCGCTCGAGGATCCGCGCCAGCGCCGGGTCGCCCTTCTCCACCTCGATGCCCGCCTCGGCGAGCCTGCGACGCAGGTTCGACTGACCGGCCTGGTTCGACATCGGAATGACGCGGCGGTTGCCCACCTGCTCCGGCTCGATGTGCTCGTAGGTCGAGGGGTCCTTGAGGATCGCGCTGGCATGCAGCCCCGCCTTGTGCGCAAAGGCCGAGGAGCCGACATAGGGCGCCTGCCGCATGGGGACGCGGTTCAGGACCTCGTCGAGCATCCGGCTGATCCGCGTCAGCCCCTCCAGCGCCTCGCGCGTCACGCCGATCTCGTAGCTGCTGGCATAGGGCTCCTTGAGCAGCAGCGAGGGGATCAGCGACGTGAGGTTCGCATTGCCGCAGCGCTCGCCCAGGCCGTTGAGCGTGCCCTGGATCTGCCGCGCCCCCGCATCGACGGCCGCCAGCGTGCCGGCCACGGCGCTTTCGGTGTCGTTGTGGGTGTGGATGCCCAGGCGGTCGCCGGGAATGCCGCCCGCGATCACCTCGCCCACGATGCGCCCGATCTCGGTCGGCAGCGTGCCGCCGTTGGTATCGCAGAGCACGATCCAGCGCGCCCCCGCATCCAGCGCGACCTTCAGGCACTCGAGCGCATAATCGCGGTTGGCCTTCCAGCCGTCGAAGAAATGCTCGGCATCGAAGAGCGCCTCGCGCCCCTGCCCCGCGCAATGCGCCACAGAAGCGCGGATCGACTCGAGGTTCTCCTCCAGCGTGATCCCCAGCGCCTCGGTCACGTGGTAGTCATGCGTCTTGCCCACGAGACAGACCGCCGGCGTGCCCGCGTTCAGCACAGCCGCCAGCACGTCGTCGTTCTCGGCCGAGCGTCCGGCCCGCTTGGTCATGCCGAAGGCGGTCATGGTGGCCCGCGTCGCGCCGACCTCCTCGAAAAAGGCGCTGTCCGTCGGGTTCGCCCCGGGCCAGCCGCCCTCGATGTAGTCGATCCCGAGCCCGTCCAGTGCCTCGGCGATCCGCAGCTTCTCGGCGGTGGAAAAGGAAATCCCCTGGGTCTGCTGCCCGTCCCGCAGGGTCGTGTCGTAGAGATAGAGGCGGTCCTTCGACATCGCGCCCCCTCCTTTCATCTTTCCGAAAATACGCGAAGACCGGGCGCGGACCTGCAGGCCGCGCACAGTCTCGACCGGCCACCGCCAAATTCCCTCCCCGGAATTTGCAGCTCTTTGCGAAGAGACATGGCGCCCCTCATGCCAGCGTCTCCAGCTTCTCGGGCGCAAAGCCCGCGCCCGGCAGCAGCTCGACGCCCTGCTTCGACATGCGCACCTCGACGCCCGCCTCGACCAGAGCGGCCTTCAGGCGGTCGACCTCGGTAAAATCCTTGGTTTCCATCGCACGCGCGCGCTCCGCCGCCAGCCGGTCCTGCCAGCCGGAGAGGTCGGCCGTGACCTCGGCCCAGTCGCCAAGATCGGGCGTCAGCAGCCCCAGCAGCGCCGCGCCCGCCTTGAGCCCGGCCCCGTCGCCCGCGCCCGCCAGCTTGTGCAACTCCGCAATCGCACCCGCCGTGTTGAGATCGTCCGCCAGCGCTGCCAGCACGGGCCCGGGCACGGCACCCGCCTCGACGCCCGCGACCATCGAGCGCCACTTGCGCAGGGTCGCCTCGGCCTCGCGGGCCTTTTCGGCGGTCCAGTCCATCGGCTTGCGGTAGTGCGTCGAGAGCATGACGAAACGGATCACCTCGCCCGGCACGCCGGGCAACCCGTCGTGCCCGTCCAGCAGATCGCGCACGGTAAAGAAGTTGCCGAGGCTCTTGGACATCTTCCGCCCCTCGACCTGCAGCATCTCGTTGTGCAGCCACACCTTCGCGAACCCGCCGCCGGGATGCGCGCAGCAGCTCTGGGCGATCTCGTTCTCGTGGTGCGGGAACATCAGGTCGTTGCCGCCGCCGTGGATGTCGAAAGTCTCGCCCAGCAACTCGTAGCTCATGGCCGAGCACTCGATGTGCCAGCCCGGCCGGCCCCGGCCCCAGGGGCTCTCCCAGCCCGGCAGCCCCTCGCCCGAGGGTTTCCACAGCACGAAGTCCATCGGGTTGCGCTTGTAGGGCGCCACCTCGACCCGCGCGCCCGCGATCATGTCCTCGACCGTCCGGCCCGAGAGCGCGCCGTAATCGGCATAGCTCTCGACCGAGAAAAGCACGTGCCCCTCGGCCTCGTAGGCATGGCCGCTCTCGATCAGGCCCGCGATCATCTCGATCATCTGCGGGATGAAGGCGGTGGCGCGCGGCATCTCGGTGGGCTGCATCACGCCCACGGCCGCCATGTCGTCGAGATACCACTGCGTCGTCTCGGCCGTGATCTCGGAAATCTCGCGCCCCGTCGCCTCGGCCCGCGCGTTGATCTTGTCGTCGACGTCGGTGAAGTTGCGCACGTAGGTCACGTGGTCCGGTCCGTAGACCTCGCGCAGCAGGCGGAAGAGCACGTCGAAGACAATGGCGGGCCGCGCGTTGCCCAAGTGCGCCCGGTCGTAGACCGTGGGGCCGCAGACATACATGCGCACGTTGGCCGGATCGATGGGCTCGAACGGCTCCTTGCGCCGCGTGCGGGTGTTGGTGAGAGTGATGTCCATGGCGCGCTCCTTCGCACGAAGATCGCGGCGGGACTAGCAACTTCGGATGTCGATTGGAATAGACGACCGCCCCGCCGGATGCCGGGGGGTCTCCCGACTATGTCAGCAGGTAATACAGCAGATGATGTGGGCCGCGTCGGTCATGCCGCGCTCCTACCGGAAATCCCGCCCCGCGTCCAGCGCCCGCCTCACGGCGGCGCCCGGGGGGTCGCAGGGGGCGGCCCGGCCGCCCCCGCCACCTCAGTTCTGCTGCGCGTCCCGCTCCGCCTCGAGCTGGCGGTAGGCGGCGACGTTGCTGTTGTGCTCGTCCAGCGTCGCCGCGAAGACGTGCCCGTCCGCCGGGTCCAGCGTGCGCGCCACGAAGAAGAGGTAGTCCGAGTCGTCCGGGTTCAGCGCCGCCTCGATGCTGGCGCGGCCCGGGTTGGCGATGGGCGTCGGCGGCAGCCCCTCGATCACGTAGGTGTTGTAGGGCGTCGCCTCGCGCAGCTCCGACTGGCGCAGGCCGCGGCCCAGCACGCCCTGCCCCTCGGTCACGCCGTAGATCACCGTGGGGTCCGTCTGAAGGCGCATGCCCCGCTCGAGACGGTTGATGAAGACGCTGGCCACCAGGGGCCGCTCCTCGGCGCCGCCGGTCTCTTTCTCCACGATCGAGGCCAGCGTCAGTGCCTCCTCGGGGCTTTCCAGCGGCAGGCCTTCGTCGCGGTTCTCCCAGGCCTCGGCCAGGATCGCCTCCTGCGCCTCGCGCATCCGTGCGATGACGCTCTCGCGGCTGTCGCCCTTCGACACCTCGTAGCTGTCCGGCGCGAGCCAGCCCTCGGACGGCACCTCGCCGATCTCGCCCTCGAGCACGTCGATCTGGCCCAGTTCCTCGACCACCTGCCAGCTGGTCACGCCCTCGGCCAGCGCAATGCGGAAGCGGGTGCCAACGTCGCCGGTGTATTCGGCGTATTCCGCCGGCGGCTCCTCGGTGCCCGGATCGAACTCCAACACCTCCTCGTAGCGGCCTTCGGCGGGGTCGAGCTCGCGCACCTGCACTGTCGCCCGGGTGACGCCGATGCGGTAGACGACCTCGGTCCCGCAGGTCGAGGCGCCGCCGCGCGTGACGATGTCCACGATCTCGGACATCGAGGCGTGCTCGGGCACCAGGAAGGAACCTGCCTTGAGCTCGGCCAGCTTGTCCGAATAGTCGGCGCCCAGCCGGAACAGCACGTCGGACGAGATCGCCCCCTGCCCGGCCAGATCCTCGGAAACGCGGGTGAAGTTGCTGCCGCGCGCCACCTGCAGGCAGATCGCCTGATCGAGCGGCCCCTCGGAGCTGTACTCGTTCTGCGCCCAGATCAGCGCCCCGCCCAGAAGGAAGACGAGCACCACCAGGAATGTCATCGCGTTCGAGGCAATGCTGCGCCACATGGGGTTATCCCGCCTTTCCGAAGATCACGCTGGCGTTGGTGCCGCCGAAGCCGAAGGAGTTCGACAGGGCGAAGTCGATCTTGCGCTCGCGCTTGGCATTCGGCGCCAGGTCGATGGAGGTCTCGACCGCCGGATCGTCGAGGTTGATCGTCGGCGGCGCGACCTGGTCGCGGATTGCCAGGATCGAGAAGATCGCCTCGATGGCGCCCGCCGCGCCCAGCAGGTGGCCGGTGGCGGACTTGGTCGAGGACATGGTCACGTTGCCCGCGTGCTCGCCCAGCATCCGCTCGACCGCGCCCAGCTCGATCACGTCGGCCATGGTCGAGGTGCCGTGCGCGTTGATGTAGTCGATGTCCGCCGCGGTCAGGCCCGCGCTGCGCAGCGCCGCGCGCATCGAGCGTTCGGCGCCGTCGCCGTCCTCGGCCGGGGCGGTGATGTGGTAGGCGTCGCCCGACAGGCCGTAGCCCTTGACCTCCGCATAGATCTTGGCCCCGCGCGCCTTGGCGTGCTCGTAGTCCTCGAGCACCACGACGCCCGCGCCCTCGCCCATGACAAAGCCGTCGCGGTCGGCGTCGTAGGGCCGGCTGGCCTTCTCGGGCTCGTCCGCGCGCTTGGTCGAAAGCGCCTTGCAGGCGTTGAAGCCGGCGATGCCGATCTTGCAGATCGCCGCCTCGGCGCCGCCCGCGATCATGACGTCGGCGTCGCCGTACTGGATCAGCCGCGCCGCGTCGCCGATGGCATGCGCGCCGGTCGAGCAGGCGGTGACGACCGAATGGTTCGGGCCCCGGAAACCGTAGCGGATCGAGACCTGCCCCGAGATCAGGTTGATGAGCGCGCCGGGCACGAAGAAGGGCGAGACGCGACGCGGCCCCTTGGCCTCCATCATCACGGCGGTGTTGGCGATGGAGTTGAGCCCCCCGATGCCCGAGCCGATCAGAACGCCGGTGCGCTCCTGCTCCTCGCGGTCGGTGGGGGTCCAGCCGGCGTCCTTCACCGCCTGGTCGGCGGCGGCGAGACCGAAGAGGATGAAGGTGTCGACCTTCCGCTGCTCCTTGGGCTCCATGTAGGCGTTGGCGTCGAATGTGCCATCGCTGCCG
The DNA here is from genome assembly GCF_000442255.1 of Salipiger mucosus DSM 16094. Classification (GTDB taxonomy): domain Bacteria; phylum Pseudomonadota; class Alphaproteobacteria; order Rhodobacterales; family Rhodobacteraceae; genus Salipiger; species Salipiger mucosus. Next base: position 1,120,529 of record NZ_KE557273.1, on the reverse strand, counting down.
TCACCGCGCGTCACCTCGCAGGCATAGGTCGTGGCCAGGCCCTCGGTGTCGAACTGCGTGATCGGGCCCGCGCCCGACTTTCCGTCGAGAATGCGTTCCCAGCTCTTTTCAACACCGTCGGCAAGAGGCGTGACAAGCCCCAGCCCGGTAACCACAACGCGACGCATTGCTCTGCCCTTCCCTCACAGGTTTTTCGTGGACCCGCTCTTACCTTGCCCGGCCCGCGCGGGGCAAGGGGAAGCGGACCCTCTCAGGCCCAATAGGCGCCCAGATCGGCGCGGCTCCGCTCGACCCAGTGCTCGCGGAGCCAGTCGCAGGGCCTCGAGCGCCGGATCAGGCTGCCGGAATAACCCTCGATCGCCTCCGGCATCTTGGGCCTGCCGTGGAAGCAGACCACGCGGGCATCCTCGGGCAGCTGCGGCGGGGCCACCCAATTGCGCGGGAACGGGTTGCAGTCGTACTTGAAGGAGACGACCCAGGGCTCCGGAATATATGTGAAAACGCCGCGATCCATGGCCTTGTGGCTGGTGTAGCGCTGCTCGGAGCCGCGCGCCTTCTCGACCTCGTCATAGGGGTTGGCGGCGAGATCCTCGTAGAGGAAGCCGTGCACCGCCGGGTCGAAACGAAAGACCGAGCCATGCCCCGTGGGCCGCCCCTTGCGCTTCTCGGTCCAGTCGTGGCGCATGGCCACGGTGCCGGGCGCAAGATCGTGGATCTCGTCGAGGCTGCCGGTGATCACGACGTCGAGATCGAAGCCCAGCACCGGCCCCTCGAGATCGGGCACCAGGCCCGGCCGGAAGAGCGAGACCTTGCGCATCGCCCCCTGACGGTTGGCCACGGCCAGCGCGGCGGCCATGGGCTCGGCGAAGGGTTCGGTGGGCAGGTCGATGAGCTCGATGTCGGGGTGCAGGCCCTCGGCGTGCTCGGTCATGCACAGGAAGCGCACGGGGCGCGAGATGTTGCGCCGCACGCCGGAGTAGAGCCGGTTGACGTATTCCGGCCCGAAGAGCGTGCCCCACTTGATGCAGGCGATGTTGACTGGTGTCGTCACGGCAGGATCCCCGCTGGTTCTTCCGGCGCTCTACCGCAGGCGGCTGCCCGGGGCCAGCGGTTCCCCGCCGCGCGCCGTCCCGATGAGCCGCAAGGCGAGTTCGCCAGCCCCCGTCCGCCGGGCCGGCTCATGGACTGAGGCTCCGGCACTGCGTCCCTCGGCCATATGCCGCCGTCCGTTGCGGCACGCCGAGCTGCCGCGGGGAGCGGACGGGCAGCTGGCCCGGCGGCACTGCGTGCCTTGTTTCCGGGCCGCGGCACCTACTGCGCGTCGCTCATCGTGTTGGCCTGCGCATCAGGCCGCCGGCATGCGCTGCTCGACGATCTCGGCCCACCAGGAACAGCCCGCCGGGATGGCCTCGTCGTTGAAGTTGTATTCGGGGTGGTGCACCGCCGCCGTGTCGCCGTTGCCCACGAGGATGTAGGCGCCCGGGCGTTCCTCCAGCATGAAGGCGAAGTCCTCGCCGCCCATGACCAGCGGGGCCTCCGCGCACTGCCCCGAGATGCCGCGCGCCACCTCGGCGGCGAACTCGGTCTGCTCGGGGTGGTTCACCATCACCGGATAATTGCGCGTGTAATCCAGCGTCGCCTTGCAGCCCATGGCCTCGGCGATGCCCGTGCCGATGGCGCCGAGGCGGCTTTCGGCGAGATCGCGGTTCTCGGGCGAGAGCGTGCGCACCGTGCCCTTCAGCGTGACCCGCGCCGGGATCACGTTGAAGGCCTTGGACGAGGTCTCGAAGCTGGTGACCGAGACCACGAGCTGGCTGACCGGGTCGGCGTTGCGCGCGGCGATGGTCTGCGCGGCGCTCACGATCTGCGCGGCGCAGACGACGGGGTCGACGGTCTCGTGCGGCTTGGCTGCATGACCGCCGCGGCCCTCGATCACCATCTGCCATATGTCGGTGGCGGCAAAGAACGGCCCCGTGCGGATCGCGAAGCTGCCCAGCGGCTGGCCCGGCCAGTTGTGCATGCCGTAGACCTCCTGCACGCCCCAGCGCTCCATCAGCCCGTCGTCGCACATGACCTTCGCGCCGCCGCCGCCCTCTTCGGCGGGCTGGAAGATCACCACGACGGTGCCGTCGAAGTTGCGCGTCTCGGCGAGGTACTCCGCCGCGCCCAGCAGCATCGCGGTGTGCCCGTCGTGGCCGCAGGCATGCATGGCGCCCGGCGTCTTCGAGGCATAGGGCAGCCCGGTCGCCTCCTCGATGGGCAGCGCGTCCATGTCGGCGCGCAGGCCGACCACCTTGCCCGAGCCCGTCGCCTTGCCCTTGATGACGCCCACGACGCCGGTGCGGCCCACGCCCTCGACCACCTCGTCGCAGCCGAAGGCGCGCAGCTTCTCGGCCACCAGCGCAGAGGTCCGGTGCGTGTCGAAGAGGATCTCGGGGTGTGCGTGGATGTCGCGGCGCCAGGCCGTGATCTCGTCCTGTCGGTCGGCAAAGCTGTTCTTGACGGGCATGGAGGGCTCCTGCGGAATTTGATCAGGTTTGCCGGCAAGCGTGCCACCGGGGGCGGCAGGGCACAAGACGGACGCTGCGAGAGGCCGCTTGCCTTCCGCGTGACGACAGTGCTCCTCTTGCCGGAGAAACAGCCCGGAACGTCATCGTGAGCCGCATTTTCCTCTCCGGGGGCCTCGCCCTCTCTCTCGCTGCGGCGGGCGGCCTGGCGGCTGCCGAAACGCCCGACCGGACCACACCCGAAGGCCTCCACGCCTTCTGCCAGCGCATCGACATCCCGCCCGAGGCCCGCGACGCGATGCTCCGCGCGGCCGGCTGGGAGGAGATCATCCCCGGCCCGATGCGGCCCGACATCGTCCGTGAGTTCGACCCGCGGGATCCCGACGACAGGGCAATGCTCCTGGCGTTGATCTCGACGGTGGGCGTGCCCGACATCGGCTCGCCCGAGCGCGCCCGCGAGACCCTGGAGTTCATTCTGGCGCAAGGCACTGTCTTGGCCGACCGAGCCTTCCATGGGCCGCTCTACCGCCGGGGCGAAGGCTTTCTCGTGCTCGCGACCGAGCGCAGGAGCAGGCCCGGCAGGCAGATGCCGCCAGGCAAGACCCGCGACGAGCCCGCGCCCTGGCGCGAACATGACGACCGCGTGCGCTGCACCGGCTACATGCCCGCGACACCCGCCTACGCAGCGATGATCGAGGCCTCGCCCGCCCGGCAACGCTATGCCTCGCCGGAGGTGCGCGCGGTGATCGAGGTGCATGACACTCCAACCGTGTCGGGCACTGACAACCTGACCCTTTACGACGGCGCCGCGCTCGGCGCGGTCTTTGACGCGGGGTTTCCGGACATCGCGCTCTTCCAGAGCGACCTGCGCCTGCGCAGCTTCGACCCGACCTGGCCCGGCTCCGCCGAGCGAGGCCGAAAGGTCAAAGTGCCCTGTCCCGCGCCGGACGCGGCGCCGGGCCGGGTGACCGAACTGAGCCTGTCCTCGGACCGCTCGCTGCACGCCGCGCGCGAGGCCGCGCTCGACCGGGCCTGCGGCATGGCGGGGAAGCTCACCGGCGCCTGGCTGGTCGAGGAGGCGCGCTACCCCGGCACCGGCCTGCCCGAGCGCTACGATGTGACGGTCCGCGTGAGCTTTGCGCCGTAAGCCTCAGATATTGGGGCCGGGCACCAGCCTGGAGCCGTCCGAGAAGCGGGTGATGCGGAAGCGGTGCAGGTCGTGGCCCAGGTCGCGCTCCTGCGCGAGGTCGGCCATGATGCGGCCGAAGGCGGGGCCGATGCCGAAGCCATGTCCGCACATGCCGGTCGCCACCGTCAGGCCGGGAAGCTGCTGCACCGGGCCCACCACCGGCACGACGTCGGGCAGCACGTCGATCATCCCCGCCCAGAAGGCCTGCAGCGGCACCTTGCCCATCTGCGGGAAATGCCCGCCGAAGCGGGTGCGCATCTCGATGACCTTGGCCGCGTTCGGCTCGGGCGACAGGATTCGCACGCGCTCGAAGGGACTCTCCTCCGCGTCGTCCCAGCGCCGGGGCGTGCCCCAGGCATCGGGATAGCCCGCCGGCGCGGGGCGGCGCAGGTGGACGTCGAAGTCGCCCGAGATCGCCAGCGGCAGGTAGCGGCTCAGGTGCCGCACCGAATCCGGCCCCACGAAAAGCTCGGCAAAGCCCGCGGGCGCCAACGTGTAGCCGCCGTCGGCGCGCGGGCGGAAGGCCAGCCCGTCGTCCACGGCGGCCGTGTTGACCGCCTGCGGCAGCGCCTCGGTCGCCATCGCGGTCGAGCGCACCGAGAGCTGCGGAATGTCGATCCCGTGCCGGCGCAGCAGCAGCGAGGACCAGGCCCCGCCCGCCAGCACCACGCGGTCGGCGCGGATGCGGCCGTGCTCGGTCACCACGCCACGCACCTGTCCGGCCTCGAGGTCGAGCCCGCGCACGGCACAGTCCTCGCGCACAACCGCGCCCTCGGAGGCCGCGAGCCGCGCCAGTTCCGGCACCGCGACCCAGGGCTCGCCCTTCATGTCGGTGGGCGTGTGCAGCGCGCCGGTCCAGGGGCTGTTCTCGGCGCCCACCAGCGCATTTGTCTCGTCGGCGTCCAGCAGGCGCGAGGAGACGCCCAGCGGTTTGGCCTCCTGCAGCCAGCCGTCGAAGCCCGCCATCTCGCGCTCGCTCCGCGCGAGGTAGCTCACGCCGACCGTCCGCACGCCCAGCCGGCCGCCGCAGTCCGCGTCGAGCGCGGTCCAGAGATCCTGCGCCTCGAGCGCGATGGGGATCTCGGCCATGTCGCGGCCCTGCACGCGGATCCAGCCCCAGTTGCGCGAGCTTTGCTCGGCGGCGATGCGGCCCTTTTCCAGCAGCGCCACGCGCAGCCCGGCGCGGGCCGCGTAGAGCGCCGTGCAGGTGCCGATCACGCCCCCGCCGATGACCACGAGATCGCAGGCCTCGGGCAGGTCGCCCGCGTGTTCGGGCGGGTCGTCGCCGCGGAAGGGAAAGATCACGCCAGGCGCTCCAGCAGCCTCTCCATGAAACCGCGGCCGCGCTCGAACTCGGCGATCTCGATGTATTCGTCCGGCTTGTGCGCGATCGCGATGTCGCTCGGCCCGCAGACCACCGCGTCGTAGCCGCCCGCCTGGAAGTGGCTGGCCTCGGTGCCGTAGCTTACCTGCCGGGTCTCGTTGTCGCCGGTGATCGCGCGCACCAGCTCCTCGGCCGTGTTGTCCTGTGTCGGCACGAAGGTCGGCAGTTCGAACATCGGCGTGACCTCGATCCGCGCCTCGGGGCGCACCGCCTGCATCTCGGCCTCGAGCCGTGCGACCTCCTCGCGGAAGCGCCGCGCCCAGTCCTGCGGGTCCTCGCCCGGGACCACGCGGAAACCGAGACCGAACTCGCAGTCCTTGGCGGTGATGTTGTGCGCCGTGCCGCCGTGGATCTGGCCCACGTGCACGTTGGTATAGGGCGGCTCGAAGAGCGCGGCGGTGGGATCGGGCGTCGCGGCAGCGTTCTCGGCGTTGACCCGGTTCGCCCACTCGATCAGCTTGATGCCCCACATGATCGCCGAAACGCCCGTGTGCAGGATCGAGCTGTGCACCTCGTAGCCGTGGACGTGCACGCGGAAATTCACCCCGCCCTTGTGGCCGGTCACCGCGTGCATCTCGGTCGGCTCGCCCACGATCACGGCATTGGCCTTGGGCACCACGCCCTGCATGGCCGCGACGATGTCGGCCCCGCCGACGCAGCCGATCTCCTCGTCGTAGCTGAGCGCGATCTGCAGCGGCCGGCTCACGCCGCGATGCTTCGCCTCGACCAGCGCCCAGATCGACAGCGCGTCGAAGCCCTTCATGTCGGTGGTTCCGCGCCCGTAGAGGCAGCCGTCGCGTTCGGTCACGGTCCAGGGGTCGCTCGACCAGTCCTGCCCCTCGACCGGCACCACGTCCGTATGACCCGACAGCACCACGCCGCCCTCGATCTCGGGGCCCACGTGGGCAAAGAGCGCGGCCTTCGCCTCGGGCTCGCGCGGATGCGGATGGCGGTGGCTCTCGATGCCGTGCGAGGCGAGGTAGCTCTCGACCCAGTCGATGAGCGGCAGGTTGGGGTCGCGGCTGACGGTCGGGAAGGAGACGAGTTTGTCGAGGATCTCGCGGGGGCTGAGTCGCGCGGTCATGCGGGGCCTTTCATGGTGCTCTGCCCTGACCTAGCCCGCCCCGCGGCCGAGGAACAGGGGTCAGGGCAGCGTCACGTCGAGCAGGACGGGGTAATGATCGGAGGGCCACTGCCCTGCGTATTTTCGTTGCAATACGAACGGTCCGGCCGAGACCTGCAGGTCGGGCGTGAGGCCCACGTGGTCGATGGGCCCGAGCAGGTTGATACCGCGATTGAGGTGGTAGGTCGCCGCCGGCACGCGCGGGAATCGCAGGCCGGCGCTCTCGAGGATCTCCATCACGCGCCAGCCGTGCAGGGCGTTCAGGTCACCGGCGACGATCACCGGCGTGCCCTGCCCGATCACAGGCGCGATCCGCTCCGCCACCAGCTCGGCCGAGAGCCGCCGGTTCGAGGCGCTGCGATACTCGAAGTGCAGGTTCACGACGCGAAAGGCCGGGCCGCCCCCAACTGGTGCGAACTCGGCCCAGGAGGCGAAGGCCGGCCAGGACCCGTCGAAGGTGCGCGAGTAGATGACGTCGGGCGTGTCTGAGAAGAAGAACCAGCCCTGGTCGCGCAGCTCGAAGCGGTCGCTGCGGTAGAAGATCGGCTGCGTCGAGGGGAACGCGCGCCAGTCGCCCGTCGCGGCGGCCTCGTAGTCCGGGTGGGCCTCGAGCAGGTGGCGGCGTGCGAGGTTGTTCGAATCGTCGTTGCCGCCGCGAAAGCTCTCCATCTCCTGGAAGGCGATGATGTCGGCCTGCATGTCGCCCACGGCGGCGGTCAGCGCGGGCCTGCGCCGCTCCCAGCCGGCGCGGGTCCAGGGGCCGTCACCGCTCGAGCGCAGGTCGATGTAATGCACGTTGAGCGTGGCGATGCGCAGCGCGCCGTCGCGTGGCGCGGGCGGGTCGGACCATTCGGTCAGCCGGACCTGCTGCGCGCAGGCGACGAGCAGGAGGCCGACGAGAAGCAGCGCGAGGGTGCGGAGAACTGGCCTGACGAGTCTCAAGGCGGCACCTTCAATCGGCCTGGAATGACAGATGGACCCTCAGGTCACTCTCCCCGGTCCGGAATCAAGGGCGAAGCCCGCCGGGCCAGAGCCTGTCCGCCCCCCGGGCGGGCACCGGCCCGTTCCCAGCCTCGCGCTCCGCCTCAGTACCCGCTGTCCGAGGTCAGCACGAAATGCCCCGGGTCGACCTCCTGGTAGACGTTGGGCTCGGGCTCGTAGCCGACGGGATGGATCGGCGACGGGATCGGCTTGAAGTTCAGGTCCTTCTCGGACTTCCGCCGGCGCGGATCGGCGATCGGCACCGCCTTCATGAGCGCGCGGGTATAGGCGTGCTGCGGGTTCTCGAAGACCGCCGCGCGTGTGCCGATCTCGACGATCCGGCCCAGATACATCACGCCGACGTTGTGGCTCACACGCTCGACCACGGCCATGTCGTGGCTGATGAAGAGATAGCTCAGCCCCATCTCGGCCTGCAGCTCCATCATCAGGTTGAGCACCTGGGCCTGCACGCTCACGTCCAGCGCGCTCACCGCCTCGTCCGCCACGATCAGCTTGGGCGAGAGCGCGAGCGCACGGGCGATGGCGATGCGCTGGCGCTGCCCGCCTGACAGCTCGTGCGGGAAGCGGCGCATGAAACTGCGCGGCAGCTCCACCCGGTCGAAGAGCATCGCCACCCGCTCCTGCATCTCCTTGCCGGAATGGGTGCCGAAGTTGCGCATCGGCTCGGCCACCTGGTCCGCGAGGTTCATCTGCGGATTGAGTGAGGCAAAGGGATCCTGGAAGATCATCTGCATGTCGCGCCGCGCCTCGCGCAGCATGTTGGGCCCGAGCCCCATCACGTCGGTGCCGTCGAGCTCGATCCGCCCCGCCTGCGGCTCGACCAGCCGCAGCAGCGAGCGCCCTGCAGTCGATTTGCCGCAGCCGGACTCGCCCACGAGGCTCAGCGTCTGGCCCTTGTTGATGGTGAAGCTCACATCCTCGACCGCGTGCACGTTGGCCACGGTGCGGCGGAAGAAGCCGCCCTTGACCGGGAATCGCGTCGTCAGCCCCTCGACCTTCAGCAGCGGCCGGTCGGTGCCCGGGATCGGCTTGATCTCGTCCTGCTCGCGGCCCAGCAGCTTCATCGGCTCGGGCAACGACTTGCTGCGCATCTCGCCCAGCTTCGGAACGGCGGCCAGCAGCGCCTTGGTGTAGGGGTGCTTGGGGTGCTCGAAGATCTCCTCGACCGGCCCCTCCTCGACCTTGTGGCCGCGGAACATGACCACCACGCGGTCGGCCATCTGCGCCACCACCGCCATGTCGTGCGTGATGAACATCACCGCCGTGCCGGTCTCGCGCTTGAGTCGGTCCATCAGCGCCAGGATCTCGGCCTGGATCGTCACGTCGAGTGCCGTCGTCGGCTCGTCCGCGATCAGCAGGCGCGGCTTGCAGGCCAGCGCCATGGCGATCACCACGCGCTGCCGCATGCCGCCCGAGAGCTCGTGCGGATACTGCTTGAGCCGCCGCTCGGGTTCGGGGATGCGCACCTGCTTCATCAGCTCCAGCGCGCGGGCTTCGGCCTCCTCGCGGCTCATGCCGCGGTGCACACGGAGCCCCTCGGTCAGCTGCCGTCCGACGGTGAAGACCGGGTTGAGCGCGGTCATCGGCTCCTGGAAGATCATGCCGATCTCGTCGCCGCGGATGTCGCGCATCACGTCCTGGTCGGCGGTCGCCAGGTCCAGCGGCCCGCCCTCGCGCCGGTCGAAGATCATCCGGCCGCCGGCGATCTCGCCGCCGCCGTACTCGATCAGGCGCATCAGCGAGAGCGACGAGACCGACTTGCCCGAGCCGGATTCGCCGACGATGCAGACGGTCTCGCCCGCCCCCACCTCGAAGCTCACATCCTCGACGCCGGCGATGCGCCCGTCCTTGGTCTCGAACTCGACGCGCAGGCGGTCGATCCGGGCGATGGGATTGTCCAGCATGGGAAAGCTCCGGTCAGTCTATCTGCAAACGCTAGCGACAGGTCTCTCGCGGTGTCAAACCTGCCGCCACGTTGCGCCAAGGCAAAGCTTGCAATTTGTAGACGTTCTGTTTCGATATTTCGCAGAGTGGGAGGTCACGGGCCTCCGAGGGCCCGCGCCGAACCCGCCGGCAGAGCGATGCATCAGGACAACTGGTGTCCAACAAGGAGAGACTTATGAAACTGAAGACCCTAATGCTCGGGGCCGCGGCCGCCTCCGTGCTCGCGCCCGCCGTGCAGGCGGAACGCGGTGAGGACGGCAACGTCAACATCATCTACTGGCAGGCGCCGTCCATCATGACGCCCTATCTCTCGGGCGGGACCAAGGACATCGAGGCCGCGTCGCTGGTGCTGGAACCGCTGGGTCGCTACGACGAGACCGGCGCGCTGGTGCCCTACCTCGCCGCCGAGATCCCCACCGTCGAGAACGGCGGCGTGAGCGAGGACCTGACCCAGATCACCTGGAAGCTGAAGGAAGGCCTGCTGTGGTCCGACGGCTCGCCCGTGACCTCGGCCGACGTCAAGTTCACCGCCGACTACTGCATGGCCCCCGAGGGCGGCTGCGCGCAGTTCGCCAAGTTCACCGGCGTCGAGAGCATCGAGACCCCCGACGACCTGACCGTCGTGGTCAACTTCGACAAGCCGATGCCGAACCCCTACGGCCCCTTCATGGGCGGCCAATCGCCCATCCTGCAGAAGGCCCAGTTCGAGGACTGCGTCGGCGCGGCCGCATCGACCTGCACCGAGGCCAACTTCAACCCGATCGGCACCGGCCCCTTCGTGGTCGACGAGTTCAAGCCGAACGACGTGATCTCGCTCTCGGCCAACCCCAACTACCGCGACCCCGAGAAGCCCGCCTTCGCGACCGTGACCTTCAAGGGCGGCGGTGACGCAGAGGCGGCGGCCCGCGCGGTGCTGCAGACCGGCGAATACGACTACGCCTGGAACCTTCAGCTCGCGCCCGACGTCCTGGCCTCGATGGCCGAGGGCGGCGAAGGCACGCCGGTCTCGGCATTCGGCACGCTGGTCGAGCGGATCGAGATGAACCTCACCGATCCCTCCCCCGACCTGCCCGAGGGCGAGCGCTCGACCGTCGCGCATCCGCACCCGATCCTGTCGGACGAGAAGGTCCGCCGCGCGCTCTCCATGGCGATCGACCGCGAGCTGCTGGTCGAGGTGGGCTACGGCCAGGCCGGCCGCGCGACCTGCAACCTGGTGCCCGCGCCCGAGCTCTATGCCTCGGACAACACCGAGTGCCTGACGCAGGACCTCGAGGGCGCCAAGGCGCTGCTGGAAGAGGCCGGCTGGACCGACACCGACGGTGACGGCGTCCGCGAAAAGGACGGCGAGAAGCTCTCGCTGCTCTACCAGACCTCGACCAACGCGGTGCGCCAGGACTTCCAGGCCCTCATCAAGGACTGGTGGCGCCAGATCGGCGTCGAGACCGAGCTGCGCAACGTCGACAGCTCCGTGTTCTTCGGCGGTGACCCGGGCTCGCCCGACACCTTCCAGAAGTTCTATGCGGACGTCGAGATGTACGCGAACAACTTCGACGGCACCGACCCGCAGAGCTACCTTTCGATGTACCGCTGCGGCAACGAGCCGAAGCCGTCGAGCCAGTGGCAGGGCGAGAACATCAACCGCTTCTGCAACGAGGAATACGACGCGATGCTCGACGAGCTGGCCAAGACCGGCGAGCTGGAGAAGCGCGGCGAAATCGCCAAGAAGCTCAACGACATGCTGACCAAGGAAAGCATGACCATCGTTCCGCTGGTGGACCGCGGCCGTGTCTCGGCGCACTCCAACACGCTGGGCGGCGTGGTGCTGAACACCTGGGACAGCGAGCTGTGGAACGCCGCCGACTGGTACCGCATCGACGAGTGATCGTCTGACCGACACGACGCACGCCCCCGCTCGGTGTGGGGGCGTGCCCCTGCGAAAGCGCCCCATGCCCGACATTCTCCGGACCTGTGAACGCGCCGCGCGGTGCGACCGGCCCGCCGCATCCCGCCACGCCCCTCGCCATGACCTCATCCCGGCCGTGCCCGCCACGCCCGCGGCACCCGCCGGCCGGCCCTGCCCGAGGCTTCCCCGATGCTGACATACGCCGTCCGACGACTGGTCCTGGCGATCCCGACGCTGCTGTTCATCAGCTTCGTGATCTTCATGCTGCTGCAACTCGCGCCCGGCGATCCGATGGCGCAGGTGCCGCTGACCGTGCCGCCCGAGGTGAAACAGATGATGCGCGAGGCGCTCGGCCTCGGCGAGCCGCCCCTCGTGCAGTACTGGAAATGGCTCGTGCAGGTCTTCTGGACCGAGCCCAAGGTGCTCGTCGACTGGATGACTTCGGAGACCGCCCTCTTCGGCTGGCTGCCCGACACCCAGCTCTACCAGGACGAGCTGCGCGTGATCTCGTGGCAGACCCGCTCGCCGGTGATGGAGATCGTGCTCCAGCGCATCCCGCAGACGCTCTGGGTGGTGGGCATGTCCTACATCGTCGGCGTTCTGATCGCGCTGCCCATCGGGATCTATTCCGCCTACCGCCAGTATTCCGTCTTCGACCAGGCGGGCACGTTCATCACCATGGTGGGCTTCTCGATCCCGCCGTTCTTCACCGGTCCGCTGCTGATCGTGATCTTCTCGGTGCAGATGGGCTGGTTCCCGTCGATCTACGACACCACGCACGAGGTCACCGACTGGGCCAGCTTCAAGTACCAGCTGAGCCAGATGATCATGCCGGTGATGGTGCTGGCGCTGCAGACCACGGCGCAGCTCTCGCGCTACATGCGCGCCTCGATGCTCGACAACCTCAACCAGGACTACGTGCGCACCGCGCGGGCCAAGGGCCTGAGCGAAGCGATCGTGGTCATGGTGCACGTGCTGCGCAACTCGATGATCCCGGTGGTCACGGTCATCGCGCTGGGGGTCCCCGCCATCTTCGGCGGCGCCATCATCACCGAGAACGTCTTCAAGGTGAACGGCATCGGCCAGCTTCTGATCACCGCGCTCTTTGCCAACGACCTGCCGATGGTGATGACGCTGACCTTCATCTTCGCGTTCCTCATCGTGCTCTTCAACCTGATCGCCGACATCCTCTACGGCCTTCTCGACCCGAGGATCCGCTATGACTGAGCCCGTTCCCGCCTCCCCCGTTCCCATCGAAGCGCTCAAGGACAAGGGGCCGGACAAGCCCCCGCGCAGCAAGTGGCGCGACGTCTGGGAGCAGTTCCGCAAGCACAAGGGCGCCATGGTGGGCGGCGCCTTCCTTCTCTTCATCACGCTGGGCGTGCTGGTGGGCCCCTGGCTCTGGACGCTCGACCCGCAGGCGCTGGACATCCGGGCCAAGGACATGCGGCCGATCTACACCGCGATCTGGAACAGCGAGGCCGACGTCGGCTGGGCGCACCCGCTCGGCTCGGACCAGCTGGGGCGCGACAACCTCGCGCAGCTGATCGCGGGCGGCCGCGCCTCGATGGCGGTGGGCTGGGCGGCGATGCTGCTCTCGCTCATCATCGGCGCGGGCATCGGCGTGGTCGCGGGCTACTTCCGCAAGCTCGACGGCCCGCTCATGCGTCTGACCGACCTCTTCCTGTCGCTGCCGATCCTGCCGCTGCTGCTGGTGGCGGTGACGCTCTTCCGGCAGCCGCTGCGCGCCAACTTCGGGCCCGAGGGCGGCATGTTCATCCTGATCGTGACGGTGGTCGGCATTACCTCTTGGATGCCCACGGCGCGGATCGTGCGCGGCGACATCCTCGCCCTCAAGGAACGCGAGTTCGTGCTCGCGGCACGCTCCATCGGCACCCGGCCCTTCCAGATCATCAAGCGGCACCTGCTGCCCAACGTGCTCTCGCCGATCATGGTCTCGGCGACGCTGGGCCTGGCCACGGCGATCATCACCGAAAGCGCGCTGTCCTTCCTCGGCGTGGGCTTCCCCTCGGACTTCCCAACCTGGGGCAAGATGCTCGCCGACGCGGTGGCCCGGATGGAGGACTTCCCCGAGCGCGTCATGCTGCCGGGAATCGCGATCTCGCTCACCGTGCTGGGGGTGAACTACCTCGGCGACGGCCTGCGCGACGCCCTCGATCCGCGGATCCGGGGCCGCTGAGAACCGTTTCCCGGCGAAAATCCCGAAAAAGAACGCGCGCCCGTCCGGGCGCGCGGCAGGGGAACGGGCATCCCATGCATATCGAAGCATATGAACATATCTTCCGCAGTCGGGCGCCCTGACGAACAACGTTCCGGCGCACGCGGGACAAAGTGCCGCGGCGCGGCTTGCCACGAGCCCCCGCGCGCGGCATCTGGGAAGAAATCCTGCACCGGAGGACACCCATCGTTCGAGACCCTCGGCTTCGAATCCTATACCGCGCCCCAGGTCGCCGTCTTCTTCGGCCTGATCCTCGGCGCGCTCTTCGGCATCCTCGCCGAACGCACGAAATTCTGTTTCCGCCGTGGGCTCGTGGGCGAGGACGCGCGCTCGGCGCGCGGCGTCTGGCTGACCGGCTTCGCCGCCGCCCTCATCGGCACGCAGCTTGCCGCCTCGATGGGCTGGGTCGCCTTCGACAGCCACCGCTACCACGCCGCCGCCCTGCCCGTGCTGGCCATCGTCGCGGGCGGCCTGATGTTCGGCGCCGGCATGGTGCTGACCCGCGGCTGCATCTCGCGTCTGACCGTCCTCACAGCCACCGGCAACCTGCGCGCGCTGACAGTGCTCGCGGTCTTCGCCATCGCGGCCCATGCCACGCTCAAAGGCGTGCTGGCCCCCGTGCGCACCTCGCTCGGCGCCTATTCGGTCGACCTCGGCTCGGCCACCGGCTTTGCCGCGCTGCCCGGCGGCGCGCTGGTCTGGACCGCGCTCATCGCCGCGGTGGCACTGGCCGTGGCGCTGCGCTCGGGCGGCCGCCCGGTGCTGCTGGCGCAGGCCGCCGCGCTCGGCCTGCTGGTCGCGGCCGGCTGGGTGGGCACCGGCTGGGTGCTTTACGACGACTTCGACCCCATCGCGATGGAGAGCCTCTCGTTCACCTCGCCCATGGCCGACAGCCTGTTCTGGACCGTCGCCTCGACCGCCGTGCCGGCCACCTTCGGCACCGGCCTGGTCGGCGGCGTGCTGGTCGGCGCGCTGGTTTCCGCTCTCGCCTCGCGCCGCTTCCGGTGGCAGAGCTTCTCGAGCCCGCGAGAAACCGGCCGCTACCTCGTCGGGGCGCTTCTGATGGGCACCGGCGGCGTGCTGGCCGGCGGCTGCACCGTCGGCGCGGGCCTCTCGGGCACGGCCACGCTGTCCTTCGCCGCCTTCCTGGCGCTCGGCGCCATCGCCGTGGGCGGGCTGGCCACCAACGCGGCGCTGCAACCGCGCGGCGCCCTGCAACCGGCGGAGTGACGGCACACCGTCACCTTGCTCAAGAACGCACCACGGCCCGGTTCAAGCGCAGCGCTTGCCGGGCCGTCGCACGTCCGCACGAGCCGGGCCGCTCACTCGTCGAGGTAGCGCGCGTTCACCCAGCCGCGCTCGCGCATGTCGGTCATCATCTCGATCTCGCACCAGCGCGAACTGCCGTGGGTCTCGCACCGCAGACGTCGGACCCGGTCGCCGTTCGCCAAAGCCCCGACGATACGGTTGCCCGTGCCCGGCCCGGCGCGCACGTTCAGCAGATCGCCCGAGGGCACGCCGGTCACCGAGACGACAGCGGCGCCCGCACCGGCCGAAGCCCCGCTGCCACCACCCGGCGCGATGTAGACGTCGATCGAATAGCCGACGGTCTTGTCCGCGTCCCGGTCGTTGCCCATGAGATAGACACGGATCGCCCAATCGCCGTCGGAGGGCACGGTGATCTCGGCCCGCCGGTCGGTGTCGGTGCTGCCGACGTAGGGCCCGCCGTAGTCCTGCCCCGCCGGCAGGATGTTGAAGAAGGCCGAGCCGTTGCCGTTGGTGCCCGTCACCGCCAGCGAGACCACCATGGTCTGACCGCCCCGCGCGTTCAGGACGTAGTCGCGCCATTCCCTGCCACGGATGGTGTCGTTGATCGTCGTGCTCGTCGCTCCCGGGGCGAACTCGATCCGCCGGCTCTCCTGCGCAGACGCAGGCATCCACGCGACCGCCGCTAGCACCAGGGCGGCAAGCACGCCTGCAAGGGCCGCGCGACGGGTCGAAGCTGTCTGGCTGGGCATGTCGGTTCCTCTTCCGGTTCCAGTGGTCTGTCGTGCCGATGATCCTGCCCCGCGACCCCGGCACAGGATCGCGGCGGGCGCCCAGTCACCCCCGGGGCCGCCCGAGACTCCGTCCAGCCGTGCCGAGGTAAGACACACGGCTGGACGGAGAGCCCGTCCGCAGCGCAGACGGGCAAGCCCGGACCGAGTGTCAGCAGTCCTCGGCCGGAAGCATCGTGACCTCCGAGTAGCGCCCGTCGGACGTGGTAATCCGAGCGCAAGCACCGGTGGAGCGGTTGAAGTACCAGGTCGTCAGTCCCTGGGTGCGCACCGCCTCGTAGCCCAGGGCATTGATGCCGCCCTCGGCCTGCCCCGCCCGGGCGCCCTCGAAGGCGCTGAGGTCGTATTCGCTGCCCACGGCGGGCCGCCCCATGGCGGGCGCGGTCCCGGTCGGACCGGTATCCTCGACGCAGCCGGCGAGAAGGGCGACGCCGATACCGGCCAAAAGAGAGGCCTGCAGTTTCATGCTGTGGTCCAGTCTGGTGAGAGCCGCGGGATGCCGCACGGCCCGTCGGATGTTCGGCCTGGCCGTGCGGGCAAGGGACAGGTCGGCGCGAGCCGCCGAGGGCACGGATCGTCATCCGAAAAGTTGGTGTCATGTGCGCAGGACCTGTTCATCGACACGCTCGCCTATCCTTCCCCAAGGTCAGCATGAGCCGCCCTCGCCGGGAACGGCAAAAATATGCGTTCGGCGGAAATCGAACCGGAAACCGCGCTTGAAAGGGCCTGGACCGCGCCCCGAAAGATGAATCGACGGCCTAGCTCCGGGGTGCGCCGCCCACGATGACCGCCGCGCGCCAGGCACCGCATCCGTGCGCGCCAGACCGGCCGTCACAGGATTTCTGCAACTGCACTGTTGAAATGCTGCACTGCAGCATTTATCTAGGGCTCAGCAGCGAAACGGACCCGATTCAGACCAAGGAGAGCCGACATGGCAACGCAGACCGATTTCACCAAGTTCTTCGCCGACATGCCCAACATGTTCGACACCAAGGCCTTCGGCGACAGCCTCAAGACCTTTGCCGACATGAACGAGAAGATGACCGGCATCGCCGTCGACACCGCGGCCAAGACCACGGACATCATGACCAGCTCCGCGCAGGAGACCTTCGGCAACATGCGCAAGCTGACCGCAGTGCGCACCAACCCGGCCGACTACGGCCCCGCGATGACCGACTTCGCACAGGCGCAGATGCAGGTGGCCCAGAAAGCCTCCGAGGCCTTCTCGCAGGTGGCACAATCCGCCGGTGGCCAGTTCACCGACGTGACCGCCAAGGCTGGCGAGACCACCACCAAGAAAGCGGCATCGACCGCCAAGACGGCCGCAGCAAAGGCCGCCTGAGCCAAGGCTCGACAGTAAAGAGTTTCCTCGTACGTTCGTGCGGCGGGCCACACCGGCCCGCCGTTTTTTTTTGACGCCGGCCGCACTCGTGCCCGCGACGCCCCTCCCTTGCCTTCCGCCAGGATCTCTGAACTCAATGCCTCGGACGGGGGCTTTGTGTGAACGAGGGATTGATGGCGAAGAAAAGACTCGCGGTGATCTCGCTGAACCCGTCGCCGCCCGCCCCCGTGGCCACGCGCAGCACGCTCAAGGCGATCCAGCAGGCCTTTCCCGATTTCGAGATCGAGGTGATCTACGTCACCGACCTGATGAAGCGCGCACGGTTGCGGATGGTCACGGCGGCGGCCGTGGCGGGCGTGAGCTACATGCCGGACCTTCTGCGCCGGCGGAAGGTCCTGAAATACGCCTTCTTCCGCACGCCCTTCGTCTACCGTTGGATCGGACATCTCCTGCGGCGCGAGATCGACCCCGACCGCTACGACTTCACGATCCAGATCCAGTCGCTCTTCGACGCAAGCGTGCCCGGCGTGCCGAATTTCATCTACACCGACCACGTTCACCTCGAGAACCTGAACTTCGACGGCTTCGACGAATCCGACCTCTACTCCGAAGGCTGGCGCGCCTGCGAACGCGAGATCTACCACAACGCTACCACGGTCTTCACCTGGAGCTCGAACGTCACCCGCTCGCTGGTCGAGGACTACGGCATGGACCCGGGCCGGGTCGAATGCATCCATACCGGAAGCAATTCCGCGATCCCCGAGGCACAGCCGCTCACGCCCGAACGCTACGCGCGCAAGGAAATCCTCTTCGTCGGCCACGACTGGGAACGCAAGGGCGGCCCGGTGCTCCTGCAGGCCTTCCGCAAGCTCGAGGACCGGCACCCCGACGCCAGCCTGACCGTCATCGGCCGCGTGCCCGAGACCGAGGACCTGACCGGCGTCGACTACCTCGGCCGCGTCCCGCTCGAAACGCTGCCCGCTCACTACGCCCGCGCCTCGGTCTTCTGCATGCCCACGCGGCTGGAACCCTTCGGCAACGTCTTCGTCGAGGCGATGTGGCAGCAGCTTCCCGTCGTCGCGACGCGGGTCGGCGCCCTGCCCGACATCGTCGAGGATGGCGTCAACGGCTACCTCGTCCCACCGGGAGATGCCGACAGCCTCGCCGAGCGTCTCTCCACCCTCTTCGACGACCCGGACCGCTGCGCCAGCATGGGCGCGGCCTCGCGTGAGCGGGCGGAGACGCACTACGACTGGCCCATCGTCATCGGCCGCATGCGCCAGCGGATCGAGGCCGAACTCGCCGCCGGGCAGCCAGCGGGCGCGCAGGCGGCGCAGTGAAACCGCGTCTGAGACGGGGCCGGATCGTCTTGGCAGCGCTGCTCCTGTCGGTCGCGGCGCCCGGCGCCGCCTTTCGGGATCACGGCACGGTGGCCTGCGAGATCCGGCTGGCACAGGGCTGGATCGAGGACGCGTTCCGCGACACGCCCGTCATCGGCGGCACATTCTCGGACCGGCTCGAGGTCGAGACCCCGGCCCGCGTCCGGCAGGCCCGCCTGACGGAGGCCCGCTTCGGGCTGTCGGTCCGGCATGGCGCAGAAGGCGAAGACCGCCGCCTGGCGCTCTCCTCTGTGACGATCTCGGACATGCGCTCGCACGACCGCTACGGCGCGGCGATCAAGACGCACCGGAGCGACCCGGGCGTCTCGCTGTTCCTCGCCGACGTGACCCTGCGCCCGGGCTGGCCCGCGTGGGACTCCTACGAGACAACGAACTACGACGGGCTGACACTCGACGGGGCCAAGGCTCTCTATGCCCAAGGGCTGACCATCTCGGAGTGGAACGCCGATGCCGCCATCGACAGCAAGGCCGAGGTCACGCAGCTCGTTAACGTGACGATCACCGGCCCGGGCAACCGCCCGCTTCGGTTCTGGCGACCGGGGCCGCACTACCTCGTGCATACGCGGATCGAAAAGCCGACGACCGGCACGATGGTCTGGTTCCGCGATTGCGACGGCGCACGATTGGTGGTCCATGCCTCGCGCTTCAACGGCGCCCCCCGCCTCTCGCCCGAGCAGATCTCCTGCGGCACTGGCGAGGCACCGGAAATCGTGTATCGTGAGCGGGATCCCAGGCGGACCGGCGAGATGCATCCCTTCTTCCGCACCTGCGACCGCTGACGACGGGCATGCCGCAACCCGACGTACGCCCTGGCCGCGACAGGGCTGGCATCTTCTGGCAAAAATGAGAAAAATGCCCACGGAACGCCTCAGTGCCGACACATTTCAGACGCGGTATGGGGCACAGGAACGCTGCAGGTCCATCCCAGGACATTTACCGGTGACGACTGGCCGGAGGTTTCGGCCAATGATCTCGCACGCTCGAAGAACGGGCAGGAAACGCCAACGTGACGCAAGAGTATGGTGACAGGTTCGGTCGTGACGGTGGCGGTGGCGCGGGTCATGCCTCCGAAGGCGATGGCGTGTCGCTGCTGCAGGTCGCGCTGTCGGCCAAGCTGCGCCTGCTGCTGACCGCCGTCGCGGCGACGGCACTGGCTTTCGCCGCGCTCACGCAGGTCACGCCGACCTACGAGGCCGACAGCCAGGTCCTGCTCGAGGCTGCCGCCGCGCCCGTCATCGACATCCCCAATGCCGTGCCCGAGGCCCCCGACGGCATCGCCACGCTGGAAAGCGCGATCATCATGATGCGCTCGCCCGAGATCATGCGCGCGGTCGCGGACGAACTCGACCTCGTGGAGCGTGCCGAGTTCAACTCGGCCCTGCGCGATCCCACGCCGGTCGACCGGCTGCGCGGCGCCGTCTCGGGGCTGATCGACCAGCTCACCGGCACGGCAGAACCCGAGGACGACACGCCAAGCGATCCGCTCGCCCGAACGGCGCGGTCGCTGCGGGACGCGGTCTCGGTGCGCAGCATCGGCGAGTCGCGGGTGATCGAGATCTCGACCACTTCGGAAAGCGCCCGCCTTGCCGCCGCGATCAGCAATTCCGTCGCCCGCCACTACATCGAGCGCCAGGTCGAGGTGAAACGCGAGGCCGCCGAGCGCGCCACCGCCTGGCTCGAGGAACGGGCCGCGGAGCTTCGGGCCCAGCTGGAGGACAACGAGGCGCAGCTCTCGAGCGTTCGCCGCGAGATGATCGAGGCCGGCCGCGCCGTCTCCGGCGACCTCGAGGCGCAGCTTGCCGAACTCACGACCCAGATGGTCCAGCTCACCAAGCAGCGCGGCGACCTCTCGGCGCAGCGCGCCGAGATTTCTCAGCTGCGCGAGGCGGAAAACTACGCGACCCTCGCCACTGCGGCCGCCCAGCCCACGCTCACCGCCCTGGTCGAGCGGCTGGCCCAGACCGACAGCCGCATCGTCGAGCTGCAGGCGGAATACGGCGACCACCCGCAGACCCGCGCCACGCAGGAGGCGCGCCGCCAGCTCGTGAGCCTGCTCGAAAGCGAGACCGGACGGCTCGTGTCGGGGCTCGACGTTCGCATCGGCGTGGTCGAGGACCGGCTCACCAAGCTCGAGGCCGATATCCGCGACACGCGCGGTGCCTTGGTCGACAGCCGGCAGGACGACCTGAGGCTCGCCGCCCTCCAGCGCGAGGTCGAGGCCTCGCGCAACGTCTACGAACGTTTCCTGCTGCGCCAGAAGGAGGCGCGCGAGCGCAGCCAGTTCCAGTCGCCCGGCGCCCGTCTCGTGGCCGAGGCCGACAAGCCCTCGAACCCCGTGGCGCCGCAGAAGGCCAAGCTCGCCGTGCTGGCCGGGATCGGCGCCGCCACAGCGATGCTGCTCTACCTCGCCTTCCTGCGCACGCCGAAAGGCCCCCGCGCGGACCCGGTCGATCCGGCCGAGCTGCGCGAGTTCGGCGCGCTCGTGCCCCTGCCCCGCGTCGGGCCGGTCCGCAAACCGCAGGACATCCTGAAGTTCGTCCGTGACACGCCCGATGCGGATCTCGGCGTCGCGCTGCGCTGGTTCCAGCTTTACCTGATGCCCAAGTCCAAGGACTGGTCCACGCTGATCATGGTCACCTCGCCCGAGGAGGGTGACGGCAAGTCGACACTCAGCCTGCTGTTGGCCGAGACCTTCAGCCGCAACTATTCCACCACCCTCGTGAACGCCGACGAGGACGGGTGGCTCTCGGATTTCGCCCGCACCAAGGAGTTCAAACGCTCGGGCTTCGGATTTGTCGACTACTCCGAGGAGGTGCTTGACCTCATCGAGACCGAAGTCGCGATCGAGAGCAACCTGCGCGATCGCAAGGATGCCCTGCTGGGGGCCGACGTCATCATCGTCGATGCCCCAGCGATGCCGATGTCCGCCGGGCTGCTCGAGATCGGGCAGCTTGCCGACTACACGGTCGTCACCTGTGCCTGGAACCGCTCGCGGCAGGCCAGCGTGCTGCAATGCCTGCAGGCCCTGAACGAGGTCGGCATCGCCGTGAGCGCCTTCGCGCTGAACATCATGCCGCGCGACGCGCTCGCGCCGCTCAGCAGACTGCCGCGTGCGGACCGGCCCGGCCTGCCCGCGAGCGGCAAGGCATGAGGGAGGGCGAGCCGGCGCATGTGGATGGTGGTCTCGCTCCTGACGATCGCGGCAAGCCTGGCGCTGGTCCTGCGCCAGCTTCGCGCGCTCGGGGATGACCCGCTCGCAAAGGCTGTGATCCTGCTGATCTGGTTTCGCTTCGCGCTGACCGGGCTGGGCGAGACCCCGACGCAGCCCGTCGCGGCGGGCCAGTCGCTGCTGGCGCTCGGAACGCTTGCTGCCGTCATGGCCACGCTGATGATCCTGCCGCTCTCGCGCCTGCGCCTTCCACGCCTGCTGCCTTTTCTCGGGCTTGCGGGGATCACCCTGCTGAGCGGGCTTCTGAACGGGCGCGGCGACGCGCTCATCAACGCGATGACGCTGTGGATCATGTTCGTGGTGATCGCCCTGCTGGTGCACCGGGCGCTGGACCGCCACGGCATCCGCCCGGTGCTGGGCTGCCTGCTGGCGGTCTTCTCGCTGCCGGTCGGGCAGCAGTTGCTCTCGGTCGCGCTCGGGCGGTCGATGATCGGTCAGGACGGCACCGTCGCCTACATCGGCAACTTCGTGCACGAGGCCGTCTACTCGACCGTCGCGCTCTGCGCGGTCTGGCTGGTCACGGTCTACCCCTGGAAGAAACGGGCATGGCTGCTCGCGGCGGTGGGGCTGTGCCTCGCCTCGATGGTGCTGGCGAATTACCGCACCCTGATCCTGGCCTGCCTGCCGTTCCTCGTCGCGGTGATCCTGCGCCTGGCCGACACCGGCCGGCCGCGCACGCGGCGCAGCCCCCTGCCCCTCGTCCTGGCGCTTCTCGGAACGCTCGCCGTCCTCCCGATGCTGCCGGCCGAGCGCTTCGCGGAACTCGGCACGGCCTTCACCGAGATCGGCAACCTCGTGAAGCCGCCGCAGGAATTCAGCGCCGCCGAGAAGGACATCCTCTCGGCGCGGGCCTATATCGGGGCCGCCTACATTCAGAGCTACATCGACGGCGGGCTGCTCACCCACCTGGTCGGCTACGGCCCCGACGCGCAGGTGAGCTACATCGAAACCCATCCCCACAACGAGTACCTGCGCGTGCTCTTCCAGACCGGCATCCTCGGGCTCGGCCTGTGGCTGGGCATCCTTCTATGGCATGTCTCGATGACGCTGCGCCGGGTGCCGCGCGCCGCGGTCGCGCCGCTCATGTCGGGCTATGCGGCACTGGCGATCGGCAGCCTCGGGACGTCCTTCTTCAACCGGCCCGAGGGTGTCATCTTCGTCGCCCTGCTCTGCGCGACCACCTGGCACCTCGCGGGATCGCGTGTCGCGGCGGCGCGCCCGGCCCGGTCACAAGGTCACGGGATGACCTCCGCATGAGACGCTTCAGCTTGACCTTTCGCGTGGATGCCGCAGAGATCCGCGCCGACCAGACCATGCACCGGAGCCCCGAATGAAGCTGCGCATGCCGACCGTCTCGGACGTCCGGGCCAGGCTGCTGAAGTCCGCGGGCTGGCTGCTGGCGCGGCAGGTCGTCAACATGTTCAATTCGCTGGTGCTGGGCGTCGTGCTGGCGCGGCACCTCGGCCCCGACGGCTTCGGGGTGCTCAACTACGCGGTGTCGCTCGTCGTGATGATGCTGCCGATCACGACCCTCGGCCTGCGGAACCTCTCGCTGCGCGAATACGCCAGCCGTCCCGACGATGCGCCCCGCATCCTCGGCACGATCGCCGCCATGCGGTTCATGGGCACGCTGGTCGCCATCGGCGCGATGCTCTTCATCGCGATCCGCTTTCCGGCAGAACACGACAACATCGCGCTGCTCTGTCTGTTCCTGGGCATCGCGCTGCTGTTCCAGGTCTTCGACACGATCAAGGAGCAGTTCATCGCCTCGCAGAAGCCGCGCATCTTCGTGATGGTCGAGGTCTGCGTGCTGGCCTGCTTCAGCCTGCTCAAGGTCGGGCTCGTGCTGGCCGACATGCCGGTCGATGCCTTCATCATCGCGAACGGCTTCGAGACCATCGGACAGGGCTGCGCCTCGGGGCTGGCCTACTACCTGAAGGCGGGCACGCCGCCGCGCATGCAGGTCGACCGCGTCCTCATGCGCCGCTACGCGCGCAACGCGCTGCCGCTGCTGCTGGGCTCGATCTCGACGGTGATCTACCTCAAGATCGACATCGTCTTCCTGTCGAACATGGTCGGCAAGGAGGCGACAGGGCTATACGCGGTCGCCGCGCGCATGTCCGAGGCCTGGTACATCCTGCCTTCGACCCTGGCGATGGCAGCCTTCCCGCGGATGGTCGAGCTGCGCGGCGAAGACCCCGTGCACTACAGGCGGCGCATGCAGGAGGCGATGGATCTCTTCGCGGCCTTCGGCACCTGCGTGGCGGCGACCAGCATCTTCTGGGCCGCCCCCGTCATCTGGCTGCTGTTCGGGGACGCCTACGCGGGCGCGGTCTCGTTGCTGCAGATCCAGGTCTGGGTCGGGGTCGTCTTCGCCACGCGGCAGCTGATCGACAAGCAGCTTCTGGCGGACGGTCTCTTCTGGGGCTCGGCGATCATCAACCTCACGGGCGCGGTGGCCAACGTCGCCTGCAACCTCGTGCTCATCCCGATCTACGGGGCCGAGGGCGCAGCATATGCGACGCTGATCTCCTACACGCTCGCGCCGCTGCTGCTGGCGCCCGTGGTGCCAGCCATCCGGCCGGTCGCGAAGATGCAGCTGCGCGCGATTTTCTGGCCGCGCCGCGCCGTGCAGTTCGCATCTCGGCAATACCTGGCGTGGTCGCGATCGTGATGCACCCACCTCCAGACCCCCAAACCCTGTCCGGGCTCTGCGTCGTCCTCGCGACGGCTGCCCTGTCTGCCGAGGATCTGCGGCGGACCGTGGCCGCGCTGGAACGGCGTGGCGTCGAGCTTTTCGCGCAGCGCGACCTGGCCGCGGCGCATCACCCGGACCTGCCGGCCGATTTCGCCACCGAGGGCGCGACCGCGCTGATCGGCTTCAACCCGATGATCTGCCCCGGCGCCGCCCCGGGAACGCGCTACCCCCATCCGTCGATCGACAACGCGGTCTATCACCTCGGCATGATCCTGGGCCCTGCGCGGCATCACCTGCGTGTGGCGGCGGATGGCCGGCTGGCCGACAGGATCGCGCGGGCCCTGCTGCCGCAGCGGCAACTGGAGACGTTGCAGGCGCGGATCGCCAAACGCCGCGTCGACATCGCCACGACCGACAGGGTGATCGCCTCGCTCAGCCGGCACAAGCATCGCGCCAAGGTCGAGTTGGTCGAGTGGAACGGCCGCAAGGCGGTCCGGAAGACCTTTCGCGCCACCGCAGGCCGCGCGATGGAAAACGAACAGGCCTTTCACGACGATATCGCCCCGCTCAGCCCGGTGCCTGCACGCATCCTGCGGCGAACGGACAATGCGCTCTACTTCGAGTACATCGAACCGCAGCCCCACCGCCGGGTGCTTGGGCGCAAACTGCCGCGACTCCTGCCGCTGACGGTCGTGCGCGAACTGGCCGACTTCGCGCGGCTCGTCACCTCTCGCGGCTGGGATCCGATCGACCTGACCCCGCGCGACAACGTCCTGATCGAGGCCGGCACGGGCGCCCTGCGCTGCATCGACTTCGAGTTCGCCACGCGGGGCACGGAGCCGGTGCCGGTGGACCAGGCCGCCTTCCTCTGCGGCCTCGCCCCGGACGCGCCCGCCGCCGACATGTTCGACGCCGGCATGCGGCAGGATCCTTATCCGGGAAAGTGGCGCCCCTTCACGGGCCTGAGCCGCCACAGCCTGCTGCACGACCCGGCCTGGATGCAGCACCTGAAACGCGCCACCCTGCATCCGCCCTGGCTGATCGGCCGCGCCCTCGGCGCGCCGGGGCGGCGCCGCGCGCACCTGCGCGAGCGGGCCGAGATCCTCGAGGCACTTGCCCTGCGGGAAAGCTAGGCAGCCTACGCCTCGGTATTGCGTCCGGTCACCCGGCGATAGGCCGACCGCGCCGCGCTGTGCACAGGGCGCAGCAGCCGGGTGGAGCGCAGCAGAGAGTCGATGGTGCTCACGGCGACCGGACCCACGCGGGTCTCCAGGAAGACCAGTTCGCGGTAGCACTCGATGGCAATCGCCTTGATCCGCTCGGGATCCCAGTCCTGCGGCGCCTCCGCGCGGAACATCGAGGTATCGACCACGCGGCGCTCGAACGTCAGGTAGCCCTCGGCCACGAGGCGCGAGGTCAGCTTCTCGGAGATGACGTGCTTGAGGTCGATGGACAGGCCCCCGCCCCGGAAGGCCGCGCCGACCTTGCCGTCGATGTCGTCCACCACCACGAGCGCCCCGGGCACCAGCCGCTCGCCAAAGAGCAGCAGGTCGCGGTCGATGCGGCCGTCGGCGTCCATCACCAGCATGTCGATCCGGAAATCCTCGGGCATCGCCGCCGCGAAGGCCTCGCTGCGGCCGACGTGCAGGTCGATGCGGTCCGCCACCCCGGCCTTGCGGAAGTTCCCGCGCACGATGGCCTCGTTCTGCGCGACATCGCCGTGCTCGGACCGCGAGGACGGGATGTCGGGCAGCGCCTGCAGCGTGTCGACCGTGCTGATCCGCGTGTCATGCCCCCGCGAGGCCGCCCCCAGCGCCATGGCGATCGTGCCAGCGCCATGCGCCGTGCCGATCTCGAGAATGCGCGTCGCGCCCTCCTCGGCCGCGGCGTCGAAGAGCGCGTCGTAGACCGCCCGTGTCATCAGGGCATCGACATCCGCCAGGCTGCCGTGCAGCCGGTCCCGAAAGGCCGTTTCCTCTGCCTTGGTCAAATCCGCGATCCTTTCGTTGCCATGGGACGCAAGTCCGGTCCTGGACCGCGCGTGGACGGTTGCCGCTACCGCAGCTTGGAGGCCAGCACGCCAATCGTCGCACGGGGGCCGGCGTGCCAGAGCGAAGCGGCGATGTAGCACAGCTTGTTGCGCCGTTGCGAGATGAAGCTCAGCAGCAGTATCGCAAGGCGGCGGCGATAGGCGCGTTCGCCCAGCCAGGCCCTGTGCTTGTGCGCCGCAGCGGCGGTTGCGTAGAGTTCCCGGGGCGATTGCGAGAGCGCGGCGGTTGTGATCCGCGCATGCCCGACGCGGCGGAGGTAGAGCGGCTCGTCGACGTGAACCAGCGTGCCGCGCCGCGCGAGCCGCACGAAGACGTCCCAGTCCTGTGCCCGGCGCAGCTCCGGATCGAAGGGTTCGGCCAGGAGCGCTTCGCGCCGCGCGATGAGCCCGCTCGTGCCGCAGGGATTGCTCCGGCGGAGCCCCTGCTCGACATCCTCCATGCGCCACGGCGCGTCGGGCGGCCCGTCGAGGTCCCGCGCGATGCACAGGCAGGCCTCGCCCGCGTCCCCCATGACGCGCAGCTGCGTCTCGGTCTTTTCCGGCAGCCAGAGGTCGTCGTCGTCAAGCAGCGCTACGAGATCCCCGCGCGCCAGCTCGATGCCGCGGTTGCGCGCCACGTTCGCCCCGCTGCGCTGCGCCAGCCGCTCGTAGCGGACCCTCTCGCCGAAGCGCTCGAGCTGCGGGCGCGGGTCGGTGTCCGAGGCGTCGTCGATGACGATGACCTCGAGGATCGCGACCGACTGGTCGAGCGCGCTCTGCACCGCTTCGGGCAGGAAATCGTCACGGCTGCAGGTGGGGATCACGACGCTGATCGTCGGCCTGTGGTCTTGGGTATTCATGCGGTCCGGCCCGGTGCTCGAAATCTCTCGTGTCGCGATCCCGGCGTCCGTCCTGCGGCAGCCCGTGTCGATCATCGGATGAACCATAGCGAGCGCCAACCCGACGAGAAAGCGCCAAGGGTCCCTTGTCCGGGTCCCTGGCAGGAAAGGAAACGCGGCGTGTCCGAATCCACCCACACCTGCCCGTACGGCAGGCAGGCAAGAGCCGCGTCGCCTCCACTCTGTTTCCGCTTGAATGGCTTTTTGTCGACACAATCGGAGACTGTCCGAAACGCCGCGACAATCACCTAGAGCGTTGACGTGAAACACAGATTGTCACAAACCAGAACACATTATGGCCCCATTTCAGGCATAGTTCTTCACACTCTATCAAGCACTCCCCGTCACGCCCGCGTGGCGCGAAGCGGGGTGCCATTCTGCAATCCGGGAGACTTACGCTGGTACGGATGACGGTAATAGGCTTGCGCGGAGTCCCCGACGTGATGGGAGGCATCGAGACCCATTGCGCCCAGATCCTGCCGCGCCTGCTCGCCCAGGTCACGCCCGGCGAACTGCAGATCACGCTGCTCGCCCGCAGCCGCTATGTCGAGGGCCGCGGCACCCATGATGGCGTCCGCCAGATCCCCGTCTGGTCCCCGCGCGATTCCCGCCTCGAAACCTTCGTGCACACCTTCGTGGCGCTGCTCTACGCGCGTTTCCTCATGCGCACCGACATCGTGCACCTGCACGGGATCGGACCGGGCCTTCTGGCCCCCCTCGCCCGCCTCCTGGGCTTCCGCTTGCTGTTCACCCACCACGGCGAGGACTACCGGCGGCAAAAGTGGGGGCGCATCGCCCGGGGCGCACTGCGGCTGGGCGAGCGGCTCGCCGTGCTTTCGTCACACCGCGTCATCACCGTCTCGCAGACCACCGCCGATCGCCTAAGCGATCGGTTTCCCGCGTGCGCCCGAAAGATCACGCATATTCCCAACGGTCTCACGCGCGAGCCGGTGACCCCCGCGACCGACGCCTTTCTCGAGGCCAGCGGCCTGACCCGCGGGCGCTTTGCCGTGATGGTCGGGCGGGTCGTGCCTGAAAAGGGCCAGGACCTGCTGATCGAGGCCTTCCGCAACTCCGCGCTCGCCCGCTCGCCCGATCCCTGGAAACTGCTGATCATCGGCGATGCCGACCATGAAAGCAGCTATTCCCGCTCCATCGCCATGATGGCCGCCCGCGACGATCGCATCGTCCTCGCGGGCCGCACGCAGCGCAAGACGGTCATGGCCCTGAACGCCGCCGCGGGTCTCTTCGTGCTGCCCTCCTACCACGAGGGCCTGTCGATCGCCGCACTCGAGGCGATCCACGCCGGCAGCCCCATCCTGCTGAGCGACATCACCGAGAACCTCAATGTCGGCCTGCCGGACCGGCACTATTTCCAGGCGGGCTCGATCCCGAGCCTGACCGCAAGGCTCGACGCCGACCCGGCAGGCTACGCGGTCGACGAAGCCTTCGACCTCACACGCTTCGACTGGTCGCAGATCGCCGCCAGGACCCTGGACCAGCTCGTGATGATCGCGGCGCCCCGCGCCTTTGGCCGAAGCGCTCATGCGTCAAGCGAGCGGCCGACGGGGATTCGGCAGTGACCCGGCGGCTTCTCCTGCTCATCAACTCGCTCGAAGGCGGGGGCGCAGAGAAGGTCATGGTCAGCCTCGCCGACCACCTCGCCCAGCGCGGTGACGACTGGGAGCTTTGCCTCGCAACGCTGGACGATTACCCGGACGCCTACCAGCTCTCCCACCGGGTCGAGCGCGTTCGCCTCGACTGCCGCCAAAGCCTGCGCCGCAGCGTCTCGGGCGTGCGCCGGTTGATCGCGGATCGCCGGCCCGACGTCGTGCTCAGTTTCCTCACGCGCGCCAATTGCGCGGCCCTCCTGGCCCGGAGGCAGGCCGACTTCCGCTGCGTCGTCAGCGAGCGTGTCCATACCACCAGCCACCTTGGCAGCGGCCTGCGCGCGGGGGTCATGCGCTCGGTCGTGCGTCGGCTCTACCCGCGCGCGGACGGCGTGATCGCGGTCTCCCGGGGCGTGGCCGCAGACCTTTCCGGGCGCTACCGCGTGCCCGCAGGCCGGATCGCGACGATCCACAACCCCGTATTCACGGCGGCCCTGCGCCAGCTCGGACAGGAGGCGCCGCAGATCGCCCTGCCCGCCGACTACTTCGTCGCCGTGGGCCGGCTGGTCCCGAACAAGGGCGGCGAGACCTTGCTGCGTGCCTTCGCGGCGCATGCCAACCGCGACCGCGCCCTCGTCCTGCTGGGCGAGGGCCCGGAGCGCGCGCGCCTCGAAACGCTGGCCGCCGAGCTGGGCATCGCCGACCGCCTGCACATGCCGGGCTTCGTCGGCAACCCGCAGGCCGTCGTCGCCCGCGCCACCGCCTATGTCTCCGCGTCCCGCAGCGAGGGCTTCCCCAACGCACTGGTCGAGGCCATGGCCCTCGGCCGCGCCGTGATCTCGACCGACTGCGCCTCGGGCCCCTCCGAGATCCTCGCCGGAACCCCCCGCGGTGCGGTGCAGGAGATGCAGGTCGCGCATTCGGGCATCCTCGTGCCCGTGGACGACGCACCGCAGCTGACCCGGGGCATGGACCTGATGGACGATGCGGCATTCCGGCAGGACTGCGCGGCCCGTGCCCTCGATCGGGTCGGCGCCTATGCGCCGGAGACCATCTTCCGGCAATATGAGTCCGTCCTCACCGCAGGACATCGCGCTGCGGCACCGTCCGCCGCGGCGCCCCGGGTATGCGGGTCCTCTCAGGCCGTCGCCCCCAGACAAAGGTAGTAACCATGGACCCTCTTTACGTCGCCCGTCCGCTCCTGCCCGCCATGAGCGACCTCAACCTTCTCTTCGAGGAGATCTGGGCCTCGCGCATCGTCACCAACGAGGCCGCGATGCACAACCGGCTGGAGGCGCGGCTGCGCGAGCGCCTCGGCGTGCCGGTCGCGAAGCTCTTCAGCTCGGGCACCAGCGCGCTGCAATGCGCCCTGCTCAGCCTCGACCTGCCCCGGGGCAGCGAGGTCATCACCACGCCGCTGACCTTCCCCGCCACGGCCCATGCCATCGCCGCGAGCGGCCTCGAGCCGGTCTTCGCCGACGTCGACCCCGAGACGCTCACCATCGACCCGCGCGCTGTGGAAAAGGCGATCACGCCCCGGACCTCGGCGGTGATCGGCGTGCACGTCTATGGCACCATCTGCGACGATGACGCCCTGCAGGACCTCTGCACGCGGAACGGGCTGAAGCTGGTCTACGACGCCGCCCACGCCTTTCTCGCGCGCAAGGGACAGACCTCGACCGCCGCCATGGGCGACGTGAGCATCTTCTCGTTCCACGCGACCAAGCTCTTCAACACCATCGAGGGCGGCCTCGCCACCTCGCGCGATCCCGCCATGGCCGAGCGGCTGCAACTGTCCCGCAACTTCGGCATCGCCTCCGAGGAAAGCGTCCGCCAGGTCGGCATCAACGGCAAGATGAGCGAGCTGCACGCGGCCGTCGGGCTGCTGAACCTCGACGCCGTCGAGGAGGAACGCGGTGCCCGGCGGCGCCTGCGGGCGCAATACGACGAGATCGTGCGCGACTACCCCGGGCTCGAGCCGCAGGTGCGGCAGGAGGACGTCGAGCAGTCCGAGCAGTACTACCTGCTGCGCGTCGATCCGCGCCGCTTCGGGTTCTCGCGCGACGAGCTCTACGACCGGCTGAAGGCGCGGGGCATCCATGCCCGCAAGTATTTCTGGCCGATCTGCACCGACTACGACTGCTACCGTGGCATGCCGGTGGCCAGCCTGCAGGACACTCCCGTCGTCGAACAGGCCAAGACGACGCTGCTCTGCCTGCCGTTCCACTCCGGCGTCACGTCCGAGCACGTGCAGGTCGTGACCGAGGTCATCGAAAGCGCCGCCGCCGAGATGATGGGGCGCAGCGTCAACGGCTGAGCCGCAGGCCCGGTGCCCGGAACGGCATGCATGCCGGGCCCGGGCCGGGGCCGCCGCTCAGCGACGACCGACTGTCAGGTGACCAGCACCGGGCACGGAGCCATGCCGGTCACCTTGTGAGAGACGCTGCCCATCAGGTAGTCCTCGATCGATCCCAGCCCGCGACGACCGATGATGATGACATCGAAGTCGTGGTCCTCGGCGAACTGCACGATGGTCCGCGCGGTCTGGCCAGACTTCACGAAGGCCCTCACCTCCTCGAGCCCGTGCTCGCGGCAGATGGCCTTGCCGTGCTCTGCGACCTCGCTGGCGTAGCCGCGCATGGCGTCGTCGAGGTTGCCCGGCGACTCCTTGCGCACCATCGACAGCGAGGCCTCGAGCATCGAGTGGTGCCGGTAGACCGTCAGGATCGTCAGCGGCGCACCGCAAAGCTTGGACATCTCGATGGCCTTCGCCAGCGCGCGCTGCGCGTTCTGCGAGCCGTCGTAGGGGGCCAGGATCTTCTTGAACATGGGGTTGCTCCTCTCCCTCGTTTAGTCCGCGAATGCCAGGTCGCGCAGGAAGAGCGCGATCTGCGGGAAGAAGATCAGCATGACCGACACGCAGAGCAGGATGACGATGAAGGGTGGCGTTCCCTTGACCACCGCCGCGTAGGGCCGCTTGAAGACGGCGATGGCGGTGAAGATGTCACAGCCGAAGGGTGGCGTGGCCGACCCGATGGCGACCTGCAGCGTGATGATCGTGCCCACGAGGACCGGGTCGAGGCCCACGGCATCCACCACCGGCGCGAAGATCGGCACCAGCACGAGGATCACGACGATGGGATCGACGAACATGCAGCCGATGAAGAAGGCGATGGAGATCACGAAGAGCACGCCGATGGGGCCCATCTGGTCGATGCCGACGCCCGCCAGCACCGCCTGCGGGATCTGCGCGAAGGAGATCACCCAGGAAAAGGCCGCGCCCGCCGCCACGAGGATGAAGACCACCCCGGTGATGAGGCCGGTCGACTTGGCGGTGTTGTAGACCCCCTTGAGGTCGAGTTCGCGGAAGACGATGACCTCGAGGATCAGCGCGTAGAGCACGCAGGCCGCGGCCGCCTCGGTCGGGCTGAAGATACCGCCGTAGATGCCGCCGATGATGATGAGCGGGAAGCCCAGCGGCCAGAGCGCGTTGCGCACTGCCCGCATGCGCTCTGCCCAGCTGGCCTTGGGCTCGGTGGGCACCTTGTTGCGGGTGGCATAGACCCAGGCATAGGCCGCGAAGAGGCACAGGATCAGCAGGCCCGGGCCGATGCCCGCGATGAAGAGTTCCGCGATCGAGGTGCCCGAGACGACGCCGTAGATGATCATCCCGATCGAGGGCGGGATCAGGAAGGCGATGTCCGATGAGTTCACGATCAGCGCAAGGATGAAGCTGTCGCCGTACCCGGCCTTGAGCATGCGAGGTCGCAAGGGCGAGCCGATGGCGACCACGGTCGCCTGGGTGGAGCCCGAGACCGCGCCGAACATCGTGCAGGCGGCGGCGGTCGAGATCGCCAGCCCGCCGCGCACGTGGCCGACAAAGGACATCACCATATCGATGAGCCGCGCCGCCGACTGGCCGCGGGTCATGATGTCGGCGGCGAAGATGAACATCGGCACCGCGATCAGCGAGGCCGGCCGGATCCCGGCCATCATCTGCTGGACCATGGTCTCGAGCTGCGACATGCCGCCGAAGAGCGAGAAGAAGCCCACGAAGGCGCCAGTGATGAGCGGGA
This sequence comes from Salipiger mucosus DSM 16094, assembly GCF_000442255.1. Taxonomy (GTDB): domain Bacteria; phylum Pseudomonadota; class Alphaproteobacteria; order Rhodobacterales; family Rhodobacteraceae; genus Salipiger; species Salipiger mucosus. The sequence continues at coordinate 1,087,898 of NZ_KE557273.1, read as the reverse complement.
TCATCATGGGAAAGCCCAGCAGGAGCAGGACGATCATGATGGAGAAGATAGTGACAGCCATGGTTCAGACCTCCATCTCGTCGTCTGTGTAGCCCTCGAGGACAACGGTGGAGAGGTAGACGTCCTTCTCCATCAGGTTCTTGATCGCGGTGAGCAGGTATTGAAGCCCGGTCATGAAAAAACCAAGCGGCACGATCAGCAGCGTCGTCCAGACCGGGATCTGCAGCGCCGGCAGGACGCGGCCGCGTCCGGCCTGGGTCATCATGTACTGCAGCGAGTACCACGCCAGCCCGAACATGAAGACCGCAGTGAAGAGAACGATGACCACCATCAGCACCTTGCGCATCTTCGCCGGCAGCGCGTCGTAGATCGCCGACATGCGGATGTGCCGGCCCTGCCGCGCGGCATAGCTGATGCCCGCGAAGGTGATGACGATGATGAGAATGCGGTTCAGTTCCTCGGAGAAGAACAGGCTCTCGCGGAAGACATAGCGTCCGACCACGTTGGCAATGGTGTTGAGTGCCATCAGGAGCACGCCCGTCGCCAGCAACAGCGACTCCAGCTTGGCGATGGCGACATCGATCATCCCGAGCGGGCCCGGAAGCGTCGAGACATAGGTGGCTTCTTCCTGGTTGTCGGCGCTGGTCGTGTCGGTCTGCGACTGCAGCTGCGAGTCGGCGTGCTCGTGGTCGTGATCCTGGGACAAGGCTGAAATTCCTTGAAGGGGCCGCCCGTCGCGGCAGGTGTGAAATCAGGCGGGCGCCGCGCACCGGCGGCGCCCGCAAGGTCGGTCGGGGCTCAGCCCGAGGTGCCCGACTCGGCCTCTTCGAGGTCCTTCTTCATCTGGTCGAGGATCTCCTGGCCGCCCTCGCCGGTCATCTCGAGGAATTCCTGTTCGACCGCCTGCGCGGCTTCCTTGAACGGCGCGCGCTCTTCCTCGGAGAGCGTCGTGAAGGTCATCGAGGGCTTGGCCTCCTTGATCTTCTCGATGGACTCCTCGTGCAGGCCGTCCTGGTACTCGATGATGTGCTCGAAGGCCGCGTCGATGGCATTCCCGATCACCTGCTGTTCCTCTTCGGACAGCCCGTCATAGAAATCCTTGTTGGCCATGACGGCGGTGGTGAAGTTGTTGTGCCCGATCATGGTGACGTAGTCGGTCACCTCGTACATCTTGGTCGACTCGACGAAGAACATCGGGTTTTCCTGGCCCTGGATGATGTTCGTCTGCAGCGCGCCGTAGACCTCGCCCCAGGGCAGCGGCGTCGGCGTCGCGCCGAAGGCACGGTAGCTTTCCACCAGCAGCGGGTTGGTCATGGTGCGCACCTTGACCTCGTTGAGGCCATCGGGCGACTCGAAGGGCTCCTTGGTGGTGATCGCCACCTCGCCCTCGGGGAACATGGTCAGCAGCTCGAGACCCTGCTCGGCGTAGAGTTCGGGGAACATCTCGTTGATGGCCTCGGACTCCTTGAAGAAGGTCGCCAGCGTCTCGGTGTCCTGCGGCAGCAGGTAGGGCACGAAGAAGACCTGCGCCTCGGGGATCAGCGAGCCGGTGAAGCCCGGGCTCTGGTCGACGAACTGCAGGATGCCGGACTGCGCCTGTTCCATGATGTCCGCGGATTCGCCCAGCGTGCCGTAGGGGAACAGCTGGATGGTGTGGTCGGAGTTGGCCTCGACCTCTTCCTTGAACTTCTGCGCGAAGACGCCCTGAACCTCGTCGATCGCCTCTTCGAAGGCATAACGCCAGGTGGCCGCCTGCGCTGCACTTGCCATGGTGGCGAGCGCCAGCGCGGTGGTAGCGAAAAGCCGCGTGGTGGTGGTCATGTTGGTCTCCCTTGAATGGTAGTCCGGCCGTTATGCACGCGCACCGGAAAAGCCGGAACGCGCTGGCAGTCTGACCCGCCGTGAGGCCGACCTATGATATCGACGCTTGCAAGCCGAGCGGGACCTGTCAAGCTTCTGCCCGAATTTCTTTGGTAGGCAATGAGTTGGCGGCCGCGCCCCACGGCGCCCGCGCTGGAATGCTGTGCAGCCGGCGCCCCGATCCGACCTCTCGGACGGGATCAGGCACTGCAAAGAGTCGTTTTCGCGGGGTCTGCGGCCAAGCTGACGGACATCAAGTCGGAGGCGCGCGAGGCGTGGTCTGATGGTCGCGCAACGACGGACCAGGAGCCCCCGCCATGCCCGACACCGACACGCCCAAGCCACACCCGGCGCATCCCGTCCGGCGCGAGTGCGACCTGCCCTGGACGTGCCCGAAACCTGACCGCGACGACCCCCGCGCCTCGGGCATGGTGGGCGCCATCCTGCGAAGTCCCGAGTACCGGCAGGCGGACGAGGACGTTGACTTCCTTCACCGGTACGAGATGCGCGGCCTGCGACTGCATCTCGACTTCGACAAGGCCGAGTCCCTGCTGACCGCGCAGGGCATCGCGCATTCCATCGTCGTCATCGGCAGCACCCGCGTGCCCGAGCCCGAGGCCGCGCGGCGCGCGCTGGCCGCTTTTGAGGCAGACCGCACGCAGGCCGGAGCAACGCCCGAGATCGAGCGGCGGGTCCGCATCGCGCGGCGCGTCCTCGACAAGAGCCGTTTCTACGAGATCGCGCAGGACTTCGGCCGGATCGTCGGCCGGTCCGAGGGCCCGAACGGGCAACGGCTGGCCCTCGTGACGGGCGGCGGTCCGGGGATGATGGAGGCCGCCAACCGCGGCGCGCACGACGTCTGCGCGCGCACGGTGGGGCTGAACATCACCCTCCCGCACGAGCAGTATCCCAACCCCTACCTCACGCCCGGTCTCTGCCTTCGCTTCCACTACTTCGCGATCCGCAAGCTGCACTTCCTGAAGCGCGCCCGCGCCCTCGTGGTCTTTCCCGGCGGCTTCGGCACGCTCGACGAGCTGTTCGAGACCCTGACCCTGATCCAGACGCGCAAGATCGCCCCGGTGCCGGTGATCCTCGTGGGCGAGACCTTCTGGCGCGGGGTCTTCGACCCGGAGTTCCTCGTCGACGAGGGCGTGATCGATCCCGAGGATCGCGACCTCTTCTGGTTCGCCGAGAGCGCGCAGGAGATCTGGGAGGACATCCAGCGCTGGTACGACCGCTGCGGCCGGTCGCTGACGGGCTGACGGCGCCCCCTGGGCTCCGCGCTCAGCCGTGGTTCACCGCCTCGGCGCCGGTCACGACATCGAGCATGTCCGCCGTCGTCTGCTCCTGCCGCGCCGCGCGCGCCTGCCGCCGGAGCGTTTCGAGCCGCTTGTCGATGTTGCGCGAGGCCGCGTCCATGGTCTGCAGCCGGGCGGCGTTCTCGGCGGCAAGGCTCTCCATCAGCGCATGGGCCGTCTCTGCGAAGAGGTATTCCGAGGCGAGCCCGTCCAGCAGCTCGTCCGGCGGCAGGTGGTGCAGCGGCGGCTGTGCGCGCACTGCCGCATCCTCCGCGACCTTCGGCAGCGGCAGAACTTGGCGCAGCGCGATCTCGTAGCCGGCCCCGCCCGAGGCATGCGCGTAGACCAACCGCGCCGATGCGGCTGTTTCGAGCCGCCGCGCCATGCGCCGCGCGAGCGGCGTCACCCCCTCCTCGCGCGAGGTCATGGGGAAATCGTCACCGGTGGCGATGCCCCGCTCGGCTGCCGCGATCTGCGCGCGGCGGCCCACCAGCACGAGGCGCTCGTCCGGGCGGCGTTCCCCGAGTGCCCGCTCGACCACGCGGCGGTTGAACCCGCCGACGAAGCCGTGCTCGGAGCCGATTGCAAGCAGCACCGCCGGAGCCTTCCGCTCGGTGCGACCCGCACCGGCCAGAGGTGATATTTCGGCGATGGCGCGGTCCACGATGGCGCAGTAGTCCCGCGTGCCCGTCAGCGCCGCCTGCGCCTCGCGCAGGCGCGCGGCGGCGACCGAGCGCAGGGCGCCGGTGAGCTCGGACAGCTCGCCCAGGCTGTCGAGACGGGCCTCGATGCGCGTGAGCTGTTCCATCAGTCCTTCGCTGCCTCCTCCTGCCCTTCCGGCGTCGCCAGCTCGGCAAGGCAAGCGTCGATGACCTCGGTCAGCGCCGCGCGCGAGTCGTCCGACAGCGTGCCGCTCTCGTCGATCTCGGCGGCGGCGCGCGGCCGCTCGCGCGTCAACCGCTCGGCCAGCATCTCGCGGAAGGCCGGGACCTGTTCGAGCGGCAGCGTGTCGAGCTTGCCCTCGGCCGAGGCGAGCAGCAGCGCGACCTGCTGCGACAGCGGCAGCGGCGCGTATTCCGGCTGCGCCAGCACCGCTCGCAGGCGCCGCCCGTGCGCGATCTTGCCGACGGTGCGTTCGTCGGCCATCGCGCCGAAGCGCGTGAAGACCTCGAGCTCGAGGAACTGCGCGTAGTCGAGCTTGAGGGAATCCGCCAGCGACCGGATCGCCCGGGCCTGGGTCGCGCCGCCCACGCGGCTCACGCTCAGGCCCACGTTCACCGCCGGCTTCTGTCCCTCGTAGAAGAGTTTGGGCTCGAGGTAGACCTGCCCGTCGGTGATCGAGATCAGGTTGGTGGGGATGTAGGCGGTCAGGTTCTCGGCCTGCGTCTCGGCGATGGGCAGCGCGGTCAGCGAGCCGCCGCCCGCCTCCTCCGACATCTTCGCGGCGCGTTCGAGCAGCCGCGCATGCAGGTAGAAGACGTCACCGGGATAGGCCTCGCGCCCCGGCGGCTTGCGCAGCAGCAGCGAGAGCTGGCGGTAGACGATGGCGTGTTTCGTCAGGTCGTCGAGCACCAGCAGCGCGTGCCGGCCCCGGTCGCGGAAATACTCGGCGATGGTGGCGGCGGCATATGGCGCGATCCACTGTGCGCCGGGCGCCGCGTCGGCGGTGCCCACGAGAAAGACGCAGCGGTCGAGGGCGCCGTGCGCGCGCACCGCGTCGATGACATGCGCCACCGACGAGGTCTTCTGGCCGATGGCCGCGTAGACGCAGATCACGTCCGAGTCGCGCTGGTTGATCATCGTGTCGATGGCAATCGATGTCTTGCCGGTCTTGCGGTCGCCGATGATGAGCTGCCGCTGGCCACGGCCGAGGGGGATCATCGCGTCGATCACCGTGAGGCCGGTCAGCAAGGGCTCGGTCACCAGGTCGCGGTCCACGATGCCGGGCGCGGGCCGCTCGACCGGGTCGAGCCGCTCGGCCCGGATCGGCGGGCCGTCGTCGAGCGGCGCGCCCACGGGCGAGATCACGCGCCCCAGCAGCGCCTCGCCCACGGGGATGCGGGCGATCTCGCCGGTGCCATGAACGCGGCTGCCGGCCGAGATGCCCTCTCCCCCCGAGAGCAACACGCAGCCGATCCGCTCCGCGTCGATGGTCATGGCGAGCCCCAGCGAGCCGTCCTCGAACTCCAGCAACTCGTCCAGCCGCGTGTGCGGCAGCCCGGTGACCCGGGCGACCCCGTCACCCACGGTCTCGACCCGGCCCACGCGTTCGAGCCGCACCTGCGGCGGCGCCTCGGCGAGCCGCGTGCGGGCCGCCGCCAGCCAGTCGCGTGCCTCACGTTCAACGGTCATGCGGCGGCCTCCTGCGTGGTCTCGGCCGCATCCTGCAGGCGCTTGGCGACCGTCAGGTCGAGCACGGCATGCGGAAAGCGCAGTCGCGCGCCCCCGATGGTGTCCGGCGCCGTCTCGAAGTCGACCGCGGCGCCCTCCCCGAGGCGCGTGGCAAGCGCGTCGCGCCAGGCCTGCTGCATCGCGTCGTCGAGCGCATCGGGCGTCTCGACCACGACCGCCGTGCCCCTGGCATCAAGGTCAGCGCCCAGTTCCGAGATCTCGGCCTGCGACAGCCCGTCGAGATGATCGCAGGCGCCGCGCAGCGCCGCCTCGGGACCTGCGCCGACCTTGAGCGCCTCGCGCGCAAGGTCCGTGGCGAGGGCCGTGATCTCGGCCCTGAGCGCACGCAGCGTCTCGGCGCGGTCCCGTTCCAGCGTCTCGCGCGTGTCTGCCATGAGCGCATCGGCCGCCTCCTGCGCCTCCTTCAGCACGGCGTCACGCTCGCGCGCCATCTCGGCGTGCAGATCGGCCTCCTGCTTGCGCCGCGTCTCGGCCAGCTCTGCCCTCTTCCGCTCGTAGTCCGCGCGCGCCGCCTCGGCCGCCGCGGTGCTCGCCCGCGCCTCGTCCGAGACCTTGCGGTCCGAGGCCTCGCGCTCGGCGATCATGCGGCGCACGGGGCGATAGAGGAACCGACGCAGCAGCCACACCACGACCAGGAAGTTGATCGTCTGCAGCCCGAGCGTCCACCAGTCGATCTGCATGTCCTACCCCGTGAAGGGGTTGGCGTAGAGCAGCAGCAGCGCGAGCACGAGGCAGTAGATCGCCATCGTCTCGATCATCGCGAGGCCCACGAAGAGCGTGCGCGACAGCGTGCCCGCCGCCTCGGGCTGTCGGGCGATCGCCTCCATCGCGGCGGCGATGGCGCGGCCCTCGCTGAAGGCGGGCATGACGGCCCCGAAGGACACGGCCACCACCGCGCCCCCGATGCTCACGATTTCGATCAGGTTGTTCATGTCACTCCTTTCTCACGCCTCGACGGCTCCGACCGCGGCGACGATGTAGACGGTTGCGAGAACCGTGAAGATGTAGGCCTGTATGAGCCCGATGAGGATGCCGAGCAGCAGGAAGGGGATCGGCACCAGCAGGCCGGCCAGCAGCACCACGATGGCGATGACGAACTCGTGGCTCATCATGTTGCCGAAGAGCCGGATCATCAGCGAGAAGGTCCGGGTGAGTTCGGACAGCACGTTGAGCGGCAGCAGCATCGGGTTGGGCTCGAGGTAGTGCTTCAGATAGCGCCCCGCCCCCCGCGCACGCACCCCGTAGACATGCACCGAGAGGAACACGATCAGCGCGAGCGCCGCCGGCGTCTCGATATGGCCGGTGGGCGGCGCGGCACCGGGCACCACGGCCGTGAGGTTCGCGCAAACGAGGAACAGGAACAGCGAGCCCAGCAGCGGCACGAAGGGCCAGGGATCGCGGCCGACGACCTGCCGAAGCTGCTCGGCGATGGCGGTCACGACGATCTCGAGCCCGGCCTGCAGCCCCGGCGCGTTCAGGCGGAAGGCGGCCAGCAGGAAGGCGGTCATCGCCGCCATGATCGCCCAGGTGGTGACCACCGCCCGGCTGATCGGCACCGGCCCGATCGCGAAAAGGATGTCGGGGGCGAGCGGGCTAGTGTCCATCGGTCGGCGCTCCGGTCCGGCGGATGGCGAGGCTGCGCGCGAGCAGGAAGCCCAGCAGAACCGCCAGCAGCGGCCCCGCCCCCTGCGTGGCGGCGGCCCAAAGCAGCAGCACGGCGAGCACCATCCGCAGCACGAGCCAGAGCACGGCACGCGCCGACGGGCCCGGCGCGGTGATCGCCGCCACGCTACGGGCGACGAGCCGGAGGTAGACGCCCCCGAGGACGATCCCGGCCGCCAGCCAGGCGGCGAGTTCGAGGAGCGGCGGCAGGGTCATTTCTCGTTCATCCTCTTCCAGGCAAGGAAAAATCCGGCACAGGCGCCCAGGAAGGTCAGCCCGCCGCTGAAGGTCACGCCCGTGCCCGCCAGCGCGTCCAGCCAGCGGCCCAGGAACACCCCCGCCAGCGTCGGCACCACGATGAGCCAGCCGAGCGCGCCCACCATCGAGAGGGTCTTCCAGAGCGGGCGCTCGCCCTCCTCGCGCCAGGCGGCGCGGCGGCGCTCACGCAGGCGCACGGCGTCGCGCATGGCCTCGCGGTCCTTGTGGTCGGGGTCGCTCATCGCCCGGCCTCCCCGGTGCCGCGCCGGTCCAGCATCGGCGGCTCCGAGCCCGCGCTGGCGCGTCCCGAGCGCAGGACGCGCTCGACCTGGCGCATGGTCGCCAGGTGCAGACGGGTGTCGGACAGGCGGGCCACATCCTCGGTCTCGTCCGCGCGCTCCAACTCGGCCAGCGCGCGGTCGCCCAACGTGGCCAGCTGGGCCTCGGTATAGGCATCGCGCGCGGCGATCTCGACGAGGTCCCCTCCGTGCACCGTCAGCACCCCGGCCCGCACGAGCGCAAAGCCCTCCGACCCCTCGGCGTCGAGCCAGTTGACCACCGAGACCGGCAACAGCGTCAGGAAATCCGCATGCCCCGGCGCGATGCCAAAGGCGCCGGTGCGGTCCTCGGCCCGGATCCGGCGGACGCCGTCGATGTCCACGACGCGGGACGTGGGCGTGGAGACGACCAGCCTCATCAGCCCGGCGCCCCCTCGCGCTGGCGCTTGCGGGCCTGCTCCAGCGTGCCCACCATGTAGAGCGCGCTTTCCTCCCAATCGTCTGTCTCGCCGCCCAGGATCGCCTCGCAGCCCTTGAGCGTGTCCTCGATCGAGACCGAGGCCCCCTCGCGCCCGGTGAACTGCGCGGTGACGGCGAAGGGCTGGGTCAGGAAACGGATCAGCCGCCGCGCGCGGCCCACGGCCTGGCGGTCCGCGGCGCCCAGCTCCTCGATCCCCAGAAGCGCGATGATTTCCTGCAATTCCCGGTACTTCTCGATGATCCGCCGCACCGCTTCCGCGGTCTCGTAGTGGCGGGGCCCACCACGGAAGGGTCGTTGAGGCTGGAGCTGGACGCGAGCGGGTCGACCGCCGGGTAGAGGCCGTCGCTGGCCATGTCGCGGCTGAGCACGATGGAGCTGTCGAGGTGGGTGAAGGTCTCGGCGACCGCCGGGTCGGTGAAGTCGTCGGCGGGCACGTAGACCGCCTGGATCGAGGTCACCGCCGCCCCCCGGACCGAGGCGATGCGTTCCTCGAGCTCGGCGATCTCGGTGCCCAGCGTCGGCTGGTAGCCCACCCGCGAGGGCAGCCGACCGAGGAGGCCCGAGACCTCGGAGCCCGCCTGGACGAAGCGGAAGACGTTGTCGATGAGCAGCAGGACGTCGCGTTGCATCGCGTCGCGGAAGTGTTCGGCCACGGTGAGCGCGCTCAGCGCGACGCGCCAGCGGGCACCGGGCGGCTCGTTCATCTGACCGAAAACAAGCACCGTGCGGTCGAGCACCCCCGAGCGGCCGAGATCGCGCCAGAGCTCGTGCCCCTCGCGCGAGCGCTCGCCGACCCCGGCAAAGACCGAGGTGCCGGCGTAGCGGTCGGCGATGGTGCGGATCAGCTCCATGATGAGCACAGTCTTGCCCACGCCCGCGCCGCCGAACATCGCCGCCTTGCCGCCGTGAGCGAGCGGCGCCAGAAGGTCTATGACCTTGATACCGCTCTGGAAAACCTGCGTGTTCGGCGCCTGCTCGGAGAGCGCCGGGGGCCTGCGGTGGATCCTGTCGCGCGGCACGCCCGGGGGCAGCGGCGGCCCCCGGTCGATGGGCGTGCCCACAACGTTCAGCATCCGCCCGAGCACCGCGTCGCCCACCGGAACCGTGATCGGCGCGCCCGTGTCCGCGACCTCGGTCCCGCAGGCGAGCCCGGCGGTTTCCTGAATCGCAACGCAGCGCGCGGTGCACGGGTTGACGTGCTGCTGCACTTCGAGAACGAGGGCCTCGGGGCGGTCCCAGAGGACCTCGAGGGCGGTGTTGATCTCGGGGAGCGCGCCCGGAGGGAAGCGCACGTCCACGACCGAGCCCGAGACGGCGGAAACCACCGCGCGGCCGGAGGGGGACGGGCGTGATCCCTCCTTTGAAAACAACGGCTTGGAACGGGCGGGCAAGGCGTTCACCTCTTGGGGAAACGCCGCCAGAATGGCGCATCGCGCGGCGCGGGACATTGACTTGCGTCAAGCCGGGCGCATGGCCTCGACACCCGGGGCGGGATGTCACAGCATGCGGCTCATGTACCGGTCGTACGGGGTTTCCGTACGGCCACCTGTGACACGTACGGCCCAACCGTACAGGAGCCCGGCATGACGCGACCCACCCCCTTCTTCGACGGCCACAACGACTTTCTGCTGCGGCTCATGAAGGCCGCCGCCCCGCGCGAGGAGACCTGGCTGGAGCAGTCGGCCGGGCACCTCGACCTGCCGCGGATGAAAGAGGCGGGCTTTGCCGGGGGGCTCTTCGCGATCTTCGTGCCGCCCGCCTCCGACGGGCCGCCGCCGGACTTCCGCACCCTCATGGCCGAGCCGCCCTACGCGCTGCCGCTGCCGCCCGCCCTGCCCCACGGCGCGGCGCAGCCGGTGGCGCTGGAGATGGCGGGGCTGCTGCACTGGATGGCACGGGCGGCGCCGGAGGACTTCCGCCTCTGCCGCTCGGTGCCCGAAATCCGCGCGGCGATGGCGGACGAGGCCATCGCGGGCGTCATGCACATGGAGGGGGCCGAGGCCATCGCCCCGGACCTCGACGCGCTGTATCTCTTTCACGAGATGGGGCTGCGCTCGCTCGGGCCGGTCTGGAGCCGGCCGACCGCCTTCGGCCACGGGGTGCCCATGGCCTACCCCGGCGATCCCGACACCGGGCCGGGGCTGACGCCCGCGGGGCGCGACCTCGTGCGGCTCTGCAACGAGCTGGGGATCATGATCGACCTGTCGCACATGACGGGGGCAGGCTTCGAGGAGGTGGCGGCGCTCTCGGACGCGCCGCTGGTGGCGAGCCACTCGAACGCGCATGCGATCTGCCCCTCGCCGCGCAACCTGACCGACCGGCAGCTGCACATGATCCGCGAACGCGGCGGCATGGTGGGGCTGAACTTCGCCACCTTCTACCTGAACCCCGAGGGCACGGCCGACCCGGGCACCTCCTGGGAGGTGATGCTGCGCCACCTCGACTACCTGCTCGAGCACGCGGGCGAGGCCCACGTCGGGCTGGGCTCGGACTTCGACGGCTGCGTGCTGCCCGAGCGCATCGGCGACGTCACCGGCGTCCCGCGCCTGCTGGAGGCCATGGCGGCGCATGGCTACGACGCGGCGCTGATCGCCAGGCTGGCGCGGGAGAACTGGTTGGGGTGTTTGGAGAGGGTTTGGAGGTAGGGGGGGGGAGCCAAGTCAATATCTAGCAGACATTGATTTTGCGACGAGCACAGGCAACCGCCTGGTCAAGCCACCAAAACCTTCAGACCGAGGAAGACATACTCTTTATCATTCCAACTTGACCGAGATGTAATTGTATAATGTGGTGCAGAAGTGTATCGAGTGAGGAGCATACAATCGCGATGCAACGTATCATTGACTTAGACGCTGAGGCCGCGCGAGCGTATCTGATACGCCCCGAATGCTACTTTCGATCTGACTTCCCTTCATACATTAGCTTTGCGCAGATATTACAGGATGTTGACAACGTCTTGGGCGACCGAGCCTACACTGCCCTTCAAAAGCCCACACCTGAGCGCGCATCAGACCTCTCTGGGGTCAACTACGAGATAATAAGCACGAAAGACGGCCGTTTCGGGTGGCGAACTTTCGAACTGATCCATCCAGCAATTTATGTAACACTTCTAAATGCGCTTTGCGACCCTGACAACTGGAAACTTCTTCAGAACCGCTTCACTTCGTTGCATTCAAATACTGTTGAATGCACTAGCCATCTGATTGTTCCGCAAGACGGGGATGGACACGATGAAACTCAAATATTGAATTGGTGGCTTCGACACGAGCAACGCTCACTCGAATTATCTCTAGAGTACACGCACGTCCTCAAAACCGACGTGACTAATTGTTACGGCTCCCTTTATACGCACAGCATTCCTTGGGCCCTACACGGCTTCGAAGAGAGCAAGGCCGATCATTCTGACAAACTGATTGGAAATACAATTGATCGCCATATTCGAAATGGCCGCCACGGCCAAACGAACGGCATTACGCAGGGCTCTGTCCTAATGGACCTGATTGCAGAGCTCGTTCTAGCGTATGTAGACCACGAAATTTCACAACGACTCGGACATGAAAACGACTTCCACATCTTGAGATATCGCGATGACTACAGCGTATTCACTCAGAGCGACCGCCGTGCAGCCGAAATTGTTCGTGTAATCAGTGACTGCCTTCGTAGAGTCGGCATGCAACTCGGTGCCGCAAAGACCTCAGAGAACACCAACATTGTTGAAGCGACCATAAAACCAGAAAAGCTTGCGGGCATTCAACTTGAGAATATGGATATTACGCAGGCGAAGACCGTTCAAAAGCAACTCCTGCGCCTCCACGCGTTCGCACGGCGCCACCCGAATTCGGGAGCACTAAATAGACTTTCCGACTCTGCATTTCAGAGAATTTCGAAATTGGCAGAAACCCCGAAGGACTTGAGAGTGCAAGTTGCTATTGTTTGCGACATCGCCGTAATATCTCCTCGTACATTCCCTGCACTATCCGGAATTATTGCCAAGTTGATATCTCTGGCGTCAACGGCAGAGCAATCGGACCTGTGGAGCAAGGTTCAGAAAAAGATGCAGCGAGTGCCACACAATGGTCAACAAGAGATCTGGCTACAACGAGTGACAAGAGCTAAGGGTGTTGGGCTCAACTTCGATAGTACGGAACCGATTTGCCAGATTGTAGCAGGCGAATCCACTCAACTTTGGAATAACGATTGGATAACCGACCCGGCTCTTATTTCGGCACTTGATGTTAGAAAGATCGTCGTCGGCAGCCCGGAGGATCTTGAGGCAGTTCCGGATCCAGCCGAGCTCTCGCTTTTCCGGAAGTACGCGGAATTCTCTTGACGCCACATAGAGCGTATTTGCGCAAAGCCGGCCGTGCATTGAGAATGCTTCGGACGCCAGTACTAGTGTCCATAAACTGGCTCCACTCGGACATAGCTGCCAACTCCGCGCCGTCCACGCTCAATGTAGCAACCTAAGTCGCCGACGTGTGCCCCCCCTACTTCCCATTCTCCACCGCATGCCGGATGCGGTGGATGACCAGCCAGACCAGTGCCACCACGGGCAGGGTCACCAGCGCCGTCATCATGCCCTTGGAGATGCCCAGCATCCCCGCCAGCGGGTAGAGCAGGTAGCCCGCCAGCGAGACCGCGTAGTAGCTGATCGCCACCACGGACAGGCCCTCGACCGTCTTCTGCAGGCGCAGCTGCATGTCCGCGCGGCGGTCCATGCTCTCGAGCAGGTCCTGGTTCTGGGCCGAGCGCTTGACCTCGACCCGGGTGCGCAGCAGGTCGCCCGCGCGCATGGCGCGCTGGGACATGGCCTCGAGCCGGCGCTCGACGCTCTTGACGGTGCGCATGGCCGGGTCGAAGCGGCGGGTCATGAACTCGCGGAAGGTCTGGCGGCCCTGGAAGCGCTCCTCGCGCATGACCGCGACGCGCTGCGCCACCAGCGCCTCGTAGGCGCCCGTCGCGCCGAGGCGGAAGGCCACCTGGGCGGAGAGCGTCTCGAGCTCGGAGGAGACGCGCAGGAGGGCCTGCAGGGTCTCCTCCTCCGGGGCGTCGCCGTGGGTCATGACGGTCATGAGGCGGGTCAGTTCCTCGTCGATCTCGGTCATGCGGGGGCCGATGCCGCGCACGCGGGTGAAGCCGAGCATCGACATGGTCTTGTAGGTCTCGATCTCGCAGATGCGCTGGACGACGCGGCCGACGCGGCGCTCGCCCACGTCGGCGCGGGGGAAGACGGCGAAGCGCTGGTGGCCGGCCGGGTCGATGCGGAAGTCGCCGGCGACGATCAGCGCATCGTCGAGCATGCGGCTGACGGCGATGCTGTCGGGCACGAGCCAGTCGTCGAGCATGGGGTTGATCGTCTCGTCGTCCTCGGGGCGCTCGCAGATGCGGATCATGGCCGAGGTGACGCGGACGCCGGGGGCGCGGGCGAGCCAGTCCTCGGGGAAGACCTCGAAGTCGGCGGGATCGAAGGGGCGTTCGCCCAGGCCGCGGAGGAAGACGGTGTAGGTGACGAACTCGGTGTGGCTTTCCCACTTGAGCTCGTGCTGGCCGATGCGGCCCGAGAAATGCGTGGCGCCGGGCGTGGGGGTGCTGGGCGCCGTGGCGGTCGAGCAGGTCCACGAGATGCGCCAGATCGGCGCCGCGGTCGCGCGAGGCGGCGTCCTGCGCGCGCTTCACCGCGAGGAAGACCGCCCGCGCGGGGGCCTGCAGCGACGGGAAGGGACGCGCGTGCAGCTCGTTGGCGAGCTCGTAGCGCAGGGGGTGGTCCTCGATGGGCGGCATGTGGGGGCTCCGGTCGTTCGGGTTGCGACCCTACAGCGCCCGGCCCGCAAGTAAAGAAAAAATGCACGCGGTTTCAATGCGTTAGGGGGATACAACGGTATACCGCGCGGCATTGCGTGGGATATCAGCGGCTTGCGCCCCTAGGTGCGGCGGTAACGCGACACCATGACGTAGTCCTTGCGCGGGCCGCGCACCTGCCAGCGGGCCTGCCACTCGGGCCAGCGGGTGAAATCGTAGCTGGCGTCGTACTGGTCGGGATCGCACCAGTGCGCGGCCTCGCCGCCCCCGGGGGGGACGGCGTGGAAGAAGCGGCCGTCGTCGAAGAAGACCGAGAGGTCGGCGGCCCAGCGGTAGCGCCGCTCGGCGGCGAAGCGGCCCTGCGGCAGGATCAGCTCGCCGGTCTCGACGTAGAGCGCGCCGGTGTCCTCGGGCTGCCAGCTTGCGCGGCCCTCGAAGCGCGCGGAGGTGCCGTCGGCGTGGGCGATGTCACGCGAGAGCTGCCAGTCGCCGAGGAAGTCGTAGAGCTGCCGCACGGACGCGCCGGCTCAGGCGGTGTCGGTGCGGATGGCGCGGGCGAAGCCCTGCACGAACTCCTCGAGCCGCACGCGGGTGTCGGCGTCGGTGAGGTTGCCCTCGTCGTCGAAGAGCTTCTTCGCGCGGGAGACCATCATGCGGCCCTCGAACCAGGGCCGGGTGCCGAGGGTGCGCAGCACCGGCAGCCAGTGGTTCTGGGCGAGGATCGTGCCGAAGCCCGTGGGCGAGGCGCCCAGCAGCGCGACCGGCTTGCCCTGGAAGAGCTTGGCGCCCTCGCCCGAGGCCATCCAGTCGATGGCGTTCTTGAAGACGCCCGGGATGCCGTTGTTGTACTCCGGCGTCACCAACAGCAGCCCGTCGGCCGCCTGCAGCGCCTCGCGCAGGGCGAGGACGGCCTCGGGCGTGCCCTCGGCCTCGAGGTCGGCGTCGTAGAGCGGGACGCCCTGGATGCCGCGGGGGTCGATGGTGGTGCCCTCGGGGGCGTGTTCGACCGCCGCGCGCAGCAGGCCCGCGTTGAACGAGCCGCGCCGCAGGCTGCCCGAGATGCCGAGGATCGTGGTCATGGTCTGCTCTCTCCTGTCGAGGGTTTGCGGGTCAGGTAGGTGCGCGCGCGGGTCCGTCCACGGGCGGCTCGCGGCGCGTCACCGACCGTTCGAGCGCCGGGTAGCGCAGGGCCAGCGTCAGGCCGCGCGCGGCGAAGCTGACGTAGAGCGCGAGCCAGAGCCCGCGGTTGCCGAGGGGCTCCAGCAGGAGCCAGAGCGCGGCGAGGTAGAGGCCGGTCGCGACGATCATCATGTTGCGCATGTCCGCCGAGCGGGTGGCGCCGACGAAGATGCCGTCGAACATCACCAGAAGCAGCAGCATGGGCGGGGCGAAGACCATCCACGGCAGGTAGTCGCGGGCGGCCTGCCGGACGCCCTCGTCCTTGGCCATGATGTCGATGACCGCGGGCCCCAGCAGCGCGAAGCCCGCCATCATCAGCAGCGCCGTCGCCGCGCCCCAGAGGCTGGTCAGCACGGCGGCGCGGCGCAGCCGCGTGACCGAGCCCGCGCCGAAGGCCCGGCCCACCAGCGACTCGGCCGCGAAGGCGAAGCCGTCGAGGGCGAAGCCGGTGATGTGGAGGAACTGCAGCAGCACCTGGTTGGCCGCGAGCGTGGTGTCGCCGAAGCGGCCGCCCACCAGCAGGAAGGAGACGAAGATCACCTGCAGCAGGGCCGAGCGGATCATGATGTCGGTGTTGACGACCGCCATGCGTTTCAGCCTCACGCGGTCGAAGACGCGCGGCCAGTCGCGCCACTCGGGCCGGGCGAAGGCCGCGCGGCAGATCCAGAGCCCGGCGGCGAGGCCGGACCACTCGGCGAGGAAGGTGGCGATGGCGACGCCGTTGACGCCCCAGCCGAGACCCAGCACGAAGACGAGGTCGAGCCCGACGTTGAGCCCGTTCATCCAGAGCTGGAGGGCGAAGACCGAGCGGGTGCGCTCCTGCGCGATGAGCCAGCCGGTGATGCCGAAGACGGCGATGGCGGCGGGGGCCGACCAGACGCGGATGGCCATGTAATCGCGCGCGAGCGCCTCGACCTCGGCGCTGGCGGGCGAGAGCGCGAAGGCCCCGGCGAAGAGCGGCCCCTGCAGCGCGATCATCGCGAGCCCGCCCGGCCAGGCCCATCATCAGCGCGCGGGTGAGCAGCGCCGTGACCTCGGCCCCGTCCCCTGCCCCCTGGGCCTGCGCGGTGAGCCCGGTGGTGCCCATGCGAAGGAAGCCGAAGATCCAGTAGACCGCCGAGAGCACGACGGCGCCGATGCCCACGGCCGCGATGGGCTCGGGCGCGGGGATCTGGCCGACGACGCCGGTGTCGACCGCGCCCAACAGCGGCACGGTGACGTTGGCGAGCAGGATCGGCACGGCGATCTTCAGCACGCGCGCGCTGGTGATGGGTTTCGGCGCGGTCTCGGAGGTCATCGCGGGTGGCTCACGCCTCGCGCAGGGGCATCAGGAAATGCGCATGCGCCTGCGCGATGGGGCGGGTGCGGTTGTCCTGCCAGGCCTCGGCGCGCACGCTGGCATAGCGCCGCCCCGAGCGGGTGACGATGGCGCGCGCGTAGGCGTCGCGCGGCAGGCCCGAGCGCAGGTAGTCGATGGTGAAGTCGATGGTCTTGGGCACCCGCGGCAATTGCCCGCGTTCGAGATCGTCGAGCGATAGCGCGCCCGACTCGACCTCTTCCCAGAGGCCGGTCCAGCTGAGCGTGACCACGGCGGTCAGCTCGAGAAAGGCCGCGGTGACGCCGCCGTGCAGCGCCGGCAGCATGGGGTTGCCGATGAGCTTGTCGTCGTAGGGCAGCACGCCGGTCAGCTCGTCGCCGCGCCGGTCGAAGCTGATCGCGAGATAGCCCGCGTAGGGGATGCGCTCGGTCAGGGCGCGGAGGGCCGCGTCGCGGCGCTGCTTGACGACCTGCACGGGTTCGGGACGGGCGCGGCTCATGTCTTGCGCTCCACGGTGAAGGTGCCGGTGGCGGTGGCGACGGGGGTCTCGGTGTCCTCGTCGTGGGCCACGGCGCGCACGAAGGCGACGGTGCGGGTCATGTGGTGGCACTCGGCCCGCGCGGTGACGGCCTGCCCCGGCGTCGCGCCGCGCAGGTAGTCGATGCGCAGGCTGAGCGTCGCGGTGCCGTCGGGCGCAGAGGGGTGCGCCATGGTCGCCGCCCCGCCGCAGGTGTCCATCAGCGTCGAGACCGCGCCGCCGTGCAGCACGCCGGTCTCGGGATCGCCCACGAAGCGGGTGTCGTAGGGCAGCCGCATCGCGGCGACGCCGTCGCCGATCTCGACGATGTCCATGTTGAGCGCGGTGACATGCGGAATGCCCGCGATGAACCTGCGCGCGATCGCCAGCTTGTCGTCGCTCATGGAGCACTCCTGCGGTTGCCGGGCCTTTATGCGGCGGCAGGTCCCGGCCTGCAAGCAGCGGCGCAGGTTGCCCTCGCCCGGGGGGCGCATTATCTTTCGCGCGCCCGGGCCTACCTATTGGTGTCCCGGGCGATTGAGGATGACGCGCGTGCCCGCGCTGTGAAAGATGACCCGCGTGCCGCGCTGTGAAGAATGACGCGCGTGCCGCGCGATGAACGATGACCCGCGTGCCGCGCGATGGAGGCCCCGCGATGAGCGACAGCGACGCCCCGCGTCTGAGCTTCAAGGAGATGTGCGCCCGGTTCGACGTGACCCCGCGCACCCTGCGCTACTACGAGTACATCGAGCTGCTGGCGCCCGAGCGCCAGGGCCGCGCGCGCTACTACGGCCCGCGCGAGATCGCCCGGATGACGCTGATCCTGCGCGGGCGGCGCTTCGGCTTCCAGCTCGAGGACATCCGCCAGTGGCTGCAGATGTACGAGCGCGAGGGCACCGAGGCGCAGATGCGCGCCTGGATCGAGATGGCCGACCGCCAGCTCGATGAACTGGCCGAGCAGCGCCGCCAGCTCGACGCCGCGATGGACGAGCTGAAGGCGCTGCGCGACGAGACCGCCGCCACGTTGGCCGACTGAGCTTTCTCGAATCGCGCGGGGGCGAGGGCCCCTGCCCCCCGGCGCGGCGCCCCCTGCGGGCGCCCGGCGCCTGCCTGCGCGGGCATGGCGGCGCCGCGAAGGGGCCGACGCCGCGGAAGGTTCTTTGCCATTGCGTGCTTTACGCGAAAGGAAGTTACGTCAACTTCAAAGTGACGCGGCGTCCGAGTTCCGTGACCCGTTTTTTCCATTGTAACACGGCCCCGAAAAGCGCACCTCACCCGGCATCTTCCGTAACGTGAGGCTATTCGAGACCGCCATGAGCGACCAACGCATGATGACGATCCGCGAGATGTGCGACCTCTTCGAGGTCACCCCCCGCACACTGCGCTTCTACGAGCAGAAGGAGCTGCTCTTTCCGGCCCGCGAAGGCCAGAAGCGGCTCTTTTCCCGGCGCGACCGGGCCCGGTTGAAGCTGATCCTGCGCGGCAAGCGCTTCGGCTTCAGCCTCGAGGAGATCCGGCAACTGCTGGACCTCTACGACATGGGTGACGGGCAGCACACGCAGATCGCCCGCACCTACGAGATCGCGCAGCAGCGCCTGGAGGACCTGGTCCGCCAGCGCGACGAGCTGAACGCCGCGATCGACGACCTGAAGGAACAGCTCGCCTGGGGCGAGCGGATGCTGTCGCAGGGACAGCAGCGCAAGGCCGGCTGACAAGGCGGGCCACGGCTGACGAGGAGGAGAGCCAATGCCCGTCTACACGGCCCCCACGCAGGACATGCAGTTCCTGCTGCACGACGTTCTCGAGGTGAGCGGAACCGGGATCCCCGGCTACGAGGACCTCGACCGCGAGACCACCGGCGCGATCCTCGGCGAGGCGGCCAAGCTGGCCGAGGACGTGTTGGCGCCGCTCAACCCGGTGGGCGATGCGCAGGGCTGCCGGCTCGAGAACGGCGTCGTGCGCACGCCCGAGGGCTTCCGCGAGGCCTATGACCAGATGCGCGAGGGCGGCTGGCCCGGGCTCGACTGCGACCCGGAGTACGGCGGCCAGGGCCTGCCCTACCTGATCTCGACGGCGGTGGGCGAGATGTTCTCCTCGGCCAACATGGCCTTCAACATGTACCAGGGCCTGACCCACGGCGCCTACAACGCGATCCACGCCCACGGCTCGGACGAGCAGAAGGCCACCTACCTGCCGAAGATGGTGACCAACGAGTGGGGCGGCACCATGAACCTGACCGAGCCGCACTGCGGCACGGATCTCGGGCTCATCCGCACCAAGGCGGAGCCGCAGGACGACGGCACCTATGCCATCAGCGGGCAGAAGATCTGGATCTCGGCCGGCGAGCACGACATGGTCGAGAACATCGTCCACCTGGTGCTCGCCAAGATCCCCGGCGGCCCCGAGGGCGTGAAGGGCATCTCGCTCTTCATCGTGCCGAAGTTCCTGGTGAACGAGGACGGCAGCCCTGGCGCGCGGAACGCGGTCTCCTGCGGTGGGCTGGAGAGCAAGATGGGCATCCACGGCAACGCCACCTGCGTGATGAACTACGACGGTGCGACCGGCTTCCTCGTGGGCGAGGCGCACAAGGGCATGCGCGCCATGTTCACCATGATGAACGAGGCCCGCGTGGGCGTCGGCCTGCAGGGCTACGCGCAGGGCGCCGTCGCCTACCAGAACGCGCTGGCCTTCGCCAAGGACCGCGTGCAGGGCCGTTCCGTGACCGGGGTGAAGAACCCCGAGGGGCCGGCCGATCCGATCATCGTGCACCCCGACGTGCGGCGGAACCTGATGGATCAGAAGGCCTTCACCGAGGGCGCGCGCGCCTTCGTCTTCTGGGGCGCCTCGCTGATCGACCGGGCCCACCGCGCCGGGGACGCCCAGGCCGAGGGGCTGGTCTCGCTGCTGACGCCGGTCATCAAGGGCTTCCTGACCGACAAGGGCTTCGAGACGACCGTGCTGGCGCAGCAGACGCTGGGCGGCTCGGGCTTCACCCGCGAATGGGGGCTCGAGCAGTTCGTGCGCGACGCGCGGATCACCATGATCTACGAGGGCACCAACGGCATCCAGGCGCTGGACCTCGTGGGCCGCAAGCTCGCCACCGACGGCGGCAAGCACGTCATGGGCTTCTTCGAGATGGTCAAGGGCTTCATCGCCGAGCACAAGGGCCAGGACGAGGCCTTCGACGCCGACTTCCTCGAGCCGCTCAAGGCCGCCTCCAAGGACCTGCAGGCGGCGGGCACCTTCTTCATGCAGAAGGGCATGAAGGCGCCGGACGAGGCGCTCTCGGGGGCCTACGACTTCATGCACCTCTTCGGCCACACCTGCCTGGGACTGATGTGGGCGCGCATGGGGCTCGCGTCCCGCAAGGCGCTGGCCGAGGGCACCGGGAACGCCGCCTTCCACGAAACCAAGCTCGCCACCGGGCGCTACTACATGGCGCGGCAGCTGCCGGCCACGAAGACGCACCTGGCGCGGATCGAAAGCGGGGCGGCGCCGGTCATGGCGCTCGACGCCGAGGCGTTCTGAATGGCAGGGTGCGCGGGAGCAGACTGACGACCGGAGACCCGCCATGCCGAAACGCTTCCGCCTCACCCGCCGCTTCGCCGTCGCCATGACCGACGACGGCTACCGCGGGCTGAAACGCTTCTCGCAGGAGGCCGGGCTCGACGAGGGCGAGGCGCTGTCCTTCCTCTTCGAGCATTTCGACAGCGTGACGGACAGCGAAGCGCTGGCGACGCGGCTGCGGCTCTTCAACGCCGAGCTCGAGGCGCGCAAACGCTGAGGCCCGGCGCCAACCGCCGGCGGCGGTCCGGAGGAGAGGCCGGCAGGTGCGTATTTGGAACAAGAAGAAGAGCGGACCGCGTTTCGAACCCTCGAAGGCAGCGCGGGCAGCAATCGGTCCGCTCCCCTGTCGTCCACGCCGCCACCCGGCCCGACGCCCCTGCGGAACGCAGGCGGGGCGGCGGCGCTTCTCCTTGTGCGGTCATCGGCTCGCCAGCCTGTACCGCTCGCAAAACACACCACGAAGTGGTTAAGCATAGGTTAGCGGAAGCGCGGCCGCCCGTGCTTCTTCTTGTTCCAAATACGCAAAGCGCCCTCGGCGCGCGCGCAATGCCAGGAGATATGCCATGACCATCGACCTCTACTGCTTCGGAGAATCCGGCAATGCCTACAAGGCGGCCCTGCCGCTGGAGCTCTCGGGGCTCGACTGGCGGCCGGTGAAGGTGGACTTCTTCAACGGCGAGACGCGCACGCCGGAGTACCGCGCCGCGGTCAACGAGATGGGCGAGGTGCCGGTCATGGTCGACGGGGACACGCGGCTCACGCAGTCGGGCGTGATCCAGATGTACGTCACCGAGAAGAGCGGCAGGTTCGGCGGTGCCACGCCCGAGGAGGCGCGCGAGGTGATGCGCTGGGTGTTCTGGGACAACCACAAGCTCTCGAGCCAGGCCGGGATGACGCGGTTCCTGAACAACTTCCTGCCCGAGGAGAAGCGGCCGCAGGATGTCATCGCCTTCACGCAGGGCCGGCTCAAGGCCGCCTACCAGGTGCTCGACGCGCATCTCGCCGGGCGCGACTGGATCGTGGGCGACGGGCCGACCAACGCGGATTTCTCGTGCTGCGGCTATCTCTTCTACCCCGAGCCCTTCGGCTTCGAGCGGGCCGAGTGGCCGGAGATCGACCGCTGGCTTCGGGGCATCGAGGCCCTGCCCGGCTGGACGCACCCCTACGAGCTGATGCCCGGCTCCCCCGCGGACCGGGCCTGAGCGGGCCGGAGGGCCGCCGCGCGGCGCGCCGGCCGCGGCGGGGATCGCGACGCCACGTTTACGTAATCCTCCGCCACGTCACCCTTGCATCGGGGTCTCGCGCGGCCCCTTTTCAGGACTGACACGAGACGATGCGTGAAAGGGAGGGCCACATGACAGACGCCTATATCTACGACACCGTGCGCACGCCGCGCGGCAAGGG
This sequence comes from Salipiger mucosus DSM 16094, assembly GCF_000442255.1. GTDB lineage: Bacteria > Pseudomonadota > Alphaproteobacteria > Rhodobacterales > Rhodobacteraceae > Salipiger > Salipiger mucosus. The sequence goes on along the minus strand of NZ_KE557273.1, from coordinate 1,065,865 downwards.
CCGCAAGGACGGCGCCTTGCAGGAGGTCACCAGCCTGCGGCTCTCGGCGCTGACGCTGAACGAACTGGCCGCGCGCAACGGGCTGGAGGGCCAGGCCGTGGAGGACGTGATCTGGGGCAACGCCACGCAGGTCGGCGAACAGGGCGGCTGCCTCGCGCGGTCGGCGGTGCTGGCCTCGGAGCTGGACGAGCGCATTCCGGGCCTGTCGATCAACCGCTTCTGCGCCTCGGGGCTGGAGGCGGTGAACCTCGCCGCCAACCAGGTGCGGGGCGGCGCGGGCGATGGCTATATCGCCGGCGGGGTCGAGATGATGGGCCGCGTGGCCATGGGCAGCGACGGGGCGGCCATCGCCGTGGACCCGAGCCTCGCGATGGAGAGCTACTTTGTCCCGCAAGGGATCTCGGCCGACATCATCGCCACCGAGTACGGCTTTTCGCGCGACGACGCCGATGCCTTTGCCGTCGAGAGCCAGAAGCGCGCGGCGGCGGCCTGGCAGGAGGGCCGCTTTGCCAAGTCGCTCTTCACGGTGCGGGACCGGAACGGGCTGCCGATCCTCGACCGCGACGAGCACATGCGCCCCGAGACCGACATGCAGAGCCTCGGCAGCCTCAAGCCCAGCTTCAAGGAGATGGGCGAGGTCATGCCCGGGTTCGACCAGGTGGCGCTGATGAAATACCCGCATCTCGAGCGGATCGAGCACGTGCACCATGCCGGCAACAGCTCGGGGATCGTGGACGGCGCGGCGGCGGTGCTGGTGGGCTCGAAGGCCTTCGGCGAGGCGCATGGGCTGAAGCCGCGGGCGCGCATTCGCGGCTCGGCCCGCGTGGGCACCGATCCGACGATCATGCTCACGGGGCCGGTGCCGGTGACCGAACGGGTGCTGGCGCAGACCGGCATGGAGATCGGCGACATCGACCTCTTCGAGGTGAACGAGGCCTTCTCGGCCGTGGTGCTGCGCTTCATGCAGGCCTTCGGCGTGGATCACGGCCGGGTCAACGTGAACGGCGGGGCCATCGCGCTGGGGCACCCGCTGGGGGCGACCGGGGCGATCATCCTGGGCACCCTGCTGGACGAGATGGAGCGCACCGACCGCGAGACCGGGCTTGCGACGCTCTGCGTCGCCTCGGGCATGGGCGCGGCCACGATCATCGAACGCGTGTGAGGGGAGCAGACGCCATGACAGATTTCACCATGACCACCGACGCCGAGGGTGTCGCGCTCATCACCTGGGACACGCCGGGCAAGTCCATGAACGTCATGAGCGAGGCCGGCTTCGGCGAGCTCGACGCGCTGATCGACAAGGCGCTGGCCGACGCGGAGGTCAAGGGCGTGGTCATCACCAGCGGCAAGCAGGGCAGCTTTGCCGGGGGGATGGACCTCAACTTGATCGCCAGGATGCGCGACGCGGGCGGCGACGACCCGGCGCAGGGCATCTTCGACGGGATCATGTCGATCCACGGCATCCTGCGGAAGATCGAGCGCGCCGGGATGGACGAGAAGAACAAGGGCGGCAAGCCGATCGCGGCCGCCCTGCCCGGCACCGCGCTGGGGATCGGGCTCGAGATCCCGCTGGCCTGTCACCGGATCTTTGCCGCCGACAATCCCAAGGCCAAGATCGGCCTGCCGGAGATCATGGTCGGTATCTTCCCGGGTGCGGGCGGCACCACGCGGGTCTCGCGCAAGCTGGGGGCCATGGCGGCCTCGCCCTTCCTGATGGAGGGCAAGCTGAGCGATCCGAAGAAGGCGAAAAGCGCCGGCCTGATCGACGAGGTGGTCGAGGACCCGGTCGCCGCCGCGAAGGCCTGGGTGCTGGAGGCGAAGGACGCCGACATCGTGAAGCCCTGGGACGCGAAGGGCTGGAAGATGCCCGGCGGCGCACCCTACCACCCGGCGGGCTTCATGACCTTCATGGGCGCCTCGGCCATGGTCAACGGCAAGACCAAGGGGGTCTACCCCGCCGCCAAGGCCATGCTGAGCGCGGTCTACGAGGGGGCCATGGTGCCCTTCGACACGGCGCTGAAGATCGAGGCGCGGTGGTTCACCAACGTGCTGCTGAACCCCTCGTCCAGCGCGATGATCCGCTCGCTCTTCGTGAACAAGGAGGCGCTCGAGAAGGGCGCGAACCGGCCCGAGGCCCCGGACCAGCGCGTGCGCAAGATGGGCGTGCTGGGCGCGGGCATGATGGGCGCCGGCATCACGCTGGTCGCGGCGCAGGCCGGGATCGAGGTGGTGCTGCTCGACCAGTCGAAGGAGGCCGCCGACAAGGGCAAGGCGCATACCGCCGATTACATGGACAAGGGCATCGCCCGGAAGAAGGCCACGCCCGAGAGCAAGGACGCCACGCTAGCGCGGATCACCGCGACGGACGACCACGCGCAGCTCGAGGGGTGCGATCTGATCGTCGAGGCGGTCTTCGAGGACCCGGGCGTGAAGGCCGAGGTGACGAAGAAGGTGCTCGCGGTGGTGCCCGAGGACTGCATCTTCGCGACCAACACCTCGACCCTGCCGATCACCGATCTGGCCAAGGCGACGGACAAGCCCGAGCAGTTCATCGGCATCCACTTCTTCTCGCCGGTCGAGAAGATGATGCTGGTCGAGATCATCAAGGGCCGCGAGACCGGCGACCGGGCGGTCGCCAAGGCGCTGGATTTCGTGCGCCAGATCCGCAAGACGCCCATCGTGGTGAACGACGCGCGCTTCTTCTACGCCAACCGCTGCATCATCCCCTACATCAACGAGGGGATCCGCATGGTGGCCGAGGGCGTCGAGCCCGCGCTGATCGAGAATGCCGCCAAGCTGGTGGGCATGCCGCTGGGGCCGCTGCAGCTGGTGGACGAGACCTCGATCGACCTCGGGGTGAAGATCGCCAAGGCGACCCGGGCGGCGATGGGCGACGCCTATCCCGACGAGGCGGTCGACGAGGTGCTGTTCTGGATGGCCGAGAACGGCCGGCTGGGCCGCAAGGCCGGCGCGGGATTCTACGCCTACGACGAGAAGGGCAAGCGCACCGGCCTCTGGGACGGGCTGGCGAAGCAGTATCCCGTGGCCGAGGCGCAGCCCGAGCTGCTGGAGGTGCAGCACCGGCTGCTCTTCGCGCAGGTGCTCGAGGCGGTGCGGGCGCTGGAGGAGGGCGTGCTGGAAGACATCCGCGAGGGCGACGTTGGCGCGATCCTGGGCTGGGGTTTCGCGCCCTGGTCCGGCGGACCCTTCTCGTGGCTCGACATGCTGGGCGCGCCTTATGCCGCCGAGCGCTGCGATGCGCTGACCGAGGCCCACGGGGCGCGGTTCACATGTCCGCAACTTCTGCGTGATATGGCTGGCGGGAACCGGACCTTCTACGGTCGCGACGGGGCCGTCGCCGCCTGATCCGGGCGCGTTTTCGCAGCCTGCGCGCCCCGGAGGCGGGGCGCGCAGTGTGTGATCGGCTGCGGGGGTCCTGTCGCGCTGCGGCGTGGCGCGGCCTTGCCAGATCGCCCGGCGCGGCTCATCTTTGCAGAGGAAAGGAGACGGCCCGACCATGACCCGTTACCAGCTACAGCACAGCCTCAAGGAGCATATCGCCGACGGCGTTCTGCACGTGCTTGGCGTGGCGGCGGCCATCGCGGGCGTCACGGGCCTGATCGTCTGGGCCGCGCTGACCGCGCCCGGCACGCATATATGGCCGCTGGCGATCTACTCGGTGGGGCTGGTCGCGAGCTTTTCCTTCTCGGCGGCCTACAACCTGACCCTGCACGCGCCGACGCGGGCGATCCTGCGGCGCTTCGACCACGCGGCGATCTACCTGCTGATCGCGGGCACCTACACGCCGATGGCGCTGATCGGCATCGGCGGGACCGCCGGCTGGGCGCTGACGCTCGCGGCCTGGGGCCTCGCGGGCATCGGCATGGTCATGAAGCTGGGGTTCATCCACCGCTGGGAGGGCTTCGGCTTTGCCCTCTACCTCGCACAGGGGTGGCTGGGGGTGATCGCGATCTGGCCGCTGATCCAGTCGCTGCCGCTCTCGGCGCTCATCCTGATCGTCGTGGGCGGTCTGGTCTATACCGCCGGGACGATCTTCTACCACGTCGAGCGCATCCCGTTCTCCCGCGCGATCTGGCACTTCCATGTGCTGGCGGGGGCCGCGGTGCACTATGCCGCGGTCATCCTGATCGCCGCCGCGCGCTGAGGCGCGGCGGCGTCATTTCGCATCACACGAAGGCCTGGAGCCCGGTCTGCGCGCGGCCGAGGATCAGCGCGTGCACGTCGTGGGTGCCCTCGTAGGTGTTGACCGTCTCGAGGTTGGCGGCGTGGCGCATGACGCCGTATTCGACCTGGATGCCGTTGCCGCCGTGCATGTCGCGCGCCATGCGCGCCACGTCGAGCGCCTTGCCGCAGTTGTTGCGCTTGATGAGCGAGATCATCTCGGGCGCGGCGCTGGCCGCGTCCATGAGCCGGCCCACGCGCAGCGCGGCCTGGGTGCCCAGCGCGATCTCGGTCTGCATGTCGGCGAGCTTCTTCTGGAAGAGCTGCGTCTGTGCCAGCGGCTTGCCGAACTGCTTGCGGTCGAGGCCGTACTGGCGCGCCTGCATCCAGCAGAACTCGGCCGCGCCCATGACGCCCCAGGCGATGCCGTAGCGGGCGCGGTTGAGACAGCCGAAGGGGCCCTTGAGACCCTCGACGCCGGGCAGCAGCGCGTCCTCGCCGACCTCGACGCCATCCATGACGATCTCGCCGGTGATCGAGGCGCGCAGGCTGAGCTTGCCGCCGATCTTGGGCGCCGAGAGGCCCTTCATGCCCTTTTCCAGCACGAAGCCGCGGATCTTGCCGTCATGCGCCTCGGACTTGGCCCAGACGACGAAGACGTCGGCCAGCGGGCTGTTCGAGATCCACATCTTGGAGCCGGTCAGGCGGTAGCCGCCGTCGATCTTCTGCGCGCGGGTCTTCATGCCGCCGGGGTCCGAGCCCGCGTCGGGCTCGGTCAGGCCGAAGCAGCCGATCCACTCGCCGCTGGCGAGCTTGGGCAGGTACTTCATGCGCTGCGCCTCGGAGCCGTAGGCGTAGATGGGATACATCACGAGGCTGGACTGCACCGACATCATCGAGCGGTAGCCCGAGTCGATGCGCTCGACCTCGCGGGCGACGAGACCGTAGCTCACGTAGCCCGCGCCGATGCCGCCGTACTGCTCGGGGACGGTGACGCCCAGCAGGCCCATCTCGCCCATCTCGGCGAAGATCGCCGGGTCGGTCTCTTCCTGCATGTAGGCGTTCTCGACACGGGGGGCGAGCTTGTCCTCGGCAAAGGCGCGCGCGGTGTCGCGGATCATGCGCTCGTCTTCCTCGAGCTGCAGGTCCATCAGGAAGGGATCGTCCCAGGAAAAGGAGGACAGATCGGGGCGGTCCTTGGGTTTCAGCGTCGGTTGGTCGTCCATGTCTTACCTCTGGTCCTGCGTTGCGCGCATGATAGGGCGGAGAACGGCGCGGGGGAAGCCGCAGGGGCCAGTTTTCGCCGGTGAGCGGAGAATGCCCGAAAAACCCGCACCCGATGCCTGGGCGGTCGGCAGAGCGCCGCCCAGGGCGGTTCGCGCTTGATCGGAGAGCCGATCTGCGCCTAGGACGGGACCAGCGGCAATGGCGCCGCCCCTCCCGACGACCGGGTCCACGAGCAAGGCTGCTTGGCCCCCGCGCGACATCCCGCGCGGTTCCCGAGCATTCGACCCGTTTTCGAGAGGATACACCCCATGAAAGCCCCCGCCCTTCGCCCTGCCCCGCTGTTCGGCCTGCTGGCCCGGCTCGTCTCGCAGGTGACGCCGCTGCGCCCGCGCGCCGTCGCGCGCCCCGCCGCGCGGGACCGCACGGGCGGTCACATCGCGCTGGTGGGCGCCGGACCCGGCGCGCGCGACCTGATGACGCTGCGCGCGGTGGACCGGCTGCGCGCGGCCGACGTGGTGTTCTACGACCGGCTGGTCGACCCGGCCGTGCTGGATTTCGCCCGCCCGGAGGCCGAGCGCGTCTACGTCGGCAAGACCGTCGGCAACTGCGCCTGGCCGCAGCCCGAGATCGACCGGCTGATCGTGCGCGAGGCGCGGCAGGGCCGGCGCGTGGTGCGGCTGAAATCGGGCGATCCGTCGATCTTCGGGCGCGCCGCCGAGGAACTGGAGGCCGCGCGCGCCGCCGGGATCGAGGCCGAGCTCGTGCCCGGCATCACCGCCGCCTCGGCCGCCGCCGCCACCACCGGCCGCCCCCTGACCGAGCGGGGCGAGACCGACACCTTCGTGATCTCGACCGGCACCTGCCGCCCCGGCGACGCGGCGCCCG
>NZ_KE557273.1:973660-1059223 GCF_000442255.1 Salipiger mucosus DSM 16094 | reverse complement strand
ACCTGCTGGCCGCCGGCGCCCCGGCCGCCTGCCCCGCCGAGATCGTCAGCGCCGCGAGCACCCCGCAGGAGCGCCGCGCCAGCTGCACGCTGGGCACCCTGCAGGAGACGCTGGCGCGCGAGGGACTGGCCAGCCCCGCGGTGCTCTTCGTGCGCTATCCCAAGTCGCTGGCGGCCGAGTTGGCCGGGCGGGCGCGCCCGGCGGCCTGACGGCCGCGACGCTTGCGCCGGCCCGGGCAAACCTGCGACAAGGATCGTCACGAAGATGTTGCAAAGGTTGCGCATATGGCCTCCATGACCCTCGCCGACTTTCTCACAGCCCCGCTGCCCGAGGCCCAGGCTCCCGAGGACATGGACGTCACGGGACCGGGCCGCTTCTTCAACCGCGAGCTGAGCTGGCTCGGCTTCAACTGGCGCGTGCTGGAAGAGGCCGAGAACCCGCGCGTGCCGCTGCTGGAGCGCGTGCGTTTCCTGTCGATCTCGGCGGGCAACCTCGACGAGTTCTACACCGTGCGCGTCGCGGGCCTGCGCGAGCTGGCCCATGCGGGCAACACCACGCCCGCCGCCGACGGGCTGACGCCCGCGCAGCAGCTGATCGAGATCGACGCCGACGCGCGCCGGCTGATGGCGCACCAGCAGAAGGTGCTGCACGAGCTCGAGGACCTGATGGCCGCGCAGGGCATCGACATCGTGCCGCTGGACGAGCTGACCGGGGACGACAAGAGCTACCTCGAGGAGGCCTTCCTGACGCGGGTCTTCCCGGTGCTCTCGCCGCTGGCGATCGACCCGGCGCACCCTTTCCCGTTCATCGCGAACATGGGCTACTGCCTCGCGATCACGCTGGAGCGCAAGCGCGACCGGCGCACGCGCAACGCGCTGCTGCCGATCCCGCACCAGATCGACCGCTTCATGAAGCTGCCCGCAGAGGACGGCACGCACAGGTTCATCTACCTCGAGGACGTGCTGCTGCTGCACATCGAGAAGCTGTTCCCCGGCTACCGGGTGAAGGATCACTTCGGCTTCCGCGTGCTGCGCGACAGCGATCTCGAGGTCGAGGAAGAGGCCGAGGACCTCGTGCGCGAGTTCGAGGTGGCGCTGAAGCGCCGCCGCCGGGGCGAGGTCGTGCGCCTCACGGTGACGGCGGGCGCGCCCAAGGCGCTGCGCGAGATCGTCATGCGCGAGCTTCACGTCACCGAGGACGAGGTGATCGAGCTCGACGGGATGATCGGCATGGCCGACACCAAGGAACTGGTACTGGAGGACCGGCCCGACCTGCTCTGGACCACCTTCACGCCGCGCGTGCCGGAGCGGGTGCAGGACCACGAGGGCGACATGTTCGCCGCCATCGCGCAGAAGGACATGCTGCTGCACCACCCCTACGAGACCTTCGACATGGTGGTGCGGTTCCTCAACCAGGCGGCGCTGGACCCGGACGTGGTGGCGATCAAGCAGACGCTCTACCGGACCTCCAAGAACTCGCCCATCGTCGCGGCGCTCTGCGAGGCCGCCGAGGAGGGCAAGTCGGTCACCGCGCTGGTGGAGCTGAAGGCGCGCTTCGACGAGGCCGCGAACATCCGCCAGTCGCGGCGGCTGGAACGCTCGGGCGCGCACGTGGTCTACGGCTTTCTCGACTGGAAGACGCACGCCAAGATCTCGACCGTGGTGCGGCGCGAGGGCGACAGGCTGGTCACCTACACCCACTACGGCACGGGCAACTACCACCCGATCACGGCCAAGATCTATACCGACCTGTCGTTCTTCACCTGCGATACCGCGCTGGGGCGGGATGCGACCAAGGTCTTCAACTACCTCTCGGGCTACGCCATGCCGGAGGGGCTGGAGAACCTCGTGATCTCGCCCCACACGCTCAAGCCCAAGATGCTTGAGCTGATCGCGGCCGAGGCCGAGCATGCGCGCAAGGGCCGCCCGGCGCAGATCTGGCTCAAGATGAACTCGCTGATCGAGCCCGACATGATCGACGCGCTCTACGCCGCGAGCCAGGCGGGGGTGAAGATCGATTGCGTGATCCGGGGCATCTGCGGGCTGCGGCCGGGGATCAAGGGGCTGTCGGACAACATCCGGGTGAAGTCCATCGTGGGCCGTTTCCTCGAGCATTCGCGGATCATCTGTTTCGGCAACGGCCACGGGCTGCCGCACGACAAGGCGCGGGTCTTCATGTCCTCGGCCGACTGGATGGGGCGCAACCTGAACCGGCGGATCGAGACCGGGGTCGAGATCTCGAACCCGACGGTGAAGGCGCAGATCGTGAGCCAGATCATGGCGGCGAACCTTGCCGACACGGCGCAGAGCTGGGTGATGGAGCCCTCGGGGCGGTTCGTGCGGCACCCGGTGCCGGAGGGCGAGTTCGCCTTCAACTGCCACCGCTTCTTCATGGAAAACCCCTCGCTCTCCGGGCGCGGCTCGGCCGGGGCGGCGGATGTGCCGAAGCTGACGCACGCGGACTGATCCCGGAGGGCGCCACGAAATTGCCGCAAAATGACCCCGCGGATGCCACGGGGCCTGAAGATTGGCGCAAGGGTTTGACGACAGGTTAACGCCCGCGCCGCATCACGTGGCGGCACGGGCGCCACCATGGGCCCGTAACGTCAAAATGCCGTAAACGCCGCCGCTTGGGCGGCGTCCGTCGCGCAGAACCGCGCCTTCGCAACCCGAAAGGCGACACATCCATGTCGAGCATCCTGACCAACGAGGGGGCCATGACGGCCCTGCAGACGCTGCGCAGCATCGGCGGCGAGATCGAGACCACGCAGGCCGAGATCGCCACCGGCCGCAAGGTCGCGCGCCCGGGCGACAACGCCGCCGTCTGGGCCATCGCCAAGACGATGGAGGCCGACGTGGCGGGCTTCCGGCGGGTGTCGGAGTCGCTGGCGCTGGGGGATGCGACGCTCTCGGTGGCGCGGCGGGCCTCGGAGACGGTCACGGACCTGCTGACCGAGATCAAGGGCAAGGTCGTCACCGCGCAGGAGCAGAACGTCGACCGCGCGAAGATCCAGAACGACGTCGACGCGCTGCGCGACCAGATCGGCGCGGTGGTGGGCATGGCGCAGTTCAACGGGCTGAACCTGCTCGAGAACCGCGAGGCGGGCGCCGGGACCGGCTCGGTCGCGATCCTTGGCGGGCTGGACCGGGGCAGCGCGGGCGTCGAGCCCGCGCATGTGACGATCCGCAAGCGCGACCTCGGCACCGGGGCCTCGCAGATCGCGGCGACGGGCGGCACCTATGCCGCCGGGGTCGCGAGCGTGACGCTGAACGACACGCGGACCGGCACGATCGACCTGGCCGGGGAAGCGATCACGGCGGGCACGGCCTTTTCGCTTTCGGTCTTCGGCACCGATGCGGACGGGTCGAGCTTCGACCAGGCCGACTGGCGGACCACCGCCGCCGCCGCGCAGACGCAGGGCGAAATGGCGGCGGGCTCGCTGGGCTATGTCGCGCGCGACGGCGATACCGCGGGCGACGTGGCCCGCGCGCTGGCGCGGCGGTGGGAGGCCTATGCGCTTGGCAACGGGCGCGATGCGGATGTGCTGGCGATCACGGCCACCGGCGGCGGGCTGCGCCTGAGCTCGGAGGTGACCGACGGCAGCGACCGGATCGCGGTGAGCCTGAACCGGCTGGACGCGGATGCGGGCAACACCATCGGCGGCGGCCTCGAGATGCTGGCCGAGCTCGACGTGACGACCGCCGAGGGCGCGGCGCTGGGGCTTGGCCAGATCGAGAGCCTGATCGGCGTGGGTATCGAGGTCTCGGCCGAATTCGGCTCGGACCAGCGGCGGCTGGAGACGCAGGCGGACTTCGTGAGCGGGCTGAGCGACTCGCTGCGGGCCGGAATCGGCACGCTCGTGGACACCGATCTCGAGGAGGCCTCGGCCCGCCTGCAGGCGCTGCAGGTCCAGCAACAGCTGGCCGTGCAGGCGCTGTCGATCGCCAACAGCGCACCCGGGGCGCTTCTGGGGCTCTTCCGCTAGGCCGCGGCGGTCCAATCAAGACCCCTTCCCCCCCGCGCCAAGGCCGTGCTAAGCACCTCGCAACCAAGGCCGGGGACCAATGATGGACGGAACCAGCGACTCCGCCCAGGGCGACGGCGGGCTCTTCGGACGCCCGATCTTCGAGGATCCGCAGGCGCGGCGCCTGTCACGCGTGGGTGTCGTGGACATCGGATCGAACTCGGTGCGGCTGGTCGTCTTCGACGGCGCCGCCCGCAGCCCGGCGTATTTCTACAACGAGAAGATCATGTGCGGCCTCGGCGCCGGGATGCCCGAGACGGGGCGCCTGAACCCCGAGGGCAAGACCCGCGCCATGGCCGCGCTGAAGCGCTTCCAGGCGCTGGCGCGCGGCATGGAGCTGCCGCCGCTCACCGCCGTCGCCACCGCCGCCATGCGCGAGGCCGAGGACGGCCCCGCCTTCCGTTCGGAGATCGAGCAGGAGACCGGCCTGCGGATCTGGGTCATCGACGGCGAGGAGGAGGCGCGGCTCTCGGCGCAGGGTGTGCTGCTGGGCTGGCCGGGCGCCGATGGGCTCGTGTGCGACATCGGCGGCTCGTCGATGGAGCTGGCGCAGGTCAAGGCCGGACAGGTGGGCCGCCGCGTGACCTCGCAGCTGGGCCCCTGGCGGTTCATGGACCTCGAGGGCGGCAAGAAGGCGCGCGAGAAATACATACGCAAGACCATGAAGGGCCTCGCCGAGACGCTGCAGACGACCGGCAAGCGGCTGTTCCTCGTGGGCGGCTCGTGGCGCGCCATCGCCCGCATCGACATGGAGCGGCGCGCCTACCCCCTGCATGTCCTGCACGAGTATCGCATGGACGCGGCCGCCGTGCTGGACACGCTGAAATTCATCGAGAAGTCGGACCCCGACGAGTTGCGCAGCGCCTGTTCGCTCTCCTCGGCGCGGATGAGCCTCGTGCCCTACGCGGGCGAGGTGCTGAAAGAGCTGCTGGCGGCCTTCGAGCCGTCGGAGATCGCGATTTCCTCCTACGGCATCCGCGAGGGGCTGCTCTACGAACAGATGCCGCAGCAGCTGCGCGACCGCGACCCGCTGATCGAGGCCTCGCGCTTTTCCGAGGCCAAGGACGCGCGGCGCCCGGGCTTCGGCAAGAAGCTCTACAGTTTCGTGCTGCCGCTCTTTCCCGGGGCGGATCCGTCGCGGCTGCGGCTGGTGAAGGCCGCCTGCCTGCTGCACGACGTGAGCTGGCGCGCGCATCCCGACTACCGGGCGCAGACCTGCTTCGACAACGCCACGCGCGCCAACCTTGGCGGGCTCACGCATGGCGAGCGCGTGTTCCTCGGGCTGGCGCTGCTGCACCGTTACAAGAACAAGCGCGACGGCACCCGGTTCGACGATTTCTACGCGCTCATCGACGAGGACCAGCAGCGCGAGGCCGAGGTGCTGGGCAAGGCGATGCGCTTTGGCTCGATGCTGTGGATGTCCGACACCTCGCGCGAGGGCGCGCGGCTGGAGTGGGACAGCGCGGCGCGTAAGCTGACGCTGTTCCTGACCGAGGAGGCCTCGCCGCTCTACGGCGAGGTGGCCGAGTCGCGGCTGAACGCGCTCGCCCGCGCCATGAGCGCCGATGGCGTCGAGGTGAAGACCGAAGGGTGAGGTCCGGCCCCGTGGGCCGGGGCCCCTGCCCTAGAGGTCGATCCCCTCGCCTTCGTCCGTCATGTGCTCGTCGCCGGGCAGGGGCTCCTCGAGCGGGTCCTTCCGGCGGAGGATGATGTCGCCGTTGGGCAGCATCTCGGGCGGGTGATATTTCGACCAGTCCTGCACGTCGTCCATAAGGTCGCGCAGCGCCGGGCCCATCTCCTCGGAGAAGCTGCGAAGCGCCGGTTCGATCTCGCGGGCCATGTCCTGCAGCTCGCGCAGGGCGGGGTCGAGTTCGTCCTTCAGGCCGCGGAAGAACAGGTCGGCGCCGCGCTTCATGAGGCTGCGGCCGTCCTCCTCGGGGGCGGTCTCTTCGGGGGCGTCTCCGGGGGCCATGTCCTGCGCCGGAAGCGGCGCGGCGAACAGGCTGGCGGCAAGGGCGATGGCGATGGGCTGTCTCATCCCCATGATATCGGGTGCCGCCGGCCCCGCGACAAGACCTCACAGGTCGATGTCGATCGTCACCGGGAAGTGGTCCGAGGCATCCAGCAGCGCGCGGTGCAGCTCGGGCGTGTGCCAGCAGGCCGGGTCGTCGAAGGGATGCCAGATGCGCCAGCGTGGCTCGCGCGCGCGCAGGTCGGGCGAGACCATGATGTAGTCGAGCATGGCCTGCATGTAGTGCTGCTGATCGGCCAGGTAGAAGCGCGCCGTGGTTGGCTGCGGGCCGAACTTGGCGTGCAGCGCGGCCTGGGCGTGCGGGTCGTGCAGCGGCACGCCGCCGTCGCCCAGCACGATCTCGACCGAGCTGCGGCCGAAGAGGTCCTCGTATTCGTCGAGACCGGGACCGTCGTTGAGATCGCCCATCACCATGAGGCTCTCGCCCGCGTCGAGCAGGGTCTCGACCCGGCGGCGCAGCCAGATCGCCTGGGCGAGCTGCTTGCGGCGGTTGGCAATGGCCAGCCGCATGACCTGGTCGCGGCCGCGGGCGCCGCGCGGGGCCTTGGACTTCAGGTGCGCGCCGATCAGGTAGAGCACCTGCCCCGAGGCGGTGATCGCCTCGACCTCGAGCGGGGGCTTGGAAAAGACGACGCGGTCCTCGGTGGCGTCGATGTCGAGGTCGATGCGGAACTCGCGGTCGAAGCGCGGCGCGCGTTCCGAGCCGCCCGGCACGTGGCGGCAGGTCAGCACCGCCGGATCGTAGAGCAGCGCGATCTCCTGCTGCGTGTCATTGGTGAAGCCGGTCAGGACCTCCTTCGTGCGCAGGTCGAAGGCCTTGGCGAAGGTCAGCAGCGCGCGGGTGGTGGCGCGGCGCGAATTGGTGTCGGGCGCCTCGATGATCATCACCGCGTCGGCCTCGAGCGCGGTGAAGACGATGCCCAGCGCCTCGGTCTGCTGCAGGCGGGTGATGTCGTGACGCGAGGACCAGCCGCCGTCGGCCAGCAGCTCGCCCGCGTCGTTGAAGAGCGAGTCGAACCACTCGACGTTGTAGGTCGCGAGCCGCACCCGCGCTCAGGCGGTCTGGCGCGCCGAGATCTCTTCCCAGGCGCGGTTGATGTCGATGAGCCGCCGCTCGGAGAGCTTGACCGCCTCCTCGGGCACGCCGCGCGCCTGCATCACGTCGGGGTGGCTGTCGCGCACCTGCTTGCGCCAGGCACGGCGGATCTCGGCCAGCGGCATGTCGGGCGTGACGCCCAGCACGGTGTAGGGATCGGGCGCGGCGTCGGGCACGAAGCGGGCGCGCAGGGCGCGGAACTCGGGCTCGGCGATGCCGAAGATGCGCGCCACCCGCTCGAGGAACTGGTCCTCGTCGGGGTGGTAGTCGCCGTCGGCCACCGCGATGTAGAAGAGCCCCTCCATCAGGTCCGAGAGCGGCGCGCTGCGGTCCGCGAACATGCGGCGGACGCGGCGGGCGTATTCCTCGTAGCCGGCGACGTCCTGCCGCGCGAGATTGAAGACCCGCGCCGCCGCCGCCTCGTCCTCGGGGGCGATGTAGAAGACCTCGCGGAAGGCCGCGACCTCGTTGCGGGTGACGCGGCCGTCGGCCTTGGCCATCTTCGCGGAGAGCGCGATGACGGCGATGGTGAAGGCCACGGTGCGCTCGGGCGGACGGCGCAGCCGCTCGAAGACGGCGGTGAGCCCTTCGCCCTTGGCGAGCGCGGAGAGCGCTTCGGTGATGCGGGTCCAGATCGACATGGGGGCAGCTTACGCGTGGTGGTCGCCGCTGTCAGTGCGACATTCCGAGAATTTTCTGCATCAGCAAAAGGTCCATCCAGCGGCCGAACTTGTGCCCGACCTCGGGCAGGCGCGCGACCTCGCGGTAGCCCAGGGCGGCGTGGAAGGCGCGGCCCGCGGGATTCTCGCCCGAGACGCCCGCGAACATGGAATGCACGCCCTGCGCGCGGGCCTCGGCCTCGAGCGCCGCCATGAGCGCGCGGCCGATACCGCGGCCCCGCGCCTCGGGGGCGAGCTGGACCGAGTGCTCCATGGTGCGCGCGTAGCCCGGACCGCCGCGGAACTGGAAGTAGGTGGCGAAGCCCAGCAGCGCGCCGCCCTCCTCGGCCACCTGGAAGGCGGCGCCCCGCGCGGCGATGTCGGCGCGCAGGCCCTCGGGCGTCTTGGGCGCGGTGGTGAAGGTCACGGCGGTCCCTTCGATGAGCGGGTTCCAGATGGCGGCGATGGCCTCGGCGTCTGCCTCCCGCGCGGGGCGCAGGATCATTGCAGCACGCGCCGCCCGTGCGGCGTGGTGAGCTCGGCGCGCAGGCCGGGACGCGGCGCGGTTTCGAACGAGACGAGCGGCGCGTCGAGATGCGGGGCAAGCAGCGCCTCGAGCGCCTCTGCCTCGGGGTGGGCGACGATGAGCCGCTCGAGGCGCGGCCCGGCGGCGGGCAGCGCCGAGCCCGGCGGCACCGGGCTCTGCCATTCGATCAGCGCCGGAAAGAGCCCGTCGTAGGGCAGATGTCCGTCCTCGGGCACGGCCATGAGCCAGCGCAGGTTCCCCCGCGCGAGCTGGACGGGCGTTCCCGCCATCGGCAGCGCCTCGAGCGCCTTGGTCATGTCGGGAACGTGGCAGACCCACTTGTCGAGCCGCGCGGGACCGGAAAAGTCATCGAGCCCGAACCAGCGCGCGTGATCCGGCGGCGGTGCGGCCGGGTCGATGGCGATGGCCTCGATGTAGAGGCCCTCGCCCAGCCCGAGCAGCCGGTTGTGCGTGCCGTAGCGGGGATGCACCCCGCCGGGCAGCATCGGACAACCGAGCGCCGCCTCGGCATGGGCCGCGGCCTCTTCGAGCGTTTCGCCGAGCACGGCGACATGGTCCAGTTCCAGCGTCATTCACCCCGTCCGAATGTCTTCCGGACGACGTTAGTGCCTGGCCCGCGCGCTGCAAACGGAAAATGCCGCGGCGCACGGGTCTGTGGCCGCCCGGCTCAGGCGGGCTGCTTTCGGGCCTCGCGAATGAGCCGCAGGATGTCCTGCGCCGCCTCGGGGATGTTGGTGCCCGGCCCGAAGATCGCCTTGACGCCGGCCTTTTGCAGGAACTCGTAATCCTGGTGCGGGATCACCCCGCCGCAGATCACGATGATGTCCTCGGCGCCCTCGTCCTTGAGCGCCTGGATCAGCTGCGGCGCCAGCGTCTTGTGGCCGGCGGCCTGGCTCGAGATGCCCACGATGTGCACGTCGTTGTCGATGGCATCCTGCGCGGCCTCGGCCGGGGTCTGGAAGAGCGGGCCCACGTCGACGTCGAAGCCGATGTCGGCAAAGGCCGTCGCGATCACCTTGGCGCCGCGGTCGTGGCCGTCCTGGCCCATCTTGACCACCAGCATGCGCGGGCGGCGGCCCTCCTCCTCGGCGAAGTCCTCGACCGATTTCTGGATCGCGGCAAAGCCCTCGTCGCCCTCGTAGGCGGCGCCGTAGACGCCCGCGAGCGTCTTGACCTCGGCCCGGTGGCGGCCGAACACCTTTTCCATTGCCATGCTGATCTCTCCGACAGTGGCCCTCGCGCGGGCGGCTTCGACGGCAGCCTCGAGCAGGTTGCCGCCCTCGTTCGCCCGGCGTTCAAGTTCGCCCAGCGCGGCGTCGCAGGCGGCCTGGTCGCGATTGGCGCGGATGCGTTCCAGCGCCTTGACCTGCCCGTCGCGCACCTTGGCGTTGTCGATGTCGAGGATGTCGAGATCGTCCTCCTTCTCGAGGCGATACTTGTTGACGCCCACGATCACGTCGTCGCCGCGGTCGATGTCGGCCTGGCGACGCGCCGCGGTCTCCTCGATGCGCAGCTTGGGCATACCCGAGGCGACGGCCTTGGTCATGCCGCCCATCTCGTCGACCTCCTCGATCAGCGCCCAGGCCTTTTCGGCAAGGTCCGCCGTCAGCTTCTCGACGTAGTAGGAGCCGGCCATCGGGTCGACGACCTTGGTCACGCCGGTCTCTTCCTGGAGGATGAGCTGGGTGTTGCGGGCGATGCGCGCCGAGAACTCCGACGGCAGCGCCATCGCCTCGTCCAGCGCGTTGGTGTGCAGCGACTGGGTGCCGCCGAGGACCGCCGACATCGCCTCGTAGGCGGTGCGAACGACGTTGTTGTAGGGGTCCTGCTCGGCCAGCGACACGCCCGAGGTCTGGCAGTGGGTGCGCAGCATCTTGGAGCGCGGGTTCTGCGCGCCGAGCTCGGTCATGATGCGCGACCACAGCATGCGCGCCGCGCGCAGCTTGGCGATCTCCATGAAGAAGTTCTTGCCGATGGCGAAGAAGAAGGACAGCCGGCCGGCGAACTTGTCGATGTCCATGCCCGCGTCGACGGCCGTCTTCACGTATTCCTTGCCGTCGGCGAGGGTGAAGGCCAGCTCCTGCACGAGGTTCGCGCCCGCCTCCTGCATGTGGTAGCCGGAGATCGAGATCGAGTTGAAGCGCGGCATCTCGGTCGAGGTATACTCGATGATGTCCGAGATGATCCGCATCGAGGGCTCGGGCGGGTAGATGTAGGTGTTGCGGACCATGAACTCCTTGAGGATGTCGTTCTGGATGGTCCCCGAGAGCACCGACTTGTCGTGGCCCTGCTCCTCGCCCGTGACGATGAAGTTCGCCAGCACCGGGATCACCGCGCCGTTCATGGTCATCGAGACCGAGACCTGGTCGAGCGGGATGCCGTCGAAGAGGATCTTGGTGTCCTCGACGCTGTCGATGGCGACGCCGGCCTTGCCCACGTCCCCCACCACGCGGGGGTGGTCGCTGTCGTAGCCGCGGTGCGTCGCGAGGTCGAAGGCCACCGAGACGCCCTGCTGCCCCGCCGCCAGCGCCTTGCGGTAGAAGGCGTTCGATTCCTCGGCCGTGGAGAAGCCGGCGTATTGCCGGATGGTCCAGGGGCGGCCGGTGTACATCGTGGCGCGCACGCCGCGGGTGAAGGGCTCGAACCCCGGCATCTCGTCGAGATGCGGCAGCCCCTCGACATCCTCGGCGGTGTAGAGCGGCTGCACCTCGATGCCCTCGAGCGTCTGCCAGTTCAGGTCCTCCAGCGGGCGCCCGCGCAGGTCCTTTTCAGCGAGTTTGCGCCAATCGTCCTTCTTGGCTGTCATCGTCTCGTCCTCTCTCCTTGAGAACCGGCGGCCAGGTGAGCCTGTCCGTCAGCGGTTCCGGGTCTTCCTCCAGCCGTGCGAGACCGTTCGCCCCGGCGCGCAGCCAGAACAGGTCGTCGGCATATCGTTCCCTGAGTTGCGCCGCCTGCGCCGGGGTGAAGGGCATCCATCGCCCCTCGCCCGGCGGAAGCTGCGCGGGGTGTTCGCCCAGCTCGGTCAGCAGGGCGCGCAGCGCCGGCAGGTCCGGGCTGCGGTTGGCCCGGATGCCGCCCGGCGGCAGCATGGGCACCGCCTGCGCCTGCGTGGCGATGCGCAGCAGCGCATCGGGGCGCGGGGCGAAGCGTTCCGCCGGGACCACGATCAGCTCGGCCTCCGGCAGTGCCCTGGCCACCTCGGCCACGACCTGCCGCCAGCTGCGCTCGGGCGCGAGGATCTCGTCGATCAGGCGCGCCTCGGGCACCGGCACGCCGCGGCCCAGCAGGTGCGCCAGCGCCGAGGCCCACCAGTATTCCGGCGAGCGGATCGAGAGCACCGCGCGCCGCACGGGCCGGAGGCCCGCCGCCAGCCGTGCCCCCCGTGGCCCCGCCTCGGGATAGAGCCGGCGCCGCCGCAGGCAGGCGCGCATCGTGCCGATGACGTTCTCGTCGCTGATGACCAGCGCCTGCAGCCCGCGCCGTTCGCTGGTGGTCCGCGCCAGCCGCAAGCGGCCCGTGGCCCGCTGCGCGGCGCCCCGCCGCGCCGAGGGCACGATGAGGTCGTGCAGCAGGCCGTCGCGCGTGCGGCGCGGGCCCCAGAAGCCGATCCCCTGCCCCGCGAGACGCGCATCGGCGCCGCGCATGTAGCACTGGAAGGTGGTCGAGCCCGTGCGATGGGCCCCGAGATGCAGGATCACGTCCATGCCGGGCAGCTCCGCTGTGGATGACATCCGCCATCATCGCCGAGCCTCCATCACGATCCGGTTAACCGCGACCTTTTCCCGCGCCGAGGCAAGGAAACCCTGTCCAGAGCCCTCCGCCACCCCTATATCTGGGTGCATGATACGCTGGCTCGCCCTTGGACTCCTTGGATTTTTCGCAATCGCGGCGCTTCCGCTCCGCGCGCAGGACACCACCGCCACCGACGAGGCCATCCGCCCGGCGGGCGAAGCCACGCTGGAGGATTTCCTCTGGATCGCGCGGCCGCTGGTGGTCTTCGCCGACAACCCGGCCGACCCGCGATACGTCCAGCAGATGCAGCTCATCACCGAGCGGCTGGACGCGCTGGTGGACCGCGACGTGGTGGTGCTAACCGACACCGATCCCTCGGCGCGGTCACCGATCCGGCGCGAGCTGCGCCCGCGCGGATTCATGTTCGTGCTGCTGGCCAAGGACGGCACGGTGATCATCCGCAAGCCCGCCCCGTGGGACGTGCGCGAGATCTCGCGCTCGATCGACAAGCAGCCGCTGCGCCAGCAGGAGGTGCGCGACCGCCGAGACACCCTGCGCCAGCCCGAGCCCGAGCAGCCCACGCAGTGACGGGCGGCGCCGCGCGCCGCCCCTGCCTGTATGAGCCGCCACAGGGTCATCGGATCACTCGAACTCCATGATGACATCGTCCACGGCGAGGCTGTCGCCCGGACCCGCGTTGAGCTTCTTGACGGTGCCCTGGCGCTCGGCGCGCAGGATGTTCTCCATCTTCATCGCCTCGACGGTGCAGAGCGCCTGGCCCTCCTGCACCTCGTCGCCCTCGGCCACGTTGATCTTCACCACGAGGCCCGGCATCGGGCAGAGCAGCATCTTGGAGGTGTCCGGCGGCATTTTCTCGGGCATGTGCAGCGCGAGTTCGGCGTGGCGCGGGCTGCGCACGTGGACCTTGAGGTCCGCCCCGCGCGAGCGGATGCGGAAGCCGCCCGATATCTTGCCGACCTTGAGCACCAGCGGACGGCCGTTCACCTCCATCCGCGCGAGCGTGTCGCCCGGCGTCCAGCTGCCGTTGACGCGCACAGTGTCGCCGTCGGCGAAGGTCACGGTCGAGCCCTCGCGGTCGGCGTCGATGCTGACGTCGAAGCTCTGGTCCTGCAGGTAGACGTTCCAGGCCTCGCCGACCTTGCGCTCGTGGTTGTCGAGCGTGCCGGAGATGCGCGCGCGCCGGATCTCGGCCACGCGGTTCATCGCGGCACAGGCGGCGGCGATGTCGCGCAGCGTGTCCTCGCCCAGTTCGACGCCGCTGAAGCCCTCGGGGTATTCCTCGGCGATGAAGGCGGTGGTGATCTCGCCCGAGATGAAGCGCGGGTGATCCATCACGGCGGCGAGGAACGGCAGGTTGTGGCCGATGCCCTCGACCTCGAAGCTGTCGAGCGCGTTGCGCATGGTCTCGAGCGCCTCGCCGCGGGTGTGGCCCCAGGTGCAGAGCTTGGCGATCATCGGGTCGTAGTACATCGAGATCTCGCCGCCCTCGTAGACGCCGGTGTCGTTGCGCACGATGCCATCGCCCAGCTTGCCCTCTTCCGGCGGGCGGTAGCGGGTCAGCCGGCCGATGGAGGGCAGGAAGTTGCGGTAGGGATCCTCGGCATAGAGGCGGTTCTCGATGGCCCAGCCGTTGATGCCCACGTCGTCCTGCGTGATCGTCAGCGCCTCGCCGTTGGCGACGCGGATCATCTGTTCCACGAGGTCGATGCCGGTGATGAGCTCGGTCACCGGATGCTCCACCTGCAGGCGGGTGTTCATCTCGAGGAAGTAGAAGTTCTTGTCGCCGTCGACGATGAATTCGACGGTGCCGGCGCTGGTGTAGTCCACAGCCTTGGCCAGCGCGACCGCCTGCTCGCCCATGGCCTTGCGTGTCTCGGGGTCGAGGAAGGGGCTCGGCGCCTCTTCGACGACCTTCTGGTTCCGGCGCTGGATCGAGCATTCGCGCTCGTTCAGGTAGATGCCGTTGCCGTGCGCGTCGCAGAGGACCTGGATCTCGATGTGGCGCGGCTGGGTGACGAACTTCTCGATGAAGATGCGGTCGTCGCCGAAGCTGTTGGCCGCCTCGTTCTTGGACGACTGGAAGCCCTCGCGCGCCTCCTCGTCGTTCCAGGCGATGCGCATGCCCTTGCCGCCGCCGCCGGCCGATGCCTTGAGCATGACCGGGTAGCCGATCTCCTGGCTGATCTTCACCGCCTCCTCGGCGTCCTCGATCAGGCCCATGTAGCCCGGCACGGTGTTCACGCCCGCCTCTTTGGCCAGCTTCTTCGAGGTGATCTTGTCGCCCATCGCCTCGATCGCGCCCTTGGGCGGTCCGATGAAGGCGACGCCGGCGGCCTCGAGCGCATCGGCGAATTTCGGGTTCTCCGACAGGAAGCCGTAGCCAGGGTGCACGGCCTGGGCGCCGCTGTCCTTGATCGCCTGCATGATCTTGTCGATCACGATGTAGGACTGGTTCGCGGGCGGCGGGCCGATGTGCACCGCCTCGTCGGCCATCTCGACGTGCAGCGCGTGCTTGTCGGCCTCGGAATGGACGGCCACCGTCCTGATACCCATCTTCTTCGCCGTCTTGATCACCCGGCAGGCAATCTCGCCCCGGTTGGCGATCAGGATCTTGTCGAACATCTGTGTCCCTTTCCGTTATCGATTGGCCCGCAGCGCCAGGGCGCCGGGCGAACGCAAAAAGGCCACCGGGGCGAAAGCGCCCCGATGGCCTGTCAGC
This sequence comes from Salipiger mucosus DSM 16094, assembly GCF_000442255.1. Lineage (GTDB taxonomy): Bacteria > Pseudomonadota > Alphaproteobacteria > Rhodobacterales > Rhodobacteraceae > Salipiger > Salipiger mucosus. Next base: position 1,044,393 of record NZ_KE557273.1, on the reverse strand, counting down.
AGTCGTCGCGCCGCGGCGGGCGCGGCGATCAGATCATCAGTTGCAGAACTGCGGCGTGACGTCGTCGCAGACGGTGCCTGCGGTCGCGCCGACGGCCGCGCCGACGGTGCCGTCACCGCCGCTCGCGCGGTCGACGAGGTAGCCTGCACCGGCGCCGAGACCGGCGCGCGGCAGGTCCGAGCTTTCGCAGGCCGCGACTGCGGCGAGACCGAGGACGGCGGCGAGACGGATTGCATGCTTGCCCATGAAGGATACTCCCTGTGTTCCGTGGGTGATGTCGCTGGGACAACACCCCCAAAACGCGGCAGGTTCCATGACCCGTCGCCAAATTCGCGGGAACCGGCAATGCCTTGCCGGTGCCGGGCGGCGATCCGCCGAACCGCGTCGCGGCGCGGAGAAAAGACGGACGGCCCGCGCGTGCAAGCGCCGAACCGCCCGTCAGGGGAAGGGGAAGGGTTTTCTCCGCGCGCCGACGCAGGGACGACGCCGACGCGCAACGTCTCCACGCTGGCGCGGGTGCCGGCCGATGGAAAGCGCGAAAGGCAATTCCCGCCTGGATCGGCAGGCTTTCGCCGCAACTCGCCCAAAGGTTGTGCAATCAGGCCCATTCCGCGTTCCCGTTGAAGGCATCGGGGAAGGAGGCGCGCGCCGCATCTTCGTCGATGACGAGCATCGCGTCATAGCTTTCGGGGTCGAAAGGGTCGTCCCAGGCCAGGACCTCGCGCCCGAAGAGCCAGCTCAGACGCCCGGCGTCGAGGTTGCCGCGCTCGAAGGGCTCGGTGCCGAAGTGCTCCCAGAGCGCGGCCATGAACATCAGGTCCGCGCGACGGTCCACGGGCTTGCGGTCGCGGTAGCGCTCGCGCCGCACGATGGGGGTCACGCCGCGCGGATTCGCCCGGCGGATGGTGAATTGGTAGTCGGACCCGGGCATCCGCCCGGGGAAGCCGCGATGCTTCATCATGGCCGGTCCTCCTGCCCGCGCCCCGGGGCGGCGCGGGCCGAGTCCGGCCTCAGCCGCGCGTCAGCCGCCCTCGTAGGTGTTGCGGGTCTGGTTCGTGTTCTGGTTGGTGTTGCGGGTCCGGTTCTGCATGCCGCCCGCGTCGGCCGTGCCGGGCTCCACCCCGTCCATGCCGTTGCCCGAAGGCGGCATGGCGGTGTCGAGCGGCACGCAGACATCGCCCTGGAGGACATAGGCCCCGGGGCAGTGGAGCGCGCCGTACTTGTCGGCGACGGGCTCCGGCCCGATGACGACGGGCTCGGGCTGCGCGCAGCCCGCGAGGGCGCCAAGCGCCACGGCGCCCGCCAGGAGAATACGGTTGAACATCTGGATGGCTCCCTGGAAATCGCGAGGTTCTCAAAGCCGGCGCGCGTTGCGGCGCCGAACGAACGATGATGCGAAGTTCCGGGGATAATGCGTTGACGCGGGTCAATTTCCGCCGTCGCCGCCGGTCCCGGCCGGCCGGGGCGCCGGCGGGGGATCGGGACGGACCCGAAGGCCCGTCCCGAAAGTCGATTACTTGTACTTACCGGTGAATTCCGGCTCGGTGCTGATCGGCTCGGGATCGACCACAACGAATTCCTCTTCCTGCTGACCGGCGCAAGCGGACACGCCTGCGACCAGACCCAGCATGGCAAGAAGTTTGATGCTCTTGGACATCTCTTTCTCCTGTCAGGTTCAACGAAACCGACAGAACCTGTCGGCCCTGCCTGTCCCCGTTCTGAGGTAACGATTGCTTGGGTGCAACCGTTTGTCAGCATATCGGAGTTGCAGAGCGAATGGTATCGCATCGCATGCGATCCGTCGCCCTGTGACGCGAAAGCCTCATTGCGCATCACATCTGCGCGATTCCCCGCAAGATATTGTGCGCGCATCAGAAAACCTCCCAGATGCAGCGACCATCCTCGAGGCTGTAGCTCTCGAAGACCTGCCGCACGCCCGGCGTGGATTCGCCGAAGGGCACCGGCTCGGCCATCAGCGAAATCACCACGCGGAAAGCCGCCGGTTCGGCATTCCGGATCGCCGGAACGGCGATGTCCTCGCACAGCGCGGTCATGTCTCCGGCGAGGCTGTCGAGGTCCGAGTCCTCGCCTGCGGCGAGTCCGGGCGCGACGAAACGGAATCGGTAGACGGCTCCGCGTCCGGGGTCATCCCAGAAGGTTTCCTGCAGTGTCACCTCCATGCCCGAGGGCGCCTTGAAGGCGGCAAGTCCGCCTTCGTCGGCCCCGTCCTCCTCGGCGCCGTGGGCCGCCGGTGGGAAGGCGCAGGCCAGCAGGCCCAGGGCAGAGGCGACGCGATTCATGACGCGCACCGCAGCCAGCGGGCGCGGGTCGCGCCGTTCTCGAGCACCGCCCGGATGCGGGTCTCGGCGGTGGCCTTATCAAAGCGCGCGGGCGCCTCCCCGCCCGCGCGCAGCCGCACCCCCTCCTCCTGGGGTGCGACCTCTATGCAAGGTGCAAAGCCGCGCAGATCGCGCAGCGCGCGCCAGACATCCTGGCGGACCTGCCGGGCGAGGCGCTCCGGGCGGGCGACGGCCGGCAGCCGCGCCTCGACCGCGAGGTCGAAGCGCGCGGGCCAGCGGCGGGCGTGCACCAGCGTGTCGCCCTGCCAGACCGTATGCCAGCCGTTGCGGCGCATCCGTCCTCCCCCGGCCCTGCCGATCACAGCGGGATGTTGTCGTGCTTCTTCCACGGATTGCTGAGCTTCTTGTTGCGCAGCATCGCGAAGGCCCGGCTGACCCGGCGCCGGGTCGAGCGCGGCTGGATCACCTCGTCGATGAAGCCCCGCTCGGCCGCCACGAAGGGATTGGCGAAACGGTCCTCGTAGTCGGCGGTGTGCTTGGCGATCTTCTCGGGGTCGCCGAGGTCGGCGCGGTGGATGATCTCGGTCGCGCCCTTGGCGCCCATGACCGCGATCTCGGCCGTGGGCCAGGCGTAGTTCACGTCGCCGCGCAGGTGCTTGGAGCTCATCACGTCATAGGCGCCGCCATAGGCCTTGCGGGTGATGACCGTGACCTTGGGCACCGTCGCCTCGCCGTAGGCGAAGAGCAGCTTGGCGCCGTGCTTGATGACGCCGCCGTATTCCTGGCCGGTGCCCGGCAGGAAGCCCGGCACGTCGACGAAGGTCAGGATCGGGATCTCGAAGCAGTCGCAGAAGCGCACGAACCGCGCGGCCTTCTTGGAGCTGTCGATGTCGAGGCAGCCCGCGAGCACCATCGGCTGGTTGGCCACGACGCCGACGGTCTGGCCCTCGAGCCGGATGAAGCCGGTGACGATGTTCTTGGCGTGCTCTTCCTGGATCTCGTAGAAATCGCCCTCGTCCGCGACCTTCAGGATCAGCTCCTTCATGTCGTAGGGCTGGTTCGCGTTCTCGGGGATGATCGTGTCGAGGCTGGTCTCGACGCGGTCGACGTTGTCGAAGAACGGCCGCACCGGCGGCTTCTCGCGGTTGTTGAGCGGCAGGAAGTCGACCAGGCGCCGCACCTCCGCCAGCGCCTCGACGTCGTTCTCGAAGGCGGCGTCTGCGACCGAGGACTTGCGGGTGTGGGTCACGGCGCCGCCCAGTTCCTCGGCGGTGACGACCTCGTTGGTCACCGTCTTCACCACGTCGGGGCCGGTGACGAACATGTAGGAGCTGTCCTTCACCATGAAGATGAAGTCGGTCATGGCGGGGCTGTAGACCGCGCCGCCGGCGCAGGGGCCCATGATGACCGAGATCTGCGGGATCACGCCCGAGGCCTCGATGTTGCGCTGGAAGATCTCGGCGTAGCCGGCGAGCGAATCGACGCCCTCCTGGATGCGCGCGCCGCCCGAGTCGTTGAGGCCGATCACCGGGGCGCCGTTCTGCACCGCCATGTCCATGATCTTGACGATCTTCTGCGCGTGGGTCGCGCTGACCGACCCGCCGAGCACGGTGAAGTCCTGGCTGAAGACATAGACCATGCGGCCGTTGATCGTGCCCCAGCCGGTCACCACGCCGTCGCCGTAGGGACGGTTCTTCTCCATCCCGAAATCGGTGCAGCGGTGGGCGACGAACATGTCGTATTCCTCGAAGGTGCCCTCGTCGAGAAGCAGCTCGATCCGCTCGCGGGCGGTCAGCTTGCCCTTGGCGTGCTGGGTGTCGATCCGCTTCTGGCCGCCGCCAAGACGGGCACCCGACCGGCGCGTCTCGAGTTCGTGCAGGATGTCTTTCATGTCCGTCCCTCTCGTTTGCCGGGACCATACAGGGGACACCCGGTCGCTCAAGTCAAATTCGGCAAATTTGCAAAGGGTGAAAACCACCCCAAAAGGAAATCGCAAATCTGCAAATCTCGCATGGTCGCGCCCCGACGGAACTCCGCCCGGATCGCTTCTCCAATGGACAGAACATCCGCTTGACGGTAGCCAGTCAACATGCAGTCGCCTCCCCGGGTCCGCTTCCTGGACCGATCCACCCCGCCGCATATTGTCACACTGATCCTGCTTGCGGGCCTGTCGGCGCTGGCGATGAACGTCTTCCTGCCCTCGCTGCCGAAGATGAGCGAATATTTCGACACGGAATATCGGCTCATGCAGCTTTCTGTGGCGATCTATCTCGGCGTGAACGCCGTGCTGCAGCTGGTGATCGGCCCCATCTCGGACCAGATCGGGCGGCGGCCGGTGATTCTGGGCGCCGTGGTGCTGTTCATGCTTGCCACGCTGGGCTGTCTCTTTGCGACCAACGTCACGGTCTTCCTGATCTTCCGCATGTGCCAGGCGGTGATCGTCGCGGCCATGGCGCTGAGCCGCGCGGTGGTGCGCGACATGTACCCGCAGGACCAGGCCGCCTCGATGATCGGCTTCGTCACGATGGGCGTCTCGCTGGTGCCGATGCTGGGCCCGCCGCTGGGCGGCCTGCTGGACGAGCTGCTGGGCTGGAAATCCAGCTTCTGGCTGCTCTTCCTTCTGGGCGGGGGCGTGCTCTGGCTGACATGGCGGGACCTGGGCGAGACCTCGATCTCGAGCGGCATGACGCTGCGCCAGCAGTTCCGCGAATACCCCGAGCTCATCCGCAGCCCGCGTTTCTGGGGCTACGCGCTGGCCTGCGCCTTCTCCTCGGGCGCCTTCTTCGCCTACCTCGGCGGGGCCCCCTTCGTGGGATCCGAGGTCTACGGCCTCACATCCTTCTGGCTGGGCCTGCTCTTCGGCGCGCCGGCGGTCGGCTACCTGGTCGGCAACTTCATGTCCGGGACCTTCTCGGCGCGGATCGGGATCAACAAGATGATCCTCTGGGGGTGCCTGATCAACACCGGCGGGCTGGCGGCGGCGCTGCTGACTTTCGCCGCGGGCTACCAGTCGGAATACACCTTCTTCGGCTTCATGATCTTCGTGGGCCTCGGCAACGGGATGACCATCCCCAACGCCACCGCGGGCTCGCTGTCGGTGCGGCCGCACCTCGCGGGGACCGCCGCGGGGCTGGGCGGCGCGATCATGATCGGCGGTGGCGCGGGCCTTTCGGCGCTGGCGGGCGCGCTGCTGCAGCCGGGCACCGGGGCCTGGCCGCTGCTCTGGCTCATGGTGACCACCGGCCTCGCCTCGATCGTCGCGATCTGCGTGGTGATCTACCGCGAGCGGCAACTGCGGGGGCTGGACCTCGCCGGGTGACTTTGCAAATGTCTTCGTGGACGGAGGCTAAGGTGCAAAGATGGCGACACGGAAACTCTACGCGGGGGCCAAGCTGCGCGACCTGCGCGGGCGGCTGGGGCTGACGCAGAAGGACTTCGCGTCCAAGCTGGGCGTCTCGCTGCCCTATCTGAACCAGATGGAGAACAACAACCGCCCCGTCAGCACGACCGTGGTGCTGGCGCTGGCGCAGGAATTCGGCTTCGACGTGACCGAGCTGGACCAGGGCGACGCCGAGCGGCTGGTCTCGGACATGCGCGAGGCGCTTGCCGACCCCGTCTTCGCCGAGACCCCGCCGCTGGCGGACCTGCGGCTCACGGCCTCGAACGCCCCCGCCCTCGCCCGCGCCTTTCTCGAGGTGCACAAGGCCTATCGCCAGACCCACGAGCGCCTCGCGCGGCTGGACGAGGCGCTGGGACGCGAGGGGGCGCAGCTTCAGCCCAGCCCCTGGGAGGAGGTGCGCGACTTCTTCCACTACTGCGACAACTACATCGACGCGGTGGACCGCGCGGCCGAGCGCTATGCCAGGCTGGAGCCCGACGAGCGCGACATCCGCGCCGCCGCCATCGCGCGGCTGCGGCAGGCGGGCGTGAGCGTCGAGATCGTGCACACCACCGCGCTGCGGGTCTTCGACGAGGCGCGGCAGGTGGTGACGCTCTCGGCGCTGGTGCCGCCCGAGACGCAGACCTTCCAGCTGCTGGTGCAGGTGGCGCTGCTGCGGCAGGACCAGCTGCTCGAGGCGACGCTGGACCTCGCGCGGTTCCATACCGACGCGGCGCGCGGCATCGCGAAGATGGGGCTGGCCAACTACTTTGCCGGCGCGGCGATGATGCCCTACGGCGCCTTCCTCGAGGCCGCGCGGGAGACGCGGCACGACCTCGAGCTGCTGGCCGCGCGCTTCGGCGCCTCGATCGAGCAGGTGGCGCACCGGCTCTCGACGCTGCAGCGTCCCGGCGCAAAGGGCATCCCCTTCTTCTTCGCCCGCGTCGACCAGGCCGGCACGATCACCAAGCGCCACTCGGCCACGCGGCTGCAGTTCGCCCGTTTCGGCGGAGCCTGCCCGCTCTGGAACGTGCACCGCGCCTTCGAGACGCCGGGCCATTTCCTGCGCCAGCTGGCCGAGACGCCGGACGGCGTGCGCTACATCCTGCTGGCGCGCGACGTGACCAAGCGCGGCGGGCATTTCAACGCGCCGGTGCGCCGCTTTGCCATGGCGCTGGGGTGCGAGGTGAAGCACGCGGGCGCGCTGGTCTATGCCGACGGGCTGGACCTGGGGCGCGACGGCGACTTCGAGCCCATCGGCATCTCGTGCCGCATCTGCGAGCGCACCGACTGCCACCAGCGCTCGGTGCCGCCGCTGGAAAAGCGCCTCGCGATCCGGCCCGACCGGCGCGACGTGCTGCCCTACGCGCTGGAGTGAGCGCGGGCGCGGCCATTGTCGCCCGTCAATGACTCCCGCGCGGCGCGCGTGCAGACTGTTCCCGGGACCGGTTCAGGATCAGGGGAGGAGTTCTCATGCACCGTCTTTTCGCATCCATCGCAACCGCGGGCGCGGTGACCACGCTCGCCGTCGGCGCGGCGCAGGCCGCCGACATGACGCTCGGCGAGTTCGAGTACCAGAACAGCTGCGTGGCCTGCCACGGCGAGGGTGGCAAGGGCGACGGCCCGATCGCGGGCTTCATGAGCGAGCAAACCGTCGCGGACCTGACCGTTCTGCAGAAGAACAACGGCGGCGTGTTCCCCGTGCAGCGGGTCTACGAAACGATAGACGGCACGATGGGCATGGCGGCGCACGGGGCGCGCGACATGCCGGTCTGGGGCCAGCGCTATCGCGCGCGGGCGGCGGCGACGCAGGACTACGCCTTCGGTCCCGAGGAGACCGAGGAATACGTTCACACCCGCATCCTCGCCCTCATCGAGTATCTCTCGACCGTCCAGGTCGAGTGATCGGCCGGAGGCCGCGCCCGTTGGTGCCTGGCGCGGTCTCCGGTGCGTGTCACACCGCGATGGGCTTGAGCACCTCGGGTTCGATGACCTCGACGCCCGGCAGGCCCGCGGCCAGTACCTCTGCCGACTGCTCGAGCGCCGGGAAGGTGCGGTAGTGGCAGGGGATCACCGTCTTGAAATCGAAATACTTCTTCGACGCCCAGGCGGCCTGCTCCATGTCCATCGTGTAGTAGCCGCCGGCGCTGAGGATTCCGATGTCGGGTTTGTAGAACTCGCCGATCCAGGCCATGTCGGCCATCATCGCCGTGTCGCCCGAGATGTAGATCGTCTTGCCCTCGGCCTTGATGATGAAGCCGGTCTCCATGCCCGCGTACATCGAGGTGCCGTCCACGTTGATCGAGGAGGAGTGCGAGGCCGGGACCATGCTCACCGCGACATCGCCGAAGGTGATGGTGCCGCCCTTGTTGAAGGCGTGCCCCTGCTCGGCGCCCTGCCCGGCCAACACGCCCACCAGCTCGACGATGCCCGAGACCGGCGCGCCGGTCTTCTTCGAGACCTCGACGATGTCGGTGCTGTGGTCGAAATGGCCGTGAGTGATGAGGATCTGCGTCGCGCCGTCGATGGCCGCGCCGTACTGCGCCTCGTCGAGCATGGGATTGTCGTTGAGCCAGGGGTCGATCAGCAGCACCTGATCCGCGGTCTCGATGCGGAACGACCCGTGGCCGAGCCAGATGATCTTCATGGGGGAATCCTCCGGTTGCCTGTTGCGCCTCGACGGTAGCGCAACACCGCGCGGGGTAAAGAGGCTCTGCCGCCGCCCGCCTGCGGCAAAACCCGCCGCGAGGGGGCACGCCGGGGCCGTCGCCTCAGGCCACAGGCCAGCGTGCCGCGAGGTCGGCCATGATCGCGCGGTCGGTGGCATCGAGCGGCCCTTCGGCCCCGGGGCGGAAGCGCGCGCGGAAGGCCTCGAGCACCGGGCCGCGGTTCGCGGGGTCGTAGACGTAGCCGAAGCGGCGCGCATCGGCGTCGAAATCGCCCGGCGCGGCCTGCCCCGGCCGGATCGAGAGCCCGCGCCGCGCCAGCCGCGCCCAGTCGAAGCGCGGGCCGGGGTCGATCTTGCGCCCCGGCGCCATGTCGGAGTGACCGATGACGCGCTCGGGCGGGATCGACCAGCGCGCCATGATGCCCTGCATCAGGCGCTCCAGCGCGGCCATCTGAGGCTCGGGAAAGGGCTCGGCCCCGGTGTTGGCGATCTCGATCCCGACGGAGCGCGAGTTGACGTCATCGACCGAGCCCCAGGCGCCCGCCCCCGCGTGCCAGGCGCGCATTTCCTCGTCGACGAGGTGCCAGCAGGTGCCGTCGCGCGCCAGCACGTAGTGCGAGGAGACGCCCGAGTCGGGGTTGCACAGCCAGTCGCGCGCGCCCTCGGCACTCCCCATCGCGGTGTAATGCAACACGAGGAGGTCCGGCCGCGCGCCCTGCCGGCGCGCGCCGAAGTTGGGACTGGGATGCCGCAGCGGTTTCAGCCGCCACGCACCGCGCGGAAGGGCGCCGGGTCCCAGTCGCAGGCAAAGCCGTCGCCGTCCGGGTCCATCCCGCGGCGGTCGCGTTCCGGGCCGCCCTGCGCGAGGAACTCCTCCTGCGCGAGGTCGGACGAGGGGAACTCGGCGCAGGCGCGCAGCTGGCGGTTCTCGGCGTTGAAACCCGAACGGTCGTAGAGCGGCTGGCCCACGGCGTTGTTCGTCTGAAGCGCGAACTGCACGATGTTCGGCCGGTCGGTGCCCGGACGGTTCGGGACCGCGCGGGGCGAGACCACCTGGTACTGCGCGCGGTTCTGCTCGATCAGCGCCGCGTCGGCCTCGATGTCGCGCTCGGCGGAGACCGCCTCGAAGTCGTTCTCCGAGGAGATGCCGACGGAGTTGGTCACCGCCTGGGGCGGCTGGCCCGCGGCCGGTGCAGGCGACGACATCTCCGCGTTGCCGTCGGCGTCCAGCGTGGCGCTTTCGACCTCGGTCGGCGACTGGACCGTGACCGCGCCCGACTGCTCGTCGACCACGCGCTGCGCGGTGGCCTCCTTGCGGTCGTTGTAGGTGTCGTAGTCCTCGAAGCCCACGCCGCTGCCGCTGTCCGGCACCGCCGGCGCACAGGAGGCCAGCGCGAGAGCGGCCACGCCGCAGAGAAGAAGTCTGTTCATGCCCGTCACCCCTTTTGCGCCGGTCCTACCACCACCGGGACGGCTTTTCCACGAAGCCCGCCGCGCGCTCGAGCGCGTAGGCGGTGTTCAGCAGATCGGCCTCTTCCCAGGGCCGGCCGATGAGCTGCAGCCCCAGCGGCAGCCCCTGCTTGTCGATGCCGGCCGGAACCGAAACGCCCGGAAGCCCCGCGAGGTTCACCGTGACGGTGAACACATCGTTGAGATACATCTGCACCGGGTCGGCCTCGGCCATCTCGCCAAGGCCGAAGGCGGCCGAGGGCGTGGTGGGCGTGAGGATCGCGTCGACGCCCTGGGCGAAGGCCTCCTCGAAGTCGCGCTTGATGAGCGTGCGGACCTTGCGGGCCTTGTTGTAGTAGGCGTCGTAGAAGCCGGCCGAAAGCACGTAGGTGCCGACCATGACGCGGCGCTGCACCTCGTGGCCGAAGCCCTCGGCGCGGGTCTTCTCGTACATGTCGTTGATGCCGTCGCCCTGCGCGAGCTGCGCGCGGTGGCCGTAGCGCACCCCGTCGTAGCGCGCGAGGTTCGACGAGGCCTCGGCCGGCGCGATCACGTAGTAGGCGGGCAGCGCGTACTTGGTGTGCGGCAGAGAGATGTCGACCACCTTGGCGCCCGCGTCCTCGAGCATCCTGCGGCCCTCGGTCCAGAGCGCCTCGATCTCCTCGGGCATGCCCTCCATGCGATACTCGCGCGGGATGCCGATGGTCTTGCCCTTGATGTCGCCGGTGAGCGCGGCCTCGAAGTCGGGCACGGGCAGGTCGGCGGAAGTGCTGTCCTTGGGATCGTGCCCGCACATGGCCTGCAGCACGATGGCGGCGTCGCGCACGTCCTTGGCCATCGGCCCCGCCTGGTCGAGCGAGGAAGCGAAGGCGACGATGCCCCAGCGCGAGCAGCGCCCGTAGGTGGGCTTGATGCCGGTGATGCCGGTGAAGGCCGCGGGCTGGCGGATCGAGCCGCCGGTGTCGGTGCCCGTCGCCGCGAGGCAGAGGTCCGCCGCCACGGCCGAGGCCGAACCGCCCGAGGAGCCGCCGGGCGTGAGCTGAGCCTCGTCGTTGCCGCGCCGCCAGGGGTTCACCGCGTTGCCGTAGGTACTGGTCTCGTTCGACGAGCCCATGGCGAACTCGTCCATGTTGAGCTTGCCCAGCATCACCGCGCCGGCGTCGAAGAGCTGGCCGGTGACGGTGGATTCGTATTCCGGCCGGAAGCCCTCGAGGATGCGGCTGGCGGCCTGCGAGGCGACGCCCTTCGTGCAGAAGAGGTCCTTGATCCCCATCGGGATGCCGCACATGGCCGGCGCCTCGCCCGCCTTGATGCGCGCGTCGGCGGCCCTGGCCTGCTCGGTCGCGATCTCGGGCGTCTTGTGCACGAAGGCGCCGAGGGCATCGGCGCCCTCGATGGCACTCAGGCAGGCCTCGGTCAGCTCGAGGCTGGTCACGTCGCCGGCGCGCAGCGCATCGCGCGCCTCGGCGACCTTCATCTTGGTCAGTTCGCTCATTCCACCACCTTCGGCACGGCGAAAAAGCCCTCGCGGGCATCAGGGGCGTTGGACAGGATCCGGTCGGGCATGCCGCCCTCGGTCACCTCGTCGCTGCGCCGCTTGAGCTGCATCGGCGTGACCGAGACCATCGGCTCGACGCCCTCGACGTCGACCTCGCCCAGCTGCTCGATGAAGTCGAGGATCTTGGAGAACTCCTGCGCCAGCGCGGGCAGGTCGTCCTCTTCCACCCGGATGCGGGCGAGCTTCGCCACGCGGGCGGCGGTTTCGGTGTCGATCGACATGGGTCCTCTCGCGGCTTCGAGAAATCGGACCCCGTTTAGCGCCGCGACCCGGCCGCCGCAAGGTGCGCCGCGGCACGCGTTCGCACCGCGGCATCCTCATCCGCTTTCGCCGCCCTGCCCGGCCGCCTATACTGTGCGGAAACCGAGCAGCAGCCGAGCCAATGGGCCAGACCACCGTGCAGGACGCCCCCGTCAACGTGATGATCGTCGGCCAGGCCGGGCGGCTGCAGTACGAGGCGGTGCTCTTCGCGCTGTCGCTGTCGGTCTGCACCCCCGGGGGCCGCTTCCGCCTGCACGTGGCCGAGCCGCAGCCCGGGCCGCTCTGGCCCGAGGACCCGCGCATGGACGATGCGGAGGCGCGCGAATTGCTCGAGGGGCTGGGGGCGCGCATCCTGCCCTTCGAGTCGCGGCACTTCGGCGCGGCCTATCCCTATGGCAACAAGATCGAGGCGCTGGCGGCGCTGCCCGAGGGCGAGCCCTTCGTCTTCTTCGACACCGACACGCTGGTCACCGGCGACCTCGCCCGCGTGCCCTTCGATTTCGCGCGGCCCACGGCCTCGCTGCGGCGCGAGGGGACATGGCCGAAGATCGAGCTTTACGGTCCGGGCTACACCGCGACCTGGCGGGCGCTCTACGACCGCTTCGGGCTGGATTTCGAAAGCTCGCTCGACCGCGCCTGGCCGGAGGAATACTGGCAGCGGTATCTCTACTTCAACGCAGGTTTTTTCTTTCACGCCTGCCCGCGGCGCTTCGGGCAGCGGTTCCTCGACTACGCGCTGTCGATCCGCGACGCCCCGCCGCCCGAGCTGGTGTGCCAGAGCCTCGATCCCTGGCTCGACCAAGTGGCGCTGCCGCTGGTGATCCATTCCTTCGGCGGCGGGCGCGAGATGCTGCCGCCGGGGCTGATCGACGGCGAGGTGACCTGCCACTACCGCACGCTGCCGCTGCTCTATGCCCGCGAGCGCGCGGCGGTGGTGGAGCTGCTCGAGGAGATCGCGGCGCCGAACCGGGTCAAGCGGGTGCTCAAGCGGCACGAGCCGATCAAGCGGATGGTCTACCAGGGGCGCGGGCGCAAGGCCCGGGCGCTGTTCGACCGCGACGACCTGCCGCGCCGCGAGCAGGGCTTCCGCAACCGGCTGAAGCGCGAGGGGTTCTGGATGCGCTGAGGCGGCGCGCACCGGGTCCGGCGCGGTGCGCGGCCTTGGGCGGGTTTGCGTATTTGGAACAAGAAGAAGGGACGGGGCCGAGGCCGCCGGGTCAGGCGCCCTTTCGGCTGTCGTGCTTGAGGCGGGTGACGAAGGCGGTCGAGATGTGGTCGCGCAGGGCGGCGTTGGCGGCCTCCTCGTCGCGGCGCGAGATGGCGTCGACGATGGCGGCATGCTCGGCCAGCGCGACCTCGCCCCGGCCCTCGGCGGCAAGCGATGTGGTGGCCATGAGCGCCATGGAGCGGTGCACGAGGTCGAGCTGCTGCACGAGGTAGCGGTTGTGCGAGGCGAGATGGATCATCTTGTGGAACCGCCGGTTGGCGCGCGAGAGCGCCGGCGGATCGCCGAGCAGCGCGCGGTCCTCCTCGACCATGTCGCGCAGCACGCGGATCTCCTCCTCGGTGGCGTGGCGCGCGGCGAGCCGGGCGGCGAGGCCCTCGAGCTCGGTGCGCACGACATAGAGTTCGGCCATCTGGTTGTGATCGAGCGAGGCCACGATCAGCGAGCGCCCGTCGCGGGCCAGCAGGCTTTGCGTCTCGAGCCGCTGCAGCGCCTCGCGGATGGGCGTGCGCGACACGCCGAAGCGCTCGGCCAGCTCGCTTTCCACCAGCCGGTCGCCGGGCCGGTAGGTGCCCTGGTCGATGGCCTCGAGGATCAGCATGTAGGCGTCCTTGCTGGGCGCGCGCATCTGGCTCATGTCGGGGCTCCTCCTTCGTTCGCGGCAGGTTAGCGCCCCCGGCCGCCGGCAACAACGTCCCCATTGCCGCGCCCCCGCGCCGGGCGTAGGCTTGGCCGCATGGTGAAACATCGCTTCTCTCACGTCCGGCACTGGGTGTTCGATCTCGACAACACCCTCTACCCGCCCGCGGTCCGGCTCTTCGACCAGATCGAGCGGAAGATGGTGGCCTTCGTGATGCGCAGCCTGGGCGTGGACCGGGCCGAGGCCGACCGGCTGCGCAAGGAATACTGGCACGCCCACGGCACCACGCTGGCGGGGCTCATGGCGCGGCACGAGATCGATCCCGACGCCTACCTCGAGGAGGTGCACGACATCTCCTTCGACGCGCTGGAGCCGGACCCGCATCTCGCCGAGCTGATCGGCCAGCTGCCGGGGCGGCGCATCGTCTACACCAACGGCTCGGCGCCCTATGCGGCGCGGGTGCTGAAGGCGCGCGGGCTGGATGCGGCCTTCGACGCGATCTACGGCGTGGAGCACGCCGGCTTCCGCCCCAAGCCCGAGCGCGCGGCCTTCGCGGCCATCTTCGAGCGCGACGGCACCGACCCCGCGCGCGCCGCGATGTTCGAGGACGATCCGCGCAACCTCGCCGCGCCGCACGAGATGGGCATGCGCACGGTGCACGTCGCGCCCGAGCGCGGTGCCGGCGAGCACATCCAGCACCACACCGACGACCTCGGCGCCTTCCTGGGCGAGGTGCACGGGCGGGATCCCGCGCGGGACTAGGGTCAGGACAGAATGTCGCTTTGATCCGCCCGGCCCGCCGGCCCATCTGAGGCGGACCAAGACTGTGGAGACGCCATGACTGCCATCGACACGCCCCGCCCCCGCGGCCTGCTCTACCGCCTGCCGATCATCGGCCGCTTCGCGCGCGAGCTGACCGAGGATTTCCACGGCAACATCTGGTATTTCCTCGTCATCCTGCTGACACTGCTGGTCGTCGCGCTGCAGACCTGGGGCCTGCCCGCGCTGACGCTCGCCGCTGTCGGCGCGACGCCGGTGATGTTCGTCATCATCGTGATGATCACCGTCGGCAAGTAGGCCGCATGGCCCTTTGCGCGCGGCCGCACTAGGTTGCCCCGTAAAGGAGACGGGCATGGACCACGACATACTGATTTCCGGCGGCGGCATCGCCGGGCTGACGGCAGCGGCCGCCTTCGGCGCGGCGGGCTTCTCGGCGCTCTGCGTCGACCCCGCCCCGCCGGTGACCGAGCGCGACGCGGCGGGCGCCGACCTGCGCACCACGGCCTTCCTGCAGCCCGCGCAGACCTTCCTCGAGGAGGCGGGTCTCTGGGAGCGCCTGGCCTCGCATGCCATGCCGCTGCAGGTCATGCGCATCGTCGATGCCGGCGGCGAGGTGCCCGAGCCGCGCGTCCAGCGCGACTTCGACGCCGCCGACATCTCGGAGCGGCCCTTTGGCTGGAACCTGCCCAACTGGCTGCTGCGGCGCGAGATCACCGCGCATCTCGAGGGGTTGCACAACGTCGACTTCCGCCCCGGCACGGCGACCACCTCGCTCTTCACGCGCGAGGCCTACGCCCGCGTGGGCCTGTCGGACGGCGGCCGCGCGCAGGTGCGCATGGTCGTGGCCGCCGATGGACGCAACTCGCCCATGCGCGAGGCCGCCGGGATCGGCGTCTCGACGCGGCGCTTCGGACAGAAGGCGCTGGCCTTCGCGGTCACCCACCCGATCCCGCACGACAACGTCTCGACCGAGATCCACCGCACCGGCGGGCCCTTCACGCTGGTGCCCCTGCCCGACCACGAGGGGCGGCCTTCCTCGGCGGTGGTCTGGATGGAGGAAGGCCCCAAGGCCGAGGCGCTCATGGCGCTCGACACGCCCGCGTTCGAGGCGGAGATGTCGGAGCGGTCCTGCCACCTCTTCGGGCCGCTGACGCTGGCCTCGCGGCGCACCATCTGGCCGATCATCGCGCAGAACGCCGAGCGCCTGAGCGGCGAGCGGCTGGCGCTGGTGGCCGAGGCGGCGCACGTGGTCCCGCCCATCGGCGCGCAGGGGCTGAACATGTCGCTTGCGGACATCCGGGTGCTGCGCGACCTCGCGGTGGCGCACCCCGATCGGCTGGGCGCGCGCGACATGCTCGACGCCTATCACCAGAAGCGTTTTCCCGACATCCGGGCCCGCGTCGCGGGGATCGCCGCGCTCGATCGGATCTCGATGCTCTCGGCGCCGATGCTGCGCGATGCCCGCGCCGCGGGGCTGAGCGCGCTCTACGGGCTGGCGCCCGTGCGGCGGACGCTCATGCAGCTGGGGCTGGGCACGCGCGGCTGACGCGCGTGCCCGAACGGCTCACAGCACCGCATCGAGCGCGCGTTCCAGCCGCGCGACGGTGCCGTCCACGTCCTTGAGCTTGTCGAGCCCGAAGAGGCCCAGCCGGAAGGTCGAGAAACCCTCGGGCTCGTCGCACTGCAGGGGTACGCCGGCCGCGATCTGCGTGCCCTGCGCGGCAAAGGCGCGTCCCGACTGCACCTCGGGATCGCCCGTGTAGCTCACCACCACGCCCGGCGCGCCATAGCCCTCGGCCGCGACCGAGCACTGCCCGCGCGCCGCCAGCGCCGCGCGCACCCGCTCGCCCAGCGCCCACTGCATCTCCTTGGC
The DNA here is from genome assembly GCF_000442255.1 of Salipiger mucosus DSM 16094. Taxonomy (GTDB): domain Bacteria; phylum Pseudomonadota; class Alphaproteobacteria; order Rhodobacterales; family Rhodobacteraceae; genus Salipiger; species Salipiger mucosus. Next base: position 1,028,260 of record NZ_KE557273.1, on the reverse strand, counting down.
GCGGCCCAGCCCGAAGGCGCGCGTCTCCTGCAGCGCGTCGCGAAACTGGCGCAGCCCGTCGGTCGGCATCGTGGCGTGATAGGCATGGCCGCCCATCTCGTAGGCCGCCATGATCTGGCGCCACTTCTTGAGGTCCATGGCGAAGCTGTCGCTCTGCGTGCTCTCCAGTCGCTCCAGCGCCAGCGGCGAGAGCATCACCACGCCCGCGCAGGGCGTCGAGGACCAGCCCTTCTGCGGGGCCGAGATCAGCACGTCCACGCCGGTCGCGGCCATGTCGACCCAGACGCAGCCCGAGGCGATGCAGTCCAGCACCATGAGCGCGCCCACCTCGTGCGCGGCATCGGCCAGCGCGCGGATGTAGTCGTCGGGCAGGATCACGCCGGCCGAGGTCTCGACATGCGGGGCGAAGACGACCTGCGGCTGCAGTTCGCGGATGCGCGCCACCACGTCCTCGACCGGCGCGGGCGCGAAGGGCGCCTCGCCCGCGTTGCCGGCGGGCCGGGCCTTGAGCACGTCGACCTCCTCGACAAATCCGCCGGCCTCGAAGATCTGGCTCCAGCGGAACGAGAACCAGCCGTTGCGCACAACCACCGCGCGGGCGCCGCGGCCGAACTGGCGGGCGACGGCCTCCATCGCGAAGGTGCCGCCGCCGGGCACCAGCGCCAGCGCCTCGGCATGGTAGACCTCGCGCAGCCCGCCCGAGAGGTCGCGCATGACCTCCTGGAAGGCCGCCGACATGTGGTTCAGCGACCGGTCGGTGAAAACGACGGAAAACTCGTCCAACCCGTCGGGGTCGACATCGTCACGCAGGGCCATGGCTCTCTCCTTTGTCGGCTCGCGCAATGGCTACAGCCTCGCGCCGCGCTTGGCAAAGCCCTCTCTTCGTCGCAGGCGCGCCTGCCCTACCCCAGCGGACCGGGCCGGCGCTCCTCGCTCAGCATGACGTTGGCCTCCACGTTGCCCACCCCCGGCAGCGTCATGATCCGCCGCCGCAGCACGCGCTCGAAATCCGACAGGTCGCGCGCCACCACCCGCAGGCGGTAGTCGAAGGGGCCGAGCACGTGCTCGACGATCTGCACCTCGGGGATGGCGCTCACGGCACGCTCGAAATCCTCGAGGCTCACCCGGCCCTTGGTCGCCAGCTTGATCCCGAGAAAGACCGTGACGCCGAATCCCAGCTTCTCGAGGTCGAGGTCCAGCCGCGCCCCGCGAAAGACGCCCGCCTCGCGCAGGCGCTGGATGCGCCGCCAGCAGGCCGGCTGCGAAAGACCCAGCCGCCGGCCCAGCGCGCCCGCGCTCGCCGTCGAATCCTCCGCCAGCGCCCGGACGATCGCCCGGTCGGTCTCGTCCAGCGCGATCATAGCGGCACCGTCTCGTCGGACTTCACCATGGCCACATGCATCAGCGCCTCGATGTCGGAGATATGCGGCAGCACCAGCAGCTTCTCGCGGTAGACCTGCTGGTAATGCGCCATGTCGCGCGCGATCACCGCGAGCCGCAGGTCCACCGACCCCAGGAAGGTCTGGACCTCCGTCACCTCCGGCACCGCCCGCGCCCCGGCGATGAACTCGTCGAAGGCCCGCGGCGCGGTCTTGTCGAGCTGCACCCGCAGGCTCACCTCGACCTCGTAGCCGAGGCTCGGCCAGTGCACCTGCCCGCGCACCCCGCGCAGCACGCCCTTGGCGCGCATCGCCGCCAGCCGACGTGCCAGTGTCGAGGGCGTCACCCCCGCCCGCTCGGCCAGCACGGCGCTCGCCGCCTCGGGCGCGGCCTGGAACTGTCGAAGTATGCGCCGGTCCGTATCGTCGAGCATGAATTCTCCGCCAAACGCAAATATCGCGAATGAATCTTCTTCTTGTTCCCAAATACGCAATCACAACGCAACCACTATCGCGCGGCGGCGGCTAGTGTGCCCGGCAACAACCAAGGAAGGAGAGCGACATGCGCGTCTATTACGATCGCGACTGCGACATCAACATGATCAAGGACAAGAAGGTGGCCATCCTTGGCTACGGCTCGCAGGGTCACGCCCACGCGCTGAACCTGCGCGATTCGGGCGCCAAGAACGTGGCCGTCGCCCTGCGCGAGGGCTCGCCCTCGGCCAGGAAGGCCGAGGCCGAGGGTCTGCAGGTCATGGGCATCGCCGAGGCGGCCGCATGGTGCGACCTGATCATGTTCACCATGCCCGACGAGCTGCAGGCGGACACCTACAAGAAGTACGTGCACGACAACCTCAAGGAAGGCGCGGCCATCGCCTTCGCCCACGGCCTGAACGTGCACTTCGGCCTGATCGAGCCCAAGCCCGGCGTCGACGTCATCATGATGGCGCCCAAGGGCCCCGGCCACACCGTGCGCGGCGAATACGTCAAGGGCGGCGGCGTGCCCTGCCTCGTGGCGGTCTCGCAGGACGCGACCGGCAAGGCGCTTGAACTGGGCCTCAGCTACTGCGCGGCCATCGGCGGCGGCCGCTCGGGCATCATCGAGACCGACTTCCAGGAAGAGTGCGAAACCGACCTCTTCGGCGAGCAGGTCGTGCTCTGCGGCGGCCTCGTCGAGCTGATCCGCATGGGCTTCGAGACCCTCGTGGAAGCCGGCTACGCGCCCGAGATGGCCTACTTCGAGTGCCTGCACGAGGTGAAGCTGATCGTGGACCTGATCTACGAGGGCGGCATCGCGAACATGAACTACTCGATCTCGAACACCGCCGAGTACGGCGAGTACGTGTCCGGCCCGCGCATCCTGCCCTACGAGGAGACCAAGAAGCGCATGAAGGCCGTGCTCGAGGACATCCAGCAGGGCCGCTTCGTGCGTGACTTCATGCAAGAGAACGCCGTCGGCCAGCCCTCCTTCAAGGCGATCCGCCGCCGCAACGACTCGCACCAGATCGAGGAAGTGGGCGAGAAGCTGCGCGGCATGATGCCCTGGATCTCGGCCGGCAAGATGGTCGACAAGGAAAAGAACTGATACCATCTCCGGCATCGGACGGAGGGTCGGATGCCGGAGATTCTTCACGACGGGGCCGCCCGCTGGGCGGCGCTCGAGACCGACGGAGGACAGGACGGCGAGAGCCTCCTGTCCTTTTTTTCTGTACGAATTCTATCTCGTCCCGACCGAAGACGCGCAGGCACGGCTCAGCCTCGAGTGGTGGCGCGAGTTCCTGCCTGCGGAGCTGAGTCGGCCGACGCCGGGCGCGCCGGGCCGGCTGCGCAGCGTCGTCGAGGTCGGCCTGCCCCCCCGCGCGACGGCGCCGCCCTGCGTCTTCGTCTCGCATCGCCAGACCGACGGCGCCTGGGCACGGGACCTGGCCCGGGACATCCTCGCCGAGGGCTACAACGTCTGGCTCGACATCTGGGATCCGAGCATCGCGATCATCCGCCGGCTCGGCCTCCCGCCGGGGGCCGAGGATCTGCTGCTGGCGCTTACCATCGAGATGGGCCTCGTGAATTCCAGCGCGGTCGTGGCTTTGATGACGCCGAACGCCGCCGGCTCGGCCTGGATCCCCTACGAGTACGGGCGAGTGAGGACCGGCGGCCCCTTCGCCCGCGAGGCCGGCTGCTGTTTCCGTCCCCGGCCCGTGCCGCACGAGAGCTACATGAGCCTGGGGCCACAATTCGTCTACAACGCCGGAAGCGCCGGCTACCCGGGGCTTGCGGGGTGGCTGTCGGCGCTTTGAGCGACGCCGGCCCAGGGGGTCAGAGCGCGGTCCCGCGCTTGAGACGGATCGTGGCGTCGAGCTGGGGCGCGCTGGTGCACCACTGCTCGCCCTTGGCCAGCCAGACCGCGTCGCGCACCTCGGCGCGCACGGTGATGCGGTCGGGGGTCACCTCGAGCCGGTCCTCGGGCAGCAGCGACAGGAAGAGAAACAGAGCCTGGGTCGTGAGGCACATGGGAGCATCCTTTCGATCCGATCCTCCCTGCCCATGATGACACCGCATCGCGGCTGCGCGTGCCAGATATTTCATGCTGCAATGCAGCGATCCTGCGACGCGCCCGCGTCCCTGCCCCGAAATGCAGCAGACCGCGGGCGCCCACGCGCACATTCATTCGAAGACATTCGGGCCGCGGGCGAGAAGCCCGCGGCCGCGCCGTCTCAGAGGCCCAGCGAGCCCAGCACGATCACCGTCACCGTCGCCAGCACCGGGATCGCCACCGCGACCACGAAGATGTCGCCGTAGCTCTTCTTGTGCGTGAGGCCGGTGATCGCCAGCAGCGTGATGACCGCACCGTTGTGCGGCAGCGCGTCGAAGCCGCCCGAGGCCAGCGCCGTCACGCGGTGCATGAGGCCCATGCTCACGTCCTGCGCCTGCCCCATCTCGGCGAAGCGCTCGCCCAGCGTGTCGAGCGCGATGGACATGCCGCCCGAGGCCGAGCCGGTGATCCCGGCCAGCACGTTGACCGCCACCGCCAGCGAGGCCACGGGATTGCTCGGAAAAAGCCCCAGCACCGCGTCGCGGATCAACCCGAAGGCCGGTAACGAGGCGATGACGGCGCCGTAGCCGACCTCGGAGGCGGTGTTGAAGACCGGCAGGAGCGAGCCCATGGTGCCGGTGTTCACCGTCTCCTTGACGTCGGCGAAGCGGCGCCAGTTCAGCGCCAGCGCCAGCACGATCGAGAGCACGAGCGCGATGATGATCGCCCAGATGCCCGCCACCGAGTCGAGGTCGGTGCCGCCGTACTGCTCCTGCGACAGGTAATTGGCGCTCATAGCCGGGAAGATCGCGTAGGTGAGCACCGCGTTCACCAGGATCACGGTCACCACCGGCGCCACCGCCACCGGGAAGCTCGGCAGGCTGGCATCGGCGGGCAGCGTGCTGTCGGCGCCGCTCTCGGCGTGCTGGCCATAGCCCTCGCCCCGCCCCTGCGCGGCGGCGCGGCGCCGGTTGAGCCAGAGCGTGCCGCCGCCGATCATGATGAGGCCCGCGAGCGTGCCCAGCAGCGGCGCGGCAAAGACGTTGGTGCCGAAGAAGGGAATCGGGATCGCGTTCTGGATCGCGGGCGTGCCCGGGAAGGCCGTCATGGTGAAGGTGAAGGAGCCCAGAGCGATGGCCGCCGGCAGCAGGCGCTTGGGCACGTCGGCGCGTTTGAAGAGCGCGTTGGCGATCGGGTAGATCGCGAAGGCCACCACGAAGAGCGATACGCCCCCGTAGGTCAGCACGCCGCAGGCCAGCACCACCGCGAGGATGGCCTGCCCCGGTCCGACCCAGCCCACGATGCGCTCGGCGATGGTGCGCGCGGCGCCGCCGTCGGCCATGACCTTGCCGAAGATCGCCCCCAGCAGGAAAAGCGGGAAGTAGGTGATGACGTAGCCGCCGAGGCTCTCCATGAAGACCTGGGTATAGGTCGCGAGCACCGGCACCCCGCCGGACATGAGCACCGCCAGCGTGGCCAGCAGCGGCGCGAGGATCAGCACGTTGATCCCGCGGTAGGCCAGGTACATCAGCAGGCCCAGAGACAATACGATTCCGACAAGACCCATGCGGTCCTCCTCTCCCGTGACAGCTTGTGCAACGCGTCCGCCGTCCGGGTGACAGGAGGTCGCTCGCGTCGCTTTGGGTCGACCTAACATGCTGTCAGGTCAGGGAAAGGCCCTTGCCCCGTGGTTATTGTGCGGAGTTCCGCTGTGGCCTGTGCGGCGATGCAGAAAGCGGCGGTTCGACGCGCATCCCGCGGCGGCCTTTGCGCTTGCGCCCGCCGCCGCCCCGCAGGAGCGCGCCCAGCACGCTCAGCAGGACGCCCGTCAGCAGCCAGCCCCCGAGGAACCCCGCCCCGGCGAACATCGCGCCGTCCAGGGTCACGGGCACCGCCGGGCGGAAGTCGTCCCAGGCGCGGTCGAGGATCTCGCGGTCGTCCATATGCAGCGCGAGCCGCGCCCGGTCGAGCGGTCCCGCACCGCGCAGGGCCGCGAGGTCGGCGGACAGCCTTTCGTGGCGGGCGATGGTCTCGCGCAGGCCGTCGGCCTGCCGGGCGCCGAAGTCCCCGCCCGAGCCGAGCTGGCGCAGGGCCTCGCCCGGCGCAAGGCCCAGGTCGGCGGCGTCACGCTCGAAGCGGGCGACGACGCGCGACAGCTCGTCCACCGCGCCGCCCAGCCGCTGGACGTACTGCTGCGAGAATTCGGGAAACTGCGACAGCCCCGCCGCGCCGGTGAGCCCCGCGGCAAGGGCCAATGCCCTGACGATCATATCCGCTCTGCCTCCATGCGCCCTCTTGGCGGGGGCACGATGGAGGTCAGTCTAGCGCAGTGCGGGCCCGCTGTCAGGCCTGCGCGAGCCCGTAGATGGCGGCAATGCGCTGCACGGCCTCCTCGGGCGGCAGTTCCTCGCTCTCGCCGGTGCGGCGCGAGGTGAGCTCGACCACGCCGTTCTTGAGCCCGCGCGGCCCCACGGTGATCCGCCACGGCAGGCCGATGAGGTCCATGGTGGCGAACTTGGCGCCCGCGCGCTCCTCGGTGTCGTCGTAGAGCGGGTCGAGACCGATGGCGCGGAGCGCGGCGTAGATCGCCTCGCAGGCCTTGTCCGCCTCGGCGTCGCCGGCCTTGAGGTTGACGATGCCGCAGTGGAAGGGCGTCACGCCTTCGGGCCAGATAATCCCTTTATCGTCGTGACTTGCCTCGATGATCGCACCCAGCAGGCGCGACACGCCAATGCCGTGCGAGCCCATGTGCACCGGCACCTGGTTGCCCTCGCGGTCCGAAACCGTGGCGCCCATCGCATCGGAATACTTGGTGCCGAAGTAGAAGATCTGGCCGACCTCGATGCCGCGGGCGGTGCGGCGGCGGTCTTCGGGGACCTGGTCGAAGAGCGCCTCGTCGTGGGTCTCGTCGGTGCGGGCGTAGCGCGAGGTGAACTCCTCGAGCACGGCGCGGCACTGCTCGTGGCTGTCGTAGTCGATCTCGCGGTTGCCGAAGGTCAGCTCGGTGATCTCGCTGTCGTAGAAGACCTCGGACTCGCCCGTCTCGGCCAGCACGAGGAACTCGTGCGTGTCGTCGCCGCCGATGGGGCCACTGTCGGCGCGCATCGGGATCGCCTGCAGGCCCATGCGCTCGTAGGTGCGCAGGTAGCTGACGAGGTGACGGTTGTAGGCGTGCAGCGCGTCCTCTTTCGTGAGGTCGAAGTTGTAGCCGTCCTTCATGTAGAATTCGCGGCCGCGCATCACGCCGAAGCGCGGGCGGATCTCGTCGCGGAACTTCCACTGGATCTGGTAGAGCGTCAGCGGCAGATCCTTGTAACTGCTGACGTGGCTACGGAAAATATCGGTGATGAGCTCTTCGGCCGTGGGCGTGAAGAGCATGTCCCGGTCGTGCCGGTCGCGGATGCGCAGCATCTCGGGGCCGTAGGCGTCGTAGCGGCCCGACTCCTGCCAGAGGTCCGAGGACTGGATCGTGGGCATCAGCATGGGGATGTGACCGGCGCGGGCCTGCTCCTCGTGGATGATCTCCTCGATCTTGCGCAACACGCGGTAGCCCAGCGGCAGCCAGGAATAGATGCCGGCCGAGGCCTGCTTGATCATGCCGGCGCGCAGCATGTAGCGGTGCGACACGATCTGCGCCTCGGCGGGCGTTTCCTTGAGAACGGGCAGGAAATAGCGGCTCAGGCGCATGGGCGGGCCTCCCGGAAGATGACTGTTCGGGACGGCGTAGGCGATGCGTGCCGCGAGAGCAAGAGCCCGCACGGCGCGCGTCCTCGCGCGGCGGTCCCCGCGGGGACAGTACCGGACGTACGGGGAAACCGTACGGGAGCGCGCGGGCGGGCGCCCGGCCCGGGCGGCGGCGCTGATGTACCGGACGTACGGGGTTGCCGTACGGGAGTGGCGAAAGCGGCGATCTGCAGGACGCGGAGGCCCGGCGTTCAGACCTCGGCCACCGCGAAGATCGCGGGAGACTCGAAGCAGAGCGTTCCGTCGTCGTTGCGATACCGGCCCAGCCGGTCCGGCGCCGCCGCTTTCAGGGTCTGCATGATCCGGGGCGTGGCGGCGCCGGCAAGGGTCCAGCCGCCGATCTCGGTGTCGAGCCATGCGTCGAGCGAGGCGTGCCGCACCTGCCCGGTCTTGCGCCGGATCTCGGCTCCGGCGAGGCCCGCCTCGGACAGGAGACCGGCGAGCACGCCATCCCCGCCCAGCACGAAGGGCGCCTTCAGCGCCTCTCCGGCGGGTGGGCCCATGACCTCGGACAGCAGGGGAATCAGGTCACGGTAGCCGGGCGACTCCTGCCAGGGTGCGAAGACCGACACGGCGACATGCCCCCCGGGACGGCAGACGCGCTTCATCTCGCGCAGGGCCCGGACGCGGTCCTCGAAGAACATGAGCGCGAACTGGCAGGTCACCGCGTCGAAGGACCCATCCTCGAACGGCAGGTCCTCGGCGGCGGCGACACGGAAGGTCGCCTCCGGCGCGAGGTCCCGCGCGACGCTGAGCATCCCCTCGTTGATGTCGACCGCCGTGACGCGCGCGCCGCGTTCCAGGGCGGCACGCGCGACGACGCCGGTCCCGGTCGCCACGTCCAGCGCCCGGTCTCCTTCGCGCAGGCCCGCGGCCTCGACCAGCCAGGGCGCGAACTGCCCGAAGAGCGCGGGAACAAAGAAGTCTTCGTAAACTCGCGCTGCATCGGCCGTGATCTGGCCGGTGGCGGCGTCTTCCTCCTCGATACTCATGGCCCCCTCCCGTCTTCCGAAAATGGATGCCCCCATCATAGCACAAGCGGGCCACGCCGCCTGCCACGGGTTCCGGTCAGGGCCTTGTTTCCGGCATTCCTTTATCAGAAACTTGGTTTTTTGTGGGCATGCCAAACGACGTGAGCATCGCCTGTTCTTGTAAATGGGACGCGCTCGATGACAAATAATAGACTGTTGTTTCACTATTGCGGAACACAAACCGGATTCTCTATACTTCAGAAACGACAGTTACGGCTGTCGGCTCTGTCTTCGGCGAATGACACGCTTGAAGGTCGAGTTGTTGGCAAAGTATTTTCTCAACTTCTTCGAGACACTGGTTTGCCTCCGGAACTAATAGATGTGATTTCAGTTATTGTGGAGGGTTACGCCGACTCAACCGAAGGCTTTGCCTTCTGCCTTTCTGAAAAAGGCGACCTCTTGAGTCAATGGCGGTCCTATGGTCGAGACGGGTCAGGTATAGCTCTGGGGTTCTCACCCGATTTGCTTAGCAAAGACTTTGGCCAAGTTAGTTTTGGAGCAAATTTCTATGATTTGGTGAAAGTAGATTATGGTGAAGAAGGTCTACAGAAGTCGCTCAAACCAGTCGCAGATGCGGTGGTAGCAGAGTTCGGAAAATTTGGTGCCTTTGCACGTCTTAACGATGGAATGACAAAGGAGCGTGCCTTGCAGGTTCTGGCGGATCGCCAACAAGAGGCTAAATTATTCAAAAGCGAAAATGATAGCGCATCTGAAATTCTAGCGCGACTTCTGAAATCACTCGCTCCGCTTCACTTTCAGATCTACGGCACCAAGCCAGTGCATTTCCGTGAGGAATGTGAATGGCGTTTGGTTCGCTATCGTCACAAAGCTGCACTGCCAGACATCGAGTACTTCGCCGATGATTTTTCGGTGCGCCCCTACATTACATCTCTCATTGCGGACCCAGCTAAAGACGCGATTGAAGAAGTCATACTTGGCCCTAAGAACCTTACAAATCTTGAGTGGATGCGGGCATTTCTTGCCTCTGTGGGGTTGTCACATGTCCGCGTCAGGCGTTCTTCAATTGAAAGCTACAGGTAACTGCTGCGCAAGCGAAGCACTGCCTAAGTTATCGAGATAGTGAGCGGTCGCTTTGTCCGCTCGCGCGGAGCGAGGCGATTGCAGAGACGCGCGCCCTCGGGACGCGGTCCGCGCTTCGAGCCGGCACGGCCCCTCGCGGGGTCCTGCGCCGCCACACGCCCCCGCCCTGCCCCATGCGCCGCTTGAAACCGGCGCGCCGACACGCGATGAAGGGTCAGGCATTTTCGAAGAGGTCGGTCCATGGCGCTGCCGGTGCGGACACAGCTGAAGTACTGGGGCATCTCGGCCGTCCTGCTGGCCGTGGTGCTGTGGTATCTCGGCGACGTGCTGCTGCCCTTCGTGCTGGGCGGGGCCGTGGCCTATTTCCTCGACCCGGTGGCGGACCGGCTGGAGGCGGCGGGGGCCTCGCGCCGCCTGGCGACGGGAATCATCACCGTGGCGGCGATCCTGCTGTTCGTGGTGCTGTTCCTCGCGGTGATCCCGACGCTGGTGCGCCAGACCGGGCAGCTGATCGAGACGGCGCCGCAGCTTTTCCGCGACCTGCAGGCCTTTCTGAGCGAGCAGTTCCCCTCGGTCATGATCGAGGGCAGCCCGGTGCGCGAGACGCTGGCGACAATCGGCACCACGATCCGCGACCGGGGCGGCGAGCTGCTGAACACGGCGCTGAGCTCGGCGGCCTCGCTGCTGAACATCGTGCTGCTTTTCGTGATCGTGCCGGTGGTCGCCGTCTACCTGCTGCTGGACTGGGACCGGATGGTCGGGCGCATCGACGAGCTGCTGCCGCGCGAGCATGCGCCGGTGATCCGCCGCCTTGCGCATGACATCGACAATACGCTGGCGGGCTTCATCCGGGGGATGGGCTCGGTCTGCCTGATCCTGGGGACCTACTACGCGGTGGCGCTCTGGGCGGTGGGGCTGAACTTCGGCCTTGTCGTGGGCGTGGTCGCGGGGCTGCTGACCTTCATCCCCTACGTCGGCGCCATCGTCGGCGGGGCGCTGGCGATCGGGCTGGCGCTGTTCCAGTTCTGGGGCGAATGGTACTGGATCGTGGCCGTGGTGGTGATCTTCCAGGTGGGCCAGGTGGTCGAGGGCAACATCCTGACGCCGAACCTCGTGGGCTCCTCGGTGGGGCTGCACCCGGTCTGGCTGATCCTCGCGCTGTCGGTCTTCGGCTCGCTCTTCGGCTTCGTGGGGATGCTGGTGGCGGTGCCGGTGGCCGCCGCGCTGGGGGTCATCATACGCTTCGTGGTCGAGCAGTACATGGACAGCCGTCTCTATCGGGGCTCGCCCCCGGGAGAGCGCGACGAGGACGCCTGAGCCATGGCCGAGCAGCTTCCCCTGCCCCTGCCCGCCCGCGCGGCCCTGGGCCGCGAGGACTATTTCGTGAGCCGCGCGAACGGGCTGGCCGTGGCGCTGGTCGAGGACTGGGTCAACTGGCCGGCGGGCAAGCTGCTGCTGGTGGGCCCGCCGGGCGCGGGCAAGACGCATCTCGCGCATGTCTGGGCGGCCGAGAGCGGCGCGCAGATCGCGCAGGCCGCCGCGCTGCCGCGCCGGGACATCCCGGCGCTGGCGGGGGCGCCGATCTGCGTCGAGGACGTGGCCGCCGTGGCGGGCGACCGGGCCGCCGAGGAGGCGCTGTTTCACCTGCACAACCTCGCGCTGGCGCAGGGCCAGCCGCTGCTGCTGACCGCCGACCGGCCGCCGCAGCACTGGGGGCTGAGCCTGCCGGACCTCGCGAGCCGGATGGAGGGGACGCCCTCGGCCACCCTGCCCGAGCCCGACGACACGCTGCTGGCCGCCGTGCTGGCCAAGCTCTTCGGGGATCGCCAGATCGTGCCGGGGCCGGACGTGATTCCCTACCTCGTGCGGCACATGCCGCGCAGCTTCGCCACGGCACAGGAGGTCGTGGCGGCGCTGGATGCGGCGGGCCTTGGCAAGGGGCGCCGGATCACGCGGGCGCTGGCGCGCGAGGTGGTCTCGGGGCTGGCGCCGGAGGCGGGCGGCGCGGCCTGAGCCCTAGGCCGCCGGGCGGGACTGGAACCAGGCGATGATGCAGCGGATGCCGATGCCCTCGTTCACGTGGTAGTGCGGGTCGGGCGGCAGCGGCGAGCCGGTGATCGGGTGCCGGGTCGCGGCACGGTGGACGCCGACGACGTGCCCGCCGGTGCCGAAGACCGGGCTGCCAGAGCTGCCCTCCTGCGTGTTGGCCTTGTAGTGCAGCCGCCGCACGCCGCGATCGCCCTTGTAGAGCTCGTGGTCCACCAGCTCGTTCCCCGCGAGGCTGAGCGAGAGCTCGCCGCCCATCGGGTGGCCAACGGGGTGCACCCGCCCCAGCGGGCCGCCGCCCGCAGTCGGGCGCAGGAAGTGCTCGGCCGGGACCTTGAGCCGGGCGGCGTGGGCCGAGGGCGGCAGGTCCTTCAGCAGCGCGATGGTGATGTCGTGGCCCGGCGTGCCGTCGGCGTGGCGCACGGGCGATTCCGCCAGCACCCTGTCGATGGTGAAGCCGGCGTTGGGCGCCGCGTCCCAGCTGAGGAAATGCACGCGCAGGTCCTCGGGGGCGCGTTGGGCCGACATGGTGGGTTCGCTGGCGAGCACGTGGTTGTTGGTGACGAAGACCGGCTGCCCGCCGGGGGTGCCGAAGGGCGCGCCGTCGAGCAGGAAGCCGGTGCCGCGCGGGGCGCCGGAGACATCGGCGATGCGGGCGACGGCGTCGCGGTTCTCGACGATGGCACACATCTCCTGCACCGGGATCAACTCGCCGCGCGCGACGATGGCCTGCAGTTCCTCGAAGGCCTCGGCCTGGTCGACGCCGGGGGTCTGCATGGCCGAGAGGAAGTCCGAGACGTCGCTGTCGTCGCAGCCGGGCAGCGCGGTGGTGGCCATGGCCTTGCGCAGGGTGTCGAGGATCTTGGCCGGCCCCTCGCCGCCCGGGCCGTCGCCGAGCCAGATCTCGGACAGCTGCCGCAGGTCGCCGTAGATGTGGAAGGCGGCGGGCTGCCCCTCGGCCTCCTCGAGGCGGTAGAAGTAGTCGGTGTAATCGAGCCGCCCCTGCCGCCAGTCGCCCTGCGCCATGTGCCCCTGCGCGCGGGCGGCGACGTCCCAGGCGCTGGGGTCCGCCAGCGCCTCCATGTCGGCCACGAGCCGCGCGCCGATGGCGGCGGCGCTGTCGTCGAGCGCGAAGCCCTCGCGCTCGGCCCGCCAGGCGAGCGCGGCGAGGTTGGCGCCGTGCCAGGCGGGGTCGTGGGCGTAGCCTTCGGCGTAGTGGTGCATGGCGGCGCGCAGGGCCACCTCGGCGGCCTCGGCATCGCCCGCGGCGCTGCGCAGGACGAATTCCTGCTTCTGGGCGCGGCCGAGCAGGCCCAGCACCTCGCTGGTGAGCTTCCGGTCGCGCCCCACCAGGTGGAGCAGCCGGTGGAGGCGGTGCACCGCGAGGCGCAGGTCGCCCATGTCGATGCGCGCCTGGCACTGGAAGAGCCAGATGCGCGGATCGTCGAGGGCGGCGAAGATCTCGGCCAGCTCGCGCATCTGGGCAAATCCGCGCCGGCTGCGGCAGGTCTTCATGAGAGAGGCCACGGCATCGGGGCTGGCGCGGGCGCCCTCCTCCTCGGCCTCGGCGATGCGGTCGAGCAGCACGTCGATGGAGGCCGGGCCGAAACGGCGGACGGCCTCGGAGGCGGCCTGAAGCTCGTCGTCGAGCATGGGGCCGAAGCCCTCTCCCTTGCGGTCCTCGTACTCGGTCATGGGCGGGCCTTTCGTCGTGGTCAGGCGGGTCCGCGCGCGAGCAGCAGGCTGCCCGGGCCGTCGATCTCGCGCGCGACCTGCGCGAAGGGCGCCTCGGCGGAGAGCTCGGCACCCAGCGGGTCGTGGTCGGGCAGCGCGCCGAAGCCGAGGCCGGTCTCGGCCTCGATGCGGGCCACCTGCACCTGGTAGGTGCGGTAGCTGCCGAAGACGAAGGGGCTTTCCACGAGGTCGCGGATCATCGGCCCGTGCGACAGGACGTAGCCCGTGGCCGAGAGCGCCCCGGTGGCGGCGTCGAGGATGACGGCGACCTTCCAGAACTCCTCGGGGATGGCGACCTCGGCGGCGCCGGGCTGGTCGCGCAGGCGGGTGTCGGTGCCGCGGAAGACCGGGCCGGTGAAGACGGTGACGCGGAAATCGCGGGTCTCGGCGGCCTCGAGGATGTAGTCCTCGAGCCCCAGCCAGTCGCGCTGGTTGAGGTCGCGGTGCTGGGGGGCGCAGTTGGTGTAGTGGAAGGTGTCGCGCTCGGCCTCCTCGGCGTGGTCGCCCCAGCCGGGATCGCGGCGGCGGACCATGTGGCCACGGTCGAGCGGGTTGGCGCTGTAGAGCTGGTTGCCGACCTGGTGCTCAGGCGCGAGGCGGCCGTCGAGGCGCCAGCCGCCGCGCCGCTTGAGGCGCCTGGACTGCGCGCCGTCGATGTTGACCGCCGTGAGCAGCGGAAGCCGCCGCGAGGAGGACTGGACCACCGAAAAGTTGCGGTATCTCAGGATCTTGTCATCCGTTCCTGCCACGGGCGCGGCATCGCCCGCCCAGGCGCCAAGACGCGGCAGCGGCACCGAGAGCGCGCCGGTGCCGAGGAAATCGGCGTCGTAGCCGGGGCGGCCCGAGAGGTCGGCGGCGGGCGTCTCCACGGTCGCGGGGGGCATCTCGGGGACGGCGATCTGGCCGCCGACCTCGCGCCGGGCGGCGGCGAGCACGTCGGAGGTGACGGCGAAGTTGTTCTCCTTGAAGCGGCCGGCGAAGTGCAGCGCGACCACCTCGCCGGTGTCGAGCGAGATGACCGGCGAGCCGGAATTGCCGCCGAGCGAGGTGTAGTCGGAGGTGAGCACGACGCGGTTGTCGTCGCGGCCGGTGACGAAGCCCGGGGCGAAGCGCTTCACCTGGTAGACGCCGCCGAAGTAGCGGTCCATGAGGTCCTTCTCGTTGCGGTCGCCATCCTCGGCCGGGTAGCCGACGACGGCCACGGGATGCCCCTCCTGCACCGCCGTGGCGCCGAGCGTGAGGGGGGCGACCTCGTCACGCCTGCGCACGCGCAGGAGGGCGAAGTCGGGCTCGTGGTCCTGCGCGATGTAGAGCACCTCCTCGACCTCGGCGCGGCGGGTGGCCGAGGACCGGTGCAGCTGCATGTAGTCGAGCCGCGCCTCCATGTTCTGGCCGAAGCGGCCGCGCTTGAAGCGGAAGCCGTTCCAGATCGCCTCGGCGAAGAGGCGGGCGACGTGGCGGTTGGTGACCGCGAGGTCCTCGTCGATGAGAAAGCCGGTGCCGCCGTAGGGCAGCGTCCAGTGGTTGATGAGATCGACGCGGCCGACCGAGGCGCAGAGCGTCTCCAGCCCGGGCTTGTTGTCGCGCACCATCTGGACCAGCTCGGGTTCGCCCGCGACGTCGGTGTCGAGGTCGATGCCGTCTTCCATGACGAAGTAGACCGGGCGCAGCTCGGCCAGAACGATGGCCTCGGCCACGGACTGCGCCTCCCAGGCCTCGGGCGGGGCGCCCATGCCCTCGAGCGCCTCGTTCTCGACCAGCGCGCGGCGGGCCTCGGGGGCGCCGGCGGCGGCGGTGTTCATGCGGCGTGCGAGGGCCTTGTCGGCGATCTCGGCGAAGGCCTTGCTGTGGCGGCGGACCTCGTCGATCTGGCGGCTGCTCATGCGGGTCCCTCCCCTAGCGCGAGACGGCGAAGATCACGCGGTCGGTCTGCGGGCGGTCGCCCTCGAAGCGCAACTCGTAGAAGCCGGGGGGCAGCGGCGGGGTCAGCGTCATGGCGAGGCTCTGCACGCCGGGGCCGGCGTAGCGCAGGGGCTGGGTGTGCACGGCCTCGTCCTCGGTGCGGTCGGCCTCGGTGATGCGGTCGAAGACGAGCCGGCCGTCGAGATCGGTGATCGGCGTCTCGGAGGAGGCGACGACCTCGATCGCGTCGCCCTCGGGGACGACGGCGGTGCCGATGGCGAGCTGCAGCGGGTTGGTGGCGGCGGCCTCGGCCTCCATCGCCTCGAGCGCCTCCAGCGGCTCGCCCGCGTCGCCGCCCAGCAGGCGGACGAAGACGCGCTTGAAGGGCAGGCCCCGGAAGACGTTGGCGTGTTCGTTGATGACGACGTGCTTCTGCTCGGCCCGGGGGAGCTGCGACCAGAGCGGCACGGTGCCGTCGCCGGCGTCGGGGGTCTGCACGACATGGGCGACGCCCGCGTTGATGTTGACGCGGGTGACCGTCTTGTGGCCCGCGCCACTGACGTAGAAGTAGCGCACGTGATCGGGCGGGCTGCCGGCGTTCAGCGCGTCGTGCACGGCCTTGGCGCGGGCGACGAGCGCGGGGTTCATGCCGAGGCCGAGCGCGACCTGCGGGTCGTAGAAGTCGAGCGGCGCGAGCGCGGCGCCCTGCGCGGTGTCCCAGCAGGCGTCCTCGCCCGGGGCGGGCAGGAGCTGGTAGCCCGAGGGATAGGCTTCGTTCTCGGCCAGGGTGCGGAAGTCGGCGGCGCTGATGCCCAGCGCCTTGTCGAGGCCCAGCACGCGGGCGAGCGCCAGCGGCGCGCCGTTGTGCGGCGTGGCGAGCGCGATGAACTGGCTGACGCGCGAGAAGAAGGGGCGGTGGTCGAAGATGCCCGATTCCAGCACCAGCCGCGAGATGAGCCCGCCCATCGAGTGCGCGACGAGGACGATCTCGTCGGTGTCGAGCTCGTCGAGGCGGTCGGCCAGCTCGTCGGCAAGGTCGAAGAGGTCCTGCCGCCAGTCGTAGGGAAATTCGAGCAGCCGGCGGTTGCCGGCGGAGGCGAAGCCCAGCTGGGCGAAGAGCGACAGGATGGGGCTGTAGAAGGCGACGCAGCTGACGTTGCGGATGACCTCGGTCGGGCGCAGGTCGGGGTGCTGCAGCTTGTCGAGGCGGTGGTATCCGAAGACGGTCTCGGTGACGCGGGGCGGCCAGACCACCTCGCCGTCGGGAAGCTTGAGTTCGGTCCCCATGATGCCGGGGACGAAGACGGCCGTGAGCGACATGACAAATGTCCTGATGTTCAATGGAATGAAATCTACAACTTTGTCGAGAGTGCCACAGGTCCCGTTCTCCGTCCAGCTTGGCGTGGGCGGGGATCGGGGCCGTCTTTCAGGGGTCCGGGGCGCTACATGCGGCGGTAATCGCCAAGCATGACGGGGCAGCGGCGGCCCGCGTCGGTGAGGCCGTATCCGCCGCCGTTCAGCACGAGGTGCCATGTCGGGTGGTAGCCGGGCACCTGCGCGCGGCTGTAGGAGCAGCCGCCGGGCGTGGTGTAGTAGCGGCCGGTGTAATCCGGGCCGGGATGGGGGTGCGCGGCACTGGCGCCGATGCCGCGCTCGCTTGCGAAGACGGTGGGGCCGGCCGTGGCGGGCGCGGCCAGCGAGAGCGCGGCGGCGGCGAGGAGAAGGCGGATCGGGGTCATCGTGAGGCTCCTTGCGCGAGATGTGACGCGGGCACCCTGCCCGCTCGGAGATGAACCGGACCTTCAGGATTAGACTTGTCGACATTCGCGGCACCGCTTCGCACCCCGTCCCCGGACCGCGCGGGGGGCGCGGCGACATGCGCCTTGCCCTCGGGGCCGGGCTTGTCCAAGGTCCGGGCCGATGCCTTCGGCGCCCGTAATGGAGGGACCGGCCATGCCCGTCTTCGAACGTTTTCTCAGCCTCTGGATCGCGCTGGCGATGATCGGGGGCGTGCTGCTGGGCAGCGCCGCGCCGGGGCTGGTCTCGGCGGTGGCCTCGGCCGAGGTGGCCTCGATCAACCTCGTCGTGGCGGTGCTGATCTGGGCCATGGTCTACCCGATGATGGTGGGCGTGGATTTCGGCGCGGTCTCGGGGATCGCGCGGCAGCCGCGCGGGCTGCTGGTGACGCTGGCGGTCAACTGGCTGATCAAGCCCTTCACCATGGCGGCGCTGGCGGTGCTGTTCTTCCAGCATGTCTTTGCGCCCTGGATCGCGCCGGAGGATGCGACGCAGTACATCGCGGGGCTGATCCTGCTGGGGGCGGCGCCCTGCACGGCGATGGTCTTTGTCTGGTCGCAGCTGACCAAGGGCGATCCGACCTACACGCTGGTGCAGGTCTCGGTGAACGATCTCATCATGGTGGTGGCCTTCGCGCCGATCGTGGCCTTCCTGCTGGGCGTGACCGACATCTCGGTGCCCTGGCAGACGCTGGTGCTGGCGACCGTGCTCTACGTCGTGCTGCCGCTGGCGGCGGGGCTGCTGACGCGGCGCAGGCTGGGCAGCGACGCGGCGATCGAGGCCTTCTCGGCGCGGGCCAAGCCCTGGTCGATGGTCGGGCTGGTGGCGACGGTGCTGATCCTCTTCGGGCTGCAGGGCGAGACGATCCTGGCGCGGCCGGGGGTGATCGCGCTGATCGCGGTGCCGATCCTGATCCAGAGCTACGGGATCTTCGCGCTGGCCTACGCGGCGGCCTTCGCGCTGCGTGTACCGCACCGCATCGCGGCGCCCTGCGCGCTGATCGGCACCTCGAACTTCTTCGAGCTGGCCGTGGCCGTGGCGATCAGCCTGTTCGGGCTGGAGTCGGGCGCGGCGCTGGCGACGGTGGTGGGCGTGCTGGTGGAGGTGCCGGTGATGCTGAGCCTCGTGGCCTTCGCCAACCGCACGCGGGCGCGCTTTGCGCCGGGCGACGCCTCCGGCGCGGCGGAGCGGCCGGCGCCGCGCGGCTAGGCCGGGAAGAAGGCGGCGGGGGTCTTCATGCCGTCGAGGCCGCGCATGGCGTCGATCCAGCGTTCCAGCGGCGCGGTGGGCGTGACGCCGGCCTCGTCGAGCCACTGGGCGTAGCCCCAGACGGCGCAGTCGCCGATGCCGGGCGCGGCGCCGTGCAGGAAGGGCCCCTCGCCCAGCAGGCGGGCGAAGTTGGCGCAGTCGGTCTCGAGCCGCACGCGGAGCCAGCAGATGACGTCGGCGGGCAGGCCCTCGCCGCCGTCGAGACGGGCTGCCTTGAGCTGCGGCAGGCACATGCCGATGCGGTTGGCCTCCCACATCAGGATCTCGCGGCCGAGGCGCAGGCCCTCGGGGCTTTCGCCGCCGAGCACGCCGAAGCGCTGCGCGATCTCGAGCAGGATGGCGCCGGACTGGAAGACCGGCGTGCCGTCGATCAGCAGGAGCGGCACCTCGGCGAAGGGGCTGGCGTCGAGGAAGTCGGTCGGGCGCGTCTCGGGCGGGGCGTGGATGTCGACGAAGGTGACGCCGTGGTCGAGCCCGGCCAGCGAGAGCGCCAGCGCGACCTTGCAGGCATGGCCCGAGTCCGGGTGGCCGTAGAGATGCAGCTGTGTCACGCGCGGGGGCCCCTGTTGTTGCACCCGGTCAGAGTGCCGAGGGGCGCGGCGGTGTCAAACCCTATCGCGCGGAACGGGCGCCGGGGCGCCCGGGACCGGGGCGGATGGCCCCGGCCGTGGGCAGTCTCACTCGCCTACGGCGTAGCGCTGGCCGGTCTCGATCAGCCCGGTGGTGCCGAGACGGTCGTTGAGGCCGCCGAAGTCGAACATGCGTTCGCTGAAGGCCTGGTTGGAGCCGCTGGCCATGAGGCTGGCGTAGTATTCCTCGGCGGTGCGGGCGAGCGCGCGGACGATGCCACCGGGGAAGATCACCATCGAGAAGCCCAGCGCCTGCAGGTCCGGGGGCATGACCATCGGGGTCGCGCCGCCCTCGACCATGTTGGCCATGAGGGGCACGCGGCGGCCGAGCCGTTCGCCCACGAGGCGCAGCTCCTCGATGCTGCGGGGGGCCTCGATGAAGAGCGCGTCGGCGCCGGCCTCGATATAGGCCTCGCCGCGGTCCATCGCGGCCTCGAAGCCCTCGACGGCGATGGCGTCGGTGCGCCCGATGATGAGCGTCTCCTCGGAGGCGCGGGCATCGGCCATGGCCCGGATCTTGCCGCACATCTCCTCGGCGGGGATCAGCGACTTGTCGGAGAGGTGGCCGCAGCGCTTGGGGAAGGTCTGGTCCTCGATCTGGAGCGCCGAGGCGCCGGCGCGCTCGTAGATGCGCATGGTGCGCTGCGCGTTGAGCGCGTTGCCGAAGCCGGTGTCGGCGTCGATCACGATGGGCAGCTCGATCCGGTCGCGGATGAGCGCCAGCGTGTCGGCCATCTCGGTCATCGTGGTCAGGCCGATGTCGGGCAGCCCCAGCCGGGTGTAGGCCAGCGCGGCGCCGGAGAGGTAGACGGCGCGGAAGCCGGCCTTCTCGGCGATGGAGGCGGTCAGCGCGTCGTAGACGCCGGGGGCGAGGAGGATCTCGGGCGCGTGCAGAAGCGCGCTCAGGCTCTGGACACTCATGCGGTCAGCTCCGGTCGGGCAAGGAAATCGGCGCAGGTCTCCTGCTCGGACACCGAGCCGAGCGCGATCAGCGTCGCGTCGTGGACATCCGTGCGGAAGGCCCCGCAGCCGTCGGTCAGCAGGATGATGCGGTAGCCGCGCATATGCGCGTCGCGCACCGTCGAGGCGACGCCGCCGTTGGTGACGATGCCCGCGACGACGAGGGTGTCGATGCCGAGCGCGTTCATGACGTGCTCCATGCGGGTCTGGTAGAAGGCGGAATAGGCGACCTTCTCGATCTCGACGTCGGGCGGCGAGAGGGTCTCGACCACCTTGTTGCCCCAGCTGTCCGGGGCGAAGTCGCCCTCGGCGAGGAAGGGGCGCAGCTCGTGCAGGTGCGGCGAGACGAGGAAGGGCCGGCCGCGCACGTGCTCGATGGTGAACTGCACCGAGGCGAAGAGCCCGCCCCGGGCGCGCAGCGCGGGCAGGATCGGGGCCACGCGCAGGGGCAGCGCCGCGAGCTCGGGCGTGCCCTGCCCCGCGCGCCCGTAGGCGCCCTCGGGGTGGAGGAAATCGTTGGTGAGGTCGATGGTCACCAGCGCGGTCTTCGCCGGGTCGATGGGGCCTCCGCTCATGCCTGGCCTTCCTTTCTTTCGATAAGGACGTTTCCGTAGGGGTCGACGATGGCGACGAGCCAGGGCTCCACGAAGATCGTGGCGTCGGGTTGTTCCAGCACCGCGGGGCCCTCGACGCGGGCGCCGACCGGCAGGTCGAGGCGCGCCAGCACGCGGGCCTCCTGCCACGCGCCGCGCACGAAGACCGGCCGGGTGCCGCGCGCGGCGGCCTCCTCGGTGGCGTCGGCGGGCGGTGCGAGGCGCGAGAGGTCGAACTTGGGGCGCGTGCCGATGACGGTCGAGCGCAGGTTCAGCACCCGGACGCCCGACTTCAGCAGGCGGCCGTAGAGACCGTGGTAGGCGGTCTCGAAGGCGCTGCGGACGGCCTCGCGCGTGGGGGCGGTGACGGTGCCGTTCCCGACGGTGACGGGGATCGGCACCGAGACGGTGTGGGTCTGGCCGACATAGGCCATGTCGAGCTCGAAGCGGGTCTCGCGGGCGGCGAACTCCGAGCCGGCGCCGTCGAGCACCGCCTGCCCGTCGTCGTGGTGCTGCTGCATGAAGCCGGTGAGCGCCTCGAGGTCGAGCCCGTCGAGGGTGGCGTTCAGCGTCTGCACGAAGTCCTGCCGCATGTCGGCGATGACGCAGCCCATCGCGGAGGTCACGCCGGGGAAGCGCGGGATCAGGGCGCGGCCGATGCCGACCTCGTCGATCATCGCGCCGGTGTGCAGCGCGCCGCCGCCGCCGAAGGGCATGTAGGCGAACTTGGCCGGGTCGTGGCCGCGCTCGATGCTGACGAGGCGGATGGCCCCGGCCATGCGCGAGTTGGCGACGCGCACGATGGCCTCGGCCGCCTCCATGACGCCGAGGCCGAGGGGCTTTGCCACGTGTTCGTCGATGGCGGCCTTGGCGGCCTCGAGGTCGAGCGTGCCGAGACCCTTGCCCAGCGGGCGGGTCGCGTCGATGCGGCCCAGCACGATGTTGGCGTCGGTGACGGTGGGCCGGGTGTTGCCGCGGCCGTAGGCGACGGGCCCGGGGTTCGAGCCCGCGCTTTCCGGCCCGATGGTCAGCAGCCCGCCGGCATCGACCGAGGCGATGGAGCCGCCGCCCGCGCCGATGGTGGCGATCTCGATCATGGGCGTGCGCACGACCATGCCGAAGTCGATGGAGGTCTGGGGCGAGACCACGGTCTCGCCGTCCACGATCATCGACACGTCGAAGCTGGTGCCGCCCATGTCGCCGGTGATGAGGTTGGCGTAGCCCGCCGTCTCGGCGATGTAGCCCGCCGCGATCACCCCCGCCGAGGGGCCGGAGAGCGCGGTGCGCACGGGGCGCTGGCAGGCGGTCTCGACCGACATGACGCCGCCGTTGGACTGCACGATCATGAACTCGCCGCCGAAGCCTCCGCCCTTGAGCGCGGTTTCCAGCCGGGCGAGGTAGCCCGCCACCTCGGGCTGCAGGTAGCCGTTGAGCGCGGTGGTCGAGAACCGCTCGAACTCGCGGATCTCGGGCAGGATCTCGGACGATCCCGCGACGTGCGGGTTCGGCCAGACCTCGCGCAGGGCGGCGACGGCGGCCTGCTCGTTGGCGGGGTTGGCATAGGCGTTGACGAAGAGCACGACGACGGCCTCGCAGCCCTTGTCGCGCAGGGCGGCGGCGGCGGCGCGCACGGCGTCGAGATCGACCGCCTGCTCGACGGTGCCGTCGGAGAGCACCCGCTCGGGCACCTCCATGCGCAGGTCGCGCGGCACGACGGGCAGGAAGTCGCCGCGCAGGCCCCAGGTGCGGGGCCGGTCGCGGCGGCGCATCTCGAGCACGTCGCGGAAGCCGGTGGTGGTGATGACGCCGGTCATGGCGCCCTTGCGCTCGAGCAGCGCGTTGGTGCCGGCGGTGGTGCCGTGCACGAGCGAGCGGATGTGGCCCATGTCGGGCTGCGCCGCGCGGATGCCGTCGAGGAAGCCGCCGGACTGGTCGGGCCGGGTCGTGGGGACCTTGGCGACGCCGGTCTCGCCTGTGGTCAGGTCGAGCGAGAAGACGTCGGTGAAGGTGCCGCCGACGTCGACCCCGATGATGCTGCCGAGGCTCATGCGTTCTTCCTCCAGGCGGTTCCGTATTGCTGGTCGGCCTGTTCCGCCGAGAGGTATCCGAGCGCCACGTCGCGGGCGACCTCGGGCGCGGGCCGGTCCGCGGCGGGCCCGTAGCCGCCGCCGCCGGGGCTCTGCAAGCGGACCTTCTGGCCCTGCCGCAACGTGATGCCGCGCATCTTCGAGGTCATCGGCGGCTGGTGCCAGCCGTCGTCCTGTTCGTAGTCGAAGCGGTTCACGGCCGCGTCGCCGCCGCCGTTGACGCCCTTGGGCGGGAACTTGCCCCGCTCGCCGAAGAAGAAGGCCTCGGCGCCGTTCTCTTCCAGCACCTCGATCTCGTAGACCGCGCCGAGCCCGCCGCGGTGCATGCCGGGACCGGCCGAGCCCTCGCGCAGGGCCCACTGGCGGAAGGCCACCGGGTAGGCCGCCTCGAGGATCTCGACCGGCGGGATGGTCGCCATCGAGATGGGCGCGGAGCCGTGGTTGAGGCCGTTGCCCTCGGGCGTGCCGCCGTGGCCGCCGCCGTAGAAGCTGAACATCACCCAGCGCTGGCCGTTCGACTTCCTGCCCGCGATGGAGAGCGCGTTGATCGTGCCGTAGGCATTGGCGACCACGCGGTCCGGGGCGGCCTGCGAGGCGGCCGAGAAGATCACGTCGATCATGCGCAGGATGGTCTCGGTGTAGCCGCCGGTGGGGGCGGGAAACTCGGCCGAGAGGAGCGAGTGCTCGGGCACCGTGATGTCGATGGGGCGCATGACGCCGGCGTTGGCCGGGAGCGCGGGGAAGATGTGCTTGATTGCCACGTAGACGCAGGCGATCGAGGTGGGCAGCGCGATGTTGATGGGCCCTGCCACCTGCGGCGCGGAGCCGGTGAAGTCGAGGCTGAGCCGGTCGCCCCGGATCTCGAGCGCAACCCGGATCGGCAGCGGCGCGTCGGTGATGCCGTCGTTGTCGAGGAAGTCCTCGGCCTCCCACCGGCCGTCGGGCAGCGCGTCGACCTCCTTGCGCATGAGCGTCTCGGCGCGTGCCGAGAGCGCCGCGAGCGCCCCGGTCACGGTCGCGCCGCCGTATTCGTCGAGCAGCGCATCCATGCGCTTGATCCCGAGATCCAGCGCGCCGAGCTGGCCGTTGACGTCGCCCTCGGCCGACTGCGGCAGGCGGGTGTTGCGCAGGATGATGTCGAGGATGTCGGTCCGCAGCTCGCCCTCGGAGACGAATTTCACCGGGGGCAGCACGACCGCCTCCTGGAAGACCTCGGTCGCGGCGGGATTGTAGTTGCCGGGCACCGCGCCGCCGACGTCGTGCCAGTGGCCGACGGAGGCCAGCCAGCAGAAGAGCTCGCCGTTGCGGAAGTAGGGCCGCACGAGGCGCATGTCCGACAGGTGCGTGCCGCCGATGTGGGCGTCGTTGAAGATCCAGACGTCGCCGTCCTTCGGACCGCCCTGTTCGGCCGCCTTGTCGATGACCGCCTTCACGGCAAAGGCCATGACGCCCACGAAGATCGGCAGGCCGTTCTTGCCCTGCACCATCGTCTCGCCGGTCTGCGGGTGGTAGATGCCGTGGCTGGCGTCATGGGCCTCGGCGATGATCGGGTTGAAGGCCGAGCGGAAGAGCGTGGCGTCCATCTCGTCCGCGATCTGTTCCATCCGGCCGGCGAGAATCGCCAGCGTGATCGGGTCGATGCCCCGGTCCCCTGCCGGGTCCTGTGCCCCGGTATCCGGGACCGTCTGGGCCGTTCCGGCGTTGCTCATCCACGCGACTCCCTGATTTCTGTTGATCAGCCTACCGGCATCCTGTATTTTTTAAAATACAAATTTTTGGCTTTCAACCCGGGATATTTACTGGTGGCAAAAATACAGAACAGTTGCATGATGTGGTCAGGGCGCCTAGGTGGGGCGCCAGTTCGGAGGAGGCAGTGGTCATGACGGTACACAACGGCGCAACGGCACCCGAGGGCGGCAAGGCCCGCCGCATCTACCTGCTTCTGCGGGACGAGATCATGGGCGGCACCCATGCCCCCGGCCAGGCGCTGCCGGGCGAGCTGAAGCTGGCGGAGACGCATGGCGTCTCGCGCGTGACGATCCGGCGGGCGCTGGATGCGCTGGTGGGCGACGGGCTGGTCGAGCGGCGCGCGGGCAGTGGCACGGTTGTAAGGCAGCCCAGCTCGACGCCGGTGCAGCTCAAGGCCGATTTCGCGACGCTGATGCCGCAGCTGCAGCGCATGGCCGACGAGACCACCGCGCGGCTGCTGTCCTTTGCCTATGTCGCGCCGCCGCCGCCGGTCTCGGAGGCGCTGAACCTGCAGGCGGGCGAGCGGGTGCAGCGCGCGGTGCGCCTGCGCCTTGCCAGCGACAAGGCCTTTTCGCACCTCACCACCTATGTCCCCGAGCGCATCGCGCAGAGCTATTCCGAGGCCGATCTCGCGAGCACGCCGCTGTTCCGGCTGCTGGAGCGGCGCGGCGTGCACATCGACCACGCGCGGCAGACCGTTTCGGCCGTGCTGGCGACGCCCGAGACCGCCGAGGCGCTGGAGACCACGGTGGGCGCGGCGCTGATCTCGCTCATGCGGGTGGTCTACGACACCGACGGCGCGGGGATCGAGTATCTCTCGGCGCTCTACCGGCCGGACCGCTTCCAGCTGGAGCTGACGCTGAACCGCGTGGGCGGCGGCGACGACCGCCACTGGGAGCCGGTGCTGACCGGCGCGGCGCAGCGGGCGGCGCAATGAGCGGGCGCACGACGCTCGACAAGCTCTGGGACGACCACGAGATCCTGCGCCGCGAGGACGGGACCTCGCTGCTCTGGGTGGACCGGCACTTCGTGCACGAGGGCTCGCACCATGCCTTCGCCAAGATCGCCGAGCGCGACATGGGGGTGCGGCATCCCGAGCTGACCTTCGGGGTGGCGGATCACTACGTGCCGACGCGGGGCGCGCCGCGCAGTGCCGACATCGCGCGGATGATCGCGACGCTGACCGGGAACGCGGAGCGGCACGGGATCGAGCTCTTCGGCGTGAAGGACCCGCGGCAGGGGATCGTGCACGTTGCGGGGCCGGAACAGGGGCTGACGCTGCCGGGCCTGCTGGTGGTCTGCGGCGACAGCCACACCGCGACGCATGGCGCGCTTGGCGCCTATGCCTTCGGCATCGGCGCGACCGAGGTGGCGCATGTGCTGGCGACGCAGACGATCTGGCAGAAGAAGCCCAAACGCATGCGGCTGCGGGTCGAGGGGGCGCTGCATCCGGGCGTGGGCGCCAAGGACATCGCGCTCAACTGGATCTCGACGCTGGGCGCCGACGGGGCGCGCGGGCATGCGATCGAATATGCCGGCAGCGCGGTGCGCGACCTGAGCGTCGAGGGACGGCTGACGCTGTGCAACCTCTCGATCGAGGGCGGCGCGCGCAGCGGCATGGTGCCGCCCGACGCGGTGACGCTGGAGTGGATCGCGGGGCGGCCCTTCGCGCCCGAGGGGGCGCTGTGGGAGCGCGCCTGCGAGGCCTTCCTGGCGCTCGCGCCGGACGCGGATGCCGAATACGACCGCGAGGCGGTGCTCGATGCCTCGGAGATCGCGCCCATCGTGACATGGGGCACCTCGCCCGAAGAGGCGCTGCCGGTGACGGCCACCCTGCCCGACCCGGCGCGGGCAGAGACAGAGGCGGAGGCGCGGCGGATCTCGGCCTCGCTCGACTACATGGGGCTGGGCGCGGGGCGGCCGCTGGCGGGCACGCCGGTGGACCAGATCTTCATCGGGTCCTGCACAAACGGCCGGATCGAGGACCTGCGCAGCGCGGCCGCCGTGCTCAAGGGGCGCCGGGCGGTGGTGCCGGGCATGATCTCGCCCGGGTCCTCGGCGGTGAAGGCGCAGGCCGAGCAGGAGGGGCTGGACCGGATCTTTGCCGAGGCGGGCCTCGACTGGGTCGCCTCGGGCTGTTCGATGTGCGTGGGCATGAACGGCGACCTGGTGGAAAGCGGCAAGCGCTGCGCCTCGACCACGAACCGCAATTTCCGCGGCCGGCAGGGACAGGGCGCACGCACGCACCTGATGAGCCCCGCGATGGCCGCCGCCGCCGCCGTCACGGGCACGATCACCGACGCGCGGCCCCTGCTGGAGGGACGCAGCTGATGCCGGGATGGACCGTTCAGGAGGGCCGCGCCGTGGCCCTGCCGCTGGAGAATGTGGATACCGACCAGCTGATCCCGGCGCGCTTCATGTCGACGCCGCGCTCGGAGGGCTATGGCGGCTTCCTGCTGCACGACCTGCGCCACGACGCGGAGGGCCAGCCCGATCCGGACTTTCCGCTGAACGCGCCCGGGGCGGAGGCGGCGCGCATCCTCGTGACGCGGCGCAACTTCGGGGCGGGCTCGTCGCGCGAGGCGGCGGTCTATGCGCTGGTCGACGCGGGCTTCCGCGTGGTGATCGCGCCGAGCTTCGGGGACATCTTCTCGTCGAACGCGGTGAACAACGGGCTGCTGCCCGCGCAGCTGGACGCCGAGGCGGTCGAGACGCTGCTGGCGGCCTGCCCCTGCGAGATGCGGGTGGATCTCGAGGCCGGGACGATCTCGGCGCCGGGCGGCGCGGTCGGCTTCACGCTGGACCGCGTGTGGCGGCAGAAGCTGATGAACGGCTGGGACGACATCGACCTGACGCTCGCGCACGACAGCGAGATCGGCGCGTTCGCCGAGACCCGGAAGCGGGCGCAGCCCTGGACCTGGCCGGCCTGAGCGCGGCGACCGGCCCTCAGGGACGGTGTTCGGCCATGTCGTTCCAGACCTCCTGCCGCAGGATCAGGCCGTCCGCGACCTCGAAGCGGTCGATGAAGCGGATGCCGGAAAAGGGCGTGCCGTCGGGCCATGCGCCTTCGAGCGTGCCGCTGACGTAGACCGCGCCCGCGCTCTCCTCGGCGCGCTCGATCCGCTTGGCGATGCGGGCATAGCGCGGGGCGGACCAGGCGGCGAGCTCCGCGAGGTCGCGGAAGGTGGCGCCGCCGGGGAAGGTCATCACGGCATCGGGGGCGAGCAGTGCGGCGGCGCGGTCGGGCGCGCCCTCGGCGAGGTGGCCGAGGAAGGCGAGTGCGGTGGTGCGCGGGGTCATTTGCGTTTTCCGAAGGTGCCGACACGGCTTGTGCCGGAAGCGTCGTAGGCCCCCTGCCCCGGCATCTCGGCCCAGGTGCGGAAGGGCTCGGAGGGGGTGACCTCCCCGGATTGCAGGAGGGCGTGCCAGGTCTCGCAGGCCTCGACGAAGCGGTTCACGCCGACGGGCCAGATGACGTAGCTGAGCGCCTCGAGCATCTGCGGCTCGGGGATCGCCTGCGCGTAGGCGCGGGCGAGGTGATGGCGCACCGACGCCTGCGCGCCGCGCGCGGCCTGGGCGCAGAGCATGGCGAGTTCGAGTGTCTGCGGGTCGATCCGGCCCGCGTTGAGCGCGGCGAGCCCGTCGTCGTAGGCGCGCTGCGCGTCGAGGTCCGGCAGGAGCGTGGCCCAGGCGCCCTGCGCCATGCGCAGCCCGTCGTGGCCGGTGGCGAAACCCGCCATGGATATCAGCGCCTCGGCCTGCGCGCCGGTGCCGCCGTGTTCGAGGAAGAGCGAGACGTGGTGCGTGCCGATCGCCTCCTCGGCGACGACCAGCAGGGTCAGCCACGCGCATTCGCGGGCCAGCGGCGAGAGGGCGCGCTCATCGACGGTGAGCGCGCGATACATGGCGAGATAGGCCTCGTGCAGCGCCGGGTCGCCCGCCGCCATGGCGCCGTGGTGCGGCAGCAGGAAGCCGCGCGCGGACATGAGCGCCTCGAGGCGGTCGCGCAGGTCAGTCATCGGGGCCGCCCCCGTGACCGCCCTGCCCCGGGAAATGCGCCCAGGTGAGGAAGGGCTCGGTCGCGTCCAGCTCGCCGGCGCGGATCATCTCGCGCCAGATCTGCGCGGTGGTGACGAAATAGGGCACCGAGGCCGGGAACATGGTCAGCGAGAGCGCCTCGGAGAGGGCCATCTCGTCGACGCCGGCGGCGTAGGCGTCGCGCAGCTGCCAGCGCAGGCCCTCCCAGTCGCCCATGCAGATCTGCACGGTGCAGGCCGCCATCTGGACGAGGTCGGGCGGCGCGCCCTCGCCCGCGGCGGTCACCGCGCGGCGCCATTCGGCGGGCACGTCGACCTCGGGGAGCAGCGTCTTCCAGTGCTCCTGCGTGAAGCGGAAGGCGCGGAAGCCGCAGACGGTGGCGGTGAGGCGCAGCACGGCGGCGAGTTCCTCGGGGGTGCCGTGCGCGGCGTGGAACTTGGCGATGTGATGCGTGGCATGCGCCTCGTCGGCGGCGATCAGGATGGCGAGCCAGACGAATTCGCGGTCGTGGTGCGAGAGCACGCGGTCCTCGAGCGCGAGCGCGGTATAGGCCGCGTCGTAGCCCGCCAGCAGGTTGGGCGCGGTCATGGCCAGGAGGCCGTGGTGCGGCAGCAGGTAGCCGCGCTTGGCCTTCAGGTCTGCGAGGTCAGTCTCGAGGTTCATGCGACGGCCTTTCCCGTGAGGTCTGCGATGACGAAGTCGGCGGCCTTGGCGCCGATCATCTGCGAGGGCGCGCCGGTGTTGCAAGAGGGCATGGTCGGCATGACCGAGGCATCGGCCACGCGCAGCCCCTCGATCCCGCGCAGGCGGAGCTGGCCGTCGACGACCGAGGCCGGATCGGCGCCCATGCGGCATGTGCCGACGGGGTGGAAGACCGTGTCGGCGACCTGCCGGATCCATGCGTCGAGCTCGGCGTCGGTCTGGCGGTCGGGCCCGGGGGCGCATTCGGCGCCGCGGAAGGCGTCGAAGGCGGGCTGGGCGAAGATCTCGCGCAGCTGGCGGACGCCCGAGCGCAGCACCGCGAGGTCGCGCGGGGCCGAGAGGTAGTTGGGCCGGATGGAGGGCGCGTCGAAGGGATCGGCGGAGCGCAGGGCGATCTCGCCGGTGCTGTCGGGGCGCATCTGGTAGACGTTGGCGAAGAAGCCGTGGCCGCGGTCGGGCTGGCCGCCGAAGGGCATGCGCACGGCGGCGGTGGAGCGGCCGGGCAGGAAATGCGCCTGCAGGTCGGCCTCGTCGAGGGCCGGGTCGCTGCGCAGGAAGGCGCCTGCCTCGAGCGGGAAGCGCGCGGCGGGGCCGGTGCCGCGCCCCAGCGCCTCGAGCAGCGCCATGCCGGCGCGGTCGGCGCGCAGCAGGTTGTGCAGCGTGACGGGCTGCGTGCAGTCGTATTCGACGCGCACGAGCAGGTGGTCGCGCAGGTTCTGCCCGACGCCGGGGCTGTCGGCCACCACGTCGATGCCGTGCCCGCGCAGCGCGTCGGCCGGGCCGATGCCCGAGAGCATGAGGATCTGCGGCGAGTTCACCGTGCCCGCCGAGAGGATGATCTCGTGGCCCGCGTGGACGGTCACGCGGCGGCGCCCGATGGCCAGCTCGACGCCGGTGGCGCGGCCGCGCTCGGTGACGATCCGCAGGACGCGGGCGCCGGTCAGCACCTGCAGGTTGCCGCCCTCCTTCGCGGGATCGAGGAAGGCGCTGGCGGCGCTCATCCGGCGGCCGCCGGAGATGGTGTAGTCGTAGCGGCCCACCCCGTCGGGCGCGGGGCCGTTGAAATCACTGGTGCGCGCGTGGCCGGCCTGCTGGCCCGCGTCGAGGAAGGCCTGCGAGAGCGGGTTGATCGCGTCGTAGGTCGAGAGCCGCTGCGGGCCGGAGCCGCCGTGCACCTCGGTCTCGCCGGCCCAGTGGCCCTCGATCTCGCGGTAGCTGCGCAGGACCTTGTCCCAGGACCAGTCGGGCAGGCCCATCTGCGCCCAGTGGTCGTAGTCCGAGGGCAGCCCCCGGGTCCAGACCATGCCGTTGATCGCCGAGGAGCCGCCCAGCACCTTGCCGCGCGGCCAGAAGATGCGGCGGTTGCCGAGGTTGGGCTCGGGCTCGGTGTGGTAGAACCAGTTGGCGTAGCGGTTGCGCAGCAGGATGCCGGTCATGAGCGGGACGCGCAGGAGCGGGTTCCAGTCGCGCCCCCCGGCCTCGATCACCATGACGCGGGCGCCGCCCTGCATGGCGATCCGGCCGGCGGCGGTGGCCCCGGCGGAGCCGGAGCCGATCACGATCACGTCCGCGTTGAGGGTGGGCATGGCGGTGTCCTTCTAGAGCACGCGGGCGATGCGGTTGGCGTCCTGCATCGCCTCGAAGAGCGTGCGGGGCGCGGTGGCGTCGCCGATGGTGAGGGGATGCAGGCCGCGCTCTTCGAGCGCGGATTGCAGCGCGGTGGCGGCCCGGCCGGGCGCGGCGTGCACGAGGGTGTCGTAGGGGCCGAAGCCCTGCGCGCGCTGCTGCATGGGGATGGTGGCCTCGAGCATGCCGTCGGCGCCGCCGGTGAGGACGTGGCCGAGGCGGAAGGTGACGCCCGCGGCGGCGAGGCGTTCGAGCGCGGTCATGCGCGAATAGAGCGAGACCGCCCAGAGCGGCGTGGTCGAGGCCTGGAAGATCTCGACCGTGGCCCCTGCGGCGGCCAGCGTCTCGGCCACGGAAAGCGTGGCCCAGGAGCCCTCGTCGTCGCGGATCGCGACGCGCCTGCCCTCCCAGTCGCGCGGCATGGAAAGCGCCCGGTCGGCGGTCAGCGCCGGAAGCCCCGCGAGGGGCGCGGCGCTGCGGGCGGCGCCGCAGGCGAGGATGACCGTATCGGGGCGTGCCGCTGCGACGGCCTCGGGCGTGACCTCGGAGCCGGTGTGCAGGGTGACGCCCGCGCGCCGGACCGCGCCGGTGAGCCAGTCGCGCATGCGGTGCAGGTCGCTGCGCCCGGTGCCTGTGCCCGCCACGTTGAGCACGCCGCCAAGGGTCACGGCGCGTTCCCGGAGCGTGACCTCGTGGCCCGCGAGGGCGGCGAGGCGCGCGGCCTCGAGCCCCGAGGGACCGCCGCCGATCACAAGTACGCGGCGCGGCGACATGGTGCGGGGCGGCTGCTCGGACCAGTGGTCCTCGCGGCCGACGCGGGGGTTCATCATGCAGGAAATGGGACGGTGCGCCCCCACCTGCCCGATGCAGAAGTTGTGCGCGACGCAGGGGCGGATCTGGTCGTCGCGGCCCTCGAGCGCCTTGTCGATGAGCTGCGGGTCGGCCATGTGGGCGCGGTTCATGCCGACCATGTCGATGCTCCCGCGCGCGAGCGTGTCCTCGGCCTCGGCCAGGGTGCGGTAGCGGTTGGCGGTGAGCAGCGGCAGCTTGCCGATGACCGGGCGCAGGGCCTCGGTCAGGTCGCGGAAGGGATGCGGCGGATGGGCCATGTCGGCGACGTGGTGGCCGATCGAGGGCCACTGGTAGGCCGCGACCGAGGCGTTGAAGAAGGCCACGCCCGGCACCTTGACGGCGCGGGCGGTGATCTCGCGCTGCTCCTCGGGGCCGAGGGCGCCGGGCTGGACGTCGTCGACGCTGGTGCGCAGGCCGACGGGCATGATGCCCTGCATCTCGCGGGTGACGGCCTCGACCACCTC
Organism: Salipiger mucosus DSM 16094; assembly: GCF_000442255.1. Taxonomy (GTDB): domain Bacteria; phylum Pseudomonadota; class Alphaproteobacteria; order Rhodobacterales; family Rhodobacteraceae; genus Salipiger; species Salipiger mucosus. The sequence continues at coordinate 996,087 of NZ_KE557273.1, read as the reverse complement.
GAGCGGGAAGCGCAGGCGGTTCTCGAGCGAGCCGCCGTAGTCATCCTCGCGCGCGTTGGCGGCGGGCGAGAGGAACTGGTGCAGCAGGTGGCCGTGGCCGATGTGCACCTCCATGCCCTCGAAGCCCGCCTCGGCGGCAAGGCCCGCCGTCTCGAGGTAGGCCTCGCGGACCTCGGTCATCTCGGCGCGGGTCATGGCATGGGGGATCTCGCCGCCCGCGACCCAGGGGATCGCCGAGGGGCCCCATGCGGGCAGGCCGTGGGTGTCGTTGGGGCCGTGGCGGCCGGCGTGGGTGATCTGGACGAAGGCGCGGGCGCCCTCCTCGCGGATCGCCTCGACGATGCGGCGCAGCCCGTCGAGCGCGCGGCGGTCCGAGCCCGAGAGTCCGCCGGAGCGGCCCAGCGAGGTGCGGTGCACGCGCAGCGGCTCGACGATGACGAGGCCCACGGTGCGGGCGCGTTCGCGCAGGTAGGCGACGTGGCGCCGGGTCGGCAGGAAGTCGACGCCGAAATTCGTGGTGTGGGCCGGCAGGAAGATGCGGTTGCGGACCTCGACGCCGGCCAGGTCGAAGGGTTGCATCACGCGGTCGTAGCGGCTCATTCCGGCTTGGGGACCTCCTGCCCGGTGCGCGCGTCGACAAGCGACATCTCGACGTAGACCTTGCCGGTGCCGCCGTGGTCGATGCCGGTGTCGAAGCAGTCGAAATGGGCGTAGCGGCCCACGGGGTGCAGCCCCTCGGCCAGCCGGTCCTGCGCCATCATGAGCGCGGGCTGCAGCTTGCAGATCATGCCGATGCAGAGGTTGGCGCTGGACTGGTCCGCGAGCAGCCGGCCCTTGTGGTCGAAGACGAAGGTCTCGTCCTCGTGGATCTTGTTGGCGCAGTGGAAGGCGCGGGTCACGGTGGCGACGAGGCGCAGGTCCTCGGGGGTCATGGCGTTGGGCAGGCTCATTGCGCGTCCTCCCGCGCGTCGGAGCCCGCCGGGTGGCGGTCGGTGACGGGCTCGTGGGTCTGCGCGTCGCGGATGTGGACCTGCGCGAGCGCCTTGCCCGCGCCGTGGTCGGCGCCGGTCATCGGGCATTCGACGTATTGCCAGATGCAGGTGAGCGGGTTCAGCCCCTCGGCGGCGCGGTCGAAGGTCATGTAGAAGATCGACAGCACGGGCGACATCAGGTGCACGCAGAGCGGCGCGTCGGAAAGCTCGGGCTTCACCTTGTGGCGCATGTCGAAGACGATGCGCTGGCCCTCGGCGATGCCGCAGCCGCAGCCGCCGGGGGCGGCGGTGACCTCGACCACGATCTCGTAGCGGTCGAGCCAGTCGATGCCGAGGTGCCGGCGGCCCGAGAAGAGGTTCTTCGCCTCGGGCGAGAGGCGTTCGATGTCGCCCTCCTCGAAGTCGAGGGCGGGCTTCAGGACCTCGGCCATCTCGTCGAGGGTGTCGTCCTCCTGCACGTAATAGGGGTCATCCGGCGGGTCATGGCTGTCCTCAGATGGCGGTGACGCCGCCGTCGGCGACGAGGATGTGCCCGGTCACGTAGGCCGAGGCCGGGGCGGCGAGGAAGAGCGCCGTGCGGGCGATCTCTTCGGGGCGTCCGAAGCGGCCCAGCGGCACGGCCTCGAGCAGCTTCTTCGCGCGCTCGGGGTCCGAGCGGGCGGTGGCGGTCATGGGGGTCTCGATGGGCCCCGGCGCGACCGCGTTGCAGCGCGCGCCGAAGGCCGAGAACTCGATCGCGAGCGTGCGGGTGAGCCCGTTCACGCCGCCCTTGGTGGCGGCGTAGCCGGTGGCGCGGCGGTGACCGACGAGGCCGATCTGGCTGGAGAAGAGCACCAGCGAGCCGCCGCCCGCCGCGCGGAAATGCGGCGCCACGGCGCGGCCGGCGTGGAACGGGCCGGTGAGGTTGAGCGCGACGATGCGCGCCCAGTCCTCGTCGGAGGTTTCCTCGACCCCGCGGTGATCGAAGATGCCCGCGGTCAGGATCACCGCGCCGAGTCCGCCCAGCGCCGCGGCGGCGCCGTCGACGGCCGCCGTGACCTGCGCCGCGTCGGTGACGTCGCAGACGAAGGCATGGGGGACCGGCGCCGTCTCGCCGGGGAGATGCGAGACGGCCACGCTTGCGCCCGCGGCGAGGGCCAGCTCGGTGCAGGATTGCCCGATCCCGGCCGCGCCGCCCATCACGAGCAGGCGCAGACCGCCCAGGTCGACGAGAGCGCCCATCAGGCCGACTTGCGGGCGATGATGAGCGTCCAGGGGAAGCGCCAGGAGGTCATCGAGGGATCGAGCGCGCCGTCGAATTCCTCGAAGGGCACGATCTCGACATCGTCGAAGCCGGCGTCCTTGTGGGCCTGCAGCACGTCCATCTTGTTGAGCGGCACCATGAAGGGCTCGTTGTTGCGGGCCGAGTGGCCGTAGTGGACGTATTCCTTGAAGGGATCGTCGCGCACGAGGAAGTCGAGGTGGATCGACACGCCGCCCGGCTTGAGCAGGCGGTGGCTTTCCTTGAAGACCCCCTTGATGTGCGAGGGCGGCATCTCGTGCAGCATCATGGTCGAGGTGACGATGTCCGAGGTGCCCTCCTCGAGGCCGGTGTCCATCGCGTCGGCCTGCTTGAAGAGCACGTTCTGGGCCTGCGCCTCGGCGGCGCGCTGCGCGGCGAGGCGCAGGCAGGGGGCCGACAGCTCGATGCCGACGACGTCGATCTCGGGGCTCTCGGCGTAGAACGGCAGGGTCGAGGCGCCGAAGCCGCAGCCCAGGTCGACCACGCGGCGAACGTCCGGACCCGCGCGCTCCATCGCCTGCATCTTGACGCGGTCCCAGAGGCTCGCGTGCTTCTTTATCATCGGCGCGGTGGACTGCGCGCCGCGCTCGTAGACGTAGCCCGCGATCTCGTCCGACCAGACGCCGCCCGGGTGCTGGTGGATGTCGATGTTGGTGTAATACTCGGGCTGCTCGAAGGCCGGGTCGATGTCGAGCAGGCGCTCGGGCACCTCGGCGTTCAGGCCCGCCGCGATCTCCTCGCGATAATGCGAATAGTGCACCGCGAGGCCGCGCTGGCCGGAATACTTCATGCGCTGGAGGTGGCGTTCGTACCAGCCGAAGAACTGCGCGGTGGTGTCGTCGGCCATCATCTCGGCGACATCGGCGCCGGTCTGCGGCGCGCCGCCCTGGGCCGCGTAGCGCTTGCGCAGCTCGGGGAAGATCTGGCGGGTCCAGTAGAGTTTGCAGTCGAGAACGAAGGCCTGGTAGGCGTCGAAAGGCCGGTTCCGGGGGATATCGTCGAACATCGTCGTCTCCGTGAGGGACGGTCGGGGCCCGAGGGCCCCCACCGGGGTCATTCCTTGTTGAACTGGTCCACGCCGTCCTCGGGCGCGCCGAGCGAGGCCTCGATGCCGAGCGTGCAGAACATCAGCTCGTCGCTGAAGGACTGGCGCGCGGCGGCGAGGGTCTCGGCCTGCTCGGGCGTCGGCTCGAACGCGTCGAGCGCCTGCGGCGTGACCGGCTTGCCCTCGGCCATGAGCATTTCCATGGTGGCGAGCCGGTCGCGGGTGACGTTCAGCTCGGCCGCCATGGTCATGATCATGGCCAGGAGACGGTCGATGGCCGGGTCCTTGAAGAAGGTCTGCTCGGGTTTCATCGGCAGACCGGTGGGGTGTTGCATCATGCCCATGGCGGGGCCTCCTTGTCAGTCAGGTCGCGGGATCAGGACGCCTCGACAGCGTTGATCGTCTCCCAGGCGCCCTCGTCGAAGGTCTCGTTGGCGAGGCGCTCGTTCACGGGGCCCATCTGCTCGACGAGGCCGGAGGCATCGAGGTCGATCAGCGCGTCGTCGCCGTTGGCCTCGGCCCAGGCGGCGAAGTCCTTGTCCTTCTGCGCGACGCCGACCTCGTAGTAGTCGGTGACCTCGAGCTCGTCGAAGGTGGTCTGCATGATCTCCTGCTGCTCGGGCGTCATCGAGTTCCAGGCGGCGTTGGAGATCACCTCCTTGTCGAGGGCGAGGCCGAAGTCGGGGACGACGACGTGCTTGCAGACCTCGTAGAACTTGAACTGCACCGCGGGGTTGAGGGCGGTCAGGACGCCGTCGACGATGCCCGACTGCAGCGAGAGGTAGACCTCGTTGAAGGGGATGGGCGTCGGGATCGCGCCGAAGAAGTCGAGCGCCTCGATGCAGCCCTTGATCTGCGGCGCGCGGATCTTGCGGCCCTTGAGGTCCTCGAGGCTCTCGATCGGATCCTTGAGCATCAGGTTGTAGGAGCCGAGCCGGCCCACGCCGAGCAGCTTGGAATCGTAGCGCTCGGAGAGCGCCTTGCTGGCCATGTCGCCGATCTCGGTCGACATGACGGCCTTGGCGTGCTGGGCGTCGCGGAAGAAGTAGGGCGAATAGAGGATGTCGAATTCCGGCGTGCCGGTGTAGGCGCCGTTGTAGATGTCGAGGCTGCCGAGGGCCATGGACTCGATCAGGTCCTTTTCGCCGCCGAGGGTGCCGGCGAAGATCTCGAAGCTGATCTCGCCGTCGGTCTTTTCGGCCAGCGCCTCGGAGAGCGCCGCGTTGAAGGTGTTCGAGACGGTCTGCGGGCCGCCCGCGTTGCCGTAGCGGAAGACCGTGGCGGCACGTGCCCGCATCGGCAGGCTGCCCATGGCGGCCATCGCGGCGGCGCCGCCCATCAGTCCACGACGAGAGATGTTGAAGGTCATTGGTCCAAGCTCCTGTTGGTACGGGTTGAGTGGCCGGTTGACCCGGCGTCTGGTTGCCCCCTCATCGCATCAGAAGAGAGGGAAGAAGGACGGTGATCCACGGCACGTAGGTCAGCAGGATGAGTGCCGCCCAGAGCACCGCGTAGAACGGCAGACCGCCGCGGAAGACGTCGAGCATGCCGAGCCCCGAGATCCGCGCCATGACGAAGAGGTTGAGCCCGATGGGGGGCGTGATCATCCCCAGCACGAGGTTGAAGACCATGACGAGGCCGAAGTGCACCGGGTCGACGCCGAGGCCCGTCATCAGCGGGAAGAAGATCGGCGAGAGGATCAGCATCAGCGGCATGGCGTCGAGGAAGGTGCCCAGGATCAGCAGCATCACGTTGATGATGAGGAACAGCACGTAGGGGTTGTTCGAGATCGAGAGCAGCAGCTCCTGCACCAGCCGGCCGAGGCCCGCGAGCACGGCGATCTGGCCGAAGATCTGGCTGAAGGCCACGGTCATCATGATGACGGCGGTGGTCATGGCGGCGGCAATGAGCCCGTCCATGAGGTCGCGCAGGGTCATGTCGCGGTAGACGAGGAAGCCGATCACCAGCGTGTAGGCGACGACGATGGCGGCGGCCTCGGTCGGGGTGGCGATGCCGGCGACCTTGGTGACGATGATGATGACCGGCGCGCCGAGCGGCAGGATGCCCGCGCGGATCGCCTTCTTGCGCTCCTCCCAGCTGGCCTTGGGCTCGAGCGGGATGCCGTTGCGGCGGGCGATGAAGCCGCTCATCCCGATGAGGCCGAAGTACATCAGCAGCCCCGGCAGGATGCCCGCGATGAAGAGCTCGCCCACCGAGAGGTTGGCGATGGAGGCCAGCAGGATGAAGAGGATCGAGGGCGGGATGATCGGCCCCATCGCGGCGGCGGCCGAGATCACGCCGGCGGCGTAGCGCGGCGCGTAGCCGCGCTTGCGCATCTCGGGCACGAGGATCGAGCCGGTGGCGGCGGCGTCGGCCACGGCCGAGCCCGAGATCCCCGCCATGAAGAGGTTCGAGGTGATGCCGACGTTCGCCAGGCCCCCGGGGCGGTGGGCGACCAGGGAGGCGGCGAAGTCGATCAGGCGGCGGGTGACGCCGGCCTTGGTCATCAGCTCGCCCGCGAGGACGTACATGGGGATCGCCAGCATGGCGTAGCTGTCGACGCCCGAGGTGATGGTCTTGGTGAAGAGCACCGGGTTCACCGGGCGGGCATCGAACTGGCTGGCGGTGATGAAGGCGAGCGCCGCGGTGCCGACGGCGAAGGCGATGTCCATGCCCAGCATGACAAGGACGAAGAGCAGGAGGATGCAGATCGCGAGGAGCATTCAGTCGTCCGCCCGGTTCGGTGAGGGACCGATGGCAACGGGCTCGTCGACCTCGCCCCGGAAGAGCCGCCGGAGGCGGACTGCCTCGTTGATGAGCAGCAGGCTGGCGCCGATCGGCAGGGCCCAGAACTTCCAGCCCTCCGAGAGGCCGGTCGCGTAGGAGACCGAGCGCGAGGTCAGCTTGATGATCGGCACGGAGTACCAGAGCACGCCCAGCAGCATCGCCACCACCGTGAGGTGCATCGCGATCTCGATCACCCGGCGCGGCCCGCGAGGGACGAGGTCGATGAGCGCGGTCATGCGGATGTTGAGACCGCCGAAGTAGGCAAAGCCCGCCCCGAGGAAAATCATCCACACGAACAGCAGCTTGGGCAGCTCCTCTCCCCACATGGGCGGCGCGGTGAAGAGGTAGCGCATGACCACGGAGTAGAGGACCAGCCCCGTGAAGACGAGCAGCAGCAGGCCGCACAGGACCGCCCCCGCCCGGCAGAAGACACCAAAGACACCCGGCACGTTCATCTCGACACAACCCCCTGTTGCTGGGCGCAAGACCTCTTGCCGGGTCTTTGCGCAGTTCCTGACCCATGCGCGCCGAGGCGTCCCATCAGTCAGCTAAATTGTATCTCTTGTCGTTGACTTAATGTCTTATAAATGGAACAGGTTGTCTACGATTTTTTTGGACGAACCCCCGCGTCGCCGCTGCTTTCGCGGAAAATTTGGGCGGCCCGGACGAACCCATGGAGGAGTCTCCGGATGGAGCGATACGACATCGTCATCGTGGGCGCGGGAACGGCCGGGATGCCCTGCGCGATCGAGGCCGTCGCGACCGGCGCGCGCGTGCTGGTCGTGGAGGCCGAGCCGCAGGTCGGCGGCACGCTGCACGTCAGTCTCGGGCAGATGTCCGGCGCCGGATCGGAGCTGCAGCGCGCGCATGGAATCGCGGACAGCGCCGAGGCGCACCTGGCCGACATCGAGCGCATCAACCGGGGCACCGGGCGGCGCGAGATCCTCGAGGTGACGCTGCCCCGGCAGGGCGCGACCATCGACTGGCTGATGGAGAACGGCTTTGACATGGACCCCGCCTGCCCCGCCATCCTGCACCTGCACGAGGCCTACCGCGAGGCGCGCACCTACTGGGGCGTCGAGGGCGGCGTCTCGGTGCTGAAGGTCACGCGGCCGCTGTTCGAGGCCGCGATGACGCGGCCCAATGCCGAGCTGCGGCTCTCGACCCGCGCGACGGGGCTGAGGATCGAGGACGGCCGGGTGCGCGGTCTGACGCTCGAGGGGCCCGAGGGCGCAAGCGAGGTGCGCACCGGCGCCGTGGTGCTCGCGACCGGGGGCTATGGCGGGAACGCCAAGCTGTTCGCGCGGATGACCGGCGGGCGCGCGCTTTATACCGCCGCGATGCCGGGCTCGGACGGCTCGGGCATCGAGATGGCCGAGGCGGCGGGCGCCGGGCTGCGCGGGCAGGACCTGTTCCTGCCGACCTATGCCGGGATCCCGCACGAGGCCGGGGGCAACCGCATCGTCTGGCGGCAGATGCCCAGCCTGACGCCGCAGGTCCGCCAGCCCTGGGAGCTGCATCTGGCCACCGACGGGGCGCGCTTCGTGCGCGAGGACGACCCCTCGGTAGACAACCGCGAGCATGCGCTGAACGGGCTTTCGGACATGGCCTTCTGGTGCGTCTTCGACGACGCGGTGCTGGCCGAGGCCCCGCCCCTGCTGCCCGGCTGGACCGAGGAGGAACTGAGCGAGGCCTGGGCGCGGCGCGACGATTTCGTCAGCGCCCCCGACATCGCCACGCTGGCCGCGCGGACCGGCATGGACCCCTCGATCCTCGGGCAGTCGCTGTGCACCTACAACCGCGCGGTGGCCGACGGCGGGCCGGACCGGATGGGCCGCACCCACCTGCCCCGCGCGATCCGGGGGCCGGGCCTGCGCGCGATCCGCATGCGGGGCATGGTGCTCAAGACGCCCGCCGGGATCGACGTGGACGAGACGCTGACCGTGCGCCGCGCCGACGGAACGCCGATCGAGGGGCTGCATGCCGTGGGCGAGGCCATCGGCGGCTCGACCCTCTCGGGGCGCGGCTTCATCTCGGGGATGAGCGTGACGCCGGCGCTGACGCTGGGGCGCTGGCTGGGCCAGCGGCTGGGAGTGGCCGCGATGGAGACGACCGCAGAATGACCGTGACCCGAATCCGCCGCGGCTTTGCCGAGACCGGCGACCGCCAGATCCATTACCGCACCGCCGGGCCCGAGGCGGACGTTCCGCTGGTGGCGATCCACCAGTCGCCGGGCTCGTCCAAGCAGCTCGAGGGGCTGATGGGCGAGCTGGCGGCACGCGGCCGCCGGGTGATCGCGCCCGACACGCCGGGCAACGGCGATTCCGAGGCGCTGGACCTGCCGGAACCGGGCATCCCGGACCTGGCCGAGGCCGCCTTTGCCGCCATCGACACCCTCGCCCCCGGGACCTTCGACCTTTACGGCAGCCATACCGGCGCCTCCATCGCCATGGAGATCGCCATCGCCCACCCGGAGCGGGTTCGGCGGATCGTGATCGACGGCATGGGCCTTTATTCCGGGGGTCTGCAGTCGGAGGTGCTGGACCGCTACGCGCGCGAGATCGCGCCCGATGCCGAGGCCACGCACCTGATGAAGGTCTGGCATTTCTGCCGCGACCAGCACCTGTTCTGGCCCTACTACAACCGGACCGCCGCGGGCCGCCTGCCCGACGGGCTGCCCGACGACGACTACATGCACGACTTCACCGTCGAGGTGCTGAAGGCGCTGCGGACCTATCACCTGTCCTACCGGGCGGCCTTTCGCCATCCCAAGCGCGAGCGGCTGCCGCTGCTGAGCCAGCCCGCGCTGGTGGTCTGCTCGAGCTCGGACATGCTGTGGGAGTACTTCGACGAGGTCGCCGCGCTGGTGCCCGGCGCGCGCAAGGCCGAGCTGACAGCCTGGAGCGATCCCGAGCACCACGCGCACATGGCCGGCGTGATCGACGACTTCCTGGGAGAGACGGCATGAGCGCGCTCGAGCATTGTCCGCTGGTCATCTTCATCGCCTACACGGTGCCGCCGGACGCCGAGCCGCGCGGCTATTCACAATGGCTGCGCGATGTCGACATGCCCTTCTTCAACGCCATTCCCGGCACCGGGCATTATGCCAACTGGCGCATCGGCGAGATGCTGGAGGGCGGTGCGCCGGCCTGGGACTACTTCGACTTCCAGGGGCTGGATTCGGAGGAGGACCTCGAGCGGGTCTGGTTCAACCCGGACCTCGACGGATTCCGCAGGAACTGGCTGAAGCTCTGGGGCTACGGGCGCGGCGAGGCGCCGCCGGTGCTGCGCCACGCCTACCTCATGCGGCGGGTCGGCACGGTCTCTCCGGGGCGCGACACACGGCTGACGCTCTCGGCCGGAACGGGCGCCCTGCCCGAGGGCGCGGGCGACGTGCGCTGGCAGGTCGAGGGCGTGCTGCACAAGCATTTCGGCGGCGCCTCGGACAAGGCCTGGCTGACGCCGACCTCGGAGGGCAATCCGCTGGGGCTCGACTGGATGAGCGCGGGCTACGGCGATGCCGCGCCGGCGGCGGAAGCGACGCTGGCCTGCCGCGCCGAGCTGATCGCCGCGCCCGACCGGCTGCCCTAGTCCATCCGCAAGCCGCCGTTCACCGGGATGACCGCCCCGGTGACGAAGCCGCCATCCTCGCCCAGCAGCCACGAGACGGCGCCCGCGATCTCCTCGGGGCGGCCCATGCGTTTGAGCGGGGTGGTGGCGGACATGGCGGCCTTCTTCTCGGGCGGATGGGCGGCGAGCATGGGCGTTTCCACCGCGCCGGGCGCCACGCTGTTCACGGTGATCGCGCGGGGGGCCAGCTCCTGCGCCATGCTCTTGGTCAGCGCCTCGACGCCGCCCTTGGAGGCGGCGTAGGCGGTGCCGGTGATGACGCAGCGTCACGATGCGCCCGCCGTCGCAGAGCATGTCGCGCGCGGCGAGGCAGCACAGGAAGGTGCCGGTGAGGTTGATGGTCAGCACGCGGCTCCACTGCGCGAGGTCGAGGTCGGCGAGCTTGCCGTTGTCGACGACGCCCGCCGCGGTGACGAGCCCGTAGACCCCGGGCGCGGCCTCGCGGGCGCGGTCGAAGGCGGCGGTGACCGAGCCGGCGTCGGTCACGTCGAGGGCGATCGGCAGGCCGCCGGTCTGCTCGGCGACGGCGGTCACGGCCGCCTCGTCGCGGTCCATCAGGACGAGCGGCGCGAAGCCGTCGGCGGCGGCCCGCCGCGCGATGGCGGCCCCGATACCCCCCGCCGCGCCCGTCACGATCAGCGCCTTGGTCATGGTCCTACTCCTCGAAATTTCCGCCGGACGGCGACATTCCCGATTGATTGATCTGATCTTCTGTATCCATACTGTCATCAAAATCTGTATTATCAAGAGGACAGAAATATGCGTGACACGGAAAGCGACGTCCTTGTCGTCGGTGCCGGCGCGGCGGGCGCCGCTGCGGCCTGGCGGCTCGCGCGGCACGGCTTCCGCGTCACCGTGCTGGAGCGGGGCCGCTGGGTCGACCCCGCCGACAGCCCCGCGTCCTCGCCCGACTGGGAGGTGATCCGGCAGACCGGATGGAACCCCAATCCCAACATCCGCAAGGGGCCCGACGACGAGCCCGTCGACGACGCGGAGAGCGAGATCAAGCCGCTCTACTTCAACGGGGTCGGCGGCAGCACGGTGATGTGGTCCTGCCATTTCCCGCGCTTCCACCCCTCGGATTTCTGCACGCGGAGCCTTGACGGCGTGGGCGACGACTGGCCGGTGAGCTACGCCGAGCTGGCGCCCTACTACCACGAGAACGAGGCCATCATGGGTGTGGCCGGGGTGCCCGGGCACCCGGCCTACCCGCCGCATGACGCGCCGCGGCTGCCGCCGGTGGGGCTCTCGCCCGGGGCGCGGCGGGTGGCGGAGGCCTTCAACCGCAAGGGCTGGTCGTGGTGGAGCGGCGAGATCGCGATCAACACCGGGCCGGCCGGGCCGAACGCCGGGCGCTGCAACGGCTGCGGCCCCTGCGAGCTGCACTGCCCGCGCCGCGCCAAGTCGGCGACCGACCTCAACTACCTGCCCGCCGCGATCGCGTTGGGGGCGAAGGTCATTACCGGCGCGCGGGTGACCGAGGTGCTGACCGGCGCCGGCGGCGCCGCCTGCGGCGTGGCCTGGCTGGACGACGAGGGCCTGCGTCACAGGCACATGGCGCCGGTGGTGGTGCTGGCCGCGAACGGGATCCAGACGCCGCGCCTGCTGCTGGCCTCGGGCGATGGCGCGGGGCTGGCCAACCGCAGCGGGCTGGTGGGGCGGCGCCTGATGCTGCACCCGATGGCGCGGGTGACGGGGATCTTCGACGAGGTGGTCGAGGGGCATCGCGGCATTGCCGCGGGCCCGGTCGTGAGCCACCATTTCTACGAGACCGACGAGGCGCGCCCCTTCAAGCGCGGCTTCAAGCTGCAGGTCATGGGCACGGTCGGCCCGGCGCTGACCGCGAACGGCGCGCTGGGGCGGCGCATGCCCTGGGGCGGCGCACATCACGCTGCGTTCGCGCGGCAGTTCGGGCATGCCGTGAGCCTCTCGGTGTGCTCGGACGACATGCCGGACGAGGCCAACCGGATCGTGCTGTCGGACCGGATCGCGGGATCGGACGGGCTGCCGGCGGCAAAGATGGTCTACCGAGTGCCCGAGGCGGCGAAGGCAGCGCTGGCGCACGGCCGCGCCCGGGCGCGCGAGGTGCTGGAGGAGGCGGGCGCGCGGGACTTCATCGAGATGGAGAGCATCCCGCAGGCGGGTTTTCACCTCATGGGGACGGCGCGGATGGGCGAGGACCCCGAGACCTCGGTGCTGGACCGCTGGAGCGAGGCGCATGACGTGGCCGGGCTCTTTGTCGCGGACGGCTCGGCCTTCGTGACGGCGGCGGCGGTCAACCCGACGAACACGCTGCAGGCGCTGGCGCTGCGACTCGCGGACCGGATCGCGGAGACGCGGCGCAGCCGGGCGGCCTGAGGGCCGCGCGCCCGGAGACCGTAAATCAGTCAAATTTCAGATAATTTCATGCTTGACCGCTCGGGATTACCCAAAAACCAATTTTGGTATTTATTTAATACAAGTCTCTTGTAAGCTTCGACTCGTAACGCAGGGAGACTCACCATGACCGAGCCGCGCCGCATCCCCGAGACGGACCCTGACGCGCGTCGCTGGACGCGCGACACGCTCGAGACCGGCGCGCTGCGGTATACCCTGCCCCCGGAGGCGCTGGCGCAGATCGACGCCGCGCTGGCGTTGGCGCGCGAGAACGGGCTGACCATCGATACCGTCGAGCAGGAGGATTTCCGTATTCCCGCCCTCGCCCGCGACGTGCCCGAGCTGCGCCGCCGGCTGGACGCGGGCGCGGGCTTCGTGGTGGTGAGCGGCATTCCCGAGGGCGCCTACGACGAGACCGAGAGCGAGATCGTCGCCTGGGCGATCTGCAACTACATGGGCGCGATCATCCGGCAGGGGATCGGACAGGACCGGCGCTTTTTCACGGTGTCGGACAAGGGGATGCCCAACGGCGATCCCACCCGCATCGGCGCGAGCCCGAAGCGCTCGCCGAAGCATTCCGACAACGGCTGCCTCGAGCCGCGCGCGCCGGACTACCTTGCGCTGTACTGCGTGCGCTCGGCGGCCGAGGGCGGCGAGAGCACGCTGATCTCGGCGCGGACGATCCACGACACAGTCGCCGCCGAGCGGCCCGACCTGCTGCCGCTGCTCTTCGAGACCTACCATTTCCGCGCCCCGCAGGCGCATGTCTGGCCGAGCGAGGGGCCGACGAAGCGGATGCCGGTGCTGGAGGTGAAGGGCGGCGAGCTGCTGCTGCTGAACAACCTCGTGCTGCTGCACGGCCGCGAGGCCTTCGCCGCCGGATCGGGCGGGCGCACCCTGAAACGTTTCTGGATGTGGCGGCGCCACATCGGGCCGGGCACGGACCCGGTCGCTCTCGACATGGAGGAATTCGCATGAGCCGCACCCTGACCGCGCGCATCGCGTCGCTGGACGGCACCGTCACCGAGGCGGAGCTGCCGCTGGCGCGGATGTACAATCTGGGCTCCGCCACGCGCGACCCGGACACCGCCGTCGCGCACCAGCAGGAGGTGGCGAAGTCGGGCATTCACATCGCCTTCGACGTGCCGGCGCCGCGGATCTATCCGATCTCGCTCGACGCGATCACGACCGAGGACGAGCTCTTCGTGCAGAGCGACATGACCTCGGGCGAGGTCGAGATCGTGCTCTACATGGGCGACGAGCTTTACGTGGGCGTGGGCTCGGACCACACCGACCGCGCGCTCGAGACGGTCTCGATCCCCGGCTCCAAGCAGGCCTGCGCCAACCACCTCGTGCCCGAGTTCTGGCCCTATGCCGAGATCCAGAACAGCTGGGACGACTGCATGCTGCGGTCCTGGGTCGACGGGCGGCTCTACCAGGAGGTGGGGGTCAAGGCCTTCATCCGCCCGGAGGACATCATCTCGCTGCTGCGCGAGCGGGTGCCCGGCCTGCCCGAGCGCGACTTCCTCGTGTTCTGCGGGACCATCGTGAGCGTCGACAAGGCGCTCGGCTACGGCAGCAAGTGGGCCTACGAGATGGAGGCGCCGGGCAGCGGGCGGCGCCTGTCCGCGAGCTACGACGTCGTGGACATCCTGTCGGAGGTCCATGCCGATTTCCGAGTGCCCTTCTTCAACCCGCAACGCGGGAACGCCGCGTAACTTCATAAAAAAGATAACGATTTTTCCACCAGGGAGACCAGACATGACCCGGACTTCACGTCTCAGAAAGACCCTTCTCGCCAGCGCCGCCGCCTGTTCGCTCGCGGCACCGGCGCTTGCCGAGACCATGATCCTCGCCTCGCCGCAGGCGCCGGAAGGTTTCGACGGCGACGCCCTGCGCGCGCAGACGCAGAACGTCGTGACGCAGGTCTACGAGAACCTCGTGCGCTATCCCAAGATCGAGGTCGACGGCGAGCTGACGCTCGACGCCACCAAGGTCGAGCCGCACCTCGCCGAGAGCTGGACCACCTCGGAGGACGGCAAGACCTGGGTGTTCAAGTTGCGCGAGGGCGTGATGAGCCCCTACGGCAACGAGCTGACCGCCGACGACGTGGAATGGGGCTGGAACAAGAGCTTCGAGCAGAAACGGACCGGCAACTTCATCGCCCGCGTGTCGAACGTGGAGTCGGTCGAGGCGATCTCGGAATACGAGGTGCAGTTCAACCTCTCGGCGCCCTCGTCGATCTTTCTCAACGCGCTGACGCTCTACGTGCCGGGCGTCTACGACACCACCGAGGTCAAGAAGCACGTCACCGACGAGGACCCCTGGGCGCTGGAGTGGATGCAGGACAACACGGCAGGCTTCGGGGCCTATCACCTCGAGCGGCTGGTGCCGGACGACCAGGCGATCTTCGTGGCGAACCCGAACTACTTCAAGGAGACACCCTACTTCGACCGGGTGATCTACAAGGAGGTGCCCTCCGAGGCCTCGCGCGTGACGCTGCTGAAGGCGGGCCAGGTGCACTGGATCGACCGTCCCTCGATCCAGAAGGTCGTGGACATGCAGGCCGACGACGCGGTCAAGGTCGAGCGCGCCACCAGCCGCTCGGTCGCGGCGGTGCGGATGAACCCGACCTGCGAGCCCTTCGACGACGTGAAGATCCGGCAGGCCTTCAACTACGCCATCGACCGCGACGCGCTGAACGAGGCGGTCTTTGCCGGGCAGGCCGACCTGGCCGGGTCGATCGTCTCGCCGATCATCGAGGGGTCGCACCAGGAATACTGGACCTACGACTACGACCCCGAGCAGGCGCAGGCGCTTCTCGAGGAAGCGGGCTACGACGACTCCGAGACCATCGAGGTGCTCTACTCGGACGTCTTCTGGCACCAGGAGCCGGTCGCGATCCAGGTGGCCGACATGCTGCAGCAGGTGGGCGTGAACGCCGCGGCCAAGCGCATCACCGCCTCGGAGATGCGCGCCAAGACCGCGCCGGGCGAGCAGAGCCTGTGCTTCTTCACCTGGGAAGACGGGCCGATCGTGCTGGACCCGGTCTACTCGATGTACCTGATGTCGCACTCCGAGGGCGTGTCGAACCGCGCCAAGTTCCGCAACGAGGAGCTGGATGCCGACATCGACGCCGCGCGCGAGGAGCTGGACACCGAGACGCGCATGGGCCTGATGGACGACGCGCAGAAGATCTGGGCCGAGAACGCGCCCTGGGTGCTGCTGACCTACCCCGCGACCTTCGAGGCCATGGCGCCGAACATCAGCGGCTGGGTCTACTACCCGGACGAGCATGAACGCTGGGCGGACCTCACCGCCGAGTGACCCCTCCCCGACTGCCGCGCCCCGGCCCTGCGGCCGCGGGCGCGGCCCTTTCTTCCGACTGACCGACTGACAGGATTCCCCGGCCTTGCGCACGTTCCGATTTCTGCTCCGCCGCGCCCTCATGGTGATCCCGCTGCTGGTGGGGGTGGTCTTCATCACCTTCATGCTGGTGCGCGTGGGCGGGCTCGACCCGGTCGGCCAGCTGGCCGGCCCCACCGCCACCGAGGCCGAATTCGCGGCCATCCGCGAGGAACTGGGGCTGGACCAGTCGCTGTTCCGGCAATTCCTGATCTACGCCGGCAACGTGCTGCAGGGCGACTTCGGGGAGAGCTGGCTGTCGAACCGCCCCGTGCTGGACGACATCCTCGGCCGCGCCGTCATCTCGCTGGAGCTGCTGTTCTGGGGCGTGGGCCTTGGCACGCTGGTGGGCATCCCGGTCGGGCTGCGCGCCGCCTTCCGGCCGAACGGGCGCTTCGACCAGGTGAGCCGCGTGCTGTCGCTGCTGGGCTTCTCGATCCCGACCTACTGGCTGGGGCTCGTGACGATCTTCGTCTTCTTCTACCTGCTGGGCTGGGCCCCGCCGGCGATGGGCCGGATCAGCCTGCTGGTCTCGCCGCCGCCGACGATCACCGGCTCCTACCTGATCGACGGGCTGCTGCAGGCCAACTGGGAGGCCGCGCGCTCGGCCTTCGCGCAGATGGTGCTGCCGGTGCTCTGCATGGCGGTCATCGCCGCCGCGCCGATCATCAAGCAGACGCGGGCCATCGCGCTCGACGTGCTGAGTTCGGATCCGATCCGCTATGCCCGCGCCACCGGCCTGCCGGAACGCGTCGTGCGCCGCATGGTTCTGCGCAACTCCGGCGTGCCGATCCTGACCTACGTGGGCACCGAGATCACCGGCCTCGTGGGGACGATGTCGCTCATCGAGTACGTCTTCGCCTGGGGCGGGCTGGGGCAATACGGGCTCAACGCCATCTCGCGCGGGGATTTCACCGCGGTGCAGGGCTACGTGCTCGCGCTCGCGCTGTTCTCGGTCATCGTCTTCCTGGTGATCGACATCCTCGTCTACCTCATGGAACCCCGTTCGGACCTGACATGATGACCGCCGACGCCACCGACCCCCGCCACGAGACCCAGACCGCCGCCGAGGCGCCCCCGCGCCTGCGCGACCGGGTCGTGGGCCTTGCGCGGCTGAGCCCCACGGGCGCGGCGGGGCTTGCCCTCATCGTGCTCTTCGCCCTGCTGGCGCTGTTCTCGGGCGTGCTGATGCCGCACGATCCCGTCGCCTCCTACACCGACCGCATCCTCCAGCCGCCTTCGGCCGAGCACTGGTTCGGCACCGACGGCAACGGCATGGACGTCTTCAGCCGCGTGATCTACGGCGCGCGCTTCGGTTTCGGCATCGCCATTCCGGCGGTGCTGCTCTCGGTCGTCATCGGCGTGCCGGTGGGGCTGATCGCGGGCTATCGCGGCGGCTATCTCGACGAGGTGCTGATGCGCTTCTTCGACGGGCTGCGGGTCTTTCCGTCGATCATCCTGGCGCTCGCCGTGGTGGCCGCGACGGGGCAGTCGCTGTTCAACGTGATCCTCGTGCTGGGGCTGCTGGACAGCCCGGTCTTTGCCCGCGTGGTGCGCGCCGAGGTGCTGTCGCTGCGGGCCTCGGTCTTCGTCGAGGGCGCGGTGGCGGCGGGCAACCCGACCTGGCGCATCCTCTTCGTGCACATCCTGCCCAACGCCATCCAGGGCGCGCTCGCGCAGGTCGCGGTGCGCGCGGCCTGGGCGGTGCGGATCTCGGCCACGCTGGCCTTCCTCGGCGTGGGCATCCAGGCCCCCACCCCGGAATGGGGCGCGATGATCCGTCAGGGCGCCGAGTTCATGGTCACCGGCCAGTGGTGGGTGGGCGTCTTCCCCGGCACCGCGCTGATCCTGATGGTCTTCGGGCTGAACCTGCTCGGCGACGGGCTGCAGGACGTCATGGACCCGCGCAGGAGGGCTGCGAAATGAGCTTGCTGAGTGTCGAGGGGCTGCGCACCCATTTCATCTCGCGCGATATCGACAACCGGGTGCGCGTGGCGCATGCGCTGAACGACGTCTCCTTCTCGATCGACCGGGGCCGCATCCTGGGCATCGTGGGCGAGACCGGCGCGGGCAAGTCGCTGACCGCGCAGTCGGTGACCGGCCTGCTGCGGCCCCCGGCCCGGGTCGTCGGCGGCAAGGCCGTCTTCGACGGGCGCGAGCTGACCGCGATGAGCGACGACGAGCTCAACACGGTGCGCGGCGCGGAGATCGCCATGGTCGTGCAGAACCCGCGCACCTCGCTCGATCCGCTGACGCGGGTGGGCGACCAGCTGGTGCGGACGCACCAGGTGCATAGCGGCGGACCTGTCGCGACGTCGCGGCAGCGGGCGCTGGAGATGATGGAGGCGGTGGGCATCCCCGACCCCAGGAGCCGGGCGCGCGCCTGGCCGCACGAGCTGTCGGGCGGCATGGCCCAGCGCATCCTGATCGCCATGGCGCTGATGAACGCGCCCAAGCTGCTGATCGCGGACGAGCCGACGACGGGCCTCGACGTGACGGTGCAGGCGCAGATCCTCGACCTGCTGCGCGACCTCGTGGCGCGGCTGGACATGGCGACGCTGCTGATCACCCACGACCTGGGCGTGGTGGCGCATTTCTGCGACGAGATCGCGGTGATGTTCGCCGGGGCCATCGTCGAGCGCGGCCCGGTGCGCGAGGTCTTCCGCAACCCGGCGCATCCCTACACCGCGGGGCTCATCGCCGCGACGCCGGAGCGGCTGCGCTCGGGGGAGCGGTCGGTGCAGTTCGGGGGCCCGCCGCCGGATCTCTACAACCTGCCCAAGGGCTGCCACTACCGGCCGCGCTGCCCCTTTGCGGGCGCCGCATGCCATGCCGCCCCGCCCGAACTGGAGACCACGCCGGGGCACAGGGCGCTGTGCCATTTCGCCGGCGCCTTCGACCGCGCGCAGGAGCCTGCCGAATGAGCCAGCCCGTTCTTTCCGTCACCGGCCTGACCAAGGCCTTTCCGCTCGGCGGCGGCCGCGCGGTGCGCGCCGTCAACGGCGTCGACCTCGACATCCGGCCCGGCGAGGTCATGGGCATGGTCGGCGAAAGCGGCTCGGGCAAGTCGACCTTCGGGCGCGCGGTGCTGCGCCTGACCGACCCGACCGAGGGCCGCGTCTATTTCCAGGGCAAGGACATCACCCGGATCCCCGCCAAGCAGATCCGGCCGATGCGGCGCGACATGACCATGGTGTTCCAGGACCCCTGGAGCGCGCTCAACCCGCGCATGACGGTGCGCGCGCTGATCGCCGAGCCGCTGAAGCTGCACATGGACCTGTCGCGCGCCGAGCGCGAGGCGCGGGTCGAGGCGCTGGCGCAGCGGGTGCAGCTGAACCCGGCCGCCCTGGGCCGCACGCCCTCGGGGCTGTCGGGCGGGCAGCTGCAGCGCGTCTGCATCGCCGCCGGGCCATCGCGACGAACCCCAAGCTCATCGTGCTGGACGAGCCGACCTCGTCGCTGGACCTGTCGGTGCGGGCGGGCATCCTCGAGCTGCTGGAAGAGATCCGCGCCGAGACCGGGGCGGCGATGCTCTTCATCAGCCACGACCTTGGCACGGTGCGGCTCATCAGCCAGCGGGTCGCGGTGCTCTACCTGGGCCAGGTGGTCGAGGAAGGACCCGCGGACCGGCTCTTCGAGGCGCCGGAGCATCCCTACACGCAGGCGCTGCTGTCGGCGCACATGCCGGCGGACCCCGGCCATGTCGTGCGGCGCCACGTGCTCGAGGGCGAGGTGCCCTCGCCCATCGACCTGCCGCCGGGCTGCCCGTTCCAGACGCGCTGCCCGCTGGTCAGGCCCGAGTGCCGCACCGGCACGATCGTTCCCGACCGGCTGGCCGAGGACCACCGCGTGCGCTGCATCCGCGTGACGACGGGCGACAACAGGCTCCCGCTGAAAGAAACCGCATGACATCCGACTACCCGCTGCTTGGCAGCCCGCTGAAACTGGGTCCGCGCACCGCGCGCAACCGGATCTGGATGACCGCCCACGCGACCCTGCTGGTGAAGGACCACCTCTTCACCCAGGAGCACATCGCCTACTACACCGCCCGCGCCAGAGGCGGCGCGGCGGTCATCACCATGGAGGCCATGGCGGCCCACCCGACGACGCAGCCCTACAAGGGCAAGGCCTTTGCCTTCGATCCGCGCATGGTGCCCGAGTACCAGAAGCTGGCGGACGCGGTGCACGAGCACGGCACCCTGCTGCTCTCGCAGCCCTGGCACCGGGGGCGGCAGACCAACGGCGTGACCAACGGCCTGCCGGTCTGGGCGCCCTCCTCCATCCCCTGCGGCGTCTACCGCGAGATGCCGCATGTCATGACCGGCAAGGACATCGCCGAGATCATCGAGGGCTATCGCCTGTCCGCGAAATATTCGCGCGAGGGCGGGCTCGACGGGGTCGAGGTGCACGGCATGTCGCACGGCTACCTGCTGAACCAGTTCCTGTCGCCCGCGACCAACACCCGGAGCGACGCCTATGGCGGAACGCTCGAGGACCGGATGCGGATCGTGGTCGAGATCCTGGATGCCTGCCGCTCGGAGCTGGGGCCGGACATGATCATGGGCATGCGGATCAACTCGGACGACGGGCACGAGGGCGGGCTGCGCCCCGACGACTGGGCCGAGCTGGCCGCGCGGTTCGAGGCGACGGGGCTGATCGACTACCTGTCGATGAGTCACGGCACCTACATCGACCGGATGAAGATCTACCCGACCTCGCCCGAGGAGCACGGCTTCCAGCTGGATGCGACCGAGACGGTGCGCAAGGCCGTCAGCCTGCCCGTGGTGGGCGTGGGCCGCATCGTCGATCCGGACGAGGCCGAGGGCTACCTGCGGGACGGCAAGCTCGACTTCGTGGGGATGGCGCGGCAGCTGATTTCGGATGCCGACTGGGGCGAGAAGGCCCTCAGCGGAAGGCGCAAGCAGATCCGCCCCTGCGTGGGGGCCAACTGGTGCATGTCCACGATATTCGCCCATGCCGCCATCGGCTGCATCCACAACCCCTCGGCCGGGCGCGAGCTGGAGCTGAACGAGACCGACATCGGCGAGACCCCGGCGCGCAAGCGCGTGGCCGTGGTGGGCGGCGGGCCCGCCGGGCTGCGCGCGGCCTGGACGCTGGCGCGGCGCGGCCACGCGGTGACGCTCTTCGAGGCGCGCGAGCGTCTCGGCGGGCAGGTGCGCTGGTGGGCCAAGGCTGACAGCCGCCGCGAGCTGGTGGGGATCGTCGACTTCCTCGAGGCACGCCTGCGCGAGACCGATGCCGAGATCCGGCTGGGCACAAGGGCCGAGGCCGACACGCTGAAGGACTTCGACGCGGCGGTGATCGCCGCCGGGTCCACCGGCCTCGCGCATGGCTGGACGATGCTGCGCCCCGAGAAGTGGAGCGGCCCCGCCCTGCCCGGCGCGGAGCTGCCCCATGTCATGCCCTATGGGCGGATGCTGGAGACCGACCCCGACATTCCCGCGCGGGCCCTCGTCTTCGACACGATGGGCGGGCGCCAGGGCGCGGTGACGGCGGAATACCTCGCCCGAAGGGGCGCCGTCGTGGAGTTCGTCACGCAGCTTGGCCAGCCCTCGCCCGATCTCGCCTCGTCGCGGGACTGGGGCAAGGTGCACGGGATGCTGCGCCGGCTCGGCGTGCGCTTTCACGTGGACCGCGAGCTGACGGAGATCACCCCCGACAGCGTCACCCTGCGCGACCTCTACACCGGCGAGACCGAGACCCTGCAAGGCATCGGCATGGTGGTCATGGTGCAGGGCGGCACGGCCAACGATGCGCTCTTTCACGCGCTCGACGGAAAGATGGAGCTTCACCTCGTGGGCGACGCCATGGCGCCGCGCCGGGTGAACGACGCAATCAAGGAAGGCGAGCTTGCCGCTCGCCAGATATAACGAAAGGACCCCGACAATGACCCCCGAAGGCAAGGCCGAACTCGACAAGATCCGCGACGTCCGTGGCTACACCCTGCCGGTGCACGAATACCTCGCCGAGCTGAACCCGGAATTCCTCAAGCGCTACGGCAACCTCGCCTCCTACACGATCTTCGGCGAGGAAGAGGGCCGCGCGCTGGACCTCAAGACGCGCTTCCTCGTGCTGGTGGGCGTGACCACCGCGATCAAGGGCGACCGCGAGGGCGTGGAATGGGCCTCAAAACGCGCGATCCAGAACGGCGCGACCTGGAAGGAGGTCTACGAGGCCGCCTTCATGGCCGCCCTGCCCGCCGGCATCCCCGCCTTCGAGGCGACCTGCCGGGCCTTTAACGAGATGAAGAAGGGCGAGGGCTGGGTCGACCAGGAGGTGCCCGAGGAAGCCGCGAACACATGACCGGGACGGCCGATATCGTGGTGGTGGGCGCGGGCGCGGCGGGTCTCGCCTTTGCCTTCGCCGCCGCCGCGCCCGGCCTGCGGGTGGTGGTGCTGGAGGCGGGCGGCCCCGTCGACCAGCGCCGCGCGCCCAACCAGCGCACCGAGTGGGAGCTGGCGCTGCAGACCAGCTTCAACAACAATCCCAACGTCCGGCAGGCGCCCGCGGACTATCCCGTGGACGACAGCGAGAGCGACATCGCCCCCGCGATCTTCAGCGCGGTGGGCGGCAGCACCATCCGCTGGGGCGCGCATTTCCCGCGCTTCCGGCCCTCGGACTTCCGGCGGGGGACGATGGAGGGCGTCGGGGACGACTGGCCGCTGAGCTACGACGACCTCGTGCCCTTCTACGATCTCAACGACGCGATGATGGGCGTCTCGGGGCTGGCGGGCGACCCGGGCAACCCGCCGCGCGCGCCGCGCCCGGCGCCGCCGCTACCGCTCTGCGACGGGACGACGCGGCTTGCACAGGCCTTCGACCGGCTGGGCTGGCACTGGTGGCCCTCGGACGCCGCGATCCTGTCGCGGGGGCGCGAGGACCGCGCGGC
>NZ_KE557273.1:742720-973489 GCF_000442255.1 Salipiger mucosus DSM 16094 | reverse complement strand
GGCCCTGCGGCGTGGGCTGCCCGCGCCACGCGCGGGCAAGCGCCGACATCGCCTACCTCGCCGCCGCGCAGGCGCGCGGGGTCGAGGTCCGGTCCGGCGCGGTCGCGACCGGGCTGAAACGGACCGGCGGGCGCGTGACCGGCCTGCGCTACACCGACGCGCAGGGCGCACAGGAGATCGACGCGGCCGAGGTCGTGCTGGCGGGCAATGCGCTTGGCACCGCGCGGCTGATGGAGGGCGTCGAGGCGCCGCCGCTTTTCGGGCGGGGGCTGATGATGCACCCCACCGCCATCGTCACGGGCCTGTTTGCCGACAACATCCAGAGCTACCGGGGCGCCTTTGCCGCCGCGCTGGTCAGCCAGCAGTTCTACGAGACCGACATCGCGCGCGGCTTCACCCGCGGCTTCCAGATGCAGGCGCTGCGCGGACAGGGGCCGCTGACCACGGCGCTTGGCGGCTACGGCCTGGCCCTGCCCTGGGGCAAGGCCCATGCCGAAAGCTTTGCCGCGAGCTTCGGGCGCAGCCTGTCGCTGACGGTGACCTGCGACGACATTGCCGAGGATCGCAACCGCATCGCCCTGCACCCCACGCGCCGCGACGCGCACGGGCTGGCGGTGCCGCGCATGATCTACCGCGTCGGCGAGAACTCGCGCCGACTGCTCGACTTCGGCATCAAGCGCGCCTCGGAGGCGCTGCGCGAGGCCGGCGCGGGCGCGCTGCGGGTCAACCCGCTGTCGCGCAACGCGGGCTTTCACCTCATGGGCACGGCGCGCATGGGGCGGGATGCCGAGACCTCGGTCACCGATGCCTTCGGGCGCGTCCACGGCGTGCCGGGGCTGTCGATCGTCGACGCCTCGACCTTCGTCACCGCCGCCCCCGTCAATCCGACCCCCACGCTTCAGGCCATCGCCCTGCGCGCCGGCGAGGCGATGCGCGGGCACCTGAACGCCAGAACGGAAACCACCGCATGACCGACCCGCGACTGACCGCCCTCATCGACACGCTGCTGCCGGGTGACGGCGGCGACTGGCCCTCGGCCGGGGCGCTCGGCCTCGGGCCGCGCATGGCCGAGATGGCCGCCCTGGCCCCGGGCGGGAGCGAGGCGCTGGAGGGCGTGCTGGCCGGCCTGCCCGAGGGGTTCGCCGAGGCGGCGCCGGAGGAGCGCGAGGCGGCGCTGACCGCGCTGGAAGAGGCCGACCCGGCGCGCTTCGGCAAGGTGGTGACGGCGGGCTACAACGCCTACTACACGACGCCCGCGGTGCGCGACGTGATCGAGCGGCTGACCGGCTACGAGAACCGCCCGCCGCAGCCGAAGGGCTACGAGCTGCCGCCCTTCGACGAGCGCCTGCTCGAGACGGTGCGGGCGCGCGGGCCGATCTGGCGCGCGGCGCCGGAATGACGCCATGAGCGGATCCGGCGTGATCGCCGCGCGGCCGGCGATCGGCGCCTCGGCGATGCTGCTCAACACGATCCTGATCCCGATCATGGGCGTGGCGATCAAGGAGCTTGCCGCGCAGGGCGTCGGCACCGTCGAGATGCTGGCCTGGCGCGCCTGGCTGACCTTCGCGCTGCTGCTGCCGCTGCTGTTCCGGGGCACCAACCTGCGCGCGGTGCTGGCCGCCGACAAGCGCGCCCACGTGGTGCATGCCACATTCGCCGTCGCGACGATGGGGTGCCTCTACTTCGCGCTGCGCACGCTGCCCATCGTGACGGTGACGGCGATCAACTTCTCGACGCCGATCTTCACGCTGGTGCTGGCCCGGATCCTCTACCGCGAGCCGGTCTCGCGCACCGGCTGGGCAGCCATGGCGCTGGGGTTCGCGGGCACGCTGCTGGTGCTGCGGCCCGACGCCTCGGGGATCGGGCTCGATGCCGCGGTCGTGCTGCTGGGCTCGGCGCTGGGAGCGGGAATGAACCTCGCGGTGCGGCGGATGCCGGCGCGCAGCAGCAACTACGCGGTGCTGTTCTACTTCAGCCTCGCCGGGGCGGTGGTCTACGGCGCCGCGGCCCTGGGCAACACCGCGATCCCGGCGACGACCTCCTGGCCCTGGTTCGGCACGCTCGCCGCCATCGCGCTGGCGGTGCATGCCTGCACGACGGTGGCCTACCGGGTGTCGAGCTCGGTCCTCGTTGGCGCGCTGGACTATGCGCGCATCCTCTGGGCGACGCTGATCGGCGTGCTGGTGCTGCAGGAGGTGCCCGACCTGATCGACGGGCTGGGCATCCTGCTGATCGTCACCAGCGGCGGCATCGTGCTGCACCTCTCAGCGCGCGCCCGGCAGGCGGGCCTCTGAACGCCGGAGCAACGTCGGACGGCCCCCGGTTCAACGGCCTGCCGATCCATGTCTTGAATCGTTGGCCAATAGAGGGAGACCTTTAGGGGGCGAGGCGGTGATCGCTCAGGCCCCCTGCCCGCCGTCCCTATTTCATGGTCCAGCCGGACAACGGCGGACCGGCTGACCGGCCGCCGCCCTGCGGCGGCGGCCCTCCTTCCCCTGATCGGCCCGGCCGTCGCGCGGTGCGCGGGGGCCGGATGTCTTGTGCCGGGCCGCGCCGGATACGGCGGCGGCCCGCGTGGTGTCGTGCTCCGAACGGCAGGTCGATTGCGCGTCGCGGCTCGATGCCCCGTGTTGTCCGGCGGTTTCGGAGCAGGAGTGCGACCTCCTGCGCGAAGACGGGAACTTCCCGCAACTACCTGGAAATAATAAACTCTCACGGTCCTGCCGGTGGCTGTGTCACGGATGGTTCGCCGCGCCGCGGCTAGTTACAAAAGATAATAGTTATTGACTATAACTACATTCGACCGCATCCTTGATGCCAAGAGGAGATTCGTCATGCCGCCAGCCAGACCCGAGACCGACGCCACGCCCGGCCCCCGCCGTCACGAGGGCGCCGTCCGCGAGATGGCCGGCTACAACCTCAAGCGGGCCTACATCGTGCTGCACTCGGCGGCGCAGGAGGCCGCAGCCGAGTTCGACCTGCGCATCCCGACCTTCAGCTGCCTGTCGGTCATCGTGCGCAACCCCGAGATCACGCCCTCGAAGCTGGCCGAGATGCTCAGGATCGAACGGTCCAACACGGTGGTGATCGTCGACGAGCTGGAGACGCGCGAGCTGGTCAGCCGCAAGCGCATGAAGACCGACCGCCGCCGCTACGCGCTGAGCGCGACGGTGCGCGGCCGCCACCTGCACGACCAGGCCGCCGAGGCGATCGCGCAGGCGGAGGCGACATGCCTGACCCGGCTCAGCGACGACGAGCAGGCGCTGCTCGTCGAGATGCTGAACCGGATCGAGGGATCGATGACCGGCTAGGTCGTCGTTTTCATCCGCCCAAAGGGAGATGGGCGGTCACATGGGAGGAAGACATGACTGCAAGATTTGCCGCGCTGGCCATCGCCGGCGCCCTGACGGCGGCTGCCCCGGTGGCACAGGCCGACACGATCCGCGCCACCAGCGGCTTCGGCCCGGCGCATGTGCTCGCGACCGTGGTATACCCCGAGATCGGCACCCGGCTGGAGGACTTCACCGAGGGCGCCTGGGACCTGCAGGACACCCCCTCGGGGCTGGTCGCGCCCAACGAGATGAGCTCGGGCCTGCGTGACGGCGTGACCGAGATGGGCACGCTGCTGATGCCCTACTTCCCGGCGGAGTTTCCCGACGCGGCGCTGCCCTCGGAGCTGTCGATCGTGGGGTCGGGCAACCTCGTGATCTCCTCGGCGGTGACCGAGTACATCGCCACCTGCCCCGATTGCCTCGCCGAGTTCGCCCGCAACGGGCAGGTCTACCTCGGCACCGACGCGACCCCGCCCTACAACCTGCTGACCACCGAGCCGGTGCGCAGCGTCGAGGACGTGAAGGGCATGCGCATCCGCACCGGCGCGCCGCTCTACGCGGGCTTCGTCGAGGCGATGGGCGGCGAGCCGACGCAGCTGCCGTCCTCGGAGCTATTCGAGTCGCTGAGCCAGGGCGTCATCGCGGGCACCTTCAGCGCCAACCACGAGATCATCGCGAACCGGCTGGGCGACGTCATCAACTACGTCACCGAGGTCGAGGAAGGTGTCTTCAACGGCGCGGCGGCGGGCACGGTGAGCGGCATCCTGTGGATGCGCATGTCGCCCGAGGACCGCGCGGCGCTGGCAAGGGCCACGCAATACGGCATCGCCAAGGGTCTCGTGGGCTTCGTGGAGGATGCCGCGAAGGCCCGCGAGGTCGAGGGCATCGAGTTCATCGAGATGGACGAGAGCCTGGCCGCCGCCAAGGAGGCCTACAACGAGGAGCGCCTCGCCGCGGCCGCCGGCATCCTGACCGAGCGCGGCGTCGAGGACGCACAGGCCAAGATAGACCGCTACATCGCGCTGGTCGACAAGTGGGAGGGCCTCATCACCGAGGGCATGACCTACGAGGCGCTGGCCGAGCTGCGCTACGACGAGATCTTCGCCAAGATCGACCTCGGCGCCTACGGCAGCTGAGCGGGAGGCGCGCCCTGCCCCGCGCGGGGCGCGCCCGACCGAGCCTGCCCGCCCACCCGACATCGCCCACCGGCCGCGGCCCCCTGCAGAGCGGGCCCGGGGTCTTCGCTCACGGGAGAGAGTCATGCGTTTCATCGAGACATGGATCGGACGGATCAGCGCGGCGCTCGCCTCGCTCGTGCTGCTGGCCATGATGCTGCAGATCGTCGTCGACGTCTTCATGCGCAGCTTCCTCGGCGCCGGGTTCCCGGCCACCGCCGATCTCGTCAGCCGCTACTACATGGTCGCGATCAGCTTCCTGCCGCTCGCGCTGACCGAGCTTCACCGCCGCCACATCGAGGCGACGATCTTTACCGACAGGCTGCGCGGCCGCGCGCGGCAGGCGGTGGGATACCTCGGCTTCGCCGTGGCGCTGGCGGTCTTCGTGCCGATGACCTGGGGCACCGCGCGGGAGGCGCTGACCCAGACCGCGCGCGGCGCCTATGTCGAGGTCGGCACGACCGTCTTTCCGACCTGGCCCAGCTACTGGATCCTGCCGCTGTCCTTCGGGCTGATCTGCGTGGTGCTGGCCTTCCGGCTGATCGGGCTGGCCACCGGCCGCTTCGAGCTTTCGGCGCATGATCCGCTCGAGGACCTGCAATCCGACGCCGGGGAGACGCACTGATGGATCCCATCACCATCGGCCTTCTGGCGCTTGTCGCGCTGCTCGTGCTCATCGGCCTGCGGGTGCCCATCGGGGTCAGCCTGATCGCGGTCTCGGTGCTGGGCATCTGGGGCATCGCGGGGCTGCGCCCGGCCATGTCGATGCTCTCGACCATCCCCTACAGCGGGTCGGCGAGCTGGACGCTGAGCTCGATCCCGATGTTCCTGCTGATGGGCTACATCGCCTATCACTCGGGCCTGACGCGGGGCCTCTTCGAGGCGGCGCGGGTCTGGTGGAGCTGGCTGCCCGGCGGACTCGCCATCGCCTCGCTGGCGGGCGCGAGCGGCTTCGCCGCGGTTTCGGGATCGTCGGTGGCCTGCTCGGCCGCCATCGGGCGCATCGCCATCCCCGAGATGAAGCGCAACAACTACGACTTGCGCATCGCCACCGGGTCGGTCGCCGCCGGTGGCACCATCGGGGCGCTGATCCCTCCGTCGATCCTGCTGATCCTCTTCGGCATCCAGTCCAACAGCTCGATCCACGCGCTGTTCCTGGGCGGGCTGATCATCGGGCTGGCCTCGCTGGGCTTCTACATCCTCGCGGTGCTCTTCGTCTGGTGGCGCAAGCCCGAGCGGCTGCCGCGGGTCGAGCCCTACACCATGGGCGACCGCTGGAAGATCACGCTCGAGATCTGGCCGGTGCTGCTGCTGATCCTCGCGGTGCTGGGCGGGCTTTTCGCCGGGATCTTCACCGCCACCGAGGCGGGGGCCTTCGGCGCCTTCATGGCGCTGGCGCTGGGGCTGCTGCGCCGCTCGTTGAGCTGGTCGGACTTCCGCGAGAGCCTCGTCGACACGATCCTGGCCTCGGGCGCGCTTTTCATCATCGCCATCGGCGCGGGGCTCTTCACGCGGCTCGTGGCCATGTCGGGCCTCTCGCGCGAGGTGGGGATGCTGGTCGAGAGCATGGGGCTGGGCACGACCGGACTGCTGCTCATCATCATCCTGATCTACCTGGCGCTGGGGATGTTCCTCGAGCCCATCGGGGCACTGCTGCTGACCCTGCCCCTCTTCCTGCCGCTCATGGCGGCGCACGGGGTGGACAAGATCTGGTTCGGCATCCTCGTGGCCAAGCTGCTCGAGATCGGGATGATCACGCCGCCGGTGGGGCTCAACGTGTTCGTCATACATTCCGTCGCCCGCGACTACGTGAAGCTCGAACAGATCTTCGCCGGGATCCTGCCGTTCCTCGCGGCCGACCTCGCGCTGATCGTGATGATGCTTCTGACCCGCGGGCTGTTCTGAGGAGAGCGAGATGCAGATAGCGAACCGGATCGCGCTGGTCACTGGCGGGGGCAGCGGCCTCGGCGAGGCGACCGCCCGGAGGCTGGCGGACCTCGGCGCCGGCGTCGCGGTGCTGGACCTGGGCGAGGAGGCCGCCGCGCGCGTGGCGGACGAGATCGGCGGGCTGGCCCTGGCCGCCGACGTGAGCGACGCGGAAGCCGTCGAGGCCGCCTTCGCCCGCATCGCGGCGGAGCTGGGCGAGGCGCCGCGCATCGTGGTGAACTGCGCCGGGATCGGCACCGCCGCGCGCATCCTGCCGCGCGAGGGCGCGCTGCCCATCGGGCTCTTCGACCGCACGATCCGCATCAACCTGCTGGGCACCTACACGGTGCTGAGCCACGCCGCCCGCGCCATGTCGGCGCTGGCGCCGATGGACGACGACGGGGCGCGCGGGGTGATCGTGAACACCGCCTCGGTCGCATACCAGGACGGGCAGATCGGACAGGCCGCCTATGCCGCGTCGAAAGGCGGCGTCGCCTCGCTCACGCTGCCGGCGGCGCGCGAGCTGGCGCGCTTCGGCATCCGGGTCATGACCATCGCGCCGGGCCTCTTCGAGACCGCGATGAGCGCGGGCCTGCCCCCCGAGGCGCGCGCCGCGCTCGAGGCCGGGCTGCCCTTTCCGTCCCGCATGGGACGGCCCGACGAATACGCCATGCTGGCACAGCAGATCATCGAAAACCCCCTTCTGAACGGCGAGGTCATCCGCATCGACAGCGCCGTTCGGCTGGCCCCCAAGTGAGGACGGACATGTTGAAAGGCACTTACACGGAAGCGTCCTGTGACGGGCAGATCGCCGAGCTGGAGCTCATCCGCGAGGACAAGCGCAACGCCATGTCCGACGGGCTGCTCGCCGAGATCGAGCAGTTCTACGCGACCCTGCCCAAGGAGGTGCGCGCCGTCGTCCTGCACGGGCGCGGCGGGCACTACTGCTCGGGCCTCGACCTGGCCGAGCACGTCTCGCGCAGCGCCGAGGACGGCGTGCACCACTCGCGCAACTGGCACCGCGTCATGGACATGATCCAGTTCGGCGGGGTCGTCACCGTCAGCGCCATGACCGGCGCGGTGATCGGCGGCGGGCTCGAGCTGGCGACGGCGACGCATGTGCGCATCGCCGAGCCCTCGGTGATCTTCCAGCTGCCAGAGGGGCGGCGCGGCATCTTCGTGGGCGGCGGGGCGACGGTGCGCGTGGGCCGCATCCTGGGGCCGGACCGGATGGTCGAGATGATGCTCACGGGCCGGAAATACGACGCCGACGAGGGGCTGCGGCTGGGGCTCGCGCATTACAGCGTCGGCGACGGCGAGGCACTGCCGCTGGCGCGCGAGCTGGCGGCCAGGATCGCCGCCAACGCGCCGATGTCCAACTACTTCATGGTGAACGCCCTGTCGCGGATCGACGACATGAGCCGCGCCGACGGGCTCTTCACCGAGAGCCTCGCCGCGGCGCTGGTGCAGACCACGCCCGATGCCGAGGAGGGCCTGCGCGCCTTCCTCGAGAAACGCAGCCCGCAGTTCCGCTGAACCGGCAGGGAGGGAGGAGACATGACCACCGTTCTCGAACGCGCGCCGACCGATCCGGAGGCCCGGGCCGACTGGGCGCGGCGCCACACGCTGACCCGCTACGTGCCGCACAGGGTGATCCGCGAGGCGCGGCCCGACGGCACGATCCGGCTGCGCTCGAGCTACGATCTGCCCGAGGCGGTCGCCAATACCGGCGCCTGGCTGCACGAGTGGGCCGGGAAGGCCCCCTACCGCGTCGCCGTCTCGGAGCGGCCGGTCGAGGGGCCGGGCTGGCGCAACGTGACCTATCACGAGCTGCTGCAGCAGGTGCGTGCCATCGCCGCGTCGCTGCTGGCGCGCGGGCTGGGACAGCAGGACACCATCGCGATTCTGTCGGGCAACGGGCTGGACCACCTGCTGCTGTCGCTAGCGGCGCAATACGTGGGCGTGCCCGTCGTGCCGCTGGCCGAGCAGTATTCGCTGATCCCCGAGGCGCACGGGCGGCTGATCTACGTGCTCGACAAGGTCACGCCGAAGATGGCCTTCGTCGATGACGCCGCGCGCTACGCCTCGGCCATCGCGCTGCCGGAGCTTGCCGATGTCGAGGTCGTCGCCGCGCGTGGCAGCGCGGCGCGGAAGCTGACGATGATGTCGGAGCTGCTGGAGGGCGCCGACACCGACGTCGACGCCGCGCACGCCCGGGTCGGCCCCGATACGCTGGCCAAGATCCTCTTCACCTCGGGCTCGTCATCGGACCCCAAGGGGGTGCTGACGACGCATCGCATGATGTGCGTGAACCAGGTGCAGATGGGCGTCGCCCTGCCCTTCCTGTCGGACCATGCGCCGCGCATCACCGACTGGCTGCCGTGGAACCACGTCTTCGGCGGGTCGCACAACGTTAACATGATGCTCGCGCATGGCGGCACGCTGACCATCGACAGCGGCAAGCCCACCGGCAAGGGCTTTGCCACGACGCTGAGGAACCGCACCGACCGGCCGGGCACGCTGGCCTTCAACGTGCCGGTGGGCTGGAACATGCTGACCGAGGCCATCGGCGATGACATCGAGCTGCAGCGGCACCTCTTCCGCGATCAGCAGCTGCTGTTCTACGCCGGCGCCTCGCTGCCGCAGGACGTGTGGGAGGCGCTGGAGCGCTTCAGCTTCGAGGCGCGCGGCGGGCTGCCGATGATGATCTCAAGCTGGGGGCTGACCGAGACGGCGCCCGCCTGCCTGATGGTGCACGAGCCGATCGGCCGCTCGGGCGTGATCGGCGTGCCGCTGCCGGGGGTCGAGGTCAAGCTGATCCCCGACGCGGACCTGCGCTGCGAGATCCGGGTGAAGGGGCCGAACGTCATGACGGGCTATTTCAACGACCCCGAGCGGACCGCGGCGGCCTTCGACGAGGAAGGGTTCTTCATCACCGGCGACGCGGTGCGCTTCGTCGATCCCGCCGACCCGGACCGGGGGCTGGTCTTCGACGGGCGCGTCTCGGAGGACTTCAAGCTCGACACCGGGACATGGGTGCAGGCGGGCAACCTGCGCATGGCCGCGCTCAAGGAGCTCGCGGGCCTCGCGCAGGACGTGGTGATCTGCGGCCACGACCGGGGCGAGGTCGGGCTCTTCGTCTTCCCGGTGCCCGGCAGCACCGGCGCGGATGTCACCGAGGGCGCGGTCACCGACCCCGAGCTCATGACCCGCGTCGAGCTGCGCCTGCGCGAGATGAACGCGCATGTCACCGGCTCGGCCAAGCGCATCACGCGGGCGATCATCCTCGCCGAGCCGCCCTCGCTCGAGCACCACGAGGTGACCGACAAGGGCTCGCTCAACATCAAGAAGATCCTGACCCGCCGGGCCGAGCTGCTCGAACGGCTCTACGACAACGAGGACCCGGCGCTGATCCGCGTCTGAGGCCCCGAGAAGGAGGACACCATGGTCGATTTTTCCAAGGTTCGCGCCATCGACATCCACACCCACGCCGAGGAGCCCTGCGGCTGTCACACCGACGACGGCTACGACGAGCTGCAGAGCACCATGGCGCAATACTTCGGCGCGCCCTGGTCGCATCCGCCGACCATCCCCGAGACGGCGGCGCATTACCGCCAGATGAACATCGCGGCGGTGATCTTCCCGGTCGATGCCGAGCGCGAGACCGGCTACCGGCGCTATTCCAACGACGAGGTGCTCGAGCAGGTGGCGCAGCATGACGACGTGCTGATCCCCTTCGCCTCCATAGACCCGTGGAAGGGCAAGATGGCGGTGCGCGAGGCGCGGCGGCTGATCGAGGCGCATGGCGTGCGGGGGTTCAAGTTTCACCCCACGATGCAGGGTTTCTTTCCCAACGACCGCATGGCCTACCCCTTCTACGAGGTGCTGGCGGAGCATGGCTGCACCGCGCTCTTCCACACCGGGCAGACGGGCGTGGGCTCGGGGATGCGCTCGGGCAACGGGATGCGGCTGAAGTATTCCAATCCGATGCATCTCGATGACGTGGCGGTGGATTTCCCCGACATGAACATCATCGCAGCGCACCCCTCTTTCCCCTGGCAGGAGGAGGCGCTGTCGGTCGCCCAGCACAAGCCCAACGTCTACATCGACCTCTCGGGCTGGTCGCCGAAATACTTCCCGCCGATCCTGGTGAAATACGCCAACTCGATCCTGAAGAAGAAGATGCTTTTCGGGTCGGACTGGCCGATGATCGCGCCCGAGAAATGGCTGAACGCCTTCGACAAGGCCGAGTTCAAGGACGAGGTGCGTCCGCTGATCCTCAAGGAAAACGCCATGCGGCTGCTGGGGGTGTCATGACCGCCTTCCATGCGCCCGTCGACGACATCCTCTTCTCGCTGCGCCACGTCGCGGGCGCGGATCGCCTGCCCGACTGGGACGACGACCTCGCCGCCGAGATCATCACCCATTTCGCGGCCTTCGCCGAGGGGCGGATCGCGCCGCTCGACGCGCCCGGCGACGCGCAGGGCTGCCGGTTCGAGAACGGCCGCGTGCGCATGCCCGACGGCTTCCCCGCGCTCTACGCCGAGCTGGCCGAGGGCGGCTGGCAGGGGCTGTCGGCGCCCGAGGCCCACGGCGGCATGGGCCTGGGCGGCGCGGTGCTGGCGGGCGTGTCCGAGATCTTCACCGGCGCGAACCATTCGCTGCAGATGGTGACCTCGCTGGCCCACGCGGCGAGCGCGCTGCTGCTGCGGTTCGGCACCGAGGCTCAGAAGGCGGCCTTCATCCCGCAGCTCGCCTCGGGCGGCTGGCTGGCGACCATGTGCCTGACCGAGCCAGGGGCCGGGTCCGATCTTTCGGCCATCCGAACCCGCGCAACGCGCGAGGGCGCGGGTTGGCGGCTCGAGGGAGAGAAGATCTTCATCTCGGGCGGCGACCAGGACATGACGGAGAACATCCTGCACCTCGTGCTGGCGCGCACCGGGCCGGCCGAGGCGGGGCTGCGGGGGCTGAGCCTTTTCGCCTGCCCGGCCGTGCTGGACGGCGCGCGGCGCAACGCGGTCAAGGTCACGCGGATCGAGGAAAAGCTCGGGCTGCACGCATCGCCCACCTGCCAGCTGGCCTTCGACGGCGCGGCGGCGGAGCTCGTGGGCGAGGAAGGCGGCGGGCTGACGGCGATGTTCGCGATGATGAATCACGCGCGGCTCGACGTGGGGCTTCAGGGCGTGGCGCATGCGGCCCGCGCCGCCGACCTCGCGCGGCGCTACGCCGAGGAGCGCAGGCAGGGCCGCGACGGCACCGGCGCGGTGGTGAGCATCGACCGCCACCCGGACGTGGCACGCATGATCGACACCTGCGACGCGCTGGCCCTCGGGGGGCGGGCGCTGTGCCACATCACGCTGGTGGCGCAGGAGCTGGGCACCGCGCGGGACTTCGTCGAGTTCATGACCCCGGTCTGCAAGTATTTCTGCACCGAGGCGGGCACCCGGGCGGCGGATCTGTCGATCCAGGTGATGGGCGGCTACGGCTACCTGCGGGAATACGGCGCCGAGCAGAACTGGCGCGATGCCCGCATCTGCGCGATCTACGAGGGCACCAACGGCATCCACGCCCGGACCAACGCCACGCGCTCGCTGACGCTGAACGATGGCGCCGGCGCGCGCGCCTTCGCGGATTTCCTGCGCGAGAGCGGGTCGGAGCTGGCCGAGGGCGCGGCGTCCTGGGAGGCCGAGGCGCGGCGCATCGCCGGCTCAAAGGAGGCGCAGGCCGAGGCCCATGCCTTCATGGAGGAGACCTGCGAGCTGGCCTACCGCGCCGCCTGGGCGCGAATCGCGGCCGTTGCGGGCCGCTCGGCCGATGCCGCGCGGCTGGCGCGGCTGGCCTCGGGCGTGCCGGGGCGCGGGCGCCCGCGGCGGGCGGCCGGCTGAGCGATTTCGCCCCGAGGGCTGATCCGCCCCGTCAGAGGGCGCGGCCCTTGCCCTCGGTCGCGCCATCTGCGCCGTGATGCGCGAGATCCTCGAGGATCGGGCAGTCGGGGCGGTCGTCGCCGGCGCAGCAGCTCACCAGTTCGGCCAGCGTCGCGCGCATCGACTGGAGCTGCGCGATCTTGTCGTCGATCTGCTGCAGGTGCTCTTCGGCGACGCGCTTGACCTGCCCGCTCTCGCGGCTCTCGTCCTCGTAGAGGGCGATCAGGGTGCGGCAGTCCTCGATGGTGAAGCCCAGCGCGCGGGCGCGGCCGAGGAAGGCCAGCTTGTGCAGGTCCTGTTCGCGGAACCGGCGATAGCCGTTCTCGCCGCGCTGCGGGCGGATCAGGCCGATCTCCTCGTAGTAACGGATCGTCTTGGCGGGCAGGCCCGAGCGTTGGGCGACATCTCCGATGTTCATGGCAGTCCTCCTTTCACTCTGCGGGCGCCTGTGCCGCGTGGGCGGCCGGGCGCGTGGCGGTCCGCTCGTCCATGGCGGGCACGATGCGGCGCAGGCGCAGCGCGTTGGTCAGCACGAAGACCGACGAGAGCGCCATGGCCCCGGCGGCCAGCATCGGCGAGAGCAGCAGGCCGAAGGCCGGGTAGAGCACGCCGGCGGCGACCGGGATCAGCGCGGTGTTGTAGCCGAAGGCCCAGAACAAATTCTCGCGGATGTTGCGCATGGTGCGGGTCGAGACCTCGAAGGCGTTGACCACGCCGCGCAGGTCGCCGGACATGAGCACCACGTCGGCGGACTCGATGGCGACGTCCGTGCCGGTGCCGATGGCGATGCCGACGTCGGCGTGCGCCAGCGCGGGCGCATCGTTGATGCCGTCGCCGACGAAGGCGACCTGGCGGTGCCCCTCGCGCAGTTCATCGAGCGCGGCGACCTTGCCGTCGGGCAGGACGCCCGCGATGACATGGTCGATGCCGGTCTCGCGCGCGATGGCCTCTGCCGTCTCGCGCTTGTCGCCGGTGATCATCGCGACGGTCAGGCCCTTGTCGTGCAGCGCGGCGATGGCCTCGCGGCTGGCGGGCTTCACCGGGTCGGCCACGCCGATGACCGCGGCGATGCGGCCGTCGATGGCGGCAAAGAGCGCGGTGCGGCCGCGGCTGGCAAGCTCGGTCTCGCGCGCCGCCAGCGCGCCGGTCTCGATGCCCTCGCGGGCCATCAGGCGGTCGGCACCGACGAGCACCTCGACGCCGTCCACCGTGGCGCGCACGCCGTGGCCGGTGACGGAGGCGAAATCCGTGGCCTCGGCGCGAGGGGCGCCCTCGGCGCGGGCGGCGCGGACGACGGCCTCGGCGATGGGGTGCTCGGAGCGCGCCTCGACCGCCGCGATCTTCGACAGGACGTCGGCGCGCTCGACCCCCTCGGCCAGCACGAGGTCGGTCATCTCGGGCCGTCCCTCGGTCACGGTGCCGGTCTTGTCGAGCGCCACGACGCCCACGGAGGCGAGCTGCTGCAGCGCGTCACCCTTGCGGAAGAGCACGCCCATCTCGGCCGCGCGTCCGGTCCCGACCATGATCGAGGTCGGCGTCGCGAGGCCCATGGCGCAGGGGCATGCGATGATGAGGACCGAGACCCCCGCCACCAGCGCCAGCGTCACCACGGGCGACGGGCCGAAGACCAGCCAGACCAGCACGGTCAGCAGCGCCGCCGACATGACGGCGGGCACGAACCACAGGGTGATGCGGTCGACCAGCCCCTGGATCGGCAGCTTGGCGCCCTGCGCCTCCTCGACCATGCGGATGATCTGCGAGAGCGTGGTGTCGGCGCCGACGCGGGTGGCGCGGAAGGTCAGGCTGCCCGCGCCGTTCACGGTGCCGCCGGTGATCGCGTCGCCGGGGCCCTTCTCGGCCGGGACCGGCTCGCCGGTGAGCATGCTTTCGTCGACGTGGCTGGAGCCCTCGGTGACCTCGCCGTCCACGGCGATGCGCTCGCCCGGCCGCACGAGGACCATGTCGCCGGCCGAGAGGTCGTCGACCGAGACCTCGACGCTTTCGCCGCCCCGCATGACGCGGGCGGTGCGGACCTGCAGGCCCAGCAGCTTGCGGATCGCCGCGCCGGTGCGGCCCTTGGCGCGCGCCTCGAGAAAGCGGCCGAGCAGGATCAGCACGACGATGACGGCGGCGGCCTCGAAGTAGACGGCACGCACCGCCTCGGGGAGCAGCGCCGGAAGGAAGGTCGCCACGACCGAGTAGACGTAGGCCGCCCCGGTGCCCACGGCGACGAGGCTGTTCATGTCGGGCGCGCCCTTGAGCAGCGCCGGGATGCCCTTGCGGTAGAACATGCGCCCGGGGCCCGCGAGCACCAGCGTGGTCAGCACGAACTGCAGCACCCAGCTGGTCTGCTGGCCGATGGTGGCGTCGATCCAGTGGTGCACGGCGGGAAGGACGTGGCCGCCCATCTCGACCAGGAAGACCGGCAGGGCGAGCGCGGCGGCCAGCGCCGTCTGGCGCAGCAGGCCGCGCGCCTCCTCTTCCTTGCGGGCACCCCGATCCTCGCCGCCGGAGGCCTCGGCCACCGTGGCGGGGTAGCCGGCCCCTGCGCTGGCGGCGGTCAGATCAGAGGGCGTGACCGTGCCTTCGGCGTAGGTCACCGACGCGGTTTCCGAGGCGAGGTTCACGTTCACCTCGAGCACGCCCGGCACGGCCTCGAGCGCCTTGTCGACGCGGCCCACGCAGGAGGCACAGGACATCGACTCGACGTTCAGCGTCACCGTCGCCCGGCGCGCCGGGTAGCCGAGGTCGTCGAGCGCTTCGACCGCCGCGCCGACACGCGCGGGATCGTCGACGGTCATGCGGGCGGTTTCCGAGGCGAGGTTGACCGAGACGTCATGGACCCCCTCCAGCGCCGCCAGACCACGATCCACGCGCCCCACGCAGGAGGCGCAGGACATACCCTCGACGGAGAGAGTGACGGGCGTTGGTTCGGGCATGACGGCCTCCTTGATTCCTCTTGGCTGCCCCTCATGTGGGGCCTCCAGTCACTGGAAGGTCAAGCATGCGGATGAATTTTCTTCGCGGTGACCGGCCCTCTTGACCTTCCACCCGCTGGAATCCTCATATCTGCGGCGAAGCAAACGCAAGGAGACGTCGCGATGCAATTCAACGTGCCCGACATGAGCTGCGGCCATTGCACGGCCGCCATCGAGAAATCGGTCAAGGCCGCCGACCCCGGCGCCGATGTCGCCTGCGACCTGGACACGCACCGGGTCAGCATCGACAGCGTCCTCGCGCCGGAGCAGGTGAGCGCGGCGATCAAGGACGCGGGCTACGACGCGCAGCAGGTCAGCGCCTGAGACAGGCGCCTGCCCGTCCCGGGCCGGGGGCACGGGACGGGTCTGCACGCACGCGGCGCGTGGGCCTCACGCGTCGAGGCTGCGCACCATGTTGCGAAGCTGGAACTTCTGGATCTTGCCGACCGCGGTCTTCGGAATCTCGCGGAAGAGCACGCTTTTCGGCGTCTTGAAGCCCGCCAGCCGCTCGCGGCAGAAGGCGATGATCTCGTCTTCGCCGGCCTCTTCGCCGTCGCGGAGTTCGACGACGGCGCAGGGCACCTCGCCCCACTTCGGATCGGACCGCGCCACCACGGCGGCGGCCGCGACGGCGGGATGGCGGTAAAGCACCGCCTCGACCTCGACCGAGGAGATGTTCTCGCCGCCGGAAATGATCACGTCCTTGAGCCGGTCGCGGATCTGCACGTAGCCGTCGGGCTGCACCACGGCGGCATCGCCCGAGCGGAACATGCCGCCCTCGAAGGCCTCGTCGGTCGCCGCCTGGTCCTTGTAGTAGCCCTTCATCACCGTGTTGCCCCGGATCGAGATCTCGCCCTGGGTCTCGCCGTCCTTCGGCACCTTCTGCCCGGTCTCGCGGTCGACCACGTCGACGGCCTCGACCATCGGGAAGCGGACGCCCTGGCGCGCGCGGCGCTCGGCGGTCTCCTCGGGCTCGAGATGGTCCCAGACGGGCTGCGGCAGGCATTGCAGGATGTGGCCGTAGGTTTCCGTCAGGCCGTAGACATGCATGACGTCCATGCCCATCGCGTCGGTCTTCTCCAGCACCGAGGGCGGCGGGGGGGCGCCGGCGGTGGTGACCTGCAGGCGCGGCTCGAGCGGTTCGTCGGGCGCGGCATCGCTTTCGGCCATCATCTGCAGCACGACCGGGGCCGCGCCGAAATGGGTGACCTTCTCACGCCTGATGGTCTCGAAGAGGTCCTCGGGGCTGTTGGAGGCCGGAAAGACCAGCGTGCCGCCGACGATGGGCGCCTTCCAGAGGTGGCCCCAGGCGTTGCAGTGGAACATCGGCACGACGGACATGTAGACCGGGTGATGCGCGACCTGCCAGGCCGCGACGGTGCCCAGCGCCATCAGGTAGGCGCCGCGATGGTGGTAGACCACGCCCTTGGGCCGGCCGGACGTGCCGGAGGTGTAGTTGAGCGTGATCGCGTCCCACTCGTCGTCGGGCAGCCAGCTGCCCTGCCAGGGGTCGGCCTGCAGGAGCGCGGCATAGTCGTCGGCCGCCCCGCCGATCTGCAGCACGCGGGGCGCGTTTTCGGCCAGCGCCAGC
Source organism: Salipiger mucosus DSM 16094 (assembly GCF_000442255.1). GTDB lineage: Bacteria > Pseudomonadota > Alphaproteobacteria > Rhodobacterales > Rhodobacteraceae > Salipiger > Salipiger mucosus. The sequence continues at coordinate 956,563 of NZ_KE557273.1, read as the reverse complement.
GCCTCTTCCAGCAGCGGGCGGAGATCCTCGCTCACCAGCACGACGCGGCTGTCGGAGTGGTCGAGGATATGCGCGATGGTCTCGGCTTCGAGCCGGGTGTTGATCGTCGAGAGCACGCCGCCCGAGACCGGCACCGCGAAGTGCAGCTCGAAGAGCTCGGGCATGTTGGGGGCCAGCGCGCTGACCGTGTCGCCCTTGGCGATACCCCGGTCCGCGAGGCCCTGCGCCACGCGCGCCACGCGGTCGGCGGTGTTGGCCCAGCTGCGCCGGGTGTCGCCGTGCACCACGGCCACGACATCGGCGTGAACCTCGGCCGCGCGCTCGAGGAACGACACCGGCGACAGCGGAACGTAGTTGGCGGCGGCCCTGTCGAGGGCGCTGAAATTCTCCTGCATGCAAGTCTCCCACTCTGCCCCGGGCGGATCAGGTGTCCGGGTGTTATTCCCCCGTCTGTGCAGGGGTTTGGCCGTCGATATCGCGCGGCCAAGGTCGGATGTCCGGCGGGATCAGTCCCGCCGCGGCCCGTGATCGGACGCAGGCCAGTCTAGGCCGGGCTCTGCGGAGTGGCAATCTTGCGGGGTGGAAACGGGAACCGGGCGGGCGCCGGATGATCCCGGATGCGGCACCTTTTGCGAGCAATCGGCGCCGGGGGACGGGACAGCCCTCGGGCGCACCACATGACTGGGCGCAGGGCAAGAGACGGCGGATGGCCGGCCACCGTAACGGCGGCTATCCCTTTGGGCGGCGGTTCATTTTCGGAGATTACTGGCTGGGGTGGCAGGATTCGAACCTGCGGTACGCGGTACCAAAAACCGTTGCCTTACCACTTGGCTACACCCCAACCGTGGCGCGGGTCTTACGATACCCGATCAGGGGGATCAAGACCCGGAAATCGAAAAAATGCCATCGATTTGGCGGGGGGTCACGAACCTGCCGGCGGCGCCGTCTCGGCCTGCATGGCATATTGTGCGCGCCCCCTGCGTTTGGCCTCGTAAAGCGCCGCATCCGCCCGGTCGAGAACGGCCGATGCCGGCGGCATGCCGTCGCTCAGCGCGATTCCGATGCTGGCGGAGATTCTCGCGAAGGCGTCGTCCAGCGGGATCGGCCGTTCGATCTGGCGGATCATGCGGCCGGCCAGGTCGCACAGGACCTGCGGCTCGGTGAGATCCTCGAGCAGGATGACGAATTCGTCGCCGCCGACGCGGGCCACGGTGTCGTTCTTGCGCGTCGCCTCGAGCATGATGTCCGCGACCGCCTGCAGCACGCGATCGCCGGCGGGATGTCCGTGGGTGTCGTTCGCCTGCTTGAAGAAATCGAGGTCGATATGCATCAGCGCGAAGGCGGTCGCGTCGCGCTGGAGACGCGCCAGCACCCGGGTCAGGGCACGGCGGTTCGCCAGTCCTGTGAGCGGATCCGTGTAGGCGCGCCGTTCCGCCGCCAGCATCGCGCCCTGAAGCCGCCGGTTCAGCGTGCGCGATGCCTCCATCGCGGCGGATTTTGCCTCGACCAAGTAGAGCATGTCGATGGCGAGGTCGGTCACCGCGAAATCGGTGCTGGTCAGGGCGTGGTCGCGCACCGCGTCGACCACGCCGATGCCGAAGGAAAGGTTCATGATGACGCCCCCTGCCCCGTCAGGCATGGCCAGCCCCTTGAGCGCCGTCGACCGCCCGTCGTGCAGGCGCAGCTGCAACCTGCGCCCCGCAAGCGACAGCAGCCCGCCCGAGTCGCGCACGGCGCCCGGGCGGTAGATGTGGAAGAGCGTGGTGAAATGCGCGCCGGCAAGCGGGCCATCGCCCATGAGCTTGGCGAAGGTCGGCCCGGCCCCACGAACGATCCCCTCGGAGTCGAGGTGCAGGTGCATCGGGCAGAGGGCATCCAGCGTCTCGGGCGGCAGGCTCATGGGATGGAACTGGCCCGCGGGACCGGCAGGGGCGCGCCCAGCTCGAAGGCGCGACCGCTCGCGAAATCGGTCTGGATCACCACGATGTCGACGGTTTCGCAGCCGGCCTCGGCGCCGCGATGATCGAGGATCACGAGCGCGCCGTAGTCGTCGGCCATGGCGCGCAGCACGCCCACCAGGACGTGCCCGAACCCCGTGGGTTCGCCCGTGGGCGCGGTACACCGCAGGCAGAAGGCCCTGCCCGAATGCCCCTCGAGCTCGAGGTCGGGAAGGCGCAGGTCTGGCACCGCGAGCCGGGCGCGGCCCGGCAGCTCCTCGAGCGAGTGCAGGAAGTCGATGAAATCGACGCCGCCATAGCGCATCAGGCGGCGCAGCCCCTCGTTGTTGGCATGGGTGATGAGGTAGGTGCCGATATCCTCGAGAATCGTATCCGCAGGCTTGGCCAGCAGCGCCGTCGCCTCGGAAAGCACGCGCACGACGAGGCCCGTCTCGTAGTCGAGCATGGCCTCGAACCCGGGCAGATCGAGCCCGGACCGGCCGGCGATGTCCTGCCAGGCGGCTTGCCCGTATGTATCCTGCAGGAAGCATTGCAGCGTCCTCGCGATCAGCCCGTGCATGGCGACCCGTTTCTGGTGATCCGGTGTTGATGCAGGCTATCGCAGGAGGTCTTAACCGAACCGCAAAGACTCGAATTTTCCTCAAAAATCCAGGCGCCGGGCGCCTAGGCGGCGCGATCCCCCAGCCAGCCGGGCAGATGGCCGATGTCGGGCAGCACGACGTCGGCCTGCGAGGCAAGGTCCTCGGCCGCGGCGGGCCCCGTCAGCACGCCCACGCATTGCATCCCCGCCGCGCGGCCGGCGATCAGGTCATGCGTGCTGTCGCCCACCATGACGCAGCGTGCCGGATCCAGGCCAATGCTGCGGGCGAAGGCCAGAAGCGGCGCCGGGTCGGGCTTCGGCCCCGTGGCCGCTGTCGAAGCCCGCGACGAAATCGAAGGCCTGCGTGATCCCGGCCGTTTCGAGATGCGCCCGCGCGGCGTATTCGGTGTCGTTCGTCATGACCCCCAGCACGAGCCCCATCTGCCCGAGCCGCGCCAGAAGCGGGGCCAGCGGCACCGCCTCGGCCAGCGGCGCCTCGGCCGCGGAAACCATAAGAAAATGCTCGACCTCCTCGACGGACCGGTCGGGCAGCACGCGCGCGAGGCAGGCCGCCGCCTCGCGGTTGGTGCCGGCGATGATCGGGCTGTCGGGAAGGAACCGACCGGCGACGAGGTCGAAACGCGCGGAGTCCGCCATCGCCTCGAGCCGGTCGGCGACGCCGCCCGAGAGCGTGCGCATGGCGTCCAGCGCCCAGACGCTCCAGGTCGCGTGGAAATCGAAGAGCGTGCCGTCCTTGTCGAAGAGCACCGCCTCGGCGCGCAGGCTCATGTCCAGTGCACCTCGCCGCCGCCCGGCAGCAGCGCGCGCGCTTCGCGCGGCGCCTCGTAGCCCAGGTCGTGCGACTCGCAGAAGCCGCGCACCCAGGCATCGTCCATGAGGATGAAATCCAGCACCGCGCCCTGGAATCCCGGGTCGGACAGGCCCGTGCGGAACTCGGCCTCGGAGGCACCGGTCGCGCCGAGGAAGACCGGCAGAAGCTCATCCTCGCCCGCAAGCCAGGCCACCGCCTGCAGTCCGATCATCTCGGCGGCCTCCCGCGATATCGCCATTTCGTCCCATTTCCGAAAGAGTTTGTTAACCAGTCGGAATGAAAACTGGCAACGAACGCGGATGCAAGCCCTCGTGCAACGGGGAGAGACGATTCGCCCAGGGACGCGGGGGCCATGACCGCCAGGATTCTCATCGCCGACGGTGTATCGACCAACCGGATCGTGCTGCGGGTCAAGCTCAAGGCGGCCTACTACGACGTGCTGCAGGCCGGCACCGGGGCCGAGGCGCTGACCTGCGTGACCAAGGAGCGGCCCGACCTCGTGATCGCCGCGGCCGACCTGCCGGACATGGAGGGAAGCGATTTCTGCCATCGGCTGCGCAACCTGCCACGCGGCGCCGAGACGCCGGTGATCCTCACCCGCGGCACGCGCGACGCCGAACGGCGGCTGCGGATGCTGGCGGCCGGGGCGGACGACGTCCTGAGCCGTCCGCTGGACGAACACATGCTGCTTGCGCGACTGCGCAGCCTGCTGCGCGCCCGCCATGCCGAGGAGGAATTGCGCCTTCGCGACGACACGCGCCGCGCGCTGGGGCTGGCCGATCCGCCGGCGGGCTTCGAGGCGCCATCGCGCATGGCGCTGGTGCCGACGCGGCCCGACCGGTCGATCTTCTCGGCGGCCTCGGCGCTGCGCGGCTGGCTGCCGGACCGGATCGAGGTTCTCTCCGCCGACAAGGCGCTGCGCTCCGAGAGCCCGGCGCCCGAGGTCTTCGTGATCGTCGATACCGGCAGCGCCAAGGCCGAGGGGCTGGCGCTGCTGACCCTGATGCGCGGCAGCTCGGCGCTGCGCCGGTCGGCGATCGTCTATGCCGCAAGCGCCGATCGCCCCGACGACGCGGCGCGTGCGCTCGACCTCGGGGCCAACGACGTGCTGGCGGGCGGGATGGATGTCGAGGAACTGGCCATCCGCGTGCCGCGGCAGGTCCGGCGCAAGCGCACCGCCGACCGGCTGCGCGCCAACATGCGACAGGGCCTGCGCGCCGCGCTGACCGATCCGCTCACCGGGCTGTTCAACCGCCGCTACGCCCTGCCCCACCTCGGACGGCTGGTCGAGCGCTGCAAGCGCACCGGCCGGGGCTTTGCCGTGATGGTGCTCGACATCGACCACTTCAAGCGAGTGAACGACCGCCACGGCCACACCGCCGGGGACGCGGTGCTGGTCGACCTGGCCGAGCGGCTCTCGACCAACCTGCGCGCCGCCGACCTGGTGGCGAGGATCGGGGGCGAGGAATTCCTGGTGGCCATGCCCGACGCGGACCGCGAGGCCGCCGTGCGGACCGCCGAGCGGCTCTGCCGCGTGATGGCAGCCGACCCTGTGCGGCTGCCGGGCGCGCAGGGCGGCGCGATCCCGGTGACCCTCAGCATCGGGGTCGCGCTGGCCGGAGGCGGCGCCTGCGACACGCCGGAAGGACTGGCCGACCGGGCGGACCGGGCACTCTATGCCGCCAAGAACGCGGGACGAAACCGCGTGGCGGTGGCCGAGGACCTGGACGCGGGCCACGATGTCCCGCCGCCGCGCTTCGGCGCGGCAGGGTTCGGCGCGGCCTGAGCGCCGCCCGGTCCGCGCCGGCTCAGTCGCGGTCGCGACGGTGGTGCCGGATCTTTTCCGCGATGCGCTCGAGCTCGGCCTCCATGCGGTCGGCATAGGCCGCGCGCGCCTCGGCCGGCATGGCCTCGAGCGTCTCGACCAGCACGCGCTGGCCGGTCCGCTGCCGGCGCTCCGCCGACTGCGACTGGCGGTCGAGCATGGCGGCAAAGGCCTCGGCGTCGAAGGGCTCCTGCCGCAGAAGGTCCACGCCCTCGCGGTAGGCATCGAGGAAACCGCCGCGTTCGGAGCGGTCGCGCTGCACCGTCTCGCGCATGCGCGCGCCCAGCGCGTGGCGCTGGTCCTCGGTCAGAGCGCGCGCATAGGGCGTGACGAAGTCGCGCCCACGCGGCGGCGGCGGGTGATCCGGGCCGAAGAAGGCAAAGCCCGCGACCACCCCCAGCACGGCGAGGTTCACGGCCAGCGAGCCGAGCAGCAGCAGGCGCATCCAGAGGGGCGCACGGCGCGAGGTGTCGACGGAGGGATCGGACATGCTCAGAGCTCCAGCATCGCGAAGTCGAACCCGCTTGCCGGGTCGAAGGTGGTATAGCCCGCGTTGGCGGTGTCGCCCGGCCACCATTGCGCCACGCCGTCGGGCGAGGCGACCCCGATCCAGAGGCCGGCCGCGCAGGCCGCCGCGAGGCCCGCCATGGCGGGCCAGCCGCCGATCTGCCCCAGCAGGTCGCGCAGGCGGCCGCGCCGGGCCGGCGGCGTCACGGCGGCCGAAACAGCCGCCGGCTGCTCTTCGAGCGCCAGGGCCTCCATCCGGGCCATCCAGTCGCCATCGGGGCGCGGCGCTGCCTCGCGGCCGGCCTCGAACCAGGGGGCCAGAGGGCCCTCGTCATCCCTGCGCCTGTCAGTCATCGTCATATCCCAACTCCGCGCGCCGGCCGAGCAGAAGCCCCTCCAGCGCCTTGCGGCCACGCGCGGTCAGACTTTCGACCGCGCGCACGCCAATGTCCATGATCCCGGCGATCTCGGGGTTCGAGAGCCCCTCGAGATGCCGCAGCACCACTGCCTGTTTCTGCCGCTCGGGCAGCGCGTCGAGCGCCGCCTGCAGGGCCGCGTCGCGCGCCCGGCTCTGCATCGCCTGCGCCGCAGAGGGCGCCGGGTCGGGCGGCTCGGGCACGTCGTCGAGGCCCACCTGCCGTCCGCGACGCCGGCGGATCCGGTCGATGCAGAGGTTCGTGACCACGCGGTAGCACCAGGTCGAGACCTTCGCCTCGCCCTCGCGCCAGCCCGGTGCCGCGCGCCAGAGCCGCAGCAGCGCCTCCTGCGCGACGTCCTCGGCCTCGGCACGGTCGCCCAGCATCCGCATCGCGGTGCCGAAGAGCCGCGGCCCGAGCCGCGCGGTCAGCGCGCGCGCCGCCGCGGGCTCGCCGGCGGCATAGGCGGCCAGCAGCTCCTCTTCCGTTCGCTCGCTCATCGCGTCATAGGGCATCCGGTTCGTCCCCGGGCGCAACCCCCAAGGCCGCGCCCGCGCAGAGGTCCGGGCCCCGAAGGACCCGGACCGCGGGCCGCAGGTCAGTTGTTGCGGTGCCAGCCGTCGCCGTCGCCACGGCCGCCGTGCTCGCCGCGATGATGCTCGCCGTCGTGGTAGCCGCCGCCGCGGCGCATGCCGTCGTGCATCCGCCCCTGCTTGTCGCCGCGCATCTCTCCGCGCATCTGGCCGCGGAGCTCGTCGCGGATCTCGGCGCGCATCGCCTGCAGCCGCTCGGCCTCGGCTTCGGTCACGGTGCCGTCGCCATCGAGGTCGAGCCGGTCGAACATCGCCGCCCGCTCGGGGCCGCGACGGCCCGACTGCAGCTCCTCGAGGCTCAGGCTGCCGTTCTCGTCGGCATCCAGCCGCTGCAGCATCATGCGCTGGCGCATTTCCTTCCGAGCGGCCTCGCGCGCGTCCATGTAGGCGGCGATCTCGTCACCCGAGAGCGCGCCGTCGCCATCCGCATCGGCTGTCGAGAAGGCACCGGCCGGGCCCATGGCGTCGAATTCCTCGCGCGTCACCTGCCCGTCTCCGTCGGCATCCGCGGCGAAGAACATGGCCTGCATCATCTGCGGGCGCGCACCGGCGCCCTGGCCCTGCTGACCGGCCGGAAAGGCCGCGGCGAGGCTCGCGCCCCCCATCACCAGAATGGCCGCACCTGCGAGCAAAGTCGTCTTGCGTGTCATGCCTGCAATCTCCTGTCTTGGCTTTGTGCCGGCGCCCCCTTGGCCGCCGGTCTGATCCTTTCACGCGGGGCCGCGGGGTTTCCGTCGGAGATTCCGGAAAGCTGCATCACCGCTGCGTGATTTGCGACATCGGGACGCAAGGACATTCTGCGCCCTTCAAATGCGTTCACGGCTGCATCACCTTTCGCCGACACGCGACGGGGACCTACATGACCAGCATGCCGCAGATCGATCAACACAGCCACGCCGAGCCGGCGCAGCCACGTTCGCCCGACCCCGCCGACGCGCCGCTCGACGGCGCCCCCGCCGTGGCACCCGCCGCGTCGGCCGAGGAGGAGCGCCCGACCTGGCCCGCCGTCTGGAAGGGCTTTCGCCGCCGCTGCCCGAACTGCGGCAAGGGGCCGCTGCTGCGCAGCTACCTCAAGGTCCGCGATCATTGCCCGGTCTGCCGGCAGGAGCTGTTCCATCACCGCGCCGACGACGGGCCGGCCTACCTGACGATCCTGATCGTCGGGCACATCATGGCGCCCGCGCTGCACATCAGTTTCGTCACCTGGCGGCCCGAACCGCTGACGCTGGTCACCATTTTCCTCATTGGCTGCGTGGGCCTCTCGCTGTATCTCCTTCCCAGGCTCAAGGGGGCGATCGTCGGCTTCCAGTGGGCGCGATACATGCACGGCTTCGCCCGCACGCCCTGAGCGGCGTCTCCGGCGGCGCGGCCGGCAGGGCAGGAGAGAGCATGACAATCGACAAGACGGCCATCCGCGACGCTGCGACGGTGATCGTCTTGCGCGACCGCCACACGAGCCCCCGCGTGCTCATGGGCCAGCGCGGCGCGACGGCGGCCTTCATGCCCAGCAAGTTCGTCTTCCCGGGCGGTGCCGTGGATGCGCAGGACGGGGCGGTTCCGCTGGCCGCACCCCTGACGCCGCTCTGCGCCGCGCGCCTGGCCGAGGACGCGCGCCCCGGCCTCGCGCATCCGCTGGCGGTCGCGGCGATCCGCGAGCTCTGGGAAGAGACCGGGCTGATCCTGGGCCGTCCCGGCGACTGGGCCGCCCCGCCCACCGACTGGCGCAGCTTCGCGGCGACCGGACATGTTCCGGATGCCGGCGCGCTGCAGTTCGTCTTCCGCGCCATAACGCCGCCCGGCCGCACACGGCGGTTCGACGCGCGCTTCTTCCTCGTGGATGCCGATGCGCTGGCGACCGATCCGGACGATTTCTCGGCCGCCTCGGACGAGCTGAGCGCGCTGCAATGGATCGCGCTGGACCGGGTGCGCGAGTTCGACCTGCCCTTCATCACGGGGGTCGTCATGGCCGAGATCGCCGCCCCCGCGCAGAGCGGCGCGCCGCCCGCCTCGGTGCCGTTCTTCCGCAACGACGACGAGGAAAGCCTCTTCCTGCGGCTGAACGGTCAGCCCGCGTCCGAGTGAGGTCGGTCGCGGCTCGGCCTGTTCAGAGAAAGCCGCGCCAGGCCAGCACGACCAGCAGCAGCGTGCCCACCACGAGCAGGTTGAACATCACCGTGCCCAGCCGCTTCAGCAGGATGTGACGCCGCCGTTCCGCGGCATCGACGGTCTTGAGGTGGCTCTCGACGCGGCCGGCGGCATCCTCGACGGCGCCCATGTCGATCTGCCGTGCGAGCCGGGGGTGGCCGGACATGTGCCGCGCCTCTGTGACGCGCGCCAGATCGGCGCGCAGCTGGCGCGGCATCATCCGGCGGGCGCGTGCCGCGCGTTTCTCGAAGCCGCCACGGCCGAGGCCAAGGCGCGTCTCGAAGAGCTTTTCCAGCCGCGTGACGTGCTGCGAGAGTCGGGGATCGATCACCGGTGCCATGCCCCCATCAGCCGCAAATCGCGCCCCGATGCAAGGGGCGCCACCGGGCCCCGCTCAGAGTCTCGACAAAAGGTCGGTTTTCTTGGCCTCGAACTCGGCATCGCTGAGGATGCCCTTGTCGCGCAGCGCTGCGAGCTTCTCGAGCAGGCCCAGGATCTCGTCGGCGCTGTCCTGCGAGGGCAGCCCGGCGGGTGCGGCCGGCACCTCGGCCGCCTGCGGCGTGGCGGGCGCCTGCGGTTCTGCCGGTGTCTGCGGTTCAGCGGGCGCCCGGGGCGTGGCGGGCCTCTGCGGTTCCGCCGGCGCCTGCGGTTCGGCGGGGCTGCGGGGCTCGGCCTCGGCCGGCTGCGCGGGGTCGGGCCCGGCGGGCTGGGTGTCGACCCGGTCGAGATCCGAGAGCCGCACGAGACCGTGCTGGCTGGTAAAGGTCAGCGTGCGATCGCCGCTCTGCTGCTGCGACACGCCCGAGATCATGTGGTCGCCGGTGTCGTAGACCTCGACCCGGTCACCCACGGCGATGGCGAGCCGCCGCGTCGCGGGGAAGACCGCGTAGCGCATGTCGTTCTGCGCCCCGCTGGAGCTGGGGCTGCCCAGCTCGGCCGGCCAGGGCGCCGTGCCCGAGCCCGGCACGAAGAGGCTGGTCATGCCGCCCGTCCCCTGCCCCTGCGACTCGGACTGCGTTTGTGTTGCGGGCGCTGCGAAGACCCCACCTGCGCCCAGCGCATTGGATATCTCGGCGCAGACGGCATCGACCTTGGCCTTGAGCGCGTTGTTGAACATGTCGCCCACCATGGTCATGCCACCGGCGGACCATTGGCCCATCCCGCCCAGCTCGGGGTGGTTGAACTGCGCTTGCCGTCCCCCACCCTGCGCGACGGCGAAGAGCAGCGTCTCGACCGCGCCGGTGGAAAGCCCGTGGCGGGCCGCAATATCGGCGACCAGCGCGTCGCCCTGGGAAGTGAGACGGGTCATGAGGGCCTCCAGCCTGTGAGCCTCGTCACCGCTAGCACGGCGCGGGCGGCGCGGCCACGGTCTTTGCGCCCGGGCGGCGGGCTTTCGGCCCGGCCGTGCCCAAGGACGCATCGGACCCCTCGCCGCGGCCAGATCACGCTTTTCCTTTGCCGGCGTTCTGCCTAGACAGGTGCCATGCTGAACACGATCCTCCATGGCTCGCCCACCGATCAGCCGCCGCTGCTGATTGCCCACGGTCTTTACGGCTCGGCCCGCAACTGGGGCGTCATCGCCAAGCGCCTGTCGGACACGCGGCAGGTCATCGCCGTCGACATGCGCAACCACGGCGAGTCGGCCTGGACCGAGACTCACACCTATCCCGAGATGGCCGAGGACCTGGCCGAGGTCATCGCCGAACACGGCGGCCGGGCGGACGTGCTGGGCCATTCGATGGGCGGAAAGGCGGCCATGTGCCTGGCGCTGGCGCATCCCGACAAGGTGTCGCGGCTGGTGGTGGCCGACATCGCGCCGGTCGCCTACACCCATTCGCAGATGCAGTTCATCGAGGCGATGCGCGCCGTGGACCTGTCGAAGGTCGAAAAGCGCTCGGACGCCAACGACCAGCTGGCCGACACGGTCGAGATGCCGGCGCTGCGCAGTTTCTTCACGCAATCGCTGGACCTGCGCGAAAAGCGCTGGGTGCTGAACCTCGACGTGCTGGCCGAGAGCATGGACAAGATCATGGGCTTCCCCGAGGTATCCGGACAGTTCGACGGCGAGACACTGTTCCTGTCGGGGGCCGAGTCGGACTACGTGCAGCCCGAGCACCGCGAGCGAATCCGCGCGCTCTTTCCTGAGGCGCGCTTTGCCAAGCTGCCGGGCGCCGGGCATTGGCTGCATGCCGAGAAACCGCGCGATTTCGAGGCGGCCGTGCGCGCCTTCCTGGACATGACCGCCTGACAGTTTCGGAAAACCCGAAACAGGCGATCCCTCTTCCCGAAAAGCCGCGCAGGCCGCTTGATCGTCCCCGGGGCGCGGGGGCTATCTCCGCGGCATGTGCCCTGCCCGCTCTCCCGGCCTAGCCGCCCTCCAGCAGCCGCAGCTCGCCCTCGAGCCAGGGCAGCTGGCGCAGCGCCGGGTCGATGACCAGTTCCGAGACCAGTTTGCGCATGGTGCGCGCGACGTCGCGCGGCACGCGGTCGGCCCAGTCCGAGGCCGAGAAGAGCGAGATCGTGCGCGCGAAGGCGGGGAACGGCAGGCGGTGCGCCTCGAGCCGGTCGTGGAAGCGTCCGGCGCGCATGTAGCCCAGCGGCGTGGTGATGCCCCAGCCCATGCCGCGCGCCACAAGCGTCATCAGCGACAGGTGCGCGCCGATCTCGAAGCGCTCGGGAAAGCTCAGCTTCTGGCGCTTGAGCTGCGCCTCGACCTGGCGGCCGATGAGCTGCTCGCGGTCATAGCGCAGGAACGGCAGACCGGTCATCAGCGCCTCGATCCCGCCGGCCTCGGCCACGGCGCCGCGCCGGCAGACGAGGATGAAGGGATCGTGGACCAGCGGATACTCGATGACCCCGTCCATGACCGCCCCCGGGCTGGCCGCGATGGCGATGTTGAGCTTGCGGTCCTGCATCGCGCGGGTGATCTCGTGGCTGGGCGCGGTTGTCAGCTTGAAACGGCAGCGCGTCATGTTCTCGGCCAGGATCGTGACCAGCTGCGGCGTCAGGTCGTTGTCGAAGTCGTCGATCACGCCAAGGCTGAGCGTGCTGAGATGCGTGAGGTCCATGACCGTGAGTTCGTTCTGCGCGAGCCGCAGCTGGCTCAGCACGGACTGCGTGCGGGTCAGGAACGAGCGCCCCGCCTGGGTCAGCTGCATCGGGCGCCGGGCGTGGTCCACGAGGTCGGCGCCCAGCGCCGTCTCGAGGTTGCGCATCTGCTGGCTGACGGCGGGCTGGCTGAGGCCCGTCATCTCGGCCGCCTGAGCCACCGAGCCTGTGGCGGCGAGCGCCTCGAAGACCTCGAGCCCGCGCAGCGTCACCCCTTTCATCAACATGATCACCCCCTGACGCGCCGCGCGACCTTTGCCTTTTCTGAATTCATCCCCTCACTGCGTCAAGCTGGAGCCCCATGTCCGTCACATCCCTGAAGTCCGCCCCCGGCCTGCCTGCACAGGGCGTCGCCGATTGCGCCGATACGGTGCAGATCATGCTCGCCCGCCTGCGCCGCGAGCGCGAGAGCGCCGCGCGCGACTACGCGGCGCGGCTGGACGGCTGGGACGGCCCGTTCGAGATCGCGCCCGAGACGCTTGCCGCGGCGCACCGCCAGCTCGACGCGGAGCTGGTCGAAGCCATTGGCTATGCCCATGCCAACATCCGCGCCTTCGCGGAAGCACAGCGCGCCTCGGTCACGGAGTTCGAGACCGAGCTGCGCCCAGGGCTGGTGGCCGGCCAGCGGCTGATCCCGGTCGGCTGCGCCGGGGCCTATGTGCCGGGCGGGCGCTATGCGCATGTCGCCTCGGCGCTGATGACGGTGACCACGGCCCGCGCGGCGGGCGTGCCGGAGGTGGTGGCCTGCACGCCGCCCGGCCGCGACGGGCCGCATCCGGCGGTGCTGCACGCGCTGCACGTCGCCGGCGCCGACCGGGTGCTGGTGCTGGGCGGCGTGCAGGGGATCGCGGCCATGGCGCTGGGGCTATTCGGCCTGCCGGAGGCCGACATCCTCGTAGGGCCCGGCAACGCCTTTGTCGCCGAGGCCAAGCGGCAGCTGTTCGGCCCGGTGGGCATCGACATGGTGGCGGGGCCGACCGATTCCCTGGTGATCGCCGATGCCAGTGCCAGTGCCGAGACCGTGGCGGCCGATCTTGCCGGGCAGGCCGAGCACGGGGCCACATCGCCGGTCTGGCTGGTGACCGACCACCGGCCGCTGGCCGAGGCGGTGCTCCGGCGCGTCCCGCAGCTGATCGACGCATTGCCCGAGCCCAATCGCAGCGCGGCGCGAGAGGCCTGGGCGGCGCTTGGCGAGGTCATGCTGGCGGACAGCCGCGAGGAGATGGCCGCGACCGCGGACCGCTACGCGCCCGAGCACCTGCACGTGCAGGCGGCGGATCTCGACTGGTGGCGCGCGCGGTTGTGCGCCTACGGCTCGCTTTTCCTGGGGGCCGAGACCACCGTGGCCTTCGGCGACAAGGCGGCCGGGCCGAACCACGTGCTGCCCACCTCGGGGGCGGCGCGCCACACGGGCGGGCTGTCGGTGCACAAGTTCCTCAAGACCGTGACCTGGCAGCGCGTGGCGCCGCACGCCCTGCCGGATCTGGCCCGCGCGACCGCCACCATCAGCCGGGCCGAGGGGATGGAGGGGCATGCCCGGACCGCGGACATGCGGCTGGCGCCGCGCGCGCAACGTCTCGCGGAATGAGCCGCCTGCGGCTCGTGGCCGCCGCTCAGAGCCCGCGGCAGAGCCGCTCGGCGCGGTCGATGTAGTCGTTGTAGCGGTCCCAGAAATCGCGGTCGCGGCGGCGGTCTGACTGGCGGACCTCCTGCCCGCGGTGGGGGTCGTCGTAGAAGGAGACCGCGAGACGCTGGTCGGAGTTGGTGAGCTCGAGGTTCGCCGCCGCCTGCACGCAGCCGCAGAGCTCCGGGCTGCGCGCCCGGCGGTCCGAGGCGAGGCAGGCCCGCGAGATCGGTCCGCTCGCGAACCGAGACGCGTAGACATCTCCGCTCGTGCGTGAGCCTCCTCCGCCGCACCCTGCAAGTCCAAGCCCCGCAAGGAGCGCTACCGTGATCATCGCCCGCATCTGACCGCTCTCTCGTCTGCCCGATGGCGCCGCGCGGGGCTTTGCACCCTCCTTGGCCGACGCCGTTCACGGCAGGGTGCCCGAAGTTCACGCCGAATTCAATTCACCAAAGCGTTGGTGGAACCGGCGCCGCGCCGCCGGGCCCGACAGCCCGCAAGGGCGGATCCCCGCCGTTTTCCCGCCGCCCCTTTCATCGCCAAACCGCCCTGCTTAGGTGGGGGTCAGGCGCCGGGAGCCCCCGGCCCCATCGGACCTGAAAGGAGACGTCATGAAACTGAACGGCACCCTGCTGAAATCGACCGTGATCGCCGCCCTCGTCGCCGCACCGGTTGCGCCGGTTCTGGCCCAGAGCGCCGAGACCGAGGCCCCGGCAGAGACCCAGGAAGCCCCGGCGATGAGCTACAGCGAGGCAGAGCTGGAATCCTTCGTCGACGCGGCGATGGAAGTGATGGAGCTGCGCGCGTCCTACATGCCCCGCATCCAGGCGACCGAGAGCCAGGAAGAGCAGCAGAGCCTGATGGAAGAGGCACAGAGCGAGATGATGGCCGCCATCGAAGCCACCGAGGGCATGACCGTCGAGACCTACAACGAGATCGGCCAGGCCGCACAGCAGAACGCCGAGCTCAACGAGCGCCTCGTCGCCATGGCGCAGGAACGCCAGCAGGCGCAGAACACCGAGAACGACGGCTAATCCCGTCAGACAGAATTCCCGTCGCCTAGAGCCGTCCCGTACCCCGGGACGGCTTTTTCTTGTCCGTACGGCCGCGCGTCAGGAGCGGACCTCGAAACCGTCGGTATCCTCCGGCGCCTCGCAGGGGTCGTGCCGGACCTCCGAGACACTCGACGCGGGCGAGCCCTGGTGGAATCGCGCCAGCATGGTCGCGACCGCCTCGTCGCTGCCGGCGATCATCGCCTCGACCGCGCCGTCCGCGCGATTGCGCACCCAGCCCGTCAGGCCGAGGCCAAGCGCCTGTTCCTCGGTCCAGGCGCGGAACCACACGCCCTGCACCCGGCCCGTCACAACAACCCTTTCGCATCTCATGGCTGCCTCCCTCTCTCGCACCGGGGCGGACATGGGCGCCCGGCGGCTTCCCTTGGTGCAATATGGGCCCTCGTGCGCGACGATCCACCTTGACCGGCCCATGAAACAAAAGCATATCGCTGCGCATGACCGAGCTTTCGCGCATCCGCAACTTCTCCATCGTCGCCCACATCGACCACGGCAAGTCCACCCTGGCCGACCGGCTGATCCAGCTCACCGGCACCGTCGCCGAACGCGACATGCAGGAGCAGCTTCTCGACTCGATGGACATCGAACGCGAACGGGGCATCACGATCAAGGCCAACACCGTGCGCATCGAGTATCCGGCGCAGGACGGCCAGACCTACGTGCTGAACCTCATCGACACGCCGGGCCACGTCGACTTCGCCTACGAGGTGGCGCGCTCGATGCAGGCGGTCGAGGGATCGCTGCTGGTGGTCGACGCCACGCAGGGCGTCGAGGCGCAGACGCTGGCCAACGTCTACACGGCCATCGACGCCGACCACGAGATCGTGCCGGTGCTGAACAAGGTCGACCTGCCCGCGTCGGACCCCGACCGCGTCAAGGAGCAGATCGAGGACGTCATCGGCATCGATGCCTCGGACGCCTGCCTAATCTCGGCCAAGACCGGCGTCGGCATCCCCGACGTGCTCGAGGCCATCGTGAACCGCCTGCCCCCGCCGGACGAGGGCGACCGCGACAAGCCGCTTAAGGCGATGCTGGTGGATTCCAAGTACGACCAGTACCTGGGCGTGATCGTCATCGTGCGCATCATCGACGGCACGCTCAAGAAGGGCGACCGCATCCGCATGATGAAGACGGGCGGCACCTACGACGTGGACGACGTGGGCGTCTACCGCCCCGCCATGACCAACGTGAAAGAACTGGGTCCGGGCGAGATCGGCTACCTGAACGCCTCGATCAAGCAGGTGCGCGACACTCGCGTCGGCGACACCATCACCCACGAGAAGAAGCCCTGCGCCGAGCCGCTGCCGGGCTTCAAGCCTTCGGTGCCGGTGGTCTTCTGTGGCCTCTTCCCGGTCGACGCCAACGATTTCGAGGACATGCGCGACGCCATCGAGAAGCTGGCCCTCAACGACGCCTCCTTCACCTACGAGATGGAGACCTCGGCGGCGCTCGGCTTCGGCTTCCGCTGCGGGTTCCTCGGCCTGCTGCACCTCGAGGTGATCCGCGACCGGCTGGAGCGCGAGTACGACATCGAGCTCATCACCACCGCGCCGTCGGTGATCTACCATCTCTACACCAAGGACGGCGAGCGGCGCGACCTGCACAATCCCGCCGACATGCCCGATCCCAGCCTCGTGGCCCATGTCGAGGAGCCGCGGATCAAGGCCACCATCATGGTGCCGGACGAATACCTCGGCGACGTGCTCAAGCTCTGCCAGGAGCGGCGCGGTCTGCAGCTCGACCTGACCTACGTGGGCGGGCGCGCGATGACGGTCTACGACCTGCCCCTCAACGAGGTGGTCTTCGATTTCTACGACCGGCTTAAATCGGTGACCAAGGGCTATGCCTCCTTCGACTACGAGATGGTCGGCTACCGCGAGGACAACCTCGTGAAGATGCAGATCCTCGTGAACGACGAGCCCGTGGACGCGCTGGCCATGATGGTGCACCGCGACCGGGCCGAGATGCGCGGGCGTGCGATGTGCGAGAAGCTGAAAGAGCTGATCCCGCGCCACATGTTCAAGATCCCGATCCAGGCGGCCATCGGCGGCAAGGTCATCGCGCGCGAGACGCTGTCGGCCATGCGCAAGGACGTGACGGCCAAGTGCTACGGCGGCGACGCCTCGCGCAAGAAGAAGCTGCTCGAGAAGCAGAAGGCCGGCAAGAAGAAGATGCGCCAGTTCGGCAAGGTCGAGATTCCGCAGGAGGCCTTCATCTCCGCGCTCAAGATGGACGGCTGACACCGCCTGCCACTCGTGGGAACCGCGGGCCGGATGTCGGCGTTTCACAGTCTGTGTTGTTTCAACGGCGGACGCCGGCGGGCCTTCATGCGTGAAATGGGATGGTTGAGTGCCAACCGGCAAGCTCCCGCCACCCCTGCACCTTGAACCCTTGCCTTCCGCAGCGTAGCACCAATCTTGTTAACCGACAGACGCCACATCGCGAGGCCCCGCTTGGACATCGACGCCGTCACATCATCTTACGCCCGCTGGGCGCCCGTCTACGACCGCACCTTCGGGGCCATCACCGAGGTCGGGCGCCGCAAGGCCGCCGAATACGTCAACCGGCAGGAGCCCGGCGAGCTTCTCGAGGTCGGTGTCGGAACCGGCCTCTCGCTTCCTCGCTTCGACCGCGGTCACAAGATCACCGGCGTGGACTATTCCCACGACATGCTGGCCAAGGCGGAAACTCGCGTCGGCCGCATGGGCCTGCCGAACGTCGAGGACCTGCGGCAGATGGACGCCCGCAAGCTAGACTTTGACGACGACCGCTTCGACACGGTGGTCGCGATGCACGTGATCTCGGTCGTGCCTGATCCGGATCGCGTCATGGCCGAGATGGTGCGCGTGCTGAAGCCCGGCGGACGGCTTGTGATGACCAATCACTTTGCCCGCGAACGCGGCGTGCTGGGCTATCTCTCGCGCCGGACCGCGCGCTTTGCCGACCAGCTGGGCTGGCATTCCGATTTCGACATCCGCGTGGTCACCGACACCCCCGGCCTGCGCGAGATCGAGCGGCGGCGCCTGCCCCCGCTGGGCATGATGACCCTGCTCGTGCTGGAAAAGGACGCCAGCGCGCTGCACGACCGTCCGCTGGCGCGGAACGGTGCCGCGCCCCGGACCGGCGTCGGCTCGGCCGAGCCCCGCACCACCTGACGCGGGCCCCGGCGACTGAATTTCGGGAGACACCGCTCAGAGGGCGGTGTCCTCCCGCGCGACGCGGGCCTGCTCCCGCACCGGCGTGTCCTCTTCCTCGGGGGTGACGTCAGGCGCTTCGGTGTCGTCGTATTCCACGCCTTCGTAGCTCTCTTCCTCGCCCTCGTAGTAGCCCTCTTCCGTCACGATATCGTCGTTGTCATCGCCCGGCACCGGCCGGGCGTGCCGATCAGGGTACTGCCGCAACATGGTCCGTTCGACCTGCTGCAGCTTGCGCATCAGCTGGCTGAACGACGGCGCCTGCCCGTCGATGTAGTCCCTGACCTTGCCCAGCGCGGCCCGCTTGGCGCCATCCGGGATCTGGTCGATATCCAGGTGCGTGTTCCAGCGCGGCCCGCCCAACCAGACCGCCGAGAACATCAGCTGGGCCCGCGCATCCGGCGTGCCGCCCGCCACCAGCGCATCATAGAACATGCGGTGCACGTCCTGCCAGCGGGCGGCATGGTAGTTCGCCCCTGCCTCGTTGCCGACGCCGCAATAGGCGTCGTGGATTGCGCCCGCGCTGACGTATTCCGGCGCCGCCGGCGAGCCCACGATGGACACGAAGATGGGCGGGATCGAGGCGCCGTCCGTCAGCGTGCCGCTCGGCGCCACCCACCGCCGCTGGCGCGCATCGGAAAAGGTGAGCGTCTCGGCCAGCGGAAAGAAGCGGTAGGGCCGGCGCGGCAGGTCCACGGGCGCGTTGCGCACCCTCACGGGCGGCGTGAAATAGGCGCAGGCTCCGGGCCGCGTGGTGCAGGTGATCTCGGACAGCGCATCGACATCGCGCGCGTCCTGCGCAGTGGGGGTGCAGGCCGCGAGCGATACGAGCGCAACGCAGGCCATGACGGCTCTATGCATGATGGGAATCCCGTTTTCTGAAATAGATTTCGCACAGACCCTATCGGTCGCGGCGCCATGCGATCAAGCGATCCGAAAGTCCCCGGGTGCATGGCCGCACCACCTGCCCACCCCGGCGGCAGAGGCCCCGACGTCAGCCCGGCCGGTTGGCGGAATCGAGATCGTCCAGCAGCCCCTGCGCCGCCGCCTCGACCATGTCGAGCGTGCCGTCGAAGTCGCGCGTGTAATAGGGATCGGGCACCTCGTCGGTGCCGAGCTGCGGCGCGTAGTCGGTGAACCGGCGCAGGCGGGCCCGCGCATCGGCCGGCCGCAGACGCTCGAGCGAGTCGAGGTTCGCCGAATCCATCGCCAGCACGAGGTCGAAGTCATGGAAGTCCGCCACCGAGACCTGCCGCGCCCGCAGCCCCGCCAGGTCGTAGCCGCGCGCCCGCGCCGCGGCCTGCATCGGCCTGTAGGGCGGATCTCCGAGGTGCCAGTCGCCCGTTCCGGCGCTGTCGATTTCGAGAGCGATCCCGCGCGCCTCGGCCATGGCGCGCAGCACGCCCTCGGCCGAAGGCGAGCGGCAGATGTTGCCGAGACAGACGAAGAGGATACGATGCGCCATGCGGGGCCTCCTTTGGCCTCTCTCTAACGCGCGACGACCAAGGGGGAAAGCATGGCGAGAGCGGAGCGAATCCTGGTGCTCACAGGTGCGGGCATCTCGGCCGAGAGCGGCCTGGGCACCTTTCGCGACGAGGGCGGCCTCTGGGCGCAGCACGACATCCGCGACGTGGCCACGCCCGAGGGTTTCGCGCGCGACCCGGCGCTGGTGCAGGGCTTCTACAACGCGCGTCGCCTGCAGGCCGCCGGGGCCGCGCCGAACCCCGCGCATGTCGCGCTCGCGCGGTTGCAGCGCGACTGGCCCGGCGAGGTGACGATCGTCACGCAGAACGTCGATGCGCTGCACGAACGCGCCGGCGCCGAGGTCATCCACATGCATGGCGAGTTGTCCCGCGCCCTCTGCGTCGCCTGCGAGCACCGCTGGGACGCGCCGCCCGAGATGGCGCCGCAAGAGCCCTGCCCCGCCTGCGGCAAGCCCGCCGCCCGGCCCGACGTCGTCTGGTTCGGCGAAATGCCCTACCACATGGACCTGATCCTCGAGCACCTCGAGCGGTGCGACCGATTCGCTGCCATCGGGACCTCGGGCCAGGTCCACCCGGCCGCAGGGTTCGTGCAGGAGGCGACGCTGGCTGGCGCCGCAACCATCGAGCTGAACCTCGAGTCGAGCGAGGTCAGCCGCATCTTCCACGAGCGCCGGGCGGGCCCGGCCACCGAGACCGTGCCCGCCTGGGTCGAGACGCTTCTGGCCTCGGCCTGACGGCGTGCCGTCAGTGCGACATGGCCCCGTGATCGGGCTGGCGCTCGAGATCCACGGGGATGTCGACGACGCGCTCCCCGGCCTTCTCGAAGGTAAGCGTCACGGTTACCGTTCCGCCGTGCTCGAAGGGCTGCGTGACGCCCATGAACATGACATGGTCGCCGCCGCGCGCCAGCATGTGGTGACCGCCCGCGGGGATTGCAAAGCCCTCTTCCACCTCGGTCATCTTCACCACGCCGTCGCCCATGTCGACATGCGTGTGGAGCTCGACCTTCATCGCGGCCTCCGAGTCGACCGCGACCAGGCGGTCGTCTTCCGCCCCTGTGTTCTCGATCTGCATGAAGGCCGCCCCGGTCTTGGCGCCCGGCATGGCGCTGCGGGCATAGGCGTCGCTGATGACGATGTCGGCCGCGGCGGGCGTGGCCAGGGCCAGCCCCAGCGCGCCGGCGATTGCGCTCTTGATCTTCATTGTGAAAGTCCTTTCTCAACAGTCTGGAATTACGATGATTTCAGACGTCGAGCGGAGGTCCCCTCGCGGTGCCGGCGGGCGGAACGCGACCTGCGCGATGCCGCTGTCCCGAGCGGGCGGCCACCGGCTGCCATGCAAAGACGCGCGGCGTGATGACCGGCGACTCCGCGAGTGCGGCGAAAAAGCCGGACGCGGCGTCCGGGCAGATATGCGCGGGGCCGACGGGATTGCCCTCGGCATCCACCGCGATGACGGCCAGCCCCTGGCCCGTGCAGATGACCATCTGGCCGGCCGGCGCCGGCGCGGCACGCGCCACGGCAGCCTCGTAGCCGGTCAGAGCCAGCACGAGCGCCAGCAGAACCGCCAAGGGTGCAAGGAAACGCCGCGTCATGGCCGACTTGCTAGAACATTTCCGCACAAACGTCTCGCGACAAAAGGAAACAGCCCCGTCGCCACTGGCGCGGGGCTGCAAATTCCTGCCTTGGTCAGAAGCCTCAGGCTTCGATCGTGGCCGCCTGCGCGGACTGGGCCTTGAGGATCTCCTTCTTGATCTTCAGCGCGGTCTCGCTGAGATCGGAGTCCTTCGCCTTGGCCAGGAACTTGTCCAGGCCGCCGCGGTGATCGACCGAGCGCAGCGCCGAGGCCGAGATGCGCAGCTTGACGCCGCGGCCCAGGACCTCGGACTGCAGGGTCACATCATTCAGGTTCGGCAGGAAGCGACGCTTGGTCTTGTTGTTGGCGTGGCTCACGTTGTTGCCCACCATCGGGCCTTTGCCGGTCAGTTCGCATACGCGCGACATGGGTCCATCCTCATCGTGTCGGGGCGAAAGCACGGGCCTTTCGCCAATATCAAAGGGCGCCTTCATGCGGCGCCCGGAATCTGGTCGCGTTTCCCTAGCCGCAAGCACACGGCGCGTCAAGCCCGCTCGCGGCTACATCCCGAGATAGTCGCGCAGCAGCTCCTCGGCTGCCGCCGCGGCGGTGACATCGCCCGCCTCGACCTGCCGTGCGAGCGCCTCCATGGCGCCTTTCACCGGCTCGCGGCGCAGCCGGGCCAGCAGGCCCTCGCGCACCTCGGCCTCGAACCAGTAGCGCGCCTGCTGCGCACGGCGGGCGTCGAAATGCCCGGTCTCGCGACGCCAGTCCGCCAGCGCCGTCATCTCGGACCAGGCCTCCTGCAGCCCGTTCTCCTCGACCGCCGAGACGGTCAGCGCCTTCGGGAAGCCCTCCGGGTCCTGCGGCCGCTTGCGCAGCAGGCGCAGCGCCCCGGCGTAGTCGGCGCAGGTGCGCACCGCGGTCGATTTCAGGTCGCCGTCGGCCTTGTTGATCAGGATGATGTCGGCAGTCTCCATGATCCCGCGCTTCACCCCCTGCAGCTCGTCGCCCCCTGCCGGCGCCAGCAGCAGCAGGAAAAGATCCGACATCTCGGCCACCACCGTCTCGGACTGGCCGACGCCAACGGTCTCGATGAGAATCACGTCGAAATCGGCTGCCTGGCAAAGGTCGATCGCCTCGCGCGTGCGCCGCGCCACGCCGCCCAGGTGGCTCTGCGAGGGCGAGGGCCGGATGAAGGCCCTGGGATCGCGGCTCAGCCGCTCCATGCGGGTCTTGTCTCCAAGGATCGAGCCGCCCGAGCGCGCCGACGAGGGATCCACCGCCAGCACCGCGACCTTGAGCCCCTGCCCGGTCAGCATCGTGCCGAAGGCCTCGATGAAGGTCGACTTGCCCACGCCGGGCGTGCCGGAAAGCCCCACGCGCAGCGCCTGCCGCCCGTGCCCGCGCAGCTCTTCCAGCAGCTCCGCCGCCTGCGCGCGGTGATCCGCCCGGTTGCTCTCCACCAGCGTGATCGCCCGCGCCAGGGCGCGCCGCTCGCCCGCCAGGATGCGCTTCGCCAGCTCCACGTTCTCCATGCCCTCGTCCCTTCCTGATGCGCCCCGAACTGACCGCCCCCGCCGGGGGATGTCCACCCCTCCCCGGCTTCTTCTTGTTCCAAATACGCCAAGCGGCCAGCGGCCCGGCACCGCGCCCGGAAGATGGACCCCCGCGTCTCCTTGCGTCATAACCCGCGCCATGGACCGCCTGCCCATCGACGACGCCCTGCCCGACCTCACCCGCGCCCTGCGCACCCACGGCCGTGCCGTTCTTCAGGCCCCGCCCGGGGCCGGCAAGACCACGCGCGTCCCGCTCGCCATGCTCGACGCCGGTCTCACCCGCCAGAAGATCGTCATGCTCGAACCGCGCCGCCTCGCCGCCCGCGCCGCCGCCGCGCGCATGGCCGAGACGCTGGGCGAGAGCCCGGGCGAGACCGTCGGCTACCGCATCCGGGGCGAGGCGAAAAGCGGCAAGGCGACCCGCATCGAGGTTGTGACCGAGGGCATCCTCACCCGAATGATCCAGTCCGACCCCGAGCTCTCGGACATCGGCGCGGTGATCTTCGACGAGTTCCACGAACGCTCGCTCAACGCCGATCTCGGCCTCGCGCTCTGCCTCGAGATCGCCGGCGCCCTGCGCGAGGACCTGCAGCTCGTCGCCATGTCCGCCACGCTCGACGGCGGCCCCGTGGCCGAGCTCATGCAGGCCCCCATGGTGACCTCCGAGGGCCGCGCCTTCCCGGTCGAGCCGCGCTGGCTCGACGCCCCGCGCCCGAAACGCCAGCGGTTCGAGGAGGGCATGGCAGACCTCATCGTCCGCGCCGCCGCCGAAACCGAAGGCGGCATCCTCGCTTTCCTCCCCGGCGAGGGCGAGATCCGCCGCACCGAGGCGCTGCTGAAATCGCGCCTGCCCGCCGACTGCCGCATCCGCCCGCTCTTCGGCGCCATGGACTTCGCCGCCCAGCGCGCCGCGATCCGCCCCGAGACCGAGGGCCGCAAGGTCGTGCTCGCCACCGCCATCGCCGAGACCTCGCTCACCATCGAGGACATCCGCGTCGTGGTCGACGGCGGCCGCGCCCGGCGCGCGCGCTTCGATCCCGGCAGCGGCATGTCGCGGCTGGTGACCGAGCGCGTGACCCGCGCCGAGGCGACCCAGCGCGCCGGGCGCGCGGGCCGCGTCGCCCCCGGCACCGCCTGGAAGCTCTGGACCAGTGGCGAGGACGGTGCGCTCGCCGCCTATCCGCCGCCCGAGATCGAGGTCGCGGACCTCGCGGGGCTCGCGCTGGAGCTCGCGCTCTGGGGCGCGCAGGCTGCCGACATGCCCTTCCTGACGCCGCCCAACCCGGGCGCGCTGGCCGAGGCCAACGCGCTCCTGCGGATGCTGGGCGCGCTCGACGCCGAGGACCGCATCACCACGCATGGCCGCGCGCTGTCCCGGCTGCCACTGCACCCCCGTCTGGCCCACATGCTGCGCCATGCGGGCCCCGATGCGGCGCCGCTCGCCGCCCTGCTGTCGGATCGCGACCCGCTGACCGGCGCGCCCTGCGACCTCGCGCTGCGTCTCGAGGCGCTGGCCGATCCGCGCCGCTTTGCCGAGACGCGCCCGCACGGCATCAACCGCGGCGCGCTCGAGCGTATCCGCGCCGAGACGCGGCGACTTTCGCGCCAGGCCGGGCCCGCGCCCGACGAGCCGCTCTCCCCCGCCGCCATGGCCGCGCTGGCCTATCCCGACCGGGTCGGCCTGCGCCGCAAGGGCGAGGCGCCGCGCTTCGTGCTCTCGGGCGGCAAGGGTGCCATCATGGACCAGGCCGACCCGCTGGCGGGCAGCCGGCTGATCGTGGTCACCGACACCGACGGCAACCCGCGCGAGGCGCGCATCCGGCAGGCCGCGCCGATCTCGGAGTCCGAACTGCGCACGCTCTTTTCCGACCAGATCGCCTGGCACGATGTCTGTGAATGGTCCCGGCGCGAGCGCCGCGTCGTCGCGCGCCAGCAGGAGCGCTTCGGCGCCCTGGTGCTCGACGACCGGATCTGGAAGGACGTTCCCGACGCGCAGGTCGCCCGAGCGATGCTCGGCGGCGTGCGCGAGCTGGGCCTCGCCCTCCCGGCGCCGGCGCGGCGGTTCTGCGCGCGCGTGGCGCTGGCGCGCAACGACGGGCTCGATCTGCCCGACATGTCCGAGGCCGCGTTGATGGAGACGCTGGATGACTGGCTCCTGCCCTTCCTCGACGGCGTCCGCAGCGCAGGCGACTGGAAGGGCTTCGATCCGCTGCCCGCCCTGCGTGCAAGGCTCGACTGGGGCCAGATGCAGGCGCTTGATGCCGCGGTTCCGGGCAAGTTCACCACGCCCCTCGGCCGCGAGATCCCCATCGACTACTCGGGCGAGCACCCCGAGATTTCGCTCCGCCTGCAGGAGATGTTCGGCCAGCGCACGCATCCGACCGTGGGCGGCACGCCGGTGCGGGTCACGCTGCTGTCGCCGGCGCAGCGCCCGGTGCAGACCACGATGGACCTGCCGGGGTTCTGGGACGGCTCCTATGCCGACGTGCGCAAGGACATGAAGGCGCAATACCCCAAGCATCCCTGGCCCGAGGACCCGCGCGAGGCCGATCCCACGCTCCGGGCGCGCCCGCGCCGCAAGTGACGCGCGGTGCGCTCCCTCCCCCTGCCAGGGGGAGGGCCGGGGGTGGGTGTCAGCGGGACACCTGGATCGATTCGAGGTATTCCAGCAGCGCCACCAGCTTGCGCGGCGTCGGCGTGAGCGTGCCGTCGCCTGTATCCAGCGGCACGAGATCGCCTTCCAGCAACTCGCCGAACTCGGGCATCGCTGGTCCGTCGAGATCGGACCGCGCGTAACCATCGATGGTCGAGAGCACCCGCGCCCGCGGGAAGCTGTCGCCATTGCGCACCGAGATCAGCGTGAGATTCGCCGGCGGCTTGTCCATCGCCCTTGCCAGCTCTCCGTTTCCGGTCGCGTCGGCCCCGTGGCAGGCCGCGCAATACTGCATGTAGAGCGCCCGGCCATCGCCGGCTTCCGGCATCTCGTCGGTCTGGCACCCCGCCAGCGCAAGTGCCGCCGTCGCCCATCCTGCGGTCAAAAGGTATTTCATGCTGTGCTCCCGTACCCCCTTGGTCTTGCCCCATCTGTCGCCCGCACGACGCGGGCACGCAAGCCCTCTGCGCGGCGGGGTGACATTCCCGCCGTGCCCGGCCATGTTGCGCGCGACGTCCCCCAGGCCCGGAGATCCCATGCCCGTTCAAGCCCTCGTCATGCTGGCCGCCGGTATCGGCGTTCCCCTGCTGGCCGCACTCAACGCGCGGCTTGGCGCGCACCTGGGCTCGCCGGCCGCCGCGGCGACGATCCTGTTCTGTGTCGCCCTCGCCGCGACCCTCGCGGTGCTGCTGGTGCTGGACCCGCGCCCGGTCATGCGCGCGGCCACGGCGCCGAAGCACCTGTTCCTGGGCGGGCTCTGCGTGGCCTTCTACGTGCTCTCGGTGACCTACGTGGCCCCCACCTTCGGGGTGGGCAACGCGATCTTCTTCGTGCTGATCGGCCAGCTTCTGAGCGCCGCGCTGATCGACCATTTCGGCCTGTTCGGCGCGCGGATGGAACCCTTCACGCTGAAGCGCGGCACCGGCCTCGCGCTCATGGCGCTCGGCGTCTGGGTCACGCAACGGGCCTGAGACGCCCCTCGTCCAGCTCCACCCGCCGATCCATGCGCGCGGCCAGCTCGTGGTTGTGCGTGGCGATAACCGCCGAGAGGCCGGTCTCGCGCACCAGCCGCATCAGCGCGTCGAAGACCCGGTCCGAGGTCGTGGGATCGAGGTTGCCCGTGGGCTCGTCCGCCAGCAGAAGCCGCGGCGTGTTGGCCATGGCGCGGCAGAAGGCCACGCGCTGCTGCTCGCCCCCCGAGAGCGCCGCCGGGCGGTGTTCCGCGCGCGGCGCGATGCCCACGCTGTCCAGCAGCTCGCGCCCGCGCGCCTCGGCCGCATCCTTCGCCACGCCGTCGGCCAGCTGCGGCAGCACGATGTTCTCGAGCGCCGTGAACTCGGGCAGCAGGTGGTGGAACTGGTAGATGAATCCCACCTCGCGGCGGCGGATCACCGTCCGGCGCCGGTCCGACCGCAGGTCCATGACCTCGCCGCCGATGGCGACCTCGCCCGCGTCGGGCGTGTCGAGCAGCCCGGCGATGTGCAGCAGCGTCGATTTGCCGGCCCCCGAGGGTGCGACCAGTGCGACGACCTCGCCCCGCCCGACCGTGAGGTCCGCGCCGCGCAGCACGAGGATCTCGTTCGGCTCGCCGTGGTTGTAGCCCTTCTCGATGCCCGAAAGGCGCAGCACCTCGTCACTCTCACTCATAGCGCAGCGCCTCCACCGGGTTCATGCGGGCCGCACGGCGGGCCGGCAGGATCGTGACCACGAAGGACAGCCCCAGCGACAGCGCCATGGCGCTCGCGACGTCGGCCCACTGCAGCTTGGCGGGCAGCGAGTAGATCCCGCGCACCGCCGGGTCCCAGACCCCGCCGCCGGCGACGTAGTTCACGAAGGAGAAGATCGGGTCGATGTAGATCGCGAAGAGGCAGCCGAGGACCACGCCCATCACCGTGCCGATCACCCCGGTGAAGGCACCGCAGATGAAGAAGACGCGCAGCACCGAGCCCTCGGTCAGGCCCATGGTGCGCAGGATGCCGATGTCGCGGCCCTTGTTCTTGACCAGCATGATGAGCCCCGAGACGATGTTCATCGTGGCGATCAGCACCAGCACCGAGAGGATCACGAACATCACGTTGTCCTCGACCTCGAGCGCGCGCAGGAAGGCGCCGGAACTGTCCTGCCAGGTCCAGATCAGCGCGCCCTCGCCTGCGGCCCTCTGGATCGGCAGGGCGACGTTCTCGACACTCTCGGGATCGTCCACCATGACCTCGAGCTCGTCGGCCACGCCCTCGCGGTTGAAATAGAGCTGCGCCTCGCCGAAGGGCATGTAGGCGCGTGTGCGGTCGATGTCGTAGCGCCCCGCGGTGAAGATGTAGGTGACCTCGTAGGCCTTGACCCGCGGGCTGGTGCCGAAGGGCGTCTTGGCCCCGTCGGGCGAGATCAGCTTGATCTGGTCGCCGACGCCGAGCCCCAGCTCGCGCGCGACGCCCGAGCCGATGGCGACACCCTCGGAAAAGCGCGCGATGTCGCCCTGCGCAGTGTCGGGGTCGGCGATGCGCGGGATGGTCTCGAGGTCATCCTGCGCGATGCCGAAGACCTCGACGCCCGCGTTGCGACCGTTGGCCGTGCCCATGACCTGGCCCTTGACCAGCGGCGCGACCCGCGTGACGCCCGGCACCTCGGCCACCCGCGCGGCACGCTCGTCGAAGTCGGGGAAGGTCCGCACCATGCGGCCGAACTCGTCCTCGCGCTGCGACGCATAGACCGTGACGTGAGCGTTGGAGCCCAGGATCGTGTCCACGAACTCGGCCCGGAAGCCCGAGCGCACGGAAAGCGTCGCGATCAGCGCGAAGACCGCGAGCGTGATGCCCACGAGGCTGATCCAGGTCATCACGCTGACGCCGCCCTCGGCGCGACGGGCGCGCAGGTAGCGCCAGGCGATCGTCCATTCGAAGCCGGCAAAGGGGGGTGGGGTTCTGGCCATGTGTTTCGGTCTTGTCCCGGGGCTGCTCGGGCGCGAAACTGGCCTTTTGCCGGAACGGGGTCAAGCGCGCCCGCGTTCCGGTGGTAAGCAGGGTAAGGGGACGTGCATGAAACTTCTCGTGATCGGAGCGAGCCGCGGGATCGGCGCCTGTGTCGTCGAGGCAGCGCTTGCGCGCGGCCATGAGGTGCGCGCCTTGTCCCGGAGCGCCGCCGACATGCCGCTGCGCGACGGGCTCGAGCCCCTGCCCGGCGATGCCACCGACCCCGAGGCGGTCGCCGAGGCGGTGCAGGGCGTGGACGCCGTGGTGATGGCGCTTGGGGTGCCCGAGGGGCTGTCGATGCTCTGGACCGAGGTGACGCTCTTCTCCGAGGCGACCGGCGCGCTGCTGCCGGCGATGCAGCAGGCCGGCGTGCGCCGACTGGTGGCGGTGACAGGCATCGGCGCGGGCGACTCGGCCTCGGCGCTGTCGACGGCCGAGAGGATGACGCAGAAGGCCCTGCTGGGCCGGCCCTATGCCGACAAGGACCGGCAGGAAGAGATGATCCGTGCATCGGGCCTCGACTGGACGCTCCTCCGGCCCGGCATTCTGACCAATGGCGCGGTCGGGCGCTACAAGGTGCTGCGCGAGCCCGGCGAATGGCGCATGGGCCTCATCAGCCGCCGGGCCGTCGCGGACGCGGTCATGCAGACCCTTGAGGACGAGACCAGCATCGGCACGGCGCCGGTCCTGGTGCGCTGAGGCACCGCGCTGCGGCAGGCAGCAACGCCGCGTCGCGCGGGCGCTGCAACGCGGCTTGACGCGACTCGCGGACAGGCCGTAAAGCGCCGGAATGACCGGTCCCAGATTCCCCGCCCTGATCCGCGAGTTGCCAGAAACCGTGCCCTTCGTGGGCCCGGAGTTGCAGGAGCGCGAGATGGGTCGCCCCTTCCGCGCGCGTCTTGGCGCCAACGAGAACGTCTTCGGCGCCTCACCGCGGGCTGTCGAGGCTATCTGCGCCTCGGGCGAGCACGTCTGGAAATACGCCGACCCCAGCCACCGCGACCTGAAGGCGGCGCTCTGCGACAAGCTGGACTGCGCGCCGGAAAACATCGTCTTCGGCGTCGGCATCGACGGCGCACTGGGCGACTTCCTGCGCCTGCTGGTCGAGCCGGGCGACGCGGTGGTGACCTCGGCCGGGGCCTACCCGACGTTCAACTACCACGTCGACGGGCTGGGCGGTGTGCTGCACAAGGTACCCTTCCGCGACGACCACGAGGACATCGCCGCGCTGTTCGCCAAGGCGGCCGAAGTCGACGCCAAGGTCGTCTACCTGTCGAATCCCGACAACCCGATGGGCAGCTGGCACGCGGGCGAGGTGATCGAGGCCGCGCTGGCCGACCTGCCCGAGGGCTGCGTGCTGGCACTGGACGAGGCCTATGTCGAGTTCGCCCCCGAGGGCACCGCGCCCCGCATCGGCGTCGAGGATCCGCGCGTGATCCGCTTCCGCACCTTTTCCAAGGCCTACGGCATGGCAGGCATCCGGCTGGGCTATGCCATCGGCGCGCAGCCGCTGATCCGGGCCTTCGACAAGATCCGCAACCACTTCGCCATGAACGGGCCCGCGCAGGCCGCCGCGCAGGCCGCCGTGCAGGACGAGGACTGGCTGGCCCATGTCCTCGCACAGGTGGACGACGCCAAGGCGCACATCGCCGAGATCGCGGCCGCGAGCGGGCTGACCGCCCTGCCCTCGGCCACGAACTTCGTCACCGTGGATTGCGGTCGCGACGGCGATTTCGCCCGCGCGGTCCTGAAGGGCCTGATCGAGCGCGGCGTTTTCGTCCGAATGCCCGGCGTCGCCCCGCTGGACCGCTGCATCCGCATCAGCGCGGGCCGGCCCGAGGAGCTCGACGTGCTGGCCGAGGAACTGCCCCGGGCGCTGGCTGCCGCCCGAGGCGGCGACTGAACGCGACGCAGGCACCTCTCGGCCGGAAACGGCTTCTCAACCTTTCGCAGGCAGGCTCCGCCGTGACTTTCCGGCAAAGGGCGCTAGGCTTTTTGCCAGAGACATTCCTGCCGATGGAGGTGCGGATGGAGCCGCGCAGCCGCATGCCCGCGCCCGACTACACGACCGCGAACCTCGTGCTGATTTTCGTGAACATGCTGTGGATCTTCGGCGTCATCTGGGTCCAGTTCGGACTGGGCGCCGTGGTGATCCTCGGCGCCCTGCTCAATCATCTCATCACGCGGCTGGAATACCGTCTGCGACAGCAGGGGTGACGGCGCGTGCAGCGCCGATGACCTCGGCCGCCGCCGCGACGCCGCCGCGGCCGTGCGGGATGTCCAGCGCGTGAAGCCCGGCCTCGACCACGCCCAGAAGGCCAAGGATCATGTGGGCGTTGACGTGGCCCATGTGCCCGAAACGGAAAAAGCCGGTGCCGGCGGGATCGTCGGGCTCCGACATGCCAAGGCCCAGGCCCAGCGTCACGCCCGCCTCGCGCGCGGTCCACTCGCGCAGCTGTTTGCCCAGCGGGGCGCCCAGCCGCAGTGCAGTCACCGCGTGGCTGCGCAGCGCGGGATCGGAGATGTTGAGCGTCAGCGGCCCCTCGGCCCCCCAGACATCGGCCGCCGCCCAGATCGATTGCGCAAGGCGCGCGTGCCGCTCCCAGATCGCCTCGAGGCCCTCGGCGCGGATCATGTCCAGCGCCTGGCGCAGACCGAAGAGGTGATGCGTGGGCGCCGTGCCGCCGAAGTTCTGGTAGAAGAATTCCGGGTTCGCCCGCGGGATCCAATCCCAGTAGCGGCTGACGCGGGGCATCTCGGCGCGCCGGGCCGCGGCGCGTTCGTTGAAGAAGACGAAGCTCAGCCCCGGCGGCACCATCAGCCCCTTCTGCGAGCCCGCGACCATGACGTCGGCGCCCCAGTCGTCCATGCGGAACTCGTCGCAGGCGAGCGAGGCGATGCAGTCGACCATGAGCAGCGCCGGGTGGCCGGTGGCGTCGATGGCGCGGCGCACCGCCGCGATGTCGTTGCGCACCGAGGTTGCGGTGTCGACATGCGTCGCCAGCACCGCCTTGATACGGTGGTCGCGATCGGCCGCGAGCGCCTCGGAGACGCGGGCGGGATCGATGGGCGACTGACGGCCGAAGTCGATGACCTGCGTCTCGATCCCGAGACCCTGCGCCATGTCGGCCCAGCCGTGGCCGAACCGGCCGGTGGCGGGCACGAGCACCGCATCGCCCTCGGCCGCGACGTTCGACAGCGCGGCCTCCCAGGCGCCGTGACCGTTCGCGATGTAGATCGCCGCGTTGGCCGTCGTCTGGGCGACGTAGCGCAGGTCGGGGATCATCCCCGCGACCATGTCGACGAGATCGCCCTCGTAGATGTTCGGCGACGGGCGGTGCATCGCCTGCAACACCGAGTCCGGAATCACGGAAGGACCGGGAATGGCCAGGTATTGGCGACCGTGGGCGAGCGACATGAAAACCTCCGGGAAGATCCGCCCCTTGAAAGCCGGGCGGCAGGGGCCAAAGTATCCGTCCCTGCGCCGGCGTCAATCCGGCGGGCGGGTTGCCACGCGCCCGCCCGCCCCGTAAACACCGCGCGACGCGAAAGGACAGGGCACATGCTGGCCGCACTCTGGCAGAGGATCGAGCAGGCCGAACGGCGCTTTCGCCGTTCCTTCGGCAAGGATATCTCGACTCCGCGCACGCGGGCGCTGTCGCAGCTGCACTACAACCTGTTCGACCACGCCTGGCTGCGCACGGTCTGGACCAACTTCTGGCAGATCGCGCCGGGGGTCTGGCGGTCGAACCACCCGACGCACCGCCGGTTCGAGAAATACGCGGCCATGGGCATCCGCACGGTCATCACGCTGCGCGGCGAGGAAAAGTACTCCCACTACCTCTTCGAGAAGGAAAGCTGCGAGAAGCTGGGCCTCACGCTGCTGCACGCCAAGCTCTGGGCCCGCATGGCGCCCAAGCGCTCGCGGATCGAGCATCTCATCGACACGATGCGGCAGGCCGAGAAACCGATGATGTTCCACTGCAAGTCGGGCGCCGACCGGGCGGGTTTCGCCTCGGCCGTCTACCTGATGGTCTTCGAGGGCGTGCCCGTCGCCGAGGCGCGCAAGCAGATGGGCCTGAAGTACATCCATCTCGAATTCACCAAGACCGGCGTGCAGGGCTACATCCTCGACACCTACGCGGCGCGCAACGCGCGCTCGCCGATCTCCTTCGAGGACTGGATCCGCACGGAATACGACGCCAAGGCGGTGCAGGCCGGGTTCGACGCACGCCGCCCGCCGGAAGAGATCGCGTGAGCGACGCGCCCGATAACGCCCGCGGGCTCTTTGCCTGGCTCTGGTGGACCTACCTCTGGCCCTACCGGGGGCTGCTGACGCTCGCGCTGATCTTCATGTCCATCGAGGGCGCGATGTTCGGCTTTCTCAGCTACATGATGAAGCCGATGTTCGACGAGGTTTTCGTGGGCGGCAGCGGCGACGCCCTGGTCTGGGTCGGGCTGGCCTTCTTCAGCATCTTCCTGATCCGGGCACTGGCCAGCATCGCGCAGAAGGTGCTGCTCACGCGCGTGTCGCAGATGAGTGTGGGCGACATCCGCAACGACCTGCTGTCGCACCTGATGACGCTCGAGGGTGCCTTTCACCAGTCGCACGGCCCGGGCTACCTGATGCAGCGGGTCGAGGGCGACGTGGACAGCGTCAACAAGGTCTGGCGCATCATCATCACGGGCGCGGGGCGCGACGTGATCGCGCTGATCTCGCTCTTCGCGGTCGCGATGGGGATCGACTGGCGCTGGACGCTGGTGGCGCTTGTGGGCGCCCCGCTGCTGGTGGCCCCGGCCATCGTGCTGCAGCGTTTCGTGCGCGGCAACGCGCGGGCGGCGCGCGATATCGCGGCGCAGCTCTCGACCCGGCTCAACGAGGTCTTTCACGGCATCGTGCCGGTCAAGCTGAACCGGCTCGAGGACTACCAGTCGAAGCGCTACCGCCGGCTGACGGATGATCGCATCCATACCGAGGTGCGCGCGGCCATGGGACAGGCCTCGATCCCCGGTCTCATCGACATCATGTCGGGCGTCGGCTTCATGGGCGTGCTGCTCTACGGCGGCGGCGAGATCCTGTCCGGCGAAAAGACCGTCGGCGATTTCATGGCCTTCTTCACCGCCATCGGCCTGGCCTTCGAGCCGCTGCGCCGGCTGGGCGCGGTGAGCGGCAACTGGCAGATCGCCGCGGCCTCGCTGGAGCGCATCAAGGAGCTGCTCGACCGCGTTCCCGGACTGCGCGACCCCGAGGCGCCGGTCGCGGCGCCCGAAGGCGTGCCGGAGATCGTGCTGAGCGACGTGCAGCTGGCCTACGGCGACGCACCGGTGCTACGCGGCGCCTCCTTTGTCGCCGAGGCGGGCAAGACCACGGCCCTGGTGGGCGCCTCGGGCGCGGGCAAGTCGACGGTCTTCAATGTGCTGACACGCCTCGTCGACGCCGAGTCAGGCGCGGTGACGATCGGCGGGCAGCGCGTGGAACGGATGCGGCTCGCCGAGCTGCGCGCGCTCTTCTCGGTGGTGAGCCAGGAGGCGTTGCTCTTCGACGAGACGCTGCGCGAAAATATCCTGCTAGGGCGCACCGACGTCGGCGAGGACCGCCTTCAGGAGGTGCTTAAGGCCGCGCATGTGGCCGACTTCCTGCCCCGGCTCGAGGCCGGGCTCGAAAGCCCCGTTGGACCGCGCGGCTCGAACCTTTCGGGCGGGCAGCGGCAGCGGGTGGCCATCGCCCGCGCGATCCTGCGCGACACCCCGATCCTGCTGCTCGACGAGGCAACCTCGGCGCTCGACGTGGCCTCGGAAGCCGTGGTGCAGGAAGCACTGGACCGCCTCGCGGAGGGCCGCACCACGCTGGTCATCGCGCACCGGCTCTCGACCGTGCGGCACGCCGACAAGATCGTGGTGATGGACGCCGGGCGCGTCGTCGAGGACGGCACGCACGACGAGTTGCTGGCGCGTGGCGGAGCCTATGCCGAGCTGCACGCGATGCAGTTCGAAAGCGCTGGCGCGGCGGCGCCCGGCGCGCGGGACTGACGGCGATGCGGGCGGCGATCCCTCGCCGCGCCGCGCATTCCCCCTGTCATGCCGCGACCGTGACGACTATATCGCCGGTAAGCGAACGGAGGGCAGAATGACAGACGATCGCAGGGTGTTCCGCGTGAGCGGGCCCGAAACGATTCACTTCCTGCAAGGACTGGTGACCAACGACGTGACCCGCCTCCCCGAGGGGCCGGTCTACACGGCGCTGCTCACGGCGCAGGGCAAGTACCGCGCGGATTTCTTCCTGGTGCCCGAGGGCGAGGCCGTGCTGGTCGACGTGGCAGAGCCCGTCGCCGACGACCTGCTGCGCGCACTGACCATGTACAAGCTGCGCTCGCAGGTCGAGATCGAGGAGACGGACATCGTCGTGGCACGCGGCCCCGGCGCCGCGCCCGAGGGCGCCTGGGACGATCCGCGCGACCCGCGCATGGGCTGGCGCGCCTACGACGGACGGCCGTCCGAACCCGCCGACTGGGACGCGCTGCGGGTCGAGGCCTGCGTGCCCCAGACCGGCGTAGAGCTGACGCCCGACACCTTCATCCTCGAGGCCGGCTTCGAGCGGCTGAACGGCGTCGATTTCCGCAAGGGCTGCTACGTCGGCCAGGAGGTGACGGCGCGGATGAAACACAAGACCGAACTGCGCAAGGGGCTCGCCCGGGTCGAGGTCGCAGGCGAGGCGCCCGTCGGCACCGAGATCATGGCCGGCGAGAAGGTCGCGGGCAGGCTCTACACGCAGGCGGGCGGCCAGGGCATCGCCTACCTCCGCTTCGACCGCGCCAAGGGCGACATGACCGCAGGGGACGCCACCGTGCGGTATGTGCCATGAGGCTGGAGCGCGTCGGAGACCAGTTCGGCGTCAAGGTGGCCTCGGTTCAGCCGGTTCACGGCGGCGATCTGTCCGAGGTCGCCCGCGTCGAGCTCGAGAACGGCCGGATCATGGCCGTGAAGCGCGGCCCGGTGGTTGACGTCGAGGCGCGCATGCTCAAGGCCATGGCGCTGGCCGGGGCGCCCGTCCCCGAGGTGCTGCACCAGGTCGACGACCTGCTCTGCCTCGAGTGGCTCGAGGACATCGGCCCCTCGGAGGAGGGCTGGCGCAAGCTGGGCGAGGGTCTGCGGGGACTGCACGGCACGGGCGGCGCAGACTATGGCTGGCCCGAGGACTATGCCTTCGGCCCCCTGCCCCTGCGCAATTCCCCGCGCGACGACTGGTGCGAGTTCTGGGCCGAGGCGCGGCTGCGCCCCTTCCTCCCGGACCTGCCCGCAGACCTCGCGTCGCGCGTCGAAAGGCTGGCCGACACGCTGACCGAGCGTCTGCCCGCACAACCCGAGGCCGCGCTGCTGCACGGCGATCTCTGGACCGGCAACGCGCTCTTCGGACGGGCCAAGGCCTGGATGATCGACCCGGCCTGCTACCACGGTCATGCCGAGGTGGACCTGGCGATGCTCGAGCTCTTCGGCAATCCGCCGGCCGCCTTCTGGCAGAGCTACGGGGAAACGGACCCGCAGCGCGAAGACAGGCGACCGGTGTACCAGCTGTTCCCGGCACTCGTGCACCTGCGGCTCTTCGGCGATGGCTATCGCGGCATGGTCACCCGGATGCTGGACGCGGCCGGCGTCTAGGCGCAGGTTCCTTCGAAGAGAATTTGCGCCCTCACCCGCGCGCCCGCTCTTTCGGGAGCCCGGCGCGCGGGACAGGCTCGCAGGCCGCGACCAGGCGGCGCGCGATGCCGCGATGGCGCCAGGTCGGTGCCACCCAGACGTAGTGGCGCCCCGCGAGGACATCGACCGCCTCCCGGGGCCAGGCGATGAGGCAGCCGCGCAGCGCCCCGCCGGCGCGGTAGCCCAGCACACGGGCGCCACCACGCATCTCGCACGACAGCACGTCGCACAGCGCGCCCGGCTCGGTCATGCCGCAAACCTGCCCCGGCAGCCTGTCGGCGGCCGGCCGCAACATCCGGGCAAGGTCGGGAAGATCATCTTCGGTACAGGTCACGATCATGAAAAGGCCTCCAGGCGTTTGCCGGAGGCCCTTTCGATCTGTTCATGGCGCGCCCCCGGCCGATTGCGGGGGATATGCGCGCGAGCCCCGTGTCAGGCGCGCTCGGCATACTCCATGGTCTCGGTGTTCACGACGATGTCCTCGTCCTGCCCGACGAAGGGCGGCACCGAAATCCGCACGCCGTTATCCAGAACGGCGGGCTTGAAGCTGTTGGCGGCGGTCTGCCCCTTCACCACCGGCTCGGTCTCGGCGATGCGGCAGGTCACCTTCTGCGGCAGCGTGGCGTTCAGCGCCTCGGATTCGTAGAACTCGACCTGGATGGTCATGCCATCCTGGAGGAACGGGCGCCGGTCGCCGAGGATCTCGGCCGGCAGCGTGACCTGATCGTAGGTCTCGGTGTCCATGAAGGTCAGCAGGCCATCGCTTTCGAAGAGGAACTGCATGTCGCGCTGCTCGAGCCGCACGCGTTCCACCTTGTCGGCGGAGCGGAAGCGCTCGTTCAGCTTGGAGCCGTTGCGCAGGTTGCGCAGCTCGACCTGGGCAAAGGCGCCGCCCTTGCCGGGCTTGACGTGTTCGACCTTCACCGCGGCCCAGAGGCCGCCGTTGTGCTCGAGGACGTTGCCGGGGCGAATTTCGTTCCCGTTGATCTTGGGCATGAGGAGTTACCTTGACGGCAGGTTGACGCTTGTTCGGCGCACCCTATATCTGGTCGGTCTTCCCGGTGCAAGGCGGCGGATATCGTGTTGCCAGCACCGCGAGCCATGCATCAGGCGCAAGTTAGCCATGCGATTGGGCTGTATCCGAATCGAACTGAATAGTCCATAACGCGCCTCACGACGGGAAAGACAAGAGCAAAAATCAAAGGTCGAAACATGAGAGACACCGTGGACAGCACAGCCTTCAACTCCGAACAGGGGAACCGCGCGCGCAAGCTGTTTGCCGCCGTGGTGCTGGCTGCGCTCGACGACGCGATTGCCGACGACAAGAAATACGGCAATGGCCCCGAACAGATCGCCCGGTGGGCCCGCTCGCGCGATGGGCGCGAGGTCCTGTCCTGCGCGGGAATCGACCCGAACGAACGTGTGGTGACCGGCCTCATGGAATTCGTGTCGAAGGGCGTGCGCACCTCGGTCGCGCTGTCGCGCGAAGAGAGCGAGCGTCGCAACGCCGCCGTTGCTGCAGGTCACGCCGAAGCAGCCTGATCTCGGCCCGGCAGCGGCCTATCTGTTTCAGTACGATCCGGACATCTAAGGCGCGCCCCTCCGGGGGCGCGCCTTAGGTTTTTGCAGGTCGTATCTTCCGAAGCGGGGTTCAGTCGAATTCCTGGCTCATCAGGATGCGATGGATCTCTCGGCGCACCAGCTTGCGCACGTTGCGCGTGATGCGCTCTCCGAGCGCCCCGTGCAGTTCCTGGCGCACGGTCTCGGATACCAGGTCGCGCAGCATGTCCTCGTCCATGGCGGCCGGAAGTTTGGCCTCGTGGATGGCGGGCATATCCTGATGCTGGATGTCGCGGGAGCGGCGGAGCGGCACGGCCGCCTTGGCAATGCCTGAAGCCTCTGTCTCCTCGTCCCCATCGGCAGCAACATCCGAAGAGGCGTCACCGCCGAGCGGCTCTGGCGCCCGGTGCACGAAAGCCGCACGAGCCCCCTTCTCAACCTCTTCGATGTCATCCCCGACGTCGTCGCCCTTGCGCGCAATGAGCGCCTCAAGCACGGCGATCTTGCGATTGAGGGCGTCGCGGTCCGGATCGGTGAACGTGATCTCCTGATCTTCTGCGCTGTCCTGGCCAACCTGCTTCGGCTCGCCGGACGATTCGGAAGCGCTGTCGGCTCTCTCCGGAGTCTGCGGGGCAGCGGTCTGACTATCAGGCTCGAAGTCGAACCAGTCATGCGCATCGGATACGTCCAGCGCCTCGGGATCCTCGGACAATGCCTCGTTGGCGCGTTCGGCGACCTCCTCAGCAAGCACGCGGGTTACTTCATCGCCCACCAGACGCTTCAGCGAAGAGGACTCGAGCGCAGCCGCACCCGAACCTCCGTCGGGGTCCGCGTCGGGCTTGGGAGAAGCATCTTCGGCGGTCTCATTAACCGCTTCGGCGCCGCCTAGCACGAGGGGCTCGGCATCGGATGCTTTCGACGCGCGCCCTTGACCATCATCTGCCGGCTCTTCCGAGGGCGCGACTTCGGGCTCGGGGACCCGCTGCGCCGGGGTCAGCACCAAGCGGTCCGGGCGATCCGGGCGGTCCGGCCGCGCAGCGGGCTTCGGCGCCGGGTCCTCGGACCGGGGACGAGCATCATCGGAGACCAGCCGCCTGATCGACGACAGGACGTCCTCAATTTCCACATTGGTGACGGGGTCGGACATCTATCTACCGCTCTTGCCTCGGTAAAAGTGTAGCCCGACGCGGCGTGTCAAACAACAGATGCCGACAACCCTACTCTTTTCCAAGCGCACGAAGGACACGGTCGAGGTCTTCGCCCTGCTGCGACAGCGTCGGCGCGGTCTTGACCAGGTCGTAATATTCCTCGGGGTCGTAGCGCGGCACGTTCAGCTGCAGCGCATCCGCCGTCAGCCGGCCGACCGAGGAGAGCACGGCATAGGCCGCCACGGTCTCGTTCACCTGGGCGGTGATGCGCGTGGCACGCGCGTCGAGCAGCTCCTGCTCGGCGTCGAGCACATCGAGGGTCGTGCGCGCGCCCAGCGTGGCCTCTTCGCGCACGCCGCGGAAGGCGACGGTCGCCGCTCGGACCTGTTCGTCGGTCGCCGCGAGCGAGGCCCGCGACACGCGCAGCTGCGCGTAGGCATTGGCCACGTTCTGCTCGATCGAGCGGACTGCCTCGTAGAGCTGCGCGCGGACCTGGTCCCGGTTGGCCATTGCCTGCCGCACGAGCGAGCTCAGCTCGCCGCCCTGGTAGATCGGACCCTCGGCATTGAGCGAGATCGAACCGCCGCGCTCGCCGGCGGCGCTGTCGAAGGTCTCGTTGAAGGAATAGCCGGTGCTCAGCGAAAGCGACGGCTTCATCGCCGCCTCGGCAATCTCGATCGCCAGTTCGGCCACGGTCACCTGGTGCTGGAGCTGCTCCAGCGAGGGGTGATTGCGACGTGCGATGACCTGCGCCTCCTGCACGGTGCCCGGCAAACGCGGATCCGAGGCCGGCGGCACGAGGTCGCCTGGCGCCCGGCCGATCGCGGCCTCGTACTCGGCGCGCGCCACCTCGAGCGTGCCTTCGGCGGTGGCAAGCAGGCTGCGCGCTTCGGCGAGCCGGGCCTCGGCGGCGGCGACGTCGGTACGCGTGACTTCGCCGACCTCGAAGCGGTCGCGGGCGGCCCGCAGTTCTTCCTGGATGACACGCACGTTGTTGCGGCGAAGCGCGACGGTCTCGACCGCCTCGCGGACGTCCATGAAGGCTTCGACCGCGCGCAGCAGGACCTGCTGTTCGACGGCCACGAGCGATGCCCGCGCAGCGAGGATGGATTCCTTGGCGGCGTTGAAGCGAAGGATGCGGCGGCCACCGGAGTAGAGAAGGATCGACGCCGACAAACCAATGTTGGCGCTGTTGGTCGCCGAGCCGACGAATTCCTCGGTGATCGGGTTCCGGGTCTTGCCGAAGGAGCGGGTCACGCTTCCCGACCATGACAGCACCGGCCGCAGCGCCGCGACGGCCTGTGCGAGGTCCTCGTCCGCGGCGCGCAACACCGCGCGGTTCTGGTCCAGAAGCCCGCTGGTCCGGTAGGCGCCCTCGAGCGCGCTCGCCAGTGTTTCGGCGCTGGCCGGGGCCACCGCTCCGAGGGCGAGGCCGACGCCCGCCACCATTCCGACAATCGCCTTGCGCATCCTGTTCTGCCCCTTGTGCCCCTCGTGCCCCTGTCCGCGCCCCTTGTCGGGCC
Source organism: Salipiger mucosus DSM 16094 (assembly GCF_000442255.1). Taxonomy (GTDB): domain Bacteria; phylum Pseudomonadota; class Alphaproteobacteria; order Rhodobacterales; family Rhodobacteraceae; genus Salipiger; species Salipiger mucosus. The sequence goes on along the minus strand of NZ_KE557273.1, from coordinate 916,545 downwards.
GGTTCAGAGCGCGAATTCTTCTGTTGTCTCGAATCCCGGCAGCACCGGCGCAGACGCGTTGAACGCGAACCGCCAGGTGATGTGTCCGTCGTTCTTCCAGCCGATGCGGACCGTGCCCAGGTTGCCCTCGACGAAGAGGCAGGCAATGCGCCCGCCCTCTTTCACCTGCGCGCCGATGGTGTCGGGCAGCTCCTCGACGCCGCCCTCGACGATGATCGCGTCGTAGGGGCCGTGCTCGGCCGCGCCCTCGGCGATCGGGCCGCGGTGCACGATGACGTTGTCCGCATGTTCCGAGAGCAAGGCCTCGGCGTCGGAGGCCCAGGACTCGTCCTCTTCCACGGCGACGACGGCCTGTGCGATGCGGGCGATCACGGCGGAGGAATAGCCGTAGCCCGTTCCGACATCTAGCACGAGATCGTCATGGTCGACACCGAGCGCATCGAGCATCTTGGCGAAGGTCCGCGGGTCGAGCACCACGCGGTTGTCGCCGAGATCGATGTTGCGCCCGGCATAGGCGGCCTCGGCCTTTTCCGAGGGCACGAAGACCTCGCGCGGAATGCGCAGCATGGCTTCGATGATGGGGAATTTTGTCACATCCGAGGGTCGCACCTGAGTGTCGACCATCATGCGGCGGCGCTGCGCGAAGTCGGTCATCCGCTAAACTCGTCCGTTCAGATAATCCTGAACAGGTTGTGCCACAGTTGTTCCGGGGGGGCAACGTCCGCAAACGTATAATCGGAACGCCCCGGGGCCGGATGCCACGGGGCGCCTCATCAGCGCGCGTCCAGCGCCGTCAATCCTCGCGGTGCATCGCTCGCCCCGCCGCGCGTCCGGCGAGGAAGGCGTCGATCAGGCTCGCGGCGCTGGACCCGTTGGACACGGGAACGGCCGGAAGCCGTGCGCGCACCGGAATGAAAATGAACAGAAGCCCCATGACGAGGTACCCACCGCCCAGGGACAGGGCCGCAGCCATCGTGCCGTGGACGGGCTCGATCGCCATCCATGCGGCCATACTGAGAAAGACGGCCGCCACGATCAGGCAGAGGCCGCCCAGCAGGTTGCGCGCGGCCCGTGACAGGCCCGCGCGCAGCCGCGCTTCAAGTCCAGCAAGCACCCGTGATTACCTCCGGCTGCCGATGTAGCCGGCGAAAAAGCCGACGGCGGCGGCGATGGCGATGGCCTGGAACGGGTTGTCGCGGATGCTGCCACGCGCCTCACCTTCGAGCTCCGAGATGCGCTCTCCGGCCTCGCGCAGCCTTTCCTCGCCCATATCGCGCGCCTCGCGGGCCTTGGCCTCGACGCGGTCACGGGCGTCGCGACCGCGACGCATGCCGATGTCGCCGACAAGCTCGGTCAGCGAGGAAATGTCCTTGCGCAGGGTCGCGATCTGCTCGTTGAGCGCATCCACGTCATGCTGGGACGCCGACGACGAAGCAGGCGCCGGATTTTCGGGGCCCGGGTTGATCGATTGGGGTTTGGTAGCGGTCTCGGCCATGACATGTCCTCCGTGAGAATCGGCGCGTTCAGCATAATAACGCAACCGCATCGCCCCGGTTCCCTTGTGCCGCGTTCCCATGAGAAGAAAATGCCGTCACGGCAGCCCTGCCGGAGAACGCAAGCAGGCCGAAGGCTGCATCCCTTTCTTGCGCACACGCGGTGACGATAGCCGCTTGACGATCCTTCACAGGAAACCTAAGAGATGCCGCACTCTGGCGAGTTGGCGGAGTGGTTACGCAGCGGATTGCAAATCCGTGTACACCGGTTCGATTCCGGTACTCGCCTCCATTATTTTCAAGCACTTGCGCCATACTGCTCGTCCTTCCTTCGGCTTTTTGAAACATCCTTTGAAACATTCACGTTCCGGGCTTGTTCTGTTCCATCCTGTTGCGCGCCTCCTGTGCGCGGGTGGCGAGAACCTTCTGCCTCACCCGTCCGCCGTACTTCTTGAGCATCTCGACGCCCGAGTGACCGGTCACGGCCTTCACCATCTCGTCGTCACAGCCTGCCAGGTAGAGTTCGATGGTGGCGTTCTTGCGCAGCCCGTGCGTCACGTATGAGCGCGCTTCCGGGTGCTGCATCTCGGCCTTCACCTTCCGCATCTCCTCGGAGACGGTCCGGTAGCGAACCGGACGGCCGGCAGAATCAGTGATGACGGTGAGCCCCTTCTTCGGGACCGTCTGGAGGTAGGCCTTCAGCCGATCCGTCAGGGGGATCCACATGGGCTTGTCGCCCTTGCCCTGGGTCATGTCCCAAGACCCGCCATCGAAGTGGTCCCACCGCATGGTGAGCACGTCGCCGATCCGCTGGCCGGTGCCGACGCAGAGTTCATAGACTAGCCGCGCTCGCGCTGGAGCGACTCGCTCGAACTCTTCGCGCACTTCCTCGGGCCATGGCTCCCATCCGGCGCCGGGCTGCTTGAACAGCGGAATACCTCTGGCCGGGTTGCCGTCTTCCTTCTTCAGGAAGCCGATCAGGCGCGCATGGTTCATGAGCACCACCATCACCTGGACGAGGTAATTCGCCCTCCGCCAGCTGTCCGCATTCGCCCGGTGCAGCTCGTAGATGTGATGGGTCTCGATCTTGGCGGGGTCTTTGTTCCCCCAGATCTTCCGGATGTGCTCCATGTACTTCCGGTAGTCCGCCTTGGTGCGCGGCTTCCGGGACTTGAACGCATCGCTCTCGTAGTAGCTGAGGATCAGCGCCTCGAACGTTCGCTTGGCCGGGATCGGTTCCCGCCCCCTCAGCAGGCGTCGGTAGTGGTCCCAGAACTCGGGGGAGCCCGGCTCCTCTTTCATCATCACGGATTGACCGCGGGACCGGCGTATGAACCTGACGTACCCCCGATCCTCGTAGACGTACTTGGGCAAATCCTTCTTGGTCATTTACCCATCCTCAGGTCGTCCTCGAGGAAGTCGTCTCCACCTTCGGTTTCGGTCATACCTGCGTCGACAGTGACGCTGCCGTCCGGCCTGATCTCGAACTTGGCGCGGACCCACCCGGCTTGGCGGGCCTCCCGAATGAGGGCGGCGACTGTTTGCTTGGCGATGGTCTGGGGGCTTGGCATTTTCCTGTTTCCGTTCCGTTCACCAAGTTACTTATGCGCCGCCGATTTCGCTGAGGTTTAAAGCTCGGGCGTCGGTATGGATGTGAGCTATTCTGCTCACATCCTCTCCGGTTCGATCCGCATTTCGCTACAATTGTGACGCGCGCTCCTCCATCGCCTTCGCCAGGCCGACTACGGCGCTACGAACCCGGTCCTGCTCGGAACCGCGCTCCAACGGAGTGCCGCACCACTGCTCGCACACCAACTGCAGAGCCTCGACGAGGTTGCCGAGGTCCGCGACCTGGTTGTCGAGGTCGTTGACCTTGTCGATCCATTTGCTCTCAACGCTCATGCGACACCTCCTTTCAGCGTCGAAACCGCCAGCTCGAGCGCCTCGCGATGGCCGACCTGGAAGTCTGTGTCCGTGCTGTCGGCGAGCATCCATTCGATCTGGGCGGCCGCGCCATCGATGGTCCGAGGCGGCGTCGAGACGATCCTGCCTTCCAGCGCGTCGGCGGCATCCCAGAGCGCTTCGCCGTGGGCAGTCTCCTCGCCGTCCTCATCAAGGCTTTCGTGCTCCCAGCGGCGGCGCAGCGAGCGCCACTCCTCGAACCACTGCCGATGGGGGTCAGATGTCGCGGCTTCGTCCTCAATGTGAGGAAGGACCGCTGCCGGGGTAACGGCGACTGCAGCGCTACTCAGGAAATCACGTCGCATCATGCCGCACCCCCGATCTGCCGGAGGGCATCGCGCAGGTAGGTGCGGGCCTCTGCGAGGTTCCTGTGGGAGCAGCCGGGCACGCTGATGGCGTCGAGCGCCAAGGCGATGCTGTCGTGAAGGTGGTCGCGGGACTGGATTTCGTTCGCGCGTTCGGGTACTGTCATGGGTAGTCCCCTTCCTTGTGGGGTTTCAATGAAGGTCGGCTGGAGCTGCAACTCCGCCGGCCTTTACTTTTGTGCGGTGGCTTCGACCTCCTTGCGCAAGTTCATGACGATCAGCGTATTCACCGACTGTCCACGAGCCTGAGCTTCGGCCTTGACTGCCGCATGGAGCCCTACGGGCAGGCGGACTGAGACCTGCGCGACCCCCTCGCCGCCTCTGGGTTGAATGGCGTTCATCTCTGCGATCCTCCAGTTTTGCAATTAATGTGCTTACAATCATTATGATTGCATTGACTGTCAAGCGCTGAAATCAGAATGATTGCAGAGAGAGGAAACGACATGCCCGCCGACCGCACACCTGCCCCGACCGTACAGATCGCTCTCCGGATCGCACCGGAACTGCGAGACCGCATCAAGAATGCTGCATCGGACAACAATCGATCCGTGAACAGCGAGCTGACGGCCACGCTGGAAGAGAAATATCCCGCACCTCCGGACCCCACGCCAATGAAGGTTGCCTTTCAGCGTCTCTATCGGCTGATGGATTGGATCCAGAGTGCCGAAAGTGATGGCGAGCAGGACACCAGGCTGAAGGAAGCGAACGTCATCCTTCACATGGAGGGCGCCGAGATAATGCTGAGATTTTCAACCGCTCGCGACGAGTACGGCAATCGCGAGATCTTCATGACGCACGGCAAAGGCGGCGGTATCAACGCCTCGGAATTTCGGCGCCAAGGCCCTCCAAGCTGGGAGCTACCTCCTGCAGAAAACGACTGAGTTCCCGGGTAGCCACCCCCAGGGGGCCGAAACCGACCCTCTCCCGCCCTCTCCCCATTACTACCGCGAAAGAGTATCGCGGATGTTGAGAGACGTAACAAAAATGTTGAGTGACCATCCGCGATACAAAACTCAACATTTCTGTTACACAACCTGAGTGAAGACGTACGCTGGAGATCTCATGAGTGACGACGATCAAGACAACACCACGAGCCACCCAATTCTTTGTGGTCTTTGCAAGGCTCCCGTTGGATCGAAGGAAGGTGCGGACGGAGAAACCTTATATGGCTGCGCTGACTGCGACAATTGGGACACCAAAGACGAGGTCATTCGGATCGCCGGAGAATATGTGACGGACCAGGCCCAACTGGACCTAAACCGCTCAATGAGCGATATCGCGAAAGGTAGTTCGGTGATGTCCTTCAGTGGCCAGACAGAGTCTACGAAGGAATTCCGGTTCGTGACAGACGGCCCCTTCTGACGTGTATTCTAGCGTCATTACCTCATGAACGCATCGAAGGCGGCGGCGGTGAGCGGCGAGGTCGGCTTGCCGCCCGCCCCTTTCGCGTAGGCCTGCTCCATCCAGACACGATCCATGGCGGTAATCGCTTCGACGTGGTGCGGCTCAAGCGGCACGCGCATCAGGCGGCACCACGCCTCGATTTCCGGGAAACTGATCGGGTTCGGTCCCGCAGGCCCGCAGGAGCGCGCCCGTGAAAGCGCCTGGAAGGCGTTCCAGACCGGCGCCGATCCCTCGGGCGCCCGGAGTCGGTCCCCCTGCAGGTGCGCTTCCAGAGCCCCACACAGGCGGTTGGACAGTCTACCGTTCCGGGTCATCACAGCGCTCCGTGCGTTTTCAGTCTCTGCATCCAGCCGGGCAGTTCCGTCTTCATCTGATTGACCGCCAGCGTTGCGCCCTGCCGTGTCGCCGTGACACCCATGTCGCGCACCATGGCCTTCACGTTGCCCTCGCCGTCAACGCCCACGTCAATGGCGCCTTTCAGGTTGAGGTCGAGCGAGCCTTCACTCTTCGTCGCGCGCTGAGATAGCGCCGCCTGCGCCTGGGGGACGTTGAGCACCCCGCCCGACTCGGACGGCACGAACATCTCGCTCTGCGGCGTCCGCTCGTTGATCAGGTAGGGCACGCCTGCCCGAACCGGCCCACCGCCAGCGCGCGCACCTCCGAGAAGGCCGCCAATAGCCTGGAAGAAGCCGCCCCCACCGCTGGTTGCGAGGCCCATCATGCGCTGCTGGAGCTGGATCTCGATGATCTGCATCAGGAGGTCGCGGAGCGCCTCGCCCGCCGTCTTGGAGCCGTCGAGAATGGATGTGAAGAGATCGGTCATCGCATCCGCGCCGCGCTCGGTGTTCTCCTCGATCCTGTCGAGCTTGTCGGAGGCATCGTCGGCCGCCTGCCCCGCCCGCGCGTAGGCCTGTGCCAGCTCATCGATTTCGGCCCGTAGCTCGGGCGTCACCTCTTTCCCGGCCGCCTGCGCCTCGTAGAGCAGCTCGGCCTTCTTCCGCGCGTAGTCCACCGCATCGCCGTATTCGAAGCCCGTCTCGGCCACGGCCGCCAGGGCAACGGCCTCGGCTTCCAGCCGCGCCACCGCCTCGCGGGTGCGCTCCACCTCGCGCCGGTAGTCGTCAACGCTGCGGCCTCCGCCGCCTCCGCCACCGCCGGAGCTGCCACCGCTCGATCCCGAGGAGCCTCCAAAGCCGAAGTTCACGCTGGGCAGCCTCGGGCGTACCGAGGTCTCCGGGGCGTTCTCGCCGGGGCGGAGATCCACGCTCGGCCGCCGGCCGTTCTGCGGCCCGTAGGAGATCGCGCCATCATCCCCGGCGGGCAGGTTCTGTCGAAGCGTGGCCGCGTTGTTTGCAGCGGTCACCAGGGCGTCGGCGATGCCGCCGATTGCCGAGACCACGTTGCCAAAGCGCTGCGCGTCCACCGCGCTCAGTTCCGCGATCAGGTCCTGTGCCTCGCCCACCAGGTCAGTGACGGCCTCCTCGAACTCGCCCGCGTTGCTGCTGCCCGTCTTGAAGGCCTGCATCTCGCGTTCGATGTCCTGCAGGATGCCTGCCAGCTCGTGCGCTGCGGGAAGGTCGGCCACGTCCATGAGGCGGATGCCGTCCGGGCCGGTCGCCGCGTTGATCGCGCGGAACAGCTCGTCGTAGGTGTTCGCCAGGTCTTCGACGGTCTCGCGCTGCTCCTCGGTGGCCTGCGCGCCGTCTTTCATGGCGCGGTAGTTTTCCTCGCCCATCATGGCGATGGCGCGCTCGGCCGATCCGAAGATCTCGTCAACGTCCATCGTCACCACGTCTTCGATGGCCCCGGCCAGATCGACCACGACGGTCTTGGCCAGTGTCGAAACGCGCCGCGTGATCTCGGCGAACTTCCGGTCGAGCTCGGCCGCCTTGCTGACGGTGTCCTCCTCGATCACGGCGCCGAGGTCGTGGGCGCGATCCATCATCTCGCGGATGCCCGACTTCCCCTGCCGCAGCAGTTCAACGAAGCGCTCGCCGCCCGTGCCGCCGAACACCTCGTCGGCCACGCGGATTTGCGCGGCGCGGTCGAGGTCCTCCATGCGTCCGATGATATCGAGGAACAGTTGCTCGGGCTCTTCCAGTCGGCGGGCGAGGTCTTCCGCGCCGTACCCGAGCCGCTGGAAGGCTTCGGCCCCCGCGCCCTTGCCGGTCACGATGAACTCGTCGGCGCGCAGCTGCAGTTCCTTGAGCCCGTCCACCATGGCATCCACGCCGATGCGGTTCTGCTCGGAGACGAAGGTCAGCTCCTGGAAGGCGGTCACGCTGAGCCCGGCCTGCCGTGCCTGGCTGTCGATCTCCGCCATGCTGCGAACGGCAGCCGTGGCCCCGCGTGCGATGGCCGCGAACCCCGCCGTAATGGCGCCGACTGCGAATGCCTTGCCGACCGCCCCGATGCGCGTGGAGGTGGTCGCGAGCGCCTGGTTGATCCTGCTCGTGGAGCGCAGCATGTCGCGTTCCATGGCGCTGGTGGCCATGCGCGAGCCACTGCGGAGCCGCTGATAGGACTGCGTCCCGCGCCGCTCTGCCTTCTGCATGTTCTTTTCAAAGTCGCGGATGCGCGCTTCAAGCGCCACGATCAGCCGTTCTTCATCCATCGCGTGGCCTCCTATGCCGTCCACATGTCTTCGGTGAACCAGTCGGCAGCGGTCACCATGCCACCCTCGTCGGCCGCGCAGCGCGCCACTGCCATGGCCGCCGCGACGGCCCCGTCGATCTTGTCCCGGCTCTTGCCCTTGTGGAACGCGCGGTTCCCGGCGCTGTCCGTGCGCACCTCGATGTTGGAGAAGTTCCAGCGCAGCACCGGGTGGCCTCCGTGGCGGAACCTCCGGCCTATGATGGCACGCTCCAGTTCCTTCACCGCCGGTGCCATGGAGACCCACCCTTGCCGGAATTCGACCGCCGGAAAGCCGTCTTCCAGCAGATCATTGAGCATGTTCCGCGCGAGGTGCGGGTCGAATGCGATCTCCTGCACGTTGAAGCGGGCGCAAAGCTCGCGCACCTGGTCTTCCACGGCCCGGAAATCCACCACGTTGCCCGGCGTCGGCGTGATCAGCCCCTCGTCCGCCCAGGTCGTGTACGGCACCCCGGAGAGGTCTTCGCGGGCGCGCAGGTTGTCCTCCGGGCAGAAGAAGAAGGGCGCCACCTGGAAGCCGTCGTCGCCGTCGCGCCAGCACGCCACGATGACGGTCAGGTCCGAGTTGCTGGAGAGGTCCACGCCCAGCCAGCAGGGCGGCTGCCGCGCCTCCAGGTCGTCGAGATCGACCGCGCCCCGGCCCTCGTCGTAGATGTGCATCTCGACAAAGGGATCGGTGGCGTGGTCGAGCCAGATGTTCAGGTTCAGCTGGCGGAAAGCCTCGCGGTCCCCGATCCGACGCTCTCCTTCCCGCGCGAGCTGCCGCAGGCCCTCGATGTCGGGATACCCGTGGCGCAGGCCGGGGTTCACGCGGAACCAGACCTCCTCGTCCTGCCAGTCGCAATCCCGCTCGGCCTCGAAAAGCACCGGCAGGATGGACGGGTCATCCACCTCCCCGCGCGCCACGCGGCGGGCGTCATCCACGATGTCCCACGCGATGTTCTCCTGCCCCCGCCCTGCGGTCGTCGCGACCACGAGAAGCGAGCCGGGCGTCTTCACCAGGCCGGAGCGCAGCACGTCCCAGAGTTCGCGCTTCTTCCAGGCGTGAAGCTCGTCAGCCAGCACGAAGACCGGCGTGCGGCCGTGCTGGGTCCCGGCATCCGCGCTGATGGCCTCGCAGAAGCTGCGGAGCTTGGGGTAGACGATGCGGTTGCGGTAGTCGAGCGGGCGCACATGGGACGCGATGCGCGGGTGAGCGAGCATCAGTCCGCGCAGTTCCTCGTAGGCGATGCGCGCCTGTTTGCGGTCCGATGCCGAGGTGATGACCTCGCCCCCGGGGACCGCCTCCGGCCCAACCGTGTGCAGCGCCTCCAGCGCGGCGGCCAGAGAGGTCTTCCTGTTCCCTCTCGGAATGAGCCCGACCACCGTCTTCACGATCCGCGATCCATCCTCGTGGCGCGGGCCGTAGATGCGCCGCACGATGCGCTCCTGCCACGGGTCCAGCTGGAAGGCCTTACCCGACTTCGGATGGCGCAGCATGCGCAGGAACTTCACGGCCCGCTCGCCGAAGCCCAGCGGGTCCGGGATCTCCGAGCCGTCGTAGATCCATTCAGGATACGTTGAGCGGGTCATCGCCTTCCTCCGGCTCGTCCTCTCGGATCGCGGGTCGGGACCGCGAGACCGGCGTGAGGCCCAGCTCGGCCGCCAGCAGGCGCGCGCGGGTCATGGCATCGGACTGCACGCCCACAGCCGGGTTGCGCTTCATCTTGCCCTCGATGTCGATCAGGATGTGCCCGTGCTCCTGCAGGTGCGTCTCCATCTCGCGGACGGTGCCGATGGCCAGGCAGTAGTTTTCGAGGCTCCCGAGGTCCGCATCGGTGAGGATGCGCCGTTCCGAGAGGATCGGCATGACCCGGTCCCATTCCGCGCGGGCGTGCACCGAGAACCAGTCAGGCGCCGGGATATGCTCCAGCGCCTCGGAATCGGTCATCAGCTGCGGCTTCGTTCCCCTCATGGCGACACCGCCTTGCATCGCAACTCCAGCCCCCGGCGCCGCCCGATGGTCACGATCTTCTCGATATCGAAGGCCTGCCCGTCGAAGCTCACGCGGTGTTCATCGGTGATGCCCGCGAGGTAGCGGGTGCGGAAGGCGAGCGTCATGACGCTGGTGTCGCCCGCGTTGTGCAGGAACTCCTCGGTACTCTGCTCAATCAGCTCGGCGCGCAGCGTGGCCAGCTTCGACCAGGTCTTCTTCGGAGTGCCCGCGTCGTTGACCGTGGTCGCGGACTGCTGGATCTCGATCACGTGCACCATCTTGCCCGCCTTCATGACGAGACCTCCTCGGCCAGCACGTCCACGACCATGACGCCGTGCGAGGTCTCCCCGTCCGGGTCGGACAGCGCGCGCATGTTGCTCACCCGCCAGTCGGCGCAGTGGTAGCCCGGCCCGAGGTCGAGACGCCCGCTGCGCAGGGCCGTGCGGATCGCGGCCATGATCTCCTTCACGCCCTCGCGCGAGGGCTCGGTCTTCCAGACGTGCACGGTGTGGAAGATCCGTTCGCGAGTCCGGGCGATGCTGTTGCCCTCATCGATCACCTGGGCATCGCCGATCACGATGCTCGGGCGCGGTGCCGGGCTCGAGTTGCGGTCGATGATGCTGGACGCGGGCACGAGGTCCGTCACCGCCGTGATCGCGACGAGACGGGCGCGGATGGCCTTCTGAACGGCAAGATCTGCGGACATCAGCGCGCCTCCCGGATGGCCTTGGAGATCGCGCGTTTGACGCGGTTCTCGGCGCGCTTGCGGGCGATCCGGAAGCCCGGCCAGAAGAAGGGCTTTGCAGGCGCCAGGCGCGTGCCGTACTCGACCAGGTGGGCGTAGCGCACATCGGTGTTGCCCGCCGTCACCGCGACCTGGTTCTCGGGCACGACATAGGAACCGCCCGGCATGGAGTACGGCGGGGTGGCATGCCCCGGCAGCGTCACGGCAATCGATCCGACGAGGTCGCCGGTGTCCTCCGGCGCGAGGCGCTCCATGGCCTCCTGGATCTCGTAACCGCCCGTCGCGAGCGCGGGCTGCACCGCCTCGCGCGCCGCCTTGGGGATCGCCTTCATCCGCTTCTGGAACTTCGACAGGCCGCCATCATCTGCCATCAGAACGTGAACTCCCGGTACTCGGTGACGATCTCGCGCACGCCGAAGGGGATCTCGCGGGCGCCGTCGCCCGCCGCCTCGCGCTGCTCATACCACCATGCCGCCAGCTGGCTGACGGCTTCGATCAGCGCTGGCGGAACCGGGTCCTGATCCTCGCCGCCGAAGGTCTCCTCGATCTTGAACCCGAGAAGGCGCTCGACATGGTTCTGAGCCGCGTCGAGCTTACGCTGAAGCAGCGGATCATCCACCGATCCGATGTCATCGGTGAACGATAGCTGCTCCTTGATCTCGGAAACCGTCACGATGGCCATGGATCAGCCTCAGACCGCCTCGGCCGCGTTCACGCGCACCACGTTGGAGTTGATCCAGAGCGTCAGGTTCAGCTTCATGACGTTGTTCGCCGTGTCGAGCTGCTCCGAGGCACCGCCCACCATGGCCACGAAGTAGCGCTCCGAGGGCGTGCCGCCTTCCGGTGCGTCATCGAACTCCAGCTTGAACGCGTAGTTGTCGTCGGTCTTCTCCGCCGCGATGGCGGCAAGCTGCCCGGCGTCGGCGTAGTCGATCCCACAGACCACTTCCATGGTGCCTGCGGAACGCGTTCCCTTGAAGCGCTTCGTGCGAAGGTCGGAGATCGATTCAAACGTGATCTCCTGTGCGGTGTCGCCGAAGCTGCCCAGGGATTCGAGCTCCTTGATCTGGGTCCAGGTTTCGGAGTCGAAGTCGCTGGCCACGAAGTCGGCGGTCTTTGCTGCCAGGGCGCTGCCGATGGAAAGCTTGGCGCCAGCCGTTGCGAATACGGGCATGGTTCAGGTCCTCTTGTAGGTGCGCCGTTCCAGTCTTTGCTTGGCGCTGTTGTGATGATGGGCGCAGAGGCCCTGCCAGTTGGACGGGTCATCCCTGAGGGCCGGGTCGCCCTTGTGCGGAATGATGTGATCGACGTGCCGGGCTCGCTGGTCACAGCCGGGCCACTTGCAGCGGCGGTTCTCGCGGCGCTGGAGGAAGGCCTTCGCCATGCGCTCCCAAGTGCCGCCGTAGCCGCGCTGGCTGCTGTTCGGTCGCTTCCGGTCGTGACGGGCCTTGCGCTCTGCGTCCCGCCGGACCTCGCAAGGGCAGCGCGCACCGGGGGCAACCCGGCTGCCGCAACCACAGATGCGAGGCCCGCGCGAGGGCATCAGCTGACCGGGGCGTCTGCGGGGTGCCCCTTCACGATCACCGCGCCGGCGGCGATGGAGGTGCCGCTGTTCTGCGTGATGACCGTGCGGACGTACCGCTTATGGCCGATATAGCCGACCTTCACGACGCTGTCGGCCGCGAGGCTGGCCGGGAAGCTCCCGACCAGGTGCTCGGCCGCCACGTCGGTGAAATCGCCCGAGGTGGTCGTGTCGCTCTCCTGCAGCTTCGCGGTGAAGTCGCCGGAGGAGACGATGGCGCCGGTGTTGACCACCACCGCCGCGGCGTTGAAGCCGAGGAGATCGATGGCGGCCGAGGTGTTCGTGGCCGAGAGCACCTGCGGTGCGACCGCCTGTACCGGGCCGATGTTGGATGCGATGTCACGCATGGATCATTCTCCTCAGCTGGTGGACATCTTGAGCTTGCGGAAGCGCGCGGCCTGCAGGACGCGGCCGCCGACGCGGCGGGTGGCGTGCATGCGGGTCACGCCCTTGCGCGCCTGCGTGTACGGATCGGAGAGGATCGACATGGAGAGACGGTCCACGATCCGGTAGGCGGAGAAGTCGCCGTAGAGGATCGGGAAGGCCCCGGAGGCGATGTCCGGCATGTCCACCGCTTCGACCACGGGACGGCCGAGGATCGTCTCGGGCTGGCCCGCCTGGAAGCTGGGCTGCCAGAGGAAGCGGCCGTCGCCGTCCTTCAGCTTACGCACCGCGGCGAGGGTCGTGCCGTTCATCAGCCACGTGCCCGCGTTCCGGTACATCGCCGGCAGCGCGTACATCAGGTCGATCATCTTGTCGGCCGAAAGCGCGGACGTGGAACCGTTGATGGTCTCCGCGATGTCGGCATGGGTCATCAGGCCCTCGGGCTGCCCGGAGCCGGTCCCGTTGACGAACGCCGTGCCCTCCTTCTTCCCGAAGTCCTCGGCCAGCGCCATGCGGACCTCGGCCTCGGCCGTGCCGCCGCTGTCCGAGAGCAGCTCGTTCGAGATGTCCGTGAAGGTGGTGAGCTTGTGCGGCAGCACCTCGAGCTGACCGAAGGCGGGCGCGCTCTCTTCCGATTCCTCGGCCTCGCCTTCCCATTGCGCGTTCGTGACGCCGGTGCGCTTGGGGTACTTCACCGAGGGGCCCGTGATGCCGCGAACGCTGGCGATGGAGCGGATCGGCGAGTACTCGACCAGGTTGCGGACGAACTCGGTGCTCATCTCCGCCGGCGCGAGATAGCCCGCCTGCGGATCGTTCGAGACGGTCAGCGCCTTGATCTCGTCGGGCGGGGTCTGGTTGCCGAGGCGCAGGTAGGTGCCGAAGGCCTTCTTCTCGACCTCGGCCTGCTCGTCGGGGTCGGCGTCATCGCCGCCCTTGGCGCGGTTCGACTTCGCCTCGATCTTATCGAGCCGTTCCTCGATCTTCGTGGTGTCGGTCTTCGCCTCGATGTCATCGAGCCGCTTGTTCACGGTCGCAGTGAGATCGCCGATGGCCTTGGTGACGATATCGTCGGGATCGTCTTCGCCGCCGTCTTTCAGGGTGATCGCCGCGCTGCCCAGCAGCTCGGTCTTGCTCATGTGTCGCATCAGGATTCCTTTTTTGCGAGCTGCGCCGCGGCGCGTTGCAGGGTGGCGGCGAGGCCCAGGGCCCGCACCGCCGTCTTGGCGGAGGTGACCCTCGCGCCGGGATGCATGGGGATTGCCACGAGGCTCGCCTCGAGGAGCTCCAGTTCCTGGATCGTCCGGCCGCCGCGCGGTCGGGGTGTCGCTTTCTTGGTTCGGAAACCGATGGAGATGCCGCGAACCGCGCCGGAGCGCACCAGAGCGCTGACCTCGCGGGCACGGACCACGTCGTCGACCAGCAGGCGGCCCTTGAGGTGCAGCCCGTCATCGCGATCCTCGGCGGCCTCCCAGACGCCCACGGGCTCCTTCTGGTCGTGCGCAAAGAGCATGGGCATCGGGAGCGAGGTGCCGGTGAAAGCCCCCTTGCTGATCCAGTCTCCGACGCGGTCGCCCTGCGCGTAGGGCCATGCCAGCCCCTCAATGCTTCCATCGTCCGAAGCGTCGAGCTTGGTCTCCAGGTAGACGCGCTCCATCAACCGGCCCTCCGGAATGCGGCGCGGTCGGAGGCGAAGCCGTCCACCTGCGCCTGGACCCACGCGGCCGCCTTGAGCAGGCGGACCACATTGGCCTGCGTGAAGGGCACCGGCTCGCCATCCTCGGAGATCTCCCAGGCGAGCACGCAGCGCGCGAGGCTCTCGATCCGGGCGCGCTCCCGCGCCTCGGCGGTGACCCGGCCCTCGGCGTCCGCCACCTCGGACAGATCGTCGGCCAGTCGCAGGCGGGCACGGTTCTGGATCTCGCTGTCCGGCCCCGCCAGCTTCATGCGGATGCCGGTCTGCCCGCCCGTCACGGGGTCGAGAAGATCGAACCACGCGCCGCGCTCCTGGTCGGCGGAGAAGGCGCGGATATCGTCAAGCTGCATCGTCGGTCTCCTCGTCGGCGCTGGACCCGCCCGGGGCCTCGCTGATGTTCGGGTTCAGGAAGGCATCGCCGCCTTCGCGGGGCGCCAGGCCCAGCCAGGACCGGCCTTCGTTCGGGTTGATGACCTGGGACGCGATCAGCGAGTTGATCACGGTCGAGCGGGTCGAGAGATCGGCGCGGGTCAGGTCGTCACGGTCGAAGCGGACGGCATAGGTGCCGCGCTCCTCGGGGGTGAAGAGCGCGCGCCGCAGGGCGCCCTCGGTGGCGCGCAGCCAGGGCTCCAGCGTGTAGCTCAGGAACTCGCGGCCCATCTGCTCCGTGTTCGACCAGGTCGCGCGGTCGTGGTCGAAGAGCATGGACGGCGGCACGCGGAAGGCGCGGGCGATCTCGAGGATCTGGAACTTGCGGTTCTCGAGGAACTGGCTGTCGGTCGAGTTGAACGTGAAGGGCTCGAACTCGGCGCCGTCGTAGAGGATCGCCGTCTGCCCGCCGCTGTCCTCGCCCTCGTGGGTCGTCCGCCAGGCGGCGCGGGCTTTCTTCACGCTCTCCTCGCCCATGCCCTTCGGGAACTTCAGGGCGCCCGAGGGGCGGGCACCACGGCCAAAGAGGCGGGCCGCGTGGAGGTCGAGCGCCAGCGCCACGCCGATGGCCTCGCGGGCCAGCGAGAGCGGCGCACGTCCGAAGGGACTGCGAAGGTGGATGATGTCCGAGGCCGGCACCGTGCGGCTGTCTATCTTGTAGCTCGGCTCGCCGGTGGTCTGGTCGAACTGCACGTCGATCACGCCCCGGCGGTATCGGATGATCTCGGCGATGCGCCCGTCGCCCAGGCGGTTGACGTAGGCCACCCCGCCCTTGTCGTCGGAGAGGGCATCGATCACGAGATCCCGGATCAGCGAGAAGCCATCGGTCCAGTCGTTCGCCTCGTCGCGGAGCAGCGGCAGGACCGGGTGACCGGGCGCGGCGATCTCGGTTCCGTCCGCCTGGATGCGCTTCACGCTCACGTCGAGCGTGGCCACTGCCTCGGAGATGACGCGGATCGCGGAGCCCACCGCCGGCACCCGCAGCGCCGCGTCGGGCGTCACCACCGTACCGGTGGTCGCGGTCGGCGTGATGCCGAAGAGCGCGTAGAGGTCATCGCCCGGTTCGGCGAGCCCCTTCGTCTCGGTCTCGGTCTGGGATTTGCGCTTGAATGGCCACATGCCCACAGTGTCGCGCCACCAGGCGGGCATGTGCAGATTGCAGACTGCAGGTTTTCATTGGTTTTCGTGGGTTTTCATGACCGGCGAAAATCCAGATTCGGGCCGATCTTGCGCGCGCCTCCCCGCGCCGGTCCCCAAGGGTGGCCCAAAGTCCGGGACCACCCCCCGCCCCGGGTGTCACTTGCCCTCAGCCAACACCAGGTCATCCACCGCGTAGCCCTCGGAGTGCGCTGCACTCTCGGCATAGAAGATCGCCTTCTCGTAGGTGTCGACGATCCAGAGGTTGAGCCTGCTACCATCCTCTTCGACCATGTCGATGAAGAAGACCTCGCGCCCGATCATATCGAGTACCGGTCTGCGCCCAGCGTCGGTGAAATGCTCCTGCCAGTCGACCATACCCTTGGTGATCTCGATACGTGCCTTGCTCATGGTCATTTCCTTTTCAGCCATGCGTTCAGCTCGGAGCGGAGCGCGAAGTAGCGCTGGCCGTCCGGGCGGTAGATCGGGCAGTCGGGTAGACGTGCCAGGCGTCGGGCCTTGTCGACGCTCACGCCGATGGCCGTTGCGATTGCGCTCAAGCCCCAGAGCTTCTCCGGGCCGGTCGTGATGGCGTCGAAGCGCCAGCGGTCGAGCGGTGGGTTCTGTTGCGACATGCTCTCTGCCTCCTTCCGGCATTTCCCAGGGCGCGCAACGCCTCTCAGGGCGTGCGCACAGCCCTTGGGGGTATGGGGGTGTGTTTGGCTAGGGGGATGAAGCGGGTATTGCAGGGGGGGTGAAGGCACTACCGAACCCACTTTCGTAGGGGGGATGAAGGGGGTATTGCAGGCGTTCATCAGCCTGCCTCCACGATGTAAGAGGTGCGCCTGGACGCTGGCCCCGCAGTCTCGATCCTGATCTTTCCCGTCGCCAATAGCCCTTCCATCGCCGCCTTGAGCGCGCGCTTGGTCATACCTTCGTTGTCGGGGTGTTCAGCAAACAGCTTGGGGGCATAGCGTGAACCGCCCGCGTGGTTCACCTGTCTGCCCTGCGCGGTATAGGCTGCCAGAAGCTTCATGAAGACACGCTGCGCCTTGGCCCCTGCCGCAAGCTTGTCGAGGCCCTGCTCGGACACCTCAGCGACGAACACACCGTCATGCCACTTCATGTGCGTCTCCTCCCCCACGCGGCCGTAGTTGGCCTTCATCGTGGTCATGACACGGCGGTCGGGATCCGCCTCGAAACCATCGTCCATGATCCGGGACAGGTAGAGGCGCGAGCGCACGGAGTTGTTCCAGGCGGTTGAGCCCGAGGCGCCAGTGCCGCTGGAAATGCCGGTGAGCGACGGATGCCCCAGTAGCAGGACCGCACATCCGCGCTTGATCGCGAGACTGCGCAGAATCCCGATGAATTGGCGAACCTTGGCCCGGTCGTTCTCGTTGGCCGGGTAGACGTCAGCCAAGG
The DNA here is from genome assembly GCF_000442255.1 of Salipiger mucosus DSM 16094. Classification (GTDB taxonomy): domain Bacteria; phylum Pseudomonadota; class Alphaproteobacteria; order Rhodobacterales; family Rhodobacteraceae; genus Salipiger; species Salipiger mucosus. The sequence continues at coordinate 899,302 of NZ_KE557273.1, read as the reverse complement.
TGTCGATGACGATCAGCGCGGGACTCTCGTCGGCAGCGCGGCGGTCCAGTTCCTTGAAGAGTTCGGACTGTATGAGCTGCACTTGGCCCTCGAGCGCCAGGAGCGCATCCTCGCCCGCCAGAGAGCGCAGGGTGAGGCCGGGCAGGTCGTCATAGTCGCGGCGCTCAGCCCGCAGAATGTCGTCCACACGGCGGTGCAGCTCATCCTCGTCGTCCTCGGCACTCATGTAGATTACGCGGCCCTCGCTAACGCCCCTGCCGATCCAGCCGCCTCCGGTCGCAACGGCCACGGCCAGTTGCAGAGACAGTAGGCTCTTGCCGGTGCCGCCATCGCCGCCGAACAGGGTCACGGTCTTCTGAGGGATGAGCCCATGAACCAGCCACTCGCGTGGCTTGACTGGCCTCCCTTTGAGGGATGCCGCGGAATAGAACCGAGACCGCCGCCCAGTTTCTGGGGAAGGTCTGAACTACGGCTTCGGCTTCGCCGACATCCGGCCATCCGGGCTGTGAAATCGGTGCGTGAGCCCGAGGCGCATTTGATTTCGCCGGATTTGGCATTGTTGAGGCCCCGAAACGGGGTCCTCGGACAGAGTCCGGCTCATGGCATCAGCTTTCTTCGTACGAGGAACAGGTTGCCGAGGGCGAACAGCGTGAAGAGTTGCGCGCGGTTCTTCGCGAGGCCACGGTAGCGGGTCTTCAGATACCCGAATTGGCGCTTGAGCACGCGGAATGGATGCTCCACCCGCGCCCGCACCATCGCGATAATCCGATTGATGTGCTCGTCGATGGGGTCCAGCGCAGCGCCCTTCGGCGCCTTCCGCATGACGCCCCAGAACTTGTCCGGGCCGGAGAAATGGGCCTCGCGCGCAGCGCTGACATAGCCCTTGTCCGCCCACACCGACGTCTCCTCGCCATGGAGGAGCTCATCCCAGACCTGGCTGTCATGCACCTTCGCCGTGGTGGTCTCGAGGCTATGCACGATGCCGCTCTCGGCATCGACGCCAACGTGCGCCTTCATCCCGAAGAACCAGTCATTGCCCTTCTTCGTTGACGACATCTCCGGATCGCGCGCCCCGGCTTCGTTCTTGGTCGAGGACGGCGCGTCGATGATCGTCGCATCGACCAGTGTGCCCGAGCGCAGCGTGATGCCCTGATCGGCCAGATGTTTGTTCACTTCAACGAACAAACGCTCCGTCAGCGCGTGCTTCTCCAGCAGGTGTCTGAAGTTCAGGATCGTCGTCTCATCCGGGACACGATCATCACCGAGTTCGATGCCTGCGAACCGGCGCATGGACTCGCTGTCGTAGAGCATCTCCTCAGCCATGGGATCGCTCAGCGCATACCATTGCTGCAGGAAATACACCCGCAGCATCGTCTCCAGTGGCATCGGCGGCCGACCGCCCTTCGGCCCGACCTTCGGATAATGAGGCTCGATCAGCGCCAGCAGACGCATCCAAGGCACCACCGCGTCCATCTCCGCGAGAAACTTCTCACGCCGGGTCTGCTTCTTCTTCATCGCGTGGCGGAGACCGGGAAACGCAGGTTGCTTGGGCATCGGTGGGCATCCTTCTTCGTCTCGCCCAGTCTACCTCAACCCGGCCAAGGCGCGAGGTTTTTCAGACTCTCCCTGGCTTATCGCCTGGGTGCCCTAGATGTTCCTGCCGGTGCGCCTGATCTTGCGCATCGTAGTCCGCGAAAGGTCGCATCAAGCCGCATTCCTCCCTTGAACGTAGTCGAGGAAGGCGGCCTGCCGAGCCGATGGCATCCGATTGAACGTGCAGAGGCAATACGCCTCGGCCTCAGCTGGGTCAGCCATATCGGCCCAGAATGCTGCCTGGTCCATCAGGTCGCCCAAGGGCGCAATCGGCGCTCCGGCCGGTGACGGAATATCCAGAAGATCCGCCACCGCCTGCATGGTCGCTGCCGCGTGGTCATCGGAGAGCGATCGAAGCGCCCAGAATGCCAGCCCTGCGCACTCCTCCTCGGAGAGGCGTATAGCGATCACACGGCGGAAGTCTGACCATGCCTCGTGCGTTCCGAGCGTGAGGGCGTATCCCAGCGCTCGAGATACCCCGAGGTGCCGGCGCTGCATCATGCTCGAGAAAGAGGTTGCTTTCGTCATCCTGTGGCCCCCCTCATTTCCAGCGGGTCGAAGGGCCCGGCGCCATTGACCGTCTCCAACACCTTGCCGTCATCGTCCCGAAGCACGCGGTCTGGATCGCAGGTGCAGACACGGGCGGGCGAGTGGATCAGGCAAGCGTTGTCGTGACGGATCTCAGCGTGAAGAACGCGGCCCGGGCGGGTGTGCTTGCGGAGCGCCGCGGCCCATGCGCGGCGTGTCCTGCGATTGCTCATACCAGCGCCCCCCAGTGCCGCGCGATGATGGGGTGACGCGCCGCCGGCGATGCGGTACCTTCGTCGTGAAGGTTCTCCAGAGCCTTGACCTCAGCCCCGGCCGCGCCCGCCAGCGCGCCGGGGTTTTCGTTTGCCCCGGTCAAATCGGCATTTGAAACTTTCGCGGTCTGTTCACGATTTGTCGGGGGTGTTTTTGAAACACATCCCCCCTGAAAAGGCTGGATTTCCGTGTGGATTGCAAATCCGTGTACACCGGTTCGATTCCGGTACTCGCCTCCACATTACTTTCCCGCGAAATCGAGACTCCGAACGCAGTCATCACCACGGCAGGCCCAGAGGCCGAAGGCCCTGTGATGTCTTGACGTTCGTCAACGACGCCAAGGCGCGGGGACCGCATGATTGGGCTCCGTTCCGCCGCTTGCCCGGATCCGGACAGACGCCAGTTACCCGAAAGCCGTCAAAGGGCTCTCGCGGTGTTCTGCGGATCTGTCCGCAAATTCCATGCACGCGGCTTGTCCCGCAGAGGAAAAGGACGCCCGCCATGAGAGCTTTCCCAATCGCCACCTTGCTGTCCGGTCTGCTGGCGTTGACCGCCTGCGATGGACCACAACCCGGGACCTACCCCGTGTCGGGCCAATCCTGCTCGCCGGAGGATCCGGTCCAAGACATCCGGGCTGATTGCGTGCCTCCCACCTGAAGTCGGAGACGGAACCGATCAGGTCCGGGACGTCTCTCGGCGCTCCCGCCTGTCACGACCGCTGCCGGTCAGCGCGATCACCATCATGGCGCCGATTGCGCCCAATGCGTTGAACACCAGGTCCAGCGCGGTATTGTAGTAGCCTCCGACGTTCGTTTCCGGGACGGACAACACCGCAATGAACTCGATGATCTCGTTGGTCGCCCCAAGTCCCATCGCGCCCAGCGCCGGGTAGACGAAAATCGTCTTCGTCCCGCCCAGAACCGGAAAGTGCCGGCGCATCAGGTACCAGAGCACCCATGCGGTCACGCCGAAGCCGTAAGCATGGACGAGCTGGTCGTATTTGAGAAGCGTCATTTCGCCGTTCTCCGGCGTGATCGGAATGACCTGCGCCGAGTAGAGAACGCTCTCCCCCACCGGCACGCCCCCGCCCGCCATGTGCAGCAGCCCCCAGCCGGACAGCGCCCAGAGCATCGAGACCGGATACTCGGCCGACCGCAGGCTGCCGCCGACGAGACCGATCAGGCCCAGCATCGTGATCACGTAGACGATGAACTCGTAGTTGCCGCGCAGAAGGAACGAGGCGGCAAACAGGAGCACGTAGGCCCCCGTGAAGACCGCGACCGCAATTTCGCTGCGCCGGGGTGAACGTCCGATTGCCATGTTGCCTCTCCTTGTGGCCATGAGCCTAAGGTCAGGCGCCACCTTGTCGCAACGCCCTTGAGCCATTGGAGGCGAAAGGCGCTCGGAGGTCTCGGTGCGCCGTTGCGCGTGTTGCCGAGCGATGCCGGCGCCCCACGGCCCGGATGGTGACGGAGCGCCCGGCACGCGACCGGGAACGGGCCGCGCACCTTTGCAGGCTGGCAGTTTTGGCGGCTCGATCCCGACAGGGCCCGCGCCAGGCGCCGCGGCCGTACGGTCAGCCCTGCGCCGCCCCCCGGATCTGGCTCAGCGTGCGGTATGGGGTCAGTGCCTCCTTCGAGACTTCCAGTTCGAGCAGCGCCCCCGTCGGCGAGGCCTCCGCACGTTTGAAGGCTGCGGCGAAATCCTCGGTCCGCTCCACGCGCTCGCCGTGAACGGCCGCAGGCGCGCGCCCAGGCCGCAAAATCGGGATTCACGATCTCGGTGCCGCTGACGCGCGCAGGGAACTCGCGCTCCTGGTGCGCCCGGATCGTGCCGTAGGTGCCATTGTTCACAACAAGCACGATCACTGCCGCGCCGGCCTGCCGGGCTGTCGCCAGCTCCTGCCCGGTCATCTGGCAATCGCCGTCGCCGGCGACGCAGATCACCGTCGCTTCGGGTCGCTCGAGCTTGGCCGCGATAGCCGCCGGGATGCCATAGCCCATGGCGCCCGATTGCGGCGCGAGCAGGCGCATGCCCGGACCGAAGCGGAAGAACCTTGTCGGCCAGACCGTGAAGTTGCCGGCCCCGTTGGTCAGGATCGTCTCGCCGGCAAGGCGTTCGCGCAGCCAGGCGCAGACCGCGACCATGTCGACCGGTCCCGGTTGCGCCGGTGCACGGTCGATGAAGCCCAGGTAGTCGGCACGCGCCGTCTCGCGCCAGGCGGCCCAGGGACCGGTGACCGGGCCGGTCAGCGCACGCGCGAATTCCTCGGGCGCGGCATGCACGCCGAGCGTCGGCGCGTAGACCTTGCCGATCTCGCGGTCCGAGACATGCACGTGGATCACCTTCTGCCGCGGCTCGGGCACCTCGAGCAGCGAATAGCCGTCGGTCATGTTCTCGCCGAAGCGGATGCCCAGCGCGAGGATCGTGTCCGCGTCGCGGATGAGCGCCTTGGTCGTGGCCGGCATCCCGACCCCGGCATCGCCGGCAAAGACCGGTGAGGCGCTGTCGAACTGGTCCTGGTAGCGGAAGGAGGCCAGAACCGGGATGTCCGAGGCTTCGGCAAAACGCCGCAACGCGCCACGCGCCTCGTCGTCCCAGTTGCTGCCGCCGAACATGATCAGCGGTTTCTCGGCCCCCTGAAGGATCTCCATCGCCTCGTCCACGGCGCCCGGCGCCGGCGCTGGCGGCAGGACGCGTGGCAGGCCCGAGATGGGCGGGGTCGCGGTCTCCTGCATGAGCATGTCCTCGGGCAGCGCGATCACCACCGGCCCCGGCCGGCCCGTGGTCGCCGTGAGCCAGGCGCGCGACAGGATCTCGGGGATGCGCTCGACCTGGTCGATCTCGGTCACCCATTTCGCCATGGTGCCGAAGACCGCGCGGTAGTCGACCTCCTGGAAGGCCTCGCGGTCGCGGGTGTCCGTCGCGATCTGCCCGACAAGGAGAATCATCGGCGAGGAATCCTGCATCGCGGTGTGCACCCCGATCGAGGCATTGGTCGCCCCCGGTCCGCGCGTGACCATGCAAAGACCCGGCTGCCCGGTCAGTTTGCCGTGGGCCGCCGCCATGAAGGCCGCCCCGCCCTCCTGCCGGCACAGCACGTAATCCGGGGCCCCCGGCGTGTCGTGCAACGCATCCAGCACCGCAAGATAGCTTTCGCCGGGCACCCCGAAGGCGCGCGTCGCGCCCAGTGCGGCCAGACATTCCACCAGCAACCGTCCACCGTGTCGTGTCATGCCGTCGTCCTCCCCTGGCACCCCCGTTGCACAAGTGATCGGCAATCCGGCGGGCAGTTGCAAGGCCGCGCGGAAAGCCGTGTTTCCAGAACGCTTTGTTAAGACACCGCCCGTATGTCTGGCCCCAGCCGCACGGGGCTCCCTCCGCGACGCCCCGGCCGGCAGACGACGCTGCAGGAGGTGCCGATTCCGCCATGCCCGATGTCCATTTTCACGCCCTCGACCCGGTGCGGAACCGCAATGGGGAGGATCCCCTCGTCCCCTTCCTGCTAGGGGCGCGGCATGCCCCGGTGTCGATCTCCGTACGTGACGTCCTGCGGGTCGATGCACACCGGCTTCAGATCCTCCTCGTGGCACAGGCGCAATGGGCGGCCGAGGGGGTCGCTTTCCGGGTGACCGATACATCGGTCTCGTTCCAGGCGGGTCTGGAACGACTCGGACTCGCCCCCGATCATTTCGACAAGGACCCGATGCAATGACCAAAGTCCTCGCGATCGACGATTCCCGCACGATCCGGAACCTGCTGCGCGTCTCGCTGGAGGGCGCCGGGTTCGAATACCATTCCGCCTGCGACGGGGTCGAAGGTGTCGAGCAGTTCACCGAGGTTGAGCCCGATGTCGTCATCACAGACATCAACATGCCGAACATGGACGGCTTCGGCGTGATCGAGACCCTGCGCACCGGGCCGAACCGCACCACGGTTCCGATCATCGTGCTCACCACCGAAAGCGGTGCAGACCTCAAGACCCGAGCGCGAAACGCCGGTGCCACGGGCTGGATCGTCAAGCCCTTCGACGACGGCTCGCTCGTTTCGGTGCTGCGGCGGCTTACTGGACACGTGGTGTAACCATGTCGAGAAACTCGATCCGGGACACGTTTTTCGAGGAATGCGAGGAGCTCCTCGAAGCGCTGGTCGAAGGCCTGTCGGCCATGGAGGAAAACACGGGCGACATGGAGGTCGTGAACGCGGTCTTCCGCGCGGTTCATTCCATCAAGGGTGGCGCGGGCGCCTTCGGGCTCGATCGGCTGGTCGCCTTCGCACATGCCTTCGAGACGGTGATGGACAAGGTCCGCTCGCATGACCTCGAGGTGGACGAAGCGCTCATGCGCCTGTTCCATCGCTCGGGCGACCAGCTGGCCGACCTCGTCGAGGCGGCCCGTGACGAGCGTGAGCCGGATAGCGAAACCGAAAGCACCATTCTGAAGGAACTCGAGGCCTACCTCGGAGAGTCCGACAAGCAGGACGATTTCAGCTTCGACGCCTTGAGCCTGGATTTTGAAGCGGCGCCCATGTCCATCGAGCCCGCTGAGCCCGCGCTGCGCCGCTTCGAGCTCCGTTTCCGGCCGACCGCCGCGCTTTACGCCAACGGCCACGAGCCGCTGCTGCTCTTCGATGCGCTGGCGGAACTCGGGACGCTCGAGGTGACCGCCGATCTCTCGGAGTTGCCCGAATTCGACGCGTTCGATCCCAACGACGCCGTGCTCTCCTGGCAGCTGACCCTCGACACAGCCGAAGACGAAATGGTCTTGCACGAGGTCTTCGAGTTCGTGGAATCGCTTTGTGACCTCGACATCCGGGTATCAGGGCAATCGCCGGAACAGCAGCCGGAGCCAGAGGTCGAAGACTCGACAGCCGAAACCGTCACGTCCTTGGCGCCCTCCGGCATCGAAGCGGCCTTGCCGCAGACGACGCAGGATACGGTCGAGGATGCCAGACCTGCGACAGCCCCGGTCCAAGGAGCCAACGAACCGCGGGGCCCACGTCCAACCCTGCGCGTCGACCTCGATCGCGTCGATCGCCTCATCAACACGGTTGGCGAGCTTATCATCAACCAGGCAATGATCTCCCAACGGATCGAGGAGCTGGAACTGCCCGCGGTCTCGCATCTCACCAACGAACTCGAGGCCTACAAGCTTCTCGCGCGCGACATCCAGGAAGGCGTGATGGCGATTCGGGCACAACCTGTGAAGCCACTGTTCCAGCGGATGTCACGAATCGTCAGGGAAGCCTCGGAGGCCACAGGCAAGAAGGCCAAGCTCGTGACCGAGGGTGATTCCACCGAAGTCGACAAGACCGTGATCGAACGGCTGGCCGACCCGCTCACCCATATGGTGCGCAACGCGGTCGACCACGGTCTCGAAAGCCCTGATCGGCGAACCGAGATCGGCAAGGAGCCGGCCGGGACGATCCGCCTTTCAGCATCGCATCGGTCCGGTAGCGTCTTCATCGAGATCATCGATGACGGCGCCGGCCTCGATCGCAAACGCATCTTCGAGAAAGCCGTCGAGAAGGGTCTGATCGCGCCGGATGCCGAACTCTCGGACCAGGACATCGACAACCTGCTATTCCTGCCCGGATTTTCGACGGCCAGCGCCGTTTCCAATCTTTCGGGTCGCGGCGTCGGCATGGATGTCGTGCGCAACGCGGTTGCGGCACTGGGCGGGCGTGTTTCCATCTCATCGCTTCCCGGAGCAGGCACGACCTTCACCATCGTGCTTCCGTTGACGCTCGCGGTGATGGACGGCTTCGTCATCAGCGTTTCCGACCAGACCATGGTGATCCCGATTTCCTCGATCATCGAGACCATTCGCCCGAACCGCCGCGACCTGCACCAGATCGGGACAGATGGCCGGGTCATCGCTGTCCGCGGCGCCTATGTCCCGATCGTGGACGTCGCCGGAAACCTCGGCCTAGCGTCGTCGTCAAACGACATCGGCGGCGGTGTGCTCCTGCTGGTCGGTACAGAGGCGCAGGGACTCGCCGCGCTGAGGGTCGATGCCATCCACGATCAGCGCCAGGTCGTGATCAAGAGCCTGGAGAGCAACTATGGCGCCATCCCCGGTGTCTCGGCCGCGACCATTCTTGGCGACGGCAAGATCGCTCTGATCCTTGATCCCGACGAAGTCGTGAAACTGCATCCCGCGGCCCCCGTCCTCTTCACCACTCCACAACCCAGAACGGAACTCCGCCATGCTTGATGCAAATGAAGGACCGACCGAAGCCCAATTCGAATTCATCACCTTTTCGGCGGGGAACCAAAGTTTCTGCCTCGAGATCACGCAAATCCGCGAGATTCGCCGCTGGACACCTGTAACACGGCTGCCGCATACGCCGGACGACGTGCTCGGTGTGATGAACCTACGTGGCGCGGTGATCCCGATCTTCGATCTTTCCGCTCGTTTCGGATTGGGCCAGACCTCCGACAACGAACGGAACGTCGTCATAGTTGCGGCCTGTGGGGATACGACAATTGGCCTTCTGGTCGAATCCGTCTCAGAGATTCTGTCGGTGAACAAATCCGCCATTCAGGAAACGCCTGACATCAAGTCCGAGGCCGCACGCCAGGCAATTCTGGGAGTGATCTCAGTTGGCGACAATGTTGTGCGCGTGGTCAACTTGGACGCAGTGCTCGACAACGACCGCGGAGCAGTCGTGTGATACTCGCTACCGCTGAAACTGGAACGGGCGAATTCGGCTTTTCAGACGCCGACTTCCGGGATCTCGCGCGACTTGCTCGCGCCGAGTATGGCTTGAGCCTCGCGGACAGCAAGAAACCTCTGGTATATTCACGCCTCGCCAGGCGCCTCCGCGCCCGCGGCGTCGAAAAATTCCAAGATTACATGGCACTGTTAAACGACGATGCCGAGGCTGACGAGCGCCTTGAACTGATCACTGCATTGACGACTAACGTGACGAGCTTTTTCCGGGAAAGGCATCACTTCGACATGCTTGCATCCGAGCTGCTGCCGGATTGTGGGCATCACGGACGCATCCGTCTCTGGTCGGCTGGGTGCTCTTCCGGGCAGGAAGCTTACTCGATCGCAATGACGCTACGGGATAGCCTCGCTGACATTGATCGCCGCGACGTCAGGGTTCTCGCAACCGACATCGATCCGGCAATCGTCCGGCGGGCGCAAAACGGTCGCTACCCAAAGGAAGAGCAAAGTGCGATCCCTGCGCACCTTTCCAGGCAATTTACCCGTCGCTGCAACAGCGATCCGGACCATTTTGAAATGACCGACGATGTCGGAAAACTGGTCACGTTTGCCGAGCTCAACCTCATGACGACCTGGCCCTTCCGCGGGCCCTTCGACGGGATCTTCTGCCGCAATGTGGCGATCTACTTCGACCAAGACACCCAGCAGAAGCTCTGGACACGCTTTGCCGAGATGCTCCGGCCCGGCGGATATCTATTCATAGGTCACAGCGAGCGAGTTTCGGGGCCGGCGACCGCGAGCTTCCGTTCGGTCGGGGTCACTGCCTATCGCAAGATCGTGCCATCAGAACAATCGACAACTAAAGGGAGGGAAACATGAGCCTCAAAGATTCCCTACGAATTATGGTCGTCGACGACATGGCGACAAGTCGTGGCCTTATCACGCAGGCGCTCGACGAGATCGGGATCAAGAATTATCAGACGGAAAATGACGGTCAGAAGGCTCTGGCGCGCCTTTCGGCAAACCCCGTCCATCTTGTCCTGTCAGACTTCAACATGCCGAACATGGATGGGCTCGGCTTGCTCAAGGCTGTCCGCCAGAACAAGTCAACGCAGCGAATTGGCTTCATACTGGTTACCGGGAAACCCACTCCGGAAATGGTTGCCCAAGCCAAGCAGCTCGGCCTGAACAACATGATCAAGAAACCTTTTACCTCCCTGTCGATGAAGCAGTGCATCGAAAGTGTCGTGGGGCGGCTCTGACACCATGACCCAACGCGCTTCCCACCTCTCGGCAAGCGACGCGGCATGGCTCTTGTCGCGCGAGATTCGCCATCTGCAGCACCGGCTGGAAAGGCTCGAGCATGGGATGGATCACATTTATTCGGGCGAAAGCAACCGCATCGGCACCGCAGCAATCACCGCTCTGCAAGAACTTGACGTATTGGCACAATCGACGGACGCGCTCGCTAGCTACACCGAGCGCCTGTCGCGACGTTTGCCGAAGGAGGGGGCCTAGATCTTGCTGAGGAACTCTCCTCTGTGACCCTGCGCGACATGGCATTGCGGCTGGCAGGCACGCAGGACGAGGAACTCAAACCGAACGTACCGGAAATGTTCTGACAGACAGGCACCCGAAAGTGCTGCTGTTGCCGCACCGCAAAGCCCGCAACGAGGCAATCGCCCTTGGCCCGGCGCTACGACCCAGACGCCGAGCGATAGCCAGAAAGGTTCGACGATGAAGCAGATCACCCTCGTTATCGCGCATCCCGACCAGGCACTTCGCGACCGTCTCGCCGCACAGTTCGCTACAGTGTCGGACATCAGTGTCGTCGCGCGGACCAGAGACCTCATGGAAACCTACGCCGAAGTCGAAGAGCAGGAACCCAAAGCCGTACTGATTGACGAAAGCCTCGCCCGGCGTGAGGAATTCGAGGTCATGCGCGCGCTGTTCGCCACGCTCGACGTTCGCTGGCTCGTGATCACCGGGCAGCGCGATGCGCCCGGTCGCGACGCACCAGCCCCCTGGGTGCGAAAATCCGATATCTTCTCGATCGAAATCGATCTTCCCGTGCAGGAAATTATCGACAAGATCCGCTCATTGACGCACTCGGCTCGCCAGCGCGCGCGCGCGCCATCAGCCGGTGGCGCACAGGCCGGAACCGGCCCTTCCGCCGCCAGGACAGACAATGGGCGCTTCATACTCATCGGAGCCTCGACCGGCGGCGTCGATGCGTTGCTGAGAATTCTGGCGGCCTTTCCATCGGATTGTCCGCCGACCTTCATCGTTCAGCACACCGGCGGCGGCTTCGGGGAAAGCCTGGCGCGTCTGCTGGATCGACAATGCGCAGCGCGGGTCAGGCGCGCTGTAGATCGGGACCAAGTTCACCCTGGCGAAATCGTCATCGCCGCAGGAAGTCGCGCGCACCTGATACTTAAGGGCGGTAGACCTCTGCGGACGGAACTCGTCGGAAGCGAGCCGGTGTCGGGCCATATGCCGTCGGTCGACTGCCTGTTCGAGAGCGCCGTACCGGGCGCGCCGCGGGCCGCTGCCGCGCTGCTGACCGGCATGGGACGCGATGGCGCGGCCGGTATGAAAAGGCTGCGCGATGCCGGCGCGACGACCATTGCCCAGGACGAGGCAAGCAGCGTCGTCTTCGGCATGCCGCGCGCAGCCATTGACCTCGGTGCGGCTCAGTCCTGCCTGCCGCTTGACCAGATCGGTCCCGCCCTGCTGCGCGCCTGCAGTGCTCCGGCACCGGCCAAGACATCGGGAATGACCGCGAAATGACCATGACACCAGACCGTATCGTCAACGTGATACAAGGCGAATACCGCATCTCGAACGCGACCGGTGACGTCTTTTCCACCGTTCTGGGGTCCTGCGTTGCCGTCTGCCTGACGGATCCTTCGGCGGGTATCGGCGGCATGAACCACTTCCTCCTTCCGCAGCGCGCCGGGAAGGAGGGCGAAAACGTACGCTACGGCGCCTACTCCATGGAACTGCTCATCAACGGAATGCTCAAGCGCGGGGCGCGCAAGAGCCGCATGGTCGCCAAGCTCTTCGGGGGGGCCAACATGGTCCGCCAGTTGCGCGACATCGGCGCCTCGAACGTGGCCTTCGCGCGTGAGTTTCTGGAAAACGAAGCCATCCCGCTTGCCTCGGAAAGCACTGGCGGCAATGCCGCGCGTCGGATCCGGTTCTGGGCGGCGGACGGCCGCGTGAAACTCTACATCGTCCCGGGCGAAGTCGAGAAGGTCGCACCCATCGCACCGCCCGGACCGCAAGCGGCGGCCGGCGGCGAAGTCACGCTCTTCTGATCCCGTGCCGGGCAAGCGATCAGATCGGATCGATCTCCTGGAAGGCGTTGCGCAGCGCCTCGGACCAGGCATTACTCATCCGCGAGAACCCCTCATCATCGGCGTCGATGCGCCGCGTGCGGGAAATCCGCAGCGCATCGCGTTCGATCACCGCGAAGTCCAGCGGCATCCCGACGCTGAGGTTCGAACGAAGGGTCGAGTCCATCGACAGAAGAACCGCCTTCTCGGCTTCGGCCAACGTGGTCTGCGGCGTAATGACCCGGTCAAGGATCGGCTTGCCGTACTTGTGCTCGCCGATCTGAAGGAAGGGGGTGTCGGTGGTCGCCTCGATGAAATTGCCCTCGGGATAGATCAGGAACATCCGCATCGGACCGCCCTTGCGCTGGCCGGCCACCAGCATGGTCGCCCGCGCGGTCTGGCTCATGCGGCCCATCTTGCCCGAAACCTCGGAGGTCACGTCGGACAAAGTCGTCCCCACGATTTCCGCCACCTGGAGCATCGTCGGCGCACGCAGTATGGAGCGGTCGCTGTCGGGATCATCCAGCGCATCCTCGAGCCGCGCCATGGTGGTCTGCGTGACCGACAGGGACCCAGCGGTCATGATCCCGATGGCCCGCTCGCCCGGGGTCTCGAAGAGAAACATCTTGCGATAGGTCGCGATGTTGTCGAGGCCCGCATTGGTCCGCGTGTCGGACAGGAGCACGACCCCGGCGTCCAGCAGCAATCCCACGCAGTATGTCATCGCGACTCCCTCGCGCCGGTCTGGCGCGCCCATCGCAATACTACCCGCCCGCCCTCGCGGCAATGGGGCGTGGAGCGCATGACGGAATGCTTTACTGCTGCTGTTGCTGGCTCGCCGTCACGACCACCTCAACCTCGAGGCGCTCGGTCGGCTGCGATCCCTGCACCACGCCGCGGATCGGAGAGGCATCCTGGGCATCGAATCCCGAACCCAGGCGGATGTAGCGCTCGTCCGGGCAGCAGGCGTTCGAGGGATCGAAGCCCACCCATCCCAGTTCGGGCACGTGCAGTTCGGCCCAGGCATGGCTCGCCTCGTGAGACGCGCCCTCCTCGTCCGCATGCAGATAGCCCACGACGTAGCGCGCCGGGATACCCGCGACATGCGCCACGGCGATCAGGGCGTGCGTGTGATCCTGGCAGACTCCCTTGCCCCGGTCGAGCGCCTCGGCCGCCGTGGTATGCGCACGGGTCTCGCCCGGCGCGTAGTCGATGGCGCCGCGCACCGCCCGGGACAGCGCATGGGCCCGATCGAGCGCGCTTGCACCGTCCATGCCGCGCAGGGCCTCCGCCGACAATTCGCGCAGGCCCTTGTCCGCAGCGATGGGCCGCGTCTGGCGCAGATAGGCCGAGGCCGGGAGTTTTTCGCGATGATCGCGCAGCACGCCGAAGAGATCGACGGTCTCGACCTCGCCCGTGACTTCCAGCGTGACGCTTTCGAGCGGCCCACGCCAGCTGGCAAGCGCCGTTCGGTCCCCTGCCCCATCGGTGAAATGCGCGCCAAAGAGCGCGCCCTCGGCGGAGACGTCCCAGGACAGCACCTTCTGCGAGGCGCAGTCCGCCGGCCAGAGCCGCAGCGACTGCACGATGCCGCGGGCGGGCGCGTCGAAGAAATAGCGGGTGGTATGTCGGACGCTGAGTTTCATGCGGGCATCCCGTGAAGGTACACGTCCTGTATCGTGTTGGCGAGCCCGGCGTTGCGGGCCATGAAGCGCGCCAGGAACTCGTGAAGGCCCTCGTCGAAGATGTCCTCGACCTCTGCCCGGCTGAGATCGTCGAGCAGCTGGTGTGCCACGTCCTGCGCCCGCGTGGGCATCTGGTACGCGGCCGCGATGTCGTCGAGGTGATCGCAGGTCCACTGCACGCAGGACAGCAGCGAGCGCGGGAACTGCCGGTTGAGGATCAGCAGGTGCGCGATCTTGGAGGCCGTGATCTCGCCGGTGTAGGTCCAGTTGAAAGCCCGCTGTGCGGTCATCGATTGCAGCAGCAGCGCCCACTGGCTCTGATCCAGTCCCGAGCCGACGTAGGAGACGCTCGGCAGCAGCACGTAGTACTTCACATCGATCAGCCGCGCGGTGTTGTCCGCGCGCTCGATCGAGGTGCCGAGCCCGATGAAGGAATACCCGTCGTTGCGCAGCTGCGTCGCCGAGATCGCGCCGCGCACGAGGTGGCAGACCCGCATCGTCCATTCCGAGAGGTCGTTGAGCGAAAGCTTGCTCCGCTCGGTCCTCTGAAGCTGCTTGAGGTCCTGGTAGGAGGTGTTGATCGCATCCCAGACCGGCGAAGTCAGCGCGGTGCGCACCACCCGCGCATTCTCGCGCGCGGCGTTGATGCAGGACAGCACCGACGAGGGGTTCTCGGCATCGAAAAACAGGAATGTCCCGATGTTGCGCTGGTTGGCCTCGTCGTATTTCTCCTTGAAAAGCTCGTAACCGCCCTTGGCGCGCAGCACGGCCTCCCAGTCGTTGCGGTAGCCGCCAGAGAGGTCGGGCAGCAGTGCGTTGCGCGCGCCCACCTCGAGCAGGCGCGCGGTGGTTTCGGCGCGCTCGAGATAGCGCGACATCCAGTAGAGGTGATCTGCAGTTCGGCTCAGCATCCCGTCACTCCGCCAGCACCCAGGTGTCCTTGACCCCGCCGCCCTGCGACGAGTTGACCACCAGAGACCCCTCCTTGAGCGCAACGCGGGTCAGCCCGCCCGGCACAAGCTCGATCGACTCGCCAACGAGGCAGAAGGGCCTCAGGTCGACGTGGCGCGGCGCGATCCCCTCCTCGACGAAGGTCGGGCAGGCCGAGAGCGACAGCGTGGGCTGCGCGATGTAGTTCTCGGGTCTGTCGCGGATCTTGGCCTCGAAGGCCTCGAGGGTCGACTTGTCGGCCTTGGGTCCGACCAGCATGCCATAGCCGCCCGAGCCGTGCACCTCTTTCACCACCAGTTCGTCGAGGTGCTCCAGCACGTATTTGCAGTCGTCCTTCTTGGCGCACTGCCACGTGGGCACGTTTTCCAGCACCGGCTCCTCGCCCAGGTAGAAGCGCACCATCTCGGGCACGTAGGTGTAGATCGCCTTGTCGTCGGCGACGCCCGCGCCCGGCGCCGAACAGATCGTCACGCCGCCCGAGCGGTAGACGTCCATCAACCCGGGCACGCCCAGCATGGAGTCCGGACGGAAGCACAGGGGGTCAAGGAAGGCGTCGTCGATCCGGCGATAGATGACGTCGACCTTCTTGGGGCCCTCGGTGGTCTTCATCCAGACGAAATCGCCCTCGACGAAAAGGTCCTGCCCCTCGACCAGTTCGACCCCCATGAGATCGGCAAGGAAGGAGTGCTCGTAGTAAGCCGAGTTGAACTGCCCGGGCGTCAGGATCGCGATGCGCGGCTCGCCCTGGCATTTCTTGGGCGCGACCGAGGCCAGCGTCTTCTTCAGTTGGCCGGCGTAGCCGTCGACCGGGCGGATCCGGTTTTCCATGAAGAGCTGCGGGAACATGCGCATCATGATCTCGCGGTTCTGCAGCATGTAGCTGACGCCCGAGGGCGTGCGGCAGTTGTCCTCGAGCACGTAGAACTGGTCGGGCCCGGTGCGCACGAGGTCGACGCCCACGATGTGGCTGAATACGCCCCGCGGCGGGCGGAAGCCCGCGACCGCCTTTTCGTAGGCCTCGTTGTTCGTCACCAGGTGCTCGGGAATGCGCCCCGCGCGGATGATCTCGCGCCGGTCGTAGACGTCGCAGAGGAACGCGTTGAGCGCCGCCGCGCGTTGCCGCACCCCGCGGTCGAGCCGACGCCATTCCGGGTCGGTCAGCACCCGGGGGAACATGTCGAAGGGAATCAGGCGCTCGGGATCTCCGCCCTCGCCATAGACGGCGAAGGTGATCCCCACCCGGCGGAACAGCGCCTCGGCTTCCGATTGTTTCAGGCTGCGCAATTCGGCCGGCATGGACCGGTGCCATTGCTCGAGGTTGGTATAGGCGGCGCGAACCTGGTCGCCGCTCAACATCTCGTTGAAGATGCCCGTGTCGTTGGCGCTCATTTTTTCCCCTTCGCTCTCCACCCCAAACTTCACCTTTCCGCCGCCTAGTAAAAGCCTTCTTCCGGAAAAAGGAAATTCCGCCCCAAGGCGCGATGAAAAAATGGGCGAGACACCCAGCTCAAGCTCTCATGCCCCGGCGACCAGCGGCCAGGTGGCCGACGAGCGAACACCGCTTGCGCAAATATTGCACAATTCATCAGCCGCACACCAGTTTTCCGCACGCTTTTTAATCAAGAGCAACGCCGGCGCGGCCACTGCGGACAAATTGGGCGTGGCCAGCGACGTCGCGTCATTTATCGGGAGTCCCGTGCCCGATGAGGGCGCAGACGGGGAGCCGGGGGGACAGGCCGAAACGGATTGAAGGCCCTCGCCGGCAAGACAAGAACCACCAGCGGCGCGCGAGCCTCGGGCTCGCCCCGACGCGGATCGCCTCCGGGGCGGTCCGGAGCGGTGCCGCAACCACAGGGATGGACCGAACGACATGACCAGGACACTGAAACTCACCGGCGTGGCAGCGGCAGCGCTCGTTGCCGCGGGCGCCGCATCGGCGCAGGACGTGGAATGCCCCATCAAGGTGGGCGTGCTGCACTCGCTCTCGGGCACGATGGCGATCTCCGAGACCACGCTCAAGGACACGATGGAGATGCTGATCGAGAAGCAGAACGAGGCCGGCGGCGTGCTGGGCTGCGATCTCGAGGCGGTCGTCAAGGACCCGGCTTCCGACTGGCCGCTCTTCGCGGAGAAAGCCCGCGAGCTGCTGACGACCGACGACGTCGACGTGATCTTCGGCTCCTGGACCTCGGCCTCGCGCAAGGCCGTGCTGCCGGTCATCGAAGAGCTGAACGGCCTCTTCTTCTACCCCGTGCAGTACGAGGGCGAGGAAAGCTCGAAGAACGTGTTCTACACCGGCGCCGCGCCGAACCAGCAGGCAATCCCGGCCGTGGACTACTTCCTCGAGGAACTCGGCATCGAGAAGTTCGCCCTGCTCGGCACCGACTACGTCTACCCGCGCACGACGAACAACATCCTCGAGTCCTACCTGATGGACAACGGCATCGCCGAGGAGGACATCTTCGTCAACTACACGCCCTTCGGCCACTCGGACTGGTCGACCATCGTGTCGGACGTGCAGGACCTGTCCGCGGACGGCAGCCTGGTGGGCGTGATCTCGACCATCAACGGCGACGCAAACGTGGGCTTCTACAAGGAGCTGGCCGCGCAGGGCGTCGATGCCGCCGACATCCCGGTCGTCGCCTTCTCGGTTGGCGAGGAAGAGCTCTCGGGCTTCGACACCTCGAACCTCGTCGGCCACCTCGCCGCTTGGAACTACTTCATGTCGGCCGACACGCCGGAGAACGAGGAATTCATCGCCCAGTGGCACGAGTACATCGGTGACGACAGCCGCGTGACCAACGACCCGATGGAGGCCCACTACATCGGCTTCAACATGTGGGTGAACGCCGCGGAAGAGGCCGGCACCACCGACGTCGATGCCGTGCGCGAGGCGATGTGGGGCCAGGAATTCCCGAACCTGACGGGCGGCACCGCGGTGATGAACACCAACCATCACCTGTCGAAGCCGGTCCTCATCGGCGAGATCCGTGCCGACGGCCAGTTCGACATCATCACCCAGACCGAGGAAGTTCCGGGCGACGCATGGACCGACTTCCTGCCGGAATCGGCGCCGCTGAAGTCCGACTGGCAAGAGCTCGAGTGCGGTATGTACAACACCGAGACCGAGACATGCGTCCAGATCAAGTCCAACTACTGATCTGACGCCTCTCATGGCGGGCGCGCGTCTCCCTTGCGCGCCCGCCGCATCCCTGCCCTCCCGTAATTCCGAAGGTCGCCGATGCCGCGCGTTCTCCCGATCGTCTTCGCGCTTGTCCTTTGCGCCTGCGCCGCCCTTCCGGGCACCGGCCGCGCGCAGCAGGACGATGCCGCCAGCGATCTGCAGTCGATCCTGCAGACCCATGCCGAAGAGGTCGCCGACCCAGGCCGCCGCACCGTGGGTGCCGTGATCGACGATCTGGTCGCCTCCGGCCTGCCCTCCGCCGCCACTTTCCTTGAACGCTGGGCCGACCGCGAGGTCTATCTCAACACCGAGGACGGCCGCTTCTACTATGCCGAGGACGAGGGCGAGACCTACGCCCTGACGAACATCGCCACCGGCGAGCCCGCCGGTTCCGCTCCCGAGGACGCGGTCGAGGAGATCCGTCCCAACGGCGGCGTCCGCCGCGTGATCGGCTCCGCGCTCGTGCAGTTCCAGCTCTCCGACCCCGATCCGGCTGTGCGCAGCGACGCGCTCGACGCCCTCGCCCGCCGGCCCAACGCCGAACAGCTCGCCCCCCTGCGCAATTCCATCGAGGGCGAGCAGGATCCCGCGATCCGTGCCCGCAAGGAACGCCTCGCCGCCATCCTCTCGGCCCGCTTCGCCGACAGCACCGAGGACCGCATCGAGGCCATCTCGTCGCTCGCGAGCGGCCTCAGCCTCGAGGCCCGCGCCTCCCTGAGCCAGATCCTCGAGACCCAACAGCGCGTGGCCGAAAGCCTGCCCGAAGACGCCAACATCGCGACCGAGCTGGAGCCCGGCAGCGACGCGCTGCCCGCGGCCGAGGCCTACGCCCGCCTCGTCGACGAGGGCCTCGCACCCGCCGCGCAGAGCCGCGAGGAAATCAAGGCCGCACTGACCGCCAACCTCGCGGACGGCCGCGTCGGCGGCGTGCCCGTGGGCCAACTGGGCACCGAGGCGGGCCGCGCCCGCGCCTATGCCGCGCTCGCCGAGGCCGGCACCGTGCCGCCGCTGGTCACCGATGAGAGCCGCGCCGAGGCGCTAGCCTCGCACGTCTTCTACCTCGAATACGACGAGCCCGACCCGGCGATCACCGACGCCGCCCGCACGGCCCTCGACGAGGTCGAGACCCGGGTCTTTCTCAACCAGATGGCCGACCTCGGGCTCGACGCGCTCTCGCTCGCCTCGATCTACTTCCTCGCGGCCATCGGGCTCGCCATCACCTTCGGCGTCATGGGCGTCATCAACATGGCCCATGGCGAGTTCATCATGATGGGCGCCTATACCGGCTACGTCGTGCAGCAGATCATCCCCGACTACACCATGTCGCTGATCGTGGCGCTGCCGCTGGCCTTCGCGGTCACCTTCGGCGCCGGTGTCGCACTGGAACGGCTGGTGATCCGCTGGCTCTACCACCGCCCGCTCGAAACGCTGCTCGCCACCTTCGGCATCTCGATCATGCTGCAGCAGCTGGCCAAGAACATCTTCGGCACGCAGGCCCGCCCGCTCACCTCGCCCGGCTGGCTCGACGGCGCCTGGGTCGTGAACGACGTGATCGCCATTTCGAACATCCGCATCGCGATCTTCGTGCTGGCGCTGATCTTCCTCGCCCTCATCCTCTTCGTGCTCAACCGCACGCGACTGGGGCTCGAGGTCCGCGCCGTGACGCAGAACCCAGGCATGGCGGGCTCGATGGGCATCAACCCCGACCGCATCAACATGCTGACCTTCGGCCTCGGCTCCGGCATCGCCGGCATCGCGGGCGTCGCCATCGGCCTCTACGCGCAGGTGACCTCCGAGATGGGCGCCAACTACATCGTGCAAAGCTTCATGACGGTGGTCGTCGGCGGCGTCGGAAACGTCTGGGGCACGCTGGCGGGCGCCACGCTGATCGGCGTGCTGCAGAAGGGCATCGAGTGGTTCAACCCCTCCAACACCCTCGCGGCCCAGACCTACATGATCCTCTTCGTGATCTTCTTCATTCAGTTCCGTCCCAAGGGCATCGTCGCCCTTAAGGGCCGCGCGGCCGGAGACTGACCCGATGACCAGAACCGCTCCCGCCCCTTCATCTTTCTCCAAATACGCACCGGGCGTTCGCGCCAGCGGACGCCCGCGCGCGCCGCAGGCGCGCGCCCCCCGGCGACGCGGCCCAGCCGCGGCGCAACCCGAACCGACGAGGGCCATGCCATGACCCGCAAAACCTTCCTCACCGAGAACCGCTCGATTTTCTGGTTCCTGCTCGCCCTCGCGGTCTTCACCCTGGTGGTGACCGTGCTCTCGACCGGCGCCGGCACCGGCGCGATCTCCACGAGCTTTGTCAAGACGCTGGGCCGCACGCTCTGCCTGATGCTGGTGGCCGTCGCCATGGACGTGGTCTGGGGCTACACGGGCATCCTCAGCCTCGGGCACATGGCCTTCTTCGGGCTCGGCGGCTACATGATCGGCATGTGGCTGATGTACGCGCGGACCGAGATCATCGTCGCCGAAAGCCTCGCCGCCGCCGCGATCCCCCCGACGCCGCAGGAGATCCACGACGCCGTCGGCACGCAGATCTTCGGCGTGGTGGGCGCCTCGGAGTTTCCCGCGATCTGGTTCTTTGCCTCCAGCTTCTGGGCGCAGATGGCGCTGGTGGTGCTGGTGCCCGGGATCCTGGCCCTCGTCTTCGGCTGGCTCGCCTTCCGCAGCCGCGTCACCGGCGTCTACCTGTCGATCCTGACGCAGGCCATGACGCTCGCGCTCTCGCTCTACCTCTTCCAGAACGACAGCGGGCTGCGCGGCAACAACGGGCTTTCCGGCCTGCAGAACCTGCCGGGCCTCGATGCCGTGCCGCAGAGCCTGGTCTCGATCTGGTTCTTCTGGGGCTCGGCCGCGGCGCTGGCGGCGGGTTACCTGCTCTTTGCCTGGGTGGTCTCGGGCAAGATGGGCTCGGTCATCCGCGGCATCCGCGACAACGAAAGCCGGGTGCGTTTCCTCGGCTACCACGTCGAGAGCTACAAGCTCTTCGTCTTCACCCTGACCGGCATCGTCGCCGGCATCGCCGGCGCGCTCTACTACCCGCAGGCCGGCATCATCAATCCCAACGAGATCGCGCCCATCGCCTCGATCTACCTCGCGGTCTGGGTCGCCATCGGCGGTCGCGGCCGGCTCTACGGCGCGGCGATCGGCGCGGGCGTGGTCTCGCTGCTGTCGTCCTGGTTCACCAGCGGCGGCGCACCCGACATCCCGCTCGGCTTCTACACGATCCAGTGGACCGACTGGTGGCTCGTCCTGCTGGGCGTGAGCTTCGTCGCGGTCACGCTGCTGGCGCCCAAGGGCATCGGCGGGCTCTTCGACCTGATGGGCCGGACCCACCCGGTCATGCCGGCCCGCGTGGGCGGCTATGGCCCCGACAAGGGCGCGCGACGCAAGTCCGAAGGGGAGGAAGAGAAATGAGCACCCTTCTCGAAATGTCCGGCGTCTCGGTCAGCTTCGACGGCTTCAAGGCGATCAACAACCTGAGCTTCCAGATCGGCGAGCCGGAACTGCGCGCCATCATCGGGCCGAACGGCGCCGGCAAGACCACGTTCATGGACATCATCACCGGCAAGACCCGGCCCGACGAGGGTCGTGTCATCTACGGCGAACGCTCGTACTCGCTGCTCAAGATGAGCGAAAGCGACATCGCCCGCGCCGGCGTCGGCCGCAAGTTCCAGAAGCCCACAGTCTTCGAAGCGCAGTCGGTGCGCGAAAATCTCGCGATGGCGCTGAAGAACAAGCGCAGTCCGTTCGACGTGCTGCTCTACCGCAAGAACAGCGAGGGCGCCGCGCGGATCGAATCCATCGCAGAGGAGATCGGGCTCACGGCAGAGCTGGCCCGCCCGGCGGGCGAGCTGAGCCACGGCCAGAAGCAGTGGCTCGAGATCGGGATGCTGCTGGCGCAGGCCCCGCGCCTGCTGCTGGTGGACGAACCCGCCGCCGGCATGACCCCGGCCGAGCGCGAGCACACCACGGACCTGCTGCGCCGCGCCGCCGAGAAGCACGCGGTGGTGGTGGTCGAACACGACATGGAATTCGTCCGCAGGCTGAACTGCAAGGTGACCGTGCTGCACGAGGGCTCGGTCCTGGCCGAAGGCTCGCTGGACCACGTGACCTCGGACAGCCAGGTCATCGACGTCTACCTGGGACGCTGATCATGAGCGGGCGCACGTCTTTTGGAATTGATCTGCAAGTTCCTTCCAAGGAATTCGCGACGGGAGTTGACCGATGCTGAGTGTCGAGAACCTTACCCTGCATTACGGACAGAGCCAGATCCTGCACGGGATTTCGCTCGGCGCCGAGGCGGGCAAGGTCACCGCCGTGACCGGAACGAACGGCGTGGGCAAGACCTCGCTCCTCAAGGCCATTGCCGGGCGGCATCCCTACTCGGGGGGCAGCATCACGCTCGACGGCCGACCGCTGGGCCACCTCAACGCCTTCCAGGCGGCGCGCGCGGGCATCGCCTACGTCCCGCAGGGGCGCGAGATCTTTCCGCTGATGACCGTACAGGAAAACCTCGAGACCGGCTTTGCCTGCCTCGACCGGGCCGAGCACGGCGTGCCCGAGCACATCTTCGAGCTCTTCCCGATCCTCAAGGACTTCCTGAACCGCCGGGGCGGCGACCTTTCGGGCGGGCAGCAGCAGCAGCTTGCCATCGCGCGGGCGCTCATCACGCGGCCGCGCGTGCTGTTGCTGGACGAGCCGACCGAGGGCATCCAGCCGAACATCATCCAGCAGATCGGACGGGTGATCGCGCAGCTGCGCGACGGCGGCGAGATGGCGGTGGTGCTGGTCGAGCAGTATTTCGACTTCATGTGGGACCTGGCCGACAGCTTCGTCGCCGTGACCCGCGGCGAGGTCGCACTCTCCGGTCGCGCCGGCGAGATCGGCCGCGACGAGCTGCTGGCAAAGGTCTCCATCTGAGGCGGTCCCTCTCGCGGGACGCATCGGGCGCGCGCTCCGGGCGCATGGGCGCCGCCGATCCTGCATGCTAAAGGGCTCTCCCAGAAGGAGACCCGCCGATGCAAGACCCCTCCCTGCCCCTGACCCGCGACCTCGTGCTGATCGGCGGCGGACACACCCATGCACTGGTCCTGCGCATGTGGGGCATGAAGCCGCTGCCCGGCGCGCGGGTGACGCTGATCAACCCCGGGCCCACCGCGCCCTACTCCGGCATGCTGCCGGGCTTCGTTGCTGGTCACTACGCGCGCGCGGACCTGGACATCGACCTCGTCCGTCTCGCGCGCTTCGCGGGCGCGCGCGTCATCCTCGGCGCGGCCGAGGGGATCGACCCGTTGCGCGGCCAGGTTCATGTGCCCGGCCGCCCGCCGGTGGCCTATGACGTGGCCTCGGTCGACGTCGGCATCACCTCGGCCATGCCCGACCTGCCGGGCTTTGCCGAGCACGCGGTGCCTGCCAAGCCTCTCGGCTCCTTCGCCACCCGCTGGGCGCATTACCGCGAGGGCACGGGTCCTGCCTCGGTCGCCGTCGATCGGTGGCGGAGTCGCGGGTGCGGAGCTTTCGATGGCCATGGCCCACGCGCTGCGACAGGCCCGCCGTCCGGCACAGGTGCACCTCGTCGACAGCGGCACGGCCCTCGCGACCCTGCGCGCGCCCGCCGCGTCGCGGCTGCGTGCCGCTCTCGAGGCGCAAGGCGTGACCCTCGTGGAAGACGCCCCGATCGCGCGTGTCACGGCCGAGGGGCTGGAACTCGTAGACGGCCGCGGGATCGAGGCCGACTTCGTCACGGGCGCGGCGGGTGCACGGCCGCATGGCTGGATGACGCGAACCGGCCTCGACCTGCACGACGGTTTCATCCGCGTGGCCCCCACGCTGCAAAGCTCGGCGGAAAATGTCTTCGCCTGCGGCGACTGCGCTCACATGGCGGACACGCCCCGCCCAAAGGCCGGGGTCTACGCCGTGCGGCAGGCTCCGGTGCTCCTCGACAACCTGCGCGCCCGCCTCGCCGGCACCAACGACCTGCGCTCATACAAGCCGCAGCGCGACTATCTCAAGCTGATCTCGCTGGGCGAACGGTCCGCGCTGGGGAATCGCTTCGGCCTCGCCCTCTCGGGCCCGCTCATGTGGCGGTGGAAGGACCGCATCGACCGCCGCTTCATGGACCGATTCCACGAGTTGCCCGCCATGGCGACGCCCGCCCTGCCCGTGCCTCGTGCCGCCGGGGCCGAGGAGGCGCTTGGGGGCAAACCCATGTGCGGCGGCTGCGGCGCCAAGGTGGGCAGCGGTGCCCTCGCGGCTGCGCTGGACCGCCTGCCACCCTCCGCGCGCGACGACATTACCGCCCTGCCCGGCGACGACGCGGCCCTGCTCACCGTGGGCGGGCAGCGGCAGGTGATGACAACCGACCATCTGCGCGCCTTCGTCGAGGATCCCTGGGTCATGGCCCGCATCGCGGCCGTCCACGCGCTTGGCGACATCTGGGCCATGGGTGCCGCACCGCAGGCCGCGACCGCCAACCTCGTCCTGCCCCGCATGTCCGAAGCGCTGGCCGAACGCACGCTGACCGAGATCCTCGACGCCGCCTCGGGCATCTTCCGCGAGACCGGCGCCGAGATCGTCGGCGGCCATTCCTCGATGGGCGCCGAGATGACCATCGGCTTCACCATCACCGGGCTTTGCGAGCGCGATCCGATCACGCTTGCCGGCGGCCGGCCCGGCGATGCGCTGATCCTGACCAAGCCGCTGGGCACCGGCGTGCTCATGGCCGCAGAGATGGCGGGCCAGGCGGAAGGCGCGTGGATCGCCGCAGCCATGGACCGCATGACCGCCCCGCAGACAGACGCCGCCCGCGCGCTGCGCGATGCCCATGCGATGACCGACGTCACCGGCTTCGGCCTGGCCGGCCATCTCGCCAACATCTGCGCGGCCTCTGGCACGGGTGCGGAGATCGACCTCGCCGGCGTGCCGCTGCTGGAGGGCGCCGCAACACTCTCG
Source organism: Salipiger mucosus DSM 16094 (assembly GCF_000442255.1). Lineage (GTDB taxonomy): Bacteria > Pseudomonadota > Alphaproteobacteria > Rhodobacterales > Rhodobacteraceae > Salipiger > Salipiger mucosus. Next base: position 874,110 of record NZ_KE557273.1, on the reverse strand, counting down.
GCGCGGGGCGTGCGCTCGACCCTTTATCCACGCAACCGCGAGGCCCTGCCGGGCCTGCCCGAGGGGCCGCGCGCCGACCTGCTTTTCGATCCGCAGACCGCCGGCGGTCTGCTCGCGGCGGTTCCCGACGGTCCGGCGGCGCTCGCGGCGCTGCACGCGGCCGGCGTCACTGCCGCCTGCATCGGCCGGCTCACCAGCCGGCCGGGTCAGATTTCGGTGGTCTGAAGCCCCTCGGCAATGCGGTCGGCCAGCGCGTCGAGACCGGCACCGTCGAGGCTGTCGGCCTCGAAGCGCTGCAGGACGGAGGGGCGCACGGCGGACATCGACTTGTCGTAGGCCGGGTCATAATGATCGGCGGCCAGCGAGCGGCAGAGCGCGATCCGCTCGCCCGCGTCGATCAGGCCCTCCCAAGCGTCGACCAGCGCATGCCCGCGATGATAGCGCAGCGGCGCCAGCTGCGCCTTGAGCCGCTCGCCGTCCGACAGGATGTCGTCATAGGCCGCATCGAGGTAGGCCGCGCGTTCATCAATGGGCGCCGAGACCTCGATCCAGGGCGCATCCTTCATCGCGGCCCAGAGCGATGGCGGCAGAAGGATCTGCCCGATCTTGCTGCTCTCGGCCTCGACCACCACTGGCCGTGCCGGATCGAGCCGCTCGAGCGCCACGGCCAGGTTCGTCTCGAATTCCTTCTGGCTCGGCTGTCCACCCGGCATGTCTCCCAAGAGCGAGCCGCGATGCCGCGCCAGCCCTTCGAGGTCGATCACCTGCAGCCCGCGCGACTCGAGCCGCGGCAGCAATGCGGTCTTGGCCGTGCCTGTGTGCCCACCAAGTTGAACCAGCCTGTGCCGCAGCGGGGCGTCGTAAAGCGCATGGCTCACGAGCCGCCGGTAGGTTCGGTACCCGCCCTCGACCACATCTGCCCGCCAGCCGATCTGCTGCAGCATCCAGGTGAGCGCCCCAGAGCGCTGACCGCCCCGCCAGCAATAGACCAGCGGCCGCCAGCCGCCTTCATGATGAGCGAGCGGCCCCTCGATATGCGCGGCCGCGTTGCGGAACACCAGCGCGGCCCCGAGCTTGCGCGCGAGGAAGGGCGACTGCTGCTTGTAGATCGTGCCGACGCGGGCGCGCTCCTCGTTGTCGAGCACCGGCAGGTTGATCGCGCCGGGCACGTGATCCTCGGCGAATTCGGCCGGGCTGCGGACGTCGATGACGGTGTCGAACCCGTGCGACAGGATCTGGTCGAGAGAGGTGAAGCGCAGCGCCATGCGCTCTCGTCTACCCCTGCTGGCTCCCGGAGAAAAGCATCATGATGCCACGGGCGCCGGTGGCGGGATTTTCCTTCAAAACCCTCTGGACACTCCCCGGAGCGTCGGCTATCCCCGCTGCACCCGAAGGGCAGCGCCCTTCCCCGGTGCCCGGGTAGCTCAGGGGTAGAGCAGTGGATTGAAAATCCTCGTGTCGGTGGTTCGATTCCGCCCCCGGGCACCATTTAAATCAAATTAAAACAATGTCTTGTCGCGTCGCCATTGTCGCTAGATAGGCAGATATTTTGCCGTGGGTATCATTTGGGTAGCATGTCGGACTCGTTGCCGATCCATGCGGCATGTTCAGCGTTGTTGTGTTGTTGAAATAGTCAGCTTCCGTCCAATCCGACCCAGCGCGAAACGGCAAGGTCTGCGAACCGTTCGCCTCGCTCGCGGATTTCATTTTCGGTCCAGCGCGTTTTCCCGGTGAACCACTTATTGAGGAACAAGCCAGTGTGTTCGGCGAACTTTGCCTTCTTCTCATCAAAACCCTTGTTCCCCGACGAGATGTTCAGGCCGCCCGTCAACAGCGTGAGGTTGCCCAGCGTGTGCAGGATGGCGTTGCGCGCGATGGCATATTCATCACCATCTGCATGGTGCCCGATCGTCCCATCCTCGTAGGGCCAGTCGTTACCCCACGACCGCGGCATGACATGCTCGACCCACAGGTTCGGGGGCTGGTCGGATTGCTCGGCAAGTTTCGACCTGCTGGCGAGTTCCAGTTCCCACAGGATGTCCGTCAGTCGTGGGCGCGGCGAAATCGCATAGGCATTCTCGTTCAAGATGCCGTACCGAACGTCGCGGTCGGTCGGGAACCGGCTGCTTACCCCCGCCTTCTTCGAGAAGTAGCCCTTGAAGCTTGCAACGGACACGCCGTTCTCAAGGAACTCAGCGGCAATAGATTGGAACACCTTGTTGAGGTTCTTCGTCGTCAGATTGCAGAGCGTTCGGCGCACCAGATAGGAGTAGATCAGTTGCGCTAGTTGCTCCCGTTCCTCTGGCGGCAAGTCCTCCTGCCCCATCTGCAAGGCCACCGGGTAAACGGTGGTCACCTGCCATGTCGTCAACTTTCGCCCAAGCCATTTCAGGGACGGATCGCAATCCTCTTTGCCCTCTAGTGTGCGATAGACGGGCGCATACTTCTCAAGCAGCTTCAGTTCATCCTCGACGTTCTCGAAACGCGGGCGACCCTTTGGCACAGCGAAATCTCGATACTCGGCGTATAGTTCGCGGATCGAAATCTTCTGGCCGGTTTCGGCGGCGAGCATGTGCGCAAGGAAATGATCGAGGCGCGGACGCGTGGGGCGCGCATTCGGTGCAGGCTCACGCCACCACGGGTGATCGAGCGGGTCCCACAGCTTTTTGTACAGCGTCTCAACCTTGGCCTTCTGCTTCTCGGCGCGGTGGAAGATGTTGTTGCGAACGAGGTCCATCGCTAACAGTGGCTTGCCCTTCGAGTTTAACGTCTCGAAGATCACCTGAGCGTCATCGCTTTCGCCAAGCGTGATGACCACCAGCTTCAAACGATCCAGCAGCGCGCTCAAGAGCGCCTCCAGACGCGCCGACACGTCCTCGGGCGTGATACCCTCGTCGATATGATCCTCGGCGTCTTCTGGCTCGTCTGAGCCGCCCTCGAAGTCCTGCGGGCCGTGCTGGACGAAATCTTCGATCCACTGGCGGAACAGGTGATAGGCGCGATACGCCTTCTGTGGCCGATTTTTGGGAATCCGCCTGCCATGGAAAAGAGAGGCGTACTTCTTGTCGGCTTCCTTTGCCGTCAAATCGATGATGTCGTGGAACAGATCACGGTCAATGGGGGTCGGGGTCAACTTGAACCGCGTCAGCGGGTCAGTGTCTTTGCTTTGAGGCACATTGGTCAAATAGCCGTTGATGTGGTCGATGAAGTCATGCTGCCCGTGATGTCGTGCCACCTCTCGCAGCGCGGCGAGAAACAGTTGAAAGGTGGTCAATCGCTGCTGGCCATCCACGACCTGCACTGTCGGGGTGAAGGCATATTTTGCGCCGCTATCAACTGGGGCGAGGATCAGCGCGCCCATGTAATGCTCAAACTTGCTTGCACCTTCCAACACCTCCGATGCCTTCGCGGAGACGTCTTCCCAGAAGGGCGTCAGATCGTTGTCGTCCCACTGGTACTTGCGCTGATAGAGCGGCACCATGTACCGTCGTGCAGCCTTCAAAATGACCTCAACCGGGTGATCGTCAGCGTCCATCGGCAATACTCCCGAAAATCTCAACATCGTCGCTGTCGCGCGGCAGTTCCCAGAACTCCACGTCCGGCGGGATCATGTGGCTTTGCGTGCGGCGGAAATAGACGAGCAGGCTCTCGCCCGTGCGGACGCGTAAGCTCTGCTCGACAAAGAATATCTTGCGGTACATCGGTGGGGCCATGTGGAAATAGAACATTGCCTCGGCCCAGTTCTTCATCTTGGCGCTGGGAACCACGTCGCCCTTTGTCCACGTCTGAGATTTGCACTCAACGATCACGGGCGGCTCTTCCGCGCCGAGGTCAAAGGTGTGCAGCTTCTTTTCGTTCCCCAGACCACAGGGCACCTTATGGTTCACTTGCAACCGAATGCCGTGGGCCGCGAGGATGGCACGGGCGCGGGCCTCGAAATCACGGCCAACATGGGCGTTGCTGATCGATCCTTCACGCTGGAAATTGGTCATTAGCGATGTTTCCGAAAATTGTGCATCGAGTCCCGGCCAATCTCGATCAGCTCAACGGTTTCAAGATGTAGCCGCTGAATGAGATCAAATTGTATGGACGATCACCAAGCCCCTCTTTGATGGCATGTTCCTTTTCCGAGGTTGCGATCAAGATCTGGTGTCGATCCGGTCTTACCTTGGCCGACTCTTGAAACAAGCTGGTAAGGTTTACGGGATCGGCCGCCTGTTGCCCTGGTTCATCGAACACCACCAGCCCTGCATGGTTGGTGTCGTAGTTCTCATCCAGCTCTAGAAGAGAAAGATAGTACGACCACTTGAGGCGAATGCCATCGCTGGCAGATGCTTCAAAGCCGATGTCTTTCTCGATTTCTCCGCCGGAATCCTTATCAAATACCAGCACCTGTGGTCTAAAGTTGTCCCTAGCCAAGGTGATTTCAGAAGGCGGGAAGGAATGGAAATCAAATGTTTTCAGGTGGCCTTGGATGAGGGACTGGAGGCGTGAAATCTTGTTCTTGTCCTCCGAGGAAAAGTCGTCTCCCGTTCGCAATTCCTTAAGTCGCGAAGAAAGTATCGCCCATTCTTTTGCAATTGCGACCAAATCGTCTACAAGACCGTCAGCACGTTCCTGCATCTCCTGCCACTGATCCACGCGTGCTTGCAACCGAACCGATTTTTCAATTGTTGCCCTGCTTACGCTGGATGCTGGGCGCACAAGCGCACGTTTCAGGCTACGAAGCTCGCTTTGCGCTTCTTTATAGTCTTGCTCGATGGACCGGCCTCGTAGACGAAGCTCCCCAAGTCTCTCTTCAGTGGCCGCTAGCGCTGACTTGTACATGAGTTGCTGCGACTTGATAAAGGCTATGTTTTCATCCAGAGCCATCGCCCCCGAGGAACTTGGTGGAAGAAGTTCTTGGTTCAAATGTTGATGGCAGGTCGGACAGCTTTCGAATGCTACGGCATCGGCAACCTCCGACCCGAGAGCCATCAGTTTCTTGGTGTCTTGATGTCGTTTTAGATCGATATCAAGCACCTCAAGGCGCTTCTTCAATGCCCTGTTTTCTTCAAGAACCGCTCGGAAATCAGTTCTTGCAACTTCGAACATTGCTCCAAGTTCATCATACTTTAACTGGGCCACTTCTAGTGCTTGTTGTGTACTGGCCTCAGCCTCCTCCGTGGAAACTAGCTCGATGTTGTTTAGTTTTTCGATTTCATCCTGAAGTTCCTTAGAGGCTAGCTCCAAAGGCAACCACTCTCCATCCGTGAAGACTTCCAGAGAAATCGCTGCTTGGTGCGAAAATTCGGCAGTCGGGGTTTTCGGCACACCGATAAATCGGATCAAGTCGACGCCGCCTTTCGACAGCACCCGTCTCTTGTCGGTCCAGTCGCTTTCAAGGAAGCCAATGCGCTTATTCAGTTCAGCCCTCTCCCTACGCACCTTACCGGCATCTAAATTCAGAACAAATTCAAGGACTCGCCTGTTGATGTCTTGTATTCTAAAATGCGTCGGTAACGGCCCTTGAACTGTGGACCAACCACGCTTCTGTTCAACAAAGAACATCGGGAATAGGGTTTCGACGTACAGTGGACACTCGGTCCCATCGAACCTAGGAACATCCGGCAACTCCCATCCCAAGAAATCCGCTAGGAAGTGATGGAACCCACTTTCTCTGGTAGCTGATCCCGGATCATGGACAAAAAAGTCTCGCTGAGTTTCCCTGACCGGACCATCGTCTTCGGCTTCCTCTGTCGACCATGTTGAAATGAGTTTCGGGTCGGCGTCCCCGACTATGCTTCGCCGGATACGAAGCTTCTCGTCCCTATGGTTGCAAACCTCAATTTCAACATAGGACTGAAGCACCTCTTCATATGGGTCATCTTTAGTTTCATGAATTCGCTCTCTCATTGCAAATGGCAATGGGACAGACAAATTCGCACTCAACGAACGCTCCAAACCCAGAACATAGATAATGGCCTGCAGGCAGGTTGACTTGCCAGACGTGTTGTCTGCTTGGACAATGTTGAGACCGGAAGTGAAATCAAGATCGACGCCATACACGGTTCTTGCTGTGATCGACCTAAGCTTCAGAGAACAAACTTGGATCATGATGGGGCCTTATTCGCTAGCAAGATTTGTGTCACAAAACCTTCTGTGATCTTGCTCGCGTATTCCCTAAGAAATGCCTTTTCTGACATAAAGCTCTCTTCGTCGTTCTCAAGTCTATCTGCAATATCCTTCCCCTTGTTAGTAAGGCAAATCGCTGCTTTTCCGTTTGCCACCTTCCATTCGGCCAGCTGCCCGCCAGTTAATAGGTCCATATTCCGAGCAAACGCAGGCTCAACACGCATTCGCCACTCTATGAGCGCAGTTTCGCCGCGTATGATTTTGCTCAACTTTTCTCGCGATCTTTCCGAACGCAGTGCGTCGTTCAAGAGGTTAAGTTTTGCAAGCGATGCTTTCTTCCCACGCGAGCAGTTCAGCATCAGAAGTGTCAGAGGTATGCGCCAGCCTATTCGTAAGTCGCCCGGTACGGGCGAAGGCTTACGTTCAAAAGAAAAGTCTCGATCTGTATGAATCTTATAGCTCATTTCCCGTTAGGCTCCTGAAAATCCAACGGGCATTCGATGAGCCAAGTCCCAACTTGACCTTGCGAAATCGAGGCAACTTGCCTCTCCGAAAGCCCGGGCACTTGGCTCTTTAAGGCATTAGCGACACGATCTATGGAGGAATTTATCTGCTTAGGCGCGGTATCGCCCTCAGCGCCGGCCATTTCAAGGCGGCGCTCCTCAGAGTCAATGCACTCAGTTGAGGCTTCCCAAAAATCAGGGAATTCGTCTCGCAAGTCTGAAAGAACATTCTCGCGTTCGACGTGCGCATAAACGTATATTTTCTTTCTTTTTTCAGCCTTCTCATCATCATCAAAAGGAAACGCACGTTTGAGCTTGTCCTCGACACGCTGATCAAGCTTGCTGTGCGCGTCTTCAAGTTGACCTGAAGTCGGCTTCGTGATGGGCAATGGTGCACCTACAGCCTTCGCACGAAGCTGTTGGTACTCGGTTTCAAAATCCTCTTGGCTTTGCACGAGAGCACAGAAATCTGTTGCCAAGAAGTCCAGCCCTGCTTCCTTCACTTCCTTTGCCACCGTCTGAAGATGCGAGATAACATCCTTGTTGTCCAAGAAAGGGCAAAATAGAATCCAACGGGAAATTTTCCGATGTCCGAGGATTTTTGAGACTATTTCTCTGTTCTTTACGAGTTTGCGGAGGTCTCGCGCACCCTTTGCCTTCATTGCGCTGGCGGCTTTTGCAACGTCGGAGGTTTCGTCCGGCGCATAGCTCTGATAACAGCACCCGTCAGATGTGATGAACTCGAGGCCAGCGTCGCCCTGAACCCTATCGGGAACGTCTTGCACATTTTGGGGCCGATGCCGAACTTGGACAAGCTGCTTTGAAAAGCGCTGCCACTCTTTACCGTCCCAGTCTCTTCGATACTCAAATGCCAAGGGACTACCCCAACTCGTTTCAGAGTTGAGGTAGAGTCATGATTTTTCCCCAATAAGTCAAGCTTCTAGCTGAGGGCTCTCGAATGCTGGATTAAGAGGTCTCAGTTGGGGACGAAAGCACTTTTCGTGCCTCCTTCTCGGCGACTGACCCCTTAACCCACTGCCACGGGGTGCGCGGCTTCCTCGCCTTCGCCAGTTCGGGGTTGGTCTTGGCGTCACTGGCGGCGGCGCGCAGGCGTTCGCGGGCCTCGCGCGGGTCGATCTTGAGTTCGTCGCAGATGGCCTTGAGCGTCACGATATCGGTCATGTCGATCTCCTAAGTTACTGATGAAGATCGATAAGACGCAAGGCCAGAGCGTGTCAGGGATAACCCTAGTTCGGCTTGAAGATTTCCGAGACGTCCACGCCGAGGGCCTTGGCGACGCGCTCGACCACCAAGATCGATGGGTTGCCGATCTGTGCCGCGCTCCGGGGCGAAACTGACGGTGCCTGCAACTAACCCCGAGGATCGAGAGCGAAACGCGCGCGCGGCGGCGTTGTATTGAGCCAGCAGCGCCGGGGCGTGCCTCGGGCATGGTGATCCCGTCGCAATCCCGGCTGGCGCGCTGTGCGCCGCGCTCATGGCGATCATCCCGGCATCTGCACGGACATGGCTACCCCCTGTGGTCGCACCCGACAGTTCGGGAATTCCCTGACGGGCGATGGTCCCCGATCTTATTGCGCTGGCATTGCAACCAGCCAGCGAGGAAATAGGCAATGACGATACGCGCGACATGGGCCTTCAACGGCCAGACGAAAACCATCCTGGGAAACTGGCACCGGCTCTGGTGCCTGCTGTTCGGCCCGTTCTACTACCTGTTCAAGGGCATGTTCCTGTGGGCGATCTTGTCGCTGATCACGGCCAACGGCCTGTGGATCGGGTTGCCCCTGTTCAATCGCGCCATCGTGCTGCGCCACTACCATCGCAAGGGGTGGGTGCAAGAATGACCGCCCGAGCAGTTTGCCACCCGAGTGGCACCCGGCGCTCGATACCGAAACCCACCGCGAATGCGGACCGCATGATAAGACTCGGCAATTTGGCTCCGGCTCGCATCCGACAGACTGATAGATAGTCAACGGGTCGGTCCGGGGTGATCCGCGCGGCGCTGTCACAGGGCGACCACAGGGGGATGGGGGGAGGCGTTTTTTTATCGGCGCGCGCCCTGTGGACGAACAAGGGGTCATGCATACCACCGAGGTTTTCGGCCCCTAGCCGATTTCAAGACCGTCAAGAACGCCAAGGCCGTCATGCATGTTCGTGGCGATGTTGAGGGGTTGAAGTGCGCCAACAAACACGATGGCGCTGTTGGCGTTCTTGGCGCACTTCATATCCTACCTGTGGTCATTCTTCGTCTGGTAGCGACAGCACCCAGCTTTTTCCCTTCTTCTTCGACACCACGCCCAAGGATCGCCGGGCGCGTTCCAGCGTCTTCTCGGATATGTCGCGCGCGGCAGCTTCCTTCTCGACCTTGGTCGTTGGCTCTGGCCCGTTCTTGAGGAACACGCGCAGGAACTGCATCGCCTCGTCGAGCGCCGACATCTGCGGCTTGCCACCCTCGGACGAAATCAGGTCATCGATGGTGATGTCTGACGGCCCCAGCCAGTTCAGCGTCGCCATGCCCCCATCATCGGCGTAAATCTCGTAGCTCTGGGTCTGACCCCGCTTCGCGATGTTGTGCTTGATATGGACGACAAGCTTGGTCGAACTGTCGTTCGGATGTTCGCACACCAGAAACGCCGACCGTGCCGCGCCGATCACGTCCATCGATCCACCTCCCCTATAGATGGCCTTGTCATGCTTGGCTTTGGTCAGGTGACGGACGATCAGCACGGCCGTCTCGCCGGTCTCGGCAATGTCCTTGAGGAAGGACAGAAGCTGCCGGATCACGTTCGGCTTATACATGTCCTGCCCACTCGGCACGTATGCGAACAAGGGGTCGAGGATCAGCAGGTCCGGTGGCTTGCGCCTCACCTCGCGCATGAGGGCATTCAGCCCCTTCTCGTCGAGCGACAGGAAATCGCCCTGCACGCGGATGCGCGACGGATCGCCCCCCATCGCATCGATGCGCGGCCTGATCGTGTAGGCCGCGTCATCCTCGGCGCTCAGGTAGAGCACGCGACCGCGATCCAGCTTCTGCCCTTCGGGCAATTCCCCACCGATGCTGATTTGCGCGGCAAGCTGCATGGCGAGGAAGGATTTGCCCACGCCGGGGTCGCCCTCCATGATCGTTATCATACTGAACGGGATGAACGGTTCCCAGAGCCATTCGACCTCCTTCGGATCGATGGTGACCAGATCGACAAAGAGCTCTTTCTTTTTCGGACTCATCTAGCGTCCTCCACTTTACCGATGATCGAGTGAATCTCGCGAACAAGACGACTCAAGTTGTCGCCGTGCTTGTCGCGAAAATACGGGCTGGCCCAGATCACACTTGCGATTTCGTCAAGTGTGGCACCGGCTTCATGCAGCCCTGCCACCATTGCGAAAATCCGGTTTGATCTATCTGGGGCGCGGACAGTGTTGTGCCTGATCAGAGAGCTAGTGGAAGCGTCCAGCTTGCGCCGATACTTTTTCCAAACCTCCATTTTGGAATGTGCATGGGGGTCCAAGTCCCGACCGAAAAAATTGGCTTTGTATTCGCCTCTTTGTCTGGGCAGGAGTTTCGGTCGTTCTGATACCTCCGAGAAATCGAACTTCAGGAGAGGAATGAAAGGTTTTCCATATCCCGGCTTGTGATTATAGGAACCTGGTATGCGCAAGAGCTTGTTCGCTGCGCTGCCTCCCTTGTCGCCACCATACCTATACGCGAGAGCTTTCGAGTAAGCAGACGCCGTTTCAGGCGTGTGGGGATCTCCCCAAACCCATAAGGCCTGCGTGCGACCCGGTGATGTTTGCCACACGATCGATGGTTCGGGGTTGAACGCAAAAGGATCGGCTTCGTCCACGTCGCACCAGCCGAACCAACATGTGTGGAACACGCTGCTGAGTTTTCGGTTTTTCCGGGTGTAGACATTCGGGCTGAAGTATTGGTCCCATTCGTGCCGACTGTAAGACCGCAAGACATCTACAACGCACATGTCGTCGTCCAGTTGCACGAACTCTTGAACCATTCTGGACGAGCCCTTTTTGCGAAAGCAAAGCGAGGCAAAGGTTTTCACGCTGTCCTGTACCTGTGGTCCCCAGATCGCGAACAGAAACTCGTCTTGTTCTTTAGGAACGTCTGATCTACCGCTTCGGCTGCGCCGATTACCGGGCCCTCGCGTTTTGAAAGCGGCAGATGCGCTGCGGACCGGGCTTGTTGCACCTGATCTGTGGATCTCGAGCGCCCAATACCGCGTCTGAGGACAGACTCCGCCTCACGCCATCAACCTCCGTCGCACGAGAAAGAGGTTGCCGAGGGCGAACAGCGTGAAGAGCTGCGCGCGGTTCTTCGCGAGGCCACGGTAGCGGGTCTTCAGATACCCGAATTGGCGCTTGAGCACGCGGAATGGATGCTCCACCCGCGCCCGCACCATCGCGATAATCCGATTGATGTGCTCGTCGATGGGGTCCAGCGCAGCGCCCTTCGGCGCCTTCCGCATGACGCCCCAGAACTTGTCCGGGCCGGAGAAATGGGCCTCGCGCGCAGCNCAACGGCGTCGAAAACCTGATCCGCCTTGACTTGTTGAAGATGTCCTCGGGGGAGGCGGCAATTTGGCCAGATTTCTTTTGGCTGAACAGTCTGTTTCGCCCCCTGGGGCAATGAAGAAGCCGCCCGGGCACGCGAGAACGCTGCGCGAACGGTCGCACTATGTCGTGTCGCTGATCCGCCCTATCGCTCTGAACAGAAAAAATGCGTTGTTCGCCGGTCACGACGAGGGCGGCAGGGCCTGGGGCCGCATCGCGTCACTGATCGAAACCGCAAAGATCAACGGCGTCGAACCATTCGCCTATCTCAAGGCCACCCTTGAGGCCATCGCCGCTGGCTATCCGCAAGGTCGGATCGACGATCTCCTGCCGTGGAACTTCCCGCCGTCAAGCTGAACGCGCGTGGGGCGCAGCCAACGCTTACGATCGCTCGTTCTGAGGGGGCCAAATTGCCGCCTCCCCCGAGGACATCTTCAACAAGTCAAGGCGGATCAGCGACACGACATAGTGCGACCGTTCGCGCAGCGTTCTCGCGTGCCCGGGCGGCTTCTTCATTGCCCCAGGGGGCGAAACAGACTGTTCAGCCAAAAGAAATCTGGCCAAATTGTGTCTTGCTGTATGGTCTCGGAATTCGTTGCGAGGTCCGGCGGACTGATTTCCAAGGGGAATTCCGAGATGCTGCTGTTTGCCATTTTGATGCCGGCTCTCTTGGGCTTGGCGTTTTACGACATCACACGGGGCACTGACGACGACGAGGCGAGCGATGCCAGCCCGCCGATGGATCTCGAAATCGAGTCCCCGGGAACCGCCCCCGAGGGCGCCGATCCGCTGCAAGGCGCTGAGGGGGATGACACGCTCACGGGCGGCGATGCGGACGATCTGCTGCTTGGCGGCGGCGGACAGGATCTGCTCGAAGGCGGCGCGGGCGACGACACGCTCGACGGCGAAGCGGACCCGGACACGCTGGCCGGCGGCACGGGCGATGACTGGCTGCTGGGCTTTGACGGAGACGAATTGACCGGCGGCGACGGCGCGGATGTATTCAACGTGCAGCTTGGCGGTCCGGAGGCGGAGCCCGTCGTTATCCATATCTCGACTTCTCCCGCCCGACGCCCGACGCCCCCTTCGACCGGGTGAACTTCCTCGACGAAGAGGGTAACCTGATCCCCAAATCGGCCTTCTTCGATGGCACCTACCTCGTCGGGTATCGGCGATCTTCCGGACGGAAGGGGTGCTGGCGTCTACTTCGGAAGCCAGGTCGTTGCCGTGATCGAAGGGCACACTGCGGACGAACTGTTCTACCAGACGATCTGGATCGGCAACTTCAATCCCGGCGACTCGGGCTATTACGATGGCGATGACTCGCTCGAAGGCACGCCTGGCGACGACGAGATCTTCGCCGGCGCCGGGGCGGACGCGCTCGACGGCATGGGCGGCGACGACTACCTCGACGCCCAGGAAGGCGACGACCTCGTGATCGGCACGGATGACGAGATCGCCGAGGATGCACGCGGCGACACACTGGTGGGCGGCGGCGGCGACGACACGCTGCGCGCCGATGCCGGGGACATCGTGGCCGGGTCGGTCGGGGACGACACCTTCGAGATCGTGCTGCTCGACGGCGCGGGCGCCCCGCCTGTCACCATCGTCGATCACGATGGCACTGGCGAGACGCTCACGCTGCTCGACGCGGCCGGCGAGCCGCTTCCGGCGGAGGCGGTCACCACGGACCTCGAGATCGTCGCCTCGGAGGACGGCACCGGCGCGGTGCTGGTCTTCGGCGGCGAGGTGATTGCGATCCTCGAGGGCGCGAGCGCCGACGCGCTTGCCGACCCGGGAGATTGGATCGGCAACCTGCAACCGGCACAATCGGCTCCCTTCGCGGCGCCCGCGCCCGCGCCCGCGCCCGCGACGCAGTCCGAAGAGGCCGAGGCCGACACAACGGAGAACACCGAGATCGTGCTGGAAGGCCGAGGCGCCCTCGAGGGCGCCGAGCGCATTTCCGCGGACCTCGCGGTGCGCTCGGCCACCGCGACCGGCCTAGAGGTCACCTCGGGCCTCTTCGGCGGGAACGCGGTCTTCAGCGTCAACACCGACCAAGGGGCCCCCAGCGAGAACTACCAACTCGCCGTGGACGAGTTGGACATCCGGCACCTGCGCTACCCGGCCGGCCAGGCGGACAGCGGGCTCGAGGAGGAAGACGGCGACGGATATCTCGACATCGTCCGGATGGAGCGCGGGGCGGACGGCGAGATGGAACTGCGCGACGAGCTGGTCGAGATGCTGGACTATGCCCGTGACCCGGACGGCGACGGTCGCACGGGCGACGCGATCCAGGTCACGCTGGTGATCCCGACCAAGGCCTTCACCATCCCCGAATACCGCGCCTATGCCGACGACATCGCGGCCTTCGTCGAACGCGCGATGCGCGACTACGGGGACGTGATCGAGGCCTTCGAGATCGGCAACGAATACTGGGAGATCGGTGAGACCGAATACGGCACCAAGGCCGATATCGCCGCGCGGGCCATTGGGGCCGGACTCGACGCGGCGGGGATCCCCGCGGGCGACCAGCCCAGCGTTGTGGTGCAGATGGGCTCGCCCTTTGCAGGGTCCGAGTTCCACGTCTCGGTCGACGACCGCCCCTTCGCCCAGCGGGTCGACAGCTCGAACCAGCAGATCATCGCCCAGCTCGGAGACGAGGCGCGCGATGTCATCGACGGGGTCGTGGAGCACTACTACTACGCCCGCCCCGAGGTGGAATTCGACGACAGCAGCGGCGAGCTGGGCTTCATCGACCGCGACCTCTCGACCTGGACCGAACGCTTCGACAAGGATCTCGAGGTCTGGATCACCGAGTGGAACGTGCGCACCACCAACGTGACCGAGGGCGGCATGCGCGCCGCTTCGGTCATGCTCGAACAGGTCGAGAACATGGTCGAGCTGGGCACCGACACGGCCCACGTCTGGCCGGTCAAGCACAACACCGACAACGACCTCTCGGGCCGACAGCAGGAGCCACCTGTCGTCGACGGACAGGACCGCATCCTCAACACGATCAACGGCGCGACCTTCGACCTGATGTCCTCGAGCCTCGTGGGGCTGGAACTGCTGGAGTTGGAGTTCAACACCGACGAGCCTGCCGTTGAGATCAACGCCTACGAGGGCAACGACAGGACGGTCGTCTATGTCGCCTCGCGCTCGCTCGAGGTGGTAGACCTCGACATCGACTTCTCGCGCCTCGTGCCCGAGTTCACCGCGGCCAGCGGCGTGAAGGTCGGCATCGACCTCTCGGGCGACAGCTCGGACGGGGTGCATTTCGTGCCCGGCGAAGGCTACCAGACCGCGGACTCGGTCTTCGTGAAAGGCCAGCGCTACTACTACAACGAGAACGACGTGCGCGCGCGACTGACCGATGTCGCGTTCGACAGCGCGACCGTCTCGCTCGAGTTGCATCCCTTCGAGGTCATGGAAATCACCTTCGAGATCGAGGGCGGCACGGCCACACCGCCCGACGAAACCCCGCCAGGCACAGACGCCGACGACCCGCTGCGGGGCACCGACCGGGTCGACGTCATCCGCGCCGGGGGCGGCGACGACCGGATCGACGCACTCGCGGGCGACGATTCCGCCTATGGCGGCGACGGCAGCGACAGCATCTACGGCTGGTCGGGCGACGACTACATCAAGGGCAACGCCGGCGACGACTACATGTCCGGGGATCGCGGCGACGACACCGTGCTCGGTAGCGACGGCGACGACGTGGTGCGCGGGCGCGAGGGCGACGACGTGCTCAACGGCCAGATCGGGCGCGACCGCCTGATCGGCGGCGAAGGCGCGGACACTGTCACAGGTTGGGCGGGCGGCGACATCTTCGTAATCAACGAGGGGCATCTCGCGCAGGGCGACACGATCACCGACTTCGAGCCGCGTCAGGACCGCATCCGCGTCTCGCTGACAGGGATCGACGGGCTCGGAGACGTCAGCATCGTGCAACGACAGGACGGCGTGGAACTGCGCTTCGCCGCTCACGGGCGCCTGTTCCTGGCCGGCGACCTGACCGCCGCCGAGGTGAACGACCCGCGCAACTTCAGCTTCGGCTGACCCGGCGTCGCGGCCGGCGCGTTCAGGACCCGGTCAGAACCGACAATGGAAGCGCGATCTCAGCTCCCCCGACCGAGACCGCAAGGCCCTCGGCCTCGGCCACCGCGTCGAGCCGACTGTCGCCGCTCTCTTCGGCGAGCCAAAGCGATGCCCCATCCCAGAGCAGCAACGGTTCGGTCTCGGCGGAAAGGTAGACCACGACCGCGGCCGTCCCGTCGCCCCCTTGCGCCAGGCCGAAATCGCATCGCGTCCAGTCGGCCTCGCCCGCCGGCATGCAATCCAGCTTGCCGATGCGGTCGAACTCGCCGGCTTCGGCGCGGGTCCGCACGGTGGCGGGCGCGAGGTAGTCGGCCGCGGCCCAGCCGCGCCGGCCGCTGTCATCGAGGAACAAAAGTTCGCACCAATCGCGGGCGCCGCGCGTCTCGCAGCCCGCGTTGCCAAAGAGCGTGCCGACGCGCGCGCGGTCGACGATCGCGCCGTCCAGCGCCGGCGCCTCGCGGATGTTGAGCCGCCCCGAAAGGCCGCTCACCGCCACGCGGTCCGCCGTGCCAAGGTCGCGCGACAGGCCGCGCGGTCCCTCGGCCTCCTGCGCACTGCCCTGCCCCGCAGCCGCCACCAGGCCAGCCGCCAGCAGCCACCGCCGGATCATCCTTCGGCCTCCGCCACGGCGACGTCGGCCAGCACGTTGCCCTCGCCGCCGGGATCCTTGGCGACGCAGGCCAACAGGGCCAGTGGCAGAAGCGCGCAAATCACGGCTCGGAGGGCCATCTTATTGCGGGTCTCGGTCATGGCATTCCCCTCACGACATGATGACGAAGTCGCGGCCCGACCGGCTGTCGGGATGCAGCGGCAGGTCGGTGAAGACGAAGAGCATGCCCGGATGGACGTAGTTGCGCATCGTCTGGCCGAAGGCATCGTCCGACTTGACCCGGCGCAGGTCATGCATCCCGTCGCTGCCGTCGGCACCATAGGTCAGCGCCTCCCAGTGCATGCCCTGCCCTTCCTCGTGCGCACCGCGCAGGACGTAGACATGCGAGCCCAGCGGCGCCCCATCCCAGACCAACGGCCCCTGTGCGACCTCCCGGTCGTTCTCGACGATCACGATGCGCTCGTCGGTCGAGGAGGCGATCATCGAGGTCACCGGGTGCGCCTCGTCAAGCGCCCAGTCCGCGGGATGCTTCTTCGGCTCGAGCGTTGCGAGCACGTGCTCGAACTCATCCCCGGCGTAGCCCGACAGGATCATGCCGGGATGCACGACCGAAGACGGCGCCGTGTGGCTGTCCGCGATGATGACCGGGGTGCCGAGGTGCGTGACGTCGAAGAGCCGCGCGGAGAAGTCGAGCGGCAGGCGCACGCAGCCGTGCGAGGCCGGGTAGCCCGGCAGGTTGCCCGCGTGCAGCGCGATGCCGTCCCAGGTCAGCCGGTTCATGTTCGGCATCGGCGCATTGTTGTAGGTGGAGGACCGGTGGTCGCGGTCCTTCTGCAACACGACGAAGACGCCAGTCGGAGTTGTATGGCCCTGCTTGCCGGTCGAACAGGTCGAGACCGCGATGCGCACGCCGTTGCGGTAGACGTGCACCCTCTGTTCGTCCAGCGAGACCACGACGGCCACCGGCCCGTAGGGCTGCCGCTCGGGATGCCAGGTGAACTCCCCCGGCGCGAGCTCGTGACCCGGGATTCCTCGGCCATGGCGGATGCCTTCCTGGACAAGCGCCACAACATGCTCCAGCGCCAGTTCGCCCACATGACGCTGGACCAGTATCTGCGGCGGCTCGGGATGGCGCGCCTGGCCCTGGGCGATCACGTCCGCGCCTCGGGCCTGCTCGACGGCAATGCGCTCTTCTTCCGGTTCGTGGCGAACATCCGCGGGGCCGGCAACATGACCGTCTATGAGCCCATCTTCGTGGAGGGCCGGGTCGTCTGGATCTTCGGGATGATCACCTCTTTCGTGCGCTTTCCGGACAACGACGAAGTGACGCTGGAACTTGTCGACTACGTCAGTCGCGACAAGCCCGAACACACCAAAGAGTTGATACGGGGCACCCGGATCGACGCTATGCAGCCCGTGATGGTCTGAGACGACAGACGCAATCCGTAGAAGCCCCAGTCCGGCTGCTCCACGGCCCATGACGTCCGCATTGCGTCAGACAAACCGCGCGCAAAGCAAGATTCTCGATGAAACGCATATTTTTGCCGTTCTGATCCGGCGCCTTTCGTGCTGACGTTTGGTAAAGTTGATTTCATTGCCAGAATGCAGCCGATGAATGAAGAAGGTAACGCCGCGCAGGCGGTTCATCGACACGGACACAGGCGCGAAGGCGGGCCAGGAGATTTTCGTCGAACTGACCGTCGACGAGTCCAACCGCAACGGCACCGTCTATTTCAACATCCTGCCGTCCGGCTCCTCGGGCGAGGCCATTTACGTGGGGCCGATGGACGGCAACAGCATCACCGTGGACCTGCCCTCGAACGGGCACTACGCCATCCGTGTCGACCAGATGGGCAACGATGCCGACACCGGGAAGACCTCCGGGTTTCATATGGACATCTCGATCCAGTGACAGCGATCGGGAAAACGATTTTCACGGATCAACTTTCCCGGACCCTTGAACACACAACGCCTGTTTCGGGCGAGGACAATCCCTCGGCAGGAAGCAACTCAACAAAATAGATCTGACATTTGAAAACGCAGGAATACGAACCATGGCAACAGGCGTTTACGCGAACGCGGGCATCGATACGGACGGAAACGAATCCGCCGTGGATCTCGTCCTTGGAGGACCAATCATCATCACCAAGATCGCGGATGGCCCAGTCGGGGATACCGATCCCGATACCTTGAGCGCCGGGGATTCGTTCACGATCACGGGTTCAACGGACACGTTCGTATACGTGGGAAGCGACGGTGCCGGCGGGATAATCGCGGTGAACTTTACCAGCGGCAATTTCGAGGACCTCTGGCTGACGGATACGCCCTTGAGCGGCGGAGATGCCTGGCCGGCCTTCGTCGACGAGAACAGCACGATCTGTTTCGCCGCCGGCACGCTCATTGCAACGCCAGAGGGCGAACGCGCGGTCGAGACGCTTGAGGTCGGCGACCTCGTGACCACCGCCAGCGGTCGCACCGTTCCGGTCAAATGGCTCGGGCGCCAGACCGTGCACAAGCTCTTCACCCCAGCCGAGCGGTTCGTCCCTGTCCGCGTCGCGGCTGGTGCCCTCGGCAAAGGCCTGCCGCACAGTGACCTCGTGCTGACGGCGGACCACGCACTGATCCTTGACGGTCTTGCCATCAACGCGGGCGCGCTGGTCAACGGCACCACCGTCGCCTGGGAGCCGATGGGCAGCCTGCCCGAACGGGTGACCTATTACCATGTCGAGACCGAGGATCACGACGTGATCCTCGCCAACGGCGCGGCGGCCGAGACCTACGTGGACTACGTCCAGCGGCGGGCCTTCGACAACTACGGTGCGTATCTCGAGCTTTACGGCGAGGAACGCACCATCGCCGAGATGCCGCTCCCGCGCGTCTCCTCGGCGCGCCTCGTGCCGCCGGCGATCCGGGCGCAGCTCGTCGCGGCGGCGCAGCCCGCAGCGCGGGGTCGCGCCGCCGGCTGAGACGACGGCAGCCCGGGTGCCAATGCATCCGGGCGACGACGCCGGCTCGGGAGCGCCGGCCCGTCTGGCAGCCCGGTCCGCCCGTCCGGCGGGCCGGAAGTACCTTGGGACCTTGAGAGGGTGGGACCATGAAGATCAGAACAGGCGCCACGGTGGCATGGGCGGTGCTGGCGGCCGGCGCGGTGCAGGCCGCCGACGTGGGGCAGGACTCCATCGATCGTTGCATCGACACGCTGCGTAGTGAACAGGGTGCGCAGGGCGGCACGGTGCTGAGCACCGAATTCTCCGAGGCCAATTCGCTGGTGATGCTCGAGGACGCCAGCGGCACGTCCTGGCGATGCCTCGTCTCGAACGATGGCAGCTGGGCCGAGGTCACGATGTCGGGCCAGGCCTCGGGCGGCTCAAGCGCATCGGCAGAGCCCACGACCACGACCGAGGTCATCCGTTTCGCGACCGGCACCTCGGGCCAGCAGGTCACGGGCACGCTCACGCCCGGCAGTTCCGCGCGCTACGTGCTGGGCGCCGGGGCGGGCCAGACGCTCGACGTGGAGTTCGTGAACACCGATCCCGCGATCGAATACCAGGTCTTTCATCCCGACGGCTCGCGTCTCGCGCCCCAGACGCCCGCATCGCAGGCGCTCACGGTCAACACCTTCCTGGCCGGGGACCACGTCGTCGAGGTCATCAACCGCGGCACGGGCGACGCGAAATTCGCCGTCTACATGGGGCTGAACTGACATGCGACATCTCTCATTCGCCGGTCTCGCGGTGCTCGCCGCGACACCGGTTCTCGCACAGGAAGCAGGCGGCGGCGAAGTCGCCGGCGCGGTCCTCGGTGGCGTGATCGGGCTGCTGCTGACCATCGTGATCGGCGCGGTGGTCGGCTGGCTGGCAAGCCTCATCGTCACCGGCAGCGGCTCGGGCTTCTGGGGAGACGTGCTCTTCGGCATCGGCGGCTCGATCCTGGCGGGCTACGTGCTGCCGCTTCTGGGCATCTCCTTCGGAGGCGCGCTCGGCAGCTTCATCGCCGCGCTCGTGGGCGCCATCGCGCTCATCCTGATCGTGCGCATGATCCGCAAGGCCGCCTGAGCGCCGGACGTCCCGGCCCCCAATGAAAGGAACACCACCATGCCACGCCACACGCCGCACGCCCTGGCAGGCGCCGCACTGCTCGCACTCGCCGGTTGCGTCGAGACCACCGAGCCCCCGCGCGACGACGGGCTCTCGGGGACAGACCCGCAATTCGCCGCCATGGAAACTCCCTGCCGCGCCCAGGCCTCGCGCATGACCGGCAGTCCGCAGGGCGCGGTCGCGATCCTCGACCGCATCCGCACCGGCGGCGGACCGATCCTCACGCTGTCGGCAAACGGCGCGAACTACACCTGCCGCCTCGAGCCCGACGGCAGCGTCACCGTGTTCAGCGAATTCGCGAACTGAGGGCGGTCACTGCCGCCAGACAACGACACCACAGACCAAGAGACTGGAATATTACATGAAACTGCATACCCTCCTCGCCGCCAGCTTCGGCCTCGCCACCCTCGCAGGCTGTGTCGAAGACACCGGCTCGGGCAACACCACCGCGCCGGAGCAGGGCCGCCCCGCCGCGGGCAGCGAATACGACGTGAGCTCCTTCGAGGGCGCCCGCGCCGGGCAGGCCGAGGGCGGGCTGCAAGCGCTGGGATACGAGAACATCCGCAGCCAGGGCCTGACGAGCTGGTGGTTCAACCGCTCGACCGGCGCCTGCGCCCGCATCACCACCTCGGACGGACGGTATTCCGACGTCACGATGCTGCCCGCAGAGGACTGCTGAGCATAGGAAACCGTTTCCCTCCCGCGACGCAGGAGGGTCATTCGCCCAGCCGTGTTTCTTGCCTCGTCATGGCTGGGCGAAAGCCGTTTGAGACTTGGGCGGAGCCAAGCGCGCCGCGAATAGGCTCGTCGAAGCGCAAAGATTTGGCAAGCTCGACAGACAGTTCAACCTTTGGGCATTTGACCAAGTTCGTATGGCAGCCCAAATCGACACCGCGTCAAATAGCTTCTGCCGCCCCATTCGTGCGACACCTTATCTCCAACGTTCCGCACCCAAGATGGTCAGCGACCCGGCATGGCCTCCATGGCCACCCTGCCCCCACCTAGGACTTCCTGCTCCGCGCCCAGACACGGACGCATCCCGCGCCTCGTATCACTGTCCCGCAAGCAACAGAGAGACGAGGTCCGACATGACCGACAGCCCCACCACCCGCCTGATCGCCGACACCATCGACGCCTGCGGGAAGACCCAGCGTGAGATCGCCGAAGAGACCGGCTTCGAAAGGCCCAACGTGGTCTCCATGCTCAAGCATGGCGAGATGCGTATGCCCGTGGAGCGGATCCCGCCCTTTTCCAGGGCCACGGGCATCGACCCGCTGGTGCTCACGCGAACGGCGATGACCGACTACATGCCGGAGATCTGGGCCGTGCTGACCGGCTCGGTGCCGACGGTGCAGGAAGAGGTGCAGTTCAACATCCGGGCGCCCTCCCCGGTCGTCGAGCGGTTCAAGCAACTCTGCCTAGCCGAGCGGCGCAGCCAGGGAGACATGTTCGGCGTTCTCGTCCATGTCTGGGACGGCAAGGTCGAGCGCATGGTCTGATTGGTGGATCGGTCGCCGCGGAAGATCGTTGCGGGTGCCCCCGGGGCGCCCGCATGCCCGTCAGAGCGCCAAGAAGCGCTCCTGAGTGCGGTCGTGGCTTTTGGGGGCTACGCCGCACCCAGCACCATAGCCGCACTCAGCGCGCGTTCCTGAGAGCCTCCTCGGACTGACAGCTACGCCACGCGGTTTGACGCCCTCCGACGAACAGGACCGGCCCCGGGGGGCCGGTCCCGCTGTTCCGCGAAGGGTGCGCGGATCAGAGCACGAAGTCGCCGATCACCGCGCCGCCGACGATGTAGAGCTGCCCGTCGATCACCGCGTCGCCATCCACGTCCATCGAGGCGATGGTCACGTCCACGCCGGACAGCACGTAGTCGTTCAGGATCAGCTCGCCCGCCGTGCCGGTGAACGAGGTGCCGGCGTAGGTGAAGGCCTGGTTGCCACCAGTCGTTGCGTCCGCATCCACGAGGTAGAGGCTGATCTCGTCGCCCTCGGTGGCGTCGAAATCGCGGATCTGGTCGCGGTTCCAGCGGCCCACCCCGGTGTCATCGATCGAGCGCAGCACGAAGGTGTCCGCGCCGGTGCCCCCGGTCAGGAAGTCGGTCGCGCCGCCGCCGTCGAGGAAGTCGTCCTGCGCCCCGCCCAGCAGCTTGTCGACGTCGTCGCCGCCGTAGAGCCGGTCGTCGCTGTTGCCGCCCAGGATCGTGTCGCGCCCGTCGAGACCGTAGATCGTGTCGTTGCCGGCCGATCCCTCGAGCCGGTTGCCGTGGGTGTTGGTGCCGTAGATCGTGTCGTTCGAGGCCGAGCCGAAAACATGCTCGATGTTCGACAGAACGTCACTGCCCGCCCCGCCCGAGGCGATGCCAGACTCGAGGTTGACCGTCACCGGAGCATAGATCCCGGCGTAAACCGCAGTGTCGTAGCCGCCGCCGCCGTCGAGGGTGTCGTCGCCCAGACCGCCGTGCAGCGAGTCGCTGTTGCTGCTGCCGAAGAGCACGTCGTTGTCGTCGCCGCCCTCCATGCGGTCGTTGCCACCGCCGCCCAGAAGCGTGTCGTTGCCGGCGTTGCCGTAGAGGCTGTCGTCGTCGGCGTTGCCGCTGATGGTGTCGTTGGCGCTCGCGCCGGTGATGGTGTCGTCGCCGTTGCCGCCGGAGAGGTTGTCGCCCACGAACGAGCCGGCCGCGAAGCCGCCGTCGATGAGGTCGTCGCCGTCGCCGCCCGCGATCGTCTGGTCGTTGAGCCCGCCGGTCAGCGTGTCGTTGCCGTCATTGCCCTCGAGCGTGACGTTCAAACCGCCGCCGGCGTCGAAGTCGTCGGCCTGGTTCGACCCGATCAGGTGCTCGAACCCGGCGATGCCGACGGTGTTGGAGCCAACGGTGCCACGGTCGATCGTCCCGGCGCCGAGATCGACGGTGAAGCCGTTGGAGCCTTCCGCGCTCATGTCGAACGTGTCGATGCCGCTGCCGCCGTCGAAGAGGTCACCGTCGGAGGTGTCGGTATCGCCGATGAGATTGCCATTCAGCACCACGAAGAGGTCGTCGTCGACCCCGCCGTCGATGAGCCCGCCGCCGACCGCCTCGAGCGTGTCGTTGCCGTCCTGGCCCAGCAACGTGTCGTCGAAGGTGCTACCGCCGCGCAGATTGTCGTTGCCGAGCCCGCCAGTGATCGAGTCGATGCCCCAGCCGCCCCGGATCACGTCACCGCCGTCGCCGCCGTCGATCGTGTCGTCGCCGGAACCGCCGTCAATGGTATCGTCGCCACCCCGGCCCCAGAAGGTGTTGTCGGCGCCGTCACCGATGATGCTTTCCGCGCCGCCGCCGCCGTCGATGTTCTCGACGTTCGCGATCGTGCGCGTCGCACCGCCCGTCGTGCCCCAGGTCCCGGCCACGAGATCATAGGTGATTGTGGCGATGTAGCTATCCTCGATGTCCAGAAGGTCACCGAGACCGCCGCCGCCGTCGATACTGTCGAAGCCATCACTGGTGGCGTTGAAGATCGTGTCGTTGCCGAGTCCGCCGATGACACTGTCGAAGCCCTGGCCGCTGTCGATGCTGTCGTCGCCGGCGCCGCCGTCGAGCGTGTCCACGCCCGCTCCGGAGATGATCTCGTCGGCCTCGCTCGTGCCGGTGATGGCTTCATTGGACCCGTCACCGAGGATCGCGACGCGGTCGCCGTGTTCTGGGTTCCAGCCAGTGAAGGTCCAGGCCGAGAGATCGATGACCGTGTAGGGTCCGGCAACGACTTCGACCCGTTCCGCGCCGGTGCCGGTGTTGTTCCAGCCGTCGATCAGCACGTCGTCGAGTTCGGAGGACTGGTCGACCTCCTGCGCACTGATCCGCAGCGTCGATCCGGCCCCCGCCTGATCGAAGCGGATCCGCTCGATCCCGCTGATCTGGACCAGTGTCGAGCTCAGGTCGAAGGTGCCGGCCCCCTGGATCACGATCTCGTCGTTCGTGCCGGTGCCGCCTGAAATGGTGTCGTTGCCGACCGCGGAGGCATCGTCATAGATGAAGTCGTCGTCGCCCTCGCGCCCGGACATCGAGTCGTCGCCGGCACCACCGGTCAGGGCATTCGCGGCCTGGTTGCCGACGATCACGTCATCGCCCGACCCGCCGATGGCGTTTTCGATCAGCGAGGCGGTGTTGCCGTCGTGGAGCAGCGCATTGAAGATGTTGCCGCGCGCGAAGTTGCCATCGCCGAGGTTGGCCTGCTGCGTCGAACTGAATAGCGAATGCTCCCCGGGACGCAGATCGAGCTCGAGATCGTTCGAATAGGCGCTGAGGTCGTAGGTGTCGGTGCCCCCGCCGTCCCAAATGGTTGCAAAGATGCGGTTGCCCCCCGGCGCGATCGCGACATCGCCGTTCACGACGGTATTTCCGCTGCCCGGGTCCCAGCTGTAGACCGTGTTGCCGGAATTCGTCGTGTAGTCGGCGCCGTAGATCTCTTGCAGAGCCTGGATGTCCAGCATCATCCAGGTCTGGGCATAGCCCCAGGTCTCGTTCGAATACCCCCCGGACAGTGGATCGTTGATGTAGGACCGGTAGGTCATGACAGTGTATTCCATCGAGTCCCGGTCCGCCGGCAGCGGGCCGTAGACGCTGTTTTCATGCCCGTGCTTCAGGCCGAGCGCATGGCCGATCTCGTGGATATGCGTGTGCCATGCAAAATTGCCTGCGGTGGGCGTCCGGTAGATGTTGCTCGCATACGTCCCGAACCAGACGTCGCCGTTGTCGTCCAGGGTCGTGGATATGTAGTTGCCGGGAAAATCCGCGACTTCGGCGGTGCCGACTCCGGACCAGGTCGTATTCGCGAGGCGGATTTCCTCCTTGATGCCGGAGGTGGAATCCGGGCTGGCATCGAACACCACGCCAAGGTTCGTGATGCCTTCGACCGAAAAGCCGTCGGTGCCGCTCGGTCCGCCGAGGGCCAGTGCGAAATCGGCCGCGGTCTCCTGCTGGGCGGTGAGGGCGTTGAACCCCGTCATGTAGGTGCCCGCGCCGTAACTGTAGACACCCGTCGCCGTCGGGAAGGAATACTGGATCGTCGCATCGGCCCAGGCGTCCGATGTCAGGAGCCCGTCGATATACTGGTTGCCCGTGGCGGACACGCTCATCGTCGGGTTGCCGTCGCCGCTGTCGGTTTCGAACAACCCGTCCGACCGGGTGAAACCGGGGAACTCGAGGCGGCCGCCGGTCGAGGTCACGGGTCCGCCGCCCTCGAATGTCGCGCCGGACCGGAATGGCGTGACCCTCTGCCACGAGGGGCCGTCGTCCTCTGCGAAAACATTTTTGAAATGGTCAAGTTTCAGATCGAGCATGGATAATCTCCTTCGGAAATTCAAAGAGGTCTAGTATTCGGTCGCTCCTGTGCCCTGTCGGACAGCGGTAAGGCGTCGACGCGCCTCGGCCGCGAGAGGATGATCCGGGTGGCGCCGGATGAACAATTCGAGGGCGTCCGCCGTGCCCGCCTCCAGCGCCGCGTCGAATTCCT
The DNA here is from genome assembly GCF_000442255.1 of Salipiger mucosus DSM 16094. Classification (GTDB taxonomy): domain Bacteria; phylum Pseudomonadota; class Alphaproteobacteria; order Rhodobacterales; family Rhodobacteraceae; genus Salipiger; species Salipiger mucosus. Next base: position 848,612 of record NZ_KE557273.1, on the reverse strand, counting down.
CGCGGATCGCTATGTTTCCGTCGCGGGCCGTATTCGCCCCGGTCCCGGGATCCTTTGACGAACCCCTTGGAAAGGCGTCGCCGGCAGGCTGAATGACCGCGGCACCATCGAGGCCCGCTGCCGACACCGGCCGATGCGTGGCGCCGGCCTCGCCCGCGACAGATGTCACCGGCCCAGACCCGCCGGCCACGGTGCAGGCCGCGACACTGGCCAGGGCCGATGCCATCGAAAGCATGGCCGCGAAAGAGAGCAGAATGCTCCGGTAGACAGCCCTGGCAGATCTGTCGCCTTGCAACGCCAGATGTTGCCTCGACTTCAAGGCGGACAGGCCAGGAGCGACCCCGGCACATGCGACGGATAAATTGATCCGATACAGGCGAGCGAGAAACGTCCCGCCGCCATTCGTCCACCGCAAAACAGTGACACTGATATTACCCAGTGAACCTCGCACAATACAGGCACCCTGCCATATCTTGAGTGAGAATCAAGGGCTTGCAGTCGAAAATCGACTCCATGCCCGCGGCACTGACACTTACTACGACTGAAGGCATTGTCAGGCGTGCCCTCGCGGCGGCCGCAGAGGACTGCCTTCCGATAGGCACTGACCGCGGCGCCGCGCGATGGAACGCTCTCTCACGAAAAAGACCGGCGTCAGAGCACGAAGTCGCCGATCACCGCGCCGCCGACGATGTAGAGCTGGCCGTCGATCACCGCGTCGCCGTCCACGTCCATCGAGGCGATGGTCACGTCCACGCCCGAGAGCACGTAGTCGTTGAGGATCAGCTCGCCCGCCGTGCCGGTGAACGAGGTGCCCGCGTAGGTGAAGGCCTGGTTGCCCGCCGTCGTGGCATCCGCATCCACCAGGAAGACGTTGATCACGTCGCCCTCGGCGGCGTCGAAGTCGCGGATCTCGTCGCGCTTGTAGCGGCCCACCCCGGTGTCGTCGATCGAGCGCAGCACGAAGGTGTCCGCCCCCGCGCCGCCCTCGAGGAAGTCGGTCGCGCCGCCGCCGTCGAGGAAGTCGTCCTGCGCCCCGCCGTAGAGACGGTCCACGTCGTCGCCGCCGTAGAGCCGGTCGTCGCTGTTGCCGCCCAGGATCGTGTCGCGCCCGTCGAGGCCGTAGATCGTGTCGTTCCCGTTCGAGCCCTCCAGCCGGTTGCCGTGCGTCTCGGTGCCGGTGATCTCGTCCGGTCCCGAACTGCCGAAGACATGCTCGACGTTTGCGAGCGTATCGTTGCCCAAGTATCCCGTCGCAAATCCCGCTTCGAGGTCGATTGCATGACCTGCGTAACTGCCGGAGAAAACCGCCGTGTCGTAGCCGCTTCCGCCATCGATGAAATCGTCACCCCTGTCGCCCTTGAGCGTGTCATCGTGGGTTCCTCCCTCGAGCCTGTCGCGCCCTCTTCCGCCCTCCAGTCGGTCTGCCCCGCCACGCCCCTCGAGCCGGTTCGGACCCCGTGTTCCGAGAATGGTGTCTGCCGCTCCGGTGCCGAGAAGGTTCTCGAAACCGCTCATGACCTCGACCTCGAGGCCGTCTCCGGCGGTCCCCGCCTGAAGATCGAAGATCCCTCCCTCGACCATGGCCGCGGACCAGTCGATGGTATCTATGCCCGCGCCACCGTCATAGACATCGCCGTCGAGGTCTGACACGACCCGGATCGTGTCATCACCCGCATCGCCGTGGTAGAGGCCGGGCGTTGTGGCGGCGATGATCTCGTCATCTCCGGCCCAGCCATAGGTGAACTCGACCCCGATCCGCGAGACAATGGTGTCATCGCCGGGGGTGCCAATCACCCATTGATCGGGTCCGTAGATGCCCCGCGTGCTGGGCGCGTCGCGCGGATCGAAGACCTGTCCGTAGACGTTTCGGCTTCCGGCGAAGCCCAGGAAGAAGCGCCCGTCGGCCAGCCCCACGCCCGAGACATGAGTCTCCTGACCATGGAAGGCGATCACCTCTTCTCCCATAAGTGAGCCGTTTCGGGTAAAACGTTGCATGGCGATCACGCCATCCTGGAAAGAGTTGTAGGCGACAACGAAGCTGCTGTCGGCCAGCGCAAAAATCTCGGGATCGTAATCGACAGAGAATAACCCGGAGAATCTCGCGACGACTCTTGGAATACCGATCGAGTATCCCGCCTCAGAAAAAACCTGCAGCTTGACGTAAGAGTAGGGATTATACGGTGAATCCATGGGGTCGGTCCAGGCGACGACGAAACCGCCCCAGGCCAATCCGGTCACCGTGGGCCCGGAATTGTCCTCGCCATCATAGCCGGTAACGTCCACGATTTTCTGATCGGAGACAAAGGCCCCATTGCCGTCCAGCATCCTGAAAACGATCGAAACGTCTTCGGCCAGGCTGCCATCTTCAAAAAAATCGTCGGAGTCGTAGGTGACGACGTATCCGCCGTCGGCCAGCGCCGCGATATCGGTGGGGACAAATGTGTAGCGGAGATTGTCGAGCGCGGCCCGAGCGGCACCCGCGGTGCCATCGGCCGCGACGGGCACGACCTGAACCGTCATGTCCTGGGTGTCGAGGTAGGCTGCCATGTAGCTGCCGTCGTCCTGTGCCGCGACAGACGGCAGGCGCACGGAAGCTCCCCCGCCCGGGGGGCCGGCAAGAAGGCTGGTCGTCTGCACCGTGACGCCATTATCATCGGTCTGCCACTCGGTCGAGCGCAGGACGATTCCGGTGGGCGTACCTGGATCGTCCTCGAAGACCACCACGAACCGGCCATCCTCGAGCGCGGCGGCATCGAAGTGCCCCGAATCGTTTCCGGCGGTCCTCTGCGCGGCCAGGAATTCCTCACCGACGGGGTTACCGATGGGGTTCAATATCTGGCCGATGATGTCGATGCTAGGCACCTCGCCCGCTCCTGCATCCGAATCGTCGTGCCAGAACACCACGATGTTGCCATTCGAAAGCTGGATCGTTACCGGGTCGTCCTGCGTATCTCCGCCAGGACCTGCGTCAGTCGAATTGATCCTGAATTTATCCAGCCAATTCTGAGGAGTAAGGGGCATATAATTTCCTTTACCAAAAATTCTGCCTGACCCGAAACGAGCGACGCAAAAAGGAACCCCGGACTATCCGAGCGCTGAGATCTTAACCTCGGATGGGCTAAGACCTTGAGCATACGCCAGCCCGTGTTCATGTCGACCTTCCGAAGCAATCGAGGTGACGTCGGAGACGAGGCCGAGCGCCAGCGCCTTCAGCCGGCGCTCGGGCTTTCAGCAACCCACAGGCGCATGGCAAGCGCTGGACCAGGTGAAACCGAAGACCTCAAGCCGCAGCATTACAAGGTTCCGCGTCTGCCAAGAGCGGGGCCCCGGCATCACCTCCATGGCCGCCCTGCCCTCACCCAGGGCTTCCTGTTCCGTGCCCGGACATGAATACATCCCGCGCCTCGTATCAATGTCCGACAAGCAGCAGAGACGAGAGTCGACATGACCGAAGGCCCTACCGCCCGCCTGATCAACGTCGCCATGTTCGAAAACTCTTAAGCGGCCGCCAGGCGGCTGAGCTGGCATTTCCGCCCCTTCCGCGCCCCCGAAACGAGCCGCAAGCCGGCAAGGACGGCTGCCTTCGCGTGACGGCAAGTCCGACCGCGTCATCGCATTGACAGACAGCCGTCGAGAATGCGCTGGTGGATCACGACGGAGCAGCCGACTGTAGCGCGAGGTATCTTCATGATCCAGGTCTTGTCGGGCGTCTGGGCCCTCCTTCTCGGCATCGTGCTGATCATGCTGGGCAACGGCATGCATTTCACGCTGATCGGTCTGCGCGGCGGGATCGAGGGTTTTTCCGCAACGGAACTGGCCATCGTCACCTCGGGCTACTTCGCAGGCTTCCTGTCGGGCGCCCGGCTGAGCCCGGTGCTGATCCGGCGGGTCGGGCACGTCCGGGTCTTCGCCGCGTTGGGCAGCTTCATGTCGGCGGGGCTTGTTGCCTTTCCGCTGGTGACAGAGCCCTGGGCCTGGACCCTCCTGCGTCTGCTCATCGGCTTCTGCATGTCGGGAATCTACGTCACCGCCGAGAGCTGGCTGAACGACGCCTCCACCAACGAGACACGCGGCAAGGTGCTGGCGGCCTACATGATCGCGCAGACGCTGGGCATCATCGGCGCGCAGGGGCTGCTGAACCTCGGCGACGCGGCGACCTCGGCGCTTTTCATCGGCGCCTCGATCCTGGTCTCGGTTTCCTTCGCGCCGATCCTGCTGTCGGTTTCGCCTGTGCCCGCAGCGGCCGTCACGCGGCCCATGCCGTTGCTGACGCTGTTCCGAGGATCGCCGCTGGGCACGGTCGGGATCTTCCTGCTGGGCGGCGTCTACGCGACGCAGTCCGGCATGGGCGCGGTCTTCGGGTCGCAGATCGACATGAGCGCCGCGCAGATTTCGCTCTTCGTGGCGATGCTCTTCGCCGGGGCGCTGGTGCTGCAATACCCGATCGGCTGGCTTTCGGACCGCATGGACCGGCGCAAGCTGATCTTCGGCGCCTCGCTGCTGGGCGCGGTCTGCTGCGGGTTGGGCTGGGTCAGCGGCGACGACCTCTGGCCGCTGATGGGGGCAGCCTTCTTCGCCGGCGGGGTGACGACCCCGCTCTATGCGCTCTTCCTTGCCTACACCAATGACGCGCTCGACGCCGAGGACATGCCGGCGGCCTCGGGAGGCCTCGTCCTGACCTTCGGCATCGGCGCCATCCTGGGACCGCTGGTGACCGGCTGGACGATGAATGCCTTCGATCCCTTCGCCTTCTGGCTGGCCCTTGGCGCGACCTTTGCCGCCATCGCCCTCTACGCGCTCTACCGCATGACGCAGCGCCCGGTGATGCCCTCCGACGAGACCGAGAGCTATCTCGGCGTCGTACCGTCCGCCTCGCCCGTCGCCGTGCAGGCGGCCGGTGCCTGGGCGGCGGAACAGGCGGAAGCCGAGCGCGAGACCGAGGCATACAACGACGGCCAGTCCTGACGCTCGAGTGTGCTGCTCCTCCCGTGCCTGCCGGTGAAAGCCGTGTTCGGCAAAGTGTTCCGGAAGGCAACAGGGTTCGGCGAGAGCCTTCTGCCGCAGGCCGGTCTCGACTGGACCGTGCCGGACTTCAGCGCGCCCAGCGGGGGCCGGAAAGCCTTCGTCGTGAACCGTCCCTGCCGCGGGCCAGGAGGCCGCTGACCCAACTGATCCCCTCGCGGCAACGGCCATGCCCCTGATCGCGGCAGCCTGGGCCTGGAACCGCGCAACAAGGCTGCCGGGACCCTCGGGGCGCAGCATCTTCCCGGGGCATGTAGCATCGTAGCACATGGCCGATGAGCGTTTTGATCTTCATCCGGCTTCCCTCGGCGCTCGCGTCATCGCGCGCATGGACGCTGCGCGCGATGACCTGCCCAGCGGATTTCTGCGACCGCCCGCGCGCTTACCGGTAGATCAGCGTCGGCAGCCAGAGCGTGATCGCCGGGACGTAGGTGATGAGCAGCAGCACCAGCACCAGCGGCACGAGGAACGGCGCGGTCCCGACGACCGCCCGCTCGAAGGGGATCTTGGCGATCCGGGCCAGCACGTAGAGCACCATCCCCACGGGGGGCGTCAGCAGTCCGAGCATGAGGTTCAGCACCATGATGACGCCGAAGTGCACCGGATCGACGCCGATGGTCGTGGCCACGGGCAGAAGCACCGGAACCATGATCGTGATCGCGGCCACGGTCTCCATGAAGCAGCCGACGACGATCAGGATCAGGTTGACCAGCAGCAGGATCACCCAGGGCCGTTCGGACATCGTCAGCAGCAGACTGGCGACGGTCTCGGGCACCCGGTTCGAGGTCAGGATCCAGGCAAAGATCGACGCGGCGCCCACGACCAGCAGCACGACGGCCGTCGTCTCGATGGTGTCATAGCTGACCCGCACGAACCGGCGCCAGTTGAGCGTCCGGTAGACGATCAGGCCGAGGAACATGGCCCAGGCGCATGCCGCCACCGCGGCCTCGGTCGGGGTAAACGCCCCTGTGAGGATGCCGCCCACGATGATGACCGGTGTCAGCAGCGACAGGAAGGCGCGGCCGAAGGTCTTGTAAAGCATGGTGAACCGGAACTTCTGGTCCCGCGGATAGCCGCGGCGGCGAGCCATCATCGCGACCATCACCATGAGCGCGAGCGCCATCACCAGCCCCGGGATGAAGCCGGCCGCGAAAAGCTGGCCGATCGAGGCGCTGGCGACCACGCCGTAGATCACCATCGGCAGCGACGGCGGAATGATCGGCCCGATGGTCGAGGATGCGGCGGTGATGCCGACGGCGAACTCGGGATCGTATTTCGCGTCCTTCATCGCCTTGATCTCGATGGCGCCCAGCCCGCCGGCATCGGCCACTGCGGCTCCGGACATGCCGGCGAAGATGACCGAGGCCCCGACGTTCACGTGCCCCAGGCCGCCGCGCATCCAGCCGACGATGGAGAGGGCGAACTTGAAGATCCGCTCGGTGATCCCGGCGGTGTTCATGAGGTTCCCGGCGAGGATGAAGAAGGGCACGGCCAGCAGCGGAAAGCTGTCCACACCGTTGATCATGCGGTGCGACACGATGATCGACGGCACCGAGCCGCTGACCAGCACGTAAAGCGCCGAGGACCCCGCCAGGGCAATGGCGACGGGCACACCGATGATGATGAGCCCGAAGAGGGCCACGAAAAGAAGGGCGATTTCCAAGTTGGGACCTCCTAGTCCATGCGGGGCACGCCCTCGGCGTGGCGTTTCGGATCGATCAGCTTGGACGTTCCGGTGCGCAGGTGGCGCCAGCCGTTGACCAGCGCGTAGACGGTCATTCCCGCGAAACACAGGGCCACGAACCAGTAGACGTAGGACTTCGGCACGTCGATCGAGACCATCATCTGCTGCGTGCGCCCGGCGAGACGGACGGTCAGGACGGTCAGCAGGCCGAAGAAGCCGATGGTGACGGCATCGATGACGGCCTGCGCGATCCTGCGGCCCGTGCGAGGAATCCAGCGATAGAGGAACTCGACCGCGATGTGCGACTCCTTCCGGACGGCCATGACGGCCCCGGTGAAGGTCACCGCGATCAGCAGGAAGCGGGCGATTTCCTCGGTCCAGCCCAGCGAGTCGTTCAGAACGTAGCGGGTGAAGAACTGCAGGAACACGACAAAGGCCAGGATCCAGAAGATCACGAAGACCGGCACGTCATCCCACTGGATGTCCGACAGGTCGATCTCTTCCTCCTGGAAGTGGATGTCAGGCTCTTCCGGCGGTTCGGAGTCGGGATGGTGCGATCTGTCTTGCATGCGACGGCCCCGGTCGGAAATGACATTGGCAGAAGAAACCGGCAGGGACAGCGGCCCTGCCGGTCCGGATCTCGTGGCGTTATTGCCCGATGGCCTGGAGACGGTCGTAGGTCTCCTGGTCCCAGGTCGCCATCTCGCCGTTGTGCATGGCCTTGACCGCCTCGATGAACGGCCCGCGGTCGACCTCGTTCACGTTCACGCCCTCGTCACGGAACCACTGGGTCAATTCGGCCTCGGACTCCCGGATGGCGTCGGTGGCGCAGACCGCCGTGTCCTCGAGCACTCCGACGAGCGCCTCGCGGTCGGCTTCGGACATGCCGTTCCAGGTCGGCCCCCCCACGATCGTCAGCAGCGCGTCGGTGATGTGGCCGGTCAGGTTGATGTCCGACTGCACCTCGTAGAACTTCTTGGCCTGGATCGTCGGAAGCGGGTTTTCCTGCGCGTCCACGGTGCCCTGCTGCAGCGCGAGATAGACCTCGGCAAAGGCGATCGGGGTCGGGTTGCCGCCCGTGGCCTCGGGGAACATCATGTAGAGCGGCGCGTTCGGCACGCGGATCTTGAGCCCTTCCATGTCCTCGGGGGTGGTGATCGGCTTGTTCGACGTGACGTGGCGGTTGCCGTAGTAGGTCATCGCCACGATGTGGTTGCCGGTCGCGTCCGTGTAGCCCTGCGACAGCTCTCCGAAGAGGTCCGAGTTGCGGAACGCATCCCAGTGGTCGTAGTCACGGAACATGTAGGGCGCGCCGCCGATGGCGATGGGGCCATAGGCGCGGCCCGCGAAGAGCTGTCCGGTGTAGATGATGTCGACGGTACCGAGGCCGAGGCCCTCGTTGATGTCCACTTCCTTGCCCAGCGACGAGGCCGGGTAGACCTCGATCCCGTAGCGGTTTTCGGTCGCTTCCATCAGGGGGCCGTTCGCATCCACGGCGCAGGAGTGATAGGGTTCGCTCGTCTCGTAGACATGCGCGAACTTCAGGACGCGCTCGGCCTCCTGGGCCGTCGCCCCGGATGCCGCCGTCGCGAGCGCCACCGCGCCCGCCAGGATCGTCGTCTGCTTCAAGGTAAACGTCATCGGTTTTTCCTCCCTATTCCGATCGTTTTTCGTCAACTCCCCACGGAAATGGTCCGCAGCGGGTCCACTCCGTGCTCCCCGGCGAAAGCGCCGAGGTCCGTCACCGTTGTCTCGTCGAGCTTGATGCCGGTCTTGCGCCGGTTTTCCGCCTCCTCCCACTCGCGGTCCCCCGGCGCCATCACCCGCTGATCCGCGGCCACCTCCGACCCGCGGATCGCATCCAGGTAACGGCTCATGACGGCCCGGAAGACCGCCGTGCCGGCAAAGGCCTCCGGGTCCAGTGCCATGACGAAGGCCCCGAGACCACGCGGCGTCGACATGTCGTCCGAAACCATCGGCAGCAGTTCCGCGCTGAGCGGCGCGTCCGAGAACGCCGAGGACAGGATCTCCGACAGCCCGGCCAGCCCGGCCCCCTTGTAGCCGAAGAGCGCGCCGCCCAGCGGCGCCAGCATCTCGACCTCGGCGGGGTCCGTCACGTTCACGCCCTGCGCGTCCGAGGCGACGCTCTCCGGCAGCGGCAGGCCCAGGCTCCGGCTCAACATGACCCGGTTGAACGGGATCGCACTCGTTGCCATGTCGAGCAGCCACGGCGGCCCCTCCTCGGCCGGGGCCGCGGCCGCGATGGGATTGGTGCCGTGAAACCGCTCTGCCCCGCCGTGCAGTCGCACGAAGGCATCCGAGTTGCAGAAGGCCAGTCCCATCATGCCCTGTTCCGCGATTGCCGTCGCATAGGCGCCCGCAGCGCCGAAATGCGACGATCCGCGGATGGCCACGGCGCCCAGGCCGAACTCCCGCGCACGCTTTACCGCGATCCCGACCGCCTCGTAGGCCGCCAGCGCACCGTGCGCATTGTCCGCATCCAGCACGCAGGCGCCGCCCGTTCCGGCCGTGATGCGCGGAGACGGCGCCCGGTTGACCCGCCCGCCGGACAGCGCCTTGAGGTAATGCGGCAACAGCCGGAAGCCGTGCGTGTCCACGCCAAGCGTCGAAGCATGCATCAGCGCGCGGGTCACAGCCTCCACCGTCGCCGGGTCCGCCCCCACCGCCTCGAGAGATGCGCGAGAGAAGCGCTCCATCTCCTCGGTCGCGACACGGATCGCCGGCACGGCACCCGCCTTGTCCGCATCGGGCTCTGCAACAAGGTCCAGGTAGTTGGTCGTGGTCTCGCAGATGTGGCTCTGAAGCAGCGCCAACGCCTCGTCATGGCGTCCCGACAGGACCAGGTCCCGGATTCCCTGGTGCTCCTTGAGCGAGCGCGCGTTCAGTTCGGGGTCCATAGAGAGCCGGTTGCGCAGCGCCTGGACGCGAAAGGACAGCATCCGGAAGTTCGCCCGGACGTAGCTGTTCCCGCAATGCTCGAAAATCGCCCTGTGGAATTCCTGATCCAGCAGCTTGTAGGCTTCGCTCTGATCCCGGGACAGCGCCTGCTCCATCCGCGCAACGATAGCCACGAGCGCCTGTCCCAGCGGTCCGGGGTTCCGCAAGCAAGCCAGACGCATCGCCTCGCTTTCCAGGATCTGGCGAAGCTCGCCCAGTTCGGCGATCTCCGAGGCCCCCATCGAGAACACATGGGTCGTGCGATTGGCCGACAGCACGATCAGGCCCTCGCGCTCAAGCTGCAGAAGCGCCTCGCGCACGGGACTCTTGCTGACGCCGAGCAGGCGCGCCAGCCCGGACTCGGTCAGCTTTTCGCCCATCGAGAACTGGCCCGAAATGATCCGCTCGCGGATCGACTCACGCGCTCGTTCCGACAGTTTCAGCCGGTCAATCGGCTGTTGGCCGATGGTTGTTTCCAATGTGATCGTCTCCTCCGACGCGGATGGTATATGATACGCCAAGCGATGCAATGAATTGTTGGACATCGTGACATGCCCCGGATTGCCTTCGATCAGGGGGCATGCCTGTTGCGGGTCCGGGCCCTCCCTGACCCGTGGAGGTCTTACCGCGGCGCGAGCAAGCCGAGGCTTCGCTGCTGGCGGCAGTGATGGCCGTCGCGGCGTGCCGCGATCAAATGGCGGGCATGGCTCAGACCAGCGCGGGAGGTCGCTTTGAGGCTCTCATTGCCGCGCCGGGGCGTTGACGCTTTCGACGAAACTGCGTCCCTAAGGGCTTGCCCAACGCGATGTGCTGCAGCCCGGCCCGGCTAGAACCGGGACCGGGTATCCCGGATCGCCGACGCGATCTCCTCCCAGGCCTCGTGGAAATCGGCCTGGATGGCCGGCCATGCGCCCTCGTCCGCCGATTGCACCTTCGCGAGTTCCGCCTCGGCATCGTCGCGGCGCTGACGCATGAACGTCAGCGTCTTGGCGTAGTAGACCTTCGCCGCGTCGGGAGCCTGGTTCATGCGCGCTTCCATCGCCTCGATCTCGGCGGTCCAGTCCGCGAGATGGGCACGGGCTTTCTCGATGCAGTCTTCGCGTTCCGTCATGATGCCAGCCCTCCTTCGGTCTCCGGCCCCAGTATAGCCAGGCAGAGGGGCCGCGCCTTGCGCAGGGTCAAACAGGCCCGGGATAGCCCCGCTCCGAGCTCGGACCTTGCGGCTTCCACGGTCGCGCCAGCGCCCCTTCCAGACAGCCGAAGTCGGCTCGCCTCGCTAATTCCTCGGACCGTCGTAGAACGAAATGAGGGCCGCGTTGTCCGCCGGGCCCAGCCCGGCACTGACGAGAAGCCGGTGGATCTCGCAGCACAGGCCGGTCAGCGGCATCGCCGTGCCTGTCGACCGCGCAAGATCCTGAACCGCGGAGAGGTCCTTGACCATGTTGTCGATCCGGCCGGTCGGCGAGAAATCCTCGCGGGCACCCTCGCAGAGCCCCTTCGGGCCAAAGACGGCCTGTTCCACGATGCGCGCCGAGTTGAGGCTCAGCACGTGGAAGCGGGCGGAGGACGCCGCTTCGGCAGAGGACCCGGCCATTCGGGCGCCCATCGCGGCCAATGGCTCGGCATGGGCGGCGTTCGGGTCGAAGACGGTGAGCGCATGACCGCACGCCAGGAGACGCCCGCCGATGGCCTGCCCCATCGTGCCGCAGCCCGACAACGAAATTCCTTCTCGAACCGACATCACCCTCACTCCAGCTCGGTCTTCAGAAACGCACGCAACTCCGGCGTGCGTGGCTCGGTGAACAGCTGTTCGGACGGCCCCTGCTCGTGGATCACGCCATCGCGCATGTACACGGTCCGGTCGGCAACCCGCCGGGCGAACCCCATCTCGTGCGTGACGAGAACCATGGTCATGCCCTGCGCCGCGAGGTTCTCGATCGCGTTCAGCACCTCTTCGGTCAATTCCGGGTCCAGCGCCGAGGTGACCTCGTCGAAGAGCATCACCGCCGGCTGCATGGCAAGCGACCGCGCGATCGCGACGCGCTGTTGCTGGCCGCCCGACAGCATGTCGGGACAGGAGGCGAACCTGTCGCCGAGCCCGACGAGATCGAGGCACCGTTGCGCCTCGGCCCGGGCGGCGGATTTCGACATGCCCTTGGCCTGCACCGGCGCCAGCATGATGTTCTCGCCCGCCGACAAATGCGGGAAGAGGTTGTAGCTCTGGAACACGATACCGACGTCGCGGCGCAGCGCGCGCAGGTCCGCCGGGTTGCGCGTCATCGCGTGGCCGGCGATCCGGATGCTGCCGTCCTCGATGGTCTCCAGCCCGTTCAGGCAACGCAGCAGCGTGCTCTTGCCCGACCCGCTGCGGCCGATGAGGGCGATCACCTCTCCGGCGGCCACGTCCAGCGACCCCGATGGCCGAGACGAGGCTCGTCGACAGCATCAGCAGCACCGACTGCGAAATCACCGGCGTCATCACCTTTTCCAGCGCTGGCGGCAGCACCACGAAGCGCATGGTCTGGACCGGCGTCAGGCCAAGGCTCTCGGCCGCCTCGACCTGGCTCTTGTGGATCGACTGGATGCCGACGCGAACGATCTCGGTCACGTAGCCGCAGTTGTTCAGCACGATGGCGATCAGAACGGAGGTGAACGGCGACAGCCTCACGCCAAGGCTGGGCAGCCCGAAGAAGATCACGAAGATCTGCACCAGCATGGGCGTGTTGCGCATGATCTCGACGTAGATCCGCACGGCCCAGTTCAGCGGCCCCGGCGCCCGCACCAACGCGACCGCGCCGAGAATGCCCAGGGCCAGCCCGCCGAAGATGCCGACAAAGGACAGCAGAAGCGTGAGGCCCAGACCCGACACCAGATCGGGCATGTAGGCCGCGAGTGCGCCGAATTGGAAATTGTAATCCATGTGCCTGCTCCGCGGCCGCCCTGCCCCGCCTCAGCTTTCGCCGACCGGGCGCACCCGCAGCGAGGTGCCGGCAAAGGCGATGGTATCCGGATCGCACAGGCCCAGCGCGGCCGCGACGTGCCACCAGGCGTGGTCGGCCTGCCGGATGATGAAGCACTCGGTGCTGTGGCCGACATGCGCACCCTCGAGCGAGTGACCCATGCAGATGTGCGCGATCTCTTCGGGGAGTCCGACCGAGCGGCAGACGTGCACGCTGTAGGCGGAGTGCCGGAACGAGGGCTGGCCAAAGCGGTGGGGACGTTCGGCCCATTGCTCCAGCCGCTCGGGGTCGAATTCCCGGGTCTTGCCGATGTCGTGGCCCTGCCCGCATTGCTGGATGCGCTGGACGAGCGCTTTCCAGAAACCCGCATCTCGATTGCCGTGAACACCAGCCACGATCTGGCCGGTCAGCTGTCCGAGGGTTTGCTCGACATCGCGATGCTCTCCACGCCGCCGAAACGCGAGAACCTCGACCTGGAACTGCTGGGGCGCCAGTCGGTCGCCTGGCTTACGTCACCGCGCCTCGGACTGCCGCGCGAGGGGGCAACGGACGCAGACCTGTTGCGGCAGAGGATCCTGTCGACGCCCCCGCCGTCGAACATCTATCACCTGACGACCAACGCCCTGAGCGGCACGCTTCACCACCCGCTGCGCATGAACTTCTGCGACAGTCTCGGCGTCATCGTGAGGCTGGTCGAAGCCGGATCCGGTCTCGGGATCCTGCCCAAGCGGCTGCTGCAACAGCAGCTGCGACAGGACAGCGTCCAGGTCATCGAAACCGGCGTGCACCTGCCAATGCAGGAGGTCTTCATCGGGAGAAACAAGGGCTCGACACTCGGCGTGCTGGAAGAGGTGTCGAACATGATCCGGTCAGTCGGCAACGAAACCGCGTTCTGCCAGTAAGGCCAAGGTCATGCCCGGATGATGCGTCTGATCCGCAGCCGATCTCTGCTCCCGCAGCCCCAACCGCGATCACGCCCGGCACATCACCCCATGAAACTGTTCGGGACCAGCGCATTCGCCATCAAGTTCAGGTTTTCCCGCAGGGCCTCGCGCGAGCTCGGCCCCCCGAGGCAGACGCGCAGCTGCTCGCCGGGGCTGCCCAGCACGGTAAATGCATCCGAGGGCATCAATCCGATCTTGCGGGGCGCCATGCGGGCGACGACATCGGCCCGGCCTACGCCCGCGGGCAAATCCAGCCAGATGTTGAAGGCATTCCCGGCGCCCCGATACGAGACCTGCGCGAGCACCTCTGCGGCAATCTCCTGTCGCGCGGCGCTTTCGGCGCGAATGAAGCGGCGGATGCCGTCGGCCGTTCCGTCCTCGATCCATTGCGTGACCAGCGCCATCGAGAGCGGCGACGGCATGACCGACAGCGCGCGGATCGCCTGCACGAGGTGATAGGCACAGCGAGGCGTCGGCGCGATCGTGAAAGCCAGGCGCAGGCCGGCGCCGATGCACTTGGCGAGCCCCCCGATGTGCCAGGTCAGGTCGGGCGCAGACAGCGCGATCGGCGCCGGAGACTTTGCCGGGATGAAGCCGTAGGCGTCGTCCTCGATCAGCATCAGCTCGTGCCGCCGAAGCACCTCGGCCACCTCGAGCCGGCGGGCCTCGGGCATGGTCAGGGTCGTGGGGTTCTGCAGAGTGGGGTTGAGGTAGAGCGCCTTGGGCCCGTGGGTCCGGATCGCCGCCTCCAGCGCGTCGGGCAGGATGCCGTCCTCGTCCATCTCGATGCCGACGAGGTTCAGGCGGAAGCGCCCGGCCACGTTGCGGAAGCCGGGATAGGTGATCGCCTCGCAGAGCACCGTGTCGCCGGGGCGCGTGATGATGGACAGGATCGCGGCCATGGTGGCATGGGCACCCGGCGTGACCGCGACCCGTTCAAGCGCGGGCACCATGCCGCGCATGCTGAGCCAGCTCGACGCGGCGACCCGGTCGCGCTCGGAGCCGGTCGGAGACTGGTAACGCAGCAGGTCGACGAGGTTGGCCGAGACATAGCCCAGCCCCTCCTGCATCCGTTGCCGCAATTCGGGGTCCATCGGCTCGGGCGGCATGTTCATCGACAGGTCGGCCTCGCCGGTGCGCGATGGGTCGGGTCGGTCGGTTACGACGCGCCCCTTCACGAAGGTTCCGCGCCCGACGTGGCTCTCGATATGGCCGCGCGCCTGAGCCTCGGAATAGGCGCGCGAGACGGTTGTGAAGTCGATCCCCAGCGCCGCCGCCAGCCGGCGCTGCGGCGGCAGGCGCATCCCGTCGGCCAGCCGCCCGCTGCGGATGTCGCCCGCGATGGCATCTGCAATCGCCTGATAGCGCGGCTTGCCACCATCGAGCGTGTCGGGAACCCAGTCGATCATCAGTCCTGCCTTCGATTTTTGGAATGTCTATGCCAGACCAACCGCCGATTGAAGGGGAAATTGTATGGGCGTTCAGAATCACTGACCGGACCGCCCGGCAGGTGCCCTTTCGAGATGCGCAAAATACGGCACTTCGCGCCGTCATACGCGTATTAATTCGGCATCCCGGCGTAGCGCCAGCGATCCAGGGCAAGTTTATTGTATGCATATTGAACTGCCTATTGATGCAATCAATTTTGCAGCGCCATCCCTGTTTGCACGACCAGCAAGGAGGGCAACATGCCGGCAGTCACCACGGAAGCACACAAGGACGGGGATTTCTTCGTCGACTACGAGGAAAAGGTCTTCGAGGACGTCAAGGCCGACGAGGGAGAGAAGGCGCTCGTCACCTTCCACACCGTCGCATTCGAGGGCTCGATCGGCCTCGTGAACATTCTCAACGCGATCCGCCTCAATCGCAAAGGGTACGAGACCTCGATCCTGCTTTACGGCCCCGGCGTGACGCTGGGCATCCAGCGCGGTTTCCCGACGCTGGGCGACGAGGCCTTCCCCGGACACCAGAACTTCGCGGCGAACCTCAAGAAGTTCATGGGCGAAGGCGGCAAGGTCTATGCCTGCCGCTTCGCGCTGCAGGCGCTCTACGGCCACGGCGAACCCTCGCTGCTGCCCGGGATCACGCCGATCGCGCCGCAGGACGTGCTCGACTGCATCCTGCTGCACAAGAAGGCCGACGCGGTGATCCTCGACACCTGGACCGTCTGAGGCCACGCGGCCCTCTCCCCGCCGGGGGCGCCCCTCGCCTCCGGCTGCCGGGCCGCCTCCGTCCCTCGGCCCGGCACCTGTCACGACCCCGGAGGCACTCCCATGAGAACCGACACCATCCGCGCCGCCGCCGTCCAGATCGCCCCGGACCTCAACGGACGCGCCGGGACCATCGAGCGTGTGCTGAATGCCATCGCCGAGGCCGCCGACAAGGGCGCGGAGTTCATCGTCTTTCCCGAGACCTTCGTGCCCTACTATCCCTATTTCAGCTTCGTGCTGCCCCCGGCGCAGCAGGGCGCGCCGCATCTCGAGCTGATGAAGGAAGCGGTCGTCGTGCCCTCGCCCGAAACGCAGGCGGTGGCCGATGCCGCGGCCAAGCGCGGCGTCGTGGTGGTGCTGGGCGTGAACGAGCGCGACCACGGCTCGCTCTACAACGCGCAACTCATCTTCGACGCCGACGGCACGCTGAAGCTCAAGCGGCGCAAGATCACACCGACCTATCACGAACGCATGGTCTGGGGTCAGGGCGATGGCGCCGGGCTCAAGGTGGTCGACACCCGCGTCGGCCGCGTGGGCGCGCTGGCCTGCTGGGAGCACTACAACCCCCTCGCCCGCTACGCCCTGATGACCCAGCACGAAGAGATTCACGCGGGGCATTACCCCGGCAGCCTCGTGGGCGACGTGTTCCGCGACCAGATCGAGGTGACCATGCGCCACCACGCGCTGGAGTCCGGCTGCTTCGTGGTCAACGCCACCGGCTGGCTGACCGAAGAGCAGATCGCGCAGATCCACCCCGATCCCAAGCTGCAGAAGGCCATGCGCAGCGGATGCATGACCTGCATCATCTCGCCCGAGGGGCGCCACCTCGCCGAGCCCCTGACCGAGGGCGAAGGCATCCTGATCGCCGACCTCGACATGAAGCTCGTCGCCAAGCGCAAGCGCATGATGGACAGCGTCGGCCACTACGCCCGGCCCGAACTGCTGTCGCTGAACCACGATGCGCGCCCGGCCCGGACGCGCCACGCCACCGATCTCGCCCCGGAACCGCAGGAGGACAGCGAGGATGTCTGACCACGCCCAGCTCATCAACGAATTGCAGACCCACGGGATGCGCCTCGTCGATCCCCGCGCCGGGCAGGAAAGCCGCCGCGGCGGCGCAGGGCCCTCGGACCACAAGGCGATCTCCATCGGCGAGCGCACGGTGATGATCCCGGTCCATACCGCGCCCAGCTTCGACAGCCCGTATCTTGTCGAGGCGCCCGACGACACCGGCGCGGCCCGCGTCACCCGCGACGGCTCCGAAGTGGCCGTGGTGCGCTTTCCGACGCCGGCGCGGTTCTACCAGCGCAGGACCGCGGACGGCATCCCCTACAGCCACATCGCCGCGCTGCATTCAAAGGACGTGCTGGCGACGACCGTGCTTCAGACCTGCATCCGCTACGAGAGCCGCAAGAAGACCTGCCAGTTCTGCTCGATCGGGCAGAGCCTCGCCGCCGGGCGCACCATCGCCCACAAGACGCCGCAGCAACTGGCCGAAGTGGCCAAGGCCGCGGTCGAGCTGGACGGCGTGACCCACATGGTGCTGACCACCGGCACGCCCGCGGGCAAGGACCGCGGCGCGAAGGTGCTCTGCGAAAGCGCCGAGGCGATCAGGGCCGCCATCGACCTGCCCCTGCAGGGCCAGTGCGAGCCGCCCGAGGACGACGCCTGGCATCGGCGGATGCACGACGCCGGCATCGACTCCCTTGGCATGCATCTCGAGGCCGTGACCCCGGAGGTGCGCCAACGCATCATGCCCGGCAAGGCGAGCGTCCCGCTGGAGAAATACCTCTCCAGTTTCGAGGCGGCGGTGAAGGTCTTCGGGCGCGGGCAGGTCTCGACCTACATCCTCGCGGGTCTCGGGGACACGCCCGTGGCGATCCTCGAAATGAGCGAAAAGCTCTGCGAAATGGGCGTATATCCCTTTGTGGTGCCTTTCGTGCCGATCTCGGGCACCCCGCTGGAAAGCCATCCGGCGCCCTCCTCCGAATTCATGGAGCAGATCCTGCGCCCACTGGGCCAGATGATCGCCCGCGCCGGTATCCTGTCGTCAGAGATGAAGGCCGGCTGCGGCAAGTGCGGCGCCTGCTCGGCGCTGGCCACCTACGAAAAGCTCAAGGTGCCCGCATGATCGAGTTCGAACCGCGCGACTACCAGAGCCCGGGCTACTATATCCGTGCCGCCTCAAAACGGTTCGAGGCCGAGGGCGCGCAGGCGCTGCGGCACCGGGTCTTCGTCGAGGAACAGAGGATCTTTCAAGGGCACGATCGCGACGGGATCGACCTGATCGCCACCCATCTCGTGGCGCTCTCGACCTATGCGCACGAGGCCGACCAGGTGGTCGGCACGGTGCGCATCCACGAGGAGGCCCCGCGCCTGTGGTGGGGCTCCCGCCTTGCGGTGGACAGCGACTTCCGCGCGGTGGGCCGGCTCGGGGCCGAGCTGATCCGGCTGGCCGTCTGCACCGCCAACGCGCGCGGCTGCGACCGGTTTCTCGCCCATGTGCAGATGCAGAACGTGACGCTCTTTCGCCGCCTGCACTGGAATCCGCTCGAAGAGGTCGCGATCCACGGCGCGCCGCACATGCGGATGGAGGCGGATCTCGCGCATTATCCGCCCTGCGCCGACCCGGTCGCAGGCTGGTATCACCGCCCGAGGCTGCGCGAGGCGCGCGCATGAGCCTCGAGACGCTGGCCGAAGAGCTGCGGGCGCATCCCTCGATCCGGTCGAAACTGGGCATCGCGCACGCGACCCGGACACTGGGACTGGACGCGGCTTCGGAAGGCAGCCCCGGGGACGACGCCGCGCCGCTTGCGCGCGACGGCGGCTACGACCTGCTGGCCGGCGAAGGTTTCATCCCCGGTTTCGTGGAGGACGACCCTTGGTTTGCCGGCTGGTGCGCGATGATGGTGAACCTTTCGGACATCGCGGCCATGGGCGGGCGGTCCGTGGCGCTGATCGACCAGGTCTGGGCCCCGGACCAGGCGACGGCCGCGCCACTGCTGCAGGGCCTGCGCGACGCTTCGGCCGCCTATGGCGTTCCGGTGGTCGGCGGACACACGAACCTCGCCGCGCCGCAGCTCGGCATCGCGGCTTCGGTTTTCGGACGGGCCGAGCGGCTCGTCACCAGCTTCGATGCGGCGCCCGGCGACGTGCTGATCGCCGCCATCGACCACCGGGGCCGCTATCGCAACTTCGACAATTTCTGCGCCGCGCTCGACGCGCCCGGCCCGCGGTTGCGTGGCGACCTCGCGCTGCTGCCAGCGCTGGCGGAAGACGGCCTCATCCGCGCGGGCAAGGACATCAGCCAGGGCGGCATCGTGGGCACCGCGCTGATGCTGGCGGAATGCTCGGGCGTGGGCATCGACATCGACACCGGCGCGCTCCGGCCGCCGCCGGGCGTTCCGCTGCACCGCTGGCTGCGCAGCTTCCCCAGCTTCGGCTTCCTGCTGTCGGTCGAGCCCAGCGACGTCGGCGCCGTCTGCCAACGCTTCGCCCATCGCGGCATCGAGGCCGCCGCCATCGGCTCGGTCACCCAGGGCAGCGCCCTGCGCCTGACCGGCGAAACGGGCGCGGCCACCTTCTGGGACCACGCCGCCACCCCCTATCTCGATCTTGGAGGCCCCCATGCCTGAAACCTACTGGACCGTTCGCTGGCCCGACGGCGCCGAAGAGCGGCTCTATTCCCCGTCCTCGGTCGTCACCGAACTGTTCGAACCCGGACAATGCTACCCGGTCGACGATTTCCTGACCCGCTCGCGCGTCGCCATGGAGCGGGCCTCGAACAGGGTCGCGGCGAAATACGGCTTTGCCTGCACCTCGGCCATGGCGCAGCTTGACCGGATCGAGACCCGCATCACCGACTTCGCCGGACAGGACGGCGCGACGGTCGCCTGTCTCGACATCAGCCAATGAGCATGACCATGACAGAGGGCCATATTCCCGTGATCATCGTAGGCGGCGGACAGGCCGGCCTCTCGATGGCGTGGTGCCTGCGGCAGAAAGGCATCGAGAGCATCATCTTCGAGCGCAACGAGGCCTTTCATTCGTGGCGGGTCAACCGCTGGGACAGCTTTTGCCTCGTCACGCCGAACTGGCAGTGCCGCCTGCCCGACTTCCACTATGACCGCGAATATGGCGGCACCGACCCCGACGGCTTCATGCTTCGGGACGAGATCACGGACTATCTTCGCGCCTTCGCCGAGAAGACCCGCCCCGACATCCGCGAGCATGTCGAGGTCACCCGCGTCGCGCCGCGCGCCCAGGGCGGCTTCCGGGTCGAGACATCGGCCGGCGACTGGACCTGCGACCAGGTGGTGATCGCGACCGGTGGCTACGACACCCCGATCGAGCCGGACTACGCCAGGGACCTGTCGCCTGACATCGTGCAGATGCATTCGGTCGACTACCGCCGGCCCGAACAGCTGCCCGACGGCGGCGTGCTGATCGTCGGCACCGGGCAGTCGGGCGTGCAGGTCATGGAGGATTTCGTGCGCGCGGGCCGCGAGGTGCATCTAGCGGTCGGCCCGGCTCCGCGCAGCCCCCGCCGGTATCGTGGCCGCGATGCGACCGACTGGCTTTATGACGCGGGTCACTACGACATCACCATCGACGCCCATCCCGACCCTGTAAAGGCGCTCACCCAGACGAACCACTACATGTCCGGCCGCGACGGCGGCAAGGAGATCGACCTGCGCCGCTTCCATGTCGACCACGGGGTCGCGCTCTACGGCTCGCTCGCCGGGATGGACGGGACCGAAGTCACCTTCCTGCCGGACCTTGCGAAGAACCTCGACGACGCCGACCGCTCCTATGTCGGCATCCGCGACCAGATCGACGCCTACATCGCCCGCGAGGGGATCGAGGCGCCCGAAGAGCCGCCCTTCGTCAAGGTCTGGGAACCCAAGAAGGAACGCACGCGGATCGACCTCGCCGAGGCCGGCATCACCTCGGTCCTCTGGGCCATCGGCTTTCGACCGGATTATTCGTGGATCAAGGCCGACGTCTTCGACGAGCGTGGCAAGCCGGTCTTCCACCGGGGTGTAACTGACCACAAGGGGCTGCATTTCATCGGCCTGGGCTGGCTGAACACCTGGGGCTCGGGCCGTTTTCTCGGGATCGAGGAGGACAGCCGCTACCTGGCCGGGCGCATCGCGGAGCAACTGGCCGTCCCGGCCCGGCGGGTCGGCTGATGCTGGACGGACGTGCGGACGAGAGAGGTGTCGCGGCCGAGACGCGGCAGATGCTCGGGATGCAGCAGCTTTGCCCCCACGGGATTTCCGAGCAATGGCTGCTGGCGGCCTGCGGCGACATTCACTGGACGCTCATCGCCTCGGCGCTCGGCCAGGACGGCCTGCGCTTTCGCGCCGAGGATGGCAGGCCGCTCTACGCCGCCTTTTGCGCGACACGCCTGGAGCTGGCGCCCACCGGCGAGCTGCTGGGGCAAGACCTTTTCATCCGCTCCGAGATTGCCGGCCTCGGCGGGGCACGAACCGGCTCCCGGCACGTGTTCACGGTCGGCGGGCGGATTGTTGGCACGCTGCTGATGCTCTCGACCTTCGTGACACATGACGAGACCGGCTCGAACTGCCGGATCGTCCGCGCCCGACCGGATCGCGAGGGCGCTTTTCCCGCTGCCGGGCCAGATCTGACCGCCCTCGCCGCGCGGGCGACGGACGTCTCTCGCGGGTTGCGCGGCCATAGAATGGCGCTGGACGACACCTGCCGGATCGAGCCCTGCCCTGCGCTCGATTTCAACGCGGTCGGTCTGCTCTATTTCCCCAGCTTCAGCCGCCTTGCCGAGACCGCGGCCCCGGGCCTGTCCCCGATCCGCATGCGCGAGCTTGTCTACCTGGGCAATCTCGATGCCGGCGAGGCCGTGCATATCCGGCGCACCGGGTCAGAGACGACCATTGCCCGCGAGGACGGCCGGATCATTGCCCGGGCCATCGAAGAGCGCGCCAGCTGAACAGGCCACCGCGCGGCTCCGGACCCGACGCCCGCTGATCGCGTCATCGGCAGTTTCCAGAGCTCATGGTCCAACGGGCGAAGATGACAAACGCGGAGCAATCCGCGGGTCGTCACACGGATGTTACCCAAAGGGTGTTTCAGGCGCATGTCCGCCCATGTGGCGACCACCAATACCCGTGTTCAGAGGATTCTCATGAAGACCACCCTTTCCGTTTCGGCCCTGGCGCTCTTCGCTGCCACCGGCGCCATCGCACAGGACCTGCCCCAGGCCGAGAGCCAATGGTTCACCGACGGCCAGAGCGCCGTTCAAGCCATGATCGACCGTCAGCCCAACACCAACACCGCAAAGAACATCATCGTTCTCGTGGCAGACGGCAACGGCGTCGGCACGAACTACATCACGCGCCTCTTCGACGGTCAGCAGAAAGGCATGCTCGGCGAAGAGAACGTCCTGCCCTACGAGACGCCCGACTGGTCGTCGGCGCTCATCAAGACCTACAACATCAACGCCCAGACCCCGGACTCGGCCCCGACGGCGGGCGCGATGAACACCGGCGTCAAGCAGCGTTTCAACCTGATCAACCTCGGCGGCGACGCGATCCACGACGACTGCTCGACCGTTGAAGGCAACGAGCTGACCACCTTCGGCGAGATCGTCACCGGCATGGACAAGTCGGTCGGCTTCGTCTCGACCGCGCGCGTCACCCACGCGACACCGGCCGCCGTCTATTCGAAGACCGCGAACCGCAACTGGGAAGACAGCGTCCCGGAAGAGTGCGACGGCATCCAGACCGACATCGCGACGCAGCTCATCGACCAGATGGAAGCGGGCATGATCGACTTCGCCATGGGTGGCGGCCGCCGTCACTTCGTGCCGGAAGGTGTCGAGACCGACGAGGGCGGCTCGGGCCGTCGCGCCGACGGCGTGAACCTGATCGACCGCGCCACCGGTCTCGGCGCCCAGTACGCCTGGAACACCGAAACCTTCGACGCGCTCACCACCGACGCCCCGGTCCTGGCGCTGTTCAACGACAGCCACATGGAATACGAGGCCGACCGCGCCGATGACGACGAGCCCTCGCTCGCCGACATGACGAAAAAGGCCATCGAGTTCCTGTCGCAGAACGAGAACGGCTACTACCTCGAGATCGAGGCCGGCCGCGTCGACCACGCCAACCACGCCGGCAACGCCGCCCGCGTCGTGCGCGACGGTGTCGCCTACGCCGAGGCCGTGGCCATGGCCGACGAGATGACCGATGACGAAGACACGCTGATCATCGTCACCGCCGACCACGAGCACGCACTGGCGCTCAACGGCTACTGCGGCCGCGGCTCGGACATCATGGGCCTGTGCTACGACATCGCGCAGCACGGCGACAAGCACTCGGACGAGCTGGTGCTCGGCTCTGACGGCAAGCCCTTCACCGTGGTCGGCTACCTCAATGGCGCGGGCTCGGTCCTCGTCGAGCAGGAAGACGGCACCTTCGCTGCCCCGGAGGGCCGCCCCGAGATCACCCAGGAAGACGCGACCGACCTCGACTACGTCCAGCAGGCGCTGGTGCCCAAGTCGTCGGAAAGCCACTCGGGCGAGGACGTCGCCGTCTACGCCAAGGGCCCCTGGGCGCACCTGTTCGACAGCACGCTCGAGCAGAACGTGATCTTCCACGTGATGCATCACGCCGTCACCGCCGAGTGATCGTGCGGACCTGATCGTCGCAGGGGGCCCCTTGCGGGCCCCCTGCCCCGTTCCGGACGCCCCGCAAGGGGCCCTGACCCCGGAACACCTCGAAGACCAAGGAGACCGGGATGCAGACCAGACGAACCTTCCTGATCGCAGGACTTGCCGCGCCGATGCTGGCGCGCCCCGGACGCGCGGCGGATGAAACGCTCCGCCTGCGGGAACTCTACGAGCGTCGCGGCACGGGCCTGTCCGATCTTGCCGCCAACCTTGTCGGTGAGCGCATCTCCGTCGATGGCTTCATGGCCCCGCCGCTCAAGGCCGAAAGCCGCTTCTTCGTGCTGACCAAGATGCCGATGGCGGTCTGCCCCTTCTGCGAGTCCGAGGCCGAGTGGCCCAACGACATCCTTGCCGTCTACACCAAGCGGATCGTCGACGTCTCGCCGTTCAACGTGAAGATCACCACCACCGGCGTGCTCGAAACCGGGGCCTACCGCGATCCGGACACCGGGTTTCTCAGCATGGTCCGGCTGACCGACGCAAGCTACGTCTGAGACCGCGCATGGGACTGCCCCTTTCCGTCCGTGCGCTTGACGTGACCTCGGATCGCAACCGCCGCCTGCTGTCCATCCCCGAACTGGAGGCGCCTGCCGGCGCGCTCATCGGCGTGCGCGGCGCGTCCGGGGCCGGCAAATCCACGCTCCTCTACGCACTGGCCGGGCTGCTCGAACGCGCCAGCGGCAGCGTGCGCTGGGGCGACACGGACCTCCTGTCGCTCGGGCCCGAGCGCCGGGCGGCCTTTCGGGCCGGGCACATCGGCATGATCTTCCAGGATTTCCTGCTGTTCGAGGAACTCGACGCGCTCGCCAACGCCTCGGTCACCGCGCTCTTCCGCAAGCGCTCCGAACGCGCGGCGCTGCGCGCCCGCTCCGCCGAACGGCTGACCCGGCTGGGGCTGGACGCCGGGGTGCGCAGCGTGGCGAGCTTTTCCGGCGGCGAGCGCCAGCGCGTCGCCATCGCCCGCGCCGTGGCCGCCGAGGCGCCGATCCTGTTGGCGGACGAGCCCACCGCCAGCCTCGACCGTGCAGCGGCCGACCGGCTGATCGAGGACCTCGTCGCAATGACCCGCGAGACCGGCACGACGCTGGTGGCGGTCAGCCACGACCTGCACCTGATCGAGCGCATGGACCGGGTCCTGACGGTATCCGACGGCGCGCTGTCGTCCCACGAGGTGCCGGCATGAGCGCGCTCTGGGCAGACCTTCCGGTGCTGACGCAGGATATCCTCTGGACGCTGCTCCTGCTCCTGCCCGCGCTGGTCGTGGGTATCCTGACCCTTCGCGGCTATGCGCCCTGGCCGCTGGTGCGCGCGATCCTCTGGCGGTTCCGCTGGCCGGCATCGATGTTCGTGCTGCTGATCGCCATTTCGGTCGGCATGGGCATCGGCCTGCTGGCCCAGGAGCGCGGGCTGCGGCGCGGCACCGCGCAGGCCGCCGACAAGTTCGACCTCGTGGTCGCCGCCCCCGGGAGCGAGCTGACCGCGATGTTCGCCGCCGTCTACCTTCAGCCCTCGGACATGCCCCTGCTCCCGGGCGAGGTGTATGACGAGATCGCGGGTCACGAGGACGTCTCGGTCGCCGCGCCGCTCGCATTCGGCGACAGCTACGGCACGGCGCCCATGGTGGGCACAACCGCCGACTTCGTCCGCTATCTCTCCGAAGACCGCATCACGGGCCGGATGTGGCAGACCAGCTCGGAGGCCGTGACCGGCGCGCTGGTGCCGCTCGAAACCGGAGACCATTTCACCCCCGCGCACGGGCACGGCGACGCCGCCGAGGACGACGCCCACGGCGATTCGGAACTGACCGTCGTGGGACACATGGCCCCCACCGGCACGCCCTGGGACCGCGCGATCCTCGTGCCCGTCGAAGCGGTCTGGGAAGTGCACGGCCTTGCCAACGGGCATGCTCCGGAGCGCGCGGAGCAGATCGGCCCGCCGTTCGACGCCGCCTATTTCCCCGGCACCCCGGTAATCGTCACCCATTCCGACGAGCTCTGGGCCAACTACGCCCTGCGTTCGGAGTTCACCCGCGACGCCGAGACGATGGCCTTCTTCCCCGGCACGGTGCTCTCGAACCTTTTCCGCGTCATGGGCGATGTCCGGCAGGCCATGTCCCTGATGGCGCTGGTGACACAGATCCTCGTGGCTGCGAGCGTCCTGCTCGGGCTTTTCATCCTGTCGCGCCTGTTCCGGCGCCAGATCGCCCTCCTGCGCGCGCTCGGGGCGCCGGCGCGCTTCGTCTTCGCCGTCGTCTGGTCCTTCGGAGCCACCCTGCTCCTTGCAGGCGCGGCGCTGGGGCTCGGCACCGGGCTCGGCGCCGCGGCGCTGCTCTCGCGCGCCGTCACCGCGCGGACCGACATTCTCGTGAGCGCCCCGCTCGGCTGGAGCGAGATCCACTTCCTCGCCGGTTTCGTCAGCGCGACTCTGCTGCTTTCGCTCCTCCCGGCCGCCATCGTCCTCCGACAGCCCGTGGTCGGAGGTCTCCGTGCCTGAGAAGGGACAATCCATGACGCGCATGTTGCTGCTCGCCATCTGCCTTTGCATGCCTGCCTCCGCGCAGACGGAGGAGGACCATGACCACCACCTGAGCGAAGGGGCCGGCCTCCGCGCGCTCCACGCCTGGACGCCGGCGACGACCTCCGACACGGCAATGGTCTACGTCGAGCTCGAGAACATCACCGCGGAGCCAGTCACGCTCGACGGGGCGGAAACCGGCCTCGCCGAAACGGCTCACCTCGTCGGCTTCGAATTGAAGAACGGCGAGGCGGTCTACACCGTGCTCCCGCCGATGCCCCTCGCGCCGGGACGCGAGATGCATCTCGAACCCGAGGGCATGGCCATCCGCCTGACGGGCCTCGCGCGCGGCCTCGCCGAAGGGGAGACGTTCGAGATGCATCTCGAGACCAGCCTGGGCGAGATCGGCCTGTTCGTATCGGTCGAAGCCGCGAACGCAGGCCACCATGGTCACGCCGGTCACACGCACTGACGGACCGGCGCAAGGCGGGCGCACGGCGCCGCCTGCGCCGCCGCCAAGGCGCCTTCACATGGTGACGCAGATCTTGCCGAAGTGATCGCCGCTTTCCTGGTAGCGGAAGGCATCGGCGAGCTGGGCGAGGTCGAAGGTCCTGTCCACCACCGGGCGGATGCCCAGCCCCTCGAGCGCGGCGACGAAATCCTCCTGGTGCTTGCGCGAGCCGACGATCAGGCCCTGCAGCCGCTGCTGCTTGCGCATCAGGTTGGCTGTCGGGATCTCGCCGCTGACCCCCGTCAGGACGCCGATCAGCGCAAGGTGCGCCCCGGGCCGCCCCGCGATGATCGACTGTTCCAGCGTCGCTGGTCCGCCGACCTCGACCACGATATCGACGCCGCGCCCGCCGGTCAGGTTCTGCATCTCGGCGCCCCACTCGGGGGTGGTGCGGTAGTTGATGACATGATCGGCGCCGAGCGCTTTCAGCCGTTCGAGCTTGGCGTCCGAGGACGAGGTCGCGATGACCCGCGCGCCCATCGCCTTGGCCAGCTGCAGCGCATAGATCGACACGCCCCCGGTGCCCAGCACCGCGACGGTGTCGCCGGGTTTCAGCCCGCCGTCGACCACCAGCGCGCGCCACGCGGTCAGGCCCGCGGTGGTGATGGTCGCGGCTTCCTCGTGGCTCCAGCCCGCAGGTGCGCGCGTGACCCAGCCCTGCGGCAGGGTCACCGCCTCGCGGGCATAGCCGTCTATGCCGTCGCCCGGCACGCGCGAGAAATCGGACGGGCGGTCGTCGCCCTCCTGCCAGTCGGGGAAGAAGCAGGACACGACGTGATCGCCGACCGCGAGGCTCTCGACACCCTCGCCCACGGCCTCGACCGTACCAGCGCCGTCCGCCATGGGGATGCGCCCGTCGGCGGCGCCGTTTTCACGCTTCGCGACCATGTAGTCATGGAAGTTCAGAGCGTTCGCATGCAGGCGCACGGTGATCTCTCCCACCCCGGGCGCCGGCGCCTCGGGAGCGTCCGACGGGAGGAGGTTGTCGAGCCCGCCGGGCGCCTTGATCGTGATCTGTCTCATGAAGTCATCTTTCCATTCGCTCGTGTCGGCCCCGCCCAGGGCCCGCTGACGGAAAGACTAGATCGGCGCGGCCGCCGGGCCACACCGATCCCCTGCCCCTGCCGCGGCGGCAGGTCAGTCCAGCGGCAGGCCGACGTAGTTCTCGGCGATGCTGCGCGAGGCGGCCTCGGAACTCGCAACATAGTCGAACTCGGCCCGCTGCATGCGCGCCTCGAAGGGCGAATTCTCGGGGAACTGGTGCATCAGCGTCGAAAGCTGCCAAGAGAACCGCTCGACCTTCCAGACCCGGGCCAGCACCGTCTCGGAGTAGCTTTCGAGATAGGCGTCGTTGCCGGCGTAATGCTCGGTCAGCGCGCGGGCCAGCAGGCGCACATCGGCGACCGCGAGGTTCAGGCCCTTGGCGCCCGTCGGCGGCACGATATGCGCGGCATCCCCCGCCAGCAGCAGGTTACCGTAACGCATGGGCTCTGCCACGAAGGAGCGCAGCGGCGCGATGGATTTCTCGAACGAAGGCCCCGTTCGCAGATGGTCCGCCGTCTCGGGGCCGAGCCGCGTCGCGAACTCCTCCCAGAAGCGCGCGTCGCTCCAGTCCTCGACCTTGTCGGAAAGATCGCACTGGATGTAGTAGCGGCTGCGCGTCGCCGAGCGCATCGAGGCCAGGGCGAAACCGCGCCGATGATTGGCGTAGATGAGCTCGTGGTTCACCGGGGGCTGCTCGACCATGATGCCCAGCCAGCCGAAGGGATAGACCCGCTCGTAGGTGCGCAGCACGTCGTCCGGAATGGCCTGCCGCGACACGCCGTGGTAGCCGTCGCAGCCCGCCACGTAGTCGCAGCTGACGATCACCTCCTCGCCCGCGTGCAGGAAGCGGACCTCGGGCGTTCCGGTCTTCAGATCGCGCGGGCTCACCTCCTCGACGTCGAAGAAGAACTGCTGGCCCTGCTCGACGCGCTTGTCGAAGAGGTCCTTCGTCACCTCGGTCTGGCCGTAGACCATGACCGACTTGCCGGTAAGCCCGGCAAGGTCGATGCGATGACGGGCACCGTCGAAGGCCAGCTCGAAGCCATCGTGCGGCAGGCCCTCGCGGTGCAGCCGGTCGGCGACCCCGGCTTCCTCGAGCGCGGCGACCGTGCCCTGCTCGAGCACCCCGGCCCTGATGCGCCCCTCGATGTAGGCCCGGTCGCGGCGATCGAGAACGACGCTCTCGATCCCGGCATTCGCCAGCAGTTGCGACAGCAGCAGCCCGCTGGGTCCCGAGCCGATGATGCACACCTTGGTCTTGATGGATTTGGTCATGTCGGAATTCCCTACAGCAGGCGTGTCAGGATGAGTGTGAGGCCCGGCACCATCACGAGGATGGCCACCCGCACCAGCTCGATGGCGAAGAAGGGCGCGACGCCCCCGAAGATCCGCGTGATCGGCGTCTTCGGCGAGAAGGACTTGATGACGAAGACGTTCATGCCCACGGGCGGCGTGATGAGCCCCAGCTCGACCACGATCAGCGCGAGGATGCCGAACCAGATCCGCAGGTCGGCGTTGGACATTCCGAAGGCCGCGGTCTCGGCGGTGATGTAGTCGCCGCCGTTGAGCTGGATGAGCACCGGCCAGAAGAAGGGCACGATGACCAGGATCATCGAGAGGCTCTCCATGAAGCAGCCCAGCAGGATCAGGATCAGCAGCATCGCGACGAGGATCACGTAGGGATCCAGCGACGAGGCGGCCGCCCAGTCCGACATCGCCGCCGGAAGGCCGGTGCGGGCGAAGAAGCCCTTGAGGATGTCGGCCGAGAACAGGATGAAGTAGATCATCGAGGCGGTCCTGGCTGTGGCGAGCAGCGCGTCCCTGAGGCGCGGCCATGTCAGCCCGTCCGCCGAGCCGGTGCCCAAGCGCAGCACCAGCCCGTAGGCCAGGATCAGGAACACTCCGACCGCGGCCGCCGGCGTCGGCGTGAAGAGCCCCATGCCCAGCCCGAGAATGATCGAGCCGAAGATCAGCCCCACCGGCCACAACCGGCGCAGCGAACGGCGCACCTCCTCGGGGTCGATCGGGGTCAGGTCCGGCGCAAGGCCCCGGTTGCGGGCGATGCGCAACCGGATGACCAGCAGGAAGAGCACCACGGCGAGGATGCCGGGAATGATCGCGGCCTGGAACATCTCGAGGATCGAGGCTTCGACCACGATGGCGTAGATCACCAGCGCAACCGACGGCGGGATCAGGATGCCCAGCGTGCCGCCCGCCGCCAGAACGCCGGTCGAGAGGCCCTCGTCGTAGTCGAGGCGCCGCAACTCGGGCAGCGCGACCCGGCTCATGGTCGAGGCGGTCGCGATGGACGAGCCACTGACGGCGCCGAAGCCGCCGCAGGCCAGGATCGTCGCCATGGCCACGCCGCCGCGGATCCGGCGGGTCAGCACGCTGAGCCCCTGGAAAAGATCGCGGCTGAGCCCGGTTTCCGCGGCCAGGAAGCCCATCAGCACGAAGAGCGGCACGACCGAGAGATCGTAGCTCGCCACGCTGTTCCAGAGCGCCGTCTTGAACTGCAGCAGGTAGGGCGCGAACTTGATGAATGGAGAGGCGAGGCTCAGCACCCAGGTGCCGATGATGCCGGTCAGGATCATCGCGAGCGCCACGGGTATCCGCAGCATGATCATCGCGAAGAGCCCGATCAGCCCGTAGACGCCGATCATCTCGTTATGCATGGCGTGCCTCCGGTCCGAAGGTTTCCATCAACGCGGCGACGGCCCAGAGCAGGCACGACAGCACCGCGGTCGGCATGAAGATCCAGACGGGCCAGCCAAGCACGGCGGTCTCGACGTTGTCCGAGCGCGTCTCGAGCGTGCCGAAGACCAGCATCACCGCCATGGTCAGCGCGAGCGCCGTGACCAGCAGCCCCGAGAGGATGGCCACCCCGCGGCGCACGCGGGCGGGTGCCCGATCCATGAAGATGTCGACCGCGGCATGCCCGCTGTGAAGCTGGCAGTAAGGGAACATGGCCAGGGCCGCGACGCCGATCAGCATCGTCACCCCGTCCTCGTATCCCGACAGGCCCGGGACATCGCCGCCCCAGAGCCCGGCGATCATGTCCGCCGTGAAGCCGGCGGCGTTGACGGCCGTCGCGAGGACGATGACGAGCAGCAGCATGCCGCCCGCCAGCGCCCATGTCGCGATGACCCCGGAAATCAGGGATCGCATGGTCATGTCGGGTTCACTCGCTGTGCGAGGCCACCGCGTCGCGGGCCTTCTCGAGCAGCGCCTCGCCGTCGATGCCCATGTCCGCGGCCTCGGAGAGCCAGCGCTGGGCCACCGCCTCGAAGGGCGCGTCGAAGGCCGCCGAGGCCTCGGCCGAAAGCTCGACCACGGAGTTGCCCGCGTCCCTTGCCATCTGCTTGCCGACCGGCTCGATGTCGTTCCACTCGACGCCCATCTCCTCGGCCAGCGCGCGGCCGGAATGATCGTCGATGACCTTCTGCAGGTCCTCTGGCAGCGACTCGTAGCTGTCCTTGTTCATCGCGAAGATGAAGGTCGAGGTGCCGAAGCGCTGGCCGCCCTCCAGTTCGACCGAGGCGCTGGTCAGCTCCGACAGGCCCAGCGGGATGGCCACCTCGAAAGGCACGAGCGCGGCGTCCACGACCTTTTTCGACAGCGCCTGTGGCAGGGCCGGTACCGGCATCGCAACGGGCTCGGCGCCCAGTTCCTCGATCAGCCAGGCGCCGGTGCGCGAGGGGCTGCGGATCTTGAGGCCCTCCATGTCCTCGATGCCGCCGATGGCGTCGCCGGCGAGGTGCAGCGCGTTGCCGGTGTGGACGTGCACGAGGATCGGGTGGACGTCCTCGAAGTCGGCGGCGAGGTCTTCCATCATGTCGTTGATCGCGAGGTTGGTCGCCCGCGCGTCACCGCCATGCACGTCCGGAAGCTCGAAGACCTCGAGATGCGGGAAGGTGCCGGGGGTGTAGCCCGGAAGCGTCCAGGCAAGGTCGACGACACCGTCGCGCACCTGGCTGAACAGCTCCGGCGGCGCGCCGCCCAGCGACATCGCGGGAAAGATCTCGAAGGCGATCCGCCCGTCCGAGGCTTCCTCGATGGACTCGGCCCAGGGCTCCAGCAGCATGGTCTGCGTTGGCGACTTGGGGCTCAGGAAATGGTGGATCGAGAACTGGAAATCCTGCGCGAAGGCGGGCGCGGAGACGGCAATCGCGCTCACGGTCGCGGCCAGTCCAAACATGGTGCGAGGGGTCTTGGTCATGGTGGTCCTCCCTTAATGGTGCAGGTGAAAATAACCTTTGGGCTCTCGCTGGAAATGAACGCGACCCACAAAAACTTGCACTATTCGATCATATCCGGACAATGCATCCGGTCTGCCACCGCTTTGGAGGCCCCATGGCGCGCCTGATTCCGACCTACGAGCTATACGGTGAGCTCCTGTCCGGCGCGCTTTCGGACCCGATTCACCTCGAGACGATCTTCGAGCGCAGCAGCAAGCTCGATTGGACAATTCGACTTCATCGCCACAGCCGCCTGTTGCAGGTCTTCCTCTTCCGCACCGCCGGCGTGAGCTTTCGCGTGGGCGACGGCGACCATCGCACGGGCGAGCCTCTGATCCTCGTCGTGCCGCCCGGCACGCCGCATGCCTTCCGCTTTCCCGAGGACATCAACGGCGACGTGCTGACCATTCCCCTGGACGAGATCGAGGCGCCCGTGCTCGACCGGGTGCGCCAGGTGACGCAGCCGCTCGCGGGATTCCTCGCCCGCTCGGCGACACCCCGGTTCGCCGACGTCGACGCGCTGATGCGGCAGTTGCGGCAGGCCTACCACTCGGTCGGCAGCGAACGCGAGCCGCTGCTCAGGGCGCTGAGCCACGCCCTCGTGCTGACGCTGATCGAGGAGCTGCGCCGCACCGTGCAGGTCGACACCGGGCGCGCAGGGACCGAGCTCAGCCGGCATGAAGCGCAGGCGCAGGCCTTCTGCGAAGAGGTCGAGGCGCGCTTCGCGGAAAGCGTCACGGTCGAGGACTACGCCCGCGCGGTGGGCGTCTCCGCCCCGCACCTGACGCGCATCTGCAAACGCGTTCTGGGCACCTCGCCAAACGAGCTGGTGCGCCGTCGCCGCATGCTCGAGGCCAAGCGCCTGCTCAGCTACACGCGGCTGCCGGTGCTGGACATCGCGCACCGCGCGGGTTTCGGCGACGCGGCCTTCTTCAGCCGCACCTTCAAGACCACCTTCGGCGTCACCCCCTCGGAGTTCCGCCGGCAGTCGGACTGATGCCCCTTGCGGCGACCGCGACGCGCCGCGCGGGGCGCCGTCGCCGGGTCGCTTTTCCCGGGCGGCCTTGCCCGCCCCCCTCATCCGAGCCGGACTAGGCCGAGAGCCGTGCGACCTCGACCAGGGCGGTATGGGCGCTGCACCCCTGCCCCAGCCGCGAGGTTCCCATGTCGCGGGTCAGCACGTTGGGATTGCCGTCCGGGTCGATGTTGGTGCCCGGGTCGCCGAACCAGGCGCCCGTTGGCAACGCGACCACGCCGCGATGGATGCCCTCGGAGACAAGCGCCCGCGCCCGGCAGGCCCCGCGCGCGTTGAAGACGCGCAGCAGGTCGCCCGTGGCAACGCCCCGCGCGGCTGCGTCCTCGGGGTGGATCACCAGCGTTTCCGGCCGCGCGCCCTCGACGTCGGCCAAGGCGCTTTCGAGCTGGCTGTGGAGCTTGTCACCGGGCTGCGGCGAGACGAGGTGCAGCGGCGCCTCGGCCCCGGCCGCGCCCAGCCATTCCGAGGGCGGCAGCCAGACCGGATGGCCGGGGCAGTCGTCGTAGCCGAAGCCGTCGATGGCCTCGGAAAAGATTTCGATCCGGCCCGACGGCGTGCCAAGCCGCGCGCCTTCGGGGTCCTCGCGGAAGGGCGCGAGGTAGCGACGGTTCGGCCCGTCCTCGCGGACCGGCAGGCGCACCCAGTTGCGCTCCTTCAGGGTCTCGAGGTCGGGCACCTCCACCCCCTCGCGCGCGGCGTTCGCCCGGTAGTCGTCATAAAGCCCGGCGATCCATTCTTCCGCGTCGCGCCCCTCCGTGAAGGTCGGACCGGCCCCCAAACGCTCGGCCAGTCCGGCGAAGATCGCGTAGTCGTCGCGCGCCTCGCCCACCGGCGGCACAAGCTGCGGCATGTGGAAGAGATAGTCGTCGAGGTTCGTCCGCCCGATGTCCTCGCGCTCGTAGGGCGTGGTCGCGGGAAAGACGATGTCGGCCCGCTTGGCCGTGGCGGTCCACCAGGGCTCGTTGACGATGATCGTCTCGGGGCGCTGCCAGGCCTCCTGCAGCGCGTTCAGGTCCTGGTGGTGGTGATAGGGGTTGCCGCCCGCCCAGTAGATCAGCCGGATATCCGGGTAAGGCCCGCGCCGGCCGTTGAAATCGTAGGGCTCGCCCGGATGGCGCAGCATGTCGCCGATGCGGGCGACCGGGATCACCGTCTCGATCGGGTTCTGCAACTGCGGCAACGTCATGCCGCGCACCCGCTTCAGAGACTTGCCCACGCCCCCGATGGCGCCGTAGCCATAGCCGACGCCGCCGCCCGGCAGGCCGACCTGCCCCAGCATCGCGGCCAGCACGGCCGACATCCAGTAGGGCTGTTCGCCATGCTCCGCCCGCTGCAGCGACCACGCCAGCGTGATGAAGGTCCGGGTCGCGGCCATCCGGCGCGCCAGTTCGCGGATCGCCTCGGGCGCCACGCCGCAGATCGGCGCGGCCCACTCCGGGCTCTTGGGCGTGCCGTCGCTTTCGCCCATGAGGTAGGGGCGGAAGCGCTCGAACCCGACCGTGCAGCGCGCGAGGAACGCGTGGTCGTTCAGGCCCTCGTCCTCCAGCACATGGGCCAGCGCCAGCATCAGCGCGGTATCCGAACCGGGCCGGACCGGCAACCACTCGCAGCCCTCGGGCGCGTCGCCGCGCTGCGGGCCCACGTTGATGCAGCGCATGTCCTTGGCCGCGAAGCGCTCGAACCAGCCGGTGGTCTCGTGCTCGGTGACGCCCCCCATGCTGACCTGCGCGTTCTTGGCGTTGATCCCTCCGAACATCACCAGCGTCTCGGTGTTGTCGTGGATCGTCGGCCAGCCGTCCTGGTACTCGTAGAGGAAGGTCAGGAAATTGCAGCCCAGCACATGCGGCATGATCGCCTGCGCGCAGCCGGTCGAATAGCTGCCGGCCGAGGCGACATAGCCGCCGATACTGTTCAGGAACCGGTGCACCTGGCTTTGCGCATGGTGAAAGCGCCCGGCCGAGCCCCAGCCGTAGGAGCCGCCGAAGATCGCCTCGTTGCCGTGGGTGCGGCGGACGCGGTCGATCTCCTGCGCCGCCATGTCCAGCGCCTCGTCCCAGGGCAGTTCGACGAACTCGTCGCTGCCGCGTCCGCCGCCCCGGCGCGTCTCGAGCCAGCCGCGCCGGACCGAGGGACGCGCCACGCGCGTATGGTGATGCACGGCGGCCGGCAGGATGTCGGGGATACGCGAGGGGTGCGGATCCTCGGAGAAGGGGCGGGTCGCGACGATCCGGCCGCCCTCGACATCGACCTCGAAGGCGCCCCAGTGGCTCGAGGTCACCCTCGTCCGTCTCGCCGTTCCGTCCGCCATCGTCGCTCTCTCCCAGTGCACGGCGCGCCACTGCGCTGAACGAAGCCTAACGCATCGCGGTCGCGCTGTGAAAGCCCGCGCCCCGCCGGGCGCAGCGTCAACCGGCGCGGCCCCGCACCTCGTCGACGAACGGCTCGAAGTGACGCCTTGCCAGCACCGAGGCCAGCGCAGCGGAATTGTCGTTTGCCGAAATCGGCGCGAGCGTCAGCTTCGGCAGCGAGGCGGCGCGCAGGGCCAAGGCCGCGTCCGGCACCAGCGCCAGCACGCGGAAGG
Organism: Salipiger mucosus DSM 16094; assembly: GCF_000442255.1. Taxonomy (GTDB): domain Bacteria; phylum Pseudomonadota; class Alphaproteobacteria; order Rhodobacterales; family Rhodobacteraceae; genus Salipiger; species Salipiger mucosus. The sequence goes on along the minus strand of NZ_KE557273.1, from coordinate 813,202 downwards.
GCAGCTCGCGCAGGACGGTCACGCCGGGCACGGGGCGCGGGCAGAAGGTCGGTCCGAAATCCGCCTCGTTCTCGATCACCATCTGGCGCACGCGGTCCGACTCCAGCATGCGCACCGAGGGGACGATGCGCGGGTTCTCCTTCAGGAACCCGCTCAGCGCCTGTCGCAGGAAGCCCGAGACCGCCTTCTGCTGCATCGCGATCCGGACCTCGCCGCGTCGCATCCTCAAGGCTTCAAGCGCGTCTGATGCTACTGGCCACCGACAAACTGACCCTGGGGTCGGCGCGGCCGAACTCCTTCTGCGCGAGGTAAACCTCGCGCTCGCCCCGCGCCCGAACAGCGAAACGCGCGCCAACCGCAGTTGGCGCGCGTCTTCTTGTGCTGGATGTGCGGGCTCAGAGCAGGTCCATCAGCCGTGGCAGGTAGAGCACCGTCTCGGGCACGTAGGTGATCAGCATCAGCACCCCGAGCGCCGCCAGGAAGAAGGGCAGCATGTGCTTGACCATGCGCTCGATCGGGATCCCCAGAACGATGGACCCGGTAAAGAGCGCCGTGCCGTAGGGCGGCGTGATGAGCCCGATCACCAGGTTGAAGGTCGCGAAGACCCCGAAGTGCACCGGGTCGATGCCCAGCTCGTTGGTGAGCGGCATCAGGATCGGCAGGACGATGAAGATCGCCGGCAGCATGTCCATGAAGAGCCCCCAGATCAGCAGGAAGACGTTGATGATCAGCAGCACGAGGATCGGGTTCTCGGTGATCGCGAAGATCGTCTGCGCCACCAGAGCCGGCACCTGCTCCGTCGCGAGCACCCAGGAAAAGACGTTCGACGCACCGGTCAGCATCAGCACCGCCGCCGAGAGCGTGCCCGAGCGCAGGAAGATGCGCCACAGCAGCTTGGGGTCGGGCCGCATCTTCGTCTCGGCCAGCAGCAGCAGGAAGCCCCAGCCCACGGCCGCCGCCGAGGCCTCGGTCGGGGTGAAGATGCCCGACAGGATGCCGCCCAGGATGATCCCCGGCATGGCCAGGAACGGCATCGAGGCCAGCAGGATGCGGGCCGCCTCGCGCGAGGTCTTCCGGTCCGAGGCCTGGATGTTGTTGCGCCGCGTCGTCATGAAGACCGCGATCACCATGGCGACGGCCACCAGCAGGCCGGGCACGAGACCGCCGATGAGCATGCCGCCGATCGAGGTGCCGGTCACCGCGCCCACCAGGACGATGGGGATCGACGGCGGGATGATCGCGCCCTTGATCGAGGTCGAGACGGTCAGCGCCGCCGCGAACTCGCGCTTGAAGCCCGAGCGCTCCATCATCTCGGTCTGCATCCGTCCCAGCGCGGCGATGTCCGCGATGGACGAGCCCGAGCAGCCGCCGAAGAGCATCGAGGCGAGGATGTTCACATAGCCCGTGCCGCCGCGCAGGCGGCCCACGATGAGCTGGGCGAATTTCAGCAGCCGGTCGGCCGTGCCCGAGGCGACCATCAGCTCGCCCGCCAGCATGAAGAAGGGGATCGCCATGATCGTGAAGAAGTCGATCCCGTTGAAGAACTGCTGCGCCACGAGGTAGAGCGGCTCGCCGGCGAAGACGAAGTAGACGATGCACGAGAGCAGCATCCCGAAGGAGAGCGGAAAGCCCCCGACGGTGAGCAGCCCGAAGGAGATCAGCATCCAGGCGAAGGCGGCGTTCATTCGGTGACCTCCTTGACGTCGGCTTCCTCGTCGATCTCGATGAGCGGCGGCATGATCTGCTTGAAGAACAGCATGATCAGCATCGCGGCCGCCCCGATGGGAACGGCGAGGAAGATCCAGAAATAGGGAATGCGCAGAGCGGGGGTCTTCATGCGACCATCAAGGATCGCGACGTCCAGCCCCTGCCAGAAGAGCACCGCCAGCGTGACGGCCATCAGCCCGGCGAGCACCCGCTCGATCCAGACGCGCGCCCGCTCAGGCAGGTAGGCGGTGAAGATCGTCAGTCGCGGATGCTGGTCGGCCCGAAGGGCGACCGCGCCGCCGATGAAGGCCATGAAGATCATGGTGTAGCGTGCCAGCTCCTCGCCCCAGAAGAAGGCGACGCCGAAGACGGACCGCCCGATGATCAGCGTCAGGACGACGACGACCATGACGAACAGCGCCACCACCACCAGATTGCTGAATACCAGCTGGAACGCGCGGTCCAGCGCCTTGAGCGGCCCCTTGGGAGTCATCTTTCACCTGCTCTTTGAATGAAGGACGCCGCCCGCAGGTCGGCGGGCGGCGGAACGCGGGCGCAATCAGAAGCGCGCGTCGAACCCGGCCATGTGGGCAAAGAACTCGCTGACGAATTCCTCGCCGAACTGCTCGGAAGCCCAGGCCTTGGTCGGCTCGACGGTGGCCGCGCGGAAGGCCTCCATCTGCTCGGGGCCGGGGGTGTGCACCTCGACGCCCTCGTCGCGCAGCGTCTGCACGCCCAGCAGGTCCTGCACCGCGCCGATGCCGTCATGCGCAAGGCTCGCCTCGGCGTCGGCGGCAAGGATCGCCTTGCGCTCGCCCTCGTCGAGACCCTGCCACCACTCTTCGTTGGTGATGACGGCGCCCACGGTCATGACGTGCTGCGTCTCGGTCATGTGGCCCTGCACCTGGTAGAAGCGCTGCATGATGATGTTCGAGGGCGGGTTCTCCTGGCCGTCCACGACGCCGGTCTGCAGCGAGGTGTAGAGCTCGAGATAGGGGATCGGCACGGGCGTGGCGCCCAGCGCCTCCATCATCTTCTGGTGCGGCACGACCTCCATGGTGCGCATCCGCAGGCCGTCCATGTCGGCGGGCTCCATGACGGCGGTGTCCTTGGTCGTCATGTTGCGGAAGCCGTAGGGATGCAGCGAGATCACGCGCACGCCGGTTTCGGCGGCCACGTCGTCGAGCAGCTTGGCGATGAAGGGATTGTCGCGGTTCATCGTCGCGTTGAAATGCGCGCGGCTCTTGAAGAGGAACGGCATGTCGACGATGCCCAGCTCGGGGTAGCCCAGCGAGGCCAGCACGCCCGAGGCGATGTTGGCGAAATGCAGCGAGCCGCGCGAAACCTGCTGCACCATGGCGCGCTGGTCGCCCAGCTGACCGTTGGGGTAGAGCTCGACGTCGTAGGCGTCGCCGGTCAGGCGCTCGACCTGGTCCTCGAGCACGTGCATGTAGGCGGTGACCGGCGCCGTGGTCGGGTCGTCCGGGTCGGTCCAGGTGGCCTTGAGACGCTCCTGCGCGGCCAGCGGCCCCGCGACGAGCATGGCCGAGGCCAGCAGTGCGGCTTTCATTCCGTAGGTCATGTCGTTCCTCCCTCTTGCCGGTTTCTCTCTTTCCGGCAGGTCTGTGTTGCGCGCCTTGCGGGCTCCTCTCCCGCCTCGGCGCCACCATCATCCGGTCGGCGGGGCCTCCCGCTCCGGAATGAGCTTGCCGGGGTTCATCAGCCCCAGCGAGTCAAGCGCGGCCTTGAGCGCGCGCATGATCTCCAGCGCCTCGCCGTGTTCGGCGGCAAGGTACCTGGTCTTGTGAAGACCGACTCCGTGCTCGCCCGAGCAGGTGCCGCCGTAGCGGATCGCCCGAAGGCTGACCCGTTCGGCCAGCGCATCCGCGCGGGCGCGCTGGTCCTTGTCCTCGGGATCGAAGAGGATGCCAAGATGGAAATTGCCATCGCCGACGTGACCCACGATCGGCGCGGTCAGCCCGCTGTCGCGGACGTCGGCCTGCGTCTCGATCAGGCAGGCGGCCAGGTGCTCGATCGGCACGCAGGCGTCGGTGCCCATGTTGCGCGAGCCCGGCACCAGCGCGATGCAGGCCTCGTAGGCATGGTGCCGCGCGGTCCAGAGCGCGGTGCGCGCCTCGGGCGTCTCGGCCTCGTCCCAGCTGAGCGCGCCCATGTCGCGGGCCAGCTCGTGAAACAACTCGGCCTGCTCGCGGACCGCCGCGGGCGTGCCGTGAAACTCGACGAAGAGCGTGGGCTTGGGCGCCATCCCCTCGAGCTTCGAGTAGCGGATGCAGGCATCGGTCTGGACCTCGTCCAGCAGCTCCAGACGGACGACCCGCAGGTCCATCTGCCGCGCCATAGTGGCCGTGTTCACCGCCGCCTCGAGCGAGGGAAACTGGCTCACCGCCGAAACCACGGCCTCGGGCTGGCCGACCAGCCGCAGGCGCAGCTCGGTGATGAAGCCCAGCGTGCCCTCGGAGCCGACGTAGAGCCGCGTGAGGTCGTAGCCGGTGGCCGACTTGCGGGCCCGGCTGCCGGTGCGGATGATACGCCCATCGGGCGTGACCACCGTCAGCGCAAGGACCACCTCGCGCATGGTGCCGTAACCCACCGCGTTGGTGCCCGAGGCGCGCGTCGCCGCCATCCCGCCCAGCGTCGCGTCGGCGCCCGGGTCGAGCGGAAAGAACAGCCCCGTGTCGCGCAGGTGCGCATTGAGCTGCATCCGGGTCACCCCCGCCTGCACATGGCAGTCGAGCGAGCCGGGCGAGACCTCGAGCACGCGGTTCATCCGCGTCAGGTCCACGCTCACGCCGCCGTTCAGCGCCGCGACCTGCCCCTCGAGCGACGAGCCCGCGCCGTAGGGCACCATGGCGATGCGGTGCGCGGTGCAGATGCGGGCCAGCTCCGCCACCTCCTCGGTGGTCTCGGGATAGGCCACCATGTCGGGCAGCCCGGCATCCGGCAGGCCCTCGCCGTGGCTGTGCTGCCTGCGGTCGCCGCCGGAGGTCACCAGCCGGTCGCCCAGCAGCGCGCGCAGCGCCTCGGTGGCCTCGTCGAGCGGGGTCGGGAGCGGTGCGAGATCAGGCATGCGGCACCTCCGCGCCGGTCACGGCGCGCAGCAGGCGGTGAAAGGCCAGCATCCCGGGATCGTCCATCCCGACCGTGCGGTCGGCGAACATCCGGGCGCGGCCGATGCGGTTCGGACGATCTCGGAAGTCCTCCAGCGTCTCGTCGGCGGCCCGCAGCGCGGCGATCGCCATTGCCTCGGGCGCATCCAGCCCGTCGGTCGCGCGGATCACGGCGTCGAGCATGTCGACCATGGTCTTGTCGCCAAGGCGCGCGCCCCCGCGCGCCAGCATCCGGTCACGGACATCGGCCAGCAGCGCCGGCAGCTCGGCCCAGGGCAGGTCCACCTGCCCCTTCAGCGGCTTGGCAAGCGTCATCATCGCCACGGTCACCAGCGTCCCGAGGCTCGATCCGGTCGCGCCCGAGCAGACCTTGGCCAGCTCCGCGAAGGCCTGCCCCAGGTCCTCGCCGCCCGGGCGCGCGGCCTCGAGCGCCTCGAACACGCGGCGCACGGTGACGCCGGTGTCGCCGTCACCCATGCGCGCATCGGCGGCGTTGAGCTCGACCTCGGCCCGCCGCGCGGCCTGCGCGGCGGCGACAATGGCCGCGTTCACGGTGGAAACGGTGATGCCCATGGCTCAGACCCTCCAGTAACGGCAGTCGGAGGGCGCGCGCAGCAGTGCCTCGCGCTCCTCGTCGAGGTGCATCAGCGACATCGACATGCCGCCCATCTCCATCGAGGTCGCGAAATGCCCGATCATCGGCAGCGCCACCGTGATGCCGGCCTCCTCCAGCCGCGCGGCGGCGCGGCGGTAGAGGATCAGCAGTTCCTCGAGCGGCGTTGCGCCCAGCGAATTCAGCATCAGGCAGACCCGACCGGACCGCTGCGCCACCGGATCCGCGAGCAGCCGCTCGACCATCTCGTCGGCCAGCGCATCGGCGCCTCGCAGGTCGTCTCGCCAGAGGCCGGGCTCGCCGTGGATGCCCATGCCCAGCTCGACCTTGCCGGCCTCGAGCGTGAAGGATGGCCCCGGCGCACCTGGCAGCGTGCAGGACGAGGTGGCGATGCCCACGGTCCGCAGGTTCGCGCCCGCCTCGCGCGTGATGCGGGCCACCGTGTCCAGGTCGTCACCCCGGTCGGCCGCAGCACCGGCAATCTTGTAGAGCAGCACGAGCCCCGCAACTCCGCGGCGCTTGTCCGCCTCTTCGGCGCCGCCGCTGGCGATGTCGTCGGTCCCGAGGACCGTCTCGCAGCGGATGTCGTCGAGCTCGACCATCTCCGAGGCCATGTCGAAATTCATCTTGTCGCCGCCGTAGTTGCCGTAGAGCAGCAGCGCGCCCTGCCCCCGGTCGGCGGCGCGGATCGCGCTCTCGCAGGCGGCGACCGAGGGGCCGGCAAAGACGTCGCCCACGGCGCAGGCGTCGATAAAGCCCGGCGCGGTGTAGCCGACGAATAGCGGGAAATGCCCCGAGCCGCCCCCGGAGACGATGGCGACGCCCTTGCGCGCGCCCTCGGCTAGGGTCACCGCGCGCCCCTCGCGGGCGAGACGGGCATCGGTCAGGATCAGACCGTCCAGCACCTCGTCCACGTAGGCGTCGGCGTCATTCATCAGCTTGGGCATCGCGTCCTCCCTTACGCGGTGGTCGTCATCGGTCGCGGGCGCCCCCTCCTCCGGGGCGCCCGCTCCGTCGGATCAGGCGAGCTCTGCCACCTTCTTCTCGTACTTCAGCACCTCGGGCAGTGCCGCGCGGATGCGCTCGGCCTGGGCCGCGTTGGTGGCCGGCATCGGCGCACGCGGCAGACCGGTCGAGACGCCCTGCTCGGACAGGGCGAACTTGACGTTCGCGGGCAGGTTGTCGTCCGAGATGGTGTTCCAGAAGCGCAGCAGCGCCTCGTGGATCTCCTTGGCCAGCGTGTGGTTGCCGGCCTGCACGGCGTCCCAGAGCGCGACGCAGACGCCCGGCACGGCGGCCGGGTTCGCCGCGATGGTCCCGTGCGAGCCCATGGCGAAGGACGGATAGAGCAGCGCGTCCACGGCCGAGAAGATCAGCGCGTCGTCGGGCGCCGTGATCATCAGGTCGGCGAAGAGCTTGAGATCGCCCGCGCTCTGCTTGACGCCCTTCACGTTCGGGATCTCGTTCATGATCTTCACGAGAAGCTGGGGCGACAGGTAGTTCCAGGGCACCACGTTGTAGATCAGGATCGGCAGATCCGTGGTCTCGCTCAGGACCTTGAAGTGGTTGTAGGTCGCCGTTTCGTCGGGGCGGAATACGTAGTGCACCGGGGTGATCTGCAGCGCGTCGATGGCGTATTTCGTCATCAGCTTCGCCTTGTGCGCGGCGTCGCGGGTCGAGTTGGTGATGATGCCCGCGATCACCGGCACGCGGCCCTGCGCTTCCTCGGCGCAGATCTCGGCCACGCGCTCGAGCTCGTCGGAGGTCAGCGTGTGCCCCTCGCCGGTGCTGCCGCCGAAGCAGATGCCATGCACCCCGCGGGAGATGACGAACTGCACGTTCTCGCGCAGTGCCGCCTCGTCGATATCGCCCGCGCTGTCGAAGGGCGTCACGATCGGCGGGATGATGCCGTAGATCTTCTTGCTCATGGGTAGGTCCTCCATTCCCGTATCTCGGAACAGACGCTAGATCGCAGCGTGAGAATTCGTCAAAAGAAATTTTCAAACCAGTCCCGCAATGTGGAATGGTCCATCACTTTCTGCATGCGCAACACTGATAATTAACGAAATTATTTCCAGTATTCTGCAACGCAGAAACACTGAATTCCACGAAGTGGATAATATCTATCCCACATTCCGGAACCACGCGGCTATTGAGCTACCCTGCTTCCTCGACTAACATCCCGCAATGCGGAACAAGGAGGGCGCGCCGTGGAAACCAAGAACGTGAAGTCTCTGGGCAAGATGGTCGGCGTGCTCGACTGTTTCTCGACAACCGAGCGATCGCTCAGCGTCTCCGAGATCGCCGAGCGCACGGGGCTGCCCCGCTCGACCGCCCACCGCTCGATCCTGGCACTCAAGGAAGTCGGCTTTCTCGAGCAGGAACGCTCGCGCGACCAGTACCGGCTGGGCATGCGGCTGTTCCAGCTGGGCGCGACCGTGCTGAACAACCTCGACCTGCAGCGCAAGGCGCGTCCCTTCTGCGAGACGCTGAACAGCCTCACCTCGGAAAGCGTGCATCTCTGCGTCTTCGACGGCGAGCGCATGGTCTTCGTCGAACGCGCCACCGGCGGGCCGACCGGCGATCAGAACGACACCATCGTGATGGAAATCTCGCCCTGCTACTGCACCGGCGTCGGCAAGGCGACGCTCGCCTTCCAGCCGCAACCCATCATCGACCGCGTGATCGCCGCAGGGCAGGACAGGTTCACCGCGCACACCCTCGTCGAGCCCGAGGCCCTGCGCCGCGAACTCGAGGAGATCCGCGCATGCGGCTACGCGCTCGACCGCGAAGAGCACAAGCTGAACGTCCGCTGCGTGGCCGCGCCGATCAGGAATTCCGCCGGCCGGGTCATCGCTTCGGTCTCCTCCAGCGGCCCGGCCAAGCGCATGTCCGAGGAACGCCAGCACGAACTGGCGCCCTATGTCGTCAGCCATGCCGAGGCGATCTCGAAACAGCTCGGCTGGGTGCCCCCGGAACAGGCCTAGCGCCAGGGCACGGGGCGGCACCGCCGCCCCGCGACCGCGGGCCTCAGATGAGGAAATCGTCGGCCGTCAGGTCCATGATCCCCCGCAGTTCGATCTCGAAGTCCGCCACCGCGTCGCCATCGAAGTCGGCCTGCACGATGGTGTTGCCCCCCTCGTGGCGATAGCCCAGCTGACCGGCCGCGCTGAACGCCGCGTCTCCAATGAACACGAAGGCCTGCTTGAATCCCTGCGTGGTATCGGCGTCGAAGCGCGACAGCTCGATCCGATCCTCGCCGGCAACGAAATCGGTGATGACGTCGCGGTTTCCGTCGCCCGGTCGCGACTCCTCGGGCTGGAAGTAGATGTAGCGGTCGCGTCGGCCCGCATCGCCTCCCCCGGTCATCACGTCACGCCCGAGGTTGCCGTAGAGCGCATCCGCCCCGGTGCCGCCGAACAGCCGGTCGTCGCCGGCCCGGCCATAGAGCCGGTCCGACACCGCGCCGCCCGCCAGCCGGTTGTCCTCCGCATCCCCGCGCAGGTTGTCGGCATAGTCACCACCCACCACGTTCTCGATGCTGACGTAGGTGTCGCCCTGGACGAAGCCCGCATCGAAGAACTTCAGGAAGCCTGCCCCGGTCAGGTCGAGCTGCAGGTCGACCAGGACCCGTCCGGAAGCCGACGCGTAGTTCGCGGTGTCGGTGCCCAGCCCGCCGTCGAGGACGTTGGCCCCTGTCCCGCCGATCAGCACGTCGTTGCCCGTACCGCCGAACAGGACGTCGAACCCCGGCCCGCCATCCAGCGTGTCGTTGCCCGCCATCCCGTCCAGCGTGTCGTTGCCCCCGAGCCCCAGGATCACGTCGCGCCCGGAGGTGCCGTCGAGCGGATCGTCGCCGGCGCCGCCCTCGATCGTCGTGGGCGCCGCGTCGTTGTCGAGGATCGTCGCCGACCCGACGTTGTCGACATAGGCCCCCGGCAGCAGGGCGGCAGTGGCCGGGTTCGGCGTCACCGAGAGACTGAAGGTCTCGACCGCCTCGAGATCGCCGTCATCGAGCAGCGGCACCCGCACGTAAGCCACCGTCTGGCCCGGGGCGAAGGAGATCGTGCCGGTGTAGGCCGTGTAGTCCGACCCCGCCTCGGCGCTCACGTCGAAGGTGCGCGCGTTGAAGACCAGCGGCACCTCGGCCGGGCGCGAGACGCGGATCTCGAACTCCGCGTAGGGCGCGATGCTGTCTCCCTCGCGCACGGTCGGGTCGCTGACGAAAAGCGCCCGCCCGTCCCCGAGGATCACCGCCGTGCCGCGCAGCGCATCCACGCCGCCGGCAAGCACGGCGTTCTCGGGATCGGTCACCTCGAGGATGTAATGCTCGTCGATCTCGGCACCGCCCTCGGAGTTGTGCTCGATGGCGAAGGTCTGCGTGGTCTCCCCGGCGGGGATGGTCACGGTGATCGTCCGCTGCACCGCCGAGTAGAAGTTGAAGTCCACGTCCGACGCCGGGTCCGCGGTGCCCGCGACGACCTGCACCGTGGCGGTGACATCGCGGCTCGAGGCCTCCGAGAGGCGCAGCGTGTGCAGCTGCCCCGCGCCGCTTTCCGGCCCGTCCGTGGTCTCGAGCGTCAGCACCGGCGTGCCGGCTCCGTCGTCGTCGCGCAGCAGCGCCGTGCCGACGCTGTCCTCGGTCCCGTTGTAGATGGCCGCCTCGGTGGCGGTATCGGCCGGCACGACCGAGAGCATGAAGGTCTCGGAACTCTCGGGCCGGGTGTCGCCGTTGATCGGCACGCGGACATGGGCCACGGTCTGCCCCGGCACGAAGGTCAGCGTCCCGCTGCGCGCCACATAGTCCTCGCCCGCGCGGGCCGAGCCGTCGATCGTGTCGTAGCTGAAGGTCAGCGTCTCGACGCTCGTGCGCGAGATCCGCACCTCGAACTCGGCGAAACGTCCGCCGCCGTCCCCTTCGAGGATCGTCGGATCGCTCACGAAGAGCCCCCGCTCGGTATCGAGGATCACCGCCGTGCCGCGCAGCACGTCGGTGCCCCCGGCCAGCGTGGCGTTGACCGGGTCCGTGACCTCGAGGACGTAGTTCTCGTCGACCTCGCCGGCCTCGTTCGTGTTGTGCTCGATCGAGAAGGTCTGGGTCGTCTCGCCGGCGGGAACGGTGACGGTGATGACCTGGGACACCGCGCTGTAGAAATTGAAGTCCATGTCGGACTGCGGCAGCGCCGTGCCGCCGATCACCTGGACCGTGACGGTCACGTCGCGGGCCGCGGGCGCCGAGAGCCGGATCGCGTGGACCTGCCCGCCTCCGCTTTCTGGCCCGTTCGTGGTCTCGAGCGTGACGACCGGCAGATCGCCGCCGTCGTCGTCGCGCAGAAGCGCGGTTCCGACGTTGTCCTGCGCCTCGTTCAGGATGGCCCCTCGGGTCGTCGCATCCGCCGGTGTCACCGCCAGCATGAAGGTCTCGGAGGACTCGCTGGCCGTGTCGCCCAGGATGGGCACGCGCACATAGGCCACGGTCTGACCCGCCACGAAGGTCAGCGTGCCGCTTTCCGCGGTGTAGTCGCTGCCGGCGGTGGCCGAGCCGTCGCGCGTCTCGTAGGAGAAGGTCAGATCCTCCAGCGCGGCGCGCGACAGCTGCACCTCGAACTCGGCGAAGCGTCCGGCGCCGTCGCCCTCGAGGATCGTCGGATCGCTCACGAAAAGCCCGCGTCCGTCGTCGAGAATGATGCCCGTCGCCGCGCAGCACGTCGACCCCGCCGGTCAGGGTCGCATTGACCGGATCGGTCAGCTCGAGAACGTAGTTCTCGTCAAGCTCGCCGGCTTCGTTCGAATTGTGTTCGATATAGAACGTGTGCGAGGTCTCGCCCGTCGGGATGGTGACAGTCGTGATCTGCTGGACGGCCGAGTAGAAGTTGAAATCCATGTCGGACTGCGGGAACGCCGTACCGGCCAGCACCTGCACGGTCACGGTGACGTCACGCGGCGCCGCCTCCGACAGGCGCAGCGTGATCGGCTGGCCGGAGCCGGATTCCCCTCCCACGATGCGTTCCGAAAGATCGAAATAAAGGTCAGGCATCAATCCACCCTCTTGATGAAAACCGGGTTGAAATACCGCTTACGCGGGCCCCCAATTGATACCATTCCATTCGGCGAAGTATGGTCGGCAAAAAGGCGTAGGCGCCACACAATCCGGATGAGCGGCATACAACCTGCGGGGCCGGCAGGCGGTCATCCCGGCGCAACCCGGACCCTCGCCGCACCGCCCCCGCCTCTCTGGCCAAGCCGGTCATTTGTCCCGCAGCCTGATCCCGGGAGTGTGCCAAATTCGAGGGGGAGATCGTATTTCGGCATGGAGAACAATGTCGTGCGCGAGGCGCGGCGGCGTCTCGGGCTGATCAGGGTTGAGCCCGCGCGGTCCGCCGGCGCCGCCATCTGTCACAAACAGTTCACGCAGGCTTTGCACCACTGCCACAGCCCTCGGCGATTCATCCGAATGAATTTCCCATGGAGGCTGTCATGAAATTCGAATCCCTGATCCTTGGCCTTGGACTGGCCACCGCGTCGGCGCTGGGCGCCGCCGCCGAGACCTGGAACCTCGCCGTGACCGACGTCGAGGGCATGGAGCGCCTGCAGACCGAGTGGGGCCCCTTCAAGGAGGCGCTCGAGTCCGCCACCGGCGAGACCTTCGAGTTCTTCCCGGTGAACTCGCGCACCGCCGCCGCCGAGGCCCTGCGCGGCGAGACCGTCGACTTCGTCGTCTCGGGCCCCGCCGAATACGTCGTCATCAACAAGCTGACCGAAGCAAGGCCCCTGATCGGCCTCGGCCGCCCCGACTATCACTGCGCGATCATCGTGCGCTCCGACAGCGGCATCAACGTGCCCGCCGACCTGAAGGGCAAGAAGGTGGCCTTCGGCGACATCGGCTCGACCTCGAACATGCTCTGCCCGATGCAGGTGCTGGCCGACCACGGCATCGACCCGGTCAACGACATCGAAAAGACCCACACCTCGCGCAACATCGCCCACGAGGCGCTCAAGGCGGGCGACGTCGACGCCATCGGCTCCAACGCCGGCAGCTGGCTGAACGTGCGCAACGCCGAGACCGACCTGCCCTACGGCTTCTTCAAGATGATCGCGCGCTCGGGCGACCTGCCCAACGACATGATCATGGTCGGCGCCCACGTGCCCGAAGAGGCCGCCACGATGGTGCGCGACGCGATCCTCGAGAACAAGCAGGAGATCATCGCCGGCATCACGGCCCACGCCGAGAACGACAAGTACGTCGGCATGGACCTCGTCGCGATCGAGGACGATGCCTACGACTACGTCCGCGCCATGTATGCCAACGCCGGCTACCCCCAGTTCGACCGGTTCATCGGTGACTGATCTGGCGCTGAAAGACCCGGCCGCGCGCCATGCGCGGCCGGAGCCGCCCGGCGCGCCTCGCGTCACGATCTCGCCCGTCGACATCGAGGCACGCGGCGTGGCCAAGCGCTTCGGCGACACGCCCATCTTCGCGGATGTGGGCTTTCGCCTCGCGCGTGGCGAGGCCGTCGCGCTCGTGGGCGCCAACGGCGCGGGCAAGTCGACGTTGCTGCGCTGCCTCATGGGCCTCATTCCCGTGAGCGAGGGCACCGTCACCCTGCTGGGCGAGGATGCGACCGCCGCCCGCGCCGCCCGGCTGCGCGCATTGCGCGCCCGCACCGGGCTGGTTTCGCAGAAACACAACCTCGTGCCGCGCCTCTCGGTGCTGTCGAACGTCCTGCACGGGCTGCTCGGCCGCCACCCCGGCGTGGCGCACTGGAGCCACGCGCTGGCGCCGCGCGCCTCGCGCGAGGCGGCGATGGCGGCGCTCGACAAGGTGGGCCTCGCCGAGTTCGCCCTGCGCCGCGCCGACCGCCTCTCGGGCGGCCAGTCGCAGCGCGTGGCCATCGCCCGCGCCATCGTCGGCGCGCCCGAGATCCTCTTTGCCGACGAACCCTGCGCCTCGCTCGACCCGGCGGCGGGCGAGGACGTGATGCAGCTCTTCTTCCGCCTTGCGCGGGACGAGGGCGTGACTGTCGTCTTCACCTCGCACAACACCGACCACGCGCTGCGCTACGGCGACCGCGTGCTGGGCCTGGCGGGCGGCCGCATGAAGCTCGACGCGACGGCGGCCTCGCTTTCGACCAGCGACCTGCGAGGGCTTTATGACTGACCTCTCCCCCGCCCGTTACGAACGTCCCTCGGCGCTGGCCTTCCTGGGCTACGCGCTGGGGCTGTCGCTTGTCCTGTGGTGCCTCGCCGGCGCCGGCTTCTCGCTGGAGAAGGTGGCGACCGCGCCGCCGCGCTTCGCCGACTTCGCCTCGCGCGCCTTTCCGCCGAACCTCGCGCCCGACGTGCTCGCGCGGCTGGGCTGGAAGATGGTCGAGACCCTGCAGATCGCCGTCGCGGGCGCCGTGATCGGCGTGATCCTGTCGCTGCCAGTGGCGTTGCTCGCCGCCCGCGGCCTCATCGCCGGCCCCGCGGTCAACCAGGCGGTGCGCGTCGCGCTCGGCTTCGTCCGCGCGGTGCCCGACATCGCCTGGGCGCTGGTCTTCGTCGTCGCCGTCGGGCTCGGCCCCTTCGCAGGCATGCTCGCCATCGTGGTCGACACCATCGGCTTCTGCGGTCGTTTCTTCGCGGACGACATGGAGGCCACCGACAAGGGCCCGGCCGAGAGCCTCACCGCGACCGGCGCGCGGCGCATCGACGTGGTGGCCTGCGCCACCATCCCCGGCGCCATGCCAGCCTTCATCTCGACCGGCCTCTACGCGCTGGAAAAGGCCGTGCGCTCATCGACCATCCTCGGGCTCGTCGGCGCCGGCGGCATCGGGATCGAACTCAAGGTCGGCTTCGACCTGTTCGATTACCCCACCGCCATGACCGTCATCCTGATGATCGCCGTGGTGGTCATCGCCATCGAACAACTCAGCGGGCGCGCCCGCACGCAGATCATCGGAGACCAACGTTGAAGACCGATACCGCAGACCAGCACTGGAACGACGAATGGGCCGGCCTCGAGGCCGGCAGCAAGTGGCTGAGCCCCGAGGCCGATGTCCTCGACTGGGCGGAGACGCTGGCGCCCGGCGCGCGCATCCTCGATCTTGGCGCCGGTGTGGGGCGGCACGCGCTCTGGCTCGCGCGGCAGGGCTTCGAGGTCGTGGCGCTCGACGCCGCGCCCGACGGGCTGGCCGAGATCGACCGCGCCGGCGGGGTCGAGACCGTGACCGCCCGCATGGACGCCCTGCCCTTCGAGGACCAGCGCTTCGACCACGTGCTGAGCTGGAACGTGATCTACCACGGCGACGAGGACGTGCTGCTGCGCACCATCGCCGAGATCCGCCGCGTGCTGGCGCCCGGCGGCACCTACCTCGGCACCATGCTGTCGAAACGCCGCCTGCCGCACGAACAGGCGAAATACCCGGGCCGCGAGATCGGCCGCAACGCCTGGGTCTTCGAGGCGCCCGGGACCGACAAGATCCACCCGCACTACTTCTGCTCGGCCGCCGAGCTGCTGGCGCTCTTCCAGGGCTTCGAGGTGCTGCGCCTCGAGGATCGCGAACACGACAAGCCGGGCTCGTGGCACTGGCACCTGACGATGGAGCGCCTCTGATGACCGTCACCTTCCAGGGCGCCCGCGTCTACCTGCCCGGCGAGATCGCCGAGACCAACGTGACCGTCGCAGGCGGCCGCATCGCCGAGATCGGCGGCCCGGCGCAGGGCGAGGTGATCGACGCGCGCGGCCGCATCCTCGCGCCCGCGCTGATCGACCTGCACGGCGATGCCTTCGAGCGCCAGCTCATGCCCCGCCCCGGCGTCTTCTTTCCGCAGGAGGCGGCGGTGATCGACACCGACCGCCAGCTTGCCGCCAACGGCATCGCCACCGCCTATCACGCGATCACGCTGGGCTGGGAGCCGGGCCTGCGCGACGTGGCACGCGGGCGCCAGCTCATGCAGGTCATGCGCGATCTCGCGCCGCGCCTCACGGTCGAGAACCGCGTGCAGCTGCGGTGGGAGACCTTCGCCTTCGAGGCGCTCGAGACCATCGAGTGGGCGCTCGCGGGGCCGCTCATGCCCGCCATTGCCTTCAACGACCACACCTCGATGACGATGCGCGCCTATGACGTGCCGATCCAGGACCGCGCCTTCGAGCTTTCGCCGGACTTCTCCATCGCCTCGCTCGACGACGACCGCATGAAGAAACGCACTGCCTCCAAGGCGCATCGCGCCGGGCTGGACGAGGACGCCTACATCCGCCTTCTGGGCGAGGTCTGGGATCGCCGCGCCGAGGTGCCCGCGACCATCGCCAAGGTCGCCGGGATGGGCCGCCGCGCGGGCGCGCCCATGCTCAGCCACGACGACACCCGGGCCGAAACGCGTGCCTTCTTCCGCGATCTCGGCGCGGGCGTGGCCGAGTTCCCGATGGTGCTGGAGGCGGCCGAGGCCGCGCGGGCGCACGGCGATCCCATCGTCTTCGGCGCGCCCAACGCCGCGCGCGGGGGCAGCCACATCGGCTCGCTCGGTGCCGGCGACATGGTCGAGGCCGGGCTCTGCGACGCGCTTGCCTCGGATTACTTCTACCCGGCCATGCTGGCCGCCGTGGCGCGCCTCGATGCCGAGCGCCGCGCCGACCGGCTGACGCTCTGGTCGCTGGTCTCGAGCGGGCCGGCGCGGGCGATGAAGCTCACCGACCGGGGCGAGATCGCCGTCGGCCGCCGCGCCGACCTCGTGCTGATCGATTGGCCCGAGGGCCACGCGCCGGCCATCGAGGGCACCTGGGTCGCCGGCCGCGCGGCCTATCGCGGACATCCCGCGCGTGATGCGGCGCCCGCCCCCGCCCCCCGTCACGAGGAGAGCCTGGCATGACCCCGCTGAAGATCGGCGCCTGCCTGAAGACCGACGAGATCGCGACCCTGCGGGACTGGCTCTTCGAGGCGGAGCGCGACATCGAGATACAGGACTTCATGTCCCACGCCGCCGTCACGCACGACCGCGAGGAGCGCATCGAAGCGGCCCGCGCCGCGCTTGACGGGCATACCGGGCGGCGGGGCATCCACGGGCCCTTCGAGGGGCTCGACCTGGACAACAAGGACCCCGAGCTGCGCCCGCTCATCACCGCGCGCCTGCTGGCGGCGCTCGAGGCCGCCGACCGTATCGGCGCGCGGCAGATGGTGCTCCACTCGCCCTACGACGCCTGGTACCAGAACAACGTCTTCAGCTTTCCCGGCTACCCCGAGAAGAAGCTCGCCCGCGTACACGAGGTGCTGGGCCCCGTGGTCCGCGCCGCCGAGGAGGCGGGCATCACGCTGGTGATCGAGAACATCCAGGACGTGCGCCCCGAGACCCGGCGCGAGATGGTCGAGAGCTTCGGCTCGCAGTCCATCGCGCTCTCGATCGACACCGGCCACGCGCAGCTGGCGCGCCGCATGTCGGGCGCCCCGCCGGTGGCGGACTTCGTCGCCGACGCGGGCGCGCGGCTCGCGCATGTGCACCTGCAGGACGTCGACGGCCACGCCGACCGGCACTGGGCGCCCGGCGAGGGCGAGATCGAGTGGACCGCCGTCTTCCGTGCGCTGTCCGAATGCGAGGGCGCGCCGCACCTGGTGCTTGAGCTGCGCGACAAGAGGCATATCCTGCCCGCGTTCGCGTACCTTCAGGCGCGCGGGCTCGTGACCTGACGCCACCGGAAAGGCCCCCCATGCAGACCATCACCGACATCGCCGCCCTCGAAGACCTGTACGGTTCGGTGGTGCCAGCTGCACGGTCCAAGGTCGTGCAGCACGTCACGCCCTGCTACCGCGACTGGATCGGCGCCGCGCGCTTCGTCGTGCTCTCGACCGTGGGCCCCGAGGGGACGGATGCCAGCCCGCGCGGGGATGTCGAACCGGTGGTCCACATCTCCGACGATCGCACGCTGCTGCTGCCGGACTGGCGCGGGAACAACCGGCTCGACTCGCTGCGCAACATCGTGACCGACGGCCGCGTGAGCCTGATGTTCATGGTGCCGGGCTCCAAGAATGTCGTGCGGGTCAACGGCACCGCCGTCGTCACCGCCGACCCCGAGGTCTGCGGCTCGTTCGAGCGGCGGGGCAAGGCGCCGGCCACGGTCATCGTCGTGACGGTGCAGGAACTCTACTACCAGTGCGCCAAGGCGATCATGCGCTCCGAGCTCTGGTCGGGCGCGGACCTCAGCAGCGAGGTGCCCACCGCCGGCGCCTTCCAGCGCGAGATCGACGCCGGCTTCGACGCCGAGACCTATGACGCGGGCTATCCCGCCTACGCCCGCGAACGGATGTGGTGACGCGTCCCCGCGGGGACAGCGTTTCGCGCGGCTTCAGAAGGCGGCGACGGCGGCGGCCACGAGGAAGGGCACCGGCAGGCTGACCAGCACGCGGGTCAGCGTCGCCTGCCGGCCCATGAAGGACAGCTCGTAGGCGAAGATCTTGGTCGTCGAGAAGAGCGACCACGAGGTGACATAGGCCACCGCCGCCACGGGCGCCGCCCCCGCGCGCAGCGCCGCCGCGGCGATGGCGAAGCTGACGAAGGCGCCACCGGGGGTCAACGGCCCCAGCGCGATGGCCAGCAGCACGGCCCCTGCCCCCGCATCGTCGCCCAGCAGGCGGCGCACCTCGTCACCCGGCAGAAGCTCGGCGAAGAAGCCCGCGCCGAGCAGCGCCACCAGCACGCGCGGCGCGGTGAAGGCCAGCGTGTCGAGCGAGGCGCGCCCGGCGGCCCGGCGCCACTCGGCGTTGGGCAGCGACCACCAGAGCCAGAGTGCCCCGGCCCCGATCAGCACGGTTCCGATCAGGATGTTCATGCCATGCGCCGCTTCATCATGGCTCGCGCCGTGAGGCCCAGCAGCAGCGGGGCCGGCAGGCTGAGCAGGTAGCGCGTCCAGACCAGGTCGGCCGGGAGGAAGGAGAACTCCCAGATCAGCGTCCGGTTGAGACCCAGCAGGCTCCAGCCCGAGATGAAGGCCACCACGGCGCCCATATCGGCGCCAGCGGTCCCGAGCCCCGCCGCGAGCGGAAAGGTCATCATCGGCCCGCCCGGCAGCGCCGCGCCGCAGGCCGTGGCGACGGCAAGCCCGCGCCAGCCGCTCTCGCGCCCGACGAGACGACCGACCTTCTCGCGCGGCAGGCACATCGGCAGGGTCGCGGCGATGAAGATGCCGGCCGCGATCTTGGGCGAGAGCACGGCGACGAAGCCCAGCGTCTCGGCCGCGATGTCGGCCACGCGGCCCCCGCCCCGGGTCAGGAATACGGCGATCCCGCCCGCCAGGGTGAATCCCAGCAGGACGAGGAAACCGCCGTCGAGGATCTTTCGGGGCCGTCGCGCCGGGGGCGCCTCAGCCTCGGTATTTTTCAATGAAGGCATCGATGTCGAGCGCCCGGATGTCTGGCAGAGCCGCCTTGTAGGTTTCGCGCGGCCAGTCCCAGACAGCAATTTCCTGCAGGGCCTCGGCCTGGGCCTCGGAGAAACGGCGCCTGATGGGACGGGCCGGCACGCCGCCGACCACCGTATAGGGCGCGACGTCGCGTGTCACCACCGCGCCCGCGCCGACCACGGCGCCGGTGCCGATGGTGACGCCGGCGGTCACCGTGACCCCGTGCCCGATCCAGACGTCGTGGCCGATGGTCACCCAGTCGGCCTTGCGCCACTCGAAGAAATCCCGGTCGTCCTCGCCCAGCCCGTAGGCCTCGGCGCGATAGACCGAGTGATGCTGCACCGCGCGCCAGGTCGGGTGGTTGCCCGGGTTGATGCGGGTCGCGTTGGCGATGGAGCAGAACTTGCCGATGGTCGTCCAGACGACGTGGCAGTGCTGCGTGATGTAGGAATAATCCCCCATCGCCGAGGCGCGCATCATCGTGCCCTTGCCGACCTCGGTCCAGGCGCCCAGTTCGCAGTCCTCGACCCGTGCCTCGGGGTGGATCGTCGGGGTCTCGGAGAGCTGCTGTTTCGATCCGGCGCCGCTCATTTCGCCAGCTCCTGCTTGCCGATGAGCCGCGCGCGGACGATGCCCGAGAGCCAGTCGATGACGTAGACCATCGCGATGATGAGGAAGATGATCGACCAGGCCTCGTCCCACTTGTAGGCGGCGATGCGATCCGAGAGCAGGAAGCCGATGCCGCCCGCGCCGACGATCCCGAGGATGGTGCCCGAGCGGACGTTGGATTCGAAGTTGTAGAGCAGGATAGACAGGATCACCGGGTTGACCTGCGGCGCGACCCCGAAGCGGATCTGCTGCAGCCGCGAGCCGCCCGCCGCGCGCACGCCCTCGACCTGCCTGGTCGAGGTGTTCTCGATGGCCTCGGAAAAGAGCTTGGCGAAGGTGCCGATCTCGCTCACCGCGATGGCGAGGATGCCGGGCAGCGGGCCCAGCCCGAAGGCGCGGATGAAGATCAGCGCGAGGATCAGCGTCTCGAAGGCGCGGATCACGTCGTAGCCGCGGCGCACGCCGAGGCGCAGAACGTTCAGCCGGTTGATGTTCTTGGCGCCGAGGAACGACAGCGGAAAGGCCACGACGGCCCCCAGCAGCGTGCCGAGGAAGGCGATGGCCAGCGTCTCGCCCAGCCCTTCGAGGATCGGCGCGAAGGCCTCCCAGGTGGTCCAGACGTGCGGCGGGAACATGAAACTTGCCACGGTGCCGAGGCGGCCCAGCCCGGTCCAGATGCGCGCGGGCGTCACGTCGAAGTCGTAGAGGCACCAGAGGATGAGCCCGATCAGCAGCGCCCAGGTGGCGGCGCGTTGCAGGCGCTGCGACAGCGGCGCGCGGAAGGCCAGCGGCACGCGGGCGCGCGCTTCGGCGACCTGTTGCGGCGAGAGGGTCATGTGCGGGTCTCCATGCCGATGACGCGGTGGCGCAGCTTTTCCGATCCGTAGTCGATGACCATGACGGTCACGAAGATGATGATGAAGAGCGCCGAAAGGTCGGTGTATTCCTGGAAGCTCATGGCGGTGCGGAACTCCTGCCCCAGCCCGCCGGCGCCGACGTAGCCGATGATCGAGGAGGCGCGCACGTTGATCTCGAAGCGCAGCAGCGTGTAGCTGATGATGTTGGGCAGCACCTGCGGCACGGCGCCGTAGCGGATCTGGTCGAACCAGGTGCCGCCGGCGGCCTTGACGCCCTCGAGGGGGCGCATGTCGATGTTCTCGTTGACCTCGGAGTAGAGCTTGCCCAGCGCGCCGGTGGCGTGCATGCCGATGGCCAGCACCCCGGCGAGCGGGCCGACCGAGAAGCAGAAGACGAAGATCAGCGCCCAGACCAGTTCCGGCACGGTGCGCGCGATCTCGAGGTAGCGACGGGTGATCCAGCGGATCCATTCGTTCGGCGCGAGGTTGCGCGCGGCGGGGAACGACAGCAGGAAGCCGCCGATGACGCCCAGCACGGTCGCGCAGTAGGCGATCAGGATGGTCTCGAAAAGCAGCTCGAGCCAGATCCTCCAGCGCCAGAACCAGTTGCCGAGGTCGGCGCCCAGCGTGTCCCAGCTCAGCGCGGGCAGCGTCTGCTCGATGTATTCGCCCAGCCGCGGCAGGCCGGCCGGGATGATCCAGCGCCACTCGCGCCCGCCGTCGGGCATGGTGACCTGGGTGATCTTGAAGAAGTCGCCGATCCAGGAGGTCAGCGCGAAGATCACGAGAAAGACCGCCGAGCCGATCAGCCAGCCAAGGCGGGCGCGGCGTCGTCGGTCGGCGAAGTCGGCCTCGAAGCGGTCGATCCGGTCGCCGGATCCCGCGGCGGCATCGCCCGCGAAATGATCGGTCGCTGTCATCGTGATGGTCCCGTGCGTGGATGGCGGGCGTCATCGCCCGCCATGATCGTGTCGAAGGTCGGGGCTCAGGAGCCCGAGCGGCGCTGGTTCTTGATCCAGTCGCGCATGTCGACGATCCACTGGTAGCGCTCGTGGTCGACGCGGGTGAAGCCGGCGTCGGGGTTCGGGTTGTCGGCCGACCACGACGAGTAGAGCTTGTAGCCCTCGGGGTCCGCCTCGGGGAAGGACTCGATGGCGGCGGTCACGTCCTCGATCAGCTGCTCGGGCAGGTTCGTGCGGAAGGTCCAGGGGCCGGAGGTGATCTCGGGGCTTTCCCAGATCTTGCAGACCACGCCTTCCTCGATCATCCCCTTGCGCTCCATGCGCTGGTAGATGCCATCGGCGTCGTTGTCCTGGTAGGTCGAGGCGGTGTCGAAGGTGCCGTTGACCACGCCCGAGACGCCGGCCTCGTGGCTGCCCGAGAAGGTCACGGTGCTGAAATGCTCTTCCGGCGTGAAGCCTTCGCGGTTGACCATGTTGAAATAGGGCACGGCATAGCCCGAGGTGCTGTCCGGGTCGGCGAAGGCGTGGACCTTGCCCTTGGCGTCGGCGAGGCTCTCGATTCCGCTGTCGCAGCGGGTCACGACGACCGAGTAGTAGCCGGTGTTGCCGTTCTGGGCCTTGGTCGTCAGCGTGGGCACGACGCCGCCGTCGGTGGCGGTATAGACGGCCGCGTAGGAGGAGGAGCCGAAGCGCGCGACCTCGATCTGGTTGGCGGCGATGGCCTGGATCACGCCATCGTAGTTGCCGGCGGTGAAGATCTCGACCTCGACGCCGAGTTCCTTCTCGAGGTAGGCGCGCAGCGGCTCGTTGCGCATCAGGCGGTCCTTCTCGTTCTCGCCCGAGAGGATGCCGAACTTGAGCACCTGGTAGTCGTCCTTCCAGCCCTCGGCGAGCGCCGGAGCGGCGAGCAGGGCGGCGAGTGCGGTGGCGGTGATGAAACGCATGTGGAGGTCTCCCGTGTTGTGCGTTTGCGGTGTCGGTCGGATCAGGCCGGGATGGCCACGCGGCCGGTGGCCCGGGCCGCGGTCGAGGTGACGGCCTCGTCGAACTCGGCCAGCCCCTCGAGCCCGTAGATGTCGCGGACGACGTCGTCGGTGAGCTGGGCGGCGGTGCCGTCGAACATCACGCGGCCGGCGCGCATGGCGACGATGCGGTCGCAGTAGGCGCGCGCGGTATCCAGCGTGTGCAGGTTCACGAGCACGGTCAGCCCGTCCTCGCGGTTGATGTGGCGCAGCCCGTCCATGACGCGGGTGGCGTTGGCCGGGTCGAGGCTGGCGATCGGCTCGTCGGCCAGCATGATCTTGGGGTTCTGGACCAGCGCCCGCGCGATGGCGACGCGCTGCTGCTGCCCGCCCGAGAGCGTGCCCGCCCGCTGCAGCGCCTGCGGCACGAGGTCGAGCCGGTCGAGCGCGCGGATCGCCATGGCGCGTTCCTCGTCGCTGAAGCGCATGGCCATGGAGCCGAGGAAGCCGTGCTCGGACAGGCGGCCCACCAGCACGTTGGTGAGCACGTCGAGCCGGTCCACGAGGTTGAACTGCTGGAAGATCATCGCGCAGTCGCGCCGCCAGGCGCGCAGGGCGCGGCCGCGCAGGGCCGTCACCTCGACCCCGTCGAACGAAATCGACCCCGAACTGGGGTCGACGAGGCGATTGACGAGGCGCAGCAGCGTCGACTTGCCGGCGCCGGAGCGGCCGATCACGCCGACGAACTGACCCGGCGCGATGGAAAGCGACGCGCGGTCGACGGCGGTCGTGTCACCGAAGTGGCGGGTGACGTCGGTGAGGGTGAGGTTCCCTGTCATGTCTCGGCTCCCGGCGATTCATCCGAATGAATGTTCTTCGCCTGTCCTAGCCGGGCTCGATGACAGCGCGCTGACCGCTGCGTGACACTTCCTTGACGTCGCTCAGGCGACGGTGCGCAGCCCCTCGGCCACGCGCGGCAGGGTGCCGCTGGAATGGACGACCTCGCCCGCGCGGAGTGTCAGAACCACGCGGTCGGCGCTGTCCGCGACCACCAGGTCGGCCAGCTTGCCCGCCCCGATCTCGCCCCGGTCGCGCAGGCCGAGCGCCCGCGCCGGGTTCGCCGTCGCCAGCCGTGCCGCCCCTGCGAGGCCCTGCGGATCGGCCCCCGCCAGCGCCCGGATCGCGGGCAGGATGGCGGCCGGGTGATAGTCGGCGGCAAGGATCGACAGCAGCCCGCGGGCATGGGCCTCGCGCGCCGAGAGGTTGCCGGAATAGCTCTGCCCGCGCATGGCGTTGGGCGCACCCATCGCGGTCATGAGACCCTTCGCGACGGCGGTCTCGGCGGCCTCCATGGTGACGGGAAACTCGGCGATCACCGCGCCGAGGTCGGCCATGAGGCGCGCCTTGTCGCGGGTATCGTCGTCGTGGCTGGCCAGTGCGACGCCGTGGTCGCGGCACATGCGGGCGACCTGCTGCATGTTGTTGAGCAGCACCTCCTGCGGACGGGCGCGGGTGGCGATGGCCGTGCTGACCATCTGCCGCGCCTCGGTCTCCGAGATGCCGTGGTGCGCGGCCTTGTTGCGGATGTGGACCTCGAGGTTGCGATACTGCCCCTGTCCCGGCGTGTGATCCATCAACGAGACGAGATCGACGCGGCCCTCGTCCAGAAGGTCGCGCAGCACGCCCACGGCGTTGTCGAAGGTGATGTCGAAGCGCGCGTGGATTCGGTGATCGACCCGCGCCGTGTCGCGCGCCTCCGAGAGTTCGCGGATCACGCGGCTGGTGTGCTCGAAGGAGCGCCGCTCGCCCTCGCGCACCCCGCGCGAGAAGGAGACCGAGGCATAGGCCGTGGTCACCCCGGCCGAGGCGAGGCGCGCGTCGAGCGCGCCCAATGCCACGGACATCGGGAAATCGACGCGGGCACGCGGTTCGAGCTCCTGCTCGATCATGTCACCGTGCATGTCGATGAAGCCGGGGAAAAGCGTGTGTCCCGCGCAGGGCACGCCGCCCGGCACGGGACGCTCGGCGATCTCGGCGATGCGGGCGCCCTCGATCCGCAGGGACCCGTGTTCGATCACCCGGTCGGGCAGGACAAGCGTTGCATCAGACAACCACATCGTCTCGGTCCTCTCGTGTCGCGGCATCCGGGGTCAGGTCGATTTCGCGGTCGATCAGCGTGGCCACATCGCCGGGGTGGTGGAAGACGCCGATCATCGCCGTGCCGCCTGCCTTGAGCTCGGCCAGCCGGTCGATCAGCGCCGCGCGCGCCGAGACATCGAGCGAGGCGGTGGGCTCGTCCAGCAGCAGCAGGCGCTGCGGCAGGATCAGCGCACGGGCGAGGTTCACCTTCTGCTGCTCGCCGCCCGAGAAGGTCGTGGGATAGGCCGCCCAGAGCTCGGGCTTGACGCCGAAGGCCTGCAGCCAGTGCCGCGCCTGCTCGAGCGCCGCCTCGGCGGGCGCGCCGGACCGGCGCAGCGGCTCGGCCACCAGCGCCTCGGCGCTGACGCGGGGACGCGCGGTGAGGAACTGGGTGACGAAGCCGATCTCGGTGCGGCGAAGGTAGGTCACGTCGACATCCGCCGCGCGGGCGAGGTCGATGACGCCCTCGGGGCCATGGAACAGGATCTCGCCCGAGGCCGCGAGGTAGCTGCGGTAGAGCGTGCGCAGCAGCGTCGACTTGCCGGCGCCGTTGCGGCCCTTGAGCAGCAGGAACTCGCCGGCGTCCAAGGTGAAGGAAATGTCGGAGAAGGCCGCCATCCGCGTGTCGAGATGGTGCATGGTGAAGCCCTTCGAGAGGGCACGAACGTCGAGGATCCGGGTCATAGTTTCGCGTGCACCAGTTGTTGCGTGTAGGCGTGCTGCGGGTCCTGGAAGACCTGGTCGGCCAGGCCCTGCTCCACTACCTCGCCGCGCCGCATCACCATGACGCGGTCCGAGAGCGTGCGGATCACGCCGAGGTCGTGGCTGACGATCACCATGGTGATGCGCCGCTCCTGCTGCAGCCGCTTGAGCGTGTCGAGCACCAGCGCCTGCACGCTGACGTCGAGCCCGGTGGTGGGCTCGTCGAGCAGCAGCAGCGCGGGCTCCAGCGCGATGGCCTTGGCCAGTTGCACGCGCTGCTGCATCCCGCCCGACAGTTCGGCCGGCGGCGCGTCCATGCGCTCGGTCGGGAACTCCGAGGCTTCGAGCGCGCGCTGCGCCTTGTCGCGGAGCACCGCGAAGCGGCGTTCGCCCGCGACCAGCAGACGCTCGGCGACGTTGCCCGAGGAGGAATGCGACATCAGCAGCCCGAGGTGCGGGTTCTGGTAGACGATGCCGATGCGCGTGGCGCAGAGCATCCGCCGGGCGTAGCGGTCGAGATCGAAGAGGTTGCCCTGCACGTCCGGCAGGTCGAGCGTGTAGCTGCCGGTATCGGGCGTCTCCTCGAGGTTGAGCGCGCGCAGGAAGGTCGACTTGCCCGAGCCGCTTTCGCCGACGATGCCCAGGACCTCGCCGGGGTAGACCGTGGCCGAGACGCCGCGCAGCGCCTGCACGGGGCCGTAGGCCTTGGAGACGTCGCGCGCGGTCAGCAGCGGGCGGGTGGTGACCAGCGTTGGTTCGTCCATGGTCAGGCTCATGAGGTCATCTCCCCGTTCTCGTACCAGGTGGCGCCGATGGCGACCGCCTCGCCCTCGCGGCGGCGGATCGTCTTGACGCCCAGATCGCTGTCCGAGACCTCGTGGATGGACGAGCCGTCGTCCTGCGGGATCTCGTTCATGAAGTAGCCGCGCGCGCCGGAACGCTGGCAGGTGAGGCCGCCGTGGTCCTCGACGCGGTAGGGCACGTCGTCGAAGACCAGCGGCTCGACGCGGGTGAAGGGCGGCACGACGTGCAGGCGCTTCTCGCGGCCGGCCGAGAGGATGGTCAGGTGCCTCGCCATGTGCAGCTTGGGCACGTCCCAGCGCGGGATCGGCGAGGGCGTCATCACGAAGCGGCCGTTCACCAGCGAGGGGTAGCTCGCTCCCTGCATCACCCGGCCCGAGCGCACGATCTGCTCGTAGAGCTGCAGCCACATGCGGCCGTAGTCGGCATCGGCGTGCATCTGGCGCGCGATGGACATGTTCGGCTGCACAGGGCGCAGCGGCTCGGGGTTGGGCACCTGCAGGACCAGCACCTGGTCCTCGCGCAGCACTTCCTCGGGCACGCGGTGGCGCGACTGGATGAGGTCGGCCTCGAGCGCGTCGTTGGTGGTGGGCGCGCCCGAGACACGGGCGAGAAACTTGCGGATCGAGGCGGCATTCACGCTGTCGTCGGCGCCCTGGTCAATGACCTTGATCCGGGTCCGCGGGTTGATGAGCGTGCAGGAGATCTGCAGCCCGCCGGTGCCCCAGCCGCGCGCCATGGGCACCTCGCGGCTGGCATAGGGGACCTGGCAGCCCGGCACGGCGATGGCCTTGAGCATCTTGCGCCGGATCTCGCGCTTGGCCGAGGCGTCGAGGAAGCCGTAGCTCATCGGCTCCCAGGCGCGGGTGAGGGATTGGAGTGTCATCGGGGTCCTCCGTGGCGGGAGAGTGTCGGACGGGCGGCGCTCATTCCGCGGGCTCGGCGTGCCTGGCGCGCGCCGCGCGCTTCGCCTTCGCGTCGCGCATGGCGTCGAGGCTGGACTGGAAGGTGACGTAGTGGGGCAGCTTGAAGTGGATGCAGAAGCCCGAGCTCTCGACGCCCTCGGTGTGGTAGAGGAAGAACTCCTCCTCGGTGGCCGAGCCCTTGGGCGCGCCGTTCGAGTTGAGATCCAGCGTCGCGGCGGCGATCACCTTGACCTCGTTCCAGCCCAGCGTGGCGGAAAAGCCCAGGCCCAGCGCCTCGCCCTGCTTGGAGACGACCTCGGCCTGGCTGACCTTGACGCGCCCGGCGCTGAAACGGGTGCCACGCGGGTGGCGGACGACGACATCGGCCTCGGCAAGACGCAGCTCGTTCACCGTGGGGTGGGCCTGGCCGTAGCCGCGCTGCGCGGCATAGCCCAGCGCCAGTACGCCGCCGGTTTCCGCCCGCGCGAGGCTTTGCAGCGTGTGGGCGCGGTCGGCGGGAAACATCAGCGGCTCGCGCGTGACATCGGGGATGTCGTTGCCGGTGGCGGTGTCGGGCTCGGGCGCGGTCAGCAGGTCGTTGTCGGCCTGCCATGCGGCGACCGAGGGCTGCCGCGCGGGCGACGGCCGAGACGCAGGCTCGACCGGCGCGGGGACATGCGTCTCGCCCTTCAGAACCTCGGTCGCGAGGATGCGGTGCGCGTAGTCCAGCGTGGGGCCCAGCACCTGCCCGCCCGGGATGTCCTTGAAGGCGGCCGAGATGCGGCGATGGGTGAAGAGCCCCTCCTGCGTGACGGGGTCGGCCACGGTCAGGCGCGGCTGCGTGGTGCGCCAGGCGCGCAGCAGCAGGATTGCCTCGTAAAGCTCGCCACCGGTCTGGGCGAGTGCCAAAGCGGCAAGGTCCTGATCGTAGAGCGAAGCCTCGCCCATCACGCGGTCGACGAGATAGGGCATGGCCGCGCGGACCTCGGCCACGCGCTCGGGCGTGATCGCGCCCATTTCGGCGCGGAAGAGCCGCTGCGACTGTTCCATGGCGCGCTCGCCACCACGGGTTGCGACATAGGCCATCAGAGCACCTCCACGCGGGTCGATCGGGGCAGGCCGAGCACGCGGTCGCCATCGACGAGGAAAAGCTCGAAGCCCAGCGGATACCGCAGGACGCGGTCGCGGCCGGTCCAGAAACCGTCGGGCACCTCGCCCACCGCGACCTCGAGCGTACCGTCCACGCCGGGGCCGCTCAGGCGCAGCCGGGCGCCCTGCCCCAGCGTGGCGGGGGCGACGAGGGTGGCGCCGTGCTCGGGGTGCAGGTCGGAGCCAAGCGCCAGCCGGCCCGGCAGGTCCGGGCTCAGCGCCGAGACGAAGAGGTGATCGGCCGCCTCGGGCGCCACCGGCGCGGCGCCGGTGCGGGCGACCAGCGCGGCGAGGTCGGTGTCGGCGCAATGCACGGCGCATTCGCGGTCGATCAGCGCCTCGACGATCTGCGCGGGGCCCTGGCCGGGCAAGGCACGGATCAGGCCGGGGCGCGAGAGCGCCCACATCAGCGCGTCGTAGGTGGCGTTCGTGCGGGTCTCGAACTCGGAGGGGACGGGATGCGCGGTCATCAGAAGGTCTCCATGTCCACGCGGGTCGCCTCGACCCGGCGCAGCGTCTCGCGGTCGGCCTCGGCCTGCGCCAGGTCCTCGGCGGTCACGAAGGCGGCGCAGCGGTCGTGGGCCACGCCAAGCGCGACGGCGAGATCGACCAGCGCCATGGCCATGGCGGCCTCGAGATCGCGGCCGCGTCGCATGCCGTAGCCCTCGAGCCCGCCGGCGGCGATGCGCGCCTCGCTCATCAGCACCTCGCCCAGGTGGAAATGCCGGCCCTGCGCGGTGTCGCGCATCGGCAGCATCACGAGGCCGGTGCGGTTCTCGCGCACCTCGATCTCGGGCAGCTCGGCGATCAGCGGCTCTGCGAAGGCCTTGAGCCGTTCGGGCTCGGCGCGGGCGAGTATGCCCAAAAGCTCCTCGTGGGAGCGCTCGGGCAGCTCCTGCGGTTCGGGCGTCATGGCCCCTCCTCTTCGGTCGTTATCCTGAATTTCACGCGGGCGGCGGACCAGATGACCTTGCTGAAGGACAAGGGCGTACCGTCCGGGTAGGTGTCCACGGCCACCACCACGATCACCGGCATGTCGGGGTGCTGCCGCAGCGCCCGCGCCTCTGCGGCGCGCGCGTTGCGGGCGTGCATCCGGGTGCTGCCGCGCAGGTAGTCGGTGATGCCGTAGGTCTCGTAGACGGCGGTGAGCGAGTCCATCGCGCGCCGCCGCTCGGGCAGATCGGGAAAGCGCAGGGCATCGTGGTAGATGACCCCGCTCGAAACCGGCACGCCGTCGGCCAGCGAGAGCCGCCGCGTGGCGAAGACCGGCGCGCCGGGCGCGAGGCCCAGCTGCCCGGCCACCCGGCCGCTGGCCTCGACGCGGTCGATGCCCTGAAGCTCGCCCGCCGCCGAGACCCCCAGCGCGTTCATGTTGCGCCGCAGCCGCGTGCGCGGCCCGATGGTGTATTCCAGCATCGGGCGCTGCTGCACGAAGGTGCCGCGCCCCTGCTCGACGCTGAGGTAGCCGTCCTTGGCCAGCTCGGCCATCGCGCGCCGGATCGTGTGCCGGCCCGCGCCGTAGCGCTCGGCCAGGGCCGGTTCGGTGGGCAGTTTCGCGCCGGGCTCCAGAACGCCGTCCATGATGTCCTGCTCGATTGCTGCGCGGATCTCGCGCCAACGGTCTCTGATCATTTCTCGATTCATCCGAATGAATTTCTGACTAGGCTCAGGACATGACAGCGGCATGTCACGCGGATGACAATCCGGCATAGATCGCGCCGCGGCCAGGCCGGCCGGGTGCGGGTATGCGAAACGGGCCCCCTGCCGGACCAGGCCCCTTGCCGAATGTGTTGATGATCGCGCCTGACCCGGTGATCGGTGTTCGAGCGGCGATTTGCGATGGACAGGCGGCCTGCGATCTGTCAGACGCAGCGGGCTACGTTACCTCCATCGATCCCCTGCTTTCCCTACCGGACTTCAGCGAACTCGATATCGGCCGACTGCGCCACGCTGTTGCACTTCCGCGAACAGGTTGAAAAGTAAAGGAGATCTCACGATGGCCACTGGCACCGTGAAATGGTTCAACACCACCAAAGGCTTCGGCTTCATTGCACCCGAAACGGGCGGCAAGGACGTTTTTGTCCACATCTCTGCCGTTGAACGCTCCGGCCTCACCGGCCTCAGCGACAACCAGAAGGTCGAGTACGACGTCCAATCGGGCCGCGACGGCCGCGAATCCGCCGAGAACCTTCAGCTCGCCTGATCGGTGTATCCTGGGTTTGATTTGGGGCGCCTTCGGGCGCCCTTTTTCGTTGAGCCTACGTTGACACTGCCCTCGCAAGACCCTGCGAGGGCGTTTTGCACCTGAGGGCCCACTGTGCAGCGCGGCTGCCTTGCGCAGTCCACGCATCGGACAAGGGACTTGCCGCCGGACGGCCCTGGTTCCGGGCTTCGCCTGTGCGATGGAACAGGCGGCGACAGTCCATGTCATGCCGCGCCGGAGACACGGGCCTCCGGCGCGCCACATCAGCCCGCCGTCACTCCTCCTGAATCGAGGCGATGTAGTCCACGAGCGCCGTCATCCGGCCCAGCGCGACCGCGCGCGCGTCCACGTCCCAGGGCGCGGCGGCGGCCTGTCTCTCGGAACTGACCATGAAGCGCGGCCCCCAGATCGGCATCGAGCGGTCGCCGTGCGGGTTGATCATGTTGCGCCCGTCGATGAACTCGAACAGGAAATCGCGCGGGAAGGTGCCGCTGAACTTCGCGGAGATCTGCGTGAGATCGGTCGGCTCGGCGGTCAGGACCTCGGCGACCGGCCCGTCTCCCCTGCCCTCGGGTCCGTGGCAGGCGGCGCAGTTGCGTTCGTATTCCAGCCGGCCGGCCTCGACGAAGGCGCTGCCATCCTGCGCCAGGGCCTGCGTGCCGAGACCGAGCAGGCAGATCAGGCCCGCCAGTCCCGAGACCGCCGGACCGGACCTGCGCTTGCCCGACTTGGAGTGAGACAACGTGCAAGACATGGTGCGATCCTTTCTCTCATGTGAATGGGCGCGTCCCGGAAAGGACATGGGAGAGAGTCTTCACAGATTGGCCGGACCCGCATTGACGGGCGTCATCGACCGCTCCGGATCGCCATTGCCCGGTCGCCGCCGCCGCCCCTGTCAGGCGCCGCTGCGGACGGTCTCGAAGATGTCGAAGTCGACCTTCCGCAGCGCAACGGTCGAGGTGAGCCCGCCGGAACAGTCGACGATGGCCAGCACCTGACGGGCACGCGACAGGGCGACGTAGAGCTTCTCGCGCCCGACCGGCTGGTGATCGCCCAGCAGGAGGATCACCGTGTCGCTCTCGAGCCCCTTGAAGGCGGCGATGTCGAAGACCGGCACGGTCTCCGCCGCGCCGTTCGGAACGGCCTCGGTGATGAACTGCCAGCGGTGCGTCTCGGGCAGCCCCGTGGCCCAGCCGGGATCGGAAAAGAAGCGCAGCACCTCGACGCCGTGGAGCCGCCCCCCGAGCGCCCGGCGGAACCGCGGTGTCCCGTCCACGAGGGTCCATGCCAGGTCGAGGCCCGCCTCGTTGCCGCCGCCGATCTGGCGGCAGAGCTTCGCGTCCAGCTCGATGGACCGGGCGGCGGAGACCACGAGCGCGACGTCCTCCGGCCCCGGGCGGGAGCCGGTCCCGAGGGCCGACAGCGCCTCGAGATGTTTCAGCGCGACGTCGCGGGGCGTGACGATCCCGCGGCGGACGTAGGTCGTGACGGCCCGTTCGAGCTGGTGGCGCACGATGTCCTGCCAGCGTTGCACGGTTTCGCCCCGGGCCTCGACGTGGGTCTCGACGAGAGGCGTCTTCTCGAGACCGCCGGCCAGCAGCAGGACGCGATCCTCGAGCAGCGCGCCCTGCTCCTTCAGGCAGCCGAGGCAACGGTCGATCGCCACGTCACGCTGCGCGGGCTCGGCGCGGAAATAGGCCAGCATCCCCTGGTTGGCGAGCGCGGCCTCCGGGTCCGGGGCCTGCGCGTGGAACCGCCGGATCACCTCGAAGACGCGGCCCGCGTTGCGGCAGTTGCGCGAGAGGTTGAGCATCGGGTCGTCGAAGGGGTAGCTCGCCCGGAAGGGCAGCAGCGCCTGGTTGTCGTCGTGGAAGATGTAGAGCTGCGACCGCGTGCCCTGGTCGAGCGCCGCCTCGACCAGGAGCCACCAGGTCTCGCGGAAGTCCTGCCCCTCGTCCACGACGACGACGTCGAAGGTCTGCGACTCCAGCACGACGTCGAAGGCCTGTTCCAGGGTCTGCTCATCCGGCTCCTCGATATTGAGCCAGCGCTTCGACTGTTCCGACGGCTCGAGCCCCATGACGGACATCAGCCAGCTGGTGAAATCCGCAACCATGACGCCCGAGCCGGAGGTCAGGGCCGAGACATGCCCGGCAAGGTGCGGGCTGTGCGACAGGAACAACACGCGCAGCCCCGCGCGGGCGCAGCGGATGGCCTTTTCGCAGGCCACGAGCGTCTTGCCGGACCCGGCGCAGCCCGCGATCCGCACGCGGCGGGTGGTGCCGAGGATCCGCAGCACGTCGAACTGCTCCTCGGTCAGGCGCTCGACGATGCGGTCGAGGCGGGCGAAGCGCGCGCGGATCGGCTCGGAGAACTGCGGCGAGATCTCGTGGGTGGCGTCCCTGCCGAGGTCGTTCCCGGGCGCACCGTCGGGAGGCCGGTCGGCGGCGATGCGGTCGAGCACGCGGCGCCACTCCGGGTCCGAGGTGTCGCCGGTCCAGTCGCTCAGGTCGACGGCCTGCGCGAGGCGGAAGAAGAGCGGCGGCTTGCAGGGCTCCATGATGAGCGGCAGGAGCTTGCGCCGCGAGCGGGCGTCATCGGCCTCGTTGCGCACCGTGTCGCGCCCGACCGAGCGCGGCGTCCAGAGCACGAGAACGGCATCGACCTCGGCCAGCGCCCTTTCGATCTCGGCGTCCCAGTTGGCGCCGGGCGCAATGGCGCCGTCCCACCAGGTCTCGATGCCCTCTGCCTCGAGCGCGGCGCAGACGCCCTCGAGGTAACGGCGATCCTCGCGGGCATATGAGATCATGACACGCGGCACGCGGTTCTCCGCCATGAATGCTGGACCGCTCCGCGCAGGGCGGTGCCCCTCGCCCGGCAGGCCGATGGAGGTGCGGGGTGCGATCCCCGGCAATCTTGCCGCCCGGCGCCGCGCCGCGCAAGACGTGGCAGCGTCCGCCGCGCGGCGCCGGAGCCGCGGTCAGTCCGCCAAGCTCACCGAGATCATGCGCAGCTCGACCGTCCTTTGCCGCTCGGCAAAGCGGCGGCGGGCGGTGCCGAGTTTCTGGCGTGCCACTTCGAGCCGCGCCAGGGCGCGCATGCGGGTCTCGTAGAGGTGCCGGACGCGCGAGCCGGGATTGCCCATGGCCGCATGAAGCGCGCCGTCCGATCCCGGGAACCAGAGCCTCACCTCGCGCAGCGCGGCGCGCCACTGGCGGTCGGCCTCCAGATAGCGCTGGTAGCTGGCGCGCAGGACCCGGCGCCGCGTGGCCAGTTCAGGGTGCATCGTCTCCTCCCACAGAGTCTCCACCTGCGGGCAGATTACGCCTTGTCACCGTCAAATCAAATCGCGCGAAAGGTGGTGCGGCACGGCCATGCGGTGAGGCCGGCCCGCCCCTACCAGTTGGTGAAGGCGCCGTCCGAGCGGCGCAGGTGCGGCATCTCGCAATGGGCGAAGGAGGGCTGCTCGGCGAGTCGATCCTCGTCGACGGTGATGCCGAGGCCCGGCGTGGTCGGCACCGGGAAGTGCGCGCCGTCGAGCCGCAGGCGGTCCGGGAAGACCGGCGAGTCCTGCCGCGCGGCGTTGTCGTCGCCCGGCGTCTCCCAGCACTCGAGATGCGAGAAGTTCGGCAGCGCCGCCGCCATGTGGATCGAGGCCGCGGTGCAGATCGGGCCGAGCGGGTTGTGCGGCATCACGTCGATGCCGTGCGCGGCGCACCATCCGCCGACCTTCATGGCTTCGGTGAAGCCGCCGATGTTGCAGATGTCGATGCGGGCGAAATCCGCGAGCCCCTGCTCGACGTAGGGCTTGAACTGCCAGCGCGAGGTGAACTCCTCGCCGATGGCGAAGGGCACGCGGGTCATGCGGCGCAGGGCGGCATAGGCCGAGGGGGCCTCGTCGCGGATCGGCTCCTCGACGAAATCGAGCGTGCCCTCGGGGCACCGTGCGAGGAACGAGGCCGCCTCGGCCACGCTGAAGCGGTGGTGCAGGTCGGTGCCGAGCATCACACGCGTGCCCAGCGCGCGGCGGGCCTCGGCGAAGATGCCGGGCCAGCGGCCGACCGTCTCGTGCGGGTCGAAAACCTCGGGGGCGTCGGTGCGCCAGCCGATCCGCAGGCAGGTCCAGCCCTGTGCCATCGCGCCCCGTGTCAGCGCGATGAGCCGGTCGGTATCGTCGGCCCGGACGCAGCCGAAGGTGGGAACGCGCGGCCGCAGCGCCCCGCCGAGGAGCGCGTGCACCGGCTGGTCCAGCGCCTTGCCGGCGATGTCGTGCAGCGCGATGTCGATGGCCGAGATCATTGCCATGCCGACACGATCGCACGCGGTGCCGGGGCGGCGGTGGTGGGCCTCCCAGATCGCGGCGGGGTTGAGGGGGTCGCGCCCCTCGAGCCAGTCGCCGAGATCGGCGACGGCGCCCGCCACGGCAAGCTCGCGGGTCGTGAGGCCGGATTCCCCCCAGCCCGTGACGCCGCAGGTCGTCGCGACCTTCACGAGAAGCTGGTTCCTGTCGGCGATCCAGACCGGGTACGCCGTGACCGATGCGATCTTCATCCCGGGCCTACCAGTTCGTGAACGCGCCGTCGCGGCGACGCAGGTGCGGCGGTTCGGAATAGTCGAAGACGGCGGCCTCGAGCCGTGCCTCGTCGACCTCGACGCCCAGGCCCGGCGTGTCGGGCACCGGGTAGGCGGCGCCATCCAGTTCGAGCTGGACCGGAAAGAACGCGCGGTCGTCGAAGCCCAGGTGCTGCTCGACCGGCGTGGACCGGCATTCGAGCCAGGCGAAGTTCGGCACCGCCGCGGCCAGGTGGACGCTTGCCGCGGTGCAGATCGGCCCCAGCGGGTTGTGGGGCATCAGGTCCAGGTAATGCGCTTCGGCCCAGCCCGCGACCTTCATCGCCTCGGTGAAGCCGCCGACGTTGCAGATGTCGATGCGTGCGTATTGCAGGATGTCGCCCTCGAGATAGGGCAGGAACTGCCATTTCGACGAGAACTCCTCGCCGATGGCGAAGGGGATCTCGGTCATCCGGCGCAGCGCCTCGTAGGCCGAGGCTGTCTCGTCGCGGATCGGTTCCTCGAGGAAGTCGATGGTTCCGCGCGGCAGCTTCTGGCAGAAGGCGGCGGCCTCGGCGACGCTCAGGCGGTGGTGATACTCGACGCCCAGCACCGGCTCGGGGCCCAGCTCCTCGCGCACGCGGGTGACCCATTCCGCCGTCTCGGCAATGGACTCGCGTGGCTCGAAAAGCTCGGGGTTCTCCTGCCCGGCGGCCATCAGCCGGATGCAGCTCCAGCCGGCGTCGATCAGCTGCTTCGCCTGCGCGATCATCTCCTCGCCCGGCTCGGCCGCGGTGGTGGCGAAGGTGGGCACGCTTTGACGCTGCGCCCCGCCCAGCAGCTGGTGCACCGGCACGCCGAGCGCCTTGCCCCGGATGTCGTGGAAGGCGATGTCGAGCGCGGCGATGGCCGCGCTCAGCACGCGCCCGCCCTCGAAGTACTGGCTGCGATACATCTCCTGCCAGAGCGCACCGGCGTTCATCGGATCGCGGCCCAGCAGGAATTGCGTGTAGTGTTCGATGGCGCCCATCACCGCCTTCTCGCGGTAGGACAGGCCGGATTCGCCCCAGCCCGACAGACCCTCGTCCGTCTCGACCTTGACCAGCAGCTGGTTCCGCAGGCCCACGCGCACGGGATAGCTCTTGATGGCGGTGATCTTCATGGAATGTCCTTGGTTGTCCGGCCGCGGCCGGCTCAGTTCAGCAGGTTCGGCAGCCAGGTGGTCAGCGGCGGGAAGAGGACGAGCAGCACGATCACCGCGAGCTCGGCCAGCACGAAGGGCAGGATGGCGCGCACCAGCGGGGCCATCTTCACCTCGCCGATCTTCATCATGATGAAGAGCACGACCCCGAAGGGCGGCGTGATCAGCCCCATCGCCAGCGTCAGCATCACCACCAGCGCGGCCTGGATCGGATCGATGCCGAGTTGCGTGATCGTCGGCATCAGCAGCGGCACGAAGATGATCAGCGCCGCGCCGATGTCGATGAACATGCCCAGCACCAGCATCAGCAGCATGATCCCGAAGAGGAACAGCGTCGGGCTGTCCTGGAAGTAGGGCGCGAGCGCCGAGACCATGCTGCCGATGCCCAGCAGGTTCAGCGCGTAGGAGAGCACCGCCGCCGAGGCCACGAGGAAGTAGATCGCCGCGGTCATCCGCCCCGCGATCACGAGAGCGTCCCACAGGTCCTTCAGAGACATCGAGCGCAGGATGAAGAGGCCCATGACCGCCGCGACGACCACGGCGATGCCGCCGCCCTCGGTCGCGGTGAAGGCGCCGGTCACCATGCCGCCCACGATGAGGAAGGGCAACGCCGCCACGAGCACGCCTTCCAGGATGAGCCCCGGGATCTGGCTGCGCTTGACGTCGATGCGCGACTTCGGGAGCCCGGAGGTCAGCGCGGTGGCCAGCACCACGACGAGGCAGGCGCCCCCCAGCAGAAGCCCGGGAATGATGCCCGCGATGAAGAGGTCGACGATCGAGAGCCCTGTGACCGCCGCCATGATGATCGCGAGTCCCGAGGGCGGAATGATGGGCCCCACGATGGAAGAGGCCGCCGTCACCGCCGCCGAGTAGGACCGCGTGTAGCCTTCCTTGGGCATCACGTTCATGAAGAAGCGCCCGAGCGCGCTGGCATCGGCCACCGCCGCGCCGGAGATGCCGGCGAAGAGGATCGAGGTGCCCACGTTTGTATAGGCGGTGCCGCCGCTCAGCCGGCCGGTGGCCAGCGAGGTCAGGCGGATCAGTCGCTCGGTGATGCCGCTGCGGTTCATGATCTCGGCGGCGAGGATGTAGAACGGCATGGCGATGAAGACGAAGCTGTCGACGCCGCCGAAGAAGCGGGTGATGATCACCTGAACCGGGATGCCGGCGAGCCAGACGCCCAGCGTGCCCCCCAGCCCGATGGCGAAGGCGATCGGCACGCCGGCGAAGACGAGCACGAAGCCCAGAGCTGCGACCCATGCCATCAGTAGGCCTCCTCGTCGAAGCGGGTGTCCTCGAAGCCCGAGGCCCAGCACAGGGCTATCTCGATGATCATCAGCGTGCCGCCGATCGGCAGGGCCAGGTAGGGCACGACCATGGGCAGCCCCGAGGCCGCCGCGCTCTGGCGCGCGTTGGCCAGGGCGGCGGGCCAGCCGAACCAGACCAGCAAGGCGCAGAACAGCCCGGCGACACCGAAGAGCGCGCTGCGCACCAGGTGGCGGTACCGCTCCGAGAGCATGTCGAGGATCGTGTCCACGGCCATGCGGTCGCCGCGATAGATCGCCGCCGTACCGCCGAGCATCATCACCCAGAGCATGGAGTAGCGCATGATTTCTTCCGCCCATGTCAGCGAGGAGCCGAGCATGTAGCGGCCGAAGACCTGCGAGAAATTCAGAATGCAGACGGCCGCGAAGATCACGGCGGCCGAACGCTCGCAGACCTCCGCGAGCCGTCGCGTGAGGCTTTTGAGGGTCATCTTGGGTATCCGCGGTGGTGCTGCAGGATCGGGCCGGGCCGCTGCGGCGGCCCGGCCCCGGTGGGCGTCACTGCGAGACGCTGTCGCCGTAGAGCGTGGTCTCGGCCTCGGAGACGGCGGTCTCGATCCGCTCGAGGATCTCGTTGCCGACCTGCTCGCTCACGAACTGGCGCACGGGCTCGTAGACCGCATCCTTGAACGCCTGCTTCTCCTCGGGCGTGGAGACGTGGACGTCGAGGCCCTTCTCCTCGGCGATGACCTGGAGCGCTTCCCAGTCGCCGGCGGTCTTCTCGACGTTCTCGACGCTGGCGAAGAGCTGCGCCCCGTCGGTCACGATCTTCTGGTGTGCCGGCGAGAGCGAATTGAACCAGTCGTCATTGGCGACGACGACATGCAGCCCGAAGACGTGCTCGTTCACCGTCAGGTACTCGGCCACGTCGGCCGAGCCGCCCGCCAGCAGCACCGGCGGCGGGCTTTCGAGACCGTCGACGACGCCCTGCTGCAGGGCCATCACCGCCTCGGAGCCGGCAATCGGGGTGGCGTCGGCGCCAAGCGCCTCGACCATCTCCATGTAGACCGGGCTTTCCATGGTGCGGATCTTCATGCCCTGCATGTCCTCGGGCGAGACGATCTGCTGGCCGTTGTTGATGAAGGACCGGAAGCCGTTCTGCGAGAAGGCCAGCGCCTTGATGCCGGTCTGCTCGTGGATGTCCTCGAGCATCCACTGGCCGAACTCGCCCTGCATCACCTGCCAGGCGACCGGCGCCGACTGGAAGAGGTAGGGCATCGACCAGGCCTGGATCGGGGCGTAGAAGCCAGCGAAGGCGCCGTCCGAGGGCAGCGTCATCTCGAGCGTGCCCTGCTGCACCATCTCGGTCGTCTCGCGGACCGAGCCCATCTGGTTGCCCGGGAACAGGCGCACGGTCAGCTCGCCGTTGCTCTTGTTCTCGACGTAGGCCTTGAACGCGCTGGCCGCGTTGTACTCCGGGTTGTCCCCTTCGAACATCTCGAAGGCGAACTTGATCTCCTCGGCCATCGCCGAAGGTGCCGCAACCGCCAGTGCCACGGCGGCCACCGACAGGGTCTGTCTCACTTTGAAGGTCAACGCGATTCTCCTCCCTTTCGAGTTGATAGGTGGACGTTTCCACACAAATTACACACAATCAAGGGGCCTTTATTCACCCAAAGAGCTCGGATAAGCTACATGAATGTAACGATCGGAGTTTGACGAAGGCCGTGGAAGAGCAACAGACCACTGATATGAATGACGAAATCGGGCAGGCAGAGGCCGATCTGCCGCTCCCGGCGCGGCTCCGGCGCGACATCGTTGCCGGCGACCTGCCGGCCGGCTCGCGGCTGAAGACGCAGGAGCTTGCCCGGCGCTACGGCACCAGCGTGAACCCGGTGCGCGAGGCGCTGCACCAGCTGAGCGGCGAGGGTTTCGTGATCCTGTCGCGCAACCGCGGTGCCAAGGTCCGGGAGCTCGACGAGAACTTCCTGCGCAACATCTTCGACATCCGGGCCCTGATCGAGCCCTACCTGATCCGCCTTTTCGTCGGCCACGCAACGAAGGAGGACATCGCGCGCATGTCCGCGATCCAGGACGAGATCGAGGCGCTGGACGGCGAGGCCGACTCGCGGTTGCGCGATCTCGACGAGGCCTTTCACGCCATCACCTACGAGGGGCATTTCAACTCCGAGGCGCTGGCGATCCGCGAGCGCCACGGCCAGGTCGTGCAGGCGCTCGGCCTGCGGTATCCGCCCAGCCCGGCCCGCCGCAGCGCGCAGAACGCAGAACACCGCGAGATCATCGCGGCCATCGAGGCCTCGGACGAGGCGGCGGCAGCGGAGGTCGTCGAACGCCACGCCCGCGGCGCGGAACGCCACCTGCTGGAACAGCTGCGCCGCGCCCCGCGCGGCTGAGCCCGCCCCCTGCCCTCCTTGTTCCGGCCCGCCGGGTTCGGCTTCCGCAACAGGTCAATTTTCCGCGAAAAGTCCGGCAAACTCGACGCCGCGGGGGATTCGATCGTGGATTCCCGAACTGGAATAATTAATAATGCATTACATTTTGGGTGAAGGGGAAAGGTGCGGTAGATTTGGGACGCCGGTCTTTGCACGAGGAGATCACCTCGGAAATTCGTGAAATGATCCTCGACGGTGCGCTTCAGCCGGGGGCGAAGGTGCCCGAAAAGGAACTCGCCGAACAGCTCGAGGTATCCCGCACACCCCTGCGCGAGGCGCTGAAGGCGCTCTCGGTCGAAGGCCTGGTGACGCTGGTGGCCAACCGCGGCGCGACGATCTCGGTCGTGACGCCCGAGCAGTTCGAGGAACTGCTGCCCGTCATGGCGGTGCTCGAGCAACTGGGCGGCGAGACGCTCTGCTGCGCTCTTGCGACAAGCGACCGGCGGGCCGAGATCCTGGGCGAGCTCGAGGCGCTGCACGCCGAGATCATCACCGGTTTCGAGGAGCGCGACGACGTGCGCTACCGCAAGGCCAACAAGGAGTTCCACGAACAGCTCATCCGGCACGGCGGCAACACCACCCTGCTCGATATCTACGGGAACGTGCTGGCCCGCATGCACATGGGCCGTTTCCTGCTGCAGAAGACCGAGGAGACCTGGCGGCAGGCGGCTCAGGATCACGAGGAGATCATGCAGGCCATCCGCGAGGGTGACGGGCCGCGCACCGGGGCGCTGCTGCGCCGCCATGCGGAAGGCACCGTGCGCAACGTCGTTCTGAGCGCGCTGGAACAGCAGGCCTGAGGCGCCCCGGCCCCGCCCTGCAGGCGGAGCCGGGAGCCGGTCAGTCGAACATCACGCGCGGCAGCCAGAGCGCGATCTCGGGGAAGGCCAGCACCAGAAGCAGCGCCACCACCTGCAGCGCCACGAACTGGAACATGCCGCTGTAGATCTGCTTGAGGCTCCACTGCGGCGCCACCGCCTTGAGGTAGTAGGCCGCCATCGCCACGGGTGGCGACAGGAAGGCGGTCTGCAGGTTCACCGCGACCAGCGCGCTGATCCACAGCAGGTCGAGGTCCGCCTGCTGCACGATGGGCAGGAAGATCGGCAGGAAGATGAAGACGATCGGCGCCCACTCCAGCGGCCAGCCCAGCAGGAAGACCACCACCATCAGCGCCAGCACAACGCCCATCGGCGGCAGGTCCCATGCGACGAGCGTGTTGGCGATCCAGGGGCCGGTGCCAAGGCGGTTGAAGACCGCGCCGAACATGTTCGAGGCCAGCAGCAGGAAAAGGATCATGCTCGAGACGATCACGGTCTGGTAGAGCGCCATCTGCAGGCGCGGGAAGGTGAAGCGCCCGTAGAAGATCGTCAGCAGCAGCGCGCCCGCGGCGCCCATGCCGGCGCCCTCGGTCGGGGTCGCGACCCCGGGTCAGGATGCTGCCCAGCGTGGCGCCGATCAGGATCAGCATCGGCGTCATGCCGAAGGCCAGCTCGCGCAGCGCGACTTTCCAGCTCGACGGCCGCTCGGCCTCGGGCAGCGCGGGGCCCAGCTCGGGCTTCAGCCAGCAGCGGATGAGCGTGTAGCCGAGGAAGAGCACCGTGATCAGAAGGCCGGGCAGGATGCAGGCGGCGAAGAGCTTGGGGATCGAGACCCCCACCACCGGCCCCAGCACCACCAGCATGACCGAGGGCGGGATCAGGATGCCCAGCGTACCGCCGGCCGTGATCGTACCGGCCGAGAGCGCGGGATCGTAGTTCGACTTGGTCATGACCGGCGCGGCCAGCATGCCGATCAGCGTCACCGAGGCGCCGATGATGCCTGTCGCGGTGGCGAAGATCGTCGAGGTCAGCAGCACGCCGATGTAAAGCGCGCCCGGCACGCGGGCCAGCGTGAACTGGAAGCCGCGGAAGAGCCGCTCCATGATGCCCGCCTGCTCGAGGATGTAGCCCATGAAGACGAAGAGCGGCACGGCGGCCAGCGTCTCGGTGCTCATGACGCCCCAAGCCTGGTAGACCATGAGGTTGAAGGCCAGATCGCCCAGCCCGATGTAGCCGAAGAAGACCGTCAGCACGATCAGCGTGAAGGCGATGGGAAATCCCGCGAAGATCCCCACGAGAAGGGTCAGAAGCTGGATGAAGCCGAGGACAACGTCGAAGGTCATGCGGTGTCTCCGGTCTTGAACTGGAAGAAGGCCTTGATGACCTCGGACACGCCCTGGATCATCAGGAAGAGCGCGGTCGCGGGGATCACCGCCCGGTAGGGCCAGAGGATCGGACGCCAGAAGCTCGCGGCGGCCCGTTCCGAGATCAGGAAGGAATCGACGGCCTTTTCGAGCCCGGCCCAGAGGAAGAAAACCATGCCGGGAAAGAACAGCAGCACGTAGAAGGCCAGATCGACCGCCGCCTGCGTGCGCGGCGACCAGTCCTTGAAGAACAGGTCGGTGCGGATGTGCCCGCCGAAGCGCAGCGTGGTCCCTGCCCCCAGCATGAAGATCGTGCCGTAGAGCATGTAGCTCATGTCGTAGGCCCAGATGCTCGGGCTGTTGAAGGCGTAGCGGCGGATCGCCTCCATCACCACGATGGCCACCAGCGCGAGCACCAGCCACGACAGCGCGTAGCCGTAGAGGTCGGCGAAGCGGTCGATCTTGCGCACGATCCCGCGATAGGGCTGCGGGATGTTCGCAAGGGGCGCCTGCCGCATCTTGTCGATGTCGGGCAGGTCCTCGTCCTGCTTGAGCGCGCGCAGCAGTTCGTCGTCGTCTTCGGAAGTCATCGTCAGTCCCTCGGTTGGCGCGGCGGCCTCTGCCGCGCGATCCGAAAAGGCGGCCCGTCGGGGGCCGCCTGTCCGTCGCCCCGCGGGGCGGTCGTCGTCACTCGAAGCCGAAGTGCTCGAGCGCGATGTCGGCGGGCGGGTTGATGCGCGCCTTGAGCGGCACGACCCGCTCGGCAAATTCGCGCTGGCTGTCCAGCACCTTGGCGAAGAACTCGTCCTCGGCGGCATAGCGGTCGAGCACGGCGGTCCAGGCCTCGAGCTGCGCCTTCATGACGTCGCGCGGGGTCTCGGCGACCTCGACGCCCATCTCCTGCTCCATGGTCGCAAGCGCCTTGGAGTTCTCGTCGAGACCGCGCCAGTAGAAGTCGGCCGATTCCGCCATGACCCCGTAGGTCACGATGGCCTTGAGGTCGTCGGGCAGCTCGTCCCACCTGGCCTTGTTGACGAAGAAGTTCTGCACGAGGCCAAGCTGCAGGTAGCTGGGCATCATGTAGATCTTGCGCACGTCCGGCAGGCCCAGGATCATGTCCGCCTTGGGGCTGAAGTACTCGGCCGCCTCGATGACGCCCTGCTCGAGCGAGGGCACCACCTCGGAGCCCGGCACCGTCACCACGGCGGCGCCCATCTCGCGCATCACGTCGACCGGCAGGCCGGGCGTGCGGTACTTGAGGCCCTGCACCTCCTCGACCGAGGTCACCGCCTCCTCGAACCAGCCGAAGGGCTGCGCCTGCGCGGGGCTCAGCAGGAACGAGACGGTGTCGTCGAACTGCAGCGTCTCGTTGATGTACTCGGCGAAGAGCTCCTTGCCGCCGCCGTATTCCATCCAGCCCATCAGGTCCATCGAGGGCATGCCGAAGCCCGGCGCCGATGCGAAGAGGCTGCCCGCCGGGTGCTTGCCGACCCAGTAGTCGGCATCGCCGCCGGCGGCGTCGATCACGCCGTCATCGACCGCGTCGAGCACGTCGAAGGCCGGCACGAAGGCGCCGCCCGGGCTGACCTCCATCACGAGGCGTCCGCCGGACATTTCCTCGACCATCTCGGCGAGCTTCACGAAGGACAGGTGCAGGTCGTCCCCCGCCGCGTAGGCGGTCTGCACGGTCCACTTGTACTCCTGCGCCGCCGCGGGCAGCGCGGCCACCGCCACGGCGGCACCCATCACCGCACCCGCTGCGGGCGCGGCATACTTCGAGATCAAAGACATGGTTGGTCCTCTCTGTTGTCTGGCTGTGTTGGGGGAGTTGCGGGCATTCTTTGCGATGCCTTGTTCGTTGCGACTGCGGCGGGGCCGCAGGTCACCCGGGACGGATCGCGGCTGCCAGCGGCGCGTAGCGCGCGGCGATCGCGCAGAGCCTGGCGTCCTGGCCGGATCCGGAATTCAGTTGCACCGATCCCTTGAGCCCGCTCTCGGCGGCGGCGCTCGGCAGCGCGATCGCGGGAAGCTTCGACAGGGACCAGATGCGGTTCACGAAGGGATCGCCGGTCCACGACAGCCCCTCCGGCGGGAACTGCGCCGACGCCGGGCCCATGATCGCGTCGATCTCGCCGAAGAGCCGCAGCGCCATGAGCCGGAAGCGGTCGGCGGTCTCCAGTGCCTCGGCATAGGCAAGATCCGTGATGCCCCGCGAGGCCTCGCAGAACTCGCGCAGCTCGTCCGAGAGCAGGTCGGCGTGGGTCTCGAGCTCCCAGCTCAGCGAGCGCAGGATCTCGTAGCCCATGACCACCTTCTGCGCCGCCATCATCTCGAGGAAGGGCGCGGCGTCGGGCAGGTCGATCACCGTATCGCCGGCTGCGCGGATGGCCTCGGCCATGCCCTCGATCACCGAGCGCGTGGCCGCGTCGGCGCCCTCCCAGACCTCGGCGGGGAGCATGGCGATGCGGAGCGGGCGGTCCGGCAGCGTGTCGGGCGCCCAGGCGGGGAAGCATTTCAGCATGGCCTCGATGCCCGCCACGTCGCGGGCGAAGAGCCCCACGCGGTCGAGCGTCGGAGACATGATGCGCACGCCGCCGCGCGGGATACGGCCGGCGGTCGGCAGGAAGCCGACGATGCCGCAGAAGGCCGCCGGCCGGATCACCGAACCCGCCGTTTGCGTGCCCAGCGCCCAGTCCAGCGCGCCGCTGCCCACCCCGGCCGCCGAGCCCGAGGAGGAACCGCCGGGCGAATGGGCGTGGTTGAGCGGGTTGCGCGTGGGGCCGGGTTTCGTGGTGGCGTATTCCGTCGTGACGGTCTTGCCCACGACCGTCACGCCGCCCTTCTCAAGCATCGCGACGCAGGGCGCTGTCGCGGCGGGCACCTGCCCCTCGCAGATCTGCGAGCCGCATTCGGTCGGCAGGCCGGCGACGTCGATGATGTCCTTCACGCCCAGCCGGATTGCCGGCTTTTCGGCGGGCAGATCCGGCGCGAAGCGCACGAAGGCGCGAAGTTCGCGGTCCTCGTCCTTGGTCCTTTTCAGCCAGTCGGGGTCCGTTGTGGTCAT
This sequence comes from Salipiger mucosus DSM 16094, assembly GCF_000442255.1. GTDB lineage: Bacteria > Pseudomonadota > Alphaproteobacteria > Rhodobacterales > Rhodobacteraceae > Salipiger > Salipiger mucosus. The sequence continues at coordinate 768,380 of NZ_KE557273.1, read as the reverse complement.
GGGTCGTCTCCGGTTTCGTTGCTTCAGGTGTCGGGAGCGACCGGGGCGATTTCAAGATATAATACATCATTCAAAATTCAGATGCGGAGGCGGCACGCGCTTTCGAAGCGCCAAGCTGAAAGATTGGGCAGGCCTGACAAAGGGACGGACCGTCGAACCGCTCCAAGGCCCGGGCGGCGCCTCCTGGACGTCGCAGTCTCCCTGGCGTCGGGCGCGATCCGCTCGACCAGTCGTCAGTCCACCGCCAATTCGCCCGGCCGAACGACGACGTCGCAAACGACCTCCGGAGAATCATCGCTGCCGCAAAGATCGCCCCGCCGCGGCGCGGCAAAACCGGAACCGCGTCCCGAAGCCGTCTTCCAACACCTTTCAATATTTCGAGAAATCCGCCGTCCGGCGGGGCCGGCGGAGGTCGCTTGACACGGCTGCGCCTCGCTGTGTAACTTGTTCCTCATGATGAACGCGTTCAAAATAGTGAACACACAATGAGTTCGGGGCGAGGATCGGAACGGGTTCTGCTGCTGCTCGAGTGGATGGCGGAACAGCCCGGCGCGGTGTCGCTGGCGGCGGCCAGCACGGCGCTGGATGCGCCGAAGTCGAGCGTGCTCAACCTGCTGCGGATGCTCGTCGACATGGGCTATGCCGAGAAGGCGACCGAGAACAGCTACCGCCTGGTCCGCCTGCCCGGCGAGGTGGGCTCGGGCCGCGCGATGCACGGCACCCTGCTGCGCCAGACGCGCGCCGCGCTCGACGCCGCCGTGGACCGCTCGCGGGAATCGGGCTTCATCGCCGTGCTCGAGGAGGATGAGGTCCGCTATCTCTGCAAGGCCCTGCCCGACCGCGAGATCCGCTACGACCGCAACATCGAGGTGCTGCGCAACCCGTTCCGCGTGAGCAGCGGCATCGTGCTGCTGACCGGGCTCGGACAGGACGCGCTTGCCGCCGCCGCCCGCGAGGCCGAGGCCAGCGGCTACGGCGACGCGGGCGAGCTCGTCGCGCGCGTCGAGGCCGCCCGGCGCGACGGCTACGCCGTGACGCGCCGCGGCGTGGTCGAAGGCGCGGCCGGTGTCGCGGCCCCCATCCATGGCCCCGGCAACCAGCTTGTCGCGGCGCTCAACATTGCCGGTCCAGCCGACCGGCTCGCAGACCACCTGGACGAGATCATCGAGATCACGACCACCGGTGCACGGGACGCCAGCGCGTCCCTCGCGCGTCGATCATGACCTGACGGCGCACCCCGACGGGGCCGCGACGGCGGGCTCCGAACCCAAAGGATCAATGGGAGGATACCTTGAAACTCACCGCACTCACCAGAACGCTCGGCATCGCCGGTCTCGGCATCGCCGCCCTCGCAGGCCCGCTGGCCGCGCAGGATTTCCCCGAGCGCCCGCTCGAGTTCGTCGCGGGCTACGGCCCGGGCGGCGGTCATGACACCATGCTGCGCACCATGGCCCGGCTCATCGAGGAGCAGGGCCTCATCGACGTGCCGATCAACGTCGTGAACAAGGAAGGCGGCAGCTCGGCCGTGGCCATGGGCTATCTCAACGCCCGCGAGGGCGACCCGCACTACCTGATGTCGATCACCTCGTCGCACATCGCGACGCCGCTGACCTCGAACATCGGCCTCGACTACTCCGACTTCACGCCCATCGCGCGCCTCGGCATCGACCCCGAGCTTCTCGTGGTGAACGCGGCCAGCGGCTACGAGCGCCTCGAGCAGCTGATGGAGGCCGAGGACACGCTGAACGTCGGCGGCACCGCGACGGGCAGCATCGAGCACATCGTGACGATGCAGCTGGCCAAGGCCACGGATCTGAGCCTCAACTTCATCCCGTTCCAGGGTGACGGCGAGGTGGTGACGGCCCTGCTGTCGAACCAGATCGATTTCGCGATCACGAACCCCGGCCCCGTCGCGGACTACCTCGACAGCGACCAGTTCCGTGCGCTGGCCATCAGCACCGAGGAGCGTATCGACAACCTGCCGGACGTGCCGACCTTCACCGAGCAGGGCGTCGACATCACCATCAGCCTCTTCCGCGGCCTGACCGCCGCGCCGGACATCCCGGACGAGGCGCGCGAGGCGCTGACCGAGCTGGTGACCACGCTCTTCGAGACCGAGGCCTGGCAGGAGGAGTACATCGAGCCCAACGCGGTCGTGCCCCTCGTGATCACCGGCGACGAGTTCGCCGACTACCTCGGCAACACCGAAGAGGTCTACCGCGAGACCCTCGGCGAACTGGACATGCTGAGCCAGTAATCCCCCCGGCCCGGTCCCGCCAGCGGCGGGCCGGGCCCCTTCCCCCTGCCATCGCAACGTGTCTCAAACTCGCCGGAGGATTCCATGCGAGCGTCCGAACTCGTCCTCATCGCCACGATCGCCGTCTTCGCGGCCGTGCTCTGCTACCAGAGCCTCGAATTCCGCTACTTCTCGGCACAGGGCTTCGGCCCCGGCTTCGTGCCGATGAACTTCGCCGTCGCGACCCTGGTCCTGGGCCTGCTGATCCTGCTCAAGTCGCGCGGCAAGGCGCCCGACGACGACGAGGACCCCAGCGCCGTGGGCGACCGCGTCCGCGCCGCACTGCCCGCCATCGGCGCCGCCGCGCTGCTCTTCGTCGCGACCTACCTGATGCATTTCGGATCGGTGCTCGCCCCGCTCTACGCCGTGATGATCGTGATCTCGATCACCATGCTGGGCCACTCGCTGATCCGCGCGCTGATCCTCAACGCGATCACGCTCGCCGCGGTCTTCGCGATCTTCAATCTCTGGCTGAACATCCCGGTCACCTGAAAAGAAAGGTGCTTTCCCAATGGAAGCCTTAGGCAACCTGATGATGGGGTTCGGCGAAGTGCTGACCCCGTTCAACATCGCCATCATCTTCGCGGCCGGGCTCATCGGCACCGTCGTCGGCGCCCTGCCCGGGCTTGGCCCCTCGGCGGGCATCGCCCTGATGCTCCCGCTCACCTTCGGCATGAACGAGGCCTCGGGCCTGTGCCTGCTCACCGGCGTCTACATGGGCACCATGTACGGCGGACGGATCACCGCGATCCTCATCAACGCGCCCGGCGACGCGCCGGCGATCATCACGGCCCTCGAGGGCTACCCGATGATGAAGCAGGGACGCGGGGCCATGGCGCTCGGCATCTCGGCGGTCGCCTCCTTCATCGGCGGTCTCTTCGGCCTGGGCGTGCTGATCTTCCTCGCGCCGATCATCGCCTCCTACGCGATCTTCCTCGGGCCGCCGGAGTATTTCCTGCTGATGGCGGTGGGCCTGGCCACGGTCATGCTCCTGGCCGGCGACAGCATGCTCAAGGCCTTCTTCGTCACCTGCCTCGGCGTGCTCGTCAGCAGCTTCGGCAGCGACTACGTCTCGGGTCAGATCCGCTTCGCCTACGTGCCCGAACTGATCGAGGGGATCGACTTCGTCGCGATCATCATCGGCCTCTACGGGCTGGGCGAGGTCCTCTACAACCTCGAGAAGAAGGTGAAGCTGGAACTCGGCAAGCCCCGGTTCAGCGTCAAGGAATTCGTCCCCGGCCGCGCCGAGCTGGGCGAGGCCGCCGCCCCCACCATGCGCGGCTCGGTGCTTGGCACCATCATCGGCATCGTGCCCGGTGCCGGCGCGACGGTGGCGACCTTCCTCGACTACGCCCTGGAAAAGCGCCTCTCGAAGCGGCCCGAGAAGTTCGGCACCGGCGAGATCAGCGGCCTCGCGGGCCCCGAGGCCACCAACAACGCGGCGGTGCCCGGCTCGCTCATCCCGCTCATCACGCTGGGCATCCCCGGCTCGGGCGGCACGGCGATCATGCTCGGCGCGCTCATCATGTTCGGACTGCGGCCCGGGCCGCTGCTGATGCAGACCTCGGGCGACATCGTCTGGGCCATGATCGCGGGGCTGGTGCTTGCGAATTTCTTCCTGCTGCTGTCGAACGTCCTGCTGATCCCGGTCTTCGTGAACCTGTTGCGCACGATCCAGAACAATCTGGCGAACGTGGTCATCGCGCTTTGCGTCGTCGGGGCCTTTTCACTCAGCTACAGCGCCTTCAACATCTGGATCATGCTGATCTTCGGCGTCGTGGGATACCTGTTCAAGAAGAACGACTACCCGACCGGGCCGTTCATCCTGGCGGTGGTGCTCGCGCCGCTGGCCGAGAACTATTTCCGGCAGTCGGTCATGCTGGGACAGGGCAGCGCCGCGATCTTCGTGGAACGGCCGATCTCTCTCACCATTCTCGTCCTGATGATCCTCATCGTCGCGGGCTCGGTTTTCGGCCGCCTGCGCGCGCGCAAACTGCGCGAGATGCGGAACCCCGAAGAGTGAAGGAAACGACATGAGCTGGCAGAAAAAGACTTTCGACGAAACCGCCGGCGGGCCGATGGAGGGCATCCGGGTCGTCGACCTGTCGCGCCTCGTCGCCGGGAACATGTGCTCGCTGCAACTCGCGGACTTCGGCGCCGACGTCATCAAGGTCGAGCCCCTGCCGACCGGCGACCCGCTGAGGGCCTGGAAGCGCGAGGGCAAGTCGACCTTCTGGACCGTCTACGGCCGCAACAAGCGCAGCCTGGGCCTCGATTTCCGCAAGGAGGGCGCCGTCGAGCTGCTGAAGCGGCTGGTCGCGGGGGCCGACGTGCTGATCGAGAGCTTCCGCCCCGGCACGCTGGAGAAGATGGGACTGGGGCCGGAGGTGCTGCACGAGCTGGCCCCGGGGCTGGTGATCCTGCGGGTCTCGGGCTTCGGGCAGACCGGGCCCTACTCCTCGCGGCCGGGCTTCGGCACGCTGGTCGAGGGCATGTCGGGCTTTGCCTCCCGCAACGGCGAAGAGGGCGGCGACCCGCTCCTGCCGCCGCTCGCGCTGGCCGACATGATCGCGGGGCTCTACGGCTCCAACGCGATCCTGATGTCGCTGCGATCCCGCGAGACCACCGGGCGCGGGCAGGTCGTGGACCTCGGCCTGCTCGACGCCATGACCTCGGTGCTGGGGCCCGAGGCGCTGGACTTCCAGATCTCGCACACGCCGAAACCGCGGCTGGGGAACGGCTCGAACACCTCGAGCCCGCGCAACGTCTACCAGGCGAAGGACGGTGGCTACATCGCGCTCTCGGCCTCGATGCAGAAGACCGCCGAGCGCGTCTTCCGCTGCATCGGCCGCGAGGACCTGATCGAGCATCCCGACTTCTGCACCAACGAGCGCCGCGTCGCCCGCCGGGCGGAGGTCGACAAGATCGTCGGCGACTGGGTCGGCGCGCGCAGCACCGAGGAAGTCCTCGACATCTTCGACCGCAACGGCATCACCGCCGCACCGGTCTACGACATCGCCGACATCTCGGAGGACCCGCATTTCCGCGAGCGCGGCATCTACGTCGAACTGCCCGACGAGGATCTGGGCGGCGCGCCCATGCACGCGCCGGTCCCGCGCCTCTCGGCGACGCCGGGAACCTTTCACCGCCCTGCCCCGCACATCTCGGAACACGCCCGGCAAATCCTGTCGGACGCGGGCTTCGACGCCACCGAGGCGGCGCAGCTCTTCGAAAGCGGGCTCGTCGGGGAGCATTCGGAATGAGGGAACAGGCCGCGACCTGGCGCTCGCTTCTCTACGTGCCGGGCAACAACGAACGCTTCCTCGGCAAGGCCCAGAGCCGTGGCGCCGACGCGCTGATCCTCGATCTCGAGGACAGCGTCCCCGCCGACCGGAAGCAGGCGGCGCGCGACATGGTGGCCGGGGCCCTGCCCGAGCTGGAACGGGGACCCTCGGACCTCTGCCTGCGTGTCAACGGCGAGCTGCTGCATCTCGCGGGCGACCTGCACCTCGTGGCCGGGCGAGACCTCGCCGCGATCCTGCTGCCCAAGTGCGAGGATGCGGGCAAGGTGCGCATGGTCGCCGAGGCGCTCGACACGCTCGACCCGGCGGGCCGCACCGGGATCGTCCCCCTGATCGAAAGCCCCTCGGGCCTGCACGCGGCCCATGCCATCGCTGCCGCGCACCCGCGCGTGGTGGCCCTGCTGCTGGGGAGCGAGGACTTCGCCGCAACCTGCGGGATCGTGCCGTCCGAGGCCACGCTGCTGGGGGCGAAACAGCAGATCGTCTACGCCGCCCGCGCCGCGGGGATCGCGCCGCTGGGGCTGCTCGACAGCGTGGCGGCCTATTCCGGCGATGGCATCGGCGAGCTGGCCGCGCGCTCGGCGGCCTTCGGCTTTTCGGGCGCGACGGCCGTCCACCCCGGCGCGGTCGCGCCGCTGAACCGCGGCTTCTCCCCTTCCGAGGACGACATCGCCTGGGCGGAAGAGGTCGTCGAGGCGATGGAGGCCGCCACCCGCGAGGGGCGCGGCGCGGTCTCGGTTGGCGGCCGGATGATCGACAAGCCGATCCTCGAGCGGGCACGGCGGACCCTCGCTCGGCGCCGCCTCGCACCCACCGCCGACTGAGGCCCCTCCGCCAGGGTCAGGCCGCCAGCGCTGCCCGCTCGGCGTCAAAGAAGCGTGGTCGCTCGCATGTCCTGCGCCGCGAAGTCGATGAGCGCGCGAACCTTGCGCGGTAGCACCCGTCCCTCGAGGTAGAGCGCGCTCACCGGGCCGCTTTCGCCCTCGTGGTCCTGCAGCAGGGGCACAAGCGCGCCGGAGGCCAGCATCCCGTGCGCGGCGAAGCGCGGCGCATAGGCGACCCCCATGCCGTCGGCCGCCAGGGCCAGCGCGGCGCGCGCCGAATTGACCTGGAACCGGCCGCGCACGTTGACGACGGCCTTCTCGCCATCGCGGGAAAAACCCACCTGTTCGGCATGCGGCGGTTGGTGTCGACGATGCAGGCATGGTCGATGAGGTCGGCGGGCCGTGACGGCGCGCCCTGCCGCGCGAGGTAGTCGGGGCTGGCGACCAGCAGGCTGACGAAGCTGCCCAGCTTGCGCGCCTTGAGCGAGAGCATCTCCGACTGCCCCATGCGAAAGGCCAGGTCGATCCCCTCGCTCGCGAGGTCGACGTAGCTGTCGTTCAGCCGCAGGTCGAAGGACAGGTCCGGGTTCTGCCGGGCGAACCGGCCCAGCATGCCCGCCACGTAGGCTTCGCCGAAGGTCACCGGCGCCGAGATGCGGATCACCCCGGTGAGCCCGCGCGAGCCCTCCGAGACCTCGCCGAAGAGGTCGTCGAGATCGTCGATCAGAGCCGGCGCCCGCGCCAGCAGGTCCTCGCCCGCCGGGGTCAGGCCGACCTTGCGCGTGGTCCGCTGAAGAAGCCGCACGCCGAGGCGCCGCTCGAGGTCGGCCACGTATTTCGAGGTCAGCCGGTTAGAGACGCCAAGCTGGTCCGCCGCCCGGGTGAACGACCCGGTCTGCGCGGTGGCCACGAAGGCGCGGAGTTCATCGATGGTGTCCATGCAAAGGATTTAAGAACGTTTCGAGGATAGTCATTCCATATAATCGTCATTTCGTTGATTTCGGGCAAGACCTATCTTCTCTCTCAACAGCCCGGCACCCGCCGGGCACGGAGAACAGGAGGTCCGACATGACCACGCAAACCGACTCATTCGACATGACCGCGGCCCCGATCCGCATCGACGCCGTCCGCCTGCGCGTGCGCGACATCGAGACAGTCGCCGGCTTCTACCGCGACGTCATGGGCCTCGCCACGCTGTCGCAATCGGCGGACCAGGTGACCCTCGGCGCGGGGGAGACGCCGCTGCTTCACCTCGACGGTGACACTGCCCTGCGGCCGCGCGATCCGCGGCAGGCCGGGCTGTTCCACACGGCCTTCCTGCTGCCCGCGCGCGGGGATCTCGCCCGCTGGCTCACCCATGCCATGGAGGCGCGCGTGCCGCTTCAGGGCGCCTCGGACCACCTCGTGAGCGAGGCGATCTACCTGGCCGACCCCGAGGGCAACGGCATCGAGGTCTATGTCGACCGGCCGCCGAGCCGCTGGCACGACAGCACGGGCGCGATCCGCATGTCGACCGACCCGCTCGACGTGCAGGGGCTCCTGAAAGAGGCCGGGGGCAAGTCCTGGGCCGGCTTCCCCGAGGCCGGGATCATCGGGCACGTGCACCTGCAGGTGGGCGACACGGACAAGGCGGATGCCTTCTACCGCGACCAGCTGGGCTTCGACATTGCCGCGACCTATCCGGGCGCGAGCTTCTACGGCAGCGGCGGCTATCACCACCAGCTGGCCGGCAACGTCTGGAACAGCCGGCGGGCCGGGCCCCGCGACGCGGGCGCGGCGGGGCTGGCCGAGGTCACGCTGGGCGTCAGCCCGCAGGCGCGTGAGACCATCACCTCGCGCCTCGGCAGCGATCGCTTCAACGACCCCTGGGGCACGGCCTTCGCGCTGTCCTGAGCGCGAAGATCCCCCCTGAACAGATTGACTTGAAAGGAGAACCGCCATGCTTGTCGACGGAAAATGGGTCGAGAACTGGCAGCCGGTGCAGAAGGCCGACGAAAAGGGCCGCTTCGTGCGGCAGGTCTCGGAGTTCCGCAACTGGATCACCCCCGACGGACGCCCGGGCCCCACGGGTGACGGCGGCTTCGAGGCCGAGGCCGGCCGCTACCGGCTCTACGTCGCGCTGATCTGCCCCTGGGCCTCGCGCACGCTGATTGCCCGCAAACTCAAGGGGTTGGAGGATCTGATTCCGGTCACGGTGGTCAATCCGACGGTCGGCGACCAGGGCTGGCGCTTCGGCGGCTATCCGGGCGCCGACGCCGATCCGCTGATGGGCGCGCAATACATGCACGAACTCTACACCCGCGCCGCGCCGCATTACACCGGGCGCGCCACGGTGCCGGTGCTCTGGGACATGAAACGCGGCGTCATGGTCAACAACGAGAGCGCGGACATCCTGCGCATGTTCGACACCGCTTTCGAGGAGATCGCGCCCTCGAACATCCGGCTCTACCCCACTGATCTTGCCGAGGAAATCGACGCGCTGAACCCGCGGATCTACGACAAGTTGAACAACGGCGTCTACAAGGCCGGTTTCGCCTCGTCGCAGGACGCCTACGACGAGGCGGTGGAGGGCGTCTTCGAGATGCTGGACGAACTCGAGGCGCGGCTGGAGGGGGATTTCCTCTTCGGAGAGCGGCTGACCGAGACCGATATCCGCACCTTCGTGACGCTGATCCGCTTCGACGCGGCCTATCACGGGCTGTTCAAGACCAATCGCCGGCTGATCGCGCAGTATCCGCGGCTGTCCGGCTACATGGCTCGCATCCTGCGTCTGCCGGGCGTGGCGGAAACGGTGAACATGGATCACATCACGCGGGGCTACTACTCGATCAAGGCCCTGAACCCGAGCGGCATCCGGCCGAGCGGCCCGGCGCACGTGGCTGATCTGCTGGAGGCCTGAGCCCCGGAATACACCCTGAATCCAAGGCGATGCCCCCTGCCCCTGATGTCATGCACCAGGCGACGGGGCATCGCCTGAGGCCGGTCAGGTCAGCCCCAGACCTGACCGAACAGGCGCAGCCAGTTGCCGCCGAGGATCTTGGTGATGCGCGCGTCGCTCCAGCCGCGGCGCTGCATCTCGGCGGTCAGGTTCGGGAATTCGTCGTTGCGGCGGATGCCCTCGGGCTTGGAGATCTTGGCCGATCCGAACTCGGTCAGGGTGCGGCCGGTGCCCTTGTCGCGGTTGGCCCAGAGCAGCCAGGGGCCGGGTCGCGGGCGGTTGTGGTTGAAGTCGGTGCCGATGGCGACATGATCCTCGCCCACGAGATCGAGCGTGTATTCCATCGCGTCGATCACGTCGGCCACGGTCGCGTCGTTGCCCGCCGCGAGGCCCGGCGCGAAAAGCGAAGTACCTATGATTCCACCCTTTTCCGCGCAGGCCTTGAAGACCTCGTCGGGCTTGTTGCGGGGCACGTCGCGCAGCGCGCGCGGCAGGCAGTGGGTGATCGCGACGGGCTTGTCCGAGTGCTCGATGGTGTCGAGCGAGGTGCGGACGCCGACGTGGCTGAGGTCGATCAGGATGCCGCAGCGGCCCATCTCGTCGACGGCTTCGCGGCCGAAACCACTGAGGCCGCTGTCATTTTCCTCGAGATAGCCCGAGCCGAAGACGGTCTGGGTGTTGTAGGTCAGCTGCATGATGTTCACGCCGAGATCCTTGAAGATCTCGAAATAGGCCAGCCGCTCCTCGACCGGAGAGGTGTTCTGCCAACCGAAGATGATGCCGACCTTGCCCTGCGCCTTGGCGCGGTGGATGTCGTCCACGGTGCGGATCGGCATGGCGATGTCGGCGTTCTCGCGCAGCTTCTCCTTCCACATGATGACGTAGTCCATGCCGCCCCGGAAATTCTCCCAGAGCACCGAGGCGGCGCTGATCGCGGTGACCCCTCCGGCCTGCGCCTCGAGCAGGATTTCGCGATTGAAGTCAGAGCATTGCAGCGCGTCGATGACGTGCGAACGGGCGTGCAGATCGGTCACGTGGGTTCCTTTCGGGCGGGCATGGCGGGGGTGTCGGCCGGCCATTCGTCGCCGCTCATGAGCGGGGTGTCGTAGTCGCGGAAACGCGCGAGGTGGTGTTCGGCATCCTCGGCGAAGAGGCTGCGCACGAGGCCGGAGGCCAGCCGGCGGGCGCCCTCGGTGGCCGAGGGAATGCCGGAGGTGACCTTGCCATGGCTGGGCACGGCGGCATAGGCGAAGCAGGAGATGCGGGCGAGCGCGGGACAGGCGCCGGGGGTCTTCTCGGTGAAGGTGAAGTCCGGGGCGAGGTAGGGATGCGCCGCGAGGCCGGGATTCGTGGCGGCCTTCTCGGGGCCGACGACGTCGCCCCATGTACGGATCGTACGGGAAAACTGTACAAGTTCGGGCCGCGCGTCCAGATCGACGCCGAAGCCCGTGGCGAAGATCGCGAGATCGCACTCCACCGGCCCCGCCGGGGTGGTGATCCGCAGCCCCTCGGCGGTGGGTTCGACCGCCTCGACCGTGGCGCCGAGATGGAGGTGCGCGTTGGCATGGGCGGCCACCCGTTCGACCGAGTGCTTCGGCGGCGGGACGGGCCAGCGGTCCCCCTCGTCCATGATCTCCCACTTGGCCCAGTCGGGCAGACCGACATAGCCCGCCGTCATCCCGCGCGAGCCGGTGCCGGTGAACTTGTCGACGGTGGGGATCGCCGGGCGGCGGACCAGCAGGTCGAGCCGGGCGCAGCCCGCCTCGAGCGCGGTGGCGGCGTTGTCCATCGCGGATGCGCCGGCGCCCACCACGACGACGCGCTTGCCGCGCAGCGTGGCGGGGTCGAAGCAGTCGGCGGAATGGAAGACGCGGCCCTCGGGCAGGCCCCGCGCGACCTCGGGCAGGCGCGGGGCGCCGAGGGCATCGAGGCCGGAGGCCAGCACCACCCGCCGGGCGAGGACCGGGCCGGTGGAGGTTTCCAGCCGCAGCAGGTCGCCCGCCTCGGTGATCCCGGTGACGTCGCAGTCGTTGACGACGTCGGCGCCGGTCACGCGGCGATACCAGCGCATGTAGTCCATCCAGGTCTCGCGCGGGGCGAGGTCCATCGCCTCCCAGGACGCGCTGCCCCACTGCGCCTCGAACCAGGCGCGGAAGGTGAGCGCGGGGATGCCCAGCGCCGGGCCCGCCGCCTCCTTGGCGGTGCGCAGGGTGCGCATGCGGGCATAGGTGACCCAGGGCCCCTCGATCCCCTCGGGGGCGCGGTCGAAGAGGCGGACGTTGGAGATGCCCTCCATCGCGAGCGCCGCGTTGGCCACCAGCCCGCAGAGGCCGGCGCCCAGGATCGCGACGTCGAGCACCGGCGCGCCGCCCGGGCCGCGCGTTTCCGGCATCCACGCCTTGGGCGGCAGGTTCAGCAGGCTGCGCTGGTGATCCAGTTCGGCCTCCAGCGCCGCGAGTCCGGTGGCGGTCATGGCGCTACTCCCCCATCACGAGGTTGGGCAGCCAGAGGCTGAGCTCGGGGACGTAGGCGATGAGGAAGATCGCGATGAAGACGGGCAACAGCATCGGCAGCACGGCAAAGGAGAGCCGTTCGAGCGATATCCGCGTCATCCCCGACATGACGTAGAGCCCCACCCCCACGGGCGGCGTCGCGATGCCGGTCAGCAGGGTCATCACCGCGAGGATGCCGAACTGCACCCGGTCGATGCCGTATTCGTCCACCGAGGGCAGCAGCAGCGGCGCGAGGATGATGAGCGAGGGCGTCGCCTCGAGGAAGAAGCCCACGACGAAGAGCAGCGCGATGGTCATGAGGATGAAGGCCGCGCGGCTTTCGACCAGCGGCAGGACCGTGTCGGCGATGGCCTGCGGCACCTGCTCGAAGGTGAGGATCCAGCTCATGACGTGGCTGCCGCCGATGATCATCATGATGAAGGCGCTGACGGTCGCGGTCTCGGTCAGGGCCGACCAGAGCTGCCGCGCGGGCACCGTGCGGTAGCAGATCCCGAGGAAGAGCGCGTAGACCGAGGCCAGCACGCCCGCCTCGGTGGCGGTGGTGAGGCCGAAGGTGATCGCGACGAGGATGATCATCGGGGCGACCAGCGCGGGCAGCCCCTCGATGAGCGCGGTGCCGATCTGGCAGCGGGTCATGCGCGGCTCCTGCGGGTAGTCGCGCCAGATGGCGGTGATCCGGATGAAGAGCATGAGCGCGAGACCGATCATCAGCCCCGGGATGATGCCGGCGAGAAAGAGCCGGGCAACCGAGGTGTTCGAGAGCCAGGCGTAGACGATGAGCGTGATCGAGGGCGGGACCACCGGGCCGACGATGGAGGTGATGACCGTGAGCGCGGCGGCGAAATCGTGGTCGTAGCCGCGCTTGCGCATGGCCTGCACCTCGATCTGGCCGAGGCCCGCGAGGTCGGCGGTGGCCGAGCCGGAGATTCCCGAGAAGATCAGCGAGGCGACCACGTTGACGTGGGCGAGGCCCGCGCGGAAGTGGCCGACGAAGGCGAGCGCGAGGTTGAAGATCCGGTCGGTGAGCCCGATCCGGTTCATCAGCGAGCCCGCGAAGATGAAGAAGGGCAGCGCCACCAGTGTCGGGCGGTTCACCCCGTCGAGCAGCTGCTGCGTGACGATCAGCCACTCGCCGCCCCATCCGGCGACGATGAAGCCGGCAAAGGCCGAGGCGGGGATCGCGAAGCTGACCGGAACACCCAGCAGGATGAAGCCGATCAGGGAGGTCAGGACGACAACGCCGGTCATGTCAGTCGGCTCCTTCCGGGACGTGGTAGTGTTCCGGCGGGCCACGCCAGATCTCGGGGATGCGACGCAGGGTGACGATCATCACCAGCGCGGCGGAAACGAAGAGCGGGATGCCCAGCGCGAAGCGCGGGATTCCGATCATGTCCATCGCGTCGGACTGGCTGGAGATGAGCCTGGGCGCGGTCGCGAGGATGATGACGAGCATGGTGAGGGTCACGCCGACGGCCAGAACGCCGGCGGCGCGTTGCAGGACGCGCGGCAGCCGGCTGGTCACGAGGTCGACCGCCACGTCGCCGCGGTCGTGCACGAAGACGTAGAAGCCGAGGAAGGTCAGCCAGACGAAGCCCACCACCGTCCAGGGAAAGACGGGGTTGAAGGCCGTCCCCACGAGGGCGCGCCAGCCGATGTTGACGGCGTTCGAGACGAGCATCAGCGCGAGGATGATGTTGGCGCAGGCGACGAAGACGTCGCGCAGCCGTTTCAGGATTTTGTCGAGCAGGTCCATGCGGGCCCCCGGGTCGGTGAATGCGCGTCGGCCGCCCGGATCGTCCGGGCGGCCTTGGGTCGCGGGATCAGGCGGCGCGGTTACTCGGTGCGCGCCGCGGCGACCGCGTCGAGGAAGCCATCGGGCAGCTCGCCGGCAGCGTCAAGCTCCTGGTAGAAGCCGTCCATGCGCTCGACCACAGGGCCGAGGTCGAGGTCGACGAAGGTCGCGCCCTCGCTCTCGAGCGTGGTGACGATCTCCTCGACGTTCGCGTCGAGCAGGTCCTCCATGAAGGTCGAGGCCTCGGCGTGGGCCCTTTCGACGGCCTCCTGCATCTCGGGCGAGAGGCCCTCCATGGTGTCCTTGTTCACGAGGAAGGCCAGCGCCTGCGGATACTCGTTGGTGCGCGAGATGTTCGGCGCGACCTCGTAGAACTTCTGCGGCTCGATCAGCTCGATGGGCGAGGTCACGGCCTGGATGAGACCGCGGTTCAGGCCGTCGTAGACCTCGGACCACGACAGGATGCGGACCTCGGCCCCGAGGTGCTCCCACGCGTTGACCATGAGGTCGTTGGACCACTGGCGCACGCGCAGGCCGTCGAAGTCCTCGAGCGAGGCCACGGGCGTCTCGGAGGCGATCACGCGGTAGCTGCCGCGCGGCATGGCGGTCACGTCGCCCAGCACCTCGATGTTGCCGGCTTCCTCGGCCTCGGAGACCCAGCCCTGCACGAGCTCGCTGTTCATGAAGCGCGACCACTGCTCGTAGTCCTCGAAGAGGAAGGGCGCGCTGGTGTAGTCGATGGCCTCGACGTAGCGCCCCAGCAGCGCGACCGAGGTCGAGACCACCTGGATCACGCCCTGCCCCAGCTGGTCCATCACGGTGTCGAGCTTGCCGAGCTGCTCGTTGGGATAGACGCGGACCTCGATCTCGCCGTCGGTGTAGGTCTCGACGAGTTCGGCGAACTTGTCGATGGCCTGGCCCTCGAAGCTCTCCGAGCTGGCCTGGGTGCTCATGCGCCAGGTCTCGGCCGAGGCGGGCAGCGCGGCGGCGGCCGCGAGAAGGGCCGCGAGCGCGGTCCCCCGGAATGTCGTCTGCTTGGTCATCTTCGTCTCCATCGCTGTTGCGGGCGCCCTTGTTTCACTGGCGTTCCGGTGTCGTTGTCCGCCGGTCCTGCGTATCCCCGGGGCCGCCGGCGGAGCGCGACCCGGGGAAAAGCGTTGCTGGCGGGTCAGGCCTCGGAAACCTCCATCCACACCAGGTCCTTCGTTACCGTCGTCGCGTGGCGCACCTGCGCGCCGATCTCGCGCAGGGTGCCGAGGTCGGCATCCTGCACTGCCCCCAGAACGGCGACCTCGATGGTCTCATGAGTCTCGCCGTACTGGATGGTGAATTTCTGCCCGGTGTTCTGCGAGAAGCGCAGGCGCCCCGGCGGGGCATCGCAGACGCGCTCGGCGACATCGGGCGGGGTCGTGGAATAGAGCGGCGACCATGCGAACATGCTCTCGCCCGCGACCGAGGCGTGGTCGATGAAGACCCGGAACGGCAGCGCGGCGCGGAATTCCGCGACCAGCGCGGGGTTCGCGGTGTCGGCGAGCCATGCCTCGACCGAGAGGCCGAGGTCCGGGAAGGCGATGGTGATGCGCGTGTCGGTGGGGGCGATCCCGGCGCGCGTCGCGGGGGCCTGCGGCGCCTCGGCGTGGGGTGCGGCGGGCGGCGGGGGCGTGAAGTCCCAGTCGTCGGCCATGTCCCAAGGGAAGTGGTGGAAGACCCAGGCGTTGAGGCGATTGGCGTAGCGTCCGTAGGTGGCGAGCGCGGCGTCGAGGTCGGGATCGCGCGGGTCGGCGGCGGCCATGGCCTCGGCCCAGCGGGTCAGCTCGGGGAAGCCGAACTGCGCGAGGAAGCGCGCGTTGGGCAGGATGAAGCCGCCGATCATGCGCGGGACCGCCGTGCGGGGGAAGCTGTCGTCGCGGTAGAGGCGCACGGCCGGCAGGATCATGTGCATCGAGAAGTCGCGCAGCTGCCCCTGCACCGCGTCCCAGACCGCGAACCAGCTGCGCGCCGAGCCCAGCGCGATGGGACTGCGCCCCTGCCGGAGGTCGGCGAGCACCGGCGGCTCCTGCACGTCCGCGAGGTCGGCGGCGGCGCGCATCTCGGCCAGCACGGGGGCGAGCGGCGGCGGGGTTGCCTGATCCATCCTCGTGCGCTCCTCAGGCCGCGTAGACGCCGAAGGCCTGCGCTTCGGCGTTCAGCGCCTGCTGCAGGTCCTCTTCGGACATGGGCGTGCCCGCCGCGACCTGCCGGCGGTGCAGCGTGTCGACCATGCGGCTGCGGGTGGCAACGTCGAAGGCCAGCGCGCGGGTCGCGAGCTGCCGGCGCAGGTCCATCGGCCAGGCGGCGTCCTGCGCCTGCCGCGCGGCGCAGAAGGTGAAGGCCGGCGGAGGCGTGTCGCTGCGCAGCTCGGCGCGGCGCGCCTCGGTCGCCTCGGCGTCGATCTCGCCGGTCGCGTCGAAGACGACGCCGTAGTCGGCTTCGGCCCGTTCGCGGCTCAGCAGGCCGTGGTAGAGGTCGGCGGCAAGGGCCGCGAGGTCACGGTCGAGCGGATCGCCGAAGCCGCCGCCCGAGGGGCTGGTGATGCGCAGCACGTCGCCGCGTTCGAGGCCGAGCTGCGTGATGATGCCGACCGAGCTTTCGCGCTCGGTGCCGGGGTTGAGCAGCGTCTCGCCGGTGCGGCCGTGGGCCCCGCCCCGCACGCCCCAGGGGGCGAGCTGGAAGCGGTTCATCGAGCGCACGGTGATGAGCGCCTTCTCGGCGGTGCTCTCCAGCTCGAGCGAGATCGCGGCGCCGCCCGAGAACTGGCCCGGCGCGCGGCTGTCGGGCACGAGGCGGACGGCGCGCAGCATGATCGAGGTCTCGATCTCGAGCACCTCGGTGGGCACGCTGCGCAGGGCGCTGTAGCGGACCTCCATCGCGTCGACGCCGTCACGGCCGACACGGCCGCCGCTGCCGCCGACGATGGGGTTGATGACGTTGACGCGCTGGCGCCCGGTGCGCGGATCGGGCGCGGCGGCCACGATGATGCCCGCCATGCCGGCGCCCGCGGCGGCGAGGCCGTCGGGCAGCGCCTGGTTGAGGCAGCCCAGCAGAACGTCATAGGCCCGCGTGGCCGAGGCCGCCCGCGCCCCGCCCGAGGCCGGGTAGACCGCGTTCAGGATCGAGCCGCGCGGCGCGCGCGAGTGGATCGGCCGCAGAAGACCGGCGTTGCGCGGGGTGAGCGGCTCCATCGTGAGGATGAAGGAGACCAGCGCCTGCACGATGTAGGGATGCGTGGTCTCGCCCGAGACGAGGTTGTAGGCGGCGGGCAACTGCGGGTCGGTGCCCTCGTAGTCCACCGTCAGCTCGTCGCCCTCGACCGTCACGGTGACGGAAACATGGGCGAGCTGGCCTTCCTCGAAGCCCTCGAGGTAGTCCGAGAAGGCGTAGCTGCCGTCGGGGATGGTCGAGATGACCTCGCGGGCCTTGCCCTCGCCGTAGGAGATGACGTCCTCCATCGACTGGCAGATGCGGTCGCTGCCGTGGCGGTCGCAGAGCTGGCCCAGACGCCGCGACATGCTTTTCAGGCCGGAAATCATGGCCTGGAAGTCGCCCCAGATCTCCTCGGGGATGCGGCTGTTGTCCATGAAGAAGTTCTTCACGGTCTCGTTCAGCACGCCGCGCGAGAAGAGCTTGGTCGGACGGACGCGGACACCCTCCTGCAGGACCTCGTGGAAGGCGGGCGAGATGCTGCCCGGGATCGCGCCGCCGATGTCCGAGGCGTGCACGAAGGACCAGCCGAAGGCCACCAGTTCGCCCTCGTGGAAGATCGGCAGGATCATGGTGACGTCCATCAGGTGCGTCACCAGCCCGTCGCTGGCGAAGGGGTCGTTGGTGATGAAGAGGTCGCCTTCCTCGATGTTCTCGAGGCCGATGGTCTCGATCGTCTTCTTGAGCGGGATGCCGATGAAGACGTTGACCCCGGATTGCGAGGGATAGGCGAAGATGTCGCCGTCCGGGGTGGCGATGGCGCACTGGTAGTCCTGCACCAGCTTGACGAAGGTCGTGTGGGCGGTCCGGTAGATCGCCGCCGAAGCCTCTTCGACGATGGCGTTGAACCGGTTATTCATGATGGCGGTCGCGACGGCGTCCATGGCGGTCAGTCCTTCGAGATCACGAGGTTGTCGTAGGCGGCGCATTCGAGCGAGTAGCCCGGTGGCACCAGAACGGTGGCGTCGCGCTGCTGCACCACGCAGGGACCGGAGAGGTGCGCGCCCTCCCAGAGGTCTTCGCGGGCATAGACCGCGGTGTCGGGGTAGGCCTGTCCGGCGAAGCGGATCTCGCGCCGGGTCTGCGGCCGGGGCTCCCCTGCCCCGGTGCCCATGCCCCGCGGCTCGGAGGGCATCGGCATGCGGCCCTTCACGCGGACGCGGAAGTGCACGAACTCGGTCGGGCTGGACGGGTCGCAGTGGCTGTAGAGCTTTTCGTGCGCGACGTGGAAGGCCTGCTGCATGGCGGCGAGGTCGCGGTTTTCGACGGCCTCCTGCGAGAGTTGCACGTCGACCTCGAAGGACTGGCCGGCGTAGCGCATCTCGGACCAGTACTCGTAGTCGACCTCTTCGAGGAGCGAGGCGTCGACCTGCTGGTCGAGCCAGTCGGAGGCCTGGCCGCGCAGGTCGGCGAAGATGCCGGCGATGTCGTCGGCCGTGACGCTGCGCCCCTGGACGCTGGTGGTCAGGTCGTGGCGCACCTCGGAGACGAGGCCGCCGTAGGCGCAGAAGACCGAGGGCACGCCGGGCACGACGATGCGCTTGACGCCGATCTCGCGGGCGAAGATGGGGCCGTGCAGCGCCCCGCCGCCGCCGTAGACGATGAGTGTCAGGTCCTCGGGGTCGACGCCGTAGCGCGCCACGAAGGGCAGAACGCCCGCCTCCATGTTCGAGCTGGCGACGCGGACCGCCATTTCGGCCGCCGCCGGCACGTCGCAGCCGAGTTCGCGGGCGACCGGGGCGAGCGCGGCCTCGGCCGCGGCGCGGTCGAGGGTCATCTCGCCGCCGAGCAGCGCCTCGGGCAGGTAGCCCGAGAGCAGGTAGGCGTCGGTGAGCGTGGGGCGGGTGCCGCCGCGGCCGAAGCAGGCCGGGCCCGGGCGCGCGCCTGCGCTTTGCGGGCCGACGCGCAGCATGCCGCCGTCCATCTGGATGATCGAGCCGCCGCCCGCGCCGATGGCCTCGACGCCGGTGACGGGCATGACGAGGGGAAAATCCCCCACTTCCGCGCTGCCGGTGGTCAGGGTCTGCCCGTCGGTGATGAGCGAGATGTCGGTCGAGGTGCCGCCCATGTCCATCGTGAGGATGTTGTCCTCGCCGATGAGGTTGCCGAGATACTGCACCGCGGTAACGCCCGAGGCGGGACCGGACAGCAGCGTGTGCACGGGATGCTCGACCGCGTCGCCCGAGGACATGGCGCCGCCGTTGGAGCGCGTGACGAAGAGGTGCGAGCCGGGCAGACGGCCCGCGACATAGGTCTCGACGGCGCCGACGTAGTCGCCCATGCGGCGCTTGACGAAGGCGTTGAGCACGGCCAGCAGCGCGCGTTCGTATTCGCCGGGGCGCGGCCAGATCTCGGACGAGAGCGAAATGTCGGCGTCCGGCCCCACTTCCTCGCGGATGATCCCGGCGACGGCCTGCTCGTGCGAGGCGTCGGCGTAGCTGTGCAGCAGCGCCACGACGAAGGCCTCGGCGCCCGCGTCGCGGGCCGCGCGGACCTGGGCGCGGACCTGCTCGGGGTCGAGCGGGGTGCGCAGGGCGCCCTCGCGCATGCGGCGCTCTGCGATCTCGAAGACCATCGGGCGGTCGACCAGCGGCTTCACGCGGGTCTCGAAGAGGTTGAGCGGGTTGCGCAGGCCGAAGCGCTGCAGCTCGAGCATGTCCTTGTAGCCCTCGGTCACGAAGGCCGCGAGGCGGCTGCCGGTGCGCTCGATGATCGCGTTGGTGCTGACCGTGGTGCCGTGGAAGACGTAGGCGGGCTGGCCCGGCTCGGGCTCGAGCAGGTCGAGCATGCGTTCGAAGCCCTCGCGGAATCCGTCCTCGAAGTTCGGCGGAGTCGAGGGAACCTTGAAGGTGGCGACGGGCTCGCTCTGCCCCTGCCGCCAGCCGCAGAAGTCGGTGAAGGTGCCGCCGATGTCGACTCCGATGCGCAACATGCATGTTCTCCGGTTGATGTCTTGCGGGGACACTACGCCTGCCGGCACCGGCAAATTGCCCAAACTGCGGGGGTGCGCTTGAAATGATCGCAAATATCATCCACGATAGCTGAAAATCGTAGGAAATATTCTCCATGAAGCCTGACGCCACCGACCTTCGCATCCTCGAGGCATTGCAGGACAACGGCCGCATGACCATCGCGGAATTGTCCGAGCGCGTTGGGCTCTCGCCCTCGCCCGCGCACCGCCGGCAGAAGCTGCTGGAGGAGGCCGGGGTGATCGATCGCTACGTCGCGGTGGTGAATCCGGCCAAGGTCGGCCTGCCGATGCAGGCCTACATTTTCCTGAGCCTCGACCACCACAGCGAACAGTTCCTCTCGGGGATCGAGGCCGACCTGATGCGGTGCCCGCAGGTGCTGGAGTGCATCCTGCTCGCGGGAGAGGACGATTTCATGATCCACGTGATCTGCGAGGGGCTCGAGGACTTCGAGAATTTCCTCAAGACGCGCGTGCGCAACATCGAGGGCGTGACCCGCATCCGCACGAGCTTTCGCCTGCGCAGCCTCGGCAACGGGCGGCGCGTGCGTTTCAGTTGATTAGTTCGCCCTCGGAGCGCACGAGGTCGTGGTAGTCGGCCGTGGCCTTGCGGGTGAACGTGCCGATGGAGAGGCTGCGATTGCCGATACGGGTGACCGGCGTGACCTCGGCGGCGGTGCCGGTGATGAAGGCCTCGCGGATGCTGTCGATCTCGCCGGGGGCGATGTCGCGCTCGATGACCTCGATGCCCCGGCGCTTCATCAGGTCGATGACCGTGCGACGGGTGATGCCGTCGATATAGCCCTTGGGCAGAGGCGTGTGCAGCGCCCCGTCGATGCCAAGGAAGAGGTTGGCGCCGGTGGTTCCGGCAAGATTTCCCTGCGGATTCAGCATGATGGCGTCGTCAAACCCGGCGCGGACCGCGGCTTCGCGGACCACGCCGCCGATGGCCCAGCTGGCCGCCGACTTGGCGGCGCCGGGTAGCGTGGCGTCGTCCGGGCGGCGCCCCTCGGAGAGCTGGAGGCGTAGCCCGCGGCGTCGGGTGCTTTCGTCGGGGCCCGCGCGCACGCCCCAGACGGCGATGGCGAGGTGGATCTCGTTGTCGCGGATCAGCAGGTCCATGTAGCGGCTGCCGGGCCAGGCGAAGGGACGGACGTAGCCGTCGCGCAGGCCGGAAGCCTTGATCGCCTGCATGGTGGCAAGCTCGATCTCGCCGCAGCTGTAGGGGAGTTCGTAGCCCATGGCGCGGGCCGAGGCGATGAGGCGTTCGGTGTGCTCGGTGAGGCGGAAGATGCGGCCGCCGTAGGTGCGCTCGCCCTCGAAGACGGTGGCGCCGTAGTGCAGGCCCTGGTTCATGACGTGGGTCTGCGCCTCGCGCCAGGGCACGAGCCGTCCGTCGAACCAGATCGTGCCGTCCCTGTCGGCGAAATCCCCCATCTGCATCGCGTGCCCTCCAAACCTCGGCACCCCGTCGCGCGCCGATCCCTCGAATCGCGATTGGGATGATTTCCCACCAGAACGACCATTACACCACATTCTGTCGCTTGCATGCTAGGCGCCCCCCGGGGTGACGTCAATTCGCGGCAGGCGTGATCGGGCGTCAGGGGCGGGACTCGCGGGCCCGGAACGCAAACGGCCGGCCCCTTTCGGGACCGGCCGGGCATGCATCGCGGCGGGGCGGCTTACCAGGAGGTGAGCACGGTGCCGTTGTACTTCTCCTCGATGAAGGCCTTCACCTCGGGGGAGTGGTAGGCGTCGACCAGCGGCTGCACCCAGGGCTCGTCCTCGTCACCGGCGCGCACGACGATGATGTTGACGTAGGGGCTGTCGGTCTCGGTGGCGATGGCATCGTTCACCGGGTCGAGACCCGAGGCGATGGCATAGTTGGTGTTGATCATCGCCGCGTCGAGATCCTGCAGCGAGCGCGGCAGCTGCGCCGCGTCGAGCTCCTGGATGCGGATGTCGCGCGGGTTCTCGGCGATGTCGAGCACCGTGGGCACGAGCCCCACGCCCTCGGCCAGCGTCAGCAGGCCCTTCTGCTGCAGCACCAGCAGCGCGCGGCCGCCGTTGGTGGGATCGTTCGGAATGCCGATGGTGGCGCCGTCGGGGATCTCCTCGGGCGAGGCGAACTCGTCGGAGTAGAGGCTCATCGGCGTGTTGATGGTGGTGCCCACCTCGACGAGGTCGAAGCCGCGGTCATCCATCTGGCGCTCGAGGTAGGGGCGGTGCTGGAAGCTGTTGGCCTCGATGTCGCCATCGGCCAGCGCCTGGTTCGGCACCACGTAGTCCGAGAATTCGACAATGTCGATGTCGAGCCCGTCCTCGGCGGCGACCTTGGCCACCTCCTGCATGATCTCGCCGTGCTGACCGGGCGAGACGCCCACGCTGATTTCCTGCGCGGCCGCGGCACCTGCGGTGAGGGCCAGGACGGAGACGAGAGTCGTCAGGTGTTTCATGGGATTGCTCCTTCTTTATTGGGAGGGGGAGGATCAGGCGCCGCGGTTGCTGGGCGCCCGCTTGTCCACGCGGCGCGCGATCCATTCACCGATGGTCTGCACGAGCTGCACGAGGACAATGAGGATGAGAACCACGAGGCCCATGACCTCAGGCATGAAGCGCTGGTAGCCGTAGCGGATGCCGAGATCGCCCAGGCCCTCGCCGCCGACGGCGCCGACCATCGCCGAGTAGCCCAGCAGGCTGACCACGGCGAGCGTGAGCCCCAGCGTGATGCCGGGCAGCGCCTCGGGGATCAGGACCTTGCGGATGATCTGCATGGGCGTCGCGCCCATCGAGCGCGCGGCCTCGATCAGCCCGCTGTCGACCTCGCGGATCGAGTTCTCGACCAGGCGGGCGATGAAGGGCACGGCGGCGATGGTCAGCGGCACGATGGCCGCCGTGGTGCCGATGGAGGTGCCCGCGACGATCCGCGTGAAGGGGATGATCGCCACCACGAGGATGATGAAGGGCACCGAGCGCGTGGCGTTCACCACGACGCCCAGCACCTTGTTCACGGTGGGCGAGGAGAGCAGTTCGCCCTTCTGCGAGCAGGCGAGGAAGACGCCGATGGGCAGGCCGCCGATGGCACCCAGAAGGGTCGAGACGGCGACCATGTAGAGCGTCTGCCAGGTCGCCTCCATGAGCATGTTCACTAGGTTAGCCGACATAGCCGAGGACCTCCGTGCGTTGCTGGTTGCGTTCGAGGAAGGCGCGCGCCTGTTCGGCGCCATCGGCATCGACCGAGATGAGCAGGTTGCCGAAGGGGCGCGGGCCGATCTCCTCGACGGCGCCGGCGAGGATGTTGACCTGCAGGCCGAGGTCGCGGCTCATCTCGGCGATCAGCGGGTCGGTGGCGTTCTCGCCGGCGAACGTGATGCGCATGACCTCGCGGGCATTGCCCTCGGGGCGGGTGTCGCGCAGCTGGCGGGCGATGAAATGCGGCAGGGTCACGCCGGTGACGCTGGAGAGGAAGCTTTGCGTCGTGGGGTGCTGCGGCGCCGTGAAGACGTCGTAGGTCGAGCCGTCCTCGACGATGTGGCCGTCCTCGATCACCGCCACGTGGCTCGCGATGTCGCGGACCACCGCCATCTCGTGGGTGATCAGCAGGATGGTCAGTCCGAGGTCGCGGTTGATGTCGCCCAGCAGCTCGAGAACGGTCTGCGTGGTCTCCGGATCGAGGGCCGAAGTTGCTTCGTCTGACAAAAGGACCTTGGGCTGCGTGGCGAGCGCACGGGCGATGCCGACGCGCTGTTTCTGGCCGCCCGAGAGCTCCGCGGGGTAGCGGTTGCGGAAGTCCTGCAGGCCCACCCTCTCGACGAGGTCGTCGACCCGCGGCGCGATCTCGCGGGCGGGGGTGCCGGAGATTTCCAGCGGCAGGGCCACGTTCTCGCGCACGGTGCGCGAGGAGAGCAGGTTGAAGTGCTGGAAGATCATGCCGACCTCGCGGCGGATCTCGCGCAGGTCGGCGGCGCCGGCGGCGCCCACGTCGCGGCCCGCGACCGTAACTGCCCCGGAGGTCGGCTTTTCCAGGCCGTTGACCATCCGCAGAAGGGTGGATTTGCCCGCGCCCGACCGGCCGATGATGCCGGTGATCGTGCCCGGTTCGACGCTGAGCGAGATGTCTTCCAGCGCCATGACGCTGCCGCCGCCCTTCTTCGGAAAGGCCTTGCCGACCGCATCGAAGGTAATGGCGGCGCCGGTGGTGGTGTCCGTCTGCATGCTGCTTCGGGTGCCTCCGATTGTTGCCGTTGCGGCGCGGTAGACCGGAAGCCCGCGGGAGGGACAACCCCATCCGGCGGAACTGTCAAAGAAACTTCGAGAATCGAACGAAATTGCCGAAACTTGAGGCTGACGCAGGGTCGGCATGCGCCCGGATTGGGCAGCTTTCGAGGCCGTGCGGACCCGGTGTTCGTGGTTTTCCCCCAAGGCCGCGCAGGGCGTAGCGCGGCGGGAGGTGGCTCATCCGAATGGCGGTGCGGGACCTCCGAGCGGCCCGGCGCATCGCCCGATTGGTCAGATTGCCGCTGTCGCGGGCAGCCGACTAGCGTTCTGGCATCACGCATTTCAGCAGGGGTGGCCCGGGATCATGTCCAGCACGAGTGAGCGTGGCGCGCCGTTGCGCGCCGATACGGCGGGAGGCGCGGCGCGGCCGGCGGGTCCGGCGCGATGAAGGTGACCTGGAGCATCCCCGCCTGGGGTGAAGGCCTGGGCTCGACCCGCGGCGACATGGTGCGCGCGCGGCATCTCATTGAGGCGCTGCGGCGGGCCGGGCACGTGGTGCAGGTCGTCGAACGCGCGAGCGGTGCCGGCGCGTCGCGCACCTCGGCGGCGATGGTCGCGGGCTATCGCGGTGCGCTGCGGCGCATGCTGCCACGGCCCATCGCGCTGGCGCTGCGCGACATCAGCCGGCAGGCGGATTCGCGGGCCTTCGGAAAGAAGGTCGCGCGCGCGGCGCAGGACCAGGGCGCCGAGGTCATCGTGGAGACGCAGATGAATTGCGCGGTCTCGGGCGCCGTGGCGGCGCGGATGACCGGGCTGCCGCTGGTGCTGGACGACTGTTCGCCAAGCTCGGAGGAAGCCGAGATCGGGTCCGGCCTGCCGGGCCTCGCGCACCGGCTGCTGATGTCGCAGGCCGAGGCCGCGCCCGTGGTCGTGGCGACCTCCAACTCGGTGCGGGACCGGCTGATCGCCGAGGGGGTGCCCGAGGACAAGCTGCGGCTGGTGCGCAACGGCGTGACGCTCGAGGCCTTCGACGCGGCCGACCGCGAGGCGCTGCGCGCCCGGCTGGGGCTGGGGGACCGCTGCGTCTTCGGCTTCGTGGGCTCGTTCCTGGATTGGCACCGGGTGGACCTGCTGATCGAGGCGCTGGCCCTGCTGCCGCGCGATCTGCCGGCGCATGTGCTGCTGGTGGGCAAGGGCCCGCAGCTCGAGGCGGTGCTCGCGCAGGCGGCGGAGCTGGGCCTGTCGGACCGGGTGACCTCGGTCGGCGCGGTGCCGCCCGAGGAGGTGCCGGACTACATGGCGGCCTTCGACGTGGGCGTGCTGCCCGACACGCTGGACTACGGCAACCCGATGAAGCTGACGGAATACGCCGCCGCCGCGATCCCGGCGGTGGGGCCGGACCGGCCCTCGGTGCGCGAGGTGGTGCAGCACGAACGGACCGGGCTTCTCTTCGCGCCGCAGGACGCGCGCGCGCTGGCCAGCTGCCTGTCGCGGCTGGCCTCGGACCCGGAGCTGCGCGCGCGCCTTGGCGCGCGGGCGCGCAAGGACGTGGCCGCGCCCGCGGCCTGG
>NZ_KE557273.1:490661-742562 GCF_000442255.1 Salipiger mucosus DSM 16094 | reverse complement strand
GGGCGGATCTCGCGCGGCAGACGCTGGCCGAGCGGCGGGCCTGGCCCGCGCGCCTGCCCCCGGTGGCGGCGCAACGGCCCGAGGCGCTGGAGGGCACCCTGCGGCAGGCGCTGGCCTGGATCCGGCGCTCGCAGGATCACTGGGGCACGGGGGGCATCCCCGCCAGCTACAGCGCGCGGTCGCGCCGCTATGCCGCGCCCTACCCCGAGACCACGGGCTACAGCATTCCCACGCTGCTGGACGCAGCCGAAGCGCTGAACGCCCCCGAGGCGCGTGACATGGCCACGACTGCCGCGGCCTGGCTGGCCACGCGGCAGCTGCCCGACGGCGCGATCCGCTGCAACATCGAGCCGCCGCGCACGGCGCCGATCGGCACGTCGAAGATCGTGATCTTCGACTGCGGCGCGATCCTGCAGGGCTTCACCGCCATGGCGCGGCGCGAGGACCGCTTCACCTCGGCCGCGCACCGGCTGGGGCGCTTCCTGGCGGACGCGCAGGCGCAGGACGGAACATGGCGGCGGCATCTCGCCTTCGACCACTTCGGCAGCCACAACGCGCTGGTCGCCTACGCGATGATCGACGCCGGACAGGCGCTCGAGGACAGGCGGATCGAGGCGGCCGGGCACAGGTGTCTCGACACGCTGCGCGCGCGGCTGCGGCCCGACGGCTATATCGAGGGCTGCGAGTTTCCCGGCGTGCGGCCCGGCATCGCCTTCCTTCACCCCTTTGTCTACACGATCGAGGGCTATCTCAAGGCGGCCGAGATCGACCCGTCGCGGGGCTATCTCGAAGCGGTGCTGCCGGCGCTCGACGCGCTGCACGAGGGCATCGCGCGCAGTGGCACGGTGCCGGGCGCCTTCGTCCGCAAGGACATGACGACCGGCTTCGGGTTCACCGCGATGACCGCCGTGGCGCAGCTGGCGGATGCGGGCTTCAAGGCCGACCGCCTGCTGGGACCCTCACCGACGAGGGGTGGCGCGGCGGGTTGCCCTCGGCCTTTCCGCTCGACGGTGCCTACCTGCCCTTCTGCGTCAACAACTGGGGCACGAAGTACCTCATGGACGCCTGCCTCGAGGAAATGCGGCTCGGCCTGCCGGCGGGCAACCGCGCCCGCGGCCTGCACGCTGCGCAGCCGGGCAAGGCGGCCGGCGCCCCCGGCGGGCCCCGCCAGCGCCGTGCCCGCCACACCGGGCCGGATCGTCCCGCACATCGTCCCGCGCGGCCCTACCGGGGCACCGCCCCGACCGGGCCGGGCCCTGCCCCAACGGCCCTCAGCGCCCAGACCCGACCCGAGGAAACATCATGAAGAAAGTCATGCTCATTGCCGGCACGCGGCCGGAATCCATCAAGATGGCGCCGATCTACCAGGAGCTCTCGGCACGGCCGCGGGACTTCAAGGTGACGGTCTGCGCCACGGCCCAGCATCGCCACATGCTCGACCAGGTGTTGCGGATCTTCGAGATCACGCCTGATTTCGACCTCGACGCGATGACGCCCGGGCAGTCGCTGAACGGGCTGGTCCCCGAGGTCATGCGCGGGCTGGACACGGTCTTCGCCAGCGAGGAGCCGGACATGGTGCTGGTGCAGGGCGACACCTCCTCGGCCTTCGCGGGGGCCGATGGCGGCCTTTCACCTGCAGATCCCGGTGGGCCACGTCGAGGCGGGCCTGCGCACCTACGACAAGCGCGCGCCCTTCCCCGAGGAGGTGAACCGGCGGCTGATCTCGACCATCGCGGACCTGCATTTCGCGCCCACCGCCCATGCCGAGGAGAACCTGCTGCGCGAGGGCGTGCCGCCCGACACCATCGAGGTGACGGGCAACACGGTCATCGACGCGCTCTTCTGGGTGCTGGCGAACCGCACGGCGGACCTGTCGGGGCTGCTGTCGGAGGTGCCCTCCGAGGCGCCCTGGATCCTGGTGACCGGGCACCGGCGCGAGAGCTTCGGCGAGGGGTTCCGCAACCTCTGCATCGCGCTCAACGAGATCGCCGAGCGCTACCCGGGGCACCAGATCGTCTACCCGGTGCACCTGAACCCGCGGGTGCGCGAGACGGTCTTCGAGATGCTGAAGGACCGCAGCAACATCCACCTCGTCGAGCCGATGGACTACGTGCCCTTCGTGCACCTGATGCAGCGGTCCGAGTTCATCATCTCGGACTCGGGCGGCATCCAGGAGGAGGCGACGGCGCTCGGCAAGTCGGTGCTGGTGACCCGAGAGGTCACCGAGCGGCCCGAGGCGGTGATGGCCGGCGTCTGCCGGCTGGTGGGCACCGACCCCGAGAAGATCCTGCGCGGCGCCGCGTCGCTGCTGGACCGGAACTCGGCCTTCGCGAACGATCCCTCGGCCCGCCAGATCTATGGCGACGGGCACGCGGCGGCGCGGATCGTGGACGCCATCGCGTGACAGGCGCGCCTAAGCCTTTCGGGGGTGCTGCCCGCCCGAAGGGCCGTCTACCCGCGAAGGGACGCCGCGGGCACCTTGAACCCATGCTGTAAGGAACGAGCCGGACCATGTTGCAGACAACCGAGTCGCAGGCCGCCGCATTGCCGCCTTCGCCGCCGCCGCCCGAGGCGGTCCCCTACATCAACCTGCTGGGGGTCCGGGTCTCGGCCCTGAACCTGCCGCTGGCGACCGAGCGCATCGTCGAGGCGGTGCGCAGCGGCGAGCGCGGCTACATCTGCGTGGCCGAGGCGCACGGGCTGATGAACTGCCAGAGCGACCCGGAGATGCGGGCGATCTTCAACGATGCCTTCCTGGTGACGCCCGACGGCATGCCGCTGGTCTGGGAACTGCACCGGCGCGGCCATGCGGGCGCCGGGCGTGTCTACGGGCCGGACCTGATGCTGGCGATGTTCGGGCGCGGGCTGAAGCATTACCTTTACGGCGCGACCGAGGAAACGCTGCGCCGGCTCGAGACGCGGCTGACCTGGGACTTTCCGCAAGCCGAGATCGTCGGCATGCATGCCCCGCCCTTCCGCCCGCTGACCGAGGCCGAGGAAGAAGCGGTGGTGCACGACATCAACGCGGCGGCCCCGGACATCGTCTGGGTCGGGATCGGCGCGCCAAAGCAGGAACGCTGGATGGCGCGGCTGCGCGACCGGCTCGAGGCGCCGATGCTGATCGGCGTGGGCGCCGCCTTCGACTTTCACGCCGGCAACGTGAAGCAGGCGCCGGCACGGCTGCAGCGGGCGGGCCTGGAGTGGGCCTTTCGCCTCGCCTCCGAGCCGCGGCGGCTGTGGCGGCGCTATTTGCGCGTGGTGCCCGGATACCTCGCGCTGCTGGCGTTGCAGCGCAGCGGGCTGCGCCGGTTTCCGGACCCCGGCCCGCGACCGGCGGCATGACGGGGATGCAAGCCAGCGCGAGGGACAGCACATGGACAGGGTGACGACATGAGCTTCAACCAGTCAGTCAACTACTTCCGCAAGAAGCGCGGCGCGCGCCTGCGGCAGCACATCCGGCAGCAGTCGCAGTCGCTGGGCCGGAAGCTCGACATCCTCGATGTGGGCGGGCGGCCGGATTACTGGGACAACGTCGGCCTCGACGGGATCCGCAGCATCGTCTTCCTGAACCAGGACGAGATGGAGTTCGGCGAGCGCATCGAGGCGGCGCCGGGCGTGGAGTTCTCCTTCCGGATCGGAGATGCGCGGCAGCTGTCGGAGTTTCCCGACAAGTCGGTCGACCTGGTGCATTCCAACTCGGTCATCGAGCATGTCGGCTGCTGGGAGGACATGGCCGCCATGGCGCGCGAGGTGGTGCGCGTGGGCGGGTCCGGCTGGATCCAGACCCCGGCCTGGGAGTTCCCGATCGAGCCACATTTCCACCGCCCCCTTCGTCCACGTGGGTCGGCAAGCCGCGTGGGGGTCCGGCTGCTGTCGCTGTCGCGGCTGAGCTGGTGTCGCCAGGCCGACCTGCAGGTGCGCCGCTACCAGCTGGACCACGTCAACCTGCTGGCCCGGCGCGAGCTCGAGGCGCTGTTCCCGGACCTGCAGATCTATACCGAGCGTCTCGTCGTCGCCAAGAGCTACGTCGTGCACTGGGCCTCGCGCCTGCGGGACGAGGCCGCCGCATAGGGTGTCCCCGGACCCCGTCATTCCCTGCAGCGGCGAGGACCGGAGCGGGCCCCTGACGCAACCTCCGGGGCATGTCCGAACGGCCAGGTGCGTCGAATCCGGACGCGCCGGAAAGGGCGTGATTTGCGCCAGCGCGGCGCGTTCGGCCGTCGCTCTTCGTCACACTTTTTACATATTTCGGCGGGCGGCGCGCCTCTGCGCAACTATCCGCCTGTGCCTTCTGACCGCCGCAATGGTGCTGGCAATGGCGGTCCCCACCCCTGCCCGTGAGGGGGGGCCGGGAGCAAGTCATTGGCGCACCGCACACATTTCCGAGAGCCTTGAATCAATCGCCGACGCGGCCGAAATGCGAGTCGGCGGGTCTTTGCCCGAGGCCTTTCTGAGGGGGGTTGCCAATCTGGTCCGTGGATTCGACCGGCTGGTATCCGTTGCCATGTCCACTCATCCGAATGGACAAGCCAATACTCAAAAAGGCGAAAGCTACATGGCAACGTACTACGTTTCGACAACTGGCAGTAACGCAAACGACGGAAGCGAATCCTCTCCGTTCGCCACGATCAATCATGCGGTCAGCTCCGGTTTGCAGCCCGGCGACACTGTTCTCGTGAAGCCCGGCACCTACCGCGAAAGCGTTTACGTCAACATCGACGGATCCGCGGCCGGCGACATCACGATCCGGTCAGAAACCCCAGGTGCCGCGTCGATTCAACCGGGAAGTTCGGGCAACGGCTTCACCATCGAGGGGAGCTACATCACCATCGACGGGTTCGAGATCACGGGCAGCGCCTATCACGGCATCGAGGCCCAGAACTCGCACCACATCTCGATGCTGAACAACATCTCGCACGACAACGGCGCCTCGGGGCTGTCGGCGATCTGGGGCGAATTCTACCTGATCGAGGGCAACACCACCTACGGCAACGCGGCCAGCGACTGGTTCTCGGGCATCTCGGTCTACGAGAACCGCAACATCACCGGTGACACCGAGACGACGGGCTACCGCACGATCATCCGGAACAACGTCTCCTACGACAACGTCACCGAGAACGGCCAGCACACCGACGGCAACGGGATCATCATCGATGATTTCCAGAGCACCCAGAACAGCGCCTTCCCGAGCTACACCTACCCGACGCTGGTCGAGAACAACCTCGTCTACGAGAACGGCGGCAAGGGCATCCAGGTCATCTGGAGCGACAACGTCACCGTGCGCGGCAATACCGCCTACCACAACAACCAGGACCTGCAGAACACCGGCACCTGGCGCGGCGAGATCAGCAACTCGCAGTCGAGCAACAACACCTTCGTGAACAACATCGCGGTGGTCGATCCCTCGGTGCACCCCGAGAACACCGCGATCGACAACAATTCCTACGGTGGCTACACGAACGACAACGTGGTCTGGGCCAACAACCTGACCTACACCGGCACCGCCGGCGAAGCCTCGGTCAAGACCGACGGCGGCAACGCGATGCCGAGCGCGGCAGACGGCAACCTGCTGGGCGTGGACCCCGGTTTCATCGACCCGGGCAACGACTTCCGGCTGTCCTCGGGCTCGGTTGCGATCGACGCGGGCACCGACGACTACGGGCTGGCCTCGGTCGATCTCGAAGGGACCGCGCGTGTCGAGGGGGTCGTGGACATCGGCGCCTACGAGCGCGACAGCAGCGGGACCCCGACGCCGCCCGCCAACACCGCACCCGAGGCCACGAACGACAGCGGCTTCTCGACGACCGAGGACACGGCGGCGACGATCGCCACCGCGGACCTGCGCGCCAACGACAGCGATGCGGACGGCGACGCGCTGACCGTCACCAGCGTCAGCGGCGCGGTGAACGGCACTGTCTCGCTGGCAAGTGCCTCCTCGGTGGTCTTCACCCCGGATGCCGGCTACTCCGGCATGGCGAGCTTCGACTACACCGTCTCGGACGGCGCAGGCGGCACCGACACCGCCACCGTCTCGATCGAGGTCACGGCCGCGAGCGCGCCGCCGTCCAACACCGCGCCCGTGGCGACCGACGACTCCGGCTTCGCGACGAGCGAGGACACGGCGCTGTCGCTCAAGCCGTCGATGCTGAAGGACAACGATACCGACGCCGACGGTGACTCGCTGACGATCACCAACGTCAGCGGCGCGGTGAACGGGACCGTTTCGCTGGCCGCGGACGAGACCGTGGTCTTCACGCCGGACGCCGGGTTCACCGGCATGGCGCGCTTCGACTACACCATCTCGGACGGCGCAGGCGGCACCGACACGGCGCAGGCCGAGATCCAGGTCTCGACCGCCGAGGTGACGCCGCCCGCTCCGCCGGAAGACGACGAGGAAGCGGGCAGCTTCAGCATCTGGGACAGCTCGGCGACGCCGGACATCATGGCCGACAGCGACACGGCCGCCGTCACGCTTGGCCTGCGGTTCACCGCGGATGTCGACGCCGCGCTCGAGGCGCTGCGGCTCTACGTGAGCGAGGCGAACACCGGCACGCAGTCGATCAACCTGTGGTCCGACAGCGGCACGCGCCTGGGCCAGGCCACCGCCGAGGTGACCGAGAGCGGCTGGAGCACCGTGTCCTTCGACAAGCCGCTGCAGCTCGAGGCCGGCGAGGACTACATCGCCTCCTACTACGCCCCGAACGGCGGCTACGTCGTCTCGGAGGACTACTTCGACAGCGCCTCGGACGAGGGGCCGATCAGCCTCGAGGCGAACTCCGGGGTCTATTCCTACGGCAGCGGCGGCAGCAGCTTCCCGGACCAGAGCTATGCCTTCAGCAACTACTGGGTCGACGTCGTGCTGACGCCGGACACCGCGACTGACGTCGCCGGTGACAACGTCATCGGCGAGACCGGCACGGTCGTCGCCGGGCAGGCCGGCGCGGGCGACTGGACCTCGGTCACCTTCGACACCCCGCTCGAGGATCCCTCGGTCGTCATGGGCGGCCTCACCGGGAACGGGGCCAACCCCTACACGGTGCGGGTCCGCAACGTCACCGACACCGGTTTCGAGTACCAGATCGACGAGTACGAATACCTCGACGACTGGCACACGACCGAGGAGATCAGCTGGCTCGCGGTCGAGAAGGGCACGCATGTCCTGTCAGACGGCCGCACGATCAGCGCGGGCGACGCCTCGGTGGGCGGCAGCTTTGCCGGGATCTCGTTCGACGACGGCGCCTTCGACTCCGCACCGGTTGTGCTGGGCCAGGCCGTGGGCGAGGCCAACGCAATGGCGGTCACCGATCGCCTGCGCTCGGTCAGCGAGACGGGCTTCGAGGCGCGCCTGTTCCAGCAGGAAGCCGCGACCGGCTCGATCGAGGCCGAGGGCTTCGACTGGATCGCGGTCGGCCAGGGCGGCAGCGCGACCGACGGCGCGCTTGCCGGCACCTCGGGGAACATGGTCGATCACCGGCCGACCACGGTCGACTTCGACGGCAGCTTCTCGGGCGAGGACTTCGTCATGGTGACGGACATGCAGACCACCAACGGCTGGGACGTGGCGACGCTGCAGACCGCGTCGCTGGACGACGAAAGCATGGTGCTGCGCGTGCTCGAGGAGACCTCGCGTGACGGCGAGGTCCGCCACGTGGACGAGGACGCCGGCTTTGTCGGCTTCGAGACCGGCCTGATCGAGGGCACCCCCTTCGAGAGCGACACCGTCCTCTGACGGTGCCCCTGCCCCGGCCGCGCGCGCGGCCGGGGCTTCCCTGCCTCCGGGCCGCGCCTTTTGCGCACGAAAGGCGCCGGGGATGACGCGAAAGGCCCACTTGCGGCGCCCGGCCTGTGCATTTGGATGAGTGCCCGCGCCCGTTCGGACGCTTTCGCCAAGCCCCCAACTCCATACTCTCGCTTCAGGAAACCGCCCGTACGC
Organism: Salipiger mucosus DSM 16094; assembly: GCF_000442255.1. Taxonomy (GTDB): domain Bacteria; phylum Pseudomonadota; class Alphaproteobacteria; order Rhodobacterales; family Rhodobacteraceae; genus Salipiger; species Salipiger mucosus. Next base: position 734,629 of record NZ_KE557273.1, on the reverse strand, counting down.
CAGGACCTCGTGCCCGGCGGCCGGGCCCTGAACGGAGACAGGTGCCTTGGCGATCACGAACTGCAGCATCGCGCCGGACGCGCGCATCTTCCAACCCGACCTCGTAAACCTCTACGGCTGCAGTATCGGCGCCGGCAGCCGGATCGGCGCCTTCGTCGAGATCCAGGCGGGCTGCACCGTGGGCGCGCGCTGCAAGATCTCCTCGCACAGCTTCCTGTGCGAGGGCGTGACGCTGGAGGACGAGGTCTTTGTCGGTCACGGGGTGATGTTCACCAATGACCGTTTCCCCTCGAGCACCAACCCCGACGGCAGCCTGAAGGGTGCCGACGACTGGTGCTGCGAGCCGGTGCATGTGGGCCGCGGGGCCTCGATCGGCACGAATGCGACCGTGCTGCCGGGGCTTCGCATCGGCACCGGGGCGTTGGTCGGGGCCGGAGCGGTGGTGACCCGCGACGTTCCCGACCACGCCATCGTCGCGGGCGTGCCCGCACGGATCGTGGGCGACCGGCGCCATGCGCCGCCGCCCGCCGACGCGTCGCAACTTCAGACGGGAGGCCGGGCATGATCGGGGTTGGAGTTGCCGGCTACGGCTACTGGGGGCCGAACCTGGCCCGTGCCGTCGCCGAGAGCGGGGTCGCGAAGGTCGAGATGATCGCGGACCCCTCGCCCGAGGCCCGCAAGCGCGCCGCGCCGCGCCATCCCGCGGCACGGATGACGGGAGACATCGGCGAGATGCTGCGCGACCCGCAGGTCGACGCGGTGATGATCGCGACCCCGGTGCAAACGCATTTCGAACTCGCGCTCGCCGCGCTGCGCGCGGGCAAGCACGTTCTGGTCGAGAAACCCATGACCGAGACCGTCGCCCAGGCGGTGCAGCTGGTGGACGAGGCCGCGCGGCGCGGGCTCACGCTGATGGTGGACCACACCTTCGTCTACACCCCGGCGATCCGGAAGATCAGCCAGCTGCTGGAGGACGGCGAGCTGGGCGATCTCTACTACTACGACTCCACGCGGGTGAACCTGGGGCTCTTCCAGCGCGACGTGAACGTGATCTGGGACCTGGCGGTGCACGACTTCGCCATCATGGACCACCTGCTGGACCAGAGCCCGGTGGCGATCTCGGCCTGCGCGGCGGGCTTCCTGGCGGGCAGCCCGGAGAACATGGCCCATGTCACCGTGCACTACGACGGCGGCACCATGGCGAACCTCAACGTCAACTGGCTGGCGCCGGTCAAGATCCGCCAGACGCTGATCGGCGGCAGCCGCAAGATGGTCGTCTACGACGACATGGAGACCAGCGAGAAGATCAAGGTCTACGACCGGGGCGCCTCGTGCAACGGCGATCCCTACGAACATCTCGTGTCCTACCGGCTGGGCGACATGCACGCGCCCGCCCTCTCGACCAAGGAAGCGCTGCTCACCGAGGTCGAGGAATTCGTGCGCGCCATCGACAGCCGCACCGCTCCGCTCACCGACGGCGAGGGCGGGCTGCGTGTCGTGGAACTGCTGGCCGCCGCGTCGCTCTCGACGCGGCAGCGCGGCCATCCCGTCGATCTCGTTACCAGGAAGGTTGCCTCATGATCCCGTTTCTCGACTTGCGCCGACAATATGCCGGCATCGCCGACGACCTAGAAGCCTCCGTTCTCGCGACCCTGCGCAGCGGCCAGTACGTGCTGGGCGAGCCGGTGGAGTGCTTCGAGGAGAACTTCGCGACCTACTGCGGCACGCGCCACGCCGTGGCCGTCAGCACCGGGACCTCGGCCCTTCAGCTGGCGCTGCTCACCGCGGGCGTGGGCCCCGGCGACGAGGTGATCACCGTGCCCACGACCTTCGTGGCGACGGTGGCGGCGATCCTCTACTGCGGGGCGACGCCGGTGCTTGTGGACGTGGACCCCGAGACGCTGACCATGGACCCGGCGCAATGCGCCAGGGCCGTCACGCCGCGGACCAAGGCCATCCTGCCGGTGCATTTCCACGGGCGGCTGGCCGACATGGCCGCGCTCGACGCGATCGCCTACGCCAACCGCCTGACGCTGATCGAGGATTCCGCGCAGGCCCACGGCGCGCGGCGCGACGGGCAACGGGCGGGATCCTTCGGGGCCATGGGCTGCTTCAGCTTCTACCCGGGCAAGAACCTTGGCGCGGCCGGCGAAGGCGGGGCCGTCACGACGAACGACGACGGTCTTGCCTCCCGCTTGCGGGCGCTGCGCGACTGGGGCCAGCTGGAGCGCGGCGTGCATGCGCTGCGCGGCTACAACTACCGCATGGACGCGATCCAGGGCGCGGTGCTGGGCGTGAAGCTGCGGCACCTCGACGGCTGGACCGCCGCGCGGCGCCGGATCGCGGGGCACTACGACGCGGCGCTGGCGCCGGAGATCCGGCGCCCGGCCACCTCGGGGCCCGAGGACCACGTCTACCACGTCTATGCCATCGAGAGCGAGGACCGCGACGCGCTGCGCCGCGACCTGACCGACGCGGGCATCGGCACCAACGTCCACTACATGCGGCCCGTCCACCTGCAGCCTGCCTACGCCGACCTGGCGAACGGCCCGGGCAGCTTCCCGGTGGCCGAGGCCTATGCCGCGCGCACCCTGTCGCTGCCGATCTTCCCCGAGCTCACGGGCCCGGAGGTCGAACAGGTCGCGGCGGCGGTCAACGCGCTGTCGGAACGCACCCATGAGCCGAGAGAAAGGGCCATCGCATGACCGGGAACACCGATATCCTGAAGGGCGCGACCGTCCTGGTGACCGGCGGGGCCGGCTTCGTGGGATCGCACATCGTGGACCAGCTGCTCGACGAGAAGGTCAAGCGCGTGGTCGTGATCGACAACATGGTGCGCGGCCGCCCCGAGAACCTGGCCGATGCCCGGCGATCCTCGCGCGTCCGGCTGGTCGATGCCGACATCCGCGACCGCGACGTGATGCAGCGGCTCGTGGCGGAAAGCGACGTGGTCTTCCACCAGGCGGCACTGCGGATCACCCATTGCGCCGCCGAGCCCGACGAGGCCATGTCGGTCATGGTGCAGGCGACCTACGACCTGCTGCAGGACTGCGTGCGCCACAAGGTGCGCAAGGTGGTGATGGCCTCCTCGGCCTCGATCTACGGCAGCGCGCCGCATTTCCCCACGCCCGAGAGCGACCCGCCCTACGACAACCGCACGCTCTACGGCGCGGCCAAGAGTTTCGGCGAGGGGCTGTTGCGGTCCTTCAACGACATGTACGGTCTGGACTACGTGGCGCTGCGCTACTTCAACGTCTACGGGCCGCGCATGGACCTGCACGGCAAGTACACCGAGGTCATGGTGCGCTGGATGGAGCGGCTGTCGGCGGGACTGCCGCCGGTGGTCTTCGGCGACGGGTCGCAGACGCTGGACCTGATCCAGGTGCGCGACGTGGCGCGGGCCAACATCTGCGCGGCGAAGGCGCCGGTCAGCGACCGGGTCTACAACGTGGGCTCGCAGACCGAGACCTCGCTGCTCGAGCTGGCGCAGCTGATGTCGCGCGGCATGGGCCGGGGCGAGCTGACGCCCGAGCACGCGCCCGAGCGCAAGGTGAACCCGGTACCGCGGCGTCTGGCCGACTGCACGGCCGCGGCGCGCGACCTCGACTTCCGGGCCGAGATCGGGCCGGAGAAGGGCCTCGCCGAGCTTATCGCCTGGTGGCAGGGCGCGCGGGCGGACATGCGGGTCACGGAGGCGGCGCAATGATCCCCATCGCGAAACCGCTCCTGGGTCCCGAGGAGGCCGAGGCCGCCAGCGCGGCGGTGCTCTCGGGCTGGGTGTCGCAGGGCCCGCAGGTCGCCGCCTTCGAGGCGGATTTCGCGGCCCTCACCGGCGCCGCGCGTGCCTGCGCGGTCTCGAACTGCACCACGGCGCTGCATCTCGCGCTGCTGGCCGTCGGCGTGGGGCCCGGAGACGAGGTCATCACCGTCAGCCATTCCTTCATCGCCGGAGCCAACGCGATCCGGCAATGCGGGGCCACGCCGGTCTTCGTCGATATCGAGCCCGACGGGTTCAACATCGACCCCTCGCGCGTCGCCGAGGCGCTGGGGCCGCGCACCCGGGCGATCCTCTGCGTGCACCAGATGGGCATGCCCTGCGACATGGCCGAGCTTCTGCGGCTGGCGCAGGGGTTCGGCGTGCCCGTGATCGAGGACGCGGCCTGCGCCATCGGCGCAGAGATCCGCATGGGCGGCGACTGGCAGCCGGTCGGGCGGCCGATGGGGGACGTGGTGTGCTTCTCGTTTCACCCCCGCAAGGTCGTGACCACCGGCGAGGGCGGCATGCTGACCACCGACCGGCCCGAGCTGGACGCGGCTTTCCGGCTGTGGCGGCAGCACGGGATGTCGGTCTCGGACACCGCGCGGCATGGCAGTCCGAAGGTGATCTTCGAGGACTACCCGGTGCGTGGCTACAACTACCGCATGACCGATATCCAGGCCTCGGTCGGGCGCGAACAGCTCAAGCGGCTGCCCGGGATCGTGGCGCGGCGGCGGGCGCTGGCCGAGCGCTACCGCGCGGCCCTGGCCGGGATCGAGGGGCTGACGCCACCCGCCGAGCCGGACTGGGCGCGTTCCAACTGGCAGAGCTACTGCGTGGGGCTGGCCGACGGCATCGACCAGCGCGGCGTGATGCAGGCGATGCTGGATCGCGGCGTCGCGACGCGGCGGGGGATCATGAACATGCACCAGGAAGCGGCCCAGGCCGACGTGGCGCTGCGCTTCCCCCTGCCCCGTTCGGAGGCGGCGCGCGACCGTTCGGTCCTGCTGCCGCTCTACGCGCAGATGACCGACGCGGAACAGGACGAGGTGCTCGAGGCGCTCGTGGCGGCGCTGGCCTCGGCCGCGGGAGCGCGCGATGCAACCCTCGTGCGTGCAGTCTGACGCAGGCCTTGCGTCAACCGCCCGCGCCGCGCAGCGGCCGGGCGGGATTGCCGGCAACCACCGCGCCGGGCGGCACGTCGCGCACCACCACCGAGCCCATGCCGACCAGCGCGCCCTCGCCGATGGTGACCCCGTCGCGGACCGCGCTGCCGCTCCCGATGTAGCAGCTGTGGCCGACCCGGACGCCGCCGGCGAGGATCACCCCTGCCCCGACAATCGCGAAATCCTCGATCACAACGTCGTGATGAACGATGGATCTGGGCATGATCAGGACGTGGTTTCCGACCGTCGCGTTCGAGGTCACGAGCACGCCGGAGTAGAGCGCCGTGCCCCGCCCGATCTCGGAAAAGCGCGAGACCGAGGCCTCGGGGTGCAGGACCCGGGCGTATCGTTCCTGTCTCACGCCAATGCGCGTCACTATATCTTTGCGTGTGCGATGATTTTTGGAAGATCCGACAAGGATGAGGAATTCTGCCCCAGGGTAGTTTGTCGAATGGTCTAGCGGGAGGATGGGAATTCCCGCAAAGGTTGTGCCGCGGTGTCGTTCTGCGTCATCCAGGATCGCCGGAATGCGAAACGCCGCCTCCATCGCCTCAAAGAGTTCGAGGCAGTTGCCGCTCATGCCGATAGGAACAAGTTCTGTCGTCATCACGTGATTGTCACTCCAAGGTCCGGTTATGGCCTCAATTTGTCTTTTATCAATGCGTGTTTTCTAAGGATATGTGATAACTTTGAGACGGACCCGCGAACGACTCGCGTACCCGCCAATTTCTTCGTGCGGAAAAATGCACGGCGAAAATTATTCCTTCGCCAGATCCGCCCGGGGCGTACCGAGTAGCACCACAGGGGAGTATTGATTGCATATTTTTTGCGGTGAAAGACACGTCGTCTTTTGCAAATGAAATTTTCGGCCGTTTTCGGATAAATCCGTTCGGCCTTTTTCGTGTCGCGGCCGCCCGGCAAGCGGTGTGACTTTTCTTGGAGGGTTACCAGCCATGAATTCAAGCAAACAAGATCCGGACGAGGACTTCGACAATAGACACCCCGCTCCGACGCCACTTCGCAAGATCCACGATGCCGGGCCACCGGCTCCGCGGATCATCAGCATGATTGCCGGATCCCCCTTCGAGATCCAGGTCCTGGGTGCACTTCTTCGCCACATTTTTCCGGGCGTCGAGATGCACCACTACGCCAATGCGCGTGACTGGACGCAGCACGGGTCCGGCGAGACCGAGCGCGAGATCGTGCTCTACAACCTCGGCAACGACGCGATCTCCGAACCTTCGGTCAAGGCCGCTCTGCAGGCCTTCGTCGACAAGGCGGGGCCGCGCCAGGTGATCGTGATCTCGCGCAACGACGACGCGCTTGCCGTCTTCCATGCCATCGACTGCGGCGCATCGAGCTATATTCCGCCCGACGCCGGGGTCGACGAGCTGATCGAGGCGATGCGCGCGCCCTCGTCCAAGAGCGTGGTGATCCCGCGCAGCAGCATGGCCTCGTTGCGGGCCGCGCTGGACCATCGCACGGAGCGCCGCCAGGGGCTCGAGCGGTTCTTCACCGAGCGGCAGCTGGAGGTGGCGCGGGCGCTCCAGCGGGGCGATTCCAACAAGATCATCGCCTACGAACTCGGGCTCTGCGAAAGCACGGTCAAGGTTCACATCCGCAACATCATGCGCAAGCTGAAGGCCACCAACCGCACGCAGGCAGCCTTCCGGCTCAACGAACTCGCCAACGGCAGCACCGAGATCGAGGTTCTGCCCGAGGACTGACATCACCGCACACCGACCCTGCCATCGACCTTGCGCGCCTGCATTCGCAGGCGCGCACTGGCGAGGTGCGAGATTTCGGCCGCGAGGGGATGGCCCGTCAGGGCCAGCCCGCCCAGCCAGCCCGCGAACGCCCCCGCCGCGGCAAGCCCCGCCTGCAGCAGCGAAAGCTCGACCCCGTGGATCGCCACGAGGAGGCCCGCGGTCGCGCCGGTGCAAAGCGCCACGACAGCACTGCGCAGGGCGGCCGCCCCGAGCTGGGTCCAGCGGAAGCCGACGAGGCGGCGGATGTAGACGAGGATCAGCCCGACGTGGATCGCGTTGGCGGGAAAGAGGCTCCAGGCCACGGCGGAGAGGCCGAAGCGCGTGGCGACGAGGATCACCGCCATCGAGAGCGGCAGCGCCACGAGGCTGAGCAGCGCCATCTGCCGCACCCGCCCCGTCGCCACCAGCACCGGGAAGGCGAGGTAGATCGGCGCCAGCAGCATGGCGGCGAATGATACCACCTGCACCAACGGGATCACCCCGAGCCACTGCGGCCCCAGCAGCAGGCGCACGATGGGGTCGGCCAGCAGGGCGAGGCACAGCAGCGCCGGCCACTGGATCGCGGTGATGAGCGAGATGCCCAGCAGGTAGGGTTCGACAAGGCCCTTCTTCGCCCGCACCTGCGCCGAAAGCGCGGGCAGCACGACCGGCTGCACGGCACTGAGCAGCAGCCTGTCGGGCATCTGCGTGAGCGAGACCGAGCGGGTGAAGAGGCCCACGGCGCCGAACCCCATCGCCTTGCCGAGGATCAGCCGGGGCATGGCCTCGAAGAGCATGCCCAGCAGCGTGACCACCGTGGTCCAGGCGCCGAAGGGCACGACGCGGCGCCAGTGGCGCAGCGTCGGGCGGAAGATCCACCACTCGGGCCGCGAGATCGCCGCGCCAAGCGCCGAGGTCGCGGCCGCGCAGACCGAGCCCCAAACGAAGCTGAAGGCGCCGAAGCCCAGGATCGCGAGCGTGATGGTCGTCGCGGCGTTGACGGCGGCGGCCGAGATGTTGATCCGCGCCACGGCGGCGAAGTTCATGTCGCGCTGCATCAGCGCCACCAGCGGGTTGCTGATCGGCGCCGCGAGGAAGCCCAGCGCGGCGATGCGGATCAGCTCTCCCAGCTCGGGCATCTCGAAGAGGGCGGCGGCGAGCCCGGCGCTCAGCGCCATGCACAGGCCCAGCCCCAGCGACATCAGGCCGATGACCGTGACCGCGCTGCGCGTGAGGTCGGGCGTCAGCTCGGGCTCCTGGATCAGGAAGGCGGCAACGCCGAAGTCGCGGAAGGCCTCGATCAGGATGACGAGGCTGCTCGCGACCATGAAGAGGCCGACCTCGGCCGGGGTCATCAGGCGCGAGACGACGGCCATGGTGGCGAGCGTCAGCACAAGCCCGGTGGACTTGTCGGCAAAGGAAAAGAAGAACGAACGACGGACCATGGTTCAGAACACCTTGTACACGGAAGATGGGAACAACCGGCCGGCGGCGCTCATGGCTGCAGCGGGTCCGGGCCGACGGGACGCGGCGCGGGCGTGACCGTCGCATCGCGCGAAGCCACGCGGAAGCGGCGCTCGCGCAGGTACCAGAAGGCGGTGCGCGCGGCATCAAGGCCCTGCGCGGCGCGGCCGGGCCGCACGTCTCGGGCCTCGCGGCAGATGTCGGCGAGGCTGGTGGCAACGGCGCCCAGCCCGTGGTGGTCGACGACGAAGTGCCGGCCGAAGCGGCCGAGGTCGGCGCGCAGGGCCGAGCTGCTGCAGATGTCGCGGATCGCCGCGTGCAGCGCGCGGTCGTCGCCGTCGCCCTGCCCGAACATGCCCGAATGCAGGAAGTCGCGGGCGGTGTGGGGCCTGAAGAGCCGGGCGAAGCCCTGCTCGCCCAGGACGATCACCGGCGCCGCGTGGGCCAGCCCGCGCAGGGCCGAGCCGCCCATGCCCAGCACCGCGTCGGCGCCGGCATAGGCCGGGCGGGGATCCTCCATGGCGCCCGCCATGACCACGGCCGCGCGGCCGAGGTGGCGGTTGGTTTCGGCGGCCAGCGCCGCGAGATGCGACCGGGCCTCGCCGTCGCCGACGATCACCAGCCTGAGCGGAAGCTCGGCGCCCAGCGCGCGCAACGCGCGGATGGAGCGTTCGAGGCATTCGGATTTCATGACATGCGCGAGGCGCGAGACGGTGACCAGCAGGATCTCGTCATCGCCCACGCCGTGGGCCTGGCGGAAGGCGCGGCCGTCGCTGACGCCGGGGGCGTTCGCGGTGACGTCGACGGGCGGCAGCAGCAGGCGCGCGCGGCGCCAGCCGGCGTGCTCGGCCTTGTCGCGCAGGGCGCCGAAGCCGAAGGTCGTGGGCACCTCGCGCGGCATGGCGCGGGTGAGGTCCATCATCATGTCCGAGATCACCAGCGGGATGCCCATGGGCAGATTGACGCCGAAGTAGGCCTCCAGCCCCTGCCACCAGTCCCAGGCGTGGATCACGTCGGGCCGCTCGCGCCGCACCAGCGCGCGCAGGGCGCGGATGCGGGCGGGCGACGGGTGAAAGCGGACATCGGGCGCGGGGCGGAAGGGCACCCCCCTACCCCGCAGGTGCGGCAGCGCCGGCCCCGGCGCCGCGTGCAGCGTGACGTCGAAGCCATGCGCGTCGCGCAGCTCGGCGGCCAGCTCGATCGCGTTGATCTGCGTGCCGCCGAGTTCAAGCCGATGCGCAAAGCTCAGCAGTTTCATGCGCGTGCCCTGTCGTCCTGTCCGTTCGGGCGTGCGATGCCGGCGGTCGCCGGGATCGACTGGGCGCCGTTGAGGTAGGCGCGGTGCCATTTCGTCGGCCCGGTGGAGAGACGCTCCTCGAAGTAGGTGATGGTGCGCTCGAGCCCCTCGCGCAGTTCGATCTCGGGCGCCCAGCCCAGCGCCTCCTGCGCGCGGGAGATATCGGGCTTGCGCTGGGTCGGATCGTCCCCGGGCAGCGGGCGGTACTCGATCCGCGAGCCGGTGCCGGTGAGCTCGGTCACGATCTCGGCCAGTTGGCGGATGGTGAATTCGCCGGGGTTGCCGAGGTTCACCGGCTGCGGCACGTCGTCCCCCGAGGCCATCAGCGCGCGGAAGCCGCGGATCAGGTCGTCGACGTAGCAGAAGGACCGGGTCTGGCTGCCGTCGCCGTAGAGCGTCAGCGGCTCGCCCCGAAGCGCCTGCACGATGAAGTTCGACACCACGCGGCCGTCGCTTTCGCTCATGCGGGGGCCGTAGGTGTTGAAGATCCGCGCCATGCGCACCTCGACACCGTATTGCCGCTGGTAGTCGAAGAACAGCGTCTCGGCGCAGCGCTTGCCCTCGTCGTAGCACGAGCGCGGGCCGATGGAGTTGACGTTGCCCCAGTAGCCCTCGGGCTGGGGATGCTCGCGCGGGTCGCCGTAGACCTCGCTGGTCGAGGCCTGAAAGATCCGCGACTTGGTGCGCCGGGCGAGGCCCAGCATGTTGATGGCGCCCATGACGCTGGTCTTGACCGTCTTGACCGGGTCGGTCTGGTAGTGGACCGGCGAGGCCGGGCAGGCGAGGTTCCAGATCTCGTCGACCTCGACGTAGAGCGGCACGGTCACGTCGTGGCGCATGACCTCGAAGCGGGGATGCCCGTGCAGGTGCTCGACATTGCGGCGCGAGCCGGTCTGGAAGTTGTCGACGCAGAGCACTTCGTGGCCGTCAGCGAGCAGGCTTTCGCACAGGAACGATCCCAGGAAGCCCGATCCCCCCGTCACCAGTATGCGCTTGTTCTCGTCCATGGTCCGTCCTTTCGGGTTGGGTCAGTCGGCGTTGGGTCAATAAGCGGTGGGTCAATAGGCCCCGCGGCGGCCGAGTACGGCCCCGAAGGTGCGCAGGAAGATCGACAGGTCGCCCCAGAAGGAGCCACCGGCGATGTAGAAGTCGTCGAGCTGCTGCTGGCCCTCGAGATCGGCCGAGCTGCGCTCGGAGATCTGCCAGAGCCCGGTGAGCCCCGGCGTGACGGTCGCCCGGCGGGCGCGGAAGTCGGCGGGCATGGCCCGAAGGTGGTAGTCCGGAAAGGGACGCGGGCCGACGAGGCTCATGTCGCCGCGCAGGATGTTCAGCAGCTGCGGCAACTCGTCGAGGCTCGATGCCCGCAGGAAGGTGCCGATCCCCCGCAGGATGCGCGGGTCGCGGCGCAGCTTGAAATGCGCCTCCCACTCGGCGCGGGCCTCCGGGTCGCGGTCGAGCAGCTCGGTCAGCATGCGCTCGGCGTCGAGATACATGGTGCGCAGCTTGAGCACGCCGATGGGCTTGCCGTCGCGGCCCTCGCGGGTCTGAACGTAGAAGGCGGGCCCGGGGTCCACCATCCGGATGAGGGCCGCGGCACCGATCACGACCGGTGCCGCGGCGACGACGGCCGGCAGGGTGAGCGCCAGGTCAAAGGCACGCTTGAGCACCGCACCGCCCCGGCCCCTCGTGGAGCGGGGTCAGCCGAAGGCCGATCCGGCCGCCGTGTTCCGATGGATGCACACCCGAAAGGCGCAGCCGGGGCAGGTCCGAGACCAGCACGATCTCGTCGTGGGTGCGCCGCAGGATCGCCAGCGTCTCGGGCTCGGGCAGCGCGCGGTCGGCCCAGAGCAGGGTGCGCGAGGGCACCGCGTCCTCGACCGGGCGCAGGCCGAGACCCGGGGTCGCCTCCAGCATCGACGTGAGCGCCGCGGCCGAGGCGTCCTCGCCCGCGACATGCACCGGCATGCCCCAGGCGCCCAGCGCGCTCAGCGCGGCGCGGGTCAGCCCCGCGAAGGCGGCCTGCAGGGCCAGGAGGGCCAGGAAGCCGGGCCAGAAGAGCATCTGCACCGCCGCGCCGCCGCCGTGCAGGGCCAGCGCGGCCAGCGTGGCGATCATGCCGGCGCCGGCCCAGGCCGAGGCCGTCTTGCGCAGCCGCGCCTCGGCGTGAAGGCCGAATCCCGGGTAGAGTCCCAGCGCCGCCTTGAGCCCGACCTGCACCGCTCCGGCCAGCGCCAGCAGGCGCAGGGCCGTGTCGAGGGTCGCGGTGTATCCCAGCAGCGCGCCGCCGGCCCAGCAGAGCGCGGCAAGCGCCAGAAGGTCGGAGAGGATGAGCCCTGCAACGCTGGAGACACGCGCGCGCAGCCCGCCGCCGAAGACGGGGGTGCGGGCCCGCGCCAGGGTCGGGCGCGGCGGACGGGACGGGAAAACGATGCTCATGACGTGGCCCCCGGCCCGAGGGCGTCATGGCGGCGCGGTCGGAATGCAGCTGTGGTTCGCATGGGATCGGCCCTCGGACTTGAAACAGTGCCTAGAGCGTGGCGTGACTGTTCGGAGCCGTGTAGTTGGCTGAACGGTCAGCCGGCTTGGCCAATTGGTGCATTCGCAGGCAGGGCTGCCGTTTTGCGCGCCATGCGCGGCCACGGCATTCCCCATCCGGTCCCGTCCGGCCCCTGCCGCGGGTCGATTCATCATCGGAAGCGGGGTGTCAGACCGCGGCGTAGGCCAGGCGGGCGTGGCGCGGCAGCGCGGGCGACAGCTCGGGCGCGCGCTGCGACAGGGTGAGCGCGGCGGTCGCGAAGAGAATCCACATCAGGTCGTTCTGCATGAGGATCGTACTTTCGGTCACGTTCATCGCCAGCGTCGTGCCGATGGCGGTGGTGCACCAGATCCAGCCGTCGCGCGGGGCGACGGTGCAGAGCCGGGCGCCCTGCCGCAGCGCCCGGACGGTCAGCACCACGAAAAGCACCAGCCCCGGGATGCCCACGCCCAGCAGCAGGTCGCGGTAGCCGTTGTGCGCATGGGGCGCCTGCCAGAGGATCTTTTCCCAGATCATCCAGGCCTCGGGGCTCGCCTCGGACCAGAAGACGCCGTAGCCGTAGCCCAGCAGCGGGCGGGCGGCGATCTCGGGGTCGACGAGCGCCCAGAGCGGCACGCGGCCTGTCAGGGTGGCGTCCTTGCCCAGCATCTCGAGCAGCGGCAGAAGCCCGATTCCCAGGCCCGCCATGATGAGGACCGTCGTCAGCAGCACCGCGAGCTTGCGGACGAGGCGCGCCGGCCCCTGCCCCTGCGTGACCGTGCGCACACCGAGGAAGACAAGCAGCGCCACCACGCAGGACAGCAGGCTCGTGGCCGAGGTCGAGAGCACCACGCCCAGCCCGCCCACGAGGATGAGTGCCACCCCGCCGCGCCGCATGGCGCGCAGCGGGTCGAGCTGTGCCGCGATGCCCAGCAGGACGGTGAAGCTGGCCACCCAGCCCAGCACGTTCTTGTGCATGAAGATCCCGCGCAGCGCGCTCTCGCCCGGGGCGAAGGCCATGCCCGGCACTGCCCCCGCCGCAAGGATGCTCAGGAGCGTCGAGCCCCCCAGGACGCCGCCCATCAGCAGGATCTGCTGGCGCGGTGTGAACCGCGTGGCGAGCAGGTAGGCCACCGACATGGACATGATCAGGGCGATGGCACGGCGCATGGTGACCGACTGGCTGACCGTCCAGAGCAACGAGGCCATGGGCAGCAGCATGAGCGCCAGCATCGGCAGGTTGCGCCACAGCGCCGAGGCCAGCAGCACCGGCCGCCGGACCAGCAGCCCCAGCGTCAGCGCGTAGACCGGAAGGTTCACGAGGCGCAGCTTCGAGCGTTCAGCGGCGTCCAGGATCCCGTCCGAGCCCTCGACCAGCAGCGGAAAGAGCGCGCCGGAAAAGACGAAGAGCGCCGCGCCGACGGCGATCCACTCGAGCCGGCGAAGGGTGCGCTCGACGGAGGTCGGCGGGGTGGTCACGCGGGGCGTCTCCTGGGTGGTGGCCGCATCAGCGATGCCTTCGGGCATGAGACCCCCGGCCGGGACGCGCGGAAACCCGGCCCTTCGGCGCCCCCTCCGACCGTTCGGATAGCCCGGGGCGGCCTGCCTCCACCGCATGGCGAAGTCCGGGGGCCGCGCCTGACCGAATGGAGGCGTTCCATCGCGATACGCCCGGCGCGATCCTTGAAGGGCCGCCTGCGGGCCGCGGGCGGCAAATGCATCTCGGCCAGAGCGCAGGGAGACCCATGACGCAAGACGCAGCTGTTCCCGCCACATCGGTGCCCCGCGCTTCGCGGCGCGCCGCCCTCGGCCTTTGCCTCGCCCTGGCGCCGCTCGCGGCCTGGGCCGGCACCGCGGTCGAGCGCGGCGACGTCCTGCGCATCGAGGTCATGAACGCGCCAGAGTTCTCGCGCCTCGCGCCGGTGGACGCCGACGGGCGCATCGCCATGCCCGTCCTTGGCACCATCCCCGTCGCCGGACAGGAGATCGACGCCATCGGCACCGCCATCGCCGAGGCCTTTGCCGCGCGCGAGCTGCTGACCTCGCCGGTGGTGCTGGTCGAGGTGGCCTCCTACCGGCAGGTCTATGTCGGTGGCCGCGTGGGACAGCCCGGCGCCATCGACTTCGTGCCCGGCATGACCGCGCGGCAGGCGATCATCGCGGCCGGCGGCATCGGCCTCGCGGCCTCCGCGGGCGCGCCCGGGACCGAGGCGGCGCTGAGCGCGCTCGCGACCCGCCGGGCCAAGGCCTTTGCCCTCGCGCAGGTCATCGCGCGGATCGCGCGGCTCGAGGCTCAGCTTGCCGGTCCGGCGGCCGCCATGCCCGAGACCGAGGCGCTGCCGTCGCTCGAGCCGTCGGACCTCGAAAGCGCCGCGCAGTCGGAGTCCGCGCTGCTGGCCGACCTGCGCGGCCGTGTCGCCGCGCGCGAGGATCATACGGACGCGCTGCTGAGCCTGATCGATCTGGAGGTCGACACGCTGAACCGGCAGGCCGCCCTGCAGGACAGCGAGGCCGAGGTCCAGCAATCGGAAATCGACAACGCCCGCAGCCTCGTCGAGCGCGGGCTGATGCCCCGCCCCCGTCTGCAGGAGCTTCTGCGCGAGCAGTCGCGGCTGAACCGCGACCGGCTCGACACCTCGGCCTTCGCGGCGCGCGCACGGCAGCAATCCGAGACGGTGCGCTTCGAGCGCGTGGATGCCGCGGCGGACCGGCGCCGGGAGGTGCGGCTCGAGCTGCAGGAGGCGCGACAGCAACGCGCCGCGCTCGAGGCCGAGATCGAGGCGCTGGACCTGCGCATCATGGCCGCCGGCCTGAGCCCGCGCACGAACTCCGAGCCCCGGCTGGTGATCCACCGCACGCGGGCAGGCGTCGCGACGCAGTTCGATGCCGGAATGGACGACCCGATCAAGCCCGGCGACGTGCTCGACATTTCGCTGGACCCGCCCGCCGCGCGCCCGGGACGGGCCGCGACTCCCGCCTCCCTGCCTCTGCCGGAGCAGCCATGACCGAAGCCCCCGAGATCAGTATCATCGTTAACAATTACAACTACGCCCGCTTCCTGCCCGAGGCACTCGACTCGGCGCTGGCACAGCGCGAGGTCACGGCCGAAGTCGTCGTCGTCGACGACGGCTCGACCGACGGGTCCCGCGAGGTGATCGAGGGCTACGGCGACCGCATCCGCGCCCGTTTTCAGCCAAATGGTGGACAGGCCCGCGCGATCAACGCGGGGGTCGCCATGGCGCGGGCGCCGATCCTGGCCTTTCTCGACGCCGACGACCGCTGGCATCCCGACAAGCTGTCCGCGGTGCGCGAGGCCTTTGACGCCTCGCCCGAGGCCGGGCTTGTCTATCACCGCCTGCAACCTGTCCATTCGGATGGCACCCACGCCTTTGCGGCCATCCCCCGCTCGCTCTGCAACGGCGATCTCGGACCGCGGCTGCTGCGCAGCGGCGGGCGCTGGCCCTTCGCGATGACCTCGTCGCTGGCCGTGCGGCGGTCGCTCTGGCTCGAGGCGGGCGACATCCCGGCCGAGTTCACCATTTCGGCGGATGCCTGGATCGCCGGCGTGCTGCCCTTCCTCGCCCCCGTCGTCGCGTTGCCCGAGGCGCTGGGGTACTACCGCATCCACGACAACACCTGGTTCCGCCATCACGACGATGCCGCCATGCTGGCGCGCCGCATGACGCACTGGGAAGAGACCGCGCGCGTCACCAACGCCTTTCTCGCCGAGCGCGGGATGCCGGGCCGGCTGCGGCTGCGCGATCACTTCGACTACCGCGTGGCGCAGGCCCGGCTGGGGCGCGAAGACGCGCCCGGGATGCTGGCGCTGGCGCTGCACGGGCTGACCGACGCGGGCGAGCCCAGCGCGGTGCGGCGGCTGCGCGACACGCTCTTTGCCCTGAGGAACCTGCAACGCGACCGCGCCGAGGGCGCCCTTCCGGCCGACGTGCGATGAAGGTCCTGCTGATCAACTCCGAACCCATCGACTACACCATCGCCTACGCCAACGGACTGGCGCCGCACGTGGAGACGGTGGCGATCCTGCCCCGCAAGCGCTACGAGAAGCTGCGACCCTGGATCGATCCCCGGGTGCAACTGGAACTGGTCGACTGGCCGCGCAACCGCAGCGCGCGCAACCCCGCCTTCCTGGTAGAGCTGACGCGCCGCATCCGCGCGCACCGGCCCGACGTGGTGCACCTGCTGAGCAACACCGCGCCCTGGCTCAATGCCGCGGTGCCCTTCTGGCGCGGGGCGCGGCTGGTCACCACCGTGCACGACGTGGCGCTGCACCCCGGCGACCGCGAGACCTCGCGGTTGCCGGGATGGGGCTCGCGGCTGCTGGCGCGGCAGTCCGGCGACATCGTGGTGCACGGCAAGGGCCTGCGCGCCGCCGCCGCCGAGGTCTTCGGCAAGTCGCGGGATCGGGTGCACGTCCTGCAGCATCCCGCGATCCGGCGCTATGCCGAGCAGGCCCGGAAGCAGGGCATGACCCGGACGCGCCCGGCGGACCAGGTCGTGATGCTGCTCTACGGCCGGATCTTCGCCTACAAGGGCCTCGAGACGCTGATACGCGCCGAGGCGATGATCGACCCGCGGCTGCGCGGGCTGCGGATCGTCATCGCGGGGCGCGGCGACGATCCGCGCGCGCTGTCGCACCTGATGGGCGATCCCTCGCGCTACGAGATCCACCGCGGCTTCATCGAGGACGCCGCGACCGCGCGGCTCTTCACCGAGGCCGACATGGTGCTGCTGCCCTACGACGAGGCCTCGCAGAGCGGGGTGCTGCACGTGGCGGCGACCTTCGGCAAGCCGGTGGTGGTGACCGACGTGGGCGAGCTGCGCGCCACGGTCGAGCCCAACGGCCTCGGTCTCGTGGTGCCGCCGCGCAACCCCGAGGCGCTGGCGCGGGCGCTGGTGCGACTGGCCGGCAATGCCGCCGAACGCGCCCGTTTCGGCGAGAACGCCCGCCTCTGGTCGGAGGGGGAGAATGCCCCCTGCAGAATCGGTGCATCCGCGGTGACCCTCTACCGCGAGATGATCGCACGAGGGGACAGCCCCTCCTCCGAAAGGATGCCCCCGCCGACCACGGACCCAGATTGCCCGCCGGGCGTCGTGCCGCCGTAGTGGAGAGAGCGGATGCCGCACGAACCCCAGCCCTGCAACCGAGGAGGTCACATGCCAGACATGCCGTCCGATGCGCCGGTGATCCGGCACTACATAGCCGGAGGCGCCGAACATGGCGGCGGGATCGGGCGACTCGTGGGATACGTCCTGTCGGCGGGTGATGCCGGGGATACTTCTTTCAGGCATGTCGTGGTCGACACGCGGGGCCCGGGCCTGAGCCTGCTGCGGTCGCCCGCGCGGCTGCTGCAGGCCATGGCCGTGATGGCGGCCGACACCCTGCGCGGCGCGCCGGTGCTGCATCACCTGCACATCGCCGGGCGCGGCAGCACCGTGCGCAAGCTGGTGCTGGGCGCCTGGGCCCGCCGTCTGCGCGCGCCCTACGTGCTGCATCTGCACGACTACGCCTATGCCGACGATCTCGCCCGGCGGCCGCGCTGGCAGCTCGAGGCGATCCGGCGCCTGTTCCTCGGCGCCGCGCGCGTCATCGTGCTGGGCGAGCGCGACCGCGCCACCGTGCGCTATGCCCTCGGCGTGCCGCCGGGGCGGATCGCGCTGCTGCGCAATTGCGTGCCCGATCCCGGCCCGCGCCCGCCGCATGGCACCGACCCGCAGGAGGTCGGCATCCTGTTCCTGGGACAGCTGGGACCGCGCAAGGGCGTGCCCGAGCTGCTGGCGGCGCTGGCCGACCCGGCGATGCCCGCCGAGGGCTGGCACGCGACGCTCGCCGGGGACGGCCCGGTGGCGCATTACCGCAACGAGGTCGCCCGGCTGGGCCTTGCCGGGCGCGTGGCGCTGACCGGATGGGTCGATGCCGGCCGCGCGGCGAGCCTGCGCGAGGGCTCGGACATCCTCGTGCTGCCCTCGCACGCCGAGGGCTTCGCCATGGCCGTGCTCGAGGGGCTGGCGCAGGGGCTGGCGGTCGTCACGACGCGCGTGGGCGCGCAGGGCGAGGTGCTGGTCGACGGCGAGAACAGCCTGCTGGTGCCGCCGGGCGACGCCCGGGCGCTGGCCGGGGCGCTCTCGCGGCTGGTCGCCGATCCGGCGCTGCGCGCGCGGCTCGGCGCGGACGGCCGCGAGCTGTTCCTTTCGCGCTTCGGCATGAGCGGCTACGTGCACGCGCTGGAGGCGCTGCAGGCCGACCACCTCCAGATCGGGACGGCTCTGCCGCGGTCGGCATGAATACCTCGGTCTCCTTCCCGCACGGCCCCGAAGCTCGGCCTCTCCGCCCCGCCATCGGCGCCCGTGCCCGGCGAAGGCTCGGCCTGGATGGGCGCGCTGCGCATGCTGCAACGGCGCGCGCGGCTCATCATCGGCATCACCCTGCTCGCCTGCGTCGTCGCCCTGCCCTTCATCATGGCCGTGCCCAAGCACTACTACTCCGAGACGCGGGTGCTGGCCTCGCCCGCGCCGGCGCTGGCGCTGACCGCCGGGCTGGACGGGCGGGAAGCCCGGATCGACATGCAGGCCGAACTCGAACGCCTGCTGTCCAAGGAGGTCTCGGCGGCGGTGATCGAACGCTTCAACCTTGCCGGGCGCGAGGAATTCAACGCGTCGCTGAAGCCGCCGTCGGAGCTCGACACGCTCATCGCCGCGCTGCGCGCCCGGTTGAACGGCACCGAGGTCGGTGCCGACGGCGGGAGCGACGAACAGACGGCCGACAAGGTGGCGCAGGCCTTCGACGCGGCGCTCGTGGTCTCGCGGCAGTCCAACGTCGACGTCATCGCCGTGGGCTTCACCTCGCGCGATCCCTGGCTGGCCGCCCAGGTGCCGGGCGCCATGGTCGAGACCTACCTCGCCCGCCGCTCGGCCCACTGGGAGCAGGAGGTGACCGAGGCCGCCGACTGGCTGGAAAAGCGCATCGCGACCGAACGCGCCAACGTCGACGAGGCGCGCGCCGAGCTCGACCGCCTGCTCGGCGCCGACGGGCAGAGCGGCGCGGACACCGAGGACACGACCGCCAAGCGTCTGCTGCAGATCGAGGACCGCCAGGCCGAGCTGGAGCGCATGCGCTTCGACATCGCCGCCTCGCGCCGGTCGATCGCGGCCGCGCTGGCGAACCCCGACATCCCGGCGCTCACGGAACCCGCCCGCATCGAGACCCTGCGCGGCGAGCTGCAGGACGAGGTGCGCGAGCTGGACAGGATCGCGCTCGTCTACGGTGACAGCTACGAGACGGTGAAACGGCGCAAGGCCCGCATCGACTCGATCCGCGCCGATATCGCCGAGGGGCTGCGCTCCTTCGACCGCACGCTGGAGCTGCGCGACACGGCGCTCGAGGCCGAGCAGGAGCGCCTTGGCCAGGACGCCGAAGCCGCCCGCGCCGCACTGGGCGCGATCCGCGCGACGACGCCGCAGGTGCGCGAACGCACCGACGTGCTGCGCGCGCGCGAGCAGACGCTGTCGGATCTCGAGTACCGCCAGCAGCTGCTGCTGTCGCAGGCGCGGCTGGCGCCGGTATCGCTCGAGGAGCTTTCGCCGCCGCGGGTGCCGGTGGACCCGCTGGGACCGGGCCGCAAGGTCTACCTCGCGGGGACGGCCATCGGCGCGCTGCTGGTCGCGCTGCTGATCGCGGCGATCCTCGAGATGCGCGACACCGGCGTGCGCAGCCACGAACAGCTCGCCCACCTGCCGCATCTCGAGCCGGTGGGGCTCTGGCCGCAATTCACGCGGGCGCAGAAGCGCACGATGCGGCGGGACGTCGACCGCCGGACCGTCACGCCCGCGACCGAGGCCTTGCGAGACATGCTTCTGATGCTGGAAAGCGCCCACGGCGGGCGACTGCCACGCCTGCTGACCGTCACGGCGCCGCGCGGCCAGGACATGGCGGTTCCTGTGGCCGGGTGGATCGCGCTCGAGCTTGCCGCCACCGGCCGCAAGGTGCGCCTGGTCGAGACGCGGGCGGCCGGCGTCAGCCCGCTGCGGCATCTTATCGGCGGATCGGCGGGGGCGAAGGCCCGGCCGGACGACGGGATCCAGCATCTCGAGCTGCCCAAGCTGGTGACACGCCACGGCGGCGACGTCGCGGCCGCGCTGCGGGCCGTGACCGCCCGGGGCGAAGAGGACGGCGCGATCGTCATCGTCGATGCCCCGCCGCTGCTGAGCCCCGGCTCGCTGCGCTTCGCGCGGCTGGGCGGGCCGGTGCTGCTTGTCCTGCGCTGGGGCCGCACGCCGCGCGCCGTGGTCGAACTGGCCGCCGGCCTTCTGGCCAAGCTGGGTGCGCCGCAGGTCTATTCGCTTGTCGCGGACGTGCAGCCGCGCCGCCATCGCCTCTACGGATTCACCGACCGCCTGACCGTCTCGTCGCGCCCCGGACTGGGTGCGCGGCTATTCGGGCAGGGCTGAGGGCACAAGGGAGTTCCCATGACAGTATCGCCGACCTTTTCCGGCCCTGCCCCGCAAGACACGCGGCTGCCGGCCACCGTCTTCTCGGGCTTTCTCGGCGCAGGGAAGACCACGCTGATCAACCGGCTGCTCAACACGCGCGGCGACCTGCGCGTGGCGGTGATCGTCAACGACATGTCCGAGGTGAACATCGACGCCGACCTGATCCGCTCGGGCGGGGCCGGTCTGAGCGCGACCGAGGAGACGCTGGTCGAGCTCACCAACGGCTGCATCTGCTGCACCCTGCGCGAGGACCTGCTGCTCGAGGTGCGGCGGCTGGCCGAGGCCGGGCGCTTCGATCACCTGCTGATCGAATCCACCGGCATCTCCGAGCCGCTGCCGGTCGCCGCGACCTTCGAGTTCTGCGACGACACCCGCGCGAGCCTGGCGGAGGTCGCGCGGCTGGACGCGATGGTGACGGTGGTCGATGCCGCCAACCTGCTGAACGACTTCGCCAGCCGCGATTTCCTGCGCGACCGCACCGAGCCGCGCGACGACGAGGACGCCCGCACGCTGGTCGAGCTGCTGGTCGACCAGATCGAGTTCGCCGACCTGATCGTCCTCAACAAGGTCGGCACCGCCGGGCCCGAGCGCACCGCCGAGGCGCGGCGCATCCTGCGCGCGCTCAACCCCGACGCGCGGGTGATCGAGACCGATTTCGGCGACGTGGCGCCGGACGAGATCCTGGGCACCGGCCTCTTCGATCCGCGCCGTGCCCGGAGCCACCCGATGTGGTTCAAGGAACTGCACGGCTTTGCCGACCACGTCCCCGAGACCGAGGAATACGGGCTGTCGTCCTTTGTCTGGCGCACGCGGGCGCCGCTCGATTTCGACCGGGTGCGGCATGTTTTCGGCGGCGGGGCGCCCTGCCTCTTCCGCGGGGTGCTGCGCGCCAAGGGGCATTTCTGGACCGCCGCGCAACCCGCCGCGGTGATGGAGATCAGCCTGGCCGGCCAGCTGAGCGCGATCCGTCGCACCGGCCGCTGGTGGGCGGCGGTGCCCCGCGCCCAGTGGCCCGAGGACCCCGAGGCCGTGGCCCGCATCGCCCGGCACTGGCGTCCCCCTTACGGCGACCGGCGGCAGGAGATCGTCTTCATCGGAACCCCCGAGATGAACCGGGCGGCCATCACGGCCGCGATGGACGCCTGCCGCACGACCATCCGCAGGCCCGCGCCCCCCACCCTGCCGCCGCGACACGCGGCCGGCACCGCCCGCATCTGAGACCCCACCCAGGAGACAGCGCATGCCCACAAACGCAATCGTCGAAGAAAACGCCCGCACGGACGGCCGCACGCCACAGTCCTACTGGGACGTCGAACATTCGCGCCTGATCGAGGGGTTCACCACCGAGTTCAGCATCAATGCGGGCGACACCGTCGATTTCAAGATCAACGTCTCGGACAATCCCGGCAGCGACTACATCGTCGAGATCTTCCGGCTGGGCTACTACGGCGGTGACGGGGCGCGGATGGTGGGTTCGTGGACCAACACCGACGCGACGGTGCAGCCGGACGCGGTCTTCATCGAAGCCACCGGCACGGCGGATGCCGGCAACTGGAGCATTACGGACAGCTGGGACATCCCCGCCGAGGCGGTCTCGGGGGTCTATCTCGCGCGGGTGCAGCGGCTGGACGCCAACGGCGATCCGATCGACGGCGCGGTGAACCAGATCCCCTTCGTGGTGCGCGAGGACGACCGGCCGGCAGACATCGTGCTGCAGACCTCGGACACCACCTGGCATGCCTACAACGGCTGGATCGGCAACAACGGCGAGATCGGCGCCAACTTCTACGGCGACGCCAGCGGCACCATCGAGAACCCCGAGATCCCCGGCGCCGGGGGCTTTGCCCAGAACCGCGCCTACGCCGTGAGCTACAACCGCCCGTTCATCACCCGCGGCATCGAGGGCGAACAGGGCGGACCGGCCGCGGGCGCGCAGGACTACCTCTTCGGGGCCGACTACGCGGCGATCCGGTGGCTCGAGCAGAACGGCTACGACGTGGCCTACATGTCGGGCATCGACACCGACCGGCTCGGGTCCGAGTACCTCGAGAACTACGGCGCCTTCATCTCGGTCGGCCACGACGAGTACTGGTCCGCCGACCAGCGCTACAACGTCGAGGACGCGCGAGACGCCGGGGTCAACCTGCTGTTCTGGAGCGGCAACGAGGTCTACTGGAAGACCCGCTGGGAGACGAGCACCATCGACGGGCAGGAATACCGCACGCTGGTCTGCTACAAGGAGACCTGGGCGGTGCTCGACCAGAACGCGGGCCCCGAGGATTACGTCAACCTCGACCCGGCGAACATCTGGACCGGCACATGGCGCGACGACCGTTTCATCGGCAACCCGCTGGCCGGCGACGCGACCGACCGACCGCCCCTGACCGGCCAGCCCGACCTGTGCAACTGCGCCGAGACCTCGCTGACAGGGCAGCTCTTCGGGCCCGACGGCACCGGCGAGTTCGGCGGCGCGCTCGACGTGCCCGAGGACTATGCCAGCCTGCGCTTCTGGCGTGACACGGATCTCTCCGGCACCGGGGACACCGGCCTCTCGCCGGGCATCCTGGGCTACGAGTGGAACACCTCGCCGGACAACGAGTACCGGCCTGCCGGCCTGGTGCACCTGTCCGCGACCACGCTGGACTGGAGCGGCATCCTCGTCGACCAGGGCAACACGGTCGAACCGGGGACCGCGACGCACAACCTGTCGCTCTACCGTGCCGAAAGCGGCGCGCTGGTCTTTGGCGCGGGCACGGTGTTCTGGACCTGGGCGCTGACCGACAACCACGACAGCGAACCCTACGGCGCCAACATCGAGAACGCCGAGATCCAGCAGTTCGTGGTGAACCTCTTTGCAGACATGCAGATCCAGCCGGGCGAGACCGACGCCGTGCTCGCCTCGCAGGGGCTGGTGCGGGCCACCGCATCGACCGACGTGACCCCCGCGAGTGCCACGATCGACGCCCAGCCCCCGACCGTTCCGGCGGGCACGCCCGTGGTGCTGACCGGCACGGCGACCGACGACGACGGCAATCCGCTGACCGACGACGGCGCGGTCGCGCTCGTCGAGTTGTCCTTCGACGGCGGCGCGACCTGGCGCCCGGCCAGCGGCACGAGCACCTGGAGCTACACCTGGTCGCCCGACACGATCGCGACGCAGGAAATCCTCGTGCGGGCCATCGACGACAGCCTCAACCTGCCGGTGCTGGCCTCGCTCCAGACCACGGTGATCGAGACCACGACGCCCGAGTCCATCTCGATGTTCGATCCCTGGGCGGACTTCACGGGACAGGTCTATGACGCCGGCGGGCCGCTTCAGCTGGGCACGCGCTTCAGCACGGGCGGACAGGGCCAGATCACCGAGCTGCACTACTACCGGGCCGCCTCGGACGCCGATGACACCGACACCCGCACCGGGCGCCTCTGGGCCGAGGACGGGACCCTTCTGGCAACGGTCGAGTTCGTCTCGCAGCAGGGCGAGAGCGGCTGGCAGAC
This sequence comes from Salipiger mucosus DSM 16094, assembly GCF_000442255.1. GTDB lineage: Bacteria > Pseudomonadota > Alphaproteobacteria > Rhodobacterales > Rhodobacteraceae > Salipiger > Salipiger mucosus. Next base: position 710,679 of record NZ_KE557273.1, on the reverse strand, counting down.
CGCCGTGCTGTCCACCCCGGTCGACGTGCTTGCCGGGCGCACCTACACCGTGTCCTACGAGACCGAGAACAACTACGTCGGCACCTCGGGCTTCTTCTCGGCGCCCTACTCCGATCCCTTCGCACTGCTGACGGCCCCGTCCGATGTCGCGGGCGTCTACGCCTCGGGCTCGGGCGCGATCATGCCCACGCAGAGCTTCGAGAGCTCGTCCTACTGGGTCGACGTCACCTTCACGCCGGGCGATATCGACAACGAGGCACCGATCTTCCTGACGCCCTCGGCACTCAACGTCGAAGAGAACGCGGTGCTTGCGACCGTCGTGACCGCCGACGACACCGACACGGACGCGCTGTCCTACACCATCGCGGGCGGCGCCGACGCCGCCGCCTTCAGCATCGACGCGGTCACCGGGGCGCTGTCCTTCGTCTACGCGCCCGACTTCGAGGCGCCGGCCGACGCGGACGGCGACAACCTCTACGAGGTCACGGTCGCGGTCACCGACGGCTTCCACCCGTCGGTGACGCACCCCATGCAGATCACCGTCACCGACAAGGCCGACGAGACCGACGATGCGGTCTGGACGCTCTTCGCGCCGGGCAGCAGCCCGGCGGTGACCGAGACCGGCGATGCGACGGACTACGAGCTCGGCACCCGCTTCACCGCCGCCGGCTCGGGCGAGATTGACAGCCTGCGCTACTGGCGCGGCGCGGCCGACGCCAGCGACAACGACAGCCGGGTGCTGAACCTCTGGGATGGCACCGGGACACTGCTGGCCTCGGTCACCGTGGCCTCGGGCCCGGGCGAGAGCGGCTGGCAGGTGGGCGTGCTGGAAACGCCCGTGTCCATCGCGAGTGGCGAGACCTACACCGTATCCTACGGGACCACCCAGAACTACGTGGTGAGTCAAGGATACTTCGGCTTCCCGCAGGACGGACCCGGCGGCATGCTGACCGGACCCGCGAATGCCGGGGTCTACGCGGCCGGCGGGACGGGCAGCTATCCGACGCAGAGTTACCTCGGGTCGAACTACTGGGTCGACGTCGGCTTCCGCGCCGGTCCCATCGTGAACGACCCGCCCGCCTTCACGCTCGCCGGGACCGCCTTCACGGCGGAGGAGAATCAGACCGTCGCCGCCACCCTGACTGCAAGCGATCCCGACGCCGACACGCTGGTCTTCGCGATCGCGGGCGGGGCGGATGCCGGCGCCTTCAACATCTCGCCCGACACGGGGCTGCTGACCTTCGCGACGCAGCCCGACTTCGAGACCCCCGGGGACGTGGGCGGCGACAATGTCTACGACGTGATCGTGTCGGTCTCGGACGGCACGAACCCGGCGGTGCAACAGGCGATCACCGTCGAGGTGACCGACATCGACCCGGAGCCCGCACCCGACGCCCTGTCGCTCTTCGGTCCGGGCGACGCCCCCGCGCAGACCGAGACCGGCGACTCCACCGATTACGAACTCGGCGTGCGGTTCCTCTCTGCCGAGGACGGCGAGATCACCGCCCTGCGCTACTGGCGGGGCGCCGCGGACGCGGGCGACACCGACACGCGGACGCTCAATCTCTGGGACGCGGGCGGCACGCTGCTGGCCAGCGCGACGGTCAGCTCGACGCCGGGCCAGAGCGGCTGGCAGACGGCGCTGCTCGCGGCGCCGGTGGCGATCGACGCGGACACCCTCTACGTCGCCTCCTACGGCACGACCCAGAACTACGCCTTCACGGTGGACTTCTTCGGCACGGCCTGGACCGGCAGCGAAGGCATCCTGAGCGCACCGGCGGCCAGCGCGGGCAACGGCGTGTTCAGCTCCGGCGCCACGGGCATCTTCCCGGAGTACAGCTTCAACGCCGCGAACTACTGGGTCGACGTGATCTTCGACCCGGCCGATGCGCTCCTCTGATCGCAGCACCCCGGCCCGCCGCCTCACCCAAAAGGGGGTGGCGGGCATCGAAGGGATGATCCGCACGCCGGATGGTCCGAGGCCGCGCACGGCCGGGCCTCGGCTAAAACCGGAGCATGTCCTTGCCGCATCCGCGGGCCGCAACCGGCGCCGGGGATCGGGCCAGCCCCAACAGGAGACGAGTCCCGCATGAAACGTGCTCTCATTACCGGTATCACAGGCCAGGACGGGTCCTACCTCGCCGAATTCCTGCTCGCGCAGGGCTACGAGGTTCACGGCATCAAGCGCCGCGCCTCGCAGTTCAACACGCAGCGGATCGACCACCTCTACGAGGACCCGCACGACCACGACCCACGCTTTCACCTGCACTACGGCGACCTCAGCGACAGCTCGAACCTGACGCGCATCCTGTCCGAGGTGCGGCCCGACGAGGTCTACAACCTCGCGGCGCAGAGCCACGTCGGCGTCAGCTTCGAGTCGCCGGAATACACCGCCGACATCGACGCGCTCGGCACGCTGCGCCTGCTCGAGGCGATCCGCTTTCTCGGGCTGCAGGAGACGACGCGCTTCTACCAGGCCTCGACCTCCGAGCTTTACGGGCTGGTGCAGGAGATCCCGCAGCGCGAGACCACGCCCTTCCACCCACGCTCGCCCTACGCGGTGGCCAAGCTCTATGCCTACTGGATCACGGTGAACTACCGCGAGGCCTACGGCATGTTCGCCTGCAACGGGATCCTCTTCAATCACGAGAGCCCGCGCCGGGGCGAAACCTTCGTCACCCGCAAGATCACCCGCGGCCTCGCCAATATCGCCATGGGGCTCGAGGACTGCCTTTACATGGGCAACCTCGACGCGCGGCGCGACTGGGGACACGCGCGCGACTACGTCCGCATGCAGTGGCTGATGCTGCAGCAGGACGCGCCCGAGGATTACGTCATCGCCACCGGGCAGCAGCACTCCGTGCGCGACTTCGTGCAATGGTCTGCCGCGGCACTGGGGCTGACGCTGGCCTTCGAGGGCTCGGGCGTGGACGAGGTCGCGCGGGTCGAGCGGGTCGCGGGGCCCGTCGGCCCCGGCGGTCAAGCCGGGCGACGTGATCCTGCGGATCGATCCGGCCTATTTCCGGCCGGCCGAGGTCGAGACGCTGCTGGGCGACGCCACGCGGGCACGCGAGCGGCTTGGCTGGACGCCCGAGACCGACGCACGCCAGATGTGCGCCGAGATGGTCGCCGCCGACCTCGCCACCGCGCGCCAGTACGCGACGCTGCGCGACAACGGCCACGCGATCCCCGTGGCCTTCGGACGATAGCGCGGATGAGACAGACGGGAGGGATGCCGGCATGACCAGGTATTACGTGGCAGGGCACCGCGGCATGGTGGGCGGCGCCATCGTCCGCGCGCTCGAGGCCCGGCGCGGCACCGGCGAACGGGTCGACATCGTGACCCGCACCCGGCGCGAGCTCGACCTGACCGACCAGCGCGCCGTGCAGGCCTTCTTCGACGCCGAACAGCCCGAGGTGGTGATCCTCGCCGCCGCCAAGGTCGGCGGCATCCACGCCAACAACACCTACCCGGCCGAGTTCATCTACGAGAACCTGATGATCGAGGCCAACGTCATCCACGCGGCCCACCGGACCGGCGTGCAGCGCCTGCTGCAATGCGGCTCGTCCTGCATCTACCCGCGCAATGCGCCGCAGCCGATCCGCGAGGCGGCGCTGCTCACCGGCACGCTGGAAGCGACCAACGAGCCCTATGCCATCGCCAAGATCGCGGCGATCAAGCTGTGCGAGAGCTACAACCGCCAGTATGGCCGCGACTACCGCTCGGTCATGCCCTGCAACCTCTACGGACCGGGCGACAACTTCGATCCGAAGAACGCCCACGTGATCCCCGCGCTGATGCGCCGCTTTCACGAGGCGGTGCAGTCGGGGGCGAGCGATGTCACGATCTGGGGCACCGGCACGCCCCGGCGGGAGTTCCTGCATGTCGACGACATGGCCGTCGCTGCGCTGTTCCTGCTGGACCTGCCGCTCGCGATCTACCAGTCGAACACGCGGCCGATGCTGTCGCACATCAACATCGGCAGCGGTGGCGACGTCTCGATCCGCGAGCTGGCCGGGATGATCGCCCGCGCGACCGGGTTCCGGGGCCGCATCCTGACCGATCCCGACAAGCCCGACGGCACGCCGCGCAAGCTGATGGACAACTCGCTGCTCAAGGCCATGGGCTGGCGTCCGCGGATCGAGCTGGAAGACGGGCTCGCCGCCACTTACAAGTGGTTCCTCGAGCACCGCTCGGAGATCCGGGCCTGAGCCGCGCCCCGGCAAGGCCGGTCAGATCGCGACGACGATCTGCGAGACCAGCTCGGCGGTGTTGTTGACGCCGAACTTCTTCATCAGCCGCGCCCTGTGCGTCTCGACCGTGCGGGTCGAGATGCCCAGCCGCTCGCCGATCATCCGCGAGGTCAGCCCCTGCCCGATCAGCGGCGCGATCTCGCGCTCGCGCGGGGTCAGGCGGACCGAGCGATACTGCCGCTCCTCGACGCGGTCGAAGGCCCAGATCATCAGCGCGAAGGGGTCCTCGGGCGACAGCGTCGTGCCCCGCGCACGGGCCCAGAAGACCTCGGAATCGCTGGTCTGCATGAAGCGCTCGTCCTCCCAGAAGGTCGCTCCCGTGGCGCGCATCTGGCTCTCGCAGGCCTCGCCCAGCCGCTTGAAGTCGGTGATCGAGGGGTAGAGCCGCTGCACCGAGCGCCCGACCAGCTCGTCGCGGCGGTAGCCGAACAGCCGTTCGAGCGCGGTGTTCACCTCGACGATGCGACGGTGGCGCACCACCAGGTGCGCGACGGGCGATTCCCGGAAGGCCAGCAGACCGGCCTTGGCCGCGGTTGAGGTGTCGATCATCGCGTGCTCCCTACGCAGGACCCTACGTAGTCATACGTAGATAAATACGTATATCTACGCATATCTCCGTCGTCACGGTCATGCCACCTTTTCCGCCAAGTGAGGGAGGACGACATGACCGGCAAGATTTCCATCGTGGGCAGCGGCCACACGAAGTTCGGACGACTCGAGGCCAATCTCGAGGAGATGATCGTCGAGGTCGTGCGCGAGGCCGTCGGGGACAGCGGCGTCGACCCGGCCGAGATCGACGCGGTGTTCCTGGGACATTTCAACTCCGGCATGGTGAGCGACGGCTTCGCCTCGTCGCTGATCCACCAGGCCTACCCCGAGCTGCGCTTCACCCCGGCCGCGCGCGCCGAGAACGCCTGCGCCTCGGGCTCGGCCGCGATCCACGCGGGCATGAACGCGATCGACGCCGGCAAGGCGCGCGCCGTGCTGGTGGTGGGCGCCGAGAAGATGACCCATCGCTCGACCGCCGACGTGACCACCGCGCTGGCCGGCGCCGGTTACCAGAACGACGCCGAGGAACAGGCGCTGAGCTTTCCGCAGGTCTTCGGCGTCGCGGCCAGGGATTACACCGAGCGCCACGGCAGCCCGCTCGACGCGATGGCGCGGATCTCGGTCAAGAACCACGCCAACGCGATGAAGAACCCGCTGGCCCACATGCAGAAGGAATTCACCTTCGAGGAGACCAGCCGGGTCACCAACAAGAACCCCGAGATCGCGCCGCCGCTGCGCCTCACGGACTGCTCGCTGGTCACCGACGGCGCCGCGGCCGTGGTGCTGGTCCCCGCGGCGGACGCCGCGCGCTTCGAGCGCAGCACGCGCATCCGTGCCGCCGTGCACGTCAGCGACCTGCTGCCCATGAAGAGCCGCGATTTCCTTGCCTTCGAGGGCCCCGAGCGCGCCTTCCGCATGGCCTTCGATGAGGCCGGGCTGACGCTGGGCGACGTGGATTTCGCCGAGGTGCACGACTGCTTCACCATCGCCGAGCTGCTGACCTACGAGGCCATGGGCCTCGCGCCGAAGGGTGAGGGGCACCGCGCGCTGGAAGAGGGCACCGTCTACCGCGAGGGCCGGCTGCCGGTGAACCTCTCGGGCGGGCTCAAGGCCAAGGGGCACCCGGTGGGCGCCACCGGCGTGTCGATGCACGCCCTCGCCCATCGCCAGCTCACGGGCCGCGCGGGCGAGATGCAGAAGGAGGGCGCCGGGGTCGGCCTCGTCTTCAACATGGGCGGCTCCGCCGTCGCCAACTACGTCTCGATCCTCGAAACGCAGAAGGCCTGATCCCATGAACCTCGCGAGCTGGCTTCACCAGACGGGACTGGTGCGCCCCGACGCGCCCGCGATCCGCGCGGGCGAGCACCTGCACGCGACCTATGGCGACTTCGCCCGCCGCGCCTGTGCGCTGGGGCGCCACCTGCAGTCGGCCCACGGCATCGGGCGCGGCGACCGCGTGGCGCTCTTTGCCAAGAACTGCGCCGAGTATCTCGAGGTGGTCTACGGCGTCCTCTGGATCGGCGCGACCATCGTGCCGATCAACAACAAGCTGCACCCGCGCGAGGCGGCCTGGATCATCGAGAACGCCGAGGCCAAACTCGCGATCACCGAAACCGGCGAGATCTGCGACCGCGAGGACGAGGCCGGCGCCGCCTGCCCCGAGGTCGGCATCCGCTCGGCCCCCCTCGCCAGCGCGATCGCCGGGGCGGCGCTCGCCGACTACGGCCCGCCGGTCGCGGTCGAAGACGACGACATCGCCTGGCTCTTCTACACCTCGGGCACCGCGGGGCGGCCCAAGGGCGTGATGACCACGCACCGCAACCTGCGCATGATGGCGACGAGCTATGCGCTGGACGTCGACACCGTCTCGGCCGAGGACCACTCGCTCTACGCCGCGCCGATGTCGCATGGCGCGGGACTCTACAATTTCCAGTTCGTGCGCGCCGGCGGCTGCCACGTGATCCCCGACTCCAAGGGCTTCGATCCGGCCGAGATCCAGCACCTGGCCGAGCGGCTGGGCAACCTGGTGTTCTTCGCCGCGCCGACGATGATCACCCGCCTGATGCGCCACGCCGAGACCACCGGCTACGACGGCACCGGCATCCGCACGATCAGCTACGGCGGCGGCCCGATGTACCTGGCCGACATCACCCGCGCGCTCGAGGTCTTCGGGCCGAAGTTCGTGCAGATCTACGGCCAGGGCGAGAGCCCGATGACCATCACCGCCATGCCGCGCGACCTGGTCGCGGACCGCACGCACCCCAGGGCGGACGCGCGCCGCGCCTCGGTCGGGATCGCGCAGTCCTGCGTCGAGGTCCGGGTCGTGGACGACGCCATGCAGGACATGCCCGAGGGCGAGACCGGCGAGGTCGTCGTGCGCGGCGACACGGTCATGAAGGGCTACTGGAACAACGACAAGGCGACCGCCGAGACGGTGATCGACGGTTGGCTCCGGACCGGCGACCTTGGCCGGCTGGACGGCGACGGGTTCCTGACCCTCACCGACCGCTCCAAGGACGTCATCATCTCGGGCGGGACCAACATCTACCCGCGCGAGGTCGAGGAGGCGCTGCTGACCCATGACGGCGTCTTCGAGGTCTCGGTCATCGGCTGCCCCCCACCCCGAGTGGGGCGAGGAGGTCGTGGCCTTCGTCGTACAGGCCGAGGACGGCGCCTGCGACGAGGCCGCGCTGGAGAGCTGGTGCCGGTCGCAGATCGCCTCGTTCAAGAAGCCGAAGCGATACGTCTTCGTGCCCGAGCTGCCCAAGAACAGCTACGGCAAGGTTCTAAAGACCAGCCTGCGCGAACGCGCCGCCCTCTCGGAGGAGGAGGTGTGAACGTCCCCGCGCGGGCAAACGCTGAAAAGGGAGGATACCATGCAGCGTAGACAATTCCTGAAATCCGGCGCGGCCGTCGCCGGTGGCGCCTTCGTGATGGGCGCGCCGAGCATCGTCTCGGCGGCAACCTCGCTGAAGTTCGACAGCTACGTGTCGGACAGCGCGGGTCCCTCGTGGACCGACCGCTGGTATCTCGACGAGCTCGAGAAGCGCACCAACGGCGAGGTCGAGATCCGCCGCTACTGGTCCGGCTCGCTGAACAAGGTCGGCGAGCACCTCGCGGCGGCGCGCGACGGCACATCCGAGATCACGCTGATCTCGCCCGGCTACTACCAGGCCGAGCTGCCGGTGACGCGCGGGCTCGAGTGGTACTTCCGCATGAACCGCGCCGACGCGCTGCAGCGGGTCTGCCGGGAGATCTACCAGACCTACGAGCCCCTGCGCGCCGAATGGGAGCAGCGCCATCGTTCCAAGGTGCTCTACTGGACCAACTGGAACTACGCGCCGCTGATCCTGCGCGAGCCGATCGAGTCGCTCGAGGACCTCAAGGGCAAGCGCATCCGCGGCTACGGCGTGGCGACCGACGTGATCGAGGCGCTTGGCGGCACCGCGATCCCGATGGCGGCCCCCGAGGTCTACCCGGCGCTCGAGCGCGGCATCCTCGACGGTGTCTACGGCTTCGATTTCGTGACCGCCGTGGCCTACAAGCTGCACGAGATCGCGCCGAACTTCTACGACATCGGCGACGGCCCGCACGCGCCCTCGGCGACGATCATGAACAAGGCGGTCTACGACGGCTTGCCCGACGACGTGCGCAAGGTCTCGGACGAGATTGTGGACGAGATCTACGGCGGCAAGTTCGGCGAGATCTACGGCGACGTGCTGTCGCGCTACGTCGACACGGCGCAGTCCGAGGGCGTCAATCTGGGCACGGTGTCGGATGCCGAGAAGGAACGCGCCCGCGGGCTCGTCCAGCCCGCGCAGGTCGACAAGTGGGTCGAGACCGTCGCGCCGCAGGCCGGCATCGATGGCGAGGAGATGCAGTCGATGATCTCGGATGCCATCGCCAAGTACGACCCCGAGGGCACCCTGCCCCGTCCCTACGAGATCGCGCAGGCGTCGTAAGGCGCGCGCGGCAGGCAACCGCTTCGGAATGGATGACCGATGAACAAGACCAAGAAAGCACTCAAGCTGGTATCAGACGTCTTCGGGGTGGTTGCCGCCCTCTTCCTCGCCTTCCTGATGTTCGGCATCACCGCCGACGTCGTCGCGCGGGCGCTGACCGGCGACCCGATCTCGGGCGTCTTCGAGATGTCCGAGCTCAGCCTCGTGATGATCGTCTTCCTCGGCGCGATGTGGGGCCAGCAGGACCGGGCCCACATCCGCGTCAACATCCTGTCGACCCGGCTGTCGGGCCTGCCGCACCGGATCGCCATGGGCTTTGCCTGGGGCTGCGGGGCGCTGGCGCTCCTGATGCTCGCATGGCCGGCGACGCAGGAGGCGATCTACTCGATCTCGATCTGGGAATTCCGCTGGGGCTACATCCAGGTCCCGATCTGGTGGACCAAGGCCGGCCTCGCGCTGGGGCTCTGGTTCGCGGCCATGCAGATGGCGGTGCATGCCATCGCGGCCCTCGTCGAGGACGAGCCGGAAACGACCACGACCGGGCCGGCAACCGAGGCCTGACCGCGGCCTCCGCCGCCCCGCTTCTGAGAGGTTACCCGAATGGACCCGTCTCTCGCACCGTATATCGCGGTTGCGCTGATCTTCTTCTTCATGGCCACCGGCGTGCCCGTCTTCGCGGCGCTGGCGCTCTCCGGTGCGGCCGGCATCATCATGGTCGAGGACTTCGCCTTCCTGCTCACGCGGCTGAAGTCCCTGCCCTATTCGACCACCGCGGTCTATACGCTGGTCATCATCCCGCTCTTCATCCTGATGGGCGCCTTCGCGCACCACGCCGAGGTCGGCAAGAAGCTCTTCCACGTCGCCTCGAAATGGGTCGGCCACCTGCCCGGCGGCCTGGCGATGTCCTCGATCCTGACCAGCGCGGGCTTCGCCGCGACCTCGGGCTCGTCGGTGGCCACCGCCGCCACCGTGGGCAGCGTCGCGCTGCCCGAGATGAAGAAGGCGGGCTACGACCCCTCGCTCTCGGCCGGCGCCGTGGCGGCGGGCGGCGTGCTGGGCGTGCTGATCCCGCCGAGCGTGCTGCTGATCTTCTACGCCGCCCTGACCGAGACATCGGCAGGCAAGATGCTGATCGCGGGCATCGTGCCGGGGCTGCTGACCACGCTGGTCTTCATGGGCGGCATCTACGTGATCGCCCGGCGGGGCGCTTCGCGCGAGGCGGTGACGCGTCGCGCGGGCTGGGGCGAGGCGGTCGTCGGCACCGGACAGGCCTGGCAGGTGCTGGTGCTCTTCATCGTGGTGATGGGCGGGATCTACCTCGGCCTCATGACACCGACCGAGGCGGGCGCACTCGGGGCCTTTGCCGCCTTCCTGATGCTGCTGGCGCACCGCGCCTCGTGGCGCGCGGGGCTCATGGGCAAGCTCATCGAGAGCTTCCGCTCGACCATCGACACCACGGTCATGATCCTCTTCACCATCATCGGCGCGGGCGTCTTCTCGTATTTCCTGACGCTGGTGCAGGTGCCCAACCAGCTCGCGCAGGCGGTCGTGGACTCCGGGCTTCCGCCCTACCTCGTCATCGCCTGCCTGCTGCTGGTCTTCGTGCCGCTGGGCATGTTCCTCGACGCCTTCTCGATGATGGTGATCGCGATCCCGATCATGTTCCCCACGGTGCGCTCGCTGGGCTTCGACCCGATCTGGTTCGGCATCCTGACGGTGAAGATGTGCGAGATCGGCCTCATCACGCCGCCCGTGGGCCTGAACTGCTACGTGATCGCCGGGATCGACCGCGACACGCCGCTGCCGACGGTCTTCCGGGGCGCGCTGTGGTTCGTGGCGATGGAATTCGTGACCATCACGCTGCTGTTCGTCTTCCCGGTCCTGATCACCTGGCTGCCAGACATGATGGACCTGGGCTGAGCCCGGCCTACCGGCGCAGCAACCGCATGACAAAGAGGAGAGGTCTCATGCTGACATTCGCGGAAGGCACGGCCTTCGTCACCGGCGGCGGCTCGGGCATCGGTCAGGCAACCGCCATCATGCTGGCCGCGGCCGGGGTGCCGGTCGCAGTGGCCGACATCGACGGCGACGGCGTCACGCAGACCGTCACCCGGATCGAGGCCGAGGGCGGCGCGGCGCTCGGCCTCGCGCTCGACGTGACCGACCGCGCGGCCGTCGACGCGGCCTTCGACAAGGTCGAGGCCTGGAAGGGCGCCGTCACGATCCTCGTCAACAGCGCGGGCATCCTGCGGGTGGAGCCCTTCGAGGACTTCACCACCGAGGATTTCGAGACGGTCATGAGCGTCAACGTCACCGGCAGCTTCCACTGCGCGCAGCGCGCGGCCGCCGGCATGAAGGCGAAGGGCTACGGCCGGATCGTCAACCTGTCCTCGGTCTCGGGCTACCGCGCCGGCGTGGGACGGACCGCCTACGGCACCTCCAAGGCGGCGATCGCGCACCTGACGCGCCAGATCGCGCTGGAGCTGGGCCGCAGCGGCATCACCGCCAACGCCATCGCGCCCGGCACAACGATGACGAAGATGACAGCCGCCGCCTATACGGAGGAGAACAAGGCGAACTTCCTCAAGATGATCCCCTCGGGCTTCATCGCCGAGCCCGAGGACATCGCGCCCTCGATCATCTTCCTCGCCTCGGAACAGGCCCGCTACGTCAACGGGCACACGATGCCGGTGGACGGCGGCTACCTCGCCTCGGGCATGACCCAGACGGCCGGGATCGAAGTCTGACGGCGCTAACCGGGCTCAGGCCCCGGTCAGCTGCCCGTGGTGCGGCAGGACATAGGGCATGTCCGCCCGCTCGGGCGGCCGCGAGACCTTCAGCGTGCAGCCATAGGCGCGCGAGAGCGTGTCGTCGGTCAGCACCTCCTGCGGCGTGCCGAAGGCCAGCGGCCGCCCCCCGGACAGCACTAGCACGCGGTCGGCGAAAAGCGCCGTCAGGTTCAGGTCGTGCATGACCGTCACCACGCCGCCGCCCGCGCGAGCGAAGTCGCGCGCGATCTCCATGACCTGCAGCTGGTGCGCGATGTCGAGGCTCGCCACCGGCTCATCGAGCAGCAGCCAGCGCGGCACGCCCGCCTCGACCGGGGACCAGACCTGCGCCAGCACGCGGGCCAGCATCACGCGCTGCGCCTCGCCGCCCGAGAGGTCCTGGAAGATGCGCTCGGCGTAATGCGCCATGCCCACGCGGGCCAACGCCTGCATCGGCACGTTCGCGCGGCCCCCCGCGGTGCCGGCCTGCTGGCCCAGCCGGACGACCTCGAGCACCTCGAAGGGAAAGGCCAGGCGCGTCGCCTGCGGCAGCACCGCGCGCTGCGCCGCCAGTTCCCAGGGCTTCTGCCCCGCCACGTCGCGCCCGTTCAGGATCACGCGCCCCGCGTGGGGCAGCGTGCCGGTGATCGCCCCCAGCAGCGTCGACTTGCCGGATCCGTTGGGCCCGACGATGGCCGTCACCTCGCCTGCACGCGCGCGCAGGTTCACGCCGCCCAGCGCCTCGTGGCGCCCGTAGCGGACGCCGATGTCTTCGGTCTCGAGTCTCACAGGTCCACCAGTCCCCTGCGGCGCAGCAGGATCCACAGGAAGACCGGCGCCCCCAGCACGGCGGTCACGATGCCGATGGGCAGTTCCGCCGGCGCGATGATCACCCGCGCGATGACGTCTGCGAGGATCAGCAGGCTCGCGCCCAGCAGCGCGGCGTTGGGCAGCAGCATCCGGTGATCGGGCCCCGAGGCCAGCCGCAGCAGGTGCGGCACCACGATGCCGATGAAACCGATCCCGCCCGAGACCGCGACGGCGGCGCCCGTCGCCCCGGCCACGGCAAGGATCGCCACCAGCTTGGTGCGCTGCACGTCGATGCCGATATGCGCGGCGGTCGCCTCGCCCAGCGCGAGCCCGTTGAGCCCGCGTCCCAGCACCAGCGCCGCCCCGACCGAGAGCACGACCAGCGGCGCCGCGGCCAGCACCTTGGCCCAGCTCGCGCCGGCCAGAGAGCCCAGCCCCCAGAAGGTCAGGTCCCGCAGCTGCTGGTCGTCGGCCATGTAGACGAGGATGCCCGAGAGCGCCCCGGCCAGCGCGCCGAGCGCAATGCCCGCGAGCAGCATGGTCGCGACCGAGGTGCGCCCGCCGCGCGTCGAGACACGGTAGAGCAGCAGCGTCGAGCCCCAGCCGCCGAAGAAGGCCGCGAGCGGCACGAGGTGATTGCCCGCGATGTCGGTCACCCAGACCGGCAGCAGCGTGCCCAGCACGATGGCCAGGATCGCTCCCAGCCCCGCGCCCGCGCCGACGCCCACGATGCCGGGATCGGCCAGCGGGTTTCGGAAGAGACCCTGCATCGCCGCGCCCGAGACCGCCAGCGCGCCACCGACCATGACGCCCATGGCGAGGCGCGGCAGGCGGATGTCGAAGAGCACCACGCGCTCCATCATCGTCAGCGGCTCACCCGCGAGCCACTTGCCCAGAAGCGCCGTGAGCGTGACCTCAGCCGCGCCGATCTGCAGGCTCACCGCGCAGCAGAGCGCCAGCACTCCGGCCAGCGCCCAGTGCAGCGCCCGCGCCCGCGCGTGGCGGTCGCGCGGACGCGAAGAGATCTCGGTCAGGGCCGCCATCGCTCAGGCGTCCCCGCCGTAGAGTGCCTGCGACAGCTGCTCGACCGCCTCGGCCGTGCGCGGGCCGAAGCCCAGCAGCAGCAGCCCGTCCATGCGCACAACCGAGCGGCTCTGCGCGGCGGGCGTCACCCGGATCGGCGGCATGGCGAAGAGCTCATCGTCGGGCAGCCCGTGGTCGCCGCCCCGATCCATCATCAGGATCACGTCGGGCGCCGCGAGACCCACCGCCTCGTCGCTCATCTGCTTGTAGCCCTCGAAGTCACCGATCGCGTTCACCCCGCCGGCCATGCGGATCATTGCGTCGGCCGCCGTGCCGGTGCCGCTGGCGGTGATGCGCCCGCCCTGCGTGGACAGCACGAAGAGCACGCGGCGCGGCGCCTCGGCGCGGGCCTCGGCCCGGGCGATGGCGCTTTCGAGATCTTCGCCCACCTCGGCCGCGAGGGCCTCGGCCTGCTCCGGGACACCCAGCGCCTCGCCCACGATGTCGATCTTCTCGAGGATGCCCTCGGGCGACATGGCCGCGGGCACCTCGATGAAGGGCACGTCGGCGGCGCGGATCACCTCGAGCGCCTCGGGCGGGCCCGCGCCATCCTCGGAGATGATGAGCGAAGGATCGACCGAAAGCACGCCCTCGGGCGAGAGTGCCCGCATGTAGCCCACGTCGGGCAAGTCAGCGAGTTCCGGCGGATAGGTCGAGGTCGTGTCGCGCGCCTTGATCCTGTGCGCCTGACCCAGCGCGGCGACGATCTCGGTCACCGAGCCGCCGATCGACAGCACGTCAGCCTCGGCCCCGTCCGCAGGCTCGGCCTGCCGGGCGCTGACCGCCACCGCCGCCAGGATCGCAAGCGCCGCGATCATGCCGCCCATGAAGGTGGCGAAGCCATCGCCACCCCTGCGCATTCTGCCCTGCCTCATGCCGCGGCCTCCTCGGCCGAGGCGAGCCCTTCGACGATGCGGCCCCAGGCGGGACGCGAATCGCGGCCTTCCTTGCCCACGCCGAAGACCTGGAAGATGATCCCGCCCTCGGCGTCGAAGGCCTCGACCGAGATCGCCGGGCCGCGCTGGGTGGGTTTCTCGACCGCCCAGACCTCGGCCACCTTGTCGAGCCGCAGGTGCAGGTTGAAGCCCGGGTCCATGACGTTCTGCCACGGGCCGACCTCGCGCAGGCGCTGCAGCGGGCCGGTGTGGATCTGGATGCAGCCCCGGTTGCCGACGAAGACCATGACCTCGATGCCCTCGGCCTGCACGGTCTGCAGCATGGTGTTCGCCGCGCCTGGCGCGAGACGGCGCACGAAGGGCGCGCCGGCGATGCGGTAGGCGCCGAGGCGGTTCATCTTGAGCTTGGAGCACAGGCGCAGGAACTGATGCGTGTCGGTCAGACGGGCCCATTCCTTGCGCAGGACATCCACCTTGTCCGGCGCCGATTTCGGTCCTTCGGTCGGCACGCGGGGCTCCACGACCAGCCGGTCCGACTGCTCGGACTCGGCCAGGCCCTCGACCACGCCGGCCCAGGCGGCATGGTCCGATCCGGGGCGCAGGTGGATCTTGTGCACCGCGTCACCCCCCGCATCGAAGACCTGCAGCGACCGGCGCGGACCCTGCTCGCCGTCGGTCTCGACGGCATAGGCATGGACCCAGTGCGAGGGGAACATCCGCAGGTCGATCTCCTCGGCCAGCACCATCGAGGCGTGCTGCCCGGAGTGGTAGTTCTCGTAGCGGCCGACCTTCTCGTGCACGCAGGCCGGCACGCGGGTCAGCGCCATGACCTCGCCGAGCTGCCCCGCGGCCGGCATCAGCCGGTCGGGATGAGCCGCGATCCGGGTCGCGCCCTGCCCGACGCGCGCGGCGACAAGCTGCGCCTCGGAGATGCCGAGACTGTCCGCCAGGTCGCGGGCACGGGTTGTGGGATTTTCCGCGATCGCCGCGCGGACTCGGTCTGGGGCAAGCTCGATCGTCTCGGTCATGGACCACCTTCTCGTTGATGAGGCGTCGCTGCGTCCGGGACCGGGCGTGGCTGGCAAATTACTTGACTGTTTTAGTCTGGATCGCGTAACGGTGCAACCCGGATGGGTGGCCACACCCCCAAAATCCCAAGAATACGCCACGCCAGCCTTCGCGAGCACCGGCCCAACGGACACGTGAAGGAAGACCAACATGCACGCATCCATACTGCGCGGCACTACCGCGCTCGTCTGTCTTGCGCTTGCGGCCCCCGCCGCGGCGCAGGACGAAGCCGGATTCCTCGGGACCCTCATCCTTACCGGCGGCAAACGCGACCTGAGCTTCGGCTCGGCCCTGTCGCGCACCGTCGTCGGCGAGGAAGAGATCGCCGACCGTCAGGCCAGCACCATCGCCCAGCTCATCGACTCGGTCCCCGGCGTGACGCTGGTGAACGGCACGACGCCGCAGGGCTCGGGCATCAACATCCGCGGCTTCGGCGCCAACACGACCTACGGCACCGACCAGAAGATTGCCGTTCTGGTGGACGGCGCGAGCGTCGGCTCGGAAGAGCTCTACCGCATCGGCACGCAGCTTTTCACCGACCCCCTGCTCTACCGCGAGGCCGAGGTGCTGCGCGGCACCATCGGCAGCTTTGCCTACGGCTCGGGCATCGTCGGCGGCGTCGTGAAACTGGAGAGCAAGGACGCCTCGGATTTCACCGGCGGCACGCCCGGCTTCGCCGGCGCGCAGACGCTGGAATACAGCTCGAACGGCGACGGGGCGGTCAGTTCGACCACGCTGGCGTGGCAGCCGACCCAGCGCGCCGAGTTCCTGCTGAACTACACCTGGCGCGACCAGGGCGACCTGACGGACGGTGACGGCGACACCATCGGCAACAGCGCCTTCACCACGCCCTCGGGGCTGGCCAAGGCGCGCTTCACCTTCGGCGAGACCGATGCGCACGAGCTGACCTTCAGCTACTCGCGCACCGTGGCCGACGACAAGGACGTGCCCTACGACCAGTTCGCCACCACCGGCGGCAGCTTCGGCAACGTCGACCGGCTGACCGACACCCGGCAGGCCGTGGTCGACTACCGCTACAACCCGGCGAGCGACCTGATCGATCTGCGCGCGAACCTGTCCTATGCCGACCAGAAGATCGAATACGACTACGTGCCCGGCTCCTCGCCGCTCGAGGGCACGCCGACCTTCCCTTTCCTCGTGGACACGGTGAACGCCGACCAGCGCTACGAGACGACCAAGCTGAAGGTCTCGAACCGCGCGCGTTTCGACACCGGCACCGTCGGGCATGACCTCTTGGGCGGCGTCGAGCTGATGCTGCGCGAACGCGCCGACAACGACGCCGCAAGCGCGCCGGGCGGCGAGGACCGCCGCGTCGCGCTCTTCGTGGTCGACGAGATGTCGATGGGGCCGGTCACCGTCACGCCCGCGCTGCGCTACGAAAGCTCGACCGTCGAAAGCGCCACGACCTACGGCAGCTTCGACAACGACGCGCTCATGGGCGGGCTTGCGCTCTCCTACGACGTCGGCAACGGCGTGTCGGTCTTCGGCAGCACCGCCTATACCGAGGGCCTCCCGATCATCGACGACCTCGGCTCGGGGGACGCCGCCACGGCACGGATGCACAACACCGAGAAGTCGCACACCTTCGAGATCGGCGCGGAATACGAGGGCAGCGACGTCTTCGCGACGGGCGACACCTTCGCGCTGCGCGGCAATGCCTACCGCACCGAGATGTGGGACATCACCAGCTTCAGCGCCGGCGGCTCCGCCTCGGGCTTCCTCGAGCGGATCGAGACCGAGGGCTTCGAGCTCGAAGCCTCCTACGGGATGCGCAACGGGGTCTATTTCGACGTCGCCGGGCACCTCGGAGAAGGCACCGAGTACAACCCGGACGACACCGACGATGTCTGGCGCAACGCGGCGGCGGACCGGCTGCAGCTGACGCTGGGCCGCAAGTGGGACGACTGGCTCGACCTGAGCTGGGAGGTGGTGCACACCGCCGACAAGCGCGACTCCACCGGCGACGACCTGCCCAACAGCACGGTGCACAACCTGCGCGCCACCTGGCGGCCCGAGCAGGGCCTGCTCGACGGCACCGAGATGCGCTTCGGCGTCGAGAACGTGGCCGACCTCGACTACGTCGGGCACCTCGCCTCGCCGACGCGCAACGCGCCAGGCCGCACCTACAAGGTGACGCTCACGCAGCGGTTCTGATCCCGCCTGCACGTCCCGCCGGGGCCCGCGAACCGGGCCCCGGCAGAGCGCCCGTCCGCCGTCAGCCCACTGAGGGATGGACGGCGGGCAGGTAGCCCTCGCGCAAGACATCGACAACGGGCGCCGGAGTCAGCACCGCGACGTCTCCGTCGGTCCGCCCGGCGCACGGGCGATAGCCCTCGAAGCCCCAGGCGAACTCCCTGCCCTGCCAGAGCAGAACCGCCTCCTCCCCTACAGCGAAGACCGTGCCATCCGGCAGGCATTCGGCCTCTGCCTCGAAGGTGACCTTGCGCCGTTTGCGGTCGATGCGGGCGGCGTGCAGCGCCTTGTCGATGGTCTGCGGCAGCGACCACCCCTCCGGCGCATCGCCATGCACCCGGCGCCAGGCCTCGGTGAAGGCGCGGTAACGCTCGCGCCGGCAGGTGGCGCAGGGCCTGTGCCCTGCGGCAAGGGCCGTCGCCTCGTCCAGGAAGAACAGCTCGGTGTAGTTCCCGGGCTGCATGATCTCGCGCTTGCGATCCTTGAAGCTCAGCGCGCAGGCCACCCAGTTCGGGTGCGCATGGCTGCGCCGGATCGCGCCGCTCTCGTCATGCAGGATACCGCGATTGCCCATCAGCGTGCCCCGCGCAGGGGTCGCGTGAAGCTCTCCGAAGGGGTCCACCCGGTTTCGGTAGGTCATGGGGCCGATGCGCCTTTCCTGTGCCTTTCGGCCAGTCTTGCCCGACCCCGGCCCGGGCCGCACGCGACTTTTCGCGACGCGCGAACCTATCGGGCAACCCGGAAGGTGGCCGTGCCCTCCAGGATGTCGGTCACCGTCCCGCAACCGTTGGCCTCGAGGTAGAGATAGGCCGCCGCCGCGAACCGGCGCGGCGCGAGGCCATAGATGAAGAGGTCGATCACATCGGCCGAGACCGGCGGCTCGACCCCGGCGGCGTCCAGCAGGGTCTCGCGATGCTCCGGCGGGAGGGCTGAAAGCTCCAGCGCGTTGGCGATGTATTCGTGGTCGACCAGCGCGATCTCGCGGTCGCCCGATTGCTGCACGACGATGGCATGCGCCAGTTCGTGCGTCAGCAGCGAGCCGAAGACCACCTCGTCCGGCAGCGCCGCGTAGGGATCGTCGGGCGGAAGATGCTCGCGCAGCAGCTCAGGCGCGATGATGCGGATCCGCTTCAGGGTGCAGTCGTAGGCGGCGAGGCACTGGCCGATGGCATGGATCAGGCTGTCGACGGTCTCGATCCCGATCGGCTCCCGCTGCTCGAGCCCGCAGCGCGCCAGCGCCTGCCGGGCGCCCGAGGCGGCCGCGCAGATCATCTCGCGCGTCGCGGGCTCCGCCGTCTCGACGAAAAAGGCCGGATCCTCGCAGGTCACGGGCGCGGCTCCGACCGGCGCCGCGGCCAGCCCCGCGGCAAGGATCAGGGCCGGCGGGATCGATCTCCATGCTGCACGCATCGTGGCCTCCCCTGGCAAGCGCAGGCATCAGGCCCTCAGCATATCACCGGAACGGGCATCCGTCCGCATTCTGAAGGGCGCCGCGCGACACGACCGGCGCGCCCTCCCCCTACGTCACGGATCAAGTGCCCGCAGCTACGTCAAACTTTCACAAATCCGAAGCCTCTCCGTCACATTGCGCGCCTAGCGCTCGCGACACCAGAAATCCTCAAGGGAACGGGACAATGATCAAGACGGCTTCGACGTCCATCGCCTTCGCGCTGACCGCCTCCACCGCCCTCGCGGCCACCGACATCACCTGGTGGCACGGCATGGGCGGCCGCAACGGCGAGGTCATCAACGAGATCTCGCAGCAGTTCAACGACGCGCAGGACCAGTGCAACCTGACGCCCGTCTCGCGCGGCACCTACGAAGAGGCGCTCTCCTCGGGCATCGCCGCCTTCCGTTCGGGCGAGCAGCCCAACATCCTGCAGGTCTTCGACGCCGGCGCCGCCACCATCATCTCGGCCGAGGGCGCGACGATCCCCGCCGAGGACCTGATCACCGGCGCGGGCGAAGAGTTCGACCGCGAGGCCTTCATCGCGGGCGTGCGCAACTTCTACGCCGACAGCGACGGCAAGTTCATCGGCATGCCCTTCAACTCCTCGGCGCCGATCCTCTACTACAACCGTGCCGCCCTCGAGGAAGCCGGTGTCGAGCCGCCGCAGACCTGGGAAGAGTTCGAGCAGATCGCCCCCGCCCTGCGCGACGCCGGCTACATCCCGATGACCGCATCGCAGCTCACCTGGATGATGGTCGAGAACTTCAAGTCACGGAACAACCAGCAGTTCGCCACGAACAACAACGGCTACGACGTCGTCGAGGGCACCGAGATCATCGTCAGCGACGAGAACCAGGTGATGATGTTCGAGAAGCTCAAGGAATGGGCCGACGAGGACCTCTACGGCTTCTACGGCGCCGGCTGGGCCGACAACCTCAAGCCCTTCGAGGAAGGCGAGGCCGCCATGTGGATCGGCTCCTCGGGCTCCTTCGGCGGGCTGCAGCAGTCGGCCGACTTCGACTTCGACGCCGTCTACATGCCCTACTGGGACAGCATCGAGGGCGCCGGCACGCAGAGCTTCATCGGCGGTGCCGCGCTCTTCGCGATGGCCGGCCGCCCCGACGAGGAGAACGCCTGCACCGCGCGGTTCTTCACCTTCCTGACCTCGCCCGAGACCCAGTTCTTCTGGCACCGTTCGACCGGCTACGTGCCGATCACCGAGGCCGCCTACGAGATGGCGAAGTCGGAAGGCTACTACGACGACCAGCCGGTCGCCGAAGTCGGCATCCAGCAGCTGATGCTCGAGGGCGGCGAGTGGTCCAAGGGCTACCGCCTCGGCTTCTACCCGCAGATCCGCACCGTGATGGAGCGCGAGTTCAACCGCATCTTCTCGGACGAGGTCGCGGTCCAGGACGCCTTCGACATCATCGAGGAAGAGGGCAACGCCCTGCTGGCGCGCTTCGCCAAGACCGCCCAGTAGGCACGACCCGAGACAGCGAGGGGGGCCGGGCCCAGGGGCCGGCCCCCGTTCCATTGCCGCGGCCCCCGCCCGGGACGGCCGCGGCCAAGACCAGGACAGGCCCCGTGACAGACACGCCCCTCACCCTCGCGCAGACGGACGGCCGCGCCCTCGCGCGGCTCCGCCGCTGGTGGTCCGGCGAGACCGCCAACCCCGTCAAGCGCGTCCAGTTCGACCGCCCGCTGACCCCCTGGATGTTCCTGCTGCCGCAGCTCGCGGTGGTCGCCATCTTCTTCTACTGGCCCTCGGTGCAGGCGGTGACCTCGTCCTTCTACCTCGAGGACCCCTTCGGCTTCGGCGCGACCTTCGTGGGCCTCGACAACTACACCGACGCGCTGACCAGCCGCGGCTACCTCTCGACCGCGAGCTTCACCGCCTTCTTCTGCGTCGTCGTGACCGCGCTCTCGCTGGGCATCGGGCTGCTGCTGGCGGTCAAGGCCGACAAGGTGATCCGCGGCGCCGAGACCTACAAGACGCTGCTGATCTCGGTCTACGCCATCGCGCCGCCGGTGGCGGGCCTTATCGGCATGATGTTCTTCGACATGCACATGGGCCCCTTCACCGAGATCGCCGCCTGGTTCGGTCACGATCTGCGCGTGGGCATCGACTACTGGGACACCGCGAGTGCGCTCATCGTCATCTCGGTCTGGAAGCAGATCCCCTACAACTTCATCTTCTTCCTCTCGGGCCTGCAGTCGGTCCCCGTCTCGGTCCGCGAGGCGGCCCTGATCGACGCCCGCTCGGGCTGGCGGCGGTTCCGCGACATCACCCTGCCGCTGCTGGCGCCCACCGCCTTCTTCCTGCTGGTCATCAACATCACCTACACGATGTTCGACACCTTCCCGATCATCGACGTCATCGTGAAGGACAAGCCCGCCAACAACCCGATGACGCTGGTCTACAAGGTCTATCTCGACGGCTTCAAGGGCAACGACATCGGCGGCTCCTCGGCCCAGTCGGTGATCCTCATGGTGGTGGTCGCGGCGCTGACGGTGCTGCAGTTCCGCTTCCTCGAACGCCGCGTGCACTACGGGTAAGGCCAATGCAGAAGATCAAACCCCTCGACCACGCGATCCTGATCCTCGGCGCGCTCTTCCTCTGCCTGCCGGTGGTCATGGCGCTCATGTCCTCGACCCAGGCCGCCATCGATATCCACTCGAACGGCCTCTACATCACCCCCGGCAGCGAGGGCGCGGCGACCTACGGCAAGGTCCTGACCCAGCGCGGCGGCTTCACCGGCGACGTGACCGGCCTGCTGATGCTCACCAACTCCATGATCATGGGACTGGGCTTCGCGGTCGGAAAGATCGTGCTGTCGATGATGGCCGCCTACGCGTTGGTCTACTTCCGCTTCCGCTTCGCGACCCTGATGTTCTGGGCGATCTTCGCGACGCTCCTGCTGCCGCTCGAGGTGCGCATCATGCCCTCCTACCAGGTCATGTCGGAGCTGCACCTGCTCAACACCTACACCGGCCTCATCGTGCCGCTGCTGGCCTCGGCCACGGGCACCTTCTTCTTCCGGCAGTTCTTCCGCTCGGTGCCGGACGAGCTGCTCGAGGCCGCTCGCATCGACGGCGCCGGGCCGGTGAAGTTCTTCATCGACGTGCTGGTGCCCCTGTCGAAGACCATGATGTCCGCGATCTTCATCATCATGTTCATCTACGGCTGGAACCAGTACCTCTGGCCGCTGCTGATGACCACGGACGAGAGCTTCTTCACGCTCATGCGCGGCATCAAGTCGATCCTGCAGGTCTGGGTCGGCAGCCAGATCCCCGACTACAACGAAGCCTTCGCCCTTGCGGTGCTGGCCATGGTCCCCCCGGTTGCCGTGGTGGTGATCTTCCAGCGCATGTTCATCAAGGGCCTGACGGAAAGCGACAAGTGATGGCACATCTTTCCCTGACCAACGTCGGCAAGACCTACGGCGGCAGCACGCAACCGGCAGTGGCCGGCGTCGACATCGAGATCGCCGACGGCGAGTTCATCGTCCTCGTGGGCCCCTCGGGCTGCGGCAAGTCCACCCTGCTGCGCATGGTCGCCGGGCTCGAGACCGTGACCCGGGGCGACATCCGCATCGGCGACACGCTGGTCAACCGCCTCGACCCGGCCGAGCGCGACATCGCGATGGTGTTCCAGAACTACGCGCTCTACCCGCACATGACGGTGCGCGACAACATGGCCTACGGGCTGAAGAACCGCGGCGAGAGCAAGTCCGTGATCGAGGAGCGCGTGGCCGAGGCCGCCCGCATGCTCGAGCTGCGCCCCTACCTCGACCGCAAGCCGCGCGCGCTCTCGGGCGGGCAGCGCCAGCGCGTCGCCATGGGCCGCGCCATCGTGCGCCAGCCCGCGGCATTCCTCTTCGACGAGCCGCTGTCGAACCTCGACGCCAAGCTGCGCGTCTCCATGCGCATGGAGATCCGCAAGCTGCAGAAGCGGCTCGGCACCACCTCGCTCTACGTCACCCACGACCAGCTCGAGGCGATGACGCTGGCCGACCGCCTCGTCGTGTTGAACGGCGGCGCGGTCGAACAGATCGGCGCCCCGCTCGAGGTTTACCGCCGCCCTGCCTCGACCTTCGTCGCGGCCTTCATCGGCGCCCCGGCGATGAGCCTGCTCGACGCCCGCGTGGACAGCGGGCAGGTCATGCTCGACGGGCACGCGCTGGCCCCCGTCGCCCACGCGCCCGGCCCGATCACGCTGGGCCTGCGGGCCGAGGACCTGCGCATCACCGACGCGGGCCTGCCCATGCGCGTCGATCACGTCGAGGAGCTGGGCGCCCAGCGCATCGTGCACGGCATGGTGGGCGATCAGTCGCTCGCCGTGGTCGACACCGGCGACGCGACGCTGGCCGGAACCGTGCGGATCGCCGTCGCGCCCTCGAAGGTGCACCTCTTCGACAGCACGACCGGCCGACGGATCGAGGCCGCGGCGCAACCGGCGCCGGTGCCCGCCGAATGATCCGCGAGACCGTTCCGGAACTGCCGGTCCCGACGGGGGCCGATCTCGCGCTGCGGGGCCTGCCCCGCACCGTCGCGGCGCATGACGCGCATATGGCGGGCGTGCAGGGCATGAACCTCGTCGAGACCGGCGGCACCTCCGGTCCCGTGCAGCTCGCCCTGCCCCTGACGCTCGGCGCCTGGAACCTTGAACGCTGCCTTTTCCCCGAGGCCTCGGCAGCGCAGGTCGCGGACTGCGACGTGCTGCTGCTCTCCGAGATGGACCACGGCATGGCCCGCACCGCCCAGCGCAACACCACGCGCGACATGGCCGCGGCCCTGGGCATGCATTACGCCTACGCGGCGGAATTTCTCGAACTGGGCCTCGGCTCCCCCGTCGAGCAGGGCTTCTGCACCGAGGACCGCAACGCCCGCGGCTACCACGGCAACGCGCTCATGGCGAAGACCCGGCTGCGCGATCCCTTCGCCCTGCGCCTCCATGGCGAACGGCAGTGGTTCTCGGACCCCGAACAGCCGCGCCTGGGCGAGCGCGTCGCCATCGGCGCGACGGTCGAGACCACCTCTGGCCCCTTCCTCGCCGTCTCGACCCACCTCGAAAGCGCCTGCGGCCCCGCCCACCGAGAACGCCAGGTGCAGGGCCTCATCGAGACGCTCGACGGCGCTTTCCCGTGCCTGCCCCTGCTCATCGGCGGCGATCTCAACACCGGCAACCACAACGCGGGCGACTGGCGCGCCGAGGGGCTCTTCGACGTGGCGCGCGCGGCGGGTTTCACCGTCCACGGCGGCCCCGAAGAGACGCCGACGACGCGCCCCAGCCTCATCACCCGCTGGCCCGAGCGCCGGATGAAGCTCGACTGGCTGCTCGCCCGTGACCTGACGCTCGAAGACACGGAAATCCGCCCCTCTCTCGACCCCGACGGCCGCCCGCTGTCGGATCACGACGCCATCGTGACCCGGGTCACCGCAATCGGCTGAGCGCCGCCGTCACGACAGCTCCCGGTCTGCCTCCGGCGGGGGCGAGATGCGGAAGACGTTCAGCGTCATGGAAATCAGCGAGTAGTAGCCAAGCACCCCGACCAGGTCGACCAGTCGATCCGTGCCCAGCACCTGCTCGGCCTCGGCGTAAAGCGCGTCGCACACCCCACGGGTCTCCAGCACGGAGCGCGCGACGGCATGCACCACGCGCTCCTCGGCATCCGCGAAGCGCGGCTCTGCGCCGGTGCGGATCGCCTCGACCAGCCCGGGCGAGAGGCCCGCCTCCAGCGCGGGCGACTTGTGTGCGTACCACTCGAATTCCGCGCCCCAGTGCCGCGCCATGGTCAGGATCGCCAGCTCCGACAGGCGCGGCTCGAGCGCGCTGTCGTAACGGCAGTAGCGCCCGAGGTCCTGCGCCCGCGCGGCCAGCTCGGGCCGGTTCAGCCAGACCGCGAGCGGCCCCTGGACACCGCCACGCGGACCGCTCGCGATGGCCTCGTGGATCTCGCGCTGCCGCGCGTCGTAGGTTTCGGGATCGGGCGCGGCCAGGCGCTGTTCGGGCCAGTCGGTCATTGCGGTCTCTCCGTTCGTGCAAGGGCAGCGCGCTCCAAAGGCGCTCCAAGGTCGAGATAGCCCGGCGAAGAGGCGAGCGAAATCGCCGCAGGAATCCACGAGGAGATGGAAGCCGAGCGCGCCGCCGCAACCGAGGCCGCGGCTTGACCTCCACGAGCACCTGCGGACCGTTGCGGATGACAGCGGGCGTTGTCGGGCGTATGACGTTCACGGGGTCCGTGCAGACACATGCGTCCGATGACGGCCACAGATCGAAGACAGTTTCCCGCCCTGTCTCGAAAACCGGGTGACGACCACATGACCGAAATCCGGATCGAACGCGAGATCAGGCTGCCCGACGACCTGCGCACCGCCCGCGCGCGCAGCGCGCCGCACCTCGGCCCGAGGGTGCTGTTCTTCAGCGGGGGCAGCGCGCTCAACGGCATCTCGCGGCAGCTCAAGCACTATACCTACAACTCGATCCACCTCATCACGCCCTTCGACAGCGGCGGAAGCTCGCAGATCCTGCGCGAGGTCTTCGACATGCCGGCGGTGGGCGACCTGCGGAGCCGCCTGATGGCACTCGCGGACGAATCCGTGCTGGGCCAGCCCGACATCTACGCGCTCTTCAGCCACCGGCTGTCGCGCAGCGCCCCGCAGGCCGAGCTGCGCGCTGAACTCGATGCCATGATCGGGGGCAGGCACCCGCTGATGGCCGCCGTCACGAAACCCATGCGCGGGCTGATCCAGGCGCGGCTCAGGAGCTTTGCCGCGCAGGTTCCCGACGGCTTCGACTACCGCAATGCCAGCATCGGCAACCTGATCCTTGCGGGCGGCTATCTCGACGAGGGCCGCGCGCTCGAGCCGGTGCTGTTCCTCATGACCAAGATGGTGGACGTGCGCGGCACCGTGCGCGCCGTGGTCGACGCGAACCTGCAGCTCGGGGTCGACCTCGCCGACGGGCGGCGCATCCTCAGCCAGCGGCTCATCAGCGGCAAGGAGGCGCCGCCCATCGACAGCCCCGTCACCCGCTGCTTTCTCAGCGACGGCAGTCAGGAGATCACGCCCGCGCAGGTGCCGCTGCCCAAGCGCAACCGCAGGCTCATCGACCGCTCCGACGTGATCTGCTACCCGCCGGGGAGCCTCTATTCCAGCGTCGTCGCCAACCTCCTGCCCGCCGGCGTCGGCCGGGCCATCGCCGCGCGGCACGTGCCCAAGGTCTACCTGCCAAGCCTCGGTCGCGACCCCGAGGCGCCGGGACAGTCTCTCGCTGACCGCGTCGCCGCGATCCTGGCACCGCTGCATGCCGATATCCGCGAAGAGGTGCCCGCCCGCCGGCTGATGACGCATGTGCTCTGCGATAGCTCGGTCTCGCCCTCGGACTGCGCCGAGGTGACCGAACGCTTCGGCATCCCGTGCCACCGCCTGCCCCTGCAGAAGGCCGCCGAGCCGGACCGCTACGATGCGCAGGCGGTGGCCGAGGCGCTGATCTCGCTGGCCTGAATGCCCGCGCCCCTCAGTAGACCGAGGTTTCCGGCGACTGCCCCTCGGTCAGCACGCCGCGATACATGCCCTCGCAGTTGAAGGGCATCGAGACCCGGCCATCGCGATCCACCGCGATCAGCCCGCCGGAGCCGCCGATCGCCGCGAGATCGCTCATCACCACCTGCTCGGCGGCCTGCGCCAGGCTGAGCCCCGCCAGCCGCATGCGCGCGTCGATCTCGTGCGCCACGCAGAGCCTCAGGAAGGCCTCGCCGTCGCCGGTGGCGGAAGTCGCGCAGGTCGCGTTGTCGGCATGGGTGCCCGCGCCGATCACCGGGCTGTCGCCCACCCGGCCGGGCCGCTTGGCGGTCATGCCGCCGGTCGAGGTGGCGGCGGCGACATTGCCATCGCGGTCGCGGGCCACCGCGCCAACCGTGCCGTGCCGGCGCGAGGGATCGTCGTCCAGAACGCCCTCGCGCTCCATTCGCAGCGTTTCCTGCAGCGTATCCCAGCGCTCCTGCGTGAAGAAGTAGTCGGGCTCGGCGAGATCGAGCCCCGCCGCCCGCGCCACCGCGAGCGCGCCCTCGCCCATCATGAGGACGTGGTCCGTGGTCTCCATCACGGCCCGCGCCGCGAGCACCGGGTTGCGCGGCCCGAAAAGCCCGGCCACCGCCCCTGCGCGCCGGTCGCGACCGTCCATGACGGCGGCATCCATCTCCTGCCGGCCCTCGCGGGTGTAGACCGCGCCGCGCCCCGCGTTGAAGAGCGGCTCGTCCTCGAGCGCGCAGACCGCCGCCACCGCGGCATCCAGCGCGGTGCCGTCGGCGGCCAGCACCGCCTCGCCCGCCGCGAGCACACGGGCGAGCGCGGCGTGACAGGCCGCCTCGCGCTCGGGTGTCATCTGGGCGCGCGGCATGACGCCGGCACCGCCGTGGACGGCAAGGGTGAAACTGCGAGTCATGGCGATCCCTCGGCTGCAATGGGGGTCCAAAATCTGCCGCGCGCCCGATCGGCTGCCTCGTGGAGGGCAGGATGTGTGCTGCGCGGGCACCGGATCGTTTCATCCAGTGGATACGCTCTGTCAATCACCTGCTGACATGCTGTAGTCATGTTGCCGATATGACGTCATCATCCTCCGGAGACAAAGAAATGAACATGTCCGTCCAGGTGCCCCGCAAGGGCGCGCTCGTCGCCATCGGCGGCGCCGAGGAGAAGACGTCGCGCGGAGACATCCTGCGCCGGGTCCTGTCGCTGTCGCAAAAGGACGCCCCTGTCGTCGGCGTCATCACCACGGCCAGCAGCATCCCCGACGATGTCTTCGCCGGATACGACCAGGCCTTCGGCGCACTTGGCGCCTCCGAGGTGCTCGATATCCGCATTCGCGACCGGCAGGACGCGGAATCCGGCACCTTCGTCGAGATGATCCGCCGCTCGGACGTGATCTTCATCTCGGGCGGCGACCAGATGCGGCTGACAAACGTGCTGGGCGCCTCGGTGGCGCTGGACACGCTGCGCGCCTGCCACGAACGCGGCACCGTCATCGCCGGCACGAGCGCGGGCGCCGCCTGCCAGTCGCGCACGATGGTCTACGGCGGTCCGGCCGACGACTGCCTGCGCAAGGGCGCGGTCAAGATGTCGGCCGGGTTCGGCCTCGTGGACGGCGTCATCATGGACACCCACTTCCTCGAGCGCGGGCGTTTCTCGCGCCTGATGGAGGTCGGCGCGACCAATCCCGAATACCTCGGCGTGGGTCTTGGCGAGGATGCGGCCGTCTTCTTCGACGGCGACCTGCTGCGTGTCTTCGGGCCGGGTCACGTCATCCTCATTGACAGCAGCCGCATTACCGGCTCGAATGTTTTCGAGTTGGGTGACGGCGAGGCGGTGAGCGTCCAGAACGTCATCATGCACGCGTTGGTCGACGGCTATGCCTACGACATGGCGGATCAACGGGTCCTAAGCCCGGACGAGCTCCGGGCCGAAAACCTGGAGCATGAGTTTGCAGATACTTGAATGCCGCGCTCTTCGCGGACCGAACTACTACAGCCGCTACAAAGCGATCTACATGCGGCTGGACATCGAGGAACTGGAAGACCGGCCCAGCGACAAGGTGCCGGGCATCGCGCAGAACCTCCAGTCGCTGATCCCCACGATCCACGACCACCGCTGCTCGGTCGGTGAACCGGGCGGCTTCCTGCAGCGGGTCGAGCGCGGCACATGGGCCGGCCACATGGTCGAGCATGTCGCGATCGAGTTGCAGAACCTCGTGGGCTTCTCGGTCGGCTACGGCAAGACCGTCGACAGCTACGATGCCGGCATCTACAACGTCGTCTACCGCTACCGCGACGAGGCCACGGGCCTCGCCGCCGGCGAGGCGGCCGTCGAGATCGTGCAGAAACTCTACGACGGCGAGGACGTGGACCTCGATCCGATCATCGACCACCTCAAGGAGGTGCGGGATGCCAACGCGCTCGGCCCCTCGACCGGCTCCATCGTCAACGCCGCCAAGGCGCGCAACATTCCCGCCACCAACCTGACCGAGGGCACGAGCTACACCCAGCTCGGCCACGGGGTGAAGCAGCGCAAGTTCCAGGCGACCGTGACCGACGCCTCGGGCATCATCGGCCACTCGATCGCCGACGACAAGGAATGGACCAAGCAGATCCTCGGCGACGCGGGCATCCCCGTGCCGCAGGGCCAGATCTGCTATTCCGTCGACGAGGCGAAGGAGGCCGCCGCCTGGATCGGCTGGCCGGTCGTGACCAAGCCGCTCTCGGGCAACCACGGGCGCGGCGTGACCACCGACATCGCCAATGACGAGGATCTCGCGGCCGGCTTCGAGGCCGCCCTGGCCCGCGTGCGCGACGACTCCGGCGCGGTGATCGTCGAGAGCTACATCAAGGGCGAGGATCACCGCATGCTGGTGATCGGCGGCAAGCTGGTCGCGGCCGCAAGGCGCCGCCCGGCGCATGTGACCGGCGACGGCAAACACACGATCCAGCAGCTCATCGACATCGAGAACGCCGACCCGCGGCGCGGCGTCGGCCACGAGAACCTGCTGACCCAGATCGACGTGGACGCACAGACCGAGCGGATGCTGGAACAGGCGGGCCTGACGCTCGAGACCGTGCTGCCCGAGGGCGAGCTGGCCTTTCTCAAGTCCACGGCCAACATCTCGACCGGCGGCACGGCGACCGACCTGACCGACGACGTGCACCCCGACGTCAAGTTCGCCATGGAGCGCATCGGCCGGCTTGTCGGGCTCGACGTCATCGGCATCGACCTGCTGGCCGAGAACCTCACCGTGCCGCTGGAGCAACAGTCGGCCGGCGTGGTCGAGGTGAACGCCGGCCCCGGCTTCCGCATGCACATGGCCCCCACCCACGGCGATCCCCGCCCGGTGGGCGAGCACGTGGTCGACATGCTGTTCCCCGATCCCACCGACGACGGCCGCGTGCCGATCACCGCGATCACCGGCACCAACGGCAAGACCACGACCACGCGCCTGACCACGCATATCCTGCGCCAGTCGGGCAAGTCGGTCGGCATGGGCTGCACCGGCACGGTCGAGATCGACAACCACGTCATCCTGCGCGGCGACTACTCGGGCCCCGCGGCCGCCCACGCCGTGCTGCACGAGCCCACGGTCGAACACGCGGTGCTCGAAGTGGCGCGCGGCGGCATCATGCGCCGGGGCCTCGGCTTCGACGAGGCCGACGTGGGCGTGCTGCTCAACATCGCCTCGGATCACCTGGGCGAGCGCGACATCCACACGCTCGAGGAACTCGCGCGGTGCAAGACGGTCGTGGTCGACGCGGTCAAGCGCAAGGGCGAAGGCGGCTACTGCGTGCTCAACGCCGACGATCCGCTGGTGATGGAACACGGCACCTACTGGGCCCGTGGCGAGATCATCTATTTCACCATGGACCCCGAGAACCCGGCGCTGGCCGAGCATCTCGCCGGTCACGGCATGGTGCTGACGGTGAAGCAGGGCAAGATCGTCATGCTGCGCGGCAAGGTCACCGTCGAGATCGTCGAGGTCAACGACGTGCCCATCGCCTTCGAGGGGCATGCTCCCTTCAACGTGCAGAACGCCATGGCGGCGGCGGCGGCGGCCATCGGCCACGGGGTCGAGATCGACGACATCCGTGCCGGCCTGCTGACCTTCCACCCCACCCCGGCGCAGATGCCCGGGCGGACCAACTACTTCGAGGCCGACGGCGTGAAGTGCCTGATCGACTATGGCCACAACGTGCCCGCGCTGGTCGCGCTCGAGCCGCTGGTCTCGGGGCTGGGCACCAAGCGCAAGATCGCCGTCTCGACCGCGCCCGGCAACCGCCGCGACGAGGACCTCGAGGCGCTCGGCGCGCAGCTGGCCAAGATGTGCGACGCGGTCTTCGTCTACGAGACCGACGCCCGCGGCCGCGCCGAGGGCGAGGTCGCCAAGCTGATCTCGGACGGGGCGCGGAACTCGGGCGCCACCGGCCGGGTCGAGGTCATCATGGGCGAGGCCGAGGCCGTCGAGCGGGCCATCGACGAGGCGCGGCAGGGCGACTTCCTGCTGCTGCTGGTGGACGACATCGAGGGCACGACAGACCGGCTGAAGGGGCGCAGCTTCCCCACGCAGGCCGAACTGGCCCAGACCTGATCAACGCCGACACGGGCGCGCCCGCCGGATGTCGTCCGGCGGGTCTGCGCACGTCCCAGCGAAGGGGGAAACAATGACCAAGAACGTATTCGTGATCGGCCTGAACAAGCTGAACGCCGAGCGCCTCGAGCGCCTGCGCGGCGTCGAGGACGTGGAATTCCACCAGTTGCTCACGCCGGCGCAGGTCTCGGAGACGCAGGACTTCGACATTCCCGCGATGCTGGCCGAAGCGGAGGCGACGCTCGATGCCTTCGACGGCTCCATCGACGCCATCGTGGGCTACATCGACTTTCCCGTCTCGACCATGCTGCCGATCCTCTGCGAGAAATACGGCACGCCGCAGGCCTCGCTCGAAAGCCTTCTGAAGTGCGAGCACAAGTACTGGTCGCGCTGCGTGATGCGGGAGTCGATCCCCGATCACATCCCGAAGTTCACCGCCTTCGATCCCTTCGACGACGACGCGCTGTCGAAGATCGGCGAGGCCGACCTGCGCTTTCCCTTCTTCGTGAAGCCGATCAAGTCCTCGGGCTCGCGGCTGGGCTTCCGCATCGACAGCCCCGAGGACTTCGACTTCGCCATCGAGAAGCTGCGCGCCGAGATCCGCACCATCGGCGAGCCTTTCGACCACGTGCTGAACCAGGCCGACCTGCCCGAGGAGATCAGCCGCGTCGAGGGCCACTACTGCATGGCCGAGCAGGTCATCGGCGGACGACAGTGCACGGTCGAGGGCTACGTCCACAACGGCGAGGTGGTGCCCTACGGCACGGTCGACTCGATCCGCTACCCGCAGGTGCTGAGCTTCTTCTACTACCTCTATCCCTCGCAGCTTCCGAAGAAGGTGCAGGACAAGATGTACGAGATCACCCGCACGATCATGGCGCACATCGGCTATGACAACGCGGGTTTCAACATCGAGTATTACTGGGACGAGGTGCAGGACAAGATCTGGCTGCTCGAGATCAACACCCGCATCGCGCAGTCGCACTGCGACCTCTTCGAGATGGTCGACGGCGTCAGCCACCAGCAGGTGACCATCGACGTCGGCCTCGGCCGGAAACCCGACATGCCCAGCGGCGAGGGCCCCGAGAACGTGGCGGCCGAGTTCTTCTACCGGGTCTTCTTCCGCGACGCCAAGGTCGCCCGCGCGCCGTCCCGGGCGGAGATCGAGGTCGCCGCCGAGCAGGTCGAGGGCACGCGGATCACCTCTTACGTGACGCGCGGCTCGATGCTCTCGGACCTGCCCGAACAGGACGCCTACAGCTTCGCGGTGGCCTCGGTCTGGATGGGGGCCAGCAAGCAGTCCAAGCTGCTGTGGAACTACGAGCAGGTGATGAAGAAGCTGAACTACGAGTTCTCGGATATCGTCGAGTAGCGGCAACGGGCGCTGGACTTTCATGGTCCGGCGCCCAATACCCTGCGCCAACCGCCCCTACCCCGGACCGAGCGAATCCATGAAGATCGAGACCGAACTGCCCCGCCCGGTGCGGGAACTCGAGCACGTCGAAATCCCGATGCCCGACGGCACCCGCCTCGCGGCGCGGATCTGGATGCCGGAGGACGCCGAGACGCGGCCGGTTCCGGCGATCCTCGAGTACATCCCCTATCGCAAGAACGACAAGACGCTCGAACGCGACCACGCCCGCGCGCCCTGGCTGGCGGCGCGCGACTATGCCTACGTGCGCGTCGACCTGCGCGGCACGGGCGAGTCCGACGGCGTCATGGAGGACGAGTATACCGAGATCGAGCTTCAGGACGGCTGCGACGCGATCGCCTGGATCGCCGAGCAGGCCTGGTGCGACGGCGGCGTTGGCATCGTCGGCATCTCCTGGGGCGGCTTCAACGGTCTGCAGATCGCGGCGCTTCGGCCGCCCGCGCTCAAGGCCGTGGTGACCATCTGCTCGACCGACGACCGCTACGCCGACGACATCCACTACATGGGCGGCACGCTGCTCTGCGACCAGCTGTCCTGGGCCTCGGTCATGTTCGGCATCAACACCCTGCCGCCCGATCCCGCGCACGTGGGCGAGCGCTGGCGCGCGCTCTGGGAGGAACGGCTCGACGGCTCCGGGCTCTGGCTGGAGAAATGGCTGCGCCACCAGACGCGCGACGCCTTCTGGGAGCACGGCTCGGTCTGCGAGAATTTCGCCGACATCGAGGTGCCGGTCTATGCCGTCAGCGGCTGGGCCGACGGCTACTGCCGCTCGGTCTTCCGGCTGGTCGAGAACCTGAGCTCGCCGGTCAAGGGCATCGTGGGCCCCTGGTCGCACAAGTATCCGCACCTGGGCGAGCCCGGCCCCGCCGTCGACTGGCTGACCGAGGAGACGCGCTGGTGGGACCAGTGGCTCAAGGGGCAGGACACCGGCATCGCGGACGAGCCGCCGCTGCGGCTCTTCATGCAGGACCATGCCGAGCCGCGCGGTTTCTACGAACGCCGCGACGGCCGCTGGATCACCGAGCCCGCGTGGCCCTCGCCCAACATCACGCGCACGGCCTATGCGCTGGGGGCGGACGGGCAGCTTGGCGGCACGAAGGCGGCCGATGATGCCGCGCTCGAAATCCGCTCGCCGCTCTGGGTGGGCCAGCACGCGGGCAAGTGGTGCTCCTACGCGCATGTGGGCGACCAGCCGGGCGATCAGCGCCGCGAGGACGCGGGCAGCCTGACCTTCGACACCGCCCCGCTCGAGGCCGACCTCGAGATCGCGGGTGATGCGCGGCTGACGCTGACGGTCAAGGTCGACCGCCCCGTCGCGCAGGTCGCCGCGCGCCTGGTGGACGTGGCGCCGGACGGTGCCGCGACGCGGGTGAGCTACGGGCTGCTGAACCTGACGCACCGCGACGGCCACGAGGACCCGGCGCCGCTGGAGCCGGGCAAGGTCTATACCGTCGAGGTGCCCTTCAAGCACGTCGCGCAGACCTTCCGGGCCGGGCACCGCATCCGGCTGTCGCTCTCGACCGGGTATTTCCCCATCGCCTGGCCGACGCCCGAGCCGGTGACCATGACCGTGCTGCCCGGATCCTCGGAACTGGACCTGCCGGTGCGCGCCCGCACGGAGACACCCGTGCGCGATCTCGGCACGCCCCGCGCGGCCGAACCGCTGGAGCTTGCCGTCTCGGTGCCGCCGCAGGCGGAGTGGACCGTGGGCGAGGATCGCGACACCGGGCGGCTCACCGTCGAGGTGCGCGACCACGAGGGCGGCGTGCGCATCAAGGCGCAGGATTTCTACCATTCGTCCGAGGGGTTCGAGCGCTACTCGGTGCTGCCCGACGATCCGACCTCGGCCGAGGGCGAGGTGACCTGGGTGCACGAGATGGCGCGCGACGACTGGTCGGTGAAGACCGTCACGACGACCCGGCTCACCGGCGATACGACGAACTTCCGCATCACCGCCCGCATGCAGGCCTGGGAGGGGGACCGCGAGGTCCGCGACCAGGAGTGGGACGTCACCATCCCCCGCAACCTGGTCTGAGCGGGGCCGCGCGCGGCCCCTGCCCTGCTCGATGTCGGCGCGGCCCTCGCCGCGCCGCCGTCAGCGGCCGCCGCCGATGTCGATGATCGTGCCGGTGACGTAGGCGCTGTCGTCCGAGAGCAGCCAGAGCACGCCCTTGGCAACCTCCTCCACGGTGCCGACGCGGCCCAGCGGCACGGTCTTGTCCGCCGTCTCGAGCCGGTGCTCCCGGCCCGCCGCGGCGTGGATCTCGGTCGCGATGAGACCCGGCGCCACCGCGTTGACGCGGATGTTCTGCGGCCCGACCTCCTGCGCGAGGCCGGTGCAGAGCGTGTCGATCGCGCCCTTGCTGGCGGCGTAGTGGATCCACTCGCCGCCGCTGCCCAGCTTGGCGGCGCGGCTCGACATCAGCACGATCGACCCGCCCGACTTGCCCATGGCGCGCACGGCGGCGCGCGCGGCCAGGAAGGTGCCCGTCACGTTGACCTCGAGCACGCGGCGTAGGTCGGCCACGTCGAGGTCCGCGAGGTTGCTGACCGGCCCGGTGATGCCCGCGTTGGTGAAGACGCCGGTGGGCGTGCCGAAACGCTCGATGCAGGTGGCGAAGAGTTTCTCGACGGCGGCCTCGTCGGCAGCGTCGCCCTTGACCGCCACGGCCTGCCCGCCGGCCGCCGCGGCGCGGTCGCAGACCTCCTGCGCGGCGGCGTCGCTCGAGGCGTAGGAAAACACCACCGGCCGGCCGGCGGCTGCCAGCGTCTCGACGGTGGCGGCGCCGATGCCGCGGCTGCCGCCGGTGACGACGACGGGGCCGGTCTCAGAATGCGACATTCTCGGCTCCCTTCAGGTCCAGCATCTCGCGCGCCTCGTCGGGCGTGGCCACCTCGAGGCTGAGCCCCTGCAGCAGCTCGCGCGCCTTGCGCACCTGGTCGGCGTTGCTCTCGGCCAGCTTGCCGGGCGAGATCCAGAGCGAATCCTCGAGCCCGACCCGCACGTTGCCGCCCTGCGCCGCCGCCTGTGCGGCGACCGGCATCTGGTTGCGGCCCGCGCCCAGCACCGACCAGACGTAGTCGTCGCCGAAGAGGCGGTCGGCGGTGCGCTTCATGTGGGCCACGTCCTCGGGGTGGGCGCCGATGCCCCCCAGCAGGCCGAAGACCGTCTGAACGAGGAAGGGCGGCTTCACCAGCCCGCGATCGACGAAATGCGCGAGGTTGTAGAGGTGCGAGGTGTCGTAGCACTCGAACTCGAAGCGGGTGCCGTTGGCATTGCCCGTCGTGAGGATGTGCTCGATGTCGCGGAAGGTGTTCTTGAACACCAGGTCGCGGCTGTTCTCGAGGTGCTGGCGCTCCCAATCGTGCTCGAACTCCTTGAAACGATTGAGCATCGGGTAGAGGCCGAAGTTCATCGAGCCCATGTTGAGCGAGGCCACCTCGGGCTTCAGCTCGGCCGCCGGGCGCATGCGTTCCTCGACCGACATGTGCGGCGAACCGCCGGTGGTGAGGTTCAGCACCGCGCCGGTGCTCTGCTTGAGCTGCGGCAGGAAGGCGCGGAAGGCGTCGGGGTCCTGCGTGGGCTTGCCGGTCTCGGGATCGCGGGCGTGCAGGTGCAGGATGGTCGCGCCGGCCTCGGCGGCGGCGAGGCTGTCGTCGATGATCTCGCGCGGCGTCACCGGCAGGTGCTTGGACATCGAGGGCGTGTGGATCGCGCCGGTGACGGCGCAGCTGATGATGATCTTGCGGCTTGTTCTGGGCATGTCGGGTCTCCTCCCGGGGCGTGTCATCTGTCTTTTTTGTCTGCGTTTCCAAGGTGTTGCATGAGCGCAACGAGGCGCCGGTCGCGCCGGGCCTGGGCCTTGGGGATGTCCTCGAGCGGGACGGTCGCGCGGCGGGCGGTGTCGATGGTGTCGAGCACCGGGCCGCGCCAGTCGGCGGGGTCGCGCTGGCTGGGGGCCATGCGTTCGTACATGCCGCCGTACCGTTCGACGTAGTCGCGCACGCCGCCCGGGGCGTTGAGGTCGATGGTCTCGAAGGGTCCGACGAGCGCCCAGCGGGGTGCGAGACCGTCGCGGATTCCGATGTCCACGTCCTCGGGGCCGCAGATGCCCTGGTCGACGAGGCGGAACGCCTCCTGCAACAGCGCGCCCTGCAGGCGGTTCATGATGAAGCCGTCGATCTCGCGCTTCATGCGGATCGGCTTTTGTCCAATCCTTTCCATG
Source organism: Salipiger mucosus DSM 16094 (assembly GCF_000442255.1). Taxonomy (GTDB): domain Bacteria; phylum Pseudomonadota; class Alphaproteobacteria; order Rhodobacterales; family Rhodobacteraceae; genus Salipiger; species Salipiger mucosus. The sequence goes on along the minus strand of NZ_KE557273.1, from coordinate 673,837 downwards.
AGTTGCGCGGTACGCTCCACGACATCCGGGTCGGTCCAGGGGGCCGGGACGACCTCGACCGCGGGGATCAGGCTGGGCGGGTTGATGGGGTGCGCCACGACGCAGCGCGCCCGGCCCGAAAGGTGCTCGGTGAAGGCCGAGGGCAGCAGGGCCGAGGTCGAGCTGGCGAGCACCGCGTCGGCGGGGGCGAGCTTGTCGAGCTCGGCGAAGACCGCCTGCTTGATCTCGAGCTTTTCCGGTACGTTTTCCTGTACGTGAGAGACGCCCGAAAGCGCCTGCTCGAGGCTGTCGGCGACGCTCACGCGGGCGCAGATCTCTTCGGCGGTGGCATCGCCCAGAAGGCCCGCGGCCTCCATGTCGGTGGCGATGGTGCGGACCCGCTCCGGGGCCTGCGCGACGGTCGAACTGTCCCGGTCGTACAGGGAAACCGTACAGGAACCTCGCGCGAAAGAAACGGCCCAGGCGCAGCCGATGAGGCCGCTGCCGACGATGGCGATTTTCGGCGCGTCGGACATCACAGGGTCTCCACGTTGCCGCAGACGCTGAGCGCCTGGCCCGAGACGTTGCCGCCGCCGGGGCTGGCGAGGAAGAGGCACATGGCGGCGATGTCCTCGGGGGTGACCATCCGGCGGAGCGAGACCTTGGCGAGGTACTGCTCGCGCATCTCCTCGAAGGAGATGCCCAGCTGCTCGGCGCGGGCCGAGATGACCTTGTCGATGCGCGGGCCCTTCACGATGCCGGGCAGGATCGCGTTGGAGCGGACGCCCTCGGGGCCGAGCTCGGCGGCGAGGCTCTTGGCGAGACCGACGACGCCCCACTTCGAGGCGGCGTAGGGCGTGCGGTAGGCATAGGGCAGACGGCCGGCGACAGACGAGAGGGCGATGAAGCTTCCCTTGCTCCTGACCAGCTCGGGCGCGCCGAAGCGGGCGGCGAGGTAGGCGCCGCGCAGGTTGATCTCGAGGCACTGGTCCCACTCGGCGGTGGAGATCTCGCCCACCCCGGCGGTGGGGCCGGCGACGCCCGCGTTGGCGATGACCACGTCGAGCCCGCCCATCGAGTCGACGGCCTCGGCGAAGAGCGCCTCGGTCTCCGCGTCATCGGCGGCGTTGGCGACGCTGCCGGTGATGCGCTCGTCGGTGACCGCCTCGACCGCCGAGGCGTCGACGTCGGAGATATGCACGCGGGCGCCGGTCTCGGCGAAGCCGCGGGCGATGGCGTGGCCGATGCCGCCGGCGCCGGCGGTGACCAGCACGCGCAGGCCCTCGGGCGGCGTCAGGGACGCGAGAATGCTCATGGTTCGAATGTCCTCCCTAGTGGTCGTGTCAGTCCGTCGCCCCGGCCTCCTCGGCCAGGAAGGCGCGGATGTCCTTTGCGGCAGTCTCGATATCGCCGACGATGGCGGCGCGCAGGGCCTCGGCGTCGCGGGCACCGATGGCCTCGACGGCCGCGTCGTGGAAGCGCATCGAGGTCGCCATGTGCAGGTGGTCGGGCACGCTGGCCCGGATCGAGGGGCCCACGGTCAGCCAGAGCCGCTGGATCATGCTGAGCAGCAGCGGCCAGCGCGCGGCGGCGTAGATGCCGGAATGAAAGGCCGCGTTGGCGGCGAGGTAGCGGTCGGCGTCGGCGGTTTCAGCCGCGGCGGTCAGGTCACCATGCAGCGCGCGCACGCGCGCCACATCCTCCTCGGTGACCTGTCCCGCGGCGCGCTCGGCTGCCATGCCCTCGAGTTCGACGCGAATCGTCGTGACCTCGTCGAAGTCGGCGGGCGTCAGCACGCGCACGCGAAGGGTGCGGCTGCTCGTCAGCTCCAGGGCGCCCTCGGCGGTGAGGCGCGTCAGCGCCTCGCGCACGGGCATCGCGCTGACCGCGAGCGACTGTGCGAGCCCCCTGCTCGACACCGTCTCCCCCGGAAGAAAGGCTCCTGAAACCAGCCCGTTACGCAGTCTTTCGTAGATCTGCTGCTGCAGGCTGTCACGCCGCAGCGGCGTCTTGGCGCCGCCGGACGGGTGATCAGAAACACCTTGCATCGTCATCGTCTTTCGTTATCTTTGATCTGCGATCGCAGCTTGCGCGGCAGGCGACCGAAAGTCAAGCCAAGCGCCGCCAGGGCCAGGGATCGCCACCCGGAAAGGAGCCGGGTGACCCAACGAGGAGGACCGCACGGGGGCCGCGCCCCCGTTGCGTCAAAACGGGAGGATATCCTTTGAAATTCACAGCGACCCTATCCGCGGCCGCCATCGCGGCGTCGGCCGGCTTCGTGCACGCCGAGACGCTGGACGTGGCCAGCACGTTCCCCAAGAACATGCCGTTCCTTGGTGAAGGCGCCGAGGTCCTGGCCGAGAACATCGCCACCGCGACCGGCGGCGAAGTCGAGCTGCGCGTGCATGGCGCGGGCGACCTCGTGCCGGCCCTCGAAGTGCTGAACCAGGTCAGCTCGGGCGCGATCCCGGCGGGCTGGGACTTCATGGGCTACTGGGGCGGCACCATCCCCGTCGCCGGCCTTGCCGGCGCGATGCCCTTCGGCCCCGGCCCGGACCTGTTCACCGGCTGGATGTGGGAAGGCGGCGGCATGGAGATCGTTCAGAAGGCCTACACGCCGCTGAACGTGAAGATGCTGCCCTGCCACGTCACCGCCCCCGAGCCGGGCGGCTGGTTCAACACCGAGATCAACTCGGTCGAGGACCTGCAGGGCCTTCGGATGCGGATTTCCGGCATGGGCGGCCAGGTGCTGAACAAGCTGGGCGCATCGACCCAGCTGATCCCGGGCGGCGAGCTTTACGTCGCGCTGGAGCGTGGCCGCATCGACGCGACCGAGTTCTCGCTTCCGGTCGTCGACAAGTCGCTCGGCTTTCCCGAGATCGCCAAGTACTACTACTTCCCGGGCTGGCACCAGCCGGCAAGCTGGAACACCCTGATCGTCAACATGGACGTCTGGGAAGGCTTCGGCGAAGAGGTGCAGGATCAGGTTCTCGCGGCCTGCAAGGCCACCGTCACCTGGTCGCTGGCCGCGGCTCCCGAGCCGCAGGGCGAGATCATCGAGGAGTTCCGCAGCCAGGGCGTGGAAACCAAGCGCTTCCCCGACGAGGTGCTGAACGCGCTGCGCGAGGCCTCCAAGGAGGTCCTGGAAGAGGCCGCCGCCAACGACGAGATCGTGGCCGAGGCCTATGAGTCGATCCAGGCCTACATGGACAAGGCCCGCGTCTGGGACGACCTGCAGCAGATCCCCGCGGCCCCCTCGGCTGACTGAGATCCATAATGGAAACGCGTTCCTCTCTGGAGCGGGTCGGCCATGCGCTCGTGAAGGCGGGCGCATGGCCAGGCCGTGCCGCGGCCTGGCTGCTGCTGCCGATGATCGTGCTGGTTCTGGTGGCCGTGGTGGGCTCGCTGTTCAAGGTGGGGCAGATCGCCACCTGGCAGACGGACCTGCCGCTCTTCGGCACCGAGCTCACGCTCACCGGGCTCGCAGAGCTGCAGTGGCACCTGCTCGCCATCATCGTCATGCTCGGCATGTCCTACGCGCTCGCACGCAATCAGCATGTGCGGGTCGACCTGGTTTACGGCAGCCTCAGCCCCCGCAAGCAGGCCCTCATCGACCTGCTGGGCGACGTTCTGTTCCTGCTGCCCTTCTGCATCATCATCGGCTGGCTCAGCCTGAGCTTCGTGCAGTTCTCGTTCAGCACGGGTGAACAGTCGGACTACGGCGGGCTGACGGACCGCTACCTGGCCAAGGCCTTCCTGCCCATCGGCTTCGTGATCCTCGGGGTCACCGGGATCGGGCGCATCCTCGTGAATATTGGCCGAATCCTGTCACCGAAGGAGGAGACGCATGGGTGAATACGTCCTTCCCCTGTCGATGGTCGCGGTGCTGATCGCGGGCATCTTCTCGGGCTACCCGGTGGCGCTGGTGCTGGCGGGCGTCGGCATCCTGTTCACCTTCATCGGCGACGTGCCGATGGTGTTCCTCAACACCGTGTCGTCGCGGATCTTCACCGGCACGCTGACCAACTGGCTGATGCTGGCGGTACCGCTCTTCGTGTTCATGGGCCTGATGCTGGAGAAATCCAACATCGCCAAGAACCTGCTGCTATCGCTGGAGCGCATGTTCGCGCAGCGGCCGGGCGGGCTGGCGCTGTCGGTGACCATCGTGGGCGTCGTCATGGCGGCCTCGACCGGGATCATCGGCGCCTCGGTGGTGATGCTGGGTCTCATGGCGCTTCCGGTGATGATCAAGCAGAACTACTCGATGTCGCTGGCCGCGGGCACGATCTGCTCGGCGGGCACGCTGGGCATCCTGATCCCGCCGTCGATCATGCTGGTGCTGGTGGGCGACATCCTGTCGATCTCCATCGGCGATCTCTTCATGGGCGCGGTCATCCCCGGCGTTCTGCTGGGCGGGCTCTATGCCGCCTACATCCTGATCACGACCTGGATGGACCCGAACAAGGCGCCGCCCTCGGAGAAGCCCGAGAGCGCCTCGACCGGCGAGCTCATCGTCACGCTGGCGAAACACCTCGTGGCGCCGGTGCTGCTGATCCTGGGCGTGCTGGGTTCGATCGTGGCGGGCGTCGCCACGCCGACCGAGGCCGCGGCCATCGGCGCGCTGGGGGCCACGGTCCTCGCGGCCGTGATGCGCGAGCTGACCTGGAAGAACCTGGTCGAATGCGTGCAGGAAACGGCGCTGACCACGGCGATGATCCTGACGGTGGCCATCGGCGCCACGGTCTTCAGCGCGATCTTCAAGCGCGTGGGCGGGGACTACATGATCGAGGACGCGGTGCTGGCCATCGCCTCGGGGCCCTACCAGACGCTGGCGCTGATCATGCTGCTGATCTTCGTGCTGGGCTTCTTCCTGGAGTGGATCGAGATCTCCTACGTGGTGCTGCCGCTCTTCGCGCCGATCATCGCCAATCTCGACTTCGGGCTGGGCAACTCGGGGATCACGCTGACCTGGTTCGCGGTGCTGGTCGCGGTGAACCTGCAGACCTCGTTCCTGACGCCACCCTTCGGCTACGCGCTGTTCTACCTGCGCGGCATCGCGCCGCCGGAACTGGGGATCAGGGACATCTACAAGGGCATCATCCCCTTCGTGCTGATCCAGGTGACCGGGCTCATGCTATGCATCCTGTTCCCGGCGCTGGTACTCTGGCTGCCGAAAGCCATCGGCAACTGAGGAGGAAATGCCATGCACGCGATGTTCGATCTGGGCGGCCGCCGTGTCGTCATCACCGGCGGGACCAGCGGCATCGGCCTGGCCATCGCGCGGGGCTTTCTCGAGGCGGGCGCGAGCGTGCTCGTCTCGGGGCGGTCCGAGACGCGGGGCAGCGAGGCGGTGCAACGGCTGAAGGACGCGGGACCGGCGCATTTCATCGCCGGCGACACGGCCTCCGAAAGCGACTGCAGGCGGCTGGCAACGGCCGCCAAGGATACGCTGGGCGGCGCGGACGTACTGGTCTGCGCCGCCGGCACCAACCGGCGCATGCCGCCGGAAGACCTGACGATGGAGGACTGGGACACGGTCGTGGACGCCAGCCTCAAGGGCACCTTCACCGCCTGCAAGGCACTCTACCCCCTGCTGAAGCAGCGCGGCGACGGGCGCATCATCACGGTGGGCTCGATGCTGTCGGTGCTCCGCCAACGAATCCAGCGCCGCCTATGCCGCCGCCAAGGGCGGGGTCGTGCAACTGACCCGCAGCCTCGCGGTGTCCTGGGCCAAGGACGGGGTCCTCGCGAACTGCATCCTGCCCGGCTGGGTGGACACGCCGCTGACGCGGCAGGCGCGCGAGGACATGCCGCATCTGGACGAGCGCGTCACCGCGCGGACCCCGCTGGGCCGCTGGGCCAAGCCGGAGGAAATGGCCGGCACGGCGCTGTTTCTCGCCTCGCCCGCCGCGCGTTTCGTCACCGGGACGATGATTCCGGTGGACGGCGGTTATCTCATGCGGGGCTGAGCCCCCGCGCATCGGTATCTGGGAGGAGACCATGACCGACACCACGTCCCGTCTGCCGGGATTCGCCACCGCGAGCCGGCAGGAGCGCCTTGGCGTGCTCGCCGAACGGCTTGGCGGCAACGCAGAGGCCCTGTCGCTGATGGAGCACCTCGGCCCCGTCGAGGGCGAGCTCGTCGAGCGGATGATCGAGAATGCCATCGGCGTCATGCCGGTGCCGCTGGGCCTTGCGACCAACATGATGGTCGACGGCCGCGAGATGCTGGTGCCGATGGCGACCGAGGAAAGCTCGGTCATCGCGGCGGTCTGCAACTCGGCCAAGCGCTGCCGGGCGACGGGGGGCTTCCACACCTCCTATGCCGGCTCGCTGACCATCGCGCAGGTGCAGCTTTGCGGGCTGAGCGATCCGCAGCGCGCGCGGCTGGAGATCCTCGGCCGCGCCGAGGAGATCCGCGCCATGTGCGACGAGGTGGACCCGCAGCTCACCGAGCTGGGCGGCGGGCTGCGCGACCTGGAGGTGCGGCTGCTGAACACGCGGGCGGGCGACATGGTGGTGGTGCACCTCGTCGTCGACACGCGCGACGCCATGGGGGCCAACGCGGTCAACACCATGGCCGAGACCGTGGCCCCGGTGCTGGCCGAGTGGACCGGCGCGCGGCCGCTGCTGCGCATCCTGTCGAACCTCGCGGACCGGCGGCTGGCGCGCGCCCGCGCGGTCTGGCCGGCCGCCGAGATCGGCGGCGCGGAGGTGGTCGAGGCCATGCTGCTGGGCGCCGAGTTCGCCGAGGCCGATCCCTACCGGGCGGCGACGCACAACAAGGGCATCATGAACGGCATCTCGGCCGTGGTGCTGGCGACCGGCAACGACACCCGGGCCATCGAGGCCGGCGCCCATGCCTTTGCCGCGCAGGGCGGGCAGTACGGCCCCCTCACCCACTGGGAGCGCACCGCCGAGGGCGACCTCGCCGGGACCATCGAGGTGCCGCTGTCGCTGGGCATCGTGGGGGGCGCGACGCGCATTCACCCGGTGGCGCAGCTCTGCCTGAAGATCCTGGGCACCGACAGCGCCGAGGCGCTGGCGCGAATCACCGCCGCGGTCGGGCTGGCGCAGAACTTCGGCGCGCTGCGGGCGCTGGCGACCGACGGCATCCAGAAGGGCCACATGGCGCTGCACGCGCAGAACGTGGCGATCACCGTGGGCGCCACCGGCGACGAGGTCGAGCAGGTCGCCGCCGCGCTGCGCGCGGGCGGCCGGGTGACCGAGGCCGAGGGCCGCAAGGCGCTGGAGAAGCTGCGCGGGGGCTGACGCCCCCCGGCCCCGGCCCAAGGACGGGCCGGGGCACCGCCTTCCAAGTTTTTTTCCTATATATTACAGCCTGTTGAGACCACCTCCCCGCCCGCGCCATTGACACGCGCGCCCCCGCGCCACGAGGCTGGGGCGTTATCCAGAGTGAAAGGCCGGTTGTCATGGCAAGCCCCCTCCCGGACGGAGACTCCTTCGTCGTCAATACTCCCGACAGATCCGACGAGAGCCATGAAAACCCGGAGGTGGCGATCCTGCCCTCGGGCGACGTGGTGGTCGTCTGGGTCGGCCCCGGCGGCGCCGATGATCTCAGCAACCTGCGCTACCGGCTCTACGATGCCGAAGGCAGCCCGCTGACGGAAGTGCGGCTGGTCGATCAAAACCCCGTCTCGGTGCAGCTGACGCCGGTGGTCGAGGCCCGGCCCGACGGCGGCTTCGTCGTGGGCTGGCGCGAGTACGATCCCAGCGGTTGGGACCCGGAGGTGGACCCCCATCCCCCGGTGACCTACGTGCGCGGCCGTCTCTTCGACGGCGCGGGCGACCCGCGCGGCGCGGCTTTCGAGATCAACGCCGTCGGATCGGCAAACAGCGGCGCCACAGCGCTGGACGTCTTCGACGACGGGCGCATGATTGTCACCTGGTACGACAACGGCGTCGGCACCGAACGCGCCGAGGGCATCCAGGCGCGACTGCTCGCGGCGGACGGCACGCCCGAGGGCGGGCAGTTCGTGCTGAGCCAGCCAGCGGGCGGAGCTTTCCTGCTACAGGGCGACGTCGAGGTGCTGGCCGACGGCGATTTCCTGGCCGCATGGGGCACGCGGGAGCTGACGCCGGAGAGCGACTATCTCGAAGAGGGCATCATGACCCGCCGGTTCTCGGCCGAGGGCGAGCCGCGCGGCCCGCAGCAGGCGCTGGACCTTCCGGCCACGCCGGACGGGCGCCCGTGGTCGGCCTACGATCATGTCTCGCCGGCGATCGAGGCCCTGCCCGGCGGCGGCTGGCTGCTGTCGGGCGGCCTGAGCTACGAGAGCCCGGACTCGCCCGGCGATTTCACCGACGGGGTCTTCGTGCAGCGCTTCGACGCGCAGGGCCGCACGGCGGGCGAGACCTGGAGCGCGCTGCAGGACGGGAGCGGCCCCCGGATCGGCGATCCCGGGGTCACGGCACTGGACGACGGCGGCTGGCTGCTGCGCTACGCCTACGACGTGTCCGGCGGCTGGGGGCCGGAGTTCCCGCAGACGCGGCTGCTGCGCTTCGACCCGGACGGGCAACCGGTGGACGACGTCGCGCGCCTTGCGGGCGACCTGGACCGGATCACGGTCAACATGGACTCGGACATCGAGCAGCTGGACGACGGACGTCTCGTCGCGGTCTGGGAGCGCGGCTTCGGCTTCGGCTCGGAGAACGACATCCGCATGCGCTTCTACGCGGCAGAGGTGCTGGGCACGGAGGCGGGCGACCGGATGGTCGACCGCGCGGGCGGGCAGCGCTTCGACGGGCGCGAGGGCGTGGACACGCTGCTGCACCTGCGGGCCGAGGGCCGCGTGCTGGTCGACCTGCAGGCCGACGTCAGCGGCGCGGACTTCGCGCGGTTCTTCGCGGCGGGCGCCGCGGCGGGCGACACCTACGCGGGGATCGAGAACCTCGTGGGCGGGGCCTTTGCCGACAACCTGCGCGGCGATGCGGGGGTGAACGTGCTGCAGGGAGGCGGCGTCTCGGACCGGCTTTACGGGCGGGCGGGCGACGACCGTCTGCTCGGCGGCACGGGAGCGGACGCGCTTTACGGTAACCTGGGCGCCGACGTGATGACGGGCGGCGACGATGTCGGGCGGCGCGATCGCTTCATCTATTTCCAGGCCGAGGAGTCGCGGCCGGGGGCCGGCAACCGCGATGTCATCACCGACTTCGTCGCGGGAGAGGACCGGATCGAGATCTCGCGGCTGGATGCCGACACGACCCGCGGCTTCAAGCAGGCCTTCGACTGGGTCGGCGACGCGGCGTTGGACGCGGCCGGCCAGCTGGGGTATCGCCACGAGGCAGGCAACACCATCGTGCAGGCCGATTTCGACGGCGACGGCGCGGCGGATTTCGAGATCGAGCTGTCGGGCGTGATGGACCTGTCGGCGGACGATTTCCTGATCTGACCGGGCCGCGCCGCGGGGCAGGAAGGGACCAGGACATGACCACGATCGACACCGTCGCGGAGGCGCTGATCGGCGCCCACGAGAGCGGCACGCGGGCGGAGGCCTCGGCGCTGCCGGTGCCGGACCACGGCGAGGCGCTGGACATCCAGCAGCGGGTGCAGGCGCGGCTGGGCGATGTCGCGGGCTTCAAGGTCGCGGACAAGGGCGACGCGCCGCCGGTGATCGCGCCGATCCGCGCCGACCTGACGCGGCCCTCGGGCGCGCGGGTCGCGGTGCGCGACCGGATGGGCGTGGAGCTGGAGATCGGCTTCGAGGTGATCGCGCCGCCCGGCGCCGACCCGATGGCGGACCCGGCGCGGGTGTTCCGCCCGCGCGTGGTGATCGAGCTGGTGGACACGCGGCTCGAGGGCGCGGACGAGATCCCCATGCTGAAGCTGGCCGACATGCAGATCAACGCGGGGCTGATCCTGGGTCCGGTGCTGGAGGGCTGGGACGGCAGCGACTTCGGCACCGTCGAGGCCGCCCTGCGCTGCGGCGAGGTGCAGGTGATCGAGGCCGCGGCCACGGTGCCCGGCGGCTCGGCGCTGTCGAACCTTGGCGTCTTCTGCGCCAATGTCGGCGATCACTGCGGCGGGCTGCGCGAGGGACAGGTGATCATCACCGGCTCGCTGTCCGGCCTCGAGTATTTCCCCGCCGGGACCGCCGTCTCGGGGCGCGTCGAGGGCTTCGGCGAGGTCAGCTGCCAGCTGGGCTGAGCGGCGTGCCGCGCGCCTCGGCCAGCAGGGTCTGCGTGCGCGAGACGAGACATTCCGACACCAGCCGCGCGGCCCGCGAGAGCGGGCGGCGCGCGTCGATCACCACCGAGATCGTGGGCGATGCGAGGCCCTTGTCCTTGAGCGGCAGGAACAGCAGTTCGCCGCGCGCAAGCTCGGGCAGCACGTCGAGCTCGGAGGTGATCATCGCGACCTCGCCCTGCCGCAGGGCGCCCTTCAGAAGTTGCAGCGAGTTCGAGGCGAGGACAGGCGCGTTCTCGGCGAAGAACCAGGCGTAGCGGTTGTCGAGATACTGCCGCGTGGGCAGGATCGCGCTTTGCGACACGAGGGGATGCCCGCTGACGCGGGCGAGCGAGGTCTCGGCGCTGTCGGCCAGCGGATGGCCGGGCGCGACGATGCAGCCGAAGCGCAGCTTCTCGGTCCAGACGACGTGCTGGTGCCGCAGGCGCGGCATGTTGAAGGCCATGGCGACCTCGACCGTGCCCTCGTCGAGTTCGCGCGCGGCCTCGGTCGGCGCGAGGATGTCGAGCGTCAGGCGGATGTGCGGATGCTCGTCCCGGAGCCAGGCGTGCAGGTCCGAGAGCACGCCGTTGGCGAGGCTGTCCATCGCGGCGAGGCGCACGCTGCCGCGCTCCTGCCCGCGCATCTCCTGCAGGTCGGTCTCGAGCCGCTCGGCGTCCGAGCGCCAGCGGCGGGTCATGACGACCATCGCCTCGCCCGCCGCGGTGGGGCGCATGCCGCGCGGGAGGCGCTCGAACAGGGGCGCGCGATTCGCCTCTTCCAGCGACTTGATGTGCCGGTCGATGGCCGATGCGGCGATTCCCAGCGCCCGCGAGGCGGCCTGGACCGATCCGTGTTCGGCAACCGCCTCGACATAGAGCAGAGGGCGCGGAACGAGGTGAAAATTCATGCAGGATCGCCCTGTTTTGCATTCTCGATTCGAGAACGCAGCATTACTCATTTTGCCATGGATGGCAATTCAACGCCTCGCTAGGGTTTGTGAAACCCAAGCAGAGGGACCGACCGAGACCATGACCTACGCCCCCGTCGACGGCCGCCGCATCGGCATGCTGACGCCCTCGTCCAACACCGTGCTCGAGCCTTACACCTCGGCCATGCTGGCGCCCTTCGGCGAGGCGGCGAGCGCGCATTTCGGGCGCTTCCGGGTGGTCGAGATCTCGATGTCGGAGGCCTCGCAATCGCAGTTCACGCCGGAGCCGATCCTGGAGGCCGCCGAGCGTCTGGCCGAGGCCGAGCCCGCGCTGATCTGCTGGAACGGCACCTCGGCGAGCTGGCTGGGGCTGGAGAAGGACCGCGCGCTCTGCGCCGCGATCACCGAGCGGACGGGCGTGCCCGCGACCTCGACCGTGCTGGCCTACGACGCGCTCTTCCGGGCGATGCAGGTGCGGCGGCTGGGGCTGGTAACGCCCTACATCGCCGACATCGAGCGGCGGATGATCGAGACCTACGCCGCGCAGGGCATCGAGGTCACCGCGAGCGCGCGGCTGGACGACAAGGGCAACTACAGCTTCGCCACCTACCCGCCCGCGCAGGTGGGCGCGATGATCGAGCAGGTGGCCGAGGCGAAGCCCGACGCCATCGCCGTCGTCTGCACGAATTTCCGCGGCGCCCCCGTCGCGGAACGCATCGAGACCGAGACCGGGATCCCGGTGCTCGATTCCGTCGCCGTCACGGCGGCGCATTGCCTGCGGGAAACGGGGCTCGACCCCGCCCGCGTGACCGGCTGGGGGAGCGTCTTCGGGCGCCTCGCGGTTCCGGCCGTAACAAGTCCGACCTGACCACAGTAACGACAGACACCGACCCAAGGAGACCAAGACATGATCCACAAGATCGCAACCGGCGCCGCGGCGCTGGCCGTCCTCGCCGTGCCTGCCGGCGCCGAAAGCCTGCGCGTGATGGGCCAGCCCGTCGCCACCGGCCTCATCCAGGAGAACGTGGAGCAGCCCTTCTTCGAGAACTTCGCCGAGGAAACCGGCCTCGAGGGCTACACGGCCGACTACCAGCCCGTCGACGTGACCGGCATCAAGGACACCGAGCAGCTGCGCATCCTCAAGGACGGACTCTTCGACATCGTCTCGCTGCGCCTGAGCCAGGTGTCGCGCGACGAGCCGACGATCCTGGGCCTCGACCTCGTGGGGCTGAACCCCGACTACGAGACCGGCCGCGAGACCGTCGAGGCCTTTGCGCCCGTGGTCGACGAGCAGCTGCAGGCGAAGTTCAATACCAAGCTGCTGGGCGTCTGGCCCTTCGGCCCGCAGGTGCTGTTCTGCGAGCCCGAGATCGGCTCGCTGGCGGACCTCGAGGGGCTGAAGGTGCGGGTCTACGACCAGAACCTCGCCGAGTTCGTGAGCCTCGTCGGCGGCACGCCGGTGCCGATCGGCTTCCCGGAGGTGCAGCAGTCGCTGGCGCGCGGCGTGGTGGACTGCGCGATCACCGGCCCCTCCTCGGCCAACTCGGCCGGCTGGCCCGAGGTCAGCAGCTTCACCCTGCCGATCGCCTTCCAGCTGGCGATGAACGGCTACGGCATCAACCTCGACACCTGGAACGCCATGTCGCCCGAGGAGCAGGAGAAGCTGCAGGGCGCCTTCGACAGCCTCGTGGGGCGGATCTGGGACTACTCGGAAGAGCTCTTCGTGGACGCAGTGAACTGCAACACCGGCACCGAGCCCTGCGAGACCGGCACGATGTACGACCTGACGCTGGTCGAGCCCACCGCCGAGGACAAGGAGCTGGTCGGCACCGCCGTGCCCAACGTCTCGTTCCCGGCGTGGAAGGAGGTCTGCGACGCGGTCAACCCGGGCTGCTCGGAGGCCTGGCTCGAGACCGTCGGCAGCGACATGAACATGTGACCTGACGGTCCGCGCGCGCCCTTGGCGGCGCGCGCGGACGGCCCTTCGGGCCGGCGGGGCGCTGCCCCGCACCCCGGGATATTTCCAGCCAGAAGAAGGAACGGGACATGGACCGCCTCGCCACCTGGATCAGCCGCCTCTTCGGATGGGCGATGCTGTTCCTTTCCGCTTTCGTCGCGCTGGAGACGGCGCTTCGGAAGCTTTTCAACACCTCGCTGCAGGGCGCCGACGAGCTCGGGGGCTACGTGCTGGCGCTGGGGGCCTCGCTGGCCTTCATCGTCGCGATGATCGACCGCGCGCATATCCGCATCGACGTGCTGCACGCGCGCTTCCCGGTGAAGCTGCAGGCGCTGGTCGACTGGCTCTCGGTGATCTCGCTGGGGGTGCTGGGGCTCTTCTTCCTCTACGTGGGCTGGTTCGTGATCTCGGACACGCTGGCCTATGGCTCGACCGCCGCGACGCCCTGGCGCACGCCGCTGATCTGGCCGCAGTCGGCCTGGTACGCGGGGCTGGCGGTCTTCGCGCTGTGCTCCTTCGTCATGGCGGGCCGCGCGACGCGGCTGTTCGTGACCGGACGGCACCGGCGGCTGGCCGAGGAATTCAATCCCAAGTCCGCCGAGGACGAGCTCTCGGAAGAGCTCGACCAGCTGAAGGAACGCTGAACATGGGTATCATCGACGTCTTCGTCGGCTTCATCGTGATGATGGGGCTTCTGCTGGCCGGGCTGCCGGTCGCCACCGTGATGGTCGCCATGGGCGTCGCGGGGGGCATGATCCTCTACGGGCCGGTGCTGCTGAAGAGCATGGGGCCGGTGCTCTGGGGCACCTCGAACGAGCCGGTGCTGACGGCCATCCCGCTCTTCATCCTGCTGGGCGAGCTGCTGCTGCGCTCGGGGCTGGCGGACCGGATGTACGGCGCGCTGGCGCTGTGGCTGGGGCGGCTGCCCGGCGGGCTGCTGCACACCAACATCGGCTGCTGTTCGCTCTTCGCGGCGACCTCGGGCTCGTCGGTGGCGACGGCCGCCACGGTGGGCACGGTCGCCCTGCCCGCGCTGACCGAACGCCGCTACCGGCCAGCCCGCTCGCTCGGCTCGCTGGCCGCCGGCGGCACGCTGGGGATCCTGATCCCGCCGTCGGTGAACCTGCTGGTCTACGGCTCGCTGGCGAGCGTCTCGGTGGGGCAGCTCTTCATCGCGGGGATCGTGCCCGGCCTCCTGCTGACGCTGCCTTTCATGGTCTTCATCGCCGCGCAGGACATCCTGGCGCCGGGCGGGGCCTTCGAGGACGCGCATGTGCCGATGGACGTGAAGCTGCGCGCGCTGAAGCACCTCGTGCCCGCCGCGACGGTCTTCCTGATCGTGATGGGGTCGATCTACCTCGGGATCGCGACGCCGACCGAGAGCGCGGCGCTGGCCGTGATGGTGGCGCTGGGGTTCGTCTGGTACGAGGGCCGGCTGAACATGGCCTTTCTCGACCTGTGCTTCCGCAAGACCGCCAAGACCACGGGGATGATCCTGCTCATCATCGTGGCGGCCTTCACGCTGAACGTGACGCTGGCGCTTGGCGGGATCACCGGGGTGATGTCGGCCTGGGTCGACGGGCTGGGGCTGACGCCGGTGGAGCTTCTGTTCGCGCTGATGGTCTTCTACCTCGTGCTGGGGATGTTCATGGACGTGCTCTCGATGCAGGTGCTGACGATCCCGATCGTGGTGCCCATCGTGGTGAGCGCGGGGATCGACCCGGTCTGGTTCGGCATCTTCGTGGTGCTCATGTGCGAGCTGGGGATGATCACGCCGCCGGTGGGGATGAACCTCTACGTGGTGCACGGGGTGCGCAGCGACCGGGGGCCCTTTACCGATGTGATCGCGGGCGCGGTGCCCTACGCGGTGCTGATGCTGCTCTTCACCTCGGCGCTGATCCTGTGGCCCGCGCTGGCGACATGGCTGCCCGGAGCGATCGGACGATGAGCCCGCGCGACCTGGCAGAGAGCCCCGACGCCACCGCGCTGCTGGCGGACTACCGCGCCGGGCGGAGCGACCCGGTGGCGGCGGTGGAGGCGCACCTGGCGCGGATCGAGCGGCTGGAGCCCGAGTTGAACGCCTTTTCCGCCCGTGCGGAGGACGCGCTGGAGCAGGCGCGGGCCGCGCGGGACCGCTGGGCCGGGGGCGCGCCCGCCGGGCCGCTGGACGGGGTTCCGGTGATCGTGAAGGACAACCTGGTCTCGGCGGGGCTGCCCGCCGCCTGGGGCAATGCCGAGCTGGGCCGGCGGGTGCCGGAGCACGACGAGCTGCCGGTGGCGGCACTGCGCGCGGCGGGGGCCATCGTGCTGGGCAAGGGCAACACGCCGGAGTTCGCGGTCGAGGGCTATACCGCGAACATGACCTATGGCGTGACGCGCAACCCGGTCGACCCGGCGCTGACGCCGGGCGGCTCCTCGGGCGGCGTCGTGGCCGCGGTGGCCGCCGGCATGGCGGTGGCGGGGCTGGGGACCGACGGCGGCGGCTCGATCCGGCGGCCGGCGGGCTATACCGGCCTCTGGGGGCTGAAGCCCGGCATCGGCACGGTGCGGCGCGGCGGCGGGCTGCCGCAGGTGCTGCTGGATTTCGAGACGGTGGGGCCGATCACGCGCTCGGCGCGGGACCTGTCGCTGTTCCACGCGGTGCTGTCGGGCCGGACCCGGCGGGCGCCCGGGGGGCCGCTGCGCATCCTCGCGGTGCCGGTGATCGGCGACGCGCCCTGCGACGCGGGCATCCGCGCGGCCTTTGCCGCGACGGTGGAACGGCTGCGGGGCCTCGGGCACGCGGTGCAGGAGGGCGCGCTGCCGCTGGACCTCGGGCCGCTGAACGAGGTCTGGAGCCAGATGGCCGAGATCGGGCTGGCGCACCTTGCCTGGCGCGATCCGCCGGTGCTGGAGGCGGCGGCGGAGAAATACCGCGACATGGCGAAGCGCGGCGCGGAGGTGAGCGCGGTGACGCTCTACGAGGCGCTGACGCGGGTCTTCGCGCTGCGCGAGGCGGTGCGCGGGCTCTGGGGGGTCGACGCGGTGCTGATGCCCACGGCGGCCGCCCCGCCCTGGCCCGCGGCCGAGGTCTTTCCGGCGCGCATCGACGGGGCCGAGGTCGGCCCGCGCGGGCACGCGGTCTATACCGGCTGGGTCAACGCGGCGGGTCTGCCGGGGCTGGCCTTTCCGGCCGGGCCGGACGGGGGCCTGCCGGTGGGCATGCAGCTGGTGGGCGATGCCGGCGGCGAGGAGATGCTGCTGTCGGTGGCGGAGGCGCTCGACGCGGCGCCGGGGGCCTGAGCCCCCGGGGCGCGGGCGGCGGCGGGGCCCTAGCCCCGGCCGCGCGTCCAGGGTTCGGCGCCCTTCACGTCGACGAAGACGCGGTAGACCGCGCGGGTGGCGGTGATGAACATGCGCTGCCCGTCGGGGCCGCCGAAGCAGAGGTTCGAGACCACCTGCGGCACGAGGATCTTGCCCAGCAGCGTGCCGTCGGGGGCAAAGCAGTGCACCCCGTCGGCGGCCGAGGACCAGAGGTTGCCCATCACGTCGCAGCGCATCCCGTCGGGCAACCCGCGGTCGATCGTGGCGAAGACGCCGGCGTCGGTGAGGCGGCCGCCCTCGACGTCGAACTGCCGGATGACCGAGGGCACGCTGTCGTCGTGGCTCGACCCGCTTTCGGCGATGTAGAGCCGCCGCTCGTCGGGCGAGAAGCACAGGCCGTTGGGCTGGGTGAAGTCCGAGACCACGGCGCGCAGCTCGCCCTCGGGGGAGAGGCGGAAGACGTGGTGCGCCGATTGCTCGGGCGTGCTGCGGTAACCCTCGAAGTTCGAGATGATGCCGTAGGTCGGGTCGGTGAACCAGACCGCGCCGTCCGAGCTGACCACCACGTCGTTGGGCGAGTTGAGGCGCCTGCCCTCGTGGCTGTCCGCCAGCACGGTGAGCGAGCCGTCATGCTCGGTGCGGACCACGTCGCGCATGCCGTGGCGGCAGCCGACGAGTCGCCCCTCGCGGTCGCGGGTGTTGCCGTTGTTGAATTCGCTGCCCGCGCGGTAGGTCGAGAGGCCCTCGGTCTCGGACCAGCGCAGGATGCGCTGGCTGGGGATGTCGGAGAAGAGCAGGCAGTCGCGGTCGCCGAACCAGACCGGCCCCTCGGTCCAGGTGAAGCCCTCGGCGATCATGTCGAGGGTCGACATGGGGTGGACCAGCGCCGAGAAGCGGTCGTCGTGGATGTCGAGATGCGGCGGCAGGGTGATCATGCGCGACCCCTTTTCTTCGTGCTGGCGGCGATGACGATGGCGATGATGATGGCCCCGGTGAGCACGTTGCGCACGCCCGCGCCCGCCCCGTAGCTGTTGAGCATCGAGACCACGAGGAACATGAAGAGCGCCGCGCCCCAGACGCCGGGCACGTTGGAGTAGCCCCCCGCGATGGAGGTGCCGCCGATGACGACCACGGCGATGGACATGAGCAGGTACTCGGTGCCCATGTTGAGCGCGGCGCCGCCGGAGAAGCTGGCGAGCAGGTAGCCCGAGAGCGCGGCGAAGACGGCGACGGTGACGTAGGTGCTGGCGCGCACCAGCTCGACCGGGACACCGGCGAGGCGGGCGACGCGCATCTGCTGCCCCGTGGCCAGCAGCCAGCGGCCCCAGACCGAGCGTTCGAGCACGACCCAGACCACGATGGCGAGCGCGAGGCCGACCCATGCGACGTTGGGCAGGCCGAGGAAGCGGCCGGTGGCGAAATCGGCCAGCCCCTCGGGCGGCTTGATGCGCAGGCCCCGGTTCGACCAGATCGCGAACGACTGGTAGACCAGCGAGGCGGCGAGCGTGGCGATGATGGGCGGCAGGCGCAGCAGGAAGATGAGCGCGTAGTTGGCGAGGCCCGCGCCAAGGCCCGCGCCCAGCGCCACGACGAGGCCCAGCAGCGCCGTGCCCTCGTCCGAGCCCATGGCCTTGAGCGCGAGCGTGGCCGAGAGCGTCATGGTGGCGGGGATCGACAGGTCCACGTTGCCGGGGCCGAGCGTGATGACCAGCATCTGCCCCAGCCCGACGATGGCGGCGAAGGCCCCGAAGCTGAGCGCGGCATAGGCCAGCTCGCCCGCGCCGCGGCCGGAGGTCAGCCCCAGCGTCAGCGCGAAGGCCAGCGCGGCGGCGACCCAGGACCAGATCCAGGGTTTGGCGAAGGGGTTGGTCATGCCTCGGCCCTCTTTTGACGGAACACCAGCCGCGCGGTCAGCACGAGGATCAGGATCGCGCCCTGGGCGCCGATCTGCCAGTCCGGCGACAGGCGCAGGAAACTCAGGAAGGAGGAGGCCAGCGTCAGCGTCAGTGCGCCGATGACGGCGCCGGTGGGGCTGACCTTGCCCCCGGTGAACTCGCCCCCGCCGAGGATCACCCCGGCGATGGACAGCAGCGTGTAGCGCAGCGCGATGTTGGCATCGGCCGAGGTGGTGAGCCCGACGAGCGCCATGCCCGCCAGCACGCCGAAGAGCCCGGCGAGCCCGTAGGCCAGCGCCTTGAGCCGGATGACCGGCCAGCCGGCGCGCTGGACCGAGCGGGCGTTGCCCCCCACCCCGCGCAGCACGGTGCCGAGCCCCGAGCGGATGACGAGGAAATGCGTCACCACGGCGATCACCACCGAGGCGACGACGGCCATGGGCGCGAGCGGCGGCTTGACCGTCATCAGCGTGCGCAGCCAGCCGGGGCTGCTGCCGCCGGGGCTGGGCAGGATGAAGAGCGCGATGCCGCCCCAGACGAAGGACATGCCCAGCGTCACGACGATGGCCGGAAGGTCGAGCGCGTGGATCACCGCCCCCATGACGGCATAGGTCACGATCAGCGCCAGCAGCATGGCCAGCCCGAGCACCGGCGCGTCGTTGAGGAAGGTCGCGGTGATGCAGGCGACGAGGCTCACGAAGGCGCCGACCGAGAGGTCGATGTCGTTGACCATGATGATCATCATCTGCGCGATGGTCGCCAGCGCGATGGGCACGGCCAGGTTGAACAGCAGGTTCAGGCCGAAATAGCTCATGGCGCGGGGCTGCATCCAGAAGGTCGCGGCCAGCAGCACGGCGAGCGAGACCGCCGGCAGGATGATGCGGTAGCGGGCGAGCAGGCTCATGACGCCTCCTGCATTTCGAAGGATGCCTCGAGGATGCGTTCCTCGGTGATGTCGGCGCCGGTGAGTTCGGCGCTGATCTCGTGGTTGCGGAAGACGAAGACGCGGTCGCACTGGCAGACCTCTTCGGTCTCGGTCGAGTACCACAGGAAGGTGCGGCCGCGTGCCGCCTCGGCGCGGATCATGGCGTAGACGTCCTGCTTGGTGCCGACGTCGACGCCGCGCATGGGGTCGTCCATGATGATGACCGGCGCGGAGCTGGCGAGCGCGCGGGCGAAGAGCACCTTCTGCTGGTTGCCGCCCGAGAGCGAGAGGATCGGGTTGGTCACGTCGTCGGTGCGGATGCCGATGCGCTTTTTCCATTCGGCGGCGGTGGCCTCTTCGGCCGCGCGGTCGACGAGGCCCCAGCGGGCGCCCTGCTGCAGGATCGAGATCGAGACGTTGCGCAGGATCGACCAGAGCGGGAGGATCCCGTCGCGGGTGCGGTCGCCGGCGACGAAGACCACCTCGGGCGCCTTGCGGGCATGCCACGAGGAGGTGCGCGACAGGTAGAGCCGCGCCAGCGCCGCCGCCTGCCCGTGCCCGGCGAGCCCCGAGAGGCCCACGACCTCGCCCTCGCGGGCCGAGAGGCCCTCGGGCGAGCGGACGATCTCGGCGCCGAAGCTGCGGGCGGTCTCGGAGGTCTCGCCCTCCTCGGCGGTGACATGGCCCATGGCATCGACCAGCCCCTGCCGGGTGAAGCCGTCGGCGGGGCGCTCGGCCACGACCTTGCCGTCCTTGAGCACGACGATGCGGGTGGCGACGTCGAAGATCTCGCCCAGCATGTGCGAGATGAAGATCACCGCGCCGCCGCCCGCGCAGAAGCGCCGGACGTGGGCCAGCAGCTGTTCGGCGATGCCGGCGTCCAGCGACGAGGTGGGCTCGTCGAGGATCACCAGCCTCGCCTCGGTCCCGCGCGGGGCGAAACCGATGGCAATCTCGACCATCTGCCGTTCGGCGATCGAGAGCGTGTCGACCTCGGCGTCGGGGTCGATGCCGTGGTCGGGAAAGACGGTGTCGAGGCTCTGCCGGATCTCGGCGCGCGCGGGGCGGCGCCAGCCGGGGCCCTTGAGCGCGCTGTGCGAGATGCGCAGGTTCTCGGCCACGGTGAGGTTGGGGCAGAGCGAGAGCTCCTGGAAGACCGAGCGCACGCCTGCCCCGAGCGCGGTGCCGCCGGTATCGAAGCGGATCTCGCCCGAGCTGGGCGCGAGCCCGCCGTTCACGAGGTTGACCAGCGTGGACTTGCCCGCGCCGTTGTGGCCCACCAGCCCGATGCAGTCGCCGGGCGCGACGGACAGGCTGACCCCGTCGAGCGCGCGGACCGGGCCGAAATGCTTGGCAGCCTCGGTCAGCGCCACGATGGGGGCGCTCTCATGATCGGTCATGAGCACTCCATGTCAGGTAGAATGGCGCGGGCCGCGCGAGAGGGCGCGGCCCGCCTCGGGGTCACTTCGCCTCGGCGATGACCTCCTGCGCGTCCTCGAGCGTGTAGACCACGTTCGCGACCGACCCCTCGGGGGTGCTTTCCAGCGCCGCGTCGAGGGTGTCCTGCGTGATCTTGAGGAAGGGCACGGTCAGGTCCTTGGGCACGTCCTCGCCCGCGAGCACCTGCTGCGCGACCCAGAAGGCCAGCGAGGCGACGCCCGGCGCGATGGAGAGCGACAGCGTCTCGTAGCCGTTCTCGTCGCGCTGCTCGGCCCACCACTGCAGCTCGTCCTGGCGGTTGCCGAGCACGATCAGCGGCGTGTCGCGGCCCGCGGCCTCGAAGGCCTGCGCGGCGCCGTAGCCGTCGCCGCCCTGGGTCACGACGCCCACCACCTCGGGGAGCGAGGGCAGGATGCCCGCGACGGCCTTCTGCGCCACGTCCTGCGCCCAGTCGCCGTGGACCGAGCCCACGATCTCGAACTGGTCGTGCTCTTCGACGCCGGCGTGGATGCCCTTGGAGATCTCGTCGTCGACGAAGACCCCGGCGAGGCCGCGGATCTCGAGCAGGTTGCCGCCCTCGGGCAGGCGCGAGGCGAGGTAGTCGACCTCTTCGCGGCCCATGGCGGCGAAGTCGACGGCGATGCGCCAGGCGCAGGGTTCGGTCACGATGCCGTCGAAGCTGACCACGGTGAGGCCGGCGTCGCAGGCCTCCTTCACCGCGCCGTTGAGCGCGGTCGGCGAGGCGGCGTTCAGCACGATGGCGTCGTAGCCCTGCAGGATCATGTTCTGGATCTGCGCGGCCTGCTCGGTCGCCTGGTTCTCGGAGGTGGTGTAGGCGTCGGCGGCGGCGACGACGCCGTTGGCGACGGCCTCCTCGGCGGTCTCCTCGAAGGTCTGCAGCATGGCCTGGCGCCAGGAATTGCCCGCGTAGTTGTTGGACAGCGCGATCCGCTTGTCCGAGGTCTCGGCCATGTGGGACTCGGCCGAGGCCGCTCCGGCGATCATGGCAAGGCTGGCCGCACCCAGCAGCAACTTGGAAATCGTCATGGTATTCCTCCCTATCGCGCATCTCCCATGCGCACTCCGCCGCCCCCTTTGCCGGGTCGCGACGCGGAAATGATGTGACCGGACCGGCGTTCTGTAAAGGCTGCATCCCGCAGAGATGTTGCGGGTTCCCGCAAGCAATTTGCGGGCGATGCGGTTTCCTTTCGGCGCAAGGCTTGCGAGACTTGCGGGAACGCGCATCGCGCGGAGGGAGGAGACCATGACAACGACGCTGCCGGCCCAGGCCGAGGGGGACGTCTTCCTGCGCATCTCGGCGCACCTGGTGGAGCGCGCCGACATCGCCTCGGCGCTGGCCGCCGTGGCGGGCGAGATCGGCGAGGTGATCCCCTTCACCCACGCGGACCTGTGCCTCAACGACCGGCCCGGGTGGCTGGCGAGCTACGAGGTGGGCATCCGCACGCGCTGGTCGCGGGCGCGCACGCGGGTCGATGCCTCGCCGATCCGGGACCTCATTACCGGCAAATGCGATTACATGCTGTGCCACGACGCGATGCAGGACCCGCGCCAGACCTACGAGGGCGCCTGCTCGGAGCCGATCTTCAACCACCGCCTGCGCTCGCGGGTGCACGTGCTGATGAAGGTCATGGGCCAGCCCATCGGCACGCTCAACATTTCGCATTCGACGGCGGGGCTTTACGACGCGGACACGGTCACGCGGGCGCAGCACATCGCCGACGTGCTCTCGCCCTACTTCCACGCGCTGCACACCGCCGAGCAGGCGCAGCGCGCGGCGCAGGTGGGCGAGGAGGCGCAGGCGCGCGAGGAAGGGCTGCGGCGCGGGGCGCTGGAGCTGACCCAGACGCTGGAGCAGGAGCGCCAGCGCATCGGCATGGACCTGCACGACCAGACGCTCGCGGACCTGACGCGGCTGCTGCGCGAGGTCGAGGGCGAGACGCCGCCGGGGCGCGAGGAGCTGTCGCGGCGCATCTCGCAGAGCATCGACGACCTGCGGCGGATCATCGACACCGCCGTGCCGACGCTGCTGGAGCTCTTCGGATTTGCCCACGCGGTGCGGGTGCACCTGGAGCGCGCGGTGGGCGGGCAGCCGATCGAGGTCGAGGTGACGGACGCCACCGACGGCGCCCCCGACCGGCTGGAGGCGACCGAGCGCACGGCGCTGTTCCGCATTGCGCAGGAGGCGATCAACAACGCGGCGCGGCACTCGGGCGCACGGCGCATCGAGGTGCGGATCGAACCGCTGGCGCCCTCGGGGCTGTCGATGACGGTGCGCGACGACGGCGACGGGCTGCCCGCCGCGCTGCACCGGCAGTCGGGGCTTGCGCATATCCGCACGCGGGCGCGGCTGATCTCGGCCGGGCTGGATATCTCGAGCGACCACGGCTGCGCGCTGCGGGTCACGCTGGAGGGACGGCCATGAGGGTGCTGGTGGTCGAGGACGACCAGTTCCACGCCTCCTACCTGCAGGACACCCTGGCCGAGGCGCTGCCCGAGGTGACCGAGATCTTCCATGCCTCGGACGGTGCCGAGGGCGAGGAGGAGGCGCGGCAGGGCGGGATCGAGGCGGTCGTGATGGACCTGCAGATGGACCGCCGCAACGGCATCGAGGCAGCGCGCACGATCTGGGCCGAGCGGCCGCAGAGCCGGATCCTGTTCTGGTCGAACTACGCCGACGAGGCCTACCTGCGGGGGATCGCGCGGATCGTGCCCGAGGACAGTGCCTATGGCTACGTGCTCAAGACCGCCTCGCGGGACCGGTTGCGGCTGGCGCTGCGCGCGGTGCTGGTCGAGGGGCAGATCATGGTCGACCGCGAGATCCACCGGCTGCAGAAGCAGGGCGCGGCGCCGCGCAACCGGCTGGACGACAGCGAATTCGGCGTGCTGCTGGATCTCGCGCTGGGGCTGCCGGACAAGCTGATCGCCGAGCGGCGCGGCATGTCGCTGCGCACGGTGCAGAACCGGCTGCTGTCGCTCTACGACAAGCTGGGCGTGACGGTGGACCCCGAGGACGAGGCGGTGAGCCTCAACAAGCGGGTGCGGGCGCTGAACCGGGCGCTGGTGACGCGGACGATCAACGTCGAGACGCTGGAGGCGGCGCAGCGCGACCTGGACGCCTGGCTGGGCGGGCGGGGCTGAGGCCCCTGCCCTGTCGCTCGATCGGGCTCAGGCGAACTCGGCCTTGAGCGCCTTGCGGCGGATCTTGCCGAAGCCGTCGCGCGGCAGGCTGTCGCGGATCTCGATGCGCTTGGGGACCTCGGCGGGGGCGAGGTGCTCGGCGCAGAAGGCGCGCAGGGTCTGGGGGGTGGCCTTGGCCCCGCCATTCAGCACGACGCAGGCCAGCACGGTCTCGCCCCAGTCGCGGTCGGGGATGCCCAGCACCACGGCATCCTGAACCGCGGGGTGGCGCAGCAGCACCGCCTCGACCGTCTCGGGGTGCAGCTTCACGCCGCCGGTATTGATGACGTCGTCGCGCCGCCCGCCGAGGTAGAGGTAACCCTCGGCGTCGAGCCAGCCGACATCGCCGATGCTCTGGAAGCCCTCGGCGTCGCGTTGCGGCTGCGGTGCCCCCGCGCCGAGGTAACGCGCGCGGGCCTTGGTGTCGGCGGGACGCATGTAGATCTCGCCCGCCTCGCCGGGCGGAAGCAGCCGGCCCTCGGGGTCGTAGATGCGGATCTCGGTCTCGAAGCCGCGCCCGACGGAGCCGCGGTGGGTCAGCCACTCGGCCCCGGTGATCGTGGTCTGGCCGGTGTTCTCGCCCGAGCCATACATCTCGGTGACGCGCTCGGGGCCCAGCACCTCGATCCAGGCCTGTTTCAGCCAGGCCGCGCAGGGGGCGCCGGTGTGGTAGAGCGCGTGCAGGCTGTCGAGGCGCGCGCCGCTTTCGGGCAGCACATCGAGCATGCGCACCATCATGGTGGGCACGAGCATGGCGAAGCCGACCTCCTCGTCGTCGATCACGCGCAGGGCGCGGGCGGCGTCGAAGCGCTCCATGAGCACGATGCGGTTGCCCTCGAAGAGACCGTTCTGCGCCCAGGTGAAGGGGGCGTTGTGCGACATCGCCCCGCAGACGAGCTGCGTCTGGTCGCAGCGGAAACCGAGGCGCGGCGCCACGCGGCCCCAGCTGGCGCCGGGAACGCGGGTGTAGGGCAGATCGTCGGCCATCATCTTGGGCAGGCCGGTGGAGCCGCCCGAGAGCGCGATCTTGCCCGGGCGCGACGTGGCATCGGGCACCGGGGTCTCGGGCAGCGTGGCGGCCTGCGCCTCGAAGGCGGCGATGTCGATGTCCCCGAGCCCCGGCGCCGGGCCGATCACCAGCCGGGCGCCGCTGCGCTCCTTCAACGCCTCGGCGGTCTCCGGGCGGATGCCCGGGTCGAGCACGAGGGTCGTGGCGCCCAGCCGCCAGACGGCGAGCGCCAGCGCGAGGTGCGCCGGCACGTTGCCGAGCGCGAAGCCCACAACGTCGCCCTGCCCCACGCCCTGCGCCGCGAGGCCGCGCGCATAGCGGTCGACCTGCGCGTCGAGCGCGGCCCAGCTGATCGAGTCCGCCTCGCCCGTCGCAGGGAGGAAGCGCACGGCCTCCTGCCCGCCCCGTTCGGCGGCAAGCTGGCGCAGGCGGGCGCCGAAGGTGACGGGCGTGTCGGGCATGGGCTGTCCTCAGACGTCCTCGAAGAGGATCTCCTGCGCCCCGTCCCACAGGATCTTGGGGCCGATCTCGGAGAGCTTGTCCAGGTTCGAGGTCAGGGTGATGAAATGGTTGCCGGCAAGCTGGCCCATCTTGGAGGCGAAGTGAACCCCGCCGTAGGCGAGCAGGATCTCGGTCTCCGAGATGCCGCCCGGGTAGAGGATGATCTGGCCCGGCGCCGGGTAGCTGGTGTGGTTCTCGTAGTCGACGCCGAACTCGGTGTCGCCGAGGGGAATCCAGACGCCCTCGCCGCTCCAGCGGACGTGGACGACCTGGCTCTTGTAGGGCATCTGCGCGCGGAAGGCGGCGACGGTCTTGGGGGCGTCGGCCTCTTCGAACTTCGCGTCGAATTCGATGCCGGCGATGGTCACCTTGAGCTTGGACATGGGTCTTTCCTTTGGATCCTTGGGTGAGGTCAGTCGATAAGTCCGAACAGCCGCGGCAGGAAGAGCGACAGGTCGGGGATGAAGGTCACGGCCGCGAGCATGATGAAAAGCCCGGCAAGCGGCAGCATCAGCCGGCGCGCGACCGACATGACCGGCCGGCCCGCGACGCTGGAGGCCACGAAGAGCGATACGCCGTAGGGCGGCGTCACGGTGCCGATGGCGCAGTTGAGGATCACCAGCAGCGAGAAGTGCACCGGCTCCACCCCCATCTGCAGCGCGATCGGCGCGAGCATGGGCACGATGATGAGGATCGCCGCGATGGTCTCGAGGAACATGCCCACGAAGAGGAAGAGCAGGTTCGCGATCAGCAGGAAGACGACCTGCGAGCTGGAGACGCTGGTGATCCATTCGCCGAGGATCCGCGGCACGTTGGCGTTGGCGATGAGCCAGGAGAAGACGCTGGCGGTGCCGATGATGAGCATGACCGCCGCCGAGAGCGAGGCGGTGCGCAGGATCAGGTCGGGCAGCCGGCGGATGTCGAGGTCGCGGTAGACGAAGAGCCCCACGAGCAGGCCGTAGAAGCCCGAGACCGCCGCCGCCTCGGTGGGCGTGAAGACGCCGCCGAGGATGCCGCCGAGGATCAGCACCGGCATGCCCGCGGCGGGCAGCGCGGCGCGGCCGGTGCGGGCCACGCGGGCCATGGTGAAGGGCTCGGTCTCGCGGTAGACGGCGCCGCCCTTGCGGGCCTGGAAGTAGGCCACGACCATGAGCATCATGATGCACATCAGGCCCGGCAGCACCCCCGAGATGAAGAGCGCGCCGATCGAGACGTTCGAGACGATGGCGAGGATCACCATGGTCAGGCTGGGCGGGATCACCTGCGCGATGGAGCCCGCGCAGGCGATGAGCGCCGCGCCGAAGTCCACGTCGTAGCCCCGGCGGCGCAGCTGCGGCTGCATGATCGCCGAGATCGCGGCGGTGTCGGCCGAGCCCGAGCCCGAGATCGCGGCGAGGCCCGCGGCCGCCACGCAGGAGACCTGGTAGAGGCTGCCGACCATCCAGCCGATCACCGCCGAGGCGAACTCGACGATCCGGCGCGAGATGCCGCCGGCGTCCATGACGACGCCCGCGAAGACGAAGAAGGGGATCGCCATGAGGGTGAAGGAATTGAGCCCGGCGAAGACCCTCTGGCTGACGATGGCGACCGGCACGTCGGTCGTGGTCACCAGCGCGATGACCGCGGAGGCGCCGAGGACGAAGACCACCGGCACGCCGAGGACCAGCAGGAGGACGAAGGCGGATGCGATGACGAGCATGTCAGATGGCCTCTTCGGTGTCTTCGGCCTGCGGCGGCGGGAAGGGATCGTCCCAGCGCTGGAGCACCGACAGGAGCAGTTCGAGCACCATGTATCCGGCGCCCACGGGCAGGCAGAGGTAGATGTATTTCATCGGCACGCGCATCGCGGGCGAGGTCTGGAATTCGCCCATGCGCAGCAGCGGCTGGCTGCCCCAGGCGAGCACGCCGAGAAAGGCGATGCAGACCGCCGCGATGGCCACCAGCGCGACGCGGGCGGCGGGGCGCGGCAGCGAGGCGGGCACCATGTCGATGGCGACATGCTGGCCGCGCGCGACGGCGACGCCTGCGCCCAGCAGCACCAGCCAGACCTGGCAGAAGGTCGCGATCTCGGCGGCCTGGGCGATGGAGTAGTTGAAGACGTAGCGTCCGCCCACCTGCACCAGCACGGCGATCATCATCACCGAGAAGAGCAGGATCACCACGCCCGAGACGACGCGGCGCAGGGCAAGGCAGAGACGTTCGAGAAGACGGGCCATGCGCGCTTTCCTTCGGGAAACAGGGGGCCCGGCCGCGGTGGGCGCGGCCGGGCGGGATCAGGCCGCCGGCCCGATCACTCGACGGATTTCAGAAGCTCGAAGATCTGCTTCTGGGCGTCGGTTTCGAGATACTTCTGCTGGACGGCCTCGGCCGCCTCGCGGAAGGGCGCATCGTCGGGGCGGGTCATCGTGACACCCACTTCCTCGAGGTCCTCGAAGCGCGCGTTGTCGCTGTCGAGGTAGGCCTTGCGCTGGATCTTGCCCGCTTCCATGCCGGCCTCGTCCACGGCGGCCTGCACGTCCTCGGGGAGCGCCTCGTAGGCGGCCTTGCCCATGATGACGGGGGCCACGAGCTCGAGCCAGCCGATCACGGCCCAGTCGGGCGCGACCTCGTAGAACTTCTGCGAGTAGAAGTTGGTGTTGGCCGCCTCGGCGCCGTCGACCACGCCGGTCTCGAGCGCGCCGTAGAGCTCGGTGTAGGCCAGCGGCGTCGGGTTCGCGCCGAAGGCGGCGAAGGTGTCGACGTGGGCCGGGTTCTGCATGGTGCGGATCTTGAGGCCCGCCATGTCCTCCATCGTCTCGATGGGGGTCTTGGTCATGATGTGGCGGGTGCCGGCCGAGAAGATCGACAGCAGGTGGAAGCCCTGCGCGTCGAGCGCCGACTGGATGGCATCGATCACCTCGGGATCGCTGAGGGCGCGGTCCATCTGCTCGGCGTCCTCGAAGAGGAAGGGCAGCGAGAAGACCGACAGGTCCGGCACGAAGTTCGAGAGCGTCGAGTTCGCGGTCACGGCGATGTCGACGGTGCCGATCTGCGTGCCCTGGATGCTCTCCATCTCGTCGCCGAGGGTGGCGTTGTCGTAGACCTCGATGGTGGCTTCGCCGTCGGTCTTCTCCTCGAGGATCTCGGCCATCTTGCGCATGCCGACGCCGTAGGGCTCGTCGGCGTTGGCGTTGTGGCTGGCCTTGAGGGTGATGTCCTGCGCGAAGGCGGGGGCCGCCACGGCGGTGGCGCCCATGGCAAGGCAGAGGGCCAGGTTCGTGAGTTTCATGGTTGGTATCCTTTTCTCTCTCTGTTGGGGCGGATCGTTCGTCCCGGCGCGCGGCCGGGCTCAGGCCTCCGCCAGCAGCCCCAGATCGCCCAGGATGCGGTGCATCCCGGCGCGTTTGTCGTCCGGCAGGGGCAGCCGCGGCGGGCGCGGGTCGCCCGCCGGGCGGCCGACCATCGCCATCGCGGCCTTGGTGGCCGAGACGTAGAGATCGCCGGCCAGCGCGTTGATGAGCGGCAGGCTCCTGGCGTAAAGCTCGCGGCCCTCGGGGGAGCCGGCGACGGTGCGCTCGAAGCAGCGCGCCGAGAGCGCCGGCGCGATGTTGGCCATGACCGAGCTGTAGCCCTCGGCCCCGGCGAGGTAGCTTTCCCAGGGGTAGTAGCCCGCGAAGACCGTCATCCGGCCGTTGCAGGCCTCGAGCAGTTCGGTCACGCGGTGCACGTTCTTGGACGTGTCCTTGATGTAGGAAATGTTGTCGACCTCGGAGAGCCGCGCGACGAGCGGCGCGGTGAGGTCGACGTTGGCCGTGAAGGGGTTTGTTGTAGAGCATCACCGGGATGCCCAGCGCCTCGGCGATGCGGGTGAAGTGGACGACCAGCTCCTCGTCGGTGGGCGAGGAGTAGAAGGGCGGCACCAGCATCACGCCGTCGGCGCCCAGCGACTCGGCCTCGCGGCTGAGCGAGACGGCCTCGTCGGTCCACTCGGCGGCGGTGCCGATCACCACCGGCACGCGGCCGGCGGCCTGGTCGATGACGGTCTCGGCGACGGCGGCGCGTTCCTCGCGGGTCAGCGACAGGAACTCGCCGGTCGAGCCCAGCGGGACCAGCCCGTGCACGCCTTCCTCGATCTGCCAGTCGACGTAGGAGCGGAGCGTCCCGAGGTCGACGCGGCCCTCGGCGTCGAAGGGCGTCACGCAGACGGTGTAGCTGCCTCTGAAGGTCATGGCCTTCCTTTCCTTTCGGCGGTGCGCCGATCCAAAGTTCTTGCAGACACCCTTTATGTGATCAGATACTGAGTCAACACGGGCGCCCTGCCCGCCCCCTCCACTCCCCGATCAAAAGGAACCACGCGCATGCCCTTCATCGAAGTCACCGACCACGGTCCGAGCGAACAAATACGGGAGGTTGCGAGCCGCGACATGACCGATGGTCTCTGCCAGGCCTTCGACATCAAGCCGGAAATCGTCACCGTCTATTATAATTCAGTGGGTCACTATTCCTACGCACATGCAGGAAAATACGGCGAAAATGCCCAAACCTTGCGCATTTTCATAAAAATCCACGCCTTCCCGCGCGACGGCGCGGCCAAGGCCGCGGCGGCCCGGTCGATCACCGATGCGGTGTGCTCGGCCTATGGTAGCACCCCCAAGGACGTCATCGTCTATTTTTTCGACACCCTGCCCTCGGACGCCTTCCATGCCGGGCAGGCCGCGGGTTGACGCGGCGGTGCGCGCGGGCGTAGCAGTGTGATCAGATAATATCTCATATCCCCTGATGGAGATCACATTGGATCAGCTTTACACCGACGAGCAGAAGATGGTGCGCGACACGGCGCGCCGTCTCTCCGACGACGTGGTGGCGCCCGCCGCCGCCGCCATCGACCGCGACGACACCTTCCCGCGCGAGATCTACCTTGCCCTTGCCGAACAAGGGCTTTTCGGCGTCGCCCTGCCCGAAGAGGCGGGCGGCGTGGGCCTTGACGCCATGGCCGCCTGCATCGTCATGGAAGAGATCGCGCGCGGCTCGGGCGCGGTCGGCAACGCCTTTGCCATCCCGGTCGAGGCGGCGCTCTTCCTGCATCACCACGGCTCGGAACAGCACCACAAGCTGATTCCCGGCGTGCTGGACGGCAGCCTGATTCCCGCGACCGCGGTGACCGAGCCCGACTGCGGGTCGGACGTGGCGGCGATGAAGACCACCGCGCGACGCGACGGCGGCGACTACGTGATCAAGGGCACCAAGGCCTGGGTCACCTTCGGACAGGTCGCCGATGCCGTCATGGTCTTTGCCAAGACCGACCCCGAGGCCGGGCACAAGGGCATCTCGTGCATCCTGGTCGAGACCGACCGCCCCGGCGTGATCCGCGGCAAGTCCGAGGAGCTGCTGGGCATGCACGGGCTGGCCGAATGCATGATCAGCTTCGACGAGGTGCGCGTGCCGGTGGGCAACCTGATCGGCCCCGAGAACGGCGCCTTCCGCATGGCGATGGAGAACTTCAACTTCTCGCGCCTGATGATGTCGTCGATGGCGCTCGGCATGGCGCAGGCCGGGATGGAGGATGCCATCTCCTATGCCCATGACCGCAAGCAGTTCGGCAAGCCGATCTACGACTTCCAGGCGATCCAGTTCATGGTGGCCGACATGGCCAAGGACATCGCCGCCGCGCGGCTGCTGATCCACCACGCGGCGAAGCTCTACGACGCGGGGCACCCCATCGCGCTGGAGGCGGCGCAGGCCAAGCTCTTCACCACCGACATGGCGCAGGGGCACATCTCGAACGCGCTGCAGATCCACGGCGGCAACGGCTACTCGCGCGAGTATCGGGTCGAGCGGCTGTATCGTGACGTCCGGCTCTCGCAGATCTACGAGGGCACCAACCAGATCCAGCGCATGATCATCGCGCGCCAGATGCAGAAGTTGCACGCATGAACCTCTATTACGAAGACGTCGACGTCGGCGCCCGCTTCACCACGCCCACGCACGAGATCACGGCGCCCGACATCGCCGCCTTCTGCAAGCTGACCCGCGATTTCCACCCGCTGCACACCGACGAGGACTACGCCAAGGCGCAGGGCTTTCCCGGCATCATCGCGCACGGGCTCTTCGGGCTGTCGCTGATGGAGGGGCTCAAGACCGAGCTGCGGC
The DNA here is from genome assembly GCF_000442255.1 of Salipiger mucosus DSM 16094. Lineage (GTDB taxonomy): Bacteria > Pseudomonadota > Alphaproteobacteria > Rhodobacterales > Rhodobacteraceae > Salipiger > Salipiger mucosus. The sequence goes on along the minus strand of NZ_KE557273.1, from coordinate 642,384 downwards.
TCTACGAGGAGACCTCGATCGCCTCGCTGGGCTGGGACAAGGTGCGCTTTGTCGGACCCATCGTCGCGGGGGCCGTGGTGCACGTGGAGATGGAGTTCACCGCCAAACGCGAGTCGCTGTCGCGGCCGGCGGGGATCATCACCGAGGCGGTGCGGCTCATGGACGAGGCCGGCACGCTGCTGATCGACTCCGAGCATATCTCCTTGATCCGAAAGGCGCCCTGACGGATGGTGCGCCGCATGACCGACGACCCGGATGCCGCGCAGAACTCGGTGGACCAGGCCACGCGCCTGATCCGCGAGGACATCCTTGCCGGGCATATCGCGCCCGGCGCGCGGCTGAAGACGGCGGAGCTGGCCAAGCGGCTGGGCTTCTCGACCATGCCGCTGCGCGAGGCGCTGCGGAAGCTCGAGGGCGAGGGACTGGTCGAGATCGAGCCCAACCGCGGCGCCACGGTGCGGCAGCTCGACCGATCCTACATCACCGACCTCTTCGAGCTGAACACCGAGCTGCGGATCTTTGCCGTGAAGCGCGGGATGACCAAGCTGACGCTGGAGCGCATCCGCGAGCTCGAGGCGCTGGCGGCGGAGTATCGCGGGCACATCGAGGCGGGCGAGGATATCGAGGCCATCGAGACCAACCGGCAGTTCAACGCCCGGCTGGTGGAGTTCGGTGGCAACCGCGAGGTGCTGCGCCTGTTCCAGCGCGGCTGGGACACGATATTCGCCTTCCGGCGGGGCTTTGGCTACGGCACCGGGCGGCGGCGCGTCATGGCCGAGGAGATGACCCTTCTGGTCGACGCGCTGCGGCGGCAGGATGCCTCGGCCGCCGAGGCGATCCTGCGGATGCAGAACGCCGCGATGATGGAAGACCTCGTGTCGCGGATCGCGCCGGAGGGCTGAGCCCCCGGCGCCCGTTCGCGTGGTTCAGCCGAAGGCGCGGCTGGTGCCGCGTTCGAGGTAGACCCCCTGCCCCGGCGCGCCGGTGATCTCGCCCTCGGCAAAGATCGTGCGGCCGCGCAGGATGGTGCGCACCGGCCAGCCGGTGATCGCCATGCCCTCGTAGGGGGTGTAGTCGCAGTCGTGGTGATGCAGCTCCTGCGACATGGTCACCTCGCGCGTCGCGTCCCAGACGGTGAGGTCGGCGTCGGCGCCCACGGCGATGGTGCCCTTGCGCGGATACATCCCGAAGAGCTTGGCCGGGTTCGTCGCGGTCAGCTCCACGAAGCGTTCCAGGGTGATGCGCCCCTTCGAGACGCCCTCGGAGAAGAGGATCGGCATGCGCGCCTCGATGCCGGGAATGCCGTTGGGCACCCAGCGGAAGGAGGTGCGGGCGCCCTCGACGTCCTTGCCGTGGCTGTCCTCGAAGCGGAAGGGACAGTGGTCGGACGAGAAGATGTCGAAGGTGCCGTCGCGCAGCCCCTCCCAGATCGCCGCCTGGCTGTCGAGATCGCGCGGCGGGGGCGAGCAGACGTATTTCGCCCCGTCGAAGTCCATGTTCAGGCCCTTGAGGTCATCGGCGGTGAGCGCGATGTACTGCGGGCAGGTCTCGGCCCAGACGTTCATGCCGCGCCGGCGGGCCCATTGGATCTGCTCCATCGGGTCGCGGCCCGAGACGTGCACGATGCAGATCGGCACGTCGGTCAGCTCGGCATGGCTGATGGCGCGGTGGGTCGCCTCGCGCTCGACGCTCTGGGGGCGGCTTTCGGCGTGGTAGTAGGGCGCGGTCTTGCCGGCCTCTTCCAGCCGGCGGGCCATGTAGCGGATGGCGTCGTAGCCCTCGGCATGGACCATGACCATCGCCTTTTCCCGCCGCGCCACGTCGAAGACGTCGATCAGCTGGGCGTCGTTGAGGACCATGTCGTCGTAGGTCATGAAGACCTTGAACGAGGTGTAGCCGTCGCGCACCAGCGCGGGCAGCTCCTGCCCCAGCACCTGCGGCGTGGGGTCGGTGATGATGATGTGGAACGAGGTGTCGGTGTAGCACTTGCCCTCGGCCGCCGCGTGGTAGGCCTGCACGGCATCGCGCAGCGACTGGCCCTTCTTCTGCAGCGCGAAGGGCAGCACCGTGGTGTTGCCGCCCGCCGCCGCCGAGCGCGTCCCGCTCTCGAAGCCGTCCGCCATGACCACGTCGCCGCCCTGCGGCTGCTCGAGGTGCACATGCGCGTCGATGCCGCCCGGAAGCACCAGCAGGCCCGCCGCGTCGATCTCTTCCGTGGCGGGACCGACGTCCTCGGCGATGGAGACGATGCGGCCGTCACGGATGCCGATGTCCGCGCGGTAGCGGTCGGCGGCGGTGACGATCTCGGCGTTGCGGATGGCGGTGTCGAGCATGTGGGGTGTCTTTCAAATTCTGGTCGTCAGGTGGCCCGCGGCGCCAAGGGTCAGAAACGCCGCGGGCCGGTCGCTCACTCGGTCAGGGCCTCGTAGAGGGCCTTTTGACCTTCGGTGGTGAGCTGGGTCTCGTAAAGGGGCCGCGAGGCCTCGATGAAGGGTTCGGTGTCCGGGCGGGTGATGGTGACGCCCATTTCCTCGAAGCTGTCGAGCAGCGGCTGTTCCTGGTCGACGACATACTGGCGCTGCCAGCTCGCGGCTTCCTGCCCGGCCTCGAGCAGCGCGGTCTGGATCTCTTCGGGGAGCGCGTCGAAGGCGGCCTTCTGCATGGAGACCGGCGCGGTCATGTTGAGCCAGCCGACCAGCGCGAAGGAGGGCGCGACCTCGTAGAACTTCATGCCGTCATAGCCGGTCGAGGCACCCTCGGCCCCGTCGACGACGCCGGACTGCAGCGCGCCGTAGAGCTCGGAGTAGGACATCGGCGTCGGGTTGGCGCCGTAGGCGCGGAAGGCCTCGACGTGCACCGGGTTCTGCATGGTGCGGATCTTCATGCCCTCGAGGTCCTCGATGCTCTCGATCGGCTCCGAGGTCATCATGTGGCGGATGCCCGAGGAGAAGACGCCCAGCAGCTCGAAGCCGGCCTCGTTGGCCGATGCCTGCATCATGTCGAAGTTGGCGTCGACCTTTTCGCCCAGCGCGGGGATCGAGGGGAAGAGGAAGGGCATGTCGAAGACGAGGAAGTCCTCGACGTAGTTCGACAGCATCGAGTTGGAGGTCATCGCAACGTCGAGCGAGCCCAGCATGACGCTTTCGATGATCTGCGCCTCGTCGCCCAGCTGGCCGCCGGGGAAGATCTCGATGGTGGCGGCGCCGTCGGTCTTTTCCTCGAGCAGGGTCTTCATCTTCTGAAGGCCCATGTCCTGCACTTCGTCGGCGGCGTTGGTGTGGGCGACCTGGAAGGTGTAGTCGGCGGCGAAGGCCGGGGCGGCGACCAGCGCGGCGGCCACGGCCATGGAGGTGAGGGTTCTGTTGGACATGAGTTTTTTCTCTTTCGTTGGGGTTGGTTGGAGGAGGATGCGGAGCCTTCAGTCCATCAGCACCGAGGGCAGCCACAGGGAGATTGCCGGCACGAAGGTCACCAGCATGAGCGCAATGAGCATGCAGCCGAAGGGCAGCCAGACCTTGCGCGAGACCTGCTCGATCCGCCGTCCGGCCACCGTCGAGGCGACGTAGAGGCAGATGCCGTAGGGCGGCGTGATGAGCCCGATCGAGAGGTTCAGGGCGGTGATGACGCCGAACTGCACCGGGTCGATGTCGTAGCTCTGCGCCAGCGGCAGCAGGATCGGCAGCAGGATCAGGATGGCCGAGATGCTTTCCATGAACATGCCGACGACGAGCAGCAGCACGTTCACGATCAGCAGGAAGGTCACCGGGTTGTCGGTGAGCCCGGTCAGCCAGTCGCGCAGCATGCCCGGGAAGCCCTGCGTGGCGATGATCCAGGTGAAGACCGAGGCCGTCGAGATGATGACCAGCACCGTGGCCGAGAGGCTGACCGCGCGCAGCATGATCGCGGGCAGATCGCGCAGCTTGATCTCGCGGTAGACGAAGAAGGTCACGATCAGCGTGGTGAAGAGCGCCATGCAGGCGGCCTCGGTCGCGGTGAAGATGCCGCCGGTGATGCCGCCGATGATGACCACGGGCACCAGCAGGCCGGGCGCCGCGTCGAGGAAGCCGTCGCGCAGGCGGGAGAAGGTGAAGGCCTCGCGGTCGCGGTAGGCTTCGCCGCCGCGGCGGGCGTAGATCCAGCAGCCCAGCATGAGGCCGCTCATGACCAGCAGGCCGGGCACCATGCCGCCGAGGAACATCGCGCCGATGGACTGGTTCGCGGTGATGGCGACGACGATCATGACGATGGAGGGCGGGATGATCGAGGCGAGCGAGCCCGAGGCCGCGATCACCGCCGCCGCGAGGTCGATGTCGTAGCGCCGGCGCTTCATCTCGGGCGTCATGACGGCGCTGATCGCCGCCGTGTCGGCCGAGCCCGAGCCCGAGATCGCCGCGAGGCCGGTGCCGGTGACCACCGAGACGAGGTAGAGGCTGCCGGTGATCCAGCCCACGAGCGCCGTGGCCAGGTTGACGAAGCGCCGGGCGATGCCGCCGGCCTCCATCAGCAGGCCGGAGGCGACGAAGAAGGGGATCGCCATGAGCGTGAAGCTGTTGATGCCGCCGTAGACCCGCTGCGCCACGATGGAGATCGGGGCCGTGGTGGTCATCTCGATCGCGACCAGCGCGGCGATGCCCAGCGCGAGAACGATCGGGATGCCCGAGACGAGGAGAAGAAGGAAACCGCCTGCTGCCCAGATCATGCCGCGGCCTCGCCGGTGTCGGAGGGACCCTCGGGGCGCAGGATGCGCGGAAGGCTGGAGATCGCGAATTCGAGCAGGAAGTAGCCGAAGCCCACGGGCAGCGCCATGTAGGGGATCGCCATGGGGATGCGCAGCGCGGGCGATTTGACGACGAGGCCGATGCCGACCATCGACAGCGAGCCCACCACGACGACGCCCAGGAACCAGGCGCCGAGGGCGAAGGAGGCGGCCGAGCAGGCCTGCTGCACCGGGCGCGGCGCCTTGCGGATCAGCACGTCGACGCCGACGTGCTGGTTGTAGCGCATGGCGATCCCCGCGCCGAGCAGCGTGAGCCAGACCTGCGCGAAGGTGGCGGTCTCCTCGCTCCAGGCGATGGAATAATTGAAGACGTAGCGGCCCGTGACCTGCGCCAGGATGGCGACGGCCATGTAGGCCAGCAGCATCAGCGCGATGGCATCGACCAGCCGCCGCAGCGCCCAGAGCCCCTTGGACAGGACCTTGAAATACTTGTTGTTTTCCCACGCACCGCGAGCGGCGGGACGTGTCGTGCGATCCGGCATCGGCGCACCTCCTTGCTGTTTGGCACGGGCGGGTGGCGGCCACGCCGCGGTCGCTCCGCGCCTGTCGGGATCAGGTTATCGGCAACGCTGTGGGGATGAAGGACGCAGACTATAAGAAGACTGATACCAAGTATTTATTCCCCACTTTTGACGAATATTTCCGGAAAAAGTGCACTAGCCTCAAGGCAGACCCCCGAGCGCAACGACCGCAAAGTGAGCACACCTTGGTGAACCGATCAAAAACTGAGCATAGCACGAACACGCCCCCGCGTCTGTGGGGCCTTGCATTCTGCCTTCTGGGCCGCGCCGAGGCGATTTTGCTGGCGCGCGGGGCGGGATTCGATTTCGCCGTGATCGACATGGAGCACGGCCCGCTGGGCATCGGGGAGCTCGGCCAGGCGGCCGCCGCGGGCATCGCCGCCGGGATGCCGGTCTGGGGGCGGGTCACCGGGCCGCACTCGGACGACGTGGCGCGGGTGCTGGACTGCGGCGCCTCGGCCGTGGTGGTGCCGCACGTCGACAGCGCCCAGGACGCGGCGCAGGTGGCGCGGCGCTGCCGCTTCGCGCCGCGCGGGGCGCGCGCCCTGCCCGGCCCCCTGCCCGCGCTGGACTACGCGCTGCTGCCGGCCTCGGAACTGACCGAGCGGGCCGAGCGCGGCACCAGGGTCGTCGCCATGATCGAGAGCGCCGCCGCGCTGGAGGCGGTCGAGGGCATCGCCGCGACCGAGGGGATCGACATGCTGATGATCGGCTCGAACGACCTGGCCGACGGGCTGGGCCTGCGCGGGCAGCTCGATCACCCGCGGGTGCGCGAGGCTTTCGAGACCATCGCGGCGGCCGCGCAGCGCCACGGCTGCGGCTTCGGCGTGATGGGCCTGCCGCCGCAGCTGGTGCAGAGCCATGGGCTTGCGCTGGGAGCGGAGGTGATCGTCGCCACGAACGAGACGAACCTCGTGATCGAGGGGGGTGCGGCGCTGCTCGAGCGGCTGCGCGCCACGGAGGCGGAGGTCACTCCGGCCCGCCGCCCTTCTGGGTCGCGGCCCTGACCTCGGCGATGCGCAGCGCGGCGCGCTCGGCGAAAGCGTCGATGAAGCGCCGCGTCTGGCGCGAGGTCGCCTTGGCGCGCGAGGTGGCCGCGGAGAGCGAGAAGCGCAGCTCCGGCGCGTAGGGACGCACCACGAGGCCGGGGCGCAGCGCGGTGAAGGCCGAGAGCTCGTCGACCAGCGTGACGCCCCAGCCGTCGCGCACAATGCGCGCGGCGGCGTTCATGAAGCGGGTCTCGACGCTGGGGCGGTAGTCGTAGCCCGAGGCGCTGAAGCTCTCGGCGATGATAAGCCCGATGCGGTTGGCGACCTGCGGACCGACGATCTGCCGCGCGTCGAGATCGCGCGGCGTGACCTGGTCGAGTTGCGCGAGCGGGTCGTCGGCGGAGCAGAGGCAGACGGCGCGCAGCTCGTCCATGACCTCGTATTCCAGCGCCTGCCGCTCGTAGCCGGCGATGATGAAGGCCACGTCGGCGAGCCCGTTCTCGACGACCTGCAGGACGCTGTCGAGCGGACGGGTCTCGAGCGAGATCTGGATCTCGGGGTACTCGGTGGCGTAGTCCGCGATGACGCGGGGCAGCACGGCCTCGGACAGCTCGGCCGTCGAGGCGATGCGGATGCGGCCGATCCGGCCCATGCGCAGGTCGGCCGCGCGCTGGTTCACCGCGTCGCGCAGCAGGAAGAGCGGCTCGGACTCCTCCAGGAGGATCAGCGCCTCCTCGGTGGGCGTGAGGCGGTTGCTGACCCGCTCGAAGAGCGGGAAGCCCAGCACGCTCTCGATGTGGCGGATGGTGTTCGAGATCGAGGGCTGCGACATCCCCAGCCGTTCCGCCGCGCCGACGGTGGTGCGGTACTGCACCACGGCGCGGAGGATTTCGAGCTGCCTGAGGTTGAGCATGTCGCGGCCCCGGTCCCGGTTGGCGGGCGCGCTCAACTCCGCGTCAGCCGGATGCGGCGGAAGTTGCGGATCTTGTCCGTGAACGGCCCGAAGCCCTTGATAGCATTGAACTCCGGCGTTTCATAGGCTTCCGGTCCGGTGATCGTGTAGATCGCGACGTGGCGCGGGCCGCCCTCGATGCATTTCTCGCGCCGGGCGTCGAGCCAGCCGGGACAGGCGAGGATGTCCGGCAGGTGGCGGGTCTCGTACCACTCGTCGAAGGCCGCCTCGTGCTCGGGGTCGATGTCCACGAAGACGATGTGCGTCTGGGTCATGCGGAAAGCTCCAGGCAGGGGCGCAGCGCGGCCATGATGCGCTCGAGTTCGTCCTGCGCGATGCGCGGGGTGGGCGCGCGGCAGGCGGGGCTGTCTATGCGGCCCAGCGCGGCGAGGCAGGCCTTGAGGCGTGCCGCGGCGAGGTGCCCGGGCGCGGCGTAGACCAGCCGCGCGAGGTCGAAGAGCGCCTCGTGGATCGCCAGCGCCTGCGGGTGTTCCTGGTTCAGGACGTGGGTGTCGAGGGCCGAGATCAGCTCGGGCACCAGCGCGGCGAGGCTGACGGCGCTGCCGTCGCTGCCGAGCACGAAGCAGGTGTAGAGATGTTCGTCGCCCGAGGCCATGACCGCCACGTCGGGACGTTGCGCGCGGGCGATGCGGCGGGTCGTCTCGTAGGATTTGACCTCCCACGAGCCTTCCTTGATGCCGGCGACGGTCTCGATTTCCAGCAGCTGCTTCAGCACGTCGGGCTTGTAGGCAAGACCCGCGCCCGCCGAGCCCTGGAAGAGGTAGACCGGGGCGCCGGCGGCCTCGGCCACGCCGCGGTGGTGCGCGACGATGGCGCGCGGATCGGGGCCCATGGACCACGAGGCGGGGGCGAAGACCATCACCGCGTCGGCGCCGCCCTGCACCGCCGCCTTGGCGTCGGCGGCGGCCTGGGCGGTGGCCTCGGCGCTGACGGCGGCGATGATGCGCCGCGTGCCCGCGACCTGGCGGGCGATGCGCACGACCTCGACCTGTTCGTCGCGGGACATGAAGATGCCCTCGCCCGCGTGGCCGTTGAGCAGCAGCCCCGCCTGGCCGGGGTCGGCCAGCACGGCGGCGAGGTGACGCTCGAGCCCGGCGTGGTCGAGCGCGCCCTGTTCGGTCATGGGCGTGATCGTGGCGGCGTAGAGCCCGCCGTGCGCCGCGCGCGGGGTCATTTCAGCATCCCGGCGGCGATCAGCGCGCGGCGCACGCCCTCGACCACCTCGTTCGACTGCGGCAGCAGCGGCAGGCGCGGCGCCGAGTTCTCGATCACGCCGAGCATCTGCAGGCCGTCCTTCATGCGGGTGTGCATGTCGATCACCGGCGCGGGGCCGTAGATCGCGCGGATCACCGGGTAGAGCCGGTCGTTGGCCTCGCGCATGGCGGCGAGGTCCATCGCCTCGGAAGCCTCCCAGAGGTCCTTGAGCAGCCCCGGCGTGAGCGAGGCGAGGCCCGACAGGATCCCGTCGCCGCCCAGCGCCACCTGGGCGAAGAACCAGTGGAAGTTCGAGGGCAGGATCGCCGTGTCCGGCGCGGCGGCCTTCACCGCGCGGCGGTTCTCGTCGTAGGCGAGCAGCGTGGCGCTGCCCTCCTTGAGCGCGATGACCTCGGGGATCTGCGCGACCTTGGCCATGACCTCGGTCGAGAGGCCGAAGCCCGAGGCGATGGGGAACTGGAAGTGCGACAGCGGCATCTGCAGCTCGCGCGCGAGCCGTTCGTACATCCGGACCGCCGCGTCGGTATTGGCGTTGCCGCCGCCCAGCGCCTCGGGCGGGAAGATCACGGCGACGTCGGCGCCGGCCTCGCGGGCGGCCTCGGCCTGGCGCAGGGCGTCGGGGATGCCGGTGGGCACCACGCCCGCCAGCAGCGGCTGATCCTTGTGGATCTGGGCGCGGGTGCGCTTGATGACCTCGAGCTTCTCGGCGTCGGTGAGCGCCGTGGCCTCGCCCGCGTGGCCGTTGACGAAGACGCAGTCGGTGGTCGCGGGGTCCGCGCTGTGGTCGAGGACGGCGGCGTAGCCGTCCCAGTCGATGGCGCCATCGGCGTCGAAGGGGAGGCACGGTGGCGACGGTGATGCCGCGCAGGTCCTGTCCGGTGAGGCTCATGTCGTGACCTTCTTCTTTCTGGGGAATTTCAGGGTGGCGTCGGCCTTGAGCACCTCGACGCCCTCTTCGTTGACCGCGCTGGCCTGCCAGTCGACGGTGCGGTTCTCTTCGTCCTTGGCCGAGATCCAGATCTCGAAGGTGATCGTGTCGCCGTAGCGCACGGCCCCGGTGAACCAGAAGCTGTCGCGGATCGACACGCCCAGCGTGCCCACCAGCTCGGCGGTGAGGACCGAGGTGCAGATGCCGGCCACGAGGATGCCCGGCGCGAGGCGGGTCTCGAAGCGGGTGCCCGAGGCGAAATCCTCGTCGACGTGGACGGGGCCGAAGTCGCCGGTGGCGGCGATGTACATGGCGCCGTCGGCCTCGGTCACGGTCTTGGAGACGGAGACCCGGTCGCCGACGTTCAGCTCGTCGATCTGGCGGATGTCATACATCGGCGGCCTCGTCCGTTCCGGCGCGGACCGGCACGAGACGCGCCTCGCCCTCGGCCACCTGCTCGTCGCAGATGCGGCCCGTCAGCAGGCAGGTGAGCGAGCCGTTGGTGCGGCCCACGGTGGCGGTCGCCTCGAAGGTCTCGCCCAGCGTGATCGCGCGGGCGAAGCGGAAGGAAATCGCCTCGATCCGCATCGTGGGCCCGGCGAGGCGCGAGAGCGCGGTGGTGAAGAGCGCGCCGGCGGCGAGCTCGAAGACCGCCATGTCGGACAGGCCCTGCGCGCGCGCCTGCGCGCGGTCGACGTAGAGCCCGCCGAGGTTGCCCGAGATCCCGGTGAAGAAGCCCTGCTCGGCCACGCTCATGGTCTTGCGGAAGGTGATGGACTGGCCCGGCTCGAGGTGGGCGGGGGCGTGGGGTTCGGTCGTCATGGGCGGATCGCTGTCCTGTGGCTGGTCGCGGGGGCTGGTGGTGGGGGCGAGCCCCCACGCCCCCCGCGTATTTGCGGAAAGATGAAAGGGGCCGTCAGAGGGTGAGCCCGCGCTTGATCACCGAGCGGGCGATCAGCATGCGGTGCACCTCGGAGGTGCCGTCGTAGATGCGTGTGACGCGGGCATCGCGGTAGATGCGTTCCAGCGGCAGCTCCTTGGTGAAGCCGTAGCCGCCGAAGACCTGGATGCCGCGGTCGGCCACGCGGCCCAGCATTTCCGAGGCCTGCACCTTGACCATCGAGACCTTGTCCCGCGGATCAAGGCCCTGGTCGACCTCCCAGGCGGTGTTGAGCACCATCATGCGCGTGGCGAAGATCTCCATCGCGCTGTCGGCGATCATCTGCTGCACCATCTGGAAGTCGCCGATGGGCTGGCCGAACTGCTTCCGGGTGGCGGCGTGTTCGCGCATCATCTCGAGCACGCGCGAGGCCATACCGACAGCGCGGGCGCCGATGTGGCCGAGGCGGATGCCGCCGACATTGGCCATCATCACGCGGAAGCCCTGCCCGACCTCGCCCAGGACCTTGTCCTTGGGGATGCGCACGTCGTCGAAGTTGAGCTCGGCGTGGCCGTAGCCGCGGTGGCCCATCATCTTCTGGTTCCGCGCGACGGTGAAGCCGGGGGTGTCCTTGTCGACGATCAGCAGCGTGATGCCGCCGCGGGCGCGCTTCTCGGCGTCGGTCAGGGCCATGACGATGACGTAGTCGGCGATGTCGCCGTCCGAGATGAAGTGCTTGGTGCCGTTCAGCACCCATTCGTCGCCGTCGAGATAGGCGTTGGTCTTGATCGCCGCCGCGTCCGAGCCGGCGCCCGGCTCGGTGATGGCCATGGCGCAGATCTTGTCGCCCTTGACGGTGGGATAGAGATATTCGTCGCGCAGCGGGCCCTCGAACTGCTCGAGCATCGGGTAGACCTGCCCGAAGATGCGCCGGATCAGCGCGTCGGAGGTCTGGCCGAGCTGTTCCTCGACGAGGCACATGTCGAGCACGCCGAGACCGCCGCCGCCGACCTCTTCGCTCATGTTGAGCGCGTAGAAGCCCAGCGCCTGCGCCTCGGCCTTGACCGCCGCGAGCTTCTCGGGCGGGACCGCGGCGGCCTCCTCGGTTTCCATCTCGAGCGGCTGGACCTTTTCGCGCACGAAGCGGCCCACCGCCTCGGTCACCATCTTCATCTCGTCGGAGGTCGTGAAATCCATGTGCCTGTCGTCCTTTCCGCGGCTCAGCCGCGCATCCTGTCGGTCTGCACGACGGTCCCGGCCGCCAGCAGCGTGTCGATCTCGTCGTCGGCAAAGCCCGCCTCGGCGAGCACCTCGCGGGTCTGGCCGCCCAGCGGCTGCGGGGTCAGCCGCACCTCGGGCGCCACGCCGTCGTAGCGCACCGGGTGCGAGAGCATGACCATGGGCGAGCCTCCCTGCGTCTTCGCCTCGGTGAAGGCCTGCAGGTGCCGGACCTGCGGGTTCGCGGGCAGCGCGTCGTAGTCCTGCACGACCTCGTGCCAGACGCCCTGCGCCGCCAGCTTCTCGAGCGCCTGGTCGGTCGAGAGCGCGGCCATCCCCTCGCCCACCTTGCGCGAGACCTCGCTCCGGCGGTCGAAGCCGTCCTTCTCGGAGAACTCGAGGAACTCGGGCAGGTCGAGCGCGCGGGCGAGATCGGCCGGCTTGGACATCGAGATCATGACGAAGCCGTCGGTGGTGGCGTAGATGCCGTAGGGCGCGGGGCTGAACCAGTTGGCCATGCCGTCGCTGCCGCGGGGGCCGTCGTGCTCGGCGCCGTTCATCCAGGCGGTGATCGACTCGCCCTGCAGGTCCATCGCGGCCTGCAGCATGTTCACCTCGACCCGGCGGGCCTTGCCGGTGCGCTGGCGCTCGAAGAGCGCGGCGACGATGCCGGTCACGGTCAGCGCCGCGGCGTGGTGGTCGATCGGGACCGAGCCCACGGCGACGGGGCCGTGCTCCATGCTGCCGGTGTGGGCGGCGAGGCCCGACATGGCCTGCAGCAGGATGTCCTGCCCCGGACGCTTGGCATAGGGGCCGTCGGCGCCAAAGCCGGTGGTGGTGGCGTAGATGATGGCGGGGTTGACCCGGCGCATTTCCTCTTCCGAGAGGCCCAGCTTGTCGAGCGTGCCGGGGCGGAAGTTCTCCATCACCACGTCGGCGTTGGCGATCAGGCGCTTGACCGCGGCGATGCCCTCGGGGGCCTTGAGGTCCACGGCGATGGAGCGCTTGTTGCGCCCGGTCGTCATGTGGTTGACCGAGGTGTCGTCCACGAAGCGGTTGCCCACCGCCCAGTTGCGCTGGAAGGCGCCGGTGAGCGGTTCGACCGCGATCACGTCGGCCCCGAGGTCGCCGAGGTGCTGCGCCGCCGCGGGCCCGGAGAGGAAGTGATTGAAGCTCAGAACCCTGATGCCGTCGAGCGCGCCCATGATCGTCTCCTTGCTGTGCTGCAGCGAGAGTAGACGCGGGGCGCGCGGGTGGGAATATAGGCCACTATGCTAATACGCCCGCCGAGAATTCGGAAATGATATAGATGCGGGCCGCGGGCCAATCGGCGGGCGGGGCACGGCAGACTTGTATTCCGAGCTGTATACAGGCAAGAGTTGCTGCATGCCGCGCGGACTGCCCGGTCGCGACCGGGGCGCGCGCTTTGCCAGTTTCACCTCAGCAAGGGACACCGCCATGACCACGCCCGCACAGGCCCCGATGACCGAGGCGCTTGCCGATTTCGTCGCCTCGTTCCGCCCCGAGAGCCTTCCCGAGGCGGTGCGGGAGACCACGCGGCGGCTGGTGACCGACGGCACCGCGGCGCTGGTCTCGGCCGGGAACCCGGCCTTCTCGACCGGGCGGATCATCTCGGAGTTCGTGCGCGACCAGGGCGGCGAAGCGGTCTGCTCGGTGGTCGGACAGGGCTTTCGCACCTCGGTCGTGCAGGCGGTGCTGGCCAACGGCACGATGGGCTATGCCAGCGACGTCGAGCCCCACCACCCGGAGGGCATCCTGCACCCTGTCGCCGTGATGATCCCGGTGGCGCTGGCGCTCTGCGAGGCCGAGGGGCGCAGCGGGCGCGACATGATCGCCGCCGTGGCGCTTGGGCTCGAGGTGGAATACCGCCTGTCGGTCGCGCTGGGGCCCTCGGAGCAGTACGCGCTGGGGTTCCACCCCTCGGCGGTCTGCGGGGCCTTCGGCGCGGCGGCGGCGGCCAGCTTCCTGCTGGGGCTGGACCGGGCGCGTGTGGTGCGGGCCTTCGGGCTGGCCGCCTGCCAGGCCTCGGGGCTGATGGCCTGGGAGAGCGATCCGACCGAGAACGCCCGTCCCTTCCAGATGGGCATGGCCGCGCGCAACGGCGTGACCGCCGCGATGCTGGCCGGGCGCGGCTTCGGCGGGCCGACGGAGGTCTTCGACCACGGCCACACGGTCTTTCACGCCTTCAGCCGCAGCCCCGCGCCCGAGAAGCTGGTCGCCGATCTGGGCACCGCCTGGGACGGGGTGATGGAAATGGCGATCAAGCCCTATTCCTGCGTCGCCTTCCTGCACCCGGCGCTGGACGCGCTCTTCGACATCGTGGCCGAGACCGACCTGCGCCCCGCGCAGGTCGAGCGCATCGTGATGCGCTTTCCCCGCGACGGCATCCACTGCATCGACGACAACCCGCTCAAGAGCCACTGCGCGCAATACGTGCTGCCGGTCGCGTTGACCAACCGGCGGCTGCGGATCGCCGACATCTTCTTCGACCGGCGCGAGGAGGACGCGGAGCTGCGCGACCTCTGCGGCCGGGTGAGCGTGACCAGCGATCCCGAGCTCGATCCGCTGTTCCCCGACTTCTATGCAACGAAGCTCGAGATCACGACGCGCGACGGGCAGGTGCACAGCCGCCGGATGGACATTGCGCGCGGCTACCCCGAGGCGCCGATGACGCCCGAGGAGCTGAGCGCGAAGTTCGGCGATCTCGCCGGCGCGGTGCTGCCGGCGGCTGAGGTCGCGGGTCTCGAGGCGGCGGCGCAGGGCCTCTGGGAGGCGCCCGACGTCAGCGACTACGCCGCGCGCGTCGGCGCCCGGTTCGAGACCCAGTGAGGGCGCGCGGGCCGGTCAGGCGACCGGCCGCGCCCGGATCCTCAGGAAGTAGATGAAGACGCCGGTGAGCGCGTAGAGCGCCAGCGAGATCGGGCTCTCGAAGAAGACCGTCGGGTCGCCGTTCGCGGTGATGAGCGCCCGGCGCATGTAGAGCTCCATGTAGGGGCCCAGGATGATCCCCATGAGCATCGGCACCAGCGGGTAGCCCAGCAGCCGCAGCCCGAAGGCGATGCCGCCGATGGCGAAGGCCACCCACATCTGGAAGACCGAGTAGGTCGAGGCATAGGTGCCGACCATGGCGATCATGGCGATGAAGGCATAGAGCACGCCCCGGTTCAGCCGCGCGAGCCAGATGTACCAGGGCCCGAAGAGGATCACCGACAGGAACACGAAGGTCGCCGCCACCAGCAGCGCCGCGAACATTGGCGCGATGGTCGCCATCTCGTTGGTCAGCAGGCCCGGCCCCGGCACCAGACCGTGGATGAGCAGCACGCCGAAGATGATCGCGGTCACGCTGTCGCCGGGGATGCCCAGCGTCAGCAGCGGCACCACCGCCCCGCCGCACATGGCGTTGTTGGCGGATTCAGCGGCCGCGAGCCCCTCGTGGCTGCCGTCGCCGTATTCCTGCGGCTTCTTCGAGACGCGCTTGGCCTCGGCATAGGCCACGAAGGAGGCCATCGAGGCGCCGCCGCCCGGCAGCATCCCCACGAGCACGCCGATGACCGAGCTCTTGACGTAGGTCCAGAAGCCGATCTCGCGGATCTCGGACCAGCGCGGGACGAAGTCGCGGCGGGTGACCTTGAACTCGGGCACGTCGAGCGCGCCGCGCGGCGGCGAGCCGGCCTGCACCAGAAGCTCGCAGACCGCGAAGAGGCCGATGACGGCGGGCAGCAGCTGCACGCCCTCGATCAGGTCGGCGCTGCCGAAGACGAAGCGCGCCTTGGCGACCATGTTGTCGAAGCCCACGGTCGAGACCATGAGCCCCAGCGTCACGGCGATGATGCTCTTCCAGATCGAGCCGCGCGCGACGATGGCCACGGTGACCACGGCGAGAAACACCAGCGCGAACTTGTCCGGCGTCTGGAAGAGCAGCGCGAGCCGGCTCATGGGCACGGCCACGAACATCAGCACCAGCGCGCCGACGACCCCGCCGATCGACGAGGCCAGCGCGTCGAGCCCCAGCGCCTTGGCGCCGTGGCCGCGCTTCATCATGACGTGGCCTTCCATCGTCGTGATCGCGCCCGAGGCCGCGCCGGGGATGTTGACGATGATGCCGGTGACCGAGCCCGCGTAGATGCCCGACATGAAGATCGCCATGACCATGACCAGCGCGTTGGTCAGCTCCATCGCGAAGGTGAAGGGCAGCAGCAGCGCGATGGCCAGCGTGGCGGTCAGGCCGGGGATGGCGCCGAAGACCAGCCCCATGACGAAGCCGCCGACGAGGTAGAGAAAGGTCTCGGGGTTGGCGAGCGCGGCGAAGCCGCCGAAGAGGTCGCCCAGCATCTCAGAAATTCCCTTCCGGCAGGAACAGCTCGAAGAGCGTGACGAAGAAGAGCCAGCCCGCCCCGGTGATCCCGGCGGCGATGATCGCGCCCGTCAGCGTGGCCTTGAGCGCGCCCGCGCGCTCCTGCTCGAAGAGCCAGGCCACCGCGAAGGTGTAGAGCGCCGTGGCGACCCAGTAGCCCAGCGGCTCGAAGGCCCAGGCAAAGCCCGCGGTCAGCGCGATCAGCACGACGGTGCGCCAAGTGACGCGCGCGCCCTCGGTGTCCTCGCCCGGCACGGGGCGGCCCGACAGCTCCTGCACCAGCACGGCAAAGGCAGCGAGGCCCAGCACGGCGGCGAGGATCCAGGGGAAGAAGGCCGGGCCGGGCTCGCCGGTGGCGAAGGGGCGCGGCAGGTCGAAGGACTGGTAGAGATACCAGCCGTCGAAGACGATCAGCGCGAGCGCGAATAAGGCCTGTCGGGTCATCGTGAGAGGCATCGTGCGAAGGGGTCCCTTGGGGCGCAGAGGCCCGGCCGCGACGGGCGCGGCCGGGCCGGATCATCGGGTCCGCGAGAGCGGCGTCACTTGGTGATGACGCCCTCTTCCTCGAGCTTGGAAAGCATCGAGATCGCGCGCTCCTGCGTCTTGTCGACGTAGGCCTGCGTTTCCTCGGCGCCCATCCAGAAGGCGTTCATGCCCTGCTTGTCGGCGATCTCCTGGAACTCGGGGTCGTCGAAGGCGGCCTTGAAGCCCTCGGTCAGCGTCGCCTTGATCTCGTCCGAGGTCTCGGCGGGGACCGCCAGCACGCGCATGCCGCCCCAGACCACGTCGTAGCCCAGTTCGGTGAAGGTCGGCGTGTCGGGCAGGTTCACGTCGCGCTCGCTGGACATCACGGCGAGGATGTTGACGTCGCCCGCCTCGTGCGCCGAGGCCACGGTGGCATAGCTGACGCTGGCCGCCTCGTTCTCGCCCGAGAGCAGCGCCTCGCGCTGTTCGGCCGAGCCGTTCGGGAAGGGCACGTGGTTCAGCTCGACGTCCAGCGCGTCGGCCATGTCGAGCGCGTGCAGGTGCCAGATGCCGGCGATGCCCGAGTTCGAGATCGCGATCTCGCCCGGGGCCTCGTTGGCCGCGGCGATGAAGTCGTCGAGCGTTTCCCAGCCGGTGTCGGCGTTGACCGCGAGCACGGTGGGATAGAGCGTGACCGTGGCGAGGTAGCTCAGCGCGCCGGTGTCGTAGCCGGGCACGAGATCGAAGTAGGGCACGGTGATCATGCTGTCCCAGGTCAGCGAGCCGATGGTGTAGCCGTCGGGCCGCGCCTTCATCAGCCGCAGCGTGCCCACGCCCGACTGCGCGCCGGTGACATTCTGGGTGCGGATGCCCACGCCCAGCGGCTCCTCGGCGTATTGCAGGAAGGTGCGCATCACCGTGTCGGTGCCGCCGCCCGCGCTCCAGGGCATGATGTGGGTGATGTCCTTGGTGGGATAGTCCTGCGCGGCCGCGCCGAAGGCGGCGGTCGCGGCCAGCGTGGCGCCGGCGAGGATGCTGCGTAGTCCGGTCCGGATCGTCATGGGGAAGAACCTCTCCTGTTGCAATGGCGGTCTCTTGACCTGTCTTGTTGGCGCGGGGCCGGATTCCCGTCCGTGAGTGGCGGCCCCTCGCAAGTTGTATACAAAGTGTTATACAATGGATTTCGGATTGCAACGGTTTTCCCGCGTCTCCTGCGCGCGGCCTTGGGGTGATGAAGAAATGAGCATATCGAACGCCAACAGTCCCGCGCCCGGCGGGGTCTGCCTGGATCACACCGGGCATTTCGTGCCCGACCCCGAGGCGGCGCGCGCGGCGCTGACGGGCATGGGCTTCACGGTGACGCCCTTCTCGGCGCAAGTCGTGCCCGACCCCGAGGGCGGCGCGCCGAAGCTGACCGGCACCGGAAACGTCTGCGTGATGCTGCCCGAGGGGTATCTCGAGTTCCTCGTGCACACCGCCGACACGCCCATCGGGCTGGAGTTCCGCGCCGCGCTCGACCGGCGTGCGGGGCTGCATCTCGCGGCCTTCGGCGTGGCCGACGCCGAGGCGCGGCACGCCGAGCTGGCGGAGGCGGGGTTCGACATGCGCCCGCTGGTGCATTTCTCGCGCGAGGTCGAGACCGAGGGCGGCAGCGCCACGGCGGCCTTCACGGTGGCGCGGCTTCAGGCCGGGGCGATGCCCGAGGGGCGCGTGCAGATCCTGACGCATCACGCCCCCGAGGCCATGTGGCAGCCGCGCTGGACGGCGCACGAGAACGCCGCGCGGGCGCTGCGGGCGGTGGTGGTCTCGGCGCCCGATCCGGCCGAGGCGGCGGACCGCTTCGCGCGCTTCCTGGGGCGCCCGGCCGAGCCGTTCGGACCGGGCTTCCGGGTGCCGCTCGACCAGGGCGCGGTCGAGGTGCTGCCCGAGCCGGAGGCCGAGGCGCTGGCCGGCGTCGCGGTCGAGCCCGGGCGGCCCTGCTTCGTCGCGCTGCGCATCGGGGTGGCCGACCCGGCGGCGCTGGCGGCGCGGCTTGGGGCCGAGAGCGTCGGCGAGGCCTGGCGCCTGCCCTTCGACCCGGCACTGGGACGCGGCGCCTGGCTGTTCGAGGCTTGAGCCGAGGGCCGGCACTACCCGTTCGAGTTCTGCGCCACGCAGGCCGCATCGCCGTCCACCCGCAGGATCTCGCCGTCGCGTATGGCGTCCCAGAAGCCTGCGTCGGACGGCATCACCACCGGCACCTCGGAGAGGATCGCCCCCTGCACCACGGAGGGATCGGGAAGCGTGCGCAGCACCAAGGCCGCCGGGTGCGTGCCGTGCACCTTCAGCTGGTAGAGAAACCGCCAGGCCCCGGCAGAGCCGCGCGTTTCGGGCAGCACCAGCACCCGGCCCGCGACCACGCGGCCGGCAAGATCGCTCGACGCGCCCACGACGCGGCCGGTGCGGATGTCGAGATCGCCAAGGAACGACAGTGCGGTGCCCGAGACCATGGCCGGCCCCTCGGCCAGGCCGCGGACCAGCGCCCGCGCGCTCCAGCGGCTGCCCTCAGTCATTGCGGCGCGGCCGGGGATGGAAGCGCCCGGTGCAGGCCGACTCGACCGCAAGCTCGCTTGTGGTCAGCAACGTCGGGCACTGGATCATGTCGCGGACGTAATGCGCCTGCTTGGCGGAATCGACGAGGATCGTGCGGATCTTCGGCGGCTCGACCCCGAGCGCCGGGTCGGGCGAGCAGGTGCAGGCGAAATGGCACGAAATCGGGCAGGTGTCCGAAACCACCTTCGCCCCCGCCGCCAGCATGGGCGCGAGCAGCCCGGCCTCGCGCGCCATCTGGCGCACGACGCGGTTGGTGGTGATCCAGACCTCGACACCATCGGCCACGCGGCGGCCCTCGAGCAGGCGGGCGTAGTGCTTCATCTCCTCGAAGGAGGCATGCGGGCAGCCCAGGTGCACCAGGTCGAAGCCGGTCTCGTCGCCGGTGCTGAACTCGCCGAAGATGCCGGCGAGCGCGCCCTCGTCCACCTCGGCCTCTGGCAGGCCCGCGCCGTCGGCCTCGGGGCCGAAGGGCGGCGTGACGCCCGGGATCACGAACATCGCGACGCCGCCCGAGGTCGCCATGCCGACGCCCAGCGCGTCCAGCTCGTCGAGGTCGGGGCGCCGGTCCAGCCCCGCGATCAGCGGCACGCCGTTGGTGACGGCCCGCCCCACGGCATAGCCCAAAGCGGTGAAATCCGCCGTTCCGCGCGGGCGCGCGGTGACCTGCACGCGATGCGTCGGGCGGCGGTTCTCGTCGAGGTGCAGACCGAAGCGCGGGTAGCGCCCGGTGATCCCGGCATAGGTCGCGAAGAAGCCGTCGCGGTTCGACCGCGCGCCCAGCACCGAGTTGGCAAAGACCGTCACGCCGCTCTCGATCGAGGCGATGTGCATGTTCCAGGTCGGCCAGTGCCCCGCCCAGTAGGGCGTGCAGGTGAAGCTGGTCGCGCTGCCCATGGCGCGGTGGGCGGCCTCGGCGCGCTTCTGCAGCTTCCCGAGGCTGTCCGGCGCGCCGGTCGAGGCCCAGTCGCCCATGTCGGCATTCGCGATGTTGGTCGAGACCGGCACCGCCATGCGCGCGCCCTGCCCCGCGACGCTCTCGATCAGTTCGACGTCGCCCTTGTAGAGCGCCATGCCCGCGTGGACATGGGCATAGCCGATGTCGACCATGTCGGGCGCGTCGTAGGCCTCGGCCAGTTGCACGAGCGCGGCCATGGCCTGTCGTGCGGCTTCGCCCTCGGCGCCGTCCAGCAGGGCGCGGTCGCGCTCGCTCAGGTGCATGGTCAGCTGCCCACCTGCAGCCCGCCGTCGAGACGGCGCAGCGCGGCGAGGATGCTTTGCGAGACGATCCGGCTGGTGCGGTTGTTGCGCGGCGAGGGGAAGTTCTGCGAGTGCATCTCGAGCTGCACCGCGTCGGAGTCCACCGCGAGCGTGTGGCGCGCGCCGGGCAGCGTGCCGTCGGCGCGGATGCGCACCTCGGTCGCGTCCAGCCCGATCCCCGCCAGCCCCAGCGTCACCGCCACGTTGAAATGGCGCGGGAAATGCCGCGCGGCCTCGCGCGCGGAGCCCTCGAAGATCGGCACCGGCGTGGTGTCGGCGGGGCCGAGGTCGATGCCGTTGTCGTGGATGTAGGGCTCCTTGGCCAGCGAGGCGGGATGGATATGCGAGGTGAGCCGCACCGAGCGGATCTCGCCCTCGCGCGCGGCGCGCAGGATGTCGAGCCCGGGCAGCGTGCCGCCGGCGATCTGCAGCGTGGCGCCCGATTGCTCGGTGAGGTCGATCAGGTCGAGGTTCGCGCCCAGCGCGCCGACGCTGATGGCGATGACATGACCGCCCGCGCGCAGCGTGGGCTCGACCACGTCGCGGAAGCCCTCGTAGGTGGCGCATTCCACGAGCACCGCGTCGTGGTCCGGCGCCTCGGCCGCGTCGATCACCGGCACGTCGAGGCCCAGCTTCGCCGCCGCCTTGCGGGCCTTGTCGTGGTCGCGCGCCGCGATGGCCACGATCTCGATGCGGGTGTCGCCGGTCTCGGCCAGCCGCGCCGCGATCTGCTGGCCCACGTTGCCGAAGCCGCCCAGAACGATTGCCGTCATGCCCAAACCCCCTTGATGCCTTCTCTGTATTCGTATTTGTATACAAGTAACGGCGCAAGGGTGATCGCCTGCCGCGCTGCAGCCGCCGCGATGCAGCATCGCGTTGACGCGGAATCGCGCCACCGGGTAGGTTGCCGGATGTCTTGACCGGAAGGAGCGCAAAATGGCCGAACGCAGCGATGCCAGACCCGACGGCCGCACCGCATCCTCGGCGCAGCGGGCCTACCGGATGCTGCGCGACCGGTTGCTGCGCTTCGGCTTCACGCCCAACCAGAAGATCAACGAGGTGGTGCTTGCCGGGGAGTTGAGCATCAGCCGCACGCCCCTGCGCGAGGCGCTGAACCGGCTCGTGGCCGAGGGGCTGCTGGAGGACCGCGGGCGCGGCTTTTCCGTGCCGGACCTCGAGACCGCCAAGATCCGCGACCTCTTCGAGGCGCGCACCGAGATCGAATGCTCGCTGGTGCGGCTGGCCTGCGACCGCGCCACCGAGGACGGGCTCGACGCGCTGGACGCGTTCCTGCGCGAGAGCATGGCGGAATCGCCCGATGCCTCGGTCGACCGGCTGATCGAGCTGGACATCGGCTTTCACGACGGGCTGGCGCGGCTGGCCGGGAACGAGGTGCTGCGCAGGACCATGGCGAACCTCAACGACCGCATCCACCTGGTGCGCTGGATCGCCATGGACGGCCGGCGCGAGACGACGCAGCGCCAGCATCTCGAGATCCTCGAGGCGGTGCGGCGGCGCGACAGGGAGGCGGCGACCGAGGCGATGCGCGAGCATATCCTGCACCGCAACGAGGACATCGTCGCCGCGATCAAGGCCGCCTACGGCCACGTTCACACCCTGTCCTCGGCCTGACCACAGACACGCGAGGAGATTGCCCGTGGAACGCCATGTCATCATCGGTTCGGGATCGGGCATCGGCGCCGCGCTGGCGCGGCAGCTGGCCGGGCCCGGCGTCTCGCTGCTGCTGCACACCGGCTCGAACGCAGAGCGGCTCGCCGGCGTGGCCGAGGCCTGCCGGGTCGAGGGCGCCGAGGTCGAGACCTGCCTCGGGCGGACCGAGGACGCGGGCCTCTTCGCGGCGGTCGAGGACTGGGCCGGACAGCAGGCGGGGCCGCTCACGGGGCTGACCTTCGCCGCGGGCTACGCCAAGCTGGGCAAGATCGACGACACCCCGCACGAGCCGCTGGCCACGGCGCTGGCGGCCATGCCGGTGGCCTTTCACCGGCTCTGCGCGATGCTCTCGCCGCGGCTCGAGGACCGGCGCGGGCGCATCGTCTGCGTCAGCGCCTTCGGGGCGCACAGGGCCAAGACCCACAGCTACCTGCCCACGGCCCCCGCCAAGGCGGCGCTCGAGGCGCAGGTGCGCGTGATCGCGGCCAACCTCGCGCCGCGCGGGATCACGGTGAACGCGGTGGTGCCGGGTTTCATCGAGAAGGAGCCGGGCACGCCCTCGTCGCTGACCCCGGCGCAGTGGGAGCAGGTCACCGCCGGCATCCCCATGGCGCGCGTCGGCCAGCGCGACGAGGTCGCCGCGCTGGCGCGTTTCCTGCTCTCGGCGCCCGCGGGCTACGTCACCGGGCAGAGCATCCACGCCAACGGCGGCCTCACGCTCTGAGCGCTCAGGCCGAGGCGGGGGTGCCCGCCACGGCCCGCCGGTCGCGCGGCTCGCGCAGCATGAGCATCGCGGGCGTGACCACCAGCGTCAGCACGGTGGCCACCACGAGCCCCCCGGCGATGGCGCTGGACAGCTCGGTCCAGTACTGCGTCGAGGGGGCGCCGTAGAGGATCTCGCGGCGGAAGAAGTCGATGTTGAGCCCGATCACCATGGGCATCAGCCCCAGCGCCGTCGTCACCGAGGTCAGCACCACCGGCCGCAGGCGCTGCGCGCCGGTGCGCAGCGCCGCCTCGAGCGGCGAGGCCCCCTCGCGGCGCAGGTCGTTGTAGGTGTCGATCAGCACGATGTTGTTGTTCACCACGATCCCCGCGAGGGCGATCACCCCCACGCCGCCCATGACGATGCCGAAGGGCCGCCCGGTGACCACCAGCCCCAGCAGCACGCCCGCCACCGAGAAGACGATGGCGCTCATGACCACCGTGGCCTGGAAGAAGCTGTTGAACTGCAGCACCAGCGTCGTGAACATCAGCACGATGGCCGCGCCGAAGGCGGTGGCGAGGAAGGTCATGGATTCCTGCTGGTCCTCGGCCTCGCCGCCGAATTCCCAGGTGACATCCTCGGGCAGGTCGGCCTCTTCCAGCGCCCCGCGCAGCGCGGCGATCTGGTCGTTGACCAGCACCCCGGGCGCGACGTTGGCCTCGATCGTGGTGGTGCGGCGCTCGTCGATGCGGCGGATCACGCCGACCCGCTCGACCGGCTCGAAGGAGACGAAGTTCGAGATCGGCACCAGCCCCGAGGTGGTGGGCACGCGCAGGTTGCCCAGCTCGGCCAGCGAGCGTTCGTCGCTGGGGAAGCGCACCCGCACGTCAAGCTCGCCGTCGGCATCCGCCGGGCGGTAGTCGGTCACGGTGATGCCCTGCGTCAGAAGCTGGATCGCCTGCCCCAGAAGGCTCACGTCGGCGCCGAAGCGCGCGGCCTCGGCGCGGTCGACGTTGATCGCCACCTCGACGCCGGGCAGCGGGCGGGTGTCGACCACGTCGGTGAAGCCGCCCAGCCGGTCCATCGCCGAGAGCGTGGCCTCGACCGCCGCGCGGCGGTCGGTCTCGGAGTTGTCGAAGAGCCGCAGGACGACCGGCTTGCCGCTGTTCGGCCCGCCGCTTTCGGTCTCGACCTGCACGTCGATGCCGGCGATGTCCGAGACGTCCTCGCGGATCTCGGCGCCGATCTCGGCCGCCTTGCGGCGCTTGTCCCAGTCCAGCAGGTCGAGCTGCAGCGTGCCGATGACGTCCTCGTCACCCTGCCCCGCGCTCATGGTCGAACGGGCGTAGACGCTGTCGACGCCCTCGGTGCCGAGGATGCGCTCCTCGACACGGCGGACGATGTCGTCGCGCTCGTAGATCGAGAGGTTGTCGCGGGCGCGGATCTGCACCTGCATGAACTCGGGCTCGACCGAGGGGAAGAACGAGATGCCGCGCCCGAACTGGCCGTAGAGGGCGAAGGCCCCCGTGAGCAGCGCGAGCGCCAGCACCACGGTCGCCCAGGGCCGCAGGATCGCGCGTTCCAGCAGGCGGACATAGGCGCCGGTGATGCCGCCGACCTCGCGCGGGTCGCCGTGTTCGGCGGCATGCAGCGCCGCCTTGGCCCGGGCCGACTGCGGCTGGCCGCGCCCGATGATGCCGCCCGCCACGGGAATGAAGATCAGCGCCATGAAGAGCGAGGCCGTCAGGGTGAGGATCACCGTGATCGGCAGGTACTTCATGAACTCGCCGATGATGCCCGTCCAGAACAGCAGCGGGAAGAAGACGCTGAGCGTGGTGAAAGTCGAGGCGATGATCGGCCAGGCCATGCGTTTCGCCGCATGGGCGTAGGCCACCTTGGGCGGATCGCCCTCGTGCAGGCGGCGGTCGGCAAGCTCGACCGTGACGATGGCGCCGTCGACCAGCATGCCGACGACGAGGATCAGCGCGAAGAGCACCACGATGTTCATGGTGAACCCCATCGCCCAGATCGCCGTGACCCCGGCGAGGAAGGCGCCGGGGATCGCGAGGCCCACCAGCACGGCCGAGCGCAGGCCCAGCGCGAAGACGATCACGATCATCACCAGGATGATCGCCGCGATGACGTTCGACTCGAGGTCCGAGAGCAGCGTCTCGACCTGCTCGGACTGGTCCTGCAGGTAGGTCACCCGCAGGCTGTCGGGCCAGTCGGCGCGCAGCTCCTCGATGGTCGCGCGGGTTGCTGCCACCGTCTCGATGATGTTGGCGCCCGAGCGCTTGGTGACCTCGAGCGCCAGCGCCGGCTGGCCGTCGATGCGGGCAAAGCCGGTGGGGTCCTCGAAGGTGCGCCGCACCGAAGCCACGTCGCCGAAGGTCACGACGGTATCGCCGTCGACCTTGACCGGCATCTGCATCACGTCCTCGACGTCCTGGATCAGACCCGGCACCTTGAGCACGATGCGCCCGCCGCCGGTCTCGATCGCGCCGGCGGCGATGAGCTGGTTGTTGCGCTGCAGCTGGTTGATGAGCGTCTCGAAGCTGAGGTTGTAGGTCTGGAAGACCGTCGGGTCGATCAGCACCTCGAGGAATTCCTCGCGCTCGCCGCCGATCTCGACCTCGAGCACGCCGGGCAGCGCCTCGAGCTCGTCCTGCGTGGTCTCGGCGAGATTGTTGAGGGTGCGCTCGGGCAAGGGCCCCGACAGGACGGCGGTGATGATCGGGAAGAGCGCGGTGTTGATCTCGGTGACGGTCAGGTCGCGGGCGTCGGCGGGCAGATCGCTCTGCACCCGGTCGGCGGCCTCGCGCACCTTGTCGAGCGCCTCGTCGATGTCGTCGCCCGCGGTGAACTCGAGCTGCACGCTGGCAAAGCCCTCGGCCGCCTCGGCGTTCATCTGGTCGAGCCCCTCGATGGCGCCGAACTCGGCCTCCATCGGCTCGATCAGCAGGCGCTCGGCGTCGGTGGGGCTGATGCCGTCGATGCCGGTCGAGACGTAGACCAGAGGCAGCGGGACCTCGGGGTTGGCCTCCTTGGGGATCGCGATGTAGGCCGCGACGCCGACGGCCAGGATCATGGCCAGCAGCATGGTGACGACGCGGCTGCGCGAGAAGGCGGCGTCGATGATCGCGTTCACGGCTGCGCCTCCGTCTCGGTGTCCTCCGGCAGGGTTGCCTGCGCGGCGCCCGACTCCGGCGCCTCGGCGGCCTCGCCGGTGTCCTCGTCCTCGGCGGGCCGGGCGCGGACGGTCTCGCCCTCGCGGACGAAGCCCTGCCCGACCGTGATGATCTGCGCGTTTTCCGGCAGCCCGGTGGCCCAGACGCCCGAGACCTCGGCCTTGACGATCTCGACCGGGTGGAAGCGGACGCGATCCCCTTCGACGGTCTTGATGCCGATCTCGCCCTCGGGGTTCAGCGACACGACCGAGGGGCGCACGAAATGCGCCTCGGCCTGCCCCGTGGGGATGGTGATCTCGGCCGAGACGCCGGCGGGAATGTCGCCCTCGGGATTGGCGACCTCGATCTCGGTCAGGAAGGTGCGCGTCTCGGAGGCGGCGGCGGTGCCGACGAAGGTGACCGTGCCCTCGCGGGTCTGCCCGGTGATGAAGCGCACCTGCGCGGCCTGCCCGGTCCGGATGCGGTTCAGCGCCTGTTGCGGCACCTGGATGGCGACGGTCAGCGGGTCGTTGTCGACGATCCGCGCGACCTCGTCGCCGGAGGCCACGTATTCGCCCTCGTTGATCGGAAGCCGCTCGATGCGGCCGGCGAAGGGCGCCACGACGGTCAGGTCCTCGAGCGCCTGCTCGGCCGAGGCGACCTGCGCCTCTGCGGCGGCCAGCGTCGCGCGGGCCTGGGCCACGCGGTCGACCGTGGCGACGCCGCGCTCGAGAAGCTGGCTCGCGTTGTCGAACTCGCGCTGCGCGCGGGCCTCTTCCTCGCGGGCCTGCTCCAGCGTCGCCTGGGCCTGCTGCGAGGAGAGCTCGGCGATGACCGCGCCCTGCTCCACC
The DNA here is from genome assembly GCF_000442255.1 of Salipiger mucosus DSM 16094. GTDB lineage: Bacteria > Pseudomonadota > Alphaproteobacteria > Rhodobacterales > Rhodobacteraceae > Salipiger > Salipiger mucosus. The sequence continues at coordinate 615,802 of NZ_KE557273.1, read as the reverse complement.
GGCTCGCCCTTGCGCGCTGGCAGGCGAACGACGGTGCCCGAGGCCTCGGCGCGCACCTCGGTGTCGCGCTCGGGCAGCGCCTGGCCCTCGGCGCCGAAGGTCAGCGTGACCGCCTCGGCGGTGGAGGCGCGCACGCGCACCGCCGGCGGCTGAACCTCGACGCCCTGCGAGGCCTCGGCCGTCTCCTCCTCGCTGGGGAAGACGAAGCCGCTGCCCATCCACAGCACGATGGCGAGCAGCAGGGCGCTCGCGATCCAGATCGAGCGCGAGGCGCCCCGGTCGCTCTCGAAGCGCAGGCCGCCCTGCCCTGTCTGGGCGTCCTGCCCGTCAGATGATGTCATGTTGCCGTGCTCCGCCTGGGGCTGTCGTCGCCCTTTGCCGCCCGTCTGGTGTTCGTCGTCGCGCCCCGATCCCGTGCCGGGGCCGTCGCCGCGATGATGGAGGCAGGTAGCCTGACCGTGCAAGAGCGCAAGGCGGGTCGGTGACGTGACGTGGCGCGTCAGTCCAGGCGGGCCGACTGGTACTTGACCCGGCGGATGGGGATCGAGGATTCCAGCGAGGCGACCCCGTCAAAGCGCGTCAGCCGCCCGGTGAGGAAACGCTCGAACTCGTCGAGGTCGCGCACGGCCACGCGCAGCAGGTAGTCGAAGCTGCCGGTCATCAGCCAGCAGTCCACGATCTCGGGGCAGCGCGAGACGTTGCGCTCGAAGGTCCCGAGCCGATCGTCCACCTGCCGGTCGAGCCGCACCGAGACGAAGACGCTGAAGCCGAAACCGAGCCGCGTTTCGTCGATGCGGGCGCTGTAGCCGGTGATGTAGCCCTCGGCCTCGAGCCGGCGGATGCGCCGCGCGCAGGGCGACGGCGAAAGGCCCACGCGCGCGCTGAGATCCTGGTGGCTGAGGCGCCCGTCGCGCTGCAGTTCGTGCAGGATGCGGGTGTCGATGTCGTCGAGATCGTTGGCCATGGGCAGTGGATTCCAGCGCATTTTCCGGGTCCGGCGCCGGAATCCGGCACGCCCCTGCGGAAATATCGTCGAAGACGGTGAGTTTCCACCCGCGCGACGCGCTAGGATCTGCGGAAAGGAGACCGCCCATGCCCGCACAGACCGATCACCTCAGGACCGTCGAACAGCGCCTGCTCTGGCTGTCGCACTGGATGATCCACAACGCCAACCACATCCGGCCCAAGGTGGACGGGATCAAGGTGGGCGGCCACCAGGCCAGCTCGGCCTCGATGGTGTCGATCATGACGGCGCTCTACTTCTCGGCGCTGCGGCCCGAGGACCGGGTGGCGGTCAAGCCCCATGCCTCGCCGGTCTTCCACGCGATGCAGTATCTCATGGGCCAGCAGGACCGCGCCACGCTCGAGGCCTTCCGCGGCTACGGCGGCGCGCAGTCCTATCCCAGCCGCACCAAGGACGTCGACGACGTGGATTTCTCGACCGGCTCGGTGGGCCTCGGCGTGGCGATCACCTCCTTCGCGGCGATGGTGCAGGACTACATCGCCGCCAAGCCCTGGGGCGCGGACATCACCCGCGGGCGCATGGTGGCGCTGGTGGGCGATGCCGAGATGGACGAGGGCAACGTCTACGAGGCCCTGCAGGAGGGCTGGAAGAACGACCTGCGGAACTGCTGGTGGATCGTCGACTACAACCGCCAGTCGCTCGACGGCATCGTCCGCGAGGGGCTGTTCGGGCGCATCGAGAAGATCTTCGACGCCTTCGGCTGGGACGTGGTCAAGATCAAGCACGGCGCCCTGCAGCGCGCGGCCTTCGAGGAGCCGGGCGGCGACAAGCTGCGCGAGTGGATCGACGCCTGCCCGAACGCGGAATACTCGGCCCTGACCTACATGGGCGGCGCGGTCTGGCGGAAGCGGCTGATGGACGACCTCGGCGACCAGGGCGACGTGACCGCGCTGATCGACCGACGCAGCGACCGCGAGCTGGCCGCGCTGATGGAAAACCTCGGCGGCAACTGCGTGGCGACCATGGCCGAGACCTTCGATGCCATCGACCACGACCGCCCGACCTGTTTCCTCGCCTATACCATCAAGGGCTGGGGCACCCCCATCGCCGGGCACAAGGACAACCACGGCGGGCTGATGACCACGGCGCAGATGGCCGAGTGGCAGGCGCACATGGGCGTGCCCGAGGGCGACGAGTGGGAGCCGCTGGCCACCGTCGAGACGCCCGACGCGCTGCAGGCGTTCCTGTCGCAGGTGCCGTTCTTCTCGAAGGGCGCGCGGCGCTACACCGACGACCGCGTGCCCGTGCCGGAGATCGGCTACCGCGCCGAGCGCGAGGTCTCGACCCAGATGGCCTTCGGCAAGATCCTCGACGAGCTGGCGCGCGGCGACAGCCCGCTCTCGGAGCGCATCCTGACCACCTCGCCCGACGTGACAGGGACCACCAACCTCGGCCCCTGGGTGAACCGGCGCAAGCTCTTCGCCCGCTCGGCCCAGGCCGACGCCTTCATCGAGCACCGCATCCCCTCGACCGCGAAGTGGGAGTTCACGCCCGAGGGCCAGCACATCGAGCTGGGCATCGCCGAGATGAACCTCTTCCTGCTGCTGGGCGCCGCGGGGCTGGCGCACAGCCTCTGGGGCAAGCGGCTCATTCCCATCGGCACGCTCTACGATCCCTTCGTCGCGCGTGGCCTCGATGCGCTGAACTACGCCTGCTACCAGGACGCGCGCTTCATCGCCGTGGGCACGCCCTCGGGCGTGACGCTGGCCCCGGAAGGCGGCGCGCACCAGTCGGTCGGCACGCCGCTGATCGGGCTCGCGCAGGACGGGCTCGCCGCCTTCGAGCCGGCCTTCGCCGACGAGCTTGCGGTCATCATGGAATGGGCCTTCGACTACCTGCAGCGCGACGGAGAGGGCGACCCGGACGAACGCACCTGGCTGCGCGACGAGACGGGCGGCTCGGTCTACCTGCGGCTGACCACCAACCCGATCGAGCAGCCCGGCAAGCGCCACGACGAGGCCTTCCGGCAGGGCTCGGTCGACGGCGCCTATTGGCTGCGCCCGCCGGGCCCCAACTGCGAGGTGGTGATCGCCTACCAGGGCGCGGTGGCCCCCGAGGCGATCAAGGCCGCCGGCCGGCTGACCGAGGCGCGCCGCGACGTGGGCGTGCTGGCGGTGACCTCGGCCGACCGCCTGAACGCCGGCTGGACCGCGGCGCAGCGCGCGCGGGCGCGGGGCAATACGGCGGCCGTCTCGCATGTCGAGCGGCTGATGTCGGACCTGCCGCCGCACTGCCGGATCGTCACGGTGATCGACGGGCACCCGGCGACGCTGTCCTGGCTGGGCTCGGTCGAGGGACACCGCACGGTGCCGCTGGGAGTCGAGCACTTCGGCCAGACCGGCACCATCGGCGAGCTCTACCGGCACTACGGCATCGACGCCGAGGGCATCATCGAGAAGGTCAACGGCCTCACCGCCGGGCGCCGCGCCTGACCTGAACGGCCGGCGCCGTCGCGACGGCGGGGCCGGCTCTGGGCACGACCGGGTCGGGACAGGCCTGATGGCGGTCCGTCTGCGCCGGAACTGCAGGGGTTGCGGGTCTGCCGGAGCGCGGAACGTTCGAAGAAACTGGTGCCCCCAGAGAGCGGGGGGCTTGGTTTGGTTCCCGTTGCAGGCACCCTTTCGGGTCTTCCCTTCAGCAAAACAAGGGGTATGAGCATCGACCACCCGGCGTCAACAGGCACCGGATGGTCTACGGAATGGTCTACGGTTTAGGTGGCTTGCTGACGACGTATGGCATGAGTGCGGCTGAAGGCTTCGGGTGCTTTGTGTGCCGCCAGGTCCAGAGCCTCGCACCAGGATGCAGGAAGGTGCAGGCCACGGCCTATCAGAGCGTTTTTCACCAAACGAGCTTGCTTGACCAGCCGTAGTGGTTCGCCAATCCGTTCCGCGATCTCCCAGTCCGTGGCTGTGGAGGTGTTGATGGAACGCCAGATGAAGGGGGCGAGAGTGTCCCGGTAGCGGGTGTGGCCCTCAAGCGCTCGCTCGAGCCATGGCTGGCCTTCGAGGACAGCTTCGTGTGGTGAACGGTAGGCCGCACATCTGATGAAGCGCTCCTGTTGCTCGCTGAGGTTGGCCTTCAGGGTCGCTATCTCTCCGAGAGCGTAGGCGATGCGGCCAGGCGACGTTACAGCGTGGACCAAGCCATCGTTCACATCTTCCGGCTGTTCGGCTTCTGCCCGGGCAAGACTCACGGAGAGCGAGGGCGTAACAACGATGTCCCAGGTGCTGATGATCGATGGACGTGGTTCACCGAGAAGGTCCGTCAGGGTGTTGGTGTCGGGCATGATTGTCCTTGGTCTCAGTTGAACGCACACGAAATCGGCGGCTACCGGTGGAGGGTCCGCAGACCGGCGTTCGGTGGGGGCTGGAAGTTGAACCTCAACTGGAGGTCTCGTGCGCAACTCGAGCCTTAGCGTTGGTTGCGGCAATGGTGGCACCGAATGCCCTCGCAGGAGATGGAGGGCGCCAGGGGTGATGGGGGGAAAGCCGAGCGCACGCCTTAGTAATAAGCCGCTCAGATATCTGACCCCCAAAAGGTCCGGAGGCTCTCAGACGGTGTAGGAGGCCTCGGGGTCAGGAGCGAAGGCGGAGGCCGGTGCAGTCCGGGCGATGCCCTTGGCAGACCTGTGCCCCCTTTTGCTCTGCCGTGGGAGCGTGACCTCGTCATAGCCGCGCTGGGCCAGCTCTTGCTTGAAGCGTGGGTCCCTGGCGACGCGCTTGTTGAAGTCCTTCCGGGGCATCCCGATCTTCTCCGCCACCTCTGCGAAGACGATCCCGTCGCCGAAGCCCTCGTGGTCCCACTGATCGATCACTTCCAGCGCCTTCTGAATGGACCCTGGCAGCTTTGTCGCTCCGGCAGAACGCCACGGCTTGGACCAGAGGTTGATCCTCAGGTTACTGTAGTCCTTCACGGCGGACGGCAGTCGCTCCAGGTTGCCTCGCTCCTGTTCCATCAGGGTGTAAGTCTCGCGACAGCGTCCTGACGCGTCGAGGACAACCATCGGAGCGAGGTCTCGAGGCAGCGTGTCTCGGTATAGGCCGTGATGGCCCTATCGCCGCAAGAGTCGATGACGTAGCCGCAGGATCGCTCGGCGGCACGGTGGAAGGTCACAGGACGGTTTTTGCCCTTCAGCCGAAGGTAGATAGCGACGGCTTCACTAAGGCTCACAGCGTCTTCGGCTGGCCGAACGCTTCCCGAGTTGGACGCGACTGCCTGACCAGGTGCAGAGCGGAGTAGGTGCTTCCCCGGAAGTTCTACCTCTTGAATGCGCAGGTGATACCAATGCTCGTCCAACTTCTGCGCAGCTCGTGTTGCCCTGGACGCTGCAACGGCAACGGATTTGGTGCGAAGCGAAAACATGACTCGCGGTGTCGTGTAATGGTGTCTCAGGTCGCTCGGAACGCGTCTTGAGAAGTAGTAGATGCCCTGCTTCACGAATGTGTAAGCGGCGGTCTTGGTCTCCAGCATGGTCTACGCCTCGGCTCAGCTCGTGTTGAAGCTGAGGGAAAACAGCGGCTTACCTTTGGAAACTGGTGCCCCCAGAGAGACTCGAACTCCCGACCTACTGATTACAAATCAGTTGCTCTACCAGCTGAGCTATAGGGGCACCGTTGCAAGGGGCATATGCCAGAGCGGCACCTCGGCGCAAGCCCGTTCTAGCGGTTCGCCCGCGCAAGCATCCCGACCGCCAGCAGGCCGACGCAGATCACCAGCACCGCCGCCGGGGCCGCGCCGCCGAGGTTCTCGAGCGAGGCCTGGTCGTGGACGCGGGTGGCCAGCGTCTCGTAGTTGAAGGGCCGCAGCAGCAGCGTCGCGGGCAGTTCCTTGACGCAGTCCACGAAGACCAGCAGCAGCGCCGAGGCCACCGAGGCGCGCATGAGCGGGTAGTAGACCTCGGTCAGGGTGCGGCGTTGGCTGCGGCCCAGCGAGCGCGCCGCGAGCGCGAGGTTGGGCGAGACCCGTCCCATCGCCGCATCCGCCGCGCCCTGGGCGATGGCGAAGAAGCGCACGAAGTAGGCCAGCACCAGCGCGAAGGCCGAGCCGGTCATGACGAGCCCGATGTCATGGCCCGTCGCGGCCTCGACAGCATCGGCGAGCGCGTGGTCGAGGCGTGCCAGCGGGATCAGGATGCCCACGCCGAGCACCGCGCCCGGCGCGGCGTAGCCGATGGTCGTGGCCGGCAGCAGCAGGCGCGGCAGCGCGCGGCCCGAGAGCCGCACGCCGTAGACCAGGAAGACGCCGCCCAGCACGGTCAGCACCGCCGCGACGCCGCCCACCGTCACGGTGTGCCAGACCGCGCGCCAGAGCGCGGGGTCGGCCCAGGTCTCGGCATTGTCGAGCGCATGCGACAGGATCACCCCCGCCGGCAGCAGGAAGCCCATGGCGAAGGGCACGGCGCAGGCGGCGGTCGCGCTCCAGGCGGCGGCGCCCGAAAGTGGCGCGCGCGGCACCGGGCGATGGCGCGAGGAAAGGTTGAAGAAGCGCATCCGCCGGCGCGAGCCCTTTTCCAGCAGCACCAGCAGGATCACCAGCGCCAGCACGGTCGAAGCGATCTGCGCCGCGCCGCCGGCGTTGTTGCTCTGCAGCCAGACCGAGAAGATGCCGGTCGTCAGCGTCTGCACGGCGAAGTAGTCGACGGTGCCGAAATCGTTGACGCTTTCCATCATCGCGATGGCCATGCCGGCGGCGATGGCCGGCCGTGCCAGCGGCAGGCCCACGCGCCAGAAGCGGCCCAGCGCGCCCGCGCCCAGCGACTGGGCCACCTCTTCGGAGGAAGCCGACTGCTCGCGGAAGGCGTTGCGCGCCAGAAGGTAGACGTAGGGGTAAAGCGCCGCCGAGAGCACGACGATGGCCGCGCCCATGGAGCGGATCTCGGGGAACCAGTAGTCGCGCGCTGTCTGCCAGCCGAAGAGCTGGCGCAGCGCGCCCTGCACGGGACCGGCGTATTCCAGCAGGTCCACCAGCGCGTAGGCCCCGACGTAGGCCGGGATCGCGAGCGGCAGCAGCAGCGCCCATTCCAGCCAGGCGCGCCCCGGGAACTGGTAGCGCGACACCAGCCAGGCCGCGCCCGAGCCAGCCGCCCCCGACAGCACGCCCACGCCCGCCATCAGCACCAGCGTGTTGCGCAGGTAGCGCGGCAGGGTCGTCGAGAGCAGGTGCGGCCAGATGTTGTCGGTCGGAAAGAGCGCGATCCAGATCACCGCGCAGATCGGCGCCAACACCACCAGCGCGATCGCCGCCGCCCCCAGAGACCAGGGGCTCGGCCAGGCGACCCGGAGGCCGCCGCTGTGGTCGGCGAGGCTCATCCGCGGGCCTTTCGGCGCAAGGCGGTTTCCTTCCCCCCCGAGGCGCGTATAGTCCCGCACCGGGCAGGAAAGGCAGGCTGGCGATGAAGGTCGTTCTTCACATCGGGGTCCATTGCACGGACGAGGACAGGCTGCTCAAGGGTCTGCTGCGCAACGCCGAGGCGCTGCGCGGGGACGGCGTGGCGATCCCCGGACCCAGCCGATACCGCAGGCTGCTGAGCGAGGCAATGCACTCGCTCGAAGACGGCGCACCGGCCGCCGACGCACGCGAGGTCCTGCTGGACGCGATCCTCGACGACGACCCCGAGAACGTCTCGCGGCTGGTGCTGAGCCACGAGACCCTGCTCTCGGTGCCCAAGCAGGCGCTGAGCGGCGGCAAGCTCTACCGCCGGACCGAGCGGCGGCTGCGCGGCGTGCAGCAGCTCTTCGGGGGCGACGACCTGGAGATCTTCGTGGGCCTGCGCGACTTCGCGACATGGCTGCCCGCGACTTTCCGCGCGACGCCGGTGCCCAGCTTCGAGGAGTTCCTCGGCGGGGCCGACCCGATGCACCTGCGCTGGTCCGACCTGATCGGACGCATCCGGGCCGAGTTGCCGGACGTGCCGGTCACCACCTGGTGCAACGAGGACACGCCGCTGATCTGGGGCCGGATCATCCGGGCCATGGCCGGGGTCGAGGAGAGCCGCAAGATCACCGGCGCCTTCGACCTGCTGGCCGAGATCATCAGCCCGGAGGGCATGACGCGCTTTCGCGGTTTCCTGAAGGAAAACCCCGAGATCACCGAGCCGCAGAAGCGGCGCGTGATGGCGGCCTTCCTCGACAAGTACGCGCTGGACGAGGCCGTCGAGGAAGAGCTCGACCTGCCCGGCTGGGATTCGGCCTATGTCGACATGCTGACCGAGCTCTACGACGAGGACGTCTGGGAGATCGGCCGGATGCCGGGCGTGAGCCTGCTCACGCCCTGAGCGCCGGGGCCTCAGCCCATGCCGAGGGCCGACTTGTACATCTCGAGCACCGCCTCTTCCTCGGCGATGTCGTCGGGTTCGCGCTTGCGCAGGGCGATGACCTTGCGCATGACCTTGGTGTCGTAGCCGCGGCCCTTTGCCTCGGCCATGACTTCCTTCTGCTGGTCGGCGATTTCCTTCTTCTCGGCCTCGAGCCGCTCGAAGCGCTCTATGAACTGCTTCAGCTCGCCGGCTGCGACGCCGTATCCGCCATCGTCCTGCATATCTGCCTCCTGCCCGTATCTGCTGCGATCGGTCGCGACTGACTAGCGCCGGGCGCGGCGCCGGGCAAGGGGTTGCCGGACGCGGGGCGATGGATTACGCCACGCTGCGGATTGAAGGGAGATTGGCGCACCATGGAGTGGCTCATCTGGTTGGGGGCGGCCATCTCGGTCGCGGGCCTCGCGGGGCTCGTCTGGTGCATCGCGCGGGTCTGGCGCGCGCGCCGCTCGGGGCTCGAGGACGAGGCGCTGCGCGCGGTCGTCCAGCGCGTCATGCCCGTGAACATGGCCGCGCTGATGTTCTCGGTCATCGGGCTGATGATGGTGATCCTCGGGATCTTCCTGGGCTGAGCCCTGCCCGCCTCTCGCGTCTCCAGGTCCTCGAAGCGAAGCCCGTTCCTGCCTGCCCCGGGCGCGCACCGAAACAGTGCGCACCCGGTTCGTATCGCCCGCGTCGCGCGCGATGTCACCCGTTGGACGGGAAGGCGGGACTTCGGCGGGACCGGAGGTCAGATCGGCATGTTGTCGAAATTCTCCTCGACCCGGTCCTCGCATTCGGCGTCGAGACGTGCCTGGGCCGAAGACGACGCCTTGCCGCCCTGCGCCTCGAGTTCCGCGACCACGCGCTCCAGTTCCCGCATCAGGCTCTCGCGGTGTGCGCCACTGGTGGCCTCGATGGCGACTTCGATTTCCTCGATCCGGCGGTTCAGAATGTCGGTCATTTCCTCATCTCCTCTCGTTTCAGGCGGTCCGGCCGCCCGCGCATCTGGCGCAGAGCGCCGCCTCGGGCAGCACGTCGAGCCGCGCCTCGGCAATCGGCTCTCCGCAGTTCACGCAATACCCGTACTCACCCTCGTCAATGCGTTTCAGGGCCGCCCTGATCCGGGCGATCTCGCCCCGGCTTCTCACGCCGAGCCCCTCGAGGACCTCGTCGCCCTCGCGCTCGGTCGCGTTGTCCTCCCAGTCCTTCGAATGCGGCTGCTCGAGGGACTGCTCGATCTCGTCGAGCCGTCCGCCAAGCTCCTCCAGCCGCGCAAGCAAGGCCCTTCTTCTCGCCTCGTGTGACATGACTCCTCCGTATTTCCGGCCCGACCATGCCGCGCCGCGAGGCCCTCGGCCTTGACGCATGTCAATCGAAACGAATCCTTGAACATACATTCATTATTTCATATATGACTCTCGAAACGGAGGATCCGCTCATGATGTCACCTGAAGTCACCGCCTTCTTCGACGAGGCTACCAACACCATCTCCTACGTCGTCAAGGACCCCTCGGGCAGCGCCTGCGCGGTCGTCGACAGCGTGCTGGACTTCGACTACTCGTCCGGCCGCACCGACACGCGATCGGCCGACGCGATCATCGCCTTCGTCAAGGACCATGATCTCAAGGTCGAGTGGCTGCTGGAAAGCCACGTCCACGCCGACCACCTCTCGGCCGCGCCCTATATCCAGCAGGAGCTGGGCGGCAAGATCGGCATCGGCGACCGCATCACCGTGGTGCAGGACACCTTCGGCAAGGTCTTCAACGAGGGCACCGAGTTCCAGCGCGACGGCTCGCAGTTCGACGCGCTGTTCAAGGAGAGCGACAGCTTTCACATCGGCCAGCTGCGCGGCGACGTGCTGCACACGCCGGGCCACACGCCGGCCTGCCTGACCTACGTCATCGGCGACGCCGCATTCGTGGGCGACACGCTGTTCATGCCCGACTTCGGCACGGCGCGTTGCGACTTCCCCGGCGGGTCGTCGGAAACCCTCTACAACTCGATCCAGAAGATTCTCGCCCTGCCCGACGAGACGCGGATCTTCGTGGGCCACGACTACAAGGCGCCGGGCCGCGACGACTACGCCTGGGAGACGACGGTGGGCGAGCAGAAGGCGCTCAACGTCCACGTGGGCGAAGGCAAGTCGGCCGAGGAATTCGTGCGCATGCGCGACGAACGCGATGCGACGCTGGCCATGCCAAAGCTCATCATCCCGTCGCTGCAGGTCAACATGCGCGCCGGCCGGATGCCGCCCGCGGACGACCAGGGCGACGTCTTTCTCAAGGTGCCGGTGAACAAGCTCTGAGCCACCGGGGCCCCGGCCCCGCAGCGGACAACCGAACAAGACCGCGCCCCCGCCGCGAACCGGGGGCGCACCGCGCTTCGGCGCGGCAAGACAGCTATTGAACAAGGGAAACGCGCGACATGGAAATGGATTGGATCTGGGGGCTGGTCGGCGGCCTGCTGATCGGCAGCGGCGGCGCCGCCTACCTGCTGGTCAACGGGCGGATCATGGGCGCCTCGGGCATCATCGGCGGGCTGATCGACGGCTCGGCCGGCAACACGAAATGGGAACGGCTCGCCTTCCTGGTGGGCGTCGCGCTGCTGCCCGTGGTGCTGACGCCGATCTACCGCGAGGTGAACACGCATATCACCGACAACATCGCGGTGCTGGTGGCCGCCGGCCTGCTGGTGGGCCTGGGCACGCGGATCGCAAACGGCTGCACATCTGGACACGGGGTCTGCGGCATGTCGCGCCTCTCGCTGCGGGGCTTCGCCGCCACGGCGGTCTACATCGTCACGGGCGGCGTGGGCGTCGTCCTCTTCCGCCACCTGCTGGGGGTCATCTGACATGGCACGACTGATCTTCGCCTTCGTCGCCGGGGGCCTCTTCGGCGCCGGCCTCTTCGTCTCGGGCATGACCGACACCACCAAGGTGCAGGGCTGGCTCGACGTCTTCGGCAACTGGGACCCCACGCTGGCCTTCGTCATGGGCGGCGCGATGATCCCGATGGCGCTGGCCTGGCTGGTGGCGCAGCGGCGGCGCAGCTCCGTGCTGGGAACGCCGATGCCGCCGAAACCCTCGACCGAGATCGACCGCAAGCTCGTGCTGGGCTCGGTGATGTTCGGCATGGGCTGGGGGCTGGCGGGCCTCTGCCCTGGCCCCTCCATCGCCGCGATCAGCTATGGCGGAGCCGGGTTGTTCATTTTTCTGGCAGCCATGCTGACGGGGATGGCGATCGCGCCGTTTCTGCGCGCGCGGCTCGACAAGCCGGTGCCGGCGGAATAAATCTGCCGGCATGGACCTGAAACAGATCGCACCGGGCTACTACGTCGCGCCTCAGATCGAGGCCGGGGACCTGCCCGCCATCGCCGATGCGGGGATCACCCGCATCATCTGCAACCGGCCGGATGCCGAGAACCCGCCCGAGCTTCAGGCCGCCGCCATCGAGGCAGCGGCGCGGGGCGCGGGGCTGGACTTTGCCGCCGTGCCCATGACCAACGAGTCGCTGACGCTCGACGACGTGGCACGCCACGCCGAGCTGATCGAGCAGGCCAATGGCCCCGTTCTGGCCTACTGCCGGTCGGGCACCCGCAGCACGATCATCTGGGCCATGGGCCAGGCCGGCAAGATGCCCACCGACGAGATCGTCGCGGCGGGCGCGCGCGGCGGCTACGACCTGAGCGGGCTGCGCCCGACGCTGGACAAGCTGGCCGAACAGGCGGGCTGAGCCCGGCGGTTCATTCCTGCTCGGGGTCGAGCGGCGCGGCAGCGAAGTCGAAATCGCCGAGGTCGTCTCCGGCCTCGGCGTCGAAGCCGAAATCCCCCGTATCGAACTCCATCGGCGGCAGGTCCGGAAGGTCTGCCGCCATGGCCTCCTCCGCCACATCCTCCTGATTGTCGAACGGGAACGGCGCCTCCTCTGCCGTCGCCTCCGGCACGGCGGAGAGGTATCCGGCGCCGCTCGGCTCCTCCTCCGGCCGCGCACCGGATTGCCCCGCCTCGCCGTCACCCGCCCCTTCAGGCCAGGTCAGGCGCACGGCGCGCATCCCGTTCAACTGGCCGAGACGGCCGCCCGCCACCGCCTCTCCGCTTGCGGCATGGAGCAGGACGCCTTGCAACGCCTCGGGCGGGAGGGGCAGCAGGTCGCCGGGGCGCAGCGCCTCGGCCTCGCGCAGCGAGAGGGTCAGCCGGCAGAGCACCGCGTCCATGCGCACCGGCAGCAGCTTCATCCGGGCCTCGTGCGGGCCGGGCTCGCCGGGGCTGTCCACCTCTGCCCCGCGCGCCCCGTTTTCGGGGCGTTCGGGCAGGATGAACATCAGCTCGCCCCGCCGCCGGCCCAGCGCGAGGTCGACCGACACCCTGAACGCGCGGTAGCCGGCGGCATCCAGCAGGAGGCCGGCGGCGCGCGCGTCCTCGATCATGGCGCCGAAGCGATACCCCTCGATCTGGGGGCAGAGCGGATGCTCCTGCAGGTAGCGCGCCAATCGCTCCATCGTGCCGTCGATCATCGGTGTCATCATGGCCGCGTCGGTCTGGGTGAGCGCGCGATCCTCGATGGGCATCTGCGTGACCTGCAGGATGGTCTGCACCTCGATCAGGCCGGTCATGACCTCGCGGTCGACGGCGGCGAGCCCGATGGCGCCCTCGGGCCCGTCGAGCAGCAAGAGCAGGGAATCATGGGGTAAAAGGTCGATCACCCCGTCCTGATCGAGGATCTCCTGGCTGACGCCGTGGGTGACCAGCGCAAGATCCCACAGCACGTCGGCGGTGCGCGACAGGGCCCGGCGGAGGGCCTTGGCCGGGGACATCGCGCGCGCCTCGAGCGCCCGCCGGGCGGCGGTCGCCTTCTGGCCCAGGACATCCTGTATCGCCGCGTCTCCCATCCGATCTCTTGCCTGTTGCGAGGGGGGCTTCCCCCGGGCTTATGGCCGGATTTGGTTACCAACGGCTTTAGATCAGGGCAGTTTCCCGGCCCCGCTCATTGCGCGGCGAGCGCGATGTTCGCGGGCAGGACGACGCGAAATGCTGCGCCCGGCTGCCCAGACAGATACGAGATGTTGCCCCCGAGCCGGACCATGATCTGCCGGCAGATCGCCAGTCCCAGCCCCGCGCCGCCGGCCTTCTGATCGCTCACGCGGGCGAATTTCTCGAAGATCATGTCGCGGGCCTCGCGGCCGATGCCCTGGCCGTTGTCGATGAAGTCGATGACCACCTCCTCGCCCGCCGACACCCGGATCTCAAGTACGGGTCGTACGGCATCACAGTACTTCCGGGCATTGGCGACAAGGTTGATGAAGACCTGGCTCAGCCGGTCGAGGTCGGTGTTGAGCCAGACCTGCTCGGCGGCCGGGTCGCGCTCGATCCGAAGGCGCGCGCCGGTCTCGTCGGCGGCGGCCGCGGCGACCGCGCGATCGAGCACGTCCGACAGCAGCCCCTCGCGCAGGTTGAGGCTCACCTGCCCGTTCTCGAGCACCGAGAGGTCCAGCAGGTCGTCCAGCAGACGGGTCAGGCGGATCGCCTCGTCGTGGATGATCGAGGCATACTTGTGTTGGTCCTCGGGGGCGAGGCCCTCGGTGTCGCGCAGGATCTCGGAGAAGGCGCGGATCGAGGTCATGGGGGTGCGCAGCTCGTGGCTGATCTGGCTCAGGAAGGCGTCCTTCTGAACCGACAGGCGCGTGAGCTTGGCGTTGGCCTCGCGCAGCTGGGCGGCGGTGCGGGCGAGCTCCTGGCTCTGGGCGCGCAGGCGGGCGGAGTATTCCATCATCTGCGCGGTCTCGTCGGCCACGGCCATGAGGTCCTCGACCGAGACCGACATGCCGCCGACGATCTGGCCGACCATGGCATGCGCCGTCGCCGCGCCGACCGAGCCCGCGAGTTCACGCTCGAGCGTCTCGAGGAAGCCGGGCGTGGGATCGGGCAGCCCGCCGTGCAGCCCCTGCCGCCGCGCCTCGCGCTCGAAGAGCGCGCGGGCGTCGGGCGCGCCCAGGATGCGCTGCGCCATGATCATCAGGTCCTCGGCCTGCGCGGCGCCGCCGGTCCAGCTGCGCGGGCTGGGCGAGTGGTCGAAGACATGCACGAACTGCGCGCCCTGCAGCCGCTCGAGCGGCGTGGGGAAGCTGGCGAGCGAGGCCGCGACGAAGCCCGCGGTGTTGAGGGCCATGGACCAGAAGAGCGCATGCAGCAGCGGGTCCATCCCGCCGATCCCGAAGAGCGCCTGAGGCCGCAGCCAGGAGAGGCCGAAGGGTCCGTGCACCATCCACGCCTCGGGCAGGAAGACGCCCGGGCCGAAGCTGGGCAGGAAGAGCGTGTAACCCCAGCAGCCGAAGCCCAGCGTCAGCCCGGTGAGCGCCCCCACCCGCGTGGCGCCGCGCCAGAAGATGCCGCCCAGCATGGCGGGCAGCACCTGCGCGACGCCGGTGAAGCTGACGAGGCCGATGGTCGCGAGCGCCGCGCCGCCGCCGGAGAGGCGGTAGTAGAGGTAGCCCAGCATCACCACGCCGATGATCGACAGCCGGCGCGAGGTCAGCACCACGTTGCGCACGTCGCCCGAAACCGTGGCGCCGGGTTCGGCAAAGCGCAGCCAAAGCGGCATCACCACGTGGTTCGATACCATCGTGGAGAGTGCGATGGCCGCGACGATCACCATCGAGGTGGCCGAGCTGAAGCCGCCGAGGAACGACAGCATCGCCAGCCCGTCGCGGCCCTGGCTGAGCGGGACGGTCAGCACGAAGAGGTCGGGGTTCGAGCCCGGCGGCAGCAGGTCGAGCCCCGCGACCGCGATGGGCACGACGAAGAGGCTCATGAGTCCGAGGTAGAGCGGAAAGGCCCAGCTCGCGGTGCGCAGGTGGGTCTCGTCGTCGTTCTCGACCACCAACACCTGGAAGATGCGCGGCAGGCAGAGGAAGGCCGCCGCCGAGAGCAGCATCAGCCCCGCCCAGCGCCCGCCGTCGATGCGCCAGCGCCCGAGCGCCGAGGCGTCGATGCGCGCCAGCGTCTGCTCGACCCCGCCCGAGACGCCCCAGACGACGAAGACGCCAACCGCCAGCAGCGCGGCGAGCTTGACCACCGCCTCGACGGCGATGGCCATGACCACGCCGTTGTGGCGTTCGTTGGCGTCGAGGTTGCGGGTGCCGAAGATCACCGTGAAGAGCGCGAGCCCCGCCGCGACCCAGAGCGCGGTGTGGCCCTTTTCCTCGCCCGCGGCCATGTCGCCGGCGGCGAAGACCTCGAAGCTGAGCGTGACCGACTGGAGTTGCAGCGCGATGTAGGGCGTGGTGCCGACCACCGCGAGGATGGTGACTCCCACGCCGAGCAGGTTCGACTTGCCGTAGCGCGACGAGATGAGGTCGGCGACCGAGGTGATGCGCTGCGCCCGGCCGATGCGCACCAGCTTGCGCAGGATCCACCACCAGCCCACCAGCACCAGCGAGGGGCCGAGGTAGATGGTGAGATACTCGAACCCCGAGCGCACGGCCGAGCCCACGGCGCCGTAGAAGGTCCATGCGGTGCAGTAGATCGAGAGCGAGAGCGTGTAGACCACCGGAGAGCGCAGCCAGCCGGTGCGCCCGCGCAGGGCCACGCGCTCGGCGGCGAAGGCGATGGCGAAGAGGAAGAGCGCATAGGCCGCGCAGACCGCGATCAGCGTGTTGAGCATGCTCATTGCGCCGCCTCGTCATCGTGCGGCGGGGACTGCGGGCCGTCGCGGAAGGCGAGCGCGGTCGAGACCACGCAGGACAGGACCACCAGCACCAGCCAGACCGAGAAGAGATAGACGATCGCGGTCGAGGAGCGCACGCCCGCGACGCCCTCGTCGGTCCAAAGCAGCGGGATCAGCCAGAGCAGCAGGCCCAGCAGCGGCAGCACGCGGGCGGCGTCGATGATCCGGCGGCGGCGGTAGGACTGGCGTTCGAGGAACACCGACGGCTTGCGCGGCGCGTCGACCTGGTCGCTCATGCCCGCGAGGTCACGAGGCTGCGCACCATCTCCAGCATCTCGGCGTTGGAGAAGGGCTTGGACATGAAGGCGCTCACGCCCGCACGCTCGGCCATCTCGCGGTCGCGGGTCTGGCCGCGCGCGGTGAGCATGAGCACCGGCAGGTTGGCGGTGGCGGCTTCCTCGCGCAGCTCGCGCAGGATGTCGTAGCCGCTCTTGCCCGGCAGCATGACGTCGAGGATCAGCAGGTCGGGCTGCCGCTCGCGCAGGCGCGCGTTCGCCGTCGTCCCGTCCGTATGCGTCTCCACCCTCAGACCCTCGCGGGTCAGGATGAAGCTGATCGCCTCGATGATATTCGGCTCATCCTCGATCAGCAGAACGTGCTTCGACATGAAAATCCCCTCACCGTCGGCGCCGATCCTCCCCGGCCCCGTCGCGGCGTTCCTCCCCCGATCCATCTGTTATCGCGAATGTTACCTGCCCTGTCAAAAGCCCTCTTCCCCGACCGGGCCGCCCAGCAGCGAGGGTTCGCGCCGGGCGGGGCAGCGGGTGCGCGGGCAGATGCGGCAGGCGACGCCCACCTCCTCGGCCGGCTCGCCGGACCGGGTGCCGTGTTCGGGGGCGATCATCATGTGCGCCTCGAAGACCGGGTCGCGGTTGGCCTCGGGCGGGGTGGCGGGCTGGGCCACGGCGTAGGCGCGCACCGCGCCCGTCTCGCGCCCGGCCGAGCGCAGGCGGCGCGAGAGCACGGTCATGGGCCGGCTCAGCGCCGGGAAGAGCGGCCAGAGCGGGCAGTCGGCGCCGAAGCGCGGAATGGGGAAATCCGGCAGCGGCTTGCGGAAGGTGAGCGCGCCCGAGGCGTCGCAGACCGCGAGCCCGACCACGCCGCAGGGCGCGTCGGGCGGCAGCGTGGCGAGGCGGCGCATGGCGCGGGCGGGATCGGTGCCGAAGCGCTGCACCAGCGCCAGCGGGTCGGGGCCGGTCTCTGCCACGGCCTCGAGCACGGCGCCCAGCGGCAGGGCGCGGGCGTCCTCGGCGTAGCGGCGCAGGGTGCGGCCCAGCAGGACCTGCCCGATGGGGGTGAGCGCGGCGCCCAGCTCGGTCGCCACCTCGGCGGGATCGGCCCCCGCCTCGAGCGCCGGCAGGTGGTGGTCGTGGGCCTCGAAGACGGCGTCCACCTCCTCCTGCGGCGTGCCGCTCTCGGCGGCGGCCTTGCCCTCGGCCTCGAGGTAGGCAACGAGGCTGCGGCTGCTGTCGGCCAGGCGCGCGCTGTCCTCGTGGATGTTGCGGTGGAAGCGGCGCTGCCAGTCGGGATCGACGCCGCCGGGTTCGACGAGGATCGAGGCGGTCGAGCGGATCGCGGTCACGGTCGAGAGGATCTCGTGCAGCGCGTCGGCGAGATGGGGGTCGTGCGCGAGACGGTCGGAGAGCGTCTCGACCGTGCGTTCGAGCCGGTCGATGCGCGCGCGGGCGTCGGCCAGGAGCCGCGCCCAGCCGGGAAAACGGCCCGCGAACTCGTCGACGCGGTCGAGCTCGGCACCGCTGTCGCGGACCTGCCCCGCCGCCTCGCGCAGGGCGGCGATGAGCGCGGCCTCGGCGCCCTCGGTCAGGATCGCGGGCTCGACGCCCAGCAGGCCCGCGATGTCGAGCAGCAGCTTGCCGCCGATTCTGCGGCGGTTGTGCTCGATCAGGTTGAGGTAGGAGGCCGAGATTCCGGCATCGCGGGCAAGGTCGGCCTGCTTGAGACCCAGAATGATCCGCCGCTCGCGAATGCGGGAGCCGGTCAGCGTGTCGCGTGGCATGCCGCTTTCCCTGTCGTTTCAACGCCTTTCTGCGGCGCGACATAAATTTCTTTACGGTTTATCATGGCATACTGTTCAGTCTTTGACAAAAAAATTGTTTCAGGCAAGGCGGTTGTTGCGTGATTTTCTTTCACCGTCCGATACTGGCTTTGCACGACACAGTGCCCGCACCGGCAGGAAGAGGAGCCTGCAGGTGCGATCAGCAAAATTTGGGAGGATTCAATGTCCAAGAGCAATGTGACACGCCGCGGCGTGCTGCGTACCGGTGCCGTGGCCGGCGCCGGCGTGGCGCTGCCCACGATCTTTACCGCCTCGTCGGCGCGGGCCTTCACCAACGAGCCCACCGGCGACACCGTCACCCTGGGCTTCAACGTGCCGCAGACCGGCGCCTACGCCGACGAGGGCGCCGACGAGCTGCGCGCCTACGAGCTGGCGGTCGAGCACCTGAACGGCGGCGGCGACGGCGGCATGCTGAGCACCTTCTCGTCGCAGGTGCTGGACGGCTCCGGCATCATGGGCAAGAAGGTCGAATACGTCACCGGCGACACGCAGACCAAGTCGGACGCGGCCCGCGCCAGCGCCAAGTCGATGATCGAGAAGGACCGCGCGGTCATGATCACCGGCGGCTCGTCCTCGGGCGTGGCGATCGCGGTGCAGGGCCTCTGCCAGGAGGCGGGCGTCATCTTCATGGCGGGCCTCACCCACTCGAACGACACCACCGGCAAGGACAAGAAGGCCAACGGCTTCCGCCACTTCTTCAACGCCTACATGTCCGGCGCGGCGCTGGCCCCGGTGCTGGCCAAGGAGTACGGCGAGGACCGCAAGGCCTATCACCTGACCGCCGACTACACCTGGGGCTGGACCCAGGAGGAATCGATCAAGGCCGCGACCGAGTCGCTGGGCTGGGAGACCGTCGAGACCGTCAAGACGCCGGTCGGCGCGGGCGACTTCTCGTCCTACATCGCGCCGGTGCTGAACTCGGGCGCCGACATCCTCGTGCTGAACCACTACGGCGGGGACATGGTCAACTCGCTGACCAACGCCGTGCAGTTCGGCCTGCGCGAGAAACAGGCCAACGGCAAGAACTTCGAGATCGTCGTGCCCCTCTTCTCGCGCCTGATGGCGCGCGGTGCGGGCGAGTCGATCAAGGGCATCCTGGGTTCCACCAACTGGCACTGGTCGCTGCAGGACGAGGGCTCCAAGGCCTTCGTGCAGAGCTTCGGCACCAAGTACGGCTTCCCGCCGAGCCAGGCCGCGCACACCTGCTACGTGCAGACGCTGCTTTACGCGGACGCCGTGCAGCGCGCCGGCTCCTTCGATCCCTGCGCCGTCGCCGAGGCGCTCGAGGGCTACGAGTTCGACGGGCTGGGCAACGGCCCGACGCTCTACCGTGCCGAGGATCACCAGTGCTTCAAGGACGTGCTGGTCGTGCGCGGCAAGGAGAACCCGACCTCGGAGTTCGACCTGCTCGAGGTGGTCGAGATCACCCCGCGCTCGCAGGTGGAATACGCCCCCGATCACCCGATGTTCTCGGGCGGCTCGCTGGGCTCCTGCAACTCGGGCGCCTGACCCGCATCTTGCAGTTCCCGGCCGTGCGTGACCCGCGCGGCCGGGCCCTCGGTGTCCCGGCCCAGTGCCGGGACCTCTCCGGTTTCTTCAGACCTCGAAGGCTGGGATCATGGACGCAGTCATCCTTCAGATTCTCAACGGGCTCGACAAGGGCTCGGCCTATGCGCTGATCGCGCTCGGGCTCACGCTCATCTTCGGCACGCTCGGTGTCGTGAACTTCGCCCACGGCGCCCTGTTCATGATCGGCGCCTTCTGCGCCGTCACGCTCAACCGCCTGCTGTCGCTCTCGCACCAGGTGGTGGACGAGACGCAGAAAGACTTTCTCGGCAACCCGCTCAAGGTCGACGTGCCCTACGTCAACGACATCTTCGGCGAGGCGACCGGCTCGGCCATCATCGACTGGTCGGTGCCGCTGGCGATCCTGTTCTCGATCCCGGTGATGATCCTGATCGGCGTCATCATGGAACGCGGGCTGATCAAGCACTTCTACCGCCGCCCGCACGCGGACCAGATCCTCGTGACCTTCGGCCTGGCGATCGTGCTGCAGGAGATCATCAAGCAGATCTACGGCGCCAACCCGATCCCGACGCCCGCGCCCGACGCCTTCACCGGCTCGTTCGACTTCGGCGTGTTGCTGGGCTTCGATCCCAACGCGGTGATCTACCCCTACTGGCGGCTGATCTACTTCGCCTTCGCGGCCGTGATCATCGGCGCGGTCTTCGCCTTCCTGCAGTTCACCACCTTCGGCATGGTCGTGCGCGCGGGCATGGCCGACCGCGAGACGGTGGGCCTGCTGGGCATCAACATCGACCGGAAGTTCACCATCATGTTCGGCCTCGCGGCCGCGGTGGCCGGCCTCGCGGGCGTCATGTACGCGCCCATCAACTCTCCCAACTACCACATGGGCATGGATTTTCTGGTGCTGAGTTTCGTGGTGGTGGTGGTCGGCGGCATGGGGTCCCTTCCGGGCGCCGTTGCCGCCGGCTTCCTGCTGGGGGTGCTCGAGAGCTTCGCCTCGATGAACGAGGTCAAGGCCATCCTTCCCGGCATCGACCAGATCATCATCTACCTCGTCGCCATCATCATTCTGCTGACCCGTCCGAGGGGCCTCATGGGCCGCAAGGGCGTGATGGAGGACTAAGCCATGCTCGGACTCGGCAAGAAAGACATCACCCTCTTCGCGGTTGTCGCGGTGCTGGCGCTGTTCGCACCCTTCATCCTCAACCCCTTCCCGGCGGGCAGCTCGCTGGCGCAGTTCAACGCGGGCTATCCCGACCTGATGCAGCGCTTCGTGATCTTCGGGATCTTCGCCATCGGCTTCAACATCCTGTTCGGCCTGACCGGCTACCTGAGCTTCGGGCACGCGGCCTTCCTGGGCGCGGGCTCCTACTCGGCGGTTTGGATGTTCAAGCTGCTGTCGATGAACGTGATCCCGGCGATCCTGCTGTCGATGATCGTGGCCGGGCTCTTCGCGGTGGTGATCGGCTACGTCAGCCTGCGGCGCTCGGGGATCTACTTCTCGATCCTGACGCTGGCCTTCGCGCAGATGAGCTACAACCTCGCCTACTCGGTGCTGACGCCGATCACCAACGGCGAGACCGGCCTGCAGGTCACGCTGGACGACCCGCGCGTGCTGGGCCAGACGGCCACCGCCGACGGCGGCATCCCGGTGACCAACCTCTTCGGGCTGGAGATGCGCCACTTCACGACGCTGGAGCTCGGGCCCTGGCAGTTCCAGTTCTCGGTGGGCTACTACCTCTGCGCGATCATCATGCTGATCTCGTTCTACCTCGCGATCCGCATCTTCCGCTCGCCCTTCGGGATGATGCTGCGGGCGGTGAAATCGAACCAGCAGCGGATGTTCTACACCGGCCTCAACGCGCGGCCCTACACGCTCGCGGCCTTCGTGATCTCGGGGATGTACGCCGGGCTCGCGGGCGGGCTGATGGCCTCGATGGACCCGCTTGCGGGCGCCGAGCGGATGCAGTGGACGGCGAGCGGCGAGGTGGTGCTGATGACCATCCTCGGCGGCGCGGGCACGCTGATCGGCCCGGTGCTGGGCGCGGGCTTCATCAAGTACTTCGAGAACATCTTCTCCAAGATCAACGACCAGATCCTGCACGGCTGGGTCGCCTGGCTGCCCGACGGGCTCGAGGATCTCGTCGTGGCGCTGATCCATCCCTTCGTGGGCAAGGGCTGGCACCTGACGCTGGGCCTGATGTTCATGCTGATCGTGATCTTCCTGCCCGGCGGGCTGGTCGAGGGCGGACAGCGCATCGCGCGCAGCCTGCGGCGGCGCAAATCCACGGACGACGGCAAGTCGGCCAGCACAGAACCCGCGGAATGAGGAGCGCGAGCCATGGGCATTCTTGACGTCAAGGACGTGAACAAGCGGTTCGGCGGGCTGAAGGCGCTGTCGGACGTGAACCTCTCGGTGAGCGAGAACACCGTGCACGCGATCATCGGGCCGAACGGCGCGGGCAAGTCGACGCTGCTCAACTGCCTCGTGGGCAAGCTGATCCCCGACACCGGCTCGGTCATGTTCGACGGGCAGTCGGTGCTGGGCCGCAAGCCCTACGAGATCAACCAGATGGGCATTTCCCGCGTCTTCCAGACGCCGGAGATCTTCGGCGATCTCACGGTGATGGAGAACATGATGATCCCGCTCTTCGCCAAGCGCGACGGGGTCTTCCGGCTGCACGCCATCGAGTCGGTCTCCTCCGAGCGCGGCCTGCGCGAGCAGGCCGAGCGGATGCTCGACGACGTGAACATGCTCGACAAGCGCAACATGCACTCGGCCTCGATGTCGCGCGGCGACAAGCGGCGGCTCGAGATGGCGATGTGCCTGGTGCAGGAGCCGCGACTGCTGCTGCTCGACGAGCCGACGGCGGGCATGGCGCGCGCCGACACCAACAACACCATCGACCTGCTCAAGGAGATCAAAACCAAGCGCGACATCACCATGTGCATCATCGAGCACGACATGCATGTGGTCTTCAGCCTCGCCGACCGGATCACCGTGCTGGCGCAGGGGACCCCGCTGGTCGAGGACGTGCCCGAGAACATCAAGGGCCACCCCAAGGTGCAGGAAGCCTACCTGGGCGAAGCGGCGTAAGGAGCCAGGATCATGAACGTCAGACCGGATTTTTCCAAGAACGCCAACATGGCCGAGACGGCGCCGGCCTTCCTCTCCGTCTGGGACATGCATTCCTACTACGGCGAGAGCTACATCGTGCAGGGCGTGAGCTTCAACGTGCACGAGGGCGAGATCGTGGCGCTGCTGGGCCGCAACGGCGCGGGAAAGACCACGACGCTGCGCTCGATCGCGCGGCTCGACTCGCCGCAGGTCCAGCGCGGCGAGATCTGGCTGGACCACAAGCCGCTGCACCGCATGGCCTCGCACGAGGCGGCGACGGCGGGGCTTGGCCTCGTGCCCGAGGACCGGCGGATCATCCCCGGCCTCACGGTCGAGGAGAACCTGCAGCTGGCGCAGATCGCCCCGCCCGTCGGCTGGTCGATCGAGCGGCTCTACGAGCTGTTCCCGCGCCTCGGCGAGCGCCGCCGGCAGGAGGGCGTGACGCTCTCGGGCGGCGAACAGCAGATGCTGGCCATCGCCCGGGCGCTGGCGCGCGACATCAAGCTGCTGCTGCTCGACGAGCCCTACGAGGGCCTTGCCCCGGTGATCGTGGACGAGATCGAGAAGACCCTGCGCCACATCAAGGAACAGGGGATGACAACGATCCTGGTCGAGCAGAACGCCGTGCGCGCGCTGCAGCTGGCGGACCGCGCGATCATCCTCGACACCGGGTCCATCGTCTTCGACGGGACCGCCGCGGAAGTGCTTGAAAACGAAAGCCTGCGGGCGGAATATCTGGCCATCTGAGGGTCGACCCGGCCGCCGACCGGACCAAGTGGTCTTGCATAAGGGGGCCGGGCGCGTTTCCCTGCCCCCGACATGTGGAGGAGCATATCATGACCGAGACCACCACCTATCCACCATCGTCCGACTTCGTGTCGACCGCGCACGTCGATGCGGCGCGGTATGACGAGATGTACGCGCGCTCGATCTCGGACCCCGAGGGGTTCTGGGCCGAGCAGGCGCAGCGGCTCGACTGGGTCGAGGCGCCCAGGACCATCAAGAACACCTGTTTCGACTTCGGCAAGGTCGACATCAAGTGGTTCGAGGACGGCGTGCTCAACGTCGCCTACAACTGCATCGACCGGCACCTGAAGGACCGCGCCGACCAGACCGCCATCATCTTCGAGCCCGACAACCCCGAGGACCCGGCGCAGCACATCACCTATGCCGAACTGTCGGACAAGGTGAACCGCATGGCCAACGTCCTGCTCAGCCAGGGCGTCATGCGCGGCGACCGCGTGGTCATCTACCTGCCGATGATCCCCGAGGCCGCCTATGCCATGCTGGCCTGCGCGCGCATCGGGGCCATCCACTCCATCGTCTTCGCCGGCTTCTCGCCCGACGCGCTGGCCAACCGCATCAACGACTGCGGCGCCAAGATCGTCATCACCGCCGACACCGCGCCCCGCGGCGGCCGCAAGACCGCGCTCAAGTCCAACGCCGACGCCGCGCTGCTGCACTGCTCGGACAAGGTGCGCTGCCTCGTGGTCAAGCACACCGGCGACCAGACCACCTGGATCGACGGCCGCGATGTCGACGTCAAATACCTCATGGCGCATGCCGCGCCCGAGTGTCCGCCCCGCCCCATGGGCGCCGAGGATCCCCTTTTCATCCTGTATACCTCGGGCTCGACCGGCAAGCCCAAGGGGGTCGTACACAGCAGTGGTGGATATCTGGTTTACGCCGCCATGACGACCGAGATCACCTTCGATTACCACGAAGGCGACGTCTACTGGTGCACCGCCGACGTGGGCTGGGTCACCGGGCACAGCTACATCGTCTACGGGCCCCTCGCGCTGGGGGCGACCACGCTGATGTTCGAGGGCGTGCCCACCTACCCCGACGCCTCCCGCTTCTGGCAGGTCTGCGAGAAGCACAAGGTCAACCAGTTCTACACCGCGCCGACGGCGATCCGCGCGCTCATGGGCCAGGGTGACGAATTCGTAACGAAATGCGATCTATCCTCGCTCAAGGTGCTGGGCACCGTGGGCGAACCGATCAACCCGGAGGCGTGGAACTGGTATAACGAGAAGGTCGGCCAGGGCCGCTGCCCGATCGTCGACACCTGGTGGCAGACCGAAACCGGCGGGCACCTGATGACGCCGCTGCCGGGGGCGCATGCGACCAAGCCGGGCGCGGCGATGAAGCCCTTCTTCGGCGTGGAGCCGGTGGTGCTCGACCCCACCAGCGGCGAGGAGATCACCGAGCGGCCCTGCGAGGGGGTGCTCGCGCTCAAGGACAGCTGGCCGGGGCAGATGCGCACCGTCTGGGGCGACCACGAGCGTTTCGAGAGCACCTACTTCCAGCAGTACAAGGGCCACTACTTCTCCGGCGACGGCTGCCGGGTGGACGCGGACGGCGACTACTGGATCACCGGGCGCGTCGACGACGTGATCAACGTCTCGGGCCACCGCATGGGCACGGCCGAGGTCGAATCGGCGCTGGTGGCCCATTCCAAGGTCGCCGAGGCGGCGGTCGTGGGCTACCCGCACCCGGTCAAGGGCCAGGGCATCTACTGCTACGTCACGCTGATGAACGGGATCGAGCCCAGCGACGAGCTGGTCAAGGAGCTGCGCAGCTGGGTGCGCACCGAGATCGGCCCCATCGCCTCGCCCGACCTCATCCAGTGGGCCCCGGGCCTGCCCAAGACCCGCTCGGGCAAGATCATGCGCCGCATCCTGCGCAAGATCGCCGAGAACGACTACGGCGCCCTCGGCGACACCTCCACCCTCGCCGATCCCTCCGTCGTCGACGACCTCATCGACAACCGCATGAACACCTGACGGCCGGTGACATGACGGTTCGGAAAGCCCCCGCAGTGCGGGGGCTTTTCTTTTGCCGGTGTTAACCGAGCCGCGGGAAAATCGGGACAATTCGATCCGTCCGAAGCCTTCGCTTAACGTTTGTGATAGGATCGTGGCGTGGGGGCGCCGAACGACGGAGCCAGTCTATGCAATATCCAGGTGTTTCCTTGGCGGTGGCACCTCTGGCAACCGGGCACCCGCTGGGACTGCCCGCCACGCAGGAGCGTACCTCCCCCGCCACAAGGGTCCAGCCCGCCGCGCGCGAGGCCGCGGCAGACAACAATCCAGGCACTGGCGGTCAGCCACCCGGCGCCGCCCGGCGTGACGCCTCCGGCGATCCGGACCCGGAGCCGCACAGCGCGCCGCCCTCGATCATGCAGATCAAGATCACCGCGATGCTGGAGGAACAGGCCGAGGCGCTCAGGGGCACGGCCCCCGACACCGCCGAAACCCAACCCGGCGACGCGCGGGCCTCGCCGGGCTGAACCGGCCCCTGCCCCGGACAAAACCACACGTCGCGGCCATGCATTTCCCCGCCGGGTCGCTTTTCATGCATCGCCGCTTGCCCTATAAGCGCGCAATCAAGGGCCCGGGGACGCTCGGGCCGGCAGGACACCGGCGAGGACGGAATGAGCAAAGACACGCATGAATCCGACGTGGCCTTCATCAAGGCCCTGGCGGAGATGCTCCGCGAGAACGATCTGACCGAACTGCAGGTCAAGCGCGACTACGGCGAGGACGACAGCCTCAACGTGCGGGTCAGCCGCATGCACCCGCAGGCGCCGGTCGTGACCGCCGCCAGCCATCCGGCCCCCGCGCAGCCCGCGGCCGCCCCGGCCCCGGCACCGGCCGCCGCGCCCGAAGCCGACGTCCCCGAGGATCCCGCCGCGCATCCCGGCGCCGTGGCCTCGCCCATGGTCGGCACCGTCTACATGCAGCCCGAGCCGGGCGCGCCCTCGTTCATCAGCGTCGGCGCCCAGGTCGAGGAGGGCGACACGCTGGTCATCGTCGAGGCGATGAAGACCATGAACCACATCCCGGCCCCGCGCGCGGGCACCGTGAAGCGCATCCTCGTGGAGGATGGCGCACCCGTGGAATACGGCGCCCCGCTCGTGATCCTCGAATAAGGGGCGCGCGATGTTCGACAAGATCCTGATCGCCAACCGCGGCGAAATCGCCCTGCGCGTGATCCGCGCCTGCCGCGAGATGGGCATCGCCAGCGTCGCGGTGCACTCGACCGCCGACGCCGACGCCATGCACGTGCGCATGGCCGACGAGACCATCTGCATCGGCCCTGCCTCCTCGACCGAGAGCTACCTCTCGCCGCTGGCCATCCTGTCGGCCTGCGAGGTGACCGGCGCGCAGGCGATCCACCCCGGCTACGGCTTCCTCTCCGAGAACGCGCGCTTCGTGCAGATGCTCGAGGACCACGCCATCACCTTCATCGGCCCCACCGCCGAGCACATCCGCGTCATGGGTGACAAGATCACCGCCAAGGACACGATGAAGGCGCTCGGCGTGCCCTGCGTGCCGGGCTCGGAGGGCGGCGTGCCCGACCTCGAGACCGCGCAGCGGCTGGGGGCCGAGATCGGCTACCCCGTCATCGTCAAGGCCACCGCCGGCGGCGGCGGGCGCGGCATGAAGGTCGCCGAGACGGCGCAGGACATGGAACGCGCCTTCCAGACCGCGCGGGCCGAGGGCAAGGCCGCCTTCGGCAACGACGAGGTCTACATCGAGAAGTACCTTCAGAAGCCGCGCCACATCGAGATCCAGATCTTCGGCGACGGCAAGGGCAACGCCGTGCACCTGGGCGAGCGCGACTGCTCGCTCCAGCGGCGTCACCAGAAGGTCTTCGAGGAGGCCCCCGGCCCCGTCATCACCGAGGAAGAGCGCCAGCGCATCGGCGAGATCTGCGCCCGCGCGGTGGCCGAGATCAACTACGCCGGCGCCGGCACCATCGAGTTCCTCTACGAGGACGGCGAGTTCTACTTCATCGAGATGAACACCCGCCTGCAGGTGGAGCACCCGGTGACCGAGGCGATCTTCGGCGTGGACCTCGTGCGCGAGCAGATCCGCGTTGCCGAGGGCTATCCGCTGTCCTTCAGCCAGGAGGACCTGCAGATCAACGGCCACGCCATCGAGGTGCGGATCAATGCCGAGAAACTGCCCAGCTTCTCGCCCTCGCCGGGCCGGATCACGCAGTACCACGCTCCCGGCGGTCTTGGCGTGCGGATCGATTCCGCGCTCTACGACGGCTACGTGATCCCGCCCTACTACGACAGCCTGATCGGCAAGCTCATCGTGCACGGCCGCGACCGGACCGAGGCGCTCTCGCGACTCAACCGCGCGCTGGCCGAGCTGATCGTCGACGGCGTCGACACGACGATCCCGCTGTTCCACGCGCTCCTGCAGGAGCCGGACGTCCTGGGCGGCACCTACAACATCCACTGGCTGGAAAAGTGGCTGGCCAAGGACCCCCTGACCCCGGCGTGATGCACCGCCCGTCGCCATCCCGCGCCGCGCGCGCCCTCCCCCCGCCGGGGGGAGGGTTGGGAAGGGGGCCGGATCACGGGCGCCCCGCATGAGCGTCACGCCCGAACTTCTGATGCAGGCCTATGCCGCCGGGGTCTTCCCCATGGCGGAGCACCGCGACGACCCGGAGATCTTCTGGGTCGATCCGCGGCGGCGTGGCATCATCCCCATGAGCGGCCTGCACATCTCGCGCAGCTTTGCCAAGCGGCTGAAACGCGACGACTACAGCGTGACCATGGACCAGGCCTTCGAGGCGGTGATCGACGCCTGCGCCCAGCGGCGCGAGACCTGGATCAACCAGGAGATCCGCACGCTCTTCGTCGAGCTGCACCGCCGCGGGCAGGCCCATTCGCTCGAGGTCTGGATGGAGGGCGAGCTGGCAGGCGGGATCTACGGCCTGTCGGTCGGGGCGGCCTTCTGCGGCGAATCGATGTTCTCGCGCCGCCGCGACGGCTCCAAGATTGCGCTGGCCTGGCTCATGGACGTGTTGCGCCGCGCCGGGGTCGTGCTGTTCGACACGCAGTTCCTGACCGATCACCTGGCGTCGATGGGCGGGGTCGAGATTTCGCGCGCGGCCTACCGCGCGCGGCTGGCCGAGGCGGTTCAGGGCAGCGCCGACATTGCCGGCACGCCGCTTGCGCGGTCAGGTCAGGAGGTGGTGCAGCGCAGCACCCAGACGTCGTAGCGCTGGTGCTCCATGGCGTTCAGCGCCGGGGAAGAGGCGATCATCCAGCCGCGAAAGGCGGGCTCTTCCTCGTCCGCCTCGCGCACCGTGAGAAAGGCAAAGGCATCGCCGGCCGGGTCGCCCTGCGGGTAGCGGCATTCGTGCACGGTGACCTCGACGCTGCCGAAGCTTGCCATCTCTCCGTCGCGGATCTCGAGGTCGGTGGCCTTGCCTGTGAGCTTGTCGAGCCCGCGCAGAACCGCGCCGTTGCCCTGGCTCGTCGCCACCTGGGCCACGGCGCCCGCGCCGGCAAGGCAGATGCAGAGTGCGAGCATCGCCCTCATTCCGATCCCCCGCCCGAGACGTATTTCAGCAGCAGCGAGATCAGGCTGACCGAGCCCTGGGTGTCGAGGATCTCGTCCCCGGCCTCGTAGTAGAAGGGCGAGCCGCCCGGGCTGATCTCGACGTAGTTGCCGCCCAGCAGGCCCTCGGAGGCGATGACGATGGCGCTGTCATCGGGGATCTGGATGCCCTCGCTCATGGTGATGGCCATGTCCGCGCGGTAGGTCTCGGCGTTGAGGCCGATGTCCGACACGGTGCCCACCTTGACGCCCGCGAGCCGCACGTCGGTGCCCACGGTCACCCCCTCGAGCGAGCGGAAGCTGGCGCTCAGCGGGTAGCCGGTGTCGCGCACCGAAAAGCCGGTGGTCGTGACGGCATAGGCGCCGAAGGCCACGGCCGCGGCCAGCACGGCCGCGCCCGCCAGCACCTCTGTGGCGGAACTCGACATGGGGTTATTCCGGGCTCCAGGCCTCGTAGTCCTGCTGCGGCTTGGGCTTCGGCTGCCGGATCGAGCCCGGCGGCGCATAGGCCAGCGCCGTGCCGGTCAGGTTCTCGATATGCGGCTTTTCCCAGGACTTGTGCTGCAGTGGCTTGTCCGAGGGACGCTCGTCGAAGGTGTGGTGCAGCCAGCCGTGCCAGGCGGGGCTGACGCGGCTTGCCTCGGCTTCGCCGTTGTAGATCACCCAGCGCCGCTTGCCGTCCTTGGACTGGTAGAAGGTGTTGCCCTGCTCGTCCTCGCCCACGGGGGTGCCGTGGCGGCGGGTCCAGAGAAGCGTGTTCAGCGTGGCGCCGTGCCACCAGGTGACGGCTTTTAGAAGGCTGTTGAGAAGGCCCATGACGACTCCCGGATAACTCTCTGTTCCGCTTATGACGAATTGCGTGCCCGAGGTCCAGTGGCGGCCGCGCCGCAGGTGCGCCCCTGCCCCCGATACGAAAAGGGCGAGGCCCCTGGCCCCGCCCCAAAAGTCTTTCGCTGCCGTCCTCAGCCGGCCGAGGCCGGCTCTTTCTTCTGGTCGGCGTAGATCATCAGCGGCTTGGCGTCCGCGTTGACCGCTTCCTCGTTCACGACGACCTCGACCACTTCGGTCATGCCCGGCAGTTCGAACATGGTGTCGAGCAGGATGCCCTCGAGGATCGAGCGCAGGCCCCGCGCGCCGGTCTTGCGGGCAATGGCCTTGAGGGCGATCGCCGACAGCGCGTCGTCGGTGAAGGTCAGCTGCGTGTCCTCCATCTCGAAGAGCCGCTGGTACTGCTTGACCAGCGCGTTCTTGGGCTGGGTCAGGATGGTGACCAGTGCTTCCTCGTCAAGGTCCTCGAGCGTCGCCACGACGGGCAGACGGCCGACGAATTCGGGGATCAGGCCGAATTTCAGCAGGTCCTCGGGCTCGAGCTCGTGGAAGATCTCGCCGGTGCCGCGCGCGTCCGGGTCGCGCACGTCGGCGCCGAAGCCCATGGCACTGCCCTTGCCGCGCTGCGCGATGATCTTGTCGAGGCCCGCGAAGGCGCCGCCGCAGATGAAGAGGATATTGGTCGTGTCCACCTGCAGGAACTCCTGCTGCGGATGCTTCCGACCGCCCTGTGGCGGCACGGAGGCCACGGTGCCCTCCATCAGCTTGAGCAGCGCCTGCTGCACGCCCTCGCCCGAGACGTCGCGGGTGATCGAGGGGTTCTCGGACTTGCGGGTGATCTTGTCGACCTCGTCGATGTAGACGATGCCGCGCTGCGCCCGCTCGACGTTGTACTCGCTCGACTGAAGCAGCTTGAGGATGATGTTCTCGACATCCTCGCCCACGTAGCCCGCTTCGGTCAGCGTGGTCGCGTCCGCCATGGTGAACGGCACGTCGAGGATGCGCGCCAGCGTCTGCGCCAGCAGCGTCTTGCCGCAGCCGGTGGGGCCGATCAGCAGGATGTTCGACTTCGCAAGCTCGATGTCCGAGGACTTCTGCGAGTGGTTGAGGCGCTTGTAGTGGTTGTGCACCGCCACCGAGAGCACGCGCTTGGCGATCGCCTGGCCGATCACGTAGTCGTCCAGGACATCGCAGATCTCGCGCGGGGTGGGCACGCCTTCCGAGCTTTTCAGCCCGGCGCCCTTGGTCTCTTCACGGATGATATCCATGCAGAGTTCGACGCACTCGTCGCAGATGAAGACGGTCGGCCCTGCGATCAGCTTCCGCACTTCGTGCTGGCTCTTGCCGCAGAAGCTGCAGTACAGGGTGTTCTTGCTGTCGCCGCCAGAATTCGTCGCCATATCGCACCTTTCCGGGCCTGGTCATCGCGTGGGCGGGGCCGTTTGCCCCGCCGAGGCCGTTCGTTTTCGCCGGTTCGGGAAAGCTTAGGACAGCGTTTCGCGCTCTACAACGTCAAAAATGCGCTGTCCCGTTTCCGTGACCCGGGTGTCAGGACTTGTCGTCTTCGCCGGTATCGCGGCTGGTGACGATCTCGTCGATGAGACCCCAGTCCTTGGCTTCCTCGGCCGTCATGAAGTTGTCGCGTTCCAGCGCATCGACCACCTTTTCGTAGGGCTGGCCGGTGTGCTGCACGTAGATCTGGTTCAGCCGCTCCTTGAGACGCTCGGTGTGCTTGGCGTGAATCAGGATGTCGGTCGCCTGGCCCTGGTAGCCGCCCGAGGGCTGGTGGACCATCACCTCGGCGTTGGGCAGGGCAAAGCGCATGCCCTTGGCGCCGCCGGTGAGCAGGAGCGAGCCCATCGAGGCCGCCTGCCCGATCACGAGCGTGCTGACCTTGGGCTTGATGTACTGCATCGTGTCGTAGATCGACAGGCCCGATGTCACCACGCCGCCGGGCGAGTTGATGTACATCGAGATTTCCTTCGACGGGTTCTCTGCCTCGAGGTGCAGGAGCTGCGCGACGATCAGGCTCGACATGCCGTCGTGCACGGGGCCCGAAACGAAGATGATCCGTTCCTTCAGCAGGCGCGAGAAGATGTCGTAAGCGCGTTCCCCGCGGCTGGTCTGTTCGACGACCATGGGAACGAGATTGTTCATGTAGTGATCGATGGGGTCTTGCATGTCCGCCTGCTGCCTCGTGTCCGATGTGCCTATCGTGTCGATGTTACCGGAGTCTTAGTATCGGGCTTGGGGGGCTGCAAGGGCGACCGGTCAAATCGGCTGTGCCAACTCAGGCCTCGCCCCAGTCGCTGGGCCTGGCGCAGGCGTGCCGGGCGCACTCCATCTCGAGCGTCACGTGCTCGATGCCGTAGCGCTCCCCGAGCCGCTGCTTCACCGCCGCCTTGATGCCGTCGGCGCGGCTCCAGGCGCCCTCGCGGACCACGACATGCGCCTGCAGGGCCGAGCGGTGCTCGTCGATCTGCCACAGGTGCGCGTGGTGCATGCCCTCGACGCCCTCGACGCCGCGCGCGGCATCCAGCACCTCGGCCGGGGCCAGCGCCGGCGGGCTGCCAAGCATCAGGATGCGGATCACGCCGCCGATCTCGGCAAAGGCCATCCAGAGGATGTAGCCGGCGATGCCCAGCGTCACGACCGGGTCGATCCAGGTCCAGCCGAAGAGCAGGATCAGCGTCCCGGCGAGGATCACCGCGACCGAGCCCATGGCGTCGGCGAGGTTGTGCAGGAAGGCCGCGCGGATGTTCACGCTGGTCTTGGACATCTTCCAGGTCAGCAGCGCGGTCACGAGGTCCACGACCAGCGCGACGCCCGCGATGATGACCACCAGCCAGCCCTCGACCGGCTCGGGCGCGATCAGCCGCATCACGGCCTCGTAGAGCAGGTAGAGACCGATCACGATCAGCGTGGTGTAGTTGATGAGCGCGGCCACCACCTCGGCCCGGGCATAGCCGAAGGACATCTCGGCATCCGCAGGCCGCCGCGCGATGCGCCGCGCCACGGCGGCGATCACCAGCGAGATCGCGTCCGAGAAGTTGTGCAGCGCATCCGCGATCATCGCGAGGCTGCCCGAGAATATGCCCCCCAGGACCTGCGCCACCGTCAGCGCTAGGTTGACCGCGACGGCGCCCGCAAGGCGCGCGTCGCCTGCCTCGGGATCGACGTGGTGATGATGGTGGTGGTGATGTCCGCTCATGCGGGAATGAGAGGGCCTCGCCCCGCCAAAGGTCAAGGGAGCGCTCCCGCGACGCAGGGCCGCCCCCGCCCCGCCTGCGGCAGCCGTGGCCCCGACGCGAAAGGGCCCGACACGGTGGTCCGCATCGGGCCCGGTCTTGCGGCAACGGCGCAGCGCGCCGACGCGCGCGGCCTACTCGAAGGTGCGCAGATACTCGACGACGGCGTCGATATCGCCCTCGTCACGCAGGCCGGCAAAGGCCATGCGGGTGCCCTTCACGTAGCCGCGCGGATCGGCGAGGAAGCCGTGCAGCGCCTCGGCGTCCCAGGCGCCTTCCATGTCGGACATGCTGTTCGAGTACTTGAAGCCATCGAGCCCGCCGATCTCACGGCCGACCACGCCGTTGAGCTGCGGGCCGGTGCGGTTCTTGGCGCCCTCGCCCACCTGGTGACAGGCCTTGCACTTGCGGAAGACCCGCTCGCCGGCGTCGGCGAGATCCTGGTCGATGGCGGCAACCTCGGTCGCGCCGCCGGCCTCGGCGGTGCTGTCCTCGGTCGCGCTCTCGTCGGCCGTCACGGTGACCTCTTCGGGGGCGCTTTCGGTCTCGCTGGTGCTGGCCTGCTCGCCGCCGTCGTCGCCGCCTTCTTCGCCGGGCGTCACGTCGAGCACCGAGGCACGCATGGTGATCTCGACCGTCTCCTTGCAGTCTTCCATGCAGGGCTCGGTCCGCCACTTGGTGTATTCGGTCTCGGGCCGGTCATCGACGATGAAGCCGTCGGCGTTGGGCATCACCACCTCGTCGAAGGTCTCGCGGTCGAGGACGAAGTCGTCCTCCACGAGACCGTTCGAGTAGAGGATGTAGGCCGTGATCGCGTAGACCTCGTCGTTCGAGAGCGACTGCGCGTTGCCGAAGGGCATGGAGCGGTGGACGTAGTCCCAGACGGTCGAGAGGTAGGGCCAGTAGGAGCCCACGGTCTTGACCGGGTCCTTGTCGTCGAGCGTGCCCTGCCCGCCCGCGAGCTTGGGCCAGTTGCCCACGCCCTCGGCGAAGGAGCCGTGGCAGGCGGCGCAGCTTTCCTCGAAGGCCGCCTCGCCTTCCCAGACGTCGCCCGAGCCCTCGGGCAGGCCGGTGCCGTCGGGGCTCACGTCGAGGTCCCAGGCGGCGATCTCCTCGGGCAGCGCCGGGCGGCCGATGCCGAAGGTCGAGCCGCCCTCCTCGGCCGCGGTGGCCGCAGCGACGAGCACGCCTTCCGCCGGCGCCTCCGCCGGCGCGGCCGGCGGCTGGCTGGGCGCGACCGAGGCGACCTGCTTCGGACGCTCGGGCGCGGGCGGCAGCTGCGTGATGTTGCGGTCGGCGAAATTGACGGCCAGCACCAGCAGGCCGCCGACGCCGACGGCCGTGCCGCCGATCAGCTTAAGAGACTTCGACATTTTCCGCCTCCCCGTTTTCCTTCACCCACCAGGTCTGGATGCAGTTGTTGTGATAGATCGAGTTCTCGCCGCGCACCTCGCGCAGCTGCGCCTTGGTCGGCTGAACGTAGCCTGTCTCGTCCATGGCACGCGATTGCAGGAACATCTCCTCGCCGTTCCACTCGGTCTCGAGGTAGAACCGCGTGAGCGCCTTGTTCTCGCCCTGCTTGGCGAGGCGCGCCGTCTCCCAGGTCTTGCCGCCGTCCTTCGAGACGTCGACGCGGGTGATGCGGCCGTGGCCCGACCAGGCCATGCCGGTGATGACCAGCGGCCCGTGACCGTGCGTGATGGGCGACTGCGGGCTGGGCGAGGTGACGACCGACTTGGCGTCCATGACCCAGGTCCACTTGCGCGAGGTGCCGTCGGCCAGCGTGTCGGTGTATTTCGAGGTTTCCTCGCGGCTCTCGACGGGGCCGTCCATGACCTCGATGCGGCGGATCCACTTGATCCACATGTTGCCTTCCCAGCCCGGCACCACGAGGCGCGCGGGATAGCCGTGCTCCTTGCGCAGGGCCTCGCCGTTGGCCTTGATCGCCACGAGGCAGTCGTCCAGCGCCTTCTCCATCGGTATCGAGCGGCCGTTCGAGGAGGCGTCGGCGCCCTCGACGTAGACCCACTTGCCCTCGGTCTCGCCGGAATAGCCCGCCTCGTGCAGAAGCGTGCGCAGCGGGATGCCGGAATATTCCATGTTGTGGATCATGCCGTGCGTGAACTGCGCGCCGTTGAGCTGTGCGCCGGCCCACTCCATGCCGGTGTTGGCCGCGCATTCGAGGAAATAGGTGTGGTTCTCGCGCGGGAAGCGCTCGAGGTCGGCGTAGGTGAAGACCAGCGGCGTATCGACGAGGCCGTTGATCATAAGCCGGTAGTCTTCCTTCTTCAGCTCGATCGCGCCCGAGTGGTGACGCTCGAAGGCGCAGCCCGCGGGGGTGATCGTGCCGTCGAGGGCATGGATCGGGGTGAAGTTGATCGAGCTGATCGTGTCGGCGGTCAGCCACTCGACGTTGCGGCGGATCACGTCGTCCTCGAAGCGGATCGGCAGGCCGTAGGGCGTGGCGTCCACCCCCTCGCCCAGGCCGCTCGCCCAGGGCTGCACCTCGGTGATGAGCGGATCGGGTTCGGCCGCGCGGGCCGCGCCGGCGCCCAGCAGCGCGCCGCCCGCGGCGACGCTCCCCTTCAGAAAGGCCCGGCGGCTCGCGCCGCGGCCGGTGTCCTCTGCCATGTCAGCCTCCTCTCGGATCATCCTATTCGCCTATGTGCATGGATCAGGCGAAAAAAAGTCGCTGCCGGGGCAGCGGGCGCCTATGCGCCCACCACCTCGACGTTGTCGTTTTCCCCGACGGTCACGGTGCCCATCTTGCGGATGTGGCTTTCGACCACGTCCCAGATCTGCGGCCCCTCGGTGCCCTCGTTGACGCTGGCCCAGCCCGAGACGACGTAGTTGCGCGACGGATCGATCGGCTCGCCGGACTTGAGCAGCGTCATCTCCGAGATGCGCTCGCCCTGCGGCTTGGTGACATCGATGCGGTAGCCCATGCCGCCGATGCGCACCATGTCTCCGCCCTGCTGGTAGTAGGGGTCGGGGTTGAAGATGTTGTCGGCCACGTCCTCGAGTACGACCTTGATGAACTCGCCGGTCATCTCGGTGCGGTAGGCCTCGCCGTAGGTCATCGAGGTGACGTTGAAGATGTCCTCGCGGGTGATCGGATCGCCCGGGATCAGCGAGGGACCCCAGCGCACGCCCGGCGACATGGCGATCTCGGCGTCGCGCTCGGAGAGGAGCGCGTCGCAGATCAGGTCGTCCCAGGAGCCGTTGAAGTTGCCCCGGCGATAGAGCAGCGAGTCGGTCTGGCCGATCACCTCTTCCAGCTCTTCCTTGAAGGGCGCCCGCT
Source organism: Salipiger mucosus DSM 16094 (assembly GCF_000442255.1). GTDB lineage: Bacteria > Pseudomonadota > Alphaproteobacteria > Rhodobacterales > Rhodobacteraceae > Salipiger > Salipiger mucosus. The sequence goes on along the minus strand of NZ_KE557273.1, from coordinate 579,299 downwards.
GCTCGTCGATGAGCGCGGCGACCTCCTTGTCGGGCTCGATCACGTCCGAGAAGATCGGGATCAGCTTGTGACGGAAGCCCATCATCCGGCCGTCGCGCACGTCGAGGTCGACGCGGCTCACGAACTTGCCGTTGGAGCCCGACGCGATGAGGATCGTGTCGCCCACCATCACCGGCTCGGGCAGCGCGTCGTGGGTGTGCCCGGTGAGGATCACGTCGATGCCGCTGACCACGCCGGCCATCTTCTTGTCCACGTCGAAGCCGTTGTGCGACAGGCAGACCACCAGCCCGGCGCCCTGCGCGCGGACCTCGTCGACCATCTCCTGCATGTGCTCGTCGCGGATGCCGAAGCTGTATTCCGGGAACATCCAGCCCGGGTTGGCGATCGGCATGTAGGGGAAGGCCTGGCCGATGACGGCGACCTTGACGCCGCCGCGCTCGAAGAACTCGTAGGGCTTGAAGCTTTCGGCCGGCTCGTCCCACATCTTGTCGAAGATGTTCTGGCCCAGCGCGGCGAAGGGCAGGCCCTCGACGATCTCGTGCACGCGCTCGCTGCCCAGGGTGAACTCCCAGTGGAAGGTCATCGCGTCGGGCTTGAGCGCGTTCATCACGTTGACCATGTCCTGCCCCTGCGTGCGCAGGCAGGTCATGGAGCCGTGCCAGGTGTCGCCGCCATCGAGCAGGATCGCGTCGGGGCGGTCGGCGCGGATCGCGTTGATGACGGTCGCCACGCGGTCCATGCCGCCCACCTTGCCGTATTCCTGCGCCAGCGCCGAGAAGTCGCCCGAGCTGAGCGCGTAGTGCGAGGGCGAGCCGTCGTCGATGCCGTAGAGCTTGCGGAAGTCGGCGCCGGTCACATGGGGCACCTCGCCCCGGTTCGGGCCCACGCCGATGTTGACCGAGGGCTCGCGGAAGTAGATCGGCTTCAGCTGCGCGTGGATGTCGGTCACGTGGATCAGCGAGACGTTCCCGAAGGTGTCGAACTGCAACAGCTGGTCCTGCGTCAGCGCCTGCTGCGCGGCGAGCCGCGCCCAGTTGCCGAAACCGCTGGCGCCCAGCGCCGCCGAGGCCGCCATGGACACCTGAAGGAAATCGCGTCTTGAGATCATGGGAGGGAACTTTCCGTGTTTCTCGCGACACACATGCGCATGTGTGAATGGATTAAGCCGGGGAAACCCCGCGCGATCGCTCGCGCGGGGACGTGGATCAGTTGCGGACCGAGGGCCCCTCGACCGACAGGCCGTTGCCGCGCGAGGCGACGTAGAGCTCGAGCGCCACGAACTCGGGCGAGCCCGGCGAGAAGGTCTCGGCGCGGGTGTCGCGCACGCAGCCCTTGAAGCGCGAGTGCTGGCCGTTGAGCTTGGCGTTCTTCAGGCGGTAGGTCGGGAAACCGTTGGTGTGGCCCTGGCTCAGGTGGTCGGCACGGATGTAGTTGCCGTAGTTGAGCTCGTGGCAGGACGCGCAGGCCAGTTCGAGCTTGCCGTAGCGCGTGTAGTAGATTTCCTTGCCCTGCTCCCAGGTCTCCTGGGCCGGACCGTCGGTGGCCACGTCCATCGGCATGCCGCGCGACACCGAGGAGATCAGGGCCTCCATGTTGATCGCGGCCGATGCATCGTACTTCCACGGCTCCGCACCCATGCGGTTCTCGCGGCAGTCGTTCATCTGCATCTGGATCGTGCGGACCTCGCCGGCCTCTTCGTTCCACTTCGGATAGACCGTGCGGACGCCCGCCATGCTCTCGGGCTCGTTGTGGCAGTCCGCGCAGGACTTGCCCTCGGAGCCTTCGGCGGTGTTCCAGGCCTCGCGTGCCTGGTCGACGAAGATCATGCCCGGGTTGTCGAAGTCGTCCATCTCCAGCTCCTGCGTCTCGTCGGAGCGGAAATGCCAGCCGGAAATGACCTCGGGCAGTGCACCGTCGAGATGCGCGGCCGGTTCCGCCTTGGTCGTCATCTCGATGTTGCCGTTGATGGTGAGATTATCGTCGTCGGCGCCGCCCGCCGTCAGCGCGGGGGCCGACAGCGCGAACAGTGCGGCGGCGACCGTCATCGTTCTCGTTTTCATTTAGGTTCCCTCCCTTGAACGACCCTGCCCCGCACCTCTGCGGGACAGGGCAGCGATGGTCAGCCGACCTCGATCGCCTTGGTCTCTTCGTAGACGGAACCGTCGTCGTCGTACCAGGTGAACTTGAACTCGCCGGCTTCCGGGACGGTCGCCTCGAACTCGAAGTAGGGGTTGGTCGAAATCGCCGGCTCCATCTTCACGTCGACGACGGACTCGCCGTTGAACTCGCAGGTGAAGCGGTTGATGATCGAACGCGGGATCGTGTTGCCGTCGCTGTCCTTGCGCTGACCCGACTCCATCGGGTGGCTGATGAGCGTCTTGATCGTGATCGCATCACCGGCCGAGGCGCTTCTGGGGACCTTAACGCGGGGTCTGACACCTTCTGCCATAGTCTCGTCTCCTTGAAATCTGTGGGGGTGCGCCGGATCAGCCGCCGCAGCCGCCGATGGTGACCTTCACGTTCTTGGACGTGCGGGCGAAGGTGCCGTCGGACAGCTTCGCCACCGCGATGACATCCTGCGTCCCGGCCAGGCGGATGCGCGTCGAGGCGTAGTGCGACGCGGCAAGCGGGCCGAAGGTGAAGGTCGCGACCGGCGGCGTGGGGTTGCCGGCGGCGAGGACCATGATGGCCTCGGCGGACTCGGCGCTCACCTCGATCGGAACGGTGTTGCCGTTCTCGGCGATCTCGGGCGCGGTCAGCTCGACGCCGCTGTCGGCCACGTCGGCTCCGCCGGTGAATTCCGCGATCAGCTCGTCGACCGTCGCGGCCTGTGCGCCGCGGGGCAGCGAGGCGACCAGCAGGGCAGCCCCGCCGATGGCCATGGTCTCGCGTCGTGTGAAATCCATTGCTTTCTCCTCAGATGTCTCGGGATCGCGTCCGATCACTCGTCCTTGAGCGTCGTCAGGAACGCGACCAGGTCCTCGATGTCCTGGGCCGCCAGGATCGGTTCGATCGGCGGCTCGGCCGCCTTGCCGGTGTAGCCGTCGCCCGGACGGATGAACCCGCTGGTCTTGTAGAAGGCCGGCATCACCGTGCCCTCGAAGGTCATCTTGGCGTTGGCGACGATGCCGCGCAGCTCCTCGGTGGTGCGATACTCGCCGATGCCGTCGAGCACCGGGCCCACCTCGCCCTGGAAGGGCACGTCCTCGAGCACGCTCACCGCGTGGCAGGACACGCAGTTGCCCATGGACTTGGTCGAGAAGATCTCGCGGCCCTTCTCGGGGTCGCCCTCCTGCCCGGTGAGCGAGGCCTCGACCGCCCCGTATTCGCCGAACTGCACGTCGTCAGGAGCCGTTTCGGCGTAGGCCGCGCCTGCGGCCAGAACCGCCGCAGCCAGTGTCATCCCAGTGAACCTCATGTTTCCTCCCTTGGCCTTGCCGTCGACCCTCTCCCGGGGCCGCGCGTCGCTGGACTGGTGTATAGCGTAGTGCACCGTGCTCGTCTCACGCAACAACAAATTCACGGATATGAATTGTTATCCTTCTGCACCGGAGGTGTCAGTCGGTGTTCCCGTCGTCGCGTTCACGGATGCGTCTTGCGTGATAGCGCTGGAAATCCTCACCGTTGTCAAGCAGGTAGCGCTTTTCGTTGACCCAGGTGAACATGTCGATGGTCGTTCCCTTGGCAAAAGCGCCCGGCATGACGGCAACCGAAGCCTCGATCGCGCTGGTGTCCTCGGGCACCTCTTCCGGCAGGAAGATGATGTTCGGCGTGAAGAGCACGCGCCATTTCTGGGTGGCCGCCTTCTCGGACAGCGATTCCCCGTCGAGGTCGGTGATCTCGGTGTCGCCGTGCAGGTTGATCTGCACCACGAAGTAGTTCTCGCCGATGTAGTCGCTCACCTCGGGGTCCGAGAAGACCTCCTCGTGCATCTTGTGGCAGTAGACGCACCCGCGCTGCTCGACGAAGAGCACGAGGCGCTTGCCCTCGGCATTGGCCTCGGCGAGATCCTCGCGCAGGTCCTTGAAGGTGTCGCGCATCCAGGGCTCCTTGTAGAGCCCGTCGTCGCCCATCTGCGCGCCCCATGCGGGCAACGCGAGGGCCGCGGCGAAGGCGGCGGCAATCCAGGTCTTCATGGTCTCCCTCCCATGTCTCGGAACCCAACTCAGCTCAGCGACGTCCAGCCCGGGAAGACGTCGATCATCCACTGGGCAATCACGTTCACCGTGTCCGTCGCGATCAGGATAGCAAAGACGATGAGCATCGCACCCATCACTTTTTCGGCGTACTGCAGCTTGGACCGGTGCCGCGCGGTCCATGTCAGGAACGGCCCCGAGAAGAGCGCCGCCACCACGAAGGGCGCCGTCATGCCCACGCCGTAGACCAGCAGCAGCAGCCCGCCGCGTCCGATATCGCCCATGCCGCTGGCGATCATCAGGATCGAGGCCAGCGCCGGGCCCACGCAGGGCGTCCAGCCGAAACCGAAGGCAAGGCCCATGACATAGGCACCGAAGACGGTCGTGGGCTCGGCCGCGCTTTCCATCCGCGCCTCGCGGTAGAGCAGCGGCACCCGGATCACGCCCAGGAAATGCAGCCCGAAGACCGCCAGCACGGCGGCGGCGACATAGGACAGCGGCTGCCGCCAGTCGGCAAAGGCCTGCCCCACCGCCGTGGCCCCCATGCCCAGCAGCACGAAGATCGTCGTAACCCCGGCGGCGAAGAAGACCGAGGACAGCACCAGCCGGCGTTGCGCCCCTGCCTCGATGCCGGAATCGTCGCGCAGCTCGGACATGGAAATTCCGGCCATGTAGCATAGGTAGAACGGCACCATGGGCAGGACGCAGGGTGTGAAGAAGCTCAACAAACCGGCAAGTGCGGCTCCGGCAAAGGATATGTCCAGCAATGGGCCTCCGATCGCCTTGATCAATTCACATATTCAGATTATGTTGTCCGATAATGCCCCGACAATCGGGATGATGCAATGATGCGCAAGACCTTTTTTGCCACCGCCACGGCGACGCTGCTGGCGGCCACCGCGGCCTTCGCCGACGTGCGGCTCGTCATGGTCGAGCAGCCCGGCTGCGCCTACTGCGCCGCCTGGGATGCCGAGGTCGCGCCCGCCTACCCCAAGACCGACGAGGGCCGCTTCGCGCCGCTTTTGCGGGCGCAACTGCGCGAGGGACCGCCCGAGGGCATCGAGTACGATCGAAAGGTGGTATTCACACCCACATTCGTGCTGATAGAAGATGGCGCGGAACTGGCCCGGATGGAAGGCTATCCGGGCGAGGACTTCTTCTGGCCGCTTCTGGGGCAGATGCTCGAGCAGCACACGGACTACGACGACGCGACGGTCGATGGCGCGACCCGGGGACAACTGGACGGTGGATGATGAACATGGCGCTTCCGGTCCTTCACGACGATCTGACGGATGACGAGCTGGACCGCATCGCGGACAAGGCGACACAGGCCTCGGCCTTCCTCAAGGCGATCAGCCACGAGGGCCGGCTTATGATCCTGTGCCACCTCGTCACCGGCGAGAAATCCGTCACCGAGCTCGAGGACCTGCTCTCGGCCCGGCAGGCGGCGGTCTCGCAGCAGCTCTCGCGGCTGCGCCTCGAGGGGCTGGTCGTGCCGCGCCGCGAGGGCAAGGCAATCTACTACCGCCTGGCCGACGAGCGGCCCAAGAAGATGCTGGAATGCGTCTACGAGCTGTTCTGCAAGGACGACGGCTGAGGCGCTTCCGAAGCGTTTCATTTGCATGTTCCCGAATGTGACCGCATACTCTCTCCCCTGAGCCCACGACTGGCAGGGGAGGAGATCCGGTCATGCTGAGCTCTCTGAGCGAATATCACCTCGTCGCGTTGATCGGCCTGGGCAGCGGCCTGCTGCTGGGCCTCGCGGCGCGGCTGGGGCGGTTCTGCACCCTGGGCGCGATCGAGGACGCGCTCTACGGCGGCTCCGACATGCGGCTGCGCATGTGGGGCGTGGCCATCGGCGTGGCCGTCATGGGCGCCTTCGGCCTGATCGGCGCGGGTCTGCTGGAGGGCGCGGACACCTATTACCTCTCGATCCGCTGGATGCCGCTGGCCTCGATCGCCGGCGGCCTGCTCTTCGGCTACGGCATGGCGCTGGCCGGCAACTGCGGCTACGGCGCGGTGGCACGGCTGGGCGGCGGCGACCTGCGCAGCTTCGTCATCGTGCTGGTCATGGGGGTCTCGACCTTCGTCGTGCTCTCGGGGCCGGTCGCCCCGCTGCGCGACGCGCTCTTTCCCCAGCGGCCGGTGACCGGCGTCGAGTTGCCCGGCATCGCCCACTGGATCGGCACGAGGACCGGCCTGCCGGTGGCGCCCCTCGGCATCGCGCTCGGCGCGGCGATCCTTGCCCTGGCACTCTCCGGGCGGTCGCTGCGCGCGCGCCCGCTCCAGGTGGGCTGGGCCGCGCTGGTGGGCGTCGGCATCGTGCTGGCCTGGGCCGGCACCTCCTGGGTGGCCCGCACCGGGTTCGAGCCGATCCCCGTGGTCTCGCACAGCTTCGCGGCGCCGCTCGGCGACAGCATCCTGTGGTGGATGACCGGCTCGGCGCGGCCGATCTCATTCGCCGTGGGCTCGGTCGCCGGCGTCTGGACGGGCGCCTTCCTCGGCTCGCTCATCAAGGGGCACTTCCGCTGGGAAGCCTGCGAGGACCCGCGCGAGCTGCGCCGCCAGATCCTCGGCGCCGTACTGATGGGCGCGGGCGCGGTGCTGGCCATGGGCTGCACCATTGGCCAGGGCCTCTCGGCCTTTTCCGTCCTGGCCATCTCGGCGCCCGTGACCATGGCCGCGATCTTCGCCGGCGCCGCCCTCGGCCTGCGGCAGCTCATCGTCGGGTTCCAGCCGGCGGAATGACTCCATTCCGGCCGTGCGCGGCCCCGAAACCGCTTTTGCGTATTTGGAGAAAGATGAAGAGGCCTGCTGTAGCCGGTCTCCCGTGCCTTCATCTTTCCCTGAAATACGCACAAGCGGCCGGCGGCGCCGCGCCGGGTCAGGACATCTCCTGCAGCCGTGCCACGTAGCGGGCCAGCGTGTCGATCTCGAGGTTGACCCGGTCGCCTGTCCGCACCGCGCCCCAGGTCGTTACCTCCTTGGTGTGCGGGATGAAGTTGATGCCGAAATCACGGCCCGAAACCTCGTTCACCGTGAGCGAGGTGCCGTTCAGCGCCACCGATCCCTTGGGCGCGATGAAGCGCGCCAGCGCCTCGGGCGCGCGCAGGGTCACGCGGGTACTGTCGCCTTCGTCGCGCAGTTCCACGACCTCGGCCACGCCGTCGACGTGCCCCGAGACGATGTGCCCGCCCAGCTCGTCACCGACCTTGAGCGCGCGTTCCAGGTTGACGCGGCGGCCTTCGGACCAGGCGTCGAGGTTTGTCTTGGAGACCGTCTCGGCGCTGATCGTCACGTCGAACCAGTCCGGCCCGAGGTCCACCACCGTCAGGCAGACCCCGTCGCAGGCGATCGAGGCGCCGATCTCGATCCCGCCGGTGTCGTAAGCGGTGCCGATACGCGCCGTCAGGTCGCCCGCCTCGCGCAGCGCGCGCACCTCTCCGACGTCGGTGACGATGCCTGTGAACATGGGCTCACTCCTTCCGCCCGGGGTCCGGGGCCTTATTTTCGACGCAAATGCGCGCTATCGCTTCTGCCGGACTATCCACCACCGGACCGGCATGAGCAAGCAACGGGTCTTCCTCTTCCTGCAGGGGCCGCACGGGCCCTTCTTCCATCGCCTCGGCGCCATGCTGCGCCGGGCGGGAGCAGAGGTCTGGCGCGTGGGGTTCAACGCGGGTGACCGCGCCTTCTGGTTCCACCCGGCAAGCTACATCCCCTACGCCGGCAGGCCCGAGGACTGGCCCGCCAGGCTGCGCTGCCTGGTCGAGGAGAAGGGCGTCACCGACATCGTCCTCTACGGCGACACGCGACCGATCCACGCCGATGCCGTCACCGAGGCCCGCGCGCGGGGCATCGCGGTGCATGTCTTCGAGGAAGGCTACATGCGTCCCTACTGGGTCACCTACGAGCGCGGCGGCGCGAACGGGCATTCGCGGCTCATGGAGATGGACATCGCGCGGATGCGCGCCGCCCTCGCGCAGTCCGACCTCGAGGCGCCGCTGCCGCCCGGTCACTGGGGCGACATGCGCCATCACATCTTCTACGGCGCGCTCTACCACTGGTTCGTGATGTTCCGGAACAGCGCCTACCGCAACTTCCGCCCGCACCGCGACCTGACCGTCGCGCGCGAGTTCCGCCTCTACCTGCAACGCCTGCTGCTCATGCCCCTGCACCGGGCCGAGCGCCTGGTGGCCACCCAGCGCATCCGGTTGGGCGGCTTTCCCTACCACCTCGCGCTGCTGCAGCTCGAGCACGACGCGAGCTTTCGCCAGCACTCGCCGTTTTCCTCCATGCGCGCGTTCCTCGAGGTGGTGGTCGAGGGGTTTGCCCGCGGCGCGCCCGGGCACCACCACCTCGTCTTCAAGGCGCACCCGCTGGAGAACGGCCGCGTGCCGCTGCGCCGCACGATCCGCGAGCTGGCCACGCGCCACGGCGTCGAGGATCGCGTGCACTACGTCCGGGGCGGCAAGCTCGCCCGGCTGCTCGACGACGCGCGCAGCGCGGTGACGGTCAATTCGACGGCGGCGCAGCAGGTGCTCTGGCGGGGCCTGCCCCTGCGCGTCTTCGGTGCCGCGGTCTACGCCAAGCCCGAGTTCGTCTCGACCCAGCCGCTCGACGCCTTCTTTGCCCAGCCCGACCGGCCCGACATGCGCGCCTACAAGGATTACCGCCGCTACCTGCTGGAAACCAGCCAGGTGCCGGGCGGCTTCTACTCGGCCCGCGGGCGCCGCCAGCTGCTGCGGCTGGTGGTCGACATGATGCTCTCTCCCGACGATCCCTACGACGCCCTGCGTCACGGCACCGCGGCCCCAAGGCAACAGTTGCGCCTCGTCCACTAGGTCCCCGGGGCCGCGGGACTGGCGCAATTGCCGGGATTCCGGTACCTTGGACAAAAAAGCTGAGGCAGAACAAGAACAGGTCGAGGAGACCGAGCAGTGATTTATCCCCGCAAGCGATGGGTCCGCACCGTCGCGGTTCTCGCGGCCGTGTCGCTCATGGCGTCCTGCGGCCTGCCGCGCATGGGCCCCAACAAACGCGAAATCTTTTCCGGCTCGGTCATGCAGGAGGGCGACGCCTTCGTCGTCGCCGTGAACGACCGCGTCACCCGCGCCACCGCCGTCGTGCCCGCGCTCGGCTTTTCCGAACAGTTCCAGAGCGCCGGCGTGCTGGGCTCGGACACGATCAATCCCGGCGACACGCTGGGCCTGACCGTCTGGGAAAACGTCGACGACGGCCTGCTCGCCGCGAGCGAGGCGAACGCCACCCGCCTCGAAGAGGTGCAGGTCGACGGCTCGGGCTTCATCTTCGTGCCCTACGCAGGCCGCATCCGCGCCGCCGGCAACTCGCCCGAGGCCGTGCGCCGCATCATCACCGACCGCCTCGAGGAACAGACCCCCGACCCGCAGGTCGAGGTGCGCCGCCTCGCCGGCGACGGCTCGACCGTCAGCCTCGTGGGCGCCGTGGGCGGCCAGGGCGTCTATGCCATCGAGCGGCCCACGCGCACGCTCTCGGCCATGCTGGCCCGCGCCGGCGGCATCACGATCCCGCCCGAGGTGGCGCAGGTCAAGGTGCTGCGCGGCGGCCACCAGGGCGAGATCTGGTTCCAGGACCTCTACGACAATCCCTCCTATGACATCGCGCTGCGTGGCGGCGACCGGATCCTCGTCGAGCAGGACACCCGCGCCTTCACCTCGCTGGGTGCCACCGGCACCCAGGCCCGCGTCCCCTTCGAGACCCAGACGCTGAGCGCGGTCGAGGCCATCGCCCAGGTCGGCGGGCTCGTGCCCACCGCCTCGGACCCGACCGGCGTCTTCGTCTTCCGCAACGAACCCGCCGAGATCGCCAACCAGGTCCTCGGACGCACCGACCTGATCGGCGCACAGCGCATGGTCTACGTCCTCGACCTGACGCAGCCCAACGGCATGTTCATGGCGCGCGACTTCGTCGTCCGCGACCAGGACACGCTCTACGTCACCGAGGCACCCTACGCTCAGTGGAGCAAGACCATCTCCGCCCTGACCGGCTCGCTGGGGGCTGTGAGCACGCTGGCCACGACGGCCACGGCGGTCAGCGGAGAGTAACCCTGAATAACCATAACGAGGGACAGGGTGGCGCCGGGAGTGAAAGCTCCCGGCGTCTTTACGTCCGCACCGCCGGCTTCCTGCGAGAGCCCCGGTTGCGACGCATCCTGGCGCTGGCGGGCTGGCGCGTATCGCTCGGCCGGCCCGGCGCGCAGGACACCGTGGGGGTCTGGGGCCAGTCGCCCTACGCGCACCGGGGCGAGGCGCTGGCCGCCCGAACCGGAGCCGGCCTGCTGCGTGTCGAGGACGCCTTCCTGCGCTCGCTGCACCCGGGCCGCGCAGGCGAGCCGCCGCTGGGGCTGCTGCTCGACCGCAGCGGCGTGCATTTCGACGCGCGGACACCCTCCGACCTCGAGACGCTGCTCGCCAGCCATCCGCTTGACGATCACGCCCTGCTCGAGCGCGCCCGCGAGGGCATGGCCCGCATCACGGAGGCGCGGCTGTCGAAATACGCCGCCCACGACCCGGATGCCCCCCTGCCCGAGCCGGGCTATGTCCTCGTGGTCGACCAGACCGCCGGCGACGCCTCGGTCCGCGCCTCGGGCGCCGACCGCAACCGCTTCCTCGAGATGCTCTACTGGGCACAGGAAGAGAACCCGGGCCAGCGCGTCCTGCTCCGCACCCACCCCGAGACCCGCGCGGGCCACCGCCCGGGCCATTTCACCGCGGCCGACGCGCAGGGCCGCATCGCGATCTGCGACGCGGACATCGCGCCGCAGGCCCTGCTCGAGGGCGCCACGGCGGTCTACACGGTCTCCTCGCAGATGGGCTTCGAGGCCATCCTCGCCGGCCACCGCCCGCGCGTCTTCGGCACGCCCTTCTACGCGGGCTGGGGCCTCACCACGGACGAGCATTCCCTGCCCCGCCGCACCCGCAACCTGACCCGCGCGCAGCTCTTCGCAGCGGCAATGATCCTCTACCCCACCTGGTACGATCCCTGCCGCGACCGGCTTTGCCCCTTCGAGGACGCGCTCGCGGCCTTCGAGGCGCAGGTCCGCGCCTGGCGCGAGGACCGCCACGGCTGGGTGGCCGAGGGCATGCGGCTTTGGAAACGCCGGCCCCTGCAGGGCTTCTTTGGCGGGCATCGCCCAGTCATCTTCGCCCCGGCCCCCGATACCGCCCGCAAACGCGCCGCACGCTCGGGCCGCCGCCGCATGATCTGGGCCGGCAAGGCGACGCCCGGCGATGCAGCCTGCCGCGTCGAGGACGGCTTCCTGCGCTCGCGCGGGCTCGGCGCCGAGCTGGTGCCGCCCCTCTCGCTGGTGCTGGACGATCTCGGCATCTACTACGACCCGACCGGGCCGTCGCGGCTGGAACGGCTCATCGCCGCCTCCACCGATCTCCGCCCCGGCCAGGCCGCGCGCGCCCGGCGCCTGGTCGAGCGGATCGCGCAGGGCGGCATCTCCAAGTACAACACCGGCCGCCCGCCCCCCGCGCTCCCCCCCGGGCATCGCATCCTCGTGCCGGGCCAGGTCGAGGATGACGCCTCCATCCGCCTCGGCAGCCCCGAGATCCGCACCAACGCGGGACTTCTCGAACGCACCCGCGCCGAGAACCCCGGTGCCACGATCCTCTGGAAGCCGCACCCGGACGTCGAGGCCGGCCTGCGCCCCGGCGCGGTCGAGACCCCCGAGCGATGGGCCGACGCCACGCTCAGCCGGACCGACATCGGCGCGCTGCTGCCCGAGGTGCAGGAGGTCTGGACGCTCACATCCCTCGCGGGCTTCGAGGCGCTGCTGCGCGGCGTGCCCGTCACCACGCTCGGCGCGCCCTTCTACGCCGGCTGGGGCCTCACGCGCGACCTCGGCCCCGTCCCCGACCGGCGCCTGAAAGGCCCGAGACCCACGCTCGAGGGCCTCGTCCACGCCACGCTCATTGCCTACCCCCGCTACCGCGACCCGGTCAGCGGCCTGCCCTGCCCCGTCGAGGTCATCCTCGACCGTCTGGAAACCGGCCCCATACCGGCGCCCGGCCCGCTCAACCGCACGCTGTCGAAGCTCCAGGGCCTCTTCGCCACGCAGGCCCACCTCTGGCGCCGCTGACCCCAGGTCTCTTCTTCTTGTTCAAAAATACGCAAAGGGGGTCCGGGGGATTTCCCCCGGGGCCCGCGTGGCCCGAACGCAATCCGACCTGCGCGCGCCGCAGGCGCGCTCCGCGGGATCAGGTCCGGCGCCAGCGGTGCATGACGTCACCGCCCACCGGCCGCGCCTCCACGAGCTCGAAGCGCGGCGCCTCGGCAAGACTGTCGACGCCCATGGCCCCGATCCCCGGCCGTCCCTCGGCGCCCAGCGCCATGCCGGCGGTAAAGCCCACCAGCTCGTCCACGAGATCCGCCGCAAGCAGCGAGGCGGCCAGCTGCCCGCCCCCCTCGCAGAAGACCCGCGTGAGCCCGGCCTCGCCGAGGCGCGCCAGCATGGTCTCGGGCTCGATGCGCCCGCCCTTGACCGTGCCCGGCACCAACCGCGCACCGCAGCTGTCCCAGGCCTTGCGGATCGTGGGCGCGGCGTCCGAGCCATGCACGACCCAGACCGGAACCTCGCGCGCGCTCGAGGCGAGCTTGCTCATCAGCGGCACGTCGATCAGCCGCGAGACCACGACGCGCACCGGCTGCGGGACATCGCCCCAGCCGCGCACGGTCAGCGAGGGATCATCGGCCCGTGCCGTTCCCGCGCCGACCATGACGGCGTCGTGGCACGCGCGCAGCCCGTGCACCGCGCGGCGCGCCTCGGGGCCGGTGATCCACTGGCTCTCGCCCGTCGCCGTGGCGATGCGCCCGTCGAAGCTCGACGCGAGCTTCAGCGTCACCATGGGGCGGCCTTTGGTGACCCGAAGGACGAAGCCCGCGTGATCGCGCGCCGCCTCCTCGGCCAGAACGCCGGTCGTGACCTCGATCCCGGCCTTGCGCAGCCGGTCGAACCCCTTGCCCGCAACGCGGGTGTCGGGGTCGGGCATGGGCGCCACCACGCGCGCCACGCCGGCCCGGACCAGCGCCTCGGCGCAGGGCGGGGTCTTGCCGTGATGGGCACAGGGTTCCAGCGTGACATAGGCGGTGGCGCCGAAGGCGGCCTTGCCGGCCTCGGCCAGCGCCACGACCTCGGCATGGGGGCGGCCGCCGTCCTGCGTGCGCCCGCGGCCGACGACGCGGCCGTCCTTCACGATCACGCAGCCGGACGGCGGGGTTCGGCCAGCCACCGCCCCATCGCCCCGCCGGCCCAGCCGCAGGGCGTGGGCCATGTGGCCTGCGTCCGTCCCGCTCACTTCTCGGCCGGAGCGCCTTCGGGACGCAGCTCGCTCACGAACCGGTCGAAGTCGTCCGCGGCCTGGAAATTCTTGTAGACCGAGGCGAAGCGCACGTAGGCCACGGTGTCGATCCGCGCCAGCGTCTCCATGACGATCTCGCCGATCTGCTTCGAGGGAATGTCGGTCTCGCCCATGCTCTCGAGCCGCCGCACGATCCCCGAGATCATCTGGTCGACGCGCTCGGGGTCGATCGGGCGCTTCTGCAGCGCGATGCGGATCGAGCGTTCCAGCTTGTCGCGGTCGAAATCCTCGCGCCGGCCGCTGGTCTTGATCACCACGAGGTCGCGCAGCTGCACCCGCTCGTAGGTCGTGAAACGGCCGCCGCAGGCCGGGCAGAACCGCCGCCGCCGGATCGCGACGTGATCCTCGGCCGGGCGCGAGTCCTTGACCTGCGTGTCGATGTTTCCGCAAAACGGGCAGCGCATGGCCGTCCCCCTATCCGTTCGTCTCTGCCTCGGGCCGTGGGGTTCGGCCCCACTTGTCCACAGCCACTATAGGCGGGCGGCCACAGATTGGGTAGGGTAGATTTCGTGCCGCAACATAGGGGACCGCATGCGAGTCCTGCGGACCACAGGCAGGCGCCCAAACCGTGATCAGCCCGGGATGTGCCAGTCCCGCCCGCGCGGCGTCTCGACGTATTCCGGCCAGGGCAGGTCCACCGGCGCCGGGTAATCCGCCAGCGGCGGGATGCCCCCGGCCTCGGCACGGCGGCGCTGCAGTTCCTCGGCGGCGGCCTCGCGCGCGGCGGGATCCATGAGCAGCCGCAGCGCCGCGCGCGCCAGCACGCGGCCGGCGGTGCGCACCGTGGGGTCGATGCAGGCGGGCATGCCGCCCAGCGCGTTCATCGCCCAGGGCGGGTAAGGCCCGCCGCGCAGCGCGGGCCGCGCGATGTAGAACCGCGCGGTCGGCGCATGCCAGGTCATGTCGGTGTAATCGTCCGAGGTGCTGTTGGCCTGCGCGGGCGGCAGGTCCTGCCGCAGGATCGCCTCGGCCCGCTCCGGCGCGATGAGTGCGTGGCACTCGGGGATCAGCGGATCGCCCTCGCCCGTCCCGCCGCAGGCGCGCTGCACCTGCCGCGCGAGATCCAGGCCTTCGTCGTCCCAGACCGGCGGGCCGACCTCTTCCAGCGCCCGCCAGACGATCTTTGACATGGCAAGGTTGGCGAGACCCGGGCGCGACTTCGACACCCAGTGCTTTTCCACCCGGCAGCCGGTCATCGCCGCGCAGTGCTCGGCCAGCCCGTCCAGCTGCGCGGTCACCTGCTCGGCCATCTGCAGGTCGGGCACGCGCATCATGTACTGCAGGTCCGCCCGCAGCGCGGGCAGGTTGTCGGCGGTGGCCTGCCCCGTCGACAGGATCGCCTCCGAAATCGACCAGCCCCCGCGATGCGGCGCCATGGCGTCGCGCAGCATCCGCCCTTGCTGGTACATCATCACCAGCGCGTCGTTGGCCCCGGGCGCGCGGATGTCGGAATGCGACTGCGGGATCGGCGCCCCGTCCCGCGCCCCCCAGTCCTGCGGCGCATCGCAGACGAAGCGATAGACAAAGGAATAGGCCGCCCCGCAATGCGTGTCCCAGCGGACCGTGTTGCAGAGCGGCAGCATGTAGAAGGGATGAAAGCTCAGCATCCCCGCGAGCCCGTCGTAGTAGCCCTTGGCGGCGTGGATCGGCTTGGAGCCGCGCACCTTCTCGGCGGGCTCTCCGGTGAAGCGCAGCCGGCCGCGAATGCCCAGCGTCTGCATCGCCGCCTTGGTCGCCAGCAGCCCCGCGAGGCTGCCGATGCCCAGTGCCGAATGCGGATCGGTGTGCCCCGCCGCCATGGCGCCGAGCCCCTCGCGCAGCGCGCGCTCGGGCCGGGCCGCCTGGTTGTTGCCCGGCACCGCGTCGTACTCGGCATACATGCCGACCGCAGGGCCATCGCCGTTGGACCACTCGGCGCAGAAGGCCGTGGGCATCCCGCCCGAGCCCTCCTCGACCGTGAAGCCCTCGGCGCGCAGCCGCTCGACGTACCAGGCGGCCGAGCGGTACTCGCGCCAGGCCGGCTCGGCGAAATCGAAGATCGTGGCGCACCATTGCGACAGCTCGTCCGACCGGGCGGCGATCAGGGCGTCGGCGGTCAGGAGGGCGCGATCGTATGACATGGGCGGCGGACTCCGGTGCAGGCTCAGCGGGACAGGTGCGCGACGACCTGCCGCCGGTGCGGACGGTCGCGGTGCTCGAAGACGTAGATGCCCTGCCAGGTGCCGAGCATCATGCGCCCCTCGCTCACCGGGATCGAGAGCGAGACCGGCATCATCGCCGCCTTGATATGCGCGGGCATGTCGTCGGGGCCTTCCTGCCGGTGGCGCAGGTAATCCATCGAGGGATCGTGCGCGGGTGGCACGAGCCGATGGAAATAGGCCGCGAGGTCGATCTGAACGTCGGGGTCGGCGTTTTCCTGGATCAGCAGCGAGGCAGAGGTGTGCCGGATGAAGAGCGTCAGCAAACCGTCGCCGGACGCGGCCTCTCGCAGCCAGCCCTTCACGTCGCGGGTGAACTCGTAGAGCCCCGCGCCGTCGGTGGAAATGTCGAAGATCGTCTGCATGGCCGGCCTCCCCTCGGGCTCACCCCCATGCATAGCGCCGGGCGCGGCGGGATGCCATGCCCGGCGAGGCGCGCATCAAGCCTCGGGCACGGCCACGCAGACCACGCCGGGCAGATCCTCGGTCGTGTCCACGAGGATCGGGCTGCCGTCGTCGGTCACGGCGGGGCGCTGCGCGACCTGCTGCAGGGTCTCGCGGCACTCGGCCAGCCGCTCGGGTGCGACCTCGATCTCGATGACGTCACCGGGACGCTGCGACAACGTCTCGGTTGCGGCAAAGGCGGCGGCCGCAGCGCAGGCGGCGGCGGTGGTCAGGGCGATCAGGCGGGTCATTCCGTTCTCCTCGATTGGCGACAAAACGCGGCGTCGGCCCGGCCGGTTCCCGCCCTTACCCCGGGCCGCCGGCGCACTACCTCTGCCGGGAACGCAGCAGGTGCCGCGCATCGGCACCCGCAAGACCCCGAGGAAGGAGACCCCCATGACCCGCAAGACGCTCTTCATCACCGGCGCCTCGACAGGCATCGGCGCCGCCACCGCCCGTGCCGCGGTCGAGCATGGCTGGAACGTGGGCCTCTTCGCCCGCTCCGAGGACAAGCTCGCCACGCTCTGCGACGAACTGGGCGCTCACGCCCTCGCGCTGCCGGGCGATGCCACCTCGCTCGAGGACCAGGAAACCGCGATGGCACGCCTTGCCGAGCATTTCGGCGACGTGGACGCGGCCTTCGCCAACGCGGGCACGGGGCTCAGCGCCGCCGGCACCCGCCAGGGCGACCCCGAGGAATGGGAGGCGATGATCCGGCTCAACGTGATGGGCGTGCTCTGGACGGCCAAGGCGGCCTCGGCCTATTTCGTCAAGAACCGCGGCCACCTTCTGCTGACCGGCTCCGCCGCCGGGCGCACGCACATCAAGGGTTCGGTCTATTCGGCGAGCAAGTGGTTCGTGCACGGCTACGCCGGCAACCTCGCCGAGGAGTTCCGCGAATGGGGCGCCCGCGTCACCGTGATCGCGCCCGGCATGGTCGACACGCCCTTCTTCGAGGAGGCCAAGCCCGACAAGCTCAAGCCCGAGGACGTGGCCCGCTCGGTCATCTTCGCCCTCGGCGCCGACCCGCGCGCCAACGTGCGGGAGGTTTTCGTGATGCCGGTGAACTGAGCCGGCTTGCCAAGGCAGGAAACGCGAAATGCCGCCCCCTGGAGGGCGGCATTTTCATGTTCGGCACGCAATACAGGACGGTCTCAGCCGAAAAGCCGCTCGCCCTGCTCGTCGATCATCTGCCGGGCCTTGCGCAGCGAGGCTTCGACCGCCTGCTCGTGATCGCGCATCACGTCGGCGCGGATCAGGTGGTGCGACTTCGTCTCGCCGCCGACCTCGCCCTCGATCAGCGCCGCGATGCGGAACTGGCCGTCGGCGGGCATGGGCTCGGGCGTGATGCGAAAGCCCTTGTATTCGATCGTCTCGCCCTTGGGCGCGGGGGTCTCGCCGCCGCCGCCGCCGCCGAAGAGCCGTTTCAGGAAGGACATGACGCGCTCCTTACTGGTCGAGGAAGGACCGCAGCTTGCGCGACCGCGAGGGGTGCTTGAGCTTGCGCAGCGCCTTGGCCTCGATCTGGCGGATCCGCTCGCGGGTCACGCTGAACTGCTGGCCGACCTCCTCGAGGGTGTGGTCGGTGTTCATGCCGATGCCGAAGCGCATCCGCAGCACGCGTTCCTCGCGCGGCGTGAGCGACGAGAGCACCCGCGTCGTGGTTTCCTTGAGGTTGTCCTGGATCGCCGCATCGAGCGGCAGCACGGCGTTCTTGTCCTCGATGAAATCGCCGAGCTGGCTGTCTTCCTCGTCGCCGATGGGCGTCTCGAGCGAGATCGGCTCCTTGGCGATCTTCATCACCTTGCGGACCTTCTCGAGCGGCATCTGCAGCTTTTCCGCCAGCTCTTCCGGGGTCGGCTCGCGGCCGATCTCGTGCAGCATCTGGCGCCCCGTCCGGACCAGCTTGTTGATCGTCTCGATCATGTGGACCGGGATGCGGATCGTGCGCGCCTGGTCCGCGATGGACCGGGTGATCGCCTGGCGGATCCACCAGGTCGCGTAGGTCGAGAACTTGTAGCCGCGGCGATACTCGAACTTGTCGACGGCCTTCATCAGGCCGATGTTGCCCTCCTGAATAAGGTCCAGGAACTGCAGGCCGCGGTTGGTGTACTTCTTGGCGATCGAGATCACGAGACGCAGGTTCGCCTCGACCATCTCCTTCTTGGCCGCGCGGGCCTCCTTCTCGCCCTTCTGCACCTGGCCGACGATGCGGCGGAACTCGCTGATGTCGAGACCGACGTACTGGCCGACCTGCGCCATGTCGGCGCGCAGCCCCTCGACGCGGTCGGCGAACCGCTCGTTGAACATCTGCCAGCCACGACCGGGCTTTCCGGCCATGCGCTCCATCCAGTTGGGGTCGAGCTCGTAGCCGCGATACTCGTCGATGAACTCGCGCCGGTTGATGCGGGCCTGGTCGGCGAGCTTCACCATCGAGCTGTCGATCGACATGATGCGGCGGTTGATGCCGTAGAGCTGGTCGATCAGCGCCTCGATGCGGTTGTTGTGCAGGTGCAACCCGTTCACCAGCTCGACGATCTCCGAGCGGAGCTTCTGGTAGAGCTTCTCGTCGGCCTCGGAGAACGAGGCGTCCTCGTTCAGGGTCGCGCTGATCCGCGCGTCCTGCATCGCGGCCAGCTCCTCGTAGTCCTGCGCGATGCGGTCGAGCGTCTCGAGCACGCGCGGCTTGAGAGCGGCCTCCATCGCGGCGAGCGACATGTTGGCCTGCTCGTCCTCGTCCTCGTCGTCGTCCTTGGCGATGGGGTTGCCGTCGGCGTCGTACTCGGGCTGCTCGGTTTCCTTCTTCTCGGTCTCGGCCTCGGTGGTGTCGACGACCGGCTCGGCGATCTCGCCGTCCTCGTCCATCTGGCCCGAGAAGGTCGTCTCGAGGTCGATCACGTCGCGCAGCAGGATCTCCTCGCTGAGGAGTTCCTCGCGCCAGATCGTGATCGCCTGGAAGGTCAGCGGGCTCTCGCAGAGGCCCGCGATCATGGTGTTGCGGCCGGCCTCGATGCGCTTGGCGATGGCGATCTCGCCCTCGCGGCTCAGCAGTTCGACCGAGCCCATCTCGCGCAGGTACATGCGCACCGGGTCGTCGGTGCGGTCGAGCTTCTCGCTCTGGCCCGAGGAGACGGCGACGTCGCCCCGCCCCTTCGCGGCGTCGACCAGCTCGGTCGAGCCCTTGTTGTCGTCCGTTTCCTCGGTCTCTTCCTCTTCGGTGACCTGGATGCCCATTTCCGAGAGCATCGACATCACGTCCTCGATCTGGTCCGAGCTGACCTGGTCGGGCGGGAGCACCTGGTTGAGCTGATCGTAGGTGATGTAGCCGCGTTCACGCGCCTCCGTGATCATCTTCTTGACCGCGGCCTGGCTCATGTCGAGGCTGTGCGCGTCTTCCTGAGTTTCCGGCTTGGCGTCGTCGTTGTCTTTGGCTGCCATGAAGTGCTCCGTCTCTGGGAGAAGGCCCTCATCGGACCCAGTACGCGCGATCACATGATTCGTTGCGACGAATCGTGGAGGGAATCAATTGATTCGGCCACCCGCATACCTCTTTTTATCCCGCTTTCCTCGGCCTGAAGACTAGCTCTGGCCCTTCGAAAATCGAATCTGTTGCATCAACGCGTCGAGCGCGCTGCGTTCCGACCTGTCGATTCGGGCCCCGTTGGGCCCGAGATCGTATTCCGTCTCGTTCTCGTCCTTGCGTCGCACCGCCTGGTTCTTGGCCTGCGCCGCCTGTCCGAGACGCCAGGTCAGCGCCTCGTCCGCGAGATCGGCCAGATCCTCCTCCGCTTCGGCGATCTCGGCCTCCAGCCCGCGCTGCGCGGCGATCTTGGCCAGTTCCTCGGCGACGGTCAGTCGGGCCGCCTCGGTATCGCCCGGATTGCGCAGGCAGGGCACGACGCGGAGATGGCGTGCCGCGAGCAGGGTTTCAAGGGCTTCTTTTCCCGTTGCATGCTCACAATGCTCCCGAAGCGCCTCGGAACCGGCCTCCATGTGGGCCAGCAGCGCGTCGCGCAGGCGCGCGTGCAGCGGGTCGGCGCACTCCAGACCCTCGAGCTGCGCCTCGAACTCGGGCAGGATGTCGGGCGTGGTCAGCAGCACCGAGAGGATCACCGCCTCGCGCAGTTGCACCTGCCCCTCGTCGCCCGCCGCCACCAGCAGCGAGGACTTGGCCGAGGGACTGGGCGGCGGCGGCGCGTCCCAGGGCCGGCGGGGGCCCTTCCGGTAGGACGTGCGCTGCGGGCGGAAGAGCTGGTAGCGCATCTCCTTGATCTCGTCGCCGTAGTGCCGGCGCAGCCCCGGGTCCTGGATGCGGCGCAGGTGCTCGCGCAGCGCGGCGTCGAGCGCGGCCTTCCGCTCGGGGCTGTCGAAGACCTTGCCCTCGGTCTCGCGCCGCCACAGCAGGCGCACCATGGGCAGCGCCTGCTCGACCACCTTGCGCACCGCCTGCGCGCCCTGCGCCCGCAGCAGGTCGTCTGGGTCCTTGCCCTCGGGCATCAGCGCGAAGCGCAGCGATTTTCCCGCGCTCAGCAGCGGCAGCGCGAGGTCGATCACCCGGTAGGCCGCGCGCAGCCCCGCCTTGTCGCCGTCGAGCGCGATCACCGGCTCGTCCGCGATGCGCCACAGCAGCGCGAGCTGGTTCTCGGTCACCGCCGTGCCCAGCGGCGCGACCGAGGCCTCGAACCCCGCCTCGCTGAGCGCGATGACGTCCATGTAGCCCTCGGCCACGATCAGCGGCTGGCCCTTGCCGGCCGCCTCGCGCGCGGGTGCGTGGTTGTAGAGGTTGCGGCCCTTGTCGAAGAGCTCGGTCTCGGGCGAGTTGAGGTATTTCGCGTTGTCGTTCGGGTCCATCGCCCGGCCGCCGAAGGCGATGGCCCGGCCGCGTCCGTCGCGGATGGGAAAGATGATCCGGTTGCGGAAGACATCGTAGGGCGCCCGCCCCTTGTCCGAGGTCCGCGCCAGCCCCGCGCCGATGATCAGCTCGTCGCGCACCCCCTGCCCCGCGAGGTGGTCGCGCAGGTTCTGCCAGCCCTCCGGCGCGAAGCCCAGCTCGAAGCGATCCTGCACCGGCTCGCTCAGGCCGCGCCGCTCGAGGTAGGCCCGCGCCGCGGTGGCGGCGCCGGTGCGCAACTGCATGCGGAACCAGCGCAGCGCCTGCTCCATGACCTGTGCAAGCTCGTCGCGGCGGTCGGCCTTCTCCTGCGCCTGCGGGTCGCGGGCGGGCATCTGCATCCCGGCCTCGCGCGCGAGGATCTCGACCGCCTCCATGAAGCCCACGTTCTCGCTGTCCTTCACGAAGGAAATCGCGTCGCCCTTCGCCTGGCAGCCGAAGCAGTAGTAGAACCCCTTGCGGTCGTCGACGTGGAACGAGGCGCTCTTTTCCTGGTGGAAGGGGCACGGCGCCCACATGTCGCCCTTGGCCTGGTTGGACTTGCGGTTGTCCCACATGACCTTGCGCCCCACGACCTGTGACAGGCTCGTGCGGCTGCGCAGCTCGTCTAGGAACCCGGGCGGCAGACTCATGGTCTCTCCATCATCGCCACGCGTCCGCCCCGAGTCCAGCGCCCGGTCGGTCGTGGTCGACAGGTTGAAAGCACCCGCGCCGGTTGCGGCGCGGGACGATGCGGGATCAGTTCATTGCGAGAGGCACTGGGCCTTCCAGGTCTCGCCCACCTGAGGGGTCAGCTCCGACTCGGGCAGGCCGTAGATCCAGTCGGCGAGCATCTCGCCGGCGGTGCGGTCGAGTTCCCGGATCAGGGCCCGCCGGACGCGCGACTTCTGCATGCCGTCGAGACGCGCCTGCACCGCCTCCATCACGACGGCGGCCGATGCCTCGCAGCGCTCTTCCTTGGTCGATTGCGCCGAGGCCGCTCCGGCCGACAGCAATGCGATGAGCAGAAAACCTGTTGCGCGCGTCACCCGAGTCACTCCCTATCCGGTTGTCCCTTGGGATGTAGCCCGCCCCCGGCCCGATGTCACGCGACCTGATGGCGCGCGCCGGTCAGGTCCCCGCGAGCACCAGCTTGGGCGCGAAGCGCGGCCGGGTCGTGACGAAGTTGTAGAATTCCTGCGAGGGCAGCGCGTCGAAGGTGAAAGGCGGCGCGTACATGGTCGATGTCTCGACCACGATCACGCGCTCGTTGTGCAGCAACTGCGGCAACCGGTCGGAAAAGTTCGGCAGGTCGGCGCTGGTCAGCAGGTCGAAGCCGCCGCGCACGGCCGACCACTCGGCCTCGTAGACGTTGTCGGTGCCGTTGTAGCGCACCATCGAGACCCGCATCGAGTAGACCCCGTCCGAGCGCGTGAGGAACTTCAGCACCTCCAGCATGCCGTCGAGATAGGCGTCGTCCACCGGGTCGGTTTCGCGCGAGAGCGCATCCGAGATCGTGTAGGCCGCCTTGTTGTTCAGGCTCTTGTAACGGAAGGCGTCGTAGAGCGAGAAGGTCGCGGCCATGATGGTCAGCATGAGGGGGACGAAGATCACCACCTCGAGCGTCGTGTTCCCGTCGTCGGCCCGCAGGAAGCGGGCCAGTCGGGACCTGAGAGCGGAAATCATGGCTGGCATCAGCGTGGCTCCTGGACGAATGCGGATGTCGCGACAAGCTGGGCGTAGCCCTCGGCGTCCTTGTGGAGTTGGCCGCCGAACCCGGTGGTCGGGAACATCGGCTGGAACTTCAGGCAGGCCCGGATCAGCATCAGGTCGTTGTCGAGGCCGGGCTGGAAGTGGCGCACCGGCCGCGGGTCTTCCTCGATGTTGGCGCAGTCGGCGTCGGCCGGCAGCCCGACGAAGGCGCGCGGATCGACCTGCATCATCTCGAGCCGCAGGTTGCCGTCGCAGTCCTCGGCGATCGCGGTCTCCTTGCAGATCTTGCCGCGCACGGTCTCGTAGCTGGGCGCGTTGCCGGTGCCCAGCCGGATGTCGCGCACCACGAGGTCCAGGGCGCGTTCCAGCATGGCGTGGCGCAGGTTCATGTAGGCGAACTCCACCCCCACGGCGAGCACCACGAAGAGCAGCGTCGCGTAGATCGCGAATTCGACGGTGGCCGAACCGGCTTCATCGGACCGGAACCGGCGCAGGCGGGACAGGACGGCGCGGATCATTGGACGAGCCTCAGGTTGTTGATCTGGCGTGCGATCGTGTCGAAGGCCTCGTAGATCTCCTGACCCTGCACATGGAAGAAGTGGCTCTCCGAGGAGGCGCAGTTCTTCATCTCCTGCGCCGAGGCCGTGTCGGTCTCGAAGGCGATCGAGAACACCGTCACGCCCTTCTCCTTGGCCAGGTCGCACTGGCTGTAGAGGTTGGTGACGTTCTTGTTCCGCGCCGAGAACTCGTAGCGCGCGCTGCCATCCTGCTCGGTCAGAACGACCTCGCCGTTGATGGCGGCATAGGGATCGGTCGGGCGCACCTGCTCGGTGACGATGCCGTCGGTCATGATGACGATGTATTTCTCGGTCTCGTAGTCGTCCCAGTCGATCGGGCGGCCCTCGAAGCTCGCGTCGATGACGTTCTCGGCGATCAGGTGGCTGACCGCCGCGCGCGTGGCGGGGTCCAGCAGGGCAAGGGCATATTTCATGCCGTACTGCGCGCCGGTGCCGTCATGCAGGCGGATGTCGTCGATGAAGGCCTTCAGTTGCGTCGCGTTCGACGAGTAGTACTGGATCGCCGTGTCGTCCTCGGGGCACCAGCCCCAATCCATCACCGCGTCGTCGATCTCCCAGTGGTGGAAGTGCGGCACGTAGTCGTCCGAGGAGGGCAGCGCGGTGGTCGAGAATTCCGCGTCGTAGATCTCGATGCAAGACGACGGCATGTTGACGTTGCGGTCCGTCACGGTGTCGCCGCCGCCCGTGTAGTACTGGGCGTAGTATTCGAAATCGATGCTGCCGTACTGGTAGGTCGAGCCGGGGATCTTGCCCCTGTTCTTGGTCGGACCAAGGTCCGATTCCGGTCCGTTCGAGTCGCCGTAGACCGTGAAGTACCGGGTCGACTGCCGCCCGCCCTTGATCGAGGCGCCAAGGAAGGTGGCGTTCGCATCGATCCGGCTGTCGTGCTGCGAGACATAGCCCACGGCCCCGGCGATGAACTCGTCCGCGTCACGCGGGGCGTTTTCCGGGAACCCCTCGATCTTGTGGGCGCGGTCGAAGATCTCGTCGCCGTCGAGGTCGAAGTACATGACGATGTTCGAGATCGCCTGCTCCCAGGGTGCAAAGAAATCGCCCGGCTCCTCGGGCTCGATCACCGGCACGTTGGGCCGCTCGCCGCGGAAGTAATCGAACATGATGTCGCCGGGGTTCACGTGGCCGGCGAAGGGAATGAGGTTGAGCGTGGTCACGCCGACGCTTTCCTCGTTCATGACCTTGTCGACGAAATGCTTGGCGGCCGGGCGCAGGCGGTCCATCCGGCTGTTCCAGCGCATCGAGCCCGAGATATCGAGAACCAGGGAAATCTCGACGTTGGCGATCTTCTCGTCGGCGGCGCTGAGCGCCGGGGCGTAGAGCGTGTCGAAGCCCGACATCTTCAGGAAGATGGTGTCGATGTCCGACACGCCGCTCGCCTTCACGGTGCGGTAGTTGAACCCCTCGTTGACGGTCACGCCGGGTTTGACCTTGGTGATCCCCGATTTCAGCAGGTAGTCCCGCACCACCTCGGTGGGGTCCTGTTTCTGGTCGAGGTCGGCGGCCGCCAGCACCGCGCGGTCCATCGTGTTCTGCATGGAGGTGCGGACGGCCTCGAACCGCATGATGTCGACGGCGGCCCCGGTGATCATGATGATGAGGACGAGCATGAACACGGAAAAGACCGTGACGTTGCCGTCTTCCTCTTTCACAAATCGGGTTGCCGGGCGACCCGGCAGGCTACGTAGTCGCATGTTTCAACTTCCCTGATTCCACGAGAATCTCGCGGTCAGGGTGAACATGACGGCCCAATAGGGCGACTGAGGGGCAAAATCCGGAGAATTCGCGCGAGAATACGGCCACTTTTGGGCAGGCGCAAAATATCTCCAGAATTCTAGAGACTTGGCGTCTTCAAATTTTGCGATATTTGGTTCGGCTCAGAGCCCTTTCGCCCGGTAGCTCGACGCGACACGGTCGATCGCGACGATGAAACCGGCCGTTCGCAGGTCCGTCACGTCCTCGCGTCCGTGCCAGACCTCGCGCATCGACTGGTAGGCCGTGCGCATGGTGTCGTCGAGCCCCGAGCGCACGAGTTCCAGCTCGTCGGCGCCCTTGAGGTACTTCTCCTTGAAGCCCGGATCGATGTTCCACGCGTCGCCCAGCGCCTCGTCCAGCCGCTCCAGCTCGCGCAGGACCAGCTCGTGCCGCGCCTCCTCCTGCCGGCGCTGCAGCCGGCCGAAGCGGATGTGGCTCAGGTTCTTGACCCACTCGAAATAGGACACCGTGACACCGCCCGCGTTGGCATAGAGGTCGGGGATGATGACCTTGCCGGCCGCGCGAAGGATATCGTCGGCGCCCGCCGTGATCGGGCCGTTCGCGGCCTCGATGATGAGCGGCGCCTGGATCCTGTGGGCGTTCGACAGGTTGATGACCCCTTCCAGCGCGGCGGGGATCAGGATGTCGCACTCGTGCTCGAGCACCGCCCCGCCCTCGGCCGTGTGGTTGGCGTCGGGGTAGCCCTTGAGCCCGCCGTGCCGGATCAGCCACTCGCGCACCTTCTCGACGTTCAGGCCGTCGGGATCGTAGAGCGCGCCGTCGCGCTCGATGATGCCGGTGATCTTCGCGCCGTCGCCCTCCGACAGGAACTTGGCGGCGTGGTAGCCCACGTTGCCCAGCCCCTGCACCACGATCCGCTTGCCCTGGAGATCTCCCGAGAGCCCGGCCACGGCCACGTCCTCGGGGTGGCGGAAGAACTCGCGCAGCGCGTACTGGACGCCCCGCCCCGTCGCCTCGACCCGGCCGGCGATGCCGCCGGCGTTCAGCGGTTTGCCGGTCACGCAGGCGCGGGCGTTGATGTCCGTGGTGTTCATCCGCGCGTACTGGTCCGCGATCCAGGCCATCTCGCGCTCGGAAGTGCCCATGTCGGGCGCCGGCACGTTCTGGCTGGGGTGGATCAGGTCGCGCTTGGCCAGCTCGTAGGCGAAGCGGCGCGTGATCTGCTCGAGCTCGTATTCGTCGTAGTCGCGCGGGTTCAGGCAGAGCCCGCCCTTGGAGCCGCCGAAGGGCGTCTCGACCAGCGCGCACTTGTAGGTCATGAGCGCCGCCAGCGCCTCGACCTCGTCCTGGTTCACCGCCGAGGCGAAGCGGATGCCGCCCTTGACCGGCTCCATGTGCTCGGAGTGGACCGAGCGGTAGCCGGTGAAGGTGTGGATCTGGCCGCGCAGGCGCACGCCGAACCGCACCGTGTAGGTGGCGTTGCAGACGCGGATCTTTTCCTCGAGTCCCGGGGGCAGGTCCATCAGCGCCACGGCGCGGTTGAACATCAGGTCGACGCTCTCGCGGAACGTCGGCTCGTTGGCCGGTGCGGCTGACATCAATCCTCCCTCCACGGGCGTCGCGGGTCTGGCACTCTGTCGGAGCCTCACCCTTATGCCCGTCCTGTAACGCAGAGGTTAACGCCCGTCGGCGCCGGAAGATATCCATTTCTCGCCCGAATTTATACGAATGCCCCGCCTCACCGAGTCGGGGCCGGGCAGCCATTGTAAATGTGGCGGAAACAGAGCGGCCGAACGCCCCAGTTTGTAATTGATCTTAAAGCATATTTTCAGGAAATGCCGGCGCATTCGCCCAATTTCGGACACTTTATCGCGCGATAAGGGCCGCATTGCAACGTGGGTCACGTGGGGGTGTTCCGGGCTGCTCCGGATGAAAGGAATCGGGATGAAAAGGAAGAACACGGGCCACTGCCATGGCCGTTCGCTGCGTTCCCCGACGGTCGCCTCCACTCTCGCGAACTCGGCCGTCCGCTTCGGCCGCGACGAAGACGGCAGCATGTCCTACATGGCCGTCGCCTGTTCGCTCGTCATGATGGTCTTCGGCGGGATCGGCATCGACCTGATCCACACCGAGCTCGAGCGCACCAAGCTTCAGAACACGCTGGACCGCGCCGTGCTCGCGGCGGCCGACCTCGACCAGGAGCTCGACCCCGAGGGCGTCGTCACCGACTTCATGGACAAGATGGGCATGGGCGGCTCGCTCACCTCGGTCTCGGTCGACGAGGGCCTCAACTACCGCATCGTGACGGCCGACGGCAGAATGGCCATGCCGTCCAACTTCATGAAACTGATCGGCGTCGACACCCTGCAGGCCGACGGCCTCGCGCAGGCGACCGAGCGCTTCAACAAGGTCGAGATATCGATGGTGCTCGACATCTCGGGCTCGATGGAGTCCAACCAGAAGATGGCGCGGCTGAAATCCGCCGCCGGCACCTTCATCGACACGCTGCTCAACGACAGCACCGAGGATCTCGTCTCGATCAGCCTCGTGCCCTACTCCGAGCATGTGAACGCCGGTCCCGAGATCCTGAGCTATCTCGACGTGAACTGGCGCCACGGCTACTCGCATTGCATCGAAATGCCTGACCCGATCTTCGACGAGGCCGCGCTGGACTACTCGATCGAGTACGACCAGATGCAGCACTTCCAGTGGAACTACAACGGGTACAGCAACGACCGCTCCGACACCGTCTGCCCGCGCTACGACTACGAGCGCATCACGGCCTTCAGCCAGGACGGCACCGCGCTCAAGTCGCAGATCTCGAAGTTCCAGCCGCGCGCCGGCACCTCGATCTTCATGGGCATGAAATGGGCCACAGCCCTGCTCGACCCCTCGACCCGCCAGATCGCCAGCGGGATGATCGCCGACGGCACCGTGGATGCCGTCTTCGAGGGGCGCCCCGTCGACTACGACGACCAGGAGGTGCTCAAGACCGTGGTCCTGATGACCGATGGCCAGCACGACCGCTCCAACCGGATCCAGGACTGGGCCTACAACTCCGAGTCCGAGTACGCCCACTGGGAACGCTACAACCTGTGGTACTACCTGCGCCGCTACGTCAATTCGTACCAGCACAGCCAGTTCTACTACCAGAAATACAACGCATCGACGGGCGACCGGCTGCTCGACAACATCTGCGACGCCGCCAAGGAACAGGGCATCATCGTCTGGGGCATCGGCTTCGAGGTGTCCGACCACGGCGCCGACGTGATGCGCAACTGCGCCTCGTCGCCCGCGCACTTCTTCCGCGTCGAAGGGGTCGAGATCGAGGATGCCTTCTCGACCATCGCGCATACGCTCAACCAGCTGAGGCTCACGCAATGATCCGCTTCATCAAGACGGCCCTGTGCCGGTTCCGCGACCGGGAAGACGGCTCGATGGTCGTGCCCTTCGCCCTCTGGACGCCGCTCTTCATCGGCCTCGTGCTGTCCACCATCGAGCTGGGCACGGTCACCCTGCGCCAGACCGTGCTGGAACGCGCCCTGGACCAGAGCGTGCGTGGCATCAAGCTCGCGACCGGCTCGACCTACGACCACGCCTTGCTCAAGAGCAAGATCTGCGCGCGCGCCGGAACGCTGCCCGATTGCGAGAACACGCTGCAGCTCGAGATGCTGCGCCTCGACCCGCGCGACTGGACCGAGCCGCCGCACGACGCCAACTGCGTCGACACCGCCCAGCCCGTGACGCCGCAGCGCGCCTTCGAGTTCGGCCAGGAACACGACCTGATGCTGCTGCGCGCCTGCTACAAGTACCGCCCGATCAGCCCGGCCGGCTACCTCAGCAGCGACCTCGCCACCGACGCCGAGGGCTACACCGCGCTGGTCTCGACCGCCGTCTACGTCTCCGAACCGCTGTGAGGACAGATCCCATGAGACCTTTCTCCCTCCCGCGCCGCCTGCGTCGCTTCGCGACCGAAACCGACGGCTACATCACCGTCGAGGCGATGATCGTCCTGCCCGCGCTGCTGATGATCTTCGCCGCCGCCTGGGTCTATTTCGACGTCTTTCACCAGCAGTCGATCAACCAGAAGGCCAATTACGCCATCGGCGACATGGTCTCGCGCGAGACCGATCCGATCGACGACACCTACGTCGACAACGCCTTCCGCCTGCTGGGGCTGCTGACCAGGACCGACGTCAACCTCGACGAGGCGCCGGAGGCGTACCCGGCCGACCTGCGGATCACCGTGGTGAGCCACGACGCCGACAATGACAGCTACGAGGTGATGTGGTCGGCCGCGCGCGGCGATTTCCCGGAGCTGACCACCGCCGACCTGACCGGCTACAGGACCCGCCTCCCCGAGATGCAGGACAACGGCCAGACCGTGCTGGTGGAAACCAGCGACGCCTACAAGCCGCTGTTCCGCGTCGGTCTCGATGCCTTCGAGATCAAGACCTACAGCTTCACCCACCCGCGCTACGCGCCGCAGGTGCTCTGGGCCGACTGAGACCGAAGAGGCCGGGCCCCGGCGGTCCGGTCAGTCCTTCCTGCCGCCGTCCCCGGAGCTGTCGTCCGCGTGGCCGTCGTCCTTCGGGGCACCGTCGCCGGGCGCCTCTTCCTTGCGGGTGTCGTCCTTCGGGGTCTCGTCATCGGCCGTGCCCATCAGGTCGGACATGTCCGGCAGCTCGCCGCGGTGGCGCATCACCAGCATCGACAGCGCGTCGGCCATGGGCTTGGTGTCGCGCGCGGCGGTCACGCCGCCGATGGCGACCCGGCGTCCGCTGCGCCACCACAGCCCCGGCTGCCAGGCCCGCGGCTGCGGCTCCTTGAGCAGCACGAGAAAGCCGTTCGAGGGCTTCATCGCGAACATCGAGCGGTCGACCTTTTCCACGTTCTCGACCCGGACCAGCACCGCGCCGCTGCTGTCCTCGAGCGCGGCGTCGGTCAGGATCAGCTGGCGCCCGGTCGCCCGCCACATGATCTGCGCGAGCCAGAGCGCACCCGCGCCGAAGACGATCAGGAAGACCTGCCAGATCACCGCCTCGGGCGGCTTGTCGATCACAAGCCACAGCAGCAGCAGCCCCAGCCCGGCCATGGTGCCCGTGCCGATCACGCGGCGGGGCAGCGTCGCGCCGGCCCGCATCAGTTCTTCTGGTTCGCTCATATCGCCCCCGCCGGGGGCGTCAGTCGCGCCGCGGATCGCGGGGATAGACGCCCAGGATTTCAAGTTTCTCGGTGAAGTAGTCCAGCTCGTCCAGCGCCCGCATCACCGCCGGATCCTCGGGGTGGCCCTCGATATCGGCATAGAACTGCGTCGCGGTGAACGAGCCGCCCACCATGTAGCTTTCCAGCTTGGTCATGTTGACGCCGTTCGTCGCGAAGCCACCCATCGCCTTGTAGAGCGCCGCCGGGATGTTGCGCACCTGGAAGACGAAGCTGGTCATCATCCCGTGCTCGCCCCGCCGCGCGTGATTCGCCTCGCGCGACATGGTCAGGAAGCGCGTGGTGTTGCGGCTGTGATCCTCGATGTGGCGCGCCAGCACCTCGAGCCCGTAGATCTCGCCCGCGAGTTCCGAGGCCAGCGCCGCCAGCGAAGGCTCGCCCACCTCGGCGACGTAACGCGCCGACCCGGCGGTGTCGGCGCCCACGCGGCGGTGGATGCCGTGCTCGGTCAGGAAGCCGCGGCACTGGCCCAGCAGCACCGTGTGGCTCATCGCCGTCTCGACCTGGTCGAGCGTCGTGCCCGGCTGCGCCAGCAGGTTGATGTGCACCCGCACGAAGCTCTCGCCGATGATGTGCAGGCCGGATTCGGGCAGCAGCGAGTGGATGTCGGCCACCCGCCCGTAGGTCGAATTCTCGACCGGCAGCATGGCCAGGTCCGCCTCGCCCGAACGCACCGCCTCGATCGCATCCTCGAAGGTCCGGCAGGGCATCGCCTCCATGTCGGGGCGCGCCTCGTGGCACGCCTGGTGCGAATAGGCACCGGGTTCTCCCTGGAATGCGATGCGATTGGTCATGGCCGCGTGCCCGTCCGTTTTCGTGATCTTCACATATTCTTTTCACCCTGCGGGCGTTTGGTCGCGGCTTCTATACCTTGCCACAAGGCAATGGAAGCCGTAGACAGCCCGCCGACAGCTATCTTTGGGACACGCGAGCAATGCCTGACACGATGACGATGACAAAGGTTGTGGGCGGCGTCTGTGGCGCCTTCCTCATCTACCTCCTCGGCGGCTGGGTCGCCGAAACGCTCTACCACGTTGGCGGCGGCCACGGCGAAGAGGTGGCGGCCTACGTGATCGAGGTCGAAGAGGGCGGCGGCGGCGAAGAAGAGCCGGAACAGGACTTCGAGACGCTGATGGCATCGGCCGACGCCGGCGCCGGCGAGCGCGTCTTCGGCAAGTGCCGCGCCTGCCACAAGATCGACGGCACCAACGCCACCGGCCCGCACCTCGACGGCGTGGTCGGACGCGACGTGGCCGCGGTCGACGGCTTCAGCTACTCGGGCGCCCTCAGCGAGGCGGCCGATACCTGGTCGCAGGAGAACCTCTTCCACTTCCTCGAGAACCCGAGCGGTTTCGCGTCGGGAACCTCCATGAGCTTCGCGGGCCTGCGCGACGCCGAGGATCGCGTGAACCTCATCGCCTACCTGGATTCGCTCGACGGCTGATCGCCGTCGCGACACGGGAACCGGACCAGGGGCCGCGGCACGACGCCGCGGCCCTTTTTTCATCCCGCCCCCCGCGCGGCAGGCGGCGCCCGGCCGGATCGCGCGGGCCTCACGCAATCTCAACTTGAACATGGTCAACCGGCCCACTTAGCTTACGTCCAACGGCAGACGACGCCGACCATGAGGGGAGAGCACATGATCCGGACGACGCCCCGCGCCGCCGCGACGACAACCGCAGCCGCCACACGACACGCCCTGCACGGCCCCCTGATCGCCGCCCTCGCCGCGCTCGGCCTGGGCGTCGCGGCCTTCTCCGCCGCGGCGCAGGAGAGCGCGACCGAGGCCTCGGCCAGCGAGGGCGAAGAGGTCATCACCTCGCACGGCTATTCCTACTTCGGCGAACTCGCCTACCCGGCCGACTACGAGCATTTCGACTTCGTGAACCCCGACGCACCCAAGGGCGGCAGTCTCGTGGTGGCCTCCTCGGGCACCTTCGACAGCCTGAACCCCTACTCGCGCAAGGGCCGCGCCGGCGCGCTGACCACGGTGCAGTACGACCAGCGGATCGAGACCGTCGAGGACCAGGTCGGCGAATACTACTGCGTCCTCTGCGAAAGCATCGAGTACGCCGAGAGCAAGGACTGGGTGATCTTCCACATGCGCCCCGAGGCGACCTTCTGGGACGGCACCCCGGTGACGGCCGAGGACGTGGTCTACTCCCACACGCTCTTCATCACGCAGGGCCTGCCCTCCTACGCGCAGGCCGTCGACCGCATGGTCGACAGCGCCGAGGCGCTCGACGAGCACACCGTCAAGTTCACCTTCAACCCCGAGGAGTCCAAGCGCTCGCGGATCGAGACCGTGGGCTCGACCCCGGTCTTCTCCAAGGACTGGTTCGAGGAGGACCCCGAGAACCGCCGCCTCGACGAGCCGCGCATGGAAGTCGCCGTGGGCTCGGGCCCCTACAAGCTCGACAGCTACGAGGTGAACCGCCGCATCAGCTACACCCGGCGCGAGGACTACTGGGGCGCCGACCTGCCCTTCAACGCCGGCCGCAACAACTACGACGAGATCCGCGTCGAGTATTTCGCCGACCAGACCGCCTCCTTCGAGGCCTTCAAGGCCGGTGAATACCTCTTCCGCGTCGAAAGCGATCCGCGGCTCTGGGCCACCTCCTACGACTTCCCCAAGGTCCAGAACGGCACCGTCGTGACCGAGGAGATCCCCGACGGCAGCCCGCCGAACCCCACCGGCTTCGTCTTCAACCTCGCCAAGCCGCAGTTCGAGGACAAGCGCGTGCGCGAGGCGATCGCGCTGGCCTTCAACTTCGAATGGTCCAACGAGAGCCTGCGCTACGGCCTCTACGAGTCGCGCAGCTCCTTCGTCGAGGGCACCCACGTCGAGGCCGAGGGCACGCCCGACGGGCGGCCGAGCTGGAATTCCTCGAGTCGCTGGGCGATGTCGTCCCCGAGGAACTGCTGACCGAGCCCGCGCGCATGACGCACTCCTCCGACGCCAGCCGCCTCGGCGACCGCCGCAACCTGCGCGCCGCCTCGCGCCTGCTGGACGAGGCCGGCTGGGCCGTCGGCGACGACGGCATACGCCGCAACGAGGCCGGCCAGACGCTCGACGTCAACATGCTGATCCCCACGAACATCGACCCCACCGTCGAGTCCATGCACGAGACCTTCGTGCAGAACCTCGAGCAGATCGGCGTCAACGCCAGCTTCGAGCGGGTCGACCCCT
The DNA here is from genome assembly GCF_000442255.1 of Salipiger mucosus DSM 16094. Taxonomy (GTDB): domain Bacteria; phylum Pseudomonadota; class Alphaproteobacteria; order Rhodobacterales; family Rhodobacteraceae; genus Salipiger; species Salipiger mucosus. The sequence goes on along the minus strand of NZ_KE557273.1, from coordinate 545,812 downwards.
CGCAGTACACCCTGCGCCGGCGTGAGCGCGACTACGACATCCTCTATTCCACCCGCTACAGCTCCTTCCTGTCGACGGGCGGCGGGCTGACGCAGATGTACGGCTCGCGCGAGGCCGAGTTCAGCCTCTTCAACCCGGCGGGCCTCGCCTCGCCGCTGGTGGACGCGATCCTCGAGGCCAGCTTCGTCGCGGAGAGCCAGGAAGAGACCGACGTCGCGCTCAAGGCGCTGGACCGCGCGCTGCGCCACGAGTTCTTCGTCATTCCCACCGGCTACATCGCCGATCACTGGGTGGCCTACTACGACATGTACGAACACCCCGAGGACGTCGCGCCCTACGACCTGGGCTACCTCAGCTACTGGTGGGTGAACCCGGAAAAGGAAGAGGCCCTGCGCGAGGCCGGCGTGATCAACTGATATGGGCGCCTACATCCTCCGCCGACTGTTGCTGATCATTCCCACCCTTCTCGGGATCATGATCGTCAACTTCACGCTCACCCAGTTCGTCCCCGGCGGCCCCATCGAGCAGATCATCGCCCAGATCGAGGGTCAGGGCGATGTCTTCGAGGGCTTCGCGGGCTCGGGCGACGGGGGCGTCTCCGACCTCGAAACCGTGGGCGACAGCGAATACGCGGGCGCCCGCGGCCTGCCACCGGAATTCATCGAGGAGCTGGAACGCGAGTTCGGCTTCGACAAGCCGCCGCTCGAGCGGTTCGCGAACATGCTGTGGAACTACATGCGCCTCGACTTCGGCGAGAGCTACTTCCGCTCGATCAGCGTGATCGACCTGGTGATCGAGAAGCTGCCGGTCTCGATCTCGCTGGGTCTGTGGTCGACGTTGATCGCCTATATCGTCTCGATCCCGCTCGGCATCCGCAAGGCGGTCAAGGACGGCTCGGCCTTCGACACCTGGACCTCGGGCGCGATCATCGTGGCCTACGCGATCCCCGGCTTCCTCTTCGCCATCGTGCTGCTGGTGCTCTTCGCCGGCGGCTCCTACTGGCAGCTCTTCCCGCTGCGCGGGCTGGTCTCGGACAACTGGGAGACGCTGAGCTGGCCGATGAAGATCGTCGACTACTTCTGGCACATCGCCCTGCCCGTGATCGCCTCGACCATCGCGGCCTTCGCCACGCTGACGCTGCTGACCAAGAACAGCTTCCTCGACGAGATCAAGAAGCAGTACGTGGTGACTGCCCGCGCCAAGGGCCTGACCGAGCGGCGGGTGCTCTACGGGCACATCTTCCGCAACGCCATGCTGATCGTGATCGCGGGCTTCCCGGCGGTCTTCATCGGCATCTTCTTCACCGGCTCGCTCATCATCGAGACGATCTTCTCGCTCGACGGGCTCGGGCGCCTCGGCTTCGAGGCGGCGGTCGCGCGCGACTACCCGGTGATCTTCGGCACGCTCTTCATCTTCGGCCTGATCGGCCTGGTGGTGGGCATCATCTCGGACCTGATGTACGTGCTGGTCGATCCGCGCATCGACTTCGAGAAACGGGAAGGCTGACATGAGCTACGAGCCCGATCCCCGCGCAGCCCCCGACGGCCGCGAGGCCGGTGGCAGCATCCGCCCTCAGCCCGAGGCCGGCGCCGCCCCGATCCCGCAGCCCAAGCCGGGACGCTTCGCGCTCTCGCCGCTCAACCAGCGGCGCTGGCGCAACTTCAAGCGCAACCGCCGCGCCTTCTGGTCGCTGATCATCTTCGTCGTGCTCTTCGGCCTGTCGCTCTTTGCCGAGTTCCTCGCCAACGACAAGCCGATCCTGGTGAACTACCGCGGCGAGTGGCGCATGCCGATCTTCAGCTTCTACGCCGAGACCGATTTCGGCGGCGATTTCCGCACCGAGGCCGCCTACCGCGACCCCGAGGTGCAGTGCCTCATCGTGACCGGCGGGCTCGACAGCTGCTTCGACACGCCCGAGGAGCTGATCGAGCAGACCGACCAGGGCATGGTGCTGGAGGGCGACTTCCAGAAGGGCTGGATGATCTGGCCCCCCATCCCCTACAGCTTCACCACGCCGGTCGACCGCCCCGGCGCCGCGCCCCTGCCGCCCAGCGCGCAGAACTGGCTCGGCACCGACGACACCAAGCGCGACGTGCTGGCCCGGGTGATCTACGGCTTCCGCCTGTCGATCCTCTTCACCCTGATCGTGACGGCGATCTCCTCGGTGGTGGGCATCGTCGCGGGGGCGATCCAGGGCTTCTTCGGCGGCTGGATCGACCTCATCTTCCAGCGCATCATCGAGATCTGGTCGGCGACGCCTTCGCTCTACGTGATCATCATCCTCTTCGCGATCCTGGGGCGCGGCTTCTGGCTTCTGGTCTTCCTGACAGTGCTCTTCGGATGGGTGGCTCTGGTGGGCGTCGTGCGCGCCGAGTTCCTGCGCGCCCGCAACCTCGAATACGTCCGCGCGGCCAAGGCGCTTGGCGTGTCGAACTGGAAGATCATGTTCCGCCACATGCTGCCCAACGCCATGGTCGCCACGCTGACCATGCTGCCCTTCATCGTGACGGGCACCATCAGCACGCTGGCCGGGCTCGACTTCCTCGGCTTCGGCCTGCCCTCCTCGGCGCCCTCGCTGGGCGAGCTGACGCTGCAGGCCAAGCAGAACCTTCAGGCGCCCTGGCTCGCCTTCACCGCCTTCGCCGTCTTCGCCCTGATGCTCTCGCTGCTCGTCTTCATCTTCGAGGGCGTGCGCGATGCCTTCGACCCAAGAAAGACCTTCACATGAGCGCATTGCTCGAGGTGAAAGACCTCGCCGTGACCTTCACCCAGGACGGCCGCGACACGCGCGCCGTCAAGGGCGTGTCCTTCGACATCCAGCCCGGCGAAACCGTCGCGCTCGTGGGCGAGTCGGGGTCCGGCAAGTCGGTGACGGCGCTCTCGACCGTCTCGCTGCTGGGCGACGCGGCCAAGGTCGAAGGCTCGGTCCTCTACAAGGGGCAGGAGATGATCGGTGCCCCCGGCCAGCGCCTGCGCAACGTCCGGGGCAACGACATCAGCTTCATCTTCCAGGAGCCGATGACCTCGCTCAACCCGCTGCACACGCTGGAAAAGCAGCTGCTGGAAAGCCTCGCGCTGCACCAGGGGCTGGTGGGCGACAAGGCCCGCGCACGCATCCTCGACCTGCTCGAGCGGGTGGGCATCCGCGACGCCGAAAACCGGCTCACCGCCTACCCCCACCAGCTCTCGGGCGGCCAGCGGCAGCGCGTCATGATCGCCATGGCGCTCGCCAACGGGCCCGACCTGCTGATCGCCGACGAGCCCACCACGGCGCTCGACGTGACGATCCAGGCGCAGATCCTCGACCTGCTGATGCGGCTCAAGGAAGACGAGGACATGAGCCTCCTCTTCATCACGCACGACCTGAACATCGTGCGCCGCTTCGCCGACCGCGTCTGCGTGATGAAGGACGGCGAGATCGTCGAGGCCGGCCGCACGACCGAGCTCTTCGACGCGCCGCAGCACGCCTATACCCGCATGCTGCTCTCGGCCGAGAGCACCGGCAAGCCCGACCCGGTGCGGGCCGAGGCCGACGAGATCGCCCGCGCCGACAACCTGCGCATCTGGTTCCCGATCCAGCGCGGCCTGCTCAAGCGCACGGTGGGCCACGTGAAGGCCGTCAACGACGCGAGCTTCTCGGTCCGCGCCGGCGAGACCGTGGGCATCGTGGGCGAAAGCGGCTCGGGCAAGACGACGCTGGCGCTGGCGATGATGCGCCTGATCCAGTCCGAGGGCGGGATCGTCTACCGCGGCCGCGACGTGCGCAAATGGTCCACGCGCGAGCTGCGCCGCCTGCGTTCGGAAATGCAGATCGTCTTTCAGGACCCCTTCGGCTCGCTCTCGCCCCGCCATGACCTGCGAGCAGATCATCGCCGAGGGGCTGGGCGTGCACGGCTCACCCGACGGCAAGCCGCACCGGCAGGCAGTCGAGGAGATCATGCGCGAGGTCGGGCTCGATCCCGCGACCATGCACCGCTACCCGCACGAATTCTCGGGCGGCCAGCGCCAGCGCATCGCCATCGCACGGGCCATGGTGCTGCGGCCCCGGCTGGTGGTGCTGGACGAGCCGACCTCGGCGCTGGACATGACGGTGCAGGTGCAGATCGTCGACCTGCTGCGCGATCTGCAGCGGCGGCACGACCTCGCCTACCTCTTCATCAGCCACGACCTGAAGGTGGTGCGCGCGATGAGCCACGAGGTCATCGTGATGAACCAGGGCGACGTGGTCGAGATGGGCCGCGCCGAAGAGGTCTTCGCCGCGCCAAAGACCGACTACACCCGCAAGCTCTTCGCCGCGGCCTTCGACTTCGCCGGCTGAGCGCCCCGATACTCTTCCGGCGAAGATTATCGGGGCAAGATTTTTCGGACGAAGAATCCTGGGCTCAGATCGCCGAACTGTGGCCCGCGACCGAAAGCTCGTAGGCATCGAGGTGCCGCGCGATCATCCGCGTGAGCGGCCGTGCGTCCTGCGGGACGAAGAGCCCCTCCTCGCTCACCTCGAGCAGCCCGTCGAAGGCCGCGTTCATCTCGGCGAAGCGCCGCTGCAACTCGTCCGCCGCAATGCCGTGCCGCGCCACCAGCTCCGCGCTGCGGATGCGGAAATCGCACATCAGCATCTCGATCATGCGCCCGCGCAGGCGGTCCTCCTCCGTCAGCACGTGCCCGCGCGCGGTCGAGAAGCTCCCCTCGCGGATCCGCCCGGTATGCGCCGAGGTCGCCGGTGCGTTCTGCGCGTAGCCCTGCGGGAACTTCGAGATCGCCGAGGCGCCCACCCCGATCAGCACGTCCGAGGTGTCGTCGGTGTAGCCCTGGAAGTTGCGCCGCAGCCGCCCCGTCTTCTGCGCCACGGTCAGCCCGTCGTGCGGCGCCGCGAAATGGTCGATTCCGATCTCGGCATAGCCGTCCCAGGCAAACAGCCGCCGCGCGGTCTCGAAAAGGTCCAGCCGCTCGTCCGGCGTCGGCAGCCGGTCCGAGGGAATCATCTGCTGGCGCTTGGCCATCCAGGGAACATGCGCGTAGCCGTAGAGCGCGACCCTGTCCGGGTTGAGCGACAGCAGCTTCTGCACCGACTCGGTGATCCGCGCCCGGGTCTGGTCCGGCAGCCCGTAGAGGATGTCGGCGTTCAGGCTCGATACCCCGCGCTCGCGGATCATCTCGACCGCGCGCCGCGTCACGTCGTAGCCCTGAAGCCGCCCGATGGTCCGCTGAATGCCCTCGTCGAAGTCCTGCACCCCGATCGAGGCGCGGTTCATGCCGCCCGCCTTGAGCACGTCAAGCCGCGCGCCGTCGATCTCGTTGGGGTCGATCTCGACCGAGAACTCGGCATCCTCGGCGAAATCCGCGACCTCGGAAATCTTGTCGATCAGCGCCCGCATCAGGTCCGGCGTCAGCAGCGTCGGCGTGCCCCCGCCCCAGTGCAGCCGCGAGAGCTTCACCCCGCGCGGCAGGTGCGCCCGCAGCAGATCGAGTTCGCTCTTCAGCGTCTCGACGTAGGATTCGACGGGCCCCAGTGTCGCCGTGCCCTGCGTCCGGCAGGCGCAGAACCAGCACAGCCTGCGGCAGAAAGGCACATGCAGGTAGAGCGAAATCGTGCCATCTTCCGGCACGCTTTCGATCCAGCTGCGGAAATCCTCCGGTCCCACCGCACCGGAGAAATGCGGCGCGGTCGGGTAGCTCGTGTATCGGGGCACTTTCGCGTCGAAAAGCCCGAGGCGGGAGAGTTGAGTTCGCGTGACCATGCGCATACGTTTAGAGGGACGAAGGGGATGATCTCCTTGACCCAGATCAAGAGTGGACGCGGATCATGCTGAACGAGCGCAGTCTTGCCGTTTCTCAACAATGCGCCGAATGCCCGATCCGGCACCGGGCCGTCTGCGCGCGCTGCGAGAACGACGAGCTCGAGCAGCTTGAAGAGATCAAGTACTACCGCCGATTCGAGGCGGGCCAGACGGTGATCTGGTCCGGCGACCGGATGGACTTCGTGGGCTCGGTCGTCTCGGGCATCGCGACGCTGACCCAGACGATGGAGGACGGGCGCACCCAGATGGTCGGCCTGTTGCTGCCGTCGGACTTCGTCGGCCGCCCCGGCCGGGCGACGGCCGCCTACGACGTGGTGGCGACCACCGACCTGCTCATGTGCTGTTTCCGCAAGGCGCCTTTCGAGTCCATGATGACCCGCACGCCCCACATCGCCCAGCGCCTGCTCGAGATGACGCTCGACGAGCTCGACGCGGCGCGCGAGTGGATGCTGGTGCTCGGCCGCAAGACCGCGCGCGAGAAGATCGCCTCGCTGCTCTCGATCATCGCCCGGCGCGATGCCTCGATCAACATGCGCCAGACCTCGGGCGCGCTGGTCTTCGACCTGCCCCTCACGCGCGAGGCGATGGCAGACTACCTCGGCCTCACGCTCGAGACGGTCAGCCGCCAGATCTCGGCGTTGCGCAAGGACGGGGTGATCCAGCTCGAGGGCAAGCGCCACGTGACGGTGCCCGACATGAGCCGCCTGCTCGACGAGGCCGGCGACGATTCGGACGGCGGCCTCTTCGCCTGAGACCGCCCGGCGCGGCGGGTCACGCCTCGAACAGCGTCTCGAAGTTGCCCCAGATCATGCGCTTGCCGTCGAAGGGCATCGACATGTCCTGCCAGCGGGCGTCCATCTCCATCGACTCCCAGCAGCGCCGGGCCGTCTCGGCGTCGGGCCAGAGGATCCAGGAGAACACCACCTTCTCGCCCTCCTCGCGCTTCACCGCCATCGGGAAGGAGGTGACCTCGCCCTCGGGCACCACGTCCTCCCAGCACTCGCGGATTCCCGTCGCGCCGTATTCCTTGAACAGCGGCCAGCTCTTGCGGACCGACTCGAGGTAGGCGGCCTTGTTTTCCTCGGGCACGGCGGCCATGAAGCCTGAAACATAGGACATCGGGAATATCTCCTGTTGTATCCATCAAGCGTATGGGATAATAAAGTTGATATCAACATGAATGATACCGCTGCCCCCGATCTCCCCTTTTCGACCACACTCGAGGTGCGCGACCGCTGCCTGTGCCTTTCGGCACAGCGGGCGGCGCGGGCGCTGGCGCGGCGCTTCGATGCGGCGCTCAAGCCCTTCGGCCTGACCAACGGTCAGTTCTCGATCCTGATGTCGCTGAACCGGCCCGAGCCGCCGCGGATCTCCGACCTCGCGCCTTTCCTGGCCATGGACCGCACGACGCTGACCGCCGCGCTCAAGGTGCTGGAGCGGCGCGGGCTTGTCTCGGGCACGCCCGATCCCGCGGACCGTCGCAACCGCCGCCTGTCCCTGACGGACGAAGGCCGCGCCCTGCTCGCGCGGGCCGTGCCCGCCTGACGGGCAGAGCACGACGCGCTCGACGCGGCGCTCGGGACGGACCCGGCCGCGCTCAAGGCGCAGCTCGACGGAATAAAATAAACGGGCGGCGCCACCCGGCGCCGCCCCTCACTGATCCCCCACTCCCCCGGGGTCAGTGCGCCATGAAGACCGGCACCTTGGCCAGCTCCAGCATGTTGCGGGTGGCCCCGCCCAGGATCGCCTCGCGGAAGCGCGAGTGTCCGTAGGCGCCCATGACCACCATGTCGGCATCCACGTCGGTGACATGCCGCATCAGAACGTCCGAGACGCGCGGCATGGTCTTCGACAGCACGTCGATTTCGGCGCTCACCCCGTGCCGCGCCAGGAACTGCGACAGCAGCCCGCCCGGGTCCGAGCGGTTGGGGCCGTGCTGCGGCGGGTCGATCACCACGACATGCACCGCGTCGGCGCCCATCAGGATCGGCAGCGCCGCCCGGACCGAGCGCAGCGCCTCGGCGCTCTCGTTCCAGCCGATGACGACACGGCCCGGCTTGGGCATCGGCGTCACGTTGTCGGGCACCACCAGCACCGGCGTCTGCCCCTCGAAGAGCGCGCCTTCGGTGATCGGCTCCAGCTCGACGCCGCGCTCGCCTCCGTAGGGCTTGGGCAGCACCGTGAGGTCGGCAAAGCGCGCGCGGCCCGCGACATGGCGGCCGATGTCGGCCAGCTGCGCGACGCCCTGCTCGACGGCCCAGCGCACGTCGTGACGCCCCAGCGCCTTGCGCGCGGCCTCGGCCAGCGCCTCGGCATCGGCACTCGCGCGGTTCAGGGTTTCCTGCAGGATCATCGCGTTGGCCCCGGCGTAGTAGTAGCCGGTCTGCGTGCGATCGACGCCGAAGCACAGCACGTCCAGGTGCGCGCCCCAGCCCTCGGCCACCGTCGCGGCATGATCGATCGTCGGCGCTGCGAGCGCTTCGTCGGTCACCACCGTCAGAATGGTCTTGTAGCCCATGAGATCCTCTCCTTGAATGTGGCGGCTTTCACTGGTCGTCACTCTACGCCCGAGCGAAACGCCGCACCTTGACCATGGTCAAGCCTAGGGTCCCGCAGCCTTGATGCAGATCAAGGCCACCCCCTATCGATACATTCAAAACCCCGTCAGTCTAAAACCGCTCGCACGGCATCCGAATCGTGCGGGTCAGACGAAGGGACGAAACATGCTAAATTACATCAAGCTCATCGTGCTTGGCGTGATCGCGATCTTCGCGCTGGTCGCGGCCAACTACGCACGAGACGTGGCTTATCTCGTGCACGCGATCATCATTTTCGCCGTGTCCGCCGGGCTCTTCCTCTGGGTCCTGCGCAACACCGACGAGCCCGTGCCCGCCAGGGTACGCGAACTCTCCTACATGGATGGCGTCGTGCGCTACGGGGTGGTCGCCACCGCCTTCTGGGGGATCATCGGCTTCATCGCCGGCACCTTCATCGCCGCGCAGCTGGCCTTCCCGATGCTCAACTTCGACTGGGCTCAGGGCTACATGAACTTCGGCCGGCTGCGGCCGCTGCACACCTCGGCGGTGATCTTCGCCTTCGGCGGCAACGCCCTGATCGCGACGTCGTTCTACGTCGTGCAGCGCACCAGCGCGGCGCGCCTCTGGGGCGGCAACCTGGCATGGTTCGTGTTCTGGGGGTACAACCTGTTCATCGTGCTGGCGGCCACCGGCTACATCCTCGGCGGCACCCAGTCCAAGGAATACGCCGAGCCCGAGTGGTATATCGACCTCTGGCTCACCATCGTCTGGCTCGCCTACCTCGCCGTCTTCCTCGGCACGATCATCAAGCGCAAGGAACCCCACATCTACGTGGCCAACTGGTTCTACCTGAGCTTCATCGTGACCGTCGCCATGCTGCACGTGTTCAACAACCTCTCGATCCCGGTCTCGATCTGGGGCTCGAAGTCGGTGCAGGTCTTCGCCGGCGTTCAGGACGCGATGACACAGTGGTGGTACGGCCATAACGCCGTGGGCTTCTTCCTGACCGCGGGCTTCCTCGGCATGATGTACTACTTCGTCCCGAAACAGGCCGAGCGTCCCGTCTTCTCGTACAAGCTGTCGATCGTGCACTTCTGGGCGCTGATCTTCATCTACATCTGGGCCGGTCCGCACCACCTGCACTACACCGCCCTGCCCGACTGGGCCTCGACCCTCGGCATGGTCTTCTCGATCATCCTGTGGATGCCCTCCTGGGGCGGCATGATCAACGGCCTGATGACGCTCTCGGGCGCCTGGGACAAGCTGCGCACCGACCCGATCATCCGCATGATGGTGATCTCGATCGGCTTCTACGGCATGTCCACCTTCGAAGGCCCGATGATGTCGATTCGCGCGGTCAACTCGCTGAGCCACTACACCGACTGGACCATCGGTCACGTCCACTCCGGCGCACTGGGCTGGAACGGCATGATCACCTTCGGCGCGCTCTACTTCCTCGTGCCCAAGCTCTGGAACCGCGAGCGGCTCTACTCGCTCTCGATGGTCTCCTGGCACTTCTGGCTCGCCACCATCGGCATCGTGCTCTACGCCGCCTCGATGTGGGTGACCGGCATCATGGAAGGCCTGATGTGGCGTGAGGTCGACGCGAACGGCTTCCTCGTGAACAGCTTCGCCGACACCGTCGCCGCCAAGTTCCCGATGTACGTGGTCCGCGCCACGGGCGGCCTGCTCTACGTCGCCGGTGCTGCCATCATGTGCTACAACCTCTGGATGACCGTGAAACGGGCCCCGGCTGTCGAAGCCAGCGCCGCCACGGCTCATGCGACCCCGGCCGAATAAGGAGGGCCAGGATCATGTCCATTCTCGACAAACACGGCATCCTCGAGCGCAACGCGACGCTGCTGCTGATCTTCAGCTTCCTCGTCGTGACCATCGGCGGTCTCGTGCAGATCGTGCCGCTCTTCTACCTCGAGAACACCATCGAGGACGTTGAGGGCATGCGCCCCTACACGCCGCTCGAACTCACCGGCCGCGAGGTCTACATCCGCGAGGGCTGCTACGTCTGCCACAGCCAGATGATCCGCCCCATGCGGGACGAGGTCGAACGCTACGGCCACTACAGCCTCGCGGCGGAATCGCAGTACGACCACCCGTTCCAGTGGGGCTCCAAGCGGACGGGGCCCGACCTCGCCCGCGTCGGCGGCCGCTACTCGGACGAGTGGCACGTCGACCACCTGCGCGACCCGCAGTCGGTGGTGCCGGAATCGGTGATGCCCAAGTACGGCTTCCTCGAAGCCAAGCTGATCGAGGGCGAGCACGTGCAGGACCTCATGGAGACGCACCGCTTCGTCGGCGTCCCCTACACCGAGGAAATGATCGACAATGCCCAGGCCGACTTCTCGGCGCAGATCGATCCCTTCGGCGACGTGGACGGCCTCTTCGAGCGCTACGGCGAGGACAGCGTGAACGTGCGCAACTTCGACGGCCAGCCCGGCATCTCCGAGGCCGACGCGCTGATCGCCTACCTGCAGATGCTGGGCACGCTGGTCGATTTCTCGACCTTCGAACCCGACGCGAGCCGCTGAGGAGGCATCATGGAGACCTATTCGCTCCTTCGACAGTTCGCCGACAGCTGGATGCTGCTGGTCCTGTTCCTGTTCTTCATCGGCGTGATCGTCTGGGCCTTCCGGCCCGGATCGACCAAGGCCTACGAGAGCACGCGCAACATTCCCTTCCGGCATGAAGACGCCCCGGCCGCGGCCGATGCGTCCCACGACAAACCCGCCCAGAACGAGGAGGCGAGGACATGAGTGACGACAACAAGAAAAATCCCGATCTCGACTACGAGACGACGGGACACGAGTGGGACGGCATCCAGGAATACAACAAGCCGCTGCCTCGCTGGTGGCTGATGGTCTTCTACGCGACGATCATCTGGGGGGTGGGCTACACCATCGCCTACCCCGCCTGGCCGGGCATCCAGGGCGCCACCGCCGGCGTGCTGGGCTGGTCGACGCGCGCCAACGTGGCCCAGGCCATCGAGGAGCACGAGGCCGACCTCGCGCCGATCAACGAGGAACTCGCCTCGGTCGAGCTGGCCTCGATCTCCGAGGACCCCGAGTTGCTGACCTATGCCAACAACGCCGGCGCGGCCATCTTCCGCACCTGGTGCGCGCAGTGCCACGGCTCGGGCGCGGCGGGCGCGCGGGGCTATCCCAACCTGCTCGACGACGCATGGCTCTGGGGCGGCACGCTCGAGGACATCCGCTACACGGTGGCCCACGGCATCCGCAACGAAGAGGACATGGACGCGCGTTACTCGCAGATGCCCGCCTTCGGCCGTGACGAGCTGCTGTCCGACGAGGAAGTCGACCAGGTCGTGAACTTCGTGATGACCCTCTCGGACCGCGAGCCGCGCGACGCCGCGGCGGCCGAGGCCGGCGCCGAGGTCTTCGACATCAACTGCTCGAGCTGCCACGGCCCCGAGGGCATGGGCGACCGTTTCCAGGGCGCGCCGAACCTGACCGACGCGATCTGGCTCTACGGCGGCGACTACGAGACGCTGCACGAGACTGTCTGGAACTCGCGTTTCGGCGTCATGCCTCCGATGGGCGGCGCCGACCTCAACGAGGCCGAGATCCGCGCCGTGGCGACCTACGTCCACGGACTGGGCGGCGGCGAGGAGCCGACCGAGGAGTAAATTCGGGATCAAGAGAACCCTTCGGGCCGCAAGGCCCGGAGGTGACGCCGGTGCCCCCTTCTGTTCGCGCGTTTCCGGGGGCACCGGCGTTTTTTTGTCGAAGCGCCCGTGCCGACGCGCCGACCGTGCCATGAGGGCATGACGTCCTACACTACGCGAGACGCGCGGCGAATCAAGCACACTTCCGCGAAAATCCGACCCGGCGCGCGCTTTTTTCGCTTGGACGCCGGGGCCACCCCGACGTCCGGCGCGCGGACAGGCCCTGCGGGGGCTTGCGCCCGCGGGGGAGCCGCCGCACGCGCGTCTTCAGCGGATCGCGGTCGGGTTGACCAGCGCCTGCACCCCGCCCTTCACCTTCGTCGGTCCAAGCACGAACATGAACTCGTGCACGTCGTCCTCGGCCAGGTTGGCGGTGTTCATGTTCTCGAGAAGATAGATCCCGTTCTCGGCCAGCATGATCTGGTGAACCTCGCCGACGGTGCCGCTGGGCAGCGGGATCGCCTCCACGCCGTATTTGTCGGCCCCGACCGCGATGACGCCCAGCTCGGCCAGGAAGCGCGCGCCATCCGGCGACAGCCCCGGCTCGCCCGAGAGATACCGCTCGTTGTCCTCTCCGACCAGCGACAGCCAGCCCGTGTGGAACAGCACCACGTCGCCCTCGCGCAGCTCGGTGCCCTGCGCCTCCGCCTGCGCGCGGATTTCTTCGGGGCCGAAGGCGGTGCCGGCGTCCAGCACCTCGCTGCCAAGCTGCTCGGTCATGTCCAGAAGCACGCCGCGCGTGACCATGTTCGGCACGTTCTCGATGCCCAGCCGGGTCAGCCCGTCGCTCTTGGCGAAATCGCTGGCCTCGTTGCAGTTGTAGTAGACGTTGTCGATCCCGAGATGTCCCAGCCCGTCGATCTGCGATCCCACACCCACGTAGGCCAGGTACATGTCATCGAGGAAGGTCGCCTTGTTCGAGGCAAACCCCTCGGGCAGACCGATCTGGCCGGTCTCGTGAACAGTCAGGTTGAAGAAGCGCCCGCCGTAGGCCGGCGTGTTCGCGCTGATCTCGGCGCCGAGCGAATAGACCTCGCCCTCGGTCACGAGCTCCGCTGCCGTGCGCGCCAGTTCCGGCGAGAGGCGGTTCGCCGCGCCGATCTGGTCGTCGGCGCCCCAGGGGCTTTCGGCGCAGGCCGGGTTGTCCGCATGGGCGGCGCCCTCGGCCTCGTCGGCGTCCTGCGCCGAGGCAAGGGTCCCCGTCATGGCGGCACAGACCGCCAGGATCGCGTGATGTCTCATGAAATTCGTCCTCCCGATAAACCATGCGGGCCGGGACGACCTCCACCCTGAGACCGACCGAAGCCCGCGGGGCCGAGCCTACACGGCTGGTCCCGCGGGCCTACCGGCCGGTCTCCGATGGCGAGGCAAGGGGCGGACTATGACCCTGCGTCAGCGGATTGACCGCTGCCGGCGCCGCATCATCGCGGCCTCGTGCTCGGTCTGTCCGTTGTTGTGGCGGAAGGGCAGCACGTCCTCGCTCCACCGACCGGCCGAGGGTTGCCAGCGGGCGGCATCGCTCCGCGTCGCGGTCATGAAAGATCTTGCGAAAATTCCGAACATCTCGGCCTCCTGTCTATTCGCGTTTCGTGCAACCAAGATTGACTTTTCGGGCCTCGAACGCCACTCAGGAAAAATGGCGACATGTAAGGCAGGCTGACACATGATCGACTGGAACACCCTCCCCCCGCTCTCGGCCCTGCGCGCCTTTGCCGCCTACGCCGAAACCGCCTCGGTCGCGCGGGCAGGCGCCGCGCTCAACGTGAGCCACGCGGCCATCAGCCAGCAGATCAGGAACCTCGAATCCCATCTCGGGATCACCCTGCTCGACCGCTCCGGTCGCCAGATGCAGCTCACCTCCGAGGGCCAGCGCCTCGCCGACGCCCTGCGCGAGGGCTTCGGCACCATGGCCCGCACCCTCGACGAACTCACCGGCCGCGACGCCGACCGCCCGATCATGGTCTCGGCCACGCCCGGTTTCGCCTCGTCCTGGCTGATGCCGCGGCTGGTGCACTTCCGCGCCGCCAACCCCGAGATCAGCCTCATGATCGACCCCTCGGCCGAGGTGAAACCCCTCGCCCCCGGCGGCATCGACCTTGCGCTGCGCTACGGCTCGGGGCAGTGGCCGGGGCTCGAGTCCGAGCTGCTGGTCAGCTCGCCCATCGCCGTGGTCGCCGCCCCCTCGCTCGTGGGCGAGCGCGACATCGACAGCCTCTCCGAGCTGCGCGACTACCACTGGCTGCAGGAGATGGGCACCAACGAGGCGACCGAGTGGTTCGCCCGCTTCGGCGTCGAGCACGACCGCCGGCGCGGGATCAGCTCGCTCCCCGGGAACCTGATGATCGAGGCCGCCCGGCAGGGCCACGGCGTCGCCATCACCGCCCGCGTCTTCGTGGACGAGGATATCGCCGCCGGCCGCCTGCGCCTCATCTACGAGGACACGCGCAAGAAGGGCTACTGGCTGGTGATGCGCCCCGGCGTGATGCGTCCGGCCCTGCGCCGCTTCATCACCTGGCTGCGACGTGAAGCCGCAAAAAGCTGAATGACAGATACAGATATTGATGCAGGTCAAGGCCGGGTGCAGCCTGCGGGGCCACAAGGGCACCAAGCTGGCAATCCGAACGGAGCGATTCCCCCGTGGCCGAAACCGACAAGTCCGCCCCCTCCCTCTATGCCGCGCGCGAGCCGATCTTCCCGCGCCGGGTCAGTGGCACCTTCCGCAACCTGAAGTGGGTCCTGCTGACGGTGATGCTGGGCATCTACTACGTCACCCCCTGGATCCGCTGGGACCGGGGCCCCGAGCTGCCGGACCAGGCCGTCCTGCTCGACCTCGCCGGGAGGCGGTTCTTCTTCTTCTGGATCGAGATCTGGCCGCACGAATTCTACTTCGTCGCCGGCCTGCTGGTCATGGCAGGCCTCGGGCTCTTCCTCTTCACCTCGGCGCTGGGGCGGGTCTGGTGCGGCTACGCCTGCCCGCAGACCGTCTGGACCGACCTCTTCATCCTCGTGGAACGCTGGATCGAGGGCGACCGCAACGCCCGCCTTCGGCTGCACAGGCAAAAGAAGTGGGACGCCCGCAAGATCCGCCTGCGCCTCACCAAGTGGGTCGCCTGGTTCCTGATCGCACTCGCCACCGGCGGCGCCTGGGTGTTCTACTTCACCGACGCGCCCACGCTCGCCGTGGACCTCGTGACCGGCAACGCGCACCCGGTGGCCTAT
Organism: Salipiger mucosus DSM 16094; assembly: GCF_000442255.1. Classification (GTDB taxonomy): domain Bacteria; phylum Pseudomonadota; class Alphaproteobacteria; order Rhodobacterales; family Rhodobacteraceae; genus Salipiger; species Salipiger mucosus. The sequence goes on along the minus strand of NZ_KE557273.1, from coordinate 530,558 downwards.
ACCACCATGCTGATCCTCACCGGCACGACCTTCGCCTTCGGCGGCTTCGCCCGCGAGCAGATCTGCATCTACGCCTGCCCATGGCCGCGCATCCAGGCCGCCATGATGGACGAGGACACGCTCACCGTCGCCTACCGCGACTGGCGGGGCGAGCCGCGCGGCAAGCACCGCAAGGCCGCCGGGTCCGAGGCCTTGGGCGATTGCATCGACTGCAACGCCTGCGTCAACGTCTGCCCCATGGGCATCGATATCCGCGACGGCCAGCAGATGGCCTGCATCACCTGCGCGCTCTGCATCGACGCCTGCGACGACGTCATGGACAAGATCGGCAAGCCGCGCGGCCTGATCGACTACCTCGCTCTCTCGGACGAGACCCGCGAACGCGCCGGGCATGAACCGCGCTCGGTCTGGAAGCACGTCTTCCGCCCCCGCGTGATCCTCTACACCGCGCTCTGGGCGCTGGTGGGCGTCGGGCTCGTCTTCGCGCTCTTCATCCGCCCCGAAATCGAGATGACCGTCGCGCCGGTGCGCAACCCCACCTTCGTCACGCTCTCGGACGGCTCGGTGCGCAACACCTACGACGTGCGGCTGCTCAACAAGCACGGCGAGGACCGCCCCTTCGAGATCTCGCTCTCGGGCGCCAGCGCGCTGGATGTCTCGCTCGAAGGCGTCGAGTCGGATACCGTGACCGTGCCCGCGAACGAGACCTACCTGCAGCGCGTCTACGTCGTCGCGCCGCCGGGCTCGGACGCGGCCGAGGATGAACGGACCGATTTCCGCCTCTGGGTCGAAGACCTGACCAACGGCGACCGCGCCCACAACGACACCTTCTTCAACGGGACGGACAACTGATGACCCGCGAACGCAAACTCACCGGCTGGCATGTCCTCGCGATCTTCGGCGGCGGCTTCGGCATCATCATCGCGGTGAACCTCGCACTCGCCTGGAACGCCGTCGCCACCTTCCCGGGGCTCGAGGTCAAGAACGGCTACATCGCCAGCCAGACCTTCGACGACCGCCGCGCGGCGCAGGAGGCGCTTGGCTGGACCGTCGACGCACAGGCCGGCGACGGGCTGGTGACGCTCGAGATCACCGATGCCAAGGGCTACCCCGTGCGCCCCGAGGCCTTCAGCGCCAAGATCGGCCGTTCGACCAGCGTGCGCGAGGACCGCACGCCCGAGTTCGACTTCGACGGTGCGCGCTACGTCGCCGAGGACGACCTCGGCCCGGGCTACTGGACCGTCTGGGTCGATGCCACGGCGCATGACGGCACCCGCTTCGAGCAGCGGCTGGACCTCCACGTCGAGGGCTGAGCCATGACCGCCACCATGCGCCCGCCGGCATCGGCCTGCCCCGCCTGCTCTGCCGCCCCCGCCGCCGAGGCGCTCGCCGCGCGCGCCGCCCCCCGCGACGCGCAGGTGATGCTCTCGCTGCCCACGATCCACTGCGCCGCCTGCATGGCGGCCGTGGAAAACGCGCTCGACGGCGTGCCGGGCGTGCGCGCGGCGCGGGTCAACCTCACCATGAAGCGCGTGAGCGTCGAGACCGACGCGGGCGTGAGCGCCGCCGACCTGATCCCGGTGGTCGAGGGCGCGGGCTTCGAGGCGCACGAACTGGACGCGACCGCGCTCGGCGCCACCGCGACCGACCGCGCGGGGCGCGACCTGCTGATGCGGCTGGCCGTCGCGGGCTTTGCCGCGATGAACGTCATGCTGCTCTCCATCGCCGTCTGGTCGGGCGCCGAGGGGCCGACGCGCGACCTCTTTCACTGGATCTCCGCCGGGATCGTGCTGCCGGCCATCGCCTTCTGCGCGCAGCCCTTCTTCCGCAACGCCTGGAGCGCGCTGCGCGCCGGGCGGCTCAACATGGACGTGCCGATCTCGCTGGCGATCCTGCTGGCGCTGGCCACCTCGCTCTGGGAGACCACCCTCTCGGGCGAGCACGCCTATTTCGACGCCGCCATCGCGCTGACCTTCTTCCTGCTGACGGGCCGCTACCTCGACCATCGCACCCGCTCCATCGCCCGCTCCGCGGCCGAGGAACTGGCCGCGCTCGAAGTGCCCCGTGCCCTGCGCCTGATCGCATCCGGCGCGGAAGAGACCGTCGCCGTCTCCGACCTCGCGGTGGGCGATCTGCTGCGCGTGAAGCCCGGCGGCCGCATGCCCGTCGACGGCGAGATCGTCGAGGGCCAGTCCGAGCTTGACCGCTCGCTGCTCACCGGCGAAACGCGCCCTGTCTACGCCGCACCCGGCACCGATGTCAGCGCGGGCGAGGTCAACCTGACCGGCCCCCTCACGGTGCGCGCCACCGCCGTCGGCCGCGACAGCTCTCTGCACCGCATGGCCGATCTCGTGGAGGTGGCCGAGTCGGGCCGCGCCAACTACACGCCCCTCGCCGACAAGGCGGCCAAGCTCTACGCGCCGGGGGTGCACATCCTCTCGGCCCTCGCCTTCGTCGGCTGGTTCCTCTACACGCAGGACCTCCGCGTCGCGCTCAACATCGCCGCCGCGGTGCTCATCATAACCTGCCCCTGCGCGCTCGGTCTCGCCGTCCCCGCCGTGACCACCGCCGCCTCCGGCCGGCTCTTCCGCAAGGGGCTGCTCATCAAGGACGGCACCGCGCTGGAACGGCTGGCCGAGGTCGACACCGTCGTCTTCGACAAGACCGGCACCCTGACCGAGGGCCGCCCCGAGGTCACCAACCTCGACAGCTTCGCCCGACCCGACCTCGAGATCGCGCTGGCCCTCGCCGAGGGCTCCTCGCACCCGCTTGCCCAGTCGCTGACCACGGCCCTTCGCGCGCGCGGCATCGCCCCCGCGACGGTCGAGGACGTGACAGAGGTGCCGGGCCACGGCACCGAGGGGCGCTGGCAGGGCCGAACCGTACGGTTGGGCCGTACGACTTGGACAGGAGGCGGCACCTGCGAGGTCACCGCGACCTGGCTCCGCGTGGGCGATGCACCCGCCCAGGCCTTGCGGTTCACCGACAGCCTCCGCGAGGGCGCCCGCGAGGCGGTGCAGGCCCTGCTGGAGGGTGGCAAGCGCGTGATCCTCATGTCCGGCGACACCACCCCGGCCGTCGAGTCCCTGGCGAACCGGCTGAATATCCCGCAATGGATGGCCGAGGCCCTGCCCGCCGACAAGGCCGCCCGGGTGCAGGCCCTCACCGACGAGGGCGCGCGCGTGCTCATGGTGGGCGACGGCCTCAACGACACCGCAGCGCTCGCCGGCGCGCATGTCTCGATCTCGCCCGCCTCTGCGCTCGACGCCGCCCGCGTGGCCTCGGACATCGTGCTGCTGGGCCGCTCGCTCGCCCCCCTGCCCGAGGCCCTTGGCGTGGCCCGCCGCGCAACCCGGCGCATCCGCGAGAACTTCGGCATCGCGACCTGGTACAACGTCATCGCCGTGCCGCTGGCGATCGCGGGGCTCTGCTCGCCGTTGATCGCCGCCTTGGCCATGTCGGCCTCGTCGATTACGGTCTCGCTCAACGCACTGCGCCTGAGGTGATGGAATGAACGTGCTGGCCTACCTGATCCCGATCTCGCTGATCCTCGGCGGGCTGGGGCTGGGGTTTTTCCTTTTCACCGTGAAATCAAGGCAATACGAAGACCCCGAGGGCGACGCCCGGCGCATCCTCTCGGGGCAGTACGACGACCACCCCAAGCAGTAGCCTCCATCCGGAGGGCATGGCTCAGACCGGCAGGGCGGTGGTCTTGAACACGGTGCGCAGCGAGAAACTCGACTGCATCTGCGCCACTCCCGGCAGACGCGACAGGTACTGCCGGTGGATGCGGGCAAAATCCTCGGTATCCGCCGCGACGATCTTGAGGATGTAGTCGGCCGTCCCCGCCATGAGGTGGCACTCGAGCACGTCCGGCACCCGCGCCACGGCCTTCTCGAAGGCGTCGAGCACCTCGTCGGCCTGCCCGTTCAGCGTGATCTCGACAAAGACGGTCGTGGTCTTTTCCAGCTTGCGCGCGTCCAGCAGGGCGACGTACCCACCGATGTAGCCCTCGGCTTCGAGCCGCTGCACCCGCCGGTGACAGGCCGAGGCCGAGAGGTTGACCGTCTCGGCCAGTTCCGCGTTGGGCATCCGCCCGCGTTTCTGGAGCGCCCGCAGGATGCGGCGGTCGGTCTCGTCAATATCCATCGCACGCACCTTTCGTCAAACCTTTCCGGCGTCGAATATTCTTCGACGAACCACCCGGCATACGCATCAAATCCGGCGGGAAATTGCAAGCCGAAGCGCGCATCCTATCTGCAGCACCATCAAGGGAGGAGGATGCCATGAAGATCGGATGCCCCACCGAGATCAAGCCGCAGGAATACCGCGTCGGTCTCACCCCCAATGCCGCCCGCGAGGCCGTGGCACACGGTCACGAGGTGCTGATCCAGACCGGCGCCGGACAGGGCGCGGGCTTCGAGGATGCCGACTACACCGAGGCCGGCGCCCGGATGGTCGAGACTGCCGAGGCGGTCTTTGCCGAGGCCGACATGATCGTCAAGGTCAAGGAGCCGCAATCGGGCGAGCGCGCCATGCTGCGCGAGGGTCAGCTGCTCTTCACCTACCTGCACCTCGCGCCCGACCCGGCGCAGACGAAGGACCTGCTCGCCTCGGGCTGCACCGCCATCGCCTACGAGACCGTGACCGATCGCAACGGCGGCCTGCCGCTGCTGGCCCCCATGTCCGAGGTCGCCGGCCGCCTCGCGCCGCAGATGGGCGCCTGGGCGCTGCAGAAGGCCAACGGCGGCCGCGGCGTGCTGATGGGCGGCGTGCCCGGTACCGGCCGCGCGCGGGTTGCGGTCATCGGCGGCGGCAACGTGGGCGCCCACGCGGCCCGCATCGCCGCCGGCATGGGCGCCGAGGTCACGGTGCTCGACCGCTCGCTGCCGCGCCTGCGCTACCTCGACGATGTCTTCGGGCAGACCTTCTCGACCCGCTACGCCACCGAGGGCGGCACCGCCGAGCTGGTGGCCGAGGCCGACATGGTGATCGGCGCGGTGCTGATCCCCGGCGCCGCCGCACCCAAGCTGGTCAGCCGCGCGCAACTTTCCACGATGAAGCCCGGCGCGGTGCTGGTGGACGTGGCCATCGACCAGGGCGGCTGCTTCGAGACCTCGCGTGCCACGACCCACGATGACCCGGTCTACGAGGTCGACGGCATCCAGCACTACTGTGTCGCCAACATGCCCGGCGCGGTGCCGCGCACCTCGACCATCGCGCTCGGCAACGCCACCCTGCCCTTCGTGCTGGCCTTGGCGGACAAGGGCTGGCGGCAGGCCTGCGCCGATGACGAGCACCTGCTGGCGGGCCTCAACGTGCACGCGGGCAAGCTGACCAACTACGCAGTGGGCAAGGCGCTGGAGATCGACGTGGTCTCGCCGCAGCTGGCGCTCAAGGACGCGGCCTGAACGACGGCATCGGGCGGCCCGATGCGGCCGCCCGACCGCGACACCTCAGAGCACCACGATTCCGCTGTGCTTGGCCTTGTGCTCGGGCTCGACGTGGATGGTGACGCGGGCGTCGTGGAACTCGGCATGAAGGGCGGCCTCGATCCGGTCGCAGATCTCGTGCGCGGCCTCCACCGACATCTCGCCCGGCACCACGAGGTGGAACTCCACGAAGCTCGCCTGCCCGGCGTGGCGGGCGCGCAGGTCATGCGCCTCGACCGCGCCCTCGGCGCTGTCCGCGATGACGCTGCGCATGCGCTCGAGATCGTCATCCGGTACGCTTTCGTCCATGAGCCCGCCGACCGAGCCACGGATGACGTGCCAGCCCGACCAGAGCACGTTCACCGCCACCAGCGCCGCGAGCAGCGGATCGAGCCAGAGCCAGCCGGTCATGACCGCCGCGATCACGCCCACGGCCACGCCCACCGACGAGACCACGTCCGTCATGAGGTGCCGCCCGTCGGCCGCCAGCGCGGGCGATTGCAGGCGTCGCCCCTCGCGCAGCAGCAGCCAGGCCCAGCCGCCGTTCAGCACGCTGGCCGACAGGTTGATGGCAAGGCCCGTCCAGGCCGCGCGGATCGGCTGCGGATCGAGATAGCTGGACCAGGCCTCGTTCAGGATGACCACGGCGGCGATGACGATCATCACGCCCTCGAGGACGGCGCTGAAGTATTCCGCCTTGTGGTGGCCGAAGGGATGGTCCGCGTCAGCAGGCTGCGCGGCGATGCGGATGGCGATCAACGCGGCCAGCGCCGCCGCCACGTTCACCGTGCTTTCCAGCGCGTCCGACAGCAGCGCGACCGACCCGGTCAGCGCCCAGGCCAGCGTCTTGATGCCGAGGACGACAATTCCGACCGCAAGGCTTCCCCATGCGATTTTGATGGCTCTGGACATGCGAGAATCCCCGGGCGGCGACGCCCGGGGTGATAGCTTCGGGGCCCCGAGGGCGCAAGACGGGGATCAGGCGGCGGCCGAGACGCGGGCGGGCGCGGCGCCGAAGGCCGCCTCGAACCAGGCCCGCGACTGTCCCGGCGCGATGCCGGCCGAAGCCGCGACCCGCGCCTGCGCCTCGGCCGAGAAGCCCCAGAGCCCGACGCTGACCTTTTCGCGCCCGTCGCCCTGCGATCCCAGCACCTCGGGCGAAGCGCCGATGCGGCGGTAGATGCGCACCATGCGGCTGTCGAAGACGCCGACGTAGTGCTCGACCCCGAAGCCCTGCATAACCTCGCCGCCCGCCAGCATCAGCGCCGAGGCGGTGCCCGGCTCGGTCTCGCGCGCGAGGCAGAAGCGGGTGCACTCCCAGATCAGCGGGCTCTCGATGCGCACGCCGCCGGTCAGGTGGAGGAAGTGCTCGTTGACCATGCAGCGCCCCGTCGTGGGCAACAGCCGCATCGAGCCGCCGTGGCGCCCGTCCGCACGCTCCCAGATGACGTAGAGCGGGTTCAGCGCGTCGTAGTCGTCACGCTCCTCGCCCGCCTCGTCGACCGTCACCGCCCAGCCCAGGCGGTTGCGGAACTGGTCCGCGCGATCGGTGAACATCGTGCGCTTGAGCAGCGGAAAGGCGTCGAGGTCGTTGGCGTGGATGTAGCGGATCATGGCGTCTCTCCCGTCGATCAGATGGAGAGAGCCTGCGCGGCCGTTGGTTAACCCGTCGGAAGCACAGCGTGCGGTGCACTTTCCGGGATCCTGCCGCACCGCGCGGTCGGGTTTCCGATAGGTTAACTCACACCACGATGGAGCCGCGCGCGATGGCCCGGGCGACCGCGTGGGTGGTGTTCATCGCCCCCAGCTTGAACCGCGCGCTCTCGATGTAGACGCGCAGCGTGTGTTCGGAAATCGAGAGCGTCTGCGCCACCTGCGCCCGGCTGTAGCCCACGGCTAGGAGCGTCAGTGCCTCGACCTCGCGCGGGGACAGGGGCTGCGCTGCTTCCGGCGAACGCCCAGGCTCGAGGTCCAGCGCCTTCTTGTTGAAGTAATGCGCCATCAGGATGAGGTCGCGCCGGTGCGCGGTGGTGAACTCCTCCCAGGCGGCATCGTCGCAATTGTGGCTGACCGTGAAGAGGGCGAACTGCCCGTTGGGGCCCCGTATCGGGATGGAATAGCCCTGGTTCCCGATGCCGTGGGCGATGGCATCGCGGCGAAAGGCGCGCGCGGCCCGGGACGACCAGTCGAGGCGCTTCCAGTCGACGGGGTGAAAGCGCTGGTAGCAGCCCTGGATCACCGGATCGATGCGCAGGTAGCCCTTGTCGACATAGCGTTGGACCCAGGCCGCATCGTAGGTGCCACAGCCGTATTGCTCTCCCCCGGCGCTGACCCAGTGGTAGACGAAGTGGTCGACGCGGTAGCGGTCGCGAAGCGCTTCGCTGATGGTCTGGAGATCCTCCAGTGCCTTGGCCTGTTCAAGCCGTTCCAGAAGCCCGTCCGTTGCGGGCGTGTCCGCCACATACCCCAATCCGCGGCCCCCTCACGCGCGACGCGATCTCGACCTGCGCGACGAGTTGCGCCTCGTCCAGTTGCTCGGCCAGCGCATCGAGCCGGTTGTCCCGAGCGAAGGTCTTGAGGTCGGTCAGAACGTCGATGATCCAGTCGTGTCCCATGAGAGAGTCTCCTTCCAGCGGTTAACAAACCCTTAACCACAGCCTAGCATTCGGGCCGGCGCCTCCGAAATTCACGCATTCCGTATCCCCGAAAATGGCGAGGGCCGGGCCAGCCAGGCCCCTGATCCGCAATGGTGCCGCGCGCCGGATACGAAAACGCCCGCGACTCGCAGAGGCGAATCGCGGGCGGTCCTGCCGGCCCGGCCGGAGGGAACGGTCAGCGGCCGGCTTCGAGCGCATCCTCGAAGGTGCGCAGGCCGGTGCGCGGCGCCTGCACCAGCACCGACATGTTGCCGGGCTTGTGCTCGTTGCGGAGCATCTTCATGTGCGCGTCCGGGATCTCGGCCCAGGGGAAGACCTCGGACATGCAGGGGTCCAGACGCCGCTCGACCATGAGCCGGTTGGCGCTCGCCGCCTGCTTGAGGTTGGCAAAGTGCGAGCCCTGCAGGCGCTTCTGGTGCATCCACATGTAGCGCACGTCAAACGTGCAGTTGAAGCCGCTGGTGCCTGCGCAGATCACCACGATGCCGCCCTTCTTCACGACCAGCGTCGAGACCGGGAAAGTCGCCTCGCCGGGGTGCTCGAAAACCATGTCCACGCTCACGCCCTTGCCGGTGATCTCCCAGATCGCCTTGCCGAACTTGCGCGCCTCCTTGAGCCAGGCGTTGTATTCCGGCGTGTTGACCGTGGGCAGCTGCCCCCAGCAATCGAAGTCCTTGCGGTTGATGACGCCCTTGGCGCCCTGCGCCAGGACGAAGTCGCGCTTGCTCTCGTCCGAGATCACGCCGATCGCATTGGCGCCCGCGGTGTTGGCGAGCTGGATCGCGTAGGAGCCGAGACCGCCCGAGGCGCCCCAGACCAGCACGTTCTGGCCGGGCTTGAGCTCGTGCGGGTGATGACCGAAGAGCATCCGGTAGGCGGTGGCCAGCGTCAGCGTGTAGCAGGCCGCCTCTTCCCAGGTCAGGTGCTTGGGCCGCGGCATGAGCTGCTGCGCCTGCACCCGCGCAAACTGCGCGAAGGAGCCGTCGCCGGTCTCGTAGCCCCAGATCCGCTGGCTGGGCGAGAACATCGGATCGCCGCCGTTGCACTCCTCGTCGTCGCCGTCGTCCTGGTTGCAGTGGATCACGACCTCGTCGCCGACCTTCCAGCGGGTCACCTTGTCACCGACGGCCCAGACGATGCCCGAGGCATCGGAGCCGGCGATGTGATAGTCCTGCCCGTGCACGTCGAAGGGGCTGATCGGCTTGCCGAGGCCCGCCCAGACGCCGTTGTAGTTCACGCCCGCCGCCATCACGAGCACCAGGACCTCGTGGCTGTCGATCTCCCAGGTATCGACGACCTCCTCCTTGAAGGACTGGTCCGGCTCGCCGTGGCGGTCGCGACGGATGGCCCAAGCGTACATCTTCTTGGGCACGTAGCCGAGGGGCGGCATCTCGCCCACTTCGTAGAGGTCCTTTTCCGGCGCCTCGTAGGGCGCGATCTCGGTCTGCGTGTCCAGAGCCACCATGGCCTCCTTCCTCTTTTCGTCTGCGCTGTCTTGCCGCAACGCAGAATCGCTGCGGGTCGACATCGGGATACCGTCGAGAGCGAAACAATGCAATACGAACGACGCGTGATTTGTAATTTTATGACCGAGCAGTCGCAGAAACTCGCTGACTGTCGGCCACGCCGCACATGACAGCAGCGCGGGCCTCCCCGCACGCCGTGTCGCGGCACCCGCTGCAGCGCGGCGAATTGACGAGACATTTTGTTTCGCCTATCCACCATCTCAAGCAACAAGATTGCCCACTTGATTCGCGCGCACCTCACGAGGGGATGACATGACCGAGATGCAGAAAGACAAGCCCTGGCTGATCCGCACCTACGCCGGGCATTCCACCGCCAAGGCCTCGAACGCGCTATACCGCGGGAACCTCGCCAAGGGGCAGACCGGCCTCTCGGTCGCCTTCGACCTGCCGACCCAGACCGGCTACGACAGCGACCACGTGCTCGCGAAGGGCGAAGTGGGCAAGGTCGGCGTGCCGGTCTGCCATCTTGGCGACATGCGCGCGCTCTTCGACGAGATCCCGCTCGACCAGATGAACACCTCGATGACGATCAACGCGACGGCGCCCTGGCTGCTCTCGCTCTACATCGCGGTGGCCGAGGAACAGGGCGCGGACGTCTCGAAGCTCACCGGCACGGTGCAGAACGATCTCATCAAGGAGTACCTCTCGCGCGGGACCTACATCTGCCCGCCCAAGCCTTCGCTGCGGATGATCGGGGACGTGGCCGAATACTGCTACCACCACGTGCCCAAGTGGAATCCGATGAACGTCTGCTCCTACCACCTGCAGGAGGCCGGCGCGACGCCCGAGCAGGAGCTGGCCTATGCGCTGGCCACCGGCGTCGCCGTGCTGGAAGAGCTGCGCCCGCGCGTCGCGGAAGAGGACTTTCCGGCGCTCTGCGGACGCATCTCGTTCTTCGTGAACGCGGGCATCCGCTTCGTCACTGAAATGTGCAAGATGCGCGCCTTCGTCGATCTCTGGGACGAGATCCTGCAGGAGCGCTTCGGCGTCGAGAACCCCAAGTTCCGCCGCTTCCGCTACGGCGTGCAGGTCAACTCGCTCGGCCTGACCGAGCAGCAGCCCGAAAACAACGTCTACCGCATCCTGATCGAGATGCTGGCCGTGACCCTGTCGAAGAAGGCCCGCGCCCGAGCCGTGCAACTGCCGGCCTGGAACGAGGCGCTCGGCCTGCCCCGCCCCTGGGACCAGCAATGGTCGATGCGCATGCAGCAGATCCTGGCCTACGAGACCGACCTGCTGGAATACGAGGACCTCTTCGACGGCAACCCGGCGGTCGACGCACGGGTCGAGACGCTGAAGGAGGCCGCGCGCGCCGAGCTTGCGAACATCGACAGCATGGGCGGGGCCATCGGCGCCATCGACTACATGAAGAGCCGCCTGGTCGAGGCGAATGCCGATCGCGTCGGCCGCGTCGAGCGCGGCGAGACCGCGGTCGTCGGCGTGAACCGCTGGACCGAGAGCGAGCCCAGCCCGCTGATGGGCGAGGACGGCGGCATCATGGTCGTCGACGCGGGCGTCGAGCAGGACCAGATCGACCGCCTGAACGCCTGGCGTGCCGAGCGCGACGACGCCGCCGCGACGAGGGCCCTCGCCGAACTGCGCGCCGCGGCCACCGAGGGGCGCAACATCATGCCCGCCTCGATCGACTGCGCCAAGGCCGGCGTCACGACCGGTGAATGGGCCGCGCAGATGCGCGCCGTGCACGGCGAATACCGCGCCCCCACGGGCGTCTCCAAGGCGGTCAGCAACAAGACCGAGGGCCTTGACGACATCCGGGCCGCCGTCGATGCGGCGAGCGACCGGCTGGGCCGCCGTCTACGCTTCCTCGTGGGCAAGCCGGGGCTCGACGGCCACTCCAACGGCGCCGAGCAGATTGCGTTCCGGGCACGCGACTGCGGGATGGAGATCGACTACGAGGGCATCCGCCTCACGCCGCACCAGATCGTCGCTGCCGCACGCGAGGGCGCGCATGTCGTGGGCCTGTCGATCCTCTCGGGCAGCCACGTGCCGCTGGTCGAGGACCTCATGGAGAAAATGCGGGCCGAGGGGCTCGATGGCATTCCGGTCATCGTGGGCGGCATCATTCCCGAAGAGGACGCGAAACGGCTCAGGGCCATGGGCGTGGCGCGGGTCTATACGCCAAAGGATTTCGAGCTGAACACCATCATGCGTGATATCGTGACCCTGGTCGATCCGGCAGCGGTCGCCGCTGAATAACCTCGAAATCGCACTTTAGGGGAAAAGTAAAAAGCCGCTCGCCTGAGGGCTGAGCGGCTTTTTGCTTTTCATCAAGAAGACACCGGCCGTCACAAATTATATATTGCCAATTAAGGAATTTCACGCAATGTCATGCCGATAAACCACGGAGAGACTCATGGATTTCGCACTGGACTCCCTGTCCAAGGAAGAGCTGCAACAATTGAAGACCGACGTCGAAAAGGCCCTCAAATCGGTAGATGCACGCCGTAAAGCCGAAGCGAAACGGGCCGCCGAGCAGGCTGCAAAGGAATTCGGATACTCCCTCGACGAGATCGTCGACGCCGGCGGCACAAAGGGATCCAAGGGCGCTCCGAAATACGCCAATCCCACCGACCCGGCCCAGACCTGGACCGGCCGGGGCCGCAAACCCAACTGGGTCATCAACGCACTCGACTCCGGCAAGTCACTGGACGACCTCAAGATCTGATGACCATACACATCGGCGCCGCGCGCGAGGATATCGCGGAAACCGTGCTCATGCCCGGCGACCCTTTGCGGGCCGAGTGGGCCGCGGAAACCTTTCTGTCCGACCCGGTTTGCGTAAACCGGGTCCGCGGAATGCTGGGGTTCACCGGCACCTGGAATGGGCATCGCGTCACCATTCACGGCTCGGGAATGGGGATGCCGTCCCTGTCCATATACGCCAACGAGCTGATCCGCGACTTCGGGGCGAAAACCCTGATCCGCATCGGCTCCTGCGGGGCAATGCAGGAGGACATCGCGCTGCGCGACGTCATTCTGGCCATGACGGCATCCAGCCTTTCGACTCCGTCGAGCGGAATATTCCGCGAGCTCAATTTCGCGCCGCCCGCCGACTTCGGCCTGCTGCGTGCGGCGGTGGATGCCGCCGAACGCCGCGGCGCCCGACATCACGTGGGTGGCATCTATTCCGCCGACGTTTTCTATGACGAGCGTCCCGACCTGAACGAGATCATGGTCCGCCACGGCATTCTCGGGGTCGAGATGGAGGCGGCGGAGCTCTACAATCTCGCCGCACGCCATGGCGCGCGGGCGCTCGCCGTTCTGACCGTATCGGATCACCTGCTGAACGAGCAGGCGTTGCCCTCGGAAGACCGGCAAAGCTCCTTCGGAGACATGGTCGAGATCGCCCTCGAAGCCGCCTTCGCCTGACGGCGCAGCGGCCTCAGCGGCCGTGGCTGCGATCGTAGCCGTTCCGCGCAGGAGGCTGCCATGCTCCAAGCGCGCCCCCGGGCGGGGCCAGAACATCCACGCGCAGGGGATGGCAGGTCGCCGCATCCGAGCTGTGTTCGCTCCCGCAGTCCCCGCCCGGACAGGCACTGAGGGCACCCAGCAGGTTGATCTCGGCGAAGAAGGTGAGGTGATCCCCCGGCCGCACCGGGCTCGCCTTCATGAAATACTGGCCCGTGTCACGGGTGAACCCCGTGCACATGAAGACGTTGAGCACATCGTGCACATGCGCCTCCGCCTCGGGCAGCGGCATGTCCAGCGCGTCTCCGAGCGCACGGGTCAGGTTCGAATGGCAGCAATGATGATACTGGGTGCCCGACAGGAGATTGCCGGTATAGGGATCGCAGCGTGTGCCGATCACGTCATGCACGGATCCGCCGAACCCGTCGATCCCGTACCAGCCCAGCGTATCCTCGACGATGGTCGCCATGGGCCGCAGGTGCGGGAAGGACGACCATAGCCGGTCGCCACTCGAGACATGCGTGCCGTGCAGCGCGCGGGTCTTGCCGGAATAGAACCGCTCGGAAAGATCTCCGGCATGCCACAGGTTCAGGTCGCCCACCTGCGGCCCCTCGACACTCACGATGCGGAAGAACTGCCCGGCGGCAACCCGGAAACTGGCTGCCTCGCGCGGGGGAACGGTCACGCTCTCTACGAGTTCGGCTGCCTCCAACGCCGAACCGTAGAGCGCCAGGTCAGGCTGCGGCAAGGTCTCGATCGGGTAGCAGACCACCGGCGGCGCGGCGCGGCGTGCTGCCGCGTCGGGAGGTATCTCGGTCACGGGCGGTCTCCTTTCACGAGGGACTGAACCCGAAGCGGCGCCTCGGTGCAAGCGCCGTGCGGCGCCTCGGGCCGCTTGTGCGTATTTGGAACAAGAAGAAGGACCGGGCGCGGCGCTATCGATATCGGCCCGGCGAACGCAAGAGCTGCCGTGCACAGCTTGCCCGGCGCCCAATGCCCCGTGCTTCTTCTTGTTCCAAATACGCAAACCCGCTCTCGTGCAGCGGGCCGCGGCCGGAGAGCACCCCGGGCCGCGGCACCGCCAAACGGATCAGATCACGACCAGGTCCAGCGGCGGGAAACCGTTGAAGCCCACGGAGGCATAGGTCGAGGTATAGGCGCCGCAGCAGCGGATCACGATGCGGTCGCCGGCGCGCAGGCCCATGGGCAGCTCGACCGGACGCTTCTCGTAGAGCACGTCGGCGCTGTCGCAGGAGGGCCCCGCGAGGATGCAGGCGCCACGCGGCTCGTGGTCGCGCGCCGTGAGGAACTGGTAGCGGATCGCCTCGTCCATGGTCTCGGCAAGCCCGGAGAACTTGCCGATGTCGAGATAGACCCAGCGGTGCAGGTCACTGTCGGACTTGCGCGAGACCAGCAGCACCTCGGCCGCGATGGCGCCTGCCTCGGCCACGAGACCGCGGCCCGGCTCGGCCATGACGTGCGGCACATCGCCGAAACGCTCGTGCACCAGGCGCATCACCTCGGCGGCGTAGAGCGTGGGCGCCTCGATCGACTCGCCGTAGAAGGCCGGGAAGCCACCGCCGATGTTGAGCAGCGTCAGCTCGTGGCCGGCATCGCGCGCGGCATGCCAGATGGCCGCCACCTGGTCGAGCACCGGTGCCCACATCGAGGCGCGGCGGGTCTGCGAGCCCACGTGGAACGACAGGCCCACCGGCGCGAGGCCGAGACCCTTCGCCATGGCGATGAGCTCGAGCGCCTTGTCGCGCGAGCAGCCGAACTTGCGCGACAGCGGCCAGTCGGCCTCGGTCGCCTCGACGATGATGCGGATGTAGACCTCGGCTCCGGGCGCGTGCTCGGCCAGCTTCTCGAGCTCCTGCTCGGCGTCGGCGGCAAAGAGGGTCACGCCCGCGCGGTGCGCCCAGGCGATGTCCGAGACTTTCTTGACCGTGTTGCCGAAGGAGATCTGGTCGGCGGTGGCGCCGGCCGCGAGGCAGTCCTCGATCTCGGCGCGCGAGGCCGCGTCGAAGTGCGAGCCGAGCTGCACCAGGCGGCGCAGGACCTCCGGCGCGGGGTTGGCTTTCACGGCGTAGTGCACCTGTGCGCGGCCCAGCCCCTGTGCCAGCGCGACGTACTGGCGCGCCACCGCCTCGGTGTCGAGCACCAGCGTCGGGCGGTCGAACTCGTGCGCCTGGATGTAGGCCTCGGCGCGGGTCAGCTGGCGGGTTTCGGTGCGATCGGCAAAGACGGAGGTATCGCGGGCAGCGAGCCCGGTCACGTGCGCATTCATTGGTCATCTCCATTCAGACCCGGGCCCCGAAGGTCCCGACCAGTTCAAAGGGAGACGTTACCGCTGCTACGTAACCGTAGGGGACTTGGGGAACCCCTTTCGACAGAGGCGCGGGCGTTGGCGTCTGTGATCGCGCATATGGGGCGAGGCACGGATTCGATCAAGAAAAAATGTGGCCCGGACTCACAAAATTTTCGAGACTGGTCAGCTGTTGTTGCGGAAGCACGTTTGCGGGGGCTTGCCGCGCGGGTTCTGTGTCTCGGCGCCGCAATAGACGCAGCGCCAGGTGCTGAGGTCCGCGTCGCGGTGTTCGCGCCATCGGCAGAGCCGGCGTTCGGGCCGGTTGAAGATCAGCAGCAGGATGAAGGCGACGAGAAAGCCGAGCGCAAAGATCATGGCCGGCCTCCTCGTTCTTGAATCCGGGTCATGGCCGGAGACCTAGCGCCCCTGCCAGCCGAGCGCCAGTCTCAGGCCGCGTGGTAGTAGGGGTTGGTCCAGGCCACCTCGCCCTCTTCGGAGGGGGCGGCGCGCACCAGTTTCGGCTCGGGCTGGTAATAGGCCCATGCCTCGTTGAGGGCGGCCAGCGCGGCCTTGGGATCGATGCGGGGGGTGACGGTCTGCTCTTGCATGGGGTGGCCTTTCGGTCGTCTGTCGGCTCCTCCCTCGACGCCTATATAGCGCCTGTGCCGCGGCGCGGAAGCTGCCGATGCTGCAACTGCGAAATGCGCAGGGTGCAAGGCGCCGTGGCGTCACCCGACCGCGAGGTGCCCGGCGAGCCCCAGCGCAAAGCCCGCGACGGCCCCGAGCGGCGGGCCGCCCGCGGATTGCAGCTTTGCCTGCGGGGCCACGTCCTGGAACAGCAGGTAGAGGATGCCGCCGGCGGCAAAGGCCATGACGGCGGCCAGCACCTCGGGCTGATCCGCGAGGGCGAAGAAGCCGATGGCGGCCGCGGCCGTGCCGACCGGGACCATGAGCAGGAAGAGGACCCAGAGCCGTCGCGCGCTGGCATGTCCGGCGGTGATCAGCTCGCGGTAGGCGGCAAAGCCTTCGGGGATGTTCTGCAGCGCGATCAGGCCGGCGGTGAGCATGGCGACGTCGGCCCGCCCCACGACCAGCGCGCCGAGGGCCATGGCCTCGGGCACGTAGTCGAGCATCATTGCCAGGAACTGCGCCCCGCCATTGGCGAGCCGCGAGAGGGCCGCATCGACGATGTAGAAGATCAGCCCCCCGCCCAGGAAAAGGGCCAGCAGGGGCGCCGCGGGCAGGCGCGCCGCGGCTTCGGGCACCAGCACGAGGGCGATGGCCGAGAAAAAGGGCCCCGCCCCCGAAGGCGGTGACCGTGTGGCGCAGGCGCTCGTGCAGCGCGCCGGGCAGCCGGTTTTCCAGCACGGCCAGAAGCGCGCCGACCGGGATGCTGGTCCCCGCCAGCGTGGCGAGGATCAGGCCGGTGTGGACGCTCTCCACCGCGATTCAGACGACGCGGTTGAGCATCATCTTCTTGATCTCCGCGATGGCCTTGGCCGGGTTCAGACCCTTGGGGCAGGTCTTGGCGCAGTTCATGATCGTGTGGCAGCGATAGAGCTTGAAGGGGTCCTCGAGGTCGTCGAGACGCTCGCCCGTGGCTTCGTCGCGGCTGTCGATGATCCAGCGGTAGGCGTGCAGCAGCGCCGCCGGGCCGAGGTAGCGGTCGGAGTTCCACCAGTAGCTCGGGCAGGCCGTCGAGCAGGATGCGCACATCACGCATTCATAGAGGCCGTCGAGCTTCTTGCGGTCCTCGATCGACTGGCGCCACTCCTTCTCGGGGCGGTTCGTCTTGGTCTCGAGCCAGGGCATGATCGAGGCGTGCTGCGCGTAGAAGTGCGTCAGGTCGGGGATCAGGTCCTTGACCACCGGCATGTGCGGCAGCGGGTAGATCGAGACGTCGCCCTTGATCTCGTCGAGGCCGTAGATGCAGGCCAAGGTGTTGATTCCGTCGATATTCATCGCGCAGGAGCCGCAGATGCCCTCGCGGCAGGAGCGGCGGAAGGTCAGCGTCGGGTCGATCTCGTTCTTGATCTTGATGAGCGCGTCCAGGACCATCGGGCCGCACTTGTCCATGTCGACATGGTAGGTGTCGACCCGCGGGTTCTCGCCGTCCTCGGGGTTCCAGCGGTAGATCCGGAAGGCGCGGACGTTGGTGGCGCCCTCGGGCTTGGGCCAGGTCTTGCCGGTCCGGATCTTCGAGTTCTTGGGCAGGGTAAATTGAACCATGTCTCTCTCCTATCGGATGAGTGCCGGCAGCCCCTCGGCGGCCAGGCAGGTCAGCGTCTCGCGTTTCGAGACGATGTCGCGGACGATCTCGACGGTGCTTTCGGTCGGTCCGGTGACGGAATCCCCAGCCAAAGCATATATTTGCGTGGCCGAGGCGTTGTCGATGATGCAGTTGATCGCGGGCTCCACGGGCACGCCCGGGAAGCGGTCGGTGACGACGCGGTTGACCGTCGAGCGGGCCGCGTCGCGGGCGATGCGGTCCTGGGCCTGGGGTGAGCAGGCCGCGAGGACGAGACCGGCGACGAGGGCCAGCGCGGGGATTTTATGGCGGGAAATCAAGGTCATATGCCTGCCCTGCGGCCAAGCCAGCGCCAGAGCGGGCCGCGGCGGAAACAGACCTGCGCGGGCTCGGAGAAGGCGATGTCGGTCACGATGCGTGTCGTCATCTGGGTGGGGCCGTCCAGGGAATCCTGCATGATTCCATTGAGTTGCGCATCGTCCGCCGTGTCGAGAACGCAGGTCACGGCGCGCTCGGTGGGGATCCCCTCGACCCGCTGGATGACCACGGGCGTGATCGCCCGGCGGGCCGTGTCGCGGGCCAGCGTGTCGCGCACGGGCGCGACTGTACTGGTCACCTGACTGCAGGCGGACAGTACGACAAGTACGGGAAAAACGTACGGGAGGCGCATCATGGTCCGGGGCAATAGGTCGTCCCCCTGTAGATCACCGGCGCGCCCGGCGTGCAGAGACCGCTGGTCGCGGCCAGGGCACCGGGCGCGGGTGCGGCGGCGGCACTCGCCACGACACGCTCGGAGGGTCGCGACGGCGGCGTGCCGTAGGTGTAGCTCCGGACCGTGGCGCCGGTCGCGGTTTCGGTCTCGACGGTGGCGCGCGATCCGACGGTCGGCGAGGCGCGCAGGCAGGCGTTGACCGCGTCGGCCCCGGCCTGCGTGCCGCCTTCGCCCGGCACGACGAGAGGCGGCGTCTGGCCGCCGTCGTAGTCGTAGGCGCCGGGCGGGTCGACCTGGATCATGCAGTGCACGACGGGATCGCCCCGGCCGCTGGCGCAGGACGCCAGCGCGAGAAGCCCGAAAGCCGAAAGGGCGACCCCTGCCTTCATCAGAAGGTCCGGGCCTTGGGCGCGATGCGCTTGAGCTCGATGCCGCCCTCCTTCTCCTCGGTCAGCGGATCGAGGATCACGGGACGGTAGGTGAGCTTGACCTCGTTGCCCTCGAGATGGGCGATGGAGTGCACGCGCCAGTTGTCGTCGTCGCGCTCGGGGTAGTCCTCGTGGGCATGGGCCCCGCGGCTTTCCTTGCGCGCTTCGGCGCCGACGATGGTGGCCAGCGCGTTGGGCATGAGGTTGGTGAGCTCGAGCGTCTCCATCAGGTCCGAGTTCCAGATCAGCGTCCGGTCGGTGACCTTGAGGTCGGCCATCTTGCCCGCGATGCCGGCCATCTTCTCGACGCCCTGCTTGAGGGTCTTGTCGGTGCGGAAGACCGCGGCGTCCTCCTGCATGGTGCGCTGCATCTCGAGGCGCAGCTCGGCGGTGGGGGTGCCCCCGTCGGCGTGACGCAACCCGTCGAAGCGGTCGAGCGCCTTGTCCACCGAGGCCTGGTTCGGCACGCCCCGCGCGGCTTCGCGGTCGACCACCTTGCCGGCGCGGATCGCGGCGGCGCGGCCGAAGACAACGAGGTCGATCAGCGAGTTCGAGCCGAGGCGGTTCGCCCCGTGCACCGAGGCGCAGCCCGCCTCGCCCACGGCCATGAGGCCGGGCACGATGGCGTTGGGGTCCTCGGAGGTCGGGTTCAGCACCTCGCCCCAGTAGTTCGTGGGGATGCCGCCCATGTTGTAGTGCACGGTGGGCAGGACCGGGATCGGCTCCTTGGTCACGTCCACGCCGGCGAAGATCTTGGCCGACTCGGAGATGCCCGGAAGCCGCTCGGCGAGCGCCTCTTTCGGCAGGTGCGAGAGGTTCAGGTGGATGTGATCGCCATGCTCGCCCACGCCGCGGCCCTCGCGGATCTCCATGGTCATGGAGCGCGAGACGTAGTCGCGCGGCGCGAGGTCTTTGTACGTCGGCGCGTAGCGCTCCATGAAGCGCTCGCCCTCGGAGTTGGTGAGGTAGCCGCCCTCGCCCCGTGCGCCCTCGGTGATGAGGCAGCCCGAGCCGTAGATGCCGGTGGGGTGGAACTGCACGAATTCCATGTCCTGCAGCGCGAGACCCGCGCGGGCCACCATGCCGCCGCCGTCGCCGGTGCAGGTGTGCGCCGAGGTCGCGGAGAAGTAGGACCGGCCGTAACCGCCGGTGGCCAGCACGACCATCTTGGCGTTGAAGACGTGGAAGGTGCCGTCGTCGAGTTTCCAGCAGAGCACGCCCTGGCAAATGCCGTCTTCGGACATGATGAGGTCGATGGCGAAATACTCGATGTAGAACTCGGCGTTGTTCTTGAGCGACTGGCCGTAGAGCGTGTGCAGGATCGCGTGGCCGGTGCGGTCGGCGGCGGCGCAGGTGCGCTGCACCGGCGGGCCCTCGCCGAACTCGGTGGTGTGGCCGCCGAAGGGACGCTGGTAGATCTTGCCCTCTTCGGTGCGCGAGAAGGGCACGCCGTAGTGTTCCAGCTCGTATACGGCGGCGGGCGCCGAGCGCGCGAGGTATTCCATCGCGTCGGTGTCGCCCAGCCAGTCCGACCCCTTGACGGTGTCGTACATGTGCCACTGCCAGTTGTCGGGGCCCATGTTGGAGAGCGAGGCGGCGATGCCGCCCTGCGCGGCGACGGTGTGCGACCGGGTCGGGAAGACCTTGGTCACGCAGGCCGTGCGCAGCCCCTGTTCGGCCATGCCGAGCGTGGCGCGCAGACCCGCGCCCCCTGCCCCGACGACCACGACGTCATAATCATGCGTCTCGTATTCGTATGCAGCCATATCTCGGGTCTTTCCGTTGTCTCAGAGGGCGATCTTGGCGATCGCGAAGATGCCGGCGGCGATCAGCACGTAGCTGAGCCCGACCGTCGCCATGATGAGCAGCTTGCGGGTGGTGCCCTGGGCGTAGTCCTCGATCGCCACGCGGGCGCCCTTGTGGAAGTGCTGGAGGCCCACGAAGATCACCAGCCCCGCGAGGATCGCCGGGAAGGGGCTCTCGAAGGTGGCGAGCGCGGATTCGTAGCCCGACCCCAGCGCGCGGCCGAAGATGAAGAGGAAGGTGGGCACGAGGAAGGCCAGCGCCACGGAGCTGACGATCATGTACCAGTGATGTTCGGTGCCGGAGTGGGCGGCGCCCTTGCCTTCGGCGCGCTTGCGGTCGGTCAGGTAACGCATCGCGATGCCTCCCTCAGATCCAGAGAATGAGAACGGTGATGACCGTGAGTACGACGGACCCGTAGACGCAGATCCATCCCAGCTTCTCGGCGGTCTCGAGCTCGAGGCCCTTGCCGGCGTCCCAGATCAGGTGACGCAGCCCGGCGAGGTAGTGATACCAGACCGCCCAGAGCGACAGGAACATCACGATGTTGCCGACCCAGGAGGTGATCCACCACTCGGCGGTCTCGAAATACTCCGGCCCCGCGGCAAGCGCGAGGAACCACCAGACCATCAGGATGACGCCGACGATCAGCGCATTGCCGGTGATGCGGGTCAGGATGGAGGAGATGGAGGTTAGCTGCGGTCGGTAGTACGGCCCGATCATGAAGGGCGAGAGCGGGCGGTCGACCTGGGTCTTCTCGGCCATGGCGTGTCCTTTCGGTTCCCTCTTGCACGGGGTTCTAGCGGCTTTACGCCACCCGTGTCACGAGACCGATGCCCCATGCGGGGCGATTTTTCGGGGCATTGCGGCAATTTGCGCGGAAATCGTGATCACACGCGGAAATGTGTGATCACAAAACTCGGGGCCGCGCGCGGCGTTCGCGGTAACATGTGATGCGGGGCGCGCGGAGGCACGCACCGGGGGGCGACTCAATCGGGGAAGCCGAGCCGCCGGAGCGCCGCCGTGCCCTGCTGCCGCAGGGCGGGATCGTCGGACCAGAGGTTTGCGTGGATCGCCGACATCAGCGTGCTGAGCCGCTTTTCGGCGACGAGTGCGCCCACAACCTCGGGAATGTCGCTTTCGGGAATGTCGAGAACCTCGGCGGGTTCCGCGGGAAGTCGCATCTGTACCATCGTCTGCCTCCGAGACTTGCACTGCGAATCCTCTCCCCGTCGGAAGACTAGCCGAGACCGCGCCGTTTCGCGACGTAAACGTGACGGCAGGCGCGCCGCTCAGAGCGGCATGAGCGCCCAGTAGTCGAGATCGAGCAGGACATCGGGGCGATACTTGCCGTCCTCGCCCTTGAGCTCGAAGGGCGCGCCGCCCTTTGTGGCCACCAGCCGCAGGCGGATCGCGCCCACGCCGGGGGCATCGGTCTCGGCCTTGTCGAGCACCTCGGACCAGGCGCGGACGGTGTCGCCGGCAAAGCAGGGGTTGGCATGGGCCCCGCCGTTGAGGCCGACGATCGTCTGCGCGTTGGCAAGCCCGTTGAACGACAGAGCGCGGGCGAGCGAGATGACGTGCCCGCCGTAGATCAGGCGGCGGCCGTCCTCGCGCAGGGTGGCGTCGAAGTGCACCTTGGCGGTGTTCTGCCAGAGGCGCGTGGCCATCATGTGCTCGGCCTCCTCGATGGTGACACCATCGACGTGGTCGATGGTCTCGCCCACCTCGTAGTCGCCCCAGCGGTGCGGCTCGCCCGCGAGGGTGAAGTCGTAGGCGCTGAAATCGAGCCCCTGCGGCACCACGAGATCCTGCGGGTCCAGCGCGGGCTTGAGGTCGGGCAGCACGGTCTCGGGGGCCGGTGCGTCCAGGTCGTGCTTGCGCACCATGACCCAGCGGCAATATTCCATCACCGCCTCGTCGCGCTGGTTGCGGCCGACCGTGCGGACGTAGACCACGCCCGTCTTGCCGTTGGAGTTCTGCTTGAGGCCGATGACCTCGGAGGCCGAGCGCAGCGTGTCGCCGGGCCAGACCGGGCGCAGCCAGCGGCCCTCGGCATAGCCGAGGTTCGCCACCGCGTTCAGCGAGACATCGGGGACGGTCTTGCCGAAGACCACGTGGAAGGCCGCCAGTTCGTCGATGGGCGCCGCGGGCAGACCGCAGGCCTGGGCGAAGGCGTCCGAGGAGGCCAGCGCGTGCCGGGCGGGGTAGAGCGCGTGGTAGAGCGCGCGCTCGCCGCCGGACACGGTCCGGGGCACGGCGTGGTCGATGACCTGGCCGATGGCATAATCCTCGAAGAAGCGTCCCGCGTTGGTCTTGGCTGCCATGTCACTGCTCCCCCAGCTTGAGGTCGGGGTGGTAGGTGCCCTCGACGTCTTTCACCACGGCCTGGCCGCAGCGCATGACGCCGTTGGCGGCATCGAAGGCATAGGTGGGGCCGCCGTGCAACTCCCAGCCCTTGTCGAGCGCGGCCGAAACCTTGTGGCAGAAGGCCGAGGTGTCGTCCTCGGAGAGAAAACGGTAGAGCTTCATGGCGTTATCCGAAAGCTGGGTAGCCGAGCCAGGTGTGGACGAAGCCGATCACGACCAGCAGCACGAGGCTGGCGGCAAGGAAGATGACATCCTTCTTGATCGGCCCCTTGGCGGGAGGCGTCCATTCGGGTTCGGCGCGGTTGATGACGATCATCTCGACGACGGCCCAGATGCCGAGCCCGCCGAAGAGCACGAAGGAGGGGACGTCGCCGTTCACCAGCAGGTGCGCGACCGTCCACAGCAGGAAGCCCGTGAGCATCGGGTGGCGCATCCGGTAAAAGAGCGCGCCCTTCTTGGGCCCGGGCGAGAAGAAGTAAAGCGAGGCCAGCATCAGCAGGTTGTTGATGCCCACCGTCGCGGGGTGACGGCCCCAGAAGAAGGCGCCGTCGGCGGCCTTGTAGCCGAAGATCATCAGCAGGATCGCGACGGCCAGCGCCGCGGCGACGAGGCCCTTGCCCTTGTCGCCCATCGAGGCGCGCGGGCCGGGGGCGATGCGCTTGAACAGGTGGGCGCCCCACCACAGCAGAACGCCGAGAACGAGAAGGGCCATGGGTGTCTCCTTTGACCGGTGCGTGGCCCGGTCACCCTGCGATCATTCGCTCAGGGCAGCAATGGCCTCGGCCTTGGCGAGCGTGGATTTCGCCGTCGCGACGTGCAGGTTCTCGACGATCTTGCCGTCGACCACGGCAACCCCCTGCCCTTCCTTCTCGGCGGCCTCGTAGGCCTCGATCTGGCGGCGGGCGAGCTCGACCTCGGCCTCGGTGGGCGCGAAGGCGGCGTTGGCGGTCTCGAGCTGCGCGGGGTGGATCAGCGTCTTGCCGTCGAAGCCCATGTCGCGGCCCTGGTGACATTCCTCGGCAAGCCCGGCGTCGTCCTTGAAGGCGTTGTAGACGCCGTCGACGATCACGCAGTCGGTGGCCTTGGCCGCGAGCAGGCAGTGGCCCAGAGCCGACATCATCGGCAGCCGGTCGGCACGGAAGCGCGCGCTGAGTTCCTTGGCGAGGTCGTTGGTGCCCATGACCATGCCCATCAGCCGCGGATGCGCGCCGATGGCCTGCGCGTTGAGGATGCCCGCGGGCGTCTCCATCATGGCCCAGAGCGGCTTGTCGGTGAGCCTGGCCAGCGCGTCGAGCTGGGCGGTGCTTTCGACCTTGGGCAGCAGGATGGCGTCGCAGTCCATGGCGTCGGCGGCCTTCGCGTCGGCCTCGCCCCACTCGGTCTCGAGCCCGTTGATCCGCACGATCCGGGTCCGGCGGCCATAGCCGCCCTGCGCCAGCGCGGCGGCCAGCGTGTCGCGCGCCGAGACCTTCTCGCCGGGCGCGACGGCGTCCTCGAGGTCGAAGATGATCGCGTCCACGGTCAGCGTGCGGGCCTTGTCGAGCGCACGGTCCTTGGAGCCGGGAATGTAGAGCACCGAACGATAGGGGCGCAGCGCGAGATCCATGGTCACCTCCCTTGGCGTGGTCTTGGCGTAATAAAGTTGCGCGGAATGAGCCATTGTTTGCCGAAATGTGCAAGGTCGAATTTGCCGCGCCGCAGAGAGTCCGCAGAAAACAAGGCATTTCCTATACCGGCCCCTCCGTTAACCAATCCTTGGCAGTTGCCGCGCAGACTGCGGACCCAGGGCAAGATCCGGCAGAGATCGCCCGGAGCGAAGACGACCCGAGGGGACGATGCGCAGGACCGGCCGGATGCGCCGGACGCGACAGCCGAAAGGGTGATGCAGATGACACGCACGATCGTAACGGCACTGCTGATGATGACCGTTTTCACGGGGCTGGCCCGGGCCGAGGGCCGTGCCTGCGCCGCGCGGGACCAGGTGGTGATGCGCCTGGCCGAGAAATACGGCGAGACGCGCCAGTCCATCGGGCTGGGCAACAACAACGCGCTGATGGAGGTCTTTGCCTCGGACGAGACCGGGACCTGGACCATCACGGTGACCACCACCGGCGGCGTCACCTGCCTGGTCGCGAGCGGCAAGGCCTTCGAAACGCTGGCCGAGGCGTTGCCGATCCCCGAGCACGACGCCTGAGCCGGTCGCTCAGGTCACGGCGTCGAGGATGAGCTTGCCGCCGGTCACCGCCAGCAGGACGTAGGTGAGCGCGAAGAAGGCGCGCTCGGGCACCGCGCGGTGTGCCCGGACGCCGAGCCATGTGCCCAGCAACGCGAAGGGCGCGAGCGCGAGGTCGAAGGCGAAGGTCTGCAGGGTGAAGACGCCCATGGCGCCGTAGAGCCCGGCCTTGAGCAGGTTGACCGCCCAGAAGACGAGCACGGTGGTCGCCTGGTAGCGGGTCTTGTCGAGCCCGCGGCCCAGCAGGAAGACCGCCGCCACGGGCCCGCCGGCGTGGCTGATGAAGCTGGTGAAGCCCAGCCCGGCGCCCGCGAGCCCGCCCGCGACCGTGCCGAAGCGACGGGCGGTGAGGCCGGCGAGCCCGACCTTCTGCGCCAGTTGCCAGGTCACGAAGCCGACCGAGATGGCGCCGATCAGCAGGCGGATCGCGTCGGGGTCCGCGCCGGCGTAGAACCATGCGCCGAGCAGCGTGCCGGGCAGGCTGCCCAGCAGCAGGACGCGTGCCTCGGGCCAGGCCCAGCGCCGCCAGTAGGCCGGCAGGCTGCCCGCGTCGATCAGCATCAGCAGCGGCAACATGACGCCCAGCGCCGCGCCGGGCTCGAGCACCAGCGCGAGAATCGTCGCGCTGGCAAAGGCCGCGCCCGATCCGAAGCCCGCCTTCGACACCCCAGCGAAGATCACCGCCGGGACCGCCACGCAAAACACCTGCCAGCTAAACAGCTCCATTCGCTCCTAACCTCCCGGTTTTTCGCGCTTTAGCGCCAACATCCGGGCGGGGCCAGCCCGCACCCGGGGTCATGCCGCTCTGCAGCGCTCTTGCGCGCCGCAAGCCAAACCCTTACCCAAACAGCGGATTTACATATGGAGCGGAGAACAGATCCATGGCCAGACCCAAGATCGCCCTGATCGGCGCGGGACAGATCGGCGGCACGCTTGCCCACCTCGCGGCGCTCAAGGAACTGGGCGACGTCGTCCTCTTCGACATCTCCGAGGGCACGCCCGAGGGCAAGGCGCTCGACATCGCCGAGTCGGGCCCCGCTGAAGGATTCGACGCCAAGCTGAAGGGCACGCAGGACTACGCCGACATCGCCGGCGCGGATGTCTGCATCGTGACCGCCGGCGTGCCGCGCAAGCCGGGCATGAGCCGCGACGACCTGCTGGGCATCAACCTCAAGGTCATGAAGGCCGTCGGCGAAGGCATCGCCGCCAACGCACCCGACGCCTTCGTCATCTGCATCACCAACCCGCTCGACGCCATGGTCTGGGCGCTGCAGAAGTTTTCGGGCCTGCCCCCGCAGAAGGTCTGCGGCATGGCCGGCGTGCTGGACAGCGCGCGCTTCCGCCACTTCCTGAGCCTCGAGTTCGACGTCTCGATGAAGGACGTCACCGCCTTCGTGCTGGGCGGCCACGGCGACACCATGGTGCCGCTGACCCGCTACTCGACCGTCGCCGGCATCCCGCTGCCCGACCTCGTCAAGATGGGCTGGACCACGCAGGAGAAGCTGGACGCCATCGTGCAGCGCACCCGTGACGGCGGCGCCGAGATCGTCGGCCTGCTGAAGACCGGCTCGGCCTTCTACGCGCCCGCCACCAGCGCCATCGAGATGGCCGAGGCCTATCTCAAGGACCAGAAGCGCGTGCTGCCCTGCGCCGCCTTCTGCGACGGCGAGTTCGGCCTGGACGGCTTCTACGTCGGCGTGCCGACGGTGATCGGCGACAAGGGCATCGAGCGCATCGTCGACATCAAGATGACCAAGGACGAGCAGGCGATGTTCGACAACTCGGTCAGCGCCGTGAAGGGCCTGGTCGAGGCCTGCAAGGGCATCGACGAAACCCTCGCCTGATATCCCGAGGCCGGCCCCCGCGCGGATGCGCCGGGGCCGGCCGACCACGCACGGCGCCGGCTGCCCCGGCGCCGACTGCGCGCGACGCGGCCGCCCTGCGGCGACCTTCCGCGCGACAGGGAACGGGCTGCATCGGCCGCCTCGTCCCCGCCCCCGGCAAGGGCCGCCGCGCCCGTCCCGCACCGGCACACCCCCCGCCGCACAGCGACGCCGACACACGAATCGCACGGATTCCATGTTAGCGCGCCCGGTTTTCGGGCAGCGCCGAAGTTTGTGATCACACGCTTCCGGCGTGTGATCACGTATGTCGGAAAATCCGCTCAAATCGTCAATCTGCGCGATATTTCGTTTAACCTCGGCGGTCGCACGGGCTTATACCGGCGGAGAAATCGCAGCAAGATGGGACGAGTCTTCCATGAACATCCACGAATATCAGGCAAAAGCGCTTCTGCGCGACTACGGCTGCCCGGTCTCGGACGGCCGCGTCGTGCTGACGGCGAACGATGCCAAGACGGCGGCGGGCGAACTGGACGGACCTCTCTGGGTCGTGAAGGCGCAGATCCACGCGGGCGGTCGCGGCAAGGGCCACTTCAAGGAGCACGACGCCGGCGAGAAGGGCGGCGTTCGCCTTGCCAAGTCGGTGGAGGAAGCGGCTGAAGAGACCAACCGCATGCTGGGCCACACGCTGGTGACGCACCAGACCGGAGAGGCCGGCAAGCAGGTCAACCGCATCTACATCGAGGACGGCTCGGACATCGAGCGCGAACTCTACCTCGCGCTGCTCGTGGATCGCGTCAGCAGCCGCATCTCCTTTGTCTGCTCGACCGAGGGCGGCATGGACATCGAGGAAGTCGCGGCCAACACGCCCGACAAGATCCTGTCGTTCTCGATCGACCCGGCCACCGGCTACCAGGGCTTCCACGGCCGCCGCATCGCCTTTGCGCTGGGTCTCGAGGGCAAGCAGATCCGCCAGTGCGCCACGCTCGTCGGCAATCTCTACAAGATGTTCGTCGAGAAGGACATGGAGATGCTGGAGATCAACCCGCTGATCGTGACCACCGACGGCAACCTCAAGTGCCTCGACTGCAAGGCGGGCTTCGATGCCAACGCGCTGTACCGCCACCCTGACATCGTCGGCCTGCGCGACGAGACCGAGGAAGACCCCAAGGAACTCGCGGCCTCGCAGCATGACCTGAACTACATCGCGCTGGACGGCGAGATCGGCTGCATGGTGAACGGCGCGGGCCTGGCCATGGCGACCATGGACATCATCAAGCTCTACGGCGGCGAGCCGGCCAACTTCCTCGACGTGGGCGGCGGCGCGACCAAGGAGAAGGTGACCGAGGCCTTCAAGATCATCACGTCCGACAAGAACGTGAAGGGCATCCTGGTCAACATCTTCGGCGGCATCATGCGCTGCGACGTGATCGCCGAGGGCGTGATCGCCGCGGTCAAGGAAGTGGGCCTGCAGGTTCCGCTGGTCGTGCGCCTGGAAGGCACCAACGTCGAGCAGGGCAAGCAGATCATCGCGGACTCCGGTCTGAACGTGATCGCCGCCGACGACCTGAGCGACGGTGCCGAGAAGATCGTGAAGGCGGTCAAGGGGTGAGCGCCGCTCCGGGGCCCCGGCCCCGGCGATCGCTCCTCCGGAGCGGTCGAGGCGCGACCGGGCGGAGCCCGGGGCCCTAGCGGCCCGCTCGCCCGCACCACTGGAATTTGACGCGGCACGTCCGCAAGAAATCAGGAGAACGCCAAGATGGCAGTCCTCGTCGACGAAAACACCAAGGTCATCTGTCAGGGCTTCACCGGCTCGCAGGGCACCTTCCACTCCGAACAGGCCATCGCCTACGGCACCAAGATGGTCGGCGGCGTCACCCCCGGAAAAGGCGGCGCCGAGCACCTCGGCCTGCCGGTCTTCAACTCGGTCCACGAGGCCGTGCAGAAGACCGAGGCGAACGCATCGGTGATCTACGTCCCGCCGCCCTTCGCCGCGGATTCGATCCTCGAGGCGATCGACGCCGAGATCGAGCTCATCGTCTGCATCACCGAGGGCATCCCGGTGCTGGACATGATGAAGGTCAAGCGCGCGCTGGTCGACAGCAAGTCGCGCCTGATCGGGCCCAACTGCCCGGGCGTCATCACCCCCGACGCCTGCAAGATCGGCATCATGCCGGGCCACATCCACAAGCGCGGCTCGGTGGGCGTGGTCTCGCGCTCGGGCACGCTGACCTACGAGGCGGTCAAGCAGACCACCGACATGGGCCTGGGCCAGTCCTCGGCCGTGGGCATCGGCGGCGATCCGATCAAGGGCACCGAGCACATCGACGTGCTGGACATGTTCCTGGACGATCCCGAGACCGAGTCGATCATCATGATCGGCGAGATCGGCGGTTCGGCCGAGGAAGACGCGGCCGAGTTCCTCAAGGAACAGAAGAAGAAGGGCCGCTGGAAGCCGACCGCGGGCTTCATCGCCGGCCGCACGGCGCCTCCGGGCCGCCGCATGGGCCACGCGGGCGCCATCGTCGCCGGCGGCAAGGGCGGCGCCGACGACAAGATCGAGGCCATGAAGTCGGCCGGGATCGTGGTCGCGGACAGCCCCGCCAAGCTGGGCGAGGCCGTGATGGAAGCGATCAAGAAAGGCTGATGCGCCCGGCCCCGGGCTTGACCCCGGGGCCGACGGCCGCAATTGCCAGCATGACAGGCATGTCCCGGGCCGGACCCGGGGCCTGCCATTGAAAACGAAGAGGAAACCGACGAGCATCATGACAGGCACCTGGCCACCCGGGTTCCTCTCCTGCTGCTTCAGCGATCGGTCAGAAAAGGACGCGCGCGATGACGGATCAAAGCCCCAACGATGTCTTTCACGCCTCGAGCTTCATGCAGGGCGCCAACGCGGAATACCTCGAACAGATGTATGCGCGCTACGCCAACGACCCGAACGCGGTCGATGAAGCCTGGGCCGAGTTCTTCGAGGCGCTCGGCGACGAGGGTGCCAATGTCAGCAAGGAGGCCGCCGGCCCCTCGTGGGAGCGCCGCGACTGGCCGCCCCAGCCCGAGGACGACCTGACCGCCGCCCTGACCGGCGAATGGCCGATGCCCGCCGTTCCGGCCGAGGCCAAGGGTGCCAAGCAGAAGATCGCCGACAAGGCCGAGGCCAGCGGCGTCAAGCTGACCGACGACCAGATCAAGCGGGCGGTGCTGGACAGCATCCGCGCGCTGATGATCATCCGCGCGCACCGCATCCGCGGGCACCTCGCGGCGGATCTCGACCCGCTGGGCTTGCACGGCCGCTCGCCCCACCCCGAGCTCGATCCCAAGGCCTACGGCTTCACCGAGGCCGACATGGACCGGCCGATCTTCATCGACAACGTGCTGGGTCTTCAGATCGCATCGCTGCGCGAGATCATGGCAGTGCTCAAACGCACCTACTGCGGCACCTTCGCGCTGCAGTACATGCACATTTCGGACCCCGAGCAGTCGGCCTGGCTCAAGGAGCGGATTGAGGGCTACGGCAAGGAGGTGAAGTTCACCCGCGAGGGCCGGCGCGCGATCCTCAACAAGATGGTCGAGGCCGAGGGCTTCGAGAAGTTCCTGCACGTCAAGTACATGGGCACCAAGCGTTTCGGCCTCGACGGCGGCGAAAGCGCGATTCCGGCGCTGGAGCAGATCATCAAGCGCGGCGGCGCCCTGGGGGTCAAGGAAGTCGTCTTCGGCATGCCCCACCGCGGCCGCCTCTCGGTGCTGGCCAACGTGATGAACAAGCCCTACCGCGCGATCTTCAACGAGTTCCAGGGCGGCAGCTTCAAGCCCGAGGACGTGGACGGCTCGGGCGACGTGAAATACCACCTCGGCGCCTCTTCGGACCGCACCTTCGACGACAACGAGGTGCACCTGTCGCTGACCGCGAACCCCTCGCACCTCGAGGCGGTGAACCCGGTGGTGCTGGGCAAGGTCCGCGCCAAGCAGGACCAGCTGCACGACACCGAGCGCAAGCAGGTGCTGCCGGTTCTGCTGCACGGTGACGCGGCCTTTGCCGGCCAGGGCGTCGTGGCGGAATGCTTCGCGCTCTCGGGCCTGCGCGGCCACCGCACGGGCGGCACGATCCACGTCGTGGTGAACAACCAGATCGGCTTTACCACCGCGCCGCACTTCTCGCGCTCCTCGCCCTACCCCACCGACAACGCGCTGGTGGTCGAGGCGCCGATCTTCCACGTCAACGGCGACGACCCGGAGGCCGTGGTGCACGCCGCCAAGGTCGCGACCGAGTTCCGCCAGAAGTTCGGCAAGGACGTGGTCATCGACATGTTCTGCTACCGCCGGTTCGGTCACAACGAGGGCGACGAGCCCATGTTCACCAACCCGGTGATGTACAAGCAGATCAAGGGCCACAAGACGACGCTGACGCTCTACACCGAGCGGCTGGTCAAGGACGGCCTCATCCCCGAGGGCGAGATCGAGGACATGAAGGCCGCCTTCCAGTCCCATCTCAACGAGGAGTTCGAGGCCGGCAAGACCTACAAGCCCAACAAGGCCGACTGGCTGGACGGGCGCTGGTCGCACCTCGACCAGCAGGAAAAGGGCAACTACCAGCGCGGCGAGACCGCGATCAAGGAAGAGACGCTCGAGCAGATCGGCAAGGGTCTGACCACCGTGCCCGAAGGCTTCCCGCTGCACCGGACGGTGGGCCGCTTCCTCGACGCGCGTCGCAAGATGTTCGAAAGCGGCCAGGGCTTCGACTGGGCCACCGCCGAGTCCATTGCCTTCGGCGCCCTGCTGACCGAGGGTTATCCCGTGCGCCTTGCCGGGCAGGACAGCACGCGCGGCACCTTCTCGCAGCGGCACTCGGGCCTCATCAACCAGGAGGACGAGGACCGTTACTACCCGCTCAACCACATCCGCGAGGGCCAGGCCCGCTACGAGGTCATCGACTCGGCGCTCTCGGAATACGCGGTCTGCGGGTTCGAGTACGGCTACTCGCTGGCCGAGCCCAACGCGCTGGTGCTCTGGGAGGCGCAGTTCGGCGACTTCGCCAACGGCGCGCAGATCATGTTCGACCAGTTCATCAGCTCGGGCGAGAGCAAGTGGCTGCGGATGTCGGGCCTCGTGTGCCTGCTGCCGCACGGCTACGAGGGCCAGGGCCCCGAGCACAGCTCGGCGCGCCTCGAGCGCTTCCTGCAGATGTGCGGCCAGGACAACATGATCGTCGCCAACTGCTCGACCCCGGCGAACTACTTCCACATCCTGCGCCGGCAGCTGCACCGGAGCTACCGCAAGCCGCTGATCCTGATGACGCCCAAGTCGCTGCTGCGCCACAAGCTCTGCGTCTCCGAGGCGGCGGACTTCACCAGCGGCTCGAGCTTCCACCGCATCCTGTGGGACAGCGCGGAATCCGGCGAGAGCGACACCAAGCTGGCACCCGACGACAAGATCAAGCGCGTCGTCATGTGCTCGGGCAAGGTCTACTACGACCTGCTCGAAGAGCGTGACAGCCGCGGCATCGACGACGTCTACCTGATGCGGATCGAGCAGTTCTATCCCTTCCCGGCCATGAGCCTCGTGAAGGAGATGGAGCGCTTCAAGCAGGCCGAGGTGATCTGGTGCCAGGAAGAGCCCAAGAACCAGGGCGGCTGGACCTTCATCGAGCCCAACATCGAGTGGGTGCTGAGCCGCATCGACGCCAAGCATCCGCGCCCGCGCTACGTGGGCCGCGCCACCTCGGCCTCGCCCGCGACGGGCCTGGCCAGCCAGCACAAGGCACAACAAGCGGCGCTCGTGGACGAGGCGCTGACCATCGAAGGGAACTGAACTGATGACGACCGAAGTGCGCGTCCCCACGCTCGGGGAATCCGTGACCGAGGCCACCGTGGCGACCTGGTTCAAGAAGCCGGGTGACAGCGTGGCCGTGGACGAGATGCTGTGCGAGCTGGAAACCGACAAGGTCACCGTCGAGGTGCCCTCGCCGGCCGCGGGCAAGCTGGCCGACATCGTCGCGAACGAGGGCGACACCGTCGGCGTCGATGCGCTGCTCGCCAACATCTCGGCCTCGGACGAAGCCGGGGCGGACAGCTCGTCCAAGGCGTCGTCCTCCTCCTCCGAGCAGACATCCTCGGGCGGCGAGGAGAAGCCTGCCGCGTCCGGCGGCGGTGGCGGCGGCGAGTCCGTCGACGTGATGGTGCCCTCGCTGGGCGAGTCCGTGTCCGAGGCGACCGTCTCGACCTGGTTCAAGAAGGTCGGCGACGCCGTCGCGCAGGACGAGATGCTCTGCGAGCTCGAGACCGACAAGGTCTCGGTCGAGGTTCCCGCCCCCGCGGCCGGCACCTTGGCCGAGATCGTCGCGCCCGAGGGCGAGACCGTGCAGGCCGACGCCAAGCTGGCGGTGATCTCGTCGGGCGAGGCGGGCAGCGCCGGCGCCTCGCCCCCCGCGCAGAAGGAAGAGGGCGCGGGCGGCACCCAGTACGACACGCCCCCCGCCGGCAACGGCGGTCCCAAGGGCGACATCGAGGATGCGCCCTCGGCCAAGAAGGCCATGGCCGAGGCCGGCCTCTCGCGCGACCAGGTGCAGGGGTCGGGCAAGGACGGCCGCGTCATGAAGTCCGACGTCTCGGCCGCCGTGGCCGCCGCGAAATCGGCGCCCGCCGCCGATGCCTCGGCGCCGCAGCCGCAGCGCGCCCCCTCGCCGGCCGAGGACGCCGACCGCGAGGAGCGGGTCAAGATGACCCGCCTGCGCCAGACCATCGCCAAGCGCCTCAAGGACGCGCAGAACACGGCGGCCATGCTGACCACCTACAACGAGGTGGACATGACCGAGACCATGGCGCTGCGCAGCCAGTACAAGGATCTCTTCGAGAAGAAGCACGGCGTGCGCCTGGGCTTCATGTCCTTCTTCACCAAGGCCTGCGTGCACGCCCTGAAGGAGGTCCCCGAGGTCAACGCCGAGATCGACGGCAACGAGGTGGTCTACAAGAACTTCGTGCACATGGGCATCGCCGCGGGCACGCCGCAGGGCCTCGTGGTGCCGGTGATCCGCGACGTGGATTCCAAGTCCTTCGCCGAGATCGAGGGCGCCATCGCCGAGAAGGGCAAGCGCGCCCGTGACGGCAAGCTCTCGATGGCCGAGATGCAGGGCGGCACCTTCACGATCTCGAACGGCGGCGTCTACGGCTCGCTGATGTCCTCGCCGATCCTGAACCCCCCGCAGTCGGGCATCCTCGGCATGCACAAGATCCAGGAGCGGCCGATGGTGGTCGATGGCGAGATCAAGATCCGCCCGATGATGTACCTTGCCCTCAGCTACGATCACCGCATCGTCGACGGCAAGGGCGCGGTGACCTTCCTCGTC
Organism: Salipiger mucosus DSM 16094; assembly: GCF_000442255.1. Classification (GTDB taxonomy): domain Bacteria; phylum Pseudomonadota; class Alphaproteobacteria; order Rhodobacterales; family Rhodobacteraceae; genus Salipiger; species Salipiger mucosus. The sequence goes on along the minus strand of NZ_KE557273.1, from coordinate 496,229 downwards.
CGCGTCAAGGAGGCGCTCGAGGATCCGCGCCGTCTGCTGATGGATCTCTGATCCGGCCGCGGCCCGCCCGACGGGCCGCCCGCCCCCGGCAGTCCCTGCCGGGGGATCGCCGTGGCAGGAGCCGCGGAGGCGACACGATCCCCGAAGGGCCCACATGACCGAGACCCCCTATCCCACCCGCATCGAGGACGGCACGCCCGACCTGCACGACATGGATGGCGCCCCGGGCATGACCTACCGGCTGCTGGTCGACGCCTCCAAGGTGCCCAGCGCCAGCCTCTGCCACGGCATCTTCTACATGGAGCCCGAGGCCGAAGAGCCCGCGCACACCCACGACGTCTCGGAGACCATCTACGTGCTCTCGGGCCGCGGCTACGTGCGGCTCGACGACGACAAGGTGATGCTGGAGCCGGGCGACATGGTCTACATTCCCCCCGGCACCGCGCACGGCTTCTACGCCGAGGAGGAGATGGAGGTGCATTTCACCTTCCCCGTCGACCGCTTCGACCAAGTCGCCTACCACGACGCCACCTGACCCGGAGCCCGCACCATGAGCACCCAGCTTCTCCTCCGCTTCGACAGCTTCGACCAGGAAGCCTTCGATTCCGATGCCGAGAACCGCGCGCACGCCGGGCTGACGCTGCTGCAGATGTGGCGCGAGGGCAGTGCGACCCGCTGGGCCCTGCTCTCGGTCAACGACGGCGAGAAGGCCCGCGCCTGGCTGGACCAGGCCAAGGCGCTGGGGCACGGTCCCGCGGAGGCGCATTTCCTGGAGACGGCATGACCCCCGAGCTCACCGCCCTGACCCTCGCGGCGCTGCTGCAGGCCGTGCAGATGGTGATCTTCTCGATCACCGCGCAGCGGCAGGTCGGACCGAAATACGCCGCCTCTCCGCGCGACGAGGGCCGCGAACTCAGCGGCACCGCCGGCCGCGCACAGCGGGCGATGAACAACCACTTCAGGGGGCTGATCCTCTTCTCCATCGCGGTCTTCGTGCTGACCTGGGCCGACAAGACCGGCGCGATCACCGCGCTGCTGGCCCTCGTCTACCTCGTGGCCCGCGTCCTCTACGTGCCCGCCTACCTCCTCGGCTGGACGCCCTGGCGCTCGCTTATCTGGGTCGCCGGCTGGGGCGCCACCGTTCTCATGCTGCTCGCGGCCTTCCTCTAGGGGCATCTTCTGGCCGCAAATATCCCGGGGTGAACGGGCCGCAGGCCCGGAGGGGCAGAGCCCCTGCCCCCTCCAAGGAAAGGAAAGACCACATGGCGACAATACGACGTCATCGTCATCGGTTCGGGCCCCGGCCGGCGTACGTGGCCGCCATCCGCTGCGCGCAGCTGGGTCGTCAAGACCGCCTGCGTCGAGGGCCGCGAGACGCTGGGCGGCACCTGCCTCAACGTCGGCTGCATCCCCTCCAAGGCGCTGCTGCACGCCAGCCACCAGCTGCACGAGGCGGAAGAGAACTTCGCCAAGATGGGCCTCAAGGGCAAGGCGCCCACCGTCGACTGGAAGCAGATGCTCTCCTACAAGGAGGACGTCATCGGCCAGAACACCAAGGGCATCGAGTTCCTGTTCAAGAAGAACAAGATCGACTGGCTCAAGGGCTGGGGCTCGATCCCCGAGGCGGGCAAGGTCAAGGTCGGCGACGAGACCTACGAGACGAAGAACATCATCGTGGCCACCGGCTCCGAGGCATCCTCCGTGCCCGGCGCCGAGGTCGAGATCGACGAGAAGATTGTCGTGACCTCGACCGGCGCGCTCGAGCTGGGCAAGATCCCCAAGAAGATGGTGGTGATCGGCGCCGGCGTCATCGGACTCGAGATGGGCTCGGTCTACTCGCGTCTCGGCACCGAGGTCGAGGTGATCGAGTTCCTCGACAAGATCACGCCGACCATGGACCAGGAAGTGAGCCGCAACTTCCAGCGCCTGCTGGGCAAGCAGGGGCTGAACTTCACCATGGGCGCGGCGGTCTCCAAGGTCGAGACCACCAAGACCAAGGCCAAGATCACCTACAAGCTGCGCAAGGACGACAGCGAGCACACCACCGAGGCGGACGTCGTGCTGGTCGCCACCGGCCGCAAGCCCTTCACCGACGGGCTGGGCCTCGAGGCGCTGGGGATCGAGACCACCAAGGGCGGCCAGGTCAAGACCGACGGCCACTGGGCGACCTCGGTCAAGGGCATCTACGCCATCGGCGACGCCATCGAGGGCCCGATGCTGGCACACAAGGCCGAGGACGAGGGCATGGCCTGCGCCGAGGTGATCGCCGGCAAGGCGGGCCACGTGAACTACAACGTGATCCCGAGCGTGATCTACACCCACCCCGAGGTGGCCGCCGTGGGCGCCACCGAGCAGGAGCTCAAGGAAGCGGGCAAGGCCTACAAGGTCGGAAAGTTCTCCTTCATGGGCAACGGCCGGGCCAAGGCCAACTTCGCGGGCGACGGCTTCGTCAAGATCCTCGCCGACAAGGAGACCGACCGGATCCTCGGCGCGCATATCATCGGCCCCGCGGCGGGCGACCTGATCCACGAGATCTGCGTCGGCATGGAGTTCGGCGCCGCGGCCGAGGACATCGCGCTGACCTGCCACGCGCACCCCACCTACTCCGAGGCGGTTCGCGAGGCGGCACTCGCCTGCGGCGACGGCCCGATCCACTCCTGACACGCAACGCGGCGCCGGTCCTCCCGGCGCCGCGCCCCGAAGCCTTGGAAAGGCTTTCGCAAATTTCTTCGAAGAAATTCGGGCCCTGCCGCCGCCGTCAGTCGCGGTCAGGCAGTTCGAGCCCCGCCTCGCGCATCAACCGGTCCGAGGCCGTCTCGACATCGTTTTCCAGCCGCGTCAGGAACCCGTCGCGATCCAGCCCCTGCGGCAGCGCGGGCAGGAATTCGACCACGGCGACGCCCGGCTTGCGGTAGATCCCCTTGCGCGGCCAGAAGATCCCGCAGTTCGTCGCCGCCGGCACGCAGGGCTGACCGAGCTGCTCGTAGAGCACCGAGGCACCGATCTTGTAGGGTGCCTTGACGCCCGGTGCCACGCGCGTGCCCTGCGCGTAGATGATGAGTTGGCCGGGGATCGCCGCGCCCTGCGCGACGTCCTGCACCATCTTCTTGATCGCGGCCCCGCGCTTGCCCCGGTCGACCGGCACGCAGCCGATGCGCAGCGCATACTGGCCCAGCACCGGCGCCCAGAGCAGCTCGCGCTTCATGATGAACTTTCCCGCGGGCACCGCGCCGAAGATCATGATGATGTCGAGGAAGCTCTGGTGCTTGGCGGCGATCACGACCTCGCCGGAGGGGATCTCGCCCCGCACCTCGGTCTTCAGGCCCACCATCCAGCCTGCCGTCCAGCGCACCCAGCGGCACCAAGCGACGCAGGCCGCCCGGGCGCCCCGGCGCGAGGCCATGGCCCAGGGAAAGTAGACGATCCCCACGACGCCCATGGCGGCATACATCTGCCCCACGAACACCAGCGAGCGCAGCCATTGAACGGCATAGGCCATCAGGTCAGATCCTCCAGAACGCGCCGCGCGGCGCGGGCGGTGGCAAGAAAGGCGACAGCGCCCGCGAGCGGCGGCACCAGCAGCGGCACGATCCAGTGCCAGCCCCGGAAGGCGAGGCCGGTGAGGAAGCCACCGGTGTCGCCCGCCCCCGGCCAGTGCGAGGACGGCGGCGATGCCGAGGCCCGGTCCCCACCGCCGCGCCGCCGAGCGCGCGCAGGGTGAAGCGCCGCACGAAGGCGCGGGCGATATAGGTGTCGGTTGCCCCGACCAGCCGCAGCACCGCGATCACCTGCGCGTTGGCCGCGAGCGCCGCGTTGGCCGCGAGCGTCACCATCGCGCCGACCGCCGCCGCGATCAGCCCGAGCGACACCCAGCCGAAGAGCCGCAGCCGCGTGGCCGCCGTCACCAGCGGCCGCCGCCAGCGCGTGTGATCGTCGAGCACCGCGCCGGGCACCTCGGCCTGCAGGCGCAGCCGCAGGCCGGCGCCGTCGTAGCCCTCGGAGGTTTCGATCACCTCGATGAGCCGCGGCACCGGCAGGTCCTCGAGCGGCAGGTCGGGGCCGAACCAGGGCTCGAGCAGCGCGCGCTGCTCGTCGTTGGTGAGCGCCCTTGCCGAGGCCACGCCGGGCGTCTGCTCGAGCACCCGCAGCGCGGCCTCGACCTGCGCCGCGCCCTGCCCTTCGGGCGCCGAGATCCGCACCGTCGAGGCGCGGGCCAGCTCGTCGCCCCAGGTCGTCGCGAGCCGCCCGGCGGCCAGCGAGAGCGCCAGGGCGAGCACCGCGAGAAAGGCCATGGCGGCGGCGGTGAAGACCGTCAGCCGCGCGGTGAAGCCGGTGGGCGGGACCACCCGGTCGGCGCGGCTGTCGCCCCGCACCAGCGCCCGCAGCGAGATGGGTGCCAGGCTCACAGGTCCGCCCCCGCCGTCTGCAGGCGCCGGTCCTTGATCCGCAGCACGCGCGCCTGCACCTGCACCTTGGCGGCGCGGATGAGCTGCAGGTCGTGGGTGGCGATCAGGATGGTCTTGCCCATGCGGTTCAGCTCCACCAGCAGCTGCAGCAGCCGCTGCGACATGTCCCAGTCGACGTTGCCCGTGGGTTCGTCGGCGAGGATCACCTCGGGCGACATGATGACCGCGCGGGCCAGCGCCGCGCGCTGGCGCTCGCCGCCGGACAGTTCGGGCGGCAGCGCGTCGGCCCGGCCCGAGAGGCCGACCCAGGCCATGAGCTCGCGCAGGTTGCCCTCCTGCCCGGCCTCGGCGCCGGAGACCACCAGCGGCAGGGCCACGTTCTCGGACAGCGGCAGGTGATCGAGGAAGCGGCAGTCCTGGTGCACGACACCGATGCGGCGGCGGCTCATGGCGACCTGGTCGCGGGTCATCTGCCGGACGTCGCGCTTGAAGAGACGCACCTGCCCCGCGGTGGGCACCAGCGCGCCGTAGCAGAGCTTGAGGAAGGTCGTCTTGCCCGCGCCCGAGGGGCCCGTCAGGAAGTGGAACGAGCCCGGCGCGAGGTCGAGCGATATGTCGGTCAGAAGCTCGCCGCCGCCATAGTTGTAGGCCACGCTGTCCAGCTCGATCACGCCTGATGGCTCCTGTCCTTCGGTCGGCCTGTTGTGCCCGAGCCGCGCCGCACATGCAATCCGCGCACCGGCTCCAAATTCGCCTTTTCGCCGCAATCCCGGTCACCTATGGTCAGCCGGAAACCGGACCGCCGGGACGGTTCGCGAGGAGACGGAATGAGGCTGATCTGCCCCAACTGCGGCGCGCAATACGAGGTCCCGACGGATGTGATTCCGGAGGGCGGCCGCGACGTGCAGTGCTCGAGCTGCGGACACACCTGGTTCCAGGCCCACCCCGAGGACGCGGCCGCGGCGCCGCCACCGGCGCCCGAGCCGGAGCCGGAAGCGGCGCCCGAGCCAGCACCCGCCGTCGAGCCCGAGCCTGCCCCACGCCCCGTTGCCGCATCGGAACCCGAGCCTGAGCCCGAGGACGAAGACGCGCCCGAGGACGAGGCGGAGCCCGAGCCTGCGGCCCCCCGGCCGCCTATGGTCGACGACCTTGCGCCGGCGCA
>NZ_KE557273.1:459695-489441 GCF_000442255.1 Salipiger mucosus DSM 16094 | reverse complement strand
CGCCCGCCTCGGCCGACCAGGCGATGAGCGCGCCGGTCTTGCCCGCCTGCAGCGCGGTGATCTCGTCGAGCGTCAGCGGGTCGGCGGCACGCTCGGCCGCCATGTCGAGCGCCTGCCCCATGACCATGCCGCGCGCGCCCGCCGCCCGCGCGAGGCTGAGGGCCAGCTCGGCGCGCACCGAGGCGTCGGGGTGGCCGGCGGGATCGCTGACCAGCTCGAAGCCCAGCGTCTGCAGCGCGTCGCCCGCGAGCACCGCCGTCGCCTCGTCGAAGGCGCGATGCACCGTGGGGCGGCCCCGGCGCAGGTCGTCGTCGTCCATGCAGGGCAGGTCGTCGTGCACGAGGCTGTAGGCGTGGATCGCCTCGATCGCGCAGGCCGGGCGGATCGCCGCCTCGAGCGGGACCTCGTGCAGGCGCGCGCCCTCGAGCACGAGGAAGCCGCGCAGGCCCTTGCCGCCCTCGAGCGCGTAGCGCATGGCGTGCAGCACCGGAAGGTCCGGCCATGCGGACAGCTCGGCGCGCAGGTGCGCCTGGAGGGCCCTGCCCGCCTCGGTCAACGCGGCTTGGAACATGGGACTCAGAGCCCCTCGACCGGCTTCGTTCCCGTGGGATTGCCCTCGGCGTCGAGGGTGATCGCGGCGACCTTCTCCTCGGCTTCCTTGAGCTTGGTCTCGCAGTGCGCGCGCAGCTTGGCGCCGCGTTCGTAGAGCGCGATGGACTGCTCGAGCGGCACCTCGCCGCGTTCGAGCTGGTTCACCACCTGCTCGAGCTCGCCCATGGCCTGCTCGAAGCTCATTTCCTCGACCGGTGTCTCCGGCGTGTCGCTCATAGTCCTGCCTCGATCAGTTCGTCCACATGCGCGCGCCCGCTCTCGGCCAGCGCGCCCAGATCATAACCGCCCTCCAGCAGAGAGACCACCCGCCCGCCGCAGAGGCGTGCCGCCCGCGCGCAGAGTTCGCGGGTGAGCCAGCGGTAGTCGTCGGTGCTCCAGGCCAGTTGCGCCAACGGGTCGTCCTGGTAGGCGTCGAAGCCCGCCGAGAGGATCAGCAGGTCGGGCGCGAAGGCCTCGAGCCGGGGAAAGACGAGGCGCTCGTAGGCCGCGCGCATCTCGGCGCCGCCGCTTTCCGGCGGCAGCGGCAGGTTCAGGATGGTGTCGTGCGCGCCGCGCTCGGTGGCGGCGCCCGAGCCGGGCCAGAGCGGCATCTGCTGCGACGAGACGAAGAGCACGCGCGATTCGTCCCAGAGCAGGTCCTGCGTGCCGTTGCCGTGGTGCACGTCGAAGTCGACCACAGCGACCCGCTGCAGCCCGTGGTGGTCGAGCGCGTGAAGCGCCGCGATGGCCGCGTTGCCGAAGAGGCAGAAGCCCATGGGCGTCTCGCGCTCGGCGTGGTGGCCGGGGGGGCGCGTCGCGCAGAAGGCGTTCTTCACCTCGCCGGTCAGCACCGCGTCGACCGCGCGGATGGCGCCCCCGACCCCGCGCCGCGCGGCCCGCATGGAGCCGGGCGAGAGCCAGGTGTCGCTATCGAGCTGGCGCTGCCCGCGCGCCGGCACGGCCTTGTCGACGCGGTCGATGTAGCGCTGCGGATGGGCGCGGCGCAGGTCGGTGTCCTCGGCCTCGGGCGCGCTCATGCGCACGAGGTCGAGCCCCGCCAGCGCGTGCAGCAGGTGCTCGAGCCGTGCGCTGCGCTCGGGGTGGCCCATGGGCGTGACGTGGTCGAGGCAGTCGGCATGGGTGACGAGGGCGGTGGTCATGTGCGGACCTCCCTTGGGATAGTCGGAGCCGCGCGGGGCGTTCCGGAGGGGCGTTGAGGGACAAGAACGCGAATGGCGGCGGCGGACAACCCCGACCGCGTCACGGTCGTGTGGCGGGGCCGGTCAGGGGCCGGTCGGCGGCTAGTCGGGGGCCAGCATGTAGCCCGAGCCGCGCACCGTTTGCAGGTAGCGCGGCTGCTTCGGGTCGCTCTCGATCTTGCGGCGCAGGCGGGTGATCTGCACGTCGACCGCGCGTTCCTGCGCCTGCCCCTTGTCGCGGCCCAGTTCCTCGACCAGCCGCGAGCGGCTGAGCGGCTCGCCCGGGCGGCCCGAGAAGATGCGCATGAGCTGGCTTTCGGTGGCCGTGAGGCGCACCATCTCGTCGCCGCGCCACATCTCGCCGCGTTCGATGTCGTAGCGGATCGGGCCGAGGCCCAGCAGCTTGGGCTGGGCTTCGTCTCCGGCGACCTCGGGCATGCGGCGCAGGATGGCGTTGATGCGCAGCAGCAGTTCCTTGGGCTCGAAGGGCTTGGCGAGGTAGTCGTCGGCGCCGGCCTCGAGCCCCTTGATGCGGTCCTCGGTCTCGCCCCGCGCGGTGAGCAGCAGGACCGGCGTCACCGAGCGGGAGCGGATGAAGCGGGTGAGGCTGATCCCGTCCTCGCCCGGCATCATCACGTCGAGCACGATGAGGTCGAAGTCGAGCCCCGCCAGCAGGCGCCGCGCATGGGCCGCGTCGCGCGCCGCGCTCACGAGATAACCGTGACGCATCAGGAACTTCTGCAGCAGGCCCCGGATGCGTTCGTCGTCGTCGACGATGAGCAGGTGAGCGTCGCAGTCGCTCATCCGCGGCTCTCCCGCAGGCGGGTGAACTGGCGGTGCATCTCGGGCTCCATCATCGCCTCGAGCACGCGGCGGAAGCCGGCGACGGCCTCGGGGCCGGCCTGGCGGTAGGCAGCGCGCATGCGGGCGCGCTGCGCGTCCGAGAGGCGCTGTTCGAGGTCGCGGCCCGACTCGGTCAGGTAGAGGTGGCGTTCGCGCTTGTCGGTGCGGCCGATGCGGCTTTCGACGAGGCCGTCGGCCACCAGCGTGCGCAGCACGCGGTTGAGCGACTGCTTGGTCACGCCGAGGATCGACAGCAGATTGTTGACCGTGGTACCGGGCGCGCAGTTGATGAAGTGGATCGCCCGATGGTGCGCCCGGCCGTAGCACATCTCCTCGAGGATGCGGTCGGGATCGGCGGTAAAGGCCCGGTAGGCAAAGAACATCGCCTCGATGCCCTGCCGCAGCTGTTCGTCCGTGAGATAGAGCAGCGATTCGCCGCCCTGGACCTGTGCACCCGATGCATCCGCCATGATCTCTCCCGATCCACAAAATGCCGCGTTTTTCCGCACTTTAAGTCAGCCTTATTGACATTCCAAGCACCAACTGCTAGCGAGTCGCACATTTTGCGCAATTATATGTCCGATGCGGACGTATTGGGCGCAACAAACGTAAACGCGGCAAGCGCCTGTTAGGAGAGACGAGATGGAAGGGGCTTACGACGATCGTGATGGCAAGATCTGGCTGGATGGCCAGTTCGTGGATTGGCGCAGCGCGAACGTACATATTCTGACCCACGCCCTGCACTACGCCAGCTCGGTCTTCGAGGGCGAGCGGGCCTACAACGGCCAGATCTTCCTGTCGCGGAAGCACTCGGAACGGCTGCATTATTCCGCAGGCCAGCTGGATTTCGAGATCCCCTACTCGGTGGACGAGATCGAGGCGGCCAAGGCGGCGGTGCTCGAGGCGAACGGGTTCACCGACGCCTACGTCCGCGCGGTGGCCTGGCGCGGCGCGGGACCGGACATGGGCGTCGCCTCGCAGCGCAACCCGGTGCGGCTGGCGATCGCGGCCTGGGAATGGGGCAGCTACTACGGCGATGCCAAGATGAAGGGCGCGAAGCTCGACATCGCGAAGTGGAAGCGCCCCTCGCCCGAGACGGCGCCGAGCCATGCCAAGGCGGCGGGTCTCTACATGATCTGCACCATGGCCAAGCACGCGGCCGAGGCGAAGGGCTGCGGCGACGCGCTGATGTTCGACTACCGCGGCTACGTGGCCGAGGCGACGGGGGCGAACATCTTCTTCGTGAAGGACGGCGAGGTGCACACGCCCAAGCCCGACTGCTTCCTGAACGGCCTGACCCGCCAGACCGTGGTGGGCATGCTGGAGGAGCGGCAGGTCAAGGTGCACGAGCGCCACATCATGCCCGAGGAACTGGAAGGCTTCGAGCAGTGCTGGCTGACCGGCACCGCGGCAGAGGTGACCCCGGTCGGGCAGATCGGCGACTACAACTTCGAGGTCGGCGCGCTGACGCGCGAGATCGCGGAAGGCTACGAGACGCTGGTGCGTCGCTGAGACAGGGCGCCCCCGGCGGCGGGGGTGTGGTGCAAAGTCTTGGAAGAAATTTGAGGGGCGCCGGCCGATGGCCGTGCGCCCCTTTCGCTGCCCGGTCACGCCATGGCGCGCAGCATCGCGGTGTTGCTCTGGATCACGGTGTTGAGCTCGACGATGCGGGCGAGCCGCGCCTCGATCTCGTCCTGCCCGGCGTCGAGCTGGTCGACGATGCCCGAGAGCGAATCCCCCGACCCGTTCAGGGCCGCGCTTTCGATCTTGCACATCATGCGCGTCGAGCTGAGGCCGGTGACGTAGCGCTTCATGTCGAGCACGCTGCGGCCCAGGCGGGTGCCCTCGGTCTCGACGACCTTGAGCGCCTCGGTGGCCAACGCGTTGTAATTGGCGGCCTCGGCCACGAGGGTGTCGCGATCCTCCAGCAGGGCGGTCTTGTCGGGGGCGCCCTTCATGTCCTCTTCGAAGAGCATCGACATCTCGGTCTGCAGCGCCGCCGCGCAGACGAGGAACTGGCCCCGGCGGATCGCCTCGCGCATGCGGACGTAGGTGCTGTCCTCGCCCTGCATGAAGCCGCGGACCCAGCTGGCCATCTCGTCGAGCATGGAGCCGTAGTTGACCGAGATGGCGCTGATCGGCCCGCCCGCGTTTTCGAGCCGGGAGGCGAGGATCCGCATGTTCATCGGCACCGTGCGGATCGCCTTGATGATCTCGGTCATGTCGTCGGTGTCCTGCCGGACCTGGCCGATCGTCTCGGCCAGGGTCAGGAAGCGTTGCTGGCGCTGGTCGAGGGTCAGGCTGCAGCGGCGCGCGCGTTCCTGAAGCTCGGTCGCGAGCGCGCGGGTCATGAAGCCGGGATAGTGCTCGAACCCCTCCGCGACCAGGATCTCCTCGAGGCGCTGCGCGCTTTGCGCGGGGGTGACACTGCCCTCGCGCTCGGCGCCGAGCAGCTCGGCGTAGATCGCCTGCACCCGCGTGAAGAGGTCCGAGTGCGGCTTGACCCGGACGGAGATATAGCCGCCCCGAAGCGGCCAGGCGACGGCCAGCACCCAGTAGAATCGCCCGTCCTTTGACCGGTTCTTCACGTAGGCCGCGACCTGCTTGCCGCTTTTCAGCCGCTCCCAGTAGAGGTGAAAGACCCCCTTGGGCATGTCCGGATGGCGCACCAGCTTGTGCGGGGCCCCCTTGAGTTCCGACCAGTTGAAGCCGGAAATCCGCCGGAAGACGGCGTTCCCCTCGATGATCACGCCGCGTTCGTCGGTGCGGGAATAGAACAGGTCGCGCGCGTCGAAGGGCACCTCGCCCCGGGTCTGCGTGATCAGTTCGGGATCGTGTTGGGACATGCCGGTCGCCTGTCTGCTGGAGCCATCTGCCCGGACAATGCGGCGACATGGGTTGCCAAAAGATGAAGGCCCGTCGGTTTTTCCGCGGGCCTTCGAAAGGGTCGGCGTGGGCCGGGCTCAGCCGGGGCTCATGCCGCGCAGGCGTTCCGAGCGGCGCCGCAGCAGTTCGACCGTCGCCAGCAGCAGGATCGAGATCGACACCAGGATCGTCGCCGCCGCGAGGATCGTCGGCGAGATCTGCTCGCGCAGGCCGGTGAACATCTGCCAGGGCAGCGTCTGCAGCTCGGCCGAGCCGATGAAGAGCACCACGACCACCTCGTCGAAGGACGTGATGAAGGCGAAGAGGCCGCCCGAGATCACGCCGGGCAGGATCAGCGGCATCTGCACCCGGAAGAAGGTGGTCACCGGGTCCGCGCCCATGTTCGCCGCGGCCCGCGTCAGCGAGCGGTCGAAGCCCACCAGCGTCGCGGTCACGGTGATGATCACGAAGGGAATGCCCAGCACCGCGTGCGCCAGCACGATGCCCCAGTAGGTGCCGACGATATTGATCTTCGAGTAGAAGAAATACATGCCCGTGGCCGAGATGATGAGCGGCACGATCATCGGCGAGATCAGGATCGCCATGATCGCGCGCTTGCCCGGAACGTGCGGCTGGCTGAGGCCGATGGCCGCCAGCGTGCCAAGCCCGACCGAGATCAGCGTCGCCATCGGCGCGATCTTGACCGAGTTCCAGACCGCGCTGGTCCATTCGCTGTTGGTCAGGAAGTCACGGTAGTGCTTGAGCGAATAGCCCTCGGGGTCGAAACGCAGCATCTCGGGGGTGAAGGTGAAGAAGTCCTCGGCGTTGAACGAGAGCGGCATCACCACGAGGATCGGCGTGATCAGGAAGACGAAGATCGCCCCGCAGATCACCCGGAAGGAATAGTGCCAGAGCACCTGCCCGCCGGTCAGGTAGGGCACCAGCTTCTCGCGGTAGCGACCGTAGCCGACCCAGTAGGTGAACCAGCCGAAGAACCAGCCGAAGAGACCGCCGACCACGAGGCCCGGCACGCCGCCCAGCAGCAGGCCCGCCAGCGCGAAGAGCACGATCAGCCCCCAGCGCAGGGGCTTCTCGCGCGCCTCCGGCAGCAGCTCGACGCAGAGGTAGCCGATGGCGGCCATGATGATGGCGCCGGCCAGGATGCCGATGAGCACCGAGCCGTTGGCGGCGCCCACGAAGATGCCCGCGAAGGCGCCCGCGCCGGCCAGCACCGGCAGCGTGAAGGAGGCCGGTTTCTTGGCGATGGGGGTGAGGATCAGTTCGCTCATGGCCGTTATCCCAGCTTCACGTTGTCGATGCCCACGATCCGGTCATAGGCCCAGTAGAGCAGCAGCACCACGACCAGCAGGATCGAGCCCAGAGCGGCCGCGAGGCCCCAGTTGAGCGATGTCGAGATGTGGTAGGCGATGCGGTTCGAGATGAAGGTACCCGTCGTGCCGCCGACGATCTCGGGCGTGATGTAGTAGCCGATCGACAGGATGAAGACGAGGATCGAGCCGGCCCCGATGCCCGGGATCGACTGCGGGAAGTAGACCCGCCAGAAGGCCGTCCAGTTGGTCGCGCCGAGGCTCTTGGCCGCGCGCAGGTAGCTGGGCGGGATCGTCGACATCACCGAGTACATCGGCAGGATCATGAAGGGCAGCAGGATGTGGGTCATCGCCACGATCGTGCCGAACTGGTTGTTGATCATGACGAGGCGGCTGTCGTCGGCCACGAGGCCCAGCCAGACCAGCACGTCGTTGATGACGCCCTGCTGCTGCAGCATGACCTTCCAGGCCGAGGTCCGCACCAGCAGCGAGGTCCAGAAGGGCAGCAGCACGAGGATCATCAGCACGTTCGCCGTGCGCATCGGCAGGTTGGACAGCAGGAAGGCCACCGGGTAGCCCAGCGCGATGCAGGAGAAGGTGATGACGAGGCTCATGAAGAGCGTGCGCTTGAAGAGGAACAGGTAGATCTGCTCGTCCGCGTCGCGCGCCTCGGCGCCATCGGGGGTGAGCTGCATGTCCACCGCGTTGAGGAAGTAGCCCGACGTGTAGTTGGGGCTGTAGAGCTTGATGGTCTGCCAGATCTCGGGCGTGGCCCAGTCCTCGTCGATCTCGGCGAAGCCGTCGGCGAAGGTCACGGTCTGGAAATCGGGGCTGGCGACGAGCTCGTCGGCGGCCTGCACCATCCCGGCGCGGGGGCCGTCGTAGGAGGCATAGTCCTCGGCCGCGAGGTCCTGGTAGAGCGCGGTGTGCACCATCGACCAGGGCTCTTCCTCGAGCGGGCTGTCCTCGTCCTCGGTCTGGGTGAAGCGCGCGAAGGTCAGGTAGGCCTGCGCGGCGTTGGGAAAGGCCGTGGCCGCGCCCTCGCGCAGCTGGAACCGGGGCATGCCGCCCTCTTCGTCGGCGGCGTCCCATTCCTCCTGCGCGGCGATCCAGTCCTCGGAGCCCATGATCTCGGCCCAGGGACGGGCCTCGTCCCAGTTCTCGTCGAGGTCCTCGAACTGGTCCTGGTAGACCTCGCCGATGTCGTCGAGCCCGCGGCCCGAACGGCGGAAGAGCGAGGAGGCGCCGGTCAGCTCGTAGTTCAGGCGCGAGCCGAGCCGCGTGTGGATGCGGTTCTCGGCGGCGATGAAGATGTCGTAGTAGGCGGCCTCGAAGACGTCCTCGGAGGGCATCCCCTCGCCGTCCCAGCTGCCCAGCGCCTCGGTGGTGCGCGGCAGGGTCTCGGAGACGATCTGGTTCTCGACGGATCGGAACAGCATGTCCGCGATGGGCGCGATGAAGGAGACCAGCACGAAGATCAGCAGCGGCGCGATCAGCGCGAGCGCCCGGATCTTCTGCATCCTCAGCGCACGGCCGAGGCTCTTCTTCAGCGGCGTCCCGTCGGCCGCGAGGACCGGCCCGCTTTCGGCGTCGGCCTGTCGGAGGGCGTTGTCCGGTGTCGGTCCGGTGAACTTGTCGGCACCCGTTGCGTCAGTCATCGCGTCCCCGTCGATTCTGTTTCTTGGCCGCAAAGCGACAAACGAATGGGGTGGAGGGGGCCTCGCGGCCCCCTCCGGAAGGCGTCATGCGCTTATTGCGCGAGCCATGCCTGGAACTTCGCGTCGATGTCGTCGCGGTAGTCGGCCCAGAACTCGTAGTTGTAGAGCAGCGTGTTCTCTGCGTTCTCCGGGTCGGTCGGCATGTGCGGCGCCATGTCGATGCCGAGCGTCGCGTGCTGGCCGACCAGCGGAGCGGAGGATTGACGCGCCGGGCCGTAGGAGATGTAGGCCGCCTGGTCAGCAAGACGCTGGGTGTCGGTGGCGAACATCAGGAAGTCCTTGACGCGGTTCAGCGCCGGCTCCTCGAGGCCCTCGGGGATGATCCAGCCATCCAGGTCGAAGACCTGCATGTCCCACATCATGCCCACGGGCTGGTCCTGCTCCTCGATCACCGAGAAGAGACGGCCGTTGTAGGTCGAGCCCATGAAGATCTCGCCGTCGGCCAGCAGCTGCGGCGTGTCGGCGCCGGCGGACCACCAGATGACGTCGTCCTTGATCTCGTCGAGCTTGGCGAGCGCCTGGTCCTGGCCCTCTTCGGTGGCCAGCACGTCGTAGATCTCGTCCTTGGCGACGCCGTCACAGTACAGCGCCCACTCCATGTTGTTGATCGGGCGCTTCTCGAGCGAGCGCTTGCCCGGGTAGGTCTCGAGGTCCCAGACGTCGCAGATCTCGTCGGGCGCGTCGGCACCTTCCGGCACCATGTCGGTGCGGTAGCCGAAGGCGGTCGAGTAGACGATCTGCGGGATGAAGCAGTCGGAGACGATCATGTCGCCGAAGTCGTCCTCGGCCGAGGTGCCGTCGGGCGCCTCTGCCAGCAGGTCCTCGGGATCGTATTCCATCGCCAGGCCTTCGTCGCAGAGGCGCATGGCGTCGGCCGCCACCACGTCCACGAGATCCCAGGTGATGTTGCCGGCCTCGTTCATGGCACGCAGGCGCGCCACGGCTTCGGCCGAGGATTCGTCCCAGGACACGGAGACGTCGGGATTATCTTCGAGATAGGGCTCGACGTATGCCTTCTGCTGGCTTTCCTGGTAGGCGCCGCCCCAGGACACCAGCGTCATGCTGTCGGTCATCTCCTGCGCGGCCACCGCGCCAGCGGCGACAGTCAGCGCCGTCGAGGCCAGAAGCGTCTTGGTGAGGTTCATGTGGTTCTCCCTTGCTACCCGTTTAGCGAATGGGACCGGGTTACGGGTAGGACACCCTGCCCCTGTTACGGCCCCGCGCGTCGGGCCGCGAACGGCCCCGCGCAGGTCGTGGTGGTGACTTACGTAGCGTCAAGCGCGCGGCAATCCTCGGGCATCCAGCCGATCTCGACCTCCTGCCCCGGCCGGAGCCGCACCTGGTCGGGCGCGTTTCGGGTCTTGATCACGAACTCGTCGTTCCCCGCGACCGAGAGCCGCGTGCGGAAGATGTCGCCCATGTAGATGAACTCGCGAACCGTCGCCTTGAGCGTGTGGGCGTTCTCGCCCAGGCGGCTCTTGTCGATCTCTACGCGCTCGGGACGGATCGAGACGCGGGTGCGTTCGCCCGCCTTGCTGACGTTCACCGGCTTGGCCTCGATGATCTCGCCGTGGTCGAGCTTGACGGTGCAGGTCTCGCCCTTGACCTCCTGGACGACGCCCTCGAGCGTGTTGTTCTCGCCGATGAACTGCGCGACGAAACTGTTCTCCGGCGCCTCGTAGAGCTGGTCCGGCGGCGCGAGCTGCTGAATGCGGCCGTCGTCGAAGACCGCCACGCGGTCGGACATGGTCAGCGCCTCGGTCTGGTCGTGCGTCACGTAGACCACGGTGATGCCGAGACGGTGCGCCAGGTCGGTGATCTCGAACTGCATCTTCTCGCGCAGCTGCTTGTCGAGCGCGCCGAGCGGTTCGTCCATGAGCACCAGCTCGGGCTCGAAGACCAGCGCGCGGGCCAGTGCGATCCGCTGCTGCTGACCGCCCGAGAGCTGCGCCGGCCGGCGGCCGCCGAAGGCGCCCATCTCGACCATGTCGAGCGCGCGCTGCACCTTCTTCTCGCGCTCGGACTTGCCGATCTTGCGCACCTCGAGCGGGAAGCTGAGGTTCTCGGCCACGGTCATGTGCGGAAAGAGCGCGTAGTTCTGGAAGACCATGCCGATCCCGCGCTTGTGCGGCGGGATGTTGTTGATCGACACGCCGTCGAGCTTGATCTCGCCGTGGGTCGCGGTCTCGAAGCCCGCGAGCATCATGAGGCAGGTTGTCTTGCCCGAGCCCGAGGGCCCGAGCATGGTCAGGAACTCGCCCTTCGGCATGTTCAGGTTGAGGTCCTTAACGACGAGCGTTTCCCCGTCGTAGCTCTTTTGCACGCGTTCGAAGGCGACGAAAGCGTCGCTGGTCCCGGTATCTGGCAAGTCCGGCTCCCCGTTATATGAACCGCGGATTTGCTCCGCTGTGTTGTGACAAGACTAAACCGCGTCGGTCGCTTCGTTGCAACAGGCTTGCGTCGAAACGACCGGCTTTCGGGGGATCACGGGCGCTTCGACAACAAAACCGACGTTCTGCGGAAAATTCCGCCAATGATTCCCCGCTGAAAAGGCGGTTTTCCCGGATCGGGCCTGGTCGAAAACCGACATGCCGCAACGTCAATCCGCCATCCGAACGCCAGAATCGGTCGATTTGAGACCATTTGGAGGGCCTCGAGCGCACAGTTGTTAAGCAGATGACGGGGTTTTCGGCGCAAATTCCAAAAGTCGACGCGCAGATGTCGTTTTTGGGCAGCCAGCCCGGCACGCGATGGGCTGTCTTGGTCGGTATGAAGGATTACGTTACCCCCATGCGCCAACACAGATTCCAGAAAGACCTGCCCTTCTCGGAAGGGGAATACGAACGCCGACTGGCCCGCGCGCGAAAAGCGATGGAACGGGCCGGTATCGAGGTCCTGCTGCTTTCGGACCCTTCCAACATGGCCTGGCTCACCGGCTACGACGGCTGGTCGTTCTACGTGCACCAGGGCGTGCTGGTCTTCCACGACGCCGACCCGATCTGGTGGGGTCGCAACCAGGACAGCAACGGCGCGGTGCGCACCGTCTGGATGGGCGACGACCGGGTGATCGGCTATGCCGACAACTACGTGCAATCCACCATCCGCCACCCGATGCACGATCTCGCGCAGCGCCTGATCGGCATGGGACTCGACCGCGCCCGGATCGGCGTGGAAATGGACAACTACTACTTCTCGGCCAAGGCTTGTCACTCGCTGGCCGAAACCCTGCCCGACTCCACCATCGTCGACTGCACCGCTCTGGTGAACTGGGAACGCGCGGTGAAGTCGAACGAGGAAATCGCCTTCATGCGCAAGGCGGCGAAGATCTCGGAAAAGATCGTCGACGGCCTGCTCGAGCGGGTCGAGCCCGGCGTGCCCAAGAACGAGGTCGTGGCCGAGATCCAGCGCGACGCGATCATGGGCGCGGACGGCGCCTGGGGCGACTATGCCGCCATCGTGCCGCTGCTGCCCTCCGGCTCGGACGCGGCGGCGCCGCACCTGACCTGGGACGGCGAGCCGTTCAAACGCGGCGAAGCGACCTTCTTCGAGATCTCGGGCTGCTACCGGCGATACCATGCGCCCTTCTGCCGGACGATCTTCCTGGGCGAGCCGCCCGAGATCTTCGTCAACGCCGAGGCCGCGCTCTGCGAGGGGCTCGAGGCCGGCCTCGAGGCCGCGCGCGCCGGCAACCGCGCCTGCGACATCGCCAACGCGCTGGCGGCCCCGCTGGAGCGCGCGGGGATCGAACGCGGCGCGCGCTGCGGCTATCCGATCGGGCTGAGCTACCCGCCGGACTGGGGCGAACGGACCATCTCGCTGCGGGCCGAGGACGAGACGGTTCTCGAGCCGGGCATGACATTCCATTTTATGCCCGGCCTTTGGATGTCAGACTGGGGTCTGGAAATCACCGAATCGATCCTGATCACCGAAAACGGCCCCGCAGAGTGCTTCTGCGACCGTCCACGCCGGATGTATGTCAAACCATGAGCCTCGTGCCCGAAACCGAAGCGATCCTCTCCGATCTCATCTCCTTCCCCACCGTGTCGAGCGACAGCAATTTCGACATGATGGCCTGGATGGCGAACCGGATGGAATCGCTCGGGGCCAAGGTGGAACTGTTCCACGACGAGACGGGCACCAAGGCCAACATGTTCGCCACCATCGGCCCGGACGTCCCCGGCGGCGTGGTGCTGTCGGGGCATTCCGACGTGGTGCCGGTGACCGACCAGGACTGGACCACCGACCCCTTCGAACTGGTCGAGAAGGGCGAGCTGCTCTACGGGCGGGGCACCTGCGACATGAAGGGCTTCATCGCGGCCGCGCTCGCGATGGCCGACCCGCTGTCTCAGACCCCGCTCAAGCGGCCGGTGCACCTGTGCTTCACCCATGACGAGGAGGTCGGCTGCCTCGGCGCGCAGTCGCTGGTGCAGGAGCTGAAGGCGCGCGACTACCGCCCGCGCATCGCCATCGTGGGGGAGCCCACGCTCATGCACATCGTCGAGGGGCACAAGGGCTGCTGCGAATACACCGCGCGGTTCCACGGACTCGAGGGCCACGGCTCGGCCCCGGACCGGGGCGTCAACGCGGTGGTCTACGCGGTGCGCTACGTCTCGCGGCTACTCGAACTGTCCGAGGCGCTCAAGGTGCGCGCCCCGCGGCAGTCGCGCTTCGATCCGCCCTGGACCTCGCTCAACATCGGGCGGCTGGCGGGAGGCGTTGCGCACAACGTCATCCCCGGCAAGGCCGAGGTCGACTGGGAGATGCGCCCCGTGCAGCCCGGCGACGCCGAGTTCGTGAAGGAGGCCATCTCGCATTATGTCGAGAACGAGCTTCTGCCCGCGATGCGCGCCGTCTCCCCCCAGGCCGACATCACCACCGAGGTCATCGGCGAGGTCGTCGGGCTGGAGCCGATGGAGGACAACGCCGCGCGCGACCTTGTGGCGCAGCTGACCGGAGCCAACTCCTGCGAGGTGGTGCCCTTCGGGACCGAAGCGGGCCTCTTCCAGGAGATGGGCATGTCGGTCGTGGTCTGCGGCCCCGGCTCGATCACGCAGGCGCACAAGCCCGACGAGTACATCGCACGCGAGCAGCTGGGCCAGTGCCTGGACATGCTTTCGGGGGTGGCGCGCAGCCTCGCGGCCTGATCCCGCAAAAGAACGTCGCGTCGGCGCGGCTTTGCCGTGACGTCGGCGCGTCTTGTTTCGCGGCGCGAACCCTCCCAGACTGAACGGACAACGGGAGGAGAGACGTCCATGACCTTTGCGTCCGTGGCCGACAGGGATGCCATCGAAGCGGAAATGCCGTGGGAGGCGCGCAACGTGCCTGCCACGCTCTACGGGCAGTTGCTGAGGACGGCCGAGGCCTATCCCGAGCGGCCGGCGGTGAGCTTCCAGCTGCAATCGGGACCGAACGATCCGGCCGAGACGCTGAACTGGGCCGAGCTGAAAGCGCAGGTGACGCAGGCCGCGAACCTGTTCCGCAGTCTCGGCGTTGGGCCGCAGGACACCGTCGCCTGCGTGCTGCCGAACTCGACCGAGACCATCGCCGCGCTGCTGGGCGGCGCCGTGGCGGGGATCGTCAACCCGATCAACCCGCTGCTCGAACCCGAGCAGATCGCAGCCATCCTGCGCGAGACCGACGCCAAGGTCGTGGTGACCCTGCGCGCCTTCCCCAAGACCGACGTGGCGCAGAAGGTGGCCGAGGCCGTGCGCCACGCACCGAACGTGCACACGGTGCTCGAGGTCGATCTCAACCGCTACCTCAGGCCGCCAAAGTCGTGGATCGTGCCGCTGATCCGGCCGAAGACCCCCGACAACCACCACGCCGACCTGCGCGACTTCCGCAAGGAAATGGCCAAGCAGCCGATGGAACTGACCTTTCCGGACAGCCCTGGCGACCGGGTCGCGGCCTTCTTCCACACCGGCGGCACGACGGGGATGCCCAAGGTGGCGCAGCACCTCTATTCCGGGCTGATCTACAACGGCTGGCTGGGGGCGCGGCTGCTGTTCACGCAGGAAGACAACATCATCTGTCCCCTGCCCCTCTTCCACGTCTTCGCCAGCCACGTGATCCTGATGGCGGCGCTGTGTTCGGGCGCGCATGTCGTCTTCCCGACCCCTGCGGGCTACCGCGGCGACGGCGTCTTCGACAACTTCTGGAAGCTCTGCGAGCGCTGGAAGATCAGCTTCGTCATCACCGTGCCAACGGCGGTCTCGGCGCTGATGCAGCGCAAGGTCGACGCCGACATCTCTTCGGTGAAATACGCCTTCTCGGGCTCGGCCCCGATGCCGCTGGAGCTGTTCAAGCGCTTCGAGGCCGCCTGCGGCGTCACCGTCTGCGAGGGCTACGGACTGACCGAGGCGACCTGCCTTGTCTCGGTGAACCCGCCCGAGGGGGAAAAGCGCGTGGGTTCCATCGGGATCCCCTTCCCTTACACGCACGTCAAGATCGTCAAGCAGACGCCCGACGGGCCGACGGAATGCGACCGCGACGAGGTGGGGGAGATCTGCGTCGCCAACCCCGGCGTCTACGCCGGCTCGACCTATACCGAGGAGGACCGCAACCGCGACCTCTTTCACGAGGGGCGCTACCTGCGGACCGGCGACCTGGGCCGGATGGACGCGGAGGGGTATCTCTGGATCACCGGGCGGGCCAAGGACCTGATCATCCGGGGCGGGCACAACATCGACCCCGCCGACATCGAGGACGCGCTGCTGGCGCACCCCGAGGTGGCCTTTGCCGGCGCCATCGGCCAGCCCGACGCGCATTCGGGCGAGCTGCCCTGCGCCTTCGTGGAACTGGTCGAGGGCGCGACGGTGACCGAGGAGGCGCTGATGGAGCATGCGCGCGTGCACATCCACGAGCGCGCGGCCTATCCCAAGCACCTGACGATCCTGCCGGAACTGCCGAAGACGGCAGTCGGCAAGATCTTCAAGCCCGACCTGCGCAAGCACGCCATCACGCGGGTCTACAACGGCGCGCTCGAAAAAGCGGGCCTGCCCGCCCGCGTGACCGAGGTGGTCGACGACCGCAAACGCGGGCTGGTTGCGCGGCTCGAGCGCAACGGCGCCGATGCCGAGGCCGTGGGCAAGTGCCTCGGCGCCTTCACGCGACCCTGGGAATGGGCAGAGGATACGAAGGAAAGCGCGGCCTGATCCGGGCCGCGCGTCCGGTGGCGCGCAGGGCTCAGCCCGACTTGCGCTCGCAGAAGATCTCGTAGAGCAGGCCGATCACCCGCGCCGTGTCGTCGTTGGCGAGCGAGTAGTAGATCGTCTTGCCCTCGCGCCGGGTCTTGACCAGCCCCTCTTCGCGCAGGCGTGCCAGCATCTGGCTCACCGCCGCCTGGCGGATGCCGAGCAGGTTCTCGAGCTCGCCCACCGAGATCTCGCCCGAGCCGAGGTGGCACAGGATCATCAGCCGGCCCTCGTGGGCCAGCGTCTTGAGAAAGCCCGCGGCATCGCGGGCATTTGCCGCCATCTCGTCAGGCGGGGGTGCGATGGAGTCGTCGGTCGTCAACGCTGCAGTGCCTCATGTCGATGGGCGTTATATAGCATCGTTCTCGATGAAATCGAGAGGCTTGGCCTTCAAACGGCCGTAATCGCCCTGCCCCCGCCGACCCCGGCCTATGCGGCTCGCACTGCAGCTGCGAAACCCCGGGCTTCCTCGGGGGCGCGGCCCATGCGCTGGCCCAGATCGAAGAGCCCCGGGGCCAGATCCGGGTGCGCCGCGCGGGCCACCTCTTCGAGCGTGGCGTCGCCGTCGCGCACCTCGAGGCAGAGCCGCTTGGTCTCGGCCTGGGCCTCTGGGCGGGGCATGGTCTCGGCCAGCGCAAAGGACAGCGCCTCGGCCAGCACCAGCCCCTTCGAGGCGTCGAGCGTGGCGCGCATCTCGGCCGTGTCGGGGGCCAGCGTTTCCGCCAGCGTGCGGGCATGACCCAATGCCGACGCGCCGCCGAGGACGAGTTGCGGGAAGGTGAGCCATTCGGTGAACCACGAGGCGCCGTCGCGCTGCTGCGCGTGGGGCACCTGAAGCGTGGCGTTGCAGCCGGTGACGTGGCTCGAGAGCGCCACCAGGACCGAGGGGCCGACCGGGTTCTGCTTCTGCGGCATGGTCGAAGAGCCGCCGGAGGTGCCGAGCCGGACCTCCGGGGCATCGGACTGCGTCGCGCGGACAAGGTCCTGCCCCATCTTGCCCAGCGCCACCGCGAGGCGCGAAATCCAGCCCGCGATGCGCAGCACCGGCGTGCGGTCGGTGTGCCAGTTGCGCCCCGGATCGCCAAGGTCGAGCGCGCGGGCGAGACCGGCGCGCACCTCGGGCGCCGCCGCGCCCAGCTCCGAAGCGGTGCCCGCCGCGCCCGCGAGCGAGACCAGCAGCGCGCCCTCGCGCAGCGCGGGCAGCTCGCGCAGCAGCTCGATCAGCGGCCAGCCCCAGCCCGCGACCACCGCGCCGAAGCTGGTTGGCGTGGCGTGCTGTCCGTAGGTGCGCGCGGCCATGGGCGTCGCGGCATGAGCCTCGGCCAGTGTCGCGAGCGCGGTCAGCACGGCGCGCAGCTCGGTCTCGGCATGGGTCAGGACCTGCCGCAGCCGCAGCATGAGCGCGGTGTCCTGGATGTCCTGCGATGTGGCGCCCCAGTGCAGGTACTGGCCGTGTTCGGGCGCCTGCATCTCCGAGCGGAAAGCGGCGACGAAGCCCGGCACGGTGACGCCGTTGCGCCCCGTCGCCTCGGCCAGCCCGCCGGCGTCGATCTGCAACTCGAGGCTGGCGCGATGGATGGCGCGGGCGGCGGTCTCGGGGATCAGGCCGGCCTCGCCCTGGGCCCTGGCCAGCGCGCCCTCGACGATCATCATGGCGCGGATCTCGGCGCTGTCGGTGAAGAGCTTGCCGATCTCGCCGGTGGCGAAGAGGCGATGCAGGTGCGCACTGTCGAAGGGCGTGGCGGTCATGGTGTCCTCGGGTCCGGGGGCGCGGCTCAGCCGGCGGCGGCGATATGGTCGAGCAGGGCCGCGAGGGCCTTGGGATCGCCCAGGAAGGGGGAGTGCGACCAGGGGCGTTCGTGCACCTGCGCGGGCGGCAGGGCCGCGGCCATGCTGCGCTGGTATTCCGGCGGGATGGCCCCGTCCTCGCCGCAGACGATGTAGCTGCGCTGCAGGCTCTCCACCCGGCCGGTGAGCGACACGGGCTCCTGCTGCGGACGGATCGCCTGCGGCGTGAGATGATCGAGCGCGAAGGCCACGGCCGCGTCGCTGCAGTCGTGGTAGAAGACTTCGCGCGCGAGCGCCGGATCGAAGCGCATGGTGACGCCGCCGGGGTCACGCATGATTGCCGGCGCGAGCGGCTGGCGCGGCCCCGCGCGGCGCATCGAGGCCACGCTGTCGCCGTCGCCGGGCATGTAGGCGCAGAGGTAGACCAGCCGCTCGAAGAGCTCGGGCGCGCGGTCGGCGGCCTGCGTCATCGGCACACCGCCCATGGAATGGGCCACCACCATCGTGGGCCCGTCGAGCGCGTCGAGGATCGCCTGCACGTAGTCCTCGAGCCCCACGGTCTCGGGCGGGGTCGGGTCGGCCCCGTGCGAGGGCAGGTCGATCGCGCGACCCTCGTGGCCCAGCGCCTCGAGTTCGGGGATCACGTCGCGCCAGCACCATGCGCCATGGGCCGAGCCGTGCACCAGAAGCATCCGCGTCATCGGTCGAGGTGCCCCTGCACGGTCAGGAATTCGGTCAGGATCTCGGCGTATTCCTGGGGTTTCTCGACGCAGGGCAGATGGCCCGCGCCGCGGATCAGCCGGAACTCCGAGCCGGGGATCAGGTCGAGCGTCTCGCGCACGAGGTCGGGCGGCGTCGAGCCGTCTTCGGAGCCCGCGATGCCCAGCGCCGGAAGGCGCAGGCCCGAGGTCGGCGTCATGAAGTCCGTCCCGGCGATGGCCTGGCAGCAGCCGATGTAGCCGCCCTTTGGGCTGCGCTCGAGCATGTGTTGCCAGGCGGGCAGCTCGGGTCCCTCGCGGAAGGGCTTGGCGAACCAGCGCTCCATGGTGGGGGCGGCAATGGATTCCACGCCGTCGGCCTCGATCATGGCGATGCGGTCGCCCCACATGTCGCGGGTGCCGATCTTGGCCGCGGTGTTCGACAGCACGATGCCGCGCACGAGGTCGAGCCGCTTGGCCGCGAGCCCCTGCGCGATCAGCCCGCCGATGGAGAGACCAACGAAGATCGCGTCGCGAAAGCCCAGATGATCCATCAGCCGCTCGGCATCGCTCACCAGCGTGCCCATGCCGTAGGGCGGCGGCGGCGCGTCCGACAGGCCATGCCCGCGCTTGTCGTAGCGCAGCACGCGCAGGCCCTCGGGCAGCAGCGGCACCACCTTGTCCCAGACGCGGAAATCCGTGCCCAGCGAGTTGGCGAAAACCAGCGGCGGCCCGTTCTCGGGGCCGTCGATCCGGTAGTGCAGGCGGATGTCGCCCAGATCGGCCATCTGCATGTCGCGCGTCTCCCGTTCGATGTTCGGCGGCACCCTACCCCGGCGCCCTGCCGGACGAAAGGGCGCGGCCGGCGCCCCGGAAACGGTTCCGGTTTGTTAACCCGGCCGTGCGAGGCCACTCGCCGAGACGGGCGACGGGAGAGGTGCATGCAGGGTTTCGTGGCGGTTGCGAGGGGCATCTTTGCCCTGCTTGCACCGCTGCGCGGGGTCTGCCTCAAGGCTTGTCGCCGCGGCGGTGCGGCCCCTTCCCAGCGCGCACGAAAAACGGCGCGAGGCCGGGCCCCGCGCCGTGCGCGATCGTCGCGATGCGCTGCCGGCCACGGGGGCCGGCGCGCGATGTCAGGCGATCTCGACCAGTTCGATGTCGAAGGTCAGGTCCTTGCCCGCCAGCGGGTGATTCGCGTCCAGCGTCACCTCGGCTTCCGAGACCTCGGCCACGGTGACCTGCACGGTCTGGCCCTGCGGGGTCTGCACCTGCAGCTGCGTGCCGATGTCGAGCGGGATGTGATCCGGGATCTCGGTGCGCGGCACCTGCTGCTTGGCCTCGGAGTGAACCGGACCATAGGCTTCCTCGCTGGGCACTTCGACGACCTTCTTCTCGCCGACTTCCATGCCCGTCATCGCCTTGTCGAGGCCGGGGATGATCTGACCCGAGCCGACGGTGAACTCGAGCGGGTCGCGGCCCTCGCTGGAGTCGAAGGTGCTGCCGTCGTTCAGCGTGCCGGTGTAATGAATGCGGACCGTATCGCCGGTCTTGACCTGCGTCATGGGTGGCTCCGTTGTTGGGGTAATGCGGATGAATGTCCGAGGCCGCCGTCACGGCGGGTGCTCGTGTCGCTCTGGCCCGAATTTAGGCACGCTGGCCGGCGATTGCAAACCCCCGAGGGGCGATTCGGCCTTCCCCGGGCCCCTCCCGCGTGCCAGTTTTCACGCAAGGGAGGCTGCAAATGACCAAGATACCCTGCGTTTTCGACGCTTACGGCACGCTGTTCGACGTGGCCGCCTCCGCACGGCAGGCGGCTGATGAGCCGGGACAGGAGGCGCTGGCCCGCACCTGGCAGCCGCTCGCGGCGGACTGGCGGACGAAACAGCTGGAATACACCTGGCTGCGCGCGGTGACGGGCGATCACGCCGATTTCTGGCAGGTCACGCAGGACGGACTGGACTGGGCGATGGAGCGGCACGGACTCTCCGCGCCGGAGCTGCGCGCGCGACTGCTGGCGCTCTACCGCGAGCTGGCCGCCTACCCCGAGGTGCCGAAGATGCTGCGCGCCCTCAAGGCCGCCGGCCACCCCTGCGCGATCCTGTCGAACGGCTCGCCCGGCATGCTGGCCGACGCGGTGGCCAGCGCCGGGGTCGGCGATCTGCTCGACGCCGTGCTCTCGGTCGAGGATGTCGGCGTCTTCAAGCCCGCGCGGGTCGTCTACGACATGGTGGGCGCACGGTTCGGCACCGCGCCGGGCGACGTGCTCTTCGTGTCGTCCAACGGCTGGGACGTCTGCTGCGGCGCCGCCTACGGTTTCCGCACCGCCTGGGTGAACCGCTCGGGCCTGCCGCTCGACCGCTTGCCGGGCCGGCCCGACCATGTCATCCCCGATCTGACCGCCATTCCGGAGATCGCCGCCTGATGCCGCATTTCACCACCTCCGACGGCCTGTCGCTGCACTACACCGACGAGGGCGAGGGCCTGCCGCTGCTCTGCCTTGCCGGGCTCACGCGCGACGGCCGCGACTTCGACTACGTCGCGCCGCATCTCGAGGGCGTGCGGCTGATCCGCATGGACTATCGCGGGCGCGGGCAGTCGGACTGGGGGGACCCCGAGACCTACACGATCCCCGTCGAGGGGCGCGACGCGCTGGAGCTGCTCGACCACCTCGGGATCGCGCGCGCGGCGCTGCTGGGCACCTCCCGCGGGGGGCTGATCGCCATGGTGCTGGCATCGACCGCGAAGGAGCGGCTCAGCGGCGTGGCGCTGAACGACATCGGCCCCGACATCGCGCCCGAGGGGCTGAAGGTGATCGAGGGCTACCTCGGCCGCAACCCGCCCTGGGCGACGCTGGCCGAGGCGGCGCGCAAGCGCGCGGCAGGCATGCCGGCCTTTGCCGACGTGCCCGAGAGCCGCTGGCGCGAGGAGGCCGAGAAGTTCTACCGCGAGACGCCGGACGGGCTCGAAATCACCTATGATCCGCGCCTGCGCGAGGCGGTGCTGGGCGGCGGCGCGCAGCCGGTGCCGGACCTCTGGCCGCTGTTCGACGCGCTGCAGGGACTGCCGCTCTGCGTGATCCGGGGGGCCAATTCCGACCTGCTCTCGCCAGAGACCTTCGCCCAGATGCTGATGCGCCGCCCCGACGCCATTGCCGCCGAGGTGCCCGGCCGCGGGCATGTTCCCTTCCTCGACGAGCCGGTCGCGGTCGACGCGCTGCACCGCTGGTTGGCGCTGCTGCGCTGAGCGGCCGCTAGCGCCGGAAGACCGCCTCGGCGTCGATCTCGCCCACGTCGGGCCGGCCCAGCAGCGCGAGCGCGGTGTCGAGTTCACCCGCCAGCATCTCGATGGCGCGGGTGACGCCGGCCTCTCCGGCCGCGGCAAGGCCCCAGAGGAATGGCCGCCCGATCATGCAGGCATCGGCCCCGAGCGCGCGGGCCACGACGATGTCGCTGCCGCGGCGCACGCCCCCGTCGAGCAGAACCTGCGCCCGGCCCGCCACGGCCTTGGCCACTGCCGGAAGGGCCGCGACGGCCGAGGGCACCGCGTCGAGCTGCCGGCCGCCGTGGTTCGACACGATGACCGTCGCCGCGCCGAGGTCGACCGCGCGGCGGGCGTCGTCGGGATGCAGCACGCCCTTCACGACCACAGGGCCGTCCCACTTGGCCATGACGTGGCGCACCGTGTCCCAGTCGGCGCCGGAATCGCAGAGCGCCGCGATGTGCTGGGTGATGGTCGAGATGCCGCCGCCCATCTGCGCGGTCTCGAAGTTGCCGAAGCTGACGCCGTGGCGCAGGTAGCCCAGGCTCCAGGCCGGGTGCAGCGCGGCGTCGAGCACGGTTTGGGGCGTAAGGCGCGGCGGCACGGTGAAGCCGTTGCGGACATCGCGGTGCCGCCGGCCCTGCACCGGAAGGTCGAGCGTGAGGCAGAGCACGCGGTAGCCATGCTCTCGCGCGCGTTCGAGCATCCGGTCGGTCAGCCCCTCGTCCTTGAGGAAATAGTATTGAAACCAGCGGTCTCCGCCCGGTGCCTGCGTGGCGAGTTCCTCGATCGACGCGACGGAATTGGTCGAGAGGCAGAAGGGAATCCCTGCGTCCCGCGCCGCGCGCGCGGCGGCGCCCTCGCCACCCGGCCGGAAGAGGCCCGCGAGGCCAGTTGGCGCAAGCATTAGCGGCAGAGCCGAGTCATACCCCACGATGTCGGTGCGCGTGTGGCGCTCGGCCACGTCGACACCGACGCGCGGGGCGAGACCCCAGGCGCCGAAATCGCCCTCGTTCGCGCGCAGGGTAACCTCGGCCCCGGCGCCGCCGTCGATGAAGTCGAAGAGGAAGCGCGGCAGGCGCTTGCGGGCGAGGCGGCGCAGGTCCGAGATGTCGGCGGCTTGGTCGAGCGAGGTCATGCGCGCGACAGTGCCACGCGGCGGGGCGCCTGTCAGCCTTGAACGAAGACCCGGTTCGGATGCAGCTCGCCCGCCTTGAAGACGCCCACGGCGACGGCGTGGCCGTCGAGCGAGGCCCAGGCCTCGTCTCCATAGTCGACGTCACCGGGGATCACCATGCCGGGGTTGCCGTTGCGCAGGCGCGCGGCGCCCTCGGGGGTGCACTTCAGCTCTGGAAGCTCGGCGAGGCCGACCTCGAGCGGCAGCAGTTTCTCGTCCAGTTCCGGGGACTTGGCGAGACGCTCGATCTCCTCGAGGGTGATGCCGTCCTCGGCCTCGAAGGGACCGGACCAGATCCGGCGCAGCGTCACCACGTGGCCGAGGCAGCCCAGCGCCTCACCCAGGTCGCGGGCCACGGAGCGGACGTAACCGCCCTTGCCGCAGGTCATTTCCAGCTCGACATGGTCGGCGTCGGGGCGATCGGTGAGCAGGAGTTCCTCGACCCAGAGGGGGCGGGCCTCGATCTCCATCGTCTCGCCGTCGCGGGCCCGCTTGTAGGCGCGTTCGCCGTCGATCTTCACGGCCGAGAACTGCGGCGGGACCTGCATGATCTGGCCCACGAAGCCGCCCAGCGCGGCCTTGATCTCGTCGTCGGAGGGGCGCGCCTCGGAGGTCCCGGTGACCTCGCCCTCGGCGTCGTCGGTGTTGGTGGACTGTCCCAGTCGTACGGTAAATCTGTACGCCTTGAGCGCGTCGGTCACGAAGGGCACCGTCTTGGTCGCCTCGCCCAGCGCCACGGCCAGCACGCCCGTCGCCTCGGGGTCGAGCGTGCCCGCGTGGCCGGCCTTCTTGGCACCCAGCGCCCAGCGCACCTTGTTGACCACGGCGGTGGAGGTCATGCCCGCGGGTTTGTCGACGATCAGCCAGCCGGAAATGTCGCGGCCCTTCTTGCGTGCCATGCGCGTCCTCGTTGTCGATGAGGCCGGGGCGATAGCAAGCGCTGCGCAAGCTTGTCAATCGCGGGCCTCGCGGCGGCGTGACTTGATGCGGAACAGGCGTGAACGTATGGTGAACGAATGGCACCGATGACCCTCGACCGAAAACTCGCGATCCTCTCGGATGCGGCGAAATACGACGCCTCCTGCGCCTCGAGCGGGGGGCAGAAACGCAATTCGCGCGACGGTAAGGGGCTGGGCTCGACCACCGGGTCTGGGATCTGCCACGCCTACACGCCCGACGGGCGCTGCATCAGCCTGCTCAAGATCCTGATGACGAACTTCTGCATCTACGATTGCGCCTACTGCGTGAACCGGGTGAGCAGCAACGTCGAGCGGGCGCGCTTCTCGGTCGAGGAGGTGGTGCGGCTGACGCTGGAGTTCTACCGGCGGAACTATATCGAGGGGCTGTTCCTCTCCTCGGGGATCATCCGCTCGCCCGACGACACCATGGGCGAGATGGTGCGGATCGCGCGCAGCCTGCGCGAGGACCATCATTTCCGGGGCTACATCCACCTCAAGACCATTCCCGACGCCGCGCCCGAGCTGATCGAGGCGGCGGGGCTCTTTGCCGACCGGCTGTCGATCAACGTCGAGCTGCCCACGGATCGCAGCGTGCAGACCTATGCGCCCGAGAAGTCGCCCGACCGCATCCGGCGCGCCATGGCGGACGTGCGGCTGCGAAAGGAAGCGGGACAGGAGCGCAGCCACACCGGCAAACGGCCGCCGCGCTTTGCCCCCGCCGGGCAGTCGACGCAGATGATCGTGGGGGCGGACGGGGCGAATGACGCGACCATCCTGCAAAGCGCGACGCGCCTCTACTCGGGCTACCGGCTGAAGCGGGTCTACTACTCGGCCTTCTCGCCCATTCCCGATGCCTCCTCCGCCCTGCCGCTGGTGAAGCCGCCGCTGGTGCGCGAGCACAGGCTCTACCAGGCGGACTGGCTGCTGCGGTTCTACGGCTTCGAGGTGGACGAGATCACGGCCGCCGCGCCGGGCGGGAACCTCGACCTGGGCGTCGATCCGAAACTCGCCTGGGCGCTGGCGCATCGCGAGCGCTTTCCGGTGGACGTGAACCGCGCCGAGCGCGAGGCGCTGCTGCGGGTGCCGGGGCTGGGCGTGAAGACCGTCAAGCGCGTGCTGGCGACGCGGCGGCATCGCGCGCTGCGCTACGACGACCTGCGGCGCATGGGCGCAAACCTCAAGCAGGCGCGGCCCTTCATCACCCTGCCGGACTGGACGCCCCGCAGCATGGTCGACGCCGCCGACCTGCGCGCAAGGGTGGCGCCGCCGCCCGAGCAGCTGAGCCTCTTCTGATGCGGCGCATCACCCTGCCCGAGACCGGCACCTTCGAGGCCTGGCGCGATGCCGCGCGGAGCCTGCTGGCGGCGGATGTGCCGCCCGAGGCGGTTCTCTGGCAGCGCGGGGCGGCGGAGGAGGATCTTTTCGCCGAGGACGCCCTGCCCCCGGCGGGCGGCGGGCAGGTGACGGTGCCGCGCGGGTTCGTGGACCTTGCGCGGCGGGTGGTCTGGCACCGCGACCCCGAGCGCTTCGGGCTGCTTTACGCGTTGCTCTGGGCGCTGCGGCGCGAGCGGGGGCTGCTGTCGGACCGGGGCGATCCGCGCGTGGCGCGCCTGCAGGGCATGGCCAAGGCGGTGGGGCGCGACCGGCACAAGATGACGGCCTTCGTGCGGTTCCGCGAGATCGGCGAGCCGGAGGCGCCGCGCCGCGCCTTCGCCGCCTGGTTCGAGCCCGCGCATTTCATCATGGAGCCGGTGGCGCCCTTCTTCACCGACCGCTTCGGCGACATGGACTGGACCATCGCCACGCCAGACCTGACGGCGGTGTTCGAGGGCGGGCGGCTGCGCTTCGAGGCGGGACAGCCGCGCCCGCCCCTGCCCGAGGATGCGACCGAGGAGCTCTGGCGGACCTACTTCCGGTCGATCTTCAATCCCGCGCGGCTCAAGGTCTCGGCCATGACGGCGGAGATGCCGCGCAAATACTGGCACAACATGCCAGAGGCGGCGCTGATCCCGGGCTTGATCGCGGGCGCGGGTGCGCGGGCGGCGGAGATGGCCGAGGCGTTGGCGGGCTGCCGGCGCTGCCCGCTCTGGCGAGACGCGACGCAGGCGGTGCCCGGCGAGGGGCCGCAGGATGCGAAGCTGATGGTCGTGGGCGAACAGCCGGGCGACCGCGAGGACCTTGCGGGGCGGCCCTTCGTCGGGCCGGCGGGGCAGCTCTTCGACCGGGTGGCGGCGGAGGCGGGGCTGGATCGCGGCGCGGCCTATGTCACGAATGCGGTCAAGCACTTCAAGTTCCGGGCGCGGGGCAAGCGGCGCCTGCACAGGGCACCGGAGCGCGACGAGATCGAGCATTGCCGCTGGTGGCTGGACCTGGAGCGCGCAGGGGTGCGCCCGCGCCTGATCCTGGCCATGGGCGCGACGGCGCTGGCGAGCCTCACGGGCAGCGGCGCGGGGCTGCTGCGGCGGCGCGGCGGGGTCGAGGAGACGGAAGACGGCACGCCGGTGCTGGTGACCGTGCACCCGAGCTACCTTCTGCGTCTGCCCGAGGACGCGCGCGCCGCCGAGGTGGCGCGCTTCCGCGCCGACCTGTCGCGGGCGGCGGAGATCACGGGCTGCACCCTCTAGCGGGGCCCGGGGCGCTGCCCCCCGGGGGGCAACTGCCGGACCGGGGCGCCCCGGCCCCGCACTGCGTATTTGGAGAAAGATGAAGGGCCGGTCAGCTGCGGGTGCCGGCGAAGCGGCTCTGCCAGTCCTCGCGCTCGGCGTCGGTGATCTTGCGGAAGGTGACCTCGGGCACGGTGAAGGCATGGCCGGCGGGCAGCGCCTCGAGCGCTTCGGGCAGGTCGTCGGGCCAGCCGGCATCCTCGGATTTCAGCGCGGCGCGGAGCTGGGCGCTGGCGTCGGGGATGAAGGGGGCCGAGATCACCGCGTAAAGGCGGATGAGGTTCAGTGCGAGCCGGATCTGCATGGCGGCCTTCTCGGGGTCCTCCTTGAAGGTGGCCCAGGGGGCGGCCTCCTGCAGGTACTCGTTGCCCAGCACCCAGGCGGCGCGCAGGGCGGTGGCGGCCTTGCGGATCTCGATGGCCTCCATGTGGGCCTGGTATTCCGCGATCTTGGCGGAGAGATCGGAAAGGAGCTGTTCCTCGAGCGCGCCGCGGGTGCCGCCCTCGGGGACCGCTTCGCCGAACTTCGAGCGGCAGAACTTGGTCACGCGGGAGGCGAAGTTGCCCAGCACGTCGGCGAGGTCCTTGTTCACCGAGGTCTGGAAGTTCTCCCAGGTGAATTCCGCGTCGGAGCTTTCGGGGGCGTGGCTGAGCAGCCACCAGCGCCAGTAGTCGGCCGGCAGGATCTCGAGCGCCTGGTCCATGAAGACGCCGCGCCCGCGCGAGGTGGAGAACTGGCCGCCGTCGTAGTTCAGGTAGTTGAAGCTCTTGATGTAGTCGACGAGCTTCCAGGGCTCGCCCGAGCCCAGGATCGTGGCCGGGAAGGAGAGCGTGTGGAAGGGCACGTTGTCCTTGCCCATGAACTGGGTGTAGCGCACGTCGGAGGCGCCCTCGTCGGTGCGCCACCAGCGGGCCCAGTCGTCGCCCTTGCCGGCGTCGACCCATTCCTGTGCGCAGGCGATGTATTCGATGGGGGCGTCGAACCAGACGTAGAAGACCTTGCCCTCCATGCCCGGCCAGTCCGCGTCGCCGCGCCTGACCGGCACGCCCCAGTCGAGGTCGCGGGTGATGCCGCGGTCCTGCAGCCCGTCGCCGTCGGTGAGCCATTTCTTGGCGATGGAGGTGGTGAGCACGGGCCAGTCGGTCTTGGAGTCGATCCAGGCCTCGAGCTCGTCCTTCATCTCGCTCTGGCGGAGGTAGAGGTGCTTGGTCTCGCGCATCTCGAGGTCGGTGGCGCCCGAGACGGTGGAATGCGGATTGATCAGGTCGACCGGGTCGAGCTGCTTGGTGCAGTTGTCGCACTGGTCGCCGCGCGCGCTGTCGAAGCCGCAGTTCGGGCAGGTGCCCTCGATGTAGCGGTCCGGCAGGTAGCGCCCGTCGGTGGGCGAATACATCTGCGTCTCGGAGACCTCGCGGATCAGGCCGCGGTCGGCCAGAACGCCGGCGAAGTGCTGCGTGAGCTTGCGGTTCTGCTCCGACGAGGAGCGGCCGAAGTGATCGAAGCTGAGGCGGAAGCCCTCGGCGAGGTCGGCCTGCACCTGCCACATCTCGGCGCAGTACTCGGCCACCGGCTTGCCCGCTTTGGCGGCGGCGAGCTCGGCCGGGGTGCCGTGTTCGTCGGTGGCGCAGAGGAAGAGCACCTCGTGGCCGCGCGCGCGCAGGTAGCGGGCGTAGAGGTCGGCCGGGAGCTGGCTGCCCACGAGGTTGCCGAGGTGCTTGACCCCGTTGATGTAGGGGATCGCCGAGGTGATGAGGTGCCGTGCCATGAGGTCCGTCCGTGATCGCGCTTGGCCGCCGATCTAACGGAAGTCGCGGGCGGGGGAAAGTGCCGCCGCGCGGCCTCCTACCGGTCGTCCCACCAGGGCCCGTGGTGGATGTCGGCGCCGTCGACCCGGTCGAAGCCGTGGCGGCCGAAGACGTCGCGCTGCGCCTGGATCAGCCCGGCGCTGCCGCGCGGCTGGCGCATGGTGTCCCAGAAGGCCAGCGCCGAGGAGAGCACCGGCAGCGCGTGACCCGCCGAGATCGCCTGCGCCACGACGCAGCGCAGCGCCGGGATGCCGCGCGAGAAGACTTCGGCGAATCGCGGCGAGAGCAGCAGCTCGCCGCGCGGGGCGCCCTCGTGGAAGGCGGCGGCGATGTCGTCGAGCAGGCGGGCGCGGATGATGCAGCCGGCGCGCCAGATCTCGGCGATGCGGGCGCGGTCGAGATCCCAGCCGAATTCCCCGGAGGCCGCCGCGAGGATGCGGAAGCCCTGGGCGTATTCCAGCACGCGGGCGGCCAGCAGCGCGTCGCGGAGCGTGTCGGGGTCGATCTCGAGCGGATCGCGGGCGCAGCCCAACGCCGGGCCCGCCGCCTCGCGCAGGGGCTTTTCGGCCGACCAGGCGCGGGCGGCGACGGCGGCCTCGATCATGGTGGCGGACTGGCCGAGGCGCACGGCCTCGATCACGGTCCAGCGGCCGGTGCCCTTCTGGCCCGCGCTGTCGAGGATGGCGTCCACCATCGGCCCGCCGGAGACCGGGTCGCTCTCGCGCAGGACCTGGGCGGTGATCTCGTAGAGGTAGCTGCCGAGGGGGCCGTCGTTCCAGGTCTCGAAGAGGTCGGCCAGCTGGTCGGGGCTGAGGCCGCCGCCGCGGCGCAGCAGCTCGGTGACCTCGGCGATCATCTGCATGTCGGCATACTCGATGCCGTTGTGCACGGTCTTGACGAAATGCCCCGCGCCGTCGGGGCCCATGCGGTCGACGCAGGCATCCTCGCCGAAGCGGGCGGCGATCGGGGTGAGGATGGGCTCGAGGCCCTGCCAGCTTTCCGTCGAGCCGCCGAACATCATCGAGGGGCCGTGGCGCGCGCCGTCTTCGCCGCCCGAAACGCCGAGGCCCACGAAGTGCAGCTCGTGTTCGGCCAGCCGCGCGGCGCGGGCGCGGGTGGAATGGAAATCGGCATTGCCGGCGTCGATCACGGTATCGCCCGCGTCGAGCAGCGGAATCGCCTCGTCGAGGAAGGCGTCCATCGGCGCGGTCGAGGGGATCATCGCCAGCAGCAGGCGCGGCCGGGGCAGCGCCGCGATGAGCGCCGGCAGATCGTCGTGGCCCGAGACGCGGCCCGAGAGCGGGGCGGCGCGGTCGAGAAAGGGCGGAACGGCCCCGGGCGAGCGGTTGGCGACCGCGATGGAGATGCCCTTTTCCACCATGTTGAGCGCGAGCGCGGCGCCCATGGTGCCCAGCCCGTAGATCCCGATTTGCGGCTCTGCCATCCGTGGCCTCCATTCATCTTCGGGGCACAATCTAGGCGTCGTGCGGCGCGGGGAAAACGCAGGAGATGCACAGGCCGCGTGCGGCAGGGCGCCGTCGGCGGGCGGATGCCGGTGCGGCGGTGCGGGCGCGCGGCGGGTCGGACAGGTTCAGACCGGCTCGGAGAGCGGCCGGGGCGCGAGCTGCCCGCCCTCGAGCCACCAGCGCGCCGGCGGGGCC
>NZ_KE557273.1:457227-459334 GCF_000442255.1 Salipiger mucosus DSM 16094 | reverse complement strand
CATGCGCGCGCGCAGGCGCGTGATCTCCCATGCCTCGCGCCTTGGGGTGTGGGCGGGCTCGCAGCGCAGGCGGCTTTCGACGCCGGGCGCCCCGCCCTGCCCCGGGGTGAGCAGCAGGCCCAGCGGGCGCAGGCGGCCGAGCTCTGCGCCGGTCTCGGCCGCGAGGTGCAGGCGGCGCACCGGGGTCAGCGGCGGCGGGCCCGGCAGGTCGGCCACGACGGTGGCCACCACGCCGCTGCGCAGCGTCTCTTCCATGCACCACAGCACGTCCTCGGCCCGCTGGGGGGCGAGGAAGGTCACCCGGTGCGGGCCGATGATGGGCGCCATGCCGTCGGGGTTGAGCGGATCGCTGCCCCAGGGGGGCGCGATCCAGAAGACCTCTCCCCCGGCGCGGGCGGCGGCCTGAAGCGCCAGCATGCGCCGCGCCCGGCCGCAGATCTCGTGCACGCGGGCGAGCGGCAGCGCGATCTGCGACCAGAGCGTCAGCGCGGGGGCGGGCCGCAGCGGGCGGCGGCGCAGGAGGGGATCGTCGAGACTCATGCCTTCGAGTATATCTGTTCATGATATGTTCTCAAGACTGCACGCGCGGTGTTTCGACTTGGCACCGCGCGGTGTGCCGCTAGGTTGGCGCCGCAACGAGACCTGCAGGGAGATGCGCGCGATGAAGATGAACCCGCTGGGCCGCACCGGGATGACGGTGTCCGAGCTGTGCCTCGGCACCATGACCTTCGGCAACCAGACCCCGCCCGAAGACGCCAATGCCCAGATGGACCGGGCGCTGGACGCGGGGATCAATTTCCTCGACACCGCGGAGATGTACCCGACGAACCCGGTGCGCGCCGAGACCGTGGGCCGCAGCGAGGAGATCATCGGCGACTGGTTCGCCCGCACCGGGCGGCGCGACGACTGGGTGCTGGCGACCAAGCACACGGGCGACTCGCGGATGCTGCGGGACGGCGCGCCGATCTCCTCCAAGACGATCCCCGAGACCGTCGAGGCCTCGCTCAAGCGGCTGAAGACCGATGTGATCGACCTCTACCAGTTCCACTGGCCCAACCGCGGCTCCTACCACTTCCGGCAGAACTGGAATTTTCGGCCCTGGGAGCATCCCGATCGCGCCGCGGTGCTGCAGGACATGCACGACTGCATGGGCGCGCTGCAGCGCGAGGTCGAGCGCGGCACGATCCGCGCCTTCGGCCTGTCGAACGAGAGCACATGGGGCACGGCCATGTGGCTGCGCGTCGCCGAGGAAACCGGCGGGCCGCGGGTGGCCTCGATCCAGAACGAGTACTCGCTGCTCTGCCGGATGGCGGACACGGATCTTGCCGAGCTGATGGTGCACGAGGAGGTGGCGCTGCTGCCCTTCTCGCCGGTGGGGGCCGGGCTGCTGACAGGCAAGTACCAGGACGGCGCGGTGCCCGAGGGCTCGCGCATGGACCTGAACGGCAACCTCGGCGGGCGCAAGTCGGAGCGGGTCTTTCCGGCGGTCGATGCCTACCTGCAGGTGGCGCGCGACTTCGGGCTGGACCCGGTGCAGATGGCACTGGCCTGGACCATGCAGCGGCCTTTCGTGGCCTCGTCGATCTTCGGCGCGACGACCATGGCGCAGCTTGAGCACCTGCTGCCGGCGGCGGAGCTGACGCTGTCGGAGGAGGTGCTGGAGGCGCTGGACGCGGTCAACCGGGCGCATCCGCTGCCGTACTGAGCGCCGAGGTCCCGTCCGGGGACTTTGCGGATCTTTCGGTGAAAGATCCGGCCGTGCCGCCTGCGGCGGCGCGGCTGTGGATATTTGTGGCCAGAAGATGCTTGCGGGGCCGGGCCCCGGTCCGGCATGGCGCTTGCGGTCTCGCGGGGGCCGGGACTAGGCTCGGGGTTTCGGGAGGGCGCATCATGTCTGCACGTGGAATCCTTGTCGCCGCATTGGCGCTCTGGCCGATACTGGCCGGGGCGCAGCAGGCCGCCGATGCCGTGGCGCCCGAGGGCGCCGGGGCGGGCGCGGTCACCCTGCCCTCGCCCGAGGCGCGCGCCGCCTGGGAGGCGCGCGAGGCCAGTATGCCCACCGAGGCGCGGGACTGGATGGTCGCCGTGCAGGCGGTGCTGGGGCTGG
>NZ_KE557273.1:362653-456712 GCF_000442255.1 Salipiger mucosus DSM 16094 | reverse complement strand
GCGCAGGCCGGCGCCGACGTGCTGCGCGCGGGCGGCACCGCCGCCGACGCCATGGTCGCCGTGCAGGCGGTGCTGGGGCTGGTGGAGCCGCAGTCCTCGGGGCTGGGCGGCGGGGCCTTCCTGGTGTGGTACGACCGCGGGAGCGGGGCGCTCACCACGCTCGACGGGCGCGAGACGGCGCCGCTGGCGGCGACGCCGCGCCTGTTCCAGGACGAGAGCGGCGAACCGCTTGGGTTCTTCGAGGCCGTGGTCGGCGGACGCTCGGTCGGCACGCCGGGCACGCCGGCGCTGATGGAGGCCGCGCACCGGCGCTGGGGGCAGCGCAACTGGGGCGGGCTTTTCGACGCGGCCATCGGGCTTGCCGAGGAGGGCTTCGAGGTCTCGCCCCGGCTCGCGGGGCTGGTGGCTGGCGACGTGCTGCGGCTGGCGCAGCGGGAGCCCGCCGCGGGCTATTTCTATCCCGGCGGCGAGCCGCTGCAGGCCGGGGACAGGCTGCGGAACCCCGCCTATGCCGAGACCCTTCGCGCGCTTGCGCGGGAGGGGGCGGAGGCCTTCTACACCGGGGAAGTGGCGGAGGGGATCGTGGGCGCGGTGCGCGCGGGCGACAATCCCGGGGTGCTGTCGCTGGCCGACCTCGCGCTCTACCGCATAAAGGAGCGCCCGGCGGTCTGCGCGACCTACCGCGCGCACGAGGTCTGCGGGATGGGGCCGCCCTCGTCCGGGGCACTGACGGTGGGCCAGATCCTGGGGATGCTGGATGCCCACGACCTTGCCGGGCCGGGGCCGCAGAGCGCCGAGGCCTGGCGGCTGATCGGCGATGCCTCGCGGCTCGCCTTCGCGGACCGGGGCCTCTACATGGCCGACAGCGACTTCGTGCCGGTGCCCGTGGAGGGGCTGGTCGACCCTGGCTACCTGGCCCAGCGCGCCCGCCTGCTCGAGGGCGACGACGCCCTGCCCGAGGTCGCGCCCGGGGCGCCGGAGTTCGACCACGCGCTGCTGCGCGCGCCGGACATCTCGATCGAGTTCCCCTCGACCAGCCATGTCTCGATCGTCGACGGCTACGGCAACGCGCTGTCGATGACCACGACCATCGAGAACGCCTTCGGCTCGCGCGTCATGGCGCCGGGGGGCTTCCTGCTGAACAACGAGCTGACGGATTTCTCCTTTGCCACGCATCGCGACGGGCGGCCCATCGCCAACGCGGCCGCGCCGGGCAAGCGGCCGCGCTCGTCGATGGCGCCGACCATCGTGACGAAGGACGGCGCGCCGGTACTGGTGGTGGGCTCG
The DNA here is from genome assembly GCF_000442255.1 of Salipiger mucosus DSM 16094. Lineage (GTDB taxonomy): Bacteria > Pseudomonadota > Alphaproteobacteria > Rhodobacterales > Rhodobacteraceae > Salipiger > Salipiger mucosus. The sequence goes on along the minus strand of NZ_KE557273.1, from coordinate 455,425 downwards.
CCCGGGGGCTCGCGGATCATCGGCTACGTGGCGCAGGCCGTGGTGGCGCATCTCGACTGGGGGATGGACGTGCAGCAGGCAGTGGCCATGCCGCATCTCGTGAACCGCTTCGGGGCCTACGACCTCGAGGCCGGGACGGAGGCCGAGGCGCTGGCCGGCCCGCTGGAGGCGCTGGGCTACGAGGTGAACCTCCGCGACCTGAACTCGGGGCTGCATGCCATCGCCATCGGACCCGAGGGGCTGCGCGGCGGGGCCGATCCGCGCCGGGAGGGGATCGCGCTGGGCGAATAGCGGCTTTGCGCTGGTCTTTCCGGCGCGCGCGCGCCATCAACGGCGCATGGAACTCTGGATCCCCGTCACCCTCTGCGCCGCCGTCTTCCAGACGATCCGCTTCATGCTGCACAAGACGCTCAGCATGGGCGGGCTTTCGGCCACGGGCAGCACCTTCGCGCGCTTCGCCTATGCCATGCCGGCGGCGGCCCTCTGCACCGGGATCTACCTGACCGCCACGGGGCAGCCCTGGCCCGCCCTGCCGCCGGCCTTCTGGGGCTATGCCTGGCTGGGCGCGCTGGGGCAGATCCTGGCGACGGTCTGCGTCGTGGCGCTGTTCGCGCGGCGAAACTTCGCCGTGGGCATCACCTTCAAGAAGACCGAGGTGATCCAGACCGCGCTGGTGGGCCTGCTGCTGCTGGGCGAGCAGATCTCGCCCGGGGGCTGGGGCGCGATCCTGATCGGGCTGGTGGGCGTGCTGATGCTGTCGGAGACGCCGGGCCTGTCGGAGAACCTGCTGCGCCGGCTGATGAGCCCGGCGGTGGCGCTGGGGCTGGCCTCGGGGTTCTTCTTCGCCTTCTCGGCGGTGGGCTACCGCGCGGCCACGCTGCAGATTGCCAGCGACGACCCGCTGCTGCGCGCCGGCGTCACGCTGGTCTGCGTGACGCTGAGCCAGACGCTGGTCATGTCGCTCTGGCTGCGCTGGCGCGAGCCGGGGCAGATTACGGCGGTCTGGGGCGCGCGGGGCACGGCGCTCTGGCTGGGGCTGACCTCGATGGCGGGCAGCCTGTCGTGGTTCACCGCCTTCACGCTGCAGACGGCGGCCTACGTTCAGGCGCTGGGACAGGTCGAGCTGATCCTGTCGCTCCTGGCCTCGGTGCTGTTCTTCCGCGAGACGGTGACGCGGCGCGAGCTGGCCGGCATCGGGGTGCTGGCGCTGTCGATCGTGGTGCTGATCCTCGTGCTCTGAGCGGCGATCCGGCTTGCGCGCCGGGCGCCGGGCTGACAGGGTCGCGCGGCCAATCCGCCACCCGCAGGAGACCCCCATGCCCTTCACCCTCGCCACCTGGAACATCAACTCGGTCCGCCTGCGCGAGGCGCTGGTGGCCAAGCTGATGGAGGAGGAGGCGCCCGACGTCCTCTGCCTGCAGGAGTGCAAGAGCCCGGTGGACAAGATCCCGACCGAGCGCTTCCGCGAACTGGGCTACGGCCACATGGTGGCGCGCGGGCAGAAGGGCTACAACGGCGTGGCGATCCTGTCGAAGCTGCCGCTGCGCGATCTCGGCGACAAGGATTTCGCCGCGCTGGGTCACGCCCGCCACGTCGCCGCCGAGATCGAGGGCGGCCCGGTGGTGCACAACTTCTACGTCCCCGCGGGCGGCGACAAGCCGGACCGGGCGGTGAACGAGAAGTTCGGCCAGAAGCTCGACTACCTGTCGGAGATGCGCGACTGGTTCCGCGACGAGGCGCCCCGGAACGCGATCCTCGTGGGCGACCTGAACATCGCCCCGCGCGAGGACGACGTCTGGGATCACAAGAAAATGCTGAAGGTGGTCTCGCACACGCCGGTCGAGGTCGAGAGCCTCGGCGCGGCGCAGGAGGCCGGCGGCTGGGTGGACGTCACCCGCAAGGACCTGCCGGAGGGGCAGCTCTACTCGTGGTGGTCCTACCGCTCGCCGGACTGGGACGCGGCGGACAAGGGCCGGCGGCTGGACCATGTCTGGGCGACGCCCGACATCGCCTCGGCGGCGCATTCGAGCCGCATCCTGCGCGCGGCGCGCGGCTGGGAGAAGCCCTCCGACCACGCGCCGGTGTTTGCGACGTTCGATTTGTAGAATTTTCGGCGACGGCGGCTGGAACATGGTCATGCCGACCGCCAGCGGCACGGCAGCTGTCATTGAAGAGCCTTCAACGGCCAGCTCGCGACAGTAACCGAAAACGCAGGCTCGGACCCGCTTGGTCTGTCGAAGCTGCCTGCGGTGACAGAACCTATCGCACCCCGCCCCTCTCCAGGAACGCCGCCACCGCCGTCGCGATTTCTTCCGCGGCCTGCGGGTCGAGGTGGAAGTGGTGGTCTCCGGCGAGTTCCGTGGTCTCGTAGTGCGCCACCAGCGTCTCGGCGCGGCGGGCGAGGTCGGCGACGTGGTCGCGGCGGGCGCGGATGCCGTCCGAGGCCCAGATGTTGAGGACCGGGCAGCGGAGCGCAGAGAGGACCGCCTCGACGTTGGCGCGGGTCAGCTTGACCGCGGAACTCGCGAAGAGGCGGGCGTCGCCGCGCAGGTGGACCCAGCCATCGGCGGGTTCGAGCGCGCGGTCGGCGAGGGCCTCGGCGGTGCGGCGGGCGTTGCCCTGGTCGACGCGGCGGTCGATGTAGGCGGCGCGGCTCTCGAAGCGGCGGGGCGGGCGGCCCTGCTGGCGGCGGGTCTGCTCGACGAAGGCGCGCAGGGTGGGCACGAAGGCGTCCTCGGGGGCCGGCTCGGGCACCAGCGAGTCGAGCGAGACCAGCGCGCGAACGCGCTCGGGCAGCGCGGCGGCGAAGAGCGCCGCGATGTTGGCGCCGCGGGAATGCCCGAGGAGCACCGCGTCGGTCCAGCCGAGCACGTCCAGGAGCGCCACGAGCTGGGGCAGGTCGTCCCAGATGTTGTAGGTGGCATGGGCCGCGCGGTGGCCGCTGAGCCCCTGGCCGCTGAGGTCGGGCGCGACCACGTGGCAGCCCGCCAGGCGCGGGGCCAGTTCGCGGAAACTGTCGGCGTGGTCCATCCAGCCGTGCAGGGCCAGCACCGGCGTGCCCTCCTCGGGGCCCCAGGCGAGGCCCGCGAGGTGCAGGCCGTCGATTTCCCATGTGCAGGCGCGGGGGGCGGGCAGCGTGTCGGGTGCGGTCATGGGGCCTCTCGGTGCGGATGCGGGACGGCCCCGTGATACGCGCCTTTGCGGGCGGGGAACAGCCGCTGCCCCCCGCCCCAATGCACTGCCTTCAGACCGTCTCGGACGGGTCGGGCACCTTGGGGAAGCGCGGCGGGTGCGCCTCCATGTAGGCATGGGCCGCGCGCAGCACGCGCAGGTCGTCGTGCTTGCCCCCCGCGAGCTGGAAGCCGACCGGCAGGCCGGTATCGGTGAAGCCGCAGGGGATCGAGGCGGCGGGCTGCTGAGAGAGGTTGAAGGGATAGGTGTAGGGCGACCACTCGGTCCAGTCCTTCATCCCCCGGCCCGGCGGCGTGTCGTGGTTCACCTCGAAGGGCGAGACGGCCACGGTGGGCGTCATCAGCAGGTGATACTCGCGGTTGAAGCGCTCGAGCTTCTGGGTCAGTTCGGCGCGGGCCGAGAGGGCGCGGAAGAAGTCGACCGCCGACCAGTTCTCGGCGCGGCGCGCGTTGTCGACGAGCCCCGGGTCGAGCTGGCGGCGCTGCGCCTCGGTGCAGGAGTTGTAGAGGTCGAGCGAGGCGGTGAACCAGATCTTCTGGAAGATGTCGATCGGGCTCTCGAGGCCGGGATCGACCTCGACCACCTCGGCGCCGAGGTCCGACAGGTGCCCGGCGGCCTCGCGCACCCGTATGGAGACATCCTCGTCGGCCGCGGCCCCTCCCAGGTTCGGCGCGAAGGCGATGCGCAGGTCGCGGATGTCCTGCCCGAGGCACTCAGCCCAGTCATCGGGCTGGCCGCGCGTGGCGTAGGGGTCGTCGTAGTCGTAACGGCCGATGACGTTGAGCATCATGGCGGCATCCTCGACCGTGCGGGTCAGGGGGCCGATGTGGCTGAGCGAGGCCGCCTTGGAGGGTGGCCACTGCGGCGTCCAGCCGAAGGTCGGCTTGAAGCCGAAGACGCCCGTGAAGGCGGCGGGGATGCGGATCGAGCCGCCCGAGTCGCCGCCCTGGTGCAGCATGCCGAGGTTGAGCGCGCAGGCCGCCGCCGCCCCGCCCGAGGAGCCGCCGGCGGTGAGCCGGGTGTCCCAGGGGTTCGAGGTGGCGCCGAAGACGCGGTTGTCGGTGACGCCCTTCCAGCCGAATTCCGGCGTGTTGGTCTTGCCCAGCAGCACCGCGCCGGCTTCGCGCAGGGCGCGGGCGGGGGGCGCATCGCCCTCGCAGGGCGTGTCGTCGGTCAGCCGCGAGCCGTCGCGTGCGGGCCAGCCCGCCACCTCGGTCAGGTCCTTGACCGAGACCGGGACGCCGTCGATGGGGCTGCGCGGCCGGCCCTGCCCCCAGCGCTGCGCCGAGGCGCGGGCGGCCTCCTCGGCGCTTTCGGCATCGACGAAGACGTAGGCGTTGACCGCCTCGTTGTACTGCTCGATGCGCGAGAGCGCGGCCCGCGTGGCCTCGAGCGGCGAGAGATCGCGGGACGCGTAGGCGCGGCTGAGTTGCGCGGCGGTCATGGCACCGGGGTCGGCGGCGTCGGTCATGGGGGCTCCGTTGTCTGCCTTGGTATGCAGGCAAAACGGGCCGGGTGCGGATGCGTTCCGGGGTGGCGGTGCATGTGGCGGCTCCGGGAGGTGCGCCGGGACCTTACGCCGCCGGGGGCGATCCGTTACAAGGCGGTCATGACCCCTGCCCTGTCGTCGTTCCTTCTCGGGGCGCTTGCCCTGATCGTGCCGGTTCTCGTGGCCTACAGCGCCTGGCGCGCGGTCACCTCTGCGCGCACGCCGCAGGGGGCCGTGGCCTGGGTGGTCTTCCTGCTGGCCGCGCCCTGGTTCGCCCTGCCCGCCTACGCGGTCTTCGGCCAGCACAAGCTGCGCGGCTACAGGCGCGAGCGGCAGGCGAGCCGCGAGGCGACGCGGGCGCTGGGAGAGACCGACGCCACCGGCCAGCGCGACGATCGGGGGCCCGGCTGCGACACCGGAACGGGTGGCGCCGCGGCGGGCGTCGCGCCCTTCGAGCAGCTGGCCAACCTGCCGGCGACGCGGGGCAACGCGGCGGAGCTGCTGATCGACGGCGAGGCCACCTTCGACGCGATCTTCGCCGCCATCGACCGGGCGCGGGACTACGTGCTGGTGCAGTTCTACACCATCTCGGATGACGACCTGGGCAACGCGCTGGCCGAGCGGCTGAAGGCGGCCTCGCGGCGCGGGGTCGCGGTGCGGGTGATCTACGACGGCGTGGGCAGCTACGGGCTGCCCGCCGCCTACCGGGCGCGGCTGGAGGAGGCGGGGGTGCGCATCCTCGACCCGCGCGCGGCGCGCGGGCCGACATGGCGCTTCCAGGTCAATTTCCGCAACCACCGCAAGACCGTCATCGTCGACGGGCACGAGGGCTTTACCGGCGGGCACAACGTGGCGGACCTCTACATGGGCCGCGACGCGACCTACGGGCCCTGGCGCGACACGCAGGTCGCGCTGCGCGGGCCCATGGTGGCGCAGTTGCAGCGCGCCTTCGCCGAGGACTGGCACTGGGCCACCGGCGAGAAGCTGGGCGAGGCGCTGTGCTGGACCCCCGAGGCGCAGCCCGAGGACCTGCCCGGGCTGATCGTGCCCAGCGGCCCCGCCGACGGGCCGGACACGGGGGCGCTGTTCTTCTTCACCCTCATCACAGGGGCGCGCGAGCGGGTCTGGATCGCCTCGCCCTACTTCGTGCCCGACGCCGAGGTGCTGGCCGCGCTGAAAGCGGCCGCGCTGCGCGGCTGCGACGTGCGGCTGCTGGTGCCCGACATGGCCGACCACTACCTTCCCTGGCTGGCCGCGCATGCCTACTTCGACGAGATCCGCGCGGCGGGGATCGAGGTCTATCGCTACGAGGGCGGTTTCATGCACCAGAAGGTCATCCTGGTTGACGGCGACCGCGCGGCAGTGGGGACGGCGAACCTCGACAACCGCTCGTTCCGGCTGAACTTCGAGACCATGGCGCTGATCTTCGACGAGGGGTTTGCCGACCGGGTCTCGGCCATGCTGGCCGCCGACATGGAGGGGGCGCGCCGGATGGTGCACGACCTCGAGGAGCAGCCGCTCTGGGTGCGGCTGGGGGCGCCGGCGGCGCGGCTGTTGGCGCCGGTGCTGTAATGCGGATCGCGAGCTACAACATCCGCAAGGCCGTGGGCATCGACCGGCGCCGGGATCCGGCGCGCATCCTGTCGGTGCTGAATTCGCTGGGAGCGGACGTGGCCGTGCTGCAGGAGGCGGACCGGCGGCTGGGACCCCGGCCCTCGGCCCTGCCGCGCTTCCTGATCGAGCAGGAGACCGACTACGTGGTGGCCGACCTGGCCGCGACGGACGTGAGCCTGGGCTTTCACGGCAACGCGGTGCTGGTGCGGCGCGATCTCGCGGTGCGCGAGACGCGCCACCTGGAACTGCCGGGGCTGGAGCCGCGCGGCGCGGTGATGGTGCGGCTCGACGGGCTGACGGTGGTGGGCACGCACCTGGGGCTGATGCGCCGCTGGCGGCTGCGGCAGATGCTGGCGATCCGCGCGCACCTGGGCGGCGATGAGGCACACACGGTGATCGCGGGGGATCTCAACGAATGGTCCGACCGGCACGGCTACGAGCCCTGGGAGGAGGCCTACCGCATCCTGCTGCCCGGGCGCAGCTACCACGCGGCGCGGCCCTTCGTGGCGCTGGACGGCTTCGCGCTGGGGTCCGGGCTGGCGGTGACGGGCTCGGGCGTGCACCGGGGCGGCGCGGCGCGGCGGGCCTCGGACCATTTGCCGGTCTGGGCCGAGATCGCGGGGGTGCCGGGGGTACCGGAGGGCTAATCCTCCGCCAGCTCCCGTTTTCCCTCCCCCCTCCCGCTCGCGGGGAAGGGAGTGCCCGGCGCGCTGGCAGCGGGCGCGCGGCAGTCCTGGCATGCCCGCCCGCCCCTTGCATCGAGGCGGACCATGCGCCATTTACCCAAGAAATCAACCGCAAGGAGCGGAGGACGCGGGATGCTGGAACTTGGTGGCGCGGCGCAGACGCCGAAGCAGGACCTGATCAAGGACGTGAGCGAGGCCAACTTCATGGCCGAGGTCGTGGAGAAGAGCCAGGAGGTGCCGGTCATCGTCGACTTCTGGGCGCCCTGGTGCGGCCCCTGCAAGCAGCTCGGACCGGCGCTCGAAAAGGCGGTGACCGAGGCCGGGGGCGCCGTGGTGATGGCCAAGGTCAACGTCGACGAGGCGCAGAGCATCGCGGGCCAGCTGCGCATCCAGTCGATCCCGACGGTCTACGCCTTCTACAAGGGCCAGCCGATCGACGGCTTCCAGGGCGCGCTGCCTGAATCCGAGCTCAAGGCCTTCATCGACCGCGTGGTGCAGGCCGGTGGCGGCGCCGCCGGCGGCGAGGGCGACGGGCTGGCCGAGGCCGTTGCCAGCGCCGAGGAGATGCTGGAACAGGGCGCGACCGCGGATGCGGCGCAGATCTTTGCCGCGATCCTCGAGGAGGATCCCAAGAACGCCGCCGCCTACGGCGGGCTGGTGCGTACGCATATCGCGATGGAAGACCTCGACCAGGCCGAGGCGATCCTGAACGGCGCGCCGGTCGAGATCTCCAAGGCGCCCGAGCTGGAGGCGGCGCATGCGCAGCTCGAGCTGGCACGGCAGGCCGCGGGCGTGGGCCCGGTGGGCGAGCTGACCGCCAAGGTCGAGGCCGACCCCGACGACCACCAGGCGCGCTTCGACCTGGCGCAGGCGCTTTATTCCAAGGGCGACGCGGCGGGTGCCGTGGATCAGCTGCTGGAGCTCTTCCGGCGCGATCGCGAGTGGAACGAGGGCGCCGCGAAGGGGCAGCTCATCACCATCTTCGAGGCGCTTAAGCCCAACGATCCTGTGGTGCTGAACGGCCGTCGCAAACTGAGCTCGATGATATTTGCCTGAGCCGGGTCGCCGGACTAGCTAGCAGGTCATGGCACGGCGTTTCGACTTGCCGGGAACGATCCCGGTGTTTCCCCTGCCCGGCGCGCTGCTCTTGCCGCGCGCCCGGCTTCCCCTTCATATCTTCGAGCCGCGGTACCTCGCGATGCTCGACGACGCACTCAAGACGGACACCCGGGTGATCGGCATGGTCCAGCCCGACGAGGCAGCCGCGCGCGACGGCGGCCACGGGCTGCACCGCATCGGATGCGCGGGCCGCGTAACTCAGTTCTCGGAAACCGAGGACGGGCGCTACATGATCACCCTGACCGGGCTGTCGCGCTTCCGCATCCTGCGCGAGACCGACGGCTTCACGCCCTACCGCCGCTGCGAGGTGAGCTGGGAGGGCTTCGACCAGGACATGCAGCCGGTCGAGCACGATCCGACGTTCGACCGCGAGGCCTTCCTTGCGCTTCTCACGCGGTATTTCGAGACGATGAACCTCTCGACCGACTGGGACTCGCTGAAGGAAGCCGAGGACGAGCTTCTGGTCAACTCGCTCTCGATGCTGCTGGACTTCGCCCACGAGGACAAGCAGGCGCTGCTCGAGGCGCCTTCGCTGACGACCCGGCGCGAGACGCTGGTGACCCTGATCGAATACGCCCTGCGCGGCGGGGGCGGCAACACCAAGGACATGATGCAATGACCGAGACCCCGGCCTTCGACCGGCACATGCTGGAGGCGCTGGTCTGCCCGGCCAGCCACACGGTTCTGGAATACGATCCGGAAAAGCAGGAACTGGTGAGCCGCGCGGCCAACCTCGCCTTCCCGATCCGCGAGGGCATCCCGGTCATGCTGATCGAGGAGGCGCGCCGCCTCGATCCCTGAGCCTGGCGTGGCGTTCCGGGCCCTCGGTCAGGCGATCTCCAGCGCCCGGGCGAAGGTCGCGGGATCGACGTTGCCGCCCGAAACGGTGGCCACCACCGTCTCGCCCTCCAGCGCATCTCCGTGGAAGAGCGCGGCCGCCAGCGCAACGGCGCCGCCGGGCTCGGCCACGATCTTGAGGTGACGGAAGGCCAGCGCCATGGCGCGCAGCACCTCGTCCTCGGAGACCGCAAGGCCCGGCCCGCAGAGGCGGGACATGATCGGGAAGGTCAGCTCGCCCGGCTGCGGGGTGACGATGGCGTCGCAGATCCCGCCGGAAAGCTTGTCGTTGCGCCGGATACCGCCCGCCGCGAGCGAGCGGGCCACGTCGTCGAAGCCCTGCGGCTCGACCGGGCGGACGCGCAGGCCGGGCGCCTTCGCCTCGAGCGCCAGCGCGATCCCGGAGGTCAGCCCGCCACCACCGCAGCAGACCAGCACGTCGCCCGTGGTGACGCCTGCCTCGGACGCCTGTTCGGCGATCTCGAGCCCGCAGGTCCCCTGCCCCGCGATCACCTCGGGCTCGTCGAAGGGCTTGACCAGCGTGAGCCCGCGCTCTTCGGATAGCGCCGCGCCGATGGCGTCGCGGTCGCCGGTGGCGCGGTCGTAGGACACCACCTCGGCGCCGAGACCCCGCGTGCCCGCGACCTTGGCCGCCGGCGCGTCCGAGGGCATGATGATCGCCGCCGGGATCCCGTGCATCCGCGCCGCCGCCGCGATGCCCTGCGCGTGGTTGCCCGAGGAAAACGCGATGATGCCGCGCTTTCGCACCTCCGGGGCCAGCGCCGAGACCGCCGCCCAGGCGCCGCGGAACTTGAAACTGCCGGTATGCTGCAGGCACTCGGGCTTGACCAGGACGCGGCGGCCGGCGACCTCGTCGAGGAACGGCGAGGAGAGCAGCGGCGTGCGGCGCGCGTGACCGGCGAGCCGCGTGGCGGCGGCCTCGATACGGGCGATGTCCATGATGCGGGATCCTTCTGCGGGCCGCGCGAAGGTGCGCGGCGGGACGGCGGCTGTCAACTGCGCTTGGCCGCCCCGCACGGAACAGGGCTTGCGGGCGGGCCCGGCGCGCGGCAGGAGGGCGACATGATCGAACGGCATCACGAGGCGGAGGGGATCCGGTCGCGCGCGCTCTACTCGCGCTGCGGGGCCTATCGCTACGGGCTGGAGCGGCGGTGGGCCGAGGGGCCCTGCCTGCTCTACGTCATGCTCAATCCCTCGACCGCGGACGAGGCGCGCAACGATCCGACCATCGAGCGCTGCCAGCGGCGCGCGGTGCGGCTGGGCTTCGGCGCGATGCGGATCGCCAACCTGTTCTCCTTTCGCGCGACGCGCCCGCGCGAGCTGCGCGCGGCCCCCGAGCCGGTGGGGCCGGAGACCGATGCGCTGCTTGTCGACTGGCACGCGGGCGCGGACATGACGCTGGCCGCCTGGGGCGTGCACGGCGCGCACCTGGGCCGCGGCCCGCAGATGGCCGAGGCGCTGGACGGTCCGCTGCATCACCTCGGGCTCACGCGCGAGGGGCATCCCCGACATCCGCTCTACGTGCCCTATGCCACCAGCCCGCAGCCCTGGCCCGCGGAAACCCGGGGGCTCACGCGGCGTTAACCTCGAGCGGCGAAATGCGTTGATCGGCCGGGGCGTGCCGGGTGAAACTGCCGCGCGTCTTGCGAGGAACGGCCGATGCTCTGGCTTACGGGTTTGATGGGAATGATGGTACTCGGCTCGCTGGCCGTGATCTCCACGCAGGGCCCCGACGCGGAGGACGATCTTGACGACCCCGAAGACACCGGGGACGACACCGCGCGGGTCGGCGCGACGGCTCCGGCATCGGAGGGGGCGACGCCGGGCGCCGGACGGATCGCGTCGGGTGGCGGCGGGGCCGACACGCTGGAGGGGACGCCCTGGACCGACCTTCTGGGCGGGGCCGGCGGTGACGACCTGCTCTCGGGCGCCGGGGATGACGACGAACTCATGGGTGGCGACGGCACCGACAGTCTGCTTGGCGGCGCCGGCAACGACACGCTGCACGGCGAGGCCGGGGGCGACCTGCTGCGCGGCGGCGCGGGCGATGACGCCCTGTTCGGTCACGACGGGTCCGACACGCTGCGGGGCGGAGACGGAGACGACGTGCTGCAGGGCGGGCTGGGCGACGACCTGCTGTCGGGCGGCGACGGGGCCGACGCGCTGCACGGCCGCGAGGGCGACGACAGGCTGAGCGGCGGGCTCGGGATCGACACGTTGTTCGGCGGCGGCGGGAACGATGTGCTCTCGGGCCGGGCGGGCGTGGGCGATGGCGGAGATTTCCTCAACGCGGGCGACGGCGACGACACGCTCGACATCGGCGCGGGCGACATCGCGACAGGTGGCGCGGGGGCCGACCTGTTCCGGCTCGATGCGGCGGAAACAGAGGCGCCGGCGCGGCTGATGGACTTCGACGCGCTCGAGGACCGCATGGTGGTGGTCTACGAGGAGGACGGGATCGCGCCGCCCGAGGTCGCGCTGCGCGATAGTGCAGTGGACCGGGAGATGACCGAAGTGGTCGTGGGCGGTGTCACCCTGGCCGTCCTGCCCGCCACCGATGCGCCCGCGATCGAGGACGTGGTGCTGATCCCGGCGGGCGCCGCCGCGCAGCTTCCGGCGGGCTGAGGCGGCCCCGGGCACGCCCTCGGCCAGCCGACTTTTTCCTTTTCACCGCGCCGGAATCACCCTATATGCGCGCATCCGCCCATCCGGGGCGGCCTCTCCAAGGGCCTGAGCTGGACGACATCCCGGCCTGCGCCATCCACACCAACCCACGAAGGAGACCCCGATGTCGATCACCGCCGAAGAAAAGACCCGCCTGATGAAGGAATATGCCACCAAGGACGGCGACACCGGTTCGCCCGAGGTCCAGGTGGCCATCCTGACCAGCCGCATCGCGACGCTGACCGAGCACTTCAAGACCCACAAGAAGGACAACCACTCGCGTCGTGGCCTTCTGAAGCTGGTGGCCCAGCGCCGCAAGCTGCTCGACTACCTGAAGGGCAAGGAAGAGGATCGCTACCGCGAACTCATCAAGCGCCTCGGCATCCGCCGCTGAGCCCAGCCTGGCACGGAATTCGCAAACGCCCGCTCGATCCGAGCGGGCGTTTCGCGTTTCAGGGCGCCACCTGCGCCCGGCGGGCGCGGCGCCGGGTCCCAAGAAGGCCCGCGAGCGCCCCCAGCAGCAGCACCCCGCCCGCCGGCAGCGGCACGGGGACGATGATCTCGGACAGTCGAAAGATGTCTCCGCTGCGTTCGGACATGAGGCCGGCGCTGCCGTCCGCGAAATTGAAGAAGCGCAGGTCGATGCGGCTGCGGCCCAGCAGCGCCTGAAGGGTCGTCTCCGCGCCGGTCCCGTCGACCAGGGCGACGGAATAGACGTCGTTCAGGGTCCCCTCGGCCCCGGCCAGGGTCGCATAGAGATCGCCCTCGACCAGGTTGCCGAAGAGCATCCCGATGTCGCTGAAGGACGAGGCGGACGTGACGGGGCCGCTGACCGCGAAGAAGTCGTCCCGGTCCTCGCGGCCGAACTGGGCGAAGGGCTGGTGGAAGCCCACTTCGCCGGGCGGGGCGATGCCCACCACCTCGGCCTCGGATTCGGGGCCTTCACTGACGTAGAACGACCCCTCGCGTGCAAAACCGTCGGCGTTGCGCCCCCAGCCGAAGTTCTCGACCGTGGCGGTGTCGGTCAGGTCTGACACGGCGATCGCGTTGATTTCCTCGGCGACGGTCCAGCCGATGTCGGAAAAGACGATGCGCTCGCGCGTGTCGTCGGCATAGGTCATGTGCTGGACGTTGCGGATGCCCATGGCGGCGACCTCGACGGCGCCGGTCTCGCCGTCGATCACCAGCAGCTTCGACAGGGTCGAGCCGGGATCCTGCGGCGCAGAGAGACCGTCGTAGTGCTGGCTGAGGTTGTCGCCGCGGGCGTAGAGCAGGTCCCCGTTCGGCAGCACCAGCATGCCTCCACCGCGATGGCCCCCGGTCGTCGCCTCGAAAGCCGTGACCGGCACAGGATTTACGAGCGAGCCGTCGGCGGCGCGGTCGTAGGCATAGACGAGGTCGAACCTTGGCTGGCCGGTGCTGTAGCTGGGATCGTCCGGCAGGGCAGCCGGCGTGTCGAAGCCGGTGGGCAGGGTCGAGGAATACATCCCGACGTAGACCCGGTCGCCCTCGCCCGCGATGTTGACGATCCCGGTCCCGCCCTCAAGGCTGACACCAGCGGGCAGAGAGGACTCGTCCAGCACGCTGCGCATGCCATCGCTTCCGGCGATCGAGATGGTTCGCGCCCCCTGGTCGACCACGTAGAGATCGTCGCCTACGGCCACCGGCTCGGCGATGTTGCTGCTGCCGCCCTCGCCACGGACGTTGCCGACATGCGAGACCTCGACCGTGAGCGTCGAGTTGAGGACGGGCGCCGGCTGAAGCGTCGACGCGACGGCGGGGTTCGATACGCCGAGGGCAGCGGCGAGAGCGAGGAGAGAAAGCGCGGGGCGCGGGGCAAAGCACTGCATCGAAAACCTACCTGAAATAAACCTGCATCCCTGACTCGGAGGCTAGCCGCGCCTCTTGGCGCAACGCAAGCCCGGCGTGCCAGAACCCCGGGAATGGTGCCCCCGGCAGCCCGCAAAGGCGTCTTCGGCAGGCGCCCCGAGCCTCACGCTGCGGTGTCCGATCCGAATTCCAAGCTTTCCAAAACCGGCATTCTGCTGTATGCGCGCCCACATCTGAGACGTGACGCCTTCAGCCCCCGGGCGCGTGCAAGAGGATAAGGGGGCGGCGGCAATGGGGCCGCCACGACACCGGGAGACGCGGGAGGGCCCGCGAGCGCTCCCTTACAGGATACGAAAATGTTCAAAGAGACGAAGAAATCGATGCAGTGGGGGGAAGACACCCTCACGCTGGAAACGGGCAAGGTTGCCCGTCAGGCCGACGGGTCGGTCATCGCCACGCTGGGCGAAACCACCGTCATGGCCAACGTCACCTTCGCCAAGCAGGCGAAGGAGGGTCAGGACTTCTTTCCGCTGACCGTCCACTACCAGGAAAAATACTACGCCGCGGGCAAGGTGCCCGGCGGCTTCTTCAAGCGTGAAGCTCGGCCGACCGAGAAGGAAACGCTGACCGCACGCCTGATCGACCGTCCGATCCGCCCGCTGTTCGTCCCCGGCTTCAAGAACGAAGTGCTGGTGATGTGCACCGTGCTGAGCCACGACCTCGTCAACGATCCCGACATCGTCGCGATGATCGCCGCCTCGGCCGCGCTGACCGTCTCGGGCGTGCCCTTCATGGGCCCGATCGCAGGCTGCCGCGTGGGCTACGAGGACGGTGAATACGTCCTCAACCCCGATGTCGAGGACATGCACGACCTGCGCAACAACCCCGACCAGCGGCTCGACCTCGTGGTCGCGGGCACCCGCGACGCCGTGATGATGGTCGAATCCGAAGCCTACGAGCTGACGGAAGACGAGATGCTGGGCGCCGTGACCTTCGCGCACGAGCAGATCCAGCCGGTCGTCGACCTCATCGTGAGCCTGGCCGAGGACGCCGCGAAGGAACCCTTCGACTTCCAGCCGCCGGACTACGCGGACCTCTACGAGACCGTGAAGGGCCTCGGCGAGGACAAGATGCGCGCCGCCTACGCGATCAGCGACAAGCAGGAGCGCACCTCCGCCGTCGCCGCCGTCAAGGAAGAGATCAAGGGGCAGCTCTCGGAAGAGCAGCTGGCCGACGCGAACCTCGGCTCGGCGATCAAGAAGCTCGAGTCCGTCGTGCTGCGGTCCGACGTGGTGAAGAACAAGCGCCGCATCGACGGCCGCGCGCTGGACCAGGTGCGTCCGATCGTGTCGGAAACCGGCGTCCTGCCGCGCACCCACGGCTCGTCGCTCTTCACCCGCGGCGAAACGCAGGCGATGGTCGTGACCACGCTGGGCACCGGCGACGACGAGCAGATCATCGACGCGCTGCACGGCAACTACCGCTCGAACTTCCTGCTGCACTACAACTTCCCGCCCTACTCGGTCGGTGAAGCGGGTCGCGTGGGTCCTCCGGGCCGCCGCGAGATCGGTCACGGCAAGCTGGCATGGCGCGCGCTTCAGGCGGTGCTGCCGGCGGCGACCGACTTCCCCTACACCATCCGCGTGGTCTCCGAGATCACCGAGTCGAACGGCTCGTCCTCGATGGCCTCGGTCTGCGGCGGTTCGCTGTCGATGATGGACGCGGGCGTGCCGCTCAAGGCGCCGGTCGCGGGCGTGGCCATGGGCCTCGTGCTGGAAGATGACGGCGACTGGGCCGTGCTGACCGACATCCTTGGCGACGAGGACCACCTCGGCGACATGGACTTCAAGGTCGCCGGCACCGAAGCCGGCATCACCTCGCTGCAGATGGACATCAAGGTCGCCGGCATCACGCCCGAGATCATGAAGCAGGCCCTGGCCCAGGCCAAGGACGGCCGGATGCACATCCTCGGCGAGATGGGCAAGGCGCTCAGCGAAGCCGGTGAGTTCTCGGTCCACGCGCCGCGCATCGAGACCATGCAGATCCCGACGGACAAGATCCGCGAAGTGATCGGCTCGGGCGGCAAGGTGATCCGCGAGATCGTCGAAGTGTCGGGCGCCAAGGTCGACATCAACGACGAGGGCATCGTCAAGATCGCCTCGCCCAACGGCGAAGCCATCCAGAAGGCCTACGACATGATCCACTCGATCGTGGCGGAGCCGGAAGAGGGCAAGGTCTACAAGGGCAAGGTCGTGAAGATCGTCGACTTCGGCGCCTTCGTGAACTTCTTCGGCAAGCGCGACGGCCTCGTGCACGTCAGCCAGATCGAGAACCGCCGCCTGAACCATCCTTCGGACGTTCTGAAGGAAGGCCAGGAAGTCTGGGTCAAGCTGCTTGGCTTCGACGACCGCGGCAAGGTGCGCCTGGCGATGAAGATGGTCGACCAGGAGACCGGCGAAGAGCTGTCGAAAGAGAAGAAGCAGGAAGAAGCGGCCGACTGAGGCCGCGACTGCGATCCTTCGCCGAAGGATCGCACCTGACGGAACGGAGGAAACGCCCCGGCCCTGCGCCGGGGCGTTTTCAGTTGCGGCGTTCGGGGGCCGGCGCATCCTCGGGGGCAAAGACGACCGAGGTGGTGTCGGCGGCGGCCCAGAAGCCCTCGAAATGCTCGGACGGGTCGATGCGCTGGCGCATCTCGTCGGTCAGCGCCAGCAGGCCCGCCACGTCGTCGTAGGCCCAGGTGAGCATCATGCCGGGCGCCGAGATCGCCGAGAGCTTCTGGCCCGGCAGCACCACAGGCGGCGCGTCGCGCCCGAAGGCCGAGACCGCGCAGTCGCGCGAGCTTTCGCGCCCCTCGCTCCAGAGTGTCACCTCGTCAAGGCCCATGCCTGCCAGGTAGCGGCCCAGCACGGGCTCGAGCACCGGTGGCAGCACGTCCTCCTCGGGGGTGTAGAGCGCCGTCTCGCGGCAGTAGGCGTCGAGCCGGTCGAGCATGTCGAGGTCCATCTCGTCGGGATCGCCCGCGATAATAGACAGCCACAGGGTCCGCGCGAAGGCCGGGAAGTCCATCGCCCCGATGGAGGCGGCCACGTCGGCCCAGCGCACGGGCTGGCCGGTGCCCTTGATGGTCTCCTCGAACCCGTCGGGCGCCTCGTTGTCGCGCAGCGGCACGCCCTCCTCGAGCAGCTCCTCGAGTTCGGAGACCGGCAACGCGAGGCGCACCGGGCCGTAGGCGGCGGTCTCGGGGCTGTAGCCCGGGACGCGGAAGAAGGGGTTCAGCACGACGTAGACGTGGTCGTAGTCGTACTTCCACCAGTCCAGCACCGGCAGGTTGTCGTAGGGGTGCTGAAGCCGGCGGGGGACGTCCGGCAGGGCCTGATGAGTCGAGATCGGAAACATGGCAGGTCGCCTATCATGCCGCGCGCGCGAGGGACAGGCCCCTGCGCACGGCGTCCCGGCCCGTCGCTGCGCCTGCCTGGCGCAGGCGAGTGGATCAACCTAAGCGTGCATCAAGGCCCTGCCGAGCGGTGCGGACAAAAAAAGGCCGGGCACAAAGCCCGGCCAGGTCCAACAGGGAGGTGCATGTGATGACCCGCACATGCAACGGGAACTCAGGAGTATCTAAGTAGAGGATAGCTCAATTTACAGCGTTGATCTCGGTCAATCTGCGCCTTCTTCGCGGGTCGGGCAGATTTGCAACACCTCGCCGGAAATGGATTGAAAATCAGGCAACAAGGCGGTAGCCGCCCGACTCCGTCACCAGAATCCGGGCGTTCGACGGATCCGGCTCGATCTTCTGACGCAACCTGTAGATGTGCGTTTCCAGCGTGTGAGTCGTCACGCCGGCGTTGTACCCCCAGACCTCGTGCAGCAGCACGTCGCGCGGCACGACGCCCTCTGTCGAGCGGTAGAGGAACTTCAGGATGTTGGTTTCCTTCTCCGTCAGGCGGATCTTGCGGTCGTCCTCGGTCACCAGCATCTTCATGGCGGGCTTGAAGGAATAGGGGCCGACGGCGAAGACCGCGTCCTCGGACTGTTCGTGCTGGCGCAGCTGGGCGCGCAGGCGGGCAAGCAGCACCGGGAACTTGAAGGGCTTGGCGACATAGTCGTTGGCGCCGGAATCAAGGCCCAGGATCGTGTCGGCGTCGGTGTCGTGGCCGGTGAGCATGACGATGGGCGACTTGACGCCCTGCTTGCGCATCAGCTTGCACAGCTCGCGGCCGTCGGTGTCGGGCAGGCCGACGTCGAGGATGATCAGGTCGTGGATCTGCTCCTTGACCCGGCTCATGGCGGCGGCGCCGCTCTCGGCCTCGAACACCTCGAAGTCCTCGGTCATGACGAGCTGCTCGGCCAGCGCCTCGCGCAGGTCGTCGTCGTCATCAACGAGCAGGATGTTCTTGATCTGGGCCATTTTCATCTCCTTTGGTCCTGAACGCTGAAATGTGAGCACGGTTGCACGCGGGCAAGTTTTACTGCATCGCTTTCACGCCCTCGTGTCCGTCGCGGGCTTTTGTTACAAGGTTGCGTCGCTATTCTCCGGCGGCCATCGCACCCGGAACCCGTCATGCCGCTTGCTCCCGATCTTGCCGAACTGCTGGCCCGCGCCCGCGCCGACCTGCGCATGGGCGTGCCGGTGGTGCTGCAGGGCGCCGCCGGCGGGGCGCTGGTGCTGGCGGCCGAGGTGCTGGAGCCCCGGCGGCTGGCGGCCGTCCAGGCGATGGGCGCGCCCGACCTCGTGCTGACGGCGCGGCGGGCCGAGACGCTGAAGGCGCGCGCCTACGACGGCGAAGTGGCGCGCGTGGTGCTGCCCGCGGGGGCCGATGCCGCCTGGGTGCAGGGGCTCGCCGACCCCAAGGACGACCTGACCATGCCGATGAAGGGCCCGCTCGAAACGCGGCGCGGGGGCGATGCCTCGCTGCAGCGGCTGGCGGTGACGCTGTGCAAGTCCGCACGCATGCTGCCGGCGGCCGTGGTCCTTCCGCTTGAGTATCCCGAGGGGCTGGCCCCGCGCGAGACGCTGACGCTGATCGACGCCGACGTCGCCGCACCGCACATGCTGACGCTGGCGGCCCTGGATCACGTCGTCTCGGCCCGCGTGCCGCTGCGCGCGGCGGAACAGGCCCGGCTGCACATCTTCCGGCCCGAGGATGGCTCGGAGGAGCACTACGCCGTCGAGATCGGCCGCCCGGACCGCCACGCGCCGGTGCTGGCGCGGCTGCACTCGGCCTGTTTCACCGGTGACCTGCTGGGCTCGCTCAAGTGCGACTGCGGCCCGCAGCTGAACGCGGCGCTGGCGCAGATGGGCCAGGAGGGCGCGGGGGTGCTGCTCTACCTCAACCAGGAGGGCCGGGGCATCGGGCTGGCCAACAAGATGCGCGCCTATGCGCTGCAGGACCAGGGCTTCGACACGGTGGAGGCCAACCACCGGCTGGGCTTCGAGGACGACGAGCGCGATTTCCGGCTGGGGGCCGAGATCCTGCGGCGCATGGGCTTCGGCGCGGTGCGGCTGCTGACCAACAATCCGGCGAAGATCGCCATGATGGAGCGCTGCGGGATCGAGGTGACGGAACGGGTGCCGCTGAAGGTGGGCGAGACCTCGCACAACGCGGCCTACCTCGCGGTGAAGGCTGCCAAGTCGGGACACCTGCTGTGAACGCAGCGTCCATGCCTCGCCCCGTCCCCGGAGCCTCCCCCTGCACGCGGGAGGGAAGCGCGGCGCTCGTGGCCGCGAGCCGGGCGACATGGTGCTGACACGCGCCGGGCTGCGCTTTGCAGGCCGGCTCTGGCCCTGCGCCATCGGGCGCGGCGGCGTGCGCGCGGACAAGCGCGAGGGCGACGGGGCGACGCCTGTGGGCGTGCACCGGATCGTCGGCTGCCTCTACCGCCCCGACCGGCTGGCGCGGCCCGTGGACTGGGCGGTGCCGATCCGCCCGGGCGACCTGTGGTCGGATGACGCGGGACACGAGGACTACAACCTGATGGTCCGCGCGCCCTACCCTCACAGCCACGAGCACCTGCGGCGGGCGGACCCGCTCTACGATCTCGTGCTGCTGACGGACTGGAACTGGCCCTATGCCGAGCGCGGGCGCGGGTCTGCGATCTTCCTGCACCAGTGGCGGGCGCCGGGCTATCCCACCGCCGGATGCGTCGCCTTCGCGCGGGCCGACCTGCGGGCGATCGCGGGGCTGATCGGCTACGACACGCGTCTGATCGTGCCGGAGGCGCTGGCGGGTAATGCCCGGGGCGCAGGCCCCGGCCCGGAATCAAGGGCGAGGCCCGCCGGGCCGGCACACGTCCGCCCCTACTCCGCCGCCATGCCGTCGGTGAACTGCAGGCGGGCGAGACGCGCGTAGAGGCCGCCCTCGGCCACCAGCGCGTCGTGGCCTCCCTGGGCGACGATGCGGCCCTGCTCCATCACGACGATGCGGTCGGCCTTCTTCACCGTGGCCAGCCGGTGCGCGACGATGATCGTCGTGCGCCCCTCGGCCAGCACGTCGACGGCGCGCTGCACCGCACGCTCGCTCTCGGCGTCGAGCGCCGAGGTCGCCTCGTCCAGCAGCAGCACGGGCGCGTCGCGCAGGATCGCGCGGGCGATGGCCACGCGTTGCTTCTGCCCGCCGGACAGCATCACCCCGCGTTCGCCCAGCCAGGTGTCGTAGCCCTCGGGCAGCTTCTCGATGAACTCGTGCGCGGCGGCGGCGCGGGCGGCGGCCTCGATCTCGGTATCGCTGGCGTCGGGGCGGCCGAAGCGGATGTTTTCGCGCGCCGAGGCGGCGAAGATCACCGGGTCCTGCGGCACCAGCGCGATCTGCCGGCGGAAGGCGTCGCGCGCCATGTCGGGCAGCGCCACCCCGTCGAGGCGCACGGTGCCCGCGTCGGGGTCGTAAAAGCGCTGGATGAGCTGCACGATGGTCGTCTTGCCGGCGCCCGACGGGCCGACCAGCGCCACCGTCTCGCCCGGGCGGATGTCGAGGTCGATGCCGTCCAGCGCCGCCACGCCCGGGCGCGAGGGATAGGAGAAGCGTACGCCCTCGAAGGAGATCTCGCCGCGCGCGGGGGCGGGCGGGGCCACGGGCTGCGCGGGGTCGCGGATGCTGTCCTCGGCCTGGAGCAGCTCGACCAGGCGCTCGGTGGCGCCGGCGGCGCGCTGCAGCTCGCCGAAGATCTCGGAGAGCGCCGCCACGGCGCCCGCGACCATGACAGAGTAGATCACGAACTGCACGAGGGCCCCGGCGCTCATCTCGCCGGCGCGCACGTCCCAGGCGCCCATCCAGAGCACGCCGACGATGCCGGTGAAGACCAGGAAGATCACGATGGCCGTCATCAGGGCGCGGGTCCAGAGACGGCGCCGGGCGGCGTCGAAGCTCTTTTCCGTCACATCGGCGAAGGCGCTGCGCGAGATCGTCTCGTGGGTGAAGGCCTGCACCGTCTGCACCGCCGTCAGCGCCTCGGCCGCGTTGCCCGAGGAGGCGGCGATCCAGTCCTGGTTCTCGCGGCTGAGCGTGCGCAGGCGGCGGCCCAGCGTGAGGATCGGCACCACGACCACCGGCACGATGAGCAGCACCATGCCGGTCAGCTTGGGCGAGGTGAAGAGCATGAGCCCGAGCCCGCCCACGAAAAGCAGCAGGTTGCGCAACGCGATCGAGACCGAGGAGCCGATGACCGACTGGATCAGCGTGGTATCGGTGGTGATGCGGCTCAGGACCTCGCCGGTCATGATCTTCTCGTAGAAGACCGGCGAGAGGCCGATGACACGGTCGAAGACGGACTTTCGGATGTCGGCCACCACGCGCTCGCCCAGCCGGGTGACCAGCGCGTAGCGTAGCGCGGTGCCGAGCGCGAGCAGCGCGGCGATGCCCAGCGCGGCGGAGAAGTAGAGGTCGAGCAGCCCGCCCTCGGCGTTGAAGTTGTCGACCACGCGGCGAACGGCCAGCGGCAGGGTCAGCGAGACCGCCGCGGTGGCGAACAGCGCGAGCACCGCCAGCGCCATGAGCCCGCGGTAGGGCCGCACGAAGGGCCAGAGCGCGCCAAGCGAGCCGAGTTTGCGCGACTTCTGCCGATCCTCCCGCGCATCGGCAGCCGGGTTTCCGTGGGCCATGCCCCCTCCTCTTTCTGCGACAGGGGTTTTGGGCGCAGGAAGGCCGCGCGTCAAGCCGCGGGATGCCGCAGGGGCCATCACCGGGGCGACGGCCGAGGGCGCGCTTACGTCATCTCGGGGAAAGTTGGAGCGGGCGACGGGAATCGAACCCGTATCATCAGCTTGGAAGGCTGAGGTCTTACCATTACACAACGCCCGCTCGGCGGTCATCGTCCTATGCCATGCACGGATCAGGGTCAAGATCAGTCGCCGGCGAGAGGGAGGAAAACACCATGAGCGAACAACAGGCCGTGATCATCGGGGCCGTCGACGAGCTTTCCGCCGCGGTGGCGCGGGACCTTGCGCGGGACCACAGGCTCACCCTTGCCGCACGCAGAGGCGAGAAGATGCAGGCCGTGGCGGGGCTTTGCGCAACAAAGCCGATCACCATCAGTGATATGTGCAACAAGGCCTATCTACATTGTCGACGAAGCGGCACTATTGTTCATCAGTCCGCGGCCGAAAGCACTGCGCCGGGATTGAGAAGTCCGAGCGGGTCCAACTGGGCCTTGAGACGGCGCATCAGCGCGAGTTCCTCCGGCGTACGGCTGTGCGCGATCCAGCGCGCCTTGACGCGGCCGATTCCGTGCTCGGCCGTCACCGCACCGTCCCACTCTCGCAACAGACCGTAAATGACGACCTCGATGCGCTCTTCGGCGACGGCACTGCCATCGTGAGCCACGATCAAATGGACATTGCCATCGCCGACGTGTCCGACCTTGAGCGCGCCACGGACCTCCGGCATGTCGGCCATGAGCGCATCGGCGGCATCGCAAAACCGGCCAAGCTCGGAGGGCGACACGCCGATGTCGAAGTTGATGTGGGGCCCGAAGTCCTCGTCGATCTCGCCCACCGCCTCACGCACCCGCCAAAGGGCCTGCATTTCGCCAAGCGACTTGGCCAGAACCCCGTCTTCGACCACTTCGGCTTCGAAGAGCTCCGCGAAGAAGGCCTCGAGTTCTTCCTCGCTGCCGCCGGACCCGGCCTCGATCTCGATCAGCAGGTAGAAGCCATGCCGCCCTGCCACCGGCGCGGCTGCCAGCGAGGTCTCGTGACAGACAAAGTCCCAGTAGTCGGGCCACATCCCTTCAAAGGCCATGATGCGGGCCCCGAATCTCTGGCGTGCCGCCGCGAGGCACTTCAGCGCGGCAGCGTGATCCGGCAGCGCAAAGAGGGCAAGCGCGGTCTGCGGGGCATGACGGCACAGCTGCAACACCGCCCGCGTCACAATCCCCAGGGTCCCCTCGGACCCGATGAAGAGCTGCTTGAGGTCGAAGCCGGAGTTGTCCTTCACGGTCTTGCCGAGCCGGGACACCACGGAGCCGTCAGCCAGCACCGCCTCTAGCCCCAGAACGCTGGCCCGCGTCATGCCATGCTGCAAAACGCGGATACCGCCCGCGTTCGTGGCGATGGTGCCGCCGATGGTGGCCGTGCCGCGCGCCCCGATATCGACCGGATATTGCAGCCCGGCCGCCCGCGCGGCCTCCTGGACCGTCTCGAGCGGCGTGCCCGCCCAGGTCGTGAGGGTCATCGCCTCGGGATCGACCTCGAGGATACCGGACATTCGCTCTGTCGAGAGCACGACAACCCCATCCGGGCTGCAGGCGCCGCCGGAGAGGCCGGTGCGCCCGCCCTGCGGCACGACGCCGACATGATGGCGACTGCAGATCCTCAGGATGTGCGAGACCTCTTCCGTGGTGGCGGGGCGCAGCACGGCCAGCGGCAGAACGCCGGAAAGGCCGGACTGGTCCGAGGCGTAGCGCGCGCAATCCTGCGGTGACGTGAGGATCCCCCTGGGACCGAGCATCTCGGCCAGTTCGCCGACGGCGTCACTCTGGGCACTGCCTTCTTGAATGCCGTTCCGGTCCATCTATGATGCGCTCCTTGACGTGAGAATGTTCGATCGAGGGGCCCTCCGATGCCACCGAGCAAAATCCTCGGGCGACTGCCCGGCTTGCGGCATTTCATCGAAGTCGCCCAGCTCGGTTCGTTTCGCGCGGCGGCCGAAAAGCTGCACGTTGCCCCCTCGGCGGTCAGCAAGCAGATCAAGAACCTCGAGCTCGCGCTCGATGTCGAACTGTTTCGCCGTGATCGCGGCCGCGCCGGCCTGGAAGTCACCGAGGCTGGGGAAATCCTGCTGTTCCGCTGCGCCTCGGTGGTCAACGAGTTGACCATCGCGCAGGACGAGATCGACCAGCTTCAGGGGCTGCAGCGCGGGCACCTGCGGCTTGGCGTCAACGAGGTCCTGGCCTCGGATCTTCTGCCCGGCATCCTGCGCGACATGAGCTACAACCACCCTGGCCTCAAGTTCACGATCATCGTCGAGAACACCCGCGAGATCGTCGAACGCATGCAGGACGGCGAAATCGACATCGCGCTCGGCTACAACTTCCCGCCCACGCAGGAGATCGAGACCCTCGCGACCCTCCAGCGGCGCACCTACGTGGTCACCTCGCTGCACCACCCGATGGCAAGGCTGCGCTCGGTCCGGCTGCCGGATATCGACGGCGAGAAGATGATCTTTCCCGACCACTCGATCCCGATGCGCCAGCTGCTCGAGGATGCGCTGGTGCAAAGCGATGTCACCGTGCGCGAGGTCATGAGCACCAACAGCTTCACCCTGCTGCGGCAGATGGTCGAAAGCGGCATGGGCATCGGTATCGTCTTCGGACGGTTCCTGCAGATCCGCCGCGAGAAGATCGCCTTCGTCGAGCTTGCCGACCTGCCCTTCGAAAGCCCGCCGGTCGCGTGCTGCCGGATGGCCGGGCGCACGCCGACAGCGTCCTCCACGGCCTTCGCGGCGACGATCAAGACCCTCTTCGCTCAGTACGGGGGACATGCACCTCATCGCGTCGCCAGCGGCGACCGGTTGTAGTTCTTGTAGATGAGGTAGCGCGATGTATCGCGCCCCAGCGCTCCGAACCATTGCGGCACGTGCGGGCCCATCCAGATCGCATCGCCCTTGCCCACCGGGTACCACTGGTCGTCGAGCCGGTAGACCCCGCCACCATCGAGCATCAGCAAGCCATGCTCCATGAAATGCGTCTCCACGTAGGCGAGCGATGCGCCGGGGTGGAAGTTCATGATGTTGACCTCGGCATCAAAGCCGGCGTCGGTGGGCAGCATCTTCTGCACCATCAGCCAGTCGTCGCCGCGCAGGGGCGTGCCCTCGATGTCGGCGACCTTGCCGAAGACCGGCCCGGGGATCTCGCCGCGCGGCACGAAGCGCCATTCCATCAGGAGGAAGGTGAGACCGGCGGAGCCGCTGAGGGTCGCATCGGTCTCGGGCGGCAGGAAGGCGTAGCCCTCGGCGCCGAGGGTCTTGCCGGTCGAAAGGCTGGCCTCGCCCTCCAGCACGAAGACGAAGCGCGCGATGCCCGGGGCGGCGGGCGCGATGTCCGTCAGGCCCTGCGCCGAACGCACCAGGCCCATGGCGAATTTCGCGCCCATGTCGGGGCTGATGAGGAAGGCGATCTCTGCGCCCGGCCAATCGGGCTGGGTGATCCACTCGTGGCTATCCGGGGTCAGCAGCGCGTGGTTGCGGCGGATGTCGGAACGGGTCTGTCCGAAGCTGGGCTTCATTGGGTCTCTCCGGTGGGGCGGGTGCCCGCGTAGGTCAGGATAAGCTCGCGCAGCAGCGCCATGCGGCGGGCCAGCGGCGAGACGAGGATATGTTCCTGCGGCGAATGCCAGTTGTTTCCGACGGCGCCGAGGCCGTCGAGGGTCGGCACGCCGGCAGCGCAGGTGAAGTTGCCGTCGCTGCCGCCGCCGGAACGGGTCTCGATCATCTCCGCACCGAGCGCGGCGTTGATCTCTCCCGCGCGGGCAAACATCGCGAGGGTTTCCGGCGTGCGGGCAAGGCTCGGTTTCTCGATCTCGCCCGAAAGGGTGATTTTCACATCGGGGTCGTTTGAGTTCAGCGCCTTCAGCCCGTCTTCCACGGCGTGCCCAAGCGCATCGTCCGCAAAGCGCACGTCGATGTCGCAGGCGGCGTGGCCGGCGACCACGTTGGGTTCGGTGCCGCCTCGGACCCGGCCGACGTTGACCGTGGTTTCCGTCGCAAGGTCGGTCATCGCTTCGAGCTGGCCGATGGTGCGGGCCATCTGGAGGATCGCCGAGCGCCCGTCGGCAAAGGCCGACCCGGCGTGGCTCTCGACGCCGTGGAAATCGAGCGTGTACTTGGCGCGGCCCTTGCGGAAGGTGATCGTCTCGTCGCCGCGCGCCGGCTCGGGGATCAGCGCCGCGCCCATCCTGCGGGCCTCGACCTGGATCAGCTCGTGCGAGGTCGGCGAGCCGATCTCCTCGTCCGAGTTGTAGATCAGCGTCACTGGGCCGGGAAGCGGGGTGCCCGAGGCCACGATCTCGCGCATGGCGCAGAGGGCGAGATAGCCGCCGCCCTTCATGTCGGCGATGCCCGGCCCGTATTGCCGGTCCCCGTCACGGCGGATCTCGACCGCGCCGGGGGCGCAGACCGTATCGATGTGAGACGTGACCAACACGCCCGGCCCGTCACCGCCCTTGAACCGGGCGACCAGGTGGTCGCCCATGCCGTCACGGCCCGGGATGCGTTCGATGTCGCAGCCAAGCGGTTCCAGCTGCGACTGGATCAAGTCGACCAGCCTGCCGATGCCTGCGACGTCGCCGGTGGGGGTGTCGATCTCGACCCAGGCCATCAGGCCCTCGAGGATGTCTTCGCTATCCATGGCTCAGCTCAGACTGTCTTCGTAGTCCTGCCAGATGCTCGGGGCGAGCTTCAGGCCGGTCTCGACAGGATGCTTCGCCTGCCAGTGCGCGGCGATCTCGGCGCCGGTGGCGGCCCAGACGCCCGGGTGCGCCATCGCCTCGCGCAGCACGGTGGCGAGATTGTCGAAGCGGTGCCCCCATCCCGAGCGTGCCGGCGAGACGCAGAGGTTGAAATAGCGGCCACGGCGATACTGTGCCCGAAACTCCGCCCGCCAGTTGTTGAGCAGCGCCTGCGGACGTTCGAGCCCCGTGCCCTCGCGCGGGAACATCAGGAAGAAAGTATCGTCGAAGTGATAGTAATAGGGCAGCGCCAGCAGCGCCTCGCCCTTCTGCTCGTCGGATACCCAGTAATAGGGCGCGTCATCCGCCAGACCGTTGCCGAAATAGGTATACCCGCGTGTCTTCAGCAGGGCGATGGTCTCGTCCGTGGCGCAGCCGGTGGCGGCACGGTCGTCGGGGCGCGACAGGGCGAACCAGCCCTTCGGCGCGGCGCCGGTCACGCGGGTCAAAACCTCGGCAGCACGATCCATGTGCTCGGCTTCGACGCCGGATGCCAGCAGCGCGGGATCTTCCCCGTAGAGCCCCTGCGCCGCGATCTCGTGACCATCGGCCAGAATGCCGTCGATCAGGTCGGGATAGCTTTCGGCGATCACCGCGGGCGTGGCGAAGGTGGCACGGATGCCCAGCTCGCGAAACAGCGACAGGAAGCGTTCCAGCCCTTCGTTCAGCCCGTAATGCCAGGTCGGGCAGGCAAGGTCCTTGGCGGTGATGCCCTTGCCTGTGCCTGCGGGATTGAGGTTCACCGTCAGGCCAAGCGCCATCTGCTGACCGGCGGGCCAGACGATTTCGGAATCGCGGATGCCGATCTCGTCGGAGGTGGTGTAGAAATCTTTCCAGGGCATGGCGTTACTCCGAGACCGGCAGCGGGTGGTTCGCGAGGATGTGCTGGGCGAGCTCATCGCAGGTAGGGAACCAGACGCCCGGCAGCGTCTTCATCCGCTGGATCAGTCGCTGGATCATGTCGACCCGCATGGCATGGCCCGACACGAAGGGGTGCAGCAGGAAGTTGACGTAACCGCCCGACTTGTATTGCTGGAGAAAGGCGGCCCACCAGATCTCGAACACCTCGTCCACGTCCATCACACGCTGCGCGTCGTTGGGCGTGTCGAGCCAGCCGAAGCTGAAGAACATCGCGTCGTCGAGCGCGTAGTGAAAGGGCAGCTGCAGGATCGGGTTCTCGCCGTCCTTGTCCAGTTCGTAGAACGGCATGTCATGGGCCGAGGTGAAGGAGTTGTAGACCACGCCCTTGGATTTGAGCAGGCCGGGCGTGTGGCTGGAGCGGGTGCCGGTGATCGGCTTGCCCTGCACGGCGCTCAGCGCGGCCAGCGTGCGGGTCAGGTGCGCCTCCTCGACCACGGGATCGGAGTAGACCTCGTGCTCCCACATGTGGTCGGCCAGTTCGTGGCCGTTCCGGACCACCTCTTTCAGCACCTCGGGGTAGAGTTCGCAGATGCGACCGGGGGTGAAGAGCGTGACCTTCACGTCCTCCTCGTCGAACATCTCCATGATGCGCCAGACGCCGACGCGACCTCCGAACTCGCCCTTTGCCTTCTGCCCCCAGGGCTCGTTCAGCAGGCGGCGCAACAGCATGGCGTCGAAATCGAGGGTGAAGTTCACCGCGATCTTCACACCGTCGGGATAGGCGAAATCCGGGATCGGGATGCGCCGACGGCGCTGGAAACGGGCCGCTTCGACAAGGCTCGGGAACGGATCGTCCCGAGCCGGGGCGGTGGTGTCAGAGGAAGTCATTCCGCACTCCGGATCATTGTATCTTGAACGCCGCGCGGCAGGCCCGCACGGTAGAGAACGGCCGCTTCTGCAGCCTTGAGACCGGCGATCACCGGGTTGACGATCGGCACGCCGACCGCCGCTGTCAGCTTTTCGGGCAGGCCGGGGATGAAGGACAGCGCAAAGCATCCCAGCACCAGCACATCGGCGCCTTGCGCCACGCAGTCGCGCGCCTGCGCGACGATGGCGGGCAGATGCCGATCCGGGTCGCGGTTGAGATCCGCGACCGAGCCGCCCACCATGACCTCGGAAACGAAGCTGCCCTCGATGCCGATGCCGCGGATGCGCCTGCGCAGGCCCGGCGGGGTCGGATCGCTGGAGAGCACCGAGAACCGCTCGCCCAGTTGCACCGCCGCCAGCATGCCCGCCTCGCCCGGGCCGATCACCGGGATGCCGGACATCTCGGTCAGGGCTTCGACGGCCGGATCGCTGAAACAGCCGATGAGCACCGCGTCATGGCTCTTGGCCCAGCCCGTCGCCGCCTCGCGCAGCGCCGGGAAGACCATCGCCGCGTCGGCCGCACTCTCGATCGCGCTGGGGCCCTCCTCCGGCGAGGCGATCTCGACCTGCGCCGAAGGTGCCCAGTTCCGAAGCATGTCCAGCCGTCGCCGGACTGTCTTGTCGCCTGCGGTGCGGTGCAGGGGGCTGGCGAGCTGATAAAGCAGGCGGGGCCTGGCCGACACATCGGGCATGGAGGTGTCTCCCTGGGTCATGGTCGGGTCCGATCAGAAGGCGCGCTGCAGGCCGACGAGTTTCTGCACGAGCGCCACGCCGAGGATGGACAACAGGATCGACAGCGTCGCGGCGGCCGCCGCCGTGGGCTTGAACTCGTAGGTCAGGAAGTCGAACAGCGCGAGCGGCAGGGTGTTGCCCCCGAGCGGCTTGAGCAGCAGCGAGATGGTGTAGAGGTCGAAGCTGTTGATGAAGGCGAAGATGCCGCCCATCGCCAGCCCGGGCATCACCAGCGGCAGGATCACCAGCCGAAAGGTCTGCCACCCGGTGGCCCCCATGCTGGCCGAGGCTTCCTCGAGCGAGGCAGGCACCTGCCGCATCGCGGCCGCGATGGAGACGTAGGCGTAGGGGAAGGACATCAGGATGTGCCCCATCTGCAGACCCATGACCGTCTTGGCCAGCTGGATCTTGTAGAGGAAGAACAGCAGGCCCACCGCGGTCAGCAGCTCGGGCACGAGCAGCGGCAGGGTCATGCCGAGCTGGAACCAGCCCGAGAGCCGTCCGCTGATCACCTGCCCCGCCATGGCCGCCATCATCGCGACGGTCATGGTCACGATCGCCGTGACGGCACCGATGCGCAGCGACAGGAGCAGGCCGTCGACCAGGTCCTGCCGGTCGAAGAACTCGACATACCAGCGCAGCGACAGGCCCTGCGGCGGGAACTCGATGAGAAGACCGTTGGTGAAGGACGCACCGACGATCATCACCAGCGGCGCCATCAGGAAGACGTAGAGCAGCACGATCAGCACACCGAAACCGATGTTCACCGCACGCTGGTTGGAGAAGGCGGAGGTTGCTTCGCTCATGCCTTGGACCTTTCCATGAGGCGCGCGGTCAGTGCCGTGAACAGCCCCACGACGAGGATGGTGGAGACCGACAGCACGATGGCGAGCGCCGAGCCGAAGGGCCACTGGAACGTGCCCGTGAGTTCGCCGATGATGAGCGTCGGCATGTAGCTGACCATCTGCCCGCCCAGCAGCGCCGGGGTGACGTAGGCCGCCACGGCCAGCACGTAGACGAGGATCATGCCGGGGTAGATCCCGGGAAAGCTCAGCGGAAGGATGATGTCGCGGAACACCTGCCGGCGGGTGGCGCCCATCGAGGTGGAGGCCTCGATCAGCGTCGGAGAGATGTTGCGCAGGGCGTTGTTGATGGGCAGCACCATGAAGGGCACGAAGACGTGCACCAGCGCGAGGATCACCAGCCCCTGGGTGAACAGCAGCCGCAACGGCTGCTGGATGATGCCGAGCCCGAGCAGGAATTCGTTGAGCGGCCCGTTCAAGGCCGCGGCGATCATCCAGCCGAAGTTGCGCACCAGCACGCCGGTCATCAGAGGCGAGGCGATGCAGGCATAGAGGAACACCGCCTTCATGCCCTTCGCCTTCGACATGTGCCAGGCGATGGGGTAGCTGACCAGGAGACAGAGCAGGGTCACCGCCCCCGCCGTCAGCAGCGAGCGCAGCAGAACCCCCCAGTAGTAGGCGTCCCCGACGATGCGATCGTAGTGCATCGTGGTGTAGTCATCGCCGAAAGGATCGGACTGCCCCGGCGTGCGGAAGCTCATGTCGACCATGTTGGTGATCGGCAGGATCATGAAGACGAAGATCAGCGCGATCGCCGGGATGGCGAGAAACAGTTTCGGGTTTCGCAGGCTCATGGCGCGACCTCGGGCATCAGCCAGGTGTGGCTGTGGTCGATGGCAATGCCGACCTCTTCGCCTGTCTCGACCTGGTGGTTCGGCTCGGCGGTCAGCTTCAGGATGCTTCCGTCCGCCAGTGCGATCTCGCAATGCAGAGCGGCGCCGAGAAAGGCCGATTTCGTGACGGTGCCCTGGAAGGTGCCCGCGGCCGGCGCGGTCAGTTCCAGCGCCTCCGGGCGCAACAGCAGTTCAGCCGAGCCGGTGATCTCCGGCACGCCGGCCACTTCAAGCGACGCGCCGGCGGCCGTGACGGCATAGCGCGCCTCGCCCACCGACATGACCGAGCTGCAGGCGATGAAGTTCGCCTCGCCGGTGAAGTCGGCGACATAGCGTTCGACGGGCTTCTGGTAGATTTCGCGCGGAGTCGCGAACTGTGCCACGCGGCCCTGCTTCATGACCGCAACCATGTCGGACATGGCCATCGCCTCGGACTGGTCGTGAGTGACGTAGAAGGCGGTGATGCCGGACTGCTGCTGCAGGTCGCGGATCAGCCAGCGGACCTCGTCGCGCAGCCGCGCATCGAGATTCGCGAGCGGCTCGTCGAGCAGCAGCAACTTGGGCTTCAATACCAGCGCTCGCGCCAGGGCCACGCGCTGCTGCTGGCCGCCCGATATCTCGCGTGGAAGCCGGTCGCCGAGACCGCCGAGCCGGACCAGCTGCATCACGTCCTTCACGCGTGTCTCGATCTCGGACTTCGGCAGCTTCTGGAGCTTGAGGCCGTAGCCGATATTCTCGGCTACGGTCATGTGCGGGAAAAGGGCGTAGTTCTGGAAGACCACGCCGAAACCGCGACGGTTGGCCGGGGTCGAGAGGATCGACTCCCCGTCTACCGTGATGTCCCCGCCATTCGCCTCGAGAAAGCCCGCGAGGCACCGCAACGTGGTGCTCTTGCCGCATCCCGAGGGCCCGAGGAGCGTCACCAGCTGGCCGGATTCGGCCTTCAGTGACACCCCGTCGAGCGCGAGGAAATCCTGATACCGCTTGCGCAGATCCCTGACTTCAACCGTCGCCATTACTCAGATCGTCCGTTCCCAGAGGTCGTTCAGGCCCGGCATGATGGCGAGCGTTTCGTCCCAGTCGAAGCGGATCGCCTGGCTGACAACCTCGGGCTGCAGCGGCCACTTCTGGAGTTCCTCGGGCAGTTCGACCGTCTTGTTGGTCGGCGCGATGAGCCAGTTCTCGGCCATCCACAGCTGGATCTCGGGCGAGAGCACGAAGTTGACGTAGTCGAAGCCGGTCTGCTTGTCCGGGTGGTTCTCGAAGACCGAGAAGGAGTGGTCGAAGACCAGCATGCCTTCCTCGGGCACGACGTAGTCGATCGGAAGCCCCTGTTCCTGCATGGTCTTGACCTCGCCGAGGTCGATGGGCGCCACGGCGATCTGGCCCTGGGTCAGCAGCGGCGTGAGCTGTGCCGAGTAGCCGATCTGCGGGAACGGGCCGAGCTCCTTGAACTTCGCCACGGCGGTCTCGATGTCGTCGCGCCCCGAGCCGAAGTGCTCGCCGGCCCACATCGCCATCATGGTCGCGGCCGAGTTGGTGATCTTGTAGAGGCCCAGCTGGCCCTTGAAGCGCTCGTCCCAGAGGTCGGCCCAGCCCTTGGGCGGCTCGGACACGAGGTCGGTGCGATACGCAATGACGAGCGGCGCAAGCATGCCGGTGACGGCGGTGTTGCCCTTGAGGATCGCCGGCTCGATGACGTCGGCCATGTTCGGCACCTTCTCGGGCGTCAGCTCGGCGAAGTAGCCGTCATTGCGGATCATCGCCGTATACTTCTCGTTCAGCATGACCGCCGGGAACGGGGGTTGTCGCGCGCCGGCCGCGCGGAAGTTCGAGATCCAGGCCATGCCGAGGCCGATGTCGAGGTCGAAATCGCGGCCGATCTGCTCGGCGAATTTCGGCATGACGTGCTCGCGCCAGTCGTTCTCCCAACGGCCGCCGAACATGTTCACGATGAAGGTGTCCGACTGGGCAAGGGACGGAGCGCCGATGGCGCCGAGAGCCGCGGCACCGGCCGAGGTCTTGAGGAAGTTGCGTCGTGTGAGGGTCATTGAGCTGTCTCCTGTTGGGTCCTTATCCTGACCAGTCGCGGCGTCAGGGTAGCAAGTGCCGCGACCGACCAAATTACCCGCCACGCCGGCGGCGGGATTCCGGTGTGCCCCTACATCTCGATCATCATGGGATCGATACGCAGGTCGATCAGTACGGGGCCGTCGCGTTCCGCGATGGCGGCGCAGGCTGCATCCAGGCTGGCGTCATCGGTAACGCGCACCGTCGCAAGGCCGAGCGTGGCGCAGGTGCTGGCAAAGTCGATCCGGGCGATCATCGAAAGCTCGGGACTCATCTTCCTGTTGGTGAATTGTACATGTTCCGCGCCGTAGCTGCCGTCGTTGCAGAGGATGACGACAAGGTCCGATTTCTCGCGCACGGCGGTGACCAGTTCGCTGAGACCCGAAAGGGTGAACCCGCCATCCCCGGCGACCAGCACCGTCGGGCGATCCTCGATCGCGGTCGCCGTGCCGATGGCTTGTCCGAGGCCGCAGCCGATGGCGCCAAAATGCGAGGTGTAGACGAGGTCCGCGGGCCGGGTGACGGGCAGGTTGCGCCAGGCCGTCGTCACGAAGCGCCCCAGGTCGGCGACCAGCACCCGCTCGCGCGGCAGGGCCTGGTTCAGGCGCCGTAGCGCCGGGGCGAAATCAACGGTTCCGGCGGCGGTCCGTGCGGCGGCGGGAACCTCAGCGAAGGCCTCGGCCTCGGCCGCCAGACGTGCCGCGAGATCGTCGTCCACGGCCCCCGATCCGGGGATCTCGGCCATGTCCAGAAGCTCTTCAATCGCGCGCGCGGTACCTGCAATGTCGCCGATCAGGCGCAGTGTCGGCGTGTCGAGGCGGGGCGTTTCCTGGATGTCGGGCAAGACCTGGATCACGCGCTTGCCCT
Organism: Salipiger mucosus DSM 16094; assembly: GCF_000442255.1. Classification (GTDB taxonomy): domain Bacteria; phylum Pseudomonadota; class Alphaproteobacteria; order Rhodobacterales; family Rhodobacteraceae; genus Salipiger; species Salipiger mucosus. The sequence continues at coordinate 421,880 of NZ_KE557273.1, read as the reverse complement.
TGGTGTAGGCACGCTCCTCGGTGGTGTGCTTGCTCAGGCTCACGCCGAAGGCGAGGATGCAGTCCGACTGCATGATGACCTCGGATGCGACCGGGTGGCTGAGCCCGCCACAAATGCCGATGTTGAAGCGCTCTCCGTGGAAAAGGCCCTGCGCCTTGAGCGTGGTGGCGACCGGGGCCTCGATCCGCGCGGCCAGCGCGAGCAGCGCCGAGCGCGCTTCCGGGCTCGCCGCGCCCCTGCCCGCGAGGATCAGCGGACGCCGGGACGAGGCCAGCATCCCGGCCGCGTCTTCCAGTGCGTGCCCAGAGGCAGGCGCCATCGCGCAGGCGGGAACGGGGGCGGAACCGGACGTCGTCGCAAGGTCATCCCACATCAGGTCGACACGCATGTTGAAGACGACCGGGCAGCGGCGGTGTGCGGCGATGCGGAAGGCGCGGTCGAGGTCCTCGATCGCGGTGGCCGCGCTGCGCATCTCGATGAAGGCGCCCCCCGTGCTGGCGACCACTTCGCGCTGATCGATCTTCTGGAGATGCTGAAGATCGCCGGGCGCAGTGTCGCCACAGAGAACGACGAGGGGGATGCCACCCCGGGCCGCTTCGGCGAGCGGTGTGACGACATTGGTCAGCCCGGGTCCATGGGTGATCGTGGCAACACCGGTCTGTCCCATAGCTTGGGCCAACCCAATAGCGGCCAGGACGGCGTTCGCCTCATGGGTGCAGGCGACGTAGCGCCCGAGTCCGGCCTCGACGTAGGAATTGACCATGAACAGGTTGGCATCTCCAACCAGACCATAAAGGTGGGTCGTGCCGTGCCCACCGAGCGCCTTGGCCAGCGCCTGATGCAGTTTCATGGTATTCGCCGTATCTTTCATGTTTCGTCGCTGGCCTGATCTGTTTCTGCGGGAACTGTAGGCGCAGCCGCAACGTGACAAAAGTTCATTTTAATTTCTAAAATAGTTCCATAAATTCATTTTTATTCTCTCGACTTGCACCGATCGGATTGACGGCGGCGTCTTTGGAAGCCGCTCCATACGTGCCATTTGGACCGGAAAACCCTTCAACCTATTGAGCCATCGATAAGTACGCAGCCCTGGGTCTGGCGCATGAGAACAGTCGCGACGCTACATTCCGGCGATGTTCGCTGGAGGTTACTGATGGCATCAGAAATGGATTGACCGCCGTTGCTGCCCGTGGGGTCGAAGACGGGTCGAACTGCTTGACGACAAGGCCCTGACACACGCGCGTGCGGTCGAAGGAGCCGCCACCTGATTAAGATGTCGAGACCTTGTCCGTCGGATCCTGTGGGGCGATGTCTTCCTTGTGCACCGGAACAGCCTGCCCCTGACTATCTCGGGTGGCGCGGCAGTGGGTGGCGCAAGGCAACGGAACTCTGGCGTCGGCTTCGCGCCTCCGGCTCTGGTGGCAGCCTTCGGGTTCTCGGCGAATTGGCGACGTGACAGCGGCTCGCCGAAAGCGCGGTACTGTACCGGTCCAGGCAGCAGCCCCAAGCGCCCAAGATCGCGCGGCTCATGATCTCGGCAGGCGATCATGTTTCCAAGGCCGGCGCCTGCCTCTTCGCACAAGGCGAAGTCGCGCCTCCAAATTTGGCGGCCGCCCGCCTCCTCGTCCACCGGTTCGTCGCCATGGTACACGACGGGAAGAAGGGTGACTTAGCGGCATGGCTCGTCGAGGCCGCCGAAAATGAAATTGCCTCATTCGCCCGCGGGCTCACCTCCGATCTACGTCTCGTCGGCCTCGACTGGGCGGTGCCCGATTTCAGCACGCTGAGCCGGCGCCAGAAGACCTTGGCCGTGTCCATTCCATACCGCGGCTCGCAGGGGCCACTGAACCTGCCGATCCCTTTCGGGACATTGCTGCGCAATGCCTTGCCGGGCAGCGGATGCATTGCGTGAAACTGCTGGGGCAGAGCCCTCCTCTGACACATTTTCCGAATGTGCTGCCGGACGGGGCATGGCTCGCGATTTCGATCGCCAGGTCGCCGAACTCCAGATCCGCGCCGCCGTGCTCAACGGCGACACCGCGCTCGGCATACCTGTCACGGAGCCCCTGGGATAAGTGCCTCCGGGGAAAGGGGAGGTCCGGGCTTCGCGCCCTTTGCGCAACAAAGCCCGTGGCCCGGCATACACTGAAAATTCCTTTTGTCCGCCATCGTTCGCAGCTTCGGACCAGTGATCGAAAGAACGCGCGCCGGCGGAATTCATGCGATATCGCTTCAATTTTCTTGTCTCAACCAGATGCAGACTTCATGCTCATCCTTGGGGCGCCGACATGATCGCCCCGTCTTGAGACCCCGGACAACGGGGCCGAGCAGCAGTTGGGCAACCGATGATCAAACGACCCGTTTCCGAGAACCGCTTCGACCGGCGCCGTCTTCTTTGCGCCCTCGGAGCAAGCCTGAGCGTGCCACTGGTGTCAGGGTGCGGCTTTCGTAGCCACGAACCTCTCCCCCCGCCTTCGCGGTCGGGAACACGCCTCGACGCGATGTTCCCACAGATGGACAGCCATCTCGATATCAAGAATGCCCATACCGGCGAGCAGGTAGCGCTCCGGTTCATGGCCGACGGCCGTGAAAAACGCAGAGCGCTGCGCCGCCTCGACTGGATCTTTCGGGACTGGCGAGACGAAGAGGCCCCGGAGATCGATCGCCGGATCTACTGGGCCCTGGCGACACTTTCGAATGCCGTGAAACAAGAAGGACATGCGGGCCAGATAACGCTGCTTTCGGGGTATCGGACACCGGAGACGACGCATTTGCTGCAAAGCCGTGGCTCGGGCGCCTCATCGACGAGCTACCACATGAAGCGGCGCGCGGCGGATATCCGTTTCGAGGGCATTCCACCGGAAGAGGTCGCCCGACTGGCCGAATGGCTCGAGGTCGGCGGTGTCGGGCGCTATGGCTCACGCTTCACGCATATCGATTCCGGGCCAGTCCGGACCTGGGGAAGCTGATACACCCCGGATTGCGGGCTTGGCACCGACCGCAGGAGGCGGTGGCATTTCGTCCTTCGCGGCAGGCCTGTAGAGCGCGGCAATCCTGTCCGCATCCCTGAGGCCGAGCGCACGCCAAGGTGGCCGCGCCATCAGTCCCGAGCGACGTGAACCCTGCCGTTCGGCAGGCGGAACTCCGGGTCGGCGGCGGCGTCGGTGACCACCTGGTCGATCTCCTCGGTGCGGCAGACCGCGACGCGGCTTTCGGCGCCGATCTTGGACGCATGGCACAGCATGAGGCAGCTGCGCGCGCAGCGGATCATCTTGCGGGCAACCTCGGCCTCGTGCAGCTCGTAGTCGGTCGCCCCGCGCGCGGCGTTGAGGCCGACCGGCGAGATGACCGCGTAGTCCGCGAGAAAGCGGTCGATCTCGGAGAGCGTCAGCTCGCCGAAGGTGGCGGGCACATCGCCGTGCGGCTTGCCGCCCAGGAGCAGCACCTCGAAGCCGTCCTCGACGGCGAGCATCTGGGCGATCTCGATCGAGTTGGTGATGATCCGCAGGTCGTCATGCTGCTGGATCAGCTCGCGCGCGAAGGCCCGCGTGGTGGTGCCCGCGTCGATGTGGAGCGTCGCGCCCGGCTCGATCAGCGCGGCAGCCGTGCGGCCGATGGCGCGCTTGACCTCGGCATGGGCAACGAGACGGTCGGAGAAGGCCGGTTCGGGCAGGATCTCGCGCTCTGACTGGACCGCTCCGCCGTGCACCCGCACGAGGCTGCCCTTCTGGTCGAGCTCGAGGAGGTCACGGCGGATCGTCTCGCGCGAGACCTCGAAGAGCTCCGCCAGCCGATGCGTCTGGACCTTGCCGTCGCGCCCGAGGTGCTCGAGAATTTTGGACTGACGCTCGTGCGACCACATAAACGCTACCCCTGCCTTCGCCTGCGGACCACACCTAGTCAGCCCGGACAGGCAATTCCACACGAATCTTGGATAAATGTGGATTTATGACCGGACGCGTGCGAAATGAGCGCAGATTAGCGCCAGATTGTCGAAAAATCGGCCCAAAGATTCGGCAATTCGTGCGTTTGTGTGCTTCTGGTTGGATTCATGTTGGGATTTGTGCTCCCTCAGCCTGACAGTCGAGACAAGCGCCCTTGCCGGGCCAGTCAACGACCAACGCAGAGGCGCACATGCTCAACCTCGCCGAGGCCCTCGACTTCGCGAACAGATCCGCGGACGGGGCCGGAAAGCTCGCTCTCGATCATTTCCGACGCCCGCTGAGCGTCGAGCACAAGGCCGACGACAGCCCGGTCACCGTGGTCGACCGCGGCATCGAGACCTTCCTGCGCGAGCAGATCGCCACGGCCTATCCCGACCACGGCATCTTCGGCGAGGAGCACGGGGTCGAGAACCTCGACCGCGATCACGTCTGGGTGGTCGACCCCATCGACGGCACCAAGAGCTTTGTCACCGGGCATCCGCTGTTCGGCGGGCTGATGGAGCTGCTGGAGCGGGGCGAGCCCTGCCTGGGGCAGATCGACATGCCCGCGACCGGCGAACGCTGGTGCGGCATCACCGGGGCGCCGACCACGCTGAACGGGGCGCCGGTGCGGACCAGCGCGTGCCGGGCGCTGGCCGATGCCTATGCCTATACCACGGACCCGATGCTCTTCGCGGGACCGCGCCGCGCGGTCTTCGACATGCTGCGGGGCAAGACCCGCCTGCTGCGCTACGGCGGCGATTGCTACAACTACGCGCTGCTGGCCTCGGGGCACTGCGACCTCGTGCTCGAGACCGGGCTGGAACCCTACGATTTCCTGCCGGTGGTGCAGGTCGTCCGCGGCGCGGGCGGCGTGATCACCGACTGGCAGGGCGAACCGCTCGGCACCGGGTCGGGGGGCGACGTGCTGGCCTCGGCCACGGCCGAGCTGCACGCGCAGATGCTCGACGAGCTGGCGCGGCTGCGCGCCGACGAGGCGGCCTGAACGCACCCCGGCGGGCAGGCCGACAGGGACGGGACAACCACGAAGACAAAGACAACGACAGACCGACCAACAGGAGAGTGACGACATGGACAGACGGAATTTCCTTCGCTACGGCATGATGGCGGGCGCCGCCGTGGCCGCACCGCAGATCAACCCCGACTTCTTCATCAGTTCCGCCCGCGCGCAGGGCTCGCGCCCGCTGATGTTCCTGTCGGCCGAGAACATCACCGGCAACTGGGACCCGACCGCGCATACCACGCTGTCGCAGAAGACCATCGAGGGCTTCGTCATGGGCTTCCTGGCCCGCGCGCCCATGCGCCCCGACGACCCGGGCGCGATGAACATGGAGCTGGCGACCGAGATCACGCAGCTCGACCCCTACCGGCTCGAGATCAAGCTGCGCGACGACGTGACCTTCCACGACGGCAAGCCCTTCAAGGCCGAGGACGTGAAGGCGACATTCGAATACGGCTCGCTGCCCGACCGTCCGGCGCAGTGGTATCCCGGCTCGAACGAGACCTTCGAGGTCACCACGCCGGACGACTACACGGTGATCGTGGACACCTCGAAGGGCGGCTACGGCGCGCACCTGTTCATCTTCCTGGCCGCCTACCTGCCGATGATGTCGGCCACGGACATCGCCGAGGGGCCGAACGGCGTGCTCTCGACCCGGCTGAACGGCACCGGGCCCTTCCGCTTCGTCGAGCAGGACGGCAACGACACCGTGATGGAGGCCTACGAGGACTACTTCAAGGGCACGCCCACCGTGCCCGGCGTGACCTTCTCCTTCGTGGGCGATGCCACCACGCGGATGCTGTCGCTGATGAACGGCCAGGCGGACGTGATCGAGCGGCTCGAGCCCGAGCAGGTCGAGACGCTGGAAGGCGAGGACGACATCAAGCTGTCGCGGCTCGTCTCCGTCGAGAACAAGTACCTGTGGTTCCGCTGCTCGAAGCCGCCCTTCGACAACCCGCTGGTGCGCAAGGCGGCCTGCCACGCCATCGACCGCGACCTGATCATGCAGATCATGGGCTCGGCCGGCGAGTTCTCGTCCAACTTCGTCTCGCCGATCAAGTTCGGCTACACCGACCTCGAGAACTACCCCGAGTACGACCCCGAGGAATGCCAGCGCCTGCTGGCCGAGGCGGGCTTCCCCGGCGGCGAGGGCCTGCCCGAGCTGGAATACATCACCTCGACCGGCTTCTATCCCAAGACCAAGGAATACGGCGAGGTCATCACCGCGCTGCTGCAGGAGCAGGGCTTCCCGGTCACGCTGAACGTGATGGAGGTCGCGGCCTGGAACGAGCGGCTGTATGACCGTCCGGGCGGCGGCCCCGGCCACATGGTCGACTGCGGCTGGTCGACCGGCTCGCCCGAGCCCGACCTCGTGCTGCGCACGCACTTCCACTCGGGCTCGAAGCGGATCTGCGGCATCGAGGACCCCGAGATCGACGCCGCGCTCGACGCCGAGCGGAACGCCGAGACGCTCGAGGCGCGCGAGGAATCGCTGCAGACGAACCTCATGCCCATGCTGGCCGACAAGGTCCCGGCGCTGAGCCTGTTCACCTCGGTGATGATCCACGGCATGCGCGCCGATCTCGACGGGATGTTCATCTATCCCGACGGCTCGACCGACGCCTCCGAGGCCACCATCGGCTGAGCGATCATGGCGGGGCCCCGGACCGGGCCCCGCCTGCGACCTTCCCTGACACCGAACGGAGACGTCGATGTTCATCGTCAGATTCCTGGCCCGCCGGCTGCTGCAGGGGGCCGTCATCGTCTTCCTGGTCTCGGCGCTGATCTTCACCCTGCTGCGCGTCGTGCCCGGCGACCCGGTGCGGCTCATGGCCGGCGGCATGGCGCCCGAGGCGCTGATCGAGCAGATCGCCGAGGACATGGGCCTGCGCGACCCGATCTACCAGCAGTTCGGCCGATACGTCGCGGGCGTGGTGCAGGGCGACCTGGGCCAGAGCTTCGTGCGGCCGGCGAACGGCGCCGCCGTGGGCGGGGCCAGCTTCGACGACAGCACGCGGGGCGAGCGCGCCGAGGTCTGGGACCTGATCGCGCAGACCGCGCCCATGACGCTGCAGCTGGCGCTGCTGGCCATGGCCTTCGCGCTGGTGATCGCGGTGCCCATCGGGGTCTGGGGCGGGCTGAGGCCCGGACGCCTGCCCGACCGGATCGCGCTCTACCTGTCGTCGCTCTTCGTGAGCCTGCCCAACTTCTGGCTGGGGATCGTTCTGGCGCTGCTGCTCTCGGTGCACCTCGAGCTGGTGCCGGCCATCGGCTACGAGGGCTTCGCCTACACGATCCTGCCCGCCTTCGTGCTGGCCATCGAGATCGCGCCCTTCATTATCCGCACGCTGACCGTCTCGGTCGCGGGCGTCATGGGGCAGAGCTTCATCGACATCGCCGCGGTGCGCGGGCTGACGCGCAACCAGATCGTCTTTCGCCACGCGATCAAGAATTCATCGGTGCCGCTGCTGAACCTGCTGGGCGTGCAGTTTTCGATGCTGCTGGGCGGCGTGCTCGTGATCGAATTCATCTTCGACTACCCCGGGCTCGGCCTTCTGACCATCAACGCCGTGATGCAGCGCGACTTCCCGCTGATCCAGGGCATCGCCATCGTCACCGCCGCCGCCTTCGTCCTGATCAACATCGTCGTCGACCTCTGCGCGACGGCCATCGACCCGAGGCTGGATTACTGATGAGCTCCATCGACATCGCCCCCGAGGCCCTGCCCCGCCGCAAGGGCCGCAAGATCTCGGCCCGGATCTGGTCCGAGGCCTTTTCCTCCATCGAGTTCCGCATCGGACTGGCCGTGTTCACGGTGCTGGTCGCGGCGGCGCTGCTCTACCCGTGGCTGTCCGAGATCGACCCGACCAAGATGAACATCCGCGCCAAGCTGTCGCCGCCGGTCTTCATGGGCGAGGGCTGGAGCTGGGCGCACCCGCTGGGCACCGACCAGCTGGGGCGCGACATGCTGGCCCGTTCGCTGGTCGGGCTGCGCTATTCGCTGCTGATCGGGATCGCGACGACGGTGCTGATGCTGGCCGTGGGCGCCATGATCGGACTGTTCTCGGGCTACTTCGGCGGGCGGATCGACACGGTGCTGATGCGGCTCACCGACGCGCAGCTGTCGATCCCGATGATCATTCTCGCGATCACCATCCTGGGCGTGTCGCGGCCGACGATCCCCTCGATCATCCTGGTTCTGGGGCTGGCGGGCTGGCCGGTCTACGCGCGGGTCATGCGCTCGACCGTGATGTCGGAGCGCAAGAAGGAGTTCGTGCGCGGCGCCATGGTGCTGGGGGCCAACGACTGGCGGATCATGTTCACCCTGATCCTGCCGCTGGTGCTGCCGCCCATCGCCTTCGTCGCCGTGCTGGATATCGCGCGGATGATGATCTTCGAGTCGGTGCTGGGCTTTCTGGGTCTCGGCGTGCAGCCGCCCACCCCCACCTTCGGCAACATCATCGCGGACGGGCGCAAGTACCTGATGAACGCCTGGTGGATCGCCACCATGCCCGGCGTCTTCCTGGTGCTCACGCTGACCTCGATCAACCTCATGGGCGCCGCGCTCGAGCGGTCGCGCAACAAGATCTACGGAGGGGCCTGACATGGCGCTCGACACGGCAACCACCCGCGAGGCGCTGCTTTCGGTGCGCGACCTGACGGTCGCCGCCGAGGGCGGGCGCGTGGTGCTCGACCGGATCAGCTTCGAGCTGAAGCCGCGGCAGATCCTGTCGGTCATCGGCGAGAGCGGCTCGGGCAAGACGGTTCTGGCGCGTGCGCTGGCAAGCTGGCTCTCGGCCCCGTTGCACATCACCGGCGGCGAGGTGCTCTTCGAGGGGCGCGACCTTGTCTCGGACCCCGCCCATGCCCGCAGCCTTGCCGGGCGCGAGATCGCCTACGTCGGCGGCAACCCGGCGGGCGCGCTCGACCCGACGATGACCGTCGGCGCCCAGCTGGTCGAGAAGCTGCGCGCGGTGCGGCCCGACATCCCGGCGGCGCAGGCGCGCGAGAAGGCGGTGCGGCTGCTCGAGGCCGTCAAGATCCCCTCGGCCGAGCGGCGCTTCCACGAGTATCCGTTCCAGTATTCGGGCGGCATGATGCAGCGGGCGATGATCGTCGACGCGCTGATCTCGGACCCCGCGCTGCTGATCGCCGACAACATCACCCAGCCGCTCGACGTGACGGTCGCGGCGCAGATCCTCAAGCTCATGCGCGAGCTGAACGAGAATTTCTCGACCGCGGTGCTGTTCATCTGCTCGTCGCTGCCGGTGGCCTGCGACGCGGCGGACGAGGTCATGGTGCTGCACGCCGGCCGCGTGGTCGAGCGGCAGACGCCCAATGCGCTGGTGGTCCAGCCCGGGCACGGCTACACGCGCGGGCTGATCGAGGAGCTTCCGACGCTCTGGGAAGGCGGCCCGGAGGGGCGGGACACCCGCCAGGACCGCGAGCAGGCGGCGATCATGTCGGTGCGCGGCGTGGCCAAGCACTACGAGACGCGCGGCAAGAGCGGCAAGGCGCTGGTGCAGGCGGTCCGCAACGTCGAGTTCGACGTCTTTCCCGGCGACAACTTCGGCATCGTGGGCGAGTCGGGCTGCGGCAAGTCCTCGCTGATGCGGCTGCTGACCGGGCTCGAGCGGCCGGACGCCGGCTCGATCTTCTTCGAGAACGAGAACGTGGGCGAGGCCTCGCCCCGCCGCCTGCGCGAGCTTCGGCGGCGGTTCCAGCTGGTGCTTCAGGATCCCTACGGCTCGCTGCCGCCGCAATCCTCGATCGGCTCCATCGTGGAGGAGCCGCTCAAGATCCACCGTCTGGGCAGCCGCGCCAAGCGACGCGAGCGCGCCCGCGCGGCATTGAGCGAGGTCGGGCTGGCCGACAGCCTCTACGACAGCCTGCCCACGGGCCTCTCGGCCGGGCAGCGCCAGCGGCTGAACGTCGCCCGCGCCATGGTGCTCGAGCCGCGGCTGCTGATCATGGACGAGACGCTCTCGGCGCTCGACCAGACCGAACAGGGCAAGCTGCTGGATCTCTTCGAGCGGCTGCAAGCGCAGCACGGCTTCACCTACATCTTCATCTCGCACGATCTGACGATGGTGCGGCGGGTCTGCTCACGCATCGCGGTGATGTACCTCGGCGAGACCGTCGAGGTGGCCCCGAACGAGCGCCTGTTCTTCGACCCCGGCCATCCCTACAGCCGCGCGCTGCTCTCGGCGGCGCCGACGCTGGAGGAGCGCCGTTACCGCCCCGAGGACTGCCTGCTCGAGGGCGAGCCGCCCTCGCCCATCGACCTGCCGCCGGGCTGCGCCTTTGCCGGGCGCTGCCCGCATGCCTTCGACCGCTGCCGGCGCGAGAACCCCGCGCTGCGCAGCCGCGGCGGCCAGGCGCTGGCCGCCTGCTTCCTGAACGACGAGACCCCCGAGGAGGACCGGGATGAGTGACACGCTCGACCGCGCCGGCATCGACGCCGGCCTGCTGCAACAGCTGATGGACAAGGTGTCCGAGTTCGGCAGCACCGGCGACGGCGGCGTCGACCGCCCGGTGCTGACCGACGCGCACAAGGCCGCCCGCGACTGGTTCTGCGGCGAGTTGCGCGCGCGCGGCTACGAGGTGCTGGTGGACGACATCGGCAACCTCTTCGGCCGGCTCGAGCTTGCCGGGCCCGGGGCGCCGCTGGTCATGGTGGGCTCGCACCTCGACAGCCAGCCGCGCGGCGGGCGCTTCGACGGGGCCTACGGCGTCGTCGCGGCGCTGGCCGCCGTCGAGTCGTGGCGCCGCGAGGCCGAGGCGCCGGCCTGCAACTACGTCATCGTGGACTGGATGAACGAGGAAGGCGCTCGGTTCCAGCCCTCGCTGCTGGGCTCGTCGGTCTATGCCGGGGGGCTGACGCGCGACTTCGCGCTGGCGCGGACCGATCGCGACGGCCTGAGCGTGGGCGCGGAGCTGGAGCGCATCGGCTACATGGGCAGCGACCCGGCGCCGCAGCCGGACCTCTACCTCGAGATCCACATCGAGGGCGACAGCAAGATGGAGGCGGCGGGCGCACGCATCGCGCCCTTCATCCGCCACTGGGGCGCGCTCAAGGTCCGCATCGAGGTCACGGGCGAGCAGAACCACACCGGCCCCACCCCGATGGAAGACCGTCGCGACGCGGTGCTGGGCGCGGCCTACATCGTCGCCAAGGTGCGCGAGCTGGCCGATACGGCCAGCGACACGCTCTACACCTCGGTGGCGCGGCTCGACGTTTCGCCCAATTCGCCCAACATCGTGCCCGGCAAGGCGGTGCTGTTCTGCGAGCTGCGCGCGCCGGAACCGGCGATGCTGGAATGGTCCGAGGCCGAGCTGCGCGCCGCGCTGCCGGGGCTGGCCGAGAAGGCCGCCGTCGAGGCCGAGATCGTCTCGGTCGATCGGCGCCCGGCGGGGCGCTTCGACGCGCGGCTGGTGGCGCTGGCCGAGCGCGCGGCCGACGATTTCGGCTACCCGAAGATGCGCATCGACACCATCGGCGGGCACGACGCGGTGGCCGTCAACGCGGTGTTGCCGGCCATCGTGGTCGCCGTGCCCTCGGTCGGCGGGGTGATCCACCGCAACGACGAATACACCTCGCCCGAGGACCTGGTGGCCGGGGGCGACGTGCTTCTCGACATGATCCGGCGCATCGACCGCGCCGGTGGAAACCTGGACAAGGCAGCGGAGGACTCATGAGCGCAGTCGTGACCGACGAGATGATGCAGGAGGCGATCCGCGCGGCGGGTCTGCCCGTCGAAGGCGCCCGGCCCGGACCGGCGGCGCTGGCCTCGCCCAGCTACATGGCGCTGGAAAGCCGCTCGGCCCTGGCCGGCGATGCCTTCGTCAAGCGCATCCATCCCGAGATGCGCGAATGGTTCGACCTCGGGACCGCCATGCAGGCCGCCGTCGCCGCGGGCGAGGCGGGCGCGGGCCCGCGCGTGCTGTGGCACGACGCCGAGATGGGCGCCATCGCGATGGAGGCGCTCGGCGAGGGCTGGGTCACCGGGCGCCAGCACCACCTGCAGGACGCCGGGACCGTCACAGCCATCGTCGCGGCGATGAAGTGCCTGCACGGCGGCGCGGCGGTGGCCGCACGGTTCGATCCCTTCGCGCGCATCGACGCGGTGATCGAGGCGCACGGCAAGGCCGGCATCGCCCTGCCCGACGACTTCCTCTGGCTGCGGCGCGTCATCGCGCAGATCGAGCCGCTGACCGAGGGCGCGGCGCTGGCACCCTGCCGCAACGACGGCTCGTCGTCGAACGTCATGCTGGGCCCCGAGGGGCAGGTCATGCTGGTGGACTACGACCGCGCGGGCATGAACGACCCGCTCTACGACCTGGGCTGCCTGCTGGCCGAAATGACCGACCTCGAAAGCGACATGGAAGCGGGCTTCGCCGCCTACACGGGCGGGTTCGACCGCGCGGCGTTCGCGCGCGCGCGGCTGTGGTCGCATGTCGACGACATGCTGCACGCGCTCTGGGCCCGGCTCATGGCGCACCGGTCGGAACGCGGCGCCGTGGAGTGGCTGAAATACGGTGAATGGCGCCTGCTGCGCCTGCGCATGTGCCTGCAGCACCCCACCTTCGAGGAGAAACTCCGCATCACGGGAGAGGCGGCATGATGATGAAACCCCTTGGCTCGGCCGCGCACGAGATGGAGGAGACCATCGAGACCATGATCCGCGAGGCGCCACTGTTTTCCGGCGCCGAGGGGCTGGTCTACGGACCGGTCTCTGGCGGGATCTCGAACGAGAACTGGCGCGTGCAGAGCGCGGCGGGCGGAGACTGGTTCGTGAAGGTGCCGGGCAACGGCACCGAGATGTTCATCGACCGGGTCGCGGCGCTGGATGCCTCGCGCAAGGCGGCGGCGGCGGGGCTTGGCCCGCGCGTCTACGACGATCTTGCCGAGCGCGGCGTCGAGATCAACGACTTCCTGCCCGACCGGCGGGCCTCGACCCACAGCGATTTCAACCGGCTGGAGCCCTGCCGCGCGGCCATCGCGGCCTATCGCACCATGCACGGGCTGCCGCCGCTGGGGCTGACCAAGACGGTCTTCGACATGATCGACGAACACGCCGCGCAGGTCGCCGACCTCGGCGCGCGGCAGTACCGCGACGGCGCGTGGATGATGCTCAACGCGGACATCGCGCGCGAGGCGCTGCACGCCTCGGGGCTCGACCTCGTGCCCTGCTTCAACGACCCGATGCCCGGCAACTTCATGATCGGCGAGGACGGCTCGATCATGCTGATCGACTACGAGTACGCCTCGATGAACGACCGCTGCTACGATCTGGGCATCTGGTTCGGTGAGATGTTCTTCACGCCGCAGCGTGAGCTGGAGCTGATCGAGGAATACTTCGGCGAGGTGCGGCCCGAGATCGTGTCGCGCGTGATCGTGCACAAGGCGCTGGCCGACGTGAAATGGGCGCTGTGGTCGATGGTGCAGCTTGCGGTGTCGCGGCTGGATTTCGATTTCCACAAGTACGGCATGTGGAAGAAGATGCGCGCGCGTTCGATCATGGAAGACCCCGACTGGGGCCTGCACCTGAGGCGGCTGTGATGGCGCGCCTCTCGGCCACCGCGCGCGGCGAACGGTTCACCTTCCGCTCGCTGGCGCATCTGCTCGCGGCCGCGAGCCCCGAGAAGTCCGGCGACCAGCTGGCGGGCATCGGCGCCGCCTCGGCGCTCGAGCGGGTGGCGGCGCGGCGGGTTCTGATGGACCTGCCGCTGGACACGTTCCTGCGCGAGACGGTGGTGCCCTGCGACGGCGACGCGGTCACGCGGCTGATCCTCGAAAGCCACGACGCAGGGGCCTTCGTGCCCTTTGCGTCCATGACGGTGGGCGAGCTGCGCGACTGGCTGCTCTCGCCCGCGGCCGACGCGCAGAGCCTCGCCGCGGCCGCGCCGGGCTTCACGCCGGAGATGATCGCGGCGGTCTGCAAGCTGATGCGCAACCAGGACCTCGTGCGCGTCGCGCGGAAGGCCGAGGTGGTGACCCGCTTCCGCAACACGCTGGGACGGCGGGGGACGCTGTCGACCCGGCTGCAGCCGAACCACCCGGCGGACGATCCGAAGGGGATCGCGGTGGCGGTCCTCGACGGGCTGTTCTTCGGCGCGGGCGACGCGGTGATCGGAATCAACCCGGCCTCGGACAACATCGGCAACTGCCGGGACCTGCTGATCGCGCTCGACGACATCCGCGCCCGCTTCGAGATCCCGACGCAGACCTCGGTGCTGACGCATGTGACCAACACGCTCGATCTGTTCGAGGCGGGTGCGCCGATCGACCTCGTCTTCCAGTCGATCGCCGGAACCAATGCCGCGAACGGGGGCTTCGGCGTGACGCTGGAGGTCCTGCGCGAGGCGCAGGAGGCCGCGCTGGCCGCGGACCGGGGCACGCTGGGGCGGAACGTGATGTACTTCGAGACCGGACAGGGCGCGGCGCTCTCGGCCGACGCGCACCACGGCGTCGACCAGCAGACGCTGGAGGCGCGCGCCTACGGCGTGGCGCGGGCCTATGACCCGATGATCGCCAACACGGTGGTGGGCTTCATCGGCCCCGAATACCTCTACGACGGCAAGCAGATCATACGCGCGGGTCTCGAGGACCATTTCTGCGGCAAGCTGCTGGGCCTGCCGATGGGGGTCGACGTCTGCTACACCAACCATGTGCAGGCCGACCAGGACGACATGGACACGCTCGCGACCCTGCTGGTCGAGGCGGGGGTGACCTTTCTCATCACGGTGCCGGGCGCGGACGACGCGATGCTCGGCTACCAGAGCCTCGGGTTCGAGGACATCGGCTACCTCCGCGAGGTCTCGGGGCGCGGCCCGGCGCCCGAGTTCGCGGCCTGGCTGGAGGGCGCGGGCCTTGCTTCGGGCGGGCGGGCCGCCCTGCCCGACCCGGCGCGCTTTCTCGACTCGCTGGGGCTGGTGGCATGAGCGCCGGGCTTCAGGAGCGGCTCGCTGCGCTGGCGGCGATGACGCCCTCGCGCGTGCGGCTCGACGCGCAGGCGCGGCCGCTGCCAATGGGTCACCTGCTGTCGTTCCAGGAGGACCACGCGGCGGCGCGGGACGCGATCTTCACGGCCCCGGACTGGGGCGCGCTGCGCACGGCGCTGGACTGCCCCGCGCCGCTGCTGCGCAGCCGCGCGCGCGACCGGGCAAGCTACCTGCGGCGGCCCGACCTCGGGCGGCGGCTGTCGCACGACAGCGCGGTCGCCCGGACAGAGCCGAGGCTCGCGGTGGTGATTGCCGACGGGCTGTCCCCGCCCGCGGTCATGGCCAATGCCGCCCGGCTGATGGAATGCCTGCGTGCACAGTGCCCAGAGTCGCGGGAGGCGCCGGTCTTTCTCGCCGAGCAGGCCCGCGTCGCGCTCGGCGACGAGATCGGCGAAGCGGCCGGGGCGGAGATGGTTCTGATGCTGATCGGCGAGCGGCCGGGATTGTCTGTCTCGGACAGCCTGGGCGCCTACCTGACCTGGGCCCCGCGCATCGGCACGCGGGACAGCGCGCGCAATTGCGTGTCGAACATCCACGCGTACGGCGGCCTCTCGCACGAGGCAGCGGCCGCGCGGATTGCCTGGCTCATCGAACAGGCGTTCGCCCTGGGGGCCACGGGCATCGCTCTCAAGGACACCAGCGCGGCGCAACCCTCTGTTCTGGGAGAGGCGCAGAGCTGACTGACCGCGGGCCGTGATGCCGCGTCGGGGGCTGAAACGGTCGCGCGGAACCGGGACAGCGATGCCAGTGGCCGTTCCGCCTCTCCCGATGATGCCGCCCTGACAGCGGCTGCTTTTCCACGCGTCGATGCGGCCCAAGGGGGTGCGCACGCATCGGAGACTGCGACCCGGGCACGCCTCGTCCGCCGAAGAAGCGGACGAGGCCCGGGTCAGCGGCGCCGTTCTACCAGAGCAGGGACTGATCGCCGCCGAGCTTGGAGTTGCCAAGCGGGCGGAAGGGCTCGACGAGGCGGGCAAGCTCCGCGTCCTCGAAAAAGGACAGGTAGGCGTCCGCCCAAGCCAGTTCGAAGGCCTGCACTTCGTCCTCGCCCTTCTGATAGGTTTGCGGCTCGCCCGCCTTCTCCTCGGCAAGCTCGGGGGCCTCGACGGCCCTCGTGGTGAAATCGACGATCCGCGGCACGGCGTCGTCGCAGATGCCGAAGGCCGGGTAGCCGTCCTGCTCCAGCAGGCCGGCCGAGACCACCAGCGGACCGACCGCGTGCAGCTGGTAATGCAGGGCCCGGGGGCCGCGGTCCATCTCGAGCGGCAGCGCGCCATCCTCGTCCGCCTGGCAGGCCACGAGGGCCAGCGTATGCGCGCGCCAGGAGGTCAGGACCTCGTCATCGGCGGTCCGGCCCACGGCCGTCGCCGCGAGGCCGGCCCAGGCGCGCAGGTTGTTCCGGCTGGCCTTGGGCGGGGCCTCGGCGTCGAAGTAGTCCATGGCGTGGTGCGCCCGCGCGGAGAGCCAGGTCTCGATCAGCTCGGCACGCTCGCGGTCGATCTCGCCCATCTGTTTCGCCCGGATGTAGGCAAGCGCCAGGGCGCCGATCCGCGAGGGGCTGGAGATGTTGGCGTTCATCGTTTCCATCTCGCTCAGCGCGTCGGCCTCGGCCCAGACGGCAAGCGCCTCCACCACGCAGGAGGCGGCCTGCCCGGCCTCCTCGCCACCAGACGCGGCCTCGTTGGCGCGCGCGGTCAGATCGACGATGAAATCGTCGATCGGCCCGAGCGCCTCGTTGACGGCAGCGTTGGCGTCCTGGTCGATGTCCGAGCGGTCCTCGCTCTCGTCGGTGTAGCGGCTGCCGTAGGACAGCGACACGACCGGTTCGGGCACGTCGATGCAGGTCACGTCGCCCTGGTGCGATCCGGCCTCGTCGGACTGTGCGAGTACGGGGCCGGCGGTCAGGGCTGCAAGGCCAAGCGCCGCGTTGAGGCAGAAAGTGCGTTTCATCAGCTGTCGGTCCTTTCGCGTGTCATCATGCGGGCCGTGGACTGGGCCTCTGCGTTACCGGCATCCGCCGCGCGACGCAGCCACTCACGGGACGTTTCGTGGTCGAGCGCCACGACAGCGCGGATCGCCTGCCCGTTGCCCTCGTCTGCGAGGGTCCGGGCGAGATCGAGCACACGCGCTCGGTCGCCGTCGGACATGGCGCCCTCGTCGGACAGCAGGTCCAGCAGGCCGGTTCCCGCCCCCGGCTAGTCCGCCTCGAGCGCGGCCTCGAGATGGCTCTTCGCCTTCTGCAGGCGGCCCAGCCTGCGGTCGACCTTGGCCTGAGACTGCAGGAAGCGGTCGGACTGCCGCCGTGTCACCGCGCGCAGACCGGAGAACGGCTCGCCGATGCGATCCCGTCCGGCGATCTCGAGGAAGTTCGCGGTCGAGCGGGAGCGCGCGTTGATCGCCTGCGCCTGCAGCTGCGCATAGACCAGCGGATCGCTTTCCGCGGTGAGGCGGCGCAGCTGCCGCATGGTGGGCTCGATGCTCGAGTCGCCGGAAAAGGCCTCCATCTGCCGCCAGTAGGTGGCGCTGCCCAGCTCGGGCGCGGTCGGCTGCCGGCACAGGAAGGCGTTGCCGAGATCCTGCATCGGCGAGGTCAGGCCCTCGGCCCGGACGGCGTGGCGCAGCTTGGACGCGACCGTCTCGAAGTCCTGCGGGGTCTCGATGTAGCGCGACTCGAACTGTGCGAGACGGATCCGGGCGGGCGTGTGTTCGGGGTCCAGCTCGAGCGCCCGGCGGTAGTTCTCGGTCGCGACCTGCTCGCCGGCCCAGCGGCCGTCGCGGGCAAGGACCTCGTCGCCGAGCTGCATGAAGGCCCAGGCGGGCGGTTCCTCGGTCTCGGTGAGCCGCCGCAGCGCGTCGATCACGCGGGCGCGCGCCTTGGCGGGATCTCCGCCGAGCTTGCGTTCCATGTTGACGAGGCGGATCAGCGCGGTCTTGTCGCCTTTGTCGGCCGCCACGCGGTAGAGCTCACGGGCACGGTCGAGGTCACGCTCGACGATGCCGCCGCGTTCCAGCACCTCGGCCAGCTCCAGCATGGCGTAGGGCAGGCCTGCCTCGGCGGCCTGTTCGAGATGCGCGACCATCACCTCCACGTCGCGGCCGACGCCCTCGGCCTCCTTGTGAAGCTGGGCCACGTTCCACGCGCCGTCAGCGCCGCCGAGCTGCGCCGCCAGGCGATACCAGCTTTCGGGCCAGCGCCAGGTCCTGCTGCACCACGTCCCCCTTGCGGTAGCGTGTGCCGATGCGGCTGACCCGGTCGCAGATGGTGGCGTCCGATGTCGCCGACGATGGCACCGAAGCCCATGGTCACGGCGATGTCGGGCGCGATCGTCCAGTCCTCGATCCGCGCGCCTTCGGCGCTGCGGCCCGCCATCTCGAGAAGCGCCGAGGGGTGCCCGGCATAGGCCGCGCGGCGCCAGTAGGCGAGCGCGCGGTCGCTGTCCTCCTCGACGACCTCGCCCCCTTCGATGAGCTCGGCTGCGGTGACCATCGCACCGCGGTTGCCGCCGTCGGCCAGCGTGGTCAGCCGGTCGAAGAGCCCGCTCGCGCGCAGCTCCTCGTAGCGGCCCGCGGCGACGAGAAGGTCGATCCGGGCGAGCGCGTGGTCGTTCGGCCCGTAGCTTTCCACTTCGGCTTCCAGCGTCTCGTAGGCGCGTTCGAGCGTGTCGTACCACCGCTCGGCGTCGCTGCTGCGCAGGAGGCGGAGGTCCCTGCGGACAAGCGACAGCGGCCTGTCGTCCAGGGCGCCGTCCCAGTCCGACCAGCGCGCTTCCAGTTCGGCACTGGTCGGGCGCGCGACGCAGACGTCACGCACCGAAACTTCGGGCGGCGCGAAATCAACCGCGACGGGGCTGGCGGCCGCCTCGACCGCCGACAGCCCGAAGGCAAGCACGCTCGCGGCTCTGAGTGTCAATCTTGGCATGGTACCTCCGGGCCTCGGTTGAGTGGTTCAGGGGCGGCTTACTGGTAGACTCTGTCGGTCGCCGCGGCCTCCGGTGCGTCCGCCGGGCCGGTCACGACGATGGTCGTGGCCGCCCCGCGGCGCAGGTCCACCGGGTCGAGCGAGGTGAGCGTCTCGCCGTCCTGGCGGATCTCGAAGGTCAGCGTCAGGGGCGCCTTGAGGCCCACGCCGTCATGCGTGCCGGTCTCGACGCCCTCGAGCGCGGCGGTTTCGCCCTCGACCGCGTAGAGCGTCACGGGGTCTGCCTCCGACAGGTTGTACATCAGCAGATCCGCCTGCGCGGGCGAATCCTCGACCATGTCGGTGACGAGCGCGGGCTCGGCTGCGGCGGCAGTCCAGGTGTAGTGCGTGTTGGCGCCGACCTCGACGGTCTGGGTGGTGTCATCAACCGCGATCTCGACCTCGCCCGGCGACACTTCGGCATAGGCGGTCACGCCCGCTTCGGGGGCTTCGACCGCGGTGCCGTCCACCGTGGCGGTGGCGCCATCGGGCAGGATGACCCGCAGGAAGGAGGCGTCGGGCGCCGAGGGGTCGGGATAGAGGCTGTCGTCCTGTGCATTCGCGGGGAGGGCCAGCGCGGCGGCGATCATCGATGCCGAAAGGATCAGGGTCGTTTTCATGTCTGCGGGTCCTTCATGTTGCAGAGGGCAATGGTCGCGTCGTCGGTGGCCGGCTGATCGAAGCCGACCTCGACGCGGGTGAAGTCGCTGCGCTGCAGCGGCGCCAGCGCCTGGTAGAACCAGCGCGTTGGCTCGTAGCGGTCGGGCCGCGTGATCGTGCTGTCGACGGCGAACCCTTCCTCGGTCCTGAAGCGGAACGAGGCCTGGCGCCCGTTGGCGTCACCGCTGTCGGCGCGGATCGACACGTCCGGGCCCAGCGCGTCGGTCGAAAGCTGCGCCGAGAGCGTCCCGTCGTCCGAGATCGTCGTCTCGACCGGCTCGCAGCTGTCCTGCACCGCCGCGATCAGCTCGAGCCAGGGAAGCTCGCCGAATTCGCCGAGGTTGTTGTAGATCGGGTTCTCCCAGATCAGCACGTCGGGCGGCGCGTCGCGGAAATCGGCCGACAGAAGGTAGGAGGTGATCGAGCCGAACTGGTTGCCGCCGGTGATCGCGTAGTTGGCCACCTCGGCGCCCGCGGCCTCGGCAAGGAAGCCCTCGAAGTTGAACGCGGGTTCGGCGGACATCGACGTGCCGACGAGCGAGATCGGCGGCGCGCTCTCCGCGTCGGCAAAGATGCCGCCCTCGGTCGAGCCGCCGCTGTCGGAGGTCGCCTCGGTCACGAAGCCCTGCGTCTCGGCCTGGGGGATGCTGTCGCTGCAGTAGGGCTGGATGCGCCGCCGCATGGCCGAGGCGAGCTTGTCCGTCTCGGTCTTTCGCGTGACATGGTCGGTTTTCGCCATGTCCTCATGGACCGGCAGCGCCGCGAGCGTCTCGGCCACCTGTCCCGCGACGGCGCGGGCGCCGGTCGACGACCAGTGGAAATCGGTCGCCACGAAGGGCGGCTCCGGGCCCTCGGCCCCGCGCATCGCCGTCGCGGTGTCGACCACCGGCACGCCGACCTCGCGGAAACGATCGATGAAGGCCCGGTAGGCCTTCCGAGCGACTGCGCCGTCGTAGCCGAAGCTGGCGGCGGCCGGCGGCAATTCGTCGGGCATGGCGAGGCTTTTCGTCGGCACCGGCAGGTAGACCAGCGTCGTGCCCTTGGCCGCGAGCGCGTCCGAGAGCGCCTTGACGCTGGCCGCCGCGCGCTCGGAGAACGGGTGGTTCATCCGCATGTCGAGATTCAGGCGGTAGAAGACCCCGCCCTCGCCCTCGAGAAAGGCCATCGGCTTGGCCGAGGTCAGGTCGCGGCAGCCATAGCTCGAGGCATCCGCCTGCTGCGCCGCGAGCGGCGTCGCGGCGAGCCCGCCGAGACCGGCCAGGGCGGCCGTCAGCATCGCGGCACCGGTCTTGAGATTTCCAACTGTCATCATCCGTCCTCCGATCCGGCGGCAAAGATCCCTGTCGAGCCGCCGTCTTCGCGTCGCTGCACGCCGGTCGCGTCGGCGGCGTCAGTGCCGCCCGCCGTCGTCGCGGTCTCGGGCGGACCATTGTCCAGGCGCCGCAGCAGGGTCTTTGCCACGCTCTTTCGACCAAGCGTTTCGGCGTTTTCGACGACCTGGCCGAGCAGCCCGCGCAGCCTTTGCTCGGGCAGATCGGCCTTTCCGGACATCGTCTTCGTCACCAGCGTCATGGCCGCCTCGTGGTCTCCGGCCTCGGCCATCTCGACCAGAAGAGACTGCGCCCTGTCGGGATGGCGGCCGAAGGGAGAGCCCTTTTCGTAGAAGCGCGCGAGAGCCGCCGAGGCATGCGGATTGCCCCGGATCGCGAAGGCCCGCAGCGCATTCTCGAGGTGATCGAGCCGTTTGTCGGACATGCCAAGGTCGCCACGCTCGAGGATCTCGATCAGCGGGCGCACGGCATAATCGCGGTCCGTGTAGGCCGCCGAGGCGAAGTAGAGCGCCGCCGCCGGCAGCACCTCGGGATCGTCCATCTCCACAAGCCATTGGCCATAGCGAAACGCGGCCAGCCCGTCGCCGGCATCGGCGAGGCTCCGCATCTCCTGGAAGCTCAGCCTGTCGCCGTCCTGCATCCGCCTGCGCAGGCGCCGCAGTTCGAGCGTCGGCAGGTCGTTCGTGCTCTGGATGCGGTTGTCGAAGACCTTGACCACGGCCGGCGTGCCGGGCGCGTCAAGCGAGAGCGGAACCGGTGCCGCGACAGCCGGGGTCGCCATGCCGGCGAGAATGGCCATCGTAAGAAGCCTAGCCATGAGGTGCCTCCGTTTCTTCGGGCGTGTCATTCGCCGCCCCGGACGCGGGGACGCCGAGGTAGCGGACCGGGTATTCCCAGATGACGATTTCGGGCGGCGCCTCGGCGAGTGCGGGGTCGCCGAGGAAGGCTTCCATCGGCGCAACCGGCCCCTGCCCTTCCTCGGCGAGGTTCAGCACGTCGCGATGCAGCGCGATCTTCAGCGCGGGCACGAAGCTCCAGTTCTCGTTGGCGCTGTAGCTCGTGCCGACCAGCACCGCGTCGATGGACTGCTGATCCGAGGCGAAGATGCTGTCCCCGCCGGCCCCGTCCGTCTCGGCCGGCTCGGCCACGTAGGGCGTCACCCGCTCGGCCCCGAGGCCGAGATGCGGCGCGAGCGCGTCCGAGGTGACAAAGGAGACGAGGTCGCCGGTGAAGTGTTGCGGGCGCGCGGGCACCTTCTCGAACGCGGTGTCGCCCTCGGGCACAAGGCCCGAGGCGGCGATGCGCTCGGCCACGCGGCGCGCGCCCTTGGGCGTCCAGTGCGTGTCGCTGGTCAGGAAGACGGGCGCGTCGCCCGAGGCGCGGGCCAGCGCGGGGCGCGTGTCCACCGCGTCGATGCCCTCGTCCGCAAGCGCGGCGCGGAAGGCATCGTACTGCATCCGCATCGCCGCCCCCGCCTTGGCGCTGCCCTTGTCACGGTAGATGTCCACCTTGGCAGGGATCGGCGCGAGCACGAGCGAGGTGCCAAGCTCGACCAGCCGCGCCTCGACAGCGGCGATGCCCTCGACCGCCGAGGTCATCTGCGCCGGTGTCGCGGGCGTCATCTCCTCGCCGGTGAAGAGCCAGCCCCCCTCGCTCACGGTCACGCCCTCGCGGCCTTCTCCGAGGGCGAGGTAGCGCGCCGCGCCAAGGGCCGAGACCGCGAGTTCGCGGTGCGGCTGCGCCTCGCTGTAAAGGGTGTTCACCACCTGGGTCGCGTCGCCGGTGACGATGTCGCCCTCGACCTCGCCGAAGCCGCCGTCGCCCGTGAAGACCGAGACGTTGACGAAGCCCGCGTAGCCCAGGAACAGGACCGGCAGTGCGTATCGCGACAGGGAAATGATGCGCGGCATGATGGACCTCAGAACTGGAAGTAGAGGAAGGGCGAAAAGCTCTGCTCGGAGAGCTTGAGCACGGCGAGGATGGCGACGATCAGCGTCGCGAGGCTGGGCAGAAGCGTGTTCGCGACCGTGACCGCGCCGCCGCCCTTGGCGGGCTCGACCGAGGCGACGCGGGAGCGGCGCAGCCCAGGCTCGGCCGCCGCGACGAAGATCGCCAGCGCAAGGAAAACGAGGCTTTCGCCGGTCATCTGGAAGGCCGAGGTGGCCGACATGCCGATGCCGTTGAGGCCCGCCATGCCGGCCAGCACCTCGCCCGCTTCGGCGACCGAGGTGGCGCGGAACATCACCCAGCCCAGCAGCACCAGCAGCAGCGTGCGCAGGAGCGCGGCGGGACTGCGCGACTTCGCCCAGCCGGTATAGCGCTCGAGCGCCAGCCAGCCGCCGTGCCACGCGCCCCAGAGGACATAGGTCCAGGCCGCGCCGTGCCAGAGCCCGCCGAGCACCGCGAGGCAGCCCGCCACCCCGATGCCGGTCCACATGCGCCGACGCGCGCCCTCGGAGGCGCGGATCGCGCGGCCCGTCATGTAGGTCCAGACCGTCGTGCCGATCAGCAGCAGCAGGAAGTCGACCCGCCACCAGGCGTAGAAGACGTAGGAGCCGGCCAGCAACGTCGCGGACTTCCACCGCCACGGCGTCAGGTAATAAAGCGCCAGGAACCCGGGCAGGAACAGGAACAGGAAAGTCTCGGACGAAAACACCATGGCTCAGACGCCTCCTTCGGTCTGGCTGCACGCGGCGTAGGCATCGGCAGCCGCGTTGCGGCGAAGGGCGGCATCGGTGCGGGCCGCGGCCTCTTCGAGCACCATGCTTGTCGCGCCATCGGCGCGGCGGTCCTTGAGCCAGCCGGGCGTGTGTTGATCGAGATCACCACCGAAAAGCCGGGGCATCTGCTTGGAAAGATCGTTTTCGGCAAGCCGAAGACGCGTGACGCGCGTGGCGCGGATACCCTGCCGATTGCCCGAGAAAACGTTGCGAAGGATCAGACCCTCGCTTCCGTCGGCCTGGGCGATGACACCGATGCCCGGGCCCATGTTGTCGCGCACCTCGTTGCCCGACAGGATGAAGGTCCCGGCGTCGCGCACCGAGATGCCGGAGCCGCGGTTGTCGGCGACCTCGTTCTGCGCAAGCAGGACGCACTCGGCCCCCTCGGCGAGGGTCACGCCGGAGCCGTCGAAGCCGGCGACGCGGTTGCCGGTGAAGCGCAGCTCGCGGCTCGCGTCGTCGATGCGCACGCCCTTGCCCTGCCCCGCCTCGAAACGGTTGCCCGAGATCGTCGCGCGGGCCAGCCCGGAGGCGTGAAGCGCCTCGGCGCCATGCGGCCGTGCGACCAGGTTGTCCTGGATCCGGGCCTCGCGCACAGACCGGATCCGCAGGCCGCTGCCTCGCGCCTCCGTGACGCGGTTGCCGGTGACCTCCAGCGTGTCCAGCTCGCTCAGCGAGACGGTGCGCAGGTTCTCGAAGGTGTTGCCTGTGACCGGCGCGGCAGTGCCGCTGGCCAGGAGCCCGCCCCCCACGAGCGACACGCCCGAGGTCGTGGACTCGGCGTTGTAGCCAAGGCCGGTGAAGGTCGTGTCCTGCAGCGTGAGGCTGGTCTCGCCAAGGCCCGCGATGAAGGGACGGAAGCCGTCGACCCGGGGATGCCGTCCGCCGGTGACGGCGACCTCGGCCCCGTCGAAGACCGTGGCGCCGAGCGACAGCACGAAGGCCCCCGCCCTGCGGTCGAGCGCCAGCCGGTCGCCGGGATCGAGCCGCAGCTCGGCGCCCTGCAGCACGACGATCGGGCGATGCGCGGTCACCGTGCCGTTGGCCCCGGCGGTCATCGCATCGAGCGAGCCCGCCTCGTCGGCCGCGGCGTCGAGCTCGGACAGCGTCGCGCTGCCGTCCTGCAGGTAGATCGCGCGCGAGGCCGCATCGAGCAGCCCCGACTGCGAGCGCCCGGTTCCCGCGGCGAGCTGCATGAGCGCCAGCCGCGCGTCCTGCACCGCCACGGTGACGGCCTCCTGCGCCGCGCCCGGAAGGGGCGCGGAGAGGAGCGCCGCAAGCAGCGCCGCCGCGGTGCCTGTGCGAAGACGTTCAGGCACTGGCGCGGCCCAGGAACTGCGGCGCTCGCGCGTCCTCGTCGGCCGGGCGTGCCGGCGCGGTCGAGGCGGCGAGGTCGATGGTCACGAGCCGCAGGTCGGTCTTGCCGTGGTTCTCGACCATGACGCTTTCGCCCTCGGGCACAGAGACATGCACGCCCGGATCGGCGGCCCCGGTCTCGGCCCCGG
Source organism: Salipiger mucosus DSM 16094 (assembly GCF_000442255.1). Taxonomy (GTDB): domain Bacteria; phylum Pseudomonadota; class Alphaproteobacteria; order Rhodobacterales; family Rhodobacteraceae; genus Salipiger; species Salipiger mucosus. Next base: position 396,757 of record NZ_KE557273.1, on the reverse strand, counting down.
TCAGCACCGCGCTGTCGCCGGAGACCACCGCCAGTATGGCACCGCCCGGCACCGCGCCGGTGACGGTCAGCGTGTCGCCCGGGGCGACCTCGTGCGACGCGATGGCGCCCGCCTCGGGACGGTCGGAGGGCGCCTCGCGGTGAGAGAAGACCTCGGACCGGTTCTGGTCCTTGAGCTCGGTCACCGCCTCCTTCACCATCTGCGCGTGGGCGTGGTTGGTCACCAGCAGCGCGTCGGGCGTGTCGATGACGATCAGGTCCTCCATCCCGATCACCGTCACCAGCTTGTCGCTGCCCGCGCGGATCAGGGAGTTGCGCGTCTCGAGCGACACGACCTGCCCTGTCTCGACATTGCCCAGCGAGCTTTTCTCGCCGATCGAATGGATCGCCGTCCAGGCGCCGACATCGTTCCAGTCGACGTTCGACGGCGCCACGGCGACGCGGTCGCTGCGTTCGAAGACAAGGCGCTCCGTCGGTTCGTTCTCGGCCTGCGCGAAGCCCTCGCCGTCGAGCACGATGCCGTGCTCGCAGTTCCGGGCGCGGTCGAAGGCCGCGCGGACGGCCGCGAGCGTTTCCGGCGCGTGGCGTTCGAACTCGGCGATTGCGACGTCGGCGCGCATCATGCTGATGCCCGAGGCCCAGAAGGTTCCGCCGGCCGCCAGAAGCGCCTCGGCATGCGCGAGGTCCGGCTTCTCGACGAAGCGATCCACCGCGAAGACCCCCGAATGACCGGGCAGCGCCTCGCCGCCGGTGATATAGCCGAAGCCGGTCTCGGGGCTGCGCGGCACGATCCCGATGAGGACGATGGCCCCCTCGGACGCCGCCTGGCGCGCGGCGGCGAGCGTGGTGTCGAGATCGCCGGCGATCCGGTGATCCGAGGGCAGCACGAGCATCACCGCCTCCGGGTCCTGCTCGGCGAGGTGAAGCGCCGCCGCCAGGACGGCGGGGCCGGTGTTGCGGCCCATGGGTTCGCCGACGAAGCCGCCCGGCATGTCGATCTGCGCGAGCTGCTCGAAGATCAGCGCCTCCTCCGAGGCGCTCGCCACCATCAGCGGCCGGTGATAGCCCGCGCCGCGATGACGCAGGACGGTGTCCTGCAGGAAGCTCGGTCCCTCGATGCCGTCGACCGGCTGCAACTGCTTGGGCTGGCGGACCCGGGACATCGGCCAGAGCCGGGTTCCCATGCCGCCGGAAAGGACGATCGGATGAATCTTCTGGTCGCTCATTACTGGTCTCCAACGGTCTCTGAAATGTCGGCCAGAAGCGGCCGGATGTTCTGGGTGTATTGACGCGACACCTCGGCCCCGATCCGGTCGAAGGCGTCGATGACGGGCTCGAACCCCGCGAGGGCGTCCCAGCGCACGGTCAGCGCGGCGACCTGGCCCATCGCTTCGGGCTCGAGTTCGATCTCGGGCCGCAGGATCGCGCGTTCGGGCTCATCCGCGGCCTCGATGCCGGGCGGGCGGAAGCTCTCGTCGAGCCGCGCCTCGAATTCCCCGCCGCCCGACAGCTCCACGCCGACGCCGCCGGCGCGCTGGATCCGGAACAGCAGTTCCTGCGGCAGCTGGGCCTCGACGACCATCTGCGCATCCTGCGGGGCGACGGCGACCACGGGCTCTCCGGCGAGCACGGTGCTCCCCTCGGCAACCCCGGTGCCGTAGGCGTTGCAATCGCAGGGCATGGCGATCGACAGGGTTTCCCCATCGACGCTGTCGATGCTGTAGAGCACCTCGCCCTCGGGCGCCTCGAGGTCGACGTAGGTGATCTGCCCGTCGGCCGTGGCGCGCATGGTCTGGCCGTCCGGGATCACCCGCCCGGGCGCCGGAATGGCCGTGGTCAGCAGCTTGGACTGCGCCAGCCCGACCGCGGTGGCGACCAGCGCAATGGTCGCACCGATGACCGGCACCGAGCCCACCCCGCCGCGCAGGCGCTGGCCGAAGGTCGGCTTCGGGGCGGGCGCCTTGACCCCGCGCGTCTCGGCGAAGGCGCCCGCCCGGATCACCGAGCCCGAGGCCGTGATATCGCCCGAGATGTAGTCGCCGAGCACCTGGCGCAGCTGCGGTGCGTGCTCGCCCGTCGGCTCGGTGAAGGCCAGCTCCATGCGGTTCGAATCCACCACGCGGATCAGCACCGAGGGCGTCAGCGCCAGCTGGTAGCCCGGGAAATCGAAGAGCAGACGCGCGATGCCCGTGCTGCCGTCGAGCGCCGGGTCGACGAGACCGGTGACCTCGGCCCCGACCATCGACAATCCTTCGCCGGCGTAGCGGCGGCCCTCGATCATCACCGAGAAGGGGATGTCGAGCAGCGGGTATTCATTGCCGCCGTGCATCGGCGCCGGTGCGTCCGGCGCGCCGGGCCCGTGGTCTGATCCTTGTGAGACGGTCATCGGAAAATCCTGCTATCGGGGGCTCAGAGAATGCCGGTGAGAAGGAGCACGCCCAGTGTCAGCCAGCCGAGGGCGAGCGCGTGCATGTAGGTGGAGGAGGCCGCGCGCAGCCGCGCGCCCAGGGGAAGCGCCGCCTTGGCCGAAGAGGCCGCCTGGCGCGTCCATTTCTGCTGGTCGAGCCGGAAGAGCGCGTAGCTCTTGATCGCGGCGCCGCTGATCTGGCCGAAGTAGAGGAGCGGCGCGTAGACGATCGGGAAACCGCCGCCGCGAAAGGTCGAGAGCGCCCAGCAGAAGAGGTAGCGGGTGAACATGATCCAGGCGATGTAGGCGGGGATCACCGCCGGCGTGACGAAAATCGCGGTCAGCAGGATCGCGATCGGACCGATCAGCGTCGTCCAGATCGACATCCGCTGGTCGAGGATCGACCACCAGGTAAAGGTCCCGATGCGGCGCGGGCCCAGCGCCAGCGCGCGGCCGTTGGTCCGCAGCATGTTGCCGAACCAGCGGCGCATCAGCGCGAAGGCGCTTTCGAAGAAGCCCGGCATCGGCTGGCTTTCCATCGACAGCGAGTGGACGTCCGGCAGGTAGGTCATGCGGAAGCCGCGGCTCAGCAGCCAGTACCAGGTCGACTTGTCGTCGCCGGTCAGGAAGTTCACCCGCCCGAGGCGCCAGTGGTCGATATGGTCCGACTGCACCTGCGCGATGAAGGTCGGATCGGTGGCGAGGTCCGCGCGGAAGACGGACATGCGGCCCGTCAGCGTCAGCACGCGGCCACCGTAGGCCATGGACGACATCATCATCTGGCACTGCGTGAAACGCAGCTTGAACCAGTCGCGGAACAGCGGCTCGGGGATCTCGACCTGTTCGTCGGTGGTCAGCGCGCCCATGCGCGGATCGGTGAAGAACGGCGCCGCACGTTCGACGATGTCCAGCGGCACGCAGCTGTCGCCGTCGACGAAGACGAGGACGAGGACGTCGCGCGACGTGGGCGACTCGCGGCGCAGCAGGCGGAGCGAGCGGGCGATGGCGTCGCGCTTGCCCGAGCCGGGGATGCGATCGATCACCAGCTTCACCTGCGGCATGTCATGGCGTCGCGCCTCCCAGAGGTCGCGGATGACGCGCAGGTCGGCGGCGTCCACGACCGAGGCGACGATGGTCGCCCCCCCGCGCGAGGCGCCGGCCGCCGCGAAGATCGAATCGTAGACGCGCGTCGTCACGCCCGGCTCGATCTTGAAGGTCGTCACCATGAAGTAGGCATGCGCCGGCGCCGGGCGCGCGGCATAGGCCGCCTCGGCCCGGCGCCGGGCGCGAGGATAGACGCGGCGGGTGTAGAGCTGGGCGCGAACGAAGTTCACGAACGCCCAACTGTACCGCCACGTCCCGATCATGCCGAGCGTGACCAGCGCGCCTTCCGTGCCCGTGAAGTTCCGGTTCGTGACCGAAAGCGCCAGCACCGCACAGAGCGCGAGATATGCCACATGACCGAGCATCGCGGATTACCAGCAGATGCCCTGGTATTCCGCGCCCGACAGCCGGCCGGGATCGATCCTCGTCAGGTCGACGATGCGGCGGTCCGAGCCGCGCTCGGCGATCCGGTCCTGCACTTCCGGGTAACGGTTGCCGACGACGATGACCTCCGAGCGGTCGATCAGCGCGTCCAGATCGCGCTCCATGCGGCCCGCGAGGCCGGGAACCACCGCGTTGCCGCGCCCCTCGGCGCCGGGATCGTTCTCGAAGGCGGTGGAGACGTAGGGGTCGTAGATCCGCACGTCCTGGCCGCTTTCGATCAGGCGCGCCGCTAGGTCCGCGAGCGGGCTTTCGCGCAGGTCGTCCGTGCCCGACTTGAAGCTGACACCCACCAGGCCGACGGCCTTCTTGGAGGCGGAACGGACCATGTCCTCGGCCCGGACGATCTGCTCGCTGTTGGCCTCGAGGATGGCGTCGAGGATCGGCGTGGCGACGCGGCACTGGCGCCCGACCGAGCGCAGCGCGCGCACGTCCTTGGGCAGGCACGAGCCGCCAAAGGCGAAGCCCGGGCGCAGGAAGGCCGGCGACATCGCGACCTTGTGGTCGGACTGCAGGATGCCCATCACCTTCTGGCCGTCGAGCTTGTTGGCCTTGGCGATGTTGCCGATCTCGTTGGCGAAGCTGATCTTGGCGGCCCGCCAGGCGTTCGAGGTATACTTGACCATCTCGGCGGTGCGGATGTCGACGCGGTGCATCTCGCAGGGCAGGTCCGCGTTGACCTCGGTCAGCACTGCCTCGGTCTCGGGATCGAGCGAGCCGAAGACGACGAGACCCGGATCGGCATAGTCCTCGATCGCGGTGCTCTCGCGCAGGAATTCGGGGAAGTAGCCGACGCCGAAGCCGGTGCCCGCACGCTTGTCCGAGGCCTTCTCGAGCGTCGGTATGCAGACCTCCTCCATGGTGCCCGGCACGATGGTCGAGCGCATGATGACGCTGTGATGCGCGTCCTTGGCGCGCAGGGCGCGGCCGATATCCTCGCAGACAGAGATCACGTAGGTGAGGCCGACCGAGCCGTCGGGAGCGCTCGGCGTGCCGACGCAGACGAAGGAGGCGTCGGTGTCCATCACCGCCTGCTGCGCGTCGGTCGTGGCGCGAAGCTTGCCGCTTGCGACGACCTCGGCCAGAAGCTCGTCGAGCCCCTTCTCCACGATGGGCGGCCGGCCCTGGTTGAGAGCATCGACGCGGTCGGCGTCGACATCCACCGCGATTACTTCGTGTCCGTCGCGGGCGAGGCAGGCGGCGGAGACGACCCCCACGTAGCCGATCCCGAAAACGCTGATCCGTGTCATAACCAATATCCTTTCCGAAGGGCGCCGCTACAACTCGCAACCGCGCATCGTTCTTGCTGGACACAGGCGTATCGAAACGGCGGAGCGGTCTTCAGTCGGGACGATTTCCCGATCTGCTGTGGGACCGGTGACAGGTTCCAAGGTTTGTTCTGCAGTGCGGCGTGGGAAATTTCCGACCCGGCCGCGCATGGGCCGAACGCAAGCGGACGGCCGCCCGGTCAAGGCGCCGCCCGCTTGGGTCTAAACCCTGTTCGAATGTTGCAGCGGCGGTCAGGCCAGCCAGCCGCGGGCCAGCGCATGGCGCACCAGCGCCCTGCGGTCGGCGAGATCGAGCTTGGTCATCGCGCGCACGCGATGCGTGTCGACTGTCTTGAACGAGATGCCGAGCCCGTCGGCGATCTCGGCGGCACTGCTGCCCTCGGACATGCGGCGCAGTACGGTCTCTTCGCGCCGGCTGAGCGGGCTGCGCCCACCGCCCGGTCGCATCAGCCGCCGCCCGAACTGCCGGTCGACGTAGCTGCCGCCGGCGACGATGACGGCCAGGGCGCGAATCATCGCTTCACGCGACAGGCTCTTGGGCAGGAAGCCGCGAAAATCGAGCTCCATGCAGAACCGCGCAAGCTCGAGCGAGGGATTCGAGGCACAGGCCACGAAACGTGCCTCGGGACAGGCCTCGCCCACCTGCGCGACGAAATCCTCGAGCGCGCTTTCCTGGTTCGGATCGACGATCACCAGGTCCGGGCGCGCGTCGATCACGGCGATCGCGCCACCGGCGACGGCCACGGCCCGGATCTCGCGTCCGGGCTCGGGACTGCTGTTCAGAAGCGCCGACAGGGCGTCGGCGAAAATCGGGGAGGCGTCCGCGACGACGACCCGGCACGCATTCCGATCGCCGCCGCTCGCGTCAGAGCTGCCAGCCATGATCGAGGGCGTGGCTCAGAAGGCTGGACCGTCCCGAGAGGCCGAGCTTGGACAGCCCCCGGTACTTGTGGGTCTCGACGGTTTTCGGGCTGATCGACAGTGCGCGGGCGATGATCTTGGCCGGATCGCCCCGGGCGAAGGCCAGGAGCACGTCCCGTTCCCGGTCCGACGGCCCGTCTGTGCCGTCCGCCGGCACGACCCTGCGCCTCGCCGCCGGTGTCTACGGGCTGATGGAGCCTCTCACCGTGACCCGAGACGACATCGCCATTGTCGGGGCCGGCGCAGGCGAGACCATCCTCGGCGCCGAGGAGCTCGACGGACCGGCCATCCGCGTCGGCACCACCGAGACCGGCGACGCGCTCGCGCTGGCCTCCGACGCGGCGCTCGGAGCGCGGCACATCGTGGTCGCGGGGCCGCACGAGATCACCGCCGGCGACTGGCTCGAGATCGAGGCCGCCAACACGAACTCGTTCCTCGACGCGATCGGCGACACCGACTGGCGAAAGACCGACTCGCCGCTGCGCGGCTCGCTCGTCAGGGTCGCGGACGTGGACGGCAACGACGTGACCCTCGAGACCGGCGTGCATTTCGAGTTCGGCATGGATGTCACGACCCTGCGCGAGATCGACCTTGCCGAGAACGTGACGCTCGAGCGCCTGTCGGTGGACTACGGACTTGGCCCGGCCGATCCGTCGCAGTTCTCTAACACACTGCCGGCGTACTACCGCGACGCCGCGATCGCGATCGAGGGCACGGCCGGGCTGCACCTCGCGGATATCGCCCTGCATGACGTGCCCTCCGTCGGGATCAACATCGCGCAAAGCGCGAATCTCTCGGCCGATGGCCTGATCGTCACCGGGGCGCACAACCGGGGCGGCGGCGGAAACGGATATGCCATCCAGTTGCGTGACGTCTTCGACAGCCGCCTTGTCGAGCTGACCGATCAGGAGATGCGGCACTCGGTGGTCTTCGCCAGCTGGTCCTCTGCCGCGGGCAACCTCGTGCATATCGCCGAGACCGACCGCGACGTGATTTTCCACGGCGGCCGAGACACCGGCAACACGGTGCTCGTGGACCGCAGCCTGCGCGATGCGGCGATGGACCTCCTGTCGCCCAGCAACTTCTTCAACGACGGCACCTCCTACGGCGCGCCGACGGACCGGACCGCGAACACGGTCATGGTCTCGGAACTCGTGGGCAGCCGCCGCGACGACAGCGTCTCCGGAACACCCGGCGGCGACTGGCTGGACGGGGCGCGGGCAACGACGTGCTATCGACGGCCGTGGCGGGGCGACCGACAACATCCTCGTCGGCAACGATGCACGCAACATCCTGCGGGGCGGCGCCGGGGACGACGATCTGGTCCCGTGGCGGCCGGGACGTGCTCTGGGGCGGAGCGGGAGACGACCGCCTCTCCTCGGGCACCGGCAGCGACATGCTGGTCGGCGGGCCCGGTGCGGACACCCTGGAAAGCGGCAGCGGCTATGACATCTTCCAGTTCCGCGAGGCGACCGACAGCACCTGGAACGAGATGGACATCCTCCTCGACTTCGACCCGGACTTCGACCGCATCAACCTGGCGCACGTGGACGCGGACAGCCAGGCGCCCGGACACCAGGCCTTCGTGTTCGGCGAAGAGGGCAGCGCATCCCTGTGGCAATCCGGCGGGCGGCTGCTTGGCGACGTCGACGGCGACGGAGCAGCCGACCTGGTTATCGAGGTCGGCGTGGACATCGGAGCCGAGAACCTGGTCCTTTAAGCTTGGGCCCGGGCTGAACCGCCGTCAGCCCCTTGATCCGCGCGCCCCGCGGAGCCGGTTCGTCCCAGGGGGAGGAATCTGGCCGGCAAAGCGGCCGCGCCCGTTCGCAAGAACGGGCGCGCGCCACTGCATCCGCTGGTCTCAGCGCGCCTGGAACGCGATGGGCCACATGAAGTCGAGCGGCTTGTAGCCCTGGCCCAGGTACCGCACGATCCCGTCCTTGTCGGCCTTGTTGTACCCCGGATCGAGCGCGCCGGTCGGCACCGAGAACGGAAAGAAGGCCTTGGTCCCGGGATGGTAGGCCGCCGTGGCGTGACAGCTGTGGCAACTGGCCTCGAAGCCGGTCCAGTAGCGGGGCTGCGCCGTGTTGGGGCTGCCGGCGAAATCCTCCATGTCCGTGTGACCAAGGATCACCGGGGTCTCGCCTGTGCCGCCCTTGGTGAAGCGAATCTGGGTGCCGTTCGGGGCATAGGCCTCGAACCCGAACCCGGAGAGGCCAGCGGTCTCGAGGATGCCCGCGATCGCGGTTTCGGAGAGCGGCGCACGCTGCGTTGTCAGGTCTTCGCGAACGTGGCCGACGCCGGGATTGTCGTTGAACTCGAAGGTCGTCCAGAACCAGCTGGGCTCCTCGGAGTAGAACATCTGCGCCGGGTCCGGCAGCGGCTGCATCTTCACCATGATGTGGATGCCGCGCCACCAGTAGGTGTCGCTCTCGAAGGCAAAGGTGAGCGCGCCCTCGGGGGCCTGCGTGCCGTCGGGCACCTGCAGCCACGAGGCCTTCAGCTCGACCGAGCCGACGGGCATGTCGACGTAGTCGTTCTCGTCGAAGAAGGCGGCAACGTCGCGCTTGGTCGTCAGTCCGCTGCTGACAAGGTAGTCGTAGCTGGTCTTGTTGCGGGTCACCTCCTCGTTCGCGCCGTCGGGATCCTCGGTCGCGATCCGGCCCGCGAGGATGTCCTTCTTTTCCGTGCTCGGGAGCATCTCGTTGCGCGGCGGGTCTCCGAAATCGAAGGGCTGCGCCGAGTCGAAGGTGTCGGGGTCCGTGGGCCAGGCCATCCAGACGGGGACCTGTCCCGACCCGGACATGCCGTCCCCGTCCGGGTCCTGGATCAGCTGGTTGACGCGCGCGAAGAACATCCACGCCACCCGCTCCCGGTCCTCGAGCGAGTCCGAGAAGGCCATCCCGGCACAATCGGCGGCAAAGGCCTCGTCGCTCTTGTCGAGCCAGCCGTCGGCGGTACAGCCGCTGTAATCCTGCGCCATGACCGGAACGGCCGGCACGAGGATGAAGGCGGCGGTCGCCAGCCCCTTGAATACCCTTGGCATGATGATCTCCTCCCTTGCTACATTGAAATCCGTCGTTGAAAAATCCTGTCGTCCGCGCGGGCGCGGCCCGCCTCAGGGCAGGCGCGCCGTGGCGGTCCCCGTCGCAAGCTTCCAGTCCTCGATCAGGGTGCCCTCGGTTTCCAGCCGGCTGGCCATGTAGTAGAGGCGCCGGGTGGCCGGGCCATCGGGCGCCGTCTCGAAGCGCTGCTTGAGGTAGTAGGGCGGGATCGCCTGCGAATAGAGGGTCGCCGTTACCGTCACATCCGCCGGATCCGTGCCCTCGGGGAGGCTCATGCGATATTGCACGCGATCCTCTCCCGCGACGAAATCCACGTCCTGCACGGCCTGCCCCTCGGGAACCGTGGCCTTCATGAAGGCGGCGGTGACCTCGCTGTCGCCGAACTTGGCGGCGAATTCCGGCGTGCCCGGCCTCCGCGCGCCGTGCGGCAGGATGCGGTTGTCCTTGGGGTGCGAGACCCGGTGCACGAAGCTGGTGGTGAAGGCGCCCTTGGCGTTGCGCGTCAGTTCCTCGTAGATCTGCACCTGGGACTGGTCGCTGACGACACGGTGATGCGGCTGGTAGAGCGCCATGTCCGCGCCCTCGGGCACGACGTCGAGAAACTCGGTCTCCAGCGGCATGCCCGCGCCGTCGACGATCACCCCGGCGCCGTTGGTGCAGCCCGAGCACCAGAGCGTTTCGCCCAGCATGTTCACCGCCCGCACCTCGAGAAAGGCGCGGCGGAAGCCCACGCCCGAGGGCAGCCGGTGCCCGGTCCGGTTGGTCACGCCGACGTCGGCCACCAGCGCCTCGGCCTCGGCCCGCAGGTTCAGCGTGATCCCGGCGGTCTCGTTGGCCGCCTGAAGCGCCATGGTGTCGATCGAGAGCTGCGCGCCATTGGTGGCGTAGGTCATCGGGTCGGTGCGGCTCAGGCCCGTCTGGTCCTGGAACTGGCGCATCATCTCGACCATGAAGACGTTGAGACCGACGAAGCTGTGACGGCGATAGCCCTGCCGGAAGGGCACGTCGACCTCCTCCTCAGGCAGCAGGTTCGTCACCGCAGGCAGGGTGGTATCCTGGATGGTCGCGATCTGCGTGGTGATGAAGGGCACCGACAGCTTGCCGTCGGCACTCTGGAAGTCGGACTTCATGTGGCAGTCCTGACAGGAGCGCGCCGTCCCCGCCTCGCTGTAGATACTGTTGACCCATTCGAGGTAGGTCGCCTGCTCGACCGAATGCTGGAAACCGGTCAGATCCTCGGGAAATGTCACGCCGTATTCCCGCCCGAGGAACGCGGCGCCATTCGCGGCCGCCTGGTTGAAGACCGCCTGGTCCGCCTCGGTATAGCCATCCAGCGGCTCGTCCTTGTCGGCATCGACGTTGGGCAGGTTGATCGTGTGGCAGGCGCCGCAAAGCTCGCTATCCTTGATGTAGTCGTCCTGCACCGGTGTGATGCCCATGGCGTTCTGCATGGGCTTCTGCCGGACGTCCTCGAAGGGGCCGATCAGCCGGTCGGCCTCGGTCATCCGGAAGACGCCGGTGGTGCCGTTCATCAGGTAGGTGTCGAGCGCGTTGTAGTCCGGCTGCCCCTCGGCCCGTTCGGGCGGCGCGATATGGTGGCACACGGCGCAGGAAATGCCCTCGCGGGCGAGGTTGCCGTACTCGTGGTATGGGAAGGTGCCATCGGCCTTCTGCGCCGCCTCCTCCGCCTCGGTCAGCGGGGCGTGCAGGGACAGGTACTCGGGCTTGAAGACGTTCGGATCGAGCCCCGCGTCCGGGTCCGCCTGCGCGTCGATCTGCAGCTGCCGCTGCCCCATGGCGCCGTGGCACGACAGGCATGTGGTGCCGAGGCTGCCCGACAGATCGCCGGCGCCGGCCTGCTCGAGCAGGGCGAACTCGCTTTCCAGTTGCGCGAAGAAGATCGGGTCGCGGCCAGCGAGGCCCATCGGCGACCAGCGCCATTCGCCGTATTCCGAGATGTTGTAGCCGTCGCCGTAGTCCGGGCCGGTCTGCAGGAACATCGTGGTGCCCGAAGGCGGGCCGCCCAGACCGCCGTGGCAGCCGATGCAGTTGTCCGAGGTCAGGAAGTGCTGCGGCCCCTCCGGGCGCGAGGGCACGTGGTCGAGCCACTCGCTCGGCATGGTCTGCACCTGCGAGACAGGGATCGAGATGCCGCCGGTGGGCGGGAAGGCCTCGGCGAAGGCCGGGTTGATCTTTGTCGGCGACGTGTCGCCGGTCTTGTTCGAGGCGGCGAAAGCCGCGTCGCTGTGAAAGACATCCCTGATGAGCGCGGCCTCGCTCTGACCCATGGCCGGGCGCTGCGCGGGCGGCAGGTTGAAGGGCCCGGGCGGAAAACCCTCCATGTCGCGCCAGCTTTCATCGACACGGAAAATCAGCGGCTCGCCCGGATAGCCCTCGACGTTCTCGAGCGAGGAAAAGATCAGTTCCTCGGCCGAGGAGGCATGGCAGCGCATGCACATGCCGTCGGCCGCCTGCCCCGAGGCCGGCGCGAAGGGCGCGTCGAAGCTGTCGACCTCGGCCGATTGCCCGATCCCGGCGAAGAACCAACCGCCGTGCGACAGGGCGCTGTCGCGCACCATGACCGTCCAGTTCAGCCCGCCTGTCTTGCGCAGAAAGTCGAGCATCTTCGTCTCGACGGTTTCGGGCGCGTCGGGGTGCAGGTAGTCTAGCATCCGGCGATATTCGACGTAGCGCGCCGAGGGCGGCGTCGCCATTTCCTTGACCACCACCGCGCCGTCGGGAACGCGGCCCTCGCGGCCGCCTTCGAGCCAGTCCACGATCTCGGGCGAGTAGTACATCCGCACGGCCGGATGGATGCCGTATGAGGTGTCGAGCACGAAGGGCCCGGTGTCGCGCCAGCGCTTGTCGCGCAGCCAGCCCAGCTCGGCAAACCGGCGTTCGGCGATGAAGGGATAGAGCGTCGACTGGTAGTCGAGAAGCGGCAGCGACGAGGGCAGCGGGAGACCGGCGGCGTCATCCTGCGCCGAAGCGCGGTCGACGGACAGCAACGCCAGCACGACGAGGGCGGAGAGAAAGCGCGGCATGAAGACAAGATCTTTCCATCAAATGGAGTAATGGAAACAAGATTGCACGTCAAAGTTGTGCATGGCAACTGTGCAACGCGACGAAGCAAGGCGTTCTTCGAAAGGCCCGGACCTGACCTCCCGGAAACGCCCGCGATCATGGGTCAGTTCGGCGCGACGAGGTGGCCTCTTGGATCAAGGCTGCCGTGACGCGAAGCCGGTGTCGTGCGACCGCGATCGCATGCCGCCAGAGCGCGCAACACGTCAAGCGCCGGACGCAGGCGTCCGGGCGCGAACGCGGCGCGGGAGAGGCGCCTCAGCCCTGGTGGCGTGCGTAAAGGTCCAGGGGCGTTTTCGGGAAGCGGAACAACCCGTCCGGCGTTGCTTCGTGGCGCTGGAACCCGTGGCGATTGTAGAAATCCTCGAGGTCGTCCCGTTCCAACCCCTGGTCCCCGAAGGGCTCATGGTAGAGCACAATTCCGCAGTCGGCCTCGTCCGCCGCCTCCACGAGGCGCCGCAGGATGCGATGCGCGATCCCCCGGCCCCGGTATGAGGGCGCGACCCAGATACCATTGAGAACCAAGCGTCTGTCCTCGAGTCCATGCTCGAGATAGGCGACGTCATCGACGGCATTCCGGTAATAGGTCCGCTCTCCGGTCTCGCCGCGGGTGGCTCTCAGCCCCGGGACGCTTTCGAGCGCCGCAAGAATCTTGGCGTACTTGCGCTCGACGCGCTCCTCCGACCGCTCGACGCCCGCCTCGAGCTCCCGCACGATGTCCGGGTACCGCTGTTCGCAGAAATCCCTGAGGCCATGCTGCAGGGCGACGGCGACGAAGGCCCGCAGGTCGCTTTTCAGGCCATCGATCTCGTATCGGAGCGCAGCCTCGCGGCTCGATGGCATGCCGAGCACGCCCGAACCCATCCTGTTCGTGTATGGCATGATGTCCTCCCCGCGCACGTTCTACCAAATTTGCCAGCAATCCGCACCTGAGTCGTTGTGGCAAGCGCCTGCCGCCCCCGGGCGATGGCGAGCATGGTCCGCAAAACTACCCGGCTCCGCGCTGCGGAAGCGGGACCGGCGCTTGCCTGGGGCAGTTCCGGTGGTGCGACCGTATCACCGGCAAGAGCACCGGCCTGCCAACGCACTGGTGCCGCGAAAAGCCTTGCCCGAAGCGGCACCGGGTGGAGAGACCCACGCGATCGACATGACTTCCGGCAACCTGTGGTCGTCCCCGGGCCCAGGAGGGAGCAGGACGCGAGACCGCCGGGCTCAGGCCATCTCGCCCGTCCTTGCCGCCGCGCGGATCAGGTCGGCCGCCTTTTCCGCGATCATGATCGTCGGCGAGTTCGTATTGCCCGAGGTGATGCGCGGCATGACCGAGGCGTCGACCACGCGCAGCCCCTGCACCCCGTTCACGCGCAGCGCGCCATCGACCACGGCGCCGGGGTCGGAGCCCATGCGCGCCGTGCCGACCGGGTGGAAGATGGTCGAGGCGATGTCCCCTGCCCCGCGCACGAGGTCTTCGTCGGTCTGGTAATGCGGGCCGGGCTTGAACTCCTCCGGCGCGTAGGGCGCGAGCGCGGGCTGGGCCATGATCTTGCGCGTGAGCTTGACCGCGCGGGCCGCGACCCGCCGGTCGCCCTCGGTCGACAGGTAGTTCGGCTGGATCTCGGGATGGTCCTGCGGGTCGGGCGATGTGATCCGGACGTGCCCGTGGCTCTCGGGACGCAGGTTGCAGACGCTCGCCGTCATGGCCGGGAAATCGTGCGGCGGCTGCCCGAAGGCGTCGAGCGTGACCGGCTGGACGTGATACTCGAGGTCCGGCGTCGCGACGTCCGGCGACGAGTAGGCAAAGGCGCCGAGCTGGCTTGGCGCCATCGACATCGGGCCGGAGCGCGTCAGCAGGTACTCCAGCCCGATCCGGGCCTTGCCACCCATGGTATTCGCAAGCGTGTTGAGGGTCGTGGCATTGCGGACCCTGTAGGCGCAGCGGACCTGCAGGTGATCCTGCAGGTTCTCGCCAACCTCGGGCCGGTCGTGCACCACGTCGATGCCGAGCGACTTCAGGTACTCGCCGCGCCCCACCCCGGAGAGTTGCAGGAGCTGAACGGAGCCGATCGCCCCGGACGACAGGATCACTTCGCCCGAGGCCATGGCGCGGGCCGGCCGGCCCTCGTGGCGGAGCTGCACGCCCACGGCGCGGCGGTTCTCGAAGAGGACCTTCTCGGCCTGGGCCTGCGTGACGACCCGCAGGTTGGGCCGGTTCCGGGCGGGGCGCAGGAACCCCTTGGCGGTGCTCCAGCGCCACCCGTTGCGCTGGTTCACCTTGAAGTAGCCGACACCGAAATTGTCGCCGCGGTTGAAATCCGCGGTCTCGGGTATGCCGGCCTCGATCGCGGCCGTCTTCCAGGCGTCTAGGATCTCCCAGTTCAGGCGCTGGTCCTCGACCCGCCACTCGCCGCCCTCGCCGTGCATCTCGTCGGCTCCGGAGACATAGTCCTCGGACTTGCGGAAGTAGGGCAGCACGTCGTCCCAGCCCCATCCGGTGAGCCCCATCTGCCGCCAGCCGTCGTAGTCGGCCGCCTGCCCCCGCAGGTAGAGCATGCCGTTGATCGACGAGCAGCCCCCCAGAACGCGGCCGCGCGGGTAGAGAAGCTCGCGCCCGTTCAGCCCGTCGCAGGCCTGTGTCTTGTAGCCCCAGTCGGTGCGCGGATTGCCGATGCAGTAGAGATAGCCGACCGGAATGTGGATCCAGTGGTAGTTGTCGCGTCCGCCCGCTTCGAGCAGCAGCACACGCTTGTCCGGCTCCTCGCTCAGCCGGTTGGCCAGAACGCAGCCGGCACTGCCCGCGCCGACGATCACGTAGTCGTAGGTTCCGAGATCTTCCACTGCAACGCTCCCCTTGCTCCCGTCTCGGCTATTGTGTCCGCGCAGTGCAGGGGAAGGGAATGCACGAATTTGCACAATCCGAGCCAGTTTTCGTGCATTCTGCATCTGAGAAACGGAGGGATGCATGCCCGACAAACTTGACTGGAACGACGTTCGCTTCTTCCTCGAGACCGCGCGCGCGAGGCAGATGAGCCGGGCTGGTAAGCGGATGGGGGTGAGCCATACGACGGTGGCACGCCATGTCGAGCGGATCGAGACGCTGCTGCAGACCAAGCTCTTCGAGCCTGGCGCCGACGGCCTGACCCCGACCGAGGCCGGCGCGGCGCTGATGCCTCTTGCCGAAGACATGGAGGCCCGCGCGGTGACCATCCGCGACCTTTTCCAGCGTCCGGGCGGGCTGGCGGGGCGGGTGCGCATCGGCGCGCCCGACGGGTTCGGAAACGCGGTGCTCTCGCGCCTTCTGCCGGGCCTCTGCGCGCAGGAGCCGAACCTGACCGTGGAACTCGTGCCCCTGCCGGCGACGCACAAGCTCTCGACGCGCGAGGTGGACATCGCCGTGAGCCTCGACCGGCCCGAGAGTGGACGGATGATCATGCAGCGCCTCGCGGACTACGACCTGCGGCTCTATGCCTCGCGGGACTTCGTGGCCCGGCACGGCCTGCCGCAAACCCGGGACGCCCTCGCGGCGCTGCCCTTCGTCGGATACATCGACGAGCTGCTCTACACCCGCGAACTCGATTTCAACCGCAAGATCCATCCCGGCATCGTCACGCGCTACAAGGCCGCGACGGTGCAGGCGCAGCTCGACGCGATCCTCGCGGGTGCCGGGCTCGGCGTCCTGCCCTGCTTCATCACGAGGGGCCGCGACCTCGTCACGATCCTGCCCGACGAGATCGCCTTCTCGCGCGCCTACTGGCTGCTCTTCAGCGAGGACGACCGCGAGAATTCCCGGGTCCGGAGGGTGGCCGACTACATCCGCACGGCAACCCAGGCCGAGGCGGCCAGTCTGCGTCATGCCGGCTGACGCCGGCACCTCACTGGCTCCGGCGGACGATCCCGGTGCGCGGACGGTCGCCCGGATCGCGCAAGTAACGTCATGGTCGCAGAAATTTGCATACCAAGCCCTGTCGACGCACGAGGCCGCACTATCTGGAAAAGTCATGAAACGCAGAAACTTCATCCTGAGCGGGCTGGCACTGGGGTGCCTGCCCGCGGTGTCATCCGCGGCCGCGCAAGAGGCCACGGAGCTGACGCCCCCACATGTCGTCCAGATGGCCGCGCCCTACCCGCCCGCCGGGGAAGTCCACGTCATTCCGGAGACCTTCCGCCTCTACCTGACGCTGCCCGAGGGTCGCGCCATCGTCTACCCGGTCCGCATCGGGAAAGACGACCTCTACGAGCCGGGGACGTATTTCGTCGGCGCCAAGAAGGAGTGGCCCTCCTGGACGCCGACACCGGGCATGATCGAACGCGAGCCGGAGAAGTACGCCAAGTACGAGGAGTCGGGCATGCCCGGCGGTCCGGGCAACCCTCTCGGGGCACGCGCGCTTTATCTCTTCACCGAGGAGCGCGGCGATACCTTCCTGCGCATCCACGGGACCGACGATCCGAACACCATCGGCCGCGCCGTGTCGAACGGCTGCGCGGGCCTCATCAACGAGCACATGATCGACCTCTACGCCCGCGTGCCGATGAATTCCCGCGTGGTCCTTCATCCGCACATGCAGGGCACCACGATCTCGGGCAACAACGGGTAGATCCACCGGGACCTGCCGGGGTCTCCGCGCGGATCTCCCGCGAGGCCATTCCACCGCGCCCGTCCGAATGCTAGACGGGCAAGGCAGGCGCGGTGGAGGATCAGGCGACATGGCGGCGGTTTCCGGGATACGAGGTGCGGCGCCGTGGCGCGCATCCTGATCCTCGTCGAGCTGGGTGGCCGCGGGCCACGTGGGCGGAAGTGCCGCCGCACCCGTGCTGCGGGGGCTGGGACACGAGGTCATGCACCTGCCCACGACGATGCTCAGCAATCATCCCGGCTTTGATCATGTCGCCGGGGGCGCCGTTCCGGTCGCGCAGCTGGCGACCATGCGCGACGCGCTTGCGGCCAACGGCTGGCTCACGCACGTGGACGCGGTGCTGACCGGTTACCTGCCCAGCCCCGAGCACGTCGCGCTCGCCGCCGAAACGGTGCGCGGCCTGGGCGCGCCGCGCGTCGTCGTCGACCCGGTGCTGGGCGACGCGCCGGGCGGGCTCTACCTGCCCGAGGCGGTGGGCGAGGCTCTGCGCACCGACCTCCTGCCACTGGCAGACGTTGCGACGCCCAACCGCTTCGAACTGGGCTGGCTCTCGCGACGCCCCTGCGAGAGCGCCCGCGACTGCGCCGCCGCGGCCCGCGCGCTGCCTGTGCCGCGCGTCATCGTCACCTCCGCCCCGGCGCCTGCGGGACAGACCGGCGTGACCGAGGTCACGACCGGAGCAACGCGTCACTGGCGGACGCCCCAGCGGCGCGGCGTGCCGCATGGCGTGGGCGACGCCTTCGCGGGGCTGATCGCTGCCGGGCTCGCCCCCGGAGCGGCGCTGGGGCACCTCGACGCGCTCATCGAGGCGAGCCTCGGCGCGCCGCATCTTGCCATCGCCGAAAGCGCCGCGCGCTGGACGCATGCCGCGCCCCTGCCCCATGACCCCTGCGAGGAGAGCTGACCCATGGCCTTCGACTTCATCCTGATGCTCACCGCCGACGACCGCACCATTCCCGACGCCCACGCCCGGCTCGAGGAGGCGCTCGAGGGCGGCGTGCGCCATATCGGCTTCAAGGACGTCGGCCTGCCCTTCGCGGAACTGAAGGGCCTCGCCGACACGATCCGCGCGGCGGGCGGGCGCTCCTACCTTGAGGTGGTGAGCCTCGACGCCGAGAGCGAGCTCGCCTCGGCCCGCGCGGCGATCGAGCTGGACGTGGACTGCCTGCTGGGCGGCACGCGCGCGGGCGAGGTCACGCAGCTGACCCGCCAGCACCCGCTGCGCTACTACCCTTTCCCGGGGCGGATCACCGGGCACCCGAGCGTGCTGGAGGGCCCGGCGGAGGACGTGGTCGACTCGGCCCGCAGGCTCGCGGACCTCGAGCACGTGCACGGGCTGGACCTGCTGGCCTACCGTTTCGCGGGCGACGTGCCGGGGCTGATGCGTGATGTCTGCTCGGCGGTCGAAAAGCCCGTGATCATGGCCGGCTCCATCGACAGCCCCGAGCGGATCGAAGCGGTGGCCGAAGCGGGCGCCGCGGGCTTCACCGTGGGCACGGCGGCGCTGGCGGGCGCCTTCCCGGCCGAGGGCGAGGGCTTTGCCGAGCAGGTCCGCGCGATCCTGCGTCTGGCGGCGCGCGCCCGGGCGCGCTCGACCGCGCCGCGGCGCATCGCGCTGGCGGCACATGACACGCGCAAGTCGCATCTGCGCGCCTGGGTGCGGCGGCATGCGCGCGCACTGGAGGGGCACGCGCTGATCTGCACCGGCGGCACCGGGCGGCTGGTGACCGAGACGGCGCCGGACCTGACCGTGCGCCGGTTGCAGCGCGGCAGCCACGGCGGAGACCAGCAGCTCGGCGCGCTGATCGCCACGGGCGAGCTCGACGCGGTGATCTTCTTCGCCGACCCGACCACGGCGCACGGCGGCGACGCAGACCTGCAGGCGCTGACGCGCCTTGCCATGCTGCACGACACGCCGGTGGCGCTGAGCGCCTCGGCCGCGGACATGGTCGCCGCCGCCCTGCTGGGCGGGCGCGACGCCTAGGCCGGCACCCGGTCGGTCGCCCAGCTCTCGCGCGCCATGTCGAGCACGCGGGTCAGCAGGCCGGCGGGCACCTCGGCGCCCGTGCCTTCCCGCAGGGGCTGGTCGTGGAAGAGGTAGAGCCGCGAGAGGAACTGCTCGAAGGGCAGCGAGCCCTCGCCGTAGCGTTCGCCGTGCCCCCCGGTCGACACCACGACGCCCGCGCCCCAGTCCTGCCCGCTGTCGTTGTTGGGGTTGTAGAAATAGACCCGCATGGCGCCGGACTGGTCCTCGGCCACGCGCAGGATGGTGATGGCGTGCCAGCCCACGAACTGCGCGTTCGGGTCCGTGACGGCGATCCCCGCCGGCTGCGGGTGGATGAGCGGCAGCCCGCCATTGTAGGCCGGGTGATAGCTTTCGCAGAACCGCGCCAGGAAGCGGTCGTAGGCATCGAGCATGCCGGTGCCCACGTCGACCGCCACGGCGCAGTCGCGCGCCACCCACCAGCCGTGGAACTCGGGGTTCACCCAGCGGTGCGGATCGCCGCCGCGCGGGGCGCAGAGGCGGCCCATCTCGGCGTAGATCCGGTCGAGATGCGGCACCAGCACGACCGAGACCGCGTCGGCGTCGATGGGCCCGGCCCCCGCCAGCCCCATCGGCAGGTCGGCGGAGTTGATCGGCTCCCCCTCGAACTGCATTCGGATGGTGCCGGCCTCGCACGCCTGAACGATGAGGTGCAGCAGATAGGTCGGGATCGTTCAACCGCCCACAGTGGCGATCGGGCCCGGGCGGACGTGGCAGGTCGGGTTCGGCCCCCTGCCCCACGCCCAGCGGCTGACCGATCACCTGAAGAACGCCCGCCAGCAGGTGCGTCTCGGGCGCGACGGCGGGGCCGAAGCCCAGCGCCAGCCGCTCGCGCACCGCACCGTCCAGTTGCAGGCGCAGCTGCCGGCTGAGCGCCGGCACCACCGGCGCGTGGTGCAGCACGCCGCGGTCCAGCAGCAGCGCAAGCCCGTAGGCCGCCTGCGGCGTGGCGACAGTGACCGAAGACCGGATCAGCTCCTCGATCAGGCCGCGATAGTGGCGCCAGCAGTCGAGCCCCGTGGTGCCCAGACCCAGCGCCTCGGGCACCAGCGGGCGGGGAGCATAGTCGACCGCCCAGACCAGGAAGGCGGCGTGGTAGTCGGAGACGAGCCCGGTGTCGTGCATGGCGCGGGCAAAGCCCATCGCCTCGCGCGAAAGGCCCGCCTCGTCGCTCGTTTCCAGCCGCGCGATGTAGGCCTCGAGGCCGGGGTCGTCGAGCGAGCCTGTCGTCGGCCCGAACAGCGCGCTCACGAGGCGCTCGGCCCCGGTGCGTGCGCCGCCCAGCGCGCCGCCCTCCTTGTGAAGCGTGATGGCGATCTGCGCGATCATGTCCTTGACCGTGCCGACCTGCACCGGGCGCTGCTCGAGGATGCGCCAGATCTCGGTCACCAGCACGCCCAGCACGTCGGTCAGGCCCACGCGCTCGGCGATGAAGCGCAGCAACCGGTCGCGCGTCTCGCCCCGCTGGCCCAGCTCGCGGCTGGCCTCGTCCGCCATGTCGAAGATATGCCGCAGGTTCAGCGCCAGCACCTGCGTCAGGTAGTGGCGCGCGCCCTCGGCGTGAAGGTTCTCGTGCCGCGCATCGCCGGAGGCGACCGCCAGGAGGCGCAGGAGGCTCGTGGCCTCGAGCGCGGCAAGCACCGTGTCCTCGGCCACCAGCGTCTCGCCGGCGAGCCGGGGCACGAGCGCCTCGGGCCGGTCCCAGTCGGATCCGGCAAAGAGCCCGGCCGCGTCCAGCCGTCCCGCACGGTCGTAAACCACCTCGATGCCGCCAGGCAGCGGCAGCATGCGGGCGATCACGTCGAGCGCAGGGCGCTGGTGGCGCGGCTTCGAGAAGGCGCGCGCCTGTTCCAGCCGGGTCAGGACGGAGTCGAGCGTCCCGGCGAGACGCTCGACCGCTTCGGTGCTGCGCCCGTCATCGGGCGCCGGGTTCATGGTCATCAGACGTAGTAGTCCAGCTCTTCCTGGTGCTTCAACAGATCGCGCAGTTTGTGCGGATCGTCACCGAAGAAATAGGCCAGCCCCCAGTGCGTGCCGAAGGCCGTGCGCTTGGCCACCTTCTGCTCGCGCGGGTCCGAGAGCTCGTGGAACTCGAAATAGGGATGCTTGGCCGTCTCTTCGGGGACTTCCAGCCGACTGACCACACGGCGGCGCGGATAGACGCCGAAACAGCCGGCGTGGCCCTTCGCGTCCGTCACCGGCGTCGGGAAGAAGGCCTCGAGCTCCTCCTGCGTGGTCTTGGGATCGAAGGCCACGACAAGACCTTGGTAGCCGTTGAAGCCGTAGGCGCGCTCGATCAGCTCCAGCGCGTTGAAGCCCGGCGGACGGTAGGCGACTTCGCCGAAGTAGAGCTTGTTGTCGCTGGTCAGGAAGTATTCCGGGTGGATGAAGCCGAAATCGATATCGAAGACCTCGATCAGCTTCTCGATCTCCTCGGTGATGCGCTCGCGGTGCGCCTCGAGCTCGGGCGTGGCCGGCACGAAGACCGAGTAGCCCAGCGTGACGTATTCCGAGATGTTGAGGAACTGGATCTTGCGGTCCTTGATCCAGGCCTCGACCGCGAACTCCCAGCCGTCGAGGTGGCTTTCCAGCAGCGCCGGGAACTCCTCGGAGGGAATGTTGTCCACATCCTCGGGGGTGCGGATCACCCGGTGCCCGGCGGTGCCGGACTTGTCGAAGGCCTTGAAGTGGATCGGGTCGTTCGGGTCGCCGTCAAGCTTCAGCAGCGTCTGGTTCACGCGCTTGAGGAAGCGGATGACGTCGTCGCGGTCGTGCGCCTCCTCGAAGACGCCGACGCGGATGCCGCCCAGCTGGGCACGGCGCTTCATCAGCGACTTGTCGCGGAACAGCATGGACTGGCCCAGCAGGCGCGGGTTGCCCATCAGCACCGCGTTGATTGCCCCGGCCCATTCGACGGTCTCCTCGAAGATCGGAATGGCCACATCGACGCCCTCGTCCTTGAGACGATGCGCGATCTCGTGCGAACGCTCGTTCAGACGGTCGAAGTCCCACGGGATGAAGGGGATGCCGTTCTGCTCGCAGTAATCCTGCGCCCACGGCGGTGCGACGACGACGTAGCGGCGGTCGAAACGGTCGACCGCGTCGATGGCGTTGAGGCTCCAGCCCAGAATGGCGACGTAGCCCTTGTCGGGATTCTTCTCCATCTTCAGTCCTTCCTTTCCGCGCGCAGTCTCGGCAGCGTGGCGGAACGGCCACGCCACGTCACCCGTGCCTCGGGATGGGAAAGGTGAAAACCGAACCCGGCAAGCACGCCTGCGCGTCTTCTTCGTTTTCAGGACAGGAGTGTAGCGTCCCGCCTGTCGATTTCAACAGCACGCGGTGCCAGGGTGCCGCCACGCGAGGCTTTGCCGGCGTCCGCGCGGGTGCTAGCCATGCGTCACCCCGCGCGCTTTCGCGCCCCGATACGGACCCCACGATGGACAAGGACGCGCTCACGCAGGCCGGTCTCAACCTGATCCAGCAGGCGCTGTCGATCTACGACAGCGACCTGCGGCTCGCGGTCTGCAACCGCACCTTCGCGCGCATGTTCGACCTGCCGCCATCGCTCACCACGCCGGGCGCGCATTTCGAGGACACGATCCGCCACCTCGTGGAGCGCGGCGAGTACGGCACCGTCGAGGACCCCGAGAGCTTCGTGCGCACCCGCGTCGAGCAGGCGCGCGCCTTCGAGCCGCACTACATGGAGCGCACCCGCGCCAACGGCCGCGTCATCAGCGTCGAGGGCGCGCCGCTGCCGCAGGGGGGCTGGGTGACGGTCTACACCGACATCACCGACGTGCGGGCGCAGGAGCAGCTGTTGCGCACCCGATCCGAGCTGCTGTCGGAAGAGGTGCTGCGCCGCTCCGAGGAGATCGCGGCCACCAACCGCCAGCTTGCCGCCGCCAATGCCGCGCTCGAGGAGGCCCGGCGCGAGCTGACCGAGATCGAGGCCCGCACGCGGCTCACGACCGAGATGATGCCGGCCCATATCGCCCGCGTCGATGCCGAGGGGCGCTATACCTTTTCCAACCGGCGGCTGTCGTCGGTGATGCCCGGGCGGCCGTCCAACATCCTCGGGCGGCACATCTCGGAGACGCTGGGCCCGGCCTACGCCAAGGTGAAGCCGCACCTCGAGAGTGCCTTCGCGGGGCGGCCGAGCACCTTCGAGTTCACCGACGACGACTCGTCCCGGCGCATCCGCGCGGCCCTGACGCCGGACCCGGTCGAGCCGGGGGTCTACATCCTCAGCCAGGACGTGACCGAGGAGACGCAGGCCCGCGCCGCTCTGCAGCAGACGCGGCGGCGCGAGATGGCGGCGCAGCTCACCTCGGGGCTGGCGCATGATTTCTCGAACCTGCTGACCATCATCCTCGGGATGCAGTCCAAGCTCGCGCGCATCGAGACCGCCCCC
Organism: Salipiger mucosus DSM 16094; assembly: GCF_000442255.1. Taxonomy (GTDB): domain Bacteria; phylum Pseudomonadota; class Alphaproteobacteria; order Rhodobacterales; family Rhodobacteraceae; genus Salipiger; species Salipiger mucosus. Next base: position 373,367 of record NZ_KE557273.1, on the reverse strand, counting down.
GGGGCCGAGCCGCTGATCGCGGCCACCATCCAGGCGGCACGGCGGGGCGGCGACCTGCTGAACCGCATCGCCGACGTCACCGCGCCGCGCGCCTGGCGGCCCGAGCCGGTGGCGCTGGCCGGCTTCCTCGACGACCTGCGCACGCTGGCCACGCCCAGCCTGCCCGAGGGCGTGGCACTCGCGGTGCGCGACGAGACCGCGGGCCGCTACCTGCTGGACGCGGGCCTGTTGCAGGACGCGACGCTGAACCTCGTGCTGAACGCCGCCGACGCCTGCCGGGGCGGCGGGACGATCACGCTGGCGGCCAGCGCGGTGCAGGACACCTGGCTCGAGATCGCGGTGAGCGACACCGGCCCCGGCTTCAGCGCGCATGCGCTCGAGCATGCGCTGGACCCGTTCTTCACCACCAAGGGCGGCGAGGGGTCGGGGCTGGGGCTGGCCATGGTCTATGACATGGTGAAGCTCGCGGGCGGGGCGATGAAACTCGCCAACGCGGACACCGGCGCGCGCGTCACCCTGCGCCTGCCGCTGCGCCCGGCGCAGGCGGCCCCCGGCGGCGGGCTTGCGCTGCTGGTCGAGGACGACGCCGACCTGCGCGCCCGCATCCGCGAGATGCTGACCGGCATGGGCCATTCCGTGGTCGAGGCGAGTTCGGTCGACGAGGCCTGCGCCCTGGCCGAGGGGCTGGACGTGGCGCTGGTGATCTCGGACGTCTCGCTCGAGGGCGAGGCGCCGGGCACCGAGCTGCCCGCCCGCCTGCCCGGCCTGCCGGTCTTCCTGATGACCGCGCGGCCCGAGACCGACCCGCTGCACCGCGCGGCGCGCGAGGTGGCGCCGGTGATCGCCAAGCCCTTCGAGGCTGCGGACCTCGCGGCCTTTCTCGGACAGGCGGAGCCCGTCGCATGAGCGCGCCGCTGGTGACCATCCTCGACGACGAACCGGCGATCCGGTCGATGCTGTCGGAGGCCCTGACCGAGGCCGGCTTCCGCACCCTGGCCTTCTCGCGCGCGACCGAGTTCGAGGCGGCGCTGAAGCGCAGCCCGCCGGACGTCTGCCTCGTGGACCTCGGCCTGCCGGACCGCGACGGGCTGAGCCTCGTGCACCGGCTGGCGCTGGAACAGGGCGCGGCGGTGATCATCATCTCGGGCCGCGCGCAGGTGCAGGACCGGGTGACGGGGCTCGAACTGGGCGCCGACGACTACATCATCAAGCCCTTCGATCAGGCCGAGGTCGTGGCCCGCATCCGCGCCCGGCTGCGCGGCCCGCGCCGGGGCGCGGCTCAGGGCACCACCGCGCGCTTCAACGGCTGGACCGCGCATTTCGACCGCTATGCGCTGGAGGATTCCGAAGGCGTGGAGATCCCCTTCAGCCAGGCCGAGGGCGAGGTCCTGCGGCTCTTCCTCGAAAGCCCGAAGCGGCTGATCTCGCGCGCGCAGATGCAGGAGAGCCTTGGCGGCGCGGCGGGCGAGAGCTTTGACCGGGCGATGGACGTGCGCATCTCGCGGCTGCGCACCAAGCTGCGCGAGGACCCCAAGAACCCGCGGCTGATCAAGACGATCTACGGGGCGGGCTACATCTTTCTCGGCGAGGTGGACTGGTCCTGAGGGCGTGGAGGGGCCAGCCCCTCTGCGCGCTGCGCGCGCATTCACCCCGGCGTATTTGACGGAAAGATGAAAGACGTGGTCAGGCGCCGAGGTCCGAGACGGCGCGCGCCAGGGTGTTGAGGCCGGCGACGAGGTCGGCCTCGTCGGTGTCCTCGGCGAAGTCGTGGCTGATGCCGCCGATCGAGGGCACGAAGAGCATGGCGACCGGCATGTGCCGCGCGACGCTGGTGGCGTCGTGCAGCGCGCCCGAGGGCATCGTGCGCCAGCGACCCGGCGCCTCGGCCTCGGCCGCGCGTTCCAGCGAGCCGCGAAGCCCCCGGTCCATCGTCACCGGGTCGAGGCCGATCATCGGGCCGAAGTCGAGCCCGAGGTCGCGCTCGGCGGCGACCTCGGCCGCGGTGGTGCGGACGATCTCCTCCATCCGGTCGAGGCGCGCCTTGTCGCCGTCGCGCCACTGCACCGAGAAGCGCGCGCGGCCGGGCACGATGGAGGGCGCGTTGGGGTGCAGGGCGACGTGGCCCACGGTCCAGACGGTGGCGGGGGTCACGACCTCGGCGAAGCGCTCGGCGAGGCGCGCGTTGAAGGCGGCGAGGCCCTGGAAGGCGTCGCGGCGCAGGTGCATCGGCGTGGTGCCGGCGTGGTTCTGCTGGCCGGTGAAGGTGACGTGCACGTCGCGGATGCCGACGATGGCCTCGACCACGCCCAGCTTCTCGCCGGTGGTGTCGAGCACCGGGCCCTGCTCGATGTGCATCTCGACGAAGCCCGAGAACCGCGCCGGGTCGACGAAGTCGCCGCGCCGGTCGCCGAAGGCGGCACGCGCCTCGGCGAAGGTGATGCCAGAGGGGTCGATCAGCGCGTCGGCGCCCTCCAGCGTCTGGTTGCCGGACCAGACCGAACTGCCGGTGGTGACGCCGAAGCGGCCCTCCTCGTCCTCGAAGGAGACCACCGAGACCGGCGGGCCGCCGGCCTCCTGCGCCGCGCGGGCGACCTCGAGCGCCGCCACGACGCCCAGCGCGCCGTCGAGCCAGCCGCCCTCCGGCTGGCTGTCGGAATGCGAGCCCATGAGCAGCGAGTGCCCCTCGGCCAGGCCGAAGAGCGAGCCCACCGGGTCGAAGTGCGGCGTCAGCCCGGCCTCGGCCATGCGCGAGGCGAGCCAGTCGCGGGCGGCGATGTCATCCGGCGTGAAGGCGGGGCGCGAGACGCCCTTTCCGGTGCCCGCGGCGCCGAAGCGGCGCAGGGCGTGCAGGTCGGACAGGAAACGGTCGGGATCGACGGGCAGCATGGGCGCACTCCTTTGCCCGAGCCTGTCGCCCGGGCGCGGCGTTGTCAATTTATCATGATGAATAGCGCGCCAAGTCTCAGCGCTGCAGCGTCTCGAAGAGCGCGCGGTCCTCATCCGGGATCGGCACGGGACGCGAGTCCGCGTCGACGCAGACGTGCACGAAGTGGCCCATGGCGCAGGCGGTGGGGTCCTCGTTGCGGAAGACGCCGAGCTCGTAGCGCACCGAGCTGGTGCCGAGGTGCCCGATACGCAGCCCGAGGTGCAGCACGTCGGGAAAGCGCGCCTCGGCGAAGTAGGTGCAGCCGGTGTCGGCGGCGAGGTAGCGGTTGCTGGTCGGCGCGGCGATGTCCATGCCGTGTTCGAGTTGCCAGAGCGAGATGGCCGTGTCGAGGAACGACAGGTACTCGGCGTTGTTGATGTGGCCGTAATTGTCGTTGTCCTTCCACCGGGTCGGAATGGTGCAGAAGGTGACAAAGGCGTCGCGGGCAGGAGGAGGGGTTCGGGTCATCCGGATCTCAGGGCTCTGAAGGCCGCAGAGGCGCCCCATCCGGCCAGCACGGCAGCGGCGACGGACATGAGGCCATACAGCAGCGGCTCGTTTCGGGAGAGGGTGAAAAGCCAGCGTTCGAGGCCGACCTTGCGGACCTCGATCACTGAGGAATGCCGTGCCACCACCGCGCCGTCGCGGGTCAGGAAGACGCGGATCGTGTAGCGGCCCTCGGTGATGTTGGCGGGCATCGAGATGGCGGCATCGAAGAGCGTCGACTCGGTCAGCGTCACGATGCCCTCGTGCAGCTGGTAGAGGCCGGCGCGCTCGCGGATGCGGATCAGCGCGTCGGTGAAGACCTGGGCATCCTCGATCTCCATCGGTGCGCCGACCGAGCGGATGGCGCGCGGGATCGAGACCTCGTGGCGCAGGTCCTCGACCGCCGAGATCGCCTCGCGCCAGGGCACGCTGGTGGCCACGGCGTAGAAGGAGGGCGCGGCGTCGACCTCGACCGCCTCGGTATTGACCCAGATCCCGAGCCGCCGCTCCTTGCGCCAGACGGTGACCGGGGTCTTGGGACCGGCGACCGTGAGCACGACCTGCAGCGGCGGCTCGGTGCGGATCGGGTCCTCGCGCTTGACGGCGCCGAAGATCAGGATCTCGGAGCCGTCGAAATCGGTCGAGATCGAGACGTTGTCCTTGCTCAGCCCCATGACGATCTCCTCCGCCCGCGCGGGCAGCGCGGCGAGCAGAAGCACGAACAGCCAGACCGCGCGCATCACGAGGCCCCCAGCTCGAACAGCTCGACCGGCGTCAGGAAGAGGTCCAGCGCCAGCTTGCCGCAGACCAGCAGCACGAGCGAGGCCAGCAGGATGCGCAGCTGCTCGGCCTTGAGCCGCGTTCCGAAGGCCGCGCCTACCTGCGCGCCAAGCACCCCGCCCACCAGCAGGATCAGCGCCAGAAGGATGTCGACCGTGTAGCTGGTCGCGGCATGCAGCATCGTGGTGAAGGCGGTGACGAAGATGATCTGGAAGAGCGAGGTGCCCACGACGACGCGCGTGGGCATCCCCAGCAGGTAGATCATCGCCGGCACCATGATGAATCCGCCGCCCACGCCCATGATCGCCGCCAGCACGCCCACGGACATGCCCACCAGCAGCGGCGGGATCGCCGAGATGTAGAGCCCCGAGGTGCGGAAGCGCATCTTGAAGGGCAGCCCGTGCACCCAGGAGTGATGCCGCCGCTTCGGCGCCCCGCCCCGGCGCGTGCGGAAGAGCGCGCGCAGGCTCTCCGCGAACATGAGCCCGCCGATGACGCCGAGGAAGACGACGTAGCAGAGCCGGACCAGCAGATCGACCTGGCCCATGTCCTTGAGCAGGGTGAAGATCCACACGCCCACGCCCGAGCCGACGAGGCCCCCGACCAGCAGCACCACGCCCATGCGCAGGTCGACCGACTTGCGCGCGAGATGCGCGAGCACGCCCGAGACCGAGCTGGCGACGATCTGGTTGGCGCCGGTGGCCACGGCCACGGCCGGCGGGATGCCGAGGAAGAACAGCAGCGGCGTGATGAGAAAGCCGCCGCCCACGCCGAACATGCCCGAGAGCACGCCGACCAGTCCGCCCAGCCCGAAGAGCAGGAAGACGTTGACCGATACCTCGGCGATGGGGAGGTAGATCTGCATGAACCGACTTTGCGTCGCCCCGCGGAGAATGGCAACTCGGGCGCGGCGCCGGGCGTCCGCCCGGTGCGCCTTTGACACGCATCCGGGCACGGCGTCGGGGCGGCGCGAGGAATATTCGGTGGAAAATTCCCGGCCCTTTTCCTGCGCAGACCGGAGGCTCAGCGCTCCTTGACGTAGGGCTCGCCGCCAGCGCGCGGCGGGATGGCCTTGCCGACGAAGCCCGCGAGGATCACCACCGTCAGAATGTAGGGCAACGCGTCCATCACCTGCACCGGGATCACCACCCCGCCGAGGTCGATGCTCTGGTAGCGCAGCGCCACAGCCTGCAGCAGGCCGAAGAGCAGGCAGGCATAGAGTGCGTACCAGGGCCGCCACTTGGCGAAGATCAGCGCCGCAAGCGCGATGTAGCCGCGCCCGGCCGTCATCTCGCGCACGAAGCCCGCCTGCAGCCCGGTCGCGAGGTAGGCCCCCGCCAGCCCGCAGAGCAGCCCGCAGATGGCGATGGCCGCGTAGCGCAGCCCGATGACCGAGACGCCGGCGGTGTCGACCGCCTCGGGCGCCTCGCCCACGGCGCGCAGGCGCAGCCCGAAGCGCGTGCGGAAGAGCACCCACCAGGTCGCCGGCACCATCAGGAAGGCCACGTAGACAAGGATCGAGTGCCCCGAGATCAGCTCGGCGTAGATCGGCCCCAGCACCGGCACCGGGCGCAGCGTCTCGGCCAGCGGCAGGGTGATGCTCTCGAAGCGCCCGCCGCCCATGAGCGAGGGCGTGCGCCCGCCCTGCCCGAACCAGTCCTGCGCGATCAGCACCGTCAGGCCGGAGGCGAGGAAGTTGATCGCCACGCCGGAGATCAGCTGGTTGCCGCGGAAGGTGATCGAGGCCAGCCCATGGATGCCCGACATCAGGCTCGCACCCACGATGCCCGCCAGCAGCCCCCACCAGACCGAGCCGGTCGTGGCGGCGATCGCGGCCGAGAGGAAGGCCGCCGCGAGCATCTTGCCCTCGAGCCCGATGTCGATGATGCCCGAGCGCTCGGAGAAGAGCCCGGCGAGGCAGGCCAGCAGCAGTGGCGTGGCGAGGCGCACGGTGGAATCGAGCACCTGCAGGATCGTCGCGAAGTCCATCAGGCGTCCCTCCTGCGCAGCGCCCCGAAGAGTTTCTCGAGCGGCATCCGCACCATGTTGTCGAGCGCGCCGGTGAAGAGGATCACCAGCGCCTGGATCACGGTGATGAGTTCGCGCGGGATGTTGGTCCAGAGCGCCAGCTCGGCCCCGCCCTGGTAGAGAAAGCCGAAGAGCAGCGCCGCGAGAAAGACCCCCGCCGGGTGCGACCGGCCCATGAGCGCCACCGCGATCCCGATGAAGCCCGCGCCCTCGGTCGCGTTCATCACCAGACGTTCGGCCTCGCCCATCGTCGTGTTGAGCGCCATCATCCCGGCAAGCCCCCCCGAGATCAGCATGGCGAAGACGGTGGTGCGCACCGGCGAGATCCCGGCGTAGCGCGCGGCGCTCTCGGACTGGCCGAAGGCGCGGATCTCGTAGCCCAGCCGCGTGCGCCAGATCAGCACCCAGACGCCGATGCAGGCGAGCACCGCGAGGAAGAAGGTCACGTTCGCGGGCGCGCCGCGGAAGAGCGCCGAGCCTTCGGCCGCGAACATGTCTTGGAAGGTCGGCAGGTGGGTCGTCTCGGGGAAGTTGGCCGAAGCCGGGTCCATGGCGCCCGCCGGGCGCAGCAGGTTCACCAGAACGTAGTTCAGCACCGCCGCGGCGATGAAGTTGAACATGATGGTGGTGATGACGATGTGACTGCCCCGCCGCGCCTGCAGCCAGGCCGGGACGAAGGCCCAGGCCGCGCCGAAGGCCGCCGCCGCGAAGGTCGCCACCAGCAGCGAGAGGGTCCAGTGCGGCATGGGCAGGAAGAGGCAGGCCAGCGCCACGCCGAGGCCCCCGATCATCGCCTGCCCCTCGCCGCCGATGTTGAACATCCGGGCGTGGAAGGCCACCGCCACGCAGAGGCCGGTGAAGATGAAGTTCGTGGTGTAGTAGAGCGTGTAGCCCCAGCCCGAGGAGCGCATGAGCGCGCCTTCGACCATGAGCGTGAAGGCATCGACCGGGTTCTCGCCGATGGCGAGGATCACCAGCGCCGAGATCGCCGCCGCCAGCAGGATCGAGATCAGGGGGACGAGGACCGCGTCGGCCCAGGCGGGCATTCTATCCATCTTGGGTCTCGCGCTTGTTCGGCGCGCCCTGCGGGCGCGGTTGCCTCCGGCGGGCGTATTTGGAGAAAGATGATGGGGCGGGACGTTCAGCCATGCCGTTCGGCCTCGCGGGTCTCTTTCGCCTCGAGCGAGCGGTCGATGGCGCTCATGGCGTCGCCCTCGGGTCGCTCGGTGACGCCGGCCATGAGCAGGCCGAGCTCGGTCTGGTCGGTCTCGTCGGGGCGGCGTTCGCCCATCACCCGGCCGTCGAACATCACCGCGATGCGGTCCGAGAGCGACAGGATCTCGTCGAGTTCGACCGAGACCAGCAGGATCGCCTTGCCGGCGTCGCGCAGGCGGACGATCTCCTGGTGGATGAACTCGATGGCGCCGATATCGACGCCGCGGGTGGGCTGGCCCACGAGCAGCAGATCGGGGTCGCGGTCGATCTCGCGGGCGAGCACGATCTTCTGCTGGTTGCCGCCCGAGAAGTTGCGCGCGGCGAGATCCGGGTCCGGCGGGCGCACATCGAAGCGCTCCATCTTGCCCGCGGCCTCCTCGCGGATGAGGGCGTTGTTCATCAGCGGGCCGGACTGGTAGCGCGGGTCGTGGTGGTAGCCGAAGACGGTGTTTTCCCAGGCGGTGTAGCTCATGATGAGCCCCTCGGTCTGGCGGTCCTCGGGGACATGGGCGATGCTGCGGGCGCGGCGCGCCTGCCCGTCCGAGCCTCTGCCGGCAAGCGCGATCTCCTGCCCGCGCAGGCGCACCGCGCCGGTGCCCTCGGCGTAGCCGCCCAGCACCTCGAGCAGCTCCGACTGGCCGTTGCCCGCGACGCCCGCGATGCCCAGGATCTCGCCAGCGCGGACCTGCAGCGAGACGCCCTTGAGCCGCTCGACGCCGTGGCGGTCGACGTGGCGCAGGTTGTCGACGTCGAGCACGGTCTCGCCCGGCGCGGCGGGTTTCTTGTCGACGCGCAGCAGCACCTTGCGGCCGACCATGAGCTCGGCCAGCTGTTCGGGCGAGGTCTCGGCGGTCTTGACCGTGGCCGTCATCTCGCCCCGGCGCATGACCGAGACGGTATCGGTGATCTCCATGATCTCGCGCAGCTTGTGGGTGATGAGGATGATCGTCTTGCCCTCCTTGCGGAGGTTGTCGAGGATCCGGAACAGGTGGTCTGCCTCGGCCGGGGTCAGCACGCCGGTGGGCTCGTCGAGGATCAGGATATCGGCCTGCCGGTAGAGCGCCTTGAGGATCTCGACCCGCTGCTGGTGGCCGACGGACAGGTTCTCGATGAGCTGCTCGGGATCGACCGAGAGCTCGTATTCCTCGGCCAGGTGCTTCAGCACGCCGCGCGCCTTGGCGAGGGAGGGTTTCAGCAGGCCGCCCTCCTCGGCGCCGAGGATCACGTTTTCCAGCACGGTGAAGTTCTGCACCAGCTTGAAGTGCTGGAAGACCATGCCGATGCCGGCCTTGATGGCGGCCTGGCTGTCCGGGATCTCGGTCTTGTTGCCGTTGATCCAGACCTCGCCCGCATCGGCGCGGTAGAAGCCGTAGAGGATCGACATCAGGGTCGACTTGCCCGCGCCGTTCTCGCCGATGATGCCGTGGATCGTGCCCGGCATGACGCGGATCGAGATATCCTTGTTGGCCTGCACGGGCCCGAAGGCCTTGGAGATGCCCTTGAGCTCGATGGCGGGCGCGGGGTCGGTCATGGCGTCATGGGCTCCTGTCGGACAGGGCAGAGGCCGCGCGCCACGCGGCCTCTAGTGAAACTGGCGCGGGCGGGCCCGCGCCGTGCAATCGCAGGATCAGAAGCTGAGCGCGGGGCAGCTGTCGTCCGAGGAGTAGTCGTGCACCTCGGTGTCGCCGGCGACGATGCTGGCCTTGGCCTCTTCGACGGCCGCCATCATCTCCTCGGTGACGAGGTCCTCGTTGTTCTCGTCGACCGCGACGCCAACGCCGTCCTCGGCAAGGCCCAGCACCTCGACGCCGGTTTCGAGATCGGCACCGGCGGTCATGGCCTCCTCGACGGCCACGTCGACGCGCTTGAGCATCGAGGTCAGGACCGAGCCCGGGTGCAGGTGGTTCTGGTTGCTGTCGACGCCGATGGAGTAGATGCCCTCGTCGGCGGCGGTCTGCAGCACGCCCAGGCCGGTGCCGCCGGCGGCGGCGAAGATGACGTCCGCGCCCTGGCTGATCTGGGCCTTGGTCAGCTCGGAGCCCTTCACCGGGTCGTTCCAGGCCGCTGGCGTGGTGCCGGTCATGTTCGAGATGACGGTCACGTCGCCGTTCACGGCCTTGGCGCCCTGGGCGTAGCCGCAGGCGAACTTGCGGATCAGCGGGATGTCCATGCCGCCCACGAAGCCGACGGTGCCCGTCTCGGAGGCCATGGCGGCCATCATGCCGACGAGGTAGGAGCCCTCGTGCTCGGAGAAGAGGATCGACTTCACGTTCGGGTGTTCCTCGGGGTCGACGAAGCCGTCGATGGTCACGAACTTGGTGTCGGGATAATCCGCCGCGACAGAGGCGATCGGCGAGGACATCGAGAAGCCGGTGGTCACGACCGGGTTGAAGCCGGCCTCGGCGAAGCGGCGCAGGGCCTGCTCGCGCTGCGCCTCGGACTGCAGCTCGATGTCGCGGTAGGAGCCGCCGGTTGCCTCGGCATAGGCCTCGGCCCCGTTGTAGGCCGCCTCGTTGAAGGACTTGTCGAACTTGCCGCCGAGATCGTAGATCAGCGCCGGGTCCGCCAGCGCCGCGCAGGCACTGGCGGCGAGGGCGGTCGTCGCGCCGAGGAAGTGCTTCATCAAGGTCATGTATCGCTCCCAGGTGTTGGTTGGCGGCGGCATCGCGGCGCCGCGCGGATGCCTGATCCGTCCAGGTCTGGGACGATTAACGCCACCGTCCGCGGGACGGTCAACCGCTTTTTGGGCGTGTTGCCGCAGGGTTGACCGTGTCCGCCGGATGCCGTCCGGTCAACGACCGGCGCATGAGCAGCGCATCGTCGCGGCTGCCGTCGGGCCTGTGATAGTAGCCGCGTCGCCGGCCGCAGTCCTCGTAGCCGCAGGCGGCGTAAAAGGCGCGCGCGGGTTCGTTCTCCTCGGCCACCTCCAGCAGGACGGTGGCGGCCCCGCGCTCGGCGGCGGCCTGCTCGAAGGCGGCCAGCGCCGCGCGGGCTGCGCCGCGGCGCTGATGCTCGGGATCGGTGGCGAGGGCGAATATCTCGGCCTCGTCGGCGACGACACGGCCGAGGACGAAGGCCTGCATCCGCGTGACCAGCAGCGCCGAGGGCTGCTTGAGCGTGTCGCGGATGTCGGCCGCCGTCCAGGGTGTCATGTGGCGATAGGCGCGGGCGGCGATCTCGGCCAGCCGGTCGGGCGTCATGGCAGCATCACCGGCGGCGCGTCGCGCGCCGGCGCGGCATCGGCCGGGCGCAGGTAGAGAGGCGCCGGGCGCGCGCCGG
>NZ_KE557273.1:335782-361815 GCF_000442255.1 Salipiger mucosus DSM 16094 | reverse complement strand
GCGCCGGGCGTTCCGCTGGCGGCGAGGCGGGCGATGCGCGCGGCGAGCTCGGCCGGGCCGGGGCGCCATGCGAGATCGGGGGGTGCGGCTGCCTCTTCGACCAACTCAGGGGCGCTGTCCGCGCGCGAAAGGTAGACCCGCCCGCGCGTCGCGGGCACGGCCGCCGTGGCGCCGGGCGCCTCGAGGTGCACTGCCTCGAAACTGGTCACGCCGATGGCGGGCACGCGCAGGCCCAGCGAGAGCCCTCGTGCGGTCGCGACGGCGATGCGGATGCCGGTGAAGTTGCCGGGACCGGTGCCCACGCCGATACGCGCGAGATCGGACCACGCGGCCCCCTGCCCTGTCAGGAGTTCCTCGAGCAGCGGCACGAGGCGCTCGGCCTGGCCGCGGGACATCTCCTCGGCTCGGGCCTCGAGCAGGGTGTCGCCGCACAGCAAAGCGGCCGCGCAATGCGCGGCCGACGTGTCGAAGCCCAGGACCAGCGGGGCGCCCATGCGGATCAGACCGCGACCGGGCGCACCTCGGTCACCTCGGGGATGTAGTGGCGCAGCAGGTTCTCGATGCCCATCTTGAGCGTCAGCGTGGACGAGGGGCAGCCCGCGCAGGCGCCCTGCATGTGCAGGTAGACGACGCCGCGCTCGAAGCCGTGGAAGGTGATGTCGCCACCGTCCTGCGCCACGGCCGGGCGCACACGGGTGTCGAGCAGCTCCTTGATCTGGCCGACGATCTCGCCGTCCTCGCCATGGTGCTCGGCATGGCCCGAGCTGGCCTCGGCCTCGCCCGCCATGACCGGGTCGCCGGACTGGAAATGCTCCATGATGGCGCCCAGGACGGCCGGCTTGACGTGATCCCAGTCGGCTGTGTCGTCCTTGGTGATGGTGACGAAATCGCTGCCCAGGAAGACGCCCACGACGCCCTTGACCGCGAAGACACGCTGCGCCAGCGGCGAGGCTGCGGCACCTTCGGCACTGGGGAAGTCCGCGGTCCCCGACTCCAGCACGGTCTGGCCCGGCAGGAACTTGAGCGTTGCGGGGTTGGGTGTGGATTCGGTCTGAATGAACATCTGAGAGCTACCTTTCTCCGGCGTCGTCCCTATATGCGCCTCCCTCGGCTCGGCGTCAAGGATTGGAACGATTCTAAACTTGTCGCGGCGCCCCGGCCACCGCTTGCGGGAGGAACCACGGCGCCCCTGCCCCGTTGAACCCGGTGCCAGCCAAGGATGACCCATGACAGACCGCCGCGACTCGCTGCTCGAGACCTTCATGCAGCGCCTTTGTGCCCGCTCGCCGGGCGAGACCGAGTTCCACCAGGCCGCCGAGGAGATCGCGCGCGACGTCATCACCGTCGAAAAGGCGCACTCCGGGTTCGCCGCCGCCCGCGTGCTGGATCGCCTCAGCGAGCCGGACCGCGTCATCGCCTTCCGCGTGGTCTGGGAGGACGACGCAGGGCAGACGCGCATCAATCGCGGCTGGCGGGTGCAGACCTCCAACGCCATCGGCCCCTACAAGGGCGGGCTGCGGTTCCACCCGGACCTCAGCCTCTCGGTGCTCAAGTTCCTGGGCTTCGAGCAGTGCTTCAAGAACGCGCTGACCGGGCTGCCGTTGGGCGGAGCCAAGGGCGGCGCCGACTTCGACCCGCGCGGGCGCAGCGGGGGCGAGATCATGCGCTTCTGCCACGCCTTCATGGGCGAGCTCTGCAAGTACATCGGCCCCGACCGGGACATCCCCGCCGGCGACATCAACGTGAGCCCGCGCGAGATCGGCTGGATGTTCGGCGCCTACAAGCGTCATTGCGGCGAGTTCCACGGCGCGCTGACCGGCAAGGGCGAGAGCTTTGGCGGCAGCGCCCTGCGGGTCGAGGCCACGGGCTACGGGCTGATCTACTTCGTCTGCGCCATGCTGCGCCACCAGGACAGCGATCTCGAGGGACGGCGCGTCGCCATCTCGGGTGCGGGCAACGTGGCCACCCATGCCGCCGAGCTGGCCATCCGCGAGGGCGCGCGGGTGGTCAGCCTCTCGGACAGTTCGGGCGCCCTGCTGGCCGAGGACGGGCTGACGCAGGACACGGTCGACCGGGTGCGGCGGACCAAGGCAGCGGGCGGCAACCTGTCGGAGCTCTCGGGGCAGCGCGGACTGCGTTACCTGGAAGGCGGCGCGCCCTGGGGGCAGGTCGAGGCCGAGGTGCTGCTGCCCTGCGCGACGCAGAACGAGGTCGACGAGACCGAGCTGCGCGCCGCGCTCGACGCGGGCGCGGGGATGATCGCCGAGGGTGCCAACATGCCGCTGACCGCCGGCGCGGTGAGCCTGTCGTCCCGCAAGGGACTGATCCACGCGCCGGGCAAGGCAGCCAACGCGGGCGGCGTGGCGATCTCCGGGCTGGAAATGAGCCAGAACGCCCACGGCCAGTTCCTGGACGCGGCACAGGTCGACGACGCACTGCGCGGCATCATGCGCCGGATCCATGACACCGTGGCCGAGGAAGGACGCACGAGCGACGGGCGGCTGGATTACCGGCTCGGCGCCAACGTGGCGGGCTACCGCAAGCTGGCGAATGCGATCAGCGCCTTCGGCGCGATCTGACACGCGCCGTACGGGCGGCTCAGGTGATGCCCTCGAGCCGCTCCTTCGACAGGTCACCCGGGACGATGGTGACGGGGATCGGCAGGCTGCCCGAGTTCTTGGTCATCTGGCTGACCAGCGGCCCCGGCCCCTTCTTGCCCGAGGCCGCGCCCAGCACCAGGACCCCGATGTCCGGGTCGGCCGCGATCTGCGCGAGAATCTCGGTGACGGTATCGCCCTCGCGGATGACGAGCTCGGGGTCGACACCCTGCCGGTCGCGCATCCACTTCGCGAAGACCTCGTAATGCGCATGGATGCGCTCGCGCGCCTCCTCGCGCATGACCTCGCCCACGCCGATCCAGTGATTGAACTCGTCGGGCGGAATGATCGACAGGATGGCCACGCCACCCTGCGTCCGCGCCGCGCGCATCGCGGCGAAGCGCATGGCGTTGAGGCATTCGCGGCTGTCGTCGAGCACCACGAGGAACTTGCGCATCAGGGCTCTCCTTCCCCGCGGATCATGGCGCAGGGCGAGGAGACTGGCAACCGGCAGCGGTGAGGGCTGGCCCTATCTGCCCGCCCCCATCGCTCAGGCGGCGCTGCGCGCCCAGTCCCAGTAGAGGTCGCGCACGCGGCGCGTCACCGGTCCGACCTGGTAGGAAACGTCCTCGAAGCCGGTCACCGGGGTCACCTTGTGCAGGTTGCCCGACAGAAACACCTCGTCGGCCTCGCGGAAATCGTCGAAGGTCAGCACGGCCTCATGCGCCTCCATGCCGGCGGAGCGCATGTTCGACAGGTGCCGCCCCCGGGTGATCCCGGCAAGGAAGGTGCCGTTGGCGATGGGCGTGAAGGCCACGCCGTCCTTGACCATGAAGACGTTGGCGGTGGCGCTTTCGGCGACGTTGCCCATGGCGTCGGCCACCAGCGCGTTGTCGAAGCCGCGGCCGCGCGCCTCGGCCAGCATCCGAGCGTTGTTGGGATAGAGGCAGCCCGCCTTGGCGTTGACCACCGCGGTCTCGAGCACGGGCCGGCGGAACCGGGTGAGGCCCAGCGTCGTGGTCGCGGTCGGGGGCGCCATCGGGATTTCCTCGAGGCAGATGGCAAAACCGGTTTCCGAGCCGTCCGGAATGATCGCAGTGGGATCGCCGTGGATGCCCCAGTATTGCGGCCGGATGTAGATCGCCGCGTCCGCCGGGTAGAGCGCGAGGCCCTCCATCACGATCTCGACCATCTTCTCGGTCGGGACCGTGGGCGTCAGCATCAGCGCCGCGGCCGACCGGTTCACCCGCGCGCAGTGGGCTTCGAGGTCGGGCACGAGGCCGTCGACGAGGCGCGCCCCGTCGAAGACCGTGGTGCCCAGCCAGGCGCCGTGGTCGGCGGCCTTCATGACCGGGATGTCACCCTCGTGCCATGTGCCCTCGAAATACGTGCGGATATTGCTGCCGATCGACATGCGTGCCTCGTTGTGCCGTGGAAATTGTCGACAAGTTACGGGCCGCGCCACGGAAGGTCCAGACTGACCGCCTTCAACGGCGGGCCTGCCGCGACAACGGACCGCGCAGTGGTCATGGAAAGGTCATTCGAGGAGGTCATATCGCCTCGAAGGGCCCGGAGCGCGTCGCCTCAGCCCGCCTCGTGGAAGAAGGCGTAGATGCGTTCGGCCAGCGCCGCGCTCACGCCGTCGACCGCCTTGAGGTCGGCAAGATCGGCCCGGCTCACCGCCTTGGCCGAGCCGAAATGCGCCAGCAGCGCGCGCTTGCGCGCGGCGCCCACGCCGGGCACCTCGTCGAGCGGGTTCGACATCTGGCTCTTGGAGCGCTTGGCCCGGTGGGTGCCGATGGCAAAGCGGTGCGCCTCGTCGCGCAGGCGCTGCACGAAGTAGAGCACCGGGTCGTTGTGCCGCAGCGCGAAGGGGCGCTGGCCGGGGCGGTGGAACTCCTCCTTGCCGGCGTCGCGGTCGATGCCCTTGGCGACGCCCACGAAGGGCACGTCCTCGACCCCGTGCTCGGCCATGATCTCGGCCACGGCGCTCACCTGCCCCGCGCCGCCGTCGATCAGCATGAGGTCGGGCCAGAGCCCCTTCTCGCGGTCGGGATCGTCCTTCTGCAGCCGGGTCAGGCGGCGGCGCAGCACCTCCTTCATCATGCCGAAGTCGTCGCCCGGGGTCAGCTCGTCACCCTTGATGTTGTACTTGCGGTACTGGTTCTTCATGAACCCCTCGGGCCCGGCGACGATCATGCCGCCCACCGCGTCGGTGCCCATGATGTGCGAGTTGTCGTAGACCTCGATCCGCTGCGGCGGCGCCTCGAGCTCGAAGGCCTCGGCCATCCCGCGCAGCAGCTTCGCCTGCGTCGCCGTCTCGGCCATGCGGCGGCCCAGCGCCTCGCGCGCGTTGCGTGCCGCGCCCTCGATCAGCTCGGCCTTCTCGCCCCGCTGCGGCACCGCGATCTCGACCTTTCGGCCCAGCCTCTCCGACAGGGCCTCGGACATCAGGTCGGGGTTCTCGATCCCGTGCGAGAGCAGCAGCAGGCGCGGCGGCTCCTTGGTGTCGTAGAACTGGCCGATAAAGGCCTCGAGCACCTCGGCCGGCTCCACGTCCTCGCCCACGCGAGGATAGAAGTCGCGGTTGCCCCAGTTCTGGTTGGCGCGGATGAAGAAGACCTGCACGCAGGCCTGCCCGCCCTCCATGTGCAGGGCGATGATGTCGGCCTCGGCCACGCCGCGCGGATTGATCCCCTGCGCCGACTGCACCTGCGTCAGCGCGCGGATGCGGTCACGCAGCGCCGCCGCCCGCTCGAACTCCATCGCCTCGGAGGCCTCGGCCATCTGCGCGGCCAGCGTCTCCTGCACGTTGGTCGAGCGGCCGGACAGGAACCGCTGCGCGTCCTTGACGCTGGCGGCGTAATCCTCCTGGCTGATGTAGCCGACGCAGGGCGCGCTGCAGCGCTTGATCTGGTAGAGCAGGCAGGGCCGCGTGCGCCCCTCGAACATCGAGTCCGAGCAGTTGCGCAGCAGGAACACCTTCTGCAGCTGGTTCAGCGTCCGGTTCACCGCGCCGGCGCTGGCGAAGGGGCCGTAGTAGGCCGCCTTCTCGGTCTTGGCGCCGCGGTGCTTGCGGATCTGCGGATAGGCGTGCTCGGTCGTGACCTGGATGTTCGGGAAGGACTTGTCGTCGCGCAGCAGCACGTTGAACTTGGGCTTGAGCTGCTTGATCAGGTTCTGCTCGAGCAGCAGCGCCTCGGTCTCGGTCCGCGTCGTGAGAAACATCATCGAGGCGGTTTCCGAGATCATCCGCGCGATCCGCCGCGAATGCCCCGTGGGGCGTGCATAGCTCGATACCCGCGCCTTGAGATTGCGCGCCTTGCCGACGTAGAGAACGCGGCTCTGATCGTCGAGCATGCGGTAGACGCCCGGCGAGCTGTCGAGTGTCTTGAGGTAGTCCTGGATGACCGCGTGGCCCCTTCGGGGCGTCGCTGCGGTCCCCTCCTGCGCTTCGTTCATGTCGGCCCGATTCGTCACCTTGCCACGTTACCCGATTCCCCGGCGCGGCCTGCAATGCCCGGCCCCCTGAATCAACCGGAATAGAATCCACGGATCCTGTGGAAAACTCTGAGGGCAAATTCCAGACATCTGGAATTTTTCCTTGTTTTGTTAAGACTTCCTTGATTTGCCCGTTTTTTGTGCTCCATTGCAAGGCTTTGTTTTTACTTGTTATTTTTTGACCGCGTTAACAAGCCATTGTCAAATATGCATTTTTTGTAACGCTTGCATGACTGCATCTACGCCGGTGCAAAACTTGCCCCTCGGGCACATCATTCCACGCCCTGCACGTCCGGCGTGCGCCACGCGAGGTGTTGCCCGCCATCGATGCAAAGCAGCTGTCCGGTCAGCGCTGGCGCATCCAGCATGTAGCCCAGCGCCGCCGTGATATCGGCCGGATTCGCACCGCGTTCGAGGACCGTCGCCGCGCGCTGCCGGGCGAAGTGATCCTCGCTCTGCCGCGCGCCCTTGAGCGTCGGGCCGGGGCCGATGGCATTGACCCGCACCCGCGGCGCCAGCGCCATCGCGGCGGTCTGCGTGAAAGTCCAGAGCGCCGACTTGGCCAGCGTGTAGGTCATGAACTCGGGCGTGAGCTTGCGCACGCGCTGGTCGATCATGTTCACCACGAGGCCGCGCGCGACCGGCTCGTCCCGCTCGTCGCGCCCCGGCTCGGGGATCTGTTCGGCCAGTTGCTGCGTCAGCACGAAGGGCGCCCGCAGGTTCGAGGCCATGTGCCGGTCCCAGCTGTCGCGGGTGGCGCTCGAGATGTTGTCGTAGTCGAAGATCGAGGCGTTGTTGATCAGCACCGTGACCGGCCCGCCCAGCGCCTCGGCCGCTCGCGGCAGCAGCGCCTGCGTCTCGTCCTCCTCCAGCAGGTCGGCCTGCAGCGCGGTGGCGCGGCCGCCCATGGCTTCGATCTCGGACACCACCTCGCGGGCGGCCTCCTCGGAGCCGGCATAGTGCACCGCCACCGCGTGGCCGCGCCCGGCCAGGGCCAGCGCCATGGCGCGGCCCAGCCGCTTTCCCGCTCCGGTCACAAGCGCGCGTTTCTCTGTCGTCATGGTCAGGGGCTCCGGTCAGCTCAGCACAAGGGCCACATAGCCCAGATAGAGCGCCGACAAGACCACGCCCCAGACACGCCCCAGGTCGCGGCCCAGGAAGACGAAGGGCAAGAGGATGAGAGAGGCGCCCAGCATCACCCAGAGATCGAAGCGCAGCAGCTCGGGATCGACGGACATCGGCTTGATCAGTGCGGCCACCCCGATGATGGCCAGCAGGTTGAACAGGTTCGACCCGATCACGTTGCCCAGCGCCACGTCCGCCTGCCGGCGCAGCGCGGCCATGACGGTGGTCGCAAGCTCGGGCAGCGAGGTGCCCAACGCCACCAGCGTCAGGCCGATCACCGTGTCGGGCACGCCGAACCTTGCGGCGATCTCGGTCGCGCCGTCCACGAGCAGGTCCGCCCCCAGCGGCAGCCCCACCAGCCCCAGCACGAGGAAGAGCGCGATCTTCCAGCCGGGCATGTCCGGGTCGGCGCCTTCGGGCTCCTCCTCCTCGATCTCGGCGGAGGCCGCGGCAGCCGCGAGGCCGTCACGCCGGTGGCGCAGGGCGTCGCGGAAGGAATCGAAGAGCACCGCCGCCAGCGCCGCCAGCAGGGCGAGCCCCGCGATCCGGTCGAAGGTGCCGCGGAACGCCAGCGCGATGAAGAAGACCGTCGCCCCCAGCATCACGACATAGCTCTTTCGGGTGTCGTGCCCGCTGGTGTGCATCACCGCAAGCAGCGCGGGCACCCCGAGCACGAGCAGCACGTTCGCGGTGTTCGAGCCCACCACGTTGCCCAGCGCGATCCCGGGAACCCCCTCGAGCGCGGCCTTCACCGAGATCAGCAGCTCGGGCGCCGAGGTGCCGAAGGCCACGATGGTCAGGCTGACGATCAGCGCCGGCACCCCCAGGCGCAGGGCGAGGTTGACCGCCCCCTTCACCAGGGCGTCCCCCGCGAGCAGCAGGATCACGAGGCCGAGCGCCAGATAGAGGTAGACCATCTCAGCGCGGTTCCTTCTTGCCCGACTTGCAGGGACAAGGGCCCTTGCCGATCCGATAGCGACCGCAGTCGGGGCACTTGACGTTGCTCAGCTTCTCCCGCCCGGGCAGCCGCAGCTTGCCGAACATGCCCATGACGGCAACCACGACAAGGAATATGGCGACGATCTTCGACAGCACGTCAGAGCCCGAACCGTGCAAAGGCCGCGCGGTCCTCGACCGCGGCCAGCGCATCCTGCGCGAGCGAGGCGCCGAGGCGCGGCAGCAGGCGGCGGCGCTGCTCGTAGCGGCGGAAACGCACCTTGTCGCCGAAGCGCTTCTTCATGGCGGGCACGAGGTGGCCGATGCCATCGGCAAGACCCACCTCGCAGGCCTTCTGCCCGATCCAGACCTCGCCGGTGAAGAGCTCCGGCTCCTCGGCCAGCTTGTCGCCGCGCCGGTCCTTCACCTGCGCGATGAAGGTCTCGTGCAGCTGCGACAGCAGCCGGTCGAGCCGCGCGACGTCCTCCTCGCTCTCGGGGCGGAAGGGGTCGAGCATCGACTTCGACTCTCCGGCGGTATGCACGCGCCGCTCGATCCCCTGCCGCTGCAGGAAGACATGGGCGCCGAAGCCCGCCGAGATCACGCCGATGGAGCCCAGGATGGAGCTGGCGTCGGCATGGATCTCGTCGGCGGCGCTCGCGATCCAGTAGCCGCCCGAGGCCGCCACGTCCTCGACGAAGGCCACGACGGGCACATCGTTCTCTTCCGCGAGCCGCCGGATCCGCGCCGCGATCAGCGAGCTCTGCACCGGCGAGCCGCCGGGCGAGTTGATCTCCAGCGCGACAGCCTTCGGCTTGCCGCGGGTGAAGGCCTTTTCGAGCAGCGGCCGCAGCGAGGCGTCGCTGATGCTGCTGCGCCCGGCCATGCCGATGGCGCCGTGCAGCCTGACTACCGCGACGGTGGGCCGCCGCGTGACGAAGGGAATGCGCATCTTCATGCCGGCTGATGTAGACACGCCCCGCACCGCAGGCAAGGCGCGCACCGAAAGAACCGCTCGCCCCGCCGGCCGATGCCCCGTTCTTCATCTTTCCCGAAAATACGCAGGGCGGCGCCGCGCCCCGCCGGCGGCGCAGGCCCTCGCCGGTCAGAAGAAGCTCTGCGGATCGATGTCGATCGCCATGCGCAGCGCGCCCTTGAGCCGGAACTGCGCCGCCCACTCCGTCAGGGCCGGCTGCAGCGCGACGCCCTTGGGCGCCTTGACCAGCAGCCGCACCCGGTGGCGCCCGCGCACCCGCGCGATGGGCGCGGGCGCCGGCCCGTAGACCTGCGCCCCCACCCGGCGCAGCGGCGCGTCCTGCCGGGCCATGGCATTGCCCAGGTCGAAGACCTCCTGCAACTCGGTCGAGGACAGGATCACCCCCGCGAGCCGTCCGTAGGGCGGCATCCCCGCCGCCTGCCGCTCGGAGGCCTCGGCGCGCCAGAAGCCTTCCTCGTCGCCCGACAGGATCGCCCGGATCACCGGGTGCTCGGGCTGGAAGGTCTGCAGCAGCGCCAGCCCCGATTTCTCGGCCCGCCCGGCGCGGCCCGCCACCTGCCGCACCAGCTGGAAACTGCGCTCGGCCGCGCGCAGGTCCGAGCCCTGCAGCCCGAGGTCCGCGTCGATCACCCCCACCAGCGTCAGCAGCGGGAAGTTGTGCCCCTTGGCCACAAGCTGCGTGCCGATGATGATGTCCGCGCCACCCGCCGCGATGGCCTCGATCTCGGCCTTGAGCGCGCGGGCCGAGCCGAAGAGATCCGACGAGAGCACCGCCAGCCGCGCCTCGGGGAAGAGCTCGCGCGCCTCCTCGGCCAGCCGTTCGACGCCGGGGCCCACGGCGGCGAGCTTGTCCTCGGCGCCGCACTCCGGGCAGGCCTCGGGGCGCGGGACGGTCTCGCCGCACTGGTGGCAGACGAGACGCTTCAGGAAGCGGTGCTCGACGAGGCGCGCGTCGCAATGGGCGCAGCCCAGCTGGTGCCCGCAGGCCCGGCAGATCGTCACCGGCGCATAGCCGCGCCGGTTGATGAACAGAAGCGACTGCTCGCCCTTCTCGATCCGCGACCGCACCTGCCCCTGCAGGCTGGGCGAGATCCAGCGGTTCGACGGCAGGTCCTCGGCCCGCATGTCGATGGCGCGCATCTCGGGCAGCACCGCGGCGCCGAAACGCGACGTCAGGTCCAGGCGGCGATACTTGCCCGCATCCGCGTTGGCCCAACTCTCGAGCGAGGGCGTGGCCGAGGCCAACACCACCTGCGCCGAGCAGATCGAGGCCCGCAGAACCGCCATGTCGCGGGCGTTGTAGAGCACGCCCTCCTCCTGCTTGTAGGAGGTGTCGTGCTCCTCGTCGACGACCACCAGCCCGAGATCGCGGAAGGGCAGGAAAAGCGCCGAGCGCGCGCCCACCACCAGCTGCGCGCCGCCCAGCGCCACCTGCTTCCAGACCCGGCGCCGCTCGGTCACGGTGACGCCCGAGTGCCACTCCGCCGGCCGGGCGCCGAAACGCTCCTCGACCCGGGTCAGGAACTCGGCGGTGAGCGCGATCTCGGGCAGCAGGACCAGCGCCTGCCGCCCCTGCGCGAGGCATTCGGCCACCGCCTCGAGGTAGACCTCGGTCTTGCCCGAGCCGGTCACGCCCTTGAGCAGCACGGTGCCGTAGCTGCCCGAGGCAAGGCCCGCGCGCAGGTCGGTGGCCGCCGTTTCCTGGTCCTCCGTCAGCGGCTTGCCGGGCTGCTCCGGGTCGAGGCGCGGAAAGGCGGTGTCCCGCGGCGCCTCCTCCTCGCGGACGCAGCCCTGCTTGACCAGCCCGCCGATCACCGAGGGCGTGACGCCCGCCGCCTCGGCCAGCTCGCCCTTGGTCAGCGAGAGCCCGCCCATGTCGCGCAGCACCTCAAGCACGCGGCGCCGCGCGTCGGTCTGCCGCTCGGGCGTGCCCTCGCCCAGGCGGTATACCTTGCGCGTCGAGGGCGCCTCGCCCAGTCCCGGCGCCCGGGTGGCAAGCCGCAGCATCGCCCCGAGCGAGGTCAGCGTGTAGTCGCCCGCCTTCTCGAGGAAGGTCCGCAGCTCGCCGCGCATCGGCGGCGCGTCGAGAACGCGGGACACGGGGCGGATCTTGGAGGGGTCGAAGCCGCCCTGCCCCGGTCCCCAGACCACGCCCGCCACGCGGCGCGGGCCCAGCGGCACCTCGACGAAGGCACCCTGCCAGCAGCCGCCCTCGGGCGCGCGGTAGTCCAGCAGGCGGTCCAGCGGCTGCGTCGTCAGCACCGCCACCAGTTCACCCGAATCGTAGAAATCGTCCATCGCCGAGGGTTCCGTTAGCGCATGACCTGCGGGGCTTCCGGCACGGTCTCACATGGGGTATGACACGCGCGAGCGAATGCCAAGCATGGCCTGGGAGGCTTTACAGACATGAAATTCTTCGTCGACACCGCCGACATCGACGCGATCCGCGAGCTGCACGAGCTGAACATGGTGGACGGGGTCACGACCAACCCCTCGCTGATCATGAAATCGGGCCGCGACATCTTCGAGGTCACGCGCGAGATCTGCGAGATGGTCAGCGGTCCCGTGTCGGCCGAAGTGGTCGCCACCGAGTACGAGCAGATGCTGGCCGAGGGCCGCAAGCTGGCCGAGATCGCCGACAACATCGCCATCAAGGTGCCGCTGACGCTGGACGGTCTGCGCGCCTGCAAGACCTTCTCGGACGAGGGTCACATGGTGAACGTCACGCTGTGCTTCTCGGCCAACCAGGCGCTGCTGGCGGCCAAGGCCGGCGCGACCTTCATCTCGCCCTTCATCGGCCGGATGGACGACATCAACCTCGATGGTCTCGACCTGATCGCCGACATCCGCCGGATCTACGACAACTACGGCTACGAGACGCAGGTGCTGGCGGCTTCGATTCGCACGCCCAACCACATCTCGGACTGCGCCAAGATCGGTGCCGACGTCATCACCGCGCCGCCGGCCGTGCTCAAGGGGCTGGCCAACCACCCGCTGACCGACAAGGGCCTCGCCGCCTTCGTCGCCGACGCCGAGAAGGCCGGCATCAAGATCGTCTGATCCCCGCCGGGGAGCGACCGGGGAATTTTCGGATGAGAATTCCCCGGGACATGCCTCAGAGGTTGGGCTCGCCCTGCAGGCCCAGCAGCTTGCGGAAGCCGGTCCAGTAGCCCGGAAGCCGCGGCGCATGCCGCATGCCCTCCGTCGCCTCCTCGGCCCAGCGCGGCATCTCGCGGCCCGCGAACTCGCGGCCCCAGGCGAGGTAGCGCTCGGCCAGCTCCGGCCGCAACCGGCAGGCCGACCCCACGAGCCCCACCAGCGTCTCCGGCGGCGAATACCACTCGTCCTGGATACCTGTGACGCGCCGCTGCATGAGAGGCCCGACTACCCGCATCAGCCGGCTGTCCGAGAACTGCAGCAGCAGCCGCCCCATCTCGTCGCGCGAGTAGTGGATCAGCGGCGGGAAGGTGTCGAAGAAGACGGCGCGCCCCTCGACGATCGCGAAGTTGCGGATCGAGGGATGGAACCCGATGCGCGTCTCGCTGCCCTGCGTGGCGTTCCAGAACCGCGCGATCACCTGCCCCGCGGCCTCCATCATTTCCAGCGTCTCCTCCGCCGGCGCGCGTTGCATGCGCGGCCGCATCAGCGAGGCCTCGGGCAGCGCCTCCTGCACGATCACGGGCACGCGGCCGCCGTCCATCTCGAGCAGCTGGAACTCGGTCGCGGGCAGCGGCACCTCCGCCGCCTGCAGCGCGGCGACGTAATCGCCGTGGCAGCGCGCCAGACGCTCCAGCGCCGCCGCGTCGGGCAGGCTCCGGTAGACCTTGATCACCCGGTCGGAGAACGGCCCCTCGGGCGGCCGGAAGGGGGCGCAGAAATAGCCCAGGCGCGAAACCGGCTGCGTCGCGCGGTTGCGGCGGATTGTGTCGGCCAGTGCGGCAAGTTCTGTCATCGGTCACTCCCGCCCCGTCAGGGGGCAGCCCCCGTCTAGCCGGTCTCGAGCACCTCCGCCACCTCGGCGGCCAGCGCCTCGATCTCGGCGCGGGCGGGCGTCTTGCGCCCCTCGGCCGCGCTGCGTCCCAGCCCGAAGGCCTCGGCATAGCTCACGCGGTTGGCGATCTGCGCCCGGGCGATGCGGGCCTCCATCTTCTCGGCGGCCTCGGCCACGTCGCGCGCCAGCCGGGTGTTGGGCCGGGTGCGGTTCAGCACCACCAGCGTCTCGCGATCCTCGCGCCGCGCGAGGTCGAGCACGCCCTCGGTGGCCCAGAGATCGACGTGGCTCATCGAGACCGGCACCACCACGAGGTCCGCCGCCCGCAAGGCCGGGCGCAGGTCGCTGTCGGCCTTGGGCGGCGTGTCGACGATCACCACGTCGCAGCGCTCGGCCAGCTTGCGGCACTCGTAGGTGATGCCCCAGGCGGACGACGTGGCGAATTCCAGCCCCTCGACGGCGCTTTCGTCGGCCTCGAGCCGGGTCATGAACCAGCGGCCGAGGCTGCCCTGCGGGTCGATGTCGACCAGCGCCACGCTGCGCCCCATGCGCAGGAAGCCGACGGCCAGGTTGGCCGAGACCGTGGTCTTGCCCGAGCCACCCTTCTGTTGCGCCACCGTGATGACCGATCCCGCCATGCTGCCCCCTCGCGTTGCCGCGCTTGATGCGCGGTCGGATGTTCCCTTGGGGCAGCATAGGCATTCCGGGCTCTCGGTCCAGTGCGCTTAACCGCGCGTTAACCAAGGTCCCGCCAAGCTCGGAGCGCACTTCCGGGGAGGCCCCGATGCGGCTTCTGCGCGTTCTCCTGCTCAGCCTCGCGCCGGCCCTCGTGGCGGGCGCCGCCCTCGCGGGCGCATGGCCCCGACCGCAGGGCGAAACCTTCGTCAGCACCGCCGCGCGCTTTTCCTGGCCGCAGCGCATCGAGACCTGGCTGAGCTACAGGCCCACGCTGGCATGGTATTCGCTCTATGCCGAGCACGGGCTGACCGACCGCTGGACCCTCGGGCTCGACCTCGGCCGGTCGGAACGCGGCACGGGCAAGGCCTTTGCCTTCCTGCGCTACCCCCTGCGCGACCGCGACCGGGGCCCGAAGATCTCGGCGCAACTGGGGATCGGGCAGAAGTTCGGGCAACCGGCACTACAGCCCGGCCTGTCGTTGGGGCTGGGGCTCGAAAACGGCTGGCTCGCCGCCGACGGGCTGGCGGAAATCCGGACCCGCAGCGCCATGATCGACCTGAAGCTCGACCTGACCTGGGGGCTGAAATTCGACAGCGGGCGCATGCTGATCCTGCAGATGCAGACCGGCGCGCCGGCCCTGGCCGAGCCCTTCGCCCGCCTCGCGCCCTCGATGGTCTTTCCGCTGACCGACACCTTCAAGGCCGAGGTCGGTGGCATGTACGGGCTGCGCGGCGACGAGCACATGGGCGTCATGTTCGGGCTCTGGGCGGAATTCTGACCGGCCGCCGCGCCGTCGCCGGCCGGTCAGGCGCCCGTCAGCTGTCCATGCGCACCGTCAGCGTGACATCCCCGCGCATGGGCTCGGGCCAGATCGCATGCACCCGGTCGGCGGCCGGCCCCTCCTCGGTCGAGACGTAGGGCGTGACGTATTTCGAGACGTTGTTCGCGTCGCGCGGCCGCGACGTGAGGGCAAGGCCCTGCACGTCCTTCGCGCGCCCGCCGAAGGGCAGCCGGTTTTCGGTCTCGATCACCCATGTCGCGGCGTGGCTGTTCTGCGAATGGCGCACCCGCAACGGGTTCTCGGCGCCGTATTCCACGTTGTGATAGGTGTTGTTGCTCACGACGACATTGCGCGCCGCCTGGTGGTTCAGCACGGCGAAGGAGGTATCCACCCGCTCGACCCGGTTGATCGTGCCGCCCACGCAGCGGAAGGTGTTGCCCGAGATGTTGACCCCGTTCAGCCGGTGGTCCGTGCCGTAGGGCCTGGCCACGATGAACGAGAACCACTGCGCCACGTGCGAGCACAGGAAGACGTTGCCCGTGACCGAAAGCCCGGCGAACCCGAAGCCGCCCGTGAAATCGGGCTCGGCGTCGCGCTCGTTGGTCCACTCGATGTGACAGTTGTCGATGTAGTTGTTGGCGATGGTCGTGTTGCAGGCGGTCAGGCAGATCACGATCCCGGCGCTGCGAATGCCGTTCGAGTTACTGTCGCCCTGGAAGAAATGGTTGCCCGAGATCACCGAGTGCTGCCCCGAGATCACCGCGAAGTGCCGGAACTGCGAGGCGCGGTTGTTGCGCAGCTTGACGTCGTTGGCATTGGTGTTGATCGCCACCGACTGGCGGTTCTGCGTGAGCTCACCACCCTCGGCGCTGATGAACTGGTTGTGGTCGACCAGCATCCCCTGGCAGCCCTGCCCGTGCGAGGTGATGGCGCGATGCCCCGGGCGGTTGAAGACGCAGTTTCGGATCACGTTCACCGTGCCATCCGGCGGCAGCAGTACGCCGCTGGCCTGCTCGTTGCACTGCAACTCCACATCCTCGATCTCGAACTTCTCGAGCTGGGTGAAGCCGCTGAAGTCCAGCAGGTAGCGGAAGCGCCGGAAGGTGTAGCTCTGCGTGCCCGCCGCGTCGTAGAGCGGCTCGGACAGGGTGACCTCCTGCGTGCCGACGTTCTTCGCGCTGACATAGACCTCGCGCCCGACGCCCGCGCCCTCGACAAGGCTGCCGACCTCGATATTGGCGACATTGGCCACGTTGGTCAGCCGCCGGTCGTTGCCGGTGGAATAGGTCGCCGTGCTGGTCACCGCCGTTGGCGCCCAGTTGCCGCTGTTCTCGGCGCGAAGCTGGCCGTTGCGCAGCACCCGGCGCTGGGAAAAGGTGTCGCGGTTCTCCACCGCCGCGTGCACGTCGATCGGAGCGTCGATGGACACCCGCCTGCCGCCAAGATCGAGGCTCTCGTGGTCGGCGTTATTCAACAGCGACTGGAGCGCCTTCTTCAGCGCCAGCTGCTCGTTGCCGAAGGCGTCGATATAGGTCGGCAGATCGAAGTTGCGCGTCAGCGACAGGCGCGCCGCCGTGGGCATCGTGACGGTGCCGGCAAAGATCACCCGGCTCTCCAGTGTCACGGAATTCGCCAGCCGGAAGGTCCCCTCGGGCACCAGCACCCGGCGTCCGTTGGCCGCCGCGTCGGCCGCCTCGAAGGCCGCGCTGTCGTCGGTGCTGCCGTCGCCCACGGCGCCGTAGTCGCGCACGTCCACCACGCTGACCAGGTCGCGCAGGAAAAAGCGCGTCACGTCCTCGACGACGATATCGTCGACACGCACGACCCCGCCGTTGGGGCCCGTCAGGTCGATCCCGAAGTGTCCGTAGGCCGGTTCGCGCCCCCAGACCAGGTCGACGCCGCCGCGGTTGCCAACGCCCACGATGGCGCTGACCTCGACCACCTCGCCGTAGGACTGCAGCGTGACCGGCGCCCCCTGCGTCGTCAGCCCGCCGACCGCCGCACCGCCACCGTCTGCCGCATATGCCGCGATGCGCACCTCGGGCAGGCTGCCGGCCATGGCCTTCACCCGCGCGGTGACGCGCAGGTAGACGCCCGGCAGGATCGGCGTCTGCCCCATGTAGCGCAGCTTCTGCGTTCCCTCGGTCTTCTGGATCTCCAGGCAGCCCGCGAAATCGGCATCGGCCGGCACGAAGGCCGCCGTCGCGAGCCCTTCGTAGGTGTCGGACCCCGGCCTGCCGTCGCCGCGCGACCAGACATCCAGACCCTCGGCAAACGCCGTCGGCATGAGCGCCACGCCATCTGTCACCGCAATATTCATCGCCTCGATCCTTTGCTGCTGCAAACTGCGCGGAACCCGGCCACCCGGACGCGGGTTTCGGTTTTCGCGGACAGCAAGTATCAATGAAGCGTTAAGAGCTGCTGGCGGCACCGTGACGGCGCCTTGCCCGCCCACGCAACGGCCGGAGACGCGCATGGCCTATCGGATCAAGCCTCACGACAAGAGCCTGACGGCCGCCCTGCACCGCATCGCGGCCGAGCAGATCGACCGCGCCATCGCCAGCACCACATGCGATCCCGCCGACGCCGAGGAGGCGGTCCACGACGTCCGCAAGCGCTGCAAGAAACTGCGCGGACTCTTCCGTCTGGTCCGTCCCGGCTTCGACGATTACGCGGCCGAGAACGCGGCGGCGCGCGGCATCGCCGGCATGGCCTCGGGTCTGCGCGACTCCGACGTTCTGATCGAGACGCATGACACCGTGGTGGACGCGGCCGACGTCGCGCCCGGCCGTTTCGCCGAGATCCGCGGTCACCTCGTGCGCAGCGCGAACCGCCACGCGCCGGGCGATGCCGTGGGCGAGGCCCTGGGCCGGCAGCGCGCCGCGCTGGAAGAGATGCGGGGACGCGCCGCCACCTGGCGGGTCACTGGCAAGCCCGCGAAAGTGCTGGCGGCCGGTGTCGGCAAGACCTGGATGCGCGGCGCCGATGCCATGCAGCACACCCGCGAGAACCCGACCGCCGAAACCTTTCACGAGTGGCGCAAGCGCGTGAAATACCACTGGTATCATGCCCGCCTGCTCGAAGGCACCTGGCCCGGCCCGATGCTTGCCCATCGCACCGAGGCCAAGCGCCTCTCGGAGCTGCTTGGCGATCACCACGACATCGCCGTCTATCTAGCCTGGCTCGAGGCGCTCGACCTGCCGGATGTCGATGGCGAGGCGCCGGCCGAGCTGCGCCGCCTCGCGGGGCACCGGCAGGAACAGCTGGCGCATCGCGCCTGGAGCCTCGGCGGCAGGTTCTTCGCCCCGCCGGTCAAGGCTCTGCCCAAGCAATGGAAAGCCTACTGGACAAGCGCGGGCTTCCAGGCGGCCTGACCCCGCCTCTCAGGCGCTGAGCGCAGGCGCCCGCAGGATCTGCACCCCCGCGATGCGCCATTCGCCGTCGATCTGCTCCATCCGGTAGTCCAGCGAATGCAGCGCGCCGCTTTCGTCGGTCACGATCACCTGCTGCCAGAGGCCGCCCTCGATCTCGCGCAGCTCGCCGAAGCGCAGGCTGTCGTTGTCCCAGACCATCGGATAGCCCTCGCGGACCATCCGGCCGAAATTCCCGGCACTGCCGAACATCCCCTGGATGCCCGGACTGGCGAAGCCGAAGGCCGTCGCCACGTCCTCCTGCGAGAAGGCCTGCATCTGCTGCCGGATCACGTCCTCGATCCCCGGCACGGGGCGCAGCGCCTCCTGCGCGCCCGCCGAAGTCGCCAGCGAGACCGCCGCGAGGCATCCGAATACCCAGTTGCGCATGTCCGAACCTCCCTTTCCCTTGCGGAAGGGTAGCGCCCCGGCCCCGCGCGTCAAAACCGGCTGTCAGACGAACTCGCCCGCGAGCCCCCGCTCGATCAGCGAGACGGTCTCGTCCACCCCGTAAAGCGCGATGAACCCGCCAAAGCGCGGCCCCTGGCTCTGGCCCAGCAGCACCTCGTAGAGCGCCTTGAACCAGTTGCGCAGCGGATCGAAGCCGTGGTCCTTGCCGACCGAGAACACCAGCGTCTGCAGCGCCTCGTCCGTGACCTCGCCGTCGTAGGCGCGCAGCCGGCCCGCCAGGTCCTCGAGCGCGGCGCGCTCGGTCTCGTCGGGAGCGCGGAACTGCTTGGTGGGCTTCACGAAATCCTGGAAATACCGCACCGCGAAACCCGCCGCCTGGTCGAGGTCGGGATGCGAATGCGCGTCGGCCTCGGGCGCGTAGCGCCGGATGAAACCCCACATCGTCTCCTTGTCCTCGGCGCCCGCGGCGCTGGCAAGGTTCAGCAGCATCGAGAAGGACACCACCATGTGCGACTGCGGCACCGTGCTGTCGCTGTGGATGTGCCAGACCGGGTTGGCGAGCTGGCCCTTGGCGTCCTGCGTCGGGAAGGCCTTGAGCTGCTGGTGATACTCGTCCACAGCCTTGGGGATCACGTCCCAGGACAGCCGCTTGGCCGTCTTGGGCTTCTGGAACATGTAGTAGGACAGGGACTCGGTGCTGGCATAGGTCAGCCACTCGTCGATCGACAGGCCGTTGCCCTTCGACTTCGAGATCTTCTGCCCGTCGGCATCGAGGAAGAGCTCGTAGGTGAAATGCTCGGGCGGGCGCACGCCCAGCGTCCGGCAGATGCCGTCGTAGATCGGCGTGTTGGTGCTGTGGTCCTTGCCGTACATCTCGAAGTCGACGCCCAGCGCCGCCCAGCGGGCGCCGAAGTCGGGCTTCCACTGCAGCTTCACGTGGCCGCCGGTGACCGGCACGGTGTATTCGACGCCGTCGTCGTCGTCGAAGGTGATCGTGCCCTCCTTCGCGTCGACATGCTTGACCGGCACATAGAGCACGCGGCCCGACTCCGGGTGCACCGGCAGGAAGATAGAGTAGGTCTGCTGGCGCTCCTCGCGGAGCGACTTCAGCATGATCTTCATCAGGTCGTCGTATTTCTCGGCGCAGCGCAGCAGGATCTCGTCGAACTTGCCCGACTTGTAGAAGTCGGTGGCCGAGTAGAACTCGTACTGGAACCCGAAAGTATCCAGGAAACGCCGCAGCATGGCGTTGTTGTGGTGCCCGAAGCTCTCGAACTGCTCGAAGGGGTCGGGCACGCTGGTCAGCGGCTTCTGCAGGTGTTCCTGCAGCTCCTCGCGGTTCGGCACGTTCTCGGGGACCTTGCGCATCCCGTCCATGTCATCCGAAAAGCAGATCAGCCGCGTCGGGATGTCCGAGATCAGCTCGAAGGCACGGCGGATCATCGTGGTGCGCGCCACCTCTCCGAAGGTGCCGATATGCGGCAGGCCCGAGGGGCCGTAACCCGTCTCGAAGAGCACATGCCCCTTCTCGGGGGGCTTCTTTTCATACCGTTTGAGGATACGGCGCGCCTCTTCGAACGGCCAGGCCTTCGAGGTCATCGCGGCATCGCGCAGATCGGACATGAAAACACTCCTCGTGTGTGGGGGCGTCCGCCTCCTATTGCAGCGCGCAGACGGGGTCAATAAATAGTCCGCAACCCTGTAACGCGGAGTCACTGCCTTGTCCGAACCCGAACCTCACCCGCTGACGCCGCAGGACTGCCTCGTGGCGATCATGATCGCCGTCTCGGCCTCGGACGAGAACCTGCGCACGGCCGAGCTGGTCAAGATCGACGGCGCGGTGAACAACCTGCCCGTCTTCGCCGACTACGACATCGAACGGGTCAAGGCGATGTCCTCGCTGGTGTTCGAGCTCTTCGAGCAGGAGGAGGGGCTCGACGCGCTCTTCGGGCTGATCCGCGACAACCTCCCCGAGCGGCTTTTCGAGACCGCCTACGCGCTGGCCTGCGACGTGGCCGCCGCCGACGGCACGCTGCGCACTCCCGAGCTGCGCCTGCTCGAGGAAATCCGCTACGAGCTGAACCTCGACCGCCTGCACGCCGCCGCGATCGAGCGCGGGGCCCGCGCCCGCCACATGTCGGCCTGATCCGCACCGCCCGGCCCGCGCCGGGCGCCCCTCCGAACGAACCGAACCGTGCCGCCCCTGCGGCGACCTCCCGCCGACCGACGAAGGTCGGGATTTCCGGACTGCGAGAATTTGCAGTATTATGGTAATCGGACGTCAGGCATTTTTCGCCACATTGGTCCAGTTATTGATACCGGAGGGATATTGAATGACCCGGCTCGGATTCACCGTTCTCTGCACGCTGCTGCTGTGCCTGCTGCCGATCCTCGGCGCCACCGCCCCGACCGTCACGCAGAAGGCCCCCGCGCCGGCGCAGGCAACCGCCGACATCTGACCGCGGCTCGCAGCGCCGTCAGCTGCCGTGCATGACGCCCCAGCGGCGGATCAGCGCCTGCTGCAGGATCTTGGCGCGCGCGTTCCAGGCCCGCGCACCATCGGGGCGCTCGCGCTGTGCCCGGGTCAGCGCCGCGCGCCGGTCGAGATCGCCCGAAAAGATGGCGAAGGCCATTTCCGTGCCGTCCGCCATGTCGATGAACCCGGCCAGCCCGCTCACGAAGTTCAGCGTGCCGGTCTTGGCGCGAACGGTCGCGGGATGATCGCTGATCGCGCGCCGCGCATCGTCCTTGACCGAAATTTCCTTGAGCAGCGGCTTCAGCTCCAGCCGCCCGCGCACGGCGACCAGCGCGCGGGCCATGTCCACCGCCGCGATCCGGCTGCGGTCGCCGAGCCCCGAGTGGTCGATCAGCGCCACGTTCTCCAGCCCCAGCGTCTCGCGCGCCCAGGCGTTCATCTCGGCGGCGGACTCCTGCAGCGCCACGGGGCGCCCCAGCCGCACGCGGGTCGCCGAAAGGCCCACCACCTCGGCCGTGAGGTTTGTCGACCACTTGAGCATGTCGCGCAGGATCTCGCGCAGCGGCGCACTCTCTCGCGACGCGACGGTCTCGCCCTCAGGGGGCGTGTCGATCAGTTCCGGCGCCCGCAGGGTCACCCGTTCGGCACCGGCCAGCACCTGGAAGACCTCGCCGGCATAGAGCTCGGGCTTGCGCACGGGCAGCCAGCGCGCACCGCCCTGCCCCAGCGCGCCGCGCGCCACGGTCCATTCGTCGCGCCCATCCACGTCGTCGTAGGTGTAGACCGGCCCCTTGCGCGACACGACGCCCATGCTCGCCATCCGCACCGCCGGCCGCAGCGCCCCCGAGCGGGCGTCCATGGTCACGTCGTAGCCGTCACCGCCCCGGCGCCATTCGAAATGCACGCGATTGAAGTTGAGGTTCAGCCCCGAGACCGCCGGGTTGTAGCCCACGTGCGCCGGTTGCGCCGGATCGATCGACCGCGACCGCGTGAGGTGCGTGCCGCAGACCAGGAACCGCCCCTCGACCGAGGTGATGCCCGCCGCGCCCATCGCCTTGGCCATCTCGGCCAGCCCATCGGTATCGAGCGTCGGATCACCGCCGCCCACGAGCACGAGATCCCCGGCGACGACGCCGTCCGTGATCCCCCCGGTCGCGATCAGCCGCGTGGTGAAGCGATGCTCAGGCCCCAGGTGATCGAGCGCGTAGGAGGCCGTCAGCGCCTTGGCGACGCTGGCCGGCGGCAGGCCCAGGCGCGGCTCGTGCGCCTCGAGCGTCTCGCCGGTCCCGACATCGAGGACCGCGAAGCCCGTCGGCCCGTTCAGCCGGGCCCGCGCGATCAGCTCCTCGGCCGAGGCCTGCAGGCGCTTGCGCACGTCCTCGCCCCGCGCGACAGGGCGCAGCGAGGCGGTGGGAGGCTCGGCATGCGCCGCGCCGGCCAGTGAAGTCAGCGCCGCCGCGCCGGTGGCGGACAGGAATCCGCGTCTCGAAAACGCCTTTGTCATGGGGCTGATGTAACCTCAGGCCCGTGCCACCGACAAGCCGCAGGCGCGCGCCGTGACTTCACGTTTCCTCGTCCCCGGCGACCGCCCGGGCACGCAGCTCGGTCGAGCTGAGCGAGACCAGCGGCACGTTCACGAAACACCAGGCCGGCGCCGTCCGGCGCGGCAGGCAGGGGGCCGCCGCCCCCGGCAGCCGTGACCGCCGGTAGACCGTCGCCGCGACCGACCCCCGCGCCGCCAGCCGGCTGCCGGGGCGCGCCAGCACGCCGACCGGCACCTGCTCCATGATGTCGCGCCAGCGGTCCCAGCGGTTCAGCTGCGCGAGGTTGTCCGCGCCCATGAGCCAGACGAAGCGCACGCCCGGCCAGCGATGGCGCATCGCCCGCAGCGTGCTGGCGGTATAGCGCGTGCCCGCCCGCGCCTCGAAATCGCTGACGATCACGCGGGGATGCTGCATGATCGCCCGCGCCGCCGCCATGCGCCGCTCCAGCGGCGCCGGTCCCCGCGGCTTGAGCGGGTTGCCCGGGCTCACCAGCCAGATCACCCGGTCGAGCCGGAAGCGCCGCATCGCCTCGAGCGTGATGTGCACGTGGCCCTCGTGCGGCGGATCGAACGACCCGCCCAGCAGCCCCACGCGCAGGCCGGGGGTCAGCAGGAATCCGGTGTCATGCGCCTGCAGGGGCATCTCGCGCCTTTCCGTCCGCGTCAGGAAGGCACAGAAACACCCGAAACTCCGCGGGATTCAACCGCAAACCCCGCCGAGGCCCCGCCAGAGCCCGCTTGGGCATTTGCATTCCCGCGATCCGGTGCCATACACGGCGCCTGTAATCGACCGGAGGACATCATGGCGAGCTACCAGTACGTCTACCACATGGATGGGGTCTCCAAGACCTATCCCGGCGGCAAGAAGACCTTCGAGAACATCCGCCTGAGCTTCCTGCCGGGCGTGAAGATCGGCGTGGTGGGCGTAAACGGCGCCGGTAAGTCCACGCTGCTGCGCATCATGGCCGGCATCGACAAGGATTTCACCGGCGAGGCCTGGGCCGCCGAGGGCGCCAAGGTCGGCTACCTGCCGCAGGAGCCCGAGCTCGACCCCAACCTCACGGTCCGCGAGAACGTCATGCTGGGCGTGGCCGAGAAACAGGCCAAGCTCACGCGGTTCAACGAGCTTGCCATGAACTACAGCGACGAGACCGCCGACGAGATGGCGGCGCTGCAGGACGAGATCGATTCACAGAACCTCTGGGACCTGGACGCGCAGATCGACGTCTCGATGGAGGCCCTGCGCTGCCCGCCGGACGACGCCGACGTGACCACCCTCTCGGGCGGTGAAAAGCGCCGCGTGGCGCTCTGCAAGCTGCTGCTCGAAGCGCCCGACATGCTGCTGCTCGACGAACCGACGAACCACCTCGACGCCGAGACCATCGCCTGGCTGCAGAACCACCTGATCGAGTACAAGGGCACGATCCTGATCGTCACCCACGACCGCTACTTCCTCGACAGCATCACCGGCTGGATCCTCGAGCTCGACCGCGGCCGGGGCATCCCCTACGAGGGCAACTATTCCAGCTGGCTGGAGCAGAAGGCCAAGCGGCTCGAGCAGGAAGCGCGCGAGGACAAGGCCAAGCAGAAGACCCTGCAGCGCGAACTGGAATGGATGCGCCAGGGCGCCAAGGCGCGGCAGGCCAAATCCAAGGCCCGTATCTCGGCCTACGAGAAGATGGCCAGCCAGTCCGAGCGCGAGCGCGTCGGCAAGGCGCAGATCGTCATCCCGAACGGCGAGCGGCTCGGCTCCAAGGTGATCGAGGTCGAGAACCTCTCGAAGCACATGGGCGACAAGCAGCTGATCGAGGACCTCAGCT
Organism: Salipiger mucosus DSM 16094; assembly: GCF_000442255.1. Classification (GTDB taxonomy): domain Bacteria; phylum Pseudomonadota; class Alphaproteobacteria; order Rhodobacterales; family Rhodobacteraceae; genus Salipiger; species Salipiger mucosus. The sequence continues at coordinate 337,549 of NZ_KE557273.1, read as the reverse complement.
TCTCGCTGCCGCCGGGCGGCATCGTCGGCGTCATCGGCCCGAACGGCGCGGGCAAGTCGACGCTCTTCAAGATGCTGACCGGGCAGGAAGAGCCCGATTCGGGCAGCATCGAGTTCGGCGACACGGTGCAGCTCTCCTACGTCGACCAGTCGCGCGACGACCTTGAAGCCGACGCCACCGTCTGGGAGGCGATCTCGGGCGGGGCCGAGGTGATCCAGCTCGGCGACGCGCAGATGAACTCGCGCGCCTACTGCGGTGCCTTCAACTTCAAGGGCGGCGACCAGCAGAAGAAGGTGGGCCTGCTCTCGGGCGGCGAGCGCAACCGCGTCCACATGGCCCGGCTGCTGAAGTCCGGCGGCAACGTGTTGCTGCTCGACGAACCGACCAACGACCTCGACGTCGAGACGCTGCGCGCGCTCGAGGACGCCCTGGTCGATTTCGCCGGCTGCGCGGTGGTCATCTCGCACGACCGCTTCTTCCTCGACCGGATCTGCACGCACATCCTGGCCTTCGAGGGCGACGCGCATGTCGAGTGGTTCGAGGGCAACTTCGAGGACTACGAGGAAGACAAGAAGCGCCGGCTGGGTGCCGACGCTCTCGAGCCGACGCGGGTGAAGTTCAAGAAGTTCACTCGGTGACGCTTTGGAATGGGTTTCGATTGTGACGGCGGCATTTTCGGGAGGTCTGATCGGAGGTGTCGCGTCACTCGTTTCCCCATGGGCTAACTGGGGGGGCGAGAAACAAAAACAGAGGATGCATCATCGCCGGGAAATGGTGGCGAACGTGCGCAGGACGCTAGTCAAAATGGAATATAATGATTTTCTTCAAACCGAAGAATACCAAAATATTCGACCACATTTTTCAAAGGACTTCGTAAAAAGACTGGAACAGCCTTGGACCGCCGAAGCCAACCTGAGTATCGCATTGAACAAAGACGCCCGCGCGCAGGCGATCCTTGACCAGATGGCAGAGCTTGAGAGAGCTTGGGGCCTAATATAAGTATGATCGGCCATGTTCGATAACTGCCTCGATACTCTCAACTCCGCGACCGATTTTTTTCGACTCTATCGTCATCTCGCACGACCGCTTCTTCCTCGATCGGATCTGCACGCACATCCTGGCCTTCGAGGGCGACGCGCATGTCGAGTGGTTCGAGGGCAACTTCGAGGACCACGAGGAAGACAAGAAGCGCCGGCTGGGTGCCGACGCTCTCGAGCCCACGCGGGTGAAGTTCAAGAAGTTCGTAAGCGTTGGCTGCGCCCCACGCGCGTTCAGCTTGACGGCGGGAAGTTCCACGGCAGGAGATCGTCGATCCGACCTTGCGGATAGCCAGCGGCGATGGCCTCAAGGGTGGCCTTGAGATAGGCGAATGGTTCGACGCCGTTGATCTTTGCGGTTTCGATCAGTGACGCGATGCGGCCCCAGGCCCTGCCGCCCTCGTCGTGACCGGCGAACAACGCATTTTTTCTGTTCAGAGCGATAGGGCGGATCAGGTTTTCGACGCCGTTGGAGTCGATCTCGACGCGGCCGTCGTAGAGGAAGGTCTGCAGGCCATCCCAGTGGCGATGGATATAGGCCAGCTTCTCACCGAGCCGGGATTTCGCCGACACCCGCAATCGCTGTTCTTGCAGCCACTCTCCGAACGCCGCGACCAGGGGTGCCGTTCGCGTTTGCCGGGCCGAGAAGCGCTGGCCGGGCTCGATGCCGCGGATGTCGTCCTCGACCTTGTAGATCTCAGCGATACGGCGCAGGCCCTCGGCGGCGATC
>NZ_KE557273.1:152001-335035 GCF_000442255.1 Salipiger mucosus DSM 16094 | reverse complement strand
GACAGCGAGCCGGATATCGCGCCCCACGGCGCTGCTCTCCGCCTCTGGCGCAGGAGACCCCGCGTCACACACCACGAGAGGCGCGAACACCGCCTCATCTCCGGCGCCCTCATCGGCCGGCAGGACAAGCTTGCCGTCCTTCGCCATGCGCCGCCACGCCGACAGCTGGTTCGGCTGGATACCGAACCGCGTTGCAACATCGTTCACCGTCATTCCCGGCTGGAGCGTCTCGGCGACTGCCTGCGCCTTCGCCTCATCCGGCCAGCGCCGGTGTCCGGACGCGTAGATCTCCACACCGAGCGATCTGAGAAACGCATTTGTAGCGCACATTGCGAACCGCACTCCCTAACTCACGATAAGGATGCTCTCGCATTCGCCGAAACATCGCGGAAGGTGACCGCGGGACAGCGCTTACAGAAGTTCACGCGGTAATAAACCATGATGTGGTCGCGGCCGCGCGGCATGGAATGCGAGGATTAGTCAATTTCTCATTGACGACCTGGCAGGCGCATGACGACCAGTTCAGATGTAGAGAACTGGGTCCGGCATTCGCGACTACAACCTTTGATCGCTGTTGCGATCAGTGTTCTTGACCGTTTTCGACTTCGGCCAAACCTAGGACCGCGTTTACCCAAGAGACCTGCCACGGAAGAATTTCGGCGGCAGGTCTCATGCGACCGTTGAACGCGAAACCCTCCCCGACTCCCAAAATCAATCAGGGCGTTCGAGTGACAGCACGCCGAGTCCATGACTGATCATCTTTCGGAAGATTGCGAATTACTTGGCCTCAGTGGCTGTCCGTCCAGCGTCCTTCCGGTTCGGCCTTCGTAGTTCCTTTGGGTGGTTTGGCCGAAGGCAATGGCACAAAACGCTCCGATGCCGAGCGCTGCGGGCGGCACGCTGCCAGCGAGTATCGCGAGGTTGTTGCAGGCGCCGAAAACACCCGCAGTTTCCACCATCCAATTCGCACGTGCGGGGCGTCTTCCGGATGAAACAAGCGCACGTTTCATTCCATATTTCATTGGAAGGAGAACCAAAGGCGCTCCGCCGCCTGCCCAGGAGACAAAAGGATTTGCCTCGACAAAGCCAGCCGCGAGGCCAGCCGCAGTACTTCCGGCATCCGAAAGGTCACCAGGGCCAAGCCGTACACGATCAAGTGGATCCTGATCCTGCGAACTCAGAACATATGCCTGACGTTCCCCAGCCGCATCCGTGGGACCTCTTGCGTCCGCGCGCGTCAAACTATGGGAGGTCGCTTCGAAGTTGTTGTCGTCGGTCCGGTGATGTGAACACGCTGAGACACCAAGCCCTGTCACGAACACAACACAGACAGAAACCACCCTTGCCTTCATACGAAAGACCCCATGATCCGAATTTCATTTCGGGGTCATGGATTACCGGCAAGCTCTTAAATGATACCTAACGTCCGATTTCTCAAACCAACCATTCCCAAATAGGAAGCTCACTGCTGAACGGAGCGACAACCAACTCAATTTGATTTCATTTAAAGGACTACACCGCCACCGCCAGCGCCACGACCCACATGCCCACAGCAAATGCCGTATGCGCCAGCAGGCCCATGCCGCGCGCCTTCCAGGGCTGCGGCGTCCTGGCGGCGGCCCAGCCGAGGCCCATGCCGGGCTGCAGCAGGAACCAGCCGGCCGCGATGGTCAGCAGGCTGAAGATCCAGAGCGGGACAAAGGCCGCGCCCTCCAGCCAGCCCGGCCCGACGATCGCCAGGAAGAGCGCGCCGTAGATCGCGCCCACGGCGTAGTGGAACGCCCAGCCCAGCGCCAGCTCGCCCTGCACCGGGGAGACCGCGCCGATGTCGTCGTGGAAGACCCGGCCGCGCATGACCTCGACGACCCAACGGCCGACGTTGGCCCAGTTGGGCATCCCCTGCCCCGCCAGCCGGTTCAGCGCCAGCGCCCAGAGGTCCATCGCCACCGTGCCGCCGATCCCCATCGCCAGCCCTGCCCAGATCCAGCCGTCCATCCACAATCCTCCCTTTTGTCCGCGCCAACTGCTTGGAACGGATCGCCCCGCGGCACAAGAGCGCGCCGCGCAAGTGCCCGTCCCGGCGCCGAAACCGCGTCCGCCAGGCCACGCAGCGGGCGCGTCAACCTGAGGGCCACAGACGAATCTTGCCCCGAACGAATGCCTCTGGTATTTCCGGGGCTGCAGACGATCTCTTCTCGACCCTACTGTTCTCCGACTTTCGGCACAGTCCCTTCGAAAGACGTGAGATGCCGGGCTGTCGCACTACCGCGGGCAGCATGAACAGATAGAGGGTTCATCCCATGGCAACTGGCACAGTTAAGTGGTTCAACACCACCAAAGGCTACGGCTTCATCGCACCCGACTCGGGCGGCAAGGACGTGTTCGTGCACATCTCCGCCGTCGAGCGTTCGGGCCTCACCGGCCTGTCCGACAACCAGAAGGTCTCCTACGAGCTTCAGTCGGGCCGTGACGGCCGCGAAAGCGCCGTGGACCTGCAGCTCGCCTGAGCGCAGCGCCATCCGTGACATTCGGCGCCGCCGTCCCCGCGGGGACGGCGGCGTTTTTCATGTACGACTGGTACGGCACTTCCGTACGGCTCGAAGCGCTGCGGCGTTGCATCGCGAGACGGGCGGCGGCATGCTCCGACGAGTTATTGCCGCAACGGAAACCCCGATGCCCGCACCCTACGATCTTCTCATCCTCGGTGCGGGCCCGGCCGGCTCGGCCGCTGCGCTGATCGCGGCGCTGGCGGGGCTGCGCTGCGCGGTCGTCGACAAGGCGCGCTTTCCCCGTGACAAGCTCTGCGGCGGCTTGCTGACCGGCCGCAGCCTGCGCCACCTGACCGAGATCGGCAGCCTGCCGCCCGCCGACGTGCTGGAGCGGCACGACACCATCGCCTTCCATCGCCACGGCCGCCCGCTGGGCGAGATCGCGGGTTGTCCGCCCGTCCATCTGACCATGCGGCGACGCCTCGACGCGCATCTGCTCGAACGCGCGGGCGACGCGGGGGCCGAGATCCTCTGCGGGCGGCGCCCCACCGGGATCGAGGGCGACAGGGTCACGCTCGACGACGGGCGCAGCCTGGCCTTCCGCACGCTGATCGGCGCCGACGGCGTGAACAGCCCCACGGCACGGCACCTCTTCGGCGCGGCCCATGACCCCGCGAAGATCGGCTTCGCGCTCGAGATCGAGAACCCGCCCGAGGACGACCGCCGCCTGCGCGTGGATTTCGACGCGGTGCGCTGGGGCTACGGCTGGCGCTTTCCCAAGGCCGGCAGCACGACCATCGGCATCGGCGGCCTCCAGTCGCGCAATCCGGCGATGAAGACGCATCTCGCGGGGTATCTCGCGCAGCTCGGCACGCCGCGCCGCGCGCCGGTCAAGGGGCATCACCTGCCCTTCGGCGACTTCCGCCGCCATCCCGGCCGCGCCAACGTGCTGCTGGCGGGCGATGCGGCGGGCCTCGTGGACCCGATCACCGGCGAGGGCATCGCGCATGCGCTGGACAGCGGCCGGCTGGCCGCGCTGGCCTGCCGCGACGCGCTGGCGGCGGGCGATCCGGCAGGCGCGCTGACGCGCTACACCGCGGCGCTGCGCCCGATCCACCGCGCGCTGTCGCAGGCGCGGCTGCTGCGGCCGCTGGTCTTTTCCGCCGGCAGCGGCGACTTCTTCGCGCGCGCCTTCGAGGACTCGCGCAGCCTCAAGCATCACTACATGGCGCTGCTCGCGGGCGAGGCCGAGTATCCCGACATCCTGCGCCGCACGCTCCTGCGCCTGCCCCGCAGGCTCTGGCGTCACGGGGTGCTGGCCCGCTGAGGCTCAGCCGAAGAGCCGCCACCCGGCGAGCCAGCGGGTCGCCGTCGTGAGGAAACAGGCCCCGGCAAAGACCAGCGCCAGCACCGGGAAGAATGCCGGAAACAGGCAGATCGCCACGAGGAAGCCGATGGTCTCGGCCCCCTCGGTCAGCCCGCCGAGGTAGTAGATGCCCTTGGTCGGATAGTCCTCCGCCGCGATGCCGCGCCGGTCCGCGATCAGCGAAAACGCGAGAAAGGACGACCCTGTGCCGACAAAGCTCGCGATCACGACGGCGGCCGGCAGCGCGTTCACCCCCGGATCGGCCAGCGCGAAGCCCAGCGGAAAGAGCGCGTAGAACAGGAAATCCAGCGCGATGTCGAGAAAGGCCCCCCGGTCGGTCGGCCCGTTCATCCGCGCGACCTCTCCGTCGAGACCATCGGCGAGGCGGTTGCCCAGCAGACCCGCCAGCGCCAGCAGCGGCCAGCCCAGCGCGGCGGCGAGGACCCCCAGCAGCCCCACGCCGAAGCCCGCCAGCGTGATGGCGTCCGCCCCCACGCCCGCGCGGTGCAGGGCGCGGGCGGGCGGATGCAGCAGGCGGCGCTGAAGCGGGATGAGCGCGGCGTCGAACATGCGGGGTCTCCGGGTCGGACAGGGCTTCGCCGGTTGTCCCGCGACGGCGGCGCGCGGGCAAGGCCGTTTTCCGTGTGCGGGAGCGAGGCCGAAGCTCTGGCCGCGTGCCGAAGGCTTGCAACCGCCCGCCGCGCCCGCGATACCTTGCGGCACCGTTTTCCAGACCGGAGACCCCATGCCGCGCCACTGGCTTCGCCTCGCCCTCGCCGCCCTTCTCGCCAGCACCCTGCCGGGCGCCGCGGCGCGCGCCGAGAGCCTGACCGTCTTCGCCGCCGCGAGCCTCAAGACCGCGATGGACGAGATCGCGGCGGACTACCGCGCGGCCACGGGCGACGAGGTCGCCGTCTCCTTCGCCGGCTCCTCGGCGCTGGCCCGGCAGATCGAGCGCGGGGCGCCTGCGGATGTCTTCCTCTCGGCCAACACGGCCTGGATGGATCGCCTCGAGGAAAGCGGCGCCATCGCGCCCGGGACGCGCATCGACCTGCTCTCGAACCGGATCGTGCTGATCGGCGCGGACGCCGAGGGCGCGCCCGTGGCGCTGGACAGCCCCGACGCGCTGGCCGGGCGGCTGGGCGACGGGCGGCTCGCCATGGCGCTGGTCGACGCGGTGCCGGCGGGGATCTACGGCAAGGCTGCGCTGGAGTCGCTGGGTCTCTGGGACCGCATCGCGCCGCAGGTGGCGCAGGCCGACAACGTGCGCGCGGCGCTGGCGCTGGTCGCCTCGGGCGCGGCGCCGCTGGGCGTGGTCTATGCCACCGACGCCGTGGCCGAGCCGCGCGTCGGCGTGCTGGCGACCTTCCCCGAGGACAGCCATCCGCCCATCGTCTACCCCGGCGCCGCGACCGCCTCGGGCGACAGCGCGGCGGCGCGGGCCTTTCTCGACTACCTGCAGGGCCCGCAGGCGCGCGCGGTCTTCGAACGGCAGGGCTTCGCGCCCCTGACCGCGCCGTGAGCCTGCTTGGCCCCGAGGCGTGGCAGGCCGTCCTGCTGTCGCTCAAGGTGGCCTTCTGGGCGACGCTCTGGGCCCTGCCGCCGGGCATTGCCGTGGCGCATGCGCTGGCGCGCGGGACCTTTCCGGGGCGGCACCTGCTGAACGGGGCGGTGCACCTGCCGCTGATCCTGCCGCCGGTGGTCACGGGCTACCTTCTGCTGCTGACGCTCAACACCAACGCGCCGCTGGGGGCGGCGCTGGAACAGCTGGGCATCGTCTTTGCCTTTCGCTGGACCGGCGCGGCGCTGGCCGCCGGGATCATGGGCTTCCCGCTGATGGTGCGCGCGATCCGGCTCTCGATCGAAGCGGTGGACCCCGGGCTCGAGGAGGCCGCCGCGACGCTGGGCGCCTCCCGGCTGCGGGTCTTTGCCACGGTGACCCTGCCGCTGATCCTGCCGGGCATCCTGGCCGGCGCGATCCTCGCCTTCGCCAAGGCGATGGGCGAGTTCGGCGCCACCATCACCTTCGTGTCGAACATTCCCGGGCAGACGCAGACCCTGCCCTCGGCGATCTATGCCTTCCTGCAGGTGCCGGGCGGAGAGGGCGCGGCGCTGGGGCTGGTGGCGGTCTCGGTGGTGATCGCCATGACGGCGCTGCTGCTCTCCGAGGCGATCTCGCGGCGCATCGCGCGCCGGGTGGCGGGCCGATGACGCTTTCGGTCGACCTGCAGCACCGCCTGGGCGAATTCGCGCTGGACGTGGCCTTCGAGGCGCCGCCGGGGCTGACCGTGCTTTTCGGCCGCTCGGGCGCGGGCAAGAGCTCGGTCGTGCAGGCGGTCGCGGGGCTGCTGCGCCCCGAGGCGGGGCGCATCGCGCTGGGGGAGCGGGTGCTGTTCGACAGCGCGGCGGGCGTCTTCCTGCCGCCGCACCGGCGCCGTCTGGGCTATGTCTTCCAGGATGCGCGGCTCTTTCCGCACATGAGCGTGCGGCGCAACCTGCTCTACGGCCAGCGCCTTGCCCCGCGCGAGGCCGCCGGCCCCGGCCTTGACGAGGTCGCGGAGCTGCTGGGCATCGAGGCGCTGCTCGAGCGGCGGCCCGGGGGCCTTTCGGGGGGCGAGCGGCAGCGCGTGGCGATCGGCCGGGCGCTGCTGGCGCGGCCGCAGCTCATCCTCGCGGACGAGCCGCTGGCGGCGCTGGACGAGGCGCGCAAGTCCGAGATCCTGCCCTACTTCGAGCGGCTGCGCGACGAGATCGGCCTGCCGATCCTCTACGTCAGCCATGCCACGGCCGAGGTGGCGCGGCTGGCCACGCATGTCGTGGTGCTCGAACAGGGGCGCGTCGCGCGGCAGGGCAGCGCCGCCGAGGTGCTGAGCGACCCGCAGGTGACGCCGCTCGGCGCCCGCGCCGCGGGGGCCGTGCTCGAGGCGCGGGTCGTGACGCAGCACCCCGACGGCATCACCGAGCTGGCCGTGGGCGCGCTGCCGCTGCTGCTGCCGCGCGTCGCCCGCGCGCCCGGCGCGGTGGTGCGCGTCCACGTCGAGGCGCAGGACGTGATGCTGGCGACGACGCGGCCCGAGGGGATCTCGGCGCTCAACGTGCTGCCGGTCACCGTGCGCAGCCTGCGGCTGGGCGAAGGACCGGGCGCGCTGGTGCAGCTTGCGGCGGGCGACAGCCTGCTGCTGTCGCGGATCACGCGCCGCTCGGCCGAGGCGCTGAAGATCGCGCCGGGGCAACGGCTCTACGCGGTGCTCAAGGCCGTCTCGGTGGCGCCGGACAGCGTGGCCGAGGGCAGCTAGGGCGCGAGCGCCGCGCCCAGCGCGGCGGCCATGCGCCCGATGGCGGCGATCTGCGGCGCCTCGCGCGACAGGTAGTCCTCGCTGCCGTAGCCCCACCAGTCCCAGCAGCCGTTGGGGTTCCCGCCGAAGACATTGTACCAGGGGCCGGGCACCGTCGCGGCCTGCGGGTAGAGCACGACGATGCGGTTGGCCTCGGCCCAGGCGTTGTAGCCCGTGCGCCGGGCAAAGGCGTCGCCGATCCGCTCGGCCCCCTGCTTGCAGCCGTGCAGCGCGATGTGCAGGCGGCAGGTCTCCCCGGCGGCGCAGGAGGCCGGCACGTAGACGAAGCCGGTTTCGCCAAGCCCGGTGGCGCCCTCGGCGTAGGGGCCCTGATCGTAGCTGCGCAGGTGGTCCGGCACCGCCTGCCCCGGCGCGAGCGGACCCAGCAGCCACGACAGGATATCGCCCGCCTGGTCGATGTCGCAGTCGTTGAGGAAATCCGGCGCGGTGCGGTGGCACTCGACCTGCCCCGCCTCGGTGAGGAAGCCGTGCCCGGCCTCGACGTCGGTGACATAGCTCATGGCCCCGGAGGGCACGCCCAGCGCGGCATAGGTCCCGGCCAGGGCGTCCATCGCGGGGCGGCCCACCGTGTCGTCCCAGGTGCCGTGAAAGAGGTAGACCCGGTCGTCCGCCAGCCGCTCGGGCGGATCGATCCGGCCTTCGAGCGCCGCGATCGTCTCCAGCGTGCGCGCGGTGCCCGGCTCGATCCAGAACTGGTCCATGCAGACGAAGAGCGCCCGGTACACGCTGCCGCCCGCGCAGTCGTAGGGGCCGCCCGCGACCACCCCCGCGCCGGTGACGGAGGCGGAAAAGGCGGTCTGCAGCTGAACGGCCATGAAGGCCCCGCTGGAGAGCCCGGAGACGGTCACCTCCGGCGCCAGGGACAGATCGGGCAAGGGATCGGCCGCGGCCGGGGCGGCCAGCAGGGCAAGGGCCGAGAAGCAGGCAACGCGCATCGGAAACTCCCGGTGATATCCGGGCCGGAGCCTAGCACGGCCGAGGCTTTTCGCAGCTGCAGAAAATCCCGTTGCGCTGCACCGGCCAATTTTTTCATCGGCCTTTGCGGGAAATTGATTTTGCTCAAGGCCGAGGAGATATCTGGCAATCAGAATATGTGGGCGCCACGCAAGAACACGCAGCGATCAAAGCGGACCGGCGGAGCGCCCCGGCACGAGTAACGCCGGGAACCTGGACAGACCTCGGAGGACCCACACCATGGCGGTCACAACCATTCAGAACCCACCGGATGACGTGCTGAACACCGAACCGGACTACCGTGTATCCCACGTTTTCAGCATCGACGACATCACCGGCACCTTCGACGGCCTGACCCAGGGCGACGTCGAGGCCGGAGAGTTGCCCGTCATCGACGTCTCGGCCGCGCCCAAGACGACGACCGAGGGCGTCAGTCTCTACCCGATCAACAGCGAATTCGGGTTCATCGTCACCGATTTCGACGGCGCCGTGGAAAAGGACTTCTACCTGAACCCGGAATACACCGAAGGCTGGGCCGGCGACCTGCACGGCGAGGCCGGCGAACAGCTGGGCCTGGTGGTCTCGAACGCGCCGACCGACACCTTCCAGACGCCCGCCAAGCTGGGCACCTGGCTTGCCGGTCTGGGCGGCAACTCGGTCAAGGCCTCGACCGAGCACTACGCGGTCATGCAGCATGTGCTGTCGGACCAGCTCTTCCCGGGCGATCCCTTCGCCGCCTACCAGCTAGACGACAACCTCATGGTCGTCGGCGGTGAACACGACGGCGAATACGTCGCCGACGTGCTGACCTACATCGACGACGAGAACGGCGACGGCGAGATCGACATCCGCGACATCCTGGCGCCGAACGAAAGCACCATCACCGAGGCCATCGCCGTGAGCGACGACTACTCGGTGACCATGAAGGACGACGGCAAGCTGCTCTACCGCTGGGGCAACGAGGTCAAGCGGCCGAACGACATCCGCCTCGAGGTGTCCCTGCCGCTGCCCGACGAATGGAGCGAGGAGGACACCGAGTCCGGCCTGATCCCGCTTTACCGCGTGACCGCGGCCGAGCTGGTGACGGAACACACCATCACCAACAACCCCAACGACCAGATCCGTCCCGAGGATCTCGAGAACGAATCCGCCATCGGCCAGCTTCCCGGCTACACCGTGGACGCCCGGGGCCGCTGGGTGTCGGAAGAGGGCTTCTACGCCGGTGACGGCACCTTCTACCCGGCGGGCACCATCCTGCGCGATCCCGCGCTCGCGAGCGCCGCGGAGGGCAGCCTGCTCGACCGGATCGGGGCCATGTCCTCGGACCTCGAGGGGGGCTTCACCAACGCCTACTACACCACGATGGACCGCGAGCCCTTCATGGCCGATCTGACCGACGACGGCACGGACTACGAGATCGGCCCGCGCTGGCGCCTGCAGCCCGACAAGTACGGCCAGGACCTGCCGGGCGTGGTGATCCCGCTCGACCCGCGCCTGACCGCCCTGCCCACCAGGGACGAGGTGCGCTACGAGGTCGGGACCGACACCACGACGGTGATCAACCTGCTGGACTGGGAGAACCCGGTCTCGCCGCTGTCGATCAGCATCGGCTACCAGAACAACTCGGGCGCGCCCTCGATCAACGGTCTCAACATGACCAATGATCTCGACGTCGCCTTCTACGTGAAGGGCGACGTGAAGCCGGCGACGCTCTACAACACCGAGCTGTTGATGGACTACGAGGAGATCGAGATCTTCGACGCCGGCGACACGGTCACCGGCAGCACCGGCTCGGACTACCTCGTCGGACAGGGCGGCAACAGCTTCACCGGCGGCGCGGCGGACGACCTCTTCGTGGTTGCCTACGGCGCAGGCGAGGACCTCACCGGCGTCGCGGCCAGCACGATCACCGACTTCGCCATCGGCTCGGACGTGGTCGGCCTCTTCGACATGGGGCTCACCGACCTCAACTTCGATCACTTCCTCGACCAGACGGTCTCGGGTGGCGACCTTGTCCTGAGCCTTGGCGGGTCGGAGCTGGTCACGCTCGAGGGCGTGGACAGCGAGCTGGGCGTCGAGAGCTTCCTGTTCCTCAACCGCTTCGTGGCCGCCGATACCACGGGCACCGCGGGTGACGACGATCTCGCCGGCGATGCGGGCGACAACGTGATCGAGGGGCTTGCTGGCAACGACACGATCCTCGGCCTCGACGGCGACGACACGCTCTACGGCGGGCTCGGGGACGACCTGCTCGAGGGCGGCCTGGGCGACGACGTGCTCGACGGCGGCCCCGGTGCCGACATGCTCATGGGCGGCCTCGGGTTCGACACGGCGAGCTACGGCAGCGCCACGGCGGGCGTGCTCGTCGACCTGCTGGGCCTCGTGGCGGCGACCAACGACGCGGCCGGCGACACCTACGATTCGATCGAGGCGCTCGAGGGCAGCCGTTTCGCCGACAACTTCCGCGGCGACGACGGCGGCAACACGCTCTTCGGCGGCAACAGCTCCGACCGGCTCTACGGCCGCGCGGGCGACGACACGATCGACGGCGGGCTCGGCGTGGATGCCATCTACGGCAACCTCGGCGTGGACGTGATGAGCGGTGGCTCGGCGGGTCAGACCGACCGGTTCATCTACTTCTCCGAACTGGAGAGCCGCCCGCACATCGGCAACCGCGACATCATCACCGACTTCGAGCCCGGCATCGACCGGATCGAGATCGGACGGATCGACGCCGACAGGACGACGCCGCTGAGCCAGGACTTCACCTTCATCGGCAACGCGCCCTTCTCCGGCGCGCCCGGCGAGCTGCGCTACGTCTACAGCAACGGCGCGACGGTGATCCAGGGCGAGATGGACGGCGACGGCTGGCCCGACTTCGAGATCGAGCTTTCCGGCATCCTGACGCTCACGGTGGACGACTTCCTGCTCTGACGCGGGGCATCTCCGGGACCGGAGGGGGCGCGGGCCTGACCCGCGCCCCCTTTCTTTTGCGCCACGACGCGGCGGAGACCCCGGACACGACAGGACCGCCCGCGCGTCACGCGCCGGGCGGTCCCATGCTGTCTGACGGTGGCGCTGTCAGCGGCGGCCGTGGCCCCCGCCGTGCCCGCCACCGCCCGACCGCTCGCTGGCCGAGCCGCCCAGCTTGCCCGACGCGCGGCGGACCATGACGCCCTTCATCTCGTCCTCGCCGGGCGTGCCGATGCTGCGCGCCTGGTTCGCCTCGTGATACTGCGACGTCACCTCGTCATCCGAAGTGGCCCAGGGGTTCGCGTGCGACGCCGCGACGGCGCTGCCAAGGGTGCAGGCGACGCAGAACGCGGCGCCCAGGATGTGTTTGCTCGACATGGATGGTGTGCCTTTCGTCGTATCCGATTCGATCTCGCCGCGCGCGCAGTCACATTGCAATATCAGAATACGAAAGGCCAGAAGACTTGCGCGGACGACCACGCGACAAGCCGGACTTCGCCGCCGTCAGCTGGCGTGCAGGGCGAGCATCCGACCAGACGAAAGACCCGGAGGCGTGCGAAAGAAGCATGGTATCAGGTGGGAAACGCCGCCCCCTCGACCAAGGAAAACAGTGCCTTGGGAGGGAAGTGGCGGACCGAGGAGGATTCGAACCCCCGACCCCCTGATTCGTAGTCAGGTACTCTATCCAGCTGAGCTATCGGTCCGTCGAGGCGGGGTTTAGACTCGCCCGCCGGGCTTTGCAATAGGCCCCGGGGAAGAATTTTGCTTCACGTCAGGTCGCCCATCGGGAGGCGCACTTCGAAGCAGGTCCCGTGCGAGTCGCTGCCCGTCAGCGAGAGCGATCCGCCGTGATTCCGCACCAGCTCGGCCACGATGGCGAGGCCGAGACCCGCCCCGCCCTTGCGCGCGCCGCCCTGGAAGGGCTGGAACAGGTGATCGCGCGCCTTGGCCGGCAGGCCGGGCCCGGTGTCGGTCACGCGGATCACCCACTCGCTCTCCGCCGCGCGGGCCGAGACGCTGATCTCGCCCGGCTCGCCGTTGCCGATGATCGCCTGCCGCGCGTTGCGCACGAGGTTGGCGATGACGCGGTAGAGCTGCTCGGGGTCGCCGCGAATCTGCATCGTCGCGGGAATGTCCTCGGAGAGGCTCACGTCGTGGTCGCCGATGGCCAGCCGCTCGGCCTCGAGCACCTCGTTCACCAGCGCCGCGAGGTTGAACTGGGTCAGCACCGGCGCGGGCTCCTCGGCCTTGCCGAAGGCCAGCGTCGTCTCGCAGAGCGAGACCGCGCGGGTGATCGAGCCCACCAGCTTGGGCGCCAGCCGCTTGACCGCCGGGTCCTCGGACATCTCGATGCGGTCGGTGAAAAGCTGCGCCGAGGTCAGGATGTTGCGCAGATCGTGGCTGACGCGGGCGACGGCGCCGCCCAGCTGGGCCAGCCGCTCCTTCTGCCGAAGGCTCTGCGAGAGCTGGGTTTCCAGCGACTGCAGCGCCTCCTCGGCCTCGCGCAGCTCCTTCACGCCCGCGGTCGGGCGGATGATGCTGCGGGCATCCTCGGGCGCGTCGGCAAAGCGCTTCATGTGGTTCACCACGCCCTTGATCGGCGCCACGAGGAACCGCCGCACGGCCATGAAGAGCAGCACCGCCGTGATGACCGAGATCACCGCCGAAAGCATCAGGATCCGCAATCCGTACTCGATCATCGCCGCGCGCAGCGGCGCGCTGTCCATCGTGACCTCGATCAGCTCGCCCGCGTCGCGCTGGGGATAGCCCAGCACCCGGATCAGCCGGTCCTGCGGGTCGATCAGCCGCGCCAGCGCGTCCCGCACCAGCACCCAGGGCGTGGCGTCGCGCAGATCGAAGCTGGCATCCACCGCGCCCGGCATGGGCGACGACAGCATCAGCTCGCGCGTGGCGTCGCGCTGCAGGGCCACGTTGTAGACGCCGGCGTTGTCCAGAAGCTCCTGCTCGAGCTCGGGGTCGATCATGTCGTCGGCCAGCAGCGCGAGCGAGGCGATCTGCGCACGCTCGAGCCGCGCGTCGAGATAGTCGACGCGAAAGCGTGCCACGGAGGGCAGAAAGATCAGCACCTCGGCCAGCATCACGAACACGGTCGTGAGGATCAGGAAACGGCCGGAGAGCGAATTGAGCATAAAATCTTGCGTCTTGAACCTATGGCAGCCAGCGCTGCACCAGTCTGACCGCCGTTTTCACCATATCGTTCTGGAACAGCCTTGGGGTGAAATAGGTTCCCGCGACGCGTTTGTTAAGCTCTCCGAGAGTCGGATAGGGCGCGACCATGCCGGCAATCTGGCTCATCTTGAGCCCGGCCGAGAGCGCCAGCGCCCATGTGCCGATCAATTCGCCCGCCTGCGCGCCCGCGATCGTGGCCCCGACCGGCTTGCCGCGATGGATCATGACCTTGACCAGCCCGGCCGTCTGGCGCTCGGCGATGGCGCGGTCGTTGTGCTGGTAGGCCTCGCGGATCACCTCGAGCCTGTCGCCGTATTCGGCGCGCGCCTCGGCCTCGGAGAGGCCCACGTGGGCCAGCTCGGGCCGGGTGTAGGTGGCGCGCGGAATGATCTGCGGCTTCGTCCGCACCGGCAGGCCCAGCACGGTCGAGCGCACGATCAGCCCGCCGTGGTAGCCCGCAAGATGCGTGAACTGCCCCTGCCCCGCCACGTCGCCCACGGCAAGCACGCGGCGATTCGTCGTGCGCAGCGCGGAATCGACGGTCACCCCGGCCTTGGTGGTCTCGATCCCGGCCTTGTCGAGGTCCAGCCCATCGACATTGGGCCGGCGCCCGACCGCCACGAGCAGGTGCGAGCCGCGGTGCACCGCGCCGTCGGCGGTCTCGACCTCGATGGCGCCCGCGCTGCCGCGCACCTCGCGCGCGGCGGTCTGCTCGAGGATCTCGACGCCCTCGGCGCGCAGCCTTTCCAGCACGATGGCGGCCATCTCCGGGTCTTCGCGGCCCAGCGCCGTCTCGGCCTCGATCACGGTCACGCGGGAGCCCAGCCGCCGGTGCGCCTGCGCCATTTCCAGCCCGATGGGGCCGCCGCCGACGATCAGCAGGTGCTCGGGGCGCTCGCGCAGCTGCCAGAGCGTTTCGTTCGTCAGGTAGGGCACGCCGTCGAGCCCCGGGACCGGCGGCACGAAGGGCGAGGAGCCGGTGGCCAGCACGATCCGCCGGGCGGTGATGACGTGATCGCCTGCCTGCACCTCGGTCTCCGAGAGGAAACGCCCCTCCTCGCGGATCACGCGCACGCCGAGCCCCTCGAACCGCTCCTGGCTGTCGTTCGGGGCGATGCGGGCGATGGCCTGGGCGACGTGGTCCTGCGCGGCGGCATAATCGACCTGCGGCTCCGCGGCGGCGACGCCGTAGGGTGCGCCGTCGCGCATGGCCTGGGCATGATGCGCCGCGGCGATCAGCGCCTTGGAGGGCACGCAGCCGTAGTTCAGGCAGTCGCCGCCCATCTCGCCCCGCTCGAGCAGCACGACCCGCGCGCCCATCTGCGCCGCGCCCGCCGCCACCGAGAGGCCGCCGGAGCCCGCCCCGATCACGAGGATGTCCGTCTTGATCCGTTCCATCGCTCAGATGTCCTTTCGTCCGCGCAGGGCCTTGATCACCATCGGCAGCGCCGCCAGCGCGGCGAGCCCCAGCAGCGGGCCGATCACCTGCGGCTCCCACAGAAGGCTGAGGTCGGGGTCCTCGCCCCGGTCGAAGACCTCGCCCACGCCGACGCCGATCGAGGTGAAGACCAGCGCGCCGGGCACGATCCCAAGCGCCGTGGTCCACAGAAAGTTCCGGAAGTGGACGCCGACCAGCGCGGGCAGCAGGTTCGCGACGAAGAAGGGCACCACGGGCACCAGCCGCAGGATGAAGAGCACGCTGATCTCGTTCTCCTGCAGCCCGTCGCGCAGCCGCTTGACCGTGCCCTCCGAGGCCTCCATCCGCGCCGCGAGCGCCCGGCCGAGCCCCGCGCGGGCGGCCAGGAAGATCGCCGCCGCGCCCACGGTCGCGGCCAACACGTTGAAGGCGGTGCCGGCCGCCAGCCCGAAGAGGAACCCGCCGGTGACCGAGGCCACCGCCGCCCCCGGCAGCGAGAAGGCGACGATGGCGATGTAGACCGCCACGAAGCCCGCCACCATCAGCAGGTAGTGCGAATCGCGGAGCGCCAGCAGCGCCTCGCGGTTATCGCGCAGGGTGTCGAAGGTGAGCTGGTCGCGCAGGGTGAGGAAACCGAGGACGGCCACGGCCAGGATCACGATCAGCGGCAGGTGGCGGGCAAGGCCCGGCTTTCTGGTCTCCGGCATCTCGGCCTTTCCGGCGGGGGGATCGCTGTGCAATGTCATGAGGTAAAGATGCGCCGCGCATCCGCGGTGCGACACCCCCATCACGCCGCCTTGATTCCCGGTGACGCCTGCAGGCCACGAAACAGGGGGTCTTGCGGCCCCTGTAACAATTCCGGCGCCGCGCGGGCCCGGAATTGTTGCAGCTTTCCCGTTACGGGGGTTTGACAGGCGGGGCCGACCTCCCTATAGCACGGGCTTCCAATGACCGCGGCCCGGCGAATCCGTTTCGGGCCCGCCCGAGACATGGGGCAACGGCCCCCGAGACACGGAGAAGAGCGCGATGAAACGCACCTTTCAGCCTTCGAACCTGGTTCGCAAGCGCCGCCACGGCTTCCGCGCCCGCATGGCGACCAAAGCCGGCCGCAAGGTTCTGAACGCGCGCCGCGCACGCGGCCGCAAGAACCTCAGCGCCTGAACCGCGCGCTCTGCCCCGTGGCGGAGCCGCGCATCATGGCAGCCAGCGCCGCGCCGGAGACATCCGGGGCGGCTTTTGGTGTGTCCAATGCCCCGGTGACGGTGCTGCGCAAGCGCGCCGATTTCCTCGCCGCCGCCCGCGCGCGGCGTCAGCCGGTGCAGTCCATGCTGGTGCAGGCCCGCTTTCGGCACGACGGCGATCCGGCGATCCGCGTGGGCTTCACCTGCTCCAAGAAGGTCGGCAACGCCGTCGCCCGCAACCGTGCCAAGCGCCGGCTGCGCGAGGTCGCGCGCCTTGCCCTGCCGCAGATCGGCCAGCCCGGCTGGGACTACGTGCTGATCGGGCGGCGCGACATCACCGCGCAACGCCCCTTCGTGCAGCTGCAGGGCGATTTCGCCCATGCCCTGCGCAAGATCCACGGCACGGGGAAATGACGCCGCTGGCGCACCTGGTCGCCCTGCCCGTCCGGGCCTATCGCCTCGTCCTGTCGCCCTGGGTCGGCCACGGCTGCCGCTTCCACCCCACCTGTTCCGCCTACGCGCTCGAGGCGCTGGAAACGCACGGCGCGCTGCGCGGCGGCTGGCTGGCGGCGCGGCGCATCCTGCGCTGCAACCCCTGGGGCGGCAGCGGCATCGACAACGTGCCGCCGCCCCGCCGCAAGGACTAGCGCAGCGCGTTCTTCGCCCGCCGCAGCCCGGCCACGAGTTCTCCCACCACCGGCATCGTCTCGTACCAGCGGCCGCGATGGATGTCCGAGCGCGAGGAGCGCTGCAGCGCCAGCGCCGTTTCGGGCGCAAGGGTGCGCACCCCGGGATGCGCCCGGCGGAACCAGAAATAGGCCCCGTCCACGTGCATCGGCCCGCCCGCCGGGTCGTCGTAGGGCCGTTCGGCGATGGCGCGCAGGTAGGGCAGCGCCAGTTCGGCCGCCTCGCGCGTGACCCCCACCATGTGCGCCAGCTTGATCGGCGTGTCGGGCGAAACCTCGTGCAGCAGGTCCGGCGTCGCGGTGGGCGGCGCGTGGTAGCGCCCGGGCATGTGGGCCCAGAGGAGACCCCAGTCCTCGTCCCGCGCGGCAGCGGCCAGCGCCGGCAGGCGCTCCTCGATCCCGCGCACGAAATCCGCGTCGTCCTCGAGCAGCAGGAACCGCTCCGCGCCGTCGCGCAGCCCGGCCTCGAGCACCGAGAGGTGGCTCATGTAGCAGCCGCGCACGCCGAGGCCGGGAAACTCGCCCGGATCGTCGGGCCGCACGCCGGGCACCAGCGTCACCGAAGGATGATCGAACCCCAGCCCGAGGCGCGACAGCTGCGCGGCCATCTCGGCCCGGCGATCCGCGCGATCCGGCAGGTTGATGACGTAGACCCGGTCGAAAATCGACAACAACGCCTCGCCGCCGCGGGTGACCGGCATGAAGACCTCCTCGATGACTGCCCGCAGACTAGCAAAGCGCCGCGCGCCCGCCAGCATTCATTCACGCCGCCGCGCGCCGCGCTTGCCCGGGCCGGGATTCTCGACTAATGCCCGCGCATGCTTGACGCCGGCGACGATATCCACCCGCTCTTTCACGGAGCCCCCCGCACCACGGAGTTCAAGAAGCTCCGCAAGCGGCTCGTGCAACAGGCACGCGAGGCGGTGGACCAGTACGGCATGGTCGAACGCGGCGCCAAGTGGCTCGTCTGCCTCTCGGGCGGCAAGGACAGCTACACGCTGCTCGCCGTCCTGCACGAGCTGAAGTGGCGCGGCCTGCTGCCCGTCGAGCTGCTGGCCTGCAACCTCGACCAGGGCCAGCCGGGCTTTCCCGCGACGGTCCTGCCCGAGTTCCTCGAGCGGATGCAGGTGCCCCACCGGGTCGAGTACCAGGACACCTATTCCGTCGTCATGGACAAGATCCCGCAGGGGCGCACCTTCTGCGCGCTCTGCTCGCGGCTGCGGCGCGGCCACCTCTACCGCATCGCGCGCGAAGAGGGCTGTTCCGCCGTGGTGCTGGGCCACCACCGCGACGACATCCTCGAGACCTTCTTCATGAACCTCTTCCACGGCGGGCGGCTGGCGACCATGCCGCCCAAGCTGGTCAACGAAGAGGGCGATCTCTTCGTCTACCGCCCGCTGGCCCACGTGGCCGAGGTCGACTGCGAGAAGTTCGCGCGCGCGATGGACTACCCGATCATCCCCTGCGACCTCTGCGGCAGCCAGGACGGGCTGCAGCGCCAGCAGGTGAAGCAGATCCTCGACGGCTGGGAAAAGAACAGCCCCGGCCGCCGGCAGGTGATGTTCCGCGCCCTGATGAACGTGCGGCCCTCGCACATGCTGGACCCGGCGCTCTTCGATTTCGCCGGGCTCATGCGCGCGGCGCAGGCCGAGGCCGAAACTGACGACGCGGTTCCCGACCTGCGTTAAGCGCCGAGTCACTTCCTTGTTCTAGGTCTGTCGCCGTCCGGGTCAGAAAAGGGGGCTGCGACATGACATCCCGCCTCGCCGCGCTTCGCGCCGCGGTCGGGGATCTGCTGAAGCCCTGGCTTCATGGTCCCCACATGCTCGCGTTCCTGCCCGCGCTGTCGCTCGCCGGCTTCTGGATGGGGGGCGAGGCGGTGCTGCTCATGCTCTCGCTGTCGATGCCGCTGCTCTACATGGTGGCCGGCGACCGGGGCGCCGCACTGGCGCCGACCGGCAGCGTGGCGGCCCTGGGCGCCGACCTCGTCGACGCCCAGGGCGCGCAGGAGCTTGCGGACCGGATGCTGCACGCGGCGCGCGAGGCCGAGCTTTCGACCGCCTGCTACGTGATCGAGGCGGCGGAGCTCGACGCGCTCGCCCGCCATTTCGGCCAGGACACCGCCGAAACGCTGCGCGAGCTCATGCTCCGGCGCATCCGCACCATGCTGCGGCGCGAGGACCTGGGCGTGCGGATCGGCGACGCGCGTTACCTCGTGCTGCTGGGCCCGGCGCTGCGGCTCGACCTCGAGACGCAGCTTGCCGTCGCCGACCGGCTGCAGCGCGCGGTCGAGGAACCCGCCGAGACCGCCACCGGCACGCATTACCTGACGGCCTGCATCGGCTTTTGCGGTCTCTCCCGCCTGCCCGACGGCAGCGACGGCGCCCAGCTGCTCGAGGCGGCGCAGACCGCGCTGGCCGACGCGCAGGCCAACGGCCCCTCGGCGGTCCGCGCCTGGTCGGTCGGCATGCGGGCCGAGCGGCGGGCGCGGGTCTCGCTGCTGTCCGACATCGACCGGGCGCTCGCGAACGGCCAGATCCAGCCCTGGTATCAGCCGCAGCTCTGCACCTCGACCGGCCGCATCAGCGGGGTCGAGGCGCTGGCCCGCTGGCTGCACCCCGAACGCGGCATCGTGCCGCCCGCCGACTTCCTCGGCCCCCTCGACGAGGCCGGCCAGATGGACCGCCTCAGCGAGACCATCCTGCAGCACGCGCTCACCGCCCTGCGCGGCTGGGACGCCGAGGGGATCGACCTGCCCCGCGTCAGCGTGAACTTCTCGGCGACCGAACTGCGCAATCCGCAGCTTGTCGCCCGCATCAGGTGGGAGCTCGACCGCTTCGGGCTCGACCCCCGGCGGCTGGCGATCGAGGTGCTGGAAACCGTCATCGCGGAATCGCCCGAGGGCATCGTCGCGCGCAACATCCTCGGGCTGTCCGAGCTGGGCTGCCACATCGACCTCGACGATTTCGGCACCGGCCACGCCTCGATCACAGCCCTGCGCCGCTTTCCGGTCCATCGCCTCAAGATCGACCGCAGCTTCGTCAGCCGCATCGACCGCGACGAGGAGCAGCGCCGCATGCTCGCCGCGATCCTCGGGCTCGCCGACCGGCTCGACCTCGAAACCCTGGCCGAGGGGGTCGAGAGCGCGGGGGAACACGCCCTGCTGGCCCAGCTCGGATGCGACCACGTCCAGGGCTTCGGCATCGCCCGCCCCATGCCGGCCGCGCACCTGTCGGAATGGGCCCGCAGCCACGCCCGCGAGATCGCCGGCGCCCGCGACCTCGGGCGCAGCAGCGGCTGACCCTCCGGCGCGGCGCGTGCCCGCCGCCGGGCCTTCGGGGCCCGGTGCGCCCGCGCCCCTGCGTGACATGGTCACAAAAGCCTGCGGCGCCCGTGAATCGGCTTGACCTTTGCAGGTGCGGGCTGTTGAACCCGGCACTGACTTTCCAAGGACAGGTGGCGCCCCTCTCATGGACGATCAGAACAAGAATCTGCTCATCGCGACAGCGTTGAGCTTCGTCGTGATCCTCGTCTGGTTCGTGCTCTTCCCGCCACCGGAAGAGCCGGTCGAGGACCAGACGCCCCCGGCCGTCACCGAGACCCAGACCGAGGGCGGCGACTCCATCGCCTCGACCCCGGGCGTGGCCCCGGGCGCCGAGGCCGACAGCCCGTCGACCGAAGAGGTCTCGCGCCAGGCCTCCGACGCACCGCGCGTCGATATCGACACCGCGCGGCTTTCGGGCTCGATCTCGCTCGCCGGCGGCCGCATCGACACGCTGCAGCTCAAGGACTACACCGAGACGCGCGATCCCAGCTCGCCCAACGTCCAGATCCTCGCCCCCGTGGGCAGCGATCAGCCCTACTACGCGCTCTACGGCTGGGCCCCCGGCTCGGGCCTCACGCTCGAGGACGTGCCCGGCCCCAACACCGCGTGGGAGATCGAGGACGGCGAGACGCTGACCGTCGAGAGCCCCGTCACGCTGCGCTGGGACAGCCCCGCGGGCCTTGTCTTCCGCCGCACGATCTCGGTCGACGAGGACTTCATGTTCAGCGTCACCCAGTCGGTCGAGAACACCGGGGACACCCAGGTCTCGAGCGCGCCCTACGGCATCGTCGCGCGCCACGGCGAGCCTGCCGACCTCAAGAACTTCTTCGTCCTGCACGAGGGCGTCGTCGCCATGGCCGACGGCAGCCTCGCCGAGATCGACTACGACGACATGACCGACTTCGAGGTCGTGCCCAGCGAAGGCGCCCGCGCCGACGTGACCCAGGTCGCCTCGGACGGCTGGATCGGCTTCACCGACCACTACTGGATGACCACGCTCATCCCCGCGCAGGGCAGCGCCTTCAAGCAGGTCGCGAAATACGACGACCGCCGCGACATCTACCAGACCGAGTCCGTCATGCCGACGATGACGCTCGCCCCCGGCACCACCGAGGAGGTCACCACGCGGCTCTTCGCGGGCGCCAAGGAATGGGAAACCATCCGCGAATACCAGGACGAAGGCGTCGACGGCTTCATCGACAGCATCGACTGGGGCTGGTTCTTCTTCCTGACCAAGCCGATGTTCTGGGTGCTGCACCACCTGCACCAGCTCATCGGCAACATGGGCTGGTCGATCATCGGCCTGACGATCCTTCTCAAGGCGGTGCTCTTCCCGCTGGCCTTCAAGTCCTACGTCTCGATGGCCAAGATGAAGGAACTCCAGCCCGAGATGGAGAAGCTCAAGGAGCGCGCCGGCGACGACCGCCAGAAGCTCCAGCAGGAGATGATGGCGCTCTACAAGAAGGAAAAGGTCAACCCGGCCTCGGGCTGCCTGCCCATCCTTCTGCAGATCCCGATCTTCTTCTCGCTCTACAAGGTGATCTTCGTCGCCTTCGAGCTGCGCCACGCGCCCTGGCTGGGGCCGTTCCAGGACCTCTCGGCACCCGACCCGACCTCGCTCTACAACCTCTTCGGGCTGCTGCCCTGGGCCGCCCCGGAGCCGGGCAGCATCCTGGCGCTGGTCTTCATCGGCATCCTGCCGCTGCTGCTGGGCATCTCGATGTGGCTGCAGCAGAAGCTGAACCCGGCGCCGGCCGATCCGACGCAGCAGATGATCTTTGCCTGGATGCCCTGGGTCTTCATGTTCATGCTCGGCGGCTTCGCCAGCGGGCTGGTGCTCTACTGGATCACCAACAACACGATCACCTTCCTGCAGCAGTACACGATCATGCGCAGCCAAGGGTACACGCCGGACGTCTTCGGCAACATCAAGAAGAGCTTCAGCCGCAAGGACAAGGCCGCCGACAGCGCCGCGAACAAGCCCGGCAAGCCGGACGGCAAATGAGCGCAGGGCTCGCCTCCATCTGGCGCCACCCGATCAAGAGCCACGGCCGCGAGCCGCTCGATCACGTGACGCTGGAGGCGGGCCAATGCCTGCCCTGGGACCGCACCTGGGCCGTCGCGCATGAGCGCAGCGGTGCCGACGGCAGCGAGTGGGCGCCCTGCGCCAATTTCAGCCGTTGCGCCAAGGCGCCGCAACTGCAGGCCATCACGGCCCGGCTCGATCCCGCGGCGGGGCAGATCACCCTGTCGCACCCCGACCGGCCCGGCCTGACCTTCGATCCCGATGGCGACGCAGGCACCTTCCTCGACTGGGTCCGCCCCCTGATGCCGGAAGACCGGGCGCCATCGGCCCGCATCGTGCGGGCGCGCTCGCGCGGCATGACCGACAGCGACTTCCCCTCGGTGACCCTGTGCAACCTCGCCTCGCACCGCGCGGTCGAGCAGCGCATGGGCCGCGAGCTGTCGATCCACCGCTGGCGCGGGAACCTCTGGCTGGACGGCCTCGCCCCCTGGGAGGAGTTCGACTGGATCGGTCGCGAGCTGCGCATCGGCGGCGCCACCCTGCGCGTGCGCGAACGCACCGGCCGCTGCGCCGCCACCATGGCGAACCCCGAGACCGGCGCGCGCGATGCGGACACGCTCGGCGCGCTGAAGACCTGGGGACACGCCGATTTCTCGGTCCGCGCCGAGGTCGTCGCCGGCGGCGAGATCGCGCGCGGCGACCTGCTGGAGATGAGCTGATGCAACTGCCCTTCCCCCTCGCAGAAGAGCCCGACGACGCCGCGCGCGAGGCCGCGCGCAAGCTCTTCGCCGGAGAGGTCGACTTCCTCAAGGGCGTCGTCGCCATGGACGGCCTGCCCCCGGACGACCGCGCCGAGGTCTGCTTCGCCGGGCGCTCCAACGTCGGGAAATCGACCCTGATCAACGCGCTCACCGGGCGCAAGGGCATCGCGCGCGCCTCGAACACGCCGGGGCGGACGCAGGAGATCAACTACTTCACGCTGGCCGACAGCCACTACCTCGTCGACCTGCCCGGCTACGGCTTTGCCAATGCGCCGGTGGCGGTGGTCGAGCAGTGGCAGCGGCTGCTGAAACAGTACCTCGCGGGCCGCGTCTCGCTGCGGCGCGCCTTCGTGCTGATCGACGCGCGCCACGGCGTGAAGCCCGTGGACGACGAGATCATGACGCTCCTCGACCGGGCGGCAGTGACCTTCCAGGCGGTGCTGACCAAGGCCGACAAGGTCAAGCTCAAGGACCGCGAAAAGGTGCTGGACCAGGTGCGCGGCGCGCTGGCGAAGCACCCTGCGGCCTACCCCGAGCTGGTGCTGACCAGTTCGGAAAAGGGCGACGGCATCGCCACCCTGCGCGCGATCATCGCCGGCCTCGGCTGAAAAAACGTCCTCCGAAGATTTTTGGCGCCAGGATTTTTCGTACGAAAAATCTTGCGTCCCCCGCGGCGATTTCACAGACAGGGGCGCAACGCCGACGCAACGGCAGGAAAGCCGATGGAATGAAGAAGCAGACCATGAACCGAGACTGGATCGCCACCGCCCGCACGCTCAGCGAAGCCCTGCCCTACATGCAGCGCTATTCCGGCGCCATCGTCGTGGTCAAGTTCGGCGGCAACGCCATGGGCGACGCCGAGGAAATGGCCCGCTTCGCCCGGGACATCGTGCTGATGCGGCAGGTCGGCGTGAACCCGGTCGTCGTGCATGGCGGCGGCCCCATGATCAACGAGACGCTGAAGAAGCTCGGCATCGTCTCGGAGTTCAAGCGCGGCAAGCGCGTCACCGATCAGGCCACCGTCGACGTCGTCGAGATGGTCCTGACCGGCCTCGTGAACAAGCGCATCGTGCAGGCGATCATGGACGAGGGCGGCCGCGCCGTGGGCCTCTCGGGCAAGGACGACGATCTCATCGTCTGCGAGGCGGACGACCCCGAGCTGGGCTTCGTCGGCCGCCCGGTCGAACTCAACGTGCAGGTGCTGCGCGATCTCTTTGCCGCCGGGATCATCCCCGTGGTGGCGCCCGTGGCGACCGGCATGGACGCCAACGAGACCTTCAACGTCAACGGCGACACCGCCGCCGGCGCGCTGGCCGGTGCGCTCAAGGCAGACCGGCTGCTGCTGCTGACCGACGTCTCGGGCGTCAAGAACGTCGAGGGCGAGGTCGTGACCGCCATGACCCCGGAAGAGGTCCGCGCCATGACCGACGACGGCACCATCGCCGGCGGCATGATCCCCAAGACCGAGACGGCGCTCAAGGCCATCGAGGACGGGGTGCGCGCCGTGGTGATCCTCGACGGGCGGGTGCCCAACGCCTGCCTGCTGGAGCTCTTCACCGAGCATGGCGCGGGCTCGCTCATCCGGCCGCCGGAACTGCCGCCCGCGCGACGACAGCGCTGAGGGCCTCCCGTGAAGACCCTGATCCTCATGCGCCACGCCAAGTCGGACTGGTCCGCCGGCCAGCCCGACCACGCGCGGCCGCTGAACCCGCGCGGGCGCGAGAGCGCGGCGGCGCTCGGGCACTGGCTGCGCGCCGAGGGCCACCTGCCGGGCCAGATGCTCTGCTCCACGGCTGCGCGCACGCGCGAGACGCTGGACCGGCTGCAGCTCGACGCGCCGGCCCGCTACGAGGACCGCCTCTACCACGCCGGGCCCGAGACCATGATGTCCTGCCTGCGCGAGGCCGAGGGCGACACCGTCCTGATGGTGGGCCACAACCCCGGCATCTGCGATTTCGCCCACGAGATCGTCGCCCGCGCCCCGCAGCACCCGCGCTTTCGCGACTACCCCACCGGGGCCACGCTGGTCGCAGACTTCGACATCGCGGACTGGGCGCAAACGGAATGGCGCGCGGCAGAGCCGCGCGCCTTCGTCATTCCACGGGAGCTGACCGAGGGCTGAGGCCCTCTCAGTGCCCCAGGATCTGGCTGAGGAAGAGCTTCGTCCGCTCGTGCTGCGGATTGTTGAAGAACGCCTCGGGCTCGTTCTGTTCGACGATCTGACCCGCGTCCATGAAGATCACACGGTTCGCCACCTGCCGCGCGAAGCCCATCTCGTGGGTCACGCAGAGCATGGTCATGCCCTCTTCCGCGAGGCTGACCATGGTGTCGAGCACCTCCTTGATCATCTCGGGGTCGAGCGCCGAGGTCGGCTCGTCGAAGAGCATGATCCGCGGCTTCATGCAGAGCGAGCGGGCGATGGCCACGCGCTGCTGCTGACCGCCCGAGAGCTGGCCGGGATACTTGTGCGCCTGCTCGGGGATCTTGACCTTCTCGAGGAAGTGCATGGCCGTGGCCTCGGCTTCCTTCTTGGGCGTCTTGCGCACCCAGATCGGGGCCAGCGTGCAGTTCTCGAGGATGGTCAGGTGCGGGAACAGGTTGAAGTGCTGGAACACCATCCCGACTTCCGAACGGATCTTGTCGATGTTCTTGATGTCCGAGCCCAGCTCGGTCCCGTCGACGGTGATCGTGCCGGCCTGGTGCTCCTCGAGGCGGTTGATGCAGCGGATCAGCGTGGATTTCCCCGAGCCCGAGGGCCCGGCGATCACGATCCGCTCGCCGCGATGGACGGTCAGGTCGATATCGCGCAGCACGTGGAAGGTCCCGTACCACTTGTTCATGTTCGAGATCTGGATCGCGACCTCGTCCGAGACCGTCATCTGGCTTCGGTCGACCTCGCGAGCGGTGGCAATGTCCGACATCTGCGGTCTCCTTAGTTGTGCTCGCGACGGAGCTTTTTCTCGAGGTAGAGGGAATAGCGGCCCATGCCGAAGCAGAAGAGGAAGAAGCACAGACCGATGAAGACGAAGAGTTCCCAGTAGATGCCGTTCCACTCCGTCGAGGCGCGGATCGAGTTCGACAGGCCGATGGGATCGAGCAGGCCGATGAAGACCACGAGCGTCGTGTCCTTGAAGAGCCCGATGAAGGTGTTCACGATGCCCGGAATGGCGATCTTGAGCGCCTGCGGCAGGATGATCAGCCGCATCGACTTCCAGTAGTCGAGCCCCAGCGCGTCGGCGGCCTCGTACTGGCCCTTGGGCAGGGCCGCGAGGCCCCCGCGCACCACTTCGGCGATATAGGCCGAGGCGAAGAGCGTCACCATGATGATGACCCGCAGCATCAGGTCGAAGTTGGTGCCCGGCGGCAGGAAGTAGTTCAGCAGCAGCGAGGCGGTGAACAGCCAGACGATCAGCGGCACGCCCCGGATGATCTCGATGAAGGCGATCGAGCACTTGTTGATGATGAACATGTCCGACTGCCGCCCCAGCGCCAGCACGACGCCCAGCGGCAGCGACAGCAGGATGCCCGAGATGCCGATGATCAGCGCCAGCATGAAGCCGCCGATGTCGTTGGATTCGACGTTCGTCAGCCGCAACGGCACCACCGAGGACAGCGCCCCCGCAAGCGGCCCGGCGACGAAGAACCAGTAGAGCAACGGCACGACGATGGAGGCGAGGATCGCGGGCAGCACGCCGACCTTGGGTCCGGCGTAGTTCATGATCGCCCAGCCCAGCACGAAGCCCGCGGCGACGGCGACGGGCCCCCAGAGCGAGCCGCCCCAGATCAGCCAGTAGATCACGAAGGGCGCCGCCATCGAGCCGAAGAGCGCCTTGCGCGGCAGCGAGCTGAACAGCACCGGGGCGATGGCGATGAAGAAGATGACGAAGGCCAGCACCGGGCGCCAGTAGAGGTCCCTGGGATAGAAGCCGAACAGCAGCTGCGGCCAGCGTTCGGCGATCACCGCCCAGCAGGCCACGTCCGAGCCCGCGCCGTAGAGGTCGTTCCGGATCTCGCGGCACTGGGCGAGGCTGCCCGCGTCCCAGATGCCGAGGGCGGCCCAGGGCACGAGGTGGCTCAGCACCACCCAGATGAACCAGAGCGACCCGAGGGTCAGGATCACGTTGAGCCAGCCGGAGAAGAGGTTCTCGTGGATCCACCGGTAGGCGCCGGTCTGCGACAGCGGCGGCTCCTTCTGGTCGACCATGGTCTCGCGGACGTAGGCGAGAGACGATTCGGAATGTACCTCGCTCATGTCACCGCTCCTTCAGCTTGACGGTCGCGTTGTAGATGTTCATGAAGCTCGAGATCACGAGGCTCAGAACAAGGTAGAAGAGACCGAGGAGCAGCATCCCCTCGAGCTCGCGTCCCGTCTGGTTGATGGTGATGCCGCCCAGCGTGGAGCGGGCGTCCATGTAGCCCACCGCGATGGCGAGCGAGCTGTTCTTGGTCAGGTTCAGGTATTGCGAGATCAGCGGCGGGATGATGACCCGCAGCGCCTGCGGCAGGATCACGAGGTTCATCGTGGTGCCGGGGCGCAGGCCAAGCGCGTAGGCGGCCTCGGTCTGGCCCTTGTTGATGGCCAGGATGCCGCCGCGCACGATCTCGGCGATGAAGGCGCCGGTGTAGAGCGACAGCGCCAGCCAGAGCGCGATCAGCGAGTTGCGCAGGTGCAGGCCGCCGTCGAAGTTGAAGCCGCCCAGCACGGGCTTGTTCAATTGCGCGCCAAGGATCACCAGCACGGCGATCAGCGGGATCAGGATCAGGCCGGCCTGGATCGGGGCCGTGGTCGGCCGCTTGCCGGTGGCCTCCTGCTTCTCGGTCGCCTTCTTGGAGACGTAGCGTGCGCCGGCGATGCCGGCGAAGAGCACGCCGAGGATCAAGAGCCAGTCCCAGCCCGAGGAGGTCGGCACGACCTCGCCCTCGCCGGAGGCCGCCGCGCCGTCGCCGGACGAGTCCGACGCGTCGCTGCTCTGCCCGGTCGAGACGCCCGAGCCGCCGGTCGAGATCCGGCTGCCGCCGTAGGTGCCCGACAGGCCGGACGAGGTCGGCTCCTCTTCTTCCGGTTCGGGCGCGGCGACCTCGTTGCCGCCCAGCGAACGGGTGAAGACAAGGTTGGGGATGTAGACGCCGCGGTTGGTGACGGCGACGCTTTCGCCCATCAGCATCGAGGGTCCGTCGTCGGCGCGGAAGGCGCGCGGCTGCGGCGTGGCCTCGGTCATCAGCGCGAAGATCAGCACGATCCACAGCAGCAGCGGCACGTTGCGGAAGCCCTCGACGTAGACCGCCATGAGGCGCGAGACGAGCCAGTTGTTCGACAGCCGCAGGACGCCGGCAATCACGCCCAGCACGGTGGCGAGCGAGCAGCCGAGAATGGCGACGAGAATGGTGTTCAGGATGCCCACCAGCGCGGCGCGGCCGTGAGTCGACTGGCTGTCGTATTCGACCAGGCGCTGGTTGATGTCGTAGCCCGAAGGCTGCCAGAGGAAGCCGAAATCGAAATCCTTTCCCAGCGCCGCGAGGTTCTGGACGGTGTTCGACACCAGCCAGGACAGCGCAAGTGCCAGCAGGATCATCGCGACGACCTGGATCGTCAGCGAACGGTAACGGGTATCGTAGATAAGCTGACTGAGCCGGAAGCTCTGCTCCGGCGGGTCCGTCATTGTCGCCATGGTCGTCTCCCCGGTGGTTTCCGTTCTTCCCGGGCGTCGCACCGGTTGTTCCGGTATCCGGCCCCTCTCGGAAACTCTGATTTTCTCTTGGGTCGTCTTCTTCGCAAAAGGGCGCCGAGTTTCCCCGGCGCCCCCTGCAAGTGGTCTTAGCGGAACGGCGGGCTGTACATCAGGCCGCCATCGGTCCACTGCGCGTTCAGGCCGCGCGACAGGCCGATCGGGGTGTTCTCGCCGATGTTCTTCTCGAAGAGCTCACCGTAGTTGCCGCCGGCCAGGATGGCGCGCTTGGCCCAGTCGGCCTCGAGGCCGATCATCGAGCCCAGCTCGCCCTCGGTGCCGAGCAGACGGTTCACTTCGGGGTTGTCGGTGGGCTCTGCGCTCAGCTCGTTGATGTTGGCCGAGGTGACGCCGTATTCTTCGGCCGCGATCAGCGCGTTCAGCGTCCAGCGGACGATGTCGCCCCACTCGTTGTCACCGTGACGGACCAGCGGGCCCAGCGGCTCTTTCGAGATGATCTCGGGCAGGATCACGTGCGCCGAGGGATCCTCGAAGGTCGCGCGCGTTGCGGCGAGGCCCGAAGCGTCGGTGGTGTAGACGTCGCAGGCGCCGGCAAGGTACTGCTGCTGCGCTTCCGCGTTGGTCTCGATCGGCACCGGCTCGTAGTCGATGTTGTTCACGCGGAAGAAGTCCGCGAGGTTGAGCTCGGTGGTGGTGCCGGTCTGGATGCAGACGGTCGCGCCGTCCAGTTCCTTGGCCGAGGACACGCCCAGTTCCTTCGGCGTCATGAAGCCCTGGCCGTCGTAGTAGTTGATGCCGACGAACTCGAACTTCAGGTCGTTGTCGCGCGAGAAGGTCCAGGTGGTGTTCCGGGCCAGCATGTCGATCTCGCCCGAGGCAAGCGCGGTAAAGCGGGTCTGACCGGTGGTCGGAACGAATTCGACCGCCATCGGATCGCCCAGCACGGCAGCGGCCACGGCACGGCACACGCCGACGTCGAAGCCCTGCCAGACGCCGTTCGCGTCGGGAGCCGCAAAGCCGGCGAGACCGGTGGTCACGCCACAGTTCAGGGTGCCGCGCGCCTTGACGTCGTCGAGCGTGGCCGCGCCGGCGGCACCTGCCGCCAGACCGGCGGCCGCCATCGCGCCAAGCAGTACGGTATTCTTCATGGTTACCTCTTCCTGTTGTCCGGTCCCTGTCGAACCGGTTTCGGGCCCTCGTGGGGCCGTTGGACCTAGGTGGGACTTCCCCCTGACTAGTGGGGGTAAGTTTGGGAGGAATCTTCCGGAGAGGTCAAGCCATGCTCCGGGGAAAAACATCGAGTTCTGCCCAGAACTTACGCAAAGAGACCCCCGGTGGACCGAGATTAGGCAGCCTTGCAGAGGGCGAAAAACCGCCGAGCATGGTGAAATGCCGCGCGCTTGCGTTCGGCCGTCGCATGGGCCTCGTCGTCCACGCCCCAGAGCTCTTCCTGCCAGGTCTCGTCGATGCGCGACAGCGCCCAGAGGGTGTCGCCGTCCTGCCCCTCGGCGGCGGCGAATCCCAGCACCAGCGAGCCGGTCAGCGAAACCAGGTCGTGAAAGGCCGCGAGCTCGAAGGAATCCAGCGCGTGCACCCGGGCGGACAGCGCCTCCAGCGCGGCGGGGGACTGCGCCGCGTGCATCACGCCGGTGCGCGGCTCCAGCCGCGCGCCAAGCGTGCGCTCGGCCCAGTCGAGCATCGGGTCCCAGCCCTCGGCCTGCCGCCGGACCAGCCCCTCGGGGTGATCGGCGCGGTAGCACAGAAGGTCGCTGTCGCCGTAGTCGGCCAGCATCTGCGCCACCTCGGCGCGCTGCGGCGCGACCTTCTCGATGGCGCTGTTCGCGGTGCGCGTGAAGGGCATCGCGGTGGGGTCGATGGTCCCCTCCTGCGCCTGCCACTCGTCGGCGATCGCCTGCGCCAGCGGCGGCGTCGGCACCACCAGCGGCGACTTGCCCGGCGTGCGCAGCGGCCGCGCATCGAGATGCACGGTCCAGCCCGCGCCGACCGGTTCAACGGTGGCGTGATCGTAGAAACGCTTGGGCGCCCATTCGCTCATGCCGTCTGCTCCCAGACCTGTTGCAGCAGCCCCGGCAGCAGCCGGATGTCGTCGAGGATCATGTGCGCATCCGCCAGCCGGGCGGCGTCGTGGTAACCCCAACTGACGCCGATGGCCAGCATCCCGGCGGCGCGCGCCATCTCCATGTCATAGCTCGTGTCGCCGATCATCACCGCGCGCCGGGGCGCCACGCCGGTCTCGGCCAGCGCCGCCTTCAGCATCGCCGGATTCGGCTTGGACGGGTGGTCGTCGGCGCATTGCTGCGTGACGAAGAGCGGCCGGATGCCGTGGCCGTCCACCAGCTTGTCCAGCCCGCGCCGCGACTTGCCGGTGGCGATGCCCAGCAGCGTCTCGGGCTGCGCGTGCAGCGCGTCCAGCACGCCCCGCACATGCGGGTAGAGCGGCGAGGAGACCGCCGTCCCGTTCTCGGACCGCAGCGTCATGTAGCGGGCCTTGTAGCCCTCGACCATCGCCCCGCGCGTCGCCTTGTCGGCCCCGGGCGCGAGCCGCGACATGGCCTCCGGCAGCGAGAGGCCGACGATCGACAGCACCGTCTCGCGCCCGGGGACGGGCAGCGCGACGGCCTCGAAGGCGGCGCTCATCGAGGCGAGGATATCGGCCTGGCTGTCGACCAGCGTGCCGTCCACGTCGAAGATCACGAGCCGCAGGTCGGTCATCGCAGGCTCTCGAAGGGATCGTCGGCCGCGATGTCCTCGGCCCAGCCCAGCGTCTCCCAGCTGGTCGCCATGTGCTCGGGCAGCGGCGCGGTGACGGTCATCGGCTTCTTGGTGACCGGGTGCAGGAAGGTCAGCGACCGCGCGTGCAGGTGCAGCTTCTTCGAGATCACGCCGCCCAGCTGCGCGCCCCAGCCGTCGCCCAGGTTCTCCTGCCCCGACCCGCCGTATTTGCCGTCGCCGATGATCGGGTGCCCGATCTCGGCCATGTGCGCGCGCAGCTGGTGGGTGCGGCCGGTGATCGGCTCCATCGCCACCCAGGAGGCGCGGTTCGCCACGCGGTAGAGCGTCGCGTAAAGCGTATGCGCCCGCTTGGCGCCCGGCGTCGCGTCGATGTCGCGCGGGTGCACGCAGATCATCTTCTCGCCCTCGCCGTGCTTGCCGTGGCCCGGCGCCTTGACGAGGCCGTACTTGATCTCGCCCAGGTACGGCGTCGGCACGCCGGCGACCAGCGCCCAGTAGATCTTGCGCGTGTTCTTGTGGCGGATCGCGTCGGTCAGCGCGCGGGCCACCGCGCGGCTGCGTGCCAGCAGCAGCACGCCCGAGGTGTCCTTGTCCAGCCGGTGCACCAGCCGGGGCTTCTCGTCCATGCCGAATTTCAGCGCCTCGGCCAGCCCGTCGACGTGGCGGGTCTGCTTGCTGCCGCCCTGCGTCGGCAGGCCCGGCGGCTTGTTCAACGCGATGACGTGGTCGTCCTTCCACAGCACGCAGGCGCGGATCATCTCGGCGTCGGCGTTGCTGACCCTGGGCTCCGGCGCGGGCTTGGGCGCCTCGGCCGGGTCGGGCAGCGGCGGGACGCGCACCTGCTGGCCGGCCGCGAGCCGCGTCGCGGCCTTCACCCGGCCGCCGTCGACGCGCAGCTCGCCCTTGCGGCACATCTTCTCGATGCGGCCCTGCTGAAGGTGCGGGAACTGACGCTTGAGCCAGCGGTCGAGCCGCTGGTCGCCGTCGTCCGCCGCCACGGTAATGGTCTGGACACCGCTCATGACACCACGCTCCGCGCAAAATGCAGCCCGGCGAAGAGGGCCAGGATCGACACCACGACAGAGACCGCGACATAGCCCGCCGCCTGCGTCATCGCCCCGCGCTCGTAGAGCGTCGCCACGTCCAGCGAGAAGGACGAGAAGGTCGTGAACCCGCCAAGAAAACCCACCGCCAGCAGCGGCGACAGCCGGTTGGCCGAGAAATGCGCCATGACGACGACGAGCACGCCCATCATGAAGGAGCCGAGGATGTTCACGGTCAGCGTTCCCCAGGGGAAATCCCGCCCCATCAGCCGGGTCATGCCGACCCCGGCGAGGTAGCGCGAGGATGCGCCGAGCGCGCCGCCGACGGCGACCTGGAGAAGCGTGAGAGTCATCCTGCGGATGTGTCCCGCGGCCGCCGCGATGTCAAGCGCGCGGGCTCAGGCGTTGCGCTCGCGCCGCAGCCGCGCGAAGTAGTCCACCCGCTTGCGCAGGTCGCGCTCGAAGCCGCGCTCGACCGGATCGTAGAAGTCGACCCGCTCCATGTCGTCGGGGAAGTAGTCCTGCCCCGAGAAGCCGTCCTCGGCGTCGTGGTCGTAGGCATAGCCCTTGCCGTAGCCCTGGTCCTTCATCAGCGAGGTCGGCGCGTTCAGGATGTGCTTGGGCGGCATCAGCGAGCCGGTGGTCCTGGCCGAGGCGCGCGCCGCCTTGTAGGCGACATAGGCCGCGTTCGACTTGGGCGCGAGCGCGAGGTAGACCAGCGCCTGCCCGATCGCCAGTTCCCCCTCGGGCGAGCCCAGCCGCTCGTAGGTCTCCCAGCCCTGCAGGCAGACCGCCTGCGCCTGCGGATCGGCCAGCCCGATGTCCTCGACCGCCATGCGCGTGATGCGCCGCGCGAGGTAGCGGGGGTCCTCGCCCGCGTCCAGCATCCGCGCGAACCAGTAGAGCGCCGCGTCCGGGTCCGAGCCGCGCACCGACTTGTGCAGCGCCGAGATCAGGTTGTAATGCCCGTCGCCCGACTTGTCGTACTGCGCCGCGCGCCGGGTCAGCCTGGCGCTCAGCGCCTCGGTGTTCAGCTTGCCCTCGATGCGCCAGGACAGTGACCTGCTCGACGAGGTTCAGCAGCGCCCGCCCGTCGCCGTCGGCCATCTCGAGCAGCGCCTCGCGCGCATGGCCGTCGAGCGGCAGCGCGCGGCCCACCTCGCGCTCGGCCCGCTGCGCGAGCCGCTCGAGATCGGCAAGGTCCAGCCGCTCGAGCACCAGCACCTGCGAGCGGCTCAGAAGCGCCGCGTTCAGCTCGAAGCTGGGGTTCTCGGTCGTGGCACCGACCAGCAGGATCGTCCCGTCCTCCATGTGCGGCAGGAAGCTGTCCTGCTGCGCCTTGTTGAAGCGGTGGATCTCGTCGACGAACAGCAGCGTGCCCTGCCCGTTCGCGCGGCGGTGCTTGGCGGCCTCGAAGACCTTCCGCAGGTCCGGCACGCCGGTGAAGATCGCGCTGATCTGCACGAAGTGCAGCTCGGTCGCGTCCGCCAGCAGCCGCGCGATGGTCGTCTTGCCCACGCCGGGCGGCCCCCAGAAGACGATGCTCGACAGCGCGCCCGAGTCCAGCATGGTGCCCAGCGGCGCCTCGGGACCCAGCACCTGCTCCTGCCCGATGACATCGCCCAGCGTCGCCGGGCGCAGCCGGTCCGCCAGCGGGCGCGGCGCGGTGCTGGCGCCGCCTTCGGGCTGCGGCTTGCTGCCGCTGTCGAAGAGATCGCCCATGCCTCAGCCCCCGGTGCCCGGCGCGGGGCGCGGATCGCGCAGCGTGGCGGCGCGCGTGAGGGTGATCGGGCAGATACGAAGCATGGCGGTCCTCTCGTGCCCGATATGTTCCCGCCGCAGCTGAAATGCAAGCTGGCGCAAGGCCGGCCGGCGCCCCGGCCGCGAGGCGCCGCGCCAATTTCCTTCGCAGGAATTTGCAGATCTTGTCGAAAAGATTTGGCCCCCAAAACGAAAAGGCCCCGCCGTCGCCGGCAGGGCCCAGAAATCTCGCTCAGGCGCGGATCATTCCGCGTCGGCAGCGGCCTCTTCGGCGGCAAGGCGTGCCTTGTCGGCGGCGCCCTTGGCGTCGGCGTCGCGGTCGACCAGTTCGATGATCGCCATCGGCGCCATGTCACCGTAGCGGAAGCCGGCCTTCAGGACGCGGCAGTAGCCG
Source organism: Salipiger mucosus DSM 16094 (assembly GCF_000442255.1). Lineage (GTDB taxonomy): Bacteria > Pseudomonadota > Alphaproteobacteria > Rhodobacterales > Rhodobacteraceae > Salipiger > Salipiger mucosus. Next base: position 300,672 of record NZ_KE557273.1, on the reverse strand, counting down.
CCCTGACGCTCGGCGTAGCGCGGGCCCAGCACCTCGAACAGCTTGGCGACGTGCATGTCCTGCTTCAGCTGTGCGGCGGCCTGGCGGCGGGCGTGGATGTCGCCGCGCTTGCCCAGCGTGATCAGCTTGTCGATGATCCGCTTGAGTTCCTTGGCCTTGGGCAGCGTCGTCTTGATCTGCTCGTGCTCGATCAGCGAGCCGGCCATGTTCGAGAAGAGCGCCTTGCGGTGCTCGTGGGTGCGGTTGAGGCGGCGGTAGCCGGAACCATGACGCATTTTCGTGTCTCCTTTGCGTTTTGCTTTGTCCGGGGCCCGATGCGTGTCAGGCCCTCACCTTGGGGCATTTGCCCGATCCCGCGGGGCGGGAATGGTGCGGGGCGCCCTCTCCAGTACGCCCCGCCAGTGGCTCAGAACTGGTCTTCCAGTTTCTTCGCCAGATCCTCGATGTTGTCCGGCGGCCAGTCCTCGACATCCATGCCGAGGTGCAGGCCCATGCCCGACAGCACTTCCTTGATCTCGTTCAGCGACTTGCGGCCGAAGTTCGGGGTGCGGAGCATCTCGGCTTCGGTCTTCTGGATCAGGTCGCCGATGTAGACGATGTTGTCGTTCTTCAGGCAGTTCGCCGAGCGGACCGAAAGCTCCAGCTCGTCGACCTTCTTGAGCAGGAGCGGGTTGAACTCCAGCCCGTCCTCGTCGTCCTGGCGGCTGGCCGATTCCGGCTCGTCGAAGTTGACGAAGATCGACAGCTGGTCCTGCAGGATGCGCGCCGCGTAGGCGATCGCGTCCTCGGGCGTGACCGAACCGTCCGTCTCGATCTTCATGGTCAGCTTGTCGTAGTCCAGCACCTGGCCCTCACGGGTCGGGGTGACCTCGTAGGCGACCTTCTTGACCGGCGAATAGATCGCGTCGATCGGGATCAGGCCGATGGGCGCGTCCTCGGGCTTGTTCTTGTCAGCCGAGACATAGCCCTTGCCGGTGTTGACCGTCAGCTCCATGTAGAGGTCCGCACCCTCGTCGAGGTGGCAGATGACGTGCTCCTTGTTGAGCACCTCGATGCCTGCGCTCTCGGCGATGTCGGCGGCGGTGACGACGCCCGGGCCCTTGGCATTGATCGACAGGCGCTTGGGCCCTTCGACTTCCATGCGCAGCGAAACGCCCTTGAGGTTCAGGACGATATCGGTCACATCTTCACGCACGCCGGCGACCGAGGAAAACTCGTGCAGGACGTTGTCGATCTGAACGCTGGTGATCGATGCGCCCTGAAGGCTCGACAGCAGCACGCGGCGCAGGGCGTTGCCCAGCGTGAGACCGAAGCCGCGCTCGAGCGGTTCGGCGACCATCGTGGCGACGCGGGTCGGGTCTGCACCCGGTCGCACCTCCAGCTGGTTGGGCTTGATCAGTTCTGCCCAGTTCTTGTGGATCATGCAGGCCTCCATTCCTGTCACCGGCCCCATGTCCGTAGGCCAGGACTCCCGAGGTTACAAACGAACGCGGGCCCGCGCGGAATCCCGCACGGCCCCGCGAAAAAGCGGTCCCGATCAGACGCGGCGGCGCTTGGGCGGGCGGCAGCCGTTGTGGGCGATGGGCGTCACGTCGCGAATCGCGGTGATGTTGAAGCCGACGGCGGCCAGCGCGCGCAGCGCGGACTCACGGCCCGAGCCGGGGCCCTGCACCTCGACCTCGAGGGTCTTGACGCCGTGCTCCTGCGCCTTCTTGCCGGCATCCTCGGCGGCCAGCTGGGCAGCGTAGGGGGTCGACTTGCGCGAGCCCTTGAAGCCCATGGTGCCGGCGGACGACCACGAGATCGCGTTGCCCTGCACATCCGAGATCAGGATCTTGGTGTTGTTGAAGCTGGAGTTCACATGCGCGACGCCAGCTGCGATGTTCTTGGAGACCTTCTTCTTGCCTCCGCGACGGGTATCACGTGCCATAGTTCGCTGCCTCCCTTATTTCTTCTTGCCGGCGATCGGCTTCGCGGGGCCCTTGCGGGTGCGCGCGTTGGTGTGGGTGCGCTGACCGCGCACGGGGAGGTTGCGACGATGGCGCAGGCCGCGGTAGCAGCCGAGGTCCATCAGGCGCTTGATGTTCATCTGCGTTTCACGACGCAGGTCGCCTTCGACGGTGAAGTTCGCGTCGATGTGCTCGCGGATGGCGACGACTTCGGCATCGGACAGCTCGTTGACACGGCGCGACTGGTCGATGTTGACCGCCTCGCAGATGTCCTTGGCCGAGCTCTGGCCGATACCGGTGATGTAGGTGAGGGCGATGGGCACCCGCTTGTGAGTCGGGATGTTGACGCCGGCAATACGTGCCAAGTCTCTTATTCCTTTCGTTGCGGTTCCGTAGCACCAGAACCTTTTTTCACAACATGAGCCCAAAGCGCATGGCGCCTCGGGCTGTCCGCTGATGAGGTGATCTGCGGTTGGGGAGCGACCCGTCCCGCAAGATTGGTCTCTTGTAGAGATGCGGGTGGGTATGAGGATTCGGCACCAGCGTCAAGCCCTTTGTCGGAACCCTGCGTCCCGGCTCGCGTTGGCCTTCGACATGGTAGCTTCGGACCCCTCCCCCGCACAACCGACATCGCGCCGCAGGCACTGGCCGGCCGCATGATCTACCAGCTTCTCTACACGAGCGTGGCACGCTTTCCGCGCGGGCATTCCTCGGACCTGGACATCCTCCACCACTCCATGAACCGCAACCCCGCGCGCGGGATCTCGGGCCACCTGCTTCGCGACGAACGCGGCTTCTGCCATGTCATCGAGGGACCGAAGGACCCCGTGCGCTGGCTCTTCGCCCGCATCCGGCAGGACTGGCGCCACTCCCGCGTGATCGAGCGCATGAATCGCGAGGTCCCCGAGCGCAGCTTTCCCTCGTTCACCATGGGATACGGCACGCTCAACCCCGAGGACGCCGCCTTCCTCTCGCGCTGCTACCTCGACGGAGACCACGGCGCCGTGCTCGCCTTCCGCCGGGTCGGGCGCCTGGCCGCGGCCGGCTAGGCCCGGAACGAAAAAGGCAGGGCGCCCGGCCCTGCCCTTTCACGTCGCGGCATCGCCCGGATCAGCCGTCCAGCTTCTCCGCGATCGCCGCCTTGACGCTGTCGATCTCGCCCAGGCCGTCGACGCGGCAGTGCTGACCCTTGGCATAGTAGTAGCCGATCAGCGGCGAGGTCTGCTTGTAGTATTCCATCAGGCGCTTGCGCAGGCTGTCCTCGTTGTCGTCCGCGCGCCGCTTGAACTCGGTGCCGCCGCACTTGGTGCATTTACCGTCGGCCGGGATCGGCTTGGTCAGGTCGTTGTAGACCTCGCCGCAGTTGCCGCAGGTCGACCGGGCGGTGATGCGCTCGACCAGCGCCTCGTCGTTCACCCGCAGCTCGACCACGCGGTCCAGCGTCTGCCCCTCTTCGGCCAGCAGCTCGGCCAGCGCGTCGGCCTGTTTCAGCGTGCGCGGGAAACCGTCGAAGATGTAGCCCCGGTTCGGATCGGCCTCGAGCTTCTCGCGGATCAGGCCGATGACGATCTCGTCGGTCACCAGCTCGCCGCGGGCCATGACCTCGGCCACCTTGTTGCCCATCTCGGTGCCGCTGTCCTTGGCCTCGCGCAGCATGTCGCCGGTCGAGAGCTGAACCATGCCCCGTTCCTCGACAAGAATGCGGGCCTGCGTGCCCTTGCCGGCGCCCGGCGGTCCCAGAAGAATGATGTTCATCGGCGTGCAGGCCCCCTCCGCTTGCGTCCTTTTCCTTTGCCGCGCAGTTGCGACTTCTGAATGAGCCCCTCGTACTGATGGGCAAGCAGATGGCTCTGCACCTGCTGGATCGTGTCCATGGTCACCGAGACCACGATGAGCACCGAGGTGCCGCCGAAGTAGAACGGGATCGCGTATTGCGAGCGCAGGATCTCGGGCAGCAGGCAGACCGCGGCCAGGTAGGCCGAGCCCAGCACCAGCACGCGGTTGACCACGTATTCGAGATGCTCGGCGGTGCGCTTGCCCGGACGGATGCCCGGAATGAAGCCGTTCTGGTTCTTGAGGTTGTCGGCGACGTCATCGGGTTTGAACGAGACGTTGAACGTGTAGAAATAGGCGAAGAACACGATCATCGCGGCAAAGAACAGCAGGTAGAGCGGCTGTCCCGGCCCGAAGTAGGCGAGGATCGTCGACATCACCGGCCCCGAGGAGCCCGCCTGGCTGAAGGTCGCGATGGTCGTCGGCAGCAGCAGCAGCGAACTGGCGAAGATTGCCGGGATCACGCCCGCCGGGTTCACCTTGACGGGCAGGTGCGACTGCTGGGCCTCGGTCATCTTCATGCCCACCTGGCGGCGCGGATACTGGATCGTGATCTTGCGCAGCGCGCGCTCCATGAAGACCACGAACATGATCACCGCGACCACCATCACGATGACCCCCACGATCACCGCCGGCGAGATGGCGCCGGAGCGGCCCGAGGCGAAGAACTGCGCCAGCGCCGCGGGGACCTCGGCGATGATGCCGACGAAGATGATGAGCGAGATGCCGTTGCCGACGCCGCGGGCGGTGATCTGCTCGCCCAGCCACATCAGGAACATGGTGCCGCCGACCAGCGTGATGACCACGGCCGCGCGGAAGTACCAGCCCGGATCGTGGGCGAGGTCGCCCGCCTCGAGCGAGACCGCGAGGCCATAGGCCTGGAACAGCGCCAGCGCCACGGTGCCGTAGCGCGTGTACTGGTTGATCTTCTTGCGCCCCTGCTCACCCTCTTTCTTCAGCTGCTCGAGAGAGGGCACCATGGCCGTCAGCAGCTGCACGATGATCGAGGCAGAGATGTAGGGCATGATGCCCAGGGCGAAGATGCCCATGCGCCCCAGCGCACCGCCGGTGAACATCGAGACCATGCCGCCGATGCCCTGTCCCGCCTGCTCCATGAAGTCGCGCAGGGCGGCGCCGTCGATCCCCGGAACGGGGATGTAGGTGCCCAGGCGGTAGACCAGCAGCAGGCCCAGGGTAAAGAGAATGCGGTTGCGAAGGTCGGTGGCCTTCCCCAGCGCCGCCCAGCTCGTGTTGGCGGCCATTTGTTCCACAGCGGATGCCATGCGGGTCCTCTCTGAGGTGGAAACGCCGCCGAGAGCGCTTTCCGGCTCCGGCGGCGGTCCTGAAAAAACGTGGGGCCTGTGTAAGCGGCATGGAAGCCGCTCACAACCCGCTTATTCTGCCGCTGCCGGTGCCGTGACCTTGAGGGCGCCGCCGGCCTTCTCGACCGCCTCGACGGCCGACTTCGACGCGCCCGAGGTCTCGATGGTCAGCGCGGTGGTCACCTCGCCCTTGGCGAGCACGCGCACGCCGTCCAGCTTGCGGCGCACGAGACCCGATGCCACGAGGCTTTCCTCGTTGATCGAGCCGGCGTCCAGCTTGCCCGCATCGACGAACTTCTGGATCAGGCCCAGGTTCACGATGGCGTAGTTCTTGCGGTTCGGCTTGTTGAAGCCGCGCTTGGGCAGGCGCTGGTAGAGCGGCATCTGGCCGCCTTCGTAGCCGTTGATGGCCACGCCCGAACGGGATTTCTGACCCTTGATACCACGGCCGCCCATCTTGCCCTTGCCCGAACCCGGGCCACGGCCGATGCGTTTCTTGCTCCGGGCGGCGCCCGGGTTGTCGCGCAGTTCGTTGAGTTTCATTGTCGCTTCTCCTTGCCGGATGCGGCCCCCAGCGACGGTTGGGCCGAACGCGGCATATTTCGTGTGTCGGAATCGGACCCCGCAGGGCCACCGGGGGCGTATAGACGGCACCCGCGGGCGGTGCAAGCCCCGCGAGAGGCCCGCCCGGGGCCAAGCCATTGACTTCCGCGCCGTCCCGGCCCATGTAGGCGTCATTGCCGCACCCGCCGCGTGAGCGGGGCAGCGGGCCCGGGCCTCCGCCCGGCAGCGACCCGCACGGCAGACATTCCAATCACATGGTTCCCAGATCACGCGGGGGGTCAGACGCCGCAAAGGGTCTTCCGGCAATCCGGCCGGTGGGCGACGATTCGGCGCCACCCGAGTGACGCCCTGCCCCCGTGGCAGCGGCCCGCTTCTCCATAAGGCAGGCGGCATGTTGCCCCCTGCCCCGAAAGGACATCCTCTTGGATTTCGACATGCTGGGGCTCCCGCCCCGCCTCTCGGCCAACTTGGCCGAACTTGACATCACCGACCCCACGCCGATCCAGACTCAGGCCATTCCGCACGCCATGAACGGGCGCGACGTGATGGGCCTCGCCCAGACCGGCACGGGCAAGACCGCGGCCTTCGGGCTGCCGCTGCTCTCGGCCATCATGCGCGCCGAGGGAAAACCCGCGCCCAAGTCGACGCGCGGCCTGATCCTCGCGCCGACGCGCGAACTGGCAAAGCAGATCCTCGACAACCTGCGCGCCTATGCCCAGGGCACCGACGTGCGCATCGGCCTCGTGGTCGGCGGCGTGTCGATCAACGCGCAGGTGCAGCGCATGCAGCGCGGCACCGACCTGCTGGTCGCCACGCCCGGCCGCCTGATCGACCTGCTCGACCGCAAGGCCGTGCGGCTCGACCAGACCGAGTTCCTGGTGCTGGACGAGGCCGACCAGATGCTCGACCTCGGCTTCATCCACGCGCTGCGCCGCATCGCGCAGCTGCTGCCGACCGAGCGTCAGACCATGCTCTTCTCGGCCACCATGCCCAAGCAGATGGCCGAACTGTCGCGCGCCTACCTGACCGATCCCGTGCGGGTCGAGGTGACGCCCCCGGGAAAGCCCGTCGACAAGATCGAGCAGTCGGTGCACTTCGTGCAGCAGGCCGACAAGTCGTCCCTGCTGATCGAGCATCTCGGCAGCCACCGCACCGACGCGGCACTGGTCTTTTCGCGCACCAAGCACGGCGCCGAACGGCTCAAGAAGCAGCTCGAGAAGTCGGGCTTCGCGGCCGGCTCCGTGCACGGCAACAAGAGCCAGGGCCAGCGCGACCGCGCGCTCAAGGCCTTCCGCGAGGGTGACCTGACCGTGCTCGTCGCCACCGACGTGGCCGCGCGCGGGATCGACATCCCCTCGGTGCGCTACGTCTACAACTTCGACCTGCCGAACGTGGCGGACAACTACGTCCACCGCATCGGCCGGACCGCCCGCGCCGGGCGCGACGGCACCGCCGTGGCCTATTGCGCGCCCACCGAGATGGGCGAGCTGCGCGACATCCAGAAGGTCATGGGCCGCACCATCCCCGTCGCCGGCGGCGAGGCATGGGAGCCCGAGCCCAAGCCGAAGCAGAACCGCCGCGGCGGCGGCGGTGGCGGCAGGCCCGGCGGCGCGCCCAAGGGTCAGCGCCCCGACGGCCCCAAGCGGCGCCGTCCGCGCCGCTCCAAGCCGGCCCGCGCGGCCTGACCGGCCCCGAAACGCAAAACGCCCCGGCCGATGGCCGGGGCGTTTTTCCGTTTGGCAAGTGAGACGAGAACTCAGCCGAGCTCACCCTCTTCGTACCAGCCGCCCATCTTCACCGTGGCGGCATCCCCCACCAGCGAGGCAAACTCCTCGGGGTCCTGCGTCCCGCCGTCGCGGCCGCGGTAGTGGTAGGGATAGACGTAGCTCGGCTTGAACGCCTTAACCGCGTCCGCCGCCTGCTGCGCGGTCTGCGTGAAGGGCAGGTTCATGCACATGAACGCCAGGTCGATGTCCTCCAGCGCCAGCATCTCCTCGACCGGCTCGGTGTCGCCCGAGATGTAGGTGCGGAAGCCGTCCATGCTCAGCACGTAGCCGTTGTCGCGCCCCTCGGGGTGGAAGTTCATCCGCTCCTCGGTGGTGTTATGCGCCGGAATCGCGTCGATGGTCACGCCCTCCCACTCGGTGCTGTCACCGTTGGCCAGCGTCTCGGCGCCGTCCTTCATGCCCTCGGGCAGCATGTCGTGCACCGCCGGGTTGGTGATGAGGTGCACGCCCTCGCCCACCAGCTCGGAAAGCGTGTCCGCGTCGTAGTGGTCGCCGTGCTCGTGCGTGATGAGCACCAGGTTCGGCGCCGGGAAATCGCCGTACTGCCCGGCCCCGCCGACCGGATCGACGTAGATCACGCCAGCGGGTGTCTCCATGACGAAGGAGGCGTGGCTCACCGGGTGAACCGTCACCTTGCCGTCCATGAAGCTGTCGGACATGTGCGCCTCGGCCCTCGCGGCGTAGGGAAGGACGGTGATCGCCCCGGCGCCGGCGGCGGCGGTGGCAAGAAAGGATCTGCGGGTCTGTACCATGATACGCTCCCAGTTGACGTTGGGGTGAGACCTAGGCCGACCGCAGGCCCCGGCAATCACGTTCCGGTCAGCCCCCGGCCGCCGCGCAAATGAAAGGCGCCCCCCGGGATCTCCCGGAAGGCGCCGAAAAACTCTTCGAAGAGTTCTGCAAATTCCTTCGAAGGAATTTGGGCGACGGTCTCAGCCGCGCTCTTCGATGATCTGCACGAGGTGCGGGATCTTGGCGACCATGCCGCGCACGGCGGGGGTGTCCTCGAGCTCGCGGGTCTTGTGCATCTTGTTCAGGCCCAGGCCGATCAGCGTCTTGCGCTGCTTTTCCGGGCGACGGATCGGCGAACCGATCTGCTTGACCACAATCGTCTTTGCCATGGATCAGGCCTCCTCGGCGACCTGGCTCGAATCCGCCGGCGCTTCGTCGCGCTTGGGCAGGATGTCGGCCACTTTCTTGCCGCGACGCTGGGCGACGTTGCGCGGCGACTGCTCGCGCGTCAGGCCGTTCAGCGTGGCACGGATCATGTTGTAGGGGTTCTGCGAGCCCAGCGACTTGGCGACCACGTCCTGCACGCCCAGCATCTCGAAGACGGCGCGCATCGGGCCGCCGGCGATGATGCCGGTACCGGTGGAGGCGGTGCGCATCACGACGCGGCCCGCGCCGTGGCGGCCCTCGACGTCATGGTGCAGCGTGCGGCCTTCGCGCAGCGGCACGCGGATCATCTTGCGCTTTGCCTGCTCGGTGGCCTTGCGGATGGCCTCGGGGACCTCCTTGGCCTTGCCCTTGCCAAAGCCCACGCGGCCCTTCTGGTCGCCCACGACGACGAGCGCGGCGAAGCCGAAGCGCTTGCCGCCCTTGACGGTCTTGGACACGCGGTTGATCGCGACGAGGCGATCGGCGAATTCGGGGGCTTCGTCGCGGTCGCGGCGGCCGCCCCGGCGGTTGTCACGTTCTGCCATACGGCTTCCTTCGGTTCTTCGGCGCCCGGTCGGGCACCCGTTTGGCTCAATCCTGGTGATCCCAGCGGGGACCCCGGATCATCGAGGTGCCTTGCACCTGCACGCCGGGGCCGCCGCATCGGCGCCCCCGGCCAGTTCCCTGAGGTGCATGCGGACACGCACCGCGATCTTCAGAGCTTCAGCCCACCCTCGCGGGCGGCGTCGGCCAGGGCCTTGATGCGGCCGTGGTAGAGGAACCCGCCACGGTCGAAGTAGGCTTCTTCCACGCCGGCCTTCTTGGCGCGCTCGGCGATGGTGGAGCCCAGCTTCTGCGCCGTCTCGACGGTGTTCTTGCCCACGAGGCCCAGGTCCTTCTCCATCGAGGACGCGGAGGCGAGGGTCACGCCCTTCACGTCGTCGATGAGCTGAACGCTGATGTTCTTGTTCGACCGGTGAACCGACAGCCGCATGCGGCCCGCGTTCACCTTGCGAAGCTTGTTCCGGACGCGCAGGCGGCGCTTCTGGAACAGTACACGTTTGCTGTTTGCCATTGTCCGCGTCCTTACTTCTTCTTGCCTTCCTTGGCGAAGATGTATTCGCCCTTGTAGCGAATACCCTTGCCTTTGTAGGGCTCGGGGCGGCGCCAGTCGCGGATGTTCGCTGCGACCTGGCCGACCTGCTGGGCGTTGTGCCCCTCGACGGTCACCTCGGTCGGCTTGGCCGCCGTGATGGTGATGCCCTCGGGGATCTCGAAGTTGACCTCGTGGCTGTAGCCGAGGTTCAGCTTGAGCACCTTGCCCTGCACCTGCGCGCGGTAACCCACGCCCTGGATCTCGAGCTCTTTCTTGAAGGTGTTCTGAACGCCGTGAACCATGTTCGCAACGATGGTGCGGGACATGCCCCACTGCTGGCGCGCGCGCTTGGAGTTGCCGCGCGGCTCAACGGTGACGCTGCTGTCGTCGACCACGATGCTGACATCGTCGGTGGCGGTGAAGCTCTGGGTGCCCTTCGGGCCCGTCACTTCGATGGTCTGGCCGCTGACGGATGCGGAAACACCCGAGGGCAGCTCGACCGGCCTTTTCCCAATACGAGACATGACGTCCCTCCTTAGAATACCGTGCAGAGCACCTCGCCACCGACATTGGCGGCGCGGGCGTTTGCGTCCGACATCACGCCCTTGGGCGTGCTGACAATCGAGACACCCAGGCCCTGGCGGACCTGCGGGATGTCCGTGACGCCCTTGTAGACGCGGCGGCCGGGGGTCGAGACCCGCTGCAGCTCGCGAATGACGGGGGCGCCGTCGAAGTACTTCAGGCTGATGACGAGAGTCGGGTGACCGTTCGCGTCGGTCCCGGTCTCGTAGCCGCGGATGTAACCTTCGTCCGCGAGCACATCGAGCACCCAGCCACGCAGCTTCGACGCCGGCGTGGTCACGGTGGACTTGTGCCGGAGCTGAGCGTTGCGGATACGGGTGAGCATATCGCCGATAGGATCGTTCATATCATACCCTCCCTTACCAGCTCGACTTGACCATGCCCGGAAGCTGGCCGGTCGAACCGAGGTCGCGCAGGGCGATACGGCTGATCTTCAGCTTGCGGTAATAGGCGTGGGGACGTCCGGTGAGCTGGCACCGGTTGTGCAGGCGGGTCGGCGAGGAATTGCGCGGCAGTTTCGCCAGCGTCAGGCGAGCCTTGAAGCGCTCTTCCATCGGTTTGCTTTCGTCGTTCGCGATCTCTTTGAGCGCGGCACGCTTGGCGGCATACTTCTCCACCAGGCGCTGACGCTTCTTCTCGCGTTCGATCATGGATTTCTTGGCCATGTGTCTCGCTCCTCAGGCGTTGAAGGGCATGTTGAAATGCTTCAACAGCGCCTTGGCTTCCGCGTCGGTTGCGGCGGTGGTGGTGATGATGACGTCGATGCCCCAGACCTCGTCGACCTTGTCGAACTCGATCTCCGGGAACACGATGTGCTCCTTGATGCCCATGGCAAAGTTGCCACGGCCGTCGAAGGACGGCTTCACGCCGCGGAAGTCGCGGATGCGCGGCATCGCGATCCCGATCAGGCGGTCGAGGAAGTCGTACATCCGGTCACCGCGCAGGGTCACCTTGGCGCCCAGCGGCATGTCTTCACGCACGCGGAAGCCTGCGATCGACTTCTTCGCCTTGGTGATGACGGCGTGCTGGCCGGCGATGGCGGACAGGTCGTCCTGGGCCGACTTCGCCTTCTTCGAGTCCTTCACGGCCTCGGCACCGCAACCGATGTTCAGAACGATCTTGTCCAGACGCGGGATCTGCATGTCGTTCTTGTAGCCGAACTCTTCCTTGAGGGCCGGCTTGATCGTCTCGCGGAACTGCGTGCGCAGACGCGGGGTGTAGGTTGCGTTATCAAGCATCGATCACGTCCCCCGTGGTCTTGGCGAAACGGACCTTCTTGTCGCCTTCCATGCGGAAGCCCACGCGGGTCGGTTTGCCGTTTGCATCGACGATGGCGAGGTTCGACAGGTCGATCGGCATGGCCTGCGGGATGCGCCCGCCCTGGCTCTGCTGGCTCTGGCGGGTGTGGCGCACGGCCATGTTCAGACCGCCGACGACGGCCTTGCCGGTCTTCGGGCTGACGGACTCGATGGTCCCGGTCTTGCCCTTGTCCTTGCCGGTCAGAACGATGACGTTGTCACCTTTTTTCAGCTTGGCAGCCATCAGAGCACCTCCGGAGCCAGCGAGATGATCTTCATGAAGTTCTTCGCACGCAGCTCGCGAACCACCGGCCCGAAAATACGGGTGCCGATCGGCTCGCCCGAGTTGTTCAGGATGACGGCGGCGTTGCGGTCGAAGCGGATGGACGTGCCATCCTCACGACGGACTTCCTTGGCGGTGCGCACGACGACGGCCTTGCGGACGTCACCCTTCTTCACGCGGCCGCGCGGAATGGCCTCTTTCACCGAGACGACGATGATGTCGCCGACCGATGCGTAGCGGCGATGCGAGCCGCCGAGGACCTTGATGCACTGAACTTTCCGGGCACCGGAATTGTCAGCGACATCCAGATTGGTCTGCATCTGGATCATGTGGTTTCTCCCGACCTATGGGGGTTGTTTTCGTTCGACCCCCCAGGGTTTCGTTCAAACCGAAAAGTTATTCCCACCCCGAAGAGTCGGTAACAACCTCCCAGCGTTTCGTCTTCGACTTTGGTGCGCATTCGATGATCCGCACGAAATCGCCGACGGCGAATTTCCCGGCCTCGTCGTGGGCGCGGTATTTCTTGGACTTCTTGATCGTCTTCTGAAGCACGGGGTGCTTGAAGCGACGCACGACCGAAACGGTGACGGTCTGGGCGTTGGCGGTGGAGGTCACGGTGCCTTGGAGAATACGCTTGGGCATGTCTTACGCCTCCTGAGCCGCGCCGGCGGCCTTTTCGTTCAGAATCGTCTTAACGCGGGCCGCGTCGCGGCGCACCTGGCGCATGCGCGCGGTGTTTTCCATCTGGCCGGTGGCTTTCTGGAAGCGGAGGTTGAAGGCCTCCTTCTTCAGCGCCACAAGCTCGTCCCGGAGCTGATCCGGGGTCTTGGCTCGCAGTTCCTTGGCGTCCATCTGGATCGCTCCTTTTCAACATCACCGGAAGGCCCCGTCGTTAACGCGGGTCACCCTGATTCCCGGTGGAGGTGGATGAGCGGGCCGTATAGGCGGGATTTGCCAGCTTGGCAAGGGTTTCCCGAGCAACCGGCGGGATCGCCGCCCGTCGGCCGTCCGGCCGCCCGCCCGCGAGCCGTTGCGCCGGGTCAATGCGCCGGGTCCCGCGCCCCCGGATACTGCATCGGGTACAGTCATGAAACCGGAGACCCGCCATGTTCGCCCGCCCTGCCCTGATTGCCGCCCTGCTCGCCCTGGCCGCCTGCCAGCCCACCACGCCGACCTCTACCACGCCGACGGGCTCCGCGATGCACACCGAGCTTGATGACCTGCCGCTGACAGCGGGCCTGCGCGCCGAGATCGCCAGCGAGCTCGGCCGGCTGGACAGCCCCGAGGCCGCCAGCCTCTGCACCGCCGAGGAACGCAGCTTCATCCGGGTCAGCGCCATGCTCATGGCGGTCTACCTCGGCGAAGACGAGACGCGCCCCTGGACCGCGCCACAGGAGGCGAAGGTCGCGGCGCTGCGGACCCGCTGGGAGGCCCTTGGCGGGGACAACCGGGACGTCAGCGACAGGTGCCGGAGCCTGCTTCCCGCGATGATGGGCTAGCGCGCGGGGCGTGAAAACAGTGCTTCCCGGAGATCGCGCCTCCCCACAGGGCCGATTTATGCCACAATTGGCCAATTCCAATTGAATTCGGGAGATCGGAATTGCTGTTTCTGGTATTTGGTATGGCCGCTTTGGCCCTCACGGCCGTCGCTTTCGACTGGGACGAGCCGAGCGACTCCCCCGAAGACGACAACGAGGACGCCGGCCCGAACGACACCGAGGACGGCGCCGAGCCCGGCCTCGATATCGTCATGCAGCTCAGCGAAGGCTCGGGCAGCTCCTACGCGCCCGTGACCGGAAGCGAGGGCGACGACACGCTCTCGACCGAACTACTGCTGCGCTACGAAAGCGCCACGCAGGCCGCCCGCGACGTCACGATCGACCTGCAGGACTCGGATGTCACCTGGGACGACGTGGCCTTCGTCGGGGTCCAGACCCCGACCCTGGTGGCGCAGACCTGAGGCGTTACGCGCGGGGCTCCGCCCGTGATCGCTTCAATCGCTCCCCCGGAGCGATTGCCGGCCGAAGGCCGGACCGCTGGGCTCCGCCCGTTCGGAACTCAAACGCTCCCCCGGAGCGTTTGCCGGCCCAAGGCCCGGACCGCGGGGCTCCGCCCGTGATCGCTTCAATCGCTCCCCCGGAGCGATTGCCGGCCGCAGGCCGGACCAGCGATCACTCCCACTTATAGTTGAAGCTGACCGAGATGCGCTCGTCCTCGGCCATGTTCATCGGCACCTCGTGGCGCAGCCAGCTTTCCCAGAGCAGGACGTCGCCCACCGCCGGCGTCTCGTAGACGAAGCTGCGCAGCTCCTCGCGGCAGCCCTTGCGGCGCGCCGGGGCCGCCATCATGAAGCCCAGCCGCGGGTCCTCGAGCTTGAGCGCCGAGGCACCGTCGGGCATCGCGACATAGGTCGTCCCCGAGATCACCGAATGCGGGTGGATGTGCGAGCCGTGGCTGCCGCCCTCGGGCAGGATGTTGATCCAGATGTCCTCGAGCACCAGCCCCTTGTCGCCAAGGTCGAACTCGAGATCCTCGGCAAAGGCCATGACGTGCTTGTCGAGCGATTTCACGAGGTCCGCGAAGATCGGGAAGCGCCAGGGCAGATCGGTCAGCGAGGCATAGGAGGTATAGCCGGGATAGCCCTCGGTCTCGCACCATTCCTGCCCCGCCTCGTCGTCCTCGGCGATGGAATAGCACGAGGCCTCGAGCTCGGCGGGATCGATGGCGGGACCGTGCTCGGAGAGCGCGGCGCGGTAGAGACGGGTGGCGAAGAGCGAGCGAACCTGGGACATGACGCCGATCTAGCCCATCCTTGGCGGCTTGGCGAGAGGGGCAAGGGTTTCTCAACCGGTTTGGGGCAGCTTGCCCGCCATGTCGGGAATCGCCTCCTCGCTGGCCCTGCTGCGCCTCCTCCTCCTGCCGCTGATGCTGGCGCTCGCGGGCCCGGCCCTCGCGCAGGCCCGCGCGCAGCTTTTCGTCGCGCCGCAGGACGACGACCGGGGGCCCCTGCTGCAGGCCGGGCAGCCGCTGTTCTCCACCGGGTCTGCCGCGCCCACGGGCGGCAGTCCCAGCCTCTTCACCGGCAGCACCGGGGGCCGCAGCCTGCTCTCGCGCGCCCGGCTCACGCCCGATCTCGCGCCCGGCCCGCTTGCGGGCAAGGCGGAACGCATCCGCCACATCATCGCCCGGGCCGAGGCCGGGCCGGCAGGCTACGACGCGGTGCAATACGGCGCCCGCATCAAGCCGCGGCGCCCGCCCACGCAGCTGCGCCTGTCCGAAATTTTCGCCTGGATCGACCGCACCCCGGGGCAACCCCATGCCATCGGCCGCTACCAGTTCATTCCGGCCACCCTGCGGCGCCTGGTCGAGGCACTGAACCTGCCCGCCGAAACCCGCTTTTCCCCGCGCGTGCAGGACCGGCTCGCCGACCTGCTGCTGCACGAGGCGGGCCTCGGCGCCCTGCAACGGGGCGAGATCACGCGCACCGCCTTCATGAACAACCTCGCGCGCATCTGGGCGGGGCTGCCCAATTCCTCGGGGCGCTCGCACTACCACGGCTACGCGGGCAATCGCGCCACCATGACCTGGGCCGCCTTCCAGCGTGAGATGGCGCCGATCTTCCCGGGCTGAGAGGCCCCGCCCCGTCACCCGAGCATGAAAAGGCCCCCGCCGGTCTCCCGGCGGGGGCCCATATGAAGTGTCGCGAAGCGCGACTGCCGGCGCTTACCAGTCCTCGCGGACCACGACGCGCGTCTTGATCGGCAGCTTCATTGCGGCCAGGCGCAGCGCCTCGCGGGCGATGTTCTCGGCGACGCCGTCGATCTCGAACATCACGCGGCCGGGCTTGACCTTGCAGGCCCAGCGATCGACCGAGCCCTTGCCCTTACCCATACGAACTTCGATGGGCTTGGCGGTCACGGGGGTGTCCGGGAAGATGCGGATCCAGACCCGGCCCTGGCGCTTCATGTGGCGGGTCATCGCGCGGCGAGCCGCCTCGATCTGACGCGCCGTCACGCGCTCGGGCTCAAGTGCCTTGAGACCGTAGTGCCCGAAGTTCAGATCAGAGCCGCCCTTGGCGTCGCCCTTGATCCGGCCCTTCTGCATCTTGCGGAATTTTGTGCGTTTCGGTTGCAGCATTGTTCAAGCCTCCTCAGCGACGGCCGCCCATGGCGCCGCGCGGAGCCGGACCGTCCTGGATTTCCTGCGACTTGCGATCGCGGGCGGACGGGTCATGCTCCATGATTTCGCCTTTGAAGATCCAGACCTTGATCCCGATGATGCCATAGGGAGTCGAAGCCTCGACGTTGGCGAAGTCGATGTCGGCACGCAGGGTGTGCAGGGGCACGCGGCCCTCGCGGTACCACTCGGTCCGTGCGATCTCGGCACCGCCCAGACGGCCGGCGACGTTCACGCGGATGCCGAGCGCGCCCATGCGCATGGCGTTCTGCACCGCGCGCTTCATGGCGCGGCGGAAGGACACCCGGCGCTCGAGCTGCTGCGCGATGCTCTCGCCCACGAGACGGGCGTCCAGCTCGGGCTTGCGGACCTCGACGATGTTGAGGTGCAGCTCGGAGTCCGTCATCTTGGCCAGCTTCTTGCGAAGCACCTCGATGTCGGCGCCCTTCTTGCCGATGATCACGCCCGGACGCGCGGTGTGCACCGTCACGCGGCACTTCTTGTGCGGACGCTCGATGATCACGCGGGCCACGCCGGCCTGCTTGCACTCGTCGTGGATGAACTCGCGGATCGCGATATCCTCGAGCAGGAGATCACCGTAGTCCTTGGTATCGGCGTACCAGCGGCTGTCCCAGGTGCGGTTGACCTGAAGGCGCATGCCGATCGGATTGGTCTTGTTACCCATTAGGCTTGCTCCTCGATCTGGCGCACCTTGATGGTGATTTCCGAGAACGGCTTGTTGATGCGGCCGAAGCGGCCACGCGCCCGGGGACGGCCGCGCTTCATCACAAGGTTCTTGCCCACGAAGGCCTCGGCGACGACCAGCTCGTCGACGTCCAGCCCGTGGTTGTTCTCGGCGTTCGCGATAGCGGACTGAAGGCACTTCTTCACGTCCACGGCAATCCGCTTCTTCGAGAAGGTCAGGTCGTTCAGAGCCTTGTCGACCTTCTTGCCCCGGATCAGCGCGGCCACCAGGTTGAGCTTCTGCGGCGAGGTGCGCAGCATGCGCAGCTTGGCCATCGCCTCGTTGTCCGCCACGCGGCGGGGATTCTTATCCTTGCCCATGGCTTACTTCCTTTTGGCTTTCTTGTCGGCCGCGTGCCCGTAGTAGGTGCGGGTCGGCGAGTATTCACCGAACTTCTGGCCGATCATGTCCTCGGAGACCAGCACGGGAACGTGCTTGTGGCCGTTGTAGACGCCGAACGTCAGGCCCACGAACTGGGGCAGGATCGTCGAGCGGCGCGACCAGATCTTGATGACTTCGTTCTTGCCGCCTTCGCGCGACTTCTCCGCCTTTTTCAGGACGTAAGCGTCGACGAAAGGGCCTTTCCAAACAGAGCGCGACATGTGTTAGCGACCCTTCTTCCTGGCGTGACGGGAGCGGACGATGAGCTTCTGCGACGCCTTGTTCGTGTCGCGGGTCCGCTTGCCCTTGGTCGGCTTGCCCCAGGGGGTGACCGGGTGACGGCCGCCCGAGGTGCGGCCTTCGCCGCCGCCGTGGGGGTGGTCGATCGGGTTCATGACCACACCGCGCACACTGGGACGCTTGCCCATGTGACGGGTCCGGCCGGCCTTGCCGATGTTCTGGTTGCTGTTGTCGGGGTTCGACACGGCGCCGACCGTGGCCAGGCATTCCTGGCGGACCAGGCGCAGCTCGCCCGACGACAGGCGGATCTGTGCGTAGCCGCCGTCACGGCCGACGAACTGGGCGTAGGTGCCCGCGGCGCGTGCGATCTGGCCGCCCTTGCCGGGCTTCAGCTCGATGTTGTGGACGATCGTGCCGATCGGCATGCCGGAGAAGGGCATGCAGTTGCCGGGCTTGATGTCGGCCTTCGCGCTCGAGACGACCTTGTCGCCGATGGCGAGACGCTGGGGCGCGAGGATATAGGCCTGTTCGCCGTCGTCATACTGGACGAGCGCGATGAAGGCCGTGCGGTTGGGGTCGTATTCGATGCGAACGACGATGCCGTTGACGTCGAACTTGTTCCGCTTGAAATCGACGATCCGGTAGAGACGCTTTGCGCCACCGCCGCGGCGACGTGCGGTGATCCGTCCGGTGTTGTTCCGGCCGCCCTTCTTCGTCAGGCCCTCGGTAAGGCTCTTGACGGGACGTCCTTTGTACAGCTCCGAACGGTCGATCAGCACCAGCCCGCGCTGGCCCGGCGTCGTCGGCTTGTACGACTTGAGTGCCATGCTTTCTGTCTTCCGTTTTCAGACACGGGACCCCGTGGGGCCCGCTATGTGGTCGGCGGGAGATCCCGCCTCGGTCGTAGGGCCCCGAAGGTCCCCGGTGGAACGGCGTGCCCGAAACGGGCACCCCGGACGGCGTTTCCGCCAAAGTCACGCGGCGCCGAACGAATCCGGCGCCGCGAAAGATGGCCGTGCCTATTACAGGCCGGTGGTCACGTCAATGGTGTTGCCATCCTCGAGGGTGACATAGGCCTTCTTGACGTCGTTGCGGCGGCCCATCTGGCCACGGAACCGCTTGACCTTGCCCTTGGTGATGGTGGTGTTGACCGCCTTCACCTTCACGCCGAAGAGCGCCTCGACGGCCTCCTTGACCTGGGGTTTGGTCGCGTCGATCGCCACTTCGAAGACCACCGCGCCGTTCTCGCCGACCATGGTGGATTTCTCGGTGACGACCGGCTTGCGGATCACGTCGTAATGTTCTGCCTTGGCACTCATTTCAGTCGAGCCTCCAGAGCTTCGACACCCGCCTTGGTGAGCACCAGCGTGTCACGCTTGAGGATGTCATACACGTTCGCGCCCACGCTCGGCAGCACGTCGAGGCCGTCGATGTTCGCCGCGGCACGGGCGAAGTTCTCGTTGACCTCGGCGCCGTCGATGACCAGCGCGCGCTTCCAGCCAAGAGCCTTCACCTGGTTCGCCAGGGTCTTGGTCTTGCCGTCGGCGTCGGCGTTGTCGATCACCACCAGGTTGCCGGCCTTGGCTTTCGCCGAAAGCGCCAGCTTCAGACCCAGCTGGCGGACCTTCTTGGGCAGCTCGTGCGCGTGGCTGCGCGGCACGGGGCCCTTGTAGATGCCGCCCTTGCGGAAGATCGGCGCGTTGCGGTCACCGTGGCGTGCGCCGCCGGTGCCCTTCTGGCGATAGATCTTCTTGGTCGAGTAGCTGGTCTCGGACCGGGTCTTGGCCTTGTGGGTGCCGGCCTGCGCCTTGTTGCGCTGCCAGCGGACCACGCGGTGCAGGATGTCGGCGCGCGGCTCGAGATCGAAGATCTCGTCCGTCAGCTCGACTTCGCCCGCGGCACCGCCGTCGAGTTTGATCACGTCGAGTTTCATTGCTCGCCTTCCTTCTTTTCACCCGAAGGATCCACACCGGCTTCCTTCTCGGCGTCGATCTCGGCCTCGGCTTCCTTCAGCGCCTCTTCCTGCTGAGCCGCTTCCTCGGCCAGGCGGGCCTCCTCGGCAGCCTTGGCCTCTTCCTCGGCCTGGCGGGCAGCCTCTTCGGCGGCACGCGCGGCTTCGTCGGCGGCCGACTTCAGCGCGGCGGGCAGGATCGCCCCGTCGGGGAACGGCTTCTTCACGGCGTCCTTGATGGTCACCCAGCCGCCCTTCGAGCCCGGAACGGCGCCCTTGATCATGATCAGGCCGCGTTCGCTGTCGGTGCGCACGACCTGCAGGTTCTGCGTGGTCACGCGGACAGCGCCCATGTGGCCGGCCATCTTCTTGCCCTTGAAGACCTTGCCCGGGTCCTGGCACTGACCGGTCGAGCCGTGCGAACGGTGGCTGATCGACACGCCGTGCGTGGCTTCGAGGCCACGGAAGTTGTGCCGCTTCATGCCGCCGGCAAAGCCCTTGCCGATGGTGGTGCCGCAGACGTCGACGAACTGGCCCTCGAAGTAATGGTCGGCGGTGATTTCCTCACCGACGCCGATCATGTTCTCCGGCGCGACGCGGAATTCCGCGATCTTGCGCTTGGGCGTGACCTTCGCGACGGCGAAGTGGCCGCGCAGGGCCTTGGTGACGTTCTTTGCCTTGACCGAGCCCGAGCCCAGCTGGACGGCGGTGTAGCCGTCCTTGTCGGCGGTGCGCTGCGCGACCACCTGGCATCCGTCGAGTTGAAGGACGGTCACGGGAACCTGCTTCCCGTCCTCCATGAACAGCCGGGTCATGCCGACTTTCTTTGCGATGACTCCAGAGCGCATCATGAGCGTTGCCCTCCTTACACCTTGATCTCGACGTCCACGCCGGCGGCGAGGTCGAGCTTCATGAGCGCGTCCACCGTCTGCGGGGTCGGGTCGACAATGTCGAGCAGCCGCTTGTGGGTGCGGATCTCGAACTGGTCGCGGGATTTCTTGTTCACGTGGGGGCCACGCAGAACGGTGAACTTCTCGATCTTGTTCGGCAGCGGGATCGGGCCGCGCACCTGCGCGCCGGTCCGCTTGGCGGTGTTCACGATTTCCTGCGTGCTGGAGTCCAGCACGCGGTAGTCGAACGCCTTGAGCCGGATGCGAATGTTCTGGCTTTGCATTGTTCGGTCTGCCTTTTCATAGGCGTGAGAGTCGAGAGGAGGAGACGGGACCACCCCGTCCCCTCTTCGGACCCGTTTGGGACGGGCAGAGCCCGTCCCGGTATTCAAGGTCGGGGCGACGGATCAGGCCGGGACCGCGCGGGCCCTGGCCTGACCGTCGCATCCGACTTGGATCACTCGAGGATCTTGGAGACGACGCCCGAGCCGACGGTGCGGCCGCCTTCGCGGATGGCGAAGCGCAGGCCGTCTTCCATCGCGATCGGCGCGATGAGCTCGACCTCGAACTTCAGGTTGTCGCCCGGCATCACCATCTCGGTGCCCTCGGGAAGCGTCACCGTGCCGGTCACGTCCGTCGTGCGGAAGTAGAACTGCGGACGGTAGTTCGCGAAGAACGGCGTGTGGCGGCCGCCCTCTTCCTTGGTCAGGATGTAGACCTCGCACTCGAACTTGGTGTGCGGCGTCACCGACTTCGGCTTGCACAGCACCTGGCCGCGCTCGACGTCGTCGCGGTCGATGCCGCGCAGCAGCGCGCCGATGTTGTCGCCCGCTTCACCGCGGTCGAGCAGCTTGCGGAACATCTCGACGCCGGTGCAGGTCGTCTTGCGGGTGTCCTTGATGCCCACGATCTCGATCTCGTCGCCGACGTTGATCACGCCGCGCTCGACGCGGCCGGTCACCACGGTGCCACGGCCGGAGATCGAGAACACGTCCTCGATCGGCATCAGGAAGGGCTGGTCGACGGCACGCTCGGGGGTGGGGATGTACTCGTCCACCGCGGCCATCAGCTCCTTGATCTTCTCTTCGCCGATTTCCGGGGTCTCGCCGTTCATCGCCGCAAGCGCCGAGCCCGCGATGATCGGGATGTCGTCGCCCGGGAAGTCGTACTCGGAGAGCAGCTCGCGCACTTCCATCTCGACCAGCTCGAGCAGTTCCTCGTCGTCCACCTGGTCGACCTTGTTGAGGAACACGACCATGGCGGGGATGCCCACCTGGCGGCCCAGCAGGATGTGCTCGCGGGTCTGCGGCATCGGGCCGTCAGCCGCGTTCACCACGAGGATCGCGCCGTCCATCTGCGCCGCGCCGGTGATCATGTTCTTCACGTAGTCGGCGTGGCCGGGGCAGTCGACGTGCGCGTAGTGACGGTTCTCGGTCTCGTATTCCACGTGCGCCGTCGAGATCGTGATCCCGCGCGCCTTCTCCTCCGGTGCGCCGTCGATCTGGTCGTACGCACGGAAGTCGCCGAAGTACTTCGTGATCGCCGCCGTCAGCGTCGTCTTGCCGTGGTCAACGTGCCCGATCGTGCCGATGTTCACGTGCGGCTTGCCGCGCTCAAACTTTTCCTTTGCCATGGTATTGGCTCCTTTTTCTGTCGGATGGTGGGGCGTGGCCCCACCCTACGGTGGTGGGTAGGGCGGGGACCGGCCCCGCCACCCGGCTTTATGCGTACTTGGACTGGATCTCTTCCGAGATGTTCTGCGGAACCGGATCGTAGTGGTCGAACTGCATCGTGAACTGCGCGCGGCCCGAGGTCATCGACCGCAGCGTGTTGATGTAGCCGAACATGTTCGCCAGCGGCACGAAGGACTGGATCGCCACGGCGTTGCCGCGCGGCTCCTGGCCCGACACCTGCCCGCGACGCGAGGTCAGGTCACCGATGACCGAGCCCGTGTATTCCTCGGGCGTGACCACCTCGACCTTCATCATCGGCTCGAGCAGCTTGGCGCCGGCCTTGCGAAGACCTTCGCGCATGCACATCCGCGATGCGATCTCGAACGCGAGGACCGAGGAGTCCACGTCGTGGAACTTGCCGTCGACCAGCGCGACCTTGAAGTCGATCACCGGGAAGCCGGCGAGCGGACCCGAGTCCATGACCGAGTTGATGCCCTTTTCCACGCCCGGGATGTATTCCTTGGGCACGGCACCGCCGACGATGCGGCTCTCGAACGAGTAGCCTTCGCCCGGCTCGGTCGGGGAGATCTCGAGCTGGACCTCGGCGAACTGACCCGAACCACCCGACTGCTTCTTGTGGGTGTAGGTGTGCTCGATCGCGTGACCGATGGTCTCGCGGTAGGCCACCTGCGGGGCACCGATGTTCGCCTCGACCTTGAACTCGCGCTTGAGACGGTCAACCAGGATGTCCAGGTGAAGTTCGCCCATGCCCTTCATGATGGTCTGGCCCGACTCGAGGTCGGTTTCCACCTTGAACGACGGGTCTTCGGCCGCGAGGCGCTGAAGGCCCGCGGACATCTTCTCCTGGTCGGCCTTGGTCTTGGGCTCGACCGCGATCTCGATCACCGGATCGGGGAAGGTCATGGTTTCCAGCACGACCTGCTTCTGCGAGTCGCAGAGCGTGTCGCCCGTGGTGGTCTCCTTGAGGCCCGCGATGGCGATGATGTCGCCCGAACCGGCCCAGTCGATCTCTTCCCGCGAGTTCGAGTGCATCATCATCATGCGGCCGATGCGCTCGCGCTTGCCCTTGGTCGAGTTCATGACCGAACCACCCTTCTCGAGCAGGCCCGAGTAGATGCGGCAGAAGGTCAGCGAGCCGACGAAGGGGTCGTTCATGATCTTGAACGCGAGGCCCGCGAAGGGCTGCTCGTCACCGGGCTTGCGCTCGATGTTGCGCGTCTCGGTCTCGTCGTCCGGCGAGAAGCCCATGTAGGGCGGCACGTCGAGCGGACCGGGCAGGAAGTCGACCACGGCGTTGAGCAGCGGCTGGACGCCCTTGTTCTTGAAGGCCGAGCCACCCAGAACCGGCACGAAGGACAGGTTCAGCGTGCCCTTGCGGATGAGCTTCCGCAGGGTGTCGATGTCGGGCTCTTCGCCTTCGAGGTAGGCTTCCATGGCCTCGTCGTCCTGCTCGACGGCGTTCTCGATCATGTGCGAGCGCCACTCGTCGGCGAGGTCCTTGAGCTCGTCGCGGATCGGGCCACGCACCCAGGAGGCGCCCAGGTCTTCGCCCTTCCAGACCCACTCTTCCATGGTGATCAGGTCGACGATGCCCTCGAGCTTGTCTTCCGCACCGATCGGGAAGTTGACCGGAACCGGGGTCGCGCCCGTGCGGTCCTTGATCATCTTCACGCAGTTGAAGAAGTCGGCGCCGATCTTGTCCATCTTGTTGACGAACACGATGCGCGGCACCTCGTAGCGGTCGGCCTGACGCCACACGGTCTCGGTCTGCGGCTCGACGCCGGCGTTACCGTCCAGGAGGCAGATCGCACCGTCGAGCACGGCCAGCGACCGCTCGACCTCGATGGTGAAGTCGACGTGGCCGGGGGTGTCGATGATGTTGTAGCGGAACTTGGTGTCCGACGTGCCTTCGGCGGTCGGATCTTCCTGCCACTGCCAGAAGGTCGTGGTTGCCGCGGAGGTGATGGTGATCCCGCGTTCCTGCTCCTGCTCCATCCAGTCCATCGTGGCCGCGCCATCGTGGACCTCACCGATCTTGTGGGACCGGCCGGTGTAGAAGAGGATGCGTTCGGTCGTCGTGGTCTTGCCGGCATCGATGTGGGCCATGATGCCGAAGTTGCGGTAACGCTCGAGCGGATAATCGCGTGCCATGATGGACTGCCTTTCCTGGGCTTACCAGCGGTAGTGGCTGAACGCCTTGTTGGCGTCGGCCATCTTGTGGGTGTCTTCGCGCTTCTTCACGGCGGAACCGCGCGACTGGACGGCATCGATCAGCTCGCCAGCAAGACGCTCTTCCATCGTGTTCTCGTTGCGCGAACGCGATGCGGTGATGAGCCAGCGGATCGCCAGCGCCTCACGACGCTCGGGGCGGACCTCGACGGGCACCTGGTAGGTGGCACCGCCCACGCGGCGCGAACGGACCTCGACGGCCGGCTTGATGTTGTCGAGCGCCTCGTGGAACACTTCCACCGGCGCCCGCTTCACCTTGCCTTCGACGCGCTCGAGCGCGTTGTAGACGATCTTCTCCGCGACCGACTTCTTGCCGTCGACCATCAGGTTGTTCATGAACTTGGTCAGGACCCGGTCGCCATACTTGGCGTCGGGCAGGATTTCGCGCTTCTCTGCAGCGTGACGACGAGACATCTCTTCTTCCTCTTACTTCGGACGCTTCGCGCCGTATTTCGAGCGACGCTGCTTCCGGTCCTTGACGCCCTGCGTATCCAGCACACCGCGCAGGATGTGGTAGCGGACGCCGGGAAGGTCCTTCACACGGCCGCCGCGGATAAGCACGACCGAGTGCTCCTGCAGGTTGTGCGATTCGCCGGGAATGTAGCTGATGACCTCGTAGCCATTGGTCAGGCGCACCTTGGCGACCTTCCGCATGGCCGAGTTCGGCTTCTTGGGCGTGGTGGTATAGACGCGCGTGCAGACGCCCCGCTTCTGCGGGCACTCCTGCAGGTGCATCGACTTCGAACGCTTGACTTTCGGCTGCCGCGGCTTGCGGATCAGCTGCTGGATCGTTGGCATTTGGGTCTCTTTCCCCGTGTTCTCTCACATATGTGGTGCACGGGGTCGGCCCCATGCGTCTTTCAGGTTTTCAGGCGCCCCGCGCGTCCGCGGGTCACCGATGACGCGCCGCCCCATCCGTGGCCGGGAGACGACGCAAAGCACCGCATGCGCTCCCAGTCAGAGAGCGACGCGGTGGGTGTCCAGAGGATCGGGGCCATGGCCCGGATCGTGACCGCTCCAGTTCTGTAAAACGCGCCGGACGCACTACGCCCTAGCGAATTGAGGCGCGTATAGGGGGAGTCGCGGGGCTTGTCAACAACGCTCGCCACCTTGCCAGCCGTGGCCCGGCGGTGCGATGCAGGCGTGACCGGTTCATAGAGGAGTCCCGCGATGCAGGCCATCGGATTGTGCCGCTTTTCCTGGCCCGCCGAGGGCGGCTTCCAGGTCGAGCATGCCAGCATCGCCGAGCGGCGCGCCTACCTCTATTCAAAGGCCCGCATGGAGCAGCGCTTCCGCACCTTCGAGGCGATCACCCTGCCCGGCCTGCGCGGCCAGACCGACCCCGACTTCACCTTCGTCCTGCTGATCGACGAAGCCCTCCCCGAGGCCCACGCCGAACGCCTGCTCGCCTTGGTCGCGGACCTGCCGCAGGCCGTCGTGGTCGCGCGGCCGCCCGGCCCGCACCGCGCCACCTGCCGCGAGGTGCTGAACGCCGCGCGGCACGACCCCGCGGCCCCCTGCCTGCAGTTCCGGCTCGACGACGACGACACCGTCGCGCGCGACTTCATCGCCCGCATCCGCGCGGACGCGGCGATGCTCGAGGGGCTGCGCAGCCGCAACCGCCTCGTCACGCTCGACTACAATCGCGGCTACATCCTGCGCCCCTCCGCCGAGGGGCTGCACGGCGAGGAGACGGTCCTCAATTCCTACCCGATGGGCATGGCCATGTGCCTGCAGGGCGGCGTGACGCAGAGCATCATGAACTTCGCCCACGGCAAGGTCGCCCGCTTCATGCCCGTGGTCAGCTTCACCGACAGCGCCATGTTCGTGCGCGGCCACAGCGACTTCAACGACTCGCGCCAGTCCTCACGCGCCCGTCCCGTGGACCTGCCGCCTGCCAGCCCCGAAACCCTCGCGGTCCTGCGCGAGCGTTTCGGCATCACCGCGGATCACGTCCGTAGCGTCTTTGCCTGAAGCCGCCGCGACCGCCGCTCGCGCCACAGGGTAAAGAGGCCCGTCCCCGCGATCACCGCCGCGCCCACCAGCGTCAGCGGATGCGGCCAGTCGCCGAAGATCACGAGCCCCAGGATCAGCGCCCAGACCAGCCCGGTGTAGCGGAAGGGTGCGATGAACCCCACGTCGCCCACGCGCATGACCAGTACGCTGAAGCTGTAGCCGCCGATGATGAACAGCGTCGCCCCCGCCAGAAGCCAGCCCAGCCGCGGCGTGACCGGCACCCAGTCCTGCCCCAGCGCCCAGCTGCCGGCAAAGACCATCACCCCCAGCGACGAGACCAGCGTCACCGTCAGCGAAGGCACCGCCGCCGAGGTTCGCCGCGTCGCGAGATCGCGCACCGTCACGCAAAGCACCGCCACCAGCGCCAGCATCGAGGCCGAGGTGAAGCCCTCGGTCCCGGGCCGCACGATCAGCAGCATGCCCAGGAAGCCGACGCCGATGGCGCTCCACCGCCGCCAGCCCACCGGCTCGGCAAAGACCAGCGCCGAGGCCAGCGTCACGCTCAGCGGCGTGGTCTGCATCAGCGCCGTCGCGTTCGCGAGCGGCATCTGCCGCAATGCGGTGAGAAAGAAGAAGGCCGCGCCCGCCTCGGCCACGGCCCGCAGCAGCACGAGGCCCCAGTCGCGGCGCGACATATGCAGGCGCAGTTGACCCAGCGCCGCCGCCAGCGCGGCGATGAAGGCGCTGGCAAAGAGCCCCCGGATCACGAGGATCTGGGACAGGGGCATCGCCTCGCCGATGGCCTTGATGCAGGCATCCCCGAAGGTGAAGCCCGCCATCCCGGCGATCATCAGCAGCGCGCCGCGCATATTGTCGGAAAGGGCCGGCATGACCGGCCTTTAGCACCCCGCGCGGCGCACCGCCAGACGCTAGAGGCTCCGGGCTCAGCCCCCCTCGTCCGCGCGGGTCACGTGGATCACCTGCCCGTCGCCGTAGTCGGTCGCCAGCAGGAACGATCCGTCGTCCAGCACCTCGACATCGCGCACGCGGCCGAACTCCCGCAGCAGCCGCTCTTCCTCCGAGACGCGGTCGCCGTCCCAGGCCAGCCGCACGATGCCCGGCGCCACGAGCCCGCCGATCAGCAGGTCGCCCTCCCATTCGGGGAACATCTCGCCCTCGTAGAAGGTCATGTCGCCCGGCGCGATCACCGGGTCCCAGTAGTAGGCGGGCTCTTCCATGCCCTCCTGCCGGGGCTCGCCGCTGCCGATGGGCCCCCCGCCGTAGCGCGTGCCGTAGGCGACCACCGGCCAGCCGTAGTTGGCGCCGGGCTGCGGGATGTTGATCTCGTCGCCGCCGGCCGGCCCGTGCTCGAGCGTCAGCAGCGTGCCGTCCTCGCGCATCGCCGCGCCCTGCACGTTGCGGTGGCCATAGGACCAGATCGCATCCATCGCGTCCTCGTCGCCGACAAACGGATTGTCCTCGGGCACCGAGCCGTCGAGGTTGATCCGCACCACCTTGCCGTAGGTGTTGTCCAGCTCCTGCGCCATCTGCCGCTCTTCGTCGGTGAAATGCTCGCCCGTGGTCACAAAGGCATGGCCCTCGCCGTCAAAGACGATCCGGCTGCCGTAGTGCATCGGCGAGGCGGAGGGCGGGTCCTGCACAAAGATGTCCTCGACCCCGGTGAGCTCGGTCATGTCCTCCGACAGCGTGCCCCGCGCGGCGGCCGTCACCGACATGCCGTCGCTCATCGGCTTGGAATAGGTCAGGTAGACATGCCGCGTCTCGGCGAAATCCGGGCCCGTCTTCACATCCAGCAGGCCCGCCTGCGTGCTGTTGCCGGCGGACCGGTTGAAGACCTCGGGCACGCCCGCGATGGGCTCCGAGACGGTGCCGTCCATCGCGACGTGGCGCAGCTGGCCCGACCGTTCGGTCACCAGCAGGCCGGCGTCATCCGGCAGCGCCTCGATCGCCCAGGGGTGCTCGAGGCCGGTGGCCAGTTCCTCGGTCTCGTAGGAATAGGACGAGACGACGATCTCGGCGCGGGTCTGCTCGGGGAAGGCCGGCTCGAAATCGGCGTTCCTGCGGCCCCACTCGTGCGCCTCCTGCGCAAGCACGGATCCGGCGACAAGCGCGCCGAGCGCGGTCAGGGTGGTGATCTTTGCGGCGGTCATGGCGCCCTCCTCTGCTGATGACATCAGCCGAACGCCCGGCGCTCCCGCGCCGTTGCCTGCCCTGACGGCATCGTGACCGCCCCGGCCGCACCGCCGCGCAAAGAAAAACGCCCCCGCCGGATGGCGGGGGCGCTTGGTGTCTCAGCCTGTGGCGAGGATCACTCGCGGCTTTCGGGCGTATCCACCACGAGGTTGTCGAAGTCGTCGCCCCCGATCACGTCGTTGCCCGACTGGTCGTCCTCGGGCGCCGCCAGCGCGGCCGCGGCATCCGCCTCGGCCTTCTTGGCGTCGATCACCTTGGTGTCGCGGTCGGTCGCGATCTTGCGCACCCGCTGGGTCGCGCCACCGGTGCCCGCCGGGATCAGGCGGCCCACGATGACGTTCTCCTTGAGGCCCACGAGCTTGTCCTTCTTGCCCTGCACCGATGCCTCGGTGAGGACCCGCGTGGTCTCCTGGAAGGAGGCCGCCGAGATGAAGGACCGGGTCTGCAGCGACGCCTTGGTGATGCCCAGCAGGATCGGCTCGCCCTCGGCGGGACGGCCGCCCTTGGCCGCGATCTTCTCGTTCGCTGCCATGAACTCGGCCTTGTCGACGTGCTCGCCCTTCAGAAGGGTCGTATCGCCGCTGTCGGTGATCTCCCACTTCTGCAGCATCTGCCGGACGATGACCTCGACGTGCTTGTCGTTGATCTTCACGCCCTGCAGTCGATACACGTCCTGCACCTCGTCGATCATGTAGTTCGCCAGCGCCTCGATCCCCATGATGGCGAGGATGTCGTGCGGCGCGGGGTTCCCGTCCATGATGTAGTCGCCCTTCTGGACGTAGTCCCCTTCGGCCACGGGAATGTGCTTCCCTTTCGGGATCATGTATTCCTTGGTGTCCAGGCTGTCGTCCGCGGGCTCGATCGCGATGCGGCGCTTGTTCTTGTAGTCCTTCCCGAAGCGCACGTAGCCGTCGATCTCGGCGATGATCGCGTGGTCCTTGGGACGGCGTGCCTCGAAGAGTTCGGCCACACGCGGCAGACCGCCGGTGATGTCCTTCGTCTTCGCGCCCTCGCGCGGGATCCGCGCCACGACGTCGCCGGCCTTGACCTCCTGACCGTCTTCACAGCTCAGGATCGCGTCCACGGACATCGGATAGGTCACCGGGTTGCCCGCGTCGTTGCGGACCGGCTCGCCATCCTGGTCCATCAGGATGATCTCGGGCTTCAGCTCGTTGCCCTTGGGGGCCGCGCGCCAGTCGGTCACGATCTTCTGGGTCATGCCGGTGGCGTCGTCGGTCTCCTCGCGCACGGCCACGCCGTTCACCAGGTCGACGTGCTTGGCGATACCGTCCTTCTCGGCGATGATCGGCAGCGTGTAGGGGTCCCACTCGAAGAGCTTGGCGCCCCGCTCGATCCGGTCACCCTCCTGCACGAACAGCTTGGTGCCGTAGCCCAGCTTGTGGCTGGCCCGTTCGACACCGTCGTCGCCGACGATCCGCAGCTTCATGTTGCGGCCCATCACCAGCGTCTCGCCGGCCGCGTTCTCGAGCGTCGAGGGGCCCTCGAACTCGATGATGCCGTCCTGGCTGGCCTCGAGGAAGGACTGCTGGCCACCCTGCGCGACGCCGCCGATGTGGAAGGTCCGCATCGTCAGCTGCGTGCCGGGCTCGCCGATCGACTGCGCCGCGATGATGCCCACGGCCTCGCCGGTGTTCACCATCGTGCCGCGCGCCAGGTCACGGCCGTAGCACATGGCGCAGACGCCCTCGTCGGCCTCGCAGGTCAGCGGCGAGCGGATGCGCGCCGACTGGATCGCCGCGTCCTCGATGGAATCGGCCATGCGCTCGTCGATGAGCTGACCCTCGCGGACCAGCACCTCGTCGGTCACCGGGTTCACGATATCGTCGGCCGCGACGCGACCCAGGACACGCTCGCCCAGCGAGGCCACGACCTCGCCGTCGTTGATCGCCGCTTCCGCGG
This sequence comes from Salipiger mucosus DSM 16094, assembly GCF_000442255.1. Taxonomy (GTDB): domain Bacteria; phylum Pseudomonadota; class Alphaproteobacteria; order Rhodobacterales; family Rhodobacteraceae; genus Salipiger; species Salipiger mucosus. The sequence continues at coordinate 270,404 of NZ_KE557273.1, read as the reverse complement.
TGATCGCGCGGTCGGTCCCGCAGTCGTGCTCGCGCACGATGCAGTCCTGCGCCACGTCCACCAGGCGGCGGGTCAGGTAGCCCGAGTTCGCCGTCTTCAGTGCCGTGTCCGACAGACCCTTCCGGGCGCCGTGGGTCGAGTTGAAGTATTCAAGAACGGTCAGACCTTCCTTGAAGTTCGAGATGATCGGCGTCTCGATGATGTCGCCGTTCGGCTTCGCCATCAGGCCGCGCATCCCGCCCAGCTGCTTCATCTGCGTGACCGAGCCACGGGCACCGGAGTGCGCCATCATGTAGACCGAGTTGGGTTCCGCCTCGGCCCCGGTCTCGTCGCGCTTGGCGGCCGAGATCGTGTTCATCATGGCGTCGGTGACCTTGTCGTTGCACTTCGACCAGGCGTCCACGACCTTGTTGTACTTTTCGCCCTGGGTAATCAGGCCGTCCATGTACTGCTGCTCGAAGTCCTTGACCTGCTCACGCGTGTCCTCGACCAGGCTCCACTTGTTGTCGGGGATGACCATGTCGTCCTTGCCGAACGAGATGCCCGCCTTGAAGGCCTCCTTGAAGCCCATCGACATGATCTGGTCGCAGAAGATCACCGACTCCTTCTGGCCGCAGTAGCGGTAGACGGTGTCGATGACGCGCTGCACGTCCTTCTTGCGCAGCAGCTGGTTGACCAGCTCGAAGGGCGCCTTGGCGTTCATCGGCAGCAGAGCACCGAGCCGCACGCGGCCGGGCGTCGTGTCGAAGCGCTTGTCGATCTCCTGGCCGGTCTCGTCGATCTGCTTGACGCGGCAGGTGATCTTGGCGTGCGTGTGCACCTCGCCCGCCGTCAGCGCATGCTCGACCTCCTCGATGGAGGAGAAGGCCATGCCTTCGCCCTTCATGCCCTCACGCTCGATGGTGAGGTAGTAGAGGCCCAGAATCATGTCCTGCGAGGGAACGATGATCGGCGCGCCGTTGGCCGGCGACAGGACGTTGTTCGTCGACATCATCAGGACGCGCGCTTCCAGCTGCGCCTCGAGCGACAGCGGGACGTGCACGGCCATCTGGTCGCCGTCGAAGTCCGCGTTGAAGGCCGAGCAGACCAGCGGGTGCAGCTGGATCGCCTTGCCCTCGATGAGCTGGGGCTCGAACGCCTGGATGCCGAGACGGTGCAGCGTGGGCGCCCGGTTCAGCAGGACCGGGTGCTCGCGGATGACCTCGTCGAGGATGTCCCAGACCTCGGGACGTTCCTTCTCGACCAGCTTCTTCGCCTGCTTCACGGTGCTCGACAGGCCCTTGGCCTCGAGCCGCGAGTAGATGAAGGGCTTGAAGAGCTCGAGCGCCATCTTCTTCGGCAACCCGCACTGGTGCAGCTTCAGCTCCGGGCCCGTCACGATGACGGAGCGGCCCGAGAAGTCGACGCGCTTGCCCAGAAGGTTCTGGCGGAAGCGGCCCTGCTTGCCTTTCAGCATGTCGGACAGCGATTTCAGCGGACGCTTGTTCGCGCCGGTGATGACGCGGCCGCGGCGGCCGTTGTCGAACAGCGCGTCGACGGCTTCCTGCAGCATCCGTTTTTCGTTGCGGACGATGATGTCCGGCGCGCGCAGTTCGATCAGCCGCTTGAGGCGGTTGTTCCGGTTGATGACGCGGCGGTAGAGGTCGTTGAGGTCCGAGGTCGCGAAGCGGCCGCCGTCCAGCGGGACGAGCGGGCGCAGTTCCGGCGGGATGACCGGCACGACGGTAAGGATCATCCACTCCGGGCGGTTGCCGGATTCCAGGAAGCTCTCGACCACCTTGAGGCGCTTGATGATCTTCTTGGGCTTCAGCTCGCCGGTGGCTTCCTTGAGGTCCGCGCGCAGGTTCTCGGCCTCGGCCTCGAGGTCGATCGCGGCCAGCATCTCGCGGATCGCTTCAGCGCCGATGTTGGCGGTGAAGGCGTCCATGCCGTACTGGTCCTGCGCGTCGAGGAACTCGTCCTCGGTCATCATCTGGCCGTAGGCGAGGTCCGTCAGACCGGGCTCGATCACGACGTAGTTCTCGAAGTAGAGAACCCGCTCGAGATCGCGCAGCGTCATGTCCAGCATCAGGCCGATGCGCGAGGGCAGCGACTTGAGGAACCAGATATGGGCGCAGGGCGCGGCCAGCTCGATGTGGCCCATGCGCTCGCGGCGCACTTTCTGCAGGGTGACCTCGACGCCGCACTTCTCGCAGACGACGCCGCGGTACTTCATGCGCTTGTACTTGCCGCACAGGCACTCGTAGTCCTTGATCGGGCCGAAGATGCGCGCGCAGAAAAGGCCGTCACGCTCGGGCTTGAACGTGCGGTAGTTGATCGTCTCGGGCTTTTTGATCTCGCCGTACGACCAGCTGAGGATCCGCTCCGGGGACGCGAGCGAGACCTTGATCTCGTCGAAGACCTTGGGCGGAGTCAGCGGGTTGAACGGGTTGTTCGTCAGTTCCTGGTTCATGTCAAAACCTTTGCATCAGGGTGCGTCGGGGGGAGGCCCGGTGTCCTTCGGATGAAAGACCCCGGGCAGAAGAATTTTCGGCCGAAAATTCCCCGTTACTCCTCATCCTCCGCGTCCAGGAGTTCCATGTTCAGGCCGAGGCCGCGGACTTCCTTAACGAGCACGTTGAAGCTCTCGGGAACGCCCGCCTCGTAGTTGTCCTCGCCCTTGACGATGCTCTCGTAGACCTTGGTCCGGCCCGCCACGTCGTCCGACTTCACGGTCAGCATTTCCTGCAGGGTGTAGGCGGCGCCATAGGCTTCCAGCGCCCAGACCTCCATCTCCCCGAAACGCTGGCCACCGAACTGCGCCTTGCCGCCCAGCGGCTGCTGGGTGACGAGGGAGTAGGGCCCCGTCGAACGCGCGTGGATCTTGTCGTCGACCAGGTGGTGCAGCTTCAGCAGGTACTTCACGCCCACGGTCACCTGGCGCGAGAACTGCTCGCCCGTGCGACCGTCGAACAGCACCGACTGCCCCGACTCGTCGAAGCCCGCGCGCCGCAGCGCGTCGTTGACGTCGGGCTCCTTCGCGCCGTCGAAAACCGGCGTCGCGATCGGCACGCCGCGGGTGGCGTTCTGCGCCGCCTCCAGGAAGTGCTCCTCGTCCATGTCGGCGAGGCCCTCCTCGTAGACGTCGTCGCCGTAGGCGATGCGCATGGCCTCCCGCACCGGGGTGAGGTCACCCGAGCGGCGGTAGTCCTGCAGCGCCTCGTCGATCTGGATGCCCAGACCGCGCGAAGCCCAGCCCATGTGCGTCTCGAGGATCTGGCCCACGTTCATGCGCGACGGCACACCCAGCGGGTTGAGGCAGAAGTCGACCGGCGTGCCGTCCTCGAGGAACGGCATGTCCTCCATCGGAACCACGCGGCTGATCACGCCCTTGTTGCCGTGACGGCCGGCCATCTTGTCGCCCGGCTGCAGCTTGCGCTTCACCGCGACGAAGACCTTGACCATCTTCATCACGCCCGGCGGCAGGTCGTCGCCACGACGGACCTTCTCGACCTTGTCCTCGAACCGCGCGTCGAGCTGACGCTTCTGCGCCTCGTACTGCTCGTGCAGCGCCTCGACGATCTGCGCGTCCTTCTCCTCGGCCAGGGCGAGCTGCCACCACTGGCCGCGGCTCAGGCCCTCGAGAAGCTCCTCGGTGATCTCGGAGTTCGCGCGCACGCCGCGCGGCCCCTTCACCGCGGTCTTGCCGAGGATCATGTCCTTGAGACGGGCATAGATGTTGCGGTCGAGGATCGCGAGCTCGTCGTCGCGGTCCCGCGACAGCTGCTCGACCTCTTCACGCTCGATCTGCAGCGCACGTTCGTCCTTCTCGACGCCGTGACGGTTGAAGACCCGCACTTCCACGACGGTGCCGTAGTCGCCCGGCTTCACCCGCAGCGAGGTGTCGCGCACGTCCGAGGCCTTCTCGCCGAAGATGGCGCGCAGGAGTTTCTCCTCCGGCGTCATCGGGCTCTCACCCTTCGGAGTGATCTTGCCCACGAGGATGTCGCCCGGCTCCACGTCGGCGCCGATGTAGACGATGCCCGCCTCGTCGAGGTTGCGCAGGGCTTCCTCGCCGACGTTCGGGATGTCGCGGGTGATCTCTTCCGGTCCGAGCTTGGTGTCACGGGCGGCGACCTCGAATTCCTCGATGTGGATCGAGGTGAAGACGTCGTCACGCGCGATGCGCTCGGAGATCAGGATCGAGTCCTCGTAGTTGTAGCCGTTCCAGGGCATGAAGGCGACGATCACGTTCTTGCCGAGCGCCAGCTCGCCGATGTCCGTCGACGGACCGTCGGCGATCACCTCGCCCTTCTGGACGCGGTCGCCCACCTTCACCAGCGGACGCTGGTTGATGCAGGTGTTCTGGTTCGAACGCTGGAACTTGCGCATCCGGTAGATGTCGACCCCGGCATCGCCAAGCTCGAGATCCTCGGTTGCGCGGATCACGATCCGCTGCGCGTCGACCTGGTCGATGATGCCGGCCCGGTGTGCCATGATCGAGGCGCCGGAGTCGCGGGCGACGATGCCCTCGATGCCGGTGCCCACGAGCGGGGCTTCCGAGCGCAGCGTCGGCACGGCCTGCCGCTGCATGTTCGCACCCATCAGCGCGCGGTTGGCGTCGTCATTCTCGAGGAACGGGATCAGCGAGGCGCCGACCGAGACCAGCTGCTTGGGCGACACGTCGATCAGGTCCACCGACTCGCGCGGCGCGAGGGTGTAGTCGCCCGACTGGCGGGTGTTGACCATCTCGTTCGTGAATTTGCCCTCGGCGTCGAGCGAGGCGTTCGCCTGCGCCACGGTGTGCCGCATCTCCTCGGTCGCGGACATGTAGTGCACTTCGTCCGTGACCTGGCTTTCCTTCACGACGCGGTAGGGCGTCTCGATGAAGCCGTACTTGTTGACGCGCGCGAAGGTCGCCAGCGAGTTGATGAGACCGATGTTCGGGCCTTCCGGCGTCTCGATCGGGCACATCCGGCCGTAGTGCGTCGGGTGCACGTCGCGCACCTCGAAGCCGGCACGCTCGCGGGTCAGACCGCCGGGCCCGAGGGCCGACAGACGACGCTTGTGCGTCACTTCCGAAAGCGGGTTGGTCTGGTCCATGAACTGCGACAGCTGCGACGAGCCGAAGAACTCGCGCACGGCGGCCGCGGCGGGCTTCGCGTTGATGAGATCCTGCGGCATCACCGTGTCGATCTCGACCGAGGACATGCGCTCCTTGATGGCGCGCTCCATCCGCAGCAGACCCACGCGGTACTGGTTCTCCATCAGCTCGCCGACCGAGCGGACGCGGCGGTTGCCGAGGTGGTCGATGTCGTCCACTTCGCCACGGCCGTCACGCAGCTCGACCAGTGCCTTGATGCACTGCACGATGTCGTCACGGTCCAGCGTGCGCTGGGTGTCGGGCTTGTCGAGCGCGAGACGCATGTTCATCTTCACGCGGCCCACGGCGCTCAGGTCGTAACGCTCGCTGTCGAAGAACAGGGTGTCGAACAGCGCCGAGGCGGCCTCGACGGTGGGCGGCTCGCCCGGACGCATGACGCGGTAGATGTCCATGAGCGCGCTGTTGCGGTCCATGTTCTTGTCCTGCGCCATGGTGTTCCGCATGTACGGACCCACGGTGATGTTGTCGATGTCGAGCACCGGGATGTCGGTCACGCCGGCATCCATCAGCTCCTTCAGGGAGCCGCCGGTCACCTCGCCGTCCTTGTCGACGGTCCAGGTCAGCTCGTCCCCGGCCTCGACGTAGATCGCGCCGGTTTCCTCGTTGATGATGTCCTTGGCGACGAACTTGCCGACGATCTGGTCGAAGGGCACCAGCAGGTTCTGCACCTTGCCCTCGTCGATGATCTTCTTGACCGCGCGCGGCGTGATCTTCTTGCCGGCTTCGGCGATCACCTCGCCGGTGTCCGCGTCCACGAGGTCATGCGTCGGACGGGTGCCGCGCACCCGCTGCGGGAAGAACTTGGTCTCCCAGCCCTCACCCTTGCGCAGGGTGTAGTCGACGGTCTCGTAGTAGGCGTCCATGATCGCTTCCTGGTCGAGACCAAGAGCGTAGAGCAGCGTCGTCACCGGCAGCTTCCGGCGGCGGTCGATGCGCGCGAAGACGATGTCCTTGGCGTCGAATTCGAAGTCGAGCCAGGAGCCGCGGTAGGGAATGATGCGGCAGGCGAAGAGCAGCTTGCCCGAGCTGTGCGTCTTGCCCTTGTCGTGGTCGAAGAAGACGCCCGGCGACCGGTGCATCTGGGACACGATGACACGCTCGGTGCCGTTCACGATGAACGTGCCGTTGTGCGTCATGAGCGGCATGTCGCCCATGAAGACATCCTGTTCCTTGATGTCCTTCACCGATTTGGCGCCGGAATCCTCGTCCACGTCGAAGACGATGAGGCGCAGGGTGACCTTCAGCGGGGCGCTGTAGGTCATGTCGCGCTGCATGCACTCCTCGACGTCGTATTTCGGCTTCTCGAGCTCGTAGTTCACGAATTCGAGGACCGCGGTCTCGTTGAAATCCTTGATCGGGAAGACCGACTGGAAGACGCCCTTGATGCCCTCGCCGTCCATGGGCTCGAGCTGGTCGCCGGATTTCAGGAAGAGTTCGTAGGAGCTTTTCTGAACCTCGATGAGGTTCGGCATGTCCAGAACTTCACGAATCTTGCCGTAGTATTTGCGGAGTCGTTTCTGGCCAAGGAAACTTTGCGCCATTGGTTTGAGCACCTTTCAGCTTCTCACCGGACGCGCTGGCTGTCGGGCCCCAGCGGCACGTCCATACGAGACGGCGATCACCGATCCATTCCTGGCCCCTGTCCCACCAGGGGCCTCCCGATCGAGGCGAACTCGCCTTAGAAAAGCCCCTGCGTCGAAGGGCCTCTCTGAGACGGGTTCGGCTGGCCCCGGCAATGCCCGGAGCCAGCCTTTGTTCATCGTCGCGCAGCGCGCCATGACGGCGCGCAACCCGCGATCACTTGAGCTCGACTTCGGCGCCTGCCTCTTCGAGCTTCTTCTTGATCTCTTCGGCCTCGGCCTTGTCGACGCCTTCCTTGACGGGCTTGCCGCCGGCTTCGACCAGTTCCTTGGCTTCCTTGAGGCCCAGGCCGGTGATGCCGCGGACTTCCTTGATCACGTTGATCTTCTTGTCGCCTGCCGACTTGAGGATCACGTCGAATTCGGTCTGCTCCTCGGCAGCTTCGCCACCGGCGTCGCCTGCGGGGCCGGCCATCATGACCGCGCCGCCAGCGGCGGGCTCGATGCCGTACTCGTCCTTGAGGATGGTTTTCAGTTCTTGGGCTTCGAGCAGCGTCAGACCGACGATTTGCTCTGCAAGTGCTTTCAGATCAGCCATTTTGCGTTTTCCGTATGCTTAGATGTGTTCCAACGTGCGGTATTGCAACCCCACGAGAGTCTCGGGTGCGCGTTACGCCGCCTCGCCTTTTTCCTCGATGGTCGAGAGAATGGAGGCGATGTTCGAAGCAGGTGCGCCGATCGCACCGGCGATGTTCGAAGCGGGTGCGCCGATGCAGCCGACGATCTGCGAGATGAGTTCCTCGCGCGACGGCATTTTCGACACGGCCTCGACACCGGCCCGGTCCAGGGCCGCTCCACCCATGGTCCCGCCAAGGATCTCAAGCTTCTTGTTGTCCTTGGCGAAATCCTCGACCACCTTGGCGGCTGCCACGGGGTCTTCGGAATAGGTGAGAACGGTCATCCCCTCGAGGTACTGCGCGATGCTTTCGCTCGGCGTTCCCTCCAGGGCGATCTTGGCGAGCCTGTTCTTGGCGACGCGGACCTGCGTCTCGGCCGCGCGTGCGCGCGCCCGGAGATCGGTCATGTCCGCAACCGTGAGACCCTCGTAGCGGGAAACCACCACGACGCCAGAGCTTTCGAAGATCTGGCCGAGTTCCTCGACCACTTTCTCTTTCTGGGCTCTATCCACAGTTTCACTCCAGTTGATGGAGGGGCGACCCCCTCCGGCTCGTTTCGGCCGGGTTTCCCCGGCCACAAAGGTCCGATCGGGTCGTCGCATCGCGTCGCCGGAGCACATCATGCCCGGAACGTATGTCCTTCCCGTCTCGGGCAGGAATTACAGGCCGGAGCCAACCCACCGTCTCGGACGAAATGAAGGGCACCCGCGAATCGCGAACGCCCTTGCACGATCTCCCTACACGCTGCGGGCGGGCTTGCCAAGGGGGCGTGCGCCCCGCCCGAACGCAAAGGGGCGGGCCGCCTGGCCCGCCCCCTGCAGATCCGGTCAGCCGGAGATCACTCGACGTTGGCGTTCGCGATGTCGACCGTCACGCCCGGGCCCATCGAGGAGCTGATCGACAGCTTCTCCATGTAGGTGCCCTTGGCGCCCGTCGGCTTGGCCTTGGCCACCGCGCCCACGAAAGCACGGATGTTCTCGGCCAGCTTGCCTTCGTCGAACGAGATCTTTCCCACGCCCGCGTGCACCACGCCGGCCTTCTCGGCCTTGAACTGGACCTGGCCGCCCTTGGCGTCCTTGACCGCCTGGGCCACGTCCATGGTCACGGTGCCGACCTTGGGGTTCGGCATCAGGTTGCGCGGGCCCAGAATCTTGCCCAGGCGACCGACGATCGGCATCATGTCCGGCGTCGCGATGCAACGGTCGAACTCGATGGTGCCGCCCTGGATGGTCTCCATCAGGTCCTCGGCGCCGACGATGTCCGCGCCTGCGGCTTCCGCTTCCTCGGCCTTGGGGCCACGGGCAAAAACGGCCACGCGGACGGTCTTGCCGGTGCCGTTGGGCAGGCCCACGACGCCGCGGACCATCTGGTCTGCGTGGCGCGGGTCGACGCCCAGGTTCAGCGCGATCTCGACGGTCTCGTCGAACTTCGCCGAGGCATTCGCCTTCAGCAGCGCGACGGCTTCCTCGACGGTGACGTTTTCCTTGCCGGCGACGGCTTCGCGGGCGGCGCGGGTGCGTTTTCCGATCTTTGCCATCTTACTTCACCTCGATGCCCATGGACTTCGCCGAGCCCAGAATGATCTGCATGGCCGACTCGATGTCGGTCGCGCTCAGGTCACGCATCTTGGCTTCCGCGATCTCGCGCACCTGCTTGGTGGTGACGGTCGCCACGGTCTCGCGACCCGGCTTCTCGGCACCGCGCGGACGGTTGCGCTTGCCCACGGGCTTCATCCCGGCCGCCTTCTTCAGGTAGTACGACGCCGGCGGCGTCTTGATGTCCATCGTGAAGGACTTGTCCTGATAGTAGGTGATCTCGGTCGGGCAAGGGGCACCCGGCTCCATCTCCTGCGTCTTGGCGTTGAACGCCTTGCAGAATTCCATGATGTTGATGCCGCGCTGACCCAGGGCGGGGCCCACGGGCGGCGACGGGTTTGCCTTGCCTGCAGGGATCTGCAGCTTCATCTTGCCGGCGAGCTTCTTGGCCATCGGCTTTCTCCTTTCCCAATGCCCCGGGACGCGACCGCGGGGCGCTCACTTGGTGTGGTGCGGTCCGGACGGCGCGCCGCCCTCGCCTCCCACGCTCGCGGGCGGGTTGCCCCGCCCTGCCCCGGACATGGCCCGGGGCCTCGCCTCAGGCCTCTTTCGAGACCTGGGTGAATTCCAGTTCGACCGGGGTCTCCCGGCCGAAGATCGACACCGAGACGCGCAGGCGCTGGTTGTCGTCGTCGACGCCCTCGACCATGCCGTCGAAGCCCTCGAAGGGGCCGTCGTTGACCTTGACCTTCTCGCCCACCTCGAAGTGCACGAGCGTGCGCGGCGCTTCTTCGCCTTCCTGCACGCGGCCCAGGATCGCCTCGACCTCGGCATCGCGCATCGGCATCGGCCGGCCCTGCGGGCCGAGGAAGCCGGTCACGCGGTTGATCGAGTTGACCAGGTGATAGCCCTGGTCCGACATCTCCATGTGCACCAGCACGTAGCCGGGCATGAAGCGCCGCTCGGTCGTCACCTTCTTGCCGCGACGGACCTCGATGACCTCCTCGGTCGGCACGAGGACCTCGTCAATCTGATCCTCGAGCCCCTGCTCGGTCACGGACTGACGGATCTGCTCCGCGATCTTCTTCTCGAAGTTCGACAGAACGCTGACCGAGTACCACCGCTTCGCCATCTGGCCCTCTTCCTTCACTTGCGGGGCGGAACGCTGCCTCCCCCAAAAGAAAACTGGCGTGCAACTCGAATCGCTGCACGCCCGTCAAAACTCAGTGCCGTCCGATACCGCCGTCATCCGGCGATTTCAAGGCCCTGCCGGGCGCGCTCACCCGAAGAAGTTGAGCAGCCCCTGCAGCCCGGTCCGGATCAGGAGATCGGCCAGGGCAAAGAAGATCGCCGTCAGGGTCGCCATGATGAAGACCATGACCGTGGTCAGGATCACCTCGCGCCGCGTCGGCCACGAGATCTTGGCGACCTCGGCCCGGGTCTGCTGAACGAACTGGAGTGGATTGGCCATGGCGCCTGCGCCTTCCGTCTCTTGTGAGTGCGTCCGCGCGTATACGCGCCGCGGGCCGCCGTGGCAAGCATCCCGCCGCGCCGCGCCCCGATCACGGGATTGCGACGGCAGATCACGAAGGAATGAAAAAAACGCCACGTTCGCCGCGCAACCGTTTCGCAGGCGGCGCGTTCACGCGCACGTTTGAGCTCATAACCACCTTGGATCACACGAAAATTCAGGAAATCGCGAGCGATTTTCGGGGAACGACCCGCGATCTGCCGGTGTTGTGTGGCCAGAAGCGCAGAGCAGTCTGCCCTGCGAGTTCGAGACCAGTAAACGAAAGGACTGATATCATGAAACGCATCCTGACCGTTACCGCCCTTACGACCGTCCTCGCCACCGGCGCATATGCCGCTTCCGAGGCCGAGGTGACCGCCATCAACACCGTCGCGCCCGGCGTCGACGTCTCCATGATGACCGATGCCCAGGTCGACGAAGCCTTCGCCATCGCCAAGAGCGGCGACTCGGACGTCGAGAAGCGCGACAAGATCCAGCAGATCGTCGAAGGCAGCAACATGATCGACTCGGTCTCGCCCGAGGTTGACGCAATGATCATGGAGTACGTGCCGGACTGGCAGGTCGCCGCGATGACCGACGCACAGAAGGTCGAAGCGCAGGCCATCATCGAATCGGGCAGCGAGCCGGCCGACATCCGCGAGGAAGTCATGGCCATCGTGACCGGCGACGCGGCCGCCCTGACCGAAGCCGAAATGCAGCGCGTGATGTTCTTCGTGCCCGACGCGCAGCTGACCGACCTCACCGCCGAGGACGTGAACGAAGTCCGCGCGGCGATCTACAGCGGCAGCAGCGATGTCGACATCCGTCGGGACCTCGAGCAGGCCCTGTCGTAAGACCGGCGCTCATTCCGAGCCAAACAGGGGCTGCGCTTCGGCGCGGCCCCTTTTTGCGTGCGCGCATGACAGCGTACGGAAACCCCGTACGAGCCGTACAGGACGCCAGCCTCGCGGCTGCGGCGACCCGAGGCCGGCGCGGTGGCCGGCCGGACCGCGCGCGCTCCCGTACAGAAACCCCGTACGAGCCGTACATGACGCCCTCGCGGCGGCTGCCATGCAGGACGCACGGCGCAGCTGGCGACCTCGCCGGGGCGCGCAGCCGTACGAAACTCCCGTACGAGCCGTACAGGTCGCCGTGACCCGTGCTTCGGTGATGTGAGGAGAGTGGCAGGGGCAGCAGGGCTCGAACCCGCGACCTACGGTTTTGGAGACCGTCGCTCTACCAACTGAGCTATACCCCTAAGGCCGGTGCACCCTTTACGAAACAGACCGCCCCGATGCAAGCGGGAAAGTGGCCTTGTCGTGCAATCAACCCGGGCCGCGGGACACCCCGCGCATCGCGCCGCCAGGACCCCGCCAGACCCGGCCGGGAGACCCCGGACCTCCCCTGGAAAACACTCGAAAACGGCTCGGAAAGGCCTGTGCACACACGCGCAGAGCCGGTGCCACCCGCCCCCTGCGGGCCTCGACGATACCCGCGATCACGACGCCTCTTTTCGGAGGGCGCGAAAAACCCCGATTTTTCGGCGCATCCGGGCGCGAACGACGGACCCGTATGCTGTCGTACACATTCAAGGGCACAATTTTGCGAGCGGCTGTGAGCGGGTTGGTGATTTGCTAAATCACTGCTGGAAAACAATATTCCAGTTGTCGACGCGGCGATGGACCGCGCGGCGGCGCCCTCGGGCGCCAGTCTCAGAACCGAAAGAACGGAGTGAACCATGAAACGCATCATCACCACCACCGCAACTGTTCTCGCCCTCACCGCAGGCGCCGGCGCAGCCGTCGCAGCCCCCTCCAACGACACCCTGAGCCGTGTGCACCAGTTCGCACCGCAGGTCGACCTGGACAGCCTCACCGCGCATGAGCGCACGCAGCTGCTGGCCGTGATCGTTTCGGGCAGCGACGACACCGAGAAGCGCGACCGCATCCGCGCGATCCTGCGCTGAGCCGCGTCAGGCCGGCACGGCCTGGAAAGCTCCGGGGCAGCCCCAGCGGCTGCCCCGCAAATGAAAGCGGGGCACGCCTCACGGCATGCCCCGCCAAATTTTTTCAAAGCCCTTTTCTCTCAGAGCCTTGCCGGCCCGATGGCCGCCTGACCCCCGTGAGGGCGAGGGACCGGACAAGGCCCGGTCCCGTCTTCGGATCACTCGAGGATCTTGGAGACGACGCCCGAGCCGACGGTGCGGCCGCCTTCGCGGATGGCGAAGCGCAGGCCGTCTTCCATCGCGATCGGCGCGATGAGCTCGACCTCGAACTTCAGGTTGTCGCCCGGCATCACCATCTCGGTGCCCTCGGGAAGCGTCACCGTGCCGGTCACGTCCGTCGTGCGGAAGTAGAACTGCGGACGGTAGTTCGCGAAGAACGGCGTGTGGCGGCCGCCCTCTTCCTTGGTCAGGATGTAGACCTCGCACTCGAACTTGGTGTGCGGCGTCACCGACTTCGGCTTGCACAGCACCTGGCCGCGCTCGACGTCGTCGCGGTCGATGCCGCGCAGCAGCGCGCCGATGTTGTCGCCCGCTTCACCGCGGTCGAGCAGCTTGCGGAACATCTCGACGCCGGTGCAGGTCGTCTTGCGGGTGTCCTTGATGCCCACGATCTCGATCTCNGAGATCGAGAACACGTCCTCGATCGGCATCAGGAAGGGCTGGTCGACGGCACGCTCGGGGGTGGGGATGTACTCGTCCACCGCGGCCATCAGCTCCTTGATCTTCTCTTCGCCGATTTCCGGGGTCTCGCCGTTCATCGCCGCAAGCGCCGAGCCCGCGATGATCGGGATGTCGTCGCCCGGGAAGTCGTACTCGGAGAGCAGCTCGCGCACTTCCATCTCGACCAGCTCGAGCAGTTCCTCGTCGTCCACCTGGTCGACCTTGTTGAGGAACACGACCATGGCGGGGATGCCCACCTGGCGGCCCAGCAGGATGTGCTCGCGGGTCTGCGGCATCGGGCCGTCAGCCGCGTTCACCACGAGGATCGCGCCGTCCATCTGCGCCGCGCCGGTGATCATGTTCTTCACGTAGTCGGCGTGGCCGGGGCAGTCGACGTGCGCGTAGTGACGGTTCTCGGTCTCGTATTCCACGTGCGCCGTCGAGATCGTGATCCCGCGCGCCTTCTCCTCCGGTGCGCCGTCGATCTGGTCGTACGCACGGAAGTCGCCGAAGTACTTCGTGATCGCCGCCGTCAGCGTCGTCTTGCCGTGGTCAACGTGCCCGATCGTGCCGATGTTCACGTGCGGCTTGCCGCGCTCAAACTTTTCCTTTGCCATCTTGTCAGACGCCTCGCCGTTGTTGGGGGTCGAAGACCCGCTTTCACTCCGCGCGCCGTTTATTGAGTCGCAAGGGGAAAATCAAGCGCCTCCTGCGGGCCGGACCCGCCGGAGCGCTCACTCGGCCACGCTTGCGACCTCCGGCCCGGAGGCCGGGGCCTCGTCCGCGGCGGCCGCGGAGGCCTCGCCGCCGAACCAGCCCTCGGTCCGCTGCATGCGCCGCATCCATTTCTCGATCTGCAGCGCGACGTTGGCCGAGAGGTTGCGCATCTGCACCTCTTTCGACTGCGTGAGGCCCGAGCCCATCATCGTCTCGGGCGAGATCGCCTCGAGCACGGTGATCTGTTCCGGCTCGGGGTTGAGCTTGCTCTGCGCCGCGTCGTCCCAGACCGTGGCCCGCACGATCAGCGCCGACTTGGGGCTGAACACCAGCGGAATGCCCGGCTGCGCCAGCACGTAGCCCTCGACGCTGACGCCGAGGTGGTAGTACTTGCCGCCCTCGTAGCGGCCGAAACGCTCCTCGAGCGCCTCGTCGACCGAGGCGCTCCACTCCTCCTTGGTCGCCTCGCGCGAGACCGGCCCCTTGAGCAGGTTCGGCGCGACCACCTCGGCAAACCCGAGCTGGAAGTCGCCCAGCGGCTCGACCGGCTCTTTCAGTTCGCGCTGCCCGTCGGCACAGGCGGCAAGACCGAGAACGAGGCTGAGGGTCAGGACGAGGCGGATCATGGCGTCTCCGGGGACTGGCTGCGGCGTCCCGCCCGGATAGCGCAGGCGGGGGCGCGGCGCAATCGCGCGGGGCTTTGCCGCGGCGCCGAGCGCGCCTATCTTTGACCGCAGGAGGCCCGACGCGATGACCGATCAGACCCCGATCCCCCCCGCCCCGCAGCCGGTGCGCGCGCCGTTGGCGACCCAGCCGCTGGGCGTGCTGGGCAGCCTGCGTGCCGCGCGCAGCAACCTGCTGTCGATCATCCCCGAGATCGCCACGCGGGTGCCGATGATCTCGGGCCGAACCGGCGCGCGCTGGCACATGGTGATGGAGCCCGGCGCGATCCGGCGGATGCTGCTCGAGAACATCGACAACTACCCGAAATCCACGGTCACCAAGAACCTGCTGCGCCCGGCCATCGGCGAGTCGATGTTCATCGCCGAGGGCGCGCACTGGCGCTGGCAGCGCCGGGCCGCCGCGCCGACCTTCTCGCACCGCAACGTGCGCAACCTCGCACCCGTCATGGCCGGCGCCGCCGAGCGCTGCGGCGACCGGCTGGCGGAAGCCGGGCCGCGCGCCGTGGACCTCTACGACGAGATGGTGACCACAACCTTCGACGTGATCTCGGACGTGACCTTCTCGGGGGGCGAGGGCTTCGACCGCGACGCGGTGCACCGCGCCATCGACGGCTATATCGCCGAGGCGGGCAAGGTGTCGCTCTTCGACGTGCTGGGCTTTCCCGACTGGGTGCCGCGTCCGGGGCGGATGCGCTCCTCGGGGGCGCTGAAGCAGATGAAGGGCGTGGCCGACCGCGCCATCGACGACCGCGTGCGGCGCGGCCACGAGGGCGTGCCGGACCTGCTGGACCTGCTGCTCGAGGGCGAGGACCCCGAGACGAAGCGCAGCATGAACGCGGCCGAGCTGCGCGACAACTTGCTGACCTTCATCGTCGCGGGCCACGAGACGACGGCGCTGGCGCTGTCGTGGTCGCTCTACCTGCTGTCGCAGGACGAGGCCGCGCAGGATCGCGCGCGGGAGGAAATCGCCTCGGTTGTCACGGGCGACACGGTCAGCGGCGAAGACGCGGGCAACCTGCCCTTCGTGCGTCACGTGGTCGACGAGGCGCTGCGGCTCTACCCGCCGGCGGGCATGGTCTCGCGCACGGCGCAGGCCGAGGACGAGCTCTGCGGGCGCGAGATCCGGGCGGGCGACACGGTGATGATCCCGATCTACGCCCTGCACCGGCACCACGCGCTCTGGGACGAGCCCGATGCCTTCCTCCCGGAGCGGTGGGACGGCAAGGCGCCCGAGCGCTACGCCTACCTGCCATTCGGTGACGGGCCGCGCATCTGCATCGGGGCGAGCTTTGCCGTGCAGGAGGCGGTCATCGTGCTGGCCACGCTGCTGCGCCGCTTCCGCTTTCGCGCGGTCGCGGGGAAGGTGCCGCAGCCGGTCATGATCCTGACCCTGCGGCCGGAGGGCGGCGTCTGGCTCGAGGCAGACCCGGCCTGAAACGCAAAACGCCCCGCGCATTGGCGCGGGGCCTTTCTCTGCGGTCAGGCGGACGCGGAAGGCTCAGGCGCTGAGCCGGTCCTGCGTGCGGGTCTCGAAGTCCGAGGCGTCGTGACGTTCGTGCAGCTGCTCTGAGGGATCGCCGTTGACCTTGTTGACCATGCGGCCGCGCTTGACCTGAGGCCGCGCGTCGATCTCCTGCGCCCAACGCTGGACGTTCTCGTAGCTCTTCACGTCGAGGAACTCGCCCGCGTCATAGGCGCGGCCCAGGGCGAGGTTGCCGTACCAGGGCCAGATCGCGATGTCGGCGATGGTGTAGTCGTCGCCGGTCATGTAGCGGCGCTCGGCGAGGTTGCGGTCCAGCACGTCGAGCTGGCGCTTGGTCTCCATCGCGAAGCGGTTGATGGGATATTCCATCGGCTCGGGCGCATAGGCGTAGAAGTGGCCGAAGCCGCCGCCGAGATAGGGCGCGCTGCCCATCTGCCACATCAGCCAGGACAGCATCTCCGGCCGGTCCTCGGGCTTGCCGAGGAAGGCGCCGAACTTCTCGGCAAGGTGCATCAGGATGGCGCCGGATTCGAAGACACGCACCGGCTCGGGGCCCGAGCGGTCGACAAGCGCGGGGATCTTGGAGTTCGGGTTGATGTCGACGAAGCCCGAGCCGAACTGGTCGCCGTCGCCGATGCGGATCAGCCAGGCGTCGTACTCGGCATCCGCGTGGCCGGCGGCCAGCAGCTCCTCGAACATGATGCCGATCTTCTGGCCGTTCGGCGTGGCGAGGCTGTAGAGCTGGAAGGGATGCTTGCCGACGGGCAGCTCCTTGTCGTGGGTGGCGCCCGCGATGGGCCGGTTGGTCGAGGCGAACTGCCCGCCGTTCTCCTGATCCCAGGTCCAGACGCGGGGCGGCTTGTAGTCGGTCATGGCGAGATGTCCTTTTCCCTTTGTGCTGCGAACCTAGCCATGACGCGACAAATTGCCAGCCCGCGACCCGTGCGGCGATGCAGGGACGGCTGTTCGGAGGCGCAAGGCGCCGCCTCGCGCGGCGCGGGGCCCGCAGAAAAAGCTTTGCCGGGTGCGCCGCGCGTGGCACCAATTCGGCATGACAGCAGATCTCCGCACCCCAACCGGCACCCCGGCCTCGCGCTTTGCCTTCGGCACCATGCAGTTCGGCGGCAAGGCCGACGAGGCCGCCGCGCGCGCCATGTTCGACGCCTGCCGCGCGGCGGGCATCACCCATTTCGACACCGCCTACACCTATACCGACGGCGAGTCCGAACGGATGCTCGGCCGCTTCGCGGCGGCGGAGCGTGACGAGCTCTTCATCGCGACCAAGGCGAACTTCGGCGCCCCCGCCACGCGCGCGACCATCATGGAGTCGTTCGAGGAAAGCCGCTCGCGGCTGGGCATGGACACGATCGACCTCTTCTATATGCACCGCTGGGACGGTGAGACGCCGCTGGAAGAGACCTTCGAGGCGCTGGCCGAGCTGAAGCAGGCGGGCCGCATCGGGCATATCGGCGTGTCGAACTACGCCGCCTGGCAGGTGATGAAGGCGCAATGCGTCGCGGCCTCCTTCGGCGTGCGGATCGACGTGATCCAGCCGATGTACAACCTCGCCAAGCGGCAGGCCGAGGTCGAGATCCTGCCCATGTGCGCCTCGGAAGGCATCCGGGCGGTGCCCTACTCGCCACTGGGCGGCGGGCTTCTGACGGGCAAATACGCCGGCGGCGGCAGCGGCCGGCTGACCGAGGACGAGCGCTATTCCGCCCGCTACGGCGTCGACGCGGCGCACGAGACCGCGGGCAAGCTGGTGGCGCTGGCCGGAGAGATGGGCCTGCACCCGGCGACGCTGGCCGCGGCCTGGGTGGCTCGGCATCCCGCGGCGCCGGTGCCGATCCTCTCGGCGCGCTCGGCGGAACAGCTTGCCCCCTCGCTGGCGGCGGTGGACTTCGAGATGGACGACGCGACCTATGCCGCGCTTTGCGCGCTGAGCGTCACGCCGCCGCCCGCCACCGACCGGCTGGAAGAGGTCTGAGCGCGCCCTGCGGGCGCGGGCGGGGCTCTGCCCCGTCGCCTGCGGCGACTCCCCGGGATATTTGCGGCCAGAAGATGCTTCGGGGCGCGGGGCGTTTTCCTTTCGTTCCGGCCGCCTTATCTGGCGGGGCATGACGACGCTTCCGAACCCGATCCGGGACTGGTTCGACCGCCGCGGCTGGGAGATGCACCCGCACCAGCGCGAGATGCTCGCGCGCGCCGGGGCGCCCTGCCAGCTGCTTATCGCGCCTACGGGCGGCGGCAAGACGCTGGCGGGCTTCCTGCCCACGCTGGCGGAGCTGGCGGAGGATCCGGCGCCGGGTCTGCACACGCTCTACATCTCGCCGCTAAAGGCGCTGGCGGCGGACATCCGGCGCAACCTGATGACGCCGATCGAGGAGACCGGCCTGCCGATCCGCGTCGAGGATCGCACGGGCGACACGCCCTCGTCGCGCAAGAAGCGGCAGAGGGCCGATCCGCCGCACATCCTGCTGACCACGCCCGAGAGCCTCGCGCTGCTGACATCCTACGAGGACGCGCCGCGGATCTTCGCGGGCCTGCAGCGCATCGTGGTGGACGAGATCCACGCGCTGGCGGAGTCGAAGCGCGGCGACCAGTTGATGCTGGCGCTGGCGCGCCTTTCGGCGCTGCGGCCGGGGCTGCGGCGCGTCGGGCTTTCGGCGACGGTCGAGGACCCGGCAGCCATCGCCCGGCTGCTGGCGCGCCATCCCGACCCCTGCGAGATCGTCGAGGCCGACCCGGGCCCCGCGCCCGACATCGCCATGCTGGACACCGAGGCCTCGCCGCCCTGGTCCGGGGGCGGGGCGGCCTACAGCATCCCCGCCGTGCTGGAGGAGGTCCGGCGGCATCGCACCACGCTGATCTTTCACAACACCCGCGCTCAGGCCGAGATCTTCTTCCACAACCTGTGGCTCGCCAACGAGGAGGCGCTGCCCATCGGCATCCACCACGGCTCGCTCGATCGCGGGCAGCGCGAGAAGGTCGAGGCGGCCATGGTCCGCGGCGAGCTACGGGCCATCGTCTGCACCGGTTCGCTGGATCTCGGCATCGACTGGGGCGACGTGGACCTGGTGATCCAGATCGGCGCGCCGAAGAACGTCAAGCGGCTGGTGCAGCGCATCGGGCGCGCCAACCACCGCTACAACGCGCCGTCGAAAGCGCGGCTGGTGCCCGCGAACCGCTTCGAGGTGGTGGAATGCGTCGCGGCGCTCGAGGCAGTGCGGGCGCATGACCTCGACGGCGAGCCGCGCGGGCCGGGCCCGCGCGACGTGCTCTGCCAGCACATCCTGATCGCCGCCTGCGCCGGGCCCTTCGACGCCGATACGCTCTTTGCCGAGATGACGACGGCGGGCGCCTACGCCGGGCTCGACCGGGGGGCCTTTGACTCCTGTCTCGATTTCTGCGCCACCGGCGGATACGCGCTGCGCGCCTATGACCAGTGGCAGCGGCTCAAGCAGCGGCCCGACGGGCTTTGGCAACTGCGCGATCCGCGCTCGGCCCCGCGCATCCGGCAGAACATCGGCACGATCCAGGACACCGACACCCTGAAGGTGCGCTGGCGCGGCCGCGGCGGCGCGCCGCTGGGCGAGATCGAGGAAGGCTTCGCCGCCTCGCTGACGCAGGGCGACACCTTTCTCATCGGCGGGCAGATCGTGCGCTACGAGGGCCTGCGCGAGCTGACCGTCGAGGTCAGCCGCGATGCCGCGCGCAAGCCCAAGATCGCCACCTTCAACGGCACCAAGTTCGCCACCTCGACTCAGCTTTCGCAGCGCATTCTGCGGATGTTCCGGCAGGAGAACTGGCCCGAGCTGCCGCAGCACACGGCGGACTGGCTGGCGCTGCAGCGCGAGGTCTCGCGCCTGCCGCGCCCGGACCGCCTGCTGATCGAGAGCTTTCCCCACGACGGGCGCGAGCAGCTCGTGGTCTACGGCTTTGCCGGGCGCAACGCGCAGCAGACGCTGGGCCTGCTGCTGACCAAGCGGATGGAGGAAGAGGGCCTCGCGCCCATGGGGTTCGTCTCGACCGACTATGCCACGCTGATCTGGGGGCTTGACGCGGTGACCGACCCGCGCCCGCTCTTCGATCTCGCGAGGCTCGAGGCGGGGCTGGAGACCTGGCTTGCCGGCAACGCGGTGATGAAGCGCACCTTCCGGGCCTCGGCCACCATCGCGGGGCTGATCGAGCGGCAGGTCGGCGGGCAGCGGAAGAGCGGGCGGCAGGCGACCATGTCCTCGGACATCCTCTACGACACGCTGCTGAAATACGACCCCGACCACCTGCTGATGCGGATCACCCACGAGGAGGCCATGCGCGGGCTGGTGGATTTCGACCGCATCCGCGAGATGTGCGCGCGGGTCGGCGACCGGGTGGACCTGCTGCGGCTCTCGCGGGTCACGCCGCTGGCGGCGCCGCTCTTCCTCGAGCCGGGGCGCGTGCCCATCGCCGGGCGCGCCGACGAACGGCTGCTGGAGGAGGAGGTGACGCGGCTCCTCGACGAGTCCGGCCTCGCGCAGATCGAGGCATGAGCCCCCTTATCAGACCTCCACGAGGTCGTAGTGCCGGATGAGCCGGTGGGCGACGAGGTCCTCCTCGTCGGGCGCGATATGGGCGCTGGTGTAGTCCTCGCCGACGAAGGCCTTGAGGCTCGCCAGGTCGCGCCAGACCATGACGACGCTGAAATCCTGCGGGCTGTCGGGCCGCGCCAGGCCGAAGAGGACCTGCTCGATGCCGTCCGTGTTCCGCATCAGCGGGATGGCGGTTTCGTGGAAGAAGCGGGTGAACTCGGCCTCCTTGCCGGGATGCACCGAGACCTGGAAGATGCGCATGATCATGGGCTTCGCTTTCCTGAAAGGGGAACGACGCGCCCATGTCCGCGCCACGGCCGGACCGGCCATGGGCCCACGCATGGTAGCACGAAACCGGCGACCTCCGGCGCGGAAACCGCGCGGACGATGCCGCGCTTGCACCGGCGCGCGGGCTGAGGCAAGGAACGCAGCATGAACACGCAAGGCTTCCGATTCCACGGCGCGGCGCTGCGCGCCCTGCCCTCCGGCGCGCTGCACTGGCCGGACGAGGCGCTGCTTGTGGTCTCGGACCTGCACCTCGGCAAGGCGGCGCGGCTCTCGGCCCGGGGCGGCGCGGCGCTGCCCCCCTACGAGACCCGTGAGACGTTGCTGCGGCTCGAGGCCGACCTTTCCGCCACGGCCGCGCGCCGGGTGATCTGCCTCGGCGACAGCTTCGACGCACCGGGGCTCGACGCCGTGCTGCCCGCCGCCGACCGCGAGGCCATCGCCCGCCTGCAAGCGGGCCGCGACTGGACCTGGATCGCGGGCAACCACGACCCGGCCCCCGTCACGCTCGGCGGCACGCAGGCCGCCGAGGCGTGGCTCGGCCCGCTGGTCTTCCGCCACATCGCCACCGACGACGCGCGGGGCGAGGTCTCGGGCCACTACCATCCCAAGGCCCGGCTGCGCCTGCGCGGCCGCCTGCTCTCGCGGGCCTGCTTCCTGCTCGACGACCGGCGCCTGATCCTGCCGGCCTACGGCGCCTACACCGGCGGGCTGCGCACCGACGACCGCACGCTCTGCGCCCTCATGGCCGAGGACGCCCGCGCGATCCTGACCGGCCCCAGCCCGGCAATGATCCCGATGCCGCGCGGCTGATCCGTCTTGCCAAGCCCCGGCGCACGTGCAGAACTCGGGCGCATGGAGATCGAGGACAGGATCCGCGCAAGCTTTGCCCGCCAGGGCCTTATGACAACCCTTGGCGCGCGGCTCGACAGCGCCCGCGAGGGCAAGGTCGAGGTATCCGCGCCGATCCGCCCCGAGACCGGCCAGCAGCAGGGCATGGCCCACGCGGGGCTCACCTTCGCGATCGGCGACAGCGCGGCCGGCTACGCGGCACTGAGCGTGATGCCGGCAGACAACGAGGTCGTCACCTCGGAGATGAAGATCCACCTGCTCGCCCCGGCCCGCGGCACCCGGCTCGTCGCGCGCGGGCGCGTGGTCAAGCCGGGCCGCCGGCTGGTGATCGTGACGGCCGATGTCTTCGCCCTCGACGGCGCGGAGGAACGCCACGTCGCCCTGCTGACGGGCACCATGGTGCCCGTCCCGGCCTGACCCCGCATCAGAGCGTCAGCCCCTCCGCCTCCGCCAGGTCGTTGGCCCGGCAGCAGGCGGTGACGGTATTGGCCAAAAGGCAGGCGATGGTCATCGGCCCTACCCCGCCCGGCACCGGCGTGATGGCCCCGGCCACCTCTGCGCAGCTGTCGAAATCGCAGTCGCCCACCAACCGCGTCTTGCCCTCGCCCTTCTCCGGCGCCGCGATGCGGTTGATGCCGACGTCGATCACCGTCGCCCCGGCCTTCAGCCAATCGCCGGTCACCATGCGCGGCCGGCCCACGGCCGCCACCACGATGTCCGCACGCCGCACCACGCCCGGCAGGTCGCGCGTGCGCGAATGCGCCAGCGTCACGGTGCAGTTCTCCCGCAGCAGAAGCTGGGCCATGGGCTTGCCAACGATGTTCGACCGCCCGATCACCACGGCCTCCTGCCCGGACAGATCGCCCAGCCGGTCGCGCAGCATCATCAGCGCGCCCAGCGGCGTGCACGGCACCATGGCCGCCTGCCCGGTGTTCAGAAGCCCCACGTTCGACAGCGTGAAGCCGTCCACGTCCTTCTCCGGCGCGATCGCATTGATCACCGCCTCGGAATTGATGTGATCCGGCAGCGGCAGCTGCACCAGGATCCCGTGCACCGCCGGATCCGCGTTGAGCCGCGCCACGAGGTCCAGCAGCGCCGCCTCCGAGACCCCGGTATCCAGCCGGTGCTCCCAGGAGTTCATCCCCGCCTCGACGGTCTGCTTGCCCTTGTTGCGGACGTAGACCTGGCTCGCCGGGTCCTCGCCCACCAGCACCACCGCGAGGCCCGGCGTGATCCCGTGATCCGCCTTCAGCCGCGCCACGTGCTCGGCGACGCGCTCCCGCACCCCGGCCGCAAAGCCCTTTCCGTCGATGATCTCGGCGCTCATGCCCGTTCCTTCTTCTGGCTTCAAATATCCCCGCCGGAGGCAGGAGCCGCGACAGCGGCGACCGGCGCGGCGGGGGCTCGATGGCCCCGCCGCGCCGCGCTGCCCGTCCCGTCCCGTCCCGTCCCGTCAGAACAGCCCCTCGACCTCTCCGGCCTCGTTCAACCGGATCGCCTCCGCCGCCGGGTGCCGCGGCAGGCCCGGCATGGTCATGATCTCCCCGCAGATCGCGACGACGAAGCCCGCCCCGGCCGAGAGCCGCACCTCGCGCACCGGCAGGTCGAAGCCCGTCGGTGCGCCGCGCTGTCCGGGGTCGGTCGAGAAGGAATACTGCGTCTTGGCCATGCAGACCGGGAGATTGCCATAGCCCTGCTCCTCCCATTCCTTCAGCTGCGCGCGGACCTTGCCGTCGGCCACGACGGCGCCTGCGTGGTAGATCTTGTGAGCAACGCTCTCGATCTTCTCGAAGAGCCCCATGTCATCCGGATAGAGCGTGCGGAAATCGGCCGTGCCGCTGTCGGCAATCTCGGCCACGCGGGTCGCCATCTCGGTCATGCCCTTCGAGCCATCGGCCCAGTGCTTGCACAGGATCGCCTCGGCCCCCTCGCCCGCGACGAAGTCCTTCACCGCGGCGATCTCCGCCTCGGTATCCCCGGCGAAGTGGTTGATCCCCACCACCACCGGCACGCCGAAGCCTTTGACGTTCGCGATGTGGCGGCCGAGGTTGGCGCAGCCTTCCTTCACCGCGGCGACGTTCTCGGTCCCGAGATCGGCCTTGGCGACGCCCCCGTTCATCTTCATCGCGCGCACGGTGGCGACCACCACCACGCAGGCGGGCGAGAGCCCCGCCTTGCGGCACTTGATGTTCATGAACTTCTCGGCCCCGAGGTCGGCGCCGAAACCGGCCTCGGTCACCACGTAGTCGGCCAGCTTGAGCGCGGTCTTCGTGGCGATGACCGAGTTGCAGCCATGCGCGATGTTGGCGAAGGGGCCGCCGTGCACGAAGGCCGGGTTGTTCTCGAGCGTCTGCACCAGGTTCGGCTGCATCGCGTCCTTCAGCAGCACCGTCATCGCCCCGTCAGCCTTGATGTCGCGGGCGTAGACCGGGCTCTTGTCGCGGCGGTAGGCGACGATCATCGCCCCCAGCCGCTCCTGCAGGTCCGACAGGTCCTTCGCGAGGCAGAGGATCGCCATGACCTCGGAGGCCACGGTGATGTCGAAGCCGGTCTCGCGCGGGAACCCGTTGGCGACACCGCCCAGCGAGGTGGTGATCTGCCGCAGCGCGCGGTCGTTCATGTCCAGCACGCGGCGCCAGACCACGCGGCGGGTGTCGATGTCCTGCTCGTTTCCCCAGTAGACGAGGTTGTCGATCATCGCCGACAGCAGGTTGTGCGCGCTGGTGATCGCGTGGAAGTCGCCGGTGAAGTGGAGGTTCATGTCCTCCATCGGCACGACCTGCGCATAGCCGCCGCCCGCCGCGCCGCCCTTCATCCCGAAGTTCGGCCCGAGCGAGGCCTCGCGGATGCAGATCGCCGCCTTCTTGCCGATGGCATTCAGCCCGTCGCCCAGGCCCACGGTGGTGGTCGTCTTGCCCTCGCCCGCCGGCGTGGGCGTCACCGCGGTCACCAGCACCAGCTTGCCGTCGGGCCGGTCGGCCAGCCCGTCGATGAAGCCCTGGTCCACCTTGGCCTTGTCGTGGCCGTAGGGCAGCAGATGGTCCGCGCCGATGCCGAGCGCGGCGCCGATCTCCTGGATCGGTTTCTTCCGGGCCGCCCGCGCGATCTCGATGTCCGATTGTGCCACCTGCATCCTCCCGTCGTGTCCGTTACCCTCTGTGACCCAGCCTGCCCCTGCAAGACAAGGGTCTGCCCCCGGAATTCCGACCTTTGGCGGCTCCGCAGCGGCGCGAAGCGCCTGCAGGAACAAGACCCGGGGGCATACGTTGTGCAGGCAGACGCCGAGGACGACAGACACGACGCCGCGGCCGTCTACAATCGAACCGCTCAAGGGAAGGAGGATCGTCATGCGTACTCTGCGCAAGACCTGTCTCACCACGACCACCGTTCTGGCCATGGGCGCCGCCGTGCCGGCGCTGGCTGCCACCGACACGCAGTCAGGCGAGACCGACATGAGCCCCTCGTCCCAGACGCAGACGATGCTGTGTGATCAGGGCCAGGCGCAGTTCGACATGAACGACGACGGCCTCATCAGCGACAAGGAGATCAAGCAGGCCAGCGAGCGCTCGTTCAAGAAGATGGACGAGAACGGCGACGGGATCGTGCAGCAGGCAGAGTTCCTCGACTGCATGAACGCGGGCGCCGGAACGCAGTCGGCACAGTCCGACCGCGGCGCCGACAACATGGGCCAGTACGACACCGACGGGAACGGTGAGCTGAGCCGCGAGGAGTTCATGAACGCCGGCGCCGAAGCGCGTGACAGCGGCTCGGAGGCCGATCTGGGGCGACTGACCTTCGACAAGCAGGCCTTCGGTCTCGACGGCTGGGACGGCGCCTCGGCCGAGGACATGGCGACCCAGAACGCCGCGATGTTCGACTCGCTGGACAGTGACTCCAGCGGCTCGCTCTCCGAGGAGGAATGGAGCGTCGAGCAGGCCGAGATCCCGGACATGCGCGACACGCTGGGCCGCGACTTCGAGGCGGCGGACGCGGACAATTCGGGTGACCTGAACCAGTCCGAGTACACCCGCATGAACGCGATGAAGGCCGACCGTGCCGCCGAGGCGGCCGAGCCGCAATCCGGCAGCGACGAGCAGTCGGCAGACGCCACGGACAAGACCGGCGCGCCGGTCTTCTGGTTCTACGTGATGTAAGACAAGGCCCGGAACGGGAGCCTGCAGGCCCGCGCAGTCCGCTGCGCGGGCCTTTTCAGTCCGCGCGCGCCTCGTCGTAATGCGTCCAGACCGGCTGATGCGGGATGTGCAGGCGCAGCGGCTCGCCCAGCGACAGGCGGCCCGGACGTTCGACCCAGGCGGTGACCCCGCGCCGGCCCTTGGCGGCCGTCTTGAAGCGCTTGCCGAAGCCCTCGCGCTCGCTTTCGATTTCGCGGGCGGGCAGGTTGCAGGGACGGTTTTCCATGTCGATCACCAGCGTCGCCCCGTCGGGGGCCTGCAGCCGGGACGAGGGCGGCAGGTGGCTGAAATCGCCGATCCCCGAGACGATCATGCTCGCTCCCAGCCAGACCGGGTCGAGCGCCTCGATCCCCATCTTCGCGGCGATCTCGTCCAGTTCCTCAGCCGACAGGATCGACAGCTGCCGGGCGTTGGCGATCTCGGTGCCGCGGACGTGCTGCGCCGTGACGCGGCTGCACGAGGGCCGCGTGAGCCCGGCGTGACGCTCCCCCTGCGGGCCGTCGAAGCCCAACTCCAGCGTCTCGACCGGCACCGAGCGCAGCCCGCTGTCGCCGAGCGGCACGCGCCCCATCCACTCGATCCGTGCGATGAAATCCGTGGGCTTCAATGCGGGCATGCCGACCTCTCTTTTCCAGTCGGCCAAACCTGCCCCAGTGCGCCAAGGGCGCCAACCCGAAGCCAGCCCATTCACGCAGAATTCGCGCAACGACGCTCAGACCGTCAGGGTGAAAAAGAGCCTGCGGAAGGGGAACAGCACACGCCCCTTGGGGCCGGCCGGGTAGGCCTTGCCGATCACCGCCTCGTAGGCCGAGATCAGCCGCGCCCGCTCCGCCTCGTCGAGCGGGGCGAGCACCGGGCGGGCAAAGCTCGCCTCGGTGAAACGGCGCACGGGATGGGCGCCGGGTTCGGGCTCCAGCTCCTGGTAGTACTCGGTTTCCCACATGGTCACGTGACCCAGCGGGTCCAGCAGGCGGTGGTATTCGGCCGGCAGCATCACCTCGGGCAGCGCGTCGTGATCCACGCGGCCGGGAAAGAGCTCGTCCGCCAGCGAGAGCCAGAGCCGGTGCGAGGGCGCGTTGTTCTGGCGGGGCACCTGCACCGCCAGCGTGCCGCCCGGCGGCAGCATGGCAGCAAGGCGCGGCAGCAGCGTCTCGTGGTCGTCGAGCCAGTGCAGCACGGCGTTGGAATAGATCAGCGCGGCGGGCTCGTCCGGGGTCCAGTCCGCGACATCACCTTCGGTCACGGCGTCGTAGACCCCGGTGGCCCGCGCCTTTGCCAGCATCGCGGGGCTGAGGTCGACGCCCAGCAGGCGGCGGCCGATCTCGCGCAGCGCGGGGCCGGCCATGCCGCTGCCGCAACCCAGGTCGACCACGGCGCCCTCGGGCAGAGGACCGACGGCGCGCAGCAGGTCGATGGCGGGTCTCAAACGATGACCCCGGAACCTGTGATAGATTCCGGGGTCCCAGTCCGTCTCTCGCGGAGGCGTCATGTGCTCGGCTCGGGCTCCATTCCACCCTCGCCCGCGGGCTTCGCCTTGGGCTTGGTCTTGGGAATGGCCGTCACGCTGGGCGTGTCGTCCTCGGCCGCGGCGCCGGAATCGTCGCCCTCGTGCGGGGGCTCGCCGTTCATGACGCGCTTGATCTCGTCACCGGTCAGCGTCTCGTATTCCAGCAGGCCCTGCGCCAGCCGCTCCCACTGGTCCTTCCGCTCGGTCAGGATGGTGTGGGCGCGCTCGTAGGCGTCCTGAATGAAGCGCTTGACCTCGTCCTCGATCATTTCCTTGGTGTGCGCGCTGACCGAGAGGCCGGCGGTGTTGCCCTGGTAGCCCTCGTGCGCCTCGGAATAGTCGATGTTGCCGACCTTGTCCGACATGCCCCAACGCAGCACCATGGCACGCGCCAGCGCGCTGGCCTGCTGGATGTCGCCGGCGGGGCCGTTCGACACCATGTCGTCACCGTACTTGATGATCTCGGCCGCCTTGCCCGCCATGGTCATGGCCAGCTTTTCCTCGCACTCGGACTTGTGCCAGTTCAGGCGGTCGATCTCGGGCAGCGAGACCACCATGCCAAGCGCACCGCCGCGCGGGATGATCGTCGCCTTGTAGACCGGGTCGCACTGCGGAAGCGTCAGGCCGACGACGGCGTGACCGGCCTCGTGGTAGGCGGTCTTTTCCTTCTGCTCGGGCGTCAGGACCATCGACCGGCGCTCGGCGCCCATCATGACCTTGTCCTTGGCGTTGTCGAAATCCTCCATCGTGAGGAACCGGCGCCCCACGCGCGCCGCCATCAGCGCCGCCTCGTTCACGAGGTTCGCGAGGTCGGCGCCCGAGAAACCGGGCGTCCCGCGCGCGATGATGCGCAGGTCGACGTTCGGGCCCAGCGGGGTCTTGCGGGCGTGCACGCCGAGGATCTTCTCGCGGCCCTTGATGTCGGGGTTCGGCACCGTCACCTGGCGGTCGAAGCGGCCCGGGCGCAGCAGCGCGGGGTCCAGCACGTCCTTGCGGTTCGTCGCCGCGATGATGATGACGCCCTCGTTCGACTCGAAGCCGTCCATCTCGACCAGAAGCTGGTTCAGCGTCTGCTCGCGCTCGTCGTTGCCGCCGCCATAGCCGGAGCCACGGTTGCGGCCCACGGCGTCGATCTCGTCGATGAAGACGATGCACGGCGCGTTCTTCTTGGCCTGCTCGAACATGTCGCGCACGCGGCTCGCGCCGACACCCACGAACATCTCGACGAAGTCCGAGCCCGAGATGGTGAAGAAGGGCACGCCCGCCTCGCCCGCAATGGCGCGCGCGAGCAGCGTCTTACCGGTCCCGGGAGGGCCGACCAGCAGCGCGCCCTTGGGGATCTTGCCGCCGAGGCGCGAGAACTTCTGCGGGTTGCGCAGGAACTCGACGATCTCCTCGAGCTCTTCCTTGGCCTCGTCGATGCCCGCGACGTCGTCGAAGGTCACGCGGCCATGCTTTTCGGTCAGCAGCTTGGCCTTGGACTTGCCGAAGCCCATGGCGCCGCCTTTGCCGCCGCCCTGCATCCGGTTCATGAAGTAGATCCAGACACCGATCAGCAGCAGGAAGGGCAGCAGCGAGATCAGGAAGGACTGGAAGCCCGACTGCTCCTGCTGTTCCGCGCGCACGGTCACGCCCTGGTCGACAAGGCGGTCGGTCAGCTCGGCGTCCTCGGGCTTCACGGTCACGTAATCGGTGCCGTCGTCGGTGCGGTAGCGGACCTGCTCGCCGTCGATCGTGGCCGAGGCGACTTCGCCGGCCTCCACCGACTCGATAAAGTCGGAATAGCTGATCTCGCGGCTCTGCAGCGTATTGCCGCCACCCGAGAACAGATTGAACAGCGCCAGGATCAGTAGAAACAGCACCACCCAGAAGGCGATATTGCGTGCGTTGCCCAAGGAAGACCTCCTCACATGCGTCGTGCGTCCCGCTCAGGGCGCGTCTGCCTTAACATAGGGATCGGTGGCGCCGGTTCAATGCGAAAGAAGGGCGGCGGCAAGCCCCGCGTCCTCCTGTCCCAAGGGTGTCAGGCGCAGATCGACCGCCGGCCCATGGCACATTGCCGGGCAGGCGTAAAGCAGGTCGCCCTTCCAGAGGGCCGGCGCCGCGCGGGCGACCGCATGGGGCGGCGCCGATGCGGGTCTCTCGGCGGACTGCGCCCAGCCGGCCTCGCCGAGCGCGCGAATCTCGAGACCATCCGGGATCTTGCCCGCCAGCCGCCAGCGGCGATCCCAGACCGCACCGGGCGCCGCTGCGACGACCTCATCGGCGACAGCGGCGTATTCGCGGTAGATGCGCAGCCATGCGCGCCCGGCCCGCGCCTCGCAGCCGTGGAGGGTGCCCGCGCCGCCCGCGAGCAGCCGGTCGAGCAGCGCCTCGAGCGGCGCGGCGCGGGGGCGGTATTCCGCCGAGCCCACGGCCTGCAGCGCGGCGGCGAGCAGGCGCAGCTGCGTGTCGCGCTCGATCCCGGCCAGCGCGTCGCGGTCGAAGAGGATCTCGCCGGTCAGGGGATCGCTGCGGCCGATGGACTGCCAGACATCCAGTGCGCGGCGTCGCAGCGCCTCGCGGGCACGGGCCATGCGTTGCGCGGTCGCGGAGAGCGTTGCGGTGTCGATCCCCGCCTCCTTCAGCGTGGACAGCAGCCGCCGCGCGCGCACCCGGTCATAACGCGGGTCCTCGTTCGACGGGTCCTCGACCCATTGGCCCTTGAGCGTGCGCAGGTAGTGCCGCAGCTCCTCGCGCCCCATGTCGAGGCAGGGGCGGACGACGATCATGCCCTCCGCGCCAGGCTGGCGCGCAGGCAGGTGCCGCAGCGGGGCCATCGCCGAGAGGCCCTCGACCCCCGATCCGCGTGCCAGCCGCATGAGAAAGGTCTCGGCCACGTCGTCGCGGGTGTGCGCCATGAGGACGTGACGCAGCTCGCCCCGCCAGGCGTCGATCGCCTCGAGCCGCCCGCGCCGCGCCGCGTCCATCTTGTTGCCCTGCCCGTCCCAGCGCCAGTGCAGCGTGGTGTGGTCATGACCCAGCAGGGCACATTCCTCTGCCACCATGGCGGCCTCGTCGGCGGCCCCGGGACGGAAGCCGTGGTCGACGGTGACGACCCGCAGGTGCAGGCCCCAGGCCCGCGTCCAGTTGTGCGCGAGGGTCAGCATCGCCATGCTGTCGCCGCCGCCCGAGACGGCGAGCGCGATCTCGTCGGGAAAGCCGGGACCCAGCAGCGTGCCCATGGCCGCCGCGAAGCGCGCCTCCAGGCTGTCGCTCACTCGCAGCCCAGGCGGTCCCGCTCGGCGGCGGCCTCGGAGACGGCGGGCGTGTCGGGGTAGCGCGCGGACACCTCGGCCAGCGTCACGCAGGCCTCGGAGACGCTGCCCAGCTCGCCCAGTGCCGCGCCCAGCCGCCAGAGCGCCTCGGGCGCCGAGGAACTCTCGGGATAGGTCGCGTAGGTGTCGAGGAAGCGGCGCGCGGCCTCGCGGGTGTCGCCTGTGGCGTCCAGCGCCTTGCCCTCGCCCAGCAGCGCCGCCGGCTCCAGCGGGCTGCCCGGATAGGTCTCGCGGAACGAGCCGAACTTCTGGACGGCTTCCTGGTAGGCGCTGGTGTTCAGTGCCTCCTGCGCGGCGCGGAAATCGGTTTCCTCGGCCACGGCAAGCTGCGCGCCGCCCGAGGGCAGATCGCTGCCCGAGGAACCTTCCTCGACCGGGGCAGGCGCCGGCGCAGGTGCCGCACCGCCGGTGTCCGGCGCCTCGCCGCCCAGCGGGGGCGTCTGGCCGAGGCTGCCGATGTCGCAGCCCTCTTCCAGCTCGCAGATGCGGAACTCCAGATCGCCGATCCGGTTGGTGCCGTCCGTGACCACCGTGTCGATGCGGTGCCCGAGCTCCTCGGCCCGCGAGGTCAGGCGCTGCAACTCGGCCTCGATGGCGTTCACCCGGTCGAGCGTGCTGCCGCTGACCGTGACGCCGCCCTGCCCGGTGGTGTTGAGCTCCTGCTGCAGGCGTTGCAACTCGCCCGACAGGATCGAGAGATCCTGCCGCATGTCCGCAAGCGTCGCGGCATCCTGCGCCGCGACGGGACCCGCGACGAGCGCGGCACAAAGAAGAAGAACACGGCCCCGCATCATGCGCCTCAGCTGCTGACGCCCATGGAGATCACGGTCACCGCGCGCCGGTTCTTGGCGTAGCAGCTTTCGACCGAGCAGACCTCGACCGGGCGTTCCTTGCCGTAGCTGACGTAGCGCAGGCGATCGGACGAGATGCCCTGCGACACGAGGTATTCCATCACCGCGTTGGCGCGGCGCGCGCCGAGCGCGAGGTTGTATTCGCGCGTGCCCTGTTCGTCGGCGTGGCCCTCGATCACGGCGAGGTAGTCGCTGTTGCGCTGCAGCCATTGCGCCTGGCCGTTGAGGGTGGCCTGCGCCTCGGGGCTCAGCGTCGACTGGTCGACGGCAAAGAGGACGCGGTCGCCGACGGTCTGGTTGAAGTAGGCGGGCGAGGCCGGGTCGTTGGCGCTGCCGGGCACGATGCCGCCTGCGGCGCCGGTCCCGGCTCCCGCGCCTGCCCCCGCGCCGCCGGCGGTGCTGTCGAAACGGTTGCCGCTCGTGCACGCGGCCACGCCGAGCGCCGCGATGAGCATCAGGGCCTTGGGAAATCGGGTCATGGGTCTGTCCTGCTCGTATGTTGGGGGCAGGCTAGCACAGCCTGCGGGGGTTGGGAACGCGTGGCGGCGGAGCCCCGGATTTTCATGGAAAATTCACGGGTGCCGCCGGCGCGCGGATCATTATTGCAGCGGACCCCAGCTGGGGTCCGAGGCGCCGTCGGGCGTGCGCACCCGCTTGAGGTTGCGGCCCGAGATGTCGACCGAGTAGAGCGACGAGGCCCCCTGTGCGCCCTGCGTCTCGCGCGCGAACATCAGCACGCGGCCGTTGGGCGCCCAGGTCGGCCCCTCGTCGAGGAACGACGCCGTGAGCAGGCGCTCCTCGCTGCCGTCGGTGCGCATCACGCCGATGTGGAAACGGCCCGCGTTCTGCTTGGTGAAGGCGATGAGATCGCCGCGCGGCGACCAGACCGGCGTGCCGTAGCGGCCCTGTCCGAAGCTGATGCGCGTCGCCTCGCCCCCGCTCGCGGGCATGATGTAAAGCTGCTGCTGCCCCGAGCGGTCGCTTTCGAAGACGATCTGGCTGCCGTCGGGCGAGAAGCTGGGCGCGGTCTCGATCGAGGGCGCCATGGTAAGCTGGCGCGTCGCGCCGCTGGCGATATCCATCTCGTAGATGTCGGTGTTCGAGCCCTGCGTCAGCGAATAGACCACCTTGGAGCCGTCGGGCGAGAAGCGCGGCGAGAAGCTCATCGAGCCCTGGCCCGCCTGCATCACCCGGCTCTGCACCGCGCCCACGTCGAGGACGTGGATCTGCGGGCGCCCTGTCTCGTAGCTGGTGTAGAGCACGCGATCGCCACCGGGCGAGAAGCGCGGCGCCAGCACGATCGAGCTGGAGTCGGTCAGGTACTGCAGGTTCGCCCCGTCGTAGTCCATGATCGCGAGCCGCTTGCGGCGCTCGTCCTTGGGCCCGCTCTCGGAAACGAAGACGACGCGGCTGTCGAAATAGCCGGACTCGCCCGTGAGCCGCGAGTAGACCTGGTCGGCCACCTTGTGCGCCAGCCGGCGCCAGCCGTCGGGCGCGGCGGCGAACTGCATCCCCTGCCCCAGCTCGGTGCCGGCGAAGACGTCCCAGGCGCGGAACTTCACCACCACGCGGCTGCCGTCGTAGGAGACCGCCCCGGTGATCAGCGCCTGCGCGTTGATCGCCTTCCAGTCGGCGAACTGCACCGGGCTCTGGAAACTGGTGATGTTGCTGATATGCGCCTCGCGCGGGATCTCGCGGAAGAGGCCGGTGCCGGTCAGGTCCTCGGCCACCAGCCGGCTGACCTGCTGGGCGTATTGCTGTGCCTCGGCACCCTCGGCCACGAACTCGGGCACGGCGAAGGGCAGCGGCTCGACCACGCCCTCGGTGATCTCGATGCGCAGCGGGCCGTCGTCCTGCGCGGCCGCCGCCACCGGAAACATCGCGATGCTCAGCGCGGCCAGAAGGCTGGCCAGGATCCGTCTCGTCATTCTGCTCTCCCTGCCTGCGGGGGTCGTGATGCCGCGATGATAGCGGACCGGGCGCGCGCCACAAAGCGCGGCACCGGAGACAGCGATGGTTTGCCGGGCGACCGGGTCATCTCAGCCTCATCTCCTCGGGGTTGAAGGTCATCTCGATGCGCTGCCACTGACCATACTTATCGGCCGGCAGGTCATAGCCGCCTTCCTGGCAGCGCAGGATCGCGCGGCGCGCCGCCTGGAAGGCGGTCTCGGCCGCCGAGGCGTTGCCGCCCTCGGAGCCCAGCATCTCGATGCTCGAGGACACGACCGTGCCGTCCGCCTCCATGTTCATGCCCACGGTGACCGTCACGTTCGCCGCCTGGCTGCCCACGTCTACGACCCAGCAGCGCTGCACGGCCACGCGCAGCCCGTCGCGTTCGCCGCGCGTCAGGGGCGGCCCCTCGGGCACGTCGCGATCGGGCGAGCCACCGCCACCGGCAAGCGCCTCGGCGATGGCATCTGCCACCGCGTCCGAGGACTCGTCGCTCTGCGGTTCAGGCTGGGGCGCGGTCTCGGCAGGCGCCGATTGCTCCGGCGCGGGGGCGGGTTCGGCCTCCGGCGCGGGCTCGGCCTCGGGTTCGGCAGAGGCCAGCTGCTGCGGCCGGGTGCGGGGACGGACCGAGGCCGAAGGGGCAGAAGGCGCCGAGGCGGGCTCTTCGGCCTCGGTCACGATCTCGGTCGCGGCCTCCTCCGGTGCGGTCGCCTCCTGCTCCTCTTCGGCCACGTCGGAGCTCTCGGCCTCGGGCGTGGCGGCCTGCTGCGTCTCCTCGGCGACGGTCGTGTCGGGCTCGGGCGGCGCGACTGGCTCGGGGGCCACGCGCGGCGCCGGGCGCGGCACGTGGCGCGCCGTCTCGTCCGGAGCGTTGACCGGCGGAGTGTCGGTCGGCGACTCGGGCACCGGCGGTGCCTCGGGTTCGACGGGGTCGGGAGGCGAGACCGGCTCGGGGGCCGGTTCCGGCTCGGGCGCCGGGGGCTCCGGCGCGGGGTCCGGTTCGGGCTCGGGCGGCGCGGGTTCGGCCACCTCCTGCGTGGCTTCGGGCGCGGGGGGCGCCGGGTCCTCGGTCTCGGCCTCAGGGGCGCTCTCGGTCGAGCTGAGCGCGGCGAATTCCTCTTCGGAGATGACCGAGACCTCGGTCATCTGCACCTCGGGCGGGCTGGCACGGAAAACGTTGCCCAGCATCACCCACAGGATCAACAGGGCATGCGCCCCGCCCGATATGTAGAGGCTCTTGCGCAAGGGAACCCCTCAGCCGCCGTCCGCGCCGTCGAGCGCCGGGCCACCGCTGTCGGTCACGAGACCGATCGAGGAAAAGCCGCCACGGTTCAGCGCGCCCATGACCTCGGCCACCGTGCGGTAGGGCACATTGCCGTCGGCGCGCAGGAAGATGCGGTCATCGGCCCG
The DNA here is from genome assembly GCF_000442255.1 of Salipiger mucosus DSM 16094. Lineage (GTDB taxonomy): Bacteria > Pseudomonadota > Alphaproteobacteria > Rhodobacterales > Rhodobacteraceae > Salipiger > Salipiger mucosus. The sequence continues at coordinate 235,475 of NZ_KE557273.1, read as the reverse complement.
CTCGGTCGCGATGGACCGCAGGCGGCCGACCAGCTCGTCCATCGGCACCTCGGTGGTCTGGATCGTCACCGTGCCGTCGGCGGTCACGGTCACCGCCAGCGGCTCTTCGGCCTCGGAGGGCAGCGCGCTCGCCGCCGTCTTGGGCAGTTCGACCGGCACACCCACGGTCAACAGCGGCGCCGCCACCATGAAGATGATGAGCAGCACCAGCATCACGTCCACGAAGGGCGTGACGTTGATCTCGGCCATGGGCTGGCCGCGCGACCCGCTGCGGCGACGCCGCCTGCGGCCGCCGCCCCCGCCTCCGGATTTCATCACGCCCGCGCCCATCGGTCAGGAATCCAGCTGGCGCGAGAGGATGGTCGAGAACTCGTCGGCGAAGGCCTCGTAGCCCGAGATCACCCGGTCGGAGTCGGCCGAGAACTTGTTGTAGAAGACCACCGCCGGGATCGCCGCGAGCAGGCCCAGCCCGGTCGCGAGCAGGGCCTCGGCGATGCCGGGCGCCACCACGACGAGAGAGGTGTCCTGCTGCTGCGCAATCTCGATGAAGGCGTGCATGATGCCCCAGACCGTGCCGAACAGGCCCACGAAGGGCGCGGTCGAGCCCACGGTCGCCAGCACCGGCAGCCCCTTCTGCAGCGACTCGGCCTCCTTCTGGATCGAGACGTCCATCGAGCGGTCGATGCGGGCGTGCGCCCCGGGGATCAGCGCGCCATCGTCGCGGTGCGAGCGGCGCCATTCCGTCATGCCGGCGACGAAGACCCGCTCGGCGCGGCCCGCGGGGTCGAGACCGATCTGGTCGTAGAGTTCGTCGAGCGGCTCGCCCGACCAGAACGACCGGTCGAAGCGCGCCGCCTCGCGGCGGGCCCGGCGGTAGGAGACGGCCTTTTCGATGATGATCGCCCAGGACCAGACCGAGGCCGCGATCAGGAGGATCATCACCAGCTTGACGGTCAGTGTCGCGCGCGCGAACAGCCCCAACATGGAGAAATCGATCTCCTGCGCCAGGGCAAGGGTTTCTGCTTCCATGAGCCTGCTCTTTTTTCCTCGTCGGCCTCAGCTTTGTCGAGGCTCTCATTAACCGCACGTTTACCCGATTTGCAGGTCAAAGGCCAACACATTGCCGTCAGACGGCAGGCAGTCGCCGGATCGGCGGTTTGCCGCCGTGCCTTGCGGGCGGCTCAGTGGATGCGCCGGCGCAGGGCCTCGGGCAGGCGCGCGATCTGGCCCTCGGTAGTGACGGCCACGAGCGTCACCTCGGCCTGGAAGATCGGCGTGCCCTCGCGCAGCACCTCTTGCGTGAGCAGCATCCGCACGCCGCTCGACGAGATGACCGAGGTGCGCACGGTCAGTTCCTCGTCGAAATGCGCCGGCGCGAGGTAGTCGGCCTCGACCCGGCGGACGACGAAGACGATACCCTCGACGTCGCGCATCGCGCGCTGGTCGATCCCGAGGTCACGCACCCAGTCGGAGCGGGCGCGCTCGATGAATTTCAGGTAGTTGGCATAGTAGACGATGCCCGCCATGTCGGTGTCTTCGTAGTAAACCCGCACCTGAAACTCGTGCATCGCCATCCCTCCTGATACCTGGCCGAAGCTGTAGGCCACCGCGCGCCGCGGGCGCAAGCGCCCCGCTCAGCGCCGCTTTCGCCGCCCGCCGGCGCTGCGCGAGTGGAAGGTGGGCGGCCGCTTGGCGACCCACTTCAGGAAGCCCTGCATACGCGGATCGGCCCGCAGCGCCTCGGGCGTGTTCGCCTCGCGGGCCAGTTCGGCCTCGGTGAAGCGGGCGTGGATCTCGTTGTGACAGATCTGGTGAAGCAGCACGACCGGACCGCCCTTGCCGCCCTTCAGCTTGGGCACGAGGTGGTGCAGGCTCTGGCGCGCCTCCGGCGGGATCCGGCGCAGGCAGAGCGGGCAGACGGGGTCATCGGTATCGGTCAGAGCGGCCTCTTCCGGACGGGATCTTGGCGGGTTTCAGTCTGGCGCAGAGGCGTCGCGGGTCAAGGTCGGCGGACACCCGCCCAGGCCGGATCGCCGGCCATTCCGGCCGGCGCGTCTCGTTTTCAGCAAAAAATCCTTCAGGACGTTCCGGCTTGGTTAATCGCGTCGCCCGGATGCGATTTTATAATATATAACAAACCACTACCCCACGTCTCGCCGAAGCGACACCAGAGAGTCACGTTGCGTAACACACCCCGGTCGGCGGGAACCTGCCCTTTACATCGCGTGGTCGTGATGTACCTCCCCGGCCATGTTTGCCCGCGTGAACATCCGGGGCGGTGGCCGTGTGCCATCGCCCGAAAGCAGGTTTTCGCCGATGCCGGCACGCCGCTCGGGCGGCCGGCCGGACCGGGCAAAGTGCACCCTTTCCTTTTCACTACCGACGGAGATGTCATGAAACGCATCATGCTCACGACCGCCATCGGCTTTCTGGCCGCACCCGCATTCGCGCAGGACAACAGCTGCGGCGAGGTGTCCATCACCGAGATGAACTGGGCCTCGGCCTCGGTCGTCACCAACGTGGCCAACTTCATCATGGAGCAGGGCTACGGCTGCAACGTCTCGATCGTGCCCTCCGACACGGTGCCTGCCGTGACCTCGGTGGCCGAGAACGGCGAGCCTGACATCGTGACCGAGCTCTGGACCAACTCGACGGGCGAGGTCTACCAGCGCCTGAAGGACGAGGGCCGCATCACCGAGCTGGGTGAAGTGCTGTCGCCCGGTGGCGTCGAAGGCTGGTGGATCCCGGCCTACCTTGCCGAGGAGCACCCCGAGCTGAAGACCATCGACGGCATCCTCGCGAACCCCGAGCTGGTCGGCAGCCGCTTCCACAACTGCCCCGAAGGCTGGGGCTGCCGCGTGGTCAACGACAACATCCTGCCGTCCTTCGGCGTCGAGGAGGCCGGCATCGAGGTCTTCAACCACGGCTCCGGCGAGACGCTGGCGACCTCCATGGCCTCGGCCTACGAGAGCGAAGAGCCCTGGTTCGGCTACTACTGGGCGCCGACCGCACCGCTGGGCCGCTACGACATGGTCAAGGTCGACATGGGCGGCTACAACAAGGAAGTGCACGACGAGGCGCAGAACGCCGATGCCTCGGACGTCGGCAAGACCGGCTTCCCGGCAGCTCCGGTGCTGACGGCCGTCACGACGGACTTCTCCGAAGAATACCCCGACCTGACCGACTTCCTGTCGAACATGACCTTCGACGTCGACACGATGAACGCCATCGTGGCCTGGATGCAGGACAACTCGGCTTCGGGCGAGGAAGGCGCGGTCTACTTCCTGACCAACTACCAGGATGAATGGTCCGGCTGGATCAACGACAGCGCGACGGAAAACCTGCAGGGCGTTCTGTCCCAGTAATCCTCGACGCTGCTTCGAAAACGGGGCGGCCGCAAGGCCGTCCCGTCATTCATTTAAGGCACCACGAAGGTGCCCAAGAACCAACAGGACGAACCAATGGCGACCTACGACTGGGTATTCGATTCGGTGGGACTGCGCGATTGGTGCGGGGACGAAGAAGGTGGCTCCTCCGCGCCGATGTCCATGGCGGATCTCGTGAATCAGAGCGGCGGCGATGCGCCCGAACGCTCGATCTGGGAGCTACCCTTCCCTTCCATGGACGCGCTCAACGACGCCTGTGCGACCTTTCCGCAATCGCGTGAGGTGACGCGCGGGCTGGAGCGCGGCTTTCTCGACGTCAAGGACTCGCTGAGCTACGTGCTCGATCCCCTGACGCAGCCCCTCAGCTGGGCACTGGAATACGCCCTCACGGCATTCCAATCCACGCCCTGGTGGATCATGATTCCGCTGCTGGGCATCATCATTCTCCTCGTCAGCCGCTCCTGGAAGCTGGTGACCTTCGTGGTCGCCTCCCTCGCGCTGCTGGCCTTCGTGGACTACTACGACTACGCGATGCAGACGCTCGCGGTGATCTTCGTCTGCGCCTTGATATGCGTGTTGCTGGGCGTGCCCATCGGCATCGCCATGTCGCGATCCGACAAGCTGCAGGGCGCCATGATCCCGGTGCTCGACATGCTGCAGACGCTGCCGCCCTTCGTGTATCTCATCCCGCTGATCTTCCTCTTCTCGGTGACCGAGCCCAAGCTCTACGGCATCGCGATCATCCTCTACGCCATCGTGCCGGTGATCCGCCTGACGAACCTCGGCATCCGACTCGTGGACAAGGAAGTGATCGAGGCCGCGGACGCCTTCGGCATGACCAAGCAGCAGAAGCTCTACGGCGTGCAGATCCCGCTCGCGCTGCCCAACATCATGGCCGGCGTGAACCAGACGATCATGATGAGCCTCGCGATGGTGGTGATCGCCTCGCTGGTCTCGGCCCCCGGGCTCGGCGTACTGGTGCTGCGCGGCATCCGGAACCTCGAACTGGGCGTCGGTCTGATCTCGGGCCTCGGCATCGTCCTCCTCGCGGTCATCCTCGACCGCTCCACCAAGGCGGCGCTCGCACGCGTCAATGCCGCGCAGAACAATTGAGGAGGCCGATATGTCAGACGCAAAGATCTCCATCCGGAACCTCTACAAGATCTTCGGCGAGGATCCCCAGGGCGCGCTCGAGCACGCCCGCAACGGGATGAGCAAGGCCGAACTGCTGGAGGGACACCGCCACGTTCTGGGCCTGCGCGACATCAACGTCGAAATGCGGCCGGGCGAGATCACGGTCATCATGGGCCTCTCGGGCTCGGGCAAGTCGACCCTGATCCGCCACCTGAACCGGCTGATCGACCCGACCGCCGGCGAGGTGATCGTGAACGGCGAGAACATCATGGACTACAGCGACGCGCAGCTGCGCCGGCTCCGCCGCGAGAGCATGTCGATGGTGTTCCAGAAGTTCGCGCTTCTCCCGCACCGCACGGTGCTCGAGAACGCCGCGACCCCGATGATCGTCGACGGCGCCAAGCGGTCCGACTGGGAGACCGAGGCGACCAAGTGGCTCGACCGCGTCGGCCTCGAGGGCCAGGGACCGCAGTACCCGCACCAGCTCTCGGGCGGCATGCAGCAGCGCGTGGGCATCGCCCGGGCGCTGACGTCGAACTCGGACATCATGCTGATGGACGAGGCCTTCTCGGCGCTCGACCCGCTGATCCGGACGGACATGCAGGACCTGCTGCTCGAGCTTCAGACCGAGCTGCAGAAGACGGTGGTCTTCATCACCCACGACCTCGACGAGGCGCTGAAGCTGGCCGATCACCTCGTGATCCTGAAGGATGGCGAGGTCGTCCAGCAGGGCGAACCGCAGTACATCCTGATGAACCCGAACGATCCCTACATCATCGACTTCGTCTCGGACATCAACCGCGCCCGGGTGCTGCGCGCGCGCACGATCATGGACGAGAGCGAGGCCGAACCGGCCAACCTCTCGGGCACGGTCGAGGCCGATGACACGCTCGAGGACGTGATCGCCGAGGCCAAGGGCGAGATCGACCGAAGCTTCCGCGTCATGCGCGACGGCAAGCAGGTCGGCACGCTCGCGATGACCGAGGTGGTCAAGGCGCTGGTGCCCACCCACGCCTCGGACGAGGGCATCCGCCAGGCATCCTGACCGCATTTCCCTTGGGGAAAGCATCGCGCCGGGCTTCGAGACGGGCCCGGCGCTTTTGCGTCCGCCGCGCGGCCCTTGCCTTCACGCGCCCCGCGCGGCAACAGTGCGGCCGCATCCGATCGGCAGGACAAAGATGAGCATCCGGCACAGACACATTCGCCGCGCGGGGGCGGCATGACCCCTGCCCTCGTCATCGGCGGCGGGCCTGCCGGCCTCATGGCCGCCGACGCGCTGCTATCCGCCGGCCACGCGGTCACGCTCGCCGAGGCCAAGCCCTCGCTGGGGCGCAAGCTCCTGATGGCGGGCAAGTCCGGCCTGAACCTCACCAAGGACGGCGAGCCCTTCGAGCGTTTCCTCGCGGCCTACGGCGAGGCCGCCCCGGCCCTGCGTCCGCTGCTCGAGGCGTTCGGTCCCACACAGGTCCGCGCCTGGGCCGCGGGGCTGGGACAGGAGACCTTCGCCGGCTCCACCGGCCGCGTCTTTCCCTTCGCGATGAAGGCCTCGCCGCTGCTGCGCGCCTGGCTCGCGCGGCTCGATGGCATGGGGCTGGAGCGGCACACCCGATGGCGCTGGCAGGGCTGGGGCGGCACCGCCTGCCTCTTCGACACGCCCGAAGGTGCGCGGCGCGTGACGCCCGCGGTCACAGTCCTGGCCCTCGGCGGCGCCAGTTGGGCACGGCTGGGCTCCGACGGCGCCTGGGCCGGGTACTTCGCCGCCCAGGGCCTCCCTGTCGCGCCCTTCCGACCGGCCAATGCCGGGCTCTGCGTCGACTGGTCCGAGCACATGCGCCCCCACTTCGGCGCGCCGCTCAAGAACGTGGCTTTTCAGGCCGGCGATCTCTCCTCGCGCGGCGAGGCGGTGATCTCGGCCCGCGGGCTCGAAGGCGGCGGCCTCTACCCGCTCTCCCCCGCCCTGCGCGAGAGCGCAGCGCTGAGCGTCGACCTTTTGCCTGACACCGACCCGGCCACGCTGGAAAAGCGGCTCGCGCGCCCGCGCGGCAAGCTCAGCCTCGCCAACCACCTGCGCCGTGCGGTCAAGCTGGCGCCCGCCGCCCGCGCCCTGCTGATGGAATGCGCCCGGCCGCTGCCGCAGGAACCGCGCGCGCTCGCGGCGCTGCTCAAGGCCCTGCCCGTCCCGCACGCGGGGCTCCGCCCGATGGACGAGGCGATCTCGACCGCCGGAGGCGTGCCCTTCGCGGCCCTGGACGAGACCCTCATGCTGACAGGCCGCCCGGGCACCTTCTGCGCCGGCGAGATGCTTGACTGGGAGGCGCCGACCGGCGGCTACCTGCTCACCGGCTGCCTCGCGACCGGGCTGCGCGCCGGCCAGGGCGCCGCGGGCTACCTCGCCGGAACCTGAGCGCCCGCCCCTTCATCTTTCCGGAAAATACGCCCGCCGGAGGCATCCCTCCCCCGCCGCCCCTGCAAGGCGCCGGAGGAGCGCCGCTCAGATCGCGGCCTTGCGGCTCTCGTCGAGGTAGATCTCGCGCAGACGCTTCGCCACCGGACCGGGCGCGCCGTCGCCCAGCACCGCCTCGTCGATCTGCACCACCGGCAGGACAAAGGCCGAGGCCGAGGTCACGAAGGCCTCGTCCGCCTCGCGCGCCTCCTCGATGGTGAAGTCGCGCTCCTCGACCTCCATCTGCGCCTCGCGCGCAAAGCGCAGCACGGCGGCACGGGTGATCCCGTGCAGGATGTCGTTGGACAGCGAGCGCGTGACGATCCTGCCGTTCTTGACGATGTAGGCGTTGTTCGAGGTCCCCTCGGTCACCACGCCGTCCTCGGTCATCCAGGCGTCGTCGGCACCCGCCTTCTTGGCCATCATCTTGCCCATCGAGGGGTAGAGCAGCTGCACCGTCTTGATGTCGCGGCGGCCCCAGCGGATGTCGTCGATCGAGATCACCTTGATCCCGGTTCGCGACGCCGGCGCATCGGCCAGCCCCGGCTTGCTCTGCGTGAAGAGCACCAGCGTCGGCTCGGTCGTCTCGGGATCGGGGAAGGCGAAATCGCGGTCGCCCGGCGCGCCGCGCGTCACCTGCAGGTAGACCAGCCCGTCCTCGATCCCGTTGCGCGCCACCAGTTCGCGGTGGATCTGCAGCAGGTCCTCCTTCGAGCAGGGCGCCTTCATGTCCAGCTCGCCCAGCGACCGCTCGAGGCGCTTGGCGTGGCCGTCGAAGTCGATCAGCTTGCCGCCCAGCACGCTCGTCACCTCGTAGACGCCGTCGGCCATCAGGAAGGCCCGGTCGAAGATCGAGACCTTCGCCTCGGTTTCCGGCAGATATTCACCGTTGAGATAGACTGTGCGGGTCATGACGTGCTCCTTGTCGGTCGATGGGTCGGGCGATGCCTCCGAAGGCTCCGGGCAGGCATCGCGGATATGGGGCGCCGGCGGCCGGGCGCCACGGGGCTGCCCCAGCTATACCGCCGGCGATTGAATGACAAATCCGGACGTATCATATCGGGGGGCACCCGGCGCGCCGCGGCCGCCGGACCGGACCGCCGCCAGCAGAGAGCCCCCATGCCCCAACCGCCCGACCTTGCCGCCTACGTCCGCGACGCCCTGCGAGACGGCCAGCCGCGCGAAGCCATCCGCGCCGACCTCTCCGCCGCGGGCTGGAGCGACACCGAGGCCGAGGCGGCCCTCGCCGCCTGGTCCGATCGCGTCACCCCCGCAGGGCCGGTGCCCCGCCCGGTGCGCTCGGGCGCCGCGCGCGAAGCGGTCTTCTACGTCCTGCTCTTCGTGACCTTCGGCATGGTCGCCGGCAACGTCCTGTCGCTCGCCTTCGAGCAGATCGAGGCCTGGCTGCCCGACCCCGGCGCCCCTGCGCGCTACGCGCCGCGCGGCATGCGCTGGTCGATGGCGGCGCTGATCGTCTTCCTGCCGGCCTTCTGGGCGCTCGACCGCGCCGACGCACGCGCCGGCCGCACCGATCCCTCGCGGCGCCACGGCAGCGTGCGCCGCTGGCTCTCGGCGGTGGCCATGCTGATCGCGGTCATCATCCTCATGGGCGACGCACTGGTGCTGATCTACACCTTCCTTGACGGCCAGATGACCGCGCGCTTCCTGGTGAAATCCGTCGTCGTCGCGGGCCTCGCGGGCCTCGTCCTGGCCTATTTCCGGCAGACCCGCGTGCCCGGCGACGGCGCGGCGCGCCAGCCCGCCGGCTGGGCCATGGCCGGGCTCGGCCTGCTGGTGCTGGCCCTCTCCTTCGCCGTCGTCGGCGGCCCGGCGCAGGGGCGCGCCGAACAGCGCGACCGCGCACGTCTCGCCGACATGCGCACGCTGGCCCGCGACATGGTCCGCTGCGACGCCTTCGATCAAGACACTCTCCCCGACACCTTCGACCCGCTCTCCTGCGCCCGCGACCGGCGCGAGCTCACCGGCTTCGCCTCCGAGATCGCGTACAGCCCCGCCGGCCCGGAGGCCTTCGAGCTCTGCACCACGGTCGAGGCCCCGGTCGCGATCCGGCAATACGACGTGACACTCAGCGAGGACACGGCCTGCATCCGCACCGACCTGCCCGGCTGAACGCGCTCACCCCCAGAGCCCCGGCGCCGAGGGATGCACCCCCGCCTCGTCGAAGACCAGCGGCTCGGGCCGGTCCTCGGCCAGCAGCAGCGGCCCGTCGAGGTCGGTCACCAGCGCACCCTGCGCCACCAGCAGTGCCGGCGCCATGGCCAGCGAACTGCCCACCATGCAGCCCACCATGACGTCATAGCCCTGGACCGCGGCCTCCTCGCGCAGCAGAAGCGCCTCGGTCAGCCCGCCGGTCTTGTCGAGCTTGATGTTCACCACGTCATACTTGCCCTTGAGCCCGGGCAGGCTCTCGCGGTCGTGGCAGCTCTCGTCGGCGCAGACCGGCACCGGCCGCTCCATCCCGATGAGCGCCTCGTCGTCGGCCGCCGGCAAGGGCTGCTCCACCAGTTGCACGCCCAGCCGCACGAGGTGCGGCGCCAGCTCGGCATAGACCTCGGCCGACCAGCCCTCGTTGGCATCCACGATGATCCGTGCCTCGGGCGCGCCCGCGCGGACCGCCTCCAGCCGGGGCATGTCGTCGGGCGTGCCCAGCTTGATCTTCAGGAGCGGCCGATGGGCGTGCTTGGCGGCCTGGGCCTTCATCTTCTCCGGCGTGTCCAGCGAGAGCGTGTAGGCGGTGATCTCCGGCCCCGGCGCCGGCAGCCCGGCCAGCTGCCAGACGCGCTTGCCCGCCGCCTTGGCCTCGAGATCCCACAGCGCGCAGTCCACCGCGTTGCGCGCCGCCCCGGCCGGCAACAGCCGCTGAAGCGCCTCGCGCGTCACGTCACCGGGCAGCCCGGCAATCTCGGCCTCGACGCTGTCCAGCGTCTCGTCGTAGCGCGCGTAGGGCACGCATTCGCCCCAGCCGGTCACGCCGTCCCGCGTGACCCGGACGGTCAGCACCTCCGCCGCGCTGCGGCTGCCGCGCGAGATCGTGAACACCTCCGCCAGCCGGAAGACGTCACGCGTCACCTCGATCATCGGACCCGGTCCTTCTTCTTGTTCCAAATACGCAAAAGCGCCCTCGGAGCCGCGCCGCGCCGGATGCGGCGCGCGCGGCCCCGGGGCCGTGGCCGGCCTCAGACGCCGTCCAGAGCCTCGGCCAGGCGCGCCGCGCCGTGGCGGAAGGGATCGACCGTGGGCAGGCCCATGCGGTCCTCGATCTCCTTGCAGTAGGCCGCGGCCTCGTCCTCGCCCATGTGCTGGGTGTTGATCGAGATGCCCACGACCTTGCAGTCCGGGTTCGCCACCTTCGCAAGCTCGAGCGCCACGTCGCGCACCGCCTCGAGCGAGGGCAGCTGGTAGCCCGGCAGGCCGCGCATGTGCGTGCGCGTGGGCTCGTGGCACAGGATCAGCGCGTCGGGCTGCCCCCCGTGCACAAGTGCCATGGTCACGCCGGAATAGGACACGTGGAACAGGCTCCCCTGCCCCTCGATCACGTCCCAGTGGTCGGGATCGTTGTCGGGCGTCAGCCACTCGACCGAACCCGCCATGAAGTCGGCGATCACCGCGTCGAGCGGCACGCCGTCGCCGGTGATCAGGATGCCGGTCTGGCCCGTGGCGCGGAAGCTGGACTTCTTGCCCGCCTCGCGCAGCGCGGAATCGAGCGCCAGCGCGGTGTACATCTTGCCGACCGAGCAGTCGGTGCCCACGGCCAGCACCCGCTTGCCGGTGCGCTTCTCGCCGTTGGCGATGGGATACTGCACCTCGGGGATGCGCACGTCATGCAGCGTGCGGCCCGTCGCCCGGGCCACGGCGGCAAGGTCTTCCTCGTCGCGCAGCAGGTTGTGCAGCCCCGACGCAAGGTCGAAGCCCTCTTCCAAAGCCTCGATCAGGACCTTCTTCCAGGCCTTGCTGATCACGCCGCCGCGGTTGGCCACGCCGATCACCAGCGTCTTGGCGCCGGCGGCCTTGGCTTCGGCCAGGGTCATGTCCGGCAGCTTGAGGTCGGCCTTGCAGCCCTCCAGACGGAACTGACCGACGCAGTTCTCCGGCCGCCAGTCCTTGATCCCCTGCGCCACCTTCGCGGCGAGGGGGTCCGGGGCGTCTCCGAGGAAAAGCAGATACGGCGTCTCGATCATTGCGGGCTCCCTGTGTTTGGATTCGTGCGCCATCCTGCATGCTGCAGCGCGCAATTCCCTTCCGAAATAGGGCGGAATTCCGAGTTTTCCGCCGAAATCGGCGGCATTTCCGGAACGACGCCGAAGAATCGTGCAATCCGTCCCATCGGCATCGCGCCATGGCAGCCATAGGCCCTTCCCGGATTTCGCTTGCGCAGCAATGCGCAATTTACTACCGATCCACCCGAAGAAAACGCAACATTCTTAACGACCGAGGTCCGACATGAGCTTCCGCATCCAGCCCGCCCCGGCGTCCCGCCCGAACCGCTGCCAGCTGTTCGGCCCCGGCTCGCGCCCCGCCATCTTCGAGAAGATGGCCGGCTCGGCGGCGGACGTCATCAACCTCGACCTCGAGGATTCGGTCGCCCCCGACGACAAGGCGAGCGCGCGTGCCAACATCGTCGAGGCGATCGGCGACGTGGACTGGGGGAAAAAGACCCTCTCGGTGCGCATCAACGGGCTCGACACGCCCTACTGGTACCGCGACGTGGTCGACCTGCTGGAGCAGGCCAGCGACCGGCTCGACCAGATCATGATTCCCAAGGTCGGCTGCGCCGAGGATCTCTACGCGGTCGACGCCCTGGTCACCGCGATCGAGACCGCCAAGGGCCGCACGAAGCGGCTGAAGTTCGAGGTCATCATCGAATCCGCCGCCGGCATCGCCCATGTCGAACAGATCGCCGCCGGATCGCCCCGGCTCGAGGCGATGAGCCTCGGCGCCGCGGATTTCGCGGCCTCGATGGGCATGTCGACCACCGGCATCGGCGGCACGCAGGAAAACTACTACATGCTGCACGAGGGCCAGAAGCACTGGTCCGACCCCTGGCACTGGGCGCAGGCCGCCATCGTCGCCGCCTGCCGCACGCACGGCGTGCTGCCCGTGGACGGCCCCTTCGGCGACTTCAGCGACGACGAGGGCTTCCGCGCGCAGGCGCTGCGCTCGGCAACGCTGGGCATGGTCGGCAAATGGGCGATCCACCCCAAGCAGGTCGCGCTCGCAAACGAGGTCTTCACCCCGTCGGACAAGGCCGTGAGCGAGGCGCGCGAGATCCTCGCCGCCATGGAGGAGGCCAAGGCCAAGGGCGAAGGCGCCACGGTCTACAAGGGCCGGCTCGTGGACATCGCCTCGATCAAGCAGGCCGAGGTGATCGTGAAACAGGCCGAGATGATCGCGGGCCACTGAACCCCGAAAGGACAGCTTGACCGGTGGCGTGCGGCGGGCGCAAGCTCGCCGCACGCCTTTCGTTTCGACCCTTTTCCGGATCAAGCCATGTTCAAGTTATTCCTGACCGCGGCGGCCCTCGCGCTGCCGACGCTGGCCACGGCCGACGTGACCCCCTTCAAGACCCCCTCGGGCAACATCGAGTGCTACATCGGCACCGGCGAGGGCCCGCCGGACCTCACCTGCACGATCCACCAGTTCAGCGGCACGCCCAACGTGCCGCGCCCGGCCTCATGCAACGGGCCCTGGGGGCATACCTACATCCTGCTGGCGCGCGGCCGGGTGCGGATGGAATGCGGCGGCCCTGGCGGCAAGAACACCGCCCCCGGCGTCGACGTGGCGCCCTACGGCGTCTCGGCCGACTGGGGCGGCATTTCCTGCCACTCCGCCAGGACCGGCCTGCGCTGCCAGAACGCGGACGGCCACGGCTTCCACCTCTCGCGGCGCAACCTCGGGGTCTTCTGAGGGCCGGGGCTCAGGCCCCGGCTTCGCCGTCCCTGTCCACGTCGACCCGGAAGGTCTGGGTCGAGCCGTCCTTGGCCTCGCCCAGGTAGATGGTCTGGTGCGGGAAGGGGATCTCGATCCCGCGGGCGTCGAAGACACGCTTGAGATGCGCGTTGTAGGCCCGGCCAACGCCCCACTGCGTGCCTGGCAGACACTTGATCCGGGCGCGCATGTTGACCGCGCTGTCGCCGAAGCTGTTGACCCCGAACCACTCGAGGTCGTCGATGATCGAGGCCGCCTGCTCGGGATCGGCACGCAGGTCCTCGAAGGCGTCGAGCATGGCCTGCTTCACCTCCTCGACATCCTCGCGGTAGGCCACGCCCATGTCGCAGACGTGGTAGGCGAAATCGCGCATGTAGTTGGTCACCATGTCGACCGAGGAAAACGGGATGACGTGGAACGAGCCGGCGAGGTCGCGCAGGCTGACCGAGCGGATCGTCAGACGCTCGACCACGCCCGAGGTGCCACCCACGGTCACCACGTCGCCCACGTTCATCGCGTTCTCGAACTGGATGAAAATGCCGGTGATGATGTCCTGCACCATCTTCTGCGCACCGAAACCGATGGCCAGGCCCAGCACCCCGGCAGAGGCCAGAAGCGGCGCGATGTCGAGCCCCACCTCGGCCAGAACGAACATCAGCGTCACCACGATGAGCGCGATGGTCGCCGCGTTGCGCAGCAGCGTCAGCAGCGTCTGTTCGCGCGCGGTGGCGACCTTGCCGACCTCGGGATTGAGCCGGTAGTCGACCCAGGAGGTCATGGCGATCCAGACCGCGAAGGAGATCACGAGGATCGTGGCGACCGCCGCCAGCGTGCCGGTCAGCTGCAGGCCGATCCGGCTGGCGAGCCAGAGCTTGAGGTCGATCAGGCTGATCGAGTCGAGCGCCAGCAGCACCACGAGTGCGAAGATCACCAGCCGCAGCACGAAGAGCGCCTTGGGCACGAAGCGATTCAGCCGCGACTCGAGCAGCGGCAGGCGCTGCGTCACGCTCTCGGGCAGATGCACGCCGCGTGCCATGGTCCGGCCCATCATGCCTGCAACGGCGATCCCCGCCAGCGCGATGCCCAGCACCTGGGCCGAGCCGATCATCGACTGGAAGGCGGCGTTGCCGGGGCGGATCAGCACCAGCAGGAACATCACCAGCAGGTAACCGACCGCGGGCCAGTGCCAGTGCCGCGCGAGCCAGGCCAGCGGCTCGCGACGCCTGCGCTGCCGCGTGTGTGCCTGCTCATCCTCGAGGTCGACGCCCGCCTCGGGCTCGATCCGCGCCTCGGGGTCGAGACTCCTCGTTCGCCGGGCGCGCAGCGGTTTCGGCCCGAGGCTCCGCCGCAGCGGGGGCGGTACGGCGGCGGGAACCGAGCATCCAGTCAGTCACCGCGCGACGGTTGCGCAGCACCAGCCAGATCGCCAGCGCGAGCACCGCGAAGGCGATCAGCGAAGAGACGGCGCGCCCCGCGGCGAAGGACACGTTCGAGTTGATGACCGGCACCACCAGCAGCTGCCCGTAGCCCACGAGCCCGACGATCAAGTTCAGCCGGGTCGCGAGATAGCGCGCGGCACCATCCGTCACCGGAAGGGGCCGCAGGTTCGCCGCCGACGGCGAGAGCACCATGCGCACGACCACCTTGGTCATCTCGACCAGCAGGAAGGCGTTGAGGTAAAGGGTCTGACGTATGCCGATCTGGCCGAACTCGCCCAGGAACAGCACCGCGATCGCGTAACCGACAGCCCAGGCCACGATCACGATCCCGGCATCGATCAGGGCCGAGGCCAGGAACAGCACCACCGTGCGAAGCGCGCCACCGTCGCGGGCCGAGGCGCCCATGCGCGCGTAGAGCGCCTTGCCCAGCCGTCGCAGCACGATGTAGACGACCACCGTGCCGGCGATGATGAGCGCGAGATCCCGCAGCGCGTCCAGCAGCACGCCCAGCTCGGCGCCGCTGAGACCGTCGAGCACGCCCGAGGACCGCGAGAGCTGCGCCCAGGTCGTGGTCAGGCGGCCCGCGATGCCCTCGGCCACTTCCTGCGTGATCAGCGCCACCTGCCGGCCGAAGGACAGGTCGTCGGGGGGCGGTGCGCCCGGCGCCATCTCGTCGACGACCTCGCCCGGTGTCACCGCCTGGCCGTCCACCGCGCGCAGCCGCTCGATCAGCTCTGCGCGCGCGGTGTCGTCCTCGATCACATCGATCAGCAGATCGACATCCGAGCGCGCCTCGGCCGCCTCCGTGGCGGCGGCGTCCTGCGCTGCGGAGGGTGTGGCGACGACGCCGAGCCCGACAAAGGCAAACAGGAAAATCGCGAAAAGGCTGTGCAGGGCGCGTGACACCATGTCCGTGGCTCCGTTGGTCGGTCGTCGATCTTGGCGCGGGCGCCGCGACAAATTCGAAAGGTATATCCGAATTGCATGTCCGGTCTCCGAGGAGCAACCCCGCGGCCAAAAGCAAGATTATGTCGCCGCGCCCGCATGGCAAGCGCGGGTGCGCGGCCCCTTGCCGCAGCGTCCGCACATGGATACATAGACCCGATACCGCAATCAGGGGGAGCCACCATGCCAGCCTACCGTTCCCGGACCACCACCCACGGCCGCAACATGGCCGGCGCGCGCGGCCTGTGGCGCGCCACGGGCATGAAGGACGGAGACTTCGGCAAGCCGATCGTCGCCATCGTCAACAGCTTCACCCAGTTCGTGCCCGGCCACGTCCACCTCAAGGACCTCGGACAGATGGTCGCCGGCGAGGTCGAGAAGGCCGGCGGCGTCGCCAAGGAATTCAACACCATCGCGGTCGATGACGGCATCGCCATGGGCCACGACGGCATGCTCTACTCCCTGCCCTCGCGCGAGATCATCGCCGACAGCGTGGAGTACATGGTCAACGCGCACTGCGCCGACGCCATGGTCTGCATCTCGAACTGCGACAAGATCACCCCCGGCATGCTGATGGCCGCGATGCGCCTCAACATCCCCGTGGTCTTCGTCTCGGGCGGCCCGATGGAGGCCGGCAAGGTCGAATGGGAAGGCACCGAACGGGCGCTCGACCTGGTCGACGCCATGGTGGCCGCCGCCGACGACAAGTATTCCGACGCGCAGGTCTCGGCCATCGAGGAAGCCGCCTGCCCGACCTGCGGCTCCTGCTCGGGGATGTTCACCGCCAACTCGATGAACTGCCTGACCGAGGCGCTGGGGCTCTCGCTGCCGGGCAACGGCTCGACGCTCGCGACCCACTCGGACCGGCAGCGGCTGTTCGTCGAGGCGGGCCACCTCATCGTGGACCTGGCCAAGCGCTACTACGAACAGGAGGACGCCACCGTCCTTCCGCGCAACATCGCCACCTTCAAGGCCTTCGAGAACGCGATGACGCTCGACATCGCCATGGGCGGCTCGACCAACACGGTGCTGCACCTGCTGGCCGCCGCGAACGAGGGCGAGGTCGATTTCGATATGTCGCACATCGACAAGCTGTCGCGGCACGTCCCCGTCTTCTGCAAGGTCGCGCCCGCCAAGGACGACGTCCACATGGAGGACGTGCATCGCGCCGGCGGCATCATGGCCATCCTGGGCGAGCTCGACCGTGCGGGCCTCATCGACACCTCGGTGCACACCGTCCACGCCGAGACCATGGCCCATGCGCTCGACCGCTGGGACGTGGCGCGCACCAACTCGGAGACCGTGCACGACTTCTACCGCGCGGCCCCGGGCGGCGTGCGCTCGACCACGGCCTTCTCGCAGTCGATGCGCTATGACACGCTCGACCTCGACCGTCAGAACGGCGTGATCCGCGACTACGACCACGCCTTCTCCAAGGACGGCGGGCTGGCCGTGCTCTTCGGCAACATCGCCGAGGAAGGCTGCATCGTGAAGACCGCAGGTGTCGACGAGTCGATCCTGACCTTCTCCGGCCCCGCGCGCATCTTCGAGAGCCAGGACAGCGCCGTGAGCGCGATCCTGACCGGCAAGGTGCACAAGGGCGACATCGTGCTGATCCGCTACGAGGGGCCGCGCGGCGGGCCGGGCATGCAGGAAATGCTCTACCCGACATCCTACCTGAAATCGAAAGGTCTCGGGAAGGACTGCGCGCTGGTCACCGACGGCCGCTTCTCGGGCGGGTCCTCGGGCCTCTCGATCGGCCACGTCTCGCCCGAAGCGGCCGAGGGTGGCGCCATCGGCCTCGTGGAAGAAGGCGACACCATCGAGATCGACATCCCCAACCGCAAGATCAACCTTGCCGTGGACGATGCCGTGATCGCCGAGCGGCGCCTCGCCCGCGACGAGAAGGGCTGGCAGCCCGACGAAAAGCGCAAGCGCAAGGTGTCGAAAGCGCTCAAGGCCTATGCTGCGCTAACCACCAGCGCCGCCAAGGGCGCCGTGCGCCAGATCTGATCGCTTAGGGTTCCGGGCCTGCCCCCCGGGACCCGGCTCAGCCCTCCGGGGCCCCGACCGGACCGCCGGTCGCCTCGACCCATCCGCCATCACGCACCCGGAAATGCCGCGTGCCCTCGGGTACGAAGCGCCCCTGCCGCGCGACCATGCGCGTGACGTCCGCCGTGTCCGCGTCCAGATCGAGCAGGGCGAAGTCGTTGTCCTGCCCACGCAGCCGCGTCGACAGCCCCGTGCCCACGTGAACCTGCAGCACCTGCGCGCCGTGCTTGGCCGACAGGAAGGGCTCGGTGCGCCAGCGGTGCAGGTGCCCGGACAGCACGAGGTCCGCGCCGCAATCCGACAGCCGCTCCATCGCGCGTTCGGCGTCGCGCATCAGCGTCTTCTTGATGTCGGCGTCCTGCTCGAAGGGGTGATGCGCCAGCACGACCTTGATGCCCTCGTGCTCGGAAAAGACCCGCGAGACGGTGCGCATCTGCAGCCAGCGCACGCGGCCCGACTGCCAGCGGAAGCGGTTGACGGTGTTCAGCCCGACGACCACCAGCCCGTCCTGCACGTGCACCGGGCACAGGTCGTCGCAGATGAATTCGCGATACCGCCTCCAGGGGCGAAAGAAGCGCTGCCACAGGTTGTCCAGCGAGATATCGTGGTTGCCCGGCACCGCCATCCAGGGCGCCTCGATCCGCTCGAGAAAGGCTCGCGCCGCGCTGTACTGCCGTCGCCGTGCGCGCTGGGTGAAATCGCCGGTCACCGCGACGAGGTCGGGCTTCGCGGCGTTCACCGCCTCGATCAGGGCATGACGCAACGCGTGGTCGGTCCGGCCAAAGTGCAGATCCGAGACATGCGCGACCCGTTTCATCCGTCCTCCGTATCGTCCCCGGGCACCACGACCTGCAGCGGGCGTTCGCGCAGGCGAAAGCGCACGGGCGCGCGCATCAGGCTCTTTTCGCCGTCGCGCGCCACCAGCGCCCGCTTGCGCCCTGTGTCCACCAGAATGTCCTCGCCCGTCATCAGGTCGAAGTCCTCGCCGCGCGCGGCCCAGCCGTTGGCCAGCCGCAGCGCGTGGCGAGCCAGCGCGCCGCGCGTGTCCGCGCGCGACGTCAGCATCGCGAACCGTCCCGCGCGCACCTCGTCGGCGCCGTCGAGGTTGAACTGCTCGAGTTGGAAAGCGCTGTTCGCCACGAAGGCCAGCGGCGTGCGCAGGCGCGTCTCCTCGCCGTCGCGGTTGATGCGCAGTTTCATCGGGCGGCGGAAGCCCGAGAGCGTCAGCACGACCGACCAGTAAGCCGCGATGCGCGAGCGTCCCCAGCGGTTGTAGACGCCCTCGCGCTTGTTGAGGATCAGCGGGTAGAGCCCGAGGCTCGCGTTGTTGAGAAAGACCTCGCCGTTGACCTCGCCCAGCCGGACCCCGCGCTTTTGCCCGGTCGCGAGCACCCGGACGGCGCCGGCCATGTCCTCGGGGATACCAAGGCCCCGCGCGAAGTAGTTGAAGGTGCCCTGCGGGATCACGCCCATGGGCGCGTCGGCGGCGTGACAAGCCTCGGCCACGGCGCAGATCGTGCCGTCGCCTCCCGCCGCGACCAGCATCTTGCAGCCGCGATCCAGCGCCCGGCGCGCCGTTTCGCCCAGTGCGCGGCCGGGTTGGGGCGTCAGGATGTGGGCCTGCAGCCCGTTCTCCGACAGCAGCGTCTCGAGCCGGGCCCGGCGCGAGGTGCCTTCTGGATGGTCTCCGGACTTCTCGTTGAGAATCACGCAGACGTTCTGGTCTGACGACACGGGCGCGGCTCCTGGCTGTTCCGCGGATCAACGCCCCTGCCGTCAGCCGGTTCCGCTGCGCTGCAGCTCAGGCGGGTGCCGCAACGGCACTGCGCAGCCGGGCCAGGCCCGCCTCGAGCAGGGCCGACGCGCCCTCGGCGTCCGGTGCCTCGACGTAGAGCCGCAGCTCGGGCGCGTTGCCCGAGGGGCGGACGTGCACGACACGGCCGTCGGTCATGGTCATGCGCACCCCGTCGGTCAGGTCGACGCCGGACTCCGTGCCTCCCAGCGCGCCGAGGAAGTCGGCGCGGGCCGCTGCGTCCTCGGCCAGCGCGGCCACGACGGGGCGCGACCGCTCCTGCGGGACCTCCTGCAGGCGGTCGGCCACGGTCACGACCGGTGGCTCCTGCGCGATGCGGGCCGAGACCGGCCCGCCCTGCGCCGCGATCAACGTCATCACCAGCGGCAGCACGCAGTCGCGCGTCGGCAGCGGCTCGAAGGAACCGATGGGCCCCTGCGCGGCAAAGCCCAGAAGGAAACCGCCGTTGGCCTCGTAGCCCACGACCTTGCCGCCCGCCTCGTCCATGCCCGCGATCACGAAGGGCGAGCCGATCTGCGTGCGACGCACCGCGCCAAAGCCCTTTTCGGTCACGCCGCTGTTCGAGGAGATCGGCGTCACCACCGTGTCCGCGCCCAGTGCCTGCGCGGTGATCTGCCCCAGGATGTCGCCCGGCACGATGCGCCCCTGCTCGTCGGCAAGCAGCGGGCGGTCGGAGTCGCCGTCGGTCGAGACCAGCGCGTCGAGCCGATGCTCGGCCACCCAGTTCGCGATCTGCACGCGCACCTCCGGGTCGACCGCCTCGGTGTCGACGGGAATGAAGGTCTCGGACCGGCCCAGCTCGATCACCTCGGCGCCCAGGCCGGAAAAGACCTGCGCCATGAGGTCGCGGCCCACGGCGGAATGGGTGTAGAGCCCGATGCGCCGCCCCGCCAGCGCGCCCGCGCCACAGGCCGAGACATAACGCTCGACGAACCGCGCGCCGACCTCGACATCCGCTTCCGGCGCGGGGCCGGTATCCGTTGCGGGCGCCGTGCCCAGCGCGGCGGTGATCGCCTGTTCGTCGGCCTTGGTGATCTCGCCCCGGGCGGAATAGAACTTGAGCCCGTTGCGGTCGGCGGGAATGTGGCTTCCGGTCACCATCACCGCGCCGGCCCCGTGCCGGCGCGCCGCCAGCGCCAGCGCCGGCGTCGGCACCTCGCCGCAGTCGATGACGCGCAGCCCCATGCCCGCCGCGGCCTGGATCACGTCGTCCGCGATGCGCGGCGACGAGGGGCGCAGGTCGCGCCCGACGCAGACCGTGCCGCCGGTGTCGCAGGCCGCGGCGAAGGCGCGGACGTGGTCCGCCACCAGCTCGGGCTTCAGTTCGGTCACAAGGCCGCGCAGGCCGCTCGTTCCGAATTTCGGTGCCATGTCGATCAGAATCCCTTGCGAAAACGCGCAGTTGTCCGGCCGCAGGGCGGCCCTGAACGCCTTCTACAGCGGGTGCGCAAGCGATGACACCGCAAACCGAACGAACGGCTGGCCTCAGCAGCGCGGAACCCCCATCCTGATCAGCTCCGCGCCACTCAGGATCGCCTGGTCGTCCGTCAGGAAACGTGCGTAGCGCATGAACCACCGGCGCAGCGGCGCCGGATAGTGGGCCGCCATCGCCCGAGACCAATGGTCGAAGCGGTGATGAACGATCGGTCCCGAGCGGTAGTAGGGCCCATGAAAACCGAAGCGCGTGCGCGGGCTGACGCAGACATTGCGGGCGCCGAGGTACACGGTGCAGGCCGAATGACAGTATCGCCCCCGGATCTCGACCCGCCGCCCGGAGGCCCGCAACCGCGCGACCAGCTCGAGACGCGGCCTGAGCCGCCCGCCGGGATCGTCGCCGACGACGAAGGGCGCCCATCGCTCGCGGGCCGGCGTAGCGGCCTGCGCTGTCGGCACGGAAAGCAGGGCAATGGACAGGAGGACAAGACAACCGGCAAGACGCATGGCGGCCCCTATAACTGGAACAGAATCGGAACATTACTGACGCCATAGGAAACAGGCCCGGCTGAAGAGCCGGTTAAGGCGCGCCCTCGCGGAGCGCGCAGCGCTTGCCCCGGGGCGAGAGAGCCTCACATAGTCGTGAGAGAGCCCGCCACCGGGCGATGAAACGGCAGGGAGATCCGGACCATGAGCGACGCCGCACCGGCCAAGATGCGCACGCGCGACCTGGGCGCCCGAGAGTGGGTGCGCGCCGCCTGGCGCACCTGGATCCGAATGGACGAACGCAACCTCGGACTCGCCGCGGCCGGGGTGGCCTATTACGCCTTCCTGTCGCTTTTCCCCGCGATGAGCGCGGTCATCGCGATCTGGGGCTACTGGGCCGATCCTGCAGTGATCTCGGAACAGATGGACCTGGTGCGCGACCTGGTGCCGGAAGGGGCCTGGTCGCTCATCTCGGACCAGGTGACCAAGCTCGTCAGCACCAATCGCTCGACTCTGCAATGGGCCTCGGTCTTCTCGATCGTGCTGGCGATCTGGACCGCGCGGATCTCGGTCGCGGCGCTGATCCGCGGACTGAACGCGGTGCACGACCGGCCGCACCGGCCCAACGTCTTCCTGCGCGTCGCGGTGGCCTACGCGCTGACCGCCATGCTCATCGTCGTGGCACTCGTGGCCTTCGCCGCCGTCGTGATCGTGCCGGCCGCGCTGGCCTTCCTCGGACTGCCCGGCGAGGTCGAGCTCGCCGTCGAGGCGATCAAGTGGGTCGTGCTGCTGTGCATCGTGTTTTTCGCGACGGCGCTGGTCTATCGCTACGGGCCGAACCGTCGGCGCCAGCGCATGCGCTGGTTCACGCCGGGTGCGGTGATGGCGGTCCTGTGCTGGTCGGCCGGCTCCTTCGCGCTGGCAACCTACGTGCGCAATTTCGACCGCCTGAACGAGGTTTACGGCTCCCTCGGTGCAGTGGTGGCGCTGCTCCTGTGGTTCTACGTCAGCGCACTGATGACCCTGCTCGGCGCGCAGTTCAACGGCGAACTCGAACGCATCGCGCGCGCCCGCGCGGACGAGCCGGTCCCGGCCAAGGAGCCCCCGTTGGGCACCGTGCAAAAAAACCTGAAATCGGCAGGAACCGCGGCCGCCCGGGCGTGTTGTGTTGCCAAGGACGCTGTTCTGTCCTGTCCCTGACTAGACCGCAAACCTGTCCCGACTTCCCTCGTGCGGTCTGGCACGTACGGCCCCGCCCCTCCCCGGGCGGGGCCTCTTCATGTTCGCGGCACGGTGCCTGATGTCCACGACATGCCTCCTGCTCACGACATGAAAAGGGCGGGCGCCGCCGAGACAGCCGCCCGCCCATATCGATCCCGCTCTGGACCGGACCTCAGGGGCCTGTGGGGTGCTCGTTGAAGATGTCGAACATCTTGAGCAGCACGACCGTCACCGGAATGGCAACGATGCCGCCCAGCGGCCCCCAGAGCCAGAGCCAGAAAACCAGCGAAACGAAGAGCAGGAAGGGATTGATATCGACATGCCGCCCCACGAGCGAGGGCGTGACGAACTGCGCCTCCGTCATGTTGATCGCAAGGTAGATTGCCGGGGGCGCAAAGGTCATGAGACCGTCGTAGTGCACGACGCCGGTCAGCAGAAGGCCGCCGGCCATGGCCGCCGGACCGAGGTAGAGGATGAAGTTCATCAGCGCGGCGCCGATCCCCCAGATCACGGCACCGGGCACGCCCACCGCCATCAGCACGCCGCCCACGGCGAACCCGAGCCCGGCGTTGATGACCGAGATCGTCGCGAAGTACCTCGAGACCGTGATCTCGGCATCGCAGAACCGCTCCATGATGGCGGCGGTGTCGGCGCGCGAGCCGATCCTGCGCGAGGCCCAGCGGTAGATGTTGTCGCGGGTCAGCAGGAAGAAGAACAGCCCGCCGAGGAAGATCAGGATCTGCGCCAGGATCGCGGGTGCCAGGAACAACGCATCGGTCATGCCCGGCATAGCGGCCGCGCCCCCATCGCCCTCGGAGTCGCCGTTGCCGAGCGCTTCGGACATCTGCTCGTTCACCTCGTCGATGCCGCGGATCAGGTCGCGGTATTCGAAGAGCAGCTTGCGGATCTCGTAGCGGACCGAGGGGATCTGGTCGATCGCGAGAGAGATGTAGGGCTCGATCAGGTAGGCCAGCGCCGCGAAGGCGAAGAACAGCAGGACCATCAGGACCAGCACGGCCACCGGCCGCGGAATGCCGATCCGGTCCATCCGATCCGCAACGGGGGCGAAGATGATGCCCACGACAACGGAGAGCACCAAGGGGGCGAAAATGTCGTCAGCGAGCCGAAGACCGGCGAGCAGGGCGATGGATGCGATCACAACGATCGCGACGCGCACGATCGGATCGCCGGAAAGGGGACGGCTTGCCATGGCTTGATAACATCCGGTGGCGCCATTCGTTCCCGACATATTAGGGTTGATGCATACTCACTCGCGCTGTCCTCAAGTCCGCTCCAGTTCCATCTGCTCAAGGGACTGCCGTAATTTCGGAAACAATCTCGGATGCGGTCGGGTCCCCGCAGGTGCGCAACTTGGAACATGGCGATGCCTGCCCAGACTATTGCCGCCATAATCCGGAACTGTCGGCGTGGGCCGGCCCGCCCTGCGCCGGCTCGGCGTCGACCCGGACGCATCGCCGTACTCTGGGTAGGACGCCGGGTGGGACGAGCCCGCGAAAACCACGACGGGGATGGTCTGTGCGCTGCTCCGGCTGGCGGCTCTGGCGGGTTTCGGCTGAACCACGATTGGCTCGCCAGGACCAGGGAACCGGGCTATGATCCGCGCGTTGACCGCAGTAGCCACGAGCCGGGGATCACTCTCTCACATGACGACCACAGCATCGGACGGCCCGCGACGGCCGGTCGGAGAAATCGTTGACCGTTTGGACGAAGCCGCGCACGGCGACACGGTGACCCCGCGCGACCTTCTGAAAAGCTTCGGCGATTCCTCGTTCCTCCCCGTGATGATGGTCCCCGCGCTGCTGGTGGTCTCGCCGCTGTCCGGCATTCCGCTGTTCTCCTCGATCTGCGGCCTGACGATCGCCTTCATCGCGCTGCAACTCCTGCTGGCACGCCGCCACATATGGCTACCGGCCTTCATCATGGACCGCCGCATCGACGGCGCCCGCGCCCGGGCTGCCGTCACCAAGCTGCGCAAGTTCACCGACTGGCTGGACAACAAGACCCGCAGCCGACTGCGCTTCATGGTGCGGCCGCCGATGCGCGCCTGGCTCTACCTGCTCTGCATGCTTTGCGGCCTCGCCATGCCCTTCCTCGAACTGGTCCCCTTTTCATCGTCGGTGCTGGGCGCGGCGGTGCTGCTCTTTTCCACCGCACTGCTCGCGCGAGACGGGCTGTTCGCGCTGATCGGCAGCATTGCCGTGCTGAGCGCCGCCATGTTGCCCTTCTTCGCGCTCGGCGCGGTCTGACCGCCGACTAGAGCCAGGCAGCAAGGTAGAAGACCAGCGCCGCCAGGCACCCGCCGATCACGAGACCGACCAGAAGCCGGGTCGCGCTCCTGCCGCGCTGCCGGTCGCTCGGCGTCTCGGGCCGGTGCACAGGCCGGTCTTGTGCTCCCGCGTCGCCGGGTCCGGCACGCACGTCGTGACTGTCTCGTTCGGTTGGCTTGTCGGGCATCGCCCTGCCTTTCCCAAGGTCGGAAACTGACGGCAAAACGCAAACAACAGTTGCGGTGTTCCGTCACGTCAGGCGCGCTCGTCCTTGGGCGATCCCATCACGACGAAGGAGGTGATCGCATTCACCTGAGGCAAGGTGCCCAAGACCTCGGTGTGGAACTCCTTGTAGGCGCGCAGGTCGGCGACCTCGATCCGCAGCAGGTACTCGACGTTGCCGGTGATGTTGTGGCACTCGCGCACCTCGGGGGCGCGTCGCATGGCCGCCTCGAAGAGTTCCTGCGCGGCCTTGGTGTGGCTGTTCAGCCCCACGGTGACGTAGGCGACAAAGCCGGTGCCGGTCTTCTCGCCGCTGACCACCGCGCGATAACCGCGAATGACGCCCGACCGCTCCAGCGCCGCGACCCGCCGCAGGCAGGCCGAGGGCGAGAGGCCCACCCGCTCGGCCAAGGCGAGGTTGCTCATCCGCCCGTCGCCCGAAAGAGCGCGCAATATCTTGCGGTCAATATCATCCATGTCGCTCATTGATTGCGAAATTGCGCATACCACGCAGCAAAACGCAATCCGGAGCCGCGGATATGGGTGTCATATTGCGCCATGACACCCGATCTCTTCCTCGCGCTGGCGGCCTTCGCCCTCGTCTCGGTCATCACGCCGGGGCCGAACAACCTGATGCTCATGGCCTCGGGCGCCAACTTCGGCCTGCGCCGCTCCATCCCGCACATGATGGGCATCGGCCTGGGCTTCCCGGCGATGGTCGTGATGGTCGGCCTGGGCGTGATGCAGCTCTTCGAGGCCTGGCCCCTGGCCCGGCAGGTGCTGACGGCCGTTTCGGTGGTCTACATGCTGTGGCTGGCCTGGAAGATCGCCCATGCCGCCGCCCCGGGCGAGGATGGCGCGGCCGGGCGCCCTCTCACCTTCCTGCAGGCGGCCGCCTTCCAGTGGGTGAACCCCAAGGCCTGGTCCATGGCGCTGGGGGCGATCACGCTCTACGCCGCCGGCCGCGACCTTGGTGCGATCCTCTGGGTCGCGGGCACCTACGTCGCGATGTCCGTCCTCTCGACCACCACCTGGACGGTCATGGGCCGCGGCCTGCGCCGGGTGCTGGCAAGCCCGCGCAACCTGCGGATCTTCAACTGGGTGATGGCGGGCCTGCTGGTCGCCTCCCTGGCGGCGGTGATGCTGGGCTGACGCGGCCCGCGGGCCACCGAAACGCACGGCATCTTCCCGCCCCGGCGCCCTTGCTTTGTTGCATCGCGCCGCCACTGTCTCCATATAGGCGCCGTGCAACAGGATACCCGGGCGATGACGCATTACCTCGACTTCGAAAAACCGCTGGCAGAAATCGAAGGCAAGGCCTCGGAACTGCGCGCCATGGCGGAAAAGAACGAGGAGATGAAGGTCGAGGACGAGGCCGCCGCGCTCGACCGCAAGGCCGACGCGCTGCTGCGCGACCTCTACGGCAAGCTCACGCCCTGGCGGAAGTGCCAGGTCGCCCGGCACCCCGACCGGCCGCACTGCAAGGACTACATCGAGGCGCTTTTCACCGAGTACACCCCGCTGGCGGGCGATCGCGGCTTTGCCGACGACCACGCCGTGATGGGCGGGCTGGCGCGCTTCGACGATCAGCCGGTCATGGTGATCGGCCACGAGAAGGGCAACGATACCCAGAGCCGCATCGAGCGCAACTTCGGCATGGCCCGCCCCGAGGGCTACCGCAAGGCGATCCGGCTGATGGACATGGCCGACCGCTTCGGCCTGCCGGTCATCACGCTCGTGGACACGCCCGGCGCCTACCCCGGCAAGGGGGCCGAGGAGCGCGGCCAGTCCGAGGCCATCGCCCGCTCGACCGAGAAGTGCCTGCAGATCGGCGTGCCGCTGGTCTCGGTCATCATCGGCGAGGGCGGCTCGGGCGGCGCCGTGGCCTTTGCCACCGCGAACCGCATCGCGATGCTGGAACACTCGGTCTACTCGGTGATCTCGCCCGAGGGCTGCGCCTCGATCCTCTGGAAGGACGCCGAGAAGATGCGCGAGGCGGCCGAGGCCCTGCGCCTCACCGCGCAGGACCTGCTGAAGCTGGGCGTGGCCGACCGCGTCGTGCCCGAGCCGCTGGGCGGGGCGCACCGCGACCGCGACAGCACGATCGCCAGCGTGGGCGCCGCCATTTCCGCCATGCTGGGCGAGATGGAAGGCAAGAAGCCCAAGGCACTGGTCAAGGCGCGTCGCGACAAGTACCTCGCCCTCGGGCGTCCAAGGGCCGTGGCGGGCCTGAGGGCTCAGCCCGTCGGGTTCAGGTCACAGACGATGGCCGTCGCCGGAACGTCGCCGCGATTGTAGAACCAGTGCATGGTGTCCCCGTCCTCGAGGATGCCCATGTCGCCCTCGGCATAGCTCGTCTCGCCGTCGGGCTTGCCCTCGACCCATTCGCCCGAGATCACCTTGACCAGCCCGGGCCGGTTCTCGTGCGAATGCTGCGCGATCTGGCCGCCGGGTTCGATGGTGATGGCCCGCAATTGCATCATGTAGCCGTCCAGCCCGGTCTGACGCGCGATCATGCCCTCCTCGAGCTTGCCCAGGGCTTCGACGGCGAGGCCCTTGTGCTCGGTCGGGCCGGACATCTCTGCAAAGGCGAAACCGGCGGCCAGCCCGGCCAGGCCGAAGAACGCGGGGGCGAGGGAACGAATGGAAAAGGACATCTGGAAATCTCCCGATTTTGAGGATTTGCAAAATCAGGGTAGGCTTGGGGCATTGTGACGGACAAACGAAACCATTTTGCCGGCGGGTGAAAGGAATTCATCCATGCACCAGCGCAAGTTGCCCCCCTTCCCCGCCCTGCGCGCCTTCGAATCTGCCGCGCGCCTCGGCAGCTTCAAGGACGCCGCCGAAGAGCTTTGCGTGACGCCCTCCGCGATCAGCCACCAGGTTCGTGTCCTGGAGACCTACCTCGACCGTACGCTCTTCGTGCGGGGCGTCCGCCAGACGGCACTCACGGACCAGGGGCGCAGCTACCTCTCGCAACTCACCCCGCTGCTCGACATGCTCGACGCCTCGACCCGCGCGGCCGCGGGCGAGACCTTTTCCGGCCGGCTGCGGATCAAGTCGACCGAGGGCTTCTCCAAGCGCTGGCTGATGCCGCGGCTGCACCGCTTCCTCGCCGACTACCCCGACGTCGAGGTCTCGATCGAGACCGGCATGCCGCCGACCGAGTTCCGCGGCGGGGCTCTGGATCTCGTGATCCACTGGGGCGACGACCCGGTCGAGGGCGTCATCGTCGATCCCTTCATGTCCTCGACCCGGGTGCCGGTCTGCAGCCAGGCCTATCTTGACGCCAACCCCGACATCCGCCGCCCCGAGGACCTGCTGCGCAAGACACTGATCCGCGACGAGGTCGCCGACGGCTGGGAGGAGTGGTTCGGCCTCGTCGACCGCGCGGAGGATTGCCCCCGCGTGGGCGCCCCGCGCACCGGGCAGGCCTCCGACGGCCCGCCGGGCGGGCCCGTCTTCGCGCATTGCGAACTGACCATGAGCGCGGCCGAGAACGGGCTGGGCGTCGGGCTGGCCTACAAGGCGATGATGCTCACCGCGCTGGAGCGCGGCGACCTCGTGATGCCCTTCGACCTCGAATCGCCGACGCGCACGATCTATTCCGTCGCCTACGAGGAGGCGCGCAGCAACGACCCCGTGATCGTCGCCTTCCGCGACTGGCTCTTCGAGACGATCCTGCATGAGAGCGAGGGCCTCGCGCAGGACGACATGGTCCTGCGGGCCGCGCAGTAGCGACTCAGCTCACCAGCAGCTTGAGCCCCTGCGTCACGTCAGAGCGCACCGCCAGCCGCAGGCCGGGCTCGTCGCCGGCCTTGAGCGCCGCGATGATCAGCCGGTGGAACTGTGGCGCCTCCGTGCGGCGCAGCCGGCCGTAGAGCGCACGCATGGTGGGCCCCAGCTGCAGCCAGACCGTCTCCGCCATGGCCAGCATCGCCGGCGCCTGCGCCCGCAGGTAGAGCGTGCGGTGAAACTCGAGGTTGCTGCGGATGTAGCCCACCGCATCGCGGTTCAGCACCACGTCCGAAATCGTCGCGTTGATCGTCTGCAGCCGGTCGATCAGCGCCATGTGCGCGCGTGGCAGGGCGCGCGAGGCCAGCTCGACCTCGAGCAGCGCACGCAGCGCCGCCAGCTCCTCGATCCGCTCGTTCGACAGCTCCGGCGTCTGGACCCGGCCCGAGGAGGACATCGACAGCGCCCCCTCGGCCACCAGCCGGCGCACCGCCTCGCGCGCGGGGGTCATCGAGACCTCGAACTCGCGGCCGATGCCGCGCAGGGTCAGCGCCTCGCCCGGGGCGATCTGGCCCAGCATGACGCGGGCGCGCAAGCCGCGGTAGACGCGTTCATGCGCGGCGCTGACGATCTCGGAGGGGCGCGGTGTCGGGGTCATCGGCGGGACTGTGATCACGAATCCGGGCCTGGTCAATCGTCGAAACGGTAGCGGTGGAGCCCGGCGCCCTCGTCCCGCAGCCAGCGGCGCGGCGCCCGCCAGTCGCCGTAGAGCTGCTCGACCACCGCCCAGAAGCGCGGCGAATGGTTCATCTCGGCCAGGTGCGCCACTTCGTGCGCAGCGACGTAGTCGAGCACCGCGGGCGGGGCGAGGATCAGTCGCCACGAGTACATGAGCGCCCCATCTGATGTACAGGATCCCCAGCGCGAGCGCGTGTCGCGCAGCGTGATCCGGCTATACGGGCGTCCCAGCGCCGCCGCATGACGGTCCGAGGCCTCGGCCAGCCGTTCCCGCGCCAGCGCCCTCAGCCAGCCCCTGACACGCGCGGGCACCCGCCCGGCCGCGCCGGGCACCTCCAGAGCCTCGGGCGTCAGCCGCACCGCCCGCCCGGCGCCGGGGCGCAACTCGCGCGGCTGGCCCTCGACCGGCAGGACCGCGCCGGGCAGCACGGGCACGTCCTCCTCGCGGGCATCGAGGTGGCCGCGCAGCCAGGCTTCCTTTTCCTGCAGGAAGCCCAGGGCCTCGCGCTCGGGCACCCGCCGGGGCAGCGTCAGGGTGACCCGGCCGTCGATCTGGCTCAGCCGCAACGACAGGCGCCGCGCCCGCGTGGAGCGGCGCAGCGTGACGGCGATCGGCGGGTTGCCAGGAAGCGTGATCTGCCCCATATGCAGGCCTCGAACGGATGACGAGTCAAAGCTTTTGACACCGGTCCCCTGTTATGGCAGAGGGCGCGGATTGTCACCAGACCGGACAAGCTGAAGGGGACCACCCATGCCCAAGGAAGAATGGGGCACGAAGCGCGTGTGCCCGACCACCGGCAAGCGCTTCTATGACCTGAACAAGGACCCGATCGTCAGTCCCTACACGGGCGAGGTCCTGCAACTGGATACCGGCAAGCGCACGATGCTTGCACCCGACTCCGCCGACGGCGCCCGCCGTGCCGCGAACAAGAAGGACGACTCGCAGGAGTCGGACCTCATGGAAGACGATGTCGAGGTCGAACTCGACGACGACGACGTGCTCGAGGACGAGGACGACGACAACGTTTCGCTCGACGACATCGCCGATGTGTCGAACGAGGACGAGGAGAGCTGAGGCCCTCCGGATTTCCACCGCAGGCGGCGATTTTTTCGCTTGAACCCGCCTGCGGCTTTGCGTAGATCAGCGCGCACGACGCCGGACACGGCGACACACTACGGGGCCTTAGCTCAGCTGGGAGAGCGCCTGCATGGCATGCAGGAGGTCAGGGGTTCGATCCCCCTAGGCTCCACCATCCCCCCCCACATTCGAACAGATCCGCGGGCCGCATCGGCGATTGCCTCGCGCGGCCAGGCACTCAGCCCTGCAGCGTCTTCAGCAGCGCGTCGGTCTGTGGCGGCAGCGCCTCGCGGTCGCGCACGGCGATCAGAAGCTCGCGCGTGGCCCAGGGTTCGTCGATCGGAATCATGTCGACGCTGCCCTGCTCCAGGAAGCCTTCGACCGCGCCGAAGGGCAGGATCGCGATGCCCAGCCGGGCCTGCACCATGCGCCGCACGCCGTCGAAGCTCTTGACCTCGACCATGGTACGGATCGTCAGCCCGAGGTCCTGCGCGCGCTTGTCGACGAAGGCCTGCAGCGAGCTGTTGCGCTGCAGGGCAACGAAGTTCTCGCCTTCGAGGTCGCCCAGCCGCACCGAGTCGCGGGCGGTCAGGCGGTGTCCCTTCGGCGCGCAGACGACGAGAGTGTCGCGCCTGTAGGGCAGCACCTGCAGGCCGCGCGCCTGCGTCAGGCCCGAAAAGATCCCCACGGTCGACCCGGCCCGACGGTCACCGCCTCGATGATCTCGATGCTTTCGAGCTCGGCCATGCGGATGGTGGTGCCCGGGTTCGAGAGCACGAACTCTGCCAGGTCCTCGGGCAGGAACTGGGTGATCGCCGAGGTATTGGCCGCCATGCGGATCACCCCCCGGCCGCCGCTGCGCTGGTCGCGCAGCTCGGACTGCAGGCCCGCGAGCTGGTTCGCCAGCGTCTCGGCGTGCTTCAGCACGAGACGTCCCGCGGGGGTCAGCTCGATCCCCCGGCGGTGCCGGATCACCAGCTCCGTCGCGGCCTCGGCCTCGAGGCTCGCGAGGCGCTTGCTGACTGCCGAGGGCGCGATGCCGTGCCGCGCGGCCGCCCCGGCGATGCTGCCGGTCTCCGCGATGCTGCGGAACAGCTCGAGCGACTGCAGGTCGAAGCTCATCCCCGGCGGCCGGTGGGCACGGCGCCTAGCCCTCGGTGACGCGCGACTGCGTCCGCTTGTGATCGCGCATCGTCAGCCAGACGGAGAGGCACAGGAAGACTGCCGTCAGCACGTAGAGCGCGATCGAGATCGGGCTCGCGATCAGCACGCTCCAGTCGCCGTCCGAGATCGACATCGCCCGGCGCAGGTTGCGCTCCATGTCGCCGCCCAGCAGCAGGCCCAGCACCAGCGGCACGAGGCTCACGTCGAGCTTGCGCAGCAGGTAGCCCAGCACGCCGAAGAAGATCATCATCTCGAGATCGAAGACCGAGTTCGAGATCGAGAAGACACCGACGAAGCTGACCGCCGCCACGATGGGCATGAGCGCCCAGGTGGGCACCATCATCAGCCGGCTGAAGAGACCGATCATCGGCAGGTTCAGGATCAGCAGCGCCACGTTGCCGAGGTAGAGCGAGGCGACGAGCCCCCAGACGAGGTCGGGCTGGCGCTCGAAGAGCAGCGGGCCGGGCTGGACGTTGAGCGAGATGAGCATCGCCAGCATCACCGCCGTGGTGCCGGAGCCCGGCACACCCAGCGAGAGCATCGGGATCAGCGCGCCCCCGGAGGCCGCGTTGTTGCCTGCCTCGGGCGCGGCCACGCCGCGCGGGTCGCCCTTGCCGAAGGTGCCGTCCTTGTCGCTGGCCTGCTTCTCGACCGAGTAGGACATGACCGAGCCCAGCGAGGCCCCTGCCCCCGGCAGCACGCCCGAGACGAAACCCACGAGCGAGCCGCGCAGGACGGCCCAGCGCGTCATCCAGATGGTCCGGAAATCCGGCAGCCAGCTTGTTATACCGATGGGCGCGGTGCGGTCGGCGGCCTTCTTTTCCAGCAGCACGAGAATTTCGGAGATCGCGAAGAGGCCCACGAGCGCGACGATGGGATCGACGCCGTCGTAGAGGTGGTAGTTGCCGAAGGTGAAACGCGGGATCCCCGAGATCGGGTCGATCCCGACAGAGGCGATCATCAGACCGATCATGGCCGAGAGCAGCGTCTTGCGCGGGTCCACGCCCGCGATGCCCCCGATCGTGACGAAGGCCAGGATGTAGAGCGCGAAGTAGTCCGCCGGCCCGAAATAGATCGCCATCCGCGCCAGCAGCGGCGCGAAGAGGCTCAGGCCGATGACCGAGACGGTCGCGCCGACGAAG
This sequence comes from Salipiger mucosus DSM 16094, assembly GCF_000442255.1. Classification (GTDB taxonomy): domain Bacteria; phylum Pseudomonadota; class Alphaproteobacteria; order Rhodobacterales; family Rhodobacteraceae; genus Salipiger; species Salipiger mucosus. Next base: position 202,809 of record NZ_KE557273.1, on the reverse strand, counting down.
CTCGCCACGCCCGAGATCGCCAGCGCGTCGGCGGCCTTGCCCTGCTGGGCCATCGGGTAGCCGTCGAGCGTCGTCATGACCGCCGGCTCGTCGCCGGGGATGTTCAGAAGGATCGAGCTGATGCGCCCGCCGTACATGCAGCCGAAGTAGACCGAGGAGAGCAGGATCAGCGACGAGGTCGCGTCGAAGCCGAAGGCGAAGGTCAGCGGGATCAGGATGGCGACGCCGTTGACGGGGCCCAGCCCCGGCATGGCGCCGATCAGCGTGCCCGCGAAGCAGCCCAGGAGCAGCAGGCCGATGTTGAGGGGCGTCAGCGCGACGGCGAAGCCGCCGGCGAGAAGGGTAAGCGTTTCCATGAGCGAGCGGCGTCCTGCCTATTGCGTGAACCAGTAGCCGAAGAAGGCCAGCGGCAGACCAAGCACCTGGTCGAAGAGTGCCCAGAGCGCGGGCGACATGATCGCGCCCAGGATCACGGCCTTGAGCGGCGCGCCGCCCAGAACGGTGCCGATGCCCGCGATCAGCCCGAACGAGGCGAGCGGAAACCCGAGCGGGCGAAGGAGAAAGGCGTATCCCAGCAGGATGGCCAGCGCGAGAAGCTGCCGGGCCATGTGTCCACGGTCGGGCCAGGACACCTCTCCGCTCGGGAAGACCACGAGCGTGGCCGAGAGCAGCATCGCCGGAATGCCCACGACCATGGGAAAGACTGACGGCCCCAGCACGTCGCCGAAGTCCGCCGAGTATTGCTTTCCGAAATACATGTAGAGCGCCGCGATCATGAAGACCGCGACGCCTGCAATTCTGACACTCATTCAATCACGCCGATGTCGCGCGAGATGTCTGCCATGGCTTTCTCTTGCTCGCGGACGTATTCCTCGAACTCCGCGCCGCCGCGCCAGATCGGCACCAGGCCGAATTCGACCGCGGCTTCCTGCCAGTTGTCGGAGTCGTAGAGCGTCTTCAGCTTCTCGACCCAGGCATTGTAATCCTCGTCCGAGACCTCGCCGCCGGTGTAGAGGCCGCGCCAGTTGTAGCCGGTCACGTCGATGCCCTGCGACTTGGCGGTGGGGATGTCGGGGAAGGCCGGAATCGGCTCGTCCGACAGGGACGCCAGGATGCGGATGTCGCCCGAGTCCACGAAGCCCGCGATTTCGCCCATGTCGGTCGAGACCACGTCGATCTGGCCGCCCATCATCTGGGTCACGGCGTCGGTGCCGCCGTCGAACTGCACCCAGCGCAGATCGCCCAGGCTATCGAGGCCGCCTTCGCGCGCCACCATCAGCAGGCGGATGTGGTCCCAGCCACCGGCGCCGGACGAGCCGGCCGTCACGATCGAGCCGGGCTCTTCGGCCATGATCTCGGTCAACTCCTCGAGCGACTGGATCGGGCTCTCGTCATCCACCGCGATCACGCCCACGTCGGCGCCCAGCATGGCGAGGTAGCGCATGGCGTCGATCGGCGCGGGATAGCGGCCCTGCGCGATCTGCGTGACGCCCACGGTCGAGGTCGCCACGATCAGGTCGGCGTCAGCGGGCCGCTCGTTGGCGACCATGGCATAGGTCACCGCGCCCACGCCGCCCGGCATGTTGGTCACCTGCACGTTGCCCTCGACGAGGTCCAGCTCGCTCAGGATGCGGCCGATGGTGCGGCAGGTGAAATCCCAGCCTCCCCCGGGATTCGACGGTGCGATGCACTCGGCGGCCGAAGCCGGAACGGCTGTCAGGCTCACGGATGCGGCCAACGCCAGGCCGAATACGGCCGACGTCGTTGTTACGATTTTCATTGATGCGTCCTCCCTAAACGTAGGGGGAGAAAAGGATAACTCCGATGCGATTGCAAGTTCGGCCCGCCCCTGCGAATGCGAGACATCTCTTTTCGATATGTCAAATTTCAATTTGAAGACGTCTATTTCTGCGATGCAGAAACGCCTTTTCGGCACGGCTTCTGCGGAATTTTCCCTTTTCATCAAGGGCATCACGCATGGGGCGCTCGCGGCGCTTCCCTGTCAAGCCCCGCTGCGCCTTGGCAGCGGCAGCGAATGCGCGGGCGGCGGGCTCTCTTGCCGAACCGGGGCGGACCTTGCCAAGTATAGCCCGACATTGTCTCGATCGGCGGGCCCGCGCGCCGCGCGGCCCTCGCCGGTCGCCCATCAAGGACGGATCAAATGCCCAGCCAGTCGCCCGTGCCCGAGGGGGCACGAATCACCGTTTGCGAAGTCGGCCCCCGCGACGGCTTCCAGAACGTGAAGCCCTTCATTCCGACGGCGAAGAAGATCGAGATCGTGAACGCGCTCTTCGCGAGCGGGCTGCGGCACATGCAGGTCACCTCCTTCGTCAGCCCGCGAGCCGTGCCGCAGCTGGCCGACGCCGAGGAAGTGCTGGCCGGCATCGACCGTCCCGAGGGCGCGCATATCTCGGCGCTGATCGCCAACCGGCGCGGCGCAGAGCGCGCCGCGACGGCGCAGGTCGACTCGGTGCACACCGTCGTCTCGGCCTCGGAGACGCACAACCTCAAGAACGTGAACCGGCCCATCGAGCAGTCGCTTGGCGAGATGGAAGCGACCTTCGCGGTGCTCTTCGACGCCGGAATCGCGATCGAGGGCGGTATCGCCACCGCCTTCGGCTGCCCCTTCGAGGGCGAGGTGCCGCCCGAGCAGGTGGCCCGCATCGCCCGCCGCTACCAGGAGCTGGGCGCGACCAGCGTCGGGCTGGGCGACACGACCGGCATGGCCACGCCGCTGACCGTGCGCGCCGCGATCCGCGCCATCCGCGAGGCGGCGCCGGGGCTGGAAATTCACCTCCACTTCCACAACACCCGCGGCGTGGGCCTTGCCTGCGTGCAGACCGGCCTGTCCGAGGGCGTGACCCATTACGATGCCTCGGTCGGCGGGCTGGGCGGTTGCCCCTTCGCGGCCGGTGCCACCGGCAACATCTGCACCGAGGACCTGGTCTACCTGCTGCAGGAAAGCGGCTACGCGACGGGCGTCGACCTCGACAAGCTGATCGCCGCTGCCGCCCTGACGCAGGAAACTCTTGGCACCACGCTTCCGGGGCAGGTGCTGAAGTCCGGCCCGCGCCTCAAGCGTCACGACCCCGAACTGACCGTGACGGCCGCAGGATGAGTGCACTTCCCCTCTCCGGCGTCCGGGTCATCGACCTGACGCGCATCCTGTCCGGCCCCTTCTGCTCGATGATCCTCGCCGATCTCGGTGCCGACGTGATCAAGATCGAGGCGCCCGGCGGCGACCATGTCCGCAAGCAGGGCGAAATCCGGCGCGGCCTGTCGTGGTATTTCGCCGGCTTCAATCGCAACAAGAAGTCGGTCGAGTTGAACCTGCGCAGCGCCGAGGGCGTGCAGGTGCTCGAGCGGCTGCTGGCCGACGCCGACATCCTGACCGAGAACTTCCGCCCCGGCGTGCTGGGCGAGATGGGCCTGACCGAGGCTCGGCTGAAGGAGATCAATCCCAAGCTCATCGTCGTCAGCGTGAACGGCTACGGCAGCACCGGGCCCTATGCCGACCGCCCGGCCTTCGACTTCATCGCGCAGGCGATGTCGGGCTTCATGGCCACCAACGGCACGTCCGAAACCGGGCCGCTCCGCTCCGCTCCGCCGATCACCGACCTCGTGGCCGGGCTCTATGCCGCGCTGGGGGCCGTGGCGGCGCTGCGGGGACGCGAGAACGGCGGGCCGGCGCAGCGGGTCGAGGCCTCGATGATGATGTCGATGATGTCGATGCTGGCCTACCTGTCGTCCAACGCGCTGGCGACGGGCGAGGACCCGGTGCCCTCGGGCAACAACCACCCCATCGCCTCGCCCTACGGGCTGTTCCGGGCCTCGGACGGCGACATCGCCGTTGCGCCCTCGACGGAGGTCATCGTCCGGAAGTTCCTGCGCGAGCTGGGGCTCGAGCAGCTGCTCTCCGATCCACGCTTCGAGAGCAACGCGGTGCGGCTGCAGCACCGCGCGGAGCTGAACGCGCTGATCAACGAGGCGCTGGCCCACGGCACGCAGGACGAGTGGATCGCGCGGCTCAACAAGGCGGGCGTGCCCTCGGGGCGGGTGCAGAGCCTGACCGAGGCGCTCGCCGATCCGCAGGTCGCGGACCAGGAGATGGTCCTGACCGAGCAGACGCCGCATCACGGCGAGGTCCGCATGACCGGCTTCCCGATCAAGTTCTCGGAAACGCCGCTCGCGCTGCGGCACCCGGCGCCCGAGCTGGGCGGCAACGGTCGCGACGTGCTGCGCGCCGCGGGCTACGACGAGGCCGAGATCGAGGCTCTGATCGCGCAGGGCGTGCTGGGCGCCGGCTCGCCGCAGACCGCCTGATAAAATGCCCCGGGCCCCGCAAGGGCCCGGGGTTCGGCATCACGTTGGCGTGGGCGGACCGGATCCTGTCGACAGCGTGACGCGCCTGGGGTAACGGCAGGAAAACCCGCCCGCACAGAGACTTCCGCCCGTGACGACGCTTCGCCATCTCGCCCGACTGCTGCCCGTGATCGCGCTGGCCCTGCTGGCTGCCTGCGCTACCCCGCCGCCCGACGAGCTTCCGCCGCCGAGCGAGGCCGAGATCAGCGCGCTCGCAAGCGAGATCCGCGCATTGGGCGTCGACGTGGCCCCGGAGGAGGCCGCCCGCGCGGCCCGCATCGCGATCACCTATCCCCGCCGCCTTGCCGTGCAATACGACGTCGAGGACCCGCCGATCATCCACAACATGAAGGTGAACCGTGGGCTGAAGCCGCGCGGCCTGTGCTACCAGTGGGCCGACGACATGGAGGCGCGGCTGCGGCAGGAAGGGTTCGAGACGCTGGAGCTGCACCGCGCCATCGCCAACTCGGAAAACGCGCTGCGGATCGAGCACAGCACGGTCATCGTCTCGCGCCGCGGCGAGAGCATGTGGGAGGGCATCGTGCTGGACCCCTGGCGCGACGGCGGCATCCTGTGGTGGGGCTCCGTGCACGAAGACGACGCCTATCCCTGGCTTCCCCGGCAGGAGGTCTTTGCCCGCAAGCGCGCGCGACTGCGCGGCGCGGACGGCTGAGGCCTCAGCCCAGCCCGCCTGCGCCGTGCCTGAGGATCACGGGCACGATGAGGTCCTCCTCGTCGTGCAGGTGCCGCTCAAGCATTCCCGAGAAGGACAGCAACTCATCGCGGAAGGGGCCGGTCTCGGTCTGTCCCTGCAGCACGCCGTTGGCCGAGCGCGCGAAACGGTCGAGCAGCCCGTCCATGGCGTGATGGTCGCGGTCGAGGATCTCGAAGCCGCGCGTCAGCCGCTGGTCGAGCCCTGACAGCACCGGGAAGTAATGGTGGTCCTCGATCTGGTGATGCCCGTGCAGCTGCTCGATCAGCATGTTGCCCATGCGCGCCAGCCGCGGCGCCATCGCCTCGCGGTCGAGACGGCCATCCATCTCGGCCTCCGCGTCCGTCTGCATCGCCTCCGTCAGCCGGCGGAACATCATGTGGCGTTCCAGCCAGAACTGCACGAGCCCGGAAAAGCCGGGATCGGCCTCCCATGCCTCGCGCGGATAGTCCTGCAAGAGCACGCGCAGCGCCTCGGGCAGGCCGCTGCGCGTCTTCAGATCGAGATCGTCCATCGTCACCTCCGCCGGGTTTAATTGTCCCGGCGCGGCGAAAGGTCAATCAGCGCAGCACGTGCACCGCGCATTTCGCATGGCGCACCACCTGCGTGGCGGTCGAGCCCATGAGCAGGTCGCCCATGCCCGGCCGGTGCGAGGCGATGACGATCAGGTCGACGTCGTTCTCGTCTGCCCAGTCGAGGATCGTGCGGCCGGAATGGCCCTCGACCACGAGGGCCCTGGCATGCTCCATCTTCTGCGCCATCGCGTCGAGCTCGGCCTGAACGGCCTTGCGCTGCTCGGCGCGGAAATCCGGCGGCATGTAGCTGAGGGCGTAGCCCGGGACGTGCTCCATGACGTGCAGCAGCGTGGTGTTCGTTCCCTCGGTCGCGAACTGCCGCGCCACGGCCAGCGCAGCCTCTGCTTTCTCGTCGTTATCGAAGGCGATGGGTACAAGGATGTGCTTGTACATGGCCGGTCTCCTTTCTCTCCTCGTCATCCGCAGACTGGCCTATCCGGAGGCATAGCGCCTTGATGCAAATCATACGCCGTCGGCCCGGTTTTCATCACATTTCGGACGCAATCCGAGGTTAATCCAGTCTCAAACGGCAGAACGCCACAGCGTCACGACCCGCACGGACCAGAAGGTGCCGAAGGGTTTCGCGAGGGAGGCGACTGCCACGGACGGCTTCCCCCGTGCATCTCATGACTGCAAGGAAGGGGAGCGGACCATGCGCTATCTCGTTGCCGAAACCAACTGGGCCCTGATGGGCCTGTCGCGCGCGCTGCGCGACACCGGGACCCTGATCACGACCTGCGAGGATGCCGAGGACCTGGAGGAATTCCACCGCATCGGCGCGCACGACCTTGTGCTCTTCGACGCCGCACTGCTCGAGGGGGGCCGCTCGCCCGCGCACCTGCGCGAGATGCGGCCCGGCACGCCCGTCTGCCTCTTTGCCCGCAAGGCCGACCCCGTGCGCATCGCCGCCTGGTACGAGGCGGGCGCCGACCTCGTGATCGCGGCCGACACGCCGCACGACGAGGCGGTGGCCCGGCTGCAGGCGGTCGCGCGGCGCGCCCACGGGCTGGCACAGCCGCGCGTCGAACTGGGCCCGCTCTGCGTGGACCTCGCAACGCGGCGCGTGCACATGGACGGCGTGACGCTGTCGCTGTCACCGAAGCTTTACGCGATCCTCGAATATCTCGCCCTGCGGCCCGGGCGGCTGGCCTCGCGCGAGCGTCTGCTGAGCCATGTCTACGGCTTCGAGAACGAACCGGCGCCGCGCGTCTTCGACGTCTACATGTGCAACCTGCGCGCCCATCTCTCGGCGGTCTCGCACCTCGTGCGCATCGAGACGGTGCGCGGCCAGGGCTACCGCCTCGCGCTGAGCCCGGCGCTGACGGACCCCGGCAGCCTCGCGGCCTGACACGCGGGCCCGCGCCGCCCTCGCGGGCGGCGCGGCGCCTCAAAGCCGGCCAAGCCGGTCAGTCGTAGGCCGCGACCACGTCGTACATCACCGGCTCGAAGCTGCGGCACAGCTCGTTGAAGCGCCGGTTGCGCGAGCGCATCTCGTCGCTGCGCAGCATGGCCTGGAAATCGTCGCGGCTGCGCCACTGCGAGTAGTTGGCGATGCGCGTCTGCGCGTCGTTGACGTGCAGGCCGGCCGCGACGAAGCCCGGTTGCTTCGAGATGAAGCTGTCGTAGGCATCGCGCAGCGCATCGAGCAGATCCTCGCAATCGCCGGGCGAGGTCTCGAAGGTCGTGATGACGGTCTGAATCTCGCTGGGACTTGTGATACTTGGCATGACTCTCCTCCACTTTGCTCCACTGTCGCACGCTTTCGCGACACCGCCAAACGCCGTGCAACACCACCCGGCGCCGGCCTCCGGCGGCCCACGGCCGCCGCCGGTGCCCATTGCTTGACAGATCGGCCACAGCGCGGTGACACAGTCGAGAAAACAGGCGAAAACACGCGTCGGGGCTGCTAGGCTCCTCGCAACGAAAAACGAGCGACACATGAGCAGCCTCCCCCGTATCGACGACGACCTGCGCGAGGAGATCATCTCGCGCCCGGACCTGATTCTCGACGACCGCGACCTCATGCAGGCGCTGATCGCCGCGAACGAGCGTGCCATGGGCAACAACATCGTGGACCTGCGCGGCATCGCGATGGAGCGGCTCGAGGCCCGGCTCGACCGGCTTGAGGACACGCACCGCAGCGTCATCGCGGCGGCCTACGAGAACCTCGCCGGCACCAACCAGATCCATCGCGCCATCCTGCGCATGCTCGACCCGATCGAGTTCGAGTCCTTCCTGCACGGGCTGGGCGGCGAGGTGGCCGATATCCTGCGCGTGGACGCGGCCAAGCTGGTGCTGGAATCGGCGCAGGAGGACCGCGAGACGGCGATCCGGCGCATGGGCGACGTGCTCTCGGTGGCCGAACCCGGTTTCATCGAGGACTACATCGCCGAACCCCGCGGCATGGCGCCCCGGCAGGTCACCCTGCGCCAGCTGGCCCGGGGCGACGCGCGCGTCTTCGGCGACAAGGCGCCCTGGATCCGCTCCGAGGCCTGCCTGCTGCTCGACTTCGGACCCGGCCGCCTGCCCGGGCTGCTGGTGCTGGGCGCCGAGGACCCGCACCTCTTCACGCCGCAACAGGGCACCGACCTGCTGGGCTTCTTCGCCGGCGTCTTCGAGCGCGCCATGCGGCGGTGGCTCTCGTGACGCTCGAGATCTCTCCGGCCGCGCGCGATGCGCTGGAGGGGTGGATCGCCCACGGCCGGGCGCTGCGCGGCGCGGCCGAGACGACGCTGACCGCCTACCGCGCCGACGTGATCGACTTCATCGCCTTCCTGACCGCCCATCACGCCGAGCCGCAGGGCCTCGCGCCGCTGGCGCGGGTCACCACGCCGGACATGCGCGCCTTCATGGCGCACCTGCGGGCCGACGGCGTCTCGCACCGGTCGATGGCACGCAAACTTTCGGCGGTGAAGAGCTTCTACCGCTGGCTTTCCGAGCGCGAGGGCTTCGAGCCCACGGCCGTGCTCTCGGCCCGGGCCCCGAAGTTCCAGAAGAAGCTGCCGCGCCCGCTGTCCGAGGACGCCGCGCGTGCGATGATCGACACGGTCGAGACGCAGTCCGGCGAGGGCTGGATCGGCGCCCGTGACGCGGCGGTGGTGACGCTGCTCTACGGCTGCGGGCTGCGGATCTCGGAAGCACTGGGGCTGCGCGGGCGGGACCTGCCGCTGGGCGAGTCGCTGCGCATCACCGGCAAGGGCCGGAAGGAGCGGATCGTGCCGGTGATCCCGATCGCGCGCCGCGCTGTCGAGACCTACCTGAAGCTCTGCCCCTTCGAGATCGCGGCCGACGACCAGATCTTCCGCGGCAAGCGCGGCGGCGCGCTGAACCCGCGGCTGATCCAGAAGGTGACCGAGACCGCGCGCATGCAGCTGGGCCTGCCTGCCACCGCCACGCCGCATGCCATGCGCCACAGCTTTGCGACGCACCTGCTTTCCGCCGGCGGCGATCTGCGCGCGATCCAGGAGCTGCTGGGCCATGCCTCGCTTTCGACGACGCAGGCCTATACCTCGGTCGATACCGTGCACCTGATGAAGGTCTACCTCGACACGCACCCGAAGGCCGGCTGAGGGCCAAATTCCCGGGCAAGGAATTTGCAAATCTTTTCGGAAAGATTTGTGGCGCGCGGCCCGTTCCCCTGACGCCCCCCCTGCGCTAGGCTCATGAGCCGATCATTACGGGAGTCTCGTTCATGCAATTGCTGAAGGCCGGTCCATCGCCATTTGTCCGAAAGGTCGAGGTCACGCTGCACGAAACCGGCCAGGTCGAGGACGTCGAGGTGGTGATGGTGGCCGCCTCGCCGCTCAAGGCCGATCCGCAACTGGTGGCCGCCAACCCGGTCGGCAAGATCCCCGCGCTGCTGCGCCCGGACGCGCCGGCGCTCTATGACAGCCGGGTGATCTGCCGCTTTCTCGACGACCGCGCGCAGGCCGGTCTTTATCCCGAGACGCGGCCCTGGGACACGCTGACGCTCGAGGCGCTGGCCGACGGGCTGATGGACGCCGCCGTGCTCATCATCTACGAGGAACGCTTCCGCCCGCCCGAAAAGGTCTCGATGGAATGGATCGAGGGCCAGTGGGGCAAGGTCTCTCGCGCGCTCGACGCGCTCGAGACGCGCTGGATCAGCCACCTGCAGGGCCGTCTCGACATCGGCCAGATCGCCGTGGCCTGCGCCCTCGGCTACCTCGACTTCCGCCACGAGGCGCGGCAATGGCGCACCGGGCGCGACTCGCTCGCGGCCTGGTACGCGCGTTTCTCCGAGCGTTCCTCGATGCAGGCCACGCGGCCCGACGCGTGACCGGACGGGCCGCCGCAGGGCTTGCATCGCCCCCCGGCCCTCGCCTAAGCCTGCCCAATTCGTCTTTCAGCCACCGGAGCGCCCCATGCGCATGCGCGACACCTTCATCAAGCCGATGCACCCCGAGGGGCGTCGCTTCGTCGCGGCCTTCGCCGTCGTGGCCCTCGTGCTCTTCTTCCTGTGGGAGCCGCTGGGCTGGCTGGGCGTCGGCCTCACGGTCTGGTGCTACTACTTCTTCCGCGACCCCGAGCGCGTGGTGCCGCAGCGCCCCGGGCTCGTGCTCAGTCCCGCCGACGGTGTCGTCTCGCTGATCGAACCGGCCGTGCCGCCCGCCGAGCTGGGCATGGGCGAGACGGCCCTGACCCGCGTGTCGGTCTTCATGTCGGTCTTCAACTGCCACGTGAACCGCGCCCCGGTTGCGGGCGAGGTGCTGGCGGTGGCCTACCGGCCCGGCAAGTTCCTGAACGCCTCGCTCGACAAGGCCTCGGAGGACAACGAGCGCAACGCGCTGCGCCTGCGCATGGAGGACGGGCGCGAGATCGCGGTGGTCCAGATCGCGGGCCTCGTGGCGCGGCGAATCCTGTGCTGGAGCAAGGACGGCGACCGGCTGGCGCGCGGCGAACGCTTCGGCCTGATCCGCTTCGGCTCGCGGCTCGACGTCTACCTGCCGAAGGGCGTGGCCCCGCAGGTCGAGATCGGCCAGACCATGATCGCGGGCGAAAGCGTGATCGCGGACCTTGGAGACGGCGATGACGCCTGATGAGTCCGAGATCCACACGCAGGAGCGCAAGCGCAGACCCGAGAAGCTGACGCTGATCCAGCTTCTGCCGAACCTGCTGACCATCGGCGCGATCTGCGCCGGGCTCACGGCGATCCGCCTCGGGCTGCAGGGCTCCTACGAGACGGCGGTGCTGCTGATCCTGCTGGCCGGCATCCTCGACGGGCTCGACGGACGGCTCGCGCGGGCGCTGAAGTCCGACAGCAAGATGGGCGCCGAGCTCGACAGCCTTGCGGACTTCCTCAACTTTGGCGTGGCGCCGGGGCTGCTGCTCTACACCTGGGCACTGGACGACAGCCGCGGCTTCGGCTGGCTCGCGGTGCTGGCCTTCGCCATCTGCTCGGTGATGCGGCTGGCGCGGTTCAACGTCGCCCGCAAGACCGAGGACCGCGACCACGACAACCGCTTCTTCACCGGTGTGCCCTCGCCCGCCGGAGCGATGCTGGTCATGCTGCCGATGTTCCTCAGCTTCGCGCTGGCCACCGGGCCCTTCCTGCCGGACATCGTGATGGCCGTCTGGATGGCCGCCGTGGGCCTGTCGATGATCAGCCGGATCCCGACGTGGTCGTTCAAGACCACCAAGGTGCCGCGCCGCTCGGTCGGCTTCTTCTTCGTCGGAGTGGCCTGCGCGGGCGCGGTGATCATCACCTGGACCTGGATCGCGCTTGCCGCGCTCTGCTTTGCCTACATCCTCGCCGTGGTGGTGATGATGCCGCGCCGGCGCGGCGCCGGCGAGACGCCGGGCCGCCGCCCCTGACCTAGAACTTGAGCGAGAGACCCACGTTCAGCGCGTTGGTCTTGAGGTCGGTGCTGAAGGTGCCGCCGTCGCCGAGGTCGCCCTCGTTGGTTGAATAGGTGAACTGGTATTCGCCGAAGACCGACAGTCGCTCGGTCACCGGGTAGCTCACGCCGGCCAGCAGCCGCGCTGCGGGGCCGGTCAGCTGGTAGCCGTAGGTCTCGCTCCCGGTGGTCGTCTCGGCATCGACATGCGGAAAGGCGACGCCGAGGCCCGCCCCGACATAGGGCGTGGCCGCGCCCCACTCCTGCGGCCAGCGCTTCATCGCGTTGAGCGTGAGGATGTTGTGGCCGTCGGTGAACTCGAACCGGTCGAATCCCAGCGCGTCGCGCTCGCTCTCGGGCATGTAGGCCTTGGCATGGGTGAATTCCAGCGCGAGGCCGAAGGTGTCGGTGCGCCACCAGGTGCCGCGCACGCCATAGTAGGGCGGCATCTGGAAGGACTTGCCGTCCCAGCCGATCAGCTCGTCATAGCTTGCCCCGGTGCCGGGGAAATCGCCCGAAATACGGCTGTGCGGCAGGGTCTGCCAGCCGGTATAGGCCGAGAACTCGTATTCCTGCGCCAGAGCCGGCGCGGCAAGTCCGCCGGCCAGGGCCAGGGCGGCTGGAAGAATCGGTCGTTTCATGAGTATCGCTCCGGAGCGGGGGCCTGCGCTTTGGCTGCAAGTAAGCACTGCAGGGGCCCGCTTTCAACCGCGACACATCGGCACTCCAAGGGATCGTGAGTGTCATCATCGCTTTACGGACTTGTAGCGTATCGCTAATAACCCTCACGGAAATGCCGCGCATGCCCGCGGCTGATCTGCTATTTCGGCCGTGACTGGCCCCGAGGAATGGAGAAACCCCAGTGTCCCACGCAGAAGATCACGAAGGCACCCGGAGAGATTTCCTCTTCTACGCCACGGCCGGCGCGGGTGCCGTCGCTGCCGGCGCGGCCGTCTGGCCGCTGGTCAACCAGATGAACCCCTCGGCCGACGTCCGCGCGCTCAGCACCATCCGCGTGGATGTGTCGGGCGTGGACAACGGCACGCAGCTCACCGTGAAGTGGCTCGGCAAGCCGGTCTTCATCCGCCGCCGCACCGAGGAAGAGATCACCGCAGCCCGCGAAGTCGACCTGAGCGATCTCGTCGACCCGGTTGCCCGTAACGCCAACATCCCGGGCGCGGCTGACGCGACCGACCAGAACCGCACCCTCGACGAAGAGGGCCAGTGGCTGGTGATGATGGGCGTCTGCACGCACCTCGGCTGCGTCCCGCTCGGCAACGCCGGCGAATACACCACCGACGGCGGCGTCGGCGGCTGGTTCTGCCCCTGCCACGGCTCGCACTACGATACGTCCGGCCGGATCCGCAAAGGCCCCGCGCCCCAGAACCTGCCGGTTCCCACGGCGGAATTCGTCGAAGAAACCACCATTCTGCTGGGATAAGGAGAGGCGCTCATGTCCGGTATTCCGCACGACCATTACGAACCCTCAACGGGTGGCGAGCGCTGGCTGCACAAGCGCCTGCCGATCGTCGGTCTTCTCTACGACACGATCATGATCCCCACGCCCAAGAACCTGAACTGGATGTGGATCTGGGGCATCGTGCTCACCTTCTGCCTCGCGCTGCAGATCATCACCGGCATCGTCCTGGTGATGCACTACACGCCGCATGTCGACATGGCCTTCGCCAGCATCGAGCACATCATGCGCAACGTGAACGGCGGCTACATGGTCCGCTACCTGCACATGAACGGCGCCTCGCTGTTCTTCGTGGCCGTCTACCTGCACATCTTCCGCGGTCTCTACTACGGCTCCTACAAGGCCCCGCGCGAAGTGACCTGGATCATCGGCATGCTGATCTACCTCGCCATGATGGGCACCGCCTTCATGGGCTACGTGCTGCCCTGGGGCCAGATGTCCTTCTGGGGTGCCACGGTGATCACCGGCCTCTTCGGCGCGATCCCCTTCATCGGCGAGCCCATCCAGACCTGGCTCCTGGGCGGACCCGCCGTGGACAACGCCACGCTGAACCGCTTCTTCTCGCTGCACTACCTGCTGCCCTTCGTCATCGCGGCGCTGGTGGCCGTGCACATCTGGGCCTTCCACACCACGGGCAACAACAACCCGACCGGTGTCGAGGTGCGTCGCGGCTCCAAGGCCGAGGCCGAGAAGGACACCCTGCCCTTCTGGCCCTACTTCGTGATCAAGGACCTCTTCGCACTGGCGGTCGTCCTCGCAATCTTCTGGGCCATCGTCGGCTTCATGCCCAACTACCTGGGCCACCCCGACAACTACATCGAGGCCAACCCGCTCTCGACGCCCGCACACATCGTGCCCGAATGGTACTTCCTGCCCTTCTACGCGATCCTGCGCGCCTTCACCTCCGAGGTCTGGGTGGTCCAGTTCGCCTCGTTCATCACGGGCGGCATCATCGACGCCAAGTTCTTCGGCGTGCTGGCCATGTTCGGCGCGATCATCGTGATGGCACTGGCCCCCTGGCTCGACACTTCGTCGGTGCGCTCGGGCAAGTACCGCCCGCAGTTCAAGTGGTGGTTCTGGCTGCTGGTGATCGACTTCATCGCGCTGATGTGGCTTGGCGCCATGCCGGCCGAGGAACCCTACGCCAGCTTCTCGCTGATCGGGGCCGCCTACTGGTTCGCCTACTTCCTCGTGATCCTGCCGCTGCTGGGCGTCTTCGAAAAGCCGCTGCCGCAGCCCGCGACCATCGAGGAGGATTTCGACGCCCATTACGGCAAGTCCTCGGACAAGGGCGGCGCCACTGCGGCCTCGCCGGCCGAGTAAGAGAAAGGACAGAAACGACATGTTCAGGAAACTTGCCCTTTCCGCCGCAACCGTCCTGGCCCTGGGCACCGGTGGCGCGATGGCCGCCGGTGAGGAAGGCCACATCGAGGACTACGACTTCTCCTTCGAAGGGCCCTTCGGCACCTACGACCAGGCGCAGCTGCAGCGTGGCCTGCAGATCTACACCGAGGTCTGCTCGGCCTGCCACGGCCTCCGCTACGTGCCGATCCGCACGCTGAGCGCCGAGGACGGCCCCGGCATGCCCGAGGACCAGGTCCGCGCCTACGCCGAGCAGAACTTCGAGGTCTTCGACGAGGAACTCGACGATTTCCGCCCGGCCCGTCCGGTCGACAACTTCCCCGCCAACGACGCGCTCGGCGCGCCCGACCTGTCGATGATGGCCAAGGCACGCGCGGGCTTTCACGGCCCCTACGGCACCGGCCTGAACCAGCTCTTCAAGGGCATGGGCGGGGCCGAGTACATCGCCTCTCTCCTCACCGGCTACACCGGCGAGACCAAGCAGGAAGCCGGCACCACCTTCTACGAGAACACCGCCTTCCCGGGCGGCTGGATCTCGATGGCGCAGCCGCTCTACGGCGAGGACGTCGAGTTCGCCGACGGCCACTCCAACGAGCTGCACCACGAAGCGCAGGACGTCGCCGCATTCCTGATGTGGACGGCCGAGCCCAAGATGATGGCCCGCAAGGAAGCCGGCTTCGTCGGCGTGCTCTTCCTGACGGTGCTCTCGGTGCTGCTCTACCTCACCAACAAGCGCATCTGGCGCCCGGTCAAGCACAAGGACTGACCGGCCCATGCCGCAATACGAAAGGCCCCGCCGGAACCGGCGGGGCCTTTTTCGTTTCCGGTCCGGACCGCCGGACGCTACCGGCCGAGATAGGCGCGCAAGGCCTCCGGCGGGTCGGCAAAGAGCGCCTCGGTCATCACCGGCGGATGGGCGAGACCATCCGCCACGAAGACGACCTCCTCGGCAAAGCGCCGCGCGTCTTCCGGGTCATGCGTGACAAGCAGCGTGAGGGCGCCCAACTCTTGCGCCACGTCGCGCACGATTTCGAGCATCTCGGCCTTGAGTGCGGGACCCAGCGCCGAGAAGGGCTCGTCCAGCGCCATGATCGGCCGACGCTGCAGCAGCACCCGCGCCAGCGCGGCACGGCCCTGCTGTCCGCCTGACAGGGCCCCTGGCCGTCGGCCGCCCAGTCCTGCAAGCCCGACGCGCGCAAGCGCAGCCTCGACCTGCGCCACCGCCTCGCGCCGCGGCCGGGCTCCGTCGGGCCGCAGCGCCAGACCGAGATTGCGGACCAGATCGAGGTGCGGGAAGAGGTTGTTCTCCTGGAAGAGCGAGGCCACCGGCCGCCGGTCGGGCGGCGCCTCGGTAACGTCCTGCCCGCCCCAGAGGATGCGTCCGCGCGCCGGGCGGCGGAACCCGGCAATCGCATCGAGCAGCGTGGACTTGCCCGCCCCCGATGGACCGATCACCGCCACCCGCCGGCCCGGAGCCAGCGCGAGGTCTGCGTCGAGGGCGAAGTCGCCGGCCCCCACGCTCACGCCTTCAAGCTTCAGCATTCACCCGCCCCCCGCGGTCGAACATCCAGAAGGCCGCGAAGCTCAGTCCCAGCAGGAGCAGCGCGGCACCACCGGCGGCCTCCATCCGGTAGGCGCCCATCAGGCGGTAAACCTGCAATGGCAGCGTCGCGCGGTCAGGGTCGGCAAACAGCGCGATCACGCCCAGGTCGCCCATGCTGAGCGCCGCGGTCAGCCCGGCCGCAAAACCCAGCGGTCGCCGCAGCCGTGGGAGCAGTACGAGCCGGAACCAGGCCAGCGGCGTCAGCCCCAGCGCCTGCCGCAACCGGCTGTAATCGGCCCGGATCGCCTCGGCCTCGGGCCTCAGGATGCGCAGCGCGAAGGGCAACGCCACGAGGGCGTTGATCAGCGCCGTCACCGGTAGCGCCAGCGAGAGCGGGTTGACCACCGGGCGCAGCACGAGAAACAGCCCCGTGCCCAGCACCAGCGGCGACAGGGCGATTCCCGCGAGCCCCAGCACTTCGCCCCGCCGACTGGCCAGCGGCAGCGCCCATAGCAGGCAGATCGCGGTCGAGCCCAGCGCCACTGTCACGGAATGCCAGGCCGCCTCCCAGGTGCCGGCGCCAAGCGCGGCGAGCCCCGGCAAGCCGCGCCAGACGACCGTCGCGAGCGGCATCATCAGGAAAAGCGCCACCGCAACGATCCAGACCAGGTCGATGGCCCGGGCGGCTGGCGTCCGGCCGTCCCAGCGGTCGATCCGCCGATCAAGCCCGACACCGAAGCCCTGCTCGCCGCCCAGCCGCAGCGCGACCAGCCCGGCCACGGCAGCGAGCCCCAGCTGGATAACGGACAGGAGCGCCGCGCGCCCGAGATCGAAGTCGAAGCGCACCGCCTGGTAGATTGCCAGTTCCACGGTCGTCGCACGCGGCCCGCCGCCCAGCGTCAGGGCGACGGCAAAGCTCGACAGGCAGATGACGAAGATCACCGCAAAGGCCCCCGGCGCGATGCGGCGGATCATCGGCCACTCCAGCACGCGGATCATGGCCCAGGGCGTCAGCCCCAGCGAAGCTGCCAGCCGAAAGCGTTCCGCCGGCAGAGACAGCCATCCCTGCAGCAGGAGGCGCGTGGCCAGCGGCAGGTTGAAGAAGACATGGGCGATCACCACCCCGTGCAGGCCGTAGATCGTCATTGGCGGCAGGCCCAAAGCCTCCAGCCCGCTGTTCAGGAGACCGCTGCGCCCGAAGACGGCGATGAGCCCCAGCACCGCAACGATCACCGGCAAGATGAAGGGCGCCCCGAGAAGCGCGACCAGCAATCCACGACCCGGGAAACGTCGCCGCGCGAGCGCGCGAGCAACCGGGATCGCCAGCAGCACGCTGAAAGCCGCCGAGAGCGTGGCCTGAAGCAGCGTGAAACGCAGCGCCTGCCAGTCGCCGGGGCCGAGTTGGCCCCAGCCACCGGCCCGGAACAGCACCGCGGCCACGGGCACCAGCGTGAGCGCGATCACGCCCGCCCCGGCCAGTGCGGCCGCCATGCGGGACACAGCCTGTCCGCGGCCGCCGCTCACCGCGACAGCGCGCGCCGCCATGCGCCGATGGCCTCATCCTTGCGTGCCGCAGCCTCCTCCTCGGAGTAGAACAGCACTTCCTCCGGCAGGCGGAGGTCGCGGAACCCTTCGGGCCATTGATCCCTGGGCAGCGCTGACGGGATCGACCAATTGCCGGTGGCGATCATCTTCTGGAAATCTTCAGAAAGAATGAAGGCAAGAAAATCGTCTGCAAGCTCCGGCTGATCGGTTCCGGCGACCTTGGCGGCGAGTTCCACCAGGAAATAGTGGCCCTCTGGAAAGATGGCCGCCTTCTTGGTCTCATCACCCTCGGCGATCGCGTGGTACGCGGGCGAGGTCGTGTAGCTGAGCACCATGTCGGCCTCGCCATCGGTGAAGAGGCCGTAGGATTCCGACCACCCCTTGGTGACGGTCAGGATCTTCGGCGCCAGCCGCTCCCAGGCCATTTCGGCCTCATCCCCGTAGACCGCCTGCACCCAGAGCACCAACGCGAGCCCCGAGATCGAGCTTCGCGGATCCTGGATCACGATCGACAGATCGTCCGGCGCCTCGAGCAGCGCCTCGAAGCTCTCCGGCGGATTGTCCAGCCGCGTGCTGTCGTAGACGAAAGCGGTGTGGCTGTAGTCGAAGGGCAGGAAGACCTCGTCATCCCACTCGACGGGCAGCGTGAGCGGCGACAGGTCCTGCCCGTGCGGTGCGAAAAGCCCGCTCTCGCGAGCGCGTTTGGTCACGTCCGTGTTCAGGCCGAAGACGATGTCGGCCTCGGTCCGCTCGCCTTCCAGCAGCAGGCGTGGCAGCAATTCGCCGGGCTTGAACTGCAGATCGCAGTCGCAGCGGGCCTCGAACATCTCCTCGATCTTCGGCCCGGGGCCCCATTCGGACGCCACGTAGTCGCCGGCGTAGACGGTGAGAACCTCCTCCTGCGCGAGCGCCGTCGTCGCGGCAAGGCATCCGGCCGCAAGCGTCATGATCCGTTTCATACGATCCTCCGTCGTGGCGGCGGAGAGCAGGATCCGGTCTTGCGCGCCCTTCCCTCCGCCGGTGTCAACCGGTTCAGGTTCAACGGGTTCGCCCTATGGCATCTCAGCCGGCCGCGCGTGACAGTCCGGCACCCCGAGGTTTCCATTTGAGCTAGCCCCCACCCGCTCGCGTTTCAAGCGAAATCCCTTGAGGCGCTGCGCCGGCTGGCCTAGGACAACCCGCGAAAGGAGCCCGTCATGAGCCTCAACACCTTCGGCCATCTCTTCCGCGTGACCACTTGGGGCGAAAGCCACGGGCCCGCCCTCGGGGCGACTGTCGACGGCTGCCCGCCGGGTGTGCCCATCGACGAGGCGGCGCTGCAGCACTGGCTCGACCGGCGCAAACCCGGGCAGAACCGGTATACCACGCAACGCCGTGAACCCGATGCCGTGCGCATCCTGTCGGGCGTCTTCGAGGGGCAGACCACCGGCACGCCGGTTCAGCTCATGATCGAAAATGCCGACCAACGATCCAAGGACTACGGCGAGATCGCCGAGAAATTTCGCCCGGGCCACGCGGACATCACGTACTGGCAGAAGTACGGCATCCGCGACTACCGGGGCGGCGGGCGGTCCTCGGCGCGTGAGACGGCCGCGCGAGTCGCCGCCGGCGGACTGGCGCGCGCGGCCCTGGTGGAACTGGCACCGGATCTCGCGATTACGGGCTACATGGTTCGGATGGGACCGCGGGAGATCGACCGCGGCCGTCTCGACCTGGACGAGGTTGGACGCAACCCGTTCTGGTGCCCCGATGCCGCCGCCGCCGAGGACTGGGCCAGCTACCTTGACGATCTGCGCAAGTCCGGCGACAGCGTCGGTGCGGTGATCGAAGTCACAGCTCGCGGTGTACCCGCGGGCTTGGGCGCGCCGGTCTATGGCAAGCTCGACACCGACCTTGCCGCCGCCTGCATGTCGATCAACGCCGTCAAGGGTGTCGAGATTGGCGAGGGCATGGCCGCCGCCACGCTGCGCGGTTCCGAAAACGCGGACGAGATCACCATGGGACCCGATGGTCCGGAGTACAGCTCAAACCACGCTGGCGGCATCCTCGGAGGAATCTCGACGGGCCAGGACATCGTCCTGCGCTTTGCGGTCAAGCCGACCTCGTCCATTCTCACGCCCCGGCGGACCATCACCAAGTCCGGCGAGGAGACAGAGATCGTGACCAAGGGGCGTCACGATCCCTGTGTGGGCATCCGGGCTGTCCCGGTGGGCGAGGCAATGGTCGCCTGCGTCCTGCTCGACCATCTGCTGCTGCATCGGGGGCAGGTCGGGAGCAACCGCGGCGCCATCGGCTGACCCGAGTTTACCGGCCCTGCCTCAGAAATCCTCCCAGTTGGTGTCCGAGCCGACCGCCGTAGCCATCGGTCGCGGCAACTGTGCCGGTGCCTCCGCCAGATCGGGTCCGGCGAAGGCCTCGACCGGAGCGGCCACCGGCGTGATGTCCTCGAGTTCCGGTGCCGCCTCGCCGGTGAAGCGGTTGAGCTGTTCCGTCAGTCGGTCTGCCTCGCCCTGAAGCTGGTGGCTTGCCGAGCTCGTCTCGCCGACCATCGCCGCGTTCTGCTGTGTCACCTTGTCGAGTTCCGACACGCCCACGTTGATCTCCTGCAGACCAGCCGACTGCTCCTTGGCGCCCGACGCGATCTCGGCTACCATTTCCGACACTTCGGTCACGTGGCGCACGATATCCGAGAGCGTGGCGCCCGTCTGCTCGACCAGGAGCCCGCCCTCCTTGACCTGCTGTGAACTGTTGGAGACGAGCGCCTTGATCTCGCGCGCGGATTCCGAAGCGCGCTGCGCCAGCGACCGCACCTCAGAGGCGACGACGGAAAAGCCCTTGCCGCTTTCGCCCGCGCGCGCGGCCTCGACGCCCGCGTTGAGCGCCAGCAGGTTGGTCTGGAAGGCGATGTCGTCGATCACGCCGATGATCTGCGTGATCTGGTCCGAAGACGCTGCGATGGAGCTCATGGCCTCCAGAGCCTTGCTCATGACTTCGCCGCCTTCTTCGGCGCGGCGGCGCCCCTCACCCACGCGCTGGTCGGCCTCTTCCGCACGGTCGGCGGCAGCCGTCACGCTTGACGACAGTTCCTCGAGCGCGGCAGCGGATTGCTCGAGGGTGGCTGCCTGGACCTCGGACCGGCGTGACATCTCGTTCGACATCGACGAAAGCTCGCGAGAGTTGCGCTGAACCATGTTCGCCGAGTCCCGCAGCGAGGCGACCATGCCCGAGATGTTCTCGGCGAGATGGTTGAAATCCACGCAGAGCTGCCGGTAGGTCTCGCCCAGGTCCTGCCATTTGTCAGGGTCCAGGCGTTCGTCGAGCTTGCCATTGGACAGCGAGGTCATCGCCTGCCCCAGCCTGTCGAAGAGCGCCACGCGCCGCTCGCCGACCCTCTGGGTTTCGGCATCCGCCGCCTCGGCGGCCACGAGTCCGTCGCGGAGGTTTGCGAGGCCGCGCGCGATTTCTCCAACCTCGTCGCCGCGGCCGACTCCGGGAACGGGCGCGGTGTAGTCGCCAGCGATGATGTTCCTGACCGACTGAGCGCTGCGCATCAGCGGCCGAGACAGGATCCGGCCGAAGCCGACCACCATGGCGATGGACAGGGTCGTCACACCGGCAATCGCGGCGAGCAGGGCTGTCATGGCGTGCTCGAGGCTGTCCAGCGTCTCCACCTCGGTCTCGTGCACCTCGGTACGCAGCATCTCCTGCATGGCGTCGAGCCGGTCGATGTGTTGCATCAAGGTGGCATCGATCTCTTCAAGGCTGCGCTGCGTCGGGGGCATCAGTTGCAGGTTCCCCTCGCGCGGCAGTTCCCGCAACACGTCGCGCAGGGCGCTCGTGCCATCGCCGATCCGTTGCAGGATCTCGACATACTTGGGCCGCGCGGCACGCGGGTCCTCCGGGTCGGCGAAATGGTGAACGTCAGTTTCGACCGCCTCGATCACCTCCCCGAAGTTGCCCAGCATGCTTTCGAAGGCACCCTTCCGGCCCTTGGCCATCTCGAGCCCATTGGCCCGCGCCTGCTCCATGTCCTCGCGTATGAGCGCGACGGTCGCGTTCTGGCGAAAGACCTCGTTCGCGTAGGCCACGTCGCGCACCACGCCCGACTGCATCCTCCATGACAGTGCGCCGCCGACAACCAGCAGCAGCACAAAGGCCATTCCCAGAACGAAAACCTGAATCCTGATCGAAAAACGGCTCATACGGCACCCTCGCAGCTATCGGCGCCCCATGGCGCACATCTGCGGCGGTGCTAGCAGCGGCGGGTAAACAAAGCGTTCGGCGCCGCCGCCGCAAACGTGAAGCTTCGATCTATTCCGCTGCCGACACCGGCATCCGGGCGCGCTGCACGGCCAGGATGCCCAGCGTGATGACGGCGACCCCCGCAAGGTCCAGCGGCCCCATCCTCTCGCCCAGCAGGAGCGCCGCGATGGCCACGCCCAGGAACGGGTTCAGGAAATGGAAAGTCGCCGCGCGGATCGCGCCGATGCGGTTCACGAGCTTCACCCAGACCAACGTCGCTGCAAGGCCGGGCACCACCGTCGTGTAGACGAAGGCGGCCACCAGCGGTCCGGACCAGTCGATGCGGGGCGTTTCCAGCGCCAGCGAGGCCAGCCAGAGCGCGGCGCTGCCCACGAGCATCTGCAGACCGACGATCATCAGGAAATTCCCGCCCGAGGTCGCGCCCCGGACGGCCAGCGTGGCCATGGTCAGCGACAGCGCCCCGAGCACGCAGAGCCCCAGCCCGAAGGGATCGACACCGCCCTGCAGCCGCCCGCCCATGATCATGGCCACGCCAACGAGCCCGGCCAGAAGCCCCGCGATGCCCAGCGGCCGCAGCCGCTCCCCCAGCCAGAGGCGGCTGGCGAAGGCCACGAGCAGCGGCATGGTCGAGGCGATGATCGCCGCGAGCGAGGCCTGGACCGTCTGCATGGCAACGAAATTGAGCCCGAGGTAGAGCGCGTTCTGGCACAGCCCGAAAATCGCGGTCGCGCGCCACTGGCCGCGCGTCAGGCGCCAGCTCTGCCCAAGCACCCGCGCCACCGCGACGGCGATCAGCCCCGAGATCAGAAAGCGCAGCGCCAGCGCGCCCAGCGGCGGCGCTGCGGCAACGATGATCCGGGCCGAGCTGAACGCCGAGGACCACATGACCGCGAAGGCCAGCCCCATCAGGATCGCGCGAATGTCCATGCTATGCTCCCCCTTTGGCGCCTGCATATCGCGGATGGCGCGCAGTGACACGCCCGAGTTCGGCACGCCCCTCGCCCACAAGGAAAAATGCCCCGCCTGACGTGCAGGCGGGGCCAGTCCGTGCCTGCGGATGCAGGCACTGGCGGTGTTCCGATTTATTGTCCCGGTATCAGGGGGTGCGGCCGGCCATCTCGGCGCGGACCTGCTGGCGCAGGACGTCGATGGGCACCGTCTTTCCGTCGCGGCGGAAATGCCAGTAGGTCCAGCCGTTGCAGGACGGCGCGCCCTCGAGATGAGCACCCACCTGGTGGATGGAGCCGCGCACGTCGTCACCCACCAGCGTGCCGTCGGCGCGGACCTTGGCGCTCTTTCCAGAGGGCGATGTCAGCATCTCGCCCGGGCGCAGCATGCCGCGTTCCACGAGCTGCCCGAAGGGCACGCGGGGCTCGGCCCGCTTGGCGCGCGTCACTTCCAGCGCGGAGCGATCGAAGGCGCGGGTGTCGGCGATGCGGCGCTCGGCCACCTCGATGTAGGCTTCCTCGCGCTCGATCCCGATCCAGTCGCGGCCCAGCATCTTGGCGACGGCGCCGGTGGTGCCGGTGCCGAAGAAGGGATCGAGCACCACATCGCCGGGGTTTGTCGAGCCGACCAGCACGCGGTGCAGCAGCGACACGGGCTTCTGCGTCGGATGCGCCTTCTCGCCCTCGGCGGTCTTGAGCCGCTCGCCGCCGTTGCAGATCGGCAGGACCCAGTCGCTGCGCATCTGGATGCCCTCGTTGAGAGCCTTCAGCGCCTCGTAGTTGAAGGTGTATTTCGCACCCTCCCCCTTGGAGGCCCAGATCATCGTCTCGTGCGCGTTGGTGAACCGCTTGCCACGGAAGTTCGGCATCGGGTTCGACTTGCGCCACGACCACGTCGTTCAGGATCCAGTAGCCTTCGTCCTCGCAGGGCGGCACCGACACGGAAGATGTTGTGGTACGAGCCGATGACCCAGAGCGCGCCGTTGGGCGTTCAGCAGGCGCCGGGCGGCGCGCAGCCATTCGCGGGTGAACCGGTCGTAGACCTCG
The DNA here is from genome assembly GCF_000442255.1 of Salipiger mucosus DSM 16094. Lineage (GTDB taxonomy): Bacteria > Pseudomonadota > Alphaproteobacteria > Rhodobacterales > Rhodobacteraceae > Salipiger > Salipiger mucosus. The sequence goes on along the minus strand of NZ_KE557273.1, from coordinate 179,121 downwards.
AACGAGGCGAAGCTGTCCCAGGCATCGTCGACCGCATCGACACGCGAGTTGTCCGGGCGGTGCAGCTCGCCGCGCAGCTGGAGATTGTAGGGCGGATCGGCAAAGATCAGATCCACGGACTCCGCCGGCAGGGCCTGCATCTGCTTGATGCAGTCCCCGATCAGAATCGTGTTGAGAGGGAGCGCGGCGGCGCTCTCGGTCCTGGTCATCGTCTTCATTCTCTGCCTCTGATCCGCGGCGCGTTGATGCGCTCTGTGGTTGGCAAAGAATGTGAGTCAAACGCGATTCGGCGTCAATTTCTTTTTTGAATCAACCACTTGTGGATTTGGCTTGCCACAAGATATTGTGCACTGGCTTGAAGGATCGCCTATGGTGTGGGGTCACACCGAGATTTTGAAGTGCCAACATGTGGCTTTTCGATCCGTAGCCCACGTTCGTTTCCCAGCCGTAGCCGGGATGGTGTTGCGCCAAGTCCCGCATGATGCGATCCCGCCAGGTTTTGGCGACGATCGAGGCCGCGGCGATGCTCACCGAGCGGCCGTCGCCGCCGATGACGGGGGTCGCATCGCAGGGCAGCCCCTCGGGCAGGAAGCGGCCATCGACAAGCGCGTGATCGGGCGCGAGCGGCAGTTCGGCCACGGCGCGGCGCATGGCCAGCAGGCTGGCCTGCAGGATGTTGATCCGGTCGATTTCCTCGACCGAGGCCATGCCGATGCCGACCCAGGCACATTCGCGCAGCCAGGCCGACAGACGCGCCCGGCGTTTCGACTGCAGCCGCTTGGAGTCGTTCAGGCGGGGCGGCACGCAAGCAGGATCGAGGATGACGGCGGCCGCGACCACCGGCCCGGCCAGCGGACCTCGCCCGACCTCGTCGACCCCGGCGATGCGCCTGCCCTGCGCCCAGAGCGCGGATTCATACGAGTCGTCGGGCCAGTCCATGGCGCGTAGAAAGCGCAGCGGGCGACGCAATGCAAGCGCCGCCCGCGCCGCACCTCAGCCCAGCGGCGGCTGCCCGTTCGAGGCGGAGAGCCCGCCGTCGACCGGCATCACCACGCCGTTGACGAAGCGCGCCTCGTCCGAGGCAAGGAAAGCGATCACGTCCGCCACGTCCTCGGGCTCGCCCGGGCGCCCCAGCGGGATGCGCTCCATGAACTTGTCGTAGAGCGCCGCATTGTCCTCGATCCCCGAGGCCATGTCGGTGCGGGTCATGCTGGGCGCCACGGCATTGACGCGAACGCCGGTCTGCGCCGCGTCCAGTGCCAGCGCCCGGGTCAGGTTCGAGACCCCGCCCTTGGAGGCGTTGTAGGCGAACATGCCCCAGTCACCGCCAAGGCCCGAGACCGACGAGGTGTTGACCACGTTCCCGGTCGCGGAAACGAGGTCGTTCCAGACGGCGCGCGTCATGCGGTAGAGGCCGCTCAGGTTGACCTCCATCGTGTGATCCCAGTCGTCGGGCGAGAGCGCGTCGATGCGCCCTGCGTGGGCGACGCCGGCGTTGTTCACCAGCACGTCGATGCGCCCGGTGCCGCGCGCCGCCTCGGCCACGCGCGCAACGCCCTCGTCGGTGCCGACGTCGGCCGCGACGACAATGGCGCCGGGGATGTCGGCGGCGACGGCGTTCAGCTTGTCCTCGGACCGCGCGGCCAGCACGACTGTCGCGCCCTGCGCGCCGAAGACGCGGGCCGTGGCGGCGCCGATCCCGGAACTCGCGCCGGTGACGATGACGGTCTTTCCATCGAAGCGGGCCATGATCTCTCCATTTTCACGTGACAATGGAGGGAAAACCACCGCGCGGCCGCGCCCGTTCCGGGTGAAACGGGGCCATGCAGAGGGCGCATGGCCCCGCTTTGCCTCAGTCCGCGAAGAGCCGCGGCCGGAAGAGCCCGATGGTCACCGCGCCGATGCCTGCCAGCGTCAGCACCATTACGGCGATCCACCCCAGCAGCGGGATCAGGGCCACGACGGCGGCCACCAGTGCGCCCGTGATGGCCGCGAGCGCGCGGTCCCCGGTGCTGTCGGGCACGTCGCGACCGAAGGCGCTCAGGACGCCCACACCCAGCGCATAGGCCCCGGCGATGTAGCCCGCGAGCCCCGCAATGATCGCCAGGAAGATCGCCGCCGGGGTCAGAAGCAGCCCGATCAACGTCATCCCCAGCAGGATAGCCGCCCCGATCAGCGCCGACTGGGTGACGAAGCCCGTCACGATCGTGCGCAACGGCTGTTCAAGCACGCGGGCCCGCATCGCCGCCATGGTTCCGGGCATGAAGACCGCCGCGCAGGCGGCCAGCACGGCGACCAGCAGAACGCTCAGCACAAAGCCGACGACGGCCGCCCCGCCGCCCATGTCGGGGGCGTAGTCGCCGTAGTCGTGCTCCCATTCCTCGATCTCGCGGCGCTCGATGCGCGCCTCGGGGATCACGCCCTCCGGCACCTCCAGCGTGCCCGGATCGTCCTCGTAAAGCGTCAGGGTGCCCGCGATGGCGGCTTCGGGCCCGAACTCGAGCGTCCGCGCCGCCATGGAGGCGTCGCCGGCGACCGCGCCGTCGATCTCGACGAACTCGCCCGCCGCCAGCAGGGTGCCCTCGACCGGTGCGGCGATGCCGATTTCCGAGCCGAAGATCCGCAGGTCGCCCGCGACCGGCGCCGTCACGTCGACCCGCTGCCCGGCGAGCGTCGCGTCGCCCCCCACGGGCGCCTCGACGGTGATCTCCTGCCCCGCGGCATAGAGCCCCTCGCCCACGGCGCCTGTCACGGTCAGCCAGCGCCCGGCCATGTGCGCCGTGCCCGCGATGTCGGCGGAGAGCGAGACTCGCTCGCCGGCAAGGAAGACGTCGTCGCGGCCCTCCTGCTGCATGGACACGCTCTGACCGGCCATGAAGCGGTCGCCGCCAAGGTCGAAGAGCGCGTTCTCATCCTGCGCCGCGGCACCGCTGGCCGCGAGCGCGAGGATCAAGGCGGATAGACATCTGTGCATCGGTCAGCCCTCCCGCGATTGCACTTCGGGGCAAGCTTACCGCCATCGCGTAACGGGCGCGTTGCGCGGGATCAAGGCGGCGCCGGAACCGGCCTCAGAAGGGCTGCCGCGTGAGGGTGAAGCCCTCCTCCTCGAGCAGCCGCAGCACGCCGGCCTCGCCCGAGAGGTGCCCCGCCCCGAAGGCGGCCACGACCGGCCCCTCGACCTCTTCCACCGCCTCGAGGATCACCGGCAGCCAGGCGCGGTTGCGCGTGGACAGCAGCGCCTCGGCGGTGCCGGCCATCATCGCATCCACATCCGCCGACGCCGCCTCCCCGGCGCGCGCCGCGAGCACGCCGGACAGGGACCAGACCGCGCCGTGTTCCTCATCGAAATAGGCCTCCCGCGTGGTGGCGAGCATGTCCTCGGCCATGTCCAGCGTGGCGAGCGTCAGGTCCAGCGCCGCGAGCTGGTCCTCGATCGAGGCGCCGTTCAGAGCCCGAAAGGCGGTGTCCCAGGGTTCAAGCGCCTGCATCGGCACGTCGTTCTCCCTGGCGATGACCTGCAGCCGCGCGTCCAGCCCGTTCAGCGACGCGAGATCCTCCATCGCGCAGGGCGGCGTGGAGAGCAGCATCATCAGGTACCAGGGCCGGAACTTTGCCGCCATGAAGGGCGGGATCCCGTAGCTGCGCACCGCTTCGGACAGCTCCTGCCACTGCGCCTCGTCCATGAGCTCGGGCAGGGTCGTGTCGCTCAGCAGCATGATGTCGGGCGTCGTCGCCATCGCGTCCTGCAGCTCTCCGAGCTCGGCCGCGGTCATTTCCAGCAGCAGGCGTCCGGCGTCGGCCACCACGGGCGCGAGCCGCCCCGTCACGGCTTCGAGCCGCGGATCGTCGATGTGCAGCGTGCCAACCAGATGGATCACCTCGCCATCGCGCTCGGCCGTCCAGTGGTTGCCCTCGGCATGGGGCATATCCGCCAGCTGCGCCTGCAGCGCATCGCGTTCCGCGCCGGTCAGCGTGGCGCGCAGATCCTCGCCCGCGCATTGCGCGGCGAGCGCCCCAGGCACGAACAGAAGCAGGAATGTCAGGACAAGGTGGCGCATGGGATCCTCCGGCGATTTCGGCACGCTATGGCAGGGGATGGACAGCGGCAAGTCACCGGGCAAGGATCGCGCGCATGGAGCGGGAAAGCGAACTGTACAGACCGGTCAAGGCGTTGCTGGTGGCGCAGGGGTACGAGGTCAAGGGCGAGGTCGGTGCAGCGGACCTCGTGGCGGTGCGTGGCGAGGAGCCCCCCGTGATCGTCGAACTCAAGCTGCGGATATCGCTCGCGCTCTTTCACCAGGCCGTGGCACGGCTGAGCCTCAGCGAAAACGTCTACATCGCCGTGCCCCGCCCCGGCGGGCGCACGGCACGGCGGACGCTGCGCGACAACCTCTCGCTCTGTCGCCGGCTGGGGCTGGGCTTCATCGTGGTCAAGGATACGCGGGCCGAGGTGCTCTGCGACCCCGGCCCCTATGCCCCGCGCCGCAACAAGCGCGGTCAGGCGCGCCTGCTGCGCGAGTTCCAACGGATCTCGGGCGACCCGAACGCGGGCGGCGCCACGCGGCACGGCATCGTTACGGGCTACCGGCAGGACGCGCTGCGCTGCGCCGCGCACCTCGCGGAGCACGGGCGCAGTCGCGGCCGGGACGTGGCCACGGCGACGGGCGTTGCCGCCGCCACGCGGATCATGCGCGACAACCACTACGGCTGGTTCGCCCGCGTCGAGACCGGCGTCTACACCCTGACCGAGGCCGGCCGCACAGGTCTCACCCACTGGGCGTACAGCTGGGAATGAGGAGAGCCCTGAAATCGCTCCAGTGGAGCGATTCCAGCGACGAACGGGCGGGGCCCCGGTGGCATCCCGCCGCTCAGATCTCCTCGGAGGACGCCGCCGCTTCGGCCTCGTTGGCCGCCTCGGCGCGTGCCCTGTTCTCGCGGTTCTGCCGTTTCGCCGCCACCCGCTCGCGGTTCAGCGTGTAGAGCCCCGACGCGACGATGATGACGCAGCCCACCCCGGTCCAGAGGTCCGGAATGTCCGAGAAGATCAGCCAGCCGTAGAAGGTGCTCCAGAGGATCAGCGAGTAGTGGATCGGCGCGACGACGACCGCCTGGGCGATGTCCAGCGCACGGATGATGAGCGACTCGCCAAGCGCCGCACAGCCCCCCATCGCCAGCGCCAGGAGCACGACGGTGGCATTGTCCGGCGTGATCCAGACGAAGGGCAGCGGCAGGCTTATCAGCAGGGTCGAGGTGAGCGAGGTATAGCTGACGGTCGTGGCGATGGAATCGTCGCCGCTGACCATCCGTGACAGCGTCTGCCGGATCGCGAAGAGAAAGGCCGCCACGACCACGAAGCCGATCGCCGGGTGGAAGACGCCAAAGCCCGGGCGGATGACGATGAGCATCCCGACGAAGCCCGCCGCGACCGCGAGCCAGCGCCGGATGCCGACCGGCTCGCGCAGCACCAGTGCGCCGAGGATGGTGACCGCGAACGGCGCGATGAAGCTCACCGCCGTCGCATCGGCGAGTGGCACGTAGCGCACCGCCAGGATGAAGCAGGTGGCCGAGGCCACCGCCGTCGCCCCGCGTGCGATCTGCAGCACCGGGTGCGGCGTCCGAAGGATGTGTCCACCGCGGAAGCCCAGCATCAGCATCACCCCGACGAAGAGACCGAGCTGGCGGAACCAGACGATCTGAAAGGGATGAAGCTCGGAGGTCAGCACCTTGGCCAGCATGTCGGTGGCACCGAAGGCGAAGAACCCCAGCGCCATGAACAGGATGCCGCGCATGTTGTCGACCCTGGGCGGACCGCCGGGCGGAGGCGACGAAATCGGCGTCGCGGAATTTAGGGGCATGAAAGTATTCTTTCCGGAAGGCCCGGCGTTCGCGGGCGTGGTATCGTTACCAGACCAGATTTCCCGGGGGAGTGCACGCCGGTATTCCGCCCGGCCCGCCTGCCGCTTTGGCAGCGCTGCCAATCGAGCGGCAAGCCTGCTCGCGGCGCGCAAAAATTCCGCTCCCGAACCGTTGACACGACTCGCTGCCGTCCTTAGCTAAGCGCCGTTGGCACTCACCTACCCCGAGTGCTAACGGTCCCGTTCGGGGCCGGTAGGGACAACCTTTGAGCTAGGAGACTCGAAGATGGCATTCAAACCGCTTCACGACCGCGTGCTGGTCCGCCGCGTTGAGAGCGAAGATAAGACCAAGGGCGGTCTGATCATCCCCGACAGCGCCAAGGAAAAGCCCGCAGAGGGCGTTGTGGTCGCATGTGGCGAAGGCACACGCAAGGAGTCGGGCGAGCTGATCGACATGGCCGTCAAGGCAGGCGATCGCGTCCTCTTCGGCAAGTGGTCGGGCACCGAGGTCAGCATCGACGGCGAAGAGCTGCTGATCATGAAGGAATCCGACATTCTCGGCATCATCGCGGACGCCGCAGAGGCCCAGGCCGCCTGAGCGCGGTCCCGTCTGTCCGACACCTCTGAACAACCAGAAGAATCAGGAGAACTCTAGATGTCTGCAAAAGACGTGAAGTTCGATACCGACGCCCGCAACCGCATGGTCCGCGGCGTGAACATCCTCGCCGACGCCGTGAAGGTCACGCTGGGTCCCAAGGGCCGCAACGTGGTGCTCGACAAGTCGTTCGGCGCTCCCCGCATCACCAAGGACGGTGTCTCGGTCGCCAAGGAAATCGAACTGGAAGACAAGTTCGAGAACATGGGCGCCCAGATGGTGAAGGAAGTCGCTTCCCGCACCAACGACGAAGCCGGTGACGGCACCACCACCGCGACCGTGCTGGCCCAGTCGATCGTCAAGGAAGGCGTCAAGGCCGTCTCCGCCGGCATGAACCCGATGGACCTGAAGCGCGGCATCGACCTGGCAACCGCCAAGGTCGTCGACGCGATCAAGAACGCTGCACGCCCGGTCAACGACTCCGCCGAAGTGGCGCAGGTCGGCACCGTCTCGGCGAACGGCGAGAAGGAAATCGGCGACATGATCGCCGACGCGATGCAGAAGGTCGGCAACGAGGGTGTCATCACCGTCGAGGAGAACAAGGGCCTCGAGACCGAGACCGACGTCGTCGAAGGCATGCAGTTCGACCGCGGCTACCTGTCGCCCTACTTCGTGACCAACGCCGAGAAGATGGTTGCAGAGCTCGACGACTGCATGATCCTGCTGCACGAGAAGAAGCTCTCGTCGCTGCAGCCGCTCGTCCCGCTGCTCGAGCAGGTGATCCAGTCGCAGAAGCCGCTGCTGATCATCGCTGAAGACGTCGAAGGCGAAGCGCTGGCGACCCTCGTGGTCAACAAGCTGCGCGGCGGCCTCAAGATCGCAGCCGTCAAGGCACCGGGCTTCGGCGACCGCCGCAAGGCCATGCTGCAGGACATCGCGATCCTGACCGGCGGCCAGGTGATCTCGGAAGACCTCGGCATGAAGCTCGAGAATGTCACCATGGACATGCTCGGCACCGCCAAGACCGTCACCATCACCAAGGACGAGACCACCATCGTCGACGGTGCCGGCGAGAAGGAAGAGATCGAAGCGCGCGTCAACCAGATCCGCGGCCAGATCGAGGAAACCACCTCGGACTACGACCGTGAGAAGCTGCAAGAGCGCGTTGCCAAGCTGGCAGGCGGTGTTGCCGTGATCCGCGTCGGTGGCATGACCGAAGTGGAAGTGAAAGAGCGCAAGGACCGCGTCGATGACGCCCTGAACGCGACCCGCGCGGCCGTGCAGGAAGGCATCGTGGTCGGCGGCGGCGTCGCGCTGGTTCAGGGTGCCAAGGCGCTCGAAGGCGTCACCGGTGCCAACAGCGACCAGAACGCCGGCATCGCCATCGTGCGCAAGGCGCTTGAATCGCCGCTGCGCCAGATCGCCGAGAACGCCGGCGTCGACGGTTCCGTCGTTGCTGGCAAGATCCGCGAGAGCGAAGACCTCAAGTTCGGCTACAACGCTCAGACCGACGAATATGGCGACATGTTCAGCTTCGGCGTGATCGACCCGGCCAAAGTGGTCCGCACCGCGCTCGAGGACGCAGCTTCGGTTGCCGGCCTGCTGATCACCACGGAAGCCATGGTCGCAGACCTGCCGCAGAAAGACGGTGGCGGCGCAGCTGCCGGCGGTGGCATGCCCGACATGGGCGGCATGGGCGGCATGATGTAAGACGGCTGGCTCCCCTCGCGGGGAACCATGCCGGAGTGCAAGCGTGCATCGGCGCCCCCGGCGCCGGTCACGCAAGCCCCCCGCTTCAAGAACGATGCCGGAAACCGGCACGAAAAGGCGCCCCTCGGGGCGCCTTTTTGCTGCGGGCCATGTGCTGCGACGGGAGCCTCAGGAAAAGACCTCCCAGTCGTCCTCGCCCTTCACCTCGCCGATGGCCATCCAAGACATGCGCACCCTTGCGACACGCGTGTCGGCCCAGGTGCGGAAGACCAGCTCGAACCCCCTGGCGGTCACGTTGTCAGCCTGCAGGTCCGCCCGCACGTTGGCGCCCTGGTCGATGTCCCAGAGCGAAAGCGTCACGTGAACCGTGGGGACGGTGCTGAAGGGCTCGGAAAAGCTCACCGCCTTGCGACGCTCGCGGGAGCCGGAGCCCGTCCACATGTCACCGCCGCTGGCGAAGTCGGAAAAGACCTCGACGTTGCCCTGGTCCACGCCCACGCGGGACGCCCGAAGTTTGCGCATGACCTCGCCTCGCTTGCCGTTCGTCGCCATCTTTCCGCAGGCGGCCGGGAATTGAAACGGCTGTCTTGCGCCAATCATATGGGGCGCACGTACGAAAAAAGGGCCCCGCATCGCGGAGCCCTGTCATCTCGTCTGATCCCGTGGAACAGCCTCAGAAGTTCGGCTGCTTGGGGTCCAGTCCGATGTGACCGCCCACGGCGACCATGTCCTGCAGCAGCTTCGCCGCTTCGTCGACCGGGCCCGGCTCGTTCTCGGTCGCTTGCTTGACCTCGTGGTAGGCGCGCTCGGCCTCCTCGACCAGCGCCTCGTAGGTGGCCTGGTCCATGTCGGCGTGCGGCACGGCCTTCTCGGCCAGCACGGTCACGCCCGCGCCGATCTCGGCGAAACCGCCGGTGACCACGAACTCTTCCGAGCCCTTCTCGGTCTCGGCCCGCAGGATGCCCGGGCGCAGCGTGGTGATGACGGGCGCGTGGCCCGGTCCCACCGTCATGTCGCCGTCCATGCCGGGAATCGCGACCGACGTGACCCCGGCCGACAGCAGGCGCCGCTCGGGGCTCACCAGATCGAATTGCATCGTATCAGCCATTCAGGGCCTCTTTTCCTGTCTTGCACCCAGCCCCGGACCGCGATCCGGAGCCTCTGCCTGTCCGCGTGGCGGCCCCGGCGCATGGCCGGGGCCCGCAGGCATGGCTTATGCGGCCTCCGAGGCCATCTTCTCGGCCTTGGCGATCACGTCGTCGATGCCGCCGACCATGTAGAAGGCGCCTTCGGGCAGGTGGTCGTACTCGCCGGCGACCACGGCCTTGAACGACTTGATCGTGTCCTCGAGCGGCACCTGGACACCGTCCGAGCCGGTGAAGACCTTCGCAACGTCGAAGGGCTGCGAGAGGAATCGCTGGATCTTCCGGGCGCGGGCCACGGTCAGCTTGTCCTCTTCCGAGAGCTCGTCCATGCCGAGAATGGCGATGATGTCCTGCAGCGACTTGTAGCGCTGGAGGATACCCTGCACGTCACGCGCGACCTGGTAGTGCTCTTCGCCGATGACCTGCGGGTCCATCAGGCGCGAGGTCGAGTCGAGCGGGTCCACGGCGGGGTAGATGCCGAGCTCGGAGATGGCGCGGTTGAGAACCGTCGTCGCGTCGAGGTGCGCAAAGGTCGTGGCCGGCGCCGGGTCGGTCAGGTCGTCCGCGGGAACGTAGACGGCCTGGATCGAGGTGATCGAGCCGTTCTTGGTCGAGGTGATGCGTTCCTGCATCGCGCCCATGTCCGTGGCCAGCGTCGGCTGGTAGCCCACGGCCGAGGGAATGCGGCCCAGAAGCGCCGACATCTCGGAACCCGCCTGCGTGAAGCGGAAGATGTTGTCGACGAAGAACAGAACGTCGGTGCCGGTCGCGTCGCGGAACTGCTCGGCCAGCGTCAGGCCGGTCAGCGCGATGCGGGCACGGGCGCCCGGCGGCTCGTTCATCTGGCCGTAGACCAGCGCGATCTTGGAATCTGGCAGGTTGTCGGGCGTCAGAACGCCGGATTCGATCATCTCGTGGTAGAGGTCGTTGCCCTCGCGGGTCCGCTCACCCACGCCGGCGAACACGGACAGACCCGAGTGCACCTTCGCGATGTTGTTGATGAGCTCCTGGATGAGAACCGTCTTGCCCACACCGGCGCCGCCGAAGAGGCCGATCTTGCCGCCCTTGGAGTAGGGTGCGAGCAGGTCGATCACCTTGATGCCGGTCACGAGGATCTCGGCCTCGGTCGCCTGGTCGGCGAAATCGGGTGCCGGCGCGTGGATCGGGCGGTGCTCCTCGGCCACGACCGGGCCCTTCTCGTCGACGGGCTCACCCACGACGTTCAGGATGCGGCCCAGCGTGGCGGTGCCCACGGGCACGGTGATCGGACCGTCGGTGTCGGTCACGTCCTGACCGCGGACGAGGCCCTCGGTCGAGTCCATGGCGATGGTGCGCACGGTCGACTCGCCGAGGTGCTGCGCGACTTCCAGAACCAGGGTCTTGCCACCGTTGTCGGTGGTCAGGGCGTTCAGGATCTCGGGCAGGTGGTCGTCGAACTGAACGTCGACCACGGCGCCGATGACCTGGGTCACTTTGCCTTTTGCGTTTGCCATTTATCGTCTCCGGTTCTTAGAGCGCCTCGGCGCCCGAGATGATTTCGATCAGTTCGTTGGTGATGACCGCCTGACGCGAGCGGTTGTACTCGATGGTCAGCTTGTCGATCATCTCGCCCGCGTTGCGGGTCGCGTTGTCCATGGCGCTCATCCGTGCGCCCTGTTCCGAGGCGGCATTCTCGAGCAGTGCCGCGAAGATCTGCGTCGCCACGCCTCGCGGCAGCAGGTCGGCCAGGATGCGCTCCTCGTCGGGCTCGTAGTCGTAGTCCGTCGCGGCGCCCGCGTCCTCGCCCTCTTCCGGCGCATCGTAGCTGGCCGGAATGATCTGCTGAGCCGTGGGCGTCTGCGAGATCACCGACTGGAAGACGCTGTAGTAGATCGTCGCCACGTCGAATTCGTCCGCGTCGAAGCGGCCGAGAACGTCCTTGGCGATGTTCTGCGCGTCCGCGTAGCCGATCTTCTTGACGTCGCTCAGGTCGACGTGACCGACGAAGAGATCGCCGTGGTCCCGCTTGAGCTGCTCGCGGCCCTTCTTGCCGACGGTCAGGATCTTGACGTCCTTGCCCTCGGCCCGAAGGCGTTCGATGTCACCGCGCGCCTTCTTGACGATGGAGCTGTTGAAGCCACCGCAAAGGCCGCGCTCGGCGGTCATGACAATCAGCAGATGCACCTTGTCCGAGCCCGTGCCCGTAAGCAGGCGCGGCGCCGTGGGGCTGCCGGCGACCGAAGCCGCCAGCGCGCCCATCACGGCGTTGAACCGCTCGGTATAGGGCCGCGACATCTCGGCCGCGTCCTGTGCCCGCCGCAGTTTCGCGGCGGCCACCATCTGCATGGCCTTGGTGATCTTGCGGGTCGACTTGACCGACGAGATCCGGTTCTTCAGGTCCTTGAGATTTGGCACAGCCTCGTCTCCTTATGCGAAGTCGGCGGCAAATTCGTCGATCGCAGCCTTGATCTTGCCTTCCGCATCGCCCTTGACCTTGGGGTCCTCGGACTCGATCCAGTCGAGCAGGTCCTTGCGCTTGCCGCGCAGGTGCTTGAGCAGACCCTGCTCGAAGCGGCCGACCTGGCCCACGTCGATGTCGTCGAGGTAGCCGTTGGTGCCGGCGTAGATCACGCAGACGATCTCGGCGTTGGTCAGCGGCGAATACTGCGGCTGCTTCATGAGCTCGGTCAGGCGCGCACCGCGGTTCAGCAGACGCTGGGTCGCGGCGTCGAGGTCGGAACCGAACTGCGCGAAGGCGGCCATCTCGCGGTACTGGGCGAGCGAGAGCTTCACCGGGCCGGCAACCGACTTCATCGCGTTGGTCTGGGCCGAGGAGCCCACGCGCGACACCGACAGACCGGTGTTCACGGCCGGACGGATGCCCTGGAAGAAGAGTTCCGTCTCGAGGAAGATCTGGCCGTCGGTGATCGAGATCACGTTGGTCGGGATGAAGGCCGACACGTCGCCGCCCTGCGTTTCGATGATCGGCAGCGCCGTCAGCGAGCCCGAGCCGTGGTCCTCGTTCAGCTTCGCCGAACGCTCCAGCAGGCGCGAGTGCAGGTAGAAGACGTCGCCCGGGTAGGCTTCGCGGCCCGGCGGGCGGCGCAGCAGCAGCGACATCTGGCGGTAGGAAACGGCCTGCTTGGACAGGTCATCGTAGATGATGAGCGCGTGCTTGCCGTTGTCGCGGAAGTGCTCGGCGATCGCGGTCGCGGTGTAGGGCGCGAGGTACTGCATCGGCGCGGGGTCCGACGCGGTCGCGGCGACGACGATCGAGTAGTCGATGGCGCCGGTTTCCTCGAGACGCTTCACCAGTTGCGCCACGGTCGAGCGCTTCTGGCCGACGGCGACGTAGACGCAGTACAGCTTGTCGCTGTCGTCCTTGGCCGCGTCGTTGTACGACTTCTGGTTCAGGATCGTGTCGAGCGCGATGGCGGTCTTGCCGGTCTGACGGTCGCCAATGATCAGCTCGCGCTGGCCACGGCCGATCGGGATCATGGCGTCGATGGCCTTGAGGCCGGTCGCCATGGGCTCGTGCACCGATTTACGCGGGATGATGCCCGGCGCCTTCACGTCGGCGACGCGGCGCTCGGAGGCGTCGATGGCGCCCTTGCCATCCAGCGGGTTGCCGAGGCCGTCGACCACGCGGCCGAGCATCTGCTCGCCGGCGGGCACGTCCACGATCGAGTTGGTGCGCTTGACGACGTCACCTTCCTTGATGTCGCGGTCCGACCCGAAGATCACGACGCCGACGTTGTCGCTTTCCAGGTTCAGCGCCATGCCCATGATGCCGCCGGGGAACTCGACCATCTCGCCGGCCTTCACCGCGTCGAGGCCGTGAACACGGGCGATGCCGTCACCGACGGAGAGCACGCGGCCCACTTCTGCAACCTCGGCCTCCTGACCGAAGTTCTTGATCTGCTCCTTCAGGATCGCAGAAATCTCGGCTGCTTGGATACCCATTTATCCGACCTCTTTCATGGCATTCTGGAGGGAATCGAGCTTGGAGGCGATCGAGGTGTCGATCATCTTCGAGCCCACCTTGACTACGAGACCGCCAATGAGGCTTTCATCCACGGTCGTGTTGATCTTGATCTCGCGCCCGACACTGGCTTTCAGCGTCTCGGCGAGCTTTGCGGCCTGGGCGTCGGTCAGCGCGGTGGCCGAGACCACCTCGGCGGTGACTTCGCCCTTGTGGCGCGCGATCATCTCGCGCAGCTGGGTGACCAGCTGAGGCACCACGAAGAGGCGCCGCTTCTGTGCCATCAGGCCCAGCGAGTTCTTGACCACCGGGATCAGGCCCATCTTGTCGGCGATCACGGTGATCGCATCCTGTTGCGCCTGGCGCGAATAGACGGGCGAGGAGATCAGGTCGCGCAGATCCGCACTGTCCTCCAGCGCCTGCGCCAGATCGTCAAGGTTGGCTTCCAGCTGGTCGAGCTGTTGTTCCTCTTTGGCGATCTCGAAGATCGCCGTGGCATAGCGTGCCGCGATGCCGCTGGAGATCGAAGCTGATTCAGACACGTCCACCCTTCCGATATGATGCCCCCGTGACACGCGGGGTCGTCCCGGCGTCCGGAGGCGTTGTCCCTGCCCTGAGGCTCCCAGAGCGTCAAAATCAGCGCGGATGTAGCAGAGCCTCCCAGACCTCGCAACATGCTAACGGCGTTTTAACAAACGCGCGAACCCCGGAATTCCAATGACTTGCACGAAAGCTGGCGGGGCATTCGGGGCAGCACTCTGGAAACATGAGGTATTTTCGGGCGAATGCGCGATTCTGCCGCAATCGGCGGCGCTTCGGCCGCACCGAAGATGGTAGCGTTAAAGGTCGCAACGCACAGCGAATCCGCACTGCCCCACGTCTGCGGCGACACAGCCTCAGACGGGTTTTGCGGTCTGTCCGGGCTTGGGGGCGAGCACGTCGAGCGGGCTCGGCACGCGCACCCGGGTGCCCAGCCCCTTGCGCTGCGGCGGGTGGCGCTTTGAGGCCTGCACGATCAGTACGCCCCCGGCCATGACCGCGGGGATGGCGCGGCCCATCCGCTCCCAGCCCGGGGCCGTCTTCATCCAGAAGCGCCGGGTCGAGGGCGGCTGGTAGAGCACCGAGGCATAGTTGATGCGGGTGAAGTCATGCGCCTTGAGCTGCGCGTCGAGCTGGCTGATCGAATAGGGCCGCCCGTAGCCGAAGGGCGTGGCGTCCGAGCGCGCCCAGAGCCCGGAGCGGTTGGGAACGATGAACAGCACCTCGCCGCCCGGCCCCAGCACCCGGTAGCATTCGTCCAGTAGCTCGGTCGGCCGTTCCGAGGTCTCGAGCCCGTGCATCAGGATCAGCCGGTCGACATGGCCGGTGTCCAGAGGCCAGAGCGTCTCCTCGCAGAGGACCGAGACGTTGGGCTGCCCGGCCGGCCAGGGCATCACCCCCTGCGGACCCGGCATCAGGGCCACGACCCGGCGCGCGGTGCTTAGGTAGGGGCGCAGCAGCGGCGCGGCGAAGCCGAAGCCGACGACGGTCTGCCGCTCGCCCGCGGGCCAGAAGCGCAACACCTGGTCGCGCACGGCCCGCTGCGCCGCGCGCCCCAGGGCGCTGCGGTAGTAGAAGTCACGCAGAGTGTTCACGTCCAGATGCATTGCGGCGCTCCGACCGATCCGCCAAGCTGGGGACACTCTGGCAAAGCCGCAAAGGAATGACCATGCCCCTGGAGATCGTGACCGTCCCCTGTCTCAGCGACAACTATGCCTACCTCGTGAAGGCTCCCGACGGCGTCATCCTCGTGGACGCGCCCGAGGCCGGCCCTATCCTAGCCGAGCTCGAGTCGCGGGGCTGGGAGCTCGACACGCTGCTCATCACCCACCACCACCACGACCACGTCGGCGGCGTGGCCGAACTGCGCGAAAAATACGGCTGCGCGGTCATGGGTCCGCGCGCCGAGGAGGCCAAGCTGCCGCCGCTGACGCAGGCGCTGGAAGAAGGCGACGACCCGTGGGTCGCGGGCACCGAGGTGCGCGTGATTTCCGTCCCGGGCCACACGATGGGGCACGTCGCCTTCTACATGCCCGAGGGCGAGGCCGCCTTCACCGCCGACAGCCTCATGGCGCTCGGCTGCGGCCGTGTCTTCGAGGGCACGCCCGAAATGATGTGGGAGAGCCTGTCGAAACTCGCAGAACTGCCGCCCGAGACCATGATCTACTCGGGTCACGAATACACCCAGGCGAACGCGCGCTTCGCCGAGACCATTGAACCCGGCAACGAGGCACTTAAATCTCGTATAGACGAGATTGCCAAAGCCCGGTCAGAGGGACGACCTACCGTACCCTGCGCGCTGTCCGAGGAACTGGCCACCAACCCCTTCCTGCGCCCCGACAGTCCCGAGATCCGCGAACGGCTCGAGATGCCGGACGACGCGGAGGCCCGGGTTTTCGCCGAAATCCGTGCCCGGAAGGACCGGTTCTGAGCCGCCCGCTTTCACGCCACGTTGCACCCCTCGCGGCAATTGTGAGCGACGCAGGAACAGAAAAGACTTGAAGCACCGTCGGGATCGACCAAACTTTAACCGTAAGAGGCAAAGTTGGGAGACCAAGGCCCGACGCAGACAAGAGGAGCACCCCCGTGCCTTCATTCTCGAACACCCTGGAGCAGGCAATCCACGCGGCCCTCGCGCTGGCCAATTCGCGCAGCCACGAGTTCGCGACCCTCGAACATCTGCTGCTGGCGCTGGTCGACGAACCTGACGCCGCCCGCGTCATGAAGGCCTGTTCGGTGGACACCGAAGAACTGCGGACCACGCTGGTCGAGTTCATCGACGAGGACCTGTCGAACCTCGTGACAGACATCGAGGGGTCCGAGGCGGTGCCCACCGCCGCCTTCCAGCGCGTCATCCAGCGCGCCGCGATCCACGTTCAAAGCTCGGGCCGGACGGAGGTGACGGGGGCCAACGTCCTGGTGGCCATCTTCGCCGAGCGCGAATCGAACGCGGCCTACTTCCTGCAGGAGCAGGACATGACCCGCTACGACGCGGTGAACTTCATCGCGCACGGCGTGGCCAAGAACCCCGCCTACGGCGAGGCGCGTCCCGTCCAGGGCGCCCAGGAAGCCGAGGAAGAGGCCAAGACCTCGCAGGAGGCGCCGCAGGCCGACAACAAGGAGTCGGCGCTCGGCAAGTACTGCGTGGATCTCAACGCCAAGTCCCGCCAGGGCGACGTCGACCCGCTGATCGGCCGTGGCCAGGAGGTTGAGCGCTGCATCCAGGTGCTCTGCCGCCGGCGCAAGAACAACCCGCTCCTGGTGGGCGATCCCGGCGTGGGCAAGACCGCCATCGCCGAGGGTCTCGCGCGCAAGATCGTCAACGGCGACACCCCCGAGGTGCTGCGCAATACCACGATCTACTCGCTCGACATGGGCGCGCTGCTGGCCGGCACCCGCTACCGCGGCGACTTCGAGGAGCGGCTGAAGGCCGTCGTGCAGGAGCTCGAGGAACACCCCGACGCGGTGCTCTTCATCGACGAGATTCACACGGTGATCGGCGCTGGCGCCACTTCGGGCGGTGCGATGGACGCATCGAACCTGCTGAAGCCCGCGCTTCAGGGCGGCAAGCTGCGCACCATGGGCTCCACCACCTACAAGGAGTTCCGTCAGCACTTCGAGAAGGACCGCGCGCTGTCGCGGCGCTTCCAGAAGATCGACGTGACCGAACCCTCGGTGGATGACACCGTCAAGATCCTCAAGGGCCTCAAGCCCTACTTCGAGGACCACCACTCGGTGAAATACACCCAGGATGCGATCAAGTCGGCCGTGGAGCTGTCCGCGCGCTACATCAACGACCGCAAGCTGCCCGACAAGGCCATCGACGTCATCGACGAGGCCGGCGCGGCGCAGCATCTCGTGGCCGCCTCCAAGCGCCGCAAGTCCATCGGTGCCAAGGAGATCGAGGCCGTGGTCGCCAAGATCGCGCGGATCCCGCCCAAGAACGTCTCGAAGGACGACGCCGAGGTGCTCAAGGATCTCGAGGCGACGCTCAAGCGCGTGGTCTTCGGTCAGGACAACGCGATCGAGGCGCTGTCCTCGGCCATCAAGCTGGCCCGTGCCGGCCTGCGCGAGCCCGAGAAGCCCATCGGCAACTACCTCTTCGCCGGCCCCACCGGCGTCGGCAAGACCGAGGTGGCCAACCAGCTCGCCAGCTCGCTGGGCGTGGAACTGCTGCGCTTCGACATGTCGGAATACATGGAGAAACACGCCGTCTCGCGCCTGATCGGCGCACCGCCGGGCTATGTCGGCTTCGATCAGGGCGGTCAGCTCACCGACGGCGTGGACCAGCACCCGCACTGCGTGCTCCTGCTCGACGAGATCGAGAAAGCGCACCCGGATGTCTACAACATCCTGCTGCAGGTGATGGACCACGGCACGCTGACCGACCACAACGGCCGGACGGTGGATTTCCGCAACGTGATCCTCATCATGACCTCGAACGCCGGCGCGACCGAGCAGGCCAAGGCGGCCATCGGTTTCGGACGCGACCGCCGCGAGGGCGAGGATACCGCCGCGATCGAGCGGACCTTCACGCCGGAATTCCGCAACCGCCTGGACGCGGTCATCAGCTTCAAGCCGCTGCCCAAGTCCACGATCCTGCAGGTCGTCGAGAAGTTCGTGCTTCAGCTCGAAGCGCAGCTGCTGGACCGGAACGTCACCATCGAGCTGACCAAGCCGGCGGCCGAATGGCTGGCAGAGCGGGGCTACGACGACAAGATGGGCGCCCGCCCGCTGGGCCGCATCATCCAGGAGCACATCAAGAAGCCGCTCTCCGAGGAGCTGCTCTTCGGCAAGCTCCAGAAGGGCGGCGTGGTCAAGGTCACGGTCAAGGACGACCAGCTCGTCCTGAAGACCGAGGGCCCCGACAAGCTGCGCCTGTCGTCGAAGAAGCCGCCGCTGCTCACCGCCGAGTGATGCGAGCGCTTATCGCTGCACTGATCGTCTCCGCCGCGCCGCTCGCGGCGGAGACGCCCGTTCTGACCCTGCCCATCGACTGCGAGCTGGGCGTCTCCTGCTTCATCGAGGACTACGTCGACCGCGACCCGGAGCCGGGCACGCAGCGCGATTTCGCCTGCGGGCTGAACTCGCGCGACGGGCACAAGGGCACCGACATCGCGCTGCTGTCCTTCGACCGCATGGACGAGGGCGTGGAGGTGCGGGCCGCCGCGCCGGGCCGCGTGCTGCGCACGCGCGACGGCATGGCCGACGACATCACCCTGCAGGGCGTCACCGACGACAACGCCTGCGGCAACGCCGCGCTTATCGAGCACGGCGACGGCTGGCAGACGATGTATTGCCACATGAAGCGCGGCTCTGTCGCGGTGCAGCCGGGCGACGAAGTCGCCGCCGGCGATCCGCTGGGGGAGGTCGGCGTTTCGGGCCAGACCACGCATCCGCATGTCCACCTGACCGTCTACCGCGATGGCGAGGTGGTCGATCCCTTCGCGCCCGGCGATACCTCGGCCTGCGACCCGGCGCCTGACGACACGCTCTGGGCCGAGCCCCCGACCTACTACAAGACCGGGCTGATGACCGCCGGCTTCTCCACCGCCCTCCCCTCGCTCGACGAGGTGCGCTCGGGCGCCGCGCGCGTCACCGAAACGGCCCCCGGCACGCCGCTGGTGGTCTACGGTCACATGGCCTACCCCCAGCCGGGCGACTTGCTGACCATCACCGCGCAGGGCCCGGACGGCGAGGAGATGTTTCGGCAGGAGATCGAGGTCGAGACCGACCAGGTCAGCCAGATGCGCGCCTTTGGCCGCCGTGCGCCATCGGGCGGATGGCCCGCCGGCGATTACCTCGGCGAGGCACTGGTGACCCGCGACGGCGTGGTGATCGCCCATCGCAACGCGCATGTGACGGTGCGGTGAGCCGCCCCCACGGGCGCCTTCCCCTGCCCAGCCCCGCGCCCTAGTCTCGCGCCATGGCGATCCCGGTCGAGACCTTCTTCCTGCGCCCCGGCGGGCAGGGCACGCTTCAGGCGCGCATCCAGCAGATGGTGGCTGAGGGCATCCTCTCGGGCCGCTTCCGGCGCGGCGAACGCCTGCCCTCGACCCGCGGGCTCGCCCGGCACCTGGGCGTCAGCCGCATCACCGTGACGCTCGCCTACACCGAACTCGTCGCCAGCGACTACCTCGCCTCAAGGGGGCGCTCCGGCTACTTCGTCTCCGAGAACGCACCCGAACCGCCCGAGTTCTCGCCCACCCCGCGCGACGAACGCGTGAACTGGGACCAGGCCATCGGCCGCCGCTTCAGCAGCTCCGAGACGATCATCGCCCGCCCACCCGACTGGGCCGACTACCGCTATCCCTTCATCTACGGGCAGGCCGACCCGCAGCTCTTCGACCACGCCAACTGGCGGCTCTGCGCGATGCAGGCGCTTGGCGCGCGCGACTTCCACGCGCTGGCGCAGGACCATTACGACCGCGACGACCCCGAGCTGGTCGACTTCATCGCGCGCCAGACCCTGCCCCGCCGCGGCATCGTCGCCCGCCCCGAGGAGATCCTCGTCACAATGGGCGCACAGAACGCGCTCTGGCTCACGGCGCAGGTGCTGCTGACCCGGCAGCGCCGCGCCGCGATCGAGGATCCCTGCTACCCGGCCCTGCGCGCGCTTCTGAACCAGACCCGCTGCCGCCTCGCCCCGATGCCGGTCGACGCCTCGGGCCTGCCGCCCGAACGGGTGCCCGAGCGCACCGATGTGATCTTCACCACGCCAAGCCACCAGTGCCCGACCTCGGCGACCATGCCGCTCGACCGGCGCGAGGCGCTGCTGGCCCGCGCCCGCGCGCTCGACGCGCTGATCGTCGAGGACGACTACGAGTTCGAGATGGCCTACCTCAAGCCGCCCGTGCCGGCGCTCAAGTCGCTCGATGCCGACGGGCGGGTGATCTACGTCGGCAGCTTCTCGAAGTCGCTCTTCCCGGGACTGCGGCTGGGCTACCTCGTGGGCTCCGAGCCCTTCATCCGCGAGGCCCGCGCCCTGCGCGCCAGCATGCTGCGCCATCCGCCGGGCCACATCCAGCGCACCGCCGCCTATTTTCTCAGCCTCGGGCACTACGACAGCCTGGTGCGCCGCATCGGCCGCGCGCTCACCGCGCGCCGCAGCGAAATGGAGCACGCCATCGCCCGCCACGGGCTCGACCTTGCCGGGCTGGGCGCGCATGGCGGCTCCTCGGTCTGGATGCGGGCGCCCTCGGGCACCGACACCGCGAGGCTGGGAGAAGCCCTGCGCGCTCAGAGCGTGCTGATCGAACCCGGGGCGCCCTTCTTCGTCGGCGCGGACCGGTCCGCGGCCTACTACCGGCTCGGCTACAGCTCGATCCCCTCCGAGCGCATCGACGCCGGCATCGCACGCATCGCAGAGGCGCTTGCGCCCGCCCCCGACGGCGGCTAGGGCAGAACCATGCGGATCATCCGGGATTACCAATACGTCGACCCCGAGGACCGGGGCGCCAGTGTCGCCATCGGCAACTTCGACGGCGTGCACCGTGGCCACAGGGCCGTCATCGAACAGGCCCGCGCGGTGGGCGGCGGCGCGCCGCTCGGCGTGCTCACCTTCGAGCCGCATCCGCGCGAGTATTTCGCACCCGATGCCCCGCCCTTCCGCCTGATGTCCTCCAAGGCGCGGGCCTCGCGGCTGGCCAAGCTGGGGGTCGACCGGCTCTACGAGCTGAACTTCAACGCCTCGCTCGCCGCGCTCGCACCGCGCGACTTCGCAGAGCGCGTCATCCGCGACGGGCTGGGCCTGTCGCACGTCGTCGTGGGCGGCGACTTCCGCTTCGGCAAGGGCCGCGCGGGCACGGTTACCGATCTGCAGCACTTCGGCGCCGAGATGGGCTTCGGTGTGACCGTGGCCGAGATCCTCGCGCACGAGGGCGAACAGGTCAGCTCGACCGCGATCCGCAAGGCCCTGACCGAGGGCCGCCCGCGCGACGCCGCCGCCCTGCTGGGCCACTGGCACCGCATCGAGGGCCCCGTCGTCGGCGGCGAGCAGCGCGGCCGCGAGCTGGGCTATCCCACCACCAACATGTCCATCGCGGGGCTCCATCCGCCGAAGATGGGCGTCTACGCGGTGCTGGTCGACGTCCTGACGGGCGAGCACAAGGGCCAGTATCGCGGCGCCGCCTCCATCGGCGTGCGGCCCATGTTCGGCGAGAACACCGCCAACCTGGAAACATACATCTTCGACTTCAGCGGCGATCTCTACGGCGCGACGCTCTCGATCGGGCTGGTCGACTACCTGCGCCCCGAGGTGAAATTCGACGGGCTCGACGCGCTGATCACCCAGATGGACCGCGACTGCGCCCGCGCGCGCGAGATCCTGGCCGACCTATGACCGATCCCATCGACCGCAGCCGCCTCAAGCCCCGCTTCTGGGAGCGCAAGCGCCTCGGAGAGATGAGCGCCCGCGAGTGGGAGGCGCTCTGCGACGGCTGCGGCAAGTGCTGCCTCAACAAGCTCGAGGACGAGGAAAGCGGCGAGGTCGCCCTGACCCGCGTGGCCTGCCGGCTCTTCGACGACAGCACCTGCCGCTGCGCGCAATACGAGATACGCCACCAGTTCGTGCCCGAGTGCATCGTGCTGAAACCCTCGAACATCGACCAGCACGCCTACTGGATGCCCGAAACCTGCGCCTACCGGCTGCTGTGGGAGGGCAAGCCGCTCTTCGACTGGCACCCGCTGATCTCGGGCACGCCCGAGTCGGTGCATGCGGCGGGCGTCTCGGTGCGGGGCGCCACGGTGCCCGAGTTCGAGGTCGACGAGGACGACTGGGAAGACCACATCATCGAGGAGCCGACCTGATGCATTTCGCGTCCGACAACGCGGGCCCCGTGCCCGCGCAGGTGATCGAAGCGCTGTCGCGCGCCAACACCGGCCATGTCCCCAGCTACGGCGCCGACGCCGTGACGCAGGGTGTCGCCGACCGCCTGCGCGACCTCTTCGAGGCGCCGGACGCGGCGGTCTACCTCGTGCCTACGGGGACGGCGGCCAACGTGCTGTCGCTGGCCTGCCTCTGCCCGCCCTGGGCGACGGTCTTCTGCGCCCCGGTGGCGCATATCCACGAGGACGAGTGCAACGCGCCCGAGTTCTACACCGGCGGCGCCAAGCTGACGCTGGTGGGCGATGACGACCGCATGACGCCCGAGACCCTGCGCACCGCGATCCGGGGCGAGGGCACGCGCGGCGTGCACGGGCCGGCACGCGGGCCGGTCTCGATCACGCAGCTGACCGAACGCGGCAACGTCTATTCGCTGGACGAGCTGCGCGCCCTCACCGCCGTCGCACATGAATTCGGCCTGCCGGTGCACCTCGACGGCGCGCGCTTTTCCAATGCCTGCGTCAAGCTGGGCGCCACGCCCGCCGAGATGAGCTGGAAGGCCGGTGTCGACGTCTGCGTCTTCGGCGGCACCAAGAACGGCCTCATGGGAGTCGAGGCCGTGCTGGTCTTCGACCCCGACAAGGCGCGCGACTTCGAGCATCGCCGCAAGCGCGGCGCGCACCTCTTCTCCAAGCACCGCTACCTCGCGGCGCAGATGGAGGCCTATCTCGAGGGTGACCTCTGGCGCGATCTCGCCACGCGCGCCAACAGCCGCTGCGACCAGCTGGTGCAGGGGCTGAAGGGCGCCGGCGTCGAGCTCGTCAACGACACCTGGGCGAACATCGCCTTCTTCCGGGCACCGCTTGCCGCCCACAAGGCCCTGCAGGCACAGGGGGCTGTCTACGCGCTCTGGGGCGGGACCGAGGGGCTGGCGGACACCGACATGGTCACGGGCCGCCTGGTCTGCGACTGGTCGCTGGCGCCCGAGGACGTCTCGGCGTTCCTCGAGGCGCTGCGCGGCGCGCTCTGAGCGCCGGCAGCAGAGGCGCGGCCCCGTCGGCCGCGCCGGGAATCAGTTCAGCTGGAAGTGCAGCTCGTAGCTTCCGTCGGTGAAGGCACCGAACAGGTCCGGGATGTCCGGGTGATCGACCGGCTCGCCCGAGTAGTCGGCGATCAGGTTCTGCTCCGAGACATAGGCCACGTAGAAACTCTGATCGTTCTCGGCGAGCAGGTGGTAGAACGGCTGTTCCTTGTCCGGACGGCTGTCCTCGGGAATCGCCTCGTACCATTCCTCGGTGTTGCTGAACTCGGGGTCCACGTCGAAGACCACACCCCGGAAGGGATGCTTGCGATGACGGACGACCTGGCCCAGGTGATATTTCGCTCGGTGTGTGTGCATCAGAACCTCTGTGGCCAATTTTAGACGCAACGGGGGCAATTTGTCCAACTCCGGCAGCCGTTATCGCCGGAAACACTGCGTAAACCCTAGCCCGACAGTGTGCCGTGACCAGTGGGCGGGCGGTGGAAGGCGTGGCGCCGCCGATTCCGCCTGATGGGGGAAATGTGATTCCCACGCTGGGTGCAATGCGATAGACTGCGACCCAAGGCAATCATGCCATATAACAACGACCGGCGAGGGGCAGATGAGCAGTTGGCTTCGCGCGCTGGTGATCGTTCTGCTGGCCGCCTCCTGCGGGGGTGGTGGCAGCGGCGAGTCACCGAAGAACCTGGATGACGCCTGTTCCATTCTCAGGCAGCGCCCGGGCTACATCCGCGCGTTCCGCGCCACGGAGCGCAAATGGGGCGTGCCGGTTGCCGTGCAGATGGCGACCATCTACCAGGAAAGCAAGTTCAAGTCGGACGCGCGAACACCGTTCCGCTACGCCATGGGCGTGATTCCCTACGGCCGGCAGAGCTCGGCCTTCGGGTACAGCCAGGCACTGGACGGCACCTGGGACGAATACGTCGAGGATACGGGCGGCTGGCGCAGCCGGCGCGACGATATCCGGCACGCGACGGATTTCATGGGCTGGTACATGTCGCAGACCCGCGACAGTCTCGGGATCTCGCTGCGCGATGCGCGCAACCAGTATCTCGCCTACCACGAGGGGCGCACCGGCTATGCCCGCGGCTCCTACAACGCCAAGTCCTGGCTGCTGCGCGTGGCCGACGAGGTGGGCCAGCGCGCGGTGATCTACGAGGTCCAGCTGGCGAACTGTCCCGCCGCACGCTGACGCGACAGGCCCCGGCGCCACCGCCGGGGCCCCGCAGGCTCAGCGCTCGACGTTGCGCACGTTGAACACGCTGTTCGACAGGCTCGTATTGGTCAGCCCTCCCAGAACCACCGTGGTCTTCTGGCCGTTGCTGTCGGTGATGATCCACTGCCGCAGCTCGGTCGGGTTTCCGGTGAACTTCAGCTGGATCGAGCCGTACTCGGGCCGTTGCGGGTCCTGCGCCGTGACGATGGTCGCGGTGCCGTCATAGCTGTGGCGCGTGACCATGCCCGTGCGGGTCAGGTCGACGTTGCGCGCCAGGATGATCGACAGCGGCGTCTGGCTCAGCGGGTAGGTGTCGGGCTGACTGCTCATCTTGTCGAAGACGTAGACCGCCCCCGACCATGCCAGCACCAGCGACTTGTCCGGGGGATTGTACTCGAAGCGGGCCTTGCCCGGCCGCTTGAGATAGATCGTGCCGGTCGAGATCGTGCCGTCGGCGTTGATCTGGGTGAAGGGGCTCTGCGCCGACTGCACCGTGTTCAGGTAGCGCGACAGTTCGCCCAGAGACAGCTTCTGCGCTGCGGCCGGGAGGGCTGTCAGCATCAGCGCCGTCAGAGCGGCGGTGAGGATTCGGATCATGCGGGGTCCTTCCTGCTCGGGTGTCCGTCCGGATCCATCCCATTCCGCGGGCGGTTATGCGATAGCAACCGGGTCGGAAGAGGATCTAGGCGCACCCCGCACCCCGATCAACGGGCGACGGCCCTCCGCAGGCGGAGAGCCGCGCGCCCGGTCCCCGCCTCAGGCCTGTTCCGGCACGAGAATCTCGCGCTTGCCGACGTGGTTCGCCGCCGAGACGACGCCTTCGTCCTCCATCTGCTCCACGAGGCGCGCGGCCTTGTTGTAGCCGATGCCCAGCTTGCGCTGGATGTAGGAGGTCGAGCACTTGCGGTCCTTGATGACGATCTGCACCGCCTGGTCGTAAAGCGCGTCCTCGCCCCCCGTGTTGCCGCCGGTGTTGAGGCCAAGGACCGCGTCGATATCGCCGGCCTTCTCGTCCTCGGGGCCCTGCACGACGCCGGACACGTAGTCCGGCGGGCCGAAGGCCTTGAGATGGCTCACCACCTCCTCGACCTCCTCGTCGGACACGAAGGGACCGTGGCAGCGGGTGATCCGCGCGCCGCCCGCCATGTAGAGCATGTCGCCCATGCCCAGCAGCTGCTCGGCGCCCATCTCGCCCAGGATGGTGCGGCTGTCGATCTTCGACGTGACCTGGAAGGAGATCCGGGTCGGGAAGTTCGCCTTGATCGTGCCGGTGATGACGTCGACCGACGGGCGCTGCGTGGCCATGATCAGGTGGATGCCCGAGGCACGGGCCATCTGCGCAAGACGCTGGATGCAGGCCTCGATCTCCTTGCCCGCGACCATCATCAGGTCGGCCATCTCGTCGACGATGACGACGATGTAGGGCATCTTCTTGGGCTCGAATTCCTCGGTTTCGAAGACCGGCTCGCCGGTCTCGTCGTCAAAGCCCGTCTGCACCGTCCGCGAGAACATCTCGCCCTTGTCGAGCGCGTCCTTCACCCGGCCGTTGTAGCCGTCGATGTTGCGCACGCCCATCTTGGACATCTTGCGGTAGCGGTCCTCCATCTCGCCCACGACCCACTTGAGTGCCACGACGGCCTTCTTGGGGTCGGTCACGACCGGGGAGAGCAGGTGCGGGATGCCGTCGTAGACGCTGAGTTCCAGCATCTTGGGGTCGATCATCACCAGCCGCAGGTCCTCGGGGGTCAGCTTGTAGAGCAGCGACAGGATCATGGTGTTGATCGCCACCGACTTGCCCGAGCCCGTGGTCCCCGCGATCAGCAGGTGGGGCATCTTGGCCAGGTTCGCGACCATCGGATCGCCGTCGATCCCCTTGCCCAGCGCCAGCGGCAGCTTGCCGTTGCCGTCGCCGTAGTCGCGGCTCGACAGGATCTCGCGGAACGAGACCATCTCGCGCTTGTCGTTGGGCAGTTCGATCCCGATCACGCTGCGCCCCGGCACCGTCGAGACACGCGCCGAGAGCGCCGCCATCGAGCGCGCGATGTCGTCGGCAAGGCCGATCACCCGGCTCGCCTTGAGGCCCGGCGCGGGTTCAAGCTCGTACATGGTGACCACGGGGCCGGGGCGCACGCTGACGATCTCGCCCTTCACGCCGTAGTCGTCCAGCACGGTTTCCAGCATGCGCGCGTTCTCTTCCAGCGCCTCGTCGCTCAGGTGATGGCGCTCGATCGAATCGGGGCTCATCAGCAGGTTCAGCGGCGGCAGCTCGAACTCGGACTCGCTGTCGTCGAAGCCAAGGCTCGGCTGGGCCTCCTGCTGCGCGCGGCGCGAGCGCTGCACCGGCTTGCGCACGGGCTGCTCGACCTTGGCCTTGCGCGGCTGTGCGACCGGCAGCTCGGGGCGTGCGGCCGCGTCGAAGGCGCCCGGCGCGGGGCCGTAGTTCTCGGGCATCTCGTCGTCGTCGTCCTGCGGCGCGGCGGCATAGTCGTCCTGCGGCGCCTCGGCATAATCATCGTAGCCGGACGCCTCGGCGTGATCCTGCTCCGGCGCGTCGCCGTAGTCGTCGAAGTCGCGGTAGTCCTCGAAGGTGTAGTGCTCGTCCTCCTCGGCCATGGGCGCGGGCGGCACCTCCTGCGCGGGCGCGGCCGCAGGCGCACGGAGCTCGCGCACGGGTGCGCGCGGCGCCTTGGGCTCTGCCACATAGGCCTGCGCGGGCGCCTCCTGGGGCGCGGC
>NZ_KE557273.1:57152-151904 GCF_000442255.1 Salipiger mucosus DSM 16094 | reverse complement strand
GGCTCGACGCGGCCGCCCTGGGCCGGCGCCTGCGCGGCGGTGACCGGCGGCTCGGGACGCAGCGAGGCCGGCGCGGGCTGGTAGATCAGCGGCGCTGGACCGTGGCCGCGGCCCTTTGTCAACGGCTTCGACGGGTCCGGCTCGTGGCGCGTCGCGACCGAGGGATCGGCCCGGCGGCGCGCCCGGACCACGTCGGCGATCTTGGCCCGGATGCGATCGTCGCCCGGGGCCGCGACCTCGTCATGGTCCGGGGCCATATCCTCGGGCAGCTCGGGCTCGGGCATCGGCTCGGGCTCGGCGCGGCGGATCAGCGAGGGCATCCGCGACAGCAGCCCGCCCTTCCTGGGCGCGGGCGCAACGGCCCAGGCCTGCGTGTCGTCGTCTTCCTCGAAAAGCGGCTCGTCCTCCTCGGGCGCGGGCGGCACCGGCGCGTTGCGGCGCACCACGGGCGAGGAGGAAGCGGCAGGCTGCTGTTGCGGCACGGCCTCTTGCGCGGCCGCCCAGGCGGCGGCCTCGGCGGCCTCCTGGCGGCGACGCTCGCGGCGGTCGGCCTGCCGGGCCTGCATCTGCCGAGCGGCGGTCACGGCACCGGTGGCGCTGCGGCCCATGAGGCCGAGCAGCGAGGCATAGGTCATGACAACGCCCACCAGCAGGAAGCGCCCGATCGACTGCAGCTCGATGCGGGTGAAGCCCAGCACGAAGGCCCCCATCGCGAGGATGCCGATCCCCAGCAGGACCATCGCCAGCTTCAGGCCAAGCCCCGCGCCCAGCGGGATGATCCCCAGCAGCGAGCCCAGCATCATGTCGCCGAAGAGCCCGCCGAGGCCGAAGCTGTGCGTCCACTCCGGCCCCACCGCCTGCCCGGCGGCGTAGACGGCCGAGAGCGCGATCCAGATCGGCGCGAAGACGGCGCGCGAGAAGGCCCGCTCCTCGCCCTTGTGCAGCGCGAGCCGCAGGCCCCAGGCGAAGAGCACCAGCGACAGGCCCCAGCTGCCCCAGCCCACGATCATGAAGAGCGGCGCCGCGATCGAGGCGCCCATACGGCCCATCCAGTTCTGCACCGGCGCATCGGTGGCCGAGAGCCACGAGGGATCGTCCGGCGTATAGGAGGCGATCATCGCACCGGCCATGAGCCCCAGCACGATAAGCGCGAGTCCGACCAGTTCCTTGCTGCGCTTTTCGATCGCCGCCTGCACGTTGCTGTCGAAGAGGGGATCGCGCCCCCGTGCCTGAAATGCCATCGCTCGCCTCGTTTTTCTGTCAGCGGCCATAGAGACAGTCCCGCACGCGGGTCAGTCCTTGGTCCGTCTCGTTGTAGGGGGCCACCATCGCGACCCTTATGAATCCCTGTCCGGGGTTGCCCGCCGCGGTGTCGCGCGACAGGTAGGCGCCCGGCAGCGCGCGCACGCCGGTCTTCGTCCAGAGCTCCAGCGCCGCCCGTTCGCCGTCCTCGACCGGCAGCCACAGGAAGAAACCCGCGCGCGGCGGCAGGTAGCCCGGCACATCGCCGAAGATCCGGTCGGCCAGCCCGTATTTCTCGCCATAGAGCGCGCGGTTCGCCGTGACGTGCGCCTCGTCCGACCAGGCGCGTTCCGACACGTGCTGCACCGGCAGCGGCAGCGGGGCGCCCGCGTAGGCGCGCAGCTGCTTGATCCGCTTCAGGCTCTCGGGTCCGCCGGCCACGAAGCCCGAGCGCAGCCCGGGCAGGTTCGACCGCTTCGAGAGCGAGTTGAACAGCACCACGCGCTCCGGATCGGCCCCGGTCTCCTGCGCCATCTGCAAGGCGCCCACCGGCGCCTCGCCGCGGTAGATCTCCGAGTAGCACTCGTCCGCGAGGATGCGGAAATCGTGCTTCTCGGCCAGCGCCAGAAGATCGCGCCAGTAGCCACCGTCGGCCACGGTGCCCTGCGGGTTGGCCGGCGAACAGATATAGACCAGCGCCGTGCGCGCCAGCACGTCCTCGGGCAGCGCGCCGAAATCCGGCAGGTGCCCGGTCTCGGCCGTGGCATTGACGAAGACCGGCTCCGCGCCGACCGAGGCCGCCGCGACAGCGTAGACCTGGTAGAAGGGATTCGGCATCAGCACCACCGGTCGGGCCCCGGCCTTGGTCTCGGGGCACAGCGCCATGGCGGCGTTGTAGAGTCCCTCGCGCGTGCCGTTGAGAGGCATGACCTGCGCGCCCGGGTCCACCGTCACGCCGTAGCGGCGTGTGAGCCATCCCGCGATGGCCTCCTGCAGGGCAGGCGTGCCGTCGTTCGGCGGGTAGCGCCCGAAGTCGGCGATGCTCTCGGCGAGAATCGGTGCCACGAAGTCGGGCATCGGATGCTTGGGCTCGCCGATGGACATATGCGTGACCGGGCCGCCCGGGTCGTGGGCGTCCAGAAGCGCCCGCAGACGCGGGAACGCGTAGGCCGGCAGGTTTGAAAACCTCTCGGGGAACATGGCTCGGTCGCCTTCGAATACTGCTCGTGCACACGGGATCGTTGGCGCCCCGTTGGCCGCAGGATAGGGGATGCCAGCCTGCCCCGTCCAGCGCGCAAGCAGACGCGCCCGGCATTGTGGCGCGAAAGCCGCATCTTGACAGGGGGCCGCAAGACCGCGCGATGGCTGGATTTTCACCGCGCAGGACGCGGCGCCCGCGCAGGCTCAGGCCAAGGCGCGCTCGGTGGCAACGGCAAGGCGCAGCAGGCGGTGCTCCTCCATCGGCGGCGCCATGAGCGAGAGCCCGCAGCTGGGCATGCCGGTGGGCAGCGTGACCGTGCTGAGGCCCATGAGATTGCCGACGCGCGTGTTGCGCAGGGTCAGCAGGTTCTCGGTCACATAGTAGTCGCCCTGCTCCATCAGCCGGTCGACCTTGGGCGGCAGGTTCGGCGCCGTGGGGCAGAGCACCGCGTCGAATCCGGCGGTGGCGCGGGCCCAGACCTCCTGCACCGCGTGCATCCGGGCAACGGCGGCAATGTAGTCGGCGGCCAGCGCCTCGCGCCCCGCGGCAAACCGCTCGCGGATCGGCGCGAACATCACGTCGGGGTTGGCGTCGATGGCCTTGCCCCAGGTCGCCCAGGCCTCGGCGGTGTAGAGGATGCCGGCATCGCCCATCGGCCCCGCGATCTCGGGGACGTCCAGCTCGACCACCTCGGCCCCGGCGGCACGCAGCCGCTCGAGCGCGGCGGCATATGCGCTGGCGGGTTCATCGCGAATGTCGTCCATGACGATGGTCGTCAGCGCGGCGAAGCGGCGCCCCTTGAGCGAGGCCCCTTCGAGATCCGGCGCCGGGGCGCCCTCGAGCGCGCCCAGCATCAGCGCCGCGTCCTCGACGTTGCGGCAGAGCGGGCCAACCGTGTCGAAGCGCGCCGCGAGCGGCACCACGCCCTCGAGCGAGAGCCGCCCCGAGGTGGTCTTGAGCCCGACGAGATCGTTCCAGGCCGAGGGGATGCGCACCGAGCCGCCGGTGTCCGAGCCCACGGCTGCCGCCGCCAGCCCGTTCGCGACCGAGGCCGCCGCGCCCGACGACGACCCGCCCGAGACGGCATCGGGGTCGTTGACCGAGGGCGGCGTTGCCGTGACCGGGTTCAGCCCGAGGCCGGAAAAGGCCAGTTCCGACATATGCGTCTTGCCGAGGCAGACGAGGCCCATGGTCGTGGCCGTGCGCAGCACGCGCGCGTCGGCCTCGGGCACCCGGCCCTTGAGCAGGGCGCTGCCGGCCTCGGTGGCCACGCCGGAGGTGTCGAAGAGGTCCTTCCAGCTGACCGGCACGCCGTCGAGCGGCGAGCGGCGCTGGCCGGCGCGGGCGCGCTCGCGGGCGGCGCCGGCCTCGGCCAGGGCGCGCTCGGGCGTCACGCGGGCATAGATCCGGTCGCGCAGCGGGTGCGAGTCGATCTTGTCGAGAAAGCCCTGTGTCAGCTCGACCGGGTCCACCTTGCCCGCGCCGATCGCCCGTCCCAGCTGTGCCGCGCCCTTGCCCGTCCAGTCGTCCATGCCCGTGCCCCCTGATTTCCCGGTTCGGCGCGACGGTAGCGGCCGCACGGCGCATGGACAATCCCGTGCCACGCCCCATAACTAGCGGCATGGACCACGACAGCGACATTCTCATCGTCGGCGGCGGGCTCAACGGCCCCGCGCTGGCGCTCGCCCTCGCCCGCGCCGGGCTGCGGACCACGGTGATCGACGCCCTGCCCGCCGAGACCCGGTCGGCGCCGGATTTCGACGGCCGCGGCTACGCGCTGGCGCAGTCCTCGGTGCGGCTGCTCGAGAACCTCGGGCTCTGGGACGGCCTTTCGGAGCACGCCCAGCCGATGCGCGAAATCAAGGTCACCGATGGCCGGGTGGGCGACGCGCGGGTGTTCCTCGGGCTGCACTTCCAGTCCGCCGAGATCGAGGAAGGCCCCATGGGTCAGATGGTCGAGGACCGCCACCTGCGCCTCGCCCTGCTGGAGGCCATGCGGGCCGAGCCGCTGCTCACGCACCTGGCCGGCGAAACCGTCGTCGCGCAGGAGGTGGACGCGGCCGGTGCCACGGTGACGCTGGCGAGCGGCGCACACCACACGACGCGGCTGCTGGTGGGCGCCGACGGGCGGCGCAGCGGCACCGCCGCGCGCGCGGGCATCCGGCGCACCGGCTGGGGCTACGGCCAGACCGCGCTGGTCTGCGCCATCGCGCACGAGGCGCCGCACGAGGGCGTCGCGCACCAGTTCTTCATGCCGCCCGGTCCGCTGGCGATCCTGCCGCTGACCGGCAACCGCAGCTCCATCGTCTGGAGCGAGCGCGACGACCGCGCCCGCGCCATCCAGGCGCTGGACGACGACGCCTACCTCGAGGTGCTGCGCCCGCGCTTCGGGGATTTCCTGGGCGAGATCTCTCTCGCCGGCAAGCGCTTCACCTACCCGCTGAGCCTGTCGCTGGCGAACAGCTTCGTCGCCGAGCGGCTCGCGCTTGTCGGCGACGCGGCGCACGGGATGCACCCCATCGCCGGCCAGGGGCTGAACGCCGGGTTGCGCGACGTGGCGGCGCTGGCGCATGTGCTGAGCCATGCCCGCAGGCGCGGCGAGGACGTGGCGGCCGCGCCCGTGCTGGCGCGCTACCAGCAGTGGCGGCGCTTCGACACGGCGACGCTGGCGGCGGCGACGGATCTCTTCAACCGCCTGTTCTCGAACGACAACCCGCTGCTGCGCGCGGGCCGCGACCTGGGCATGGCGCTGGTCGGCGCGGCGCCCGGCCTGCGGCGCGGCTTCATCCGCGAGGCGGCAGGCATCACCGGCGACCTGCCCGAACTCATGCGCTGACCGGGCTGATTTATCCCCCTCCCCTGCCCTCCCCCTCCCAGGAGGAGGGAGCCCGCGCCGAACTCGTCATACCAGCTCTTCCCCTTGTCCCCGGCCTGTGCCAAAAGCTGGTATACCATTCGGAGGAGGAGCAAGATGTCTCAGAAATGCGCGATCGTCACCGGCGCGGCCCGCGGGATCGGGCTGGCCACCACGGACCTGTTTCGCGAGGAGGGCTGGCACGTCGCAATGGTCGACCGCGACGTCGAGGAACTGCGCAAGGTCGTGGCCGAGCGTGACGGCGTGCTGGGCGTCGAGCGCGACGTGTCGAACCCGCAGGACGTGGGCGCCATGGTCCGCGAGACGCTGGACTGGGCCGGCCGCATCGACGCGCTGGTCAACAACGCCGGCGTGGCCGAGTTCGGCCCCGTGCAGGACTGCGACTTCACCACCTGGCGGCGCGTCATGGAGACCAACCTCGACGGCGTCTTCCTGTGCTCGCAGGCCTGCACCGACGCGCTCAAGGAGACCAGGGGCGCCATCGTGAACATCGCCTCGATCAGCGGGCTGCGCGCCTCGACGCTGCGGGTCGCCTACGGCACCTCGAAGGCCGCCGTGGCCCACCTGACCAAGCAGCACGCGGCCGAGCTCGGCGAATTCGGCGTGCGCGCCAACTGCGTGGCGCCGGGGCCGGTCAAGACCAAGCTCTCGATGGCCGTGCACAGCCAGGCGATCATCGACGCCTACCACGACGCCATTCCACTGAACCGCTACGGCTCCGAGCGCGAACTGGCCGAGGCCATCGTCTTTCTCGCCTCGCCGCGCAGCTCCTACGTCAACGGGCAGGTGCTGGCGGTGGACGGCGGCTTCGAGTCGACGGGCGTGGGCCTGCCGGCCCTGCGCGACTGACCCCCGCGCCCCGGCCCCCGCAGGGGCGCCGGGGCGACGCGGATCACTGGATCCGCTGGCCGTTCGCCAGAACGTGGCCCTGCTCATTGACCTCGATGGTCGAGGTCAGCGTGTCGGGGCTGTCGCCCGGCACACCGAACATGCTCAGCATCATGCGGGCGCCCATGGCGTCCCGCTCGGTCAGAAGGCCCATCTGGATCAGCCGGTCGATCAGTGCATTCGCGCCGGTGACGCGCACCGTCACCTCGCCGTCGGGGCGCGGCATGCCGTCGAAGGTCTCGGTGTCGGAATTGTCGAAGGTGAAGGCCCCCTCCCCCGCCACCTGAAGGCCCGCCGCGTCGATGGTCAGGCTGTTCAGCGTGAGCGCGTTCAGCTCCGCCGGCACCACCTCGCCGGTCTCGAGCTGCGCCATGTCGGCGGGGTCGTAGAGGTTCACCTGCGGCGTCACCGTCCCGGTCATGTCCATCGCCACGGTCGCGGGATCGCGCGGCAGGACCTGCCCCGGATCGAAGATGTTCCAGATCATGTCGGACATGGTGAAGCCGCCCAGCGTCAGCCCCATCGCCACGTCCTCGGGTTGGTCCGATTCCGCCAGCGGCGCCGCGATGTTCAGCGCGAGCGTCTCCATCGAGACATTCACCGGGAAGGGCAGCCCGCTGCCCGAGAGGCTGTAGTCCAGCATCTGCCCGGACATGGCATAGGCGATGGCGTCGCCCGAGAAATCGACCTCGAGCGACGCGGCCTCCGAGGTGATCTCGCCGCCGCCGCTGTCCTCCTCGTCCTCGAAGGAGAAGGCGACGCGCCCGCCTTCGTGGGAGAAGCTGCCGGTTCCGCTCAGGCCCGCGGCCAGGACCGCGGCCGGGTCCTCGGGCATCTCCTCGGGCAGGGTGCTGGTGCTTTCGCCGCTGACGCCGCGCATGGTCCCGCTGAGGCTGAAGGAGCCCTCGTCGTCTTCGGGGTTGGCGGCCGCCACGTCGTAGACGAAATCGCCAAGCGCCATGGTCTGGGCGATCTCGCGCGTGCCCTCGGCCGTCGTAACCGAGGTCTCGCCCTCGACCGGGCCGAAACGCGCCTCGGCGCGCACCGCTTCGCGGTCCAGCTCCTCGCCCTCGACGACGAGACGGCTCAGCGCCAGCCGCAGCGTCTCTGCGCTGTAGGCATAGGTCAGCGCGCCCGGGTCGCCCGAGACCAGCATCTCGAGCCCCTCCTGGGTGTAGTCGATCTGCGCCTCGACCGGCTCGCCGTCCTCGTCCTCCGCGGTGATGGTGATCGGCATGGTGGCCGGAAAGTCGACGTCCACGGTGCCGTCGCCCGCATCGGTGAAGGCGATGCGATCCATCGTGACCGTCAGTTCGTCCCCCTCCTCGTCCATCGGCACGGTCAGGGTGACGTCCGAGACGGTCAGCGTGTCGCCCTCCGTCGTCTCGGTGGCCGCGACCGTGTAGCCCGAGCTTTCGAGGTAGCCGCGCAGGTCGCTCCAGACCTGGTCCGGGGTGACATCGGCCAGCGCCGGGCCGGCCAGCATCGCGGCCGCGAGGCCGCCGCACGCGGCTGTGGTTCTGATCTGCATGATGGCCTCTCTTGGCAGTGCCCAATCGTCGCAGACAGCTTCGTTCCCCGGGGCCGCGAGGGTCAATAGGCTGGACCGGGGGTATTCCAGCCTTTACCAATTGGGGGAATCGCAAAACCGTGAGGCATCCCATGGATTTGACTGGAAAAACCGCGCTCATCACCGGGGCCAGCCGCGGCATCGGGGCGGCCGCGGCGCGGAGCTTTGCCGCTGCGGGCGCGAAGGTCGCGCTGGTCGCCCGCAGCCGGGACGCCATCGCCGAACTCGCGGGCGAGATCGGCGCCGACGCGGTCGCCATCCCCTGCGAGATCTCGCGCTACTGGGAGGTCGAGCAGGCGGTGCAGAACACGCTGCGCGCCTTCGGCCGGCTGGACATCCTGGTGAACAACGCCGGCGTGATCGAGCCCATCTCGCACCTCTCCGAGGCCGACCCCGAGGCCTGGGGCTCGGTCATCGACATCAACCTCAAGGGCGTCTTTCACGGCATGCGCGCGGCCATGCCGGTGATGATGTCGCAGGGCGGCGGCACGATCCTGACCATCGGCTCGGGCGCGGCGCACGGCCCGGTCGAGGGCTGGTCGCACTACTGCGCCTCGAAGGCCGGGGCGCTCATGCTGACCCGCATGGCCGACAAGGAGGCGCGCGAGAGCGGCATCCGCGCGCTCTCGCTCTCGCCCGGCACCGTGGCCACGCAGATGCAGCGCGAGATCAAGGCCAGCGGCATCAACCCGGTCAGCCAGCTCGACTGGTCCGACCACATCCCGCCCGAATGGGTGGCGCAGACGCTGCTCTGGATGTGCGGCCCGCAGGCCGACGACTGGCTCGGCGACGAGATCTCGCTGCGCGACGAGAGCATCCGCAGCCGCGTGGGCCTGACATGATCTCGCTGGAAAAGGATGGCGGCTACTGGATCGCGGTGATCGACCGCCCGGACAAGGCCAACTCGCTGACGCCCGAGATGCTCGAGGGTCTGTGCGAGATCGCCGAGGCCGCCCGCGACGCCCAGGCGCTGGTGCTGACCGGCGTGGGCAAGGTGTTTTCCGCCGGGGCCGATCTCGAGGCGGCGCGCGCCGGGATGGCCACCTCGCCGCTCTGGGAGCGGCTCTCGGGCGCCATCGCGCGGCTGCCGGGACTCACGATCTGCGCGCTCAACGGCACGCTCGCGGGTGGCGCCATGGGCATGGCGCTGGCCTGCGACCTGCGCATCGCGGTGCCGGGGGCCAAGGTCTTCTACCCGGTGATGAAGCTGGGCTTCCTGCCGCAGCCCTCCGACCCGGCGCGCCTCGCAGCGCTGGTGGGACCGGCGCGGGCCAAGATGATCCTCATGGCCGGACAGAAGATCCCCGTCGAGGAGGCGCTGACCTGGGGCCTGATCGACCGCATCGTCGCGCCCGAGGCGCTGATGACCGAGGCCCGCGCCCTGGCCGCCGACACGCTGGCGACCACGCCCGAGCACGCCGGCGCCATCAAGGCACTGATCCGCTAGCGCCGGCGCCCTGCCCTCTCGCGCTTACCGCGGGGCTGTGCCAGATTCGCGAAAACCGCAGGGAGAGCAGACATGGCCGATCTCGAGACACGCATCGCGCAGGGGCGCGGGGACGCGCCGGCCGACAAGGTCCTGCGCGGCGGCCACGTCTTCGACCTGATGACCGGCGAGCTGCTCGAGGGCGACGTGGCGATCTGCGGCGACACGATCGTCGGCACCCTCGACAGCTACGAGGGCACGGAGGTGATCGACGTCACCGGCCTGATCCTCGTCCCCGGCTTCATCGACACGCACCTGCACATCGAAAGCTCGCTGGTCACGCCCTTCGAGTTCGACCGCTGCGTGACCCCGCGCGGGGTCACCACCGCGATCTGCGACCCGCACGAGATCGCCAACGTGATCGGCGCCCCCGGCATCCGCTACTTCCAGGAGGCAAGCGAGCACACGCTGATGGACATCCGCGTGCAGCTGTCGTCCTGCGTGCCCTCGACCCACATGGAAACCGCCGGCGCCGAGCTGCTGGCCGAGGACCTCGCGCCGCTGATGGGGCATCCCTCGGGCATCGGGCTGGCCGAGTTCATGAACTACCCCGGCGTGATCCACCGCGACCCCGAGGCGATGAAGAAGCTGCGCCTCTTCGCGGGCGGCCATGTCGACGGTCACTGCCCGCTGCTTCTGGGCCGCGACCTCAACGCCTACATCGCCGCCGGCATCCGCACCGAGCACGAGGCGACCAGCGCCGAGGAGGCCCGCGAGAAGCTGCGCAAGGGCATGCGCGTGCTGATCCGTGAGGGCTCTGTCTCCAAGGATCTCGACGCGCTGCAGCCGCTGCTGAGCGAGCGCACCGCGCCCTACATGTGCCTGTGCACCGACGACCGAAACCCGCTCGACATCGGCGAGCACGGGCATCTCGACTACATGATCCGCCGGCTGATCGAGCTGGGCACGCCGCCCCTCGCGGCCTACCGGGCGGCCTCGCTCTCGGCGGCCGAGGCCTTCGGGCTGAAGGACCGCGGCCTGATCGCACCGGGCTACCGCGCCGACATCGTGGCACTGGACACGCTCGAGGGCTGCCGCGCGCAGATGGTGCTGGCGGGCGGCGCGCCGGTGGACGACGCCGCCTTCGCCGCGCGCGGCACGGTGGCGCCGGTGGGCCGCGCCTCGGTCAAGGCGCCGCACGTCACGCCGGAAAGTTTCCGCACCACGGGCAACCGCACCGAGACCGACGTCATCGGCATCCGCGAGGGCCAGATCCTCACCGATCACCTGCACGAGGAGATCGACATTACCGACGGCGACAAGCGCGCCGACCCGGCGCGCGACCTCGTGCGCATCGCGGTGGTCGAGCGCCACGGGCGCAACGGCAACATCGCCACCGGCTTCGTGCGCGGCTTCGGCCTGCGGGCGGGCGCCATTGCCTCGACCGTCTGCCACGATCACCACAACATCGCCTGCGTGGGCGTCGACTACGCCGACATGGCACTCGCCGCGAACCGGCTGACCGAGCTCGAAGGCGGCTTCGTCGTGGTGCAGGGTGGCGAGATCCGTGCCGAGCTGGCGCTGCCGGTGGCCGGACTGATGAGCCTCGATCCCTTCGAGGCGGTCCGCGACCGGCTGGTCGATCTGCGCGCGGCGGCGCGCGACCTTGGCGTGACCCTCGAGGAGCCCTTCCTGCAGCTCGCCTTCCTCGCGCTGCCGGTGATCCCGGCGCTGAAGATCACCGACCGCGGGATGGTCGACGTGACCCGCTTCGAGATCATTCCGGGCTAGGGCTCAGCCCCAGAGAGCCATCAGCGGCCCCTGCCGCCCATAGATCGGATCGGTCTCCGGCAGCGGCACCTGCGCGATCTGTGCCGCGTCCGCCTCGGCTTCCGGCCCCGCGCGGCGGGTCGCGTAGTCCTCCTGCCCCGGCGGGTAGGCGCCGCAGATGCGGAAATCCTCGCTCTGCGAAAGGCGGCAGTGGCCGGTGCCCGCAGGCAGAATCAGCGCGTCGCCGGCGCTGATCTCGAAGCTCACTCCCTCGGGTCCGCCCAGCATGAGGCGCGCCGCGCCCGAGGCCGCCACCAGCGCCTCATGCGCGTCCGGGTGGTAGTGGTGATATTCGAAGACCGACCAGACCCAGGTGCCGCCCCAGCCGTTGCCCTCCATCAGCGCGCAGACCTCGTCGGGTGCGGCCCCGGGCAGCGCCCCGCGGTAGATCACCACGGGCAGCGCGGGATTGTTCGGCATCCCGCCACCGGCCGCGAACTGGCGGGTGACGGGTGCGATGTCGGCGGCGGATCTGGGCGTCACGGTCATGACCGGAAGTTAACCCGACGGCAGCGCCGGACAAATTCCGTTAAAGGAATTCGGAAAAGCTCTCGTCGAAGACGTCTTGCCGCCCCTCAGAGCATGTTCAGCAGACGCGGCGTCGGCCAGCCGTCGACCGGCAGGCCCAGCTCGGCCTGCACCGCGCGCACCGCCGCGCGGGTGCCTGCGCCGAGGATGCCGTCGATGCCGCCCACGTCGTGCCCGCGCGCCGCAAGCCTGCGCTGCAGCTCTTTCATCTGCGCACCCGACAGCCCCTGCGCCGGATCGCCCGCGTCGTAGACCGGCGCCCCCTCGAGCCGCGTGGCGAAATAGGCCGCCGTCATCACGTAGACGAAGCTCTTGTTCCACTCGAAGTAGACGCGAAAATTCGGATAGGCCATGAAGGCCGGCCCGCCCGCGCCCTGCGGCAGCAGCACCGAGGCCGGCAGCCGCGCGTCGTCGAGCCGTCCCTCGCGTGCCTCGACGCCCAGCTGTTCCCACTCGGCCACCGTCCGCGTCGTCTCCAGCCCCGTCAGCGACAGGTCGAGGCCCTCGGGCAGCCGCACCTCCTGCAGCCAGGGCTCTCCCGGCCGCCAGCCGAGGTCGCTCAGCATCCGAAGCCCCCGACATCAGCGCATCCGGCGCCGAGGTCTTGAGCGACACATGCCCGTCGCCGTCGCCGTCCACGCCGTTCTCGAGGATGTCCTCGGGCAGCATCTGCACCATGCCGATCTCGCCCGCCCAGGCGCCTGTGGTGCTGTCCGGGTCGAAATCCCCGCGCGAGTAGAGCTCGACCGCGGCGAAGACCTGCGGCCGGAAGATCTCGGGCCGGCGGCAGTCGTGCGCGAGCGTCACCAGCGCGTTGGCGGTGTTGAAATCGCCCTGGATGGCGCCGTAGTCGGTCTCGAAGGCCCAGAAGGCCAGCAGCACGCCCCGCGCGATGCCGTAGTCGCGCTCGATCCGGTCGAAGACCTCGTCGTAGCGCTCGGACATCTCGCGGCCCCTGTCCAGCCGGTACTGGCTGATGAGCTTGCGCGAGAACTCGATGAAGGGCGTCTGGAAGAAGCCCTGCCCCCGGTCGCGCTGCAGCACCTTGCCGTCCTGCCGGATCCCGTCAAAGAAGGTCTCCGCGACCGCCGGGTCGTGCCCGCGATCCACCGCCTCGGCGCGCAGATCGGCGACGAAGGCGCCGAAGTCGCCCCCGCAGGGAACCTCCTGCG
Organism: Salipiger mucosus DSM 16094; assembly: GCF_000442255.1. Taxonomy (GTDB): domain Bacteria; phylum Pseudomonadota; class Alphaproteobacteria; order Rhodobacterales; family Rhodobacteraceae; genus Salipiger; species Salipiger mucosus. The sequence goes on along the minus strand of NZ_KE557273.1, from coordinate 139,172 downwards.
CCTGGGCGGCGCCGGCAAGGCACAGCGAAAGAAGGAAGGGGCGGACGCGCATGGCAACCTCGTGGCAAAGTCGATCGCGCGAACCCTATCAGCCCGCGAAACGGGCGCAAGCAGCGGAGCTCCGCCGACGTTTCCGATTTGTTCACATTTCTTACGCGGAAATTAACAATTCATTTAGAATACCGGTCGAAAACGTCTTCAGTGCCACCGCGCAGACCCGAGGAGTAGACGCTTGGACCAGGCGCCGATGAACGTCCTCATCGTCGAAAGCCGCCGCGAGCTTGCCGCTCTGTGGCGCCGCCACCTCGAACGGATGGGCGCACGGGTCTGGCTGGCCTGCGATCAGCAGACCGCCACCGACCTGCTGCACGAGGTGCCCTTCCGGATCATCGTCCTCGATCTCGTCCTGCCAGAGGGCAGCCCGCTGGCGATCGCCGATTTCGCGAGCTACCGCCAGCCCGGCTGCCAGGTGATCGTGGTGACGAACACCTCGTTCTTCTCCGACGGGTCGATCTTCAACCACTGCGCCAATGCCTGCGCCTTCCTGCCCAGCGCCACGCCGCCCGCGGATCTCGCCGCGATGGTCGAGCACTACGGCCAGGCCACGCAGGGCTAGGCCGCGCGCAGCCGCTCGCGCCCGTGCGGCGCGTCCAGATCCAGCGCAGGCCCGACGGGGATGATCCGGTAGGGATTCACCATGTCGTGGCTGTAGTGATAGTGCCGCGCGATATGCTCGAGGTTCACCGTCTCGGCCACCCCCGGCCACTGGTAGAGCTCGCGGGTGTAGCCCCAGAGGTTCGGGAAATCGATGATCCGGTTGCGGTTGCACTTGAAGTGCCCGTGGTAGACCGTGTCGAACCGGATCAGCGTGGTGAAGAGCCGCCAGTCCGCCTCGGTGATCCGGTCGCCCATCAGGTAGCGACGCGTCGACAGCCGCTCCTCGATCCAGTCCAGCGTCTCGAAAAGCGGCCCCACGGCGGCGTCGTAGGCCTCCTGCGAGGTGGCGAAACCCGACTTGTAGACCCCGTTGTTCACCGTGTCGTAGATCCGCGCGTTCACCGGCTCGATCTCGTCGCGCAGGTGCGCGGGCCAGTAGTCGTCGGTGTTGCCGGTGATCCCGTCGAAGGCCGAGTTCAACATGCGGATGATCTCGGCGCTCTCGTTCGACACGATGGTCTCGCGCTTTCGATCCCAGAGCACCGGTACCGTCACCCGCCCCGAGATGCCGGGATCGGCCCGCAGGTAGAGCTCGCGCAGGAAGCGCAACCCATGCAGCCGGTCGCCGGTCGCGCCAGGGAAATCGAGATCGAAGGTCCAGCCGTCCGAAAGCATGTCAGGGTGCACCACGCTCACCGGCAACACCTCCTCGAGCCCCTTGAGCTTGCGAAAGATCAGCGCGCGATGCGCCCAGGGGCAGGCCAGCGCGACGTAGAGGTGGTAGCGGTCGGGCTCCGCCGCGAAACCGCCCTCGCCGGAGGGTCCGGCGCTGCCGTCCGCGGTGATCCAGTTCCGGAACGCCGTGTCCGAGCGCACGAATTTGCCGCTGTCGTCGTTGTAGTTCCACTGGTCGTGCCAGACGCCGTCCACGAGCAGGCCCATGATCCATCTCCTTCCTCTGCTGACAGGAAACCTAGCCCCGGGGCGGCCCGCGCCAATCCGCGACCCGCGCGCAGCACCTCCCGCATGGACGCACAGGGCGCGTCAGCGGCGGAAGTAGGTCTGCCAGAGCCAGATCACCAGCATCGCGCCCAGCACGGCGCCGACGAGCCCCGCCAGCGCGCCGGTGACCGCGATGAGGAACCGCAGCACCAGCCCGCCGATCAGCGCACCGGCCATGCCGATCGCCACGGTCTCCAGTACGCCGGTGCGCACGTTCATGACCCGCGTTGCCAGGAACCCGGCCGCCGCCCCCACGATGATGAGCCAGACCACCGACATCTAACGCCCTCCCCGACAGAACATGCCCGTCACGCCTCGCCCAGCCGCGTGCCGCGCGGCAGCGCCATGCCCAGCAGGAAAGTCCGCGCGTCCTGCGCCCCCTTGCCCGCGCGCTGCGCCTTCGTCACCTGCACCGCGCCGCGTCCGCAGGCCACGGCGAAGGCCTCGTCCAGCACCTCGCCCGGCGCACCCTCCCCGGGCACCACCCGCGCGCCCAGCAGCTTGACGCGCTGGTCGCCCACCGTGGTCCAGGCCCCGGGAAAGGGCGCCAGCCCCCGCACGAGGCGCGAGACCTCCTCGGCGGGGCGCGTCCAATCCACCCGCGCCTCCGCCTTGTCGATCTTGGTGGCATAGGTCACGCCCGCCTCCGGCTGCGGCTCGGGCGCCAGCGCGTCCAGCCGGCCCAGCGCCTCGACGATCAGCCGCGCGCCCAGGGCGCTCAACCGGTCGTGCACCTCTCCGGTGGTCTCCTCGGCGCCGATGGGGGTCGCCTCGCGCAGCAGCACCGGCCCGGTGTCGAGCCCCGCCTCCATCTGCATGATGCAGACGCCGGTCTCGGCATCCCCGGCCATGACCGCGCGCTGGATCGGCGCCGCCCCGCGCCAGCGCGGCAACAGCGAGGCATGGATGTTCAGACACCCCCGCGCCGGCGCGTCCAGCACCGCCTGCGGCAGGATCAGCCCGTAGGCCACGACCACCGCCACGTCGGCGTCCAGCGCCGCGAACTCCGCCTGCGCCTCGGCCCCCTTGAGGCTCACCGGGTGCCGCACCTCCAGCCCCAGCGCCTCGGCCCGGGCCTGTACCGGCGTCGGCCGGTCCTTCTTGCCGCGTCCGGCGGGCCGCGGCGGCTGGCAATAGACCGCCGCGATCTCGTGGCCGGCCGCCACCAGCGCCTCCAGCACCGGGACCGAGAAATCGGGCGTTCCCATGAAGATCACGCGCATCACGTCTCCCGCATCTTCTTCTTGTTCCAAATACGCACAAGCGGCCGGCGGACCGGCACAGGGTCAGGACGGCGCGCCCGCCTTCCGCGCCCGGCGCAGCAGCATGTCGCGCTTCACCTTGCTCAGGCGGTCGAAGTACATCCGCCCGGCCAGGTGATCCACCTGGTGTTGCACCGAGGTCGCCCAGAGCCCGACGAAATCGCGCTCCTCGACCTCACCTGCAGCGTTCAGGAAGCGCACCGTCACCGCACGCGGCCGCTCGATCCGCGCAGAGACGCCGGGCAGGTTCGGGCTTGCCTCCTCGTGCGGGCGCAGCTGGACCGAGGCGTGCAGGATCTCGGGGTTGGCCATGCGCACCGCCTGCCCGCGCTCGTCCGAGGCATCGACCACCGCCAGCCGCAGCATCTCGCCGATCTGCGGCGCCGCGAGACCCACGCCCGGCATGGCCTCCATGGTGTCGATCATGTCGTCCCAGAGCGCGCGGATCTCGTCGCTCACCGCCTCCACGGGAGCGGCGGCCGTGCGCAGCCGCCTGTCCGGCCACGGGATGCAGCGGCGCACGGTCATCTCAGGCCCTCGTAGCGGGCCAGCAGGTCCTGCGCCACCTCGGGCGACAGCCGGTCGAAATGCACCAGACCGTCGAGATGGTCGTACTCGTGCTGCGCCACAACCGCCTCGGCGCCCTCGAAGCGGCGCTCGCAGGCCGCGCCGGTGAGGTCGGTGAAGGCCATGGTCACCTCGGCCGCTCGCGTCACTTGGGCCGTCACGCCGGGGATCGAGAGGCACCCCTCGTCGCCCGTCATGCGCGCGTCCGAAACCGACAGGATGCGCGGGTTGATGAGCGCGAGCGGCGCCATGTCGCCGTCCTTCCAGCCCGCATCCATCACGAAGACCCGCGCCAGCACGCCGACCTGCGGCGCGGCGAGGCCCCGCCCCGGCGCCGCATACATGGTCTCGAAGAGATCGCCCACCAGCGCCTCGACCTCGGCCACATCGACGACGGGCGCGCAGGGCTCCTTGAGACAGGCATCGGGCCAGAGCCGGATCTCTCGCTGCGCCATCAGACGGCCTCCTTGTCCAGGTGATCCGCGAGGTAGGCCTCGGGGTCCGGTGCGCCACCCATCATGTGCCGCACCCATGCGTCGCGCTCGTGCATGAGCACCGGCAGCTCCCAGACGCAGGCATTGAGCGGCCGCGCGTCCTGCGCCGCGAAGCCATCGGCATCCCCGAGGCTCAGGCGCTGGCACAGGATGTCGCCATGCGCCCACCAGTCCATCAGCAGCCAGGTTCCGACCTCGCCCTCGTGGATCACCACGAAGCCCGTGCCCTGCGCGCCGCCCTCGTCGCGGGCCTCGGCCTCCATGCGCGCGGCCTCGTCCCGCGCCGAAGCCAGCAGCGCGTCCGAGGGCGCACCGGCGCCGATGTGGTAGACCTTCACCCGAAGCGGCCCGATCGCCCAGGAATCGAGGCGGCGCAGCGCCCGCGGCGCGTATGCGGCCGGGGCCGGGCTCACGCCCGGGCCCGTTCGCGTTTCAGCTTGACCATCTTGCGGGTGATCATCTGCCGTTTCAGCGGCTTGAGGTAGTCGATGAAGAGCTTGCCATCGAGGTGGTCGATCTCGTGCTGCACGCAGGTCGCCCAGAGCCCGTCGAAGGTCTCGCGCTGGGCGTTGCCGTCGCGGTCCATCCACTCGACCTCGACCTCGGCGGGCCGCTCGACCTCGGCGTACTGGTCGGGGATCGACAGGCACCCTTCCTCGTAGGTGCTGCGGGTGTCCGAGCTCGAGATCACGCGGGGATTGAACATCACCAGCGGGCGCGGCTCGGCGCCTTCCTCCTTGACGCAGTCCAGCGTGATCAGCCGCGACAGGACGCCCACCTGCGGCGCCGCCAGCCCGATGCCGGGCGCCTCGTACATGGTTTCGAGCATGTCGTCGGCCAGCGTGCGCAGCTCGTCCGACATGTCGTCGACCGGCGCGCAGACCTTTTTCAGCCGCGGATCGGGGTGGATGAGGATGGGGCGCTTCATGAGGCATCATCTAGGCAAAGCGGCGCCCCCGCGCAAGGCGCCGGGGGCTTGCACTCGGCGCCTGTCGCGCTAGCGTCCGCGCGGAGCATCACGAAGGACAGCACCCATGACCGACCTCTTCGACACGCCGATCGACCGTCGCGGCACGGGCTCCTCGAAATGGGACCTGATGGAGCGGCTCTTCGGCGTCTCGCCGGAGGACGGGCTGGCCATGTGGACGGCCGATTCGGACTATCCCACGGCGCCCTGCGTGCGCGCAGCGCTGCAGCACGCCGTCGACCACGGGATCTTCGGCTACTTCAGTGACCGCGCGCCCTACCTCGAGGCGATCCGCTGGTGGATGGAGACCAGGCACGGCTGGAAGATCGAGCCCGACTGGATCCTGACCACCCAAGGGCTTGGCCACGCCCTGGCCATGTGCCTCGACACCTGGACCGATCCGGGCGACGCGGTGGCGATCTTCACCCCGGTCTACCACGAGTTCCCCGGCAAGATCACCCGCGCGGGCCGCGAGGTCACCACCTGCCCGCTGGCGCGCAAGGGCGATCGCTACGAGCTGGATCTCGAGGACGCGCAGGCGCGCCTCACCGGGCGCGAGAAGATGATCTTCTGGTGCTCGCCGCAGAACCCCTCCGGGCGGATCTGGACGCCCGACGAGTTGCGCGCGCTGGCCGATTTCGCGGCCCGGAACGACCTGATCCTGGTCTCGGACGAGGTGCATGGAGATCTCGTCTACCCGGGTGAGACCTTCGTGCCCATCGACGTCGCCCTCGGCGGCGCGCATCTCGACCGACTGGTGGTGCTGACGGCAGCGTCGAAAACCTTCAACATCGCCGGCCTGCGCACCGGCAACGTCATCATCCCGGACGAGACCCTGCGCGGGCAGATGGCGGCACGGCTGCGCCAGACCGATTACGACGGCAACTCGCTGGGCATGGTCGCGGTCACGGCGGCCTATTCCCCCGAGGGTGCGGCCTGGGTCGACGCGCAGGTCGCGCACCTGCAGGCAAACCGCGCCGTCTTCGACGAGATGGTGAACGCCATTCCGGGCCTCCATTCGCTGCCGCTGCAGTCGACCTATCTCGCCTGGCTGGATTTCTCGGGCACGGGCATGGACTTCGACGAGTTCGACGCCCGCGTGCGCGAAGACGCGAAGATCGCGGCGAGCCCCGGGCCCGGCTTCGGGCCGGGCGGCGAGCAGTGCCTGCGGGTGAACCTCGCGGCGCCGCGCGCAACGGTGGTCGAGGCCGGCACGCGGCTGCAGAAGGCCTTTGCCGACCTGCAGTGAACCCGGGCGCGCCGCCCCCGGCCGGGTGCGTGGCCGCCGGCCGCTTGTGCGTATTTGGACCAAGAAGAAGCTGCGGGACTGGCGCTCAGTTGCGGGGCGGGCGCGGGCGATAGACCGGCAGGCGCCAGCCCATGCGGAAGCCGGCGACGCGGGCGCCGAGGGTCACGGCAAAGCCCGCGACGGCCGACAGCGCCGACAGGCCGGTCAGCGCCTCGGCTCCGAGCACGGTCAGGGCGCCCACGAGCGCGCAGGTGGCGTAGGGTTCACCCTGTTTCAGCACCAGCGGCACCTCGTTGGCGACCACGTCGCGCATCAGCCCGCCGAAGCAGCCGGTGGCGTTTCCCATGACCACGACGATGGCGCCCGCCGCGCCCTCGGCCCGGGCGATGCCGGCGCCCGCCACCACCGCGAAGGCGAGCGCGAAGGCGTCGCACCAGAGCAGCGCGCGGTAGCGGCTTTCCAGAAGGTGCGCGGTGAAGAAGACCCCGACGGCGGCCGCGCCCGCCACCGCGAGGTAGGCCGGCTCGGCGATCCAGAAGGGCGTGCGGTCGAGCAGCACGTCGCGCAGCGTGCCGCCGCCCAGCGCGGTGAGGCCGGCGAGGAAGGCGAAGCCCACGATGTCGAGCTGCGCGCGCGAGGCGACCAGCGCGCCGGTGATGGCGAAGACTAGGACCGCCGCGTAGTCGAGGACCGCGAAGAGGCTCACGGCCCCGTCCTCAGGCCGCGTCGGGCTTGAAGGGGGCCATGCCCGCGCGGGCCAGTTCGTCGGCGCGTTCGTTCTCGGGGTGGCCGGCGTGGCCCTTGACCCATTCCCAGGTCACCTCGTGGCGCTTCTGCGCCTCGTCGAGCCGTTGCCAGAGTTCGACGTTCTTGACCGGCTTCTTGGCGGCGGTTTTCCAGCCGTTGCGCTTCCAGCCGTGGATCCAGCCGGTAACGCCGTTCTTGACGTAGGCACTGTCGGTCACGACCGTGATGCGCGAGGGCCGCGTGAGCGATTCCAGCGCGTTGATCGCCGCCAGGAGCTCCATGCGGTTGTTGGTCGTGCGCGCCTCGCCGCCCTTGAGCTCGCGCTCCTTGACGACGCTGGCGCCCTCTTTCGCGTGCATCAGCACGCCCCAGCCGCCGGGGCCGGGATTCCCGGAACAGGCGCCGTCGGTATATGCGAAAAGCTCAGCCATGAGCCGTGACGCATAGCCATGGCGACTCCGTCCCGTCAAGCCCCGTACCGCGCCCGCGCGTCACGCTGTCGGGGCGCAGCCCGGCCTGCTCCAGCAGGGCGCGCAGCTCGGGCTCCTCGTAGTAGGTGTAGAAGCGCCCGAGACGGTCGCGCGCCTCGCCCTGCCCCTCCTTGAGCGTCAGGCCGAGCCGCCCGCCCGGTTTCAGCGCCCCGGCGATGGCCGCGAGGTGGCGCGGCATGTCGGCGCGCGGGGCGTGCAGCAGGCTGAAGCAGGCCCAGACGCCGTCGTGGCGATCCTCGCCCGCGATCTCGTCGAAGCTGGCCTGCCGGGCCTCGACGCCGCGCTGCCGGGCCATCTCGACCATGGCGGGCGAGGCGTCCATCGCCTCGACCCGCAGCCCCGCCTCCATCATGTGCACCGCGTCGTGGCCCGGCCCGCAGCCGAGGTCGAGCACCGAGGCGCCCTCGGGCAGGGCCGCGATGAAGGCCTGCAGCGTCTCCCAGGGCGCGCCAGGGGCCATGCGGGCATAGTCCTCGGCACGCGTCTCGTAGACCTGCAGCGTCTCGCGGTCGGTCACGTCAGCACTCCCACCAGGAGGCAGGCCACGACCACGCCCGTGAGCAGCCCGCGCAGGTGCATCCACCACTGCGGCGCGAGGCCCCAACGCCAGAACTGCCAGTCGAGGATCAGCAGCCCCAGGAAGCCCGCGATGAGGTTCACCCCCGCCGAGACCGGCCCGCCTCCCGCCATGAAGAAGGCCCAGAGCGCCGGGATCACCGAGAGCGCGTAGCATGTCGCCGCCTGCTTGCCCGAGGCCTTGGTGGCGAATCCCCAGAGCACGCCCGACATGAAGGACAGGATCACCGTGCCGTAGAAGAGCTGCACGTAGGGGCCGACGAACCGCCCGCCCAGCGTCTCGATGCCCCAGGCGTAGGCGCCGTCCGAGAGCAGCGTGAGTGCGCCCCAGACAAAGGGCAGCAGGCCGGCAAGGCCGAGCAGCAGGGCGGCGCGGGGGATGGCGGACATGGGGCGGGCTCCTTTTCGTTGTCTGGCCGCTCAGGATAGCAGCCGCGCGCCTGCTGTCACGCGGGCCCGGCGCCCGGCGGCCAGGCCAGATCTGGCCCGGTCCGGAAATGCGACACGTTGTTGGTGAAGACGCTCTCGGGCGCCAGCCGGATCAGGCGGCCCGCAGGATCGTCGATCCGCGCCACGTTGTCGATGAACCAGGGGTTCCAGCCCTCTTCCGGCCCCAGGTATTTCGCCAGCAGGCGGCGGAAGCGGTCGGGCTGCATGGGGAGGACTTCGCCCCGCCCGCGCAGTCCCAGGTGCAGCAGGCGCCCGGCCTCGCGCTCGAAGTCGGTGATCTCGACGGCGCAGCGCGGCTCGACCGCCAGCCGCCGCGCGGCGCCCGAGCCGGTGTTCGAGGGCATCCAGAGCGCCGCGTCCTCCCAGATATACCAGACGGGGGAGACGCGCGGGGCTCCATCGGCCTCGGAGGTGGCGAGATTGGCCATCAGCGGCGCGCCCAGCACCACGGCAGGGTCGAAGGCGCGCGGCACGGGCGTTCAGGCCGGTTCGCGCAGCACGCGCGGCACCTTGAACTCGACGTCCTCGCGGGCGGTCTCGACCGTCTCGACGGTGGTGTCGTAGCGTTCGCAGAAGGCCTCGATCACCTCGTCGATCAGCACCTCGGGGGCCGAGGCGCCGGCCGTCACGCCGATCGAGGCGATGCCGTCGAGCGCGCGCCAGTCGATGTCGGAGGCGCGCTGCACCAGCTGGGCATAGGGGCAGCCCGCGCGCTTCGCCACCTCGACCAGCCGCTTGGAGTTGGACGAGTTCGGCGCCCCCACCACGAGCAGCGCATCGCAGTCGGGCGCCATGGCCTTGACCGCCTCCTGCCGGTTGGTGGTGGCGTAGCAGATGTCTTCCTTGTGGGGCCCGACGATGCTCGGGAAGCGCGCGCGCAGCGCCCGCACGATGCCCGCGGTGTCGTCGAGCGAGAGCGTCGTCTGCGTGACGAAGGCGAGCCGGTCGGGGTCGCGCACCTCGACGGTCTCGACGTCGGCCTCGGTCTCGACCAGCAGGACCTCGCCCTCGGGCAGCTGGCCCATGGTGCCGATGGTCTCGGGGTGGCCGGCATGGCCGATCATGATCATCTGCAGCCCGTTCTCGTGGTGGCGGGCCGCCTCGATGTGCACCTTCGAGACCAGCGGGCAGGTCGCGTCGACGTAGACCATCTCGCGGCGCGCAGCCTCGGCGGGCACCGCGCGAGGCACGCCGTGGGCCGAGAAGATCACCGGCCGGTCCGGCGGGCAGTCCTCGAGTTCCTCGACGAAGACCGCGCCCTTGTCGCGCAGCCCGTCGACCACGAAGCGGTTGTGCACGATCTCGTGACGCACGTAGACCGGCGCGCCCCATTTCTCGAGCGCCATCTCGACGATCTTGATCGCGCGGTCGACGCCGGCGCAGAATCCGCGCGGCGCGGCGAGGTAGAGGGTCAGCGGGGTCTTGGTCATCGTGCGTCTCCTGTTGGCGTCACAGGTAATGATATCGCGCCGCCGGGTCCAGAGTCGTGCGCGCCCCGGATGACGTCGGAGTGAGTTGACGGCGGGTGATCGCGCAGCGAGATTCGCCCCGGGGCCGAGGAAAGAGCAACATGACGAAGATCTGGATGATCGCGGGCACAGCGGCGCTGCTGACGGGGCTGGCCGGCCTGACCGCCGCGCAGATGAAGGCGGAGCCCGTACCGGGGCTCCTGCCCTACGAGGACACGGCACGCGTGGCGCGCGGCGAGGCGCTCTACGAGCAGAACTGCGCCAGCTGCCACGGGACCGACCTCGCCGGCGAGCCCGACTGGCGCGAGCGTGACGCGGCCGGCTACCTTCCCGCGCCGCCGCATGACGAGACGGGCCACACCTGGCATCACCCCGACGAGATGCTGGTCGAAATCGTCACCCGCGGCACCGAGGCCATGGTGGGCGGCGACTACCGCTCGAACATGATGGGCTTCGGCGAGACGATGACCGAGGACCAGATCCTCGACGTGCTGGCCTACATCAAGAGCACCTGGCCCGCAGAGGTCGTCGAGATCCACAACGACATCAACGCCCGCGCGGCGGCCTTCGAGGACTGACGCTCAGCCCCCGGCGACGGTGGTCGCCCAGGCCAGCACGACGTAGCGGCCGGTCTTGGCCACCGTGACCAGCGCGGCGAAGAGCCACCACGGCGTGCGCATGATCCCCGCGACCACCGTGAAGGCATCGCCGAGGGGCGCCCAGCTCAGCAGCAGGGTCCAGACGCCCCAGCGCGCGTACCAGCGCTGCGCGCGGTCGAGCTGCGACTCCGTCACCGGGAACCAGCGGCGGTGCCGGTAGTGCTCGATCCCCATGCCCATGAGGTAGTTGACCACCGCGCCCAGCACGTTGCCGACGCTGGCCACCAGCACGATCAGCACCAGCGGCGCGGCTTCGCGCAGCTGAAGGGCCACGAAGACCACCTCGGACTGGAACGGCAGGATCGTGGCCGCCCCGAAGGCGGCCGCGAAAAGGCCGCCAAGAGCGGCAAGCTCAGCCCACATGGCCGGACGGACCTCTCATCCCCATGAAACCCCGTCCGGATCCGGTGTCAGCTGTTCGAGGCGACCTCGAAGTTGCGCTCGGCCTGCTGCTCGCGCGGCGGGCGGCCGATGACTTCGCGCAGCTCGTCGAGCTCGATGAAGTTGTCGGCCTGGCGGCGCAGCTCGTCGGCGATCATCGGCGGCTGGCTGCGGATGGTCGAGACCACCGAGACGCGCACGCCCTGGCGCTGAAGGCTTTCCACCAGCGGACGGAAATCGCCGTCGCCCGAGAACAGCACGATGTGATCGATCCGCGGTGCCAGCTCCATGGCATCGACCGTCAGCTCGATGTCCATGTTGCCCTTCACCTTCCGGCGGCCCTGGCTGTCGGTGTATTCCTTGGCCGGTTTCGTCACCATCGAGAAGCCGTTGTAATGCAGCCAGTCGACAAGCGGACGGATCGGCGAATACTCGTCGTTTTCGAGCAGGGCGGTGTAATAGAACGCGCGCACCATCTTGCCGCGGCGTACGAATTCCTGGCGGAGCAGCTTGTAGTCGATGTCGAATCCGAGCGCCTTCGCGGCCGCGTACAGGTTCGACCCGTCTATGAACAGCGCCAGCCGTTCATCCTTGTAAAACATCAAATGTCCTTTCAGGTAATGGGCGCGCCGGATCGTCCGTGAGTGAGTGCAATAAAATGGGCACGCCCGATCCGCCAAAAGTAATATATTTTATCCAGCATTCAAGCTGGATGACATAACGTCCACGGTACCGCAAAGACCATGTCCGAACAAGAAATCCTGATCGCTCTCGGCTCGAATCTGGGCTCGCATTCCGGCGATCCGGCGCAGACCCTCCGCGCCGCGCTCGATGCGCTGCCCAGCACGGGCCTGACCGTCGAACGTGTGAGCCGATTCTACGCAACGCCCTGTTTTCCGGCGGGGGCCGGCCCGGACTACGCCAATGCCTGCGCGGTCCTCTCCGGCCCGCTCGATCCGGCCGGGGTACTGCAGGCCCTGCACCGCATCGAGGCCGACTTCGGACGCCACCGCGTGCAGCGCTGGGGCAGCCGGTCGCTCGACCTCGACCTGCTGGCCGTCGGCGGCACTATCCTGCCTGACGCGACGGAACAGGCGGCATGGCGGGCGCTTTCGCCCGATGCACAGCTTCGCGCCGCACCAGAGACGTTGATTCTGCCGCATCCGCGCCTCCAGGACCGGGGCTTCGTACTCGTCCCGCTGTGCGACGTGGCACCCGACTGGCGCCATCCGCTGCTGGACCGGACCGCGGCCCAGCTCTGCGCCGCCCTGCCCGCCGGGGACCGCGCCGGGATCGTGCCGCTGGCGGCCTGACCGGCCCCGGGCACGCTACATATCCCCTTTCTGACGGCTAACCGCAAAGGTGATACGCATGGCCCGCGTCACGGTAGAAGATTGCGTCGACAAGGTTCCGAACCGGTTCGAACTGGTGATGCTCGCCGCGCACCGCGCGCGCGAGATTTCGTCGGGCGCGCCGATCACGGTCGATCGCGACAACGACAAGAACCCCGTCGTCTCGCTGCGCGAGATCGCCGAGGAGACCCAGTCGGCCGACGAGCTGCGCGAGCGCCTGATCGAGTCACACCAGACCCAGATCGAGGTCGACGAGCCCGAAGAGGACAGCATGGCGCTGCTCATGGGCTCCGGCTCGGGACAGGGCGCCGCCGCCGAGCCCGACAAGCCGGCCGAGGACGACATGTCCGAAGAGAAACTCCTGCGCGCGCTCATGGAGGCGCAGGGCGAAGGCTAAGGCCCGCATCATATGCGGGCCGGGTAGGGAAGGACGCCCATGATCGCGGCGGAAGACCTGGTTGCACTGGTCCGCAACTACAACCCTCGGACGAACGAGGCGCTGATCCGCGCGGCCTATGATTATGGCCGCGCGTTGCACGAGGGGCAGTTCCGCCATTCGGGCGAGCCCTACTTCACGCATCCCGTGGCGGTCGCCGCCATCCTGACCGAGCAGCAGCTCGACGATGCGACCATCGTGACCGCGCTCCTGCACGACACGATCGAGGACACCCGTGCCTCCTACAACGACATATCCGAACGCTTCGGCACCGAGGTTGCGGACCTCGTCGACGGGGTGACGAAGCTCACCAACCTCCAGCTCTCCAGCTCCGAGACCAAGCAGGCGGAAAACTTCCGCAAGCTTTTCATGGCCATGTCCAAGGACCTGCGCGTGATCCTCGTGAAGCTGGCCGACCGCCTGCACAACATGCGCACCATCAAGGCGATGCGGCAGGAGAAGCAGGAGCAGAAGGCGCGCGAGACGATGGATATCTTCGCGCCGCTCGCGGGCCGCATGGGCATGCAGTGGATGCGCGAGGAGCTCGAGGACCTCGGCTTCCGCGTCCTCAACCCCGAGGGGCGCGCCAGCATCATCCGCCGCTTCATCACGCTCCAGAAAGAGGCCGGCGACGTGATCCACCGGATCACCGGCGACATGCGCCACGAGCTCGAGGCCGCCGGCATCGACGCCGAGGTCTTCGGCCGCGCCAAGAAGCCCTACTCGATCTGGCGCAAGATGCAGGAAAAGGGCATGGGCTTTTCCCGCCTCTCCGACATCTACGGCTTCCGCGTCATCACCCGCTCGGAAATGGACTGCTACCGCGCGCTCGGGGTCATCCACCAGCGCTGGCGCGCCGTGCCCGGCCGCTTCAAGGACTACGTGAGCCAGCCCAAGTCGAACGGTTACCGCTCGATCCACACCACCGTCTCGGGCCGCGACGGCAAGCGCGTCGAGGTGCAGATCCGCACCCGCCAGATGCACGACGTGGCCGAGACCGGCGTCGCCGCGCATTGGTCCTATCGCGACGGCGTGCGCTCGGAGAACCCCTTCGCCGTCGATCCCGCCCGCTGGATCTCGAGCCTGACCGAGCAGTTCGACGCCGAGGAGGACCACGACGAGTTCCTCGAGGCCGTAAAGCTCGAGATGTATTCGGACAAGGTCTTCTGCTTCACGCCCAAGGGCGACGTGGTGAAGCTGCCGCGCGGGGCGACGCCGCTCGACTACGCCTACGCGATCCACACGCGCATCGGCTCGGCCTGCGTCGGCGCCAAGGTCGACGGCATCCGCGTGCCGCTCTGGACCCGGCTCAAGAACGGCCAGTCGGTCGAGATCATCACCGCCGAGGGCCAGACCCCGCAGGCCACCTGGCTGGACATCGCGACCACGGGCAAGGCCCGCACCGCGATCCGCCGCGCCCTGCGCGAGGCCGGCCGCGAGCGCTTCGTCCGGCTGGGCCGCGAGCTGGCGCGCTCGGCCTTCGAGCACGTCGGCAAGAAATCCACCGACAAGGTGCTGGAAAAGGCCGCCGCGACCCTGCGCCTGCAGGATGCGCAGGAGGTGCTCGCGCGGCTCGGCAGCGCCGAGATCACCTCGCGCGAGGTCGTGCACGCGGTCTACCCCGATCTCGGCCCCGCCGACGAGGCCGAGGTCGACGCCCACCGCGCGGTGATCGGCGTCGATCCCGACACCGGGTTCGAGCGCGCCCCCTGCTGCCAGCCCCTGCCGGGCGAGCGCATCGTCGGCATCACCCAGCGCGGCCGCGGTGTCATCGTGCACGCCATCGACTGCGAATCGCTCGCCGCCTTCGAGGACCAGCCCGACCGCTGGCTCGACCTGCACTGGGCCGAGGGCACCCACCCGCCCGCCTACGGCGTGAGCCTCGAGATGACGATCGGCAACGACGCGGGCGTGCTGGGGCGCGTTTGCACCTTGATCGGCGAGCGGCTGGCCAATATCTCCAATCTTACCTTCGTGGACCGGAAACCGGATTTCTTCAGAATTCGGATGGATGTAGAACTCAGGGACGCCGAACACCTGCACTCGGTCATCTCTGCGCTCGAAGCGGAAAGCGACGTGGCCTCGGTGAACCGGCGGCGCGATGCCTCGCTCTCGGCGCTGCCCACCGCAGCCGAGTAGCAGGGCGCCCGCAGGGCCCTCGGCACAGCCACCGGCGGCCCCCGGCCGCGAGACGTCGACAGGCCACGGCCCCGGGCCGAGGCAACCGGAAAGGGGACCCGTTGGTCTTCAAGCGCCGCGACAGACGACCCTTGTGGCGGATCGTGCTGGAATTCTTCTGGCCGAAGGGGGGATGGGCCCGCGCCGCCAAGTACGTGCAGCACCGGCTGCACCGTCTGCCCGATCCGCCGGAGCGGATCGCGCGCGGCGTCTTTGCAGGCGTCTTCACCACCTTCACGCCCTTCTACGGCGGGCATTTCTTCATTGCCGCCACGCTGGCGCTGATCCTGCGCGGCAACGTCATCGCCGCGCTGCTGGGCACCTTCTTCGGCAACCCGCTGACCTATGTCCCCATCGCCATCGTCTCGCTCAAGACCGGCGACTGGCTGCTGGGCATCGACCGGCACGCCACCGATCACGGCACCATCCTGCACAAGTTCACCTACGCGGGCCGCGATCTCTGGGACAACCTGCTGGGCTGGCTCTGGGGGACGCAGACCGACTGGACCAACCTGCTGATATTCTTCCGCGAGGTCTTCTACCCCTACATGATCGGGGGCATCCTGCCGGGCATCGTGGCGGGACTGGTCGCCTACTACCTGACGGTCCCGGTGATCCGCGCCTACCAGAACCGCCGCAAGGGCGCCCTCAAGGTCAAGCTCGCGGCACTGAAGAAAAAGCAGAAACGGGCTGACGGCGGCTCGGCCCCGGACTAGGGTGCCGCCGAACCGCCCGGAGAGCCTGTCATGACCGACCACGCCGGACGCCTGCGCCTGGGCGTCAACATCGACCACGTCGCCACCGTCCGCAACGCGCGCGGCAGCGCCTACCCCGATCCGCTGCGCGCCGCCATGATCGCCGAGGAGGCCGGCGCCGACGGCATCACCGCGCACCTGCGCGAGGACCGCCGCCACATCTCCGACGCCGACATCGAGGGCCTGACCGAGCATCTGAGCCTGCCGCTCAACTTCGAGATGGCCGCGACCGAGGAAATGCAGGCCATCGCCCTGCGCCACCGCCCGCATGCCGTCTGCATCGTCCCCGAGAAGCGCGAGGAGCGCACCACCGAGGGCGGGCTCGAGGTCGCGCAGGACGAGAACCGGCTGGCGCATTTCATCGCCCCCCTGCGCGAGGCCGGCAGCCGCGTGTCGATCTTCATCGCCGCCGACCGGGCGCAGATCGAGGCCGCCCACCGCATCGGCGCCCAGGTGATCGAGCTGCACACCGGCGCCTACTGCGACCTCCACGCCGAGGGCAGGTTTGCCGAACGCGACGCCGAGCTGACCCGCCTGCGCGACATGGCGGCGCTCGCCCATTCGCTGGGGCTCGAGGTGCACGCGGGCCACGGGCTCACCTACGACACGGTGCAGCCCGTCGCCGCCTTCCCCGAGGTGATGGAACTCAACATCGGGCACTTCCTGATCGGCGAGGCCATCTTCCGCGGCCTCGGCCCCGCCATCGCCGAGATGCGCCGCCTGATGGACGCGGCCCGCGCGTGACGCCCACCGACGCCGAACGCGATGCCCTCGACGCGGTGATCGAGGAAGCCCGCGCGCGCTTCGTGCCCGGGGCGGGACCGGTCTTCACCGCCGCCGTCGTCATGGGCGACACGCGCCTCGCGCTCTGCGCCAACGAGGTCGCCGAGACCTGCGATCCCTCGCGCCATGCCGAGGTCGCGGTCATCGCCGCCGCCGCCCGCGCGCAGGGCGGCACGGACCTCTCGGGCGCCACGCTGGTGGCCTCGATGCAGCCCTGCGAGATGTGCCTCGCCGCGATGCGCTGGGCCGGCATCGACCGGCTGGTCTTCGCCATGACGCAGGAGCGCGCACCCGCCTTCTTCCACTTCCCGGGGCTGGGGATCGCCGATTTCGCCCGCGCCAGCGGCGACGCCTTCGACTGGCACGGAGGATCGGGGGCCGGCCGCCTCGCCCACATCTATCAAGGAGACGCATGATGAAAGCCGTCTGGTACGAGGGCTTCGGCCCCGCCTCCGAGGTGCTGCAAT
Organism: Salipiger mucosus DSM 16094; assembly: GCF_000442255.1. GTDB lineage: Bacteria > Pseudomonadota > Alphaproteobacteria > Rhodobacterales > Rhodobacteraceae > Salipiger > Salipiger mucosus. The sequence goes on along the minus strand of NZ_KE557273.1, from coordinate 122,230 downwards.
ACGGTGACCTCCCCGACCCCGAACCGGCCCAGGGCGAGGTGCTGATCCGCCTGCACGCCACCGGCGTGAACCCCTCCGACGTCAAGCTGCGCGCCGGTGCGCGGCCCGGCGCGGTGATGCAGTATCCCCGCGTCGTGCCCCATTCCGACGGCGCCGGCGTGATCGAGGCCGTGGGCAGGGGCGTCGACCCCGCCCGCGTCGGCCAGCGGGTCTGGACCTGGAACGCCGGCTGGCAGCGCGACTTCGGCACCGCTGCCGAGTATGTCGCCCTGCCCTCGCACCAGACCGTGCCGCTGCCCGAGGGCACCTCCTTTGCCGAGGGCGCCTGCCTCGGCATCCCGGCGATGACGGCCTGGTACGCGCTCTTCCGCGACGGCCCGATCGAGGGCAAGACCGTGCTCGTGACCGGCGGCGCGGGCACCGTGGGCCGCTACGCCTGCCAGATGGCGGCTCTGGGCGGCGCGCGGGTCATCACCACCGTCAGCTCGCCGGAAAAGGCCGCGCATTCGGGCACCGCCGACTGGATCAACTACCGCAAGTCCGACGTCGCCTCCGTGGTGCAGGACCTCACAGGCGGCGAGGGCGTCGACCGCATCGTCGAGGTCGACTTCGCCGCCAACCAGGACACCTCGCTGGCGGTGCTCAAGCCCGGCGGCACCATCGCGGCCTATGCCTCGGCCTCGCGCATGGCGCCGGAACTGGCCTTCTACCCGCTGATGTTCATGAACATCACGCTGCAGATGTTCGTCGTCTACCGCGTCGCCCCGGAAACCCACGCCCGGGGCGAAGCGCAGCTCGACGGCTGGCTGCGCGACGGGAAGCTGTCGCACGCCGTGGTCCCGTGCGGAAAGCTCTCCGACGCCGCCGCGGCGCACGAGAAGGTCGAGGCCGGGCAGAAGCTCGGCACGGTGGTGCTGGAGATCTGAGCGCATGATCCTCGGCATCGGCACGGACCTCGCCAACATCGAGCGGATCGAGCGCACACTCGAGCGCTTCGGCGACCGCTTCCGCAACCGCGTCTTCACCGAGACCGAGCAGCGCAAGGCCGAGCGCCGGCGCGACACCGCCGGCACCTACGCCAAGCGCTGGGCCGCGAAGGAGGCCTGCTCCAAGGCGCTCGGCACCGGCCTGCGCATGGGCATCGCCTGGAAGGAGATGGCGGTCAGCAACATCGCCACCGGCCAGCCCGTCATGCAGGTGACGGGCTGGGCCGCCGACCGGCTGGCCGAGATGACGCCCGAGGGCCGCGAGGCGATCATCCACGTCACGCTCACAGACGACCACCCCTGGGCCCAGGCCTTCGTCGTGATCGAAGCCCGCCGGCGCGACGCCTGATCCCGGGGCCCCGGCCGGGGCCCACCCCGATTTCCCTGCCGGGGATGCGGCAAATCTCCTGCCGGGAAATTTGGCCGCACCTGCCCTCGCCTTGACACTCTGCCCCCGCCCGCTCATGAAGCCGGGGACCCAGGCGGCGAGGCAGGACCATGGCGAAGAAAGAGGAAAAATCCGGCGGCGGCATCCTCGAGACGATCAAGACCATCGTCTACGCGCTGCTGATCGCGGGCGTCTTCCGCACCCTGTTCTTCCAGCCCTTCTGGATTCCCTCGGGCTCGATGAAGGACACGCTGCTGATCGGCGACTTCCTCTTCGTCAACAAGATGTCCTACGGCTACTCCTACGCCTCCTGCCCCTCGCTCTACCTGCCGAGTTTCGGCATCGACATCGACGCCCGCGACATCTGCGGCTTTCTCGACGGCGACAACGCGCGCCTCTTCGGCTCCGAGCCCGAGCGCGGCGACATCGCCGTCTTCCGGCACCCCATCACCGGCCGCGATTTCATCAAGCGCGTGATCGGCCTGCCGGGGGACCGCATCCAGATGAAGCAGGGCGTGCTGCACATCAACGACGAGCCCGTTCAGGTCGAGCCCGCCGGCACCTTCGAGGAGGTCGCCGAACCGCAGGGCCCGCAGCGCCTGCGCCCGCGCTGCGAGAACGGCCCCGTCGGCACCGGCGGCACCTGCGAGAAGTCGCGCTTCACCGAGACGCTGCCCAACGGCGTGAGCCATAACATCCTGAACATCACGATGCAGGGCTCGGACAACACCTCGGTCTACACCGTGCCCGAGGGCCACTACTTCATGATGGGCGACAACCGCGACAACTCCTCCGACAGCCGCGTGCCCAGCGCTGCCAACGGCGTGGGCTTCGTTCCCTACGAGAACCTCATCGGCCGCGCCAACCGGGTGATCTTCTCCTCGGCCGGCTCCTCCATGCTGTTCTTCTGGACCTGGCGCGGCGACAGGTTCTTCGAAAAGCTGCAATGAAGCGCTCGGCCGAGATCGCGGCGCTCGAGCAGCGCCTCGGCCACCGTTTCACGCGGCCCGAGCTGCTGCGCCGCGCGCTCACCCATTCCTCCATGTCCGGCCCCGGCCGCGAGGACAACCAGCGCCTGGAATTCCTCGGGGACCGGGTGCTCGGCCTCGTGATGGCCGAGGCGCTCCTCTCCGAGGACCGCCGCGCCAGCGAGGGTCAGCTCGCCCCCCGCTACAACGCACTCGTCCGGAAGGAGGCCTGCGCCGAGGTCGCCGAGGCCGTCGAACTGGGCAAGGCGCTCAAGCTCGGCCGATCCGAGATGATGTCCGGCGGCCGGCGCAAGATGGCGCTGCTCGGCGACGCGATGGAGGCGGTCATCGCGGCGGTCTACCTCGACGCCGGCTTCGATGCCGCCCAGGCTATGATCCTGCGCCTGTGGGGGTCTCGGGTCGCCACCGTCGAGGCGGATTCGCGCGACGCCAAGACCGCGCTGCAGGAATGGGCCCAGGCCCGCGGCATGGCCCCGCCCGCCTACGTCGAGACCGCCCGCACCGGGCCGGATCACGCCCCGGTCTTCACCATCGAGGCGCGGCTCGACTCGGGCGAGACCGTCGAGGCCACCGCAGGCTCCAAGCGCCGCGCCGAGCAGCAGGCGGCCGAGGCCCTGCTCGACAAGGTCACCTCCGGTGAGTGAGCCGCGCCCGGCCCCCACCCCCGGCACCGAACGATGAGCGGCAACGCCGCAGGCGCGTTCTTCATGGTGCTCGCCATGACCTTCTTCGCGGTCGAGGATGCGCTCTTCAAGTCGGTGACCCCGGCCCTACCCCCGGGCGAGGCGACGCTGATCTTCGGCGTCACGGGGCTTGCGATCTACGTCGCCTGGTCGCTCTGGCAGCGCGAGCCGGTGCTGCACCCGGCGATGCTGCGCCCCAGCCTGCTGATCCGCACCGGCTTCGAGATCATGGGCCGGCTCTTCTTCGCGCTGGCGCTGGCCTTCACGCCGCTCTCGGTAACCTCCTCGATCCTGCAGGCGGCGCCGCTGGTGGTCACCGCCGGCGCCGCGCTGATCCTGGGCGAACACGTCGGCGCGCGGCGCTGGACCGCGACGCTGGTGGGCTTCGCGGGCGTGTTGCTGATCCTGCGCCCGACGCCCGAGGCCTTCCGCGCCGACGCCCTGCTCGCGGTGGCGGGCATGGTGGGCTTCGCCGGCCGCGACCTCTTCACCCGCGCCAGCCCGCCCGCCGTCTCGACCCGGCAGCTCGGCACGCTGGGATTTGCCGTGATCGTCGTGGCGGGCCTTCTGATCCTGCCCTTCGACCCGGCGCCCCCGCGCCTGCCCGGGACCAGTGAGCTGGCCCGCCTGCTGCTGACCGGCGTGGTCGGCGTCACCGCCTACACCCTGCTCACCCGCGCCATGCGCAGCGGCGAGGTCTCGGTCGTGGCGCCCTTCCGCTACTCGCGGCTGCTGGTGGCGCTGGCCTTTGCCTACCTCTTCTTCGGTGAAAGGCCCGACGCCTGGACACTGGGCGGCGGCGCCCTGATCGTCGCCAGCGGCCTCTACACGCTTTTGCGCGGCGCACGCACTGGCCGGACGCGCCAGGATGAGGTACAGGCGGTCAACTCGAACAGCGGACCCACCCCATGACCACACGCGCCGGATTCGTCGCCCTCATCGGAGAGCCCAACGCGGGCAAGTCCACCCTCACCAACCGCATGGTGGGGGCGAAGGTGTCGATCGTCACCCACAAGGTGCAGACCACCCGCGCCCGCATCCGCGGCGTCGCGATCGAGGACGAGACCCAGATCGTCTTCGTCGACACGCCCGGGCTCTTCGCGCCGCGCCGCCGGCTCGACCGCGCAATGGTCGCCGCGGCCTGGGGCGGGGCGGCCGATGCCGACATCATCGTGCTGCTGGTCGAGGCGCACCGCGGCGTGACCGAAGGCGTCGAGCGTATCCTCGAGGGGCTGGCCGACCTGCCGCAGGGGCGCACCGTGGCGCTGGCGATCAACAAGATCGACCGCGTCGAGGCGCCCGCCCTGCTGGCCCTGACCAAGGATCTCAACGACCGCTACGCCTTTGCCAAGACCTTCCTCATCTCGGCCGAGCGCGGCCACGGCGTCGAGGATCTGCGCAAGTGGCTGGCGGGCGAACTGCCCGAGGGCCCCTGGCTCTACCCCGAGGACCAGATCGCCGACCTGCCCATGCGCATGATTGCCGCCGAGATGACGCGCGAGAAGCTGACCCTGCGCCTGCACCAGGAACTGCCCTACCAGCTCACGGTCGAGACCGAGAGCTGGGAGGAACGCAAGGACGGCAGCGCCCGCATCGACCAGGTGATCTACGTCACCCGCGACGGCCACAAGGGCATCGTGCTGGGCCGCAAGGGCGAGACGGTCAAGGCAGTCTCCAAGGCCGCCCGCGAGGAGCTCGAGGAGTTCCTCGGCCGCCGCGTGCACCTCTTCCTGCAGGTGAAGGTGCGCGAGAACTGGCAGGACGAATCCGAGCGCTACTCGGAAATGGGTCTCGACTTCCGCGACGGGAACCAATGACCGCCGCGCCTGACCTGCCCCTCACCCCGGCTCTCCCCGAGGGAGGAGGGCACCACGCCGCGCAGACAGGCCCCGCATGGCCCGCCTGACCACGCGGTTCTGGGTCGACGCCTACCTTGCCCGGCTGAACTTCGCGATGATCCCGGCCTATGTCATCGCCCACGGCGACGACACCGCCGGCGCGGTGCTGGTGAAGCTCGCCACGCTGGACGGGCAGGCCCGCGCCTTCACCCGGGGCTTCGATCTGTCGACCGGAGACCGCCACTGGACCGAGCTCACCGCCGGTCCCGAGCCCGAGGTCGACGCCTCCATCGCGAAACAGCGCAGCTTCGACCCCGATCTCTGGGTGATCGAGGTCGAGGACCGGCAGGGCCGCCACCTGCTCGACGAGGAAGGCCTCGCCTGACACCGGCGGCCGGGCCCCAATTTTCTTGCCAAGGAAATTGCAGACGCCCCGGCAGGCCTCAGCGCCCGCGCGGCCAGATCCGCGCCAGGCCCACCTGCGCCGCGCCCGCGGTGAAGAACCCGAGGCAGAGGATCCCCGACCAGCGGGCCACCCCGGCCCAGCCGATCTCGCCCGGGTCCACGAAGAAATAGGGATAGACCCCCTCCCCCTGCCCGCGCAGCAGCGCGTAGCCCACGTAGACCAGCGGCCAGAGCAGCCAGAGTCCCGCGTCGCGCAGCGCCAGCCCCCGCTTGGGCGCGGCCGCCAGCCAGAAGCCCACCACCAGCAGCGGCACCACCGTGTGCAGCCCCGCGTCGGCCAGCGCCGCCAGCCCCGAAAGCTCGCGCGCCAGAAGCAGGTGATAGACCACCGCCACGATCCCGATCCAGAGCGCCAGCCCGCCCAGCCAGGCCCGGCCCGCCATGCGCCCGCGCGCGGCCATCCAGCCGAAGGTGCCCGCCACCAGCGCGTTGGTCAGGATCGTGAAGTAGCGCACCAGCCGCCACAGCACCTCGGGCGGCGTGAACGCCGGATTTTCCCGCGCCGTCACCACCGCCTGCGCCGCGAGCGCGGCGAGCGCTAGGGCAGCGATCAGCGTGGCGAAAAGGCGCGTGCGGGCGGACATGGTCCAAAGGATGCCCCCGCTTGCCCCGCCGCACAAGCCGGCCGATAAAGCCCCATGGACTGGCGCGACACCGGCATCCTTCTCAGCGCACGCCGTCACGGCGAAAGCGCGGCCATCCTCGAGGTTTTCACCGCCGAGCACGGCCGCCACATGGGCGTGCTGCGCGGCGGCGCCTCGCGCCGGGTGGCGCCCACGCTGCAGCCGGGCGCGCAGCTCGACCTCGCATGGCGCGCGCGGCTCGAGGACCACATGGGCCACTACACCGCCGAGCCGCAGCGCTCGCGCGCCGCGGTCGCGATGGGCGATCCGCTTTCGCTCGCGGGGCTCAACACGGTGACCTCGCTGCTCTCCTTCTGCCTGCCCGAGCGCGAATCGCACCCCGCGCTCTACCGCCGGACGGAGGCGCTGCTCGACCTGCTGGGGCAGGCCGACCTCTGGCCTCTGGCCTACCTGCGCTGGGAGATGGCCCTGCTCGACGAGATGGGCTTCGGGCTCGACCTCTCGGCCTGCGCCGTCACCGGGGCGAACGACGGGCTGACCCATGTCTCGCCGCGCACCGGCCGCGCGGTCACGGCCAGCGGCGCCGGCGACTGGGCCGACCGGCTGCTGCCCCTGCCGCCCGTCATGCTGGGCGAGGGCCCCGCCACCGATGCCGATATCGTGACCGCCCTGCGCACGACGGGTCATTTCATGGAAAACCGCCTCGCAACCGACCTGCGAGACCGCCCCCTGCCCGCCGCGCGCGCGCAATTCGTCACCCGGCTGGCCCGCGCAGCCGAAACGGAGTGACGCCGCGCCTTCCCCGCCCCCCAAAGCGCGCTAAGTCACGGGGCATGCGCTGGACCCTTCCAAATTCGCTCACCGTGCTCCGCCTCGTGGCCGCCCCCGGCCTGGCGGTGATGTTCCTCTATTTCTCCCGCCCGCTGGCGGACTGGTTCGCGCTGCTGCTCTTCGTGGGCGCCGCGGTGACCGACTGGTTCGACGGCTACATCGCCCGCACCTGGGCGCTGGAATCCAAGATGGGCGCCATGCTCGACCCCATCGCCGACAAGGCGATGGTGGTGATCGCCCTCATGGTGATCGTCGGCTACTCCTCGATGTCGCCCTGGCTGGTGCTGCCGGCGACCTTCATCCTCTTCCGCGAGGTCTTCGTCTCGGGCCTGCGCGAGTTTCTCGGCGACGTGGCCGGCACCCTCAAGGTCACGAAGCTCGCCAAATGGAAGACCACGCTGCAGATGGTCGCCATTGCCGTGCTCTTCGCGCAGGGCGTCTTCGAGCACTACCTCGCCGTCTCCGCCGACCCGCTCACCCCGCAGGCGGTCAGCGACATCCTGTCGGGCCGGGCCGAGGACACCCACGGCCTGCGCTGGAAGGAGGCCGGCATGACATGGGCGGGCCACATCGGCCTCACCCTGCTCTGGGTGGCTGCGGCGCTGACGCTGATCACCGGCTGGGACTATTTCGTCAAGGCGCTGCCGCTGCTACGGGAGGAGAGATGATCGACGTGCTCTACTTCGCCTGGGTCCGCGAGCGGATCGGCCTGCCCAAGGAACGGATCGAGACGGGGGCCGCCACCGTGGCCGACCTCGTCGCCGAGCTGCGCGCCCGCGAAGAGCGCTACGAGGCCGCCTTCGCCGACCTCTCGGCCCTGCGCGTCGCCGTCGACCAGGAACTCACCGATTTCGACGCGCCCCTCGCCAATGCCCGCGAGGTGGCCTTCTTCCCGCCGATGACCGGAGGCTGAGATGAGCGCGCCGGCCACCGGCCTCCGCGTCGTCGTGCAGGAGGCCCCCTTCGACTTCGGCGCCGAATGCGCCGCCTTCGCCGAGGGCCGCACCGACATGGGCGCCGTGGTGACCTTCGCCGGCATGGTGCGCGACGACACCGGCACGCTCGACGCCATGGAGATCGAGCACTACCCCGGCATGACCGAGCGCGCGCTCGAAGGCATCGCCGCCGAGGCCCAGGCACGCTGGTCGCTGGGCGAGGTGCTGGTGATCCACCGCTACGGCCGCATGGCCCCGGGCGAGCGCATCATGATGGTCGCCACCGCCGCCCCCACCGCGGCGACGCCTTCGCGGCGGCCGAATACCTGATGGACTACCTCAAGTCCCGCGCCCCCTTCTGGAAGAAGGAACACGGCAAGACGGGCGAGACCGGCTGGGTTGCGGCAAAGGATTCGGACGAGGACGCGCTCACCCGCTGGTAGTCGCCCGGCGGGCGCCCTTGCGCAGGGGCGCGCTGCGGTCATATCATCTGACCAATTCCCGCGCATCCGAGTCCCGTCCATGCCCTTCCGCCCCGTGCAATCCGAGAAACTCGCCTCGGCCGTCGTCCGCCAGATCGAGGAGCTGATCCTGCGCGGCATCCTGCGCCCGGGCGAGCGCCTCCCGGCCGAGCGCGAACTGGCCGAACGGCTCGGTGTCTCGCGCCCCAGCCTGCGCGAGGCGGTGGCCGACCTGCAGTCGCGCGGGCTGCTTGAAAGCCGCGCCGGCGCCGGCATCTTCGTGACCGACGTGCTGGGCTCGGCCTTCTCGGACACGCTGATTCAGCTCTTCGCGACCCACGACGAGGCGGTCTTCGACTACCTCAGCTTCCGCCGCGACATGGAGGGCCTCGCCGCCGAGCGGGCCGCCGAACACGGCACCGAGACCGACCTCAAGGTCATCGGCCAGCTCTTCGCGCAGATGGAGGCCGCCCACCAGCGCCGCAATCCCGCCGACGAGGCGCGGCTCGACGCCGACTTCCACCTCGCCATCATCGAGGCCAGCCACAACGTCATCATGCTCCACATGATGCGCTCGATGTATCAGCTCCTGCGCGAGGGCGTGTTCTACAACCGCTCGGTCATGTTCAAGCAGCGCACCACGCGCGAGGCGCTGCTCGAGCAGCATCGCGCCATCAACGAGGCGCTGCAGGCCCGCGACGGCGCCGGGGCGCGCCGGGCGGTCGAGGCGCATCTCGACTACGTGGGCGCCGCGCTCGCCGCCGACCGCAAGGCCGAGCGCAACGAGGACATCGCCCGCCAGCGTTTCGAGCGCGTGACCGGCCGGACCTGACGCCGCCTCCCTCCCCCACCGGGGCAGCCGGGATGGGGGATCGAGCGTGGAGCCCATCGACCCTTCGGACACGGAAAGGGCCTCTCCCGGCCGGGCCGTTTCCCGAACGTGTCATCGATCCGGGCGCGCGGACAAAGCGGCAATGACCGCTTCCACCCTGAATTACGAACGGTCTCGGACGTCCCTCGCGTAGTGCAGCGCCCCGATGACCACGGCCGTACAGATCCAGACCAGGCTCACTCCCCACCAGCTGACCGCGGAGCTCGTCTCGCCACTCCCAGGGTATCGTTCCGGAACCGGAAGAAGGAACGGCATTGCAATAATGACAGCGGCTTGCGTGACGCCCGTCAGGGCCGGGCCCTTCAGTTTTCGCAGCTTTTCGCGGCGCATGTCACCCTCCGAGGACAGGACGTGACGCTGGCGCGCAAAGGCTGGCTGGCATATGGATGGCCACGACAGCCTACCGATGTCTCGGAGCGGATCAATGCCCGCGTCGTCCGCACAACCGGCGTTCGGGGAACGACGTCACCGTCGCGGAAACCTCCGACTGCGTCGAAACGATAACACTCTGCGGGAGCTGCAGCTTCAGCCTTGCAGTCCGGCATATACGTAAAAGGCCGCCCCCGGTCGGGGGCGGCCCTCGGGCGCGTCATGCGCCGCAGTTCAGTCCTGCGCGGGCAGCTTGTAGGCGATCACGGCATCGCTGACGCCGGTCTCCATGAAGTGGTGCCCGCCGGGCGCGATCAGCACGTATTGCTCGCCGTCGACCTCGTAGGCGATGGGGTTCGCCTGGCCGCCGGCCGGCAGCACGTCCGACCACAGGGTCTCGCCGGTCTCCATGTCGATGGCGCGGAACAGGTTGTCCGTCGCGGCCCCGATGAAGATCAGGCCCCCGGCCGTGATGACCGAGCCGCCGTTGTTCGGCGTGCCGATCTTCATCGGCAGCATCGAGGGGATGCCGAAGGGTCCGTTCCGCCGCGCCGTGCCGATGGGCTGGTCCCAGACGGTCTCGCCCGTCTCGATGTCGATGGCCCGGATGCCGCCGTAGGGCGGGTTCGTGCAGGGCATCCCCGTCAGCCCCGAGCGCCAGCCGGCGTTGACCTGGATGGCATAGGGCGCGCCGATCTGCGGGTCGCCCGCGCCCTCGGCGCCGCCGCCGTCACCGCCGCCATTGTCGGCCTCCTGGCGCTGCTCGATGGACTTCCAGCCCTTCGCGTCGGCCTCCTCGCGCGGGACGAGGTAGTTGTAGTTGGGGATGTCGTTGTAGTTGGCGATGATCAGCCCGCGCTCCGGGTCGACCGCCACCGAGCCCCAGTCGGACCCGCCGTTGTAGCCGGGATACTGGATGTAGGGCTCCGTCGAGGGCGGCGTCAGGTAGCCTTCGTAGTTGGCCTGGCGGAACTTGATCCGGCACCACAGCTGGTCGATCGGGGTAAAGCCCCACATGTCCTTCTCGGTCAGCGGGTCCTTGCGCAGCGTGTGCCACTCCGAGACCGGCTGGCTGTCGGCCACGTAGTCCGGCTCGATATCGCCCTGCGGCAGGTCGGTGATCTCGCCCACAGGGGTCAGCGGCTCGCCGGTCTCGCGGTCGAGGATGTAGATATCCCCCTGCTTCGAGGGCAGCAGCACCGCGGGCGTGCCCTGGTAGTCCAGCAGCGTCGGCTGCGAGCCGAGGTCATAGTCCCAGACGTCGTTGCGCACGGTCTGGAACTTCCAGGCCTCCTCGCCGGTCGTGGCGTCGAGCGCGACGAGGCTGGTCGCGTACTCGTTCTCCACCTCCGAGCGGTTCGAGCCGTAGTAGTCCACCGAGGAGTTGCCCAGCGGCAGGTAGACATAGCCCAGTTCCTCGTCCGCCAGCGCCGTCGCCCAGACGTTCGGCGTGCCGCGGGTATAGACCTCGCCCTCGGGCGGGCCGTCGCGCATCTCGTCCGGCGCGGCCAGATCCCAGGCCCAGACCAGCTCGCCGGTGCGGGCGTCATAGCCGCGAATCACGCCCGAGGGCGCATCCTCGGCCTGTCCGTCCTTGACCTGCGCACCCGTCACGGCGACGCCGCGCACGATCGTCGGCGGCGCGGTCACGGCGTACCAGCCGGGCACCTTCTCGCCGATGCCGTCCCAGAGGTCGACCTGCCCGCCCTCGCCGAAGTCGGCGCAGGGCTCGCCGGTAGCGGCGTCGACGGCGATCAGCCGCGCGTCGATGGTGCCTTCCATCAGCGTCGTCTTGCAGGCCTCGTCCTCGGCCTTCTGCGGGTCGGTCCAGACCGCCACGCCCCGGCACGACGCACCGTAGGGGATCGCCTCGTTCGGCACCTCGGGGTCGTAGCGCCAGTTCTCCTCGCCGGTGGCCGCGTCGATCGAGATCAGGATGTTCATCGCCGAGCACATCAACAGGTCGTCGCCCACCTTCACCGGCGTCGATTCGGGCGAATACTTGCCCTCGGCCGAGCCGGTCGGCATGTCGCCGGTGTGGTAGACGAAGGCCCGCTCGAGCCCGCCCACGTTCTCCGGCGTGATCTGGTCGAGCGGCGTGTAGCGCTGCGCATCCGGCCCGCCGCCGTAGAACGGCCAGTCGGCGCCCACCTGCGGCATCTCGGCAGCGGAAAAGGGCGCGCTCTCGGGGCCCGTCTCCTCTTCGGCAACCTGCTCCCCGGCGTCTTCGCCCGACGCGGTCTCGCTGCCGGCCTCGGTCGCGGCCGTTTCCGCCGTCCCGGTCTCGCTCTGGTCCGCGGGCGCGTCGGTGTCCTCGGCAGTGTCGGTCTCGGAGGTCGTCTCGGTGTCGGCCGTCGCCTCACCGTCCGTGGTCGACTCCGCGTCGCTCGCCGCCTCGGTGTCCGTGTCCGTCTCCGCGGTCGCCTCGGCGTCGGTCTCGGAAGCCGTCTCGGCGTCGGCGTCAGCCTCCGTCCCGGTTTCCGTGTCGCCTTCAGCCTCGGTCTCGGCGTCAGTCTCAGCCTCGGCCTCCGGCTCAGCCTCGGCCTCCGGCGCGGCCTCGTCGTCCTGCGCCGCCTCCGTCTCGCTCTCGGGGGCAAGCTCGGTCTGCGTGTCGGTCCCGCTGTCCTGCGCGAAGGCCGGGGCAAGCGCCAGCGGCGTCATCGTCAGCGTGGTCGAGGCCAGAAGCGCCGTCAGCACGCGCGCGCCGGGGGTGGGTGTTCGATCTGTCATCTGTCGTCTCCTTGACCGGCCGCGCCGGTCCGCGTCGTCGAGCATCAGGCGGTGCGGGGTGCGGTGCGGCGCAGTGCCGGGATGCACAGCAGCACGAGCACCAGGATCACCGTGGGCGAGAGCATCCGGGGCACCTGCGCCCACAGATCGGCGCCGGATTCCCACCAGGCCCAGACCATCGTGGCCGCCCAGACCGCGAGGTAGAGCCAGACGGCATTCATCGAGCCGTGGTTGAGAAGGACGCCCGTCGCGATCAGCCCCGCGCCGGCCAGCGCGTAGTACCAGCTGCCGCCGAGCACCAGCAGCCAGACGCCGCCGACGAAGATGACGAGTCCGAAGATGACACAGACCCAGCCGAGGATCCGCACGGCCCAGCCGGGCCCGCGCGTGCCCGCCTGGGCACCGCTCTGAGTATCGTAGGTGGTCATGAAGACCTCTTGTGCAAGAATTGACTGTTCCGGGGCGCGCGGCGGGCCGCGAAATACTCCCTGTAGAAACAAGCCGCCGGCCGGTCGGAAGGTTCCCGCCGATCGCGGAGGTTTGAGGGCTACCGAAGGAAAATCCAACGCAACACCCTGGAAATCATGAATAAAAAAACCCGGGCGCGAACGCCCGGGCAGTTGGTCACAAAAGCTGACAGGAAGGAGGAGGTCAGCTCTTGGAGAACTCGGGGTAGGCCTCCATGCCCAGCTCGCCCATGTCGAGACCGGCCACTTCCTCCTCTTCGCTGACGCGGATGCCCATGACCAGCTTGAGGATGAACCAGACGACCGCCGAGGCGATGATGGTGAAGATGCCGACCACGACGATGCCGTAGAGCTGCGTGGCGAAGGTCGCCGCGTCGTTGGTGAAGGCAACCGCGATGGTGCCCCAGACGCCGCAGATCAGGTGGACCGGGATGGCGCCGACGACGTCGTCGATCTTCATCTTGTCCAGCATCGGCACGGTGAAGACCACGATGATGCCGCCGATCGCACCGATGATGGTGGCCGCGCCCAGGGTCGGCGTCAGCGGCTCTGCGGTGATCGACACGAGGCCGGCCAGCGCGCCGTTCAGCACCATGGTGAGGTCCGGCTTCTTGTACATGATCTGGGTCATGATCAGCGCGGCGATGGCGCCACCGGCTGCGGCGGTGTTGGTGTTGGCGAAGATGCGCGACACGTCCGCCACGTCACCCACGGTGCCCATGGCCAGCTGCGAGCCGCCGTTGAAGCCGAACCAGCCCAGCCACAGGATGAACGTGCCAAGCGTCGCGAGGGTCAGGTTCGAGCCCGGGATCGGGTTGACCTTGCCGTCGCGGAACTTGCCGATCCGCGGTCCGAGGATAATGGCGCCGGTCAGCGCGGCCCAGCCGCCCACCGAGTGCACGACGGTCGAACCCGCGAAGTCCTGGAAGCCCGCGGCGTCGAGGAAACCGCCGCCCCACTTCCACGAAGCCTGCAGCGGGTAGATGATCGCGGTCAGGACGATCACGAAGATCAGGAAGGGCCACAGCTTGATGCGCTCGGCCAGGGTGCCCGAGACGATCGAGGCGGTGGTGGCGCAGAACATCAGCTGGAAGAAGAAGTCCGAACCGGTCGAGGCATAGCCGTAGTCGTCGGCCGCATCGGCGGTAACGCCCACGGGCTCGAGAACGGCGGGACCCCAGACGCCCGAGATGATGCCTTCGTTCATCCAGGTGCCCAGCGGGTACATGAGGTTGTAGCCGATGAGGTAGTAGAAGATCGCCGCAAGCGAGAAGAGCGCGATGTTCTTCATGCACTGCATCGCCACGTTCTTGCCGCGCACGAGGCCGGCCTCGAGCATGGCAAAGCCCGCGGCCATCCACATCACGAGGAAGCCGCCGATGAGGAAGAGCAGCGAGTTGAAGATGAAGACCGTGTCGGTCGAGGCGTTCGTCCCCGGCACAGGTCCGTCGTCCTGCGCCAGACCGAGGCTCGGCAGCGCGATGAGCGCGGCGGCCGGAGCGAGCGTCTTGAGAAGTTTCATTGTTCCGTTGTCCCTTTCAAACTGTGCAGGAGCAGCCGTTTACAGCGCGTCCGCGTCGGTTTCCCCGGTGCGGACCCGCACCGCCTGGAGCACGTCCAGAACGAAGATCTTGCCGTCCCCGATCTTCCCGGTCTGCGCGGTCTTGGTGATCGTCTCGACGACCTGGTCGGCCATGGAGGCCGCAACCACGATTTCCAGCTTGATCTTGGGCACGAAGTTCACGGCGTATTCGGCGCCGCGGTAGATCTCCGTGTGACCCGATTGCGATCCGAAGCCCTTGATTTCCGTCACCATCATGCCGCGCACGCCGATTCCGGTGAGCGCCTCGCGCACCTCCTCGAGCTTGAACGGCTTGATCGTCGCAATGATCAGTTTCACCCTTGGTCCCTTTCGGTTTGGCAGACCTCCGGCCTGCGTTCTGCACGGGGCAGCAAGACGGTCCCGCGACGTCAATGAAAGGGATCGGCCCGCGCGGCGCGAGGCCAGACGGCGCCGGAGTGCACAAAATTCGCACATATTTTCAGGGATGCACAAAATAGGTGCAGATTAAAAAGTCAGAATTGTGAACGTTTGGCGGTCTACATCCGGGGGCCGGGCCGTTATTCTGCGCCGCAAGAACAAGGCCGGGCAGGACAGACAATGAGTGATTCAGGCCGCGGCGGGCGTCGGCTGGTTGCCGACCGCCGCTATCCCAGGAAATCCGCGGCCGGGCCGAAGGCGAGCGCGGGGAAGTCGCGCGCGTCGAAACCGGCCCAGCCAAAGCCCGCGAAGGGCAAGGGTGGCGGCAAGGGCTCCGGCGGCCGAGGCCGCGCGGCCTCCGCGCGCCGGCAGGACCGCCGCAGGCGCAACCCGATCGCGGCCTTCTTCGGCGGCATCTTCCGCTGGATCCTGCGGCTGATCTGGACCGTGACCTCGCGCGTGGCGCTGGTGGCGATGCTGCTCGTCGCGATGGGCGTTGGCTTCTACTACATGACCCTGCCGCCGGTGGGCGACCTGCTCGACGGGCGTGCGCGCGGCTCGGTCACCCTGCTCGACCGGCACGACCGCGTCTTCGCCTGGCGCGGTGACCAGTTCGGCGGCGCCGTGACCGCCTCCAGCATCTCGCCGCACCTGCGCAACGCCGTCATCGCCACCGAGGACCGGCGTTTCTACAGCCACTTCGGCGTCTCGCCCCGGGGCATCGCCAGCGCCGTGCGCATCAACCTCAGCGAGGGGCGCGGCCCGCTCTCGGGCCACGGCGGCTCGACCATCTCCCAGCAGACGGCCAAGCTGCTCTGCCTCGGCGAGGAATACGATCCAGAGGTCTGGGAAAGCGAAAACGCCTACGTCAACGACTGCCGCCGCACCACGCTGATGCGCAAGGGCCGCGAGGCGCTCTACGCCATGGCGATGGAGGCCAAGTACACCAAGGACGAGATCCTCTCGATCTACCTCAACCGCGCCTACATGGGCGCCGGGGCCTATGGCGCCGAAGCGGCCTCGCAGCGCTACTTCGACAAGCACGCCGCCGAGCTCAACCCCGAGGAGGCAGCGATGCTCGCCGGCCTGCTCACCGCGCCCTCGTCGCTTTCGCCCACCAACGACCTCGAACGCTCGCAGGCGCGCGCCGCCACTGTGCTGCGCCTGATGCAGGAGCAGGGCTACCTCACCGAGGAACAGGCCGAGCACGCCACCGCGAACCCCGCCACCCTCTCCGACGAGGCCGAGCGGCGCACCGGCGGCTACTTCGCCGACTGGGTGATGTCGACCGGCCCCGACTTCTTCACCCGCGACACGACCGAGGACGTGGTGCTCAGCACCACCCTCGACCCGCGCCTGCAGCAGGCCGCCGAAGAGGCGATGCAGACGGTCTACGCCGAGAAGGTCAGCCCCGATTCGGTTGCCCAGGCCGCGATCGTGGTGATGTCCGCCGACGGCGCCGTGCGCGCCATGGTCGGCGGCCGCAAGACCGGCGTCTCGGGTGTCTTCAACCGCGCCACCCAGGCCAAGCGGCAGACCGGCTCGTCCTTCAAACCCTTCATCTACGCCACCGCGCTGGAGCTGGGGCGCTCGCCGCTCGACACCGTGGTCGACGAACCCTTCTGCATGAACGTGCCGGGCTCGGGCCAGTGGTGCCCCAGGAACTACTCGAACGACTACAAGGGCCGCGTGACGCTGGCGACCGCGCTCGCCAATTCGCTCAACATCCCGGCGGTGAAGATCTCGGAAAGCGTCGGCCGCGACCTCGTGCACAAGGTGGCCTATGACTTCGGCATCGAGTCCGAGCTCAACGACACCCCCGCCATGGCGCTCGGCTCCTCCGAGGCCTCGCTGCTCGAGATGACGGGCGCCTACTCGGGCTTCCTCAACGGCGGCTCGGCGGTCACGCCCTACGGCCTGCGAGAGCTGCGCTTCAAGGGCGAGGACGAGGTCGTCATGGGCTCGGGCGGCGGCATCCGCGAGCGCGTGATCCGCGAAGAGGCCGCCGGCCAGCTCATCTGGATGATGGAAAAGGTCATCGCCGAGGGCACCGGCCGCCGCGCCCGCCTGCCCGACGGCCGCCCCGCCGCGGGCAAGACCGGCACCAGCCAGGAGGCCCGCGACGCCTGGTTCATCGGCTTCACCTCCGACTACGTCACCGGCGTCTGGATGGGCAACGACGACAACACGCCGCTGCGCGGCGTGACCGGCGGCGGCCTGCCGGCCGACATCTGGCGCGAGACCATGACCCGGGTGCACGACGGCCTGCCGGTCGAGGCGCTGCCCGCCATCGCCCCGGCACGCCCCGAGCCCGAACCGCAGGTCAGCGAACAGCAGCAGCGCCAGCCCGCGCCCCAGCCCGAGCGCGAGCGTCGCGACGGCCTGATCCAGCAGGTGCTGCGCGACCTCCTCGGCGCGCCGGACTGACGGCCCGGCGCAAATTCCTTCGAAGGAATTTGCAGATTTGCTCGAACAGATTTGGGCGCCGCCCCTGGGCGGCGCGCCCGCCTCAGCCCGCCTTGCGCAGGTCCGCGATCATCGCGTCGAGGTCGCCCCGGCGGCGGTCCAGCATGGCGCCGATCTCGGTCCGCTCGGTCAGCAGCATGTTCACGCCCTCGATGTAGAGGTTGTAGAACCGCCCCGACTTCTCGCCGACGAAGAAGGTCACGTCGAAGGGCGCCTCGCCGCGCAGGTAGACCGTGCAGGACACCTCGTAGGCGTTCTTCACCTTGCGCGATCCGCCGACCTCGATGTTCCCGCCGATGAACTGCCGGAACCGCTTGCCGTACTTGCGCGAGATGTAGCCCGCGAAGGCATCGGAAAAGGCCCGCTTCTGTGCCGGGCTGGCGCGGCGGCCGTCGACGCCCAGCGCGTAGGCCGCGAGGTAGGGCAGGTCGGCATAGGCTTCGAAGATGCGCCGGAAGTCCGCGATCATGCCCGATTCGGACTTGCCCGAGGCGATCACCGCGTTGATGTCGCGCACCGCCCGGTCGATCAGCGCCTCGGCCTGCGCCGCGCTCACCGCCAGCGCCGGAACGGGCGCCACCAGCGCCGCCGCGCCGGCGCCAAGGCCCATGCCCAGCAGGCCGCGCCTCGAATAGAACTGCCGCACCATCAGAATCCCTCCGTGTCGATTGCCTCGGGGTCGATATAGGACTCGTCCGCCCCGCTGTCCTCTCCCAGCTCGAAACGCCGGTTCTGCAGGTAGATCAGCCGCAGCTGCGCATAGCTGTCGGCGCTGCCCGAGAGCACATCGTCGATCGAATCGCCGTACTTGCCAAGGCTCAGCGCCTTGTCCGTCACCTTCACCCCGGTCACGTAGTAGCGATCCGGCCGCGGCAGCGCGAGGCTCACCGGGTCGGTGAAGAGATCCACGAAGCGCCCCACCGCGTGCCGCTCGGTCGAGGGGCCGATCACCGGAAGCTCCATGTAGGCGCCCTCCGGAAAGCCCCAGACGTGCAGCGTCTCGCCGAAATCGCTCTCGTCCTCGGGCAGCCCCATCCCCGAGGCCACGTCGAAGAGCCCCGCGAGCCCCAGCGTCGCATTCACCGTGAAGCGCAGCGAGTTGCGCGAGGCGCGTCCCAGCCGCCCCTGCAGCAGCTGGTTGGCCACGGTCTGCGGCAGCGACAGCGTATCGGCAAGGTTGTCGACGCCCTGCCGCACCGGCCCGGGCACCGCGCCGGCACCGGCGCCCGCCCCCGAGAGCGGCTCGGCCAGGCGCTTGTTAAAGGCATGCACGCGGCGGTTGGCCGGCTCCTGCGGGTCATAGACGCCGTCGGGCGCCTCCCCGGGCCCCGGCGTGGCGCAGGCCGCGAGCCCCAGAAACAGGGCCCCGGCAGCGGCGGCGGTCAGGCGCCGAGTGGGGTATTCCCGCCTTGCGATTGTCATTGGAAATTTCCGATGTTGATGTACAGACGTTGATTAAATCCATTCGGTCGAAGACCCAAGCGGTCGCCCATTTCGCATTTTCTGCGTGGCACCCGTGCGACACCGAAGACCGATAGCGCATAGTCTGCTACAAATACAGACGCATTGGCCCAAGAGGAGCGGACCTCGCTCATGCAAAACAGACATAAGGATGCCGGCCGCGACGAATTGATCGCCGCACGCAAGCAGAGCCGGCCGTATTACTGGTTCGTCGCGATCTTCAGCTTCTTCGTGAACCTGCTGATGCTGACCGGCCCCCTCTACATGCTGCAGGTCTACGACCGCGTGCTCGGCTCGCGCTCCGAGGCGACGCTGATCGCCCTCTCGGTGCTGGTCGTCTTCCTCTACGGCATGATGGGCCTGCTCGACTACGCCCGCGGGCGGGTCATGGCGCGGGTGGCCGCACGCTTCCAGTCGGCACTCGACCTGCGGGTCTTCAACGCGGTGATGCGGCGCTCGGCAGTGCAGAACGACGAACTGGCGCAAACCGGGCTCAAGGACCTCGAGTCGGTGCAGCGGCTGATGTCCTCGCCGGTGCTGATGTCGATCTTCGACATTCCCTGGACGCCGGTCTTCATCGTCGGGATCTTCATCTTCCATCCCTGGCTGGGCTATCTCGCGATGACCGGCGGCGGGCTCCTCATCGTCATCACGATCGTCAACACGATCGTCAGCCGCAAGCCCACGCTCAACTCGAACCGCACGACGATGGCGGCCGAGCGGACCTCGGACCAGATCCGCCAGGAATCCGAGATGGTGCAGGCCCTCGGCATGCGGCGCGACGCCTTCCGCCGCTGGAACGTCGCGCGCTCGGAATCGCTGGCGGGCCAGATCCACAGCAGCGACTACACCGGCACCTTCTCGGTCATGACCAAGACCTTCCGCCTGCTGCTGCAGTCGGCCATGCTGGGTCTCGGCGCCTACCTCGTGCTGCAGGGCGAACTGACGCCGGGCGCGATGATCGCGGGCTCGATCCTGATGGGCCGCGCCCTCGCGCCCATCGAGATGGCCATCGGCCAGTGGCCGCTGGTGACGCGTGCCCGCAAGGGCTGGGACAACCTCGCCCAGCTCCTGACCGAGATGCCGCCCGAGCCCACCCTGACCGAACTTCCGCGTCCCCGCGCCAAGCTCGAGGTGCAGCAGGCCACGGTCGTGCCGCCGGGCGAACAGCAGGCGGCGCTGCGCATCGTCTCCTTCACGCTGAACCCGGGCCAGGCCCTGGGCGTGATCGGCAGTTCGGGCGCCGGCAAGTCCACGCTGGCCCGCGCCATCACCGGCGTCTGGCGCCCCGCGGGCGGCAAGATCCGCCTCGACGGCGCCACCCTCGACCAGTACGGCGACGCGCTTGGCGACCACATCGGCTACCTGCCGCAGCGGGTCACGCTTTTCGACGGCACCATCGCCGAGAACATCGCCCGCCTCTCGGCCCAGCCCGACGCCGAGAAGGTCGTCGAGGCCGCCCGCAAGGCCGATGCCCACGACATGATCCTCAAGCTGCCGAACGGCTACGACACCCGCGTGACCGCCGCCGGCGGACGGCTCTCGGGCGGCCAGATGCAGCGCATCGGGCTGGCGCGCGCCATGTACGGAGACCCCGTACTTCTCGTACTGGACGAGCCGAACTCGAACCTCGACAACGAGGGTTCCGAGGCGGTCAACGCCGCGATCAAGCGCTTCAAGGACGAGGGTAAGGCCGTCATCATCATGGCCCACCGCCCCGCCGCGATCCGCGAATGCGACCTGCTGCTCATGCTCGAGGGCGGCGCCCGCGCGGCCTTCGGCCCCAAGGACGAGGTGCTGCGCAACATGGTCAAGAACCACGAACAGATCAGCAAGCACGCCGGACCGGGAGGTGTGAGATGAGCGACGCCAACAAGAAATTCACCACCCGCACACCGATGATGGTCGGCATCCTCGCGCTGCTGGTGCTGCTGGGCGGCTTCGGCACCTGGGCCGCCACCACCGAGATCTCGGGCGCGATCATCGCCGGGGGGCAGATCCAGGTCGATCAGAATCGCCAGGTCGTGCAGCACCCCGACGGCGGTGTCGTTGCCGAGATCAACGTCGACGAGGGCGACGAGGTGGCCGAGGGCGACGTGCTGATCCGGCTAGACGACACGCTCCTGCTGTCCGAGCTGAACATCGTCGAGGCCGAGTACTTCGAGCTCATGGCCCGCCGTGCCCGCCTGCAGGCGGAACGCGACGACGAGGAGGAAATCGTTTTCTCCGAGGAACTTATGCAGGAGGCCGAGCAGAACGAGGAGGTCGCGGAACTGGTCGAGGGCCAGCGCAACCTGTTCCACGCCCGGCTCGATTCGATGGGGCGCGAGGTCGACCAGCTGACCAAGCGCAGCGAACAGATCGCCAACCAGGTCGAGGGCATCGAGTCGCAGCAGAACGCGCTCGACGAGCAGTTGGCGCTGATCGGCGAAGAGCTGACGGACCAGCAGTCGCTGCTCGACCGCGGGCTGGCGCAGGCCAGCCGCGTTCTGGCGCTGCAGCGCGAACGCTCCAGCCTCTTGGGCACCATGGGCGAGCTGACCGCGCAGAAGGCCCAGTCCGAGGGCCGCATCACCGAGATGGACATCGAGGCCCTCAAGCTCGAGACCGGCCGCCGCGAGACCGCCATCACCGAGCTGCGCGACATGCAGTTCCGCTCGCGCGAACTGGTCGAACGCCGCCAGGCCCTGCGCGAACAGCTCAAGCGGCTCGAGATCACCGCCCCCGTCTCGGGCGTGGTCTACGGCCTCACGGTCTTCACCCCCCGCTCGGTGATCCGCGCGGCAGAGCCGGTGCTCTACCTCGTCCCGCAGGACCGCCCGCTGGTGATTTCGGTGCAGGTGGAGCCCATCCACATCGATCAGATCCACACCGGGCAGGAGGTCTCGCTGCGCTTTTCCGCGCTCGATCAGCGCACCACGCCCGAACTTTTCGGCACGGTCACGCAGATCTCGGCCGACGCCTTCACCGACGAGGACACCTCGGTCAGCTACTACCGCGCCGAGATCGTCCTGAACGACGGCGAGCGCGACCGTCTGCCCGAGGACGTGAACCTGATCCCCGGCATGCCGGTCGAGGCCTTCCTGCGCACCGCGGATCGCACGCCGATCGCCTACCTGGTCAAGCCCTTCACCGACTACTTCTCGAAGGCCTTCCGCGAGAGCTGACGCGCTCGGCCCGGAACATCAAAAGAGCCCGCCCCCTTGGCGGGCTCTTTTCGTTTCGGCCTATTCCCTTCGCCGGGGCGCGGGTCTAGCGTGCGCGCAACCGAAAACGGAGGATTCCATGAGCGATATCGAAAGCCGCCTCGCGGAGCTGAATCTCACACTGCCCGCGGCGCCCGCCCCGGCCGCCAACTACGTGCCCTACGTCCAGACCGGCAGCACGCTGTTCGTCTCGGGGCAGGTCAGCCAGTCGGCCGATGGCCTCATCAAGGGCAAGCTCGGCGCCGACATGGACACTGCCGCCGGCGCCAAGGCGGCCGAGACCTGCGCCCTGGGCCTGCTGGCACAGGTCCGCGCCGCCTGCGGCAACGACCTGTCGCGCCTCAAGCGCGTGGTCAAGCTGACCGGCTTCGTCAACTCGACGGGCGATTTCACCGAGCAGCCGCAGGTCGTCAACGGCGCCTCGGACCTGCTGGTCGCGCTGCTGGGCGACGCCGGCAAGCACTCGCGCTCGGCCGTCTCGGCGGCGGCCCTGCCGATGGGCGTCGCGGTCGAGATCGAAGGCATCTTCGAGATCGCCTGAGCCCGTGACGGAGTTGCCCCGCGCCTTCCTGGACCGGCCCATCGCCCACCGTGCGCTGCACGACACGGGCGCGGGCCGGCCCGAGAACTCGCGCGCCGCGATCCGCGCGGCGATCGCGGGCGGCTACGGCATCGAGATCGACCTGCAGCTCTCGTCCGACGGCGTGGCGATGGTCTTTCACGACGACGAGCTCGACCGCCTGACCGGGGCGCGCGGCCCGATCTCCGCCCGCAGCGCGGAGGAGCTGGCCGCGACCCCGCTGCGCCACGGCGACGAGGGCATCCCGACGCTGGCCGAGGTGCTGGAACTGGTCGACGGGCGCGCCCCGCTGCAGATCGAACTCAAGGACCAGACCGGCCGGCTCGGCCCCGAGACCGGCACGCTGGAGGACGCCACCGCCGCTGCGCTTTCGGGCTACCACGGCCCGGTGGCGCTGATGTCCTTCAACCCGCATTCGGTCGCGGCCCTCGCCAGCCGCCTGCCCGACCTCCCGCGCGGACTGACCACCTGCGGCTTCGATGCCCTGCACTGGCCTCAGCTTGACGAGACGACGCGCGCCCACCTGCGCGCCATCTCCGACGCCGGGCGCACCGGCGCCTGCTTCATCAGCCACCAGTGGCGCGAACTGGACCATCCCCGCGTGACCGAGTTGCAGGACGCCGGCCTCGCGGTGCTCTGCTGGACGGTCCGCTCGGCCGAAGAGGAGGCACAGGCGCGGCAGATTGCCCGGAACGTGACCTTCGAGGGCTACGCGGCTTGATCCCCGCGCCGCGCGTCCCAAGTATCTGACGCAGGACACCCGCCATGACCGACCAGAGCCCGGGCGACACGATCGCCATCAACATTCTCACGTCGCTCGACCAGATCGCCCCCGAGGTCTGGGATGCCTGCGCCTGTCCCGAGACCGCCGATGGCGGCCGCCCGCGGGATCCCTTCACGACCTGGCGTTTCCTGCATGCGCTCGAGGAATCGGGCTCGGTCGGCCCCGGCACGGGCTGGGAGCCCCGCTACCTCTCGGCCGAACGCCACGGCGAGGTCATCGCTGTCGCACCGCTTTATGCCAAGGGCCACAGCCAGGGCGAATACATCTTCGACCACTCCTGGGCCCATGCCTACGAACGCGCGGGCGGCGACTACTATCCCAAGCTGCAGATCGCCGTGCCCTTCACTCCGGCGACCGGACGGCGTTTTCTCACCAGGCCCGGGCACGAGACAACCGGCCTTTCGGCGCTGCTGCAGGGCGCGGTGCAGTTCGCGGCCGAGAACGGCGTCTCCTCGCTGCACGCCACCTTCTGCACCGAGGACGAGGCCGTCGCGGGCGAACAGATCGGCCTGCTGCGCCGCACCACGCAGCAGTTTCACTGGGTCAACCGCGGCTATGCCGACTTCGACGCCTTCCTCGCGACGCTCTCCTCGCGCAAGCGCAAGAACGTCCGCAAGGAGCGCCAGCGCGCCAATGCCTTCGGCGGCGAGATCCGCACGCTGACCGGCGACGAGATCGAACCCGAGCACTGGGACGCCTTCTGGCGCTTCTACCAGGACACCGGCGCCCGCAAGTGGGGCTCGCCCTACCTGACACGCCAGTTCTTCGAGATCGCCCACGAGACGCTGCGCGACCACATCGCGCTGGTTATGTGCTCGCGCGACGGAGAGGAGGTCGCGGGCGCGCTCAACTTCATCGGGCGCGAGGCGCTCTTCGGGCGCTACTGGGGCTGCGTCGAGGACCACCCCTGCCTGCACTTCGAGGCCTGCTACTACCGCGCCATCGACTTCGCCATCGCGCACGGGCTGGACCGCGTCGAGGCGGGCGCGCAGGGCGAACACAAGCTGGCGCGCGGATACATGCCGGCCCCGACGCACAGCCTGCACTGGATGGCAGACAAGGGGTTTTCCGACGCTGTCGCGCGCTACCTTCAGGCCGAGCGGGAGGCCGTGGACGAGGAGATCGAGATCCTCACCGCCTACGGCCCCTTCCGCAAGGAACACAGAGAGGAGCAGGAATGACGGAAAAGCTTTCGGACACCGCCCGCGAGACCATGCTGGCCCCGCTGTTCGACAGCGGCTGGGAGATGGTCGAGGGCCGCGACGCGATCCACAAGACCTTCAAGTTCGACGATTTCGCGGACGCCTTTTCCTGGATGACCCGCGCGGCCATCTGGGCCGAGAAATGGGATCACCACCCCGAGTGGTTCAACGTCTACAACACCGTCGAGGTCACGCTGTCGACGCATGACGTGGGCGGCCTGTCGTCGCTCGACGCCAAGCTCGCCCGGAAATTCGACGCGCTCTGACAGGGCGCGTCGCGGTGGCGGCCGGGACCAAGCTCCCTCGTAGGGATCCGACCCGGCCGCCGCCCGATCACATCGCCTCGAGCAGCGACTCGCCGGCCGAGATCTCGCACTCGCCGGGGCTCTCCTCGGCATGCAGCAGCGTGACCTTGCCGTCCTCGACCAGCATGGCATAGCGCTTGGACCGCGCGATGAGGCCCACCGGCGGCGCGGTGAAGTCCATGTCGATCGCCTTGGTGAACTCGGCCTCCGGGTCGCCCAGCATGGTGATGCCCGCCTCGTTCGCGCCGGTGGCATCGCCCCAGGCCTGCATCACGAAGGCGTCGTTCACCGACACGCAGATGATCTCGTCCACGCCCTTGTCGGCAAAGCCGTCCTTGGTGCGGATGAAGCTCGGCACATGCGCCGAGTGGCAGGTCGGCGTGAAGGCGCCCGGCACCGCGAAAAGGACCACCTTGCGGCCCGCGGTCTTGTCGGAAAGCTTCACCTGCTCCGGGCCGTTCTCGCCCATCTGCAGCAGGGTCGCGTCGGGCAGCGTGTCGCCGGTTGTGAGTGCCATGTCCTGATCTCCCTCGATTGCCTTTTCTCTGCCCCGGGATATAGGCTGCGCGCGAGCATGGCCAACGAGAAAAACGGGAGGAGACAGGCATGGGCGACGTGGTGGTGATCGGGGCCGGACAGGCCGGCGCCTCGCTGACGGCACGGCTTCGCGCCAAGGGGTTCGAGGGCGGCATCACCCTCGTCGGCGCCGAGCCCGCACCGCCCTACCAGCGCCCGCCGCTCTCCAAGGCCTACCTGCTGGGCGACATGGCCCGCGAGCGCCTGTTCCTGCGCCCCGAGGCCTTCTACGACGAGCAGGGCATCGAGCTGGTGACCGGCGATCCGGCCATCGCGGTCGACCGCAAGGCACGGACCGTCATCGCCGCCGGCCGAGAAATTTCCTACGACGACCTCGTCTTCTGCACCGGCGCCACACCTCGGCAGCTCCCGGCCTCCGTGGGCGGCGATCTCGAGGGCGTGGTCACCGTCCGCACCATCGCCGACGTCGATGCCATGCGCGCCCGCTTCGCACCCGGTGCGCGGGTGCTGATCGTCGGCGGCGGCTACATCGGGCTCGAGGCCGCGGCCGTGGCCGCCAAGCTCGGGCTCGAAGTCACGCTGGTCGAGATGGCCGAGCGCATCCTGCAGCGCGTCGCCTCGCCCGAGACGTCCGAGTATTTCCGCGAGCTGCACGCGGGCCACGGCGTCACCCTGCGCGAGGGCGTGGGCCTCGGCCGTCTCACCGGCACCGGGGGCCGCGTCACCGGCGCCGAGCTGACCGACGGCAGCAGCCTCGAGGTCGACTTCGTCATCGTCGGCGCGGGCATCCTGCCCGAGATCGCCCTGGCCGAGACCGCCGGCCTCGACATCGAGAACGGCATCCGCACCGACGACCGGGGCCGCACCTCGGACCCGCAGGTCTGGGCCGCGGGCGACTGCGCCTCCTTCCCCTGGCAGGGCGAGCGCATCCGGCTGGAAAGCGTCGGCAACGCCATCGACATGGCCGAGGCGGTCGCCGACAACATCATGGGCGCCGACAAGCCCTACACGGCAAAACCCTGGTTCTGGTCCGACCAGTACGACGTCAAGCTGCAGATCGCCGGACTCAACACCGGCTACGACCGGGTCGTGGTGCGCGACGGCGGCGCCGCGCGCTCGCACTGGTATTACGCCGGCGACAGGCTCCTCGCGCTCGACGCCATGAACGACCCGCGCGCCTACATGGTCGGCAAGCGCCTGATCGAGGCCGGCAAGTCCCCCGCGCCCGAGGCCGTGGCCGACCCGGACGGCGACCTCAAGGCGCTGCTGAAGGCGTGAGGATCGTCGCCGGAGACTGGCGCGGCCGCGCGCTCGCATCCGTGGGCAAGGGCGATCCCCGCGCCCACCTGCGCCCCACCACCGACCGCGTGCGCGAGGCGCTCTTCAACATGCTCGCGGGCGGCCGGTTCGGCGATCCCTTCACGCAGGCGCGGGTGCTCGACCTCTTCGCCGGCACCGGCGCGCTGGGGCTCGAGGCGCTCTCGCGCGGCGCCACGCAGGCCACCTTCGTCGACGAGGGCCGCAAGGCCCAGGCGCTGCTGCGCGAGAACATCCGCCTGCTGGGCTGCGCCGACCGCTGCCGCGTGATCGCCCGTGACGCGACCCGCCTGCCCCCGGCCGAGACGCCCTGCACGCTGGTCTTCCTCGACCCGCCCTATGGCCGCGACCTCGGCGCCAAGGCGCTGACCGCCGCGCGCCCGGCGGGCTGGATCGCCCCGGGCGCCCTCGTCGTCTGGGAGGAAAACGCGCCCCAGGCCGCGCCCGAGGGGTTCACCCCCCTCGACACGCGCCGCTACGGCGACACCACCGTCACCCTGCTCGAAGCCGATTGACCGTCGCGCCGGCCGCTTTGGCTTTGGCATTTCGCGCAGCCCACGCTAGCCTCATTCAAATACGTGAATAAAAAGGGAGGACTTCATGAGCATCTTCAGACCCTCGCGCCGCGACATCCTGGCCATGGCCAGCGCCGCCCCCGCCCTGACCCTGCCCGCGCTCGGCCGCGCCGAGCTGGGGCCGCCGGCGGCGGGCAACCCGGCGAATTTCTCCTTCACGCTGGGCGAGGCCAAGCTCACGGTCATCTCGGACGGCGTGCTGAAGCTCTCCGCCGACGGGCTGGGCGTCAACGCCGATGAGGGCGAGGTCGCGGCCTTCCTCGAACGCCACTTCCTCTCGCCCGAGGAAAACTACTCCCACACCAATCACCTGCTGATCGAGCTCGGCGAGGCAAAGGTGCTGGTCGACGTGGGTTCGGGCAACCGCTTCCTGGACACCGCGGGACGGCTGATGTCGAACCTCGACGCCGCAGGGATCGACGCCGCCACGATCACCCATGTCGTCATCACCCACGCCCACCCCGACCACATCTGGGGCATCCGCGACGACTTCGACGAAGCGATCCTGCCCGATGCGCAGTACCTCATCGGCGGCAAGGAACACGATTTCTGGATGCAGGACGGGCTCGCCACGCAGGTTCCGCAGGAGCTGCAGCAGTTCGTCGTCGGCGCGCAGAACTCGATCCAGGTCGAAGGCGCCGACTGGACCCGCATCTCGGACGGGGACGAGATCACGCCGGGCATCCGCGTGATCGACACGCCCGGCCACACACCGGGCCACATGAGCCTGATGATCGAATCCGGGGGAGAGCAGCTGCTCGCGACAGGCGACGCCATGACCCATGCCTACACGAACTTCGCGCACCCGGAGTGGTTCAACAACTTCGACATGGACGGCGAGCAGACCGTCGCCACGCGCCGCCGCCTGCTGGACATGGCCGCCGCCGACCGCATGGCGGTCCTGGGCTACCACTTCCCCTTCCCGGGCGTCGGCCACGTCATGCGCGACGGCGATGTCTACCGCTTCGCGCCCGCGCTCTGGAAATGGGGCTGACCCGGCCCTTCTTCTTGTTCCAAATACGCAATGGGGGTCCGGGGGCAGCGCCCCCGGGGCCTGCGTGGCCCGAACGCAAACAACCCTGCGCGCGCCGCAGGCGCGCTCCTCAGGATCGGATGCGGCTCAGCCCCAGGTGGGGTGGAACTTCCCGCCGGGCGACAGGGTGAAGATCTCGGCCCCGTCGGCCGTCACGCCGACCGAGTGCTCGAACTGCGCCGAGAGCGACTTGTCGCGGGTCACCGCCGTCCACTCGTCCGCCAGAACCTTGGTTTCGGGCCGGCCGAGGTTCACCATCGGCTCGATGGTGAAGAACATGCCCTCTTCCAGCACCGGCCCGCTGCCCGCGCGGCCGTAGTGCAGCACGTTGGGCGGCGCGTGGAACACCCGGCCCAGCCCGTGGCCGCAGAAATCGCGCACCACCGACATGCGCTGACCCTCGACGAAGCTCTGGATCGCGTTGCCGATGTCGCCGAAGGTGTTGCCGGGCTTGACCGCCTCGATCCCGACCATGAGCGAATCGTGCGTGACCTGGATCAGCCGCTCGGCCTTCCGCGACAGCTTGCCCGCCACGTACATCCGCGAGGTGTCGCCGTACCAGCCATCCACGATCACCGTCACGTCGATGTTCAGGATGTCGCCGTCCTTGAGCTTCTTCTCGCCCGGAATGCCGTGGCAGACCACGTGGTTGATCGAGATGCAGCTCGCGTGCTGATAGCCGCGGTAACCGATGGTGGCCGAGGTCGCGCCGGCCTCTTCCACGGCGTTGCGGATGAAATCGTCGATCGCACCGGTGGTCTGGCCAGGCTCGATCATCGGGGCCACGTCGTCGAGAATCCGCGCGGCGAGCGCGCCCGCCGCGTGCATGCCGGCGTAATCCGCCGGCTCGTAGATCCTGATGCCGTCCCGCGTCGTGCGGCCGTTGCTGTCGTGTCTCAAACCCGAGAGCTCCTTCGCGCGTAATCGTTTCCTATCTAGTCGCTCCGGCCCGCCAATGCCAGAGGGTTCCCCGGGAACGCCCGCGCCCGCCGCGGCGTTGCTCAAGGTGGCGCCGGGGTGGCGCCAGGACAGGACACGACAAGAGCCGAGGGACAATGGATACGCTGAACGACTTGCTGAACATGGACATCTACCAGGGCACCTCGCTGTCCGACATCCTGACACTGGAATTCCTCGCGCAGGTGCTGGGCAACGTGGTGGCGGGCCTGCTGATCCTGATCGTGGGCTTCATCATCGCCGGATGGATCAAGCGGCGCATCGTCGGCATCGCCAAGGGCAACCGGCGGCTGGACGACACGCTCTTCACCTTCCTCGGCAACATCGCGCGCTACACCGTGCTGGTGTTCGCCACGCTCTTCGTGCTCAACACCTTCGGCGTCGAGACGACCTCGATCATCGCCGCGCTGGGTGCCGCCGGTCTCGCCATCGGGCTCGCGCTGCAGGGCACGCTGTCGAACGTGGCGGCGGGCGTGATGATCATCATCTTCCGCCCGATCAAGCTGGGCGATTTCATCGAGGTCGCGGGCGAGATGGGCACCGTCAAGGACATCACGCTCAACACCACCGAGCTTGCCAGCCTCAGCAACGTGCAGGTCATCGTGCCCAACAGCGAGGTCTGGGGCAACGTGATCGAGAACTACTCGGTCTACCCCACGCGGCGGGCGGAATGGACCTTCGGCGTGGGCTACGGCGCCAACCTCAAGGAGGCCGAGACGGTGATCCGCGAGACGATCATGGCCGACCCGCGCTCGAAGTCCGATCCCGAGCCCTTCTTCCAGGTCAACGGGCTGAACGACAGCTCGGTCGATTTCCTGGCGCGGGTCTGGGTCGATGCCGACGATTACTTCCAGTACCAGGCGGACATGAAGCGCGCCGTGAAGGAGGCGCTGGACGCCAAGGGTGTGCCGATCCCCTTTCCCACGCGGACGCTGCACGTGGAAAGCGACGCGCGCGACGCGGGCTGAGCTTTTCCATCTCGGGGGGTGAGGCCGCTTCGCGGCCTGACGGGGGCTCTGCCCCCGCGCCGCGGCAGGGCCGCGGCTCCTCCGGGATATTTTCAGCCAGAAGAAGCCCGCTGCGTGTCCGTGAAGGGGAGCGCGCCGCCGAGGCCCACACCCTCCGGGGAGATCGCGCAGTCGAAGGCCAGCACCTCCACGCCCGCCTCGCGCGCGGCGGCGAAGGCCGCGGCATAGGCCGGGTCAAGGTCGGCGGCAAGCGTCACCTCGGCGCAGTCGGTGCGCTGCACGAGGTAGAGCATCACCGCGCGGTGGCCGGCCCGGGCCATTGCGGAAAGCTCGGCGAGGTGCTTTGCGCCGCGGGCCGTCACGCTGTCGGGAAACTCCGCCAGCCCGGGCCGGCGCGAGAGGGTCACGGACTTGACCTCGACGTAGGCATCGGGGCGCCCCTCGCTCTCGAGCAGGAAGTCGATGCGGCTCTTCTCGCCGTATCTCACCTCGGGCCGGACCGCCGCGTAGCCTTCGAGCCCCGCCACCTGCCCGGCCTCGAGCGCCGCGCGCAGCATGCGGTTGGGCACGCCGGTGTCGACGCCGGTGAAGGCACCGTCCTCGTGCTCGACCAGCCGCCAGGCGAACTTGAGCTTGCGCTTCGGGTCGTCGTTGGGCTCGAGCCAGATGCGCAGGCCGGGGTCCTTCAGGCCCAGCATGCTGCCCGGGTTGGCGACATGCGCGGTCACCTCGCGCCCGTTTTCGAGGCGCGCGTCGGCGAGGAAGCGTTTGTAGCGCCGCAGCAGCACGGCCGGCACCAGGGGGGTTTGAAAGCGCATGGGCGCCGCCTATACCATGGCGAGACGCCCGCACAAGGAGAGGCCGCCCCATGTCGAACCCCACCGCCGCGATGCTCGTCATCGGTGACGAGATCCTGTCGGGGCGCACCCGCGACAGCAACATGAACCACCTCGCCAATGAGCTGACCAAGCACGGCATCGACCTGTGCGAGGCGCGGCTCGTGGCCGACGACCGCGCCGCCATCGTGACGGCGCTGAAGGCGCTGAGCGCGGCCTATGACCACGTCTTCACCTCGGGCGGCATCGGGCCGACGCATGACGACATCACCGCCGACGCCGTGGCCGAGGCCTTCGGCGTGAGCATCGACGTGCGGGACGACGCGCGGGCCATCCTCGCCGCGCATTACGAGCGGCAGGGGAGCGAGTTCAACGCCGCACGCATGCGCATGGCGCGCATCCCCGAGGGCGCCACGCTGATCGAGAACCCGGTCTCGGCCGCGCCGGGCTTCCGTATCGGAAACGTGCACGTCATGGCCGGCGTGCCCACGGTCTTCGAGGCCATGGTGGCCAGCGTCATCCCCACGCTCACCGGCGGCGCGCCGCTGCTCTCGCAGAGCCTGCGGGTGGAGCGCGGCGAGGGCGAGATCGCCGGACCGCTGGGCGAGTTGGCAGAGGCCTTTCCGGCGCTCTCGATCGGCTCCTACCCGTTCCAGCGCGACGGGATCTACGGCGCCAACATCGTGATCCGGGGCGCCGACGGCGCACAGGTGGACGCCGCGATGACCCGGCTCTGCGCCATTTTCGGGAAATGACCCCGGAGCTGCCCCGGCTGCTCGAGGCCGTCGATGCCACCTGGCCAGCCGCGCGCAGCCTGCGGGCCGGTCCCTGGCGGCTGCGCGAGGGCGCGGGCGGCGGCAAGCGCGTCTCCTGCACCACCGCCGAGGGCGACTGGACGCCCGACGGCCTGCAGGCGGCCGAACAGGCGCAGGCGCTGCTGGGGCAGGATCCGCTCTTCATGATCCGCGAGGGCGACGAGGCCCTCGACGCGGCGCTGGCACGGCGCAGCTACGAGGTGATCGACCCGGTGACGCTCTGGCTGAGCCCTCTGGCGCCGCTGGTGACGGAGCCGATCCCGCGGATCACGGCCTTCGCCGTGTCCGAACCGCTGGCGGTGATGCGCGAGATCTGGGAGGAGGCCGGGATCGGCGCCGCCCGCCAGCGCATCATGGAACGCCCCAAGGGGCCCCGGACCACCATCCTCGGACGCACCGCCGACCGCGCCGCGGGCACCGCCTTCTGCGCCGTCGACGGCGAGATCGCCATGGTCCACGCGCTGGAGATCGTGGCGCCCTGCCGCGGGCGGGGCCTCGGCAAGTGGATGATGCGCCAGGCCGCCGTCTGGGCCGAAACGCAGGGCGCGCACTGGATGTCGGTGCTCTGCCTGACGGACAACGCGGCGGCAATGGGGCTCTACCGGTCGCTTGGGTTTTCGCGCGCCGGGCGGTATCACTACCGCAGGAGGAGCGAGACGTGACATGACCAAAGAGCTGCCCACCGCGCTGGATCTGCCGATGGTGGATCCCCTGCCGCCCGAGACGCAGAAATACTTCGACATCTGCCAGGACAAGCTTGGCATCGTGCCCAACGTGCTGAAGGCGCATGCCTTCGACATCGACAAGCTCAACGCCTTCACCGCACTCTACAACGAACTGATGCTGGCCGACTCGGGCCTGACCAAGCTCGAGCGCGAGATGATCGCCGTGGTCGTCTCGTCGGTGAACAAGTGCTTCTACTGCCTGACCGCGCACGGCGCCGCCGTGCGGCAGCTCTCGGGCGACCCGAAGCTGGGCGAGATGCTGGTGATGAACTGGCGCGTGGCCGACCTCGACGCGCGGCAGCACGCCATGCTGGCCTTTGCCGAGAAGGTGACCAAGGCCAGCGCCACCGTGGTCGAGGCCGACCGCGAGGCACTGCGCGAGGCCGGGCTTTTCCGACCGCGACAGTCCTGGGACATCCGCCAACGTGGCGGGATTCTTCAACATGACCAACCGCGTGGCCTCGGCCACCGACATGCGGCCGAATGACGACTACCACGCGGCAGGCGCGCTAGGCGCGCGCCGCTTCTTGTCGTGCTGCTCTGGGCGACGCCGCTGCCGGCGCTCGACCTGTCGCTGCCCGAGGGCGCGCGACTGACAGCCGAGTCGGTGACCGACCCGGACAGCTACGCGATGCCGACCGGCCCCTGGCGCGTGGATGCCGGTATCCCGACCCGCGCGGTCGAGGGGCGCATCCTGCGGCAGGCCTGGCGGATCGAGGCCACCGGGCTCACGCCGCTGCAGATCCTTGGCCCCCTTCGCGAGCAGGTGACCGAGGCCGGCTGGGAGGTGCTGCTCGACTGCGCCGACCAGGCCTGCGGGGGCTTCGACTTCCGCTTCGGAACCGAGGTCATGCAGGCCCCCGAGATGTACGTCGACCTGACCGACTACCGCTTCCTCTCGGCACAGGGACCGGACGGCGCCTATATCTCGCTGCTGGTCAGCCGCAGCGAGACGGCGGGCCATGTGCAGGTGATCCGCGCCGGTGGCACCGAGGCCGAGGAGGCGGAGGTCGAGGCCGACGCGCCTCCGGTCGAATCCCCGCCCACGGGCGACCTCGCGCGCAGACTCGAGGCGGAGGGGCACGTGGTGCTGACCGATCTGACCTTCTCCTCCGGCTCCGCTGCCCTGGCCGAGGACGCCATCGGCTCGCTCGACGCGCTGGCCGACTACCTCGGGGCCAACCCGGAGCGACGCATCGTCTTCGTGGGGCACACCGACGCGGTGGGCTCGCTCGAGGCCAACCGCGCGCTCTCGCGCGAGCGGGCGGCGGCGGCGGTCGCCTACCTGCGCGAGCGCGGCGTGCCCGACGGGCAGATCGACGCCGAGGGCGTGGGATATCTCGCGCCCGAGGCCACGAACCTCACCGAGGAGGGCCGCGAGGCCAACCGGCGCGTCGAGGCCGTTCTGATCGACGGCGAGTGAGCCGCGCGGCTCAGCCGCCGTGCCCGATGTCATCGAGGTAGATGCGCACCGCTTCCTGCACGTGGCGAAAGCGGTCGCCGCCCAGGTGCTTGCCGCCGAACCAGCGCGTGACCACGATCAGGTGGTCGGTCAGCCCCTCGCGCTCCAGCATCCGCAGGATCACCATGCCCGCGCCGGATTCGCCGTCGTCGTTCTTGACCGGGCCGTCGGCGGTCAGCAGGCCCCAGGTGTTGTGCGTGGCCTTGGCGAACTTCTTGCGCCGCACCAGTTCCTTGAGCAGCACCTTGGCCTCGGCCTCGGAATGGCAGGGCGCGCCCGAGACCGCGTATTTCGAGCCGCGGTCGCTGATGACGTTCTCGAGAATGCGCATGGCGGCCGGTCTACCCGGCCCGCCGCGCCGGGGCAATCACTCCCGCCCGCCGCTCCGCGGCAATCACTCCCGCTTGTCGAGCCGCGCCTCGATCGCCTCGAGCTTGCGCATGACCTCGACGCGGTAGTCCTCGGTCGCGGCGTTGCTTTCCTCCGCGTGGGCGTCCTGCATCGAGTTCACGATGAGGCCCACGACGAGGTTCACCACCGCGAAGGTGGTGACGAGGATGAAGGGCACGAAGAAGAGCCAGGCCTCGGGGTGCTGCTCCATCACCGGGCGGACGATGCCCATGGACCAGCTTTCCAGCGTCATGATCTGGAACAGCGAATAGGCCGAGGCGCCCAGCGTGCCGAACCATTCGGGGAAGCTGTCCGAGTAGAGCTTCGTCGCGATCACCGACGAGATGTAGAAGATCACCCCCATCAGCAGGAAGACCGAGGCCATGCCCGGCAGCGCCGACACGAAGCCCTCGACGACCCGGCGCAGCGTCGGCGCGACCGAGATCACGCGCAGCAGTCGCAGGATGCGCAAGGCCCGCAGCACCGACAGCCCCTGCCCCGCCGGGACCAGCGCGATGCCGACGATGACGAAGTCGAAGATGTTCCACCCCGAGCGGAAGAACCCCGGCCCGCGTGCGATCAGCTTGGCGCCGATCTCGGCCACGAAGATGGCGAGGCAGATGGTATCGAGCGCCACGATCAGCGGGCCCGCGACCGCCATCGCGCGGTCCGAGGTCTCGAGCCCGAGGATCGCGGCGTTGAACAGGATCACGCCCATGATGGTGTATCGGGTCGTGGGGTGATCGACGACGCGGCCGAGGCGCTGGCGAAAGGACATGGGATCTCCGGTCTGCTCTTTCGCTTTCTATGTGGTCGCCGGGAGAGGTCTTCAAGGGGTGCGCGGCGCCACGGGCCGCGGGCAGGTCACTTCCGGCGGTCCGGCGCCTCGTTCCGCGCGCCGGAGAGGCGAAACCAGCGGAACACCAGCATCAGGGCCAGGGTCGTGATGACCAGCCCGATCACGTCCCCGACGGCGTAGAACGTCAGCACCGCGGAGAAATGCCCGGTCAGGATCTGACCGGAGAAGACGATCGACTGGCCCACCGAGTTGATCAGCGAGGCGATCACGCCCACCAGCAGCAGCCGCGTCCAGTGCACGCGAAAGTGCCGGCCCGCGTAGAGATCCTGCCCGATGTATTTCATGGCCTCGAAGGCCACCACGGCGCAGAGCGCGCCAACCCCGATCGAGACCGCCAGCACCAGCGCCCCGGGATGTCCGGGGTCGTGTGCGGTGAACAGCACCTCCGACAGCGTCCCGCCGATGTAGAGCGGCACAAAGGCCCGCGGCCCCGCCAGCCAGACCGCCAGCACCCTGACCCCGTGCGGCAGGTAGAGCAGGCTCGCGAAGGTGGTGATCTCGGGCAGGACGCGCGATTGCAGCGGCGTGATGAGCACCGCCGTCAAACCGTGGGCCAGCACGTAGGCGGCCGCGACGATGATGATGGTCCTGAAATAGTTCACTTGGACAAGTCCGGGTGTTCCGGGCGTGGCGCCGGTCGGTCCGCGGCCCCGGCCGCGCGCGACGATGTCACGTTACCGGTCCGACAGGTCAACGCCGACAAGATCGCTGCGCACGACGTAGGCGCGCGCCTTGCTGTCGCCGGCGCGCTCCAGCAGCCCTGCGCTCAGCAGCCTGCGAATCGCACGGTAGAGCGTGGCCTGCGCCACGTATTGCAGCAGCGCATGCCCGCGAATCTGCTCGGACCGGATCACGTCGCCCGGCTTCTCGCAAAGACTGTGCGCCGCGAGCAGGACATCCCGCTCGACCCGCGTGAGGTCCTCGAATCCCACGTCGCGCTCGAGTTGCCGGAGCATCTCGCGGAGTTCGAAAATCGAATTGAGCTTGTCCATGAAGGAGTATTCCAGTCTGCCCACGGCGGCGTCGAGGCCCTCTGCGTCAACGTGCCGCCGGAAGCGGTCCCACGGAGCGCATTATCACAATGATAATTTCTTGGCCTCCAAGAATCTCCGTGGTACCGTCCCCAAGGCACTGTATCCGTGAGTGGTGGAGTTGCCTTAGTATTTGATAATGGTTCAGCCTTGGCGACTTCGGTTGCCGAGGCTTTTTTCGACATTAGGCCGTCGAAATACATTTTGCCAGCATCTTGTGCAGTCTCGGCAACCTCCCGCCCTTCCAGTGCCGTTCGAAAACGGAAACCCGCCTGCCACCGAGGCACCCGGCGCAAAAAAAGCGCCCCGAGGACCCGGGGCGCCAAGTGTGCCTTATCGGCGAGGGACGTGTGGTTACCAGTCCTGCGGTCCGCGTTCGGCGAAGGCATGGACGAGGAAATCTATGAAGGCGCGCACCTTGGGCTGGGTGAAGCGGCCCGGCGGGTAGACGGCGTAGATGCCCTGCGTCTCGACCGGAAGATCCGGGATGGCATCCTCGACCAGGCCCTGCTTCATGGCATCGGCATAGAGGTAGGACGGCAGATAGGCGATCCCCAGTCCGGCAATACAGGCATTGAGCAGTGACTGCCCGTCGTTCACCGAGAGCCAGCCGGCGGTGCGCACCTGCCGCTTTTCGCCCGAGGGGGCGGTCACCTTCCAGACGTTGCCCGAGGACTGGTTGGAGTAGTGCAGCAGCTTGTGTTCGTTCAGATCGTCGATTCGAGCGGGCCGGCCGAACTTCTCGAAGTAGGAGGGCGCGGCGATCATGCGCTTGGTCGTGTCGGTCAGCTTGCGGGCGCGCAGCGTGCTGTCCTCGAGCTCGCCGATGCGCACGGCCATGTCGAAGCCCTCGCTGATCAGCTCGACGTAGCGGTTGTTCAGGACCATGTTGACGGTGATGTCGGGAAACTCGGCCAGGAACTCGCCCAGCACGGGCGAGAGATGATTGACCCCGAAATCCGTGGCGACCGAGATCCGCAGCAGCCCCGAGGGCGCGGACTGCATCGAGGTCACCAGCGCGTCGGCCTCTCCGGCATCGTTCAGCACCCGCCGCGCGCGGTCGTAGTAGGCCAGCCCGATCTCGGTCGGCGAGACCCGCCGCGTGGTGCGGTTCAGCAGGCGCGCGCCGAGGCGCGCCTCGAGGGACGAGACATGCTTGGACACGGCGGACTTCGAGATGCCCATCTTCTTCGCCGCGTCGGTGAACCCGCCCTGGTCCACGACGGTTGCAAAGGCCTCCATTTCCGTCAGACGATCCATCCCGATCCCTCGTTACCTGTTTCAAACTCGTATGCCCGGAGATTGGGGCAGGACTTGGACCCCCGCAGGACAATTGCGGGGAGTTGCGCAAAGCTGTCCACCGCGCCGAAACAGCCCCGACGCAGAACGGCCCGCCCCGAACGCGGGGCGGGCCGCTGGTTTCAGCTTGTCGCCGGAAGTATCAGGCGGCTTTCTGGTTGTGGCGGCCTTCCTCGACCTCTTCCACGATCTTGGCGACGAAGTCCTTCAGATCGTTCGGGTTGCGGCTGGTGACGATGCCACTGTCGGCGACGACCGGCGCGTCCATCACGCGCGCACCGGCGTTGTCGAGGTCGGTGCGGATCGACGGATACGCGGTCATCTCGCGGCCCGCCACGATGTCGGCCTCAATCAGCACCCAAGGGCCGTGGCAGATGGCGGCGATGACCTTGCCTTCCTTGGCAAAGGCACGGACGAGCGCGGTCACGCTGGCCTCGACGCGCAACAGGTCGGGGTTGATCTGGCCGCCCGGCACGACGATCGCGTCATACTGGTTGGGGTCGGCATCCTCGATCTTGAGATCGGCCTCGACCTCGCGGCCCCAGTCGCTGCCTTCCCAGCCCTTGATCGCCTTGCCGTCGAGCGAGGCAACATGGACCTCGGCGCCCTTCACGCGCAGCTGGTCGCGGGGGAATTCCAGTTCCGACTGCTCGAAGCCGTGCGTGGCGATGACGAGAACCTTGGCGTCTTCGATGCGGGGCATGGGAGCCTCCTTTCCTTGTCCGTATCCGG
The DNA here is from genome assembly GCF_000442255.1 of Salipiger mucosus DSM 16094. Classification (GTDB taxonomy): domain Bacteria; phylum Pseudomonadota; class Alphaproteobacteria; order Rhodobacterales; family Rhodobacteraceae; genus Salipiger; species Salipiger mucosus. The sequence goes on along the minus strand of NZ_KE557273.1, from coordinate 84,091 downwards.
TGTCGGGAAAGGAAACGCTGCGGCCCGGGGCTGGTTCCGGCGCGCTCAGGCGCCGCCGGCCACGTTTCGCTTGTGCACCCCCAGCGCCACCGGTGCGTAGTTCTGCCGCCCGGCTTCGGAAAAGATGTGTCGCTGGATCTTGGCGAAGGCGCCGAGGTATTCGGCATAGCTCGTCACGTCGACGGCGCGCGGCACCGGCAGCAGCTCGCCCAGCGGCGCGCCGAAGCCGCGCACGCTGATCTCCATCTCGGCCCGCGAGGCGCGCAGCTGCGCCTCGGCCGCGATGTTGGGGATGGTCACCTGCACGTCCGCCGAGAAACTCGAGGCGACGACATGCACCCGCGCGGCGACCCCCATCTCGATCTCCTCGCCGTCGTGCTCGACCACGGCGAATGTCTTGGCCTCCTGGATCACGCCCACCTGCTGCGCCTTGGCGTCGGCCTTGAAGAGCGATGAGAAGAACGAGGTCTTGCCGGACTGGTCGCGGGTATAGGCCACGGTGCTCACCATGTGCTGGTTCAGCACCAGCGCCGCCTCCGGATCGCCCAGCGCGCCCGGCATCCCCTCCTCGATCCCGGCAAAGCCCTCGGGCGCCCCGGCCGGGGCCAGCTGCCGCAGTCCCGCGCGGGTGATCTCGCTGAGCCGCGGGTCGTTGTCGAGGATCGGCTCGTACCGCGAGGGAATCGAGGCCTTTGGGCCCGCGTCGTCGGTCATCTCAATGCTCCGTGGAAATGGCTGCACGCAATGCGCGAAGCCTACCACGACGCCTCACCCCGCCAAAGCGGAAGATGCTCAGAGCGCCGCCGCCAGCCGCGTGCCCTGGTCGATGGCCCGCTTGGCGTCGAGCTCGGCCGCCACGTCGGCGCCGCCGATGACATGGCAGGGGACGCCCGCCTCGGCCAGCGCATCGGCAAGCCCTCGCGCGCTCTCCTGCCCGGCGCAGAGCACCACGGTGTCGCAGGCAACCACCTCGGGGCCATCGCCGGTCGACAGGTGCAGCCCGGCGTCGTCGATCCCCTCGTAGGTCACGCCGGTGCGCATCTCGACACCCTTCATCTTCAGCGCGGCACGGTGGATCCAGCCCGTCGTCTTGCCCAGCCGCTTGCCGGGCTTCTCGGCCTTGCGCTGCAGCAGTACCACCTCGCGGGCAGGCGGCGCCGGGCGCGGCCCCTCGGGGGCCAGCCCCGCGCGTGCCTCGGCCGGGTCCGCAACGCCCCACTCGCGCCTCCACCCGGCCAGGTCCAGCGTCGGGCTCTCCCCCTCGTGCACGAGGAACTCGGCCACGTCGAAGCCGATGCCCCCGGCCCCCACGATGGCCACGCGCCGGCCCACCTCGGCCCCGCCGCGCAGCACGTCGATGTAGCTCAGCACGTTCGGCCGGTCCTGCCCCGGGATGCCCGGATCGCGCGGCACCACCCCGGTGGCGATCACCACCTCGTCGAAGCCGCGCAGCGCCGCGACATCCGCCGCCACGCCAAGGCGCAGCGTGACGCCGGTCTCCTCCAGCATGGCGCGGAACCAGTCGACCAGCCCGTCGAACTCCTCCTTGCCGGGGATCACCCTCGCCATGTTGAGCTGCCCGCCGATCTCCCCGGCCCGGTCGAAGAGCGTCACCGCGTGCCCCCGCTGCGCCGCGGTGATCGCCGCCGAGAGGCCCGCCGGCCCCGCGCCGACCACTGCCACGCGCTTCGGCGCCCCGGCCGGCGAAATCACCAGCTCGGTCTCATGCGCCGCCCGCGGGTTCACCAGGCAGGTCGAGACCTTGCCCTCGAAGGTATGATCCAGGCAGGCCTGGTTGCAGGCGATGCAGGGCGCGATCAGATCGGCCCGCCCGTCCCGCGCCTTGGCCACGAAGGCCTCGTCCGCCAGGAAGGGCCGCGCGAGGCTCACCATGTCGGCGCAGCCCTCCGCCAGCAGGCCCTCGGCCACCTCGGGCGTGTTGATCCGGTTCGAGGCGATGACAGGGATGCCCACCTTGCCCATGAGCTCCTTCGTCACCCAGGCCCAGCCCCCGCGCGGCACCGAGGTCGCGATGGTGGGCACCCGCGCCTCGTGCCAGCCCACGCCGGTGTTGAGGATATCCGCCCCCTCGGCCTCGACCGCGCGCGCCAGCTGCACCACCTCCTCGTGGGTCGAGCCCCCGGGCACGAGGTCGATCATCGACAGCCGGAAGATCACGATGAAATCCGCCCCCACGGCGGCGCGCACCCGGCGCATGACCTCGACCGGCAGGCGCATCCGGTTCTCGTAGCTCCCGCCCCAGCGGTCCTCGCGCCGGTTGGTCCGCGCCGCCAGGAACTGGTTCAGCAGGTAGCCCTCCGAGCCCATGATCTCGACCCCGTCGTAGCCCGCCTCGCGCGCCCGCGCGGCCGAGGTGGCGATGTCGGCGATCTGCGTCTCGATCCCAGCCTCGTCCAGCTCGTTGGGCACGAAGGGCGAGATCGGCGACTTCACCGCCGAGGGCGCCACGCAGTCCGGCCCGTAGGCATAGCGCCCCGCGTGCAGCACCTGCATGGCGATCCGCCCGCCCTCGGCGTGTACCCGGTCGGTCACCCGGCGATGGTTCGCGATGTCCTCCTCCGTGAAGAGCCCCGCCGCGCCGGGAAAGACCCCGCCCTCGCGGTTGGGCGCCATGCCCCCGGTCACCATCAGCCCGACGCCGCCCCGCGCCCGCGCGCCGTAGAAGGCCGCGACGCGGTCCCAGTCGCCGCGTTCCTCGAGGTTGGTGTGCATCGATCCCATCAGCACCCGGTTGGGCAGCGTCACGTGCCCCAGGTCCAGCGGGCGAAAGAGATGCGGATAATCACTCATGGCGGGCCTCCCTGCGCGCGATCCCACACGATCCGCGCGCCGCTGTCACCGCGCAACGTGGCGTCAGAGCCACCGGCCCGCTTCATCTTTCTCCAAATACGCAAGGGCGGCAGAGGCCCGCCTCCGGCGGCAGCGCCTCAGCGCGCATCCGGCAGCCGGCGCGCCACGATGAAGCGGCCGGGCAGGCGCGGCGGGTAGTCCCCGGTTTCGAGGATCTCGAACCCCGCCTCGCGCACCGCCGCCTCCAGCCCCTTCACGGAAAGGAACTGCAGCCTCGGCGCCTTGCCCGCCATCCGCATCGCGGCGACCACGGGTCTCAGCCACCACTTGGCCGCAAGGCAGGGCGTCTTCGAGATGAAGAGCCCGCGCTCGGGCAGCACCGCCCGCACTGCGCGCAGCGTGCCCGACCGGTCCTCCAGCAGGTGCAGCAGGTTGAAGGCCCGCACGACGTCGAACCGCCCGGTCAGCGCCTCGTCGACCCCGGCCTGCCGGAAGGTCAGGTTGGCGGGCCCCGCCTTGCCCTGCGCGATGCGGATCATCTCGCCCGAGACGTCGGTCGCCGTGATCCTCCCGGCGGCCTCCGCCAGCGCGATCGCCGTGCTGCCGGTCCCGCAGCCCAGCTCGAGCACCTCCATCTCCGGCCCCAGCCAGTGCCGCACGCGCGCCAAGGTCGCCTCGTAGGCCGCGCTGTCGCCCACCGGCCGCGCCGCGTAGCGCTCGGCGACCCTGTCCCAGAAGGCCGCGCTCACGTCGGGGGCGGTCCATGGGCGTTGGTCCCGGGATCGGAAGGCCGCGTCAGCCACCAGATCATCAGCACCAGCAACACGATCTGCGCGATGCCGATGGCAGCAAGGCCGGCCATGCCCACTGCCATACCGGCCCCGGGCGAGCCGCCCTCGACCGCGACGGCCGTGGCCATGCCGAAGGTCACGACCAGCATCAGCCCCAGCGAGACGAGGAAGGGCAAAAGGTAATACCAGCCCGGCCGCCCACTGTCGTGCATGCGGCGAAACCCCACCGCCATGGTCGGCAGCAGCACCCCCAGGTTGAAGAGACCCGACAGCACCTGCCGCGCCTCACCGGTCTCCGCCGCCACGCCGAAGAGCGCGGCGTCCACCAGCGACAGCACGAGGCTACCCGCGAAGATGAACAGCGCCCACCACCAGAAATCCGGGCGCGACGCCCGGCCCGAAAAGGTCACGTAGTTCCGGAACCCCGCCTTCACGGCATCGACGAACCCCATGGCGCCGCTCCTACCCGATATCGTCCTGCACGCAGGCCATCTCGGGCCCCGCGCCCACCTGCATCACCGCCTCATCGCCCCTGGTCCAGAACAGGACATGCCCGAGGTAGCCGCCCTCCGCCTCGTACCGCGCGCCCGAGGCCGCCGGCACCTGTGGCAGCGCCGCCGCGTCGGAGTTCCAGCGCAGCACCGCCATGGGCGCCATCGTGTTCACGAAGGTCGCGCTCACCGCCGCGTCCAGCCCCTCGCAGACATAGGCAAAGGGGCCGACCGACGCGCCCTCCTCCGCGCGCGCATCGGCATAGCCGGTGCGCAGCGCGTCGATGCGGAAGGCATATTCGCGGGCGACGCAGGCCGCTTCGCTGTCCTCTGCCTTCCAGCAGTCGTCGCGGCCCTTGATCCAGCCGCGCTGCATGGCCTTGAGCTCGTTCAGCCGGTCGGCGCTGATGTTTGGTCCCTCGGCCGCCAGCTTGTAGAGCCGCGCCAGTTCGAGATCCATCGAGGCCAGCGCGTCCGAGGCGCAGACGGCCTTCTCGCCGCCGCTCTCGGCTTTCGAACAATCGAATGAGGGGTCCAGCGCGGCGGCGGGGGTGGCGGCCAGAACGAGGGCCGCAAAAATGCGAAACGTCATTTGTCGAAAATCTCCGGGCGTCGAAATGCCCCGCGAGCATAGCATCGGCCCCGCGAGAGCCGGAACAAAAAAAGCGCACCCCGAGCCGGGATGCGCCCTTCTCTTCGACGAGGAGAGATCCTCACTCCGCCGCGGCGCGCCGCGGCAGCACCCAGTCCGGGCGCGGGAAGTGGCAGGTATAGCCGTTGGGGAATCGCTCGAGGTAATCCTGGTGCTCGGGCTCGGCCTCCCAGAAATCGCCCACGGGCTCCACCTCGGTCACCACGCGGCCGGGCCAGAGGCCGCTCGCCTCGACGTCCTTGATGGTGTCGAGGGCCACCTGCCGCTGGTCCTCATCGACGTAGTAGATCGCCGAACGGTAGCTCATGCCCACGTCGTTGCCCTGCCGGTTCAACGTCGTCGGGTCGTGGATCTGGAAGAAGACCTCCAGCAGCTGCCGGAAGCTGATGCGCTCGGGATCGTAGAAGATCTCGATCCCCTCGGCGTGGGTGCCGTGATTGCGATAGGTCGCGTTCGGCACGTCGCCCCCGGTATAGCCCACGCGGGTCTTCGACACGCCGGGCAGCTTGCGGATCAGGTCCTGCATTCCCCAGAAGCAGCCCCCGGCGAGTACGGCACGTTGGTCTGTCATGACAGTTCCTCCACCTGGTCGAGATAGTCTCCGTAGCCCTCGGCCTCCATCTCGTCGCGATGCACGAAGCGCAGCGAGGCCGAGTTGATGCAGTAGCGCAGCCCGCCCCGGTCCGCCGGCCCGTCCGGGAAAACGTGCCCGAGATGGCTGTCGCCGTTGGTGCTGCGCACTTCGGTGCGGATCATGCCGTGGCTGGTGTCGCGCAGCTCGTTCACGTAGGCGGGCTCGATCGGCTTGGTGAAGCTCGGCCAGCCGCAGCCGCTTTCGTACTTGTCCGACGAGGCAAAGAGCGGCTCGCCCGAAACGAGGTCGACGTAGATGCCCGGCTCGTGGTTGTCGAGATACTTGCCCGTGCCGGGGCGTTCGGTCCCGTTCTGCTGCGTCACGCGGTACTGCTCGGGGTCGAGCTGCGCGAGCGCGTCGGGGTCGCGTTGGTACTTGGCCATGGGTCCCTCCGGATCGGCTTTCCCCGAACATGGGGCCGGGATACCTCTTTTGCAAAGCCCCTTTCACCGCGCCGTCATCGCCGGCGGCGGCCCCTCACAGGGTCCGAAAACCGGCGAAGCGCCGCCATGCCTGCGCCCGGGGCGGCAAAACCCTGCCAATCGCGGCCGATCGCGCGCCCGCGCGGAACGCATCGGCGGTCACGGCCATTTGACAGATGACCCCGGACGCCGCATCGCTGGCATCGCCCACACCACAGTCCAAGGAGCACCCTCGAATGACCCTTCGTCCGACCGGCCCGGCTCTCGCCGCCCTTCTCGCCATGCTCACCCCGGGCGCGGCGCTCGCGCAGGACACCATCAACGCCGAGGAGCGCGTCCCCTCCGGCGCCACGATGGTGATCGAAACCAACGAGCCGCCCGAGACCATGGACGATCTGCTCGCCGAACTCGACGGCAGCGGCGTTGCGATCCCCACCGGCGACATCCCCGAAGACGCCACCGTCGAGACCATGTCGCTGGACGCGATCGAAGGCGCCGGAGAGGGCAGCCTGCAAGTCCTCGACACCGCGCTCGCCGATGCCCGCACGCAGCTCGACATGCTCGGAACCCGCATCAGGGGCGACGAGGTGCTGACCGGCGCGCTCGAGGGCAGCGACGCCACGGCCGAGGACGTGATCGGCGTCTACAAATCCGAGGACGGCGTCATCACCCTGCTGATCGACACCCGCGACTGACACCGCGGCGCGTCCGTTCAGCCCAACCGCGCCACCGCCCAGCGCGCCGCGTCGGCCACCGCGGGGTCCGGATCCTCGCAGTGCGCCTGCGCGGCGGCCCGCAGCCGGCCCTCGCCGGAATTGCCGATGGCGTAAAGCACGTTGCGCAGGAACCGGTCGCGGCCGATCCGCTTGATCGGACTGCCCGAGAACCGCGCCCGGAACCCCGCGTCGTCCAGCTGCGCAAGCTCCTCCAGCGGCGGGTCCACGAGGTCCGGCCGTGCGTGGTACTTCGCCTCCGAGGCCTCGCGCGCGAACTTGTTCCAGGGGCAGACCGCCAGGCAGTCGTCGCAGCCGTAGATCCGGTTGCCCAGCTTGCCGCGCAGCTCCTCGTCCACCGGGCCGCGATGCTCGATCGTCAGGTAGGAGATGCAGCGCCGCGCATCCAGCCGGTAGGGCGCGGGAAAGGCATCGGTCGGACAGACCTCGAGGCAGGCCCGGCAGGACCCGCAATGGTCCGCCTCCGCCCCGTCGACCGGCAGTTCCAGCGTCGTGAAGATGCAGCCCAGGAAGAACCAGGACCCCAGTTCGCGGCTCACCAGGTTGGTGTGCTTGCCCTGCCAGCCCAGCCCCGCGGCCTCGCCCAGCGGCTTCTCCATCACCGGCGCGGTGTCGACGAAGACCTTGATCTCGGGCGCGCCGCCCGCCGCCTCGATCAGCCAGCGCCCCAGCCGCTTCAGCCGCTTCTTGACGACGTCGTGGTAATCGCGGTTCTGCGCGTAGACCGAGATCGCCGCCCGCTCGCGGCGCTCCAGCACCTCCAGCGGATCGTGGCCGGGCCCGTAGTTCTCGGCCAGCATGATGACCGACCGCGCCTCGGGCCAGAGCGCCGTCGGATCGCCCCGCCACTGCGCGCGGTCCGCCATCCAGCCCATCTGCCCGTGCTGCCCCGCCTCGAGGAAGCTCCGCAGCCGCTCCGCCACCTGCGGCACGTCGCCGGGCCGGCAGACCCGGCAGGCCGAGAACCCCACGGCCCCCGCCTCGGCCACCAGCCTGTCCTTCAGCTCCTGCATGCGTCCCCCCGGGGCATCTTCTGGCTGCAAATATCCCGGGGTGAACCGGCCGCAGGCCGGGAGGGGCAGAGCCCCTCACCGATTTTTCGACGAAAAATCGACCCCGCTCAGAAATCCAGGTCCGCGTAGTGCGCCGGCGGCGGAAAGCCCGGCACCTGGTCCGCCAGGATGTTGCGGAAGGCCGGGCGCGACTTGATCTTGGCGTACCAGTCCTTGACCGTCTCCGAACGGTTCCAGTCCACGTCCGAGATGTAGTCCAGCGCCGACAGATGCGCCGCCGCCGCGAAATCGGCCAGCGTCATGGAATCCCCGGCAAGCCAGCGGCGGTGATCCAGCAGCCAGGCCATGTAGTCGAGGTGATACTTGATCGCCTTCGCCCCGGCCTTGACGTTCGTGGAATCCGGGAAGCCCTGCTTCATGATCTTCTTGTTCACCCGCTCGTAGAGCAGCTTCGAGGTCACCTCGTGGTGGAACTTGTCGTCGAACCAGGCCACCAGCCGCCGCATCTCGTAGCGCGCATCAGCCGAGCGCGGCATCAGCGCAGGCTCGGGATAGCTCTCCTCCAGCCATTCGCAGATCGCGGCGCTCTCGGCCATGGTCTTGCCGTCGATGCGCAGCACCGGCACCTTGGCCGCCGGGTTGCGGCGCAGGAAGTCCGCGTCCTTCTCCCAGTAGCGCTCCTCGACCAGTTCGCACTCGATCTTCTTCTCGGCGAGGCTGAGCCGCACCTTGCGGCAGAAGGGCGACAGCGGCACGTGGTAGAGCTTGGCCATGGGGCGGGACACTTCCGGGGGGTCGGGAAAATCTGCACGACTATGTGCCGCGAAACGCCGTCACATTCAACCACTGCCGCACGTGGCGGCAAGACAACGCCACCAGAGGCGGCACCGCTCCCTCCCCTGCCGGGGGAGGGCCGGGGTGGGGGACGGCAGGCGCCCGGCTACTGGAAACAGGCCGCGCGGCCGTCGCGGTCGATGGTCGCGGCCCCGTCGCGGATCTGCGCGGCCCGTCGCTCGACATAGGCCGTGGGCCGCGAGGCGGACAGGTCCCTCGGGTCGGGCAGAACCGCCGCCAGCCGCGCCGCCTGCACCGACGACAGCCCCTCGGCGCTCACGCCGAAATTGTGCCGCGCCGCGGCCTCGACGCCGAAGACGCCCGCGTCGAACTCCGCCACGTTGAGATAGACCTCGAGGATCCGGCGCTTGGTCCAGGCCGCCTCGACCAGCGGCGTCAGCGCCGCCTCCAGCGCCTTGCGGGTCCAGTTGCGCCCCTGCCAGAGGTAGACGTTCTTGACCACCTGCTGGCTGATGGTCGAGGCGCCGCGGTTGCCGCCGGCCTCGATGGCCGCGCGGATCGCCTTCATGTCGAAGCCCCAATGCTGGCAGAAGTTGGCGTCCTCCGCCGCCACGACCGACCGCAGCATCACCGGCGCGATCTCCTCCGCCGGGACCCACTCGCGCTCGACCGGCTGGCCCAGCCGGCGGCCCTCGGCCCACATGGTATGCGTGAGCGGCGGGTTCACCACCTTGAAGAGCATCACCGCCGCGATGGCCAGCACCACCGCCAGAAGGCAGATCCGCAGTGCCCAGCGCGACAGCCAGCGCAGCGGACGCGGGCGCGGACGCTCCACCAGCTCCGGCTCCGCCTTGCGCCCGCGGCCTTTCCGGCCGCCGGTCTTGTCCTTCTGCCTGTCGCCCTTCCGGGATGTTGCCGCTCGTGCCATGCCGTCCGATCTACACGCCCGGGGCCCGGGCTGTCACCATGCAAGGCCGCCCTCGGCGGCCCGAAACCGGAAAGGGCCCGGACGTCACGCCCGGGCCCCCTGTCGTCGTCGTGCCCGCGCGGGCGATCACTCCGCCGGCATGGCGGCGAGCTCGTCCTCGATCCCCAGCGGATGCGCGATCTTGTCGAGCATCTCCTTCGGGCAGACCTGCACGAACTGCGCCTTCTCGGTCTCCCAGTGCTGCAGGATGTCCTGCGCCTTGCGGCTGCCGGTCTCCTCGACGTGACGCTCGATCAGGCCGCGCAGCTCGGCTTCCCACTCGTCGACCGTGACCGGGCAGGTCACCAGGCTGGTCTTGTTCATCAGCGCATCGGCCATGCCCTCGGGATCGTAGAGATAGGCCATGCCCCCGGTCATGCCGGCGCCGAAGTTGGCCCCGATCGGCCCGAGGATCACCGCCACGCCGCCGGTCATGTACTCGCAGCCGTTGCTGCCGCAGCCCTCGACCACGACCTGCGCGCCCGAGTTGCGGACCGCGAAGCGCTCGCCCGCCTTGCCCGCGGCGAAGAGGTAACCGTCGGTCGCCCCGTAAAGCACGGTGTTGCCGATGATCGTGTTCTCCGAGGCGGTCAGCGGCGACATCATCGGCGGCCGCACCACCACGGTGCCGCCCGACAAGCCCTTGCCCACATAGTCGTTGGCATCGCCCGAGACCTCGATCTTCAGCCCCGGCGCCAGGAACGCCCCCAGCGACTGGCCTGCGCTGCCCGTCAGCTTGACGTGCAGGTGGTTGGGCTGCAGCGCGTTGCGCATGCCGAACTTCGACACGATGTGCGACGAGGTCCGCGTGCCCACCGTGCGGTGCGTGTTCTGCACCGCGTAGCTGAGCTGCATCTTCTCGCCGTCCTCGAGGAAGCGGTGCGCGTCGCGCACGATCTCGGCATCCAGCGTGTCGAGCACGGGGTTCCGCGGCTTGTAGCGGTCGTAGACGATGTCGTCGGCCCCATCCACGCGGATCAGCAGCGGGTTGAGGTCGAGATCGTCCAGGTGCTCGGCACCCCGGCTGACCTGCCGCAGCAGGTCGGCCCGGCCCACCACCTCATTGAGCGACCGTGCCCCGATCGAGGCGAGGATCTCGCGCACCTCGGTGGCGTAGTAGGTGATGAGATTCACCACCTTGTCCGCGTTGCCGGTGAACTTGTCACGCAGCGACGGGTCCTGGGTGCAGACGCCCACCGGGCAGGTGTTCGACTGGCACTGGCGGACCATGATGCAGCCCATGGCGATCAGCGCCGCGGTCCCGATGCCGTATTCCTCGGCCCCCATCATCGCGGCCATGACGATGTCACGCCCGGTGCGCAGGCCGCCGTCGGTGCGCAGCGTCACCCGGTCGCGCAGCTTGTTCATCGCCAGCACCTGGTGCGCCTCCGAGAGGCCCATCTCCCAGGGCAGGCCCGCGTACTTGATCGAGGTCGCGGGCGAGGCGCCCGTGCCGCCGTTGTGGCCGGCGATCAGGATCACGTCGGCCTTGGCCTTGGCCACGCCCGCCGCGATGGTGCCCACGCCCGACGAGGCCACCAGCTTCACCGTCACCTTGCAGCGCGGGTTGATCTGCTTGAGGTCGTAGATCAGCTGCGCGAGGTCCTCGATCGAGTAGATGTCGTGGTGCGGCGGCGGCGAGATCAGCATCACGCCCGGCGTCGAATGCCGCAGCCGCGCGATCAGCTCGGTCACCTTCATGCCGGGCAGCTGGCCGCCCTCGCCGGGCTTGGCGCCCTGCGCGACCTTGATCTCAAGTTCCTCGCAGTTGTTCAGGTACTCGGCGGTCACGCCGAACCGGCCCGAGGCCACCTGCTTGATCTTCGCCGAGGGGTTGTCGCCGTTGGGCTCCGGCACGAAGTGCGCCGGATCCTCGCCGCCCTCGCCCGAGTCCGACTTGGCGCCGATGCGGTTCATCGCAACGTTCAGCGTCTTGTGCGCCTCGGGGCTCAGCGCGCCCAGCGACATGCCCGGCGTCACGAAGCGCTTGCGGATCGAGGTGATGCTCTCGACCTCCTCCAGCGGGATCGGCTTGCCGACCGGCTTGAAGTCCAGCAGGTCACGCAGGTGGATCGGCGGGTTGGCCCGCATCGCCTTGGAATAGGTCTTCCACAGCTCGTAGGAGGACTTGTTGCAGGCCGCCTGCATGAGGTGCATCGTCTGCGCCCCCCAGGCGTGGGTCTCGCCCGATTTGCGCGCCTTGTAGAAGCCGCCGATGGGCAGCACGTCGCGCCCGCCGCGGAAGGCCAGCTCGTGGATCTCCTCCGACTTCTTCTGGATGCCGCTCACCCCGATGCCCGAGATCCGGCTCAGCATGCCGGGGAAATACTCGGCGCACATGGCGCGCGACAGGCCCACGGCCTCAAAGTTGAGACCGCCGCGATAGGACGAGATCACCGAGATGCCCATCTTGGACATGATCTTGAGCAGGCCCTGGTCGATGGCCTCGCGGTACTTCGCGATCGCCTCGGTCAGCGTCATCTCGAGAAGCCCGCGCTCGATCCGGTCGGCAAGGCTGTCCTCGGCGAGGTAGGGGTTCACGATGGTCGCGCCGCAGCCCACGAGGACCGCGAAGTAATGCGGGTCGATGCACTCGGCCGAACGCACGCCCAGGCTGCAGAAGGTGCGCAGGCCTTTCTTGGTCAGCCACGAGTGCACCGCGCTGGTCGCCAGGATCATCGGCATCGCGACCTTGTCCTCGGACTGGTGCTGGTCGGTCAGCACAATGTGCCCCCCGCCCGAGCGCACGGCGTCCTCGGCCTCGGCGCGGATGCGCTCGAGCCCCCGGCGCAGCGCGTCATGATCGCCGCCCACCGGGAAGGTGCAGTCGATCTCGACCAGCCCCGCGTTGAAGTGCGAGGTCAGCTCCTCGAACTGGGCGTTGCCCACGAAAGGGCTGTCCAGCACGAGGATCTCGGTCTGCGAGCTGCTCTCGTCCAGCACGTTCTTGAGGTTGCCGAACCGCGTCTTGAGCGACATCACGCGGAATTCGCGCAGGCTGTCGATCGGCGGGTTGGTCACCTGGCTGAAGTTCTGCCGGAAGAAGTGGCTCAGCGGACGATACTTCTTGGACAGCACAGCCGAGGGCGTGTCGTCGCCCATCGAGGCCAGCGCTTCCTTGCCGTCCTCGGCCATGGGCGCGAGGATCTGCTCGAGCTCTTCCATGGTGAAGCCAGCCGCGATCTGCCGCTTGCGCAGATCGCCGCCCGAGAAGATCGGCTTCTCGGTCACGCCCGCGAGCGCCGCGTCGAGGTCGGTGATCTTGCCGACCCATTCGCCGAAAGGCTGGCTCGCCGCCAGGCGGTCCTTGATCTGGGTGTCGTGGTAGAGCTTGCCCTCTTCCATGTCGACGGCGATGATCTGGCCCGGGCCAAGCGCGCCCTTCTCGCGGACCGTGCCCTCGTCGACCGGCACCATGCCGGCCTCGGAGCCCGCGATCAGCAGGCCGTCGCCGGTCACGACGTAGCGCATCGGGCGCAGCCCGTTGCGATCAAGCCCGCCGCAGACCCAGCGGCCGTCGGTCATGGCCAGCGCCGCGGGGCCGTCCCAGGGCTCCATCACCGAGTTGACGTAGGAATACATGTCGACCCAGGCCTGCGGCAGTTCCACCGCCTGCTTGGACCAGGACTCGGGGATCAGCATGGTCTTGGCCATGGGCGCGTTGCGCCCGGCGCGCACCAGCACCTCGAAGACCGCGTCCAGCGCCGCCGAGTCCGAGGCCCCGCTCGCGATGATCGGCTTGATGTCCTCGGCCATGTCCCCGAAGGTCGACGAGGCCATGCGGATCTCGTGGCTCTTCATCCAGTTCAGGTTGCCCTTCAGCGTGTTGATCTCGCCGTTGTGCGCGAGCATGCGGAAGGGCTGCGCCAGCCACCACTGCGGGAAGGTGTTGGTCGAGTAGCGCTGGTGATAGATCGCGAAGGCGGACTCGAAGCGTTCGTCCTGCAGGTCGGGATAGAAATCCGCCACCTGCTCGGCCAGCATCATGCCCTTGTAGATGATCGAGCGGCAGGACAGCGACGCGATGTAGAGCTGCGTGATGCCCGCTGCCATGGCCGCCTTCTCGATCCGGCGGCGGATGACGTAGAGCTCGCGCTCGAAGGTCTCCTCGTCCACGCCCTTGGCGTTCGAGATCAGGATCTGCTCGATCTCGGGGCGCGTCGCGTTGGCCTTCTCGCCCAGGCAGTCGACGTTCACCGGAACGTGGCGCCAGCCGTAGATGTAGTGGCCCATGCGCAGGACCTCGGTCTCCACGATGGTCCGGCAGGTCTCCTGCGCGCCGAAATCGGTGCGCGGCAGAAAGACCTGGCCCACTGCCATCAGCTCGTCCTTGCGCGGGCTGTGCCCGGTGCGGTCGATCTGGTCGTAGAAGAAGTTCACCGGGATCTGAACGTGGATGCCCGCGCCGTCACCGGTCTTGCCGTCGGCATCGACCGCACCGCGGTGCCAGATCGCCTTGAGCGCGGTGATGCCGGATTCAACGACCTTGCGGCTCGGGCGGCCGTCGATCGAGACGACAAGCCCCACCCCGCAGGAGGAATGCTCCTCCTCCTCGGAATACAGCCCGTTCTCGGCCATCCACTTGCGCTTGGCTTCCTCGGCCGCCACCCAATTCTCGTCGTACTTGGTCATGGTCCGGTCTCCCTGGCTCAATGCTGGGCGTGGCCCTGGTGGTCAGTGCCACCGGCCGCGCCGTCGTAACCGCGCATCTGCGCGTATGTCTCTTTCTGTTCGTCGCTCAGCAGCGGCGTCACCGCGAGATGCGCGGCAAGATGCACCTCGCGCAGCCGCGCGAAGGCGGCGGCCGAGCTCTGCAGCGCGGTGGCCAGCATCTCGGGGTCGGCATGGCCCGCGCGGAACATCCGCGTCAGGTGCCGCTCGCTCTCGACATAGGCCGCGCCCGCGTCCTGCGCTTCCGCGCGCATCATGTCGTAGGCCCGCTGCACCTGCGTGCGCTGGTCCTCGGTCAACTCCAGGGCCTCGGCCAGCTCCAGCACATGCGCCGGGCCCGGGTAGCCGCTCAGCTCGGCGGGCTTCGCGAGCCCCCAGCCCTCGCCGGCCAGGATCGCCGTCACGTCGGCCTCCGACAGCGTCGCGATATCGCGCCCCTGCTGCCCGGCATAGGGCTGGCCGGTCTCGGCCGCGCCCGCCAGCGGCAAGGCGCAAAGCGCGAATGTCATCATCAGCCGCATCACGTGCCCTCCACCTGGGGGCCGAACTTCGCCAGCGTCTCGGCGCTGGTCAGCCGCTCGTGCGCGCCCTCGAGCGCCCAGCAGTCGGGCTTCGCATCGGCGAAGATCTCGCTCTGCAGCTCCAGCCCGTTCGCGTCGTCGAGCAGGCCCACCGGCACCTCGTAGTCGCCCGTGCCGTCCACGCCCTTGTCGTAGCGATACCACAGCCCCGAGCCGCAGCGGGTGCAGAAGCTGCGCGTCGCCCAGTCCGAGGACCGGAAGCTGCCGATGTGTTCGGCTCCCTCGACGCGCATCGCCGCCTCGGGCACGTTCACCCCGAACAGCGCCGAACCCGCCCAGCGCTGGCACTGGCGGCAATGGCAGACGCCGAAGTTGCCCAGGGCACCGACGGCGAACCGCACCGCCCCGCACAAGCACTGGCCTTTCCGTTCCATCCGGGCCCTCCGCCCTGCGGGACCGGGCGAGCCCGCGGGCCCGCCCTTCATCTTTCCCGAAATACGCATCCGCGACACCCGCGGCACCGCACCCCGCCGGGGCCGGGCCGCGGTATCCCGGTCATTCCGCCGCGATCGCCGCCTTGGCGCCGAAATCCTGCAGGATATGCTCGGCACAGTCGCGGCCATCGCGGATCGCCCAGACCACCAGCGAGGCGCCGCGCACGATGTCGCCCACGGCGTAGACGCCGGGCAGCGCGGTGCGGCCGCTGGTGAACTCGGCCTTCACGGTGCCCCAGCGGGTCACTTCCAGCTCGGGCACGCCCCAGAGCGTCGGCAGCTCCTCGGGCTCGAAACCCAGCGCCTTGATCACCAGGTCCGCCGGCTCCTCGTAGTCCGAGCCCTCGATGACCTCGGGGCTCTGGCGGCCGGTCGCGTCGGGCAGGCCGAGGCGCATCTTCTCGACCACCACCGCCTCGACGGGATCGCCCTTGAAGGCCTTGGGCGCGGTCAGCCACTCGAACTGCACGCCCTCTTCCTCGGCGTTCTTCACCTCGCGCTGCGAGCCCGGCATGTTGGTCCGGTCGCGGCGGTAGAGACACTTCACGCTGGTCGCGCCCTGCCGGATCGCGGTGCGCACGCAGTCCATCGCCGTGTCGCCGCCGCCGATCACCACGACGCGCTTGTCCTTGGCGTTGAGCTCGCCGCTCTCCCATTCCGGCACCGTGTCGCCAAAGTTCGACGCCCGGTTCGAGGCCGTCAGGTAGTCCAGCGCCCGCACGATGCCCGAGGCGCCGGACCCCGGCCCCTGAAGGCTGCGCGACTTGTAGACGCCCGTGGCGATCACCACCGCGTCGTGCTGGTCGCGGATGTCGTCGAAGGACATGGTCACGCCCACGTCGCAGTCCATGACGAAGCGCACGCCGCCCTGGGCCAGTTGCTCGTTGCGGCGCATGACGATGGGCTTTTCCAGCTTGAAGCCGGGAATACCGTAGGTCATCAGCCCGCCCGCGCGGTCGTAGCGGTCGTAGATCGTGACCTGCACGCCGGCCCGGCGCAGCACGTCGGCCGCCGCCAACCCGCCGGGGCCCGCGCCGATGATCGCCACGCTCTCCCTGCGCTCCTGCACGGGAGCGGGCGGCTCGACCCAGCCTTCTTCCCAGGCTGTGTCGGTGATGTATTTCTCGACCGCGCCGATGGTCACCGTGCCGTGGCCCGACTGCTCGATCACGCAGTTCCCCTCGCACAGGCGGTCCTGCGGGCAGATGCGGCCGCAGATCTCGGGGAAGGTGTTCGTCGCCTGGCTGACCTCGTAGGCCTCCTTCAGGCGGCCGCTCGCGGTGAGCCGCAGCCAGTCGGGGATGTTGTTGTGCAGCGGGCAGTGGCTCTGGCAATAGGGCACGCCGCACTGGCTGCAGCGGCCGGACTGCTCCTTGGCCTTCTCGTCGGCGAATTCCGCATAGATCTCGTGGAAATCCTTGTTCCGCTCATCGGCGGTCCTTTTGAGCGGCATGTCACGCTCGACTTGCACGAATTTCAGCATCGGCTGCTTCGCCATGGTGGCACGTCTCCTACGGACTGACTTCCATTTGGGCCCGAATACTCAATGCGCGCGGGAAATAAAAGTCAGAATTGCTGACCTAATTGTTGATTTTGTAGCCACGCACGGGCCAGCTCCGGCACTTTCGGGTCAAAACAAGGTATCATGCCGGACCTAATTATCCACTTCCCCTGAAAACACAGGCGATTATACCGGGGACACGACGTGACCGGAGTCAGCCCCGCCATGCCTCTCACCCAGCTGATAATACTGGCCCTGATCCAGGGAATCACCGAGTTTCTGCCGATATCCTCGTCGGGACACCTGATTCTGCTGCCGAATCTCACAGGAATGGCGGATCAGGGGCAGGTCATCGATGTCGCGGTGCATGTCGGCACCCTGGGCGCGGTCATTCTCTATTTCTGGTCCGACGTGCGCATCGCCGCCATCGGCACGCTGCAACTGCTTGCCGGGCGGCGCGACACGCCCGGCGCCCGGCTCGCGCTGGGGCTCGCGGTGGCGACCGTGCCGGTGGTGATCGCCGGCCTCCTGCTCAAGCTCACCGGCTTCGACGAGGCGCTGCGCTCGATCGCCGTCATCGGCTGGACCATGCTCGTCTTCGGCATCGTGCTGTGGTGGGCCGACCAGACGGGGCCCGAGGTCCGGACCGAGGGCGACTGGGGCCTGCGCGACGCGCTGATCATGGGCCTCTGGCAGGCGGTGGCCCTGATCCCGGGCACCTCGCGCTCGGGCATCACGATCACCGCCGCGCGGCAACTCGGCTACGCTCGCCAGGACGGCGCCAAGATCGCGATGCTCATGTCGATCCCCACCATCGCCGCCTCGGGCATCCTGCTGGGGGCCGAGGTCGCCTCGACCGCCGACGCGGCGGCGGCCCGCGACGGCGCCATCGCCGCCGCGATGGCCTTCGTCTCGGCGCTGGGGGCACTGGCGCTGATGATGCGGCTGCTGCGTTCGGTCAGTTTCACGCCCTACGTGATCTACCGCGTCGTGCTCGGCATCATCCTTCTGGTCGTGGCCTACACCTGAAGACCTGAGAAGACCTGAACAAAAAAATAGGCCCCGGAGTTGGGGTCTCCGGGGCCTTGCAGCCGGATCCACGCTCGGCGGAAACCGAAGGGGACAGGACGGATCCGGCGGCAGCGCTCGTCCGGTCTGGCAGCGTGACGAAGCGTTAAGCGCAGGTAATCCGGCGCGATTCGGCCCCGCAACACACACTTTGTGCCGATCGCGGAAAGCCGCTCAACCTGCGCCCTTGAGCGCGGAAAACCGCCGAAAACGGCCTCTCAGGCGCGGTGGTAGGGGGTTCCGGCCAGGATCGCGGCCGCGCGGTAGATCTGCTCGCTCAGCATGACCCGCGCCAGCATGTGCGGCCAGACCATCGCGCCAAAGGACAGCGCCATGTCCGCCGAATCGCGCAGCGCCGGCTCGATCCCGTCCGCGCCGCCGATCACGAAGGCAAGATCCGAGACGCCCTCGTCGCGCATCCGGCCCAGCCGCACCGCGAAATCGGGCGAACTCGTCTGCCGCCCGCGCTCGTCCAGCGCGCAGACGGCGGCACCGGCGGGGATCGCGCGGCGCAGCAGTGCCGCCTCGGCCGCCATGCCGCCGCCCTTGCGGTCCTCGACCTCGTGCACCGAGGCGGGCCCGAGGCCAAGGCCCCGGCCCGTCCGGTCGAACCGGGTCAGGTAGTCGTCGATGAGGTCGCGTTCGGGGCCCGCCCGCAGGCGGCCCACGACACAGAGATGCAGTTTCACGCGCTGCGGATCAGGTCGCGGCCTGAACGCCGCCCTGCGCCAGCGGCAGCCACATCTTCTCGAGCTGGTAGAACTCGCGCACTTCCGGGCGGAAGACGTGGACGATGACATCGCCGGTGTCGATCAGCACCCAGTCGCCCGTGTCCTTGCCCTCGGACTTGGCCTGCACCCCGAGCTCGTGCTTGAGATCCTCGACCAGCTTGTCCGAGATCGCGCCAAGCTGGCGCGACGAGCGGCCCGAGCAGATCACCATGTAATCGCACACGGTGGTCTTGCCGCGCAGGTCGATCTGCACGACGTCTTCGGCCTTGTTGTCGTCGAGACTCTTGAGGACGGTAGCCAGGATATCGTCCTGGGTGACCTCGGTCTGGGGCATTCCGGTCATGCCATGCCCCGGGTTCGCGGAATCAACCGCACTGGCAGTAAAAGACAGGACATTGTCCTCCTTGGTTGCAAGCGCCGAAAGCCACCCCGGCGCCGGGCGTGCTTTCAACATAGCATCGGAACGGCGAAATCTCAATGTCACGCCGCGCAACGGAATGCCCGGCCGGGGGCCGGGCTGCCCGAAAAGGTGGCAATTCCGGGGCGCTCAGGCGCCGTAGGGGATCCAGACCGTCTTGACCTCGGTCGCGGCCTCCAGGAACGCGCGCCCCTCTCCCGCGGGCCCGAACCAGTCGCGTCCCCGCCCGTGATTGACCCATGTGCGCTTGAGACTCTCCGCCGCGGCCCGCTCCACCGCGCCGGACACGTCCGAGGAGGAAAAGCTCCAGACCGCCTCGACGTCGAAATGCGCGCCCAGCACCGGGGCCAGTTCCTCGTGCGCGCCGGTCAGGATGTTCACCACCCCGCCCGGCACGTCCGAGGTCTCGAGCACCTGGTAGAAGTCCGTCGCCGCCAGCGGGAAGGGCTCCGAGGCCACCAGCACAACGCGGTTGCCCATCGCGATGGCCGGCGCCATGACCGAAACCAGCCCCAGCAGCGGCGCCTCGTCCGGGCAGAGCGCGCCGATCACGCCGCAGGGCTCGCGCATGGCCAGCGCCGCGCCCCGCATCGGCACCGGCGCGACGCGGCCCTCGAACTTGTCGGCCCAGGCCGCGGCCGAGAACAGCCGGTCGACCGAGGCCGCGACCTCGCGCGCCCCGTCGCTGCCGCCGGTCATCCGGTCGATGGCCTCGGCGAACTCGCCGGCCCGCGCCGAGAGATTCTCGCCGATGTAGAACAGCACCTGTGCCCGGTTATGCGCCGTGGCGCCCGCCCAGCCTGCCGCCCCGCGCGCCGCCTCGACGGCGTTGCGCAGGTCCTTGCGGTTGGCGATGGGCACCTGCCCGATCAGCCGGCCCTCGGGGTCATGGACCAGCCGCGCGTAGCCGCCGTCGGGCCGCGCCTGCCTGCCGCCGATATAAAGCTTCGCGGTCCGGTCCACCGGCTCCGGCTCCGCCGCCTCGCCGCCGAAGGGCTCCACCGCTTCCAGCCGCGGCGCCGCGCCCTCGTCCCGCGTGTAGGCCCGCAGCCCGTCGAGGCCGCCCTCGCGCCCGAACCCACTCTCTCGAACCCCGCCGAAAGGCGCGGCGGCGTCGAACATGTTGGCCCCGTTGACCCAGACCACGCCCGCCGCCAGCTTCGGCGCCACGTCCAGCGCGGTGTTGATGTTCTCCGACCAGACGCTCGCCGCCAGCCCGTAGCGGGTGCCATTGGCCAGTTGCACCGCCTCGGAGGGCGTCCGGAAGGTCGTCGAGACCAGCACCGGCCCGAAGATCTCCTCCTGCATCAGCGGCGAGGCCGCGCTCAGCCCGGTGATCAGCGTCGGCGGGTAGAAACAGCCCTCAGGCACCGGCCCCGCGCGATGCACCTCGCCCTCGCAGCCCTCGACCAGCGCCGCGATCCGGTCGCGCTGCACGGGATCCACGATGGCGCCCATGTCGATGCACTTGTCCAGCGGATCGCCCACGCGCAGCTTCGCCATGCGCGTCTTCAGCTTGTCGTGGAACGCCTCGGCCACGCCCTCCTGCACCAGCAGCCGTGAGCCCGCGCAGCAGACCTGCCCGCCGTTGAACCAGATCGCATCCACCAGCCCCTCGACCGCCGAATCGAGATCCGCGTCCTCGAACACGATGTAGGGCGACTTGCCCCCCAGCTCGAGCGTCAGCGCCTTGCCCGTCCCCGCCGTCGCGGCCCGGATCCGGCGCCCCACCTCGGTCGAGCCGGTGAAGGCGATCTTGTCGACCGGGGCGCCCACGATCATCTCGCCCACCGCGCCGTCGCCGGTCACGATGTTCACCACGCCCTCGGGCAGCCCCGCCTGCCGGCAGATGTCGGCGAACAGCAGCGCCGTGAGCGAAGTCCACTCCGCCGGCTTCAGCACCACGGTATTGCCCGTGGCCAGCGCCGGCGCGACCTTCCAGGCCAGCATCAGCAGCGGGAAGTTCCACGGCACGATCTGCCCGCAGACGCCCAACGCCCGCTGCCCCGGCAGCTGCGTCTCCATGAGTTGCGCGCAGCCCGCGTGGTAGGAGAAATGCCGCGCCACCAGCGGCACGTCGATGTCGCGCGCCTCGCGCACGGGCTTGCCGCCGTCCAGCGTCTCGAGCACCGCGAAAAGCCGCGCGTGCTTCTGCACCAGCCGCGCCAGCGCGTAGAGATACCGCGCCCGGCCTGGCCCGCCCAGCGCCTCCCAGCCCGGCTGCGCCGCCCGCGCCGCCGCCACCGCGGCATCCACGTCGGCCTGCGCCGCCTGCGTCACCTCCGCCAGCACCTCGCCGGTCGCGGGGTTGCGGGTCTCGAAGGTCTCGCCGGGGTCCGTGAAGACCCCCCCGATGAAATGCCCGAACCGCGACCCCTGGTCGACGATCCAGGTCAGCGCGTCGCCGGCGCTCTCGGGCGCGGGGCCGTAATCCATGCTCTCGAAGATATCCCTGATGCTCACGCCAGCCCCCTATCCGATTTCCTGAATGACCGCGACGCAGACGACCACGGCGACCCAGAGCGCAAAGACGCCCCACAAGAGCCGCCCCGGCCGGCGGAAACGGTCGTATTGCGCCGCGTATCGCCGCAGCCCCTCCGGCCGGCGCTCGGCGGGCGGCGGCATGTGGTAGGGCGCCGGGCCGACCAGGCGCCGCATGTCCTCGGGCAGAAGCGCGACCTCCTCGGTGATCCGCCGGCGCCGCCACCGCGACACGACCACCGCCGCGACAACGATGGCGGCCTGAAACGCCCAGTTGCCGTAGGTCCAGACATCAGGCCAGGGCATGACGCCACGAGGCCGAGTAGGCCCCCGTCACGTGATGCTCGAGCTGCCGCTCGATGTCGCCCAGCAGCGAGGAGGCGCCGAAGCGGAAGAGGTCCGGCCGCAGCCAGCGGTCGCCCAGCTCCTCCTTCACCAGCGCGAGGTAGGTCAGCGCGTCCTTGGCCTTGGAGATCCCGCCCGCGGGCTTGTAGCCCACGCGATGCCCCGTCGCCTCGTGGTACTCGCGGATCGCCCGCATCATCACCAGGCTCACCGGCAGCGTCGCGTTGACGCTCTCCTTGCCGGTCGAGGTCTTGATGAAATCCGCCCCCGCCATCATGCAGACGAGGCTCGCGCGCGCCACGTTCTGCAGCGTGCCCAGCTCGCCGGTGGCCAGGATGGCCTTGACGTGGGCCTCGCCGCAGGCCTCGCGGAAGGCGCGCATCTCGGCGTAGAGCCCCTGCCAGTCGCCCGCCAGCACCAGCCGGCGCGAGATCACGATGTCGATCTCCGAAGCCCCGGCCGCGACGCTCTCGCCGATCTCGGCCAGCCGCAGGCGGAAGGGCGAGAGCCCCGCCGGAAAGCCGGTCGAGACGGCCGCGACCGGGATGCCGCTGCCCTCCAGCGCCTCGACCGCCGGGGCGATCATGTCATGGTAGACGCAGACCGCGCCCACCGTCAGCTCGGGCAGGCCGATGGCCTCCAGCAGGTCGGCCCGCACCGGCTGGCGCGCCTTGGCGCAAAGCCGCCGCACGCGGCCCGCCGTGTCGTCGCCCGCAAGCGTCGTCAGGTCGATGCAGGAGATGGCCCGCGCCAGCCAGGCCGCCTGGTGGTCCTTCTTGACGCTGCGCCGCCCCGGCAGCGTGGCGGCCCGCCGCTCCACGGCCGAACGGTTGGCGCGCGCGCGCATCACCCTGTCCATGTCGAGCGCCATGCCCGGGTTGCGCGCCTCGGCGGCGCCCGTCAGGTGCCGGACCACCGGGGAATCGTCGTGTATCTGGGCCATGCGAAAACCTCCGGTGCCAGCAGTGCCACGCCGCCCCGCCCCGGGCAAGATGCCCGCCGCGTCAGCGGATGCGGTTCGACAGCCAGCGCAGCAGCGGGTTCTTCTGCGGCCGCAGCAGCTCCAGGTGCAGGATGCGCGGCTTCGGCTGGTCCGACCAGATCAGCTCCGAGGCCTCGAAGACGCGCTTGTTGAACTGCGCGGGCAGCACGTGGAAGGCCGCGTCCGAGCGCCACAGCGCCTCGCGGAAACTCGGCTGGTCGATTCCCATGCCCGAGCCGGCAAAGGTGGCCGCCCAGTCGCGGAACAGCTCCAGCACCGCGGGCGTCTTGCGGTAGAGCAGCACGCCCGTGTTGATCTCGGGAAAGGTCTCGGGCAGGTCCAGCGCGATCCGCTTGAGGTGCCGCGGCCGGTGCCAGAGGATCACCTGCGCGCCGCAGATCTCGTATTTCCGCAACAGGTCGAAGAGCGAGCCAAGCTCCGCGCGCACGATGGTATCGTTGTCGAGGAACAGCGTCTCGTCGAAGGGGCTCTCGCCCAGCAGGTTCACCTTGGGCCGCTTCAGCCCCTCGGGCACGATGAAGGCGCGGTCGAACCCGGAGGTGTCGTCGCCTTCCTTGCACCAGATCGCCGTGCCGAGATCCGGGTTGCTGCGCTTGACGCTCGCGGCCGAGCGCCGCGCCACCTCGACGTGCTCGCGCCCCCATGCCACGTAGACCACGCCGCGCGTCGGCTCATCCGTCATCGACCGTCTCCGCGCCGTCGCGGGGCCACCCAGGCCCCATCATCTTTCCCAAAATACGCAATCGGCGCCGCCGCGGGCGGCGCCCGGGGCCGTCAGGCCCCGTCAGGACGTGCAGCGCGATTCCGCGTCCTCGATCGCCGCGGTGAAGCCCATCAGCGAGAAGGTGTCCTCGGTCTGCGTGCCCCGCGAGGAGCGTGCGGTCAGCACCGCGTCCGCGCCGCGCTTCATCGCGGTGATGATCTTGGCGTCGTCCTGCGGCGAGGCGGGCCAGGCCCATTCGCCCTCGGTGTAGAGTTCGAACTCGGTGCCGCCGATGTCGACGTTCACCGTCGAGCCGTCCGCGAAGGGATAGCCACCGGTGAAGGCCAGCTGCCCCTGCACCTCGGCGCCCGGACGGTAGAAGACCATCAGAAGGATGTCGCCGCGCCGCACCGAAACGACGCGGCCGTCCTTGGTGTTGACGCTTTCCTTGTAGGTGGTCACCGCCCAGCATTCGCGCGGGTCCTGTCCCTCGAAGACGGACCAGTCGGTGATCGCGTTGACGCGATTGGTGCTTTCCTCCTGCGCCGCCACGCCGCTTGCCGTCAGCGCGACCGCCGCCGCGCCCAGAACTCCACGGAGAAATGATGTCATACCTGCAGCCTCCAAGCGTGCTCGCCTCTTGTCCTGCGACAGGCACCTACCTGTTCCGGCCCGGCACCCGTGCAACCCTTTTCGCTCGACGCCGGGACGATACCCTGAAAAACAGGGGCCGAGAAACCCCCTCTTGGCAAGATATCGCCGACATGTGAAGAGGTCGCCCATGCCCACAGCACCCGCCCCCATGGTCGAGATCGTCCGTGGCCCCCTGGCCGAAAGCCGGCACACCGGACATGCCGTCATCTGCGACGCCTCCGGCATCGTCGAGGCCTGGGGCGACCCGCAGGCCCTGATCCTGCCGCGCTCCTCGGCCAAGATGATCCAGGCCCTGCCGCTTGTGGCCTCCGGCGCCGCCGATGCCCAGGGCCTGACCGACGAACAGCTCGCCCTCGCCTGCGCCTCGCACGAGGGCGCGCCGGTGCATGTCGCGGCGGTCGAGGCCTGGCTCGCCGACCTCGGCCTCGGCGACGACGACCTGCGCTGCGGGACCGAGCCATCGCGCGACAAGGCGCTGCGCTTCGAGATGATCCGCGACGGCCGGACGCCCTGCCAGGTGCACAACAACTGCTCGGGCAAGCACGCGGGCTTTCTGACGCTGGCGCGGCACCTCAAGACGGGCCCGGAGTACGTAGACCCCGTACATCCCGTACAGAAGGCGGTGCGCGAGGTCTTCGAGGAGGTCACCGGCGCCACCTCGCCGGGCTTCGGAATCGACGGCTGCTCGGCCCCCAATTTCGCGACCACGATGCAGGGCATGGCCCGCGCCATGGCCTGGTTCGCCACCGCCGGGCAGCGCGAGGACGCGCTCAGCCGCGCCGCGGCCCGGCTGGTCGATGCCATGCGCGCCCACCCGCTGCTGGTCGCGGGCGAGGGACGCGCCTGCACCCAACTCATGCGCGCCGCGCGCGAGCCGGTGGCGATCAAGACCGGGGCCGAGGGCTACTTCGTCGCCATCCTGCCCGAGCGCGGGCAGGGCGTGGCGCTCAAGATCGTCGACGGCGCCACGCGCGCCTCGGAATGCGCCTTCGCCGCGATCCTCGCGGGGATGGGCGTGCTGGACCCCGCCGCGCCCGAGGTGAAGCGGTTCCTGAACCCGCCGATCACCAACCGGGCGGGCCATGTCGTGGGCGAGATCGCCGCGGTGATCTAGCCTGCCACGGGCGCGAAATCGTCCCTTGCATAGCCCTGCAGGTACAGCAGCGCGGTCAGGTCGCCGTGGTTCACGCGGCACTGGCACTGCGCCTGCACCGAGGGCTTGGCGTGCAGCGCCACGCCCAGCCCGGCGCGGCCCAGCATGCCGAGATCGTTGGCCCCGTCGCCCACCGCGATCACATCGGCCTCGTCGATGCCCAGCCGCGCGGTGGTCTCCTCGAGCGCCTGGATCTTGGCCTCGCGCCCCAGGATCGGATGCGCCACCCGTCCGGTGAGCACACCGTCCTCGGCAAGCAGCGTGTTGGCCCGGTGCGCGTCGAAGCCCACGCGCTCGGCGATCTCGCCGCTGAAGGCGGTGAAGCCGCCCGAGACCAGCAGCGCATGGCCGCCCGCCGCGCGCATGGTCGCCACCAGCTCGCGCCCGCCGGGGGTGAGCGTGATGCGCTGTGCCAGCACATCGGCAATGACGCTTTCCGGCAGGCCCTTCAGCAGTGCGACACGCTCGGTCAGGGCACCCTCGAAGTCGAGTTCGCCGTTCATGGCGCGGGCGGTGATCTCCTTGACGTGGGCACCGACGCCGGCCTCGTCGGCCAGCTCGTCGATGCATTCCTGCGCGATCATGGTGCTGTCCATGTCGGCAATGAGCATCTTCTTGCGGCGGCCCTCGGCCGGGATCACGTTCAGGTCGGCCTGCGCCGCGAGGCTCTCGCGCACCTCGTCGAGGTTGCCCGGCGCGGCCTCGAGCGGGAATTCCGCCGCCTCGTCGGGCGCGAGCCAGGTCGCCATGCCGCCACCCCAGGCGTTGCGCAGGCTGTCGACCATGGCGGGGTCGAGCGCGCCGGGACGGGCGATGAGCGAGACGATCTGCATGGGGCGGCCTCCTGTGTGCGTGTCGCGGGCGTGTCTTGCACGGGGCGGGCGGATTGGAAAGGGGAAGGACCGACGCGCGGGCGCCGCCGTGGTGCCGCGCGAGGCCGCGGGGGCCGGCCCGGGTGCGTATTTGGAACAAGAAGAAGCACCGGGAGGGGCCGCGGGGTCAGGCGAAGATCCCGTGGCAGAACCAGCCCGGGGAGAGCGTCCCGCCGTGGGCGTAGAAGAGCCAGAGCCGCTCGCCCGTGTCGGCACTCACCTGCCAGTAGTCGCGCAGGCCGCTGCGCCAGTCGGGCTCGTCCAGCCACCACTCGGGCGCGATGCGCTCGGGGCCCTCGGAAGCGGTTCCCACGACCTCGCGCCCACGCCAGCGAAAGCGCGCGGGCGGGTGCGGCGTCTCGGGGGCCTGCACCGGCTCGGGGCGGAAGAGCGACAGCGGGCGCGGACGCGGCGGCGGCGGCCAGTGCGGCGCGGGCTCGGACCAGGCGGCGGCGAGCGTGAGCGCGCCCTTCTCGGGGATATGGCTGTCGCCGGGGTGGCGCCGGGTGATCGCCTCCATCCCGATGCGCGCGCCGAGCCTCCCGAGCAGGTCGGCAAGCAGGGTTTCTCCCGCCATGCGGCGGCGGGCCTGGTCGCCGGCCTCGACATGGCCGGTCTGGGTGCGCTCCTGCACGTGTTCGTGGCGCACCGCCTCGAGGCGCAGCATGTCGATGCCGAAGCCGGCCTCGAATTCGGGCAGCTTCATGCGCAGCAGCGGCCAGAGGCGGTCGGCCTCCCAGGAGGGGCGCGCGAGGCTGAGGTTGGTCCACTGCATCGTGTCGTCGGTGCGGTGCGCCTCGAGCCGCAGGGTGCGCAGGCCCCGCCCCCGGCGCCGCAGCAGCCCGCAGAGGCGGGGCAGCATCCTGTCGAGCGCGGCCAGCATGTCGGCCTCGAGCCCGATGGGCTCGGGCAGCGTGAGGCGCACCGCGATGCGTCCCTGCGCGGCGGCGGGCGAGAGAGGCTCGGGCGCGGCCCCCAGCGCCTGGTCGAGCCGGTCCACCAGCCCGCGCCCGA
>NZ_KE557273.1:0-56901 GCF_000442255.1 Salipiger mucosus DSM 16094 | reverse complement strand
GATGGCGGGGGCGGCACGGCCGCGCTCCCAGTGGCGGCGTTTCGCGGCGCGGGCCCGGGTGGCGCGCGCCTCCTGGTCGATGGCGTCACCCGAACGCCCGGGTCCCGCCGCATCGCCGGAATAGCGCGCCAGTGCCCAGGCCGCGCCCGGCGTGTCGGCCAGCCCCTGCCGCACCGTGAGGCGCAGGTCGGCGCAGTCCTGCGCCACCTGTGCCATCAGCGCCCCCTCGCCGCCGAAGAGATGCGCGCAGCCGGTCAGGTCGAGCGCCAGCCCGTCGGGCGGCTCGGTCGCGACCCAGGGGGAGAACCGCCCCGCCCAGCGGTGCAGCGCCGCAAGGAAGGCTTCTTCGCCATGCGGGCTGCGCAGGCGTGTGACCAGCGCGGCGCAGATGGCATGGGCGTCGCGCAGCGGCTGGCCCGCGTGCAGCCCCGCCTCGGAGGCCGTGCGCGACAGCGCGCAGAGCACCTGCGCCTGGCCGCGATCCTCGACCACGGCGAAGGGCACGCCGTCGAGCTGCGGCGCGCGGCGCAACAGGCGTTCGGCGCCGAGGCGGGGAAACCAGAGCGAGAGGATGCGACGGGACGGCATGAGTCGGGCAGCGGCAGCAGCTTTTGTTCACCTTATGTTCTAGCCTATCGCGAATTCGCGAGTCGAGTCCCGCCGGGCGCACCTGTCACCCCTGCCCGATTGCATTCCCCCGAGCGCCGGGTCTAGGGTCGCCGGACCTTGCCCCGAGGAGGCCACCCCTTGCCACCCCTGTCCGACAGACCGGCGCCGCGACGCTCGCGCCCGGTGCAGCTGGCCGAGACCATCAAGGAATGGGTCGTCGAGCACGAGCTGCGCAAGGGTGACCGCCTGCCGGGCGAGGCCGAGCTCATGGCGCGCTACGGGCGGTCCAAGGGCACCGTGCGCGAGGCCATGCGGATTCTCGAGGCGCAGGGGCTGGTGGAGACCCGCACCGGGCCGGGCGGCGGCAGTTTCGTCGGCGAGGTCTCGGGCGAACGGGCGCGGGCGCTGCTGGCCAACTACTTCTATTTCCGGGATCTTTCGATCGCCGACATCTACCAGATGCGCAAGCTGCTGGAACCCGAGGTCGCGGCGAGCCTCGCCGGGCAGCTGAGCGAGGCGCAGCTGTCGAAGCTGGAGGCGGTCATCGCCGAGTATCCCCTGCCCGCACGCGACGCCGGGGAAGAACGCGCGCAGCACGTCTCGTCGCTGAAGTTCCACGCGCTTCTGGCGTCCTACGCCGACAACCCGCTGCTGGCCTTTGTGGTGGAGTTCATGGCGCAGATCCTGACCGAGCTCACGGTCTGGCGGCGGCTCTACGAGCCGGTGAACCACAGGCTCTGGAAGAAGGGGCGGCGCTACCAGACGGAACTGGTCGAGGCGCTGCGCAGGGGCGATCCCGCCGCGGCGCGGGCCGTGATGCGCGCCCACATGGAGACGGCCGAGGCTCTGATGCAGGAGCAAGAGGCGCAGGTGCTGCGCCGGTTCATTGCCGAGTAGCGGTCCGCCGCTCGTCAGGCGTCCGCGGGCCGGGCGCGCGGGTGCGGTCCGCGGCGACCGGCACGACATCGAGCCAGCCGGCATAGGGCTGCGCCTGCGCCCGGGCCAGCAGGTCGGCGAGCGCGTCGATCGGCGCCTCTGCATAGTCGATGCGCAGGGTGAGGGGCGGATGATCGGGATGCAGCACCAGCAGGGCAGCCGATTTCAACCCGCGGTAGTCGCTGGCGTCGCGGTCGGCGGCGCGCAGGGCGGCGACCAGCCGCGCCGGCATGTCGCCCGCAGCCTCGAGGAAGCCCGCGCGCAGCGACGGCAGCACCGTCTCGGCGCCCAGCATGTTGCCCGCCACCACGAGCCCCGGCTCGGCGATCTGGCCGGAGACCTCGATGCTCTCGTCCCCGGTGAAGGCCGCCGTGCCGCCCGCCGGGTCCAGCGCCGCGAGTTGGCGGTGCGCGCGGCCGGGGTCGGCCCCGGTGGCCCGGGCGACCGCCTGATCGGCGGGCAGGCCCTCGCGCATGGCGGCCAGCACGTCCTCGCCCCAGAAAGTGGAGGGCGCGGTGCCCTGGCTGGCCGAGAGCCCCGAATCGAGATCGCCGCGCAGCACCCAGCCGCCCACGCAGAGACTGCCCGTCGCGGCGGCCGCGCCGAAGGTGCCGGTTTCGCGGTCAAGGGTGAGCAGGGAGAAGGTCACGCAACTGTCCAATGGCCATTTTCCTTGAATTTATCACGATAATTTGGCTCACTTCAAATTAATCATGAAAAATTCCGGTCACCGGAGCAACAGAGAGGAAGAGACGATGGCACTTCTGACATTCACGCGGCGGGCCGTTCTGGCGGCGGGCACCGCGCTGGCGATGAGCTTCGGGATGCCGGCGGCGGCACAGACTCCGCCGAACGTGCTGTTCGTGGGCCAGATCGCCGAGCCCAAGGCGCTCGACCCGGCGGCGGTCACCGCGGTGAACGACTTCCGCATCCTGATGAACGTCTACGACGGCCTGGTGCGCTACAAGGACGGCACGCTCGAGGTCGAGCCGGCGCTGGCGACCGGTTGGGAGATCAGCGAAGACGGCACCGAGTATACCTTCACCCTGCGCGAGGGGGTGAGCTTTCACGACGGCACGCCGTTCAACGCCGAGGCGGTGGTCTTCAACTTCGAGCGGATGCTGAACGAGGACCATCCTTTCCACGACACCGGGCCGTTCCCGCTGGCCTTCTTCTTCTCCTCGGTGGACACGGTCGAGGCCGTGGACGAGCTGACGGTGAAATTTACGCTCAGCGAGCCCTACGCGCCCTTCCTGTCGAACCTGGCCTATCCGACCGGGCTGATCGTCTCGCCCGCGGCGGTCGAGGAATACGGCGCCGAGTTCGGCCGCAACCCGGTCGGCACCGGTCCCTTCACCTTCGCCGAGTGGCGCAGCAACGAGGCCGTGGTGGTCGAGGGCAACGCCGACTACTGGGACGGCGCGCCCGAGCTCGAGGCCGTGGTCTTCCGCCCGATCACCGACGCCAACACCCGCACCGCCGAGATGCTGGCCGGCGGCATCGACCTCATGGTCGAGGTGCCGCCCGTCTCGCTGTCGGAGTTCGAGGGCGAGGACTTCACCGTGCACGAACAGGCCGGCCCGCACGTCTGGTTCCTGATCCTCAACGCCAAGGAAGGCCCCTTCGCGGACAAGCTGGTCCGCCAGGTGGCCAACTACGCGGTGAACAAGAAGGCGCTGGTCGAGGACGTGCTGGAAGGCACCGCCGAGGTCGCCGCAGGCCCGACGCCGCCGGCCTTCTCCTGGGCCTACAACGACACGCTGGAGCCCTATCCCTACGATCCGGAGAAGGCCAGGGAGCTGCTGGCCGAGGCCGGGGCCGAGGGCGCCGAGCTGACCTTCTACGTGACCGAGGGCGGCTCGGGCATGCTGGACCCGGTGGCCATGGGCACCGCGATCCAGGCGGATCTCGAGGCCGTGGGCTTCGACGTGGCGATCGAGACCTACGAGTGGAACACCTTCCTGGGCGAGGTGAACCCCGGGCTCGAGGGCAAGGCGGACATGGCCGAGATGGCCTGGATGACCAACGACCCCGACACCCTGCCCTACCTCGCGCTGCGCACCGACGCCTTCCCCTCGGAGGGCGGGTTCAACTCGGGCTACTACTCGAACCCCGAGGTGGACGAGCTGCTGGAGGAGGCGCGCGTCGCCACCGATCAGGAGCGCCGGGCCGAGCTCTACAAGGAGATGCAGACCATCGTGCAGGAGGATGCGCCCTGGGTCTTCGTCGCCAACTGGAAGCAGAACGCGGTGACCAACGAGCGGGTCGGCGGCTTCGAGCTGCAGCCCTCGTTCTTCCTGCTGCTCGACGACGTGACCAAGAACTGAGCTGACGCTGCGGGCGGCGCCTCCGGCTCCGCCCGATGGCGGGCCTTGCGGCCCGCCCGAGGGGCTCTGCCCCGTCCGCGCGCTGCGCGGACTCCCCGGGATATTTCGGGCCAGAAGATGCTCCGGGGCCATCCACTCTCCAGACGCGGAGGACGCGCGGCATGGGAAGCTACATCCTCAAACGGCTGGTCTCGGCGATCCCGGTGCTGCTGGGGATCACGGTGATCGTCTTCGCCATCATGGCGCTGATCCCCGGCGATCCGGCGACCGCGATCCTGGGCAGCTACGCCACGCCCGAGAACGTGGAGAAGATCAACCGCGACCTCGGCTTGGACAAGCCGGCGGTGCAGCGGTACTTCATCTGGCTCGGCAACATGCTGCAGGGCGATTTCGGGCGCTCCTTCTCGCTCAACCGGCCGGTGCTGGACGAGGTGCTGGAGCGCTTCGGTGCGACGCTGGCGCTGGCGGGCACCTCCTTCGTGCTCTGCGCGGTCTTCGGTGTGGCGGCGGGCGTCGTCTCGGCGGCGCGGCAGTACGGTTTCGCGGACAAGGCGATCACCTTCGCGGTGCTGCTCGGGATCTCGATCCCGTCGTTCTTCCTGGGCATGATGATGATCCTGATCTTCGCGGTGCAGCTGCGCTGGTTCCCGGTCTCGGGCATGTGGCCGGTCTACGGCTCGCGCGACCTGATGACGCTGGTGCAGCACCTGACGCTGCCCGCGATCGCGCTGGCGGTGGTGGCCACCGGCGTGGTGGCGCGGCTCTCGCGCTCGGCCATGCTGGAGGTCCTGCGGCAGGACTTCATCCGCACGGCGCGGGCCAAGGGCGTGCCGGAGCGCGGCGTGATCTGGCGCCACGCGCTGCGGGCGGCCATGGTGAGCATCATCCCGGTTCTGGGCATCCAGGCGGGCTTCGTGCTGTCGGGCGCCGTCTACATCGAGATCGTGTTCCAGTGGCCCGGCGTCGGGCGGATGCTGGTCGACGCGATCCTGACCCGTGACATCCTGCTGGTGCAGGGCGGCGTGGTCTTCGTCGCCGCCTGCTACGTCCTGTTCAACATCGTCGTGGACGTGGCGCAAAGCCTGCTCGACCCGAGGATCAAGACATGATGGGGTTTCTCTCGCTGCTCGCCCGCAACCGGCTCGCGCTGGCGGGGCTCGTCGTCATGGTGCTGGTGGTGTTGCTGGCGCTGGTCACGCCGCTGCTGCCGCTGGCCGATCCGGATGTCACCAATACCGGCGACCGCTTCCTGCCGCCCTTTTCCGAGGGGGCGCTGCTGGGCACCGATCACCTCGGGCGGGACCTGCTGTCGCGGCTGATGTGGGGCACGCGGCTGTCTCTGGCGGTGGGTTTTGCCGCGGCAGTGATCGCCGCCGTGCTGGGCGCCGCCGTGGGCATCGTCGCGGGCTACTACGGGGGCAGGACCGACAACCTGATCATGCGCGGCGTCGACATGCTCATGGCCTTTCCCTACATCCTGCTGGCGCTGGCCATCGTCGCGGCGCTGGGGCCGGGCCTGCTGAACGCGCTGATCGCGGTCGCGGCCGTGAACATCCCCTTCTTCGCGCGCAACATCCGCGGCATCACCGTGGGCATCGCGCACAAGGAATTCGTGGATGCCGCGAAGCTGGCCGGCATGGGCAACGGACGGATCATCCTGACCGAGATCCTGCCCAACGTGATCCCGGTCATCGTCATCGCCATGTCGACCACCGTGGGCTGGATGATCCTCGAGACCGCCGGCCTGTCGTTCCTCGGCCTCGGATCGCAGCCGCCGCAGGCGGACCTGGGCTCGATGCTGGGCGAGGCGCGGTCGGCGCTCATCACCAACCCGCATACCTCGGTGGTACCCGGCGTGATGATCCTCGTCATCGTCATGGCGATCAACCTGCTGGGCGACGGCGTGCGCGACGCGCTCGACCCGCGGCTGCGCTCGGGCGCGCTGACGCGGCCCATGGCCTCGACCACCGTGCGGCGCGAGGGCCCGGTGCCGGAGGCGCAGGGCGATGCGGTGCTCGACCTGCGCGACCTGCAGACCCAGTTCCACGTCAAGGACCGCGTCTACCGCGCCGTGGGCGGCGTGAGCCTGGGCGTGAAGCCGGGCGAATGCCTGGGCATCATCGGCGAGAGCGGCTCGGGCAAGTCGGTCACGGCGCTGTCGGTCATGGGGCTGGTGGCCTCGCCTCCCGGGGTCATCACCGGGGGCGCGGTGCACTACAAGGGGCAGGACCTCGTCGGCGCCCCCTACGAGACTCTGCGCGACCTGCGCGGGCGCGAGGTCTCCTACATCTTCCAGGATCCGCTGGCGACGCTGCACCCGCTCTACAAGGTGGGCGACCAGCTGGTCGAGGCGATCCGGGTGCACCACAGGGTGCCCGACAAGGAGGCGCGGCAGAAGGCGCTGGGACTGCTCAAGGACGTGCGCATCCCCAACGCCGAGAGCCGCATGGACAGCTACCCGCACGAGATGTCGGGCGGCATGCGCCAGCGCGTGGGCATCGCCATGAGCCTTGCCAACGATCCCGAGGTGATCATCGCCGACGAGCCGACCACCGCGCTCGACGTGACCGTGCAGGCGCAGATCCTGTCGCTGCTCGACACGCTGCGGCGGGAGAAGAGGCTGGCCATCGTCTTCATCACGCATGATTTCGGCGTCGTGGCGCAACTCTGCGACCGGGTGGCGGTGATGTATGCCGGCCGGATCGTCGAGGAGGGGCCGACTCAGGCCGTGCTGGACGCGCCGGCGCATCCCTATACCGCGCGGCTCATCGCCTGCGTGCCGGAACTGGGCGAGGGCAAGCGCCAGCTGCACGCGATCCCGGGCCTGCCGCCCGCGGTCAACGACCTGCCGCCGGGCTGCGCCTTCGCCCCGCGCTGCGACAAGGCCGAGCCGGCCTGCAAGCGCGGCGAGATCGCGCTCGAGGGCACCGCGCGGCGCCGGGTGCGCTGCATCCACCCCGAAACCGAGCTGGAGGCGGCACAATGACCACGGCATTGCGGCTGGAGAACCTGTCCAAGACCTTTGCCGTGGGCAAGCGGCTCTTCGGGGCGCCCAAGGGGCACGTGCACGCGGTGCATCCGGTGTCGCTCGAGGTCGCGGAGGGCGAGACGATGGGCATCGTGGGCGAGAGCGGCTGTGGCAAGTCCACGCTGGCGCGGATGCTGGTGGGGCTGCTCGAGCCGACGGACGGGACCATCGAGATCGCTGGCAAGCCGCTCGACAACGCCGACCCGGCGGTCTTCGGCAAGCGCATCCAGTACGTCTTCCAGGACCCGATCAGCTCGCTCAACCCGCGCAAGACGATCCGGCAGATCGTCGAGGCGCCGCTGAAGCTGCTGCACGGCATGGACAAGGCGCAGCGCGACGACCGAATCCGCGAGATATTCGCCCAGGTGAACCTGCGCGAGGAGTTCCTGGACCGTTACCCGCACGAGTTCTCGGGCGGGCAGGCACAGCGCATCGGCATCGCGCGGGCGCTCGCGGCCGAGGCGCGCATACTGATTCTGGACGAGCCGGTCTCGGCGCTGGACGTCTCGGTGCAGGCGCAGGTGCTGAACCTGCTGGCGGACCTCAAGAAGCGGCTGGGTCTGACCTATCTCTTCATCTCGCACGACCTCGCGGTGGTCGAGGCGGTGAGCGACCGGGTGGCGGTGCTCTACTTCGGCTCGGTGGTCGAGGTGGGCCGCGCCGAGGATGTCTTCGCCCGTCCGCGCCATCCCTACACGCGGCTGCTGGCCGAGAGCGCGCCGGTTGTCGGCCGCGCGCTGACGGCGCCCGAGGGACGCGAGACCGAGCTGCCCGACCCGCTCAACCCGCCCAAGGGCTGCGCCTTCCGCGCCCGCTGTCCCAACGCCGGGGCACGCTGCGCGGAGGAGGAGCCGATGCTCGAGGGCGACGGGCATCTCGCGGCCTGTTTCCACCCGGTGCGGTAGGGCGGCGGGAGCGGTCCGCTCTTCCGGGGCAAAACCGACCTGAGGCGCAGGACGACATCAGGGCCAGTGCCCGACCTCCGGGTGGGCGCTCCTGCCGGTCGAGGCCCGGGAACTTTATCCGTCGGCCATATGCCCCCATTCGAAACGGCAGGCCCACGTCTCAAGGCGCCCGCCCGAGGGGGCGGTCGGGCGCTGGCCCGGCGGCACTGCGTGCCTTGATTCCGGGCCGGGTATTTCACTTGGCCGGTTGGCATGGGCTCCGCGCGTCGGGCTGCCCCTACCCCACCGGATGCCGCCGGCGCACCGAGCCGGGCCGGCCTGGCAGCGCGAGGGCGGCGTCGTTGCGCGCCTTGCGCGAGACCACACGCCCCTTGGAGATCACGCAGAGCCGGTCGGGCCGCAGCCGCAGCGCCTCGATCGGATCGCCCGCATCCAGCACCACGAGCGAGGCCAGCCGACCCTCGGCCAGCCCGTAATCCTCGAGATGCAGGATCCCCGCGTTGACCCTCGTCACCATGTCGAAACACCGGAGCATCTCCTCGGGAGAGGTCATCTGCGCCACGTGCAGGCCCATGAAGGCCACGTCCAGCATGTCGCCCGTGCCCAGCGAATACCACGGATCGCGCACGCAATCCTGTCCCCAGCCGACCGCGAGGCCTGCGGCCTGCATCTCCTTGACCCGCGTCAGCCCGCGCCGCTTGGGATAGGTGTCGTGCCGCCCCTGCAGCGTGATGTTGATGAGCGGGTTGGGGATCGCGGCGAGCTCGGCCTCGGCCATCAGCGGCAGCAGCTTGGAGACGTAGTAGTTGTCCATCGAGTGCATCGAGGTCAGGTGCGAACCGGCCACCCGCCCCTGCAGCCCCAGCCGTGTCGTCTCGTAGGCCAGCGCCTCGACATGGCGCGACATCGGATCGTCGGTCTCGTCGCAGTGCATGTCGACCAGTAGCCCGCGCGCGGCGGCGATCTCGCAGAGCTCGCGGACCGAGGCAGCGCCCTCGGCCATGGTGCGCTCGAAATGCGGAATGCCGCCCACCACGTCGACCCCCATGTCCAGCGCGTGCAGCGTGTTCGCCCGCGCCGTCGGGTCGCGGTAGAAGCCGTCCTGCGGGAAGGCCACGAGCTGCAGGTCGAGGTAGGGCTTCACCGCCTCGCGGACGTGCAGCATGGCCTCGACGCCCTTGAGGCTGTCGTCGCAGGTATCGACATGGCTGCGCACCGCGAGCAGCCCCATCGAGACCGCCCAGTCGCAGTAGGTCAGCGCCCGCTCGACCATCTCGTCGACAGTGGTCAGCTGCTTGAGCTCGCCCCAAAGCGCGATCCCCTCGAGCAGCGTGCCCGAGGCGTTGATGCGCGGCGTCCCGTAGCTCAGCGTCGCGTCCATGTGGAAATGCGGATCGACGAAGGGCGGCGAGACGAGATCGCCGGTGGCGTCGATCACCTCGCCCGCCTCGGCCCCGGCAAGGTCGCCCATCCCGGCGATGCGATCGCCGCGAATGCCGATGTCGGTCACGGTGCCGTCGGGCAGCGTGCCGCCCGTCACGAGGATGTCGAACGAGGCCATCAGCGGTCTCCTCGGTTGAAGGGGGTCATCAGGGCGGCGGGCACCTCGGCCCGGCGCGACATGAGCACGAGCGCGAGGATCGATAGCACATAGGGGATCATCAGGAAGACCTGATAGGGCACGATCTGCCCGAGCCCGGTCTGCTGCAACCGGATCTGCAGCGCGTCGAACCCGGCGAAGAGCAGCGCGCCCAGCAGCGCCTTTCCGGGCTTCCAGGCGCCGAAAACCACAAGCGCGATGCAGATCCACCCGCGCCCGTTCACCATCTCGAAGAAGAAGGACGAGAAGGCCGACATAGTCAGGAAGGCCCCGCCCACCGCCATCAGGCCCGACCCCGCGATCACCGCGCCCATGCGGATCGCCGTGACCGAGAGGCCCTGCGATTCCACAGCCTGCGGGTTCTCGCCCGCCGCGCGCAGGGCCAGCCCCAGCGGCGTGCGGTAGAGCACCAGCGCCACGACCACCACCACGGCAAAGGCCAGCCAGGTGAGCGCGGTCTGCGCCGCCAGTGCCTCGCCCACGACGGGGATGCGCTCCAGCAGCGGCCACTCGAGGGGCTGGAAGGGCTCGATCCGCGGCGGCGAGGTCACCTCGGGAAGCGACAGGCGATAGGCGTAGTAGGTCGAAGAGGTCGCCAGCAGCGTGATCCCCAGCCCCACGACATGCTGCGACAGGCCGAAGGGCACGGTCAGCACGGCATGCACCGCGCCGAAGGCCATGCCCGCCAGCAGCGCGAACAGCACCCCGGGCCAGAGGCCCAGCCCGGCATAGACCGCCATCCAGCCGGCGAAGGCGCCCATGACCATGATCCCCTCGATCCCGAGGTTCAGAACGCCCGCGCGTTCGCAGATCAGCTCGCCCATGGTGGCGAAGATCAGCGGCGAGGCGATGCGCAGCACGGCGGCCCAGAAGCTGGCCGAGAGCAGGATTTCGACGATCTCGGTCATCCGCGCACCACCCTGACCCGCGTCAGCAGGATCGCCAGGACCATGAACAGCAGGGCCGCCGCCAGCAGGATGTCGGCGATGTAGCTGGGCACCTCGGCGGCGCGGGACATGCTGTCGGCGCCCACGAAGATGCCCGCCACGAAGAGCGCCGAGACCACGACCCCCAGCGGGTGCAGCAGCGCCAGCATGGCGACGATGATGCCGGTGTAGCCGAAGCCGGGCGACAGGTCGGCGGTGAGGTTGCCCTTGAGGCCCGCGACCTCGGAGAAGCCCGCGAGCGCCGCCAGCCCGCCCGAGATCAGCGCCGTCTTGACCAGAACGCGGCCCACCGGGATGCCGGCAAAACGCGCCGCCTGCGGGTTGAGGCCGGTGGCGCGGATCTCGTAGCCGAGCGTGGTGCGGGTCTGCATCACCCAGACGCCCAGGGCGCAGATCAGCGCGAGCACGAACCCCCAGTGCAGGCGCAGCCCCTCGACAATCCGCGGCAGGCGGGCGTCGCGCGGCAGCGCCGGCGACTTGGGCCAGCCCATGCCCATCGGGTCCTTGAGCGGTCCCTCGAGCAGGTAGGAGATGAAGAGCGCCATGATGAAGTTCAGCAGCAGGGTGGTCACGACCTCGTCCACGCCAAGCCGCACCTTGAGCAGCACCGGCCCCAGCAGCACCAGCCCGCCCGCGACCACCGCCGCCAGCGCCATCGCCGGGATCGCCAGCGGGCCGGGCAGGCCGGTCTGCGTGCCGATCACCACGGTGACCAGCGCGCCGGCGTAGAGCTGCGCCTCGGCGCCGATGTTCCACAGCTTGGCGCGGAAGGCGACGGCAACGGCAAGGCCGGTGAAGATGAGCGGCGTCGCGCGGTTCAGCGTCTCGAGCAGCGCGAACTTCGAGCCGGCGGCCCCCTGCAGGATCTGCCCGAAAGTCGCGAGCGGGTCGGCGCCGGCGAGCATGCTCAGCCCCGAGGCCAGCACGACGGTCGCGGCAAGGGCCAGCGCGGGCAGGCCGAGGCGGCGCGCGGGCGTGGGCGCGGCGATGGGTTCAAGGCGCATCAGGCGTGGTCCCCCGGTCCGGTGTCGGCGCGGCAGACGGTGCCCGCGCCCTTTGCGTATTTGGGGAAAGATGAAGGGCACGGGGCGGTCATCTCTCGCGGCGCCGGTCTTCGGCCGCCGTGGGCTTCGGGCTCTCGTCCATCGTCTTTCTCAGGCCGCATCGTCGAACCCATGACCGGCCATCCACTGGCCCAGTTCGGCGGGCGAGCGGCTGCCGCGCGGGAAGGCGGGCGAGAGCCGGCCCTCGGAAATGACCCGGATCTCGTCGGAGAGGGCGAGCACCTCGTCGAGATCCTCGGAGATGAGCAGCACCGCCGCGCCGGCATCTCGGGCGGCGATCAGGCGTTCCTGCACGTAGGTGACCGCGCCGATGTCGAGGCCGCGCACCGGCTGGTTCGCGAGGATGATCGAGGGAGCCGCCTCGAGCACGCGGCCGAGGATCAGCTTCTGCATGTTGCCGCCCGAGAGCAGGCGGATGCGCGTCTCGGGGCCTGGGCAGCGCACGTCGTAGGCGGCGATGATCGCCTCGGCCCGGCGCCGCGCCTCGGCGCGGTCCATCCAGCCGCGGCGGCTGACCGGCTGGCGGGCGTAGCTTTCCAGCACCGCGTTCTCGGTCAGCGTGAAGTCGGCGATGGTGCCGGTGCGGTGGCGGTCCTCGGGGATGCGTCCGATACCGGCGGCGACGGCGGCGCGGGGCGACCAGTCGGCCACCTCGGCGCCGCCGAGCGTCATGCGCCCGGCGCTCGGTGCCGCGAGGCCGGAGAGCAGGTCGGCGAGCGCGCCCTGCCCGTTGCCCGAGACCCCCGCGAGGCCGGTGATCTGCCCGGCGCGCAGCGCGAGGTTCACGCCGCGCAAGCCCGTGGCGTTGCCCTGCGCCTCGGTCTCGACCCCGTCCAGCTCCAGCAGCACGGCGCCGGGGCGCGCCACCGAGGGCGCGGGGGCGGAGATCTCGGCGCCGACCATCATCTCTGCCAGCCGGTGCCTATCGGTCCGGGCGGTCGCCACCTCGCCCACCAGCCGGCCGTGGCGCAGCACCAGCACGCGCGAGGAAATCGCCGTGACCTCGTGCAGCTTGTGGCTGATGAAGATCACCGAGAGCCCCTGCGCCACCGCGCGGCGCAGCGTCTCGAAGAGCGCCTCGGTCTCCTGCGGGGTCAGCACGGCGGTGGGTTCGTCCAGGATCAGGATACGCGCGTCGCGGTAGAGCGCCTTGAGGATCTCGACCCGCTGCCGCTCGCCCACCGACAGCGCGCCGACGCGGGCGTCGGGATGCACCGCGAGGCCGAAGTCGCGCGACAGCTGCGCGACGCGCTGGCGCGCCGCCGCCCGGCCAAGCCCGGGCGCCCAGAGCGGGCGGGTGCCCAGCAGGATGTTCTCGAGCACCGTCAGGTTGTCGGCCAGGGTGAAATGCTGGTGCACCATGCCCACGCCGGCGGCCAGCGCCGCGCCGGGCTGGCCCGGCGGCAGCGCGCGGCCGAAGACCTCGACGGTGCCCGCGTCGGCCGTGTAGTGGCCGAAGAGGATGTTCATCAGCGTGGTCTTGCCGGCACCGTTCTCGCCCAGAAGGGCCACGACCTCGCCCCGGGCCAGCCCGAAGGAGATGTCGTCGTTGGCCGTGAGCGCGCCGAAGCGCTTGGTGATGCCGGTCAGGCGCAGGACCGTGTCCTGCGCCCCGTCTTCATGCGTCATCAGGAGGAGGTGGGCTCGGTGTCGTCGATCTCGACGGTGAACTCGCCCGACTTGATGGCGGCCTCCTTCTCGGCCACGAGGTCGAGCGCCGCCTGCGGCACCTTGCCCTCGAAGGTTCCCAGCGGCGCGAGCGAGCAGCCGCCGTGCTTCATGAAGCTGTAGACACCGTAGTTGTCCGCCTCGAAGCTGCCGTCGGCCACCTTGGCAAGCGCGGCCTGCAGCGTCGGCTCGAAGTGCCAGATCGCCGAGGCGACCACTGTGTCGGGGTATTCCTCCTGCGTGTCGATCACGTTGCCGATGGCGAGGATGTCGCGCTCCTGCGCCGCGTCCGACACGCCGAAGCGCTCGGCGTAGAGCAGGTCGGCGCCGTTCTCGATCATGGCAAAGGCGGTTTCCTTGGCCTTGGGCGGATCGAACCACGAGCCGATGAAGCTGACCTGGAACTCCGCCTCGGGCGTCATCTCGCGGACGCCGGCCATGAAGGCATGCATCAGGCGGTTGACCTCGGGGATCGGGAAGCCGCCGACCATGCCGATGTTGCCGCTTTCGGTCATGGCACCCGCGATGATGCCCGAGAGGTAGCTGGCGTCCTGGATGTAGTTGTCGAAGACCGCGAGGTTCGGATAGGCGGGATCGGGCATGAAGGACGAGCCCAGCAGGAAGGCGGTGTCGGGATAGTCGAGCACCACCTCGCGGGCCTCCTGCTCGACGCCGAAGATCTCGCCCACGATCAGCTTGGCGCCGCTCTCGGCGTATTCGCGCATGACGCGCGGGTAGTCCGTGTTCGCGGTATTTTCCGAGAAGGTGTAGGTGATCTGCCCGTCGGCCTTGGCCGCCTCGGCGGCCTTGTGGATGCGGCTGACCCACTGCTGCTCCACCGGCACGGTGTAGATCCCCGCGACCGAGATCGGCTCCTGCGCGAGCAGGCGGCCGGGCAGGACGCCCGTGCCCGCGGCAGCGGCGAAACCGGCGGTGCCCATGAGCATCCGTCGGCGGTTGAGATAGGCGAGATGCGCGCGTCTGTCGGTCATTTCGTGGTCCGTCCCCTGTTGGTCGATGATGAATTTTTGACCGGACGGTAAAGGGCGGCGCGAGTCGCGGCAATCGAAAGCGACCGACGCCGGGCGAGTTCTGCGCGGTTTTCATCGCCG
Source organism: Salipiger mucosus DSM 16094 (assembly GCF_000442255.1). Taxonomy (GTDB): domain Bacteria; phylum Pseudomonadota; class Alphaproteobacteria; order Rhodobacterales; family Rhodobacteraceae; genus Salipiger; species Salipiger mucosus. The sequence continues at coordinate 42,705 of NZ_KE557273.1, read as the reverse complement.
CGCCGGGGCGCGCCCAGCTTTCGGGCAGCGCCGGGCGCGCGGGCTTCAGACGACCTCGATCACGTCCTTGTCGATCGCCAGCATGTAGCCGCGCCGGGCGATGTTGCGCACCAGCAGCTCACTGACCAGCTTGTTGCCCAGCCCGTCGCGCAATCGCTTGATGCGCATGGCCCCGGCGGATTCCTCGCAGTCGGCGGCGTCGCGCCCCGAGATCATGGCCTCGATCTGCGCGCCCGACAGCATCTCGCCGTCGAGCCGCGCCTCGGCCAGCACGGCGAGCGTCTCCATCAGGGCCTCGGTCAGCTCGAACCCCATGGTGTTGAGGTAGACGGTGTTCTCCTCGCGCGAGATGATGAGCGAGTTGACCTGGATGCCCGACCGCTCGATCTGCGCCATGCGGCGGTTGAGCGTCACCAGCATCACGAGGAAGACCAGCGCGGCGACCAGCAGCGCGGTGGCGAAGATCATCAGCACGAAGATCACCGTGCGGTAACTGGCCAGCGTGTCGGAAAAGGCGGTGCCCGACTGGGCGAGGATCTCGAGCAGCTTGATCTCGGCCTGCGCGGTCAGGTCGTCGTTCTCGATGAAGAGCCGCTCGACCCGCGCGTTGAAGGCGTTGGCGTCGGGCAGCGTGAGCATCAGAAGCGCGCCCCCCGTGGCCAGGAGCGCGACGATTGCGACGATGCCGAACGTGACGATGCGGGTGCCGGCGCGGCGGCTCTCAGAAACGGAGGTAGTAGTCACCGGCGTTCGCCTTCTTCTTGCCCGAGGGCTCGCCGGTGGAGACCGCGATCACGGTGAGCAGGGTCCAGCCGTTGCGGTCCAGCCGCTGCACGAGCTGCGCCGCAGCCGAGTCGCGGCTGGGGCATGTCGCGCTGTGCAGCAGCGCGATGCCGTAGTGCAGACGGAGGGGCCCGTCCTGCTTTGCCTTGTATTCCACGTAGCAGGCCGCGTCGGCCGCCGCGGGCAATGCCAGGGCGAGCGCGACCGCCAACGTTCGGAGCCATGTCTTCATGGCCGGGAGCCTGCGCATATCATCCATGTAGTTCAATAGCGCTATGCCGATTCGGGTTCCGTTATCCGATAACACAGGCGCGCGATTGCCTGTCTTCCCGGCCCGCGTGGAGGCTCATGGCAGGACGCACCGCCCGGTCGGGCGCCGCGGCCTTCGAGACACCAGCCTCACCCCAAGGAGACCCGTCATGTCACGCAGATTCATCGCCGCCGTCCTGGCCGCATCGCTGTCCATCACCGCCTGGTCCGCAGCCCCCGCCAGGGCCGACGGCAAGGATGCCGCCCGCGTGCTGGGGACGGCGGCCACGCTCTTCATCCTTGGCAAGACCATCGCCGACGCGCGCGGCGAGGACCGCGTCGACTGGCGCTTTCACACGCCGCAGGGCCAGCGCCATCGCGCCCTGCCCGAGGTCGTCGGGCGCGGGTTCGGCAACAGGCCGCGCCACGACCGGCGGCGCGTGCTTCCCTCGCGCTGCGTCTTCGAGGTGCGCGGCGGCGGCATGCGCTACGTGCTCGGCCAGGGCTGCCTGCAGCGCAACGGCGTGCGGGTGAACCGCCTGCCCCGCGAGTGCCTCACCCGGGTCCGCACCGGGCGCGGCGTCCGGCCGGCCTATGTCGCGGGCTGCCTGCGCCGCGACGGCTACCGGCTGGACCGGGACGCCCCGCGCCGGGGCGACGGGCACGGTCGCCGGGACCGCGCCCGCAACGACCCGGACTGGCGCCACGGCCGCCGTGACTGAGCGTCCCGGGCATGCCGCGGCCAAGGCCCCGGCATGCCCTTGCCGGCGGATTACTCGCCCGGCTCGGGGCCGCGTCCGGCCATGCCGCCGGTGATTTCCTCGGTCGAGACCTCGGAGAGCGGGTTGGGCAGGGTCAGGTTGAGCACGATGGCGATCAGCGCAGCGGGCAGAATGCCCGAGGCGCCGAGGATCCTCAGCGTGTCGGGCAGGTGCTGCAGCGCGTTCGGCGCGCCGGGCGGCACGTTCAGCACCTCGAGCTGCAGGCCCAGCCCAACGGACAAGGCCACGGCGAAGATCACCATGTTGCGCCGGTCCCAGATCACGTCGGCCAGCATCGACACGCCCGAGGCCACGACCATGCCGAACATGACGATCACCCCGCCGCCCAGCACCTCGATGGGCACGGTGCGGATCACGCCGCCCACCTTGGGAACGAGCCCGCAGAAGATCAGGAAGATCGCGCCGATGGTCACGACGTGGCGGCTCATGACACCGGTCATGGCGATGAGCCCGACGTTCTGGCTGAACGAGGTGTTGGGAAAGCCGCCGAAGATCCCCGCCAGCGCCGAGCCGACGCCGTCGGCATAGGTCGCGCCCTGGATCTCGCGGTCGGTCGCCTCGCGCCCGGCGCCGCCCTTGCAGATGCCGCTGACGTCGCCCACCGTCTCGACCGCCGAGACGAAGGCCATGAGGCAGAAGCCGACGATCGCCGCGACCGAAAGGTCGAAGCCGTACTTGAAGGGCACCGGCAGCGCGAAGGCGGCCGAGTTCTGCCAGCTCGAGGCGATGGCATCGAGCGACAGAAGACCGATGGCCAGCGCATAGAAATAGCCCGCCAGGATGCCGATCAGCACCGCCGAGATCGCCGCGAGGCCGCGGGCGAAAAACTTCATGCCCAGCGTGACGAAGATCACCACCAGCGCCGCCGACCAGCTTGCGAGACCGCCGTAGCTCTCGGCGCCGCTGGCCTTGGCGGGCACGCCGCCGGCGGCATACTCGATGCCGACCTTGACCAGCGCGAGACCGATCATCGTGACCACGAGGCCCGTCACCAGCGGCGGCAGGGCAAAGCGGATCTTGCCGATCACCGTGCCGAGGCAGGCGTGAAAGATCCCGCCCACGACGATGCCCCCGAAGAGCGCGCCAAGCGCGGCCACCCCCTGCCCCGCGACGAGCGGGATCATGATCGGGATGAAGGCGAACGAGGTGCCCTGCACGATGGGCAGACGCGCGCCGACCGGACCCATGCCGATGGACTGAAAGAGCGTGGCGATGCCGGCAAAGAGCATCGACATCTGGATGAGGTAGAGAAGCTCGGGGAAGTCCGGCGAGTTCGAGCCGAAGCCGAAGCCCGCCGCGCCGGCGACGATGATCGCCGGCGTGACGTTCGAGACGAACATCGCCAGCACGTGCTGGATGCCCAGCGGGACCGCCTTGGCAAGCGGCGGCATGTAGTCGGGGTCGGCAAGCTGCGCGGGTGTGCCCAGCGAAAGGTCTGCACGTGTGGCCATCGGTCGTCTCCCTGTCCACGGCCTCCCCGTCTCTTGCCGGACGCTTGCAGGAGGAGAAGGCCCCGGTCAGGGGCCGGTTACGAGCATGGGCTCCTCCAACCAGTGCTCCTCGAGGTTCGTCGTGTCCCCGATCCGGTCCACGACGGCGAAAAGGCCCGGCGCGTGCAGGGGCGTGAGCACCCCGTGCCACGTGCCGCGATGAAGATTGATCGCCTGCCCCGGCGCCACGAGAAAGGCCTGCACCGGGCCCGGCACCTCGCCGGGACCGGCGACAATGGCCAGCCATTCCTCGCGATGCATCGGGATGAACGCCTGGCTGCCCTCGGGGTGCCGCTCGACCATTTCCAGCCGGTAGGGCAGGCTGCGCGGCTCGGCGTCGAAGAGGCTGATGCCCGCCCGGCCGCCGGGGCCGAAATCCAGCGTCGCCCGGTCGTGGTGGCGCCCGCAGAGGCCCTGGTTGATGATCTTGTCCGGGGCCCCGGAAATCTCGAGAACATCGCCGAAGGGCGCGAAGCCCGCCGCCGTGAGCGGCCGCGCTGCGATCTCGCGCATCACGCCGCCCGCCCGAAGAGCCGCAGCCGGCTGACGCCGCCGTCGGGGTGGATGTTGAGGCGCACATGCGTCACCGGGCCGAGATCGGCCAGTTCCTCGCGGAACCTGTGCTCGGCGTCGGGGCCAAGCGGTTGACGTGGCAGCAACTCTTTCCAGAACATGGAATCAGTAATAAGCGCGTCGGTCAGGCCGTCACCGAAATTCTGCATGTCCGCCGCGTGCATGGAGACGGCATCGGGGTAGTTGCCCTTGAAATGGGCGGTGTCGATCAGCGCCTTGTCGATGGTGCCGCGCGCGCCCAGCGCGATGATCATCCAGTCATAGCCCGGCTCGCGCCGCCGCCGCGTCTCCCAGCCGTCGCCCATGTCCAGCCCGCGCCCGGGCGCGAGGATGCGGCGGTAGTCGCCGTAGTGCGCGTCGGACAGGGCCAGCACCCGGCCACCGTTCAGCGCCGAGGCGAAGTCGATCTCGCCCTTGGCATCGGCCTCGTCCAGCTCGGGCACGCCGTAGACGCGCAGCCGCGCGACGCCGCCATCGGGGTAGATGTGCAGCCGCAGGTGGGTCCAGCGTTCGTAGCTGTCGCAGCGGAAGAAGTGATGCGCCGAGGGGCCGAGCGGCTTGTAGGGCAGTATCTCGACCCAGCGGGTGCTCTCGTCGGGGCTCTCGTCCGCGCCCAGCACCGTTGCCTCGATCCGGCAGGCGGGCGCGTAGTTGCCGGTGAAGTGCCGCGTGTCGACGTCGAAGCCCAGCACGCGGCCCGCCGCCGCCAGCTTGATGACCGCCCAGTCGTGGCCTCCGTCGCGGCGGCGCTGGCTCTCCCAGCCGTCCATCCACTTACCGTTGTCGTCGAACTTGCCCTCGATGAAGACGGGTTCGCTGTCGGCGAGCATCCGTTCCAGCGGGGCGAAGAACTCGTTGGTGGCTTCGAGCGCCTTCGCGCCAAGGCCGGCGGAGGCGAGATTGATCCCCGAGCGCGCAAAAAGCGGCAGGTCGGGGTTCAGGGATTCGATGGATGGCATTCGCGGCCTCTTCTTCTGGTGTTATCCGAGCATCTGGTCCAGCCGCAGGCGCGCGATGCGCTCGACCTGGCGGCAGGCCTCGGGGAATTCGACCTCCGTCTCGTTGTCCACGCGGCGCTCGAAGGCGGCGAGGATACCGGCCTTGTCGTGGTCGCGCACGGCGATGATGAAGGGAAACCCGTGCTTGGCCTTATACGCCTCGTTGAGCTCGGTAAAGCGGGCACGTTCCGCGTCGGTCAGCGCGTCCAGCCCGGCGCTGGCCTGTTCGCCGGTCGACTCCTCGGTGAGCCGCTTCGCCGCGGCGAGCTTTCCGGCAAGGTCCGGGTGCGCCAGCAGCACGCCGCGCCGCTCGTCCTCCGAGGCCGTGCGCAGCACCCGCGCCAGCGCGTTGGCAAGCCCCGCCGGACGGTCGTGGGCGGGCCCGAGCTCGAGCTCGAAGGCGCGCTCGGCGACCCAGGGCGAATGCTCGACCACGCCGCCGAAGGCCGCGACAAAGCTCTCGCGGTCCATCCGCGAGGGCGCGGTGCCCGGCTCGGCCGGCGGGTGATGCGCGGCCCAGTGTTCCGCGATCTCGATGCGGCGCGGGGTCCAGACGTCCTCGAAGCCCGCGATGTAGTCGAGGAAGCGCTTCAGCCCCGCGATCTTGCCCGGCCGCCCGATGAGCCGGCAGTGCAGCCCCACCGACATCATCGCCGGCCGCCCCGCCTGCCCCTCGGCGTAGAGCATGTCGAAGCTGTCGCGCAGGTAGGTGAAGAACTGCTCGCCCTCGATCCAGCCCGGCGAGTTGGCGAAGCGCATGTCATTGGCCTCGAGCGTGTAGGGGATGATGAGCTGCTGCCGTCCCCCGATCTCGAGCCAGTGCGGCAGGTCGTCGTCGTAGGCGTCCGAGACGTAGTCGAACTGCCCGGTCTCGGCCGCCAGCCGCACCGTGTTGTCCGAGCAGCGCCCGGTGTACCAGCCGCGCGGCGCCTCGCCCACGACCTCTTTGTGCAGGCGGATCGCCTCGGCAATGGCGGCGCGCTCCTCGGCCTCGGGCATGTCCTTGTGCTCGATCCACTTGAGCCCGTGGCTGGCGATTTCCCAGCCGGCCTCCTTCATGGCCTCGACCTGCTCGGGCCCGCGCGCGAGGGCGCTGGCGACGCCGTAGACGGTCAGCGGCACGCCCGCGCCGGTGAACAGCCGGTGCACCCGCCAGAACCCGGCCCGCGCGCCGTATTCGTAGATCGACTCCATGTTCCAGTGCCGCTGGCCGGGCCAGGGCGCGGCGCCGGGGATGTCGGACAGGAAGCCCTCGGAGGCGGCGTCGCCGTGCAGCAGGCAGTTCTCGCCGCCCTCCTCGTAGTTCAGCACGAACTGAACCGCGATCTTCGCCCCGCCGGGCCAGCCTGCATCGGGCCGGTCCGGCCCGTATCCGATCATGTTTCGGGCGTAGCGCTGCATCGGCGCGGTCTCCTGTCGTCGGGGTCGTTGTATCCTCGGCCTAATCGCGCTCTAGTCCGGGCGGAACCGAGAACCTTTGGCGCGGCGCGATCCGGCCTGCCGCCTTCAATAGCACCGATGAAAAAGGGAGCAAACGCTCATGGCGGAGGGATACCTGACCACCCACGTGCTCGACACCGCGCGGGGGGTGCCCGCGGCGGAACTGCGCATCCTGCTCTACCGGCTGACCGGCGAGAGGCGCGAGATGGTGGCCGAGATGCGGACCAACGCCGACGGGCGCACCGACACGCCGATCCTGCCGGCAGCGCGCTTCGAGACGGGCTCCTACGAGCTGATCTTCTTTGCGGGAGACTACCTGCGCGCCTCGGGCCAGGCGGGGGACGAGCCGCTCTTCCTCGACGAGGTGCCGATCCGCTTCGGCATGGCCGAGGCCGACGCGCATTACCACGTGCCGCTGCTGCTCTCGCCCTACGGCTACTCGACCTACCGGGGGAGCTGAGGGCAGCGATCTGCGCCCTGGCCCGGAATCAAGGCGCGCAGCACCACCGGGCCAGCGCCCGACCGCCGCGGATCGTGCCCCGCATATGGACAGCCGCGCCCCCAGAGACTATCTGCACGCAATGTCCAAGCCCAAGAAGAACGCGGATCCGAACTACAAGGTGATCGCCGAGAACCGGCGCGCCCGGCACGACTATGCCATCCAGGACGACCTGGAATGCGGCATCGTGCTCAGCGGCTCCGAGGTGAAGTCCCTGCGCGAGAACACCGCCAACATCGCCGAAAGCTACGCGGCGGTGGAGGACGGCGAGCTGTGGCTGGTCAACAGCTACATCGCCCCCTACGAGCAGGCGATGTTCGGCCACGAGGATCGCCGCCGTCGCAAGCTGCTGGTCTCGAAAAAGGAACTCGCCCGGCTCTGGAACGAGACCCAGCGCAAGGGCATGACAATTGTGCCACTGGTGTTGTATTTCAACCACAAGGGCATCGCGAAGCTGAAGGTCGGTGTCGCCAAGGGCAAGAAGATCCACGACAAACGAGAGACCGAGGCCAAGCGCGACTGGAACCGCCAGAAACAGCGCCTCCTGAAGGAGCGCGGCTGAGCCGGCGACAGAGACTCCACGCGCGAACCACGGTACAGTTTTCGTCCGGCTCGGCTGCGAGTCGGCTGCTGCATTTTGTCGGGGGATGAGTGCATGTTTCTGGGAATGAGTGCAGGACTGCTTGCCGCATCGCTGGCGGGCCTCATGGCGCCGCGGCTCAGCATCGGCCGGGTGCTGGACCCGCTGGCCGGGCTCGTCGGCGGCGGATTGGGCAGCGCCCTTGCCGTGACGTCGGCCGGCGACGGGCCGGCGCTCTGGGCCGCTGCGGCGGCGGGCGGGCTGCTGGCGCTGCTGCTGGCCGGGCTCATCGCGCATTCCACCGCCGAATGACCGCCCCCGGCGGACTTGCCTCTGCACGGCGGGCCGACTAAGCACGGGCAAACGCTGAACTGCCCGGGAGAGGCCCATGGCCCAGGACGATCCCAAGACGCTGGTGTCCACCGACTGGCTGGCACGGCACCTCAAGGACCCCGACCTGCGCGTGCTGGACGCAAGCTGGTACCTGCCGGCGATGGCACGCAACGCGCGCTCCGAATACGACGCCGCCCACGTGCCGGGCGCGCGCTTCTTCGACATCGACGACATCTCGGACCAGCGTTCGGACCTGCCGCACATGGTCCCGCCGGTCGAGAAATTCATGAGCCGGATGCGCGACATGGGGGTCGGCGACGGCCACCAGATCGTGGTCTACGACGGCGCTGGCCTGTTCTCGGCCGCGCGGGTCTGGTGGCTCTTCAAGCTCATGGGACACGATGACGTCGCCGTGCTCGACGGCGGCTTCCCCAAGTGGCAGGCCGAGGGCCGCGAGGTCGAGGACATGCCCCCCGTTGTGCGCGACAGGCACATGACCGTGCGGCGCCAGAACCACATGGTCCGCGACGTGACGCAGGTCTCGGCCGCGGCCAAGCTCGGCGACACCGAGATCATCGACGCCCGCGCGGCCGAGCGGTTCCGCGGCGAGGTGCCCGAGCCGCGCGAGGGCCTGCGCGCCGGTCACATCCCCGGCTCCAGGAACGTGCCCTTCGGCGTCCTGCTGAACGGCGACGGCACGATGAAGGACCCCGAGGCGCTGCGCGCCACCTTCGAGGCGGCCGGCGTGGACCTGGAAAAACCCGCGATCACCTCCTGCGGATCGGGCGTGACGGCGGCGATCCTGAATCTCGCCCTGACCCGCATGGGCAAGAGCGACCATTCCCTGTATGACGGGTCCTGGAGCGAATGGGGGCTCTTCCCCACGCTGCCCGTGGCCACCGGAGACGACTGATGTTCGAGACGCTGAAAGAACAACCCGCCGACAAGATCCTGATGCTGATGCAGGCCTACCGCGAGGATCCGCGGGAGCAGAAGATCGACCTTGGCGTCGGCGTCTACAAGGACGCCAGCGGCAACACCCCGATCATGCGCGCCATCAAGACCGCCGAAAAACAGCTCTGGGAGACCGAGACCACCAAGGCCTACACCGGCCTTGCGGGCGATCCGGGCTTTTCCGACGCGATGGTCAAGCTCGTGCTGGGCGACTCGGTCGCGCGCGAGCAGGTCGCGGCGGCGGCCACCCCCGGCGGCACCGGCGCGGTGCGCCAAGGCTTCGACATGATCCGCATGGCGAACCCCAAGGCGCGGGTTTTCGTCAGCGATCCGACCTGGCCCAACCACCTCTCGATCCTCAAGCACATGCAGATCGAGACCGTGGCATACCGCTACTTCGACGACGAGACGCGCGGCGTCGATTTCGCCGGCATGATCGCCGACCTGCAGCACGTGCTGCCGGGCGACGTGGTGCTGCTGCACGGCTGCTGCCACAACCCCACCGGTGCCAACCTGACGATGCCGCAGTGGAAGGCCGTGGTGGACCTGCTGCTCGAGAAGGGCGCGACGCCGATGATCGACATCGCCTACCAGGGCTTCGGCGACGGGCTCGAGGCGGATGCCGAGGGCGTGCGCATGGTGGCCTCCTCGGTGCCGGAATGCCTGATCGCGGCCTCCTGCTCGAAGAACTTCGGCATCTACCGCGAGCGCACCGGCCTGCTGATGGCGGTCTGCAACGATCCCGCGCGGCAGAAGCTGCACCAGGGCACGCTGAACTACCTCAACCGGCAGAACTTCTCCTTCCCGCCCGACCACGGCGCGCGTCTGGTGATGATGGTCCTGCAGGACGAGGCGCTGCGCGCCGACTGGGCGCTGGAACTGGAAGAGGTGCGCAACACCATGCTCGGCCTGCGCGACCAGCTCGCGACCGAACTGCAGCGCCTGTCCGGCTCGGACCGCTTCTCCTTCATCGCACAGCACCGGGGCATGTTCTCGCGCCTCGGCGCCACGCCCGAGCAGGTCACCAGGATGCGCGAGGATCACGCGATCTACATGGTGGGCGATTCGCGCATCAACATCGCGGGCCTGAACAAGGACAGCGTGCCGATCCTGGCCAAGGCCATCGTCGACGCCGGCGTCTGAGCGCGCCTTCGCTGCACGGCATTCGCGGCGGGCCTCCGGGCCCGCCGTTTTCGTGTCAGCCGTGGGTCTGCAGGCTGTCCTCGGGCGCCTCGGCGCGGTCGGTCATGCCGTAGTCGCGCAGGACGTGGCAGACCTTGAGCCGGTAGTCCGCGAAGATGCCCGCCCGCCCCTTGGACTGCGCCCGCCGGTGCGCCGCCAGCCGGCGCCAGCGCGCGACGGCGGCCTCGTCCTCGAAGAAACTGATCGAGAGCAGCTTGCCCGGGTTGGTCAGGCTCTCGAAACGCTCGACCGAGAGGAATCCCTCGACCTCCTCGACCATGGGCCGCATCTCGGCCGCGATGTCGAGATAGGCCTCGCGTTGTCCCTCGGCGGGGATGACTTCGAAGATGATGGCGATCATGGGTCCTCCTTCCGCCGCGCAGCTTGCCCCGCGGGCCTGCGCTTTCCAAGGGGCGCCTCAAAACGGGAAGGCCGGCGCCCGACTGGCCGCCCGGACGGCCTCTGGCCCGGCGGCGCTGCGCGCCTTGTTTCCGGGCCGGGCGAAACACTCACGACACCGGGACTCCAAATCGGAACAAAAGTGGAACATACTACGCCCATGTCCGCCGAGCTCTCGATCACCTCGAACTTCAGTTTCCTCCACGGGGCCGCGCACCCCGAGGAATACATGGAGCGCGCCGCCGCCCTCGGGATCGAGGCCATCGCCATCGCCGACGAGAACTCGGTCGCCGGCATCGTACGCGCCCACACGCGGATGAAGGAGATCGCCCGCGAGGTCGCCGAGCGGCAGCACGCCCTGTTCGGCCCCCCTGCCCCCGCGCATCTGCCCGCCCCACCGCGCGCGCCCGTGGCGCACTGCGTCCCGCGGCTGATCCCCGCCGCGCGGCTGGTCCTGTCCGAGGGCATGGAGGCCACCGCGCTGGCCGCCACGCGCGCGGGCTGGGCGCGGCTCTGCCGGCTGATCTCGCGCGGGCGGCTGCGGGCCGAGAAGGGGGCCTGCCGGCTGCACCTCGCCGACCTGATGGAGGGCGCCGAAGGACTGGAACTGATCCTGCACCCGCCCGAAGACGCCTCCGGCGCGTGGGAATCGCAGGCGCGGCGGCTGGCGCGCCGCTTTCCCGGCCAATGCCACCTCGCGCTCGCCCCCGCCTACGACGGGCAGGACGCCGCCCGCTTCGACCGGAACGCGGCGCTGGCCGAGAGGCTCGGCCTGCCCACCGTCGCCACCGCGCGGCCCCGGATGCACCACGCCCGCCGCCGCCGGATGGCCGACGCGCTGAGCGCCATCCGCCTCGGCTGCCGGGTCGAGGAACTGGGCCGCGCGGCGCTGGCCAACGCGGAACAGCGCCTGCGCTCGGGGCCCGAGATGCGCCGCCTTCTGGGCCCCCACGAGGCGGCCGTGGACCGCGCCGCCGCGCTCGCCCGCACCTGCACCTTCGACCTGGGCAGCCTGCGCTACGAGTATCCCTCCGAGATCGCGGAGGGCGAGACCGCCACGGACCGGCTGGCACGGCTGGCGCGCGCAGGCCTCGACTGGCGCTACCCGCACGGCGCGCCCGAGAGCGTGCGCAGGCAGCTCGCCCACGAGCTCGACCTGATCGGAAAGCTGAAATACGAGCCCTACTTCCTTACCGTGCGGGACATCGTCGCCTTCGCCCGCTCGCGCGGCATCCTCTGCCAGGGGCGCGGCAGCGCTGCCAACTCGGTGGTCTGCTACTGCCTCGGCGTCACCTCGGTCTCGCCCGAGACCGGCACAATGGTCTTCGAGCGCTTCGTCTCCGAGGCCCGCGACGAGCCGCCCGACATCGACGTCGACTTCGAGCACGAGCGGCGCGAGGAGGTCATCCAGCACATCTACGACACCTACGGCCGCCACCGCGCGGGGCTCTGCGCCACCGTGATCCACTACCGCGGCAAGCGCGCCCTGCGCGAGGTGGGCCGCGCCATGGGGCTCTCCGAGGATACGCTCGGCGCGCTCAGCTCGCAGCTCTGGGGCTTCTTCGGCGGCGACGGGCTGCAGGACCAGCGCCTGCGCGAGATCGGGCTCGACCCCGCCGACCGGCGGCTGCGGCTGACGCTGGACCTCGTGGACGAGATCCAGGGCTTCCCCCGCCACCTGTCGCAGCACGTCGGCGGCTTCATCGTCACCGAGGGGCGGCTCGACGAGCTGGTGCCGGTCGAGAACGCCACGATGGAGGACCGCACCGTCATCTGCTGGGACAAGGACGACATCGACGCGCTCGGCATCCTCAAGGTCGACGTGCTGAGCCTCGGGATGCTGACCTGCATCCGCAAGGCCTTCGACCTCGTGGCGCAGCACGAGGGCGCGCGGCACACGCTGGCGACGCTCCCGCAGGAGGACCCGCGCGTCTACGACATGCTCTGCCGCGCCGACACCATCGGCGTCTTCCAGGTGGAAAGCCGCGCGCAGATGAACTTCCTGCCCCGGATGAAGCCGCGCTGCTTCTACGACCTCGTGATCGAGGTGGCGATCATCCGCCCCGGCCCGATCCAGGGCGACATGGTCCACCCCTACATCCGCCGCCGCAACGGCGAGGAGGAGGTGAGCTTTCCCTCCGACGCCCTCGGCCGGGTGCTGGGCAAGACGCTTGGCGTGCCGCTCTTCCAGGAGCAGGCCATGCAGATCGCCATCACCGGCGCGGGCTTCACGCCCGACGAGGCCGACCGCCTGCGCCGCTCGCTCGCCACCTTCAAGAAACACGGCAACGTCAGCGAGTTCCGCGGCCGCTTCCTGCGCGGCATGGCGAACAACGGATACGACGCCGAATTCGCCGAACGCTGCTTTTCCCAGATCGAGGGCTTCGGCTCCTACGGCTTCCCCGAAAGCCACGCGGCAAGCTTTGCGCTGCTGGTCTATGCCTCGGCCTGGATCAAGCGGCACCACCCCGGCATCTTCGCCTGCGCGCTGCTGAACTCGCAGCCCATGGGCTTCTACGCGCCCTCGCAGATCGTGCGCGACGCCCGCGCCCACGGGGTGACGGTGCGCCCGGTCTGCATCAACGCCAGCGCCTGGGACAACGTCATGGAGCCCGACGGCACGGGCGGGCTGGCGCTGCGGCTGGGGTTCCGGCAGATCCGTGGCCTGGCCGAGGAGGACGCGCTCTGGATCTCCTGCGCGCGAGGCAACGGCTATCGCTCGGTGCGCGACGTCTGGCGCCGGGCCGGGCTGGGGCCCGCCCCGCTCGCGCGGCTGGCCGAGGCCGATGTTTTTGCCGAGCTCGGCCTCTCGCGCCGCGAGGCGCTGTGGGAGGCCAAGGGGCTCGAGGCGCCCGCGCCGCTGCCGCTCTTCGCCGACGACCTCGAGGGTGGCCTGCCCGAGGAGCCCGCCGCGCAGCTGCCCGAAATGACCGAGGGCGAGGAGATCGTCGAGGATTTCGTCGCCATGCGCCTGACCCTGCGCCGCCATCCGGTGGCGCTGCTGCGCCACATCCTGACGCCGGGTAGCGGCAGGCCCACGCCGCCGTGAGCGACGCCACGCTGCCCTTTGTTTTTGCCGTCGAATCCTGTATGGGTTCGGCTTCTTCTGCCAGAGGACCGACGACATGGCCGCAGACGCGCCGATCACGCAGGACGTGGTGACCATTCCCCGCAAGCTGCCCGAGACGGGCAAGGTGAACCTCGTGGGCTTCACGCGGCCGCAGCTGCGCGAGGCCCTGATCGAGGCCGGCACCCCCGAGAAGCAGGCCAAGATGCGGGCCACTCAGGTCTGGCAGTGGGTCTATCACTGGGGCGTGCGCGACTTCGAGGAGATGACCAACCTCGCCAAGAGCTACCGCGCCCTGCTGGCAGAGCGCTTCACCATCGAACTGCCCGAGATGGTGTCCAGGACCGTCTCGGCCGACGGCACGCGCAAGTACCTCGTGCGCATCGCCGGCGGCCACGAGGTCGAGACCGTCTACATCCCCGAGGAGGGGCGCGGCACGCTCTGCATCTCGAGCCAGGTGGGCTGCACGCTGACCTGTTCGTTCTGCCACACCGGCACGCAGAAGCTGGTGCGCAACCTCACCGCGGGCGAGATCGTCGGCCAGGTCATGCTCGCGCGCGACGATCTCGGCGAATGGCCGGAGCCGGGCACCGGCACCGGCGAGGGCGGCCCGCGCCTGCTGTCGAACGTCGTGCTCATGGGCATGGGCGAGCCGCTCTACAACTTCGACAACGTGCGCGACGCCATGAAGATCGTCATGGACGGCGAGGGCATCGCACTCTCGCGCCGGCGCATCACCCTCTCGACCAGCGGCATCGTCCCCGAGATCGCCCGCTGCGCCGAGGAGATCGGCTGCCTCATGGCCGTGAGCTTCCACGCCACCACAGACGAGGTGCGCAACAAGCTGGTGCCGATCAACAAGCGCTGGAACATCGAGACGCTGCTCGACGCCCTGCGCGAGTATCCGCGGCTGTCGAACTCCGAGCGGATCACGTTTGAATACGTGATGCTCAAGGACGTGAACGACAGCGACGCCGACGCGCGGCGGCTGGTCAAGCTGATCTCGGGCATCCCGGCCAAGATCAACCTGATCCCCTTCAACGAGTGGCCCGGCGCACCCTACGAACGCTCCGACTGGGACCGGATCGAGGCCTTCGCCGACATCGTGTACAAGGCGGGCTACGCCTCGCCCATCCGCACCCCGCGGGGCGAGGACATCATGGCCGCCTGCGGCCAGCTGAAATCCGCGACCGAGCGTCAGCGCAAGTCGCGCCGCGCCATCGCCGCCGAGGCCGGATTGGACTGACGCCCGGGGCGCCTTCGGGCGCGTCAGCGCGCGGCGAGCGCCGCGCGCGTGCTCTGCCAGACCGGAAACAGCCCCTCGTGGGCGGCCCGCAGCTCCGCCCCGTCCTGCGCGCGCGTTTCCTGCGCACGCAGCGCCGCGTGCAGCCCCGCCGCACCGAAAACCGCGGCCGATCCCGCCAGCTTGTGGATCTCCGCCGCGTAGTCCTCGGGCGCCAGCCCCGCGGCCAGCCCTTCGTGCAGCCGGTCAAGCGCCGCCTCTGTCTCCTCGATGAACTGCGCGCGGATCGCCTCGAAGGTCTCGTGTCCCAGCGTCGCCGCGGCGGCCTCCAGCGTCGCGCGGTCGAGAACCTCGTCCACAGGCGCCTGAGCCGGCGTCGCGGCGGGCGGGTCCTGCTCGAAGAGCGCCGCCATCGCCGCGCGCGACACCGGCTTCGTCAGCGCCTGCGTCATCCCGGCCGCCTCGAACCGGGCGAGGTCCCCCGGCAGCGCATGCGCGGTGAGTGCGACGATGGGCGTCTCCGCATTGGGCCCGCCACCGGCGCGGATGCGCCGGGTGGTCTCGACCCCGTCGAGCCGCGGCATGCTGATGTCCATCAGGATCAGATCGAAGCGCCCTTCACAGGCACGGGCCAGCCCCTCGGTCCCGTCACAGGCCTCGGTCACGACATGCCCGAGACGCCGCAGCATGGCCGTCGCGATCATGCGATTGACGGGATTGTCCTCGATCAGCAGCACCTCGCGCGCCGGACCCGGCACCTGAGGCGGCGCCCTCCCCTCGGCCGGCGGCGCAGCGGTGGTGTGTTCGGCCGCAGGGGCCGGCACCGTGACCGTGAAGGTCGACCCCGCCCCGGGCGCGCTCTCGACCGAGAGTCGTGCCGCCCATGCCCTCGACAAGCCGCCGCGCGATGCCAAGCCCCAGCCCGGTCCCCTCCGCCGTGCGCATGTAGGAGGCATCGAGCGTCACGAAATCCTCGAAGATGCATTCGAGCTGCTCGGGAGAAATACCGATCCCGGTGTCCGCGACCGCAATGGCGATCCGCTCGCGCGCGGAGTCCCGCCGGAGCGATATGCGAACCTCGCCGTTCTCGGTGAACTTGACCGCGTTGCCGACGAGGTTCAGCAGGACCTGCCGCAGGCGGCGATGGTCCCCCAGCACGGGCGGCCCATCATCTGTCGTGGCCAGGCAAAGACGCGTACCGCGTGCCCTTGCCGCCGTTTGCAGGGTATCGGCCACCTCCTCGAGCAGCGCGTGCGGGACGAATGGCGCGCGGGCAAAGGTGAATTCGCCGGTCTCGAGCCGCGAAATGTCGAGCACGTCGTTCACATGTCCCAGCAGGATGTCGCCCGAGCGGCGCAGGACGCGCAGGTACTCGCGCTGATCCGCCGACAGTTGCGTGTCGTCCATCAGCTCCAGCGCGCCGATCATCCCGTTCAGCGGCGTCCGCATCTCGTGGCTCATGACCGCGAGCAGGCGCGCCTTGGCATGTTCCCCTGCCACGGCCTGGTCGCGCGCGGCCACCAGTTCGGCCTCGTCCGAGACCTGACGCGTGATATCGCGCAGCGAGATCACCCGCAGGACATTGCCGCGCTGCTCCGAACGGGTCACCGCAACCTCGGCGGGAAAGCTTGTCCCGTCGGCGCGCCGCGCCGTGGTGCGCAGCCGCCCGCCGTCGCTGTCACGGCAGGCCACCGCACGGCATTCGGGCGGAAACAGGAGATCGCCGGCGTGCTGGCCCAGCGCCGCCTCGCGCGAAAGCCCGAAGATGGCGCGCGCCGCGGCGTTGAATTCGAGGATCCGCCAGTTGCGGGTCGTCACGACGATGGCATCCAGTGCGGTTGCGACCACAGCCTCCAGCCGGTGGTTTGCGCGGGCGCGCCTCCGGGCCTGCTCGCGTGCCTCCCGCACGAGGCGCCAAAGCGCGACCACCCCGACGGCGAGCGCCATGACAAGCGCCGCGGTCGTGGCAGCCAGCCGGACCAGCCCCTGCATGACCGCACGACGCCGCGCCTCCGCTTCGGTCGAGAACACCCGCACGCCGTCCAGCGACAGCCGCCGGACGTCGGACCGCAGGTTCGTCGCGCGGACCTGAAGGCGGGGCAGCGCGTCGATCAGCGCCGTGTCCGGCCCGTCGATCAGCGGAACGACGTCGCGCAGGAAATCCTGCAACCGGCCCATCGCCGCGCCGGCGCGTTCCTCGGCGACGACACCAGCATAGGGCGCGCCCGTGGCGATGGTCTGCGTGCGGCTGTAGAAGACATCGAAGGCGCGCCGGATCTCGGCCGGTTCGACGCGCTCCGGAGGAGCATTCAACGCTTCCTGGAGGGCGGCGAACTCGACCTCGACCTGAGCGAGCGCCCACTGGCTGCTGTCGCTGTTGGCGGTGGCCAGGGCCTGAATGTGGCGTGCCGCATCGGCACTGAGCACCACTACAGCAGCGCAGCACAGCGCGATGAAGGGCGCCGCGATCAGCCCTCCGCGCCACCGACGCAGGCCCCGCCATCGGCCACCCTGTCGCGCGTGACCCGTCACGGCCGGACATCGCGCCTGTCCGGTTGCGGGATGCGGCGCAGATGGACGAGCCCGAATCGCCGAGCGGCATCTGAATCGAGCCGGTAGACGCGCCGTCGCCACCCTTTTCGGGGCAACGATACCAGCAGACAGGCAAGGCATCGGATCATGAGCAGGACCCTCGGGCGATGAATATCGACGCCGCCTGTCGCAGACGGGCGTTACCAAACCGCAAACCGCGACCCGGTCTTTTCGGGGCAACCAATCCGAAAGGATTTTGCGCCAAACCTGCCGCCATGGCCGACAAGCCGAAGGGAAGGCAGATGCGCATACTCGTCGCCGACGACCACGATCTTGTCCGCGAAACCATCGCGGCGTTCCTGCGTGCCGAGGGGATCGAGGACGTCGAAACCGCCGCCACGCTGGATCAGGCCATGGCGCGCGCACGTGGCTCGGGCGCCTTCGACCTGGTCCTGCTGGACTACAACATGCCGGGGATGAACGGCCTGGCCGGCCTTGCCGAGATGCGCGAGGCGAACGACGGACTTCCGGTCGCCCTGCTCTCGGGCAGCGCCACGCCGGAAATCGCCGAGGCGGCGATCCGGTCCGGAGCCGCCGGCTTCGTCCCCAAGACGCTGCCCTCGCGCACCATCGTGAGCGCCACGCACGTCATGGCGGCGGGCGAGATCTTTGCCCCCTACACCTTCATGTCCCGCAGCGGGCAGGGAAAGGCGGGCGAATTGACCAAGCGCGAACACGAGGTGCTGCGCGGCATCTGCGAGGGCAAGTCGAACAAGGAGATCGCGCGCGATCTCGAGCTTCAGGAGGTCACCGTGAAACTTCACGTCAAGACTCTCAGCCGCAAGCTGGAGGCGCGCAACCGGACCCACGCCGCCATGATCGCCAAGGAGTTGAACATCGCCTGAGTGCAGGTCCGGCACGATGCCATGGCAGTGACCCTGGGGGCTCGACCCGCCGCGCGCCTTGCGACATCCTGCAGGGAACCCGGTAACACTCACCTGCCGACGGATCGCACCAGATGACGGAACGCCTTGCCCAGGTCATCGCGGCCATCGACGCCGCCAACGCTGCCGACCCCAACACGGAAGACGGCACGCCTGCCGCGCTTGTCTACGGTCAGCGCATGACGACAGAGCTCGACCGGCTGGAGCCGGAGGCCTCGGACCTGCTGCGCATCGCGGCGCGCGGGCAGCACGTCGAACGCTGGCTCCTGCCGCGCGACGCCTATCCCGATGGCCGCGCCGGCTACTTCGCCTGGCGCCGCGAACAGGGCCGACGCCACGCCAACCGCATCGCCGGCATGATGGAGGAGGCAGGCTATCCCGAGCCCGACCGCGCGCGCGTCGGCACCATGCTGCGCAAGGAGGCACTCAAGCGGGACACCGAGGTTCAGGCGCTTGAGGATGTCATCTGCTTCGTCTTCCTGCGCTGGTATTTCGCCGACTTCGCGGAGGGACGCAGCAACGCTTCACTGGAACGAATCGTCTCGCGAACGGCCGCCAAGATGTCCGAAGCGGGCCGCGCCAGGGCGCTCGCGGAATTCGATCTGCCCGAATCCTTCGCCGCCGCCTTTCGTGGCTGAGGCGTCGAAGAAATTGTCCTATGTCAAAGACTGAAGGTCATTCTTCGATATATTAATTCACGGAACGCTGCCCGTTGGGCCGTGTTGCCCCCCGACGCACCCTGAATATCCCCGCGCCGGTGTCGGAAGACGGCACCGCGATCTTGCAGTTTCACGATGCCATACACGAATAGCCATGGGTCCGATCGGACCTCCCGCCACCCGCTCGCCATGCGCGGGCGCGAGCCATTCAGCAGCGGAAGCGCGGGACGATGAACGCCCCGTGCAGAGGCAAGGTCCATGTCGTCGGCGCTGGCCCCGGCGATCCCGACCTGATGACCGTCAAGGGCCGCCGGGTGCTCGAGCAGGCCGAGGTCGTCGTGTACGACCGCGACGTGGCGCCCGAGATCCTGAACATCCTGCCACGCACCATCGCCCGTTTCGACGTGGACGCCGCCGCGCGCCCCCACGAGGCGGAGGCCGCCGGCCTCATGGTCTCGCTGGCCCTGCAGGGCCTGCGAGTGGTGCGTCTCAAGGCCGACGTCTCGTTGATGGAGAGCGATCTCGAAGCCGAGATCGTCGCGCTGCGCACCGCCGGCATCCCGCACGAGGTCGTGCCTGGCCTGATCGCCGCGCAGGCCATCGCCGCCTCCGCGGCGGTGCCGCTCGCGCCCGGCGAGATCGGAGGCGGCGTGCGGTTCCTCCGGGATCCGCTGGACGAACTCCCAGAACGCGCGGACTGGAAGGCGATGGCCGACCGCCGCACGACGCTTGTCTGCCAGATGGAAGCCACGCGCCTCGGCACCGTGGCCGAGCGGCTGATGCGCAACGGCATGCCGGCAGCGGTCCCGGTGCTCGTCGTCTCCGAGCCCACGACGCCGCGCGAATCCAGCATCCGGAGCCGCCTGTGTCACCTGCGCAGCATCCTCGCAACGCTGGCCCCCGAAGGCCAGCTGGTCTGCGTGGTGGGCGATGTCGTGGCGCGCCACAGGTGGCAGGAAAACAGCCGTCAGAGGGCGATCTTCGCCTGACCGGGATCTGGACCGCCCGGGACACCGGCCCTAGGTTCCGGGAAACAGGCACCCCGCCGCACCGGCGGAAGGGCCGCATACTCTTTCGGAGCCCTGATCGGCCATGACCCGACCCAACGACCAAGGACCCGCCGCGCTGCTCGTGGCGCACGGCAGCCCCTCGGACCCCGAGCCGCAGGAGGTGGCGCTCGCGGCGCTCGCCGCGCGCGTTCAGGACGCGCGTCCCGGCTGGCGGATCGGCAGCGCGACGCTGGCCGCAGACGGGAGTTTCGACGCCGCCGTGACGCGCCTCGGCCGGCCGCTGATTTACCCCTTTTTCATGGCGCGCGGCTATTTCACCGGAAAGGTCCTGACCGAGCGGGCGGCCCCGCTGGGTCTGAGCGTTCTCGAACCCTTCGGCGTGTCCCCCGAGCTCGAGGTGCAGGCCGCAGAGGCACTGCGCCGCGTGCTTCACGAACGGGGATGGGCCGCCGGTGACACGCAGCTTCTGGTCGCCGCGCATGGCAGTGCCGTTTCGCGCACCAGCGCCAGCGCGGCGCGCGCCTTTGCCGAGGCCCTGCAGGCGCGGCTCGGTTTTGCCGGGGCGCGCAGCGGCTATGTCGAGGAGCAGCCCTGGCTGCGCGACGCGGCACAGGGCCTGGGACAGGCGATCTGCCTGCCGCATTTCGCGCTGCGGGCCGGCCACATGATCGAGGATGTGCCCGAAGCGCTGGAGGAGGCCGGCTTTGCCGGACCGGTCCTGCCGCCCTTCATCGACTGGCCGGAAACGCCCGGGATCATCGCCGCGGCCCTCGCGCGGCTGACCGAACCGCAGGGCTGACGCCCGCGCAGTTCCTCACGGACCCGCCGCCAGAACCTCGTCCCTTTCGACGGCCCCCTGCCAGTCGGCGGCATAGGCGCGCAACGCCTGCGCGTCGGACGCGGTGACAGGCTCGCCGCCCGCCTCGGCGCCGTCGCCAGCAAACAGAAGCGCCGCCCCCGTGCTGGTGCCGGTGGCCGAGCCCATGGCGATCACGCCCTCGGGACGCAGCGCCGCGAGCATGTCGAGGTAGTCGGCGTTCCGGGCAAAGGGCCCCTCGACCACGACCGGGCCGGCGGCCCCGGCGAGCCCGAGGCAGACATCCGTCATCAGCGCCAGATACCACGACAGGGCCAGCATCGCCTGCCCCTCCGTCTCCGGCCTGTGGGACCAGCCGCCGGCACGCCCTGCGAAGGGCCCGGAGCCGGTCTCGACCGACGGCAGCAACCGCAACCTGCCGGATAGCACAGCACGGCGGTCGTTCGCGTCGGGCGTGGCCGCCCGGCCCTCGCGGATCAGCTCGTATTCGCGGCCGCCCATGAACCGCGCCGAGGGCACCGGCTGAGCCAGTGCGTTGACGTTGACCAGCGTGTCCCGCGCGGGATCCAGCGCCACGGAGGCACCGCCGACCGCCATCGCGACCACCCAGGTTCCGGTCGAGACGACCGAGAAAGGCGGCGTCCGCGTCAGGACATGCGGATAGAGCGAGGCGTTGCTGTCGTGAATCCCCGTGGCGACGGGCGTCTGCGGCGACAAGCCCGTCCGCTGCGCGACCTCGGGCGTCACCGTGCCAAGGATCTCGGTCGCCCGCCGCGGCGGCGCGAGCCGGTCCGCAAGCCCCAACCGCCCCACCAGCGCCGAGGGTCGGCCGGTCCAGGGCTCCCAGAGGTCGGTGTGGCACCCGAGCGAGGTCACATCGGTCGCCAGTTCTCCTGTCAGGCGGAACCCCCAGTACTGCGGATAGGTCACGACATGGGCGAGCCGCGCATCGAGCCCGGGATCCTCCCCCAGCATCCAGTGCAGCTGCGCCCCGAGGTTCAGCCCCATGGGAAGACGCGGCGCGCCCGTCTCGGCGAACCCGGGCCGAAGCGCATCGTAGGCCGCCCGCACCCCGTCTGGCCCGTCGTGCTCGTAGTCGAGCATCGGCGCGGCCAGCTCGCCACTCGCGTCCAGCAGCACCGCCGCCGCCCCGTGGGTCGTCACCGAGATGGCGTCGACCCCGTGCTCGGCATGGAACCGCTGCAACCCTGCAAGGAAGAAGCCCCAGTGCCCCTCGAGGTCGAAATGCGGCCAGGGCGGGCCCGGCCGGACGGTGTTGGGCCGGGTTTCGACGGCGATCTCGCGCAGGGTCGCGGCGTCGACGAGCGCGAGCTTGGCATTGGTCTTGCCGACGTCGATGACGGCGATGTGGCGCGGGTCGGTCATGGCAGGTGGAACACCGTCCGCAGGTCGACCACCCGGGGCGAGTTGTCCGGGTTCGTCTCCATGATGTCGCCCATGTGCGCCCACCATTTCTGCATCACCGGGTGGCTCGGCAGATCGTCCATGTCGTGATCCTCGCGCCGCCATAGCACCGCGAAAAGCGCGTTGGTCTCGGGGTCAATGTGGATCGAGTAGTCCTGCACCCCGGCCCCGCGCAGCAGCTCGACCAGCTCGGGCCAGATCGCGTCGTGGCGGCGCTTGTATTCCTCGGCCATGCTGGGCAGCAGCGTCATGCGGAAGGCGATCTTTTCCATCACGCCCTCCGCAGCTTCGTCACGAGGCGCGGGATCGCGATCACCCCGATCAGCAGCCCGCCGATGAAAATCGACATCACGATGCCCGGCACGTTCAGCAAGCCGAGCCCGAAGGTCACCATCCCCATGACCAGCGCCGCGATCACGACGCCGAGGATCGAGCCCGAGCCGCCGAGGATCGACACGCCGCCGAGGACGACCATGGTCACAACCTCCAGCTCCCAGGCGTAGGCGATGGAGGGCCGGGTCGAGCCCAGCCGCGCGGTCAGGCAGATCGCGGCGATGCCGGACATCAGGCCCGTCAGCAGGAAGAGGATCATCTTCACCCGTTCCACCCGGATGCCCGAGAACCGCGCCGCCATCGGATTGTTGCCGATGGTGTAGACGTGCCGCCCGAAGTTCGTCTTGTGCAGCACCACGCCGTAGATCACGGCGAAGAGCGCGAAGAGCGTCAGCTCGAACGAGATCACCCAGAACACGTAGCCGCGCCCGAGCCAGGCAAAGCTGTCGGGGTAGCCGTTGAAGGCCTGGTCGCCGAGCACGATGTAGCTGATCCCGCGGAAGAGGCTCATGGTGCCGATGGTCACGACGATCGAGGGCAGCCCCAGCCGCGTGACCAGCACGCCGTTGAAGGCCCCGCAGAGCAGGCCGACGGCGAGCCCGATGGCAATGAGGCCCGGCGTGCCGACGCCGAACTGCAGCGCCCAGCCCATCGCGGTCGAGGCCAGCGCGATGATGCCCGCGACGCTCAGGTCGATCTCGCCCGAGATGATGAGCAGCGCCATGGCGAAGCCGATCATCGCCTTCTCGGTGAAGTTGAAGGTCGCGTCCGAGAGGTTCCAGGGATCGAGGAAGTAGGGACTCGCCTGCGTGTTCGCGACAAAGATCAGCACGGCGATCCCGAAGAGCAGGAGCTCCCAGCTTTTCAGGATGCGGGTGCCGGGTCCGTTCAGGCGGTCCGGCAGGCTGCGGGTGCGGGTGTCTTCGGCAAGGCTCATGACGCGTGCTCCGCGGATTTCAGGATGATGCGGCCCTGCTTCCGGTTGCTCTGCGCATTGAAGGCCACGGCGATGATGATCGCGGCACCCGAGATGGCGAGTTGCCAGAAGGGCGAGATGCCGGCGACGGGCAGGGCGTTCTTGATCGTGCCGAGGAAGAGCGCCCCCAGCACCGCGCCGGTCACCGTGCCGAGACCGCCCGCGATGGAGATGCCGCCGATGACGCAGGCCGCCACGACGTCAAGCTCGAAGCCGCCGGCGACGTCCACGTAGGCGACCGCGTAGCGCGACACCCAGAGGTAGCCGCAAAGCCCGGCCAGCCCGCCCGCGATGGTGAAGGCGGCAAAGCGCGTCTTGCCCACGTCGATGCCGGTATAGACTGCCGCGTGCGGGTTGCCGCCCACGGCATAGAAGGCCCGGCCCAGCGCGGTGCGGTTCACCAGCACGGCAAAGCCCGCGATCACTGCGATGGCGATCCAGGACAGCACCGGCAGGCCCAGCAGGTCGAAACGCGGGACCGCCTTGTAGGCCTCGCCCATCTCGTGGCTGTTCACCCACTCGCCACCCGAGATGAGGAAGATCAGCCCGCGGTAGATCGTCAGGGTGCCGAGCGTGACCACGATGGGCGGGATGTCCAGCTTCCACACGAGGATGCCGTTGAACATGCCCATGACGACGCCCAGCCCGATGGCGATGGCGATGAGCGCGATCACCGGCACGCCGGGCATGGCGGCATTTATCATCGCCGTGACCATGCCCGTCAGCGCGAGGTTCGAGGCCAGCGACAGGTCGATGCAGCGCGTCAGGATCACCAGCGTCTGCCCCAGCGCGAGGATGATAAGGATCGAGGTATCGTTGAACACCGATGCCAGGTTGCCCGGCGCGGCGAAGCCCGAGAACCGGCTTTCCACCACCAGGATCAGGGCGATGAGCGCGGCGACGAGGATCGCCTCGCGTGATTTGATGAAGTCGCGGATCATGCCGCCTCCTCCCCGTCATAGCCCGCCGCGGCGCGCACCAGTGTCTCCGGCGTCAGGCCCTCGCGGTCGTATTCCGCCGCGATGCGCCCCTCGCGCATCACGATCACCCGGTCGGACATGCCCAGGATCTCGGGGATCTCCGAGCTGACCATGATGACCGAAAGCCCCTCGGCGGCCAGTTCGGCCATGAACTCGTGCACCGCGGCCTTGGAGCCGACGTCGATGCCCTTGGTCGGCTCGTCGAGGATGATGACCTTGGGCTTCGTCGCCAGCCACTTGGCGATCACCACCTTCTGCTGGTTGCCGCCCGAGAGCTCGCCAACGTTCTGATCGAGCGCGGCCGCGCGCAGGTCCAGCCGCTCTGTGTAGCTGCGGGCCAACGCGAATTCCTCGGCCATGCGGGTGAATCCATCTTTCGAGGTTGTCTTGAGCGAGGGCAGCGTGACGTTCTGGAAGATCGGCATGGCCGTGACGGCGCCCTGTTTGCCCCGGTCCTCGGGGACATAGACGATGCCCTTCGCAATGGCCTCTGCGGGCGAACGGATCACCGCGACCTCGCCGTCGATCCGGCAGGCCCCCTTCGACGGTTTCGTCACGCCGAAAAGCGCCTGCATGAACTCCGACCGGCCAGCACCGACAAGCCCGTAGAAGCCCAGGATCTCGCCCCGGCGCAGGGTGAAGCCGATGTCGGCGAACTCGGTCGGGTGCGAGTAGCCGGCGACGGTCAGCACGTCCTCGCCCGGCGTACTGGTGCGCTCGGGGAAGATCGTGTCGACGGCGCGGCCGACCATCTTCTCGACGAGTTGGTCCTCGGTGACGTCGGCGATGAGCCCTGCATCGACCATCTCGCCGTCGCGGAAGACGGTGTAGCGGTCGGCGATGCGGAAGATCTCGTCGAACTTGTGCGAAATGAAGAGGATCGCCTTGCCCTCGCCCTTCAGCCGGTCGACCAGCTCGTAAAGCTCCTCGATCTCGGCGGCCGACAGCGAGGCGGTCGGCTCGTCCATGACGACGACGCGCGCGTCGACAGACAGCGCGCGGGCGATGGCCACAAGGTGCTTCGACGCGATGCCAAGCTCGCGGAGCACCGTCTTCGGGTCGATCTGCGCGCCGATCCGGGTCAGGATCTCCTGCGCGCGGTCGTTCATCACGGTCCAGTCGATCAGGCCGAAGCGCCCCCTCGGCGCATGGCCAAGGAAGATGTTCTCGGCCACGGTCAGCTCGTCGAAGAGCACCGTTTCCTGGTGGATCGCGGTCACGCCCGCATCGGATGCGGCGGTCGCGGTCGGAAAGCGCGTCGGCTGTCCGTCGACGGTGATTGTGCCGCCGTCGGGCTGGTAGATGCCGGTCAGGATCTTGACCAGCGTCGACTTGCCCGCACCGTTCTCGCCCACGAGGGCGGTCACCTGCCCGGGATAGAGCGCCAGCTCGACATCCCCCAGCGCACGCACGCCCGGAAAGGTCTTGGTGATGCCCTCGAGCCGCAGGATCGGATCCGTTGCGACCGAGACACCGGCAATGTTTTCGGAATAGTTCATCGAACCCCCGCAGGACGGTGGATGAAGGATGAGCGGCCGCGCGGGACGGGATCCGCCCCGCGCGCGCGAACGTGTTCAGAGGATCAGAAGATGCCCTTGAACTCGTCGATGTTGCTCGCGTCGTAGGTGAAGGGCTCGGACATCGCCGCGCTGTTGCTGTCGTCCAGCGTCACGCTGCCCATCCGGCCGGTCGATATCTCGGCGCCCGGCTCGGCCGTGGCCTCGTCGGTGGCCAGCGCATGCGCGATCATCGCCGTGGTGTAGCCCAGGTCCACCGGGTTCCAGATGGCAAAGGACTTCGACGCGCCGCTCTCGATCGCGCCCGCCATCTCCGAGGGCAGGCCCAGGCCGGTCACGTTGACCTCGCCCACCTTGCCTTCGTCCTGCACCGCTTGCGCTGCGGCGACGATGCCCACCGAGGTCGGCGCGATGATCGCGTCGAGGTCGGGGTAGGACTGCATGAGGCCCTGCGCCTCGCGGTAGGACTTGTCGGCCAGGTCGTCACCGTAGACCGTCGCCACCACCTCGATGTCGGGATACTGGTCCATGACCTTGTTCATCTCCTCGATCCAGGTGTTCTGGTTGGTCGAGGTCGAGGTCGCCGACAGCACCGCCACCTTGCCGCCCTCGGGCAGCTGATCGGCGGCGAGCTTGATGATCGTCTGGCCGATCAGCTCGTCCGACGAGGGCGCGAGGTGCATCTCGCGCCCCTCGGGCGCGACGCCCGAATCCCACGAGATCACCGTGATCCCGCGCTGCATCGCCTTCTGAAGCGCGGGCACGACGGCGTCGGGATCGTTGGCCGAGATCGCGATGGCATCGACCCGCTGCGCGATGAGCGAGTTGATGACCTCGATCTGGCCCTCGGCGGTGGTCGAGGTCGGGCCGGTGTAGATGATCTCGGTGTTGCCGAGCTCTCCGGCGGCTTCCTCGGCCCCGCGCGCGGCGGCCTCGAAGAAGCCGTTGCCCAGCGACTTGGCGACAAGCGCGATGCGGACATTGTCCTGCGCCATCGCGGTCGAGCCCATCAGCGACGCGGCGATGCCGAGCCCGATGGCGAAACGTCTGGTCAGTGTCATTTGTTTTCCTCCCTTGAAACGACTGGCGAATGCGGCCGGGCGGTCAGCCCGCCTCGGCCTCCTCCTCGTCCGCGGCGCCCACGGGCGCCACGATCAGCGTCACGCCGGCGCTTTCGAGCATCGCGGCGTGGGCATCTTCCATGCGGTCGTCGGTGATCAGCGTGTCAACCCGCTCGAGCGGGCACAGGATCAGGCTCGACCGTTTCTCGAACTTCGAGCTGTCGGCGAGGATCACCACCTCCTCCGCCTGCCCGATGAGCTTCTGCTCGGACTGGATCACCAGCGGGTCCGGCTCCATGATCCCCAGCGGCGCCACCCCCTGGCAGCCCATGAACATGCGCCGCGCGTAGAAATTGCGGGTCACGTCGTTGTCGAAGGGCGACAGGATGATGTTCTGCTCGCGGTAGATCGTGCCGCCCGGCAGCACGACCGTGTTCTTGGTCTGCTTCAGCAGGTGCTCGGCGATCGGGAACGAGTTGGTGAAGACCTGGCAGCGGCGGGTCGCCAGCGGATGCACCATCTGGAAGGTGGTCGTCCCGCCGTTGATGATGATCGACTCGCCGTCCTCGAGCATCTCGACCGCCGCGCGCCCGATGGCGCGCTTCTGCGCGGCATTCTTTGACTGGTTCACCGAGAACGGACGCCCCAGCAGCCCCGTCACGGCCGGCGGCGCGACCGACTCGGCCCCGCCCCGCACCCGGCGCAGCTTCTTCTGCATGTGCAGGGTCGCGACGTCGCGCCGGATCGTCGCCTCGGACGATTCCGTCATCTCGACCATCTCGGCCACCGACACGAACGGCTTGGCCTCGACGGCGGACAGGATCACGCGATGTCGCTCGTTCTCGTGCATGGATTGCCTCCCTTGGTGCTGCAGCATGGCGCAGCATTCCAATCATTGTCAATCATAAATGATCGAAACTGATCTTTCTGCAGCTGCATAATGATTGCTTATGATTGTTTGTGATTGACAATGGCGGTTCCGCCACCCATCCTGCGGCCAACGTCACGACCGGCCCAGCGCGGGCCTGATGGGAGGAAACACCATGCTCAAGACCGTGTCCGGAACCGGGCTCGACAACCTGTGGGACGACGCGAAGGCGTCCGGGATGACCGAGTCCGACAAGCTGCTCTACCGTTCGAACCTTCTGGGGTCGGACAAGCGCGTCACCAACTACGGTGGCGGCAACACCTCGGCGAAGGTGATGGAGACCGATCCGCTGACCGGCGCCGAGGTCGAGGTGCTCTGGGTCAAGGGCTCGGGCGGCGACATCGGCACGATCGACAAGTCCGGCTTCGCGACCCTCTACATGGAGAAACTCGAAGCGCTGAAGGGCCTTTACCGCGGCCCCGAGCACGAGGACGAGATGGTGGGCTACCTGCCCCACTGCACCTACGACCTGAACCCGCGCGCCGCATCCATCGACACGCCGTTGCATGCCTACGTGCCGAAGAAGCACGTCGATCACGTCCACCCCGACGCGATCATCGCCATCGCGGCCTCGACGAACTCGAAAGAGCTGACGCAGAAGATCTTCGGCGACGAGATCGGCTGGCTGCCCTGGAAGAAGCCCGGCTACGAACTGGGCCTCTGGCTCGAGGATTTCTGCAGGAAGAACCCCGAGGCCAAGGGCGTCGTCCTCGAAAGCCACGGCCTCTTCACATGGGCCGACGACGCCAAGGAGTGCTACGAGCTGACGCTCGACACGATCAACCGCGCCATCGCCTGGTTCGAGGAGCAGACCGAGGGCGTCGCCCCCTTCGGCGGCGCGGCGCACCCGACGCTGCCCGAGGCCGAACGCCGCCGCGTCGCCGCCGCGCTGATGCCGGCGATTCGCGGCATGATTTCCGAGGACAGCCACAAGGTCGGCCACTTCGACGACCAGGACGCGGTGCTCGACTTCGTCGGCGCCACCGACATGCCGCGCCTCGCGGCGCTCGGCACCTCCTGCCCGGACCACTTCCTGCGCACTAAAATTCGCCCGCTGGTGGTCGATTTCGACCCGGCGAACCCGGACATCGACGGCACGCTCGACCGACTGCGCGGCATGATCGAGGACTACCGCGCCGATTACGCCGCCTACTACGAGCGCTGCAAGCACGACGACAGCCCGGCCATGCGGGACCCCAACGCGGTGGTCTACCTCGTGCCCGGCGTCGGCATGATCACCTTCGCCAAGGACAAGGCGACAGCCCGCATCTCGGGCGAATTCTACGTCAACGCCATCAACGTCATGCGCGGCTCGGACGCGGTCAGCGAATACCAGGGCCTGCCCGAGCAGGAGGCCTTCGACATCGAGTACTGGCTACTCGAAGAGGCCAAGCTGCAGCGCATGCCCAAGCCCAAGAGCCTCGCCGGCCGAATCGCCATTGTCACCGGCGGCGCCGGGGGCATCGGCATGGCCACGGCCGAGCGTTACCTCTCGGAAGGCGCCTGCGCGGTGCTGGCCGACATCGACGCCGAGGCGCTTGGCAAGGCCAAGGAGGCGCTTGTCCAGCGCTACGGCCGCGACATGGTCCGCAGCGTCGAGATGAACGTGACCTCGGAAGAGGCCGTCGCCGCCGCTTACGCCGACATGGCCGTGGAATTCGGCGGGGTCGACATCGTGGTCTCGAACGCCGGCATCGCCTCCTCGGCCAAGGTCGAGGACACGACGCTGGAGCTCTGGAACAAGAACATGTCGATCCTCTCGACCGGCTACTTCCTCGTCGCGCGCGAGGCGTTCCGGGTGCTCAAGGCACAGGGCATCGGCGGCTCGATGGTCTTCGTCGCCTCGAAGAACGGCCTCGCCGCGTCGCCCGGCGCCTCGGCCTATTGCACCGCCAAGGCCTCGGAGATCCACCTCGCCCGCTGCCTTGCGCTCGAGGGCGCGCCCGAGGGCATCCGGGTGAACGTGGTGAACCCCGACGCCGTGCTGCGCGGCTCCAAGATCTGGACCGGCGAATGGCTCGACCAGCGCGCCGCGACCTATGGCACCGACAAGGAGGGGCTCGAAGAGATGTACCGCGACCGCTCGCTGCTGAAGCGCAGCGTGCTGCCCGAGGACATCGCCGAGGCCTGCTACTTCTTCGCCGCCGACACGAGCGCGAAATCGACGGGCAACATCCTGAACGTCGACGCCGGCAACGTGCAGGCCTTCACGCGCTGAGACAGAACCGGGGCCGCGCGTCCCGACCGGGCGGCGCGCACCCCGAGGGAGGAGACCCATGATCGACGAAACCACCATCGCCGCGGCCAACGAGGCGGCGGACGCAACCCTGCGCGCCGACTACGATGCGCTTGGCGAACACCTCTCGCGCCGCGGCATCGACATCGCCGCCATCAAGGACAGGGTCGCCGCCTACGGCGTCGCGATCCCCTCGTGGGGCGTCGGCACCGGCGGCACCCGCTTCGCCCGCTTCCCGGGCGAGGGAGAACCCGCCAACGTCTTCGACAAGCTCGACGACTGCGGCGTGATCCACCAGCTGACCGGCGCCACGCCGCGCGTCTCGCTGCACATCCCCTGGGACGATGCCGACCCCGCCGACCTCCTGGCCAAGGCCGAGGAGACGGGCCTCGCCTTCGACGCGATGAACTCCAACACCTTCCAGGACCAGCCGGGACAGGCCCACAGCTACAAGTACGGCTCGCTCTCGCACACCGACGCCGCGACCCGCGCGCAGGCGGTCGAGCACAACCTCTACTGCATCGAGCTGGGGCAGAAGATCGGCTCCAAGGCGCTGACCATCTGGGTCGGCGACGGCTCCAACTTCCCCGGCCAGAGTCACTTCACCAAGCAGTTCGAGCGCTACCTCGGCAGCGCCAAGGAGGTCTACGCCGGCCTGCCCGCCGACTGGCGCCTCTTCACCGAGCACAAGATGTTCGAGCCCGCCTTCTACTCGACCGTGGTGCAGGACTGGGGCACCAACTACATGATCGCCAAGGAATTGGGCGCGCAGGCGCATTGCCTCGTCGACCTCGGCCACCATGCGCCGAACGTGAACATCGAGATGATCGTCGCGCGCCTCATCCAGTTCGGCAAGCTGGGCGGCTTCCACTTCAATGACAGCAAATATGGCGACGACGATCTCGACACCGCCGCGATCGATCCCTACCGCCTGTTTCTCGTCTTCAATGAGCTGGTGGACTCCGAGGGCACCCCGGACTTCGATCCGGCGCACATGCTGGACCAGAGCCACAACGTCACCGACCCGATCGAGAGCCTGATGAACTCCGCCATGGAGGTGCAGCGCGCCTACGCCCAGGCGCTACTGGTCGACCGCTCCGCGCTGGCGGGCCACCAGGAGGAGAACGACGCGCTCATGGCATCGGAAACGCTCAAGGCGGCCTTCCGTACCGACGTCACCCCGATCCTGCAGATGGCGCGGCGGGAAAGCGGCGCGGCCATCGACCCGGTCTCGGCCTACCGCCGCTCGGGTTACCGCGCCGCGGTCGCGCAGACCCGCCCCAAGGCCGACGGCAGCGGCGGCGGCATCGTCTAGCGCGCCCAGGCACAAGAATGGCCGTTCGCCCTGCAAGGGGCGAACGGCCTTTTTCTTCGAACCGCCGGGGATCAGTCGACGGTCGATCCCTCGACGTCCTTCGCCATCCGCATCCGCCGGCGCACGACGCCTCCGACGAGGATCGGGAGGATGAAACCGATGATGGCCACGGTCCACAGGATGATCGTGAGCGGGGACGAGACCAGCACCGAGTAGTCGCCGTCGGCGATGTTCACGGCCCGGCGGAAGTTGACCTCCATCTCGTTGCCGAGAAGCGTGCCGAGGATGATCGGCACCAGCGGGACGTCCAGCTTGCGCAGCACCCAGCCCATCACGCCGAAGCCGACCATGACCATGAGGTCGAAGCTCGAACCCGAGATGCCGTAGATCCCGACGAAGGAGATCATCGCGACGATCGGCATGAGGATCCGCGGCGGCACCAGCAGGACGCGGGTGAAGAGCCCCACCATCGGGATGTTCATGGCCAGAAGCATCACGTTGCCGATGAAGAGCGCCGCGATCAGGCCCCAGACCACGTCCGGGTTCTGCGTGAAGAGCAGCGGGCCGGGCGTGATGTTGAGCGCCAGCAGAACCGCCAGCAGCACCGCCGTCGTACCCGATCCCGGCACACCCAGTGCCAGCATCGGCACCAGCGCCCCGCCGGCCGCCGCGTTGTTGCCCGCCTCGGGCGCCGCGACACCGCGCGGATCGCCGGTGCCGAAGGTCTTCTTGCGGTCCACCAGGCGCTTTTCCATCGAGTAGGAGATGAAGGACCCCAGCGAGGCCCCGGCCCCCGGAAGCACGCCGGCGATGAAGCCCAGCACCGTGGTCCGGCCCATGGTCGGGATGCAGGACCGGATCAGGCTCCACGAGGGGATGATCCGGCCGATCTCCATCTTCGGACGGTTCGAGATGTCGCGTTCGGTGCCGCGATGCTCGAGGAAGATGAAGACCTCGGACAGCGCGAAGAGGCCCACGATGGCGACGAGGAAGTCGATGCCGTCGTAGAGGTGCACCTCGCCGAAGGTGAAGCGCGGCACGCCGGTCTGCGTGTCGACGCCGATCATCGCGAGGCCGAGGCCGAGCGCCGCGGCGAAGGCCGACTTCGCCTGGTTGGTCGAGGAGATCCCGCCCAGCGTGGCGAAGGCCAGCGCGAAGAGCGCGAAGTATTCCGCCGGCCCGAAGAGCAGCGCGACCTTGACCAGCTGCGGCGCCAGCAGCACCAGCCCCCAGGTGGCGAAGAAGGCGCCCACGAAAGAGGCGACCCCGGAGAGGGCGAGCGCCTCGCCGGCACGGCCCTGCTGCGCCATCGGGTAGCCGTCGAGACAGGTCATCATCGCCGGTTCGTCGCCGGGGATGTTCAGCAGGATCGACGAGATCCGCCCCCCGTACATGGCCCCGTAGTAGACGCTGGTGAGAAGGATCAGCGACGGCGTGGCGCCGAGGCCGAGGGTAAAGGCGAGCGGGATCAGGATGGCGACGCCGTTCGACGGGCCGAGCCCCGGAAGGGCCCCCATGATCGTGCCGAGAAAGCAGCCCATCAGCGCCAGCGCGAGGTTCTGCCAGGTGAGCGCGACAGCGAAGCCGTCGCCGAGTTGGGACATGAGTTCCATGGTGCGCTCCTCAGAAACCGAGCGGGCCGCGGGCGAGGCTCAGGCCCAGCACGAGGCGGAAGATCACGTAGATGCCGACCGATGTGGCAACGCCGATGACGATGCTCTGCACCGGGCGGGAGCCGAGGCGCCAGGTCAGGTAGGCGGCGGCAACCGAGGTCGCGATGACGAAGCCGAGCTCGGGCAGCAGCAGCGCGTAGGCGAACATCACCAGGGCGGCGAGGCCGATCTCGGCCAGGTGCCCCGTGCTGGGCCAGTCGGGCGCCGGGTCGGGCTTCGCCAGGAAATAGATCGAGGCGGCGGCCATGACCGCGGCAATGATGTAGGGGAACATCTTCGGGCCCACGGCATCGGACAGGAAGCTCTCCTGGATGATGGATGCCTGCCAGGCGAAGATGATGGCGAGAACCAGACCGATCCCGCCGAAGATGCGGTCGCTCATTGAGATATCTCCCGTCGGATTGGAAAATGCGGGCGGCGCACCCGGCCGTGGCCGGATGCGCCCATGCGATGTCAGCGGATCACTGGAGAATGCCGATCTCGCGCGAGATGTCCTGGATGCTCTGGACCGAGTCCGCGACGAAGCTCTGGAACTCCTCGCCCTGGAGGTCGAGCGGCGCGAGGCCGTTGTTCTCCATCACGGTCTTCCACTCATCGCTGTCGTAGAGCGTGCCGATGCGGTCGACCCAGTAGTCGTAGGCCGCGTCGCTCATGTCGCCGGGGGCGTAGAAGCCGCGCCAGTTGGCGCCGATGGCGTCGATGCCCTGTTCACGCGCGGTCGGGAACTCCGAGTAGTCGCCTCCGAGGCGCTCGGGCGCCAGCACGGCGACGACCTTGATGTCGCCCGATTCCACGAAACCCTGCGCTTCGGACAGATCGCCCGTGAAGGCCTGCAGCGAGCCGGCCAGCAGCTGCGTCACGGCCTCGCCGCCGCCGGCGAAGGCGATGTACTTGACCTGGCGCACGTCCTCGATGCCCGATTCCTGCGCGGCGATCAGGACCTTGAGGTGATCCCAGCCGCCGACCGCGGAGCCGCCACCGATGGAGGTGGACGACGGATCGGCCTTGATCTGGTCCATCAGCTCCGGAAGCGTGTCGATCTCGCTGTCCGCGGCAACGGCGATCACGCCGTAGTCCGCGCCGATCGCGCCCAGCCAGCGGACCTGGTCCATGGTGTTGCCCGGGTAGGCGTTCTGCGCCAGCCGCGTTGCGGTTGCCGACGAGGCCGCGACGATCAGGTCGTTGTCGTCGGCGCGCTTGTTGACGACCTCGGCAAAGGCCACGCCGCCGCCGCCGCCGGAGAGGTTCACCACCTGCATGGTCGAGGGGATGAGATCGAGATCCTGAAGCGACTTGCCCACCTGGCGGCAGGTGAAGTCCCAGCCGCCGCCGGGGTTGGCCGGGGCGATGCATTCGGGGTTCTCGGGGGTGAAATCCTGTGCGGCTGCGGCAAGGGGCGCGCAGGCCAGGATGGCAGCGGCGGCAAGGCCGCGCCGGATGGTCGTGAGTGTCATGTGTCTCCTCCTGGTACTTCCACGGGCCGGCTCGTGGCGTCCCGTCGCGGCGGACATTAGCGTCCGAACCTGTCACCAACCTGTCATCCCGGCACACG
Organism: Salipiger mucosus DSM 16094; assembly: GCF_000442255.1. Taxonomy (GTDB): domain Bacteria; phylum Pseudomonadota; class Alphaproteobacteria; order Rhodobacterales; family Rhodobacteraceae; genus Salipiger; species Salipiger mucosus. The sequence continues at coordinate 8,175 of NZ_KE557273.1, read as the reverse complement.
CGGCGCTTTCCCGCGCCGCGCCGAGGGAATAGAGTGTGCCGACGCAAGACAGGGGCCGGATGCGCATTCTCATCGTGGAAGACACTGCCGACGTCGGAGAGGCCGTGGTCGCGAGCCTCGAGCGGGCGGGCTACGCCTGCGATCTCGCCGACAGGCTGCAGATGGCGGAGGAATTCCTTGCCGTGCAGTCCTACGAATGCATCGTGCTCGACCTCAGCCTGCCTGACGGCGACGGCCGCAGCCTGCTCCGGCAGCTGCGCAAGCGCGGCGCCGGCACGCCGATCCTGATCCTGACCGCCGAATTCGAGGTGACCGCGCGGGTCGAGGCGCTGGACGCGGGCGCCGACGACTACCTCGTCAAACCCTTCGACCTGCGCGAGCTCGAGGCGCGGCTGCGCGTTCTCATCCGCCGCGACAAGGGCCAGGCGAGCGGCGTGATGCAGCTCGGGGATCTCGCCTTCGATCCGGCGGCGCAGTCGGTCCAGGTCGGCGGAGCGCCGGTGCCCATGACCCGCCGCGAGATGACCCTGCTCAACCTGATGATGTCCCAGCGCGGCCGAATCCTGTCCAAGGAACGGCTCTTCGAGGGGCTGTTCTCCTTCGAGCGGGCCGAGGTCGGCACCAACGCCGTCGAACTCTACATCGCCCGGCTGCGCAAGAAGCTGGCCGGCTCCAGCGCGCGGATCGAAACGCATCGCGGGCTCGGATACCGCATGGACGCCGACGATGCCTGACGCGGGCGTGCGCGCGACGCTCTCGCTCAAGACCCGCGTGGCGCTGGCGGTGGGATCCGTTCTCGTGCTGGGCGGCGCGGTCGTGCTGATCGCGGCGCTGGCCTACGGACAGCAGGCCGCGCGCGAGGCCTACGACCGTCTCCTGCTCGGCGCCGCGGCCGACATCGCCACCGCGATCTCGATCCGGGACGGCGACGCGATCGTCGATCTGCCGATCTCGGCTTTCGAGCTCATGTCGCTCGCGCCCGACGACCGCATCCGCTACCGGGTCGTCGGCCCGGACGGTGCGACGCTCACGGGCGACCCCGCAACACCGCTGCCTGAAGACGGTGACGGCGGTGAAGTGGTCTTCTACGACGCGACCTTCGGCCCCGAACCTGCCCGCTATGTCGCGCTGACCCGGCGCTTCGCCGAACGCAGCTTCTCGGGGCCGGTCCGCGTGGTGATCGGCCACACGCTGCTCGCGCGCCGCGACCTCGCCCGGGACATCGCGCAGAATGCCCTCTTCGTGCTGGGCGGGGCGGGTGCGGTCATGGCGCTCTTCGCCTGGCTCGTGGTCAGCCGCGCCCTGCAGCCGCTTCCCCGCATCGGCGAGGCGCTCGCGGCGCGCGACTCCACCGACCTCACGCCCCTGTCCCTTGCCGCGCCGAGGGAGGTGGCCGGCATGCTCACCTCGCTGAACGGCTTCATGGCCCGCCTCGACCGCCAGAGCGTCGCCACCGGCAAGCTGATCGCCGATGCCGCCCACCAGCTGCGCACACCTGTCGCGGCGATCCGGGCGCAGGCCCAGCTTGCCGCCGCCGAGAACGACCCCGAGCGGCGCGACCACATCACGGCCCGGATCCAGGACCGCGCGGTGGGGCTGGGGCGGCTGCTCGACCAGATCCTCAGCCGGGCGATGATCATCCACCGCGCCGACACGCAGCCGGCGACGCTGCTGGATCTGCGCGACGTGGCCGTCGAGATCGTCGAGGCAACCGACGACCTCTTCGTCGAGGCCGGGCTCGAGGTCATGCTCGAGCTTCCGGGCCGGGCCGTGCCTGTGACCGGCGATGCGCTCTCGCTGGCCGAGGCGGGCAAGAACCTGCTGACCAACGCGCTCCGCCACGGCAAGCCGCCGATCCGCCTTGGCGTGACGCCCGGCCCGCAGGCCGCCCTCTGGGTCAGCGACTGCGGCAGCGGACCGGCCGAGGACATGACGCAGGGCCCGACCGAGCGCTTCTCCTCCCGCGGCGCGGCCGGCGGCAGCGGCATCGGCCTCGCCATCGCGCGCGAGGTGGCCGAGGTGCACCGCGGCCGCATCACAATGAAGACCGGCGACGCGGGCTTCGTCGTCGCCATCGAGCTTCCGGGGCGCGCGGCATGATCCGGCTCGCGATCCTCCTGGCCATGCTCTCGCAACCGCTCGCCGCGCAGACTGCTGAGCTGACGGCGGTCATCGGACCCGGGGACGCCACGAACGCGCTCGTGCTGCGCAGCACGACGGACCTTGCGGTGCTCGGCCCCGTGATCGAGGCCTATGCCGAGGCCCGCAGCGAGACGCGTGTCCTCTACGAGCAGTGGGGCTCCAACGATCTGCGCGCGATCTCGGAACAGGAGTGCCAAAGCGGACAGGCCGGCGCCGACCTCGTCATCAGCTCGGCCGCGCATCACATGGTCGGGCTCGTGAACGAGGGCTGCGCCTCGACCGCGACCTCGGGCTGGACCCAGGCGCTCGCTCCGCAGCTGTCGTGGCGCGACCAGCTCTGGGGCGTGAGCCGCGAACCCGCGGTCGTGGTCTACAACCGCGACCTGCTCACCCCGGCCGAGGTGCCGCGGTCGCGCTTCGATCTGCTCGACCTGCTGCGGCCCGAGACCAGCCGCTTCGCCGGGCGGGTGGCGACCTACGACATCGAGGAATCGGGCCTGGGCTTTCTCTTCGCCTTCATCGACTCGCTCGAGGCGACGACCTTCGGCGGCCTGATGGAGGCCTTCGGCCGCAGTGGCGCGATCGCGACCTGCTGCTCGGCCGAGATCATCGACGGGGTCGCGTCGGGGCGGTACCTCGTTGCCTACAATGTCCTGGGGTCCTACGCGATCCAGCGCGCCCGCCGGGACGACCGGCTCGGCGTCGTCGCACCCGAGGACTACACCCTCATCCTCTCCCGCGCGGCCATGATCCCCGCCGGCGCCGCCGCGCCCGAGCTCGCCCGGGACCTGCTCGATTACCTGCTCTCGCCCGAGGGCCGGGCCGGGCTGGAGGCCAACGATCTCATGATCCGTCTGGACGAGGGCGACGGCCAGATCGTCGAGGTCACGGGCACCGTGGAGACAATGGAGCGCCCGATCGGCCTCGACCCGACACTCCTGGTCGCGATGGACGCCGACAAGCGCGAGCTTTTCATCCGGCGCTGGCGCGACGCCTTCCCGCAACCCGAGTGAGCGGCATCGCCGCTCCTTCCGGCTGCAGGAGAAAGAGGCTCAGCTCTCGAGCGCGTCCCGCAGCCGGTAGTAATGGATCGCCACACCGCCGTAGACCGCGTGAAGCCCGTGCAGCGGCAGTCGCTTCGGACGGGTCTCGACCGGAAACGGCAGCCTGGTGCCTTGCAGATGGTTTTGCGCAAGCGCACGTCCCAGCGACACCGCGAGAGCCACGCCCCGGCCATTGAAGCCGATGCCCGCCATCAGGCCGGGCTCCGGCTCGCACAGCCTGATCCGGTGATCCGGCGTCATGCCGACACGGCCGAACCATCGATGCGTGACCTCGAACCCCGGCCCGAAGATCGCGGCCAGCTCGGCCTCGAGGCGCCGGAAGTCGCTCGCACTGCCGGGATCGGCAAAGCTGCCGCGTCCGCCGATCAGCAGACGGTTTTCCGGTCCGGTGCGGAAATAGGTGCCGACCCTGCGGCTTTCCGACACCGCGGCGCCAGACGGCAGGATGCGCGACAGCTGCGCGTCCGACAGCGGCGCCGTCGCGAGCTGGAAGCTGTTGGCCGGCACGATGGTCTGGCTGAGCGCCGGAAAGAACCGGCGCGTCGTGTAGGCGTTGGTCGCGAGGATGACCCGATCCGCGGTGACCTCCGCGCCGCCCTTCGTGCGGGCCCGCCAAAGCCCACCTTGCCGCTCGAGCCGGGCGACGGGGGACGTGCCGTGGATCTGCGCCCCTGCGGCGCTCGCGGCGACTGCAAGCCCGCACGCCAGTTTCAGCGGGTGGATCTTGCCGGCCCGCTTGTCCAGCCAGCCCCCGTGGAAGACGTCGGAGCCGATACGCTCGGACATGTCGCGGGCATCCAGCCACTCGACCGGCGCGCCGCGCGCCTGCCACTGCTCCATGCGGCTGCGCAGCCCGGGCAGATGCTTGCGCCGGGAGGCGGCCTGTATCCAGCCGCCCCGGACGGGATCGCAATCGATACCCAGCCGGTCCACCAGGTCGAACAGCGTCTGCGCGGTGGCGCCCGCGAAGGCGGTCGTTTCAGCTCCGTGAAGCGCGTCGAGCGCGTCGGGATCGTCCTTCAGGCCCGGGATCACCTGGCCGCCGTTGCGCCCGGAGGCCCCGTGGCCCGGCGTCTCGGCTTCCAGAAGAACCACGTCCGCGCCGCCCTCCGCGAGATGCAGCGCGGCCGACAAGCCCTGGAATCCGCCACCCACGACGAGCACGTCGGCCCGGCGGCTGTCCTGCAAGGCGGGCCAGCCGGGCGCGGCCCCGGCTGTCGCCGACCAGAGCGACGTGAAACGCATGACGACCTCCGTTCAGACCGGATGGGTGACGCGACGCAGGAAGTCCTGCGTGCGCGCATTCTGGGGCCGGGTCAGCACCTCTTCGGCCGACCCGTGCTCGGCGATGAGCCCCTTGTCGAGGAAGAAGACGCTGCTCGCCACCTCGCGCGCGAACTGGATCTCGTGCGTGACAACCAGCATCGTCATCCGCTCCTCGGCGAGATCGCGCAGAACGGTCAGCACCTCGCCCACCATCTCCGGGTCGAGCGCCGACGTGGGCTCGTCCAGCAGGATCGCGTCGGGGCGCATGGCAAGCGCCCGGGCGATGGCCACGCGCTGCTGCTGCCCGCCCGAGAGGGCGGAGGGATAGCTGTTCACGCGGTCCGCAAGGCCAACGCGCGTCAGGTGTTCCTCGGCGCGCTCCCGCACCTCGGCCCTGGGCTCTCCCAGAACGTGCAGGGGGCCTTCCATGACATTCTCGAGCGCCGTCATGTGGGGGAAGAGGTTGAAGCGCTGAAAGACCATCGCCACCCGCGTGCGGATGTCGTGAATCGAGGCGGCATGCGCATCGACAAGCTGGTCGTCCACGAGGATGCGGCCCTGCTGGTAATCCTCGAGGCCGTTCACGCAGCGCAGCAGCGTTGACTTGCCCGACCCGGAGGCGCCGATCAGGCAGGCGACCTGGCCTTTTTCCACTTCCCCATCAATGCCCTTGAGCACTTCGATATGGCCGAAAGACTTGTGGACGTTCTCGAAGCGGATCACAGCGAAGCTCCCATTCTGAGTTCGAGGCGGCGCATCAGGAAGTTGAGCGGGATCGTCAGGCAGAGGTAGAGCACCGCGACCATCGAGAAGACGGTCAGGTTGTCGAAGGTCGACGAGGCCAGCATCTTGCCCTGCAGGGTCAGTTCGGCCACCGAGATCACCGAGACCTGCGAGCTGTCCTTCAGAAGCATGACCATGTTGTTGCCGTAGGGCGGCAGCGAGATGCGAAAAGCCTGGGGCAGGACGATCCGGCGCATCATCTTGCCGTGGCGCATTCCGATCGACTTGGCGGCTTCGACCTGCCCCTTGTCGACGGCCTCAATGCCGCCGCGGAAGGTCTCGCCGATGTAGCACGAATAGGTCAGCGCCAGGCCGATCACCCCGGCCTGGAAGGCCGACAGGTCGACGCCCAGTTCGGGCATGACGAAGTAGATGTAGAACAGCACCACCAGGATCGGGATGCCCCTCAGGAACTCGACGATATAACGGGCCGGGCGTTCGATCAGCGCATTGCCCGAGGTGCGCATGGTGGCCCAGAGAAGCCCGAGCGCGGTCGCCAGGATCAGCGACAGGAACGTCACCGCGACCGTGAGCCAAAGGCCAGAGATCAGGAGTGGAAGGTACTCCACGATCCGTTCGGATAAAGGGGCCATCTGAATCCCTCGATGATGCAGCAGGATTGGGGCGCGATCCGTCGGGACCGCGCCCGTGTCGAAAGGGCCTTAGAGGCCGTATTTGCCGAAGATGTCCTCGAGCTCGCCGCTCTCCTTCATCTCGGAGATCGATGCGTTGACCTGCTCGAGCAGCTCCGGGTTCTCCTTGGAGACCGCGAGGGCGACCTGCCCCATGCCCATCGGCTCGTAACCCTCGACCAGGCGCACGCCAAGCTGCGGGTTCTGCGCGATCTGGTAGCCGATGATCGGCTTGTCACCGAAGCCCGCCTTGATCCGGCCGAGCTGCACGTCGCGCATGATGTCCACGAGGCTGTCGTAGAGTTTCACCTCGCTGAAGGTGCCCATCGCCTGCAGCTGGTCCGCGAAGGTCGTGCCGATCTGCGCACCCACGACTTCGCCTTCGAGGTCGTCGATCGCATATTCGGTCTCGTCATCCGCGGCAACGAACATCGCGTCACCGTAGCTGTAGACGGTCTGGCTGAAGTCCACGACTTCCTTGCGGGTGTCGGTGGCGAACATGCCGGCGGAAATCAGGTCGATGCGGCCGATCTTCAGGCCCTGGATCAGGCCGGAGAACTGCATCACCTCGAACTCGGGCGTGCGGCCGATGTCCTCGGCGATCGCCGCCGCGAGGTCCACCATCGCGCCCGTGGGGTCCTGCGTCGAGGTGTCGATGAAGGTGAAGGGCACGCCCGTCGTGGTGACACCGACCGAGAGGCTTTCCTGTGCGGAGGCCGCCGTGCCGGCGAGCGCCAGCGCGGCCGCGCAGACGAGATTGCTGAATTTCATGATTGTAACTCCCTGTTGTTATGGAGGCCGGCCCGTGGCGGGCTCTTCCCGGGTCGCGCCGGGCGGCATTCTGCAATTGGAGCCTTCACCATATTGAAGACATTAGGGGATGCAACTCGATCCACCAAATTTCTTCACTCAAATGAAATTGTCTCGATCTCCGCACAGAAAACCTTCATTTCCTTACTCATTTCAGGTAACAAGGCGGTGTGTGCAGCCGCGCGGCACGCGACAAGCCCGTTCACGAAGATGAAGAATCGCCGTTGTCCCTTCTCGAAACCGAAGCCAAGCTGAAGACGAACCCGCTGGACGAGACGGACGATGTCTCGCTCGGGGATGCCGTTCGGCGCGCCCGCAAGGCGCGCGGCCTCTCGCTGCAACTGGTGGCCGATGGCGTCGGCATCTCGACCGGCCTGCTGAGCCAGATCGAACGCGGCATCTCCTCGCCTTCGGTGCGCAACCTGCGGGCCATCTGCGAGGTCATCGGCATTCCCTTCCTGTCGCTCTTCGACGACGGCGAGGCGCGGGCCAGCCGCGAATCGCGCATGATCGTGCGGGCGGACCGCCGCAAGACGGTCGACTTCGGCGACCGGAAGATGGTGAAATCCTTCCTGACCGTTCACGACGAGGGCGCGCTGCAAGTCATGGAAATCGTCCTCGAGGCAGGCGGCAGCTCCGGCGAGGAGTCCTACGCCCACGAGGGCGAGGAATGCGGTCTCGTCCTGAGCGGACGACTGGAGCTCGTCGTGGATGACCATCGCTACCAGCTTTCGCCGGGGGATGCCTTTCACTTCGAAAGCACGCGGCCGCACCGTTTCCGAAACCTGGCCGAGGTCGAGACCCGCGTGATCTGGATCACGACGCCGCCGGTCTGGTGAGAGGGCAACGGCACGCCCCCGAGGCGCGCAACCAGCGCAGCCAAAAGCCCTTCGTCCTCCCGCTCGGACGGCTGATCCCTCTCACATGATCGGCTCGGCCGATGCCCTCGCGCGCCAGGCCGCGCCGCGTCGGCTGGCCTCCGGGCCAGAGTCGGCAACCGCCAGGAACCGACCGATGAAGATGCGGGCTCAGCGGTGCCCGACCCAGCCGCGATCGTCGGTAAAGGCCCGCGCGTCGGAGAGCTGCGTGGGGCCGTAGCCGTCCGGCACCTGGTCCAGGGGCGCGCGCGACCGGGGCGATGCCGCGAAGAGGATGTTGGTTCGGCCTATTTTGTTGAAAAACTCGCGCTTGATCGAGGGGCATCTTGCTGATTCAATTCCGCCAACGGGCGGGAGGAATGGCGATGATGGGATCCAAGCAGGAGGCGCAGCCAGCGCTGTTCTACGAGTTCTCGCTGGAAGATCACGTCCCCCGGGATCATCTGCTTCGATCCATTGATCGGTTCGTCGATCTCAGCAGCATCCGCGCCTACCTTGCCGATTTCTACAGTCACACAGGGCGCCCCTCCGTCGATCCCGAATTGCTGATCCGCATGCTCCTGGTCGGATACTGCTTTGGTATCCGGTCCGAGCGGCGGC